>NZ_CP192041.1:0-70375 GCF_050942905.1 Micromonospora sp. CA-246542 | reverse complement strand
GCTGTTCGTCCTTGAGGCACGAGAGGTGACCCGACAACGGTCGTTGTTGTCGGGAGTCTGCCGGGTCCTCTTTCCCGACATTAAGGACGCCGGGGAGAGTGTTCCGTGCCGATCAGTGCTGACTGCCTGGTCGGTCAGGGTGCTCCGCGCGGCTCGGTTGGCCGCCTGATCAGCGCGGAGCGCCCGCCCTTCTATACATGATGCGACACGGCGGTGACAGAGTGCTTTATCGAGCCAGACTCCGACGGGCAACGGCGGTCATTACCGCACTCCTAGTCCGCCCTTACATTTCCGGCACCGGCAAGAAAGACCCCCCAGCTCAGCCCCGGCGGCACCATCCTCGGCACCGTCGTCCACCACCCTGGACGAGGCGTCCGCGTCCGCGCCCATTCCGCTAAAACGGTCCACGAACTGGGATGCGGGAGGGTGATTCGGCCGGCGGCGACTTGGTGGACGGCCAAGCCACCAGCGCCGCCGGTATTCGCCTGTCGGGGACCTGGCGGGATGCGTGCAACGGTTGTCGGGACCGACCCCGACACCGTTATCCGGGCCGCGCCAGTTCTGCGGGTGGACCGTCCGCACGGCAACCCCTCACGGAAAACGCCGTACCTGGCGTGGCTGCCAGAGGCAGGCAGCGAGGCGTCGTACGGTGCGGTCGTGACGAGATCCCGCCGATGTCGGCCCGCCGACGCCACGTACCAGCAGGCACTCAACCTGCCGACGAGCGGCGAGTTGCCCAAGCAGTTTGGCGCCTCCGGCACCACGAGCGCCTCCGGCTCCGGTAAGCCCTCGCGCAAGCCCAGACCGAAGAAGAGCACGGCCAAGACCGCCGCGACCGCTGGCAAACGCCGTGGCGGTGCCCAGCCGCGCGCGAGCAAGCCCGCCGCCGGCTTCGCGGCCAGCTTCGCCGGTACCTGCGTGGCCTGCGAACGCGGTTACCCGGCCGGGGCACGGCTCGGCAAGGTGCCCGCTGGTTGGGCCCACATGGCCTGCGCCGACGCGGTCCGCGAGCGCGACCGGATCCTGCGCGGGGAGACCTTCGCCTCGCAGAAGCCGTCGGACTGGCGACTCGGCAAAGGCCCCTCATCGGCCCGGGTTACTCGATAACCAGGTTGCCGTTTGCCTTCGGAGCCGGACAACCAGCGCACTCACAGCGCAGGTCAGCCCCGCTACGACAGATTCCGGTCGACAGGCGACTGAAACTGTCTGTGTCACCGTGGTGGTGGCCATGCAGGCGACTGTCTGGGAGGTCTCTGTCCGACCGGGCGTTCGTCCGGGCCCCGCCGTGCCCGCGACCAGCTCAGCGCCAGGCACCGCCGCCGTGGTGCTGAGTTGGGACGGCTGGTTCGACCAGCGCGGCCGGCTCACCGCCTCCGGTCGTACTCAAGTCGTCGTCGGAGCTGAGGACAGCCTGCTCACCCTACCCACACACCTACTCCCCCTGCTGCGGCAGGATGGCGCCCGACGTGAGCCCGAAAATGCTCCGTACTCTCCGCGGAGCCATCGCTCGCGGCGACCTGGGCGCGTCGAACGCCAACGATGCCGGGGAATCACACGTCGTCGGCGGAGGTCGGGGGAGGACTCGCGGTGGGGTGGCTCGACCGGCAGGGGTGGAAGACGACTATGGGCCACCACGACGGGCCAGGGAGAATCGTTTACAGGGAGCCCGGGGTTGACTCCCGTCAACCCCGGGCTCGGTAGGGCTACCTCTGGCCGTCCCGGTTGCGAGCCAAGATGGCGACCAGGTGTAGCAGGTGAGCGATGGTCCTGGCCGTCGTGGCCAGGCCATCGCGACCGGTGGCGTGCAGGATTTCTCCCGCCGTGTCGGCCGCGGTGGCCATGGCTATGACCGCCCTGGTCCCTCCCCTTCTCGTCGCTGGCTGCGACGGCGCGGTGGACGGACGCTTGTCGTCTGGGGTCCCTGACCCCTGATCATGTATCTCTGGCACATGTGACCTGAGATCCACGGCGAGCGCCCTGTCAGTGCTCAGGACTCATTAGAGGGCCCTGGTCTTCCTAACGTCCTGGCGCAGCCATAGGTACCGCACGAGAGTCGTTCGCGTCGGGATTTCTCCCGCAAAGTTCATGAAAAGTAGATCTTCAATCGCCAGCCAACACCGGCTCAGTGGATAAGCTTCCTTATCCGCTGAGTAGGGCAACCGTCTCAGCGGATAACGTCGTTTAGTCCTGGCTGAAACTCCGGCCGACACTCAGTGGATAAGAAGGACGGTGGCCGCCGTGGCCCGCACCGCGACCGCGAAGGTCATCCCGCTACGCCCGGCGGATGCGACTGCGGCCGCCGACAGGACTCTCGCGGCGCTGAACCGCCACCTCGACCGGTGCGCCCTGTCGGCCAACACCACCAAGGCGTACCGGGCCCGCACCCGCGCGTACGCTGCCTGGCTCGACGAGCACGCCGGCGAGCACCCGGACGCCTTCGTCGACCAGGTCGGCGCCGAGGCCGCCGTCACCGCTTGGCGTCGGCATCTCATCGCCACCAAGGCCGGCCCGTCCACCGTGAACCAGGCCCTGGCCGCCGTCGACCTGCTCTACGAGATCGGCGTCGGACTCCGGCTGAAGGTCAAGCGGGCCCGCGTGCCTCGCCCCGGCGAACCTGACGCGCTCAACTCCAAGGAGCAGGGCGCGGTCGAGCGCGCCGCCGACCGCCGCGGCGTTCGCGACGCCGCCATCGTCGCCGTGCTGCTCTACACCGGCGCCCGAGCGCAGGAGTGCGCCCGCCTCGACGTCGACGACCTCGCCCTCACCGCCCGCACCGGCACCATCCGCCTGCACGGCAAGGGCGACGAGGCCCGCCAGGTGCCGGTCCCGGCACCGGCACGCGAACGGCTCAGCGCCTGGCTCCGCCACCGCGGCACCCAGGCGGGACCACTGTGGAGCGGGCAACGCGGCCGGCTCACCACCTCCGGCATCACCCAAGTGGTGCTCACCGTCAGCGACGCCGCCGGCCTGCCCGGCCTGCGCCCGCACCGCCTGCGCCACACCTACGCCACCCGGCTGCGCCAAGGCGGCGCGGACTCCGCGCATGTCCAGGCCCTGCTCGGGCACGCCTCGCTCGACACCACCGCCCGCTACTTTCGTGCCGGTACCGCCGAGCAGGCCGCAGTCGTCGAGCGCATCTTCGAGTAGAGGCAGACGAGCCAGGCAGCTGATTACTTCCAACTTGTCGTTGCGGTGACTCTCAGTAATCGCCAGCGGCTGTTGGATCGGCTGAAATGGGCGCGGCACCTGCCGGTTTAGGACTCTTCATACGCCCTACTGGCAGTCTTGACTGCGCTTTCTTTATTTTCTGCTGCGAGGCCAGCCGATAGGAATACGCATCCCGTCGCTGTCACGACCAGAAAGAGCATGACGACTGCCCAGAGCCGATGAACGGGCATGGTGAGGAGGGCAATTGCTGCAGCGATGAGCAGGAGCAGCAGTCCGCCCCGAGTCTTGGCATTAGACATGGCGACGATCATATCACCTGCGGGTTATGGCGACCGAGGGTCAGCGCGCTTAGCGCTGACCCTCGGTCTTAGCCTATCGGGCTTGCTACAGGTAACTCGCCGTGGTGGACTTCCGCAACTTGCTGCCGCCGTTCGAGTAGCTAATGCTGAATACGCCCCATCCGGCGGAGGCAGAGAAGCCTCCCGAACCGTCCTGGTTGTGCTCGAACTGGAATTGGGCCCCGAGCTTGGCCGAGCTGCATCCACTGGCGCCGGTCTTGTTGAACGTGGCCTTGAAGTAGCCGTTATCCGTCAGCAGCTTGAAGCCGCTGACAGTGTCACGAATTCCGAAGATGGGGCTTCCGTTTACGCCGCCATCGTCGATATAGGTTGAGCCCGTGTGGTCGGCTCCCGTGTAATCGGCGGCCTTCCTCGTCAGTGTTCCCGTGCGGAAACAGCCGCCGCCGCCGAGGTTGGTCTGGATGGTAGCGACGTCGTCTGGGGCGCTACCGTTGACGTAGTTGTCACGGAAGTTCCAGGAGCCGGTGACCACGCGGTTGGTGTTCAAATCGTAGTTCAGCGTCATGGCGACGCTGAACGCATCCGTTGGTACCGCGAGCACACCGAAATCAGAAGGCGCTGACTTTGCGGCAGCTTCCCGCGATGCGAGGACCGTCTCGGCTTCACTTGAAGTGAGGTCTCGATCGATTCCGTTGATACGAACCTGCATCGGCGGAAGGCCGTACTTCGTCAGAAGCTGGTCGATGCCGGTGTAATCCGTCGGATGCTGACTCTGGTAGGCGTCAATCTCAGCCTGAGCAGCGATTCGCCAGTCTTGGGCGTTTGCGACGGTGTGCCCGGTAGTCGAAACTGCGATTGCGCTGAGCACGGCAACGGCAGTCCGCGCTCCAATAGAACGGTAGTTCACTCCCCAGTCTCCCTACTATTGACGAGACGTAGGGGCTGTGCCTGCATAAGACAAGTGTCTGTCTCGACTCTACTTCTAGAGAGTCCGCGACGCGCCTTATCTCCATGCAAATGCCCCCGTTGGAAAGATCTAATCTCATTGGCGTAACGCTGTCAACTAGCCACTTAGAGTAATCGTCAGTCGTCACTGAACGTTCCCTAAACATAGGGGCCTATTTGTCTGCTTTGAGGTCTGCTGGCCAGCATTGAAAGTAAATTCCCCACGAATTTGAGGTCGGCAAGGAGTCGAAGCTGCCACGGACTGCTACGTCCGAATTGCGAAAATCACGGAAAGTCACTGCGGTCAACTCGGGCACAGCTCTGGCCAACGCGTCCCGACACCGACCGCCACAACCCGGCGTTCGGCCAGCGCACCGCCCGTTCAGGGGCCTGCGCCACTCTCACCCGCGACGCCGGTGCTCGACTTGAGGACGTCCAGGAGCAACTCGGCCACGCGGACGCGCGGACGACCCGCCGCTACGACCACGGTGGCCAGCGCCTCGACCAGGCCCCGGACTACATCCTCGCCGCGTACCTCACTGCCGCCGGCGACGAGGATTCCACGGAATCACCAGGGGCAGAGGCAGGGCGGATCTGACCCCAGCCCGATTCGTTGAGCAGGCCATGACGGATCAGGCGCACTACCTGCGGGACAACCCGGCGCGCTACTACGAGGTGCTGGGACGAGTCATGTCGGCTCTGCGCGAGACCAGCGCGCTCAACGGCGCCTCCCATCTGGACTGGTGGCCCGGCGACGGCGGCCGGAGCTGGGAGATCGAGTGGCAGGGCGGCCCCTTCCCGGCCGAGGTCGCCGCGCGGCTGCTGGGAGCGCCGGAGCCCGGGGTCGGCGAGGACCAGGGCGAGCACGCGGTACGCGGTCTGATCTCGCCCGGACGGGGCGAGAACGAGCGCGCGCACCTGGTCGTGCTGGACGTGCCGGTGAACCTGCGGGCGATCGACCCGATCGGCACCAGCCAGGTCTGGGCGACCCTCACCCTCACGCAGGGGTAACCCTCACCTCGGTGGTGACAGCAACGGCCTCAGTCCAGGCCGGTGCCGTACCGTCCGAGGGTGACCGTGGACTGGGGGCGGCTGACGCCGACGTTGCGGGTGGGGGAGCGGACCTGCCTCTCGCACGGGCGAATCCGCCCGATCACCGGCGGCGTCGTACCCGCCTGCCCACGCTGCGACGCGCTGCCCCACCGCGTGCAGGTCGACAGGTCCGGCAAGCGCCAGTTCGTCGCGCCGGCTCCCGCCCACTGCTCCGGCCCTGATCGGCATCCCCTGGGTCCGGGTGAGGTGATGGTGGGATGGACGCCCTGTCCGTGCCCGCCGCCGGGCACGCGCCGGGGTCATCACCGATGGACGTGCCGGCGGTGCCCGTCGACGACCTACCACCCCCGGCTGACGTCGACGGAGATCACCGCGAGGCCGGCCTTACCCGCCACCCCGCCGGACGGGCAGTGAGATGCCGGCGCTCTTGCGGAGCTGTTCACCGCGTTTGCGCTTGCGGTAAGCCCGGCCCCGGCAGCGGTCGCTGCAGTACACCGCGTCGATCCTGACCAGGCGCAGTCCGGTCTTACTCTTCACCACTGTGGGCAGGCTCTTCGAGCAGTAGTCACAGTGTTGGTCATCGCTCACCGTGCTGGCGCGGTAAATCGTCAGCGCAACTGACCGCTGGCGGTACGCCCGCTGGCGGCATTTTGGACTGCAGTACCGGGCGTTGTCTCGGGTCGTCTCCAGCCGCTCCGGGCACCCTGTGGCCTCGCAGACGCGCGGTGTGGTACGGGCCATTCCCAGACTGTACCGAGAGCATCCCCGGAAACGGCTAGCCGTTACGCTGGGGCACTGTCCATTCCGACCGGCGGTAGACGTTTTGCCTGCTCAACACGGTTGGACCATATCTAGGGTGATACATCGCGCCGGGTTGGTGTCACGGGGCCACTGAATCTGTTGTACGGCGCTCGATACGCTTGTCCTCGCCACTGATCAGGTCCCCCTCTACAGAGGTCCGGCTCGATCAGCGGGCAGGGGATCTTCCCCGGTTCCAAGCGCCTCAGTAGGAGTACGCCAACCCGCCGCGTCCGGCCGGTGTGGCGGCTTGCTGCTCCGCGCGGCGCCAGCCGCGACGTACGGCGAAGGGAACCAGGCAAGGTGCCTGAGCTACATCACAACGGACAGGAGAGCCAGGCGGCGACGCCGGGCGAGCCTGCCCCACAAAAGCCACACTGGCTGATCCGGGTGTGGCCCTATGCACGAACGGGACTGCAGCTCATGAGTCTGTTCGTGCATGACGAAGGCCTACACCTCACGGCGCAGGCCCTCGTGGCGGTAACTGATCTAGCGGTCAAGAGTCGGAGATCCCGCTAGGTCTGCTCGGCGGCGGGGTCGGTGTTCGCGCACCGGCTCCGCTGCTTGTTATCCAGGTAGGTTGAGTACCGGATGCTTGTGTTGATGCATTCGTTGCCCCGCCAGTGTTGCTGGACCGATAGAAATCGTCAAGTAGAGGTTATACAACTTCTACTTGTCCAAGTATCGCGTTTCCCCTGGTTATGATCGGAATCCCAGGACCTCAACGGGACCGCGCTGCTGGTGTCGTTGGTCATACGTCCGGGCGATGCCGCAGAATCAGACGCCGTCCGCATCCGGTAGCTGAGCGAGGACCGCAGGCGGTGCTGGTTCCACCGGCAGGGGTTGGGGCTCGGTGTGCTTGTCCGGTCCGCACCGGTTGAACGGGCCGTACTCGGCGGCCAGCGCGGCGAGGTGCGGGTCGAGGTGGTCGCGCCACCAGATGCTCATGCCGGTCTGCGGGTCGCTGACCCGCAGCGTCTCCCAGGCCCGCCAGAGCGCGTACAGGCGGGAGATCGCCTCGGGGTGCGCCCACCACCTCGGGCACCAGTTGATGCCGCTGGTCGGCCCGGAGGCGAGGCGACGCTCGACGACGTGGGCGAGGTAGTCGCCGACGAACGCCTCGACGCTGCGGTAGACCGGTTCCGCGCCGGCCGGTTCCGCCGCCGGTGCCTCGTCGACCGGAGGGGGCGCGGCAGGGTCGCCGGCGAGCTGGCCGAGTAGCGCGCTGAGGTCGGCGACGGCGTCGGCGGCCGGCCCGGCGGTGGGCGTGGTCATGAGATCGGCTCCGGTGGGATGTCGGGGGAGAGGGTCCAGTCGGTGCGGCCGGTGGGGTCCCAGTGCGCGATCGAGGCGCGGATCGCCGCCGCGTATGGGCCGTCCTGCCAGGGGGCGGTGCGGGCGAGCGCGGGTGGGGCGCCGGAGGCGTAGACGACCATCCGGCCTCGGGGCAGGGCGTGCAGGTCGGAGACGTCGAGGATGCGCTGGCGGCGGGTGGCGTGCGAGACCGACCGCTGGCCCCAACCGGATCCGCTGCTGCTGGTCGACCGGGTGGTGACGTCGTGCTCGCCGATCAGCTTCGACAACTCTTCCAGCCAGTCCGGGTCGGCCACGCCGCCGCCGTACGTCCGCACGTTCGCCGCCGACCAGAGCTTGCGCATGCCCTCGCGTCCCCACACGTCGACTCCCTGGGGGTAGGACTGCAGGATGGTGATGATCGGCAGGCCGTGGGAGCCGTAGTAGGAGTAGAGGTTGGGAAGTTGCCGCAGGCGGCAGATGTTCGCGGCCTCGTCGAGGATGCTCAGCAGCGGCGGATCCAGGCGGCGGCCGGCTGAGGCGCGGGCGCGCAGCTCACCGGCGCGCAGGACGGCGTCGGTGAGGGCGGCGACCAGCGGGGCGGGGGAGCCGGGCCCGCCCTGGGAGAGCAGGTACAGCACGTCGGTGCTCACCACGAACGCGGCCGGGTCGAACTCGAGGACCCCGCCACGGGTCGGCGGAGTCACCCAGGCGGTGACGGCCGGCTCGGTGAGGCACATGAGCATCTTCTGGGCGCCGGCGTAGATGCCGCCCCGGGTCTTGTCGGGCATGTTGACCACCCCGGCGACCGCGTCGCCGGGCAGCGCGAAGCCGTGCTCGCGCAGCAGCATCGCCGGTTCGTCGTCACGAGGGCTGACCGCCCACCGGTACGCGGCGAGGATGTCCCGGCCGGAGCAGGCGGCGGCCAACAGCAGGTTGGCCACCAGTTCCTCGCTGGAGGGGTCGAAGAACGCATCACGGGAGACGCCGGGTTCGCGTTCGGCGGCGGCGAAGTGCTCGCCCAGGCGGCGGGCGTCGGTGACGGTGGCCACCGCGCGCAGCGGGTTGAACCACATGCCCTGGTCGGTGCCGAGGATGTGCTGCGGGTCGAACGCCCACACCGTGCCACGTTCGGCGCGCAGGTCGCGGGTGGCGTCGACGATGTCGCCCTTGACGCTGGTGACCAGCGTGGGCCCGGGGGCGGCGACGATCGCCGGGATCGCCCGGCTGGTGGTCTTGCCGGTGCGCGGGCCCCAGATGTCGACGGCCATGTCCTCCCAGGACTGGCGCAGCTGCACCCCGCCGGCGACGGTGTAGGCGATCAGCACGCCGAGCTGGTCGGGGTCGGGCCGGTCGACGTCGGCGAGGCTGGGCCGCAGCCGCCGGCCGCTGTCGGCGACGCCCGCCGGGCTGAGGTGGGCGAGATCGGCACGGCTGGCCATCCGCCGGGCAGCGGAGTCGACGCGGGTACGTCGACGGCGAGCCCACCGCCAGACCACGACTCCCACCGTGACGAGCAGCACCAGGACGCCGACCTCGATGGCCACGACGAGCGTGCACGCGGTGGTCCAGGAGATCTCGCCACGCACCACCGCGGCGGCCACCCGGATCGGGCCGCCCCCGCTGTAGCCGGGCGGGTGGGTGAGCGCCACCGGCAGCCACACCCCGCTGGCGGCGACCAGGGCGAAGGCGGCGATGCCGCCGACGAGTAGGCCGGCGTCGTCGTGGCCACGGCGCGGTCCGGCGGGGCGGCTCACGCCATCGTCCAGCGGAAGTCGGTGTTGCCCAGGCGCATCTCCGTCTCGGTGGGCTCCAGGTGCACCGGAATACCTGGCCTGGATCCCACCTTGATCAGGAAGTTTCCCCGGCCGACGGTCCCGCTGCCCTCGGCGGCCGTCCAGGACGGCGGCGCCGACCAGGACAGCACCTCACGGCGTTCGGCCTGCGACAGCGGTCGGACCCGGGAGACGGAGTCCAGCTCCTGCTCCGAGCAGGGGCCGATCATCAGCACCGCCGAGCGTTCGGCGAAGCCTCTCGCTTTGGCCCGGTCGTGGGCGGTGGGCAGCGCCTCCAGGTCGGCCAGGGAGTGGGTGATGAAGGCCGTGCCTGTCCCTTTCTGTCTGTTCAAGCGGGTCAGGCCGTCGGCGCGGTCGACCAGGCCGTGCCCGACGCGCAGCGCCCGCCACAGCTCGTCGAGCACGGTGAAAAAGGTGCGCGGCGGCGCGAGGCCGAGGTCGGCCATCAGGTGCGCCGCCTCGACCTGGGCGAAGCCATAGGACCAGGTGGACAGCAGGGTCGCGGCGGTGCGCAGTTCGTCGGTGTCGTCGATGCTGGAGATGTCCACGCAGACGGCGGGGGTGTCGAGGCGGATCGCGGTGGTGGTCTGGCCCTCGAAGGTGTCGCCGAGCGGGCCGTGCAGCAGCGCCAGCAGGGTGCGATGCAGGCCGTTGGTCTCTTCCCGGAAGCGGGGGAGGTCGTGCTCTTCCTGCCAGAGGGTGACGGCGCGGACGTCGGCGGGGGCGTCGCGCAGGATGCGCAGGACGTCGGAGAGCACCGGCGGGGTGTCGGTCTCGCGTTCGGCGAGGTAGCGCAGCGCGGCGGCCAGGACGGTGGTCTCATCCGAGCTGACGGGCCCGCGCCGGATCAGGGTGGCCAGGGCGACCAGCATGTTCAGCCGCCGGTCGGTGACCGCCGCGCGCACCACAGCGCCGGTGCGCTCGTCGACCCGGTCGAGGACCTGCCGCCACGGGCCGGCGTCGAGGGGGTTGATCCGGTCCAGGCCCGGCCCGATGCGCAGGACCTGCCCACCGAGGGCGCGGACCAGCTCGGCGTAGTCGGGCTTGAGGTCGCCGAGGATCAGCGGGGTGACGCCCTGGGCGGTGAGCCCGAGGACCATCCGCCGCACCGCCGTGCTCTTGCCCATGCCGGGTTCACCCTCGATCCACACCGACGGGTTGTTGATCAGGCGGGCGCGGGTGTACCAGGAGATCGGGTCGAAGCAGACCGCGGATCCGGTGTAGAGGTGCCGGCCGATCGGAACGCCGATCATCGGCGTCGACGCGCCGGTGCCGAAGGGGAACAGGCCGCAGACCTGAACGGTCGTGCCCCGGTACTCCGTCGGCGGTTCGATGTACGACCAGGCCCCGCCGCCCGGCCCGGTGTAGCCGAGCCGCCCGGGGCGGCGGCCGGCGGGTCGACGTGGCGGGGCAGCGGGGGTATCGCGGGTGCTCTCGGTCATGCCGGCGTCCTAGAAGGGGATGGTGGCGTGGGTGGGCAGGACCACGCCGGCGGGCAGGCCGGCGGCGAACCCGGCGGCCTGGCACCCGTACATCGGGCGCATCACCAGGCGGGCCTCACCGGCGCGGGCCCGGATGACGCCGGTGGCCTCGTCGAGCTGCGTCTCGTCGGCGACGGTGGCGGTGACCAGCACAGTGAAACGCACGACGCCCGCGCCGGTGGCCTCTTCCTCGGCGGCCTGTTCGGCGGCGGCCAGGTCGGTGAGGTCGCGGGCGCTGGCGCGGTGCTTCTTGGAGGCCAGGAACCTCGCGTCGCGCTTGTCGGACTCGACGAGCCGGGCTGCCTCGCCGGGGGAGTACGGCCGGTAGATCATCGTGACGCGTTTGCGCAGGAGCTGCGGGTCCGGGTCGGTCAGCCGGCTGAACAACCTGGAGTACACCACCCCGCGCGGTGCTTCGACCATGCACCAGGTGCGGGAGATCCCGGAGTCGTGCCGGTAGGAGTCCCAGCTCTCCCGGGTGGCCACCGGGCCGGCCTGGGTCCAGTCGGGGGTGAGCTGCGGCGCGCGGGCGAGGTCCAGGGCGGCGGCCGGGTCGTAGGCGGCGCGCACCACCGCGGCGAGTCCCCGGGCGGACATCGGCGTGATGCCGGCGCCGGTGGCACCGGTCAGCCCCGAGTGCAGATGCGGCAGACGGGCGGCGACCTCCCGGCAGACGTCCTCGGGCGTCATCGACCGCCCGGGTGGGGCGGTGTAGGTCAGCGACACCCGGGTGTCGACCGTGGCGGATCCGGCCGGGGACGACTCGACCACCTCGTTGAGGACCTGCAGGGCCAACGCTGGCGCGTCGGGTCGGGAGGTCGCCGCGACTTCGGTGGCGAGGCGGGTGCCCGGATCCGGCGTCGTCTCGATGGTCACCTGAGCCTGTACGAGCTGGGGTTCGCGCGACAGCGCGGCCAGCCACGAGGCCAGGTGCCCGACGCGGGCGTCGATGACGGCCTGGTCGACCAGGTCCATGCCTTCGGGCGCGCAGCGCAGGGTGACGGTGTAGTGCCGGCTCTGCGGGACCACGACCACGGCCACCCGACCGGACCGGCCGGTCTCGACCTCGTACACCTCGGAGCGGGCCAGGACCCCGGGCAGTTGGTGGGCGGCGGCGACCCGGGAGGCGACGCCGGAGACGTAGATGTGGTGGCGGCGGGAGCGGGCGAGCCACCACGCCACACGGGCGGTGATGACCTGGAATCCGGTGCGCCCGTTGATCCGGATCGCCAGGGGCGCGAGCACGAGCAGGCCAGTGATGGCGGTGATCAGCGCGGCGGGCGGCGAGATCGTCAGCATCGCGGCGGCGAGCACCATGACCAGGAACGCGGCGATGGTGCCGGCTGGCCCGAGCCCGAACAGGCCGGCACCGCGACCGAGCCGCCAGTTGCCGTAAGTGCGCTGTTCGCTGGGCCGATCGCGCACTCCGGCGCTCATGTGTCCCCCTCACCGTTGGTCGCTCCAGATGCTGTTCCGCCGACCTTGCGGACTGCTGCGGGCCCGACCTTGGCCGCCGCGATGGCTCCGGCGGCGGCGATCCCGACCGGGCCGGCCGCTGCTGCGCCTGCTCCGGCCGCCCCGGCGCCCGTGCTGGCCGCGCCGCCGGAGGCCCTGCTCCCGCTCCTGCGGTTCCTGCTCCGGCCGCCCCGGCTCCGCTGGTGCCGGCCCGGCCGGCTGTGCCTGCGCCGCCGGCCGGACGTGGTGCTGGTGCGGACGGTGCTGCGCCGCCTGGTCGGCCTGGCCCGCCGGTGGCTCCGGAGCTGCCGGTGCTGCCGCTGGATCCGCCACCGGAGCCGCTGAGGCGCACTGCCCCGGAAGCGAGCTGTCCGGCGCCGGACGCGGCGGCGATGGCGACGCCGCTGGATCCGCCGCCGGCGGACAGCACCGACACCGCTGGGGCGATGAGCCGCATCAGGGCGGGCAACGCCACGATGGCCATGCAGAACATCACCATGCCGGTGAGCACGTCGGTCAGGGTCTGTCCCTGCCCGAGCCAGAACACTGCGGCGTAGATCGTGGCGGCGGCCGGCTTGTAGAGCAGCAGGGCGAGCAGCCAGGTCAGGTATCGACTCCGTACGGAGCCGCCCACTGCGGCGGCAGCCGGAAGGAGCCCGGCGAGCAGGACCAGGCCGGCGTTGCGGGCCAGCAGCAGCAGGAGCTGCACCATCGAGGATAGGAACACCATGATCGAGATGCCGATCACCACGATCGGCGGTAGCCCGCCGGTCGCGGCGGCGGGAGCGAGCAGGAGCAGCCGCTTGCCGAGGTCACCGTTCGCGGAGGCGCTGAGGATCCAGTCGGCGTAGGCGTCACCGATCTCGATGAGGAGCTGCACGGCCGGCACACCGGCTCCGGCGAGCACGACCAGCGTCACCAAATTCTTGGTGAGCGTGCCGGCCTCCTGGCCGTTGCGCTGCCACGCGATCCTGAGCGCGGCCCACAGCACGGTGCCCACGGCGATCGCCGCCACCGCCCAGTTGGTGTACGCGCGCAGATGTTGGACCGCTCCCTCGGTCTGCGACACCACCGGGGTCGGGACGGACAGCCACCCGGTGACCAGCGTCTTGAGCATCTCGGCGGCGGCCTGCGACGACTGCTCGGCCAGCTCATCGAGGAACCGGGAGGCCGTGTTCTCCAGGATCTGCCCGGGGATGCACGTGGGCAGGACTGGGGGGCAACTGGGCACTACCGCGGCCCCCATTCGACGACCCCGGCAAGGTCGGTGGTGCGGCGGTTGACCGAGATCCAAGAGCCTCCCGGGGGCGCCTGCATCCGCCAGTCGCCGTCGCGCCAGAGCAGGGTCAGCGACAGGATGTGGTACTGCGGCGAACCGGCCGAGGGCGCGCGCAGAACGAGCCCGATCACTGCGGTGTCGGGGGTGTAGGACTGGTACTGGTAGCCGGCGATCTTGCTCTGTGAGCCGGGGTCGACGTTACTGGTGTCCACGCTGCTCATTTGGGCCAGCAGCCGGTCGCGGTCATCGCTGGGCACGAATTGCCCTTTGATCGTCGGCTCCCAGTATTCCCTGCCCAGAGACGACCTCATGAGGATCTGGGCGGCGGCGATGAGGGCACCCTCGGGGGTGTGCGTGTAGCCCGAGGCGGTGGTGCCGTTGACCCGGCTCGGGCCTGCGGTGGTGCTGACCGGCACGGGCAGGGATCCGACCAGCTCCCACCGCACGCCGGCCGGCGCGGTGGACGGTACGGCGGTGGGCAGATCCTGCGACGGTGTTGCCCCGCCCGGGGCGAGGCTCGCTGGCGGCGGCGTGCCGGTGGTGCTGCGGTCATCGTCGCGCGAGGCGATGGCGACCACCACGCCCGCGATGAAGACGATCAGCACGAGCACCGCGGAGGCGATGAAGCCGGGCCGCGTCCACGGCGGACGGTCGGCGAAGTCCTGAGTTGCAGGCGAGCGCGGCACGACGAACCTCCTAGATCAGCGCGGAGACCACCGCGGATGCGCTTCCGATGAGGATGCAGGCGGCGAAGACCCAGCCGAGCGCGGAGACGTTGGTGTCGTCGCCGCGGCGGTGCGCCAGCGCCATCTTCCCGGCGGTGAAGAGCACCCCGGCGACGCACGCGGCGATGGCGAGGTTCGCGACCCACTTCAGGAGCGTGAGCACTTTGTCGCCGACACCGGGGGGTGCCTCACCGCTTCCCGGGTCGGGCACGGGTGCGGCCGCCGTCAGGGCTTGGAGGTGCTCCAGGTGGTCGATCAGGGTCATGGGGTGCCTTCCCGGGGTGCGATCTTCTGCCAGATTGCGGTGCGCAACGCCTCGACGTCCGGGGGAGCGCCGACGTCGCGGGGGTCATCGGCGGCCAGCAAGGCGTCGACCCAGTCGACGCGCCAGATTTGCGGGGTCCATCCGCGCAGCAGTTGCAGCCGCTCGGTGGCGATGCGCGGTGGCCGCCGTGGTGACGCGGCGACCGCGACGACACCCAGCAGCGTCATCGAGCCGGGCATCCCCGCGCGCCGGCGCCACTGCTCGACCGCACCGGTCGCCGCCCAGGTGCCGGCCGCTGATGCGCGGCACACCAGCACCACTCGGGCCTGCGGTGTCGCCGGCGTCAGCATGGGCCAGCCCTTGCCGAAGTCCAGCCCGAAGCCGACCAGCCGCGCCAGGGTGCTCACGCCGGCACCGCCGTGACACCCGACCCACCACACTGTCGGCCAGGCGTGGAGATTCGGCGGAATCGCCGTGAAGGGAAGCGACGGGGCGATGCCGGGACGCGTGCGAGACGCGACGACAGGGCTGGCCTTCACCGGCGAATCCACCAGCGCACGCCGATACTCCCCGTCATGCGATGCCTCCCCCATGTGTCAAGGTCACCGACGAGTACCAGACAGTAGCACTGCGTTTGTGAATGGATCTATGGTGTTGGCTCTGCCGCAATAGGACGCGAAAGGCACCACGGGGGAGGCGTCGAATGGCACGCAGACTAGGTGCATTCGTGCGGGTCGATCACGCGCGGCGGTGGAGACGCGCCGTCGGTGGCCTCGTTCTCGCCGCATCGGTGATGGGCGGCTGCGCACGCGCGGCTGAACCGGGCACGGCACCACAGCGCACCGATCCCGTTTACCCGACGGCCGGCGCCGCCGACACCTCGCCCACGGCGGCGGGGGAGCGGCCTGGGACGGACGACCACGGCCACGACCCGGTGCCGGTGAAGCCGCCGCCGGCGGCGCAGGCGGCACCGGTCGTGGTGGCGTTCGCCGCGGCGTGGGCGCGACCCGATCTGCCGGCGGATGCGTGGTGGCGGGGTGTGAGCCGGATGTGTGACGACGGCTTTGCCCAGGCGCTTCGCAGCGTGGACCCGGCGCGGGTGCCGGCGACACGGGTGACGGGCCGCCCGGTGGCCAAGCAGGGGCCCTCGGGGGACACGGCGGTGTACGAGGTGGCCACCGACGCCGGCGCGTTGACGGTCACGCTCGGCGTCATCGAGGGCCGGTGGAGGGTCACGGGCAACGACTTCGTCCGAGCGGTGAGCTGATGGACCGCAAGCCGGTCGCGTTGGGCGTCGGTGTGCTGGCGGTGGTGGTGTTGCTGTGCGGCGCCACGGTCGGGATGCCGATGCTGATGTTCGGCCAGGCGGACGCGGAAGCCGCCGCCTGTGAGGTGCCGTCGTTGCCCGGGTCTTCGCCGGTGCCGGGGGCGGGGCGGTGGGACGGTGTCGCGACGACGAACGCGGCCACCATCGTCGCGGTCGGTCGGCAGCGCCAGGTGCCGCCGCGTGGGTACGTCATCGCGTTGGCGACCGCGATGCAGGAGTCCACGCTGCGCAACCTGGCCAACGCCAACGTGGCCGAGTCGCTGGCCCTTCCCCACGAGGGCGTGGGCCGCGACCACGACTCCGTCGGGCTGTTCCAGCAACGCCCCGGATGGGGCAGCGTGCGGGAGCGAATGACACCCACCTACGCGGCGGGGAAGTTCTACGAGGCGCTGGTCAAGGTCGACGGTTGGCAGCAGATGCGGCTGACCGACGCGGCGCAGGCCGTTCAGCACTCCGGCCTGCCGGAGGCGTACCAGAAGTGGGAACGCGACGCCGAAGAACTCGCCGCGATCGTGCTCGGCCTGCCGGACATCGACGACATCGGTGGCGGTGCCCCGATGGCCCCGTGTGGCGTCGACGACCTCGGCCCGGTTCCGGTCGGTCCCGGTGGCTGGGTGCAGCCCGTCCGCGCCGTGATCGTCAGTCCGTTCGGGCGTCGGGACAAGCGGCTGCACGCCGGCGTGGACCTGTCGAACCCGGACATCCGCGGCGACGCGATCCGGGCGGCGGCGGCCGGCGTGGTGGAGCAGGTCAAATGCGACTGGTACACGACGTGCGACCGCGATGGGAACACCAGCGAGCGCGGCTGCGGCTGGTACGTCGACATCCGCCACCCCGGCAACACCGTCACCCGCTACTGCCACATGATCCAACGCCCCGAGGTGGCCATCGGCGAACAGGTCACGGCCGGCACGGTCATCGGATTCGTGGGCAGCAGCGGCGGCAGCACCGGCCCACACCTGCATTTCGAGGTGCACCTCAACGTTCCGCCAGGGCCGTTTCACGCCAACGGCAGCAACGCCGTCGACCCGGTGCCGTTCATGCACGCCCAGGGCGCTGCGCTGGGGCCGGCGTCGTGAGCAGGATCAGCACGAAGGCCTCCCCCGCCGTAGCGAAGGAGGCCGTCGACGTACCAGCGCCCCTACTGCGGCTGGGTAGCCTCATCAGCCACTGTGGCCTGCTCGGCGGCCGTGGGCGGCGTCACCGGTTGCGGTGCTCGGCGACGCCGCGACGGCGCGGACTCCGGCGCGTCCAGCCCGAGCTTGGTCAGTTCATCTCCCGTCCAACCGCCCTGCAGGGCGGCCGTGTACCGCTCGGCGTAGCGGGCGTTGGCCTCGCGCAGCGCGCCAGCGAGCTGGTCGCGTTCGTGCCGCGCGGTGGCGGCCTCACCGACCAGGTTGGCGCGCTCGCGCAGCAGTTGAAGTGCCGCCCTCTCGGTCTCGCCGCGAACGGCCTTGGCGGTCAGTTCGGCCATGAAGTCCTCCCCCGGATGACTGTGCTCTGGTGCCTGTGGACGCCGAGCTTAGCCGCCAAGATCGATCCGTGCCGTGCCGATGATCCACGCCTCACCCGAGCCGGTAGGGGTGCCGCCGTTGCCAATCGAGGCCGTCGACCAAGGTCAGAGGCGGGCCGCAGGATCATCACGCAGCGACCCTCCATGTCCATGACGCTGCGCGGCCTCCGGCCGACGGCCCCAGCCACCGCGAGGTGGCTACTCAGGGCGCTATCGGGCCTCGTCTACGTCGGTCGTGCCGCAGCCCTGGACGGTGTCTCCAGGGCTGCGGTCATCCCGTTTGCCAGGTCAGGCTCGCAAGCTCCCGCTCTTGATGCCATTGATGAACGCGGTCCACCCCGAGGTGTCTACCGCCAGGACGGGACCAGACGCGTCCTTGGAGTCGCGAATGCCTACCGCGTGTGGGGTCAGCGAGATCTCGACGCACTCCGCATTCCCGTTCAAGCTGCGGGTGCTCTTGCGCCAAGATGCGTCGTACAGGAAGTCACCGTTCACGCTGTCTTCCTCCCAGGAGTTGAGTCGAGATCAAGCTTAGGTCGACGGAGCAGAGCCGTGAAGGAGCGACAGTTGATGGCAGACGACGAACCTGCTGCGAGTGGGTTTGCCAACCTGAGGGGGTGGAACGAGCAGCAGGCCACCGACTATGAGTCCGCCCGGCTGGCGATCAACGCCGTGATCGGGGCCTACAGTGCACGACTCGGGCGTGCGGTAGATGCTGACCAGCGTGCCGAACTGCTGAGGGAACAGCGGCGGTATTCGCGAGAGCGGCAGCTCCTGACCCTTGATGACCAGGAGCAGATACAGCGGATCCTGCGCGACTACCCGAAGGTGGCTCAAGAGGTTTCGCGACATGACCAACAGCGCTGACCCTGAGAGGTTCAGGCTTCCCGGGCCGGAGCTACGCCGCATCTTCGACGAGCAAATCCGCCCGATCTACGTCGGCACGGCGAGGCAAACGCCGACGGTGTTCTTCATCGCCGGGCAGCCCGGCGCGGGCAAGACAACCGTGGAGTCGCGCATCGCCCAGCAACTGGGCGTCGAGGAAGCCGTCAGGGTCGATGGCGACGACCTCTTCAGTTACCACCCGGCCTTCGAGCGGCTGACCGCCGAGAACGACCACACGGCACGCACGTTACTCGCGGATGCAGCAGACGAGTGGTGGACGATGCTCACCGATTATCTGCGGGAGCAGCGGACCGACATCATCATCAGCGCGCCCCTAGCCGGACCTGACTGGGCGGCAGCCCGCTTCACGGACTTCCGCCAGGCCGGGTACCGGGTCGAGTACGTTTTCGTCGCAGTGCACGAAGCGCGCAGCCTGCTCGCGATCCTCGACCGTTACCAACACGACAAGGACCAGTACGGCGTTGGTCGATTCGTGCGACCTGATGCCCACGATCGGGCGTATGGCGCAGTGCTCGGCACCGTCGACCGCCTGGAAGCCGAGCGCCTGGTCGACGCGGTCTATGTCGTACGCCGAGGCGGTGACCTGGTGCACCAGAATTCCTTGGACGAGGCTGGCAACTGGCGCGACCCTCCGGGGCTACGTCGAGCTATCGAGAACGAGCGCTCGCGGGCCTGGACCGTGGATGAGCGCAACCATTTCCAACGGCGAGTCGAGGCGACTGCAGGGCGCATCAGCGAGCATCTTGCACCGGTTCTTGCCGACGCCATACGCAGGGCGATGGCTCATCTCGGTCCAGCCGGTAGCCCGTCCTCCGTCGCGACAGTAGCTCAGGCATGGCCCTCGTCGACCAGGGATTCGATGGTTGAACAAGTGCGAAGCGGCGACGTCGATCCGGGCGTTGCCGGCGCTTCATCGACGCAGAGCACCAGGAGCGATCGGGGGGCGACGCGCTAGTGAACAGACCTGCTCGACCTGCCGGAGCAAGTTGGAGTAAAAGTCTGACTTTTCGTCAGACGGGCCGCCCGGCGGCCGGCCGGAACGCGGCGGGTGACTCCCGTCGGGAGGGTGGTCGACGTGGCTGATTCACCGCAGGTCGGCGTGGTCCGCTTCGGGGCCAGCGAGCGCCGCAGGCGTGCCCACAACGACGATGATCCGCGCGTGCACCGGGTGACCGTGCGGCTGTCTGCGGTGGAAATGGCGGCGGTCGAGGCGAACGCGGCGGCGGCCCGCATGGTCACCTCGGCGTACCTGGCGGAAGCTGGATCAGCGCCGCTCGCGCCCGCCCCGGCCGGTCCGGACGGGATCGAGGTAGGACCGCTGCTGGTCGAGCTGATGGGCGCGCACCGGCAGGTCCGGGGCGCGGCGCACAACCTGAACCAAGCCGTAGCCCGGCTGCATTCCACCGGTGAGCCGGGCGGCGACCTGGCCGCGACGGCGGCGTATCTCGCCCGGGTCGCGGCGCGCGTCGACGACCTCGTCACCGCGATCGCCGCCGCGCAGACGGGCCGGCGCTGATGATTCCAAAGGTCACCTACGGCGCTCGGGTGCGCGGCCTGCTGGAGTACCTGTGGGGTCCCGGGAAGGCCGAGGAACACATCAACCCGCACCTGGTCGCCGGGTATGACGACGTGGTCCTGCTCGCGCCGCAGCAGCGCGAACACGACGGCGGATGGTCGCTGGAGGCGTTGGCCGCGCGGCTGGACGCGCCGCAGATCGCCGCCGGTGAGCGTGGGGTGCAGCAGTACGTGTGGCAGTGCTCGCTGAGCCTGCCGGCCCAGGAGGGGCAGCTCGACGACGAGACGTGGGGCCGGATCGCGGGCCGGTTCGTGGCCGAGATGGGCTTCACCGGCGACGCGGGACGGGCCGGGTGCCGGTGGGTCGCGGTGCGCCACGGCCTGTCGGCCAAGGGCAACGACCACGTGCACCTGGTCGTCACTCTCGCCACCGAGGACGGGGCGCCGGTGTGGTTGCGTCAGGACAAGCGGCGCAGCCAGCAGGTCGCCGATCTCCTGGAGGACGAGTTCGGACTAGGCAAGTGGACACCCGGCCGGGCGGGGGCGACGAAGCGGCCCGAGCTGAACCGGCCGGAGGTCGACCGGGCCCGACGCAGCGGCCAGGCACCGGACCGGGAACTGCTGCGCCGTCAGGTCCGGGCTGCGCTGGCCGGGGCCGGCAGCGAAGCCGTGTGGGTCGCGCGGATGAAGGGCACCGGGCTGCTGGTCGCCCCGCGGGCCTCGGCCAAGGACCCGAGTCAGGTGGTCGGGTACGCCGTCGCGTTGCAACCGGCCGGGCCGGGCACGCCGACCTGGTACGCCGGGCGCAGCCTGGACGGCGACCTCAGCCTTCCCCAGGTCCGCAAGCGGTGGCCCGAGGCCGAGCGACCCTCGGTCGGCCAGTGGAAGACAGCGGATTCCACGGAATCGAGCCTGCGCGGCGAGGACCGGATGGCGGTGTGGCGGTCGTCGGCCGCCGCACTGGAGGCGATCAGTGACCGGCTGGCGGGGATGGCTCCAGACTCGCCGCAGTGGCCGGCGGTGGCGCGCGCCAGCGCCGAGCTACTGGCTCGGGTGGCAGCGGCCACCGAACCATCAGGGCGGGGTCCGATGAGCCGGGCCGCCGACACTTTGGCCCGGGCGGCGGCCCCGCCGCGTCGCGCGCCGGCGCCGGCGGCGTCGTCGGTGGCCCGGGAGCTGGGCCGCGTCGCGGACGCGCTGCTGGTCGCGGGACACGCCCGCGACGGTGGTGAGGCCGCCGTCCTGCTCGCCGTGGTCGTCCAGGCGGCCCGACTGGTCGTGGCGCTGGCCGAGCTGCGTGCCGCACAGCAACAAGCCCATGCCGCCGGCGCCGCTGCTGCCGCCGCCGCACACCTGACGCCCCTGCTCCAGTCGGGCGCCCACCTCGTCGACCAAGTGCCGGTGCCGAACCAGGGCGGGCCGCCGCAGCAGCCGGTCCCCACCGTGCCGAGCCCGGTCCGGCCCCGCGTCGACCCGAACGGCGAGCGGGATCCACAGCGTTGAGGAGGACGAGCTAGTGGCCGAGAACGAGGTGGCCGTGATCCACCAGCGAGCCATTGCGGCGGTCACGGCCGCGGTCCAGGCCGCCGGGCAACTGGCGCAGGCGGCCATCGAGATCCGCATCGCCCAGCTACAACGCGCCGCTCGCGCCAGCGAGGAACAGGACCGTCGCATCCGCGCTCAGGTGCGCGCGGCCCAGCAGGCCGGCGCGACCGTGTGGCGGCCGGCGACCCGGCCGTCGTGGTGGCGGCAGGCATCGGCCGAGGACATCGCGCGGGCCTGGCGGGCCAGCGCCGAGTGGGCGGGCGTCGACCCGCGCGCCCAGGCCGCCCAGCGGGTCATCGTGGTGCGGCTCGCCGAACGCGGAGTCCATATCGACGCGCAGACCGGTGCCCGGCCGGGAGACGAGGCATGGCTGTCCGACCAGCTCGACCGTGCCGCCGTGGACGACGTCGACGGGCCGGCAAAGGCCTCGCCAGCGGAGGCCCGGACCGATGACGCCGGCGAGCGGCGCCGCACCGCCCAGGAGCGTCAGGAGGCGATGGCGGTGCACGTGCGGGAGGTGTGGGCCGCCGACCGGGCGGAGCGGGTCATCGCCTCGGCGGCGTGGCCGGCGCTGGCCTACAAGCTCGACCAGTTGGAGCACGCCGGGCACGACGTGCGGGATCTGCTGCGGCAGGTGCCCGGGTTCGTCGACCAGGCCCACACACCCGCTGCGTACGCGTTCCGGGTGGTCGACGACTACGCCACCGAGCAGGGCGCCGCAGCGACACAGGCCGACCGCACCGTCCAGGGCGACGGGGACCGTCCCACCGTCACCCTTGACGGTGAGTGGCGGGAGACGGGCGGCAGCAGGAGCGAGGACGCACGCGGCGACCGCCCCGAGGCCGGCCAGGCGTCTGCCGGGCCCGGTGATCGTGGCGTACACGCGGCAAAGCTCGCGGCCCAGGCGTTCCCTCAATCGACCGCGACCGCTGTCACCGACGCCTCGTCAGCGGGCCGGCCGACTGAGGCGTCACCGGCACCGCCGCGGTCCCCTGCAGCGGGCGTAACCGCTGAAGCGCCGGGCCGGTAGAGGGCCGGCCGGCGCGGTGCTCAGCTACCTTCCGTGCCGGGCAGCGGGTTGACGAGCATCCCGCCATTCAACATGGCTCACACCCGTCCCCACCGCGTCAGTCCCCGACGTACCGGTTGTTCCGGATCTTCGCCCCGATGCAGGGCCTGAGCTGCGAATTTGGTGCCGTGATGCTGGTCCAACAAGGGTGCTACCGGAGTATGCTAAACGGTATGACCACCGTGAAGAAGCTGTCGATCTCCGTTCCGCAGGATGTGGCCGAGACTCTGGAGCAGCAGGGTCCGGGCAAGGCGAGCGCCTACGTGACCGGGGCGGTGCGGGCCCAGCGGGCGTGGGATCAGTTCCGTGACGAGCAGGCTCGCCGCGGGGTGACGCTGACGTCGGAGGGCATGGCCGCCGCCCGCGCACGCCGGTACGCGGTGCAGGCTGAGTGGCCTGCGGAGCGCTTCGCGGCGGTCCGCGAGCGGGTCCGCCAGCACCTGGGGCAGGAGCAGGAGCAGGTCGGCGGGGATCAGTCGGCGTCGGCCGCGTGACCCCCGAGGACGAGCTGCCCCCGGTGACGCTCGTGCTGGATCGCTCGGCGCTGCTGGCGTACGTTGCGGGGTCGATCCACGCCGTTGAACCGGTAGGCGAGGTCATCACCGACCGGCAGCGCTTCGGCGTCACCGCCATCGCCGTGGCCGAGGCCCTGAAGCTGGTGACCGATCCGAAGGACCGGCAAGACCTTCACGCACTGCTGGCGATGGATGCCTGCGCGGTGCTGCCCACCTGGGGGGAGGACTGGTTGGAGCTGTCGTACTGGCTGGGAGTGACCAGTCGGGTCGACCTGGCCACGACGGTGCTGGCGTCGCTGGAGCACGGGGCGCAGATTCTGACCGGTGAGGGTCACCGCTACGGCGAGGGCTTGGCGATCAACTACATGCCGAATCAGTGACCGAGGCGTTGGCCTGAAGGCGGGGCGGTGCCCGGTGGCCTGCGGTGGCCAGGGCCAGCGGGAAGCTGTCGTCATAGCAGCGTGTCGACCAAGTCGTCCGAGGGGTCGAACAGGCGTTGGACGGGCACACGGAGCCCGTACGCATCATGGGAAAGCCCCAGCATGATCTCCTCGTAGCCCACGAGATCTCGCGGAAGTTTCCCCCCATTGAGAGTGCGCTCGTGCACCCGTCGCCGGAGGTCTTCGCATGCGCTCCCCGCGCTCTCTACCACTTGCACCGCCTGTTCACGAGTGACGACGCGGTCCTCGATGGCGGCTGGGAGGGCATACAACCTGTTCGCCGAGGCGTACGCGATCGACAAGGCCTGGGCCAACGGGGTGGTGCCGTGGAACTCCATCGGGTCGCTCTCGATGACGAGTTCGAGGACTGTGAGAATCCTGTGCGCCACCGAGGCGATTTGCTGCAGGGTGTCGGGTGGGGTGGGGAGGTAATGGTGCTTGTTGACATCAACCAGGTACACCTCACAGGTGTCGTTGTCCGTTGCTGTGAGGTCGAAGCCACCGTCGGCGGTCGGGTCGAGAGGGCGGTCGACCCCGAATTGGACCCAGAGTGGGGGCGGGCCGACAATCGCCGCTAGGCCCGCCTTGACGTCGAACGTGCTCTCCGGGGATGTGACTGCACGGTGGTAGTGCTCCGTTAGGAGGATCTCCTGCAGCCCCGCCTTGATATCCCACGTCTCCTCAAACCGACGCTGGATCTCGTCGAGGGCGGCGCGGCCAGCCGCGTCGATGTCTTCACCGTCCACGAAGTCCATCAGCGGCCTCGGGTCGGTGGTGGCGGGGTGCCTCTTCGGCGTCCCTGTGGTTTGGTCGTTCACGGTCGCCCCCTCGCTCACTGCTCGCCCGCGTCCTGCGTCTGCATGATCTCGGCAAGTCGACGCCTTGCCTTCCACAGGCTGGTTCGCACCGCCTCAGGTGTCACCTTCAGCTCTTTGGCGATCTCGGTCGGCTCGTACTCCTCCGATGCCCACAGCAGTAGCTGGCGCTGGCGCGGCGGCAGTTGCTGCAACGCCGCCCGGAAGTCGTGCAGAGTTTCCGAGGCGGCGAACCGGCACGGATTCGCCTTGCGGGGGATTCGGTCCTCGTTGTCTTCGAGCGGGAGCAGCTCGTCGCTGGCGAGCCGCTGAACGGACAGCCGGGAGGCGGTCCTGCGCGTCCAGGCTTTCGGGTGTTCGATCGTGGGCCACCTCTCGAAGGCCAGGCGCATCGTCTCCTGCGCGATGTCGTAGGCGTCAGCTTCGGAGGCCCACCCGTGCAGGTACACCCAGGCGCTGAGACGGGCCATGAACCCCTCGTAGAAGGCGCTGAACTCGTCGCGGATCCGGTCCCGGTCGTGCGCTGTGAGTTCGGTTGTCGGAGCGAATGGCGGCGCCTGATCGGTGAGCCCGTAAATGATCATCTGGTTCTCGGCCGGTGGTTCGGACCGCTCAGTGGTCTTGTCATCCACGAGGGCTCCCGCTGAGGGGTGTGGCGGGCACCGTCAGGGTGATGCAGGACCCGTCGGCGCGTTGGTCGCGCAGCCGGCCACCGGAGGGAAGGGCCTCGGCGATCGCTACGAGCGAGTCACCGCGTGCCTTCTCCTGTCGCATGCGCCACCGAACGCGGATCCACAGCGCCGCCAAGCCGGTCACGCTGGCGACGGCGGCAGCCGCGAGTCCGCCCCAGTTCAGTACGTCCACTGAGCCTCGCTTCAGTCGATGGGCCACGCTGGTGCGTGGCACTAATAGGTAGAGGGCAAAAAGTGGGCCAGCGTTAACCGCCAGGTCCAAGATTTTCTAGATTCCAGTGCGAACTGGAGCCTGTGGTAGCGGCAGTCGTATGGGCCAGTGCACTGTCAGATGTTCAGCGTGACTGCCATTTGGTCGGGGTATGGCTGCTCACCGCGCACGGGTCTACTCACTGATCGCCCGCGCGACCCGATTTGGTCATCGCGCATGGTCATGGTCGACGCCCCGCTGGGCGGGCGCGGGAGAGACGGGTGCCGCCGTGGTGGCGGCAGTGGACGACGTGGTCTGCCCGGCAGGGACGAAGGCCGTGGCCGCGACGGCGGCCGCGGTGGCCGGCCGTGAGGTGGCCTCGCCTGACCCGCCGGGTTGCCGTGGGGTCAGCTTGGTCCAGACGAGGTTGGTCAGGCCCGCCCTGAACGCCTCGTTGCCGTGCAGCTCGACGAGCCGCACCACGTCGGCAGGGTCGTCGAGCTGGCCGATAGCGGTGGTCAGGGCGGCGCCGAACGCGGCACCGAACGCGGCTTCGTCGCCGGCGCGGGCGGCGGCCTGGACCTGCTCCGCCCGTACCGCCTGGGCGCTGCAAGCGTCCAGCAACGCCCGGTCCTGCTGGGTGGTGGCAGCGACGATCTCGGCGGGTGTCAGTGGCGTCGCTGCCTGCTGCTGATTCGCCGCGACGGTGGGCTGCGCGCTGGGCGGCGAGTCCGGCGACGGTGGTGGTGTCGCCCGGACGGCGTCGTGGACGGCCTGCCGCGCGGCGTTGAAGAAGCTTGCTCGCCAGCCGGGGTCGTCGCACTTGAGGAAGATCGCCACGGACAGGCCGGGCTCGTTCGGGTCGCCGAGCATGGCGGTGAGCACCTTGTCGAAGGTGACGGCGAACGTGGCGATGTCGTCCTGGGCGCGGGCGGCGCCTTGCAGCGTGCCGGCGTTGGCGACGCGGTGAACCCGGGTGGCCAGCCAGGTGCGTTCGTCGTCGGTGAGGCTGTCGCGCACCTGCTCGGGCATCCAGGCGTCGTCGAGGGCGACCGGTACGGCGGGTGCGGCGGCGGTGTTGACCGGGACGGAGTCGAGGTCGGCGATCGCGTCGACGGCAGCGGAGACGGCCCGCATCCGCTGCCGGGTGTCGACGAGTTCGTCGTGGCGGGCGAAGGGCTGGCCGAGCTGGGTGTGGGCCCGTTCGATCTCCTCCCGTTGGCGTGCGATGTTGGCGACGAGCTGGCCGCGTCGGGATTCCAGGACGGCCAGGTGGTGCTCCAGGCGGCGGATGAGGCCGGTGGCGTCACCGGTGGTGGCGTCGGTCAGCGACAGCACGGTGTTCATGCCGGAGTCGTCGTTGATGGTGAGGGAGACCAGGACCCCATCGCGGCCGTTCCAGATGGTGGCCGTGACGGCGAAGCCGCCCAGCTCTGCCAGTGGCACTCGGTCGCGCTGCTCGGTGGAGCCGAGGCCGGCGGACGCGGCGGTGAGGGCGTGTTGCAGCGCCCGGCCGGCGTCGGGGCGCTTGTCGAGCTGGTGGCCGGCGACGGTCATCCGGAACTTCTCCCCGCGGATGTCCTGGCGTTGGGCGATCGTCTTGTCCAGGGCCTCGATGCGCCGCTCGTCGACGGCGATCCACTGGTGTAGCTCCCGGATCTGCTTCTCCAGCGCAGCGTGGGTGTTGTGGTGGGATCGGTTGGCCCGTTCCAGGCGGGCCAGCTCCATCCCCAACTCTTCCTTCTCGATGAGCAGCGGGTTGCCGGTGGCGATCGCCTTGATCTGGTGGGCCTGAAGGGTCTCGTCGGAGACGTCCTCGATCTCTCTGCCGACGGTGCCGCGCATCATCTGGTCGATAAAGCCGCCCTTGCGGGCGACGGTCTGCCAACTGAAGGCGTCGAAGGAGCCGGTGACGACGTAGCGGTAGATGCTGACCTCGGCGTTCTGGTTGCCCTGGCGCATGATCCGGCCGTCGCGTTGGGTGATGTCCGCCGGCCGCCACGGGCAGTCGAGGTGATGCAGGGCGACGGCCCGGTTCTGGATGTTGGTGCCGGTGCCCATCCGGCCGGTCGAGCCGATAAGCACCGCTACTTCGCCGTTGCGGCAGGCGGCGAAGAGATTGGCCTTCTCTTTGTCGTTGTTGGCCTCGTGGATGAACCTGACGGCCTCGCGGGGCATCCCCAGCTCGACCAGCCGATCGCGCAGCGCCTCGTACGCCGTCCACCGATCCGGGTCTTTCGGTTTCGGGGTGCCCAGGTCGCAGAACACGATCTGCAAGGCACCCGGTGTCGGGTGCTCCACCGGGTTTGCGGCGTCCGGGTCGACCAGGTAGCGGGTCTCGCGGTGTGCTTGCCAGATCTCGGCGATGTTGCCGGCCGCGACGTCGATCTTTCCCGGGGAGTTCTGGTCCCCGTCGAGCAGCCGTAGGTCCAGCGACGCGGCCCGTGCCTCCCCGGAGATCTTCAGGATGTTGTCGATATGCCGTTCGCGGGGGTTGTTGCGGCACCACTCGACCCGGTCGTCCAGGGACGCGATGAAGTCGACCAGCTCGGGCGCCGGGTCGATGGGGATGACGTGCGGGGCGCGGTGCCCGTCGGCGTTGACGCTCAGCAGCGGGGTGGGAAGTTGCAGGTCTTCGGGGGTGCGGATGTCGCCGAAGGTGCGCAGCATCAGCGATAGCTCGGCCGCGTTGGTGTACTTGGCCAGCCGTGACTTGGTCTGGAAACCGCTGCCGGTGGGCGAGATCTCCACCGTCGTGACGACCTTGCCGAACACCGATGCCCAGGTGTCGAAGTCCAAGGTGCCGGTGGCTTCGAGCAGGTCCGGACGCAGGTGCCGGGTGACGACGTACAGCTCGCGCACCGAGTTGGCGATCGGAGTGGCGGTAGCTCCGCACACCACGCGCTGGCCGTAGCGGCGGCGCAGGAAGTCGAGCTTGGCGCGGAAGTCGATCGCCCGGTCCGAGCCGTCGTTGCTGGCGTCGACGATGCTCGACATGATCGTGTCGTTCTTCAGATCGTGCCACTCGTCGCGGAAGACGAAGTCGACGCCGGTCTGGTCGAACGTCACGCCGGGGTCGGTCGGCTTGTCGAACTTCGCCTTGATCTTCTCCTCCCGGCGGACCAGGGCACCTTGCAGACGCTTGACGGCGGCGTTACGGCTCGGTTCTTCGTCGTTGGCGATGGCCTGCGCGTGTGCTCGTTCGATCTTGTCCCGGAGTTCTTGCAGCTCCCCGTCGAGGAAGCGCTGCTGCTCGTCGTCGGAGAGCCGCAGCGTCTCGAAGAAGCTGGCGGCCATGATGACGGTGTCCCAGTTGCCGGTGGCGCAGCGGGCCACGAACCGCTGCCGGCGGGCGGCGTTGGTGTCGTCCTGCCCGGCGGCCAGCACCCGGGCCTGCGGGTAGATCTGGAGGAACTCCCGCGAGAACTGCTCGAGTAAGTGCGTCGGCACGACGATGGCGGGCTTGTTGACCAGCCCGAGCCGCTTCAGTTCCATCGCGCCGATCGCCATCACGGCGGTCTTGCCGGCGCCCACGCAATGAAACAGGCCCACTCCGGGCTCGTTGACGATCCGCGTGACCGCCTCGATCTGGTGAGGACGGGGTTTGAACTCCACCGAGATGCCGGGCAGGCTGCGCCGCGCGCCCACGTACGAGCGGGGCACGTGGGCGTTGAACATCCGGTTGTAGGTGGCCGCGATGCGGGCGGCCCGCTCCGGTTCCTCCCACACCCAGGACTCGAACCGGTCCTCCAGCTCGACGCCCTTGGCCTGCGCGGCGGCGCTCGCCTCTACGTCGAGGGCCCGTTTGCCCTTCTCGACCTCGTAGAAGACCCGGATCGGGGTCTTGGTCAACAGGCGCTGCGCTAAGTCCGGGGCGGCCATACCGGCGGTGCCCCAGGTGGAGCGGGCGAGCACCCCGGTTCGGCTGCCCTTGACCTGCCAGTCCGATCCGCCGGGGTGCGTCACCCTCAGCCGCGGATCGTGCAGGATCTCCTGGAGGAACGCCTGCACTTCGGTGTAGTCGATGAACGGGGCCCCGAAGGACACCATGATCTCGCCGGGGCCGACGTCGCGCGGCAGGACCCGTTGCAGGGCACGGACGTTGACCTCGAACTTCGGGTCGTCCTCAACGGCGACCAGTGCCTGATCGAGCTTGGCGCGGACGTTGTCGGACAGGTACGCGGCGGCTTCGACCAGGCGGCCGGTGCCGGGATCGTCGTAGACCAGCTCACCGAGGGCTTCGCGGGCCTGGAGCTCGTCGACGCCGAGGAGCCGGGCGATCTCCGGCAGCAGCACGGCGCCGTGGTCATCGAGGCAGATGGCCAGGGCGTCTTCGGGGCTGTCGGCGCCCAGCCGGGGCGCCCGGGGCAGGATGACCCGCTTGCTGAAGATGTCCGCCTTGGTGGCGGTGCGGGTGTCGTCGTTGAAGTTCTCCAGGGCGAACACCGTGGCGGCGTACGGGTCGATTCCCCGGAATCCGGCGAGCTGGGGGTAGGTGCGGTACAGCTTCGGCTGGCCGGTCTCCTCATCGAGGATCGTTTCCAGCTCTCCGGTGGCTTTGTTGCGTTGCCGGCGGGTGTAGGTGTCGTAGCGGTTCAGGAAGCCGTACTGCTCGACGTAGGCGTCGTAGAGGGTGTTCAGCCGGATCCGCAGGAACGCCGCGGAGCCGGCCGGCGGGCCGTCGGGGTCCTCGTCGCCGTCGTCCAGCGACGACGACTCCGCCTGCAGCAGGGCCGTGACGGTGTCGCGCAGGAGCAGCAGAGCCCGCAGCTCGTCGGCCTGGGTGGCGGGCACCTTGTGCTCGACGACCTGACCGGCCACGACGGTGGTGAAGCCGCCGTCCTCGAGCGCTTCGATGTGGCCCTCTTCGCGGCCGACGGCGGCCAGGACCGCGACCGGAGCGGCCGGGCCGGTCTCGACGCGCGGGGTCAGGGTCAACCCGGCGAGGCGGGCCTCGTCGACCACCTCGCCCAGGACCCGGGCCAGGTCGGCGGCGGTGTCGCCGGTGCCGGTGACGAGCAGGTCGTTCGCGTTGTAGGCGCCCCGGCCGACGGACAGCTCACCGAGGATCCGGTCGGGCCGGCGGGCGAAGAACTCGTTGACGTGGATGGTTTCGCCGTCGGGTGCGTCGATCTCCTGGGTTTGTTCCCAGGCCATCCCCGCCTGCTCGCGGCCGGGCTCACGCCGGCGCAGGACTAGCAGGTCGGTGACGACCTTGGTGCCGGCGGCGGCTTCGTGGGCGCTGGTCGGCAGCCGCACGGCGGCCACCAGATCCGCCAGGGCCGCCATCTCTCGCCGGGCGGCCGGGTTCGCGGCGTCCATGGTGTAGCGGGAGGTCAGCGCCACCACCAGCCCACCGGGCCGGGTCAGGTGCAAGCTCTTGATCAGGAAGTGGTTGTGGATCGTGTGCTTGCCCGGGTTGTGCCGCCGGTCGGCCAGCGCGAACTTTCCGAACGGCACGTTGCCGATCGTCAGGTCGAACGCGGCGGCTGGTGCGCGGGTGGCTGCGAACGACTCGGTGCGGATGGTGGCGTGCGGGTAGAGCGCGGCGGCGATCCCGGCGGTGACTGGTTCGACCTCCACTCCGGTCAACCGGGCGCCATTGGGCGCCAGGCCGATGAAGGTCCCCGATCCGCAGCCCGGTTCCAGTACATCGCCGTCCTCGAAGCCGAGGGCGGTGACCGCGTCCCAGATGGCGCGGACGTACGCCGCGTCGGTGTAGTGCGCGTTCAGGCTGTTGCGCTCGGCTGCCGCGTACTCCCGCTCGTCGAGCACCTGCCGCAGTTGCTCGCGTTCCGCCGCGAACCGCGCGTAGTCGCGGTGCTCCGTGCGGCCCTCGAACACCCCAGGCACCGCACCCCACCCCGACCAGCGGGCCAGCACCGCCTGTTCCTCGGCGGTGGCCGGCCGGTTCTCGGCCTGAATCGTGCGCAGGGTGCGAAGCGCCGCCAGGTTCGCGTTGAGTCGGGCCACTTCACCCCGAGGGGCCAGATCCTGCTGCCCTCTCGGGGTGAACGACACCGGCCGGTCCGGATCGGGCGCCGGAGCTGGTGCTTGCGCCTCTGATGGCGCGTCCGGTTCGGCGACCTCAACCGGCTCGGCGGCCGGTGGCGCGGCGTCTAGCTGCGGGCGGGCGGCTCGCTGTCGTCGTTCATCGCCGCCTCCTGCTCCGCGATCTCCTGCCAGCGCGGATCGGTCGGGTCCTCCACCAACGGGATCCAGTCGTCCCGATCCGTCCGCGGTTCCGACGCTGGGGTCTGGGTCGACGGCGGGCTGGTCTCGTTCGTCTCCGGGTCGAGCAGGATCAGCTCCGGCAGCACCTGTTCCTCGGCCGCCATCCGGGCCTCGTTGAGCCGGCCCAGCTTGTCCAGGTATCCCTCGCCGGCCGGGTCCGGGCCGGCCAGTTGTCTCGTCAGGTCCTCGATCTGGTGGGTCGCCTGGTCCCCCAAAGTCGAGAAGAAGCTGTTCAGGTCCATCCCGTCGGCTATCAGCGCCGCGTACCGGTTCGGAAGGTACGTCTGCCAGTGCCTCTGGGCTTGCGCCCCGTACCGGTTCATCCTCTGCTGTCTCCGTCTCTGGCGCGGTGGGCGGCTGGTCGGTGTCCGCGCCGACCGGCGGGCCCGTCGTGGTCGCCGCGCCATCGAGGACCGCCGGCACCGGCGCGGGGACCGCCGTCTGGGGGGTCACGGCTGGCCGGGGCGTCGTCGGCGTCGGGTCGACCGGGACGCCGAGGCGGCCAGCGGCGTACGCGGCCAACGGCTCGGCGACGTTGTCAGGCTGCCCGTGCAGCATCGAGCGGATCGACTGTGCGGCGACCTTCCGGCCCGCCGCTGTGGTGAAGGTACGCACGGCCCAGTCGACTCGGGCGGTGACCACGACCTCCACCAGCGGCCAGGTGTCCTCGCCGTCCGCAGCGGCGGCCAGCACCGGCCCTGGCCGCTGCGGGTGCCGGGTTACCGCCGGGTCGAGCACGTGGAAGGCCCGTGCCGCGGACCTGCGCCCGTCGGCGCTGCCGTCCTCGTCGACGACCACGGCGACGCCGGCCGCCGGATCTGCCTGCGCGGTGAGTGCCGCGACCTGCGGCCCGGTCAGGGCCGGACCGCACGCGGCCACCGCCAGCGGCGCGCCGTCGCCGCGTTCGGCCAGGGCGATGGCCTCCAACGCGGTACGCGCTACCAGCGACCGGCCGGTGCGTTCAGGTTGCTCGGCGAGCCCGAACAGCACCTCGGCCGGTCGGAACACCGCCGTGGCGGGGCTGTGCAGCACGGGCGCTACGTCCGGCACGCCGGGGGGTGCGTAGCCGGCGAAGCCGACTACCGGCCGGTCCGGATCCCGGTGTTCGCGGACGCCGACCATCACCCGGTTCCGGAAGCGGTCGACCAGTTGCCCGCTGCGGCCGGTCGCCGCCAGGCCGGACGCCCGGATCTCCACATCGGTGAAGCCCTGCCGCCGCAGCTCGTTGACCAGCGCGGCCGGCCGGTCCGGCGCGTACCCCACCGCCCACCGCCCGTCGACCGGAACGCCCTGGGCAGCCAGCCACCGGGCCGGCGACGCGCCGTCAGGCTGGTCGAGCTGGGCGCGGTAGAACTCGGCCGCCGCGCGCTGCACGGCCAGGAGGCGTTGCCGCCGCGCGTCCGGGACTCCCGTCAGACGAGGTGGGCCAGCGACCTGAGCGGCCAGCGACCCGGCGCGGCTGCGGAGCGCGGCAGTCCGGCCGACCGAGGCGGCCACCCGCTCGGCGACCTCCCGCGTTGGCCCGGCCGGCGGCGGGTCCGGCACCGTCATCACGGCCGCCCGTCGTCGGGCTCGGTGGGCAGCAGACCGCGCGCTCGCAACGACTCGAACAGGCGTTGGTGGTGCTCCAGTGTGGCCGTCAGGTCGTCGATCTGCGATTGCAGGCCGGCGGCGAGCCCGTCGGGCAGGTCCTCCGCGTCCGGCACGGCCATCGGCACAGCGGCGTCGTCAGCCATCGCTCCCCCATGTGATCGCTTGATCACACCGTAACCAGGATGTCGAGCGGGATCGAAACGTGGGCCGGTTCCCTGGGTACTTCCTGGTGCGTCTCACGCCCCGCACAGGCCGCGTGAGCGCCGCCACCGCGCCGAGGGGCCGATGCCGCGGAATCACCAACAGAGGCAGCGAGCCGGCCCAGGGAACGCGGACCGGCGCCCGGGCGCCGTGGTCGTGCTCTCCAATATCGACGCCTCCGGCGGGGCCTCTCTCGGAGATCCGGCAGGGACCAAAGCGCCAGATGGGTGAGTGGTCACCCAGGGGTGGGATCCCCTCGCGCCGGCCGCCCAGAGGGCTACCAGACCACCTCTGGGACGACCAGGCCAAGCCGCTTCGCGGTCGGCTACGCCGAGCCTGGCCGTCCCAGAGCCGGTCCGGTCGATCGGAGATCGGCCGACACGAGGAGATCCCACCCCACCCACGGCACCGTGCGCGGGCAAGCCCGCAAAACCCGTCCACAAGGGGCCTACACCGACCCCTGAGCGGCGTCGTGCCGGTCGAGCACGTATTTGACGCTGCTCTTGGCCCACTGCCCCTTCCCGGACGGCGTCGGCACCTGCTCGGTGTTCAATGCCGCCGCGATCGCGGCCAGCGACAGCCCCTCTCCGCGCAGTTGCGCTGCCCGGGTGGCCGAGGGCGGCAACGGCGCGGGCGGACGACCCAACCGCACACCCCGGTCCCGGGCCGCCGCCATTCCCGCCGACACCTCGGGCCGACGCATCTCCGATTCGCTGCTCATGCCCCCACCGTACGGCAAAAAGGTACAGAAAAAGACCCCTTGGGCAGCTTTCTCTGTACCTTTTCCTGTACGATAGAGGGGCAAGGAACGGTCCGGCCAGGTGAGCCACCACCCAGCCGGACCAGGAAGAACAGCCCCTCTGCGAAAGGGAGTTCCATGACTCAGCCTACGACGAACGCGGTTCGCCCCGCCCAGCTCGCCCCCGTCCGCGTCGGTCGCGGGAAGGCCGTGCACCTGGGCAGCCTGAGCAGCATCACCGGCCCCGACGGCCGCCCTCGCTACGTCGCCGCCTGGTGCGGTGCCAGCGGTCGCGGCGATGACGTCCGCGCCGGCGAGGCGATCACCGACCCCATCGACTGCCGCACCTGCCTGCGCACCCAGCCCCGACCCATCGAGCTGATCAACGCCAGCCTGACCGGCGAGCCCACCACCCTGCCCCACACCGGTCTCGTCGTCCCCCACACCAAGCTGCGCGTCACCGACGTCCGCCCCGTTCCGGGGACCGGTGGAACCCGTGCCCGGCTCATGCTCGGCGAGCACGTCATCGGCTACATCAGCAGCAGCTCGCACTTCCAGCCCATCGGCCGGACCTGGATCGACACCACCGACCTCGCCGGCTACGCGGCGGACTGCCGCACCGCCGCCGGGAAGACCCTCAACGTCCGGGACGTGCTCGGCGCTCTGGTCCGCGAGTACGAGGCGGCAGACCAGCGGCACATCATCCCGGCTGCGGAGTTCGACCACAACAACGAGTGCGTCGGCTGCGGCACCGCCTGCCAGGACGAGCCGTGCGTTTCGACCTGCCCCTTCCTCACCGGCACGTTCGGTCCGGCCGTCACGCTGCGCGCCGCCGCCAGCCGCCTGACGCAGCACCCCGGCAAGATCGGCTACCTGGTTCGTAGCGCGATCCGTGCCGCTGCCCGGCACCTCACCGGCAGCCCTCGCTGCTACGACCTCGCCGAGGCGACCATCAGCGTGCTCGGGGACCACCTCACCGAGCAGGCAGAACCGGCGTTCCAGCAGATGGCCGCCGGGGAGCTGATCACCTGGTACGGCCAGTGCGCTCCCCTGCGCACCATCACCGTTGCCCTGTACGCCGCTGCGGCCCGATACGACGGCAGCGACTTCGACCCGACCGAGGACTTCGCCGCTCTCCCGGCGTAGACGCGAAGCGGGCCGACCCCGAACGTGGGTCGGCCCGCCGTCAACCTCGCCCGTCACCGAGGACCCCCGCCGCTGGTCGGCGGTGCGCCTCGGTGATCACGGGCACCAGGCCGCCACCTGCCCCAGCCACGACGCGGGAGAGCACCATGACCAGCAGCCACCGGGCCGACGCCCGCACCATCCTCGCCACCGCCACCCCGGCCACTCACCGCCCTCTGCTGGCCTGGGCCGTCGGGATCACCGCCTGCGGGCACGCCATCGACCCCCTGACCTACTGGCGCACCCGAGACGCCCGGCGAATCGCCCCTGACTACAGCGGACAGACGCTGCCCGCTGGCCGGATGCTCCGGCTCACCCGGGCGCGGATCGAGATCACCGACGGAGACCTCCACCAACCGTTGCGGTTGGCCTGGACCGACCTGGGCAACGTCCTCGACAACGGCCGCGTCACCGACGAGCTGATCTGGGACTGCGAGCAGGCCGTCATCGCCTGGCGCGACCACCCAGACGGATTCCGTGGTGCCGGCTGGACCGACGTCGTCGACGGCTGCTCCCGAGCCGGCCAGGCCGTGTGGGCAGCGTGTCGGCCGGCCGACCCAGGTGAGCAGCTCGACCTGTTCGCCCTCACCATCTGAGGCACGGCCAGCGGCGGCCGGCCGTCGGAGTCAGATCGCGATGACCGGGCCGCCGCCGGCGAAGCCGTCTACGTACACGGCGGTCGCGTCGTCGGAGCGCTTGTTGCGTCGCCACCGCGTCCCGTGTGGGTCTTCGCTCTCGGCCTGCCGCACGCGTGCAATCAGTGCTGCCGGCCCTTCGGAGCAGAGCAGGTCTACGGCGCCGGGCCAGTCGAGCAGGCCGAGAGTGACAGCGCGAGCAGCGCCATCGCTCAGGACAGCAACCCTCGTTCGATCGTCGACGGGAGCAGTGCCGATCAGGGCGTGTTGCGCGACGCTGGGGTCCGCCTCGGCGATCCAGTACCCACCGGGAACATTTCGAGCGGCCAGCTCGGCGTGCTTCATGGCGAGCAGAGCAATGGCCTTGCTTGGTGAACCGATCGGGTGTTGATCTGCCGCCATTCGCTCAGCAGCGGCCGTACGACTCACCCGATCATCGCTGACCACGTTCAACTGACCGTCCTGGTCGACAACCAGCGAAACATCTCCGAGGACCAGGTACTCGAGGCTGGTTGGGTGGAAGCGCACCAGGCCGATAGCGGCCGAGGGTGTTCCTGGATGCTCCAGGTCGCACGTGCTGCGGTGTTCCTCTGCGACTCGGCCGATCGCTTGAGCAAGCGCTGTCGGCAGCGGCATGGACACGTCCCGCGCCAAGTCGACGACGGTTTCGCCCAGCCGACGGGCGTACCAGGTCACGCCATGCAGGCAGCCGGTATCCGTTCGCGCGGTTGCGCCGTCCAGCACGGCCACCAGGTTTTCTCTGGCGTAGAGCCAGTCCTCGTTGTCTCGATCCGCACTGCCAGGCTCACTGGTGACCAGTATTCGCATGCTGTCATGCACCGTCGGGCCGGTAGAGCGGCGTCAGTAGCTCGCTGGAGGTGATCTGGCGGGTGGCTGGATCGAAGGCGCAGGTGATCAACGCTGACCAACGGCGTCCTCGCACCTCGCGGTAGATCTCGGACAGGTGGCCCTCAAGATAATGCGCCGCCCCGGCCGTGCCAGGGCCATGAATGCCAGCGAGGTACAAGAACGTCCCCTTGCCGTCGGGGCGAGGGAGCCGGCCGATGTACGCATAGTCGACGGACTCGCCACTGTCGATCGGTGACCGGTACTCCTTGCCCGCATTCTTGTCGATCAAATACCAGCCGCGCTCGTCAACGGCGAACCCCAGGTGCTCGTCTGCCTCCAGGACCTGACCAACGAACGGCAGCAGTCGCGGGCTCGTGAGGACGATCAAATTCGGCCGGTTCAGCGTCACCATGCCGGGTGGCGGCACGATCTCGTGGTCCGCGCTGAGACCGACAGACCGACTCAGCTCGGCGAGGCGGTCGTATGCGGCCAGGGCCTCGGCGGACAGCACGGCCAAGGGCTTGCCGTCTGGCCGGCCAGTCTCGTGCTTGCCGCCGATCGCGACGGTCAGGCGACCTGAGCCTAGAAGTGCACGCTCGGGCCGAACACCGGCGGATAACAGCTGCGAGACCCGCGATCGGGACATCCCCAGCGCCTCGGCGATCTGCAGCTGGGTCATCCCGTTGTGCAGCAGCCCTTCGAACAGCTCACGCCGCTCGCGTGAGAGCTCCGCGATGGCTATCTGGTGGTCATCGATGAGCGCGTTGATCTGGCGAGCGCGCTCAAGAGGATCTTGTGCGGCCGTCGCGTCTTGCGGGTCCGGCATGGCGTACTCCACTCCGGTGAGGGGGCTAACCAGAGCCTAGTTGGTGAGCCCAGAGGCCGTGAGATGGCCGATCTAGGGGCCTTGCAAGATTTATTGATTCAGGGGGCTTGACCAAAGGTAAGGGCCGTGATGTCCTAAGTCCACCCCCCTAAACACGACAGTAAAGGGGGATGAAAAGACGGAAGCCCCGGCGGGATAGCGGCCCGCCGAGGCCCCAAGCGGCATCCACCCCAAGGAGGCTCAGATGCCAGCAATGAGGGTACGTCCTGTTCCGGCCGAACCGGCGCAGGCTCCTTCTGGATCGACGGCCAATGAGGTGTCGGCGCTGGTAACGCGGGCGCAGGCCGGTGACGCCGAGGCGTTCGGCTTGCTCTACGACCGTCACGCCGACCAGCTATACCGGTTCGTGTCGCCCCAGGTGCGCGACCGCCAGGTGGCCGAGGACCTGACCTCGGAGACGTTCCTGCGAGCGCTGCACAACCTCAGCGCGTTCCGCCCGGGCGGCGACTTCGGCGCCTGGCTTACCGCCATCGCCCGGAACCTGGTGGGCGGCCACGAGTCGCACAGCGTCGAGTTCCCGGTTGCCGAGGTGCACCTGCAGGCCGAGGCGACGAGCGACCCGGCGATGAAGACCGTGACCCGCCTGACCCACGCCGCGCTGATCGCCGGCGTTGACCAGCTCAGTGCGCCGCAGCGGCAGTGCATCGTGCTGCGGTACTGGCGGGAGCTGTCGATCGACGAGACCGCCCAGGTGATGGGCAAGACCCCCAAGGCCATCAAGGGCCTGCAGCACAAGGCGCTCGCCGCGCTGCGCGGGCTGCTGCCGTCCGGGGTGGTGATGCCGGCATGAGCGCTTCGACGATCACGCCGACCAACGGCGCTGTCCCGGCCGAGCTGCTGCGCGCCGCCCAGGGCAAGCCGGCCGCACCGACGCAGCGGGTGCCGATGGGCATCCGGGTCATCACCGGCCCCGGCACCACGCCGGCGGGCCGAACCAATGCTGCCTCCGCGCCGGCCGCCCGGCCGCCGCGAACGCTGGATCAACTGCTGAGCCTCGCGCAGGGCAGCGATAACGCGCGGACCCGCCAGCTCGCGGAGAAGATCACCGGCCTCGTCGACGAGCTGACCGGCCGGCTGGAGGCCGAACTGGCCGCCGTGGCGCGTGAGCTGGCCGCGAAGGAGGCCAAGCTGGCCGCCGAGCTGGCCGCGGTGCGCCAAAAGATGGGCACCGGGTCGGTGGGCACCGCGCAGCGCGCCGCAATCCGCCAGTGGGCGCAGGCCAACGGCTACGAGGTGGCCGAGCGCGGCCGGATTCCGCGAAATGTTCTGCAGGCGTGGGCGACCGCGACCGGGTCGGAGGTGACCCGGTGAAGGCGCTCAAGATTCTGCTGCCGGCCGCTGCGGCGGTGTCGTTGGTCGGGCATGTGTGGGCGGTGCGGACGGTTCGGGCGGACCGTGCCCGGCTGGCTGAGGCGTACCAGTTGGTGGGCACTGACCCGCTGACGGGGTTGGCGAACCGCTCGGGGCTGGCGGCTGCGCTGGTGGACCTGGCTGACGAGCCTTACGACATTGCCCTGGTGGACCTGGACGGGTTCAAGCAGGTCAACGACACCTACGGCCACGACGCCGGCGACGCGGTGCTGATCGAGGTTGCGGCCCGGCTGTTGGACGCGGTCAGCGAGGTCGACGGGGCGGTGGTGGCTCGGCTCGGTGGTGACGAGATCGTGCTGGTCTGCCCGTCGCCGGCGCCGATCGCGGGGATTCTCGGTGCCGAGGTGATGCGGGTCCTGGCGGCCCCGGTGGTCCTGCCCGACGGGCGTGAGCTGCCGGTGCGGGCCAGCGTCGGTGCGGTCTCGGCGATGGCCGGTGACGAGTCGTCGCGCGTGCTGCGTGCGGCGGACCTGGTGCTGTACCGGGCGAAGGCGGCCGGGGGCGACCAGGTCGCGGAGTACGACCGGGTGGACGACCTGCCGGTCGTGGAGACGCGGCCGGTCGTGCGGTTGAGGGACATGGCCGAGACGGCTCGCGCCTTGGGGGGTGCGGCATGACGGCCCCGACGGATGCTGCTCTCGACCTGGCCGCCGCGCTGGCGAAGTACCGCGCCGGCCTGCGTGAGGTCTCCGACGCGGAGCTGGATCACCGGGCTTCCGCGGTCGCGGCGCTGCCGGGCTGGTTCGCCGGCGAGCTGCGCCGGCTGGTTGACGACGAGCGTGTCCGCCGCGCGGCGGTCAGGCCGGCGCCGAATCGGTCGCTGCGGATCGCGGTTGGCACGGTGGTCACCGGTGCCCCGGCTGCGGTGCTGACCGGCACGGCCCTCACTGAGTACGCCGACCGAGTCCCGCAGGTGCTGGTCTACTCCCCGGCCGTCGCGGCCGGTCTGGTTGCCGCTGTTGTCGGCGGTATCCGCCTGGGCCGGTGGATCGACGACCGTCGCCGTCCCTTGGCGGTCGACATCGACGAGGCCGACCTGAACCCCCTCGGCAAGGAGCTGCTGGCCCGCGTGCGGGCGCAGCGGCAGGCGCGTGGGGAGGTGTGCTGATGGCCGGGCTGCTGGTGGTGAAGGTGCACCTGGACTGGACCGCGCCGGGTCACTACGACCGTGACCGGTCGCTGCCCTGCCGGGTCTGCGCCACCACCACGAAGATGCGTGACGGGCAGGGCGCGGCGTGTCACCAGTCGTGCGCGGAAGACGAGATCGCCCGGGAGCTGCTCGGCGCCGGGCGGGCCCTGATCGCCGACGAGCGGATGCCGGCACCGGCCCAGACGCGGGGGGCGGCGGCGTGAGCAGCAAGACGACGTCGGACATGCCCAAGGACAACGGCAGCAGCGTGCTGCCGCCGTACGACTGGCAGAGCAAGCCGATCACCCGGGACACGGACGCGGCCTGCGAGCAGGTGCTGCGCGACAGCGGGCGGGGGCGGCGGTGATGGTCCGGATCCGCGCGACGTACTGGGACCCCGAGGGCAACACCTTCGGCATTCCGACGTTCTGGTGGCGGGGCGCTCCGGCCGGCTACGCCACGGTGCGCCAGCTCCGGGCGCAGGGCCTGCGCCCGGGTGGCCAGCCGATCGCGGCGCAGGTCGTGTGGCGCGGCGTGGGCGGCGAGCGGGTGGCCTACCTCTACAAGGTCGACCAGGCGGCGGCGAAGCGCACCGCCACGGCGGCGCAGCGCGCCGCGATCGGCAAGGCCCTGGCCGCCCGCCGCACCTGCCGGAGCTGCGGCGTGGTGCGCCCCTACTACATCCCTCGATCCCTCGGGGAGTGCCTGGACTGCGCGCCAGCGATGGCAGCGGGCTCGATGAGCACGGAGGTAGCGCGATGACGACGTTGCAGAACGGGCCGGACCTGGCCCAGCTCGCCGCGACCGATCACAAGGTGGCCCGGAACCTGGCGTCGGCCGAGCGGGAGCGCCTGGCCGCGCAGACCCGGATCGCGTCGGATGACGCCGCAGCCGAACGGCGGTTGCGAACGCAGGCGGGCGAGCTGCGCCTGTCCGCCGAGAAGGACAAGGTCCGCGCCGATCGGGCCGAGCGGCGTCGCAAGCAGCGCGACGCCGAGCGGTCGGAGCGCAAGGCTCGCCGTCAGGCCCGTCGCCGGGAGATGGCCGCGTGGTACGCCGGCCGGGTCGCCTACGTGCGTGACAACGCGGCGGCGGTGTACTCCGGCCTGATCTACGGGCTGGCCGTGTCCGGAGCGGTGTACGGGCAGGTCGACGCCGCGAGGGCCAACGGCCTGCCCACCCCGATCGGGGTGATCACCGCCGTGGCGATCGAGGGCACGGGTCTGGCGATGGCGTTGACCGCGCAGCATCAGCGGCTCAACGGCGAGCGCGCGGTCGCCGCCCGGTCGCTGATCTGGATCTGCACGGCGGCGGCGGTGGCTATCAACGCGATCGGGCACCACGCCGACCCGATCAAGGCCATCGGGCTCAGCGCCCTGAGCGCGCTCGGGATCATCGTCTACGAGGTCCGTTCGGGGGCCAAGCACCGCAAGGCGCTGCGTGAGCTGGGGATGATCCCGGAGCCGCCGGAGCGGTTCGGGTGGCGCCGATGGACGACCTACCCCCGGTTGACGTTCGCGGCGTGGCGCGTCGACGTGCGCGACCGACTCAGCCCTGGCGCGGCCGAGCTGATCGCTCGTGCTGAGGCCCGGCGGGCCGAGCAGCGCCGCCTGGAGCACGTCACCGCCGAGCGGGAGCGGCAGAACGCGGTGGTCGCCGAGGTGAGCGCCGGTGCCCGCAAGGCGCTGCGCAAGGCCACCGGCAAGGACTCCGGCGCTGTCCTGGCGGCCCTGGCTCGGCTGGCGGCCACCGGCACCCCGGCACCGCTGTTGGCACTGCCGTCGCCGGGTCGGGTCGAGGCCGAGGCGGCACGCGCCGACGCGGCCGACGCGCGGCGGGCACTGGCGGAAGCGGAAGCACGCGCCGCCACGGCCGTCGAGCGGGCGGAAGCGGAAGCGGCCCGCCGGGCGGAAGCGGATGCGGAAGCACGCGCGGCCGTCGAGCGGGCGGAAGCGGAAGCGGCCCGCCGGGCGGAAGCGGAAGCAGCCGCCGCGACGGCGACGCGCCGGGCGGAAGCGGAAGCACACGCCGTCGCCCTCGCCCGTCAGGCGGAAGCGGAAGCACGGGCCGCACTGCGGCGCGTGCTGGAGGAAGCGGAAGCAGCGCGAGCCGAGGCGCGGGTGGAGACCGGCCGGGCCGCCCGGACGCAGGGGCAGCTCGATTCCGCTCAGGGCGAGTGGCAGCGCCGGCTCCAAGTCGCCGAGACGGCGCTCGGGCAGGCCCGCCGCGAGCTGGGTGAGGAGCAGCAGGCCCGCCACCGTGCGGAGGGCCAGGTCGAGGCCGCGAGGCAAGAGGCCGCTGACCTGCGGGCGGCCCTGACCCAGGCTGCCGCCGAGGCCGGCCGTCGACCCCGCCGCCCGGCGGGCGGGTCGATGAGTGGCCCGGCCGAGCCGGTGCTGTTCGAGGGCAAGCCGGTCCCGCACGTCGACCGGGTCAGCCCGGAGACCGTCCGCGCGGTCCTGCAGGCCCGCAAGGACCACCCCGCCGCCAAGCAGAAGGACATCGCGGCGCAGGCCAAGACCTCCGAGCGGACCGTCCGCACGGTGCTCAGCGCGGTCGCGGCCGCCGGCTCGGACAGCCAGCAGGAGTGAGACCACGGTGCTCGATCCGCCGACGACGTCGGGTCGAGTGCCGTGGCCCCACCCCTCGGCAGGAGGAACCCGACCTGATGACGCACATGCCGACCCCGCACCACCACTCACGACTGATGGAGGTGATCTCGTGAGCGCCCTACCCGCCGAGGACAACTACCGTCCGTCACCGAGGCCGCGAATTCCATTCCGGCGTCCGGCGGACGTGGTTTCCCTGGTTCCGCAGAGGCAGGAGGCCCCGCCGGCCCCTCCCCTACCGGAATCCAACCAGGACGAAACCGCACGAACCGAACTGGCCTCTTCCGGCCCCAATTCCGGCACCGGAATTACCCTGCGTGACATTCCGGGCGACTGGGAGAGCGTCACCGCCGTGTGGACCGGCTCCCCGGAGCCCCTGTCCGACATGGTCGGGCAGGCCGGCCGGGCCCGCGAGGGCCAGGACGCCCACGCGATCGCGATGGCCTGCTGGGCCGTGCTCGTGCTCATCCCCCGCGGACTGCTGCACCTGGCCTCGTGGGTCCTGGCCCACCCCCTGCGCACCCTGGCCACCGCTGCGGTGGCCGCCGTCTTCATCGCAACTCTCTGAGAGGAGGCACCACCCATGACCAGCGCCCTGATCGTGATTGGTGGGCTCGTCTACATCGTCCTGTCCGTCTTCTTTCACTTCACCCCTCGCCTGCGGGTGCTGCTCGGCCTGACGGTCGGCGCGCTACTCGCCGGCGACGTCGTCTCGCAGATCAACAAGTGGCTCGCCAAGGGCATCACCGCGATCGCCGAGACGATCGGCGACTGGATCGGGCAGGACACCAAGGCCGTCGCCCTGGCCATCCCGACCGCCCTCGGCATCGGGCTGGGGATCGTCGTGGTCGTGTTCCTGCGCGGCAAGGGCGGCGGCAAGTCGGCTGGCGCCGGGAAGGGCACGGCCGGCAAGGGCGGCGGCGGGGGCGGTAAGGCCAAGCTGGCCCACGTCGCGCTGGCCTGCGCGTTGCTGCTGCCGATGGTCGTCGGCGGACTCGGCGAGACGATCCGGGACGTGGTCCAGTGATCTTCTTCGACATCCTGGTCTACCTGGCGGTGGCGAAGATCGCCGTGCTGCTGCTGGAGGACGCCTCCTACGCGGTGCGGGGCAAGCAGTCCCCACGCCGGCAGGCACGCGCCCGCCAGCAGGCCGCCGCCCAGAAGGCCACCGGAGACGGCCCGGCCGGGGCGAGCGCCCCGACCGGCGCCGGCCGGACCGGAAGCGGAAGCACGATCGCTGCCGCCAACGGCTACTTCGCCGGGCTGATCGAGGACGCCACCGATCGGTCCCGGGCCCGCCGCCGCCGCGCCGTCGCCCGCAAGCGCGGCACCCAGGCGGTCGATGGGGTCGTGGTCGACGTCGACGAGGACGGCCGCTGGTACGCCGACTGCGATCTGTGCGGGTGGGCCAGCCGCCCGTTCCGGATCGAGGCCAACGCGCTGGGCGCCGGCCGGGAGCACACCCGCACCGAGCACCCCGAGCAGTACACCGGTGAGCCCGAGCCCGCGCAGGGCGGCGGGGCCGGCGCTGATTCCTCCGAATCGGCCGCCGACGGTGCGGGCGAGCAGACGCCGGGCCGGCCGGTGCTGCGGGTCATCCCCGGCGGCGCCCAGGACGCGGCGCCGCCAGCGGCCCAGCAGCCGGCAGCGGCATCGCAGCCGGTGGCCAGCGACCCGGTACCCCCGGCAGCGAAGCTGACCACGAAGGAGTGGCCGCAGCAGCTCCACCACACCAAGTGCGACCGGTGCGGGACGACCAGCGTCACCGCCGAGATGCCGAACCGCTGCCCGAACTGCTACGCCGACGACAGCCGGCTGCGGGAGGTCCCCGACCCCGCCCCGGCACCGGACGTCCCCACGTTCCGGTGGCGGTGCCCGACGTGCGACGCCACCGAGACGGGGTTCGCCACCCGCCCCGCCGCCGACGCCGCAGCGGCCAGGCACACCTGCCCGCCGAGGCAGGTCCGCACGTACTACTGGCGATGCCCGAAGTGCCGCGCCTACGGGTCGGGTTTCGCCTCGCAGGCCGGCGCTGAGGCAGCGGGCGCCCAGCACACCTGCGTGACGGCGACCGACACCCCTGCGCCGACCACGCCGACCACCCAGGCCGATCGGGAGCGGCTGCGCACCGAGCTGTACGGCAAGTGCGCCCACCGCGAGGTCCGCGAGGGCCACCCCGACAAGTGGTGCGACAACCCGGTCGACGGCAAGGACCCGTACTGCGGCGAGCACCGCCAGGCGGCCACGCCGGAGCCCACGACCGGGGCGAGCGCCGCGCCAGCCGCGACTACGCCGACGGCCGAGACGGACCAGCCGGTCGAGCAGCACTACACCCGGTGCGCGGCCTGCGGCCTCGTCAACGGGCCGACCCAGATGTGGCCGTTCCACTGCCCCCGCTGCGGGGCCGGGGACGACCAGCTCCACCCGGCGAACGACCTCGCCGGCGACATCGAGGGCATCCGCGCGGGCTTCGAGTTCGAGCTCTGCTCGTCGTGCGGCAAGGACCTCGACGCCCACGACATCGTCGTGGGCCCGTTCGGTCGCCCTCTGGCCATGTGCCGCTCGGAGGGGATCGACGACGACCAGGGGACGGGCACCCGGCCCAGCCCCATGACCAACAGCTTTACCGATCTGAAGGAGATGACTGTGAACCTCGAAGCCACTGGACCCGATGAGATCCGGGCCGCGTTCACCCAGGCCGCCGAGGCCGCCGGGGAGCGCGCCGAGGAGGTCGCCGGTGTCGCCGGCGTCCTGACCGAGGCCGCTGACCGGTACGAGGGCCTGGACATGGCGGCGTCGACCGTCGGGCACCTGCGCGACGCCGCGGAGGCGTTCGCCGCCGCCCAGGTCTCGCTGAACACCGCTCAGGAGGAGCTGCAGGCCGCCCTGGCCGACTTCAACAGCAAGGACGGCCAGGTCGCCGAGGCCGTCGCCGACGCCGGCGGCAACGTCGCCAGCAAGGAAGTCCTGGTCGGCTGACCAACCCCACCCCGGCCCCGGGGCGAGCAACCGCCCCGGGGCCCCTCCCCTCCCCCTCGAACCGCCCCCGCGCAGCCCTGAAGTTGAGGAGACCGCGATGTCGACCCGGACCAATGACGAGATCCGCGCGGACCGCCTGGCCAAGGCCGGCCAGATCCTGACCGCTCTGCTCGCCGTGACCGCCTACGCGGTTGCCTGGCTGATCAAGCGCTCTTGGCGCCGGCTGCTGCCCGCGTACTGGGTCGCCGCCGAGCTGGCCGTGGCGTGGGTCGCTGGCCCGTTGGGCCTGTCGTGGCAGACCGTGGGGATCCTCGCCCTGGCCATCGCCGCAACGGCGGCCTGCTGGCAAGCCCGCTCCCGCACCGTGCGGGCATGGCGTGCCGCGATCGCGGTCGTGCTCGGCGGCGCTGCCGTGGCCACTGTCGCCGGGGGCGGGACGTCCGCCATGGCCGCGCACCCCACGCTCACGATCGCGGTGCCGACCGCGCTCGGCGCGGTGCTGGGCTGGCCGTGGTGGCACCATCTGCGCCACCTCGCCCCGCCACCGCCGCCCGAGCCGGTGGTGATCGACGAGCCGGTCGACGTGCTCGACCCGCTGACCGTGCACTGGGAGCGGCGCTGGCAGAACGAGGTGGTCGGACAGGGCGTGTGCGCCGGCACCACCCTCGTCAAGGCCGTCGAGCCCCGGCCGGGGATCACCGAAGCCCTCGTGCGGCTGGCCCCCGGCACCAAGCCCGGCCCGCTGTTCAAGTCCGGGGTGGACGTGGAGGTCGCCCTGGACCTGAACGAGGGCGCGGTCGGCTGGCGCTCCACCGGCAAGCGGGCGTGGTTGCGGGTGGTCCTGGTCGAGAACTCCTACATCGCTACCGGCGTGCCGTGGACCGGCCCCACCTACAACAACGGCCGCTTCGAGATCGCCCGCTTCGCCGACGGCTCGCCCGGTGATTGGGTGGTGTCCCGGCCGAAGTATGGCGTGCTCGGCGGTCTGGTCGTCGGCTCCACCGGCGCCGGAAAGAGCCGGGCGTTGGGCGCGCTGATCGCGAATCTGCTCGACGGCGGTGTTCAGGTCGCCGTAGGCGACCCGCAGAACGGCCAGTCCCTGCCCGCGTGGCGCGAAGCCGTGGAATACCACCCGGGCATCGAGAAGACCACGCTGCTGACCCGCCGGGCGCACGCCGAGATCATGCGCCGCTCCCAGCTACTCGCCGACGCCGGCGTCGAGGCCTTCGACGCCAACGACCCCCGGGTCAAGGCCCTCGGCCTGAGCCCCTTCGTCGTGATCATCGACGAGTGCCAGCTGATCCTGATCCCGAACACCCCGATCGTGGCCCTGGCCGAGCAGGCCGCCGAGACGATGCGCAAGACCGGCTTCGGCATCGTACTGGCCACCCAGTTGCCGCAGATGAAGTCCCTCGGCGGGTCGGTGCGGCTGCGCGACGCCCTGGTCGCCGGTAACGCCCTGATCCTGCGGCTGTCCAACCGAGGTTCCGGCACCACGATCCTGCCCGACGACTTCGTCGGTGACCCGTTCGCCCTGCAGCCGGAGATCGATGGACAGTCCACCGCCGGCATGGGCTACCTGCGCCACAGCAACCGCGTCGGGATGCTCTGCCGCGTCCCGAACCTCGACGAGGTGGCCGCCGCCGCTGCGGCCCCGCGTGTGCCGGTGCGGTGGAACGTGCCCGAGGTCGACCCCAAGAGCCCGATCGTGCTGCCGGGGCACCGTGCTCCCGCCAGGGCGGCCACGACCGCAGGCGGTGGCAGCGCGGTGGACCGCCTGCGCGCCGCGTTCGGCGCCGGCGGCGGACGCAGGACCACGACCGCCGTGGTGGAGCAGGTCGCGCCGCTGACCCCCGCCGAGTGGGTCCTGGCGTGCCTGCGTCGCGGACCCGCCTCCGCGCAGGCGCTGCTGGACCGCCCGGACTGCCCGGTCAACCAATCGCAGCTCTACGCGCTGCTGGGGCGGCTCAAGGACGCCGGCCGGATCACCCCGCCCGCCCAGCGCGGCGGCCCGTTCACCATCTCGGCCTGACCGCCTCCGTGACAGCCGACCGCGCCGCCCGGGTCGGCTCTCGCGGTGGCCGCCAAGCCCACCCCGCCCTGCCGCTCACCCCGGACAAGGAGACTCCCATGGCCAGCACCCGCCGCAGCAAGAAGCAGCCCGAGGTCGACCGCGGCGCCGAATTCGCCCGCCGCGCTGGCGTGGCAGCCCTCGCCGCCTGGTACGCCACGGCGGCCGGTGCCGGCCGCCTCGCCCGCAAGCTGCCCAGCCCGCACCGGACCTCGGGCGTCGACCTGCCCGGCCACGACACGACCGGCCTCGTGCTGCTGCTCACCGGCGTGATCACCGCAGCCGCCGTGTGGACCCACCCCGCCGGTGTGCCAGGCCAGCTTCTGGAGGTGCCGGCCGGCATCGCCGAGGGCCTGCTCGGACACCTCGCCGTCGTCGCACCGTTGCCCCTGGTCTGGCTCGCGATCCAGGCGATGCGCCACCCCGCCGGCAGCCAGACGGTGCGGATCCTCACCCAGGCCGCCGGCGCCCTGCTGACCGGCGCCGGCCTCGCCGGGCTGCTGGACCTGCCCGCAGCCGGTGCCGGAGGGCTGCTCGGTGAGATCACCGGCGCTCTCGACGCGGTGCTCAGCATCTGGGGGGCGGTGCCGGTCCTGCTCGGCCTGATCGCCGCCGGACTCACCGCCGTCACCGGCGTCAGCCCGGTCGCCGTGGTAGCCGCCCTCGCCGCCACGCGATCCCGCCGGGCTGCGCTGGCAGGCACCGATGAGGACCTGGACCGCCTTGTCGACGACCCCGACGACCCCGACGACCTCGACGACCTCGACGATGTCGACCAGGTCGACGCGGCTGCGGTGCCGGACGCCCCACGCCCGCCTACCACCACGGCGGCACCGGCGGATTCCGTGGAATTGGCACCCCGACCGCCGCGCCCGCGCCGCGAGGCGACCGGACCGGCCCTGGTGGCCACGCCGGCGACGCCCGCCGCTGCGGCACCGGTGACGGCGGGTGGCTACCAGTTGCCGCCGCTGAGCCTGCTCGCCGCCGGCGACCCACCGCAGCGGCGTACCGCCGCCACCGACACCAGCAAGAAGGCCCTGCAGGGCGTCCTGGACGACTTCAAGGTCGCCGCGACGGTGTCTGGCGCGCACCGCGGGCCGACCGTCACCCGCTACGAGATCACCATCGGCGCCGGAGTGAAGGTCGAGAAGGTCATCGGTCTGGCGAAGAACTTTGCGTACGTCGTCGGGCAGCCCGAGGTGCGGCTGCTGTCCCCGATCCCGGGCAAGAGCGCCGTCGGTGTCGAGGTACCCAACCCCGACCGGGAGACGGTGACCCTCGGCGACGTCATCCGCTCCCGCGCCGCCCGCGACGGGCACCGGCTGCTCGTCGGGCTGGGCAAGGACATCGACGGCAAGGCCGTCACGGCGAACCTGGCGACCATGCCGCACCTGCTCCTGGGTGGTGCCACCGGCGCCGGGAAGTCTGGCTGCCTGAACACCCTGCTCGTGTCGATCCTGACCCGGGCGACGCCCGACGAGGTGCGGCTGCTGCTGATCGACCCCAAGCGCGTCGAGCTGACCGCCTACGCCGGCATCCCCCACCTGGTCACCCCGATCGTCACCAACGCGCGCAAGGCCGCCGACGCCCTGGACTGGGTCGTGCAGGAGATGGACCTGCGCTACGACGACATGTCCCTCACCGGCGTACGCAACATCGACGACTTCAACCGCAAGGTCCGCGCCGGACAGATCACCGCCACCGCGCCCAGCGGACGAGCCCTCAAGCCGTACCCGTACCTGGTGGTGGTCGTCGACGAGCTGGCCGACCTGATGATGGTCGCCCCCCGCGACGTCGAGGACGCCGTCGTGCGCATCACCCAGCTCGCCCGCGCCGCCGGCATCCACCTCGTGCTGGCCACCCAGCGCCCCTCGGTGGACGTGGTGACCGGGCTGATCAAGGCCAACGTCCCGTCACGGCTCGCGTTCGCCACCAGCTCCCTGACCGATTCCCGGGTCATCCTCGACCAGCCCGGCGCGGAGAAACTGCTCGGCCAGGGCGACGGCCTGTTCCTGCCCATGGGCGCGTCCACACCCGTCCGGATCCAGGGCGCATGGGTCAGCGACGCCGAGGTCACCGCCGTCGTCGAGCACTGGCGTACCCAGACCGCCGCCAGTGGCCAGCCCTGCGCGCCGGCCACCGTGACGCCGCCGGCCGCCGAACCCCCGGCCCGCTCGGCGGTGAACACCGCCGTCGTCGACGGGCTCGACAACAACGAACGGGCCCTCCTGCGCGAGGCCGCCGAGCTGATCGTCACCAGTCAATTCGGGTCGACCTCGATGCTGCAGCGCAAGCTGCGCATCGGCTTCGCCAAAGCCGGCCGGCTCATGGACACCCTCGCCGACCTGCGCGTGGTCGGCCCCTCCGAAGGCTCCAAAGCCCGCGACGTGCTCGTGCGCGTCGACGAGCTGCCCGACCTGCTCGCCGCGCTCCGCGGCGACTCCCCCGCCGACTCCGACGACGCCGGCGCGACCGTGCTGGCGTTCCCCCGCAACGGCACCCGCCGCTGACCTACCCCGCACCGCCCCACCCGGATCCGCCAGACGAAGGAGAGCCCCATGGACACCTCCCCCACCTCCGGCGAGCAGCACCTCGCCCCCATCGACCACATCACCACCAGCGAGGCCGGCGAGGGCCGCCGATGGTCACTGGCCACCTGGTGGCGCGACACCGCCACGGTGTTCGTGCGCGACAACTGGCTGCTCGGCGTCTTCGCGCTGGCCGCCCTCGCCACGCTCAGCGTGCTGCTGTGGACCATCTGGGTCATCGTCACCAAGCTCGTCAACGTCGCGGACGCCGGCGTCGACGCGGCCGGCGCCTGGATCACCGACGGGCCGATCACCCACAGCATCTCCGACCCGCTGCGCGCCTACCTCGACACCCACAGTGGCGGCCTACCCGCCACCGGCCGCGACCTGTGGGTCATGTGGCTCGTCGCGGCCGGCGCCCTCTACCTCGGCGCGCTGTTCGGCTCCACCTACGCCCGCATCGGCTGGGCCGCGATCGGTGCCCTGACCGGCGTCGCCGTGTACGCCGGCGCCCCGGCCAGCACCGGCCCCGCCGCTGCCGGCCTGACCACCCTGGTGTGGCTGACCCTGTCCCTGCTCGCCTACGCCGGCCGCAGCAACCTCACGGTCGGCAACATCCTGCCCAGCCTCGCCCACCGGCGCGATCGCGATCCGGTCATCGACAGCACCTACTGACCCGCACACACGGCGGGCGGCCCCACGCCTCCTACAGCCAGGGCCGCCCGCCACTCCCCCATCCAGCAGATGAGAAGGAGCTACCCCCATGGTGCCTGAACCGGGTGAACCGACCTACCTCGGCGCGGCCTACGCCAGCGACAACGATCCACGTGGCCAGCGCCGCCACTTCCGTATCCCCACCGCAGGCGCGCACGCGGTGCTGGTGGAGATCCCCACCAGCCTTGTCGACAGCACGTCCCACTGCACCGGCTGTGGTCACACCGATAGCGACTTCAGCGAGCTGGAGATCCTTGCCCGCGCTGGCGCGCACGCTTCCGCCTGCGGGCGGGGCACCGTCACCGCCGCCCTGGACGCCGAGGTCGCTACCGTCCGCGCCGAGCTGGCCCGCATCGACCCCAAAGCCGGCGGCTACCTGCAGATGGCCGGAGTGCTACTCGGTGCCGGCTTGGCGGTACTCGGCGGCGCGGGAGCCGGTGGCCACCTTCCCCCGTCCACGCTGCGGGCTGGCGCTGCGACCGGCGTGGTGGTGCTCGTCGCCGTCGCCCTGCTCCTGCTGGCCTCTCGGCCCCGCCTCGGCGGCGACTTCGGATTCGGGGCCTACGCCGATGCCGACACCGCCCAGGACGTGCTCGCCCGCATCGCCGGGGGCGACGCCGCCCAGGTCCCGCAGATGACGCCGCTGACCCGCGCTCGCGAGCTGTGGTGGCTCTCCCGAGCCGTACGCGCCAAGTACATGGCGATCGCTCGCGCGGTACCGCTGCTGCTCGCCGGGTACGTCGGCGCGGCCGTCACCGCGGCCCTGGCGATCTGGGGGCGGTGAACGCGATGACCCGCCCACAGTTCGCCACCGATGTCCTCGGCGCCACCGACGAATACCGGCTCGACATCGTCACCGACCCCGGACCCGACATCCCCCAGGTTGTCAGCTACTTCACCGCCAGCGACCCCGAGACGGCGAGCCGCCAGGCACAACGTCTTCTCGCTGCGGTCGACGGTCCCGACGACCGCTACGGCGAGTTGTACGCCCACGATGGCGACGGCGGCGCCGTCCACTCCGTCACCATCCATCTACCCGAATGATCATTCAGTACGCACGGGTAGGCGGCCCGAATCGTCGGGCCGCCTATTCGACTACATGTAGTCGAAACCCCTTACCTCGCAAGGCAGCCCGACTCGTAGGGGTATGTACCGATTTTGAGCGGCGGTCCACACAGGACATAGCGCGTCTGGTGGTTTCGGAGCGTGTTGAGACGCCTGCTGCGGCGAGAGTCACCGTAAGATCCTCGGGTCACGCGTCTGAATTGATCTTGAGGGAGCACCAGCGCTCAACCACTAACTCCATAAAAAAACAGAGCCCCAGACCCCGATCGTTTGGCCGCGGGAAGGGTCTGAGGCTCTCAACAAGCTCGGAGGACACCATAGCACCCACCTCCGGGCTGGGTGCATCTTTGTCTCTCGACACGGTTACCGCGTGTCGCAGCGATACCTGCCTGCGCCCAGCCTCCCCCATTTCGCGTCCCACCTGGGGTGGATTCGTAACCCCACGCTCGACGCACCATCACACAGAGTCTTCGCGGGGCCGGTTGCGCTGCCAACGGACTGCGGCGGATCCTGGCCCAGGACGTAAGCCTGTTAGGTCCACAACGGTGCCGCGATGATCACGGCATCTTCCCGGGCGTTGGACTCGGATCGCGTGGTGGCGCTCGGGTACTGCCCCGACTGCTACGCCACCGGCGCGGCCGTACTCGTCGTACCCGGACAGCACCACTGCCGGGCGCACCTGGTCGATCAGCGCCTGCTGGTCGAGACCACCGCCGCCGGGCAGGCCCGCCTGGTGGCCCCGCCCGGGGCCCGCCGCCGGCCGGTCTACCCGACCGGTGTTCAGGTGTCGTGTGTGTCCTGCGCCGCTGCCGGCCGGGACAAGCAGGGCCTGCCGCGCGACGGTGAAGGGTCGGACCCGCTGTGCATGTCCTGCTGGCGGGGACGCACTGACCGGCGAGACGCCGCCCAGCGGCACCACCTGGTCGCCGCCCTGCGCGGTCGCCTCGACCACGCCCAGGACGTCGTCGACGCCGGTTGCGCGGCCTGCGGTGAGCCCGGACCGGTGCCGACCTGCTGGCTGTGTGGGTACTCCTACCTGAAGCAGGCCCGCGCCGATCACGCCCACGGGCAGGCGCTGGAGGCCGCCGCCGTCGACGAGCACTTCGCGCAGCTCGCCGAGACGGCGGACGCCCGCGAGCGGGTCGACGAGCTGACCGCGTGGATCCAGCGCCTGATTGAGACGCTGAGCGCGTTCAACGCCGGTGATAGCTGGGGCCGGCCGGTGTGGTTGCTGGCCGACCTCCTCGCCCGCGACGCCGCCAGCCGTGCTAGCCGCCGGGGCCGACGCTCCGCGCTGGGTCGGGTGGGCGCGGTGCTGGCCGTCGACGCGGACCGCCGCTCCGGACGCCGTGCCATGCCCGGCCGCGCCGAGACCGCCCTGCTCGCCGGCTGCGACTCCACCCGCCCCGTGACGGACGCGTGGCGCCGCGCCGAGGCTCTGGGCTGGCACACCCGCGTCGAACAGGGCCGCCGCCTCAGCTACGCCGAGCGGTGCGCCACCGGCCGCGCCCAGGCTCGGACTGTCTTCGACATCACCCCGCTACACCGAGGCGACACCGCCGCCCAGACGGCGCACGTGCCGGCCGCGCTGACCATCCTGGCCGAGCTGCTCGACCACGCCCGCACGCTGCTCACCGAGGCGCAGGACCGCGTCGACGAGCTGGACGCCCGCGTCGGCGGCTGGGTCGACCACCACGAGCGTGTGCGCCGCTACCAGATGCGCCAGGTGGTGGTCGCCGCCCGCGATCACGCCTGTGACCAGGCCGAGAATTTCCGCACCCCCCACACGGTGTCTCAAGGTATGAGTGTTTACTCCAGCTTGTCTCGGGGTCTGCTGATTCCACCGCCGATCGCCCACTCTCACGTCGTGGCGGACCGGCAAAGCCGGAGGAAGATTGGCGCTTCGCGCTCACCAATAACAAGCCGGCGAAATTCCCATGTTGCCAGGTCACGTCCTGTAGGGCGTCCTAGGCCGGTCCAGACGGTGTCTGAGCGCCCACGGCGGTCTCGTCCACGTCCTGAGTGGGCAGAGTGGGCGTACGACCTGGCACGGGCACTACGAGGTCACTGGCGTTGGCTGGCCGGCGCTCCCCTGCCGCAAGTGGCTGCCACCCTGGGCGCCGCACTCAGCCGCGAATGGAACGCCGAGATGCTGACCACCTGGGCCAGCCAGCATCGTCCCCGGCCCCTGCTGTCCGCGCCCCGCAATCCGGTCGCCTACCTCAAGGCGATCCTCGAGGACGTCCTCACCGGCCCCGATGCGCCACCGAACCCGGCAGCTCGGCACGTCATTCACCGCCGCAGGTCCGTGGCCACCGACGCCGAGACTCGGCGGGTCGACCGCGCGTCCTGGTGCGGACGCTGCGACCGGCACCGCCGAGTCGAGGTCGACGACCACGACCAGGTCGTGCCCTGCCCCCGCTGTTCGGGCGCGGACGAGCCCACCGTGCAGCCCCGCCGCAGGGTCGCTGCCCACAGCGACCGAGCCGCAGTCGGCGCCCTCGCGGCCGCCGTCGACGGCGATTGGCCCGACGTCGCCCAGCCCGGATCAGGCATCCTCCCGTAGCGTGGCTGACCCGACGCCCAGCGTTGGTCGTGCCCAGCACGCGCTGGCGCTGAGCGTCGGCGGCGTCACTGGTCCGAGGGCGCTTGGCCCAGCCCCGGTCTTTCTCTGGCCAACCGGGTGGGTCAGAAGAGGGCTTGACTGTTCTCTCGGTTTCCGAATGCGCGGCGGCACCCTGAGGCCTCAGGGTGCCGCCGCGCGTGTAGGTCGACTGACGTTCTATCCGTTGGTGCCTGCCGCTGGTCCACTCAGTAGGAGCTCAGCCAAAGCTTGTAGGTCGTCCGGCTCCAGCTCTGCCCGCAGCGACTCCGCGATTTTGTCTGGGGTGCCGCCGAGACGTCGGATTGCGGACGCGGCAGAGGACCGTCGTGAAGGTGCGTTGCGAGGGGTTGCGGCACCCTCAGCCTCCGGCTCATTAACCGCGGTTAACTCTGGCTCGTTGATAGGCAGCTGGCGCTGGCGCAACTCATCGAGCTGCTTCTCGGGCGGCAGTTGGTGGAGATCTCGCACATCCCGCAAAGGCACCTCGCCGGCCCTGAGCAACGACTGAACCTCCGGCGCCAGCCTCAGCAGATTGAGTCGCTGAGTTACCCAGGGAGGAGTGCGAGAGAGTCGAGCGGCTGCCGCCTTGGCGGTTCCGCACTCCTTCACAAGATCTCGAACGATTTCGGCCTCTTCGATGGGGTCCAGATTCTGGCGGTCGAGGTTCTCGGCGGCAGTGGCACCGAGCCATGTCTCCCTGCTGTCGGCGAGTCCGTTCTTGACCACGATGTCGAGGGTCGGCAGTTCCGCCATCAGGGCCGCAGCGCGACGTCGGCCGCCGGTGACCTGAACCCAGGAGGCGCTACCGATCGCAGGCTTGTGCTCTGGGTAGATCCGCAGGAACGACTCTCGTGCTACTACGGCACATGGCTGGAGTTGGCCGTGCGTCCGCATGGACTCGGCGATACTCTCGATCTTGGCGCGATCGGAAGTCAGGTCCCGTGTGTTGAGCGGATTCGCGGCGACCTGATGCACGCGAGCGCTACGCGGACCCGACTCGACGAATGCGGGCACCCGAGCCTCGGGAAGTACCGCCTCGTCCGCAAGCTCCGACAAGTTGACCCGCTTTCCCGCCACGTCAGACCTCCTGCAGGTTCGGCGCGCCAGACTGGCTCGGGATCGCCGCAGCGCCGCCGTAGCCCATCTCCAGAGCCAGGCGGAAGAAGTCCTCGCGAGCCTCCATCGCGGTCCGGTTCTTGGGGTACTGCGTGACTACCAAGCCTTCGGCAGAGGCGCGGGAGTGCAGCTTGTACCGCCTGACAACCGTGTTGCACATCGGCCAGCCCTTGCGCTGGATGAACTGCGCGGTCTGCTGAAGATCGGGGAGTCCATCGCGTGGGTCCCAGCTGTTGACGACTACTCGGTACGGAATTCCGCGTGGAGCGATGACGGACTCAATCGTCCGTGCCGTCGGGTCGTAGCAGAGGGGCTCGGGCACCATCGGCACCAGGACGTCGTCGCACTCGTCGAGCGCGGCTTGAAGGATCCGCTCGTCCTCGAGCGAGCCCGGGGTGTCCACGAAGATGTGCTCGTAGTGCAGGTTCCGCAGCTTCCGAAGATCACGCGGATCTTCGACCTGAGCGAAGTCGAACGGCAGGCCACCCTGTCGTTCCACCCGTCGAGACCACCAGACCGAGGAAGCCTGCGGGTCGGTAGACGCAACCATGACCGGGCTCTCCGGATCACCGATGGCCTCAGCCGTCTTCTGCAGGATCGGCTCCGGGTTGACCAAGACGTCGTAGGTCACCGCTCCGAGGTTCACAGCGAGCGTGGTCTTACCGACGCCACCCTTTTGGTTGGCAATGACATGCACTTGAGTCATGCGGGCTCCATTCCGTGTGCTTCCCGGGGCCGGGTACGGCCGCGCGGTACTTCGGATGCCCGTCATGCTAGGGCCGACCTCGCCCTGCCCAGTAGCCCGGGCCAGCTCGTGTCGCTCATTAACCGCGGTTAACCGCCCGAGTTTCTTGCTCCAAAGGTGGCCCCGGGTCGACCGCCCGGTCCAGGGTTGTTGGCCGCGACCCCCATCGAGCGGTCTTGCATCAGTATCGAGACAGCCCTACACGCCCGCCTTGCTGGAGTGTCTGACCATCAGCGCCAGGACACAGAGGACGCGGGTGCTGAGGCCCCCGCGGTAGGCGGTGGCGATCTGCCGCTGCCGGTCGGTGAGGGTGGCTGGTTGCAGATGCCGGTCCCTGGCCCGATTCGTTGAGCAGGCCATGACGGATGTGCACCACCTGCGGGACAACCCGGCGCACTACTACGAGGTGCTGGGACGGGTCATGTCGGCCCTGCGCGAGACTGGCGTCCTCAACGGCGCCACCCATCTCGACTGGTGGCCCGGCAGTGGCGGTAGGACCTGGGAGATCGAGTGGCAGGGTGGCCCCTTCCCGGCCGAGGTCGCCGCGCGGCTGCTGGGGGCGCCGGAGCCCGGCGTTGACGACGACCAGGGCGATCACGCGGTACGCGGCCTGATCTCGCCCGGCCGGGGCGAGGACGAACGCGCGCACCTGGTCGTGCTCGACGTGCCGGTGCACCTACGCGCGATCGACCCGATCGGGACCAGCCAGGTCTGGGCAGCCCTCACGCCCATCCAGGGGTAGGGGAGCCCGGATCGCGGCGCTGACGTCGATTCGCGCAGCTCGACACCGGCGGCCACCGGCCGTTGCTGGTCCCCGTAATCGCGCTCACCCGCGTGATGATCTGATGCCCAGGGTGACCGACATGGTCGATGTGGACGGCGAGCTGGACCACCAGGGCATGGCGATTGAGCTGATCGACGCCTTCGCCGAACGCGACGCGGCGGGCCTGGCCGCCCTTGACGCCGCTGGCCGGGCAGCCCAGGTCCAGGCCCGGCAGGCGCTGTACGACTACGTCGATCGGATCTGGGAGGACGCCAAGGTGAACTCAGCGGCGCGACCGGACTGGAACGCCGTGGCGGGGCTGGGGGACCTAACCAACGCGCTGGTCGAGCAGGCCGGGCAGGCGCAAGCCGACGTCGGCGAGGACTAAGCAGCCGATGGCCGAGACCGGCCCGCGTGACGCCGAGATCCGGGACCTAATCGCCGGTACCGCGAGGCTGGGCCGGGTATCCGGGCGTGAGCCTTGGCGCGAGCTGCTCCTGCGGTTGACCGGAGGCCGGTGGCCGCGCCGGTCCGGCTGGCCGGTCGTGCCCCGGCTGGCCACGCCGTGGCAGGACACCGTCTCGAACGAGCGGATCGGCTGGCGGATGCGCGCGGCGAACCTACGCGCCCACGACCCAGATGACGCTTCCGTACGCGACGAGTTCGTGTTCGAGGTCGACTACCAGCTATGTCGCCGGTGCCGGATCGGCTGGGTCGAGCAGCCGCACACCCTGCCGGCCTACCGCCGCCGCGGCCTGGCCGCCGCCGGCCTTGCGGCTCTGCGCAGGGAGAACCCCGGCTACGCCTGGCACACGCTCGGCGGGCACATCGACGGCTCCCCGGCGTTCTGGGACACCATCGGCGCCGACGTCCCGGGCGGCTACCGGCCCCGCCGGGTGTGCGAGCACATCACCGCCGGTGGCTGAATGGCCAGGACGTCGGAACGGAGCGGCCCGGCCGATCACTTCCGGCCGGCGGCGTGTCAGCGTCGGACCGGACGGCGCTGGCCTGTCGCTGCGGCGGCGCGTGGGAGGCGCGCACGGTCCAGGGCCGGTTCTGCAGGACGCTGAGCACCTGGCACCGTGAGCCCGCCGCCAGTCAGGGAGTAGCTGAGGGGTTGGCTTTCGGTTCTGAGTTCTTTCCGAATCTTGCCGAAACCCGTGCCAGTCACCCGGCGGCCCGAGTGCGCTCTCACCGGCGGGGATGCTGCTTCCCACAGCGGCGAGCTTGCATGAAAGTGCAGCGCCGTCTCGACGGCAAGTCAGACTGACTGCTCTACTGGGAGTCCTACACGGGCGCGCCGACGGGCGTGAAGCCGCGGGACGCCGGTGTGAGAGCCGCCAGAATTGGCGGCTCGCCCCAGGCCGTCTGGATAGCGCTGGACCGGACCGGAGACAGGAACAACTGGTAGAGGCGTTGTGGCGACGTCGCGCCAGGCACGTGCAGGGGCCCGTCGATGGCGGGCCCCTTCGTCGTGTCCGAGCCTCGGCCGACACCGCCATCGGTGGACCGGCCGGCACGTCATCAACCCTGCGCCGAACTTTCACACGCCATCCTGTCGGCCGTCCCGTCGATGTGGCGTGACGTGGTGCTGATCCGCAACCATGGTCGGCGCGGAAGACAGCTCACGCCACCCGGTTTCCTCGTTGGGCCGGAGAGCTCTTCCGCACTGTCCACGCAGTCCAGCGCTGTTCAGTATCGGGAGGGGCACATGGCAATGAATGCCGTCGGTGGGTGCACTGCGTCCGAGGGGTGGGTCGACCAGCGCGCCAAGCGGCGCACGGTCGTGCTCGTGATCGTCCTGGTCTTTTTCACCTGGCTGACTGGCGTTGAGCACCTGAACGTGTTCGAGGCCGCCGGCCTTGTTGCGGTGATCGGCATCGTCGCCGGCATGGTGATCGATCGGGTGGTCGACGGATTCCGCTCTAGTGGCGAGGATCTCGCCACGCTGTTGCGGCTGGTTGACGGCCCAGGACGAGCCTGATGAAGGCGGCCATGCCCGGCCCGCGGCGCAGTGCCCGCCAGGCCTCCAGCCGGCGCGGATGGGAGTACGGCGCTGACGACGTCGTCGGCCGTGACTCCACCGTCTATGTCTTCAATGGCGGCGTCGAAAAGGTTCAGCTCATGGCGGCTGCGGCCGCCGAGGACGTACTGGACCCGGAAACCGCCCGCCAGCAGTTGAGCGAGGTCCTCACCGCGGCTCGCGTCACCGCCGGCAAGCCGAAGCTGGCTAGGCTGGCGCGCGACGTCGGCTACTCCGAGTCGATGCTTTCTCGGGTGTTCAACGGCCACCTGGCACCCAGTCGTGAGCTGCTCGACCGGCTCGCCGAGCACATGGACGTGGAAACTCGCACTTTCACGTCCGTTTGGGTGCCGTTGTGGGCGGCCGCTAGCCGCAAGACCGAGCAGAAGTCCGACAACGCTGTCCCGCAGACTGGCCCACCCGGCGCCCCGAGCGGCTTCGAGTGCCCGGCGTGCGGCTCCTGGGTGACCAACCCGAAGCGTCACATCGAGTGGCATATGACGCCCGACGCCGGTTGGCAGGGCGGCTCGGTCACGCCGCTGCGTCCGGTGCAATAGCCGGTCGGAACAGCCACCGCGTGGCTGCCGGCCCCTGCTGGTCGAGGGGCCGGCAGCCGCCGTGGTCCAGGTCGTAGCCGGCCCTGGCCGGGTAGTCGCGGGCCGCGACCCACCTTGGAGGCTGGAAGCTACGGCGTTGGCTCTATTCGCCGTACAGCACCGCCAGGCGGTGGGCGGGGGAGCGATCGAGGCTGCCGCGGTTGCGGTCGTAGCGGCGGGTGGTGCGGGGATCGGCGTGGCCGAGGAGATCCTGCACATCGCGCAGCGGGGTCCCGTCGTCCAGGGCGGCGGTCGCGGCCGCGTGGCGCAAGCTATGCGGGGAGATCTGGTCGGCGGCGGGCAGGCCCGCCACCCGGGCGAGCCGGCGGACCAGGTGCCAGACGCTCGACTGGCTCAGTCGATTGCCGTGCCGGGTGGTGAACACCGGCCCGTTGACGCCCCGGGCCTCGAGGTCGTCGTCGGTCATCGCCTCAAGTCGAAATGTCTCGGCAGTATGCCGTGAGGTCATCACAAAGAATCCCTCGCGGTCGAACTGTCTCGGCTGGCTTGGGGCGGGCCACTCCCGGCGGTCGAACTCTTCCATCTCGCTCAGGTGTTTTCTCAGGAGCAGGCGCCCGGCGATGAACCGGCGTTGCCGGGGCAGGTGCGCGTCGAGGAGCCGGCTCAGGGCCGCGGGCACGGGGAGTTCGCGGTCGCGGCCGCCCTTGCCGCGGATGAGCACGGTGCGGTGGCCGGCGTTGTGGCGTAGGTCGGCCAGATCCAGGCCGGTGGCCTCGGAGACGCGCAGGCCGAGGCTGGCGAGCAGGGTGATCAGGAGTCGGTTGCGTTCGGCGCGAGGTCGTAGTGGGGATTCGACGGCGAGGCGGGTGACCTCGATGTCGGCGGCGCGGAGCAGGTTGCGGACCTCGGTAACGGTGAGACCGACGGTGGTGGAGTGGTCGCGGTCGACCGGGGCGCGGTCGATCGCGCCGGCGGGGTTGCGGGTGGCGATGTCCGCCTCGACCAGGTACCGATACCAACTGGAAAGGGTGGCCAGGCGCCGGTTGAGTGTGGCGGCGCGGAGGGGCCGGGGTGGGTCGCGCAGCTCGGCGAGATACATGTCGACGTCGGTGCGGGTCACTTCCAGCGGGTTGAGCCGGCCCTCATCCAGCCAGAGCAGATAGTCCTCAAGGTCGGCGAAGTAGGCGCGGCGGGTGTGCGGGGAGCGGCGGCTGCGCAGCCAGGCGGCGGTGACCGCGGCGGGGTTCCACCGGGCGTCGGGTGGGCCGGCGGGCAGGGGAGGGCGGCGACGGAGGCGGCGATCTGCTCGACCAGCGACGGCTCCGGGCCGGTCGGCGGCGCCGGGGGTGATGCCGGCGGCATCGTCTCCGGGGTCTGCCCGGGGATCGGTCCGGTCGGGATCAGCTGGCCGAGGCCGCGACCGAGCCCGGCTCGAGGGCGCGGGGCGATGGCGTCGGCGGGGGTGGTCACGGGGCCGAGAGTAGAACCCGTTCGCTGGTGATAACCGTGATTATCACTCGGTACCTTGAACGTGTCCCACTGTGCCGGAATCCTGCGGAGCAGGGCGGAGTCAGCCATCCACGACCTCTCAAATGGAGAGGTGTGACCACTGGAAGGGCTGACCGTTGACCGACCCGACCGTGCGCGGCCTCTGGCTCGCGATCGCCACCCTCACCGCCGGCATCATCGCCGCCACCGCCGGCCTGCTCGCCTGGGCCGGCGGCATGAACCCGCCCACCGCCATCCTCACCGGCGGCGGCGCGTTCGCCAGCGCCCTGCTGCTCATCCTCACCGCCGTCCGGTTCACCGCCGGCGAGCCCGAGTGACCGACCGGGCCAGGCTCGACCGTTCACGTCATGCTTACGGGGTGAGTACCCGGGGTGAGAACGACACGTCCCGCAGCCCGCCTGGACTGGCGCGGGCGGCTGTCCGGGGTGTTCCTCGGCGTGGCGGGCGGCATGGGCATCAACGTGCTGAGCAACGACGTCGGCTACCGCGGCGTGGCCGCCGCCGCGGCGGTCGGCGCGGTCCTCTCGGTGGCCACCTCGCTCCGCCGGCTGCCACCCCGGGCGCCCCTGGTCCGCTACACGACCCGAACCCTGCTCGCCCTGGCCCTGCTCGGCGCGATCGCGGCGGTCATCGGTCCCGCGTCCTGGGCCGCCTACGCCACCCTGACCGCAGCGGCCCTGACCGTCACCGCCGTCCTCACCAGCAACACCACCGCCATCGCTACCCTTTTGTTGCTCGGCGCAGCGAGCATCGGCTTCGGCATGACGATCATCAGCGTCGGCATCGAGGTTCTCTCCGGCACGCTGTGGGTTCCCCCCGAGGTGCTGCTCCCCGCGGCGTTAATCGGCACCGGCGTGGCGCTCGTCGGCGTTGGCTTCGGGATTCTGGCCGGCAGCAAAATGCTGGCCGGCGCGGAGCTAATCGTCACTGGGGTGCTAGGCATCGGCGTTGGCTTCGGGATTCTGGCCGACGGCTACACCCCGGGCGGCGCGGTGGTGATCGGCCTCGGGGTGGCGAGCATCGGCCTCGGCTTCGGGATTCTGGCCGGCAGCAAAATGCTGCTCGGCGCGGCGTTCATCGTCCTCGGGCTGGCGCTTACCGGCCTCGGCATCGGGCCCCTTACCGACAGCACCACCCTGGCCGCCGCGGCGGTGATCGTCCTCGGGGTGGCGGCCATCGGCCTCGGCATCGGGTTCCTGACCGGCAGCACCACCCTGCGCGGCGCGGCGGTGATCGTCCTCGGGCTGGCGCTCATCGGCCTCGGCATCGGGTGGTTATACGGGGGCGGCATCCTGGGCAGCGCAGCGTTCATCGCTGGCGGGGTGGCGCTCATCGTCGGCGACGTCGCGTTCGTGGACCGGAAACCCGACTTCAAGGGACGACTGCGGAGATGGTTCGCGGCGCAGACGCGGGATCCGGCGGGCGGGCGACGCCTCAGCAGAGGATCCGGGCAGGGTAGGGGAGTCGTCCAGCACCTGACCCCGTTGGCGTGCCGGGCTGATGCCCGCCGAAGGAAGCCAGCAAGCCTGAGCACGGCGACCTGTGGTCCGCGATAACGCGAACGACTCCTCGACAGACTGTCGAGGAGTCGTTTCGCGCCGTGTGGTTACACGATTTCGACGATGCGCTCCTTGCCGGTCTTCGGGTCACGGAAGACCAGCTCATTGCCGTTGCGGGTGTTCTCGTCGACCATCGCGTAGATCGAGATGGCGCGGTTCACCACGTCGGTGCGGTTGAACCGGGTCCGTGCGATCAACTTCTGCAGGTCAGTCCATGCCTTAGGGATGATCCCCACGGTGATCCTGGTGATTACGTGCTCCCCGGGATCGATCATTTCTCCGTCGCCGTGTGGCTCCTCCGTGCCCGCCCGTGGCTGAAGCTGCGTCCGGCTGCCCATGTTTCGCCTCCTTCGCTGTCAGCGGTGGCGGGATGTGCGGGCCCCCCGCTGGGTCTTGCAGCATCCCGTGCATCTCCATTGTCGGTATCTCGTGTCTAGACAGTAGCACATCAGATGCTTTTGAGCATCAATCCCAAGACTCGGACAGGTAACCCCGAGCATCACATCGGTGACTACTGGGGGTAGACTGCCAGTAACCCCCACACGCGGGGGCTTCCACAACCGCAGGAGGACACATGTCGAGTCACTACCAGCCACCTCTTCGAGAGGAGGGGGGAGCCAGCACGCCACTCGTCACGGCTCTCTTCATCACGTCTGCGATCGGCCTACTTACTGGCTGGGGCCTAGGCCCAGACAGCCCGGGGGCGACGCGACGGGTTCGGCCGGTACTTGCCATCCGTCGGCTGCAGTTCAGGCGCCCAGTGACCGCCCTCAGCCACTGGGGTCGCGCAACGGGGGGTCGCGGAGGCACGTGGCTTCGCTCAGCCAAGAGGGCTTGCCCTCTGGCAGTGCTAAATCCTTCGGTGTAGTAGGGGTGCGACGGTGCCCCGCATCGAGGGAGGGGAGCAGAAAGGGTTGACTTAAGTGGAAGCAACGCGTGTGCAGGGGACGGAAACGATCAGCGACGCCTCGTACGTCGCGCAGCGCACGAAGGGCGGGGACGGGTACATCCCGCCGACGAGCAATGCCTTCGTCCGGTTCATGGAGAAGCACCAGCACCGGCAGGAGGTGAGCGAGTCGGGGGAGGCGACGAGCGGGGCGGGAGTGGAGTTCAGCTACCGCGACGTCGACCGGACGTTCCGTAGCAAGATGAACGTGCCCGGCCGGTTCACCGACAGCCTGCTGGAGGCGTTGACGGTGACCGTCGGGGTCGTGGGCACGGTGGCCGCGCCGGTCGCGATCGCGAAGTTCGCGAGCGGCTCGCTCCCCAGCGAGCTTCTGTTCGCGCTCTGCCTCGCCGCGGTGGTCGCCGTCGGCGGGCTCGTCCGCTCCGTGATCAAGCGGCGGCGTTAGCACCTGCCGGACGTAGCACAGGGGGGCGCGAAAGCGCCCCCCTGCTGCTGGCGGGGCTCCTAGCCGGACCCCTCTTTGACTGCCTCTCGAACGACAGCCGGCTGGTCGAGGGCCGAGAGGTTGAGCTGGTAGACGTTGCGGAACCGGCGGAAGTCGAAGCTGTCGGTGGCGACGAGCTGCCGGCGGCGAACGCTGATCAGGCCGGCGTACTGCAGCTCGCGAATGCCGCGGGTGCGGGTCTCCTCGGAGAGCAGGAACGTCTTGGTGGCGTAGTCGGGGGCGATCCAGACCTCTTCGGTGTCGGGGTCCTTCGCGCCGACCTGGACGCGCAGGATGATCAGCATGGCCAGAGCGGCAGGGCTGAGCACGGCCATCCAGCCCGAGGTCCAGAGCGTCGGCGGGAACTGGACGTAGCGGTGGATCTGGGCGGCCTCGGGCTTCTTCTGCTTGAGCCGGTTGTAGGCGGAGCCGGGGGTCTCGTAGGGCTTGCCGTCGCCGGTGTCGCTGAGCAGCCGGATGACGTTCGGGGCGCCGGCGCGGTTGGTGACCTCGATGAAGTTGTTCTTCTCCAGCCAGCGCACCGCGTCTGCGACGCGGCGCGCGCCGCTGGTCTCCGGCTCGTCCAGGTCGAGCAGCTCGGCCCACGCGCGGGCGGGGTACACGAGCTCATGCGGCGGGGCCGCGCCGAGCCAGAGGTAGGACAGGTACAGCCGGAGCCGGACACTGCCACCTCGGCCTCCGCGAAGGAGGCGGGCCAGCGGCGTGGGCTGGCTCGAGTTGTCCGCCCGCTCCGCGAACGCCCGGCGCAGCGGCAGGGACCGGTTGTGATTGCGCTTGGCCACGTTCTCCGCCGCCGTCAGCGCGATCGGGCGCGGCCGCCGCTCGGTGAACCGGTCAAAGAAGCCCTCGAACCCGTCACCGGACGAAACAGGTGACGCTTGCGTAGGGGCGAACAGCTGTTCACCGTTATTCAGCGACATAAAGTGTTCTCCTATAGTGCCTGGTAACAGTGACAGGGTCACCCCTACGCTAGCGCAGGGGTGACCCTGGGTCTAGTCCGATGCTACCCCCGTGCAAGCGCGGTCTGATTGGGGATTCAAGCGTAGCGGTGGTGATGTATCGGCTGCTATGGTGGTTTCAGCCCGTACGGAGGGCTGCAAGAGCAGGGGAAGCGTGGCCCTGCCGATGTAGCCCGAAGCGAGGGTGAGTCGGCGGCGGTGAGTCGGATCGTTCCGTTCAGCGACCGGCTTTCCGGCACCAGGGGATAGGACCGCACGAGGTAGTCCTCTCCGGCTATCCACCCGGCACCAAGCCCGTCGGCGACCAGCGGCGGGACGTCCCTCATCACGGACGTCCCGCCGCTGCTGTTTAACGTCACGACGACCTCGGTGAACCTCACGTCACAGGAGCCCGGACCCGGTTGCGCGCCTTCTGGCCAATCGCAATCGGCCCAGACTCACCTGGTGCCCAGCCAGCGCCACCCGGTCGGCTCTGTCGCACACCTGCTGACGTCGCCGGAGTGGCGTCCGGTGGTAGCGGCCGAACATGAGCGATCGTGTCCGCCATGATCGACGTGCTGTCCACCGCCGCGGCGTTGGTAACACCACCGCTACCGGTCACCACCGCGCTGATCGCCGGCGGGTTCACCCTCGCCGGCGTGACGCTGACCCAACGCGCGCAGCGTCGCCAGCAGGAGGCGACCCGCGTCGCCGCTGCCCGGGACCGCGCCGAGGCCGTGACCACGGAACTGATCGTCGCCGCCACCGAACTGCACGTGGTTCTGGTCGCCGAGCAGCCGCGGTGGAACGACTGGCAGCCGAGACTAATCACCATCGGCCAGTCGCTGCTGGAGTTCTTCGCCGGCCGCGAGGCCACCGGCGTCGCCCGAGCCGGCAGCGTCGCCGTGGACTGGAACACGCGCAACCTCGCCGCCGGCGCCACATTTCTGCGCGAGCCGTACGTGCGACTGACCACCGCGATCAGCCGCGCCGCCTTGCTACCCGACACCGACGTCGTCGCCGCCGCGATGCGCACCTCCGAGGCCGCCGTCGCCGTCATGACCGCCTACGGCTCCGACAACCTGTACCGGCGCCGCGTCGCAGCCGCCGCCCGCACCGCCGCCACCACCGCACTGCACGAGGCGATCGCCGACCTCGTCACCACCGTCCAGCAACACCTCCATCCCACTGATACGACACCCACACCCCGATGGCGGCGGATCCTGCGTCGATCTAGGCGACTCTGACTCATCCAACCGGCCGCCGCCAGGCGACCGGTCGAGGCGCTTGTTGGAGGGTGGCGGGTTGTTTGGTCTGGAAGCCAGTCGGGCGAGTCTGAACTGACGGACTGAAGGCGGCGGGTGCCGTCGGCTAGCGGGTCCTCGCCCACGATGACCGTCGTGGACGCACGACTCGAGGCTCGCGTTGTGGCGCTAGGACGCTGAACGGCGTGGCCACCGGACTGGTCTGCATGATGGGACCGGATGATAGCGATTAGGCCCGAATGGCACGGCGGTGGTGTGAGCCGCCAAGAACGCGCCTGCAGCGCTGCCGATCATGATCTATTCGGCGCTTGAGATCAAGTTCCATCCGCACTGCGGCGACGAGCGAAAGTGGTCACGGTCACATAGGAAAGTGGCGGTCTGAAGCGTTGACAAGTCCCTGTGACATGGCCTGTTCGTGGCGGTTTCCGAGTGACACAGGGGTGATTCAGGCAACCGCGATACCGGTCTATGGGCTGATCGCCCGACCCCCCATCGTCCGACGGGGTGGTCCTTGCGAGTTAACCTACTGGTTACTGACTGGTCACGTAGCGAAAAAACGAGCGTTTTCGCTGGTAAACGTCTTGGGGGGCCGATCCGCTGCAACGGTCGGCCCCCACGCCCGATGATGACCCAAGTCCAAGAGAGAGCATCATGGGTAAGCGGCGAGATGAGCTGCCGGGCCGTACCGGATTCCTCGCCTCGCTGACCACTATAGAACGTTGTTTACTGTCTGTCCGGCAACTCATCCCAGGCGATCTGTAAACAACGGCAGGCCTTTGTCCACTTAAAAACGAGTAAACAATTCGTGTTTCGGGCCCGCCGCAGCGAGTTTCGCCTATGCGGACGCGGGCCCTGTCCTTTCTATCTGAGAAGATGTGGGGGCGCGTCAGCGAGGACGCCGGGCTGCAACCTGGCGAGTCACCCGGACTGATGGGCATCCCTTTGTAAGACCCAAGTCCGGGTGGATGACCCGCAGCGGGGGCTGCGGGTCCTCTGCTCATACGAGAGAGGACCCCTGCCCGTGCGCGCGCAGCGTTCACGGCGTGGTGGGATCGGGAGCACGGACGCTTCAGGCCACCCCCCGACCCTCACCGCCACCGCCACCGTCGCTGTCACGGTGACCATGATCCTGCTGATGGCCTTCAGCATCGTCTCCTGGCTGCTGGGCAACACCACCATGGCCGCCGTCGCCGGCATGGGTGTCTGCACTCTGGCGGCCGACGCCATCCGCCGCTACCTCGGCGTCGCCGCTGAGCAGGGACACCGTCCGCCGGAGGCCAAGGCGTCCGACCCTGGGCGGGATGACGAATGAGCGCGGGGATCGGGCGGCCAGAGAAGCCGCTCGACCCGGCCGCCGGGCCGGTTGCGCAGTTCGCCTACTCCTTGCGCAGGCTGCGCCACGAGGTTGGCAGCCCGTCGTACCGGACCCTGGCGAACCGCACGTACTACTCGGTGTCCGCGCTGTCTGTCGCCGCTAGCGGAAGCCGTTTCCCGAGCTGGGCATGCGCTGAGGCATATGTGAGAGCGTGTGGGGTCGGTGATGACGACATCGTGCACTGGCATCGCCGCTGGAGCGCCGTCGACGAGCACGTGCGCGCCCAACGACGCGCCCAGCGGCGGGCGGCGAAGAACCGTCCAGCAGCCGCTGCTCTGGAAGCGGCGGACGTCCCCCTCGTCAGCCCGGCACCGCTTCCGGTTCTAGAGCTGCGGTACATCGACGCGGACCCGGCCTTGGTAGCGACCCTCGAGGAGTTCCTCACCGCGCTGGATCAAATGCGCATCGAGAAGGGGCTCAGCCTGCGACAGATAGCCGAACGGTCCCGGCTAACCAATCTTCCTGGCACCACCGTGGCGGGCGGGCTTAGCCGCTCACAGCTGCACGACATGCTCAACGGCAAGGCGCCGCTGCGTTCGAAGCAGGTGGGCGCGTACCTGTTGGCCTGCGGGGTTCCACAGGAGCGTGCCGCACGCTGGCTGGTTCGCTTCTACCAGCTGGCCGAGCACGACCGACGGGCGAGGGCGGCGCTGGCCGCGCTCAAGGCCAACTCGACGGAGAGCATCCCGACCAGCGCAGTGGTCTCCACCCCGCCGAACAAGCCGAAGAAGGTGCTGACCGAGGAGGCCATCGAGCCCGGCCAGCGAGGTAAGCACCGTCGATCCAAACGCTGGACGAGCGCCATCAGGCGGGTTCTCATCGGCCCGAAACTCGCGCGGAATACACCTGATCCGGCTGCCGGCCGGCCGGCACGCACGCCGGTCTCCGGAGCGCCGCGCTATGTGCCGGGGACTCAGACTGTCCGTGCGCCGACTCCCGAAGCTGCGGAAACCCCACAGCCCTGACGGAGACCGCGAACCTCACCGGTCGAACAACTGAAGGTAGAGGAGGGCGAGGTGCAAACGGCACCCCGCCCTCCTGATCGGACGGTGCTAAGCGGCGGTGCCGTACCGCCCCAGGGTGACCGTGGACTGGGAACGGCTGACGCCGACCTTGCGGTAGGGGAGTGGAGCTGCCCCACGCGAGCGGATCCGCCCGGCACACGCCAGTTGGTAGCGCCCGCTCCCGTGCGCTGCTCCGGACCAGTCGGCATCCCCTGGGCTTGCGTGAGGTGATGGTCGGATGGACGCCGCTGTTCCTGCCCGCTGCGGCTACGCACGCACAAGCACCGCCCTCGGCACCGAGGTGGGCCCTACTGGGGAGGCCGGCCAGATCCGGCGCCGGGCCGGCTCCATGGACACGACGTGCCGCGACTACAGCTCACCGAGGATGCGGGTGCGCTGCTGGGCGTACTCGTCGTCACTGATTTGCCCGTGCTGCAGCAGGACAGCCAGTTGCTGGAGCCGATCGGTGATCGCGGCAGTCGCAGGGGCTGTCGGAATGGCAGGTGGATGTGCTGCAGGGTTGTCGGGATTGGTCCCGACATCTTCAATCAGGCTTGGTGGGAGGGCGGGTGTGTCCATGGCTCCGGCGATGCGCCAGAAACTTTCGTCGAGGGCAGTGGCGCCGCCAGCGGCGGCGGTGAGCTGGTTCAAGGTGTCGGGTACGCAGCCAAGCACGGTGGTCAGGTCGGTGGCCTGGGTAGTGGTGGGTAGGAGCCGCCCGGAGAGGATGTCCATGACCTCGGTGGTGGAGATGTGCGTGCGGGCGGCTAGCTCGGTGGGGGACACGCCGGCGAGTTCGGCGTAGGCGCACAGGTAGCGGGCCAGCGCTCGTCGGGCAGGCGGGGCCTGGGAGTTGATGGCGGCGACCAGGTGCCCGAAGCGGATTCGGCGGCGGGTGTCAGGTGGCGTGGGCAGGTCGATGACCGGCTTGGCGCGCAGGCTTGGTGCCGCGATGAGCTCGAGTATCACGCACTGACGTGCGTACTCCTCCTGGACCGTTGCGACCTGCGCCGCGGTCGTTCGGACGTTGAGCAGTGCCTCCCTAGCCTGATGGAACAGCCGCTCCATCTCGTCGGCGCGGCGGGACTCGCGCAACCTGCTGTTCTCCGACTGACGCAGGTTCTTCAGGTACTGCTCGGTGTCCTCACGCATCCGCACCTGCAGGTGAGCGATTCTGCGTTGCAGTCCGGGGATCGTTGGTGAGCTATCGGGAACCTCGCGCAGCTCCGGCTGGCCCTCGGGGCGGCTGACTGGGCCGGTGTAGCCCTCGGGTAGTCGACCCCTGGCGCATTGGTACCAACCAGCCGCCAAGGCCCGGATACCCGTGGTCTCACTCTCGTCCGTGGGCAGGCAGGCAATGATCAGCTCGACCATGTCCCAGGTGGGACCGTTGGTGTACCGGCTCAGCTGTTCGGACAGCTTCTTCCGGTTCAGGCCGGGGAAGTCCAGCCCGCGCGTCTTTGCGATGCGCAGGATCTGGGCCTGCCCGCCCTCGCCCAAGTAGTTATCGATCAATCTGCGTACGTAGAGGGTGTAGTCGGCGGCCTCGGGGGTTGTGCACCGCTCGCGGATGGTGGCCTCGTCCACGGATGGGCGGGTGGTGCGCCCTGTTGGGCGCCGGGCGGTACTCAT
>NZ_CP192040.1:2742500-7044010 GCF_050942905.1 Micromonospora sp. CA-246542 | reverse complement strand
GGCGTAGTGCCCGATGGCGTGCAGCAGGTGCGTCTTGCCCAACCCGGAACTGCCGTAGATGAAGAGCGGGTTGTACGCCTTCGCCGGCGACTCGGCCACCGCCACGCTCGCCGCGTGGGCGAACCGGTTGGACGAGCCGATGACGAACGTCTCGAACATGTACTTCGGGTTCAACCGGTTGCCACCGGTGTCGGCGCCGGGCAGTCGGCGCTCGTCACGCCCGCCGGGACGATGATCCATCCCGCTGCGACCCGGGCCGCTGTCCGTTCCGCCGTCCCGGGGCAGGGGACGGATCACGTGCTGGTCCCGGGGGGACGTGGCGTCCTCGCGGTACCGGGGCTCGTACGGCCGGGTGTCGGGGCCGGGCGGGTCGAGGCGGGCCGCCTGCTCGTCGTACCCCCGCCGTTCGGGCGCTGGTCGGGACGACCGCATCGGCTCGACGAAGGCCGCGCTGAACAGCGCCTCCTGTCCGTCGCGGCTGGCCGGGATCAGCCCGGGCCGGTGCGCGTCGACGACCGGCGCGGGGGCGGGCCCGCCGGCGGTACGGCGGTCTCGGGCAGCCGTGGCCCGAGTTGCTCGCCGATGGCCTCGTTCGCCATGGACCGTCCGGCGTACTCGTCCCCGAGCGGGCCCGACTGCGGTTCGTCGACGTCGAGTGGCCCGGGCTCGGGGGTGCTGCGGTAGACGGTGCCGGCCGGGCGGCCGCTGGCGTCCTCCGCCACGCGTACGGTCACGGCAACCTGGATCGGCCGGCCGAGTCGGCGGGTGAGCGCCTCGGTGATCGCCGGGCGCAGCCGCGACTCGATCACGTCCCGGGTGAACGCGTCCGGTACCGAGAGCAGCGCGGTGTCCTCGACGATCGCCCGCAGCCGGGTCAACCGGAGGTAGGCGCGCTGCTGGGCGGAGATGATCTCGTCGGCGAGCTCGTCGGTCGCCGCCAACCACACCGCGGCAAGGTCGGTCGTACCGGCCACCGTCGTGCCACCCCCTCGCCTCTGCTCCCGGCCGCCGCTGTCTGCCAGCCGCCCGTCCCGGGCCCGCCGCGTGCACGGGTGGAACATCACCCACCCGGACAACTGACCAGCGCTCGTCCACAGGTTATCCACAGCCTGTGCACCGACCGATTGTGGCCGCCCGCCGGGCGCGGGACCTGCCCCTGCCTGGACGGCCGTTGAAGCGGGTTCACCGTGCCGAACGATTCACCAGCGTGTCCGGTCTTGCCTGCGCGCGACGACCGGAGCATCCGACGCTCACCGCAATCGGGCACGGTAACAGCGTCGCCCCTGCCCCATCAACCGGCGACGCCCCAGCGACCTTGTCGGCATCAGCGAAAACCGCCCCTTCGGTCCCGGGCGCGTCCCGACCTCCTCGCTGTGGGTGTTTGACGGTCATTGCACCCCTGCGTAGGCTGGAGCGGCTGCTCTCTCGCCCTCTGCTAGGGTGATGGGTGCTTGCTGCCCGCGGTCGTTCCCCCGCACCGTCGGTCCCGATCCGCCGGGCAGCGCCGAACGGTGGCCATCGTCGAGGTGGCCTGGACCACCCCACGACCCCGGCGATCCCGTCGCGCGGGGCGCGTACGAAAACGGAGAGCCTGACGTGAGCAAGCGCACCTACCAGCCGAACAACCGCCGGCGCGCGAAGACCCACGGCTTCCGGCTGCGCATGCGCACCCGTGCCGGCCGTGCCATCCTCTCGAGCCGCCGCGCCAAGGGTCGCACCACCCTGTCGGCCTGAGCCGACCGGGCTGGTCCGGGGGACGTGGGCAGTCGTGCTGGCCGCCGCACAGCGACTGCGGCGCAGCACTGACTTCGCCGCAGCGGTTCGCGGTGGCCGACGCGTCGGCCGAGGTGCCGTCGTGGTCCACCTGACCATGCCTCCGGCCACCGACCACAGCACAACGACCTCGCCGAAGCCGGCGCGGGAGCCTGGCGCGGAGCAGCCCTCCGGTCCGGCCCGCGCCGGCTTCGTCGTGTCCAAAGCCGTCGGCAACGCGGTGGTCCGTAACAAGGTCCGGCGTCGACTTCGGGCGCTGGTCCGGGAGCGGCTGGGCGCGTTGCCCGACGGCAGCACCCTGGTCGTCCGAGCACTGCCCGCCGCGGCCGAGGCGTCGTACGCCCGGCTCACCACCGACCTGGACGCCGCCATCGCGGTTGCCCGGTCGCCACGAGAGAGGCGGCCCCGGTGAGCGCAGATCCGACCGCCACACGCCCATCGTCGACAGGTGCCCGGGTGCTGATCGCGCCCATCATCGCGTACCGTCGGTGGATAAGTCCGGCACTGCCGGCACGCTGCCGGTTCTACCCGTCGTGCAGTGCGTACGCCCAGGAGGCGCTCGTGCGGCACGGCGCGTTCCGGGGAGTCGTGCTGGCGGTCCGTCGTTTGCTGCGCTGCCACCCCTTTCACCCTGGTGGACATGACCCGGTTCCGGAGCCGGGCAGCCGCCGTCGTGCTGATGTGACTGGAGCCCCGAATTGAGTCTGAGTCTCGACTGGATCTACTACGCGATTTCGTGGATCCTGCTGACCTGGCACTCGGCGTGGGACGCCATCGGGGTGCCGGTCGGCGCGGTGGTCGGCACGAACTTCGCCTGGATCCTGTCCATCATCTTCCTGGTGGTCACCGTCCGGGTGATCCTGTTCCCGGTCTTCGTCAAGCAGATCAAGTCGCAGCGTGCGATGCAGGCGCTCCAGCCCAAGGTCAAGGAGCTGCAGGAGAAGCACAAGGGTGACCGGGAGACGCTCCAGAAGGAGATGATGGAGCTCTACCGGAAGGAAAAGGCCAACCCGCTCATGGGCTGCCTTCCGATGTTCCTCCAGATCCCGGTCTTCCTGGGCCTCTTCCACGTGCTGCGCCGGCTTGACCCGTTCAAGCCCGAGGACAAGAAGACGATCTACGGCTGGACCGTCGATCAGTTCAACAGCGCCTCTCACGCGAAGCTCTTCACGGCCCCGCTCGCCGGCAAGTTCGGCTCCACCGCCGACGAACTGGCGCGGCTCAACGCCAACGGCAACACCACGAAGATCATTGCCGGTGTCCTGGTCCTGGTGATGATTGCCACCACTTATCTGACCAGCCGTCAGATGATCCTCAAGACCGGCTGGGCCGAAGACCCGCAGCAGCGGATGATCCAGCGCCTGATGCTCTACGGCATCCCGGCCTCGCTGCTGATCTCCGGCGCGATCTTCCCCATCGGTGTGATCATCTACTGGGTCACGAACAACCTCTTCACCCTCGGCCAGCAGCAGTGGGTGCTGCGGAAGTTCCCGCCGCCGGTGACCGCCAAGAAGGCCACCGCCCCCGCGGCGAGCCGTAACCCGGTGCAGCCCGCCAAGTCGGGTGGGCTCTTCGGGCGTGGCAAGGCCGCCCCGGCCGCGCCCGTCAAGGCCGCCGCGCCGAAGGTGGCCGGTCCGAAGCCGGGTGCCAAGCCCGCCAACCCGAAGAAGAGCCGACCCGCCAAGCGGCAGGGCTGAACGCCGTGCGGCCGTCGCCGGGCAACCGGCGACGGCCCAGGCCCCGCACCGCGCAGCCGCCGTACGGCCGGCGCCGGGCGGAACCGGCCGCGCACGGCGCGGTCACGGGCGACACTGCCCGTACAGACGTGCCCGTGGGCACCGGCGACCTCCCGCCGGCCCCGGGAAACCAGCGGACCCGACGGTCCGGCCGAGCGAGTACGGAGATGAGACCGTGACCGAGACCAGCATCCCCCGCGCCGAACAGTCCCTGGACGAGGAGGAGACCGCGACGCTCGAGGTGGACGGCGACGACACCGACGCCGCCGACGACGCCGAGGCCCCGGCCGGTGGTCGTGAGAAGAAGAGCGCGGGCGAGAGCGACCTGTTCCGGCAGAGCGAGATCGCGGCCGACTACGTCGAGGGACTGCTCGACATCCTCGACTACGACGGCGACATCGACGAGTTGGTGGCCGGCGGCCGTCCCGTCGTCGAGGTGGTCGGCTCCCGGCTGCAGAACCTGGTCGGCCAGCGTGGCGCCACCCTGGATGCGCTCCAGGAGTTGACCCGGCTCGCCGTCTTCCGGCAGACCGGTACGCCGAGCCGCCTGCTGCTCGACGTCGGTGGCTACCGGACGAACCGTCGCAAGGAACTCGCCGCCGTCGCCAAGAACGCCGTCGAGAAGGTCAAGGAGTACGGCGAGCCCGTGCGCCTGGAGGCGATGAACGCGTTCGAGCGCAAGTGCGTCCACGACGTGGTCAACGCCATGGCCGGCGTGGCGAGCGAGTCGGAGGGCGTCGAGCCGAATCGCCGCATCGTCGTACGGCCGGCGGACTGACTCCGTTGACCCACGACGAGACCGCGGCTGATGCCGTGACCGGCCCGGGCGGTACGCCGTCCGGGCCGTCGGCTGTCCGGGGCGACAGCCCGGCGGGGTACGACGCGGCCAACGGGAATCCGCCGTCGCCGGCCGATGCCGCGTTGCCGCCCGAACTGGCTCCGGCCGCGTTGACCCTCTTCGGTGACCGGCTCGACATCGCCGCCGCGTACGCCGAACTGCTGGCCACCGACGGCGTGGTCCGCGGTCTGATCGGCCCGCGGGAGGCACCCCGGATCTGGGACCGTCACCTCCTCAACTGTGCCGCCGTGGTCGAGCGCATTCCGAGCGACGCGAGCGTGCTCGACGTGGGCTCCGGCGCGGGGCTGCCCGGTCTGGTGTTGGCCATCGCGCGTCCCGACCTGACGGTCACGCTGATCGAGCCGCTCGCGCGGCGCACGTCGTTCCTCATCGAAGTCGTCGAGCGGCTCGGGCTGACCCGATCGGTGCGGGTGTTCCGTGGCCGCGCCGACGAGGCCGCCAGCGGGTCGAGCGGCCGGGACCCGATCAGCGGTGACGTGGTGACCGCCCGCGCCGTCGCGCCGTTGGACCGACTGGCCGCCTGGTGCCTGCCGCTCGCCGTACGCGGTGGACGACTGCTGGCCCTCAAGGGATCGTCCGCAGCGGCTGAGATCGAGGAGCACGCCACGGTCGTGGAGCGGCTCGGCGGCGGGGAGGCGGCCGTACACCTCTGCGGCGTGGGCGTCATCGACCCGCCCACCACCGTGGTGGAGATCGTGCGGGAGCGAATGGTCGGCCCGGCCCGACCGGCGGCGAGCAAGCGCTCGCGCGGCGGGCGGACTCGCCGCCGCTGACCAGCGCGCCATCGGGCGTCCGGTCGACGGGCTGACTCGTTGTATCGGTACGGATGGACGAGGGGATGAGAACCCGACGTGGACCGGCCACGCCCGTCCGCCGTAGGCTGGCCGCGCGTCGATAATGTGGAGCGGCCGACGGACGTCGCGGACTCCGACCGCTCCCGAGGGGCCGTACGCTCCGGGGTGCGAGAGCGGGTGTGGCCAAGTTGACCGGGGCGCGGACCGACCATCCGAAGCGGGCAGGGATGACAGGTGCATGACGACGGCAGGTACGACGATCCACGCGTGACCGGGTCAACCAGCGACCCTGTTTCACGTGAAACCGACTACCCGAGCTGGTCCCCCGGCGTCGCCGGAGCATCCGTTCCGGTGGACGACGATGTGTTCACCGCACCGGACGACGCAGTGACTCCGACCGTCGGGCCGGAGCCGACGACCGGTCGGCGGGCGGCCGACGGACCGAGTCGACCCGCGAATGCCGCCGACGTGCGGCAGACGCCCGGTCGGCGGAACAGAGCTGCGGCGGTGCGCTTCGAGTCCGCAGTGCCCCACCAGCCCACCGCCGCAGCGGCGCGCGACTCCGCGCCGGTGGTTCCCGATGTACCGGTCGCGTCGGCCGAGTCGTTGGCGGCGGTCGCGGCTGACCCCACGTACGTTTCACGTGAAACCCCGACGCGCGAAGAGGATGACCCACCCTTGGCTATGGAGGCGATGCGCGCCGTGCAGATCCTGAATCCCAGTGGCGAGGTGACCTTGCCTCGACCGGATCGGACCCGGGTCATGTGCGTCGCCAACCAGAAGGGCGGCGTGGGTAAGACCACGACCACGGTCAACCTCGCGGTGGCGCTCGCCCTGCACGGCAACCGGGTGCTCGTGGTCGATCTGGACCCCCAGGGCAACGCGTCGACCGGTCTGAACGTGCCCCACCACACCGGCATCCCAGACGTGTACGACTGCCTGATCAACAGCGTGCCGCTGGCCGAGGTGGCGCAGGCGGTCGAGGGGATCCCCAACCTGTGGTGCGTACCGGCCACGATCGACCTCGCCGGGGCGGAGATCGAGTTGGTGTCCGTGGTGGCCCGCGAGTCGCGCCTCGACCGTGCCATCGCCGCCTACCCGGGCCAGTTCGACTACGTCTTCATCGACTGCCCGCCGTCGCTCGGCCTGCTCACGGTCAACGCGCTGGTCGCCGCGCAGGAGGTGCTGATCCCGATCCAGTGCGAGTACTACGCGCTGGAAGGCCTCAACCAGCTGATCAACAACATCAACCTGGTACGGCAACACCTCAACCCGAAGCTCGACGTCTCCACGATCCTGCTCACGATGTACGACCGCCGTACCCGCCTCGCGGACGCGGTCGAGCAGGACGTCCGGAACCACTTCGGCGACAAGGTGCTCCAGGCGGTCATCCCCCGCAACGTGCGGGTGTCGGAGGCACCCAGCTACGGCCAGTCGGTCATGACCTACGATCCCGGTTCGCGGGGCGCCACGAGCTACTTCGAGGCCGCCCAGGAGATCGCCGAGCGGGGCGTCAAGGAGCCGGTGGGCCGGAATGCGTAGTGGGGACGAGTCGCTGGGAGGCGTGGCATGAAGAACCGCCCTCGGGGCGGTCTGGGGCGGGGCCTGGGGGCTCTCATCCCGACCGGGCCCGTGCCGGGTGCCGCCGGCACCGTGACTGCCGAGCCGGAGAACGGGAGCGTCGACGCTGACGAGGGCGTGCCCCCCAATGCCGTGCACACGGCCCCGGTGGGCGCCGCCGCCCACCAACCGGAGCCTGGGCTCAGCCCCGTGCCGGGCGCTCGGTTCGCGGAGATCCCGGTCGACGCGATCATGCCGAACCCGAAGCAGCCGCGCCAGGTCTTCGACGAGGAGGCGTTGGAGGAGCTGAAGACCTCCATCCGGGAGGTCGGCTTCCTGCAGCCGATCGTCGTGCGCCAGCTCGACGACGAGAAGTACGAGCTGGTGATGGGCGAGCGTCGTTGGCGCGCAGCCCAGGCGGTGGGACGGGACAACATCCCGGCCATCGTCCGGGACACCCGCGACGACGCCATGCTCCGGGACGCGCTGCTGGAGAACATCCACCGGGCCAACCTGAACCCGCTGGAGGAGGCCGCCGCGTACCAGCAGCTGCTGGAGGAGTTCGGCGCCACCCACGAGGAGCTGGCTCGGCGGATCGGCCGCAGTCGGCCGCAGATCTCCAACACGATCCGGCTCCTCAACCTGCCGGCCCAAGTGCAGCGCCGGGTTGCCGCCGGCATCCTCTCCGCCGGTCATGCCCGCGCCCTGCTCAGCCTCGATGACTCGGACGCCCAGGAACAGCTGGCGTTGCGGATCGTCGCCGAAGGGCTGTCGGTACGGGCGACCGAAGAGATCGTGGCCCTGACGCTGAACGACGGTCCGGCGAAGGGACCGGCCGCCAAGCGGCGACCGAAGCCCCACGCACCCGCCCTGTCGGATCTCGCCGACCGTCTGTCGGACCGCTTCGACACGCGGGTGAAGGTCGACATCGGTCGCAGCAAGGGCAAGATCACTATCGAGTTCGCCACCGTGGATGATCTGGAACGGATCGTCGGCATCATCGGCGTACAGGAGGAGGGGTCGCAGGACTGACGTCCGGGACCTCCCGTCGAGGGCCGCGCCTCCCCAGGGAGGCGCGGCCCTCGGCGTGCGGCCCTCGGGCGTGCGGCCCTCGGGCGTGCGGCCCTCGGGCGTGCGGCCCTCGGGCGTGCGGCCCTCGGGCGTGCGGCCCTCGGGCGTGCGGCCCTCGGGCGTGCGGCCCTCGGGCGTGCGGCCCTCGGGCGTGCGGCCCTCGGGCGTGCGGCCCTCGGGCGTGCGGCCCTCGGCCTCGTTTCACGTGAAACGGACGCGGGGGCGGCTCGCTCGGTCTCGACTCGGCGTCCCCGAGCTGCCAGCCGAACGCGTCCGCCCGCCACGGCCCGCGAGGGCGTCTAAGGCGGCCGGGTGAGCCCCGGGTGCCCATCGGTGTCCTGAGGGCGGTAGCGGCCCTCTCAGGCGGCGCGCGGGCCACTGCTCACCGGGCCCGAGTTCGCGGCGTTCGGCCCCTCGTGGGGGTCGTCGCGTTTCACGTGAAACGGCCCTCGGCGGGGGAGGCGCCCACGCGTCTCGGCGACGACCGGAGTGGTGGGTCGGAGCGCGACCGCCGCGCCGCGCGGGCAACGATCGAGGGGGCGAAAAGTTATCCACAACGGTTGTCCACAGGCACCCCCAGTTTCACGTGAAACACCGCGTGAAAGCGGGTGACAGCCTGTGGATGACCGCGTGTACGAGCGCCTTCGGCAGCCTGTGGATATCGACTCGCCGGCCAACGGCGACGGGCCCTGGCGATCGACGATGGACGCTGATCGTGGCGGTCGGATCCGGTCGATCAGGTAGGGACAGCGGTGCCAGACTCGGTTAGGGTCAGCGTCGTGCGCGACACCCCTCCCTCAGTCCCGGACTTCACCCAGTGGCCCTCGTTCCCCTTCGAGGGCGAGCTGCGGGTGAAGCAGCTCGAAGAACCGGTCCCGGTCGAACCGCCCCGCAAGGGTGAGGGTCTCCGGGAATGCACCGCCTGCAACGCGCCCGACGACGCCTACATCTGGGTGGGAGAGCGGTGGCGGGTCCGTGCCATGGACCGGCCGACCGGCCTGCCGATGGTGCTCATCCTCGAATCGCGGAGCCACCTGGACCTGGGTGACCTGCCGAACCTGCTCGCCGCCGAGCTGGGGGTGATGACGGTACGTCTCGAGCGAGCCATTCGGTCGCTGGACGGCGTGGCACGGGTGCACGTGAACCGGTGGGGCGACGGCTCCGCCCACCTGCACATGTGGTTCCTCGCCCGGCCGTACGGTCGGCTCCAACTACGGGGAACCTTCCTGTCCCTGTGGGACTCGATCCTGCCGCCGATCTCCGAGGAGCAGTGGCGGGAGAATCTGGCGCTCGTCGCCGCCTGGCTTGCCGAGTTCGGTGGCCGACCGTTGGCCGAGCCACCCCGCATCCAGTGGCAGGCCCCGTCGAGCCTGCTGGCCCAGTCTGCGGCGGCGGCGGCACACGCGGCAGCCGCAGCGGACGAAGCCGTGTCTGTCATCGAGGCGGCCGAGGAAATCCCCGAGCCAGTCGAGGACGCCGACGGTGACGTCGATGGCGACCTCGGTTCCGAGTCGCCGGCCGCGGCGGAGGACCAGTCCGTGGACAGCGACGACCCGGTAACGGCCTTCGCTGACGACGCCGACGGGTCGACAGTCGCCCCAGCGTCCGAGCCGAAGTCGCCCATCAGCCCGGTACTCGATGCCCCTGCCGTCGAATCGGTCGCCGATGGCACGACGACCTCGGAGCCGGAACGCGACGCCGAGGATCCGGCACCGGTTACTCCGGTCGTCCCAGCTCAGCGGAGGGCCCCCACCGACGACGCCAGCGACGGCGGAGTCACCCCACCCGACGTGAGCGCGCCTCGCTGATCAACCGGTTGCGCGTGGGGGGTGGCGGACGACCGTCTGGATGTCAAGCCACCCCCACGCCCGCCGCGGCGGCAATGCCGGTGAGGACTAATGCTCGGAAATGCCCTCGTGCGCTGAGCCCTGAGCAGATCACCGACGCTCGGATCCTGCTCGGCGCCGGACAAACCCGAGCCGCCGCCGCCAAGCTGGGTGGCCCCCGCTGGACACTCAGCCGCCTCTCGACACCGCGCCCCGCTGACCGTCGCGGCCGGACGGCCACGCCTGACTACAGCGTCAGACGCGCGGATCGCGGGGATCCGAATGGCTCCAGTAGTGCCGGACGTAACTCGCGACTCCCATGTCGGGACGCCGTCGCGGTGGCTGTCTGCCTAATCTGCGTGGACCGCAGCCTTGCTGCCGACGCCGAGTGCACGGGCGAGCCTCACCATGGTTCGGGCGAGGCGGGAAGGCATGGAGTCCGGGGCTGGGATGGTGATCGGACGCACGCGGCCGTTGTGCAGCGCGGTGAACCGCCATCCCTCAGGCGTGCGGACCGCAACGAGAGTCTGGCGGGACAGGCGCCTTTTCGGTAGTTGAGAACGCCACGGCATCTGGACCGAGGCGGTGCCATGGACGATGGCGACATCGGGGCTGAGGTAGCGAATGGATTCGATGTCACCGACGAGCGCCGACCCGGCGAGCACGCCCCGGAAAAGCTGATCGTGGGCGCGTTGCATCGGCTTTCGCCCGATGGCGCGGGTGCCGTCGTACGAGACGTAGTCGGAGTCTTCGGTAAAGCAGGCTGCGTAGGCGCCAGCATCGTTGTCCGTCCAGGCCTGCTTGAGGCGGTGGAAGAGAGCTGTGATCTCGTGGTCTTCGGTAGCCATGGCTACACTCCTCTAGTATTATTCGATGGTCGAACCTTACGATACCAGGAGTCTTCGAGTGTCGAAACATGAACTGGTCGGCTTGGTGGCCGCCGAACTGCGGCTGCTGCAGCAGAGCTTTGACGCTTTCGACGAGGCCGCCGCCGCCACCCTCAAGCTCAACCGAACGGACCTGCGAGCGTTGGACCTGCTTCTGGCCGGCGAGGGTTGCCTGTCGGCTGGCGAACTCAGCCGTGCCTTGAAACTCAGCCCGGCTGCCACCACCACTGTCATGGACCGACTTGAGCGCACCGGATTCGCGAACCGGATCTCCGACCCGAACAACAGACGACGCGTCCTCGTTGCCGCGACCGACGCGGCTCGCGCCGCTGAGCGAGACATATACGCACCGGTCGGTGTCGCCGGAGCACAAGCGCTTGCCGAGTACAGCCTCGACCAGCTCGCCACGATCCTTCACTTCCTGCAGACTGCCCGCCACGTGCAGGAGGACCAGGCGACGCGGATCAGCCGACACGAACCCGACGATCTCTGACGCTGCTCATCGGTCGCGGCGTGGAGCACGCTCACGATGCGGAAGATCAGGTCCGAATACCGGCCCTGGTCGATGATCAAAGGGTCGTAGACCAGGTCGAGACGTGCAGGGTCTCACGAGGGGTGCCCGAAGGTACCCGACCGGTCAGGTCAGGATGTGTGGCGGGCGGCGGCCCGGGTGACCAGTGAGCCGAGCAGGCGGCCGAAGTCCAGGCCGGCGGCCTGGACGGCCAGCGGCAGCAGCGAGGTCTCCGTCATGCCGGGCGAGACGTTGACCTCCAGCACGTGCGGACGGCCCTCCGCGTCGACGATCACGTCGACTCGGGAGAGGTCCCGCAGACCGAGCGCGGTGTGCGCGGCCAGCGCCACGTCGGCCACCGAGGCGGCCACCTCCGGCTCCAACCGGGCGGGAGCGTGCCAGGTGGTGCGGCCGGCGGTGTAGCGGGCGGCGTAGTCGTACACGCCGTTGCGCGGCACGATCTCCACCGGTGGCAGCGCCTGCGGACCGTCTCCCAGGTCGATCACGGAGACCGCCACGTCGATCCCGGCCACGTACCGCTCGACGAGGGCCGTCGAGTCGTACGCGAAGCAACCGACCATCGCGGCCGGGAGGGACGTGGCGTCCCGGACCACGGCGGCGCCCAGACCGGAGCCGCCCTGCGCCGGCTTGACCATCAACGGCAGGCCGAGCCGGTCGGCGATGCGGTCCAGCACGGCGACCGCCCCGAGTTCGGAGAAGCGGTCGTGCGGCAGGGCCACCCAGTCGGGGGTGGGGATGCCGGCTTCGCGGAGCACCGCCTTTGCGGAGGGCTTGTCCCAGGCGAGCCGGGAGGCCCGGGCGTCACAGCCGACGTACGGGATGCCGCACAGGTCCAGCACTCCTCGCAGCGAGCCGTCCTCGCCGGTCGCGCCGTGCAGCGCGATCACGACGGCGTCCGGCGGATCGGCGGTGAGGGACGGCAGGAGGGCCACGTCGGCATCCCGCAGTTCGGCGTCGACGCCGACGGCGCGCAGGGCGTCGAGCACGCGCCGACCGGAGCGCAACGACACGTCCCGCTCGTAGGAGAGTCCGCCGGCAAGGACCAGCACTCGCAGGTCGGCCGCGACGGCGGAATCGGTCACGGAGAAGCGCTCGGCAGCGGTCGTACCCATGCCGGCATCATGCCAAGTCGGGACCCGGCACGTCGGAGCCGGGCCGGCCGCGACGGCCGGCGACACCGCCCACGGCGCCGAAGACGCGCCGCGTCGCGAGTTCCTGCTCCATGACGCCCGCCAACCGGCGTACGCCCTCGCGGATGCGCTCCGGGGGCGGGAAGCTGAAGTTCAGCCGCATCGCGCCGGTGCCCGTGCCGTCGGCGTAGAAGCCGGTGCCGGGCACGTAGGCGACCCGGGCGGCGATGGCGCGCGGCATCATGGCCTTGGAGTCCAGGCCCTCCGGCAGGGTGGCCCAGACGAAGAGCCCGCCGGCCGGGGTGGTCCAGCTGGTGCCCTCGGGCATCAGATCGGCCAACGCGTCGAGCAGGGCGTCGCGGCGTTCCCGGTAGACCTCGCGGTAGACCTTGAGCTGCTGCCGCCACGGCATCGTGCTGAGGTAGGTGGAGACGGCGGACTGGGCGTAGACGCTGGGGCAGAGGATCTGTGCCTCGCTGGCGATGACCATCTTGTCGCGGACCGCGTGCGGCGCCAGGATCCATCCCACCCGCAGGCCGGGGGCGAACGTCTTGGAGAAGGTGCTGATGTAGAAGACGCCGTCGCGCCGCCGGGCACGCAACGGCGCGGGGGCCTCACCCTCGAAACCCAGCTGGCCGTACGGGTCGTCCTCGACCACGAGCAGGCCGGCGCGCTCGCAGATGTCGAGTACGCGCTCGCGGCGTTCCTCGCTGAGGGTCACGCCGGCCGGGTTCTGGTAGGTGGGGATCGTGTAGAGGAACTTGACGCGTCGGCCGGCCCGGGCGAGGTCGGCGATGGCCGTCTCCAACGCCTCGGGAATCAGCCCGTCGGCGTCCATCGGCACGTGCACCACCTGGGCCTGGGCGGCCTGGAACACCCCGAGCGCGCCCACGTAGGTCGGGCCCTCGGCGAGCACCACGTCGCCTGGGTCGAGGAAGAGTCGGGCGACCAGGTCGAGCGCCTGCTGACCGCCCACCGTGACCACCACGTCCTCGGGGGAGGCGCCGCACGCGGCGTCGATGCCGGAGAGGGCCATCACCTCGCAGATCCGCTCGCGCAGCTCCAGGGTGCCCTGGCCGATGCCGTACTGGAGGGTGGTGACCCCGTGCTCGGAGCCGAGCCGGCCCAGCATCTCGCCGACCGCGTCGAGCGGCAGCGCGGCGATGTACGGGGCGCCGCCGGCGAGCGACACGACCTCCGGTCGACTGGCCACCGCGAAGAGTGCTCGGATCTCGGAGACGGTCATCCCGCGCACGCGCCGGGCATACCGGTCGGTGTAGTCGTCGAGTGTCGTGCCGGTCATGACCTCACCTCGATCACTGCTCGGGTGGCTACCGCCCCGGGTACCCCGCCTGCTCGTGTCCATGGCGGCGGCACACCGATTGTCGATCCTAGTCCGCCGAGGCCTGGTTGCCGCCCTGCCGGAACGGATCGACCACATGGCGGACCCTCCGGCCGGGGGTGGGGGATCTGCGCATCCCCTCCCGTACGGTCGATCGGCGGCGTACGATCGCTCGTCGGGGGCAGGAAGGCGGCGCTGTCGTTCCGTGCCGGTCTCACCACCGAGCCTATTGTGGGGATGCGCCATATGTCGCGACGTCTGGTTAGCCTGACCCTCGACACGCTGGAGGATCTTCCGCGCCCCTGCCGTCAGTGCGTCTACTGGGAGCTTGATCCGGTCTCCGCGGACCGGGCGTGCGCCGCCGGTGACCCGGGCCTGGAGAAGGAGGCGTGGGTCTCCCAGACCCTGCTGGAGTGGGGGTCCTGCGGCAAGCTCGCGTACGTCGACGGCATGCCGGCGGGCTTCGTGATGTACGCGCCACCCGCCTACGTTCCCCGCTCGATGGCGTTCCCGACGTCGCCGGTCTCGGCCGATGCCGCGCTCTTGATGACCGCCAACGTGGTCGCCGCGTTCGCCGGGGGCGGGTTGGGCCGGATGTTGGTGCAGGGCGTCGCACGGGACCTGACAAAGCGGGGCATCAAGGCGATCGAGGCGTTCGGTGACGCCAAGTTCGGTGACGCCGACGATCCGGCCGGCGGCTGCGTGGCACCGGCCGACTTCTTCCTCTCCGTCGGCTTCAAGACGGTACGTCCGCATCCCCGTTTCCCCCGGTTGCGCCTCGAACTGCGTACGGCGCTGAGCTGGAAGTCCGACGTCGAGTACGCGCTGGAGAAGCTGCTCGGCTCGATGAGTCCGGAGACGCTGCTCCGGCCGGTCCGGCCCGCCCCGGCCACCCGCTCCACGGGCGGCTGAGCGGGATCAGTCGACCACGGTGCCGGCGGCCACGACCGCACGCAGTTCGCTGACGTCGAGCGAGCCGGTCGGCACGTCCCGCTCGATCGGGTAGTACATCCGCTGGACGGCGGCCACGATCGCCTCCACCACCCGGTCGCGGAAGCGGGGGTCGACGAGCCGGGCGCGGTCCACGGGTGAGGTGAGGTAGCCGACCTCGACCCGGACCGCCGGCATCCTCGTCAGTCGCAGCAGGTCCCACGCCTTGGCGTGCGTACGGCAGTCCCGCAGCCCGGTCCGCGCCACGATTTCCCGCTGCACCAGACCCGCCAACCGTTCACCGGTCGCCGAGGTCACCCCGTTGTCGGTGCCGTAGTGGTAGGTCGCCACCCCCTCCGCGTCCGGGTTGGCGTGCCCGTCGAGGTGCAGGGAGATGAACACGTCGGCGCCGAGCGAATTCGCCAGCAACGCCCGGTCGGTGTCCGGCAGGCACGCGTCGGGCGCGGGACCCCGGGTGAGCTGAACCCGGACCCCGGACGCGGCGAGTCGTCCCTCCAACCGGCTCGCCAGGTCGTGCACGAGGTCGGCCTCCGTCCAGCGCAGCGGGCCGTCCGGAACCACCATCCCGGGGTCGGTGCCACCGTGGCCGGGGTCGATGACCACCGTCTTACCGACCAGCGCCGGTCCGGACTGGCGGATCGCGTCGGACTCGCGCAACCACTGGGGGCGACCGCCGACGACCTTGCGACCGATCCGGCGCAGCGCGTCCATCGTGTGCGGGCCGCAGGAGCCGTCGGGTGTGAGACCCACCTCGCGCTGGAACTGGGCCACGGCCCGGGACGTCCGGATGCCGTAGATGGCGTCGGCGCGGCCGACGTCGTACCCCATCTCCAGCAGCCGTTCCTGCAGCGACCGGACATCCTCGCCGGTGAGCGGCTCGGGGACCGCGTGGTAGAGGGTGCGGGCACCGAGTCGCCACCGTGCGGCCTCCAGCGCGCCCCAGGTCTCCGAGCCGACCCGGCCGTCCACGCTGAGCCCCCGCGACTGCTGGAACGCGCGGACCGCGCGTTCGGTGTCCAGGTCGAACTCGTCGCTGTGTGGGCCGGCGGCGAGCAGGTCGAGGCCGGTGAGGATGGTACGGATCTCCGTGACCGCAGGTCCCCGGTCTCCGGGTCGGATCGGACGCACGCACGACCCCCTCTGCACGAGTCTGGCTGGCCGGGCGGCGGCCCTGAGCTTGAGGTTATGCGTTCCGGACCGGCGACGGGCTCGGGCCGGGAAAAACACCGAACCCCGCACCCGACGAGCGGGTACGGGGTTCGGTGGTGTTGGTGCTGATCAGAGGGCCGACTCGATGAGCCGGACCAGCTCGCCCTTCGGCCTGGCGCCGGCGACCGACTGCACGGGCTGGCCGTTCTTGAAGACGGTGAGGGTCGGCACCGACATCACGCGGTACGCCCGGGCGGTCTCCGGGTTCTCGTCGATGTTGAGCTTCACAACGGTGACCTGGTCGCCCATCTCGCCCGCGATCTCCTCGAGCAGCGGCGACACCTTACGGCACGGCCCGCACCACTCGGCCCAGAAGTCCACCAGCACCGGCTTGTCGGCCTGCAGCACGTCGGCGACGAAACTCGCGTCCGTGACCGCCTTGGTATTTCCCACTATTGCCCTCCTCCGGGATGTGTTTCCTGTTTCAGCTGAGCGTCGCGATGAACCGTTCGGCGTCGAGCGCGGCGGCACAACCGGTGCCGGCCGCGGTGATCGCCTGGCGGTAGGTGTGGTCGACCACGTCACCGGCGGCGAAGACGCCGGGCACGCTCGTCCGGGTGCTGGGCGCCTGGACCTTCACGTAGCCCTCGTCGTCCAGCTCGACCTGGCCCTGGAAGAGCTCGCTGCGGGGGTCGTGGCCGATGGCCACGAACACGCCGGTCACGTCCAGCACCTTGGTCTCGCCGCTGTGTACGTTGCGGACCCGTACGCCGGTGACCTTGCCGTCAGCGCCCAGGACCTCTTCGACGGTGCTGTTCCACTCGACCTTGATCTTCTCGTTGCTCAGCGCCCGGTCGGCCATGATCTTGCTGGCCCGGAAGGAGTCGCGCCGGTGGATGATGGTCACCGAGTCGGCGAAGCGCGTGAGGAAGCTGGCCTCCTCCATCGCCGAGTCACCACCGCCGACGACGACGATGTGCTGGTTGCGGAAGAAGAAGCCGTCACAGGTGGCACACGACGACACACCGTGGCCCAGGTACTCCTGCTCGCCCGGCACGCCCAGCGGACGCCAGGCCGAACCGGTGGAGAGGATCACGGCGCGGGCCCGGTAGGCGGTCTCGCCGACCCACACGGTGCTCGTCGCGCCCGAGCCGGCGTCGCCGGTGTCGACCAGCTCGACCCGCGTCACGTCGTCGGTCAGGAACTCGGCGCCGAACCGCTCGGCCTGCTTGCGCATGTTGTCCATCAGCTCGGGGCCGAGGATGCCGTCGGCGAAGCCGGGGAAGTTCTCCACCTCGGTCGTGGTCATCAGCGCGCCGCCGGACTGGACACCCTCGATGATCAGCGGCTTCAGGTTGGCGCGCGCCGCGTAGACCGCCGCCGTGTAACCGGCCGGGCCGGAGCCGATGATGATCAGGTTGCGGACCTCGTCCACTGCCGTCTCCCGAGTTGTGTGTGTTCGGCGTCGGCGCGCGCACCGATGCTGATCCGAGTGCCGACGCCTGGAGGGTGCCGGCAGCTGACTTCCAGAACGTCATCGTACGAAGCGGGGATTCCCGAACCGGGCAACCGGTGGGTCAGGTCACGTGGACGCTCATCGTGCTGCGGATTCACCCTACCCGCGCCGAATACCGGCTGTCCGAGCCGGACCCGGGTACGCCGCACTCGGCGCCGCTCACCCAGGCCCAGCGCGATCCGGTCGCGTCGGTGAACCGGATGACGAGCGCCTGCTCGCCCTGGAACCGGGCGTAGTCGATCATTTCGACGGCGAGTGGACCCGAGCCGTGCTCCGCCGCCACGGATGCCAGGCACGCGCTCAACGCGGCCTCGGTGCTGAGCCGGGTGAGCTGGTTCGACCCGTCGGGGGAAGGTCGTCGCTCACCTCCGGTGTCCACCCCGGGCTGCTTGCCGGGGCCGCTGCTGCTCGCCCCCAGCATCGGCGACGGCTGCCTCGGCGGGACGCCGCTCCGCGTTCCGCCGAGGCTCTGCGGGGTGTAGTCGGTGCCGCTGTGCAACGTCGGGCCGGACGTGTGGGCCGCCGCGCCGGCAGCGGCCTGTTCCCGCGCGTTGACCGGGCGGTCCACGGCGCCGGAGTCCGCGGTGTCGGTCGACAGGTGGCTGAGCCCCAAGCCGAGTGTGACGACGGCGGCGGCCGCGACGGCCACCGGGGTGGCGCTGCGGATCCAGCGACGCTGCCGGCGACCCGGGCCGGTGGAGCCGCCGCGCCCCGACTCGGCGGGGGACGAGCTGGTGGGTCGACGTCCACCCTGCGCCGGCACCGTCACCGGCGTGGCGGAACCGGTCACCTCGGTCGGCGGGGTGTCGGCTGCCGCCAGCGCGGCGGCGATTCGTTCGGCCACGGCGGACGGCAGCTCCGGGGCGGGCTCGGCCCAGCGGGCCAGGTCCGCACTCACCTGTGTGACCGCGGGTGCCAGCAGCGCGTACGCCTCGGCCCAGGACGGGTCCGTGGACACCAGTTCGGCGATCTGGGTCTGCTGCGGTGTGCCGTCCAACGCGCCGCCGAGGTAGTCAGCGAGCAGGTCGGCGTCGACCTCCCTGAACTCCTCGGCCGTCACGTCTCCTCCTGATTGGCGTCCTGCCGGATGCGAACCGACCCCGATCCGACGCCCTCGGCCGGGCGTGGGTTCCCCGCCGTGACGTCGGGCACGTCCGGGTCGACCCGTCCGGGACGCGTCGACGCCGGGCGGAGGTGCCCGAGCAGCACCGCCAACCGGGCCCGGCCCCGGGCGCACCGGCTCTTCACCGTCCCCTCGGCGACTCCGAGGATGCGGGCCACCTCGGCCACCGGGTAGCCCTGCACATCCACCAGCACCAGGGCGGCCCGCTGCTCGACCGGTAGCGCGGCGAGCGCCGCGCGGACGACGAGCGCGGTGTCGTGGTCCTGCACGGGCGCGGCCGGCTCGACGCCGCCGGTGCCCGATCCGTCGGTCCGGTTGCCGTCGGGCAGCGGCACCGTGGGGTGCGCCTGCCGGCGTCGGATGCGGTCCAGGCAGGCGTTCACCACGATCCGGTGCAGCCAGGTGGTGACGGCGGAGTCACCACGGAAGCGGGCCGCTGCGCGGTGTGCCGACAGCAGGGCGTCCTGGAGCGCGTCGGCGGCCTCCTCACGGTCGCCGAGCGTCCGCAGGGCCACCGCCCAGAGCCGATCGCGGTGCCGGTGGAACAGGACCGCGAAGGCGTCCCGGTCGCCGGCGACGTGGGCGCGCAGCAGCTCCAGATCCGTTGCCGCGTCGCGCCCGTCCATCACCGCGTCCGGCTGATGCGCTGCCCGGGGCGTGCCGCGCGGCTCACGAACCCTGGACCGTGATCTCCTGCACTCCCAGCTTGAAGCCGCCGTCGTCGCCGTTGGGCGGCAACTCGGTGAACCAGAGCAGCAGGTACCGGTACTTCTGGTCGGCGTCGAACCCGTTGAAGGTCATCGTGGTGCCGTCGTGCTCCTTGAGGACACCGATCTCCGTCTTGTAGTTCGACACCATCGACTTGTCGCCGTTGGAGGTCGCCGGGTAGGTCGTCGTGCCGGCGAGCAGCTTCGCGGTGGCGCCTCGACCGGAGAGCACAGCCTGCACCGACTTCACCGTGTGCGGCGAACCCAGGTCGAGCCAGACACCCATGCCGGACTTGAGGTTGCCGTACGTGGCGTTCGGGTAGCGGTCGGTCTCCCAACCCTTGTCGTTGTCGCCATCGGTCATCTTCTTGGCGCCGTCGAGCTCGTCCCGCGGGGCGCTGTCCGGATCGATGATCCGGATGTCCTGCACCTTGAGATTGCGCACCGTGGCGGCGGCCGGGGTGGCCTCGCCGGCCGGAGCGCTGGCACTCGGCGTCGCGCCGGCGGTCTCCTGCGGGTCCTTGTCGTCGCCGCCGAGCGCGCTGATGCCGATGAGCAGGCCGACCAGCGCGACCGCCAGCAGACCGGCGATGCCGATGGCGACCTTGCGGCCACCGGCGGCGGCCAGCGGGGACGGCTCTTCCCCGGTCTCGGCGGTGAACCGCAGCGGCCCGCCGTTGTCGAGGTAGTGGTCCTCCTCGGCCGGCACGTCCAGCCGGGCCAACTCGGCCGCCAGCACGTCGGACGACGGCGGCGCGATGTCGGCGTCGAGCAGGTCCATCGTGAGGTCGTCCAGGTACGCGGGCACACCGGCCCGCACCTGGCGGGGCGCCGCGAGGGCGCCGGCGGCATCCCGGACGGCGTCCGGGATGGCGGCCCGCCCGTGACCGGCGGTGGCCCCGCGCAGCGGTGCCTCGGCGTGCGGCCAGTGACCGGTCAGCGCGAAGTAGAGGACGCCGCCGACCGCCCGGATGTCGCTCTCCTGGCTGTCGTCGCCGTCGGTGCGGGCGTCGGCCAGGACCACGCGACCATCGTCGCTGATCATGACGGTGCCGGGGTGGACGTTGCCGTGCACCATGCCGGTGGCGTGCACCGCGGCCAGCGCGCTGGCGACGGCGTTGCCGACAGCGGTGGCGCGAGCCGGGTCCAGCGGGCCCTCGGCGGCCAGATCGCGCAGCGACTGCCCGTCCACCCACTCGCGGACCACGTACGCCCGCTCGGCCTCGTCGATGGCGTCGTACACGCCGACGAGGTTGGGGTGGATGACCCGGCTGGCCGCGACGGCCGCCTGAAGCATCTCGGTGGCGGAGTCGCCACCCGGGTAGCGCAGCACCACCGCGACAGGGCGGCGCAGGATGACGTCGACCCCGCGCCAGACCAGTCGACCCGCGCTGTCGTTGTTGATGTGCTCGACCAGCTCGTAACGCTCGGCGAGGATCTCACCGGCCGTGGGAGCACCGAAGGTCATGATCGGAGGAGCGCTCTCGTCCGCCTCCTGACCCTCGCCGACCTGGGTCACCCGTCCTCCCTCGGTGATCGTGTCGATCGATGGACCCGTACTGCTGGGCATGTGGCTTCCCGCTCTGCCGTTGAAGGAACCGGCCAACCGGTGTCGACGCGCAGCGTCGGCGCCTGCCGTACCCGTCGAGAGCGACCTTACCCGGGTTGCCCGTCTCCCCGACATGTCATCTTCTTGCCGTACCCGGCGGGGTGCCGGGGATCGGGGAAGTCGTCCGGTTACGACCGTTGTCAGCCACGTTGCTGGCACATGTACTAGCTAATCTACGGCTTCACCGCAAGTGACCGACGTCGGGGCCGGGCCGGGCGTGCCGCCCTCGTCCACCAGCCGGTTCCCCGCCGATCGGTCGCCCACGCTCAGCCGTACGGTTGGTTATCCACAGGCCGATCCGGCGGCTGACCGGTGAATCGCGGAGTTATCCACAGGGACATCCCCAGGCTGGTGATCCATGGTCACGTTCCGTGTGGCCGGCGACTGTGGGTGCGGCTCAACGACCGAGACGACGGCGAACCATGCCGACAACCTCGGTGATCTCTCCGATCCGCAGCGCCATGGCGAGCCCGAGGTAGGTCCCGCCGATCACGGCGCCACCGATCACGAGCTGAAGGACGGCCTGTATCCAGCTCGGCGTGTCGCCGCCGGGCAGCAGGCTCACCACGAGCAGGCCGACCAGAGCGGCCCCCAACGCGGCCACGAGGACCCGGCCGAGCGTACGCAGGATGGCACCCATCCCGATCCGGCCGATCCGGGGGCGCAGCAGCCACGCGGAGGCGAACGCCGCCGCCAGGTAGGACACGGCGTTACCGATCATCATCCCGGCCGCCGCGAAGTGCGCGGCGAAGGCGACGTAGAGCACCACCTGCACGCCGATCCGCAGCGCGACCACGGGAATGTTGATCAGCGCCGGGGTGCGGGTGTCCGGCAGGGCGTAGAAGGCGAAGGTGAAGAGCTGGCTGATCGCGAACGGCACCAGCGCGAGGGCCGCGAGCAGCAGCACCAGCGAGGTGTCGGCGGCGTTCTCGTCGGTGAACGCGCCGTACCGGAACAGCGTCACGGCCAGCGGGGTGGCCAGCACCGCGTAGCAGACCGCGATCGGGGCGAGCACCGCCGAGACCGTGCGGGTGCCCCGGGACAGGTCGGCGGCGACGTCGGCGTAGCGGCCGTCGGCGGCCGCCGCGCTCATTCGGGGCATCAACGCCGTGATGATCGAGACGGCGATGATGCCATGCGCCATCATCAGCAGCAGGAACACGTTGTTGTAGATCAGCGGACCGGCGGCGTTCTCCTTGCCCGCCCTGTTCAGCAGGTTGAACAGCACGATCAGGCCGACCTGGCTGACCGCCACGTAGCAGAACATCCAGCCGCCCAGGCGGCCCAGCTCGCGCAGCCCGAGGGTGCGGAAGTCGAATCGGAACCGCCAGCGGAAGCCGACCTTGCGCAGCGCCGGCAGCAGTCCGGCGGCCTGGATGGCGACACCGAGCAGGGTGCCACCGCCGATGAGCAGGATGCGCCCGGTGGTCATCTGGTCGGGCCGGACGATCTCCGCACCGAAGATCGCGATGTAGAGCCCGGCCGTGCCGATCACCACGATGTTGTTCAGGATCGGCGCCCACATCGGCGCGGCGAAGTGCCCCCGGGTGTTGAGCACCGCGCTGATCAGGGCGCTGAGACCGGTGAAGAAGATCATCGGCAACATCAGGTACGACAGCGCCGTGACCAGATCCCGGAAGTCGGCCCCGGTCTTCTTGCTGGCGTAGAGCGAGGTCAGCACGGAGGCGAAGGCCACCGCAACCAGCGCCGCCGCGGCCAGCGCCAGCACCGCGAGGGTCAGCAACCGCTGGGCGTACGCCTGACCGCCGTCGCTGTCGATCTTGCGGCGGCGGACCAGCACCGGGATCAGGACACTGGTGAGGATGCCGCCGAGCAGGAACTCGTACACCATCCCGGGCAGGATCTGCGCGGTCGTGTACGCGTCACCCACCAGCGCGCCGCCGAGCGCGGCGGTCAGCGCGAGCGTGCGCAGGAAGCCCGTACCCCGGCTGACCAGGCTCCCGATCGCCATCACCGCGCTGTTGGTCGCCGCGCTCGCCTCGCCCACCTGCTCCTGCGGCGGGGCGGTCGACTCCATGGCCGGCTGGTTCAGCGGCTCCGCGGAGATGAAGGTGGCGCCGTCGGAGGGGCGGATGTTGGCTCCCGCACCACCGTCCCGCGCGGCATTCGCGCTGCGGTAGAGCCCGCCGCTCATCTCCAGCCTCCCATGGGTACGTCGAGCCGGGCACCGACCCGCACGTCACAGACCTTAGTCAACCCGCACCCGTTACCCGCGCCCGGCGGATCGGATCACACCTCGGCCCGATAGGCTGGCGATCCCATGTCCGAAGCCTCCACTCCCCACGCCGCCGACCGCCGCGACCTCACCGCCGCGCAGCGCAACGCCGTCGCCGAACTGCTCCGGGTCTCCCCGGTCGCCGACGAGCTGGGCCGCCGTTTCGTCCGTGCCGGCCACGAGCTACACCTGGTGGGCGGTTCGGTACGCGACGCGCTGCTCGGCCGACTCGGCGACGACCTCGACTTCTGCACCGACGCCCACCCCGACGAGACGCTGCGGATCGTCAAGGGCTGGGCCGAGTCGATCTGGGAGACCGGCCGTGAGTTCGGCACCATCGGGCTCCAGCGCGACGGCCTCCGGCTGGAGGTCACCACCTTCCGCGCCGAGTCGTACGACCAGGTCAGCCGCAACCCGGTGGTGGTCTACGGCACCAGCCTCGACGAGGACCTGAAGCGGCGCGACTTCACCATCAACGCGATGGCGGTCAGCCTGCCGGACCACCGCTTCACCGATCCGCACGGCGGGCTGGACGACCTCGCGGCCAAGGTCATCCGTACTCCCAGCACCCCGCGGGAGTCCTTCGGCGACGACCCGCTGCGCATGCTGCGGGCCGCCCGGTTCGCCGCCCAACTGCGCTTCGCCGTCCACCCGGACGTGCACGTCGCGATGACCGAGATGGCCGCCGACCTGGACCGGATCACCGCCGAGCGGATCCGTGACGAGTTCACCAAGCTGCTCTGCGGCGCGGACCCGATCACCGGGCTGCGTCTGCTGGTCGACACCGGTCTGGCCGAACGGTTCCTACCGGAGCTGACCGGGCTGAAGCTGGAGATCGACGAGCACGCCCAGCACAAGGACGTGTACGAGCACACGCTGACGGTCGTCGAGAACGCGGTCTCCTACGAGGAGGACGGCTGCGACTTCGTCCTGCGGATGGCCGCCCTCATGCACGACGCGGGCAAGCCGGCCACGAAGGCCGTCGGGTCCGACGGTCGGGTCAGTTTCCACCACCACGAGGTGGTGGGCGCTCGCCTGACCAAGGCCCGGATGAAGGCGATGCGGTACCCCAAGGAGATCACCGCGAAGGTGACCGCGCTGGTCGCGCTGCACCTGCGCTTCTACGGGTACGGCCGGGGCGAGTGGACCGACTCGGCGGTGCGTCGTTACGTCGCCGACGCCGGTGACCTGCTGCCCCGGCTGCACAAGCTGACCCGCTCGGACTGCACGACCCGCAACCGTCGTAAGGCGGCCCAGCTCGCCGCCGACTACGACGCGCTGGAGGAGCGGATCGCCCGGATCGCCGCTGAGGAGGATCTGGCCCGGGTACGCCCCGACCTGGACGGCAACGCGATCATGGAATTGCTCGGCGTACCTCCGGGGCCGATCGTCGGGCGGGCCTGGAAGCACCTCAAGGAGCAGCGCCTGGAGCACGGTCCCCTGGACCGCGACGCCGCCGAGGCGGAGCTGCTGCGCTGGGCCCGCGCCGAAGGCCTAATCCCCTAACCCCGCCCCCCGCGCCCCCGCCCCCCGTCGCGCTGATCTTGCACTTTCTGCTGCGACAAAAGTGGGCACACGACCCATGTCGACAACCGAAACCGCAAGATCGACGCGTCACGAGGGTAGGGCGCGGCGAGGGCTGGTTAGCGTGTTTCTAGGGCTGTTCCGTCTACGGACGGGTTCTTGGCCGCGGGGGTGCCGTTGCCGCCGGGCGCCGATGCCGAGCCGAGGCGGGCCAGCAGGCCGGCCAGGTCGATGCCGGTGAGGTCGCTGCCGAGCTGTAGACCCTGCGCCACGTTGCCGGCCACCGACTTCGTCAGCGACGACGCGCCCTCGGTGGAGATGACCGTCATCTTGTCGATCGCCCCGATCGGAGCGCTGGCCGCCTCGACGACCTGCGGCAGGACCTTGACCAGCAGATCCAGCACCGCGGCCTCGCCATACGCGGCGAACGCCTCGGCCTTGCGCGCCATCGCGTCGGCCTCGGCCTCACCCCTGGCCAGGATGGCCGCCGCCTCGGCCTGACCCTCGCGCTCGACGGCCTCGGCGATCGCGGAGCGCCGCCGCTGCTCGGCCTCACCCTCCTTGGCGCCCTCGATCGCGTTCGCCTCGGCGAGGGCCGCCCGTCGGGCCCGCTCGCCCTCACCGGTGAGCCGCGCCTGCTCGGCGGAAGCCTGCGCGGCGGCGATGACCGCCTGGCGCTGCGCGTCCGCGCTGAGCACCGCCGCGTTGCGGGCCGCCTCGGCCTCCTGCTCCACCTTGTACCGGGCGGCGTCGGCGGGCTTGCGCACCTCGGTGTCCAGTTGGCGCTGCTTCAGCTCGGCGTTGCGCTCGGCCACCTTCTGCTGCTCGGAGAGGATGGCCTGGTCCCGTTCCGCCTGGGCGAGCGGCCCGGCCGCGGCCGACTTGGCCTTCGCCGCGTCGATCTCCGCCTGGATGCCCGCCTGCTTGAGGGCCAGGTTGCGGTTCGCCTCGGCGATGGCCTCCTCGGCGAGCAGCCGCTCCTGCTCGGCCTGCTGCCGGGCCCGCGCCTCGGCGATGGCCGCGTCCTTGAGCACCCGGGCGGCCTCGGGCCGGCCCAGGTCCTGCAGGTAGGAGCCCTCGGCGAGGATGTCCTGGAGCTGGAAGGTGTCGAGCACCAGACCCTGGTTGGTCATCGAGTGCTCGGCCTCCTCGGCCACCGCGCTGGCGAACGCCGCCCGGTCGCGGATGACCTCCTCGACGGTGAGCCGACCGACGATCGAACGCAGCGCGCCGGCGAGCACCTCCCGGGTGAAGTTGTCGATCTCGTCCTGCTGGTGCAGGAACCGCTGGGCGGCCGCCCGGATCGCGTCCTCGGTGCCGCCGACCTTGACGATCGCCACGCCGTGCAGGTCGGCACGGATGCCCTGCTTGCTGACCGCGCCCCGGATGCCGACGTCGATCCGCCGGCTGGACAGGTCGAGCGACTGGAGCTTCTGCACCACCGGGAGCACGAAGACCGAGGCGCCGAGCACCACCTTCTGCCCGGAGGTGTCGGTCGACCGACCGCCGTCGGCGGTGTGCGTGGTACGTCCCTTGCGACCCGTGACGATGAAGGCCTCGTTCGGCCCGGCCACCTTGATCCGGGACAGCACGAACAACACCAGGACGAGCGCGAGGACGACCGCGCCCACGACAGCTATCAACAGGGGCATTAAGGGGGGTCCTGTCTACGAGAAGGAATCAGTAGGTCTCGACGTGCACGCTGGTCTCACTCAGCGCCTGCACGACGAAGACCTGCGCGCCGATCGGGATCGGCTGGTCGGCGCGGGCGTTGAGCTTGACCGGCTGGCCGGCGACGCGTACCCGCACCTCGCCGTACCCGTCGAGGGGCACCGGCGTGACGACCAGGCCGAGCGCGCCGACCAGGTCGTCGCGGGTGGGGGTGGCGTCGGTGCGCATGTTGCGCGCCGCCCGACTGAAGCGCGACGCCAGCCACGCGGTGGGGACGGCCGCGAGCACACCACCGGCCGCCGCGCCCGCGATCATCCCGGGGGTACGCGCACCGAGCAGTTCGTTGACGATCGCCCCGCCGAAGCCGAACGCTCCGGCGAAGCCCGCGATCGTCTCGGTGGAGATCGGGCCGTCCACGTCGGCGTGCCCGAAGTGGAGCATTTCGCTGCCGAGCAGGGCGAGCGCCAGTACCGCGACACCGGCTCCGCCGATGATCAGAAAGATGAGCGTCCCCGTGGCCACGACCTGCACGGTATCGATGCCGCGCAACGCCGATGAAGGGCCGAACGGCTCAACGAGGCGTCACGTTGATCTCCAACTCGGACAGCTGAGCGGGCAGTGGCTGGCGGACGAGTTCGCGCCCTGTGGTGTCGGCGAGCACGAAGTCACCCTTGTACGGTTCCCGGTAGAGCAGCAGGTCGTCATCGACCCAGGTGGCGTCGGCGCTCGGCAACGGATTGACCACCCGTCCGCTGGCCGCCTCCACCAGCAGCGGTTCCTGCTGGCCCTGCACGACGACCAGGCGACCGTCCGACGACCAGGCCCACGGCCCGGCGGGATCGCCGGGTAGCGGCTCCGATCGGGTTGGTCGTCCGTCGTCGGCGGAGAACATCTGCACGCCACTTCGCGGGTGCCGGACCGATTCGGACCGTGGCCTGCCCTGTGCGGTCTGCGGCAGTGCCACCTCCCGGCCGTTCCGGGTCCAGACGAAGGAGCACTGGTCGGTGCAGAGGTAATCCTTCCGGGACACCTCGTGGGTACGCTTCGTGCCGTCCCGCTCGACCACGACGAAGCCGAAGTGGTCCAGCGCAGTGGTGGTGAACAGCAGGCGGCGACCGTCCGGTGACCAGGTCGGGCGGCTCAACGCACGGCCCACCTCGTGCCAGCGGGTCTTTCCCGTGGCCATGTCGACGAGACCGACCTCGCGTGGACGGTCTTCCTCGATGACCGCCACCAGAGACCCGGTAGGTGCGGGAAAGATGGCGTCGTAGCGGTCGGTGGGTACGTAGCGGCCCCGGCTCCGGTCCAGCAGGAATCCGCTGCCCGACTCGCCGGCGAACTGTGCCCGGGTCACCACCCAGTTACCGGGCAGCACCAGCGGCGCGGCGGTCCAGTTCGCTCCCGGGGTGGGCCGGATCGAGGGCGACGCCGTGATCGAGGGTGACGGAGTCGCATCCGTGGGTGGCGTCGCGGGAGTTGCGGCCGGTCGAGGACGCAGCAGCACGAACGGCACAGCCGCCGTGACGACCGCTACCAGCACTGCCGCGCTGACGGTCAACCGCCGCCGCCGACGCAGCCGGCGTCCCTGGCCGAGCGCCCGGACGGCGAGCCCTGGAGCGGGCGCGGCGCCCTCGGCCAGGTCGCGTACGGCCCTGCGGAGCAGGGCGTCGAGTTGTGCGGTCATCGCGTCACCTCCGGGCGGCTGGTCAGCTCGTCCAGCCCCGGTACCAGGCGCCGCAGCCGTGCCAGCGCCCTGGTGCTCTGGCTGGCGACCGTGCCGGTCCGGCAGCCGAGCAGCGACGCGGTCTGCTCGACGCTCAGGTCCTCCAGGTAGCGCAGGGTGAGCACGGCCCGTTGCCGTGGCGGTAGCGCCCGGAGAGCGTCCAGCAGCAGCAACCGCAGATCGGTCTCGCGGCCGCTGTCGCTGTCCACCGGCCGTTCCGGTAGCTCCGCCACCGGCACCTCCGCTCGCCGCGCTCGCCGTCGCCAGCCGGACACCTGATCGTGGTAGAGGATGCGTTTCACGTACGGCTCGGCGTCACCCCTGATGCGCGGCCAGCGCGCGTACGCCTTGGCCAGCGCGTTCTGCAGCAGGTCCTCTGCCGCGTGCTGATTCCCGGCCAGCACGTACGCGACGCGCAGCAAGGCGGCACCCCGTTCCTGAACGAACGTGGTGAACTCCCCGTCGACCTCCGCCACCGCCCACCTCCGTAGTTCAGACGCCGGGCGGCGGCGAAACTTTGCCTCGCCGAGCGGGACAATGGCGGCATGCGCTGGATTGTGCTCGACTCGCCGATCGGGGAGTTCTCCGTGGCCACCGACGACACAAGTGTGTGCGGAGCCCACTTCGGTCGGGTGGACGCGGCCGTCGACGAGCCGGGCGATCCGCTGTCCCGGCAGGTCGTGGCCGAGCTGCGGGCGTACTTCGCGGGTGCGTTGACCGCGTTCACGGTTCCCGTGTCGGCCCCGCGCGGCTCCGAGTTCGAGCGGGCGGTGTGGCGGGAGATGACCCGCATTCCGTACGGCGGGACGCTGACGTACGGCGAGGTGGCGCGGCTGGTCGGCGATCCCGGGGCGGCACGGGCGGTGGGGGTGGCCTGCAACCGCAACCCGATCCCCGTGATCGTGCCGTGTCACCGGATCGTCGGCGCGGGCGGCAAGCTGGTCGGTTTCGGCGGCGGCCTGCCGCGCAAGGTCAGATTGCTGGAGCTGGAGGCGGGCGTGGCTCTGCGGCAGGCCTGGTCCTGACCCGTTGACCGTTGGCTGCTGAGCGGGGCGACACGCTGAACACGGTGCTGCTGGGCGGCCACCGATCGCCGCACCGGCAGTGCCCGGACGCGGCGAGGGCCGGGTCCGACCGGACCCGGCCCTCGGCCGTGCTGGTGGTTCAGCGGGTCAGCGCTCGACCTCGCCGGCGATGAACTCCTCCACGGCCTGGTGGGCGTCGTGGTCGGCGTACTGCACCGGCGGGGACTTCATGAAGTACGACGAGGCCGACAGGATCGGGCCACCGATCTTGCGGTCCAGCGCGATCTTCGCGGCCCGGACGGCGTCGATGATGACACCGGCCGAGTTCGGCGAGTCCCACACCTCGAGCTTCAGCTCGGCGTTGAGCGGGGTGTCGCCGAAGGAGCGACCCTCCAGGCGGATGTACGCCCACTTGCGGTCGTCCAGCCACGGCACGTGGTCCGACGGGCCGATGTGCACGTCGCTCTTGCTCATCTCGTGCGGGATCTGCGAGGTGACCGACTGGGTCTTCGAGATCTTCTTCGAGACCAGGCGGTTGCGCTCCAGCATGTTCATGAAGTCCATGTTGCCGCCGAAGTTGAGCTGGTACGTGCGCAGCAGCTCGACACCGCGGTCCTCGAAGAGCTTCGCGAGCGCGCGGTGCACGATGGTGGCGCCGACCTGGCTCTTGATGTCGTCGCCGACGATCGGCAGGCCCGCGTCGGTGAACTTCTGCGCCCACTCGGGGTCGGAGGCGATGAAGACCGGCAGGGCGTTGACGAACGCGCAACCGGCGTCGATCGCGGCCTGGGCGTAGAACTTGTCGGCCTGCTCGGAGCCGACCGGCAGGTAGGAGACGACGACGTCGACCTGTGCGTCGCGGAGCGCCTGGGCCACGTCGACCGGGGTGGCGTCGGACTCCTCGACGATCTCGCGGTAGTACTGGCCCAGACCATCGAAGGTCGGGCCGCGTTGCACGGACACGCCGGTCGGCGGTACGTCGCAGAGCTTGATGGTGTTGTTCTCGCTGGCGACGATCGCCTCCGCGAGGTCCATGCCCACCTTCTTGGCGTCGACGTCGAACGCCGCGACGAACTGAACGTCAGAGACGTGGTAGTCGCCGAAGGTGACGTGCATGAGACCCGGGACGCGGTCGTTCGGGTCGGCGTTGCGGTAGTACTCGACGCCCTGAACCAGGGACGAGGCGCAGTTACCCACACCGACGATGGCGACGCGGACGGAGCCCATAGCGTCTGCCTCCTTCTTTTCTGTCACGGCCGCTCTTTCCTGGTCTCTCCAGGCGGAGGCGGGCTGTTGTCTTCTCGTCGGCCACCGGCTGTCCCCAGGTGGGGGACCGTCGGGGCTCGGCCGGAGCGCTCGTTGGCGATGAGCTCCTCCAGCCAGCGGACCTCACGCTCACAGGCGTCCAGGCCGTGGCGCTGCAGTTCCAAGGTGTAAGCGTCGAGGCGCTCGGCCGCCCGGCCCAGCACGTCGCGAAGGCCTTCGCGACGTTCCTCGATCTTGCGGCGGCGACCCTCCAGAATGCGCAGGCGGGTCGCCTGGTCGGTCCGGGCGAAGAACGCGAAGTGCACACCGAAACCCGTGTCGTCGTACGTCTCGGGCCCGGCCTGTGCGATGAGCTGGGCGAAGCGTTCCTTGCCCTCCGCGGTGATTTTGTAGACCACCCGACCTCGTCGGCTGGTCAGCGCGGGAACCTCCTCGGCGGTGGCGGGTGTCTCGGCGGCTTCGGTGATCCAGCCCGCCGCCTGCAACCTGCGCAGGGTCGGGTAGAGCGAGCCGTAGCTGATCGCCGCCCGGATCGCGCCGAGTTTGGCGGTCAACTCCTTGCGCAGCTCATAGCCGTGCATCGGAGACTCCTGCAGGAGGCCGAGGATGGCGAATTCGAGCACGGGCCACCCTCCCTTTACCCTCCGGCGCGGAGCGGTAACCGCCGCGATGTATCGGACCGATACATCGCACGTTAGCGGCTGCTGCCGGCCAGGGCAAACCCCCGTTCCGGGGTGTTGTCGTCACGCATCGTGACCGTGGTCGCCTCGTCGAGCCGGACCGCGTACCCTTCACCGCATGCGTACGCAGCGCCAGATCGTCGACTACTCGCTTCAGAAGCGAGCAGTGCTGCGTGAGCTCATGGCCAGCCGCATCGGTACGTACGACGTGTGTGACGCGTCGCCGTACCTGAAGAACGCTGCACGCTTCCACGGCGAGCCGACCGACCTGCGCTGCCCCATCTGTCGCAGCGAGAATCTGACGCTGGTCCACTACATTTACGGGGACGAACTCAAGCAGTCCGCCGGACAGGCCCGGACACTGGCCGAGTTGCCGGTGCTGGCGATGACGCTACGTGAGTTCCAGGTTTTCGTGGTGGAGGTGTGCCTCGGCTGTGACTGGAACCATCTCGTCGAGCAGTACCTGCTCGGTCGGGACGGTCTCACCGGCGACGGCGACAGTGTTGGCGCCGACGAGCAGGACGCTGCGACCGCCGAGGGCGTGGGTCGGCGGAGGCGAGAGGCGCAACGGTGACTTCAGCGGGTTGGACCGGCTCCGGGGTGTGGACATGACCCGGAACGACCGACCACTCGTTGGTCCGATTGGCCCGATTGATTCAGCAATGACCCTGGTGAACCGGCACCCTCGTGCCGGTGGTCCGGGTGAAGCAACTCACGGCAACCCGGTGGCGGCGCTGTCGCGTCCCACCGCGACCGGCAGGGTGTGAAGAATGAACTCGTACGGCGATCCCAGCTCCGCGCGCGGTCGGGCCCAGTACCCGGGCCCGGACGGTGACCCCGGACCGGGCGCGGACGACGCGTACCGCAGACCCGGCGGTGACTCCCGCGGGGGCGGCTGGTCCTCCGCGGAGCCCGCAGCGCCTCCCGGCCGGGCCTCGGTGACACCGAGAGCCGCCGGCGGTCGTGCGTCGGTCGGTGGCTCGGCCTCCGTGCCGCCCCCGGCGCTGCCGCCGGATCCGCGTCGGTGGGCCCGGCCACGCCCGGGCGCAGCGGTCGGGCCTCGGTGCCCGTGTCGCCAGCGCCGGGTGCGGCCACGGGTCGTGCCGGCGCCGGACGGGCCTCCGTTCCGGTGTCCCCGGCGCCGGGAGCGCCCGCCGGTCGGGCCCGGGTGGGCACCGCCGCCGTCGGCGCCGCCTCGGCGGGCCGGGCCAGTGTCGGCTCCGCGTCGGTGGGTGGCCGCGCCGCGGTCGCCCGGGCGAGCGTCTCCCCGGTCTCCGGCGGGCCGGGTGGTCCCGGCGGTCCGAATGGCCCGGGCGGACCGAACGGGCCCGGTCGCGGTGGCCGGGGCGGTCGCGGCGCGGGTGACCCCGCCGCGGCGGCGCGGGCCAAGAAGCGCAAGCGGATGAACCTGCTGATCGCCGGGTTCGCCGTCCTCATCATGCTCGCCGGTGCCGGCGTGGTCGGGTTCACCTACTACTCGACGAACGTCGTCATGCCCGAGGAACTGCCGCTGCCGCTGTCCACCACGGTGTACGCCAAGGACGGCAAGACCACACTGGCCAGGCTGGGCAGCGAGAACCGCACCTTCGTCACCATCAGCCAGATTCCGGAGCACGTGCAGCACGCGGTGGCGGCGGCCGAGGACCGGAACTTCTACCGGCACTCCGGCGTCGACTACAAGGGCATCGTCCGTGCCGCCTGGAACAACGTCTCCAACGGTGACAAGCAGGGCGCGTCGACGATCACCCAGCAGTACGCCCGCAACGCGTTCGAGAATCTCCAGGACGACACGTACGGCCGCAAGGTCAAGGAGGCCATCCTCGCCTCCAAGCTGAACGACGCGTACAGCAAGCCGGAGATCATGCAGCACTACCTCAACGTCATCTACTTCGGACGCGGCGCGTACGGCATCGAGGCGGCGGCACAGACCTACTTCGGCAAGCCGGCGATCAAGCTGACCCCCGCCGAGGGCGCGGTCCTGGCGGCGCTGATCAAGCAGCCGGTGGCGACCGACACCCACAAGGGTTACGACCCGGCGGTCAACCCGACCGACGCGAAGACCCGCTGGGACTACGTGATCGACGGGATGAAGAAGGAGAAGTGGCTGGACCCCGCCGCCCCGATCGCGTACCCGAAGGTGCTGCCACCGAAGAAGGGCGGCAACGGCTTCGGCGTCGACAGCCCCCGAGGCAACGTCATCAACTACGTCCGTCAGGAGATGGACGCGATGGGCCTCTGCTCCGACAGCGGCGCGGAGGGTAAGACGAGCTGTGTCGACGCGCTGCGCGACGGCGGCTACCGGATCACCACGACCATCGACCCGAAGCTCCAGACGGCCGCCGAGAACGTCGCCATGCAGTCGAAGAAGGGCTCGGAGCTCAACGACCAGCCCAAGAACCTGATGGCGGCCGTTGTCTCGATCGACCCGAAGAAGGGCCGGGTGCTCGCCTACTACGGCGGTGACAGTGGCGCCGACTTCGACTACGCCGGCAAGAACACCGACAAGAACGGCGACCTGGCCGGTGGTCACGCGCCGGGCTCGTCGATGAAGGTCTACACCCTGGCCGCCGCGATCGAGGCGGGCATCTCGGTGAAGTCGCACTGGGACCCCACGCCGTACAAGCCCGAGGGTTCCAAGGTCGCGATCGGTAACGCCGGCCGGACCAACCTGAAGTGCGGCAAGTACTGCACCCTCGAAGAGTCGACGATCCAGTCGTACAACGTGCCGTTCTACTGGGTCACCAAGGAGATCGGCGCCGAGAAGGTGGTCGACATGGCCCACAAGGCCGGCGTGACCACCATGTGGGGAGTCGACCCGCCGCAGGCGTTCGACCTGTCGAAGAAGGGGCCGAACCCGTTCGACAACTACACCGGTTTCGGTAAGTACCCGCTCACCGTGTTCGACCACGCGAACGCGATGGCGACGTTCGCCAACGACGGCAAGTACATCAAGGCGCACTTCGTCATCAAGGTGGAGCAGCAGGACAAGAGCACCGGTAAGTGGAAGGTCGTCGGCAGCGAGCGCATCAAGCCCGAGCAGCGGATCGACAAGAAGGTCACCGACGAGGTCACCGCAGTCCTGAAGCAGATTCCCGCTCCCAACAATCTCTCGCTGGAGGGCGGCCGCCAGGCCGCCGCCAAGACGGGCACCTGGGAGTTCAACAGCAAGGACAACGCGCACGCCTGGACGGTCGGCTACACCCCGCAGATCGCCACGGCCGTCTGGGTGGGCAGTCGGGACATCAAGAAGCCCGAGATCCGCCTCGCGAGCGGTAAGCCCATCGGCGGTTCGACCCTTCCCGGCCCGATCTGGGAGAAGTACATGAACACCGCCCTCAAGGGTCAGGAGGAGATCCCCCTGCCCACCGTCACCGGTGAGGGCGACATCACCAAGGGCAACGGCAAGGAGCCGGCGGCGCCCCCGCCGGGTCAGCCGGGTCAGCCGGGGCAACCAGGTCAGCCTGGACAGCCCTGTGATCCGCTGACCAATCCGTTCTGCCCCCGCAACGGTGGCAACCCCGGCGGGAACAACCCGGGCGGTCCCGGTGGGCCGGGCGGTCCGACCGGTTAACCGCCACCCGACCTGCCACTGAGCACCCTGGAACAAGAGCCACAGCGCACACGCCGCCGCCGGCCGGACGACCTGTCCGGCCGGCGGTCGACGTAGTGGCACCGGGCACTCGTCGCTTGTCGACGGTGCGGGTCGTGACCTCGACGGGTACACGAGTACATGACGCACCGCTGCGAGTACGGCAGGATGCCTCTCTATGAGCACCCAGTCGACGCCCGGCATCGACGACGCCGGAACCACCGACCACCCGTCCCGGTCCGACGGGTTCGTCCGCGGCCTGTCCGGCGCCATCGGCGGGCCGCTGGGCGACCACGCGACGGCACTGGACCGGCCGGCCGGGCAGGAACGCCGATTCTGGACCGCCGTCCGGATCGTCCTGGCGCTGGCCTGCCTCACGCTCGCGCTGCACTGGGTGCAGAAATCCCCGTGCCAGGACGGCGCGTGGCAGAACAACGTCCAGTACAACCGGTTCTGCTACACGGACGTCCTCGCCCTCTACTACGCCGAGGGCCTCAACGAGGGCAAGGTGCCCTACCGGGACCACCCGGTGGAGTACCCGGTGCTCACCGGCTACTTCATGGGCGCCCTCGGTCTGCCGGTGCACGCGATCGGCGACGGGGACCCGAGCATCAACCAGGGTCAGTGGTTCTACAACCTCAACGCGCTCGTGCTGGGCGCGCTCGCCGTGGCCACCGTGGCGGTGATCCTCGCGTTGCGCCGCCGACGACCCTGGGACGCCGCCCTGTTCGCGCTCGCCCCGGCGCTGCTGCTCACCGCGACCGTCAACTGGGACCTGCTCGCCATCGGGTTGGCGGCGTTCGGTCTGTTGGCGTGGGCCCGGCGACAACCGGTGGCGGCCGGCGTGCTGCTCGGTTTGGCCGGCGCGGCGAAACTCTGGCCGCTGTTCCTGCTGGGGCCGATCCTCGTCCTGGCGCTGCGGGCCAACCGGCTCCGCGCCGCGCTCACCGCGGTCGGCGGGGCGGTGGTGGCCGTGGTGCTGGTGAACCTGCCGGCCTACCGCGCCAACCCGGACAACTGGGGTCGGTTCTTCGAGCTGAACACCACCCGGCCGATCGACTGGGGCACGCTCTGGTACATCGGGCGCTACCTCGACGGTAAGGTCGGCAACGACCCCGGCGAGCAGGGCCCGTTCGAATGGTTGAACACCAACATCCCGACCCTCAACACCATCTCGTACGCCCTGTTCGGGCTGGCCTGCATCGGCGTGGCGGTGCTGGCGCTGCGGGCACCGCGTCGGCCGCGGCTCGCCCAGCTCGCCTTCCTGGTGGTCGCCGCGTTCCTCATCTTCAGCAAGGTCTGGTCCCAGCAGTTCGTGCTCTGGATGTTGCCGCTGGTGGTGCTGGCCCGGCCGAAGTGGGGTGCCTTCCTGGCCTGGCAACTCGCCGAGGTCTGCTACTTCGTGGCCTTCTACGGTGAGCTGCTGGGCGCGGCGACCAGCCGTCCCGTCTTCCCCGAAGGGGTGTTCGTGCTGGCCTCGACGCTGCGGCTGGCGACCGTGGTGACCCTGTGCGTGCTGGTCGTGCGGGAGATCCTGCACCCCGAGCAGGACGCGGTACGCGCCACCTACGCCGACGACCCGGACGGCGGCGTACTGGACGGCGCACCGGACGCCCCCTGGCTGGACCGCTGGCGCCGCCCCGCGAACAAGCCCGAGCTGGAGCCCGAAACCGCCGCCGCCACCACGACCTGATCCCAGGCCCTGACGCGCCGGAACCACGTCAGGTTTGCGGGGGGAGCCCGCCCGGCGCAGGGATCAAGCCTGACCGCCCGGAGCCGGGCGGGCTCCCCCCGCAAACCGCCCCAGAGGGCGAGCGCATCAGAGCCGATACACCACGGCGTCGCCGACCTCCTGGCGCGTGATGCCAAGCGACTCGACCGGCGCGTCGATGGTGATCTCCCATGGCGTGCCGGGCACCTCGTCGCGTAGCAGCACCACCGTCCGCACGCCGTACGTGCGCAGGTAGTTGACGCTGTTCGGGTCGGGGAACGACTGGCTGGCCCGGCGGAGTTCGTCGAGCTGCCGGGGCGTGAAGCCGCTGCCGCCGTTCGCCACGTCCGGGAACCCACTCGTCGACCAGAGCATCACGTGCTGGTCGAGGCCCTGTTCGCTGGGGAGCACGAGCAGCGGACCCTCCGCCGAGCGCATCGCGGCGGGCTGCCTCGGCACCACCGGATGCGGGGTGGTGTTCAACCCTTCGAGGGTGACCAGCAGCAGCGGCAGCAGCGTGGCGATCCGCAGCCACGGCCCGGGCCAGGACGGCACCCGCTGCGCGGCCAGGTCACGGACCCGGTCGGTGAGGGCGGTGACCGCGCCGGCCGCGAGCAGCGCGAGCAGCAACGTGATCCAGAGCATCAACCGCCCGGGGGTACGCAGCGCGTTCCAGCCCGGCGCGTGCTCGAACAGCGGCACGTAGGTGAAGGTGCCGTCGAAGAAGCGGGTGCCCATCGCGAACACCATCGTGACCAGCACACCGCTGAGCAGGAACAGTCGGTGTCGCAGCCGCCAGACCGAGAAGAACAGCCCGCCGAACGCCAGCGCGTAGAGCACGAAGCCCGGCAGCAGCGTCATCTCCGCGTGGAACGGCAGCGCCGCGCGGGCACCCTCGTGCAATCCACCCCAGATCCGCGACTCCGCGGGCGCGGTCACGAAGCCGGACGCGGGCGGCGAGAAGATGGCGATGTCGCCGACGGTCCGCTCGGCGTACGGGTGCAGCTCGGTCACCTGGAAGTACGGGAACGCCATCAGCGCGCCCACCCCGGCGAAGAACAACCCGCCGACCAGGTCGGCCACGAGCAGCCGGCGGCCGAACGGCAGGGTACGCCCGGACCGCAGCCACTTCACTCCGAACAGCACAGCGGCGACCAGCGCGGCGGCGGCCAGGAAGTACGCGAACGGCAGGCCGATGCCGAAGCCGAGGCTGATCTGCCAGGCCGCCACCAGCCAACCGCCGTACACCCAGCCGTCGTGTCGTCGTTCGGGCCGGTAGCCGTGGCGCAGCGACCAGCCGTGCCCACGCGCGAGCATCGCGAGGGCCAGCGGAATGCCACCGTTGGAGAGCACGTGCAGGTGCCCCGCCTGGGCGAGCAGCCACGGCGCGTAGGCGTAGCCGACCCCGGCGACGGCGGCGCCGATCCGGCCGGCCCCGAGCTGCCGGGCCAGGGCGTACGCCCCGAGCGTGGCGAGCGCGTGCGCGAGCACGAACATGATGTTGTAGCGCAGCACCGCGTCCTCGGGGCCGCTGCCGAGCATCCCGGCCGGGGCGTAGCCGAGCAGCGTGTCGGAGAACGCGAAGCTCCACAGCTCCGGGAAGAACGTGTTCGACTGCCACAGGCGGGCCGGGTCGGCCAGCAGGATGTGGCCGGACCATGCCATCTGCCACGCCTGGAGGCTCGGGTCCCAGGTGTCCTGCGGAAGGGTGTAGCGCGGGTAGCGCAGCGTCGGCCAGGTCATCAGCACGGCCAGCGCCAACGAGGCGAGGGCCGCCAGGGTCCACTCGTGGATCAGGGACCGACCCACCGGGCGGGCGGCCCGGGTGAGCCAGCTGGGCTGGGGCTCCGGCGCCGAGGCGAACGCCTCCCAGCGGTCGGGGTCGACCGGCTTGGCCTCGTCGGTCGCCTCCGCGGTCGGCTCGCCGTCCTTGGCGGTGGCGTCCTTGGCGTCGTCGGCCTTCTTCTCGCTGTCGGCCTTCTTCTCGCCGTCGCTGGCCGTACCGACGCTCCTGGCCTTGTCGGTCTTCTCCGCGCCGCCCTTGGCGCGACCGTTCCTGCCGGGGGTGCCCTTCGCGGCCGTGCCGGCGGTGGTCGCGCCGGCCTGCTCGTCGGCGGCGCCCTTCGCGGCCGTGCCGGCGGTGGTCGCGCCGGCCTGCTCGTCGGCGGCGCCCTTCGCGGCCGTGCCGGTGCTCGCGCGAGCCTTCCCCTGTGCCGGGTCGTCGCGGGTCGCGCCGTTCCCGGTGGTTCCGGGCGAGGCGGCCGGGGTGTCACCGGTGGGCGGCGCGGCAGGTCGGATGGGTTTGTCGCCGGTGGGAGCGGGCCGAGCCTTCCCCGGCTTGGACTGGCCGGTCGTCATGCTGCCGGGCGCTCCGTTGGAAGCTGCTGACGCAGGAAGTCGATGTCGGCGGCCTGGCCCTCGACGCCGCCCGGGGTCTCGACGACCACCGGCGCCCCGGCGGCGCGGATCACCGCCACCACCAGCTCCGGGTCGATCGTCCCGCCGTCGAGGTTGTCGTGCCGGTCCTGCCCCGAGTTGAACGCGCCCTTGGAGTTGTTGGCGTGCACCAGGTCGATCCGGCCGGTGATTGCCTTGACCCGGTCGACCAGGCCGAGAAGCTCCTCACCCCCGGCGTACGCGTGGCAGGTGTCCAGGCAGAAGCCGACCTCGTAGTCGCCGACCGCGTCCCAGAGCCGGGCCAGCGCGTCCAGCCGGCGGGCGCACGCGTTGTCGCCGCCGGCCGTGTTCTCGATGAGGACCGGCACGCCGAACCCGCCGGAGTCGGCCGCGTACGCGAAGGTCTTGCGCCAGTTGTCGAAGCCGACCGCCAGGTCGTCGCCGGCGTTGACGTGCCCACCGTGGACGATCAGGCCCTTGGCGCCGATCTCGGCCGCCGCGGTCGCATGCCCGAGCAGCAGCTTTCGACTGGGGATCCGGATGCGGTTGTTGAGGGTCGCCACGTTGATGACGTACGGCGCGTGCACGTAGAGGTCGACCTGGCTGGTCCGCAGCCGCTCGGCGTCCTCCCGAGGCTTGGGTGCCTTCCATCCCTGCGGGTCGGAGAGGAAGAACTGCACGGTGTCGGCGGACCGTGCGGCTGCCTCCGCCAGCGGGTCGGTCGAATCGACGTGGGCTCCGATACGCATGGCAGCGAGCCTACGTCGGGAGCACGGCGGACGTGCTGACGGTCGGCGCGATGTCGTCACTCCCGCCGTCGGACGATCGTTGAGTGGATGGGATCCGACGAGCGGCCCGGGGTTGGGCGCGACGAGGCGCCCGGGTACGGCCAGCGGGTGTTCGTCGGCCCGACAGCGAGGTCACCCCTGCGGCGCGGCCCGGTGTCGCGGGGGGAGACCCGTCGTCGCACCAGATCGGCCCGGATCCAGAATCTCGGAAATTTCTGCCTTTTCCCCCTACACGGGACGACAGCCGTTGTATCGTCAGATAACAACACGATAAAGCTCCGCGGGGCGTCTCCGGTCCAACCTCATCGGTGTGGTCGTTCCTCCCCAGGTCCCACCCAAGGAATGCGGACGGGACGCTCCGCGGCCTCGTTGACGGGGGCTCGCCACCGACCAGTGACGGTCGGCTGGCGGGCCCCCGTCGGCATGCCCGCGACGCCGACCCGACCGCCCCGGGCATGATCGTCCGGACCGGGTATCCTGGTCAGGTTGTCCGCGTCCGGCCGGGTTCCCCCGGCACGTGCGGGCAGCGACGCACGACCTCCTGCCACGGAAGGACCGTGGCCGCTTAGCCCACAGGAGGTGAGCACGTCTTGCGTCATTACGAGATCATGGTGATCCTCGACCCCAGCCTCGAGGAGCGCACCGTCGCCCCGTCGCTCGACACGTACCTGAACGTGATTCGGACCGCGGGTGGCTCGGTTGAGAAGACGGACGTGTGGGGCCGCCGGCGCCTCGCGTTCGAGATCAACAAAAAGGCCGAGGGCATCTACGCCGTCGTCGACCTGCAGGCCACGCCTGCTGCCGTGGCCGAGCTGGACCGTCAGCTCCGGCTGAACGAGTCCGTTCTGCGCACCAAGGTCATCCGGCCGGAGATGCGCTAAGCATTCTGTCCGGCATTCAACCCGGTTCGCCCGGATCAGCCTCCGCGACTCTGTCGTACGGCTCTGAGAGCCTGTACGACGAGACGCTGAGTGCGCGAGGAGATGGTCATGGCAGGAGACACCACCATCACGGTCATCGGCAATCTGACCGATGACCCCGAGTTGCGGTTCACCCCGTCCGGTGCGGCGGTCGCCAAGTTCCGGGTCGCTTCGACGCCCCGTTTCATGGACAAGACCACCAATGAGTGGAAGGACGGCGAGCCGCTCTTCCTTGCTTGCACCGTGTGGCGTCAGGCGGCGGAGCACGTCGCCGAGTCGCTGCAGCGGGGCGCCCGCGTGATCGTCTCGGGCCGGCTGCGTCAGCGGTCCTACGAGACCCGCGAGGGTGAGAAGCGCACCGTCATCGAGCTTGAGGTCGACGAGATCGGCCCGTCGCTGCGCTACGCCACGGCGAAGGTGCAGAAGATGTCCCGCTCCGGTGGCGGTGGCGGCGGCTTCGGTGGCGGCGGTGGTGGTGGCCAGGGTGGCGGCGGAGGCAACTTCGACGACCCCTGGGCTTCGGCCGCACCCTCTCCCGCGCGTGCTGGTTCGGGCGGCAACTTCGACGAGGAGCCTCCGTTCTAATGGCGCCGAGCGCCCGCGATCGCAAACCAGGAGCAAGGTCAATGGCCAAGGCTGCGGCACTTCGCAAGCCGAAGAAGAAGGTGAACCCGCTCGACAAGGACGGGATCACCTACATCGATTACAAGGACACGGCGCTGCTGCGCAAGTTCATCTCCGACCGCGGCAAGATCCGCGCTCGGCGGGTCACCGGCGTGACCTCGCAGCAGCAGCGGCAGATCGCCCGCGCGGTCAAGAACGCCCGCGAGATGGCGCTCCTGCCGTACACCGCAACGGCCCGCTGAGAGGAGGCACCGATATGAAGATCATCCTGACTCAGGAAGTGTCCGGCCTCGGTGCCCCGGGCGACATCGTCGAGGTCAAGGACGGCTTCGGCCGTAACTACCTGCTGCCGCAGGGCTTCGCGATCGCCTGGACCAAGGGCGCGGAAAAGCAGGTCACGGTCATCAAGCGGGCCCGCTCGGCCCGTGAGATCCGCGACCTCGACCACGCCAACGAGGTCAAGGGCCAGCTCGAGGGTCTCAAGGTCAACCTGAAGGCCCGTGCCGGCGACGGCGGGCGGCTCTTCGGCTCGGTCACCTCGGCCGAGATCGTCGACGCCGTCAAGGGCGCCGGCGGTCCGGTCCTCGACCGTCGTCGGCTGGAGGTTCCCGGTCACATCAAGTCGACCGGCACCTACCCGGTGAAGATCAAGCTGCACCCCGAGGTCACCGCGTCGTTCAACCTGAACGTCGTTCAGGGCTGACGACCCGCTGGACCACGACGAAGGCCCGCACCGAGCGATCGGTGCGGGCCTTCGCGCATGCGCCACAAGTGACCCGGCTCGCCAGCCTCAGCCGATCGGTTGACCGGTCACCGCGCTGATCAGCACCGTGGACAGACCACCACCGACCACCGCCGCGGCAAGCGCGATCGTCGCCGACCGCCACGTCGTGCCGACGCGCCGCAGCAGCGCCGCCACCACCAGGCTGCTCACCAGCGCCAACCCGAATCGCGGCGAGCCGGCGAGCAACGACTCCAACGCACGGGACCGTGCGGAGTCGCAGCCACCCCCGGAGATGTCGGTGACACAACCGGCGGGCGCCTGCCCGTCCAGCGTCAGCAGCCACAGGAAGATCAGCACCGCCGGCACCACGTAGCAGGCGGTGGTGTACAGCAGTGGCCGGACCGACCCACCCGGGTCAGGGTCGAGGAGGTCATCCTCCAGACGCCGCGCCCAGCCGCCCGTCGCCACCGACTCGACCCGCCGCCGCACCGACGCCGTACCGACCGGCGACCGGTCCGCCCGACGCACGGCACCGGACGGGGGTACGGGCGCACTACGCGGTCGCGGGGCGGTGTAACCCACCACCGGCGACCGAGGCGCCGACGTCGTCGTGGTGTCCATCCAGCGCGGATCGTCACCGGACAACCGCGTACCGGACCAGAAACCCGTGTCCCGGCTCGGCCACCCCTCCGTCAGTCGATCCGAGCGGGGTGGCAGCGTCCGGTCCCACTGGTCGTCCTCGACCGCGGACCGCTCCCACTGGCCGGTGCGGTCCGAACGCTCCCAACCACCGACACTCTCCCCCTGCGACCACTGCCCGCTCAGGTCCGTGGTGTCCGGGCCCGGCGGCGGCCACGCGTGCACACCCGACGCGTCCCACGGGTCCACCGCGGGCGCGTACGACGGATCCGGCTCCGCCGGCCGCTCCGGCCCGCGTTCCCAGGGATCGACCGCCGGGCGTGTCCACGACTCCTCCGCCGCGCGTCGGCTACGCCGCGTCGGTCGGCTCACCTCGGGGCGGGACGTCGCCTCGGCCGAGCCGGCCTCCAGGTCCCCACCGGACCAGATCACCTGCGGACGACCGGCCGGCGCGCGACGGGGACGACGGTCGGCGGCCGCGCCGGAGACCGGCTCCTCCTCCGCCGAGTCGGCGCGTCGGCGGCCCGCGTAGCCCTGCTCCTGGGGACGGTCGAGCGTCCACTCCCGGGTGTGGTCCGAATCGGGGCCCGCGCCGATCGCCGGCTGCTCGCGCCGGCCCCCGCGCCGATCGCCGGCTGCTCGCGCCACCCACCCGCGCCGATCGCCCGCTGCTCGCGCCGACCGCTCGCGTCAGCCCGGCGCCTGCCCGTCGTCTCGGCGCTGCGCCAACCGGCGCCCGAGCTCGGACGCTCCGGCTCCACCTCGTCCGGTGCCTCGTCGGGCGCGGCGTGTCGTCCACCACCGTCGGCACGCTGGACGCCCGATTCCAGCGCCCACCGCGGCAGGTAGGCGTCGACCGGCTCGTCCTGCCCACGGTCCCGCGCACGCCGCCGACTGGAGGTGCGGTAGGGCGCGTCCTCGTCGTACGGATCGGCCGGAGCGGGCAGCGCGGGCCGACCCCACGAGGCGGTTGACGGACGCTCCCGCGGGCTGCCCTCCCCGCGTCCCCAGTCCCGGTAACTCACGGCCGGAGTGTGACCCTTCTGAACCCAAAGCGTGATCCGCTGTCCAGGTGTAGCCGTTCGCTGGAGATAGTACGGGAAGATCGTGTAAAAGAACCGACCGAAATATTCTCCTCCACAGGGTGGGGACCGCATCTCCCCAGGTCAACGACCTGCGGCCGAGAATTCCCCAGCGGTTGTCCACAGGCTGTGCACACCCTGCGCACATGCTCGTCCACCGGCGTCCACAGGTTGTCCCGAGGCTCGTCCACCGTGCTTGTTGAGTGGCTGACCTCGGGGTCCGTATGGTTGGCCCTCGACCGCCGGCGCGATGGCCCCCGATCGACCGGTTCGGTCGGGAGAACTGTCGTACCCGGCCGGTAGAGCTGGGACGGATCCGACGCAGTGGAGGGGGGACCGGGTGTCGGTCACCGACGACATGCGGGCGGAGGCCCGATCCGGCAACGGTCAGCCACCCGTGCAGCGGGACGGCCAGTTCGACAAGACCCCACCCCAGGACGTCGCTGCCGAGCAGTGCGTCCTCGGCGGCATGTTGCTCTCCAAGGACGCCATCGCCGACGTCGTTGAGATCCTCAAGACCAACGACTTCTACCGGCCGGTGCACGCCACCATCTTCGACACCATCCTCGACATCTACGGTCGGGGTGAGCCGGCTGACCCGATCACCGTGGCCGCCGCCCTGACCGACTCGGGCGACCTGGCCCGCATCGGTGGGGCTCCCTATCTGCACACCCTCATCGCCAGCGTTCCCACCGCCGCCAACGCCTCGTACTACGCGCGGATCGTCAGCGAGCGGGCGGTGCTGCGTCGACTGGTCGAGGCCGGCACCAAGATCGTGCAGCTGGGCTACGGCACCGCCAGCGGCGGCAGCCGCGACGTCGACGACGTCGTGGACCTCGCCCAACAGGCCGTCTACGACGTCACCGAACGCCGGGTCAGCGAGGACTTCGCGGTCCTGGCCGACATGCTCCAGCCGACGCTCGATGAAATCGAGGCGGTGGGCGCGCAGGGCGGCGTGATGACCGGCGTGCCGACCGGCTTCAGCGACCTGGACCGGCTGCTCAACGGGCTGCACGCGGGGCAATTGATCATCGTGGCCGGCAGGCCCGGTTTGGGCAAATCTACGGCGAGTATGGACTTTGCCCGAAATGCCGCCATTCGCGCCAACCAGGCGGCTGCCATCTTCTCGCTGGAAATGAGCAAGGTCGAGATCGTCATGCGACTGCTCTCGGCCGAGGCGAGGGTGCCGCTGCACGTCCTGCGCAGCGGGCAGCTCTCCGACGACGACTGGACCAAGCTGGCCCGCTGCATGGGTGAGATCAGCGAGGCGCCGTTGTTCGTCGACGACACGCCCAGCATGAACCTGATGGAAATTCGCGCAAAGGCCCGCCGACTCAAGCAGCGGCACGACCTCAAGATGATTGTCGTCGACTACCTCCAGCTGATGACCTCGCCCAAACGCACCGAGAGCCGCCAGCAGGAGGTCGCCGACCTCTCCCGTGGCCTCAAGCTGCTGGCCAAGGAGGTCGAGTGCCCGGTGATCGCGGTGAGTCAGCTCAACCGTGGCCCGGAGCAGCGCACCGACAAGCGCCCCCAGTTGTCCGATTTGCGTGAATCGGGCTCAATTGAGCAGGATGCGGACGTTGTCATCCTGCTGCACCGCGACGACTACTACGACAAGGAGTCACCGCGGGCGGGCGAAGCGGACTTCATCGTTGCCAAGCACCGAAATGGTCCGACCGACACGGTGACGGTCGCAGCCCAACTGCACCTGTCGCGATTCGTGGACATGGCCATCGGATGATCGGCGTCCTCGGCGCACCGTGCGGCTCGCCGATCCGCCGACGGCCGAGTCGCCCGGGGCAACCGCTCGAGACAGGCATCACCCCAGGCTGAGGCCGTGCTTCTCGAGAGCGGCCTGGATGATGTCGAGCGCCTTCGGGCCCATGCCGTGCAGCGCGGCCAGCTCCGTACGGGGCACCCCGGCCAGCTCGCGCAGCGTCGTGTAACCGGCGTTGTGCAGGGCGCGCGTGGCCGGCGCACCGACCTTCGGCAGCATGTCGGTTGAAGGATCCATGTCCCCATCGTTCATCACGTCACCCCAGCAGAGGGAACCAGCCCGCCGCCTCGCCCAACTCCAGCCGGTCCCGGTCGGTGAGCGGCAGCCGGCCGGTCGCCTTCAGCAGGAACTCCTGGTCGTCCCATCCGGCGGGGCGTACGGCGTCGTCGCTCAACAGGCCATCCATCGTGGACACCGCCACGCTCACCGCCAGCGGTCCGGGCGGCGGCGCGGCCGGCAGCTCCGGCGTGAGGTCCAGGTGGTGCACCACGGCCTCGGTGGTCAGGGTGGCCAGGAGATCGGGTACGCGCAGCACGTGGCCCTGTGTGGTCACGTACCCCTCGGGGTCCGCGAACCCGGCGGCGCGGATCGCGGCCGGGGCGGTCTCCCGCCACAGCCGGACGATGGCGGTCGGCCGGTCGAAGGCGGACGCCGACCGCCGGATCCACCAGGCGTGCCGGGCTGCCTGTTCGTCGCCGCCCGGGAAGCCGCGCCAGTAGGAGACGTCGTCCACGTCGGCGGGACCGTCAACCGGGCTGGCCAGGGCCACCAGTGCCCGCTGGGCGTCGCCGAGCAGGTGCAGGAGCAGGTCGGCGACGAGCCAGCCCCGGCATCGGGTGGCCCGTTGCAGGTCAGCGTCGTCGAGGGCGTCGACCACTGCGGTGATGCCGTCGTACGCCTCGGCGAGGGCCTCGTCGTGCCGGGTGGCGGTCATGCGGTGCAGCCTCGCACGGACCGCCGCGCCAGCCAATCACTCGCGGCGTCGCCCGGGTCGAGGTGGATCGACCCGGGCGCGAGCCCTGGCCGGGCTCAGCCGAACATCTCGTCGAGGAAGCTCTTGCGCTTCTTGTGCCGGTAGTGGCCGTGGTAGCCGTGGTGCTGCTGCTGGTGGCCGTAGGCAGGCGCCGGCGGGTAGCCGTGCACGGGCGGCGGTGGCGGGACGGCGCCGTAACCGGGCTGGTGCTGGGCGGGCGGCGGCGGTGGTGGGGGCGCGTAACCGCCCGGCTGCTGGGCCGGCGCGGCCGGCGCGGCCTGCTGGCGACTCCAGTTGGCCTCTGCCTCGAACAGCTTCTCGAGCTCGCCGCGATCGAGGAAGATGCCCCGGCACTCGCCACACTGGTCGATGACGACGCCGCTGCGCTCGTACTGGCGCATCTCGCCGCGACACTTGGGACAGATGAGGTCACTCATCACCCGACGGTACCCGGTCGACCTAAGCGATTGCTGTGAGCGCCTCGATGACTTCGTCGTCGGAGACCTCGTGGAAGTCGTCGTAGTAGGCGCTCACCGAGCCGAACTCCGGCGGGCGTTGGGCGCAGATGACCTGGTCGGCTTCGGCGGTCAGCAGTTCGTACGCCTCCTGGGCGCCGACCGGCACGGCCACCACGACGCGGCGGGCGCCGAGCCGGCGGGCGACCTCGACGGCGGCCCGGGCGGTCGCGCCGGTGGCCAGACCGTCGTCGACGATCACGGCGACGCGTCCGGTGAGGTCCAGCGGTGGGCGACCACCCCGGTAGAGCCGCTCGCGGCGCTCCAACTCGACCTGTTCGCGGTGGCTGACCTCGGCGATGTCGTTGCTGCCGAGGCGGCTGGCGATCGCGTCGTTGAGCACCTGCACGCCACCGGGGCCGAGCGCGCCGAAGGCGACCTCCCGCGCCCAGGGCATGCCGAGCTTGCGGACGACCAACACGTCCAGGGGGACGCCGAGCCGTTCGGCGACGACCCGGGCCACCGGTACGCCACCGCGGACCAGGCCGAGGACGACGGCGTCCGGGTCACCGACCAGGGCGGTGAGCCGCTCGGCGAGCACCCGGCCCGCCTCGGCGCGGTCACGGTAGGTGGTCATGCCTTCAGGTGTACGCCGTGCGACGTCGTTTCGCCCGCCGGTTACGCCGATGTGGCCCGACCGGGCAGGTGCTCGGGCGTCGGGGTGGTCGGTGCGGACTCCGGGCGGTGCACCGCGGGTGCCCAGACGAGCAGCGCCACCGGGTAGAGCAGGTAACCGAACCGGGTGGAGGGCATGAGGGCGATGGCGGCGAGCAGCCCGTACCCACAGATCGAAGCGGTGGTCGCGGCGGTGCCGGGCGGGCGTCGCGCGAGCCGGACGGCGATGGCCGCGCCGGCCGCGACCAGGAGGGTGGCGGCGATCAGCCGGCCTCCCGGCAGGGTGGTGGCGATCAGGTAACCGGGAAACGGGGACTGCGCCGGGCTGGTGACCAGGCCGTGGCCGAGTGGAAAGCGCAGCACGTTCTCGGCGAGGGCCCCGCGGTCGACGAGCAACGCCGGGAGCAGGGCGAGCACGGGTAGCCCGATCGCGCCGGCTGCCACCCGGGCACCGGCTCGCCGGGTCAGACCCCAGACGATCAGGACCAGGGCGATCGGCCAGGCGAACAGCTTCAGCGCGCCGGCCAGGCCGACGGCGAGACCGGCCCGGCCCGGCCGTCCGGCGGCGGCGAGCGCGAGGGCGAGCAGGCAGAGTGCGAGTACGGGTAGGTCGTCGCCGCCGGTGGCCAGGGTCAGCGCGCAGACGGGCAGGACGGTGGCGGCCTGCACTCCCCGCAGCAGGGCGGCGTCCCGCCGGTGCTCCCCGCCGAGGGTGGCGGGCGCGGCGCGCAGCGCGACCACGGCCAGGGCGAGCGCCAGCGCGGTGCCCAGCGCGAACCACACCCGGGCGTCGGTCCACCAGACGTCGACGAGGGCTCGGGGCACGCCGAACATCGCCATGCCCGGCTGGTACGGCGTGTATCCGAGCAGTTGCTCACCGGGTGGCAGGGCGGCGATCGCGTCCCGACCGAGGTACGGCGTGCCGTGGTCGAGCAGTCGGATGCCGGCCTGCTCGACGACCAGCACTTCTTCCTGCGCCCGGTCGGTGCGTCCGTTGGCCCGGTCGATGCTCTGCCAGAGCACGGGCACCAGTGCGGTGGTCACCCAGGCGAAGCCCGTCACCACCCAGCGGGAGGCGAGGCCGGCCAGCCGGGGGGTACGTCGGCGGACGATGAGTTGGACGACCACCGCCAGCGTCGTGACCAGGTATCCGACGGCGGCGACGGCACCCCAGGCCCGGTGTGGCAGGAGGGTCGACGTGCTCGCGGTGATCGCCGCGAACAGGGCCGACACGGTGTAGAGACCCAGGTCGAGGGCGAGTCCGCCGGCGGCGGTGTCGAGCGTCCGCCAGCGCTGGTGAAGGGCGGTCGGGGCGTCGGCGGTCACGGCCGCCAGTCTGGCAGATCTCGCTGCTCACCCAGCTTGGCCGTCCGGCCGCAGCCTGGTCGGTGCGCAGGTGCCCGCTCAGGCCGGGAGATGGCGGTCGGGGCGGGAGCGACCGACCTGGCGGCGGGTCTGGTTGAGGCGGATCACCGCGCCGGTGTCGTGCAGCGGCGGCGCCAGCGTCCCGGGTTGGCCCCCCGAGCCGCGCTGCATCGTGGCGAGCAGGGTCCCGGCGGGCATCGGTCGGGCGAACAAGTGGCCCTGACCGGCCGAGCAGCCCAGCTCCCAGAGGGCCCGCCGCTGCGGTTCGCTCTCCACGCCTTCGGCGACCACCGCAAGGTTGAGGCTGCGGCCAAGGTCGAGGGTGGAGCGGATGACGGCCGCGGCCTCGGCCGAACTCTCCATGGTCGTGACGAAGCTGCGGTCGATCTTCAGTTCGTGCACGGGTATCCGGGAGAGCAGCGAGAGGGAGGAGTAGCCGGTGCCGAAGTCGTCAAGCGCCAACCGGACGCCCTCGTCGCGGAGTCGGCTGAGGACCCGGTCGACCACGTCGAGTTGGCTGAGCGTCAACGTCTCGGTCAGCTCCAGCACCAGCCGCTCGGGCGGCAGGTCGTGGGCGCGCAGCCGGGCCAGTACCGAGCCGGGGAAGCGTGCGTCAAGCAGGCTGCGCGGCGAGACGTTGACCGCCACCGGCACGTCGAAGCCGGCGTCACGCCAGTCGGCGGCGGCGATCAGTGCCTGGTCGAGGATGGCCTCGGCGAAGGCTGGCAGCATTCCCGAGCGTTCCACCGCCTCCAGGAAGCGCAGCGGATCGATCAGCCCGTGCGTGGGGTGGTGCCAGCGGGCCAGCGCCTCGGCGCTGGTCACCTCGCCGGTGCCCAGGTCGACGATCGGTTGGAAATTGACGATGAACTCGTGGTCGGCGACCGCGCGGGGCAGATCACCGCCGAGGGTGAGGCGGTTCAGGTCGGCGGTGTCCCGGGTCGGCGCGTACGTGGAGATCCGCTGCCCGGCCCGCTTCGCCTGGTACATCGCCACGTCCGCGCGGCGCAGCAGCTCGGGCATGCCACCGCTGGCCGGGGCCACGGAGATCCCGCCGCTGGCCTCGACGCTGATCCGCATCCCGTCCAGCTCGAACGGCTCGTGCAGGGCGGCCAGCAGCGTGTCGGACCGGTGCGCGGCCACCGCCGGGGCCGGCAGCCCGCGCAGGAGTACGGCGAACTCGTCGCCGCCGAGGCGGGCCACCAGGTCGCTCGCCTGGGCGGCCCCGCGCAGCCGGTCGGCGACCTGGACCAGCACCTGGTCGCCGGCAGCGTGGCCGAGAGTGTCGTTGACTTCCTTGAAGTGGTTGAGGTCGATCAGCACGAGAGCGGTCACCCCGTCGGCGTGCCGGGCACTGAGCTGCTCGGTGCCCTGATCGAGCAGCTGCCGCCGGTTCGCGAGGCCGGTGAGGGCGTCGTGCGCGGCGGCGTACGCGTGCTCGTCGGCCACCCGGGCCAGCTCGGCGTACGCCTGTGCGTTACGGACGGCCGTGCAGAGCGCCGAGGCGAAGGTCCGCAGCGTGTACTGCTCCCGCTCGGACAGCCGCACCGGCCCACGGAAGCGCAGGCGCAGGACGCCGATGTCGACGGAGCGGTCGTGGCCCTCCAGCGGAGTGGGCACGACGGTGCCGTCCACCCCGGTGGCTGTGTCGGTCGGCCCGTCGAAGGTGATGCCACCGGTGGCGCCCCGGACGGTGCGACCACCGTCGCGCAGCTCGATCTCGACCTCGTCGGCGGAGAACAGTTCGGCGGCCTGGGTGACGGCCGTGGTGAGGACGTTGTCCAGGTCGACCACGTTGAGCGCGTCGGTGGTGCGGGCGAGTCGCTGCCACGCCTGCTGTTCGGTGCGACCCCGGATACGTGCGGAGTAGGCGAGGTGCAGGCTCAACATCAGTGGCGGGACAGCGAGCAGCAGTCGGGGATCTTCCCGGAGGATGAGGAGCGTGCAGAAGGCGACGATGAAGCGCACGCCGAAGCCGGCGATGCGGAGGTCAAGGTTGTTCAGGAACTGCCGCGAAATGGGCGTGCTGGTAGCCAGCGCGATCACCGGGATCGCCAGCAGATCGTCGAGCAGCGCTGCTACCAGGTAGATCACACCGAGCAGGGAGGCCAGTTCGACCACGCCGGCGGACGGCCACTGCCAGTGGACGGCCACGGTGGCGACGCCCGCCCCACCGGCCACCAGGATGTTCTTGCTGACTGCGAATGCTGCCTTGATCGTTGGCAGCTTCATGATTACCGACCCCACACCGACGCCGGCGCCCGTTGCCAGGACCACCCAGGAGGGTGGTGCGACGGCGAGCCCTATCACGATCGCCGTCTCGACCCAGGTGATGGCGTGTGTGGTGGAGCGGATACGGATAGGCGCCATGACGATTGTGCCGAGCGCAGTCATGAAGGTCAGCGCCACAAACGTCGCGCCGTCGCCCACGGAGTCGGGCGGACGGGTCGACACCTCGGCCCCGGCGACGACTGTGGGGACGATTGCCATGACGACGATGAGACCGACGAGCAGCAGAAGCTGCCGATCTGTCCTGGGACTCTGCGGTGACCCCTGGCCCATGAAGCTCCCGTCGTCGCCGACAGTTACCTGTTGACGACGGGAGCTTACCGCTCAGTGTCACCCGGATGTCAGTACCAGTCGCTGCCGCGCATTGCATGCCCCCTCCACTCGTCCGGCCGTTTCCGTATTCCGGAACCGTTCTCGTGACGGGGAGCCTAAGAGGAGCTACGCGGTTTTAGTAGCAATAAATGTCGGTATACGCAACATTAGCCAAGCTAGCGAGCTTTGTGACGGTCTGTCCATGCCGCCTGAGCGGAGCGCGGTCGTACTGCACTGGCGGTTCGCAGCTTGCGCCCTGCTGAGAGGCTATCGGCCTTGCCACCTCCTCCCTAGTCTGGCGACGGTGTGCGGACGGCCTATCCGTCAGTTCGGGTTCAGGCTCAATCCGGTCGGGCAGAATCTGGTCTTTCTTGCCTGGTCGGTGTGGGTTTGGGGGGTCTGGTCGAGGGGCTGTTCCGAATTGTGGACGCCGATAGCCTTTCCCAGTGTGATCAGCTAAACACCGATGGATGTGAATTCGGGGGAACGGTTGAAGATCAACCTGCTCGGTGACGTGGGGGTGCTGCTTGCTGACCACAAGTTGCACCTGGGCACACCGAAACAACGGGTAGTCTTCGCGATGCTCGCTGTTCAACCGGGCCAGTTGGTGACGCTGACCGATCTCATAGACGAGCTGTGGGTGGAGCGCCCTCCGCGATCCGCCGTAGCGAATGTGCGGACCTACGCGGCAAATCTTCGCCGGGAGTTCGAGACGCTGGCGCTCGCGGACGCGACTCTCGTACGGCAGGGGAGCGGCTATCGACTCACCGTGCGACCGAATGTGATCGATGTCTTCCGCTTCCAGAAGGAGCTCTACGCGGGCCGGAACGCTCTGGGCGCCGGCGACCTGGCGCGGGCGTCAGAACTACTGGGCCGTGCGTTGGCCCGGTGGCAGGGCTCCATGCTCGCCGGCCTACCGCTCGGCCCCGTCCTGACGGCTCGAACCGTAGCGGTCGAGGAGGAGCGGCTACTGGCGGTGGAACTCCTCGCCGAGGTGCACCTGCGGTCCGGGCGGGACGATCTCGCGATTCCGTCGTTGCGGGAGGTGGCTGCTCGCCATCCGCTCCGGGAACCGACGTACCTCCTGCTCATGCGGGCCCTGCACGAACGCGGTGACAGCGCCGAGGCGCTTGTCGTGTACGACGAGATTCGTCGGCAACTGGTCACGGAGTTGGGCGTGAGCCCGGGAAACAACCTCGAAGACCTCCGCAGCCTGATCGTCGCCGAGACGCCGAAGTTGGCATCCGTCGTCGTCGCCGACCGCGAAGCCCGGGTGGGACGGCTGGTGACGTCCGCCCCGGGGGCGGCGGGACACCCGACGGCCCCGCCAAGACCCGTGGTCGCCACGGTGGATCATCTGCCCCGTTCGGTCACCGACTTCGTCGGTCGCGAGGCCGCGGTGGCACGATTACTGGCGGAGACGCGGCGTGTCGAGGACCGCGTTCCGGCCGTGCACCTCATCGACGGGATGGCCGGCAGCGGCAAGACGACCCTCGCCGTGCACCTGGCCCGTCGACTGAGCGACCGATACCCGAACGCCCGCTTGTACGTCGACCTGCGCGGGCATGGCGAGAAGGAACTGGTGGGACCGGCGTCGGCCCTGGTCGTCCTGCTTCGCCAGCTCGGAGTGCCGTCCGAGCGGATACCGGTTGACCTGGACGACAGGACGGAACTCTGGCGACGCGAGCTGGCCCTCCGCAGGTCGGTGATCATTTTGGACAATGCCGCCAGCAGCGACCAGATCCTTCCCCTCCTGCCGATCGAGCCGACCGCCGTCGTCCTGGTCACGTCACGACGACGTCTCACCCATCCTGATCTCGGAACGTCTCAGTCCCTGCCGGTCATGTCGCCCGAAGAGGGCGTCGACCTGTTGGCGCTGAGCGTGGGGCGGGAACGGATCGACGCCGAGCCGGCAGCGGCCGTCGAGGTGGTCCGGCGGTGCGGCCACCTTCCGCTGGCGATTCGCCTGGCGGGAGCCCGACTGGCTCACCGGCCCGGTTGGCGGTTGGCGGATCTCGCGGCACAGATGGCCACCGCCACGTCGGTTCTTCCTCATCTGGGCGGAGAGAACACCACCGTCACCGGTGCGTTCGCCACCTCGTACGAACCTCTTCCCGAGTCGACGAAGCGGGTCTTTCGATTTCTGGGCCTGTATCCCGGTAATCGCTTCAGCTCAACGACGGTCGCGGCGCTTACCGGACTGACGGTGGCACAAGCTCATGCCGCTCTCGACGACCTCACGGACCGACATCTCGCCCAGGACCTGAAATCCGGGCAGTACGGCTTACACGACCTGATGCGTCAGTACTCGGTCGAGCTGTGCGTTCGCCTCGATTCCCCGCAGGACCGCAGGTCGGCCATGGCCCAACTGTTCGGCTTCGCCCTGGAGGCGGCACTGCGGATCGCCGAGACCATCGAGCCGGTCGTCATCAAAAGCCAGGTAGAACATCTTGCCTTCGACCGACCCGAACTGCTCGAGACCCTCGGCGAGCCGAGCGCCGAGTGGTTGGAGGCGGAACGGGCGGAGTTGGTGACGATGGTGGTGTCAGCCCATGAGTCGGGCTTTCATCAACACGCTTGGCGACTGGCTCGCGCCCTGTGGCGATTCTGCTACATCCGCGGGTACTTCGAGGACATCGTCACGACGCACCAGCATGGGCTGGCTGCGGCCGAGGCGACGGGCGACACCGAGCCGACGGCGCTGATGCACAATTACCTTGCATCCGCTTACGTCAAGACCGGCGACAATCGGAGGGCGCTCGAACATCTGACCCGCGCGGTCGAGCTTTCCAAGGAATCGCGGGACAGGCTGGGTACGGCTCGCTACCAGGCCAATCTTGCCCCCGTCTATTACTGGAGCGGTCATCTCAGCGAAGCTGTGGCGCTCGGTAAGGAACGTCTGCGTGACTACCGGGGCTACGGCAATGTCGGGGCACCGATGGCGTTACCGAATGTCGGTCTCGCCCTGATGTCACTGGGGCGTTACGACGAGGCGCTGTGGATGCATCGCCGTCATCTGGCCTGGGCCCGGACGACTTCGAGCGAGTTCCACGTGCTCAACGCCCTCAGCCATATCGGGGCGGTACGCGCGCGTAAGGGGGACCTCCCCCAGGCGATCAGGATCCTCAGGGCTTCGCTGGCGCTTCGCGACCGTACCGGCCACCGCTACGGAGAAGCGGAGGTACGCCTGGACCTCGGTGTCGCCTATCGCGGCCTGGGTCGTTTGGCGGAGGCGCAACACGAGCACGAGCTGGCCCGCAGCCTGGCGGTCGGTTCGAGCGAACGGCACGTCGAGGCGGCGGCGTTGAACGAGCTGGGCAGCACGTTGCGGGCACGTGGGCGGGACCGCGAGGCAGCCGAGACGCACCGTGAGGCCCTGCGGTTGGCGACCCGGATCGCCCACCCGCACGAGCAGGGACGGGCGCTGGCCGGGCTGGGCGAACATTTCGCCAGCATCGATCCGGCCGAGGCTCGGCGGCACTGGGAACGGGCGCTCGCCATCTTCCGCCGGATGGGTGTGCCGGAACGCCTCGACGTGGAGCGTCGCCTCGCCGGGCTGGACGACGAGAAAGATCGCTGACCTGCCCACACGTCGCTTATCGATTTCTTATCGCCGGGCTCGGTAGCTTCTCCCGCGTATCGACGAACGGGGGAGGTTCTGCCCCTGGGCAGAACCAGGTCGTCGAGACACGCCCGTCACCGGGTCACCCCCCAGCGACTCCGGTGGCGGGTGGGGCCAGGAAGGGGTGATGGTCCAGTGGAGGCGTCGTCGCACCCGGCGAGCCGCTGTGCCGTCGCCCCTTCCGAGCGCCCGCGCGTCGTACCGCCCCGATAGGCTCAGCGCCGTGACCGAACCCGCGCAGCTCAGCCACGTCGACCGTGCCGGCGCGGCCCGCATGGTCGATGTCTCCGGTAAGGCGGTGACCGGTCGGCTGGCCGTCGCGGCCGGCCGTCTGCGCACCACCGAAGAGGTCGTCGACCTGCTACACCGGGACGGGTTGCCCAAGGGCGACGCGCTGGCGGTGGGCCGGCTCGCCGGAATCATGGGGGCCAAACGCACCCCGGACCTGATCCCGCTCTGCCACCCGATCGCCCTGCACGGCGTCACCGTCGACCTGCGCCTGACGACCGACACCGTGGAGATCACCGCCACCGCCCGCACGGCGGACCGGACGGGAGTCGAGATGGAGGCGCTCACCGCCGTCGCGGTCGCCGGCCTCGCGCTCGTCGACATGGTCAAGGCGGTCGACCCGGCGGCCTCGGTGGAGGCCGTCCGGGTGCTGCGCAAGGAGGGCGGCAAGACCGGCGAGTGGGTGCGGCCGGAGGACCGGCCGTGATCCGGGCCCGGGTGATCGTGGCGTCCAACCGGGCGGCGGCCGGCGTCTACGCCGACACCAGTGGTCCGCTGCTCGTCGCGGGCCTGCGTGAGTTGGGCTGTCAGGTGGACGATCCGGTGGTGGTGCCCGACGGCGAGCCCGTCGGCGACGCTCTGCGGGCGGCCGTCAGCGACGGTGTCGACGTGGTGTTGACCAGCGGCGGCACCGGCGTCACGCCGTCCGACCGGACACCGGACGTGACCCGGGCCCTGCTGGACTACGAGATCCCCGGAATCGCCGAGGCGATCCGGTCGCACAGTCGGGAGCGGGTACCCACCTCGGTGCTGTCCCGGGGGCTGGCCGGGGTGGTCGGCCGGATGCTGGTGGTCAACCTGCCCGGTTCGACGGGCGGCGCCCGCGACGGCCTCGCCGTGCTGGGGCCGATCCTCGGCCACACCGTCGACCAACTGCGCGGCGGCGACCACTGACCGCACGCGCGGAATCAGACCAGCCAGCCACGCCGCAGCGATCACCGACCGGCCCGCAGCCCCTCTCGCGTCGCCAGAGCGCGCCGGCTGTCCGTCGGTCCCGATAGGCTCGGTCGGTGCGAACGGAAACCACACCAACGGCGGCCCAGGTCGCCGCGCCCCCGCCGGCCGGGTGGGAGGAGGCGCGGTCCCGGGTGTACGCGGTAGGCCTGGCCGCCGCACTGCCCGCCGTCACCCGGCCGCTGGTCGACACCGACGGGCTGACCCTGGCCGAGCCCCTGACCACCCGCACCGACCTGCCCGCGTTCCCGACCTCCAGCGTGGACGGCTGGGCCGTCCGGGGCGACGGGCCGTGGCGGATCGTCGGGCGGGTACTGGCCGGCAACACTCCCGGGCCGCTCACCGACGACGGCACGACCGTCGAGATCGCGACCGGAGCGATGGTCCCGGAGGGCGCCAGCGCCGTGCTGCGCGTCGAGGAGTCCACCGTCGCCGACGGCCTGGTCAGCGGAACGCCCCGGCGCTCGCCGGAGTGGCGGCAGCCGGGCGAGGAGGCGTACGCCGATGAGGAGCTCCTGCCCGTCGGCACGCCGGTCGACCCGGCGGTGATCGGCCTGGCCGCCTCCTGCGGCCACGACACGCTGCGGGTCCGGCGCGCGCCGCGCGCCGCGCTGCTGGTCTTCGGCGACGAGTTGCTGACGGCGGGCCCGCCCGCGGCGGGTCGGGTGCGGGACGCGTTGGGCCCAGCGGTGCCGGCGTGGCTGCGGCGGTACGGGTGCCACGTCCGCCCCTCGGACGTGGTGGGGCCGGTGGCGGACACGCTGCCCGCGCACGTGGCGGCGCTGCGTACGGCGCTGACCACCGCCGACCTGGTCTGCACCACCGGCGGCACGATGCACGGTCCGGTCGACCACCTGCACCCCACCCTGGAGGCGCTCGGCGCCGACTACGTGGTCAACACGGTGGCGGTCCGGCCGGGCTTCCCGATGTTGTTGGCCCGGCTGGCCGATCCGGACGGGCGGGTCCGGTTCGTCGCCGGTCTGCCGGGCAATCCGCAGTCCGCCATCGTCGCGCTGGTATCACTGGTCGCGCCGCTGCTCGCCGGCCTCGCGGGTCGCTCGATGCCGGTGTTGCCGCACGCCACGTTGGCCGAGGCGGTGCCCGGGCGCGGTGACCACACCCACCTGGCGCTGGTTCGGCTGGACCGGACCGCCGGCACGGCGTACCCGGTGCGGCACGTCGGTTCGGCGATGCTGCGCGGCCTCGCGGGCGCCGACGGGTTCGCCGTCATCCGGCCGGGCACCAGCGGCGCGCAGGGTGACCGGGTGCCGATCGTGCCGCTGCCGCTGCTGTCCGGGGAGCGGGCATCATGAGCGCGCCGGCGATCACCCTCGTCGAGGTCACCGACCGGCCCCTGGACCTCGCCGCCCACGAGGCGGCGGTCGCCGACCGTCGGGCCGGCGCGGTCGTCTCCTTCCAGGGCGTCGTCCGCGACCACGACCACGGGCGTGCGGTGGTGAGCCTGGACTACGAGGGGCACCCGAGCGCCGCGCAGGTGCTGCGCGAGGTGGCCGCCGAGATCGCGGCCGACCCCGACGTCTACGTGGTGGCGGTCTCGCACCGGGTCGGCCCGTTGGCCATCGGTGACGTGGCGCTGGTCGCTGCGGTGAGCACGGCGCACCGCGCCGCCGCCTTCACCGCGTGTGCCCGACTGGTCGACGAGGCCAAGGCCCGCCTGCCCATCTGGAAGCGACAGGTCTTCGCCGACGGCACCGAGGAGTGGGTCAACTGCCCCTGACCGGGCCATCGCCCTGGGCCGGCCCGCGGCGGGCCCAGACGACGGCCAGGCAAGTTCTAGCGGCGGCCGTTCACCACCACTGCCCGCGCGAGTCGTTCGCCGTAGAAGGCCGGCTCAGCGCCGGGCCGCCAGGGCAGGGCCGCGACCAGCACGATCAGGGCGAGAGCCAGCGAGTTCTCCATCAGCGCCCCGAACAGGCCGTCCTGGTAGTGCGACACCTCCGGCAACTGGTGCTCGTACGGCCAGATGGGGGAGATGAGGAACAGCAGGTAGAGCCCGACAGCGGCGACGCCGTGCCGGAGCCCGGTCAGCGTGGGATACCAGATCGGTGGGCGAAGGGCGTTCAGGCCGTTCAGGCCACCGAACGCCGTCCCCTGGCCGGTGCGCTGCGAGGGGCCCCGGCTGGCCTCGCGGCGGCGTACGGCGGCGTCGGCCAGCACGATGATCGCCGGGATCACCCAGACGAGGTGGTGCGTCCAGGAGATCGGACTGATCACGTTGGCGGTCAGTCCGACAAGCGTGAACGCGGTCAGCTCGTCGCCCTCGACGCGTGAACTGGCCGCCCGGGACAGGCCCAGCGCCAGGATCAGCACCGAGAAGGCGAACCAGAGCAGTCCGGGCGTCTCGATCGAGTCGTACAGGCGGGCCAGCAGGCCGGCGAGCGACTGGTTCGGCGTCATGTCGGCCGCGCCGACGCGCTCGGTCTGCCAGAGCACGCTGCCGAAGTAGGTGCGCGATTCGTCGCCGACGATCGCGAACGTACCGATGGTCACGCCGATCGCCGTGCCGATCGCGGTGGCCGCCACCCGCCACTGCCGGGTGATCAGCAGGTAGGCGATGAACAGCGCCGGGGTGAGCTTGACGGCGGTGGCCAGGCCGATGCCAGCGCCCGCCCAGGCGCCACCGTAGACAAAGCGCAGCAGCGGACCGTCGGTCGCGGCGTAGTGGGTGCCCCGGCGGGAGCGCCAGCGCAGCCCGATCAGGTCCGCCATGATCAGGGCGAAGAGCAGGAGGTTGACCTGGCCGTATCCCAGTGTCTCGCGGCTGGGCTCGATGGCGACGGCGAGCGGGACGGCCAGGGCCACGGTGAACCACAGTGGCCACGCCAACCGGTCCACGATGGGGCGCAGCAGCCCGGCCAGCACCAGGGCCAGCGCGGCGATGCTGGCGAGGGCGTTGACCATCCCGGCCGCGCCGATCGGCAACTGTGCCATCGGCAACATGACGAGTCCGGCGAACGGCGGGTAGGTGAAACCGAGCGTGGTGCCGGGCGCGATGAACTCGTAGAGCTCGTGACCGCTCGCCCACCACACCACCGCGCCATGGTAGATCTTCATATCGAAGAAGTTGTACGGTCGCCCGAACTCGCCGATGGCGAGCCATGCGGCGTAGGCGACGGCGACCACGACGGCGCCCCGTACGACACTCCTGCGATCGATCCCCCGGGTCATGCGCTGAACTGGGGCGAGGCGGTCCGCCCGTCTACCGACAGTCGTCGGCATGGCGTGGCCACCCCCGTACCAAGGTCGTCCTACCCGTCCAGGTCCTGCACGGAGCCTAGAACGGCGCCTCACGTCAATGCCTCCCGCGTTATGCGACCGTGTCCGATCCCACACATGTTTTTGACATTTCCACCGCGTTAACGCCTACCGGGTGGTTCAGGTAATTCGCGGCCTTAGCGGGGGGTGGGGAAGCGAACGAGAGGCATCGAGGCAGGTCAGCCTGGGAGTCGACGCGCGGTGGCCGCCGACCGGACGGCGATCCGTGCCTCGCGGCGGGCGGTGCGCACCGCGCGCTGCATGGAGCGTCGAGAGTGGCCGATGCGGTGACCCGTACGCCAGCGCACGCCGGGCTTGCCCTCGGTGTCGACGGCCGCGAGGAGGAGACCGCCGAGGAGCCCGAGGTTCTTGAGGGTGTGGATCTGGTTGTTGTTCTTGGCGATCGGGTCGTCGTTCTTCCAGAACGGATGCCCGGCGATGGTCACGGGCACCAGGGTGCCGGCGAGGACCAGCGCGGCGGGCCGGCTGAACCGCCCGGTGGCCAACATGAGCCCCGCCCCGACCTGCGTCGCCGCGTTGAGCCGGATCAACGACTCGGTGTCGGTGGGGATCTTCGGGTGCGCCTTCTGCAGCAACGGCGCGACCTTGTCGGTCACCGGCTTGGCGGTCTCCGCCAGTCGGTGCGGGTTGCGGAGGTTGCGGTATCCCTGGATCACGAAGATGCCGCTCAGCATGGCGCGGGCGAGGGAGCGTACGGGCGTCATGGATCAGTCATACCCCCTCGCGGCGTTTGCTACCCGGTCAACCGGCGGATCCGGATCGGTCCGCGGGCGCGCGCGCCACGCCGAATCGAGCGACCATCGCTGATGGACGGGGCGTGACGGGTAACGTCGCGCGGGTGACGACGCTTCGGCTCCGCCCCGAGGACCCGGCCGACGCCGGCCCGGTGCGTCGGGTGCTGGCCTCGGCGTTCGCCCGCCCGGACGTGCAGACGCCTCCGGAGGTGGGACTGGTCGACGACCTGCGCGGCACCGACGCCTGGCTGCCCGAGCTGGCCATGGTCGCCGAGTACGGCGGTGAGATCGTCGGATACGCGCTGCTCACCCGGGTGCGGGTGCGGCCCGAACGCGGTGCCGTGGTGCCGGCCCTGGCACTCGGGCCGGTGGCCGTGGCGCCGCACCGACAGCGGGTCGGACACGGCAGCGCGGTGGTGCAGGCCGCCCTGGACGCCGCCACCGAACTGGGTGAGCGGGTGGTCGTGGTGCTCGGTGACCCGGCCTTCTACCGCCGCTTCGGCTTCGGACCGGCCACCGATCTGGGTCTCAGCAGCCCGTGGGCCGGCCTCGGTGAGCCGTGGCAGGCGCTGGTGCTGCCGCCGTCCACCAGCGAGGAGGGCCCGCCGCCGCGCGGTGAGGTCGTCTTCCCCGCGCCCTGGTCCCAGGTCTGACGCCCCGGCCCGCCACCGCGCCGGGCCGATCCGGTCGTGAGGTCAGGCCGGCTGGGTGCGCAGGTAGCGGCCGAAGTGTGGAACGGTGAAGGCCACCGTGCCCCGCTCGCCCGAGTAGATGAGCCCCTTCTTGATCAGTGCGTCCCGGGCCGGGGAGAGGCTGGCCGGCTTCCGGCCGAGGGCACGGGCGATCTCGGCGGTGGGCACGGCGGCGTCCATGTCGTCGCGTACCGTCCCGCTGGCTTCGCCCTCCACCAGAGACAGCGTGGCCATCGCCCGCATGTACTCACGCTCGGCCGGGGTGGCCCGCTCGAACCGGGAGCCGAAGAACCCGACCGCCAGTTCGGCCTCGGCTTCGGGCGCGGCGACCCGGACGTCCGCCGCGGTGATCGGCGACCGTGGCGCATGGTCCCAGGTCGCCTTCCCGTACGCCTGGACGAAGTACGGGTAGCCGCCGGACTTCTCGTAGAGCAGGTCGAGCGCCTTCTGCTCGTACTCCACCTCCTCGCGCTCGGCCGGGGCGCAGAGCGCCTGGTCGGCGGCGATCCGGTCGAGCCGGTCGATGCGCTGGTAGCGGAAGAGCCGCTCGGAGTACGACTTGGCGGCGCTGAGCACGGCCGGTAGGTGTGGCAGCCCGGCGCCGACGACGATCAGCGGGGCGCCGATCTGGGACAGCTCGTGGCAGGCGGCGCAGAGCGCGGAGACGTCCTCCGGCCCGACGTCCTGCATCTCGTCGATGAAGAGCGCGATGCCGGTGCCGACGTCGCTGGCCACGTCGGCGGCGTCGCTGAACAGCTCGACCAGGTCAATCTCGATGTCGCCGGAGTCGGCCCGGCCACTGGCGGCGGGTACGTCGATGCCGGGCTGCCACCGGTCGCGCAGCTTGGGCGTGGCCCCGCGGCCTGCCGGCGCGGACCGCTGGGCGAACGCCTTGAGCACCCCGAGGAAGGCGTCGATCCGGTCGGGGGCGCGGTGGCGTGGGGCGAGTTCGCGGACCGCCATGTGCAGCGCGGCGGCGACCGGGCGGCGCAGGGACTGGTCCGGACGAGCCTCGATCTTGCCGGTGCCCCAGAGTCGGTTGATCGCCTGTGACCGCAGGGTGTTGAGCAGGACGGTCTTGCCGACGCCGCGCAGCCCGGTGAGCATGAGGCTGCGCTCGGGCCGGCCGCGGGCGATGCGTTCCAGCACGATGTCGAACACGTCCAGCTCGCGCCCCCGCCCGGCGAGTTCGGGTGGGCGCTGACCGGCGCCGGGGGCGTACGGGTTGCGGACCGGATCCACGCATCGCACAATATCGGGCCCTCTAGCTGGGAAGCTAGATATGGATAGATGAGGCTACGGCGTGTCGAGGCCGTCGAGACAAAACTAGGGCTGTCTAGCGTGGACGCTAGACAGCCCTAGTTTCGGGAATCGTCTACTGCTTCTTCAGGCAGAGCACGTAGTCGAACAGGTCGATCGAGTTGTCGTGCACGTAGTTCGCGGTCGCCTGCGGGGCGAGCGTCTCGCACCGGTCCCCGTCGGTGGTCGCCGGGATCCGCAGCAGCACCTGGTAGGTGTTCGGGCCGCACGGCACCTTGCGCAGTTCCGCGTCGTCCTCGGAGCCGTCGTTGACCACGCAGTCGCCCTTGGCGAATTCCTCCTCCTCGTCCGGCGACGGCGCGACCGAGCTCGGCGCATCGCTGGGCAGGCCGGGAGGGAAGACCGGCGCGCTCGCCGACGGCCGGGGCGTGACGTCGCTGTCGGAGTCGGCGATCCGCCAGGCCGCCCAGCCGACGAGACCGAGGCAGGGGCAGAGCAGAAGCAGCACGACCAGCCCCACGATCAGGGCGACCTTGCGCCCGTTGCGACCGGCGGGGGCGGCGGGCGGCATCGGGTACGCGCCGGGCGGCGGCGGGCCCAGCGGCGCTCCCGGCTGACCGGGTGCGGGCGGGAACGGCCCCGGCGGCGCATTCCACTGCCCCGGCTGCTGCGGTGGAGCGTTCCACTGCGTCGGCTGCCCCGGTGGAGCGTTCCACTCCGTCGGCTGCTGCGGTGGAGCGTTCCACTGCGTCGGCTGCTCCGGGGGAGCCCACTGCGAGGGCTCAGGTGGTGGCCCCCACTGCGGGAGCGTCGGATCGACCGGTGGCGGGCCGCCGGGGCCGGTCGGCGGACGCTGGTACGGGTCGTCCGGCTGCCCGGAACCCGGTGGTCCGTAGGTCGTCATGTCATCCCCAGGGTGGGTGGTCAGCGCTGCTTGAGGCAGAGCACGAAGTCGAGAGTGTCCAGCTCGCTGTCGAAGAAGTACCAGTTCGTGTAACCCTCGACCTTGGCGCACTTGGCCTCGGCGTCGCGTTCACCGCTGGTCGCGCCGTCGACTCGGCGCAGCACCTCGTACGACTTCGGCGCGCAGCCGCTGATCAGCAGCTTGGGCTTGCCGCCCGCCACGCCGTCGTTGCGTACACACTGCCCGACCTTGACGAACCGCGGATCGGCCGACGACTCCGGCGCCGCGGCGCTCGGCGCCGGCTCCTCCGGATCGGTCACCCCGGCGGTGGGCTCCGCCGCGGCGGCCGAGCCGCTTGGCGCGGCCGTGGTCGGTGCCGGATCGTCCGATCCCCGCAGGAACCAGTACGCCCCGCCGGCCACCACCAGCAGCACGACGACGGCCAGCACCGCGATCAGCGGTCCCCGTCCCCGCCTCGGCGGCTCGGGTGCCGGGTCGTCGTCTGGTCGGTAGGACCCTGGGCCGTAGGCCGGGTTGCCGTCGACGGCCGGGTACGCGCCGCCGTAGGGCTCCGAGGCCCCGCCGCCGTACGGCGTCCCCTGCCCACCCCCGTACTGACCGCCCCCGTACTGACCGCCCCCGTACTGACCGCCTCCGTACTGGCCACCCCCGTATTGCCCGCCCCCGTACTGGCCGCCCTCATGGGGCGCCGCCGGCGCGCCGCCGTACGGGCCGTCGCCGTAGGGGCCGGGCCGCTGCGACGCCACCGGGTAGGGCTGGACCGTTGGCGGATAGGGCTCTGCGGCCGGCGGATAGGGCTGCTGCGGCGGCCGGTTGGGCGTCTCGTCGGGGCGTTGCCCACGCCAAGGGCGTCCGTAGCCCTCACCCGGTGGTCCGTAGTTCGTCATGCCGCCCTCCTGCACAAGTGGTGAGAGGCCGGCCACCAAAGCGCGACGCCGACTCCGAGGTCACCGTAGCGTGGTCCACCGATGAGCTCATCTCCACCGAGCGCCGCCGCCGCATCCGGCCGCCGCGCCGACGCCGCGCCAAGCCTCGTCTGGACCGCGTTGATCGTGGTCTACCTGCTGTGGGGCTCCACCTATCTGGCCATCCGGATCACGGTGGAGACGCTGCCGCCGCTGCTGTCCGCCACGATGCGGTTCGCGGTGGCCGGTCTGGTGCTGGCGGTGGTGCTGCGGTTGCGCCGAGGGCCGGGCGCGCTCCGCGTGCGGCCCCGACAGCTCGGCTCGGCCGCGCTGGTCGGTGTGCTCCTGCTCGCCGGCGGCAACGGCCTGGTGGTGCTCGCCGAGTCCGGGCCGCCCGGGGTGGCGCTGCCCTCCGGTGTCGCCGCCCTGCTGGTGGCGACCGTGCCGCTGCTCGTGGTGCTGCTGCGGTCGGTCACCGGCGACCGACCGCCGCTCTGGACGTTCGCCGGGGTCACCGTGGGCTTCGTCGGCCTGGTGCTGCTGGTGCTGCCGGCCGGTACCTCGGATGCGGTGCCACTGGTCGGTGCGCTGACGGTGGTGGCGGGAGCCGCCGCCTGGTCGTTCGGGTCGTTCCTGTCGGGACGGATCGGAATGCCCGCCGACCCGTTCGTGGCGACCGTGTACGAGATGGCGGCCGGAGCGCTGGCCCTGGCCGTGGTCGCCGCCGGCCGGGGTGAACTGAGTGACTTCCACCCGTCGGCCGTCAGCGCCCGGTCCTGGTTGGCGCTGGGCTACCTCATGGTGGCCGGATCGTTGGTGGCCTTCACGGCGTACGTCTGGCTGCTGCAGAGCGCGCCGATCTCGTTGGTGTCGACGTACGCGTACGTGAACCCGGCGGTCGCGGTGGCGCTCGGCGCGTTGCTCGTGGCCGAGCCGATCACGCCGCAGGTGCTGCTCGGCGGGGCGGTCATCGTCGCCGGGGTGGCCCTGGTGGTGAGCACCGAACGCCCACGCCGCAAGGCAGCGGAACCACGATCGGGGGCGGCGCGGACGGGAGCCCGCCGGTAACGTCCGGCCCATGTCGGCCGCCACGCTGCTCGGGGTGGCGCTGCTCGGCGGTCTGGTCGGTCTGGTCGTACCCTCACTGGCCCGGCGGTTCGTCGATCCGCCGGCGCGGCGGATCGGGTCGGCCTGGCTCTGTCCGCCGGTGGCGGTCGTGGTGTTCGTGGGGCTCGCCACTGTGCGGCGCGACGACCCGGCGCTGCCGGTCCTTGTCGCGGTGGCGGTGGTGGGGTTGGTGCTGGCCGTGGTCGACCTCGGGTGCCTGCGGCTGCCCGACCCACTGGTCGCTGCTGCCGGCACGCTGGCCCTCGGCGGCCTGACCGGGACGGCGTTGCTGGCCGCCACTCCGGGGCGTCTGGTCGGCGCTCTGGTCGGTGCGGTTCTCTGCGGCGCGGCGCACGTGCTGCTCGCCCTGCTGCCGAGATCCCGGCTCGGCTTCGGGGACGTCAAGCTCGCCGTGGTCCTCGGACTGCCGCTCGGCTGGCTGGGACACGACGCCCTGCTCACCGGGCTCCTGCTGGCGCACCTGCTACAGGGCGGGCTGGTGGTCGGCCTGCTCGCCACGCGACGGGTACGCCGCGACACCCTGCTCCCGCTCGGGCCGGCCCTGCTCGCCGGCGCGTGGCTCGGCGTGCTCCTCGGCTGAGGTTGTGGCATGCCCGGCACGGCGCGTTCCCGCCGGCCCGCCCGAAAGAGCGTGATGCCTCTGAGTCATCTTGATGCCTCTGAGGCATCACGCTCAACGTGCCACCTGGCCTCCGCGCCCCCCAGGGCTCAGATCAGGCGGAGTTGGCGGTCCTTGGGGCGGCGGGGTTCGGTCTCGCCGAACCGTTCGAACAGGCCCGGATCGATCGAGGCGAGGAACGGCGAGGGTGTGCAGTCGCGCTCCGTGCCGTGCCGGGTACGGCGGGCGGCGTGGCTGACGTACAGCCGGTCCTGGGCCCGGGTCAGGCCGACGAAGAAGAGTCGGCGCTCCTCGGCGACCGCGTCCTCGTCGGGCGTCGAGCCGGGCCAGCGCAGCGGCAGCAGCCCGTCCTCGGCGCCGACCAGGAAGACCACCGGGAACTCGAGGCCCTTCGCGGCGTGCAGGGTCAGCAGAGTAACCGCCTCCGCGCGCGGGTCGAGCGCGTCCACCTCGGCGCCGGTGGCCAGCTGCGACAGGAACGCCTCCACGTCGTCGCCGCAGCGGTGGGCCAGCGGGGTCAACAGGTCCACCGCCGAGCGCACGTCCTCGGGGCGGGCCCCGCTACCCGAGCCGTCCAGGGTCGGCACCGCGAACCGCTCGGCGACCGTCTGACCGGCCAGCCGCACCCGGGCCGCCAGCGACCCGGCCAACCCGTCGGCGTGCCGCAGCTCGCGGGCGATCGCCGCCACCCCGGGCCGGTCCCGGAGCCGGTCGTGCGAGCGCTTCTGCACGGGGATGTTGGCCCTGGTCAGGGCGTCCACGATCGGAGCGGCCTGTGCGTCGGTGCGGTACAGCACGGCGATGTCGGAGAACGACAGCGTGGTGGACCGGCCGTCGATCCGGCCCGAGTCCAGCGATCGGTGCGACAGTCCGCCGACCAGTTCGTCGACGGTCCGGACCACGAAGTCGGCCTCGTCGACGACGGACGACGCCGGGTATCGGCCGACCAGCGGGGCCTCCGGGTCGAGCCGGGCCGGATCCAGTCGCCGGCCCTGGACCAGCGAGGACGGCGCGATGGCCTGCACGGCGGCGGCCAGGATCGGTGCCGACGAGCGGTAGTTCCGGTTGAGCCGGACCAGCCGGGCGTCCGTGAAGTCCTGCGAGAAACGCAGGAAGTAGCCGACGTCGGCGCCCCGGAAGGAGTAGATCGCCTGGTCCGGGTCACCGATCGCACACAGGTTGCCGTCGGTGGGGCTGAGCAGCCGCAGCAGCTCGTACTGCACCGCGTCGACGTCCTGGTACTCGTCAACGAAGATCCACCGCCAGCGGTCCCGGTACCGCTCGACGAGCTTGCGGTCCGCGCGCAGCAGCTCCACCGGCAGTGTCACCAGCTCGTCCAGGTCGACGAGGTCCTGCATGCGCAGCCGCGCCGTGTAGCCGGCGGTGTCGTCACCCGCCTCTGACCGGGCCGTCGCACGCTCGGCGTCGTCGGCGATCCGGAAGCCGGCCGGCAGACCCGCCGCGTCGGCGTTCTCCCGCAGAATGGCCAATCCCAGCGCGTGGAAGGTGCCCACGGTGACGTCCTCGGCGACCGGGCCGAGCAGCCCGTCGAGGCGGTGCCGCAGTTCCTCGGCCGCACGGCGGGTGAACGTGATCGCCAGGCAGTGCTCGGGGAAGACGTTCAGCTCCGCACAGAGGTACGCGATCCGGTGGGTCAGCGTCCGGGTCTTGCCGGTGCCCGGTCCGGCCACGATGAGCAGCGGTCCGCCGGGCGCGGACGCCGCCACCCGCTGCATCGCGTCCAAGCGGTCCAGCAGGCCGGTGCCGACCTCCTCCATACCGGAGAGCATCGGCTCGAACGGTTCGTGAGGTGACGGCGGCGGCGCGATCGGTGGCGCGGGAGGCGGGGCCGGCTTGCGCTTCGATTCGGACTTGGCCGCCGCCGGGCGCTTGGCCGTCGCGCGAGCCGCCGGCTCCGCCGGACGTCGCTGCGACGGCACCGACACGGGTACGTCGAACAGCGTCTCCTGCGCCGCGCCAGCGCCCCTGCCCAGCTCCGCCGGATCGAACAGCGTGATCACCCCGTACTCGCCGTCGTAACCCGGCACTCGGCGTACGTCGCCCCGCCGCAGCCGCCCGATGCCCTCGGCGAGCAGCTCACCGCCGGCCTGCGCGATGTCGGACAGCGGCGTCGTGGTCAGAATTTCCAACTCGGGGCCGAGCGCGGCGAGCAGCTCGTTGAGCCGCCCCTCGACCTTCTTCGACCGGGCGCCCACCTTGTTGATCTCGCCGAGGATCTCGGCGAGCGGCACCAGATGGGTGACGTCCCGGGCGTGTGCCGGCCGGTGCCCCTCCGGACGGTCCGCCAGCTCCTCCACGCGGCTCAGGACGCCCACGGTGAGCGGCTTGCCGCACTCGGGACAACGTCCCCCGGCCTCCCGGGTCCGCTCCGGCGGCCAGTTGACGCCGCAGAGCCGGTGCCCGTCCGCGTGGTACTTGCCCTCCTCGGGGAAGAACTCGACGGTGCCGGCCAGGCCGACGCCGGTGCGCAGTGCCTCCCGGACGGCGAAGTAGTCCCGCTCGGCGGTCAGCACGGTCGCCTCCCGGCCGAGGGCCGGCGGCGAGTGAGCGTCCGAGTTGGAGACGAGCTGGTACCCGTCCAGGCTGCCGACCCGCCAGTTCATCGCCGGATCGGACGAGAGACCCGTCTCCACGGCGAAGATGTGCTCGGCCAGATCGGCGTAGCAGTCGGCGATCGCGTCGAAGCCGGACTTCGAGCCCAGCGCGGAGAACCACGGCGTCCAGATGTGGGCCGGCACGAGATAGCCGTCTGAGCTGGCTTCGAGGGTGATCTCCAACAGGTCCCGCGAGTCCAGGCCGAGGATCGGTCGACCGTCGGAGCCGAGGTTGCCGATCCGCCCGAGAGCGGTGTTGAACCGGGCCACCGCCTCCAGATCGGGCAGGTAGACCAGGTGATGCACCTTGCGCGTCCGGTCGTCCCGCTTGTAGATGGTGGAGATCTCCACGCTCAGCATGAAACGGACCGCGTCCGCGTCGGTCGTACCTGCCAGTCGCGGCGGCAGCCGGCGGGCGATGTCGCGCTCCGTCTCCGGGCTGAGCCGGTAGAGCCCCGGCTCGGCCGGCCGCAGTGTCTCCACCAGGTGGTCGTACCAGGCGGGGTGGGTGAAGTCGCCGGTGCCGAGCAGGGCGATGCCCTTGCGCCGCGCCCACCATCCGAGGGTCGGCAGGCTCAGGTCCCGGCTGCACGCGCGCGAGTACTTCGAGTGGATGTGCAGGTCCGCGACGAAGGGCGCAAGGCCACCGGGGGGTACGTCACTGAACGGGGGCACGCCGCATCCTGTCACGCCCGCCACGCGGCCCGCCTTCCGCCACGCGCGGACGTGACCTCTGCTATGCCGAGCGCAACTCCACGAGGCTGATCTGCGGCTCGGCGCCCACCCGCACCGGCGGACCCCAGAAACCGGCGCCGTTGGTCACGTAGACCTTCGTGCCGTCGACCTCGCCGAGCCCGCTCACCACCGGCTGCTGGAGACGGACCGCCAGGTTGAACGGCATCACCTGACCACCGTGCGTGTGTCCGGAGAGTTGCAGGTCGACGCCGTAGCGAGCCGCCTGCTTGGCGGCGAGCGGCTGGTGTGCGAGCAGGACGACCGGGCGGCTCGGGTCGCGGTCGCCGAGGGCGCCCTCGAAGTCCGGGCCGGCGGCCAGGCCGGTGCCCTTGGGGTCCGCGTTCAGGTCGTTGACGCCGGCCAGGTCGAGCACACCGCCCCGGGCCTGGATCTCCTGCCTGCGGTTCTGCAGGACCCGCAGGCCGAGGCGGTCCACCTCCTGCACCCACTCCTCGACCCCGGAGTAGTACTCGTGGTTGCCGGTGACGAAGAAGCTGCCGTACCGGGAGCGCAGGTCACGCAGCGGCGCGGCGGCCGGGCCCAGCTCGGCGACCGAACCGTCGACCAGGTCGCCGACGACCGCGACCAGGTCCGCGTCGAGGCGGTTGATCGCGGCGACGATCCGTTCGGTGTGCGCCCGGCCGCGCAGGGGGCCGAGGTGGATGTCGGAGACGGTGGCGATACGCAGGCCGTCCATGCTGCGTGGGAGCTTGGCCAGGGGGATCCGCACCCGGTCGAGGTGGGGCGGGCCGAGTGCCGTGCGGACGCCGTACCCCGTGATGCCGGTGGCGGTGAGACCGGCGAAGATGGCCGCGCCGCGCGCCAGCAGCAGGCGACGGGCCGGGTCGTGGTCCGGTGCCGCGACCGCGCCGACGGCCGGCGGATCGGCGGGCCCGGCCGCCCCGACCAGCACCGGCTCAGGCGCGGCGGTGGTCGACTCGGCGACGGTCACCCGGCGGCGCAGCACCAGCCGCGCGATGAGCATCGGCACTTCCAGCACGACCAGCGTGACCAGCAGGTAGAACATGACGGCGAGCCACAGGTAGCCCGGCCAGGCGAGCCAGTAGAGGCCGGCCTGCGTGCCGACGAGGGTGACCGGCACGAGCACCGCCAGCACTCCGGCGGCGATCCCGCCGACGCGCCGCCAGCGACCCGGCGTCGTCGTGTCCCGGACGAGGCGCTTCCACAGGTAGAGGTGGACAAGCCCGGTGACCAGCGCCAGTACGCCCAGGAAACCCAGAACCGCCAACATGTGCGCCCCCTCAGCCGCCCGCGAACGGGGGTAGGACATCGATCGTGGCCCCGCCCGGCAGGGGTGCCCGACGATCATGGCAGGTGACGCCGTCCACGAGGAAACTGGCCACCCGCAGCACGGCGGCCAGTCGGTCGCCGTGCCGCTGGGACAGCTCGGCCGTCAGGTCGTCGAGAGACCGGCCGGCTGGCGTGACCTCCTCGGAGCGGCCCGCGGCGGCTCGCGCCCCGGCGAAGTAGCGGACGGTCAACGGCCTCGGTTCCACGACTCAACCCCCGATCGCGGACATCGGCCGGGTCGGCTGGAGGAAGGTGGGGTCGTCGATGCCGTGCCCGGCCCGCTTGCCCCACATCGCGGTACGCCACCGCCGCGCCAACTCGTCGTCGGTCGCGCCGTCGCGCAGCGCCGCCCGTAGGTCGGACTCCTCGGTGGCGAAAAGGCACGCCCGCACCTGGCCGTCGGCGGTCAGCCGGGTGCGGTCGCAGTCGCCGCAGAAGGGCCGGGTGACGCTGGCGATCACGCCGACCCGGGCCGGGCCGCCGTCGACCAGCCAGGTCTCGGCGGGCGCCGCGCCGCGCTCGGCCGGGTCGGGGCTGAGGTCGAACCGGGTACGCAGGGACGCCAGGATCTCCTCGGCGGTGACCATCGTGCTCCGGTCCCAGCCGTGCTGCGCGTCCAGCGGCATCTGCTCGATGATCCGCAGGTGGTAGCCGTGGTCGAGCGCGAAGCGGAGCAGAGCCGGCGCCTCGTCCTCGTTGACCCCGCGCATCAGGACTGAGTTGATCTTTACGGGGTCGAGACCCGCGGCCGCCGCCCCGGCGAGCCCCGCCAGCACCGCGTCCAGGCGGGGACGGCGGGTGAGCTGGGCGAACCGGGCCGCGTCCAGGGTGTCCAGCGAGACGTTCACCCGGTCCAGGCCGGCCGTCCGCAGCGCGGGCGCCAGCCGGTCCAGGCCGATGCCGTTCGTGGTGAGCGAGATCCGGGGGCGCGGATCGAGCCCGGCGACCGCACCCACGATGCCGAGCAGTCCGGGACGGATCAACGGCTCCCCGCCGGTGAACCGCACCTCGGTCACACCGAGCTGCTCGACGGCCACCCGGACCAGTCGGACGATCTCCTCGTCGGTGAGCAGCTCCGGGCCGGCCAACCAGGGCAGTCCCTCGGCCGGCATGCAGTACGTGCACCGCAGGTTGCACTTGTCGGTGAGGGAGACGCGCAGGTCCCGCGCGACGCGGCCGTACCGGTCGACGAGGACGCCGTCGGTACGTCGGTCGACACTCACCGGTCGACCGTAGCGCGCTCGACGCCACCCAGGGCGGCTCGGGCGACCTGGACAACCGCATCGCGGTAGCCGGCACCGAAGAGCGCGGTGTGCACGAGCAGCAGATGCAGCTGGTGCAGTGGCACCCGCTCGCGCCAACCGTCGGCCAGCCGCCAGCTCTCCCGGTAGGCGGCCAGCACCCGGTCCAGGTGCGCGATACCGCCGAAGAGCGCCAGTTGGGCGAGGTCGGTCTCGCGATGCCCGCCGTGCGCCGCCGGGTCGACCAGCCAGGCCCGCTCGTCGATGCCCCAGAGCACGTTGCCCGGCCACAGGTCGCCGTGGACGCGGGCCGGCGGCTCGTCCCCGCCGAACTCAGCGACGCGCCCGATCACCCGCTCGATGAGCGCGGCATCGCTGCTGGTCAGCGCACCGCTGTCGACCGACAGGCGCAGGTAGGGGATGAGTCGCCGCCGCGCGAACCACGTCGACCAGGGGCCGTCGTCGGGGGTGTTGTCCTGGGCAAGCGCACCGATGAAGCCGTCCCAGGGCGCGCCGAAGGCGGGCGCGCCGGCCCGGTGCAGGGCGGCCAACTCCCGACCGAAGCGATCGGCGGCCTGCGGCGTCGGCTCGCCGGGCTCCACCCAGTCGAGCGCCAGCAGGTCGGGCAACGCGACGATCACCTCGGGTACGCCGATCGCGTCGGCCTCCCGCAGCCAGCGCAGCCCGGCGGCCTCGGCGGCGAAGAAGCCCTCGGGCACCGGCCGGTCGGACCCCTCGGGCCAGGACTTCGCGAAGACCGAGTGACCGTCGTCGAGCGTCAGCCGGGCGGCGGCGCAGATGTCGCCTCCGGCGACCGGCGTCTCCCGGAGCCGTTGGTGGGTCCGGAACGTCGGCAGGTGTGCCGGATGCGCGCGCAGGTACGCCAGGTCCATCAGCGCACGGTAGCGGCTGCCCATGACACCACGGTGTCGTGTGAGCACATCGAATCGCTTCTACCTCCGCAAATACGCTCCGTAGTTGTGGATAAGTCGCGTGTCATCCACAGGGTCTGGAAGGCTCCGCGGTTCGGACGCAGCCTTCCTGCATGACCTCGACCGAACGTCCGAAGCTCTCCGTACGCTCGCCCGCAGATCTGATCGCCGCCGTGCCGTACCTGCTCGGCTTCCACCCGGCCGACAGCGTGGTCGCGGTGGCGCTGCGCGGTCGACAGATCATCTTCGCCGCCCGCGCCGATCTGCCCGAGCCCGCGACGGACCCGGTCGACCGTGCGCGGCACCTGGCCGGGGTGATCCACCGCCAGGGCGCGGACGCTGCCACCGTGGTGGGCTACGGGCCACCCGAGAAGGTGACCCCGAGCGTGGACGCGGTGCGCGCGGCCCTGACGGCTGCCGGCCTGGAGGTGCTCGACGCGCTGCGGGTGACCGACGGCCGGTGGTGGTCCTACCTGTGCACCGAGGTGGACTGCTGCCCGCCCGAAGGTCGGCGCTACGACCCGCAGGCCAATGCGGTGACCGCGTCGGCCGTGTTCGCCGGTCAGGTAGCCCTCCCCGATCGGGCCGCCCTCGTGGCGCAGGTGTCGCCGGTGGCCGGCCCGGCCCGCGAGGCGCTGCAGGCGGCCACGGTCCGTGCCGAGCGACGGCTGGTCGAGCTGATCGAGCGGGCGCCCGCCAGCGACCTGCTGGGCGGGCGGGCCGTACGCTCCGCCGGGGTGACGGCGGTCCGCGACGCGCAACGACGACACCGGCGCGGTGAGCGGCTCGACGACGACGAGGTGGCCTGGCTCAGTCTGCTCCTCGGGCACCTGCCGGTCCGCGACCACGCCTGGGAACGCACCGACGGCCGCGACCGGGACATCGACCTCTGGACGGACGTGCTGCGCCGGGCCGAGCCGGAGTTGACCGCCGCGCCCGGCGCGCTCCTGGCGTTCGCGGCGTGGCGGGCGGGTCAGGGGGCCCTGGCGGCGGTAGCGCTGGAGCGCACGCTGAGCCTGCACCCCGAATACTCGCTGGCCCTGCTCCTGGACGACCTGCTCCGGCGGGGCGTACCCCCCTCCGAACTGGACGGCTGGCCCTCGGTCGGCATGCCCGGCGTGGTCCGCCCCCGCAAGCGACGTCGACGTGGCCGCCGCTGACCCGGGCGCGGTGCGCTCCCGACCGCGAGCCCACGCTCATCTCGTCACACAACCATGCTGCTTATCGCAAAATTGCTATAGTGGGTGCGCGTGCTCTGGCTAGTTCTCTATCACCCGGAGGCCATGGTCGAGCGGGACGCACTGCCCGCAGCTGAGCGGGCGGCAATCGATCACGCCGTCGAGAAGCTGGAGAGTCTGGGTCCCAATCTGGGTTATCCCCATTCGAGCAACGTCCCTAGCGCGGTCAACCTGCGCGAACTGCGCCCACGGGGAGGCCGGAGCCGGTGGCGCGCCTTCTACTCGGGCGTCGGCGCGGCGTTCGTCATCGGCGCCATCGGCCCGGAAGCCGGTGTCCATCGCCGAGGCTTCGCCAGGGCCGTCGTGGCGGCCGAGGAGAGGATCAAGGATGTGGAGGAGGAGTGGTGAAGGTCGGTGATCTCACGACCGCTCAGCAGGTCGTCGATGGGGACCGCGGTCAGGACCCGGCGTTCCGCGCAGAGTGGAACCGAACGGCCTTCGCCCGTGACGTCGCTCTCCGCATCGTCCGCTACCGAGCCGAGAACGGGCTGACCCAAACGGCGCTTGCCCGACTGGTGGGCATGACCCAGTCGGTCATCGCGCGACTGGAATCCGGTGACCAACCGCCGTCCATCGCCACGCTCGCCAAGCTGTCGGCGGGGACCGGCCTGGAGTTCGAGTTCAAGATCTCGCACGGCATCGTCGAGGTCGAAGCCGCCTGAAGCGAGTGTCTGTAGGCCGACATCGCCGATGTGGTGTGTCCGTCGCTCGGGTCAGGTTGGCTGCTCGACGGTGATCCGCTGTGGGCCGGCGTACACGTTCATGGTCCGGCCGCGCAGGAACCCGACGAGCGTCATCCCCGCCTCCTCGGCCAGCTCGACCGCGAGGGTGCTCGGCGCGGACACTGCGGCCAGCAGCGGCAGTCCCGCCATCCAGGCCTTCTGGGTCAGCTCGAAGCTCGCCCGGCCGGACACCAGCAGCAGGTGCCCGGTCAACGGCAGGTGCCGTTCCCGCACCGCCCAGCCGATGACCTTGTCCACGGCGTTGTGCCGGCCCACGTCCTCCCGCAGTGTCACCAGCTCTCCGGCCGGGGTGAACAGTCCCGCCGCGTGCAGCCCGCCGGTGCGGTCGAAGGCGTGCTGGGCGGCCCGCAGCCGGTCGGGCAGCTCGGCGAGGAGCGTGGCCGGTACGACGAGCGGGTCCCCCGCGACCGGAAACAGTGAGCGGGTACGGACGGCGTCGATGCTGGCCTTGCCGCAGACCCCGCAGGAGCTGGTCGTGTAGAAGTTCCGGGACGGGTCGGTGCTCGGTTCCGGGACGCCGGGGGCGAGCACCACGTCCACCACGTTGTACGTGTTCGGAGTCTCCGCGCCGGAGCAGAGTTGAGCGGTCAGCACGTCGTCGGTGGACCGGATCAACCCCTCGGTCAGCAGGAAGCCGATCGCCAGATCCAGGTCGTCTCCGGGGGTGCGCATGGTGACGGCGAGCGGCTTGCGTCGGCCCGGACCGGCCGGGCCGACCCGGATCTCCAGCGGCTCCTCCACCGAGAGGGTGTCGGGCCGTCTGACGGCTGCGCGTCCGTCGGCCGCGTCCAGGTCGATCCGTAGTACGCGCCGTCGGTCAGTCGCCCGTCCCATCCCGCCATCCTGCACCCCACCCCGGCCGGCCCGCACGGCCGCCGCTCATCAGGCACCCGCAGCACCCGGCGGCCGGGCGCCGGCACGGCTACCGTGACCGGGTGGGGACGTACGCCGCCGTGGTGCTCGCGGGTGGGGCCGCCCGCCGGATGGGCGGGGTGGACAAGCCCGCGCTGCCGGTCGGTGGTCGCTCGATGCGCGACCGGGTGCTGGCCGCGGTGGGGGACGCCGCGCCCCGGGTGCTGGTCGGGCCTGCTGACGGCGTGCCGGACGACGTACGGGTGACGCGCGAGGATCCACCCGGAGGCGGGCCGGTCGCCGCGACGGCGGCCGGGTTGGCGCTGCTCGACCCCGACACGACGCTCGTCGCGCTGCTCGCCGCCGACCTGCCGTTGCTCACCCGCGCCGCGATCGGCGACCTGCTGACCCACCTCGCCGCCGCTGGAAGGCCAGCACCAGCCGCCCCGGCGGACAGCCCGGCCGGCATTGTCCTTTACCCCGAGCCTGTCGACGGGGTGTGCTTCGTCGACGCGGACGGACGGAGGCAGTCGCTCTGCGGGGTGTGGCGGGTCGATGCGCTGCGGGCCGGGCTGCTGCGGCTGGCCGCCGAGCGGGGCGGCAGTCTGGCCGGTGCTTCGACGCGGGCGCTGTTGGCCGGTCTGGCGATCCAGGACGTGCCGTGGGCCGGTGCCGGTCCGCCGCCCTGGTTCGACTGCGACACTGACGAGGACGTACGCCGGGCGGAGGAGTGGGTGCGATGACGGTGTTGGACGACTGGGTCACGGCGGCCTGTGCCGAGGTGGGTCTGGACCCGGCCGAGGTGCCGGTGCCGGCGGTGCTGGACCTGGCCCGCGACGTCGCCCACCAGGTGGTGCGACCGGGTGCGCCGGTCAGCGCGTACCTCCTGGGGCTGGCCGTCGGTCGCGGCGCCGATCCGGCGGACGCCGCGGCCCGGCTCAGTGCCCTCGCGGCCGACTGGCCGGTCGGCCTCGACGCCGAACTCGCCGACCCCACCTCCTGACCGCCGCGCCCCGTGCGGGTGTCACGACCCCGGGTGTCCGATCCCGGTCCGGGCTGATTCGAGCCGAGTGGACCGTGGGTAGGGTGATCGGAACGGACGGAGGCGATCATGACGGCTGACCACCCCTCGGCGTCGGACGGAGAGCCCGGCGGTACACCCGAGCCGGCGGAGTCGATCCTGCTCGACGACCCCAGCACCACCGATCTGCGGGCCAAGGTGACGGAGGCCTGGCGGGAGTTCGCCCGGATGCTCGCCCTGCGGCTACGGGAGCTACCGGCCGGCGCGCACCTCGAACTGACCCTCGATCCCACCGCCTCCGGTACGGGTGACGCCGTCTACTCGATCAGCGTCGACGCGACCGACGACGGCGGTCTCTCCGCTCGGGCGGTCGGTAACGCGGCGCTGCCGCAGGGCTACCGGCTGGACCGTGCCGCCGTGGCGGACATGGTGGCGCTCGGCTGGTCCCCGCCCGGCGTGGTGGCCGGCTCCGGCGGCGCGTTCGGGCTGGACGGCACGGTGGCGGAGGCCAACCGGATCGCCCCGCTGCTGTCCCGGACGCTGCGCGACGTGTACGGCGCACCCCACCCGGCCTTCCTCGTCTACCTGGTGCACGACGCCGAGGGCGAGCCGCTGGCCGTCGAGCCGTTGGGTACCGCGCGCAGCGAGTTCGGCCCGGACGCTGACGTGGAGGGGGACCTTCAGGAGGCGTTGGCCGAGGCGGCCACCGACCGGGACGACGTGTTGGACCTGCCGGATCGCGTCCGTACCGTCGTGTCGACGATGTTGAAGTCCGACGCCGAGCGGTTGCAGGTCGACTCGGACGGCGACATCACCATCCGGGCCGGCTCGGCGATGGTCTTCGTGCGGGTGCGGGACAACCCGCCGCTGGTGGACGTCCTCTCCCCGATCCTCACCGAGGTCGAGCCGACCGAACGGCTCTACGTCAAGCTGTCGGAGCTGACCAACCGCATGCCGATCGGCCGCCTCTACTGTGCCGACGACACGGTCTGGGCTTCCATCCCGGTCTTCGGCCGTAACTTCCAGGCGACCCATCTCATGCTGGCCGTGCAGGTGATGACCGGTCTCGCCGACGAGTTGGACGATCGTCTGCACGGTGAGTTCGGCGGCAAGCGCTTCTTCGGCGAGGGCGACAAGCCGGTCCGCGGTGACGATTCCCAGCACCGTACCGGCATGTACCTCTAGGCCACGTCCAACAGGGTCTTGCCGACCGTCGCGCGCGCCTCGATGGCGGCGTGCGCGTCGGCGGCGCGTTCGAGGGGGAAGCGCTGGCCGATCAGCGGCCGGAGCTGCCCGGCCGCCGCGTCCGCCAGGACATCGATGGTGTACGCCCGCAGCCGCGCGGGCGTCACGTCCGGCCGGATCAGCGTGATCCGGCGTTCGGCGGCGGCATCCGGTGTCACGGGAGACCACTCGCCGCTGGCCAACCCGTAGCTGATCATCCGGCCGCCCGGGGTCAGCAGCTCGAACGCCGCTCTGGCCACCGAGCCGCCGACGCCGTCGAACACCGCGTCGACCCCGCCCACCGCGTCGCGGACGCGATCGGCCCAGTCCGGCCGCAGGTAGTCGACCGCCACGTCGGCGCCCAACCCGGGCAGCAGGGCCAGCTTGCGCGGTCCGCCCGCCACGCCGATCACGCGTGCGCCGGCCCGCGTCGCGATCTGGACGAGCATGCTCCCCACCCCACCCGCGGCGGCCTCGACCAGCACGCGGTCACCGGCGCGGACGCCGACCGCCTCGACGAGCATGGTGGCGGTACGCCCGTCGGCGAGCAGCGCCACGGCCGCGTCCAGCGCCAGCCCGGCCGGCACGTCGATGGGCGCGGACGCGTCCACCGCGACCTGTTCGGCGTACCCGCCGGCGCCGCCGGTGGCGGTGACCACCCGTTGCCCGATGCGGGCCGGGTCGACATCCGACCCGACGGCGGTGATGACGCCGCCGACGCCGTTGCCGGGGATCAGCGGCGGGGTGTACCGGTTCGGCCCGGGACGGCCCGAGCGCTGCTGCGTCTCGACGAAGGTGACGTTCGCGTGCGCGACGTCGATCAACACCTGGCCGGGGCCGGGCGTCGGGTCTGGCGCCGGGCCGGGCGTCAGCACCTCGGGACCGCCGAATTCACGTAGCCAGATCGCCCGCATGCAGTCCTCCTGGTTGTCCTTTGCACTGCTTCCACCGACGCAACACTTTCCGCACCGCACTGTCGCCTGGAGGGAAGCAGAGCAAAGGAATGACAGCCAGGCCGCCATGAGTCCAACACCTGAAGCAGACTTGAGGTCAAGCGCGGACGGTCAAGCCGCGAATCGCGGGTCGAGCCGCGCGGTGGACGGTCAGGCGCCGGTGGACGGCCCGACGCCGGGGGATTCGACCAGCCGGGACAGCACGATGGTGCTGCGGGTGGACGTCACGAACGACTCGGCGCGCAGCCGTTCGAGGGCCGCCTCGAGGTGTGCGATGTCGGCGGCGCGCAGGTGCACCAGCGCGTCCGCCTCGCCGGAGACGGTGTACGCGCCGACCACCTCGGGGTGACGGCGGGCGGCCACGCCGATCTGCGCGGGGGTGGTCCGGCCGGCGCAGAACAGCTCGACGAACGCCTCGGTGGTCCAGCCGACGGCCGCCGGGTCAACGACGGCGGTGAATCCCCGGATGACGCCGGTGGCGCGCAGTCGGTCGACCCGGCGCTTGACCGCCGGGGCGGAGAGTGACACCCGGGTGCCGATGTCGGCGTACGAGGCACGGGCATCAGCGACGAGCAACGCAATGATCCGCTGGTCAACGGCGTCTATCTGCAACGTTCCGCCTCTGGGAAGCAATGGTTGTGGCTGTTACCAAAGTTCAACGATACCTACTCTTGGTGACCGTGAACCAGCAGCGAGTCTCGCGAAAGCGGACATATCTCATGTGCTCGCCCGAGCATTTCGCGGTCGAGTACGCGATCAATCCGTGGATGGACGTGACCACCCCGGTCGACCGGGACCTGGCCGTCAAGCAGTGGGACCGACTGCGCGAGACGCTCGTCGGTCTCGGCCACGAGGTGCACCTGCTCACGCCGGAGCCGGGGCTGCCCGACATGGTGTTCGCCGCCAACGGCGCCTTCGTGGTCGACGGCAGCGTCTACGGCGCGCGGTTCAAGCACGAGCAGCGGACCGCCGAGGCCGCCGCGCACCACGCGTTCTACGAGCAGCAGGGCTGGCGGTTCATCGCGCCGAGCGAGACCAACGAGGGCGAGGGCGACTTCGCGTACGTGCCGGAGGCGCACGGCGGACTCATCCTGGCCGGGCACGGCTTCCGTACCGAGATCCCGGCCCACGCCGAGGCGCAGGAGGCGCTGGGTCGCCCGGTGGTGTCGTTGCGGCTGGTCGACCCGCGCTTCTACCACCTGGACGTGGCGCTCGCCGCCCTCGACGACGCGAACGTCGTCTACTTCCCGGGGGCGTTCTCCGCAGCCAGTCAGCGCGTCCTCACGCAGCTCTTCCCGGACGCGGTGATCGCCGACGACGAGGACGCGTTGGCCTTCGGGCTCAACCTGGTCAGCGACGGCGCGAACGTGGTGCTCAACAGCGAGGCCACCCGACTGGCGGGCAAGCTCAAGGCCGCCGGTTACACACCGGTGCCGGTGGAGCTGGCCGAGCTGAAGAAGGGCGGCGGCAGCGTGAAGTGCTGCATCGCCGAACTGCGGCACTGACCCGAACGGCGCCGCGTACGGCAGGGGCCGGCCTCCCGTGGGGAGGCCGGCCCCTGCTTCGTCCGGTGGGCGCCCGTTCTAGCCCAGGGTGGCCAGCTCGTTGATCAGCACGTTCGACATGACCTGACCGTCCTGCTGGACCTCCCGCAGGTACCACTTCTGCTGCGGGGTACGCGGCTGGTTGAACTGCCAGATGCCGCGCGGGCTGTCGATCTGGCCGATCTTGCCCAGCGCCAGGTTGACCTGCTGCGGGGTGGGCGCGCCGCCGGTCAGCTGGATGGCCTGGTCGAGCACCTGGGCCGCGTCGTACGACGCCATCGCGTAGGTCGTCGGCGTGCTCTGGTGCTTCTTGCGGTACGCCGAGGCGAAGACCCGGTTCGACGTGTTGTTGAGGTCGGCCGAGTAGTTCAGGGCGGTCTGGATGCCCAGCGCGTCCCGGTCCAGGCTGTCCAGCACGGCGCCCTCGGTGAGGAAGCCGGGGGCGTACACGGGCCCGGAGAACTGGTCGCGCAGCTGCTTGATGAACTCGACGGCGGCCGCACCCGCGAAGAAGCAGAACACGGCGGTCGGGTTCTTGCGCAGCGCCTTCTCGATGTCCGCCACGTAGGTGGTCTTGCCCGGGTTCGGGGTGGGGCTGGTGTTGGTCACCGGGTCGGCGATGCGCGGGTCGGTGGGCCCGAACTCCTGCCTGAAGCCCCGCACGACGTCCGGGCTGCCCACGTTCTCCGGCATGATGATCGCGATCCGGCCGTTCGCCGGGAGCTGGTCGCGCAGGTAGCGGCCGAGCGCCCGCCCGGCCTCGTCCAGCACGTACGAGGTACGCCAGATGTAGACGACGCTCTGCAGGCTGCTCGGTGAGGCGTTCGACCCGATGAGCGGGACTCGGGCGTCCTCGATGGTGTCGCGGATACCCACCATCACCGACGAGTTGACCACGCCGGTGAGCGCCAGCACGTTCTGCTTGAGGAGCTGGTCGACGGCGGCCTTGCCGGTCTTGGCGGTCTCGCCCTCGTCGGCGGTGAGCAGCTCGACCGGGTGCCCGCCCAGTTGCTGGTTGTGCAGGTCGAGGAAGAGTTGGAAGCCGTTGGTGATGTCGTCACCGATGGACTTGAACCCGCCGCCCTTCGGTGCGATCAGACCGATCTTGATCGGGCTCTTGGCGACGGCCGGTTGGTCGCCGGTGTCGGAGCCGCACGCGGTGGCGAATCCGGTCGTACCGAGCGCGGCCAACAGTTGGAGCGCCCGCCTGCGATTCATCTGCGACACCGAGTTCCCTTCCAGGAGCGTTGCAGGGCGAACAGCGCCCCTCCGGCGTTCTACCTGGTCGGCGACGCTGCGTCAATGGCTATAGATCATCGTGCAGGGACCGCAACGCATCCCGCACCCGGGGCCAGGCCGTGGACTCCGGGTCGATCAGCCCGAAATGCTCGCATCCCGGCAGCTCGACAAGGGAGATATCGGATTCCACGGTACGAGCTGCCACCACGAAATCCCGGCTCATCGAGACCGGCACCTGTTCGTCAAGTGAGCCATGCATCACTACCGTGCGTGTTGGTATCGGTACCAATAATCGTGGATCGGTCGCCGCGTACCGGTCCGGCACCTCCTCCGGACCGCCACCGAGCAGCGCGGCCACCGCGCCCGAGTCGAGGTCCAGCCGGTACGCCTCGGCGAGATCGGCCACCGGGGCCAGGGCCAGCACCCCGCCCACCGTCGACGGCGCGGTGGCCGCCGCGTACAACGCCAGGTGGCCACCGGCGGAATGACCGATCAGGATCGGCGCGGCCCCGCTCACCCGACCGGGCAGCGCCTGCGCGACCAGCGTCGGCAGCGCCGCGATCCCGGCGAGGGCGTCGGCCAACGTGCCCGGCCAGCCACCGCCCGGTTGCCCGGTGCGCCGGTACTCCAGCTGCGCCACCGGGTACCCGTCGGCCGCGAGCGCGGCGGCCAGCGGTCCGGTGTGCCGCCGGTCGTACCCGGCCCGCCAGAAGCCACCGTGCACCACGACGACCAGAGGCCGGGCCGGCCCGGAACCGGCTGGGCGGCGAAGGTCGGCGATCTGGTCGGGGTGGTCGCCGTACGCCACCGTCCGGTCCGGCGCGGGCGCCGGCCGGGTCAGCACCGCGCGTGGGTCGGCAGACATGGCGCGACGGTAGCGCGCCCCGCCCGGGTGGTTCGGCCCAGGGGAGTCGGTCCCGGGCGGCGTGGGCCGGACCTCCTGGGTAAAGATGGACCCCATGACCGCTGAGCAGAACGACCAGCCCGGCCCCGACGACTCCGGCCACTCCGGCACCGTGGTGGTGGTCGGTCCGGACGGGCGGCCGATCGGCACCGTGCAGACCGAGGAGGGTCAGGGCGAGGACCCGACCCGCCTGGTCGAGCAGCCGGCCAAGGTGATGCGGATCGGCAGCATGATCAAGCAGCTGCTGGAGGAGGTCAAGGCCGCCCCGCTGGACGACGCCAGCCGGCACCGGATGCGGGAGATCCACGAACGCTCGATCGTCGAGCTGAAGGAGGGTCTCGCGCCCGAGCTGCGCGACGAGCTGGAGCGGATCTCGCTGCCCTTCACCGAGGACAAGGCGCCCAGCGAGAGCGAGCTGCGCATCGCGCACGCCCAGCTCGTCGGCTGGCTGGAGGGCCTGTTCCATGGCATCCAGGCCGCCCTGGTCGCCCAGCAGATGGCCGCCCGGGTCCAGCTTGAGCAGATGCGCGGCGGCCGGCAGGCGCTGCCCAGCGGCCCCGGCGGGGTCGTCCCCGGCATGCCGGGCATCGGCCAGCCGGGCGGCGGTGAGGGTCACAACACCGGCCAGTACCTCTGACCGGTCACTGGACCCCGAAGACCTTCTCCAGGTACGCGGCCACGCCGTCCTCGGAGTTCGAGCCGGTCACCTCGTCGGCGACCGCGAGGACGGCGGGGTGCGCGTTTGCCACCGCCACGCCGCGCCCCGCCCAGCTCAGCATCGGTACGTCGTTCGGCATGTCGCCGAAGGCGACCACGTCCGCCGCGGCCACGCCGAGCCGGTCGCAGTACCAGTCGAGCCCGGCCGCCTTGGTCACCCCGGCCGCGGAGATCTCCACCAGCCCCGAGGACGACGAGTGCGTCGCCTCGGCCAACCCCTGCAACGCCCTGGCGATCAGCGCCGCGAACGCGTCCGGGTCCTGCTCGCCGGCGCGGGCGAGGAGCTTCACCGCCGGCACGGAGAGCAACTCCTCCGGCGTCTCGATCGGCCGGATGGCGTCGGCGTCGGCATCCCAGCGCAACGGGTAGTCCGCCTCGTGACGCATCTCCCGGCTGTCCAGGATCTCCACGGCGAAGCGGATGCCGGGCACCTCGGCGCGCAGCCGGCGGGCCACCTCCACCAGATGCTGTGGCGCGAGCGGGTCGGCCCGCAACACCTCGTCGTTGAACGGGTCGTAGACCACGGCGCCGTTGGCGCAGACCGCCGGCAGGGGCTCGGTCAGCTGGTCGTACACCATCTTGAGCCAGCGGACCGGGCGGCCGGTGACCAGCACGACCGGCGTGCCTCGCGCGGAGATCCGCGCGAGCACGTCGGCGGTGTGCTGGCTGACCGTGTGGTCGTCGCGGATCAACGTGCCGTCGATGTCCGTGGCTACCAGCCGGGGTGTCTCTCCCATCATCGGGAGAGTAGTCGGTCCAGATACACCGCCACCCCGTCGTCGTCATTGCGCAGGGTCACCTCGTCGGCGGCCGCGCGGACGTCGGGGTGAGCGTTGGCGACCGCCACCCGCGACCAGCCGGCCCACTCGAACATCGGCAGGTCGTTGGGCATGTCGCCGAAGACCAGCACGTCGGCCGGATCGACCCCGAGCGTCTGCGCCACGACGGTCAGCCCGGTCGCCTTGTCCACCCCGGGCGGGCAGATCTCGATGAAACCGAGCCCGGCCTGGGTGAGCGTGGCGACCTGCGGCTCGACGATCCGACGGGCCACCTCCAGCAGTTCGTCCACATGGTGGTCGGCGGTTCTGGCGAACGCCTTGAGCACGTCACAGGAGAGGCACTCGTCACGGGTACGCGCCTCGAACCGGTCCTGGTACGGCCAGCTCGGGTGGTAGTCACCCCAGAGCGGGGCGTCGTGCTCGTCGGACGCCTCGACCATCACGGTCAGCGGGCCGACCTCGGCCTCCAGGTCGGCGAGCAACCGGGCCAGCACCTCGGCGGGCAGGCGCTCGTCGCGCAGCACCACCGGACCGGCCGGGTCGCTCTGGTCGACCACACGTCCGCCGCCGGCCATCACCAGAAAGTCGGCGGCGCGGATGTCGTTGCGGGTCAGCTCGGTCAGGCGAGGGCCGCGTCCGGTCGCGCCGACGACCGGAATACCGGCGGCCCGCACCCGGTCGAGCACCCCGTGGGTGTACGCGGAGACGGTGTCGTCACTGCGGACGAGTGTTCCGTCGAGGTCGGTCGCGATCAGCTTGGGCAGTCCCGGGCGGGTCATCGTTCCTCCTTCGCCCGCCGCCGTCGCAGCCAGCCGTGCGGTCCTGGTCGAGACCCGGCGTGACGGCGGGCAGCAACCGTACCTCGCGGAAAGGGTCGCAACCATGGCTTCCCGGCGAATCGGGCACCAACGCGCGGCACCCGACAGGTGTCCAACCCCCGCCCTCGTGCCTTCGCCCCTCGCCCCGTCGATCTTGCACTTTCGGCGGCTGATTTGTTGGCTTGTGCGTCCTATGTGACGACAGAAACCGCAAGATCGGCGCGGTGGTGGGGTGGGGTGGGGGGGTGGGGTGGGGTGGGGGGTCAGGTGGGGTTTTCGGGGCGGGCGAAGGGGGTGGTTGGTTCCACCGTCAGGTCGGCGGGGGGAGGTAGGCCGTCGTCGAGTGGACCCGGGTGCGGGCGGCGACGCCAGGACCGCATCGCGGGTACGTCGGCGGCCCGGGCATCGTCGTCAGCCGGCCCCGACGACGCGCGGGTCGGTACGGCCCCCGCCAGTCGCAGGGCGGCGGCGAAGAGGACGCACGCGACGAACGCCAGCACGAGACCGCGGCCGTACTCGACCCGGAACTCTTCCTCGGGCGAGTAGAGAAGGGCCCGCTCCCCGGTGTCGTGGAGCGTCGCGGCAGCGGCGACCAGCAACGCCAGGAGCGCGCCGGCCAGCGTGAGGCCGACCAGCCGCGCGTTCGCACGGACCGCCGCCGTGCCCCCCAGCGCCAGGGCCACGGCGCAGGCCAGGCCGAGCAGACCGGCGAGATAGGCGACCCCGAAGCCGCCGATCTCGGACACGCTGGCGGGCACCTCGATCGTGTTGGGCCCCTCGGGCCCGCCGCTCGGCACGGTCGTCAGCAGCCACTCGCCGATCATCGACGCGATCCCGGCGACCGCGCCGAGGCCGGCCAGCAGCAGCGGCAGGCGAGGATCACGGGTCAGGCCGACCAGGGGATTACCGAACCGGCGTGCCCGCGCGGGCTCGTCGGCGCCCCACTCGATCACAGCCGGCGCGTCGGGCGGGTCTCCCTGTCGCGGAACGGGCAGATCCTCGGGCATCGGCCATCCCTCCGCCGGTCGCGGGCCTGCGTCGAATCATGGCACAGCCCTCGGTCGTAGCGCTGCCGTCGACACCGCGCGCCCGCCCACGTCCGTCGCGCCGCCGATCACGGTGACGGGAATCGCAGGGCGGTCGTCGGTGCCGGTCGGTCGCCCGTAGGTCACGTATCCGCTAGCGTTCTCGACATGCCAATCCGTACCGCTTCCGCACAATGGCAGGGCAATCTCACCGAGGGTTCCGGCACCGTCCGCACCGGTAAGGGCGGGATGTCCGGCAACTACTCCTTCAAGTCGCGCTTCGAGGAGGGCGAGGGCACCAACCCCGAGGAGCTGATCGCCGCCGCGCACGCGGGCTGCTTCTCGATGGCGTTCTCGAAGGCCCTCGCCGACGCCGGCACCACGCCCACCTCGGTCGAGACCACCGCCAAGGTCCACCTGGACAAGACCGATGCCGGGTTCAGCGTGACCCGGATCGACCTCGAGACCGTCGGCCAGGTGCCCGGGGTCGACGAGGCGGAGTTCCAGAAGCTCGCCGAGGCCGCCAAGGCCAACTGCCCCATCTCCCGCCTGCTCTCGCCGGGCGCCGAGATCACCCTCACCGCCCGCCTGGCCGCCTGACCCGGCGACCCGCACACGTGGACCCCGGCCCGGGTCGCCGAGCGCGACCCGGCCGACCGGTCCCGCGTCGGGCAGAATGAACGTCGTGCCGGTGGAGATGACTCGCGAGCGCTTCGAGGAGCTGGTCGCTGACGCCCTCGACGAGGTGCCCGAGGAGCTTCTCGGCCTGATGAACAACGTGGTGATCCTCGTCGAGGACAACCCGCCGCCGGGTGAATCCGACCTGCTCGGCCTCTACGAGGGGCACGCGCTCACCAACCGGGGCTGGGACTACTCCGGTGTGCTGCCGGACCGGATCTTCATCTACCGCCACCCGATCCTGCGGATCTGCGACAACGACGAGGACGTCGTCGACGAGGTGGCGGTGACCGTGGTGCACGAGATCGCCCACCACTTCGGTATCGACGACGAGCGGCTGCACGCCCTGGGCTGGGGCTGACGCGCTCGTCGCTGAACCGATCGCCTCCGGTTGCCGTGGTCACCTACGGTCGATGCAGCGACCGCGACCATTTCAGGAGGCACCTTTCATGCGCAGCGAGCTGTTCTCGGCGGAGAATCTGGAGAAGGAGTCGGCGCAGGCGGGCATGCGTCTGCAGAACTCCAAGATGTTGAAGATCGAGCTCAACGGCGAGGCGATGGCCCGGGTCGGCTCGATGGTCGCCTACCAGGGCAACGTGCAGTTCCAGGCCCTGGGCTCGGGCGGCCTCGGCAAGTTCCTCAAGCAGAAGCTCACCGGCGAGGGCGTCCCGCTGATGAAGGTCACCGGCCAGGGTGACGTCTTCCTCGCCGAACTGGCCAAGGACGTCCACATCATCGACCTGGAGCCGGGCGACGCGCTCTCCATCAACGGCTCCAGCGTGCTCGCCTTCGACTCGACCCTGCAGTACGACATCAGGATGGTCGGGGGCGCCGGCATGGCCTCCTCATCCGGGCTGTTCAACTGCGTGTTCAGCGGGTACGGCCGGATCGCCATCACGACCAAGGGCACCCCAGTGGTGCTCAACGTGGACGCCCCGACGTACGTCGACCCGCAGGCCGCCGTCTGCTGGTCGGCCAACCTCCAGACCGGCTACCACCGTGCCGAGCAGCTCGGTCTCGGCACGCTGCTCGGTCGGCGCACCGGCGAGTCGTTCACCATGAGCTTCGCCGGTCAGGGCTTCGTGGTGGTGCAGCCGTCCGAGGAGCCGCCCGTCATGGGCAGCGGTCAGCAGCAGCAGGAGGGTGGCCTGCTCGGCGGTCTGCTGAGCTGAGCGCCGATCCGGGTGGGGGCGCTCCGGAGCACCCCACCCCCAGGGCCCCGGCGTTCGGCCCGGTCAGCTCATCTCGCCGGTGCGCAGCCGGGCCAGCCAGGCCGCCGCGTCGGCGTAGTCGACGTCGGACAGGCCGGCCGGCGCGGGCACCCGCCGCTCGCCGGCCTCGACCCAACGGTGGCGGGGATAGGACCCGAGGAAACGGACCTCCGCGCACACCCGGCGCAGCCCCTGCAACGCCTCACCCAGGCGTACGTCGGCCACGTGCCCGGTGCAGTCGAGGAAGAAGACGTACCGGCCCAGCGCCTCACCGGTCGGGCGGGACTCGATCCGGGTCAGGTTCACCCCGCGTACGGCCAGCTCGACCAGCACCGACAGCAGCGCGCCCACCCGGTCGTGAGCGATGTAGACGGCCAGCGAGGTGAGGTCGTCGCCACTCGGCGGTGGGGGTGGCCCGGGACGGGAGACCAGCACGAACCGGGTCACCGCGTCGGGGTGGTCGGCGATCTTGTCGGCGAGCAGCGCGAGCCGGTGCCGGGCCGCCCCGATGGGCGCGCAGATCGCTGCGTCGTACTCGCCGGACCCGGCGCCGGCGGCCGCCGCGCCGTTGGAGAGGACATCGACGACCGTCGCGTCGGGCAGGTGGTCCCGCAGCCAGCCCCGGCACTGGGTGGACGCCTGCGGGTGTGCCGCGATGGAGCGGACCGCCGACAGCGCGGTGCCCGTACGGGCGGCGAGCACGAACTCCACCGGCAGGACCACCTCGCGGGTGATCACCAGCGGCTCACCCTCGACGATCTCGTCGAGGGTGACGCCGACCGCCCCGCCGATCGAGTTCTCCAGCGGTACGAGCGCCGCGTCGGCCTCTCCGGCCCGGATGCTGTCGAGCGCCTCCCCGACGCTGCGAGCCGGCGTACGGGAGCCGTATTCGGCTGCCGGGATGGTGCGCAGGGCCTGCTCGGCGAAGGTGCCCTCGGGGCCGAGGTAGACGTAGCGCGTAGGCGGTGTTCCGGGCATGCCGCCCAGACTACGCACCCGGTCCGACCGCTGGAGATGGATCGCAGGCGAGCGTACGGATTCCGGCCGGCCCGGTGGCCCGGACCTCGATGGTGCACACGTCGGTCCCGGCCGTGACCAGTTGCAGAGCGGTCGGCCCGCCCTGGGTGACGACCTGAAGCTCCTCGTGCCCGGTCACCTCCAGCACGGTGTACTGCCAGTCTGCGGCGCACAACGGGCCGGTGCGGACCCGGACCCGGACGTTGTCCGGGAGCACCGAGGCCTGCCCGCGCAGCAACTGCACCACCCGCTGCCCGGTCGGGCCGTTCCGGCAGGTCGTCGCCACCAGGCCCGGCTCCGGGGTGGCCGCGCCGGTGGCGGGTGGCGGTGCGGTTGGCGCGGTCGAGGGTGTGCCCGTCGCGACGCCGGTCGGGCCCGACGGCCTGGGGCTGCCGGCTCCGGTGGGCACGCCGGCCGGGTCACGCAGTTCCGGAGGTGCTCCGCAGCCGGTCAGCGCTCCGATGGTGAAAAGCGCCAGCAGCGCCGCCCACGCGGGCGCGGTGGGGGCGGACGGGCGGCGGGGTGGTCTGAACGGCACGGGCCGGTCCTCGGGACATCGGGATACGTCGCGGCCGGGGTGGCCGAGCCCATCGTAGGGCGAGCGGTCGGCCGGGTGAAGCTCAGCCGAGGACGCGGTGTCCGGCGCGCTCCAACGCGGTCGTGCCCTCCGTCAGTCGGACGGCCGGTAGCAGCACATAGTCGGTGTCGAAGGTGGAGAAGGTGACCACGCTGACGCGGGCCGCGGCGAGTGGGTCCATGAGCGCCGCGAGTGTGCCGGTGCCGTCCACGCCCGCCGGACCGGCGACGCGGAGGCAGCGCCAGATGGTCTCCGCCACGGCCTCGTCGGGCAACCGGTCGGCCGGGCAGATCACCGAGATCCCGTCGGCGGTCCAGCTCACCGTGACCACGTCGGCGCGACCCAGCTTGCTCGACAACTCGTCCGGCAGGGCGGTGCCGCCACTCAGCCGGCACACGGCGTACTCCCCCGGCAGCAGAGTGATATCGAGCATGAGGGCACCCTACGACGTGGAACCGAGCCCGTCCGGGCATCGCCGCGTGCGGCGAACACCACATCGCGCCGCAGGTCAGACCTCGGAGAAGAAGGTGAGCGAGCCCGCGACGGCGCCGTCGGAGAGCACCGGCGTGGAGATCGCGTCGACCGTCGCGTCGGGCCCGCCACCGGAGGCTGCCTGCACCCGCAGCAGGCCCCGGGCGAGGCGGCCGGACGAGAGCGCAAGCAGGGGCGGAATCTTGTCGATCTCGGCCTCGGTCAGCTCGCCCCGGTTCGCGGTGAAGTCGAGCAGGCGAAGGCCGCCGTCGAGAAGTGGACGCCCGATCAGGCCGGCGGGCTCGCCCAGGCAGAGCAGGGCGCAGCCGGCGGTGGAGATGGCCACCACACGGGTGTCGGCGTCGATCAGCAGGCAGGGCTCGTCCGCCCGCCCGACGGTCGAGGACCACTGACCGACATTGTCGAACTCAGACTCTGTCGAGGCTCGGGCCGAGGGCACGAACACTTCTGAGAGCGAGAGTTCGACGTGGGCCACCGCGCCTCCTATGTACAACGACGGACTGTCCACGCTAGCCGGTCGACGACGGATTCACCGAGCGAGCCGGGTCACCGCGCCGCAGCGGAGAACCCCCGGGCGGCCGGCGACGGCGCGGGAGCCGGTGGGTAGGTGGGGGACCGGGGCCGCGTGGCGTCGCCGGTGACGTTACCGGCGGTGGGCCGCCTTGTCAGCGGCCGTTCGGCCCTCCTCGTACCACCGGTAGTCGGCCGATGGACGGTACGTGCCGTTCAGCCAGGTGCTCGGGTGCTGCGCCACCCGTGCCAGCTTCTCGGCCGTGGTCGGGCTGATCCGGTTGCCACCGGCCACGAGGAGCCGGTCCAGCTCCCGGTGGGTGGCCATCAGACAGTCCTTCGGCAGGCCGTAGACGCTGATCACGCCGGAACCCACGAAGGTCAGCACGGGCGTCACCGGGATGGTCAGCCCCACCGCGTCGGAGAGGGCCTTGCTGGCCCGCTTGGCGTCCCGGCGGGCCTCGGTCACGTACGGGGGCCGCTTCCCGTTGATCTGCACGACGTCCCCGGCGACGAGCACCCGGGCCCGGCCGTGGTCGGCGATGGTCACCGCGAACAGGCCGCTCGGCCCGATGGCGAGGAAACCGGCGCGGTCGTCCTGAGCGCGGTCGAGCAGGACGTCCGCCACGTCGGTGCGGGGCCACTCGATGACGTGCCAGGAAGGCCCGAGGTGGTCGAGTTGACCGAGTGCCCGCGCGCCGGCCGCCTCCAGCCGACGGGCGCCCCGCTCGGCACGGCGGCGTCGGGCCCACTCGAGCGGTGTGGGGCGGACCGGTTCGAGAGCCCCCGGCGCCTCGACGCGGGGGTGGGGCACCGCGATGGGCGGCAGTGCCCGTGCGGTCGGTACGGCTCGTCGTGCGGGAAAGACAGTCATCGCGACCTCCGGCAAAAGGTCCCTCGAAGTTATGTCCTCACTACCCTACGTTGCCACTGTGGGTGTTCGGCAAGCCGGAACGCCGGAGTGACTGTGGATGAATGCCATATTCATCCACAGTTCTTTTCTCGGATGCCGCCAAACCCTGCCCTACGCTGCGGGGGTGACCCACTACGTCGACAGTGAAGTCGGCCGGCTCGGCACCGTTTTGCTGCACCGGCCCGGCCCGGAACTGGCCCGGCTCACCCCGCGCAACAACGACTCGCTCCTGTTCGACGCGATCCCCTGGGTCGGCCGCGCCCAGGAGGAGCACGACGCCTTCGCGGCCGCGCTGCGGGAGCGCGGGGTCGAGGTGCTGTACCTGGCCACCCTGCTGGCCGAGACGCTGGCCGTCGAGGACGCCCGCGCCGAACTGACCGAGCAGGTGCTGCGCTCGCGCCGCCTCGGCGACACGCTCCGCGCCCGGGTCGCCGACCACCTCGCCTACCTGGACCCGGCCGCCCTGGCCGACGTGCTGACCGCCGGGCTGGCCCACGAGGAGCTGCGGATCAGCTCGGAGCGGCCAGGCGGTCTCGTCTACACCCTGATGGACCGGCACGACTTCGTCATCGACCCGCTGCCTAACCTGCTCTTCACCCGGGACTCGTCGCTGTGGATCGGCGACCGGGTCGGTGTCACCAGCCTCGCCATGCCGGCCCGCCGTCGGGAGACCACCCTGACCGACGCCATCTACCGGTACCACCCCCGGTTCGCCGGCACCGAGTTCGTCTACCGCCCCGACCTGGAACACCTGGAGGGCGGGGACGTGCTGCTGCTCGCACCCGGCGTGCTGGCCGTCGGGGTCGGTGAGCGGACCACCCCGGCGGGCGCGGAACGCCTCGGCCGGCAGGTCTTCGCCGCCGGCCTGGCCCACACCATCCTGGTGGTGCCGATCGCCCAGAAACGCGCCACGATGCACCTGGACACCGTCTGCACGATGGTCGACGTCGACGCCGTCCTGATGTATCCGAACATCGCCAGCACGCTCTCGGCGTACACCGTCATCGCCGGCGCGGACGGCGAGGACCCACGGGTGGACGGCCCGGCGCCCTTCCTGCGAGCCGCCGCCGACGCGATGGACCTGGACCAGCTCCGGGTCATCGACACCGGCCTGGACCCGGTGACCGCGGAGCGCGAGCAGTGGGACGACGGCAACAACACCCTCGCCCTCGCGCCCCGGCTGTGCGTCGGTTATGAGCGCAATACGGAGACCAACGCGCAGTTGGAGCGGGCCGGCATCGAGATCATCCCGATCGCCGGTTCGGAGTTGGGCTCCGGCCGGGGCGGCCCGCGCTGCATGTCCTGCCCGATCGTCCGCGCCCCTTTGAAGGAAGGGCCCCCTGCTAACGCCTAGTGCATAGCAAGGGCCCCTTCCTAACAACGCCTCAGCGCAGGGTGAGCTGGCGGCCGAGCAGCCCCTGGCGGGCGCGCCGGCCGGCGGCGTCCAACGCCTCGGTGCTGGCGAGAGCCTCCGCGTACCGCTTGGCGAACTGCGCCACCGGGTCCTCCCACTCGCCCGCCGGCGTGTCCTCGGGAAGATCCCAGACGGGTACGAGCCGGCCGTGGGCGCGGAACATCCCGGCGAACTTGGTCTGCTCGCCGAGCGTCAGCGTGCCGGCCGCGCCGAGGCGGGCCAGCGCGTCGAGGGCGGCGTCCTCATCGTCCGGCAGCACCCAGCGCACGTGCGCCTTCTCGGGGACCTGGCACCAGTACGCGGCCTTCGCGGAGGTCATCCGGACGGTCGGGTAGATGGCGGCGTTCGCCCGCTCCAGGGACGCCTGGACGCCCGGGTCGTCGGTGGCGCCGGGATCGAGCCAGAACTCGAACCCGTCGTGCATGCTGATCTCCAGCGGGCCGTCCACGAGGATGTCCTGAAGTCGCGGCCCGGGGCCGGGCAGCGGCGGCACGGACACCTGGCCGCCCGGCTCGGTGCGCAGCGCGCTGAGGAGCGCCTCGGCCAGGTCCCGGGAGACATCGCCGGACTGCTGGTGACGCTGCAGACCGATGAGCACCTGGCCGTCCGGCTTGCTCACCGCCGGCGCGGCCATCGGCAGCACCGTGGCCAGGGTCGCCGACCGGTCGCCGAACTCCTCGACCAGGGCGGGTGCCAGTCGCAGCGGTGCGGAGGCGGCGGGCACCAGCTCGCGCAGCGCGATCCACTCGGGCTCGTCGACCAGCCCCTCGAAGGGACGTGACACGAAGACGTCCCGCACCTTCTCCCGACGGGGAGTGGTGTCGGTGGCTGCTCGCTGGCTCTTTCGACGCTTGCTCACGGCGTCACAGCCTAGAGCCCTCGGCCCCGTGCCGTGGCCCGGACCCGCCACCGGGGCCAGGGCCTGTGTCAGAAGAACTGCCCGGGCTCCGGCCTCGGCTCGACTGCCCTTATGGAACAGGCCCTACTTCGCCGCGACCAGCCGGGGAGTGGGGTCGAACTCCGCCCAGACGCGCTGGCCCATGCCGTCCCGCTCGACGCCCCAGCGGGTCGCCAGGCCGGCCACGATGTGCAGGCCGCGCCCGTCCGCCGCGTCGAGGCCGGCGGTGCGGATCCGTGGGCCGGTGGCCGCGCCGCCGTCGGTCACCCGCAACTGGATCCGTGGGCCGTCGGCGGACGGCCGCAGCCGCCAGGCCACCCGGACCACGCCGCCGGGCAGCGGGTGGGCGTGCCGGACCGAGTTTCCCACCAGTTCGGCGAGCACCGCGATCAGATCCGCGAGCAGCGCCGGGGGCACGACGTCCGCCAGGTCGTCGGCGAGCCGATGCCGGGCCAGTCGTGCGCCGGCGGGGTGGTGGGGAACAACCACGCACCACGCCCGATCCCTCGCCGCCGTCGCCACCGTCGCCTCCACGTCGCGCCCCGCAGGTCAACCGCGCGGTAGCCGCACCTCTGCGACCGTACCGCCGTCGGTCCTCGGACGTAGGGATACCCATCCATTCTGCTGTTCAACGATCCGGCGGACGAGATAGAGGCCGAGCCCCGCTCCGGGATAGCCGCGCCGGTCACCGGACTCGCCCTGCCAGAACCGGTCGAACGCCCGTTCCACGTGCTCCGGCCGGATGCTGATGCCGCGGTCGCTCACCCGGAACGCGACCAACTGACCGTCGACCCCGGCCGTGATCTCGATGGGGGAGCCCGGTGGCGAGTACTTGCCCGCGTTGGTCACCAGCTCGGTCAGGACGGTGGCCAGGCTGGGACGGTGGCCGAGCGCCTTGGGCAGGTCGACGGGCAGGCGGAGCGTCAGCCGGTGTCGCAGCTCCGCCGGCAGGTCCACGACCGCCGCGCGCAGCGCCGCACCGAGGTCGAACGGGGTGGGCGGCTCGTCTGCGGGCCCCGTCTCCGCCGCCGAGGAGAGCAGCCGGTCGACCAGCCGGGCCAGCTCGTTGGCGCGCTGCCCGATCACCCGGGCGGCCTGCCGCCGGTCGCCGTCGGTCAGCGACTCCCAGTGGTCGGTGAGGGTGTCCGCGTACCCCTTGATGACGGTGACCGGCGTGCGTAGCTCGTGGCTGGTCACCGCGACGAACAGCTCCCGGTCGTGATCGCGGCGCTGCTGGTCGGTGATGTCGCGGAAGGTGACCACCCGCAGCGCGCCCGGGCCGGGCAGGTCGCCGGAGGTGATGCGCAGCCAGCGCCCGTCCGGCAGCCGGTGGTCGCGGACCTGGCCGGCGGGCGGCAGCGGGAACGGCAACGGCCGGTTCAGGGCCTGGTCCGTCGTGCGGCCGGTGACCTGGACGGCCGCGGGGTTCCACAGCCGGACGTGCCCGTCCCGGTCGACCACCGCCAGCCCGTCGGCGAGCGCCGCCACCACCGGACCGTCGCCGTGCACCGGCAGTCCGCTCTGGTCGCCGTACATGTGCGCCACGCACGAGGCCAGATACTCGATGGCCCCCTGCTGTTCGGCGCCCGGCTCGTCGTCGCCCGGATAGAGGGCGTGCAGGCTGCCGACGGTGTGACCGCCGATCTCGGCCCGGGACACCACCATCCGGTTCAGGCCGCTGCCGGCCAGTTCGGCGGCGAGCTTGCCGCTCAGATCGGTCACCCGGACCTGGCTCACCCGGGGACCGGAGAGCAGGCGGACCGTGTCCGGATCGTCCGCCGCGAGCGGGCGACCGAGCGCCCACTCCGCCGCGCCGGTGGCCGCGATCACCCGACCGCCGGTCGGACCGAACTCGACGAACGCCATCCCGCTCGCGCGCAGCGCCGGTTGGGTCATCCGGAGGAGTTGGGTGAGGACCGGCAGGCCCGCGTCCCCCGCATTGATCATCTCGATCACGACGGTGTGGCCGGCGAGAAGAGCGGGAAAATCGATACGCTCCGGCATGTGCCGAGTGTGCCCCGCCGGCCCGGCTTTCGGCACCCCCGGTTGTCGCACAGGCGTCGGCTCGCTCGCCTCGACAGGCCCGTTCAGCGGTCCCGCCGGGCAAGGACGTGCGCTGGTCGGTCCGTGATGATTCCGTCCACCTCCTCGGCCAGCACCATCTCCACGTCGGCCGGCTCGTTGACCGTCCAGACGTACACCTGGTTGCCGGCGGCGCGCAGCGCGGGCAGCAGGTGGGGGCGGGCCCGGAGCAGGCCGATGCCCGGGCCGGCGATGCGGGCGCCGAACGGCAGCCGGCCCAGCCGCAGCCAGGGTGGAAGCACTTCCAGCAGCAGCACCGTGGGCAGCGCCGGAGCCAACTCCCGGATCCGGCGTACGGCCAGCGGGGAGAACGACATGACGGTCACCTGGACCGGGTCGTCCGGTGCCGGGTCGACCAGCCCGTACTGCCGCAGCAGGTCGACCAGCCGCCGCTCCACCAGCGAGCCGAAGCGGGACGGATGCTTCGTCTCGACGAGCAGCCGGACGGGCCGCCCGGCGGCGAGCACCGCGTCGAGCAGCCGGGCCAGGGTCAACAGCCGGGTGTGCGACTCGTCCGGCGGCAGGTCACCGCTCGGCGCGCCGGCCGGATGCCACGAGCCGAAGTCCAGCGCGTCCAACTCGGCGAGAGTCCGTGCGCTGACCAGCCCGCGACCGTTGCTCGTACGGTCCAGCCGCCGGTCGTGTACGCAGACCAGATGACCGTCCCGGGTCAGCCGGACGTCGCACTCCAGCCCGTCGGCGCCTTCGTCGAGGGCGCGCAGGTACGCGGCGAGGGTGTGCTCCGGAAGGTCGTACGAGGCGCCGCGGTGCGCGAAGACCAGTGGCCCGCCCATTCCGCCCGCCTCAGATGACCTGGCCGGACTGCCCGTTCGCGTCGACCACCGGTCGGCCGACCGCTGCCCACTGGCGCATCCCGCCGTCGGCGTTGCGTACCTGCCCCCAGCCGTTGTTGATCAGGTAGGCGACGACCTGGGCGGATCGTCCACCGGAGCGGCAGATGACGGCCACGTCCCGGTCGGTCGGCACCTCGGCCAGCCGCGCGGGCAGCTCCATCATCGGCAGGTGGTGGGCGGTGGGGGCATGGCCGGCCGCCCATTCGTCGGCCTCCCGCACATCGAGCAGGTAGGTGTCGTCGGCGATCTCGGTCACGGGCACGGTGGGAACCTGGGGTCCGAACACAGGAAGCAACACTAGATCCTCGGGGGCCGGATCGGCACCGACCCGGCCGTCGCCACGGTCACAACCGGGTCACCCAGCGCGGGTTGGCCTGCGCCCAGTCCGGTACGCGGGTGCCCCGGACCGCCTCGAACAGCCCGTTGCCACCGTTGTCGAGCACCACGTACGAGACCTGGTCGATGGTCTGCGGGGACGAGGGCACCTGGACGCCGCGCATTCCGTCGGGCGGCAGCGCGCGGAGCGCGAGGAGCAGATCCTCAAGGGGTACGCCGTTGGTGTCGACGGTCAACGAGCCGCCGACCGCCCGGAGCACCTGGTCCAGCTTCACGGGATTGTTGCGCAGGTCGGCGTCGCCGGCGCTGTCCAGCATCGCCCGCAGGAGTTGCTGCTGGTGGCGCTGCCGGTCGTAGTCGCCCCCGGGCAGGTCGTAGCGCTGCCGTACGTAGTCCAGCGCCTGTGCCCCGTCCATCCGCTGGCAGCCGGTCCGGAAGAGGCGGTTGGTGTGGATCGAGCGCACCTCGGTGTCGACGCACATCTGCACCCCGCCGAGGAGGTCGATCACCTTCCGGAAGCCGGAGAAGTCGATCAGGGCGGCGCCGTCGAACCGGATGCCGGTGAGCCGGTTCAGGGTGGTGGAGAGCAGTCGGGCGCCGGCCGATCCGCCGCCACCGTGCTCGTACGCGGCGTTGATCTTGTCGGGGCCGCCGCCGAAGCCGTTCGCCGGTGGGATGGCGACCAGCAGGTCACGCGGTATCGAGACCAGGTACGCCGCGCGCCGCCCGGCGGGTACGTGCACGATGAGGATGGTGTCGGAGCGCTGGTCCGGCTCGCTGCTGCCGGCACGTTTGTCGGTGCCGATCAGGAGGTAGTTGAGCGCCCCGTCCAGGTCGGTCCGGTCGCTGCGGGCGTCGGCGTCGAGCAACTGCTCCTTGGTGACCGTACGGTCGTACCGGTGGGTCAGTGTCTTCAGGCCCGCCACCGCGAGCCCGGCCAGCAGGACGAGGGCCAGTCCGACGCCGAGCAGGAGGCGTGGCCAGCGAGCGCGTCGCGACCCGGCCGGGTGTGCCCGGCCGGCTGCGTTCCGTCCCCACCTGGACGTGACCGCCTCCCCGCAGCCGATACGTGAACCTTGCTCACGTCAGGCTACGGTCAGTGACGGGACGGTCGCCGGGCTTTCCGCGACTTGGCCATGCCCGGCCGTCACTTCCGGCCGGAGATCACCTCGGGGTGGGTGAAGACGAACTCGGCGAGCTTGTCCTGCTTGACCGCCTCGAACATCTCCATCGTCTCCGCGCTCAACGCCTCGCGGTTGTTGCCGTTGCCGTTGAAGTTGCCGTTGTTGGTCTTCAGCATGGTCAGCTCGTTCGCGGTGACGCCACGCATGGTGAAGATGAAGTTCTCGATCGGCACGCCGCCGGTGTCCAGGACGAACGCCTTGCCGGCCGCCTTGATCAACGAGTTCATCTTGGCCGGGTTGGTCAGCATGCCGCCGTCGGTGGCCTTGCGGGCCATCGCCTTGATCAGTTGCTGCTGGTTCTGCTGCCGGTCGTAGTCGCCGCCGGGGAGGCCGTACCGCTGCCGGGCGTAGTCGAGGGCGGCCCAGCCCTCCATCTCCTGGCAGCCCTTCTTGTGCACCACCGGGGTCATCGACTTGCCGGTCTTCTTGGCGTCGGCGTTCCACATCGGCTTGCCGTCGACGAACGACATGTGGTGCGACTTGACCTCGTGGCTGACACAGATCTTGACCGTGCCCAGCGTGTCGATGACGTTCTTGAAGCCACCGAAGTTGATGATCGCCGCGCCGTCGAAGCTGACGCCGGTGAGGCGCTTGATCGTCTGGGCCATCAACTGGGCGCCACCCTCCCAGCCGCCGCCGTTACGGGCGCCGGCCTGGAAAGCAGCGTTGATCTTGTCGGTGCCGCCGGCGAAGCCGCTCTTCTTGAAGGGCGGGATCTGCGCCTCGGTGTCCCGGGGGATCGAGATCAGGTACGCCTGGTCGTGCGAGGCCGGGATGTGCAGGATGATGATGCTGTCCGACCGGACGTCGTCGGCGGCCCAGCGTTCCCGGGCGTCCACGCCGAGCAGCAGCATGTCGATCGGGCCGTCCAGGCTCGCGCCACCCTCGGCGTCGGTCTTGCCGGCGTCGCCGAGCAGGTTGCGCTGGGCGATGTCGCCGGTGGCCTGACCGATCAGCACCTTCGTGCCGACGATCGCCACCCCGCTGCTGAGCATCAGCACCGCACCGAAGATCACGGTGAGGCGGGCCCAGAGCGGATCCTTGCGCCGGGGCCGCTTCTTCGCCGGCCCCTTGCCGCCCGGCCGGCTGCCGCCGTCACCCGGCGGGCGACCACCCGGGCCACCACCCGATCGGCCGGGCTGCACCGGTATGGACGCGGCGATACGACCGCTCTGCGCGGGGGATGTGGTGGACGGAGGGCGACGGCTGGCCTGAACCGGCATTCGTGCTCCAGCTCGTGATCAGGAGGGGGCGGCACCACTGTACGTACATCAATTCGACTTTGCGAGTTCATCTGGACTCAATTGGGACGACAGGTCCCGTCAACCGTTCGATCGGTCGTACTCGATCACCGAAACGGTGAGTGTGCCTCACGTTGGGTCGACCGTCGTGACTCCCCGCGCGCTCAGCCGCCGTCGGAGTTCTTCGGCGGATTGGCCTTCACCCAGTCCGCCATCGTGTCCGCCGACATGGCCTTGTACATCGCCAGCGCCTTCTCCCGGTCCGAAACCACCACCGACTCGCCGTTGATCGTGTCGCTGCCCGAGTTCGGGCTGGTCAGGAACGTGAGGTTCTCACCGCGCAGGCTCCGGAACTGCACTGCCATATCGGTCAACGAGAAGCCCTGGTCGACGGTCACCGCCGCGGTCACCGACTTGAGGAAGTCGTTGAGCTTCTTCGGGTTCGCCAGGGTGCCGGTGCTGGCCGCCTTGTCCATCAGCGCCCGCAGGAAGTCCTGCTGGTGCCGCATCCGGGCGAAGTCGCCGTCCGGGAACTGCTTGCGCTGCCGGATCCAGTCCAGCGCCTCCGCGCCGTCCATGTGGTTGGTGCCCTTGGTGAACGTCCGGTACGGCTTGTGGATCGAGGTGATCGTCCGCTCCACCTTCAGGTCCACCCCACCGAGGGCGTCGGTGACCTCCTTGAACCCGCCGAAGTCGATCGCCATGACGTGGTCGATCCGGACGTCGCTGAAGCATTCGACGGTACGGACCGCCAGCGGCAGGCCACCGAAGGCGAACGCCGCGTTGATCTTCGCGCGCTGGCCGGAGCCGCAGTCCGCGCCCGCGCTCTCCGGGATCGGCACGTACAGGTCGCGCGGGATGGAGACCAGGTACGCCTCCTTATGGTCGGCCGGGATGTGCATCACGATGATGGTGTCGGCCCGCCACTGGCTCTTGGTGTCGACGGGCGCGTCCGGGTCCCGGGAGTCGCTGCCGACCAGCAGGATGTTCAACGCGCCGTCGACCGGCTTCGCCGGCCGGCCGCCGGTGATCTCCGCGAAGGGATCGGTGCGGGCCAGGTCGTTGTTGAGGTTGCGCGCGTAGAGCCACGCGCCGAGGCCGCCGAGCAGCGCCAACACCAGCACCGCGATGCCCGCCACCAGGCCGATCCGCCCCCAGCGTGGGCGCGGGCCACGCCGTCCCGACCCGCCGGCGCCACCCGGCCCGCCCGGTCCCGTCGGCCCGCCGGGGCCGACCTCCCGATCGTCGTACGACGGGTAGAAGCGCGCCTCGGCCGGACGCGCGCGTCCGGAGGCGCCCCGGTCGGGGCCGGGCACCGAGGCGCGCCCGGCGCTGCGGTGCAGGTACGGGTGGGGAACGCCGGCAGGGGTCGCTGACATGCAAATCAGAGTACGTAGCGAGGACCACTACCGCCCTCAGGTGACACTCAGCGATCGGCGGTCCGCCGCAAGCCGGTTACCCTAGCCGCGCCCGGAAGTACTCGATCGTGCGTCGCAGGCCGTCTTCGGGCGTCACGGCCGGCTCGTATCCGAGCAGTTCACGGGCGAGGGTCAGGTCGGGCCGGCGCATCTCCGGGTCGTCCGCGCTGCGCGTGATGTACGTCACCTCCGAGCTGCTGTCGGAGAGCGACACGATCAACTCGGCGAGTTGCCGCATGGACATCTCGTGCTCGGTACCGCAGTTGACCGGGCCGGTCTCGGTCGAGTCGAGCAGCAGCAGGATGCCCCGCACCAGATCCTCGACGAAGCAGATCGACCGGGTCTGGTTGCCGGTGCCGTGCACGGTGATCGGCTCGTCACGCAGCGCCTGGGAGATGAAGGTCGGGATGGCGCGACCGTCGTCCGGGCGCATCCGCGGGCCGTACGTGTTGAAGATCCGCACGATCGCGGCGTCCAGTCCCCGGTACCGGTGGTACGCCATGGTGGCCGCCTCGGAGAAGCGCTTCGCCTCGTCGTAGACGCTGCGGACGCCGATGGGGTTGACGTTGCCCCAGTAGGTCTCGCGCTGCGGGTGCTCCTTCGGGTCCCCGTACGCCTCGCTGGTGGAGGCCATCAGGAACCGGGCGCCGTCGGCGACCGCGCGGTCCAGCAGGTGCAGGGTGCCCACCGAGCCGACCCGGAGGATCTCCACCGGAAGCTGGGCGAAGTCGGTGGGGCTGGCCGGCGAGGCCATGTGCAGGATCGCGTCGAAGCGCTCGGTCAGCGCCGGGTGGTGCGTCGGCAGACCGTCGGAGATGTCCGCCTCGACCAGGGTGAAGGTTGGCCGGTCCAGCAGGTGGGCGACGTTCTCCTTGGAACCCGTGACGAAGTTGTCCAGGGCCACCACCGTGCACCCACGGGCGATCAGCGAGTCGACCAGGTGCGACGGAACGAAACCGGCGCCGCCGGTGACAAGAACGCGGTGACCAGACCCAAAGCGCTCAGCAACCTTCATGCCGGTCAGCCTACCGACTGAAGGAAGGGCCCCCTGCTAACGCCTGGCGTTGTACAGGGGGCCCTTCCTAACAGCTAGCGCGTCAGTGGGCACCCGCGCCGGTGAGGGCGCGGACCTCCAGCTCGGCGTACTTGTCCTCGTCGTGCTCCTTCGAGATGAGCGTGCCGACGAACCCGCAGAGGAACCCGAACGGGATGGACAGGATGCCCGGGTTGGACAGCGGGAACCACTGCCAGTCGTGGTCCGGGAACATCGACGTCGCCGCGCCCGACACGACCGGTGAGAAGAACACCAGCACCACGGCCGAGATCAGGCCGCCGTAGATCGCCCACACCGCTCCGGAGGTGTTGAACCGCTTCCAGAACAGGCTGTAGAGGATCGCCGGCAGGTTGCCCGAGGCGGCGACCGCGAAGGCCAGCGCCACGAGGAACGCCACGTTGAGGTTCTGCGCGTAGATCGACAGCAGGATCGAGATCGCGCCGATGACCAGGGCGGAGATCCGGGCGACCCGCACCTCCTGGCGCTCCGACGTCTCGCCCTTCTTCAGGACGTTCGCGTAGAAGTCGTGGGCCAGGCTGGACGAGGAGGCCAGGGTCAACCCGGCGACCACGGCCAGGATGGTGGCGAAGGCGACCGCCGCGATGATCGCCAGCAGGGCCGCGCCACCCAGTTCACCGCCGAAGAACTCCAGGCCGAGCGCCTCGGCCAGCTGGGGTGCGGCCGTGTTGCCGGCCTTGTCCTGCGCGATGATCGCCGGACCACCCACCATCGCCGCCGCGCCGAAGCCGAGGGCCAGGGTGAGCAGGTAGAAGGTGCCGATGATGCCGATGGCCCAGAGCACGCTCTTACGGGCCGCCTTGGCGGTCGGCACGGTGTAGAAGCGGATCAGGATGTGCGGCAGACCGGCCGTGCCGAGCACCAGGGCGATGCCGAGCGAGAGCAGGTCCATCTTGTTGTAGAACGTCTGCGTGGAGTTCCCGGCGACCTCCACCCCGTACCGCAGGCCCGGTTCCAGGAGTTTGTCGCCCTTGCCGGAGGCCGCGGCGGCGGCGCCGAGCAGCTCCGACAGGTTGAAGTGGAACTTGGCGAGGACCAGCACGGTCATCAGCAGCGCGCCGCTCATCAGCAGGAACGCCTTGACGATCTGCACGTACGTGGTGCCCTTCATGCCACCCACGGTCACGTAGATGATCATCAGGGCGCCGACCATGATGATGGTCGCCACCTTGGCCGTGGCGGCATCCATGCCGAGGAAGGTCGTCCCGGGCTTGATGCCGAGCAGCAGCGCGACGAGCGCGCCGGCGCCGACCATCTGGGCGAGCAGATAGAAGATCGAGACGGTGATGGTGGAGACGGCGGCCGCCGTACGCACCGGACGCTGCCGCATCCGGAACGCCAGCACGTCGGCCATCGTGTACCGGCCGGAGTTGCGCAGCAGTTCCGCGACCAGCAGGAGGGCCACCAGCCAGGCGACCAGGAAGCCGATCGAGTAGAGGAAGCCGTCGTAGCCGTAGAGCGCGATGATGCCAGCGATGCCGAGGAACGAGGCGGCGGACATGTAGTCGCCACCGATCGCCATGCCGTTCTGGAATCCGGAGAAGGACCGGCCGCCGGCGTAGAAGTCGGTGGCCGTCTTGGTCTGCCGGCTGGCCCAGATGGTGATGCCCAGGGTCACCGCCACGAACACCAGGAACAGCGTGATGGTCAGGTTGCGGGCCGTGTGGTTACCAGCCTCGGCCGCGAGGAGCAGGTCAGCCGCGTGGACCGTCGTCATGGGTCACCTCCCCGATCTCGGCACGGATGCGGTCGGCGACCGGGTCGATCTTCCGGTCGGCGTACCGGGAGTAGAGCCAGGCGATCAGGAACGTCGAGACGAACTGGAGCAGGCCGAAGACCAGGGCAACGTTGATGTTGCTGCCGAACAGCTTCGTGCCCATGAAGTCCCGGGCGTACGCGGAGAGAATGACGTAGAGCGCGTACCACAGGAAGAACGCGACGGTCATCGGGAAGACGAAGCCGCGCAACGCGCGCCGCAACCCGGCGAACTCGTCTGACTGTTGTACGGCCAGGTACTTGTCCGGCTGGGAAGCGGTCGGCGCGGGTGTGTCCGTGGACATCTGTGGATCACCACCTTCACAGGCGTCGGGGGTAGTTGCGCGCACCGTAGGAGGCACGCTCCCCGACGGGGAAGGTCGAGATCGACGCCGGTCGCCGAGTGCGCCGAGCGGTTGGCTGGGTGCGCCGAGTGACCCAGGTCACTCCGGTGACCGGTCGCGCTCCCAGGGCCCTGGTCAGCCCGGCAGCTCGTGGTACCGCCCCCGGTAGTGCAGCAGCGGCGTGGTGTCCTCGACCAGGTCGACGGCCTCGATGGTGGCCTCCACCAGCAGGCCCCAGCCGTACTCCCGGGCGGTGTCCAGCCGGCACCCCGCCCAGCCGCCGGCGTCGGACGGCACCGGCCCGTAGGGCGTGTCGGTCCACCCGCCGGTGGCGAAGAGTCCTCCCGGGGCGGGAAAGAGGCCGGCGAAGCGGTCGGCGAGCTGCCGGTGTGACGGGCCGAGCGGCGCGACGGCGAACCGGCCCGCCTCCTCGACGGCCGCCCAGAGGTCGGACTCCGGGTCGATCAGCCCGAGCAGTCGGTCCGGCTCCCCCTCCGCGACCAGTGTCGACGACACCGTCAGACCCGCCGGGCCGGGTGCCGTCCAGAGGGTGACGGGCGCGGCGAGTCGACCCCGCAGCCGACGGGCGGGCGACCGTTGCCCGGTCGGCACCGCGAACGGATCGGTGTGGTGGATCTCGGCACCCGGCTCATGATTCACGTGAAACATTGTGCCGCCCCGTCCGCGTACCCAGCCCAGGAAGCGTGCGTGCAGGTCGGCGGGTCGCCCGCCCAGCCGGGCGAGCTGATCGCCCGCCTCCGCCATCAGCGTCCCCAGATAGAACAGCAGCGCCGTGCGGTCGTCCCGGTACTCGGCCAGCAACGCCAGCCGCGCCGCTTGGCAGGGCCAGTGCGCGCCGCAGCCCCGACACCGCCACAGCGGTCGCATCGGCAGGTGCGGCCGACTCACCCCACACCTCTGGCGGCCGCCGGGAGGCAACATCTCTGTGAGCGTGATGCCGGTGAGTCATCAAGATGACCCACCGGCATCACGCTGGTGGGGATGGCAGGTCTCCGCACGTGACGCGCCGCACCGCCGCGTGCCGGCTCGATCGCGCCCGGCACGGCCGTCGTCGCCACGTTCCTCATCGAGTACGACCACCGCGTCCCCTGCCCATCGAGGACTGACCCGATCATGAGCGATCCCTCCCAGTGAACGAGGGCCGCCCCGCTCGGGGGATGACCGGGGCGGCCCGACGCAGGACCAACCGCCGGGTCATCGCCTCCACCGGCCGGGCCGCGTGCTCTCCACCCTGGACGGCGCGGCGTGGACACGGGAGGATTCCAGGGCTTACTACGCAGCGCAGTCACGTACTTACCGGAGAGGTAAGGATGAACATCGAGATGTGGGTACGGGCGTTGAAGGCCGCCCGCGCCGGTGCCGACGTGTCCCAGGAGGCGCTGGCGACCCTGATCAGGTGGAGCCCCTCCACGGTGGCCGCCATCGAGACCGGCCGCCGCCGACCGACGATGGAATTCGCGGTGGCCGCCGACGAGGCCCTGGCCACCGGCGGCCTCCTCGCCGAACTCCTGTCGGCTGCCGATCGTCAGCGGTTGCCGACATGGTTCGTCCCCTGGCGTCATCACGAGGAGCACGCGATTCGCCTCTGCGAATTCGAGCCCTGCTTGATTCCTGGTCTGCTGCAAACCGAGGACTATGCCCGAGCGGTGATCTCCGCCGGGGGCCTGAACCCTGCGGATGTGGTGGATGAGTTGGTCGCGGTTCGACTCGACCGGCAGCGGCTCTGGCATCGCGCCGAGCCGCCCCAGTGTGTGTTCGTCCTGGACGAGGCCGCGCTGCGACGTCCGGTAGGCGGGCCGGCGGTACTTGATGCGCAGCTTGGCCGACTGATGGAACTCGCCACCATGTCGAGCGTCAGATTGCACATCGTCTCGCTCGACATCGGGGCCCATGTCGGGTTGACCGGTGGCTTCCTGCTCGCCGAACTCCCGGATGGCGAACGGGTGACCTATGTGGAAGACGTCGCCCGAGGACACGTCATCGACGATCCGGACGTCGTGCGTCTGATAGGTCGGAAATGGGATAGCCTGCTCGGCGAAGCGCTGCCCACCAGCGCCTCGCTGGATCTGATCCGGAAGCTGAAGGTGACTCCATGACCCTTGCTCATCCGCGTTGGCGAACGTCGACCAGGTCCGGCGACACAGGCGGCGCGTGCGTCGAGGTGGCGGACAATCTGCCGGGTGTCGTGCTGGTGCGGGACAGCAAGGATCGGTCCGGCCCGGTGCTCACGTTCAGCCCGTCGGCCTGGACCGGATTCCTCGCCGCCCACGCAGCTCGCGGCCCGGCCGCCTAGTTGGCCCGCTATCGCTCGCAATCTTGGACAGTTTCCGTTAGCAGCTAACGGAAACTGTCCAAGATCTCCCCGTGGAGTAGATCGCCTAGCGGCGTGGCGTGACGGTGGCCAGCAGTTCCGGCTGACGTCGGTCCAGCACGTCGCCGGCCAGGTACGCGCCGAGCAGCGCCGCACCCAGCCCGTACGCGGTGCCGAGCGGGAGGGCCAGCCAGAGCCAGGCGTCGCCGAGCAGCGCGGCGGCCACCACCATCGGCACGCCGATGACCGCCGTGGTGATCATGGCGACCAGGGTGAGCAACCCCTTCGCCATGCCGGCGCCGCTGTTCATGCCGAACGGGTTGCTCGTCTCCGGCAGCGAGTACGCCCCGAGCACCGACACGAAACTGCTCACCGCCAGCCCGGCGCCGTAGGTCGCGACCAGGCTGCCCACCATCAGCCCGATCCACGCCGGTCGGCTGAGCAGTACCGACAGGACCACCGAGACGAGCACCAGCAGCGGCAGGACGTACAGCGAGAACGCGGTCATCCGCGCGCGCAGCTCGACCCGACCGGGAACGCCGGCCACGACGTTCGCGGCGTACGCGCTGCCGTCGAAGCCGAACTGGTTGGCCAGGGTGACCGAGGCGAGTACCCCGACGAAGAGCAGCGAGATGGTGACCACGACCGGTGAGCTGTCGCCAACCGCCGCGGTGAACCCTCCGTCCTGCGCCGCGAAGTCTCCGCCCGTGACGTTGACCAGGACGGGCACGAAGATGCCGACCACCGCGATGGTGATCAGATTGGCTCGGCGGCGGGCGTCCCGCCACCAGTAGCGGGCCTCCCGGGCGACGAGCGCGCCGAACCGGTCCCGCCGCGCCCAGGTGGCGGCCCGGGGGAAGAGTTGGGCGACCGCGCCGCCGTCGACGCTGCGTCGCGCCGGTGCCCGGCCGGCGGTCGCCGAGCCCACCATCGCCGACTCCAGCGACCGCGACCACCAGGCCAGCAGCGCGCCGATCGCCGCCAGCGTGATCAGCAGCTTGAGCGGGGCGGCCCACACCCGTCCCTGCGCCACGTCGATGCCGGCGGTCCACGGCGCCCCGAACGGCGTCCACCCGAGCACCGACGCGGCTCCGGTCAGTCGGGTCCAGTCCGTCTGGCGCAGCGCCGCCAGGCCGAACACCTGCAACGGGCCGAGTAGCGCGGCGACCACCGCCAGCAGCACGGCGGCCAGGTCGCGTACCCGACGGGACCGCAGCATGCTGGCGAAGGCGCTGGTCACCGCGCGGCTCGCGGCCACACAGAGCAACAACCCGGTGAGTACGCCGAGCACGGCCACGACACCGGCGGACCAACCGCCCAGCGCCCAGGCGGTCAGGACCAGCCCCAGCGAGGCGATCGACGCTGCCAGTACCGGCACGCTGACCAGCGCGGCGGCGAACAGGCCGACGACAAGAGTGCGGCGCGGCAACGGCAGGAGCGCGAACCGGGCCGGGTCCAGCGTTTCGTCCACCCCGAAGAAGACCAACGGCAGCAGCAGCCAACCGAGCACCAGCAGGCCCCCGCCGGCCGCCGCGACCAGCACCGCGTACCGGCCGTTGCCCGTCATGCCCGGCGCGGCGAACAGGAAGAAGCCGCTGGCCGCGAACCAGAGGCCGACCAGCGCCCCGCCGACGAACATCGCGATCCGCCAGCCCTGGCCCCGGAAGTTGTTGCCCATCACCCGCAGCTTGAGCCGTACGAAGTGCTGCGCGGAGACCCTTCGCGCCGGAGCGGCGGGCGCGGTTGCCGCGGTGGCCGGGTTCACCGAGACAGCCATGACAACTCGTCACCGGTCGCGGTACGCCCGCCGACCACCTCGACGAAGACCTGTTCGAGCGACCGGTCGCCCCGGACGTCCGCGATCGTGCCGACCCGCTTGATGGTGCCCTGGGCCAGGATCGCCACGTGCGAGCACAGCCGCTCGACGACCTCCATCACGTGACTGGAGAAGACCACCGTGCCGCCGCCGGCCGCGTACCGGGTGAGAATGTCGCGGATCAGCGCCGCCGACACCGGGTCGACCGCCTCGAACGGCTCGTCCAGCACCAGCACCCGGGGGCCGTGCAGCAACGCGCAGGCCAGGCCGATCTTCTTCTTCATGCCCGCCGAGTAGTCCACCACCAGCGTCCGGCCGGCGTCGCCGAGCGCCAGGACGTCCAGCAGCTCCGCGGCCCGCTGGTCGACCACCGCCGGGTCCATCCCCCGCAGCAGCCCGTGGTACGCCAGCAGTTCCGCGCCGCTGAGCCGGTCGAACAGCCGGACACCGTCGGGCATCACGCCGAGCAACTGCTTGGCCGTGACCGGGTCGCGCCACACGTCCTGGCCGAGCACCCACGCCGAGCCGGCGTCCGGCCGTAACAGGCCGACCGCCATCGACAGGGTGGTGGTCTTGCCGGCTCCGTTCGGGCCGAGCAGCCCGTAGAAGGACCCGGCCGGTACGTCCAGGTCGACACCGGCGACCGCGACCGTGCCGTCGAATCGTTTAGCCAGACCACGCAGCACGAGCGCGGGATGCTCACCAGTCATGGCCCGACGTTATCCGCCGACCGCCAGATCCGCCGTCCGGAGACAGGCGGATCCACGATCATTCCCAAGACGTAGTCCCTGTTCCGACCGGGAGGCGATTACCCGACCGTCACAGCCCCGGGTACGGGTGCGTCCGCCCGTTCTCGCTCTCCCACTCGACGACCGCTCGCGTGCGGTCCGGGTCCTCGGCGAGCAGCCGCCAGTACTGCGCCACGACCCGCCGGGTCTCCGCCAGCGGATAGTGGGCGTGCAGGACATCCCGCCACAGATTCTGCAGGTCGACGCCTTCCGCGCTCAGCTCCGCGGCCCAGGCGTTCCCCTCCCAGCTCTCGCTCTCCTTGCGTCCGGCGGCGATGTCCTCAAGATCGGCCAACAGGTCGAGGCAGAGTTCGTGGACGCTCTGGATGTCGTCGGTCAACCACATGCCGAGGCAAGCGAGCCGCTGGTCTGTCGACTGGTACTCGGCGATGCGCTCCTTGGACCAGTGGAACTCGATAGTGCTCAAGGAGTGCCTCCAGGCAGAGTGGGGTAGCCGTGGCTGAGAGTGTCGGTCTCTGGATCGTAGAAGCCTTTCAGATGGACACCGTTGAACGTGCCTGACCACCGTCCGGTCTGCGGATCCTTGACGACGTCCGGCGAGTTGAATCCACGGGTGATCGCGTTGTCGACGTCCTGCGGTGTCCAGTGGTCGGGGAAGAAGGTGCTACCGCCGCGCTTCTCCTGCCACTCACCATTGCGTCGGTTCTGCATGGCGACCTTGCCGTTGTAGACGCCAGTTCGGCTGTCCCGTTTCGTCACCTTGATCAGCTTTGCGCCCGGTGGGTCGATGCCTCCCGGTCGGTGGTGCCATCCCGAAGCTCTGCCGTCGCGTTCCCCGAGCAGGGTGTGCCGCAGCCGTTCCGGCGTCATGCCGTCCGTACGTTGACCGCGCCGCGCTCGCGCCCTCTGTTTGCGCAGGTGGGAGAGGGCCGACCGGATGAACTTGCCGCGCCCGCGCTTACCCATCGAGGAGCGCGCCGATCACCTGGTCGATCAGCAGGCCGACGATCTCGCGGGTGATCATTTGGAAGATGGGGATCTCCGCCAGCGAGGCGCCGAACGTGGCCACCGCCGTCGCCACCGCCTGGGCGATCTCCACCGACAGGATCACCAGCTGCACGATGACCTGGATCTTCAGGGCGAGGACGATCGCGCCGATGATGATCAGGCCGGTGCCGGCCAGGGTGGCGGCGAGCGCACCATCCTGTAGCACCTGCACCGGCCCGTCCTGCTCGGTCCAGTACGCCTGGAAGGCGTCGATGTCGGCGCCCGCGTTGCCGGCTGCGACCGGCTGGGCCGCCTGTCCCGCCTCCGTCGTCAGGGTTTGCAGGGTGCCGCTGAAGGCGAGCCACCGTTGGCCCATTTCGACCAGCGCGGTCTCGTCCGCCTGCGGCCAGTCGTACCCGATCATGCTGAGGAAGGTGGTCAGCTCACCCGGCAGTTGCAGTCCCACGTCACCTCACCCGAGTTCCTGGCCGAGCCCGCTCAGGTGAGCCGTGATGGCCCGCTCGTCCTCCTCGACGAGGTGTGCCATCCGGTTGAGGTCCACGCCGACCACACCAAGCTCCTCGATTGCCGACTCGAAGCACTCCGCCGCGTACGCGGTCACCTCCTCGCAGGCGGCGCCGATCAGGCTGCCGATGTCGTCGTTGCCCCAGGGCACGCCGAACCCCTGCAGGTCAGACAGGAAGGTGCGCAGTTCGGTGAGGAAGCGATCGGAGATGTCCTGGAGGTCGGTGCCTGCCCCGCGCAGGCCCTCCGGGTCCACCATGCGGGCCACGTCAGGGCCTTCCACCGGAGGAGAGCCGGTCCTGAACGCTGCCGAGGGTGTCGATGAGACCCTGCAACTGCGGTACGGCACCACGTTGCAGCTCACGCAGCTGTTCCAGCATGGCCGCCGTGTCCGGCGTGGCGGTCGCGTCGGCCAGCGCTGCCCGCAGGTCCGTCAGGGCCGCGTTGGTGGCCGTGCGGATCTCCTCGGCCAGGCTCTCCGACGCCGAGCGCATCAGCCTCGGGTCGATCCACACCGACTCGATCTGTCCGCCCGGGAGGGCGACCACGCGTACCAGTCCGTCGGCAGCCTCACCGACGCCCTGGAGGGGAGGCGCCAGCTCGCTCGACGCTTCCGGATCGCCTCCGGCGTGACCGCGGTCGAGCGTAGACAGCAGCTCCGAAATGGACCTGCTCAAATCCGAGGGGTTTGCCACGATCCGCAGTGTAGTAAGGCCCGCACGGCCGTCTCAGCCCTCAAAACCACCACACCCTCGCGCGATCTTGCACTTTCGGTTGTCCTAATGCGAAGAATGCCCGTCATGCCGCGACAGAAAGTGCAAGATCGCGGGCGGGGGCGCGGGCGCGGGCGCGGGCGGGGGCGGGGGCGAGGGCGAGGGCGAGGGCCGGGGGGGGTGTCCCTATGAGTTTCGTCAAGCGGGGACGGGGCTGGTGGGGTGTGGCTGGTAGGGGTTCTTGTCGCGGAGCATGGCGAACAGGACGTCGCAGCGGCGGCGGGCGAGGCAGATGAGAGCGGCGTTGTGGCGTTTACCTTCGGCGCGTTTGCGGTCGTAGTAGGTGCGGCTGACGGGGTCGGCGAGGGATGCGAACGCGGCGAGGAAGAACGCGCGTTTGAGGTTCTTGTTGCCGCCGCGGGGTGGGTGCTCGCCGCGGATGCTGCTGCCGGATCGTCGGGTCACGGGGGCGAGGCCGGCGTAGGCGGCGAGGTGCCCGGGGGTGGCGAAGGCGGTGCCGTCGCCGACTTCGAGCAGGATCCGGGCTGCGGTCCTGACACCGATGCCGGGCATCGAGGTCAGGACCGGGGCAAGAGGGTGCGCATCAAGCATCCCCTCGACCTCTTTCGCGACTTGGTCGCGTTGTCTCAGGATGTCGCGAAGGCTGTCCGCGAGGCGGGGCAGGATCGTCTCCGCGGCCCGGGTGCCCGCGACGGTGACGCTCTGCTCATCAAGGGCCGTCATGATCTGCTCGATGAGGCGTTCACCCATCCGGGGTGCGTGGACGGCGGCGATCGAGAGCAGTTTGCGGCGGCCGGCCTTGCGTAGCCCGAGTGGGCCGCCGCAGCGGGACAGCAGTTCAAGGACCGCTTTGTGGTTGACCTTGGGGCCAAGGACTCGTTCCAGGGCGGGGTGGATCTGCGTGAGCAGGCCCCGGATCCGGTTGGACACGCGAGTGGCTTCGCCGGCGAGATCGTCATCGAAGCCGACGAGGACTTCCAACTCAGCCAGGGTTTCGTCGCCGACGTCGACCCGCCGCAGCGTGTGCGGCAGGGTGCGGGCGGCATCAGCGATGACATAGGCGTCGCGGGCGTCGGTCTTCGCCGCACCGGGGTGCAGGTCGGCGATCCGGCGCATCGCCAGGCCAGGCAGGTAGGCCACCTGATGACCGCACGCCCGGGCAACCGCGACCGGCAGGGCACCGATCGAGGCGGGCTGGTCGACCACGACCAGGACCCGACCGTGACGGGCGAGTTTGTCGAACAATTGCCGCAGCCGCGCCTCAGTGTTCGGCAACGCCGCGTCGTGCAGCCGCTTGCCCTCCGGCGTCAACCCGACGGCGTGGTGACCCTCTTTGCCAACGTCTAAGCCCAAGAAGACGCCGAATCCGTCGTTCACCGCACCCGCCTCCACGCATCGCATCGTGGCCCCGGCCGCTGGTCCAGGCGTCGGACTGCCGGCAGCCACGTTACGAAGAGACCTACCCCAACACGGGTGGCCGTGTCCCTATCAGCGGTCCGCCGACGCCACCCGACCCGGCGACAACACCCCCCGGATCATCCGAACGACAGGGGCAGGAAGTCATACCGGGCCGGGCGACCGAGGGTCCCCGGCTGGGGACGATCAAAAAGGTAACGGGGCTACAGGCGCAGGGCTTCGGGGGTGTGTAGGCGGAGCATGGTGGCGGCTACGTCGGCCGGTGCTCGGCGGCGGGTCGCCATCGACACCGCGACCATCACGGTGAAGGCCAGCGGCACCGTCCACGCGGCCGGCTGCGCGGTGAGGGTGGCGGGCCAGCCGGACAGCGGCGGGCCGAGGACGGTCACCAGCACCGCGCCGATCGCCGCCCCGCCGCCGGCCAGCACGCCGGCGGCCGCGCCCAGGTCGGTCAGACCGCGCCACCAGATGCCGAGCACCAGCAGCGGGCAGAAGCTCGACGCGGCGACCGCGAAGGCCAACCCGACCACCTGTGAGACGTCCAGGCCGGAGACGTGCAGGGCCAGCACCGCCGGTACGCCTCCGGCGATGACTGTCGCCCAGCGGAAGCCGCGTACCGAGCCGCGGCCGAGCACGTCCGTCGAGATCACCCCGGCGACGCTGGTCAGCAGGCCGGACGAGGTGGACAGGAAGGCGGCGAACGCTCCCGCCGAGACCAGCGCGGCGAGCAGCCGCCCGGTGAGCCCGTCACCGAGGACCGCGCCGGGCAGCAGGACCACCACCGCGTCGGTCTGCCCGCTGACGAGCAGTTGCGGGGTGTAGATCCGGCCCAGCACCCCGTACAGGGTGGGTAGCAGGTAGAAGACGCCGACCAGGGCCAGCACCACCAGCGTCGTCCGGCGTGCCGCCGCGCCGTCGGGGTTGGTGTAGAAGCGGACCAGCACGTGCGGGAGACCCATCGTGCCCAGGAAGGTGGCCAGGATCAGCGAGTACGTGCCGAACAGGCCCCGGTCGTCGGCGCCGGCGGCGCTGGGCAGCAACCAGTCCGCCGCGTCGGTGGCCACTCCGGACACCTGCGGCACCGGGTCGCCGGCCGCGAAGGTCAGTTCGTCGCCGGGGCGTACCTCACGGATGTCACCGTCGGCCAGGGTGAGGGTCGCGCGGTGCTCGACCACGACGGTGGTCGCGGCCCGGAACGTCGGCCCGTCCGGCGGTGTCACCGCCGGGCGGGCATCGGCCTGCCACTGCAGCGCCAGGAAGATCACGGGTACGGCGAGAGCGGTCAACTTGAGCCAGTACTGGAACGCCTGGACGAAGGTGATGGCCCGCATCCCGCCGAGCGCCACGTTCGCGGTGACCACGGCCGCGACCAGAAGAGCACCCACCGGGTACGGGGAGCCGGCCACCGTGGCCAGCGTGAGCCCGGCGCCCTGCAACTGCGGCACCAGGTAGAGCCACCCGATGAAGATCACGAAGGCGGTGGCGAGGATGCGCAGGCGGCGTGACCCGAGCCGTAGTTCGCAGAAGTCGGGCAGCGTGAACGCGCCGGAGCGGCGCAGCGGCGCGGCCACGAACAGCAGGAGGGCCAGGTAGCCGGCGGCGAAGCCGACCGGGTACCAGAGCACGTCCACGCCGTACTTGAGGACCAGACCGGCGATGCCGAGGAAGCTCGCGGCCGACAGGTACTCCCCGCCGATGGCGGCGGCGTTCCAGGTCGGGCTGATGGCCCGCGAGGCGACCAGGAAGTCGGACGTGGTCCGGGCCAGCCGCAGCCCATAGAAGCCGATGCCGACGGTGACCAGGGTGACCGCGACGATGGCCGGAACCACGTAGTCGTTGCCCACGTCAGTGCTCCGGCCGCTGCACCAGATCGGTGAAGTCCTGCTCGTTGCGCTCGGCCAGCCGCACGTACGCCCAGCCCACCGCGATCAGGAACGGGAACGACGCCACCCCGAGCAGCAGCCAGGGCAGGTTGACGCCGGCCACGGTGGTCCGGCCGAGCGACGGCGCGATGGCGAACAGCCACGGCAACCCGCCCAGCCCGATGATGACCACCAGCGACAACCGCAACGCCAGCGCGAGCTGGGCCCGGACCAGGCCACGGACCAGCGCCTCGCCGACCTGGGTCTGCTGGGCCAGCTCGGCGCGGGTCCGCTCGGTGCGCGTGTCGCGCCGGGTGATGTCGGCCAACACGATCCGTTCCCGCCGGGGCGGCGGAACCGCACCGCCCGACCCCACGTCAGGGAGTTGCTTGGCCACCCCGGCAGTCTTGCCCGCCTCGCCGGATTGTCAAGCGTCGAGGCTCACCAGCCGCGCGGCACGAGGCAGTGCGAGGCCGGCCCGATCACCGGGATTCGGTCCAGCTCGGGGCGGGCGCGCTCCCGTCCGAGGTTCGTCGCCCAGACACCGTCCCGTGGCAGTTCGACGGCGAGCCGGGACAGAGCGCAGATCCGCATCGGCTCGGGCAGCCGGGCCAGGGCGGGTACGGCGTCCGCCGAGAGGCCGGACACGTAGTCGACGTCCAACCGGCCGGTCTGCAGGTACCGGTCGACGTTCCGGTCGGCGATCAGCCGATCGGGGTTGACCAGGGCCAACCCGAGCAGCGCCAGCACCGCCGTGCCGATCACCAGTCGAGGCAGCCAGGTGGCCCGCAGCCGTACCACGGCCACGCCGACCAGTACGAACAGCAGCCCGAGCCACAGTTCGACGGTCGCCACGACGAGCCGCAGGCGGGTGGCGCCGTACGCGTCGGCGTAGACCTGCATCCGGTAGAGCGCCGAGGCGACGATCACCAGGCTGAGCGCGGTGAGCGCCCCGAGCAGCGCGCGGACGAGCAGCCGGTCGGTCCGCGTGGCCTTCGGTGCCCGACGGGCGGCGACGGCGATCACCAGCAGGGTGAGCCCGGTGACGGCGAGGAGTTGCCAGAAGCCGCCGCGCGCGTACTGCGCGTAGGTGAGCCCTGCCGTGCGCAGCACGTGCCCCGAGCCACCGAAGAGCACCGTCAACTGGACCAGTACGAACGCCGCGAACAGCGCGTCGAGCAGCACCAGCGGAAGCGTCCACTCCAGCCGGTGCGCCGGCCGCGCCGGCCCAGGCCGCAGGTCGTCGAGGTTGGGCGGTCGACTGACCAGGTACGCGGCACCCAGCAGACCGCCGCCGATCAGCAGCAGACGGAACGTCCACCCGATCGTGCCGGGCACCGAGATGTCGGGCAACAAGCCGCTGACCAGGTCGGCGAAGACCGCGTCGGCGGAGGAGAAGAGCAGGCCGAACAGCATCAGGAGACCGGCGGAGAGCGCCACGCTGGTCAGGACCCGTCCGACGGCGATACCCGAGCCGGCCGGTCGGGTGTCGCGCAGCCCGCGTACCGCCCAGGGGAGCGCCCGTACCGTCGCGGCCGGCGGCAGGGTCGCGGCCAGCAGCATCCCGAACGGGCTCCGCCCGCCGGTCACCGCGAGCGTCCCGGTCACCACGGCGGCGAGCAGGCAGAGCGCGAAGAGCCAGCCGGCCGCCCGGACCGTGCCCACGGCCACCAACGCGACGGTCGCGGCGGCCCAGACGACCTGCGCCGCCCGCCCCGATGCCCCCGTGGCATCGGGACGGGCGGTGGCCGCCGGGGTTACCCGGTCCGCCGGGGTTACCCGAGCCGCCGGCGTGGCCTGGGCTGCCGGGGTTACCTGGGCTGCCGGCGTGGCCTGGGCTGCCGGCGTGGTCGGAGCGGCCGGACCGGCCGTCGTGGCCGGCGTGGTCGAGGTGACCTGGGCCGTCGGGGCGGCCGGGGTAGCCGGGCTGGGCTGGCCGGTTGCGCTGGGCTGGGTCGCCGGAGTCGTCGGACTGGGTGAGGTGGTCGGTGGCGTCGGTGTCGCCGACGCGGGTGGAGTGGTCGACGGCTTCCCCCGAACGACGGCGGCGACGGCCAGCGCGGCGGTGCCGGCCAGCACGGCCACCAGCCAGCCGAGTCCGGGACGAACCATCGTGATCGTCGACGCGCCGAGGACGGCAGCCGCCGTCAGGGCCGCCAGGACGAGCGGGCGCGCGGCACCCGATGGCCCTGGCCAGCGCCGCTCGATCAGCGACGGTGGCCGGGGTACAGCCGCCATCGGCTGGGGCCAGGCCGGAAGCGGCCGTCCGGCGGGGCCGGTCGGCGGGGCCGCAGGACCTCCGGCCCGGGGTGCCGCTGGGCCTCCGGTCGGCGGTGCGGCTGGGCCTCCGGCCCGGGGTGCCGCTGGGCCTCCGGTCGGCGTTGCCGACGGGTTGGCTGTCGGCGGTGCCGGTGCTTCGGCGACCGGCGTCGCCGGGCCGCTGGTCGGAGGCGGAGTGCTGCCAGGGGTGGTCATGCGACCTCTCCTCGGTGTGGGCCGTTGTTCGGGATGGTGACCTGGATGCGGCAGCCTGGACGGGCGCCCTTGGCGGCGCCGACCGGGTCGAGGACCGCGATCCGGCCGCCGTGGAGTTCGACGACCCAGCGGGCGATGGCGAGGCCGAGGCCGGTTCCACCCCCGGCGGCGCGGTCGCCGCGGGTGAATCGTTCGAACACCCGGGACCGCTCGGCTGTCGGGATGCCCTGCCCCTCGTCGCTGACCTCGAAATGGAGCTGTCCGGCGTGTTCCTCGGCGCTCACCCGCACGGTGCCGCCCGGTGGGCTGTGTCGCGCCGCGTTGTCGAGCAGGTTGGCGAACACCTGGTGCAACCGCCACGGGTCGGCGTGCACGGCCAACGGCGTCGTCAACTCGTGCAGCCGGAAGTCCACGTCCAGCCCCGCGCCGGCCGCGCTGGCGGTAGCGTGCTCCACCGCCTCGTCGAGGAAGTCCCCGACGTCGATGGTGACCCGGCGCAGCGGCACCACCCCGGCGTCGAGACGGGACAGGTCGAGCAGGTCGGCGACGAGATGCCCGAGTCGTTCGGTCTGGGACAACGCCGCGCGCAGTGCCGCCGGCTCCGGCTCGGCCACCCCGTCCACCATGTTCTCCAGTACGCCCTGCAACGCGGTGATCGGCGTCCGCAGCTCGTGGGAGACGTTGGCGATCAGTTCACGCCGCCGCTGGTCCGCCGCGTGCAGGTCCTCGGCCATCTTGTTGAACGCCTGGGCCAGCTCGCCCACCTCGTCCCGGGAGGTGGCGCGTACCCGACGGGTGTAGTCGCCGCGGGCCATCACCCCGGCGGCGGCCGTCATCTCGCGCAACGGCGAGGTCATCCCGTGGGCGAGTACCTGCGAGGTGACCAGCGCGATGCAGATGGCGGTGATCGCCGTGCCCGGTGGGAGCCAACCGATGCCGTACCAGAAGTAGCCGATGGCCACCGCCCAGGAGGCGACCAGCAGGACGCCGAGCTTCATCTTGATCGAGCGGACCGGGTCGAGGGGGCGGGGCAGCACCCGGTCCAGCCAGTCCACCTGCCGGCCGGTCACGCGGGAACCTCCAGGGCGTACCCGACGCCGTGGACGGTCCGGATCAGGTCGGCGCCGAGTTTGCGGCGCAAGGCCTTCACGTGGCTGTCCACGGTGCGGGTGCCGGTGCCGTCGGCCCAGCCCCACACGTCGGCGAGCAGTCGTTCCCGGGGAAGCACCGTCCGGGGTCGCCCGGCGAGGTGCAGCAGAAGGTCGAACTCGGTCGGCGTGAGGTGCACGTCCGCCCCGGCCCGGCGAACCCGCCGTTCGGCTTCGTTGATCTCGATGTCGCCGAGGCGGATGGCGGGTGGCGCGGGGGCCGCGGCCCGTTCCATGCGGCGCAGCAGCACGTGGACGCGGGCGGCCAGCTCGCGCATCGAGAACGGCTTGGTGAGGTAGTCGTCCGCGCCGACGGCGAGCCCGACCAGCAGATCGGTCTCGTCGTCGCGGGCGGTGAGCATCAGCACCGGAACCGGCCGGACCGCCTGGATACGCCGGCACACCTCCAGTCCGTCGAACCCGGGCAGCATCACGTCGAGGACGACGAGGTCCGGCTGTCCGGTCCGGAACCGCTCGACCGCGCTGGGGCCGTCCGTGGCGATCTCCACGGCGAAACCCTCGGCGCGGAGCCGGGCGGCGACCGACTCGGCGATGGTGCGTTCGTCCTCGACGACCAGGACGCGGCGTTCCTTCATGGGGTCTGACTGTAGGGAGCCACCGTGGAGATCAGTGGGTGGCGTTGTGAACAACCTGTGGAGAACCCGTCAGCCCTGTGGATAACTCGGTGGTAATGGCGGCCGGCCTCCCCGAACGTCCGAGGTTCGTTGTGGACGACCAACCGAGCTGTCAGGGTGGACCGGTAGAGAGGAGGTGTGACGGTGACCAACCCTGCCCGGCCCGGCCGAGGTGACGCCTGGACGGTGGACGACCTCCAGGGCCTCCCCGAGGACAACCAGGTCTACGAGATCTTCGACGGGAGCCTGCTCGTGTCCCCCCATGCGGACGTCTTCCACGGCGCGGTCGCCAACCGCCTCCGCCGAATCCTCGACCGGCAGGCACCGGCTGGTCTGCTCGTCGGGCAGGACATCGGCGTCAGCGCGAAGCGCTCGTCGTACTTCGTCCCGGATCTGTTCGTCGCGCGCGAGAGCGCGATGGATCGGGGTGGCGCCGCGCTCGATCCGGTCGACGTGCTCCTCGTCGTCGAGGTGATCTCGCCGAGCAATGCCGGCCGCGACCTGGTGCTCAAACGGCACGAGTACGCGGCGGCCGGCATCGCCTTCTACTGGCTGGTCGAGCCCCGCAAGCAGACCTTGACGGTGCTCGTGAACGCGCCCGGCGGTTACCGGGAGCAGGTCGTCATGCCGGCGGGCGAGGTCTACCGCAGCGAACGGCCGTTCCCGCTGACGCTTGCGCTCGCCGACATCTTCTGACCGTCCAGGCCGACGCGCTCGGGGCGGGCCGAGGCGGAGCCGAGCCAGGTGTGCGGGTTGCCGTACCAGCACCAGCCGAGCTTCGGGGCGCCCTGGCTGATCCACAGCGCCGGCACCCGCCTGTCGCCGCACCGCGAGCCGACCAGCGAGAAGCACCTGTTGCTGGCCAGCGCCTCGGGGTAGAGCGTGATGAAGGCGAGCCCCTCGTCGATGGTCAGCGGAAGCCGATCCTGGGCGGTCATGCCCTCCATGGCCGCCGCTGGGGCGAGGTTGCGGAACTCCTCACCACGGTCGACGTCGAAGAGGAGATAGGCCGGCCCGGCGGGCACCTCCAGCTCCTTGATCGGGTCGAATCGCGGCAGGTCGTCCTCGGCGTAGTGCCGGTCGAGGAAGCCGGGCTTGCGCTTGCCGGCCAGGGTGGTGAGTTCGAGTCGGGGCTCCACGCCGATCAGGTCGCGCGTGACGACGAGCAGGAACGGCACCCGCGCGTCGGTGGGCCGGGGCAGGCCGGCGGCACCGTCGACCGCTCGGGATCGAAGGGGCGCGACCAGGTCGCGGAAGGCGCTGTCGGTCATCCCGGCCAGGGTCGGGTAGCCCAACTCCATCAGGCGGTCGAGCTGGCTGTCGAACTCGGTCTCGGCGTCGAACGGTGTTTCGGTCACGGCGGCCCTCCCGGTTGTCGTACGGCCTAGCGTACAACGTACGGGATGGTTGTCGGCATTCCTGGTTCAGCGACTCCAATCCTGCTTCGCCGCCCTGACCAGCTTGTCCTTCAGCTCGCGGGTGTGCCGCCGGCTCACCGGCAGCTCGGTGGAGTCGACCACCACCACGTAGCCGGAGTTCACCAGGCGCAGTTCCGCGATCAACTTCAACTGCACCAGGTACGACCGGTGCACCCGCACGAAACCCGCGTCCGCCCAGCGCTCGGCAAGCGTGGCGAGCGAAACCCGCACCAGGTGCGACCCCTCGGCGGTGTGCAGCCGCGCGTAGTCGCCCTGCGCCTCCACCCACCGCACCGCCGAACGGGGCAGCATGCGGGTCGTCCCGGCCAGCTCGATCGGGATGGTCGGATCCTCCTCGGCCCGGGCCAGCGCCGCCGGGTGCGACGGCACCACCCGCGAACCGATCACCCGCCGCAGCGACTCGGCCAGCCGCTCGGCGCGTACCGGCTTGCGGACGTAGTCCGTGGCGCCCAGGTCGAAGGCGTCCACCGCGCCGTCGTCGTACGCGGTGACGAAGACGATCGCCGGTGGCCGGGCGAACCGGCGCAGCACCCGGGCCAGCTCCATGCCGTCCAGGCCGGGCATCCGGATGTCCAGGAAGACCACGTCCACGTCGCCGTCGCGCAACAGCCGCAGCGCCTCCGTGGCGTCCCCGGCCGTGTGCAGCCGGGCCACCCGGGGGTCGGCCCGCAGGTGGTACGCCAACTCGTCGAGCGCGGGCGGCTCGTCGTCCACCGCCAACACGCGCAGGAAACCGGTGGTCACGAGCCGGCCCGTACGCCCGGGTGGAACTTCGGCACCCGCACGCTCACCCGCGTGCCCGAGCCCAGCCCGGTCTCGACGACCAGACCGAAACGGTCACCGAAGACGGAGCGCAGCCGCTCGTCGACGTTCGAGAGGCCGACGTGCTGGCCCGTGTCGTCACCCGGGTCGCCGGTGCTGCGGGCCAGTTCGGCGATGCCGGCGGTCAGCGCGGTCGGATCCATACCCACCCCGTCGTCCTCCACCGTGATGTGGCATTCGGCGCCCGCGTCCCGGGCCTCGATGCTCACCATGCCCGTGCCCGGCTTGCGGGACAACCCGTGCCGGACGGCGTTCTCCACCAACGGCTGGAGACAGAGGAAGGGCAGCGTCACCGGCAGCACCTCCGGCGCGATCTGCAACCGCACCTGCAACCGGTCGCCGAAGCGGGCCCGCTCGATCGTCAGGTACCGGTCGATCGACCGCAGCTCCTCGGCGAGGGTGGTGAACTCCCCGTGCGCCCGGAACGAGTACCTGGTGAACTCCGCGAACTCCAGGATCAACTCCCGGGCGCGCTCCGGGTCGGTGCGGACGAACGAGCCGATCGCGGTCAACGCGTTGTAGATGAAGTGCGGGCTGATCTGCGCCCGCAGCGCCCGGATCTCGGCCCGCGCCAGCCGCTCCCGGGACGAGTCCAGCTCGGCCAGGGCGAGCTGGTTGCCGGCCCAGTGCGCGGTCTCCAGGGTGGCCTGCACCAGCCCCGGCGCCGGCGCGTTGTCGGCGATCGCCACCAGCGCCCCGACCACCCGGGCGTCGGCGCCGTGCAGGGCGCGACCACCGCACCCCGGATCGGGCAGTCCACCCGGTCGCAGCGCAGGTCGGACTCCCCGAGCACCGTCGACCGCCCGGAGCTGATCGACCGCTGGGCCGCCGCGAGCAACTGCTCGCCGTGGTGCGTGCCGCGTCCGTCGAGGGCGAGCACCTCGTCGGCGTCCGTGAGCGCCAGCCCGACCGCGCCCACCAGGGCCCGCAGATGGCGTACGGCCTTCGCCGCGCCGGCCGCGCTCAGCCCCGCCCGGAGCGGTTCGGCGGCCAGCCCGGCGGTGTGCAGCACCTCGTAGGTGGCCCGCTGGGTGGCGGTGGCGATGCCGCGCCGGGCGCGTAGTCGCAGCACCGCCAGCAGAGCCGCGGTCAGCGCGGTGACCAGCGAGACGACGCCGACGACGGCGGAGAGGTTGCCACCCACGCAGCGATCCTGACGGCTCGCCGCCGCTCGCGCTAGTAGGCGCCCTTGCGGGCGAGCACCACACCGACCGTCCGCCACAGGATGCTGAGGTCGTACGCCAGCGACCAGTTGTCGACGTAGTAGAGGTCGAGCCGGACGGCCTCGTCCCACGACAGGTCGGAGCGGCCGGAGACCTGCCACAGCCCCGTCATGCCGGGGCGCACCAGCAGCCGGCGCCGCACGTCGCCCAGGAAGTCGCCGTCGTCGGCGGGCAGCGGGCGCGGCCCGACCAGCGACATCTCACCCCAGAGCACGTTGATCAACTGCGGCAGCTCGTCCAACGACGAGGCCCGCAGGAAGCGGCCGACCGGGAAGACCCGGGGGTCCTGCTTCATCTTGAACAGCATGCCGTCGGTCTCGTTCTGGTCGGTGAGGCTGGCCAGCCGGTCCTCGGCGTCGACGTACATCGTCCGGAACTTCCACACCCGGAACGTGCGTCCCTCGTGCCCCACCCGGGGCTGGCGGAAGAAGACCGGCCCGCGGTCGGAGATTCGGATCGCCACCGCGATCGAGATGAAGAGCGGGATCAGCAGCAGCAGGCCGAGGCCGGCGGCGACCCGGTCCATCAGGTTCTTGGCCAGCAGCGCCGGCCCGGAGAGCGTCGGCTCCTCGACGTGCAGCAGCGGCAGACCCTCGATCGGCCGGATGTGCACACGCGGGCCGGCGATGTCGGTCAACTGCGGGGCGACCACGAGATCGACCCCGGAGCCTTCGAGCTGCCAGGCCAGTCGGCGCAGCTCGCCCGGCTCGGCGCTGGCCGACCCGCACACGGCGATGGTGTCCCCGCCGACCTCGCGGACCAGGGCCAGGACGTCACGACCCGAGTGCACCGGCACCGGCGTCGGCACCCCACGGGCCGCCGCGTAGCCGTCGGTGATGTGGATGGCGACCGGCATCAGGCCGGCGGCCGGGCTACGGGTGACCGCCGCGTAGACCTCCAGGCACTCCGGGAGGGTGCCGACCAGCACCATCCGGTGCGCGGCCTGACCGGCCCGTCGACGGATGTAGTGCAGCGCCCAGCGGGCCACGAAACGGCCCCACAGGATCAACAGCAGCGCCCCGAGCAGCGCCGTGCCCACCGTCCACCGCGACAGCGCGGTCTTGGTGGCGAAGGCGAGGAAGGAGACGCTGGCCGCGACGGTGACGGCGGCCCGGATCACCCGCTTGAACTCGTCCGGGCCGAGCCCCAGATACCGCCGGTCGTACGCCCGGTTGCTCCAGAGGATGACCACCCAGCCCAGCGGGAGCAGCAGGTAGGAGATGGTGTGGAACCAGGTCGGGTCCTGGTTGGTGCCGGAGAAACCCGAGGCGGCCTGGTCGAAGAGTTGGATCGCGATCCAACTGGCGAACGCCGCCGCGCCGAAGTCGAGCAGCAGCAGGATCGCGGTGTAGGGGCGGTGCCACCGGGAGACACGTCGTCGCGCCCTGGCCCACGCCGACCGAGGGACGCCGTTGTGTGACGGCGGCGTCGGCGGCTGGATCTCGAAGCTGTCGACGTGCCGCACGAGTCTGCTCCGGCCTTCGTTGGATACCGGGCGCTGGAGGCTTGCCGTCACCTCACCCATGTCCTCCCGCATGACACGTGCCGCTCACTCGCCGTGAGGGCCCGGGTCGCCCACCGTCCCAGTCTCCCACGCGGGCTCCGGCCGGTCGCCGCCCCGCAGGAGATTGGCGACCGATGGTGTCGGCGGGATTCTGGCCGGCTCCGCACCATTTCAGAAGCCGGGGACCGGGCCACTATACCGATGGATGCGCCTGTGGCGAGAACGGTGGACCGGAGGTTCGGCTCACTCGGGTCGATTCCGCTCTGTAGTCGCCTCGTGGGATTACTCACCGTACGAGACGGGACAACCGTCGGTCAGCCAGCGGCTTCCCGCCGGTCTGACAGGTGGCGCAGTACTGCAGGCTCGAGTCGGCGAACGAGACTTCCCGGACCGTGTCGCCACAGACCGGGCAGGGCAGGCCGGTACGGGCGTGCACCTTCAGCCCGGATCGCTTCTCGCCCTTGAGCTCGGCGGCACGCTGGCCGAGGGACCGCTCGACGGCGTCGCCGAGTACCTGCCGCGTCGCCGCGTGCAGGGTGGCGAGCTGGGCGTCCGTGAGCCGATCGGTGATCGCGAACGGGGACAGCTTCGCGGCGTGCAGGATCTCGTCGGAGTACGCGTTACCCACCCCGGACAGCACCGACTGGTCGGTCAGCACCCCCTTGACCTGCCCGCGTCGGCTGCGCAGCCGCTCGGCGAAGGTGGGCAGGTCGGCGGCGAGCGCGTCCGGACCCAGCTTGGCCACCCCGGGCACCGCCGCCGGATCGGTGACCAGGTAGGCGGCGAGCTTCTTCTGCGTACCGGCCTCGGTGAGGTCGAAGCCGGAGCCGTCGTCGAGCCGGACCCGTACGGCGATCGGGCCCTTGCCCGGGCGCAACGGGGTGGTGGCCGGGAACGCCTCCCGGTAGTGCAGCCAGCCTGCCCGGGCGAGGTGCACCACGAGATGCAGGTCACCCTCGATCACCACGTCGAGGAACTTGCCGTGCCGACGGGCGTCGACCACCGCCTTGCCGGCGACGGCGGTGGGCGCCGGGTCGTACGTCTTCAGGGCGCTGATCGCGGCGATCTCCAGCCGGTCGACACGCCGCCCCACCGCGCGCTGCCGCAGGTAACCCGCGAGCGCTTCAACCTCCGGTAGTTCGGGCACCAGCCAACGGTAGCCTTCTTTCCCGTGAGAATCGTGGTGGCGCACAACCGGTACCGGGAAGCTCAGCCCTCTGGCGAGAACACCATCGTCGACGTGGAGATCGCCCAGCTCACCGCCGCCGGTGTCGAGGTGCTGCCCTTCATCCGCAGTTCGGACGAGATCCCCTCGATGTCGAAGGCCGCCAAGGCGCTGCTGCCGATCTCACCGATCTGGGCGCCCCGCGCGCAGCAGGACCTGAGCCGGCTGCTCACCGAGCACCGGCCGGACGTCCTGCACCTGCACAACCCGTACCCCCTGATCTCGCCCTGGGTGGTGCGGACCGCGCACCGGCACGGCGTGCCGGTGGTGCAGACGGTGCACAACTACCGGCAGGTCTGCTCCTCGGGGATCTACTTCCGCGACGGGGTGATCTGCCAGGACTGCAAGGGCCGGGCGCTGGGCGTGCCGGCGATCAGGCACCGGTGTTACCGCGACTCGGCGGCGCAGAGCGCGCTGATGGCGACCACCCTGGCGGTGCACCGGGGCACCTGGCGGTCGGTGGACCGCTTCATCGCGCTCACCTCGGCGATCGCCGACCACCTCCGCGACTACGGCATTCCGGACGATCGGATCGTGGTCAAGCCGAACGCCGTGCCCGACCCGGGGCGGCCGGCGCCGCTCGGTGACGGCTTCCTCTACATGGCCCGGCTCTCCCCCGAGAAGGGCGTCGACCTGCTGCTGGACGCCTGGCGACGGCATCCGGTGGGCACCCTGGGAACGCTGCGGATCGCGGGCGACGGCGAACTGCGCGCGCTGGTGGAGGCGGCCGCCGCCGAACGACCCGACGTGGTCTACCTCGGTCAGCTCGACCGCGCCGGGGTCCGGGCCGCGGTCGAGGCCAGCGCCGTGGTGATCGCCGCCTCGATGTGGCACGACGTGCTGCCGACCGTGATCATCGAGGCGCTGGCGAGTGGTCGTCCGGTCCTCGGCACCGCGTTGGGCGGCATTCCGTACCTGCTGGGAGCGGACGCCCCGCACGAGCCTGCCGGCACCGGCCCGGCCGAGGTCGCCTCCGCGGTCGCCGGGGACGGCGGACCGGCGATGCCCGCCGGGATCGATCTGGGCGAGGCCGGTTGGGTCGTCGCCCCGGAGCCGGCCGCGCTGGCCAACGCCCTGCCGGTCGCCCGGGCGGGCGCGTCCGGGCTGACCCAGGCCGCGCGCGCCCGCTACGAGCGCACCTTCCACCCCGACGTGGTCACGAAGCAACTCATCGACATCTACGCGGGGATGGTCCACGCCGTCAAGCCGTGATGCGGGCGCGCGGGAGCGCCGTCACCCGGGAGCGCCGTCACCCGGGAGCGCCGTCACCCGGGAGCGCTGGAGCGCCGTAGCGCGGGAGGAGGCCACCTACCGTTCGCTCCCTTTGCTCTGCTTCACCGGAGGAAACACCCGGTGTCCGGATATCGGACGCCGGGTGTTTCCTGGGTTGAAGCAGAGCAAAGGAGGACTCGAACACCCTTGGCACCCGGTCGGGGAGTGGCGCGGGCGGCGGGGGTCAGCGCAGCGAGGCGCGGGCGGAGAAGGCGATGCTGGCCAGCAGGAAGCCGCCGTTGACGACGGTGAACGCGACAAGCACCCACAGGACCAGGGCGGGGGCCACGGCGAGGACCAGGGCGGCCACGAAGACGACCGCGCCGTAGTCGCGGACCAGCTTCACGAGGCGTACGGGCAGCGAGGTCGAGGTGACCATGCTGGCGGCGTTCGGGCCGGCCTGCATGACCGAGGTGACCAGGTTGACCATCCAGGTACCCGCGAAGGTGGCCACCAGCCAGGTCGGGGTGGACGGCTCCTGCGCGACGGCGGTGGCGGCCAGCGCGGCCACCAGGGCGATCTGCGCGGCCACGTCGCAGAGCACGTCGATCCGGGCCCCGGCCGCGCTGCCCTGGCCGGTGACGCGGGCGAGCTGTCCGTCGGCGCAGTCCAGGGCGTACGCGACCTGCCAGCCGACGAGCGCGATCAGGCCGACTACCCAGGCCGGTACGTCACCGTCGGCGACCGGGCCGGCGAGCGCGACCACGGAGATCGAGGTGGCCAGCCCGAGCACCAGGTTGGTGAGGGTCAGCGCGGTCGGGCGTAACCCGAGGCGTTGCGCGACCAGCGCGAACACCGCGCCGAGCCACTGGCTGATCGACTCGCTGAACAGGCCGCCGCCCCGGTTGACCCGGTGGAAGTCGGCGACGGTGGGACGGGGGTCAGCCAAGCTGGTCGCGGATTGCACCGGCGTAGTCTGCCAGCCGCTCCCGCGTCTCGGTAGGCGACAGGGCCAGGTGCTCGAGGATGGTGTACCGGTCCGGGCGGGTACGCGGCGCGAACTGCACGGCCTCCACGAACTGGTCGTCGGTGAGCGCCACCTCGGCGGGGAGCCGGGGCAGACCGTGCCGGGCGAGGCAGGCCGACATCTCCGCGAAGCGGCGGAGGTCGCCGCGCAGCCAGGTGCAGAACAGCGCCCCCAGCCCAGCCAGCTCGCCGTGCGAGGCGGTGCCGGGGTAGAGCGAGTCGACCGCGTGCATGATCTCGTGGCAGCCGCCGCTGCACGGACGGCTGGTGCCGTCGACGGCCATCGCCAGGCCGCTGGAGATCAACGCTTCGGCGAGGACGGTCACGAAGGAGTCGTCGCTCATGTCGCCGGGGTGGTTGAGCACCGCCTCGGCGCCCGCCCGGGAGAGCGATGCGGCCAGCCCGTCGACCGGCTCACCGCGTACCTGCCGGGACAGCTCCCAGTCGGCCAGCGCGCTGATGTTGCTGACCACGTCGCCGATGCCGGCCCGGTTGTGCCGGTCCGGGCCGCTCTCCACGAAGTCCAGGTCGACGATCACCGCGATCGGGATGTGCACCCCGTAGGAGCCCTTGATCCCGTCCGTGATGAGGCTGGCCACCGGGGAGCCGATCCCGTCGTTGGCGAGGCTGGTCGCCACCGACACCATCGGCAGGCCTCGGCGGGTCGCGGCGTACTTGGCGACGTCTATCGTCTTGCCACCGCCGATGCCGACGACCGCGTCGTACGAGCGGGCGCGGAGCTTGCCGCCCAGGTCGTCGGCGGCCTCGAGGGTCCCGCCGGAGACGGTGAAGACGTCCGCCGAGCGCAGCGACGGTTGGATCAGCTCGGCGATCTGGGCGCCCTGACCCGGGCCGAGCACCACCGCGACGTCGCCGCCGGAGGAGATCCGCCCGTCGGCCAGGATCGCGGCCAGGTCGGCGACCGCCCCGCGTCGCACGTCGATGTGCAGCGGGGTGAGGATGCTCCGGGCTAGTAGCGGCACGCGATCTCCCGCGCGCGGGCCAGGTCGGCGTGGTTGTCGACCTCGACCCACGGAACGTCACCGATCGGCGCGGCCCGGACCTCGCCACCACGGTCGGCGAACTCCTGGTAGCCGTCCTCGTAGTAGAGGTTCGGGTCCCGCCGCCAGGTCGCCTCCAGCGCGTCGGCGAGGGCGTCGGCGACCTGCGGCTCGATCAGCGTCGCGCCGATGTACTCCCCATACGCCTCACCCGGATCCATGATCTTGGTGATCCGCGTGAGCTGGCCGGCGGCGTCGAAGGTGGTCTTCATCTCCTCCTCGGCCAGCGGCTTGAGGGTGTCCACCGCGAGCAGGATGCCCGGACCGCGCTCGGCCAGCAGGGTCTTCTCCACGCTCACCGGGTGCACGGTGTCGCCGTTGACCAGCAGCACGCCGCGCGCGAAGTGCTCCCGGGCCAGCCAGAGGGAGTACGCGTTGTTCCACTCCTCGGCCTTGTCGTTGTGCACCAGGGTGAGCGTGACCCCGTACTTCTTCTCCAGCTCGGCCTGACGGGAGACGACCGCGTCCGCCGCGTAGCCGACCACGATCACGATGTCGGTGAGCCCGACCTCGGCGAGGTTGCCCAGCGCGATGTCCAGGATCGTGATCTCGCCGTCCACCGGCACCAGCGCCTTCGGCAGCGTGTCGGTGTACGGGCGCAGCCGGCGCCCCGCCCCGGCCGCGAGCACCATTCCGATCATCGCGACATCCTCCCTCGTCCTGCTGCCGTCACCGGTGGAGGATAGCCCCGGCAAGCCCGGCGACTCCGGCCAACCGGTCAGCCGGGCAGCGCCGCGAGGTCGGCCAGCATGGTCAGCCGCTCCTCGGCGGCGAGCACGGCGTACGGCCCGGCGGCCCGGCGGTCGGTCTCCAGTTCGATGGCGAGCCGCTCGGGGCCGGGCGGCAGGGCGGTGACGCTGGACGCGGTGTGCCCGGCCGCGGTCCAGGCGGCGGCGTGCGCGTCCGCCCGGTGGTAGCGCAGCGCGCCGAGCCGGTTGAGCAGCAGCACACCGGGCGGGGTGCCGTCCGGCTCGTGCGGGGGCGCGAGCGCGGCGAAGGCGGAACCGCTCCGGGTCCCCTCCTCGTCGGCCAGCACGAGGGCATACGCCACCAGCCGTCCGAGCACGGCGACCAGTCGGGCCACCCGCTCGTCGTGCCCGGACCACAGTTCCTCGGTGACCTCGGCGTGCACCTGGTACAGCTCGCCGAGGAAGGCGGCACCGCGCTCGGTGGCGGAGAGGGCGCCGTCCGGGCTCCGGTAGATCATCCCGTGGGCCACCTGCTTGTCCACGGCTCGTCGGCAGGCAATCGGGTCCCGGTACCTGGTGATCGCCGCGAACCCCGCCCCGTCGACGGCGCCACCGGGCGCGGCCAGCCGGGTACGTAGGTCGACGAGGAAACCGCTCGCCGCCGCTCCGCCGTAGCGCTGGGACAGCTCGGCCCCACCACCGTTGTGGCCGGCGAGCATGGTCGCGCGGAAGGTGCGGTCCACGGCCGGGGCGAGCAGCCCGGCGATCCGGTGCGGCGGCAGCGCGACGCTGTTCACCGGCCCATCGACCGCCGGAGCGCGAAGCCCTCCTCCGCGATCCGCCGGAGCAGGCCGTCGTAACCGACGTGGCGGCCGTCGCGGTCGACAATCAACGCGCCGGCGCAGCGCAGGGGCTCGGTGGACACGCGTCGACAGTAGCGAGCGCCGCCGCATCCCGACGATGTCCGGTCTTGTCCTGGAAACATCCACGGACGACCATGTCCATACCGAATGCCACGGTCCCAAAGGGGTGATGCGTGATGCAGGTACGGGAAGCGATGTCCAGCCAGGTCCTCGTCGTCGGTCCGGAGCACACGCTCCGTCAGGCGGCCCGGATGATGTCGGCCCGCGGTGTCGGGTCGGCGGTCGTGATCGATCCCGAGTCCGAGGGGGTCGGCATCATGACCGAACGCGACGTGTTGAAGGCCATCGGCGCGGGTCTCGACTGCGACACCGAACGCACCGGCGCCCACCTCACCTGGGACGTCGTGTACGCGGCGCCGGAGTGGACGGTCGCCGAGGCGGCCGCCGCGATGGCCCGGGGTGGCTTCCGGCACCTCGTGGTGCTCGACGGCGGGGAGGTTGCCGGGGTGATCTCGGTGCGGGACATCATGCGCGTCTGGGCCCGGAGCGAGGTGGCCGCCACGACCTGAACCGCGCAGGTGTGCCGGGTCGGATCGAAGGGTAAGGATCCCTCGCGGGCGCGGAGATGCCGTGGCCCGTGGGGGAGGGCCCGATGCCTGACGCGGAGCGCCTGGTCGAGCAGCAGTACGCGATGCTCCTGCGGCGGGACGTGGCCCGACTGCCGGACCTGTACGCCCCGGAGGCGTTCTACTCCATGCCGGGTGTCACGGTCCGACCGATCGAGCTGCCGGCCCTGCTGCGTACCTGGACGGGGGCCTTTCCGGACCTGCTGGTCGACCCCCTGGGCGCGGTGCGCACGTCCAGCGGCGCGGCCGTGGAGCTGCGCCTCAGTGGCACCCACACCGGCACGTTGCACTCGCCGTACGGCACGGTCGCTCCGACCGGCCGCTCGGTGAGTTGGGAGGTCGCCGACGTGGTCCGGGCCCGCCGGGGTCGGATCGTCGCGTGGCGCTCCTACTTCGACTGGAGCCAGCTCCTGGACTCGCTCGGCGTGCATTTTGACGGCCTCTCGCGGGCGGCGCAGCACGACTCGCTCGCACTTCCGGTCTGATCTGTCGCCGTCCGGCCCGGCCGGGTCACCCGTCCCGGTGGCTCAGGATGCGGACATCGCCGTGCCGTCGGCGCGTCCCCCGCCGCCGCCCGTACGCTCAATATCCATGACCGCCGAGCAGCTGATCTCCTTTGCCCGTGGGGCCCCCTCGCTGGACATCGTCGATGTCGAGGGGCTCAAGGCCGCCGCCGTACGCGCCTTCGACGCCGATCCCGCGGGGGTCACGGCGTACGGCACCTCCGTCGGCTACGTGCCGCTGCGCAAGTGGATCGCCGAGAAGCACGGCGTCTCGGCCGACCAGGTGCTGGTCACCAACGGGTCACTGCAGGCCGACGCGTTCCTCTTCGATCACCTGATCCGCCCCGGCGACGCGGTGGTCGTCGAGCGCCCCACGTACGACCGCACGCTGCTCAACCTTCAGCGGATGGGCAGTGAGCTGCACGGGGTCACGGTCCAGCCGGACGGCCTCGACACCGCCGAGCTGCGCAAGCTGCTGGAGTCCGGGGTTCGCCCCCGGCTGGCGCACGTCATCCCGAACTACCAGAACCCGGCCGGCGTGACGCTGTCGCTGGAGAAGCGCCGTGAGCTGCTCGACCTGGCCGCCGAGTACCACTTCACGATCTTCGAGGACGACCCGTACGCGGACATCCGCTTCCGGGGCGAGGCGCTGCCGTCGATGCTCTCGATGGACACCCGCAACGTCGTCGTGCACGCGTCGAGCTTCACGAAGACGGTCTGCCCGGGCGTACGCGTCGGCTACCTGGTCGGTCCGGCGGATCTGATCGCCGACATCGCCAAGAACGCGACGAGCCTCTACATCTCGCCCGGCATGGTGTCGCAGGCGATCGTGCACCAGTTCTGCGTCTCCGGCGACATCGACCGCTCGATCGAGACCGTCCGGGCGGCGCTCGGCGAGCGGGCCCAGGTGCTGGCCGAGTCGCTGCGCCGGCACCTGCCGCAGGCGCGGTTCGTCGAGCCCGACGGCGGCTACTTCCTGTGGGTGGAGTTCCCCGAGGACGTGCTGGTGGACCGGCTCGCCCCGGCGGCGGCCGAGCGTGGCGTCGCCGTCGTCAAGGGCAGCGACTTCGTCCTCGACGGTGGGCGGCACGCCCTGCGGCTGGCCTTCTCGGCCGTGACGGCCGACCGGATCGACGAGGGCGTTCGCCGGCTCGCCGAGGCCGTCGAGGCCAGCCGAAGCTGAAAATCTGTCGGGTTTCCGACAAAAAGACGATGCCGGCCGTCCCGGGTCTCCCCAGCGGGCGGCCGGCGGCCCACAATGCTGCGAGCGTAACCCCCGCCCCCACGGGCGCCGGGTGGGCCGTGTCGTCCCTTCACCCCCCGATGCGGCCCGGCCCGCCCGGCGCCGCACCCGCGACCGCCGTCACACCTGCCGATGGCCACCATCGGCGTAGCCTGCAAGCCGCAGGCGAGCGCGGGGAGGTGTCGCGATGACGGATCGGGCAGAGCGGGGCCGGACGGCGCCGTTGAACACATCTCGGGTGCTGCGACCCCGAGCCTGGCCGTCCCCCGTCCGGGCGATGACCCGGATGCTCAACGCCGACGGTTCACCACCCACCCCGGCGCCCACCGGCGCCGGGCGCAGCGGAGTGGTCGACTGCGCGCTGTACATCGACGGCAAGCGGCAGCCCGGTGACTGGTCGTACGCCGAGGCGCTGGAGGCCGCACGTCGCGAGGAGCACGGCTTCGTCTGGATCGGGCTGCACCAGCCCGAGCTGGCCGAGATGAGCGCCATCGCGGAGACGTACGGCCTGCACGAGCTGGCCGTCGAGGACGCCGTGAAGGCCGAGCAGCGGCCCAAGCTGGAGCGCTTCGGCGACGTCAGTTTCCTGGTGCTGCGCACCGCCCGCTACTGCGAGCACACCGAGCTGACCGAGACCTCCGAGGTGGTCGAGACCGGTCAGGTGATGCTCTTCATCGGCCCGAACTTCCTGATCAGTGTCCGGCACGGTGACGCCTGCCGGCTCTCCCCGGTCCGGGCCGACCTGGAGACCAAGCAGGAGCTGCTGCTCCAGGGCCCGTGGGCGGTGGCGTACGGGGTGACCGACCGGGTGGTCGACCTCTACCTCGAGGTGGCGGAGCAGCTCGAGGACGACCTGGACCAGTTGGAGGCCGAGGTCTTCGACCGCAACAGCCACGGGCGCATCCAGCGGATCTACCAGATGAAGCGGGAGCTGGTGGAGTTCAAGCGGGCGGTGATCCCCTTGCAGCGCCCGCTGATGAACCTGACCTCGCAGGTCAACCGGGACGTACCCAAGGAGATCCGCAAGTACTTCCGGGACGTGCAGGACCACCTGAGCCGCACGGTCGAGCAGGTGAACTCGTACGACGACCTGCTGAACTCGATCCTCCAGGCACGGCTGGCCCAGGTGTCCGTCGACCAGAACAACGACATGCGCAAGATCGCCGCGTGGGCGGCCATCGCCGCGGTCTGGACCTCCATCGCCGGCGTCGAGGGCATGAACTTCGAGAACATGCCCGAGCTGAAGATGACGTACGGCTATCCGGTGGCGCTGGCCCTCATGCTCGGCGTCTCGCTGGCCCTCTACCGCTGGTTCCGCCGCAACGGCTGGCTCTGACCGGTCCGCCCGGCGGACGCCGACAGCACGGAGCGCCGGTGCGCGGGGCAAGCCCGCGTCGCCGGCGCTCGTCGCGCTGCTGTCCGGGGTCAGCGGCGGCCGTTGGTGCGGGCGGTGTCCTTGCCCAGCGCCTTGGTGAGGTCGTCGGCCGGGCGTCCCGAAACGTCCTTGGCGCCCTCGGCGACCGACGGAACCTTGTCGGTCGGACGCACACCGGTCGGCTTGGCCGTGGCCGTGGCGGTGGTGCTGGCGCTGTCGCCGCCGGCCACCGCCGAGCTGCCGGCACCGGTCATTCCGGAGATGGCGGACCCGTCGGAGCCCTTGGTCGCGGCCGGGGTACGCACCTCGATCGAGTCGACCTCGTTGCGCATCGGCTCCAGGGTGTGGGTCGGGTCGTACTCGGCCCACTCCTGCTGCTCGCGGCGGCGGCGTAGGGCCACCGCACCGACCAGGCCGACGACGGCGCCCGCGGCCAGCAGGCCGGTCATCTTCGAACCGCGACGGCGCGGCTGCTTCTTCTTCCCCGTGATCCGCATGGTCTTCGACTTGGCCTTCCTGGTCAGCGGCCCTGCCTGCACGGCGCCGTCACGAGCCGCCGCGGCCAGCGGTGCCAGCGTGGTGAGTGTCGTCCCCCAACCGGTCGACGCGCGGTCGCGCACCTTCACCGCGGCCGGCCCGACATAGCCCCGGGCCGCCTCGACCCGCGGGCCGACGGACGCGCCGGCGCCCTTGGCGGCGTGGTTGGCTGCCTGCATCAGGTGGCTGATGCTCTGGTTCAGCTCTGCCTTTGCGAGCTGGCCCTGGGACTTACGCCGCCCGATTCCAAACACGGTCCTACCTCCTGGGAGTTGTTCCTTCGTCATCCTCCACCTTCGGATGCCTCCGCGATGCCAGATCGGGCACATGGGAGGATCCGCATGGAACTGACCAACAAGTGAGGAGTACCCGTGGCCGAGGCTGTCTACGCCACCCTGCACACCAACGCTGGCCCGATCCGGCTGGAGCTCTTCCCGAACCACGCGCCGAAGACCGTCCGCAACTTCGTCGACCTGGCTGAGGGCAACCGGGAGTACACCGACCCGCGCACCGGTCAGCCGGGCAACGGGCCGTACTACGACGGCACCATTTCGCACCGTGTGATCAGCGGTTTCATGGTCCAGATGGGCGACCCGACCGGCACCGGTCGGGGCGGGCCGGGCTACAAGTTCGCCGACGAGTTCCACCCGGAGCTGCGGTTCGACCGTCCCTACCTGCTGGCGATGGCGAACGCCGGACCGGGCACCAACGGTTCGCAGTTCTTCATCACCGTGTCCCCGACGCCGCACCTCAACAACCGGCACACCATCTTCGGCCAGGTCGCCGACGAGGAGTCGGTGAAGGTCGTCGACTCGATCGCGAACACCCCGACCGGCCCGAGCGACCGTCCGTTGCAGGACGTCGTCATCGAGCGGGTCGAGATCGAGCGATCCGCTTCCTGACGACACGGCGAGGTACCTTTGCTCGCATGATTGAGCGCTCCGGAGCATCGCGCCGGCCGGCGGCGGTGCGTCGCGCGGTGGCGGACGGAGGGTCGGCCCGGTGAGCGAGTCCCCGCCGACCACCCCGGTCTGCTACCGGCACCCCGGTCGGGAGACCTACGTCCGGTGCACCCGCTGCGACCGGCCGATCTGTCCGGAGTGCATGCGGGAGGCGTCCGTCGGGCACCAGTGCCCGGAGTGCGTCAACGAGGGTCGTCGTAGTGTCCGGCCGGCGCGTACCGCCTTCGGTGGCGGTGCCGCCGGCCGGCACGGCTACGTCACCAAGGCGCTCATCGCCCTGAACGTGTTGTTCTTCCTGCTCTCCGTCGCCTCCGCCCGGTCCCTCACCGCGGTGCTGGGCGGCTCCGGCTTCGGCGGGCTGGCCGGCGACGGAACGCCGCTGACCCGTTGGGGTGGCGTGCTCGGCTACGCCTCGTACGTTGACTTCGGCCCGGTGCACGGTGTCGCGGCCGGTGAGTGGTACCGCCTGGTCACCGCCATGTTCCTGCACTACGGCGTGTTCCACCTGCTGCTGAACATGTGGGCACTGTGGGTGCTCGGGCGGGAGTTGGAGGGCGCGCTCGGGCGAGTGCGTTTCCTCGCCCTCTACCTGATCGCGGGGATCGGGGGCAATGTCGCCGTCTTCCTGTTCAGCGCGCCCAACGACGGTCCGACTGTCGGCGCGTCGACGGCCACCTTCGGGCTCTTCGCCGCGATCTTCGTGATCATGCGTCGTCTCGGCCTGAACACCTCGGCGATCGTGCCGCTCCTCGTCATCAATCTGGTATTCACCTTCGCCGTGCCGGGCATCTCGAAATCCGGGCACATCGGTGGCCTGGTGGTCGGCGGGGCGATGGCGGCGGTGCTCGCGTACGCGCCACGGGAGCGGCGCACGCTGGTGCAGGTCGTCGGCGGCTCGATCATCCTGCTGATCCTGCTCGCCCTGGTGATCTTCCGAACCGTGCAACTGCTCAACTGACCGGACGGGCGGCCCGCAGCGCCACGGCCACCTCCTCCGGGGTGGCTGCCAGGTCGTACCTGCCGAACAGGTGCAGCGACTCGCCCGCGTCGATCTCCAGGATCTCGCCGGTCAACCCCAGGCGTTGCCGGCGGTCCACGCTGATCGCCTCGACCGTCGACCAGGGCAGCAGCCGCCGGCCGGCGAAGCCGTGGATGACGGTGAGTCCCGCCGGGTCGACCGCCAGCCGGACCGGCGCCACCAGGTCGCGTACCGCCCAGACGGCCAGCGCGGCGGCGGCCACACCGGCCACGACCAGCCGCACCGGGTCACCGTCGGCGAAGAGCAACCCGAGTGCGATCAGCAGAACGGCACCGGCGAGCTTCGCCGCAGGCAGGGTCGACGGCACCCGCCACTGCCGAGTTCCGGGAATGTCATCCACCAGCCCAGCATGCCAGCGGTCATGGCCGCCCGCTTCTGCCCACCACCACTCCATGATCGACGCCGGAGAGGGGTGGGCGGCGGCCCGCCGCGTCAGCGTAGGATCGGGACAGCCCAAGTTACCGGGGAGTAAACATGAGTGACGCGGTCATCGTCGGCGCGGTACGCACCCCGGTCGGGCGGCGCAAGGGCGGTCTCGCCGGTGTCCATCCGGTCGACCTGTCGGCGCACGTGCTGCGCGCCCTCGCCGAGCGCACGGGGCTCGACCCGGCGCAGGTCGACGACGTCTTCTGGGGCTGCGTGTCCCAGGTCGGCGAGCAGTCGTGGAACATCGCCCGCAACGCCGTCCTCGCCGCCGGCTGGCCGGAGGCGGTGCCCGGCACCACGCTGGACCGGCAGTGCGGCTCCAGCCAGCAGGCCCTGCACTTCGCCGCCGCGACGGTGCTGTCCGGTCAGGCCGACCTGGTGGTCGCCGGTGGGGTGGAGTCGATGACCCGGGTGCCGATGGGTTCCAGCGTGGCGGACGGCCTGCCGTTCAGCGACCAGCTCCGCGCCCGCTACCGGGGGGTGGAGGGCTTCGCCGACGACGCGCCGCTCCCCTTCAACCAGGGCGTCGGGGCCGAGCTGATCGCCCGGCGCTGGCGCTTCTCCCGTACCCAGCTCGACGAGTTCGCCCTGGCCAGCCACGAGAAGGCAGCCGCCGCGCAGGACGCCGGCGCGTTCGACCCGGAGCTGGCGGCGGTGCCCCTCGACGACGGTGGCACGGTCGCGGCCGACGAGGGCATCCGCCGGGACACCTCACTGGACCGGCTCGCCGAGCTGCCCACCCCGTTCCGCGCCGACGGCGTGGTCACCGCCGGGTCCGCGTCGCAGATCTCCGACGGCGCCGCCGCGCTCGCGGTGACCACGTCCGACTGGGCCAGCCGGCACGGCCTGCGCCCGCTGGCCCGCATCCACACCGCGGTGGTCGCCGCCGACGACCCGGTCACCATGCTCACCGCGCCCATCCCGGCCACCGCGAAGGCGCTGCGCCGCGCGGGGCTGGGCATCGAGGAGATCGGGGTGTACGAGGTGAACGAGGCGTTCGCCCCCGTACCGCTCGCCTGGTTGGCGGAGACCGAGGCGGACCCGGAGCGGCTGAACCCGCGTGGCGGCGCGATCGCCCTCGGGCATCCGCTCGGTGGCTCCGGGGCCCGGATCATGACGACGATGTTGGCGCACATGCGGGACAACGGAATCCGCTACGGCCTGCAGACCATGTGCGAGGGCGGCGGCATGGCCAACGCCACGATCGTCGAGCTGGTCTGATCCGTCCCGGAAATGCTCTCGCCGGGGTCGGGGACGCCGCCTAGGGTGCCCATCGTGACGACGATCGCCGACGAGCGCGCTCCCGACTGGTCCAGCGTGCAGTGGCAGGAGCAGGCCCGGTCCTGGGTCGACGAGCGACTCGCGGGCACCGGCCGGCGGGTCAACGGGCCGGTCGAGCCCCGGGTCCGGCCGTGGTCGCTGGTCTGGCGGGTGCCGACCGACGACGGGCCGGTCTGGTTCAAGGCCAACAACTCCGGCACCACGCACGAGGCGGTCCTGATCGCGACGCTGGCCGCGCTGACGCCCGAGCGGGTGCTGGCCCCGATCGGGGTGGACCGGGTGCGGGGCTGGTCGCTGCTTCCCGACGGCGGGGAGACGCTGCGCGACGTGCTGGGCCGCGACCCCGACCTGACGCACTGGGAGCGGGCCCTACCGGGGTACGCGGCGCTGCAACTCGCCACCGCGTCGCGCGCCGACGACCTGGTCGCCCTCGGCGTGCCGGACCACCGTCCGGAGGTGCTGGCCGGGCTGCTCGCCGACCTGCTCGACGATTCCGAGTCGCTGCGCGTCGGTGCGGAGGGCGGACTGACCGTCGAGACGTACGAGCGGCTGCGGGCGGAGGTTCCGGCGTACGCGCGGCGGTGCCGTCGGCTCGCGGACATCGGCATCGAGGCGACCGTGCAGCACGACGACCTGCACGACGGCAACGTCTTCGCCGGGCCGGCCGGGTACCGCTACTTCGACTGGGGCGACGCCTCGGTGGCGCACCCGTTCGGCACGCTGCTGGTGATCCTGCGCTCCATCCGGTACGCCACCGCGCTGTCCGCCGATGACGCCAGCCTGACCCGGCTGCGCGACGCCTACCTGGAGGCGTGGACCGACCGCTACGACCGCCGCACCCTCGTCGAGGCCGCCGACCTGGCGATGAACCTGGGCGCGGTGAGCCGGTCGCTCTCCTGGCGGCGGGCCCTCGACACGACCGACCCGGCCCGCGCGGAGTACGCCGAGGCGGTGCCCGGGTGGCTCGCCGAGCTGTTCGCCGCCACCCCGATTCAGCCCGAAAGCTGACCGGCATCCGTCCGGGTCGGAAATCGGACAGGCAGTGCGACGGGCCGGCGTGGAACTTCCAAAAATTCGCCGTGACCCACGTCACCCCGCCGGGGACGTCGTTGGGCAGGTCATGGACGTCTTCTCCCGAACGTTCCTCCCGGCCGCCACCGAGGCCGGCCTCGCCGTGCAGACCGTGAGCCGGCACATGCCGGTGTTCCGCCGCTGCGTCGGCTCCGGTGACGCGACCATCCTCGTCACCCGTTGCAGCCGCCCCGACCGTCCGGTCACCGGCGACTACCTGCTGCTGCTCACGCACCGCCGACTGGTGGTGACCCAGCAGACCCGACTCCTGCACCGACTGCGCCTGCACCTCAACACCGAGCTGCGCGAGCTGAGCAACGTCACGTGGAGCCCCGACCCGCGGCTGCACTCGGTCGAGCTGGCCGCCACCGCGATCGACGGGATCCGCGAGCGGTTCCTCATCCGTACCAACCACCCGAAGCAGGTGTGGCAGCTCGACGCGCTGCTCAACCACGCCTTTCGGACCCGTCTGCGGGCACCCCGCGAACGGGTTCTCGCCACCATCGGCGACACGCCCGCCCCCGTGCGGCCCAGCGTGTTCCGTCCCGCCGTCGCACGCTGACGCCGTACGACGCCCGCCTTTACCGAACTCGAACACGTACCGATCGCGCCGAGCCACCAGGTCGGGAATCATGGGCCGGTGACTCTGGAAACGCCGCACCGCGGACTCGTCCTCGTGGTCGAGGACGAGCCGGCCATCGCCGACCTGGTACGGCTCTACCTGGGCCGTGACGGGTTCGGTGTCCACCTCGAACGCGACGGTGAGGCCGGGCTGAACGCGGCCCGCCGGCTGCGCCCGGTGGCCTGCGTCCTGGACATCGCCCTGCCCGGCCTTCCCGGCACCGAGATCTGCCGACGACTGCGCGAGGCCGGCGACTGGACGCCGGTCATCTTCCTCACCGCTCGCGACGACGAGGTCGACCGGATCGTCGGGCTGGAACTGGGCGCCGACGACTACGTGACGAAACCGTTCAGCCCGCGCGAGCTGGTCGCCCGGGTACGCGCCGTGCTGCGTCGCACCGCCGGTGGCCCCGAGGGCGCGGAACGACAGCGCGTCGTCGGCCCGGTGACCCTCGACCCGGCCCGCCGGACGGTCACCGCCGGGGGAGTACCGGTGCAGCTCACCTCGACCGAGTTCGACCTGCTGGCCCACCTCATGGCCCGGCCGGGGCGGGTCTTCACCCGCGAGGAGTTGCTGGCCGGGGTCTGGGGATACGCCGCGCACGCCGGCACCCGCACGGTGGACGTGCACGTCGCGCAGGTACGCGCGAAGCTCGGCCCGGCCAGCGTCATCCGCACCCACCGCGGCGTGGGGTACGCGGTCGATGCCTGAGCAGTCGGTACGCATCGAGTCGCCGACCATGGCGCTGCCGGTGGTCGGCGACCGCCAATCGGCCGCCCCCCGGCGTCGCCGGTTCGGCCGGACCCTGACCGCCCGCGCGGTGCTGGTCACCTGTGCGGTGGCACTGGTGTCGGTGCTCGTCACGGCGATCGTCGCCGTGCCGCTGGCGATTCGGGGCGCGGAGCGACGCGATCAGGACGCCCTCGCCGCCCAGGCGCGACTCGCCGCCGAGGTGCTGCGGACCCGGCTGGACCGGGGACGCGCCGCCGACGAGGAGAAGCTCATCCAGCAACTCCGTGACCAGGGCATCGACGCGTACCTGATCCGGCGCGGAACCGTCGACCGGTCGGGGCTGCCGCCGCGCGTGGTGCAGCGGATCGGGCAGGGCCGCAACGTTTCGGCCCGCCGGTCGGTCAACGGTCACCGCGCCCTGGTGGAGGGCCGGGCGCTGCCCGGCGGCAACGGGGTGGTGCTCTCCCGCGCCACGGCGGACGGGCTGTGGGCGCAGGTGCTGCTCAGCCTGTGGCTGCCGCTGCTGGCCGGGCTGGCCGCCGGTGTGGTGGCCGGTCTCCTGTTGGCCCGCCGGCTGGCCCGACCGATCCGCGTCGCGGCCACCGCCGCCGCCCGGTTGCGCGCCGGGGACCGCGCGGTACGGGTGCCGGTCGAGCCGCCGGACGAGGTCGCCGACCTGGCCGAGGCGTTGAACGGCCTGGCCGCCGCACTGACCACCAGCGAGGGCCGGCAGCGCGAGTTCCTGCTGTCCGTCTCGCACGAGCTGCGCACCCCGCTGACCGCGATCCGGGGGTACGCCGAGGCGCTGGCCGACGGGGTCATCGACGCGGACGGCAGCGCCGACACCGGCCGCACCATGCTGGCCGAGGCCCAGCACCTCGACCGGCTGATCGGCGACCTGCTGGCGCTGGCCCGGTTGGAGGCCGCCGACTTCCCGCTGGAGCCGGTACCCGTCGACCTGACCCGACTGGCCGCCGACGCGGAGCCCACCTGGTCCGGTCGCTGCGCCGCGGTCGGTGTGCCGTTCCACCTCCAGACGCCCGGCGGTCCGGTGTCCGCGTACACCGATCCGGGTCGGATCCGGCAGGTGCTGGACGGGCTGTTGGAGAACGCGCTGCGGGTCGTACCCCCGGGGGCGCCCGTGGTGCTCGCGGTCCGGCCGGTCGGCGCGGACCCGGCGGACGGCGGTGTGCTGGAGGTCCGCGACGGCGGGCCCGGCTTCACCGACGACGACTTGGCGGTGGCGTTCGAGCGGGGGCGCTGCACGAGCGGTACCGGGGGTGCGCAAGGTGGGCAGCGGTCTCGGGCTGGCGCTCGCCGCCGGGCTGGTGCGCCGGCTCGGCGGGGAGATCGTCGCGGGGCACGCGCCCGAGGGGGGTGCGGCCTTCACGGTCCGGCTGCCCGGTGATCCTTACCGGACCCGTACATCGGCCTGACGGTCCGCTCGTCCTCGCGGGGAAGGCTGAAGGCTCCACGGACGAGAGGGAGAGTCATGCCACGTTGGGGATTCGTCACCGGCACCACGGCACTGTTCGCGGCGGTGGCGCTCGGCGTCAGCGGATGCGGCGCGGCCGAGGTGGCCAGCCAGCCCGCGCGGGACGCGGCGGTCGAGGTCGCCGCCGCGATGGGTGTGGAGGGCCAGGCGCTCACCGCGATGGGCTTCGACGCCAACGACCTGGACGTGCAGACCGTCGCCGCCCCGGCGACGCCCGCACCCTCCCCGACGGCGGCCGAGAAGGGTAAGCAGAAGCGCGGCGAGGAGTTGCGCAAGCGCCACCAGGCCCGCGTGCTGCTGCGCAAGAACACCCTGCACGGCGAGGCGGTGGTGCAGACCAAGGAGAACGGTACGCAGACCGTCGCCGTCCAGCGTGGCGCGGTGACCGCCGTCGACGGAGACTCGATGACCGTCAAGTCCACCGACGGTTTCACGATGACGTGGACCTTCGGCGAGGACCTGCGCGTCGTCGAGAAGCGGTCGACGGTGCAGCCCAGCGAGGTGAAGGTCGGCACGACGGTCGGCGTCGCCGGCACCAAGGACGGGGACAAGGGCGTCGCCCGGCTCGTCCTCATCCCCCGCGCCAAGTAGTCGAACCAGGGCCCCGCACGTCGTACGTGCGGGGCCCTCGCCTGCCGTCGTCTCAGCGACCCGGGGGCAGGGCGTAACCGACGTAGTCGCGGAACTCCAAGCGCCACCCGGCCGGGACCAGCTCGGCGCAGGCCGGCTGGCTACCGGTGCAGACGATCGCGTCCACCGTTGTCGGGTCGGCCGGCGGTCGCTCCGGCAGGACCGACTGCAACGAGACCAGATCCGGCGAGCTGCCGTCCGGCTGGCGCAGCAGCAGCCACCACGGGTACTCCCAGTCGTCGTTCCGCTCGACCAGACCGATCCGGCGCGCGCCGCTCTCGCGGACCGCCGCCGCGGCCCAGCGGAACTCGTCGGCCCACTCGGGCCGGCGCAGGAACCGGGTGTCCCACTCCGAGGTGGTGAAGACCGAGCCCGAGCCGACGAGCCGGCGCGGGAAGCCGTACGACAGTGCGAGCACTCCGGCCAGCGCCGAGGTGGCGAGCACGACGACGACCGCCACGGCGGCCACCGAGCGTCGCCGTCGACCCGCCTCGGCCGGGTTCGTGGCCCGGTCGCTGCCCCGACGCAGGAGCGCGTCCAGCCAGAGGCCGGCGAGCGGAACGGCGAGCACCAGGGCGTAGAGGATCAGTCGATTGCCCCACGGCTGCCACTTGATCATCGAGGTGTGCAGCAGCACGGCGGCGAGCACCACCACGGCGTACGCCCGCAGCGGCCCGGCCTGAGCGGGATCGATCCGGCGCGGGCGGACGAGCGCGACCAGCGCGCCGAGCAGCGCCACCGACCCGGCGATCGGGAACGCGACCCGATCCTCGTCCGGGTACCAGGCCGGCACCGGGAACACCTCCCGGCCGAAGGTGATCGCCCGGTCCTGCGGGTCGACGCCGATCGCCTCCGCGCCGCCGATGATCGCGTCCGCGCCGGCGGTGCGCAGCGGCGCGACCGGCGTGTCGAAGGCCGTGTGCCCGATGCGCAGCGCGTTGACCAGGATCGACGCCGGGTCGTGCCGCTCCATCGGGATCGACTCACGCAGCCGGGGCGGGCCCAACGGGTGCCCGAACTCGGCCGTCACCCGGGCCAGGAACGGGCCGACGACAAGCGCCGCCACCGCCAGGATCAGCACCGAACCGGTGACGACGCGGAACACCGGCCGCGCCCGCCCCGCCGACGCCCCGGCGGTCGCCGCCCGACCCGCTGGTCCGACGCTCGCCGCCCGACCCGCTGGTCCGACGCTCGCCGCCCGACCCGCCGGTTCGGCGGCTGATGGCCGGGCCGCCAGGGCCAGCCGGAGCTGGGCCAGACCCCAGAGCACCAGCAGCGGGCCCACCGCGATCAGGCCACTGGTCTTGGTCACCGCCGTCAACCCGGTGGCCGCCCCCAGGCCGAGTACGGTTCCCCAGCCGGTGCGGCGGCGCAGACCGTCCAGCGCGAGGGTCGCCGCGCACGCCACCCACGCCGCGCAGACCAGGTCGGTCTGCGTGCTGGTGGCCTGTAGCGCGACCATCGGGGTGCTGGCCAGCACGAACGCGGTGATCAACTGGGCTCGCCGGCCGCCGCCGAGCTGCGCGGTGATCCGCGCGGCCACCAGGAGGCAGAGCACCCCGGCGGCCCACTGCACCAGGTTGTGCAGCGCGTCGCCGCCGGTAAGCAGGCGCAGGTGCAGTAGCAGGTACTCCGCGCCGGGCGGGATGGTCACCTGCCGGTGGATGGCGGTGGGCCAGAAGTCGAGGTCGCCCTGGGCCACCCAGTGCTCGACCTTCGGCAGGTGGTACGTCTGCGAGTCGAAGTTGTTCGGCTCGGCCAAGAGCGCGATCAGCAGCTCCAGCAGCACCAGGCCGCCGATGCCGCCCGCGAGCAGCCGGTCGCCCCGACCCGCCGTACGCCAGCTCTCGGTGGCCCGGGAGAGCAGTCTGGCGCGTACTCCATTCGGCTGGACCGGTGCGGCCGCCCGCCCACCCACCGGGCCGTGGTCGACGGCCGGGGCGGGTGTGTCCGGGGTAGCGCCGGCGGGCACCGCCGCGCCCACCGCCACCGGCTGCGGCGTCGCGGCCACCGCCGGTGTGGCCGGGGTGTCGCGACGCCGGCGCAGAGCCACCGCCGTCCCGGCGGCGACGAGGAAGAGCAGCCAGGCGACGACGAACGCCGGCCGGGTCAGCGCGTGCAGCGCGCCGAGCACCTCGACGACGAGCACCGCGTACGCCCCGGTGAGCAGCGCGGCGCGCACCGCGGCGAGCCGGGACGGGGCCACCGCTGAGGTCTCGCGTGGCTTCGCCGCGACCGTGAGCAGGAGCACCGAGGCGGCGGGGAGCACCGCGAGCAGGGAGCCGGCAGCCGACATGGCGGGAAGTAAACACCATCGGGCTGATACCGCCACGCCGGCTGTCCGACGGTGGCGGCCACCGTTGGGCTGACCAGCCAGGCTAGGCTATGCCCGACGTGTTGTCGCCACCGTGGAGATTCCCGTGAAGCTCTCGATCCTCATGCCGGTCTACAACGAGGAAGAACGCATCGCGGATGCCCTCAAGCAGGCATTGGCGGTGGACTACCCCTGCGAGATCGAGCTGGTCGTGGTCGACGACGGCAGCCGCGACGGCACCGGCGAGGTCCTCGGCCGGGCCGACGACGCGCGCCTGCGGGTGATCACCCACCAGCGCAACGCGGGCAAGGGCGCGGCCATCAAGACGGCGGTGGACAGCGCCGAGGGCGAATACATGGTCATCCTGGACGCCGATCTGGAGTACGACCCGCAGGACATCCCGAAGCTGCTCGCCCCGGTGCTCGACGGGCGGGCCACGGTCGTCTACGGCAATCGCACGTTCGGCAGCCACAGCGCCTACAGCTTCTGGTACGTGATGGGCAACAAGGGCGTCACGATGGCGGCGAACGTCCTCTTCAACTCGTACATCGGTGACCTGGAGACCTGCTTCAAGCTGATGCCGGTGGAGCTGTACCGGTCGCTGGAGGTGCGCTCGCGGGGCTTCGGCATGGAGGCCGAGGTGACCGGCAAGCTGCTGCGCCGCCGCATCCGCCCCTACGAGGTGCCGATCAGCTACCGCGCCCGGGGCCGCGAAGAGGGCAAGAAGATCACCTGGAAGGACGGCGTCGAGGCGATCTGGATCCTCGGTCGCGAGCGCGCCCGCCGTCGCCCGGCGGTCTCGTCCGCGCGTTGATCGACGGTAACCTTGAGTTGAAGTCCACTTCAACTCAAGGACCCGGTGATGCAGGACGCGTTGACGATCGGTGAGCTGTCCGTCCGCTCTGGCGTGGCGCCATCCGCGCTGCGCTACTACGAGCGCCTCGGCCTGATCCGCGCCGACCGCACCGGCGGCAACCAGCGCCGCTACGCCCGCGCCGAGCTGCGGCGGGTCGCCTTCATCCGGATCTCCCAGCAGGTCGGCGTCTCGCTCGACGAGATCCGCGACGCGCTGGAATCGCTGCCCGAGCGCCGTACCCCCAGCCCGCAGGACTGGGAGCGCCTCTCCGCGAGCTGGCGCGGCCGGCTGGACGAGAAGATCCGACTGCTCACCAAGCTCCGCGACGACCTCGACGGCTGCATCGGCTGCGGCTGCCTGTCGATGCAACGCTGCATGCTGTACAACCCCGGCGACACCCTCGCCGCACAGGGCCCCGGCGCCCGCCTCATGCTGCCGCCCGCCTCACCCGAGGGTGAGTAGCACCTTCCCGACGTGGTCGCTCGACTCGACCAGCCGATGCGCCTCGGCCGCCTCGGCCATCGGCAGCCGCCGGTCCACCACCGGGCGGACCGCGCCGGCCGCGACCAACGGCCACACCTCATCGCGTACGCCCCGCACGATCGCCGCCTTCTCGTCCAGCGGCCGGGAGCGCAGCGCCGTCGCCGACACGCTGGCCCGCTTGGTCAACAACGCGCCGAGATCCAGCTCGGCCTTGCGGCCACCCTGCATCCCGATCACCACGAGCCGGCCCCCGGTGGCCAGCGCGGCGACGTTCCGCCCCAGGTAGGACGCGCCCAGAATATCGAGGATGACGTCCGCACCGTGGCCGTCGGTGGCCTCGCGGACCTCCTCGACGAAATCCTGGTCCCGGTAGTCGATCGTGTGCGCCGCGCCCAGTTCGCGCAGCCGGGCGTGCTTCGTCGTCCGGGCGGTCGCCAGGACCGTGGCACCGAGCGCCGCCCCGAACTGGATCGCGAACGTGCCGATCCCGCTGCCCCCGCCGTGCACCAGCAGCGTGTCACCCGTTTCGAGCCGACCGACGCCCACGACGTTCGACCACACCGTGCAGGCCACCTCCGGCAGCGCCGCGGCGTCGACCAGGTCGACGCCGTCCGGCACCGGCAGCAGTTGACCGGCGGGCACCGCGACGCGCTCGGCGTACCCGCCGCCGGCCAGCAGCGCGCAGACCTCCTGGCCGACCGCCCACCCGGTCACCTCCGGGCCGACCGCGTCGATCACGCCGGAACATTCCAGACCGAGGTACGCGGGCGCGCCCGGCGGCGGCGGATAGTGCCCCTGCCGTTGCAGCAGGTCGGCGCGGTTGACCCCGCTGGCCCGCACCCGGACGATCACCTCGCCGGGGCCGGGCTCGGGATCGGGGACCTCGGCCCAGACCAGCGCGTCGGGTCCACCGGGCTGCGGAACGGTGATGGCTCGCATGCCCCCAGTCTCACCCGCCGCGCTTCCCGCCGCAGACGCACCCCTCGCGGCGAAGCGGTCCGGTCCTTGTCGGCATGGTCCCCCCGGCTTGCGGGAAACCGGGCGGTCTGCGGGCTTGGTTCCCCGGCTTCCCTGAAACCGGGCGGTCCGCGGGCTTGGTCGACTCAACTTCCGTGAAACCGGGGCATCCGCAGGCTTGATCAACTCGGCTTCCCTGAAAGCGGTGCCTCCCGCGCGCCGGGATGCCCCGGTTTCGGGGAAGTCGAGTCGATCAGCGCCACAGTGGACGCTGGAGCTGCCGCCTGGCCGGCGCTTTTCGGGGAGGGACGCCGAGCCGGCCAGCGGGTGCCGTGGCAGACTGTTCACGGCCGCGCACCCACGGGTGCCGGTCCGGGAGGGTTCGCCTAGTGGCCGATGGCGCTGGTCTTGAAAACCGGTAAGGCAGCGATGTCTTCGTGGGTTCGAATCCCACACCCTCCGCTCGCTCCGCTGTCAGTCGGAGGTTCGGCTCGCACGTCTCGTCCACGCCTCGTAGCCGAGTAGGGCGGCGAGGAACGCCGTCAGCAGGCCGAGGGCGGCCAGGGCCGGCAGATGTCGGCCGACGGGGAGCAACAGCAGCGCCACACCGGGCGCGACGAACTGCTCTGACCGTACGCACCGGACGCTGAGGACGAGGAAGGTCGCCCGGCCCGCGAGGTACAGGGCTGTTCCGCCGAACAGCGCGGTGGCCGGGATCCACCCCAGCGTGCCGTGCCCGAGCTCGGTCAGCACCTCCTCGACTCCCAAGGCCACGTAGATCGTCCCGGCGAGCAGGGGGAGATGGGCGACGCTGTAGGCGTTGCCGGCGACGAACCCGCGCCGCAGCCCGGACCGAGTTGTGAGCGCTCGGCCGGCGTTTCCCGCGCTCGTGAAGTACAGCCAGTAGAGGCCTCCCGTCACGCTGAGAGTGAGCAGACCCGCCACCAGCGTCTGCCCGCGGATCACCTGGGTCCCGACACCGGCGCTGACCGAGATGAGGGACTCGCCGAGCGCGATGATCACGACCAGGCCGTGCCGCTCCACGAAGTGGCCGGGGCTGCGTACCGGCCACCCGCTCAGCAGCAGGGCGAGCACTCCACCGCTCATGTCGACGACGAGCGCCACCGCCCACAGCAGGATCTGCGGGGTGCCGCCGAACGTGGCGCCGAGAAAGAGCGGGACAAAGGACAGCGCGGTGGTGAGGGCGTAGAGCCGGACGGTCCGCAGCAGCCGGGGATCGTCCGAGGCCACCCAGTGGAAGAGGATGAACTGGATCGTCCGCACCACGATGTACGCCAGTACCAGCGTCAGCCGCGGCATCGCCGTACCCGGGCCGGTCTCCCAGACCTCCGGGATGACGAGCGCGATGAGGAAGATGGCCCCCATCGCCATGGTCACGCCGATGCAGCTCGGCCCGACGTCGATACGGACGGAGTTGCCGAGCCAGGCGTACACCAGCCAGGAGTTCCACAGCAGCATGAGGACGAGCAGTCCCTGCACCAGGGTCACCGGCGCGGGCCGTTCGCTCATGAACGAGGTGACCCGGATGAGCCCGAAGACGAGTACCAGGTCGAAGAAGACCTCGAACAAGGTCGGTCGGTGGGTCTCCGCCGTGACCACTGGCCGCGCCATCCGGTCATCTTCACCGTCCGAGCGGGCGGCGTCCGGTGCCTGGCTCTCCGGTCACCCCCGCGGGTCTGCGGCTACGTACCCTCGGGCTCGTCCCGTCGGGCTTCGCGGATCGTGGTGTCGGCGAGTCGTTCGACGGCACGTCGACGCTCCTCGGCGAGCGCCCGCTCGTCCGGTTTGCGCAGGACGCCGACGACGGCGACCAGAAAGTCCCGCCAGATGCTGAGCAAGAAATTCCCCCCGTGGAACGCTTCAGGGGCCTCACCCTAGCCCGCTCCCGTGATCCGGCACACCCCGACCAATCGGTCGTTCCATGCCGTGGAAAGGGGTATGAAGGGGCTGGTATCTGCCCACTCCGGAAGGACGTACCGATGACCCTGGAACGACCGATCGCCCCGGACCCGTACGAGCTGCTGCCGACCGTCCCCTCGTTCACCCTGACCAGTGACGACGTGCAGAACGGCGAGCCGATGGACGTCCGGCACATGCACGGCAGCGCCGGCGGTGAGAACGCCTCGCCGCAGCTCACCTGGTCGGACTTCCCCGCCGAGACCAAGAGCTTCACCGTCACCTGCTACGACCCGGACGCGCCGACCGGCAGCGGCTTCTGGCACTGGGTGCTGGTGAACGTGCCGGTCGACGTCACACAGCTGCCGACCGGTGCCGGGGGTGCGGCGGGCACCGATCTCGGCGGAGCGTTCTCGGTCCGCAACGACTACGGCGAGCAGGGGTACGGGGGCGCGGCGCCGCCGCCCGGTGACCGCCCCCACCGGTACGTCTTCGCGGTGCACGCCCTCGACGTGGACAGCCTCGACGTGACCCCCGACGCGAGCCCCGCCTACGTCGGCTTCAACCTGACCTTCCACACCCTGGCGAGAGCGGTCATCCGCCCCACGTGCCAGATCAAGGAGTAACCCCCGGCCCGTCCTCCCCTGCCGCGTCGATCTTGCACTTTCTGCGCTGACATATCCCCGCACAAGGGACGTGTCGGCAACCGAAAGTGCAAGATCGACGAGGAGGGGGTGGGGGTGAGGGAGGGAGGGGGCAGGGGTTAGGCGGGGACGCGGGCCACGGCGAAGACGGACTGGCCGAACGGGGGGCGGACGACCTGCTCGGCGGCCTTGGTGGCGGGGAGGACCAGGGTGTCGTACACCTTGACCATCGGTCCCTCCTTCGGCATGAGCCGGAAGACCTTGGTCGCCATGAAGTAGCCGATCAACCCGAGCGCGTTCGCGTAGTGGATCTTCTCTACGGTCAGGCCGGCCTCGGTCATCGCCGTACCGAGCGTCTTCTTCGTGTAGCGGCGGACGTGGCCGGTGGCGACGTCGGCCGGGCTCATGGCGAACTGGAACGCCGGCACGATGATGATCACCGCGCCGCCGGGTCGGACCAGGTCGCGCATGCTGCGCAGCGCGCCCACGTGGTCCTCGATGTGCTCGAGCACGTTGTACGAGACCGCGGCGCTGTAGTTCCCCCGGTCGTGGTGCGGCAGCAGCATCTGCCGGACGTCGACCCCCGGCTGTTCGGCGAGCCGCTCCTTGAGCTGCACGAGCCGGTCGGGATCGGCCTCCGTGGCCGTGAACCGGGGCAGCCGCTGCGACCATTCCAACGCGTAGTCGCCGAGGCCGCTGCCGATCTCGATCGGGTCGTCACCGAGGTACGGCACCGCCAGTTCGACGAACCAGCGACGGTGGTTGACGGCCATCGCCAGGCCCTCAAGCACCTCGGACTGGACGCGCTGGTCCCCAGTGATTTCTGCCATGCGTCGATTCCTCACGATATGAACTCGACCCGTGCCTGGACCGACAGAGTGAATCATCCGCTTGGATGGCGAAGGAATCGGGGGAGCTGTTGGCCGAATTGCGGGTCGGGGGGTGGGCACGTGATCGGCGGTCGGCGAACCCGGCACATAGTACGGCAGTACCTCGAAACATGTCACGGCACCGTCATACGCTGACTACCCTATGAATTGTCATGACTACTCCCGAATCGGACGCTCCCGGCGACGGTCCGTCCACCGCTTCGTGGGTGGAGGAGCCCGGCGACGGCGATCGGTTGCGCCGCAACGGGAAGTGGGCCGATCTGGCCGCCGTGCTGAGCTTCGTGGTGCTCGGCTTCTGGATCACCGGGCGTCTCTGGTGGGGCCCGGGCAGCGGAGTGCGGGACAACCGCTCGGACCAGTCGCAGTTCGAATGGATGATGGCGCACGGTGCGCGGGTGGTCACGCAATTCGCATACCCGTTCCACTCGGACCAGATGAACGTGCCGGACGGCGTCAACCTCATGGCAAATACGTCCGTATTATCCATTTCATTACCAATGACGCCGATCACCCTGTTGTTCGGGCCGCGTGCGTCATTCCTGCTCTTTCTCACTCTCGGAATGATCGCCACCGCCACGGCCTGGTACTTCCTGCTCTCCCGCGTCCTGGTCAAGAGTCGGGGGCCGGCCTGGCTGGGCGCCGGCTTCTGCGCGTTCGCACCGGCCATGGTGTCGCACGCCAACGGCCACCCGAACATCGTGTCGCAGTTCGTCGTCCCGCTGATCATCTGGCGTACGCTGCGCCTCGCCGACCCGGGCCGCTGGCTGCGTAACGGCGTGCTGCTCGCCTTGGTGATCGTCTGGCAGGCGTTTCTCAACCTGGAGATCCTGCTGATGACCGCGATCGGGCTCGGCGTGGTCGTCGGCGCGCTGGCCCTCGCTCGCCCCGCTCTGCGGTCACGGACCCGAGGGTTCCTCGCCGGCCTGGCCGTCGCCGCCGTGGTCGCCGGTGCGCTGCTCGCGTACCCGCTGTACGTGCAGTTCTTCGGTCCCGGCGCCTACTCCGGGTTGTCCAGCCTGATCCGTGGCTACTCCAGTGACCTGGCTTCGTTCGTGGCGTACTCCCGGGAGTCGCTGGCCGGCAGCCCGCGCACCGCCGCCGGCCTGGCCAAGAACCCGACCGAGGAGAACAGCTTCTTCGGCTGGTCGCTGCTCGTGTTGGTGATCGCCCTCGTCTGGTGGCTGCGGCGCTCGGCGGTGGTGCTCGCGCTGGCCGGGCTCGGGCTGCTCTTCGCGGTGCTCTCGCTCGGCCGGGAGATCCGCTTCAACAATCGCGGCACCGGGGTGCCGGGGCCCTGGGCAGCGCTGGAGAATCTGCCGATCCTGCACTCGGTGGTGCCGACCCGGTGGGCGCTGGCGATCACCCCGATCATCGGGGTGTTGCTCGCCTACGGCGCTGAGCGCGCCCGCGAGGTGGCCCGCGCCCGACCGGCCGCCCGACCGCAGATCCGCTTCGTCACCGCGACCGTGCTGACGATGGCCCTGCTGCCGATCCTGCCCACCCCGCTGCCGGTGGTCCAACTGGATCCGGTGCCCACCTTCGTGACCAGTGGCGCGTGGCGGCCCTACGTGGCTGGTGGGCGCAGTGTGGTGACCCTGCCGCTGCCGGACACCACCTACGCGGAGCCGCTGCGCTGGGCTGCCGTCACCCGGGACGACATGCCGCTGGCCCGGGGCTACTTCCTCGGCCCGGACACCCGCCCGAGCGCCCAGCCGCCGAAGGTCGCGCTGTTCACCGCGCCACCGCGACCCACGAGCAGCTTTTTCGCCACGATCCGCCGTACCGGCGCGGTGCCGCCGATCACCCCGCAGAGTCGGGTCAAGGCGGTCGACGACCTGCGCTACTGGCGGGCCGGCGTGGTGATCCTCGGACCGCACGAGCACGAGATGGAACTACGCCGGGGTATGACCGAGTTGACCGGTATCCAGCCGACCTTCACGGGCGGCGTGTGGGTGTGGGACGTCCGACCGCTGACCGACTGAAGAGCGGGTCAGCCCTGGCGGACGCAGCAGCCCTGGCAGACCTTGGGGCTGGGCAGCGTGAAGGCCAGGCAGCAGGTGCGGCGCTGGACGCTGGGCTCGCCGGCCGGGCCGGGGACGAGCTCCACCAGGTCGGCCAGGTCGAGCGCGCCGAGCAGGGTGTCGATGCTCTGCACCGTCGAGCCGGGCAGCGCGTCGGCACCCCGCAGGATGCCGTGCGCGATGCCGGAGGCGACCGAGCCGAGCAGCGTCCGGGTGCCCACCCGCACCTCTGCCTGGATCGCCGCGATCAGCGGGGCCAGGTGGGCGTCGAGCAGAGAGGCCCGCAGCTCGGCGAGCAACTCCGCCTCACCCGCGACGACGCGTACCTCCGGCAGGCCGGACAGCGCCAGCGGGTCGCTCGGCAGGACCGCCACGGTGGTGCCGCGGCGCAGACCCAGCGTGATCAGGGGCCGGTGGTCCTCGAAGTGGATCAGCACGTCGGACGGGTGCAGCAGCGGAACCCGGCGGGCCGAGGCCCAACCGAGTACGACCGGCAGCGCCGTCCAGTAGCTGTACGACTTCCAGGCCAGCGCGGCGCAGGCGTGCGGGGTGCCGCCCCAGCGGACACTCGCCGCGCGCAGCAGCTCCGGCAGGCGGGTGCCGTCGACCAGGGTCGTGGCGGGCGACCAGCCCAGCTCGTCGTCGACCAGCAGCCCCCGGGCGAGCCCGGGGAGGTCGTCGGTGCCGAACATGGTCCGCAGCGCGGCCGTGACGGGGGCGAGCGGCGTGACGGTCACGTCCCGCCTCGGCATCACCGCAGTCACCTGAGCCGTCCCCCGTCCGCATGGCCGAGGAGCCTTCCCCGGCGGACGGTCAGATGCCGTCCTGAGCTAAGGCTAGCCTAACCATGCTCGCCGGCATACCCGAGTGTTCTGTAATCCGGGCGACAGCGGCTGCCGTGTTCGGGCAGGCCGAGAGGCCCCGGACCGCGTACCGCGATCCGGGGCCTCGTAAACGCGACTTGAGGCCTGTTTCACAAGAGCTGGCCCTTATGAAACAGCCCCTAATCGTTCAAGCCGCAGTCCTTCGCCGGCGTGGGCGTGCACGGCAGCTTCCGGTACTCGGCCGGAGGAGTCACCGTCACCTTCGCCAGGTTCTCCTTCGTGCGGGGCAGCCACTCGTAGTCGCTGGTGGTGGTGCCGGTCAACACCTTGTTGACCACCCGGACCGGCTGGTAGGACTTCGCGTCGACCCAGATCTGCATGGACTCCTCGGCGGTCTTCGCCGCGTCCATGGCGCTGTCCGGGCCGCCCAGCCACTGGAGGTGCACGGTCTGCCTGCCGTCCAGCCGCTCCTTCCCGACGAGCGTCACCTTCCCGCTGTCGACGGCGCGCTTGAGGTCCTTGGGGTTGAGCGACGGCGGTAGGTATTGGACCTTGTTGGTGTCGGCCGGCTTGAGCGAGGCGACCTGGTAGGTCCACCACTTCTTCTTGTCATGGTTCAGCTCGACGGCGGTGGAGCCGTCCAGCGCCACCGTGTACGAGCGGACGTCGCCGTAGTAGATCTTGTTGTCCTGCCGTTCGCGGCTGGTGGTGCGGTCGGCCCAGAGCTCGATCAGGCTCGCCTGCTTGCCGTCCCGGCCCTGGTGCTTGGCGGTCTCGTGCTGGACGTACCCCGGTAGTTGGCCCAGGGCGGTGGCCGTCTGCTCGGCGACGTAGCCGACGGTGAGCATCTCCGGCGCCTCCTTCGGGGCGCCACCGCCTCCCACGCCTCCGGGAGCGAACGCCAGCGAGGCGCCCACGGCCACGGCGGCGACCACCGGCGCGGCCACGGCCAGACCCAGTGCCCGGGTACGGCGCCTGTTCCGGTGGTGCAGGGTGTCAGTGAGATTCGATGGTGCGGTCATGGTGTACGTCTCCTCGTGGAGCCGGTCGCCCAGCAGGCGGCCCAGCTGTTCGTCGTCGTCGAGAGCGGTCATCGCAGGGTCCTTGCCTCTTCGGTTTCGTGAAGGTCGCCGAGTAGTTCGCGCAGCCGCGCCAGCGCACGGGAGGTGTACGACTTGACCGTTCCGATCGAGCAGCCGATCAGCTCCGCCGTCTGCTCGATGGAGAGGTCTTCGAAGTACCGGAGCACGATCACCTGTCGCTGCCGCACGGGAAGTTGGGCGAGCGCCCTGGCGACCGTCTGCCGCTCCCCGACGCCGTCGAACCCCGCATCGGTGGAGCGGAAGGCGTCGGGGTTGTCCGGCAGCGCCGTCTCGCGCGGGCGTCGCAGCAGATCCCTGATCCGGTCCCGGGACAGGTTGACCATGACCTGCCGGACGTACGGCTCAGGCGCCTCGCGGGCCTTCGACCAGCGACGCATCGTGCGCAGCAGGGCCGTCTGCAGCAGATCCTCCGCATGGCCCCGGTCCCCGGTGAGGAGGTACGCGAGCCGTAGGAGCGCCGCCGACCTCTGCTCGACGAAGCTGTCGAAACTCGGATCAACTCTCACGGGGATAAGGACTCCGACCGCCCGGCGGGGGTTGCCACCGCCGGCCGTCGTCACACGGGAGCAAGACATGAACTGTCAAGCAGTGTGTCGGGAACATGCCAGATGAGTGTGCGCTCGGCCACGGAACGTGAAACTGATACTCCCGGCCGCGAGGAAGCCGATGACGACCTCACCCCTCGAACGGGCTGCCGAGTCCTTCGCGGCCGAGCTTGCCCGCCAGCGCGCCGGGCGGGGCCTCTCCAAGAAACAACTGGCCGTCCTGATGGGCTTCGACCCGTCCTACGTGAGCCACGTCGAAGGGCGCCGACACCGCCCGACCGAGGACTTCGCCCGCCGCGCCGAGGCCGTCCTGGAGGCCAGCGGCGCGATCTGGCAGCGTTTCCGCGAGTACGACGACCTCCGGCACGCCCGCTCCGGCCAACCACACCGCGAACCCCCGCTGTCCGGCCAGTGGCTGCCCCCCGGCACCGGCCTCGTGGTGGAGCGGGAGTTGGCCACCCTCACCCACACCGACGACGGCTACCGGTGCGTCATCCACCGCGAGCTGTACAACGCGGGCACCGAGCCGGTCACCCGCTACCTCGTCCGCGTCGCGGTCGACCGCTACCCGAACGATCCCGGTCGCTCCAACCGGCACCACCGGGAACACCCGCTCACCTTCGCCGAGCTGCAACTACAGGCCCGGCGCGACGACGGCACCGGCGACCCGGAGCCGATGCACTGGCGGGCGAAGCACGACCGGGACGCCTTCAAGGAGATCTGGCTGCTCTTCGAGAACGGCGAGCGCCGCTTCCCGCTGTACCCCGGCGACCGGACCAGCATCGAGTACGCGTACAGCGTCGGCCACGACAAGTGGGGCCCCTGGTTCCAGCGGGCCGTCCGGCTGCCCACCCGGCACCTCGCCGTACACCTGGATCTGCCGGCGGCGTTCGACCCGCAGGTCTGGGGCGTGGAGACCTCGCTCTCGGCGGAGGAGGGCCCGCTGCGGACGGCCCCGCAGCGGCGCGACGAGGGTGACCGGGCGATCGTCGACTGGCAGACCGACGACCCGCCGCTGAACGCCCGCTACCGGATGCAGTGGCGCTTCCGGGCTCGGCCGGACACCGAGCCGGACGCCGGCCCCGGCACCACGCGGGTCCGACCCAGCGACCGCATGCGCGGGATCGGCATCGTGCAGCGCGGCGACGACCTGCTCCGACAGCCGGTGCGACAGTTCGACCTGCCCGGCGAGGAGCAGGCGGCCCGCGAGATCGTGGACCGCCTCATCATGGCGCTGGCCCGGCTCGACGAGTTGCACCCGTTCAGCAAGGGGGTCGGTATCGCCGCCCCGCAGCTCGCCATCGGCCGTGCCGCCGCCGTCGTCCGACCCCCCGACCGCTCGGCGGAGCCGGTCGTCCTGCTCAACCCGCGGGTGGTCGACGCCGACCCGGAGACCGACGAGCAGTACGAGGGGTGCCTCTCGTTCTTCGACCACCGCGGTCTGGTGCCCCGGCCGCTGCGGCTCGACGTCGAACACGCCCAGTGGGACGGCAGCCGGATCATCACGTCGTTCGAGTTCGGCATGGCCCGGCTCGTCGCGCATGAGATCGACCATCTGCACGGTCGTCTCTACGTGGACCGGATGGCGCCGGGTGTGCCGCTGGTGCCGGTCGAGGAGTACCGGGAAACCGGGCGACCCTGGCGCTACTGAAGGCAGGGAGGGGACCGGGGCGCGCGCCCCAGGGGGCAGGGGCACGCGCCCCGGTGTGGGGGGAGGAACGTCTAGAGATCGCCGAACGTGTCGTAGCGGACGGTCGACGGCGGCACCTCGTCGGCGGCCAGCACCCGCAGGGTCGACCGGACCATCTGGGCCGACCCGGAGACGTAACAGTCGTGCGTGGTCCACGGGCCGTACCGGGCCACCACGTCCGGGATGTCGCCCTGTTCGCCGTCGAAGTCCGGGTCGTCGCTGCACGCGGCGGTGACCGACAACCACGGATGTGTCGCCACCAGATCCTGCAACCCGGCCAGCCCGTACAGGTCCGTCGCCTGCCGGGCGCCGTAGAAGACGTGCACCCACCGCGTCCGGTTGTAGGTGGCCAACTCCTCCACCAGCGCCTTGATCGGCGCGAGCCCGACGCCACCGGCCACGCAGAGGATGTCCCGCTCGGAGGAGCGGTCCAGGGTCATCGACCCCATCGGCGCGGCCAGCCGCAGCAGGTGCCCGGGCTGCACCCGGCGGACCAGCGCCCCGGACACCCAGCCCGCGCCGGGGCTCCGGACGTGGAACTCCAGCACGTTGTCGTCGTTCGGGGCGTTCGCCACCGAGTAGTTCCGCCACACCCTCGGGTGGAAGCGGGGCAACTCCAGGCTGACGTACTGGCCCGCCCGCCAGGGCAGCGGATGTTGCAGGGCCCGGCACGTCAGCACGGCGATGTCGGGGCCGTGGCGCTCGTGGGTCAGCACCTCGGCATGCCAGAACGGCGGGTTGTCGTCGTCGGCCGCCCCGGCCACCATCTTCGCGGCGATCGCCGCGTACGCGTCCCGCCAGGCCTGGTCGTACTCCAGATTCCAGCCGTCGCCGGCGGTGCTGCGCAGCGCGTCGAGCAGCGCCACGCCCATCGTGGCGTAGTGCCGATCGTCGACGTGGTACTTGCGGTGGTCGCGGCCCAGCGCGCGAAGGAACTCGTCGAAGCTCTCCGGGTCGTCCACGGTGTGGATCGCCGTGATGATCGCCTCCAGCAGGCGGTCACCCTGGCCGGCCATCTGCACCGGGAAGAGCTGGCGCAGGGCGGGGTCGAGCAGGAACACCCGAGCGTAGAAGTGCCCGGTCAGCCGCTCCCGGTCCTCCTCGACCAGGGTCCAGCTCTCCTTCAGCAACCGTGCGACGTCGTCCACCGGTGCTCCTTCTCCAGACGGCAGCGGATCGGGCACCCATAGAATCTCCACGGAGCGTGTGCACCGGTCGCACAGAATGTGCGATCGGTTCATGCCGGCCGGTCGGCCCTGCCCGCTGGCCGGTCCGTCGGGCAGAGTGGTGCGGTGACCGTTGAGCTGACCCGCCCGGTGTCCCGCCGGCTGCTGGGGACCGAAACGTTGCTGGTCCTGGGCCTGTCCCTGGGCCAGTCCGCCGTCTACGCGGTGGTCTCGATCATCGCGAAGCTGACCGCCGAGGGCCCGCTCTCCAAGCAGACCGCCGCACTGAACACCTCCGCGTCGGCCCGCCCCTGGCTGGACCTGACGTACCAGCTCCTGGGCATCGTGTTCGCGCTGCTTCCCGTGCTGCTCGCCGTACACCTGCTCAGCAGGGACCCCGGTGACCCGGCGCGGACCCTCGGCCTGGACGCGCGGCGGCCCGGCCAGGATCTGGCCCGGGGCGCCGGCCTGGCCGCGCTGATCGGCCTGCCCGGTCTGGCCCTGTTCTGGGTGGCGGCGCACCTCGGCCTCAACGCGACCCTGGTGCCGGCGGCGCTACCGCCCGTCTGGTGGGCGGTCCCGGTGCTGATCCTCGCCGCCGTGCAGAACGCGGTGCTGGAGGAGGTGATCGTGGTCGGCTACCTGGTCACCCGGCTGCGCCAACTCCAGTGGCGGCTCGCCGCGATCATCGCGGCCAGCGCGCTGCTGCGTGGCAGCTACCACCTCTACCAGGGCTTCGGCGCGTTCGTCGGCAACGCGGTGATGGGCGTCGTGTTCAGCCTCTTCTACCTGCGTACCCGCCGGGTGATGCCCCTGGTCATCGCGCACACCGTGCTCGACGTGGTCGCCTTCGTCGGCTACGCGTCGCTGCCCCGTGAGTGGTTCGACTGGTTGTGACCACTCAGCGCCGGTGCGGCCGGTAGGCGGCCACCGCCCGCGCCGCCAGCCGATCGGCCGCCGCCGCGTCGCCAAGCGTCGCGGCGATCACCGCCGCCCCGGCACCAGTCGGGACGCCAACCGCAACGCCACCCACCCGCCGGCCTGCGCGGTCAGCGGCGCGGCCAGCCGCCAGGCGGCCTCCGCCGCCTTCGGCCACGTCCCCTCCACCGGATCACCGGCCTCTCGCGCGCCGACCAGCGCGGCCCGCGCGCTCGCCGCGTCCGGATGCACCTGGGTCAACACCAGCAGCTCCTCGGCCCGATCGGGATGCGCCGGGTCGCGTCCGTACGCCGCCGCCAGGTGCAGCACCAGGTTCGCCTGGGTCCAGAGCACCGTTACCAGCTCCGCGAGCGGCGCGAACAGGCCGGCCAGCGCCGCCGCCGCCCCTCCGCGCCCGCCGCCCGCACGTACCGCCGGGTCGCCAGCCGGGCCAGACCGTCCGCCGGAGCGTCCGGGTAGCGGTCCCGCAGCCGCCGCGCCCACTCGGCCGCGCCGGGTCCGAGCGTCCGCACCGCCTCCATCGCCAGCAACTCCGGCGCGAAGCCAGGATGGTCGCGCAGGCGCGCGACCACGGCCGGCAATTCGGGGGTACGCGCCGAAGCCGCCTCCGGGTTGGTCGGAGGGACCGCCGCTGCGGCCGGCTCGGGGGTGATCGCGGAAGCCACTTCCGGGGTGGGCGTCGGTGCGACTGCGGGTGCGCTGGCCTTCTTCGTGGCGGCTCTACGGGTGGGCGTGGCGCGCTTGCGAGGGGTTGGCGTGATCTCGGTCGGTTCTGGTGTGACGGGCGTCGCATCCGGGACGGCCGGCGCTGGCGGAGATGGTGTCGGTGCGACGGCCGCCGTGTTGGTGGCGGTCTTCCGGGGCCGGGGAGCCCGGGCCCTCGGCGGCTGGACTGTCGGTTCTCCCACCGCGCCGGGAATCGCCCGGTCCTGGACGGGGTGACCTGCGTCCCTGGCGGGGTGAGCTGCCTTTTTGGCAGGCTTCTTGGTGGGATGCGCCGCGTCTCCGGCGGGTTCCTTGGTGGGCTGCGCCGTGTCTTCGTCGGGTTCCTCGGTGGGGTGCAGCGCGTCTCTGGTGGCGGCGGGCGGCTCGACCGGGGTGCTCTCCGCGTGGGCGGGGGCAGGCTCCGGCTGTCGAGGCAGGGGACGGTCCGGATCCGGCGGCTGGAAGATCACCGGTGCCGCCTTGGCCCGGCGGGGACGCGGGCTCGCCGGTGCCGCAGGGGCCGTCTCGGCAGACTGATCGGTCGCCTGCGGCGGCGTGAACGTGGCCCGCGCCGGGCGCCGACGCGGGCGCTCAGCAGGCTCCTGGCGGGTCGGTTCGCTGGGCGGCTGCTCCTGCATATCGATGGAGCGTAGTCCCGATCACGCCACCGCACAGCGGTGAAATACCGGGGCGGGTCGCCCCGGTCGGCGTACCCCGGAAGTCGTTTTGCCCCCGGTGGGTGCCGACCTGTATCCTCGGGCGCGGTGGTCTGCGGGCCACCAGGGAGACTTCGCCTAGTCTGGTCTATGGCGCCGCACTGCTAATGCGGTTGGGGTCTTAAAGCCCCTCCCGGGTTCGAATCCCGGAGTCTCCGCGCGAAAGCCGGGTGTGTACACTGGCTGAGCACGAGCGCCCGTAGCTCAATGGATAGAGCATCTGACTACGGATCAGAAGGTTAGGGGTTCGAGTCCCTTCGGGCGCACAAGATCAAAGAACGTCTGACCTGCGGAAACGCGGTCAGGCGTTTTTTGTTGATCGTCCCGGTTGGGCCGTGGGTGTCATGTGGGCGTCGTCACTTTCCGTAATCATGCTTGGGTCGCCTGTACGTTGACCTGCTCTCGGTTCTGTCTTGTCGAATGATTCGGCAAGAAGATGGACGGCGTGAGATCGGGTCGTGATCTACCCGGGCGCGGGAACCCCGCGCCCGGGTAGACCTCACAACGATTGTCAGGCGGTCACCGACGGTCGGACCTGTCAACCGCCTCTGCCACTGGTCAGGCGGGTACGAACTGCCACTGCTGGTTGGTCCCGCCGTTGGCGGTCCACTGCACGACCTGCGCCCCGTCGCTGGTCGAGGCGCCGGAGACGTCGGCCACGAGTCCGCTGCTGCGGCTGACGATGGTGTAGTAGCCGTCGCCGGTGGGCCGCAGGTACCACGACTGGTTGGCACCGCCGTTGGCCGACCACTGTTGCAGTTGCAGGCCCTGCGTGGTGCTGCCGGCGTTGACGTCGAGCATCTTTCCGGAGGCGGTGTAGCGCAGGGTGTAGGCGTCCTGGGTGGTGCTGATCGTCCAGGTGGGGGTGCCGCTCTGCTGGACGGCCTTGGCGCCGTCGGCGGTGGAGTTACCGGCGATGGCGAGGGGCTTGCCGCTGTTGCGGTTAACGATGCGGTAGGTGCCTGCTGCCGGCCCGGTTCCACCGCTTCCACTGAGGTTGAGGTACTCGACCGAGTCGGTGAAGACAGTGCTGCCGGACTTGGCGGTCGACAGCTGCAGGTACACGCGGCTGCCGGTGGCGGGGGCGGTGAAGGACACCGGTTGGGTGACCCGTGAGCCGAGTGGGACGGTCAGGGTGCTGTTGCCGGACGCGACGACCGCGCCGGTGGGGCTGTCGAGCCGGGCGGTCCAGGTGAAGCCCACCGAGGTGTTGGTGAGATCGTCGTTGAACACGGTGATGGTGCGGGTCACCGTGGCATTGCGGGCGTAGCTGGGTACCGCCTGCGCCAGCGGGAAGCTGCCGTTGGAGTCCGAATTGCCGGAGGCGGACCAGTAGGGGAGGTCGATCGCGGCCACTGGGTTGAACGCCGCCTGCACGCGTTGGATCTGCGGGTTGCTCCACGGATCGGGCAGGTTGTCCACTCCGTAGATCGGGTGACCGCCCTCCTCCGGGGTGAAGTCGGTGGACCGCACGCCGGGCACGACGCTGGCCCAGGCGGACAGCAGCGTGTACGGACGCAGGTCGGTGGCGCCCTTGCCGCGCTTGGCAGCAGTCGCGGTGGCGAACCACTCGAAGCCCTGCTTGTTGTTGCATGCCGGCCAGATGAACTCGCCCTCGCCGTCGGGCCGCCCGTTCACGGTGACCAGGCCCTCCCCGTACCTGCCGAAGCCGTCGACGTAGTGCGGGATCACCGCGAAGTTGGCGTACGTCATCCCGGGATACAGGCTGACATTGTTGCCGACGCCCACCTCGACAATGATCGGCCGGGTGCCGTCGGCGCCGTTCATCGCCGCGTAGAGGTCCTTCTCGAACTGTTCGGAATCCTGGCCGCTCTGGTTCGGCTCGTTGTTCTGACTCCAGCGGATGATCGCGGGGTGGTTGCGGTCGCGCAGGACCAGCGCGCGGGCGTGATTGATCATGTTTTCGCGCCCGACGGAGTTCTGCCACTCCTGCGAGGACTGGGAGCCGCGAATCGCGACCTCGTCGATGATCATCAGGCCCATCTCGTCGGCGACATCCAACATGTACGGGCTGCCGGGCTCCTGGTGGATGCGCACCACGTTGTAGTTCAGCCGCTGGTAGTTGTCCACCGCCTGCGGCCAGCCGCCGTTGCCGGACGACGGGGGCAGGAAGCCTGGCAGCGTGTGGTACGCGTCGCCCTTGCCGCCGTTGTTGATCCGGTCATAGTCGGCACCCTGGAGGTTGTCGCCGCGGAAGTTCACGCGCACGCCGTTGAGGTAGTAGTAGTCCCCGTTCTGGGTGGCCTCCCGGAACCCGAACCGGTAATCGGCGTCGCTCGTCCGGCCGTCGTCGGTGACGGCATGCACCGCCAGCCCGTGCAGCTGCGCCCGGTACCCCGACCGGTACGGCACGTTGGGCCACCAGTACGAGGTGCTGTCGAGGTTCCACGCGACCGGACCGACGGTCACGGTCGCGGTCGAGTTGGCCGCCACGGTGACCGTACGGCTGGGCAGTGCCGGGTAGCTGAAAGCCGTTCCGTTGCTGGATGACAGCGACCCGGTCAACGTCACCGACCGGGGACTGCCCGACGTGTTCCGCACCGTCACGTCGTAGGTCAGCGTCTTGTTCGCCACCGACGTACGCACGAATGTGTCGCTGACGTACACCGCCGGGTACACCCGCAGGAACGCGGACCCGAAGATCCCCTGCGGTACCGCCTCGGACCACGTGGCGGCGTCGGGCACCAGGTACCGGCCGTTGGATGCCTTCAACGCGCCGCGGCCCTTCACGTTCACCGTGATCGTGTGGGTGGTGCCGGGCGCCGCGTATGCGCTGATGTCGAAGTTCGACGGGGTGAACCCCGTCGTCTGGGTGGCGACCACGCGGCCGTCGACCGACAGTGTCGCCTGGTGGTTGACGGCGCCGAACTCGATCCAGGTCGACTGCGGCTGCCCCGAGTCCGGCACCGTGATGCTGCGTGAGTACACCGCCTCGTTCACGGTGGTGAAGCCCTGCTTGTACCAGCCGCCACCGGGTACCGCGATCGTGGTCGCCCCCCGACCCGCGGGCGTGAAGTTCCACGTCCCGGCCAGGTCGACTGAGGTGATCGCGGCGTTGCCGGCCGCCACACCGTCAAGTCCGGCGGCCGCGACACTCTGCGTCGCGGCCGGCGCGGCCAGGGCCGATCCGGGGGTCGCCAGGGTCAGGCCACCCAGCGTCAGGGGCAGGGCGAGCGCCACGGTTGCGGCCAGCCCTCTGGCCAACGCCGACAATCGGCCACCCCAGTGGACGTTCGTACGATGCACGGTAACCCTCCTGTGACTCATCCGCCGGCTCCGAAACTCGGTTCAGGGCACAGCCACAAGGCCGATACTCGAATCGATTCGACAAATCTGCCGGCGTCGCCGACCACCCGGGAAGGGTGGCTGCGGCCCAGATACATAGATATGTGTATTAATGGGTGCAGCGGGCGTGAAGTCAAGGTTTCGAGACGGTTACTTCCTGCTCCTGGCCCCTCGCAAGGGTCGAGCGGCCGTCGACAGTACGACCCCTTCCGGAATGCCAGAGCATCGCGCTAAGACATTCCGTGTCGCCGACCCACCGGCGCGACGGCCGATCGAATAGCGAACCGATTCGCCTCTGCGGCGCCCGGCCGCATGACACGCTGAAGACGTGGACGGCAGCACTGTGGTCTTCGGTGCAGTCGGCGGGCGGGCCGGCTGATTTGTTCGGTTCGAAACTGGAGTTAGGGTGCTGGCAAGGAACGTGCTTCGCCAGCGTCACGGGCGGGTTACGGGCTCTTTACGAGTCTGACTGCGTAGACATGACTACGCAATCATACAGGACTATGGCCGGCGATGGGAGGTGCCATGACGCGACTGGCGAGGCCGGGTGGAAGCCCTCCGGCGCCACGCAGCGTGGACGTCGCGCGGCTGGCCGGCGTCTCCCAGAAGACGGTGTCCAGGGTCCTCAACGACGAGCCGTACGTCTCGGCCGACGTGCGCCGGCGGGTCCTGGACGCCGCCGAGGAGCTCGGCTACCGGCGCAACCAGGCGGCCCGGGCGTTGGCCTCCGGGCGGACCCGGTCGATCGGCGTGGTTACGCTCGGCAGCGCCTTGTACGGCCCGGCGTCGTGGCTCATGGGCGTCGAGCGGGGGGTCCGGGAGATGGGCTACACGCTGCGGGTGGCCACCACGATCGAGGGCGACCCGGGCGGCATCGCGAGCGCCCTGGCGTCGCTGCTGGACCAGGGCGTGGACGGCGTCGTCATCTCCGAGCCGATCGACGAGGGCGTCGGCCTCATCGGCGTCGACGTGCCGGTCCTGGTCCTCGGCGCGCCGCCCACCTTCGCCGCGCCGCAGGTGGTGACCGCCAGGGTCGGCGCGGGCCGGCTCGCGCGGGCCGCGACCGAGCACCTGCTGGAGTTGGGGCACGCGACCGTCCATCACCTGGCCGGCCCGCAGCGGTGGTATTCGGCACGGGACCGTCTCGCCGGCTGGCGCGAGGCGCTGCGAGCCCACGGCGCGGACGAGCCGCCGGTCGTCGAGGGCGACTGGTCGGCCGCGTCCGGCTACGCGGCGGGCCGGGAACTGGCCTCCGATGGCACCGTGACCGCGGTGTTCGCCGCGAACGACGACATGGCGATCGGTCTCATCCGCGCGCAGCTCGAGGCCGGGCGCCGCGTGCCCGAGGACATCAGCGTCGTCGGGTTCGACGACATCCCGGTCTCCGCCTACGTCACTCCCCCGCTCACCACCGTGCGGCAGCCGTTCGACGAGGTCGCGCGGCAGGGCCTCGCGCTGCTGGTACAGGTCATCGAGAAGCCGGACGTCGAGCTTCCACCGGCGGCCGACCAACCGGTCGAGCTCGTCGTCCGCGCCTCGACGGCGCCACCACCGCCCCGGCCGATCCCGGAACGTGGCCGCCGTGCGATCCCCCAGGCCCACGGTGGCCCGCACGGTCAGCCCGCCGGCAGCGAAGTCCCACCCACCCAGCCCTGATCAACGTCGATCCATCCACCCTCCACGATCCCTCTGCCGAGAAGGCGCGAGCGTGCAGGCGAGCATCCGCTCATCCGGTCGCCCCGGCGCTTCAACGCGGCATGGAGTAGGGCAGGGACAACGCGGCCGCCGTTGTGGCCGCGTTCCGGGCCAGGGCCTCGCGGGCGCCGTCCGGGCCGAGGGCGATCACCGCACGAACGCGTTCGAGGACCTCGTCCTCCCAGGGAATCGGGTGCGGGCGGGAACGGTTCAGTTCGCCGGCCTCCTCAGCCAGCGCCGCCGCGGTCAGCGCGGCGTCCCAGTCACCGCGGATCACATGCAGGTAGGCGAGTTCCTCGGATGCACGAATGTCGGGGTCGGTCAGGCCACGCTCCACGTCCTGGGCTTCCCATTCCAGCCGGTAGGCGAGCAAGCCCTCCACATCTCCGTAACGGTCCAGGAACGGGATGCCCTCCCGGAGTACGACGTCCCGGATGTCGGCCATCACCGATTCGTAGCCGGCCAGGGCGTCCGGCTCCGGGAACACCCCCTCCAGCCGCCGTGAGCACGTGTGGCCGTCGGCCCCCGGCACCGCGAGCAGCCAGACGATCACCTCCACCTGGAAATTGGGCCGTGGGCGCAGTGGTGGTACTGGTTGCACCGTCTGGGCGGTCCAGCCGACCGGCCCCCGCACCAGCCGGCCCTCCGCGGCATGCCAGCCGTCACCCAGAGCGGGCAGCAGGTACGCGTCGACGGCCTTCTCCCACCTACCGGCATCCACGTGATCATCCCCTTCTCAGCATCGAACGGTGATCGCCGGAACGTTCCGATACCTTGCCGGGAGCTGGTTCTGTAGGTCCCCGTACCACTTTGTTTCGAGCCCCTTGGCGCCGGTCTTCAGGTCGAGGATGAGCTCCGGTCGCAGTTCGTCCACGCCGAGCACGACATCCGGCGCCTTGGCGCCCTTCTCCCAGCCCTCCCGTCCGGTGACCGGATTCTTCCACCTCCTGGCGGGCAGACCGTTGCGGTAGCCGACCTCCGCGAAGAGGTTGGCCGACGCCGGTTCCGCACCGACGAGCTCCGCGAGTCGTTTGTGCACCCGGTCGCCCCAGTGCTGCGGGGACTCTCCGGGCCACCGCTGCACGTCTTTGCAAGCCTGCTTCGCGAGCTGTTCGACGCGGGTCTTCGCCTGCTGCTGACGGGTGTTCAGGGCTGGCGGGTTCGCGCCGGTCGGCAGGTACTCATGAGGCTTGTCCGCCGGCTTGACGCCCAACGTGCCGTTGCGTTTGATCTCGTCGGCGAGGTCGGCGGCCATCTTCTTGGCATCCGTCGTGGTGACCGCCCGGGCGACCGCCGTGTATGCGGCATACACCTGGTGGGTCTTGGGTTTCCGGGCCGGCGGGATGTAGTACGACGCGCGGCACCGGACCGTCTTCGTGTCCTTCGGCTTCATGACCAGGACTTCCGGGCAGGTCTGCACCGGCCTGCCGTCCAACGTCATGGTTATGTTCACCTCGACGGTGACCTGCTTGTCGATCGTCACGTACTTGGATGCCGACGTCACCCTGCTGCGGAGCTTGAGGTTCGCGGTGCAGCCGTTGGTGGTGCAGGGGCTGAGGCTCGCGTCGCCGGTGAGCGACACCTGGACGATGCTGTCGAGGGACTGCGCCAGTACGGCCATCTGACGTTTCACCTCGTCGAACAGCAACTGCCGCTGGTCGTCGGTGAGAACCTCTAGCTTGGCGCGCAACTCGACGTCACTCACCCGGTGCGCGATCGTCTGAAAGCCGCTTCCCGACTCGGTCACCGGGGTGGTGCTCACACCCAACAGCCGTTTCGGTTCGGCCGTACTGATCAGGTACGTGACACCGTCGAGGACCACCGCTCGTGCCTCGACCCCATCCACCGAGGTGACCACGCCGAGTCCGAGCGACTCCTCCTGCTGCGGATAGCCGTTATCGTCGATGCTCGGCACCATGCCGGTGGCGAACAGAGCCGGCGCCAGGACGTCCCCGAAGTCGAATCCAAAGAGGTCACCGGCGACCCGCACCCACCGGTTGGCAAACTTCTTCTCGCGCCCGTCGGTGATCCCGGCCGCACGCCAGAACGCCTCGCCGACCTTGAGGAACGTACGATCGCCAAGGTCCAGGATCTCGGCGGTCTGGCCGTCAGTGATCAGCTTGCCCCGCACCGTGCCTTCGTTGGTCACCTGGGCGTCCATGCTGATGCGGTCGCCGTCCGGTCCGGAGAACGACCCCTGGTAGCGGACCGCCGGCGTGGTGAGCAGCCGCTCAGCCGCCTGCCTCAACTCCTGATCGGCGGTATTCACCGCCACCTGCGCCGCAGTGGCCCGTTCCTCCTTGCCACCTGGGTTGCCGGTGAAGCGGGGCACCACGACAAGCGCGCCGATCGTGCAGATGAGCAGGAACGCCAGGGCCAGGCCACCAAACAGCAGCAGGAGCCGTCGCGGCCGTGCCGGTTCCGGCGGCAGTGGCGGTGGCGGTGGGGGTGGGGGCGAAAGCGGCGGTGGCGGCGGGGGAAGCGGTGGCGGCGTCGGGTAGCTCATCGCGCCTCGATCCATCGACAGCAAACCGGCGCTGGTCAATGTATACATTGCGGTCAAGCCCGCGTGGTGCTGCTGTGCACGGCGGACGAGCAAGCAAAGATCGGTTTCGAGTCCTTTTCGGGCGCACGCCAGGTCAAGGGTCGGTCTCCTATCACGGGAGACCGCCCCTTGACCTTTGGCACCCACAGCTGACCCCTACGCCTGCGCGTCGAGAAGGAGAGCCGAGCCGGTCCACCGTGTCCTGCTGGACGCGTGCTCGCCCAACTGCTCGAAATGCCGATTGATATTGCCCGACCCGCCCGCGGTGCCAGTGTCTGTGTCGGACAGCGAGCGCGTCAGTCCTCGTCCGGCAGTTGGTCGGGTGACCACCGACCCAGGTGCACGGCCGGTTTGCCCTCGACGTCCTCGTCGGCAAGCGTGGCCGCGTCGGTGAGGACACCGTGCATGACCGGCACCGGCAGGTGTGGGTTGGCGGCGGCTGCTCCGGCCGTTGCCGGGTCGTCGAACATTTCGAGCACGCGACTGGGTGAGAGTCGTGGGTCACCGGCCGTCGACTCCCGTACGACCGGATGCGGGTCGTTGCTGAGCCGCTCGATGAGCTTCGGCGCTGCCTCGGGATCGCGGACCACCAGGGCTCGGGCCTGCGGGTCCGGCGAGTCTGCCAGGCGGGCCAGCCCGACGCGCTGGAAGCTGGGGTGGCCCAGCAGTCGGCCTCGGGTCATCGTCGTCGCCTCCAGATACGTGTTGAGCACCGTCTCGGGGGCGACGTCCGGGTGGCGCTCGCACAACAGGAGCCGGACGGCGAAGTCGTCGTCGTTGGCGAGCGCGGCGATGTGGTCGGTGGTCAGGTGGGGGTTGCAGGCGACGCTGCGGCGTAACCCGACGTGCGCCGAGAGCACGCAGCGGCGCTGGACCTCCGGGTCGCGGGTGACGATCGCCCAACGGGCGGGCTGGATCCGGTCGTCGCGTCCGACGTGGTAGTCGATCTCCGCGCGTTGCTCCTCGCTGAGCTCGGGGCGCATCGAAACGGCGAGTCGGACCGCGGGGGACGGGTCCACCGCCAGCCGGGCGACGAGGTCGGCGGGCAGCTTGGGATCGGTGGCGGCAGCAGCGCGCGTCCATTCGTTGGTGGCGCCGGCCTGCGCCTCGGCCTCCCGCCTGTCCTGCGGCGGCTCGTCGGCCGGCGCCGGTGGTGATCCGGCCGGCCATAGCCGGGCGCGTAGGTCCTGCGGCAGCCACCGAGAGTCAACCATGATCAGTTCCAGCCTCGGGCTCCGTTCGAGCAGCCGCTCGTACGCCCATGTGGGCAACGCCGGCTGTGGCGTCCACGTCCACGCGAGGAACCAGTCAGGCCCTTCGGCGAGCGCGCGAAGCACGCCGGGTTCCGGATCCTCAACCAGCCTGGCCCGCTGTTCGGGGGTGACGTGCAGCGCCTGGGCCAGCAGTTCGCGCACCTTGCGGTCGGGGTGGTCGGCCAACACCTCGAACTGTTCGTCGGTCCATTCCTTGCGGAAGGTCAGGGCGAAATCCACCTCCTTCAGTTGCTCGTCGACGAGCCGCCGCAACAGGTCGGCGGGGATGGTGGGGTTGCGGGCCAGGCCGCGCAGCCGAGCCCGGGCGGGCTTTCGGTAGTGGGCGAGGAACGCATCGTTGACGTGCAGCGGGACCTCCGGGATTGGTCGTCAAGACCTGCGAGAAGCCACCGTAGAAGGAGAACACGCAGTTCAACAGGGCCGCACGACCGAGTGATTTACGTCGTTGCAGGCGCTAGGCTGTGGTGGCCGCAACCTGCCGATGACGCACTGTTCTGTCGCGATCGGCGCGCTGAGGGTGTCGCATATCAGTTGCCGGACGGCTATTGGGTATCTGTCAGGACAGCAGTCCTAATCGATAACCTTGACCGCTCACGACGCATCGCCGGCCGCTAGTCCCGCTTCGAATGCGGCCAGGAAATCCAGCAACTGACGCCGTGCCGCGTTGTCGTGCGTGCGGTGGTTCAGGAATGTCGATGTGACGCGGTGCGAGCGGTCCCCGACCACCTCGATCAGCTCGGCGAGTTGAAGCCGAGCCTCGACCACCGCGACCGACCCCACCTGACGGCACCACGCCTCGATAAGGGCGGGATTGGTAGAGACGGCGTCGATCCCGCAGCACGCGCGGACGCACTCGACCTCGCAGAAGATGATGCATTTGGTCAGGGGCGATGGTATTTCGACCAACACGTCGGCCATTGCCGCCTCCCTCCGCTGAGCCCACCGCGCCGGTGACGGGTGGTCGATGCTAGCGCCGTGACCGGACGCACTCCTGCGGAATACCTTTGTGGCGCTGGGTTCCGCAGCCTAGGCCCGCACTGCATCGCCCGGCCGGGCGTAGCGGATGCGTCAAGAACCTCGACGGTCGGTGGTCGGGGCGGCTGGTATGGCCTCAAGAGCGGAGCGCAGCGCCCCGCGGTCGGGTCGCCGGAGGCGTGTCGTGGTGGTGGTACGGGATGGGGAAACCGGATTTCGAGTCGCCGGCGGGGCGGTGCTGACGGTCGGTGCGACGCTGGTGGCGGCGGGTCTGTTCACGCCGGGGGAACTGCCCGGCCGGGCGTTGCTGATCGCGGTAGTGGTCGGCGCGTACGCCGGGATGGTGGCCGACCTGCGCGCGGTGGTCGCGGTGACCGCGCTGGGCGCGGCGACGTTCGTCGGTTTCCTGGCGCACCGCTACGGCGAGCTGACCGGTCCCGGCGATTCCTGGTCCTACACCGTGCTGATCGGCTTCGCCGCGGTGCTGGGGACCGGTTACCGGTACGCCCGATCGGTGACCGGGTTCCGCGCGGCGGGCGCGACACCGCCGACGACCGCGGCGCGCACCTGGCTGACGCCTCGGTGAGTGACGGTGGTGGAGGCTACGGCTTCTCGGCGACGAACGTCCCGCGCCCGGTGAAGGTGACGACGAGCCCTCGTTCCCGCAGCAGCCGTACCGCTGCGCGGACCGTTCCACGAGCTACGCCGTGCTCCTGCTGCAACGTCGCCTCGCTCGGGAGCGGCTGACGAGGCTTGAGCTTCCCGGATTCGATCTGCTTGGCGAGGAGATCGGCGAGCTGAATGTAGAAGGGGACCGGGCTCATCTCGTCAATCATGATCGACACGATATGGACGCGTTACACGGCATGGTCAGCAGGTACAGGTAGCCCGGGCTGGGCAGGCTGCACGGGCTGTACAGGTAGAATAGGCTCGACTACTCTCGAGGTCAGACCTTCGCCCAGGTAGGAGGCTCCTCGTGAAGCTCTGGCCGTTCGCCTGTCCTGCTCCACCCCACCCGAAGCGGGAGGGGGCGCGGTGAGCGCGGTGCCGTTCGAGGTCGAGCTTTCCTGGACGGTGATCGACTACCACCGCATGCAGAGGTGTAGCCGTTGCCACCCGGACGGCTGGTGCCCGAGGGCTGCGGTAGCCCGGGCACGGATCGTGGCGTGGCGACGGGCGGTCGGTCGTGCACCCATTCAAGAGTGGTGACCTCCTGCACCTCACGCCGGCGGCCAGCGTCCAGTTCTCCCGGCCGTTCTACTTCCGGCTCATCCGCGTACTGGAAGACCGGATCACGTACGACGGGTGGGCCTGGATCGAGGGGTACGAGCTGGACGCCCGGGGAGATGCGGTAGCCCGGCGGGAGCTCTTCGTCCAGCCTGGCGGTCTCCGGAAACTCAAGCCTTAGCAACCCAGGAGCGGAGCTTGTCGGGGTTGAGTACGGCCCAGATGTGTTCGATGCGGTCCCCGCTGACGTCGAACGCCATCACCGACACGATGACGCCGTCCCGCAGAGCCACCAGACCGGGCTGACCGTTGACCGTGCGTTCCCGAAGTGTCACGCCGACCGCCGCCGTGGGCCGGTCGACGAAGAAGCGGGCTACCTGCTCGGCTCCCTCGATCGGGCGGAGTGCGGCGGTGACGAGCCCCCCGCCGTCGCCGGTCGCCGTGGCGTCGGACGCCAGCAGGCCGATGAGCGCTTCGATGTCCTTGGCCTCCCACGCGCGTTTGAAGGCCCGGACGAGATCGGCACGTCGTGCCGACGAGCCCGCGTCGGGCCGTGGCACGGGGATGCGGCGGCGGGCCGACGTGGCGAGCTGTCGGCATGCCCCGGGGGTACGACCGACGATCGCGGCCACATCGGCGAAGGGGTAGCCGAAGACGTCGTGCAGGATGAACGCGACCCGCTCGGCAGGGGTCATCGCGTCGAGTACGACGAGGAAGGCCATGCTGACCGACTCGTCGAGGGTGACCCGGTCGGCGGGGTCGGCGTCGCCGCTTGACCGGCCGCTGATCCATTCGGCCCGGTCGGGGAGCGGCTCCGGGATCCATTCGCCGACGTAACGCTCGCGCCTGACCCGTGCCGAGCGGAGCAGGTCCAGGCAGATGCGGCTGGCAACCGTCGTCAGCCAGCCGCCGGGAGCGTCGATGTCCTCCTGCTGGCGGGGGGACATGGCGTACCAGCGGGCGTAGGTCTCCTGCACGACGTCCTCCGCATCGGCCAGGGAGCCCAGCAGTCGGTACGCCAGGTTGGTCAGCTGACGGCGCTCGCTGATGATCGCGCTGAGGCTCGGATCGGGCCGGTCGTGCAGCCGCTCGGGCGGGTGGGCCATGGGTTCACCGACTCCTTCGAACGATCTGGCTCACCCCTTACGACGAACCGTCGCCGCGAATTGTGCGGTCGCAGGTCGCCTCACATCTTCTCGCGCTGTCTCGTCGTACCGGTCAGAACCGCTGAGGGAGGAAATCGACCATGGAACCCGTGCACCTCGCGATCATCTACTACAGCTCCACCGGCACCATCCACACGTTGGCGCGAGCCGCCGTCGAAGGGGCCGAGAAGGCCGGCGCCACCGTGCGACTGCGCAAGGTATTCGAAACCGCCCCGGCGGCGGCGATCAGCGCCAGGCCGGAGTGGGACCAGCACCTGAAGGACACCGCGGACATTGCCGAGGCCAGCCACGACGATGTGGACTGGGCCGACGCGGTGCTCTTCGGCACCCCGACCCGCTTCGGCAACCCGGCCAGCCAGCTACGCGCATTCATCGACACGACAGGCCCGCTGTGGTTCCGGGGCAAGCTCGCCGACAAGGTCTACTCGGCCTTCACCTCATCCAACACGGCTCACGGCGGCCAGGAGTCCACTCTCCTGGCGCTGATGAACACCTTCTGCCACTGGGGCGGCATCATCGTGCCCCCCGGCTACACCGACCCCGTTCAGTTCCAGGCCGGCAACCCCTACGGCACCTCCCACGTGGTCGGCAACGGCCCGCCCGGCGAGGTGGTCCTCCAGGCGGCCCGCCATCAGGCCCGCCGGGTCGTCGACATCGCCGCCCGCCTCAAGGCGGGCGCTGCCGCCTGATCACTCGCGACGACGTACCGGACCTGGTCGTGACAGCGCGCCGTCGGAACCCGGTGCGGGGTTGAAACCGGTGGCGTACGGCGAGCGTCTGCGGGCGTCACCGGGTTCTCCGGGCCTTCCACGACCGGGATGTTCAGAAGGAATAAAGAACTGGCCGGTAGGTTCGTGGCACATTTTCTGCCGGCTATTTCTTGTTGGAGATGACGTGAAGAAGCGCAGAGCTTTCGCGGCCACGTTCGCTACCACCGTGGCCGTCGTGGCCTCGGTGACGGTCGCCCCGACGGCTGCGCAGGCGGTGTACAGGTGCGCCGAGAAGTATGTGGAGGTCTGCTTCTACGAGAACTTCGGCTGGACGGGTTCGACCATGGCGTTCCGGACCGTCGATGCCGGTGCCAGCTTCGCCGATTTCCGCTGGTACCAGTACACCAACGGAAAAAACCTGAACGATTCAGCGTCCTCCGTGTGGAACGGCAGTAATCACACGATCGGTGTCTTCGAGCACGGCTTCGCCGCCGGCAGTGGCGGCGGCAGGATCACGTTCGTTCCCGCGCACAGTGGAGTGGATTTCAGGGGCGGCGGAGACGAGATCCCGAACGACTCCGCATCAGCGTTCGTGGTGTTCTACGACTGAACCTTGGCGTGAGGGCTGCTCATCGGCGGCCCCACATCCACCTGGCGCCCCGGACGTCGGTCGGGCGGCGGGTGCCTACGTGAAGCTGAGGCCATCGGCCCGGGCGCGTTTGAGTTCGGAGAACGCCCGGCAGCCGGCGAGGTGGACCCCGTCGAAGACGCGAGCGCCTACTGGCGAAGTTGACGCGGACCGCAGGTTCTTGAGCCCTGCACATCGGAGCGCGTTACCGGTCTGCGTGGTCCGGACGCTTCGGGCGGTGACGCCAAAGGGCGGCGGCATGTCGTACCGACCCCGATGGGCCGCCGAAGGTGGTATCAATTCCCAAAAGGTGAAGAATCCGGGCAAGGTCGGGCGGCGGAATGTCGACAGGCGCAGCAACGCTGCTTCGCAAGGCGGAGCAGCCGCAGCGGCCGAGCCTCCTGGAACTCTTCTTCGACCTGGTGTTCGTCTTCGCGCTCAACCGGGTCTCCCATCGGCTCGTCGAGGACCTGACCGAGGGGCGAATGGTCCTCGCCGAGGTCGGCGAGACGTTCCTGTTGCTGATGGCCTTCATGTCGCTCTGGTTCGTCACGGCGTGGGTTACCGATCTCTACAACTCCGAGCGGCCACAGGTCCAGTTTGTGGTCTACACGGCCATGCTCGGCGCCCTGATGATGGCGGTCGCGGTGCCACAGGCGTTCGGTGCCGGGGGTCTGGTCTTCGCCGGCTCGTACGTGGCGGTGCACATCGTCCGTGGCCTCGTCATCGTGCCGGCGTTGCGCGGTCTGAAGGCCCAGAGTCGGGCGGCGGGGGTGCTCCTGTGGTTCTCGATGTCCGCCGTCCCGTGGATCGTCGGGGCGCTGCTGCCGGATGCGGCGCGGACGGTGCTGTGGGCGCTCGCACTCGCCATCGACGGTACGGCGCTGCTGCTCTTCTACCCCGCGCCGTGGAACATCTCCAGCCGACCGGGCTGGCCGGTGTCGGCGGAGTACATCTCCGAGCGGTATCGGCAGTTTTTCATCATCGCGCTCGGTGAGCTGATCCTGACCACCGGATCGGCCTACAGCGACACGTCGTTCCAGGAGGGCGGCGCCGCCGTGGCGTTCGCCGTTTCGTTCGCCACGACCGTGCTGTTGTTCCGGGTGTACCTCTTCAAGGCGGGCCAGTTGCTGCCCGGGGCGCTCACGGCCGCCCGTGACCCGGCGCACCTCATCCGGGAGGCGTTCATCGCCCACATGCTCATGGTCGTCGGCACCGTCGCCATCGCCGTCGGCTACGAAATCGTGATCACCCATCCGTTCGGGCCCACCGATGCCTCCTGGATCATCGCCATCCTCGGCGGACCGGTGCTGTTCCTGGCTGGACGAATGCTTGTCGAACACGCGGTGTTCGCGCGGGTGTCCCGCTCCCGGCTGATCGGCGCTCTCCTGCTGGTCGCTGTCGCGCCCGCGATGATCCTCGTCCCGCCGCTGGCCGTGGCCGGCACCGCCGTCGCCGTCCTGGCCGGCATCGCCATCTCGGACGGGATGCGCGCGATGGGCAAACCGCCCGAGCAGCCCTCTCCACCCGGCGTCGGAGGTTGACGCATGATCCCATCTATGGCGTTTCGTCCATTCGGCCGGGCAGGCTGATGGCCAGGCGGTGGCGCTTCCGGCGGCGGACACGACCGGGGGATGAGGCTGCGCTGCAGGGCAGCGCTCTCCGAGACCCGAGCCGGACCGTGTTCTTCAGTGATGGCGTGTTCGCCATCTCCATCACGCTTCTGGTGCTGGAGATCCACCCGCCCGAGGACACCTCCAACCTCGGTCGGGGTCTGGTCGAGCTGTGGCCCTCGTTCCTGGCGTACGTGCTGAGCTTCTTCCTGATCGCCTCGATCTGGACCAACCACCATGTCATGTTCGACCAGGTCGTCGCCGCTGATCGCGGGGTGCTCCTGCTCAACACCGTGCTGCTGATGACCGTGGCGTTCCTGCCGTTCGCGGCCTCCGTACTCGCGGCGGCTTTCCGCAACGGGTCGGGTGAGCCGCTCGCCGTGTTGTTCTTCGGCGGCTCCTTCGGCCTGGGCGCGATCTTCTTCAATGCCCTCTGGTGGTACGCGCTGCGTGCGCCGAGACTGTTGAATCCGCGGGTCAGTGCGCACGCGGGCAGGCTCGTGGGTAGACGCTTCCTGGCGGGACCGGTGCTGACTCTCCTCGGTGCGGCGGTCGGTACGGTCGCCCCCGCCGCCGGGCTGGTCATCTACGCCCTGATGATCCCCGTCTTCTGGCTGCCCCTGCCCGCGCTCGAACCGGTTCTGCTCGACGACGAGGATCGCTGACGGCGCCGTTGGGCATGATGGCGCTGACCGGGCAACTGATCGGACCCGCGTGGCGGTCGTCAGCGGACTCCACAGGCCGACGACCGCCACGCGGCTGTTCACGGGCTGGTGCAGGTTGGCGACGGGTTGGTCGGCGTACCGGTGGCGAGGAAGCCGAACGTGGCCGTGCCGCCCGGGGCGAGCGAGCCGTTGTAGGTGGCGTTGCGGACGGTCACTGTCGAGCCGCTGGTGCTCAGCGTGCCGTTCCAGACCTGGCTGATGCTCTGCCCGTTGCCCAGGGTCCAGCGGACGGTCCACCCGTTGACGGCGGTCGTGCCCGCGGTCACCGTGACCTCACCCTGGAAGCCACCTGACCACGAGTTGACCGTGTGGTAGGCCGCGGTGCAGGCAGCGTCGGAGGGCGGCGGCGTCGTCGGTGGTGGCGTGGTGGGTGGCGGCGTCGTCGGAGGCGGCGTCGTGGGCGGTGGCGTGGTGGGCGTACCCGTGGTGGGTGGTGGTGTCGGTTCACCCGGCGGCACAAGGGGGCAGGTGGCGCTGTACCGCGACACGCCCCGGCTGTCCGCCAGCGGGCAGAGGAACTGGGTGTAGCGGGTGTCGTTGTCGAGGAACGTCTTCAGCCAGGGGATCAGGAGCCGCATCTCGGTCGGGTTCGACCTGGTGAAGGAGAGGTGGTCGTTGCCGGCCAGCTCGGCCCAGGCGTGTTCCACCGTTGCCGGCAGGCTGTTGTAGATGCCCTGGACGTACGAGGGCGTGACCGTCCCGTCGTTCTGGCCGGAGATGAGCATGGTCGGCACCTGGGTGCTGGACATGTTCAGGTTGTTGCCGGGGGTGCCGGGCGCGAGACCGACCGCCGTCTTCAGGGTGGGCCGCCGCAGCGAGGCGAGCAGGGTGCCCGCGCCGCCGGCCGAGTGGCCCATGACGCCCAGCCGGTTCGGGTCGACCCGGTTGCGGACCGGGCTCGTCCGGGTGAGGTAGTCCAGCGCGGCGAGCAACTGGGTGGCCCGGGCGTCGGCGCCGTCGGTACGGCTGTTGGTCTCGATGCCGATCACCACGAACCCGAAGGACGCCAGCCAGGGGCCCATCCAGGCCTCCTCGTTGGCGAACAGGGCGGAGTAACCGGGAACGATCGCGATCGCGCCCCAGGTGCCCAGGCTGGTGTCGGTGGGGTAGTAGACGTACCCGCCGTTGAAGCCGTTTCCGGCCGGCACGGTCGCCTGCGTCGTGGCGAACGGACCTCGGGTGGCGGCCACGCTGGCCAGGGTGGGGTCCGGGCCCCGCTGGTACGGGCTGTCCGCGACCGCCGCGTCCCGGGTCGTCGTGGCCAGCGCCAGACCGAGGACCACCGCGAGTCCGGCCGTCAGCCATCTGGCCGTGCCGGGCCGCTTCATCGACGACTCCACTGCTGGTTGGTCTGGCCCGTGCACGTCCAGAGGACGAGCTTGGTGCCGTTGCCGGTGCCCTGGTTGTAGGGGTCCAGGCAGAGGCCGGACTGCACGCCGGTGATGGTGCCGTTGGCGTTGACGTTCCACTGCTGGTTCGTTCCGCCGTGGCAGTCGTAGATCGTGACCAGGGTGCCCGGCGAGGTGCCGTAGCCGGCGGCGTCGAGGCACTTGGTGCCGTACACCGTCAGGGTCTTGCCGGTCGTGTAGGTCCACTGCTGGTTGGCGCCGCCGTGGCAGTCCCACAACTGCAGTTGCGTGCCGTTGGTGGTGGTCGAGCCCGGGACGTCGACGCACCGGCCGGACCGCGTGCCCACGAGCGCCGTGGTGGTCTGGCCGCCGCCGCTGCTCGGGTTGCCGATGCTGCCGGGGACCGACTGCAACGCGCTGTACCAGCGGGCGGCCATCTTGTCGTATCCGCCGGCTGTGGGGTGGACGCCGTCGATCAGGTCGGCGGTGGTGAGGGCGCTGTGCATGTCGACCAGGTGTACGCGCTTACCGGCGTTGACCTTGCTCTGCACGATGCCGGGGATGGCCGCGTTGAAGGTGCGGGCGGCGTTCTCCTGGTTGCTGTTGGAGAGCGGGATGAGTTGCGCGACGAAAACCTCGGCGGTGGGCGCGGTGGTGGTGATCTTGTCGATCAACGTGGAGAGCCGGTTCGGCGCGGTGCTCACGTTGTAGTTCTGCAGGATGTCGTTGGTGCCGATGTGCAGCAGGACGGTCGCCGGCCGCTGGGTGTTGAGCCAGTTGACGATGTTCGCGTCGATCTGGTCGATCCGCCAGCCGGGATGCCCCTGGTGGTCGTGGTCGCCCAGGCTGGCTGGCCCGTTGAACTGCGATCCGACGAAGTCCACCGTGTACCGGCCGGCGGCGAGCCGCTGCCAGAGCCCGATGCGGTATCCGCCGGGCACCTGCGTGCCCTCGGTGATGGAGTCACCGAGCGGCATCACGCGTACCCCACCGTTGGACTCTGCGCTGGCGGGACTGGTGGGTGCCACCACCCCGGCGATCACGACACCGAGCGCGGCGAGTGTCGCGAGCCATCGTGCCCTCGTTCGCATGGATCTCCCCTTGGTTGGTAGAGCTGGCCGAGGGCGTTGGCCGATCGGTAGGGCCGCCCGGGCAGTCGACATCCGAAGAGGGGGCCGGCCGGACCGAGCAGCCGCCGGCTGCCGGGCGTGGCCCGGCTCGCGCCGATCGTCGGATCGGCACGGCGTTCTGCCTCAGCACTGGGACGAGTGTGAGCGCTAACACAGACGAGTGTAGATTCATTGGCCCGATCTGGTCTACCTCGGCGGCGGCCAGGCCCTAGCTCGCCAGGGCGCGGGCGCGAAGCCGCCAGATATCGGTGACCGTCATGCCGGCCAACACACTCGTGGCGACGATCGTGACGAGGACCGGATCGAGCATCGTCAGTACCGGCGACGCGGCGACAAGGAGAGCGAGCCAGGCCAGGCGCGATTTCGGTAGCTGGTCCAGCAGGAGGTACTCGGAGTTCATCCGTCCGATCACGAACAGGACCGGTCCGCCGACGATGAGGACCACCCAGGTGGCCGGGGTGGTTCGAAGGTGTTCGTGAAGTACGAGTTCCACGCCGGCGGACGTGGCGATGACCCCGGTCACCACGAGTGTGTAGACGTACGGTGCCAGGTAGGCGGACTGGAGTGGGTTTCGGTGCGCGGACCGGTCGACGAGATTGTTGCTCTGCAACGCGTAGATCTGCCAGAACAGCAGCGCCGTGAGGATCGCGGCGGCGAACGCGACCGCTCGGGCCGGGGTGTACGGAGTGCTGGCGAACGCAAGCGTGGTCGTCAGTGTCAGTTCGCCGAGCGCCAGAATCGCGATCTGCTGATAGCGCTCGCCGAAATGAATGCTCAAGCGACTGTAGTGCTCCAGCGGTATCGGGCCGCGCAGCGGCCTCGGGTAGCGCACCGCCGCCGCCACATAGTCGATCGCGAGCGCACCGACCCAGAGGCCGGTACGCCAGGTCGGCTCGGCGAGACCGCCGGCGATCCACAGCACCCCGGACACGACGAACCAGAAGAGGAGGCGTTCCTCCCGCTCGTGCGCCCGATGGGGACGCAACGCGATGATCAATGTGAGTCCCCGGGCCAGGTGAAGGCCGACGTACGCGACGGCGAAGAGTAGGCCCCGCCCGCCGTAGGCACCCGGTAGGGCGACCGCGATCAGGGACACACCGATCACCGTGCCGACGACCACGCCCTGGACCGCCCGGAGCTGTGGATCGTAGAACTCGGTGGTGTTCACCGTCACCGACCAGGTCCACCAGGCGGCCAACAGCAGGACGAGCCTCTGCCCCAGACCACCCCAGGTGGGATCAGCGGCCAACTGCACCGACAACTGCGCGAACACGGCCACGTAGAAGACGTCGAAGAACAACTCCAGGAGGGTGGCCCGAGCCGACGAGCTGGGTTTGCGTCGTGGCCCGGTCGGGTCCGCCCTCGTCATGGCTTCGCCGCCCCCGCTGCCGTCGTCCGCCCACGCCGCCGCGACGACGCCGGACATCCGGACCCGGTGGCGTACGGCACACGGCTACCAACGAGTGAGCCCGCCGAGGGATACCGCGACGGCGCGTACGACGGCGGTGGCCCTGGTCACTGACCCGCACGGCCGGTCTGTGGCACCGTGCAGGGCGACCGTCGCCGTACCGATAGAGGGCCCATGCTCCCCAGGACCGCCGAGCCCCACCCGCCGTCTCCCGTCGTCGAACTGTGCGACGTGACGTTCCGGCGGAACGGCAAGCAGATCCTGCACGGCATCGACCTCACCGTGGGCGAAGGCGAGCACTGGGCGCTGCTCGGCCCGAACGGGGCGGGCAAGAGCACGCTGCTGGGATTCTGCGGTGCGCTGACCCACCCGACCTCGGGGACCGTACGGGTCCTCGGTCAACGACTGGGCCGCGTCGACCTGCAGCAGCTCCGCAGGGCGATCGGTCACGTGAACCCCCGTCACCCGTTGCGGTCACCCCTGACGATCCGGGAGGTCGTCCTGACCGGGCTCGTCGGGTCGATCGACCTGCCGCCACGCTGGCAGCCGACCCGGGACGACCGCGACCGGGCGGACTCCCTGCTGGGCATGTTCGGGCTGGTCGACAGGGCCGACGAGCGCTGGCCGACCCTCTCGCAGGGCGAGCGGGGTCGTGCCCTGATCGTCCGGGCGCTCATCAGTCAGCCCCGACTGCTGCTGCTGGACGAACCCTCGACCGGTCTCGACGTCGCGGCCCGCGAACAGTTGCTCGAGACCATCGACCTGCTCCGCGAGACCCACCCCAGCCTCGCCTCGATCATGGTCACCCACCACCTCGAGGAACTTCCGGCGACGACCACCCACGCCATGCTGATCAGCGGCGGCAGCGTGGTCGCCGCCGGCCCGGCCGACGAGACGGTCACGACCGCGCAGGTCTCGGCGGCCTTCGCGCACCCCATCGAGGTACGCCACGAGGACGGGCGCTGGGCGGCCCGCGCCGGGTCCGTCCGACGGGTGGCGGCCACCACCGCCTGAACCCCTCCGGTACGCCTTCGGGGTGAACGGTCGATCAGATCTGGCGCGGTTTTGATCGCCGTCCGGATTTCGCCCGTAAGGATTCACGTGGGCGCGGATTCGCCCACCCGAATCGGAGGAATCCCATGCAGAAGACGTCTCGATCCCGTCTCCGGGGACTCCTGGTCCTCGGTGCGGCCGGTGTCCTCGCGGCGGCCGGTGCGGTGACCCATCAGGCGTCCGCCGCCGAGGTGCCCGCCCCGGTCGCCGTGGGCCCCGACGCCCGCCGGGTCGACATTCCGCGTATCGCCAAGGCGATCAAGCCGCCGGCGGGATCCCGGCCGGTGGGCGCGTACGTCGTCACCCAGGGGACGCAGACCTACACCTGCACCGGTGGCGTGTTCACCGGGGCCTCCGTGCCGGAGGCCCAGCTCGTCGGGACCGGCGGCCGGATCCACCACTTCAAGGGGCCGAGCTGGCAGTCCCTGCGCGACAACTCCCTGATCACCGCCAAGAAGACGGCGGAGAGCCCGCGAGCGGGAACGATTCCGGAGCTGCTGCTGACGGTGGACAGCCACAGCGGCACCGGCATTCTCGGCAACGTGGCGTACATCAGTCGGCTCCTGACCTCGGGCGGCGCCGCCCCGGCGGGCGCCTGCACGGACGGCGCCACGACGTCGGTGCCGTACGGCGCGGTCTACGTCTTCTGGGCGGCGAAGCGGTAACCCGCGACGGCGAATCCCCCAGCTCGACAACCGCTGGTACAGCAGGCTGTACTTTCCGCCGCGGCCGCTGCCGAGGGTGCCCACCGTGACCTATGTTGGCGCGGGAGGTGGGTGGCGATGGCATACGTGCGAGGCCGGTTCCGGGCCTCCGTCGACGCCCTCGAACACCTCGTCGGCGGGCTCGGCACCGCCCTGCTCGCGTTGGGCGCGCTGCTGTGGGCGGCGGTCGTGGCGCTGATCTGCCTCACCGGACTGGGCCGAGGACTGGTGCCCGGCGCCCTGCGCGCGGTGCGCTCGGTGGCCGATCGGGAGCGGGCCCGGCTGACCCGTTGGGGCACGCCGATCCCGGCGCCGGGGCCGGTGCAGGAGGGGCTGCGGGAGGCGGCACGCGATCCGTTCGTCCGCCGGGAAGTCGGGTGGATCACGCTGCACTCGGTCATCGGACTGCTGTCGGGGCTGGTCGGCCTCACGATGCCGCTGAACGCCCTCCAGGAAATCACCTTTCCGCTGTGGTACCGGCTGGTCGCACCCGAGGACGGCGCTCCGGGGATCGTCTGGTGGCGCGTCGACGGGCTGTCCGAAGCGCTCCTGGTGGGCCTGCTCGGGGTGGGCTGGCTGATCGCCGCGATCGGGTTCGGCCCGGCGCTGGCCCGTGTCCAGGCCTGGCCGGGCCGGTTGCTGCTGCCTCCGCCGCCGGGGATCGACCTGTCGCTGCGGGTGGCCGCGCTGACCGCCACCCGGGCCGCCGCGCTGGACGCCCACGCGCTGGAGCTGCGCCGCATCGAGCGGTCGCTGCACGACGGAACGCAGAATCGGCTGGTCGCGGTCAACGTGCTGCTGGGGGCGGCGCGGCGGGCCGTGCGGCGTGACCCCGACCGCGCCGACGAGATCCTCGGGCAGGCGCAGGACGCGGCGGAACAGGCCCTCGGCGAACTCCGTACGGTGGTGCGGGGCATCCTGCCGCCCGTGCTGGACGATCGAGGTCTCGCCGGTGCGCTGGCGGGTCTGGCCGCGAGTTGCGTGGTGCCCTGCCGACTCACGGTCGACGTGGCCGTCCGCTGCGCGGCATCGGTCGAGGCCACCGCGTACTTCGTGGTGGCCGAGGCGCTGACAAACGTCGTCCGGCACAGCGGCGCGAGCCGGGTGGACGTCGTCGTCCGTCGTGAGCAGGGTCAGCTCCTGGTGACCGTCGAGGACGACGGGCGCGGCGGCGCCACCGAGACGCATGGCTCCGGGCTCACCGGCATCCGCCGGCGGGTCGAGGCGTACGACGGGCGGATGGCACTGACCAGCCCACCGGGAGGACCGACGAGGATGCGGGTGGAGTTGCCGTGCGGATCGTGATCGCCGAGGACGACCCGCTGCTGCGCGAGGGGTTGGCGCTGCTGCTGCGGGCGGAGGAGTTGGACGTGGTGGCCACGGCGGGTACGCCCGGCGAGTTCCTGGTCGCCGTCGACGAGCACGCGCCGGACGTGGCGATCGTGGACGTACGGATGCCGCCGACCCACACCGACGAGGGCATCGTGGCCGCGGTGGAGGCCCGGCGACGTCGCCCGGGCCTCGCGGTGCTGGTCCTCTCGGCGTACGTGGAGCAGGCGTTCGCCACCGAACTGTTCTCGGTGGGCGCGGCCGGGCTCGGCTACCTGTTGAAGGAACGGGTGGGCCGGGTCGAGGAGTTCCTCAGCGCGCTGCGCCGGGTCGCCGACGGCGGCAGCGTGATCGACCCCGAGGTGGTGGCCCAACTGCTCGCCCGCAACCGGCGGACCGACACGGCGCTGGGCGAGCTGTCGCCCCGCGAGCGCGAGGTGCTGGGACTGATGGCCGAGGGGCTCGGCAACACCGCGATCGCCGAGCGGCTGTTCGTCACCGAGGGGGCGGTGCACAAACACATCCGGAGCATCTTCGCCAAACTCCAACTGCCGCCGGACGACCGCGCCGACCGCCGGGTCACCGCGGTGCTGCGTTACCTGGACGGCGGGCAGCGGTAGCACCGGAACCGCCTGCCCGGCGCCCCCGCGAAGGGGGGCACCGGGCAGGCGGCGGCGATCAGAGGGAGATGCGGTCGAACTTCTCCCAGGTACTGATGGACGTCCGGTTGGCGATGAGAGGCTTGGTGCCCTTGCTCTCGGCCACCACGTATCTGCCGTTGGCCGCGGCGCGCAGGCTGATCGTGCCATCCGAGTTGTTGACGATGGTGAACTTCTCCCACGTGCTGACCTTGGTCCGGTTGGCGATCAGCGGCTTGGTCCCCTTGCTCTCCGCGCTCACGTAGCGACCGTTGGACCGTGAGCGGAGGGCGACGTAACCGCCGCCGGCACTGATCACGTCGAACTGTTCCCACCGGGCAACGGTGGTGCGGTTGGCGATCAGCGGCTTGGTGCCGGCACTCTCGGCCACCACGTAGCGCTTGTTCGACCGCGAGCGGAGGGCGACGGGAGGCGCGGCCACCGGAGTGCTGGTGAGCTTGGTGAGAGCCGCAAAGGTGCCGTTGAAGACGTTCTGGCTGTAGTTGCCGGGCTGGCTCGGGTTGCCGGCGGCGTACTGCCAGATGGTCTCCGTGGTCCAACCCGCCGGCAGCGGCGGCCGAGCCGTGGTGTAGCCGGCGATGTCCAACGGGTTGGCGCCGAACGATGCGTTCTTGCCGGTGCAGGGATTCCAGTAGTTGGTGTTCGTGTAGATCATCGGGGGCCGGCCGATGCGTGCCTTGACCTGGTCGGTGAAGGACTTGATCCAGCTCGACATCTCGGTCGGGGTGAGCCCGTAACAGGTGGGCGCCCCGCTCCAGTACGGCCACTCGATGTCGACCATCGGCACGAGGGTCTGACCGTCCTTGGCGAACTTGGCATTGTCGACGAAGAAGTTGGCCTCGTTGATCGGGTCGCGCTTGTCCGGCCGGGTGAAGTGGTACGCGCCGACGAGAAGCCCGGCGTCCTTGGCCGCCGCGTAGTCCTCGGCGAAATACGGATTGAGGTACGTCCGACCTTCCGTAGCCTTGACGTAGGCGAACTTGACGCCGCTTGCCGCGACGGCCGGCCAGTTGATCGGGCCGAGGTTGTGGTCGTGGCTGGAGACGTCGATTCCCCGGACCGTGTAACCCGCTGGGATGGCGGCGCTCTTGGCCATCGCGGAGCTGCGCGCGCCCGGGGCGATGCCGGCGTTCGCCCGGCCGCCACCGTCGACGGAGGGGTCGTCGGCCTGCGCCGGCTGTGTCACGCCGAGCGCCGTAGCAACGGCGAGACTGGCGGACATCAGCACGCAGAGCAGTCTTCTAGGCATGGTGAGGTGGGGTTCTCCTTGCTCGCGAGGTCAATTGACCATCGGCGTGGGCCCGGAGAGTATCCCTTGTCGACGATGGGTCGCGCTGTCCTGCGCACCGGAATTCAGATCATCGGCACCTGCGTCGAGCCGTACGGTGGACATTTGGTTTCGCCTTTCCCCATTCGATTCGCAGGTGATCACCCTGTTCGCGGCACGGGTGCGACAAGACAAGGGCATGCTCGTCATTACCGCGAAGCGAACCAGGGGGATCTTCTTGACGGAGAACACGGCCGACGGGGGGCACAAACCCGGTGAGCTCCGTACGGTGCTGACCGTCGTGGCGGTCGGGATCGCGCTGGCCGTGGCCTTCGTGACCTCGTACACCCTGGCGTTGGACCGACCGCCGCCGAACCGCATCCCGACGGCGCTCGTCGGGGACGCGACTGCCGACGCGGGGGTCGCGCAGGAGCTGCGGTCGCGCATGCGCGGCGCGCTGCGGTACCAGAGCTATCCGAACGCCGGAGAGGCCCAGCGCGCCATCGAGCGACAACGGGTCTACGCGGCGCTGGTGGTGGAACCCGGCGGTTCGCGGCTGCTGGTCGCCAGCGCCGCCGGCAACACACTCGCCCAGGTGCTGCGCAACGCCGCTCTACAGCTCAACGAGCAGAGCGGTCGGGAACTGTTCGTGACGGATGTCCGGCCGCTGCCCGACACCGACCGCTCGGGCCTGGCCGCGTTCTACGTGATGATCGCCGCGACCCTGCTCGGCTTCCTGACGGCCCTGCAACTGCGCATCAACGTCGGCCGGCTGCCCCTGCGGACCTGGCTCGCCATCCTCGTCGGCCTCGCCGTCGTGGGTGGGATCGCGCTGGCGGTCACCGTGGGTCCGATCCTCGGGGCGCTTCCGGCGTCCCTCCCGGCCCTCTGGGGTACGTTGGCCGCCCAGATCGCCGTCACCGGCCTGTTCAGCACGCTGATGGTGATCCTGATCGGCCGGTGGGCGGTGGTACCGACGTGGCTGATCTTCATCGCGATCGGCAACGCGGCCTCGGGCGGTGCCGTGGCGACCGCTCTCCTCCCACAGCCGTACCGGACCATCAGCGTCATCCACCCGAACGGGAGCGTCATCGCGCTGTTGCAGACCACGTCGTACTTCCCCGAGGCGGTGGGCGTACGACCCGCGCTCGTCGAGGCGGCGTGGCTCGTCGGCCTGCTCGGACTCGTCCTGCTCAGCGCCAGATTGGTACGCGACGGCCCGCGCTGGAGGTAATCATCGCGAGCTGTGCCGCCACGAGGGCGGGCCCGGCTGTGCCGGGCCCGCCCTGCGGGTGGTGGTGGGTCGGGTCAGCGTTGCAGGGTGAGCAGGCCCGGGCGGTACGGCAGCAGGCCGTAGTCGACGCCGTTGGAGGAGGGCGATCGGCCCTGGTAGAGCAGTTGGAGGTTGCAGGGGTCGACGGTGAAGGTCTGGTCGGCGCTGGTGCGGATCAACTCGCCGTGGCTGATGTCGTTGGTCCAGGTGGCGCCGCTGTTGGCCTTGCCGGCGAAGGGGTTGCTCTCGGTGGCGGCCTGGGGGGTCCAGCTGCCGTTGAGGCTGGTGGCGGTGAAGGAGCGGAAGTAGCGGCCCTGGCCGCCGATGGCTTCGACGATCATGAGGTACTTGTTCTGGCCTTGGAGTTTGTAGACCTGGGGTGCTTCGAAGAGGTTGTTGGTGGTGTCGCTCATGATGGTCGTGTAGCTGGAGCCGAAGCTGCTGGGGAAGTTCCCGATGGGCATGCTGGCGCGGTAGATCTTGCCGTTGTCGCCGGCGAAGAAGAGGTACATGTTCTGGTCGTCGGCGATGAGGGTCTGGTCGATGGGGCCGGTGCCGGAGCCGGTGATGCTGCCGGTGAACAGGGTCTGCGCGGCGGACCAGCCGTTGGCGTTGGTGGGGTCGGTGGAGGTGCGGTAGGAGAACGCGGTGCCGCCCCACTGGTAGGCCAGGACCCAGATGTTCTTGGGCGCGAAGTAGAACAGGGTCGGCGCGACGGTGCCGCTGTTCATGGTGTTCTGGCTGGCCGAGCCCATCTCCGACCAGTTGGTGAACAGACCGAAGTTCATCGAGCCCCACCGGGTGCCGAAGTCATGAGTCGTCGCGTAGACGAGCTGACGTCCGTTGTAGGGCGCCACGGTGAAGTCCTTGAGTGACACCCAGCCCGACTTCGGCTGCGCCAAGGCTCCGGTGGACGACCACCGGTACGACGACGGCAGGTTGCACGTGGTCGGCGGCGGGGTGGTCGGCGGCGGGGTGGTGGGTGGCGGGGTGGTCGGCGGCGGAGTGGTCGGTGGCGGGGTGGTCGGCGGCGGCGTGGTGGGCGGCGGAGTGGTGGGTGTGGTGCCGCCGTTGCAGGTCACGCCGTTGAGGGCGAAGCTCGTCGGTGCCGGGTTGCTGCCCGTCCAGGAGCCGTTGAACCCGAACGACGCCGTGCCGTTGGTCGCGATCGAACCGTTGTAGCTCACGTTCCGCGCGGTCACCGCCGCCCCGCTCTGCGTCAGGGTGGTGTTCCACGACTGCGTGATCGTCTGCCCGGCGCTGTACGACCACGTCAACGTCCAACTGCTCACGGGATCACCGAGGTTCGTGATCGTGACGTTGGCGCCGAAGCCACCCGGCCAGTCGGACGACACGGCGTAGTTCACCGAGCAGCCCGCTGCGGCCGCGCCGGCCGGCAGCGCCACCGCAACCGTCGCCGACGCCAGTAACGCGACACCGGCCGAGACGACCCCGAGATTGGTCGGTCTGAATATGGTCATCGAGCACCCTCCTGACGGGACGGCGGCCTCCACATTCGTGGGAGTCATTGTTAGGTGAGCGTTAACAGCCGCTTCGAGTATGTTACGGGAGCGCTCCCAAACCATCATCCTCGATGTCTCGCCGACACGTGAACGACCTCATCACCCCGCTGACCAGGGCTTCAGCAGGTGCCTACGGTTGCCGGTCGGGCAGGGTGCGGGCACCGGTCACTGCGGGCCGGGTGGTCGACAGAGCGAATGATGGGGTGTCGTCGCTGTTATCGATAACATCCGCCCGTCACGCCACCTCAACAACCGGTCGCAGCGAAAACAACCTGCCGCGCGGCGAGCACACCGGGAGGTCAGAGCCAGACGACGATGCCGGTCAGGCCATTGAGCACGGCGGCCGCGCCGGCCCGGATGGCGGCCGCGCAGCGCTCGGCCGTGAACGAGCCCGCGTCGTACGTCGAGGACATGCCGAGCCCTTCACCGCGGAACGACGCGCCCTCCCAGTCGACGGCGGTGACGTTGTGGGTGGGCTCGGCCAGCTCGGCACCCACGACCAGGAACCTCTCGTCCAGGTGGTTCGGTGTGACCAGGGCCAGCGGGTCGATCAGGTCGTTGCCCGCGGTGACGATGAGGTCGGCGTTCATTCCGATCGCCTTGCTGATGCCCGCGACGGCCTCGTGCGGGTCGTCGACGACGACCGTGCGCAGGTCGAGGTGCTCGTCGTCGGCCCAACTCCGGACCGCCGCCACGAGGGCCTTGGTGGGCGCATCCGCGCCGGCGGTCAGCAGCACCACCCGGTAGTCCCTCGACGGGTGCACGTCGGCCCACGAACCGGGCTTCGGCGTGATGGTCGCCTCCGGCGCGGGCGTCGCGGCGGTGTCGACGAAGCCCGGGCCGAGCGTGCCGACCGCGCTCGGCGTGGGGTGGGGTTGGGACCAGTCGTCGCCGGAGCCGCAGCCGGCGAGGAGTACGGCGGTCGTGGCCAGCAGGGCGACGGCCCGAAGCGGGGGGCGCAAGGTGATCGTCCTTCTCCGATGACTGAGGCAGGTGCGGGTACGACTCGTATTCCTATCCCAGATCCGGCGGCCCGCGATCCGCGAGCGGCCGCTGCGGATATTTGTTCGCCATCGGTTCGTCGGCGGGCGGGTTCTTGTTCACCCGCGACGTGCAGCGTGCACTGGCCAACCGAGGGGAACCGCATGCTGGGGCATATCCGCCGTACCGTCGTCGTCGCCGTTGTCGCATTCGCGGCGACGGTGCTTCCGTTTTTCAGCGGTGGAGCGGCGTTCGCGCACGGCTTTTCGTCGACCGTGTACGCGAAAATCTCCGCCGGAGACGAGGGTCACATCCGCGCCGAACTAGGCCTCGAATACGACCTCCTCGTGGTGTCGGCGGCCGACTCCGGCGACGATGATCCACTCTTTCGGGTCGGAACCGCCGCCTTCGAGGCGGGTGACCCGGACGCTCAGGCCGCCGCGCTGAAGGCCCACGCTCCGACGGTCCTGCGCTACGTCACCGACCGCCTCTCGGTGACCGCCCGTGGGGCCGCCTGTCGACCCACCCAGGTGAGTGACGCCACGGTCAGCGTTCGGGACGGTGTGCCGTACGCGAACCTGCTGCTGGACTGGACCTGTCCCGAGCGGGTCGCCGAGCACGAGGTGCGCAGTGGTCTCTTCCCGGACGACGAGGCGTACGTCAAGGGCACCAAGACGATCGTCACCTACGAGATCGACGGGCGGTCAGGCAGTGCCGCGCTCGACGCCGCCAACCCGTCCTTCTCGACAGCTCAGACCGCCTACCAGCGGTTCGGCGAGTTCTTCCTGCTGGGGGCCGAGCATCTGCTGTCCGGCATCGACCACATCCTGTTCCTGTTGGCGCTGATCGCCGGATCGCGGCGCCTGCGGGAGATCGTGCTCGCGGCCACCAGCTTCACCCTGGCGCACTCGGTGACGTTCCTGCTCGCCGCCCTCGGCCTGGTCGACGTGCCGGCGAGGATCGTGGAGCCGGTCATCGCGCTGTCGATCGCCGTCGTGGCCGGCTGGCACCTGTGGGGGATCTGGCGACGTGGTGACCACGCGACGGATCTGGAGACGACCGGACGCGGTCACCTCGCCCTGGACCGCCGGGGGTGGATCCGCCTCGGTGTCGTCTTCTGCTTCGGCCTCGTGCACGGGCTGGGCTTCGCGGGCGCACTCGGCATCGACGAGGCGTGGTCCTGGACGCTGCTGTGGTCGCTGCTGGTGTTCAACGTGGGTATCGAAGTCGTCCAGTTGGCGATTATCGCTGCCGTCTTCCCGCTGTTGTTCGTGCTGCGCCGCCGCGCGCCGAAAGCGGGTCTGTGGGCGACCGGTGTGGTTTCCGCAGGGGTGTCCACCATGGGCCTGATCTGGTTTTTTCAACGAGTCACCGGCTCGTGAGTACGGCTAACCAGTTCGTGACGTGCAGCCGCCCGCAAGATCACGTTAATGATCGGTTCACCGGCCGACGAGAGCTTTGGATTCGCTTCCCCGCGCTCGCGGCGGAACAATCCATTTCTCTATTCGAAAAGGGAACAATGTCGATGACATTGAGCACCTCGACACGGGCCGCCGGGCTCGTGCGGCGGCGCGTTGTCGCCGGGGTCGTGGCCGGATTCCTGGGAGTGGGCGTGGCCCTCGGCAGCGGTGTGCTGACCGCCGCCAACGCTGCCGACCCCACCACGGTGTCCGGCATCGTCCTCGGCGTCGGCGCCAACGAGACCCAGCGCATCGTGTCCTGGTACTCCTCGGCCGACACCGCCCAGAAGATCCAGCTCGCCCCGACCGCCGAGATCGTCAACGGCGAGTTCCCGGCCAGCGCGATCAGCTTCGACGCCGTCGGCGCCGCGAACACCTCCACGACCGGTTACAACCGTCACGCCACGATCAGCAACCTGCGTGAGAACACGGCGTACTCGTACCGGGTCGGCGCCGAGGGAAGCTGGTCGCCCACGTACGCCTTCAAGACGCGGGACTTCGAGGGCGACTTCGACTTCCTGTTCTTCGGCGACCCGCAGATCGGCGCCTCCGGCGACGTCGCGCGGGACCAGGCCGGTTGGGCCGAGACCCTGAAGGTCGCCACCGCGGCGAACCCGAACACCGAGTTGCTGGTCTCCGGCGGCGACCACGTCGAGTCCGCGAACGACGAGGCTCAGTGGAACGCGTACCTCTCCCCGGACCAGCTCCGGCAGTACCCGACGGCCGCCACCATCGGTAACCACGATGTCGGCGGCAAGTCCTGGGAGCAGCACCACTTCACCCCGAACACGGACCGCTCGGCCCAGTACTACAACGGGGACCAGTCGACCCGCTCCGGCGGTGACTTCTGGTACGTCTACAAGGACGTGCTGTTCATCGACCTGAACAGCAACAGCTACGTCAACCCGGCCGACGGTTCGCTCGGCGGCGACGCGGCGCACGTCGCGTACGTCTCGGACATCGTGAAGAAGCACGGCTCCGAGGCGAAGTGGAAGGTGCTGGTCTACCACCACTCCATCTACTCGGCGGCGAGCCACTCCACCGACGCGGACAACAAGAACCGCCGCAAGGACTTCACGACCGCCTTCTCCGATCTCGGCATCGACATGGTGCTGCAGGGTCACGACCACGTGTACACCCGCAGCTACTCGATCAAGAACGGTCAGAAGGAGAACCCGGCTGAGAAGCCGGGGGCCGCCGACGTGTTCCCCGGCCCGGGCGGCGTCCTCTACGTGACGGCGAACTCGGCCTCCGGCTCGAAGTACTACGACATCAAGAAGCCGGACGGCTCCGGCACCGGTGTCGAGGGACTCGGCCCGGACCCGCTGAACCCGAGCAACTACTGGTTCAACTCGGTGGAGAACCAGGAGCACGTCCGCAGCTACGTCAAGGTCGGGGTCAAGGCCGACAAGCTGGTGCTCCAGAACATCCGCAGCGGCACCTGCGCGGCCCCGAACGCGGCCGTCGAGAAGGGTCTGTCCTGCGCCAACACCGCCGAGGGGCAGCCGGTCGGCTCGATCGTCGACAGCACCACGATCCACCCGTACCACGGTGACGGTCAGGCCATCCAGGTCAACGTGCCCAACCCGGCGCCGGGTGAGTTCGGCTGGACCATCGACGGCTACAACGGCCTGGTCGACCTGGGCACCGCGCAGGAGCGCGACGGCACCTACTTCGAGGCGACCGGCAAGATCAACCCGATCCTCGTGTCGGACAGCCGTCGTTCGCTCGCCCCGTGGTCGATCTCGGCCAGCGTCGGCGACTTCTCCGACGCCGACAAGACGTTCTCCGGCTCGTACCTGGGCTGGACCCCGTACGTCCTCGACGCCGGCGCGGGCGCGGCGGCCGGCACTCCGGTCCTGTCGTCCCTCGACGACCAGGGCAAGGGCCTCTCGGTCTCCAGCGGTCTGGGCGCGGCTGTGCAGGGTCACCCGCGCGGCGGGGCCAAGCTCGGTGCCGACCTGGACCTGAAGATCCCGGACAGCATCGCGAAGGGCAGCTACCGCACCACCCTCACGATCACTGCCCTGAGCAGCTGATCGAGCCTGTTCCACCGGGCGGGGTAGGCACCTTTCGGGGCCTACCCCGCCGCCGGTTCACCCACCACCAAGATCACTTCGAGGACCTGAGATGCGACCGTCCGTAACGCGCTGGAAGACACTTCTTCGTACGACCGTGCTGTCCCTGCTCGCCGCCGTCGCGGCGGCCGGCGTCGGCGGCGGCCCCGCCCTCGCGGCCGACGGCAACGTCGCCTGGACGGTCCGGACGGCCTCCAACAGCTACGGCGAAGCCCGGTCCAGCTACAGCTACAACGTCAACCCCGGCGGAACCGTCGAGGACGCCATGGTGGTGGCCAACCGCGGCCCGGTGCCCCTGACCCTCGCCGTGTACGCCGCCGACGGCTTCACCACCGACGCGGGGCAGCTCGACCTGCTGACCAGGGACAAGAAGTCGGTGGCGGTCGGCGCCTGGGTCAAGCCGAGCGCCGGCAGCGTCGTGATCCAACCCGGGAAGACCGCCCAGGTGCCCTTCACGATCGCCGTTCCGACCAACGCCACGCCCGGCGACCACGTCGGCGGCATCCTGACCACGCTGACCCAGACCGACCAGGCCGAGGGCATCAACGTGGACCGTCGCCTCGGCATCCGGATCACATTGCGGGTGGGCGGCGAGCTGAAGCCGACCCTCGCGGTCGAGAACTTCCACGTCAGGTACGACGGATCGGCCAACCCGATCGGCAAGGGCGACGCGACCGTCTCCTACACGATCCACAACACCGGTAACGCCGCCCTCTCCGCCAAGCAGTCGGTGTCGGTCTCGGGGCCGTTCGGCGTCCTGCGCGCGCGGGCCGGTGACATCGCCGCGCCGCCGCAGTTGCTCCCGGGCGAGAGCTGGGACGTGACGGTGCCGGTGCACGGTGTCGCGCCCGCCGTCCGGCTCGCGGCGACCGCCACCGTCACCCCGCTGCTCACCGACGCGTCGGGCTCCACCACCCGCTCAAGCCCATCGAGGCGACGGCACACGGCTGGGCCCTGCCGTGGACGCTGGTGTTGGCGCTCGTCGTGCTGATCGCCGCCGTCGTCGGCGCGTACCTGTACCGCCGCCGCGCCCGGTCGCGGCGCAAGGCCCGCGAGGACGCCCGGGTGCGCGACGCCGTCGAGCAGGCACTCCGTGGCCCGCAGCCACAGACGTCCTGAGCACCCGGCGCGGACGGCCGGGCGTCGCAGGACGCGGCGCGGCGGGCCGTGAGCCGGAGGCAACCGGCCCGGTCGCCCTTGTGGGTGAACGGCACTCGGCACCGGCTCGGATTCGTCCGCGAGCCGGCATGCTGCGACGGTGACGCCGGCCCGGAGAGGAAGCCCCCATGGTTGACGCGGACGTGCCAGAGCGGATGCAGGCCGCGGCCTTCGACGAGTTCGGCGGGCCGGAGGTGATCACCCTGCGCAAGCTCCCCGTGCCCGAGGTCGCCGCCGACGAGGTGCTCATCAGGGTCCTGAGCGCCGGCGTCGGGGTGTGGGACGCGTACGAGCGGCAGGGCCTGTTGGTGCCGGAGGGCTCGTCCCTTCCGATCGTGCCGGGCTCCGACGGCGCGGGGACCGTCATCGCGGCCGGCGACCGGGTGACCGGCCTCGCGGTCGGCGACCAGGTCTACGTCTCCGCCACCACCCGGCCCAAGGGCGGCTTCTACGCCGAGTACGCGGTCGTCAAGGCCGAGTACGCCGCGAAGTTGCCCAACGGCGTACCCGCCGAACACGCCGGTGCCATGCCCACCGACGCGCTGACCGCGCTGGCCGGGTTGGACACCCTCAGCCTGCCGGCCGGCGCCTGGCTCCTGATCTTCGGCGCGAGCGGCGGTCAGGGGCATCTGGCCGTGCAGTTGGCCAAGCGGCAGGGCCTCAACGTGATCGCGGTGGCCTCCGGCGCAGACGGCGTGGCGCTGGTGACGCGGCTCGGCGCCGACGTGTCCCTGGACGGCCACGGCGACCTCGCCGAGATGCTCACGACGATCCGCGACACGGCACCGGAGGGAGTGGCCGGCATCCTGGCGATGGCCGGCGGCGGGACGCTGGACCGGTTGACCGAGACGCTGTCCGACGGCGGAGTCGTGGCGTACGCCCACGGGGTGCGGCCGGAGCCGAGCGAGCGCCCCGGGATGACGGTTCGCGCGTACGACGGCGTGTCCAACCCCGGGCAGTTGCGGCGTCTCAACGAACTCGTCGAGGCCGGCCCGTTCGTGGTGCACGTGGCCGAGAAGTTCCCGCTGGGCAAGGTGCGGGAGGCACACCAGCGCCTGACGACGTCGTACTCCGGCAAGCTCCTGCTGACGATCGCCTGAGGGTCAGGCGGTGCGCTGCTGCGGCACGCGTACCGACGCCATGCCGGCCGCCGTCGCGGCCTGGATGCCCAGGTCGGTGTCCTCGAAGACCAGGCAGGACTCCGGGGGTACGCCGAGCTGTCGGGCCGCGAGCAGGAACGCCTCCGGGTCGGGCTTGGCCCGCGTGTAGTCCTCGGCGCACACCAGCACGTCGAACCGGTCCAGCAGGTCGAGCGCCTCCAGGGAGGCGGTGACCGCGGCCCGGGTGCTGCCGGAGACGACGGCGAACGGCACCCGCCGGTGCGCCTCGTGGATGTGCGCCACCACCTCGGGAACGGCGGCGACCTGCGGCAACAGCTCCTGGTAGATGCGCTCGCGGTTCTCCACGACGGCCGCCACCGGCATCGCCAGGCCGTGGCGCTCGTTCAACGCGACGATGATGTCGGCGGTCGGCCGGCCACCCCAGGCGTAGAAGAGGTCCTCCGGGAACTCGCAGCCCCACTCGTCGAGGGCCCGCTGCCAGGCCACGTAGTGCAGCGGCATCGAGTCGACGATGGTGCCGTCGCAGTCGAACAGGTACGCGGCGAACTCACCGGGCGGCAGAGGCAGAGTCACCGGGGAAGGGTACAGCGACCGTGCTCAGTCACCGGTGACGGATGCCAGGCGGCGGCGCAGGTGCGCCCGTTCCGGCTCGGTGCCGACCAGCGCCAGGGCGTCCCGGTACGCCGCCGCGGCCTCGTCGAGACGGCCGAGCCGGCGCAGCAGGTCTGCCCTGGTCGCCGGATAGAGGTGGTAACCCCGCAGACGCGGGTCGTCGGCCAAGCCGTCCAGCAGGGCGAGCCCCGCATCCGGCCCGTCCCGCATGGCCACGGCGGCGGCCCGGTTGAGCGCCACGACCGGCGAGGGCACCATGCCGAGCAGCACGTCGTAGAGCGCCACCACCTGCGGCCAGTCGGTGCCGGCCACGTCCGGGGCCTCGTCGTGCAGAGCGGCGATGGCTGCCTGCACCCCGTACGGCCCGGGCGCCGGCCCGGTCAACGCGACCAGCACCAGCGCCCGCCCCTCGTCGATCATCGAGTGGTCCCACCGTGCGCGGTCCTGGTCGTCGAGGAGGACCACGGCGCCGTCCGGTCCGGTGCGTGCCGCACGTCGCGCGTGCACCAGGAGCAGCAACCCGAGCAGCCCGGCGACCTCCCGTTCGGCGGGCAGCAGCCGGCGCAGGATCCGGGCCAGCCGGATGGCCTCCTCGGCGAGGTCGGTCCGTTGGAGATCGGGGCCGGAACTGGCCGCGTACCCCTCGGTGAAGATCGAGTAGACGGCCTGGAGCACCGTGGGCAGACGCTCGGGCAGCTCGTCGACGCCGGGCACCCGGAACGGGATGCGGGCATCGCGGATCTTGCGCTTGGCCCGAACGAGTCGCTGGGCCATGGTCGCGTGCGGCACCAGGAAGGCCCGAGCGACCTCCGCCGTGGTGAGCCCGGCGAGGAAACGCAGCGTGAGCGCCCCGCGATCCTGCGCGGGCAGGGCCGGGTGGGCGCAGGTGAAGAAGAGTGCCAACCGGTCGTCGGGCAGGTCCGGGTCGGCGTCGGCGGGCGGCGCGGGGTCGGACCGCTCGGCCTCCGCCCTGAGTACGGCCAGCCGGGTGGCCAGCACCCGGTCCCGGCGCAACCGGTCGACCGCGCGACGGCGGGCCGTGGTGAGCAGCCAGGCGCCGGGCCGGCTCGGGACACCGTCGACGGGCCAGTGCACCAGCGCCGCCTCGATCGCCTCGGAAGCCACCTCCTCGGCCAGGTCGAGGTCGCCGAAGCGGTGCACCAGCGAGGCGAGCAGCCGACCGTGCTCCTCCCGGAACACGGCCTCGACCGACCCGGCTGCGGCCTCCGGTTCCACCACTGTCAGACCCCGACCTCGATCTCGGCGACCGGGCGCACCTGCACCGACCCGTTACCGGTAGCGCCGGGACTACGAGCCGCCCAGTCCAGTGCGACGTCGAGATTCGGCACGTCGATGATGTCGTAGCCGCCGAGCACCTCGCGGGTCTCGGCGAACGGCCCGTCGGTGATCGTGCGTTCGCCGTCCGGGCCGACCTGCACAGTGGTGCAGGTGGTCAGGTCCTGCAACGGATGCCCGGAGACCCAGATCCCCGCGTCCTTCATCTCCTGGTCGTAGCGGATCCAGTCCTCGAAGGTGCACCCGTTGCCCACCTCGTCGTTCGCGGGGCTCATGAACAGCAGCATGTACTTCACGTCCGGACTCCTCTCGGTGCGGCAGGGTCGCCGTACAGCATGACGACGAGCGACGGCCCGGGTTATCGACACGACGCCCGAACATTCTCCGAACCGTCAGGGACGGGTCGCCCGCGCCGGGTCGGCCCGTTCGTCTCGCCGGTCGAACCGCCGTTCGTACCAGGTAACCGCGATCAGGAGGACGGTCAGCACGGCGAGCGCCGCCAACGGCGCGAGGGTACGACCGACCGGCAGCAGGGCCAGCGGCAGCAGCGCCGCGACGACCTGCGCCGGATGGACGGCACGTACGGTCAGTCGACGGAGCACCAGCCTGCTGAGCAGGTAGACGGTCACACCCCCGTAGAGGGCGCCCGTGGCTTCCCAGCCCAGCGGGCCCGTGTCGGAGGGGTCCGCGGAGAGCCGGGCGATCACCTCCTCGATGCCGAGCGCGAAGTAGATGGCCCCGATGATCAGCGGGGAGTGCCCGATGCCGTACGCGTCGCCGGCCACGTCGGCCCGTCGGTCGGGTGGCACGTCGCTGACGGCCGCCCGTGCGGCGGGAGCCAGCCGATCGAAGTAGAGCCACCACAGGCAGACCGTGCTGACCAGGCCGAGCAGTGCGGCCGCCACCGCCGTACCGACCGGCGTCATCGTCCGTGGCCCCGCGCCGGCGGAGATCAGCGACTCGCCGAGGGCGATGATGAGCACCAACCCGTACCGCTCGGTGAAGTGGTCCACGCTGCGCAGTTGCCACGGGTGGAAGGTGGACGCGAGCCGCGAGCCACCGATGTCCACCAGCAGCGCGGCCGTCCAGAGCACCGTCTGGGCGGTCCCGCCGAGCAGCGCCCCGCCCACCAGCGGAAACCACGCCAGCACCACGGGCACGCGGAAGTAGCGCAGCGTCGGGCGCAGCGACGGGATCGTCACGCTCACCCAGGCGAGGATCACGAGCTGTACCGCCCGGACGACCACGTACGCGAGCGCGAGGGTCAGCGGCGCGTCGACGAGCCCCGGACCCTGCCGCCACGCGTCCGGCAACACCAGGGCGGCCACGAAGATCGCCGCCATCGCGACCAGGGTCGCTCCGCGGACCAGGCCGAGGTCCGCGCGGACGAGGTTGCCCACCCAGGTGTACGGCCCCCACGAGTAGAGCAGCAGCAGGAGCAGGAGCAGTCCCTGGGCCAGGGTGAGCAGCGCGGTCGGCGGCTGCGCCATGAACGCGATGACCCGGGTGAGCGCGAAGACGAAGACCAGGTCGAAGAAGATCTCGAACATCGTCGTCCGGTGCGTGGCACCGACCACGACCGGACGAATTCCCCTCATCCTGGCATTCTGCGCCCTCGGTGGACCGCCTCGGGTCTCCCCGTCACATCGGGAAGACCCGAGACGTCCGCGTCAGGCCGGCGCGTCCGTCCGGCGCCGGCTCCGCTCGGCCCGCCGGCGCACCTGTTGGTACGTCCCGGTCAGCCCCATCGCCCGGCGTACCTCCGTCAGGGTCTGGCGTACCTCCTGCCGGGTGCGCTCGGTGCCCTCGACGATCAGCCGGTCGACGAGCCCCCGGTCGGCCTCGATCGCCGCCCGGCGTTCCCGGATCGGGGCCAGGAACGTCTCCAGCGCCTCGACCAGCCGCTCCTTGACCTCCACGTCACCGACCTGCCCGGCCCGGTAACGCCGGGCCAGGTCGTCCACCTCCGCACGGTCCGGGTTGAACACCTCGTGGTACGCGAAGACCGGGTTGCCCTCCACCGTTCCCGGCACGTCGGCCCGTACCCGGTTCGGGTCGGTGTACATCCCGCGCACCTTGCGGCGCACCGTGGCCCTGTCGTCGGACAGCGCGATGGTGTTACCCCGGCTCTTGCTCATCTTGGCGACGCCGTCGGTGCCCACCAGGCTGGGATTGTCGGCCGGGATCAGCTCGGGCACCGGGAAGACCGGCCCGTACAGGTGGTTGAACCGCCTGGCGATCTCCCGGGTCACCTCCACATGCGCGGCGTTGTCCCGGCCGACCGGGACCACCTCGCCCTTGACGCAGAGGATGTCCGCGGCCTGGAGCACCGGGTAACCCAGCAACCCGTACGGCATCTCCTCCTTGCCGGCGTCGCGGGCCATGTCCTTGAGCGACGGCACCCGTTCCAGTCGGGGCACGGTCACCAGGTTCTGCAGGAGGGTGTTCAGGTCGCCGACCTCGGGAATCGCCGACTGGAGGTAGAACGTGGCCCGAGTCGGATCGACGCCGGCGGCGAGGATGTCGGTCACCATCTCGCGGGCGTTGCCGGAGACCTGGTCGATGTCCTCCCGGCGGTTGCGGGTGGTGAGCATGTGCAGGTCCGCGATGATGAAGAAGCTCTCGTACCGCTGGTGCAGCCGCACCCGGTTGGCGATGCTGCCGACGTAGTGGCCGAGGTGCAGGCGGCCGGTGGGCCGGTCGCCGGTGAGCATGCGTGCGACGGACATGGTGATGTGCCTTTCGTGCGGGTAGGTGGGTCACGCGTCGGGCGCGCGCCGAGCGGGGCGAACTCGCCCCCTCGGTCGGCGGAGAACAGGGCTCAGTGAGCCGTCCGCCATCGCGCGCCGGCGCGGTACCGCAGACCACCGGCACGAAGCAGGTCCAGAAGTTGCTCACGGCCGTCGCCGGAGCTGGTCAGGGACGCCGACACGACACGGTGCGGGAGGCCGTCGACCACCTCGACCGCCTCCGGCACGCAACTGCCCGTCCGGACCACCAGCTCAGATTACCCGCGGCGCTGCTGCGGGGGTGGCACGTGACGGTCCGCGTAGTAGCTGCCGACGCGGTCCCGGTACTCCGGATCGAACGACGCCGGGTCGAACGGCGGCGCGTCCTTGATCTCCTGCCGGGTCCGGTCGACGTACACGAGCCGGTCCAGGTGGTCGACCCGCTCCACCGTGCCCGCCGGCACCAGCACCTTCTGACCGAGGATCCACGGTCCGGTGTCCACCACCAGGTGTCCGGCATCCGCCTCGTCGCTCGCCTGGTCGATGGTGCCGATACGTCCGTCGCGGGCCTGCACGTGGTAGCCGACGAGGTCGATCGGGGTACCCGGACCGGGGGCGTCCGGACCGTCGTGCCCGCCGTCCGGGTCCTTCGACGGGCCGGTCGAGGGCGTGGTCTGTGTGTATCCGCCAGCCAGCGCCGACGGATCGCGCCAGGCCCAGGGGTTGAAGATCGAGGGTTGCACGGGTCACCTCCCTGTCCTCCCACTCAATGCCCGGCCTGCGGATGCGGGAAACGAGGGCCGGCTCTCTGCCGGACGGGCGGTCAGTGTCGGAATCGGCGGTGCGCAGCTCCGCTGACATACTCGGCAGTCATGGTGCTGTCGCGCGGGTGGTCCGCCTTCCTGGTCGGGGTCGGGGTCTGGACCTGGGTGATCTGGCCGAGGTTCGCGGTCGCGATCTGGCAGGACCCGCGGTCGTGGGCGTCCGCCACGGTGGGCGACGGTGTGCCGACCAGTTTTCTGTGGGTGCACGCGCTTCTGATCGCCGCGTCGCTGGCCATCGGCACGACGGTCGGGGTGCTCGGCATCCGCGGCTGGCTGGTCGCTCGCCGAGGCGGAACGTCCTGAGCTGCGGAAACGCGTATCGGGCGCGAGTGTGACGCGGGACGCTACCCCCCGATTTGACGATCAAACCCACGGACGCGTAACTTTCTCTCTGCCAGCGCGGAACGGGGCAAACAGGGCGAAAGTCCTGGAGCCACGAACCGGGCCGGCAACCGGGCCAGCTAGGGGTTCGCTCCTGGAGGCGCGGTTCGGGCGGTGCTCACCTGATCTGCCGGGAGGCGGATTTGGTGCGGCGGAACCGACCGGGTAAGGTTCACGACCGGCAGGGCACCGGGCGCGACTGTGGGAGACCACAGCGGCCGGTCTGCCGAATCCGACGACCTGACGCAGCGGTTCGCTGCTGCGTGAGTGCGCCGGGACCAACCCGCACGAAGCATGACAGACCGGGACACACCGGTTTGACACGGCCGAGACGGTGAGGTAACGTAGTAAAAGTGCCCGGCGCGAGAGCGGCGGGGACGCGGAACGAAAAGCCCCGGGACGGGGCCCACTGGGTGGGCCTGCTGATCGGTGTGTGGTTGTTCTTTGAGAACTCAACAGGGTGCTTGTAAAGCCAGTGCCAATTATGATTTATACCCCGGACTGGCAGCCTGCTTTTGGTGGGTTGTTGGTTGGGATTCCTTTGGCAACATTTGTTTGTTGCCGGGATAGCTGTTCAACTAATTTTTTGTTGGAGAGTTTGATCCTGGCTCAGGACGAACGCTGGCGGCGTGCTTAACACATGCAAGTCGAGCGGAAAGGCCCTTCGGGGTACTCGAGCGGCGAACGGGTGAGTAACACGTGAGCAACCTGCCCCAAGCTTTGGGATAACCCTCGGAAACGGGGGCTAATACCGAATATTACTTCTGGCCGCATGGCTGGTGGTGGAAAGTTTTTCGGCTTGGGATGGGCTCGCGGCCTATCAGCTTGTTGGTGGGGTGATGGCCTACCAAGGCGACGACGGGTAGCCGGCCTGAGAGGGCGACCGGCCACACTGGGACTGAGACACGGCCCAGACTCCTACGGGAGGCAGCAGTGGGGAATATTGCACAATGGGCGGAAGCCTGATGCAGCGACGCCGCGTGAGGGATGACGGCCTTCGGGTTGTAAACCTCTTTCAGCAGGGACGAAGCGAAAGTGACGGTACCTGCAGAAGAAGCGCCGGCCAACTACGTGCCAGCAGCCGCGGTAAGACGTAGGGCGCGAGCGTTGTCCGGATTTATTGGGCGTAAAGAGCTCGTAGGCGGCTTGTCGCGTCGACCGTGAAAACTTGGGGCTCAACCCCAAGCCTGCGGTCGATACGGGCAGGCTAGAGTTCGGTAGGGGAGACTGGAATTCCTGGTGTAGCGGTGAAATGCGCAGATATCAGGAGGAACACCGGTGGCGAAGGCGGGTCTCTGGGCCGATACTGACGCTGAGGAGCGAAAGCGTGGGGAGCGAACAGGATTAGATACCCTGGTAGTCCACGCTGTAAACGTTGGGCGCTAGGTGTGGGGGGCCTCTCCGGTTCCCTGTGCCGCAGCTAACGCATTAAGCGCCCCGCCTGGGGAGTACGGCCGCAAGGCTAAAACTCAAAGGAATTGACGGGGGCCCGCACAAGCGGCGGAGCATGCGGATTAATTCGATGCAACGCGAAGAACCTTACCTGGGTTTGACATGGCCGCAAAACCTCCAGAGATGGGGGGTCCTTCGGGGGCGGTCACAGGTGGTGCATGGCTGTCGTCAGCTCGTGTCGTGAGATGTTGGGTTAAGTCCCGCAACGAGCGCAACCCTCGTTCGATGTTGCCAGCGCGTTATGGCGGGGACTCATCGAAGACTGCCGGGGTCAACTCGGAGGAAGGTGGGGATGACGTCAAGTCATCATGCCCCTTATGTCCAGGGCTTCACGCATGCTACAATGGCCGGTACAATGGGCTGCGATACCGTGAGGTGGAGCGAATCCCAAAAAGCCGGTCTCAGTTCGGATCGGGGTCTGCAACTCGACCCCGTGAAGTCGGAGTCGCTAGTAATCGCAGATCAGCAACGCTGCGGTGAATACGTTCCCGGGCCTTGTACACACCGCCCGTCACGTCACGAAAGTCGGCAACACCCGAAGCCGGTGGCCCAACCCTTGTGGAGGGAGCCGTCGAAGGTGGGGCTGGCGATTGGGACGAAGTCGTAACAAGGTAGCCGTACCGGAAGGTGCGGCTGGATCACCTCCTTTCTAAGGAGCACCTTCCACCGAAAGGTGGTAAGGAGCCCGCGGTCCACGAATGTTGGACCGGGGTGCTCAGATGGCGGAGACACTGGCAAGTCTGTCCGTGGCAACGGCCGGGACTACCTAGTACAGCCACCCTCGGGTGGTGGGAACGGATGGGTTCTGGTGCGGCTGGGGAAGGATGTAAGCACCCTGTTGGGTCCTGAAAGAACAACCTTTGGTTGTTTCTTTCGGAGACTTGGCCGGCCCTCCTTGGTGGGGGCTGGGAGTCTGCCAGGCATGGCCTGGCCTCACATACCGCCGAACGTTGGTTCGGGTTTGGTGTGGGGCGTGTTGGGTTGTGGGTTGGTTGTTTGTTGAGAATTGCACAGTGGACGCGAGCATCTTTGTGGTCAAGTTGTCAAGGGCGAACGGTGAATGCCTTGGCACCAGGAGCCGATGAAGGACGTGGGAGGCCGCGATAGGCCTGGGGGAGCTGTCAACCAAGCTGTGATCCCAGGGTGTCCGAATGGGGAAACCTGGCACCAGTCATGTGGTGTCACCCACACCTGAACACATAGGGTGTGTGGAGGGAACGCGGGGAAGTGAAACATCTCAGTACCCGTAGGAAGAGAAAACAATTTAGTGATTCCGTGAGTAGTGGCGAGCGAAAGCGGATTGAGGCTAAACCGGCTGCGTGTGATACCTGTCAGGGGTTGCGTGGTCGGGGTTGTGGGACCCTGCTCAACAGACTGACATCTGTTGGAGAAGTTACAAAGTTGATGGCTAGTCGAACAGTCTGGAATGGCTGACCGTAGACGGTGAGAGTCCGGTAGGTGAAAGCTGTTGACCTTCTGTGGGTGTTCCCGAGTAGCGGCGGACCCCTGAAATCTGCCGTGAATCTGCCAGGACCACCTGGTAAGCCTAAATACTTCCTGGTGACCGATAGCGGACGAGTACCGTGAGGGAATGGTGAAAAGTACCCCGGGAGGGGAGTGAAATAGTACCTGAAACCGTTCGCCTACAATCCGTCGGAGCCTTGCGGGGTGACGGCGTGCCTTTTGAAGAATGAGCCTGCGAGTTAGTGGCATGTGGCGAGGTTAACCCGTGTGGGGGAGCCGTAGCGAAAGCGAGTCTGAATAGGGCGCTTTAGTCGCATGCTCTAGACCCGAAGCGGAGTGATCTAGCCATGGGCAGGCTGAAGCGCGGGTAAGACCGCGTGGAGGGCCGAACCCACCAACGTTGAAAAGTTGGGGGATGACCTGTGGTTAGGGGTGAAAGGCCAATCAAACTCCGTGATAGCTGGTTCTCCCCGAAATGCATTTAGGTGCAGCGTCGCGTGTTTCTTGCCGGAGGTAGAGCACTGGATGGTCTAGGGGGCCCACAAGCTTACCGAAATCAGCCAAACTCCGAATGCCGGTAAGTGAGAGCGCGGCAGTGAGACTGCGGGGGATAAGCTTCGTAGTCGAGAGGGAAACAGCCCAGATCACCAGCTAAGGCCCCTAAGCGTGTGCTAAGTGGAAAAGGATGTGGGGTCGCATAGACAACCAGGAGGTTGGCTTAGAAGCAGCCACCCTTTAAAGAGTGCGTAATAGCTCACTGGTCAAGTGGTTCCGCGCCGACAATGTAGCGGGGCTCAAGCACACCGCCGAAGCTGTGGCATTCACATTTTAACCTCGCTTGGACTTGATTCCTTGTGCAGGTGTGTGGATGGGTAGGGGAGCGTCGTGCCGGGGGTGAAGCAGCGGGGTGACCCAGTTGTGGACGCGGCACGAGTGAGAATGCAGGCATGAGTAGCGAAAGAAGGGTGAGAAACCCTTCCGCCGGATGACCAAGGGTTCCAGGGCCAGGCTAATCCGCCCTGGGTGAGTCGGGACCTAAGGCGAGGCCGAGAGGCGTAGTCGATGGACAACGGGTTGATATTCCCGTACCCGCGAAAGAGCGTCCCTGATGAACCTCGTTGTGCTAACCACCCGAACTGTTTGAGGTCTTCGGACTGATGATAGGGAGCGTGGGAACCTGGCGGGTAGTAGTCAAGCGATGGGGTGACGCAGGAAGGTAGCTGAGCCCGGCCGGTGGTTGTGCCGGGGTAAGCGTGTAGGCCGTGTCGTAGGCAAATCCGCGACACATGGAGGCTGAGACGTGATGCCGAGCCGATTCAGGTGAAGTCAGTGATCCTATGCTGCCGAGAAAAGCCTCTAGCGAGTTCTTAGCGGCCCGTACCCCAAACCGACACAGGTGGTCAGGTAGAGAATACCGAGGCGATCGGGCGAACTGTGGTTAAGGAACTCGGCAAATTGCCCCCGTAACTTAGGGAGAAGGGGGGCCGGAGACGTGAAGCCCCGCGCGGGTGGAGCGTTGTATGGCCGCAGAGAGCAGGGGGAAGCGACTGTTTACTAAAAACACAGGTCCATGCGAAGAAGTAATTCGATGTATATGGACTGACGCCTGCCCGGTGCTGGAACGTTAAGGGGACCTGTTAGCTCTTTCGGGGGCGAAGCGGAGAACTTAAGCGCCAGTAAACGGCGGTGGTAACTATAACCATCCTAAGGTAGCGAAATTCCTTGTCGGGTAAGTTCCGACCTGCACGAATGGCGTAACGACTTCCCCACTGTCTCAACCACAGGCCCGGCGAAATTGCAGTACGAGTAAAGATGCTCGTTACGCGCGGCAGGACGGAAAGACCCCGGGACCTTTACTATAGCTTGACATTGGTACTTGAGTTAGCTTGTGTAGGATAGGTGGGAGCCGGTGAAGTCCATACGCCAGTATGGGTGGAGGCAATCTTGAAATACCACTCTGGTTGATTTGGGTATCTAACTTCGGACCGTTATCCGGTTCAGGGACAGTGTCTGGTGGGTAGTTTAACTGGGGCGGTTGCCTCCTAAAGGGTAACGGAGGCGCCCAAAGGTTCCCTCAGCCTGGTTGGCAATCAGGTGTTGAGTGCAAGTACACAAGGGAGCTTGACTGTGAGACTGACAGGTCGAGCAGGGACGAAAGTCGGGACTAGTGATCCGGCACTTGCGAGTGGAAGCGGTGTCGCTCAACGGATAAAAGGTACCCCGGGGATAACAGGCTGATCTTCCCCAAGAGTCCATATCGACGGGATGGTTTGGCACCTCGATGTCGGCTCGTCGCATCCTGGGGCTGTAGCAGGTCCCAAGGGTTGGGCTGTTCGCCCATTAAAGCGGTACGCGAGCTGGGTTTAGAACGTCGTGAGACAGTTCGGTCCCTATCCGCCGTGCGCGTAGGATACTTGAGAAGGGCTGTCCCTAGTACGAGAGGACCGGGACGGACGAACCTCTGGTGTGCCAGTTGTCCCGCCAGGGGCACGGCTGGTTAGCTACGTTCGGAAGGGATAACCGCTGAAAGCATCTAAGCGGGAAGCCTGCTTCAAGATGAGGTATCCCACCCACCTTTGGTGGGGTAAGGCCCCCAGCTAGACGACTGGGTTGATAGGCCGGAAATGTAAGCCCGGTAACGGGTTCAGTTGACCGGTACTAATAGGCCGAGGACTTGACTACTAAGCTGCTACGCGTCCACTGTGCAACTCTGAACAAACACCCACCCGTGTTGGTGATGGTTGATATGTTCATAGAGTTACGGCGGTCATGGCGGAGGGGAAACGCCCGGTCACATTCCGAACCCGGAAGCTAAGCCCTCCAGCGCCGATGGTACTGCACTCGTGAGGGTGTGGGAGAGTAGGACACCGCCGGACAATCTTCCAGAAATGGCCACCCCCGATGGGGGTGGCCATTTCTGCATTCCCCACCAAAATCCCCACCCGCGCTCGGCGCCCCCGGCCTCGGTTCCTGTCCCGCCCAGCGCCGGTGATCATGAAGTTAGTGCCTCGACCCGCCGACGACAGTGGCAACAACTTCATGATCGACCCGCCGAGGGCGGGGCGCCGGGAGGACGCGGGGGGGGTGTCCCTATGAGTTTCGTCAAGCGGGGACGGGGCTGGTGGGGTGTGGCTGGTAGGGGTTCTTGTCGCGGAGCATGGCGAACAGGACGTCGCAGCGGCGGCGGGCGAGGCAGATGAGAGCGGCGTTGTGGCGTTTACCTTCGGCGCGTTTGCGGTCGTAGTAGGTGCGGCTGACGGGGTCGGCGAGGGATGCGAACGCGGCGAGGAAGAACGCGCGTTTGAGGTTCTTGTTGCCGCCGCGGGGTGGGTGCTCGCCGCGGATGCTGCTGCCGGATCGTCGGGTCACGGGGGCGAGGCCGGCGTAGGCGGCGAGGTGCCCGGGGGTGGCGAAGGCGGTGCCGTCGCCGACTTCGAGCAGGATCCGGGCTGCGGTCCTGACACCGATGCCGGGCATCGAGGTCAGGACCGGGGCAAGAGGGTGCGCATCAAGCATCCCCTCGACCTCTTTCGCGACTTGGTCGCGTTGTCTCAGGATGTCGCGAAGGCTGTCCGCGAGGCGGGGCAGGATCGTCTCCGCGGCCCGGGTGCCCGCGACGGTGACGCTCTGCTCATCAAGGGCCGTCATGATCTGCTCGATGAGGCGTTCACCCATCCGGGGTGCGTGGACGGCGGCGATCGAGAGCAGTTTGCGGCGGCCGGCCTTGCGTAGCCCGAGTGGGCCGCCGCAGCGGGACAGCAGTTCAAGGACCGCTTTGTGGTTGACCTTGGGGCCAAGGACTCGTTCCAGGGCGGGGTGGATCTGCGTGAGCAGGCCCCGGATCCGGTTGGACACGCGAGTGGCTTCGCCGGCGAGATCGTCATCGAAGCCGACGAGGACTTCCAACTCAGCCAGGGTTTCGTCGCCGACGTCGACCCGCCGCAGCGTGTGCGGCAGGGTGCGGGCGGCATCAGCGATGACATAGGCGTCGCGGGCGTCGGTCTTCGCCGCACCGGGGTGCAGGTCGGCGATCCGGCGCATCGCCAGGCCAGGCAGGTAGGCCACCTGATGACCGCACGCCCGGGCAACCGCGACCGGCAGGGCACCGATCGAGGCGGGCTGGTCGACCACGACCAGGACCCGACCGTGACGGGCGAGTTTGTCGAACAATTGCCGCAGCCGCGCCTCAGTGTTCGGCAACGCCGCGTCGTGCAGCCGCTTGCCCTCCGGCGTCAACCCGACGGCGTGGTGACCCTCTTTGCCAACGTCTAAGCCCAAGAAGACGCCGAATCCGTCGTTCACCGCACCCGCCTCCACGCATCGCATCGTGGCCCCGGCCGCTGGTCCAGGCGTCGGACTGCCGGCAGCCACGTTACGAAGAGACCTACCCCAACACGGGTGGCCGTGTCCCTATCAGCGGTCCGCCGACGCCACCCGACCCGGCGACAACACCCCCCGGATCATCCGAACGACAGGGGCAGGAAGTCATACCGGGCCGGGCGACCGAGGGTCCCCGGCTGGGGACGATCAAAAAGGTAACGGGGGGCAGAGTGAGGGCTTCGGTGGCGGTGGTGGTTGGTTACTGGGCTTGGGGTCGGGCTGTGGTGGACGTACTGATTCTTCTCGTCTTTGGCTGTTGCGTGGGCGTCGTGCTGGCCGCGCTGTGGTGGCTGGGTGTGCGTGGTCGTCGCCGCGGTGTCGGGGGCGAGGTCATGGGGCCGTTCGAGGAGATGTGGCATCCGGCGGCGACGCGCTACCGCGCGGAGGTCCGCGTTCAGGAGCAGCGCATGACGCCGAGGTCGTCTGCCGACGACACCGACGGGCGGGCTCAGGAAGGCTTGGGGCCGCAGACGTAGCGCGGCTCGGCGTCGTACCGCCAGGTGAACTTCTCCCGTTTGACCACCACGCCGTCTTTCTTGATGACCCGGAAGGCGTCCTGGGTGAAGCCGTTGATGCCGTTGCTGGCAATGCACTTCGGGCCAGGCTCAAGGTGGATGAGCTTCGGCGTGGTGGTGTTGCGGCGCGGGCCGTACTCCGTCTTGACGCTGTCGTAGATCTTCGTGCTCCAGATGGAGACGGTCACCGAGCTCGACGTGTACGACGTGTCGATGAGCAGGCCGTACTCGGTGTTGTTGCGGAACTTGAGGTCCAGGTTCGGCCAGAAGATGGTCGACTCGATGACGGCCGGGTACCTGTCGAACCAGTACGAGTGGGGTTTGTGCTCCACGTCCTGGAGGCCGGCGTAGTAGGTGGCGTTGAACAGAGTGGTCGTGAACTGCGACGTGCCACCCCCGACGCCGGGCACCAGCTTGCCGTCCAGGATGACCGGCGCGTCCTTGTAGCCCTGGGCGTAGCCCCGCTCGCCGGTGTGCCCATTGAGGGAGAACGTCTTGCCGGGCAGCACGACCGTGCCGTCCACCTTCTTGGCGATGGTGGCGATGTTCTGGCTGCGCGACGACGCCATCCCGCCGGTGAAGCGCGTGGTGAAGGTGGACACCCGTTCCTTGATGCCCAGACCGGCCAGCTTCTCCGCGGTCACCTCCGGCGGCGTCTCCTTCAGTTCTCCGGTCACCTCGCGTCCGTCGGGCTTCGGCAGCACCGCCAACAGGTCGCGGCTCAGTGTGCCGGTGTCGAGCTGCTGCCCGGCACGCCCGTCGACGACCTTGGGACGGCCGCCGGCGATGGTCATCGTGGCGTCCTTCGGCGGCACCTCGATCGCGCTCAGCTTGTCGCCGAGGGCCGTCCGCAGTCGTTTGACGTCCACCGCCGGAGTGAGCTTGCCGGCCTTGTCGGCATTGAAGCGGAGGCTCTTCGCGATGACCGACGGTGGCACCTGCACCGAGCCCCGGTCGGTGCGCAGGGTGACCGGCGCGGAGACGGCCGGCCGGGCCAGTTCGGCGACCAGCCGGTCCACCTCCTCGGCGGTGGTCGCCGGCTGGCTCTCCACAAGTGGCACGGTGACCGGCGTGCCGGCGAGCCAGCCGGCCCGGACGGCGTCGACCGAGCGCTGCGGGTCGAGGGCGCGACCGGGCTTGGGGCGTACAACCTTGGGTGTGGTGCCCTGGTAGGAGATGGCCGGCATCGTCATCGGACGGACCTGGTCGCCGAGCGCCGTGCGCAGGGCCGCGTCCAGGCGGGGCGCGTCGACGGTGACGACCGGTTCGACGGTACGGGAACCGACCAGCCGACTGACCGGGTGCGCCTCGGCCTCGGCCGCTGCCGCAACCGTGGCCGCCACGTCGACCGCCAGCCCCACGTCGGCCGGATTGATCTCGGCGGTGCGCTCCCCGACCGTGATCCGCAGGGGCGCGGCGAGGGCGGCGGCCCGCCTCTCCAGCTCCGCCCGCAACTCCCGGTCGGCCGCGCTGCGGCTCCGACCGCCCAGCTCGGTGCCGAGCACGCTGGTGCCCCGGGGCACGTCACCGGCGTACGCCCAGGCGCCGGCACCCGCGACGGCGGCGAGGACGCCGCCGGTGATGCCCGCGCCGAGCAGCATCCGTACGCGGCGTGGACGGCCACCGCCGTTGTCCGGCTCGCCCATGGCCGTGGCCGCTACCGGTGTGACAACGTCCGGCTCGTCGTCCGGCCAGGTGACCGCCGTGACCTGCACGGTGGGCCGATCGTCGACGGGTGGACGTTTGTCGCCGTACAGCGTCACTGCAACCTCGATCGCCAGGTGCCGCGGGAGGTCCCCCCTCCCGGAGGACACCACGGTAACCAATGGCCGGCCGTCCGCGCGGGCTGTGCCCGTTCGGTGCTGCTACCGCGTGTCGTCCGGCGTGTCGCGGGGGCGTGGGTCGGTGTCCGCGCTCGGGGACGGGCGTGGCACGGTGGCGGGGTGGACGCTGCGGAGCGGGTGTTGGCGTACGGCGGGGGCTGGTTGGACCGGGCGGGCGCGTTACGGACCGACCCGGCTCGGCTGGACGCGTTGCTCGACGACCCGGCGACGGTGGTGCTGCCGCTGTGGCGGGACCGCTGTCTCGTCGACGGAGACGGTCCGGTCCGGCTGACGGCCGACCGCGCGTCACTCGTCCGGTCGGCTGCCGCGGAGACCGTGTTCCTGGGGCTCGACGGGGACGTCGCGGTGTTCGCCGTGGACCTCTCGGGTCTCGGTGAGGCCGCCGCCGTCGAGATGGCGGGGGCGGCGCGCGCCGTCGACGTACGGGCGCTGGTCGGGCGGCTCGACCCGGCGGGCGCGGCGACCCAGGCGTACGCCCGGGGGTTGCTGCACTGGCACCGGCAGCAGCGTTACTGCGGCACGTGCGGTGCGGTGGCCGTCGTCGGTGGTGGTGGCCACGTGCGGACCTGTTCCGGCGCGGAGTGCGGTCGGTTGCTGTTCCCCCGCATCGAACCGGCGATCATCGTGTTGGTCGAGGCGCCCGGCTCGGCCGGGCGTTGTCTGCTGGCCCGGCACGCGGGTGCGTCCGAGGACTCCTACTCGACGTTGGCGGGCTTCGTGGAGGTGGGCGAGAGCCTGGAGGACGCGGTCCGCCGGGAGATGGCCGAGGAGGCCGGGATCACCGTCACCGACGTCACCTACCGGGGGTCGCAGGCGTGGCCGTTCCCCGCCGGGCTGATGGTGGGCTTCCGGGCCACGGCGACGTCAGACGAAGTACGCGTGGACGGCGTGGAGTTGCTCCAGGCGCGCTGGTTCACCCGGGAGGAGCTGCGGGAGCGGGTCGCGGCAGGTCGCCGGCTCGGCCGGGTGGACTCGATCGACCACCGGCTGCTGACCGACTGGCTCACCGAGGCGGGGTGACGTAGCAGGCTCAGCCGTACGGATGAGGCCAGGATCGTCTTCAGCGGCTTTTCAGCCCGGCGTTACGTAAATGTAACAATGCTGTGCAGCAACTACCGCTGGTGAAGATTCTGGAGTCATCCGCCCCATTTTTAATGGGTTTGTAGCGGGAGTGGGGCGGCGCAGATCTGACCGACGGTGACGGTCGGAGATCTTGACGCGGAGCGCGGGTTACCGGCCAGTAGCAGCGCCCTTGTGAGGTACGTCGCTTCGCGAGAGCATCCAATCCGCACACTGCGCGATCCGCCGACCATCCCCCGGAGCGGGACGCAGCGGCCACGTGCTTTCCCGTAGTCCCGAGTCGCGACTGCGATCGGTGACCCCCGGTTCGAGGAGGACCCGTGAAGGATTCGGAAACCCGTCAGGCCCACGGCGGCACCCGCTGGCGTCGCTTCGCCGCCATGATGGTTCCCGCTGCGGTCGCCGCCGGCGGCATCGTCTTCGGTATGGCCAACGGCGCCATCGCCGCCAACATCACCGTCGCCGGCAAGCCGTTCAAGATCTCCGCCTCCGAGCTGGACGGGAAGGGCTTCAAGCAGTACGGCGGCATCGTGACCACCAAGGACGGCCAGATCGTCCCGGTGGCCATGTCGGAGATCGGCGAGGCTCACCTGACCAAGCTGTGCCAGTCGGTCGACGCCTCCATTCCCGGCCTGCCCAAGATCGTGCTGACCATCAACGCCGGCGACGCCCCCGGCAAGGAGGCCGTGGCCAAGAACCTGCTGATCGCGATGGAGTCGCTCGAGGGTGACGCGGAGTTCACCGACATCAACATCGGTAAGGACGCCAGTGACCTCGGCCCGGCTCCGGCCGGCTCGTTCGGTCAGGACGCCGCGCACGTGAACATCAAGGACCTTGAGCAGGTCGCCCGCTACACCACCGCCGGCACCTTCACGCTGACCGGCCTCAAGTTGAAGGTCAACGTCGGCGCTGAGGCCAAGGAATGCTTCTGAGCTGACGCCGCCGAGGCTCGCGAGGGGCGCCCCTCGCGAGCCTCGGTCCTGCCCACCCCTTTCACCCCAGGAGGACGTACGTGTCGACCGCCACTCATCGCGCGCAGCCCGGCCGTGTCGGTCAGGCCTGGCGCGGTTTCCGCCGCTGGCGGCGGTCCCGGCCATTCTGGGGCGGCCTCTTCACCCTCCTGGCCGGAGTGGAGATCCTCGGCACCACCAAGGTCAGCCTGGCCGGGCTGACCCTGCAGATGGGACCGACCGGCTTCCTGTCCTGGTTGATCCCCACCATCCTGGTCACCTGCGGCCTCCTGATGTGGCTCAGCCCCGCGCAGCGGATCTTCTATGCCATCGTCGGCGCGGTGACCGCGGTCTACTCGCTGATCGGAGTCAACCTCGGCGGGTTCTTCATCGGCATGTTGCTGGGAATGGTCGGTAGCGCGCTCGGCTTCGCCTGGGTGCCGGTCAAGAAGTCCGCGGCGGTGGCCCCGGCCGCCGAGGAGCCGGACGACGAGCAGGCCGAGGACGGCGACACCGCCGACGAAGCGCCGCTCGTCGACGAGCTTCTGCCGGCGAGGGAACTCCCGGACGAGGTCACCGGGCCGCTCACCGACATCATCCCGCAGCCACGCAGCGTGCTGCGCGAGCCAGCCCCGAACCAGCAGACGGACGCGCGCGACACCGATGAGCTACCGCCCGTCGTGGAGCCGGGACCGTCGCAGCCCCGGTCGACGGTGGCCCGCGACCCGAAGACGTACGTGGTGACGCTGCTCCTGATGAGCCTCGCCAGCGCGGGTCTGACGACGGTCGACGGCGCGTCGCCGGTGCGAGCGGCGGCGCCCTCCTGCCCAACCCCGACATCGTCGGCCCGGCCCACCACGCCGCCCGCCTCCCCGCCCAACGCGAGCCCGAGTCCGAGCCCCAGCGCCACGACGGAGAAGCCGGACGGAAATCTGATCAGCAGCATCGTCGACGGGATCGGCGACCTGTTGACCGGCGGTGACGACGACAAGACGGAAACGTCCGGCAAGGCCGCCGCCACGGACGAGCCCACCAGCGGCACCGCCCGGGCCAGCGAGTCGGCCACCCCGAGCGCCAAGCCCACGCGTAGCGCCACTCCCGACTCCACCCGGACGGCGACCCCCACCCGCGCCCCCGACGCTCCGTGTGTCAGCCCGAAGCCGACCAAGCCCGCGCCCGTCGAGCCCGGCAAGCCGCTGCCGAAGCTGGCGGCCGACCCGGACATGCCCAAGGTGGCCGCCATCCCGGCGAAACTGACCGGCTCCAAGGTGGTGATGACGAACCTGCGTTTTCGGGGCGTCGAGCCGTTGCGCACCGCCAAGGGTGAGATGCGGGCGTTGAAGTTCACCATGAGCAGGGCGGTGACCAGCGACTTCGCGTTGCTGGTCACGGGGCCTTCGAGCGGCTCGCTGTTGAGTGAGACCGACCAGCTGACGATCGACGGTGACGTGACCTTCTACGCGACCCGGTTCGTCGGCCGGTTCCTGGGCATCAAGGTCACCCTGACTCCGGACCTGCCCTTCCCCGACGGCATCCCGGTCACCTCGCCGCTGCCGCTCACCTTCACCGACCCGCAGATCGACCTGGCCTTCATCTCCTGCGACACGTTGACCGGCCGACCCAGCCTCAAGCAGACGCAGCAGTGACGCAGCGTGGAACGGCGTCCGGGTCGGGACGCCGTTCCACGAGCTGAACACCGGTCAGAGCCGGGCCAGCGCCTTGCGCAGCGGATCGAGGCCGAGCGCGCCCAGGTCCAACGCCTGCCGGTGGAACTCCCGCAGGTCGAAGTCGGCGCCCTTGCGAGCCATCGCGTCCTCGCGTGCCTGCAACCAGATCCGCTCACCCACCTTGTACGACGGCGCCTGGCCCGGCCAGCCCAGGTAGCGGTTCAGCTCGAAGCGCAGGTTCTCGTCCGGCACCCGGCAGTGCGCCCGCATGAACTCCCAACCCAGCTCGGGCGTCCACCGCTCGCCCGGGTGGAAGCCGAACGGGTTGTCCTTCGGGATCTCCAGCTCCAGGTGCATGCCGATGTCGACGATCACCCGTGCGGCGCGCATCGCCTGACCGTCGAGCATGCCCAGCTTGTCGCCCGGGTCCTGGAGGTAACCCAGCTCGTCCATCAGCCGCTCCGCGTACAGCGCCCAGCCCTCGCCGTGCCCCGAGACCCAGCAGAGCAGCCGCTGCCAGCGGTTGAGCAGGTCGGCCCGGACGGCCGTCTGGGCCACCTGAAGGTGGTGCCCCGGCACGCCCTCGTGGTAGACCGTCGTCACCTCGCGCCAGGTGGAGAAGTCGGTGATGCCCTGCGGCACCGCCCACCACATCCGACCCGGGCGCGAAAAGTCCTCGCTCGGCCCGGTGTAGTAGATGGCCCCGTCGCTGGTGGGCGCGAGGCAGCACTCGATCCGGCGGACCTGCTCCGGGATGTCGAAGTGGGTGCCGTGCAACTCGGCGATGGCCTTGTCGGCGAGCGCCTGCATCCAGTCGCGGAACGCCTCCTTGCCCTGGATCGTGCGCGCCGGGTCGGCGTCGAGCCTTGCCACCGCCTCGTCGACCGTCGCGCCCGAACCGGCGATGCGCCCGGCCACGACCCGCATCTCCGCCTCCAGGCGGGCCAGCTCCGCGAAACCCCAGGCGTACGTCTCGTCGAGGTCGATCTTCGCGCCGAGGAAGTACTGCGAGGCGAGTTCGTAACGCTCCCGGCCGGCGGCCTGCTTGTCGCGCCCGTGCGGGGCCAGCTCGGCCCGCAGGAACTGACCGAACTCGGCGGTCGCCGCGGTGGCCGCCGCCGCGCCCCTGCGCAGCTCGGCACCGAGGGTGCCGTCCGCGCCCAGCCGCTCGACCAGGCCGTGGTAGAAGTTGTCCCCGGTCGGGTCGGTCCAGATGTCGCACTGCTTGGCCACCTCGATGAGCTGCACCTTCGAGCTGACCTGCCCGTCGGCGAGCGCCTCACGCAGCGTGGTCTTGTAGCCCTCCAGCGCGCCGGCGAGGCCGTTGAGCCGGGTGGCGATGTTGGCCTGCTCGTCGGCCGTCGCGGTCGGCATCAGGTCGAACACCATGCGGATCTCGTGCAGCCCGCTGGTGATCACGCTGACCTCGCTGGTCGTCTCGCCCGCCTCGTACCGGGCCAGGTCCAGACCGAGCCGTTCCTGCATGGCCTCCTTGGCGGTGCGCTCCGCCTCGGTGTGCGGCTCGGCCGTCTCCAGCTCGCTGAGCGTCTCGCGGGTCAGGTCGGCGCGGGCCCGGTATCCGTCCGGTGAGAGGTCGTCGAGCTTGTTGTCATGGCCGGCGATGCCGACGTAGGTCGCGCCGGTCGGGCTCAACGGCGCCCACTTGTCCACGTAGCGGTTGGCGATTTCATCAATTCGTCCCACGCTGCGACACTACGTGACCGCCCGGTCCGGTTGTCGATGTCAATTGTCGTGTCCAAGCAGCGGAAAATCCGACGACTCTGTCGCACCCCTCCGGCAGAGTGTCAGGGGTGACCACCGACATCGCTCCTGACAGGGCCCCGCTGCGGGCCTGGCTACCGGGCTTTCTCGCCCTCGCCGCCATCTGGGGCTCCAGCTTCCTGTTCATCAAGGTCGGCGTGGCCGAGCTGCACCCCGTGCAGCTGACCCTCTACCGCGTCGGCGCGGGCGCGCTGACCCTGTTGGTGGTCCTCGCGGTGCTGCGCGACCGGCTGCCCCGTGAACCCCGGGTGTGGGCGCACCTGGCCGTCATCGCCGCGTTCGGCGTGGCCGTGCCGTTCACCCTCTTCGGTTACGGCGAGCAACGGGTCGAGTCGATGCTCGCCGGCATCTGGAACGCCACGACGCCGTTGATCGTGCTGCCGCTCGCGGTGCTGGTGTTCCGGACCGAGCGGTTGACCGTCCGCCGAGCGATCGGCCTCGGGCTGGGCTTCGTCGGCGTACTCGTCGTGCTCGGGGTCTGGGAGGGCATCGGCGGGGCGCACTTCGTCGGGCAGGTGATGTGCTTCGGGGCGGCCGCCTGCTACGGCGTCGCCATCCCGTACCAGAAGCGGTTCATCGCGGGCAGCACGCACTCCGGGCTGTCCCTGTCCACGGTGCAGTTGCTGCTCGCCACCGCGCAGCTCGCCATCGTCACCCCGTTCGTCGCGGGCGCGCCGCCGCTGCCCACCGAGCTGTCGGCGAAGGTCGTGGTGAGCGTCCTGGCCCTCGGCGCGCTCGGCACCGGGCTCGCCTTCGTCATCAACATGCGCAACATCCGGTTGGCCGGCGCGAGCACCGCGTCCACCGTCACGTACCTGATTCCGATCTTCGCGGTGCTGATCGGCGCCGTGGTGCTCAACGAGCGGCTCAACTGGCACCAGCCGGTCGGTGCGCTCATCGTGCTGCTGGGCGTCGCGGTCGCGCAGGGCGTGTTCGGCCGTCGGACGCCCCGACCGGTCGTCGGCGTGGGCGCGCCCGCCGTCGCGCCCGCCGTCGAACCCGCCGCGCCCGCCGCCACGCCCGCCGTCGAGCCCGCCGCGCCCGCCGTCGAGCCCGCCGCGCCGGCCGCCGAGCCCGCCCGCCGCTGACCCACCGCCACGCCCCCGACCAGTACGGAACGCCGGTCAGGCCCGGTTGCGGGTCCACTCCACGAGCTGCTCGGCCGACCAGGTGTTGACCACCCGGTCGGCCGGGACGCCGCAGCGCGCGGCCCGCTCGCAGCCGAACCGCTGCCAGTCGAGCTGGCCGGGCGCGTGCGCGTCCGTGTCGATCGCGAAGCGGCAGCCCGCCTCCAGGGCGCGTCGGATCAGTCGCTTCGGCGGGTCCTGCCGTTCCGGCCGGGAGTTGATCTCGACTGCGGTGTCGTGTTCCGCGCAGGCGGCGAAGACGGCGTCCGCGTCGAAGTCGCTCTCCGCGCGGGTCCGGGCCCGGTGCCCCCTGTCACCCGGGCCGGTCACCCCCGCCGGCCGGGACGACACCATCCGGCCGGTGACGTGACCGAGGATGTCCAGGTGCGGGTTGGCAACGGCCCGCACCATGCGCCGGGTCATCTTCGACCGTTCGTCCTTCAGGCCGCTGTGCACCGAGCCGACCACCACGTCGAGTCGGGCCAGCAACTCCTCGTCCTGGTCGAGCGACCCGTCGGCGAGGATGTCCACCTCGATGCCGGTGAGGATCCGGAAACCCTCCGGCAGCGCCGCGTTGACCTGCGCCACGTGGTCTAGCTGACGGCGCAGCCGCTCCGCGGTCAGCCCTCGGGCCACGGTCAGTCGCGGCGAGTGGTCGGTCAACACCAGGTACTCGTGACCCAACTCGACCGCGGCCAGCGCCATCTCCTCGATGGGCGAGCCGCCGTCGGACCAGTCCGAGTGGGTGTGGCAGTCGCCGCGCAGGGCGGCGCGCAGCGCGGCGGCCTCGGCATCCAGGTCGCTGCCCTCGGTCGCCACCAGCCGGCGCAGATAGACCGGTTCCTCACCGGCCAGGGACTCCGCCACGCAGCGAGCCGTCACGTCGCCGACGCCGGCCAGTTCGGTGAGGGTGCCGTTGCCGGCCCGTTCGGCCACCTCGGCCGCCGGCAGACCGGCCAGCGCCGTGGCCGCCGAACGGAACGCCCGCACCCGGTAGGTGGCCTCGTTCGCCCGCTCCAACAGGAACGCGATCCGGCGCAGGTCGGCGATGGGATCCCGGGCGGCCATGTCAGGGAGCCTTCGGGCAGCCGTGTTGGCGCTGCCACGCGGTCACCTCGGCGGCCGGTTCCCGGTTGCCGTCGCGCCGCCACGAGTCCAGGTAGCGCGCCGGCCAGATCACGCCGCGCCGGATCCACCACCCGTCCTTACCGGCGCACGGCGGCGAGATCCCGAAGTGCACGTGACAGACGTTGTTGGCGTTGCCGGTCCGGCCCACCTTGCCGAGTTGCTGGCCGGCACGCACCCGGACCCCCGCCTCGACGCCGGACGAGACGACGCTCAGGTGCGAGCCGTAGTAGCGCACCCCGTCGTCACCGAGCAGCGACACCGACAGGCCGCCGTTGTCCGGGCCCTGCGGCCCGCTCTTGGAGTACCTGTCGACGCGACTCACCTCCAGCACCTTGCCGTCGGTCACCGCCACGAAGGGCTCACCGCAGTTCGCGAACACGTCCGTCGCCGGGTACGCACCGTGCGTCGTGTGATAGTCCACGTTGTCGGCGCGTACCGGAAAGACGTGCCGGACCCCGGCGCGGGGCGCGCTCGGCGACGGCTTGGCCGACGACGGCGTCGGGCTGGCCGGGGCTTTTGTGGTCGGCGCGACCGTCGGGGCCGCCGGCTGCTCCCCGGTCGCCCAGACCGCCGACGGCGACGGCGCGGCGACGCCGTCCGGCGGCACCCCGGGCCGGGTCGTCGCGCAGCCGGCGGCGAGCACCGGGGCGAGCAGCAACAGGATCGGGTACGCCGGACGCACGCGGCGACCGATCGTCGGCGAGGGCATTCGGCCATCCTGACAGACCGGTACCGTGGGGACGAGCGACGCGCGTGAGGGAGGGCAGCCGGTGAGCATCGCCCGAGAAGGCCCCGTCCCGGACCCGGCTTCCGCGCGGCCGGCCTCGCGTACCCCGTCGGGGCTCTTCCCGGCCGGGCCACCGGCCAGACCGACCTACCGCGAACCGCACCCGGTGACCGGCGCTGGGGTCGCCTCCGGCGGCGGTGCCGCGGCTGCCTGGCTGCTGCTGTTCGGGCTCCTCGGCACCGACGTGGTGAGTTACGCGTGGTGGACGGTTGTGGCCGGCCTGCTCGCCTGGGCGACCGCCCTGGCGCTGGTGCGGTACGGCGACCGTGGAGTGGCCACCGGAGTGGCCATCGTGACCGCCGGCGGCTGGAGCATCGCCGCCGCCGTGGTGGCCGTGCGCTGGGCCACGAGCGGTGACTGGCCGCTGTGGTGAGCGAGCCCGGACCGGCCCGGATCAGGGCGTGGACGACTGCGCCGCGTGCCCGGTTGGCTGCGTAGCGAACGCCGTCTTGACGTGGCCGCCGAGACTCGGCACTCTCGGCACTATGGCCTGGACCACCCCGCGGCAGGACCCGGATCGCAACCGCCGCCGCCTCCAGTTGCTCGCCGAGTTGGCGGGCGCACGGGCGGTACGCCAGCGCAGCCGGCCGCAGCGACAGCGCACCGAGCGTCTACGCCAACTCATCGCCACCCGCCGTCGGGTAGCTGGCTGATCCGACTTTGTCAGGTTTGGCCGGCGTCTCGGGGCGTTGACCGGTCGCCTGCCGACCCGACCGGCTAACGTGCACCCTTGACGAGTCGGCGCTGTGCCGAGGGCTTTTGGGGGAACCGTGTCGTACTTCGCTGCGGCCGTGGTGCGTGATGACAGTGGTTGGACCGCGTCCGAGGTCAACCTTCGGGGTGCCACCGACATCGACGAGGTCGCCGACCGGCTGCGCGATGTCGACCTGGAAGCCGACACCTCGCTGCTCTTCGTCGAGGCCGACGACGCGTACCTGGTGATCCTGCGTCTCGACGAGGGCGAGGACCTGCGGGTCTTCGGATCGGACTCGGCGTACGCCGAGGAGTCCCGGCTGGGTCAACTGCTGGTCGGTGACCTGAAGACGTCGGTGACCGGGCTCGACGGCGACGACGAGCCGCGCCCCGCCGCCAGCGGCGACGAGGAGAGCGAGCAGCCCGCCGTCGACCCGGAGGCCGATCCGGTGGGCGACGCCGACCTGCTCGCCAACCTGGGCATCTCCGCGCAGAAGTTGCTGACGCTCTGCGGCCACGAGGGGATGCTGCCGGCGGACGTCACCGCCGAGATCTGCGAGGTGCTCGGCTGCGCCGACGAGGTCGAGGAGTTGCGTGAGGTCTGAGCCGGCCGACGCCACCGACCCATCGTTGGAGATGATCCGGCCGGGCCAGCCGACGCCCGGATCGGTGCGGCGTGCCGGGCCGGGTGCGAGCGAGGGCCTGGCCGACCCCGGTGGGATCGGGCGACGGCAGCGGCACGAGCTGTGGATGCGCCGAGCCCTGGAGGTCGCCGTCACCGACCCGGCGATCCCCAGCGGGGGCGTCGACGACATTCCCGTGGGCGCGGTGCTCTACGGCCCGGACGGCGGCGAGCTGGCGATCGGGCGCAACGAGCGGGAACTGACCGGCGACCCCACCGCCCACGCCGAGGTGCTGGCCCTGCGCCGGGGGGCCGAACGGATCGGCGAGTGGCGGCTGGACGGCTGCACGCTGGTGGTGACGCTGGAGCCGTGCACCATGTGCGCGGGCGCCCTGGTGCTGGCCCGCGTCTCCACGGTCGTCTTCGGCGCATGGGAACCCAAGACCGGCGCGGCCGGCTCACTCTGGGACGTGTTGCGCGACCGCCGGCTCAACCACCGTCCCGAGGTGTACGGCGGTGTGCTGGAAGCCGAGACCGCCGCCGTGCTGCGCGCCTTCTTCCGCTGAAGGCCCCGCGCCTTCGCTGGCCCCGCGCTTTCGCTGAGGTCTCGCGCGGGGGAGGCGGGTGGTCAGGGCGCGGGCAGGGTGACCGTGACGACCAGGCCGCCGCCCGGGCGGGGGTGCGCCTCGGCGGTGCCGCCGTGGGCCCGGGCCACCGCTCGGACGATCGACAGGCCCAACCCGAAACCACGCGTACCGGCCACCCGCTCGCGCGACAGCCGGCGGAACGGCTGGAACATCGTCTCGACGTCGTAGCCGGCGATCAGCGGGCCGGTGTTGGTCACCGTCAGGGTGGGTCGTCCGTCCACCAGGGCGGTGCGCACCTCGACCCAGCCGTCGGCGGCCAGGTTGTGCCGTAGCGCGTTCTCCACCAGGTTGAACGTCAGCCGTTCCAACAGCACCGGGTCGCCGTTGGCCGGGGCCGGGGCGAGCGACCGGTGTACGGGCAGGTCGGGCGCCTGCTTGCCAGCCTGGTCGATCACGTGCGCGCAGACCTCCGCCAGGTCGACCGCCGTACGCTCGGTCAGCTCGTTCTCCGAGTCGGCAAGGGTCAGCAGCCCGTCGATGAGCCGTTCGTGCCGCTCGTTGACCGCCAGCAGCGACTCGCCCAACCGGCGGGTCTCCTCCGCCGCGTCCGGCCGCGTCACGGCCAACTCCACCAGCGCGCGGTTCAGCGCCAACGGCGTCCGCAGCTCGTGCGAGGCGTTCGCCACGAACCGGCGCTGCCCGTCGAAGGAACGGTCCAACCGTTCCAGCATCTCGTCGAACGTGTCGGCGAGTTCGCGTACCTCGTCGCGGGGGCCGGCGAGCGCGATCCGCTCGTGCAGCCCGCGACCGGCGGTGTCCGCCCCGGCGATCCGCCGCGCGGTGTCGGTGACCTGCTGCAACGGCTGCAACGCCCGCCCGGCGAGCAGCCAGCCGAACGCGATGGCCACCGCCGACACCACGATCAGCGCGATGCCGCCCTGGGTGAGCAGCGACTCCAACGCGTTGCGCTTCGCCTCGGTCTGCGCCTCCTCGACCAGGGCGCGCAGCGTCTCGATGTTCTGCCCGTTGCCCGGCTTGGGCGGTGTCGCGGTGACCTTCGGCAGGTCGCTCACCTTCACCCCGAACGGCTGGGGCGTCCGTTGGTCCACCAGCACGTACGTGACGGCGAGCAGGACCACGCCGGCCAGCAGGAAGAGCCCACCGTAGATGAGGGTCAGGCGGCCGCGGATGGTGAGCCGTTTCATCGGATGCGGTACCCCGCTCCCGGCACCGTCTCGATCACCGGTGGGTCGCCGAGCTTACGGCGCAGCTTCACCATGGTGACCCGCACCGCGTTGGTGAACGGGTCGATGTGCTCGTCCCAGGCGCGTTCCAGCAGGTCCTCGGCGGAGACCACGGCGCCGTCGGCGCGCAGCAACTCGGCGAGCACCGCGAACTCCTTGCGGGACAGCGCCACGTGCCGGTCGTCGCGGCGTACCTCGTGGCGGGCCGGGTCGAGCTGGATCCCGGCGCGGCGCAACATCGGCGGTGCGGCCGGGCGGGCACGACGGGTCAACGCGTGCACCCGCGCCGACAACTCCACCAGGGCGAACGGCTTGGTGAGGTAGTCGTCCGCGCCGATCGCCAGGCCCGCCACGCGTTCGCGTACCGCCGCGGCGGCGGTCAGCATCAACACCCGGGTCTCCCCGCCCGCGTCCACGATCGCCCGGCACACGTCGTCGCCGTGCACCACCGGAAGGTCCCGATCCAACACCACCACGGCGTACTCGTTGACGCCGAGCCGCTCCAGCGCGGCGTCCCCGTCGTACGCCACGTCGACCGCGAACGACTCACGGCGCAGCCACTCGGCGATGGCGTCCGCCAGCACGTTCTCGTCCTCGACCACCAGCACTCTCACCCGTCCATGGTCCCCGCCCGCGGGTAACGGCGGCATAACCGTGCACGGTTACGCCCCGGATACGCCCTCTGCCGTGAACTGGCGGCAACGTCCGGCGATCCGCGCCGGACCCGAAAACGGAGGCGGACACCATGCGGCGACAGATACTCGCGATCCCCGCCCTGCTCGTGCTGGCACTGGCCGGGTGCGGCCCGGCGGACGACGGCGGCGGGGTCGCGACCGCCGGCGGGGCGAAGGACGGCGGGACGGCGAGCGCCACACCGGCGGGCGACTCGGAACGGCAGCTCGCGTTCGCCCGGTGCATGCGGGAGAACGGGGTGGAGATGCCCGACCCGGAGGCGGGCGGTCGGCCGGCGTTCCGGTTCGGCGAAGACGTCGACCCGCAGAAGGTGCAGTCCGCCATGGAGAAGTGCCGCGACAAGCTGCCCAACGGCGGGCAGGGTCCCCAGCTCAACCCGGAGCAGGCCGAGCAGATGCGCACCATGGCGAAGTGCATGCGGGAGAACGGTGTGCCGAACTTCCCGGACCCGGACGCCGACGGGCGGATCCAGATCACCAAGGGCGACAACGGGCTCGACCTCGGTGACCCGGCGCTGCGCGCCGCCATGGAGAAGTGCCGGCAGTACGCGCCGCAGTTCGGCGGTAACCGGTGACCGGCACCACCCGACGCGCACGGCTGCGGGCTGCCCTCGTCGGTGGCGTCGTGCTGCTGGTCGCGGCCGCGGTCGGCTTCGGCGGCCAGACCGGCGGCGACGCCGCCCAGGCCGGCGCTTCGGCGGCCACCGCCGCCATCACCCGGCAGACCCTCGCCGACTCCGAGACCGCCGACGGCGAGCTGGGGTACGGCACGACGCGTACCGCCACGGCGAGGCTCAGCGGCACGCTCACCGGGCTGCCGGCGACGGGGTCGACGGTACGGCGGGGCAAGGCGCTCTACCTGGTCGACAACGCGAAGGTGGTGCTCCTCTACGGCGGACTGCCCGCGTACCGGACGCTCGCCCCCGGTGTGGAGGGCGCCGACGTCACGCAGTTCGAGCGGAACCTCGCGGCGCTCGGCTACGACGGCTTCACGGTCGACGACGAGTACACCGGCGCGACGGCCGACGCGGTCCGTGAGTGGCAGGACGACCTCGGCCTGGCGGAGACGGGCCGGGTGGAGCCCGGACGCGTCGTGTACGCCGACGGGGAGGTGCGGGTGGAGAGCCACCAGCTCGACGTCGGCGCGGTCACCCAGCCCGGTCAGGCGGTGCTCACCTACAGCGGCACCAGCCGGGTGGTCACCGTCGAGTTGGACGTGGACGACCAGCGGCTGGCCAAGCGCGACGCGAAGGTCGCGGTCAAGCTGCCGGACGGTCGGGCGGTGAACGGCACGATCAGCACGGTCGAGACGGTCATCCAGACCGGTTCCGCCGGCGCCAACGGCCAGTCGGCGGAGGCGGAGACGAAGATCGAGGTGACCGTGGCGGTGACCGACCCGAAAGCCCTCGCCGACTTCGACCAGGCCAGCGTCGACGTCACCTTCACCGCCTCGGAGCGCGCGGACGTGCTCACCGTGCCGGTGGCGGCGCTGCTGGCCCTCGCCGAGGGCGGCTACGGCGTCGAGGTCGTCGACGGCGGCGCCCGCCGGATCGTGGCGGTGACCACGGGCCTGTTCGCCGACGGGCGGGTGGAGGTCACCGGCGAGGGAATCGCCGAGGGAACGACGGTGGTGGTGCCGGCGTGACGGGCGACGTGATCGTGCTGGACCGGGTCGGCAAGCGGTATCCCGGCGGCGTCGTCGCGTTGGACGACGTGTCGTTGCGGATCGGCTACGGCGAGCTGGTGGCCATCGTCGGCCCGTCCGGATCGGGCAAATCGACGATGCTGCACCTCATCGGCACCCTCGACCGGCCCTCGTCGGGCAGCGTCCTCATCGACGGGTACGACGCGGCGAAGCTCACCGACCGGGAGCTGTCGGCGCTGCGGGCCACCCGCATCGGCTTCGTCTTCCAGCAGTTCCACCTGGCCCCCGGCGTCCCGGTGGTGGACAACGTGGCCGACGGGTTGCTCTACTCCGGCGTACCCCTGAGGAGGCGGCGCGACCGTGCGGAGGCCGCGCTGGTCCGGGTCGGCCTGGGTCACCGGCTGGGGCACCGGCCGCACGAGCTCTCCGGCGGGGAGCGGCAGCGGGTGGCCGTGGCCCGGGCGGTGGTGGGTGAGCCGGCCGTGCTGCTCGCCGACGAGCCGACCGGGAACCTCGACTCGACGTCCGGTGCCGGAGTGCTGGAACTGCTGCACGAGCTGCACCGGGCCGGCACCACCGTCGTGGTGATCACCCATGATCGGGAGATCGCCGACAGCCTGCCCCGGCAGGTACGGATGCGGGACGGCGCGGTGCGGCACGACTCGGTCCTCGCGACGGGCGGGGTCGGCTGATGGCGGTGCTCACCCCGGCCCGGATGGGCCCCGGGGACGTCCTGCGCGTCGGTGGCGTGGGCCTGCGGACCCGACCGCTGCGGGCGTTCCTGTCGGCGCTGGGCATCGCGATCGGCATCGCCGCGATGATCGCGGTCGTCGGCATCTCCTCGTCTTCCCGGGCCGAGCTGGACCGGGCACTCGACGCGCTCGGCACCAACCTGCTCACCGTGGAACCCGGCAACACCCTGTTCGGCGCGGACGCCCAGCTCCCCGAGGAGTCGGTGGCCATGATCGGCCGAATCGGTCCGGTGACCGAGGTGTCCGCGACCGGGCAGGTCTCCGACGCCAAGGTCTACCGCTCGGACCGGATTCCGGCCGCCGAGACGGGCGGGATCGCCACCCGGGCGGCCCGGCTGGACCTGCTCGGCACCGTCGGAGCCGAGGTGACCAGCGGAACGTGGCTCAACGAGGCCACCGCCCGCTACCCGGCGGTGGTCCTCGGCGCGACCGCCGCCGACCGGCTGGGGGTCGGCGAGGCGGATCCGCAGGTGCAGGTGTGGCTGGGCGGGCGGTGGTTCACCGTGGTCGGTGTCCTCGCTGCCGTGCCGCTCGCCCCGGAGCTGGACACGTCGGCGTTGGTCGGCTGGTCGGCGGCGACCGACTACCTGGGCTTCGACGGGCACCCGAGCACCGTCTACACCAGGGCCGAGGAGTCACAGGTCGAGGCCGTCCGGTCGGTGCTCGGCGCGACCGCAAACCCGGAAGCGCCGAACGAGGTGGAGGTGTCCCGCCCGTCCGACGCGCTTGCCGCCGCCGAGGCGACCGACGCCGCCTTCACCGGGCTGCTGCTCGGCCTGGGCGCGGTCGCCCTGCTCGTCGGTGGCGTCGGCGTTGCCAACACCATGGTCATCTCGGTGCTGGAACGCCGGGCCGAGATCGGCCTGCGCCGGTCGCTCGGGGCCACCCGAGGTCAGGTACGTACCCAGTTCCTCGCCGAATCGCTGCTGCTCTCGGCGCTCGGCGGGTTCGGCGGGGTGCTGCTGGGAATCCTGGTCACCACCGGATACGCGCTGTCGCAGGACTGGCCGACCGTGGTGCCGGCGTGGGCGATGCTCGGCGGGGTGGGCGCGACCCTGGTCATCGGCGGCTTCGCCGGCCTCTACCCGGCGGTCCGTGCCGCCCGGCTCTCCCCGACGGAGGCGCTCACCGCCGTCTGAGCGGGGTGGCGGGTGGACCTGACGCGGCGCGGCGTGGGCTGGCGTTGCCCGGCCCGGCCCGGCCGGCGCAGCTCGGCGTGGCGTGGCCCGGCTCGGCGTGGCGTGGCCCGGCGTAAGCGAGAGAGCGTGATGACTGTGAGGCATCAAGATGCCTGTGAGTCATCACGCTCTCCGCGGTGCGCCGCCCCGGAAGGTCAGGCGATGATCGTGTCGAGCGCGATCTCGACCATCTGGCTGAAGGTCTGCTCCCGCTCCTCCGACGTGGTCTTCTCGCCGGTCTTGATGTGGTCGCTGACGGTCAGCACGGTCAGCGCCCGAGCCTTGAACCGGGCCGCGATCGTGTAGAGCGCCGCCGACTCCATCTCCACCGCCAGCACGCCGTAGTCGGCGAGCGTGTCGTAGAGGTCCGGCCGGTCGGTGTAGAAGGCGTCCGCCGCCAGGATCGGTCCGACGTGCATCGCGATGCCGCGCCGCTCGGCCACCTCGACCGAGGTACGCAGCAGCCCGAAGTCGGCCACCGGGGCGTAGTCGATCAGACCGTCGAAGCGCATCCGGTTCATGTTCGAGTCGGTGGACGACCCGATCGCCGCCACCACGTCACGCAGTTGCAGGTCGGTGCTGAGAGCGCCGCAGGAGCCGACCCGGATCAGCGTCTTCACGCCGTACTCGTTGATCAGCTCGTGGGCGTAGATGGAGGCGGACGGCATGCCCATGCCGGAGCCCTGGACGGAGACGTCGACGCCGTTCCAGCGGCCGGTGAAGCCCAGCATGCCCCGGACCGTCGAGTAGCAGGTCGCGCCCTCGAGGTAGGTCTCCGCGATCCACTTGGCCCGCAGGGGGTCACCTGGCATCAGGACCCGCTCGGCGATCTCGCCCGGCTTCGCGCCGATGTGCGTACTCATGGCAAAGATCCTGCCAGGCCGGCTCGGGCGATACCGGTTCGGCGTCCGAACCCGGGGTCCTGTACCCTCGTCGGCGGTGGCGTGTCCGAGTGGCCTAAGGAGCACGCCTCGAAAGCGTGTGAGGGTTTACGCCCTCCGCGGGTTCAAATCCCGCCGCCACCGCTCGTGCGTAGCAGCGCGCCGGGGACCGTACGGTCCCCGGCGCGCTGCTTTTTCTCCGCCGTCAAGCTCTGCGTGAGGCTTGCAGAAGAGACGAAATTTCTACTGGTTGCGATCATCGCATTAACTGTGGTAACTCTATGAGCTTCGGTGTCCGGGCGGCGCCGCACACGTGAATTCCATCGACTCGGCCGTTTCGGGGAGTGGCGATGAAGAGGCTTCTGAGGTTCTTGGACGCGGCATTCATCACCCTTCAGGCGATATTCGCGCTGACTGCGGTGGTCGTCACCGAAGTCCTCAATCAACAAAATCTGCATCTCACTTTCATTGAAGCGCTCCTGGCGATGATCGTCATTGACTTCTTCATTCTCTTCAGCAGTCGATGGAGAGTGCTGACCAGGAGTACCGAGGAAATTGCGAGGACGCTCGCCCACCGGGGAATAGGCGTCGAGTTCGTCGAACGCCACACCTTCGACTGGAGAACCGCTGTGGCGTCGGCGCGTCACGACGTCTTCATCAGTGGTACGACGTTGACCGGCTTCGTGGCCGCGAAGGATCTGTTCGCCGGGCTGAACAGACGTGTGCAGGTGCGCTTCCTGGTGCTCAACGTGGGCGACCTCGACGTCCTCGAAGGGTTTCGGCGGATGAGGTACTCGGACTCCGAGCGCCACAGTCAGCAGCGGTACCTGAATCAGGCAAACCTCTTCAAGGATCTCTACATCCGTTTGCGGGACAGCGGAAATATCCAGTTCGCGGTTTCGGACCGCATCATGCCCATGGCCTTCATCGCGATCGACGTGAACCGGCTGTCGGAGAATTCCCTCATCCGTGTGCAGCACTACCTGCACGAGAACGAGGCCGACCAGGCGACGGTTTCCTACGTGGTGCGACCCGGCAACCCCACCTACACGCTGTACGCGTCGCAGATCAAGATTCTCTGGGATGCGGGTCTGAAGCAGAACACCTACCTCGACGCGTCATGACAGCGTCTACTTTTCGGCGATCCAGACCGTCCAGGTGTCCCGTTCGACCGCCGGCCAACGAGGAATCCGCTCGACGACGTAGTCGGCTAGTTGACGGATACGCCGGTCGTCGAGCGCGTGGAGCAGGGACCGGCCGCGCCGCAGGACGATCTCCTCGTACAACTCGCCCGGTTCGCGGAACACTTTGCGCAGCTCACAGACTTTGCTGCTGTTGACAAGCCGGAAGCCTGCCTCCAGGAGAGCGGCCGTGACATCCGGCTCTCGTCGCCGGCGTTCGATCTCGGTCGCCCTCAGCCGTTCGTCGAAGGCGAGGTAGTAGCCACGGATGTGCTCCGCCGAAGGCGGTAGGAGGACGTCGTCCACCGTGCGGTCCTGAACCCAGAGCAGGCCGGCGGGTTTCAGGATGCGGCGGGCCTCCCGGAAGTTGCGGTACAACGTCGTGAGGTGGTGGATGAGAGCTCTCTCGACGACTCCGTCGAAGACGTCGTCCGCCGCGCCCACGGCCTCCGCGTCGGTCAGCAGAAATGACACGCGGTCGACTCCCTGGCAGTAGCTCCGGGCCGACTCCAGTGACAGGTGCGACGAGTCCACCCCGACGACCAGCTGCGGTGCCATGCCCGCGATCGCCTTGGTGTAGATGCCACCGCCGCATCCCAGGTCGGCGACCAACCGACCCTCCGGGCGCATGAGTCGCGCGAAGAGCGCCGACCAGGCGGGGTCCGCGGACCGCCCGACGTAGGTGTCCCGATTGTGGGGATCGTGGAAGTCGATGTACTTGCTCATCTGATCATCGCCTGATCCAGGCTCGTAGCATCAGTCTCCCCGCGCCCTCGGACGCGTCGACGAAGGCATGACGCCCGTGCAGGTAACGCCGGTTGTCGCTGATCACGATCTGCCCCCGGAGCAGCCGCCCCTCGATGTGAAGAGCCTCGCTCGCCATCACGGCGTCGAGGAGGTCCATGGCCCTCGTCTCGGCCGGAGACAGCGGCCGTACCCCCGGCATCGCATGCCCGGACTCGATGTAGTCCCGCAGATATGTTAGGCGGTGCGTGCCGTCGTCGGCCCCCGAGCGCTCGACGACCCGCCGTACGATCGTGGCGCCGGGCGCGTCCTTGCGCCGCTGGTCGAAGTGGAACTGGTTACCCAGGACGTCGAGGATGTCCGGCATCTGTGCCGAAGCCAGCCGCAGGATCTCCTGCGAGTCTATGAAGACGAGTTCACCGCCGGCCGCGGCCTGACGCAGGCAGAGCAGTGCGATGAGATCCGGCACCTCGCCGGGAACGGGTACGCCGTCGGTGTGGAAGCTTCCGCCGGCCCGGCTGTCGGAGTAGCGGAGCGTGCGATCCGACAGGTCGTTCCCCCGGTACGTCACCTCTCTCAGCAACTGCGCCGAGGAGCCGACGCTCTGTGGGATCAATGTCCCGAGCGCCTCGCAGATCAGGGGGAAGACGAGCCGCAACTGCGGGCCGGAGAGATCGTCGAGCCCGGACAACACTGCGATGCCGCGCGTGCTGAGCACCTCACCGATGCCGCCGGCGTCAACCATCCGGCTCACGTGTCGGCGCCATGTCTCGCGCGGCTGTCGCTCCAGGCGCGCCACGTCGGCGGGATCCATGGACACCCGGTACGGAGAGAAATCCACGACTCATACCTCCTCGGAGTCCTACCGGAACCGATGGGACGTCGTCCTCGTCCGCACGAACGGCGGCCGGGGCCGAGCAGGTGGCCCGATGCCTGCGGGGCGCGTCAGCATCTCGACCAGCACCGGGCCGGACGCGTTCAGCAGTCGGGCCAGCGCGGTGACGGCATCGGGCGTGGTCGGGCCGCGGAACACTCCGGTAGGCCAGCCGAGGTCGTGCCCGAGGGCCGAGAAGCTGAAGCGGGATCCCAGCGTGTCGCCGCCACCGACCGACTCGTGGCTGCCGTTGTTGACGATCACGTGCCGGTAGTTCGGGACGGTGAGCGTGGCGGGCAGGAGCACCGCTCCCAGATGCATCAGGGCCGAGCCGTCACCGTCGACGCAGATGACCGGCACGTCCGGTCGGGCCACTGCCAGACCCTGGGCGACGGAGCACGCGTGACCCATGGCACCGACGCAGTACACGAACTCTTCGAACCGGCCGGGGTGGTCCGTGCGGTACTCGTGCACGAGTCTGCTGTTGAAGCCGGTGGAGCCGACGACGATGCTTGCGGACGGGGCAGCGTCCAGGACCAGTCGTACGGCGTCGCGACTGGTCCACTCCTGCTGCGCGCGGCCTCCCGTGGCCGGCGGCGTGGGCGGACGCGCGGCGCCGACCTCGACCAGGACCGCGGTCACCGTGTTGCTGGCGACCGCCTGCTGGTGGGCCAGGCCCAGCGTGGAGACGACGTCCGACAGGTCGGACGCGCAGGTCGTGCGGAACGGGATGTCCGCCGCGCCAAGCAGGCTCGTCGTGGCGCGGCCCACCGCCTCATGTTGAGGCTCGTCGCCGGCCCAGCCTCGCATGCCGATGAGGAGAACCAGTGGGACGGACTGGACCGAGGTATGTGTCAGCGAGGTGAGGGGATTCAAGGCGTTCAGCAGCCCCGAGTTCTGCATGCAGACCAGCGCGCACCTGCCGCTGCCGAGCGTCCAGCCGGCGGCCAGCGCCACGGCGGAGCCCTCGTTGGTGCACACGGACACGTCCTCGCCCGGCCGCTGCCAGATCGGACCCAGGAACGCCAGGGAGGAGTCCGGCACACCGACGACCAGGCCGAAGGTCTCTCTGATTCGTTTGGCTGCGCCTGCCGCCTCCACGCTCACCCGTCCTTATCGAGTCAGCTTCCGTGCGTTCGGAATGAACTCCTCGTGGCGTCGGATGAATGGTCGATCCTCGACATCGCCTATCCAGACGCCTTCGAGATTCTTGTACCCGCTGTCCGAGCCGCCGAGAACGCGGACCACCGCGCTCATGAAACCGCCGTGGGTCACGGCTACGAGAGGCGTCGCCGAACCGTCGTGGGTGACGGCGTCGCGCCATTCCAGGAAGCGGCGGAAGACGGATTCGTCATGTTCGTATCCGTCCGGCTTCCGCCCCGCTTTTCGCCAACCCGGCCACTTCTGGTCGACGTCCTCCGGCAGCATGCCTTCCCAGTCCCCCCAGCTTCGTTCGATCAGCCGCTCGTCGACCCGGCACGGGATGTCCTGCGATTCCGCGATCGCTTCGGCGGTCAGGCGGGCCCGTTGCAGCGGGCTGGTCCATACCTGCGAGAACGGGGGTAGGGAGGTGAGCGCCGCGCGAGCCTGCTCGATGCCGGCCCGGGTCAGACGGGTGTCGCTGAGTCCCTGCATCCGGCCCGTGAGATTCCATTCCGTCTCACCGTGGCGCAGGAGGAGAAGCTCCATCTCAATTCCACCCTGATTCCGACTGCAACTTCAGGACCTCCTCCATCGAGGCGAGCGCCAGGTCTGCCGGTTGACGTCCGCCGGCGCCGAGGATGGACTGGTACGTGTCGTCCATGGCTCTGACCGCGGCACGCAGGCCCTGATTGGCGTAGATGGCCAGTGCGAAGCCGGCGCGTTGCATCTCCTCGAAGCCTGCCTGGCGAATGGAGGTGGCCAGCACCCCGAGGGGTGCCCGCCCGCGCCAGCCGTCGGCGAACGCCTCCAGCGCGTGCATGTCGCTCGAGCGGTGCTGGATGATGATCGCGTCGGCGCCGGCCTCGACGTAGGCGTTCGCTCGCTCGAGTGCGTGGTCCACGGAGAATCCCTGGGAGAGCGCTTCGGTGCGAGCTACCACCAGGCAGTCATCGGCGGTCCGGGATCCGGCGGCGGCCGTGATCTTCGAGCAGAAGCGATGGACATCGTCGAGCTGGTGTTCGCCATCCAGGAACGTGTTCCTCTTGGGGAAGGCCTGATCCTCGAGGCATATCGCATCGATGCCCCGGTCCACCGCCTCCCGGGCCAGCCGCCGCACGTTGATCACGTCTCCGTAGCCGGTGTCGCAGTCCACGATGACCGGGTGGGAGGTGGCGCGCTTGATGCGCCAGGCGGCATCCAGCATCTCATTCAGAGTGATGACACCCTCGTCGACGAGGCCAAGTGAATTCGTGACGCCGAAGCTGCTCACCCAGATGGCGTCGAAGCCCCGGTGCTCGGCCAGTCGGGCCGAGAGGGCGTCGTGTGCACCGGCGACAACCGCGATTCTGTCCTCTGTCAGCAGGTCGGAAAGACGTCTTGCGGGCCTCTCTCGACGTACCGTCACGCTGCGGCTCCTCCGACTAGGGATCCTCGGGCGGGGTGGCATCTCTTCCCGTGATACTGCCGACGATCTCAGTGCTTGTCGAGCGGGCCCGGAAGCGGCTCCGTCGGTATTCGAGGATGATGCCAATCGATGCGTTGGCCAACCTGCCAGTATCGGCAGGTCAGCCCGTCCACTGAATCCCCCAGGCCTCAACGGGGTCGGGGCGAAGAGGTTGCTGGTGCGGCCGCCACCGTTCGGGAAACACGGGGACGCCCGGTGCGACCCATTGCGGATCGACCGGGCGTCCTCCCGTCAGAGCTGCGTTTCGCCGCCGTCGACGAACAGCTCGCTGCCGGTCATGAAGCTGCTCTGGTCGGAGGCGAGGAAGAGCACGGCGTTGGCGATCTCGTCCGGGTGGGCCAGGCGGCCCATGGGCACGGTGGACGCGATCGTCTTGAGCAGGGCGGGCGACTCCCCGGGGCTGGGGGCAAGGCCCGCGAGTCCGGGAGTCTCGGTGGAGCCGGGCACGAGTGTGTTGACCCGGATCTTCCGGTCCATCAGCTCGGCTGCCCAGGAGCGGCCGAACGAGCGGATGGCGGCCTTGGACGCGGCGTAGACGCTGAACGCCGGAATGCCGCTGACCGCCGACGTCGAGCCGGTCAGCACGACCGAGGCGCCCTCGTTGAGCAGGGGCAGGGCCTTCTGGACGGTGAAGATGGTGCCGTAGACGTTGGTGTCGAAGGTGGTGGCGACGTGCTCGACCGTGATCGAGTCGAGCGGACGGAACTCGCCGCCGCCGGCGTTGGCGAACAGCACGTCGAGCCCCGCGCCGCGCTCCTCGATGGCCCGCATCACCCGGTCCAGGTCGTCGAGGTTGCCGACGTCGCTGACGATGCCTGTCGCGTTGACGCCGATGCTGCTCACCGCCTCGTCCAGCGGGCCCTTGCGCCGGCCCGTGACGAAGACGTACGCGCCTTCGGCGGCGAAGCGGCGTGCGGCGGCCAGGCCGATGCCGGTGGTGCCCCCGGTGACGAGGGCGGTCTTGCCGTCGAGCTGTCCCACGATCGGTCTCCTTCGGAAGTTGTGTACCGAGCGGTACTGATCCGACCGTAGCAACCCCCGAGCCGTGCGACAAATTTCTGTACCGATCGGTTAGACCGTGGCTAGGATGGGTGCCGGAGGTGGTGGACCGTGCCGGTACGAGGGCGTCCTCGGGGCTTCGACGTCGACGAGGCGTTGGAGCGCGCGCTTGAGGTGTTCTGGCGTCAGGGGTACGAAGGCGCCTCGATGACCGACCTCACCGCGGCCATGGGCATCAACAAGCCGAGCCTCTATGCCGCCTTCGGCAGCAAGGAGGAGCTGTTCCGCAAGGCCGTGGCCCGCTACGCCGAACAGGACATGGGGTACGCCCGGCACGCGATCGCCCAGACCACCGTGTACGAGGTCGTCGCCACTCTCCTGCGCGAGAACGTGCTCGCCGTCACCCGACCCGACCGCCCGGCCGGCTGCCTCTCGATCCAGGGCGGCACCGCCTGTTCCAGCGAGAACGGGGGCGTCGCGGAATTCCTCGCCGCCAGCCGCCTCGCCGGTGAGCGGGCCCTCGCCGACCGGTTCGCCCGTGCCGTCTCCGAGGGTGACCTGCCGACCGACGCCGACCCGGCCGCGCTGGCCCGATTCGTCATGAGCGTCACCGAGGGGCAGGCGATCCACGCCGCCGCCGGGGTCCCTCGCGACGAGCTGCGGCAGACGGCGGAGATCGCGCTCGCCGGGTTCGCCGCCGTGTCCGGGGCGCGCCGCCCCGCGACTGCGGACAACCCGGCCTGAGCGCTCACGCTCGAACGAGCGCCGCCACCCCGTCGAGGAGCCGTTGCAGCCCGAACTCGAAGAGGCTGTCGGCGCTGAGGTCGATTGCCGACCGGGAGAGCCGGGCCAGGTGCGGGAACTCGCCAGCCGCGAGTAGCCGGCCCAACGCGTCGGCCTGGGCCACCATCCATTCGTCATCGGTCAGGCCGGTGTCCTGTTCCGCCTCGGCCCCCTGCTGGAGGTTCACCGCCGTACCCCGTACGTGGTTGGCCAGGGCGACCACCAGGTGCAGTCGGGTGTGCCGGTCCAGGCCGCATCCGGCGAGGGCGCGCAGGGCGCATTCCGTGTGCGCGACGGCGTGCGGGGCCATCAGCGGACGGGTCAGCGAGACGACCTGGGCCAGCCAGGGGTGTCGACAGTAGATCGACCACTGCAACCGGCAGAGCAGCTCCAGTTGGGCCCGCCACCCGGGCGGGAGCGTGCCGGGCAGCCGATCCGCGGCGAAGGCGGCGTCCGCCATCAGCAGCAGCAGGTGCTCCTTGCCGTGGACCTGCCGGTACAGCGACATGGTCGGCACGTCCAGCTCGGTCGCGATGCGCCGCATGCTGAGCCCCGCCAGCCCTTCGGTGTCGGCGATCCCGACGGCCGTACGCACCACCTGGTCGCGGGTCACCGCGTGGAGGGGTCCGCGCCGCACCTCGGCCCGTCCGCCCCGACCGGGCGTCGCGGGCTCCGAGCCGGCGACCACCATGCCCACACCGGGCACCGCCCGGATCAGGTTCTCCTGCCGGAGCGCGGTGAGGGCGCGGCTCGCGGTGGCCATCGCGACGCCCCGCTCCCGGACGAGCTGGCGGGTGGACGGCACCCGGTCGCCGGGGCCCAGCTCACCGGACGCGATGCGCCGCCGTAGCTCCGCGACGATGCGCAGGTACGGGGGTGTGGACTCGTCGATCTCCGGCACGGTCGCCCTTCCGCCGGCCAAAGCCTAGCGCACTAGAGCACCCGAACCCGTCCGTTGACGTTCCCTGAGGGCTGCTCGTGGGTGCACTAGAGCTAACTGGCCGACCCGTCGCCGAAACGACATGCTCCCCGCAGACGGACTGTACGCCGTACCACGTTCGATGATTGGGGACTGTGATGACCAGCATCCCGTACCACCGGTGGGTCGCCGCGATGGGCGCGACCGTGCTCCTCGCGACGGCCGTGACAACGACGGCGGTCGGCCCGGCCGCCGAGGCGGCCGCTCGCCAGGGCGCGGCCGTGGTGCGGACCGACCAGGGCGCCCTCCGGGGGACCGTCGCGGCCGACCACCTGACGTTCGAGGGCATCCCGTACGCGCGTCCGCCGCTGGGCGCGCTGCGCTGGGCCCCACCGCGACCCGGGCCACAGTGGACGGGCGTACGCGACGCGACCCGGCCCGGCCCCGCCTGCGCTCAGCTGCAGGGGTTGCCGATGGACGACCCGTCGGCGTCCGAGGACTGCCTTTACCTCAACGTCACCACGCCCCGCACCCCCGCCCGGACGCCACGACCGGTGCTGGTGTGGCTGCACGGCGGCGACTTCCGCTTCGGCCAGGGTGACGCCTACGGCGGGGAGCGGCTGGCCGCCGACGGCGACGTCATCGTCGTCACGGTGAACTACCGGCTCGGTGCGCTCGGCTTCCTGGCGCATCCGGCGCTGGCCGGGCCGGACGGGTCCACCGGCAACTACGGGTTGCAGGACCAGCAGGCGGCGCTGCGCTGGGTGCGCCGCAACGCGACGGCCTTCGGCGGGGACCCGGGCAGCGTCACCCTGGCCGGCCAGTCGGCCGGCGCGACAAGTGTCTGCGCCCACCTCGCCGCGCCCGGCTCCGCCGGCCTGTTCCACCGCGCGATCATGCAGAGCAACTCGTGCGCCAACCCCGTTCAGACCCGGGCGGAGGCGGTCGAGGCGGCGCGGGAGTTGGCCGGGCGGGTGGGTTGCACCGACCCCGGCGTGCTCGCCGTCTGCCTTCGGGGGCGGGACGCCGCAACGCTCGTCGACGCGGTCGGCTACCCGGGCGCGGGCGTCGACCTGGGTCCGGTGGTCGACGGCCGTACCCTGCCGGTGGATCCGGCGGACGCGCTGGTCAGCGGCCGGTTGAACCCGGTGCCGGTGTTGACCGGGACGAACCGCGACGAGTCGACGCTCCAGGTGTGGGGGATGGAACGCAACGGGATGAACTGCCCACAGCCACCCGCCCCGGGGCAGGCGCCCGAGTCGTGCCCGCTCACCGACGACCAGTACCGCGAGCAGGTACGCGCCATGTTCGGCGACCGGGCCCAGGAGGTGCTGGCCCGCTATCCGAGCGACGACACACGCTCCGCCAGCGAGGCGTTGGGGGCCGTGTGGACCGATCAGGCGTACGCGGAGCCGATCTACTCGGCCGCGCTGGCGTTCGCCCGGACCGTGCCGACCTACCTGTACGAGTTCGCCGACGAGGATGCGCCGTTCTTCGCCGAGGGGCCGGCGCCGACCTTCCCGACCGGCGCGTACCACTGCGCGGAACTGCCGTACCTGTTCGACGTCGACTACGCCGAGGCCTTCACGCCCACCCAGCGGCGGCTCTCCGGCGAGATGGTCCGCGCCTGGAGCGACTTCGCCCGCACGGGTCGGCCCGGGTGGCCCCGACTGCGCGACCGCTCCGGGTACGTGCGGGTGCTGGCCGGTGGCGGCGGGTCGGGCACGACGGACTTCGCGGCGGAGCACTCGTACAACTTCTGGCGAGAGCATCGGGGGTGACCGGCGGGCCGGCCTTCCAACCAGGTGGAGGGCCGGCCCACCGCGCGTCACGCGGTTGGGGCGTTGCCGTCCCGGTGGGTCAACCGGTACGAGGCGTCGACGGCATCCGTCTCCAGGATCACCGTGACCGGACCGGCCGGCAGGGTGCAGGTGACGGTCCGCTCGACGGCCGGGCTGGTGGGGCCGCAGTATCGGATGCCCTGGCTGTCGAAGACCGACAGGCGGGCGTCACCCGAGCCGGCGGTACGCGTCCAGGTGAAGCTCTCCCGGCTGGTGTGCTGATCGGCCGGGACGGTGTAACAGGCCGCGAAGTGGTCCGCCCCGGTGGTCGCCGTGGCGCCGGCGGTGTCTGCCGGTAGGACCGGGCAGGCCGGCGGCCCGTCGACCCGGGCGAAGCCCACGGCGTACGAGGCGGTGGGTTCCCCCTCGTCCGCGGTGAGCAGTACGGAGAAGGGCGCCTCGCCGGTCAGCTCGCAGCTGTACTGACGCAGCGAGGAGTAGTCGCACACCTGATCGCCGGCGGCGTTCAGCACGCTGATCTCCGGTGAGGACGCGTCTCCGGCCACCAACTCGACGACGTGAGCCCCCGACGGGCTGGGCAGTTGGAGGCAGTTGTGCTGCCCCGCGGCGCCGAAGCTGCCCCGGAGCGGAGCGTCCTGCCAGCCGGTGTCGGACACCGGCGTGCAGCCCGACGTCTTCCACGGCAGCAACGCGACGGCGTACCGGAAGTCGTTGTCGATCACCGAGGTGGTGTCGCCCCCGGCGAGGACCATCGTGTACCTGCCCGCCGCAGGGACCTCACACCGGGTGCCCGTGCAGACCTTGATTCCGGCGGAGTCGTAGACGGTGGCCCACGCCTGGTAGTTCTCGTCGTCCACCGCCGTGACCCGGTACACGCCGGCGCTGGGAAGGTCCAGGGTGCGGCAGCGGATGCCATCGAGGCCGCCGGCCGGCGCCGAGTTGTACGTGCCCGGGGCGATGGTCGGGCAGCCGACCGCGTCGGAGAGTCGACGGACCTGGATCTTGTAGGTGAGGTCCGTGGCGTCGGCGGGCCAGGTCGCCAGGTAGCTGACGACGCGGTAGGTCCCGGTGGCGGGCAGTACGCACCCGTCCTCCTCGGACCAGTCGGTACACAGCACGACACCCTGCTCGTCGACGATCGAGGAGTAGACGTCGTTGTACCGGTCCGGGGCCCGGTAGACCATGATCCGCTCGCCGGCTACGCCGTGGAACGGCTGGCAATTGGTCTGGACCGGCGAGGTCTGGTGCACCGTCAGGGCCGGCTGGTCCCAGTTGAGCCCGGTGGAGGCGGCGCAACCCGCGGCGCGGTCGAGGCGGGCTGCCGCCACCCGGTAGGTGACCGGCTCCCAGTTCCAGTTCTGCGCCACGAACGTGTACGCGCCGGCCGCCGGCACCGCACAGGATCGCCAGGAGTCGTACTCGGTGCACACGACCTGTCCGGCGGGGTCGTACAGCCGCCAGTTGAGGTACTGGTTCGCGTACTGGTCCATCCGGATGACCACCCGACCGGGGGCTTTGACGCGCAGCGACTGGCAGCCGATTTCGTCGTACGGTTGCACGGTGCCGGTCCCGACCGCCGTGCCGGGGTCACCGAAGGTGCTCAGGGACAGGGCCGGGCAGCCGACCGACTGCGAGATCCGGGGCATCTTCAGCGTGTAGGGAGCCTTGTTGCCGTACAACTCCTGCAGGAAGAGCCGGTACGGTCCGGGCTCGCTGAGGGTGCACTCCGTCGGGTACCTCACCGTACAGATCGGCTGGAACTGGGCGTCCAGGATGTTGCCCTGGATGTCCTCGGCGCCGCCCGGGTCGGCGAGGTGCAGGACCGCGCCGGTGGGCTGCGTGAAGGTGAAACAGCGGGCCGCAAGGCCGGCGGGTAGCGTGCCGCTGCGTCCGGCGGAGGCGAAGGAGAAGAAGCCTTCGGGCAGGTTGACGCAGGCGGACGGGGTGCGCGTCGACTCCGCCGACAGCGAGTAGGCACCCTTGCCGGTGCCGTAGTAGAGCTTCACCGTGATCGTGTAGGTACCGGCGTCGCCGAGCTTGCACTCGTTGAGGTACGAGGTGACGTAGCAGACGGTACCGCCGTCGCTGCCCTTCACCTGTGCGCTGAGACTGTCACCGGAGACCTCGCGGAGTCGGACGAGCAGGGTGTCCTGGTCGACCGTCGAGGTGATCGTCCAGTTCTGCTGTGCGGCCCCGGTGATCGATGCGCAGTTCTTGACCGTGCCCGTCGGGAGTTCGCCGCCGCAGGCCGCGGCGAGGCCGGCGACGGACTTCGTGTCCGAGGTGACCCGGCCCGGGGCCGGAGTCGTGGTCGCCGACTTCGGGGGCGTGGTGACGGTGGGCGGTTGCTCGGTGGTCAGCGCCGGTCGCGGCGACTGCTCGGCCGTCGGGGCGGCGGTGGCGGGACCGGCCAGCAGGCCCGCCCCCGTGAGGCTCAGGGCCGCCACCGCGGCCCATCTGGGAAGGTGTTTCCACAGTGGACTGAGCGCGGGTGTACGCACGATGTCTTCCCCCGTTTCTGTCGCGCGAGATGCGCGGGCGAGGGGATGATTTCACGACGGTCGATCGCGGACAATCGGCTTGCCGTCTCAGCCGGCCAGGCCGGTCGGCAGGGGCCGGGACGGGCCGGTCAGCAAGGGCTGGCGCCCTCGTCTCGGCAAGGGGCTGGCCCTCGTCTCAGCAGGGACCGGCGCCCTCGTCTCAGCAGGGGCCGGCGCCCTCGTCGAAGAGGCGGCGCGCCCACTCGGCGTACCCGGCGATGGTTTTTCGGACCGTGCGCCCGTCGTGCAGGAACAGGTACGCGCGGTCGCCGCTGCGGGCGAGCAGCCCGTCGAGCCGGTGAGTCCCCTGTGGAGCGGGCAGCCGGGTGACCGACGGGTAGCGGTCCCAGACCTCCTCGATCGGTGAGCCGGCCGTTATGCCCTCCGGTGTCCGCATCGGGTCGCCGACCCACAGCAGCACCAGTTTGTCCTCGACGAAGACGGGACTGGCCGTGTCGTGGCCGGCCAGGACCGGTCCGCAGGCGTCCAGGTCGGTACGCAGGACGCCCCGGCGGGTCAGCTCGGCCTCGGTGTCACCGAACTCGATGTCGCGCAGGCCGTTCAGGTCGATGATCTCGACTACGCCGGCGGGCCGGTTCGCGGGCATCGGCCCAGCGGACGGCGCACCGCTGCCCGCGATCGAGGCGGCAGTCACCAGCATGGCAATAAACGCGAATTGTCGCAATTTCATGGAATCCCCCAGTCCCCAACGGGGCTGGGCCGTTCAGGTTGCTGCCCGCCGACGGATTACTGGTTTTCCCACTGTTCGATCAGATCGTCCCAGTGGTCGGCGCTGAGTCGACGCCGCCCGTGCGCCAACCAGCCGGCGGTGTTGCGTTCCAGATGCAACCCCAGCTCGGCGAACGGATCGATCCATGCCCCACGCTCGACGCCGAGCCGGATGAGCGCCGAGTTGATCGGCCACTCCTCCCGTGGGGCTTCCAGCACGTCGTCGAAGCGCGGTCCCCAGGACAGCGCCCCGCCGAGCCACACCGCCGCCGACTGGTAGCCGGTCCCGCCGCCGAACTCCGCCTCCAGGTACGCCACCGGCCCCGTACGCGACCACACGGCCAGCAACTCGGCCAGCGGCGGCGACAACACGAGGTCGAACGGCTGCTCGGCGCTGCGGTCGTCCGCCGCGTAGTCCGGTAGCGATCCGGTCAGCTCGGCCACCAACTGCGGGGTGACCGGCAGTAGCGCGAAATCCTGACGCAGCTCACCGAGGACGGCGTGGTCCAGCTCGGCGGTGTGCTCGCGGAGCAGGTCCGCGTCCGCGACCACCGCGCTGAGCTGGTACGCCATCACACCCCCGCCGTCGTCCACAGCCTGTGGATAGAACATGTGTACGACGGTCGCCCTCGCCGTCGCTCGTGCCCGGCACGGTACCGGCCACTGCGGCCACTGCGGCCGCAGTGGCCCCGGCCGGCCCACCTTCAGATCTTGGACAATTTCCGTTCCGAGCTAACGGAAATTGTCCAAGATCTCGTCGCTCATCGCTCGTCGCGGCCGTGCTAGTTCTTGGATCGCGGCCCCCAGAGAGCGTGGGCGTCAGGGTCGCCAGATGACGATGCCCACGTCGCGCCGGCGCTCGGCGAACACGCCATCCCGCGCCGCCGTCGTCAGCAGATCACGCAACTCAGCTTCGAACGCGGGCAGCCCATCGCCGAACAGGTGCGGCGTCGAACTGGACAGCGAGAACACCGCCGACGTCACCTCGTCCACCGATCGCTCCGCGACGATCCCCTGCTCGATGGTCAGCCGGGTCGGGCCGGAGAAGCCCGCGGCGAGCATGATCTCTCCCTCGCCACTGGGGGTGCCGGTGGGCAGCGAGCCTTGTCCGGCCCGGCGGACCGGCCCCAGGTAGCGCGCCACCAGCTCATTGATCCGCGGCCAGGGTGGGCGGGGGTACGGCAGCGGGTCGTCGTCGGCGACGCCCTGGTGGGTGGTGGCGCCGACGTGGACCCAGGCTCCGTCGGGCGCGAGCATGTCGCGGACCCGGCGGGCCACCAGCGGCCGATCCATCCAGTGGTACGACTGGGCAAACGTGGCGACCCGGAACGTACCCAGGTCGGCGGGCAGTTCCTCGGCCCGCAGGTGCCGCCACTCGACGTTGGTCACCTCGGCCTCGCTGGCCAGGCGTTGGGCCTCGGCGAGCATGTCCCGGTCGGCGTCCACTCCGACCGCCGCCTCGAACAGGGGCGCGAGCAGCAGCGTCAACGAACCGGGACCGCAGCCCACGTCCAGGAGCCGGCCGGTGCCGTCCAGGTCGAGCGCCGTGCCGATGGCCTCGGCGACTTCGGGTGGGTACGGCCACCGGCCGACGCTGTAGTGACGGGCGCTGCCGGCGTACAACGTCTCGTCCCACTGCCAGGTCGAGTCAGCCATGGCATCGATGAGACCACAACGACAACGCCCGGCCGACCTGTTATCGGTCTGCCGGGCGTCGATCATGCTCCGCGAGCGGAGGATACGAGATTCGAACTCGTGAGGGTGTAAACCCAACACGCTTTCCAAGCGTGCGCCCTAGGCCTCTAGGCGAATCCTCCGCGAGCCAGGATACAGGCCGCCGTCGACCGGGACACCCCACCACCCCCTGAAGATCGACGAGCCGTCGGGTAGGGTTGGCGTCACCTCCCGTGCGGCGGTATCTCGTGAACCTCCCCAGGGCCGGAAGGCAGCAAGGATAAGCGAGCTCTGCCGGGTGCACGGGAGGCCTTTTCGTTCCCGGGGCCTTGATCCACACCGATGTGCATGATGTCGGGCTGTCAGAGGCGCGCGGACACCCCGGTTTCCAGGAAGCCGAGTCGATCAAGCCGCGGCAACCCAGGGCGGCCAGGCGTGACGGTCCAGGCGACCCGGCGGGGTGGGTGGTCACCCGCGCCCGACCGGCGCAGAATGGCTCGGTCGAGAGGAGGCGGGACGAGTGACGCTGGCGCTGTACCGCAAGTACCGGCCACGTACCTTCGCCGAGGTCATCGGGCAGGAGCACGTCACCGAGCCGTTGTCGCAGGCGCTGCGCAGCGGCCGGCTCAATCACGCCTACCTCTTCTCCGGCCCCCGTGGCTGCGGCAAGACCACCAGCGCCCGGATCATGGCCCGCTCGCTCAACTGTGAGCAGGGCCCCACCCCCGAACCGTGCGGCAAGTGTGCGTCCTGTCGCTCGCTGGCCGCCGACGGCGCCGGCTCGATCGACGTGATCGAGATCGACGCGGCCAGCCACGGTGGTGTCGATGACGCTCGCGAGCTGCGGGAGCGTGCCTTCTTCGCGCCGGCTAGCAGCCGCTTCAAGATCTACATCATCGACGAGGCGCACATGGTCTCGACCCAGGGCTTCAACGCCCTGCTCAAGCTGGTCGAGGAGCCCCCGGAGTACGTCAAGTTCATCTTCGCCACCACCGAGCCGGAGAAGGTCCTCGGCACGATCCGGTCGCGGACCCACCACTACCCGTTCCGGCTGTTCCCGCCGAAGGTGGTCCGCCCGTACCTGGAGCAGCTCACCCAGGCCGAGGGCGTCGCCGTCGAGCCGGCGGTCTTCCCGCTCGTGGTGCGCGCCGGTGGCGGCAGCATGCGGGACAGCCTCTCCGTGCTCGACCAGCTCATCGCCGGCGCCGGCCCGGAGGGCGTCAGCTACGCCCGGGCCGTCTCGCTGCTCGGGGTCACCGACTCCGCGCTGATCGACGAGATGTGCGACGCGCTGGCCGCCGGTGACGGCGCCGCTGCGTACGCCACCGTCGACCGGGTCGCCGAGGCCGGGCACGACATGCGCCGGTTCGCCTCCGACCTGCTGGAGCGACTCCGCGACCTGATCGTGATCCAGCAGGTGCCGGACGCCGCCGCGAAGGGCCTCATCGAGGGCCCGGGCGACCAGATCGAGCGGATGGCCGCCCAGGCTTCGCAACTCGGCTCGGCCACGCTCTCCCGCTGCGCCGACATCGTGCACGGCGGCCTGGTCGAGATGCGCGGCACCACCGCGCCCCGGCTGCTGCTGGAGCTGATCTGCGCCCGAATGCTGCTGCCCGGCGCGGACGACTCCACCGGCGGCCTCCTCCAGCGCCTCGAACGGATGGAACGCCGCCTCACCCTGGGTGGCGCCGACCCCGCCGGGTCCGCGCCGGCCACCACCCCAGGGGTACGCCCACAGCACGCCCCTCCGGTCCCGGCTGCCGCAGCCCCCACACCCGCCGCCGCCCCGACGTCCGCCCCGCCGTGGGATGTCGACCCGACGGCGTCCCCGGCTCCGCGAACCGCAGGTGCCTCGGCTTCCACCGCCCCGACCGCTGCCGCCTCGACCGCTGGCGGCTCGACCGCTGGCGGCTCGGCCGCCGGAACTGCGGCCTCGACCGCCGGTGGCGCTGCTGGCTGGCCGGATGCCGCCTCGGGTGCCGGTGGCGTTGCCGGCTCGGCCGATGTCGCCTCGGGCATCCGAGGTGTGCACGCGCCCTCGGGAGCGGACTCCCCGATTCCGGTGTCGCCCGGCGCGTCGGCCGCCGCCCCGACGGCCGCGCCCGTGTCGCCCGCCGGACCGGGCACCGGCTCGACCCCGCGTCGCGCGGTACCGCCGTCGGCCGTGCTGCCCGACCCGGCGACGCCCGCGCCGCCCCGCCCGGGTACCCCGGCCCCCGCGCTGGACGCGGTAGCGGTGCGCCGGGTCTGGCCCGACGTGGTCGGCAAGGTCAACCGGACCAACAAGCGGATCGCCGCCCTCATGCGCGACGCGGTGGTCCGCGAACTCGACGGCGACATGCTGGTCCTGACCGTGAAGTCCTCCGTGCTGGCCAAGATGATGGCCGACCACGCGGCGGTGCTCACCGACGCGCTCTACGAGGAGCTGGGCGGGCGCTGGCAGATCCGCTGCGAGGTGGCCGGCGAGCGGGGTGCCGCGTCGCTGTCCGGCCCGCGTCCCCAGGCGGCCGCGCCGATCCGACCCGCCACACCGAACGCGGCCGCCGCCGGTCCGACGAGCGCGCCGCCCGTCGAGCCCGGCCCGAGCGCCGGGCCGACTGCGGCTGCCGGTTCCGGCCCGTCGAGTGCGCCGCCTGCGGCATCCCGTCCGAGCGCCGGGCCGACTGCCGGTTCCGGCCCGTCGAGTGCGCCGCCTGCGGCACCCCGTCCGAGCGCCGGACCGACTGCCGCTTCCGGCCCGACGAGCACCCCGTCGGCCGCGTCGACCTCGACCACCGCCGCCGGCCTGGAGGACGACTGGCCGGAGGCAGCGCGCCCCGGCGGCGGAGCCCCGGCCGCCGAGGCGGCCGACGACGAGGCCTGGCCGGAGGCTGCCCGCCCCGGCGGCGCGTCAGCCGACGGCGCCGCACGCTCCGACGCCACGTCGGGCGACCCCGCATCGACCGGCACGAACGGTGCAAGGACGAACGGCAGTGGCGCGAACGGCAGTGGCGCGAACGGCAGTGGCGCGAACGGCAGTGGCGCGAACGGCGGTGGACCAGGCGTTGCGGGTGGCCCCGGCGCGCTGGCCGGTGGCGGTAAGCCGGGCGGACGGGACAACCCGACACCGGCGACCCGGCAGCCGGCGTCAGCCGGTGGCGCACCGGTGAGCAGCGCCATCGCTGCGGCTCGCGCGGCGGCGGCGGGACGCGGTGCGCGTACCCCATCGGCGAGCCGGCCCACCGCGGACGCGGAATGGGCGGGCGAACCTCCCTACGACCCGGACTTCGACGGACCGTTGCGCGGCGGACGGCCGGGCGGCGCGGCTCCGGCGGCGAAACCCACCTACGAGGGGTTCGACCCGGGCGACGAGCCGTTGGACGAGGTCATCGACGAGAAGACGGCCCGGGAGTCGAGCGAGGAGCAGGCGGTACGGCTGCTGCGGGAGACCTTCGGCGCCGAGAAGATCGACGAGGTGGACGCGCGGTAGCGGGCGCTTCGCCCAGCAGGACGCCGAGGCAGCAGGCCCACAGGGGGAAGGGCAGCACGGCGACGCGTTCCAGGCCGCCCATGCCGATGCCGACGTCCTGTTGGGCGGCGAACAGCACGGTCCCGGCCAGCGCGGTGAGCCCGGCGGCGAGGGAGATCCGTCGCCATCGGCCGAGCACCGTGGAGTCGGGCGCGAAGCCGGCGAGCAGCAGGCCGACGTTGCCCACGCCCATGATCAGGAACGCGCCCAGGACGTGCCGGTTCTCGTCGATGTCGGCGGGATAGAGGGCGGCCAGGGCGTACCCGCCGGTCGCCAGCAGCAGCAGGATCTGCGCCGAGCGCACCACGCCGCCCCGGCCGAGGAGTCGCCAGGTCAGCAGCAGCCCGATGGCGAGCAGGACGGCGGTGGCCAGCATCGCGGCGTTCATCAGCGGATGCCAGGGCGAGCAGACGAAGCGGGGTCGGGTGGTGTCCCAGATGCCGCAGTGCACGTTGCCGAGGTCGCTGATGTTGTGGGTGGCCCAGCTGTAGGTCGGCTCGCGCCACCGCAGGCCGGTGACGAGACCGGCCACGAGGAAGACCGGTGCGGCGACCGCCCAGCACAGCGCGGCGACGCGACCACTGCGGGTGAGGCTCATGCGTCAAGCACACCAGTGCGGGGTGCCCGACGCACTGGGGGTAGACGGCCGAATCGAGGTGGGGATAGCCGTACCGTCACGGGTGGACGGTCTTCTCGTGCGCTGTCAGGATGTGCGCCGTGAAGATCACCTCGACTGCGGGGGAAGCTACCGACACCGGCTGGTTCGGCCGTGACCAGGCGAAGACTGCGGTGCTGGCGGTCATCGGTCTGGTCATGCTGATCTCAGCGTGGTCGCTGCCCTGGGTGTCGGTGAGTCGCGGCGAGTACGCCGTGGATCGGATGTTCGGCCGCGCTCCCTCGAGCGAGGTGCGGACGTTCATGCTGACCGATCTGGCGGGCTACTGGCAGCCACTGGTGGTCGGGTGGGCGGCGTTGCTGGTATTGCTGGCGCTGGCCTGGGTCCGCCCGGTGTGGCGGTTCTGGCTGCGGTTGGCCGCGATACTGCTCGGTGTGGTGGTGGGCGTCGGCACCCTCCTGCCGGCCACGGCCGCCATCGACGTCAGTGGCTTCCCGGTGGACGATCACCCCGGCACGGACCTGCTCAACGGCGTCTCGCTCGGGCTCTTCGGGGTGGTACTGCTCGCGCGTTCCGTCACGACTCTGCCCGAGCCGCCCGCGCCCGCCGTACCCGAGGCCGCCCCTGTCGTGTCCGTGGACGAGCCGGCCGCGACGAACCCGCCGATCGCGGCGACCTCAACGCCCTTCGTCTGGCAGGGTTCACGCCCGAACGTCCGGCCGGCGGCACCCTGGTGGCGGCGACCCGCACCGGTCGTCGGCGTCCTGGCAGTCCTGGGCATCGCAGTCCTCCTCGGCACGGTCACCTGGCGGGCGATCAACTCGGTCGACGATCAGACCCCTGATCTCGGCGCGTTGATGGTCGCGGCTCCCGCCGGCTGGGCCTCCGCCGCGCCGGCCGCCGGGGACGATCACGTCGACCTGGGCCGTGTTCTGCCGCTGTCCGAGGCGCGGGCGCACCTGCTCGCCGAGCAGGCGGGCGGCGACGTGATCCAAACGGCCGCGTCGGCCTGGACCGGTCCGGACGCGACCCTCGTGTCGATCACCCTGCTCGAGTTCAGTTCGGCGGGCTCGGCGGATCAGTTCCAGCGCACCTACAGCGACCTGCGGGAGGCGACACCCGGCGAGGTGAGGCCGCTCGCCGAATTGCCGGGATCAGCCGTCTTCGTCGATGCCGAGCGGACCGGTGTGTGGGCCGTCGCCGGCCGGGACGAGGTCGTTCTGATCGTCAGCGCGGTCGGCGGCCCGCCGGGGACCGTACCGGTCGTCGAGTCGCTGATACGCGAGCAGTACGACCGACTTTGAGTTACGGCGTCCCCCTCGGCGAAGGAGCGGGGGAGCCCCGGCGTGGGCGGACGCACCGGGCATGGCGACGTCGGTCCCAGCGGCTAGGCTGGTCGGCGGCCGAGCAGACGAGTGCGAGAAGGAGCCATCCGTGCGCCCAGGTGGACAGCCGAACATGCAGCAGATGCTGAAGCAGGCGCAGAAGATGCAGCAGCAGATCGCCGCTGCTCAGGCCGAGCTGGCCGAGGCCGAGCTGACCGGCACGGCCGGCGGTGGGCTGGTCACCGCGACCGTGTCCGGTTCCGGTGAGCTGAAGGCCATCAAGATCGACCCGAAGGCCGTCGACCCGGACGACGTGGAGACGCTGGAAGACCTGGTGGTGGCGGCCGTGCACAACGCTGCCGAGGCGGCGCGTGAGCTGACCGAGCGCAAGATGGGCCCGGTCGCCGGCGGCATGGGCGGCCTCGGCCTGCCCGGTTTCTGAGCCGGCAGATGTACGAAGGCGCCATCCAGGATCTGATCGACGAGCTGGGACGACTGCCGGGCGTGGGCCCGAAGAGTGCCCAGCGGATCGCGTTCCATGTCCTCTCGGCCGACCCAGCCGACGTCAACCGGCTGGCCGGCGCGCTGCGCAAGGTCAAGGAGCTGGTGCGCTTCTGCACGACCTGTTACAACGTGGCCGAGTCCGAGCAGTGCCGGATCTGCCGCGACCCGCGCCGTACCGACGAGGTGCTGTGTGTGGTGGAGGAGCCGAAGGACGTGGTGGCCATCGAGCGGACCGGTGAGTTCCGGGGCCGCTACCACGTGCTGGGTGGAGCGATCAATCCGCTGGAAGGGATCGGCCCGGACAATCTGCGCATCCGGGAGCTGTTGACCCGGTTGAGCGGCGGCGCGGTGCGGGAGCTGATCCTCGCCACCGACCCCAACACCGAGGGCGAGGCCACCGCCACCTACCTGGCGCTGATGGTGAAGCCGATGGGGATCGCGGTGACCAGGCTGGCCAGCGGTCTGCCGGTCGGCGGCGACCTCGAGTACGCCGACGAGATCACCCTGGGTCGTGCCTTCGAGGGCCGCCGGGCTGTCTGACCCCCACAGATCGTCACCGGTGGGCTACAACTGACTGGGTCCGCGCGATGAGCGCGGGCCCATCGGCGTACCTGGGGAGGTGGCGTGTGGCGACGCGGCGTCCGGAAAAGCGGTCCTGGGCCCCGGCGGTGCTGACGGCCGTGCTGGCGTTGGCCTTCGCCGGCGTCCTCGTGACGATCGAGGTGGGGAGCCAAAGACTCGCGGCGAAGAGTCGCGCGAGTGAGGCCGCGGCCGACGCAACCGTGATCCGGAACGCCCGGTCGTTCGGCGACGCTGTGGTCGCCACCGACGACCCGACGCCAACCGACGAACGGTTGGCGGTGGTCGCGGAGGGCACCCAGGTCGAGGTGCGGGAAGTCCGCCGGGCACCTGACCTGGTGGTGACCGTGTACGGTTCCGCCCCCTACGGCACGATGTTCGGCAGCGTCAGCGTCGACGCGTGCCACCGTGTGACGTTCCACGACCTGGGCGCGGCCCGGGCCGGTGCGGACGTCGAGCGGTTGGAGGTCTGCCCACCGCCCGTGTCCTGATCGACCGCTCCGGATGAGTCCGTGGCCCGCGTCGTCCGGTGGCCGACGGTGGCCTCGTCGCGCCCCAGAGCAACGCGGTCGATGTGTCGCTCGATGCGTTCGTCCTGCCGATGACTGTCAGACGCCTGCGCAAGGTGTCGGGTTGGTAGCGATTGCCTGACGGCCGTTCCGCTTCCGGTGTTACATGTCATAGCCTCCCGCACACGGACCGAGCCACAGCTCGGCGTGGTCATGCGCATGACAGAGGTGAGAGATGCAGGCGAGAAGGCTCAAATCGGCTGTGGCCATCGCGGCCGTTGCCGCTCTGGCGGTCGGCGCGGCCGGCTGTGCGGAGAGCGAGCGCGGCAGCGACAGTGGCGAGGCCAAGACTGGCGGCACCTTCATCTTCGCGGGTGCCGGTGACCCGAAGAACTTCGATCCGATCTTCAACGACGACGGTGAGTCGTTCCGGCCGGTCCGGCAGATGTTCGACACTCTGGTGAGCCACAAGCCGGGCACGGCCGAGCTGACCGGTGGCCTGGCCGAGAGCTGGGAGCACGACCCGACGGGCAAGATCTGGACCTTCAAGCTGCGGCAGGGCGTGAAGTTCCACGACGGCACCCCCTTCAACGCGGCGGCGGTCTGCTACAACTTCGACCGCTGGTACAACATGCAGGGCCCCGCGGCCCAGGCGAACATGATCTATTACATGGACGTCTTCGGCGGTTTCGCGAAGAACGAGGCCGAGGGTGCCGGCGAGTCGATCTACGACAAGTGCGAGGCCAAGGACGACGGAACCGCCGTCCTCTCGCTCAAGAAGTACAAGGGTGCCTTCCCGGGCGCCTTCGCGCTGACCTCGCTCTCGATCGCGAGCCCCGAGGCGCTGAAGAAGTACGACGCCAACACGGTGAAGCAGAACGGCGACTCGTTCGAGTACAGCGCGTTCGCCAACGAGCACCCGGTCGGTACCGGCCCCTTCACCTTCGGTGGCTGGGACAAGACCAAGGGCGAGATCACGCTCAACCGGAACCCGGACTACTTCGGTGACAAGGCCAAGGTCGACAAGATGATCATCAAGATCATCAAGGACGAGAACACCCGCAAGCAGGAGCTGCGTGCCGGTACCGTCCAGGGCATCGACTTCCCGGCCCCGGCCGACACCAAGGCGCTCGGCGACGAGGGCTTCCAGGTCATCGCCCGCCCGGCGTTCAACATCCTCTACCTGGGCATCAACCAGAAGAACCCGAAGCTCAAGGACCTGCGGGTGCGGCAGGCGATCGCCTACGCGCTCAACCGCCAGCAGCTCGCACAGACCAAGGGCCCGACCGGCGCCAAGGTCGCCGACGAGTTCATGCCGGACACCGTGCTCGGCTACGCCCCGGACGTGCAGAAGTACGAGTACAACCCGGACAAGGCCAAGCAGCTCCTCAAGGAGGCAGGCGCCGAGGGTCTGACGCTGAACTTCTACTACCCGCCGGACGTCTCCCGGCCGTACATGCCGAACCCGCAGGAGATCTTCACCATCCTCGCCAACGACCTCCAGGCCGTGGGGATCAAGGTCAACGGGGTTCCTCGCCCGTGGAACGGCGGCTTCAAGGACGACGTGCAGACGTTCGGCAAGCAGGACCTGCACATCCTCGGCTGGACCGGTGACTACAACGACCCGGGCAACTTCGTCGGCACGTTCTTCGGCCGGGGCAAGGCCGAGTTCGGCGACCAGGGCATGACCGAGATGTTCGACGCGATCGCGAAGGCCGACGGCACCGTCGACGACGCCGGCAAGAAGGCCGCCTGGGAGCAGGTCAACCGGGACATCGCGGCCAAGTGGCTGCCGGCCGTGCCGGTCTGGCACGCGCCGCCGGCGATCGTCGTCACCAAGGACGTCGAGGGCCTGAAGGCCAGCCCGCTGACTGACGAGCGGTTCAACACCGTCAGCGTCAAGAAGTGACGTCAATCGGCTGACGCCGTAGGCGGAATCGGCCCGGGTTGGGGATTTCCCCCGCCCGGGCCGATTCCGCGACCATCGAGAGTCTGGTGTGTGAGAGATGTTGCGAGTCATAGTCCGCCGCCTGCTACAGCTGGTGGTGACGCTGATAGCCCTGTCGGCGCTGATCTTCGTCTGGTTGCGGAACCTGCCCGGTGGCCCGGTCGACGCGCTGCTCGGTGAACGGGCGACCCCCGAGACCAGGGCTCTGCTGACCAAGGCGCTCGGTTACGACCAGCCGATCCTCGTGCAGTACGGCAAGTTCATGCAGCGGATCCTCACCGGTGACCTCGGCAACTCGATCCGTACCGGCGACCCGGTCACCGAGGTCATCGGCCGGGCCTTCCCAGCCACCGTGGAGCTCGCCCTGGCGGCGATGCTCATCGCGGTCGGGCTGGGCGTCCCACTGGGTTATCTCGCCGCCCGCTGGCGCGGCCGGCTCCTCGACCACCTGACGGTGGTGGGCACGCTGCTCGGCGTCTCGATCCCGATCTTCTTCCTGGGCTACCTGCTCAAGGACGTCTTCACCCAGAACATCCACTGGTTCCCGCCGTCCGGCCGGGTCGGCATCGGGTTGGACAACACCAACATCACCGGCTTCTTCGTCCTGGACAGCCTGCTCACCCGGGAGTTCGACGCCACCGCCGACGCGCTCTGGCACCTGATCCTTCCGGCGTTCACGCTCGCCACGATCCCGCTGGCGGTCATCGTCCGGATGACTCGCGCCAGCGTGTTGGACGTGCTCAACGAGGACTACGTACGCACGGCGGAAGCCAAGGGCCTGCGGAACCGCACCGTGCGGGGCCGGCACATCCTGCGCAACGCGCTCCTGCCGGTGGTCACCACCATCGGTCTCCAGACCGGCGCGCTCCTGTCCGGCGCGGTCCTCACCGAGAAGGTCTACAACTGGGGTGGCCTCGGTACGCTGATCACCGACTCGATCACGGGCAGCCGCGACTACCCGATCCTCCAGGCGCTGATCCTGCTGTCCGCCCTGGTCTTCGTGGTGGTCAATCTGGTGGTGGACCTCTCCTACGCCTTCATCGACCCCAGGGTGCGTGTGCGATGACCGAACCAAACACGCAGGCCGGCATCCCGGCTCCCCGCAGCGACAAGGAGCAGGCGTCCGACGCGGGCCGCACCCGTCTCAGTGACCGCAAGAAGGCCCGCCTCGACGAACTGGCCCAGTCCACCGCCGCCCCCGGCGGCGTGAGCCTGCTCCGCGACGCGTTCCGTCGGCTGCGCCGCAACCCGGCGGCCATCGTGGGCGCCACCATCATCGCGCTCTTCGTGTTGGTGGCGATCTTCGCCCCGCTGATCGCCCCGCACGACCCGGTGCAGCGCTTCGACGAGCTGAAAGACCAGCTCACCCCGAACAACATCCCCGGTCCCATGGACGGCTTCCCCCTCGGTTCGGACGAGCTGGGCCGGGACCTGATGTCCCGCCTGGTCTACGGCAGCCGGCAGACCCTCTTCGTCGGCGTCCTCGCCACCCTCATCGGGCTCGCCATCGGCGTGCTGTTGGGCGCGATCGCCGGCGCCGTCGGCGGTTGGGTGGACAACATCCTCATGCGGATCACCGACGTGATGCTGGCCCTGCCCGCCCTGCTGCTGGCGATCACCCTGGTCGCGCTGGCCAGCAAGTCGAGCCAGTGGACGGTCATCATGGCGGTGGCCATCGTCAACGTGCCGATCTTCGCCCGGCTGCTGCGCGGCTCGATGCTCGCCCAGCGGGAGAGCGACCACGTGCTGGCCGCCCGAGCGTTGGGCGTCAAGCAGCGCAGCATCGTCCTGCGGCACATGCTGCCCAACGCCATGACCGCGGTGATCGTGCAGGCGACGCTGACGCTCTCCGTCGCGATCATCGAGGCCGCGTCGCTGTCGTTCCTCGGCCTCGGCGACCCCGACCGGGACCGGGCCGAGTGGGGCGCGATGCTCGGCGACGCCGGCGTGCGCTACTTCGAGGTACGCCCGGAACTGGCCTACTACCCGGCGCTCGCGATCATCGTGGTCGCGCTCGGCTTCACCCTGTTCGGTGAGGCGATGCGCGAGGCCATCGACCCGAAGAACCGGCGGTGATCGCGGTGTGCCCGATCAGCAAGGACCACAGCAGTGAGGAAGTGACCCGATGAGCCTGCTCGACGTGCGTGACCTGAGCGTCGTCTTCCAGCGGCGCGGCGAGCGACCCTTCAACGCCGTCGACAAGGTCAGCTTCACGGTGGAGCCGGGGCAGACCGTCGGCCTGGTCGGCGAGTCCGGCTGCGGCAAGAGCGTGACCAGCCTCGCCATCATGGGTCTGCTGCCCAAGCGCGGCAACAGGGTCAGTGGAGAGGTGCTGTTCGACGGCGCCGACCTGCTGAAGCTGCGACCGGGCGACATGCGTGACCGGCGCGGCCGGGACATCGGCATGATCTTCCAGGACCCGCTGTCGTCGCTGAACCCGGTCATTCCGATCGGTGTGCAGGTGGCCGAGGTGCTGGAACGCCACCAGGGCCGGGACCGCAAGCAGGCGCTGCGGGAGGCACGGGACCTGCTCGACGCGGTCGGCATCCCCGACCCGCAGCGGCGGCTCAGCGAGTACCCGCACCAGATCTCCGGCGGCATGCGCCAGCGCGCCCTGATCGCCATCGCGTTGGCCTGCAAGCCCCGGCTGCTGATCGCCGACGAGCCGACCACCGCGCTCGACGTGACCATCCAGGCGCAGATCCTCACCCTGCTGAAGCAGTTGGTGGACGAGACCGGCACCGCGCTGATCATGATCACCCACGACCTGGGTGTGGTGGCCGGGCTGTGTGACACGGTCAACGTGCTCTACGGCGGCAAGGTGATCGAGCGGGCACGACGGCACGAGCTGTTCGCGCACGCCCGACACCCGTACACCCACGGGCTGCTCAACTCGGTGCCGCGGCTGGACTCCCCGCGCGGCGAGCGACTGCACGCGATCCGCGGGTCGGTCGCCGACAACATCCCGTGGACCGAGGGGTGCGCGTTCGCGCCGCGCTGCGACAACGTCGTGGACGCCTGCCTGGAAGGGCCGCCACCGCTCGAACCCACCGCCACCGGCGGCGACCTGCGCTGCAACAACCCCGTCTCCGAGGAGGTGGCGGTCCGATGACCGACGAGATTCCTGCGCTGCTCGAGCTGCGCGATGTCAAGGTCCACTTCCCGATCAAGAGCGGCCTGCTCATCGACCGGACCGTCGGGTACGTCTACGCGGTCGACGGTGTGTCACTGAGCATCCGCAAGGGCGAGACGTACGGCCTGGTGGGCGAGTCGGGCTGCGGCAAGTCGACGCTGGGCCGTGGCCTGCTGCGGCTCGTCGAGCCCACCGACGGTGAGATCGTGTTCGACGGTACCGACGTCCGCGCGCTCAAGGGCGAGGCGATGCGGCAGGCCCGTCGCCGGATGCAGATGATCTTCCAGGACCCGCTGTCCAGCCTCGACCCCCGGCAGTCGGTGGAGTCGCTGCTGGTGGAGGGCCTGAAGGCGCACGGGTTGGCCGGCGACAAGGCCGAGACGAACCGGCGACTGCGCGAGACGCTGGAGGCGGTGGGCCTACCCGCGTCCGCCCTCAGCAAGTACCCGCACGAGTTCTCCGGCGGTCAGCGCCAGCGCATCGGCATCGCCCGGGCCCTGGTGCTCAACCCGGACCTGATCGTCGCCGACGAGCCGGTCTCCGCACTCGACGTGTCGATCCAGGCGCAGGTGCTCAACCTGCTCGAGGATCTCCAGAACGAGCGCGGCCTGACGTACCTGATCATCGCGCACGACCTGGCGGTGGTCCGGCACATCGCCGACACGGTGGGCGTCATGTACCTCGGCGGTCTCGTCGAGGAGGCGTCCAGCGACGACCTGTACCGCGAGCCGATGCACCCGTACACCCGGGCGCTGATGTCGGCCGTGCCGGTGCCCGACCCGGTCGTCGAGGACCGCCGCGAGCGCATCCTGCTCGCCGGTGACCTGCCGTCGCCCAGCAACCCGCCGGCGGGCTGCCGGTTCCACACCCGGTGCCCGTGGGCGCAGCCGACCCGCTGTGCGAGCGAGCGGCCGGAGCTGCGCGACGTGGTCGGCGGGCACCGGGTGGCCTGCCACTTCGCCGAGGACATCGCCGCCGGTCGGATCCGCCCGCACGAGGTCGAGGTGGAGCTGGTCCGCCCGACCGACGGCACCGGCCCCGTCGACCCGCCCGGCGAGCTGATCCCCACCCCGTGACGCGGTCAGGGGCCGTCCGTCACGGACGGCCCCTGATCGGCGTACGGGCTGTCCTTAGCCCTCGGGACGGTTCAGCAGGGCGACCGCCACGGCGTGCACCGCGTCCAACCCCGCCGGATCGGGCAGCGCGACCAGCCCGCCGGTCACCACGTACCACTCGTCCGCGTCCTTGTACTGCACCCGCAGCGTGACCTTGCCGTCCGCGTACTCGGTGCGCAGGGTCAGCTCACCGGTGACGACGCCGACCTCGTCGGTCATCACCCCACCCGGGCCGGGCACGATGTCGGCGGTCCGGCTCTGCGGGGCACTGGCGCCGGTCGAGTCCGCGACCATGCCGGCCCCCGGCACCGCGGCCGGCGTGTCGCCGGTGCCGTCGGCGGTCATCCCGGCCGCGGACGGGGCCGTGTCCGGGTTCGCCTTGGCGTCTGTCGCAGGTTCCTCGCTCATCAGCAGCCCTCCAGCATGTCGGTCAGCGCGGATTTCTCGGCACTGGTCACCGTCAGCTTCCAGTAGTGCTTCACCGTCACCCAGTCCTTGGCGTACTGGCACCAGTACGACCGGTTCGCCGGCTTCCACTGGGACGGATCCTGGTCACCCTTTGCCCGATTGGAGGACGCGGAAACCGCGATGAGCTGCGGACGTGTGGTGTCGTTGGCGAAGTCGCCACGCTTGGCGTTGTCCCACTCGTCGGCGCCCGAGCGCCACGCGTTGGCCAACGGCACCGTGTGGTCGATGTCCACCTCGGAGGGATCGGTCGCGCTGCGGCCGTCGTACACGCTCTCCCAGCGACCCCCGACCACGTTGCAGCCGGAGAGCTTCACGTCCTTGCCGTCACGTTGCAGGATGGTGTCCCGCACGTCGCAGTTCTTGCCGGTGTCCCGCCAGTGCGGGAAGCGCTCCCGGCTGTAGCCCTTCATCGAGCCAGCGGTGGCGACGGTCAACTGGCCCAACTGCTCGACGGCGTTACCGCCGCCGCCACCCGGCGTCGGCGTGGTCTCCGCCTCCTCGGGCGGGACGCAGCCGGCCATGACGAGCGCCAGCGCCGCGACGAGCGCGGCCATCGACGCACGCGTTCCTGATCTGGTACGCACAGACGACACCTCTCCAGCTTGCGGGCTCCCGGCGCTTGCGCACAGTACCCGGGGGCGGTTTCGGCGTTTCGTGGCGTCTCCCACAATGTGCAAGCAAGATTGGTGGGATGACCTCCTCCGTACCGTCGCCCGCACTGCGGATGGGCACCGCCGCCGGCCGGGGAACCCTGCTCGCCGCGGTGCTCGCCTCCGGCATGGTCTTCCTGGACACCACGGTCGTCAACGTGGCGCTGCCGAAACTCGGCCAGGATCTCGGGGCCAACGTCGCCGATCTTCAGTGGACCATCAACGGGTACCTGCTGACGCTCGCGGCGTTCGTCCTGCTCGGCGGATCGCTCGGGGACCGCTTCGGCCGGCGGCGGGTGTTCCTCATCGGGGTGCTCTGGTTCACCCTCGCGTCGGTGCTGTGCGGGCTGGCCCAGGGCACCGGCACTCTCATCGCCGCCCGGATCGTGCAGGGCGCGGGCGGAGCGCTCCTCACGCCCGGATCGCTCTCGGTGCTCCAGGCCAGCTTCCACCCCGACGACCGGGGTCGGGCGATCGGCGCGTGGGCCGGACTGTCCGGAGTGTCCACGGCGTTGGGGCCGTTCATCGGCGGCTGGCTGATCGACACGCTCTCGTGGCGGTGGATCTTCTTCCTCAACCTGCCGATCGCTGTCCTTGTCGTGCTGGCCGCGCTGCGTTGGGTGCCGGAAAGCCGCGACGAGAACGCCTCCCGCACCCACGGGCCGGGCCGTACGCGCCGCCGCTTCGACGTGGCCGGGGCGGTGCTCGGCGCACTGGCGCTCGCCGGCGTCACGTACGCCCTGATCGACGCGCCCGCGCGCGGCTTCGCCTCGGCGCCGGTGCTGATCGCCGCGCTGGTCGGTGTGGTGGCCGCGGTGGCCTTCGTGCTGCTGGAACGGCGGCGCGGGGACACCGCGATGCTGCCCACCGGGCTGTTCAGCAGCCGGCTCTTCTCCGTCCTGAACGTCTTCACCGTGGTGGTCTACGCGGCGCTCGGCGGGTTCACCTTCTTTTTCGCCGTCTACCTGCAGAACGTCGTCGAGTGGTCGGCGTTCCGGACCGGGATCGCGCTGCTGCCGATGACGGTGCTGCTGCTCATCGGCTCGGCCCGGGCCGGTGCGATGTCGGCCCGGATCGGTCCCCGGCTGCCACTGGCCGTGGGGCCGGTGATCGCCGCCGTCGGCCTGCTGCTGCTGCGCGGCGTCGGCCCCGGCGCGTCCTACTGGACCGACGTGCTGCCCGGGGTGCTGCTCTTCGGCCTCGGACTGACCCTGGTGGTGGCGCCGCTGACCGCGTCGGTGCTCGCGGCCGTGCAGGATCGGTTCTCCGGCGTCGCCAGCGGCTTCAACAACGCCGCGTCCCGGGCCGGCGGTCTGCTCGCCGTGGCCGCGCTGCCGCTGCTGGTGGGCCTGTCCGGTGGTGGCTACGAGCAGAAGGCCGAGCTGACCGACGCGTTCCGGGGGGCTCTGGCCTGGTGCGCGGGGCTGCTGCTGGCCGGCGCGGTGCTGGCCCTCGTCCTGGTGCACCGGCCACCTCGAGAGGCCCCGCCGTCGCAGCCCTGCCACTCGATGCCCGCCGCCACGCCCCCGCGATAAGAAACGCCCCGATGTAAGCAAGGGCCCCTTGTTAGCGCCTAGGCACTAACAAGGGGCCCTTGCTTACACGTCAGCGGCGGGCGCGGTTGACGGCGCTGGTGACCGCCTTGATCGAGGCCGTCACGATGTTGGCGTCGGTGCCGACACCCCAGACCGTCCGACCGTCCACCTCGCACTCCACGTACGCGGCGGCCTGCGCGTCACCGCCGGAGGACAGCGCGTGCTCGTGGTAGTCGAGCACCCGGACGCCCACGCCGACCGCCTGGAGCGCGTTGACGTACGCGTCGATGGGACCGTTGCCGATCGCGGTGAGCGACCGCTGCTCGCCACCGACACCGACCTGGGCCTCGATCTCGACCTTGCCGTCGGCGGTGCCGATCGTGTAGCCGGTCAACCGGACCGCCGGGTCCGGCTGGTGGTCGAGCAGGTAGTGCGTCGCGAAGATCTCCCACATGGCGGCCGGGTCGACCTCGCCGCCGTCGTGGTCGGTGACCTGCTGCACGACGCCGGAGAACTCGATCTGGAGCCGCCGCGGCAGGTCGAGCTGGTGCTCGCTCTTCATGATGTACGCGACGCCGCCCTTGCCGGACTGCGAGTTGACCCGGATGACCGCCTCGTAGGTGCGTCCCAGGTCCTTCGGGTCGATCGGCAGGTACGGGACCGCCCAGGTGTGCTCGTCGACCGGTACGCCGGCGGCCTTCGCGTCGGCGGCCAGGGCGTCGAAGCCCTTCTTGATGGCGTCCTGGTGGGAGCCGGAGAACGCGGTGTAGACCAGGTCGCCCGCGTACGGGTGGCGCTCGTGCACCGGCAGTTGGTTGCAGTACTCGACGGCCCGGCGGATCTCGTCGATGTTCGAGAAGTCGATCATCGGGTCGATGCCCTGGGAGAAGAGGTTGAGCCCCAGCGTCACCAGGTCCACGTTGCCGGTGCGCTCGCCGTTGCCGAACAGGCAGCCCTCGATGCGGTCCGCGCCGGCCAGCAGGCCCAGCTCGGCGGCGGCCACGCCGGTGCCCCGGTCGTTGTGCGGGTGCAGGCTCAGCACCACGCTGTCGCGGCGCGGCAGGTGCCGGTGCATCCACTCGATCGAGTCGGCGTACACGTTCGGGGTGGCCATCTCGACGGTGGCCGGCAGGTTGATGATCAGCGGGCGGTCGGGCGTCGGGTCGATCACGTCGATGACCTTGCTGCAGACCTCCAGCGCGTACTCCAGCTCGGTGCCCGTGTACGACTCCGGCGAGTACTCGTAGAAGATCTCGGTGTCCGGGGTGTGGATCTCCGCGTACTTCTGGCAGAGCCGCGCACCGGTGGTGGCGATGTCGGCGATGCCGTCCCGGTCCAGACCGAAGACCACCCGACGCTGGAGCGTCGAGGTCGAGTTGTAGAAGTGCACGATGGCCCGCTTCGCGCCGCGCAGCGACTCGAAGGTCCGTTCGATCAGGTGCTCCCGGCACTGGGTGAGCACCTGGATGGTGACGTCGTCCGGGATCATGTCCTGCTCGATGAGCTGCCGGACGAAGTCGAAGTCGGTCTGGCTGGCCGACGGGAAGCCGACCTCGATCTCCTTGTAGCCCATCTGCACCAGCAGCTGGAACATCCGCCGCTTGCGCTCGGGCGACATCGGGTCGATCAGCGCCTGGTTACCGTCGCGCAGGTCCACCGCGCACCAGCGTGGCGCGGTCTCGACGGTGCGGGTGGGCCAGGTGCGGTCCGGCAGGTCGACCCGGAACTGCTCCCGGTACGGCTGGTAGCGGTGGTACGGCATCCGGCTGGGGCGTTGCCGGGCGATCGGATCGGTCTCGGCGTCGGTGACAGGTTGAGCCATCTCGGAGTGCTCCCTGGGACATGTGGCGTCAGCAGATCGGAAGGTGTCGGCGGATTGCCAGGCGACGGTGCGCGGCGGTGCCGAGAGGAAACTCAGATGTGCTGGACGGCGCGATGCGACTCCGCGACGAGGTGCCGGCCGGTCAGGCCTCGTCGCGGCGGCTAAGGAGGAGAAGCGCTCGCCACATGACCAGGTCACCCTACGTGATGGGACGAAGGGTGCAAAGGCTGGTCCGGACTATGGGATCGATGTCATGGTCGGCTCCGGGGCCTGGGAACCCAGCCTCGGCGTCCGTACGGCCCAGGCTACGGCGGGCACGATCGCCGCTGCGACCAGCACGAAGATCGCTGCCGTCGGTAACCAACCCCACCCGCCGGTGGTCACCCCGAGCGCGGTCAACCCGGCCGGGGCGATCAGGTACTGCACCTGCTCGCCGAGCCGCAGCGCGCCCACGTACGCGCCGCGCTGGTCGTCCGGCGGCAGGGTGGCGGTGAGCCCCCAGGCGCCCGCCGACTGGATCAGCTCGGCGAGGATCAGCAGTGTCGCGGCGGCTACCAGCACCACGACGGTGAGCGCGCCCCGGGTGAGCCCGGAGATCGGCAGGACCAGGCAGGACAGGGCGATCAACAGGCCACCCCGGCGGGAGGCCCGCGCCGCGCCCGAGGCGGTGTCGGCGCCCCGGCTGACGCGTACCTGGAGCAGCACGATCAGGATCGTGTTGAGCAGCACCAGAGCGGCGATCACCGTCTTCGGGGCGTCGGTGTGGGTGAGGATCCACAGCGGCAGCACCGTCAGGTACAGCACCCCGTGCGCGGTGAGCAGCCCGGACAGCAGGGACACCACCATGAACGGCCGGTCCCGCAGCACGGCGAGCCGACCCATCGGCTCCGCCGGCCTCGTGACCTGTGGCAGTCGGGGCAGCCGCCGCACGAACACGGCCGTCACCAGGATCACCGTCGCGATGAACCAGACCATCGCCCGGTACGCCTCGATCGTGTCCACCGCCAGCACCAGGCCGCTGATCACCGCGCCCAGCCCGAACCCCACGTTCAACGACGACCGCTGGTACGCCATCGCGGTGACCCGTTCGGCGGGCGGGAGCGCGTTGATCGAGTAGACCTGCCGGGCCACGCCCGTCGACGCGTCCACCGCCGCCAACGCCACCACGACCGCGAGGAAACCCGCGAAGCCGCCCACGAACGGGTACGACGCGAAGAGCGCCGCGTCCAGCACCAGCCCGACCACCCAGACCCGCTGCGGTCCGAACCGGTCGGTGAGCCCGCCCAGCGGCACGGTGCCCAGCAGCGACACCCCCGCCGCGATGGACAGGCCCAGCCCGACCTGCGCGGCGCTGAGCCCCAGCGCCCGGGTGAAGAAGACGGCGCTGCCGGCGTGGAAGAGGCCACTGCCGACGGCGTAGACCATGGCCTGCACGGCCAGCGCGCGGGTCAACCCGGCCGGCGGTACGACGTTCGCGACAGCGGTACGGATGGTGTCTCTGGTCCCCATGGCGGGAAGTGAACCGAGTTCCCACGAGGTCGGTCGAGTCTTTTAGGCTGAACCGAATCCTGCTCCCGGGGGTGCGTGTGTCCGAGTTGCGCTTCAGCCTGGCCGACGTGGCCGGAGTGCGGCTCGCCGTGTCGCCGGTCAACGAGACCGTCATGAGCATGTGGGCGCTGGCCAGCCCGGTCCGCTACGCGGTGCACCTGCCCTGGATCGACCGCGCCCGGGTGACCCTGCGTCGTCCCGAGGTCGCCGTCCGGGTCCGACCGCTGGTGGAGTTGACCTGGCGTGGTTGCCCGCTGCCCGACTTCATTACCCCGGCCTCCCGCCCGAACGTGGAGGTGGCCGACCAGCTCGACCAGATCGCCGCGACGCCGCCGGCCGTGGTCGTCCAGGACCTGCTGTCGACCATCGGGCGACGACCGCTGAGCCCGTTCGGGCAGGCGCTGCTCGCCGACCCCCGCGGGCTGTTGCCGCAGCTCGTCGACGCGCTGCGGGTCTGGTACGACGAGGCGATCGCCCCGGATTGGTCGCGGATGCGGGCGTTGCTCGACGCCGACGTGGCGTACCGCGCCGCCCAGCTCGCCGAGAGCGGCGCCGGTCGGTTCTTCGAGCAGCTCCACCCGAGCCTGCGCTGGCTCGGCGACCGGGTGGTCAGCGACGACCCGTTCGAGCGGGACTTCGACCTGCGGGACCGGGGGTTGGCGCTGAACCCGACGGTGTTCTCCGAGCGGCGGGTGCTGTGGAACCTGCTGGAGGACTCGCTACCGGCGGCCGCGTACCCGGTGCGGGCGGTCGGGACGCTCTGGGAGACCGCCGCGCCACCACCGGGCGACCCGTTGGCCCGGGTGGTCGGCTCCGGCCGGGCCGCGCTGCTGTACCTGCTCGACACCGCGACCACCACCACCGACCTGGCCCGACGTACCGGGATGTCCGCCGGGAACGTCTCGGCGCACCTGACCGCGCTGCACGCCGCCGGCCTGGTCGACCGCGCTCGACAGGGTCGGCACGTGCTCTACCGCAACACCGACGCGGCGGCGGTGCTGCTCCGCGCCAGTCGGGGCGGCTGACGTCAGGCGAGCAGCAGGTCCGCGACCGGGCGGCGGTGCCGCAGGCCGGTCTCGCTGGCGCGCAGCTCCGCCGGCAGGGCGAACGGGTCGCCGAGTCGCCCGACGGCGGTGACCACCAGCGGGCGGATGCCGCCGGGCAGGTCGAGTTCGGTGGCGAGGCCGCCCCGGTCGAACCGGGTGAGCTGGCGTACGTGCAGGCCGAGGGCGGTGGCCTGGAGAGTCAGGTGGGCGATCGCCTGACCGAGGTCGTACGCGGCCCGCTCGGCGTCGCCGCCGGTGTGCGCGCCGACGACCAGCGTCGCGGCGTGCCGGGCCCAGCACTGGTCGCTGTCCGGGAGGTTGATCAGGATGCGCTTGAAGTTGTCGTCGTCCCGGTGCCCGAGGGCGAACCGCCAGGGCTGCCCGTTGTCCGTCGACGGCGCCCACCGCGCGGCCTCCAGCAGCGATGCCGCTTCCTGCGGCGTCAAGGTGGCGCTCGGGTCGAAGGCCCTGGGGCTCCAGCGGAAGGCGAGAAGTGGAGTCAGGTCAGCCATGTCGGCAATCGTCCCGTATGGGCGTTTAGCAGCGGAAAGTGGGCTGCGGAGATGTGGGCAAGAGCACCCGTAACGGCACGAAGATCAGGACGTTCCCGCGCTCGGGCTGAGTGCCGGGTCGGGAGTCGGCGGAGCCGCCGTGTCCAGCGGTTCCGCATCCACCACCGGGCCCGCCAACTGCACCGTGGCGGGCGCCGCGCCCGGCGGAGCGGCCAGCCGTAGCGTCCCGACGTCGGTCCGGGCGCCGGTCGGCGTGCCGTCCGGGTCGTAGCAGTAGATGCCGACGTCCAGCGGCGCGTTGAGCGAGGCGGAGGTGGAGTCCACCGAGTAGCAGGCGCCGGTGAGGCCGTTCGGCGTGGTCGCCACGGCCACCGCGAGCGGCGCGCGCCGATCCGTCAACACGTCCAACCAGTCGGTGAGCGGATGCTGGATCCGGGGATCCAGCCGGCGCGGGATGGCGTCGTCGCGATCGCCGAGGCGTACGCAGCGCGCCGGCTCCGGGTGGCCCGTCGAGGGCAGGGCGCACTGGAACAGCCCGTCGGAGGTGGCGGACAGCGAGACGTCGGCGGTGCCGCCGAGCGCCCCGCCCGGCACGTCGACCCGCCAACTGCCGTCGTTCGCGCTGGTGAACACGATCGTGCGGTCGGGCTGGCCACTCCGGCTGAAGACGTACTGCGCCACCAGGTGGCGATCCTGCGCGGCGGCGGCCAGGGCGGCCAACTCGTCACGGGTGCCGTCCACCTGGACCGGGCCGGGATCGGCCGGCGGCGGAGGCGGGGGCTGGGCGCTGTCGCAGGCGACCAGGGCTACCGGCAGAGCGAGCACGAGCGGTCCGAGCACGCGGCCGGCCGGGCGGAGGAGGACGGGCACCGGCCCATTCTGGTGGGTGCGGGGCACCTGTGGGCAACGGCGCACAGGGGCCGCCTCCCGGCGTGTCGGGGCAGTTTGTCCGCGTACCCCTGGCCTCTCCCGGACCTGGCCACGCGCGTCGGCCGGACGGCCGCGCGGGCCGGATGGTGGGATCACCCGACCCGCCGTCGTGACCCGCCGGATACGCTCAGGGGGTCTGACACGCGCCGCCGGCCCCGGTTCCGGCGGCGTCGGCACGCTCAGGGTCGCTGGGAGGGAGTGCACCGTCGTGGCACTCGTGGTGCAGAAGTACGGCGGGTCCTCCGTCGCCAACGCCGAGCGGATCAAGCGGGTGGCGGAGCGCATCGTCGCCGCCCGCAAGGCCGGCGACGACGTGGTGGTGGTGGTCTCCGCGATGGGGGACACCACCGACGAGCTGCTCGACCTGGCCAACCAGGTCAGCCCGCTGCCGCCGGGCCGCGAGCTGGACATGCTGCTCACCGCCGGGGAGCGGATCTCCATGGCCCTGCTGGCCATGGCCATCCACAACCTGGGGTACGAGGCCCGCTCGTTCACCGGCTCGCAGGCCGGCGTGATCACCACCTCGGTGCACGGCCGTGCTCGGATCATCGACGTCACCCCGGGGCGGCTCAAGGGCGCGCTCGACGAGGGTTCGGTGGTCATCGTGGCCGGCTTCCAGGGCGTCTCGCAGGACACCAAGGACGTCACCACGCTGGGCCGGGGCGGTTCGGACACCACCGCCGTGGCGCTCGCCGCCGCCCTGCACGCCGACGTCTGCGAGATCTACACCGATGTGGACGGCATCTTCACCGCCGACCCGCGGATCGTGCCCAACGCGCGGCACATCAAGGACATCACCTACGAGGAGATGCTCGAGCTGGCCGCGTGCGGCGCGAAGGTGCTTCACCTGCGTAGCGTGGAATACGCCCGCCGGGCGGGGTTGCCGATCCACGTCCGTTCGTCATACTCGACCAACACCGGCACGATGGTCACCGGATCGATGGAGGACCTTTCCGTGGAGCAGGCACTGATCACCGGGGTCGCGCACGACCGCAGCGAAGCCAAGATCACGATCGTCGGCGTACCTGACGAGCCGGGTGCCGCCGCGCGGATCTTCGACACGGTCGCCGGCGCCGAGATCAACATCGACATGATCGTGCAGAACGTCTCCACCGAGGGCACCGGCCGGACGGACATCTCGTTCACCCTGCCCAAAGCCGATGGTCCGACCGCGATGGCCGCCCTCAGCAAGATCCAGGAGCCGGTCAAGTTCAAGGGCCTGCTCTACGACGACCACGTCGGCAAGGTCTCGCTGATCGGCGCCGGCATGCGTTCGCACCCCGGGGTCGCCGCCGGTTTCTTCGCCGCGCTCGGCGCCGCCGGGGTCAACATCGAGATGATCTCCACCTCCGAGATCCGGGTCTCCGTGGTCTGTCGGGACACCGACCTCGACGCCGCCGTCCGCGCCATCCACGACCAGTTCGAGCTGGGTGGCGACACCGAAGCCGTGGTCTACGCCGGGACGGGTAGGTAGCGCCGATGACGGCGCTGCCCACCCTCGCCGTGGTCGGAGCGACAGGTGCCGTCGGCACCGTGATGTGCGAGCTGCTCACCGGGCGACGCAACGTCTGGGGCGAGATCCGGCTCCTCGCCTCCGAGCGGTCGGTCGGCAAGCGGGTGCGCTGCCGGGGCGAGGAGATGGTCGTCCAGGCGCTGACCCCGGAGGCGTTCGACGGGGTCGACGTGGCCATGTTCGACGTGCCGGACGAGGTCTCCGCCGAGTGGGCGCCCATCGCCGTCGAGCGGGGCGCGATCGCCGTCGACAACTCCGGCGCCTTCCGGATGGACCGGGACGTCCCGCTGGTCGTTCCGGAGATCAACCCCGAGCAGGTCCGCAACCGGCCCCGGGGCATCATCGCCAACGCCAACTGCACCACCCTCGCCATGATCATCGCGGTCGCGCCGCTGCACCGCGAGTACGGCCTGCGGGAGCTGGTGCTCGCCTCCTACCAGGCGGTCTCCGGGGCCGGCCAGGCCGGTGTGGACATCCTGCACGACCAGCTCGCCAAGGTCGCCGGCGATCGCGCGCTCGGCTCACGCACCGGCGACGTCCGTCAGGCGGTCGGCGACGACCTCGGCCCGTTCCCGGCGCCGCTGGCGCTCAACGTGGTGCCCTGGGCGGGCTCGTCCGCCGACGGTGGCTGGTCGTCGGAGGAGATGAAGATCCGCAACGAGTCGCGGAAGATCCTCGGCCTGCCCGATCTCAAGGTCAGCTCCACCTGCGTCCGGGTGCCGGTGGTCACCGCCCACTCGGTGGCCGTACACGCCGTCTTCGCCACCGAGGTCGACGCCGAGGGCGCCCGCGAGGCGCTGCGCAACGCGCCCGGCGTGATCGTGGTCGACGACCCCGCAGCAGGCGAGTTCCCGATGCCGATCGACGCGGTCGGCACCGACCCGAGCTGGGTCGGCCGGATCCGCCGCGCCCTGGACGACCCCCGCGCCCTCGACTTCTTCGTCACCGGCGACAACCTCCGCAAGGGCGCAGCCCTCAACACCGCCCAGATAGCCGAACTCCTAGCCAAAGAACTCCGCACCCCCTAACCCCCCTGGCGCTGCTCCCCGCGCTCCCCGCGCTCCCCGCGCTCCCCGCGCTCCCCGCCGCTCCCCGCCGCGTCGATCTTGCACTTTCTGTCGCCGCATAAGGAGTGAAGGCGACAGAACGGCAACCGAAAGTGCAAGATCGACGCGCTCCAGCGAAGGCCGGGGGCCGGGGGCGGGGGGCTGGGGGTGGGGTTAGGCCGCCGCTAGGTGGACTCCGTCTCGGCCTTGGCGTTTTACCGCGTACAGGGCCTGGTCGGCTCTTCTCAGGGTGCGGTCGGGGGTTTCGCCGGGGCGGGGGAGTGCGACGCCCACGCTGATCGTGCGGCCGGTACGGCGGGCCGCCTCGGCCAACCGCTCGGCGATCCGGACGGCCTCCTCCGGGCGACTCACCTCGATCACCGCGACGAACTCGTCACCGCCGATCCGGTACAGCTCGTCGCCGTGCCGCAGCGCGCCCTCCAGCGCCCGCGCCAACCCGACCAGCACCTGGTCGCCGGCCTGGTGCCCGTACGTGTCGTTGACCGTCTTGAAGCCGTCCACGTCGATCGCCAGCAGAGCCGTACGCCCCGGGGTGGCCGCCGCGATCCGCTGCCCGAACGGGCCGGTGTGCCGCAGCCCGGTGAGCGGGTCCGAGCTGGCCTGCTCCCGCAGTCGGGCGAGCGTACGCAGCCGGTCCAGGCTGGTCCACGCCTGCCCGGCGAGCAGCTCCATCAGGCTGACCGTGGTGGGGTCCGGGTGCAGGGCGCGGCCGTCGGCGACCAGCAGCACTCCGTCGGCGTCCGCCGGTCCGACCGGCACGGCGACGAGCGTACGTACCCCCGCCCGGGTCAGCGGTTGATAGTCCTCGGTCGGGGGATGCCCGGCCTCGCCCAGCGTGTATCCGGCGCCGTAGCGGTGTGCCCGTTCGACGATGCGGTCCAGGGCGGCCGGGCCCGCGCCGGCCAGCTCGGCGCGGATCCGGGTCTCCAGTTCGTTCGACGCAGCCGGGGACGGGCCGAGCTGGCCGCCGACCAACAGCACCGCGGTGGAGAGGGTGGACACCTCCCGGGCGGCCTCGGTCGCCGCGCTGACCACGGCCGCCTCGGTGGGGGCGGCGGACAAAGCCGCGGCGTGCCGGAGCAGCTTCTCGCTGCGGCTCTCGGACGGCGGGCCGCCCAGCGTGGTGATCCGCGCCCCGAGCCGGGCCGCCAGCCGCTGCGCGGTCTCCCGCCAGGGCCGCAGGTCGACCGGGTCACTCCACTGCAGGTCCAGTACGCCGATCACCCGGCCGCCCGGGTCGCGTACCGGAACGCACAGCTCGGTCGTGACGTCGGGGCGTACCGGTAGGTAGTCCGGGTCGACGGTGACGTCCGGGACCGCGGCGGCGGTGCCGGTGGCATACACCCGGCCGACGATCCCGGTGCGTGCCGGCACGGTCGCGAAGACCTGCCACGCGCCGGTCGCCGCCACGCACCGCAGCCGGTCGTGGGCTTCGAGCAGCACCGAGATGGTGGCCGGGGTGTGGTGGGACAGTGCGCTGACCGTCCACCGACAGGCTTCCGGCGCGCTGGACGCCATCGACAGGCGGACGGTGACGTCACGGATGACTCGCTGATGATCCACTCGCACGTCGTTCCAGGTAGGGGAGGGGCTGGATCAAGCGTACTCACGTTTTCCGGAGGGGCTTCCGGCTTCGTACACATGTGCTATCCACAGGCTGTGGACGGGCCTGTGGGTAAAGGTGCCGGGCGATAGCGTGGGGGTCCCGACGTCCTGGAGGCGAGCCGATGCTCATCGCGCACATCAGCGACCCGCACCTGACCACCGGTCTGCTCGCCGCCGAGCCCGCCGCCGGGCTGCACCGGGCGCTCGGCCGCGTGCTCGCCCTGAACCCGCGACCGGACTGCGTGGTCATCACCGGCGACCTGGCCGACCACGGCCGACCCGACGAGTACGCGGCGCTGCGGGAGTTGATCGGGCGGTTCCCACTGCCGATCTACCTGACCACCGGCAACCACGACGACCGCGAGTCGCTGCTCGACGCGTTCGGCGGCGCGCCCTGGCTCGGGGACGGGTTCTCCGCCTACTACCACGTCAACCACGAGGCGGCGACCATCGTGGTGCTCGACTCGCTCGTTCCCGGCAGCGACGCCGGCCAGCTCGGCGAGGAGCAGCTCAGCTGGCTCGACGGGGTCCTCGCGGGCCGTCCGGAGGTGCCCGCCATCCTCTGCCTGCACCACCCGCCGGTCGCGGTCGGCATCCCCGCGGCCGACGCCATCCGGCTCGCCGACGGGCCCGCCCTGGCCGAGGTGATCGGCCGGCACCGGCACGTCGTGCGGGTCGTCGCCGGGCACCTGCACCGCACGGTCACCACGGGGTACGCGGGCACCGTGCTCACCGTGGCGCCCAGCACCTGGAAGCAGAGCACCCTCACCATGGCCACGGACGAGGTGATCGGCTGGGTCGCCGAGCCGAGCGCCTTCCTGCTGCACCGGATCGAGCCGGACGCCTGCGTGACGCACACCGTCCAGGTCAGCCACTCGGCCGGGCAGACCTGCGGCTTCTGAGGTAGCCGCCATGCTCGTCTGGTACGTCGCGTACGGGTCGAACATGCACGCCGCCAGGCTGGCCTGGTACATCGGCGGCGGCTGTCCACCCGGTGGCCGGCGCACGTACCCGGGTTGCCGCGACACCCGTCCACCGAGCCGGTCGGCTCCGGTCTGGATGCCCGGCGGGATCTACTTCGCGGGCGAGTCCGGCGCGTGGACCGGCGGCATGGCGTTCTACGACCCGCAGCTGCCGGGTGAGGCTGCCGCGCGGGCCTACCTGGTGACCATCGACCAGTTCACCGACATCGCCGCCCAGGAGATGTACCGCCCACCGGGCGACACCGCCGACCTGCTCCCGGCGACCGGCGCGGCCATCGACGCGGCCGTCACCCACGGACGGGCGACGCTCGGTCCGGGACGCTACGAAACCCTCGTCTGCCCCGGTCGGCGTGCCGACATCCCGATGCTCACCTTCACCGCGCCCGAACCGGCGTCCGCCGTGCCGCACCGGCCACCGGCGCCGGCCTACCTGCGCATGATCGCTCAAGGGCTGCACGAGTCACACGGTTGGCCGGCCGAGCGGATCGTCGACTACCTGGCGCGGCGACCCGGAGTCGTCGACGGCTGGCGGCCCGAGGCGGTCGCCACACTGGTCGCCGAGGCGCTCACCGTGGTCGGCTGATTCCGTCCCCTCTGGACCTTCGACCGACGCTGTTTCGCCACCGGTCATCGATTGTTCGTTAGGTGGACCTGGTCCGACGATGGGCATTTCCGCAGCTCTCACGCTCAGCCCGACGCGTCGGTCGCGATCCGTCGCTCGACTCGACCGGCCGCCGTCCGGATGAGAGGCTGTCCGGGCGGGAGGCGTTTCGCAACCGTGGCCGACCCTTTCCGACGGTGTCGGTCGGCGGCCCGGTCGACCCACAGGCCGGGCACCGCACGCGTCGATTCTCACGAGGAGTTCCATGTCCGTACCCGGGATGCGTCGGGCCGCTGTCGGCCTGACCGCGCTCGCGGTGGCAGCGCTCGGCGCGGTCGCCACCACCCCCGAGCAGGCCGACGCGCGACCGAAGCCGGTCGACGTCACCCTGCTGGCTCTCAACGACTTCCACGGCAACCTCGAACCGCCGAGCGGCTCCAGCGGCACCATCGCCGGCCAGACCGCGGGCGGCGTCGAATACCTCGCGACCCACCTGGCCGAGCTGCGCGCCGCCGCGAAGAAGACGAACACCATCACCGTCGCCGCCGGCGACCTGATCGGCGCGTCGCCGCTGCTCTCCGCCGCGTTCCACGACGAGCCGACCATCGAGGCGCTGAGCATGGCCGGTCTGGACTACGCCAGCGTCGGCAACCACGAGTTCGACGAGGGCGCCGCCGAGCTGCTGCGCATCCAGAACGGTGGCTGCCACCCGGTGGACGGCTGCGCCGACGGCACCCCGTACCGGGGTGCCGGCTTCAAGTACCTCTCCGCCAACGCCTTCAAGACCGCCACCGGCAAGCCGCTCATGGCGCCGTACGCGATCCACAAGGTGCAGGGCGTCAAGGTCGGCTTCATCGGGATGACCCTGGAGGGCACCCCGCAGATCGTCAGCCAGCAGGGCGTCGCCGGTCTCACCTTCGCCGACGAGGCGGAGACCGCCAACCGGTACGCCCGCGAGCTGCGCCGTAAGGGCGTACAGACCATCGTCGTGCTCCTGCACGAGGGCGGCGCCCAGGCGGCGACCGGTGGCATCAACGACTGCGTCGGCATGACCGGGCCCATCGTGGACATCGCCAACCGGATGGACCCGTCGATCGATGTGGTGGTCAGCGGTCACACCCACCAGGCGTATAACTGCGACATCAACGGCAAGCTGGTCACCAGCGCCAGCTCCTTCGGCCGCCTCGTCACCGACATCGACCTCAAGATCGACCGGCGCAGCGGCGACGTGATCTCCGCCGCCGCGAACAACGTGGTCGTCACCCGGGACGTCGCCAAGGACCCGAAGCAGACCGCCCTGATCGACCGCTACAAGACCGTGCTCGGCCCGGTCGCCGACCGCCAGGTCGGCGTGACCGCGACGGCACTGTCGGCGACGCAGGAGAACCTGCTCGGCACCTGTTCGGCGCAGGTGCCCAACTCGTGTGGGGAGTCGCCGATCGGCAACGTGATCGCCGACGCCCAGCTCGCCGCAACCGACGACGAGCAGGGCGCGGTCGCCGCGCTCATGAACCCGGGCGGTGTCCGGGCCGCCCTGGACGCCGGACCGGTCACCTACGGAGAGGCGTTCACGGTGCAGCCGTTCGCCAACAACCTGGTGACCCTCGACCTGACCGGGGCGCAGCTCTACTGTGTCCTGGAGCAGCAGTTCGTCACCGGACGGACGCTGTACCCGTCCTCCACCCTGCGGTACGTGGTCGACCTCAACGGCACCAGCGCCACCGCGGCCGACCCGTGCGCCGGCACCCGTGTGGTCCGGGGCAGCCTCACCATCGGCGGCACCGCCGTCGACCCGGCCGCCACCTACCGGGTGACGGTGAACAACTTCCTGGCCGGCGGCGGCGACGGCTTCAGCGCCCTCACCGGCGGCACCAACCAGGTCACCGGCCAGATCGACCTGGACGCTCTGGTGGCGTACCTGACCGCGCAGTCGCCGGTCTCCGCCCCCGCGCTCGACCGTATCCGCACCACCGCCGAGGTTCCCGCCGCCTGACGGCCGACCCCGCGACGTCGGGCCCCGGAGCGGACGCTCCGGGGCCCGACCCGTCCCCGGCGGCCCCGCGCTGCCTGTGCGGCCGGACGCGGTCTGTGCCGCAAGATCACGCTCGATCATGGATGTAGTGGCCTGCGAGTGCAGGGATGCCACTACATCCAGGATCGAGCACGATCAAGCGCGGAGTGCGGCCAAAATCCGCGCAGTATCGGGGATGTTGCCGTCTCCGACGCGGCGGAGGCAGCAGCATCGGTGAAGTTGCGGGGGTGGCCGAAGGGGTGCTCACCGGGCGCGGGGACGCCGGGTTGCTCGCCGGGTCGGGGGGTGCCTGCGGATGCGAGCGGCGCAGCCCGCCGGGCGGGGAGGCCCGGGGCGCCCACGGGTGCGGGTCAGGCGGAGGCGGGTGCCGGGGTGGGCGTGGGCGGAACGATCGTCACGCGGCCGTCCTGCTCGACGGTGAGCAGCCGGCGTAGCGAGAGCGCGATGAGTGAAGCGGCCAGGCAGCCGCCGACGACGACCGCCACCCAGACCATGCCGTTCGCCGCGCCGATGAGCGGGCCGGCGGTCACCGGACCGATCACCCCGCTGATGCCGAAGATCATCGAACTCATGGCGTTGTACCTGCCGCGCAGCTCGTCGGTTGCCAGGGCGTTGGTGAGCGCCGGCATCACCGGCGACAGCAGCGTCTCGCCGAAACCGAAGATCGCCGAACAGGCCACCACGCACAGGGCGGCCACCAGGGCGTTGCCGGTGCTGACGACGCCGGCGACACCGAGGACCAGCCAGGCGGCGGCGAACACCGCCCCGACCACGGCGAGCGCGCCGGTGCGGCTGCGGCCCTCGATCCGGCGGATGACCAGGAGTTGGGCGAGCACGATCGTCACCGTGTTGCCCGCGAGCGCCCAGGCGACGACGCGGGGGTTCACCTCGGCGACCCGTATGGCGTACGCGGCGAATCCGACCTCGACCTGGGCGTACCCGCAGGTGGTGAGGACCAGGCCGAAGATCACGAGCCGGCGGAACGGGCGGTCCCGCAGCACCGTCAGGTAGCCCCCGCTCGACGGCCCGGCGTCGGCCGAGCGGTGACCGAGTCGGTGGCCGACGCCCGGCAGGGTCAGCAGGATCAGGGCCGGCATCAGATAGCTGATCGCGTCCAGCAGATAGATCGTCTGGAAGGTGTCGGGACGCGCCGTGTCGACGATCGCCCCGGAGGTCATCCCGCCGATGCCGATGCCGAGGTTGAGCAGCGCGAAGTTCAGACCGAAGACGCGTTGCCGTTCGCCGTCGTCGGTGAGCGACGCGAGGATCGTGTTCCCGCCGGACCAGATCGCCGAGCTGCCGATGGCGATCACCGTCATCACGAGCAGGGCCGAGCCGGTCGAGTGGACCAGCGCCAGCGAACCGGTGCCGATCGCCTCGATCACCAGGCATGGCACCACCACCCGGCGCGCCCCGATCCGGTCGATCAGCGTCCCGCCCAGCGGTGACAGCGCCAGGGTGACGACGCCGTACCAGCCGATCACCAGTCCGGCGCGGGTGTCGGTGAGCCCTCGCACGTCGGTCAGGTAGATGAACAGGAACGGCAGGGTCAGGCCACGCCCGATCGCCGACAGCAGGGTGCCGAGGAGCATACGGCGGGCTTCTGGACGGCGAGGCAGGGCGCGGCGCAACATGTCCGGCATTCTGTTCGGTGGGTGTGACGCATGCGAACCGTTTTGGACCAACGTCGCGCTGCCCCCGGCGCGGCGTGACCAATGCCACGACGTCCGCCGGTGTCGGCCCGGTCTGCGATGCTGGCCCGATGACCGGCACCTGGCGACACCTGCCCGCGTCCGCCCGCGCCATCGCGGTGACCGCCACGGCAGCCGTCGCCGCCGCCCAGGCCCGCGACGGCCAGGCGTACGACGAGACGGTGGACGACCTGGCGGCCGACGAGCGGTCCGGGCTGGTGCTCGGCACGGTGGTCCGGCTCCTGCTGGAGGAGAGCCACCCGGACGGCTTGGACGGCGACGACATCCGCCAGGTTCTGGCACGCTGCGTGCAGGACGCGGCGCGCTGGCGTTCGGATGTGGACCCGCACGTGGTGCTCGTACTGTTGGCTGGCGCGTTGGGGGTGTACGACCCCGAGGGCGACGACTCGCCTCCCGGCGCGTCCGCCCTGGCGCGGCATGCTCCGCTGCTCGTGGCCGATCTGTTGGCGGTGACGGGTGCGCCGCTGGCCGACTACCTGGCCGCCGCGTTCAGCGAGATCGAGCGCACCGAGCGACACGACTGACGGTGTCCGTCTCCCGACTCGGGGTGCTGTCGGTCACGGTGCTGGCCGTACGCTCCGGCCGTCTGACGACCACAGTTTCCGTCAGGGGTGGGCGTGCGACCTCGACAGAACCGAATCCCGATCTCGTGGCGGGCGGCCAGCCCAACGGTCCGGTTGCTCGCGCTCGTGTCCTGGGCTGTCGGCGTGGTGGTGCTGGCAGCGGGATGGCTCGGGGATCGGGAGGGCTTCTGGTCCGACCGGCCGTTCCTGACGAACGTCGCCTCGTCGCTGGCGACCGCCGCACTCGGGTTGCCGATCGCGCTGGTCGTGATCCAACAGTTGGTCGCCGGTGAGGAGTCGTACCGGCAGGAGTGGTTGGCCAGCGAGGAGCTGATCGAGGCCGTACGGGAGGCCCGTGAGTACGCCGAGGCGCTCACCGCCACCGCACCGGCGGCGGGCCCTGCCGTGCAGGGCATGCACGACGTCAATCTCCAACACGTGATCCTCGGGGCTCAGATGCTGCCGTTCGTGCCCGATCACGCGACGGCGCTGGCCGGGCAGTTGCAACTGCTCGCCGCCACGTGGCCGCTCTACTCGGTGGTCCTCGGGCACCTGCCGGCAACCGTGTCCGGCCTGCGGGACGCCTGGGCGACGGCCGGGACCGCCCTGACCGCTCTGCCGGCCGCGCGGAGGCCAGGGCTGGCCGACCAGATGTTGACCGAGACACACGAACTGGTCGATCGGACGGCCGCCGCCTTCGACCAACTCACATTGGGTGACCTCGACATGGCCTTCCTGCACCGCCTTGTCCGGGAACTGACGCGGGACCGGCCGATTCAGAAGTCCCGGGTGCTGCGGGACGTGCAAAAGCTCGCCCAACTCGGTCCGCCATTGGCGTCCGCGCAGTCGGCGGCAGCGGAACTGGCCGAACGACTGCGGGGTATCGAGGCGTTGATACGTCGATAGGTCGCGGCCTGACGACATACGCAGAGGGCACATCCGATCGATCGGATGTGCCCTCTTACCTCTGGTCGGGGTGGCCGGATTCGAACCGACGACCTCTTCGTCCCGAACGAAGCGCGCTACCAAGCTGCGCCACACCCCGAGGCGTGCCGACAAATAGTAGCCCACCCGCTCCGATGGTCAAACTCGGTACCCCCGCCGCCTGAGCCCGACCGGGATGATCGACTCGCCTTCCCTGAGAGCGCGGTGTCCGGTCCGGGTGGATGGGCCGGTTTGCGGGAAGTCGAGTGGATCAACGTCGAGTCGATCAAGCCTAGCGGGGGATGAGGGTCAGGATGCTCGCCTCCGGTGGGCAGGCGAAGCGGACCGGGGCCGTCGGGTGGGTGCCGAGGCCGGCGGAGACGTGCAGCCACGAGTCCGAGCCGGGCCACCGGTGCAGCCCGCGCGCCATCGAGCGGGGCAGGCCGCAGTTGGTGACCAGCGCCCCGTACCCCGGGACGCAGACCTGCCCGCCGTGGGTGTGCCCGGCCAGCAGGAGGCCGAAGCCGTCGGCGGCCATCTGGTCGAGCACCCGCGGTTCGGGGGAGTGCGTCACGGCGATGGACAGGTCGGCGGAGGACGCCACCCGACCCGACACGGCCGGGTAGTCGTCCCGGTCGATGTGCGGGTCGTCGACGCCGACGAGGTCCAGCTCCCGACCGCCGGCCTTGAGGCTCGTCCGGGCGTTGTTCAGGTCTGCCCAGCCGGCGCCGGTGAAGACCTGGCGTAGCTCCTCGTAGGGCAGCTCGACGCCCTCGGTGTACTCCCGGTCGGGCAGGAAGTAGCTGAAGGGGTTCTTCAGCACCGGCCCGGTGTAGTCGTTGGACCCGAACACGAACGCGCCCGGGTAGTCCAGCAGCGGTTGCAGCGCCCGCAGCACGCCCGGCACCGCCCCGGGGTGCGCCATGTTGTCGCCGGTCACCACCACCAGGTCGGGGTCGAGGGCGGCCAGCGACGCCACCCAGCGCTGCTTGCGCGCCTGGTCGGGCATCATGTGCAGGTCCGACAGGTGCAGCACACGCAGCGGCTCCGCGTCGGCCGGGAGCATCGGCACGTCGTACCGCCGCAGGGTGAACATGTTGCGCTCGATGAGCGACGCGTACGCGAGGGTGGTCGCTCCAACCGCTGCGGTTCCGGCGGCGAGGCGGAATAGTGTGCGCTTTCGCATGGCGTTCAGGGTAGTTTGACCGTCCATGAGCACGCTGAAGGACCGCCTCACCGCCGACATGCGTTCCGCGCTCAAGGCGCGCGACGAGCTGACGACCTCCACGCTGCGGATGGCCCTGGCCGCCGTCGGCACCGCCGAGGTGGCCGGCAAGGCCAAGCGCGAGCTCACCGATGACGAGGTGCTCGCGGTGTTGACCAAGGAGGCCAAGAAGCGCCGGGAGGCGGCCACCGCCTTCGCCGACGCGGGCCGCGCCGAGCAGGCCGCCAAGGAGACCGCCGAGGGCGAGGTGCTGGACCGCTACCTGCCCAAGCAGCTCTCGGATGCCGAGCTGACCGACCTGGTCGCGGGGGCGCTCGCCGCGGGCGGCTTCACCGGGAAGGCCCAGATGGGCCCGGCCATGAAGGCGGCCCAGGCCGCGGTGGCCGGCCAGGCCGAGGGGGGTCGGGTGGCCGCCGAGGTACGGCGACAGCTCGGCCTCTGATCCGCCACGCGGCTCCGGTTCGACCCAACGCAACGGGCGGGCACCCCCGAGAGAGGGTGCCCGCCCGTTCGCAGGTGTCGCCGGGCCTCAGCCGCCCGGACGGTTACCGGGTCGGCCGGGCGGGTTGCCGGGCTGCCCCGGCTTGTTGCTGTCCGGCGGAGTGCCGCCGGCGCCGGTGCTGATCTGGATGGTGACCACGCCGCCCTTGATGGTGCGCCCGTCCGGGCTGGTGCCGGCGGCAGTGCCCGCCGGGCAGGACGACGCCACCTTCGTTTCGGACACGACCGGCTCGAAGCCCGCGCCCTTGATCCGGGACTTCGCGGTGTCGACCGGCTGGCACTTCACGTCGGGGATGCTGCGCTGGTCACCCTCGGAGATCTTCTGGCCCGGGGGTTCGAAGTTGACGCGCGGTTTGTTCTTCATGGCGTCCCGCAGCGTCTCGTACACCGGCGGGTTGATGCCGTCCTTCTCGGAGTGCTTCATCTTGACGTTCGTCTGCGGCCAGTCCGGGTCGGCCATGATGCCGGCCACCGCGTACTGCTTGGTCATCGCGACCAGCGCGGCGGTCTTCTCGGAGTCGGTGGTGCCGGACTTGCCGGCCACCGGCGCGTCGACGATGCCCTTCACCGCGGCGGCCGTACGGCTGCTGCCGCACTTGCTGGTCTTGGAGTTGTCGCCGACCGGGCAGCGGGCGGCGTCGACGGCGGCGCGGGCCACCTCGGTGCTGAACCGCTTCTCGCAGCGCGGGTTGGCGATGTCCAGCTTCTTGCCCTCCGGGTCGCGGATCTCCTGCACCGGGATCGGCTCGCAGTACTTGCCGTCCGCCGCGAGGGTCGCGTACGCGTTGGCCAGGTCCAGCGGCGTGGTGGAGGAGACGCCCAGGGTGAAGGCGCCCCACTGGTGGGCCGCATCCTTGGTGGCGGCGAACTTGGCGTCGTTGCTGGCCCGGAACTGGATGCCGGCCCGCTTGGCGACGTCGACCACGTTCTCCGCGCCGACCTGCTGCTGTAGCGGCACGAAGTAGGTGTTGACCGACTGGGCGAACGCGGTCCACATGTTCTGCACGCCACCGGCCTTCTTGCCGGAGTTGGTCGGGCAGTAGAAGTGGGTGCCGGGGCAGGCGGCCTCACTGCTGCTGTCGATGATGTACTCCGACTTGAACTGCTGCGGCGCGTTCATCGAGTAGCTGAGCGGGATGCCCTTCTCCAGGGCCGCCACGATCGTGAAGATCTTGAAGGTCGAGCCGGCCTGGTAGCCGGCGATGCCGTCACCGCCAGTGAGCAGCGGGTTGACCGTCGCCGGGTAGTTGCCCTTGATGCCCCGCTTGCTCTTCGCCGGATCGCTCGAGATCTTGTTCTTCGGGTTCTTCGGATCGTCCAGCTTGAACTGCCGGTTGACCGCCAGCGCCCGCACCCGGCCGGTGCCCGGCTCGACCACGGCGACCATGGCGGCTTCCTTGCTGTTCACGCTCTTGGCCTTGCGGACCGCCTTGTCCGCGCCCTTCTGCGCCTGCACGTCGATCGACGTCACAACGGTGTAGCCGCCGCTCTTGAGCCGGCGCTCACGGTCGTACGGCGTCGAGCCGAACGTCGGCTGCTGCATCCACCAGCGGTAGAAGTAGTCGCAGAAAAAGCCCCACTCGTTGACGTTGGTGGCGACGCAGCCGTTCGGGGTGCGCTTGTCCTGGACCTTCAGCTTGACCGCCTTGGCGGCGTCCGCCTCCTGCTGGGTGATGGCCTTCGTGTCGACCATGTTCTGGATGACGTAGTTACGACGGTCCAGCGCCAGCGGGTAACCGCTCTTGGTGGTCGGGTCGTTCGTCGTCGGGGCCTTGACCATGCCGGCCAGCAGCGCGGCTTCCTCGATCTTCAGCTTGCTCGGCGGCTTGCCGAAGTAGACCTGGCTGGCCGCGTAGATGCCGTACGCGCCATTGCCGAACGAGGCGAGGTTGAGGTAGCGGGTCAGGATCTCGTCCTTGGAGAACTCCTTGTCGACCTGCAGGGCGAGGCGCATCTCGCGGAGCTTGCGGGCGCTGGTGTCCTCGGTCGCCGCCACCACGTCGGCCGGGTGGGTGGCCGAGTAGGCGATCGCCAGCCGGACGTACTGCATGGTCAGCGTCGAGGCGCCCTGGCGGCCGGCGCTCTCGTTCTGGTTGTTGACGAACGCGCGGGCGACGCCGTTGATGTCGACGCCGTTGTGCTTGTAGAAGTCGTGGTCCTCGGCCGCGATGATGGCCTTGATCATGTACGGCGAGATGTCGGCGTGCTTCACGTCGCGGCGGTTCTCGTCGTACATCGTCGCAAGCGGTGTCTTGCCGTCCGAGGCCAACAGGTAGCTGATCTGTGGCGCGCGGGCCACCGTCAGCTCCGTTGGCAGGTTGCCGAATGTCTCGGCGCCGGCCTTCGCGGCCAGTCCGGACATCGCCACCGCGGGGAAGGCCGCCGCAGCGACCACCACGCCAGCCAACAGGCCACATATGAGCAGCGATGCGGCGTTGGTCAGCACATTGTGGTCACGTTTCCGCATCCAGGTCACCTCGGCATGGTACGCGAGTAGGGAACGAGGGGCACCTGGGCGTCTTTCCCCATTTCCTGCGCGCGCTGCCCTCGTTGTGCTAAACGCATGACCCCCGGTACGAGGTTGCGTGTGATCGGCGTGAGTCTCCTCCGTTCGGTAGAGGCGGCGCAGCGTTTTCGTGGACCTCGGCGGGGTAACCGGCGGTCGAGAGCCCGGGAAGCCGGGAGTGTCCGGAATGATGGATTTCGCCGACAACGTTGCGTAATCGGTCGACTACGGAGCATGATGATGGCGGCGACAGCGCCACATGTCGTCCGCGCCGCCTTGGGGAAGGCGAGCCGGGCGATCGGGGGGAAATTGCCGGCTGCCGTGCAACGAGGTCGGTAGGTACTGCAAGGGGGGACGAGTACACATGGGCATGATCACTGACTGGCCGTCGCTGGCGGCGTGTCAGAACGGGGACCCGGACGCGTTGTTCGTACAGGGCGCCGAACAGAACGTGGCCAAGCGGATCTGCCGGAGCTGCCCAGTTCGGTACGAGTGCCTGGCCGACGCGCTGGACAACCGGATCGAGTTCGGTGTGTGGGGCGGTATGACCGAACGGGAACGCCGAGCGTTGCTGCGTCGTCACCCGCAGGTGACGAGCTGGCGCAAGATGTTCGAGGCAGCGATGAAGAAGAACAGCAAGGACCAGGCCGGCAAGGACAAGATCCTGGTCACCGCGGCAACCTGACGCCGCTCACGACCGGCTGATCGCCGCGCCGATCGTCCGTAGCCCGTCGACGTCGTGCACGTCGGCGGGCTGCGCCGTCACCGACACCGCCGGCACCGCCGGGAACGCCTCGGTGAACCGCGCGGCGACCTGCTGCTCGCGTACCGCCTGACGCGCCAGCGCCGCGTGCGCCCGCAGCACGTCGGCGGTGCCCTCGTGTCCACCCAGCTCGGCCAGCCGCTCCGCGGCGGCGCGACTCCGCTCGGCGTCCAGCTTCGGAACCACCGGGCGGTGCACCCGGTTGAGCACCAGGCCGGCGAGCGGCATCTTCTCCTCGCGCAGGCGGCCCGCGAAGTAGGCGGCCTCCCGGACCGCGTCCGGCTCCGGCGTCGCGACCAGCAGGAAGGCCGTCTCCCCCGCCTGGAGGATCCGATACGTCTGCTCGGCCCGCTGCCGGAAGCCCCCGAACATCGAGTCGAGGGCGGCCACGAAGCCGGACAGGTCGGTGAGCAGCTGCGCGCCGAGAACCTTCTGCACCACCTTCGAGAACATCCCGAACGACGCCGTGACCAGGCTGAACATGCTCCGCCCGCCACTGCGCGCCGGAGCCAGCAGCAGGCGCAGCATCCGACCGTCGAGGAAGCGGGAGAGTCGGGCCGGCGCGTCCAGGAAGTCCAGCGCCGAGCGGGACGGCGGGGTGTCCACCACGATCAGGTCCCACTCGCCGCGCGCGTGCAACTGGCCCAGCTTCTCCATCGCCATGTACTCCTGGGTGCCGGCGAATGTCGAGCTCATGGCCTGGTAGAACGGGTTCGCGAAGATCTCCGCGGCCTTCGTCGGGTCGGTGTGCTGGAGCACCACGTCGTCGAAGGTGCGCTTCATGTCCAGCATCATGGCGTGTAGCTCACCGCCGCTGGCCTCGACGTCGATCCCCTTGACCTGCCGGGGCGTGTTGTCCAGCTCGGTCAGGCCCAGCGACTGGGCGAGCCGGCGGGCCGGGTCGATGGTGAGCACCACCGTGCGGCGGCCGTGCTGCTCGGCGGCCCGCAGCGCCAGCGCGGCGGCCGTGGTCGTCTTTCCCACCCCGCCGGCACCGCAGCACACGACGATCCGCACGCCCGGGTCGGCGAGGATCTGGTCGACGTCCAGCTGCGGCGCCGCGTCTTCGGAAGGCACCAATCGAGCGTATCGGGCCGCGTCGGTCCATGCGCCCGTGCTGAGCTCAGGTGTGAGTCAATCGGCGTGGACGAGGGCCTGGGCCAGGGTCGCGAGGCCCGTGCGGTCCACCCCGTCCGGCAGCAACGGCAGCTCGACCATCGGCAGCCCCAGCTCCACCAGGTCGGCGCGGAGGGAATCCTCCAGTTCGCGCCGGATGAGCTGGTCCCGTGCCTCGTCGTGCAATCCGGCCACGATGTCCTGATCGGCCGGCAGGCCAGCGGCGACCAGACCCCGCCGCAGGTCCGCCGCGGTGACCGCCGGGCCGGCCGGCAACGCGGGCCGGGCGCCGTTGACGATCACCTTCCCGATGCCGAAGCCGAGGGAGGTCAGGTCGGCGATGGCGTCGACCGTCTCCTGCACCGGCATCTCCTCCAGGAGCGTGACCACGTGCACGGCCGTCATCGGGGAGCGCAGCAGCGCGGAGACCCCGTCGCTCTGGGTCTTGATCGGGCCGACCTTGGCGAGCCGGGCCGTCTCGGCCGTCACGTTGAGGAAACGACCGATCCGACCGGTGGGCGGCGCGTCCAGCACCACGGCGTCGTACGCGCGCCGCTGCCCCGAGGTGCGGGTCGTGGCCTCCTTCACCTTGCCGGTGAGCAGCACGTCCCGCAGGCCCGGGGCGATGGTGGTGGCGAAGTCGATGGCCCCCAGCTTGCGCAGTGCCCGCCCCGCCGCGCCCAGCTTGTAGAACATGTCGAGGTATTCGAGCAGGGCCTCCTCGGCGTCCACCGCGAGCGCGCGCACCTCGCCGCCGTCCGGCGCGTCAGCGAGGTGTCGCTCCTCGTACGGCAGCGGGTCGAGGCCGAAGAGTTGGGCGATGCCCTGCCGGCCCTCGACCTCCACCAGCAGGGTGCGCCGGCCACCGGCGGCCAGCGCCAGGGCCAGCGCCGCCGCCACGCTGGTCTTGCCGGTGCCGCCCTTGCCGGTCACGACGTGGAGGCGGGCCGACCATCCGCTACCGGCCGGGTCGGACGGCCGCTCAGGTGCACGCACCCGTCGAGCCTATCCAGGGCGACGGGTCACGCGACCTCGCAGACCCACCAACCCGTCTTCTGCACCACGGTGAAGCGCAGGTCCTGGTCGGCCACCTTCTCGTCGGCCGTGGTCATGGTGATCCGGGTGGAGACGGTGGCCCGGTCGCCGGTCTGGTTGTCGACCTTCGGGGTGGTCCACTTGAACCGGGGGTTCTGGTACGTGGCGGCGTACTTCTCCACCTCGGCCACCTTGGCGGCGATCTTCTTGTCGTCGCGCGAGGCGGCGCAGACGTGATCGGCGGCCTTGCCGGCGTCCCGATCCTTGTAGACGGCGGTGAGGAACTCGTCGACGGCGACCGCCGGCTCCTTCGCGCCCTCGCCGGACTCGGCGTTACGAAGGGTCAGGAACGTCACGACGCCACCGCCCACGCAGAGCACCATGATCACGGCCAGCGCGATGGCCGCGATCAGCAGACCGCGCTTCTTCTTCGGCTCGGCGCCGCCGGCGTACGGCGGGTAGCCGGGCGGGGGCGGCGGAATCGCGCCCGGGGAGACGGGCAGCGCCGACGGGTCGGCCGGGCCCCCGGTCGGGGGACGCCGCCGGGCGGGGCGGGGGTGGCCGGCGCTCCCGGCTGCGCGGGAAACGCCCCTGCCCCGAGCTGACCGGAAGAGACGGGCTGACCAGAGACGGGCTGACCAGGGACGGGTTGACCAGAGACGGGTTGACCAGAGACGGGCTGGCCGGGGACGGGCTGGCCGGGGAGGGCGAGCTGCCCACCGGGGGTGGATGGGCCGGACCCGGCGCTCTGATCGGGGAGCGCCGGCTGGCTGGCCCCGGCGGGCTGGGCGGGCTGCGCCGACGGGCCGGGCTGGGCCGGGATGACGGGCTGGCCCGGTGTGGCCGGTCCGCCGGACTGGCCGGTGGAGGTCGTCGGGTCGGACTGCCCGGGGCTGGCCGCTGCCTGGGGCTGGCCGGTGGGATCCGGGTGGGCCGGCGGAAGAGCGCGCGGGCCGGCCTGGTCGCCGCTGGGCGGTTGGGTCATCTCGTTCCCCCGGGGTGCGGCGCCCGGCCGCCACCCCGGGCGCCGAGCGAGATCGAGCGGGCGGCCGGGCGCTGCGCGACCGTCCGACCGAGAGGGTAGCGGCCGACCGCCGGTTCGGTGTCGCCCCTACCGCGCCGTACGTCACTTCTCGACCCGGAGAAGCCGATGGTGACATCCGACGCAGTCGGGATTCCTGCCTCCGGTCTGTCACATATGTGACTCTGGGTGACTGATCGTGCGCGTCCTGTTGGCGGGACCGCCCCCGTGGACCTACCTTCGTCCCGGTGCGGGGGACCGGAACGGTTGGTTGAACCCGACCGGAAGCGTGATCCGAGAGGTACGACCGGAGGCAGTTCATGCGCGACGCGGACAACATCCCTCGCACCCAGTTCCCGACCAACGACCGGCAACGGCGGCTCGGGTCCACGGGTGAGGTGGCCGGCGGGCTGGTCGGCAACCTGCCCATCAACGAGCGGTCGTACCGCCGGGTTTCGGAGCCGCCGGAGACCGCCCGAGCGTCGAACCGACCGGTCGAGCGGTTGCGGGACGACGACGAGCCGGGTTTCGTCATCCATCTGCCGATCCGGGTGCCCGATCTGGCGGCGGCGACCACGCTGGCCGGGCGGGTCGCGGTGTCGCTGGGCTTCCTGCCGGAACTGGACGCGGGCGAGACGACCGTGTCCAACGCGGACGACCAGAACAACCGGCACCGGGTCTTCTGCGACCTGTTGCTGCCCGACCGCTCGCGTTGCCCGCAGGGATACGGGCACGAGGGGCCCTGTGGAGAGCTGCCGGCCACGCCGGAGCAACGTCCCGCGCCCCGCCCGGCCAGCGGACCGTAGGCTGTGCCTCGACGAAGTCCGCACCACGAGGGAGCCCTCCAGCGATGCAGAAGTGGGAATACTCCACGGTCCCTCTGCTGGTCCACGCGACCAAGCAGATCCTCGACAACTGGGGTGAGGACGGGTGGGAACTCGTCGCCGTGGTCCCCGGCCCGAACCCGGACCAGCTCGTGGCGTACCTGAAGCGGCCCAAGGCGTGAGCGCCGGTACTCCGGCGTGGCGACGCTGCGCGATCGCGAACGACGAGGTGACGCGATGAGCAACGGTCCCCACGCGAAGCTCGCCGAGCTGGGTCTCGAACTGCCCGACGTGGTGCCGCCGGTGGCCAGCTACGTGCCGGCCGTGCAGTCCGGGCAGCACGTGTACGTCTCGGGCCAGTTGCCCATCGCCGAGGGCAAGCTCCTGGCGACCGGCAAGGTCGGCGCGGGGATCTCCGCCGAGCAGGCCAAGGATCTCGCCCAGCGGTGCGCGCTCAACGCGCTGGCGGCGGTCGACTCGCTGGTCGGCCTGGAGAACGTGGTCAAGGTGGTCAAGGTGACCGGCTTCGTGGCCTCGGCCCCCGGGTTCATCGGCCAGCCCGCTGTCATCAACGGTGCCTCCGACCTGTTCGGCACCGTCTTCGGCGAGGCCGGCCGTCACGCGCGAAGCGCGGTGGGCGTGGCCGAACTCCCCCTGGACGCCCCGGTGGAGATCGAACTGATCGTCGAAGTCGCCTGACCCCACCGCGATCTTGCACTTCCTGTCCCGACGAATGCCGTGAACAGGCATGAATTAGCAGCAGGAAGTGCAAGATCGCGGGGAGTGTCGGGCGGGGTCGTACGATCGCAGCCATGAGCGGGCACGTGACGGGGGCCGTGGCGGCATTGGCTGGCGAGCTGCCGGCGTGGGTTTCGCTGCTGCGCGCGCCCAATCCGGGGCCGATGACCCTCGACGGGACCAACACCTGGGTGCTGCGCGCGGCTCCGGATGAGCCGGCAGTGGTGATCGATCCGGGGCCGGCCGACGAGGGGCACCTGACCCGGATCGCCGAGCACGGCCCGATCGGGCTGGTCCTGATCACCCACGGCCACCCCGACCACACCGAGGGCTCCGTCCGGCTGAGCAAGCTGCTCGGCGGCGTGCACGTCCTGGCCGCCGACCCGGCGCACACGATCGGCGGCGAGCCGCTGACCGAGCCGGGCGAGCACCTCGGCGGCTTCGGGCTGGAGATCCACCTGCTGAACACCCCCGGCCACACCGCCGACTCGGTCTGCTTCCTGGTTGAGTGCGGCGACGAGCGGGTGGTGCTCACCGGTGACACCATCCTGGGCCGCGGTACCACCGTGGTGGCCCACCCGGACGGGAACCTCGGCGACTACCTGGGCAGCCTCGAGCTGCTTTCCGCGTACACCGGGATCGCGGCGCTGCCGGGCCACGGCCCGGCGCTGGCCGACTGCGCCGCCGCCGCCGAGTTCTACCTCGCCCACCGGCGGGCCCGGCTCGATCAGGTCCGGTCGGCGGTCGACGCCGGCGCTCGGACGCCCGCCGACGTGGTCGCGGCGGTCTACGCGGACGTGGACCGCTCGCTCTGGTGGGCGGCGGAATGGTCGGTCCGTGCCCAGCTGGAGTATCTGGGCGTCGACAGCGGGGAATCCGCGCCGGGGGTCAGTGGGTTGGAGCACACGTGACCTGCCCGGTGTGCGGAACCGTAGCCGTCCCCGGCGCACGGTTCTGCCACAACTGCGGCGCCGCGCTACCGGCGGCCGCCACGTTGCCGGCGGCCGAGCGCCGGGTCGTCACCGTTCTCTTCGGTGACCTCTCCGAATTCACCTCCTGGTCGGAGGACCTCGACCCGGAACGCGTCGGCGCGGTCACCGACCGCGTGCTCGCCGCGCTGGCCGGTGCCGTCAAGACCTTCGGCGGGCACGTCGACAAGCTGACCGGCGACGGGATCATGGCGGTCTTCGGGGCCCCGGTGGCGCACGAGGACGACGCCGAGCGGGCCGTCCGGGCCGCCCTGTCGATGCAGCGGGCGGTGCGCCGGGTGCTCGACGACGAGCGGGGCGGCGGCGCGCCGCTCGGTCTGCGCGTCGGCCTGAACACGGGCGACGTCATCGCGGGCATCCAGGCGGCCATCGAGTACACGGTCATCGGCGACACGGTGAACACCGCCGCCCGGCTGGCCGACGCCGCCGCCGTCGGCGCGGTCTACGCCGGCGGGCGCACCGCCGCCGCCACCCGGCACGTCGCCTCCTGGCGGGCGCTGCGCCCGCTGCGGCTCAAGGGCAAGCGGGAACCGGTCGAGGCGTACGAGCTGCTGGGCCTGTTGGACGCGCCGGGCACCCGCTCGGGTCTCGGCGACGAGGCACCATACGTGGGCCGGGAGACCGAGATCGGGCGGGTCGCCGGCCGACTCGCCGAGGTGATCGACCAGGGTGATCCGCGGGTGCTGCTGATGACCGCCGAGGCGGGCATCGGCAAGTCCCGGTTCGCCGCCGAGGTGGAGCGCCTCGCGGCCGGGTACGACGTGGGCGCCGGCCGGTACGCGGCGCACACCGGCGCTCGGGTGCTGTCGGTGCGCTGTGCCGCCTTCGGCGAGCGGCGTCGGCTCGCGCCCTGGCCGACCTGGTCCGGGCCGCCGTCGGTCTCCCCAGCGACGCGGCCACCGCGCTGACCCGGCCGGCCGTGGAGGAGCGGCTACGCCGCCTCGGCCAGCGTCTCGCCCGCTCGGGTGAGACGGCTCCGATCGCCAACGACCAACTGCTCGCCCTGCTCGGCTACGCCGAACTGCCCGCGCACGCCGGCACCGACAACGGCGAGTGGGGCGCCGCGGGTGCGGCGGCCGCCGACGCCGAGGCGGTGCCGAACGCCGTGGCCGACCTGCTCAGTGGGCTCGCCTCGGAAGCGCCGCTGGTGATCGTGGTGGACGACCTGCACGACGCGACCGCCGAGACCATCAGCGCCCTCGGGTCGACCCTCTCCCGACTCACCGGTCCGGTGCTCGTCCTGCTGCTCGGCCGCCCCGAGCTGGTCCGTACCGCCGGTGCGTTGACCCGTGTCGCGGACGCCGAGGTGCACTCCCTGCCGCCGCTGCGGGGCGCCGACGCGGCCCGCCTGCTCACCAGTTATCTCGGCGGCGGGAAGTTGCCGCCGGCCGACGCCGACCGGCTGCTCGCCACCGCCCAGGGCAACCCGTTCTACCTGGCCGAGTTGGTCACCCTGCTGATCGAGCGCGGCGCGCTGACCACCGCCGCCAACACGCGGGACCAGGACTCGTCCGGCTGGCGGTTGGTACCCGGCTCGCTGGGCAGCCGGCTGCTCTCCCGCGACCTCGCGGCCGTCCTCGCCGCCCGGATCGACGCGCTGCCCCCGGACGCCCGTTCCGTGCTGCGCGACGCCGCCGTCGTCGGCGACACCGTGCCGACCGGTGCGTTGGAAGCTCTCCGCGAGCAGCGGGCCGGCCGGGACGGCAGACCGTCGGCGGTGGTCGCCGTCGAGTTCGACCGGGCCGTCGAGGAGCTGCTGCAACGCCGCATGCTGCACCGCACCCGCTCCGGGTACGCGTTCGCCACCCCGCTCATGCGGGAGGCCGCGTACGCCGGGGTGAGCAAGGCGGAGTTGGCCGAGCGGCACGCCGCGTTGGCCCGCTGGGCCGCGCCGGCCGAGGGTGTCACCGCGGGCGGCTTCTCGGAGGAGGCCCGCGACGACTTCGTCGCCGCACACGTGCAGCGGGCGGCCACGCTCGCCGACGCGGTGAAACTGCGACCGGACGCGCCGGCCCGCGCCGTGGTCCCGCTCGGGATCGCCGCACTCGGCCGGGCCGCCCGCCGCTCGCTGTCCGCCGGGGAGCCCGCCCTCGCCGTCGAGTACGCCGAACGCGCCAGCGAGCTGGCCCGCGACGGGGTGCCGGCGACCGACCGGGTGGTGCACGCCCGCGCGCTGTTGCAGATCGGTCGGGTGGTGGACGCGCTCGCCTTCGCCGAGAAGATCGCCGCGAACGCGGGGGACGACGCCACCCGGGCCAGTGCTCTGCTGCTCGCCGGGCAGGCCCAGCAGACCCTCGGTGAGCAGGGCCGGGCGGAGGCCGCCTGGCAGGAGGCGTTGCAGGTGGCCACCGCCGAAGGGTTGCCCACGCTGCGCGCGTCCGCCATGCGCCGGCTCGGCATGGGCGACTTCGTGGCCGGTCGGCTGAGCCAGGCGAGCAGCCGGCTGGCCGCCGCGTACCAGGTCAGCCTCGCCGCACAGGATCGACGAGGGCAGGCCTGGTCGCTACAGAACCTGGCGTGGGTGACCACCACCCGGGGTGACTTCGCCGGCACCGACGCCGTGCTCGGTCGGGCCGCACGGCTCTTCGCCGAGCTGAAGGACCCGTACGGTCGGGCGTGGCTGCGGGGCACCACCGCCTTCGCCCGGCTGCTCGCCGGTCGGCTGCGGGAGGCGTGCCGCCTGGCGCAGGTCTTCCTGCCCTTCGGCGAACGGGTGGGCGAGGCGTGGGCGGTGGGTACGCTGCGCGCGGTCGCCGCGTTCGCCACCGCGGAGCTGGGCGACCTGGCCGAGGCGGACCGGGAGGCCCGCCGCGCGTACCGCGAGTTCGCGGCCGCCTCCGACGACTGGGGGCGCGGGTTCGCGCTGGTGGTCCGGGCCGTCGTGGCGCGTGGGCTGGGCGAGCCGGAACACGCGGCCGACCTGCTCAGCGACGCCCTGGTGTACGCCGAACAGACCTCCCACCCGCTGCTCACCGGAATGGCCGGCACGCTGCGCGGCTCCGTGGCGCTGGACATGGGCGACCACGAGACCGCCGAGCAGGCCGCCCGGGCGGTGTTGACGGCCGTCGAGCCGCACAACCCGCAGGCGCCGGCGCAGGTCGCGCCCCGGGTGCTGCTGGCCACCGCCCGACTGGCGGCCGGCGATCCGGCGACCGCGGTCGGGCTGCTCGCCCCGTGGCGACCGCCGCCGCCACCACGCCCTCCCTGCTCCTGTCCCGCCGCCAGACCATGGCCCGGTACGCGTCGGCGCTGCTCGCCCACGGTCAGCGGGAGCAGGCGCTGGACTGGGCCCGACGGGCGGTCGCCGCACCAGCCGAGGACGTACGCAGTCAGGTGATCGCGGCGAGCGTGCTCGCCGAGGCGTTGGCGGCCTGCGGTCACCCGGAGGAGGCCCGGTCCTGCGCCGACGAGGCGGTCCGCCTGGCGTACGCGACGGAACAGCGCAGCGAACGACGGGCGGCCAAAGCCCTCCAGGAACGCCTGACCCCCACGAACCCCCCGCCCGGTGATCATGAAGTTGTTGCCAGCGACACCGGTGTGTCGACGCGATAACTTCATGATCGTCGCCCGAGGGCGGGTGGGGTTCGGTGGGTTTTGGCGGTTCTGGGGATGTGGTTGTCCCGGGGAGCGGCTAGCGTGTCACCACCGCGCGGTGCTCCACAGTGGTGACCGTCGCCGTGCCTGGGGGAGGCCCACCATGAAGCTGCCGCGTTCCGTCGCCGGCTGGACCATCGCGGTCTTCGGCGTCCTGGCGCTCGTGATGGGCGCCGTCGGACTGCTCTGGCCGGAGGCGCAGCTGCGCATGCTCGGGTTCGAGGTGCCGGCGACCCGTTCCGCCGGCGACTACACCGGCACCTTCCTGCTGGCGTCCTCGATGGCCTCGTTCAACATGGGCGTCTACTACCTGCTCGCGACGGTCACCGAGTGGCGGTCGTTCTACCGGTTCACGGTGGTGTTCCGGTTGGTCACCTTCACCGTGTTCACCATCGCCGTGCTGGCCGACATCGCTCCCGACAGGTTCTTCGGCGTGGCCGCGTGGGAAGGGCTCGGTGCGGTCGCCACCGCGGTCGGCCTGCGGGTGGACGCTCGCCGGGGCACGCCGCCCGCCTCTGCCGCTCCAGCGCCGGCCGCTTCGGCGGACGCGGCGCGCTGAGCCACCGGCAGGGTTGGGTATTTTCGAGCGGTGACCGACACCCCGACCGGCGGCCTGCCGGTGCCGATCGTGCCCGGTCTGACTGATTTGCGGGTCTTTGCCCGAGGTGGTTACGCCACTGTCTACCAGGCCACCCAGATCTCCGTCGACCGCGAGGTCGCCGTCAAGGTCGAGAATCGCACGCTGGACAGCGAACGCGACCAGGCCCGTTTCCTGCGCGAGGCGCGGGCGGCCGGACGGATGTCGTCGCACCCGCACGTCGTGGACCTCTTCGACGTCGGCGTCACCGTCGACCAGCACCCGTACCTGATCATGGAACTCTGCGACGGGTCGTACGCCGAGCGGATGCGCACCTCGCCGCTCGGCCCGGTGGAGGCCCGCGACCTCGGCATCAAGATCGCCGACGCGTTGGCCCACTCGCACGGCGCCGGGGTGCTGCACCGGGACGTCAAGCCCGCGAACATCCTCTACTCGCACTTCAACTCGGCGGTGCTTGCCGACTTCGGGCTGGCCGTACTGGCCGAGGCCCGGGACGCCTCGGTCACCCTGGAGGTGCTCACCCCGGCGTACGCGCCACCGGAGATGTTCAGCCACAGCCCGCCATCGCCGGCCGTCGACGTGTACGCGCTCTGCGCCACCCTCTACGCCGTGATGCACGGCCGACCGCCGCGCTGGCAGTCCGAGCGCAACCCAAGTCTGGTGACCGTGCTGGAGATGTTCAACCAGCCGATCCCCGCCCTGCCCGGCGTGCCGGACGAGCTGATCGACGTGCTGCGGCTCGGCATGGCCAACGATCCGGGCGAGCGACCGTCCGCCCTCGAACTGCACGACCTGCTCGCCACCCTGCCGTTCGGCGGGCCGGCCGCCCCGGTGAGTGGCGCCCCCATCAGCGGCGGTGCCTCGATCGGCGGTGGCTCGCCGAGGTCCGGCCTGTACGGCACGGGCCACCCCGGTCCCCGTCCACCGGTCGAGGAGACCCGCCCCGGCGTAACCGGCGGCCGGCGCTGGCGGCGACGCTGGTTCCTCGGAGGCGCCGGCGTGCTGGCGCTCGCCGCCTCGGCCACCACCGGCGCCTGGGTCGCCAGCAGTGACGGGTCGCCCAGCCCGTCTCCCTCGGTGACCCGGGTCGCGGCCCCGGCGACCGGACCACTGCCCGGTTGTGCCGGCGTGCCGACCGCACTGCCCAGTGGCGCCCGCTGTCTGCCCGAACTGGAGTGCTTCGGCCCGGTGCGCATCCGCGGCGAACACGCGGAGGCGGCGCGGGTCCCCTGCGACGGCCGGCACACCTGGGAGGCGTACGCCGAGGGCATCCTGCCGGTGCCGCTGGTGGGCGCGGACCACGACGCGGTGGTCGCCGCCGAGCAGGTACGACAGGTGTGCAGCGCCACGACGTTCCGGCTCACCACCGAGATCACCGAGCCGGCCGGCTGGCACCTGGAGGTGTTGCCGCCCGTGGACGGCAACGTCGACCGGGTCTACCGCTGCCTGGCCGGCCGGGGCGTCGACGCGCTCACCGCCCCCACTCTCACCGGTCGCTGAACCCGCCCCGCGCCCGTCCCCGTTCCCGCACCGCCCGCAACGCGTCCCGGCTGTCCAGGGCGTCGAGGGTGTCCGCGTCGATGCCGTACGGCATCAGATCCGGTGGGGCGGCGGGGTGCGGCTGCTCCGCGGGCTCCCGTTCGTCACGCTGGCGGGCGGCCGACACGGCGACCGTGGCAACCGTCGCCAACAGCACGCACAACAGCGCGAGAGCGACCCCGACGAGGTCCTGCCGGCGCAGGACGACCAGCAGGATCAGCAGCGCGAGGGCACCCGGCGCCGTGACCGCCGCCACCATCCGCGCATCGATCCTGGAGAGTCGATTCACCCTTCCAGCATGTCGTGACCCGGCTCGCTGTCAACCGCTGAGGCGATCCGCCACGCCGATCGGCGTCGATCGAACGGACGACTCGACGTAGCCAATCGGCGTGAACACTTAGTGGACCCGTCTCGCTACTCTCGGTGTTCCGCAGGCTGGTCCGTCAGCGAGGTCGCCCATGAACGTACGCATGCCCCGGTCCCGGCTCCGCTCGGTCGCGACGACGCTGGCGGTCGCCCTGACCCTCACCCTGGCCGCCGCTGCCGGATGCGACAGCCGCAAGGAGCCGGACCTGCCGTCCGTGCAGGAGAAGATGCGCGAGTCGCACATCTACGGCCAGTCCAAGCTGCGCATCGGCGTCGCCACCAACGAGCCGCTGATGGGCGACCTCCGCAACGGCCAGCACGTCGGCTTCGACGTCGAGATCGGCCGGTACATCGCCACCTCCCTCGGCTACCAGGGCGAACAGCAGTTGGAGTTCGTGTCGGTGGCCACCGAGGATCGGATTCCGTACCTGCAGGGCGGCACGGTCGACCTGGTGGTGTCCAGCTTCTCGATGACGGAGGAGCGCAAGAAGGTGGTCAGCTTCGCCGGGCCGTACTTCGTCACCACCCAGGAGGTGCTGGTGCCGGTCCGGCTCAAGGACGAGATCCGCACGATCGAGGACCTGCGGAACCCGAAGTACAAGATCTGCACCAGCGGCGGCTCCACCACCGAGACCGAGCTGGAGAAGCGCCAGGTCAAGGCGTTGGTGGTGAAGGACGTCTGGGACTGCGTGGACGGCATCCGGGCCGGCCGGTACGACGCGGTCAGCTCGGACGAGACGATCCTCGCGGGCTTCCTCGCCACGTACCCCAAGGAGTTCGAGATCGTCGACCTGCCCTTCGGTACGAGCGAGCTGCTGGGCATCGGTGTGCCGATCGGCGACCCGGCGCTGCGTGACCTGGTCGCGTTCTTCCTGCACAAGAGCTACCTGCAGGGGCGCGACGGGCAGGCCAGTCCGTGGCAGACGGCGTACAACCGGACCCTGGGCCCGTGGTTGCGGGTCGAGAGGAGCCAGCCGCAGCCGCTGGAGGTGCCGAAGCTTGTCGACTTCGACGACAAGGCGCCCCGGCGTTGAGCGCGGCAAGGACCGCGACCGGTGACGCGGACGCCGACGTCCCAGTGCCGACGCCACGCGCGTCCGTACCGACCGACCACGTGGATCCGGACGCCGACGAGGGGCCGCGCGCCGAACCCACCGCCGACACGGACCGGGTCGCCGACGCCGTGCCGGTGCGGTGGGACCCGGCGGAACGGCGGGCGCGGGCCAGCCAGTCGTTCTGGACCGCGGTCGTGGGCGTGCCGGCGATCTTCTCGGTGCTCCGGCTCGGCGTGGAGGCGGGCGGCGAGCTGCAGACCACCCTGTTGCTGGTCGCCAACGTCGGGACGGTCAACCTGCTCGCGGGTTTCCTCACCACCGCGGCCCGACTGCTCTCGACCGGGCTGGTCGCCGTCTTCGCGCTCGGCGCGGTGCTGGCGGTGAGCGTGGAGCGCCTGCCACCCGGCACCCGACGTCGTCCACTCTTCGCCCGCTGGGCGGACCTCACCCCGGCCTGGTTCGTGCTGGCCAGCTTTCTGCTCGCCCTGCTCACCTGGCCGCTGCTCTACCTGCCGCTGCTGCTGCCGGCGTTCGCGGCCGCGTTCCAGCTCCGGCCGGAGCGGTTGCACGAATGGGTCGTACCCCGGTTCCTGGCGATCATCGCGTTGTTCGCCGGGTACGGGTGGCTGATGGTGCCCACCCTGCGCGCCGCCGGCGCGGAGGGTGACCTGCTGGTGCTGGCGCTGCTGACGGTCCCGCCGGTGCTGGCGCTGTTCATCGCCGGGCCGCTGCCCGGCGTGGTCATCCGTCCGCTGGCGTCGGTGACCGAGGTGGCGGTGCTGGCCATGCTGCTCTGGGCCGCGCTGCCGGTGATCAGCACACCGGTCCTGCCGCTCACCGTCACCACCGTGGGCGCCGAGAACGGCCCGACCGAGGACGTACGAGGGCACGTGGTGACCACCGACGACGTCAACATGGTGATCCTGCAGGAACGGGGTGGGGTCCGGTACGTGCCCGTCGGCCTCGTCCGGGCGCAGGTGCTCTGCCCGAGCGAGGAGGAGTTGCCCCGGCACCGGCTGCGCATCCACGACTTCCACGTCGAGGACTCGCTGCTGGAGGGGCTGGGCCGCCGCGTCCGCCCGGTGCACCGTATCGACGCCGCCTGCCGCGCCCCCGGCCTGACCACCTCGCCTCAGTAGGACTTCTCCTGACCCAGGACGTGCTGGGCGACGAAGTTGAGGATCATCTCCCGGCTGACCGGGGCTATCCGGCCCGCCCGCACCGCGCCCAACAGCGTCGCCACCCCGTACTCGGTCGTCATGCCGGCCCCGCCGAGGGCCTGCACGGCGGTGTCCACGGCGAGCGCGGCGGCCTCGCCGGCCGCGTACTTGGCCATGTTGCCGGCCACCCCGGTCTCCAGGTCACGGCCGGCGTCGTACAGCGTGGCCGCCTTCTGGATCATCAGACGGGCCAGCTCGACCTGCACGGCCGCGTGTGCCAGCGGATGCGACACCCCCTGGTGGGAGCCGATGCTCCGGCCACCCCAGACCTTGCGGGTGGCGGTGTACTCGCTGGCGCGCTCGATGGCGTACCGGCCGGTGCCGGCACCCATCGCGGCCACCGTGATCCGCTCGGGGTTGAGCCCACTGAACAGGGCCGGCAGCCCGGCGTCGAGGGACTCGCCGACCAGCGCTTCGGCGGGCACCCGCACGTCGTCCAGGTAGAGCAGGAACTGGTTCTCCGGAGACACGATCTCCATGTCCAGCTTGGACCGGGTCAGCCCGGCCGCGTCGGTCGGCACGATGAAGAGCGCGGGCTTGAGCTTTCCGGTGGAGGAGTCCTCCGTCCTCGCGACGACGAGCACGTGACCCGCCTCGTCGACCCCGGAGATGTAGCACTTGCGGCCGTTGAGCACCCAGTCGTCGCCGTCGCGGCGGGCCACCGTGCCGAGGCGGTGGAAGTTGGATCCGGCCTCCGGCTCGGTGATCGCGAAGACGATCTTCGCCGAGCCGTCGGCGAGACCGGGAAGGTGCCGTTTGCGTTGATCCTCGGTGCCATGTCGGGCGATCACGGTGGCCGCGATGGCGGGGGACACCACCAACAGCAGCAGCGGGCAGCCGGCCGCCGCCAACTCCTCGCAGACGATGGCCAGCTCGGTGATGCCGCCGCCCCCACCGCCGTACTCGGTGGGGATGTTGACCCCCAGGTAGCCGAGCCGGCCCGCCTCGGCCCACAGCTCGGTGGTGTGCTCGCCGGCCTTCGCCTTCTCGACGAAGTAGCCGTGCCCGTACCGGCGGCCGAGCGCCCGTACCGCGTCGCGCAACTGGTCCTGTTCGGAAGTGAGGTCGAAGGTCATCAGTGGTCCTTTCCGATAACGGCCAGCACGGCGCCCGTGCGTACCTGACCGCCGGCGGACACCGGCAGCTCGGCGACCACGCCGTCGGTCGGGGCGAGCACGGGATGTTCCAGCTTCATCGCTTCGAGGGTCAGCAGAAGGTCGCCGGCCGCGACGCGCTGGCCGACCTCGACGTGCACCCGGGTCACCGCGCCGGGCAGTGGCGCGAGCAGCGACCCGGCGGCCAGCTCCGCGGTCGGCAGTGGCAGACGCGGCAGCTCGGCCAGGCTCGCCGCCCCGTCCGGGCCGTCCACGAAGATCTCCGACCCCACCCGGTGTACGCGGTACGACCGCCGCACCCCGTCGACGTCGAGGACCACGCGGTCTCCGGTGGCCTCGACCAGCTCGACGGTGGACGGGCCGGCGGCGCGCTCGTCGGTGTCGCGTTCGGCGGACCACTCGACCAGGCCGCCGGTGCGGTTCAGCCGGTAGCGGACCTCGATCTCGCCGTCCGGACCGGTGAACCGGGTGACCTGTCCGACGGCCGGCACGTTGCGCCAGCCGGAGGGGAGACCGGCGAGCACCGGCGCGGTCGATCGGCGGTGTGCGGCGTTGGCCAACGCGGCGGCGAGCGCGGTGACCGGGAGCTGGTCGGCGGGGAGCAGCGGCGCGAATACCTCCGGGTGCCGGTCCAGGAAGCCGGTGTCGATCTCGCCGGCCGCGAACTCCGGGCTGCGCAGTACCCGGACCAGCAGATCCCGGTTGGTGGCGACGCCGTGGATCTCGGCCCGCGCCAGCGCGCCCGCGAGCGCGCGGATGGCCTCGGACCGGGTCGGGGCCACGGCGACCACCTTGGCCAGCAGCGAGTCGTAGTGCACGCCCACCACCGAGCCGGCCAGCACGCCGGAGTCGAGTCGCAGGCCCGCCGGCTGGATCCCGCCGAACTCCCGGTTCACGCCCGGCACGTGAAAGCGGTGCAGGGTGCCGGTGGCGGGCCGCCAACCCCGCGCCGGCTCCTCGGCGCAGAGCCGCACCTCGATCGCGTGGCCACACGTGGCGGCACGGTGCTGACGCGCGGGCAGCGGCTCACCCTCGGCCACCAGCACCTGCATCCGGACCAGGTCCAGCCCATCCGGAGTGGTCAGTTCGGTGACCGGATGCTCCACCTGGAGTCGGGTGTTCATCTCGAGGAAGTGGAACGCCCCGTCGGGCGTCAGCAGGAACTCGACAGTGCCCGCGCCCACGTAGTCGACAGCCCGCCCGGCGGTCTCGGCGGCCTCGTGCAGACGCTCCCGCACCTCGGCTGGCACGAGACCGGGCGCCTCTTCGATGATCTTCTGGTGCCGGCGCTGGATCGAGCACTCCCGGACGCCGAGCACCTGCACGGTCCCGTGGGTGTCGCCGAGGATCTGCACCTCGACGTGCCGGCCGCGCTCGACGTACCGCTCGATGAAGACCGTGCCGTCACCGAACGCCGAAGCCGCCTCGCGGCGCGCGGAGGCGACGGCCTCGGCGAGCTCGGCGGCGTCCCGGACGATCCGCATGCCCCGGCCACCGCCACCGGCGGACGCCTTCACCAGCACCGGGAAGCCGGTGACCTGGTCGGCGTCGGTCCAGCTCGGCAGCATCGGCACGCCCGCCTCGGCGAGCAGCGCCTTCGCCGCCAGCTTGTCACCCATCGCGGCGATGACCTTGGCCGGCGGGCCGACCCAGGTCAGGCCCGCGTCGGTTACCGCCGCCGCGAACTCGGCGTTCTCGGCGAGGAACCCGTAACCCGGGTGGACGGCGTCCGCGCCGCTGCGCCGGGCCGCGTCCAGGATGAGATCCACCCGCAGGTACGTCTCGGCCGGCGTGACGCCCGGCAGCCGGACCGCCCGGTCGGCCTCGGCGACGAAGGGCGCGTCGGCGTCCGCGTCCGAGTGCACGGCGACGGTCTGCACGCCCATCGCCCGGCAGGTGGCGAAGACCCGGCGGGCGATCTCGCCCCGGTTGGCCACGAGCAGTCTGGTGATCATCAGCGCTGAGCCTGCCTTTCGTTCGCGACTGCGGGACTCCGCTTCGCTGCGTTCCTCGCGCTCACGGGTCAATGCCGGAAGACGCCGAAGCCGTCGGCGCCCTGCACCGGTCCGTTGTGGATCGCCGACAGACAGAGGCCGAGGACGGTACGCGTGTCCCGAGGGTCGATCACCCCGTCGTCGTAGAGCCGGCCGGAGAGGAACAGCGCGCCCGACTGCGACTCGATCTGCTGCTCGACCATCATCCGCATCGCCGCGTCGGACTCCTCGTCGTAGTCACGTCCACGGGCCGCGGCCGCCTGCCGGGCCACGATCGACAGCACGCCGGCGAGCTGTGCCGGTCCCATCACGGCCGACTTGGCGTTCGGCCAGGTGAACAGGAACCTGGGCTCGTACGCCCGACCGCACATGCCGTAGTTGCCGGCCCCGTACGAGGCCCCGAGGTTCACCGTGAGGTGCGGCACTGTCGAGTTGGACACGGCATTGATCATCAATGCGCCGTGCTTGATGATGCCGCGCTGCTCGTACTCGGTGCCGACCATGTAGCCGGTGGTGTTCTGTAGGAAGATCAACGGGGTGTCGGAGGCGTTGGCGAGCTGGATGAACTGGGCCGCCTTCTGCGCCTCAGCGCTGAACAGCACCCCTCGCGCGTTGGCCAGCACGCCCACCGGATAACCGTGCAGCTCGCCCCAGCCGGTGACCAGAGAGTCCCCGTACGCCGGCTTGAACTCGTCGAAGTCACTGCCGTCCAGGATGCGGGCCAGCACCTCACGCGGGTCGAACGGCACCTTCAGATCGGAGCTGACGATGCCCAGCAGCTCCTCCGGGTCGTACTTCGGCGGCTGCGGCACCGCCGTACGTGGTGCGGGACCCCGCTTGCGCCAGTTCAGCCGGCGTACGCACTGACGGGCCAGGCGGATGCCGTCCCGCTCGTCCTCGGCCAGGTGGTCGGCCAACCCGGACATGCCGGCGTGCATCGCCGCACCGCCCAGCGACTCGTCGTCGGTGACCTCGCCGGTAGCCATCTTCACCAGCGGCGGCCCGGCGAGGTAGACCTGCGACTTGTCCCGAATCATGATCACGTGATCGGACATCCCCGGCACGTACGCGCCGCCGGCCGTCGCGTTGCCGAAGACCACGCTGACCGTGGGGATGCCGGCCGCCGAGAGGCGGGTCAGGTCACGGAACACGCGACCGCCGGGGATGAAGATCTCCGCCTGGGTGGGCAGGTCCGCCCCGGCCGACTCGACCAGGTTGACCATGGGCAGCCGGTTGGCCAGGGCGATCTCACCGGCCCGCCGGGTCTTGGCGAGGGACCATGGATTGACCGCGCCGCCGCGTACCGTCGGGTCGTTGGCGACGATCAGGCACTCCACGCCCTCGACGACCCCGATGCCGGTGACCACGCTGGCTCCCACCGGGAAGTCCGTGCCGTACGCGGCGACCGGTGACAGTTCGAGGAACGGGCTGTCGGCGTCGACCAGCAACTCGATCCGCTCCCGGGGCAGCAGCTTGCCGCGTGCGTGGTGCCGCGACACGTACTTCGCACCGCCGCCCGCGCGTGCCTGGTCGAGCGCGGCGTCCAACTCGGCCAGTCGCTCCAGCAACGCCGCCCGGTTGGCCGCGTACGCCGGCGCGGACAGCTCGACCGTGCTGTCCAGGGTGGTCATAGGCCCATGCCCTTCGCGATGATCTCGTTCATGATCTCGGTGGTGCCGCCGCCGATGCCGAGGATCCGCGCGTCGCGGTAGTGCCGTTCCACCTCGGCGTCGCGCAGGTAGCCGAAGCCACCGTGCAGTTGCAGGGCCTGGTCGACGACGTGGTCGCAGGCGGCCACGGCCACGTTCTTCGCCATGGCCACCTCGGTCACCACCGGCTCGCCCGCAGCTACCCGGGCGGCCACCTCGTGCACGTACGACCGGGCCGCCTCGGCCCGCGTGTGCATCTCGACCAGCCGGTGCCGCACCACCTGCCGGCCGACCAGCGGACGCCCGAAGGTCTGCCGGTCCCGGCACCAGCGCACCGCCAGCTCCACACAGCGTTGCGCGGTCGCGTACGCCTGCGTGGCCAGCGAGAGCCGCTCGGCCGCGAAGTGCTGCATGATCGCCAGGAAGCCGGTGTTCTCCGCGCCGATCCGGTTGGTCACCGGCACCCGTACGTCCACGAACGACAGCTCGGCGGTGTCCGAGCAGTGCCAACCCAACTTCTCCAACCGGCGTCCCACGGTGAACCCGGGCGAACCCTTGTCGATCACGAGCAGGGTCAGGTTGCCGCTTCCCGGGAAATCCGTGCACACCGCCGTGGTCACGAAGTCGGCCCGGTGACCGCTGGTGATGTAGGTCTTCGACCCGTTCACCACGTAGTGGTCGCCGTCGCGGCGAGCGGTCGTGCGGATGCCGGCCACGTCCGAACCGCCGTCCGGCTCGGTGATGGCCAGGGCACCGATCATCGTGCCGGCCAGGGTGGGTCGGACGTACCGTTCGATCAGGCCGTCGTCACCCGGGGACGGGACGCCGGTGAGTCGACCGCCGAGCGATCCGCCGGTGCGGGCACCGGCGGCCGCGACCATGTGCGGCAGCGCGATGCCGTGCGTGAACAGGGCCGCGACCAGGCCGGACGATCCGCCGGAACGGATCAGCTCCTCGGTCACGATGATGGAGTCGAGCAGGTCGCCGCCGCTGCCGCCGACCGACTCGGGAAAGCCGATGCCGAGCAGGCCCAGCTTCGCGGCCGTGGCGTGCAGGGCCCGGGGGACCTCGCCGGCCCGTTCCCAGTCGTCCAGGTGCGGCAGCACCTCCCGGGTCACGAACGCCCGGGTCAACTCGCGGAGCTGTCGACGCTCCGGCGTGTCCACGATGCTCATCGGGCGACCTCCGCCGGCAGGTCGACGATCCGCGCGCGGAGCAACTCACCGAGCGCCTTGGCCTGCGGGTCGAACCGGGTGGACGCGGCCACCCCGGCCCCGAGCAGGCCCTCGATCACGAAGTTCACCGCCCGCAGGTTCGGCAGCTCGTAGCGCCGGACGGTGAGTGCCGCCGTCTCCGGCAGCAGCTCGGCCAGCCGCTCGACGGTCAACCAGGGGCGCAGCCACGCGTACCCGGCGTCGGAGCGCGCCCAGACGCCGAGGTTGGCGTCCCCGCCCTTGTCGCCCGAGCGCGCGCCGACCAGCTCACCGAGCGGTCCGCGCCGGGTCGGGCCGGTGACCGCCGCGTCGCCACCCGACGCGGCCTCGTCCGGGGCGATCGGGGCCGTGCGGGCCGGCGGGGCGATCGACACCCGCTCGCCGCCGGGCAGGACCGCCACCTGCGCGACCTCGTCCTGCGGCACGGTGTCGGCGGTGAAGACGCCGTACGGGGTGGCGTCGCCCGGCAGGGTGGTCAGCGTGCTACCCGGGTACGAGGCCAGCGCCAGCTCCACGGCGGCGGCCGAGAAGGCCCGCCCGGCCCGCGTCCGGTCACTGTCGCGCAGGTGTACGTGCAGCAGGGCGCTGGCCGCCTCGGTGTCGGCGGCGTCGGGGTGGTTCGTGCGGGCGAGGGTGAACTCCAGCCCGGCACTGCCGACCGCCTCCGCGATCTGCCCGCGGACGAGGGCCGCCTTCGCCTCGATGTCGAGGCCGCACAGGACGAACGTCATCGAGTTCCGGAAGCCGCCGAGGTTGTTGACGCCCACCTTGAGCGTGGGCGGAGGCGGGGTGCCCCGCACGCCGGTGACGCGCACCCGGTCCGGTCCGTCGGGGTGCAGTGTCACCGTGTCCAGCCGGGTGACCACGTCCGGCCCCAGGTACGCCGGCCCGCCGACCTCGTACAACAGTTGGGCGGTGACGGTCTCCACGGTGACCGCGCCCCCGGTGCCCGGATGCTTGGTGAGTACGGCGGAACCGTCGGGGTGCACCTCGGCGATCGGGAAGCCGGGCCGGTGCCCGCCGTCGGGCAGCTCCGTGAAGAAGCTGAAGTTGCCGCCGGTGACCTGTGCGCCGCATTCGACCAGGTGCCCCGCGACGGTGGCCCCGGCCAGCTCGTCGAGATCGTCACGAGTCCACCCGTACCGTGCGATGGCCGGGCCCACCACCAGCGACGCGTCGGTGACCCGACCCGTCACGACCACGTCGGCCCCGGCGTCGAGGCAGGCGGCGATCCCGAACGCGCCCAGGTACGCGTTCGCGGTGAGCGCGTCGGCCCGTTGGAGGGCGTCGCCCTCGACGTACCCGACCCGCACCGCCAGGCCCAGGCGACCGGCGAGCGCCTCGATGGCGGCGGCCAGTCCGACCGGGTTCAACCCGCCCGCGTTGGTCACGACCCGCACCCCCCGGTCGAGGGCCGTGCCGAGGCACGTGTCCGCCTGGCGCAGGAACGTCTTCGCGTAGCCGAGGTCGGGGTCGCGAAGCCGGTCCCGACCGAGGATCAGCATGGTCAACTCGGCCAGGTAGTCACCGGTCAGCACGTCCAGCTCGCCGCCGTCGAGCATCTCCCGCCAGGCGGTGAACCGGTCACCGTAGAAGCCGGAGGCGTTGCCGATACGGATCACGGGCGTACCCCGTCCCCGCTCGCTGGCGTCCGGCCGTCGCCCGGCGGTCCGGCGAAGGCCTGGGCCACGTCGAGCCATTCGTCGGCGACCGGGCCGGTGGGCCGTAGGGCGAGATCCGCCCGGTGCCGGCGCTGGGTGACCAGGAGACAGAAGTCCCGGGCCGGACCGCTCACCCGGTCGGCGGCGTCCGCCGGCCCCCAGGCCCAGGTGTCGCCGCCGGGCGCGGCCAGCTCGACCCGGACCGGCATCGTCGGCGCCTCCCGGCCGTGGGCGACGAAACCATGGGCGAGGGTACGCACACCGAGGTGCGCCACGTGGCGGAGGCGGTCGGTGGCCGGACGGGCGACACCGAGGGCGTCGGCCACGTCCTCACCGTGCGCCCACGTCTCCATCATCCGGGCGGTCGCCATCGAGGTGGCCGACATCCGGGTGCCGTACCAGGGCAGTTTCTCGCCGGCCGGAACGGCGGCCAGTGCGTCGACGAGCGCGCCCCGGCCGGCCCGCCAGCGGGCCAGCAGGTCGGCGGGGGGTGCCAGGAACTCGTCGACCCCGGCGTCCACCAGCCGGGTCACGTCCGGAGCGCCGGTCACCGTCGCGTAGAACGCGTCGGCGTCGGTGGCGGCCAGCAGCGCCACGTGGTCGGTCCAGGCCAGGTGGGCGATCTGGTGCGCGATGGTCCAGCCGGCCGCCGGGGTCGGGCGGGCCCAGTCGGCCACGGACAGCGGCGCGACCAGCGCGTCCAGGTCGGCGCACTCGTCGGTCAGATCCGCGAGCAGGTCACTGAGGTCGACCATGGTGCCTCCGGTCGGTGCGGGCCCCGGTGGGCGGGGTCAGGGCGTGAGCAGGGTGGCGAGCTGACGTTTCCAGGTGACGAGCAGGGCGGTACGACGGGCCGAGTCGTCGCTGAGCAGGTTGGCCACGCCGAGCCCGCGCATCAGGTCGAGGGTGGCCTGCACCGCCTCGCGGACGCCGGGTCGACGCTCGTCGACCCCGAGCAGCGCGACGGTGAGCCGGTGCATCTCCCGGCCGACCGTCGCCTCCAACGGCACGAGAGCGTCGCGAAGCTCGCGGTCGGTGCGGGCCGCCACCCACAGTTCGAGCGCGGCGACGAAGAGCGGCCCGGTGAAGGCCACCCCGAGTAGATCGATCACCCGGTCCAGTCGCTGCGGGCCGGCGGGCAACGCCTCGGCCTCGGTGCGCAGCTCGTCGGCGCGGCGTTCGGCCAGGTGCGCCACGGCGGCCGTGACCAGCGCGGCCTTCGTGGGGTAGTGGTGCAACTGGGCACCCCGCGAGACGCCGGCCCGGGCGGCCACGACGGTGGTCGTGGTGCCCGACCAGCCGTGCTCGATGAGGCAGTCGACGGTGGCCTCCAGCAGGCGCGCCCGGGTGACGCGACTGCGCTCCTGCTGGGGGACACGTGTCGATGCGGGAGGCATGCGAACAGCCTGTGGCCTGAGAAACAAACAGTCAAGACTGACTTTTTGTGGCACAGGGCGAGGAGCGGTTGCCCGGAGCCGCTCCCCCCGCGGGTGCGAGCGGTCTGTCGGGGCTGCTCTCACCCGGTGTTCTCGCGGCCTGTCGGGCGGCCCCACCGCTCTCCTCGGGCCCTGTCCCGCCCTCCTCGGGCCCCACCGCTCCTCGGGCCCTGTCCTGCGGCCCCGCCGCTCTCCTCGGGCCTGTCCGCTCTCCGCGCGCCCTGTCGAGCTGCCCCAGGAATGGGGCGGCGAGTCGCCTCGAATCGCCTGCCCCAGATTCAGGGCAGCTCGACAGGACTCAACCACCTACTCCGGGTCCTGCGCGCCACCAGATCCTTGGCCACCTTCGGGCGCGGCCGCCACCAGATCCTTGGCCACCTTCGGGCACGGCCGCCACTCTCGTCCGGCCCTGCGCCGCGGGGCCGGGGCCGGGTGGTCCAGAGCGTCGGATCCGCGCGGTTCAGCGGCCGTCGCCGGGGCCGAAGACGGCGAGCGCGTCGGCGTCGCTGTGTTGGGAGCGCAGGTACTCGTCGGCCCAGGACGCGGCGTCGGGGAAGGCCGACTCGGCTGCCACGCGGGCGCAGGCCGCGTCCACGTCGAAGGCGGTACGGCGGAGCTGGACGCCCGGCCCGAGCAGGGCCCACCACGCGCCCGCGCCCCCGTACGGCATGCCGACGCTGCCCGGGTTGACGACCAGCCGTCGGTCGACCAGCCGGGTGAAGGGCATGTGGGTGTGACCGCAGACGACCGTGGAGACCTCGGCCGGCAGGCCGGCGAACACCTCCGCCCAGCGTTCCATCCGGGAGTCGACGAGCACCATCTCCTCGTCGTCGCGGGGCGTCGCGTGGCAGAACAGGGTCGGGCCCAGGCCGTCGATCTCCAGCGTCACGGTCGCGGGCAGCGCGGCCAGCCGGGATACCTGATCGTCCCGAAGCTGGCCGGCGGCCCAGTTCGACACCTCGATCGAGGCGGGTCGGCCCGCACGCGCCTCGACCAGCTCACGTTCGCAGTTGCCGCCCACCCAGCAGGCCCGGTCACCGAGCCCGGCGAGCACGTCCAGCACCTCGACCGGCTGCGGACCGGCCGCGATGTCACCGGTCAGCACGATGAGGTCGGCCCCGGCGACGTCCGGCTCGGCCAGCACCGCCTCCAGCGCGGGCAGCACACCATGGATGTCGGAGAGCACGGCGACCCGGTTCAACATGGCCCCACACTTCACCCCGCCAGCCGTCCCGAACCAGCGATTCTGCGCCGGGCAGACAAATACGTCCCCGCCTTGCCGTCGGTGACGGAAGGCGGGGACGTACCGATGTCTCAGACGCGGGCGCGGCGGGCCAGACGCTCCGGGTCCAGGATGATGATGCTCTTGCCGTCCAACCGCAGCCAGCCGCGCGAGGCGAAGTCGGCAAGCGCCTTGTTGACCGTCTCCCGGGAGGCGCCGACGAGCTGGGCGATCTCCTCCTGGGTGAGGTCGTGGGTCACGCGCAGGACGCCGCCGTCGCGGGTGCCGAAGCGGCCGGCCATCTGGAGCAGGTTCTTCGCCACCCGGCCCGGCACGTCCGTGAAGATCAGGTCGGCGAGCGAGTCGTTGGTCCGGCGCAGCCGCCGGGCGAGTACGCGGAGCAGCTGCTCGGCGATCTCCGGGCGGTTGTTGAGCCACGGCCGCAGCGCCTGCTTGCGCAGCCGTACCAGCCGGGTGTCGGTCACCGCGGTGGCGGTCGCCGTACGCGGGCCCGGGTCGAAGAGCGACAGCTCGCCGACCATGTCCGACGGGCCCATCACCGCGATCAGGTTCTGCCGGCCGTCCGCCGCCCGGCGGCCGACCTTGATCTTCCCGGACAGCAGGATGTAGAGGCTGTCACCGGGCTCGCCCTCATTGAAGACGATCTCGCCCTTGCGGACCTCGATCGTCTCCATCTCCTTGGCGAGCGCCTCGGCAGCTTCCGGGTCGACACCCTGGAAGATCCCGCTGCGGGCCAGTACCTCGTCCATTGCGCACCTCCGGTTGCGCGTGCCGTCCGTCGGCCGGGGCCGCCGTCCGCTGATCCCCTCGCGCGCCGCCAAGTCTAGGCGCACGTGAGCACGAATCAGAGGTCGCCCCTGGAATCTTGATCGGTGGGCGTAACCTGCCCGACGTGCTGAGGGACCCGATTCTGACCAGCCGCGTCGAGGACGGGCGAAACGTACCGCTGCTCGTCTGGCGGGCCGACGGGCCCCTGCGGGCGGTCAGCAGCGGCCCGCTCGGTGGTGGCGTCGGCGTCCGACACTGGGTGCTGAACGCGACCGTGTCGATGTCGTACGACCGGGACGACCCCGCCGCCCACCTCACCGCGCTCGCCGCGGACCTGGCCCTGGACGGGCCCGGGGTGGGTCTGCTGACCGGCGTCGACGTGACCGAGGTGGTGGCCCGGACGGACACCGGGGTGCGGGCGTGGGCGACCGTCGGGCTCGGTACGCCGGTGCCCGCCGCCGCGCCGGCCGCGGGAGCGCTCACGCAGCGGGTGGGCACGGTCAACATCGTGGTGTACGTGCCGGCCCGGCTCGCCGACTCGGCGCTGGTCAACGCCGTCGCCACCGCCACCGAGGCGAAGACCCAGGCGATCGGAGAGCTGGGACTGCCGGGGACGGGCACCCCCACCGACGCGGTCACCGTGCTCTGCCCGGTGGACGGGCCGGAGGCCGCGTACGGGGGGCCACGCTCGACGTGGGGCGCCCCGTTGGCCCGAGCCGTCCACGCCGCCGTGCGCGCGGGCGGTGAACGGCCGGTCGTGCCCTGGTCAGACCGGCTGCCCGGCTGAACTTCCGACCGATCGGCCCTCGTCGGCGCGTTCCGAGGTCGGTAGGGTCGCGGGCGATGTACGCTACCGCCCCTTCCGCGTCCCGCCCGTTCCGCCGCGTCGCCGTCGGCCTCGCGGCGCTCCTGGCCGCCCTGCTCGTCGCCGGCTGCGCCGACAGCGCGGACGCCCCGGTGTGGCAGCCCGGCGCCGGTGGCGGTGGCACGGGCGCGCCGCTGAACACGGCCGGCCCGAAGGCCAGCGGAGGCGCGACGGCCGCCAGCGGGGGCGGCGCCATCTCGCTCTCCGCGACCGGCGACATCATCATGGGCAACGCGCCCGGCCGGCTGCCTGCCGCCGGTGGGAAGGGATTCTTCGACTCGGTCACCGGGGCGCTCAAGGCCGACCTGGTCATGGGCAACCTGGAGGAGCCGCTGACGGTGGACACCGGCACCGGCAAGTGCGGGGCCAACTCCACCCGCTGCTTCCAGTTCCGTGCGCCGCCCGAGTACGCGGCGCACCTGCGCGACGCCGGGTTCCGGGTGCTCAACCAGGCCAACAACCACGGTTACGACTACGGGCCGAAGGGCTACCAGAACACGCAGAAGGCGCTCGAGAAGTACGACCTGGAGCACACCGGCGCGCCGGACGAGATCACCGTGGTCGACGTCAAGGGCGTCAAGGTCGCCGTGGCCGGCTTCTCCTCGTACGTCTGGTCCAACAGCCTGGTCGACATCGCCAAGGCCAAGACGGTGGTCGCGAAGGCGGCCACCCTCGCCGATCTGGTCGTGGTGCAGGTGCACATGGGTGGCGAGGGAGCGGACAAGACCCGGGTGAAGCCGGGCACCGAGCTGTTCCTGGGCGAGAACCGGGGCGATCCGGTCAAGTTCTCCCACGCCATGATCGACGCGGGCGCGGACCTGATCGTCGGGCACGGGCCGCACGTGCTGCGGGGCATGGAGTTCTACAAGGGGCGGCTGATCGCGTACAGCCTGGGCAACTTCGCCGGCGGCGGCAACTCGCTGAGCAACGCCGGCCGGCTCGGCTGGGGAGGTGTGCTGAAGGTGTCGCTCAAGCCCGACGGGAGCTGGAGCGGCGGCTCGTTCACCTCGACGTACATGAACTCGGCCGGCAAGCCGACGATGGACCCGGACGACCGGGGCCGGGGGCTCGTCGCCGAGCTGAGCCGTACCGACTTCCCCCGCAGCGGGGCCCGGCTCGACGGGCAGGGCAGGATCACCGCGCCGACCGGCGGTTGACCCGGGAGGAACGTCCGGGGCGCGACGTAGGCTGACCGTCGTGACCAGTAGCCCTCCCGGCGCCAGCGAGACCGACCTCGGGCGCACCCGCCGCGCCCGCAAGATCGGCCGGGTGCTGACCGAGACGCACCCCGACGCGCACTGCGAGCTGGACCATTCCAACGCGCTGGAGCTGTCCGTCGCCACCATCCTGTCCGCCCAGTGCACGGACAAGAAGGTCAACGAGGTCACCCCGAAGCTCTTCGCCCGCTACCCGGACGCTGCGGCGTACGCCGGTGCCGACCGGGGCGAGATGGAGGAGCTGATCCGGCCCACCGGGTTCTACCGCAACAAGACCGACTCGCTGCTCAAGCTCGGGCAGGCCCTCGTCGACAGGTACGACGGCCAGGTTCCCGGCCGGCTCGCCGACCTGGTGACGCTCCCCGGGATCGGCCGTAAGACCGCCAACGTCATCCTCGGCAACGCCTTCGACGTGCCCGGTATCACCGTCGACACCCACTTCCAGCGGCTGGTGCACCGGTGGCGGCTGACCACCGAGACCGACCCGGTCAAGATCGAGCACGCGATCGGCGCGCTGTACCCCAAGCGCGACTGGACGATGCTGTCGCACCGGATCATCTTCCACGGGCGGCGGGTCTGCCACGCCCGCAAACCGGCCTGCGGGGCGTGCACGCTCGCGAAGCTCTGCCCCTCGTACGGCACGGGCCCGACCGAGCCGGCCGCCGCCGCCAAGCTGCTCAAGGGCCCCCGGGCGCGTGACCTGGCCGTGGCGGCCGGGGTCGACCCGGATCTGGTGCCGCCGCAGGCGGTCGCCGCGGAGGTGCCGTGAACCGCCTGCTCACGGGTGCGGCCACCCGGCGGCTCGCCCTACTCGCCGTGCCGCTGACGCTGTTCGTCGGCGGCTGCACCGCCACCCCGGCCGACGACCCCGCATCCAAGTCGGCCGCCGCCGAACGACCGTCGCCCTTCCGCGACTGCGGCACGTTGAATGCGGCACCGACACCCAGCCCCGGGGCTGTCTCCACCCCGCCGGCCGCAACCGCTGCGGCGGCGGGCGGGCAGGAGTTGCCGGCGCTGACCCTGGCCTGCTTCACCGGCGGTGCGCCGGTCGCGCTGCGGGACGTGGCCGGGCCAGCCGTGATCAACGTGTGGGCGTCCTGGTGCGGGCCGTGCCGCAAGGAACTGCCGGCCTTCCAGCGGCTCAGCGAGCGGACCACCGGCCGGCTCCAGGTGGTCGGTGTCAACACCCGCGACAGCCGGAGCGGCGCCCAGTCCATCGGCGAGGACTTCGGCGTACGGTTTCCGATCCTCGTCGACCAGGGTGACGCGCTGCAACGGGAACTGAGGCGCAACGCCTTCCCGTTGACCCTCTTCGTCGACGCGGGGGGTCGGATCCGGCACATCGACGCCACCGGAGCCCTCGACGACGCCTCGCTCACCACGCTGGTACGCCAGCACCTGGGCGTGGCGGCGTGACCCGTCGACCTCCCGGCTGGATCGACCCGCTGCTGAGCCGACTGGGCACGGCCCGCGTCGAGGACTTCACCCGCCTCACCACCCCCGCCGAGGGTGGCCGGGAGAGCGCCGTGCTGGTGCTGCTCGGCGAGCAGCCCGACACCGGACCGGACGTGCTGATCCTGCAACGGGCCGCAACCCTGCGTAACCATGCCGGCCAGCCGGCCTTCCCCGGCGGCGCGGCCGACCCGGAGGACGCCGACGCCCGGGCCACCGCGCTCCGCGAGGCCAACGAGGAGGTCGGTCTCGACCCGGCCAGCGTGACCGTGCTGGCCGAGCTGCCGAAGCTGTGGATTCCGGTCAGCGACTTCGTGGTCACCCCGGTGCTGGCCTGGTGGCACGACCCGCATCCGGTGCATCCCCGGGAACCCGCCGAGGTGGCCCACGTGGCACGACTGCCGATCCGCGAGCTGGTCGACCCGGCGAACCGGCTGCGGGTCCGTCACCCGAGCGGCTGGGTGGGGCCGGCGTTCTCGTCGCGCGGCATGCTCGTCTGGGGCTTCACCGCCGGGGTGTTGGCGGCCCTGCTCGAGATGGGCGGCTGGGCCCGCCCGTGGTCGCCCGGCCGGCTCGTCGACCTGCCGCCCACGGGCGCCACTCCCGCGCCGTCGGCCGGCACCGACGAGGTCGACGAGACCGCCCTGCGCTGACCACCCGGTCACCTTCCGCAAGCGATGGTCATCCGGTGGGCGCGGTGCCCGTACGCTGGACCCCGTGTCCGTCGTGGATCTCGTCCTGCTGCTGCTCATGCTCGTGTTCGCGATCAGCGGATACCGTCAGGGTTTTGTCATCGGCATCACCTCGCTGTCCGGCTTCTTCCTGGGTCTCCTGCTCGGCCTGCAACTAGGGCCGCTGTTCGCCCGGCAGTTCGTCGACGCCGGCACCCGGGTGCTGATCTCACTGGTGGCGATCTTCGGATTGGCGGTGATCGGACAGGCGCTCGCCGGCTGGCTCGGCTCGCACCTGCGCAAGACGATCACCAGCGACGTGGGTCGGCGCATCGACGACGTCGGTGGGGCCTTCGTCTCCCTGTTCGCGGTGCTCCTGCTGGCCTGGCTGGTCGCCGTACCACTCGGATCGTCGTCGGTGCCCTGGCTCGCCGCCTCGGTACGCAACAGCGCGTTGATCAGCGTGGTGAACGGGATCCTGCCGGAGGAGGCACACCGGCTCTCGACCGCGTTGGAGGACACCGTCGACACCGACGGTTTCCCGGACGTCTTCGGTGGCCTCGCGCCCACCCGGGCCCGGCAGGTCGAGCCGCCCGACCCGGCGCTCGCGGGCTCCCAGGTGGTGGTCAACGGTCAGCGTTCGGTGGTCAAGGTGCTCGGCTCCGCGCCGAGCTGCTCGCGTCGGATCGAGGGCTCCGGCTTCGTGTACGCCGACGACCGGGTCATGACCAACGCCCACGTGGTCGCCGGCACCCGTTCGGTGGCAGTGGAGCTGGGCGGCGAGCGGTACGACGGCCAGGTGGTGGTGTACGACCCCAACCGGGACCTGGCCGTGCTGCTGGTGCCGGGGCTTCCCGGCCCGTCGCTGCGGTTCGCCGCCGGCAACGCGGGCAGCGGCTCGGACGCCATCGTGCTCGGCTTCCCGCTCGACGGCCCGTACAACGCGCAGTCGGCCCGGGTCCGTGACGTCGACCGGATCAAGGGCCCGGACATCTACTCCTCCGGGGACGTCACCCGGGAGATCTACACGATTCGGGCCCTGGTGCGCAGCGGCAACTCCGGCGGTCCGCTGCTGTCGGCCAACGGCCTGGTGCTCGGTGTCATCTTCGCGGCGGCGGCCGACGACCCCAACACCGGCTTCGCGGTGACCGCCGCCGAGGCCCGCCCGGTGGCATTGGCCGGTGCCGAGCGCAACCGGGCCGTCGCCACCGGCGAGTGCACCTGAGCGCCGTACCGGATCAGGTGCGAGCAGGCTCGGCGAGCGGCAGCTTCGCGCGTCCCCAGCGCAGTCCCCGGTCCAGGATCGCCCGCGCCATGATCGCGACGCAGGTGCCGCCGTTGAGGAAGGAAGCCGTCACGTCGCTCGGGTGGTGCATCCCCCGGTACATGCGGGTCAGCGCCACGCCCACCGGCACCATCAGCAGCAGCGTCCACCAGGCGACCTTCGCGCCGGTGCTGCGCGCCCGCAGGGCCATCAGCACCGCGATGCCGACATAGAGCGCGACCGCCGCCGAGGTGTGCCCGGACGGGAAGCTCGACGTGGGCGGTGAGGTGTCCATGTGCTCCACCGCGGGCCGTTGCCGGTCGATCACCATCGTGGTCAGCAGGAACACCAGCGCCTGGGCGGTCACGGCCGCGCACAGGAACAGGGGCTCCCGCCAGCGCTTCAGCCAGAGCCGCAGCGCCAGCGCCACCAGCACGGTGACCACGACGATCATCTGAGTGCTGGCGAGGGTGCTGAACACCAGCGAGACGTCGTTCCAGCCGCCGGTGCGGTCACCGGCGAGCTCCCGGTTGACCGCGTCCTCGACGGTGAACGGCCAGCTTCGGTTCAACACCCGGGTGACCAGTACCCCGAGCAGCACCATGACGCCGAACAGGAGGGACACCGGCAGCAGGACCCGCCGGACGATCTGGACCACGGTGTCGGACATGAGCCGGCCAATACCCGGTCGGCGTCCTCGTCACGCCTCAGGTCGCGTCGGGCTGCCGCTCGACCTCCGGCGCGACGCCGTCACGGGTCGGCCGCACCGGCCGGAGGCCCGTGTGCGCCCGCCAACTGGTGAACGCGGCGGTGGTCGCCGCGACCACCGCCACCCCGAGCAGCCAACCGCCGAGCACGTCGCTGGCGAAGTGCACGCCGAGCACCACCCTGCTCAGCCCGGTCACCAGCGTGACCAGCAACGCGGCGACCCAGAGCGCGACCTGCGCGGCCCCGCGCCGGACGTACGGCAGAAACACCAGCAGCAGCACGCCGGCGGCCAGGGTGGCGTTCAGCGCGTGCCCGGAGGGGAACGAGTAGCCGGCGGCCCGCGCCACCGGGTCGAGCAGTTCCGGTCGGTCCCGGCCGACGAGCAGCTTGAGCAGCGGCCCCATCAATCCGCCGACGACCATGGTGGTGGTCGCCCAGAGGGCCAACCGGCGGGCCTGTCGGCGCACCAGCCAGATCACCACCAGCAGCACGACGACCCGCAGCGGCATCGGCGCGAACACCTCGCTCCACACCCGCATCAGCACGACCCAGGCCGGATGGTCCACCGCGTGCTCGTGCAGCGCGTCGGTGACCGTCGAGTCCAGCCGGTGCAGCGGCGCCCACGCTCCGAGCACCAGCAGCGCCAGCAGGGCGAACGGCACCAGCACCAGGAACGCCGCCGTCGCCGCCAGGGTCAGCCGCAACCCCAACGAGTGGTCCGGGTCGAGGCGACGCCGCCCCCAGGACGGGCGTCGGTCGGTGGCGAGGGTACGGGTGGCGGGCGTACTCATGCGGTCGGTTCTACCCCACCCGCCGGGCAATCAGGCCTGCCCGGTGCGTCGTTCAGCGAGCGCGCTGGCGGAACCGGCGCACCATCAGCGCCGCGCCGGTGACCAGAGCGGCGAAGAGCACGGCGCCGGTCCACAGTCGCTCCGGCGCGGATTCGGCCGGCACGCCCGCCGGTCGTGCCGTCCACCCCGTCTGCTGCCGGGGAGCGGTGAAACCGAGCGGGTCGCTGCCGGCGCCGCTCACCGGGTCGTCGTCGCCCGAGCCGGGCGCCGGCCCGAAGCCGACCACGCCGGGCGAGGTCTGATCGTCCAACGGGTTGGCGGCGACGCGCGGGACATCCGCCGTCAGCGCGGCCACCGGGTCGACCACCCCGTACCCGAACCGGTCGTCCCGGCCGGTCGGGCCGATGTCCCGGGCGGTGACCACGAGCCGGTTGACCACCTGGCCGGCGGGCATGTCCGGGTAGCGGGACCGGACCAGCGCGGCGGTGGCGGCCACCAGCGGCGCGGCGAAGCTGGTGCCCTGCACCCGCCAGTACCCGTCGGTCGGGCGGGCGCCGACCAGGCCGGTGGCCGGAGCGGTGAGCACCGTCGCCCGACCGGTGATCGACCCGGACCACAGGTTGTCGCTGTTGCGCTCCAACCCGGCGACCGCGATGACGCCCGGCTCGCGAGACGGGTACCAGGGCTTGGAGTCGGTCGACGTGGCCAGGTTGCCGGTGCAGGCCACCACCACCACGTCGCGGGCGAACGCGTAGTCCAGAGCCGCGGCCAGGGCCGGGCTGTCGCCACTGCCGCCCAGCGACAGGTTGATCACCCGGGCGCCGTGGTCGACCGCCCACCGGACGCCCTTGGCGACGATCAGCGCGTCGTCGTACTTGTTGCGTTCGTCCAGCACGCGTACCGGAAGGATCCGGGCCTCCGGTGCCAGGCCGACCACACCCCGCTTGTCGTCGTTGCGCCCGGCGATCAGGCCGGCGACCGTGGTGCCGTGGCCCACCGGATCCGGACCGGCGCCGCCGGCCGGTCCGACCAGGTCGAGCCCGGGCAGCACCTGACCGGCCAGGTCGGGATGGTTCGCGTCCACGCCGGAGTCGACCACGGCGACGGTCACTCCCCGACCGGTCGAGGTGCGCCAGGCCGTGTCGGCCCTCAGCTCGTCGAGCTGCCACTGCTCGTCACGAACCTGGTCGGTGCGGGAGACGCTGTCACTGGGGGCGAACGCGGCCGGAGCGCCGGCGAGTTGCCCACCGCCGCTCGGCGCGGCGACGGGTGCGGCGCTCGGAACCGCGACAGCGGCCAGCGCCGCCATGCCGAGCAGCGCCCGGCCGGCCCGCCGGGCCACCGCCGGAGCGCTGTGCCGAACCCCAGTCACATCCACTGCCATTCATCCCGACGGAACCATGACGATCGGAGATTACCGGTTTCCCCACGCGTCACGGGGGGAACCGCGAAGACAGGTCACGGTGGCGGCAAATGTGCGAGTTGGACGAGGCGTACGCCCTCTCGCCGGGTGACCAACCGACCACGGCCCGGTGGCAGCGGCCCGGGGCGTACCGGCCCGACGAGCGCGCCCTCCTCCGGGCTGCCCGCCATCACCAGTCCGGCGGTGGAGAGTTCCCGCAGCCGCTGCACGATCGGCTCGTACTGGGCCCGGCCCGCGCCGCCGGACCGGCGGACCAGCACGAGGTGCAGGCCGACGTCGCGGGCGTGCGGCAGATGTTCCTCCAGCGCCCGCAACGGGTTCGCCGGCCCGGTCGCCACCAGGTCGTAGTCGTCGACCAGCACGAACAGTTCCGGCCCCGACCACCACGAGCGGTCGCGCAACTGCTGCGGCGTGACCTCCGGCCCGGGCGCCCGCCGCTGGAGGTAACCGGCGGCCGACTCGACCAGGTCCGCGGTGTGCGCGGCCGCGGTGCCGTAGCCGATGAGGTGCGGTGTCTCGATGGCGCCGAGCAGGCTGCGCCGGTAGTCCACCAGGATGACCCGGGCCTCCTCCGGCGTGAACCGGGTGGTGATCGACGTGGCCAGCGCCCGCAGGAACGACGACTTGCCGCACTCGGCGTCCCCGAAGACCACGAAGTGCGGCTCGGCCGCGAAGTCGAGCCGCACCGGCCGTAGGTCGGCCTCGGCGACACCGATCGGCAGCCGCAGCCCGGTGGTGGCGGTGAGATCCAGATCGGCGTACGGCAGCACCGGCGGGAGGAGTCGGACCGGAGGCGCGACCGGCCCGGGCCAGCTGTCGGTGATCCGCTCGACCAGCTCGGCGGTGCCCCCGTTCGGCCCGGCCAGTCGCGGGAGCGCGGTCAGGAAGTGCAGGCTCTGGGCCGTCACCCCCCGGCCGGGACGCTCCGGCACGTTCGCCGCGGCCCGCCGGGCGACCAGGGAGTCGGCCGGGTCGCCGAGGCGCAGCTCCAGCCGGGAGCCGAACAGGTCCCGGATCGCCGGGCGGAAGTCCAGCCAGCGCAGGGCAGTGGCGACCACGTGCAGCCCGTACGACAGACCACGGGTCGCCAGATCGGTGACCAGCGGTTCCAGGTCTTCGTACTCGCTGCGCAGGGTGCTCCAGCCGTCGACCACCAGGAAGACGTCGCCGTACGGGTCGGCGTCCGGCTGATCGGTCGTCGCCGTCGCGGCCCGACGTCGCCGGTACGTGGCCATCGACTCCACGCCCAACTCGGCGAAGCGGCGCTCCCGGTCGGCCAGGAGTGTGGTCAGCTCGCCGACGGTGCGTCGTACGGCGGTCGGGTCGGCGCGACCGGTCACCCCGCCCACGTGCGGCAGGCCGCGTAGCGCCGCGAGGCCGCCACCGCCGAAGTCGAGGCAGTAGACCTGCGCCTCGGCCGGGGTGTGGGTGAGCGCCAACGCGCAGATCAGCGTCCGTAGTGCCGTGGACTTGCCGCTCTGCGGAGCGCCGACCACCGCCACGTGCCCGGCCGCACCGTCCAGGGCCAGCCAGAGCAGGTCCCGGCGCTGCTCCAACGGCCGGTCCACGACGGCCACCGGCACGCCCAGCGCCCCCTGTAGCTCGGGATTCGCCACGGTCAACCCGCGCGCCGGGTCCACCTCGACCGTGCCGACCAACTCGTCCAGGGTCGGCGGGTCACCGAGCGGGGCGAGCCACACCTGGTGCGCGGGCGGGCCCTGCCCGACGAGCCGGTCGACCAGCAGGTCGAGCAGGGTTTCCCGGTCGGGCTCGTCCTCGGCCACCATGGGCAGGGCCGGTGTCGTCGGCGCGGGCAGCGGTACGGCGTGGGTGGTGAACGTGAGCAGGCGGGCTTCCTCGCCGGCTGTGCCGCCGGCCGTGGCCGCCCGGCGGCGCACGGCGCCGGAGACGTACGCGGCCCTGAACCGGGCCAGCGGATCGGTGCCGGCGCGCAGGTAACCGTGGCCCGGCGAGCGGGGCAGCTCGTGGGCGTCCGGCACGCCGAGCACCGTGCGGGACTCCAGCGCCGAGAAGGTGCGCAACCCGATCCGGTACGACAGGTGCGTGTCCAACCCGCGCAGCCGGCCCTCCTCCAGGCGCTGGCTGGCGAGCAGCAGGTGCACGCCGAGCGACCGACCCAGCCGACCGATCTGCACGAACAGGTCGATGAAGTCGGGCTTGGCGGAGAGCAGCTCGGAGAACTCGTCGCAGATCAGCAGCAGCGACGGCAGCGGGGCGAGCGGGCTGCCGGCCGTGCGGCTGCGCTCGTAGTCACGCATGCTCGCGAAGTTGCCGGCCCGGCGCAGCAGTTCCTGCCGGCGGACCAGCTCGCCGTTGATCGCGTCGACCATCCGGTCCACCAGGGGCAACGCGTCGGCCAGGTTGGTGATCACGGCGGCGGTGTGTGGCAGCCGGTCGAACGGCGCGAAGGTCGCACCGCCCTTGAAGTCGACCAGGACGAAGTTGAGCTGCTCGGAGCTGTGCGTCGCGGCCAGCCCCAGCACGAGTGTGCGGAGCAGCTCGGACTTGCCCGACCCGGTGGCCCCGATGAGCAGACCGTGCGGGCCCATCCCGTCCTGGGCGGACTCCTTGAGGTCCAGTTCGATGGCGCCACCGTCGACGCCCACCCCGATCGGCACCCGCAGCCGGTCCCGGGGCGAGCGCGGCGTCCAACCCTGCTCGGCGGTGAAGCTCTCCGGGTCGCCGAGGCCGAGCAGCTCCGGTAGGCCCAGCTCGATCTCCAGTGGGGCGTCCGGGCCGCGGGCCGTGCCGGCCAGCCGCAGTGGCGCCAGCCGTCGGGCGACGGCCTCGGCGTCGGCGAGGTCGAGGTGGTCGGCGCTGCCCACCTCGGCGTGCCCCTCGACCGACCACGAGTGCAGCCGCCGACCGCGCAGCTCGAGCAGCAGCGCGTACCGGTCGAGCAGGCGCGGCGGTGGCGTCTCCAGGTCGAGCACGGTGACCGCGTCGATGCCGCCGTCGCCGGTCAGGTCGGTGGCGCCGGTCAGGTCGCCGCCGTCGAGGACCACCACCACGTGCGGGCCGTCGGTGGCCGGACCGGCCGGGCTGAACCGGGAGCGGCTGGCCACCACGTCGGCGAGCAGCCGTTCCAGCTCCGCGCCCGACGAGGTCACCAGCCGGGCGGGTCCGAGCGCGTCCGTGCGTGCGGGGTGGTGCGCGTGCGGAAGCCACTTCACCCACTCCCAGGCGGCCCGGCGTTCGGGGCCGGCGCAGACCGCGATCAGCAGCTCGTCGGGCGCGTGGAAGACGGCCAGCTGGATCAGCACGGCCCGGGCCAGTGCCTGCGCGGCCGGGTCACCGGTGGGCGTGGGTGGCCCGCCGGTGGTCGGGCCGCTGCCGGCGGCGCTGCGCACGTGCACCCGGGCGAAGCTGCGCAGGGACAGGGCCACCGGCAGCTCCGGCACCACCGAGTACGCGTCCAGGAAGCGGCGCAGCGCGCCGGCCGTCATCGGCTCCAGTTCCTCGAGCGGCCGGGTGACCGGCGGCACCAGCGGGGTGGCCAGGGTCTGCGGCCCGACGGCGACACGAACCACGGCGAAGTCCGGGTCGCCGGGGCGGCGCTCCCAGACCCGGCGGCTGTCCACGGTCGACCACAGGCGGCCCGGGTCGGGGTGGCGGTAGTACAGGCTCGCGCGCTGCTGTCCGGCGGTCTGCCGGACCCGACGGCGCAGCGTCGCCAGGTGGCGCAGGTACTCGCGGCGGGCCGCCATCATCTCGGACTTCTTCGGGGTGCCCGAGGCGCTGCCCCACGTGGTCACCAACATCGCGAGCGACGAGAGCCCGAACATGCCGCCCACGACGTACGAGTACGCGCCGCCGCCCCGCCCGAACATCATCGCCATCGCCACCGTGCCGCCGAGCATGGGCAGGACCATCAGCGCCTGCTGCCACCGGCCGCCGGCCACGGCCGGGATCTCCGGCGGCGCCTCGACGGGCAGCTCGCCGACGGGGATCTCCGGCGCTGGCCGACGCGGTGGGCGCTTGATGACGACGGTGGACACTCGGCCTCCTGACTGCGCTGGGTAACCCGAGCCTGGCTCATGGTAGGTAAAGTCCTGTCGTCCCCGCAGCCTCCGATGCCGTTCGATATGGAGACCGGTCGATGACAACCGGACTGGCCCGCGTCACCATCAGCGCCCCCCAGCGGCGGGTGGACGTCGCCCTGCCGGAGCAGGTCCCCCTGGCCGAGCTGCTGCCCGACGTGCTCCGGCACGCCGGCGAGGGACTGGCCGACGACGGGGAACGGCACGGCGGCTGGGTGCTGCGCCGCACCGACGGGGCGCTGCTGGCGACCGCGCAGGCGCTGCTGCCGCAGGGCGTCCGCGACGGCGAGGTGCTGCACCTGGTGCCGGCCCGCGCCCACTGGCCCGAGCTGGAGTACGACGACGTCGTGGAGGCGATCGTCGACGGCGCCCGTCGACGTGGCGGAGCCTGGTCACCCGCCGCCACCCGGGTCGCCGGTCTGGCCGGTGCCGCCGTACCGCTCGCCGTCGGGCTGCTCGCCCTGCTCGCCAGCGGTCCGACGTCCACCAGCGGCTGGGTCGCGGCGGCCGTGGTGGCGCTGCTGCTCACCGTTGCGGGTACGGTCGCTAGCCGCGCCAACGGCGACGGTGCGGCCGGCGCGACGCTCGGCGGGTACGCGCTCCCGTACGCCTTCGTGGCCGGCGCCCTCGCGGTCGGCTCGGGTGACCCGGTCGGCCCGCTCGTACCGGTGCGCTGGGTCGGCGCGGCCGAACTGCTGGCCGGCTCGGTGGCGCTGCTGCTCGTGGCACTGGTCGGGCTGCTCGGGGTGGCGAGCCGGCAGCGGATCTTCGTGGCCGGCGTAACGGTCGGCCTGCTCGGTGCCGGCGCGGCTCTCGGCGCGCTGCCGCTGACCCCTGCCGGCACGGCGGCGGTGCTGCTCAGCGCACTGGTCTTCGCCATCGGGGCGATCCCGCTGCTGGCCATCCGGCTCGGCAAGCTGCCGCTGCCGCCGATCACCCTGCCGGCCACCCCGCCCGCCGTCGAGCCGGAGCGCCCCGGGGACCTACCGGACCTGGGCCGCGTGCAGGCGGCGGTCGCCCGCACCGAGGAGATGCTCACCGGGATGCTGCTCGGGCACGCGGTGCTGGCGGTCGGGGCCGCTGTCGTACTCGGGGTGGCTGGTGGGACGGCCGGCCCGGTGCTGGTGGCGGTGGTCTCGGCCGTGCTGCTGCTGCGGTCGCGGCTGTTCGTGGCGCTGCGGCACCGGGTGCCGACGGTGCTCGCCGGGCTCGCCGGCTACGCGGTGCTGGGCGCGGTGCTGGTCGACCGGGCCGACGACACCGGCCGCCTGGCGCTGGTCCTCGGCGGGGCGGCGCTGGGCCTGGTGACCGTGGCCGCCGGCACCGGGTACGCCCGGCGACCGGTCTCGCCGTACCTCGGGCGGGTCGCGGACCTCACCGACACGGCCCTGGTGGTCGCCGTGGTGCCGGTCGCCTGCGCGGTGCTCGACCTGTACGACAAGGCCCGGGGTCTGCTCGGGTGAGCAGCTCCCGGGCCCGGCCGGTCGTCGTACGTCAGTGGGTGGACTCGCCGCGCGCCTCGGCGTCGCGCGCCCGCTGGTAGGAGGCGCGGATCTCGGCCTCGGCCTCGGTGCGGCCGACCCAGGTCGCGCCCTCGACCGACTTGCCGGGCTCCAGGTCCTTGTACACCTCGAAGAAGTGCTGGATCTCCAGGCGGTCGAACTCGCCCAGGTGGTGGATGTCGCGCAGGTGCTCCTGGCGAGGGTCCTCGTAGGGAACGCAGAGGACCTTGTCGTCGCCGCCCTTTTCGTCGGTCATCCGGAACATGCCGATGGTCCGGCAGCGGATGAGGCAGCCCGGGAAGGTCGGCTCGGGGACCAGCACGAGCGCGTCCAGCGGGTCGCCGTCCTCGCCCAGCGTGTCCTCGATGAAGCCGTAGTCGGCCGGGTACTGGGTGGACGTGAACAGGGTGCGGTCCAGCCGGATCCGGCCGGTCTTGTGGTCCACCTCGTACTTGTTGCGGTGACCTTTCGGGATCTCAACCGTCACGTCGAAATCCATCTGCACGCTCCCTCGTCTGCCCACGCTGGCTAACGGAACCACTGGCGGCCCTCCGGACAGGTGAATGCCCACCCGTCGACTCCGGCCGCCGCATAGTCTTCGGACCGAAGTAGTGTCACCCAAGCCGATTTTCGTTGGGGGAGGAGGGGGTCGTGGGGAGGGAAGATTCACACTACCGTCCGGACGGGGGCGTCGCAGGCGGTACCGGACGATCCGGCTCCGGTGGGGCGACCGGAAGAGTCCCGGTGCCGGACGCGCACTTCCCCCGTACCCCCGAGGAGTCGGTTCCCGAGCGGCCACCGCCGCTGCCGTGGCGTCCGTCCGGCTCGGCCCCGGCGGGAGCGAACAACGGTCGCTTCCCGGTCCTCGGCCCGGACCGCCCCGCCGGCGGCGCGCACCCCCGGGTCGCGCGTCGGTCCGACCCGCCCCGAGCGGCCCCACCTGGGGTGGCCCGATGCCCGGCGAGCGGCCGACCGCCGGCGATCCGCGCGGCGTACCGCCGCTGGGTCCGCCGATCTCCGCGCTGCCCTCGACGGCCGACGTGGAACCGCCGGTGACGCCGCCGACCACGCCCCGCCGTCGCGGGCGACTGGTGACCGTGCTGGCCGTCGTGGTGCTGCTGGTGCTGGCCGGTGTGGGTGTCGTGGTGGCCCGTCCCGGCCCGGTCGCGGGCTGGCTGGGCGACGACGGGGGGTCCGAGTCGACCGCCGCCGGCCCCAGCCCCGAACCCGACCCGTCGGACGTGTTGAACGGACCCGACCCGAACGCTCCGCTGCCCAGCGCCGACGCGGTACGGGCCGCGCTCGACCCGTTGGTCGACGTACCCGCCCTGGGTGACCGGGTGAACGTCTCGGTGGCCGACGTGGCCACCGGCCAGACGCTCTACGGCAAGGGCGCGGACGACGGAACGGTGCCCGCCTCGGTGACCAAACTGGCGACGGCGGTGACCGTGCTGGCCGCCCGCGGCCCCGGATTCCGCATCCCGACCCGGGCGGTGGCCGGTGCCAAACCGGGCGAGGTGGTGATCGTCGGCGGCGGTGACCCCACGCTCGCGGTGAACAAGAAGGGCTACTACCCCGGCGCGGCACGCCTGGACGACCTGGCCGCGCAGGTGCGTACCGCCCTCGGCGGCACCGCCCCGACCAGCGTCACCGTCGACGGCACGATCTACTCCGGCCCGGTGTACGGCCCCGGCTGGGACGACGACATCCCGACCGGCGGGTACGGCGGCGCGGTGACCGCGCTGATGACCGACGGGGCGCGCAAGGACCCGGGCGCCGAGCGCGGAGGCGCCGAGCGGGTCCCCGAGCCCGACCTGGCCGCCGGCCGGTCGTTCGCCCGGCTGCTCGGCGTACCCACCAGCGCCGTCAAGCGGGGTACGGCTCCGGCTCTGGCGACCGCCGCCGGTGGCACCCCGCCAGCCGGTACGGAGTTGGGCGTGGTGCAGTCGCCACCGCTGATCCGGTTGGTCGACATCATGATCAGCGAGAGTGACAACCTGCTGGCCGAGGCGCTGGCCCGCCAGGTGGCCCTGGCGCGCAGCCAGAAGGCGTCGTTCGACGGCGGCGCCGCCGCGATGGACGCCGAGGTGGCGGAGCTGGGCCTGCCCGCCGAGGAGATCACCCTCTCCGACGGCAGTGGGCTGTCGCGTCGCAACCGGATCAGCCCGTCCCTGCTCACCGACCTGATCCGACTGGCCGCGAGTCCGGATCATCCGGAACTGGCCGGCGTCTTCGGCGGCCTGCCGGTGGGCGGCTGGTCCGGCACGCTGGGCGAGCGCTACCGGGGTGCCCCGGGGACCGCCGCCGGCGCCGGCGCCGTACGCGCGAAGACCGGCACCCTGACCGGGGTGCACGCCATCGCAGGCCTGGTCACCACCGCCGACGGCCGACTGCTCACCTTCGCGGTGCTCACCGACAAGGTGCCCGGCGGAACGGACACCGCCCAACCGGCGCTGGACCGCATCGCCTCCGCACTGGCCGGCTGCGGCTGCCGCTGACCGTCCGCGGGCCGGCTCCGGCTGCCGCTGACCAGCTCCGGGGCCCGGTCCGGGTCGGAACGCGGGGCCGCGACCGGCGTCGATCGCCGACGCGAGCCCGGGCCGGGGTGTCGCGACGCGGGTACGGTGGGTTCATGGCGCAGTTCGTGGACTGGGATCTGGCCGCCGCCACCGCGGGGGCGTTGAGCAAGTCGGGCCCCCGGGTGTCGTACACCGAGGCCACCGACGTGGTCGGCGACCTGCGTCGGCTGACCGACGAGGCCGCCGGGCACGTGGCCGACTACACCGGCCTGCGGGCGCAGGTGGCGCACCCGCCGGTGCGGGTGGTCGACCGGCGGGACTGGGCGGCCACCAACATCGCCGGGCTGCGTGAGGTGATCACCCCACTGGTCAGCCGGCTGTCCGGCGACAAGCAGCCCGGCGCGCTCACCGAGGCGATCGGGTCGCGGCTGACCGGGGTGCAGGCCGGCACGGTCCTGGCCTACCTGTCCGGCCGGGTCCTCGGGCAGTACGAGGTCTTCTCCGCCGACCCGGGCCAGCTGCTCCTGGTGGCGCCCAACATCGTCGAGGTGGAGCGCAAGCTCGAAGCCGACTCCCGGGACTTCCGGCTGTGGGTCTGCCTGCACGAGGTCACCCACCGCACCCAGTTCACCGCCGTGCCCTGGATGCGGGCCTACTTCCTCGGCGAGGTCCAGGCGTTCGTGGACGCCTCGTCCGCCGGCGGTGAACACCTCGTCGAGCGGCTGCGGCGCGGTGTCGCGACACTGTCCGAGGCGGTCCGCGACCCGGAGAGCCGGACGAGCGTGCTGGACATCGTGCAGACCCCGGCTCAGCGGGCCGTCCTCGACCGCCTCACCGCGCTGATGACCCTGCTGGAGGGGCACGCCGAGTTCGTGATGGACGGCGTCGGCCCGCAGGTGATCCCGAGCGTGGAGCGAATCCGGGCCTCGTTCAACCGTCGCCGCGAGGCGGGCAACCCGTTGGAGAAGGCGATCCGTCGGCTGCTCGGGGTGGACGTCAAGATGCGCCAGTACGCCGAGGGTCGCAAGTTCGTGCACGGCGTGGTCGAGCGCGTCGGCATGGACGGCTTCAACCAGATCTTCAACTCACCGCTCACCCTGCCCCGGCTGTCGGAGCTGGGCGACCCGGACGCCTGGGTGGCACGCGTGCACGGCCCGGCCGGCACCGTTCCGTCCGCCGGCTGACCGTCCGCCGGTGGCCGCGCTCGCCCCACCGGTGGCCGCGATCCGGGTGGCGGTCCGTCGCGCGCTGACCCACCTGCCGTCCGGCGGTCCGGTGCTGGTCGCCTGCTCCGGTGGGGCCGACTCGCTGGCCCTGGCGGCGGCGACCGTGTTCGTGGCGCCCCGGCTGGGTCTTCCCGCCGGCCTGGTGACCGTCGACCACGGCCTCCAGGACGGTTCGGCACGGCGCGCGGAGGCGGTGGCCGCCTGGGCCCGGGAGGCCGGGTTCGCGCCGGCCGTGGCGGTGCGGGTGGACGTGGCCGGCCGTCCCGGCGGGCCGGAGGCGGCGGCCCGCCAGGCCCGCTACGAGGCGTTGGCCGAGGCCGCACGGCAGCACGGGGCGGTCGCGGTGCTCACCGGCCACACGCGCGACGACCAGGCGGAGACGGTGCTGCTCGCGCTGGCTCGGGGCGCCGGCCCGCGCGGGCTGGCCGGGATGCCCGATCGGCGGGAGTTGGCCGGGGTGCCGCTGGTGCGTCCGCTGCTCCAGATCGGCCGGGAGCAGACCCGCGCCGCCTGTGCCGTCCTCGGGCTCAGCCCCTGGCAGGACCCGCACAACACCGACCCCTCGTACGCCCGCTCCCGGGTGCGGGCCGATGTGCTGCCGGCGTTGGTGCGGGCGCTCGGGCCGGGCGTGGTGGACAACCTGGCGCGTACCGCCCGGCTGGTGGCGGCGGACAACACCGCCCTCGACGAGATCGCGGCGAGGGCGCTGGTGACATCCCGGCATCCCGCCGGTGGGCTCGCGGTGGCGGAGTTGGCCGGCCTGACCGCCGCCGTACGCGGTCGGGTGCTGCACGCCTGGGCCCTCGAGTTGGGCGCGGTCGGGGGCGCGCTGTCGCACCGCCACGTCGGCGCGCTGGACGCCCTGGTCACCGACTGGCACGGTCAGGGTCCGACCGACCTGCCCGGGGGCATTCGCGTACTTCGCCGGGGCGACCGACTGGCGGTCCTCACCTCGGGCTGAGGGCCGCCGCGCCGTCGGTCCGGTCCCGGAACGTGGTCCGGTAGCTGTGCGGGGTGGCGCCGACCCGGCGACTGAAGTGGTGGCGCAGCGCCGCGGCGTCACCGAAACCGGCCTGATCGGCGACGGCCTCCACGCTCAGCGGCGTCTCCTCGAGCAGGCGTCGGGCGAGCAGCACCCGCTGGTTGGTGAGCCAGTCGTGCGGTGTGGTGCCGGTCTCCGCCCGGAACCGCCGGGCGAAGGTCCGGGGGGCCATGCCGGCGCGCGTGGCCAACTCCTCCACCGTGATCGTCCGGTCCAGGTGTCCCATCAGCCACTCCAGCACCGGTTCCAGGGTGGGCGCCTCGGGGGCCTTCGGGATCGGCGCCTCGACGTACTGCGACTGGCCGCCGTCGCGGTGCGGCGGAACCACCATCCGCCGGGCCAGCCGGGTCGCGGTGGCCGAGCCGTGCACCTGGCGGACCAGGTGCAGGCAGGCGTCGATACCGGCTGCGGTGCCGGCGCTGGTGAGCAGCCGACCGTCCTGGACGTACAGGGAGTTGCAGCGCACCCGGGCGCGGGGATGCCGGCGTTGCAGCTCGTCCACGTACCGCCAGTGGGTGGTGCACTCCCGGTCGTCGAGCAGTCCGGCCTCGCCGAGCAGGAAGGCACCGGAGCAGACGCTGATGAGGTGGGCCCCGCGCGCGTCGGCGCGGCGCAGCGCGTCGAGCACGCAGTCGGGTACGACGGTGCCCTGACCGTGTGCCGGAACGGCCACCAGGTCGGCCTCCTCGAGCGGGGCCAGGTCGGCGTTCGGCGTGAGGTGGAAGCCCGCCGAGGTGCGCACGGCAGCGCCGTCGGGACTGCACACGTCGAAGCGGTACGCGGGGAAGCCGTCGGCCGTCCGGTCGGTGCCGAAGACCTCCGCGAGCACCCCGAGCTCGAAGGGAGCGACCTGGTCCAGGGCAAGGACGGCGACGGATCGGAGCATGTGACGAGGGTAACCCGAAAGGTGGCAGTAAATCGATGACCAATGGCATTTCTGCCACTGTCCGGGCGCTGCGCATCGGCGCAGACTGGTCTCAGTCCGGTGCGCACCGGCGGCGAAACCGACAGCAATCACGCGAAAGTGAGCGCCGCCATGGAGTTCCTGTTCTTCCTCCTGTTCCTCGTCCTGCTCGTCGCCGCCTCGGCGGCGAACCTCACCGTGGACAGCCACGACTCGGCCGACTGGAAGCCCAGCGAGGACGGCCGCCGCTGGCGGTCCCGTACCAGCTGATGCCTTTAGTACCCTTTGCGGTGAAAATCCTGGGCGGGACCGTGCCGAAAGGTGCGGCCCCGCCGACGGAGGCCATCCGACGTACGGCAGGCTAGGAGTCATGGCTGACGGCTCCTGGTACGACGCCGACATCGACCACGTGATCATCTCCGAGGCGCAGATCCGCGAGAAGACAGCGGAACTGGCCAAGCAGGTCTCCGCCGACTACGCCCACGTGGGCGACGGACTGCTGCTGGTCTGCGTGCTCAAGGGCGCGGTGATGTTCATGGCGGACTTCGCCCGGGCTCTGGGCCGAAGCGGCCCGCCGGCCGAACTCGACTTCATGGCCATCTCCTCGTACGGCCAGGGCACGACCTCCTCCGGGGTGGTCCGCATCCTCAAGGACCTCGACCGTGACATCGCCGGTCGGCACGTCGTGGTCGTCGAGGACATCGTCGACTCCGGTCTGACGCTCTCCTGGCTGCTGCGCTACCTGGAGTCGCGCTCGGCGGCGAGCGTCGAGGTGGTCGCGCTCTTCCGTAAGCCGGAGGCGGTCAAGGTGCCGGTGCCGGTGAAGTACGTCGGCTTCGACATCCCCACCGAGTTCGTGGTCGGCTACGGCCTCGACTTCGGCGAGCGCTACCGGGAACTGCCCTACGTCGGGGTGCTCAAGCCCGAGGTCTACGCCCGCTCCTGAGCCGGGACGTCGGCCCGCCGCCGACCCGGGCGAGGACGATTCGTATCGGCGTTCATCAAGCCGACGTTCAGCGGGCTCTCAGCTCTTACGGTTACGGTGGACCCCGGTGGCGTGGAGGTAACTCCGCGTCCGACCCCTCGACCGCGTGACCGGGCGTTCGGGTGGCCGGGCCGGACTCCCCGTCACGCCGGTTCCTACCCGGACCCGATTCGATGGTGCGCGACCGCGGGGGTCATCGCTGGGATTGTGTACGACTGCGGGGCTCGCAAGCTCACTCCTCGCGTACACGGTGTACCGTCGAATGACCGCGGCGCGGCAGTTTCGGTGCCTCGGGGTCGAGGCCGGCCCGCACGGCGGCTCCGGCCGCCGCTCACCGCGGCGACACCATCAGACGGTCAGGACGTCGATCAGGAGGATGCGGGCGCTCCGGCGCTCGACAACAGTATGGAACGTACGCGTTTCTTCCGCCGACCGGTGGTCTGGATCATCCTGGTCATCCTCGGCGCCGTTGTGCTCAGTCAGCTGTTCACCGCTGGTCCCAGCTACCACCGCGTGGACACTTCCGTTGCGCTCGACCAGCTCCACACCGCCCAGATCAACAAGGTCATCTTCCAGGACAAGGAGCAGACGCTCCAGCTCGACCTGAAGAACAAGACCAAGTTCGGTGACACCACCACCGACCGGATCGAAGCCCAGTTCCCGTACCAGGTGGGCGACGAGATCTGGAACGAGGTGCTGGCGGCCAAGGCGGCCAACCGGGTCACCGGCCCGGCCGACGCCAAGGTCTCCTCGGACAGCATCTGGGTGAGCCTGCTGGTCAACCTGCTGCCGATCGCGCTGCTCGTGCTCCTGCTGCTGTTCTTCATGTCGCAGATGCAGGGCGGCGGCTCCCGGGTGCTCAACTTCGGCAAGTCCAAGGCGAAGATGATCACCAAGGACACCCCGAAGACGACCTTCGCGGACGTCGCGGGTGCCGAGGAGGCCGTCGAGGAGCTGCACGAGATCAAGGACTTCCTGCAGAACCCCGCGAAGTACCAGGCGCTCGGTGCCAAGATCCCGAAGGGTGTGCTGCTGTTCGGCCCGCCCGGAACGGGTAAGACGCTGCTGGCCCGCGCGGTCGCCGGCGAGGCCGGGGTGCCCTTCTACTCCATCTCCGGCTCGGACTTCGTCGAGATGTTCGTCGGTGTCGGCGCGAGTCGGGTCCGCGACCTGTTCGAGCAGGCCAAGACCAACGCTCCGGCGATCGTCTTCGTCGACGAGATCGACGCCGTCGGTCGGCACCGTGGCGCCGGCATGGGCGGCGGCCACGACGAGCGTGAGCAGACGCTCAACCAGCTGCTCGTCGAGATGGACGGCTTCGACACCAAGGGCGGCGTCATCCTGATCGCCGCCACCAACCGGCCGGACATCCTCGACCCGGCGCTGCTGCGCCCGGGCCGGTTCGACCGCCAGATCCCGGTGGACGCCCCCGACATGGAGGGCCGCAAGGCCATCCTGCGGGTGCACGCCAAGGGCAAGCCGTTCACGCCGGACGTCGACCTCGACTCGGTGGCCCGGCGTACCCCCGGCTTCAGTGGCGCCGACCTGGCCAACGTGATCAACGAGTCGGCCCTGCTCACCGCCCGCAAGGACCAGCGGGCGATCAACAACGACTCCCTGGAGGAGTCGATCGACCGGGTGATCGCCGGTCCGCAGCGACGGACCCGGGTGATGAGCGACCAGGAAAAGAAGATCACCGCGTACCACGAGGGTGGGCACGCGCTGGTCGCCTGGGCGCTGCCGCACGCCGCGCCGGTGCACAAGGTGACGATCCTGTCCCGTGGCCGCTCGCTGGGCCACACCCTGGTGCTGCCGACCGAGGACAAGTACACCCAGACCCGCGCCGAGATGATCGACACCCTGGCGTACGCGCTGGGCGGCCGGGCCGCCGAGGAACTGGTCTTCCACGAGCCGACCACCGGTGCCGGCAACGACATCGAGAAGGCCACCCAGCTGGCCCGCGCGATGATCACCCAGTACGGCATGAGCTCCAAGCTCGGCGCGATCAAGTACGGCACCAGCGGAGACGAGCCGTTCCTCGGCCGCAACATGGGCCACGAGCGGGACTACTCGGACTCGGTCGCCGCCGAGATCGACGGCGAGATGCGGGCCCTGATCGAGCTGGCGCACGACGAGGCGTGGGAGATCCTGGTCGAGTACCGGGACGTCCTGGACAACATCGTGCTCGAGCTGATGGAGAAGGAGACCCTCTCCACGGCCGACATGGCGCGGATCTGCTCCCGGGTGGTCAAGCGCCCGCCGCTCGCCCCGTACAACGGGTTCGGCAAGCGCCAGCCGTCCACCGAGCCGCCCGTGCTCACCCCTGCGGAGAAGGACAAGCTCAAGGCACAGGCCGAGGCCGACGGCGCGCAAGCGTCCGTCGGCGGCGGGTCGCCGTCCAGCAACAACTCGGACGGTACGCACTGAGCAACGACCCGACGGCCAGCTCCCCTCACCGGGAGCTGGCCGTTTCCGCGACCGAACCCGACGGGGACGACGAGCTGGACTACGTCGCCGCCCGGTTGATCAGCGGCAAGCTGACCGGCCGTCCCGTCGAGGACGCGGTCGACCTCGGCCGGATCGAGAGAGCCGTCCGCGAGATCCTGATCGCGGTCGGCGAGGACCCCGACCGGGACGGCCTCCAACAGACCCCCGCCCGGGTCGCCCGCGCGTACGCCGAACTCTTCGCCGGCCTGCGCGTCGACCCGGCACAGGTGCTCAGCACCACCTTCGAGGCCAACCACGAAGAGCTGGTGATCGTCCGCGACATCGACGTGATGAGCCTCTGCGAGCACCACCTGCTGCCGTTCCGCGGCAGCGCGCACATCGGCTACATCCCCGGCCCGGACGGGCGGATCACCGGCCTGTCCAAGCTGGCCCGCCTCGTCGAGGTGTTCGCCCGCCGACCTCAGGTGCAGGAGCGGCTCACCTCGCAGGTGGCCGACCTGCTGATGAGCAAGCTGGCCCCGCGCGGCGTCGTGGTCGTGCTGGAATGCGAGCACATGTGCATGGCGATGCGCGGCATCCAGAAGTCCGGGGCCAAGACCATCACCTCGGCGGTGCGCGGCATCCTGCAGACGGACTCGAAGTCGCGGGCCGAGGCGATGGCCCTGATCCTTCCCCGCTGACCCACCTCTTGATCTGGCCGTGCCCGCCCTCGGCGGGTCAGCCGGCCAGCAGGGCCAGCAGCAGGCCGGTCGTGACCAGGACCGCCGGCACCAGGCAGACAAGCACGCCGAAGCGCACCGTGCGATCCACCTGGTCGTCGGGGGCGGCACGGAACACCCGGCCGACACACACCCAGCCGACGACGAAGGCGACCGCCGGCATCGGCAGCCCGCCGACCAGGGCCATCACGCTGGCCGGGCCCGACCCGGTCGTCGCGTACACGATGATCTGGATCAGCGGCGCCAGCAGCGCCAGCGGCCCGTACACCAGGAGGTTGCGGGCCCGCGCGGGCCAGGAGGTCGGTCGGAGGCCGCGCCGCGCGGCCAACGCCGCGTCCGCCGCCTCGGCCCGACCCCGCGCGGTCCGCAGCGCGGCCAGGACGGCGGCCGGGCCGCCGGCCATCGACCGGGCGGCCTCCGTCAGCTCCGGTGGCGACGGCACCAGCGAGATCGCCGGTACGCCCCGCTCCCGCAACCGCTCCTGCTGGGTCGCCAGCCCGGCGCGCACCACCGTCAGCTCCTCCCGGGCGGCTTCCGCCGAGCGGGCCTGCTCACCGGCGGCGGTCGCCGCGCTGCGACGGACCGCATCGAGCTGACGGGCCGCCGCCAGGTACTCGGCCCAGGCGTCGACAGGTGCCGTGCCAGCGTCCGGACCGGCGGTCCGCTGCGGACCCGGACCGGTCACCGTCGCCGTCACGTCGGCACCTTCCGCACGCATCGCCGTCTCACCCCGCATCGCCCGGTCGACCCGTCTCGTCCACGCGCTCTGCCTGGTCCGCGCGGCCTGCCTGGTCCGCGTGGCCTGCCTGGTCCGCGTGGCCTGCCTGGTCCGCGCGGCCTGCCTGGTCCGTGTGGCCTGTCTGGTCCGTGCGGCCGGTCTGGTCCGCGAACGGCACCAGGATCGTGCCCAGCTCGTCGGGACCATCCCACAGCGCCGCCCGGTCCGGGCGCGCCCGCCACTGGACCGGCCGGCCGAACACGGCGGCGAGCTGCGCGGCCGGCACGTCCAGCGCCACGACGGCGGCCAGTTTGTCGACCTCGCCGTCCGGCTCCAGCAGCGCGGCGAACGGCGGCACCGCCCGCCACCAACCCAGCAGGTGCCGGCCCGCCGGTGGCCCGTCCCGCAGCAGCGCCCGCAACCGATCCGCAGGGAGATCCCGGGGCCCGGGCCGATCCAACCCGAAGACCACCAGGTACGTCGGCAGCTCGTCGTCGGCGTCCGCCAACAGCGTCGGCAGGTCCACCAGTCGGGCCGGATGACGGGCGGCCAGCTCGGCCGTCAACGCTTCCGCCAGCGGGCGAGCCCCCTGGTCGGGCGCGGCCACCACGAACCGGGCGGTGCCCGCCGCATGGTGGCTCGCGGTGCTCCGGGCCGCCGTCGCCAGCAGGCCACCCGCCGCCGCGCCCGAGCCCAGCACCGCGAGGTTACGTCCAGGAGCGGGCCCCAACGGTACGGCGACCGTCGTACGGGCCACGTCCACCGCCCGGCCCAGCAGGGCCGCCGGGCAACCTGCCTGCCCGGCCAGGGCCGCCCGGTGACGCGGATCGTTGCCCAGCAGCGGACGGGCGTACCCGGCGAACACCACCGGCGGCACCGCATCCGACGGTCGGGCCGCCCACAGCTCGTGTCGCAGCCGCTCGACCACCGCCGGATCGTCGAGCGGATCGGGGTGGCGGACCAACCGCTCGTGACCACGGATGGCGCCACGTGGGCCGCCCAACCCACCGGCGGTGTTCACCACCGCGCTGCCCACCGGCAGACCGGCGGCCGAATCGTTCGTCGGCTCCAACACCGGGCCGCCGCCCGGCAACGCCACCCGTACCGGAAACTGCCCGAGCACCGAATCCCGGTGCCCGGCGTCCGTGCGGGCACTCAACCCCAGCTCACCCGCACCGGCCAGCACCAGGTGCACGCCGTACGCCCGACCGGACCGGGCCAGCGCGTCCACCTGTGCGGCCAGCTCGGTGGCCAGCCGATCCCGCTCGGCGAAGAGCAGCGGCACATTGTCCACCACACAGACGATGCGAGGCAGCGGGCGGTGCTGGCGCAGCTCCGCGAAGCGCTGCCCGCCGGCCCGCTCCGCCGCCTCCGCGCGGTGCCGTACCTCGGCCGTCAACTGGTCGAACAGGTCCCGGACGTACTCCCGGTCGGCCGCCATGGCCGCCGCCCGCACGTGCGGGACCCAGGAGCGGTCCCGCTCGGTCTGCAGAAACTCCACGAACGACTCGCCGTCGCCGAGATCCGCCAGGTAGAGCGCCAGATCGTCCGGGCCGTACCGGGCGACCAGCCCCAGCAGGGCGGTGGTCAGGAACGCGGCACGACCCGCACCGGACCGGCCACTCACCAGCCAGTGCGGCGTCAGCTCCGTGAAGCCCAGCGGCACCGGCCGACCACCCGCGTCCCCCACCATCGTGGTGAGGCTGTCCGAGGAATCCGCCGCCCACAGGCTGTCGCCCGTCTCCGGCAACAGATCCGCCAACGCCAACCGGGAGCCCGCCTCCACCTGGGCGGCGAGCCGTCGACAGACCGCGTCGACGAGATCCGCCGGTGGGTCCGTCTCCACGAAGACCGGTGAGTTCATCCCACCCGGCGCCTCGGCCCCCGGGCTCGCGAACGATGCGCCCGGCGGGTCTCCGAGCAGCGCGTACGCGTTGCGCAACACCAGCGAGGTGGCCCGGGGCAACGGATCCCGGGACGCGTACGGGCCGGACGGCGGCCACCCCGCCACCACCAGGTGCAGCCCCGCCGCCGGTCCCTGCTCGGCCAGCGTCTCGATCCGCGCCAGGTCGGTCGGGCCGGTCAATTCCGGCAGCGCGGCGACCACCAGCAGCAGCGTACGGTCGTGACGACGCCGTCCGCTCGCCCCCGGCGTCACCCACTGCTCCGCCTCCGTCAACACCGCGCGCAGACCCGCCACGTCCACCGCCGGCGGGGGCAGCAGCCCGGCGTCGGCCAGCGCGCCGAACGGCGTCAGCACGGCGCCTGTGGCATCCACCGCGCGTACCAGCAGCGCGCCCGCGGGCGCGGCCCCCAGCAGCCGCAGCACAACGGCCCGCAGCAGCCCCGCCACCCGCGGCTCCCGCCCGTCGGCATCCACGCTCAGATGGCCCGTGCCGACCAGCGGCACCAGAGCGGGGAACCGGGCGTCGTCCAGGGGCGCCGCCGTGCCGACCCGTACGAACGCTGGTGGGCCGTCACCCGCCGGAGACCCCACGTCGAGTGAATCCAGAGCGGCCCCCGACCAGCCCGGGGCCAGCCGCGCGGCAACCAGCTGAAGCCGCTCGGCCAACTCGTACTGGCGACGCTGATCGGCAGGGGCCGGGCGCACCTCGTCGAGGATCCCGGCGGCGGCGGTGACGACAGCGGCAGCCCGGCGGTGCAACGCCGCGGCGCGGTTCGTGCGTGCTTTCGGACCGGCCACCGTGTCCACCCCCTCACCCGAGGTCGGCAACCCCTCCCCGAGCAGTGACGGTATCCCAGCCAGAGCCCCACCTCCGGGAGGTACTGCGGCGGTGCGCCGGTGTTGTCGCGGATGTCACCGGTGGGGAGTGGTCCGTCACGATCCGCTGGATCTGAGGCATTGGCTCCGGGCCGTCCAGCCGTTAACGTCAGGAGGTGGAATCAGTGCAGCCCCCCGCCGGTTCCCAGGTCTCCCGCGTACCGGCCCAGCGGACTCCGTCCGAACAGCTGCCGCCGGCCCCGCCAACGCCGGCTCCACAGCCACGACGCCGCCGGCTGCGCACCGTGCTCATCGTTGTCGGTGGTGTGCTCGCGCTGCTCCTGCTCGGTGGGGTGGTGACAGGTTTCGTGCTGTACAACCGCGCCGCTGCTCCGGACCGCAGCGCCCCCGACGTTGTCGTCGTCAACTATCTGCAGGCAGCGCTTGTGTCTCGCGACCCCAACAGAGCCAAGCTATTTACTTGCGATGGGTCGGTCCCGGCGCTGGATGAGTTCAATGCGCAAGCAGTCCGACGTGAGCAAGAACTTGGCGTTTCATTCTCGATCAACATCGAAGGTATTAGCGTCGCGAAGACTAATTCGAGTAATGCCTCGGTCATCGCTGTAATCCGCCGTAGTGCATCGATCGATGGGATTCAACAAAGTCTGGCTGACACTTGGCGGTTCGATGTCCAGGACAGAGACGGCTGGCGTGTATGTACTGGTGCGAGGGTCGGCTAGATTTCACTCGATCCACAGCAGATGGACCGGTACCTCCAGCGTGGTGGGTGACTGGCCGCGCCAGGCCCAGCGGTACCACTCCACCTCGGGCGCGATCCGCACGCAGATGTCGCCCTCGGCTCCCGAGTAAGTCTCGGTCACCGCTCTCATGTCCCGGTGTTCGCGACCGTCCTCGACGTGCACAACCCGGCGTCCGGTGACCGCGTCCGCCTCGAATACGGGGGTGGGAGCGCGGTGGGAAGGGCCGTCGAGCGAGACCAACCGGATGCCGTTGTCCCGTACGCCCTCCGTTGTGGGCCGTTCACCGACCGTCTCCACCCACACCCGCTCCACCGGCACCAGCGGCGCGAACACCTCGACCTGGTCGGCCTCGGCCCGGTACCACTCGTGTTCGGGGATGACCGGCACGTAGGTGCGGGCGCCCTGCACGACCCGGTCGTCCGCGCGCAGGTCTCCACGCCAGCCCAGCCCGGGCAGACCCACGAGCACCCGCTGCCCGCGCAGCTCCACGCGCCCAGTGGCGGGCACGATGGTCAGGGGGCGGGGTGGCCGGGGCGCCCAGTCGGGTTGGTCGGCGAACGGGTCCGGCAGGGGTCCGGTCATGCCAGTGACGGCCTCACTCCGCGGCGCGCAGCGGAGCGCCCCGCTGGCGCATGAAGGGGATCGGGTCGGTCGCGCCCCGGCTGGACCGGTCGCTGCGCAGGTGCACCTCGAAGTGCAGGTGCGGTCCGGACGAATTGCCGCTGCTGCCGACCTGTCCGATCACCTCGCCGGCGGGGACGATCTGATCCGGCGAGACACGGGGCTGGACCACCATGTGGCAGTAACGGGTGATGTAGCCACCGGCGTGCAGGATGTCGACGAACCAGCCACAGCCACCCTTGCCCGGATAACCGTCCACGTCGCAACTCCGGCGTCCCTTGTTGTCCGGGTCGCAGCGGGCAACAAGCACTCGCCCGGCTGCCGCGGCACGGATCTCGGTGCCCTTTGCCGCTCCGATGTCGACACCGTTGTGGCTGGGACGATCGGTGGTCCGGAAACCGGAGCCGACGTCGCCGGAGATCGGTGCCGTCCAGCCGGAAGCGGCGATCTCGCCGCGCTCGGCCGCGTCGCACACCGCCTTGCCATTGATCTGAACGGTGCGGGCCGCACCACCGGCGAGTGCGTCCACGATCTTGCCGGCCAGCTCCTCGTGCTTGGCATACGCGTCCGGATAGGCGCTGACCTGGACCTGCTGCGCCACGACGGTCAGCGGCCGGCGCTGCCAGCTGCGCACCTTGACGAGTTTCTCGTAGAACTTCCGGGCGGTGTACGCGGGTGTCATCCGCTCGGCGATCGAGCCCCACCCCGGACGCTGCTGAAAGAGGCCCAGCGAGTCGTGGTCGGCGCCGACGCCCTCGTGTGGCAGGGACAGCGACTCGGGCACGTCCTTGTTGGCCAGGTTGCGCAGGGCGGACTCCTGCATCGCCGTGGCGAGGGCGATCACCCAACCACGCGAGGGAACCCCCATGTCCTGACCGACCTTGATGATGATCGCCGCGTTGCGGACCTGCGCGTCGCCGTACTCGCTGAACCGCGGTAGCTCGCCGGTGATGTCGACGGGACGCACCGGCCCGCAGCCCCAGCCGGCGAGGGCGTCGCCGTCCTCCGCATCGCCCCCGAGACCACTGAGGAAGAATGCCGCTGTCCCCCCGGTGCAGCAGAGCAGGAGCAGTACGCCGGTGAGCACCGAGGCGATCACGCCGGCCCGGATCGGCCGACGAAGAGCGCGGCCTGCTCGGCCGGCGGTCACTGTCGCTCCCAGTCGACCACGTCGACCAGCCAACTCTTGTCCGCCATCACCAGCTCCAACCGGAGACGGCCGGTGTTGAGCGGTAGCAGCACCTCGACGAAGGTCTCGGTGCGCGACCGCACCGTCGGCGGACCGGTCACCTCCTCGGCCGGCACCCCGCCGGGCTCGGCCCCGGCCAGCTTCTCGGTGAGCGCCGGCGTCGACATCGGCCGCAGCCCGGCGTGCCACTGGTCGGCTGTCATGCCGGGCCGGCCGATCCAGGCCGAGGCGAACCGGTCCGCGATCTGCTCGGGCGAACGAGCACCGGGTGGGGTTACCGGCGATGGGGGCGCCTCGGTGGCGATCAGACCATCGTCACCAGCCGTCGGGTCGACCGTGGTGATCGGCCGGTTCGGCCGGTTGCTCAACCCGTCGGTCGGGTCGGTCGGACCGGACACCAGGCGCGCCGCTCCGATCACCCCGAGGATGAGGACCGCGATCAGCGCGGCCACCCCCAGCCGGGATCGCAGTGCCCGGCTGAAGAGGAACTCCAGGGCCCGTCGCATCGCTGTCACCGAGCCTCGGAACGCACCCGTGGTCCGGTGCGATCCGGCGCACGTTCGGTAGATCCCGGCCGATAGACCACGAATGACGGGTTCTCCGCCGGAACATCCGGTTCGGTCCACGTCGCCGGTTGGCGGCGACGAGGCTGCGGCGGCACGGGACGGTCTCGACCGCCGGTCTCCCCGATCGGTGCCTCGTCGGCGCGTTCGTGACCATCCGGTCGAACGTCGTCGCTGCGTCGGCTCCCTGCCGGGGTGGGCGTCGGCGTCGGGGCCGTGTCTTCCCGGCGTGCCTCCGGGCGCAGCCGGGTCTGCTCGGCGTCCGGTGACCGGCGGCGCCCGCCCACCGGTTCCACCGTGCCCCCAGGCTCCACGATGTCGAGTCGCGCCGCGACCCGCATGTCACGGAAGAAGCGGCGGTGCCAGGAGCCGGCCGAACCGACCGCCTCGCTGCTGTCCTTACCACCAAGCTGGGTGATGCGCCGGTACGGCCGTAGCAGTAGCCAACCGACCACTCCGCACAACCACACCAGTACCACCTGGAGCCATCCGGGAAGGGTGGGCGTACTCATGATCAGATCGACCGCGAACAGGTAGATGGCGGCCCCGGTGCCGAAGATGGCGATGTTGAAGATCGCGGCGACGACGGCGTTCGCCAGCCGTCGCAGGCCGGCGCTGGCCGGTCTGAGCAGCCCGACGGTGCCCAGGATGGGCGCCGCGATCACCGCCCACCGGAAGATGAGGAACCCCAGCAGGACCAGAAGCGACGCCGTCAGGTCGAACATGGCGAACAGCACCGAGGCCAGCACCGCGATGAACCCCGCCCCGACCCGGTCCATGTCCCGGACGCCCTGGAGGTACTCGTACGCCTCCGGGTCCTCGGTCTGGATCTGCTGGGCCACCCGCGCCCACTGCTGCTGCTTCGCCTTGATTGTCGCCTCCCGGGTGGCCGGGTTGGCGCGCATTGACTGGGCTTCGCCCCATGTCAGGGATCGCGCGTCGTACAGCGCCGGCCCGTACTTGCGAGCCGTCTCGCTGTCGGCCGACCCGAGGACACCCCGGACCCAGTTTCGGTAGAGCATGGTCTCGGTAGCGGTGTCGCTCGCGCGAACGGCCGGCGTGCGGAGGTCCTTGCAGCGGTCCGGATCAATGCATCGCCCGGGGTCGGGCTCCTTCGCTTGCGGGCCTACCGCGTCGTGGACCACACCGAGGCTGGTGATCAGCGTGCCGTCCGCGATGTTCGCCGACTTCACCGGCCAGGCGGCCAGTGCGGTGACCGCGACCATCACGAGGAGAGCCCAACCCGCGGTGGTCATCGCGTTGCTCATGTCCGACTGGCGGGAGCGCCAGAGGAGGTAGAGGCCCACCACGCACAGCGTGACGATCCCGAAGACGCTGAACACCTTCTCGTAGACGGACTTCGTCGCCTTTTCTACCAGCGGGTCCGCCCAGCCCCACATGGATCGGGGATCCCAGGCGCGCTCGCGCAACGCGTTCGATGCGCCGATGACCGCCGTGGCGACCATGAACTCCCCGTTGGCGATCGTCGTCGTGAACTTGTAGTCGGGATGTAGGACGCTCGATGCGCAGCCGCCGTCGATGTCGTAGGTGTTGTAGCTGTAACCCGCGTATCCATAAAGGCTGTAGCGACCGGCTATGCCGTTCGCCGCCTCAGCCGGTGGTGCTGCGGCGAACCAGCCGGCGAGGCCGGAGTCGGGTGTGCCCGGGGTCGGCGCGTTGCGGCACTTGACCTCGTCCTCGCTGACCGCCTGGAGCTTCCCCACGCAGGCCCGGAAGTCGGCCTGCCACTCGGCGGTGGTGCAGAGTTCGGCTCGGGCCTGGGTGACGGGTGGGGCGGCGGCGGCCGCTTCCGCGCCGAGGAACGGCCAACTGAGTGTGGCCCCCGCCAGGACGCCGAGCGCGAGCAGGAACGACGCGATCCGAACCCGGGCCCCAGCCATGTCACGCCTCCAGATCGGGCAGGGAGATGCTCGGTAGGACTCCGGCCGCCGCGGCGATCGCGGCGGGCGTCGTGTCGAGGTGGTCCAGCAGGCCGTCGACGTACGAGACGTCGACCCGGACCTTCTGCACCCGGCCGTCGACGTCGCGCATCACGAACTCCCGGAAGCCGAGGCGGGAGGCCGAGTTGCTGTCGGCGGCGGAGAGCGAGGCCAGAGTGGCCTCGTACCCGTCGTTGACCGGCACCCGCAGCAGGCGCAGCGCCTCGGAGGCGATCTCGGCGTCTTCGGCGATCCGGCCGACGAAGACGGTGGAGACGAGGTTCTGCACGTCGAGGCCGAGGATGTCGCGGGGGTTCTGCGAGGCGACCAGCGCGGCGAGGTTCCACTTCCGGGAGTCGCGGGCGAGCCGGACCAGGAACGAACGCCCGGACCGCCAGCCCTCCATGAAGTGCGCCTCGTCGAGGCCGACCAGCTTGCGGGACGACATCGACCCGCCGTAGCAGCGGCGGACGGCGAGCCGGTGCGCGGTGTGCAGCATCGGCAGGGCGAGCGCCTCTTCGGCCGACCAGTACTCACGTTCGATCTTGAGGTCGGGCAGCCGGAGTCCGGCCATGGTGATCACGGTGAGCGCCGCGTCCGCGCCCAGCAGCCCTTCGGGTGGCCGGCCGAAGAACAGCATGGCGAGCGGCATCTCGGCGGTGTCCAGGAGTAGGTTCGCCAACTCCTTGCCGGCGTCGTCGTCGAGCCGCCCGAGGCAGCTCACCACGTCGTCCAGGGTGGACGTCTCCTCGGCGGGCACCTGCCGGACGGCGTGCCGGAACAGGGTGGCGGTCGACGCCTCCCGGGCCACCTGCGGCGGCACGAGCATCATGCAGATGTCCTGGACCAGCATGCGGCGTTCGGCGCGCGCATTGGAGACGGCGATCTCGAACTCACGGTCGCCGGCGGCCCCGCTGGCGAACTCGGTGCGCAGGGGCGTGGGGATGAGCGAGTAGGGCGCCAGGGTGCCGTGCTCGGAGCCGGTCAGGTTCAACACCCGGGAGTACGGGCGCAGCTCGGGCATGGCGCAGAGCCGGGCCAGCGGCCCGGACGGGTCGAGGAGGGTCACCTGCACACCCCGTCGGGCGGCGAGGTAGCCCAGCGCGCCGAGCAGGGTCGACTTGCCACCACCCGGCTCGGCCACGAACACCGCGAGCCCGGAGCGTTCGCGTACCTCCATGGGGAAGTGCAGGTCGAGGAAGACCGGGCGGCGGCAGGTGCCGGCGGTACGTCCGATCAGGTCGCCTCGGCGGTCGCCGACGGTGGAGGCGGCCTGGGGGAGTGCGGCGGCGAGCAGCGGGACGGGCATCCGGCGGACGTAGCCGGTGTTCGCGATCGGTTCGCCGGGGATGAACTCGCGGGCCAGCCAGTCCTGGTTCTTCGGGTGCTGCAGGGAGATGCGCAGCTCGCGGGAGTAGAGCTGGATGAGCCGGCGGGCCCGCTCCAGGCACTCCTCCCTGGTCCGGCCGCCGACGGCGATGCGGTGCCAGCCGTGTGCGCGCGCTGAGTCGACGGGCAGACCGGTGGTCATCTCGTCGCCGATCACCAGCGCCCGCTTGGCGAGGCGTTCCAGCTCCGGGGGAGCGTCGATGCCGTGCTCGGCGTAGTCGAGCTGCTGGGAGCGGATCATTCGGAGCCGGTGTTCGAGGTTACGGAACGAGTCACCGGAGCCGAGGATGTCGACCCGGGTGGAGATCTCCATCGGCCAGGGCAGTCGTTCGTGGAAGTGCAGCCACGGCTCGTGCCGTTCCGGGATCTCCAGCGGTTCCATCCGGCCGACGGCGAGCACTGCCACGTGCCGTTCCTCGCCGGTCATCCGGTTGACCAGCTTGACCGTCGAGCCGTACGGGGTGCGGTAGCGCTCGACCTGTTCGGTCAGGGCGAGCAGGTCACCGCGCTCCCACTGCCCGTCGGTCACCGGCGAGAGCCGACCCGGGGGCGCCATGCACAGCGCGACCGAGCGGTAGAGCAGCCATTCCAGCTCCTGCGCGGTGACCCGTCGGCCACGCATGCCGAACGCACCGAGCACCTCGTCGAACTGCTCGACCGTGCGACCCAGCTTGCGACGCTCGCCGTCGGCCGTGCCCCGGCCGAAGGTGCGGAGCAGGCGTTCGGTCATCGAGTCGCCGAGGGAACGCCGGGCGAAGGTGACGCCCAGGTAGGTCTGCCCCTCGGCGTGGTTGACCGCCATCAGGTGCCGTTGGGCGGCGACCAGGTGGTCCGCCCAGCCGGTCGTGCCGGGCACGTCGGGCAGCGGCGCGGCCGTGTGGGTGTCGATGGTGCGTGCCCACTCGTCGGCCGGGAACGGCCGGGTGGTCCGCCGCAGGTGCAGTCGGAAGCCGGCGAGGCCCGCGTACTGCTCGGAGATCGCCGACAGCAGTGCCTCGCGTTCGGCGTCGGGGCGGAAGGCCCAGCGCACCTCGGGCAGCCAGTACCAGGCGGTCACCGTGTTCGGCGTGAAGGTCAGGTGACCGGCGATCTCGGTGATGGCCAGCTCGACCGACGGGTCCCGGTCACCGAACTTGATCTTCGGGGCGCGGACCCGGACCGGCTTGATCGGCCGGTCCTGCTGCTTCGTGGCCCGTTGGCGGGGCGTGGCCACCTCATTGCCGGCGTCCGTGGAATGCTCCGGCCGGGAAGTGCGACGTGGTCCGCGTTCCAGAGCCGGCCGCTCGCCCGGAACGGCGCTGACCGGGCGGGCCGTCGGCGCGGTCGGCCGCTCGGCCGGGGCGACGGGGCGCTCCACCGGGGCTGCCGGCTGCCCGACGGACGTGGTGCCCGATGCCCGGGGCGCTGGGGCGGTGACCGCCGACGGGGACGCGGGCGCGGCGGTCTGCTCGACCTCGGCCGCAGGCTGCAGCGTCGGACGGCGGTCGCCCGCCTGGTGCGGCACCCGGGTCTCGCCGGCCGGATGGGTGTCTGCCCGGCGCCCGGCGCTGCGCGACTCGTCGGGTGTCCACGGTGGCTCCAGCTCGGGAGCCGGCCGGGTCGGCGTCGGCGGTTGCTGCGGGATCGCCGGCTGGGGCCGGCTGGCGGGAGCCGCCGTCACGGCCCGGGGGCGGGCGCCACCGAACAGGTCCAAAAAGGGCGAGTCGATGTCGGCGTTCTCGCCGGCCGAGACCGTGCTCGGCTCGGCGGGAGGCGTCCGGCGGGCGACCGGCCGGGGTGCCTGGAACACGCCGACCGCGCCGTGACCGGGCGAGGTCACCAGCGCGGGATCGAGTGCGACCTCATCCTCGGTCTCGGGGTAGTCGAACGACTGCGCACGGTGACTGGCCGGCACGGCCGGGCGGCCGGCCGGGGAGCCCGGCGTGGAAGAGCGACTCATGCGACCGCCTCACCCAGGTGAAACAGACCGATCGACGTACCCCCGGTCATGCCAGCTCCTCCCGGATCCTGATCCGGCTGCCGACCAGGCGCGGGTCGCGCTGCTCGATCGCCGGCTCCCGGGTGCGTCGCCAGTCGGTCAGCGCGGTGCGGATGACCACCCGCGCCGGCCGATCTGGATCAACGTGCCGGAAGATGAAAGACGTGGTCACGATGGCGAGCGCGATCTCCCAGGCCGGGAAGAGGTCGACCGTCAACGTGAACAGCCAGTGGATGAACATGTAGAGGGGGACGAGCAGGATGAAGAGCCCGTACTGGGCGTAGGGCAGGTGGACCGGAAGTGTGTAGCCGGGCGGCCCGAGGTAGACCAGGCGGGCCCGGTAGATGTCGTCGTCGGTGCGCAGCCGCATCTGGTGACCGCGCCTATTCGAAGATCAGGTCGATCAGGTAATCGCCGACGAAGAAGAGTGTTGCCGCCCCGGCGATGAAGGCCAGTCCGACGATGGCGATCGCCGAGCTCGTCAGGACCTTGGAAATCTCGCCCCGACTGGCGCGACCGATGAAGATGACGCCCAGGACCGCGAGCAGGATCGGCGCGATCTTGCTGGCGAAGAAGGTGACCACACCGTTGGTGTCGATCCCCTTCGGTGCCGGCTCCGCGAGCGGAGCCGAGGCCAGGGTGGAGAGCGCGTGGGCGACGCCGGACGACGCCGTCTCCATGAGCTCGAAGGCGATCACTGGAACCTCCCCATATCGCGGCCGGCGGAGCCGCGGCGGTGCAGTAGGCAAGCCTGGCGGGAAATCTGCTCACAGGGCGCAGCGATTTCGACCCTGTGTTCGTTACTCACCACGGAGGGTGGCGAGCTTTGGGCGGTTTTTCCCCGCTTCGGCCCTCCCTCCAGGCTTCGCCATCTCCATGCTGGCCAATTCCAAAGCGTACGGGCCGCCCCGGATTGCGACAAGCCGCGAAGGGACTGCCTGTTGCTGCCCGGACGACCGATCGTACACCTGTTCCAATGTGCACGTCAGGGATGGTCGACCCGGGTCGCCGAGCTCCGTCGTCACGACCGGTACGGTCTAGTCGTGACCGATCTGGTACGGGCTCCGGGCCCGGTGGTGATGGGCGTCCTCAACGTCACGCCGGACTCCTTCTCCGACGGCGGACGGTACGCCGACCTCGACGCGGCCGTCGGACACGGCGTCCGTCTGCGCGAGGCCGGGGCGGACCTGATCGACATCGGCGGCGAGTCGACCCGCCCGGGCGCCGACCGGGTCGACGCGGCGACCGAGGCCGAACGCGTACTGCCGGTCGTCCGCGAGCTGAGCGCCGCCGGGGTACCGGTCAGCATCGACACCAGCCGCGCGCGGGTGGCCGAGGCGGCGCTGGCCGCCGGCGCCGTGGTGGTCAACGACGTCTCCGGCGGACTGGCCGACCCCGACATGGCCCGTGTCGTGCGGGACGCCGGCTGCCCCTGGGTCCTCATGCACTGGCGCGGCCACTCCCGGCAGATGCGTGACCTGGCGAGCTACACCGACGTGGTGACCGACGTACGCGTGGAGCTCGGGCAGCGCGTCGACGCGGCGCTGGCCGCCGGGGTGGCCGCCGACCGCATCGTCGTCGACCCGGGCCTCGGTTTCGCCAAGACGGCCGCCCACAACTGGGAACTCAGCGCGCGCCTACCGGAGCTGCTGGACCTCGGCTACCCGCTGCTCTTCGGCGCCAGCCGCAAGTCCTACCTCGGTCGCCTGCTCGCCGCCGCCGACGGCACACCGCGGCCAACCGCCCAACGCGAGGCCGCCACCGTGGCCACCAGCGTGCTGGCCGTCGCGGCCGGCGCCTGGGGCGTACGCGTGCACGACGTGCGGGCCACCGCGGACGCGCTCGCCGTCTGGACCGCCACCGGCCGGCCGCGCCTCACGCCCGTCCGTCCCGATGGCCAGCCCGTCGGTCGTGCGGAGGCCATCCGATGAGTGACCGGATCCAGCTGACCGGCTTGCGGGCCCGCGGCCGGCACGGGGTGTACGACTTCGAGCGGGAGCAGGGGCAGGATTTCGTGGTCGACGCCGTCCTCGAACTGGACCTCGGCCCGGCCGCCGCCAGCGACGACGTCACCGCCACGGTCCACTACGGCGAACTGGCCGAGCGGCTGGTGGCGGTGGTGACCGGAGAACCGGTCAACCTGATCGAGACCCTGGCGGACCGGCTGCTCGCGGTCTGCCTGGCCGACGAGCGGGTCGTCACCGCGACGGTCACCGTGCACAAGCCGGAGGCGCCGGTGCCGCACACGTTCACCGACGTGGCCGTCACGATGACGCGGACGCGTACCCGATGACCCGGGCCGTGCTGTCGCTCGGCAGCAACCTCGGCGATCGCCTCGACCACCTCCGGACGGCCGTCGCGACGCTGGGTGACTCCGTGCTGGTGGTCTCCGGGGTGTACGAGACTCCACCGTGGGGAGACGCCGACCAGCCCGCGTACCTCAATGCCGTGGTGCTCGCCCAGGACGGGAGCGCGACCCCGCGCGACTGGCTGGCGCGGGCCCACGACGCGGAGCGCGCGGCCGGTCGGGTCCGTGACCCGGGGCGGCGGTTCGGGCCGCGCACCCTCGACGTGGACGTGATCGCGGTGTGGGGCGACGACGACGAGCCGTTGCTCAGCGACGAGGAGGAGCTGACCCTGCCGCACCCCCGCGCCCACCTGCGCGCGTTCGTGTTGCGGCCGTGGATCGACATCCAACCGTACGGGCGGCTGCCCGGCCATGGCTGGCTGACCGACCTGCTCACCTCCGGCCCGGCCGCCGACGACGCGCTGGAACTGCGTCCCCGGCCGGAACTGACGTTAGAGTCGACGACATGACCCAGTGGAGCCGGCCGACATGAGTCAGGCGAAGTCCCCACCGCCGGGCCCCGACGGGTCGCGGATGGGCCCCACCCGGATCTCGACGCTGGTCGTGGCGGCCCTGGCCGCGGCGGCGGTGGCCTGGCTCCTGATCAGCGCGTTCTACTACAGCGGCATCCCCCGCCTGCCGTGGCTGCCGGTGGTGACGCTGGCCGCGCTCGCGGTGCTGGAGGCGTACGCGGCCGTCAACACCCGCGGCCGCATCGACCGCAAGCCCGGCCGGGATCCGGTCAATCCGCTGCTGGTCGCCCGGTTCGTGGTGCTGGCCAAGGCGTCGGCGCTGGCGGGCTCCATCTTCGCCGGTTTCTACGCCGGGCTCAGCGGGTGGCTCTTCGTGGAGACCACCCGCGCCGCCACCGAGGACCGGCCGGCCGCCGGGGGCGGGTTACTGGCGTCGCTGGCGCTGGTGGGCGCCGCGCTGTGGTTGGAACGTTCCTGCCGCGTCCCGGAGCGCCCGGACGACGAGCACGAGCAGGACCAGCGCGAGAGCCGCCCCGGCCAGCGCTGAGCAGGGGGTTACGTCCGGCTCCCACCGCGGGTACGGTGCCTCCGATCGGAGAGCAACGGCCGCCCCGGTCCGTCCGTGTGCCGGGACGGAAGCGGCCGGCCACTGGGGAGGCGGTGCCATGGGGTACGAAGACACGGGCCGGGAGCGGTCGGTCGACCCCACGCCCGCGGTTCCCGCCGCCGTCCTGGAGAACGTCTTCGACGATCCCACCCACGGCGAGCCGGGCCGCGACCGCGTCAGCGTGCACGTGTTCTGGGAGTTCCTGCTGCTGGCCGGTCTGGCTGGCCTGGGCTGGCTGCTCTGGCGGGCCGACCCGGACGCGCTACGCGGTGCGGACCTGCGCACCTTGCTGGTCGACGCGGTCGGCCTGGGGCTGCTCGCTCTCGCCGCCGGGCTGAGTCTGCGCACCGCCGCCCCCAACCTGGCCATCGGGCCGGTGGCCGTCGCCGCCGCGCTGCACTACGCGGAGCAGGGCGACCGGGGTCTGGCCACGTCCGTGGGGTCGGCCGTCGTGGTCGCCGCGGTGGGTGGTCTCGTGCTGGCGCTCGCCGTGGTGGCCCTGCAGGTGCCCGCGTGGGCGGCGAGCCTGGCCGGCGCCGCCGGCGTGGTGGTGTACATCGAACGCCGGTCTGCGCCGGTGCTGGTGCAGGGGAACTACGACCCGAGAAGTACGGCCGGCTACCTCTTCGCCGGGTTCGCCGCCGTCGCGGTCCTCGGCGGTCTGTTCGGCACGATCCGCGCGATCCGCCGGTTGGTGGGCCGGTACCGGCCGGTCGCCGATCCGGCCCGGCGTCGGGGCGCGCTGGCCGCCGTGGTCACCGCGCTGGCGCTCGTCGGCTCCACCGTGCTGGCCGCGCTCGCCGGGGTCCTGCTCGCCGCCAACCCTCCCGGCGTCGTCACGCCCACCTCCGGGCTGGACTGGACCGTGCTCGCCGTCGGTGTGTCCCTGCTCGGCGGCACCAGCGCGTACGGCCGGCGCGGTGGCGTGTTCGGCACGGTGCTGGCGGTCGGCCTGGTCACCGTCTTCGAGGCGTACGCGCCGGAGCGCGACTGGTCGGTGAGCCGCTGGGCGGTGGGCGGGGTGGCGCTCGGTGTCGGGCTGTTGGCGACCCGACTGGTCGAGACGTTCGGGCGGCCCCGGCCGGGTGTGGTGGAGAAGCCCGAGCCCGTCGGCGACGGCACGATCAGCTCGGGTTGGAGCGTGCCCCGGCCCCAGTTGGCCGACAACTGGCCGCCGACGCTGCCGACGCCGCCCGCGCCGGAGCCGGCCGACCCGTGGCGCGATCCCCGCTGGGAGGACGGCCCGCGGCGTTGGGATGCCGGCGACCGGTGAGCCGTGCGGCGTCCGCCGAGCCGACGGTGATCTCGACCGTTAGGCTCGCCGCATGACCGACACACCAGCCGCCGCCCCCGGCGGAACCTCGTTCGAGGAACTCGACGCGCTGTCCACGGAGGAACTGCGGGAGCGGGCGTTCGCCCTGGCCCGGGAGCGCCGCGACGTGGGCTTCTACTGGTCGGTGCTGCGCCACCTGCCGAACGCGGACGAGGCCACGGTGCTGGACGGCGCGCCGAACTCGATCGGCCCGACCATCGACGAGGCGAACGCGTTGTGGCGGGAGTTGACCGGGCACGGCTACGAGGAGTCGGCGCCGCTGCTGCGGGCCGCCTTCATCGACTACCTGTTGAAGCACTGAGCCGCCCCACGCAGCCCAGGTCCACCCGGCCGGCTGGCCGGGGCGCTGGGCGGATCATGGGATTCGTCCGTACGGGCCCGGTCAGCGGCTACGGGACGGCCGCCGGCACCGGCGCGCTCGCCGTACTGCTGCTGGTCGGCATCTGCGGCAGCCCGGCGTACACCGGTTGGGCCGCCGCGACGCTTACCGATCCGACCTCGGCGGGCGGCTTCTACCTGCGCCTGCTCGCCTGGCCGGCCTGGCGACTGGACGCGGACGGGCAGGCCGGCGGCCTGTTCGCCGCCGACCTGCGGGCCGTCGCGCTGGTGCTCCTCGCGGTGGCGCTGCTCTACCTGCTGCCCGCCGCGCAGGTGGCCCGGGTACCCGGGCCGGTCAGCCAGTTCTTCTCCGGCTGGGCCGCGTACGTGCTGGCCGGAGGGCTCGCCGCCGTGCTGGCGGCGCTCCTCGGCCCGGACCCGTCGCTGCTGAAGGCGCTGCAGGACGCGAGCAGCGGCGCCGGCTACGGCTTCCTCACCGGCTGGATCATCGGCACCGCGAGCCTCGGCGGCCGCGCCTAGGACCTGTTCCTAGGAACCGGCCCCGGGGCCGAGCAGGCTCTGGCGGCTGAGCGCGCCCACCGGGCGGCCTTCGTCGGTCACCAGGAGCCGGTCCTGTTCCGACGTCAGCAGCGCCGCCAGGGCGTCGTACGCCGTGCCGTCGAGCCCCACGGTGGGCAGGTCGGCGGGGGCGTCGCCGGGCACGGGCTCCAGGGACTCCCGGTCGAGCGGGGTGACCGCCAACCGGCGGATGCCCCGGTCGGCGCCGACGAACTCCCGGACGAACGCGGTGGCGGGTGCGCCGAGCAGCGCGGCCGGCGTGTCGTACTGCTCCAGATGGCCGCCCTCGGACAGCACCGCGATCCGGTCGCCGAGCCGGACGGCCTCGTCGAGGTCGTGGGTGACCAGCACGATCGTCTTGCGGACCTCGGCCTGCAGGCGGAGGAACTCCTCCTGCAGGCGGGCCCGGACGATCGGGTCCACGGCCGAGAACGGCTCGTCCATCAGCAGCACCACCGGGTCGGCGGCCAGCGCCCGGGCCACGCCGACCCGCTGCCGCTGACCGCCCGACAGCTCGTGCGGATAGCGGCGGCCGAACTGGTTCGGGTCCAGTCCCACCAGGTCGAGCAGCTCGTCGACCCGGGCGCGGGTCCGCTGGCGGGACCAGCCGAGCAGGCCCGGGACGGTGGCCACGTTGGCCCGGACCGTCTGGTGGGGGAAGAGGCCGACGTTCTGGATCACGTAGCCGATCCGGCGGCGTAGCCGCACCGGGTCGGCGTCCGTGACGTCCTCGTCACCGAGCATGATCCGACCGGCCGTCGGCTCGATCAAGCGGTTGATCATGCGGAGTACGGTCGACTTGCCACAGCCGGACGGGCCGATCAGCACCACCAGCTCGCCGGCCCGGACGTCCAGGCTCAGCTCCCGGACGGCCTCGGTGCCGTTCGGGTAGCGCTTCTGGATGCCCTGCAGGGAGATCGACGCCGCGCGAGGGGACTCGGCTGCGCCGGGGGCCTCCGGGGTAACGTCCACGTATGTCCTTCCGCCTGAGCTACCGGGCCGACCCGGGTAACCCCTGGTTCTCCTGGCAGTACGTGCGGGACAACTCTGACACGATCCTTGCCGCCGTGCGCGAACACGCCTCCCTCACCGGGCGCGCGGTGCTGATCGCGGTGCTCATCGCCCTGCCGTTGTCCGTGCTCGCGTACTGGTTCCGCCCGTTGGCCGGCCCGATCCTCGGCGTCACCGGAGTGATCTACACCATTCCGTCGCTGGCGCTGTTCGCCTTCATCGCGCCATACCTGGGGACCGGCGCCACCACCGTACTGGTCGGGCTGGTCCTGTACGCGCTGCTGCTGATCGTCCGCAACGTGGTGGCGGGGCTCAACCAGGTGCCGCCGGAGGTCGGCGAGGCCGCCGAGGGCATGGGCTACGGCCGGTGGCGGAGGCTGTTCCGGATCGACCTTCCGCTGGCCATCCCCGGCATCCTGACCGGGCTGCGGCTGGCCACCGTGTCGACCGTCGCGCTGGTCACGGTCGGGGTGCTGGTCGGGCATGGCGGCCTCGGGCAACTGATCTTCGCGGGCTTCCAGAACAACCTCTACAAGGCCGAGATCATGACCGGGACGGTGCTCTGCGTGGCGTTGGCGGTGCTGCTGGACCTGCTGCTGGTGCTCGTCGGCCGGCTGGTCACCCCCTGGGCCGCCCGGGGCGCCCGGTGAGCGCCGCCGCGAACCCCCTTCAGCAGGGGGTGCTCTGGCTCAACGACCCGCTGAACTGGACCAACCCCGGCGGCATCCTGGATCGCCTCGGCGAGCACCTGACGATCTCCGCCCTGGCCGTGGCGCTCGGCTGCCTGGTGGCCTGGCCGGTCGGGCTCTGGCTCGGGCACGTTGGTCGGGGCGGCGGCCTGGTGGTGCTCGTGTCCAACGCCACCCTCGCCATCCCCACCCTGGCGCTGCTGACCATCCTGCCGCTGACGTTCCTCGGCTTCGGACGTACGCCGGTGGTGGTGGCGCTCGCTGTCTTCGCCGTGCCGCCACTGTTGGCCAACGCCTACACCGGCGTACGCCAGGTGGACCCGGAGGCGCGCGACGCGGCCCGGGGGATGGGCCTGTCCGGCGGGCAGTTGCTGCGGCGGGTGGAGCTGCCGTTGGCGGTGCCGTACCTGGCCGCCGGTTTCCGGACCGCGGCCGTGCAGGTCATCGCCACGGCGGCGCTGGCCTCGTTCGTCAACGGCGGCGGGCTCGGCGAGATCATCCGCACCGGGTTCGGTCTGAGCATCGCCGTCGGCGGTGGGCAGATCGTGGCCGGCGGTGTGCTGGTGGCCGGGCTGGCGTTGCTGGCCGAGCTGCTGCTCGGGATCGTCGAACGCGTGGTCACCCCGCGTCCACTGCGCCGGGGCCGGCAGCGCGCGGGCCGTCCGCGACCCGCCGACGCCACCGGCCGCGCCTGAGAGGTCACCGGGCGTGCTCTCGTCCGGGTGAGCGGACGCCGAAGCGGCGACCAGCGGCGGGCCGGTCGGTGACGATGCGGTGACGAAGCCCATCCCGAGTTGTCGGTCGGCCGTGGACCATGTTGGGTGGGAATTGCGGGCGATCGACATCCAGGATCGCCCGTCGGACACGCGGCCGGCCCGGGACGGGTCGCGCCGGGACACGGAAGGCGGGCGGCACATATGCGCGCACGTACACGTCTCGCGATCGGCGCCGTCGGCGTCGTGGCCGGGGCAGCACTTCTCACCGGGTGTGGCGACGCCGGCTCGTCCGGCACCGACGCCCCCCAGACCAGCGCCTCCGGCGCTGGGTGCGCACCGGTCGCCGGCAAGCAGCTCATCGCGCTGACCGACGACAAGAAGCTCCAGAACTCCGACAACGTCATCCCGGCGATCAACAGCAAGGTGGCCAACCCACAGCTGATCGCCGCGCTCGACAAGGTCTCCGCGACTCTCGACACGCCGAAGCTGGTCCAGCTCAACAAGGCCGTCGACGTCGACCGCAAGACCCCCAAGGTCGCGGCCGAGGAGTTCGCCAGCGCCAACAACCTCACCGCGGGCATCGCCAAGGGCCCGGGTGGCGAGATCGTGGTCGGCGCCGCCAACTTCAGCGAGAGCCAGATCCTGGGCGAGCTGTACCGCATCGCGCTCACCACCGCCGGCTACCAGGTCAAGGTGCAGCAGATCGGCAACCGGGAGCTGTACGAGCCGGCGTTGGAGAAGGGCGAGGTCCAGGTCGTCCCGGAGTACGCGTCGACAATGGCCGAGTTCCTCAACACCAAGGCCAACGGCCAGAACCCCAAGCCCGTCTCCTCGCCCGACATCAACACCACGGTGACCGCGCTCAAGGCCGAGGGCGACAAGGTGGGCATCACCTTCGGTGCCCCGGCCGCCGCGCAGGACCAGAACGCTTTCGCGGTGACCCAGGAGTTCGCCGACAAGTACGGCGTACGGACCCTCTCCGAGCTGGCCGCGAAGTGCTCCGGCAGCGCCACCGTGCTGGGCGGCCCGCCGGAGTGCCAGCAGCGGCCGTTCTGCAAGCCGGGCCTGGAGAAGACCTACGGTCTGTCGGTGGGCTCGTTCTCCTCGCTGGACCAGGGTGGACCGCTGACCAAGAACGGTCTGCGTGAGGGCAAGATCAGTGTGGGTCTGGTCTTCTCCTCGGACAGTGCGTTCGCCACGAGCTGACGCTCTGCTACGGCGTGTGACGGACGCCCTCGCCCCGTAGGGGCGGGGGCGTCCGTGCGTCCGGGAACCGTTCCCTCCGGTGCGGATCGTCGGTAGGCTGCTCTTCCATGCCAGCCCCGGTCACCTCCGACGCCCGGCGTCAACCGCTCCTGCTGACCGTGCTCTTCTGGGGCGGCGTGGCGCTGGCGCCCGTCGCGGCGTTGATTCTCCTGGTGGCTGACGGTAACGGTCCGCTGCGTCTCGCGGCGGTGCTCGCCATCGTGGCGGTGGTCCTGATCGGCCTCTCCATCGCGCTGCGCCCCGACGGGGACGGCGCGTCGGCGCGGGCCGACGAGCTGCTGGAGGAGATCGAGGAGCTGCGCCGGGAGCTGCGCGCCGAGATCGTGGCCGCCGCGCAGCGCGGTAACCAGGCGCTCGACCAGGCGCAGCGCGCCCAGGAGGGGATCGCCGCGGTCCGTCGCCGCCTCGACGCCACCGGCGCGGCCCTCGCTGGCGGCGCCCCGGCCGCCGAGCCGGCGGCGGCCAGCCGGGCCCGCGTGCCGTCCGTCGAACCGGTGGACGACACCCCACCCGCCCGCAGCCGGGTACCGGTGCCCGGCGACATCCCGGCCGCCCGGGTGCGGGTGCCGGCTCCGGGCGAGGCCGCCGGTCGGGTTCCGGGCCCGGCCACGGGCGAGGACGCCCTCGGGCGCGGGTGCCGGCACCGGACGAGGCGGCCGGTCGGTGGGGACGCGACGACCGTGCCGACGACGAACCGGCGTACCGCCACCGCGCCGCGGATGCTCCCGAGCCCACCGCCGGCAGCGTGTACGGCGCCGCTGCGCGCCCGCCGGAGCACGACCGGGCGCGCGAGTACGACCCGCAGCGGGAGTACGACCGCCCGCGTGAGCGCGAGCGCCCGGAGTCGACGCACCGGCCGGTCGGCGTGGTCCGGCACACCGAGACCGTGCACGTTACGACCCGGCACACCGTCGTCGACGGCGGTCCCGCCGAGTCGGGTGGGCGCTACGGCGCCGGGTACGGCGGCCAGTGGACCCCGCCGGCCCAGGAATGGACCCGGGGCGGCGGCGCCCGGGGCGTGCCCGTTCCTGGGACGACGCGCAGGAGCCCCGGTCCGCGTACGCCGACGACGACCGCGGCCGCCGCGCCGACGACCGGTCCTGGGGTGCGCAGCACGCCTCTCGGGGGGAGTCGGCCCCGGTGGGCCCCCGCGACGGTTCGGGATGGGGTGGACCCGAGCGTGGCGACGAGGAGCCCCGCAGGACGGCTCGCGGCGACGAGCCGGAGTGGACCGACCAGCGCGACGCGTACGCGCCGGCCGACGAGTCCGCGTGGGACGGTCGTTCGCAGCGCCGTGGCTGGTCGGAGCAGGCCGAGCCGGAGCGCGCGGTCGCCCCGCAGCCCGGTCCCGCCCTGCGCGCGGACGACACCGGCGAGTACTGGTCCCAGCTGCGGGCCGGCGACCGGTGGGCGGCTGTCCGCGACGACGACAACGGCCGTGAGCTGCACGTCGGGGAACGCCGGGCCGAGGTGCACGCCGACGCCACGGGCACCGAGTACCGAATGGCGGACCGTTGGGCGTCCGTCCGCCACGAAGAGGCACGCCGCCACGAGGACCCGCGCCGCCACGAGGACCCGCGCCGCCACGAGGATCCGCGTCGCCACGAGGACGCCCGCCGTCACGAGGATCCGCGCTGGCAGGAGGACCCGCGTCGGCAGGAGGACCCGCGTCGGCAGGACGATCGTCGGCCGGCGTTGCCGGTCGGTGGCGTGGCCGTACCGGACGAGTGGCGTCCGCCGCGTCAGCGCGGCCACGAGCCGGAACCCACCCCCGAGCGGGGTGGCCGCCGCCGGGTCGAGGAACGGTACGGCTACCCGCCGCAGGACGACGCGCCCCGCGCCGGCGGCGCCCCGATCACCGACCGCTGGCGCTGATCCCGCTCACTTGTCGATGTCGCCGACCACGAAGAACATCGAGCCGAGGATGGCGATCAGGTCCGGTACGAGGCAGCCGGGCAGCAGGGTGGCCAGCGCCTGCACGTTCGCGTACGACGCGGTGCGCAACTTCAACCGCCAGGGCGTCTTCTCGCCCCGCGACACCAGGTAGTAGCCGTTGATGCCGAGCGGATTCTCCGTCCAGGCGTACGTGTGGCCCTCCGGCGCCTTGAGCACCTTCGGCAGGCGGGTGTTGATCGGCCCGGTGAGCCGGTCCACCCGGTCCAGGCACTGCTCGGCGAGGTCCAGCGACGCGTACACCTGGTCGAGGAGCACCTCGAAGCGGGCGTGGCAGTCCCCGGCGGTTTTGGTGACCACCGGGACGTCCAGCTCGTCGTACGCCAGGTAGGGGTCGTCGCGGCGCAGGTCCAGGTCGAGCCCGGAGGCGCGGGCCACCGGCCCGGACGCGCCGAACGCGGCGGCGTCCGCGGCGGACAGCACGCCCACTCCGACGGTACGGGCCAGGAAGATCTCGTTGCGCCGGATCAGGTGGTCCAGGTCGGGCAGCCGCCGACGGACCTCGCCGATCGCCGCGCGGGCCCGTCCCGTCCAGCCGTACGGCACCTCCTCCTTGAGGCCGCCCACCCGGTTGAACATGTAGTGGATCCGGCCCCCGGAGACCTCCTCCATCACCGCCTGGATGGTCTCCCGTTCCCGGAACGCGTAGAAGACCGGGGTGATCGCGCCGATCTCCAGCGGGTACGAGCCGAGGAACATCAGGTGGTTCAGCACCCGGTTCAGCTCCGCGAGAGCCATCCGCAGCCAGGTGGCCCGCTCCGGCACCTCCATGCCCATCAGGCGTTCCACGGCGAGCACCACGCCCAACTCGTTGGAGAACGCCGACAGCCAGTCGTGCCGGTTGGCCAGCACGATGATCTGCCGATAGTCGCGTACCTCGAAGAGCTTCTCCGCGCCCCGGTGCATGTAGCCGACGATCGGTTCGCAGGCGACCACCCGTTCGCCGTCGAGCACGAGCTTCAGTCGCAGCACGCCGTGCGTCGACGGGTGCTGCGGGCCGATGTTGAGCACCATGTCGGTGCCGAGCTGCTGACCGCCGGTGCCGGCGACCAGCCCGGCCCCGGTGCCGACGGTCAGTTCACGGAGGTCCCCGGCGTCGGTGCTCATGCCCGTCATCGTGCCACGGCCGGCGGTAGCCCGATGCCGACCGGTTGGCGCAGCCACAAGTGTCCGCCGAGCCCGGCCGGATCGGTCAGCTCGGCCACCGCCGACGCCGCGGCCAGCGCCCGCACGTAGCCGGCCGGGTCGGTGCCGGCCAGGCTGAGCGGCGGTCGGCCGCCGTCGGCCCCGAGCGCCCGCAGCGCCTCCCGCTGAGAGACCAGGGAGTACGCACACCGGGCGACCGCTGCGCCGGCGGAGGCGATCGAGTCCATGGCCACGTGCGCGGTGACATCGCTCGACCCGTCCGGCACCGGAGGCACCTGCCGCCCACCCCGAAAACCCGTCAACGTCCCGTCCACCGGCCGCCCCTCCCGCAGATGCCCGTAGTCGACCGCCACCGCCAACCCGCGGCTGATCCGTCGCACCGCATCGGCCCATGCCGCATCTCTGCTTCGGCCGATCTCGGCGCGTCGGTAGTCACTGCTGTGGGTTTCGGGGCAGCCCGGCCGGCTCCGGGCGGTCAGGCTTGATCCCTGCGCCGGCCGGGCTGCCCCGAAACCCGACCCGCTTCCGCTCGTCGCATCCGGCGAGGTTCGACCACCGGTAACGGCACGGTCCGCACCGCGAGATCCCGCAGGGCCGGGCCACCAGGTGGTCAGCCAATCAAGATCAGCGGCGTCGACCGGCCCACCGACCGTCTCCACCCCGGTCGAGGGTTCGACCAGCACATACCGCCAGCCATCAGTGGTCTTCACCGCCACGTCCAACGGCACGTTGTCCAGCCACTCGGTCGCCAGCAGCAGTCCGGTGATGCCGTCGGGGATCTCGGTGGTCCACCAGATGTCCTTAGGCAGGTTCTCCGGCCGGTCGGCGTACTCGACTGCGGTGAAGCGGACCCGCTCCGCCAGCGACGGACGATCAGCGACCAACGACGGCTCGTCGGGTGACCGACGGACGACGGCCGCAGGAGTCAGGGTTTCCGGGGAGCCCGCCCACGTAGGGATCAAGCCTGACCGCCCGGAGTGGGCGGGCTCCCCGGAAACCCCGACCGCGAGTCCGACGGAGTCGGCGGGCTCCCCGGAAACCCCGACCGTGAGTCCGACGGAGCCGGCAGACGCGACAAGGCGGCGCAGGGCGAGCAGAAGCTCCCCGCGCCCAGCCCCGACGTCGACCACGTCCAGCCGTGGTGGATGGCCGAGGGCGGCGTCGACCTGCGTGAGGAGGCGCAGCAGCGCGGTGGCGAAGGCGGGGGAGGCGTGCACGCTGGTCCGGAAGTGGTCGGCCGGTCCGGTGCCGGCCACGAAGAAGCCGTCCGGCCCGTAGAGGGCCTGGCTCATCGCGTCCCGCCACGTGATCGGCATCAGCGAGTGCGGAGTGCGGAGGGCGTCACCGTGCCGACCCTACGGCTACCGGTCCGGTGCCGGCCTCCGATCCCCGTCGCGCGGCCCTGCGGGTTCACGGCCGGAAGTAGTGCCCCTCGTCGAGGTCGGCGATCAGGCCGGGGTGGGTCGGGGTCCAGCCGAGCAGGTCGCGGGTGACGGCGGACGAGGTCGGGTTGTCCATCTGCGCGAATCGCTCGAGGAAGCCGAAGTACTCGCCCGCCTCGTCGGCGTCGATGCTCCGGACCGGGATGTCGAGGTTGCGGCCGATCGTCTCGGCGAGCTGCCGGAAGGAGACTCCTTCATCGGCGGCGCCGTGCAGGCGTGCGCCGGCCGGCGCCTTCTCCAGGGCGAGTCGGTACAGCACGGCCGCGTCCACGGTGTGTACGGCCGGCCACCGGTTGGCCCCGTCGCCGACGTACGCGGCGTACCCGTGCTGTCGGGCGCTCGCGATGATGGCGGCGATGAAGCCGTACCGGTCGAGTGAGCTGTGCACCGTCGGCGCGAGTCGGACGACGCTGGAGCGCACTCCACGGGAGGCGAGGCCGACCACGAAGTTCTCCGCGTCGATCCGGTAGCCGCCGCCCGGGAAGGTGTCCCGTTCGGTGCCGGGGCGACCGACGATGCCGCCCATGACCAGCATGGCGGTGCCACTCGTGCCGACCAGGGGCTTGCCGGAGTCGGCCAGGCCGTCGGCGAGTGCCGTGAGGGCGTCCAGGTCGACCGAGGCCGCGCCGGCGAGGTCGCCGTTGAGCATGAGGTCGTGGCGGAACGCCAGGTGGATCACTCCGTCGGAGGCGGCCGCCTCGTCGCGGAGCACGTCGAGGTCGGAAAGGTCGCCCCGGCGGGCCTCGCCACCGAGCTTCTCGATGGCGGCGGCGGAGGTGTCCGAGCGGGCGAGGCCGACGACGTCGTGCCCGGCGGAGAGCAGTTCCGGCACGACCGCCGAGCCGAGGTGGCCGGAGGCGCCGGTGACGAATACGCGCATGGGGTGTCCTTCGCGAGTGCCGATGTCACATTGCGACATCACCGTACCCCGCCTGATGTCATTGCGCGACATCACCAAGGGCGGCAATGTCGCAATGTGACATCGGATACCATCAGGGCATGGCTCGCTGGCAACCCGACGCGCGTGGCCGCCTCCAGGCGGCCGCCTTCGAGCTGTTCCGGGAGCGCGGCTTCGACCAGACCACCGTCGCCGACATCGCCGAGCGGGCCGGTCTCGACAAGCGCACCTTCTACCGACTCTTCGGCGACAAACGCGAGGCCCTGTTCAGCGGCAGCGGGCACCTGGAAGAGGTGCTGGTCAAGACGGTGGCAGAGTCGGACGCCGGCCCGTTCGACGCCGTGGTGGCGGCCTTCGGCCGGGCGGCCGAGGAGGTCTTCGTCGGCCGTCTGGAATTCGTCCGGGCCCGACAGGCCATCATCGAGAGCAGTCCGGAGCTGCGGGAGCGCGAACTGCGCAAGACGGATTCGCTGGTGGCCGCTGTCACCGCCGCCCTCCGCGCCAAGGGTTTCGACGAGACCACGGCCACCCTGGCCACCGAGTCGGGTGCCATGGTCTTCCGGGTCGCGTACGCCCGCTGGATCGCGCCCGGCAGCGACGCCTCGCTCAGCGACCTGATCGCCGAGGTGGCCGCCGAGCTGCGCGCGATCACGTCACCCGTGGGCTCGCATCAGTAGATCTTGGAAGATCTGCGCTCCGGGGTCGGTGCCCGGGGAGCGGTGAAGGTTTTCACACATGCTTGTCCCGGTTCGGCGAGCCGGGCGCATACTTGCGATCGACCGGTACCCCTTCTCGAGGACTGGATCGTCGTCATGAGCGCACCGTTGCGCCCGCGTCCGGCCGCCCCACACGGGCCCGCCGGGTCGTGGGATCGCGCCGACACCGGCGCCCGCGCCACCTCCCGCCCACTCACCGTCGGTGTCGTCGGCGCGGGCCGCGTCGGAGCCGTGCTGGGCGCGGCGCTCGCCGCCGCCGGGCACCACGTGGCCGCCGTCGCCGGTGAATCCGGGGCCAGTCGCGCCCGCCTCGCGCTGCTGCTGCCCGACGTGCCCCGCCGCCCGGTCACCTCCGTCGCCCGCGCCGCCGCCGACCTGCTGCTGTTCGCCGTGCCGGACGACGCGCTGGCCGAGGTGGTCACCGATCTCGCCCAGCGGGGCGCCCTGCACCCGGGTCAGGTGGTCGCGCACACCTCCGGCGCGCACGGTCTGGCCGTGCTGGCGCCGGCCGCCGCGCTCGGCGTCCGGCCGCTGGCCCTGCACCCCGCCATGACCTTCACCGGTACGCCGGACGACCTGGCCCGTCTCGACGGAATCTCGTACGGGGTCACGGCCCCGGCCGACCTGCGTCCGCTGGCCGCCCGGCTCGTCACCGACCTGGGCGGCGTCCCCGAGTGGGTGGCCGAGGCGGACCGCCCGCTCTACCACGCCGCGCTCGCGCACGGTGCGAACCACCTGGTGACCCTGGTGAACGAGGCGACCGACCGGCTGCGTGACGCCGGGGTGGCCCGTCCGGAGAAAGTGCTCGCCCCGCTGCTGCGGGCCGCCCTGGAGAACGCGCTACGGCTCGGCGACGACGCGCTGACCGGTCCGGTGTCCCGAGGCGACGCGGGCACGGTCGAGCGGCACCTGGCCCGGCTGACCGCCACCGCGCCGGAGTCGGTCCCCGCCTACCTGGCGCTGGCCCGGCGTACGGCCGACCGGGCGATCGCGGCCGGCCGGCTACGACCGGTGGACGCGCAGTCGCTGCTCGGGGTGCTCGCCGGGACGAATCGGGAGGTGGCGGCATGACGCAGGTGGTGCACACCCGTGCCGAGCTGGACGAGGCCCGGGGCGCGCTGAAGGGCACCGTCGGCGTGGTGATGACCATGGGCGCCCTGCACGAGGGGCACGAGACGCTGCTGCGCGCGGCCCGGGAACAGGCCGACCACGTCCTGGTGACGATCTTCGTGAACCCGTTGCAGTTCGGGCCGAACGAGGACTTCGACCGCTATCCGCGCACGCTTGAGGCCGACCTGGAGGTGTGCCGGCGGGCCGGCGCCGACCTGGTCTTCGCCCCCTCGGTGGCGGACATGTATCCGGACGGCCAGCCCCGGGTGCGGCTGGACCCGGGGCCGCTCGGCGCCGAGTTGGAGGGCGCGAGCCGTCCCGGCTTCTTCCACGGCGTCCTCACGGTGGTCCTGAAGCTGCTTCAGCTCACGCGCCCCCACCTGGCGTTCTTCGGCGAGAAGGACTACCAGCAGCTCACCCTGGTCCGGCGGATGACCCGGGACCTGGACGTCCCGGTCGAGGTGATCGGCGTACCGACGGTCCGGGAGCCGGACGGGCTGGCGCTGTCCAGCCGCAACCGGTACCTGAGCGAGCCCGAGCGCGCGGCGGCGCTCAGCCTCTCCGCCGCGCTGCGGGCGGGGCCCGGGCCGCCGACGACGGCCTGGACGCGGGCGAGGTGCTGACCGCCGCGCACGCCGCGTTCGGCGCCGGTACGCCCGGGGCCCAGCTCGACTACCTGGTGCTCACCGATCCCGAGCTGGAGCCCGGGCCGGTGTCCGGGCCGGCCCGCCTGGTGATCGCCGCCTGGGTGGGCACCACCCGGTTGATCGACAACGCGGCGATCCACCTGGCTCCTCGTCCCTGACCTCGGCCGTACCCCCACCACCCCTTTCCGAAAGGCCAGTCCGATGCTGCGGACCATGCTCAAGTCGAAGATCCACCGCGCCACGGTGACCCAGGCCGACCTGCACTACGTCGGTTCGGTGACGGTGGACGAGGACCTGCTCGACGCCGCCGACCTGCTTCCCGGCGAGCAGGTCGCGATCGTGGACATCACCAACGGCGCCCGGCTGGAGACGTACGTCATCCCGGGTGCGCGGGGCAGCGGTGTGATCGGCATCAACGGTGCTGCCGCGCATCTCGTACACCCCGGTGACCTGGTCATCCTGATCTCGTACGCGCAGATGGACGACGCCGAGGCCCGGTCGTACCGGCCGCGGGTGGTGCACGTAAACGCCGACAACCAGGTGGTCGAGCTGGGCGTCGACCCGGCGACGGCTGCGCCGGGCACGGCCGGTGACCCGGTACCCAACCCGTTCGCGGTGTCCGGAGTCTGATCTCGCGCGCGGAGATTCCGGTCTGTCACCGGAAGGTCATTTCCGGTTACCCTGGGCACGCTGGCGGAAGCCGGTAGGTGGCTGGGGGAGGCCGCGATGCGCCGTGCCATGACGACCCTGTTCGCCACTGCCGTCGCGGCAGTGTTGCTGATGGGCTGTGCCACCTCCGGTGGGCTCGACGACGACCTGACCGACGACTGGGCGGCGCTGCCGCCGGCCACGGCGTTCACGCCGGCGGTCGGGGTGTGTCAGGCCGCCGACTTCGTCGAGGTGGTCACGCTGGCCGCCTACCAGCCGATCGACTGCGCCGGCCCGCACCGGGTGGAGACCGTGCACGTGGGGGCGTTCCCCACCGAACGGCCCGCCGCGCCGGCCACCGGCTCGGTGGAGTTGCGCGGCGCGTTCGCCGAGTGCGACACCCGGGCCTCCGCGTACGTGGGCGACGACTGGCGGGCCGGGCGTCTGCGGTTGTCGGTGGCGCTGCCCTCCGGGCCGGGTTGGACGGCCGGCGCCCGCTGGTACCGGTGCGACGTCACCGAGCTGACCACGGTCGAGACGGCGGCCACGGTGGTGGTCCGCTCGGGCAGCCTGCGGAACGCGTTGAAGGGCAACAGCGGGCTGCGGTTGGGCTGTCAGCAGACCCGTGGCGGGGCGGGCCGGGACGTGCAGACGCTGGTCCCGGTGAACTGCGCCGGCCGCCACGACGCCGAGTTCGTCGGGGTGTGGCGCGCGCCGGACAAGCCGTACCCGGCCAAGAACGCCGACTGGGCGCCCCTCTACACCGGCTGCCGCAGCGTCCTTGGGCGTTACGTGGGTGTGCCGGACGACTCCGACCTGCGGTTCCGCAGCGGGGTCGTGGTGCGCCCGCCCGGCGCGGGGCGCTGGCGCGTGGGTGACCGGGGGGTTCGCTGCTACCTGTGGTTGAGCGACCGTACGGTCACCGCGTCGTTGAAGGGCGCGGGCCCGGCCGGCCTGCCGGTGCGGACGAAGTGAGCGGCCGGACGGGGTAGCCCAAACCACTCGTTGAGCCCCCGCCGCCCCGGGCGAGGATCGTTCGGGTTGACTGGTGGGATGGACCTTCCGACCGTCGACCTGCCGGCCCTGCCCAGACTGCTGGCCGCGCCCGAGCCCGGCTGGGTGGAGACCACCGACGTGATCGTGGTCGGGTCCGGGGTGGCGGGGCTGACCGCCGCGCTGCACCTGCGGGAGGCGGGCCTGCACGTCACCGTCGTCACCAAGGTCAACATCGATGACGGCTCGACCCGGTGGGCGCAGGGCGGCATCGCGGCGGTGCTCGACCCCGCGGACACGCCGGAGGCGCACGCGCGGGACACCGAGATCGCCGGTGTGGGGCTCTGCGACCCGGCAGCAGTCCGGGTCCTCGTCGAGGAGGGGCCGACCCGGCTGCGGGAGCTGATGCGGATCGGCGCCGAGTTCGACCGCCATCCGGACGGCTCGCTGATGTTGACCCGCGAGGGTGGGCACCGGGCGGACCGGATCGTGCACGCCGGCGGCGACGCGACGGGCGCCGAGGTGCAGCGGGCCCTGCACGCCGCGGTGCAACGCGACCCGTGGATCCGGCTGGTCGAGCACGCCCTCGTGCTGGACCTGCTGCGCGCCCCCGGTGACGGCCCGGACGGCCTCGGCCCGGCCTGCGGGATCACCCTGCACGTGCTCGGTGAGGGTAGCGAGGACGGCGTCGGCGCGTTGCTGGCCCGGGCGGTGGTGCTGGCCACCGGCGGGATGGGCCAGGTCTTCGCGGCCACCACCAACCCGGCCGTCTCCACTGGCGACGGGGTGGCGCTGGCGCTGCGGGCCGGCGCGGCGGTGACCGACGTCGAGTTCGTCCAGTTCCATCCGACCGCGCTGATCACCCCTTCCGGCGTCGGGGTGCCCGGTGCCGGGCACGCGCAGCAGCCGCTCGTCAGCGAGGCGCTGCGCGGCGAGGGCGCGTACCTGGTGGACTCCGACGGCAAGCGGTTCATGGTGGGCCAGCACGAGCTGGCCGAGCTGGCCCCCCGGGACGTGGTGGCCAAGGGCATCCACCGCGTGCTGCTGGCCAGCGGCGCGGACCATGTCTTCCTCGACGCCCGGCACCTCGGCGGCGACTTCCTGGCCGCGCGCTTCCCGACCATCGTGGCGTCCTGCCTGGCGATCGGCGTGGACCCGGCCACCGACCTCATCCCGGTCGCCCCGGCTGCCCACTACGCCTCCGGCGGGGTCCGCACCGACCTGCGGGGCCGCACGTCGATCCCCGGCCTGTACGCCTGCGGTGAGGTCGCCTGTACGGGCGTGCACGGCGCGAACCGGTTGGCCAGCAACTCCCTGCTGGAGGGGCTGGTGTTCTCCCGGCGGATCGCCGACGACATCGCGGCCGGCCTGCCCGAGCAGGCGCAGCCGGCGGACGTCGGCGCGTGGCGCGGGGGCGCGGGTTGGGTGGTGCCGGCCGAGGCGACGCCGACGTTGCAGCGGGCGATGACGCGTGGCGCCGGGGTGCTGCGCTCGGCCGCGACACTGGCCGGAACGGCTGCGACGCTCACCGAGCTGGGCGCGGCGCGGGGTCGACCCCGGACCGCCGACTGGGAGGCGACGAACCTGCTCACGGTGGCGTCGACGCTCGTCACGGCAGCGTACGCGCGCGCCGAGACGCGGGGGTGCCACTGGCGGGAGGACTTCCCGACGGCCGACGAGCGGTGGCGGGGCCACCTCGTCGGGTCGGTCGGGGCGCAGGGCTCGGTGACGCAGCAGTGGGAGGCAAATTCATGATCGAGTCGACTCGGGTGGCGCTGCGGGCGGCCGGACTGGACCCGGAACAGGTACGTCGGGTGGTCGAGACCGCGCTGGTCGAGGATCTGGGGCCGGATTTCCTGGACGTCACAAGCGTGGCGACCATTCCGGCCGAGCAGACCGATACCGCCGACCTGGTGGCCCGCGCCGACGGCGTGGTGGCCGGGCTGGCGGTGGCCGCCGCCGTGTTCGAGCTGGTGGGCGAGGTGACGGGCTTCGGTCGTACCGTCGAGGTGTCGATGTCGGCCCGCGACGGCGAGCGGGTGGCCCGCGGCGACGTGCTGGCGTCGGTGGCCGGCCCCACCCGGTTGCTGCTGACGGCCGAGCGGACGGCGCTGAACCTGCTCTGCCGGATGTCCGGGGTGGCCACCCACACCCGGGCCTGGGCGGACGCGCTGGCCGGCACGAAGGCGATGGTGCTGGACACCCGCAAGACGACGCCGGGCCTGCGGGCGCTGGAGAAGTACGCGGTGCGGGCCGGCGGCGGCACCAACAAGCGGATGGGCCTCTACGACGTGGCCATGATCAAGGACAACCACAAGCTGGCCGCCGGGGGCATCACGGCGGCGTACCGGCGGGTCCGGGAGTCGTTCCCGGAGGTGCCGGTACAGGTCGAGGTGACCACCGTCGCCGAGGCCGTGGAGGCGGTGGAGGCGGGGGCCGACTTCCTGCTCTGCGACAACATGACTCCGGAGTTGCTGGCCGAGGCGGTGGCCGCGGTGGGCGACCGGGCGGAGCTGGAGGCCACCGGCGGGCTGACCCTGGAGGTGGCGGCCCGCTACGCGGCCACCGGCGTCGACTTCCTCTCGGTGGGCGCGTTGACGCACTCGTCGCCGATCCTGGACATCGCGCTGGACCTGCGCACGAATTAGTTGTCTAGGCTTCGACCGTGCTGCTCTGCATCGACATCGGAAACACCAACACCGTGCTGGCGACCTTCGAGGGCGACAAGCTGGTGCACTCCTGGCGGATCAAGACCGATGCCCGTTCGACGGCGGACGAGCTGGGCCTGATGTTCCGGGGCCTGCTCGCCGGGGACAACGTCGAGATCACCGGGGTGGCCGCCTGCTCCACGGTGCCCGCGGCGCTGCGCTCGCTGCGGACCATGCTCGGCCGCTACTACGCTGACCTGCCGAGCGTCATCGTCGAGCCGGGCGTGCGCACCGGGGTGCAGTTGGCGATCGACAACCCGAAGGAGGTGGGCGCCGACCGGGTGGTGAACACCCTGGCCGCGTACACGCTCTACGGCGGGCCGTCGATCGTCGTGGACTTCGGCACCACCACAAACTTCGACGTGATCAGCGGCCGTGGCGAATTCCTCGGTGGGGCGTTCGCCCCGGGCATCGAGATCTCCTTCGACGCGCTCGCGGCCCGCGCCGCCCAGCTCCGCAAGGTCGAGGCCACCAAACCCCGATCGGTGATCGGCAAGAACACCGTGGAGTGCCTCCAGTCCGGCCTGTACTTCGGCTTCGCCGGGCAGGTGGACCGGATCGTCGAGCGGATGACCGAGGAGTTGGGCGAGGTGCGGGCGGTGATCGCCACCGGCGGCCTCGCCTCCCTGGTGATGAACGAATGTCGCAGCCTCACCCACCACGAGCCGATGATCACGCTGATCGGCCTGCGGATGGTCTACGAGCGAAACCTCTGACCGGTCAGCGTCGTCGGGCGCGCAGGACCAACGTCCGGTACGGCAGCTCGACGGTTTCCCGGCCGGCCAGTGCGGGGTGGGTGTCCAGCAGGTCGGCCAGCTCGCGCGCGACCCGCCGCTGATCGTCGGCCGAGGCGGTGAGCCAGTACGAACGGGTGTGGACCATGCCCAGCACCTCGTCCGGGGTGAGGACCGTGCGGTGCCGGAACTCGCGCGCCTCGACGGCCGTGAACCCGGGTCCGAAGTCGGTGTTGTTCTGGACCAGCTCGGCCGACTTGTCGTCGAGGTGGGCGATCCTGCCCAGCTCTGCCACCCATTCGACGCTGTCGTCCCGGATGTTCCAGATGGGGGCGAAGATGCCGTCGGGGCGCAGCACCCGGGCGATCTCGGCGTGCGCGGGCTCCCGGTCGAACCAGTGGTACGCCGTCCCGACCAGCACCGCGTCCGCCACGCCGTCGGACAGCGGCACGGCCTCCGCGCTGCCCGCCAGCGCCGTCGTGCCCGGCGTGGAGACCGCGAGTTGCGTCCGCATCCCCGGATCAGGCTCCACGGGTACGACGTGAAAGCCCAGAGCCTGCACGGCGCGCGTCAGGATGCCGGTGCCGGCGCCCAGGTCGACGACCTGCCCGCCGTCGCCCAGACCGTCGAGGGCCCACCGGAGCGCCGCGGCGGGATAGGTGGGTCGGAACCGGTCGTAATCGCTCGCCGCGGCACCGAAGGAGAGGGCGTGAGTGGGATCGACCATGACGGGCAGTATCCGGTAACGGCCCCCGGAACGCTTGAGTACGCTCGGGCCTGACCCCCTGTATCTCCCGTGACGAGGAAGCGTGCCGTGAGCGAGCAGAACGCCGTGCCAGTGGACCCCGCCGACGACCTTCCCGAGCAGATGAAGGTCCGCCGGGAGAAGCGGGACCGGATGCTCGCCGAGGGCGTCGAGCCCTACCCGGTCGGTTTCCCGCGGACCACCACGCTGGCCGACGTCCGTAGCCGCTACGCCGAGCTGCCCACCGACACCGCCACCGGCGACGAGGTCTCGGTCACCGGCCGGGTGATCTTCGTACGCAACACGGGGAAGCTCTGCTTCGCGACCCTGCGGGACGGCGACGGCACGGAGTTGCAGGCCATGCTCTCCCTCGACCGGGTCGGCGCGGAGCGGCTGGAGGCCTGGAAGCGCCTCGTCGACCTGGGTGACCACGTCGGCGTGACCGGCGAGGTGATCACCAGCCGCCGGGGTGAGTTGTCGGTGCTTGCGCAGCGCTGGGAAATGACCGCCAAGGCGCTGCGGCCGTTGCCGGTGGCGCACAAGCCGCTCTCCGAGGAGGCACGGGTCCGGCAGCGCTACGTGGACCTGATCGTCCGCCCGCAGGCCCGGCAGATGGTCCGTACCCGCGCGGCGGCGGTACGGAGCCTGCGCGATTCTCTGCACGGTCAGGGTTTCATCGAGGTGGAAACTCCGATGCTGCAACTCCTGCACGGGGGTGCGACGGCCCGACCGTTCGTGACCCACAGCAATGCGTTGAGCACCGATCTGTATCTTCGAATCGCTCCGGAACTGTTTTTGAAGCGCGCCGTCGTCGGTGGCGTGGATCGCGTCTTCGAGATCAACCGCAACTTCCGTAATGAGGGTGTCGACTCTTCGCACTCGCCGGAGTTCGCGATGCTGGAGACCTACCAGGCGTACGGCGACTACGACACGATCGGCGAGTTGACCCGCAATCTCGTGCAACAGGCGGCGATCGCGGTGGGCGGCTCGACGGTGGTGACCCACGCCGACGGGCGGGAGTTCGACCTGGGCGGCGAGTGGCGATCGGTGTCCCTGTTCGGGGTCCTTTCCGAGGCGCTCGGCGAGGAGGTCACGGTCCGTACCGAACGCGCTCGGCTGGTCGAGTACGCGGACAAGGTGGGATTGGCCGTGGACCCGAAGTGGGGCCCGGGCAAGCTGGCCGAGGAGCTGTTCGAGGAACTGGTCGTCCCCGGCCTGCAGGCGCCCACCTTCGTGCGGGACTACCCGGAGGAGACCAGCCCGCTCACCCGGGGGCACCGCAGCGAGCCGGGACTCGCCGAGAAGTGGGACCTCTACGTCCTCGGTTTCGAGCTGGGCACCGGGTACTCCGAGCTGGTCGACCCCGTGGTGCAGCGGGAACGGCTGGTCGCCCAGGCGCAGCTCGCGGCCCGGGGCGACGACGAGGCGATGCGTCTCGACGAGGACTTTCTCCGGGCCATGGAGTACGGAATGCCTCCCGCCGGGGGTATGGGAATGGGAATCGACCGCCTGTTGATGGCCCTCACCGGCCTCGGAATTCGGGAAACGATCCTCTTCCCGTTGGTCCGCCCGGAGTAGTCGTCCGCCGACTCCCTGCGAGTCGTAACGGCATCCTATTGACGGGGCGAGCAGCACGGGGGTTATTGTGCTCTCATTAGCAGGAGCGCCCTGCTCGAAAGGAATGTGGGACGTGGCCAAGCAGATCATTCACAAGCTGGTCGATGACCTGGACGGCGGGGACGCGGACGAGACCGTCAAGTTCGCGCTCGACGGCGTTCAGTACGAGATCGACCTGTCCGGCGCCAACGCCGCGAAATTGCGCGACGTATTCGCGCCGTACGTCGGAGCCGGCACCAAGGTTGGTCGCGGTGGCGTGGTGATCGGTGGGCGGGCCGCCCGCGGTCGCGGTGGCGCCACCGCCGACCGGGAGCAGAACAAGGCGATCCGGGACTGGGCCAAGAAGGCCGGCAAGGACATCTCGGACCGCGGTCGTATTCCGCAGGAGATCGTCGACGAGTTCCACGCCAAGCGCTGATCTCGTTCAGCGCAGCGGTGGCGACGGCCACCGTGGGGCGACACCGACGCCGGGCCGGAGCACTCTCCGGGCCGGCGTCGCCGTCTTTCCACCCCATCGGGGCCGCGTGCGGTGGCCGGGTCGCGGGCGGGAATGTCGGGCGGACCGGGCGACGTTGTCCACAGACGGTGGAGAAGTTTTCCACAATCTGTGGATGACCGTCGCGACCCCCGCTGGGCCCCTCTGGGCCTCTCCGGCGGCGGCGGAGGGCTTCTCCGTGGCCGACCGGATTTCGCTCTACGCGTAGCGACAGGGGTACCGGAACACCTCCTGAGCGCGGACGGTTGTGCAAAACGACGTGGAACCGACCCGGACCGGAGAGACACGACCTCAGCTGAGTCGGTCAGCGACGATAGAGTAAGGAGGCACGGACGCCCGTCCCGGACGTTCGTGCACCGGCCCCGCCAAGATCTTGACCATCAAGGCGCACGGCACGTGAGGAGCACGAGGGCATGTTCGAGCGGTTCACCGACCGAGCGCGACGGGTTGTCGTCCTGGCCCAAGAAGAGGCCCGGATGCTCAACCACAACTACATCGGTACGGAACACATCCTGCTGGGCCTGATCCACGAAGGTGAAGGCGTCGCGGCAAAGGCCCTGGAGAGCCTCGGCATCTCCCTGGAGGGCGTCCGCCAGCAGGTCGAGGAGATCATCGGCCAGGGCCAGCAGGCGCCGAGCGGGCACATCCCGTTCACGCCGCGGGCCAAGAAGGTGCTGGAGCTGTCGCTGCGCGAGGCGCTGCAGCTCGGCCACAACTACATCGGCACCGAGCACATCCTGCTCGGGCTGATCCGTGAGGGCGAGGGCGTCGCCGCCCAGGTGCTGGTCAAGCTCGGCGCCGACCTCAACCGGGTCCGCCAGCAGGTGATCCAGCTCCTCTCCGGCTACCAGGGCAAGGAGCCCGCCGCGGCGGGTGCCGCGCCGGGTGAGGCCGCGCCGTCGACCAGCCTCGTGCTGGACCAGTTCGGCCGCAACCTGACCCAGGCCGCCCGCGAGGGCAAGCTCGACCCGGTCATCGGGCGCGAGAAGGAAATCGAGCGGGTCATGCAGGTGCTCTCCCGCCGTACCAAGAACAACCCGGTCCTGATCGGTGAGCCCGGCGTCGGTAAGACCGCCGTGGTGGAGGGGCTTTCCCAGAAGATCATCAAGGGCGAGGTGCCCGAGACTCTGAAGGACAAGCAGCTCTACACGCTCGACCTGGGTGCGCTGGTCGCGGGTTCCCGCTACCGCGGTGACTTCGAGGAGCGCCTCAAGAAGGTGCTCAAGGAGATCCGCACGCGCGGCGACATCATCCTGTTCATCGACGAGATCCACACCCTGGTGGGTGCGGGTGCCGCCGAGGGTGCGATCGACGCCGCCAGCATCCTCAAGCCGATGCTGGCCCGTGGTGAGCTGCAGACCATCGGCGCCACCACGCTCGACGAGTACCGCAAGCACCTGGAGAAGGACGCCGCTCTCGAGCGCCGCTTCCAGCCGATCCAGGTGGGTGAGCCGTCGCTGGCGCACACCATCGAGATCCTCAAGGGCCTGCGGGACCGTTACGAGGCGCACCACCGGGTCTCGATCACGGACGCAGCCCTGGTGGCTGCCGCAACTCTGGCCGATAGATACATCTCGGACCGCTTCCTTCCGGACAAGGCGATCGACCTGATCGACGAGGCCGGCGCCCGGATGCGCATCCGCCGGATGACCGCGCCGCCAGACCTGCGTGACTTCGACGAGCGCATCGCCCAGGTGCGCCGCGACAAGGAGTCCGCGATCGACGCGCAGGACTTCGAGCGCGCCGCCCAGCTGCGCGACAAGGAGAAGCAGCTCCTCGGTCAGAAGGCGCAGCGGGAGAAGGAGTGGAAGGCCGGTGACCTGGACGTCGTCAGCGAGGTCGACGACGAGCAGATCGCCGAGGTGCTCGGCAACTGGACCGGTATCCCGGTCTACAAGCTGACCGAGGAGGAGACCTCGCGCCTGCTGCGCATGGAGGACGAGCTGCACAAGCGCGTCATCGGCCAGGAGGATGCGGTCAAGGCGGTCTCGAAGGCGATCCGGCGTACCCGGGCCGGCCTGAAGGACCCGAAGCGCCCGTCCGGCTCGTTCATCTTCGCCGGCCCGTCCGGTGTCGGTAAGACCGAGCTGTCCAAGGCGCTCGCCGAGTTCCTCTTCGGCAGCGAGGACGCCCTCATCCAGCTGGACATGTCCGAGTTCCACGACCGTTACACGGTCTCCCGGCTCGTGGGTGCCCCTCCCGGCTACGTCGGCTACGACGAGGGCGGGCAGCTGACCGAGAAGGTGCGGCGTCGGCCGTTCTCGGTGGTCCTGTTCGACGAGATCGAGAAGGCCCACCCGGACGTGTTCAACACGCTCCTGCAGATCCTGGAGGACGGTCGGCTCACCGACGGTCAGGGCCGGATCGTGGACTTCAAGAACACGGTCATCATCCTGACCACCAACCTGGGCACCCGTGACGTCGCCAAGGCGGTGTCGCTGGGCTTCCAGCAGTCGGAGGACTCCGAGTCCAACTACGACCGGATGAAGCAGAAGGTCAACGACGAGCTCAAGCAGCACTTCCGGCCTGAGTTCCTCAACCGGATCGACGACACCATCGTCTTCCACCAGCTGCGCCAGACCGAGATCCTCTCGATCGTGGACATCATGATCCAGCGGATCGAGGGCCAGCTGCGGAACAAGGACATGGGTCTGGAGCTGACCGACAACGCCAAGAAGTACCTGGCGGCGAAGGGCTTCGACCCGGTGCTCGGTGCCCGTCCGCTTCGTCGCACGATCCAGCGCGACATCGAGGACAACCTCTCCGAGCGGATCCTGTTCAACGAGCTGACCCCCGGTCAGATCGTGGTGGTGGACTGCGAGGGCGACCCGAACGACATCGACAAGTCCAAGCTCGTCTTCCGGGGTGCGGAGAAGCCGGTCGAGGTTCCGGACGCCGTTCCGGCCGACCTCGGGGGCACCGCCGCCGGCACCGCGGCAGCGGCGACGGACGAGGTGGCATAACCAGCAGCACAAGGGGCGGGGCTCCGGCGGCGTAAGCCACCGGGGCCCCGCCCCTTTCTGCGCACCGCCCCCAACTCGACGCCGCGCTCAACACCGCGCCCGAGGTGCCGCGCTCAACACCGCGCCGAGCGCGCCGTGCGCGCCGGGCGCCCGGCGCCGGGGTGCGGGAGTCGCAACCAGCGCTCATCGCCGGGAGGTACGTCCGGTCGTCCGACGTGCCGCCGAGGGCGGCCGGACCCCCACACCACCACCTTTGCTCTGCTTCAGCGGAGGCAACACCCAGCCGCCACGAGTGTTTCCTCCGCTGAAGCAGAGCAAAGGACGCGCAGGAGGGTGGTGCACCGCGCCCGCCCCCGAGGGCGACTGCCAGTGGAGGCCGAGGGCGGGGGCGGGTTGGTCAGGTGGTCAGGTTGGCGGTGGGGGTCGACGGGCCGTCGCCGGTGAGCCGGAACGAGTCGGCGCCGACCGGCTCCACGAGTCCGTCCTGCACCAGGCCGGACAGTGCGCGGGCGCGCTGCACGTCGTCGGTCCACACCTGGTCGAGGCGCTGGTGCGGGACCGGCCCGCTGGTCTCCCGGAGCACCCCGAGCAGCAGTCCGCGTACCTGTCGGTCGGTGCCCGCGTACTTCTGGGGGCGGCGGGTGGGGCCGGTCGGTGGCTCCTGCCCGGAGGCCCGCCAGGCGCAGACCGACTCGACCGGGCAGGCCGTGCAGCGCGGTGCGCGGGCCGTGCAGAGCACCGCGCCCAGCTCCATGAAGGCGGCGCTGGCCAGTGCGGCGGCGGCCGGCTCCGGGGCAGCAGCTCCTCGGTGGCGACCAGGTCGGCCGGGCGGGTGACCGGGCCGGCGTCCGGCTCACCGGCCACGGCTCGACAGACCACCCGTCGGACGTTGGTGTCGACCACCGGGTGTCGCTGCCCGAACGCGAACGCGGCTACCGCGCGTGCCGTGTACGTGCCCACACCGGGCAGCGCCAGTAGCTGTTCCAGCCGGTCGGGCACCTGGCCGCCGTGCCGGTCCACGATGGCCACCGCGCACTCCCGCAGCCGGACCGCGCGGCGCGGATAGCCGAGCCGCCCCCACATGCGGATCGCCTCGGCCGGGGTGTCCGCCGCCAGCGCCGCCGGGTCGGGCCAGCGGGCCAGCCAGGCGTGCCAGGCCGGCACCACCCGGACCACGGGCGTCTGCTGGAGCATGACCTCGCTGACCAGGATGGCCCACGGGGTCACGTCGGGTTCCCGCCACGGCAGGTCACGGGCGTGCTGCTGGAACCATCGGCTGACGAGTGCGGCGAAATCGGGTTGAGTCATGGCGTCGTCGATGATGTCACGCGGTCCGGTCCCGCTGGTTGGGCGGCTCCGAGAGGGTGTCGCCGTGCTGGTGGGCGGATCGGGCAGAATGCGCGGATGAACGAGCTCGCGATCACCGTCATCGGCCGGGACCGGCCGGGCATCGTGGCCGACGTCGCCGAGGTGCTGGCCCGGCTGGGCGCGAACCTCACCGACAGCACGATGACCCGGCTGCGGGGGCATTTCGCGATGACCCTCATCTGCACCGGCCCGGCCGCCGCCGAGGTGGAGGCGGCGTTGGCGCCGCTGGCCGCCGAGGGGCAACTTCTGGCGACCGTACGCGCGGTGACGCCGGACGGTGAGGTGGCGCCGGCCGGCGAGCCGTACGTGCTCGCGGTGCACGGGTCGGACCGGATGGGCATCGTGGCGGCGATGACCCGGGTGCTGGTGGACGCCGGTGGCAACGTCACCGACCTGAGCACCCGGCTGGCCGGTTCGCTCTACGTGGTGTTGGCCGAGGTCGAGCTGCCGGCGGGGGTCGTCGAGGCGCTGACCGAACGGCTGCACCGGACGGCCGCCGAGGTGGGGGTCGAGGTCACCCTCCGGCCGGCAGACCCGGATCTGCTGTGAGCGACGGGCAGGGCGAGGCGTACGCCGGTCTGGGGGATTGGACGCCGGAGTCGCTGGCGGTGGCGGGTGAGGTGCGGGCCGTCGTGTCGGCCCCGCACCCGGTGCTGAGCCGGGCCGGAGGCGACGTCGATCCCACCGCCGAGGAGATCATCCGATTGGCCGCCGACCTGGTGGCCACGATGCGGGTCTCGCCGGGCTGCGTGGGTCTGGCGGCGCCGCAGGTCGGCGTGGGCGTCCGGGTCTTCGCCGTCGACGTGACGGGCCACCCGAAGGCGGTCACCGTGCACGGCACCTTCGTGCTGTGTAACGCCCGGGTGGTCGAGGCGACCCGATGGAAGCCGGGTCGGGAGGGCTGCATGTCCGTGCCGGACCTGACCGGGGACGTGAAGCGGGCGAGTCGGCTCGTCGTGGAGGGTGACCTGCCGGGCACGGGGGCGACGGTCCGACTGGTGACGGACGGCTTCGAGGCGCGGGCGTTGCAGCATGAGATCGACCACTGTGCGGGGCTGCTCTTTCTGGACCGGGTGGCCGGCGCGCACGCCGTCTACCAGCGCAAGGTGTACCTCTGAGCGAGTGGCCGGCCGCCGTTCCGTCCGTCCTCAGTGGAGGTTGTTCGCGCCGCCCCGCTGACGCTCCGGCGCGTCGTGACCCGCCGGTGGGTGCGGCGCGACTACGGTGGGGGGCATCATGCGTCTGACGGTCGGCCCCCTGCCACCCGCCGTGTACTGGCGGCGTCGCGCCGTCGTATTCGGAACGGTGCTGCTCTTCCTGATTGTCGTGCTCTATTCCTGCACCGGCTCGGGTCGCTCCGGCGGTCACCCACGGGCCGGCTCGACGCCGACTCCGACGTCGAGCCCGGGAGCGGTGGGGCCGGTGCTGACCCCGCAGTCGGGGGCTCCGTCGGCGTCCGGGTCGGCGGTGCCCAGTGCCACGGAGCGATCCGCCGATCCGGGTGCCACGAACGCCACGGACCCCGGCCCCGGAGCCACCACCAATGACCCACCGCCGGACTCGGCTGCGGGATCGGTCGACGACGGCACCTGCACCGACGCGGAGATCAGCGTGACGTCGGCGGCGCGGCCCAGTTCGGCACAGCGCGGCGCGGTGGTCGACCTCCAGCTGAAGATCAAGAACACCTCGAACCGGACGTGCAGCCGTAACGTCGGCGCCGACCTCCAGGAGATCTTCATCAAGGCGGGCGCCGAGAAGGTGTGGTCGTCCGACACCTGCGGCAAGGTCCAGGGCTCGGATGTGCAGTCGTTCACGCCCGGGTTCGAGCGCTCCTACCAGGTGGGCTGGAACGGACGGGACACCAGCCGGTGCGACGGCGCGGGTCTGGCCGCGGGGCCGTTCGCGCCCGCGGGGACGTACCAGGTGTTCGCCCGGGTCGGCACCAAGTACAGCGAGCCCGCGAAGATCACGATCACCGGCTGAGCCGGCACTCCGGCCAGCCGGATCGGCGGCGGATCAGACGTACCGCTCAAGGATGGATGCCTCGGCGAGCCGGGACAGGCCCTCGCGGACGCCTCGGGCGCGGGCATCGCCCACACCCTCGACGGCCTGCAGGTCCTCCACGGTCGCCCCCAGCAGCCGCTGCAGGCTGCCGAAGTGCAGCACCAGACGGTCGACCACGGCCACTGGCAGGCGCGGAACCTTGGCCAGCAGCCGGAAGCCCCGCGGGCTGACGGCGGCGTCCAGCGCGTCCGAGGCGGCCGGGTAGCCGATCGCCTTGGCGACCGACACCAGGTCGATCAGCTCGGTGGCGCCCAGCAGATCCAGCTCCACCAGCGCCTCGTCCAAAGTGCGGGACTTACGGCCGACGGGCAGGTAGTCCCGGATGACGAGCGTGCGGTCGGCGTCGACGCCGGCCATCAGCTCGTCGAGCTGGAGAGCGAGCAGTCGACCGTCGGTGCCCAGCTCGACGACGTAACCGGCGATCTCGTCGGCGATCCGGCGGACCATCTCCAGCCGCTGCACCACCGCCACCGCGTCCCGCACCGTGACCAGGTCTTCGATCTCGAGCGCGGAGAGCGTGCCGGAGACCTCGTCCAGCCGCAGCTTGTAGCGCTCGAGGGTGGCCAGCGCCTGGTTGGCCCGGGAGAGGATCGCGGCCGAGTCGTCGAGGACGTGCCGCTGACCGTTGACGTAGAGGCTGATGATCCGCATCGACTGGCTGACCGAGATCACCGGGTAGCCGGTCTGCCGGGCGACCCGTTCGGCGGTGCGGTGCCGGGTGCCCGATTCCTCCGTCGGGATGGACGGGTCGGGCATCAGGTGCACGGCCGCCCGGACGATGCGGGTGCCGTCACTGGACAGCACCACGGCGCCGTCCATCTTGCACAGCTCGCGGACCCGGGTCGCGGAGAACTCGACGTCCAGCGGGAAGCCGCCGGTGCAGAGACCCTCGACGACCTTGTCGTAGCCGAGCACGATGAGCGCGCCGGTGCGACCCCGCAGGATGCGCTCCAACCCGTCGCGCAGCGCGGTGCCGGGTGCCATCAGGGCGAGATTCGCCCGCAGCGGATCGCCGGCACCCCCGGCAGCGGCGGTCACGCTCACGCTGATCGGGCGGGCCGGCGAGCCCACGGTGCCGGTGCGGGCCTGGGGCGGCGCTCCGGCAGGCTTGGTGGTATCGCGGTCGATCGGCACGGGCACAGTCTACGGACTGCCGTGCGGTGGGTGCTGTCGTGGTTACTGTGATGTGTCACGATGCCGCCCTTCGAACCGTTTCCACTTGCGGCGATGCTGTCCGTTATCGCCGTTGGCGTCGGCACGCTGAGTCACTCGGCGGACGCGCGGGCCGCATGGTGCAGGGCTGAGCGCACGTCAGTGACCTCGGTCACCCGCATCTGATCCGGCCCCGCGCCGGTGCTCGCCGGGCCGCAACCCGGCGGAACCAGCGCCACCTTGAACCCCAGGCGGGCGGCCTCCGCCAGCCGGCGCGGCACCGCACCGACCCGGCGCACCTCGCCGGTCAACCCCACCTCGCCGATCGCGACGAGATGCGGTGCGATCGCCAGGTTGAGCCCGCCGGAGGCGACCGCCAGCGCGACGGCCAGGTCGGCTGCCGGCTCCACCACCCGGATGCCGCCGACGGTGGCCGCGAACACCTCCCGGTCGTGCAGGGTCAACCGCTCCGTACGCCGTTGCAGGACCGCGAGCACCATGGCCAGGCGGGCCGAGTCGAGGCCCGAGACGGTACGGCGGGGAGAGCCGGCCACCGTCGCGCCGATCAGGGCCTGCACTTCCGTGACCAGGGCCCGCCGCCCCTCCATCGCCACGGTCACGCAGGTGCCGGGCACCGGTTCGGAGTAGCGGGTGAGGAACAGCCCGGACGGGTCGGCCAGGCTGCTGATGCCGCCCTCGTGCATCTCGAAGCAGCCCACCTCGTCGGCCGCCCCGAACCGGTTCTTGACGCCGCGCACGAGCCGTAGCGAGGAGTGCTTGTCGCCCTCGAAGTGCAGCACCACGTCGACCAGGTGCTCCAGCACGCGCGGCCCGGCCACCTGGCCGTCCTTGGTGACGTGCCCGACCAGCACGGTCGCGATGCCCCGCTCCTTGGCGACGGAGACCAGTGCGGCGGTGACCGCGCGGACCTGGGTCACGCCGCCCGGCACACCCTCGGTGCCGGTGGTCGAGATGGTCTGCACCGAGTCGAGCACCAGCAGGCCCGGCTTGACCGCGTCGAGGTGCCCGAGCACCGACGCCAGGTCGCTCTCGGCCGCCAGGTAGAGCTGATCGTGCAGGGTGCCCATCCGCTCGGCGCGCAGCCGGACCTGACTGACCGACTCTTCCCCGCTGACCACCAGGGACGGGCTGCCGGCGCCCACCGCCCATTGCTGCGCCACGTCGAGCAGGAGGGTCGACTTGCCCACGCCCGGCTCGCCGGCGAGCAGCACGACCGCCCCGGGCACCAGGCCGCCACCGAGCACCCGGTCAAGCTCGCTCACGCCGGTCGGCCGGGCGCGGGCCGGAGCCGCGCTGATGGTGGCGATCGGCCGGGCCGGCTCGGCCGGCAGCCGTGAGCTGACCACCCGACCGGAGACGGTCGGCCCGGTCACCGTCGACTCGACCACCGAGCCCCACTCGCCACACTCCGGGCAGCGGCCGACCCACTTGGGCGGCTGGTGCCCGCAGGCGTCGCACTCGTACGCCGGGCGCGGTTCGCGGGTGGCGGACCGGGCGCGGGGCGCACCGGCCGCGCCGCCACGGCCGGAGGTCGATCGGGAGGTGGTCACATCAGGACGCTAGCCCCCTCGTACGACGAAAACACCCCGGCGTGGTGGTTCCCACGCCGGGGTGTCCGGTACTCGAGGATCGGGGTCACTCGTGGGTGGTGCCGCCCTCGTTGCCCTCGTAGCCGCCCTCGCGCTCGATGATCGGCGAGGCGGGGGCCGCCGGGGTGAGCGGCACCGCGATCGGCGCGGGGCCGGTGACCGTGTTGCCGTTGCCGAAGTCGAAGGTCACGACGACGTTCTGACCGGAACGCAGCGCCTCGGTCAGGCCGACGAGCCGAAGCTGCGAGGTGGCCTCCGAGTTGAGCTGGAGGTAGCTCAGCGGGGCCAGCTCGATGCGAGCGGGCTGACCCGGCGCGGCCGCGCTGGCGGAGCCCGATGCCCGCGCCGACTCCGGTGCGGACGGGGTCGCCGACGACGAGCCGGTCTCGGACGGGGTCGCGGACGGGCTGGCCGAGCCGGATTCGCTGGTCGACGGGCTGGCCGAACCTGACGGGCTGGCCGAACCCGACGGGGTGGCCGAGGTCGACTCCGAGGCGGACGGCGTCGGGCTGGCCGAGCCACCCGAGATCAGCACCTCGCGGGCGCTCTGAGTGGTGATGGTGACCGTCACGGGGCTCTTCGAGTCGTTGTAGATCACCGCGTTGAGCGGCGCGTCCTGGCCGGCCCGGTAACCCTCGGTGCCGGGGTAGGTGACCAGCAGGCCACGCACCGAGTAGGCGCCGTTCGGGGTCGTGAGGTTGACGCCCTGGACCGACGGCTCCTTCAACGCCGTCTCGGCGATCTGGCCGGCGCCGCATCCGGACGCGAGCAGGCTGGTGGCCGCCGCGATTCCGGACAGCAGCAGGGCCGCCCGCCGGGATCGGTTGATCGAGCGCGTCACGTCGGTCCTCCTCGTTACGATCCCCACCCGGGCGCACGCCGGGGGAGGTGGCCATACCCGCGCAGACCGCGCTCCAGGGTAGTTGGAGCTGATCGAGGCCCGCACGGGGACCCGGCAATGCCACCCTGCGGGGTGCCCGTCACACCACCCGGCCGCTCGCCACCAGCAGCACGACGTCGATGAGGGCCACCAGCATCACCGCCCGGAAGGCGGCCACCGGCCGTCGGCCCGCCCGGGCCGCCGAGCGCCCGGCGTACCAACTCAGTGGCGGCACGACGGCGGCCGTGCCGACCGCCGCGAGCCCGAGGACCGACGGCGGCCCGGGCGGTCCCAGGACCAGGACGGCGGTCGCGGCGAGGAGCAGCCCGGCCGCGGCCGCCCGGCTGCCCGCCGCGCCGAGGCGGTGCGGCAGGCCGCGTACGCCCGTGCGGGCGTCGTCGGCGAGGTCGGGCAGCACGTTGGCGAAGTGCGCGCCGGCACCGAGGCAGGCCGCCGCCGTCAGCAGCCAGAGCGGTGGGGTCGGCTCGCCCGGCAGCGCCAGCACCACGAAGCCCGGCAGGGCGCCGAAGGAGACGGCGTACGGCAGGACCGAGAAGACGGTGGCCTTCAGCGGCCAGTCGTAGAGCAGCGCGGATATCAGGGCGACCGTGAGCCAGAGGGCCGCCCGGGGGTTCGTGGTCAGCGCCAGCAGCGGGCAGGCCAGCGCGGCGGCCACGGCGGCCCAGGCCGTGACGCGCCGGCCCACCGCGCCGGCGGCGACCGGCTTGTCGGTACGCCCCACCGTGGCGTCCCGCTCGGCGTCCAACGCGTCGTTGGTCCAGCCGACGGCGAGTTGGCTGGCGAGTACCGCGAGCACCACGGAGACGATTCCCCAGGGCCGGTGCCCCACTCCCCAGGCCAGCAGACCGGACACTGTGGTCACCGCGGCGGCCGGTTCCGGATGGCTCGCCCTGACCAGCCCTAACACCCTCGACGACATAAGGGAAGTCTGGTCGTTACCGAGCAGTCGTGCCACGCTCGGAGCCATGCGAGACGTGGCGTCGACCGCTCAGCGGGTGTTGCCGCGCAACGATCCGCGCCAGTACGACGACCTGGCCGGTGAGTGGTGGCGGCCGGATGGCGCGTTCGCGATGCTGCACTGGCTGGCCGAGGCCCGCGCGGCGCTCGTACCGCCGACGAGGAGTCCGGGCGCGGTCCTGGTCGATCTGGGCTGCGGCGCCGGTCTGCTCGCGCCGCACCTGGCCGGCAAGGGCTACCGGCACGTCGGGGTGGACCTGACCCGTTCGGCGCTGGTCCAGGCCGCCGGGCACGGCGTACGGGTGGTGCAGGGTGACGCCACGGCGGTGCCGCTGCCCGACGGGTGCGCCGACGTGGTCTCCGCCGGCGAGCTGCTGGAACACGTGCCGGACTGGCCGCGCGCGGTGGCCGAGGCGTGCCGCCTGCTGCGCCCGGGCGGCCTGCTCGTGCTGGACACGCTCAACGACACGGCGCTGGCCCGCCTGGTCGCGGTGCGGATCGCCGAGCGGCTGCCGACGGTGCCGCGTGGCATCCACGATCCACGGTTGTTCGTGGACGCGCGGGCGCTGGTGGCCGAGTGCGCCCGGCACGGCGTCGAGCTGCGCCTACGCGGGATCCGACCACAGGTCGGGGGGCTGCTCGCCTGGCTGGTGCGGCGGGCCCGCGCGGCACGGACACCGGGTGTGCCGTCGACCGGTCGTGCCCCGCGCATCGTGCCGACCCGGTCCACCGCCGTGCTCTACCAGGGCCAGGGGGTCCGCAGAGGATAGTCGGCTCGTGGCGGGGTATGGGACGCCGAGGAGGGAGCGATATGACGGTGCACGCGCTTGAGGCGGCCCGCCGATTGACGCCGCGGTTCGCCGCGCGGGCGGCGGAGCACGACCGGGACGGCTCCTTCCCGGCCGAGGACTTCCGTGACCTGCGGGAGGCCGGCCTCTTCGGGTTGATGGTCCCGCGCGCGCTCGGTGGCCTGGGCGCGAGCTTCGCGGAGTACACGGCGGTCGCCACCGAGCTGGCCCGGGGCAACGGCGCGACGGCGCTGGTGTTCAACATGCACGCCTCGGTGACCGGCGCGCTGGGCGCGGTCACCGAGGAGCTGGCCGAGGCTCTGGGCGTTTCCGACGAGGCGCTGGCCGCCCGGGACCGGCTGCTCACCGCCGCTGCCCAGGGCGCCTGGTACGGCGTCGCGATGAGCGAGCGGGGCACCGGCGCGCGCCTCTCGCAGTTGAGCACGGTCTACGAGCCGACCGACGGCGGTTGGCACCTCAAGGGCAGCAAGACCTTCTGCTCCGGGGCCGGGCACGCCGACGGCTACCTGGTGGCCGCGCGCAGCGCCACCGATCAGTCGACGGTGTCGCAGTTCCTGGTGCCGGCCGGCGAGGGTTTGAGCGTCGAGCCGACCTGGGACGCCCTCGGCATGCGGGCCACCTCGTCGCACGACCTGCATCTGGACGTCACCGTGCCGGGCGACCGGCTGCTCGGTGGGGTGGAGGGGTTGGCGCTCGTGATCGCCCAGCTCATGCCGCACTGGCTGGTGGCCAGCTACGCGGCCGTCTACGTGGGGGTGGCGCGGGCCGCCATCGACGCGGCGGCCGAGCACCTCAACGCCCGCAACCTGGCCGGCCTGCCGGCGGTGCGCTCGCGGCTGGGCCGGGCGGACGCGGCGACGGCTGCCGCCGAGCTGGCGGTGGCCGAGGCGGCCCGCCGGGTGGACGACGCGCCCGGTGACGCGGAGACCAACCGCTGGGTGTGGCGGGCGAAGCTGCTGGCCGGGACGACGGCCGCCGAGGTGGCGGCGTCGATGCTGGAGGCGGCCGGCACGTCGGCGACCCGACGTGGCCATCCGTTGGAGCGGCTCTACCGGGATGCCCGTTGCGGCTCACTGCACCCGGCCACGTCGGACGTCTGCGCCGACTGGCTGGGCATCGCCGCGTTGGGCGGGGACCCGGACCGCGACGGATCGGCACCGCGTTGGTGAGCGGGTGTCGCGGGAGACGTACGAGGGTGCGGCCGGCCGAGGTGGTCGGTGGGACGGCCAGGGGGAGGACAGCGTTTGACGAGAGGTGGGGATCGTGTCCGTACCAGTGATCGCGGGGCTCGGGACAGCGCAGCCGCCGTCCGCTTCGCAGGACGAGCTGTGGGAGGGCTTCTTCTCCCGGCACTTCTCCGGCAGCACCCGGGCGTTGGCCGAACGGATCTTCGCGAACTCGGGGGTGACCCGACGGCAGGCCGCGGTCAACCCGTTGCTCGAGGACGTCTCGGACTGGCCGACCGAGCGCCGGATGCGTCGCTACCAGGTGGAGGCGCTGCCGCTGGGCAAGGAGGCGGTGGGGCGCGCGTTGACCGCCGCCGGTCTGGACGCCGGCGACGTCGGGATGTTCATCGTCTGCTCCTGCACCGGGTACGCCACCCCGGGGCTGGACATCCTGCTCGCCCGTGACCTGGGCATGGCGGCGGACACCCAGCGCATGTTCGTCGGCCACATGGGCTGCTACGCGGCGCTTCCGGGGCTGGGCGCGGCGAGTGACTTCGTCACCGCCCGGGGCCGGCCGGCGTTGCTGCTCTGCGCGGAGCTGACCAGCCTGCACATCCAGCCGTCCACGGCCCGGGTCGACACCCAGCAGATCATCTCGCACGCGCTCTTCTCGGACGCCGCCGTCGCCGCCGTGGTGGTGCCCGGCGGCCGGGGGTACGCGTTGCGCGAGGTCGCCTCGGTCACCGACACCTCGACGGCCGACCACATGACCTGGGACGTCACGGACGCGGGCTTCCGGATGGGGCTGTCGTCGAAGGTGCCGCAGGTCCTCTCCCGGCACGTGCGCGGTCTGGTCGACGATCTGCTGGCCCGGCACGGCGGCGCCATCTCCGACGTGGACGGTTGGGCCGTACACCCGGGCGGGCCGCGGATCCTCAACGTGGTCGAGCGGGAGTTGGCGCTGCCTCCGCAGGCGTTGGCGGCGTCCCGGGCGACGCTTGACGAGCACGGCAACTGCTCCTCGCCGACGGTTCTGCTGATCCTGGACCGGTTGGGTCGCTCCACCCCGCCGCCCCGGCGGGTGGTCATGTTGGCGTTCGGTCCGGGCCTCACCCTGTACGCCGTCCTGCTGGATCGACAGGAGTGAACGCCAGCGACCCGACCGGTACGCTCGTTCCATGGGTGCGGGGGCGGAGGACGACCGGTTGCGGTCGGCGGTGCTGGTCGGTATCGCCCTGGGCGCGCTGGCGGTCGGCGGCTGGTGGTGGCGTGCCGCCGCGCCAGTTCCGGTGGCCGGATCGGTACGCCCGCCGGTGGTCGCGCCCAGCGTCAGCACCGAGTTGGAACGTGTCCTGGCCCGTCTTGAGCCCGAGTCACGGGTGACGATGCGGGTTGATTCGCAGAGGGGCGAGGTCGTCCGGGTGGACGGCGATCGGCGGGTCGTCATCGACCCGGAGACGGGTGAGGCCACCGACCTCGGTGCCGATGTGGGGGTTCTCGTCCCCGGGAGCGACCTCCCCTCGTTCCGCAGCACGATCTGGCGGGAGCAGCGGGAGCTGGCGCCCGGCGAGGAGCGGACCCGGCAGGCGTCCGACGATGGTTCCCGCTTCCTGCTCCAGTACCGGTGCACCCGACCGGGCACGCTGGCGGTGACGAGCACCGGGGCCAGACTCGCCGGCCCGCCGCGGATCGACTGCGACGGCACGCTCGCGTCCGCCCGGCTGCTGCCCGGCGGCGGGCCGTTCCGGGTGTCGCTGTCGGCCGTCGGCGACCAGCCCATCGACGTCGAGGCGCAACTCGTCGCGCTGCCCCCGTCGTAGGCCGCTCAGCGGGCCAGGGCGGTCAGGTCGTCCTGGTACGCGTCGACCGGCCCGACGCCGGGCAGCACCCGGGTCACCACGCCGGCGCGGTCGACCAGCAGCGCGTTGGCGGCGCCCGGGCCCAGGAACGAGCGCAGACCGCCAGCGGGGTCGGCCAGCGCACGGACGCCGTCGACCGGCGGTGCGGTCGAGACGGCTCGGCCCTCGGTCACGGTGACGATCGTGACTCCGTCGGGCGCCGCCCCCACGGCCTCGGTGACGACGTCGGGGCAGCCACAGTCGTCCACGAGGATGATCATGGCGGGTAACAGGCCGCGGAGCGGAACGGGCGCCTGCCCGGCGTCGACCAGGTCCAGCGCGGGCAGCGCCTGACCGGTGAGCGAAACGGGTGGTGGAGAGGGCGCCGGAGTGGGCCGGTCGGTGCTCCGGCCGGCGCGGGGCCAGGTCACGGCGAGCAGGCCGGTCAGGGTGGTGAGCACCGCCACCACCAGGACGAGCAGCGGCAGGGCGAGTGCCCGGCGTCCGGCGTACCGGCCGGTGGCCCGGCGCAGCTCACGACGCACCTGGGCGGCCTCGCTGGCGAGGGCGGAGGCGTCATCGGGGACGACGATGCGGCCCCATTCGGGTGGTAGGTCGGGCAGGCCGTCGGATGGCCCGTGGCCCTCTGCGTCCGGCTTGCCCATCGGACCCCCCAGGAAGCGTCTCGAGAGCGGAGTGTGGCTCGGACTCCAGGGTCCCGCACCGGGGGCACCTCCCGCTACATCTGGGCGCGGTCCCGCACGCCGGGATACCATGGGAGGAGCGCATAGCCCTTGATCTCGACGTTCTGTTCACTCGTATCGGGAAGTCATCCGATCGTCACGGAGCGTGTTTGAACCATCGGTTTGACCGCCTGTCAAGCTGAAGAAAGACCTCTCACAGGGCCCCTGAGCTGCGCCAACGGTCAGGACATCGGTGAGACATCGTTGCCTGACCGTGTTACCCTAGACACAGCGAAAGGGGTTTCGAACCTATGGTTTTCAGTGTCGGCGAGACCGTTGTTTACCCCCACCACGGGGCCGCACTCATCGAGGCAATCGAGACTCGGGTCATCAAGGGCGAGCCTAAGCAATATCTCGTCCTGAGGGTCGCGCAGGGTGACCTGACGGTCCGGGTGCCGGCTGAGAACGCCGAGATCGTGGGCGTTCGTGAGGTGGTCGGCGAAGAGGGCCTCGGTAAGGTCTTCGACGTTCTCCGGGCTCCGCACACCGAGGAGCCGACCAACTGGTCGCGGCGTTACAAGGCCAACCTGGAAAAGCTGGCCTCCGGCAACCCGCTGAAGGTCGCCGAGGTCGTGCGTGACCTGTGGCGTCGGGAGCGGGAGCGGGGCCTCTCCGCAGGCGAGAAGCGGATGCTGGCCAAGGCCCGCGACATTCTCGTCGGCGAGGTCGCGCTGGCTGAGAAGAGCACCAAGGACGAGGCGGAGACGCTGCTCGACAAGGTCCTCACCGAGGCCTAGTCCGCACAGCATCGTCGTACCCACTTCGTAGCGAAGAAACCACCGAGGACCGCGACGTGACCGCGCAGCTCAACCCGCGCGGTGACGTCGCGGTCCTCGTGCCTGCGGCCGGTGCTGGCGTACGCCTCGGCCCCGGTCGACCCAAGGCGCTGCGCCTGCTCGCCGGAGAACCGCTGCTGGTGCACGCCGTGCGCCGGCTCGCCGCCGCGGCGTCGGTCCACACGATCGTGGTCGCCGCACCGGCGGCAGACGTCGAGGGTGTCCGTGACCTGCTGGCCCCGGTGGCGCCAGTGACCGTGGTGGCCGGTGGCGCCGAACGGCAGGCCTCCGTCGCCGCGGCGCTCGCGGCCGTGCCGGCCGGCCCGACGATCGTCCTGGTGCACGACGCCGCCCGCGCGTTGACCCCACCGGAGCTGGTCGAATCGGTCGCCGCCGCGGTCCGGGGCGGCCAGGCGGCGGTGATCCCGGTCCTGCCGGTCGTCGACACCATCAAGGAGGTCGGCGCCGACGAGGTGGTGCTGGGCACCGTCGACCGATCCGCCCTGCGCGCCGTACAGACCCCGCAGGGCTTCCGCCGGTCCGTGCTGGCCGCCGCGCACGCCGCCGCGGGTGATCCGCTCACCGACGACGCCGGCCTGGTCGAGAAGCAGGGCGTACCGGTGGCCTGTGTGCCCGGCTCGGAGTACGCGCTGAAGATCACCCGTCCGTTCGACCTGGCACTGGCGGAGCACCTGCTCGCCGCCGGCGGCTGACGCCTCACGATCGCACGGCGGGACCGCGCGGTCGTTCTACCGTAGTCTCGGATCATGATCGTTCCTCGGGTGGCCATCGGCACCGATGTGCACGCGTTCGAGCCGGGCCGACCCTGCTGGGTGGCCGGCCTGCTCTGGCCCGACCAGGACGGTCTCGCCGGGCACTCGGACGCGGACGTCGCCGCCCACGCCGCCTGCAACGCGCTGCTCTCCGCCGCCGGTCTCGGTGATCTCGGCTCCGCCTTCGGGGTGGACCAGCCCGAGTGGGCCGGGGCGTCCGGCGTGGCCCTGCTGGCCGAGACGGCCCGCCGGGTGCGGGCCGCCGGCCTGGCGATCGGCAACGTGTCCGTGCAGGTCATCGGCAACCGGCCCAAGATCGGCCGCCGGCGGGAAGAGGCTCAGCGGGTGCTCTCCGAGGCGGTCGGCGCACCCGTGACCGTCTCCGCCGCGACCACCGACGGGCTCGGTTTCGCCGGCCGTGAGGAAGGCCTGGCGGGCGTCGCCGTGGCTCTGGTGTACGACGCCCCGGCCGCCTAGGCTCGTCGCGATGTCCACCGATCCCGCCCCCGACCGGTTCGCCGCCGACGGCTACCTCGAACGCGCCCAGCTCCTCGCCGAGTTGGGCCGCCACGACGAGGCGGCCGGCGAGTTGACCGAAGGGCTCGCGCTGAAGCCCGCCGACCCGGACGCCCTCACCATGCTGGCCCGGGTGCATCTCGCCGCCGACCGGCCGGCCGACGCGCTCGCCGCCGCCGACTCGGCCGTGGCCGCCGCACCGGACGCCCCTCCGGCGCTCGTCGTGCGGGCGATGGCGCTGGCCGACCTGGGGCGGTACGCCGACGCGGCCGCCGTCGCCGACCGGCTGCTGGCGCTCGGGCCGGCCGACGCGTACGCCCAGCGCAGCGCTGCGGCGATCCTGGCCGACGCGCGCAACGGCCAGCCGGCGCTGAACGCGGCCTGGCGTGGGGTCGAGCTGGCCCCCCAGGAGCCGCAGGCGCACCTGGTGCTCAGTCTGGTCGCGGCCCGGCTGGAGCTGTTCGACCTGGCCGAGCGGGCCTACCGGGAGGCGCTGCGGCTCGATCACCGCCTCGCCGAGGTCGGGCACGACGTCGGCGTTCTGCGCCTGGAGCAGCGCCGCTGGTCGATGGCGCTGGAGCAGATCGCCGAGATGGTGACGTTCGGCCCGAGCCGGATCGACTCCCCACGGACCCTCGCGTACGGCCTGCATCGCCTGGTGTTCTACGGCGCGGGCTGGTCACTGGTCGCCGCGGTGGTGGTCGCGTTCGCGGCGTCGGCGAACGACGGGTTCTCCCGCGTCCTGGCGGTGCTCGCCGCCCTGACCGGCGGCGTCGTGGTGTGGCAGCTCGCGGCACGGCTTCCGGGGTTCACCCGGACCGTCCTGCCGACCATGCCGCACGCCGACCGGACGATGGCCCTGGCGATCTACGCGGTGGCGGCCGCGCCGCTGCTGCTACTCGTGTACGCCGTGGTCGGCTCGCCGTGGCCGTTGGTGCTCGCCATCGTCGCCACGGTGATAGCCGAGTTCGCCGCCTTCACCAGAACAACCGTCCGCTGACCCAGGCAACCAACCCAACCCAAGGCGTAACCCCAAAAGGTCAACAAGCGTCGTACAGCTCGCCCAGGTCAGGGTTTTCGCCGGAGCCCGCCCGCGTCGGGATCAAGCCTGACCGCCCAGAGCGGGCGGGCTCCGGCGAAAACCCAAAGGGCGACTAAACAGAACGCGCCCACGTCCAGGCGTACCCCTCGTCCTCGCAGGGGCGTGCCGCGTCGCAGAGGTCGAGGGGGCGGAAGGTGTCGACCATGACGGCCAGCTCGTCGAAGTAGTCCGCGCCGATGGAGCGTTCGGCGGCGCCCGGCTGGGGCCCGTGGGTGAACCCGGAGGGGTGCAGCGAGATCGAGCCCTGCTCGATGCCGGAGCCGCGCCGGGCCTCGTAGTTGCCGCCGGTGTAGAAGAGCATCTCGTCGGAGTCGACGTTGTGGTGGTTGTACGGCACCGGGATCGACTGCGGGTGGTAGTCGACCTTGCGTGGCACGAAGGAGCAGATGACGAAGTTGGGCCCCTGGAAGGTCTGGTGCACCGGCGGGGGCTGGTGGATGCGGCCGGTGATCGGCTCGAAGTCGTGGATGGAGAACGCCCACGGATACAGGTGCCCGTCCCAGCCGACCACGTCGAACGGGTGGTTCGCGTAGACGTGACGGGTCCAGCCGCGACGGTGCCGGACCAGGACCTCGACCTCCTCGCCGTCCACCAGCGAAGGGGTGTCGGGGCCGCGGACGTCGCGTTCGCAGTACGGCGAGTGCTCCAGGAACTGTCCGCGTACGGAGAGGTAGCGCTTGGGCGGGCCGATGTGCCCGGACGCCTCGACGGCGAGCAGCCGGACGGGCGCGTCACCGGTGGGGACCAGCCGGTGGATGGTCGAGGTGGGGATGACGACGTAGTCGCCGGCGACCGCGTCCAGCGCCCCGAACGGGGACTCGACCCGCATCGTGCCCGCCTCGACGTACAGGCAGTGGTCGCCGGTGGCGTCGCGGAACAGCGGCGACGGGCGGTCGGCGAGCACGTACCCGATGCGGACGTCGTCGTTGGCGAGCAGGTACTGCCGGCCGAGGATCGGGTCGGCATCACCGGCGTCGAGCTTGTGGGTGCGCAGGTGGCGGGGCTTGAGCGGCAGGTTCGGCGTCCGGGTGAACGCGGGCGGGGTGAACTCGTCGGCGGCCAGGATCGCGGTGGGCGCGTGCCGGTGGTAGAGCAGCGACGAGTCGGAGGAGAAGCCCTCCTGCCCCATCAGCTCCTCGGCGTAGAGGCTGCCGTCGGGCTGGCGGAACTGGGTGTGGCGCTTGCGCGGCACCTCGCCGACGCTGCGGTAGTACGGCATCTCGCCTCCCGATATATCCCGTTCACCGGCCGAAGGCGTCCGATAATCGGACGCTGTTGTCCGTTCCTTGTAGCGTCCCGTAGATTCTTGTTCCGTGTCAACGCAGGTGCCCGCGCTCCTCGACGGCCTGGTGGACGACGCCGCCGTCTTCCCTCCGGGCAGCGCCACGCTGCCCGACGCTCTGCAGGCGCACCGCCAGCACCGCGCCGCCTGGTACGCGGATCTGGTCGGCCCGCTACTCGTCCCCGCCTCGACCGTCGTGACCGGAGACCTGAGCGGTCTCGTCGACCAGCGTGAGGGCCTGGTGATCGGGCTGATCGGTGACACCGGGATCGCCCGCCTGCCCTTCGCGTTCTCGTTCCTGCCACCCGACGGCGTCACGGCCCGTCAGGTCGAGGTGGCCGTCGCCAAGCGGGGCGAGGACCCGCTACCCGGCGTCGCCGAGCTGCTACGGCTGACCGGGACCCTGCCGGGCGTCGAATCCGTCTACGCCGAGCTGCCGCTGACCTTCGGGCTGATGAGCGCCCTGGACGCGCTCGCCGCCGCCCGGGCCGACGGCGTGCCGATCACCGCCAAGTTCCGCACCGGCGGTCTCGCCGCCGAGCTGTTCCCCACCCCGGCCGAGCTGGCGGCGGTGCTCTGCGCCTGCCGCGACCGCGCGCTGCCGTTCAAGCTCACCGCCGGACTGCACCAGGCGGTGCGGCACCTCGACCCGGAGACCGGGTTCACCCACCACGGCTACGCCAACGTGCTGGCCGCGACGCTCGCCGCCGCAGACGGGGAGAGCGCGCGGGTGGTCGCCGAACTGCTGGCCGCCCTCGACCCACGTCCGCTGCTCGAACGCGTCAACGGACGGCTGGACGCGCCGCGCCCACTCTGGGTCGGCTTCGGCTCGTGCAGCATCCTGGAACCACTTACCGATCTGATCCGGCTGGGGCTGGTGAACGGGGGCTACGACGCATGACCTGGGTGAGCGGCGTTGACGGTTCGCCGTACGGCGTGACGAACCTGCCGTACGGAGTGTTCTCCTCCGGCGGGGACGAGCCGCGGATCGGCGTACGTATCTCCTCGTGGGTGTTCGACCTGGCCGGGGCGGAGGCCGCCGGGCTGGTGCTGGCCGCCGGCGCGCTGGGCCGGCCCACCCTCAACGACTTCATGGCGCTCGGGCGTCCGCAGTGGACGGCGGTCCGCCAGCGGATCGTGGAGCTGCTCACCGACCCGGCGCACCGACCGGCGGTCGAGCCGCTGCTGGTGCCCCTGGCCGACGTGGAGATGCTGCTCCCGTTCGAGGTGGCCGACTACGTCGACTTCTACTCCTCGGAGCACCACGCGTCGAACGTCGGGCAGATCTTCCGCCCGGGTCAGCCGCCACTGTTGCCCAACTGGAAGCACCTGCCGATCGGCTACCACGGCCGCGCCGGGACCGTCGTGGTCTCCGGCACGCCGGTGGTCCGGCCCACCGGGCAGCGGGCGTCCGCCGAGGGTCCGGTGACCGGCCCGTCGGTACGTCTCGACATCGAGGCCGAGGTCGGCTTCGTGGTCGGTGTGCCCAGCGCGTTGGGCGACCGGGTCGCGGTGGACGACTTCGCCGATCACGTCTTCGGGGTGGTGCTGGTCAACGACTGGTCGGCCCGCGACATCCAGGCCTGGGAGTACCAGCCGCTCGGCCCGTTCCTCGGCAAGTCCTTCGCCACCTCGGTCTCGGCCTGGGTGACGCCGTTGGAAGCGTTGGCCGACGCCTTCGTGCCGGCTCCGGATCAGGACCCGCCGGTCGTCGACTACCTGCGTGACGTGCCGCACCTGGGGCTCGACCTGCGGCTGTCGGTCGAGTGGAACGGCGAACGGGTCAGTGAGCCGCCGTTCGCCGGCATGTACTGGACGCCGGCGCAGCAGTTGGCGCACCTGACGGTCAACGGCGCGTCCCTGCGTACCGGCGACCTGTACGCCTCGGGCACCGTCTCCGGCCCCGAGCGCTCCCAGGTCGGCTCGTTCCTGGAACTGACCTGGGGCGGGGCCGAGCCGGCGAAGGTCGGCGCCGAGAGCCGTACCTTCCTCGTCGACGGCGACACCGTCACCATCACCGCCACCGCGCCCGGGCCGGACGGCACCACCATCGCCCTCGGTGAGGTCACCGGAACGGTCCAGCCGGCCCGCTGAGGCACCCGCCGCCGGACCGTCTCATCGACGAGACTCTTGGTCGCACCGTCTGTGCGATAACCACACCCCGGTTACCCCGTTGATCACGCGGATCAGTCGCCCCGCCACGCCCTGTGGAGTGGTGGGGCGTCCCGACGCACACGGAGGTAACAACGATGCACGATCTCACCGGAGCGCTCTGGCGCACCAGCAGCCGGTCCAACGACCAGGGACTCTGCGTGGAGGTGGCGGACAATCTGGTCGATGTGATCGGCCTGGTCGCGGTCCGCGACTCCAAGGACCAGAGCGGCCCCACACTGGCCGTGAGCCCGCCGGGATGGACAGCGTTCGTCGGGGCGATCAGGTCTGGTCGCTTCGAACGCTGAGCGGTGTCGCGCAGGCGGAACGGACAACGTGGCCTCCGGGTGGTGGAAATTCCGTCCGGGGGCCTCGTCCGGCCCGTACCGCGCGTACCGTCGGTGGCACGGGAGGGTGGCATGTCGACGGTCGCGGTTACCGGTTTCATCGAGGCGGACGCCGTCGATGTCTGGTGCCTGCTGACCGACCTGTCCGACCGGGCCGCCCGACTGACCGGGGCCGGTCCGGTCGAGGTGCTGACTCCGGGCCCGTTCGGGCCGGGCACCGCCTGGCGTGCGGAGCGCGCCCAGCCGGGCGGCGGCACCCTCACCGAGGAGTTCCTGGTCGTGGAGGCGCTCGCGCCCCAGCGGCTGGTGCTCTGCTCCTCCGGTGCCGGTGCGGACTACCGGATCACCTGGCGTCTGCGTCCGGCCCGGCGACGTCGCGGCCCGCGCACCGCGGTCACCGTCACCCAGGAGGCGGTGCCGACCGATCCGTACGGTCGGGTGGTGGCCCTGCTGCTCGGTGGCCTCGCCGCCCGGGCGGTCGAGGTGGCGCTCCGGCGTGACCTCGCCGACCTGGCCGTCGCTGCTCGCGCCGCCGGCTCGCTTGAAGCGGCCTGAGCGCACCTGCCCGAAGCTTGACCCGTACAACCTGACCGGGATCCGACCCGCTGCGCTGGGTAGGGTGCCGGGCGGAGGTGCGGCATGGGGTTCCCGAGGGGCCGGCGACGGCTCGTGCTGGCGGTGGCGGTGCTACTCGCCGTGGCGGCCGTCGCGGTCGTCGTCCACCGGGTGCTCGCGCCGGCCGAGGTGAGTACGCCGGCCCGAGCGGACTATCCGGCGGCGCCCCAACCCGCGGCCGGTGTGATCGGCCGTCTCCCGGTCGCCCCGTTGATCGTGGACGGGCGGCTGCGGGTGTACGCCGCCCACCGCCAGGTCTACGCCGACCGGCCGGTCGACTGGCGGCACCGCACCACGCCCTACTGGTCGTACCGGCGGTGGCCGGCGGAGCTGACCGGGGTGGTGGCGAGCGGCACCATCGTGGTCAGCCGCTGGTCGGACGGCCGGTTGGTCGCGCTCGACGCGTCCACCGGGCGGGTCCGCTGGCGGGCCGACGGGCCGGTGCCTGTTGCGAGCACGGCGGTGGTCCGGCGCACCGGTGCCGCCACCGTCTGGAACCCGAGTGGGCTCCTTCTCGCCGACCTCCCGGACGGTCGGACCGTACTGACGGTCACCGGCAGCGGCCGGGCGAGCGGCGTGGAGGTGTCCAGCGGTCGGGAGCTGTGGCGGACCGACCTGCCCGGCGACTGCCGCAGCGATGTCGGCACCACGGCGACCGGGCAGGTGATCGGACTGGACACCTGTTCCGGACCGGCCACGATCGAGTTCCGGGACGCCGCGACGGGCCTGGTGGGCGAGCGCTGGCGACCGCCGGGCGACCCGGACGACCTGGTGGTCACCCCGCTCGGATGTCGTACCGGCCGGTCGGGGTGCCGGGCCCTGCGCACGGCGGGCCCGGGTGACGCCGGTGGCCGGGGTTGGGTGTTGGGTGGTGGCGAGCCGGTGGCCGCGCCCACGTTGGACCCGGCCGGCGTCGTCTTGGTCGGCGAGCAGGCTGTCGGTGTCGCCGACGGGGTAGCGGTGGGTCGGTCGGCGCGTACGGGTGCCGAGCTGTGGCGTGATGCCGGCCTGGGCCCGGCGCGGGTGCTCGCCGCCCAGCCCGGCCGGGTGCACCTGCTGACCGAGGGGAACGACCTGGTGACGCTCGACCCGGCGACCGGGCGTCTGCTGTCCCGCAGCACGCTCAACGTCGGCTCGGACGGCACGGGCTGGACGCCCGGGGCGGTCTGGGCCGAGGCCGGCTACGTCGCGATGGAGCGGCTGCGCGAGCCGGTCGACCCGAACGGCGACGACCAGCGCTACTACCTCACCTCGGAGGCGGTGATCCTGGCCGCCACCTGATCGGGGCACCGGGTTCCGAATCTTTCACCACGTCTGGCCGGAAAAGGTACTTTTCTCACGGTTCAGGTTTCTGGGTGGGAGGGGTCGACATGGCCAGCAGGGCAACCAGGTGGTTGGTCGGTGGCGTGCTCGCCGCTACCACCGGACTCGTGAGCACGGTGCCATCGGTGCTCCTGCCGGGCGGGCCGCCGGCAGGCGCGGTTGCCGCGGTGCGGGTGGCGCCGTCGGACGGCACCGGTGTCACCTTCGAGGTGGTGCCGGCATCGCCGACCATCACCCCGACCACGCCCCCGCCGACCCGGCAGCCCACCCCGACGCCCAGCCACGGTGGGAACCTGCCGGTCACCGGCCCGAACGGCTCGGTTCTGCTCCTCGTCGCCGTGGGGATGACGCTGGTGGTCATCGGTTGGCTGGCCGCGCGTCGCCGCCGACCGAGCTGACGTGACCCGCCTGCCGGTCGGCCGGAACGTGTTCGCGGTGCGCGGCGGCAGCGGTCCGGTGGGAGCGGCGGCGCACGAGCACGGCGAGACCGGTCGTCAGCAGCAGCGCCGCGACGACAACTCCCACCGCCCAGGGAGAGCGCAGGCGGGACACGATGCTGCCCTTGCGGCCGGCCGCACCGGGGTCGGGGAACTCGATCTGCGCGGTCAGGCTCCGCTTCACCAACCCGCTCTCCAGGTTCACCTCGGCCTTCCAGCGGCCGTTGGGCAGCTCGGTGGGGAACTGGGCGACGACCAGTCCCGAGCCGCCCGGGGGCAGCGTGACGCCCTTCCCGACCGGGAACGGCCCGGCTCGACTGCCGGCCGGCCCGTCGCTCAGGCTGACCGTGCCGGTCAGGTCGATGGCCCGACCGCCGGTGTTGGTGACCTGGACCGTCACCGTGGGCACGCCCTCGGGACCGCGGGCCGGGCGCACGTCGCCGATCGTGAAGTCCGAGGCCGGTTCGCCACCCGGGCCGATGTCGAGGTACATCCGAACACCGACCCGGTGGATCTGTGTGACTTGGCCGTTCGCCCGCGGCTTCGAGGTGGTGGACGCCCAGATGACGCCGTACCGCTCGCCCCGGGGGGCGGCCGTCGGCACGGTGACGGTCGCCCGGACTCGTGCCTCGCCCCACGGCTCCAACTCCACGGTGTCGCGGTCGACCGTGGTCCAGGACGTCAGCTCGCTGGCCGCCCTGCCCTCTCCGAATCTGAAGGCCGAACCTTCCAGGGTCGCTGCCGCCGGGTACACGTCGACGCGGCGCGGCTCGCCGGTCCGGTTGACGATCAGCAGTTGCCGGTTGATGGTGGTGCCCGGCGGTAGGTGGTCGACGATGTAGCGCAGTGCCCGCGGGTCGTCGCGGCGGTCGGTCGGGGCCTCCAGCAACCGGATCCCGATGCTGCCCTCGTCGGATCCCGCATCCGGCTCGGCCGCGCCGGCCCGGGTCGACAGACCCGGACCGGCGAGGCAGAACAGGGCGAGCGCGGCCGCGATGGTCGACCGCCCCCGGCGGTCACGCCACCGAATGTGTCACCGTGCCGGTGTAGACGCCCGCGATGCTGTCCAGCGGGACGTTGACCACCAGGGTGGGGTTCCAGGCGGCGGTGTTGCCGCCGGTGCCGCCGGAGTGGGTGAACGCGGTGAGCGGCGTGGTGCTGTCCAGTGGAGCCGCGTCGCCGGCCGTGGCCTGCCCCGGCGTGAAGGTGCCGTCGCCGGTGGTCGCGGTCGCCGGACCGGACCAGTAGTCGATCTCGGACGGCAGGACCGTCTCGGGCGGCGAGCCGCCGCCGGTCTGGAACACCGTCGCCGTCACCGAGGCGACCCAGGAGGCGTCGGCGGAGCCCCGGGAGTCGGTGACGGTCACCGTGCCGAGCTGGCCGGTGATGGTGCCACCGGGTGCGCCGGTGCCCAGGTCGGCGGTGGCCGGCGCGTCGATGTCGAGGGTGCCGGCGAGCACCTCGAAGGTGGTGGTCGTGGTGTCGGTGGGTGCCGCGGCGGCGGGTGCCGCGAGGAAGCCGACCGCCGCCACGGCGGCTGCTCCGGCGAGACAGATCTTGGCAGTACGCACTGTTCGTTACCCCGTTTTCTCGAAGTGAGCCGGCGCGGGTCCGCGTCGCGTCGGCTACTTCGGAAGATAGGGCAAATACCGTGCAAAACCAGACAAACGGTTCTTATGTCACCGGTTGGTCATGCGGCGTCCGCTCAGGTCAGCGCCGCCTCCGCGGCGGCCAGGAACGCGTCGTTCTCGGCCGGGGTGCCGATGGTGACCCGGACGCCGTCCCCGGCGAACGGCCGCACGATCACCCCGCGCGACTCGCACGCCTTGCCGAACGCCACGGCCCGGTCGCCCAGCGGCAGCCAGACGAAGTTCGCCTGGCTGGTCGGCACGTCGGGCACGAACTTGCGCAGCGCCTCGGTGACCCGGTCCCGCTCGGCGACGACGAGCGCGCACCGGCGCTCCATCTCGTCGGCCTGTGCCAGCGCCGCGAGCGCGCCGGCCTGGGCGGCCGTACTCGTGGAGAACGGCGTGACCACCTTGCGGACCGCCGCCGCCACCGCTGGCTGCGCGACCAGCCAGCCGATCCGCAGCCCGGCGAGGCCCCACGCCTTGGACAGGGTGCGCAGCACCGCCACGTTCGGCCGACCGAGGTAGTCCAGGCCGTCCGGCACCTCGGGGTCCGTGACGAACTCCCGGTACGCCTCGTCGATGACCACCAGCACGTCGTCCGGCACCGAGTCGAGGAACCGGTCCAGCTCGGCCCGGCGGACGGCCGTGCCGGTCGGGTTGTTCGGGTTGCAGACCAGGATCATCCGGGTCCGGTCGGTCACGGCCGCCGCCATGGCCGCCAGGTCGTGCCCGTGCCCGGCGTCGTTGGCGACCCGCACGCTTGTCGCGCCGCTGGTCGCCGCGATGATCGGGTACGCCTCGAACGACCGCCACGCGTACAGCACCTCGTCACCCGGCAGGCAGGTGGCCCGTACGAGGTGCTCGGCGAGCGCCACCGACCCGCAGCCCGTGGCGATCCGGTCGGCGTCCACGCCGTACCGCTGGGCCAACGCGTCGCGCAGCGCGACCACGCCCATGTCCGGGTACCGGTGCGAGCCGCTGACCGCCTCGGTGACCGCCTCGACCACGCCCGGCAGTGGCCCGTACGGCACCTCGTTGCTGGCGAGCTTGATTGCCTCCGGCAGACCCAGTTCGCGGGCCAGGTCGGCGGGGCTGCGCCCGGGCACGTAGCTGGGCAGCGCGTCCAGGTCGGCGCGGGTCAGTCGCACCGCCGGCTGGTGACGTCCGGAGTCGGTCATGGGGTGTCTCCCGAGGGCTGAGGGTGATCGTCGGTGGCGGGGGAACCGGTGGTGGCGGGGACCTCGACGACCACCGTCAGCGCGCCCCGGTCGTGCAGCGCGCGGCGCAGCGGGTGGTCGACGAGCGGGGACACGGAGTCGATGAGCTGGACCAGCAGGCCGATCCCGAAGCAGGGCCAGAACAGGGTGGACATGCCCAGCGTCGTCCAACGGCGCAGCGCCCGGCCGAAGCCCAACGGCTGGTCGGCCTCGATGGGGACGGCGCGGATACGCATCACCCGCTTGCCGATGGTCTGCCCGTTGGCGGCCATGGCGGGCACCTCGTACGCCAGCCACAGCGCGGTGGCGATCACCACGATCGCCACCTGGAGCAGCCCGGCCTGCTCGCTGATCGGCGGCAGTCCCTCGCGGGAGGTGTTGCCCTCCATCCCGCGCCGGAACGCCTCCCGCCAGTACGGCGTCAGCTCTTCCAGCCACCGCCAGACGAACCAGCCGTTGACGAGCACGTTCAGCGCGAGGACCAGGACGATGTCGATCAGCCGGGCGACGAGTCGCCGACCGTAACCGGCCAGCCTGAGTCCGTGCGGGCGCGGCTCCGGCGGGCGGCCGGGCCAGCCGGGTCCCCAGCCGGGTCCCCAGCCGGGCGGCACGCCCTGCGGGCTCCAACCGGGCGGGGTGCCCTGCGGGCTCCAACCGGCGGGACCGCCCTGTGGGCCCCAGCCCGGAGGCGGGCCGCCCTGCGGACCCCAGCCGGGAGGCGGGGTGCCCTGCGGACCCCAACCCGGAGGCGGGACGGATTGCGGGCCGGGTCCCGGGTGCGCTGGCTGGCCGGATTGCGGCGGCCAGCCCGGCGCGGTCTCCGCCGACGGAGAGCCGGCCGGGGTGACCGGTACGGGCGGCGGCTCGGGCGGGGGCGGTCCGTCGGGCGGGGTCGCGTCGACGGGGATGGCCGCGCCGAGCCAACCCTCGCCGTCCCAGTAACGACGGGTCTCGCGGTCGGCGGGGTCGACGTACCAGCCGGGCTCCACACTCACGCCGACGCTCCGCTGCCGTACCTGCTGGTTCGCTCGCTCACGAGGCAACCTTAACGACGACCGTCGCGGCGAACTTGTCGTGGAGGCACTGCTGCCAGGGCTTGTCCCAGAGCTGCCAGAAGCCGTCGACGTAGCTCAGGCCGGGGACCAGCGAGCAGGCCAGGTACTGCACGAGCCACCGGCGGCCGGCCATCCGCCGGTCCAGCGTGCGGTTCGGATCGATCGGCACCACGCGCAGCTTCATGATCTTCTTGCCGAGCGTCTGGCCGCCACGCTTGAGGTACTCCACGTGGTAGAGCCAGTAGAGCCCGAGCAGCACCACGAAGAAGCCGAGCTCCGCCAGCAGCAGCGGCAGGAAGAAGTCGGTGAAGACGGTGGCCGGGTCGGGCTCCACGAGCGTGCCGTCCGGGTTGGTCCGGGTCATCTCGCTGAACATCTGCCACCACAGGACCAGGAAGACCGGCAGGAACAGCACCATCGACACGACACTCGCCAGTGCCCCGTCGATGAGCCAGGCCAGCAGCCGGTCACCGAAGCTGGCCAGCGGCTGGCCGGCCGGACTGAGCGCGGGCTGGGCGACCGGCCAGTGCGGCGGAGGGTACCCGGGTGGGGCGTACTGCGGCGGCACGCCGTACCCCGGAGGGGCCTGGTGCGGCGGCACGCCGTACCCCGGTGGGGGCTGGTGCGGCGGCACGCCGTACCCCTGGGGGTGTGGGCCGGACGATGGCGCGACGCCGCCGGCGGCGGGCGGAGGCCCACCGGCCGGCGGCATCGGGTACGACGGAGGCTGCGTCACGCTCGACAGTGTTACAGGTTGCCGCGCGCTTCCTGCTCCCGCTCGATGGCCTGGAAGAGCGCCTTGAAGTTGCCCTTGCCGAAGCCCAGCGAGCCGTGCCGCTCGATCAGCTCGAAGAAGACGGTCGGGCGGTCCTGCACCGGCTTGGTGAAGATCTGGAGCAGGTAGCCGTCCTCGTCCCGGTCGACCAGGATCTTGCGCTCCTTGAGCTGCTCGATCGGCACCCGCACGTTGCCGATCCGCTCCCGCAGCTCCGGGTCGTCGTAGTACGAGTCGGGGGTGTCCAGGAACTCGACACCGGCGGCGCGCATCGCGTCGACGCTGGCCACGATGTCGTTGGTGGCGACGGCGATGTGCTGGGCACCCGGGCCCTGGTAGAACTCCAGGTACTCGTCGATCTGCGACTTCTTGCGGGCGATGGCCGGCTCGTTGAGCGGGAACTTCACCTTGCGGGTCCCGTTCGCGACGACCTTGCTCATCAGCGCCGAGTAGTCGGTGGCGATGTCGTCGCCGACGAACTCCGCCATGTTGGAGAAGCCCATCACCCGCTTGTAGAACTCCACCCACTCGTCCATGCGGCCCAGCTCGACGTTGCCGACCACGTGGTCGACGGCCTGGAAGAACCGCTTCGGCTGGATGCCGGCGTCGATCATGGGCTGCCGGTCGACGATCGGGCCGCGGGCCACGAAGCCGGGCAGGAACGGGCCGCGGTAGCGGGACCGGTCGACGAGCGTGTGCCGGGTGTCGCCGTACGCGGCGATGGAGGCCATCCGGACGGTGCCGTTCTCGTCGGTCACGTCGTGCGGCTCGACGACGCCGGTGGCGCCCTGACCGATTGCGTGCGCGTACGCGGCGTCGACGTTCGGCACCTCGAGCGCGATGTCGCTGATGCCGTCGCTGTGCTTCGCCACGTGCTCCGCGCCGTCGGCGTCCGGGCGCACCGCGCCGGTCAGCACGAACCGGGCCGAGCCGCTGGTCAGCACGTACTGGGCGTGGTCGCGGTAGCCCTGCTCCGGGCCCCGGTACGCCACGCAGGTCATCCCGAACGCGGTGGAGTAGTAGTGCGCCGCCTGCTTGGCGTTGCCGACCAGGAAGTGCACGTGGTCGAGCCCACGGACGGGGAACGGGTCGTGGCTGATGTCGTGGTCGACTGCGCCGACGAGCCGGTCGATGTCGACGTCCTCGGTCGACTGGGGTCGGTCGATCGCCTGGGTCATGGTGGCCTCCCTCGCGTACCGGCCGGCCTCGTGGGCCGGTTCTTGACCGAAGGATCGCGGTGCGGGCACCGAGTGGGCAACTGTCGGCATAAATGCTGGTCAGGTTGCGCATTCGGTATGGTCTGGACCCATGAATGGTGGGCAGGCTGTACAGCTCGACGCGCTCGACGTCCGGTTGGTCGAACTGCTCGCCGAGGAGCCGCGGATCGGGGTGCTGGAGTGCTCCCGGCGGCTCGGCGTGGCCCGGGGCACCGTGCAGGCCCGGCTGGACAAGCTCGTCGAGCGGGGTGTCATCCGGGGCTTCGGTCCGGAGATCTCGCCGGCCGCGATCGGCTTCGGGGTGACCAGCTTCGTCACGTTGGAGATCAGCCAACGGCAGGGCCACGACCCGGTCACCGCCCACCTGGCGGCGATCCCCGAGGTGCTGGAGGCGCACACCATCACCGGCTCCAGCGACCTGCTCTGCCGGATCGTGGCCCGCTCCAACACGGACCTGCAACGGGTGATCGACCAGATCGTCTCGTTCGCCGGCATCACCCGCGCCTCGACGATCATCGCGCTGGCGGAGCAGATCCCCTACCGCACGCTGCCGCTGATCCGCAGCGCCGTAACACCTTCCGGCGCAGAAAGCGCGGCGACACGGCGGCGCGGGCGTACGGAAGATCCGTGATCGTGGCTACGGTGTGCGGGTGGCGAAGGGGAGCGTGCGCGTCGGGCTGCTGGCCGGCCTCGCCGTGGTCGTCGCCCTCGCCGCCACCGGCGTCTGGAATCCGTTCCCCGGCATCTGGGACTGGGTGGACCGCAGCGAACCCATCTCCGAGCCGGACGTGGTCTGGCAGCAGCGGGTCGGCGGCACCCCGCGCAGTGTGACCATCGCCGGCGACACCGTCGTGGTCGAGCAGCGCACCCGGGTGGAGGCCCGCAGCCTGGCCACCGGGGCTCAGCTCTGGGAACGCAAGGCGGACTGGTCGGCGGTCGCGGGTGGCGACCGCGATCCGGTCGTCGCCGTGGGCAAGCTCCTGGTCAAGGGGTACGAGCTGCTCGACCCCACCACCGGTGCGGTCCGACGGCGCGACGACGACGCCGTGGCCGTGTGGACGTACCGGAACCTGCTGCTGGACGCCCGCTGCACGGACGCCACCGACTGCACGCTGAGCGCGTGGGACCCGCGCGGCACCAAGCCACTGTGGACGGCCTTCCTGCCCGGGGTGCACAGCGGCCTGCTCGCCGACAACCCCGGCCTGCGCGGCACCCGCCGGCTCACGGCCACCCGCATCGACGACGGAGTGGCCGGGGCCGAAACGGCACCTCCGCTGCTGGGCTTCCCGGTCGACGGCCGGGTGCACGTCGTCGACACCGCCACCGGGCGCGTGCTGCAGAACGTCGAGCCCGGCCGGGACGAGCGGCTGTCGGTGGTGGGCGGCCGGATGCTGCGGATCGCCGCCCGCTCCCAGGACGGCACCTGCTACTTCGCCATCTCCGCGCGGGACCCGGCGACCGGGCAGGAGGCGTGGCAGCGGGCCGGGGTCAACCTGCGCACCGCCGACACCGCCGGCTGCGTCCAGCGCGAGGACCCGCAGGGCGCGCGGAACGTGCTGATCGGCGTCGGCCCGGACGGCCGCGAGGCGGTCATCGACGGGTACGACGGACGGCTGCTCTGGGTCGGCGAGGCCAGCACCAAGCTCGTCGCCGTCGACGACCGCTACGCGGTGTTCCGCTCCGCCGACAAGCGCTCGGTGGTGTCCCGTGAACTCGGTGCCGACAAGGTGCGGTGGACCAGGCCGGCCAGCGCCAAGGCGGGCGCGGCGCTCACCCCGTACGCGGCGGTGCTCGCCGACGAGAAGCCGTCGCGGCTGGTCGCCCTCGACCCGCGCACCGGGCGGGAGTTGGCCGTGCTGCGGACCTCGGCGAACGCCCTCGCCGTCGGCTCGCAGGGCATGATCATCGGCGAGGGTCGGGAGATCGGGTACGTCCGCTTCGGCGCCACGCCCGGCGCCCCGTCCCGCAGCCGGGCGACGGCGGCAACCCTGGCCCGGGCGGCACCCGCCCGGGGTCGGGTGACGGCAACGGCGACTGCGGGCCCAAGGGTGAGTTGTGCACCGAACCGGACGGCGGCAAGGACGGCTGAGCGGGCGCGACTTCGGGGCGCTGAGCGCTGACGACCTCGGCGGATGAGAGCGGCGTCCCAGACCCAGCCCGGCGGGTGGGAATGATCGACCGGTCTGCCCTAGGCTTGCCGCTCATGAGCAGTGCCGCCGCATTCTCGTACGCCCCCCTGCTGCCGACCGGCCCCGACCAGACGGAATATCGCCTGGTCACCGACGAGGGCGTGGACGTCGTGCACGGCCCGGGGGGCCGTCGTTTCCTCACCGTGGAGCCGGCCGCGCTGACCGCGCTGACCGCCGAGGCGATGCACGACATCGCGCACTTCCTGCGCCCCGCGCACCTGGCGCAGCTCCGGGCGATCATCGACGACCCGGCCGCGTCGTCGAACGACCGGTTCGTCGCGCTGGACCTGCTGCGCAACGCCAACATCGCCGCCGGCGGGGTGCTGCCGATGTGCCAGGACACCGGCACGGCGATCGTGATGGGCAAGCGTGGCCGGCACGTGCTGACCGACGGCGCGGACGCCGAGGCCATCTCCCGGGGCGTCTACCAGGCGTACACGAGGCTCAACCTGCGCTACTCCCAGCTCGCCCCGCTGACCATGTGGGACGAGCGGAACACCGGCAGCAACCTGCCGGCCCAGGTGGAGCTGTACGCCGAGGACCCGGACGGACACCCGGACGCGTACAAGTTTCTCTTCATGGCCAAGGGTGGCGGCTCGGCCAACAAGTCGTACCTCTACCAGGAGACGAAGGCGCTGCTCAATCCGACGCGGATGATGCAGTTCCTGGAGGAGAAGCTGCGGTTGATCGGCACCGCCGCCTGCCCGCCGTACCACCTGGCCATCGTCATCGGCGGCACCTCCGCCGAGTACGCGTTGAAGACCGCGAAGTACGCCTCCGCGAAGTACCTGGACGCCCTTCCGACGCAGGGCTCGATGAGCGCCCACGGCTTCCGCGACCTGGAGCTGGAGGCGCAGGTGCTGGAGCTGACCCGCAACTTCGGCATCGGCGCGCAGTTCGGTGGGCGCTACTTCTGCCACGACGTACGGGTGGTGCGGCTGCCCCGGCACGGCGCGTCGTGCCCGGTGGCGATCGCGGTCTCCTGCTCGGCGGACCGACAGGCGGTTGCCAAGATCACCCCGTCGGGCGTGTGGCTGGAGCGCCTGGAGACCGACCCGGCGCGGTTCCTGCCGGACGTCACGGAGGATGCGCTCGAGGCCGAGATGGTCGTCCGGGTCGACCTCAACCGGCCGATGGACGAGATCCGGGCCGAGCTGTCCAAGTACCCGGTAAAGACCCGCCTGTCGTTGTCCGGCCCGCTCGTCGTGGCCCGGGACATCGCCCACGCCAAGATCGCCGAGCGGCTGGACGCCGGTGAACCGATGCCGCAGTACCTGCGCGACCACGCCGTCTACTACGCCGGCCCGGCGAAGACGCCCGAGGGGTACGCCTCGGGCTCGTTCGGCCCGACCACGGCCGGCCGGATGGACGCGTACGTGGAGAAATTCCAGGCCGCCGGCGGCTCGCAGGTGATGCTGGCCAAGGGCAACCGGTCGGGTCAGGTGACCCGCGCCTGCCAGCAGTACGGCGGCTTCTACCTCGGCTCGATCGGCGGTCCGGCGGCCCGCCTCGCCCAGGACTGCATCAAGCACGTCGAGGTGCTCGAATACCCCGAGCTGGGCATGGAGGCCGTCTGGAAGATCGAGGTGGAGGACTTTCCCGCCTTCATCGTGGTCGACGACAAGGGCAACGACTTCTTCGCCGAGGTCACCAAGCCGGTGCTCACCATCGGCCGCCGCTGACCTCTCCGTCCCGCGCAGCGGCGCCTCTCGCGTCGGTGGTCGGACTGCGTCGAGCTGTGACCGTCGGACTACGCTGCTGGTCGGTGTGTGATCGACGCGGGAGAGTAGATGCGGTTCGGGATCCTGGGGACTCTGCGTGTCGGTGGTGGGTCCACCGTCACGGCAGGTCGGGACCGGGTCGTGCTCGCGATGCTGCTGCTGCGTGCCGGCCGGCTGGTGCCGGTCGACGAGTTGGTCGACGCGGTCTGGGAGGAGAGCCCTCCGGCTACCGCCCGTGCCCAGTTGCAGACGTGTGTGTCGCGGCTGCGGCGTCGCCTCACCGAGCTGGGATTCGCCTCGGGGACCATCGTCACCGATCCTGCCGGTTACGGCGTACGCATCGATCCCGCCGACCTGGACGCGAACCTGTTCACCCGGGGGGTGGAGGTGGCGCGGGCGGCGGGCGCGGCCGGTCGTCTGGTCGACGCCCGTACGCACTACCGGGCGGCGCTGGCTCTGTGGCGGGGTCCGGCGCTGGCGGGCATCGCCAGCCGTAGTGTCCGTCGTCGGGCGCAGACGCTCGACGAGCAGCGCCTCACGGTGCTGGAGGAGTGCGTCGACGTCGAGCTGCGCCTCGGGCGGGCCGCCGAGCTGATCGAGGAGTTGACCGAGAGCGTCGAGGTGTACCCCTCGCGGGATCGGCTGCGGGGGCAACTGATGCTCGCGCTCTCGTCGGTGGGTCGGCAGGCCGCCGCGCTGGCGGTCTACCGGGAGGGCCGTCGGTTCTACGCCGACGAGTTGGGCCTCGAACCGGGCGGCGCTCTGCAGGAGTTGCACCAGCGGGTGCTGGCCGGTGACCTCGCGCTGGCCGGCCGGGAGGTCCGGTCGGCGGCCCCGGTGCGCTCGCTGCCCCGGGCGATCGGCGACTTCACCGGCCGGCAGCAGACGCTGACGCGCCTGCTGAAGGACGTGGAGGCCGGCGCACGGATCCAGCTCATCGACGGCATGGCGGGCAGCGGCAAGACCACGCTGGCGGTGCACGTCGCGACTGTCCTCGCGGAGAGCTATCCGGACGCTCAGCTCTACATCGACCTGCACGGGCACAGCGAGCGCACCCCGTTGACGCCGTCGGCGGCGGTGGCGACCCTGCTACGGCAGCTCGGTGTTCCCGCCGACCGGGTGCCGACGAGCCAGGACGACCGGTTGGCGCTCTGGCGCACCGAGCTGGCCGGTCGGCGGGCCCTGCTGGTGCTGGACAACGCCGCCACGGCTGGCCAGGTGACACCGCTGCTGCCCAACGGCTCGCACTGCCTGGTCCTGGTCACCAGCCGTCGCCGGCTGGTCGGCGTGGACGAGGGACGGCCCGTGTCACTGCCGGTGCTCGACCGGGACGAGGCGGTCGAACTGCTCGGGCATGTGGTCGGCTCCGACCGGGTTGCCGCCGAGCCGGAGGCGGCAGCCGAGATGGTGCGGCGCTGCGGTCACCTGCCACTGGCGATCCGGCTGGCCGGCGCTCGCCTGGCGCATCGGCCCCGCTGGCGCATCGCCGACCTCGCGGAGCGGCTGTCGAGTCGACCCGACCCGCTGGCCGAGCTCGAGGCGGGCGACCGGTCGGTGGGCCGGGCCTTCGCTCTGTCGTACGCCCAGGTGCCGCCGTCGGCGCAGCGTGCGTTCCGGCTGCTGGGCCTGCACCCGGGGGTACGGTTCGACACCCCGGTCGCCGCCGTGCTCGCCGAGCTGTCCCTACCCGACGCGCAGGATCTGCTGGACGAGCTGGTCGACGCGCACCTGGTCGAGGAGGCTGAGCCGGGTCGGTACCGGTTGCACGACCTCGTCCGCGAGTACGCCCGGACGTTGGTGGCTGATCCCGAGAGGGCAGCGGAGCGGCGGGAAGGCATCGAGCGGCTGCTCGATCACCATCTCCAGGTCGCCACGGCAATCGCTCGCAGGCGGGAACTCTCCGCCGCTCGTCCGCTGCTCGTGGTGGCGGAGCCGCTCCGCCCCGACCTGGCCGCGACCGTCGCCGAACAGGGCAGGGCCTGGCTCGACGAGAACATGGCCCTGTGGCCCGCGCTGGTCCGCCTGGCCGAGACGGAGAGGTTCCTCAGCTACTGCTGGCAGTTGGCCAGGGCGGGCTGGTACGCCCAGTTCGAGAGCGGTCGTCTGGACGAGTTGATCGAAACGCACTCCACGGGACTGCGGGCCGCGGAGGATCTGGGCGACGAGAAGGCAGTGGCGACGTTGCTCAACTACGTCGCCTCGGCCCACTACCGGCTGAGTAACTTCCCGGAGGCGATCCGGGTGATGGAGAGATCGCTCGAGATCTTCCGCCGGCTCGGTCTGCGTCGCCAGTACCGCAACACCCTCGGCAACCTGGGCATCTCGTATGCCGCCAACTTTGAGTTCCAGCGGGCAACCGAGGCCTACGACGCCGCCCGGGAGTTGGCGACACGGATGCGCGACAACGAGGCGTTGGCGAACGAACTCAACAACCTGTCGATGACCCTGCTGTTCTGGGGCTGGCTCGACGAGGCGGTGCGCACGGCCCGCAGGCACCTGGGCATCGCCCGCGAGCTCGGCGACCCGCGCCGGATCGCAAATGCCCTCGGGCACCTGGGGATGGCTCGGCACCGGATGGGCGACCTGGCACCGGCTGACCGGCTGCTGCGCGCCTCGCTGCGCTTGAAACGACAGGTGGGCGCCCGGTTCGGCGAAGGCGAGGTGCTGAACGAGATCGGAATGATGGAGCGGGAGGCCGGCCGTCCGGAGCGGGCCGCCGACCTGCACCGTTCGGCGCTCGTCGCGATGACCGACGTGGGGGACCGGACCGCCCAGTGCGGCACGCGCAACCTGTTGGCCCGAGCCATCCTGGCCCAGGGAGACGTGACGAGCGCCCTGGACCTGTATCGCCGGGTGCTCGCCGACGCGGCCCAGTTGGGTGTCCGATACGAGCAGGGTCGAGCCCTGGAGGGCATCGGCCGCTGTCTGCTGACGACCGATCCGGTGGCGGCCCGCGCACACCTGACCCGGGCGCTGTCCCTTTATCGGCAGATCGACGTGCCGGACCGGCACGAGGTGGAGCAACTGCTCGCCGACCTTCGCTGACCGGTCGATTATGCGGCGAGGCGCCAGGCTTCCGCCTGACGCCTCGCCCCGTCGGTAGCACCTCCACCGACATCGGTACGCCCGCCCGCTGGGGGGTGGGACGGTCGCACCGCCCCCGTCGGATGTCGTCACCGGCAACCTTGGACCAAGTCTGCGGTGCACCCCACTCGATCCGCTCTCAGATCACTATCACCGGACCGCGCCGACCTGTGACCGCCGGACTACGCTGCTGGATGTTGTGAACACGGGGGAGCAGATGCGGTTCGGAATCCTGGGGCCTCTGCGCGTCGGCGGTGGCGAGTCCACCGTCACCGCGGGCCGGGACCGGGTCGTGCTCGCGATGCTGCTGCTGCGTGCCGGTCGGCTGGTGCCGGTCGACGAGCTGATCGACGCGGTCTGGGAGGAGAAGCCTCCATCTACCGCGCGAGCACAGTTGCAGACGTGTGTGTCGCGGCTGCGGCGCCGCTTTGTCGACCTCGGGCTGTCTCCCGAGATCATCGTGACCGACCCGGTCGGGTACGGCGTGCGAATCCTGCCGACCGACCTCGACGCCGAGGTCTTCGCTCGGGCGGTCGATGAGGCCCGGTCGGCCGTCGCCGCCGGCCGGCCGAGTGAGGCGCGTGAGCGGTTCCGCGCCGCGCTGGCGCTCTGGCGGGGAATGGCCCTCAGTGGAATACCGAGCCGCAGCGTCCGTCGGCGCGCGCAGACGCTGGACGAGCAACGCCTCACCGTGCTGGAGGAGTGCGTCGAGGTCGAGTTGCGCCTCGGGCAGGCCGCCGATCTGCTCGACGAACTCAGCGAGAGCGTCGACCGGCATCCGCTGCGGGAGCGTCTGCGCGGCCAACTGATGCTCGCGCTGTCCTCGGTGGGCCGGCAGGCTGACGCGCTCGCCGTCTACCGGGAGGGTCGGCGGATTCATGCCGACGAGCTGGGCATCGAGCCCGGTGCCGCATTGCACGAGGTGCACCAGCGAATACTCGCCGGTGACCTGGCGCTTACCGGCCCGGAGGAGCGGTCCTTCACCCCGGTCCGAGCGCTACCCCGGGCCATCAGCGATTTCACCGGACGGCAGGAGACGGTCGCACGGCTGGTGAAGGAGATCGAGGAGGACGACGCCCGGATCCAGCTCGTCGACGGCATGGCGGGCAGCGGCAAGACCACGCTGGCCGTGCACGTCGCCAACGCGCTCGCGGACCGCTATCCGGACGCGCACCTCTTCATCGACCTGCACGGGCACAGCGAACGTGAACCGGCGCCGCCGGCCGCGGCCCTGGCCGCACTGCTGCGCCAGCTCGGTGTCCGTGGGGACCGCATACCGGCCGACACCGACGAACGCGCGGCCCTCTGGCGAAGTGAGCTGTCCGGACGACGGGCGATCGTGGTGCTCGACAACGCTGCCAGCGCCGCCCAGGTCGCCCCACTACTACCCAATGGCCGGGACACCCTGACCTTGATCACGAGCCGCCGCCGGCTCGCCGGCTTGGACGGCGGCAAGCCGTCGTCGCTGGCGGTGCTGGACCCCGACGAGGCCGTGGAGTTGCTCGGCCGGGTGGCGGGCGTCGAGCGGGTTGCCGCAGAGCCGGAGGCGGCGGCCGAGGTCACCGGCCGTTGCGGATACCTGCCCCTGGCGATCCGACTGGCCGGAGCCCGGCTCGCCCACCGGCCCCGGTGGCGGGTCCGCGACCTGGCGGACCGGCTCGGCACCGGACGCGACACCCTGACCGAACTGTCGGCGGGCGAACGCTCCGTCGGGCAGGCCTTCGCCCTGTCGTACGCACAGCTCGACCTCGAACAGCAGCGGATGTTCCGGCTGCTGGCGCTGCATCCCGGGGGTCTCTTCGACGACCGGTTGGCGGCGGCGGTCGTGGACCTGCCGCTGCCGGCCGCCCAGGACGTGCTTGACGGTCTCGTCGACGCGCACCTCGTCGACGAGCCGGAACTCGGACGCTTCCGTTACCACGACCTGATGCGCGAGTACGCCCGACAGTTGCTGGAAACGGGTGAGACCGCAGCACAACGGAAGGCCGCCCTGGTCCGGCTCCTTGATCATCACCTACATGTGGCTCACGCCGTCACCAGCCGGATCGAGCCGGTAGCCAGCCGATCCGCTCTGGTACTGCCGGAGCCTCCCCGAGCTGATCTGGTGCGAGCAGCGGCGTCGGATGGCGTCGGCTGGTTCGACGTCAATCGGGCCGCACTGCCGGCGCTGGTGCGGCTGGCGGCCACCGAGGGGCATCTCGAACGGTGCTGGCAGCTGGCGCGTACGTCCTGGTTCTACCTGTTCTCGCACGGCCACCTGGACGAGTTGGTGGACACGCACACCGTCGCACTGCGCGCCGCCGAGCAGCTCGGCGACGCGGGGGCCGTCGCCACCGTGCAGAACTACCTGTCCTCGGGCTACTTCCGGCTCGGTCGGTTTCCGGAGGCCATCGAGCTGATGGAGGTCGCGCTCCGGTTGCGTCAACGGCTCGGTGACCGCCGTGGTGAGGCCACCGTCCGTCGTAATCTGGCCATCGCGTACGGCGCCAACTGGCAACTGGCTCCCGCCATGACCCACTCCGCCGCGGCGCTGGCGCTGGTCTCCGGCGGTGACCAACCGGCGGAGGTCATCGCGATGCTCAACAACCAGACGCTCCTGCTGCTGGCCTCGGGCCGCTATCCGGAGGCGCGGGTGGCCGCGCGGCGTCAGATGCGCCTGGCCCGCGAGATCGGCGACATGAACGGCCTGTGCTACGCCCTCGGTCACCTCGGCGCGGTGCGGGCCCGGCTCGGCGACTATCCGGGTGCGCACCGGTTTCTGCGGCTGGCCTTGCATTTCAAGCGCCGTCAGGACAACCGCTTCGGCGAGGGTGAGGTCCTCAACGAGCTCGGCACCATCGAACGGATCCTGGGCCGGCCGGAGGCGGCCGCGATGTTGCACCGCGAGGCGCTCGCCGCGGTGACCAAGTCGGGAGACCGCCTCGCGGCCTGCCTGTCGCGCAACCTGCTGGCCCGTGCGCTCCTCGACCAGGGTGACGTCACCAGCGCATTGGACCTGCACCGGCGGGTGCTCGCCGACGCCATCCGGTTGGACGCCCGGCACGAACAGGCCGGGGCGCTGGACGGTATCGCCCGCTGCCTGCGGGACTCCGACCCGGCCGGCGCCCGGTCACACTGGCTCCGAGCGCTGGCAGTGTTCACCCAGATCGACTCACCGGAGCAGCACGAGGTGGAGCGGCTGCTCGCCGAGCTGGGCTGACGGATCATCTGCGGTTCGGCCGTGGGCGCGGCAGGATGGTACGCGTGACGACTCCAGAGGCGACCGGTTACCGGATCGAACGCGACTCGATGGGCGAGGTGGAGGTGCCCGCCGAGGCGCTGTGGCGGGCGCAGACCCAGCGCGCGGTGCAGAACTTTCCGATCTCCGGCCGGGGCATCGAACCCGCCCAGATCAAGGCCCTGGCCCAGATCAAGGGTGCGGCGGCCGAGGTCAACGGCGAGCTTGGCGTGATCGACGCCAACGTGGCCGCCGCGATCGCCGCCGCTGCCGCGCACGTGGCCGACGGAGGGTACGACGACCAGTTCCCGGTCGACGTCTTCCAGACCGGATCCGGAACGTCGTCCAACATGAACGCCAACGAGGTCATCGCGACCCTGGCGAGCCGGGAGCTGGGCTCGCCGGTGCACCCGAACGACCACGTCAACGCGTCCCAGTCCAGCAACGACGTGTTCCCGTCCTCGATCCACCTGGCCGCCACCCAGTTCATCGCCGAGGACCTGCTGCCGTCGCTGACCCACCTCGCCGAGGCGCTGGAGGGCAAGGCGGCCGAGTTCGAGACGGTGGTGAAGGCGGGGCGTACGCATCTGATGGACGCCACGCCGGTCACCCTCGGGCAGGAGTTCGGCGGGTACGCCGCCCAGGTCCGCTACGGCATCGAGCGGTTGGAGGGTTCGCTGCCCCGGCTGGCCGAACTGCCGCTGGGTGGCACCGCCGTGGGCACCGGGATCAACACGCCGCTGGGCTTCGCCGCCGCCGTGATCGGCAAGCTGCGCGAGTCGACCGGGCTGCCACTGTCGGAGGCCCGTAACCACTTCGAGGCGCAGGGTGCCCGCGACGCCCTGGTGGAGACCTCCGGGCAGCTCCGCACCATCGCGGTGGGCCTCTACAAGGTCGCGAACGACATCCGCTGGATGGGCTCCGGCCCCCGGGCCGGCCTGCGGGAGCTGCGCATCCCCGACCTCCAGCCCGGGTCGTCGATCATGCCGGGCAAGGTCAACCCCGTGGTCGCCGAGGCGATGCGGCAGGTCTGCGCCCAGGTCATCGGCAACGACGCGACAGTCGGGTTCGCCGGCTCCCAGGGCGACTTCGAGCTGAACGTCATGCTCCCGGTGATGGGCCGCAACCTGCTGGAGTCGATCCGGCTGCTGGCCGCCGCGAGTCGGCTGTTCGCCGACCGTCTGGTGGCCGGCCTGGTCGCGGATGCCGAGGTCTGTCTGGCGTACGCCGAGGGCTCGCCGTCGATCGTCACCCCGCTGAACCGCTACCTGGGGTACGACGAGGCCGCCTCCATCGCCAAGGAGGCGCTGGCGAAGCAGGCGTCGATCCGTGAGGTCGTCATCTCCCGAGGGCACGTCGACTCCGGCAAGCTCACCGAGACCCAGTTGGACGAGACGCTGGACCTGCTCCGGATGACCCACCCCTGACCCGCGGCGTGTCCTGCTCACGCCCGGCGCAAGGCGGCGCGACCCGCGAAGCGTGCCGAGTCGCCCAGCTCCTCTTCGATCCGGATCAGTTGGTTGTACTTCGCCGTCCGGTCGGAGCGGGAGAGTGAGCCGGTCTTGAGCTGGCCACAGCCGGTGGCCACCGCCAGATCCGCGATCGTGGTGTCCTCCGTCTCGCCAGAGCGGTGCGACATGACGACGGTCCAACCCGCCCGCTGGGCCGTCGTCACCGTGGCCAGCGCCTCGGTCAGGGTGCCGACCTGATTGACCTTGACCAGGACGGAGTTGCCGACGCCGGTGCGGATGCCCTCGCTCAGCAGCGTCTCGTTGGTGCAGAACACGTCGTCACCGGTGAGCTGGCAGCGGTCACCGACGCGGGCGGTCAGCTCGCGCCAGCCGTCCAGGTCGTCCTCCGCCATCGGGTCCTCGATCGAGACGATCGGGTATGCGTCGATGAGCGTCGCCAGGTAGTCGGCGTGCTCGGCGGGGGTGCGGCGCACTCCCTCGCCTACGTAGTCGTACACGCCGTCGCGGAAGAACTCGGATGACGCCGGGTCCATGACGAGGCCGATGTCCGTGCCGGGGCGGTAGCCGGCACCCTCGATGGCGGCCAGCACAAAGTCGAGCGCCTCCTCGGCCGTACGCAGCTCGGGCGCGAAGCCACCCTCGTCGCCCACACCCGTGGAGTGCCCGGCGGCCAGCAGATCGCGGCGCAGGGTGTGGAAGACCTCGCTGCCCATGCGGACGGCTTCGGCGAAGGTGTCCGCGCCCACGGGCACGATCATGAACTCCTGGAAATCGAGTGGGTTGTCGGCGTGGGCGCCGCCGTTGACGATGTTCATCATCGGCAGCGGCAGGAGGTGGGCGTCGGCGCCGCCCAGGTAGCGGTAGAGGGGCTGGCGGTGGGCCGCCGCGGCGGCCTTGGCGACGGCGAGGGAGACGCCGAGAATCGCGTTGGCGCCGAGCCGGGACTTCGTGGCGGTGCCGTCGAGGGCGATCAGTGCGGCGTCCAGACCCGCCTGGTCTGCCGCGTCGCTGCCGCGCACGGCCGCCGCGATCTCCCCGTTGACGTTGGCCACCGCGCGGTCGACGCCCTTGCCGTGCCAGCGCGTCGGGTCTCCGTCGCGCAGCTCCACGGCCTCCCGGGCCCCGGTGGAGGCGCCGGAGGGGACGGCGGCCCGGCCGAACGAGCCGTCCGCCAGCGTGACGTCGACCTCGACCGTGGGGTTGCCCCGGCTGTCGATGATGCGGCGGGCGGTGACGGTCTCGATGGTGGTGGTGACGGTTCTGGCTGCCGGTGCGGACATGGGAGGTCCCTTTCGTTGTCGCCTGCCGTGGCCCCAGCTGCGACAACGCTGGCGCTGGGCCCGACAGCGGCAAACCCTACAGCAATGCTGACCAGTTATGCTGAACAGCCCCGCTGAACAGTATTGCTGTGCAGGTCAGCTGCCCAACAGCGCTGACGAGCGGGGTAAAGTGCCCTGTGCCCACCTCGGAAGCCGCCGCCATCGCCGCCGAACTGCGTACCGCGATGGGCAAGCTCACCCGGCGCGTCAAGCACGAGGACCGCATTCCGCTGGGTCAGATCGCCGTGCTGGGCGCGCTGGACCGCGACGGTGCCATGACCACCAGCGACCTCGCCGCCGACCAGCGCGTACGCCCCCAGTCGATGGCGCGGGCGGTGGGGCTGCTCATGGAACAGAAGCTGATCACGCGACGGGCGCACCCCACGGACGGCCGCAAGTCGCTCGTCGAGCTGTCGGACGCGGGTCGGGCCGCCCTGGAGGCGGAGCGCAGCCGCAGAGCCGGTTGGCTCGCCCAGGCCATCGAGGCGGAACTCACGGATGAGGAGCGGGCACTGCTGGCACGCAGCGCCGCCCTGCTGGAACGGCTCGCCATGCGTTAGACGCTCCCGTCGACGGCAGGGCCGCCGTCGACGAACGTCAGGGTTCGGGCAGTGCCGCCCAGCCGAGGAACCGGACGTAGAGCGCCGCCGGAGCCGGGCCGTCGTGCGGGTTGAGCCGGTACAGGTCGCTGGCCGCGTCGTGCAGGACCGTGCACAGGTAGATGCTCAGGGCGATCCGGTCGTGGGCGTACTCCTGGCGGAGGGCGAGTCGGGCCAGCGCGCACGGCCACGGCGCGGCGCAGACCCGGCAGAGCCACAACGGCCGCAACGGCAGGTGCGGTCGACGGGGTACGGCCGCGCGGTCGTCCGAGACGGTCCGGGACATGGTGTGGGAGTCCTTTCGAGCTGGATCGCTGGCGACATCACCCCCGCACCCGATCAAGATCGTGCTCGATCCTGGATGTAGTGGCCTCGGCACGTGCGGAGGCCACTGTTTCCACGATCGAGCACGATCTTGCGGGGTGGGACCGCCCGGCACGGGGGTTCGGGCGGTCCCGGGCGATGCCGCTGGCCCGGGGGACGGGGAGCGGCGTCGCACTTCACAGTCTGGTGATCGGACGACTACGGTCGGAAGGGTTCGGCCGACCTGTCGTGGCTGCCCTGTTTTCGGTCGGTGCCGGCTCTGTTGGCCGTCTGGAATTGATCGCCGGCGGGTTGGAGAGTGGTCGGGCATGGCCGATGGGCAGATGACGGCGGCGGCGTTCCTGGTCGCGGAGCTGCGCCGGGCGCGGGCTCGCCGAGGCTGGAGCCAGGACGAGCTGGCCAAGGCGGTCAACTACTCGCCGTCGATGGTCAGCGCGGTCGAGTTGGGCCAGCAGCCGCCCACCGCGAAGTACCTGGAACTCCTCGACCGCGCCCTGGACACCGGCGGCCTCTTCAGCCGCATGTCCACCGAACTGGTCAGCCTGGACAAGGCTCAGGTCTGGCTGCGGGGTTGGCGTGCGATCCTCGCGGAAGCACGGGCGCTGCGCTGGTTCGACCCGCTGCACATTCCGGGACTGCTGCAAACCGAGGGCTATGCCCGGGCGATCTTCGAGTCCGATCGGCTGCTCGATGCCGAAGAGGTGGAGCGCCGGCTGGCCGACAGACTGGACAGCCAGCAGGTTCTTTACCAGGACCGGCCGCCGCACCTGGTCGCGGTAGTCGATGAGGCGGTGCTGCGGCGGCGCGTTGGCGGCCGGAAGGTGATGTGTGAGCAGGCTCTGCACCTGGCTCGACTGGGGACCGAGCATCCCCGGGTTCAGCTACATGTGGTGCCGCGCAGCGCGGAGGAATATCCCGGCCTGAACGGCCCGTTCATACTCGCCACGCTTGCCGACCACAGCGACCTTGCCTACCTTGGTGGTCAGATCGGCGGCCAGGAACTCGATCTGCCGGCAGATCTGCTCCGCCTACAGTGGACCTGGGAAGCGACCCTCGGGCAGGCGTTACCTCCGCAGGAGTCGATCGAGTTGCTGAGAGAAGTGGCGGAGTCGTGGAGCTGACCCGAGCCCAATGGCGGAAGAGTAGCCGCAGTGGTTCCAACGACCAGTGCGTCGAGGTGGCTACGGATCTGGGGGGCGTGGTCGGGGTGCGGGACAGTAAGGACCCGGACGGACCCGTGTTGGTGGTCGACGCGTACTCCTGGCGGCTCTTCGTGGTCGCACCCCCGCGCTGAAGCGACCGCCCTGCCCGCGACGGTGGTCGCGGGGTTTCCCGCGCGGATCTTGCGGCGGCCGGCGGCGGCCTGCGGGTAATCGGGTCGACGGTGTCCCGCAGCGGCGGGATGATCGGGTCTATGGGTGGAGAACCTCCGTCGACCGAGCGGCTGCGGATGCGCCGGTTGACGATGGCCGACGTGGACGCGTTCGTCGAGCTGGACGGCGATCCCGAGGTGATGCGGTTCCTCACCGGCGGCGTAGCGACCCCGATGGGGACGATCCGGGACGAGCAGTTGCCGAGGCTGCTCGCCCAGTACGAGCGGCATCCCGGCCTGGGTCGGTGGGCGGCGCTCGACCGGGCGTCCGGTGAGTTCCTGGGGTGGTTCGCGCTCGACCCGTCGGAGGACGGCACCGAGGCCGAGTTGGGCTACCGGCTGCGCCGCGCGGCGTGGGGGCGTGGCCTGGCGCCGGAGGGGTCCCGGGCGCTGGTCCGGTACGCGCTCGACGTCGTGGGCGTGCGCCGGGTGTGGGCGCAGACGATGGCGGTGAACGAGCGGTCCCGCCGGGTGATGGAGAAGGCGGGGCTGCGTTACGTGCGGACGTTCCACCTGGACTTCGACGACCCGATCCCGGGGACCGAGCAGGGCGAGGTGGAGTACGAGCTGCTGGCCGCCGACGTCGCTCAGGACCGGCCGGCGGCCTTGCGCGCCCGGTAGGCGGTCACGGCGGCGCGGTTGCCGCAGCCGGCCTCGCAGAACCGCCGCGACCGGTTGCGGGACAGGTCGACGACGACGTTGTCGCAGTCCGGGTGCTCGCAGATGCGCAGCCGGCTCAGCTCGCCGGTCCGGACCAGGTCGGCGATGGCCATGGCCGCCTCCACCGCCATGCGGGTGGCCAGCGGCGCGTCGCGGGGCACGGCGTGCAGGTGGTAGGGCTCGTCGTCGTGCTCGATGAGCTGCGGCAGCGCCCGGTGTTCGCGGAGCAGGCCGTTGATGATGTCGACGACCTCGGGCGGTTCGGCGTCCCAGATGCGGCGCAGGCGGGGGCGCAACTGTCGTACGGCGCGTAGTTCCGCGTCGGTGTGCTCGTGCCGCCCGCTGTAGGTGTGCCGGAGAAAGAACGCGTCCAGCGCGGCGATGTCGGGTAGCAGCTCACCGTCGCGACCTCCGGTGTTGACCAGCGCGGTGGCGGCGATCAGCGAGCATTCGGTGTCATGAGCGAATAGCAACTTGACTCCTGTCACGATGGCCGCCTAGCGTCATGGGCACAAGGATAGTTTGCCCATGACGCACGTGCCGCAGCGAGGAGCGCGAGATGCCGCAACGACCCGCCGTCGGCGCCGCGTTGGCGCTCCTCTCCGCCGTCACGTTCGCCACCTCGGGCACCTTCGCGCGCTCACTCATCGAGGCCGGGTGGTCGGCCGAGGCCGCTGTCGTCGCCCGGGTCGGGGTGGCCGCCCTGGTGCTCGCGATCCCCGCCCTGCTGGCGCTGCGCGGCAGGTGGCACGTGCTGCGCGACAACAGCTCCGCGGTCGTGATGTTCGGCCTGCTCGGGGTCGCCCTGGCGCAGGTGTGCTTCTTCAACGCCGTGCGCTACCTGCCGGTCGGCATCGCGCTCCTGCTGGAATATCTGGGCATCATCCTCGTCGTGGGCTGGATGTGGCTGCGGCACGGCCAGCGCCCCCGGCGGCTCACCGTGGCCGGCTCCGCCGCCGCGCTGTGCGGGTTGGTGTTCGTCCTGGACCTCACCGGCAACGCCGCCTTCGACCCGGTCGGCGTGCTCTGGGGGCTGGGCGCCGCGTTCGGCCTGGCCGGCTACTTCGTACTCGCCGGCCGGGTCGACCCCCGCCTGCCCTCGGTCGCCATGGCCAGCGGCGGGATGGCCGTCGGCGCGGCCGTGCTGCTGCTCATCGGGGTGACCGGGCTGCTGCCGCTGCGTGCCACGTTCGGCGAGGTCACCTTCGCCGGGCAGCGCACCACCTGGCTGCTGCCCATCGTCGGGCTCACCCTCGTCGCCGCCGTGATCGCGTACCTGGCCGGCATCGCCGGCAACCGGATCCTCGGCCCCCGGCTGTCGTCGTTCGTCGGGCTGACCGAGGTGCTGTTCGCCGTACTCATCGCCTGGCTGTTCCTGGACGAACTGCCCACCGCCTGGCAACTCCTCGGCGGCCTGCTGATCGTCGCCGGGGTCGCCCTGGTACGCCTCGACGAGCTGCGCGGCGTGCCCGCGCCCACCGCGCCCGAGCCCGCGCTGGCGGCCGGCACCCGGTGAGGTCGCTGTCCCGTGCGGTCGTCGTGTGGTGCGGTCGTCGCGTGGTGGGAGAGTGGGTGCCGTGCTGACCACTGTGGTGTTCGACGCCGACGAGACCCTGCTCGACCTGCGGCCCGCGGTCACCGGCGGGCTGGCGGCCGTCCTCGACGAGATGCGGCGTCGCACACCCGACGCGGCCGGCGTGACGCTCGCCGAGTTGGAGTCCGACTGGGGAGCGGTCTTCGGTGAGCTGAGCGCCGCCCCGGTTCTGGAGATTCGCCGCGCCGCGCTGGCCCGGTCGCTGGCCCGCGCCGGCCTCGGCGATCACCTCGACGAGATCGCCGACCTCTTCTTCGCCCGCCGGTTCGCCCTCACCCGGCCGTTCCCGGACGTTCCGCCGGCACTGGTGGCGCTGCGTCGCCAATACACGCTGGGCTTCGCGACGAACGGCAACAGCCGCGCCGAACGCTGCGGGCTCGCCGGTGAGTTCGCCTTCGAGGTGTACGCGCACGAGAACGGCCTGCCCAAGAAGCCCGCCCCGGAGTTCTACGCGGCGGTGGTCGAGGTCGCCGGGGTGCCCGCCGAGCAGATCGTGTACGTCGGCGACTCGTGGGAGCACGACGTGGTGGCGCCCCGACGGGCCGGCCTGCGGTCGGTGTGGCTGAACCGGCACGGGCTGCCCCGTCCGGCCGGTCTGATCCCCGACGCGGAGGTGTCCACCCTGGCCGAGCTGCCCACGGTCCTGTCGGATCTGCCGGCGGCATCGTCCGACCGGGTGGATCTGGGCGTCGGCCAGGGCGGATGAAGGACAGATTCACCGGCATAACGGACGTTCATCTGGCGGGAACCCGCCGGGTGTTGTGTGATGACGCCACGTCCCTCAACGAGAGGATTCGATGTGGTGAGCAAGCGCTTCACCGTCGGTGCCGTCGCGACCGCGGCGGTACTGGCACTTACGGCAGCGGGCCTGGGGGTACCGGCCAGCGCCGCGCCGAGCACGTCCCGCACCTTCACGGTGGTCGCCGAGGACGGGGTCGCCGTCGACACGGCGGTCGCCGCCATCCGGGCCGCCGGCGGCACGGTGGTGTCCTCGTCCGACGAGGTCGGCATGTTCCAGGTCACCAGTGACCGGGCCGACTTCGCGTCCCGGGCCGCCGCCGCGCCGACCCTGGTCGGCGCCGCCGAGCAGAAGGCCATCGGCCGCAAGCCGAAGCTGGACCGGGTCGAGCAGGAGCACCTGACGGCCGCCACCAAGGCCGCCGCCGGCGCTGCCGCCCGGCGCGGGGCCAAGATGGACCCGCTCGACGACAAGCTCTGGGGCCTGGAGATGATCCGGGCCGACAAGGCCCGCAAGATCGAGCCCGGTGACCGTCGGGTGACCGTCGGCGTACTGGACACCGGCGTCGACGCCAGCAACCCGGACATCGCGCCCAACTTCAACTGGGCGTTGTCGCGCAACTTCGCACCCGACCGGATCGACGTGGACGGCCCCTGCGAGGTGCCGAGCTGCCTCGACGCGGTGGGCACCGACGACGGCGGGCACGGCACCCACGTGGCCGGCACCATCGGCGCCGCCGCCAACGGCTTCGGCCTCTCCGGTGTCGCCCCGAACGTGTCGCTGGTCGAGCTCAAGGGTGGCCAGGACTCCGGCTACTTCTTCCTCGACCCGGTCGTCAACGCCCTGGTCTACGCCGGCCGCAACGGGATCGACGTGGTCAACATGTCGTTCTACGTCGACCCGTGGCTCTACAACTGCACCGCCAACCCGGCCGACTCCCCCGAAGCGCAGGCCGAGCAGCGGGCCATCATCAAGGCCATGAAGCGGGCGCTGGAATTCGCCCACAACAAGGGCGTCACCCTGGTCGGCGCGCTCGGCAACAACAACGAGGACCTGGGCGCTCCCCGTACCGACACGTCCAGCCCGGACTACGGCGCCGACCCGTACCCGCGCCCGATCGACAACAACAGCTGCTGGGACCTGCCCACCGAGGGCCCGCACGTCATCGGTGTGTCGTCGATCGGCCCGTCCGGCAAGAAGTCGGACTTCTCCAACTACGGCACCGAGCAGATCTCGGTCGCCGCGCCGGGCGGCTGGTTCCGCGACGGCTTCGGCACGGACACCTTCCGCACCGACGCCAACATGATCCTGTCGTCCTACCCGAAGCACGTGCTCCAGGAGGAGGGCTCGGTCGACGCCGACGGCAACATCGTCGCCGGGTTCGAGGAGTCCGTCTTCAAGCAGTGCAAGACCAACGGTGAGTGCGGCTACTACACCTACCTCCAGGGCACCTCGATGGCGTCCCCGCACGCCGCCGGTGTGGCCGCGCTGATCGTCAGCCGGTACGGCAAGCCGCAGGGTCGGGGTGGCTTCGGCATGTCCCCGGACCAGGTGGAGCAGCACCTCTACCGCACGGCGGCCGAGCACGCCTGCCCGGAGCCGCGCCTTCAGCAGTACCGCAACGAGGGCCGTGACGAGACCTACGACGCGTACTGCGCCGGTGGGCTCAACTTCAACGGCTTCTACGGGTACGGGATCGTCGACGCGTACGCCGCGGTGAAGACCCCGCTCAAGCTCAACGCACGCCCGTAACGCACCGCCTGCGGGGCCCGGTCGACACTCGTCGGCCGGGCCCTGCCGCTTGGCACGGGCGGGGCGATGATCGACCCCCAGCTCGCCGATGTGGCGGTGTCAGGTGGAGGAGATACCCCCACATCGGCGAGCTGGGGGTCGATCACGGCCGGCGTGGTCAGCGTCGCCAGCCGCGCGAGATCAGAGCCGACCGCACCTCGTTGAGCACGGCCGGGAAATCCCTGTGGAGCCTCCTGCTGGTCACGTGCAGCACCAACCAGCCCGCCCCGACAAGGAGATTGAGCCGCCGACGGTCGAGGTGCAGTTGCTCCGGGTCGGCGTGCCACCGGCCGTCGTACTCCACCGCCACGCGGAACTCGGGCCAGGCCAGGTCGGGATGGACCACCAACCCGCTCGGCAGCCGGATCGGGTGCTGGGTGACCGGTCGGGGAAGCCCGCCCATAACCAGACGCACCCGCAGTTGCGACTCGGGTGGGGACTGCGCCCCAGGATCGGCGAGCTCGAAGGTCCAGCACGCGCGCCGCCCGCCGGGCCGACCGGCATTGGCGGTGGCGACAGCGGTCAGCGCGGTGCGGGTGGTCAGGCCGGATGCGAGTAGCGAGTCCACGATTCCGACCGCGCGAAACGGATCCAACCAGACCGCCGTCTCCCACGCCGCTGATGCGGGATCGGTCCTGCGGAGGGTGGCGCTGCCGGGTAGGGGGCGCACTGACACGGGTGGCTGCGGGCGGGTGGTCGGCGCGGGCGACGGCTTCGTGGCGGCATCGGCGTCGGCCGTGTGTACGTGCAGGCCGGGTCGAGAATCGACGCGGGCAGCCTTCGGCACCAGCACGTGCACGTCGTCGTCGAACCCAGCGGCATGCTCGACGCCGTGTAGGTAAGCCGACGACGGGCCGGCGATCAGCGCCTGCGGTGGCAACCGTAGGGCCGCAGCGCGGCAGGCCAGTTCGTGATTGCGTTCGAGGCGGGCGTCCGCGTACACGTCATGGCGGAGGCGAACCCACGACGAGCCGCGTAGTTGGTGCCTGGTGATCAGGCCCTGTTGGGTCACTACGGAGCCACGGAAGACCTGCCAGGCGAGGGCGGGAGGCCGGTGCGGGTGTGGGGGCATGCGGCCAGCCTGTGACTTCCGAACTGGCGGCGGATACCCCTGTGGACACTGCCAGAGGCGGGCACCGCACGCGCCTGTGGACAACCACCGAGAAGCCGAGGGACGTGCTATACGGCGAGATCATCACCAGGCCGGGGTAGTGGTGCTATCGAAGGGCCTCTGATGGCGCCACATCGGCGAACCCGAGGGGTCAGCAGAGAATGGCTGCCACCGCCGTCGCGGCGGCCTGCACCTGAGGGCCGACCAGGGCGACGTCCAACGGGGCGAGCGCGACCACGCCGACGCTGGCCTCCAGGCCCGGTACGCCGAGCACCGGCGCGGCCACCCCGTACGCCCCGGACTCCAACTCCCCGCTGCTGCTCACCGGGTCGGCCGTGCCGCTCCGGCCGGCCAGGATGGCCCGACCCGCCGCGCCCCGGTCCAGGGGTGTCGCGCTCCCGTCCGGTACGCGACGTGGAACGACGTCCAACTCGGCTCGACCACCGCCAGGGCGACGCCCTCACCGCCGTCCACCACGGTCAGGTGGGCGGTCGCGCCGGCCTGTTCGGCGAGTCGGCGCAGCGCCGGCAACGCTCCCTCGGCGAGCAGCGGCTGGGCGCGTCGGGCCAGGTGCAGCACGCCCGCGCCGATCCGGAGTCGGCCATCGCTGCCCCGGCGCAGCATGCCGTGCGCGGTCAGCGGGCCGACCAGCCGGTAGACGGCCGCCCGGCCGACGCCGAGTCGGTTCGCCGCCTCGCTGACCGTCAGCCCGGTCGGCGTATCGGCGACCAGGTGCAGAAGCCGTAGACCCCGGTCGAGCGTCTGGGACGTCTCCCCGGTCCGGTTGGACCCTGCCGTCGCATCCACAGCACGCAGCGTACGACCCGGCACCGGCGGACCCGGACAGGCACGGACGGCTACCCTTGTACGGTGACGCTACGCCTGTATGACACCGCCACCCGATCGGTGCGGGACTTCGTCCCGCGGGAAGCCGGCAAGGTGGGGGTCTACCTGTGTGGTCTCACCCTCCAGGCGCCGCCGCACATCGGCCACCTTCGCTCCGGCGTCAACTACGACGTGCTGCGCCGCTGGTTGCTGGCCGCCGGCTACGAGGTCACGTTCATCCGCAACGTGACCGACATCGACGACAAGATCCTCGTCAAGGCGGGTGAGCAGGGTCGGCCGTTCTGGTCGATCGCGTACGCCAACGAGTTGATCCTCGCCGAGTCGTACCGGGCGTTGAACGTGCTGTCGCCCACCTACGAGCCGCGCGCCACCGGGCACATCCCGGAGATGCACGAGCTGATCACCAAGCTGATCACGGACGGGCACGCGTACCCGGCCACCGACGGCTCCGGCGACGTCTACTTCGATGTGGCGTCCTGGCCGGCGTACGGGTCGCTGTCGGGTCAGTCGCCGGACGCGATGCAGTCGGCCGGCGACGCGCCGGACCGGGGCAAGCGGGATCCGCGCGACTTCGCCCTCTGGAAGGGTGCCAAGCCGGACGAGCCGGCGGACGCGTACTGGCCGTCCCCGTGGGGGCTGGGCCGCCCGGGCTGGCACATCGAGTGCTCGGCGATGTGCTGGCGCTACCTGGGCCCGGAGTTCGACATCCACGGCGGTGGTCTGGACCTGACGTTCCCGCACCACGAGAACGAGATCGCCCAGTCCCAGGCGGCCGGGCTGCCGTTCGCCCGTTACTGGGTGCACCACGGCCTGCTCAACATCGGCGGGGCCAAGATGGGCAAGTCGGCGGGTAACGCCCTGGGCCTGGCGTACGTCGACTCGCTCGGCGTGCGGCCGGTGGAGCTGCGTTACTACTACGCCGCCGCGCACTACCGCTCGGTGATCGACTACTCGGAGGACTCGCTGCGCGAGGCGGCCACCGCGTACCGCCGGATCGAGGGTTTCGTCCAGCGGGCGACCGAGCGGGTCGGTGCCGGGCAGTTGGGCGACCTGCCGGCCGGTTTCGTGGCGGCGATGGACGACGACCTCAACACGTCCGCCGCGCTGGCCGTGCTGCAACAGCACCTCCGGGACGGCAACACCGCGCTGAGCGCGGGGGACGATGTGACTGTCCGCACCACCCTGGCCGTGGTACGGGCAATGCTGGATATCCTCGGGATCGACCCCCTCGACCCGGCCTGGACCGGTGGCGGCCGATCCGATGATCTGCGCGCCGTGGTGGACTCCCTGATCGCGCTGGCCCTGGAGCAGCGCGCGCAGGCCCGGGGCCGCAAGGACTGGGCTGCCGCCGACGCGGTACGTGACCAGCTCAAGCTGGCCGGCGTGGTGGTCGAGGACACCCCCCAGGGCCCCCGTTGGACTATTGGAGAGCAGGACTGATGGCCGGCAACTCGCAGCGCCGTGGCCGGCGACTGACGTCGAAGGCGGGTGCCCCCAAGGGCTCCGGCGGCAAGAACAAGGACTCCCTCGCCGGGCGGGGTCGCACCCTGCCCGCTGACGAGCGGCCGTGGCACAAGGGCTACTCGGGCACCGAGAAGCTGCCGCAGCGCACCGCCTGGAAGCAGGACAAGGAGCGCCGGGTGGCGGCCGAGGAGGGGCGTGCCCCGAAGATCGGTCAGCCGGGCAGCAAGGACACCACCTGGGGCAAGGGTGGCGGTCGGGGCGTACCGGTCGGTCGTGGCGCGACCGGCGGTCGGGGTGGCAAGCCCACCTCGCGGTCCGGTCCCCGGGTCTCCCCGGGGCGCAAGTCCAACCCGTCGAAGGACTCCCCGGAGCTGTTGGTCGGGCGCAACCCGGTGCTGGAGGCGCTGCGCGCCCAGGTGCCGGCGACGGCGCTCTACACGGCCCAGGGCATCGACGTGGACGAGCGGACCAAGGAGATCATCCGGACCGCCGCCGACCGGGGCATCGCCAACCTGGAGATCAGCCGGGCCGAACTGGACCGGATGACCGGTGGGGTGCTGCACCAGGGCGTTGGCTTGCAGGTGCCGCCGTTCGCGTACCAGCCCTTCGAGGACCTGGTCGCCGCGTCGCTGGAGCAGCAGGCCCCGCTGCTGGTCGCGCTGGACGGGGTCACCGACCCGCGCAACCTGGGTGCCGTGATCCGGTCGGCCGCCGCGTTCGGCGCGCAGGGTGTCTTCGTACCCGAGCGTCGTGCCGCCGGGATCACCGCGACCGCCTGGCGGACCAGTGCCGGCGCGGCCGCGCGGGTGCCGGTGGCCCAGGTCACCAACCTGACCCGGTCGCTGAAGGCGTGCCGGGACGCCGGCTTCATGGTGGTCGGCCTGGACGCCGACGGCGACACCGACCTGTACGACCTGGAGGCCGCCGTCGGCCCGCTGGTGGTGGTCGTCGGTTCCGAGGGGCGCGGGTTGTCCCGGCTGGTCGGGGAGACCTGCGACCTGACCGTCAGCATCCCGATGATCTCCGAGGTGGAGTCGCTCAACGCCAGCGTGGCCGCCGCGGTCACCCTGGCCGAGGTCGCCCGCCGCCGCTCGGTCGAGCTGTAACGACGTCGGCGAGGCCCCCTACCGCCCGAAAGCGGTAGGGGGCCTCGCCGTCAGATCTGGTGGAGCCAGGCGACGAAGAAGACCGCACCGGCCACCGCGATCAACAGCGTGCTCGGCAGCAGCCAGGCCGGACCCCGCTCCCCGTCGAGGCGTCGGGTCAGTCGTTGGTGCACGGCGGCGATGCCGATCAGCGCGGCCAGCCCGCCGGCCGCCAGTGGCAGGCCGACGAGGAAGTGCGCCAGCCACGCGCCGGCCCTGCTCGGCCCGCCCCAGGAGTGGTCGTACGGGCCGGGATCGACCACCCCGTACAGGACGCCGCGCAGCACCATCAACACCTCGACGCCGATCGGCAGCAGCGCCACCAGGCCGAGCAGCAGGCTGAGCAGCGCGTGCCCGAGCACCGCGAGCGTGCCGGCTCGCCGGCCGGGCACGGCCGTCGGCGGTGCGCCGAGCAGGCCGGTCCGCAGGCCCCGCCACCGCGCGACGGCGGCGTCGGCCCCGCCCACCGGGGTGGTAGCCAGCGTGAACAGGGCGACCGGCACCAGCGTCGCGCAGTAGGCGAGGCTGCGGCCGGCGCGGCGGATGATCTGGTTCCGGTGAGCGGTGGCGGTGGCGGTGGCGGACACGGCGTCTCCTCGGGCTCGGTGTGCCGCGAACGCTAGGGACACGGCACACCCCGCCGCGTCACCCCGGGGAGCCACGCTCGCGCTGGCTCCCGGGGATGACGACCCCTCCCGGGTACGACGAAAGGGGCGGCCCGCCGCAGCGGACCGCCCCTGTCGGGTACGGCGTTACGTCAGATCCGGCTGCCCGTGGCGGCGTGGAAGACGTGGCTGCGGCCGGCGCGCGGCTTGACGAACACGGTGTCGCCCATGTTCGGCATGCTGCGGCGGTCGGTACGGACGACGAAGCGCTCCGAGTTGCCACCCAGGGCGGCGTGGCCGTAGACGTTCGCGTCCGAGCCGAGGTCCTCGACCAGCTCGACGACGACCGGCATACCGCCCTCGGTCGGGCTGACCAGGTCGCAGTCCTCCGGACGGAAGCCGACGGTGACCTTGCCGTCGCCACCCTCGGCGCGGGCCGCCTCGACCTGCTCGCGGGTCAGCGGGATACGCAGCTCGGCGAACTCGGCGCCCTGCTCGTGCAGCGGGACGGTCTTGATGTTCATGGCGGGAGAGCCCATGAAACCGGCGACGAACACGTTCGCCGGGGTGTCGTACAGCGCCCGCGGGGTGTCCACCTGCTGGAGCACACCGTCGAGCAGCACGGCCACCCGGTGACCCATGGTCATGGCCTCGACCTGGTCGTGCGTCACGTAGACGGTGGTGACGCCCAGCTTGGCCTGGAGCGACGCGATCTGCGTACGGGTCTGCACACGCAGCTTGGCGTCGAGGTTCGACAGCGGCTCGTCCATGAGGAAGACCTGCGGCTCGCGGACGATCGCCCGGCCCATGGCCACACGCTGACGCTGACCACCGGAGAGCGCCTTCGGCTTACGGCTGAGGTACTCCTCGAGCTGGAGCAGCCCGGCCGCCTCCTTGACCCGCCGGTCGATCTCCGACTTGGAGGTCTTGCGCAGCTTCAGGGCGAACGCCATGTTCTCGTACACCGTCATGTGCGGGTAGAGGGCGTAGTTCTGGAAGACCATCGCGATGTCGCGGGCCTTCGGGGGAAGGTGGGTGACGTCGCGCTGGTCGATGTAGATCGAGCCGGCGTCGACGTCCTCCAGCCCGGCGAGCATCCGCAGGCTGGTGGACTTGCCGCAACCCGACGGGCCGACGAGAACGAGGAACTCGCCGTCGCCGATCTCGAGGTTCAGCTCGTTGACGGCGGGACGCTCGGTGCCCGGGTAGATCCGGGACGCCTTGGAATAGGTGACCGTAGCCATGGTGGTGCGCTTCCTTTCACCGGCAGGAACGTGCCGGACGATCCGAGTGAAGGAGCGACCGGCGCGAGCCCGTGCCGGTCAGCGGACGGCAGTCGGTCGCGGGGGCGGCCGGGTCGTCGTCCGTGTCACTGCACCGTAATTGGCTTTGCCCGCGCTGCCAAGGCGAGGGACCCTCGGAAGTGACCCAATGCCTACGCATTACGGGCAGTCGGGCACGGCAAGGCATCAATCGACGGCGCGGTGCGGCGTCGGGCGTCGGGTTGTTGACGTTTCCCGTGCTCGGGAGCACTCGCGAGCGGGATATCCGGACGTCAGTCGCTATGCTGGCGTCGACACACGCGCCCCTGTAGCTCAGCTGGCCAGAGCACTCGCCTTGTAAGCGAGATGTCGCCGGTTCGATCCCGGCCGGGGGCTCCATATCCACACCGGGCCTTCCCCGACCGGCTCCGCCGGCGTCGAGCCGGTTGACAGCAACCGGGTTCCCTCAAGGTGTCCGCGACCGAGGTGGTGAGTCAAGTCCGCCAAGCGTAGCTATCACACACCTTGGGGGGCGCCGGTCCCCCGGCCCACGGCCAACCGCACGACGTCGGTCGCGCTGCTGGTAGGCCGCGTGGTATTTCACCATGGGGCGCAGACTCTCGGTCATCAAATCAAGAGAGCGTCCGTCCAGCTTGCCGAGCGCCTGATGCATCGCGTCGAGATCGACTTGGTCGTATACCTTTGCTTGATCTTCACGTCTGCATGCCAGGCGAGGACCTGGGCGACATGCGGCGGGACGTCCGTCTTCATCGTGCGGCGGGCTGGCGGCCGGCGAGGGCTCGTCGCCGGACGCCCCCGGGTCCGGTGGCCCGGCCGACCCGACTGCCGGCTGCCGGCCAGGTGGTTCAAACTTCCTGTACGTCTTCAAGGCGGCCCGCAACGGGCCGCACGCGCCGCCGCCAAGGGCGCGAGGCCTTCACTCCGCTGCCGCTCCGCTCCGGCCAGGCAGCACACCCGGCGGCTGGCACGGTACGCGGGAAGCCCGGAGGGCCGCGGGGCTCCGTCCGCGCGTTGCGGTCCGTGGGTTGTTGCGATAGGCCGACCAGCTTCGACCCGTGGCCAGCAGTTGGTTACGTGCGCTCCTCCTTCATGCGACACTGGCGCCCTCTGCTAGTGGCCGAGACTAGGAGGCATGGTGGCGAAGCATTCTTTGCTCGATGCCCTGGTCGGCGCAGGATTTGAGCCCTCGAAATACCCCCAACTGCTGGCAGCTGAGCAAAGAAGTGAACGGGCCATCGCCCAAGCTCGAACGTATCTCCGGGAACAGTTCCCCGATGGGACGAACTCGATAGATATGATTGCCTTCGGCTCTCTTGCGCGACGGGAGCTAACCGCAGAGTCCGACTTCGATTACCTTGTTGCTACCTATGACATCAGCACCCCGCCTGAGGTAGCGGAGAAGATGCTTCTGGCGGCTGACCCGCTGCGCGAACTGCTAGGCTCCGTCGAACGGGCGGTCGGGGCGAGAGCCTTAAGAGGGCCGGGCGCAACCGGGATGTTCGGGCGAGTTATCGCCATCCCCTCCCTGGTCAGTCACATAGGCCTGCAGCAAGACGACAACCACAACCACACCCGCCGAATGCTGTTGCTCGAAGAGTCGGTGTCGCTTTTTAGGCCAGACTTGCATGACAAGCTGATCAGGCTTACTTTGAACCGGTATCTTGCGGATCGGGTCGTCGGCGCTGATTCGGTGCCGCGCTTCCTCCTGAACGACATTTTGCGGTACTGGCGCACTTTGGCTGTGGATTATCAAGCGAAAGTGGGCGGAGCGAGCATGTATTCATTGAGGTACTTGAAGCTCATAATCACCCGCAAGCTGGTATTTGCAAGCTCTGTCGTTCCACTGTTCCTTTGCCGGGACGTCCAGCACGATAATGTGGAGGACTTCCTGTTCGATGAATTCGCCAAGCCGCCGCTTGCCCGGCTCCTGAGCTTGATGCCGATGATCGAGGGGGATCTGGCGGCGGTCGAAGGGCTCAGGAATTGCCTAGACACCGCGGAACGCTTCATCGAAATGCTTGCCTCCCACGACTGGCGTGCGCAAGTGGCAGAAGCTGCACGACGTAACGATACATTGGCCTTGGTTAGTTATCGGGATGCTCGTCTGGCAGGGAAGGCGATGCAGCGATCGCTGCAAGACGTCTTCTTCTCTTCGGCTATTCGACCTTTTACTGAGAAGTATCTAGTATTTTGAGGGGAGGGAACAAGTGCTGAAAATAGAAAGTTCGGAGATTGCTTCGATGGGAAAGTCCGCATCGCTCGTTGATGAGCCGTGCTCCACTTGCGAATTCGCATTGTGGGTCCCGGTTCTTGATCTGGGGCGCACTTCGCTGGGCATCTACGACGACAGCAGGTTCCCTGGCCGCTGCATATTGGCGCTGAATGAGCATTTCGAGTCGCTGGAGGAGGTGCCCGACGGCCTTGCAAGTGTCTTTATGCGTGACGCCAAGCTGTGCATGATCGCCCTCCGTCGCGCGACCGACGCGTCCCGCGTCAACTTCGCAATCCTGGGCAATAGGGATCCCCACGTGCATGCACACCTAATTCCTAGGCACTTGGCCGATCCGAGACCCAATGACCCGCCTTGGGCGGACCCTCGCGCCAAGAGTCCTCTGTCTGCTAGGGAGTTGCGTCAGTTGCGTGTGGCAGTTGCCTCTGCCGTCCTTTCCATAGCTAAAGAAAGATCCCTGGACGTAAGGGTGGCCGCATGAGCAAAGAAAGCTTTGAACTGCGTAGCGGCTGGACCAATTAGGGGCGAGGCGGGTGTGGATGTTACGGCCACTGCTTCTACCGCCGTCGCGACTCTCGTTGCGGTGGTGCTTGGAGGATCGCTTTTTGGAGTCAACCAAAACCAAGGTTCGGCTCGTGGTGCGGTCTCGGTCCGTGCTACAGGAACTCCAGGACGTGATCCGATACGCGGTGGCAGTCCGGTGCCGCCGGGTCGATCGTCGCCGCTTTGTGCGCGCAGGTACAGCGTCGTGCCGAACAAGAGCGTGCCGCGCGTGAGGCCGAGAGTCACGCTCACCGGCGTACGGTGGCGGGCCTGGTCAACGCGTACGACGGCAACGGCGCAGCTCTCGCCGCCGGGAGGCCCCCGGTGAGTCGGGCCGTGGAGGAGTCCAACCGGGCGATGCTGCGCGCCCGCGACGCGATGGACCGGTCCTACGCCGAACCGCTGGACATCCCGGCGCTGGCGCGGATCGCGCACGTCTCCGAGGCGCACTTCATCCGGACGTTCCGGGCGACCTTCGGTGAGACGCCGCACCGCTACCTGCAACGCCGCCGGGTGGAGCGGGCCATGACGCTGCTGGTGGAGACGAACCGGGACGTGACGGACATCTGCTACGCGGTCGGCTTCGGCAGCCTGGGCACGTTCAGTCGGACGTTCCGGCAGATCGTCGGTGAGCCGCCCTCGGAGTTCCGGCGTCGCCGCGCGGCCGCCGGCAACGTGCCGTCCTGCTTCACGAAGGCGTGGACGCGTCCCAGCAGTTTTGGATAAGCAGCAGGTCAGGGCCACCCTCTACGGTCGTGGCATGACGATGAACGCGATCAGCCGCTCCCAGATCTACGTCCTCGACCAGGACGAGGCGCTCGATTTCTACGTGAACAAGCTCGGCATGGAGGTCAACACCGATCAGGATCTCGGCTTCATGCGTTGGCTGACGGTCAACCTGCCCGGTGACCCGGAGCGCGAGATCCTGCTGGAGAAGCCCGGCCCGCCGGCGCTGGACCCGGCGACGGCCGAGCAGGTGCGGGAGCTGCTCACCAAGGGTGCCCTGGGCGGGTACCTCTTCATGACCACCGACGACGCCCACAAGACCCACGAGGACCTGGTGGCGAAGGGCGTCGAGATCACCGACGAGCCGACCGAGCGCCCGTACGGGATCGACTTCGGCATCCGGGACCCGTTCGGCAACAAGATCCGTATCGGCCAGATGTTCCCCCGGGCGTAGCAGCCGCAAGATCAAGAAACCGGAGGGCGCGGGCCAGCACCGCGCCCTCCGGTGTGTTGGGGTGTACGGCATGCGAACGCGGCTGCTGTACCTGACCCGACACGGCGAGCAGGACCTCACCGGGCACGCCGACACGGGCTCGACCGAACCGGACACCGGCCTGTCCGAGCGCGGCCGGCGGCAGGTGGCGCTGCTCGCCGAGCGCCTGCGGGGCCGGTCGTTCGCCGCCGTTCACCACGGGCCGCTGCGCCGCGCCGCGCAGACCGCCGAGGTGGTCGCCGCCGCACTGCCCGGGGTTCCGGTGTACGCCACCGAGTTGGCCGGTGACCACCTCCCGCACGACACGGACCCGACCGGCCTGCCGTCGGCGTACGCCGAGTTCCTGGCCGGATTCTCGGCGACCGAGCGGGCCGACGGGCCGCGCGTGACGGCGGAGGCCGTGCGGCGCTTCACGGGGCCGGCGGAGGTCGACGAGGCGGCGGCCGTGGGGGAGCCGGTCCGCGAGCTGGTGGTGACGCACACCTTCCTGATCGCCTGGCTGGTCCGGCACGCCCTCGACGCGCCGGAGCGGCGGTGGCTGGGCTTGAACCACCACAACGCCGGGTTGACCGTCATCCGGTACGGCCCGGCCGGGCCACCGAACCTGATCGCCGTCAACGACGTGGCGCACCTGCCGTTGGAGCTGCGCGGCACCGGACTTCCCCCGGACTACCTCGTGTGACTCGCCGTCAGGCGGTGACCTTCAGCAGCAGCTCGACAAGGTCCCGGGTGACGGGCGGCGGCGCGGGATCGGCGGGGCAGTCGACGTACCCGGTCTCGACGGTCCCGACGGTGAGGCGGTAGCTGAACGCGTCGGCGCAGCTCGACGTGGTGGCCGTGCGACGGGCCTCGGCGCTCAGCCGTGGGTCGGCGGCCAGTCCGCGCAGCCGGCCCAGGTCGGCGGTGCCGAGCTTGCCGGTACGACGGCCGCCGGCCCGGTCCACCACGGTCCACCGTCCGTCCGGCTCGACGGTGATGTTGTCGCCGCGCCCGGCGAAACCACCGGAGCGGAACAGCGCGACCCGAGCCCGGTCGTCCGCTTTCGGCCCGCCCGGGACGGGGCCGTTCGGGACGGGGTCGTTCGGGACGGCACTGCTCGGGGCGAGGCCGCTCGGCGCGGGGATGTTCGTGAGGTCCGGGCCTGCGGTCGCGCCGGTCACCGGGGGCAGGTCGGTGGGGTCGGCGGCCCGGTCGGTGCCGGTGCAGCCGGCCAGCAGGGCGGCCAGGAGCGCGATCGTGACGCCGGTCGTGGAGGCGGGTCTCATGTCCGTCGGACGCGCCGATGCCCGCGTTGGTTCCCTTGTCAAGGCCCTCATCCGTTCGGCCAATCTCAATGTCTGGGAGCGGTCCAAGGCTTCTCTTTTCTTCAACACATAGCTATATCTACATGCGTGACTACCCCCGTCACACCCATTCTCCTTCCAGGAGGGCACGTGAAACGACCCCTCGCGGCCGTCAGCGCAGCGCTGCTCACCAGCGGCCTGTTGACCTGCGTCGCCACCGCGGCGCACGCTGCCGCACCTCCCGCTCCCGCGCCGGACGCCTCCGCCGCGGCCCGAGCGGCGACCGTCCTGCAAACGAACCCCGGCGCGGTCCAGGGTTCCAGCGCCGAGTCCTACCAGGTGCAGAGCACCCGGGTGGACGCCTCCGGCGCGGCGCACACCCGCTACACCCGCACCTACCAGGGGCTGCGGGTGTACGGCGGTGACTTCGTCATCCACACCGCGCCGAACGGCACCTACGCCGGCAGTTCGGTCGGACTCGCCGCACCGCTGACCCTCCTCACCACGGCCAAGGTCAGCGCCGACGCGGCGAAGAAGACGGCCCGCGCCGGGTTCACCGGCAAGGCCGAGACCGTGGGCGCACCGGAACTGTTCGTCGACGCCAGCTCGGGCAAGGGCCGACTGGCCTGGGAGACGGTGGTCAGTGGCTGGCAGCCGGACGGGCAGACGCCGTCGCGGCTGCACGTCATCACCGACGCGACCTCCGGCGCGACCGTGGGGTCGTACGACGAGATCGAATCGGTCACCGGCAGCGGCCAGGGCATCTACACCGGCACGGTCAGCATCGACACGACGCTCTCCGGCAGCACGTACCAGATGATCGACCCGGTGCGCGGTAACGGCCGTACCTGCGACATGAACAACGGCACGTCGTCCTGCACCACGTTCACCGACGCCGACAACGCGTGGGGCACCGGCGCCAACTCGAACCGGCAGTCGGCCGGCGTGGACGCGCACTTCGGCGCCGCCAAGACGTTCGACTACTTCAAGAACGTCCACGGCCGCAACGGCATCTTCGGCAACGGCAGTGGTGTGCCGAGCCGGGTCCACTACGGCAACAACTACGTGAACGCCTTCTGGGACGGCGCCCAGATGACCTACGGCGACGGCTCAAGCAACTCCCGCCCGCTGGTCGCGCTGGACGTGGCCGGGCACGAGATGAGCCACGGCGTCACCGAGGCGCTGGCCGGCCTGGTCTACTCCGGTGAGTCCGGTGGCCTCAACGAGTCCACCAGCGACATCTTCGGCAACATGGTGGAGTTCTACGCCGCCGCGCCGAGCGACCCGGGTGACTACCAGGTCGGTGAGAAGATCAACATCAACGGCAACAACACGCCGCTGCGCTACATGTACAACCCGTCGCTGGACGGCTCGTCCGACTCCTGCTGGTCCACCAGCACGAAGAACAAGGACGTGCACTACTCCTCCGGCGTCGGCAACCACTTCTACTTCAACCTCGCCGAGGGCACCGGCTCCACCTCGTACGGCACCTCGCCGGTCTGCGGCTCCGCCCCGGCGGTGACCGGCATCGGTCGTACCAAGGCGGAGAAGATCTGGTACCGGGCCCTGGACGTCTACTTCACTTCCAACACGTCGTACGTCAACACCAGCAACCCGGCGAACACGGCCCGCGCCTACAGCCTGCGGGCGGCCACCGACCTGTACGGCAGCTGCTCGACCGAGTACAAGGCCGTGCAGGCCGCCTGGACGGCGGTCAACGTCGCCGGCAACGACGCGACCTGCTCCACCGGCAACGACTTCTCCGTGTCGCTGTCGCCGACCGCCGGCTCGGTGAACCCGGGCAGTGCGGTCTCCACCACCGTGTCGACCGCCACCACGAGCGGTTCGGCGCAGACCGTCACGTTCTCCGCGTCCGGCCTGCCCAGCGGCGCGAGTGCCGCGTTCAGCCCCGCGTCGGTGACCTCGGGCGGCTCGTCCACCCTCACCATCAGCACCTCGTCCGGCACCTCGCCGGGCACCTACTCGGTCACCGTGAACGGGGCGGGGTCGGTCACCCGCAGCGCCACCTACACGCTGACCGTGAACGGCTCCGGCGGCGGCTGCACCTCGCCGGGCCAGAAGCTGGCCAACCCGGGCTTCGAGTCCGGTTCGACCGGCTGGACGGCCAGCTCCGGGGTGATCACCAGCTCCAGCGGCCAGGCGGCCCACGGTGGGTCGTACAAGGCCTGGCTGGACGGGTACGGCAGCACCCACACCGACACGCTCGCCCAGTCGGTGGCCCTCCCGACGGGTTGCTCGTCGTACACGCTGAGCTTCTGGCTGCACATCGACTCGGCCGAGACCACCAGCAGCACGGCGTACGACAAGCTCAACGTGCAGGTGCTCAACTCGGGCGGGACGGTGCTGGCCACGCTGGCGACCTACTCCAACCTGAACAAGGCCTCCGGCTACAGCCAGAAGTCCTTCTCCCTGGCCGGGTACGCCGGCCAGACCGTCACCCTGAAGTTCACCGGCACCGAGGACTCCTCGCTCCAGACGTCCTTCGTGGTCGACGACACGGCGGTCAACGTCTCCTGACCTGACCGACACCCCGGACCCGGCGGCCACCGCAACGGTGGTCGCCGGGTTCGCGTCCGGGCCGTTCTGGCAGTCTTGGGTCGGCTCGGGTGGCGTGGGAAGAGGGGTTTGCGTGTCGGACGCGGAGTTGACTGTCGCGGTGGCCGGACCGGTGGCAACCGTCGTGATCCACAACCCGGCTCGCCGGAACGCGATGACGGCGGCCATGTGGCGGCAGCTCCCCGAACTGCTCGACCGGCTGGAACCCGACCCCGAGGTGCGGGCTCTGGTGCTCACCGGCGCGGGCGACGCCTTCTGCGCGGGCGCCGACCTGGGCGATCTGGCTGAGCTGCTGGACGCCGGCGACACCAGCATCGCGGTCGCCGCCGAGGAGCGGCTGGCAAGCTTCGCCAAGCCGACGATCGCGGCGATCCGGGGCGCCTGCGTCGGTGGCGGCGCGCAGCTCGCGGTCGCCTGTGACCTGCGGATCGCCTCGGACGACGCCCGGTTCGGCGTACCTCCGGCCCGGCTCGGGCTGGTCTACCCGGCGCCGACGACGCGCCGGCTGGCCCGGCTGGTCGGCCCGTCGGCGGCGAAGCACCTGCTCTTCACCGCCGAGTTGATCGACGCCGAGCGGGCTCTGCGGATCGGCCTGGTCGACGAGGTGCTGCCGGGCGACCGCCTCGCCGAGCGGGTGGACGACCTCACCGCGACGATCGCGCAACGGTCGCCGCTGAGCGTCACCGCCGCCAAGGAGATCGTCGACGACCGCGCCGGGCCGGCCCGGATCGCCTGGTGGCACCGGAAGGTCGCGGACAGTGGCGAGGCCCGCGAGGGCGTGGCGGCCATGGCCGAACGCCGTACGCCCCGCTTCGCCTGGCGAGCACCGACCGACCGCTGAGGCTCGTGGCTTGATCCACTCGGGTTCCAGGAAGGCGGGGTATCCCGTGCGCTGGGACACGCCGATGTCATGCAACCCGAGTCGATCTAGGCCACCTGCGTCCCGGCTACCTGCCGCCTCCGAGGTGTCGCGTCGCCTACGCCTCGTCGTCGCCGTCGGTCGGGCGGGGCGGGCGGTTGTGCCGCGCCCACTCGTCCACCTCGTCCGCATCCCAGACGGTCATGCCGATGAGCCGGGCGAGTGGTTCGGGGAAGCCGGGTGAGCGGGTGTGCCGTCTGGAGGGATCGTTGTGGGCCGGGGTGATCTTCGGGATGGTCAACTCGGTGATCTACGGTCAGCCGTCCACCCTGCGTCGGGTGACCTGGCGGTCGCCGGTCCGGTACCGGGGGATGCGGCGGTGAGCGGCCAACGTCACGCCCCGATCCGGCCTCTGTGGGGATGCGCTGCGTGCGCCCGGAACTGGCCGTGCGAGCAGGCCCGGGCCGAGTATGCCGACGAGCCGAGGCTCCTCACGCTCGACATGGCCTCGTGCCTGTTTGAGGCGAGCGTCGATCTGGCCCACCTTCTGCCGGACCCACCCGACCCCGTCGAGCTGTACAACCGGTTCATGGGCTTCGCCCGCCACCGAGCCCTGAACCCGTCCCGCAATCCGGGTCGCTCCCGCGACCACCCACCCCGACCCCCTCGCTTCGATCGGCGGCCTCCGGACCACGGCTAGGCGCGTTTCAGCCATGCCAGTCGATGGGTACGTCGCGGCGTGTCGGCGACGAGGGGGCCACCGTGGACAAATCGGTGACGCGTTCGAACTGGGTGGGACGGAAGCCGCGCCACCGCGTCCTGTGGCTCCTGCTGCTGGGAGGCTTGTGCGGGGCGCTGACGGTAGGCGTGGCAGTAGGCAACGAAAACACGGGTGTCTTCGACGGTGACCCGCCGTCGTGGGCGACCAACCTCGGTGGATCCCTGTTGCTCGCCGGGCTCGCGATCGAGATCGTCTCCATCGTCTGGCTGGTGCGCCATGGCGGTTCCCGCGCCGACCGTACGTCGACGCTGTGGCGCTTGAGCTGGTCCCGACGCTGGAGTCTGAGCCGGCAGGTGCGACGAGACGATCCGGCTCCGGATGAGGACGTCGTTCTGCTCGGGCGAACCGCGCGAGCGATGATCGAGCAGCGCCGGTCCTCGATGATCCTGGTCGGCATCACGATTATGAGCATGGGGCAGGCGTTCCTGAGTTTCGCGCCGTTCTTCACCGTGGTCTTCGCGCTCCTGGCCTTGCTGGCCATCTGCCTGTACGTCTTCGCGATCCACGGCTCACGTCGGGCCGAGGTGTTTCTGCGAACTCATCCGGACGTGTAGTCGCGCCGGTTCCACCCATTGCGAAACCTCGATCCCGGGTGGTGCCGGACGTGAGTCGTACGGCAGTCTGTCGGTCGTGCAGCGTGATCAGTTGCTTGCGGGCCGCTACCGGCTCCTGGAGCGTCTCGGCAGCGGCGGCATGTCGGCGGTCTACCGGGCGTACGACGAGGTGCTCGAACGGGACGTGGCGGTGAAGGTGCTCGTCGCCTCGGATCCCAACGCCCGTCAGCGGATCCGGGCCGAGGCCAAGGCTGCGGCCCGGTTGTCACACCCGCACGTCACCAACGTCTACGACTTCGGCGAGTCGCGTCTCGACGGGGTCCAGGTGCCGTTCGTGGTGCTGGAACTGCTCAACGGCGACACCCTCGAAAGACGGCTGGTCGCCGGGCCGTTGCCACCACGTGCCGCGCTGCGGGTCTGTGCCGAGGTGGCGTCGGCCATCTCGGCAGCGCACGACCAGGGTTTGGTGCACCGGGACGTGAAGCCGGGCAACGTGATGCTCACCCCCACCGGCGCGAAGGTGCTCGACTTCGGTATCGCGGCGGCCGCCGGTGACTCCGAGATCGACTTCGATGGCCGGCTACTCGGTACGCCCGCGTACCTCGCGCCGGAGCGGCTGGCAGCCGGCGAGGTCCTGCCGGCCTCCGACGTGTACGCGCTCGGCCTGCTCCTGCACCGGACGCTCACCGGTCGGCTGCCGTGGGCGGCCGAGACGCAGACCGGGATGCTCCGCGCCCACGTGCACGTCGATCCGGATCCGCTACCCGAGATCGACCGCGTGCCCGCCGAGGTCCACCGGCTCTACCACTGGTGTCTCGCCCGCAACCCCGACGACCGGCCCCCCGCAGCCGAGGTGGCCCGCATCCTGCTCACCGTCGTCTCCGGGTTGGCCGGCGGAAACGCCGCCTCCGGGTTGGCCGCCGCCTCCGGGTTGGCCGCCGCCTCCGGGTTGGCCGCCGCCTCCGGGTTGGCCGCCGCCTCCGGATCGGCCACTGCTTCCGGGACGGCCGGCGCGGACAGGGCTGCCGGCGCGGACAGGGCTGCCGACGCGGACAGGTCGACCACAGCCAGCAGGTCGGCCGCCTCGGAGAGGTCGGCCGCCCCGGACAGGTCGGCTGCGGCGGACAGGGCGGTCGCCTCGGACAGGTCGACCGACTCGGACAGGGCTGCCGGCGCGGACAGGTCGACCGCCTCGGACAGGTCGGTCGCCGCTGGCTCGTCCGCTGCCCGCCCGGCCAAGGATGGTGACGCCGGGGCGAACGAGGCGCGCAAGGCCGCAGCGGGTGGGGACGCGGAGGCGGCCGACGGCGTGAACCGGGCTGCTCCGGACGCGCCCCGGCGAGGGTCCTGGCGTCGGCGACGGGTGGCGCTGGTCGTCGGCGGCGCGGTGATCGCAGCGGTGGCGGTGGCCGGGTCGCTCGGCGACTACGGCGCGCGGCGGCACGACGGCACCACCCCACGAACCGGGATCGGGACGGGGGCACCACCACGGTGGGCCTGCCGGAGACCGTGGCGCAGCCCGAACCGTCCACTGTGCGCCTGCCCGCCGAGCCGTCGGCCGGTCCCACGTCGGCCGCTCCCCGCCCAGGTCCCGGAGAGGCCCCGGGCCGGCCGTCGGCCCCGGGTCAGCCGCCGCCGACCGTCGCGCCGACGGTCACGCCCACGGGCGCGTCTCCGCCTGCCGAATCCCCGGGGCTCCCGGTGCGCGCCCAGGGCGGAACGGTCACCGTCCGCTGTGTCGGGGGACTGGCCGAACTGCTCACGGTCACCCCCGCGTCGGGTTACCAGGTGCGGCCGTACGACGCGGGGCCGGCGAAGCAGATCATTGTCGAACTGACCGCACCCGAGCACAGCAGCGAGATCCGGGTGCACTGCGCCGGCGGGCGGCCGAAGGCGAAGGTCACCGAGCGCGCCGCGTGACCGGGGCCGACGGGTGCCGCGCCGGAGGCGTACCCCGGGCGCGGCCCCCGTTCCCGCCGGCCGGTCGGTCACCGCCCGGCGAGCGATGCCCAGCCGGGGTTCACCGGTTCGCGGCGTAGCGGCATGCCCGCCTCCGCCGGGGTCCGGTCACCCTTGCGCTGGTTGCAGCCGTAGCAGGCGGCGGTGGTGTTTCGCCACGTGTTCCGGCCACCCCGGGAACGCGGCAGGATGTGGTCGATGGTCGACGCCGGGCCACCGCAGTACGCGCAGCAGCGGTCGTCGCGGCGCAGCACCCCGGCCCGGGACCAGGCTGGCCCGGAGTTGAACCGCCACCGGGTGACCACGTAACGGACCAGCCGCACCACCCGGGGCAGCGGGAAGACGCCGATCAGCCGATCGGGCTCCGCCTCGTGGATCTCGGCCACCCGTCGGCAGAGCATCCGGACGGCGTGCTGAACGGTGACCCGGTGCAACGGGCCGAGGTCGGCGTTGACGACGAGTACGGCATCCACCGGGACTCCTTTCTACAGTGGCGGCGGACAGCGAAGAGCCGCCCGGTCCGGCGTACCGGACGGGCGGCTCGGCGCGTACGGGTACGCGTCAGTCGGGCCGGCCCGCCCGGGGGTGTTCCGTCGGCCATCCGCCGCAGGACAACAGTGAAGACAGCACGGTGGTGGCGTGCGACCTCGTCATGAACTGCTCCTGCGGTGGTGGTTGACCTTGCGCGATCACGGTAGGTCCGCACGGGAGAGAGGGGCAACGTATTTCGATCGGCTGCCCGGCTCCTCGGGAGCACGCTGACGTCGGGTGCGGGTAGTGTTCCCGGCCGTGCGGCGGGCGTTCGTCAGCGGCTTGTCCAACCGCAACGCCATCCGCGCGGTGAGTTCGCTGTCCAGCAGCGGCCGGTTGACCTCGCCGGCGACCGCCAGCGCGGGTCCCGAGACGGAGCGCCAGATCGCGGCCAACCCGGCGCCCAGACCGAGCAGGGCCACGGCGGCCCGCGTGGTCGGTGAACCGGCCGCCGCTGCCGCGCTCACGCCGACCAGCGCGAAGAGCACCACCAGCATCGGCACCAGCACGGGCCAGAAGATGCCCCGGGCGGCCTGGGCGACCAGCCGGCGGTCCCGGATGATCAGGTTTCGGGCGACCACCGCGTAGTCCTCCTCGTCGAGCAGGTCACGGGGGTGCAGGCCGCCGGTGAGGACGCCGCGCCACAGGTCGCCCTGGTTGCGCAGCTCGCTGCTCAGCTCGGCGGCCTCCGGTTCGGTCGGGTCACCCCGGCCGGCCCGCTCCACGGCCACCGCCCAGGCGGCCAGCGAGCGGCGAACCACCGCGGCCGAGTACGGCGGCAGCACGCTGGCCAACTCGTCCAACCACCGGGTGATCTGGATCTGTCGGCCGTCGAAGCGGCGCAGAAGTTGGGCGGCGTCGCCGGGCCGGACCGTGTCGGCCAGGGACCGGCCCAGCCGGTAGGCCAGTCCGACCCGGAGATTGGTGGCCATCGCCCAGCGCAGCACGTCCACGTTGAGGTCGTCGAGGGCGAGCAGCAGCGGCTCGGTGTCGACCGGGTCCGACCGTTCCCGACCGGGAAGGCGGTCCAGGTCGGGAAGGCGGTCCAGGTCGGGAAGGCGGTCCAGGTCGGGCAGGCGGTCCAGGTCGGGCAGTCGCGCGCGGGCGGCGGACGTGTCGGGCAGCGAGCCGGTGTGCCGGGTGAGCGCCGAGATCTGGGCCAGCGCGACGTCTACGCCGTCGAGGTACATCCGCATCCGGCGGGGCAGTGACATCTCGGTCAGGTTGGAGAGCTTGGCCGGTGGGTGGACCGGCGTGGTCGGTCCCGGTTCGGCGTGTTGCCCGTGGTGGTAGGCGTCCGCCATCCACCAGCCCAGCCGCAGGGCGGTGACGACACAGGCGCGCTCGTCACGGATGAGTGGGTACGCGTCGTCGCGGACGGCCTCCTCGGCCGGCCGTCCGTCCGCTGCGCCGGCGCGGTGCAGTGGTGACATCGCCGCTGCCCTCCCGCCCGGTCGATCGACGGATGATCAATCGAGCGTACGGCAGCGTACCGTCGCTTATGTCGCTTTTGATCGGTTTGGGGCTGCTCGCCCGGCCAGCAGGCCGCGCGGGCGGACCGAGCGCACCGGCTCGGTCGCGGCGCCCTGCGCCCGCAGGATGTGGTTCGCCGCGATGATCCCGGTGGCCGCCGAGCGTTCCATCAGCGCGCTCGGGAAGTCCGTCGCGATCCCGTCGCCGGCCAGGTAGACGCCGGCGGCCTCGGTGCGGACCCCCGGACGCCGGGCGTGGCTGCCCGGGGTGAACGCCGGGGCCTGCGCCTCCACCCGGGCGCGCAGTTCCCGCACCCGCAGGTCGGCCGCCTCCGGCCAGAGCGTCACCAACTCGCGGCGCATCCGCTCGGCCAACTCCTCGGCCGGCACGCCGGGCTCACAGGCGTACGCGTGCAACTCGACGACCGAACCACCGGTGCGGTGCGCCCAGCGCCGCGACTCGTTCTCCAACCGGTGGTACAGCGTCACCGAGTCCAGAGTGGGCTGCCGGGACACACCGCTGAACACCGCCCGGTCGGCGGCGACGTCGCCGTCGCACCAGTACCGCGCCACCGCGTACGGCGGGCCGGGCCGGCCGAAGCGGGCCATGCGTTCCGCCAACTCCGGTGCGCCGGCGACCAGATCGGGGGAGCCCGCCACCAGCGTGGCGAGCGCGGGCGGATCGACGGCCAGCACCACGTGCGCGGCCCGGTGGTCGCCGCCGTCGGTGGTCGTCACCCGCCAGCCGTCGCCGTCGCGGTGCACCCCCGTCGCGCCGGAGCGGGTCAGCACCCGACCGCCGTGCTTCTCCACGTGCCGGGTCAGCGGCTGCCAGATCGCCGTCGCGTAGTCCTCGTCCGGGCAGTCGAAGGCCAGCCCCTCCGGATTGCCCAGCAGGTAGAAGTGGAACTGGGCGACCATCTCGGCCGCCGACATCTCCGCCTCGTGGTTGAAGAAGGAGTGGGAGAAGACCTCGAACAGCATCGCGCGCGCCCGGTCCGGCAGCCGCAGCGACGCCAGCAACTCGTCGGCCGTGGTGTCGTCCAGTTCGGCGTAGGTGCGGACCGGATCGTAGGTGAGCAGCGGCAACGCCGCGTCCCGGTCCATCGACCGCAGGTCCGCCAGGCGCAGGCTGGGACTGCGCAGCAGCAGCGCGAGCAGGTTCGCCGGAGGCGCGGGGGGCAGCCGGCCGAACTCCTCGGTCGGCCACTGCGCGCTCAGGATCGGATAGCCCGGGATCGGTTTGAGGAAGCCCAGGCCGGGCTCGACGCGCCGGAGGATCGACCGCCAGTTGTAGTACTGCCGGAAGAACGCGTGGAAGCCGTGCTCGTTCTGCTGCTCCCCGTCGGGCAGGGCCTCCGGCCAGGCGCCCAGCCGTCCACCGATGGTCGACGCCGCCTCCAGCACGGTCACGTCCACCCCGCGTTCGGCGAGCACCACGGCCGCCGACATGCCGGCGATGCCCGCGCCGACCACGACCGCCGCGACCGGTCGCGGCACGCGGGCGGCACCACCACCGCCGGGGTCCACCTCATGCTGGCGTACGCCGATGAGCCGACCCACCACACGCGACAGCGCCACGGGCACCTCCTCGTCTGCCGCCAGTCTCCTACGGCAGGCAGCGCGGCGCCCGGTCGGACGCGGGCCAGACGTACTCCAGGTCGTCGGGCGTCTCGGTGCCGAAGATCGGGGCGTAGTGCGTCGGGTCCTTGCGCAGCAGGGAGGAACGGTGGCTCAGGTGCAGGTCGTCGCGGCCGAGCCAGGGCGGCAGGTCACCGGCACGCGCCAGCTCGTCCTGGGTCCGTACGACACCTGCCCCGCAGGCGGCGGCGAGGTCGACGGTCAGCGTGGTGGCGCAGGTGTCGGCCCGACCCGGCTCGGTCCAGACGGCGCACATGTCCAGCCCGTACCGGGTCAGCGCCTCCTCGTACCCGGCCCACATCTTCACGGCCGGGTGGTTGCGCCACCCGTACCCCGGCCAGGTGAGCCCGCGCAACACCTGGATGGCCTCCACCCGCTGCTTGCCCAGCCGCTTCTGGTCCAGCGCGCGGGCGCTGGCCAGAAAGTCCGGGTACGGGAGGAAGGTCTGCATGGCAGGTGCTCTACCCACGGCCCGGGTCGACATGCCTGCCCGGGACGAACCGGGTGGGGTCGCCCAGGGTGATCGTGCTGGTTACGATCCGGGCATGGCGGAGCCGTGGCGGGACCGGGCGCGACGGGCGGTCGAGTGGAACTGGCGGCTCCGCTCCGCCGGTGACCCGCGTCCGCACTACGTGATCTGTGGCCGGGACGCCCTGGCCTACTACGTGGCCCGCGCGCTGCTCGAATCCGACCTGCCCGTGGGCGGCGCACGGGTCACCGTCGTGGTGCCGGAGCGCTACCGCAGCACCGGTCCCGACGTGGCGAGCCTGCGCGGCGTCCGCGTGATCCGCTCGGAACGCCTGGACGTGGCGACCTTCGAGGCCGCCGGTCTGGCCGGGGCGACCGGGTTGGCCCTGCTGCACCAGGACGACGTGGGCAACCTGCACGCCGCGCTCTGCGCGCAGGCCGTCGACCAGCGCGTCCGGCAGGTGCTGCGAATGTTCAACGGCACCCTCGCCGACGGCGTCCGCAAGCTGATCAGGGCGCCCGTCGAGGTGCTCTCCGACGCCGAGATGGCCGCCCCGGCGTTCGTGGCCGCCGCGCTCGGCGAGGTCGACCCCAGCTCCTTCCAACACCGGGACAAGACGTTGCGGGTGGCGCGGCGTGCCGACGTCCGGACGCAGGACGTGGTGTGCGCGCTGGCCCACCCCGACGGGCGGCAGGGGATGGAGTTGCTGCCGGCCGAGCAGGCCGGCGCGGACCTGGTGCTCGCCGAGGTGACCGGTCAGCCGCCGGGTACCGAGGTCGCCGCGCGGCGGCTGGTCCGGGCCCGTCGGCGACGCCGGCCGGTCACGATGCTGCTGGGGGCGGTACGCGGCTTCGCGACCCGCAAGATCGGCATCGCGGTGATGCTGGTGCTCGCCGTGATCGCGGTGCTGGGCGCGCTGATCTCCCGCACCGAGGGCGTCTCTCCACTGGAGGCGCTGTACCTGACCCTGGTCACCACCCTCAGCGGCGCCGACCCGGACACTGCCAAACCGCCCGGCGCGCAGATCATGCAGGTGGTGCTCAACCTGGCCGGTCTGGCGCTGATCCCGTTGATCACCGCCGTGGTGGTGGACGGCATCGTCAACGCCCGCCTCGCCCTGCACACCGGTCTGCTGCAACCGGTCCGCGCCGGGCACGTCGTGGTGATCGGCCTCGGCAACGTCGGCACGCGGGTGATGGCCCAACTGCGGGAGTACGACGTCGAGGTCGTGGCGATCGACAAGGACCCGGCGCCACGTGGCGCGGCCCTGGCCCGCCAGTTGGAGGTGCCACTGGTCGTCGGCGATGCCGCGCTGCCCGAGACCCTGGCCGCCGCGTCGGTGGCGGCCTGTCAGGCGCTGGTGGTGGCGTCCACCGACGACGTCGCCAACCTGGAGGCGGCGCTGGCCGCCCGCGACCTCCGCGACGACCTGCGGGTGGTGCTGCGGCTCTTCGACGGTGACTTCGCCGAGCGGGTGGAGGAGACCTTCGCGCTCGGAGTGTCCCGATCGGTCTCCTACCTGGCCGCCCCGGCCTTCATCGGCGCGCTCACCGAACGCGCGGTCATCACGACCATCCCGGTCGACCGGCACGCGCTGCCGGTCGCCGAGGTGCCGGTGGCCGCCGGTTCCGAGCTGGACGGCCGGCCGCTGGACACCGTCAACCGGGACGGGCAGGTCCGGCTGATCGCCCGGACCCCGGCCGGCGCGGCGAAGACGATCTGGTGGAAGGACCTCGACCCCCGCCAGGTGATCTTCGCGGGCGACCGGCTGACGGTCGTCGCCCGTCGACGCGGGTTGGACTGGCTGACGCGCCAGTGCGCCCCGCCGCTCCCCGGCGGGACGCTGACGCCGCCCGGTCAGATCGGATCGGTGCCCCGACCCGTGCCCGCGTCACCGGGTGCCGCCCGATCCGCCGGGTCGCTGCCCGCCCCTGCCGAGCACGCCTTGCCGGCCGGCCCGAGCGATCAGGAAATAGCGGCCGCCGCCCCCGGCGCGGCCCACCCGGTGTCACCGTCCGGCCCGCCAACCGTCGGGGCCGTTTCGCCGGCCCAGGGTGGGAGCGTCGACACGTGGCCCGGCCAGCCGGCTGACGACGCTCGCGTCCCGGACGAACCTGACTCCCGCGCGACGCGACCAGGCTGATCGTCCAGCCTCTGAGTGACAATCCATGGCATGCGTTTCCGCGTCCTGGGGCCGACCCAGGTGCTGGCGGCCGACGGGCGCGAGATTCCCGTGGGCGGCCCTCGCCTGCGCGCGCTGCTGGCGCTCCTTCTGCTCGACGCGGGACACGTCGTCTCCGCCGACCGGCTGATCGACGGACTGTACGGCGAACACCCGCCCCGAGGTGCTGCCAACGCGCTCCAGTCCCAGGTGTCACGGCTACGTCAGGTTCTGCCCGCCGAGCAGAACCCGGTCGAGTTCCACCCGGCCGGCTACCGCCTCGCCGTGGATCGCGAGGATGTCGACGCGTACCAGTTCGAGGGACTGGCCGAGGCCGGGCGGCGCGCGCTCGCGGTGGGTGACTGGGCCCGAGCGGCGGCCGTGTTGCGTACGGCGCTGGAGCTGTGGCGTGGCCCCGCCCTGGCCGATGTGCCGGGCGCACCCGCGCAGGCGGCCCGGCTGAACGAGCTGCGGCTGGCCGCGATCGAGGACCGGGTCGACGCGGACCTGGCGTTGGGTGCGTCGGCCGCGCTGGTCGCGGAGCTGCGGGAGTTCGTCGTCGCGCATCCGCTGCGGGAGCGGTCCCGAGGGCTGCTCATGCGTGCGCTGTCCGCACTGGGCCGACCGGCGGAGGCGCTGGCCGAGTTCGAGGACGCCCGGAGCACGTTGGCCGAGCAACTCGGCACTGACCCGTCGGCGGAGCTGGCCGCGATTCACCTCGCGGTGCTGCGGGGTGAGGAGAGCGGGTCGACCCGACGGGCGTTGCCGAGCCAGCTCACCACGTTCGTCGGGCGGGACGAGGAACTCACCCGCGTCGGCGCTCTGCTCGGCGAGCGCAGGTTGGTCACCCTCATCGGTCCCGGGGGAGCGGGCAAGACCCGGTTGGCGATCGAGGCGGCCGGCCGTCTGGACGGGGAGGTCCGCTTCGTCGAGCTGGCCGGGTTGACCGACGGTTCGGACGTACCGCAGGCGGTGTTGAGCGCGCTCGGCCTCCGCGACGCGGGCCTGCGCGCCCCGGCCGAGCCGGGTCGGCAACCTACCGATCGGCTGGTCGAGGCGCTCGCCGAGCGCCGGCTGCTGGTGGTCCTCGACAACTGCGAACACGTCGTCGCCGATGCCGCCCGGCTGGCCGCCCGGTTGCTGGGCGCGTGCCCGGGGCTGCGTGTCCTGGCCACGAGCCGTGAGCCGCTCGGGTTGGCCGGCGAGGCGTTGTGCCCCCTGTCCGGGCTCACCCTGCCGCCGGCCGGCACGCAGGAGCCGGATGTCCACGACTACGCCGCCGTCCGTCTCTTTGCCCAGCGGGCCGAGGACGTCGCGCCCGACTTCGCCGTCACGCCGGCCAACCTCGGCACGGTGCTGCGGATCTGCCGCACCCTCGACGGTCTGCCGTTGGCGATCGAGCTGGCCGCCGCACGGCTGCGCGCGTTGCCCGTCACCGAGGTGGCCGCCCGCCTCGACGATCGATTCCGGCTGCTGTCGATGGGCAGCCGGGCCGCGTCGCCGCGACACCGCACCCTCCGGGCCGTGGTGGAGTGGAGTTGGGACCTGCTCGGCGACGCCGAACGCAGACTGGCCCGACGGCTGACCGTCTTCGCCGGCGGTACGACGCTGGAAGCCGCCGAGCGGGTCTGCGACCTGCCGAACGTGGACTTCGTGGAGGCGCTGACGAGCCTCGTCGACAAGTCCTTCGTGGAGATGACCGGTGGTCGGTACCGGATGTTGGAGACGGTCCGTGCCTTCTGCGCCGAGCGTCTCGCCGAAGCGGGTGAGGCCGACGACCTGCGTCGCGCGCACACCGCGTACTTCCTGGAGTTCGCCTGGACCGCCAGCGACAACCTACGGCGTCCGGAGCAGCTGCACTGGTTGCGGCGGCTCGACGCCGAACGGGACAACCTCCACGCCGCGCTGCGCCGTGCCACCGCGGCCGGTGACGCGGCCGACGCGGCCGGCCTGGTCGCGGCGCTGTCGTTCTACTGGTGGCTGCGCGGCATGCGTGGGGAAGGGGCCCGGCTGGCCGCGGACGTCCTCGGACTACTCGGCGCCGAGGCACCTGCCGGGCTGCGCGAGGAGTACGCGCTCTGCGTCTACAACGCCTCGCTCAGCGGATCCGGGCAGCTGGACTCGTTGGGTACGCAGCGTTCCGTCATCCGCAGTCTCGACCGGCCGCCGCGCCAACCCTTCCTGCTGTACCTGTCGGGAATCTCGGCCGGACCGCCGTCCGGTGGGTCCGAGCACGTCAAAGAGCTGATGCGAGAGTTGCGGCGGCTGGTCGGCTCGGACGTGTGGATCAACGCGCTGGGCGCGATGGGGAGCGGCTCGGCGCAGATGTTCAGTGGTAGGTGGGACCAGGCCGGGACGGAACTGGAGATCGCGCTCGACGGTTTCCGGCGGGCCGGGGACCGCTGGGGATCCATGATCACTCTGGGCGCGCTCGGCGAACTCGCGGCCCGGCGCGGCGATCCGGAAGCGGCGGGCACCCACATGGACCAGGCCATGAGGCTGGCCGAGGAACTCGAATCAGTCGTCGACCAGGCCGACATGCTGCGTACCCGGGGCGAGATTCGGCTGCGGGCCGGTGACCTCGTCGCGGCGCGCGACGATTTCGCTGATGCCCTGCTCCTCGCGCAGCGCAGCGGCGCACCGGAGTTCGTCTCGGCCGCCCGGCTCGGCCTCGCCCAGGTGGCCCGGCTGGGCGGTGATCTGGCCGAGGCGCGACGGCTCTGCGAAGCGGCGTTGACCGGCGGCCTCACCGGCTGGTACGTCGGCGAAGCCACCCGGGCAGAGATCATCTTCGTGCTGGAACAGATCATCGAGGCGGAGAAGGCCGGGCCCGGTGCGCCGCCGTCAGCGGACCGTGCGTGACCCGTCAGCGGACCGCCGCACCGTGGGGGCATGACGACATTCGAAGTGGTCGCCGAAGGGCTGGGCAAGCGGTACGGCCCGACCCGGGCGCTGGACTCGTTCGACCTGGCCGTCCCGACCGGCACCGTGTACGGGCTGCTCGGCCCCAACGGCGCGGGCAAGACGACGGCGGTACGGATCCTCGCCACGCTGCTGCGTTTCGACGCCGGCCGGGCCAGCGTGGCCGGGTACGACGTGCTGCGCCAACCGGACGAGGTGCGCGCCCGGATCGGGCTGACCGGGCAGTACGCGGCGGTCGACGAGACCCTCAGCGGCCGGCAGAACCTGGAGCTGTTCGGACGGCTGTCCCGCCTCGGCCACCGGGCCGCCCGTCAACGCGCCGACGAGCTGCTGGAACGGTTCGGGCTACAGGACGCGGCGGGTCGCTCCGCCGGTGAGTACTCGGGCGGGATGCGCCGACGGCTGGACCTCGCCGCCAGTCTGATCCGTACCCCGCGGGTGCTCTTCCTCGACGAACCCACGACCGGCCTGGACCCGCGCAGCCGCAACCAGGTGTGGGACCTGGTTCGCGCTCTGGTCGCGGACGGGACCACCGTGCTGCTCACCACGCAGTACCTGGAGGAGGCCGATCAGCTCGCCAACCGCGTCTCGGTCATCGACGCCGGGCGGGTGGTGGCCGAGGGCTCGCCGGACGAGCTGAAGGCGATGACCGGCGGCGACCGGGTCGAGGTGGTGGTCCGCGACGCCGCCGCCCTGACCCGGGCCGCCCGGGTCATCGCGTCGGTCTGCGGCGCTGAACCCGAGGTCGACCCGGAGGTCCGTCGACTCAGCGTCCCGGTGACCGACCGGGTCGCCGGCCTGGTCGACGTGGTGCGCGCGTTGGACGACGCCGGAGTCGCGGTCGAGGACATCGGTCTGCGGCGCGCGACGCTGGACGAGGCGTTCCTGTACCTGACCGGGCACCGGACCGACGAGGCTCGCGAGCCCGTCGGGGTGGGACGAGAGGCGGACCTGGCATGACGGCAGCGGTGGTCGACGGTTGGACGATGACCAGGCGGAACATGATCCACGTGATCCGCGCGCCGGAGGAGCTGATCCTCTACTTCTCGCTGCCGATCATGTTCGTGCTGGTCTTCGGGTACGTGTTCGGCAGCGGCATGCAGGTGGCCGGCGGTGGCAACTACCGCGAGTTCCTGCTGCCCGGCGTCTTCGTGATGACGATGCTGTACGGCCTGGGCGCCACCGCGACCGGCGTGGCGATGGACCTCAGTCGAGGTGTCGTCGACCGGTTCCGGTCGATGCCGATGGCCCGGTCCGCCCTGATGACCGGTCGCAGCGCGGCCGACCTGCTCCGCGCGCTGCTGGAGATGTCCACCCTGCTGCTCTGTGGCCTGCTCGTCGGGTGGCAGTGGCGACAGGGCGTCGGCAAGGCCCTGCTCGCAGTCGGGCTCCTGCTGCTGCTCCGCGTCGCGATCACCTGGGCCGGGATCTATCTGGCGCTGCTGGTCCGTAACCCGGACACGGTCGGCGTGATCGTCTTCCCGGCCGCGTTCCCGCTCAGCGCCATCTCCAACGTCTTCGTGTCGCCCGAGCTGATGCCGCCGTTCATCGGGACGATCTCGGAGTGGAACCCGTTGTCGGCCACCGTCGCGGCGACGCGTGAGCTGTTCGGCAATCCCGGACTGGGGGGCGACTCCTGGCCGGCGGAGCACGCCCTGCTGCTGGCGGTGTTGTGGCCGGTGCTCCTGATCGCGACCTTCGCCCCGCTGGCGGTGCGTCGTTACCGGCGGTTGAGCCGCTGACCGGGCCGCCGGTGGCCCGCCCGTAGCGCGTACCAGGCGATGCCGACGGCGAGCACGCCGAACCCGGCGACGACACTGCCGAGCGGCAGGTTGACCGCGAGCACCAGGCAGCCGACCAGCCCCAGGGCGGCGAGCACCCGGACCGGCGACCGCCGGTCCGGGTCCCGGCCCAGCGTGAGCGCCGCCGCGTTGGTGATCGCGTAGTAGACCAGCACCGTGCAGCTGGAGAAGCCGATCGCCTGCCGTACGTCGCCGAGCAGCACCACCACGATCACCACGGCGGCCACCGCCACCTCGGCGCGGTGCGGTACCCGGCGCACGGGGTGCACGGCGGCCAGCGCGCCGGGCAGGTCGTGGCGGCGGGCCATCGCGAGCGTGGTCCGGCCCACCCCGGCGACCAGGGACAGCAGCACCCCGACGACGGCGATGGTCGCCCCGGCGCGGACCACCCAGGCCAGGCCGGGCAGCCCGGCGGCGGTCACCACGTCGACCAGGGGCGCTGCGGACCCGGCCAGCCGGTCGGCGCCCAGCACGCCGAGCGTGATCACGGCCAGGAGCAGGTAGATCGCCAGCACCGCCCCCAGCGCCAGCGGGACCGCCCGGGGGATGGTCCGCTCCGGGTCGCGCACCTCCTCGCCGAGCGTGGCGATCCGCGCGTACCCGGCGAAGGCGAAGAACAGCAGCCCGGCGGCGGTGAGCACACCGCGCGCGGAGCCGCCGGTATCGGTCAGCCGGTCCAGGTGCACCGGCCCGCCCACCAGGCCGACGGCCGCGACGAGGGTGAGCACGGCGAGCACCAGCGCCACGAGCGCCTTCGTGGCGGTGGCCGTCTTACCGATGCCGCGCAGGTTCACGGCGGTCACCGCGAGGACCGCGCCGACGGCGACCAGCCGGGTCTGCCCCGGCCACAGGTACGCCCCGATGGTCAGCGCCATCGCCGCGCAGCTCGCCGTCTTGCCGACCACGAACCCCCAGCCCGCCACGAATCCCGCCAGCGGGCCGAGGCGCTCCCGGCCGTAGACGTAGGTGCCGCCGGACTCCGGGTAACGGGCCGCCAGCCGCGCCGAGCTGGTCGCGTTGCAGAAGGCGACGAAGCCGGCGAGCAGCAGCGCGGGCAGCAGGCCGGCGCCGCGGGCCGCCGCCGCGGCCGGGGCGAAGACCACGAAGACGCCCGCGCCGAGCATCGAGCCCAGCCCGATGACAACCGCATCGGGTACGCCCAGCCGCCGCGCCAGTCGATCCACGAGCCGAAATCCTAGGGGTACGACGTGAACGGGCGGTCCCACTCACGTAACCGGCCGGGGAGCGGCAGATCGTCCCACGGCACCCGGTGCAGCAGCCGGTCCAGGAAGAGGCCGAGCAGCAGTGCCGCGACGCCGTCGGTGAGCCAGTGGAAGTTCAGGTATGTGGTGGTGACCAGCAGGATCGCCGGCGGTGCGAAACGGATCAGGCGGTACACGCTCGGGTGCAGTCGCCCGACCGTCAGCGCGGTCAGCAGCACGGCGATCACCCCGTACCAGACGATCGCGTTGGCGACGTGCCCCGACGGATAGGAGAGGTCGTACTCGGTGGGGGGCAGGTCGTTGAAGATCCGGACCGACTGCGCCGGCGGCAGATCCGAGCTGGGCGCTGCCCGATCGGTCACGATCTTGAGCGGGCCGACCGTCAGGTACAGCAGCACGAACGCCGCCGCCAGCAGCAGCAGTGGCCGAACCGTGCGGGAGCGCCACGCGACCGCCAGCCCGAGCGCCCCGGCGATCGGCATCAGCAGCCAGCCGCCCTGCCCGAGGAAGTTCAACACCCGCGCCGTCCAGTAGATCGGCGCCGGGTGATGGGCGTAGGCCCATTCGCGGACCGCGAGGTCCAGCCCGAGCAGCGCCCCGTTCGCCAGCGCCAGGGTCACCGCCCCGAAACCGACCAGCAGGAGGGCGTCGAACCACCAGCCGGCCGGGCGGACGGGCCGAAGCCGCAGGTCACGTCGTACACCCGTGGGTTTGAGCACGCGACCACGCTACCGGCCCGGCGCGAGGCCGGGACGTGCGGCGCTGTGGGCCCAACCACGATGTGCGGCGGATGCGGGGGGTCACCCGTCATGCTTGTCCCCGTGCGGATCACGTCTGCCCTCGTCGACCCGGCGCTGCTCGACCTGCCCTGGTCGACACCGCTGGAAGAGTGGCCTGCCCAGCACCTGGTGGCCCTGCCGCAGGGCATCTCCCGGCACATCGTCCGGTTCGTCCGGTTGGGCGACTACGTGTACGCCTTCAAGGAGACCCGCGAGCGGATCGCCGAGCGGGAGTACGACCTGCTGCGGGCGTTGGAGCGGATCGACTTCCCGTCGGTCGAGGCGGTGGCGGTCGTCGCCGACCGGCAGGCCGACGACGGGGAGCCCCTCGAATCGGTGCTGATCACCCGACACCTCCAGTTCTCGCTGCCGTACCGGGCGCTCTTCTCGCACACCCTGCGGCCGGAGACGATGAGCCGGCTCCTCGACGCGCTCGCGGCGCTGATCGTGCGGATGCACCTGACCGGCTTCTTCTGGGGAGACTGCTCGCTGTCGAACACGCTGTTCCGCCGGGACGCGGGGGCCTTCGCCGCCTACCTGGTCGACGCGGAGACGGGTGCGCTGCACAACTCGCTCTCCAACGGGCAGCGCGGCGAGGACCTGGAGATCGCCCGGGTGAACATCTTCGGGGAGGCGTTGGACCTCCAGGCTGCCGGCCTGCTGCACGAGTCCATCGACCCGGAGGTGGTCTGCGAGGAGGTCGTGCAGCGCTACGAGCGGCTGTGGCACGAGATCACCTACGAGCAGGCGATCGAGCGACAGGCGCGGCACGACATCGAGGGACGGATCCGTCGCCTCAACGACCTGGGATTCGACGTGGCCGAGGTGGCCATGTCGAGCGCTGCGGACGGGCGTTACCTGGTCCGGCCGAAGGTCGTCGACGCCGGCTACCACACGCGACGGCTGCTGCGGCTCACCGGTCTGGACGCCGAGGAGAACCAGGCCCGCAAGCTGCTCAACGACCTGGACGCCTACCGCGCGGAGAGTGATCTGACCGACGAGCAGCAGGCGGCGCACCGCTGGCTCACCGAGGTCTTCGAGCCGGTGGTCCGGGCCGTGCCCGCGCACCTGCGGCGCAAGCTTGAGCCGCAGGAGCTGTTCGCGCAGATCATCGAGCACAAGTGGCTGCTCTCCGAGCAGGCCGGCCGGGACGTGGGGATGCGACACGCGGTCCAGTCGTACCTGGCCGATGTGCTGGTGCACCGCCCCGACGAACAGGCCATCCTCGGCGTCGACGTCCCCAGCCTGGGCTGATCGGGCCCGCGTCACTCCACCCAGGAACCGCCGCGCAGCACCCGTACCACGTTGAGGTCGTCGTCGAGCACCACCAGGTCGGAGCGGAGACCCACCTGGAGGGCGCCGACGCGGTCGCCCAGGCCGATCGCGCGGGCCGGGGTGGTCGCCGCCATCCGGGCGGCGTCGGCCATCGGGATTCCGGCGTGAACGGCGTGGCGCAGCGCCGCGTCCATGGTCAGCGTGCTGCCGGCGATCGCGCCGTCGCGGGCGAGCCGGGCCACCCCGTCGGCGACGGTCACCGCCTGCCCGCCCAGCTCGTACTCACCGTCGGCCATACCGGCCGCGGCCATCGCGTCGGTGATCAGCGCGGCCCGGTCGGGGCCGGCGGTCGTGGCGGTGAAGGCCAGCATGCCGTCGTGCAGGTGTACGCCGTCGGCGACCAGTTCGCAGACCACGGTGGACGCGTCGAGCAGGGCCACCACCGGGCCCGGTTCGCGGTGGTGCACCGGGCGCATGCCGTTGAACAGGTGTGTACCCACGCTCGCCCCGGTGGCGATCGCGGCCTGGGTCTGCTCGTAGGTGGCGTCGGTGTGACCCACGGCGGCCACCACGCGCTGCGCGGTGAGCAGCTTGATCGCCTCCAGCGCGCCGTCGCGCTCCGGGGCGAGGGTGACCATCCGGACCGCGCCGTGGCCCAGCTCGATCAGCTCGGCCAGCTCCTCCGTGGAAGGGTCCCGCAGGTACTCGGGGTTCTGCGCGCCGCAGCGGGCGGTGGAGAGGTAGGGGCCCTCGAAGTGGATCCCCGCCAGCACACCCTCGTCGACCAGCGGCGCGAACGCCTCGGTGGCCGAGCGCATCACCGCGAAGGGCGCGCTGACCAGGCTGGCCAGCAGCGTGGTGGTGCCGTGTCCCAGGTGGAATGCCGCCGCCGCGCGGGCCTGGTCGGCGTCCCCCGTGGTGAAGGTGTGGCCCCCGCCGCCGTGCGTGTGCATGTCGACGAAGCCCGGCAGGATCCAGTGCCCGTCGCGGACCGACGGGTACTCGGCCACCGCGGTGATCCGTTCACCGTCCCACTCGACGCAGCCCTGCCGGATGACACCGGTCGGGGTCACCACTCGGCCGTTCACCCGTTCGGTCATCGTTCCTCCTGTTGGTCAAGCTCGGTCGGCGGTCAGGGTGTCCAGCGCGAGCAGGGCGGCCCCCAGGCAGCCGGCCTCGTCGCCGAGGGCGGCCGCGACGAGCTGCGGCTCACGGTGGAAGGTCATCCGCTCGTGCAGCGCCGCCCGGAGGGGGACGAGCAGCAGGTCGCCCGCCTGGGCGAGACCGCCGCCGAGCACGATCGTCGTCACGTCGAACAGTGCCTGCCCGGTGGCCAGGCCGTCGGCGAGCGCCTCGACGGCCGTACGCCAGACCTCGGCGGCGAGTGGTTCGCCGGCCGCCGCCCGTTCCGCCACGGCGGCAGCCGTCACCGGAGCGTCGGGCCGGCCGTCGGCCAGCTCCGCGTAGCGCCGGCCGATCGCGGACGCCGACGCGACCGCCTCCAGGCAGCCGGGCCGCCCGCATCCGCAACGCGGACCGTCGGGTCGGACCATGATGTGGCCGATCTCGCCGGCCGCGCCGTGCGCGCCGACGGCGGCCACGCCGCCGACGACGTGCGCGGCGGCGATGCCGGTGCCGATCGCCACGAAGAGCACGTGGTCGGCGCCGCGTCCGGCCCCGAGCCGGGCCTCGGCGAGGCCACCGACGCGCACGTCGTGGCCGAGCGCCGTGGGCAGCCCGAGCCGTCGCACCGCCAGGTCCCGCAGCGGTACGTCCCGGAAGCCCACGTTCGCCGACCACACCGCCACCCCCGCGCCTCGTCCACCACCCCGGGGACCGCGATGCCGATGGCGACCGGCGTGAAGCCGTCGGCGCGGGCCTTGGCGGCCAGCCCTTCGGCGACGCCGAGGATGGTGTCGACCACGGCGGCCGGCCCGCGCGCGGCGTCGGTGGGGTGTCGTTCGGTGCGTACCGCCACGCCGTCCGGCCGGACCAGGGCGCACTTCATGCCGGTGCCGCCGACGTCCAACGCCACGACCACCCGGTCGTCGCGCCCGGCACCGCTCACGCCAGTACCACTGACCGGGACAGGTGTCGCGGCGCGTCCGGATCGAGGCCACGGCTGGTCGCCAGGGCGACCGCGAACCGCTGGGCCAGGATCAGGTCGGCCATCGGGTCGACCGGGGTACGACCGGCCGACCAGCTCCCGAGCACCGTGCGCCAACCGTGCGTGCGGCTGTGCACGAAGGCGGCACCGGTGGCGGCGACGTCCTCGGGCAGCCCGTCGGGCAACTCACCGAACGCCCAGACCAGCCGGCCCGGCGCGGCGACCGAGATGGGACCGTGCCGGTAGTCCATCGCCGGGTACGCCTCGGCCCAGAAGGTGGCCGCCTCCCGGCACTTGAGTGCGGCCTCCTGGGCGAGGCCGACCGTCCAGCCGCGACCGAGGAAGGTGGCCTGCTCGATGGTGGCCGGGTCGATCGGCAGCGGGGAACGCACCGCGACCTCGGCGTCGGCGGCGAGCGCGGTCATCGGGTCGCCGAGGTTCGCCCGGAGCAGGGCCAGCGCGGTCGTCGCGAAACGGGTCTGCACCACCGAGCGCTCGTCGGCGAAGGCCATGGTCACCGCGGCGGCGGCCAGGTCGACGGCGGGTGCCGCCGGGTCACCGACGATGACGGTGGTGGGCGTACGACCGCGCAGCGCGGCGAGCAGTTCCAGCACCTCGGTGGTCGTGCCGGAACGGGTGATCGCGATGAGCCGGTCGTAGCGGCGGCCGGCGGGGAACTCGGACGCCTGGAACGCGTCCGTCTCGCCCTGGCCGGCCTGCTCGCGGCGGGCTGCGTACGCCATGGCCATGAACCACGACGTGCCGCAGCCGACGACGGCGACCCGCTCGCCGGGGCGCGGAAGGTCGGCACGTACGGCGTTGGACAGCGACGCGGCCTCCCGCCAACAGTCGGGTTGGCTCGCGATCTCCGCGTCCACGTACGCCATGGGTAACTCCTCGCAGGGCCGACCTGTCTGCGCAATACGGCTCGTAAGGGCCGTATTTCGCGCGTTATTCTGCGCGAACCGGGGTGGTCGTGGCAACCGGCCGGCCGATCGCGCAGGCCAGCCTTTTGCGCCAGCCCAGTTTCGCGCACTAGTGTGCACGCAATCAATCACCGAGCGTGCAGTTACTGGGAGGGCCCCCGAGGTGGACCGGTACGCCAGATGGAACGCCCTGCTGGAGATGTTGACCGACAACGGTCGGGTCAGCGTCGAGGCGGCCGCCGAGCGGCTGGACGTCTCCCAGGCGACCATCCGGCGTGACTTCGACCAGCTCGCCCAGCAGCAGATGATCACCAGAACCCGAGGTGGCGCGGTCGCCAACGGTGTCTCGTACGACCTGCCGCTGCGCTACAAGACGGCCAAGCACTCGGCCGAGAAGCAGCGGATCGGGGCCGCCGCCGCGGCGCTCGTCACGCCCGGAACCGTGGTCGGCCTCAACGGCGGCACCACCAGCACGGAGGTCGCCCGGGCGCTGGCCGTCCGGCCGGACCTCAACACCAGCGCCGAGGGCGCCCAGCTCACCGTGGTGACCAACGCGCTGAACATCGCCAACGAGCTGCTCGTGCGGTCCCGGATGAAGGTCGTGGTGGCCGGCGGGGTGGTACGCCCCAAGTCGTTCGAGCTGGTCGGCCCGCTGGGCGGCGCGTTGCTGCGGGAGGTCACCCTGGACGTCGCCCTGCTCGGGGTGGACGCGATCGACCCGCAGCTCGGCGCCGCCGCCCACCACGAGGGAGAGGCGGCCATGAACAACCTGATGGTCGCGCGCGCCAAGCGGGTCGTGATCATCGCGGACTCGTCCAAGCTGGGCGGTCACGCCTTCGCCCGGATCTGCCCGGTCGAGCGGGTCGAGACGCTGGTGACCGACTCCGGGGCCGCGCCCGAGGTGGTGGACGCCTTCCGGGCGGCCGGCGTGCAGGTCGTCTGCGCCTGAACGGTCACGCTCCGTCGATGAAACGCATCGACCGGCGTGTCACTGCATACCGGGTATTGCGCACCGCTGCATACCGCGTATGGTGTCGGCTGTCACGCCCACCATCGGGGGAGGTGCAGCTTGCCAGCTGTCCTGGAGATCGAAGGTCTACGTAAGACGTACAAGAGTCGTCGACGCGGCACCCGCAACGCGCTCGACGGCTTCAATATGCAGGTCGACGCGGGGCAGGTGCATGGCTTCCTGGGTCCCAACGGGTCCGGCAAGACCACCACGCTGCGTACGCTTCTCGGCCTGATCCGGCCCGACGGCGGACGGATGACGCTGCTCGGGCACGAGGTGCCCGCCGCGCTGCCCACCGTCGCCGGTCAGGTCGGCGCGATCGTCGAGAGCCCACAGTTCTTCCCGCACTTCACCGCACGGGACACGCTGTCCCTGCTGGCCGGGGCGGGCGAGGTGCCCGCCGCGCGGGTCGACGAGGTGCTGGAGCTGGTCGGGCTGCGCGACCGGGCCGGCGAGCGGGTCAAGACGTACTCGCTGGGCATGAAGCAGCGGCTCGCCGTCGCGTCCGCCCTGCTGAAGAACCCGACGCTGCTCATCCTCGACGAGCCGGCCAACGGCCTGGACCCGGGCGGCATCCGGGAGATGCGCACGCTGATGCGCAACCTCGCCGAGTCCGGGATGACCGTGCTGCTGTCCAGCCACATCCTCGGCGAGATCCAACTCATCTGCGACTCCGTCACCATCATCTCGCTCGGCCGACGGGTCGCCTTCGGCCCGGTCGACGAGGTGCTCGCCCAGCACTCGTCCGGCGCGGTCCGGGTACGCCTGGAGGCGGTCAGTGACCTGCCGACGGCCACCGAGGCCCTGACCCGGGCCGGCATCCGGGTCACCGGGCACCCGGACCACCTCATGCTGACCGGCGTCGACAAGCCGGCGTCGGTGACCCGGCTGCTCGCCGAGCAGAACCTGTACGTCAGCGAGTTGGCCCCGATCGCGGTCGACCTGGAGAGTGTCTTCCTCGAACTGACCGCCACCGCGCCGGTCCCCGGCCAGCACCGGCAGGTCGACGAGTCCATGAAGGTCGGTGGGACGGGTCAGCCCGGCGCCACCGGAGGAGGGTGGGGCGCGTGAGCCTCTATCGGACGGAGCTGCGCCGGCTGGTCAAGCGGCGCTTCACCCGCTACATGACGCTGCTCGGCCTGCTGGTGCTGGCCGCCGTGGTGGTCGGCGTGTTCTTCACCAACCAGAAGATCGACGCCGGCCAGCTTGCCAAGGCCGAACGGCAGGCCGACCAGCAGTACCAGGAGCAGGTCCGCTGGAGCGAGCAGGAGCGGGTCAACTGCGAGCAGGCCAAGAAGGCCGGCACATCGAGCGACGGCCGCTACCCCGACGACTGTTCGGTGATCACGCCGCCGCCGCGCGAGGAGATCAAGGCGGAGTGGTTCCTGCCGTCGACGTTCAACTTCCGCAAGACGTTCGACGAGACACTGGTCCCGTTCGCGGCGATCCTCGCCCTGGTCGGGTTCGTGATCGGGGCGTCCTTCATCGGAGCCGAGTGGAGCACCGGCGGCATGATGAACCTGCTGCTCTGGCGGCCGAAGCGGCTCACCGTACTGTTCACCAAGCTGGCCGCGCTGCTCACCGGCATCCTGGCGGTGACGCTGCCCGCCGCGGTGCTGTGGTTCGCCGGCTTCTGGGCCGTCGCCAGCTTCCGGGGCAGCACCGAGAAGATGACCTCGGGGGCCTGGCAGTCGTTCGCCCTGACCGGGCTGCGCGGCGTGGCGCTGGTGCTGGTGATCACCACGATCGGCTTCGCGCTGGCCTCGCTGGGCCGGCACACCGCGATGGCCCTCGGCGGTGTCGTGGCGCTGATGGTGGTCGGCCAGTTCGGCCTCGGCATCCTGCTGTCGATGGCGAGCGTCAAGTTCGCCGAGGCGTGGCTGCTGCCCACGTACGCGCTGGCCTGGATGACGAAGACGGTCACGCTGGAGAACTGGCAGTCCTGCAACGCGACCTACTTCGGCGAGTGCAAGCCGGAGACGATGGACATCACCTGGCAGCAGTCCTCGGCCATCTTCTCGGTCGGGCTCGTGGTGATCCTCGGCGCGGCGATCTGGGCGATGCGTCGCCGCGACATCTCCTGATCGACACGTCAACGGCCCGGCGCGGCCGGCTTCGACCGTCGGGTTCCGACGGCGGGGCCGGCCGCGCCGGCTGCTGCGACCACGGCCCGCCCTGACTAGGCTGAACGGCATGCCCGCCGACGCCACCCCGGCCGCCCCCGAGCCGTCCACCGACGCTCGTCCGGCCGAGTCGGCCGGCGGACTCGCGCCCAGTGTGCCGACCCCGCGACCGGCACCGCCCGTCGAGAGCACCGACGACGGTGAGTTGAACGACACGGCGGAGCCGACCACTGCCTCTGCGACCTCTCCGGCGGCGGGCCTGACCACCCGCGAACAGGCCATCCTCGCCTTCGAGCAGCAGTGGTGGCGGCACGCCGGCGCCAAGGAACAGGCCGTGCGGGACACCTTCGGCGTCTCCTCGACGCGGTACTACCAACTGCTCAACGGTCTCCTGGACAATCCGGCGGCGCTCGCCGCCGATCCCGTGCTGATCGGCCGGCTCCGCCGGCTGCGCTCGTCGCGGGCCCGCAACCGCCGCCGCTGACGGTGTCGCGGGCGCCTACGGGGCCGACGGAGCCCCTGGGCCGCCGCGACACCCGCCAGCGCAGGAATGGAGCTCGGGCGCGCGGGTACGCGACGCCGATCTCGTCACCGTGGCGCGGGTCAACGGAGGGAGCGGGCCATGAGGGGTACGACCGCGGCAGGGCCCTGCTGATGATGCGGGTACGTTCCGCGTCCGCGCCGGCCCCTGGTCGGCCCGTCAACGAGGACGTGGTCTTCCAGTTCGGTTCGCTGGTCGGTGTCCTGGACGGCGCCACCGTCCCGGACGGCTTCGACACGGGTTGCGTCCACGGCCCGGAGTGGTACGTCCGACACCTGGCCGCCCGGCTCGCGGTGGCGGAGGCGGCCCGCCCGGCGGCCCGCCTGACCAGCAACCTGGCCGCGGCCATCCTCGCCGTCCGCGCCGACCATGGCGGGCAGTGCGACCTCGACCACCCGGGCACCCCGTCCAGCACCGTCTGCCTGCTGCGCGACTGCGGCGACCAGGTCGACTACCTGGTGCTCTGCGACAGTCCCCTGGTGCTCGATGTGGACGGCCAGGTCACCGTGGTGACCGACGACCGGCTGGACACGGCGATGGCCGAGCTGCGGCAGACCCTCGCCACCGTGCCGGCGGGCGCGTCGGACCCGGTCACGCGCTTCCGGCACGCGGTCGGCGTCCAGCGGGAGCGGATGAACCGTACGCACGGCTACTGGGTCGCGGCGGCCGACCCGGACGCGGCGTTCCACGCGGTGACCGGGACGGCGCCCCGGCGGGGTTCGGCGACCCTGCGCCGGGCGGCGCTGCTCAGTGACGGCGCGTCCAGCGCGGTCGAGCAGTTCGGGCTGACCGACTGGGCGGGACTGCTGGATCTGCTGAGCGCCGAAGGTCCCGCCGCGCTGCTCGGCCGGGTGCGGGACGCCGAGCGCGATCATCCCGATCGGCTCCGCCGGCACAAGTCCACCGACGACGCCTCGGTGGTGTTCTGCGAGTTCGGCCCATAGGCCAAATGACGACGGAGCGTGAGGAGAAACACGCGAACCGCCCGACCGGCCGGTACCCGTGGCCGGACCGCCATCCGGTGCCCAATGGGGTGGACTTCGGCCGATGGGGCCGGCAGACTGCGGCACGTGGCGGGTGCGGTCCGGCTGGAGCCGGTGGACGAGCGGAATCTGGAGCCGTTGCTCTCCGTAGCGGCTGCCGAGGCCGAGCCGGGTGAGGTGATGCCTCCGGTGGAGGCGCCCGCCGGCTGGTCGCTCGCCCGCCGGGAGGCCTTCCGCGAGTTCCACCGGGCGAGCTTCGCCGGTCTGGACGGTCCGACCGGCTCCCAGATGTACGCGATCCTCGTCGGCGGCGAGGTGCTGGGCATGATCCGGATGACGCGCTGTGACGTACCGGGCACGGTGGAGACCGGCATGTGGCTCGGCCTCTCGGCGCGGGGCCAGGGCATCGGCGCGGCCGCCCTGCGTGAGTTGCTCAACCTCGCCGCCCGCGCCGGAATGCGTGCCGTCGTCGCGGAGACGACCCCGGACAATGTCGGCGCGCTCGCCATCCTCGAAAAGTGCGGTGCGAAACTGCGCGAGGGTGACGGAAAGGTGCACGCCGAAATCTGTCTGGATTCGACGCCGCCGGCTCTCTGACGGTCGTTTCCGTCTTTCGCGCGTCCGGCGTTCGCACTGCTCAGAACCGCCCTCCTGTCCCGTCTGCACCGTCTGGCAACGCTTTTCCGAATACCTTCTCACCAGTGCGGACGGAATTTCTCCCGACGGTTTCGCGGCAATTACGTCGGGTACTGCCCGCCGGGTCCGCAAATGCGGGACGTCTGATCCAGGGTGTGGTGTGCGCTGTTCCCCGGCGGCCCCCTGCCCCTGATCCCGCAGACGTCCCGGACCCACCGGGGAGCGAGGGAGACCTGATGAAGACCGGAACACGAATCGGGCTGGCGGTGGGCTTCGGCTACCTGCTGGGCCGTCGTCGCAAGCTGCGTACGGCGCTGACCCTGGCGGCCGCGGTGGCCGCCGGGCGCGCGAGCCGCGACCCGGGCGGTCTGCTGAAGCGGGGTGGTGACCTGCTCCAGTCGTCCCCACAGTTGAGCAACCTCAGCCGACTCGGCGGGCCGCTGGTCAACGCCGGTCGGTCCGCCGCGACCGCCGCGGCCGGCAGCGGCGTCGACGCGCTCACCGGCCGGCTGCGTGGCTCCGCCGACGCGCTCCGCCGCCGCGCGGGCAACCCCGGCGGTGGTCAGGGCGGTAACGGCGACCAGCGCGCCAACGCCGACCAGGGCGGCGACCGCGACCAGGGCGGTAACGGCGACCAGGGCGGCGACCGTGATCGTGCGACGGCGAGCGGTCGCGACGACGCGTCGGCCGGGCCGCGGCGGGGGCGGTGACCATGGCGGGAAACAGCAGCCCGGGCGGCCTCAGCGACAAGATCCGGGGCCAGTTGGCGGACGAGGTGCGCAACCTCGCCGGCGCCATCGGCGAACGTGCGGTGAGCGTGGTGACGGAGCGGATCACCGGCGCGACCGGCCGCCTGAGCGACTACGCGCGCCAGGGCGGTGGACCCGGCCTGATCGCCGCCGCCACCGGAGCCCAGAAGCTGGCCGAGGGCGGCTCCCCGGTGAAGGCGATGCTGCACGCCGGGGTGGCCGGCGGTAAGGAGAAGGTGATGGCGGCTCTCGGCCGTGCGAGCGGTAAGGGCGGTAAGGGCGGCAAGAACAAGGTCACCAACATCGTCGAGACGATCGAGGTCGGTGTCCCGGTGCGGGCCGCGTACAACCAGTGGACGCAGTTCGGCGACTTCCCGAGCTTCATGAAGAAGGTCGAACAGGCCGACAACGACGAGCCCGAGAAGATGACCTGGAAGGCGCAGGTCTTCTGGTCGCACCGGACCTGGGAGTCGACGATCGTCCGGCAGGTGCCGGACAAGCTCATCCACTGGCGGTCCAAGGGCGAGAAGGGGTCGGTCGACGGCACCGTCAGCTTCCACGAGCTGACCCCGGACCTGACCCGCATCCTGGTGGTCCTCGAATACCACCCGCAGGGCCTCTTCGAGCACACCGGCAACCTGTGGCGGGCCCAGGGTCGGCGCGTACGGCTGGAGTTGAAGCACTTCGTCCGGCACGTGATGACCGAGGTGGCACTCGACCCGGACCAGGTGCAGGGCTGGCGCGGTGAGATCCGCGACTCCCAGGTGGTCAAGGACCACGAGACCGGCCTGCGCGAGGAGCGGGAGCAGCAGGAGCGCGGCGGCCGCGAACCGAACGAGCCCGAGGACGAGGAGTACGACGAGGAGCCCGCCGAGGAGCAGCCGCGCCGCCGGCCCGGGGGGCGACTGCGCCAGCGCCCGCCACGGCGACCGGCCGAGCCGGAGTACGACGACGAGTACGAGGCGTACGAGGACGGCTACGACGAGGGGTACGCGGACGAGGCCGACGAGGAGCCGCCGCCCGCACCCCGCCGCCGTGCTCCTGAGCGGGCCCGTCGCGCACAGCCCCGCGAGGAGCCGCAGCGGCCGCGACCGCCCGTCCGGCGCGGGTCGGAGCCGGCGCGACGGCCCGTGGTGCGCCGCCGTCGGGGGGAGGACGAGTGACGCTGGTTTCCGGTGACCCCGTCGGTGGTGCCCTGGAACAGGTGGGTTCCGGCGGCGGCCTCGCGGACGTGGTGGAGACGGTGCTCGACAAGGGCGTCGTGATCGACGCGCAGGTGTCGGTCGGGGTCGTCGGCATCCCCCTCGTGGAGATCAACGCCCGGGTGGTGGTGGCGAGCATCGAGACGTACCTGCGGTTCGCCGAGGCGGTGGACCGGTTCGACATCGGCCCGGAGGAGGGCGAGGGGTTGGCCGGCCTCGTCGGAGGGGTCACCGGTGCGGTCCGCGAGGTCACCGGCTCGGTCCGGGACGTCACGGGCTCCGTGCGGGACGTCACCGGAGATGCCACCGGCACGGTGCGGGACCTCGGGAGGGGCTGACATGGCGGACGAGACGGGACTGTTCATCTACGGGCTGGTGCCGGCGGACGTCGAGGCGACGCCCGACGCGGCCGGCGTGGGCGAGCCCGCCGGCGAGGTGACAGTCGTCCGGCACGGCGACCTCGCGGCCCTGGTCAGTGAGGTGCCCCTGGACGCGCCGCTGGGCCGCGCGGCGGACCTGCGGGCGTACCAGGAGCTGCTGGACGGTACGGCGGCGGTGGCCCCGGTGCTGCCGGTGCGGTTCGGCACCGTGGTCACCGGGCCGGACGCGGTGCTCGACCTGCTCCGGCCCCACCACGACCGGTTCGCCGCCGCGCTCGCCGAGTTCGAGGGTCGGGTGCAGTACGTCGTGCAGGGCCGCTTCGACGAGCAGGCGTTGCTGCGTGCCGTCCTCGACGAGAACCCCGGTGCCGCCCGGCTCGCCGAGCAGGTACGGGGTCGGGCCGAGGCGGCCAGCCGGGAGCCCCGGATCCGGCTCGGTGAGCTGATCAGCCAGGCCGTGGAGCTACGCCGCGAGGCGGAGAACCGGCGGCTGCTCGACGTCACGGCCGAGTACGTGGTGACCACGCAACTGCGCCCGCCCACCCACGAGATGGACGCGGGGCACGTGGCGCTGCTGGTGGACACCGACCGCGAGGCCGACCTGGTCGACGTGCTGGAGCAGTACGCCCAGGACCGTCGGGGCCTGCTGCGGCTGCGGCTGCTCGGGCCCCTCGCCCCGTACGACTTCGTCGCCGCGTACCAGTTGGCGGGCTGACCGTGGACCTGCTCTGGGCGCTGCTGACCCTGCCGTACGCCCCCGTGCGGGGCTTGACCGCCGTGGTCGGGGTGGTGGCCCGGGAAGCCGAGGCGCGACAGCACAACCCGGTCAACGTCCGGCGTGAGCTGGAGGAGTTGGACGCCGCCGTGGCCGCCGGTGAGCTCAGCGCCGAGGAGCGCGATCGGGCCGAGCAGCGGGTGCTGGACCGGCTCACCGGGGGCGCCGGGCGGCGGGCTGGCGGCACTCCGCCCGCCGACGGACGGTCTCGTGGCCCGGGTCGGGAGAGGGGAGTGCGCCATGACCGACGAGGCGAGAACCCGCGGGCCTGAGCAGGCCGACGAGGAGTATCTGGAACCGGTGTCGGCGGCCGAGGCGGCGCGTGCGGGCCTGCGGCAGCTCGTCGAGTTGACCGGCCGGGAGCCGACGGTGACCACGTCGCTGGAGGCCACCCAGGACGGCTGGCTGGTCGGCGTGGAGGTGGTCGAGGCACGCCGGATCCCCGACTCGACGGACCTGCTCGGTCTCTACGAGGTGGAGCTGGACGTCGAGGGGAGCCTGGTCGGCTATCGGCGGGTACGGCGCTACCAGCGCGGAAAGGGTGAGGTGGGCTGAGATGACGGTCGGGCAGCCGCCCTCGGTGGTGCAGAACTCGGGTCAGGTCCTGCCCGCCGGCCACGAGCCGGCCAACCTGGGCGACATCCTGGAACGGGTGCTCGACCGGGGCATCGTCATCGCCGGTGACATCCGGGTCAGCCTGCTCGACATCGAGCTGTTGACGTTGAAGCTGCGACTGGTCATCGCATCGGTCGACACGGCACGCCAGATCGGCATCGACTGGTGGGAGCACGACCCGTGGCTCAGCTCGCGGGCCCGCCCTCCGGTGGAGCCGGGGCCGCGCGACCCGGAGCAGGTCGAGGCGGAACGGCGTCCCCGGGTGGCGGCCCGGGCCCGTCGCCGCGACGCCGAGCTGGAGGAGTGGGATGAGTTCGACGGCTGAGGTGGCGGCCGAGGAGTCCGCCCCGGCGACCGGGGCGTGGCTGCACGCCGTGGTGCGCCACGTCGAGCCGGCGACGCTGGCGGGGCTCGCCGGGATGGGCGGCGCTCCGGTCCGCGCGGTCGCCGGGGCCGGGCTGGTCGCCGTGGTCAGTCCCGCGCCACTCGACGAGTACGGCGAGGAGCCGCTGCGCCACCACCTGGAGGACCTGGCCTGGTTGGAGCGGGCCGCGCGGGCGCACCACGCCGTGGTGGACGCGCTCGCCCGACAGGGGCCGGTGGTGCCGGCCCGGCTCGCCACCGTGCACACCGACGACGAGCGCGTGGCGACGTCGCTCGCCGCCCGGCGGGCCGAACTGTCCGCCACCCTGACCCGGCTGACCGGACGCGGCGAGTGGGGCGTCAAGGGCTACCTGATGCCGGGAGCGCCCGTCGAGAGCACGGCCGCCCAGGACGGCGGCGGGGTGGGTACGGCGTACCTGCGCCGCAGACGCGCCCAGTTGACCGCCCGCGACGAGCGACAGCAGGTGGCGAGCGCTGCCGCCGACGCCGTGCACGGCGCCCTCTGCGAGGTGGCAGTTGCGGGCCGTCGGCACGCCCCGCAGGACCGGCGGCTCTCCGGCGCGTCCACGCCGATGGCGCTCAACGGCGCGTACCTCGTCGACGTCGCGGCGCTGCGCCGCTTCACCGACCTGGTCGATTCGCTCGGGGACCGTCATCCGGGCCTGCGGTTGGAGCTGACCGGGCCGTGGCCGGCGTACTCCTTCGTGGCGGAACGGCCGGCCGGTGCCGCCGGGGAGCCACGGTGACCACCGCGCTCGCGCCGAGCAGCGCGGACGATCCGCTGGCGTACCGGCCGGTCGCCCTGGTCGACCTGCTCGACCGGGTGCTCGCCACCGGCGTGGTGATCAGCGGCGACATCACCCTGGCCATCGCCGACGTCGACCTGGTCCGGATCTCGCTGCGCGCGCTGGTGGCGTCGGTCGGCGCGCTGGCGGCGGAGGACGCCGGGTGACCGGGCGGGACGACACCAGCGAGCTGGTCGCGGCACTCGACGCCTCGTCCTGGCAACCACCCCGGGTGACCCCGCTGGACGGCCGGATCTCCGTGGACCGTGACTCGGTCGAACGGGGGCTGGCCAGCCTGGTGCTGACCGTCGTCGAGTTGCTGCGCCAGCTCATGGAACGGCAGGCGCTGCGTCGGGTCGACCTCGGCGACCTCACCGAGGAGCAGGTCGAACGCATCGGGGTCACGCTGATGGCGTTGGAGGAGCAGATGGCCGGGCTGCGGGAGCACTTCGGCCTGGCCCCCGAGGACCTCAACCTGGACCTCGGCCCGCTCGGCCCGCTCCTGCCCACGGACTGAAGGTCGGCGGCGACCTGCCAGGGCCGCCGCCGACCGTCCGATCAGGCCGGGAGGCGTACGACGTCGTAGTCGACGGTCGGGCCAGGCTCGACGTCGAACCGGCCGTTGACCACGTAGAGCGCCGAGCCGAGCAGGTCGCCGGTGGCCGGCGACCGTAGCGCCGGGCTGGTGATCTCCCGCCGGAGCACCCCGGCGGTGCCGTCGGCGTTCAGCTCGACGACCGCGACGACGTTGCTCAGGTTCCGGATCACGTAGAGGGTGCGGCCGCGCAGCACCAGCCCGTCCGCTCGGTCCACCGAGTAGCCGCCGAGGTCGACGACCTGGCTGGCTCCGGTGCGCGCGTCGACACGGACCAGCCGACCGGTCAACATCTGGTCGACCAGCAGGTCCCCGTCGGGGAGCGCCACGATCCCGTTGTTGAACGCGTCTGGTGTGGCGGCCGGTCCGGTGAGCGGCAGCACCCGGGCGGCGGTGGCCTCGGGCAGCCGACCACCGGCAAGCAGCGGTACGACGTACAGCACCGGTCGGGCCGAGTCGGTGAAGTAGACGGCGTGCCGGGTGACCACGAGGTCGTTGACGATGCTGCCCGGCTCGTCGGTGAACCGGTAGTTGGCCAGTTGCCTGCCGGTCGCACCGTCGTAGACGCTCGCCGTCCCGGCGGAGAAGTCGGCGGTCCACAGCCGGCCCTGCGGGTCGAGCTTGAGACCGGCCTTCTCCCGCCCCGGAGCGCCCGCGATGAACACCGAACCGTGTCCGGTACGGAGATCGCCCCGCCAGACGGCCCCGTTGCCGACCGAGCCCACGTAGACGGTGGTGCCCCGGCCGATCGTCAGCCCTTCGGGGCTGTACCCGTCGGGCAGGGCGATCCGGGACGGGAACGACGTTCCCGGGTGGGCGTTCGCGCCCGGACCGACCGTGCCGAGGGTTGCCGCCGCCACCAGGGGGACGACGAGAAGAGAGAGCAGCCTGCGCAAGGGGAACACCGCCTGTCGTCGAGTGGATGTCTCCACTGAGGAACGTGTCGCCCTGGTAACGCTCCGCGTACCCCAGAAGGTTGGAGTGGGCCTAGCCCCGCTCGGCGGCGTACGCGGCCAGCCAGGCGACCTGGGCCGGGTCCAGCGACGGGCGGACGCGGTCGCGGGCGGTGGCGACGTGCGCGGCGGTGACCGTGGCGGCGGCCAGCGACTCGCGCATCGCGGCGAGTGCCGCCTCCCGGATCACGGCGGCGCAGTCCGCGGCCGAGAAGCCGTCCAGTTCCGCGCCGAGGGCGGCCAGGTCGACGTCCGGATGCCAGGGGCACGTTCCGGGACGCGGCCCGCAGGATCTCCGCGCGGGCCGGACCGTCCGGTGGTGGCACGTAGACGAGCCGCCCCAGCCGGCCGGGCCGCAGCAGCGCCGGGTCGACCAGGTCCGGCCGGTTCGTGGCGCCGACGACCACCACGTTGCGCAGCGCCTCCACCCCGTCCAGCTCGGTGAGCAGCGCCGCGACCACCCGATCCGTGGTGCCGCCGTCGGTGGCCTGCCCGCGTACCGGGGCCAACGCGTCGACCTCGTCCAGGAAGATCAGCGTCGGCGCGGCCTCCCGGGCCCGGCGGAACAGCTCGCGGACGGCGCGTTCGCTCTCGCCCACCCACTTGGAGAGCAGTTCCGCGCCCTTGACCGAGAGCACGTTCGCCCGGCCCGACCCGGCGAGCGCGGTGACCAGGTACGTCTTGCCGCAACCGGGCGGCCCGTAGAGCAGCACGCCGCGCGGTGGCTGCACGCCGAGGCGGGCGAAGGTGTCCGGGTAGGTCAACGGCCACAGCACCGACTCGGTCAACGTCTGCTTGACCTCGTCCAGTCCGCCGACGTCGTCAAGCGTCACCGACGCCAACTCCAACGTCGACGCGGCCATCGTCGTCGGCCGGACCACCTCCAGGGCGGCGGTGAAGTCGGCCATCGACACCGTGGGCGTCGACGCGGACTTCTGCCGCAGCGCCGCGCGTACCCCGGCCTCCCGGACCAGCGCGGCCAGGTCCGCCGCGACGAACCCGGGGGTACGGCCGGCCACCTCGTCCAGCCGCACGTCGTCGGCGAGCGGGACCTGCCGGGTCAGCACGGTGAGCTGTTCGCGGCGCAGGGCCGCGTCGGGCAGTGGCACGCTGATCCGCAGCGACAGCAGGTCCGGCGCGCGCAGCGCCACGTCGACGGCCTCCGGCCGGCTGGTGGTGCAGACCACGGCGACCCCCGCCCGGACGACCTCCGCGAGCACCTGCCGGAACACCGTGGCCAGCGGACCGGGCTCGTCCGCCGGGGCCAGGGCCTCCACGTCGGTGACCAGCAGCACGGCCGGCCCGCCGGCCCGGGCCGCCGTCGCGGCGGCGCGCAGCCGGTCGGCGGCGGCCTGGTCGGCCAGCGCGACCACCTCGGGCGCCCACAGCGGGTGTACGCGGGCACCCACCCGGGCCGCGACCGCCCGGACCAGCGCCGACTTCCCGGAGCCGGCCGGTCCGGAGAGCAGCACGCCCAGCGAGATGGTGGTGCCCAGCCGGCCCAGCACCTCCCGGTGGTGGAAGCCGAGGTCGAGGAGTTCGGTCAACTCGTCCGCCTGGGCGCGCAACCCCGGCAGCTCGTCCACGTCGGGCGCGTCCGTCTCGTCGACGGCGTCGACCGTCCCGGGCCGCCGGGCCGGTGCTGGCGTGCCGTGGGTGGCCGGACCGTGTTCCCAGGCGACCACCGTGTCCATGGTGACCAGCGACCCGGCGGACTCCTCGACGGTGACCACGGTGAGCAGGGTGCTCGTCCAGGCGAAGCCGACGCTGGTGGCGAGACTGCGCCGGGCCGCCTCGACGAGACCGCGCGTCGACGCGTCCGGCAGCACGTCCTGGGGCAGCAGCGACACGTCGTCGCCGGCGCTGACCACCTTGCCGAGCAGGGCGAGCCGGAGCATCTCCGGGCTGACCGCCGCGATCACCTCCACCGGCCCGGCCAGGGTGACCCGGGCCGCCGGGGTCAGCGGCAGCGGCGAGACGCGTACCGACGCGCCGTCCCGTACGCCCAGGTTGCCGAGCGTGAGGTCGTCGGCGTAGAGCAGGGCGCTGCTCGCGCCCGCCCCGGCCGCCGCCACGATCCCGGCGGTCTCCCGGCGACCCGTCAGCCGCACCGGCGAGCCCGGGCGCAGGCCCAGCGCGGTCAGCGCCTCCGGGTGCAGCCGCACGATGCCCCGTCGGGCGTCCAGCGCGGCCGGTCGAAGGCTCGCCGTCAGGGTCAGGTCGGGTGGGGCCACCGCCCGACCGTAGTACCCGTCAGCCGGTCACGCCGTTCAGCGCCGCGGATCCAACTCGTCCAGTAGCGACGGGTCGCGCCGGATCAACTCCGCCAGGCGGGCCGCCGGGTCCGGCGTCAACCCGTCCGGGCCGGGCGCCCACGCCGGGACCGTCCGCCCGGAGAGCGGCCAGGACGGCGGGGGTTCCACCGGGGCCGCCGGCGGCTCCGGGCCGACCGTCACGTCCGGGCCGTCCCAGGAGACCCGCAGCGGGTACGTCCGACCGTCGTGCTCCACCCGGACGGTCACCGCCAGCCCGGGGTACGCGCCAACGACCTGGCGTACCGCCTCGGTCACCTCCTCGACCGGCCCCCACCCGGCCTCGTCGGCGGGGTCGTGCCGTTCCGCGTGCCGGGCCGGCCCGGCGTTGCGGGCCGGCGCGGTGACGCCCGGCCCGGCGGTCGGGCCCGGCGGTGGCGTGGTGCCGTCACGGTCGTCGGCCCGCCGGCGCAGCGCCTCCTCGCGCCGGGCCAGCCGGGCCAGCGTCTCGTCCAGGTCGCCCCTCACCAGATCACCCCTTCCCGCCACGGCCGGAGCCGGTCGGCTCAGGCCTTCCTGTCCCGGGTGGCCCGGTCCAACGCGCGGTCCAGGACGACCAGCAGGGCGTCCCGCACCGAGAGTCGGTCCCGGGCGTCGAACTGCACCAGGGGTACGTGGTCGCCGATGGCCAGCGCCCAGCGGATCTCGCCGAGTTCCAGTGCCAGTCGCCCGTCGAACGCGTTGACCCCCACCACGAACGGCAGACCGGCCCGCTCGAAGAAGTCGATCGCCGGGAAGCAGTCGTCAAGGCGTGCGCTGTCGACGACCACGAGCGCGCCGAGCGCGCCCCGGGCGAGGTCGTCCCACATGAAGCCGAAGCGGGACTGCCCCGGGGTCCCGAACAGGTAGAGCTTCAGGCTGCGGTCGATCGTCACACAGCCGAAGTCCATCGCCACCGTGGTCGTGGTCTTGTTCGACCGTACGCCCGGGTCGTCCACGCCGATGCCGGCGCTGGTCATCTCGGCCTCGGTGGTCAGCGGCGCGATCTCGGAGATCGCGCCGACCGTGGTGGTCTTGCCCACCCCGAACCCACCGGCGACGAGGATCTTGACCGGTACGGGCGGCGCGGCCGACGGACGGCTGGTCGGTCCCGTTTCGGCCGGCGGCCGGTACGGAGGCGGCGGCCCGGTCGGCGGTGGCGCGCTGGCCCGCCCGGACGCCGGCGGAGTGCCCGCGGCCGCGCCGTAGCGGGCGGTGGCGCTGTTGCCGGCGAGACCCCCGATCGGGGCGACCGGCCATTCAGGAGATCGCACGAAGTCCATCAATCACTCGCAGGATGAGGTCGGGGTCGTAGGCGTCGTTGGCGTCGGTGACGTGCACGTCCAGGTGCCCGGCGGCCCGCAGGTCGCCCACCAGCACGCGGGTCACGCCGAACTGCAGCCGGGCCCGGGCGGAGATCTCGGCCACCGAGATCGGTTCGGCGCAGAGCGCGATGATCGCCTGAAGCTCCGGCGCCAGCAGGCTGACCGGCGTGCCCGTCCACCGGGCGACGTCGGAGCGGGTCACCTGCGTCTCGAGTCCGATCGCCGGATCCGCGCCGGCCACCCGCCCGGCGGTGAGCACGAACGGCCGCAGACCGGCCGGGCCACTGTCGTCCGGAGCCGGCGTCGGCTCCGGCGCCGCCGACGCGCCGCCCCCACCCGGGTGCGGCGTGCGCAGGTAGGGGCGGATCCGTACCCCGGGCTCCGGGTCCGGATCCTCGCCGGCGACGTCGGGAGTCACTGCTGAACGGCGTTCTTCAGCTCGGCGATCAGGCGGGGGGTGAGCGCGCCGCCGGCCCGGCCGGCGAAGAGCGTCATCTCGTACGCGACGGTGCCCAGGTTCGCCGAGCGGTCGGCGACGACACCCAACACGGAACCGCTGCTGATGGCGCTGATCAACAGGTACCCGTCGGCCATGTCGACGATCACCCGGTTGAGGCCGCCGAGCGCGTACCAACTCGCCGCGCCCCCGGCGAGGCTGGTCATGCCGGAGACCACGGCCGCCAGACGCTCCGCGTTGGAGCGGTCCTTGATGGCCGACATCGCCATCAGCAGCCCGTCCGAGGAGACCGCGATCGCCTCCAACACCCCGGCGGTGCTGGAGGTGAAGGAGTCCAGCAGCCAGTTGAACGTGCGGGCCTCGGGGCTGAGGTCCCCGGCGGCGGCCGGCTGGGTCTGGTCGACGTTGTCGTGCAGGAAGGGGCTGGTCACCGTGATGATCCTTCTTCGTTCCGACGATCTGGGCTGACTTCGCGGAGAGCGCGGGCGACGCCCGCCTCGAACTCGGTGATGAGGTTGCGCACCTCGGCCGGGTCGCCGAGCTGCGGGCTGGCTGGTGGGTTGGGCGGTGAGACCGTCAGGTTCGCGCCGGGCACGCGCCGGCTCAGCCGGGGACGGCCCCGGTTGGTGCCGCCGGTGTCCGCCACGGTCGGCCCGAAGCCGCCCGGGGTGGTGGGCAGGTCGACGGTAGCTCCGGAATCCGCCGCCGTGGGCCCCGCGCTGGCGGGCGGGTCGGTGACCGTCCGCATCGACCAGTTCCCGCCGGGACCATCGGCGGGTGGGGCGCTCGACTCGGCCCGGCGTACGCCGGACTGGAACGCCTCGACCAGCGCGCGGGCGGCGTCCGGGTCGGCGCTGGTGGCGTCGACCGGCCGGGTGGGTGCGGCGGTCGCGGCGAGGCTCGCGCCGGGCACCCGCTGCCGGATCCGGGGGCCGGCGGACGTCCCTGTCGTGGTGGCGCTCTGCGCGACGGCGGCGGCTTGCGGTGTCGTACGGGCGGTCGCGGCGGCGTCCGTCGACTCCCGAGCGCCGAAGGCGTCCCAGGACTCGCCGGACTCCAGGCTGCGGGTGGCCCGGCTGAGCAGGTCCGTGTCGAAGCCGGACGATGGCACTGCGGCGGCTGCGGCGACGGCCGGTGCGGTGGTGGCCGGCGCGGCGACGGCGCCCCGGGCACGAGCGCCCCGGGTGGAGTCGAGAGCCAGCCGTCGTCCCCGGTCCGGTACGGCGGCCCGGGCGACCGTCGCCCCGGCCCGGTCGGCGCGACGCAGCACCAGTGACGCCTGGGGAATCTCCACCTGGGCGGTCACGCCGCCGCCAACGGTGGCCGCGAGACGCACCTCCCAGCCGTGGCGGCGAGCCAGCCGGCCCACCACGAAGAGACCGAGCACCTCGGTCGGCGCGAGGTCGAGACGTTCGCGCCGGGTGAGCCGGGCGTTCTCCTCGGTGAGCCGCTGCTCGCTCATGCCGATGCCGTGGTCCACGACGGTGATCCGGGCGCCCAGCCCGGACGTCTCGCCGGTCACCACGACCCGGGTGTGCGGCGGGGAGAAGACCGTCGCGTTCTCCATCAGCTCGGCCAGTGCCAGGACGAGGTCGCCGATGACGGCCGGCGCGGCGGCGACACCCGCCGGCACCTGCACGTCGACGCGGGTGTAGTCCTCGATCTCGCCGAGCGCCAACCGGACCACGTCGGCCAGCGGAACCGGCGCGGTGTGCGCGTCGGCGCCGGCTGATCCGGAGAGCACCACGAGGCTGCCGGCGTTGCGGCGCAGCCGGCTGGAGATGTGGTCGAGCCGGTACAGGTGCTCCAACCGGCCCGCGTCGGCCTCCTGCTGCTCCAGCCGGTCGATCAGCGCGAGCTGCCGGCTCACCAGGTTCTGGGTACGCCGTCCGACGTGCCCGAACATCTGCGCCACGTTGCGCCGGCCGGCGATCTGCCGCTCGACCAACTGGGCGGCGGTGTTCTGCACCCGGTCGAACGCCCGGGCCAGGTCACCGATCTCGTCGCTGGAGGAGATGACCACCGGCTGCAACCGGACCGACTGGGCGCTCTCCGCCTCGTCGTCGGTGACCCGGACCAGCTCCGCCTCCGCGACCCGGGCGACCCGGTCGGCGGAGCGGGTGAGCTGGGTCAGCGGTCGGGCCACCGTACGCGCCACCGCCGCGCTGAGCAGCACCACCAGCGCCAGGATCAGCGCCGCCGCGCCAGCTACCAGGTAGGCGGCGGTGAGCGCGCGGCGCTGGTCGGCCTTCACCTCGGCGAGAACGTCGGCGACGATCTTCTTCTCGACGAACTGACCTAGCCGGATCATCGTGCGGACGGCCGGGAACAGCGCCTCCATCGGCACGTCGCGGACCGCCCCGGCCGGGTCCCGGGCGCTGGTGATCAGGAAGTCGGGGCTGGTACGCGCGGCCACGGCGGCATCGTTGAGCTGGGCCACCTTGAGCTGCTCGGGCGTGATCAGGCTGCGGAAGCGCGCGTTGTCGACCTGGAGGGCCGCGATGCACGCCACGTAGCCGGCGGTGGTGTCCGGAGTGCCGATCGCCTTGACGAGGATGCTCAGCGTGGCGCAGGAGCCGATGCCCTCGTCGGCGCGGAGCAGCCCGTCCAGGGCGAGCACCTGGCGGCCGGGCAACGTCTCGGTGTCCACACTGAAGACCAGCCGGAGCGATCCGATCAACTCCCGGTTGACCGGGCCGAAGGCGTCCATCACCTGGCCGGGGTTCGCGGTGCGGGCAAGTACCGCCCTGCGCAGGTCACCCAGCCGGGACACCCCGTTGAGCGCGTGGTCGACCTGCTCGGTCAGCGCGTCGCCGCCGTCGGCCCGCAGGTCGGCCACCCGGTCGTCTACGTCGGCCGCCTTGCGGATCACCTCGGAGCGTTCGACCCGGCCGAGGAGGAAGCCGATCGACAGGATGCGCTCCTGCTGGAGGTCCTGGACGAGGCTGCCGACCCGGCTGGCGAGCCGTACCTGGTCGGTGATGTCGGCGGCGCGCTGGGCGGCGGCCACCCGGTCGAGCACCACGGGCACCGCGAGGCCGACCATGCTCAGCAGGGGAATCACCACGAGCAGCGCGAGCTTCCCGCGGATCCGGAGCCTAGCGAGCAGCATCGAAGGGCCCCCACTGCTCGGCGACCGGCTCGTGGGCCGCGCCCACCGGTTGCAGCGGTCGGAGGTCGGTCGCGGCCGGTGGTTGCCAGGGGTCGCCGGTCGGCGCGGCGGCCGGGGTCGTGGCGTCCGGTGTGGCGGCCCGGCGGCGTGTCCGCCGGTCGGCGGCGATCAGCAGTACGGCGAGCCAGATCAGCACCAGCGCGGCCATCCCGGCCGCCCCGGCGGCCAGCCACCGGTCCCGGGCCAACCCGTCGATCCGTTCGGTGAGCAGGGTGTCCAACTCGCCGAGGATGACGGGCTGAAGCTGCCGGGCGGCGTTGCGCGAGTTGAGCGCGGTGGCGGCCAGTTGGCCCTGGTCCACCGTTCCCGAGGCGCTGGGCGTCGAGTACAGGGCCATCGCCTCCACCGACCGCTGGTAGGCGTCGAGCGGGGTCAGCACGTTGGCGCCCAGGTCGGTGCTCTCCGAGTTGTCCACGGCGGAGCGCAGGTTGTCGACCACCTCGGTCGCGGGTGCCAGGGCGGCCACCCGCAGGCCGGTCATCTCCATCAGGCTCCGGGGCCGTTCGGCGGCCGGTCGTCGAGCGGTGAGCACACCCAGGTCGGCGAGCCGGCCGGCGCCCACCACCGCCTCGGGCAGCTTCTGGCCGGCGCTGTCCTGCAGGAAGAACGAGTCGGCGCCCGGGTCACGGCCCAGCCCTGAGCTCTCCCGGACCTTGCGGTGCAGGGCGAGCAGCAGGTCGGTGACCTCGCCGTACGCGGTGTAGGCGGCCTCCGGGTCGGCGGGGCTGCGCTCGCGCAGCGCCTCCAGTTTGGCGCGTAGCCCGGCCCACCGTTCCTGCGTGCGCAGTTCTCCGCCGATGCGGGCGTCCACCGCGGCGGCCTGCTCGACGGCGCGGGTCAGGGGCTCGCCCGGGACGGGACGGCCGGCGACGGCGGTGGTCTGGGCCTCCACCAGTGTCTCGGTGACCGGGGCCAGCGCGCGGAGGTACTCCACGCCGAGTCGTTCCCGGTCGGCGAGGCTCCGATCGTCGCCGGTGTGTCGCCAGGTGGACGCGAAGAGCGTGCCCACCGGCGCGAGCAGCGCGACGATGAGCAGCAACGGCAGCGATCGGCCGAGCATGGACGTTCGTCGACGGGCCCGCGGCGCGGGGACTGTCATGGGGTGTCTCCTCCGGCGTCGGGCGGGGGATCGGCGCGGTGTCGGGTTCGCCGACAAGTCCCGTCCACCGGACCGGAAAACTAATCGAACCCCCAGGCGAGCTGGCCGGTTGCGACGAGTCAGGTTTGCGTCAGTTCGAGCGATGTCACCGTTCGTCAGGGTTCCGGGCACGCTCTGTCCGATTCGTTGGTGTGACATGAAGGCATCGAGGGTGATATCCGCGAAAGATCGGAATTCACGGGATCCGAAGTCAACTCACTGGCCCGCCACGCCTGATGCTCGGTCGCACCGGACCGGATCACCGATCGGGGCAACCGGACGGACGTACGGCGGATCTCAGCCAACGCTCAGGCTGCGCGCCGTACCGTGTGCCGCATGAGATCGCCGTCGCCGGCCGCGTGGTTCCGGCGTGCCCTGCCCACCCGCCGCCGCGCGATCGCCGCAGCGGCGGTCGTCGTGCTGCTGGCTGCCGCCGTGACCTGGGCGGTGTGGCCGCAGGGATCGGACGTCCGCACCCAGAGCGCGATGCTCACCGTCCGCTCCGGACCGTCCGGTGACCAACCCGTGGACCTGGACACGACCCTCTACCTACCGCCCGGCGCGTCGTCCGGCCGGAAGGTCCCCGCGGTCCTGCTGGCGCACGGCTTCGGCGGCACGAAGGAGTCGGTGCGCTCGGACGCGGAGGAGTTCGCCGGACGCGGCTACGCGGTGCTCACCTGGACCGCGCGGGGCTTCGGCCGCAGCGGCGGCGAGATCCACCTGGACAACCCCGACTACGAGGTGCGCGACGCCCAGCGGCTGCTGGACTGGCTGGCCGCCCGGCCCGAGGTGCGGACCGACGCCCCCGGCGACCCGAAGGTGGGCGTGGTCGGCGGCTCGTACGGCGGCGGCCTGGCGCTGCTGCTTGCCGCGCAGGACCAGCGGGTGGACGCGATCGTCCCCATGATCACCTGGAACGACCTGTCCCGGGCCTTCCTGCCGGAGAGCACCGGCGGGGCGCCGACCGAGGGCGTGTTCAAGAAGGGCTGGGCCGGCCTCTTCTTCGGCGGCGGTGGCAACGTGGGCAGCGGCCCGGCCGGGCTCGCCGGTACGACCGCCGCCCAACCGGAAGGAGCGCCGGCGTCCGCCGGCGCACCGAGCCCGGGGCCGGGCGCGGGTCCCGGAACCGCGCCCGGTGGCCTACCGGCCGGTGCCGCCGACCCGTCCTGCGGGCGGTTCGCGGCCGACGTGTGCGCCGCGTACCTGCGGATCGCCACCGCGGGCCGGGCCGACCAGGCGGCCGTCGACCTGCTGCGCCGGTCCAGCCCGGCCGGTGTGCTGGACCGGATCAAGGCGCCCACCCTGCTGGTGCAGGGCGAGGCGGACACGCTCTTTCCGCTCGGCGAGGCGGACGCGAACGCCCGGGGGATCGCCGCCGCCGGCACCCCGGTGCGGGTCGCCTGGTTCACCGGCGGGCACGACGGCGGCAGTGGACCGCGCTCGGACGAGGACCGGGTGAAGTTCCTGACCATCCAGTGGCTCGACCACTACGTCAAGGGCGAGGGCGACGCGCCCGGCGACGACTTCACCTGGTCCCGGATCGCCGGGTTCGACGCGCTCGACCGGGGTCTGGTCGCCACCGGTTTCCGCCGCGCCGACTACCCCGGCCTCGCCGGCAACGCCCGCCGGGAGGTGGCCGTCGCCGGTCCGGCGCAGCCGATCGCGAACCCGCCGAACGGCAACCCGGCCGCCATCTCCTCGATTCCGTTCGCCGGCGGCCTCGCCTCGCTGCTCGACGGGGTGGCCGGCGACGTGCCCGGTCAGCATGCGCGCTTCGAGTCGACGCCGCTGACCGAGGCGGTCGACGTGGCCGGTGCGCCCACCGTGACCGTGCGGGCCGCCTCGCCCACCGGGGAGGCGGTCCTCTTCGTCAAGCTGTACGACGTCGACAAGGACGGCGCGGCGACCCTGCCGAACGGTCTGGTCGCGCCGATCCGCCTCACCGGTCTGCCGCAGCGGGTGCAGGACGCCCGCCCGGTCACCGTGACGCTGCCCGGGATCGTCCGCCGGATCGAGGCGGGGCACCGGCTGCGCCTGGTGGTCGCCAGCTCCGACCAGGCGTACACCACCCCCGCCGCGCCCACCGTCTACACGGTGGCCGCGGACGGCGCGGTCAGCCTGCCCACGGTCGACGGCGAGCCGATCCCCACCGCGGCGACCGTCTGGCGCTGGGTGCTCGCCGGCCTGCTCGCCGCCATCCTGATCGGGCTCGTCGTGGTCGTCGCCGTCGTCCGCCGCCGGCATCGCCGCCAGGACCGCTCGGTGCATCCGGAGTACGCGGACACGCCGCTGGCCGTGCGCGCGCTGCGCAAGGAGTACGCGGACGGGTTCGTGGCGGTGTCGAACGTGGACTTCGAGGTGCACCCGGGTCAGGTGGTGGGCCTGCTGGGACCCAACGGCGCGGGCAAGACCACCACCCTGCGGGTGCTGATGGGGCTGACCCAGCCGACCGCCGGGGAGATCTACGTGTTCGGCCGTCGGCTGGTGCCCGGCTCGCCGGTCCTGTCCCGCATCGGCGCGCTCGTGGAGGGGCCGGGATTCCTGCCGCACCTCTCCGGCCTGGCGAACCTGCGGGCGTACTGGCGGGCCACCGGGCGACCGGCCGAGGACGCGCACTTCGACGAGGCGTTGGAGATCGCCGGTCTGGGCGACTCGGTGCACCGGAAGATCAAGAACTACAGCCACGGCATGCGCCAGCGGCTCGCCATCGCCCAGGCCATGCTCGGCCTCCCCGAGCTGCTGGTGCTGGACGAGCCGACCGACGGGCTGGACCCGCCGCAGATCGCCGAGATGCGCCGGGTCCTCCAGCGGTACGCCACCGACGGGCGGGCGGTGCTGGTCTCCAGTCACCTGCTGGCCGAGGTGGAGCAGACCTGCACGCACGCGGTGGTGGTCAACAAGGGCCGGATCGTGGCCTCCGGGCCGGTCCAGGAGATCGTCGGCGAGTCGCCGAGCGTGCTGTTCGACGTCACCGATCCGGAGGCGGCGCGGGCCGTGCTGGACCGGCTGCACGGCGTACGGGTGTTGCCGGAGAGCGACGGGCAGTTGGTCGTCGACACCAACGGCACGGCCCGCAGCGAGGTGGTGGCCGAGCTGGTGCGCGCCGGCATCGGGGTGGACCGGGTGGTGCCCCGGCGACGCCTGGAAGACGCGTTCCTCGCCCTGGTGGGCGAGAACTCTCGGGGAAGCGGTGACCGGTGATGGCTGTTGTCGACGCGGGCGAGGCCCGGGGCTACCGGCCGTCGGCCACCCTGCCCTTCGCGGCGGAGTTCCGCCGGCAGGCGTCCCGGCGGCGGACCCAACTGGCGCTCGGGTTCATGGTGCTGCTGCCGCTGATCATCCTGATCGCCTTCCAGTTCAACTCCGGTGGTGACGACGACAACGGCAACAACGAGTTCGCCAGCCTCGTCGACCTGGCCACCTCGGGCGGGCTCAACTTCACCCTCTTCTCGATCTTCGTGTCGGCGTCGTTCCTGCTGGTGGTGGTCGTCGCGCTGTTCTGCGGCGACACGGTGGCCAGCGAGGCGAGCTGGGGGAGCCTGCGCTACCTGCTGGCGATCCCGGTGCCCCGGGCGCGGCTGCTGACGGTGAAGCTGGTGGTCGCGCTCGCGTACTCGGGTCTGGCTCTGGTGTTGTTGGCCGGCACCGCCCTGCTCGCGGGGACCCTGCGCTACGGCTGGTCGCCGCTGCGCAGCACCGTGGCCGCCGAGCTGGAGCCGGGGGAGGGGCTGCTCCGGTTGCTGGCCGTGCTCGGCTACCTGGCGGTCGTACTCCTGGTGGTGGCCGGCCTGGCGTTCCTGCTGTCGGTGACGACGGACGCCGCGCTGGGCGCGGTGGGCGGAGCGGTCCTGCTGTGGATCCTGTCCAGCATCCTGGACCAGATCACCGCCCTGGGCGGGCTCCGGGACTTCCTGCCCACCCACTTCAGCACCGCCTGGCTCGGGTTGCTGTCCACACCGGTGCAGACCGACGACGTGGTACGCGGCACCATCTCGGCGATCAGCTACGCGACGCTGTTCTGGGGGTTGGCGTTCTGGCGCTTCACCCGCAAGGACATCACGTCGTAGGCATCCGCCAGGCGCTGACGCCGATCCGCCCGGTGTTGCCCACGTCGACCGGGCCGTCCGGATCGACCTCCTCGGCCGGCTGACCGGCGGCGGGCGCCACCGTCAGGTACGCACCGTCGGTGGCGACCACCGTCGAGTCGGTGACCAGGTTGCGCCAGAGGACGCTGGCGATGGCCCGTTCGCCGGGTGCCAGGGTGATCGGCTGCGGCGGCTGGTCGTAGCCTGACGTGATGTCCTTCGCCCCGTTCTGCACCGCCAGGATGATCGGCTTGCGCTGCTCGTCGAGGACCCACACCGTCGGGTACCCGTTGAGCCGGTACGGGCGGTCACCGCAGTTGACCAGCTCCAGGCCGAGGGCGCGTAGCCCCATCGCCGCGTCCCCGCCGGTCGACCGGATCCGGACACCGGACGGCGGGCACTCGGCCACCGGGGCGGTGCTAGCCGACGCGCTCGCGCTGGGCGCGGTCGTGACCTTGGGCGGCGGGTCGGTGGGGTCGCCGCCCTGCCCCGCGTGATCGCGCGGCACGCAGGCGCTGAGCGTGACCAGCAAAGCGGCCGCTGCGCCGACCCGTAGCCCGATGGTGTTGCGAAAGATCATTCCTCGATCCTCGCCGACGGCCGTGGTCCGCCGCTGCCCGGGCGGTCGCCGATCCTCTGGGTATGACCTGCCGTCCCCTGCTCAGACGCTGTCGAGCTGCCCCAGATCTGGGGCATCGGGTCAGGCGGCACCCTCTGGTGGCCCGCTACCAAGCCGGCCGCGCCGCTCGAATTCCAGCAGCTCGGCGAGGTCCTGTTCCTCCTGTTGGCGCGCCTCCTCTGCCTGCTTCTCGCGACGTCGGTGATCGAATTCGGTGTACACCTGCCCGACCCGCGCTTCGGCCGCAGTGGCGGAGATTCCGCCAGCACCGGTCAACACCTGCCGTTCATTGAAGGTCAGGAACGCGTCGACGCGCTGAACCCATTCCGCCATCAGGATCTGCTGTCGGCGGCGTGCCCGGTCCTCGGCGAAGTCGAGGAACATCGTGGTCAGGCGATTCAACTCGCTGATCTCGTCAGCGGTCAGGTAGTTCTTGGAGACAGCGATGTCCGCCTTGCGTACTTGCTGGCCCCGCCAGGTGGTCAAGCCCATGGTGGGTGAACTCGGGTCGGCCCGCTTCACCATCAGCTCACCAGCGGTGTGGCCGGTGACCGCGTAGATCAACTTGTTCTGGATGGTGGCGAAGAAGGTCTTGGCGGTATCGCTGGTCCCGGAGTAGTCGGCGCTGGTGGCGGCGAAGATGTCGCGGACCTTCTGGTAGAAGCGCTTCTCGGATGCCCGGATGTCCCGGATGCGTTCCAGCAGCTCGTCGAAGTAATCCGCAGCAGCGGGGTCCTTGAGTCGTTCGTCCTGCATGGCGAAGCCCTTGACCAGGTACTCCGACAGCACGGTCGTGGCCCATTGGCGGAACTGCACCGCGCGGGGTGTGGTCACCCGGTAGCCGACGGCCAGGATCATGTCGAGGTTGTAGAGCTTGACCTCGCGCCGTACCTGCCGCGCGCCCTCCATTCGAACCATCAACTCAGAGTTGATAGTTGCCTCGGTCACTTCTCCATCGGCCAGCACCCGGGACAGGATCTGCCCGATGTTCTGCACCGAGGTGCCGTACAGCTCGGCCATCTGGGCCTGGGTCAGCCAGACCGTTCCCCTGGCTGCCCTCAGTTGGACGACGGAGCTGCCGTCGTGGGTGCGGTAGAGAACCAGCTCTCCGGCGGGGTCGGTCACCGTGGCTCCTCTGCTGTCGGCTGTCGCGCCGACCGTTCACGTTAGTCGAGCGCTCGGTGACGGAGCAGTTGCGAATCGCGCACCCGTGGTCCGTCAGGCAACCAGGTGGGGTGGTCGGTCGGCGAGGCTGACCGAGGGGGCCGGGCAGGGCTTCGGCTCGTCCGACCCGGCCGACGTCACTCCCGCGTCACACCCGGCTCGCACAACCCGCCGGGGTGGTCGGTGGGCAGGGCGCAACGGGCGCCGTCGGGTAGTCGGTGGTCGCACCAGACGCGGGTACGCACGAACTGGCGGTCCTCCTCGCTGAGCGTCGTCTCACCGAAGTCGATCGCGGTGACGTGCCCGAGCGAGTCACGCAGCGCCTCGGCCAGCGCCCGCGCGCCGTCGACGCTCGTCAGGGTGGTGGGTAGGTGAACGATCCAGCGCGGCGGTACCTCGTACTTCGTCATGGTTCTTCCCTTGGCTCGGGCGGCGCCGGTCCTGGGCCCGGCGTCAGGTGGTCGCTCCGGACAACCCTTCGGTGTACGACGTGAGCGCCTCCACGGCCGCCGTCAGGCTCTCGGCCATCAGGTCGATCTGTTCGGCGGCCCGGGACCACTGCCCACTCGCTGCCTCGGCGGCAAGGTCGGCCTGGCCGGCGTCGACGAGCTGCTGCCGAGCTGCGCTGATCCGCGCCGGAAGCTGACCGACCCGCGCGGCGGCGGCACCGAACTGGTCACGGGCGGTGTCCAGCACCTCGACCAGGTCGCCGATGCTGGGCTGGCCGGCTGCCGTGCGCAGCCGGCTAACGCCGTCGCTGAGCTGCCGTTCCGCGTCGGCGGCCAGGTCGAGCGCGTCGTCTCCGCGACGCCGCGCGTGCCGGATCGCCGGGTGGGCACAGCCGGCGCTGGTCCGCTCCAACAGGACGGTCGCGGCGGCCACCGCGAGGTACGTCTCGCCCAGCTCGCCGGCCACCTGCTCGACCTCCCAGGCGGCGCTCGCCTCGGTCACGGTCACGGGGGCCTCCTCTCGCATTGATGGGTGCCGGAGCAGCGCGACAACCAGCTCAGATGGGGGACATCCGAGCCGCCCTGCGCGCTGCCCCGGCCTGGGTCCGGGCGTACACCCGGAGGGACGAAGCTCCTGCTGCCGAGCGAGGAGGTCCGTGGTTCTGAGAGTAGGTGTCTAAGTTATCTAAGTCAACGTCGAAGTTGTAGGTAACTAAGTTGGCGTGTTGCAATGGCTGGGCCGAGCGAGGAGTGCTACCTGATGCCCAACCGCATTGCCGACTACATCCGTGTCGTGGACGCCATCACCGCGCAGATCAACGCGGGCGAGCTCGCGCCTGGTGACAAGCTGCCCACCTATGCGCAACTGGCCGAGCAGTACAAGATCAGTGTCACGACGGCCCAGCAGGCGCTGCGGATTCTCCGGGAGCGCGGCTTGGTGGAGGGGCACCAGGGCAAGGGCACCTACGTCGCCGAGAAGCCCGAGCTGGCGTAGATCAGATCGAGCGTAGATAACCCCGAAGGCTGTCCTTCGACAGGCGCAGCATGGTGCATGCGTCCTGAACCGACCGGCGCGCGCCAGTCAGTTGGCCGCCGACCTGTTGCAAGACTGCCGGGCTCGCCCCCGCGAGCACTGTCATCAGCCAAGCGCTGTTGTTGCTGATCCGATCCATCGTGCCCAGCAGCGCCTGATGGGTTCTCTCTATCGACGTGATGACCTGTTCGATCTCTGCGGCGACGCCGCCAACACTGATAGAGCGGTTCCCTCCGGGACTGTGGGGTCGACGGCCACCGCGGCGTTCTCGCACCGTGTCGAACGCGGCCGTCACCATCGCTTTCGCGGCAGCCCCAGAAGCGGCACCAAGCACGAGCCCGGATCCAGCCAGAACGGTGGGCGGGACTGACACGCCCTGCTTCGCGATCGCAGTGGCGGCTGCGAGTCCGAGGACTGCCCCGCCCCACTCGCTCAGCTTCTCAACGAGTTTGCCGATGCCTTCCTTCGGTGCCTCGTATCGAAGGGCGCGAAGGTAGCCGTCCTGCTTCCTCGAACCATTGCGATAGCCCCGCCGTCGATAGCTCACAGCACCGCGACTGGGTCCAGGAACGCACATTGCGTGGCGATCATCATCGGCATGTTGAGCGCTACTTCCCGGGCGACGCCTTCTGCGGTCAGCCCGATCGGCTCCTCGCTCCCCTCCAACTCCTCCTCGTCCGCCCGCGCAAAGTACGCGCACGCCTCCCACAAGTTCGGGTGAACGAACGAGAACGCCCACATCACGTACGCATCGTTCTGCACGGCAACAAGTGCCCGATTGTGGTGGCCCATTCGGTGGTAGTGCGGCTCCTCGGGCGTTGTGCCCATGCCCTCGGCGGTCGGGAAGAGGCGGTAGCGTCGAAACAAATCCTCCAGCGGGCCCTCCGGGTCGAACTCCAGTAACAGGCCACGGTCGATCAGCGATCCGACCAGACTCTCGGCCCGTGGCTGCGGGATTGGTGCATTGAGCAGCGAGTTCACGAGCTGGGCACGATCGACACGCAGCTTCGAGTGGCCCTCGACATCGAGGAAGGCGGCACCGTAGACGCCGACCTCATCCTCGGTCAACTCAAGCATGTCGCCGCCGAGGTGCACCTCCCACGACTCGGGTGTTGGGTCGGCTGGCCGCACGTACCTGTGTTGCGGCCCGAGGCTGAAGCCCACTGGGATGATGACGCGAGGCATGGGTCGTCCCTTCGGTGCGGGGGTCCGCTGACCCTATCGAAAACCGCACTCTGGGTCAGCCCTGCGAGGACGGGTAGTGACGGTGAGGGACGCGCTGTGGTCGCCGGTCAGCCGCGCAATGCGGGTTGTGGAGGCGGAACGACTTTGTCGAGTTGCCGCTCAAGGCTGAACGGGTCGTCGAAGAACTCCACATCGCTGACCGTCTGCAACTCGGCGACGATGGCCGCTGGCCAGTCCCGCCTTGAGCCGGCGAGGGCGGCGATCCTGCTCTCCTTGGCAATCGTCGACAGGCCGAAGACGTGGTAGCAGTGCTCGGCGGCCTGGTCGGGGTCCCGCAGACTGAGCGCCTGCACGTAGGCTGCCGTGCCATCGTTGGCTACCCGGACGGTCACCTGGCGGCTGCGCCCAGATCCGAGTGGGATCGGAGCATCACGCTGAAGCTTGCGGGTGCGGCCCGCCCAGTGCGAGACCCGATCGGTGACCCGGTCGACGAAGCGTGTGCCGGCCTGGCGAGGAGCGAGCCACCGCAGTTGATCGGCACGAAGCGATGCCTGCGCTACGTTGAGGATGAGCTGGCCTACGTCGTCGGCAGCCCCGAAGGTGGCCAATTCACCTGGTACAGCGTTGACGCCGTTCAAGCCGCTGCCGCGGGTGATCTCCGCGAATGCCTCGGCCGCGCGGCCGGCGGAGATGTTCACCCCGGCCATTGCCAGCATGGTGGCCGCAGTGGCTCGGTCGCTCACCCGGAAACCGGTGCCCATCGGCTCGACCAGGACCCGCACGCCATCGCCGTCACCGTAGGACAGGGGCAGGTCGACCAGCAGTCCATCGCCGTAGGGGTGGGCGACTGTGTTGTCGTTGGTGGCTCGCAGCACCGCGCCGATGACCGTCCTAGCGTCCACGATCATCCCTCCCACGGCTCTGACCAGGCAAAGTCGGCCCCGATTGCGACGAAGCATTCCGCAGCGAATGATTCCAGGATCGCACGGTACGTGCCGGGTGACACCCGTGGTTGCAGCGGGACGACGGGGATGTCGTCCGGCTCGTAAACGCCCTCCTCACCGCCGCCCGGTTCAACCCGGTGCTTATGGGTGCCGGCAAAGGGGCGGTGTGGGGTGTTGACACAGAGCCGGCGAGCCGAGAACGCCGTCCGACCGTCACCGGCGAGGTACTGGACCTGCGGTTCGCTCGGCTTCAGATAGTTCACCAGCATTCTGAGCCGACAGGGCGCGAGAGTGGCGATAGCGGTGTCGACCCGGATGATCCCCTGGCGGGTTGCGTGACTCTTCGTCGTCCAGGTGACTCGGCCAACGGTCGTCGCGGCGGCAAGGGGCGAGAGCAGTGCGCCGAGGTTGTCCGCCGTCATCAGCCGGGACGTCTGTCGACTCACGCCTTCTCCCCGTCGTCAAGCAGTAGCCGGAGTGCAACCAAGGCCCTCAGCCCAGGACGCTCATGTAGTTTCGGGCGGCCTGCGAGCTGCCCTGAAGCAGCGTCATCGCCTCCACGAGGCGCTGTTTGCTCTGCTCGGCGCGGGCGATAGCCTCGGCCAGTGCCGGGTGCCCAGTACCGGCGGCCACAGCGCGCAGCCGCGCCAAGGTCTGCTCGGTGGCCTCGACGGCGGCGCGAATCTGCTGCTGAGTTGCGTTGCCCTGCTCGGCGGCCTGCGCAAGCGCTGCCTTGACTTCCTCGATGCTCGCCATGCGCGCCTCCAGACCTTGATGCGAAGCGATATCGCGCCCCGTGTCGGACCGGACACTATCCGACATCGAAGCGTCTTTGCAGTCCCGGCCCGAGTCGTTGTTCTTGGACGACGACGCAGGCCGCGTGTTCTCGATCTTTCGGTCTGCAAAGGACAATGGTGTCTCGACGAGCGAGGTGGCGTGACGCCCGAGTCGCGGCACCCCCCTGACAGTCGCTTGCCCCGCATCCGGGGCAGCTCGACAGGGTGTACGGGTAGCAGCCCAGCCGGTACGTTGAGGGGCCGGGAGCGCTCCCAATGCGCGAGAGCTACTGCCGGGTGTGGATCAAATCAGGACGAAGCCGCAGATCCCGCACTGCGCTAAGGGTTGTACCGCCGTGGATTTTCCCACTAGCAAGGAATTTATTAACATCGATGGCTTGAGGCCCCACCATGGAAGAGATCTGTCCCCTTCGATGGAGGTCTCCATGAACGTCTCTCGGCTCGGCGGGCCGACCCTGTCCCTCTTCCGCATCGTGATCGGCCTGCTGTTCACGCTGCACGGCCTCTCGTCGGTCTTCGGGTTGTTCGGCGGCAACCCGATGACCGGCAAGGCGGTACCGCTCGGCACCTGGCCGGGCTGGTGGGCCGCCCTGATCCAGCTCATCTGCGGCGCGCTGGTGCTGGTCGGACTCTTCGCCCGACCCGCCGCGCTTGTCGCGTCCGGCTCGATGGCGTACGCCTACTTCGTCGTGCACCAGCCGGACGACCTGCTGCCGCTGCGCAACGGCGGTGAGCTGGCAGCCCTCTTCTGCTGGTCGTTCCTGCTGGTCGCGACGCTCGGCGCGGGCCCGTGGGCGCTCGACTCGGTGCTCTTCAAGCGGCGTGCCGAGGTGCCGTCGATGGCCGAGCCCAGCCCGGTCAACGCCTGACCGACCCGTAACGCGCGTCGCCGGAGCCTCGGCGTGTCGGCTCCGGCGACGCGTGCGCGGACGGGTCAGCCAAAGGGCGTGGACAGGTCAGTCAAGGGCGTGGACGGGTCAGGCCGCAGGGCGGGGAGTGAGGACCGCGTCCAGGAGGCCGGGGTAGAGCTTGTCCACCTCGTCGCGGCGCAGGCGGACCAGGCGGCTCGTGCCGGCGGCCCGGGTGCGCGTCAGGCCGGCCTCGCGCAGCACCTTGAGGTGGTGGCTGCGGGTCGCCTTCGAGACGCCGAAGTCGAAGCTGCCGCAGGCCGCCTCGCCGCCCTCGGCGAGCGCCCGGACGATCTGCAACCGCACGTCATCGGCGAGCGCGGCCAGTACGGCGGTGACCGGTACGGCGGTCAGGTCGGGTTCGTGCGGCTCCATGTGACCAGTCTAACCCTTGTTCGACAACGATCGAACAACACCCTAAGGTCGGTGTCGTTGGTTCGAAGATACTCGAACATTGGAGCTGACGATGCGATCCCGCGCCGCCGCCTACCCGCTGCTCGCCGCGCTCGCCTGGGGTGCGATGTTCCCGATCCTGGCCACCGCGCTGGCGAGGGTCGACCCGCTCAACCTGACCACCGCCCGCTATCTGTTCGCCGCCGTCATCCTGGTCGGCATCCTGCTGCTCCGCGAGGGGTCTGCCGCGCTGCGCCTCGGCGGTCGGGGAGTCGAGGTGGTGGTGCTGGGTGTCGTCGGCTTCGCCGGCTTCAACCTGCTCACCAACCTGGCCCTCGAACACGCCGCCCCGCAGCAGATCTCCCTGTTCGTCGCGACCACCCCGATCATCACCCAACTGGTCCGGTGGGCCCGGGACGGCGTACGGCCGAAGCCTGCCCTGCTGGCCCTCTCCCTGGTGGCGCTCCTCGGCGTCGGACTGGTGATCACGCGCGGGAGCCTGGCCGGGCTCGGCCAGTTCGGTCTCGGCGGCCTCATGATGATCGGCGCGGTGCTCGGCTGGGCCATCTACACCCACGGCGCGACCCGGTTCGGCGCGTGGTCGCCGCTGCGCTTCACCACGCTGACCGCGCTCGCCGGCACGGCCGCCATGCTGGTCGCGAGCATCGGCGCCGACGCCGTCGGGTGGCAGCACGCGCCGGCCGCCGCCGACCTGGTGGCGGTCACCCCACAACTGGCGTACGCCGTGCTCGTCGCCGCCGTCGTCGCGGTGCTGGCCTGGAACACCGGTGTGCAGCGGCTGGGCGCGGCCAACGCCGCCCTGTTCATGAACCTCGTCCCGGTGACCACGTTCGTCGTGCAGATCGCCCGTGGCTACCGGCCGGACGGAGTCGAACTGGTCGGCGCGGCGATCACCATCGCCGCCCTGGTCGCCGCGAACCTCGCGGCGCGCACCCGGCCCCGGCCCTCGTCGCCGCCCCAGTCGACGGCGGTCACCGATCCCGTCGCGGTGGTCGACCCGGTGGCGATGGCCGCCCGCTGACCCACTGGCTGGGATGCCCGGTGGAGGCGCCGGGCAACGTTGCCTAGACTCGACGGCACAACTGCATACCTCATCCAGAGGGGCTGAGGGATACGGCCCGACGACGCCCCGGCAACCACCCCGCGCGCTCACCGCTGAGCGACCCGTGGGGCAGGTGCCAATTCCGTCCCCGCCGCACCGTGCGATGCGGGGAAAGATGAGAGGACTCTCGACATGACGTCGACGCTCGCCGCCTCCGGCATCGACACCTCCGCCAGCCCCGCCCGGGCCCTCGTCTGCCGCGCCTGTTCGGCCCGCTACCCGCTCGCCGCCCAGCACGCCTGTTACGAGTGTTTCGGCCCGCTGGAAGTCGACTACGACACCGCGGCCCTCGCCACGGTCACCCGCGAGCAGATCGAGGCCGGCCCGAACAACATCTGGCGGTACGCCGCGCTGCTGCCCGCCGGGCAGGACCCGGCCAGCCGGGTCACCCTCGACCCGGGGCTGACCCCGCTGGTGGCGGCGCCGCACCTCGCCGCCGAGCTGGGCATCACCGCGCCGCTCTGGGTCAAGGACGACAGCGCCAACCCGACCCACTCGTTCAAGGACCGGGTCGTCTCGGTGGCGCTGACCGCCGCGAAGGCGCTCGGGTTCAGCCGGTTCGCCTGCGCCTCCACCGGCAACCTGGCCAACTCGGTGGCCGCGCACGCCGCCCGCGCCGGCGTGCCCTCGATCGTCTTCATCCCCTGCGACCTGGAGCAGGGCAAGGTCATCACCACCGCCGTGTACGGCGGCGAACTGGTCGCCATCGACGGCTCGTACGACGACGTCAACCGGCTCTGCGGCGAGCTGGTGGAGACCGACGAGTTCGAGGACACGGCGTTCGTCAACGTGAACGTCCGGCCGTACTACGCGGAAGGCTCCAAGACCCTCGGGTACGAGGTGGCCGAGCAGCTCGGCTGGCGCATCCCCGCCCAGGTGGTCATCCCGATGGCCAGCGGCGAACTGCTCACCAAGATTGACAAGGCCTTCTCCGAGCTGGTCGAGATCGGCCTGGTCGAGGCCCCGGCGGGCGGCTGGAAGGTGTTCGGGGCGCAGTCGGCCGGCTGCAACCCGATCGCGACGGCCCTGCACGCCGACACCGACACGATCATCCCGGTCAAGCCCACCGGCATCGCCAAGTCGCTGAACATCGGCGACCCGGCCGCTGGCCTCTACGCCCTGGAGGCGGTGCGCCGCACCGGCGGGTGGATGGAGTACGCCGACGACGACGAGATCCGCGCCGGCATCCGCGACCTGGCCCGTACCACCGGGGTGTTCGCCGAGACGGCGGGCGGCGTCACCGCGGCGGTGCTGCGCAAGCTGGTCGAGTCCGGCCGGCTCGACCCCACGGCGGAGACGGTCATCTTCAACACCGGCGAAGGTCTGAAGACGATCGACGCGGTCGCCGCCCAGGTCGGCCCCACCCACCAGATCAAGCCGTCCCTGCGTGCCGCCCGCGACGCCGGTCTACTCGGCTGAATCCACCGGGTGACTGGATTTTCGCTGTGAGTGTGGAAAACCCGCCGCTCAGGACTTGACGGCAGGAACCGGACGGCGCAAGATGCTCCGTGCGGGAGGGCATTTCGCCGAAGACTTTTGAAGTTCTTGCGACCCAACGCCGGAGGCGTTGTGCGAATGTCCCTCCCGACCACGTCCGACAGGGCCAGCGAAAATTCGCTGGCCCTGTCGCTTTTGCACCTGCCAGGCTCGCCCGCATGAGCATCACGATCGCGCCGTTCGACGGCACCGACCGGACCGCGGTCGACGAGGCGTACCGGATCGGAGCGGCGGCCACCGAGGCCGACCTGCCCGACTTCCCGCCGTCCTGCCGGCAACGCTTCGACGCCCAATTTCACACCCCGATGCCCGGCACCCGCTCCCTCTGGGCGCTGGCCCGACTGGACGGGGTGCCCGCCGGTTACCTTCAGCTCGACCTGCCGCAGCTCGACAACCCCGACAACGCCACCGCCGAGCTGACGGTCCGTCCGGACCTGCGCCGCCGGGGCGTCGGCCGGGCCCTGCACGAGTACGGGGTACGCCTGCTGCGCCAGCACGGCCGCAAGCGGGTCGTCGCCATGGCTGTCGCCGCGCTACCCGGCGGTCCGGCCCGACCGGTGGCGGGCGCGGCGTTCGCCACCGCGATGGGGGCGCACTCCGCGCTGGCCGAGGTGCGCCGCCGGCTGGACATCGCCGACATCGACCGGGTCGCGCTGCGAGCGGCGCTGGCCGAGGCTAAACCCCACGCCGAGGGATACCAGGCCGTCACCTGGCAGGGGCCCACCCCGCCGGAGTACCTAACGGACATCGCCTACCTGGACGGCCGGCTGCTGATGGACGCGCCCATGGGCGACGTGCAGTGGGAGCCGGAGCAGGTCGACGCCGAGCGCATCCGGGGCAACGAACGCGCCCTGGACGCCCGGGGTCGACGGCGCTACCACCTCGCCATGCGACACGAGGCGTCCGGCCGGTTGGTCGCCTGGACCCTGCTCGACGTGGGCGCCTCCACGGACTGGCATTCGTACCAGCAGATCACCCTCGTCGACCCGGCCCACCGTGGTCACCGGCTGGGCCTCATCGCCAAGGCCGAGAACCTGCACCACCTGCTGACCCACGAGCCCGCCGTACGCGTCATCGACACCTGGAACGCGGCGAGCAACAGCTACATGGTGGCGATCAACGAGCAGCTCGGGTTCCGCCCGGTGGACGCCTGGGACAACTGGCAGCTCACCCTCTGACGGGTATCCGCCGCTACTGTTCGCGGAGCTCCGTCATGCATGATGGCGGGCATGACGGAGACCCCGCATCCCCTGTACGACAGGCACGCCGACACCCTCAACCGTGCGCTGACCGCGATCACGGAGCGGGGCTACTGGTCCGCCTATCCCGAGTCCCCCAGCCCCCGGGTGTACGGCGAGACCGCCGCCGCCGACGGCAAGGCCGCCTTCGAGGCGTACCTCGGTGCTGACTTTCCCCTCGACCAGCCCGCCGCTGGCGAGCGGATCGCCACCGAGACGAGCCCGTTCGGCGTCGACCTGGCGGTGCGGTACCCGCACGCTGGCACCGACGAGTTGGTCGCCGCCGCGTGCGCCGCGCTGCCGGCCTGGCGCGACGCCGGCCCGCAGGCCCGCGTCGGCGTCTGCCTGGAGATCCTCGACCGGCTGCACAAGCACATCTTCGAGCTGGCCAACGCGGTGCAGTTCACCAGCGGGCAGGCGTTCGTGATGGCCTTCCAGGCCGGTGGCGCGCACGCGCTGGACCGGGCGCTGGAGGCGCTGGCGTACGCGTACGCCGAGATGACCCGGCACCCGGGCACGGCCGGCTGGGAGAAGGCCGCCGGCAAGGGTGACCCGCTGCGGATGATCAAGACGTTCCACGTGGTCCCGCGTGGCGTGGCGCTGGTGATCGGGTGCAACACCTTCCCGACCTGGAACTCGTACCCCGGGCTGTTCGCGTCGCTGGTCACCGGCAACCCGGTGATCGTGAAGCCGCACCCGCGCGCGGTGCTGCCGCTGGCGATCACCGTGAAGTACGCCCGGGAGGTGCTGGCCGAGGCCGGCTTCGACCCGAACCTGGTCCTGCTGGCGGCCGAGGCCCCCGGTGAGAAGCTCGCCAGCGACCTGGCCCTGCACCGGGCCGTCAAGATCGTCGACTTCACCGGTTCCACCGAGTACGGCGACTGGCTGGAGACGCACGCCCGGCAGGCGTCGGTCTACACCGAGAAGGCCGGCCTGAACACGGTCGTCATCGACTCCACCGACGACTTCGCCGGTATGTGCCGCAACCTCGGGTTCACGCTGACCCTCTACAGCGGGCAGATGTGCACCGCCTCGCAGAACATCCTCATCCCGGCCGGCGGCATCGAGACCGACCAGGGGCACAAGAGCTTCGACGAGGTGGCCGGCGGGATCGCGGCGGCGATCGGCAAGCTGACCGCCGACCCGGCCCGGGGTGTCGAGCTGACCGGCGCCATCGTCAACGACGGGGTGCTGGAGCGGCTGGCCGAGGTCACCAAGGTCGGCGAGCCGGTGCTGGAGTCGCGGACGGTGGCGCACCCGTCGTACGCCGACGCGGTGGTGCGTACCCCGACGATCGTGAAGCTGACCGCGGACGACGCCCAGACGTACGGCCGGGAGTGGTTCGGGCCGATCTCCTTCGCCATCGCGACCGACTCCACCGCGCACAGCCTGGAGTTGATGCGCCGGACCATCGGCGAGAAGGGCGCGCTGACCGCCGGGGTCTACTCGACCGACGAGGCGGTGCTGGACGCCGCCGAGGCGGTCGCGGTCGAGGTCGGTGTGCACCTGTCCGGCAACCTCACCGGCGGTGTCTTCGTGAACCAGTCGGCGGCCTTCTCCGACTTCCACGGCAGCGGCGCCAACGCGGCGGCCAACTCCGCCCTGACCGACGGCGCCTACGTCGCCAACCGCTTCCGGATCGTGCAGTCCCGCCGCCACGCCTGACCTCTCGTGGTGATCAAGAGGTTCGCGTCAGAAATCACGCTGTTCTTGACGCGAACCTCTTGATCACCGAGGTCGGACGCGGGTTTTAGGCTGTTCGGCGCATTTGTAGTTCGGTTAGGGCGGGGATCGTGGGGTGGGGGACCCGTACGCCGGTGTCCTTGAAGCCGAGGCGCTGGTAGGCCCGGTAGGCGCGGTCGTTGCCGACCACCACCTCCAACAGCAGCTCCGGCCGGCCGCAGTCCCGCGACCAGGCGGCGACCCCGTCGATCAGCTCGCCGAGCAGCCCCCTGCCCCGCCAGGCCGGCGTGACGTACACGGCGTAGATCACGGTGAGGCCCGGCTCGTTCGGGGCGACCGTTCCACCGGCGTGTCCGACGAGCCGGCCGCCCGGATCCGCGACGAACTGCGCGTTGTGCGGACCGATCGAGGTGAACGCCACCCGGGCGGCGAACTCGTCGTGCGGCCGGGCCGCGGCGTCGGCCAGGGTCTCCAGGAAGGCCAACGGCGCGTCGGCGAGCATCTCCAGGCGCAGCGCCCGCATCCGGGCGGCGTCCTGCGGTCGCACCCGGTGGATCCGCGCCTGCCGCAGGGGCGTGGAGCCCGTGTCGGTGGTCATGCCCGCATGCCTACCACAGGGGCGGCCGCGCGCCGGCGACCTGTGCCGCCAGATCCCCTCCATCCGGTCCAAATACAACCATCGTCATGAATCCGACGGACCCTCGGATCGCTACGAACTATGCCCGATTTGAGGTCGTGCGCTCCCGTCACTCCTCGTGTAGCGTGCGATTTCGATCACCTCTTCCAGCGGTCGTCGTCGATCGCTGAGGTGGTGGTTCGCGGGTGTCCGGCCGTGCCGGACGTTCGGGCAGGCAACGCCGCGCAGAGTGAGGGAAGTGCACCGTGGCACAGGGTTCCGTGAAGTGGTTCAACGCCGAGAAGGGTTACGGCTTCATCGCCGTCGACGGCGGTCAGGACGTGTTCGTCCACTTCTCCGCGATCGAGATGGACGGTTACAAGGCACTCGACGACGGTCAGCGGGTCGAGTTCGAGATCGCCCAGGGCCAGAAGGGCCCGCAGGCGGAGCACGTCCGCGTCATCGGCTGACCGATCCCGATCTGCTCGCCGGTTGTCCGCTCGATCGGCTGGCGAGTCGGGGCTGCGGCGCGGACGCCGGCCCGGGAAGATCGTGAACCGTTCCAGCCGATGCTGAGGAGGGTTCATGACCGACCAGTCGCCGCCACCCGCCACGCCCTCCGGGCCGGGTGAGCCGAGCCGGCCCGACCCGACGTCACCCGGCGACGGCTCCGGGCCGTCACCGGTGCCGGGCACGCCGCCGGTCCCGGACGCCGGCCTGCCGCACTCGGGCGTGCCGCCGCAGGGCTGGGATCCCGCCCAGGGTGCGTGGAGTCAGCCCGCCGGTCCGCCACCGGGCTGGGATCCCGCCCAGGGTGCGTGGGGTCAGCCCGAGGCGCCGCCGCCGCAGGGCTGGGTGTTTCCGCCCACCGGCGGCTACCCGCCCGGGGCCGGTCCCTATGGCGGGCAGCCGTGGTATCCGGGGGCGCCGGTCGGCTGGTACCCGCCCGGTTACGGCCTCGACCCGAACGACGCCCTGGTCACCCCGCCCGGCGCCGGTATCGGCGGCTGGTTCGACCGGTTCTGGGGCGCGCTGCGTCGGGGCTGGCGGCAGTTGGTGCCGATCATGCTGCTCACCCAGGTCCTGCCGGCGGCGGTGCTCTCGGTCATCTCGTTCGGTCTGGACCCGTCGCCCGCCTGGGAGGCGCAGGCCGAGACGGACCCGTCCGCCGGGCTGCCGGACAACTTCGCCACCAGCCTGTTGACCCTCGTCGTCGTGCTGGTCGGCGGCAGCCTGCTGATCGGCCTGGTGCAGGCGCTGGGCTGGGCCGCGGGCAGTTGGGTGATCACCCAACAGGCGGCCGGCCGGCCCGCCCGGCTCGACGCGGCGCTGCGGTACGGGCTGCGCCGGGCCGTCGGCGTGTGGGGTTGGACGCTGCTGGTCAGCCTGCTCATCGGCATCGGAGTCTGTTTCTGCGTGCTGCCGGGCATCTACCTGGCCTTCGCGTTGAGCATGGCCGGTCCGGTCTACCTGTTCGAGCGGGACAACCCGATCGGCCGGTCGTTCCGGATGTTCCACGACCGGCTCGGAATGCTGCTCGGCCGGGTGGCCCTGGTGGGCGCGGCGGTGATCATCGGAACCGTGGTGCCCGGCATCCTGGAGTCCGCCGGCACCGGCGCGTTCGGCGAGGATCCGTTCGCGTCCCCGGGCCCCGCGGTCGGGGTGGTGGTGGTCATCGCCGTCACTGCGGTGCTGGCCCTGCCGGCCCACCTCGCCCAGTTGGTCGGTCTGCTGATCACGTACGCCGAGCAACGGGCTCATGAGGGGCCCGTGAACGGGGCCACACTGGCTGCGGAACTCGACTGACCGGGCTCATCGTGCTTGCACTCGGCAGGTGAGAGTGCTAAACAAGTCATTGGCACTCGCATACCGTGAGTGCCAATGGTCGGGACGGTGGGGCCTGGTTGCGCCGGTGTGGAGACACCGGGGCAGCACATGGCCGGTCGTCGCGGGCTATCCGGCCCGGCCGAAGGACGTCGTCGTCGCCAGGTGGCGACGTCCCAAGGTGCGTACACCAGGCGGCCCATCCGGGGCACACATCTCGGGTGGCCCGTGAGTGTCCAGGAGGACAACGCCGTATGGCCAAGATGATCGCGTTCGACGAAGAGGCGCGCCGCGGCCTCGAGCGGGGCATGAACCAGCTCGCCGACGCCGTAAAGGTGACCCTCGGCCCCAAGGGCCGCAACGTCGTGCTCGAGAAGAAGTGGGGTGCCCCCACCATCACCAACGATGGTGTGAGCATCGCCAAGGAGATCGAGCTCGAGGACCCGTACGAGAAGATCGGCGCCGAGCTGGTCAAGGAGGTCGCCAAGAAGACCGACGACGTCGCCGGTGACGGCACGACGACGGCGACCGTCCTGGCCCAGGCCCTGGTTCGCGAGGGCCTGCGCAACGTGGCCGCCGGTGCCAACCCGATGGCCCTGAAGCGGGGCATCGAGGCTGCGGTCGCGAGCGTCTCGGAGGAGCTGTCCAAGCTCGCCAAGGACGTCGAGACCAAGGAGCAGATCGCCTCCACCGCCTCCATCTCCGCTGGCGACAGCACCGTCGGCGAGATCATCGCCGAGGCGATGGACAAGGTCGGCAAGGAAGGCGTCATCACCGTCGAGGAGAGCAACACCTTCGGGCTGGAGCTGGAGCTCACCGAGGGTATGCGCTTCGACAAGGGCTACATCTCGGCCTACTTCATGACCGACCCGGAGCGTATGGAGGCCGTCTTCGACGACCCGTACATCCTGATCGTCAACAGCAAGATCTCGTCGGTGAAGGACCTGCTCCCGATCCTGGAGAAGGTCATGCAGGGCGGCAAGCCGCTGCTGATCATCGCCGAGGACATCGAGGGCGAGGCCCTGGCCACCCTGGTGGTCAACAAGGTCCGTGGCACCTTCAAGTCGGTCGCCGTCAAGGCGCCGGGCTTCGGTGACCGCCGCAAGGCCATGCTGGGCGACATCGCCATCCTCACCGGTGGCCAGGTCATCAGCGAGGAGGTCGGCCTCAAGCTCGACGCCGTCAGCGTCGACATGCTGGGCCGCGCCCGCAAGGTCGTCGTCACCAAGGACGAGACCACCATCGTCGACGGTGCCGGTGACGCCGAGCAGATCCAGGGCCGGGTCAACCAGATCCGGGCCGAGATCGACAAGAGCGACTCCGACTACGACCGCGAGAAGCTGCAGGAGCGGCTGGCCAAGCTGGCCGGTGGCGTTGCGGTCATCAAGGTCGGCGCGGCCACCGAGGTCGAGCTGAAGGAGCGCAAGCACCGCATCGAGGACGCCGTTCGCAACGCGAAGGCGGCCGTCGAGGAGGGCATCGTCCCGGGTGGTGGCGTCGCGCTGGTGCAGGCCGGCAAGACCGCCTTCGACAAGCTGGACCTGGTCGGCGACGAGGCGACCGGTGCCAACATCGTCAAGGTCGCGCTGGACGCCCCGCTGCGGCAGATCGCCGTCAACGCCGGCCTCGAGGGCGGCGTCGTGGTGGAGAAGGTCCGTAACCTCGAAGCGGGTCACGGCCTCAACGCCGCCAACGGCGAGTACGTCGACCTGCTGGCCGCGGGCATCATCGACCCGGCCAAGGTGACCCGTTCGGCGCTGCAGAACGCGTCGTCGATCGCCGCGCTGTTCCTCACCACCGAGGCCGTCGTCGCGGACAAGCCGGAGAAGACCCCGGCTGCCCCGGCTGGCCCGGGTGGCGGGGACATGGACTTCTGAGTCCAGTTCCGACACACCGAACGGGGCGGGCCGCTGACGCGGTCCGCCCCGTTCGTCGTCAGGTGGGCAGTCGACGCTGGTTGCGCCGCTTCTGCGCCCGGTCGTACGGCGGCAGCGACCGGATCGGCGCGTCCACCATCTCCTGCGGTTCCTCGGACGCCGGTCGTCCGTCGGTGCTCATCTCGGCCAGCTGTTCGGCGTCCCCGTAGTCCAACCGGTCGAACGGCAGTTGGCCGGGCAGTTCGTCGGCCGGTTTCCAGGTGATCGGCGGGCCGTCCTCGGTCTGGTCGTCCTCCGTGGTCATGGCTGCCTCCTCTACCAAAACGGTAGGGGGCGTCGATGCCCGACGCGGACGAATGGATCAATGTCCCATTTGACCGCTATTGCGCCCCAAGGCGTCGCCGGTACAGGAAGAACACCCGCTCGATCCGCGCACCCGCGCTACCCGAGTAGAACGGCACCGGCCCCACCCAGCCGATCTCCGCCCGGTCCAGTCCCGCCGCACGCTGGTCCCGCAGGCAGCGTCGCAGCAGCACCCCGCCGATGCCCGAGCCCTCGGCGGCCGGGGCCGTGCCCATCGGCCCGAACCAGCTCGGCCGCGACGATCCGTAGGCGGCGAAGCCCAGCACCTCGCCGGCCCGCTCCGCCAGGTGGCAGCCGGCCCCCTCGCGGCCCACCGATCCGGCCAGCTCGCCGTCCCAGGCGCCGCCGAAGGTGGACCGGGCGAACGCGGTCAGCGCCGGCAGGTCCGCGGGCTCGGCCCGCCGTACCGTGATGCCCTGCCCGGCCAGCCGCCGCTCGGCGGCCTCCGTCGACCGCAGCGCCGGGGACTCGTCGTACGACAGGTCCGCCGTCATGTTCCAGGCGGTCCGGTCCTGCTGGTAGCCGAGCGCGAGGGCCGCGCACACCGCCGGCGTGTACCGCACGTCGATGCCGGGCCAGGCGTAGTACGGCGGGTTTCCGGCCAGCAGCACCTCGGTCACACCGTGCTGGGCGAGCGCCCGCTCGGCCCAGGCGAGCAGTGCGCGGCCGACGCCCCGGCGACGTTGCCCCGGCAGTACGGCGACCAGGTCCACGTGCCCGATGCCCGGCTCCGTCGGCGACACCGAGCAGAGCAGCACCCCGACCAGGTCGCCGGACCGGTACGCCCCCAGCCCGATCACCGTCCGGTCGACGGCGGCCCGGGGCCAGAGGACGTCCACGATCGCGTCCGCCTCGGCGGCGTCCTCCGGCAGTTCTAGCGCCTGCGCGCAGAGCCGCGCCACGGTGGGCGCGAGATCGAGGGCCAGCTCGGTGACGGTGATCTCAGCGTCCATGGGTGCCGACCCTAGATCACCCGCCGGCCTCCGCCCTGGTCACCCCCGGGCGGCGCGGACGGCGGCGTACGCGTCGACCTGGCCGGCGCCGGTGACGTTGGCCGGGGTGCCGCAGGCGTCACTGGGATTGCGCGAGCGGTACGTCGGCTCGGCCGGCGTGGCGGTGTCCCGCAGGATCTGCCGGGTCCGGGCCAGGTCGCCGATCAGCGCCGGGTTCGCCGACCACATGAGCGCGACCACTCCCGCCACCTGCGGGGTCGCCATCGACGTGCCGTCCAGCGCCGCGTACCCGCCGCCGGGCATGGCCGACACGACCCCCACCCCGGGGGCCAGCACGTCCGGCTTGCCCGCCCCGCCGCCCGGAACCGGGCCGCGCGAGGAGAACTCCGCGACGCGTCGCTGCGCGTCCACCGCGCCCACGGTCAGCACGTTCGCGTACGGCGCGGGTGGGTCGTCGATCGATGCGCACCACGGCCCGGTGTTCCCGGCGGCGGCGACCACGAAGATCCCGGCCGCGTCCAGCGCCGTGGTGGCCGGCAGCAACGCGTCCCGGTCGCAGCCCTCGATCGAGGGGCAGCCCCACGAATTGGTCAGCACCTGCGGGGCGCGCTCCGGCCGGCCGTCGGTGAACGGGTCACCCCCCGTCGGGAACGGCGCCAGCATGAACTGGAGGCAGTCCAGGTAGTGCCCCGGGCTGCCCAGGTTGCGGTCCAGGTTGACGCAGCCCACCCACTGCGCGTCCGGGGCCACGCCGATGCCGTTGCGTCCGACCGCGCTGCCCACCGTGTGGGTGCCGTGCCCGCCCTGGTCGTTCGGTGCCCGGGTGCCGTCCCACGGGTCGTACCAGGAGTCGTCGCCGCCCCGGAACCCGGCCCGCAGCGCCGGATGGCCGCCGTCCACGCCGGAATCGGAACTGCCGACCACGATCCCCGTGCCGGTCACCCCGAGTTGGGACCAGACCCGGTCCGCGCCGAGCTGACGGATGTTCCACTCCGGGCCGGTGGGTGCCGGGGCGGTGCCCCGGGTCTGTCCCGCCGGGGCGGGCAGCGGCCGCAGGCGCTGGCTGACCAGTACCCGGGCCACCTCGGGCCGACGGGCGAGCCAGGCGCGCACGGCCGGACCACCATCCACCTCGACCGCGTTGACCAGGTAGTACGGCACCGGGTCGAGCCGTAGCCGCCCCGCCGTGCGGCGCAGGTCGGCCTGCGTACGGTCGGCGGTCGCCACCAGCCGCCGGTAGACCTCCGTTGCGCGGGCGTCCCGCCCGGCCTGTCCCAGGGCGCCGGCCGGGATGCCGCTCAGGTCGGCCTGCTCGCGCAGCACCACCAGCAGCCGCTCGCCGTACAGGCCGGGCTGACCGGGCCCGACGTCGACCACGCCCACCGTCACCAGCAGGACCGCCGCCGCCAGCGCGGCCACCCGGCGACTCGGGGTACGTGCCGCTGGGCGGGCCAGCAGCACCGCGTACCCGATGGCGAGGACGACCGCGACGGCGAGGCCGACGCCGGCGGCGGCCGCGACCCAGAACGGCACGTCGCGGGTGCCGACCAGCAGCAGGCTGATCTCTTCCGGGTCGGTGAACGCCAGCGGCCCGAGCGCGGCCAGGCCCACCAGCCAGCCGGTGGCGCCCCGGCCGGCGCGGACCTGGTCGGCCGGATCGAGCCCGGGCCCCCGGGTCGCGGCGGGCCCGGCGGCCCGTCCCTGCGGCGCGGCCGGGTCGGCGGTCGGTGCCTGCGGCGCGGCCGGGTCGGCGGTCGGTCGTCGGGTCGCGGCGTAGAGCGCGGCCAGCGCGAAGCCCGTCGGCGGCAGCGTGAGCAGGGCGGGCAACTGCGCGCCGGACTGGCCCGTCCCGGCCGCGAGCAGCAGCAGCGCCACCCCGGCGACGAGGCCACCGACCAGCACCAGGCGGGCCGGTCGGGGTGGCCGGCCGACCGCGAACCGGGACCAGAAGGTGGCGTCCAGCAGCGTGGCGGCCAGCACGCCCAGCGAGGCGGCTGCCAGCGCCGCGAGGACCGTCTCCAGCAGCCCGCCGAGCGCGCCCAGCCAGGCCCACGGCAGCAACAGCGCCAACCCGGCGGCGACCGCCAGCAGCGGCACCGCGCCCGGCCGGCGCGAGTCGCGCCCCGCCAGCTCCGCGTCACCCGTGGCGTCGGTCCGCGTGGCGTCGGTCGGGGTGGCGTCGGTCGGGGTGGCGTCGGTCCGCGCGGCGTCGCCCTCGTCGCCGGGTGCCGGGCCGTCGACCAGGCCAGCCGGCCCGGGGTACGTCCGCCGACGTCCCGACCACCTGACGGCGAGCGCGGCGAGGAGCGTCGCGGCGGCCAGCGTGGCGAGGTACGCCTCGTGGTGCACGGGCGGCACGACGCGCAGCAGGATGAGGACGCCGAGGATGAGCACGGCGGCCAACCACACCCGTCCGGTGGCCCGGACCGTGGTCGAGCGGGGCAGTACCGCCAGCAGTAGGGCGGGCGTGCCGACCAGCACGACGGTGACCAGGCCGAGCACCGGCCACAGCCAGCCCAGCCGGTCCCGTCCGAAGCCGAGCAGCACCTGATCGGTGAGCCAGCCACCGGTCTGGACGGCCACCGTGACCGCGACGATCCAGCAGCCGACGAACACGGCCGCGACCACCGGCCACGGGGAGCTGCGGGCGCCGACCCCGGGATGCGCAGGTTGACCATGCATCCGGAAACCCTACGACCACCCCGAGCGGTCCCGAATCGAAGAACCGCGCAGATCTCGAACAGTTTCCGGTGGCGGAAACTGTCCACGGTCCGCGGCCGGTCGACCCGGAACCCTGGGGAGGCGGGACGGGCGGCGCATGCCGACCGGCTGGCAGGGCGGTTACGGTGGATGGGTGCGTGATCCCAATGTCTCCCGGTCCGTCGCCGGGCAGCTCTCGCCGATCCGTCGTGCGGCAGACCTGCGCCGACTCCGCGCCGAACGCTTCGACGTCCTGGTCATCGGGGGTGGCGTGACCGGTGCCGGTGCCGCCCTGGACGCGGCGTCCCGGGGCCTGAAAGTCGCCCTGGTCGAGGCGCGCGACCTCGCGTCGGGCACGTCGAGCCGATCCAGCAAGCTGATCCACGGCGGGCTGCGTTACCTGGAGCAGTTGGAGTTCCACCTGGTCCACGAGGCGCTGACCGAGCGCGGTCTGCTGGCGACCCGGCTCGCGCCGCACCTGGTCCGTCCGGTGCCGTTCCTCGTGCCGCTGCCCGCCGGCCGGGGTCTGCGGGACGTGCCGGCGCGCGTCTTCCGCCGTTCGTACTACGGCGCGGGCGTGGCCGCGTACGACGCCTTCGCCGGTCTCTTCGGCGGCGGCCGGGGCATGCCACTGCACCGGCACCTCACCCGGGAGGGCGCTCGGCGGATCTTCCCGAGCCTGCGTGCCGACGCCCTGGCCGGCGCGATCCGCTACTACGACGGGCAGGTCGACGACGCCCGGTTGGTCGTCACCCTGGCCCGTACCGCCGCCAGCCTCGGCGCCACGGTGGTGAGCAGCGCCCGTGCCGTCGGGTTGATCCGCCAGGCGCGGGAGGTCACCGGTGTCCGGGTCCGCGACCTGGAGGCCCCGCCCGGTTCGCCGGACGCGGAGTTCGAGGTGCAGGCCCGCACCGTCATCGCGGCCACCGGCGTGTGGAGCGACGACATGTCCCGGATGCTCAACGACGTGGGCCTGCGGCCCGGCATCCGGGTGCGTGCCTCGAAGGGGGTGCACCTGGTGGTGCCCCGCTCGGCGATCACCGGGGAGACGGGGCTCATCCTGCGTACGGCGACGTCGGTGCTCTTCGTCATCCCGTGGGGCGGGCACTGGATCATCGGTACGACGGACACCGACTGGCGGCTGGACCGGTCCCACCCGGCGGCTTCGGCACGCGACATCGACTACCTGTTGCAGCAGGTCAACACCGTCTTGGACCGGCCGCTGACCACCGCCGACATCGAGGGCGTCTACGCCGGGCTGCGCCCGCTGCTGGCCGGGGAGGCCGACTCCACCTCGAAGCTGTCCCGGGAGCACGCGGTGTTCGAGCCGATGCTCGGGCTGCTGCTGGTGGCCGGTGGCAAGTACACGACGTACCGGGTGATGGCGTCCGACGTGGTCGACCGGGCCGTACGCCGATTGGGGGGTGGCCGGGCGTCGCGGACGGCCGACCTGCCGCTGCTGGGCGCGGACGGGTACGCGGCGCTGTGGCGGGACCGGGCCGACCTGGCCCGGCGGCACGGCGTTCCGGTGGGTGTGGTGGAGCACCTGCTGGAGCGGTACGGCAACCTCACCCTCGACCTGCTGGCGCTTGTCGACGCCGAGCCGCTGCTCGCGTCGCCGCTGGCCGGCGCTCCGGAGTACCTGGCGGCCGAGGTCGCCTACGCGGCGCGGGCCGAGGGGGCGCTGCACCTGGAGGATGTGCTGACCCGACGTACCCGGATCTCGTTCGAGACCAGTCACCGGGGCCTGGAGTCGGCGGAGCACGCGGCCGAGTTGATGGGCGCGGTGCTGGGGTGGGACGCGGCCACCCGGGCCGCCGAGGTCGAGCACTACCGCGCGCGGGTCGAGGCGGAGCGCCGGTCCCAGCTCATGCCGGACGACGCCGGGGCGGACGCCGCCCGACTCGGTGTGCCGGACGCCCGCGGGTACGCCGCAGACCGGGGTGGCGACGATCAGGCGGAGCTGCGATCCACGGCGAGATGACCGGTATGTAACGCTACCGAGTGGTAACAATCGATAGCTGCCCGGATGGTGGTATCGGACGCTACCTACGGTGGGGTAGGTTTCCGCGCGTGCTGTACCGCGCGCGCCCCCGTCTGCTCGCCCCCGTTCTCGCCGTGGTGCTCGTCGGCGCCCTGGCCGGGTGCTCGCTGCTCGGTCGCGAAGATGCCGAGACGCCGGCCGCCCCTCCGCCGGCCGGCTCGGCGGCCGGCCAATCGACCCCCGAGATCCCCACGACGGTCGCCCAGGGGCAGGTCAGTCTGCTCCAACGCCTCGGAGCGGACGCTCCGCTGCGCACCCTGAGCGTCGAGCGGGACGGCTCGTGGCAGTGCCTCGACTGCGCCGGTGACGGGGTCACCTCCCGCGGCCGGCTGGCGCCGGAGCAGACCGAGCGGCTTCAGGTGCTGCTCGCCGACCCCCGGCTCGCCGAGGAGACCGACCAGGCCCGGCGGTACCGGACCACCTGCATCGACGCCCTGACGTCGAGCCTGCTCACCTCGTCCGGGCTGATCTCCTCGCAGGACTGCCCGGGTGAGGAACGCCCGCCGGTGGCCGGCGAGATCCTGTTGCTGCTCACCCAGGCCACGCCCGCCGAGGTCAAGGGCTGAGCGCACCCCGTCAGAGCACCTTGCCGGGGTTGAGCAGACCGGCCGGGTCCAGCGCCGACTTGATCGCCTGGTGCACCCGGACGCCGACCGGGCCGATCTCCCGCGCCAACCACTCCCGCTTGAGCAGGCCCACGCCGTGCTCGCCGGTGCAGGTGCCGCCCAGGTCCAGGCCGAGGCGCATGATCTCGTCGAACGCCCGCCGACCTCGCTGCACGCTCTCCGGGTCGGCCCGGTCCACGACGATGTTCGGATGCATGTTGCCGTCCCCGGCGTGCCCCACCACGCCGATCGGCACCTCGCACTCCGCCGCGATCCGGGCCACCCCGTCGAGCAGCGCGGCGAGCGCACCGCGCGGCACCGCCACGTCGTCGATCACCAGACCGCCGCTGCCCCCGGGGTGGGTGTCGGCGGCGAACTTCTCCATCGCCGGATGGGCCAGCCGGCGGGCCTGCAACAACGCCGCCGCCTCCAGCGCGTCGGTGGCCGCGTAGACCTCCTCGGCGCCGGCGGCCTCGCACACCTGCGCCACGGCGGCCAGGTCGTCGGCGGCCCGATCACCGGTGTCGGCGGCGGCCAGCAGCAGGGCCTGCGCGTCGGTCCGCAGACCCATCGGCCGGTACGCCTCGATCGCCCGCAGGTGGGTCTGGTCGAGCAACTCCAACAGGCTGGGGGTGAGGCCCCGCGCGGCGATCTGGGCCACCGCCGTGCCCGCCGTCGCGGTGGATCCGAAGACCGCCACCAGGGTCAACGAGTCGGCCGGGGCGGGCCGTAGCGCCACGGTCACCTCGGTGATCACGCCGAGCGTGCCCTCCGAGCCGACGAAGAGCCGCGTCAGGTCGTAGCCCGCCACCCCCTTGGCGGTACGCCGGCCGGTGCGCAGCACCTCCCCGGAGGCGAGCACCACCTCCAGGCCCAGCACGTACTCGGTGGTCACGCCGTACTTCACGCAGCACATCCCGCCCGCGTTGGTGGCCACGTTGCCGCCGATCGTGGACGACTCCCAGGAACCGGGGTCCGGCGGGTACCAGAGACCCTGCTTCGCGACGGCCGCCGCGAGCGCGGCGTTGACGACGCCCGGCTGGACGACCGCGATGCGGCCCACCGGATCGATCTCCCGGATCTCGTCCATCGCGACGGTGCTGAGCACCACCGAGCCGTCCACCGCGTTCGCCGCGCCGGCCAGCCCGGTTCGCGCGCCCTGCGGCACGACCGGTACGCCGTGCCGGGCCGCCGCCCGGACCACCGCGACCACCTGCTCGGTGGTCCGGGGACGGGTCACCACGAGGGGTACGCCGGCGGCGCAGAGGTCGGCTTCGTCGCGCTGGTGCACGCGCAGCAGGTCCGGGTCGGTGAGGACGGCGTTCTCGCCCAGCGCGGCGCGCAGGTCGTCGAGGAGTCCGGTGGGGGCCATGCCGCCGAGGCTAAGCCGTGTGTCAGCGGTCATCAACGCGGGTTAACTTTGGCGACATGCTCTACCTGGACCGGCCTGCCTGGCCGTGGCGCGGTCGGCTCTGGTCGCACCTGATCAGCGATGTCTCCTACGCCGAGTTGCACGCCTTCGCGGAGGCGTTGGGGGCACCCCGGCGCGGTTTCGACCGGGACCACTACGACATTCCGGCCGACCGGTTCGCGGCGGCGGTGTGGCTCGGCGCCCGGGTGGTGCCGAGCCGGGAACTGGTCCGGCTGCTGCGCGACGCCGGGCTGCGCCGCCCGAAGCACCTCAGCGGTTTGTCGGCCCGGTGAGAGTTGCCAGCTCACGACGAAGATTGTCGCGGGCCGAAGCCTCCCACCTTCGCGCCAGCGGCGGCAGCCGGAACAGCGCGGGCAGTTCCAGCAGCCCGGTGAGGACGCTGGCCCGACCGCTGCGGAAGGCCGGGTCGGGCACGTGCGCGTACTCCCGTCTGATGGCCGCCGCGTAGCGGTCGTAGGCGGCCGGCGGACCGGCCAGCACGGCGAGGTCGGCGTCGCAGAGCAGTGCGCCGTCGTGGTCGTCCGCCGTCACCCGGTGCCCGGCGGTGAGCAGGACCAGCCGACGGACCTCGGCCACCGCGGGTTCGGGCACCCCGAGCCCGGTGAGCAGGCTCCCGGCCAGGTCCGCGCTGTCCCGTTCGTTGGCGTCACCGGCGGCCCGTGGGTCGTAGACCGCGTCGTGGCACCAGGCGGCCAACCGGACCAGGTCGGGCCGTTCGGCCAGCCCGGCATGGCGGTCCACCACATCGAGTACGGCGGCCAGGTGCGGGACGGTGTGGTAGTGCCGGTGCGGCTCCCGCCAGCGGGCCAGCAGCCGCTCACCGGCCAGAGTCGCGTGCTCGTCCGGCTTCGCACCGGCGGCGCGGACCGCCGCCCGCCACCGTTCCAGCAGATCGGCCACCGTCCGAGTCTGCCGCATTCGCCCGCACCGCACGTCGGCGGGAGGATTCAGCGGGTCTGCCACGGGTAGTCGCGCCCATGGCGGCGGCCCGGGACAAGAGATCTCCGATGGTGCGGCGTGCGCCGCTGCGCGACGGACTGGTGGACGTCGACGGAGCGCGCATCGCCGAGGCCACCGAGCAGCTCAAGCACCGCAGCCGGGCCACCCTGCACGACCGGCTGCACCGGGTACGGATGGCCGGGGGGCTCGCCGTCCAGGCCGGGTTGGCGGCCGGCCTGGCGTACCTCGTCTCGCACAAGGTGCTCGGAAACCCGCAACCGGTCTTCGCGCCGATCTCGGCGGTCGGCACGCTGGCCGCGTCGGTGGGTCAGCGGTTCCGCCGGACCGTGGAGCTGATCGTCGGGGTGGGCGTCGGGGTGTTCGTCGGCGATCTGCTGATCTACTTCCTCGGCACCGGCGCGTGGCAGCTCGGCCTGGTGGTCACCGTCGCGATCCTGCTCACCATCTTCGCCGGGGCGAGCGTGGCCATCGTCATCCAGGCGGCGGCCACGGCGGTGCTGATCGTGACGCTGAGCCCGTCCACCCAGAATCTGGAGATCCCCCGCTTCGTCGACGCGTTCCTCGGCGGCGGCGTCGCGTTGCTGGTGACGGCGGTGCTGCTGCCGCTGAACCCGCTCCGGGTGATCAACCGGGCCGCCCGGCCGGCGCTGGACCTGCTCGCGGCGCAGCTCGACGCCACCGCCGACGGCCTGCGCTCCCGGGACCGCGCGACCATCCAGCGGGCGCTGGAACGGCTGCGCAACAACAAGGACGAGCTGGCCACCCTGAGCGAGGCGATCGAGGGCGCCAAGGAGACCGCCACCCTGTCGCCGGCCCGCTGGCACCGCCGCGACGAGCTGGTCCACTACGCGGAGGCGGCCGACCCGATCGACCGGGCGATGCGCAACTCCGGCACCCTGATCCGCCGGTCCGTCACCCTGATCGAGGACGACGAGCCGGTGCCCGACCCCATGCCGGACGCGATCGGTCACCTCGCCGAGTCGGTCCGGCTGCTCAAACACGAGTTCGCGGCGGGGGAGGAGCCGCAGCAGGCGCGGGAGCGGTCGCTGCGGGCCGTCAGCGAGGCCGGCCGGGCGTACGGGGATGGGGTCGGCTTCTCCGGCAGCGTGGTGATCGCCCAGATCCGTACCACGGCCAGCGACCTCCTGGTGGCCTCCGGCATCGAGCAGGAGGAGGCGAACCGCTGCATCCGCACCTCCTTCGGGGACCAGGAGCGGCCGGTGGGTGAACCCGCCGAGCCGGGCGACGCCCCGAAGCCACCCACCGCCCCGCCGGTCGGCTGAGAACGCGCCTCAGGCCAGCTCGGCGAGCGCCGCGAGCAGCCGATCCACCTGGGCGGGGGTGCTGCCCAGACCGATGCTGGCACGCAGCGCGGTCGGCGGAAGATCCCTCCGGCCGGTACGCGTGGCGGCCTCGTCGAGCAGCCGCCGGGCCAGCGGGTGGGCGCAGAACAACCCGTCCCGTACGCCGATGTGGTGCTCGGCCGCGAGCCGGGCGGCCACCGTGGCCGAGTCCTGACCGGCGACCACGAAGGACACGATGCCGACCCGGGGCGCGTCCGGGCCGAAGGTCCGCAACTCCACGACGTGCGGCAGGGCCGCGAGGCCGGCACGCAGCCGGGCCAGCAACGCCTGCTCGCGGGCGGCGAGCGCGACCCGGTCGGCGTCGGTCAACGCCGCGCACACCGCCGCCAGCGCCACCGCGCCGAGCAGGTTCGGGGTGCCGCCCTCGTGCCGGGCCGGACCGGTCGCCCAGGTCACGTCGTGGGTGGCCGGCCCGACACGGCTGGTGGCCCCTCCGCCGGCCAGGTACGGCGGGGCCGCGTCCAGCCAGTCCGCCCGGCCGACGAGCACACCCGCGCCGAACGGGGCGTAGAGCTTGTGGCCGGAGACGGCCAGGTAGTCCACGTCGAGCGCGCGCCTGTCGACCGGGGCGTGCGGGGCCAGCTGCGCCGCGTCGAGGACGATCCGGGCGCCGTGCCGGTGGGCCACCCGGGCGAGGTCGGCGACCGGCCACAGCTCACCGGTCACGTTGCTCGCCCCGGTCACCGCGACCAGCACCGGCAGCGCGGGGTTGCTGTCGCGGCGCAGCTCGGTCAGCGCGGCGGCGAGGTCGCGTACCGCCCCGGCCGGGTTGGCGGGCACCGGCAGGCGTACCGAGCCGCGCGGCCAGGGCAGCAGGTTCGCGTGGTGCTCACCGGCGAAGGTGACCACCGTCGTGCCGGCCGGCAACGACCGGGCCAGCAGGTTGAGCGCGTCCGTGGTGTTGCGGGTGAAGACGACGTGGTCGTCCGCGCCCGCGCCGAAGAAGTCGCCGACCGTCTGCCGGGCCCGCTCGTAGGCCAGCGTGCAGCGCCGCGACAGCGCGCCCGCGCCCCGGTGCACGCTGGCGTACCAGGGCAGCAGTTCGGTGACCGCGTCGGCCGCGGCCCGCGCGCAGGGCGCGGTGGCCGCGTAGTCGAGGTTGATCTCGCCGGGTACGCCGAGCACGTCGAGCGCCGCCGACGGCGGAGACGCGAGAGCGGGCAGGCTGGGCAGCGAGGGTACGAGAGTGACGGACACGCCGGAACCTCCGGGGTCAGGGACCCCGGGTGTGGCATCGGGACGGGGTCCGCGCTTGCCCAGCACGCCGATCGGGCTGGGCCCGGTCATCACCCGGGGCACCCCACCGCGAACTCGACGAGGGTTGCCGGCCAGCAAGCCGGGGCTTGACGCTGGCGCTCGTGACCTGCCGGCAGCATAGCGGCTGTGGATGCGGCCGAACCAGCCGGCGGGGGATGGCTACGCTGACCGCATGGCCGACACCCCGCCCGGTGCACCCCTGCCGTCGCCGCCGCACCCGCCCGCGGCCCCGCCCGCCGGCACGTCACCCGGGATGCCGCCGCGCCGCTTCGGCTGGCTGCGGTTCCTGGTGCTGGCCGGGGTGGTGCTGCTCATCGCCGCGTGCGCGGTCTTCATGGTCATCCGCCTCGGTCAGTCGCTGGGCCTACAGGCGCTGCTGGTCGGGGTGGGCGCCGCGATCCTGCCGGTGCCGGTGCTGGTCGCCTGCTTCCTCTGGCTCGACCGGTACGAGCCGGAACCCCTGAAATACCTGATCTTCTGCTTCGCCTGGGGCGCGTTCGTCTCCACCGCCGCCTCGCTGAACGTGAACGAGTTCGCCGCCGGACGGTTCGCCGACTGGGGACTGCCGGACGCGCTGACCGCCGTGCTGGTGGCGCCGTTCATCGAGGAGCTGACCAAGGCGCTCGGCCCGATCCTGCTGCTGGTGTTCCGGCGTCGGGAGTGGTCCGGGATCACCGACGGCCTGGTCTACTGCGGGCTCTCCGCGGTCGGCTTCGCCATGGTGGAGAACATCCTCTACCTGGGCGGGTACGGCTACGCGGCTGGCGCCGACCGGTACGGCCCGGCGACCGGCACCCAGCAGGTGATCGCCATCTTCATCGTGCGGATCCTCCTGTTCGGGTTCGCCCATCCCCTCTTCACCTCGATGACCGGCCTGGGTCTCGGCGTCGCCTCCCGGAGCGCCGACCGGCGGGTCCGGGTGCTCGCCCCGATCGCCGGCCTGCTGCTGGCGATGATGCTGCACGGCACCTGGAACCTGCTGCCCACGCTCACCCAGGCCACCGGCGAGGCCGTGATCATGCTGTACGGCTTCCTGGGCCTCATGGTGCCGGTGTTCTTCGGCGTGGTCGGGCTGGCCGTATGGCTGCGAGCCTGGGAGGGGCGGCTCACCGAGCGGACGCTGCCGGACTACGTACGCGCCGGCTGGTTGACCCCACCCGAGGTGGCCGCCCTGAGCAGCCTGGGTCGCCGGCACGCCGCCCGGAGCTGGGCCCGCCGCGTCGGCGGCGACGCTGGTGCGCGTGCCATGCGCGGATATCAGCTCGCCGCGACCCGGCTGGCCCTGCTGCGGGACGGGACGCTGCGTGGTCTCGACCGCAAACCGGCCGACCAGGAGCGGACCGCCGTCGAGGAGCGGCAGCTCCTGGAGGCGATCAGCGCGTACCGGTCGTACTTCGTGGGCCGGGACCCGCAGGCCCCGGCCGGTGTCTGGGACGGTAGCCAGTACCACCTGCGCTTTCCGGACGGCACGCAGCGATCGGTGTCCGCGCCCGACGAGCCGGTGGTGCCCATCCCGGTGGTGCTCGCCCCGCCGCCTCCGGTCGGCTACCCGCCGGCCGGTTGGCACGGCCTGCGCCCCGCCGCGCCGTGGCCGCCTGGTAACGCCTGAGCGCGGGTGGGCGGCGGGTCAGGTCATCAGGGTGGTGAGGAAGTCGCCGAGCCCCTGGGCCATCGCGATCAACGCCGCCCCGATCCCCTTGAACAACTGCGCCGCGCCGTCCGGCCGGAACGCCATGAAGTAGATCAGGAACGCGACGCTGCCCCAGGTCAGCAGTTTCTTCACGAATACCGGCATCGTCCCTCCCCAGGGCCACGGTCGCCGGCTGGCTTCCCGTCATACGGTCCGACAAACGGCGCCGTCGGCCCGGGGCGGCTACAGGTAGAGGCCGGTGGAGTCGTTCTCGATCCGCTCGGCGGCCACGGCGTGCACGTCGCGCTCGCGCAGCAGCACGTACCCGCGGCCGTGCAGCTCGACCTCGGAGCGCTCGTCCGGGTCGAAGAGCACCCGGTCGCCGGAGACGATGGCGCGGACGTTCGGCCCCACACCCACGGCGGTCGCCCACGCGAGGCGCTTGCCGACCGCTGCGGTCGCCGGGATGACGATGCCAGCGGTGGAGCGACGCTCGCCTTCGCTGCCGTCCATCCGCACCAGCACACGATCGTGCAGCAGGCGGATGGGCAGGCCGGAGTCGAGATCCTGGTCGGCGGTCACGGGGCAGACGCTACCGTGTCGCGGGTGACCGGCCGCCGGTGGTTACGCCCATGGCCGTGCGGGCATTGTGTGGCGGAACTGCCCTACGGTGTCGGGAACGGACGTATGCTGTCCGACCTGTCGCCGTGGGCGGACGACTCTTCTGCCAGGAGGTGCGCTTGAGCCGCTTCGAGCGGGTACGCGGGCGGCTGCGCCGCGCCTACCAGTCAGAAAAGGAGTCGGTACGCGCCGCCCAGGAGACCCCGAGCGACGCGCCGGAGACGCCCGGGATCGCCTCGCCGGCCGTCCCCGGGCCCGCCGCCCCGGCGCAGGCCACGGTCGTCGGAGCGGAGCCCGGCGTGGACCTGCACAGCTCGACGTCCAGCCGGGACGACGCCGACGTCCCGCACGGCCTGCGGATCGCCGCCGCCTGGTGCTGGCGGCTGATCGTGATCGGTGTGGTGGCCTGGGCGCTGCTGCGGATCGTCGGCACGGTCCGGATCGTGATCATCCCGTTGGCCATCGCGTTGCTGCTCTCGGCCCTGCTCGCGCCGGCCGTGGGCTGGCTGCTGCGGGCCCGGCTGCCCCGTTCGCTGGCGACGGCTGTGGTGCTGGTCGGCGGTCTGGCGGCGGTCATCGGCACCCTGACCCTGGTGGTCAACGAGTTCATCCGGGGCGTACCGGAGCTGAGCCAGAAGTCTTCCGAGGGCGTCCGGCAGATCCAGAACTGGCTCAAGACGGGCCCGTTGCACCTGTCCGACACCCAGCTCGACCGCTACATCGACGAGGCGCAGGGCTGGATCAACGACAACACCTCGAAGTTCACCAGCGGCGCGCTGAGCACCGCGGCGACGCTGGCCGAGGTGCTGACCGGCACGCTGCTGGTGCTGTTCGCGACGTTCTTCTTCCTGCGCGACGGCAACAAGATCTGGCGTTTCGTCGTCCGGCTGTTGCCGGTGGCCGCCCGCTGGAAGGTCGACGACGCCGGGCGGGCCGCCTGGCAGACCCTCGTCGCGTACGTCCGGGCGACCGTGCTGGTCGCCTTCATCGACGCCGTCGGCATCGGGATCTTCCTGGTCATCTTCGACGTGCCGTTCGCCTTCCCGCTGGCCGCGCTGGTGTTCCTCGGCGCGTTCATCCCGATCGTCGGCGCGGCGCTCTCCGGCGGTGTCGCCGTGCTGGTGGCACTCGTCGACAGCGGCCCGGTCACCGCGCTGATCATCCTGGGCGCCGTGATCGGCGTGCAGCAGGTCGAGGGGCACGTGCTCCAGCCCATCATCATGGGTCGAGCGGTGGCCATCCACCCGCTCGCGGTGATCATCGGGATCGCGGCCGGTGTGGTGCTCGCGGGCATCACCGGCGCGCTGGTCTCCGTCCCACTGATCGCGGTGCTGAACACCGCGGTGCGCCGCCTCGCCGCCCGTACGGTCCCCGACACCCCGCCCGACGCCGTGGTCGTCGCCTCGCAGGCACCCTGACCGCACGGGCGGCGCGACTCCCCGCCATGATCACGCACGATCGTTGATGTAGTGGCATCCCCGGGCCGGGGATGCCACTACATCCTTGTTACTGCACGATCTTGGGCGCGCGCGGCGCGCGCGGGGTCAGGTGGTGGCCAGGCGCTTCAGGGCGCCTCGGGCCACCTCGGGGCGGGTCGTGTACCAGAACGGGGGGAGGGACCGGCGCAGGAAAGGTCCGTAGCCCCGGGCCGTCTCCAGGCGCGAGTCGAGCACCGCGACGACCCCCTTGTCGCCGGTGGCCCGGATCAGCCGGCCCACGCCCTGCGCCAGCCGTACCGCGGCGATCGGCACGCTGACCGCGGCGAACCCGGAGCCGCCGCCCGCGTCCACGGCGGCGGCGCGGGCCGCCGCGAGTGGTTCGTCGGGCCGGGGGAAGGGCAGCCGGTCGATGACCACGAGCTGACAGGCGTCGCCCGGCACGTCCACCCCCTGCCAGAGCGACATCACTCCGAAGAGGCAGCTCGACCGCTCCTCGCGGAACCGGCGGACCAGCAGCGGCAACGCCTCCTCGCCCTGCAACAACACCGGCAGGTCGGTCCGCGCGCGCAGCAACTCCGCCGCCTGCGTCGCGGCCCGCCGGGAGGAGAAGAGACCGAGGGTACGACCACCGAGCGCCTCGACGAGCCCGAGCAGCTCCTCACCGGCCGCGTCAGGCAGCCCGGAGACGCTGGGCCGGGGCAGGTGCGCGGCGACGTACAGGATGCCCTGCCGTGCGTAGTCGAACGGCGAGCCCACGTCGAGCGAGCGCCACCCCGGTCCCTCGGTCGCGGGGATGGTGGTGGCGTCGGCCAGCCGGCGGCCCGGTGTCTCGGCAGCCGGACGGCCCGCGCCGGTGCGGGCAGCCAGCGAGGCGGCGGCGGGCGATGCGGGGACCGGCGGCGCGTCCAGGCCGAGGGCGCGGGCCACCGTGTCGAACCGGCCGCCGAGCGCCAGGGTGGCCGAGGTGGCGACCACGGTGCGTTCGTCGTACAGGTGGGCGGCGAGGGTACCGGCGACCGACAGCGGTGCGACCACCAGTGCCCGCCGGTTGCCGCTGTCGTTCTTCTCCACCCAGGCCACGTCGTGGTCGGCCTCTTCGAGGAGCCGTTGGGCGGTGGTGGAGAGGTCGTCCATCGCGGCCTTGGCCTGCTGTTTGCGCACCGGATCGGGGTCGTCGGACTTGATGTCGCCGATGGCGTCCAGGGCGGCGCGGGTGGCCGAGTCGAGCAGGGTGCAGGCCTCGCGCAGCGGCGTCGGCAGACCGGCGGTGAGGCGACCGGCCGGCGCCTCGGCCAGCCCGACGGCGAGGGCGTCACCGGCGGCGACGAGCGCGTCGGCCGTCTCCGGGCGCAGCAGCGGGCGGGCACGCCGGGTGGACCGGTCGATCATCTCCGGCACCAGCTCGGCCTGCGCGGCGGAGGAGACGCGGTCGGCCAGCTCGTGCGCCTCGTCGACGATCAGCAGCTTGTGCGGCGGGACGATGTGCCGCTCGGCCAGCATGTCCACCGCGAGGAGGCTGTGGTTGGTCACCACGATGTCGGCCTCGCGGGCGCGGGCCCGGGACGCCTCGGCGAAGCACTCCGCGCCGAATGGGCAGCGGGTCGCGCCGACGCACTCCCGCGACGGCATGGAGACCAGCCGCCACGCCTGGTCGTCGACGCCCGGGTCCAGCTCGTCGCGGTCGCCGGTGTCGGTCTTCTCGGCCCAGTCACGCAGGCGCTCGATCTGCTTGCCCAGCCGACCCGCCTCGCCGAGCCACTTCGTGCCGCCGCCGGGGCGGGCGGCCGGGGCCTCGAAGAGGGTGTCCTCCGGCTCGTCGGCGGTGGAGTTGTCCAGTCGGGCCAGGCAGAGATAGTGGTGGCGGCCCTTGAGCACCGCGAACGTGGGCCGGCGGCCGAGCACCGGCTCGACCGCGTCGGCCAGTCGGGGAAGATCGTGGTCGACGAGTTGGGACTGCAACGCCAGCGTGGCCGTGGAGACCACCACCGGGCCGTCCACGGTGAGGGCCGGCGCGAGATAGGCCAGTGACTTGCCGGTGCCGGTGCCCGCCTGCACGAGCAGGTGCTCGCCGCTGGTCACGCACTCCTCGATGGCGGTGGTCATCTGCTGCTGGCCGGGCCGTGCGGTGCCGCCGGGGACCGCGCCGACCGCCGCCGCGAGCAGCTCCGTGCCGCTGGGCCGGGCACCCCGCCGCCGGCCTGCGCCACGGGCCGAGGGGGTGGCGGAACCGGTGGCGGTGCGGGGCGGAGTCACCGTGCGACGGTACCCGTCGCCGCCGACACCGACCGCGCCATCCGCCCGCGTGGCGCGTACCCGCCAGTGGCTCCGCCGGCCGGTGCCGTCCGGTTACGGCGGCACTACGACGTGTGGGCGCTATCGGTTAGGGTGCGAATCATGCCGAGCGACGTGGTCCGAGTGATCTACCGCAAGTACGACGGCAGCGCCCACCGCGACTACCCGGCCCGCCGCCTCACCGAGGACGACCTCGGCGTCTGGCTCGGCGTTCCGTTCGGCACCGAGTCGGTCTACCACGGCCGACCGTCGGTGGAGAAGATCCCCTTCGTCCTGCTGGTGCCGCACCACGCCTGGTGGACGTGCATGTTCAACCCCCCGCCGCGCACCAGCGAGGTCTATTGCGACATCGCCACCCCGGCCCGTTGGGAGTCCGACGACACCGTCCACCTGATCGATCTCGACCTGGACGTGGTCCGTCGGCGGGCCACCGGCGTGGTGGAGCTGCTGGACGAGGACGAGTTCGCCGAGCACCGGGCCCGCTTCGGCTACCCGGACGACGTGGTGGTCGAGGCCGAGGCGGCGGCCCGGTGGTTGTACGGCGCTCTCGGCGACGGCACCGAACCGTTCGCCACCTCGTACCGCAAATGGTTGGCCCTGGTGGTCTGAGCCGGTGCGTCGGGCCTCGCCGGGCGGATGGCGCGCGGGTGGGCGATGATCCTCAGATGAGCGAATCCCGGCAGGAGCAGGGCGGTCGGATCGTGACGCCGCACGGTGGGTCCGTGCGGGATCTGTTGCGGGTCACCGCTCCGGTGGATCTCGCCGCGATCGATCCTCGGTCCACGCCCGGCCTGCCGGCCGCCGAGGAGATGGGCGAGCGCCGCAAGACCTGGGCCCGGGCGCAGGTGGGGCTGATCGGCGAGGAGTTGGGCCGCCAGCAGGAGATGCTGTTCGCGATGGCGAAGGCCGGGTCGACGAGCCCCGCGCACCGGGTGCTGCTCGTGCTCCAGGCCATGGACTGCGGTGGCAAGGACGGCACGATCAAGCGGGTGGCGGGCGCGATGAACCCGCTGGGTCTGCACATCCGCTCGTTCGGGCCGCCGACCGAGGAGGAGTTGCAACACGACTTCCTCTGGCGGATCCGCCGGGAGTTGCCGCCTGCGGGGTACGTGGGCATGTTCAACCGGTCGCACTACGAGGACGTGCTGATCGCCCGGGTCGGCGCGTTGGTGCCGGAGGCAATCTGGCGGGCCCGGTACGACGAGATCAACTCCTTCGAGCGGGAGTTGACCGAGGACGGCGTGACCGTGATCAAGGTGATGCTGCACATCTCGTACGCCGAGCAGGGCGAGCGGCTGCTGGAACGGCTCACGGACCCGCGTAAGCACTGGAAGTACAACCCGTCGGACGTCGACTCCCGGTCGCACTGGGACGACTACCAGGCCGCGTACGCCGAGGCCCTGAGCCGGTGTGGCACGGACGCCGCGCCGTGGTTCGTGGTGCCGGCGGACCGCAAGTGGTACCGGGACTGGGCGGTGGCCCATTTGCTCCGGGAGACGTTCGACACGCTCGGGCTGGGGTATCCGCCTGCCGATTTCGACGTGGCGCACGAGCGCGAGCGGTTGGCTGCTGGGGGAGCGGGGACGGCTGGGACGCCCGAGATGAACACTAGGTGAACGAGCGGTGAATGTGGTCCGACCAGGGGTGGGCCGGCGAATTCGCGGATCTGGCGTTTCCTAGCATTCACCGAGCGGACGCCCACGGACGCCGCCACCCTTCCACCGACGCGACGAGGTCTGTGCTGTGAAGTTTTCCTTCCGCCCCACCGAGGGCGCCTTCTACGAGCTCTTCACCAGGGCCGCGCAGAACCTGGTCCGGGGCACCACGCTGCTGAACGAACTGGCCCTTCCCGGTGTCGACGTGCAGTCGGTCAGTGAGCGGCTGACCGAGGTCGAGCACGACAGCGACCAGATCACGCACGATCTCTACAAGAAGATCAACTCGACCTTCATCACGCCGTTCGACCGGGAGGACATCTACCGGCTCGGCTCGCTGCTGGACGACGTGATGGACCACCTGGAGGCGGTCGGCGACCTGCTCTACCTGTACGGGCTCACCGAGCTGCCGGCGCTGCCCCGCGAGCTGCACGAGATGGTCAACGTGCTCGACCAGCAGGCCAAGCTGACGGCCGAGGCGATGCCCCGACTGCAGTCGATGAAGGATCTCGAGGACTACTGGATCGAGTGCAACCGGCTGGAGAACGAGGGCGACCGGATCAACCGGCAGCTCCTCGTCCGGCTCTTCTCCGGCGAGTACGACGCGTTGACGGTGCTGAAGATGAAGGAGGTCGCCGACGAGTTGGAAGCCGCCTGCGACGCCTTCGAGCACGTGGCAAACACGGTCGAGACCATCGCGGTCAAGGAGTCCTGAACCGGTGACTCCCGAACTCATCGCCGTGCTGGCGGTGATCGCGGTGGCCCTGGCGTTCGACTACACCAACGGCTTCCACGACGCCGCCAACGCGATCGCGACAAGCGTCTCGACCCGCGCGCTGACACCCCGGATCGCCCTCGGCCTCGCCGCGGTCGGCAACTTCTTCGGCGCCCACTTCGGCGCCGGCGTCGCTAAGACCGTCGGCGACGGCCTGGTCACTCTGCCCACGGGGGTGAGCAGCCTGGGGGTGGTCTTCGCCGGGGTACTGGGCGCCATCGCCTGGAACCTGATCACCTGGTACTTCGGCCTGCCGTCGTCGTCCTCGCACGCGCTCTTCGGCGGCCTGGTCGGCGCGACCCTGCTCTCCACCGGCGGCATCGTGCAGTGGGGCAACATCGGCGAGAAGATCATCCTGCCGATGGTGCTCTCGCCGATCGTCGGCCTCACCCTCGGTTACCTGCTGATGCTGGCGATCCTCTGGCTGTTCCGCAAGGGCCAGCCGGGCAAGCTCAACCGGGGTTTCCGCCACGCGCAGACCGTCTCCGCCGCCGCCATGTCCGTCGGCCACGGCATGCAGGACGCCGCCAAGACGATGGGCATCGTGGTGCTGGCGCTCTACACCGGTGGCTTCCAGGAGAGCAAGACCCACATCCCCGGCTGGGTCTTCTGGACCTCGGCCACCATGCTGGCGCTCGGCACGTACGCCGGTGGTTGGCGGATCATCCGTACCCTCGGTCGTAAGATCATCGACCTCGGGCCGCCGGAGGGCTTCGCGGCCGAGACGGTGGCCAGCGCGGTGCTCTACTTCAACGCCCTGGTGCTGAAGGCCCCGATCTCCACGACCCACACGATCACCTCGGCGATCATGGGCGTGGGCGCGACCAAGCGACTCTCCGCGGTCCGCTGGAACGTCGCCGGCAACATCGTGATCGCCTGGATCATCACGTTCCCGGCCGCCGCGCTGATCTCCTGTGTCACCTACCTGCTGGTCCGGCCGCTCTTCGGCTGACCGGACCCCGAACGCGAAGAGGCCCCCCTATTCGGGGGGCCTCTTCGCGTTCACTCGTAGCGCACGCCGATCTGCTCCCGGACCGTGTCCAGCAGCGCCATCACCTCGAGGGTCGTGGTGTGTGGCACCAGCGGGCTCTCGGTCAGCCCGGCGGCCAGGCAGCGCTGCACCTCGATCGCCTCGTACTGGTAGCCGTTGCCGGCCTCCTCGGCGGTGATCGTCTCGGGCTCGGCGCCGTCCCGGTACAGGGTCAGCGAGGCCGGCCGGAAGAACGGCTCCGGCAGGTCGATACGGCCGGTGCTGCCGGTGATCGAGGCGGCCAACGAACTCGCGCCGACCATGCCGCAGCTCAGCGTGGCCACCGCCCCGCTGTCGTACCCGAGGAGGATGCCGGTGTTCTCGTCGGTCCCCTCGGGGCCCAGGTGCGCCCAGGAGCGGATGTGCTGCGGCACGCCCAGCAGCAGGTGCGCCAGGCTGATCGGGTAGATCCCCAGGTCGAGCAGCGCGCCCCCACCCAGCGCCGGGTTGCGCATCCGGTGCTCCGGCGGGAACGGCCCGGCCACCCCGAAGTCGGCCCGCACGTTGCGCACCGTGCCGATGGCGCCCTCGGCGATCAGCTCGACCGCGCGAAGGATGAGCGGGTTCGTCCTCATCCACATGGCCTCCATGAGGAAGACCCCGGCGGCGCGGGCGGTATCCACCAGCTCGGTGCTGGTGGCCAGGTCGAGGGTGAACGGCTTCTCCAACAGCACCGCGCGGCCGGCGGTCAGACAGGTCAACGCCGCCTCGTGGTGCGCGGCGTGCGGAGTGGCCACGTAGATCACGTCGACCTCGGGGTCGGCGGCCAGCTCCACCCAGGAGCCGTACGCCCGCTGCGCGCCGTACGTGTCCGCGAACCGCCGCGCGCTGTCGGCGGAGCGGGAGCCGACCGCGACCAGTTCGGCGCCCGGCACCAGCCGGAGGTCTTCGGCGAAACGGCTGGCGATGTGGCCGGTGGCCAGGATGCCCCAACGAGTCATGTCGGAACGCTAACCCCTGTGGTCGACGGCCGGCCGTCGACCCTCACCAGCCGCCGCACCGCCGCGCCGCCGCGCCGCCGCGCAGTCACGCCGCCGCGCCAGCGCGGCGACGTGGTGAGGCGGCGAACTAGGCTCGCGGCATGACGATCGACAGCGCCGGCTTTCCCGCCCCGGCCGCCCTGGTCGAGCACGCCCGCCGGTTCCAGGCCGAGGGCGGCAGCCCGGCGACCCCGCGGGTCGCGGCCACCGTGCTGCTGCTGCGTCCGACCGACACCGACTTCGAGGTGTACGTCATCCGCCGGGTCGCGGCGATGACCTTCGGCGGCATGTACGCCTTCCCCGGCGGCGGCGTCGACCGCTCCGACTCCGAGGCACACCTCGACTGGGCCGGTCCGACGCCGACCGACTGGGCGGGCCGGCTCGGAGTGGACGCGGAAGCCGCGCAGGCGGTGGTGTGCGCCGCCGCCCGCGAGGTCTTCGAGGAGGCGGGTGTGCTGCTCGCCGGTCCCGACCCGGCGACGGTGGTCGGCGACGTCAGTGGCGACGACTGGGAGGCGGCCCGGCAGGACCTGGAGGGGCGTCGGCTGGGTTTCGCCGCGCTGCTCGCCGACCGTCGGCTCACCCTGCGGTCGGACCTGCTCCTGCCCTGGAGCCGGTGGATCACTCCCGAGTTCGAGCCGCGCCGCTTCGACACGTACTTCTTCGTGGCCCTGCTGCCGGCGGGCCAGCGCACCCGCGACGTCTCCGGCGAGGCCGACCACACCCTGTGGGTCCGACCGGCGGACGCGCTGGCGCGCGCGCAGGCCGGCGAGCTGACCATGCTCCCACCGACCCTGGTCACGCTGGCCGAGGTGGCGGCGGCCGGCGACCTGGCCGGCGTGGCCCGCGCGGCGACCGACCGCGACGCCGCCACCCCGATCACCCCACGCCTGGACCTACCGCCGAACGGCGAACCCCGCTTCGTGCTGGCTTGAACCCGCCGCGCCCGCCGCCCGCCCCGCGATCTTGCACTTTCTGTCCCGACACAAGGGGCATCCCGCTCATGTCGACGACAGAAAGTGCAAGATCGGCGCGGCTCGCCGGTGGCGCGGCGGCGCGGTGCCGGATATGGCACCGGCGCCCCACGCCGGGAGGGCGGGGCGCCGGTGACCGGACGAGGTCGGTTCAGCCGAAGCGGCCGGTGATGTAGTCCTCGGTCTTCTTCACGCTCGGGTTGCTGAAGATCTTCTGGGTGTTGTCGTACTCGATCAGCCGGCCCGGGTCGCCGGTCTTCTCGATCGAGAAGAAGGCGGTCCGGTCCGACACCCGGGCGGCCTGCTGCATGTTGTGGGTCACGATGATGATCGTGAACTTGTCCTTGAGCTGGAACATCAGGTCCTCGATGGCCAGCGTGGAGATCGGGTCCAGGGCCGAGCAGGGCTCGTCCATCAGCACGACCTGGGGCTCGACCGCGATGGTCCGGGCGATGCAGAGCCGCTGCTGCTGACCGCCGGAGAGGCCCGCGCCGGGCTTGCCGAGGCGGTCCTTGACCTCGTCCCACAGGTTCGCCGAGCGCAGGGCCTTCTCGGCCGCGTCCTCCAGGATCGACTTCTTGCGGACCCCGTTGAGCTTCAGCCCGGCCACCACGTTCTCGAAGATGCTCATGGTGGGGAACGGGTTCGGCCGCTGGAAGACCATGCCGATCGTGCGCCGGACCGCGGTGACGTCCACGTCCCGGTCGTAGATGTCCTGGTCGTCGATGGTCAGGCTGCCCTCGACGCGGGCCCCCGGCAGCACCTCGTGCATCCGGTTGATCGACCGCAGGAACGTCGACTTGCCGCAGCCGGACGGCCCGATCAGAGCGGTGACGGTCTTCGGCTCGACGGTCAGGTTAATGTTCTCGATCGCCTTGAAGCCGCCGTAGTACGCGGTGACGTTCGAGGCGGAGACGCGCTTGGCCATGGTGGTACCTCCGGGGTTCATCGGCTGAGCCCGTTGCGACGGGCCAGCAGTTTCGCCGCGATCGTCAGGATGAGCACGAGGGCGACCAGCGTGAGTGCCGCGGTCCACGCCCGTGCCGGCGCGTACTTCGACGCGTCACCGGCCTGCTGGTAGACGAAGAGGGACAGCGACGACTGGTTGTTCTCGAAGGGGTTGGTGTTGATGGCGGCGCCGCCGCCCGCGACGAGGAGCACCGGCGCGGTTTCGCCGGCCGCGCGGGCGATCGCGAGCATGACGCCGGTGACGATGCCGGGCAGCGCCGTCGGCAGGACCACCCGCAGGATGGTCTTCCACTTGGGTACGCCGAGCGCGTACGCGCCCTCACGCAGCGGTGGCGGAACGAGGCGGAGCATCTCCTCGGTGGACCGGACGATCGTGGGCAGCATGAGCACGCTCAGTGCGAGCGCGGCGGCGAAGCCGGAGAAGCTCGGCCGGCCGTCGTTGAACCACGGCGACACGATCAGCACCCAGAACGCCAGCACGAAGAGGCCGGAGACGATCGACGGGATGCCCGTCATGACGTCCACGAAGAACCGGATCGCGAAGGCGAAGCGGCCCCGCCCGTACTCGACGATGTAGATGGCGCAGAGGATGCCGAGCGGGACGGTGATCAGGGTGGCGATGCCGACCTGCTCCAGCGTGCCGACGATCGCGTGGTACGCGCCGCCGTTGGCGTCCCGGGCCCCGATGTTGTTCATCGAGGTCTGGAAGAAGTTGCCGTCCAGCCGCTCGGTGCCCTTGCTGACCAGCGTCCAGACGACCGAGACGAGCGGCAGCACCGCGAGCACGAACGCGGAGTGGATCAGCGCGCTCCAGGTGCGGTTGCGGGCCGACCGGCGTCCCTCGACCACGTTGGCCGCGGCGAAGAGCCCGGCCAGGTAGAGGATCGCGCCGAGGACGACGACGAGGACCGGGCCGCCGATGTCTCCGCCGTAGACGATCACGGCGGAGAGCGCGAGGGCCGCCACGGCGATGGCCGGTGCGGCGTACCAGGGCAGGCGCTTGGCCCGCAGAGAAGCGGGCTGGGCCGGCGGCCGGGTGCGGTGGGAGGTGACGGTTGTGGTCATGCGGCCGACTCCGTGAACTCCCGGCGGCGGTAGATGATCGCCCGCGCCGTGATGTTGACGATCAGCGTGATGGTGAACAGCACCAGGCCGGAGGCGATGAGCGCGCCCCGCCCGGTCTCGTTCGCCTCGCCGAACGCGTTGGCGATGTTGGCGGCGATCGTGTTGCCGCCGTTCTGGATCAGGTTGAACGAGATGCCGAAGGTGATGCCGAGGGTGAGCGCCAGCGCGATGGTTTCGCCGAGCGCCCGACCGAGGCCGAGCATCACCGCGGCGATGATGCCGGGCCGACCGTAGGGGAGCACCGCGGTGCGGAGCATCTCCCAGCGGGTGGCACCCAGGGCGAGGGCGGCCTCCTCGTTGGCGGTCGGCGTCTGGAGGAACACCTCGCGGGAGAGCGAGGTGACGATCGGCAGCACCATGATGGCGAGCACCAGGGCACCCAACATGATCGACTTACCGAACGGCCCGTCGCCGCCGAAGATCGGGATCCAGCCGAAGTACTCGTTCAGCCAGACCGAGAAGTCCCGGACCGGGTTGCTGAAGACGTCCCGGCCCCAGAGGCCGAAGACCACGCTCGGCACAGCGGCCAGCAGGTCCACCAGGAAGCCGAGCGCGGTGCCCAGCCGGCGCGGCGCGTAGTGCGAGAGGTAGAGCGCGATGCCCAGCGCCACCGGCACCGCGATGAGCAGCGCGAGGGCGGAGCTGAGCACGGTGCCGAAGGCGAGTGTGCCGATGCCGAACTTCGGCTCCGTGTCGTTGGGGGACCAGCCCTCGTAGGACCAGAAGTTCTCGGTGTTGGCGCGCAGGGCCGGCACCGCCTTGGCGACCAGGAAGATCGCGATGGCGGCGATGATGACCAGAACGGCGGTGCCGGCGGCCAGTGTGAGGCCGCGGAAGGCCCGCTCGGCGCCGAACTTGCGGCTGCGCGGCAGAGCGCCGCCGCCGCCCAGCTCGGTGCCGCCCGGGGAACGGGTGCTGACTGGTGCCTCGGCCACACGCGCCGAGGCACCGGCGGGCCACTCGTGACTTTCGGTCACGCGCGTCCCGCCGGTGCCGGCGTCGGCCGAGCGGTGAGGGGTTTCACCCATCTGCTCGCTCGATTCGGTTGCGGAGGTGTGGGGGTCGGGTCAGGAGAGGTTCTTGACCGCGGCTTCGACCTTGGTGCGGACCGTCTCCGGCAGCGGGGCGTAGCCGAGGTCGGTCAGGGAGTTCTGGCCCTCGGCGCTGGCGGCGTAGCCCAGCAGACCCTTGACCAGCTTGAGCTTGTCGGCCGCGAGGCCCTTGCTGCAGACGATCTCGTACGTCGCCAGGACGATCGGGTACGCCCCGGCCTCCTTGGTGTTGTAGTCGATCTTCAGCTTGAGGTCGTCGCCCTGGCCCTCGACGGCCGCGCCGGCGATGGTCTTGCCGGCGGCCTCGGCGGTCAGCGCGGCGAACTCGCCGTTGCCGTTACCGATCTTGGCCATCTTCAGGCCGGCGTTCTCGGCGAACGACCACTCCATGTAGCCGATGGAGCCGTCGGCGCCCTTGACCGAGCTGGCCACGCCGTCCGAGCCCTTGGCACCGGTGCCGCCCGGGGCCTTCCAGGCCTTGGCGTTGCTGAAGGTCCAGTCGCTCTCGGAGGTCTTCGAGAGGAACTTGGTGAAGTTGTCGGTGGTGCCCGACTCGTCCGAACGGTGGACGGTCTGGATCGTGGTCGCCGGGAGCTTGGCGTCCGGGTTGTCGGCCTTGATCGTGGCGTCGTCCCACTTGGTGACCTTGCCGGCGAAGATCTTCGCCAGGGTGGCCGGCTTGAGCTGGAGGTTGTCCACGCCGCTGACGTTGTAGGCGACGGCCACCGGGCCGATCACCATCGGCAGGTGGATGGCCTTGCCGCCGGCACACTTGGCGTCGGCCTGCGGCTGCTCCTCCGGCTTGAGCGCGGAGTCGGAGCCGGCGAAGTCGGCGGTCCCGGCGATGAACGCCTGGATGCCGGCGCCCGAACCGGAAGCCTCGTAGTTGATGGTGGTGCCGGCGCACTTCTGCTGGTACGCCTTGATCCACTCGGCCATGGCGTTCTTCTGGGCCGACGAGCCCTGTGCGTTCACCGTGCCGGTACCGCAGTCGACCGCGGCGGCGGAGCCCGAGGCGCTGGCGCCGGAAGTGGGCTCGTTGTTGTCCGAGCCGCATGCACTGAGGCCGAGCGTCGCGGCAAGAGCGAGGCAGGCAATAGTGCCGTACCGCTGGAGCTTCACCTGAGGGGTTTCCCTTCGCGTCTGACTTGGCGCCCCGATCCCGGGGCCCGAGGACCGGCACTGACCGGCTGACACGAAAGTTAGAAGTGCCAGGTAGCCGGTTCGCCGGTCGCAAGTGAACGCAGGGTGAACAGGTACGGCCCCCGAGGTGACCGCTCGCTGAGGGTGAGTTGTCCGTTAAGTGAACCGGGGCACTTCAGTGCCCGTTGCCACTCAGCCGAGGTGGTAGTTGATGTGCGCGGACCACCGGGCGAAGCCCAGCCGCTCGTACAGCGCTACCGCCCCGGTGTTCGAGTCGTCGACGTAGAGCATCACCCGGTCCAGGCCCCGCCTGTCCCGCAGGTACGCGAGCCCCGCGGTGGTCAGCGCCCGGCCCAGGCCGCCGCCGTGCGCGGTCGGCTCCACCCCGAGCACGTACACCTCGCCGATCCGAGCCGAACCGGGCCGTTCGTGCACCTTCGTCCAGTGGAAGCCGAGCAGCCGACCGGTCGAGGTCTCCTCGGCGAGCAGGAAACCGGCCGGGTCGAACCACGGCTCGGCGAGGCGGACCCGCAGGTCGTCCGGGGTCCACCGGCCCTGCTCGGGGTGCTCGGCGAAGGCCCGCGCGTTCAGGGCCAGCCACGCCGTGTCGTCCGCCCCCGGCCGGAACGCGCGCAGCGCCACCCCGTCGGGTAGGCGCGGCTCGCCCAGTGGAGCCGCCAACGGTCGGCGGAGCTGCCAGAGCACCCGCGCACGGGCGAACCCCAGGTCCACGGCGAGCGCCGCCGCCGACGGGTGGTCGCCGTGCGCCCACGCCCGCAGCGGTCCGGTCGCCGAGGCGAGCACTCCCCGGGCGAGCGCCCGGCCGGTGCCACGCCGCCGGTACGCCGGGTGCACCACCAACTCGACACCGATTCCGTCCACCGGGTCGGTGGTGTCGAGGTGCGCGTACCCGGTCAGCGTGCCGTCGTCGGCGCGGGCGAGCAGGTGTACGGCCGGAGCGTCCGGGTCGCGCAGGCGGAGCAGGACGTGCTCGTCCAGCGGGTCCGCGCCGTCGGTGTCGCCCGCCGTACGGGCCAGGGCCAGTACGCCGGCGATCTCCGTTGGGGACAGTCGGTCGGTCCGGGTGACCTGGTCGCTGGTCGGTTCCGCACTGCTCATCCCGTCACCGTAGCCGTTGCGTCAGGCGCGTCCCGGACGGTCGCCCGAGTAGCGTCCCGGACCCGTCGCCTCAGGGAGTTGGCCGGCTCACGTGGGGTCGGTGGGCAGCGCCTCCAGCTCGTACCGCGCCGTGAGTTCGGGCAGGATCCGGCGCAGCGCGTCGACGGTGCCCTGCCGGTCGCCGCCCGCGTCGTGCATGAGGACGACCGCACCGGGTTGCGCCTGCGTGAGCACCGTGGTGGCGATCTTGTTGGCGCCGGGCGCCTGCCAGTCCGACGGGTCCACCGACCAGTGCAGCGGGGTCATGCCGAGTTGCCGGGACACCGTCACCACCGGGTAGGTCCAGGCGCCGCCGGGTTGGCGGTACCAGACGATCGGAGCGTCCGGCACCGCTGCCCGGATGGCCTCGTTGGTGCGTATCAGGTCGGTGCGGATCTGGTCGGCGGACCGGTTGCCCAGCGAGACGTCGTGGTGCCAGGAGTGGTTGCAGAGCGTGTGGCCGTCCGCCACGATCGCCTGGATCAGGTCGGGGTGGTCCTGGGCGTTCTCGCCCACCACGCAGAACGTTGCCTTGACGTCGTACTCGCGCAGCATCGCGAGGACCTGGGGGGTGTAGCGCGGGTCCGGCCCGTCGTCGAAGGTCAGCGCGAGTCGGGCGGTGCCGGTGTCCGTGTGGGCGCCGAACAGCCGGTCGCCTCCGGCGTCCCGGCCCGTGCCGTCCTGGCCGGCCTCGGCGGGACCGGCGGCGCTCTGGCTGGTGCTCGGGTGTTCGGTCGACGGCTGCTCGGGAGGCTGGTCGGCGTAGTGGGGCCCGGTGGCGTCGGTGGTGACGCCCGTGGCGTGCTGCCGGGTCTGGTCCGGGACGAGGCTACGGCCCAGCACGTACGCGGAGCCGAGCAGCGCCGCCACCACCACCGTCACGATCCCGGCCGCGCGCGCGGTCGAGCTGACCCGTGTCACGGCTTCCACCCGGTCGGCCGGAGCCCCCGGCCCGTCGCCCCCGTGTTACCTGCGCGCACCCTTGCCCCCTTTTGCGACAAACCCGGCAGTCAGAATAGGACTGCCGAGCTGCGCAAAAGGGGCATATGGGGAATCGGGCGCGACGCTAGACGGGCAGCGGCGCGTGCTCCGTCTCGGGCAGCGAACGCGAGGGGGGTACGACGAACTTGTAGCCCACCTGGCGGACCGTGCCGATCATCGACTCGTACTCCGAGCCGAGCTTGGCGCGCAGGCGTCGGACGTGCACGTCCACCGTCCGGGTGCCGCCGAAGTAGTCGTACCCCCAGACCTCGCGCAGCAGCTGGTCGCGCGTGAACACCCGGCCCGGGTGCTGGGCCAGGAACTTCAGCAGCTCGAACTCCTTGTAGGTGAGGTCGAGCGGGCGGCCCTTGAGCTTCGCCGCGTACGTGTCCGGGTCGATGGTGAGTTCCCCGGCCCGGATCGAGCCGCCGGCGCCGGCCGTCGCGTTGCTCAGGCGGCCGACCGCGAGCCGCAGCCGGGCCTCCACCTCGGCGGGGCCGGCCGAGGCGAGGATGACGTCGTCGACGCCCCAGTCCGCGTTCAGCGCGATCAGGCCGGCCTCGGTGACGACCGCGACCAGCGGCACCCCGAGCCCGGTGGCGTGCAGCATCCGGCAGGTCGCCCGGGCTTCGCTCAACTCCGACCGGGCGTCCACCAGCACCGCGTCGGGGCTGGGCCCGGCAACAAGGGTGCGGACGTCGCGCGGCGCGGTACGCACCGAGTGTGGCAGCAGGTCGAGAGCCGGCAACACAGCCGACGGTTCGCCTGCGCGCGCGGTCACCAGCAGCAGGATTTCCACGATCACCTCCGTCCCGGCGGCGCATCGCCGCACGCGACCAGACACACTCGTGAGGGAGTGCGCTGAGAAATTGCGTGGTCCCGGCGTCGCTGACGGGCGGGTAACGCGTTGAGCGTAACCGATCGCCTCGGCTGCACCGTCAGGCCATTTCCCGTTTGTCTAGCTTGCCCCTGATCGTGGCACAGGTTTTAACGTTACTGAAACCCGCGACCACTGCACCGGGCGGTCGATCTGGCACGATCGGGGCGTGTTTCCCTCCACCTCGCCCGACGCCGGCCGCGACTCGTGGACCGACGGCCCCCGTCCGGGTCCGGCCGCTCCGACCCGTGGCCACCCACCCGCGCCGCGCACCGGACCGGCTGTCGCCGACGGCGAGCGCCGTGGAGGTGGACCGCGCCGGGCCCGCCGTGCCGGAGAGCCGGCCCGTCGTACCGAGGAGGAGACCGACGAGCCGGAGGAGGAGGTCGTCCCCCCGGTCGAGGTGCACCGCCCGCTGGCGCTGACCATCGCCGGCTTCGCCGCGCTGCTCGGCGTGGGACTGGTGCTCGGCGCGCAGACGTCGGGCCCGGGTCACCGCCTGCCGTTCGCCGTCATCGTCTTCGGCGTCCAACTGCTGTTCGTGCTCGCCTGGACGATGGCCATGCGCCCACCGGCGCTGCTGCTGGTCGCCGGGATCAGTGCCGCCATCGCCGCGGCCGCCGACGTCGCCGCCGTCCGAAGTGACATCGCCGGCCTGGCGCCGCTGGGGTACCTGGCCGTCGGCGGCTTCCTCGCCGCCGTGCTCGGCCAACTGGTCCGCCGCGTCGACCGGGTCCGGGTCACCGACTCCCTCGGTGCCACCCTGCTCATCGTGGTCGGCGTCGTGGCCCTCGGCACCCTGATCGTGCTCAGCCGCATCCCCGCCGGCACCCAGGCGATCACCGTCTGCCTGACCGCGAGCGGGGTCGCGCTCACCGTCGCCCGGCTCACCGACGCGGTGCTGCCGTGGCCCCGGCTGGCCCCGCAGGTGCCCCGGGGCGCGGCCGGCGTCGTCGGCGGAGCGATGGTGGGCACGCTGGTCAGCGCGCTGCTCGGCGGCTATCTGGTGGCACCCTTCACCCCGACCAGGGCCGCGGTGATCGGCCTGGTCGCGGCCGTCACCGCCGTCCTCACCGACCTCGCCGTGGGGTACGCGGAGGCGGGTCGCCTCATGGCCGGGGAGCCGCCCACCATGTGGGTCGCCCGGCACATGCAGGGGCCGCTCGGCGGGTTCGCCCTGGCGGCGCCCGCCGCGTACGCCATGTGCATGCTCTTCCTCTGAGCCCACGGTTGAGGTCGGTGCCGCTCGGGTACCTACGGGTGCGCCGCGCAGCGGCGCCGGTTCGGACGACCCGCCGTGTCGCGGCGGGCGGAGACAGGAGGCGGCGTGGCCCAGGAGTATCCGGTCGACGACCAGCAGCAGGCCCGGCCCCGACGGCGCGGACGCAAGCTGCTCATCGGCCTGGTCGTCCTGCTCCTCGTGGTGGCAGGCCTGCTGGTGGTCGCCGACCGGGTGGCGGTCGGCGTAGCCGAGCGGCTCATCGCCGAACGGGTCAGCCAGGAGATCAGCAAGCAGGGCGCGCAGTCCTCGGCGCCCGACGTCGAGGTCGGTGGGATGCCGTTCCTCACCCAGGTGCTCGACGGGCGGTACGAGCGGATCTCCATCTCCCTGCGGGACGTGCAGGCCTCGGTCGAGGGTGACGCCGTACGGCTGCCGGTGCTGGACGTCGACGCCCGCAACGTGCGGGCGTCGCTCGACACGCTGCGGACCGGGCAGGGCGACGTCGTGGCCGACACGGTCGACGGCACCGGCACGATCAGCTACGAGAGCCTCGCCGCGCTGCTGAAGCGACCCGGCCTCACTCTCGGCGAGCAGGGCGGCAAGCTGGCCGTCAGCGCCCCGGTCGACATCCTCGGCACGAAGTTCACCGTCGCCGGCACCGCCGACGTCACCGTCGCCAAGAACGGCGCGGTCGCCCTGCGCTTCAACAACCTGGACGCCGCCGGGCTCCCGAACCTGCCGCTGGCCCGCACGATCCTCAGCAACTACGCCAAGAGCATCTCCATCGACGTGCCGCTGCCCGACCTGCCGTTCCAACTCACGGTCCGCAAGGTCCAGCCGTTGCCCGAAGGGCTGGCCGTCACGGCCGACGCGAAGAACGTACCGATCAACTCCGTCAGCTGAGTCCGGCGTCAACGGTCCGGGCCGCTGGGATGCCCCAGAGGCCCGGCAGCGGGACGATTCCCGGATGGTGGTCGGTACGGTGGCGGCCCTCCGGATCGCTGGTAGGCTGCCTGACCATGGGGACCCACCTCACCAAACGGCGCGCGGTCGACCTGTGCCGCGTGGCCACCTGCCTGTGTCGCCCTGTCATCTGACGGCGGGGCTGTTTTCGGCCGCCTGACGGCGGCCACCGGCACGCAGGGTCCTCGACCCTTTCCGGTGATCCCACCGAACGCCCGGCAGCGGCGCCGTCGCACGAACCCGTGATCCCGTCCTTCCGCTGGGTCCCGCGCGCGGTGCGACAGTTCAACCCATCGATATTCGCGCGTTGGCTCACCATCCATCCTCACCAGGGAGTGAATCGATGAGTCGCGACACCGCACTCGTCTCGGCCGAGTGGGCCGAGAAGAACCTCGACGCACCGGGCGTCGTCTTCGTCGAGGTCGACGAAGACACCTCGGCCTACGAGACCGGCCACATCGCCGGCGCCATCAAGGTCGACTGGAAGACCGACCTCCAGGACCCGGTCCGCCGGGACTTCGTCAACAAGGCCCAGTTCGAGGCGCTGCTGTCCGAGCGGGGCATCAGCAACGACGACACCGTGATCCTCTACGGCGGCAACAACAACTGGTTCGCGGCGTACGCCTACTGGTACTTCAAGCTCTACGGCCACCGCGACGTCAAGCTGCTCGACGGCGGTCGCAAGAAGTGGGAGCTGGACGCCCGCCCGCTGGTCACCGAGACGCCGACCCGCCCGGCGACCCAGTACGTCGCGCAGGAGCCGGACACCTCCATCCGGGCCTTCCGCGATGAGGTCGTCGCCGCGATCGGCACCAAGAACCTGGTCGACGTGCGCAGCCCCGACGAGTTCGCCGGCCGGCTGCTGGCCCCCGCCCACCTGCCGCAGGAGCAGGCGCAGCGGGCCGGTCACATCCCGACGGCGATCAGCGTCCCGTGGTCCAAGGCGGCCAACGAGGACGGCACCTTCCGGTCCGACGACGAGCTGCGCAAGATCTACGGCGACGCGGGGCTGGACGACAGCAAGGAGACCATCGCGTACTGCCGGATCGGCGAGCGCTCCTCGCACACCTGGTTCGTGCTGCAGGAGCTGCTCGGTCACCGCAACGTGAAGAACTACGACGGCTCCTGGACCGAGTACGGCTCGCTGGTCGGCGTGCCGGTCGCGCTCGGCGACGAGCCAGGGGAGGCCTGACGATGACCGCTCCCACCGCTGCGGGCTGCGCCGCACCTGACCAGGCCGCGCCCCTGCCGGCCAGCCTGGACCTCGAGAAGGAGACCGTCATCACCGGCATCGTCCGGTCGGCGGCGGACGAGGTCGTGCCGGGCGCGTACGTCCGGCTGCTCGACTCGACCGGCGAGTTCACCGCCGAGGTGGTCACCTCGGCCGCCGGCCAGTTCCGGTTCTTCGCCGCACCGGGTTCCTGGACGCTGCGGGCGCTGTCCCGGCACGGCAATGGCGACACCGCCGTCACCGCCGGCCGGGGCATCAACGAGGTGTCCGTCACCGTCGCCTGACCCACCGCTCTGATCGACCGGGGCCGGTCACCCTCCTGGGTGGCCGGCCCCGGTCGTCGTCGTGGGCGTGGTCAGATGCCGGTGGCTCTCGTGCAGGACGAGACCGGAGCGAGGACGACGTCGACGGTCTCGACGAGGCCCGCCCTGATGCGGGTGCGCTGCGTCTGCGGTATCCACCCGTCCTTGGCGACGATCACCTCGTAGCGGCCCTTGGGCAGCCACCAGACGTACCGGCCCTGCGGGTTCGCGGTCAGGGTCCAGCCGGTCGTCCTGCCCACCCGGTTGACCCGTACCGTCGCCGCGACCCCGACGGTCGCGCCGGAGCAGGTGACCCCCGTGACGGTGCCCTGGATCCGGCCCCAGCTCGCCGGCGGCGAGACGGCCATCCGCGCCGGCACCGCGGTAACCCGGTACGGCGTGTCGGACGCGATACCCAGCTCGCCGGAGTAGGTGCCCGGCTGGGCCACACCGGCGGCGGCCGTGGCACGCATCTTGACGGTGACCGTCCGGGAGGCCCCCGGCGCGAGGGTGAACGTGCCCGGCTTGGTGGTCAGCCAGGGTAGGTCCGCCTCCCCGGCACACAGTTCCAGGCCGCTGAGCCGTTCGGCGTCCGGGGAGCCGACGAAGGGGGACGGCGAACCTCCGATCCGGTACGCGCCGCAGGCGGCAGCGCCCCGGTACCGACCGGACTGGACGTTGGGGAGGTCGCGCCAGCTCCCCGCCACCGGGTCGTACGCGATGGTCCGGTTGGTCACCGTGGTGGACGCCGCCGTGACCCCACCGGCCAGGACCAAAAGGTCACCGGCCGCCGCGTACTGGGCGCCCCAGAGATCCACCGGCAGGTCCGGCAGGGGATGCCACGCGTCGGCCGCCGGGTCGTACCGGTAGGCGTCGGTGTAGTCGGCGTCGCCGGTGCCACCGGCGCAGTAGACCGCGCTGCCGATCCCGCCGCAGGAGAGCCAGGACACCGGGTGCGGGTACGCCGCGCCGGTGTGGAACGTGCCGGTGCTCGGGTCGAGGACGACGAGCCGGTCCGATTCGGCGCAGTCGTTGTTCTGGCAGCCACCGACCAGGTAGATCTTCCCGCCGGTGACCGCCCCGCCGGCCGCCGCCACGGGGAACGGGTTGCCGGGCCCGGCCAGCGTGCTCCACGTGTCGGTGGCCGGGTCGAACACGTCCACGGAGGCGACGGTGTCGTCGTCGACGCCCCAGCCACCGAGGACGTACAGCTTGCCGCCGACGGCTGCCGCGACCGGCTTCGCCCGGCCGCTCGGCAGGTCGGGCAGCGCCGCCCAGGTGTCCGTGTCGGGGTCGTAGCGCCACGCCTTGCGTTCCAGGCCGCTGCCACCACCGCCGCCGACGGAGTACACCTTGCCGTCGAGGGTGGCCGCCGCGTTGTCGTAGACCGCCGCCGGAAGGGTGGCGATACCCGTCCAGGCGTCCTGCGTCCGGGGGCCGTTCCCGGTCCCGGACGCGCCGTACGCGGTGCCGGTACGGGTCTTGCTGATCCCCTTGATCCGCTGCTCCCGCAGGGGCGCTCCGGCTCTGGACAGGGCGTCGAACCGCCCGTTGCGCTCCACCAGGTTGACGGCGGCCGGCGCGCTGCCGGTGTTGCGCACCGTCAGCTTCGCGGTCCGGGTGCTGCCGTACGGCTGGGACGACCGGACGGCCGCCGGTGTGACGGTGAGGCGACCGGCGGCCAGCGCGACGTCCAGGCGGCGGACGCCGTCGGCCGGCACGCTCGCCGTCTTGGCGGCGACCTGGTACGGCGTCCGGCTGGCGGTGAACCGGTGTGCCCCGGTCAGCCCGGAGAACAGCCAGTAGAAGCCGTCCGGCATCGTCGGGTCGTCCGGAGTCGCCGCCGACCTTCCCCGGTCCTGCGGGCGGTCGGCGCTGGCCACGGTGACCCCGTCGAGCGGCGTGTCGGTGTTGCGGTCGGTGGTCACCCCGAGCACCAGCCCGCCCGGGGCGGGTACGCAGTCGCGGTTGACCACCTGCACGTCGTCCACCTGCCACCACCAGGCGAAGCTGCCGTGGAAGCGGAACCGGACCCGTACCGAGGCGGCCCCGGCCGCCGGGTCGAGTGGCACCTCCTCGACGACCGGCCCGCGCCGGCTGGTGGTCTGGTGCCAGACCGTGGTCCAGGTGGTGCCGCCGTCGGTGGAGACGTCCACGTCGGCGGTGTCGCTCACGCCGACCGCCCGCCAGTCGCTGTGGAAACGCAGCACCGGCGCCGGTGTGCCGCGCAGGTCGACGCTCGGGGTCACCAGGTCGGTGTCCTGGGTCCGGCCGGAGCCGAGACGGTCGCTGTCGGCGATGGCGAAGGCGCCGCTGCCGCCGGTGAGGTTGCCCCGCTCGCCCGCGTCGGTGAAGGTCCAGCCGCCGTCGTCGGTACGGTTCCGTACCGACCAGCCGTCCGGCGTCGCGGTGCTGTCGAAGCTCTCGGTCAGCAGGGGAGCGCCGAAGCTGCCGGTGTAGCCGGCCGCCGTGCATCCGGTCTCGACCGGTACGGCGAGGTCGGTCGTCACGGGGTCGCCGCCGGTGACCACGTCCCGGGTGACCGTACGGTAGCCGGGGTAGCGGGCGGTGACGGTGAGCCGGTACGTGGCGTTGCCGGGAACCGTGAACGAGTACCGGCCGGTGCCCGGGTCGGTGAACACCGGTCCACCGGGACGGCCGGCGACCTCGATCCGCGCGTAGAGCGGCCAGCCGTGCCCGGAGGCGTCGGTGACCCGGCCGGCCACGGTGACCGTCGGGTTGGCCGTCAGCGCGAAGTCCCGGGTGACCGCCCCGCCCTCGGTGACGGTGACGGTGGCGCTCTGTCCGGCGTACCCGTAGGCGCTGACGGTGACCGTCGCCTCGCCGGCCGGCACGGTCAGCGCGTACCGGCCGTCCGCGCCGGTGGTGACGCTGCGGGCGCCGTCGCCGACGGTCGCGCCGGCGATCGGGTCACCGTCGCCGGCCGTGGTGACCGTGCCGGTGATGCGTCCGACGGCGCCGCGTGGCGCGGCCCGAGCCGCCGCGTACGCGTCCAGCCGACCTTCGCCGAAGACGTTGTTGTCGGCGGCGGTGCCTCCGCAGGCGGTGGCGTCGACGTCGCGGGCGGTCCGGTCCAGCAGCTCCTCGGTCCCGGCGACGTCCCCCCTCAGGGTCGGTGCGGCCGACCAGAGCAGCGCCACCGTGCCGGAGACGTGCGGCGCGGCCATCGAGGTGCCGTCGTACGCGGCGTAGGAGTCGCCGGGAACGCTGGAGCGCACGTCGCTGCCGGGCGCGGCCACGTTCGGCTTGTACGACCGCCCGTCGGTGCCGGCGCCCCGCCCGGAGAAGTCGGAGATGGTGTTCTGCACGTCGTACGAGCCGACGGCGTACGCGTCGGCGTTGTCACCGGGTGAGCCGGCGCTGCCGCAGGCCGGGCCGTCGTTGCCGGCGGAGAAGACCCCGAAGATGCCGGCAGCGCGCCAGGCCGCGATGGTCTGCTCGAACCACGGGTCGCCGCCGGCGCCGCCCCACGAGTTGTTGACCACGTCGGGGCGCAGGTCGGTGCGGGGGTTCTGCCCGTTCAGGTCGGTCGGGGCCAGCACCCACTGGCCGGCCGCGAGCAGCGAGGCGTCGGTGCAGGAGTCGGTCTCGCAGCCCTTCGCGGCGATCCACTTCGCGCCGGGAGCGACGCCGATCTGGTTGCCCGCGCCGTCGTCGCCGACCATCGTGCCGGTGGTGTGTGTGCCGTGGCCGACGTTGTCGCAGGGCGCGGCGCCGGGGCACACGCCGGCCGGGTCGTACCAGTTGTGGTCGTGGTCGAAGACGCCACCGCCGAGGTTGCCGCGGTACGCCCCGACCAGCGCCGGATGGTCGTACTGGGCGCCGCTGTCGATCGTGGCGACGACCACGCCGTCGCCCCGGTCGTCGAGTTCGCTCCACACCTGCGGGGCGTTGATGTTGGTGAGCCCCCACTCCGGGCCGTTCGCCTCCGCGTGGCTTCCGGTCGCGGGGGTGGGCCGCAGCAGGGGATAGCTGCGGCTCGGCTCGATCCTCGCCACGTCGGGCCGCTTGGCGATCTCGTCGAGGAGCGCGCGATTCCCGGTGACGCGGACCGCGTTGGCGATCCAGTACGGGGTGTGTGCCGCCTTGCGGGTCCTGAGCAGCGTGCGTAGACCCTTCTGGGTGCGCGTGGCGGTCGTGGTGAGCAGCCGGTGCACCTCGCGGGCCCGGTCGTCCGGGTCACGCAGCTTGGCGGTCCGCGCCACCGGCGCGGTGCTGCGCAGGTAGACGAGGAAGCTGCCGGTGCCCGTCGTGCCGAGCTGGCGGAGCAGCCGCTGGTCGACGCGGGCGGGCGTGGGCGTGGGTCGGGCGGCGACGGCGGGTTGGGCGGTGAGGGCCAGCAGGGCCGCAACGCACGCCACGGCCGTTCGCCAGAGGACGGATCTCGCATTCGGTGGTGGTTGGAGCACTGTTCCTCCCCACATGGGGTCCCGCTGGGTTCGGGACCTGCTCGGACGGTGCTCAATACCTAACGATCGGGCGGTGACCTGGCGTTATTCCGGCCGGGAGGCGGGCTGTCGGGTCGTCGACCACTGCCTTTCGAGAGCGGAGGACGGCTCGTGACACCATGGCCGGGTGAGCGGTGCTGTCCAGACGGGTTGGCCCTCGTCGAGCGACCCCGCCCCGCCGGTGCCTGCCCGGCGCGGGCGGCATTGGCTGCTGGTCGCGACCGTCCTGTGGGCCCTCCTGCTGGCCGGGCTCACCTGGATGTCGGTCCGCGACGACCCACCCACGGTGCGCGAGCAGCGCACCCTCGCCGAGGCCGCCCCGGTGGTCGAGAGGGCGGTCGGCGAGCTGGCCCGGGCCGCCGGCGCGGCCGGGCTGCTGGAGCTGGGACCGGCGCGGGTCAGCGCGGGTTGCCGCGTCACCCCGCTCGCCGACGGCGCGAGGCTGCGTCGCGAGATCGCCGTGTTGGCGCCCGCCGACACCGGGCGGGCCGTACTGACCGGCATCGCCGACCGGCTGCCCGCGAGCTGGCGGGCCGGTGTCGGCCCGGGCCTGGACGGTCCGGAACTACGCGCCGACGCCGGGGAGTTCGTCGCCGTCGCCGGGCGGCCGACCGGGGACGGCCGGCTGCGGTTGACCGTCGACACGGGCTGCCGGCCGACGGGCGCCGGTTACGACCCGCCGCCGGCCACCGCCGTCGGCCCGGAGGCGGCGGCGCTCACGGCCGCCCTGACCGCGCTGGGCCGCCCGACCGGCAGCGCGCCGGACCTGGTCACCGCGCCCTGCCCGGACGGCACGCTGGCCCGTACCGCACGGTCCGCCGCCGGTCCCGGCCCGGTCGAGACCAGCGCCCTCGCCGCGCTGGCCGGCGGCGCCCCACTGCTGGACAACCCCCGGTGTACGCGTACCGCGCGGGTGACGTCACCGTGCTGGCCGAACTCGGCCCGGACGCCGCACGCGTGGCCGCCACCGTCGGCTGCCCCGGCTGAGTGGGCGCCTCAGCCGCCCGTGCCTCGATCGTCCGGGTCGCGGCTGCGCCCCAACGCGTCGATGAGGCCCCAGCGACCGGGGATGTCCAGCAGCTCCACCCGGCCCATGCCCGGCGGCACGGCCGGGTCGATGATCAGGTGTTCGCCCTGCGGTTCCAGGCCGAGCATCACGCGTAGCAACAGCAGCGGTGTGCCGCTCGACCAGGCCTGCGGGCTGCACGCGGTGGGGTACTCCACGGGGTAGCCGGTGCGGCTGCGGGCGTAGCCCGCGAACGCCTCCGGCAGCCGCCCGCCGAAGTACTCCGACGCGGCCAGCATGGCGTCGCAGATTTGCCCGGCCTCCTCCCGGTAGCCGTACCGGGTCAACCCCCAGGCGATGATCGAGTTGTCGAACGGCCAGACGGTGCCCACGTGGTAGCCGATGGGGTTGTACCGGCCCTCGCCCTCGGCCAGGGTCCGCACCCCCCAGCCGGAGAAGAGCCGCGGCCCGAGCAGGTGTTCGACCACCTTGCCGGCCCGTGACTCGTCCACGATCCCGCTCCACAGCAGGTGCCCGATGTTCGACGTCAGCGCGTCGACCTGCTGACCGTCGGCGTCCAGGGCGAGCGCGTAGTACCCACGGTCGGCGATCCAGAAGTCGCGGTTGAACCGCTGTTTGAGCTCCGCCGCCTCCCGTTCCAGCCGGTCGGCGTACGCCGGGTCGTTCCAGACCTCGCGGGCGAGCCGGGCGGCGCGGACCTTCGCGTCGTACGCGTAGCCCTGCAACTCGCAGGTGGCCCGGGGGAAGCCGGGGAGCCGGCCGTCGGCGTACGAGATGCCGTCCCAGGAGTCCTTCCAGCACTGGTTCTGCAGGCCGGTCTCCGGGTTGCGGGTGCGGTACCAGAGGTAGCCGGTGCCGAGCAGGTCGCCGAAGCTGTCGATCCAGTCCAACGCGGCGCGGACCTGCGGCTCCAACTGTCGGACCAGCGCGGTGTCACCGGTCCAGCGCTCGTACTCGTCGACCAGGATGACGAACAGCGGCGTCGAGTCGGCCGAGCCGTAGTACGGCGAGTGGGGCTGCTCCTCGAAGCCGGCGGTCTCGCCGTACCGCAGTTCGTGCAGGATCTTGCCGGGCTCCTCGTCCCGGAAGTCGTCCACCCGGTGTCCCTGGAGGCCACCGAGCATCTGGATGGTCGGCGGGATCAGCTCCGGCAGGAACGGCAGCACCTGCAACGAGGTGATGATGCTGTCCCGACCGAACAGGGTCATGAACCACGGCAGACCGGCGGCGATCAGCCGTACGCCCAGGGCGATCGACTCGTAGCGCAGCGCGGCCAGGTCGTTGAGGCTGCGCCGGTACGCCCCGGCCAGCGGCTGGCAGTCGCAGCCGAGCTTCGGCGCCCGGTCGATCAGCTCCCGGTGCTCGGCCCGGATGGCGTCCCCGCCGCGCCCGCCCGCGTACGGCAGGGTGGCCCGGATGTCCTCGCCGCAGGCCCCGTAGACGACGGTGGAGATGTGCAGCCGGGTCGTCCACTCGCTGTTGCTGTCGATGCGGACGCGGAACGTCATCCCCGCGGCGTCGACCTGCACCGGCACCGTGGAGCGGATCAGTGTCTCGCGGTGGAAGGCCTCCCGCCGGTACGTCAGGCGAAGCTCGTTCTCGGTCACGTCGACTGTCGTCCGGCCCACCTTCTGCTGGGCGTGTTTGATCTCGAACAGGTCGGCGAAGTCGCTGCCCATCTCCACCCGGACGATGAACTCGGCCTCCTCGCCGGAGTGGTTGAGGACGGTCAGCTCCTCGTCGAAGCCGCTCCCGATCTCCCGACTGCGGATGACCGACGCCTTGGCGTCCAGGTAGTGGGTGGGTTCGCCGGGCGCGAGGAAGAACGTGGTCCGGTACGACTCGCTGGAGTCAACGGAGAGGGCGTGCAACCGCTGCCCGTCGAGGGTGAGCACCCAGCTCGACAGGAAGCGGGTGTCGAACGAGAACAGCCCGGTCGGGAAGTCGAAGGACGGCTCGATGTCCCCGCGGTGGTCGGTGACCAGGAAGGTGTTGCCGTCCAGGATGCTGACGAGGTCTTTCACGAGCGCCGCCCGACTGCCTCGCGGGCGACCTCGCGCGGGTCCCGCGTGCCCGGTGGGTCCGGAAAGAAACGGCGGAAGGCCAGGAAGAGCACCACGTCACCGCTGAAGGTGCTCTCGTTGCGCAGCACGGCGGCGAGCGCCTGGGCTTCACCGGCGACCAACCTGGCGAACAGGGCAGAGCTGCTGTACCAGATGGCGTCCGCCGGACCTCGCTCGCGGGTGACCCGCGCCTCGCCCGGCCGCATCCGGACCAGCCAGTGCTCGGTCTGGTGGTCGGTGCCGAGGTCGATCTGGAGGGTTCCGGCCACCAGGCCGCGCAGGACCGTCGGTGCCCGCGCCGGCAGGGATTCGAAGAACCGCTGGGTCGCCTCGGTCACATCCGAATCGTAGGCAGCGCTTCGGTTTGCCGGGTCGGTATCCGAACTCCGCTACCCGGCTGAGTCAGGGGTCAGTACACGAGCGCCTGGGCGTCCTCGGCCAACGCCTCCTCGACGAAGACCGCGGCGCCCGCGATCCGCACACCGGGCAGTACGTCCTCCGGGCCGATCTCCCGACGGGCCGCGCACTGGGTACAGGCGGTCACCTGGCCACTGGTCAGGATGACGTGCAGCAGCTCGGCCAGCGGCGCCGAGTGCGGCAGCTCGAATTCCTGGGCGCGACCGGGCAGCGCGAACCAGGTCGACTCCCCGGTCAGCCAGAGCGAGACGTGCACGCCGGCCGCGACCGCCGTGGCGGCGACCGTGAACGCCTGCGCGCACCGCTCCGGGGCGTCCGCGCCGGCGGTGACCTTGACGACGAGAGAGCGGGCCATGGGGCCCAGCATAGGATGGATGGGATGGTTACCGAGATCGGGTTCGTCAGCCTGCTGGTCGCCGGCCTGGGCGCACTCGCCGGTGGCCTGGTGTATCTGGCAGTGAGAATTTCAAGGGGACGCTGGTGAGCGCACAGTGAGCGACGAGAATCCGCTGCAACCGCCGTGGCTCAACGCGCCGCCGGTCGAGGAGTACCCGTACGAGGAGAGCCACGACCTGCGCGTCGGGCCGAAGCTGCACCCGGCGCTGGACGGACTCCTGCCGTACATCGGTCTGTGGCGGGGCCGGGGCAAGGGTGGCTTCCCCACCATCGAGGACTTCGACTACGCGCAGGAGATCCGGATCAGCCACGACGGCCGGCCGTTCCTGCACTACGAGTCGCGGGCCTGGATCCTCGACGAGCAGAGCCGGCCCGTTCGCCCGGCCGGGCGTGAGGTCGGCTGGTGGCGGCCGGTCCTGGTGGACGGCCGGGCCACCGACGAGCTGGAGGCCCTGCTGACGACTCCGACCGGCGTGATGGAGCTGCACCTCGGCAAGCGCACCGGGACCCAGGTCGAGTTCGCCACCGACGCGGTGGTGCGGACGGCGACCGCCAAGGAGGTCACGGGGGGTCACCGGCTCTTCGGCATCGTCGAGGGCGCGCTGCTGTACGCGCAGGAGATGGCCGCGATGGGTCACCCGCTCAGCCCGCACCTGTCGGCACGGCTCGTCCGGGTCGGCGGCTGACGGCTCAGTCGACGGGGAAACCCAGCAGTTCGTGCAGGGCGGGGGTACGCGGGCAGGGGTCCCGGCGTACCCCGTCCAGCATCCGGACCTCGACGAGTCCGCGTACCGAGGAGCTGAACCAGAGCCCGTCGGCGGCGTGCAACTCCGCTGGCGTGGCCATCCGTTCGGCACCGTTCAGGCCCAGCTCGTGCGCGTGGGCGAGCAGCCAGGCGACGGTCGTGCCGGGCAGGATGCCGGTGGTGGCGGCGGGCACCGTGCAGATCGTGTCGCCGGTGAGCCACACCACGTTCGCGATCGGCCCCTCCAGGGCGTACCCGTCGGACGAGACCCAGAGCACGTCGTCCACCCCGGCCCGTTGCGCCCAGCGGCGGGCGGCGCTGTTGACCGCGTACGAGGTGGATTTGATGCCCGCCGGCAGCCAGTCCAACCCGGTACGCGCGTCGGCGGGTACCCCCAGCGGCAGGACCGCGACGGTTATCCCGTTCCGTCGCGCCGCCAGCGACGACGCCGGGACGGCGGTCAGCGTGGCGTAGACGGTGGGCGGACCGCCGGCCTCCGAGCCCCGGGTGCAGACCAGCCGCAACGCGCCCTCCACCTCTGCCGGCCAGCCCACGAGCACGGAGTCGAGCAGCTCGGTCAGCGCATCGGTCGGCGGCAGGTCCAGGTCGACGGCCGCCGCCGCGGTGAGCAGCCGGGCCAGGTGCTCGTCGCGGAGCCACGGTCGCCCGTGGCGCAGATGCATCGACTCGAAGAGCCCGTCGCCGCGCAGGACGCCCAGGTCGTCGCCGCGGAGCACGGGTTCGTCCGCCGGGATCGGGCCCCGACCCAGCACGGCGATCCGCGCGCTCGGCGTGGCCGGGACATTGCCGACGGACGACGTCACCATGACCGTCGAGCGTAGCGGGGGACAACCGCGCGTCGGGAGTCGGCGCGTTCGCCGAACTATGATCGGACGGTGTCCGAATCCTCCCTCGCGGAAATGCTCCGGGCCCGTGGGCTGCGGCTGACGGCGCAACGGCAGCTCGTCCTGCAGGCGGTGCTCGATCTGGGCCACGCCACCCCGGAGCGGGTGCACGCCGCCGTGCGGGAGGTCGCCGCCGGCGTCAACATCACCACCATCTACCGCACTCTGGAGCTGCTGGAACGGCTCGGCCTGGTGACGCACACCCACCTGTCGCACGGATCACCGACCTACCACGCGGCGGGTGAGCACCAACACGTCCACCTCGTCTGCCGGGAGTGCGGCGCGATCGACGAGATCGATCCGGAGCTGCTCCGTCCGCTCGCCGACCAGTTGGAGGCGCAGCGGGGCTTCCGGGTGGACATCGGGCACGTGTCACTCTTCGGCGTCTGCGGCCGGTGCGAGAACGGGGACCACAAATGATCGACATCGCGGGCGCGGTGGCCGTCGAGAGCATCGACGAGGCCAGCCGCGACCAGCCGGACCCGGCGCACGTCGCCGCGGGCGTGCGGGGCGTGGCCGCGCACTACGGCGATCCGCTGCGCGAGCAGCGCGTGCTGGACACCGAGGTCGGCCTGGTCGACAGGTCGCACCGGGGGATCGTCGCGGTGCCCGGCGAGGAACGTGCCGGTTGGCTCCACACGATCACCTCGCAGCACCTGTCGACGCTGTCCGCCGGTGAGGGCACCGAACTGCTGGTGCTCTCCCCGCACGGGCACGTCGAGCAGCACGCCCTGGTCGCCGAGGACGGCGAGACCACCTGGCTGGACACCGAGCCGGGAGCGACCGACGGACTGCTGGCGTACCTGGAGAAGATGCGGTTCTTCAGCAAGGTCGACCCCCGCGACGCCACCGCCGAACGGGCGCTGCTGTCGCTTGTCGGTCCGGCGGCGGCGGAGGCCGTCGGGACGCTCGGCGTGACCGGGCTGGCCGCACCGGACCTGCTCCCGGTGCCGGGTCCGAAGTTCGCCGCCGGCGCCGTGCCACCCCGCGCGGGCATCCGGTACGACGTCCGCCCGCTGCCCATCGGCGGCTGGGCGCGACGCGGCCTCCTCGGGGTGGACCTGCTGGTGCCCCGCTCGGCGATGGAGCAGGTCGTCGCGGAGCTGCGCGGCGCGGGCGTGCCGGTCGCCGGCCTCTGGGCGTACGAGGCGATCCGGGTGGCCGCCCGGCAGCCCCGGGTGGGGGTGGACACCGACCACCGGACGATCCCGGCCGAGGTGGACCTGATCGGCCCGGCCGTGCACCTGGACAAGGGCTGCTACCGGGGTCAGGAGACGGTCGCCCGCGTGCACAACCTGGGCCGGCCGCCGCGCCGCCTGGTGCTGCTGCACCTCGACGGGGTGACCACCGACCAGCCGCCGACGGCCGGTACGCCGGTGACCCTCGACGGACGGGCGGTGGGTTTCGTGGGCACCGCCGTGCTGCACCACGAACTGGGTCAGGTCGCGCTCGCCGTCCTGAAGCGGAACGTCCCGGACGACGCCGCTCTGATGATCGGCGAGACCGCGGCGGCGATCGACCCGTCCTGACCGGCACGTCTAGGATCGCCGGCATGACGACAGGGACGTTGATCACGGTGGCCCCGACGGGCGCGGAGTCGGCCAAGGCGGAGGTGCCGGCACTGCCGGTGACGCTTGACGAGCTGCTGCGTACCGCCAAGGAGTGCGAGGCGCTGGGCGCCGCCGTGATCCACGTCCACATCCGCGACGACGAGGCCCGGCCGACCCTCGACCCGGCCCGCCTGGCCGAGACGGTGGCGGCGCTGCGGGAGAACACCGACCTGATCGTGCAGCTCTCGTCCGGCGGCGCGGTGACCGACCCGGAGGCGTCCCGGCTCGCCGTGCTCGACGCCCGTCCCGACATGGCCTCCTGCACGATGGGCACGGTCAACTTCGGCGACGACGTCTTCCTCAACCGCTGGGAGTTCATCGTCGACCTGCACACCCGGATGCAGGAGCGCGGGATCGTGCCGGAGTACGAGATCTTCGACCTCGGCCACCTGTCCGCGTTGCAGCGGCTGCTCGGCAGGTACGGGCTGCCGGCGGGCGGGCACGTGCACGTCGACTTCGTCATGGGGGTGCCGGGCGGCATGCCGGGCACCACCGAGACGCTCGTCGCCGCCCACCGGATGCTGCGGGACCTACCCGAGGGCACCACGTTCTCGGCCACCGGCATCGGCCGCAGCACCATTCCGGTGCTGCTGGCCTCGCTCTCGACGGGCGGGCACCTGCGGGTCGGCATGGAGGACACGGTGACGTACGCCAAGGGCCGTCCGGTCGAGTCCAACATGCAGCTGGTCGCCCGCGCGGTCGGCTTCGCCCAGCTCGCCCAGCGGCCGCCGCTGACCACCACCGAGGCTCGCGCGCTGCTCGGGCTGTAAGGCCGCGGGCTTCCCTCGCCCCTGTCACCCGCGCGGTTGACGACCTGGTCACCCCGCCGACGGGCGGCCCGATCTCCTCGGTACCGTCCAGCACGTGGGAAAGACGTACGAGGGTGGCGTGCCGCTCGCCGAGGTGGTCCGGTCCGGTTTCGTCGAGGGCGGACACCGCGGCTCGGTGGTGGTGCTGGACGCGACCGGGGCGCCGCTGGCCGCCGCCGGGGACGTGACCGCGCCGATCTTCCCGCGCTCGGCCAGCAAGCCGATGCAGACGATCGGGATGCTCCGCGCCGGCCTGCCGCTCACCGACCCGGCCGACCTGGCCTTGGTTTCGGCCAGCCACGCGGGGGAGGACTTCCACCTGGCCCGGGTTGGCGCGCTGCTCGACCGGGCCGGGCTGGACGCCTCGGCGCTGCACTGCCCGCCCGACCTGCCGGCGGGCATGGCGGCCCGGGAGGCGGTGCTACGTGCCGGGGGCGGGCCGAGTCGGGTCCAGATGAACTGCTCCGGCAAGCACAGCGGGATGCTGCTGACCTGCGAGGCCGCCGGATGGCCCCGCGACGGCTACTGGCGGCCGGAGCACCCGTTGCAGCAGCGGTTGCGGGCGGCCGTCGAGGAGTTCACCGGCGAGCCGACGGCGGCGGTGGGCGTCGACGGGTGCGGCGCACCGGTGCTCGCGGTGTCGCTGACCGGCCTGGCCGGGGCGTACCTCCGGCTCGTCGATGCCGAGCCCGGCTCGGCGCCGCGCCGGGTGGCCGACGCGATGCGGGCCCACCCGGAGATCGTGGGCGGCACCCAGGCCGACGACACCCGGCTGATGCGCGGCGTTCCGGGCCTCCTGGCCAAGGTCGGCGCCGAGGGCGTGTTCGCGGTCGGACTGCCGGGCGTCGGCGCGGTGGCCCTCAAGATCGACGACGGGGCCGACCGGGCACGCATGCCGGTGCTGGTCTCGGCGCTGCGCCGGCTCGGCGTGGACGCTCCCGTGCTGACCGAGTACGCCGAGGTGCCCCTCTTCGGCGGCGGCCTCCCAGTAGGCGCAATCCGCCCCCTCTGGTAACCCCCACCCGCCCCAGCACCCACCTCCGGCCTCGGCCCCACCCCTTGCCGTTGATCATGAAGTTATTGCCACTCGCGCTGGCGTGTCGTGGCAATAACTTCATGATCAACGGGGTGGGAGCGGGGTGGTTCTGGAGGTGTGGGGCTGGGGTGGCACGCTCGCTGATGAGCGTGATGCCTCAGAGTCATCTTGATGACTGTGAGGCATCACGCTTGTCCGGGTGCTGAGCGCTGGCGGTTGGGTGGGGGCTCAGGTCAGGAAGTTCAGGAGGGCGGCGTTGACGGCCTCGGGGCGCTCCAGGGGGAGCAGGTGCGCGGCGTCCGGGACGTCCGGCAGTCGTACCGCGTTGGGGACCTCGGCGGCGATCCGGTCGGCGAGTTGGCGGATGTCCGGTACGTCCGCCGCGCCGGCGGTGACCAGGACGGGGATCTTCAGCTCGCCGAGACGGTCGATCGCCGGTGGCGTCAGCTCTCCCACCTCGACCGCGCCGAGCGCCAACTCGGCGGCCAGGGCGCGCTGGTCCATCTCCTGCGCGAACGCCAGCAGTTCGGGGTCGACGTCCGCGGGCTGACGCGCCGGGCCGACCACCCAGAAGCGCACCTCGCCGGCCGCGCCCGCCACGAAGTCGTCCGGGTCGACCTCGCCGACCAGCTCGTCCCAGAGGTCGTTGGCCTCGTCGGACCACTCGTTGCCGGAGACCGCCGTGTCGAACAGGGCGAGCGCGCTCACCCGGTCCGGATGGGCCAGGGCGGCGTCGACGGCGACCGACCCGCCGAAGGAGCAGCCGACCAGGGCGGCCTGTGGCAGGTCCAGGGCGTCCAGCAGACCGGCCACGTCGTCGTGGTGTGCGAACGGCGTCGGCGGCAGTTCCGAGTCGCCGTACCCGCGCAGGTCCGGGACGATCACCCGGTGCCGGGCGGCGAGCACGGGTACGACGCCCCGCCACATGCGCCGGTCCGCGATGCCGGCGTGCAGCAGGACGACGGGCGAACCGCTGCCGGCCTCGTCGTACGCGAGAACTGCTCCATTGACTGTGATCTTGTGCACCATCGGACCGTACGGACCGGTTGGGGTGGGGCGCAAATGGGACGCTGAGACCTTGCTAACTCTGGCAAGCATTTTGCTTGCAGGAGTTAGCGGATCGGATTAGCGTCGGCACCATGGCGACACCAAAGGACCTCCCCGACGTCGGCGGGTTCATCCGCGATCTGCGCCGTAACGCCAAGATCTCGCTGCGCCAGCTCGCCGAGCAGGCGGGCGTCAGCAACCCGTACCTGAGCCAGATCGAGCGCGGCCTGCGCCGGCCGAGCGCCGAGGTGCTCCAGCAGTTGGCCAGCGCGCTGCGGGTGTCGACCCCGGCCATGTACCTGCGGGCCGGGCTGCTCGACGACAAGGAGGGGCACGGCGTGCTCGCCGCCATCGCGGTGGACCCCGACCTGACGATGGCCCAGAAGCAGTCGCTCAGCCAGATCTACGAGACCTTCCGCCGGGAGAACGCCCGGCTGTCCGAGGCCCAGGCCGCAGCCGGGGCGACCACCCCGACAGACCCTCGGGCCGCAGCCGGGGCGACCACCCCGACCGATGTCGCCGACGAGCCCGCCGACGTGGCCAACCTGGCCGCGACCGGTCCCACCACCGAGGGCGGCACCCCGACCGAGGCCGTGCTCGAGTCGGTCGCCGTGACCGAGGCGGGCCCCGCACCCGCCCCGAGCAGCACCCCCGGGAAGAACGCCCCGAGCAGCACCCCCGAGAAGAAGGCCGCCGAGACGGCCGAGGAGGAGACGTCATGACCGAGCCGAAGACCAATCGCATCCCCGCTCCCATCTACGCCGCCGCCGGTGCGGCCGAGCTGGCCATCGAGCAGCTCCGCAAGCTGCCCATGGCCGTCGGTGTGCACGGCACCCGGGTCGTCGCCGACCTGGGCGGCCGGGCGGTGCTGACGGGCTTCGAGCTGCGTCAGAAGGCCACCGAGACGCTGCGTACGGCCAACGAGACCGCCGGCACCCTGCGCGACCGCGCACAGGCCGAGCTGGACCTGGCCAAGCTGCGCGAGTCGGCCGACCTGGCCAAGCTGCGTGAGGTCGCCGACATTGAGAAGCTGCGCGCGGCCGCCACCCGCAACGCGGCCGTGGTGGTCACCGCGGCCCAGGCGGCCCAGGAGCGGGCGTTCGCGGCGTACGGCGCGCTGGTGGCCCGCGGCGAGCGGGTCGTCGGCGCCGGCGTGCTGGAGGCCGCCGAGACGGTCAACGCGGACATCGAGGCCACCGAGGCGACGACGGCCACGGCCGAGACCGTGACCGCGACCACGGCCGAGACCGCCGGGGCGGGCCGAGGTCGCCGAGATCGCGGAGGCCAAGCCGGCCGCCGTCAAGAAGGCCACCCGGGCGAAGGCCGCGAAGCCGGCCGAGACCCCGTCGGCCAAGCTGCCCCGGGCCACCAAGCGGACCCGCCCGGCGGCCGAGTAGTTCATACCTGTCGGCGATCCCGACGGCGTCCTTGTCGGACGTAGTCGGGGTCGTCGACATAAACTTGCCGGCATGGCCACCGCCGCGCCGATCTTCGCGTTCGAAGTCCGTTACGTGATCGAGCTGATCCTGCTCGTCTTCGCGTTGATCATTCAGGGTGTCGCGCTGGTGCATGCCATCACGCAACGGTCCGACGCCTTCGCCGCCATCGGGACGCTGCCCAAGGGCGGCTGGATCGCGATCCTCGCGGTCTGCCTCGTCCTGATCCTGCTCAGCCGGGGTCCGATCAGCCTCTTCGGACTGATCGGCATCGCCGCCGCGCTCATCTACCTGCTCGACGTGCGGGTCGGTCTCCGCGACCTGAGTGACGGCAACGGCAAAGGGTTCTGGTGAGAGGTTTTCGCTGGCCTCCTCCACCGGACAGCGGCCCCCGCACCTTCGGTCCGGGCCCGGGCGGGCCGCGCACCGGCCGTCCGGCGATCCCCGATCCGGAGACCGAACTCGTCGACACGCCGCACGGCGTGCAGTTGGAACGCCTGGTCACCGGCGTCGGTGACCCGGTCACCGTCTTCGCGCACGGGCTGGGCAACGGGATCGCCACCACGCGACCGTTCGGCAGCGGGGTGGCCGGTCGGCGGCTGTTCTTCCAGTTCCGGGGGCACGGCCGCTCGGACGCGCCGCCCGGCTCGTGGACCTACCTCGACCTCGCCCGTGACCTGCGGGCGATCGCGGATCTCGGCGGCGCCAGCCGGGCGTTCGGGGCGAGCCTCGGTGCGGGGGCGCTCTGCCGCCTGCTCGCCGAGAGTCCGGAGCGCTTCGAGAAGCTGGTGTTCTTCCTGCCGGCGGCGCTCGACCAGCCGCGCGGTCCGGCCGCCTGGGATCGCGTCGGCGCCCTGGTGGATGCCGTGGCCAGCGGTGACGCGGGGGCCGTCGCGGACGTCGTCTCGCTGGAGCTGCCGGCGGCGGTGCGCAACACGCCGGCCGGCTGGGCGTACCTGCGGCAGCGGCTGGACCAGTTGCTCCGTGACGGCCTGGACGAGGGCCTGGCCACCCTGGCGGGTCAGGTGCCGCTGGACGACGCCGGTGTGCTGTCGGCGGTCACCGCGCCGGCCCTGGTGATCGGGTCCGCGGGCGACGACCTGCACCCGGTCGAGGTCGCCGAGCAGCTCGCCGCCGCGCTGCCCCGGGCCACCCTGCACGTGTACGACCGCCCCGGGTTCCTCTGGTCGGAACGCGCCGACCTGCGGGGGCGCATCTCCGGCTTCCTCAACGAGTAACGTGCCCTGTCATGGGCGTCACACAGCACGGCCGGACGCACCGGCTGGATCTCGCGGACCCGACCCTGCGCGAGTGGACCTGCACGGTCCTGCACGCCGACCCGGAGCAGGGCATCGTTCTCGACCGCTCGGCGTTCTACCCGGGTGGTGGCGGTCAGCCGCCGGATCACGGCGTGCTGCTCTGGCAGGGCGTGCAGACCCGGATCGTCGGCACCCGCAAGGGCGACGACCCGTACCTGATCCCCGCCGAGGGTGACCCGTTGCCGCCGGTCGGCACCGAGGTCGTCGGGGCGGTGGAGGACGAGCGTCGCACCCGTCTGATGCGTACCCATTCGGGGTTGCACGTGCTCTGCGGCGTGGTGTTCCGCGACTTCGGCGCGCTGGTGACGGGCAACTCGATGGAGCCGGGCGAGGCTCGGATGGACTTCAACCTCCCCGAGGTGCCGCCGGACTTCAAGAGCCGCATCGAGGAGCTGGTCAACGCCGAGGTGGCCGCCGACCGCTCGGTCGCCACCCGGGTGCTGCCGCGTACCGAGGCGTTGGCCCTGCCGGACATCATCCGAACCCAGTCCAACCTCATCCCGCCGGACGAGCAGGAGGTGCGGATCGTCGACATCGTCGGTCTGGACGTCCAGGCGGACGGCGGCACCCACGTGGCGTCCACCGCCCAGATCGGCAAGGTGCAGGTGGTCAAGGTGGAGAGCAAGGGCCGGGCCAACCGGCGGGTCCGCGTCCGGCTGGTGGATTGACGAATTCGGACGTCGGCTGTCAGGTATCGCTGGCAGCCTCGCAGGCATGACACCACCGCTCGCAGGAAAGATCGCGCTCGTCGCCGGTGCAACCCGGGGCGCCGGGCGACAGATCGCGGTCCAGTTGGGCGCGGCCGGCGCCACCGTGTACGCCACCGGTCGCAGCAGCCGTGCCGGCCGTTCGGAGATGGACCGGCCGGAGACCATCGAGGAGACCGCCGAACTGGTCACCGCGGCCGGCGGCACCGGTATCGCCGTGCAGGTCGACCATCTGGTGCCGGAGCAGGTCCGCGACCTGGTCGCCCGGATCGACGCCGAGCAGGGCGGCCTCGACGTGCTGGTCAACGACATCTGGGGCGGCGACCCGCTCGTCACCTGGGACAAGCCGGTCTGGGAGCAGCCTCTCGACAAGGGGTTCCGCACCCTGCGGCTGGCCGTCGACACGCACATCATCACCAGCCACTTCGCTCTGCCGTTGCTGATCCGTAAGCCCGGTGGCCTGGTCGTCGAGATCGGCGACGGCACCAAGGCGTACAACGACGAGAACTACCGCCTCTCGGTCTTCTACGACCTGGCCAAGACCTCGGTCAACCGGCTCGCCTTCAGCCAGGCGCACGAGCTGAAACCGCACGGCGGCACAGCCGTCGCGCTCACCCCCGGCTGGCTACGCTCCGAGGCGATGCTGGAGCACTTCGGGGTCACCGAGGAGACCTGGCGCGACGGGGCCGCCACCGACCCGCACTTCCTGATCTCCGAGACACCCGCCTTCGTGGGCCGCGCGGTGGCCGCACTCGCCGCCGACGAGGACAAGGCCCGCTGGACCGGCCAGTCCGTCGACGCGGGCACGCTGTCCAAGGTGTACGGCTTCACCGACGTCGACGGCAGCCAACCGGAGGCCATCCGGTACATCGTCGAGGTGGTCGAGGCGGGTAAGCCGGCCGACGTCACCGGCTACCGCTGACGCCGTCCGCCACTGCCGGGCCGTCGTAGCGTGCGGCGGCCCGGCGTGCCGCCTCCGCCAGGCGTCCGCGCAGCTCCGGCGGGTCGAGCGCCTCCACCTCCGGGCCCAGCGCCAGCAGCTGGGCGTACGCGACGTCGACCGTCTCCACCGGCAGTCGCGCCACCACCCAGCCCTGCCCGTCCGGTTCGCTGATGGTGGTGACGACCTCGTCGTACACCTCGGGAGCGTCGACCACGTGCCGGAGCCGGCGCAGGCCGGCGGGGCTCAGCCGGACGGTGACCTCGGCCCGCAGTATGGTCCGCAGGAACGACCCGGCCTGCTCGCGCCAGTGCCCGGCCAGGTCGAAGCCCTCGTTGCGGGCGAACCGCTCGTCGTCCACCTCGACGCCGGTTACCCGGTCCACCCGGTAGGTGCGCATGTCGTCGCCGACCCGACCGACCAGATACCAGGTCGCGTTCTTGAGCACGAGCCCGTACGGCTGAAGGTGCCGGGTCACCTCGTCGCCGCCCCGCCGGTAGCGCAGCCGTACCACCCGGTCACCCCAGACCGCCCGCGCCAGCTCGGTGAGCCAGGGCGGTGGCGGCGTCTCCTGGAACCATCCCGGCACGTCCAGGTGGAACCGCTGACCCGTGCGTACGGGAGCGTCGCGCAGGGCCGGTGGCAGTGCGGCGAGCACCTTCAACTCGGCGGCGGCGACCGCGTCGGCCAGACCCATGTCGCCGGCGGGGCCGGGCAGGCCAGCCAGGAACAGGGCCTCCGCCTCGTCGCGGTTCAGCCCGGTCAGCCGGGTCCGGTAGCCACCGAGCAGCCGGTACCCGCCGGCCCGGCCCCGGTCCGCGTACACCGGAACACCGGCGGCGGACAGCGCCAACACGTCCCGGTAGACGGTCCGCTCGGAGACCTCCAACTCGTGTGCCAGCTCGCCGGCCGTCATGGAGCCGCGTGCCTGCAACAGCAGCAGCAACGAGATCAGTCGGGAGGCGCGCACCCGCCCATCCTGCCTCGTGCCGCTTCGATCACCTGTCGTTAGGCTGCTCGATCGTGGACGCCAGCAGAATCGCCAAACCGGTCACCGGGGCCGTCGGACGCTTCCTCCTCGGGGTGCGGCTGCTCCTGCGCGGGCTGGGCCTCTATGTGCGCAGCCCGAAGCTCATGCTGCTCGGTATCGTGCCGGCGTTGATCTCGGGTGTGCTCTTCGTGGCCGCGTACGCCACCCTCGTCTACTTCGTGGACGACCTCGCCGCCCTGGTCACCCCGTTCGCCGACGACTGGTCGAGCACCGGTCGCAGCCTGGTCCGGGTGATCGCCGGGTTGGCCTTCCTGGGGATCGGCGGCCTGCTCGCGGTGATCAGCTTCACGGCGGTCACCCTGGTCATCGGCGACCCGTTCTACGAGAAGATCTCCGAGAAGGTGGAGGAGCGGCTCGGCGGCACCTCGGACGCCGTGGACGTGCCGTTCTGGTCGTCGCTGCGCCGCAGCACCGCCGACTCCGTACGCCTGGTGGCACTCACCGCGCTCGTCGGCATCCCGCTCTTCCTCGCCGGGTTCATCCCGGTGGTGGGCCAGACGGTGGTACCGGTGATCGGGGCGGCCGTGGGTGGCTGGTTCCTCGCCGTCGAGCTGGTCGGAGCGCCGTTCTACCGACGTGGCATGCGGCTGCCGCAACGCCGGACGATCCTCAAGGCGGACCGGTCCACCGCGCTCGGCTTCGGAGTCGCGGTCTTCCTGTGCTTCCTCATTCCCCTCGGCGCGGTGTTGGTCATGCCGGCCGCCGTCGCCGGCGCGACCCTGCTGGCCCGCCGGTCGTTGGGCCAGTCGATCGAGGAGAACTGACGTGGAGATCACCCTGATCCAGGGCGACATCACCGACCAGCGGGTCGACGCCATCGTGAACGCCGCGAACTCGTCCCTACTCGGCGGCGGTGGAGTGGACGGCGCGATCCACCGGCGCGGCGGCCCGGCCATCCTGGCCGACTGCCGGGCGCTGCGCGCGTCCAAGTACGGGAGAGGGCTGCCCACCGGCCAGGCGGTGGCGACCACCGCCGGAAACCTGCCGGCCCGCTGGGTCATCCACACGGTCGGCCCGGTCTTCTCGGCCGCCGAGGACCGGTCGGGGCTGCTGCGCGACTGCTACGCCAACAGCCTGCGGGTCGCCGACGAGCTGGGCGCGTCCACTGTGGCGTATCCGCTGATCTCCGCCGGCATCTACGGCTGGCCGGTCGACGACGCGGTCCGCCAGGCGCTGACGGTGCTCCGCTCGGCCACGCCCGCGTCGGTCACCGAGGCCCGCCTGGTCCTCTTCGGCGCGGACACCCACGCGACAGCCCGCGAGGTCTTCGAGGCGGCGTAGGCTCCGCGCGGCTCTGGCTCTCGGCTTGATCACTTGATGCTGACCAGTTCTCAGAAGGTGGTTGCGAACTGGTCAGCATCAAGTGATCACGGACAGTCCGGCCGGACTCGCGGCGGTCCGGTCGCGATCCCGTCGCGTCGCGCAGTTCGGCCGCAGATCTTGGACAGTTTCCGTTAGCAGCTAACGGAAACTGTCCAAGATCTCGACTTTGCGGTTCGGCCACAGACGAGATCGCCGCCTGGCATAGCGAAAGACCCCCGGGTCTACCCGAGGATCTTTGTCGGTGTCGCTGCTCAGAGGGCGGCGGTCTTCACCGTGTCGACGAAACCTCGCCAGGTGTGCCGGTCGAAGCGGAGGGTGCCGCCATCTCGGTCCTTTGAGTCGCGAACCGCGACGACACCCGGAAGGTTGTCGGCGACCTCGACACAGTCACCGCCGTTAGAGCTGCTTCGGGTGCTGGTACGCCACTCGGCGCCGGTCAGGTCAGCCATGTTCGTGCCTTCAGGAAGTCGATGGTGTGGCGGCGTGGAAGAGCCACTGATCGCAGCGTATCCCAGATGGCCCAGAGCGGGGCTGTCTCGTTGGTCAGCCGGCCGGATGCCTGATCGTCGAGGTACCCGACGTCGCCATCCTCAGTGGTGGCAATGACGAACGGTCCGGCTTGTCCGGGGTGCATGCCCGCGTCAAGCGGCAACACATGAAGGAAGGTGTTGGACCGCTGCGCCATTTCGATCAAGTGGTCCAGTTGGGGGTGCATGATGTCGGGCTCCCCGCGGCGCAACGCGCATTCGTCGATGACTGCGATGAAGAGCGGGGGCTTACGTCGGTTGAGGACCGCCGCCTGTCGGCGGAGTCGCGTCTCCACGTAACCCTCAACCTCGTCTGCGTCCAACAACCCGCTGCTGAGGACTAGTGATGCGTACTCCGGTGTCTGTAGCAGACCGGGAATCACAGACACCTGAAAGGCGCGGAGTGCGGTCGCTTGGAGTTCTGTCTCGACCCACGGTCGTAGCCACGCCGGTTCACGGCGCTTCAAAACGTCCGGCCAAATGTCCTCCACCTCAAGCCCAAGGACAACCGCCGCTGCCGCTCGATGGCGGGGATGGGGAACTCGGCCCGGCGTGACCCATCGGGCGACCGTCTTCGGGTCGACTCCCACCTGCTCGGCAAGGCTCTCCACGGTCTCACCCGAGTTCGCCAGCGCAGCGCGAAGCGTCTGATTCATGGTCGCCTCCTACTGGACGTCCCCCACGTCTATTGAACGTATATCTACGGGGTGTAGCCGTCCAGCTCCTATCGGCAAAGTGTCGCTGAGCGGCATTGCTGGTGGAGGTGTAGCCCGGCGGCGGTGTCAGCCCGGGGCCGTCCGGTGGGTGCACTGGCGGGCGGCCCCTCCTGGCCCAATGGAGGGGGAAACATGCCCGCACCACCAGGACCGACATTCCGGGCCGGCGACCTGCTACGCCTGTCCGCCACCGCGAGCGTGCAGTTCCTGCGCCCGATTACCGTGCGGGTCATCCGTGAGTTGGAGTGGGACACGTACGACGGGTGGGTGTGGCTCGACGCGTACGAGCTGGACTCGCGCGGCGAAGCGGTCGCCCGGCGTGAGCTTTACGTGCGATGCGAGGGCGTGCAGCTACTGGACAGCCGCCTGCCCGTGTGCGCCCGATGAGCCCGCGACCGCGTCCGCATCACGCCGGCCTGCCGCACTGGCGCTGTACCCGCTGCGGCGCTCACTGGCCGTGTTCGGCCGCGCGGCTGTCGCTGCTGGCCCGCTGGCACGACGACCGGCTCGGAATGCTGCTCATGTTGACCACGCTCGCGCGGGAGGCGTTCGCCGACGCGCTGAGGCTGGGCCTGCGACCGGACCCGGCGGTGTACGTTGCGCGGTTCCTGGAGTGGACGCGCCCGCGCGGCGACACCCAAGGCGACTGATCAGGTCAGGTCGGCCAGGCAGGTCCACTGCGACGCCACCGGGCGGTAGCCCAGCCGGGCGTTGATCGCCAGCATCGGCGCGTTCGACTCGTCGTTCGAGGTGTAGGCGATCCGCACGCCGGCCTCCGCGGCCCGGTGCAGCGCCGCCGTCTTGGCCAGCCGGGCCAGTCCCCGTCCCCGGTACGCCGGGACGGAGCAGGTGTAGTCCGACCACATCCGCTCGCCGTCCCGCTTGACCAGGCTGAACGCGGCCACCTCGCCGTCGACCTCGGCTGCGGTGCTGGCCGTCTTGTCCAGGCCAAGTTCGTCCCAGACGTCGTACCGCCAACTCTCGAAGGTGACCGAGTCGACGGGCACGTCACCGGGTTCGTCGACGGCCGAGGCGACGTCGGCCTCGTAGAGCAGGTGCGGGTCCATCTCGGCGATCGGACGCAGCCGTACGCCCAGCGGCGGCTCGGGCAGCGCGGGCGGTGGGGTCAGGTCCAGCGCCGAGTAGCGCACCTCGCGGCTGGGTTCGAACCCGTGGTGGCGGGCGAACGGCAGCGAGTCCGTCGCGGCCGTGGCGCGTACGCGGCGGATCCCGAGAGGGCGGAGGTGATCGGTCGCGGCGGTCAGCAGCGCCGTCCCGATGCCGCGCCGTCGATGATCCGGGTGTACGTGCAGCGTGTTGACGTTGCCGAAGCCCTGCACCGAGGTCGAGGTGTTGGGCTCGGCGGACGTCCAGCCGACCACCTGGCCGTCGACCTCGGCCACGAACGCGATCCAGCCCTCGTGCGGCGGCGGTTCGGCCAGCATCTTGCGGGTCGACTCGACCCCGCGTACCAGGTATGGGTGGACGATCGCCCGCAGCGCCACCACGGCGGCGGCATCGTCCGGCCGGGCTTCGCGGATGCGCATGTCAGGCCCCCGTCCGTACGGCGGCGACGGCCTCGACCTCGACGAGCTGGTCGGTGTAGCCGAGCACGGCCACCCCGAGCAGGGTGCTGGGCGGATCGTGGTCGCCGAAGAAGTCCCGGACCACCTCCCAGACGGTCACCAGGTCGGCCTGCCGCGACGATGCCACGTACACGGTGGTCTTGACGACGTCGGTGAGTCGCGCGCCGGCCGCGCCGAGCGCGGTCTCCAGGTTCGTCATCACCTGCCGGGCCTGCGCGGCATGGTCGCCCGGCGCGACGGTACGACCCTCGGCGTCGAGCGGGCACGCGCCGGCCGTGAACACCAGCCGGGCGGGCGGTTCGACGGTCGCCGCGTACGCGTATTCGGCGACGTCGGAGAGGGCGGGCACGTGCAGCAGTGCGACAGGATCCGGCATGCCGGCGAGGCTAACGACGATCGCCCGCCGCAGCGACGGATTAATCGCCACCTGCCCCGGGCCGGGATGGGTAGGGTGCGGCGCGGCGAGATCGAGTGGAGCGACGTCGGCCGGTTCGGAGGTGGCGTGGTGGAACCTGGTGTGACCGGGGCGTACGACGACTGTCGGCTCTTCGTGGACGGTGTCGGGCCGGCTGCGGAGGCCGCAGCACGATTGATGCACTCTCGGGGCTATCGGCGGGTCGACCAGTCGTTGCGGGTGACGGACGGGGTCTGGGCCGCAGTTCGGAAGAACAAGTCCATTCCCTGGAACGCGGATGCGGATCTGATCGCCCAAGCGCCGGCGTTCCTGACCTGGCCCGTCACCGTCGAGGTGCACCGGGACGCGGGGGTCGACGACCAGACGATGCTCGACGCGGTCCGACGGCTGGTCGCCGATCTGCGAGCCGTCGGCGCAGAGGTGGTCGTAGCGGCGGACTTCGAGGAGGAGTTGTGACAGGTCACAACTTCAGGGAAGTAGTGGCCTCCCGGCGTCGTAAGGCAGCAATTTCCTTGAAGTTGCGCGGATCTTGAATAGCGGATCTTGACAACGCCCGAGACGGGTCAGGCCGACGCGCGGATGATCAGCTCGGTGTCGAGCATGATTGCCGGTTCGATCGCCTCGCCCGCCGCCAGCCTCAGCAGTTGCCGGGTCATGCGTCGGCCGAGTTCGACGATCGGCTGCCGGACGGTGGTCAGCGGCGGTTCGGTGTACGCGGCGGTCTCGATGTCGTCGAAGCCGACCACCGCCACGTCCTCCGGCACCCGCCGGCCGGCCTCGCGCAGCGTACGCAGGGCGGCGTGCGCCATCAGGTCGGAGGCGGCGAACACCCCGTCCAGGTCGGGATGCTCGCTGAGGAGCTGGTGCATCGCCGCCGCGCCGGACTCCCGGGTGAAGTCGCCGACGGCGACCAGTTCGGGTAGTCCGGCGGCGGCGACCGCCTCCCGGTAGCCGTTCAGCCGCTCGATGCCGGCGACCATGTCCGGTGGGCCGGCGATGGTGGCGATCCGCCGCCGACCGCTGTCGATCATGTGCCGGACGGCGGCGGTGACGCCGCCGACGTGGTCGACGTCCACGTACGGCACGGGTACGTCGCCGAGCGGCCGGCCGCTGACCACCACCGGGATGCCGAGGCGGGCCAGCGTGCCGGGCAGCGGGTCGGCGCCGTGCAGCGAGGCGAAGAGCACCCCGTCGACGTGGCGGCCGGTCGTGTACCGCTCGACCCGCTGGTGCCCGGCCGGTGAGCCGGCAAGCATCAGCACCAGCTGCTTGTCGGCGGCCTCCAACTCCTGGCTGACGCCCCGGATGATGCCGGGGAAGACCTGGTCGTCGGAGAAGACCCGGGTGGCCGCCTCCGGCATGACCAGGGCGATCGAGTCGGTGCGCTGGGTGACGAGGCTGCGGGCGGCGAGGTTCGGCACGTACCCCAGCTCGGCGACCGCCCGCTTGACGGCCTCCCGGATCGGCTCGGCGACGGTGGTGGAGCCGTTGACCACCCGGGACACGGTGGCCCTGGACACCCCGGCCCGTGCCGCCACCGCCTCCAACGTCGGCCGGTGCGCCGTCGTCATCGTGACTGTCCCCCGCTCGTCACAGCCCGTTCCGGGAGATCACCTCCTGGTACCACCGGGCGCTGGCCTTCGGTGTGCGCCGCTGGGTCAGGTAGTCGACGTGCACGATCCCGAACCGCTTGCGGTAACCCTCCGCCCACTCGAAGTTGTCCAACAATGACCATACGAGATAGCCGCGCAGATCAACGCCCCGGGAGATCGCCTCGTGGGCGGCCCGCAGGTGCCCGTCGAGGTAGGCGATCCGGTCGTTGTCGATCACCTGCCCCCGCCCTTCGGACGACTCGGCGCCCGCCTTGTCGGGGAACGCCGCGCCGTTCTCGGTGATCAGCAGCGGCACACCCGGGTAGTCGGCGGCGATCCGTTCCAGCAGCCGCGTCAGCCCGGCCGGCTCGATCATCCAGCCCATGTCGGTGAGGGGCCCGCTGGGCGGCAGGAAGTGCACCGCGCCCTCGGTGCCCGGGTACGCGCCGTTACCGTCGCCGTCCGGCCGCCCCGCCACGTAGGTGGGCGCGTAGTAGTTGAGCCCGAGCAGGTCGATCGGGGCGGCGATCAGCTTCTCGTCACCGTCGTGGATGAACGTCGGCTCGACGATGCGCGCCACGTGCTCGCGGACGTCGTCGGGGTAACCACCGGCCAGCAGCGGGTCCAGGAAGATCCGGTTGTGCAGGCCGTCGACCAGCCGGACGGCGGCGGCGTCGGCCGCGCTCTGCGGGTCGGCCGGTCGTACGTCCGCCGGGTTGATGGTGATGCCGACGCTGCGTGCGCCGGCCGCGCGCAGCGCCCGCGCGGCCAGGCCGTGCGCCAACAGCAGATGGTGTACGGCGGTGAAGGCGGCCGCCCCGTCCCGCGCACCCGGGGCGTGCACCCCGTTGCCGTACCCGAGGTAGGCCGAGCACCACGGCTCGTTGAGGGTGGTCCAGGTGTCGATCCGGTCGCCGAGGCGGGCGTGGACGGCGGTGGCGTAGGTGGCGAAGTGCTCGGCGGTCTCCCGGTTGGTCCAGCCGCCCCGGTCCTCGAGGCTCTGCGGCAGGTCCCAGTGGTAGAGGGTGACGATCGGGTCGATGCCCCGGGCGAGCAGGGTGTCGGTGAGGCGGTCGTAGAAGTCGAGCCCGCGCGGGTTGACCGGGCCGCTGCCGTCGGGCTGGATCCGGGGCCAGGCGACCGAGAACCGGTACGCCGCCAGGCCCAGCTCGGCCATCAGCGCCACGTCGTCGGCGTACCGGTGGTAGTGGTCGCAGGCGACGTCGCCGGTGTGGCCCTGGTAGACCTTTCCGGGCGTACGACAGAAGGTGTCCCAGATGGACGGACCGCGACCGTCGTCGCGAGCCGCGCCCTCGATCTGGTATGCGGCGGTGGCCGCCCCCCAGAGGAAGTGTTCGGGAAATCGGATCTCGTTCACGCCTTGACCGCACCTTCCATGATCCCGCCGATGATCTGGCGACCGAACAGCACGAAGACCAGCAACAGGGGCAGCGTCGCGATGGCCGTGCCGGTGAACACCTGTGACATGTCCTGGTAGTACCCGTCGGACAGCGCACGCAGGGAGAGCTGAACGGTCGGATTGGCCGGGTCGTTCAACACAGCGTACGGCCACAGGAAGTCGTTCCAGGTGGTCATGAACGTGAGCAGACCGAGCACGGCGGCGGCCGGGCGCAGCGCCGGCAGCACGACGTGCCACCAGATGCGCGCGGTGCCGCAGCCGTCCATCCGGGCGGCCTCGATCAGCTCGTCGCTGATGGCCTGGCCGGCGTACTGCCGCATCATGAACACGCCGAACCCGGTGACCAGCACGGGAACGATCACCGCGGGCAGCCGGTCGTTCCACTGCAACTTCGTCATGAGCAGGTAGAGCGGGATCACGCCGAGCTGCGTCGGCACCATCATGGTCGCGATGATCACCAGCAGCAGCGCGTTGCGGCCCCGGAAGCGCAGCTTCGCGAAGGCGAACCCGGCCAGGCTGGAGAAGAACACCACCGAGACGGTGACCGTGGTCGCCACGATCACCGAGTTGATCAGGCCGGTCAGGAAGTACGCGTCGGTGTTGTCGAACAGCCGGGCGATGTTCGCGCCCAGGTTGTTGCCCGGCGTGATCGGCGGCGGCAGTTGACCCATCGCGTCGCTGGTGCGGCTGGCGACGACGAACATCCACCAGATCGGAAAGATCGACAGGACGGCGGCGCCGACCAGGGCGAAGTAGGTGAGCGGGCTGGCCCGCCAGAGCCGGCTCATCGGGATCCCTTCCTGCCGGTGCGGGCTGTACCGCTTCGGCCGGTGCCGGCTGTGGCGCCGAGGCGGCGCAGGACCAGCACGTTGACGGCCGCGACGAGGGCGATGAGCGCGAAGAGCAGCCACGCCACCGCCGAGCCGTAGCCGAAGTTGTAGTGCGGCGCGAAGGCGTTCTCGAACATGTACATGGTCAGGGTCTGCGACTCGCGGAGCGGTCCGCCGCGGATCGGGTTGGTGCCGGAGTGGAACATCCGGGGCTCGGTGAAGAGCTGAAGGCCGCCGATGGTGGCGATGATGGTGCAGAAGATGATCGTCGGTTTGAGCAGTGGCACGGTGACCGACCAGAACTGTCGGGCCCGGCTCGCGCCGTCGATCGCCGCCGCCTCGTAGAGGTCCCGGGGGATGGCCTGCATCGCGGCCAGGAGGATCAGCGCGTTGTAGCCGGTCCATCGCCAGTCGACCATCGCGGAGATCGCGACCCAGGATGCGATCCGGTTGGACTTCCACTCGATCGCGTCCAGCCCGACCAGGTCGAGCAGCCAGTTGACCATGCCGAACTCGCGACCGAAGAGCACCCCGAAGACGATCGCCACGGCGGCCGTGGAGGTCACGTTGGGGACGAGCACCGCCATCCGCCAGCCGGTACGCCCCCGCAGGCCCCGGTTCAGCAGGTTGGCCAACCAGAGCGCGGCGAGCAACTGCGGCACGGTCGAGATGACGAAGATGCCGAGCGTGTTGACCAGCGCGTGCCAGAAGTCCACGTCGGCGAGCAGCCGGGTGTAGTTCTCCGCGCCCACGAACGGATGGTCGGTGCCGAGCAGGTCCCAGTCGTGCAGCGAGACCCAGAAGGTGTACGCCAGCGGGTAGACCCCGAACACCGCGAAGAGCAGGAAGAACGGGGCGATGTAGAGGTACGGCGAGTAGCGGGTGTCGAGGTGGCTGAGAAGAACCGACGATCGGCGGTGGGGTCCGGCCTCGGGTGCGACCGGTGGACGGGCGTCGAGCTGGACGGTCATGCCCGGAAAACTCCTTTCCGTCGTACGGGCGGGAACCGGGGTCCGGCGCCCGCCCGCACGCTGGCTCGGGCTACTTGGCGGCGGCCTTCTTGGCGTTGGTCACCGCGTCCGTCCAGCCCTGCGCGGGGCTGCGCTGGCCCAGCTCCACGGTGCGTACGGCGTTCTCCACCTCGGTACGCACGGCCTGGTTCTTGGGGCCCATGTAGACCGGCTTCAGGCTCTTCGCGCCGGTGCCGAAGATGGACCCGACGGGCGCGCCGGAGAAGTACGCGTTCGTCGACTGGGCGATCGCCGGGTCGTCGAGCGCCTGCGGCGACGACGGCAGCGGCCCCTTGGCCTTGAACGCGCCGATCTGGCCCTTGGCGCTGGTCAGGAACTTGGCCAGCTCGATGGCCTCGGCCTGGTGCTTGCTCTGCTTCGGTACGGCGAGGTGCGACCCACCCCAGTTGCCGCCATTGCCGGGCACCCGGGCGATGTCCCACTTGCCCTTGGCGGTCGGGCCGGCGTTACCCTCGATGACCCCGGTCATCCACGCGGGGCAGGCGATGGTGGCGAACTTCGTCTGCTTGAAGGCGGACACCCACTCCTCGGACCACGAGCCGTACTTACCGGAGAGGCCCGAGTCGATGATGTCCATGGTGGTGTCCCAGGCCTGCCGTACGGCCGGGTTGCTGTCGACCACGACGTTGCCGCTGGTGTCGTAGTAGCTGTAGCCGGTGCTGTTGCCGGCGGTCTGCAACAGGATCGTGTTGAAGGTGTTCGTGGCCGCGTCGAGGAAGGACGCCCCGGTCTTGGCCGCGACGAACTTCTCCCCGGTGGCGATGTAGTCCTGCCAGGTGGGCCAGAGCTTCGACACCTCGTCCCGCTCGGTGGGCAGTCCGGCCTTTTCGAAGAGGTCCTTGCGGTAGCACATGGCGATGCCGCCGACGTCGGTGCCGAGGCCGATGAGCTGCTTGCCGTCGGCGGTCAGGCCGGCGTTCCACTTCCACTCCAGGAAGTTGCCCTTGAGGTCGGCGGCGCCGTGGTCCAGCAGGTTGACGAAGTTGTTCGGATTCGCCTTGTACTCGACGAGCAGACCCTCCTCGATGGCCACGATGTCGCCGGCGCCCCGGCCGGCGGCGAGCCACTGGGTCAGCTTCGGCGAGTACTCGTCGAGGTTGCTGCCGGTGCCCCGCTCGACGATCTTCACGTCGGGGTGCGCGGCCATGTACTCCTGGTAGAGCTGGTCGTAGCCGAACTGGCCGAAGACGTCGACGGTCAGCGTGATCGGCCCGTCCGCCTCGGCGTCGTCACCGCCGCCGCAGCCGGCGGTGACGAGCAGGGCGGCTGTTGCGGCGAGGGCCACCGCGGCGAGGCGGCGGCGCGGAAGGACAGCCATCGTATGGACCTCTCTCAGGGTGATGAGGTGGTGGTAGAAGGCCAAGAGAGCGCTCTCACGCCAGCGTGGTGGGTCTCTCGCACCCTGTCAAGAGAGCGCTCTCACGAATCTGTCCATCGATATACGACGAGGGCGTCACCCCGTTGGGGGTGACGCCCTCGGTGCGTGCGGTGGCGCGAGATCAGCCGGTACGCAGACCCTCCAGCAGCGCGCGGTCGCCCGTGACGTCGAGCGTCTCGAAGCTGACCCGGCCCCAGAGTGCCAGCAGCAGGTCGCTCGCGGTGCCGCTGACCTGCGCGCGGGCGTGATGGTCGTCGTGGTCGAAGATGGTCGCCGTGTCGAGCAGCGCCACCCCCTCGCCGCGCAGCCGCAGATACCACTCCTGATCCGCGTCGGTCGCCGCGAGCTGGACCACCCCGCGCCAGTCACCCTTCACCTGCCGCCGGCCGGCCGGCAACCAGGTGTCCAGCACCTCGCTCACCCCGTCGGCGGCCAGCTTCGCCTCGACCGGCTCACCCGCCGCGATGGCGAGCTGGGCGTCCCAGCGGTGCACCGCCGTCTCGTGCGCCATCCGGCGGGGCCAGAAACCGGCCTTCTTCGGCTGCGGGGCCCAGTTCCACGCCGGCGCCTCCGGGTCGAGCCCGTCGAACAGGGTCATCAACTGGTCGTACCCGTGCTGCCAGAGCTGGAGGGCGCTCACGCCGGACGGCAGTTCGGACGCGTCCCGGCGGGGCGGCGCCTCGGTGCTGCCCGACCCGGCGAACGAATAAACCCAGTGGTAGATGCCCGCGAGGTGCAGAGTGAGATCATTGACCGTCCAGCCGGGACAGGACAGCACGGGTGTCTCCGGCGGTGCCTCGGCAACCGCCGCGGCGAACGCCGGACCCTCGGCCCGGAGTGCCCCAATCCAGAAATCCTTGCTGCCCTGCACTCTGCTCATCGCCATCCTCCCGGGGGTGCCGGGCCACCAGTAGGTGCCACGGCTGCCCATCAGCCTAAGGTGAAAGACGTGTCAGACGCCTACGCCCAGCCGACAACCGAAGCCGATCGTGCCATTCCGGGTCCACTGGCCGGCTACACCACGCTACGGATGGGCGGGCCCGCCGGGCGGATCGTGGCCGCGACCAGCGCCGACGAGATCATCCACGCGGTCCAGGCCACGGACGAGCCGATCCTCGTTCTGGCCGGCGGCAGCAACGTGGTGATCGGTGACGAGGGCTTCCCCGGGACGGTCGTGCTGGTGCGCTCGGGCGGCCTGCGGGTACTCGCCGAGGACGCCGAATCTGTCACCGTCCGTGTCGAGGCCGGCGAGCCGTGGGACGACCTGGTCGCCGCCACGGTCCGCAACGGCTGGGCCGGCCTGGAGTGCCTGTCCGGCATCCCCGGCTCGACCGGTGCCACCCCGATCCAGAACGTCGGCGCGTACGGCCAGGAGGTCGCCGAGACGATCACCGCCGTCGAGGTGTACGACCGCCTCGACGGCACCCGCCAGCTCGTTCCCGCCGCCGAGTGCGGGTTCGCCTACCGGGGCAGCATCTTCAAGTACCAGGACCGCTGGATCGTCCTCTCGGTCGACTTCCGGCTCGCCCGCTCGCCGCTGTCCGGCCCGGTGCGCTACGCGGAACTGGCCCGGGCGCTCGGCGTCGAGGTGGGCGACCAGGTGCCGCTGGCCGAGGCCCGGGCGGCGGTGCTGCGACTGCGCGCCGGCAAGGGCATGGTGCTCGACGCCACCGACCCGGACACCCGCTCGGTCGGCTCCTTCTTCACCAACCCGGTCCTCGACCGGGCGACGTACGAACAACTCCTGGAACGCTCCGTCGACCTGGGCGACCCGCCCTCCTGGCCCGGGGCGGACGGCCTGGTCAAGGTGAGCGCGGCCTGGCTGATCGACAAGGCGGGCTTCACCAAGGGCCACCCCGGCCCCGGCGGCGTCGCCATCTCCAGCAAGCACACCCTCGCCCTGACCAACCGCAGCGGCACCGCCAGCACCGGCGACCTGCTGACGCTGGCCAACACCATCCGCGACGAGGTCCACGCCCGCTTCGGCGTGACCCTGCACCCCGAACCAGTCCTCGTCAACTGCGCCCTCTAGCCTCCGGGGGCCAGGGGAGGGTCAGCTCGCCCTGACGCCACCGTTGCGGGGTGGACAGAACGGGCCAGCCCTCAGCCTTGAGCTGGGACACCGCGCGCACCCAGCGTTGGCGGGGGCCGAACGTGGCGTAGGGGGCGGCGGTCCGCCAGGCGTCCTCGAACGCCCCGATCAGGTCATGGATCGCCTCGCCCGGAACGTTGCGGTGGATCAGCGCCTTGGGTAGCCGCTCGGCCAGCTCGGCGGGGCTGCCCAGCGTGGTGAGCTTCGCGGCCAGGGTCAACGTCCGAGGACCGTCCGCGTCGAGGAGCAGCCAGCTCGCCAGCCGGCCCAACTCGTCACAGGTGCCCTCGACGAGCACCCCACCGGGGGCGAGCGCGGCGGTCATCGTGCGCCAGGCTTCGTGCACGTCGCTCTCGTCGTACTGTCGCAGGACGTTGAACGCGCGGACCAGCACCGGCCGGAGCCCGGCCAACTCGAAGCCACCCCGGGCGAAGGTCAGGCCCGGCGGGTCGGCGGCCGGCGTCGCGGCGGCCACCCGCGCCTGGTCGATCTCCAGCCCGACCAGGCGTACGTCCCGACGGACCCCCGCCGCCAGCCGGGCCCGCAGCTCCACTGCGGTGACCGGCGTCGCGCCGTAGCCCAGGTCCACCACCAGCGGATCGGCCGCGTCCCGCAGCCGGTCGGCGCAGGTCGCCACGATCCAGTTGTCCACCCGGCGGAGCCGGTTCGGGTTGGTGGTGCCCCGGGTGACCACCCCGAGGGGCCGGCGTCGTGGAGCCCCGCTCATGCGTCCGGTCCCGGGGTCAGGAGACCCGGTGCACCTTGTGCTGTGCGGCCTGCGCACGAGGCCGGACCACCAGCCGGTCGACGTTCACGTGCTCGGGGCGGGTGGCGCACCACGCGATGCAGTCGGCCACGTCCTCGGCGACCAGCGGCCCGGGGACCCCGGCGTAGACGGCGGCGGCCCGCTCGGCGTCCCCGCCGAAGCGGACCAGCCCGAACTCCTCGGTCTGCACCATCCCCGGGTCGATCTCGATGACCCGCAGCGGACGGCCGCACAGCTCCAGCCGGAGCGTGCCGGCGATGGCCGTCTGCGCGTGCTTCGCCGCCGTGTAGCCGCCGCCACCCTCGTACACGGTCAGCCCGGCCGTGGAGGAGACCACCACGATGGTCCCCGAGCCGGACGCCTCCAGCGCCGGCAGCAGCGCCTGGGTCACCCGCAGCGTGCCGAGCACGTTCACGTCGTACATCCACTGCCAGTCGTCGAGCGAGCCGGACTCCACCGGGTCCAGGCCGCGTGCGCCGCCGGCGTTGTTGACCAGCAGGGTGACCGGCCCGGGCGCCTGCGCGGCGGCCTCGGCGAGCCCGGCCACCGACTCGTCCGAGGTGACGTCGCAGGTCACCGCGGTTGCCTGCCCGCCAGCGGCGGTGATCCCGGCGACGAGATCGGCGAGTCGGTCGGCGCGGCGGGCGGCGGCGAGTACGTGGAAGCCCTCGGCGGCGAGCCGGCGGGCGGTGGCCGCGCCGATCCCGCTGGACGCTCCGGTGACGATGGCGACAGAGGTCATCTGGTCATTGTCACCCGCGCCGCACCGCCGATCCCGACCGGGCGTCGGGCTGTGTCGGCGGGTGTCGGTGATGAGGTCCGTCACGCCGAGCGGCCGCGCCGACGCATTTCCGTTGCCCGATGGGGAAGATGACATCCGGCGTACAGGTTGACCGAGAAGCGCCGGTCGTGCGTGACGGCATTAACCGTGACTGAAGGAGCGGACGTGGCGGAACTGCACACCGGTGTCGGTCGTCAGCGAGGTGCCCGACCGTGGCCCCGGCCCCGCCGCATCGCCACCCTCTCCGTCCACACATCCCCCCTGCACCAGCCCGGAACGGGCGATGCCGGGGGGATGAACGTGTACATCCTGGAAGTCGCCCGGCGGCTCGCCGAGGCCGACGTCGAGGTGGAGATCTTCACCCGGGCCACCTCGGGTGACCTTCCCCCGGTGGTCGAGATGGCCCCCGGCGTGCAGGTTCGGCACATCATGTCCGGCCCGCTCGAAGGGCTGACCAAGGAGGAGCTGCCCGGCCAGCTCTGCGCCTTCACCGCCGGGGTGCTGCGGGCCGAGGCGTCCCGCCCGCCCGGGCACTACGACCTCATCCACTCCCACTACTGGCTCTCCGGCCAGGTCGGCTGGCTGGCCAAGGAACGCTGGGGCGTGCCGCTCGTGCACACCGCGCACACCCTCGCGAAGGTCAAGAACGCCCAGCTCGCGGCCGACGACCGGCCGGAACCGAAGGCCCGGGTGATCGGCGAGGAACAGGTGGTCGCCGAGGCGGACCAACTGGTCGCCAACACCCGCGTGGAGGCCCGCGACCTGGTCGAGCGGTACGACGCCGACCCCGCCCACGTCACCGTCGTGCAGCCGGGCGTCGACCTGGCCCGGTTCCGCCCCGCGCCGGGCGACCGTCACCTGGCGGCCCGTGCCGCCCGCCGCCGGCTGGGGCTGCCGGTCGACGGGTACGTGGTGGCCTTCGTCGGTCGGATCCAACCACTCAAGGCGCCGGACGTGCTGATCCGTGCCGTCGCGGCGTTGCGCGAGCGTGACCCCGCCCTGGCCGACGAGGTGACCGTGGTGATCTGCGGCGGGCCCAGCGGCAGCGGCCTGGACCGGCCGACCGCCCTGATCGAGCTGGCCGCCACGCTCGGCGTCGCCGACCGGGTCGTCTTCCTGCCGCCGCGCACCGGGGACGACCTGCCAGCTCTTTACCGGGCCGCCGATCTGGTCGCGGTGCCGTCGCACAACGAATCCTTCGGGCTCGTCGCCCTGGAGGCCCAGGCCTGCGGTACGCCGGTGCTGGCCGCTGCCGTCGGCGGCCTGGTGACCGCCGTGCGGGACCACATCAGCGGGGTGCTGATCGACGGGCACGACCCGGTGGACTGGGCTCGCGCGCTGAGTCGCCTGCTGCCGGACAGCGCCCTGCGGGCCACCCTGTCCCGCGGTGCCGCACAGCACGCGCAGCACTTCTCCTGGGACCGTACGGTGTCGGGCCTGCTCGACGTGTACGGCGAGGCGATCGCCGCCCGCCGGGCCCGGCTCGCCGCCGACCTGGCCTGCGACCCGGCGCTCTCCTGCACCTGGTGACCCCGGGCGCTCGCCACCCGCGTGCGTGCGCCGGGTCGGTCGTAGAGTGGGCCCGGTGAGCCCGAGAAGCGACCTTGAGACCCTCATCGAGTCGGTCTGCGCCGACCGTGATCTGGCCTGGGAGTCGACCGGTCCCGGCTCGTACGCGGTGACCCTGCCGGGCACCCACAAGCTCAAGACGGTCTGCAACCTGATCGTCGGCGAGCACGCGCTACGGATCGAGGCGTTCGTGATGCGCCAGCCCGACGAGCGCCGCGAGGAGCTGTGGGCGTGGCTGTTGCGGCGCAACGCCCGGATGTACGGCGTCTCCTTCTCCATCGACGCGGCCGGCGACGTCTACCTGACCGGGCGGGTCAACCCGGCGGGCGTGGACGCCGACGAACTCGACCGGCTGCTCGGCTCGGTGCTCACCTACTCCGACGAGTCCTTCGACACGATGCTGGAGATCGGCTTCGGCAGTTCGATCCGGCGCGAGTACGAATGGCGCGTCAAGCGCGGCGAGTCGACCGCGAACCTGGCAGCCTTCGCCCACCTCTTCGAGCCGTCCAACCCCAGCCAGCCCTGACAACCCGGGTCCTCACCGGGGCCGCGCGCTGCAACCGGTGCCCATGCTGCCGGGTTGACCAGGCGGGTGTCCGGGGCCGGGAGGGTGGGTCGCCCCCTTTGCTCTGCTTCAATCCAGGCAACACCTGCGGGCTCCGAGTGTCGCCTGGGTTGAAGCAGAGCAAAGGACACGTCGGGTGCGGGCGCGGCCCCGGTCTCGTACCCACCCGTCGTCGCAGCGGCGTCGACGGACCGAGGATTCGGGCCGTTCCTGGTGGGTATGCCGCGGCGCGCGGTGCGGCAGAGGGACCCCCGCGCGCCGAGGACGGAGTGTCGAGGAGCGGAGCGTCCCATGGCTCAGCGGAACAGCTCAGGTCGCGGCGGGACTGCGACCCGGACCAAACGACAGGCCGGCAATCAGACTCCGGGTACGCCGGGAGTCTCGGAGTCGGCGATCTCCCAGATGCGGGTGGACGACATCCGCGGGCAACTGCGCAAGCGCGGGGTTTCCGGTATCTCCGCCATGCGCAAGCCCGACCTGGTGAAACAGTTGGTGCGCTCGCTGCGTTCGGATGCCGGTGGCGCAGGTCGGCGCAGCACCGGGCCGGCTGGCCGGGCGTCCGGCAGCAGGGCGTCGGCGGGTCGGGCCGCCGCGACGAAGAAGTCGGCGGCGCGGGCGGTGCCGAGTCGCGCGAAGGCCGCGCCCGCGAACAAGAGCGCCCCGGCGAAGCGAGCCGCCGCGAAGAAGACGGCCGCCACGAAGAGAACTACCCCGGCGCGGAAGACGGCGGCGAAGAAGACGGCGGCGGCGGCGAAGTCGACGGCGGCCCGCCGGACCTCCGCGACCGCTCGTACCGCGCCGGCGCGCAAGGCGCCCGCGAAGAAGGCGCCGGCCCGACCGGCCGCCAAGCGCGCGGCCCCCGCGAAGCGGGCCACGGCGAAGAGCGCGGCTCCCGCGAAGCGGGCCACGGCCAAGCGCGCGGCTCCCGCGAAGCGGGCCACGGCGAGCCGGTCGACGGGTACGGCGGCCGGTGGGATCCGGACCGGGCGGGGCAGCGGACGGTCGGTCCGCAGCTCGCAGGTGATCGCGTCGATCGCCGATCGGCCGGAGCGGCCGGGGCGGAGTCTGATCACCGCGAATCACGAGGTGATCCAGCGCTGGGCGCGAGCGCGGGGCGCGAAGCCGGCGACCATCGCGGGTACCGAACGGGAGGGTCGGGCCGGCGTTCTGACCTTCAACATCCCCGGATATCGGGAAAGCAGCCGGATTCGTGAGATCACCTGGGATGAGTGGTTCCACACATTCGATCTGCGCCGGCTCAATCTGATCTACCAGGAGCAGATGCGCGACGGTCGGCAGAGCAACTTTTTCCGAACCGAGTCACCCGATCGTGAGGACGGGTGAGGTGTTTGCGGGAATGCTCGACGGGTACCCGGCTGTTGCCAGAGACCGAGGCCAGAGCTGGGGATACTCGTCAGTTGTGACCGGCGAGACAGCCCGTCTGGGTTGAATCCAGAATCCGGCCGAACTAGCTTTATTGGGCCGCGCCACGCTTGGAAACGTTCGGGGGAGCGGCGGATCGATCAGATCCGTGCACCAGGCGAGGTGCGAGGGGACGGGTGGACCAACCGTTGGGGGACGGTGCCCACCTGTTTGGACCGGCGGCGTGAGCGGGCGATGCTTACGGGGGTGAGTGTTGCCCGCCGCCGCCGGCCCCACGCCGGCGAACGCCCACCAATGACCTTCGGGCCATGGTGGGCGTTTTGCCGTCGTACGGTCAGCTTGTCGGGACCCGGTCTGCCGGCTCCCGGTCGGCGGCCCGGCGCAGCGCGTCGACGTGCCGCTCGCGGGGCGGCCCGGCCAGCAGGTGGCCGACGGCGGCCAGCACGCCCAGCCCGCCCACGATCAGCCAGTGCCGGTCACCGAGGTACTGCAGGCTCACCCCGCCCAGCATCGGTGCGACAAAGGCTGCCGCGGGAAACGTCAGGTAGAAGACCGACTGGTACCGGGCGCGCAGGTCCGGCGGCGCGAGATCCGCGTTGATCTGCGCGTTGGGCGGCGCGGCGAGCATCGAGCCAACCGTCCAGACCACCGCCGCTCCCAGGTAGACGGCCAGGTGGTCGGCGACCGCGAGCACTCCGAAGCCGACCGCCAGCAGGGCGGTGGAGGCGGCCAGGACGACGGCCTTGCGGCGTCCGTCGATCAGGCGGGGCACGAACAGTTGCCCCACCACGATCAGCGCGCCGCCGAGCGCCACGACCACGCCGTACGCCGAGGGTCCGAGGCCGTCCGCGCGCATCGCCAGCGGCATGATCGTCGAGGTCTGCAGGGTGAGGACGGCCAGCACGAAGGTGAGCCCGACGAAGACCAGGAAGATCCGGTCGCTGAGTACGGTGAGCAGTCCCGGTCGGCGGGGCCGGACGGGGCTCGGGTGGCTGGTCAGGGCGACAGGAGCGGGCCGCCGCAGGGTCTCCGGCACCTTCCAGCCGATGACGGCGGCGGCGGTCAGCGTGGCGCCCGCGTCGACCAGGAACAGCGCGGTGAAGCTCGCCTCGGCCACCAGCCCGGCGAGCAGCGAGGCGACCGCCATGCCGAGGTTCAACGCCCAGAACTCCAGGTTGAACGCGCGCGAGCGCCGTTCTGCGGGCACCACGTCGACGATCGCCGCCACGAGCGCCGGGCCGGGCATGGAGTGCGCGACGCCGACCAGCGCGGCGAACGCCGCGATCAGCGGCAGAGGACGGCTGAAGGCCAGCGCCACCATCAGGGTGGCGGTGGCCAGGTGGGCGGCGAGCAGGGTCGACCGGCGACCCCACCGGTCGGCCAGCACGCCGCCGAACAGCACGCCGACCGCCCCGCCGGCCCCGTACGCCCCGACGACGACGCCGGCCACCGCCGCGCTGGCACCCCGGGCGTCGGTGAGGTAGAGCGACAGGAAGAGCATGGCGAACGCGCCCGCGCGGTTGATCAGCAGGCCTGCCCAGAGGTACCAGAATGCGCCGGGGAGGCCGCCTGCGGTGTCCTGCCACCAGCGCCGCAGGGCGTGCATGCGACCTCCCGACAGTTCAGTTTCTTAACCGTTTCTCCTGAACGGTAGTCGGGCCTGCGCGCGGTGGTCGTACCGGACTCAGACGGTGGCCTCGGCGGGCTGCGGCGAACGGGTGCCCACCGGCGCCGCGACCTCGGCGGCGTGCCGCAGCGCGGTGGCCCGCCGCTCGCGGGCGGGGCCGGACGCCAGGTGGGCCACGGCCGTCAACACGCCGATCGCGGCGCAGCCGAGCCAGAGCGCCGCGTTGCCGACGTGCTCACGCACCAGACCGCCCAGGATCGGCGCGCTCGCACCGGCGATCTGCCAGGAGAGGCCGAACACACCCTGGTACCGACCGCGCAGTTCGGCCGGGGAGAGCTCGGCGATCAGCGTGGAGTTCGACGGCGAGTTCAGCATCTCGCCGACCGTCCAGATCAACACGGTCAGCCCGTAGAACCAGGCGCTGCCCGCGAACGCGGTCAGCCCGAACCCGACGCCCATCACCACGGCGGCGACGGCGAGCACCTGCGAGCGGTTGCGCCCCCGGATCAGCCGGGGCACGAAGAGTTGGCCGACGACGATGAGGAGACCGTTGAGGGCGATCACCGAGCCGTACGTGGCCGGGCTCAGGCCGGAGTCGCCCATGGCGATCGGCAGCATCGAGATGTGCTGGAGGAACACCAGCGCGGCGAACAGGTTCAGCGTCACGAAGCCGAGAAAGACCCGGTCGGTGAGGATCGCGCGCAGGGCGCCGCGCGGGGCCGTGGTGGCGGCGACGGGAAATCCCCCGTGGCGTGTCTCCGGCACCCGGACGAAGATGATCAACGCGGTGATCAGCATCGTGCCCGCGTCGACCACGAACAGCAGCAGGTAGTCGGCCTGCGCGGCGAGGCCGGCGAGGATGGCGGCGCAGGCGAAGCCGAGGTTGATGGCCCAGTAGTTGAGCGAGAAGGCGCGCAGCCGGTCCCTCGCCGGCACCACGTCGATCATCATGGCCCCGAACGCCGGCCGGGCGGCCTCGGCGAACATGCCGAGCAGCAGGGCGCCCAGCGCGACCGCCCAGAGGTCCCGGGCCAGCCCGAGGGCGAGCATCATGGTCGCCGCGCCGACATGCGCGGTGAGCAGCGTCGGCCGGCGGCCCCACCGGTCCGCGAGGGCCCCGCCCGCGGTGGTGCCGACCGCGCCGCCGACGCCCCAGAGACCGAGCACCAGGCCAGCCTGGGACGGCGAGAAGCCACGTTCCTGAGTCAGGTAGATGGCGAGGAACACGAGGACGAACGAGCCGAGCCGGTTGATCAGGGTGCCGGACCACAGGTACCAGAAGGTCCTGGGTAGCCCCCCGGTGGTGTCCCTGAACCAGCTCCGCATCGTCCGCACGTGGTGCCCCCGCTTACAAGTAATGACCGATCTGACTACCGTGCCTTACGAACCCTAGTGCCGGCCGGAATCGCAGGTCACCCGCTTTTTCACGTGGTGGTCGTCACGACGGGTGCCCGCGTGTCCGCAACCGGGTTGAGGCAGGATGATCCGCATGACTGCGAGCGAGGGGCCCACCGTCGGGACGCTGGTCCTGCTGCGGCACGGCGAGAGTGACTGGAACGCCAAGAACCTCTTCACCGGCTGGGTGGACGTCGACCTGACCGAGAAGGGCGAGGGCGAGGCACGGCGGGGCGGCGAGCTGCTGCGCGAGCACAGCCTGCTGCCGGACGTCGTCCACACCAGCGTGATGCGCCGGGCGATCCGCACCGCCGAGCTGGCGCTCAACGCCGCCGACCGGAACTGGATCGCCGTGCGCCGGTCCTGGCGGCTCAACGAGCGCCACTACGGCGCCCTACAGGGCAAGAACAAGAAGCAGACCCTTGACGAGTACGGCGAGGAGCAGTTCATGCTCTGGCGCCGGTCGTACGACACCCCGCCGCCGCCCATCGCGGACGACGACGAGTGGTCGCAGGTGGGTGACCCGCGGTACGCGCTGCTGCCGACCGAGCTGATGCCCCGTACCGAGTGCCTCAAGGACGTCGTCGAGCGGATGCTTCCGTACTGGTACGACTCGATCGTGCCCGACATCCTGGCCGGCCGTACGGTGCTGGTGGCCGCGCACGGCAACTCGCTGCGCGCCCTCGTGAAGCACCTCGACCAGATCTCCGACGAGGCGATCGCCAAGCTCAACATCCCGACCGGCATCCCGCTGCGCTACGACCTCGACCCGCAGCTGCGCCCGCTCACCCTGGGCGGCACCTACCTCGACCCGACGGCAGCGAAGGAAGCCGCCGCCGCGGTCGCCAACCAGGGCCGTTGAGCACAAGGAAAGGGGCCCCCGCGCGGTGCGGGGGCCCCTTTCCTTGTACGTCAGCTGGCGGCCGGGCTGTTCTCCCCGGTGATCAGGTAGATCACGTGCTCGCCGGCGTTCACCGCGTGGTCGGCGAAGCGCTCGTAGAAGCGGCCCAGCAGGGTGGCGTCGATCGCGGTCTCCACCCCGTACGGCCAGTCGTCGCCGAGCAGCACCGCGAACAGGCTCTTGTGCAGCTCGTCCATGGCGTCGTCGTCGCGGTCCAACTCGGCGGCGAGGTCGACGTCGGGCTTCGCCAGTACGGAACCGATCTTCGCGGCCATCCGGTCGGCGATGTCGGACATCTCGGTGAAGACCGTTCGCAGCTCGGCCGGAACGGCCGGGGAGGGGTGCCGGCGCAGCGCGGTCTTCGCCACGTGCTCGGCGAGGTCACCCATCCGCTCCAGATCGGCCGCCACGTGCAGCGCGGTGATCATCGCCCGGAGGTCGGAGGCGACCGGCGCCTGTCGGGCGAGCAGGTCACACACCCGCTCCTCGACGTGCCGGTAGAGGTCGTCGATCTCGGCGTCCCGCTCGATGACCGTCTCGGCGGCCTGCCGGTCGGCGGTGAGCAGGGCCCGGGTGGCCTGGCGCATGGCGGCGCGGATGCCCTCGGCCATGTCCACCAGCAGTTGGCTGACGATCTGAAGGTCGGCCCGGAACTCGTCGCGCATCATCACGTCCTGTGGTCGGTCGCCGCCGACGGGTGTCGGCGCAGGGGTTGAGCAGGTGCGACGCCAACGGTAGGGGGCGTTGACGGACCCCGGATGAACCAGAGTGAACGACGCCAGACGTGGGGGTGAACACTTTCGGAAGTGAGGGTGATTCGTCCAGTTTTGTGTGGTAGCCAGGTTAACAATGACCCTACGATCGCCGGGTGGAGTGGGCAGTGGCGGTCGTGGTGGCCGTGGCGTTGGCGGCCGGAGTGGTCGTCGGTCTCCTGCTGCCCCGGTTCCTGCCGGCGCGCGGCGGCTCCACGTCGACGGGTAGCGCGAGCTCCCGCTGGAGCACTGGGAGGCCCGCGATAGCCGACGAGCAGCAGGCCGGGCTCGGCCGTCGGACGATCGACTCGCTCCGGGCCGGTGTCGTGGTACTGGACGACGACGACACCCCTGTCCTGATCAATCCGGCCGCCCGGGCCATGGGGCTCCTACGCACCGGCAGCACACCGGGTTCGATCGCCGCGCACCCGTTGATCCGTACCCTCGCTGGTCAGGTGCGGCGCACCGGCGTGCGGCGCGAGATCGAGCTGGATCTGCCCCGAGGCCGCGACAGCGCGGGGGAGAACCCGCTGGGCGTGCACCTGCGGGCCATGGGTCTCGGGAACGGCTTCATCGCCGTCGAGGCCGTCGACGTGACCGAGTCACACCGGCTGACCCGGGTCCGGCGCGACTTCGTGGCGAACGTCAGTCACGAGCTGAAGACCCCGATCGGGGCGCTGCAACTGCTCGCCGAGGCGCTGCTGGACGCCACCGAGCCGGCCGACGCCGCGGCGCCCGACCTCTCCGAGGACCTGGTCGCCGCCCGCCGGTTCGCCGAACGGATCCAGCACGAGTCCACCCGGCTGGGCCGGCTGGTGCAGGAGTTGCTGGAGCTGACCCGGCTCCAGGGCGCCGAGCCGCAGCCGCCGCCGGAGCCGGTCGCGCTCGACTGGGTGATCGCCGAGGTGGTCGACCGCACCCGGACCACGGCTGCCGCGCGGGGCGTCGAGGTGACGGTCGACGGCGCGCGTGGCCTCACCGCCTACGGCAGCGACAGTCAGCTCGCCACGGCAGTGGCGAACCTGGTCGAGAACGCCATCAACTACTCCGGCGAGGACACCACCGTGCGGGTCACCCTCCGCGGTGACGACGAGCATGTCGAGGTCGCGGTCGCCGACCAGGGCATCGGCATCGCCCCGACGGACGTGGACCGGATCTTCGAGCGCTTCTACCGGGCCGACCAGGCCCGCTCACGTGCCACCGGTGGCACCGGGCTCGGGCTGGCCATCGTGAAACACATCGCGAGCAACCATGGCGGTCGGGTGGAGGTGTCGAGCACCCTTGGTGGTGGGTCGACGTTCACCCTCCGGTTGCCCGCCAGCCCACCGGACGACCTCCTGGCGACACTGCCGCCGGCTGGGATCGAGGCCGGTCCGGCCGAGCTACGGCAGGTCTGACAGCAATGGAAAGGAAATCCCCCTTGAGCCGCGTTCTGGTGGTCGAGGACGAGGAGTCGTTCTCCGACGCCCTGTCGTACATGCTCCGTAAGGAGGGCTTCGAGGTATCGGTCGCCGCGACCGGAACCGACGCCCTCACCGAGTTCGACCGAACCGGCGCCGACATCGTGCTGCTCGACCTGATGTTGCCCGAGATGTCGGGGACCGAGGTGTGCCGGCAGCTGCGGCAGCGCTCGGCCGTGCCGATCATCATGGTCACCGCGCGGGACAGCGAGATCGACAAGGTGGTCGGCCTGGAGATCGGCGCCGACGACTACGTCACCAAGCCGTACTCCCCTCGGGAGTTGGTCGCCCGCATCCGGGCGGTGCTGCGGCGGCAGAGCCCGGAGGTCGCCGAGGCGGGCGCTCCGACGCTGGCCGCCGGCCCGGTGCGGATGGACATCGAGCGGCACGTCGTGACGGTCGAGGGCGGGGCCGTGCAGCTGCCGCTCAAGGAGTTCGAGTTGCTGGAGCTGCTGCTCCGCAACGCGGGCCGGGTGTTGACCCGGGGCCAGCTCATCGACCGGGTGTGGGGCGCCGACTACGTCGGTGACACCAAGACGCTGGACGTGCACGTGAAGCGGCTGCGTTCCAAGATCGAGCCGGAGCCGTCGGCGCCGCGTTTCATCGTCACCGTGCGGGGTCTGGGCTACAAGTTCGAGCCGTGATCGGCCGATCCGAAGGGGGTCCACGCTCGGCGTGGACCCCCTTCGGGCTCTCGGCGTCCGCTCAGCGGACGACCTTGAGGTTGAAGATGGCGGTGTCGAGCCGGCCGTAGAGCCGCAGCCACAGGGGCATCAGCATCTCGACGCCCCGGGCGGTGGAGAGGTCACCGAGGTCGATCACGTCGGTGTGCCCGAAGCTCACGAGCAGCCCCGTGACGATCCGCTTCGCCTCGGCGTCGTCGCCCGAGACGAAGACGCTGTGGTCACCGTCGGCGAGCTGCCGCGGGCGCACCATCAGCTCGGCGGTGAGTGTGTTGAGTGACTTGACGACCTTGGCCTGCGGGAACTCCCGCTGGATGCGCTCGGCCAGGGAGTCGGTGTCCGGGACGGTCAGGGTGGGCGGGAAACCCGCGCTGAAGTCGAGCGGGTTGGCGATGTCGAGCAGGACCTTGCCGGCCAGGTTCGCCGCGCCGGCCGCGGTGAGTGCCGGCAGGGATCCGGTGCCACTGGTCGCGTTGACGACCAGTTCGGCGTCGGCTGCCGCCACAGCCAGGGTCTCCAGGCCGACCTCTGGGTGTTCGGCAGCCCAGGCGGCGTACGCGCCGGCCCGCGTGGCCGCGACGTCCCGGGTGCCGATGGTGACCTGGTGGCCCAGCTCCGCCGTACGGGCCGCGATGGCCTGTCCCACCGAGCCGGTGCCGAGAACTGCGATGCGCATGTCGATCGATCCTCCACTCGGGCGCGGTGGCCTCGCGCCGACTGTCCATAGGCTAACAGACAGGTCTGTCTACCGGTGTCCCTCATGGACGGCGGCAGCAGACCGAGCGGCAGCAGACGGAGCTGTCTGTAGACGAAGCTGTCTGTAAAATCGTGCCCGTCACCAGCAACGACGAGGGAGTGCCGATGCCCGTGCACCGCACGCCGGCCGGCTCGGCCCGGGACCGGATCCTGGACACCGCGTTCCGGCTCTTCTACGCGCACGGTCCGCGCGGCGTGGGGGTGGACACGGTCATCGCCGAGTCGGGCGTCGCCAAGGCGACGCTCTACAAGCACTTCCCGCGCAAGGACGACCTGGTGCTGGCGTACCTGGACCGGGTCGACCAGGCGTGGTTCGGCGCGCTACGGGCGGCGGCCCGGGAGGCCGGCGACGAGCCGCGCGACCAGCTCGTCGGGATGTTCGACGCCCTCGTCAGCGCCTGTCGTCGGGACGGCTACCACGGCTGCGCGTTCATCAACACGGCGGCCGAGTCGCCCGCCGGCGGTCCGGTGCACGCCCGGACGGTCGAGCACAAGACCGTCGTCCGGGCCTGGGTGACCGAGCTGGCCCGCAGGGCCGGGGCGGCCGACCCGGAACTGCTCGCCCGTCAGCTCACCCTGCTGATCGACGGTGGGCTGGCCAGCGGGGTGCTGGACGGCGATCCGGCGATCGCGGAGGCGGCCCGGCGGAGCGCCCGCACCCTCGTCGACGCCGCCCTCGGCTGACTCCGAGCCTTCAGAACAGTTTGCGCAGGGCGACGGCGATTTCGGCGACTTCCGTCAGGCGACTCTCCGCCACGCCGATGACGAGGTCGTACGCGACGTCCTGATCGGTCTCGTCGAGTTGGTCGATGCTGACGGCGCGGTTCTGCAACAGGAAGGCGACAGTCACGATCCAGCTGATCCGCTTGTTGCCATCCACGAACGGATAGTTGTTCGCCAGTGAGTGCAGCAGCGCCGCCGCTTTGGTCCAGAGATCGGGGTAGGCGTCTTCGCCGAAGACGCTCGTTCTCGGCCGAGCCACCGCCGACTCCACGAGGCCGGCGTCCCTGATTCCCACGCCGAGCTTGCGGGCGATGCCGGCCACATCGGCGAGGGTGGGGTATCGAACCTCTGCCATCACTCGGCGAGGCGGGCGAGCAGGGTCGCGTGTCGTTCGACGATTTCGTCGGCGAGGTCGCCGAACTCCTTGGCGTTCCGTCGCGCCAGGTAGTCGTCGATGGCGGTGACCACGACGGCGTGCATGGATCGGTCCTCCTCGTCCGCGACGAGACGGAGTCGCCGTTCGCGTTCGTCATCCAGCCGGAGGGTCATTGCCATCCGAATATGGTAGCAACACTGCTACCAAGATCGGCTAGAGATCGTCGGCGGGGTGGGGGGCGACCAGGCCCTGTCGTACCCGGGCCGCGCACAGCTCGGCCAGCCGCTCGTACGCCGCCGCGCCGATCAGCGCGGTCAGCTCCGGACCGTACGACAGGTACATCGGCTCGGCCCCGACGTGCGCATCGGTCGACGAGGTGCACCACCAGTCGAGGTCGTGCCCACCGGCGCCCCAGCCCCGCCGGTCGAACTCGGACAGGGTGGACACCAACACCTTGGTGTTGTCCGGACGCTTCACCCAGTCCTGGTCACGCCGGATGGGGAGCTGCCAGCAGACGTCCGGCTTGTATTCGAGCGGGTGCACACCGTCGCGCAGCGCCTGGGCGTGCAGCGCGCAACCACCCCCGCCGACGAAGTCGGCGTCGTTGAGGAAGACGCACGGCCCGTCGGCACCCTGGGTGGCGGTGCGGCGAGCGGGGTTCTTGCCGTCGATGGTGTCCTCGTCGGTCCAGTTCTTGAACCCGCGCTGGAAGTGCTGCCAGGTCGACGGGGTGAGCAGCTTGACGGCGCGGCGGACCCGCTTCTCGTCGTCGGAGTCGGTGAAGAACGCCCCGTGCGAGCAGCAGCCGTCGGCGGCCCGGCCGGCGATGATGCCGTGGCATCCCTGCCCGAAGATGCAGGTCCAGCGGGAGAGCAGCCAGGTCAGGTCGGCCCGGATCAGGTGGGTCTCGTCCGCCGGGTCGGCGAACTCGATCCACTCCCGGGGAAAGTCCAGCGGCACCTCCCGGCTGCGCGGGTCGCCCGGGTCGTCCACCAGCACGCGGAGCTCCATCGTCACCCGGACCAGCGTACGCGTGGTGCCGTCCGCGGGCCGACGAGCCGCACGAACGTGTTGCACCTAGGGTCTTCACCATGCGACTGGGTGTCCTCGACGTCGGATCCAACACGGTGCACCTGCTGGTGGTCGACGCCCATCACGGCGCGCACCCCTGGCCGGCCCACTCGGAGAAGGTCGTCCTGCGTCTCGCCGAACAGATCGGCCCGGACGGGGCGTTGACAACGGTGGGTGCGGACAGCCTGGTCAAGGCGGTCGGCATGGCCAGGGCGGCGGCCACCGGGCTGGAGGCCGACGACCTGATCGCGTTCGCCACCTCCGCGGTCCGCGACGCCACCAACGCGGCCGACGTGCTCGCCCGGGTCCGTGACGAGACCGGCGTACGCCTGGAGGTGCTCTCCGGCGCGGACGAGGCACGGATGACGTTCCTGGCGGTACGGCGCTGGTTCGGCTGGTCGGCGGGGCGTCTGCTGGTGCTCGACATCGGTGGCGGCTCCCTGGAGATCGCCGCCGGAATCGACGAGGACCCGGACGTGGCGGTCTCGCTGCCGCTGGGCGCCGGGCGTCTGACCCGCGAGCAACTGCGGGTCGACCCGGCCAGCACCACGCCGTCGTCCGCCGAGGCCGTCGACAAGCTACGGGAGTACGTCGACAGCCGGCTGGACAAGGTGGTCGACCAGATGACCGAGGTGGGCTGGGACCGGGTGGCGGCAACCTCGAAGACGTTCCGCACCCTGGCGCGACTGGCCGGCGCGGCGCCGTCCGGCGCCGGCCTCTGGGTGCACCGCAGGCTGACCCGTGCCGGCCTGCGGCAGATCATCGGCTTCATCCGGCACATGACGCCCGTCCAGCTGATGGAGTTGGAGGGCGTCGGCGCGGGCCGGGCCCACCAACTGTTGGCGGGCGCGGTGGTCGCCGAGGCGGTGATGCGCCGGCTCGACCTGGATGCCATGGACATCTGCCCGTGGGCCCTGCGCGAGGGGGTCATCCTCCGTCGGCTCGATCAACTCGAACCGATGTGACCGCCCCTCGGCCCCCGACGGGTTTGCCGATGCTCGTCCTGATGACCCCGTGACAGCCGGGCTAGGCTGGCTGGTGTGACGTCCCGAGTCCCCGTGCTCCTGTCCAGCTCGTCGGTCTTCCCCGAGCCGACCGCTGCGGCGTTCCAGCTGGCCGCGGCGCTCGGCTACGACGGCGTCGAGGTGATGGTGTGGACCGACGTCGTCAGCCAGGACGCGGGCGCCTTGCGCGGCCTGTCGTCGCACTACGGCGTTCCGGTGCTCTCGGTGCACGCGCCCTGCCTCCTGGTGACGCAGCGGGTGTGGAGCCCGGACCCGTGGCAGCGGTTGCGCAAGGCCGCGGAGCTGGCCGAGACGCTCGGTGCGCCGACGGTGGTGGTGCACCCGCCGTTCACCTGGCAGCGCGACTACGCACGCGGGTTCGCCGAGGGGCTGGCCAGAGTCGAGGAGCGGTTCTCCGGGCTCCGCTTCGCCGTGGAGAACATGTACCCGGTGCGCATGGCGGGCCGGCAGTTCGTCCCGTACGTCCCCGGATGGGATCCCACCGACACCGGCTACCCGTCGTACACCCTGGATCTTTCACACTGCGCGGCCTCGCACAGTGACCCCCTCGCCATGGCCGACCGGATGGGCGCGGGGCTCGCCCACGTGCACCTGGGCGATGGCACCGGCGAGGGCCGTGACGAGCACCTGGTGCCCGGGCGCGGCACCCAGCCCTGCGGGGAACTGCTCTCCTCGCTGGCCGGTCGGGGTTTCACCGGTGCGGTGGCCGTCGAGGTGGCGACCCGGGGCGCGAAGAGCCGCGCGGTGCGCGAGGCGGACCTGCGGACTTCGCTCGAGTTCGCCCGCGAGCACCTCACCGCGCCGTCACCGGTCGACGTCTGACCTGGCGGGTCAGCTGACCGGGGTAAGCGACTCGGTCGTCGAGGTCGGCTGCGGGGCGACCGTCGCCTGCTCGCCGACCGCGGCACGCTTGCGGGCCCGGTGCGCCGCCACGTGCGAGCGGGTGGCGCAGCGCTCGGAGCAGAACCGCCGGCAGCAGTTGGACGACGTGTCCAGGTAGACGTTGCCGCACCGCTCGTCGGCGCAGACCCCGAAGCGGGCGCTGCCGTACTCGCAGAGCCACACCGAGAGCCCCCAGACCGCGCCAGCCAGGTATTCGGCGCTGACCGAGGCGCCCCGGCTGGTCACGTGCATGTGCCAGTCGCTGGAGTCGTGCCCGGAGATGCGCGGCTGGACCGGGAACGCCTCCAACAGCGCGTTCAGCTCGGTCACCGCCTGGGCGTCGCGCCCCGAGGTGCCGTACTCGAAGACGTCGCGCAACCGCTTCTGGGCCCGTCGGAAGATGGCGACATCCCGGTCGGCGACCTCGTCGCGCATCCAGGCGTTGTCGTCGGGGAAGAGGGCCCGCAGGTCGTCGAGGTCGTCCAGGCGGGCGTTGACCAGGTCAACGCCGGTCCGGGCGTACGCGTCGAAGTTCACACCCCAACGGTAGACGACTCACGGGGCGCGCGGCGCGTCGATGTAGTGCGGTAGGAACCGCGCGTAGCCGTCGGTGATCAGACTCGCGCTCTCGCGGACGCCCAACCCGGCCGACTCGCCGTCGACGATCCAGCTACCCAGCACCGTCCGGTTGCCGTCGAACTGCGGCAGCGCCCGGAACTCCTGGTAGCACCAGCCCTCGTCGCCGTAGATCCCCGGGTTGGTGATCTCCTCGGCGGCGGTGACGATGCGCACCGAGCCGCCCTCGCGGCCGAGCAGGGGCTTGGCCACGTACTCGGGCATGCCGCGCGGCGAGTCGAGGTACGCCGGGAGCAGGTACTCGTGGCCGGGGTACAGCTCCCAGAGGATCGCGAGCAGCGCCTTGTTGGACAGCAGCAGCTTCCAGGCGGGCTCGATCCAGGTGGTCGGGGTGCCCGGGGCCAGCGCCGACGGCCCGTACGGCTCGGCGAGCATCCACTCCCACGGGTAGAGCTTGAAGCAGGTGGTCACCGGGCGGTCGGCGGCGTCGACGAAGCGCCGGCCGTCCCAGCCGATCTCCTGGATGGGTTGCAGCTCGACGTCCAGGCCGGCCTGCCGGGCGGTCTCGGCGAGGTAGCCGGCGGTCATGTGGTCCTCGCCCGACTCCTCCTCGTTCGACCAGAGCACGTGCACCCGGGGGTCGTGCAGCCCGGCGCCGATCTTGGCCCAGGCGCCGACCAGCCGCTCGTGCAGGCTGTTCCACTGGTCCAGGTCGGGGCGGGTCTGCTCCAGCCAGTACCACTGGACGATGCTCGCCTCGACGAGCGCCGTCGGGGTGTCCGCGTTGTACTCCAGCATCTTCGGCGGCCAGGTGCCGTCGTACGCCAGGTCGAATCGCCCGTAGAGGGTGGGCGGCGCCTCGCGCAGGGACCGGGCCACCGCCTCCGCGGCCCACTCCGGGATGCCGAACTCGGCGTACCGGCGCTGGGCCACCACGTACTCGGCGGCGGCCACCGACATTCGGTGCAGCTCCTCGGTGGCCTCCTCCAGCCGCAGCACCTCGTCCAGGTCGAAGGCGTACGCGGCGGTCTCGTCCCAGTACGACATGATCCCGCCGTCGGGCAGTTCGGTGTCGACGTACACCAGGCCCTGGGCCCGGATGGTGGCATCCCAGTCGGGCCGGGGCGTTACGGCCTCGCGTCGCACGTCAGCCGCCGCAGGAGGCGAGGTGGGTGCCGAACCCGCCGCGCTCGGGCAGGGCGGCGGTCGTCGGATCGCCGCCGGTCCGCTCCGCGGTGGGGGCGGACACCCGCATCCCCAGCGCGACCGTGCCACCGCCACCGACCGGCCCGAGAGCGCAGTCGTCATCGTCGTCGTCGGAGGTCATGTTGCAGCCGGAGAGGGCGAGCGCGAGAGCGGTGAGCGCGCCGAGCTGCACGGAGGCCGACCGGAGCCGGCGGCGGGGGCTTTGGTTCACGGCATCGTTGTAGCCGATCGACGCCAGCGCCGCAGCCCCAGCCGCCGCCGGGCGGGGCTCCTGGCAGGGGCGATACGCTCGGCTCATGCTCCGTTCCGTCATCCTCGCCGCCTCCCGGTCATCCCAGGTCGAGCGGCTCGTCGCGACCGCCCCGTACACCCGGGACGTCGTCCGCCGGTTCGTCGCCGGCGCCGCCACCGACGACGCGTTGCGCGCGACCCGCGGGCTCGTCGACGACGGGCTGGCCGTCACCCTCGACCACCTGGGCGAGGACACCGTCACCCCCGAGCAGGCCACGGCCACCCGGGACGAGTACCTGAAGCTGCTGTCGATGCTCTCCGGGGCCGGGCTCACGCCGGCCGCCGAGGTGAGCGTGAAGCTCTCCGCGCTCGGCCAGTTGTTCGACGAACAGTTGGCGTACGACAACGTGCGGGCGATCTGCGCGGCCGCCGACAAGGCGGGCACCACCGTCACGCTGGACATGGAGGACCACACCACCACCGACTCGACGTTGGAGGTGCTGGCGAAGCTGCGCAAGGACTTCCCGTCGACGGGGGCGGTGCTCCAGGCGTACCTGCGGCGGACCGAGTCGGACTGCCGGGAGCTGTCCTCGGCCGGGTCGCGGGTGCGCCTGTGCAAGGGCGCCTACAAGGAGCCGGAGTCGGTGGCCTACCAGTCGGCCCGCGAGGTGGACAAGTCCTACGTCCGCTGCATGAACATCCTCATGTCCGGCGACGGGTACCCGATGCTGGCGACGCACGACCCGCGGATGATCTCGATCGGCGAGGACCGGGCGCGCTGGTTCGACCGGGGGCCGGAGCGCTTCGAGTTCCAGATGCTCTACGGCATCCGTCCCGAGGAGCAGGCCCGGCTGGCCGGCGAGGGCTACACGGTGCGCACCTACGTCCCGTACGGCGACGAGTGGTACGGCTACCTGATGCGTCGGCTCGCCGAGCGCCCGGCGAACCTGGTCTTCTTCGGCCGTGCCCTGATCTCCAAGAAGTGACCGCGGCTTGACGCGCCCGGCTAGCGGAGTTAGCTTTCAGGCTATGAACGCTAGCCGGGTGTGTATCGGTGCCTAGGGCCGGGCTCAACCAGCAGACCGTGGTGCGCGAAGCCGCCCGGCTCGCCGACGAGGTCGGCTACGAACAGCTCACCCTCGCCGCGCTCGCCAGCCGACTCGGCGTCGCGCTGCCCAGCCTCTACAAGCACATCCGCGGGGCCGACGCGCTGAGCCAGAAGCTCTCCGCGCTCGCCACCGCCGAGCTGGCCACCGAGCTGACCACGGCCGCCGCCGGCCGGGCCGGCGGGGACGCCCTGCGCGCGATGGCCGACGCCTACCGCGCGTACGCCCGCCGGCACCCCGGGCGCTACGCGACCACCCAGCGGGTGCCCGACCCGTCCGACCCGGAGCACGTCGAGGCCGGCGAACGCGCGGTGGGCGCCATCTTCGCGGTGCTGCGCGGCTACGGGCTCACCGGCGACGACGCGGTGGACGCGACCCGCGCCCTGCGCAGCGCCCTGCACGGCTTCGTCGCCCTGGAGGCAGCCGGCGGCTTCGGTCTGCCCCGCGAGGTCGACCGGTCGTACCACCAGTTGGTCGCCGGGCTGGACACCGCCTTCCGCTCGTGGCCGGCTCGCGGGGCCTGACCCGACCGATCGGGCCGGGTCGGCCTCGCCCGATTCGCCGATTGGTCGTACCCTTCGGCGGGTGACTGACGGGGTGCAGCAGCCAGCACCGCGGCGGCTCTGGCCGCTGTGGACCGTACTCGTCGTTGTCGTCCTGCTGCTGGGCTGCGGCCTTCCGGCGGTGCTGGTGGTCGGGGTCATCCGGGAAGCCAACGGCCGGGCCACGCTCAGCCGGGCCGGAGCCATCGCCACCGACGACCCGGCCACCGCCGTCGCCCGTGCGCTGTCCGACCGGATGACCGCGCAGCTCCGGCAGCAGTCCGCGGCGCTGCTCGGCGGCGACCGCACCGCCTTCCTCGCCATCGCCGATCCGGCCGCGCACGCCGACCTGCGCCGCCGATTCGCCGCCCTGCGGGCCCTCAAGGTGACCGTCTGGCGGGCCGAACCGAGCGGTCTGCCCACGCCGATCGTCGGCAGGCCGGGGGAGTGGCGGCTACTCGTGCGCTTCCAGTACTGCTTCGTCGCGGCCGACTGCCGACCGAGCCCGGTGCTGATCGGCACCCGCTGGCGGGAGAACGGGGACGCGCCCCGACTGGTCGCCGTCGAGGAGTCGAAGTCCGCCGAGACCGGCACCCGGCCTTGGGAAGTCAGCGACCTGGTCGTGGCGGTCGGCGCGCGGACCATCGTCGCCACCACACCCGCGCTGCGCGGCAAGCTGCCCGCCCTGCTCACCCAGGCCGAGGCGGCGGCCAAGGTCGCCGACACGTACGTCGTGGCGGGCTCGCCCCCGGACCGCTACCGGATCTTCTACGCGGGCCGCACGGAGTGGCAACGCTGGTACGGCGGCGGGCGGCCACAGTGGACCGGCGGGTACGCGGTGACGGTCGGCGGCGGCCACCACGAGGTGGTGCTCAACGCCGAAGGGCTGCCCGGCAGCGGCGCCGATGACCTGCTCCGGCACGAGCTGACCCACGCCGCGTCGCTGCCCGAGCGCGGATACCCGGGCAAGACGACCTGGTGGCTCGTCGAAGGGCTGGCCGAGTTCTCGGGTTCCGGCGGTCGGCCGGTCGACCGGTACGAAGGGCTCGCGGAGGTGCGCAAACTGGTCCAGGGCGGTTGGGACGGCCGGTTGGAGGGCGTCACGCCCACCGACGACGCGCCCGCCGAACGGGTCGGCGGCAGCTACGGCGTCGGCTACCTCGCCGTCCGTCACCTCGTCGACCGGTTCGGGCCGGAGCGGCTGTTGACGTTCTTCAAGGCCGTGGTGCACGACCGTGCGACGCTCGCCGCCGCCGCCGACGAGGCGTTCGGCGAGGACTGGTCGACGTTGCACGACGAGTGCGTGGCGTACGTCCGCGCCACCGCCGCGTGACGGTGCGCCGTACCATCGATGGGTGCGCCCCGACCTGCCGAGGCCCGCAAGCCCCACGCGGCCCCGCCTGCTCATCGCCCTGACCGCCGTCGCCGTCCTCACCGCCACGACCGCCGCCTCCTGCGGTGACGACCAGCCGCCGGTCGCGCTCGCCTCGGCCGCCCGTAACCCGGTCAGCGAGGTGATCGACGCTCCGGCGACGGTGACCGCCCGGGCCGCCGCCAGTCTCACCTCGCCCGCCGACGGCACCCTGGCCAGCCTGCGGGTCCAGCCTGGGCAGCGGGTGAAGCGCGGTCAGGTGCTCGCGGTGGTCGCGTCCCCGTCGGCCCAGGCCCGCCTGCGCCAGGCGAAGGAGGCGCTGGACGCGGCGAAGCGCGCCGGCCGGGGTGTCTCCACCGGCAACCTGACCAGCAGCCGGCGGGGCACCGACAGGGCCGCCGACGAGGCGTTCGACGCCGCCCGCAAGGCCGCCGAGAAGATCGCCGACCAGCAGTTGCGGGACGCGCTGCTGGCCCAGGTGACGTCCGCCCAGCGGCAGTACGCCGCCGCCGCGGAGAGCGCCGACGCGGCCGTCCGCGCGGTGCAGCGGGGGATCAGCGGGTTGAACTCCGCCGTCGGCTCGCTGTCCGCGGCGCAACGGCTGCAGGCCCAGCAGGCGTACGACCTGGCCAAGGCGACCGTTGACGCGCTGACCCTGCGCGCCCCCATCGGCGGGGTGGTGCAGCCGGGCGGCACCCGGGCCGGCAGTGGCCCGAGCGGCGGTCTGGCCGGGCTGTTGGAACAGGCCGGTGGGGCCGGGATCGACCCGTCGGCCCTGTCTCCCGCGCAGGCCGGCCCGCCGGCCGGGGTCGACGACGCCGTCGTGGTCGGCGGTCAGGTCACCGCCGGCACACCCGTGCTGACCATCGTGGACACCGGGCAGCTCGGACTGCTCGCCGACGTGGACGAGACCGACGTGCTGCTGGTCAAGCCCGGCGTGACCGCCACCGTCGAACTGGACGCCGTGACCGGCGCCAGCTACGACGCCACCGTCCGCTCGGTCGACGTGCTCCCCACCAGCTCCGCGCAGGGCGGGGTCACCTACCGGGTACGCCTCGCGCTGGGCGCGGGAAAGCTGGCCGAGGACGAGCCCGCCCCCACGCCCCGCCCGGGCATGAACGCGATCGTGCACCTGCGCGTACGCGAGGCGGCCGACGCGGTGACCGTTCCCGCCTCGGCCGTCTTCTCCGCCGACGGCCGGGACGCCGTGTGGGTGGTCCGCGACGGCAAGGCCGACCGGGCGCCGGTGACCGTGGGCGTCCAGGGGGCCGACCTGGTGCAGATCCTCAACGGCGTCCAGGCCGGTGACCGGATCGTGGTACGCGGCACCGACCAGGTGCGCGACGGCCAGGAGGTGCGGTGACCGACGCCCCGCCGGCCATCGAGGCGGTGGACGTGTCGCGCACGTACCAGCTCGACGGGGTGTCGGTCGAGGCGCTGCGCGGGGTCTCGCTGACCGTGCAGCCGGGGGACTACGTGGCGCTTGTCGGCCCGTCCGGCTCCGGCAAGTCCACGCTCATGCACCTGCTGGGCGGTCTCGACCGGCCCACCGGTGGACGGTTGGTGATCGGCGGGCGGGACGTCAACACCCTCTCCCCACCGGAGATGGCCGCCCTGCGCAACGAGACGATCGGCTTCGTCTTCCAGGCGTTCCACCTGCTGCCGCGTACGTCGGCGGTGGAGAACGTGGCGTTGCCGCTGGTCTATCGGGGGGTGTCGGCCCGGCAGCGCCGGGAGCGGGCGGCGGCGATGCTGGGCCGGGTCGGTCTCGGGCACCGGCTCGACCACCGGCCCAACCAGATGTCCGGTGGCGAGCAGCAGCGGGTCGCCATCGCCCGCGCGCTGGTCACCGAGCCGACGGTGCTGCTGGCCGACGAGCCGACCGGCAACCTGGACAGTGTGACCGGCGCGGCGGTCCTGGAACTGTTGGAGCGGTTGAACGCGGAGTCCGGGGTGGCGCTGGTGATGGTCACCCACGACCAGGAGGTGGCGGCGCGGGCCGCGCGTCGCATCACCATGCGCGACGGTGTGGTGGTGGCGGACAGCGCCGACGACCTTCATGATCGACCGCCGTCCGTCGATCACGGTCGACCTGAGACACTGGTCCCCGCTCCCAGCGCGGAGCCCCGGTCCGTGTCCGGAAACGGCCCGGGGCACCCGTCCGGTGGCTCCGGTGGCGCCGCCGGAGCCACCGGACGCCTTCCGCTCGTACCCGGCCCGGATCGCGCGGAGGCCGACGAGCGCGAACCTGGCCCGGATCGCGCGGAGGCCGACGAGCGCGAACCTGGCCCGGATCGCGCGGAGGCCGATGTGCGCGAGCCCGGTCCGGATCGCGCGGAGGCCGACGTGCGCGGGTCCGGTCCGCGGCGCGGCGCGGCCGACGTGCGCGGGTCCGGGGACGGTGCGGCGTGAGGGTCGCCGAGGCGTGGCGGGTCGCGCTGGACGCGTTGCGCGCCAACCGGCTGCGCAGTTCGCTCACCATGCTCGGCGTGATCATCGGTGTCGCGTCGGTGGTGTTGCTGGTCGCCATCGGCACCGGCACCAAGCAGAAGGTGGAGCAGCAGGTCGAGGGGCTCGGCTCCAACCTGCTGCTGGTGGTCCCCGGCAAGATCGAGGTGGGCACCGCGCCGGTGGTCTCGCCGTTGACGCTCAAGGACGCGGACGCGGTCTCCCGCGTCGTCGGCGATCCCCAGCGGGTCGCGGTCACCGTCGCCTCGGGGGCGACCGCGCGGGCCGGCGCGCGCTCGGACTTCACCACCGTGCAGGGCGTCCTGGAGACCACGCCGACGGTGTTCACCCGCTCGCTGGCCCGGGGCCGGTACCTCACCGGCACGGACGTGGACACCAGCCGGCGGGTCGCGGTGCTGGGTGACTCGGTGGCCCGCGCGTTGTTTCCCGACCGCGATCCGCTGGGTCAACAGGTCACCCTCGCCGGCGTACGGTTCCGGGTCATCGGCGTCTTCGCGCCCCTCGGGCAGAGTCTCGGCGTCGACCGGGACGACGAGGTGCACGTACCGGTGACCGCCGCACAGCGCCTCTGGGGCACCCAGCGGGTGGACGGCATCGCCGTCAAGGCGCCCGACCGGGAACGGATCGACGAGTTGGGCGAACGCATCGTCGCGGAGCTGAACCGCCGGCACCCGGACACCGAGTTCAGCGCGGTCACGCAGCAGCAGATCCTCGGTGTGCTCGGCGACATCCTCGGCGTACTCACCGGTGTGCTCGCCGCCATCGCCGGCATCTCGCTGCTCGTCGGCGGCGTCGGCGTCTCCAACATCATGCTGGTCAGCGTCCGCGAACGGACCCGGGAGATCGGGCTGCGCAAGGCCGTCGGCGCACGACCCCGCGACATCGGTGTGCAGTTCCTGCTGGAGGCGGTCCTGCTCACCACCATCGGCGGGCTGACCGGGATGGCGCTGGGCGTGGGCACCGCCCTGCTGGTGGACGCGTTGTCACCGATCCCCGCCGCGATCACCTGGTGGTCGCTGGCGCTGGCCTTCGGTGTGTCGGCGGCGGTGGGGATCGTCTTCGGCGTGGTCCCCGCGCAGCGCGCCGGCCGGCTCGACCCGGTGGTGGCGCTGCGCGCCGAGTGAGCAACCGTGGTCGCGCTGCGCGCCGAGTGAGCAACCGTGGTGGCGCTGCGCGCCGAGTGAGCAACCGGACGACGGACGCAGCCGGGGAGATAACGGCGGGCCGGATCGGGTGAACCGAACACCGAAACATGATCAGTTGTACGAAGGGATCGCGCCGGTCACAGCCGCCCCGCTACCGTACTGGTAACACGCGCGTCGCCGCCCGGCCCGGAGCATCCGTCGGGTTGGCCCGCGCCGGGCATGGGATGGGTCGGTGAGCCATGGCCGGGTCGCAGTCCGACGGACGGCTGTCGGAGGTCAAGTTCCTGACCGTCGCGGAGGTGGCGACGGTCATGCGGGTGTCGAAGATGACGGTCTATCGCCTCGTGCACAGCGGTGAGCTGACCGCGGTCCGGGTGGGCCGGTCGTTCCGGGTGCCCGAGCACGCGGTGCACGAATACCTGCGGGGCGCCTTTCAGGAAACCGCCTGAGGCACCGGACGGCCGATTGAGCGCCCCCTAGGCGTCATGGACGGGGGCGCGTTGGTCCTGCTGACGCTCTGCGGCTACCCTGGAGCGCGATCGAGACCCTGCCGGTGCGCCCCGCCGCCCAGACTGGTCCGGTCCGTTGTCCGCATGCGGTCTCCGTCGTCACCTGCGTGGTGTCATCCGGTCCGCCCCGCACGTTGTATCGAAAGGCTGTCGTATGGGCTCGGTGGTCAAGAAGCGCCGTAAGCGCATGGCTAAGAAGAAGCACCGCAAGCTGCTGCGCAAGACCCGCGTCCAGCGTCGCCGTCTCGGCAAGTGACCGGCGCCGGGCTCAGCCCGGCACCCGCGTCGCTTGCCAAACTGTCGACCTCCGGAGGCTCAGGTGATCAGGCCGTGGTCGTCCCGGCTCGATCCCGCCTGTCGGCGTAGGTGCGTCAGATGACCCCCGGTAGCACCCCAGGTGCTCCGGGGGTCGTCGTCGTGACCGGGGTCGGTCGTTACCTGGGCGCCCACGTGGCGGCCCGACTGGCCGCCGATCCGCGTATCGAGCGGGTCATCGGCGTGGACGCGCCGGAGCCGGCCGCCGAGTTCACCGATCTGCTGGACCGGGTCGAGCGCATCCGTGTCGACCCGGGTTCGCTCGGTGGGCTCCTCGCCGACCTGGACGTCGACGCGGTGGTCCACCTCGCGTTGGTCAGCTCTCCCGACCGGCAGCACGGTGGCCGGTCGGCCATGAAGGACCAGAACGTCATCGGAACCATGCAGCTCCTCGCCGCCTGCCAGCGGGCGCCCCGCCTCCGCAAGCTCGTGGTCCGGTCGTCGACCGCCGCATACGGGGTGTCGTTCCGCGACCCGGCGGTGTTCACCGAGGAGACCGAGCCGCGCGAGGTGCCGCGCGGCGGTTTCGGCCGCGACATTCTCGACGTCGAGGGGTACGTCCGAGGTTTCCGCCGCCGTCGGGCCGACGTGACCGCGACGGTGCTGCGGTTCGCCCCGTTCATCGGTTCGACCGCCGACACGACCCTGACGCGCTACTTCGCGCAGCCGTTCGTGCCGACCGTGTTCGGCCGCGATCCTCGGCTACAGTTCCTGCACTTCGACGACGCGTTGGAGGTGCTGCACCGGTCGATCGTGGAAGACCATCCGGGCACCTACAACGTCGCCGGCCCCGGGGTGTTGTCGCTGTCCCAGGCGATCCGGCGGGCCGGTCGGGTGGCCGTGCCGGTGCTCGAGCCGGGGCTGTCCGGCGCGGCGGCGCTGGCCCGCACCATGGGGGTCGGCCGCTACGGCCTCGACCAGGTCGATCTCTTCGTGCACGGCCGGGTCGTCGACACCACGCGCCTCGAGCAGGAGTACGGCTTCACGCCGCGCTCCACCGCCGAGGCGTTCGAGGACTTCATCCGCGCCCACCACGGTAGGGCGGTGCTCAACCGGGGTCAGTTGGCCGCCGCCGAACAGCTGGTTCTGGACGGCATCCGGCAGGTCCGTGCCGCGGTCCGGGAGCGCACGTCATGACCGGGCAGGGCCAGGACCCGCAGGGGGTCGGTCGGTTCGACGTACCGCTGGTTCCGCCCGTGCCGGCCGCGGAGCCGGCGCGGCGCAACGGCCACCGCCCGGTGGCCCGGCTCGCGCCCACCGCGACACCCGGCGACGAGGTCGAAACGCCGACCGACGGCCCGGCGGTCACGGCCGCCGACAAGGTCGGCACCGGCACGACCGACGAGCCGGCCAGCGGAAGACCGCCCGCCTCCGGTGGCACCGTGCCGGCTTCCGGCGGTGGCACCGTGCCGGCTTCCGGCGGTGGCACCGTGCCGGCGGTGGCGGATCGGCCCGGGGACCAGTGGGACCGCCGGGTCGCCAACGGCCTGGCGTTCCTGCGTCGACGGTTGGCCGGGGACTACGAGGTCGACGAGTTCGGCTTCGACCCGGAGTTGACCGACGCGGTCTTCCACCCGTTGCTGCGGCTGCTCTACCGGGACTGGTTCCGTACCGAGGTCAGCGGGGTGGAGCACGTACCCGTCGATGGGCCCGCCCTGGTGGTCGGCAACCACTCCGGCACCGTGGCGCTGGACGCGTTGATCCTGTCGGCGGCCCTGCACGACAAGCACCCGGCCCGCCGCTACCTGCGCCTGCTCGGCGCCGACCTGGTGTTCCGGATGCCGGTGGTGTCGGAGATCGCCCGCAAGACCGGCGGCACGGTGGCCTGCAACCCGGACGCCGAGCGGCTACTCGGCGGTGGCGAGCTGGTCGGCGTGTTCCCCGAGGGGTTCAAGGGCATCGGCAAGCTCTACGCCGACCGGTACAAGCTGCAACGGTTCGGTCGGGGCGGCTTCGTCTCGGCGGCGCTGCGTACCGGCACCCCGATCGTCCCGGTCGCGATCGTCGGCGGCGAGGAGATCTATCCGATGCTCGCCGACATCAAACCCCTCGCGCGACTGCTCAAGCTGCCGTACTTCCCGGTGACGCCGACCTTCCCGTGGCTCGGGCCGCTGGGGATGGTGCCGCTGCCCAGCAAGTGGCTGATCGAGTTCTGCCCGCCGATCCCCACCGCACACCTGACCGACTCGGCGGACGATCCGCTGGTCGTCTTCAACCTCGCCGACCAGGTGCGGGAGACCATCCAGCAGACCCTGCACACGCTGCTGGAACGGCGACCCGATCCGTTCGGCCCCTGACGCTCAGCCGGCGCGGCGGCGACGCTGGAGGGCCAGGCCGGCGGTGACCGCGCCGGCGACGAGCCCGGCCGCCGCCGTCGACGGTACGGCGATCTTGACGGCTCGACGGCCGGTACGGAAGTCCCGTACCTCCCAGCCCCGCTGGCGGGCCTGCCGCAGCAACGTGCCGTCCGGGTTGACCGCGACCGCCCGGCCCACCGCGGAGAGCAGCGGCAGGTCGTTGGCCGAGTCGCTGTACGCCGCGCAGCGGCTCAGGTCCAGCCCTTCCACGGCGGCGAGCTGGGTGACCGCCTCGGCCTTCGCCGGCCCGTGCATGAGGTCGCCCACCAACCGCCCGGTGTACGCCCCGGCCCGCACCTCGGCCACCGTGCCGATCGCACCCGTCAGGCCGAGCCGGGCGGCGATCACCCGACCGATCTCGACCGGGGCGGCGCTGACCAGCCACACGCGTTGGCCGGCGTCCAGGTGGTGTTGGGCGAGCTGGCGGGTACCGGCCCAGATCCGGGGGGCCATCAGCTCGTCGAAGATCTCCTCCGAGAGGCGTTCCACGTCGTCGACCCGCCACCCCTCGACGAAGGCCAGCGCGGCCTCCTTCGCCTGGGACATGTCGCCCGCGTGTTCCCGGGCGAGCAACCGGAACCGGAGCTGCTGCCAGGCGAAGCGGGCCAGGTCGGCGGTCGTGAAGTAGTTCCGGGCGGCGAGCCCCCGGGCGAACCAGTAGATCGACGCGCCCTGCATCATCGTGTTGTCGACGTCGAAGAAGGCGGCGGCGGTCGGGTCCGGTGCGGGCGGGGTGACCGACGCGAGGTCGGTCTCCGCCCATCCGGCGGTGTGTCCCTGGACGTCGGTGCTGACCGTCATCCTGCGGCTGCGCGCCACGCGACTTCCCCTCCTTCCGCAGCTACGACGATGCCTCCAGCGAGGGTATCCGGAACGCACGACCGACCGGCCGGGCACGGAGAACCGTGCACCGACCGGTCGGTCGTGCGCTCTCGCGTGGCGGTCAGCGGAGCTGGTTTCACCGTGCGGGCCAGCGGGCCGGGTCTCGCCGTTCGGGCCAGCGGGCCGGGCCCTGCGGTGCGGGCCAGCGGGCCGGGTCTCGCGGTTCGGGCCAGCGGGCCCGGTTTCGCCGTGCGGCCCAGCGGGCCGGGTCTCGCCGTCGGGTCAGCGTGCGCCGGGGCAGGTGCTCGGGGTGGGGCCGAGGGTGTCGCTGCCGGTCGGCGCCGGCAGACCGCACGCGATGGCGGCGCGTACCGCGTCCGACCGCTCCCGGATGCTGTCCAGCAGGGCCAGCGACCGCCGGGTCCGTTCCCGGTCGGCCCGGTCGGCGCCGTCGAGCAGGTTGCTCACCGCCCGTCGCTGGCTGGCGACGAACGTGTTGACGGCGTCGAGGCTGGCCGGCTCGGCGCGCTGCACGGCGGCGGCGGTGAGCAGGCGGGTGCCCTGCCGGGTGTCGGCGTCCATGTCGTCGAGGACGGCGCTGTAGCCGATGCGGTCGCCGCGCAGCTCGGCCGCCTCGCCGAGCCGGGTCCGGGCGAAGTCCAGGAAGAGCTGGCCACGGCTGATGTCCGAGCTGGCCAGGGCGAGTTGCGCTCGCTCGGTGGAGCGCTTCATCCCGTAGAGCGCGTCGCCGGGAACGGCGTTCTCGCTGGCGGCGGAGATGCCGGAGACGGCGATGGCGCCGGCGGCGATGCCCACCAGGATCGCTCCCCGGGCACGGGCCCGCCGGGCGGTGACCGCCGGCAGCAGCGAGCCACGGCTCGTGGTGGCGGCCGGCTCGGCGGTCGCCGGGGTCGTGCCGATCCCCTCGCGCTCGGCGGTGGCGAGCAGCATCGCCCGCAGGCCGGTGCGGAAGTCGGGATCAACCTCGACGGTCGGAGGATCGGCGCTGATCCGCTGGCCCACCGCGACGAGCGGCGCCAGCTGGCTGTCCACCCGGGACCGCACGTGGTGCCGCCGGCCGCCGTTGGCCTCGTCGAGAAGTTGCGCGAAGCGCTCGGCACGCCGGCGGGAGAAGAGGTCGTTGTCCACCGCAGGCACCTCCTCTCGCTGGTCACGGCCGGTCGGCCGCCGTGGTTTACGGCGACCGGGCGGCGTTTGTGACACCACGGAGGTGAGGCGCCGCCCGGACTGCCGGGCGGACCTCGGTGCCCCGGCCCTGCCGGGACGTCCACCGGTCGCACCCGGAGAAACGCGGCGGGCCGGGCACGGGTTACGGGCCGGGCGGAGCGGAAATCACAGAAAGTGATCGGCGTCACCGAGTGAGACCCGCCCTGAGCTGCGCAGACAGTGATCGACGCTCGTCGGGGCGGCTAGCGAATCACGGTTGGAAACCGTCGGGCAGCAGTCGTGCCAGCGCACGGACGGCCCGGTACTGCAGAGCCTTGATGGCACCCTCGTTCTTGCCCATGGCGCGGGCCGTCTCGGCCACCGAGAAGCCCTGCAGGAACCGGAGCACGATGCACTCCTGCTGTTCCGGGTTGAGCTGTTTGACGGCCGTGAGCAGGGCGACATTGGTGATGTGTTCGACCACCGCCGCTTCCGGGCTGCCCTCGGGGCCGCGATCCTCCCGGTCGGCGTCGAGCACGTCGCCCGTGGTGACCTCCAGCCGGTACCGGCCGGACTTGAAGTGGTCCGCGACCAGGTTGCGGGCGATGGTCACCAGCCAGGCGCCGAGGTCGCGGCCCTGCCAGGTGAAGCTCCCGATCCGCTTGAGGGCGCGCAGGAACGTGTCCGACGTCAGGTCCTCGGCGAGCTGACGGTTGCCGACCCGGAAGTAGACGAACCGGAAGACGGTGTCCACGTACCTGTCGTAGATGAGACCGAACGCCGCTGACTCACCGGCCTGCGCCCGCTCGACAAGCGTCCAGACCTCGGTGGCCGGGTCGGACGGGTCCGGGCGGCTCGGGAAACCGGTCGGCGTGGTCGGTGTGGCGGCCGGAACCGCCGGGATCACCGCCGTCTCGCCCGCCGCCGGGTCGGTGGCCGGAGCCGGGGCGTCGCCGGCCCGGCGTCCCTGCGACGGCATGGTCGGTCGGGTCGGCGCGGCGACCCGACCGCCGGTCGGCATCGCGTTGCCACCGGGGACCGCCGGTCTCGGCGGAGGCTCGTTGGTGTGCGGGCGGTTGCGGGTCCGCTGCGCGGGGCTCTCGCCACGCGGTGCGGCGTGCGGGTCGCCCAGCGGCGCGCGGGTTGCCGGCCGTTCGTTGACCTGCGAGCGGGGCGTCTGGCCGGTCAGGCCGACGGGGCGTTCCGCGTATCCAAAGGTGGTCATCGCGCCGCCCCCGTCCCCTTGGTGGCCGGACGGGCCGGTTTGCGGGTCGTCGGTGCGGACCGACCGGGCAGCCGGTCGGGCAGGACTGTTCCGGGGTGTGCCGACGGGCGGCAGTTCCCCTTGAGGTGCTGGTCCAATGCGCTCACAGGCACGGGGGCCTCCTCGGGCTGAGGGGTGTCGACTCACGGCAAATGGGGTGAGCCGACCCGAGTGATAATAGGGCCAACGTCACCCGCGCGTGGCAAGTCCGTTACACAAGGCGGAAGTATTTCCCGCTGTGTCGCACCGGCGGCGGACCGGTTGTCCGTCGTGTGCGTTTGACTTTCGACCGACCCGGTGTTCCAGGATGGATCCGCAGGTCGGACAGCACATTGGCCGATCAGGTGAGCGGCACCCGCCACCCGCCGTACCGGCTCGGCCGAACCGTCGACCGGGCGCGTCGCTCGTCCCATCAGCCGGACTCGATCGGCGCGTCGGTGGCACGGTGAGCGTCCCGTTGACGGGACGCCCTGCGGCGGTCACCGGGCGGCCGTCGGGGCGTGGTCCGTCGACCGCCGCTGTGCCAGACTCGATGACCGTGCAGGACTTCCCGCCGAACCTCGCCGACCGCGTCCGCCGGGCGGCTCTCGACCACGGTGACCGGCCCGCGCTGCACTGGCGGGATCAGCGGGTGAGCTGGTCCGAACTGGACGCCGCCGTGACCGCCGCCGCGTACGGCCTGGCCTCCGCCGTTCCGGCCACCGAGCCGGGCGACACGCCGCCCCGGGTGGCGATCGCGCTGCCCAACACCCCCGACTTCGTGGTGGGGTGGCTCGGCGCGCTGCGGGCCGGGCTGGTCGCGGTGCCGGTCAACCCGGGCTTCACCGCCCCGGAGCTGCGACACGTGCTGGCCGACTCCGGCGCGTCGCTGCTGATCGGCACCGAGCGGGTCCGCGGCCTGGTCGCCGAGGTGGCCGCCGATCTGCCGGCGCTCACCGCCGTGCACGACACCCCGCCGACCGCCGGGCGGCCCGGGCCGCGTCCCCGGGCCCGCCGCGGCGGGGACGACCTCGCCGTACTGCTCTATACGTCGGGCACCGCCGGCCGTCCGAAGGGCGCGATGCTCTCCCACCGTGCGCTGCTGGCCAACCTCGACCAGGTCGATGCCATCGAGCCGCCGGTGGTCGGCCCGGACGACACGGTGCTGCTGGCCCTGCCGCTGTTCCACGCGTACGGGCTCAATGCGGGGCTCGGCGCCGTCGTCCACCATGGTGCCGCCGGCGTGCTGCTCGACGAGCCGGACCCGACGGCGGGACTCGCCGAGATCGCCCGGCACCGGGTCAGCGTGCTGGTCGGCGTACCGTCGATGTTCCTGGCCTGGGCCGACGCCGACCCGGTCCGCGCGGCGACCGCATCGGTACGGGTGGCGGTGTGCGGCGCGGCGCCCCTGGAACCGGCGGTCGCGGCGCGCTTCACCGCGGCGACCGGCCACCCGGTGCACATCGGCTACGGCCTCACCGAGACCGCGCCGGTGCTCACCTCCACCCTGGTCGGCAAGGTGGCCAAGGCCGGCTCGATCGGCCGGCCGCTGCCCGGCGTCCAGTTGCGCCTGGTCGGGCCGGACTTGGTGGATCTGTGGCGCGACGGCCAGGCCGTCCCGGACGACGACACGGACGAGTTGGACATCTCCGACGTCGCCCCCGGCACCGACCCGGGGCAGATCGTCGTACGCGGCCCCAACCTCTTCGACGGCTACTGGCCGGACGGCCGCGATGGTCCGGACGCCGACGGCTGGTGGGGCACCGGCGACATCGCGTACGCCGACTCCGAGGGCGACCTGCACCTGGTGGACCGACTCGGCGATCTGATCCTGGTCAACGGCTTCAACGTCTATCCGCACGAGGTCGAGTTGGTGCTCGCCGGGCACCCCGGGGTGGCCGAGTCGGCGGTACTGGGTGTGCCGCACCCGCGAACCGGCGAGACTGTGCGGGCGTACGTGGTGCCGGCGCCGGGGCGGCCGGTCAGCGGCGAGGAGTTGCTCGCACACTGCGCACGGAACCTGGCCCGGTTCAAGTGCCCGACCGCCGTCGAGTTCGTCGACGCACTGCCCCACTCGGCGATCGGCAAGGTACGAAAGACCCAGCTCCGGTCGGCGACCCCGGCCGGTTCGCCCGCATCCGCCGACGACGCCCGCACGGAGGTACCCGATGGCCACTGACGCCCGGCTCGCCCTGATCACCCGACCCGGCTGCCACCTGTGCGACGACGCCAAGGCCGCGCTCGACCGGGTGGTGGCGGTCACCGGCGACAAGTGGGTCGAGTGGGACGTCACCGGCGACGAGGAGCTGGAACGGGAGTACGGGGACCGGCTGCCGGTGGTGATGCTCGACGGCAAGGAGCACGGCTACTGGCGGGTGGAGGAGGACCGGCTGCTGCGGGACCTGACCACGCCCCAACTCTGAGGGCCTAGGGTGCTCGGATGACCTCTGCGCACCCCCACCTGGTCTGGGACTGGAACGGCACCCTGCTCAACGACCTCAGCCTGGTGGTGGCCGCCACCAACGCCGCCTTCGCCAGCGTGGGCGGGCCGACCGTCACCTCCGACGAGCACCGGACGCGCTTCCGCCGGCCGATCGCCGACTACTACGCCGAGGTGCTCGGGCAGGCCGTGGACGACGAGGCGTTCGGTCGGCTGGACCGGATCTTCCACGACGCGTACCGCGACGGGCTGACCACCTGCGAGCTGGCGGCCGACGCGCGGACCGCGATGGCCGCCTGGGGCGGCAGTCAGAGCCTGCTCTCCATGTGGTTCCACGAGGAGTTGGTGCCCACGGTGCACACGTACGGGCTGACCGGCCACTTCACCCGGGTCGACGGTCTGCGGGCGACGGTCGGCGGCGACCGCAAGGCCGAGTCGCTCCGGCGGCACCTGGCCGAGCTGGAGGTGGACGGCAATGCGGTCGTACTCATCGGTGATTCCATCGACGACGCGGACGCGGCCCTCGCGGTCGGCGGCCGCGCGGTGCTCTACACCGGCGGGTTCACCGACCCGGCCCGGCTGCGCGACTCCGGTCACCCGGTGGCCGACACCCTCACCGACGCGGTGGCCCTGGCCGCCCGGGTGGTCAGTTCCGCAGGTAGGTGAGGACGGCCAGCACCCGCCGATGCTGCTCGGTGTCCGGCGGGAGGGTGAGCTTGGTGAAGATGTTGCGGACGTGCTTCTCCACCGCGCCGTCGCTGACCACCAGGGCGCGGGCGATGGCCGTGTTCGACCGACCCTCGGCCATCAACGCGAGCACCTCCCGCTCACGCGGGGTCAACTCGCGCAGCGGGTCGTCGCGGCGGCGTCGGGCGAAGAGCTGGCCGACCACCTCCGGGTCGAGCACCGTGCCGCCGGCCGCCACCCGGCGCAGCGCGTCCAGGAACTCGTCGATCGCCGCCACCCGGTCCTTGAGCAGGTAGCCGATCCCGCCGCCGCCGGCGCCGCCGGTGGTGGCGAGCAGATCATCGGCGTACGACACCTCGACGTACTGGGAGAGCACGAGGATCGGCGTACGCGGCACCAGTTGGCGTGCCCGCACCGCCGCCCGCAACCCCTCGTCGGTGTGGGTCGGCGGCATCCGGACGTCGACGATCGACACGTCGGGCCGGTGCTCGACCACCGCCTCGACGAGCGCGTCGCCGTCCCCGACGGCGGCCACCACCTGGTGCCCGCTCTCGGTCAGCAGTCGTACCAGCCCCTCGCGGAGCAGGACGGCGTCGTCGGCGATCACAATGCGCATGGGTGTGGTGTCTACCACGTCGGGACCGCCATCGCGTTGGTTCACAGCGGCAGTTCGGCGCGGATCTCGGTGGGGCCGCCGTTCGGGCTGACCACGGCCAGCTCGCCGCCGGCCGCCCGCACCCGGTCGGCGATACCGGCCAGCCCGTGCCCCTTCGCCAGGTGCGCGCCGCCCTGCCCGTCGTCGCCCACCCGTACCTGGAGGTGGGTGCCCTGGCGGGCCACGGCGACCGTGGCCTCGGTGGCCCGACTGTGCTTGGCGATGTTGGTCAGCGCCTCGGCCACCACGAAGTACGCGGTGTTCTCCACCGCCGGGTCGAGTCGGCCGTCCCGCGTGCCCAACTGCTTGTCGACCTGAAGCTCGATGGGGATGAGCCCGCGACCGGCGAGCGCGGCGAGCGCGCTGGGCAGACCCCGGTCGACCAGGATCGGTGGGGCGATGCCGCGCGACAGCGCCCGCAACTCGGCAAGTGTTTCCCGGGTCTGGGTCACCGCCTCGTCGATGGTCCGGCCGGCTTCCTCCGGGTCGGAGGCGAGCTGCATCCGGGCCCGGCTCAGGTCCATCGCGAGTCGGACCAGGCGCTGCTGCGGGCCGTCGTGGATGTCACGTTCCAGCCGGCGCAGCGCGGACGCCTCGGCGGACACCGCCGCCCGCTTCTGCTCCTCCAGCACGGTGATCCGGTCCCGCATCTCGGCCACCCCGGTCAGCAGGGCCCGGGCGAAGCTGGCCTGGAGCAGCGCGCAGCCCCGCACCACGATCGGCAGGGTGATCAGGAAGAACACGCCGACCGCGGTGTTCAGCCCGATCCGGGCGGTGGTCGAGTCACCCAGGCCGAGGAGTTGCGCCAGATCCTGGTCGTCTCCGGACGGACGGGGCAGGGCCCAGTCGTACGCCCAGTAGAGGGAGTTGGCGATCGCGACGACCCACCAGGCGACGGTGACCACGAAGGTGGCCAGGGCCACGATCAACCGCAGGATTCCGTGAGCCAGGTCGAGCCAGGACTGCGCGTCGCGCATCGGCAGGAAGATCCGCCGCCAGGCGCTCGCGCCCGCCTCCGGCAGTCGGTAGCGCGGTCGGATCCGGGGCTGCCGGAGTACGGCGGGCAGCCGCAGCCGCTCGATGTCTGCCAGCCCGCGTGCGGCGTACAGCGTGCCGCTGAGGATCGGCAGGCCGATCACGGTGACCATCAGGCCGAGGCCCGCCGAGAGGCCGACGATGAGGACGACGAAGCTGGCCACTGCCAGTGGCAGGCCGAGAAGCACGTACCCGGAGTCGACGAAGAGTTGGCGGGGGATGCTCCGTGCCAGCGGCTGCCGGTCGCTGGTGGCGGCAAGGGCGGTCATGGCTCAAAGGCTAGGCAGCCGCCGCCCCGCCCCCCATCCCGAAGCCTGGTCTCTCCCCGGTAGTGCTGCCCCCACCCCCCGTCCTCCCTCTCCCACCGTCGCGCCCATTCCCGCGCCGATCTTGCAGTTGCTGTTGATGATTTGCACAGCAGCGGGCGTTATGGAACGACAGAAAGTGCAAGATCGCGAGGTCGGGGGCGGGGGTGGGGGGTGGGGTTGGGGGGTGGGGTTGGGGGTGGGGGTGGGGAGCGGGGTTGGGGGAGGTGGGGGTGGATGGCGCGGGATTGGTCAGAGAAGTCGGGATTGAGCAATAATCGCGCAGGCGGTGAACGCTTAATCGATCTTGTGGAATGGAGGGGCGGGTGGGGTCGCGTGCTGGAGCGGCAAGATCGCGATTTGTGCACGTCTTCACAAGCGCCTACTCTGTAGTTCCGACGCGCCCTGCTAGCACAGCCGGCAACCACGGTCGCCAGCGGGAGTCCATAAGCGGCCGACCAGCAGAGTTGGCCGAGGATCGCACCGCACGGAGTCTCATGAGTCAGCACCGTCAGCCAGGTGTGCCCGGCCGCGCCGGTGCCGTACCGGCGCTTCCGGACCTTCCCGAGGCGACCGTCGCTCGGCTCCCGGAATACCTGCGCGCTCTGCACAACCTCGCCGACGCCGGCCACGAAACGATCTCCAGTGAGGGTCTCTCGGCGGCCGCCGGAGTCAACTCCGCGAAGCTCCGCAAGGACCTCTCGCACCTCGGTTCGTACGGCACCCGGGGCGTCGGCTACGACGTCGCGTTGCTGATCGAGCAGATCGAGTACGTGCTCGGGCTCACACAGCGTCGCGCTGTCGCCCTGGTCGGCGTGGGTAATCTCGGTCACGCTCTGGCCGGCTACGACGGGTTCGCCAGCCGGGGCTTCCGGATCGCCGCACTGTTCGACGCCGATCCCTCCCGGGTCGGCGAGGAGATCAACGGGCTGGTGGTCCGCCATGTCGACGACCTGCCCGCGGTCGCTGCCCAGGAGTCCATCGCGATCGGCGTGATCGCCACCCCCGCCCCCGCCGCCCAGCGGGTCGCCGATCAGCTGGTCGCGGTCGGCGTGACGAGCATCCTCAACTTCGCGCCCTGCGTACTCTCTGTTCCGGAGGGGGTCGACGTGCGCAAGGTCGACCTCGCCATCGAGCTGCAGATTCTGTCCTTCCACGAGCACCGTAAGGCGTCGCTGACCGCGCTGCCCGCCACCGGCGGGTCCGCTCTCACCGCCCTGCCCGGCGGTCTCGCGGCCACCGACACCCAGGAGGCGATCGGCACGTGAAACTGCTCGTCGTCGGCGCGTCCTACCGGACCGCCCCGGTCGCCACGCTGGAGCAGCTGGCCGTGCCCCCCGCCGACCTCACCCGCACCCTGGACCGCCTGGTCGCTCAGCCGTACGTGAGCGAGGCGGTGCTCGTCTCCACCTGCAACCGGGTGGAGGTGTACGCCGCCGTGTCCGGTTTCCACGGTGGGCTCGGCGACATCTGCGCCGTCCTGGGCGAGCAGGCCGGCAGCACCCCGGCGGCGCTCGCCAACAACCTGTACGTGCACTACGACACCGCCGCCGTGGACCACGTCTTCCGCGTCGCCACGGGGCTGGACTCCATGGTCGTGGGCGAGGCGCAGATCCTCGGCCAGTTGCGCGACGCGTACCACTGGGCCACCGGCACCGACTCGGCCGGTCGGCTGCTGCACGAGCTGATGCAGCAGGCGCTGCGCGTCGGCAAGCGGGCCCACGCCGAGACCGGCATCGACCGGGCCGGCCAGAGCGTCGTCACCGCCGCGCTGGAGTTGGCGGCCGGGTACCTCGACGGTGACCTCGCCGGCCACCCGGCACTGGTGATCGGGGCCGGTGCGATGGGCTCGCTCGGGGTGGCCACGCTGTCCCGGCTGGGCGCCGGGCCGCTCACGGTCACCAACCGGGGGATCGACCGGGCCGTCCGGCTCGCCGAGTCGTACGGTGCGGGCGCCGCGCCGATGACCGAGCTGGCCGCCACGCTCTCCACAGTGGACATCGTAGTGGCCGCCACCGCGTCCACCGAACCGGTCCTCACCCGGACGGTCGTCGAGGCCGCGCTCGCCGAGCGCGACCCGTCCCGGGGCCCGCTGGTCCTGCTCGACCTGGCCGTTCCGCGCGACGTCGAGGAGGGCGTCGCCGACCTGGCCGGCGTCGAGGTGATCGACATCGACCGGATGGCCGCACTGCTCGCCGACGGTCCGGCCGCGGCGGACGCCGCCGCCGTCGAAGGAATCGTGACCGGCGAGGTGGAGAGCTTCCTCACCTGGCTGCGCGGCGCCGATGTGGCGCCCACCGTGGCGGCGCTGCGGGGTCGCGCCGACGACGTCGTCGCCACCGAGCTGCGTCGCCTGGTCCAGCGCCGTCCCGACCTCGGCGACGACCTGCGCGCCGAGGTGGCCCGTACGGTGCACCGCGTGGTTCAGCGGCTGCTGCACCAGCCCACCGTCAAGGTCCGCCAGCTCGCCGCCGAGCCCGGTGGCGACCAGTACGCCGCCCTGCTGCGTGAGCTGTTCGACCTTCAGGTGCCGCAGACCTCGCCGGTCGACACCGTCCCCGACGTGCTGAGCCCCGAGATCGGCATGCCGTCCGCGGACGGCGACCCGGCGTCCGGCTCGGACGCGACCGATCCCGTCCCGCCCACCGGAGGTGCGCGATGACCGCCCCCCTGCGCCTCGGCACCCGGGGCAGCACCCTGGCCCTGGCCCAGTCCGGCCACGTCGCCGAGGCGGTGACCGCCGCCACCGGCCGCCCGGTCGAGCTGGTCGAGGTGGTCACCGCTGGCGACCGTTCCAGCGCGCCGGTGCACCGGCTCGGCGTCGGAGTGTTCGTCTCCGCGCTGCGCGACGCGCTGACCGCCGGGACGATCGACTTCGCCGTGCACTCGTACAAGGACCTGCCCACGGCCGCCGCCGGCGGGCTGCACATCGCGGCGGTGCCGCCCCGGCAGGATCCGCGCGACGCGCTGATCGCCCGCGGTGGCCAGACGCTCGCCGAACTGCCGCCCGGTGCCACCGTGGGCACCGGCGCGCTGCGCCGTATCGCCCAGTTGCACGCGCTCGGCCTGCAACTGGAGGTCACCCCGATCCGCGGCAACATCGACACCCGCCTGGCGCGGGTGCTCGGCCCCGATGCCGACCTCGACGCGGTCGTCCTGGCCCGGGCCGGGTTGGCCCGGATCGGCCGGGCCGACGTGATCACCGAGACGCTGGACCCGATGCTGATGCTGCCCGCGCCCGCCCAGGGCGCGCTGGCCGTGGAGTGCCGGGTCGACGACCAGGACCTGGTCGAGCTGCTCGGAACGCTCGACCACGCACCGTCGCACGCCGCGGTCATCGCGGAGCGCGCGCTGCTGGCCACCCTGGAGGCCGGGTGCAGCGCACCCGTCGCCGCCTACGCCGAACTCGCCGAAGGCGAGAACGGTGACGAGATCTACCTGCGCGGGGCGGTGATCAGTCCGGACGGCACTCGTGACCTCCGGCTGTCCCGCACCGGAACGCCCGCCGACGCTGCGGAGATCGGTAAGGCACTCGCCGCCGAACTCCTCGAACTCGGCGCCGACTCGATCCTCGGCCACGAAGGACACACCGGCCCGGGGACCCAGCAATTTGGGAGCACAGAATGACCCGCACCCGTAAGCCCGTCGGCCGTATCGCGTTCGTCGGGGCGGGCCCCGGCGACCCAGGTCTGCTGACCCGCCGGGCGCACGACGCCCTGGTCGACGCCGACCAGGTGATCTACGACCGGGGAGTCCCGGAGTCGCTGCTCGCCGCCGTGCGCGCCGAGGCCAGGGACGACGCCGAGTTCACCCCGGCCGAAGGCGCCCCGGGGGACGTGGCGAAGGTGCTGATCTCCGCGGCCCGGTCCGGGCTGAACGCGGTGCACCTGGTCGCCGGCGACCCATTCGGCCACGACTCGGTGGTCAAGGAGGTGCAGGCCGTCGCCCGTACCGCCGCCCACTTCGAGGTGGTGCCCGGTGTCGGTCAGGCCGAGGGTGTGGCCACCTACGCGGGCGTCCCGCTGCCGGGTGTGCGTACCGCCGCCGACGTCGAGGACGTCAGCGCGCTGGACTTCGAGGCGCTGGCCGCCGCCGTCGGCCGGGGTTCGCTCGCGCTCGCGGTGGACGCCGGTGACCTCGCCGCCGTCCGGGACGGGCTGCTGGCCGCCGGGGTCGACGGCACCACCGGTGTCGCGGTCACCGGCGACGGCACCGGCGAGACCCAGTACACGACCACGTCGACCGTGGACAGCTTCGTGGCCGCCGCGCTCGGCTTCACCGGCCGCGTGGTGCTCACCGTCGGTGTCGGGGTGGGGCAGCGCGACAAGCTGAGCTGGTGGGAGAACCGCCCGCTGTACGGCTGGAAGGTGCTGGTTCCCCGCACCAAGGAGCAGGCCGGCGTGATGAGCGCACGGCTGCGCGCGTACGGGGCGATCCCGTGCGAGGTGCCGACCATCGCGGTCGAGCCGCCGCGTACCCCGGCGCAGATGGAGCGGGCGGTCAAGGGCCTGGTCGACGGCCGGTACGCCTGGGTGATCTTCACTTCGGTGAACGCGGTCCGTGCGGTCTGGGAGAAGTTCGCCGAGCACGGCCTGGACGCCCGGCACTTCGGCGGCGTCAAGATCGCCTGTATCGGCGAGGCGACCGCTGACGCGGTGCGCGCGTTCGGTATCCAGCCGGAGCTGATCCCCGCCGGGGAGCAGTCCTCCGAAGGGCTGCTGGCCGAGTTCTCGCCGCACGACGAGATCCTCGACCCGGTCGGCCGGGTGCTGCTACCGCGCGCCGACATCGCCACCGAGACGCTCGCCGCCGGGCTCACCGAGCGTGGCTGGGAGGTCGACGACGTGACCGCGTACCGGACGGTACGGGCTGCGCCGCCGCCGGCCGAGATCCGGGACGCGATCAAGTCGGGCGGGTTCGACGCGGTGCTCTTCACGTCTTCCTCGACCGTGCGGAACCTCGTCGGCATCGCCGGGAAGCCGCACGCGCGCACGGTTGTTGCCGTGATCGGGCCCAAGACGGCGGAGACCGCGACGGAGTTCGGCCTTCGGGTCGACGTCCAGCCGCCGCACGCCTCGGTGCCCGACCTGGTGGAGGCGCTCGCCGCCTACGCCGTCGAGTTGCGCGAGAAGCTGGCCGCCATGCCGGCCAAGCAGCGCCGCGGCTCGAAGGTGCAGGGGCCGACCGCCCTGCGCTTCCGGTAGTCGTCGTTTCAGGAGGACCCTTCCATGTCGTACCCCGAGATCCGGCCCCGCCGTCTGCGCCGCACCCCCGCGATCCGCCGGCTGGTGTCGGAGACCCGGGTCGACCCGGCCGAGTTGGTCGTGCCGATGTTCGTCAAGGAAGGGTTGACCGAGCCGCGGGCGATCGCGTCGCTCCCGGGGGTGCTTCAGCACTCCCGGGACTCGCTGCGCAAGGCGGCGGCCGAGGCCGTGCAGGCCGGCGTCGGCGGGATCATGCTCTTCGGGGTCCCCGAGCAGCGGGACCCGACCGGGTCCGGCGGCATCGACCCGAACGGCATCCTGAACGTCGCCATCCGCGACGTGGTGGCCGAGGTCGGTGACGCCACCGTCGTGATGAGTGACCTGTGCCTGGACGAGTTCACCTCGCACGGCCACTGCGGGGTGCTCGCCCCCGACGGCGACGTCGACAACGACGCCACCCTGGCCGCCTACGCCGAGATGGCGGTGGCCCAGGCCGCCGCCGGGGTCGACGTGGTCGGGCCGTCCGGGATGATGGACGGCCAGGTCGGGGTGGTACGCCGGGCGCTCGACGCCGCCGGGTACCAGGACGTGGCGGTGCTGGCGTACGCCGTGAAGTACGCCTCGGCGTTCTTCGGCCCGTTCCGGGACGCCGTGGAGTCGGCGCTGGAGGGTGACCGGCGCAGCTACCAGCAGGACCCGGCGAACGTGCGCGAGTCCCTGCGCGAGGTGGCGCTCGACGTCGCCGAGGGCGCCGACATGGTGATGGTCAAGCCGGCGCTGCCCTACCTCGACGTGGTGTCGGCGGTCCGGGCCGCGGTGGACGTCCCGGTCGCCGCGTACCAGGTCTCCGGGGAGTACGCGACTGTCGAGGCCGCCGCCGCGAACGGCTGGATCGACCGGGAACGGGTGATGATGGAGACCCTCACCTCGATCAAGCGGGCCGGCGCGCAGATCATCCTCACCTACTGGGCGGTCGAGGCCGCCGGTCTGCTCCGCCAGCGTTACTGAGCGGCTCCCCGGCTTCGCCCGGGCCAACTGCCTCGTCGGCACCGGCGACGGTGGTCGGAAGTCGCCGGCTGGTCAGCCAGGCGAGCGCCAACAGCACGGCCGAGACCGCCAGCGCGAGCCGGGTGGCCAGCGCCAGTTCCGGCGCGAGGTCGAGGCGTCCGGCCGGGTCGAGCCGGCCGGCCGCCGTGATGCCCCCGCCGCCCAGGCTCGGGGCCACCCGGTCCGTGAGGAAGGACAGGACGGCGGCGATCAGCGCCGTGCCGGCCGCGACCGAGGTGTGTGACACCGTGGTGAGCAGGGTGGAGCCGGACGGCACGTCGTCGGGCGGAAGCGAACGGCTGGCCGCCGTCATCGTCGGCATCAGCGTGGCACCCATGCCCAGGCCGATGACCGCGCCCAGCGCCGCCAGCAATGGGTACGACGTGTCGGCGTCGAGCACCAGCACCCGGACCACCGTGCCGGCCACGGCGGTGCAGATGCCCAACCCGACCACCCGCCGCGCCGAGACGCGATCGACGAGCCGGGTCGCGACCTGGAGCGTCAGCCCGGTGGTCAGTGCCTGCGGGATGCCGATCACCCCGGCCAGGGTGGCCGAGTCACCGCGTACCACCTGCACGTAGGCCGGGAGGATCAGGAACGAGCCGAAGTATCCGGCGGCGAAGAGGGCCACCGTCGCGGCGCCGGGGGTCATCCCCGGCGCGCGCAGCACGGCCAGGCGCAGCAGTGGCTGCCGGACCCGGCCGGCCCGCACGGCGAAGGTGACCACCAGCAGGACGCCGAGCGCGAGCGGCAGCAGCACGGATGCCGTGCCGATCCCGCCCCGCTCACCGGTGACGCTGAGCCCGTACACCGCAAGCGCCAGCCCGGGGCAGAGCAGCAGCAGGCCGACGGCGTCCAGGCGGACCGATGGTCGTCGCGTATCGGCGACCGGCAGCACCGACCGGCCGAGCACCATCGCCACCAGCCCCACCGGCAGGTTGATCCAGAAGATCCACCGCCAGGACGCGTGATCGAGCAGCAGCCCACCCAGCACCGGCCCGATGAGCGGCCCGACCAGTACCGGAAGACCGAGCAGGCTCATCATCCGTCCGCGCCGTCCCGGCGGAACGGCGGCGAGCGCGACGGCCATCCCGACCGGGTTGAGCAGTCCGCCACCCAGCCCCTGGAGCACCCGGAACGCGATCAGCGACCCGACGCTCCAGGCGGCCCCGGCCAACACGGAGCCGGCGGTGAACAGCAGCAGCGCGGTCAGGTAGGTGCGGCGGGCGCCGAAGCGACCGATCGCCCAGGCCGCAGTGGGCATCACCGCGACCAGGGCGAGCGCGTAGCCGCTGGTGACCCAGCCGATCGTGGTGAGGTTGGTGTCGAGGTCGTCGACCAGCCTCGGCAGGGCCACCACGGTGACCGTGGTGTCGATCACCGCGAGCAGGCCACCCAGGGTCAGGTACCAGCCGAGCCGTCGCGCAGACGTGTCCATGTCGTCTGCTCAGGGCCGGACCCGGCGGGCGGTGCGCAGCGCCTCGGCCCACCAGGCCAGCTCGCTGAGCGTGGCGTCGGCCGCCTGCCGCAGCGGCTCGTCGTCGACCAGCCGCCCGTCGACGTCGAGTCGTTCCCAGGGCGCCCGGAGCACCACCCCGGAGCGGGTCGTGGCGGCCTGCACCTCGGCGAAGACAAGCCGGAGCTGCTCCACCGCGCGGATGCCACCGGAGCTGGCGCCGTACGACACGAAGGCCACCGGCTTGCGGGCCCACTCCCGGTAGTGCCAGTCGATGGCGTTCTTCAGGGCGGCCGGGAAGCTGTGGTTGTACTCGGGGGTCACCACGACGAACGCGTCGGCGGCGGCCAACCGGGCGCTGATCGGGCTGGCCGAGTTACCTCCGGGAGGGGTGTCGGCGAACGGCAGCGCCACCTCGGCGAGGTCGACGAGGTCCAGGTCCAGGTCCGCGCGGCGGCTCCCGTGCGCGACGAACCAGTCGGCGATCGAGCGGCCCACCCGAGGTTGCCGGACGCTCCCGACGAGCACGGCGACGGTCGGTGCGGTGTCCTCTTGCGTAGTCATGCCTCGGACGCTAGGACTTGAAGTAATGATGAAGTCAATGGCGGCGGGGGAATGGCGATGGGCGCGTTGACGGTCGGCGAGGTGGCCCGGGAGAGCGGCGTCAGCGGCTCCGCCGTGCGGTTCTACGAGCGGCAGGGACTCATCACGGCTGCCCGCACCGGCGGCAACCAGCGGCGCTTCGACGCGGACGCGGCCTGTCGGATCAGGGTGGCGCGGGTGGCCCAGCGCGTCGGCCTGACCGTCAACGAGATCCGCGACCTGCTCGCGGTCCTGCCTCCCGACCCCCAGCCGGCCGACTGGCAGGGCCTGCACGATCGGCTGACCGCCGAGGCCGAGCGGCGCATCCGTGACCTGCACGCGGCGCTTGACGACATCGGCTCCGGCCGCCGCCTCTGCGAGCTGTGACCCCGACCGGTCCGTAGTCTGCTGATCGTCGCCCGCGTGCCCTGACGATCAGGGCAGGTGCCCCGGCTGGCCCAACCACGGCCATCCGGGTGAGGGCGGCGAGCAGCTCGCCGGCGCGGGCCCAAGCCCCAAGCCCCAAGCCCCAAGCCCCAAGCCCCAAAGCCCAAGGGGCCCAAGGGGCTCCTTGACGTCCTTTGCTCTGCTTCAGCGGAGGCAACACTGAGGGCCCCACACTGTCTCCTCCGTTGAAGCAGAGCAAAGGACGTGTGGGGGATGCGGTGGGCCCTGAGCCGGGCCGATTTCCACAGGGTTATCCACAGGGGTTGAGTGGTGAGTTTCGGCCGAGAATGGTTGTCGGATGGCTTCCGCACTCGTTCCTCCTACGCCACCCGGCCCGACCGTTGGGCGCTTTCCCATCACCGGCCTGGTCCGTCGGGCCCGCCGCATAAAAGGGCTGGGCCAACGTCAGATGGCCCGGTTCGCCAAGGTCGCACCGTCGACCGTGGGCAAGGTCGAGGCCGGCAGTCTGGCACCGAGTCTGGCGGTGCTGGAGCGCCTCCTCGGCGCGGCCGGGCTCTATCTGGTGGTGGTGGACCAGGAGGGCCGGGTGATCCAACCGATGGCCGACCGCGACGACGTTCACGACGGCGCTGGTCGCCGCTACCCCGCCCACCTCGACACGATCCTCGATCCTGAGCCGGGGGAGTGGTGGGGAGACATCTACGGGCTGGCGCGACCGCCGGAGACCTACCACCGAAGCTCGGCGGATCGCGAGGCGCGACGCCGACGCAGCCAGTGGGAGGTGCGGGTCGCGCAGCATCGGCACCTGCCACCGCCGCCGATCGGCCAGGAGTACTACTGACACCGCGAACGGCCCACCCTCCGTGCGAACCCGGAGGGTGGGCCGTCAGCGTCAGCGGTCAGTCGTCGTTGCTGATGGTTCCGGTCGCGAGCGGGTCGGCCAGCCGTAGGCCGGGCACGCCGGCCACCAGCAGGGTCAGCTTCTCGTCCGACTCGCGTCGCCGATCACCCCGCACGCTCACCGGGAAGGTCACCGAGGTGTCCCCGGCGGCCAACACCTTGCAGCCGGCGTACGCGTCGAAGTCCGAGCCCGTCTGCGCCGTGAGACCGACGGTCGCGGCACACAGCAGCACGGGCTGCGACAACGGCCGCGAGACGGTGGCGGTGAACACCATCTGCCGGGTGCCCTGGTCGCCCTCGACCACCGTGGTGTCGGCGACGGTCAGCGCCGCCCGCGAGCGGAACCTCGCCACCTGCGGATCGTGGTCGCTGGAACCCCGTGAGCCGTCACCGGAGAACTCCGCCGGCCAGTCGGCGTTGACGTGTGCCGCCCGCACCTGCACCAGGTCGCCGTAGAACGCGTCGTTGACGAACAGGTGGTCGAGCGTCTGCGCCTGACCCTCGAAGCTGTACGAGTACGCCGAGGCCGGCACGTCCGCCACCAGGTTGTCCCACAGGTTGTGCAGGCCCGCCTCGTACAGCGGGGCGAGCTGGTCCGACGGAGTGGGCTGGGCGGCGGTGGCGATGGGATCGTCCGGGCGGGGGAAGACGTTCAGGTCACCGCCGTACACGACCCGGGCGTCCTGGTCGGCCGCCTCGATCGCGGTGACGATCGCCGCTCCGTACGCCGCCTGCTCCCGCCGCTGCCCGATCCGGCTGTCCGGGCCGGAGGAGTAGTGGTTGCTGAGCGCCCACAGGGTGAACCGCTCGGTCGAGCCGGGCGCCGCGGCCACGTTGAACCTGCCCAGCTGGGGTGCCCGGGTGAAGACGTTGTTCCCGTCCTTGCCCGTCGACGTGTCCACGTCGGACGGCAGCACCGCGTTGAGCGCCTTCGGGTTCTGCACGTCGGCGTTGCCCGGCAGACCGGCGGCCCGGTACTGGACGGTCGGCGTCGCGCCCAGCAGCGGGTCGCCCGCCGTCGCGGCCGCCAGGGACAGCCGGTCGGTGCGGTACAGGAACGCGGCGGTGATCCCGCGGGCGTCCGCCCCGGTGCGGTCGTAGGCAGCGGCGTACGCCGGCCCGCCGGCCGCCGCCACCGCGAGCGCCAACTCCTGGATGCTGTCCGGAGCGCCGTCGGCGTTGTTGGTGTCGCCGCAGGCCAGCGCGGTCCCGGAGATCGTGCAGATGTCCTGGTCCTCGGCCTCCTGCACCAGGATCAGATCCGGTGCGTGCAGATCCTTGACGATCTGGTCGGCGAGCGACGTCAGATGCTGGCGGTAGTCCGCTTCGCTGCTCGGCACGTAGTCGAACGGCGGGCTGACACCGGTGCAACCGGCGTTGCCGGTGAAGTCGCAGCCGTCGAACGGGTCGTCGCGGTAGTCGTACAGGTTCTCCACGTTGTAGGTCGCGACCGCGACCTCCTGGGAGCGGTCGGCGGGCTTCGGCGGGTTGTTCTTCGACGGGTCGGCCCCGGCGTCGAACTCGGCCCGCTCGACCTGCACGCCGTACTTCTCGAACGAGTAGTAGACGCCGCCCACCGCGTCGGCACGCAGCGTGTCGAAGGTGTGTGCCGGCGGGAGCAGCGCGGTGCTGTCACCGGCGGTCGCCTTCACGCCCATGCTGCCGAGCAGCACCCGCTGCCCGTTGCCGTCGTCGAAGCGCCGGGTCGGGTCATTGTCCAGCGGGTGCGAGTCCCGGAAGACCCGCCGGGCGTACGGGTCGGCGCGGTCCAGCAGCGGATCGTCCCGGTCGACGACCCACAGCTCCGCGTCGGCCGTGGACGAGAAGACGTCGCGGCCGCTCACCGCGCCGCTGCCCGCGCGCACCCGCAGCCGGGCGCCCTCGTGCCGCTCCCACCAGCGCTGCGCCTCGGTCAACTCGACCGGAGGCGTCGCGTCGGTCACCGTGACCGCCGTGTCCACGTCCAGGCCGGTGGCGATCCGGCGGACCAGCGACGCACCGGAGAGCTGGGTGAAGTTGTAGTACTCCGACACCCGCGCCCGCAGCACCACCTCGTCGCCGACCGTCGGCACGTAGCCGCCGACCAGCGAGGTGAACGTACCCATGAAGACGAAGATGCCGTCGGAGCTGGTCGGGTCGCCGTCGGTGTCGCCGCTGCGGCTCTGCAGGAAGAACCCGTTCTGCTCCGCCCCGGCCGACGTACGGGCCAGCGTCCGCTGGGTGATAACGCCACGGACGTCGTACATCGTGCTGCTGGTGCCGTTGCCGCTCGCCGGTGCGAGCGGTGACCGGTCGGCGGGGCCGGACTCGGCGTCGGTGGTCGGACCCTGCACCTCGCCGACGGTCAGCTCCCGGGTGACCTGCACGGCCAGCGCGCAGGTGGCGGTGCCACCGCCCGCATCGGTCGCGGTCACGGTGACGGTGTACGCCCCGGCGGTGAGGTCGGCGCTCGCGCCGACCGTGGCGCGGGCCGTGCCGCCCACCGCGTCGGCGGGGGTGAACGCGGTACGGGTGATCGAGCCGCTGGCCGGCGTCGGGCTGACCCCGGTCACCGCCAGGTCGACGATCTCGTCGTCCGGGTCGGTGGCGATGACCTCCCGGCTCGCCGCCGTTCCCGACGCGGTAACCAGTGGGCCGCCGCAGGTCACCGTCGCCGGGACGTCGACCGGCCCGCCGCCGTCCACGCTGTGCGAGCCGAGCCCGTCGAAGGTGTCGACCGGGAAGCCGGCCCACTGGGCGGCGGGGTCGAACGCGTCCGACGGGTCGGTGTCGCCCGCGGTCACCGAGGGCAGGCGGCGCAGCGTGTTGTCCGCCGTGCTGGTCGTGCCGGTGCCCCACTCGGTGCCCGGGTCGACGCCGACCTGACCGATCGAGTCGAGCACGGTCGTGCCCCGGCGCAGCACGATCGCGTCGTCGCCGTTGAACAGGCTCGTCCCGGTGGTCTGGTCCGCCTGGGCGAGGATGGCCGCCCCGGCCGAGGCGCTGGCGAACACGAAGGCGTCTCCGGCGGCGACCGTCCCGGTCAGCGCGATCGTGGTCGCCGTCGTGGAGCCGTTGAAGTAGAGCTGGAGCTGGTAGCCGCCAGCGGTGAGGTCGACGGGAGCGCCGGTGCCGTTGAACAGCTCGATCGCCTTGTTGTTCGACGAGCCTTCGACGTACTCGGAGATGAACAGGTCGGTGGGCGCGGCGCTGGCCGCGCCGGGGGTGACGCCGAGGGCCGTGACGGTCACTGCGGCGGTGGCGATCGCGAGCGCGGCTGTTGTGCGGCGCGGGCGCATAGGGCCTCCACGATGGGTGGACGGGGTCAACGCACGTTAAGGTGCCCTACTGTCCACCGTCCATCCCCTAGTGGACACTTTCGTGAATTCCTCAGCGTGGCTGATCGAGTCGGTGCACCAGCTCGGCGACGTCGACGCTGTACTCGCACCAGTCCCGGTCGGGCCGGTAACCCAGCTCTGCGTTGACCTTGAGCATCGCCTCGTTGGCCTGCGCGTTCCAGGTCTGCACCTCGGCCAGCTCCGGCTCGGCGGAGCGCAGCTCCAGCAGCATCCGCGCCTTGATCGCCCGGTCGATGCCGTAACCCCGGTGGTCCTGCCCCACGATCGTGTCGTACTGGTCGGCGCGGGTCGGGTGCTGCGCGGGCACCACGACCTCGGTCAGACCGGCCACCTCACCGCTCTGCTCGTGCCGGGCCAGCACGATGTACGGCTTCATGCCGCGCCGGTGCAGCGTGTCCAGGCTGTCCCGCAGGCGCTCCGGGTCGTAGGAGCTGGGACGTAGCTCGCCGTCCTCGACGTCGCGCACCTCGGCCTTGGCCCGCGCGTACGACTCGATCAGATCGTCCGGTGGACCGCCCGGGTAGAACTCCAGGTGGTAACCAGCGCCGATCCCGGTGGCCATCTCGGTCAACTCGGCCCAGTTGACCGAGGTCAGGTCGAGCACGCTGCGCGTCTCCACGTACTCACGGGTGAAGCCGAGCGACTCGTAGAAGGCCACCGCCGGCGTGTCGCCGACCACCTCGACGCCGATCGACTGGAAGCCCTCCTGGTAGACCCGCCGGGCCGCGCGCAGAACCAGGTCACGACCGAGGCCGCCGCGTCGTACGGAGGGGTGGACCAGCACCTCGAGCACACCGATGTCACCGAGCAGCAGCACGTGGACCTGGCCGAGGACGGCACCGACCTCGCCGGGAGCGCTCGGTTCGGCCTGGGCGAGCCAGGAGATCCGCCGCTCACCCGGCATCACCTCGCCGAGATACTCCCGTAGGGAGGTCTCCCGCCACGGCGGGTCCTGCGGCAGATCGGCCGCGAGTACCGCGTTCAACGTGGTCAACAGCGACGCGATCTCGGCGGACGAAGCGGTCCTGGGGTCCCACTCGCGCACCATCACCCGTCTAGCTTGCCGCTAACGGCTGCCCGGGGGAAGTGTCCGGTCCTCCAATGTGCGTGGACGATCACATCAGAGGCGGCTGGCCCGTCCGTACCGGTCAGCGGTGTCGTAGACGGCCTGCGCGTACCGCCGTACGTCGTTGTACGACAGGATCGCGTTCCACCAGTCTCCCGGGATGCTGAGGTTGCGGCCACCCTTGCAGAGGTAGTTGCCGGCCGCCAGCGCCGCGTCGTCCAGGTCGTGCGGGTCCTTGATCCCGTCCCCGTCGGCGTCGGCCCCGATCTCCTGCCAGGTCGTCGGGATGAACTGCATCGGCCCGATCGCCCGGTCGTAGATCTTGTCATCGTCGAGCGCGCCGCGGTCGGTGTCGATGATCCGCATCCGGCCGCCCGTGCCGTCCAGCGGCAGTCCGATGATCTTTGGTAGCGCCTTGCCGTCGGCGCCCAACTGCGCGCGGTTGGCCGAGCCGTGCCCGGACTCGACCTGACCGATCGCGGCCAACGTCGTCCAGCTCAACGCGCAGCTACGGTTGGACTGGGCGAGCATCTGCTCCGCGTACCCGTACGCCCGCATGGCGGTCGGTGGGATGCCGACCTTGGGTCCGACCTGCTGCGCCCAAGCGGCCAGGGCGTCCGACGGGCGACCGCCGATCGTCGGGGCGACGGCCGGCCCGGTCGGCACGACGCCGGTGGGGAACGCCCCGGTCGGCACCGCGCCCGTCGGCACCGCCCCGGTGGGCAGCGGGCCGGTCGGCCGTGGGTCGAGTGGCAGCGCCGGCGGCACGGCCACGGTCGGTGCGGCCGAGGCGTCGACGGCCACCGGCTTGGACCCGCCGATGGTCGCCGGGACGAGCAGCGCTCCCGCTGCGGCGGTCGCCGCGACCAGGGCCAGCAGGAACACGCCGGGAACGGTGAGTCGACCGCTGGGCCGGCGCGACCACTCCCGGGTCGCCCGGGCGGCGGTCACCGCGGCCTGGCGCGGCGGTGGCAGACGGACGGCGTGCGCGAACGGCACGCGCCGCCGCCGACCGGGCGTGACCGCCGGTACCACGGCGACGCCGTCCACCTTGGTCGCCGTCAGGTCGGTGGCGCCCGCCGCGACTGTCCCGTCGCCGGTCGTCGCGATACCGGCCTTGGCGTCGCCCGCCTTCGCCTGCGCCGGATCGGCGGCCGTGGCACCGCTCTTCACCGGATCGGCGGCCGTGGCACCGCTCTTCACCGTGTCGGCGGTCGTGGTGCTGGTCTTCGCCGGGTCGGCGGTCGTGGTGTCGGCCTGCGCCGGGTCGGCGTCGGTGGTGCCAGTCTTCGCCGGGTCGGCCTTTGCCGGGTCGGCGGGCGTGGTGTCGGCCTTCGTCGTGTCGTCGCCGTCGGTGTTGTCGCGCGCCGGGTTGTCGGTGCCTCCCTCGGCCCGGTCCGCGGCGGCGGTGTCCGTACCGGCGGTGTCCGCGTCGGCGGCATCGGCGGTGGGGGCCGCCTTCGCGGCAATGTCGTCGTCGGCGGCGGCGTCCTCGCCCCGGTCGGCGGTGGGGGCGTCGACTGTCGAGGCAGGAGCCGCAGCGTCGGCCGAGGCCGGAGGTGTGCTCTTCGCGTCGGTCGTGCCGCTGCTCAGCCAGGGGCGGCGCGGGCGAGGCACGGCCGGCGGGGCCGGATCCGGCGCGGCGCCCGACTCCGCCAGAGGCCCGTCCAGCGGCGCGGCCGGTCGAAGCGGTTGCACACGCGTCTTGTCCTCGCCGTCCACCACCCGTCGAGTATCACTCATGTCCCGGCGGGCGTCAGGTCCACGTACCCTTGGTGGCATGCCCCGGTACGAGTTCCGATGCCGCGCCTGCGGCGACACCTTCGAGGTCAACCGTCCGATGGCGGAGGCCGGAGCGCCGGCCACCTGCCCGCAGGGCCATGCCGACACGGTCAAGTTGCTCTCGGCGGTGTCGGTCACCGGTCGCGGCACCGGCGCCGCGCCGGCGGGCGGTGGTGGCGGCTGCTGCGGTGGCGCCTGCGGCTGCTGACCCGGCGGTTTCGGCGGCAGACTCGTGAACTGCCCTTGCCGGGACCGGGTTCGAGTGGCACCTTGAGGCGGCACGTGCCCGGCCGTTCTCACGATGCGTGACCGCTCGGACTCAGGCAGCATGAACCCGACGTCACGGGCGGAGGTTCCACGCATGTCGCCACGGATCCAGCTCCCGAGCGGTTGGGTGACCTTCGTGTTCACCGACATCGAGGGCTCGACCCGGCTGGCCCAGTTGCTCGGCGCGGACTACCGCCCGGTGCTCGCCGAGCATCGACGGTTGCTGCGGCGCACTCTGGCCGCCACCGGTGGTGCCGAACTGTTGACCGAGGGCGACTCCTTCTTCCTGGCCTTCGACGACGCGGCGGCGGCGTTGACGGCCTGCCTGACCGCTCAGCGGGCCCTGGCGAACCACGACTGGCCGACCGAGGAGGCCGCGCCCCGGGTACGGATGGGCCTGCACACCGGCTACGCCGAGCCCCGCGACGGGGAGTACGCCAGCCCCGAGGTGCACCGGGCCGCCCGGGTGGCCGCGGCGGCGCATGGCGGCCAGGTGCTCTGCTCGGCGTCCACGGCCCGCCGGGCCGACCCGCTGCCACCGGGCGCCACCCTGCTGGACCTGGGCCTGCACCGGTTGCGCGGCTTCGACGACCGGGAGCGGCTGTTCCAACTGATCGCGCCCGGGCTGGAACGGCAGTTCCCCCGCCCGCGTACCGCCGAGGCCGTGGCGCACAACCTGCCGACCCAGGTGACCTCGTTCGTCGGGCGGCAGGTCGAGCGCGCCGAGCTGAGTGCGCTGGTGGATCGGCACCGGTTGGTCACGGTGCTGGGCGCGGGCGGCGCGGGGAAGACCCGACTCGCCGTGGAGCTGGCCGGTGGCGTGGTCGAGGCGTACCCCGACGGGGTCTGGTTCGTCGACATCGCCGCGGTGACCGACCCGGGGTTGGTGGCGTTCGCGATCGCCGCGGTGCTCGGGCTGCGGCCCGAGCCGGGCCGCCCGATGCTGGACACGCTCGTCGAGTACGCGGCGGGCCGCCGGATGCTTGTCGTGCTCGACACCTGCGACACGCAGCCGGCCGCCTGCGGCGAGGTCATCTCGCGGCTGCTCTCCGGTGGAGGCGGCGTGCGGGTGCTGGCGACCAGCCGCGAGTCGTTCAGCCTGCCCGGCGAGGTGGTGTGGCGGATCCCGCCGCTCTCGGTCGACCCACGTGCCGACGGCGCGGAGAGCGATGCGGTCGCGCTGCTGCTGGACCGTACCGCTGCGGCCCGTGGCGGCCGGCAGCCGGAGCCGGCCGAGTCGGCCGATCTTCGCCGGGTGGTGCAGCGGTTGGACGGGCTGCCGCTCGCCATCGAGCTGGCGGCAGCCCGGCTGCGGGTGCTCTCCGTCGGTCAGCTCGCCGAGCGGCTGGACGACGTCCTCGGCACCCTGGACGCCGGCCGGGAGGACCCGGAGCCACCGCCGGTGGAGCGGGGCTGGTCCGGCAACCAACAGGACACCGTGGACCTGGTGGCCGCGGCGATCGGTACGCCGCCGCCCACCCCGGCGAGCCGGGCCGTGCAGCGGTCAGCCACCGAACGGCACCTGACCATGCAGGCCACCGTGACCTGGTCGTACCGGACGTTGGGGCCGCGGGCCGCGCGGCTGTTGCGCTGGATGGCCGTCTTCGCCGGCCCGGTGGACCTGCCGACGGTGGAGTGGCTGCTCGGCGACGACCCGCTGGATCCGCTGTCGGTGCTGGTGGACAAGTCGATGGTGTTGGCCGAGCCGCGGGCCGCCGGCAGTTCGTACCGGATGCTCGACCCGATCCGGGCGTACGCGGCGCGGCGGCTGGCCGAGGCGGGTGAGGAGCAGGCTGCCCGCGACCGGCACGTGGCCTGGTCGGCGCACGCTCTGGATCGGGCCCACCTCGGCCCGGACGGGCGACCCGTGACGCTGTCCCTCTACACGCTCGATCCGCTGGCCGACGAGCTGCGGGCCGCGTTGCGCTGGTGTGCCACCGGTGGCAGCGCCCGCGCCGGTCTACGTCTCACGGGCGGGCTGGACCAGTGGTGGCGCGAGCGCGGGCTGGCGCGGGAGGGTCGACTCTGGCTGTTCCGGCTGTACGGACGAATCGCCGAGACGGGCGAGCGGATCCCGGACGCGGAGCTGGCGGCGGCGTACCACATGCACTCGCTGCACGCCGGCGCCGACGGGGAGTTCGCCGAGGAGTTGCGCTACTCGCAGCGGGCGGAGGCCGCCGCCCGGCAGGCCGGTGATGCCGGTCTGCTCGCCCGGGTGCTCGCCGGCCGAGCCGCGCCGCTCGTGGACATGGGTCAGTTCTTCGAGGCCGAGCGGGTCTGCCGGGAGGTCATCGACTGGGCGCACGGGCAGGACGTGGTGGGCGAGGCGCTGTTCGCGGTGTTCAGCCTGGCCGAGCTGCTCTGGCGGCGGGGCGCGCTGGCGGAGGCGGCGGACCTGCTGGGCGCGGCGCGTCCGGTCGAGGCCGCCCGCCCGGTCGAGCGGGGCCGTCGTTCGGTGGACATGCTGCTCGGGATGGTCGCGCTGGCCCGGGGCGACGTGATCGCCGCGCACGAGCACCTGTTGGTGGCGCTGCGCTCGCGGATGGGGCACGGCTACCACGGCCGGGCCTGCGACACCCTGCACGCGATCGCGGTTCGGTGCGCGCTCGGCGGGGACCCGACGACCGCCGCGCGGCTGTTCGGCGCGGCGCAGGCCACCCGGGCGAGCATGCGGGCGACACCGGGCATCTACGGCGGCTACTGGGCCGACCAGCAGGCGGAGTTGCGGGCGATGATGGGTGACGTCGCGTTCGACGACGCGTACTCGGAGGGCGCCGAGTTGAGCCTGGACGAGGCGGTAGCGCTCGCCCTCGACGTGGAACACCCGGACCTGGCGGCGGACTCGACCCGCTTCAGCACCGACCTCTCCCACCCCGCCCCACCCCAACACCCCGCCACAAAAACCGAACACGCCTAACCCACCCCACCCCCACCCCCACCCCACCCCGACCCCCCTTGAACCTTGTTGATCAAGAGGTTTGCGTCAAAAATCGTGCCTTCGCTGACGCAAACTTCTTGATCACCGGGGTGGGGGTGGGGGTGGGGGTGGGGGTGGGGGTGGGGGTGGGTGGGGGTTAGGTGCGGGTGCGGGCGTTGGATTCGGCTTGGGCCTTCATCTGGGCGGCTCGGTCGATGTCGGACTGTTGGACTGCGGCTACCGAGCCGAAGATGTGGACCGCCTGGTAGTAGGTCCAGGCCAGGCTGTAGCAGGCCGGGCGGACGACCGTGTTGTACGTGGCGCAGACCCGCTTGAGATCCGCGTAGAAGGCGCTGTCGAGGCGGGCCTTGTTGGCGGAGAACTGGCCGACCGCCTTGTAGTTGCGGTAGCCGAAGTCGTGCCGGTAGCAGCCCAGGTTGAAGGTGAAGCCGAGCGGGTTGTCCGGGCTGGACGAGCAGTAGTCGGTGGACCAGACGAAGTTGTACTCGGCCCAGGGGGCCCGGTTGAGGCGGGCGCTGTTCCAGGAGTTGTAGCTGGACGCGCTGGTCTGGGTCCAGCTCGACAGCACGGACAACTTCTCGGCGGGGGTGACGGCGGCGGCGGGGGAGGCGATGGCGAGGGTGGCGAGCAGCGCGAGCGCGCCCGAGGTGAACAGGGTGGCGAGACGTCGGGGCACGGTTTACCTCCGCAGGGTGGGCGGTGGGACGGAAGTTACCGGCTGGTCACCGGATGTCGACAAGTTTCGATCAATTGATCAGCCTGCCGGTATGCGCCGCGCCAACTATCGGTGACATGCGTTGAAACAGACGAATGCCCCGGGCGCGGGTGCACCCGGGGCAGTCATCGGACCTGGTCAGCGCAGCAGGAACGCCGGCGGGCTGACGTGGCTCTCGTTGGCCGTCCGGTCGAGCGCGGTCACCAGGTAGGTGTAGCGCCGGCCGGGCTCGGCCGACGGGTCCACCCAGGACTGCACGCCGCCCGGGGTGGCCCGGACGGTGTCGACCAGTCCGGTGGCGTCGGCGGTGGCGCACTGCCCGGGCAGCGTGGTTCCGTCGAACCGGTAGATCGCGTACGAGGTGGCCGTGCCCAGGGGGCCCTTGCCGTCGGCCGGCTGACGCCAGGTCAGCCGTACCCCGTCGGTGTCCCGCGCGACCCGGGTGACCACCGGCGGGAGCAGCGGCTTCGCCGGCAGGTGCGGCATGGCCGGTACGAGGGCCGGGCGCGAGTAGTGCTCGGCCGCGTAGATGTCGGTGGCGTCGAGCCGGTTGGCCCGTACCTGGACGGCGGAGAAGTGCACGTTGCCCTGCACCTCCGGGTACGACCGGTTCAGCGTCAGGTGGTCGGACAGCTCACGCGGGTTCTGCCAGTACGGCCCGTACGCGGGGTCGCCGCTCTTGTAGTCGGCCTGGCCGATGTAGAGCTGCACCCGGGTTCCGCGCACGGTCTCGGCCCACCACGGCACGAGTCGCGCGTAGTCGGCCGCCGGGTACTGGCCGATGTACCAGTAGAGCTGCGGCACGACGTAGTCGATCCACTCCTGCTTGATCCACTTTCGGGTGTCGGCCGAGATGATGTCGTACGACTGGCTGCCGGTGGTGTCCGAGCCGAGCGGGTCGGCGCTGGCGTTGCGCCAGATGCCGAACGGGCTGACCCCGAACTTCACCCACGGCTTCGCCGCCTTGATCTTGCCGTTCATCTCCTGGATCAGCAGGTTGATGTTGTCCCGCCGCCAGTCGGCACGATCGGTGAATCCCCGGTTGTACGCCGTGAACGTGGCATCGTCGGGCACCTGCCAGGTACCGCTGGGGTAGGGGTAGAAGTAGTCGTCGAAGTGGATGCCGTCGATGTCGTACCGCTGGACCGCGTCCATCATCGCGGTCTGGACGAACTCGCGGACCTCGGGAATCCCGGGGTTGTAGTAGAGCCGGCTGCTGGCGACGCCGGCCGGCGGATAGGCGAAGGTCCAGTCGGGGTGCGCCCGGGCCGGGTGCCCGGGCGCGAGCTGGCCGAGGTCGGCGCCGGCGCCGCCGGGCGCCGGCATGGAGACCCGGTACGGGTTGAACCAGGCGTGGAATTCGAGGTTGCGCTTGTGCGACTCCTCGACGAGGAAGGCCAGCGGGTCCCAGCCGGGGTCCTGGCCGCGCACCCCGGTCAGGTACTCGGACCACGGCTCGTACGGCGAGGGCCAGAGCGCGTCGGCGGTGGGTCGGACCTGTACGACCACGGCGTTGTGGTTCAGTCGTTCGGCGAGGTCCAGCAGGCCGCGGTACTCGGCCTGCTGGGCGGCGATCCGGTCCGGGCTGGTCTGGGAGGCCTTGCTGGGCCAGTCGATGTTGACCACCGACGAGATCCACATGGCCCGGAACTGACGCTTGGGGGTGGCCGGGTTGGTGACACAGGCGGCGGCGGTGGGGGTGGTGCTGGCGTTCGCAGGCGTCGCGGCGGCGAGTGAGCCGAGCAGGATCGCGGTCAGGCCGGCGGCGGTGAGGCGAAGTGCTTTCATGCGGTATGTCCCTTCATTGGGGCTCCCGGTGCGATCTGCATGCGGCAAGATTCGCCGCTGCCTATCTGCGTACAGAAGGAAATTTTCACAATCGCGTCGCCGCCGCAAGTGTTCGTGGTTGACCATTCGCCCCGCTGGGTAGCAACGCCGGTCACCGGCCGCCACGGTGGTGGTCGCGCGGTGTGAAGGGGTGAGCGCATGTCCGTGCTGCGAACCAAACCGATCAAGGACGTCATAGCCCAGGGCGAGGCGGACGGCAGCGACGGCAAGCTCGGGCTCAAGAGGCGACTCGGCGCCCTCGACCTCACCGGCTTCGGCATCGGCATCGTGATCGGCACCGGCATCTTCACGCTCACCGGCATCGAGGCCCGCGACAGCGCCGGCCCCGGCGTGGTGATCTCCTTCGGGATCGCCGGCGTGGTGGCCCTGCTCGCCGCCCTCTGCTACGCCGAGCTGGCGTCCAGCGTGCCGACCGCCGGCAGCGCCTACACCTACGCGTACGCCACGATGGGCGAGATCGTCGCCTGGATCATCGGCTGGGACCTGCTCCTGGAGTTCGCGCTCGGCGCGGCGGTGGTGGCCCGCGGCTGGTCCGGCTACCTGGCCGAACTGCTCGACCTGCCGACCCGGTGGTTCGGTGAGGAGGGCAGCGTCGTCAACGTGGGCGCGATCGCCATCGTGCTGATCCTCGGCATCGTCGCGATCGTCGGCATCCGGGAGTCCGCCCGGATCACCAACCTGCTGGTGCTGGTCAAGGTGGCGATCTGCGTCTTCGTGGTGGTCGCCGGTCTGTTCTTCGTCAAGGCCGCCAACCTCACCCCGTTCATCCCGCCGGCCGAGCCCGCCGGCAGCGGCGACGACGGCATCAAGCAGCCGGTGACGCAGGCGCTGTTCGGTTTGGAGCCGTCGGTCTTCGGCTTCGTCGGGGTGCTCAGCGCCGCCGCGGTGGTCTTCTTCGCGTACACCGGCTTCGAGGCCGTCGCGAACCTGGGCGAGGAGACCCGCAAGCCCAAGCGGGACCTCACCCTGGGTCTGCTCGGTACGCTGCTGATCTCCACCGTGCTCTACATCGGCGTCTCGCTGGTGGTCGTCGGCATGGTGCCGTACACCGAGATCGACCGGGGCGCCCCGATCGCGTCGGCGTTCGAGTCGGTGGGCGCCGGCTGGGCGGCGACGCTCGTCTCCATCGCGGCGGTCGCCGGTCTGACCAGCGTCATCCTGGTCGACCTGGTGGCGATGGGTCGGATCGGCTTCGCCATCGCCCGGGACGGGCTCATCCCGCCCTCGATCGCGGCCGTGCACCCGCGCTGGGGCACCCCGTACCGGATCTCGGCGATCATGACGGTGGCGGTCGCGCTGCTGGCCGGCTTCCTGCCGCTCTCCGCCCTGGCCGACCTGGTCAGCATCGGCGCGCTCTGCGCGTTCGTACTGGTCTCGCTCGCCGTACCGATCCTGCGCCGCAAGCGTCCGGACCTGGACCGGCCGTTCCGGGTGCCGTTCTCGCCGGTGCTGCCGATCGTCTCGGCGGTCGCCTGCCTCTACCTGATGCTCAACCTGTCCGTGGAGACCTGGCTGCGGTTCCTGGCCTGGATGCTGCTCGGCGCGGTGATCTACTTCGGCTACGGCTACCGCCGCAACCGCCTCGCCCGCCACGAGCCGGCCGTCGCGCCGGAGCAGCGCGAGCCGAGCGCCTGACCCCTCCGGCACACCACAAGGGCCCCCGCCACGCGGGGGTCCTTCGTGCGTGCCGGACCCCTTCTGCAACGTTGTAGAGCGGGGTATGGTGCGCTGGGTCACATCGGGGAGGGTGCGGGGTGCGACACCGGCTCAAGGACGTGGCCGAGCGGGCCGGCGTCTCGGTGAAGACCGTCTCCAACGTGGTGAACGGCTACCTGCACGTGCGTCCGGACACCCGCGCCCGTGTCGAGGAGGCCATCGCCGAGCTGAACTACCGGCCCAACCTCTCCGCCCGTCACCTGCGCAAGGGGCGGACCGGGGTGATCGCGCTGGCGGTGCCGGAACTGGACATCCCGTACTTCGCCGAACTCGCCCGGCACATCGTCACCGCCGCCGCCGAGTACGGCTGGACCGTGCTCATCGACCAGACCGGCGGCCGGCGTGAGCAGGAGCGGGTCGTCGCCTCCGGCATCACCGACCACCTGGTCGACGGGCTCATTCTCAGCCCGCTGGCGCTCACGGCGGAGGATCTGGCCAGCCTCGACGGCACCCCGATGGTGCTGCTCGGCGAGCGCGTCGACCACGGCCCCGCCGATCGCGTGGTGATCGACAACGTCACCGCCGCCCGGGAGATCACCGACCACCTGATCCGGCTCGGCCGCCGCCGGATCGCGGCGATCGGCGCGCAGCGCACCGACGAGGGCGCCAGCGCCCGCCTCCGCCTGGCCGGCTACACCGAGGCGCTGCGCGCTGCCGGTCTGGCCTACGACGAGGCCCTCGTGGCGTCCGCGCCGGCCTGGCACCGCGCCGACGGCGCGGCCGCGATGCGCGGCCTGCTCACCACGGGAGTACGCCCCGACGCCGTGTTCTGCTTCAACGACACGCTCGCCCTGGGCGCCCTGCGCGCCCTGCACGAGGCGGGCCTGCGCGTGCCCGAGGACGTGGCGGTGGTCGGCTTCGACGACATCGAGGACGGGCGTTTCTCGGTCCCCACGCTGAGCACCGTCGCTCCCGACAAGGAGCAGATCGCCCGGCTGGCCGTCGAACTCCTCGCCAATCGCCTCGACGGCGACCGCGCCGCCCCCGCCCGCGCGCTCAAGGCCCCGTACCAGCTGGAACTGCGCGAATCCACCGGGCTCTAGTCGAAGAAGCGGGCCAGGTGGAAGTTCGGAGCGGGCTCGGCGTCGGCGGGGAGGGGCGTCAGGTCCGCGAAGATCGACGCGCCGTCGCACCCGGCGTGCAGCGGATACCAGCGCGGGGTGCCCGGCGGCCGGAGCTGGCAGATCCCCTTGAAGGTCTGCACGTCCATCAGCCGGACGTGGGTGGGGTCGGCCACCGCGTTGACGTGCCCCCACCACGGGCTCATGACGTGCAGGACGCCACCCGGGCGCAGCACCCGGTGACACTCGTCCACCAGGGGCAGGAAGTCGATCAGGTGCTCCAGGATGTGCACCGCGAACAGGACGTCCACCGAGTCGTCGGCCAGCGGCAGCGAGCCGGAGAGGTCCGCCACCGCGTCCACCCCCGGCGCGGGATAGATGTCCAGCCCGAGGTTGCCCGACCACTGCTTGGTCGGGCCGCAGCCGAGATCCACCACCACCGGCGCGCGTCCGCCGACGCCGACCTTGCACCAGACGCCGTAGACGCCGGCCAACCGTCCCACCAGGTCCCGTACCAGCCGTAGGTCGGCCGGCTCGGCCACCTCTCCGCTGAGGTGGGCGACCCCTCGGTCGAACCGCACCTCGACGGCCAGGCCCCGGAGCCGGTCGTCGTGCCGGACCTGGTCCGCCCACGCCTGCGCGAGGGATTCGTCGATCAACCGCAGCCGGTCGGCCGAGGGCGGAGTCTGTGCCAAAGCGACCATTCGGGCCACCTCCCGCCGCGCGTTACCCGCCTACGCGCCCGGTATTCCCGTTTCGCCGTCGCGCGACTGCCGGTGGGCGTGTCGGGGCGTCCCGAGCACCTACCTGTCGAGCGTGATGACTATGCGGCATCTTGATGCCCCACAGTCATCACGCTCATCGGAGTGCCGCCCTCCGGTCCAAGGTCCGCGCTCCGGTCCGGGTCCGCGCTCCGGTCCAAGGCCCGCGCTTCGGGTCCGCGGCCGGTGCTCCGGTCCAGGGCCGTCGACGGTCAGCCCGACAGCGTCCGGCGACCACCGCGCATCCGTTGGCGGGGCGGAGGAGCCGCCGGCTTCGGCCGCTTGAGGTGGTAGCGGTGCAGTTCGTGGTTGCCGGGCAGCGACGGGTCCTCGCTCATCGCAACCAGCTCCCAGCCCTGGTCGCCGGCCCGGTTGAGGTGGGCCAGCGCGGTGTCGCCGTACGGCGTCACGTCGACCATCGAGCCGTCCGGGCCGTACCAGACGAAGACGACCTCCCAGCCGAGGTCGTTGGTCGCGGCCTGGCGGCGGCGGACCAGCAGGGCGTACTCCCACTTGAGCATGGCGTTATTCTCACCCCGCGCCGGCCCGCCGGCACGGATCAATCCTCGGCGATCCGCCCGGCGTCGACCCGCAGCCGCCGGTTGGTCTCGACGGCGGCCAGCATCCGCCGGTCGTGCGTGACCAGCAGCAGCGTTCCGGGGTAGCTGGCCAGCGCCGATTCGAGCTGTTCGATGGCGGGCAGGTCCAGGTGGTTGGTGGGCTCGTCCAACACCAGCAGGTTGACCCCACGCCCCTGGAGCAGGGCCAGCGCCGCCCGGGTGCGCTCGCCAGGCGAGAGGGTCGCCGCCGGTCGGGGGACGTGCCCCGCGCGCAGGCCGAACTTGGCCAGCAGGGTCCGCGCGTCCGCTGGCGACATCTGGGGTACGGCCGCCTGGAACGCGTCGATCAGCGGCGCGTCGCCGAGGAACAACCCCCGGGCCTGGTCCACCTCACCGACCACCACTCCCGGCCCGAGCGAGGCGGTGCCCTCGTCCACCGGCAGCCGCCCCAGCAGCGCGGCCAGCAGGGTGGACTTGCCGGAGCCGTTCGCCCCGGTAACCGCGACCCGGTCCGCCCAGTCGATCTGGAGGTTGACCGGCCCGAGGGTGAAAGCTCCCCGGCGTACCACCGCGTTGCGCAGCGTGGCCACGACCGCGCCGGCGCGGGGCGCGGCGGCGATCTCCATCCGCAGCTCCCACTCCTTGCGGGGCTCCTCCACCACGTCGAGCCGTTCGATCAGCCGCTCGGTCTGCTTGACCTTGCCGGCCTGCTTCTCGGTGGCTTCGCTCCGGAACTTGCGGCCGATCTTGTCGTTGTCGGTGGCCTTGCGACGGGCGTTCTTCACGCCCTTCTCCATCCAGCCCCGCTGGGTGCGCGCCCGCGCCTCCAGACCGGCCTTCGTGTCGGCGTACTCCTCGAAGTCGGCGCGGGCGTGCCGGCGCGCCACCTCGCGCTCCTCCAGATAGGCCGCGTAGCCGCCGCCGTAGTGGTTGACCTGCTGCTGCGGCAGGTCCAGCTCCAGCACCCGGGTCACCGTTCGGGTCAGGAACTCCCGGTCGTGGCTGACCAGCACCGTGCCGGCCCGCAGCCCGGTGACGAACTCCTCCAGCCGCTCCAACCCGGCCAGGTCCAGGTCGTTGGTCGGCTCGTCAAGCAGGAACACGTCGTACCGGCTGAGCAGCAGCGACGCCAGCCCCGCCCGGGCCGCCTGACCGCCGGAGAGCCCGGTCATCAGGTGGTCCAGGTCGACCGTGAGCCCCAGATCGGCGCTCACCTGCTCGGCGCGTTCGTCGAGGTCCGCGCCGCCGAGGGCGAGCCAGCGCTCCAGCGCGTCGCCGTACGCGTCGTCGGCGCCCGCCGACCCGGCCGTCAACGCCTCGGTCGCGGCGTCCAGCGCCGCCTGCGCGCCGGTCACCCCGGTCCGGCGGGCCAGGAACTCCCGTACCGTCTCGCCCGGCCGCCGCTCCGGCTCCTGCGGCAGGTGCCCGACGCTCGCGGTGGGCGGGCTGAGTCGCACGCTGCCGGCCTCGACCGGCAACAACCCGGCGAGGGTACGCAGCAGCGTCGACTTCCCGGCCCCGTTCGGCCCGACCAGGCCGACCACGTCGCCCGGGGCGACCACCAGGTCCAACCCGGCGAAGAGAGGGCGGTCGCCGTGCCCGGCGGCCAGGTCCTTGACGATCATCGTGGCGCTCATCAGGACGGCAGCCTATCGGGCCGCCCGCATGAGAACGCCCGCGAGCGGGCAGACTCCATGACGTGGTGACCACACTGGCGATCGACTGCGGTGGCGGCGGCATCAAGGCGTCGGTGCTCGACGAGGCCGGCACGATGCGCGCCCGACCGCTGCGGGTGCCGACCCCGTACCCGCTGCCGCCCGCCCTGTTCGTGCGGACCCTGCTGGACCTCGGTGGGCGACTGCCCACGGCCGACCGGCTGACCGTCGGCGTCCCCGGGATGATCCGGCACGGCGTCGTGGTGGCCACCCCGCACTACGTCACCCGCAGCGGACCCCGGTCCCGGGTAGACCCGGAGCTGCTGGCCGAGTGGTCCGGCTGGGACGCGCGGGGCGCGCTGGCCGACGCGTTCGGGGTGCCGGCGTTGGTGCTCAACGACGCCGAGGTGCATGGGGCCGGTGTGGTGGCCGGTACCGGCTGTGAACTGGTGTTGACGTTGGGAACGGGGTTGGGTAGCGCCCTCTTCGACGGTGGCGTCCTCGCGCCACACCTGGAGTTGTCGCACGCGCCGGTGCGCTGGGGCACCACCTACGACACGTACGTGGGCGAGCCGGAGCGGCGACGGCTCGGCGACGCCTTCTGGTCCCGCCGCATCCGGCAGGTCGTGGACGGGCTGCGTCCGGTGTTCCGATGGGACCGGCTCTACCTGGGCGGGGGCAACTCGCGGCTGATCCGACCCGAGCAACTCGCCCGGATGGGCGACGACGTGGTGGTGGTGCCGAACACGGCGGGCATCGTCGGTGGGGTCCGGGCCTGGGAGCTGTCCGTCGGCCGCCGGGACGCCCGAACCTGACCTATTTCGACCCGGGGAACAGTCGCCAAACGCCGAGTGTTGTGCCAGCGTCGGAACAGGTGACGGCGCGACCCGAGGAGGTGGGCAGATGGATCTCCTGGCGGACTACCGACGGGCGACCATGTTCTTCGAGACCGGTGACCCGAGCGGCGCGGCCCGACTGCTGGAGCCGATCGTGGACGCCGAGCCCGGCAACGCGGCCGTCCGGCAGTTGCTGGCCCGGGCGTACTTCCAGTCGGCCCAGCTCAACCGGGCCGAGGAGCAGTTGCGGGAACTGGTCGACCGGGACCCGAGCGACCACTACGCGCACCACGTGCTGGGTCGGACGCTGGAGCGGCTGAACCGGCACACCGACGCGCTGCGGCACCTGCGGATCGCCGCGGCGATGTACGCGGCAAACGACGACTACCGGATCGCGCTCCAGCGGGTGGAGACCCGCGTGGGCGGCACGCGCTGAGCTCGGAGCAGGCGGTGTACGAAGGGGCGGTCCCACGGGACCGCCCCTTCGTCGTCGGGCCGTGGGGTGGGCCGACGGGCGTGCCTAGGATGGTGGACATGGGACCTGACCGGCCGAGGGCTGCGGCATGAAGCTCAAGCTGGACCTGCACGACATCTTCAACAAGGGCCAGGACATCGACCGCGCGCTGCGCGGGATCATGGACGAGGCGGTCGCGAAGAAAGCCACCCTCGTCGAGATCATCCCGGGTAAGGGGTCGGGGCAGCTCAAGAAGCGGGTGCTGCGGTTCCTCGACCAGAAGGACGTCAAGCAGCTCTACCACCGGGTCGAGAAGGACTCGAAGAACTTCGGCCGCCTCTTCGTCCACTTCCGCTGGAAGTAGCTCAAGCCGCCGGAGGCCGCCCCGTTCGGCGTCGGCGCCGAGGTTCTCGGCGACCACGGTCACGACTCTCAGGGTTGAGCCTCCCTCAGCGGGCCGAGCAACCAGCGATGGGCGGCGGCGTGACTGCGGAGGTGGACCACGGGAAGGTCCGGACGCCGGGCCGCCAGGGCCTCGATACGTGTGGCCGTCTGAGGATGCGTGTTCCACGCCCAGCGAACGATGTGCTCGGGGTCGGTGAACAGGGTCCAGAGCGGCGGCTCCACGTTGCCGTTCCAGAGCTGTTGGCGTCGAAGGCGGCGTACGACGGTCCGCCGGACGACCTGGCGCATCACGGTGATCTTCGGCAGATCCAGCCACACCACCAGGTCGGCGAGGTCGGCGAGATGGGTGCGTACCGCCCTGTACTGCCACTCGGTCACCCAGGAGGGGCCGGCGCTGAAGCGGCGTACGTCGTCTTCGAAGGACGGACGTCTGGTCCAGGACGGTCCGTGGAACAGGCCGTCGATCTCAATGTGCGGCGCTTGCAACGACGTGGCGATGCGGGAGGCGAGGGTCGTCTTTCCGGCGCCCGAGGTGCCGGCCACCAGCACGCGGCGGGGACGGCACGGCAGGGGATCGGCGGCGTCCAGGTGCGGCATGGCGATGAGGGTAGTTCGACCGCTTCGGCGTAGTACCTACCGCGACTCTAGACTGCCCGCCATGCTCGTCGCCCAGTACGCGTACTTGGCGCTGTCCTCGGTTCGGATGTCAGCGGCCGAGATCACCGGCCGGTTGGGCATCGAGCCCGACGAGGTGCTCGTTCGTGGCAGTCGCCAGGCCGATCCGGTTCGGCCCACCGCTCATCGGTGGAAGATCGTGTGTCGCAAGCCCGGACTTACCGTGGACGAACAGATTGCGGACATCGTGGATCGCCTGTTCGACCACGCCGAGCGGATCGGGGAAGTTGCCGCCGAGCTGGACCGCGTCGATGACGTGCCCGGTTCGAGTGTCCTGCAAGTCGTCCGGGTGTTCGAGCACCCGGACGGCGAGGAGGAAGACCTGGCCGGTCCCGTCGACGGCATGCAGAAACTCACGGGGCAACACCAGTTGCTGGGCTGGCACCTGAATGCCCGGGTGCTGGAATTCCTCCGGCTCACGCGGGCGGAACTGGACGTGGACGAGTACCTGTACGGATGAAGAGCCCGGACTGGCGATAGGACGGAGATGACGTCAGCGCTCGCGGATGTGGCTATCGAACCGCGTTCAGCGCGTCGCGGAACTCGGCGGTGGCCTGCTCGTGGGGGTAGCGACGGTGAAGCTCTACGTCAACTTCGCCGGCGACGAGCAGCAGCGAGGGCAGGGACCGCCGAGTGGCGGCGAACGCCGCCACCCCCTGCTCGACGGCCCGGTCCAACTCGCCAGCGCGCAAGGCTGTGGCGGCGAGAGTAAGTCTGGCTTCGGCAATCCGCATGGGTGACCGCTCGATGCCATCGGACCCGGTGCCGAGTCGCAGAACCTCGTTGGCGTAGTGCTCGGCGAGAGTGTCATGTTCGGCGAGGCGGTAGGCGTCCATCGCGTAGAACAGCCATTTGCCAGGATCGACCTCGAAGTGGTTGTCGGGCCGGTCCGGCGTACCGAGGTCGTCGAGCAGCCGCCGACCTCGATCGAGCGCCGTCCGCGCGCCCTCGAGATCGCCGAGCCGTGCCAGCGCTTTGGCTTCCTGTGCGATCAGTTGCACCCCCACCCGCTGTCGGCCGGCGGCTTCCTGCCCAGCTCGGGCGGCAGTCAACACCGCCTCGTGCCGGGACTGGGTGAGTGCGAACCACGCCGTCATCTCCCACGCCCAGCCGGTGATGCCGGCGTGACCGGCTTCCTCGCCGAGCTGACGAGCGGCAGTGCGGGTGGCCTCGGCGCTGGCGCGTTTGCCGAGGTCGTATTCGACACAGCCGATCAGCAGTGCGAGCCAGCCCGCGCACACCAGCAGTTCGCGGTGCTGCCGCAGCCCGGTGGGTCGCTGTAGCAGTCGGGCGACCTCGCGCAGCCAACCCTGACCTTCGGCGCGGAGTTCCCCGGCGTCGTGCCACCCGTACTGGCAGCACAGCTCGGTCACGGTCGCCTGCAACGTCTCGATGGTGGCGGGGGCGGTGTCGCTGGCGTGCATTCGATGTAGCAGCTCGACGGTCTCCGACGGCCGGGTGTCCGAGGCGGCGGCGATGTCCAGGGCGGCGCAGGCGATCAGCTCCCCACGAGCGGCCAGGACGTCGTCGATCCGGCGGGCCAGATCCTCACCCGGTCGACGCCGGCCGTTCTCAAGCCGTGAGAGGTGACCCTTGTCGGCAGGCAGCAGCTCTGCGAGAGCGGCCAGGCTGAGCCCGCGCGCTTCCCGCGCTGTCCGCATTCGGGCGCCGAATGTTGGCATGTCTCGCGCCTCCCACCGGAGTTGCCAGGTTGCCGGTGCGCATTGGCAACGCGCAACCCGTCGACCGATGTGAGGGTACCGCCGCACGGTGTATCGGACGCGTACGCGCAGTGACGGTGGGAGGCGTGGTGGCAGTTTGGAGGCGGTTCAAGCGCTGGTGGAGTAGGCGGAGTCAGGTCCAACTGGACGTGACCGGAGCAGCGACCTGTTACCCACAGCGGTTCGGCGCGTACGGGATCACGGTACGGGCGGGACCGCATCGGCCTTTCCATCTACGTCAGTGGACTGCTCTTCGTCGTCGTCGTGGAGTTGCCCGAGGTGACGCCGGCCGAGTTGTACGAGCGGTTCGTGGCCTGGACGCGCTGATGAGCTGCATCCACCCAGGCGACGGGTGCGTGTCTCACGCCGACTACGCGCACGGTCACAGGCTGGCCGTGAGGAGGCCGCACACCGCCAGCGGTAGCACCGCGCTCTGGGTGCCCACCAGTGCCTGTCCCATCTGGACTACTCGCATCAGCCGCCGGGCTTACCGGTCGGGAGCGGGGGACCCGCGGTGACGAAGCGGACCGTCGGTTTCAGCTTGGCGCAGAGCTTGCGGGGGAAGGCCGGTGCCGCCTTGACGATCGCACCGCACCCGCCCGATGTGGTCCGGGTGACGGTCGACCATCCGGCCGGCTCGTTACGCAGGAAGTAGCGCCGCACGGCGGTGTCCACCTCGCACCCGGGGCGCGGCTCGACGCCGCACGACGTCGGGTCGTCCGGCACGGTCATGATCAGCCAGTTGCCGTCACAGGCCTCGACGTGGCCCGGCGAGTGGCGGGACACGTCCATTCCCCGTACGGCCGCACGCGTCCAGGTCGGGTCGCAGCGGTCCTCCGGTGGCTTGCAGCCAAGGGTCTCGTCACACCGGCTGTACGCGCCGTTCTTCAGCGCCCACGTCTTCTGGTTGAGCGACAGCGGGCGGTCGCCGATCGGCTCCGCCGACGTGAGGGTCACCTCGGCCGGCGCGAACGTCGGGCAGGCGCCAACGATGGCGGACCCGGCCGATTCCTGCACGATGTCGGCAAAGATGACGCCGTTCTCCTCGGTCTGGTTGTTGATCCGCACGTCGCGGGAGCAACCATCGCCACCAGCGAGCGCCTTGACCTGCACGGTCACCGTCCGGACACCCGGACCGGGCGTCACGCCGCTCACCTCGGCCTGGTAGGTGCCCCACGTGGCGGACGCGCTCGGTACGGCGTCTTCGGGCCGTGTCTGCGGCGCCGCGCAGGCAACTACTCCCGGCACGACGACAGTCAGCAGGCAGAGAACGGTTGCGAGCCGGCGCATGGATGCATCCTGCCCGTCCGCGCCGGGTTTCGTGGTCCCGGTCGAGTGACCGACGCGGGGTCGGCCCCGTGGGTCAGGCGTCGGTGCGGGAGGTGTGCGCGACCGGCCGTCGGGACCAGCACTGCGGGCGCTGGCGAACGGCCAGCTCCAGTGCGAGGTGGTCGGACTCGATCATTTCCCGGGCTATTCGACGCGCCATCTCGAGGCGGTCGACGTACGCGTCAAGATCGGTCGGGCCGGCGCCAGCCATAATCGAACTCCTCGTCCCATTCGAACTAGTCGCATCATCCACCGTGCCGGCGAGCCGCCACCATTCTCCGATCGGTGGAATCGATCCGCCGTACGGCTCTGGGTGTCGTACCCCCGGCTGGGCCGATGGTAACGGCGCGTCCACCACCTCGCCCGGGAACTGCCAAAAGTGTCCACTTGATACGTCGTGATCAATGGGGACGGGCGGATTTGCCGGTGCTCGCTACATTGCACGATGCACGGTGCGCGGATCCGGGGGGCGCGACGTGTCCGGTGAGGGATCTTCGATACGAGAGGACCGCCGTGCGACAACCGAGCAGAACCGATCCGTTGTTCGTGGCCGTCGAGTCCGAAGCGATCACCCGCGCGGACGTCGCCGGTCTGGTCGCCGGGCGGATCGCCGCCGTCCGGGTGCCGGGGCTGCTGCCGGCGGCCCGCTGCCACGCGATCACCACGGCGCTCGCCGACGCGGAGATGGACCGCTACGACGAGAGTCGCGTGTTTCCCGTCGTCGCCAAGTTCGGCCCGGCCATCAACGACCACCGCGATGGTGGGGAGCTGCGTGAGGACTACTGGGAGGCGGCCGACGCCGCGGACAAGGGCTGGTCGACGTTGGGCCTGCCGGACTCGCCCCGCGAGCTGTGCCTGGCCGCGTTCCGGGCGGCCTGGCCGGACGTGTCGCCCGGGCGGCGGCAGGACCGGCAGATGCACGTCGGCATCGTCCGTGAGATCAACGCCGGCCTTCAGGTGCACTTCGACGACGCGGTCCGGGAGTATGCCGGCCGGCTGCTCGACAGCGAGGTGGTGGCCCAGTTGGCGTTCAACATCTACGTCCAGGTGCCGCCCGGGGGCGGGGAGACGGTGCTGTGGCGTCGCCGGTGGCAGCCGGACGACGAGGACCTGCGGATTCCCGGCGGGTACGGCTACCGGGAGTCGGTGGCCGACGGCGCGCAGTCGTTGACGTTGCGGCCGACGCTGGGAGAAGGATTCCTCTTCGACCCGCGCCACTATCACACGGTGCGTCCGGCGACGGATGGCCGGCGAATCTCCATAGGATGTTTCGTCGGGCTCACCGACGACGGTCGACTGGCTCTCTGGTCCTAGTGAAGGGCGTTTCCCCATGGTGGACAGAAGCGACGTCGAGGCGGCTGCGGCGCGGGTCGAGGGGCGGGTCCGGGAGACGCCGGTCATCACGGTCGACGGCGCCGACCTGGGCGTCCCCGGATTGCTCAGCCTCAAGCTGGAGCTGCACCAGCACACCGGTTCGTTCAAGCCGCGGGGAGCGTTCAACCGGATGCTCCAGGGGCCGCTGCCGTCGGCCGGGGTGATCGCCGCCTCGGGGGGCAACCACGGCCTCGCCGTCGCGTACGCGGCCCGTTCGCTGGGCGTGCCGGCGGAGGTCTTCGTGCCGGTCACCGCCTCGCCGGTCAAGGTTCAGCGGCTGGCCGGTCTGGGCGCGCAGGTACGGCAGGTGGGCCAGCACTATGCCGAGGCGTTGGCGGCCAGCTCCGAGCGGGCCGCCGAGACCGGAGCGCTCGTGGTGCACGCGTACGACCAGCCGGAGGTGGTGGCCGGGCAGGGCACCGTGGGCCGGGAGTTGGAACGCCAGCTCGGCGGGGTCGACACCGTGCTGGTCGCGGTCGGTGGCGGTGGGCTGGTGTCGGGCATCGCCACCTGGTTCGACGGGTCGGTGCGTGTCGTCGCCGTCGAGCCGGAGCAGATCCCCACCCTGAACACCGCACTGAAGGCGGGCCGGCCCGTCGACATCGAGGTGGGCGGTATCGCCACGGACTCGCTGGGCGCCCGCCGGATCGGCGAGATCGCCTTCGACACGGCCCGTCGTACCGGCGTGGTCTCGGTGCTGGTCCGCGACGACGACCTGACCCGCGCGCGTCGCCTGCTCTGGTCGGAGCTGCGGGTCGCCGCCGAGTTGGGCGGCGCCGCCGCGTTGGCCGCGCTGGTCGGCGGGGCGTACGTGCCCCGGGCGGGGGAGCGGGTCGCGGTGATCGTCTGCGGTGGCAACACCGACCCGAGTGACCTGGGCCCGTCAGCGCCCCACTGACTCCTCACCCACCGTTGCGCAGGCGGCGCAGCGCATGTTCCACCTGGAGGGTGTCCAGGTGGATGTCCCCGAGCAGCCGCCGCCGGTCGGCCAGCAGGTGCTCGTACACGTCGATCGCCTCGTCGACCCTCCCGTCGAGCAGGAGCACCACGGCGAGGGTGGCCCGGATGGCGAGCACCTCGCTGCGGTCGGCGTGCCGGGGATCCACGGTGGCCAGGGTGGCCCGCAGCTCCGCCTCCGCCTCGGCGAGGCGGCCCTGCTCCTGCATGCACCGGGCCAGCGTGTGCCGGGCCTGCCACGTCTCCGGCTGGTTCGACGGCCACAGCCGGTACCGAACCTCCAGGACCGCGTGCAGCATCTCCTCCGCCTCGGGGGCGCGGTGCTGGGCGAGGACGGCCAGCGCGAGGCTGTGCCGCACGACCATGGTCTCCCAGTGCTCGGGGCCGCGTACCTGTTGCTCTGCGGCGACGATCTGTCGTAGTTCCGACTCGGCCTCCGGCCACTGACGCTGCGCCATGATCGCCTTGGCGAGCTTGTGCCGGCTGGCGAGGGTGTCGGGGTCGCCGCTGCCCAGCACCCGGGTGCGGTCGGCGATCACGTCGCGCAGCACCCGGTCGGCCATCTCCGGCTGGTTACGCTCCAGCCAGGTACGGCCCAGCTCGTGGCGCAGCGCCAGCACCTCGGGCCGGTCCAGGTCATGGTCGTACGCGGCGCAGCCGCGCACGATCGGGTCGAGGATGTCGAAGGCCGAACCGGGCAGGCCGACGGCGATGAGGTAGCGGGCGGTGAGCCGGGTCAGTTCCAGCGCCCGGCGTACCGTCTCGGGGTCGTGCTTGTGTTTCGGCGCCAGATATTCACGCACGGCCTCGACCAGGTGCGGCACGAGTACGTCCCAGTTGGACCAGACGGTCGGATCGTCCGGATTCTGGCCCTCGGTGGCGGCGAGCAGCAGCTTCATGACCACGCCGTGGTACTCGGCGATATGCTCGCGGACCTCGTCGCGGTCGCGGAACATCGCGTGCACCAGCGGGTGCAGCGACAGCACGTGCGCGAAGGCCGGATCGGTGACGTCCTCCTGGACGTCGAAGTCGACCAGGGCGAGGTCGCCGATGCCCTCCAGCACCTTCACCCGCTGCCGGGCGGTCAGCCCTTCGAACAGGGGTGAACCGGCCAGGATGGCCGGCTTGAGGACCACCTCGTAGGGAACCGGGGAGATGCTCAGGCAGGCCAGCACGTTGAGCAGCGGCCGGCTCTGCTCGAGCCCGCGGCGGGCCAGCAGGTCCAGGGAGATGTCGTCGACCTCGCGGACGATCTCCAGGCCGAGGGATTCGTCGAGGTCGACGTCGGGGGCGTCGAGCGGCGCGCGGAACCGGCGTTCCACCGCCCGGCGGTAGTCGGCGAAGGTGGTGATGGTGGAGGAGCCGCGCCAGACCGGGCTGGCGTTGACCGAGCGCAGGTAGTTGCCGGCCGCACGCAGGGCCAGTGGCAACCCGCCCAGCTCACGGGCCAGTTCACGGGCGTCGTCGAGGCCGCCGGCCTGCGCGCCGGCGCGGTCGATGAGCACCTGCGCCCCGGCATCGGCGTCGAGTGGACGCACCTGGTGCAGGGTCGACCAGGTGCCCCAGGTGGCCCGGTTGCCGTCCCGGGTGGTCACCAGGACCATGCCGTCCTCGGCTTCCGGCCTGCGCAGCCAACCGGTGCCGTCGGCGAGCACGCCGTCGGTGGGGCCGAGCGTGGCGGGCTCGTCCGCGCTGTCGAAGATCAGCAGCCACGGCTGTCGGGCGTGGTTGAGGTAGCGCCAGACCAGGTCGGTGGCGCTGATCATGCCGGACCAGGCCTGGTCGACCTGGCTCTCCGACGCGCCGAGCTGGCTGACCACCTCGCGCATCCCGGAGTTCAGCCGGCCGGCCTGCACCCACCACACGGTACGACCGTCCGCGCGGGCCCGACGCGCTATCTCCAGGGCCACGTGACTCTTGCCGGAGCCGCCCATGCCACACAGGATGTGCACCGACGGCTCTTCCCCGTCGGTGTCCGCCGGATGCATGATCTCGTCGATCAGGTCGTCGCGGCCGTGCAGTGGGCTGTCCAGGCGCCCGAGTGGCGGATCGACGGAGACGCGGCTCGGTCGGTCGTAGGCCGGCCGGCGCACGCCCGCATCCTCGGGTGGAACGTCCGCAGTCAATGCGGTCCCCCTTCGGTGGCGAAATTGCGGCGCGGCGGGTGGCAGAGGAGATCATGTCCACTGGATGGACATTCGGAGGGGTCGTCACCCGCCCTACGTCAACCGCAAGGGTATCCACCGCCGCACTGGGTTGCACACTCTCCGTTTAGGTCACCCGAGCGACCGGAATCGACACCGCCATTTACAATTCGTCGGCCATTCGGACCGATCCGCCGTCCTCGACGTTCGCGTGGTGCATCCACGATGGACGCATGAACTGGTTGCCGTACGACGATGTGGCCGACTGGGGTTCCGTGCCGGACTGGTTCGGCGCGCTCGGCTCGATCGCGAGTGTGCTCTTCGTGTACCTCGGTCTGCGCCGGGAGATCCGCGCCCGTCGCGTCGACGAGATGCGGGTCCGGGCCACCCAGGCCCGGCTGGTCTCCGCGGTCACCGAGATCCGGGGCAACGCGGTGCTGCGGGTGACCGTGACCAACGAGAGTGACGCGCCGGTGCTCGATGTGACGGTACTGCCGCGACTGGTGCCGTCCGAGGATCCGGACGGCCCGCCCGTCGACCTCGCGGAAGCTAAACAAGTGGGACGCATTCACGGCCGGAAAAGCGCGGAACTGTTCGTCACGGTCGCCGCCGAGCGTCGGCTGCACGCGGCGACCGACAACGTTCTGGTGGAGTTGACCTTCACCGATCACGACGGGAACCGGTGGCGGCGTATCGGCTCCGGTCAACCCGAACCGGTGAACTGACGGAAACCCGATTCACAAACCGGTGGTTCGGCGACATGCATCGGCCGCCGAACCACCGGTTTGTCGTTCTCAGATTGGATATGTGCGGGCGACGGCCAGCATCTCGGAGCTGTGCGACCCCACGACCCCGACGGCCGGCGGCCGGGGCCGGAAGCCGGGCAGCGCGTCCAGCCCGTCGCTGGCGTCCATCGCCCGCAGCGCCACCTGCGCGGCGATCGGTCGCAGCGTCAGCGTGACCTCGACGCCCTCCGGCGGCGGGGCGTGAAAGACCAGCCCGAAACCCCACCTGCCCGCGCGCGGCTCCACCGGCGCCGCGCGCCCGGCGACCTCGGCGCGCAGCACGGTGGCGGTCGTCGTGTCGACGTGCAGGGTGGCGAGGCGGACCGCCCGCTGCGGAGTGAGGCGCAGCCGCAGCGTGCGTTCCCCACCGGCAGTGGTGTCGGCCAGCACGTCGAGCTTCGGCGCCGGCAGGCTGGCCGCCTGGGCCGGGCCGACCCGCAGCTCACCGTCGCCGAGGCCGGGGAAGTCGTCCGCCACGCTCGCCACCCCGTCGACGTAGCCGTCCGTCCACGGCTGTGGGTCGGTCTCGTGGCTCAACCAGCGGGCCTGCCCGGTGCCGGCGTCCATGGCGTACATCAGGTGGGTGGGCGCGGGATGGGCGGCGTCGAAGCGGTCCACGACCAGCCCGACCCCGGCGAGCACCACCGCCGCCACGGCGGCGGCGACAGCCGGCAGCGCGGCGCGTCGCCGGGCCCGCAGCGCCAGCAGGCCGCGCTGCCCGCCGGCCTGCGGGTGCAGCAGGTCGACCACCGGCAGCGCGGTCAGGCCGAGCAGCACCGCGACCAGCGCGGCCACCCCGCCCATCGCCATCCCCAGCGCGGGGAAGAGCAGTACCACCGTGGGCAGGAGGATCACGACGCCGACCGCAGCGGCGGCGGTCACCGCCACCACCGGCCACGGCCCGGTCTGCCGGGTACGCAGCGCGACCAGGCCGCCGAGGGCGCCGGCCAGGGCCGGCAGGGTGGTCAGGTACGCCCCGCCGGGTACCGCCACGGCGAGCAGCACCCCGAGCAGGGCCAACCAGGCCAGACCGCCCACGGCCAGCGCGGCCGGGCCGATCCGGCGGCGGGTCAGCGCGTACCAGGTGAACAGGATGGCGGCGGCGAGCGCCAACACGGCCAGCCGGTACCAGATCGGACGGTACGGGTCGAGCAGCTCCGCGTAACCCGGTCGGATCGTGGTGATCGCCAGCCAGAGCAGTTGGGCGGCGACCGGCGCGGCCACGATCGGCACGAGGGTGAGGCCGAAACCGGCGACCAGCCGGCCGGTGCTGGCGCGTCCGCTGCGGCGGGTCAGCCAACCCAGCGCCGCTACCGCGAGCACCGCGAGCAGGGCCAGCGGCAGGACGAGCCAGCCCGGGTAGCGGGCCAACCCGCCCGGCAGTGGGAAGTAGGTGGCGTCGTGCCCGGAGCGCAGGTCGGTCAGGTCGACCGCGCCGAACTCCCGGGCGAGGCCCAGCGCGTTGTCCCCGTGCTGCTGGAGGCTGCCCCGGTCCATGGCGGCCGGCGTGTCCAGCGGCGTGTGGTAGATCGCGCCGCCGTCGATGTAGGCCGAGTTCAACCCGACGAACCTCTGGTCGAGGAAGGCGGTGAAGTCGGTGTCGTTGGGCAGCGCCCGATAGATCTCCACCGCGAACGAGGTGCCCACCGGGTGGGGTGCGGCCCGACCGAAGACGTCCACCAGCTTCGCGTTGTTCTGCGAGGTCTCGAACATGATCACTGGACCGGTGGAACCGCGCGCCTCCAGGTTGAGCAGCACACCGCCGTCGGCGGCGAGCGGGTGGCTGGCGGCGAACGCCGCCGCGCCGCAGAGGCACGCCTCCTCGGCGTCCGTCAGCACGAAGACGACGTCGTTGCGGGGCCGTGGTCCGGTGGACAACGCGCGGGCCACCTCGAGGATGGCCGAGGTGCCGGCCGCGTCGTCGTTGCCGCCCGGTCCGGTCTGCACCGAGTCGTAGTGGGCGACCAGGAACACCCGGCCCGTCGGATCCGTCCCGGGTAGCCGGGCCACCACGTTGCGGACCCGGGCGAAGGTCGCGCCGCCGGCCGCCCCACTGAGCTGGCCGGCCTCCGGCGCGACGGTGTCCTGCACCTGGGTCTCCAGGCCCAGGCCGCGCAGCTTCTGCTCGATGTGCGCGCGAACCTGCTCGTTGGCGGGGCTGCCGGCGACGTGTGACCGGGCCGCGATCAACTGGACGTCCGCGTACGCCCGGGCGGCGCTGAACTCGCCCGGCGGCGCGTCCGCCGGCCGTGGCGCCGGGGTCCGCAGGTCAAGCAGGCTGCCGGCGCCGACGGCCGCCAGCGCGACCAGCGCCGCCGCGGCGGCCAGGAGGCGCCGTCGCGGTCGGGTCAGCGCGCGGTCGGCCGGGGGTACGCGCGGAGGTGGCGCCAGGGGTACGTCCGGCGCGACGGGGGTGGGAGGTGCGCCCATCCGAACTCCTCGAAGGTGGTGGGGCCTGGGGGTGGCCCCATCCTGCCGGTCGGCGGGTCGGAGGGGGACGGCCGGGCGTACACCGATCGTCGCGTCCGCTCTGTCCCCGCGATTCCCCCGACGGCAGTGATCCTGCCCATCCCCGCCCCGTGCCGCGGCCATCGTGTTGTGTGCGACCGTTGTCTAATACAGGATCAGCAGGGCACTCGGAAGGAGCCCGACATCACCAGCGAACTCCCGCGTCTCGCGGCGGTGACCCGGCCCCACCGGGGAGGCGGCCTGGCCGGCTCCCCTGTCGTGCCGTACCCGCACGGCGGGCTGGCGCGGCACGGCAACCTGCCGCCCGGCGAGCGGCTGCGGGTGCTGCTGGTGGAGGACGACGAGGGCGACGCCTTCCTGGTCGGTGAGCTGCTCGCCGAGACGAACTCGATGATCGACCTGCTGGTCGCCACCAGCCTGCGGGAGGCACGGCAGCGGATCGGCGACGTGGACTGCGTCCTGCTCGACCTGGGCCTGCCGGACGCCCAGGGGCTGGACGGGCTGCGCCAGGTGCTGGAGATGTCCAGCGGCGCGGCGGTCTGCGTCCTGACCGGCCGCTCGGACGAGCACCTGGGCGTCGTGGCGGTCGCCGAGGGCGCACAGGACTACCTGGTCAAGGGCCAGGTGGACGGGGTGCTGCTGACCCGGGCGCTGCGCTACGCGGTCGAGCGTAAGCGCGCCGACGAGAACGCCCGCCGGCTGCGCGAGGTCGAGCTGCGCCAGGCCGAGTCGGCCCGCCTCGAACGCGGCCTGCTGCCGCAGCCGCTGATGACGACCGACCAGGTGGCGGTACACACCTTCTACCGGCCGGGCCGGCACGCCGCGCTGATCGGCGGAGACTTCTTCGACGTGGTGCAGACCCGTCCGGACCGGCTCGACCTGATCGTCGGGGACGTCTGCGGGCACGGGGTGGACGAGGCCGCGCTCGGTGTGGAACTGCGGGTGGCCTGGCGGGCCCTCGTGCTCGCCGGGGTGCCGGACGACGAGGTGCTGCCCGCCCTGGAACAGGTGCTGATGAGTGAGCGCCGCCTTCAGGAGATCTTCGCGACGGTGGCCACCACCCGACTCGACCTGGACGCCAACCGGGCCACCGTCCGACTCGCCGGGCATCCGCCGCCGCTGCTGCTCTCCGGCGGCCGGGTCGTCCCGGTGCCCGCCCCCGGCGGCCTGCTGCTGGGCGTACGTCCCCGCCGGCCGATCGCCTTCGACCTGGAGTTCGACACCGATGACTGGTCCCTGCTGATGTACACCGACGGCCTGATCGAGGGACGGGTGGGCACGGGCAACGAACGACTCGACGTGCCGGGCCTGAGCGGGCTGCTCGACGAGCCCGCCAACCGGGAGGTGTCGCTGCCCGAGCTGCCCGCCTGGCTGGTCGGCCGGGCCGAGCAGATCAACGGTGGTCCGCTCGCCGACGACGTGGCGATGCTGCTGGTCAGCCGCGGTGGTGGCCGGTGACGCCGATGGTCGGCGGCTGGAGTCTGCGCCGCCGGGTCATCACGCTGCTCACCGTCGTGGGTGTGCTGTTGATCGGCCTGGCCGTCGCGGAGGCGGCCATGGCCGCCCGCAACCGCACCCAGATCGACGCGATCCTGAACCAGACCGGGCCGCTGCGGGTGCAGTCGCAGGAACTACTCAACGCGGTGCTCGACCAGGAGACGGCGGTGCGCGGGTACGCGGTCAGCGGTGACCCGGCCGACCTGGGTCCGTACGACGCGGGCCTCGAACAGGAGAAGGCCACCGTCGCCGGGATGCGGGCCCTGCTGCACGACTATCCGCAGATCGGTCAGGAACTGCGCACCGTCGAGGAGCGCTCGGCGCAGTGGCGGGAGACCGTCGCCGAGCCGGTGATCACGACGACGGAGCGCGAGGGCACCCGGGCCGGCCAGGCGCTCGTCACCGAGCAGGCCCGGCAGCGGTTCGACCAGGTCAGATCGGCCGTCGACGACCTGCAGAAGGAGATCCTGGACGCCCGGGAGCAGTCCGCCGCGGACGTCCGCAACAGCAGCAACGTGCTCGTCGTCCTGCTGATCATTGCGGCCCTGGTGGTCGTCGTGGCCGGCGCGGTGCTGCTGCTCTCGCTGGACCGCATGGTGGTCCGGCCCCTGACCGGCCTCGCCGACCAGGTCCGCGAGGTCGCCGCGGGCGACTACCAGCACCGCGTCGCCACCGTCGGCCCACCGGAGTTCATCCAGCTCGGCGACGACGTGGACGCGATGCGCCAGAAGATCGCCTCCGACCTGGCCGAGGTGCGGGAGGCCCGCGAACGCATCGAGTGGGTCAACAGTCAGCTCCAGAAGCAGGCCGAGGAGCTGACCCGGTCCAACCGTGACCTGGAGCAGTTCGCGTACGTGGCGTCCCACGACCTGCAGGAGCCGCTGCGCAAGGTGGCCAGCTTCTGCCAGTTGCTCCAGCGTCGCTACGCCGGGCAGCTCGACGAGCGGGCCGACCAGTACATCGCCTTCGCGGTGGACGGCGCGCAGCGGATGCAGCGTCTGATCAACGACCTGCTCGCGTTCTCCCGGATCGGCCGGCTCACCACCGGCTTCGTGGACGTCGACCTGAACAAGGTGATGGGCGACGTGGCCGGCCAGACCGAGGCCGCCCGGCAGTACGCGGACGCGGAGCTGACCTGGACCGACCTGCCGGTGATCCGTGGCGAGGAGCCGCTGCTCACGAACCTGCTGGCCAACCTGGTCAGCAACTCGATCAAGTTCCGTCGTCCGGACCTGCCACCGAAGGTGCACATCTCGGCTCGGCTGGTCGACGCCGAGTGGGAGATCAGCTGCCAGGACAACGGCATCGGTATCGAGCCGGAGTTCGCCGACAAGATCTTCGTGATCTTCCAGCGGCTGCACTCGAAGGACGCGTACCCGGGTACCGGCATCGGGTTGGCGATCGTCAAGAAGATCGTGGAATATCACGGCGGCCGGGTGTGGGTGGACACCGACGTGCCGGAGGGCACCGCCATCCGGTTCACGCTCCCGGCGCGTCCCGAGGACGTGGAGGCGGCAGCCGCCGGCGAACCGGTCGAGGAGCCGCAGGAGGGCTCGGCGGGCGACGCGCCGCCCGCGGAGGACGCTTCTCCCGCGCTGTCGGAGCACTCCGCCGGGGCGGACCAGCCGGACCGGGCCGACGGGCCGCCGGAAGGCGGTAGAACGGGTGACATGAGGGAGACGGTGGGATGACCGCGCCGGCGGACGGCAAGAGCCCGATCGAGGTCCTGCTCGTCGAGGACGACCCGGGTGACGTGTTGATGACCCAGGAGGCGTTCGAGGAGCACAAGCTGCGCAACCGGCTGACCGTCGTCTCCGACGGCGCCGAGGCGTTGGCCTACCTCCGGCGGGAGGGTCAGTACGCGGACGCCGTGGCGCCCGACCTGATCCTGCTCGACCTCAATCTGCCGCGCCGGGACGGGCGGGAGGTGCTGGAAGAGATCAAGAAGGACGAGGAGCTACGGCGGATCCCGGTGGTCGTCCTCACCACCTCCCAGGCCGACGAGGACATCCTGCGCAGCTACCAGCTGCACGCCAACGCCTACGTGACCAAGCCGGTCGACTTCGAGCGCTTCATCTCGGTGGTCCGGCAGATCGACGAGTTCTTCGTCAGCGTGGTCAAGTTGCCGCCGCGTGGCTGACACCCTGCTCGACGACGTCGGCGACCTCCTTTCGGAGGCCGCCGACCAGGTCGTGCTGCCGCTGTTCCGCAAGCTCGACGACGACGACGTGTCGGAGAAGGCGCCCGGCGAGGTGGTCACCGTCGCCGACCGTCGTGCCGAGGAGCTGATCTCCGCCGGGCTGCGTCGGCTGCGGCCGGGCTCGGTGGTGGTGGGCGAGGAGGGCGTCGCCGACGACCCGGCGCTGCTGGGCCACCTGCGCGACGCCGGGGACGTGTGGCTGGTCGACCCGGTCGACGGCACCGCCAACTTCGCCGCCGGCCGCCGACCGTTCGCCCTGATGGTCGCCCTGTTGACCGACGGGCGGCCGAAGGCGGGCTGGATCCTCGACCCGCTGGCGGGGACGCTTGCCGCCGGCCTTGCCGACGAGGGCACCCTGCTCAACGGTCAGCCGGTCGGCACCGCCGACGCCGTGTCGTCCCTTGGCGACATTCGTGGCGTGGCGATGACCCACTTCCTGCCGCCGGAGGCCCGCGACCGGGTCCGGGCCGGTGGCCGCCGGCTCGGCGAGCTGCTGCCCGGCCAGCACTGCGCCGGCCGGGAGTACCTGGACATCCTCACCGGCGAGCAGCAGTTCGCCCTCTTCTGGCGCACCCTGCCCTGGGACCATGCCCCGGGCAGCCTGTTGGTCCGCGCGGCGGGTGGCGTGTCCCGCCGGTTCGACGGCGAGGACTACCACCCGGCCGACGACGGTCGCGGGCTGCTCGTCGCGGCCAACGAACAGGTCTGGGCCCAGGTCCACGAGGCGCTGCTCAGCGCCTGAACCGGAGCCCTCCGGTGCGGCGCGCGACGACGCCGGCACGCTGCGTCGACACCGGGGCCGGTGGGCCGTCGCGGGACTGGTCACCGGCGCGCGTTCCGGTATCGTGACCGGCGGTCTCCGCCAGCAGGCCGCCGCCCGGCGCCGGCGAAGACGCCGCCGCGCAGAGTTTCACCGGGGGCCGGCGGTCGACGGAAGGACGCTTTCGTGCCCACGACCAGGCTCAGTCAGCCGCGCGTTCGCCGCGTACTGCTTCCTCTGCTCGCCGCCCTGGCGCTGGTGCTCGCTCCAGGCGTGCCCGCGTCGGCGGAGCCGGACGAGGGCGGCACCAAGAAGTTGCGGGACGCGCTGGAACTGACCGCCAAGGGCCACATCGAGGCCAAGGCCAAGCTGGACAACTCCAAGCGGCGGCAGACGGCGTTGAACGGCGAGCTGAAGGCCGTCGAGGTTCGCCTGGTCGGGTTGACCGCCCAGGTCGGCGAGGTGGCCGCGCAGTCGTACCGGGCGGGTCGGCTCACCCCGACGGCGATGCTGCTCAACACGGCGACTCCGCAGGCGTTCCTGCAACGGGCGGCCGACCTGGACCTGATGGCCCAGCGGGACAGCAAGCGGTTGCGGGACCTCACCGAGGCCCGGCAGCAGGCCCAGCAGGCCAAGATCGCCATCGACACCGAGGTCCGTGAGCAGCAGAAGCAGCTCGCCGTCATGGCCAAGAAGAAGAAGGAGGCCGAGGCGGCGCTGGCCGAGGTCAGCTCGGGCGGCAGCAGTGGCTTCAGCGGCGGCAGCTCGTCCTCGGCGAAGCCGGCGCCACGGAACTCCGACGGCTCGTGGCCATCGGAGTCCTGCTCGGTGAAGGACCCGACGACCTCGGGGTGCATCACCCCGCGCACCCTGCACGCCCTCAAGGAGACCCAGGCGGCCGGCTACAAGCGGCACGTCTCCTGCAAGCGCAGCGGTGGCGGCGGCGAGCATCCGAAGGGTCGGGCCTGCGACTTCTCGGCCGCCACGAACGGCTTCGAGGACAAGAACGCGACCGGCGGTGACAAGGCGTACGGGGACAGCCTGGCCGCCTGGCACGTCCGTAACGCCGAGCGTCTGGGCGTGCTCTACGTGATCTGGTACCGGCAGATCTGGCATCCCGGCACCGGGTGGCGTGCCTACAGTGGCAGCGGCAGTCCCGCCGCGTCGCACACGAACCATGTTCATCTCTCGATGTACTGACCCGGAGCGGCAGCTTCGCTGCGTACCATCGCGACGATGAGTTCCCCATCGTCCGACGTAGCGGCTCCCGAAGCTCCGCCCGTGCCGGTCACCGGCGGGGCGCTGCCCAACGGCCTGGCCGCCTTCCTGGTCTTCTTCGCCAGCGGCGCCGTGCTGGTGCTGGAGACGGTCGCGCTGCGCCTGGTCGGCCCGTACGTCGGGGTGACCCTCCAGGTGACCAGTTCGGTCATCGGCATCGCGCTCGCCGCGATCGCGTACGGCGCGTGGTCCGGCGGCTGGCTGGCCGACCGGCGCGACCCGCGCGGGCTGCTGGCGCCCGCCCTGGTGCTGGCCGGGATCGCCACCGCGATCACTCTGCCCGTGGTGCGCTACGCCGGCGAGGTACTCCGTGGTGGGGCGGCCAGCGCCATCCTGCTGCTCGTGGCACTCGCCGTGTTCGTGCCGGCGGCGCTGCTGGCGGCGGTCACCCCACTGGTGGTGAAGCTCCAGCTCGCCGACCTGCGCCGGACCGGCCAGGTGGTCGGCCGGCTGTCCGGCATCGGCACCCTGGGCGGCATCACCGCCACCCTGCTCACCGGCTTCGTGCTGGTCGCGGCGCTGCCCAGCACGGTCATCCTGCTGGCGCTGGCGATCTCCCTCGGCCTGGTCGGTATCGGTCTCGGCTGGTACCTGCGCCGTCAGACGCGTACCGACCTGCCCGGTCCGGCCCGTACCCGGGCCGCGCTGGCCGTCCTCGGCCTGCTCGGGGCGGGACTGAGCACCATCGCGCCGAACCCGTGCGACATCGAGACGGCGTACCACTGCGCCCGTGTCACCACCGACCCGAACCGGCCCAGCGGCCGGACGCTGCTGCTCAACTCGGCCCAGCACTCGTACGTCGACCTGGCCGACCCGAGGCACCTGGAGTACGCGTACACGAAGTGGATCGGCGCGGTCGCCGACGTGGCCGCGCCGGCCGGGCAGCGGTTGGACGCCCTGCACCTGGGCGGCGGCGGCTTCACCGTGCCGACGTACCTGACCGCCACCCGGCCGGGCACCGACAACGTGGTGTTCGAGATCGACGGTGGGCTGGTCGAGCTGGGCGAACGGGAACTCGGCGTACGACCGGGCCAAGGGCTGCGGGCGGTGGTGGGCGACGCCCGGATGCTGGTCGCCGATGAGCCGGCGGACAGCCGCGACCTGGTCGTCGGCGACGCGTTCGGCCACCTGGTGGTGCCCTGGCACCTGGCGACCCGGGAGATGGCCGCCGAGATCCGGCGGGTGACCCGTCCCGGCGGGGTGTATGTGCAGAACGTCATCGACTACCCGCCGCTGCGCTTCATCCGCGCCGAACTGGCGACGGTCGCCGCCGAGTTCACGAACGTTGCGCTGATCGCCCCGCCGGAGGCGCTCGCCGAACAGCGGGGCAGCAACTTCCTCATCGTCGCCTCGGACGCGCCGCTGCCGCTGGCCGCCGTCCGCGCCCGCCTCGACGTGGTCGACGCGAGCGTCAGCCTGCTCTCGGGCGCGGACCTCACGGACTTCGTCGGCACGGCGATGGTGCTGACCGACGACTACGCGCCGGTGGACCAACTGCTGGCGACCGCCTGATCGGGTGAAATTCCTGACCGATTCCGATCCTTCAGGTGTAGACCGGTCGGTGCTGGGCAACAACGGCCACCATGGGCGGTGGGGACCGTAACGGCGCGCAACTCCTCGACGAGCGGTATCGGCTCGTCGAGCAGCTCGGCGCGGGTGGCATGTCGGTGGTCTGGCGCGGTTACGACGAGGTGCTGGGCCGCCAGGTCGCGGTGAAGGTGCTGGCGTCACGGCTGGCCACCGACCGGGCCTTCCGGCACCGCATCCGCGTCGAGGCGCAGGCCGCCGCGCGGCTCTGCCATCCCAACATCACCAACGTGTACGACTACGGCGAGTCCCACCAGGTCGGCCTGACCGTGCCGTACGTCGTGATGGAACTGGTCGACGGCGGTTCGCTGGCGACCCGGCTCGGCCGCGAACTGCGGCTGCCTTGGCGTGAGGCGGTGACGATCGGCGCGGAGGTCAGCTCGGCGCTGGCCACCGCGCACGGCCGTGGGGTCGTGCACCGCGACGTCACCCCGGGCAACGTCATGCTCACCTCGACCGGGGTGAAGGTGGTCGACTTCGGCATCTCCGCGTTGGTGGGGGAGAGCGAGAAGGGGCCGGACGGCGCGTTGCTGGGCACGCCCGCGTACCTTGCGCCGGAGCGGCTGGACAACGGCCAGGTCTCCCCGGCCACCGACGTGTACGCCGTGGGGCTGCTGCTCTACCGGATGCTCACCGGTCGGTTGCCGTGGGAGGCGACCACGACCACCCAGATGCTGCGGGCGCACATGTACAGCGACCCGGAGCCGATGCCCGCGGTGCCGGGGCTGCCCGACGAGGTGACCGACCTGGTCCGGCGCTGCCTCGCCAAGCGACCCGCCGACCGGCCGGCCACCGCCGAGTTGGCCCGGACCCTCGCCGAGGCGGCCGGAATGCTGGCGGCGGTACCGGTCTCACCGGCCGGCGGTCCGCTGGACCCCGCCGAGCTGGCCAACGCGGGCACCACGATCCTGCCCTGGTCGGCGGAGACGGACGCTCTTCCGCTGTCGCGGACCCGGCGTGGCCGCATCCGGCAGGCGAACCGGCGTCGGCGGGTGGAGGCCGGGGTGGCAGCCGTCGGGTTGATCGCGGTCACCGGGGCGATGTGGGGGCTCACCTCCCGCAGCCCGGCCAGCGGCCAGGACCGGCCCACCACCGAGGCGCGGATGGGTCTGCCGGAGAAGGCGCCCTGCGAGGTGGCGTACGCGCTGCGCACCGACTCCGGCAAGGACTTCACGGCGGAGTTGACCCTGACCAACACCGGCGACCGGGCGCTGAGCGACTGGACGATGAGCTTCACGTTCCCCGGCCAGCAGAAGGTGACCAAGGCCGAGCCCGCCCCGGCGCAGCAGCAGGGCGGCGCGGTGCAGATCCGCCCCGCGGCGCAGCGGACGACGCTGGCACCCGGCGCGGCCGAGAAGCTGACGTTGGCCGGTACGTACACCGGGGCGAACCCGCTGCCGGTGGAGTTCCGGCTCGGCGACGCGACCTGCGGGGTACGCGTTTCCGGGGTGGCCGGGTCGGTCCCGTCCACCGCCCCGGCCGTCAAGGTCGCCCCGACCAAGGCCGCACCGAAGAAGACGACGAAGACCACCACCAAGGTCGCCCCCAAGGCACCGGCCCAGCCGAAGGCGCCCGAGAAGCCGAAGGCGCCGAAGAAGCCGTCCGAGGCCAAGGGGGCGGGTGGTCCGGGAAAAGGGTGACAGCGCCTGAGGGGCCCGCGCGCCACCCGAAGTGAGCTGTCAGCGCCGCCCCGCGAACCGCTGCACCTGGTCTATCCCGCCCTCCACGACCAGCACTCCGCCGTCCACGAGCGCGGTGTCGTCCGAGGCGTACCGGAAGCGCTCGCCCGGCACCTTCGCGCCGATCACCCGGACCCCGTCGCGCTCGTGCGGACGCAGGTCGTGCAGTGTCCGACCGACCAGGGACGGCGGAACCCGGACGGTGGCGATCGCGAAGTCGTCGTCGAACTCGATGAAGTCGAGCAACCGACTGACGATCAGGTGCGCCACCCGGTCACCGGTCTCCGCCTCCGGGAAGATCACGTGGTGCGCGCCCACGGACGAGAGGATCTTGGCGTGCTTCTGCGACGTGGCGCGGGCCCAGATCTGCGGCACGCCCAGCTCGACAAGCGCCAGCACGGTGAGCACGCTCGCCTCCACCGACGCCCCGATGGCCACCACGGCCCGGCCGAAGCTCGCCACGCCGAGCTGCCGCAACGCCCCCTCCTCGGCCGCGTCCGCCTGCACCACCCGGTCGAACTGGGCCGAGAAGCGCTGCACCTGGTCCGGATTTCGGTCGACGGCCAGCACCTCGCGTTCCATCCGGGCCAGGGACCCGGCCAGGTGGCAGCCGAACCGACCCAGCCCGATCACGACGACGCCACCGCCGTCCGCTCGTCTCGTCGACACCTCGACCTCCTCGTCGCTAGCCGACAATCGGCTGTTCCTGGGGATAGCGGTAGAGCCTGCGTCGGGTGTTCAGGGCGATCGCCGACCCGAGGGTGAGCGGCCCGACCCGACCGATGAACATCAACACCGTCAGCACCACCTGACCACTGCTCGGCAGTTCGCCGGCCAGGCCGATGGTCAGCCCGGTGGTGCTGAACGCGGACGTGACCTCGAACAGCACCGCGACGAACCGCACTCCCTCGGTGAGCAGCAACAGGAGCATCGTCCCGGCGGTGACCAGCGCGACGCTCAGCAGAGCGACGGTGACGGCCTGCCGCTGGCTGGCGGTGGCCACCCGGCGGTGCCCGACCGTCACGTCGGGCTCCCCGCGCAGCTCCGCCCAGATGGTGAACGCCAGCAGGAAGAACGTGGACACCTTGATGCCGCCGGCCGTGCTGGCGCTCCCGCCACCGATGAACATCAGGACGATGAGCAGCGGATAGCTCTCCTCCTGGAGATCGCCGATGTTCAGGACACTGAATCCGCCCGTCCGGCTCAACGCGATCTGCGTGAACGACGCGAGCGTTTTTCCGGCGGCGTCGTACGGGCCGATCGTGCTGGCGTTGGTCCACTCGGCGGCGAGCAGGCCGACGAAGCCGAGCAGCAGCAGCGCCACGCTGCCCCAGATCGTCAGCTTGGTGGCGACCGCCCAGCCCGCCGGCCTGCGCCACTCGCGCACCGCCTCGAACAGCGCGGGGAACCCGAGACCGCCGACGATGGCGCCGAACGCCAACGGCAGCGACACCCACGGGTCGCGGTCGAAGGCCAGCAGGCCGTCCGAGTAGAGCGCGAACCCACCGTTGTTGAACGCCTGGACGGAGTGGAACACCCCCGACCAGAGGGCCCGGCCGGGCGGGTAGTCGTACGCCCCCCAGAGGCGGCCGGCGACCAGCGCCGTCATCACCGCCTCGCAGGCGAAGACGGTCACCGCGATCCGGCTCAGCAGCCGGGTCACGTCTCCGACGCCGAACTCCGCCGTCTCGGCCTGCACCAGCAGCCGGTTGCGCAGGCCGAGCTGGCGGGAGACCACGAGGATGACAAGCGCCGCGACGGTGAGGATGCCGAGACCGCCGAGCTGCGTGAGCAGGGTGATCACCAAAAGTCCGCCGCCGGACCAGTAGTTCGGGGTGTCGGTGACCGCCATGCCGGTGACGGACACCGCCGAGGTGGAGGTGAACAGCGCGGTGACCAGGGGCGGTCGCTGGTGCTGAACGGTCGACCAGCGCGTCATCAGCAGCCCGGTGCCGAACAGGATCGGCACCAGGAACCCCAGCGGCACGAGCCGCACGGGGTTGCGGAGTAACCGACGCACCAGACAATCTTCCTTTTCCGTACGACCGCCGGAGTCGGAACGCCCATTCCGGAGATTCACCTGCCGGTCAGACATCGACCAACTCCCGGCCAATCGCACCGGGTCTGCTGTCTGCGACACCCCCGATGACAGGAGACGGCGTTGCGACGTACCCTCTCGACCCTCGGTGTGGCCGGCGCGCTGCTCGCCGCCGCCGTGGCCGTGCCCACCATGGCCGCCGCCGACCCCTCGTCCGATGCGGACCGCGCCCGGCCCACCGACCGGCCGATCGTCGTCGGTCACCGCGGGGCCAGCGGTTACCGGCCGGAGCACACCCTTGAGGCGTACCGGCTGGCGATCCGGATGGGCGCCGACTACATCGAGCCGGACCTGGTGTCCACCTCCGACGGCGTGCTGGTCGCCCGGCACGAGAACGAGATCTCCGGCACCACCGACGTCTCGGCCCACCCGGAGTTCGCGGCCCGCAAGGCGACGAAGACCATCGACGGCGTCGCCGTGACCGGCTGGTTCACCGAGGACTTCACCCTCGCCGAGCTGAAGACGCTGCGGGCCAAGGAGCGGCTGCCGCAGGTACGCGTCGCGAACACCGCCTTCGACGGCCGCTTCGAGGTGCCCACCCTCCAGGAGGTCATCGACCTCGCCCGGACCGAGGGGCGGGCACGGGGCCGCACCATCGGCATCTACCCGGAGACGAAGCACCCGAGCTACTTCACGTCCATCGGCAAGCCGCTGGAGGAGCCGCTGCTGGCGGTGCTGCGGCAGAACAAGCTGGACCGGAAGAACTCGCCGGTCTTCATCCAGTCGTTCGAGACGGCCAACCTGCGCCGGCTGAGCCGACTCACCGAGGTGAAGCTGATCCAGCTCCTCGACGCGACCGGCCGCCCGTACGACTTCACCGCCGCCGGTGACACCCGCACCTACCAGGACCTCGCCACGGCCGCCGGCCTGAAGTGGGTCGCCGGGTACGCCGACGGCATCGGCGCGAACAAGAACCTGATCGTGCCCCGCGACGCCGCCGGCAACCTGCTCGCCCCGACGAACGTGGTCCGGGACGCGCACCGCGAGCGGCTGCTCGTGCACTCCTGGACGTTCCGCGCGGAGAACCAGTTCCTCCCCGTCGACTTCCGCATCGGCACCGACCCGAACGCGCGCGGCGACATCACGGCCGAGTACGAACTGTTCTTCGGCCTCGGGTTGGACGGCGTCTTCAGCGACCACCCGGACACGGCGGTCGCCGCCCGCGCCGGCCTCTGACCCCGCCGACACCGCCCCGGGCCGCTGACCCGCCCGCTGGTCCTCGGTCCGCCCGCTGACCCGCCGCTGGTCCTCGGCCCGGAGCTGACCCGCTCCGAGTCGACCACCGGGCCGATCACGCCCGGCCCACACGCTGGCCCGTCGTCCGTCACCTCGGACGCCGGGCCAGCGGCGTTTCCGACATCGGTGCGGGGCGTGGGCAGAGTCGCTGGATCGCCGGCGGCCGAGGGCCAACCCATTCCGACGCTCGCCCCGCACGGGGATCGACCGCAAGATCGTGCTCGATCCAGGAAGTAGTGGCATCGCCGCGCCCCGGAGGCCACTACTTCCACGATCGAGCACGATCTTGATGGGGCGGAGGCGGCATGGGGGCAGCAACTTCCCTGTTGATGCTGCTCCCGCCGGCCCTAAAGCAGCAACGACAGGGAAGTTGCGCGGATCTTCGCCCGCTCGACCTCGCCAGCCGCGGCTCCGGCCTCGGCGATGGCGGTCGGGGCGGGAGGGGCGACGCGGAGGAGTGCGGAGGGCGGGAGGGGCGACGCGGAGAAGTGCGGAGGGGCGGGAGGGGCGATGCGGAGGAGTGCGGAGGGTGGGCGGGGCGGAGGGTGGAGCGTCAGCGGCCGGGGTGCTCGGCGACGTAGGTGCCGCGCCCGGGCTGGCCGGTGATCAGCTCGCGGTCGTGCAGCAGGGAGAGCGCCCGCGACGCCGTGTTCATGTGCACGGCGTAGCTCTCGGCGAGTTCCCGAGTGGAGGGCAGCTTGTCACCCGGCTTCAACTCGCCGCTCTTGATTTTCGCGGCGATCTCGTTGGCGATACGCCGGTAGGGCGCTTCTGCTGTGGGCATGGTGAGGACTCCGGTCGGTTCGGCTCCTCGATCATGCCGGCCTACACCAATAACTGCAACAAGTTGCGATGCCGTCGTGTCGCAGCGTCGACCTACACAAGCAATTGGTGTAGGTTGCTGGATGTCCGGCTCCGGTTGGTTCGGCAAACCCTCGGAGTTCGGGCCATTGGTGGGCTCCGCGTTCGTACCGCCGCTGTCGAGAGCTGCGGGCGTGGGGCCGGGCGGTCCGGTGAGCGTCCCCTACCCGCGCACCGGACCGCCCTCCAGGTCGACGGATCGACGGATCGAGGGTGAGCATGACGAGGGAGCGCTTCGTGGTGCACCTGCCGGTGGTGGCCGCCGACCTGCCGGGGGCGTTGCGGTTCGCGCGGGCGATCACGCGGGCGCTGGGTTTCCTCGCCGACGTGGACCGGGCGGAGACGACGGTGTCGGAGGAGGACGCTCAGTGCGTACGACATCGGGTGTTCTGTGACCACCTGCTCGGCGGCCGGCGGCGGTGCCCGCGCCCGGCGGACCACGCCGGGCCGTGCGGCTGACGGCGGATGGCTCGGGGCGACACACCTGTCGATCCGTCCGTGGCGCTGCGGACCATCGGGAGACCCGGGTCGGGGGTGGTAGTGCGGCCGGTTGTAACCCCGGGCCACCCCCCTGGCGTTACTTGTGTGTTTCCGCCACATAGCCCGTGGGTGACGTCACTTCTAGCGTGAGCCGACAACCAAGCATCCTGTCCTCACCTGGAGTCGCGATGACGGTCCGGCACACGCGGCGGGCGTTCCTCTCCGCCGCCACGATGATGGCCGCGGCGCTGGCCGCCACGGCCTGCGGTAGCCCGCAGGACACCGCCACCGGCGGCGGCGACAGTGCCGCCCCGGTCAAGGTCGGCCTGGTGTACTCCCAGTCGGGAGCCCTGGCCAGCTACGGCAAGCAGTACATCGAGGGTTTCAAGGCGGGGCTCGACTTCGCCACCAAGGGCACCGGCAAGGTCGGTGACCGGAAGATCGAGTTGACCGAGGTCGACGACGCCGGTGACCCTGCCAAGGCGGTCTCCGCCGCGAAGGACCTGATCGGCAAGGGCACGAAGATCATTGCCGGCTCGACCGCGTCCGGGGTGGCGTTGCAGGTCGCGCCGATCGCGGCACAGAACAAGGTTCTCTTCATCTCCGGCCCGGCCGCGACCGACGCGGTGACGGGGGCGAACAAGTACACGTTCCGGTCCGGCCGGCAGTCCTACCAGGACGTGGTGACGGCCAAGTCCTTCATCGGCGACCCGACCGGCAAGAAGGTCGTGGTCTTCGCCCAGGACGGCGCGTTCGGCGACGCCAACGAGGCGGCCGTCAAGACCGTCATCGGCGGCGCGGGCGCCACCGTGAGCAGCGTCCGGGCCCCGGCCAGTGCCACCGAGTTCACGCCGTTCGCCAGCCAGATCAAGGCCGCCAAGCCGGACCTGCTCTTCGTCGCCTGGGCCGGCACGACCGCCCCGGCCATGTGGCAGACCCTCGACCAGCAGGGCGTGCTGTCGTCCACCACGGTCGTCACCGGCCTGGACATCCGCGCCTCGTGGCCCACCTTCGGGGCGGCCGGCGCGAAGATCTCCTTCCTGTCGCACTACTTCGACGGCGCGTCCGACACCGAGGCCAGCAAGGCGCTCAAGGCCAAGGTGAACACGATCGACCTGTTCCACCCGGACGGCTTCGCCGCCGCCCAGATGGTGGTGCGGGCCGTGCAGGAGGGTGGCGACGACGTCGACAAGATGGTCAAGGCTCTCGAGGACTGGAGCTTCGACGGGGTCAAGGGCAAGATGACCATCCGCGCCGCCGACCACGCGCTGCTCCAGCCGATGTTCCAGGCCAAGCTGACCGGCAGCGGCACCGACTTCACGGCGACCGCGCAGAAGAGCCTCACCGGCGACGAGACCGCGCCACCGGCCGTGGCCATGAAGGGCTGAGAAATGCTCGCCACCCGCGGTCTGACCTGGCGGATCGGTGAGGTCGCCATCGTCGACAGCGTCTACCTCGACCTGGCGCCGGGAGAGTTCCTGGGCGTGATCGGGCCGAACGGCGCCGGCAAGACCTCACTGTTCAACCTGATCACCGGCCTGCGCCGGGCCACGGAGGGCCGGATCACCCTGGACGGGCAGGACATCGGAGGGCTCCCGCCGCACCGGCGGGCCCGCCTCGGTCTGGGCCGTACCTTCCAGGCGTCCTCGGTCTTCGGCTCGCTCAGCGTGCGGGAGAACGTCCGGCTCGCCGTGCAGGCGTACCGCGGGGGCTCGATGGCGTTGTGGCGGCGGGCGGCGGCCGACCGGGAGGTCGCCGCCGCCGCCGACGCGGCGCTCGACCGGGTCGGCCTCGCCCACCGGGGTACGGCGCTCGCCGGCACCCTGGCCCACGGCGAGAAGCGCAAGTTGGAGATCGCCCTGCTGCTCGCCGGTGAACCACGGGTGATGCTGCTCGACGAGCCGATGGCCGGGGTCAGCGCCGAGGACGTACCCGAGCTGGTGACGGTCATCAAGTCGTTGACCGGCGACAGCGGTCGGTCGGTGCTGATGGTCGAGCACCACATGGACGTCATCCTGGAGCTGGCCGACCGGATCGCCGTCATGCACCACGGCGCGCTGCTGGCCTGCGACACCCCGGAGACGGTGATGGCCAACCCCACCGTGCAAGAGGCGTACCTGGGGGAGGCCCTCTAATGGAACCGATCCTCACCGTGGAGGACCTGTCGGTCCGGATCTCCGGGCTGCACATCCTCCAGGGCGTGTCCTTCACGGTCGCCCCGACCGGCGTGACCGTCCTGCTCGGTCGCAACGGCGTCGGCAAGACCACCACGCTGCGCGCGATCGTCGGCCTCACCCCGCCCGCCGGGGAGGTGCGCGGCACCATCCGGATGGGCGCGCAGAGCCTGCTGGCCCGGCCCACCCACCGGCTGGTCCGCGGTGGGCTCGGCTACGTACCGGAGGACCGGTGTGTGTTCGCCGGCCTCACCGTCGCCGAGAACCTGCGGCTCGCCGAACGGCGCGGCACCACCCCGGCGTACGACAAGGTCTTTGCTCTCTTCCCGGAGCTGGACCGGCGCGGACGCCAACGGGCGGGCTCGCTCTCCGGCGGGCAGCAGCAGATGCTCGCGATCGGGCGGGTGCTGCTCAACGACAACCGGCTGCTGCTGGTCGACGAGCCGACCAAGGGGTTGGCGCCGAAGGTGGTGACCGAGGTGGCCGAGGTGGTGGAGCGGGTCGCGGAGTCGGTGCCGGTGCTGCTGGTCGAGCAGAACCTGGCCGTCGTACGCCGGCTGGCCCGCGACGCGGTCGTGCTCGCCGCCGGCAAGGTGGCCTGGACCGGCGACGCCCGTGAGCTGCTGTTGGAGACCGCGTTGACGAAGTCGCTGCTGGGCGTCGGTTCGGCGGAGGTGAACCACTGATGAGCACGGTGATCCTGCTGGCGTTGACCGGGCTGGGCCTGGCGGCGCTGTACTTCCTGGTCGCGTCCGGCCTGTCCCTGGTGTTCGGTCTGGCCGACGTGCTCAACTTCGCGCACGGGCTGTTCCTCGGCGTCGGCGCGTACGGCACCTGGTGGGCGGCGGGCAACCTGCCGGGCGCCGGCGGCGACGGATTTGGCTTCGTGCTCGCGGTCGCCTTCGGGGTGGCCGCCGGCACGCTCGTCGCGGTCCTGGTCGAGCTGGTGCTGATCCGGCCGCTCTACTCCCGCACCATCGAGCAGGTGCTGGTCACCGTCGGTCTGTCGCTGGCCGGGGTGGCGCTGCTCCAGGCCACCTGGGGCGCCGACGCCCGGCCGTTCCCGCGCCCCGACTGGACCCGGCAGGTGACCGGGATCCTCGGCGCGCAGGTGCCGAACGGCGGCCTGCTGCTGATCATCGCGGCAGTGCTGGTGCTCGGCGCGATCCTGGCGTTCCTGCGCTGGACCCGGTACGGCCTGGTGATCCGGGCCGGGGTGGAGAACCGGGAGATGGTGACCGCGCTCGGCATCGACGTCCGTAAGGCGTTCACGTTGGTCTTCGCGATCGGCGGGGCGGCTGCCGCGCTCGCCGGGGCTCTCGGTGGGGTCTACTTCGGCACGGTCTCGCCCGGCCAGGGCGGCTCGCTGCTGATCTTCGCGTTCATCGTGGTGGTGATCGGCGGAATGGGCTCGGTGGTCGGCTCCGCGTACGCGGCGGTCGTGGTCGGGCTGGTGCAGCAGTTCGTCAACTACTACGGCACGTCCGGGCTGGGCGACATCTGCGTGGTCGGGCTGCTGGCCGTGGTGCTGCTGCTGCGCCCGCAGGGCATCGCCGGAAAGGTGGCAACGGCATGACGGTGATCGACGCGCCTCCCGCGCAGGTGCCCGACGAGCTGACCCCGCAGCGGGGGCGGTGGCACCGGGTCCGTCCGTTCCTGCCGCTCGTCGCGTTGGCGGTGCTGGCGATCCTGCCGTACTCGACGATCTCCCTGCCGGGGATCTTCGAGGGGCCGGTCAACTCGCCCGGCACCCTGCAGATCCTCGCCATCTGCCTGATCTTCGGCGGGCTGGCGGCGGGGTACGACCTGCTCTTCGGCCGGACCGGGATGCTCTCGTTCGGGCACGCGCTCTACTTCGCGGCCGGCGTGTACGGCACCGACATCCTCGTCACCCGGGCCGGACTGCCGCTATGGCAGGCGGCGCTGCTGACCGTCACCGGCGGCACGATCCTCGCCGCGCTGCTCGGCGCGGTGGCCCTGCGGACCGTGGGCATCGCGTTCGCCATGGTCACGTTGGCGTTCGCGCAGGTCGGGGCGATCCTGGTGGCCCGGGACTTCGGCGGGCTCACCGGCGGCGAGGAGGGCCTACCGCTGGACGTGTCCGGGCTGCCCGCCGGGCTGGTCGGGGTGACGAACACGGTCAACCTGTACTGGCTGGCGCTCGCGTACCTGACGCTGGTGGTCTTCGTGGTGCACCGGGTCAGCGGGTCGCCGACCGGGCGGGTCCTCGCCGGGCTGCGCGACGACGAGCGACGGATCGGCGTGCTCGGGCTGGACCCGTACCGCTACAAGCTGGTGGCGTTCACCCTGGCCGGCGGGTTGGCGTCGGCGGGCGGGGTGGTCTACGTCCTGATCGTCGGCGGCGCGTCGCCGCACATCACGTCCTCCGAGCTGACCCTCTCGCTGCTGGTCATGGTGGTGCTCGGCGGACCGGGCACCCGGTGGGGACCGGTGCTCGGCGGTGTCCTCTACATGTACCTGGACCATCGGCTCACCGCCTTCGGCACGAGCGACGCGGTCGACAACCTGCCGGCCGTCCTCAGCCACCCGCTGAGCCAGCCCCTGTTCGTCCTCGGCACGGTCTTCATCCTGGCGGTGTACTTCTTCCCCGGCGGCCTGACCAGCCTGGCCCCCCGCCTGACCGCCCTGACCAAATCCCTCCGCCGCCCCACCTCCAGCCCCTGACCGCCGGCCGTATCCCGGCCGCTGAACCCGGTCGATCATGGAGTTATCGTCACGACACGCCGTGCCGGATGGCGATAACTTCATGATCGACCGGTTCGGGGATGGGTTTGGGATGGGGAGGTAGGGCATGGGATCGCGGCTTGCGGTGGTTAGCGGGGGTGGGACCGGGATCGGGGCGGCCATCGCGGGGTCGCTCGCTCGGGACGGGTACGACGTTCTTGTCGTCGGGCGGCGGGCGGACGTGTTGGCGGCGGCCGCCGAGCGCATCGGCGTCGACTGTGGACGGCCGGACGCGGTCACCCCGGTGACCGCGGACCTGACCGACCCGGAGCAGCTCGACCGGGTCCTGGCTGCGGTCGACGGTCGGGCGGTCGACGCGGTGGTCAACAACGCGGGCGGCTACCTGGGTGGGGAGACCGACACGCTGGCCGGGATCGCCGCACACTGGCGGGCCAACCTGGACGCCAACGTGCTCACCGCGGTGCTGTTGACCGAGGCGCTGCGGCCGGCACTGCGTCGACCCGGTGGGCGGGTGATCCTGGTCAGCTCGATCGCCGCGCAGCGGGGTGGTGCTGACGCGTACGCCGCGGCGAAGGCGGCCCTGCACGGCTGGGCGTACACCCTGGCGGCACAGCTCGGTCCGGAGCAGATCACGGTCAACGTGGTGAGCCCGGGCTACGTCGCCGAGACCGAGTTCTTCGGCGACCGGATGACCCCCGAGGGGTACGCGAAGCGGGTCGCGGAGACGCTCGTCAAGCGTCCCGGACTGCCGGACGACATCGCCGAGGCGGTCCGCTACCTCGCCAGCCCGGCCGCCGGCTACGTGACCGGCCAGGTCCTCGGCGTCAACGGCGGCTCAGTCCTAGGCCGCTAACCCCACCCCCACCCCCCAACCGCGTTGATCAAGAGGTTCGCGTCAGAATCCGGCCGGAATCTGACGCGAACCTCTTGATCAACAGGGAGGGAGAGGGTGGCGGCCCCCCGTGTGGCCGCCGCCCGTTGTGGATCAGCCGTTCAGCAGGTCGTACGCCATTGCCGGTGCCTTCACGGCGGCGGCGCCGGTCGGCGCGGTGATCTTCGGCGCGCTGCCGTAGTCGGCGTACTTGACGACGTAGTCGTACGCCTTGGTCTTACCGGCGGCCGGCATCTTCAGCGTCAGCGACGCCAGGTGCTTGTCGGCACCGACCACGGCCGTGAACGGCACCTTCTTGCCCGCCTCGCCGAGGGCCGCCGCCTCGCCGTCCTCCAGTGCCTTCGCCGCCTCCCCGGCGCTCACGTCGATGAAACCGACGTACTGGCCGGGGCTCTTCTCCTGCACCTCGGTGGCCGCCTGGATCAGCGGACCCGCGTTGCCCTGGTCCACACCGTCGAACGTCGGGATGCTCGCGGCGTCGGTCAGCTTCGTGCGGTCCAGCTTCATCCACTTGTCGGGGAACTTCGGCAGGCCGGGACGGCCGCTGAACTTCGCCTTCACCCAGTTCTGGTCCTTGATCACCAGGAACGACATCTTCACCACGACGCCGTCGTCCGGCGGCATGACCATGTTGATTTCGAATCCCTCGGACGCCGGGTCGATCCGACCGTCGATCGTGCTCGACGCGTCCTTGCCGCTGAACCGGAACGCCCCCTCGGTGCCGTCCGGGACGGCGGCGAGGAGCGCGTCCTTCGGACTGACGCTCGGGCTGGCGGACGGGCTGTTCGGTGGCGTCGCGGTGGGTTCGCTCTCCGTTGCGCAACCCGCGAGCAGGGTGGTCGCGGCCAGCACGGCGGCGACCGTACCGACCGTCCGTCGGATGGTGCCGGCGGTGCCCGTTGCCTGTGTCATCGCTTGTCTCTTTCTCGCTGCGTGGCTTCTGCCGACGAGGATGCTGCCGGCCGGCACGGCGGTTCGGCTGCCGATATGCTGCCGTCCGGCTGCCGGGCACTGCCGTCCGGCGGTCCCGGGGGTGTCAGGAGCGAGAACGCGCATGTCAGGCCAACTGCGTTTCGAGATTCTCGGGCCTCAGCGGGCCTGGTACGCCGAGCGGGAGATCGACCTCGGTCCGGCCAAGCAGCGGGCGGTGCTCGCCGTACTGCTGCTCGCCGGCGGCCGCCCGGTGTCCACCGGGCAGATCGTCGACGCGGTCTGGCCGGAAGACCCGCCCGCGAACGGCCCCAACGTCGTGCAGAAGTACGTGGCCGGACTGCGCCGGGTGCTGGAACCGGACCGGTCTCCCCGTACGCCGGGACAGGTGCTCAGCCTGACCGACGCCGGCTATTCGCTGCGGGTGGACCCCGAGGCGGTCGACGCTGTCCGCTTCGAACGGGGCGTGCAGGCCGCCCGCCAGCGACACACGACCGGGCGTACGGACGATGCGCTCGCCGAACTGGCCGCCGCCCTGGACCTGTGGCAGGGCGAGCCGTTCACGGGCTTCGCCGGGCCGATCTTCGAGGCGGCCCGGCAGCGGCTGGTGGAGTTACGGGCCGTGGCGTTGGAGACCCGGTCCGAGTTGACGCTGGACCTCGGACGGCACCGCGAGACGATCGGTGAGCTGGTGGAGTTGGTGGCCGAGTTCCCCGTCCGGGAACGGCTGCGACACCAACTCGTGCTCGCGCTGTATCGCAGCGGGCGGCAGGCGGAGGCGCTCGCCGCCTACCGGGAGTTCGGCGACCTGCTCCGCGAGGAGTACGGCATCGAGCCGGGCGAGGCGTTGCAGGAACTGCACCGGCGGATCCTGCGCTCCGACCCGACCCTGGCGGCGACCCCACACACCGCCGAACCCCAGGCGCAACGCCCCGCCGAACCCCAGGCGCAGCGCACCGTCCAACCACAGGCGCAGCGCACCGCCGCACCGGGGACACCGAAGCCGGCGAACACGGCGCCCGCACCGGAGACACCGCAGCCGGCAGCCCCGGTGCCCGGACCGGAGTCTTCGCGGCCGGCGACCACGCTGCCCGGACCGGCAACGTCGGTGGTCGCCCCCGTCGGTCTCTTCCCCTCCCTGCCCGGCCCGGCATCGCCGTCCGCCCTGTCTGTGCCGCCTCCCCCCGCGCTCGTGCCCCTGCCACCTCCGGCGGCCCCCACGAAGCCCACTCGGCGGGAGACGCCGCGCTGGGCGAGCAGGACGGTCACGATCCTCGGGACGGTGCTCGTCCTGCTCTCGTTCGGGTGCCTGACCTGGCTGGTGATCCTGGCGTACGCGGGGTGGCGCCGGAGCTGGCGTCTCGCGGTCGCCGGTCTCGGCTACCTGGCGCTGCTCGTCGTCGAGGTGGTCATGCTCGACGTCGAGAGTCCGGACGCCGAGGTGCCCGGACCGCAGGCCGTGACCTTTCTCGGCCTGGCCCTCATCACCTGGCTCGCCGGGGCGGTGCACGTGGTGCTGCTCAGCCGTGGTCTCTGGGCGGCGATCACCGGACGACCGGACAGCGCCCGGGGTCGCGCCGACGAGGAGCGGCGCATCCGCCGGGAGCACTCCCGCTACCTGCTCTACCACTACCCGGCGGCCCGTGCCGAGTTGGGACTCGGTCGACCCGACCTGCCCGGCACCTTCGACGACGGCGGTCTGGTCGACGTCAACGCGGTCCCGGAGCAGGTGCTCACGACCCTGCCCGGCCTGACGTCCGAGCAGGGCCGGCAGATCGTGGTGGACCGCTGGCTGCGCGGCCCGTACGCCTCGATGGAGGAATTCGCGTCGCGCTGCCTGCTGCCTCCCAGCGCGACCGAGCCGCTGCGCGACCTGTTGCTCTTCCTGCCCCCGGCGTCCCGGCCCGACGAGGCGCGAACAAGCGGATCGTGACCGGCACCTCCCGCGTGGGCCGGGGTTCTGACGGACGGCGCTGGTAGAAATGCCGGATGGGCGACGAGCGGGTGGCGGTACGGGAGCGGGCCGAGGCGGTGCTGCGTCGGCTGGCCGGTGAGCATGCCCGCCTGCGTGAGGACCAGTGGCGGGCCATCGAGGCGCTGGTCGTCGACCGACGCCGGGTGCTGTGCGTGCAGCGCACCGGTTGGGGCAAGTCGGCGGTCTACTTCGTGGCCACCGCGCTGCTCCGCGCCCGCGAGCAGAACGGCGGGAGCGGCGAGCACGGCCCGACCGTCATCGTGTCGCCGCTGCTGGCTCTCATGCGCAACCAGGTGGAGGCGGCGGCCCGCGCCGGCATCCGCGCGCGCACGATCAACTCGGCGAACCTCGACGAGTGGGACGAGATCACCGCCGAGATCCAGGCCGGCGCGGTGGACGTCCTGTTGATCAGCCCGGAGCGCCTCAACAACCCGGATTTCCGCGACGGCGTGCTGCCGAAGCTGGCCGCGACGACCGGTCTGCTGGTGGTCGACGAGGCACACTGCGTCTCGGACTGGGGGCACGACTTCCGGCCGGACTACCGGCGGCTGCGGACGTTCCTCGCCGAGTTGCCCGAGCGCACGCCCGTGCTGGCCACCACGGCCACCGCCAATACTCGGGTCACCCAGGACGTCGCCGAGCAACTGGGCGACGCGCTCGTCCTACGCGGGACGCTGGACCGTGAGTCGCTGCGCCTCGGCGTGCTCGACCTGCCCAGCCCCGCGCACCGGCTGGCGTGGCTCGCCGACCACCTGGACGAGCTGCCCGGCTCCGGCATCGTCTACACGCTGACCGTCGCGGCGGCGGGGGAGACCACCGAGTTCCTGCGCTCGCGGGGCTACCCGGTGGCGTCGTACACCGGCCAGGCCGACGACGCCGACCGGCGCGCCGCCGAACAGGACCTGCTCGACAACAAGATCAAGGCGTTGGTCGCCACCAGCGCGCTCGGCATGGGCTTCGACAAACCCGACCTGGGCTTCGTCGTCCACCTCGGCGCGCCGCCGTCGCCGATCGCGTACTACCAGCAGGTCGGCCGTGCCGGCCGCGCCGTCGAACACGCCGAGGTGCTGCTGCTGCCCGGCGTCGAGGACGCCGCCATCTGGCGCTACTTCGCCTCGCTGGCGTTCCCGCCGGAGCAGCAGGTCCGTGCGGTGCTGGCCGCCCTGCACACCGACCGGCCGCTCTCCACCCAGGCCCTCGAACCCCTCGTCGACCTGCGCCGGGCCCGCCTGGAGCTGATGCTCAAGGTGCTCGACGTGGACGGCGCGGTCCGCCGGGTGCGCGGTGGTTGGCTCGCCACCGGTGAGCCCTGGGTCTACGACGAGGCCCGGTTGCGCCGCGTCGCCGAGGCGCGCACCGTCGAGCAACAGGCCATGCGGGAGTACGCGTCGACGGGCGACTGCCGGATGCGATACCTACGGGAGCGCCTCGACGACACCGGGGCGACCGACTGCGGCCGGTGCGACAGGTGCGCCGGCCCGCTGTTCGACGCGGACATGTCGACGGCCGCGCTCGCCGCCGCGCAGACCTTCCTGGGCCGGCCCGGCGTCCAGATCGCGCCCAAGAAGCTCTGGCCGACCGGGTTGGACGCGGTGGGCGTACCCCTCAAGGGTCGGATCGCCCCGGCGGACCAGGCGTTGGCCGGCCGCGCGGTCGGCCGCCTCTCCGACCTGGGGTGGGGCGGTCGGCTGCGGGCCCTGGTCGGCCCGGAGTCGCCCGACGTGCCGGTACCCGACGACGTGGCCGGCGCGGTGGTCGAGGTGCTGAAGGCCTGGGCGCACGGCGACGACCCGTGGCCCCGCCGGCCGGTGGCGGTGGTCGCCGTCTCGTCCCGCCGGCGGCCCCGGTTGGTCGGCTCCCTGGCCGAGCGGATCGCCGCCGTGGGCCGGCTGCCGCTGCTCGGCGCGGTCACCGCGACCGGCCCGGACGGCCCCAGCGGGCCGCGCGGCAACAGCGCCCAGCGGGTACGCGCGCTGCACGACGCCTTCTCCGTACCGCCCGAACTGGCCGACGCGCTGGCCGCGCTGGACGGGCCGGTGCTGCTGGTCGACGACCTGGTCGACTCGGGCTGGACGATGGCGATCCTCGCCCGGGAACTCCGCCGGGCCGGCGCTCCCGACGTGCTCCCGCTCGCGCTCGCCGTGGCCGGCTGAGTCGTCCGTGAGCGCCGGTCAACGGCGGCGCGCGGAAAGTTCCCGGGCCGGGCGGATTGCGACGGCCGCCACGCTGCCCCGGCGTCGACCGGAACCGACTGGGCACGACGGTACGGTGGCGGGATGAGCTGGACGCCGGCGGTGCCTGACCAGGCGGGCGCACCCGCCTCGGACGGGAGCACCGTCGCCGCCGACCGGGCTGGCGAGGCCCCGTCGGACGGGAGCACCGTCGCCGCCGACCGGGCTGGGGCGTCCCCGCCGGACGCGAGCGCTGTCGCCGCCGACCGGGCGGGCGAGGCGTTGTCGGACGGGTCGGCCGCCACGGCCTTCTCGGCTCCGGGTGTTGCCGGTGCGCCCGACCGGAGCACGGTCCGGTTGGCGCTGGTGGTGGGTGGTCTGGTGCTCGCCGTCCTGCTCGGCTTCGGCCTCGGTCGCCTGAACGGCGGCACCAACGACTACGGCGGCACCGGCCTCGGCGGCGGCACCACCGGCGGTACGACGCTGACCCCCGACCACACCCACCCGGCCGGCACCGGTGCTCACGACCACGGCTCCGTCACCGGCGCTGACCAGGGCGTTGCCGCCGAGCCGGGCGGGCTGTCGGTCAGCTCGGGCGGATACACACTGGTGCCACTGGCCACCGAGTTCCCGGCCGGCCGCACCGGGCAACTGCGCTTCGAGGTACGCGATGCGCAACGTCGACCGGTCACCCGCTTCGCTGTCGTACACGACAAGCCGATGCACGTCATTGTGGTACGCCGGGACCTGACCGGCTACCAGCACCTGCACCCGACCATGACGCCGGACGGCATCTGGTCGGTGCCGATGACCCTCGGGCAGCCCGGCGTCTGGCGGGCGTACGCGGACTTCACCGCGGTCGCCGACAACGGCGGCCAGAGCGCCGTGACCCTCGGCGTGGACCTGGTGGTGCCGGGCGCGTACCAGCCGCGTCCGCTGCCCGCGCCGGCGACCGCGACGACGGTTGACGGGTTCACGGTCGGCTACCAGGGCAGCCCGCAGGCCGGGGTGACGGTGCCGCTGACCTTCCGGATCGACGGCCCGAGCGGTGGCGCGGCGCTGGAGCGCTACCTCGGCGCGTACGGGCACCTGGTGGCGCTGCGCGAAGGCGACCTCGGCTATCTGCACGTGCATCCCGAACCGGAGTTGGCCGACGGTCAGGTCAAGTTCTGGCTGACCATCCCCAACCCCGGCCGTTACCGCCTCTACCTGGACTTCCAGGTAGCCACCAAGGTCCACACCGCCGAACTGACCCTAACCATCCCCTAACCCCCTCCCGCCCCCGGCCCACCCGCGCCCTCAGTGCGTTGATCATGAAGTTATTGCCACTCGCATCGGCGTGGCGTGGCAATAACTTCATGATCAACGCGGGGGTCGGGGGTGGGGCCCGGGTGGGGTGAGGGGGTTAGCCGGCTCGGCGGGTGGGGCGGCGGGCCAGGTAGCGGAGGAGGTCGCGGATGTGGTGCTTCTCCTCGGCCGGGACGGTGGGGTCGGCCAGCCGGTCCAGGATGGCGCGGACATCGGCGTCGACCGGGCCGTCGTCGCTGCGGCGTCGGGGCGTGGGGCCCGCGTCGGGCAGTCCGAGAGCCCGGAACGCGGCCGCCACCGGCAGGTCCAGGGCGGCACAGAAGCCGCGTACCTTCGCTAGTTCCGGATAGTCCTGCCAGTCACCGGCGAGCCAACGGAACACGGTGGAGCGGCCCACGCCCGTGTGCGCGGCGAGATCGGTCACGGTCCACCCGCGCTCCTCACGGGCGTCGTCGATGGCCCGCCGGACGAAGCGGGCGAACGCCATCTGCGGTGTTACGTCTGCGGAACCCATCCGGTATGTCTTTCCCTCCCGGCCGAGCACTGGGAAGATGCGCCTCCGAGCGTAGTACGCCGAGGATCGGAAACCACTGACTGACCGCACAAACTGTCCCACGGATGAGACTCCACCTCGGGCAGTATTCGGACCGGTACCGAGCGATCATCATCGTTCTTCTACTAAGCTCGGTGCCCGTCCCGGCACGGCGCACCCGCCTGCCGCGTTCGCCCGGACCACCGCCGAGGAGCACCATGGCCGAATCGCGCCGTCCGCAGCCGTACCAGCCTGGTGCGGTGAGCCTCTTCTTCGTCGTCAAGGCCGGCGTCTTCGCCGCCGGGTTCTGGGTCTGGTTGCTGGTCCTGGTGCTCCGCACCGACGCGGCGACCGGTGCCCACGTGCTGGCCGCCACCGGCGCGATCACCACCACGCTGGTCGCCGTCGTGCTGGGCGCCCGGATGGCGCTACAGCAGAACGCGGCCGTCCGACACGCCGAGACGAAGAAGCTGCTCGTCGACATCTCCTGGAACGCGTTCACGGCCGCCGGCAACGCCGAGAGCTCGGGGAAGGTGGTGCCCTTCCCGAGCAGCCCGGTGGACGACGATCGCTCGACGCGCAACGGCGGAGACCGGGTGTCGGTCTTCGACCGTTCCGGCGGCCGGGACCGGGGCAGCAGCGCCGACCGCCGACGCTGAGACCTCTCGCGAAGTCCCGGGCCCGCGGCAGGTCGGCCCTAGCTGGTGGACCCCGTATCGCCGGTTAGGAGGACCTCCAGCCGGGGCGTGACCTGCCACTGGTCGACAAGCTCGCGGTACTCCGTGTGCCGGGGGTCGGCGACACCGGTGTGGCGGGCACGGATCAGCAGGTTGCGGGGGGTGTGCTGGGAGTCGACGAACTCCACCACCTCGGCCCGGTAACCGTGCGTCCGCAGCAACCCGGCGCGCAGCGCGTCGGTGAGCACGTCGGCGAAGCGCTCGCGCAGGATGCCCTGCCGGGTCAGCAACTCGTACGGCGCCGGGGTGGGCTGCGCGCGAAGCTGCTTGGCGAGGTCGTGGTGACAGCAGGGCGCGGCGAGTACCCAGCGGGCCTGCCAGCGCACCGCGCGGGCCAGCGCCTCGTCGGTGGCGGTGTCGCAGGCGTGCAGCGCCAGCACCAGGTCCGGGGCGGGTTCGACGACGGCCTCGGCGATCGTGCCGGCGACGAAACTGACCTTGTCGGCCCAGCCCAGTCGCTGCGCCAGCTCGGTGTTGCGCCGGCGCTGGTCCTCCCGGACGTCCACGCCGACCAGCTCGACATCGAGCCCCCGGCCCGTCAGGTAGCGGTAGGCGGCGAAGGTCAGGTAGGCGTTGCCGCAGCCGAGGTCGACCACCCGCAGCGGACCGGTCAGGTCGTCGGGCAGGGTCGCGGCCAGGGCCCGCAGGAACGCGTCGACCTGACGGCGTTTCGCCGCCGAGCCGCCGATCTCGGCGAAGATCGGGTCGCCGGGATCGAGCAGGTACTCCTTCGCCCGGTCGTTCCCACCCGGTGTCGTCGCCGGTCGGGCCGTCGCCGCGCGGTGTACCTGCGCCTCGCCGGACTTGGTCACCCGGAGCTGGAGGGTCGCGTCGGCGGTCTCCACGTGCCAGTTGCCGAAGGGCTCGGCCAGGAGCTCGTCGACGGCCGCGTCGGCCTCGGGACCGGGAGCGACATTGCGGGTGTACGGGCGTACGCCGTCGGAGGTGGTGACCTGAAGTCGGGGACCGGCCTTGAGCGTCACCGGCCGCAGTTCGGCCCGCTCGACGGTGGGGCGACGGCCGCGACGGCGTCCGGCGGCGACCGCCCGGGTCAGCGCGGGGTCGAGCAGCAGCGCCCGAACCTCGGTCAGGGCGGCATCCAGTGGTTGCGGCATCGTTCCATCTTCGGCAGGTGGGGTGGGAAGAAGGGAACATCCCCCGCACCGCGCGAGGCGGTGCGGGGGATGTCGGATGGATCTCGCTGGGTCAGTCCGCGGTCGCCTCGGCCGGCGTACCCTCGCCGGAACCGCCACCACGGCGGCGTCGGCGGCGGCGCGGCTTGGCGGCCTCGCCCTCGGCGGCGTCGACGGACCCGGCCGGCGCCGCGTCGGCTGCGATCACCGCGGTCGGCTCACCGGTCACCGTCTCGCCGGCCCGACGGCGACGCCGGCGGCGCGGGGTACGGGCGGCCTCGTCGCCAGCGGCGTCCGCGGGTGCTTCGGCGGCCGGCGTGCCGGCGTCGGTGCGGTCGCGGCGACCGTCTCCCCGACCACGGCGCTCGCCCCGGCCCTCGCCACGACTCTCACCGCGCCGTCCACCCCGGCCACCGCTGTCGCCCCGGCGCGAGCGGGTGGTGCCACCGAGGTCTTCCTCGATCTCGGCGGACAGCCCGGCGCGGGTCCGCTCGGCCGTGGGCAGCGTGCCGCTGACCTCGGTCGAGATGTGCAGGTCGGTGTAGAGGTGCGGGGAGGTGTGGTACGTCTCCGGCGGCTCGGGCATCTCCAGACCGAGGGTCTTGTCGATGATCCGCCAGCGCGGCATGTCGTCCCAGTCGACGAAGGTCACCGCGACGCCGGTCGCCCCGGCCCGACCGGTACGACCGATGCGGTGGGTGTAGGTGTCCTGGTCTTCCGGGCAGTCGTAGTTGATGACGTGGGTGACGCCGGTGACGTCCAGGCCCCGGGCCGCGACGTCGGTGGCGACCAGGATGTCGATCTTGCCGGCGCGGAAGGCGCGCAGGGCCCGCTCCCGGGCGCCCTGGCCGAGGTCACCGTGCACCGCGGCGACCGCGAACCCACGGAAGTCGAGGTCCTCGGCGACCCGGTCGGCGGCCCGCTTGGTACGGGTGAAGATCATGGTCAGCCCACGACCCTCGGCCTGGAGGATGCGCGCCACCACCTCGACCTTGTTCATCGAGTGGGTGCGGTAGACCAGTTGCTGGGTCTGCGGCGACGGCCCGGTCTCGGCGGTGTGCCCGGCGTGGATCGTCATCGGCTGGCGCAGGAAGCGCCGGGACAGGGTGACGATCGGGTCCGGCATGGTCGCCGAGAAGAGCATCGTCTGCCGGTCTTCCGGAAGCATCGCCAGGATCTTCTCGACGTCGTCGAGGAAGCCCAGGTCGAGCATGCGGTCGGCCTCGTCCAGGACGAGCGCGCGTACCCGGTCGAGGCGGAGGTGCTTCTGCTTCTGCAGGTCCATCAGTCGACCGGGCGTGCCGACGAGGATCTCGACGCCCTTGCGCAGCGCGTCGATCTGCGGCTCGTACGCCACGCCGCCGTAGATCGGCAGCACCCGGACGCCGCGCGTCCGGCCGGCGGCGGCCAGGTCCTTGGCGACCTGGATGCCCAGCTCGCGGGTCGGGACGACGACAAGCGCCTGGGGGACGCCGTCGCCACCCTCGCTCGGGGCGAAGACCCGCTCCAGCAGCGGCACGCCGAAGCCGAGGGTCTTGCCGGTGCCGGTGGGCGCCTGGCCGATGAGGTCGACGCCGCGCAGCGCGATCGGAATCGCGTACTCCTGGATGGCGAACGCGCGGGTGATGCCGGCCGCGGCCAGCGCCTCGACGGTCTCGTCGCGGGCGCCGAGGGCGGCGAAGGTGGGTGCCTCCGGTCGGACCGGGGCGGTGGGGGCCAGTTCCTGGCCGTCCATCAGATCTTGAGTCAGCTCGCTCATGTGGATGTGGGGGTGCCCTCTCGTGGGTGCGCCCCGTCATGTCCTCAGGGCGCGGTCGGTATGACGCGGGCCACACGGTCGGGGGCAGACTGCCGAGCCGGACCGGGCCGCACGCGCACCGCAGGCTGGACTTCGATCAGATCGGCGCCCGCGGCAACTGCTCTATGCTACCCGAACAGGCAAGCTCACGTCCCGATTCCCGGTCGGCCAGCCGCCACGCGGGGGGACCGAATGTGAGCTGCGTCACACGCGGTAGCCTGCGCTCGTGTCCACCGCCGGTTCCGCCGTCCCCGACCTGCTGGGCCTGGTCGCCTTCGGTGAACTGCTCGCCTTCGAACGCATGGCCGCCGACGCGCGACTCGCGCCGGACCTGCGTCGGCGCGTCGAGCTGGACCAGATGGCCGCGGCCGAGATCGACAACTATCGCCGGCTCGCCGACCGGCTCGCCGCGCTCGGTGTGCCGCCGGAGGAGGCGATGGCGCCCTACGTGCGGCCGTTGCAGGCGTACCACGACTCCACCGAGCCGCGGGACTGGGCCGAGGTCGTCACCAAGGCGTACGTGGGCGACGCCATCACCGACGACTTCATCCGGGAGATCGGCCACGCGCTGGACGGACCCGACCGGGCGCTGGTGCTCGACGTGCTGCACGATTCCCGGTACGCGGAATTCGCCGCCGCCGAGATCCGGCTGGCCGTCGCCGACGACCCACGGGTGGCCGGCCGGCTCTCCATGTGGGCCCGGCGGCTGGTCGGCGAGGCCCTGTCCCAGGCCGGCCGCGTCGCCGCCGAACGCGCCCCGCTCACCGCACTGATCACGCAGGCCGAGCGGATCGACGTGCCGGAACTCTTCGCGCGGCTCACCGCCGCGCACACCGCGCGGATGGCCGCCGTCGGACTGAACAACTGAGCGCCCCTCGTCGGGCGCGTTGGCGCGGTACCGGCCCGCGGCAGGTGGCGCGACGCCGACCTGCCGCGACGGCCGGACCGGTCAGCGGACGGTGAAACCGACCGCGCGGGGGGACGCCTCGGCGATCTCGACGTAGGCGACCTTCTCGACCGGAACGATGACCCGCCGGCCCTTCTCGTCGGTGAGGGAGAGCGTGCCGCCGTTACCGGCGAAGGCGTCGGTCACGATCTGCTCGATCTCGGCCGGCGACTGCGCGCTGTCCACTACCAGCTCGCGCGGCGCGTACTGCACGCCGATCTTGACCTCCACTGTGCCTCCTCAACTGGGCGATAACCGCCCTGCGAAGGCTATCCGATCACGGGGGTGGCGGTCAGGCTGACTCACCTTGCAGCGGGAAGCTCGCGATGCCCCGCCAGGACAGCGCCGCGACCAGTGCCTCGGCCTCCGCCTTCGGCACCTGCCGGCCGCCGGCCAGCCAGAACTGGGCAGCCGACTCCGCCGCGCCGACCAGCCCGGAGGCCAGCAGCTCGGCGTGCGACCGGCTCACGCCCGTGTCGGAGATGATGGTGTCGGTGATCGCCGCGATGCAGCCCTGCTCGACCCGCTCGACCCGCTGCCGCACCGCCGGGTCGTTGCGCAGGTCCGACTCGTATACGAGCCGGAACGCCTCGCTCTCGTGATCGACGAAGTCGAAGTACGCGCGGACCGACGCGCTGACCCGTTCCTTGTTGTCGCTGGTGCCCCGCATCGCCTCGTGCACCTGAGCGACGATGGCGTCACAGTGGGTGTCCAGCAGCGCCAGGTAGAGGTCCATCTTTCCGGGGAAGTGTTGGTAGAGCACCGGCTTGGAGACCCCGGCCCGCTCGGCGATGTCGTCCATCGCCGCAGCGTGGTAGCCCTGCGCGACGAACACCTCCTGGGCGGCCGCGAGCAGCTGCTTACGACGCGCGGAGCGGGGCAGGCGCGTGGGCCTGCCAGCGGTCTGTGCGCCGTTCCCCACAGCCGTCATGGGATCCTCCGAGTTCTTCGTACGAGCCGCCATTTTCCCCCCAGACCGGGGCGGCCCCCGACCGCGTCGTGGAATTGGCCCGCCGCTGTAACTTATCGCCACTCTCCCCACACGGTAGCCTCAGCGAGGGCGACCAAGGAGCGCGCGGTGAGTGAAACAGGGCAACCCGGAGCCGCCACCCCGGGAGAGCACGGTGACGGAGCGGGTCAGCACGACGACCCGGGTCGTTCCGGCAACGGGTGGGCGCCCTCGACGGGCGGGTGGTCACCGTCCGGCGAGAGCGAAGCGGCCGGGGAGCAGGCGCCACGATGGCAGCCCGACCCCGCGTCCGGCTGGCGCACCACCTCGACGAGACACGGTGACCTGCCCGCGCCTCTGCCCGGGCTGCCCGGTGCCGTCGAGCGGCCGGCCCGGGTCAACGGCCACCACATGAACGGCGTCCACCAGGCCGAGGCCGAGGGTGACGGCGTGGTCGACGGCACCCACCACGGGGACGCCGAGATCAACGGCGTGGGTGCGCCGTCCGGTCGGCAGACACCGGTCAGCGCGCCACCCGGACGGACCGCCGAAGACCGGCCCGACCTGGGCGCCGGCCGCCTGGCGGTGCCCGCCCCGCGCCCCGCGCCCCCGCCGACCAGGGGTCGGGAGAGGCCGACAGCGGTAGTGCCCGGCACCTGACCGCCGACCCCACCGCGCCGCGTGCCGCCCGCTGGGCCGAACCCGGTGTGCCCGGCACCGCGCCCATCCAGGTGCCGCCCGTCGGCACGGCGGCCTCGGGCTTCGAAGTGCCACCCGGACTCCACGCGCCGACCGGAGACCGCTCGACCGTCGACGACCGGGAGGCCGGGTCGCGCGCCCGGCGCGAAGCGCTCGCGCCGGAGGCGTCGGCCGACTCGGGACGTGGCGACGAGTCCGAGCCGGAACGCCCCGCCGCCGACACCCGGCGCGCGGGCGAGCCCTCCTCCGTCGAGCCGGACTGGTCCGGGCCCAGCTGGAACCGCCCGAGCTGGGGCAGCGGGTGGGCGCCACCCTGGTCCCGGCAGGACGGCGAACCGTCCGACCAGCCGACGCGGGACGAGTCCGCGCCGGGTTGGGTCGCCGAGCCGAGCGTGCCGTACGAGCCGGTGCGGGCCGAGCCGACGCGTCCGTACGAGCCACTGGCCGCCGAGCCGCCCCGTGCGTACGACATCGCCACCGAGGCGGAGGCGGCACCCGACCGGAGCCGGCCCTCGCGCCCGTCCTGGGCCGGCGAACGTCCGGCCACGACTCCGGCCAGCGTGCCGCCGGAGGCCCCGCTCCGAGCCGACCGAGCGTCCCTCCTGGGCCGGCGGGCCGACGTCCGAGCCGGCCGGTACGCCCGCCGCGCACCGTCCGTCCTGGGCCACGCCGATATCGAGCAGCGTGCCGACCGAACCGTCACCCCGCGCGAATGCCCCGGACCCCACCCCGACCAGCGGGCCCGGTGCGCCCGCGCCCGCCGCGTCGCCGGCTGCCGAGCGTCCGTCGTGGGGTGGCGGTGCCGTGCCGACCAGCGGTCCGCCGGCTGCCGAGCGTCCGTCGTGGGCCGGGGGTCCCGTGCCGACCAGCGCCGCTCACGAGGAGCCGACCAGCGGTCCGCCGGCTGCCGACCGTCCGTCCTGGGCCGGTCCGGCATCGGCCCTCCCGCCGCCGCGCCCCTCCTGGTCCGGCGAGTCGGACCCGGCTCCGACCAGCTTCGGGGCGTCCCGCCCGTCCTGGGCCGGTGCCCAGGCCTCCGACAGCACGCCCGCGCGCCCAACCTGGGCCGGCCCCGCGCCGGTGGACCCGTCGACGCCGGTCGACCCGCCACCGGCGCCCGCCGGCCCACCGGCGACGGTGGTGGATGCGCCGTCGCAGAGCACGCCGTCACCGGCGACGCCCGTCCGTCCGGCGGCCGAGCGTCCGTCGTGGGCGGGGAACTCGCCGACACCCGTGGCGAACGCGGCCGCCGAACGACCGGACTGGTCCGAGGGGCGGATCCCGGCGGCCGCGCCGGGCGATCGTCCGTCCTGGCCGGCCAGCCGGCCCGCGAGCCCTGCCCGTGGGAGCGACGCGGGCGAGTCGGTCAAGCCGGTCCGACCAACCGGGCCGTTCCGGCTCCGGCCGGCCAGCCCCGAGCCACCCGACCCATCGACCGTCGGGCCGGCCCCCACCGCCCCGATGGCAACCGGTCCGGCCTCGGCCACCGCCGGGTCGGGACGACACGACCGGCCCTCCGCGTCCGCCCCTTCCTACGCGGCCCGCCGATCCGCCCCGGAACCGGCGTCGCCGGCCGACGCCACCGCCGGCGGTCGACGCCCCGACACCCCGGCGGTACTGCCGCAGCGCGTCCCCGCGCAACCGGACGTGCCCGTTGTGCCGGAGCCGCCAGCCGTGGAACCACCCGCCGAAACCCCTGAACTCGCGCGCATCGCCACCCACCTGCGCCGTGACGACGAGCCCGCTCCGTTGCGGGAGCGTCCCGAGGGATTCGACGTCAACGCCATCCTGGACGCCGTCCGGGAGGTGGCCGGTGTCCGGGACGCGGCGCTGCGTCGTACCCCGGCGGGTGCGCACAGTCTCCGGCTGGACCTGGCCGACGGCGCGGATCCGGCCGAGGTGAGCCGACAGGTCGCCCGGCTGCTCCAGGAACGGATGGGCCTCGCCGCCGCACCGCAGAACGTGCCCGGCCTGCCCACAACGCCGTCCCCACCGGTGCGCCGCCGGGCCGCCGAGTCGCGACCTGCCGAGCCCCGGTCGGGTGGCGCGAAACCCGCCAACGCGCGACCCGCCGAGGCCCGTCCCGCCGAGCCACGCAACAACGTCGCGGAGACGCGTATCGCCGATGGCGGCAGCTCGACGGCGGCCGCGCCGACGAGCCCCGAGCAGCGGACCGCCCCGGACGCCGCACCCCGGCGGCGCACGGGCGCCCCGCACCGGGGCCGCGCCACGGTCGAGGAGCCCGGCTCGGTCTCGGGTGTGCCCGCCGGTGGAGCCACCGGCAGCCCGGCGACGCTCGGTACGTCGTACTCCGGTGGTCAGGTGACCACGACGGAGTCGGCGCCCTCCCGCCCGCTGGACACCGGCGGCGCGCCGGGGCCGCGCGTGGTCATCGACCACGTGCAGGTCAGCACCTTCGGTCTGGACGCCAATGTGGAGGTACGGCTGCTCGCCGGCGACGGGACCGCCGCCGGGTACGCGACCGGGCCGGCGGTGGACGGTTACGTGCTGCGGCTCTGCGCGGTGGCCGCCGCCGCGGCCGTCGACGAGCTGCTGCGCGGCACCGAGAACGCCGAGCGTGGCCGCTGCTTCGTCGAGCACGCGGCGGTGGTGCCGTTCGGCAACTGCGAGGTGGCGACCGTGGTGGTGCTGCTGGTCTGCGACGGCTGGGTCGAGCAGCTCGCCGGCTCGGCTCTGGTGGCCGGCGATCCGCGGCAGGCGGTGGTCCGAGCCACGCTCGCGGCGGTCAACCGTCGGCTGGAGGCACTGCTGTCCTAAGGGCCTGTTTCATAAGAACGGGCCGGCCTGCGGTGGGCCCGGCTCGACCGTCCTTATGAAACAGGCCCTGGTTGGTGCGAGGCAGACTGGAGGGATGAAGCGTGCCACCCTCTGGCCGGACCACCTCCTTCCCGACGCCGGTGTGCCGCCACCGTGGCCGGGCCGGGAGGTTCGCGTCGACGGCCAGGCGATGTACGTGCGGGACACCCCCGCGACGAGGGCGGACGCGGAGCCGGCGCTGTTCGTGCACGGGCTCGGTGGCTCGTCGCAGAACTGGACCGACCTGGCCGGGCTGCTCACCGACCGGTTGGACGGCCAGGCCATCGACCTGCCCGGGTTCGGCCGCAGCGAGCCGGGCCGGCGCTACACGATCCCGGCCTTCGCCGAACTGGTCATCAGGTGGATCGAGCACTCCGGTCGGGGACCGGTCCACCTGTTCGGCAACTCGCTGGGCGGCGCGGTCTCGGTCCAGGTGGCGGGGCTGCGGCCGGACCTGGTCCGCACCCTCACCCTGATCTCTCCGGCGCTGCCGTTCCTGGACTTCCGGCGGTCGTTGCAGGGCCGGATGCTGCCGGTGCTGGCCATTCCGGGGGGTGAGCGGCTGGTCGCCCGGCGGTTGACCCAGCTCGCCCCGGAGGTGATGGCCGAGCAGGTGCTCGAGGCGTGCGTCGCCGATCTGAGCCGGATCTGTGTGCAGCGCCGGGAGGAGGCGTTGGAGGAGATCCGGGTGCGGTACGAGGCGGCGCACTACGCGGCCGCGTACGTCCGGACGTTCCGGGGTCTGGTCTCCAGCTTCCTGCGGGCGTACCTGCCGGGGTCGGGCTCGCTGTGGCGGCTCGCCGGGGCGGTCCGCGCGCCGACACTCGTGGTGGGAGGTCGGCAGGACCGGCTGGTCGACGTGCGGGTCGCGCCGCAGACCGCCCGGGTCATCCCGGACAGCCGCCTGTTGATGCTCGACGGGGTCGGTCACGTGGCGCAGCTGGAGGTGCCCCGGCTGGTCGCCCGTGCGGTGGTGGGTCTGCTCACCGAAAAGGGGGACGCCGTCCGGCCGTCCGATCTGGCAGGCTGACCGGAATGTTCAGGTCCGCTCACCGTCACCGACGCTTCGCACTGATCGCCCAGTTGGTGGCGGTGGTGCTGGCGATCGGCGCGGCGGTGACCGTGGTCGCCGAGGAGCGGGCCGAGCCCTCCGACCGGTTGACCGCCGAGGAGGCCGCTGCGCCGCCGCTGCCGGCGGGGCCGTTGCCGGCGTCGGCGAGTCCGTCGCCGAGCGCCACGGTGGCGGCGTCGCCGAGCGCGCCTCCGGTGCTGCGGATGCCCGGAGCGGTCCCGAGCGCGGGGAGCGGCCGGTTCGACCACGACGACCGCTCCGGCCCGGTCCTGGGCCGCGCGGGCGAGCTGCGTCGCTACCGGGTGGCGGTCGAGTCGGGCAGCGACGAGGACGTGGCCGCGTTCGCGCAGGCTGTGCAGGTGGCGCTCACCGGGCCAGGTAGCTGGGTCGACAGCGGTCGGCTGCGGTTGCAGCAGGTGCCGGGGGACGCTCCCCGGGACTTCACCGTCTACCTGGCGACCGCCCGTACGGCGGGCCGCATGTGCGCCGCGGGTGGCGTCGACATCCGGATCGACGGTCGGCCGTACACCTCCTGCCGCGCGCCCGGTCAGGTGATCGTCAACCTGGACCGGTGGCGGTTGTCGGTGCCGCACTACGTCTCGGCGCGCGTGCCGCTGTCGGTGTACCGGACGTACGTGGTCAACCACGAGGTCGGTCACCAGCTCGGGCACCACCATGAGCGCTGCCCGGGCTCGGGGCGTCCGGCGCCGGTGATGATGCAGCAGACCCTCTTCCTCAACGGGTGCCGGGCCAATCCGTGGCCGTACGTCGACGGTCGGCGCTACACCGGGCCGGCGCTCTGAGGCGTATTGCGGTAATAGTCGGCAAAAGCGGAGAATTGCCCGAATAATCTGGCAGGCTTGGCGTCATGACGCCGTCGTCCCCTTACGGCCCGCCCGAGCCGCCCGACCCGTCGGCAGGGTCGGCGTACGAGGGCGCGCGTCCCAGCTTCGTGCGGATGCGCCGTCGCCGACGGCGCACTCTGCTCCTCGGTGCGCTCGTCCTCGCCACCGCCATCGGCGTGACCGTGGCGCGCGGCGGTGAACCGCCGGCCGACGCGCCGCCCATCCCGACACCGGGCGGCATGGGGGTGGGCGGCGGGGAAGCCCATCCGGCGCCCAGCGACTACCCGTCGGTCGGCGCGGGACGTTTCACCGCCGCCCACGGCGAGACCGGGGTGCACGGCGAGGACGGACCGCTGCGCCGGTACCGCGTCGTGGTCGAGCGCGACAGCGGCCAGGACGCCGGCACGTTCGCGGCACGGGTCGACGAGGTGCTGGCCGATCCGCGCAGCTGGATCGCCTCCGGCGAGCTGCGCGTGCAGCGGGTGGCCGACGCCCGGGCCGCCGACTTCACCATCTACCTCGCCACCCCGGTCACATCGGAGCGGATGTGCGCCGAGGGAGGCCTGACCACCGAGCGCTACACGTCCTGCCGGCTGCCCGGCCGGGTCATCATCAACCTCGCCCGCTGGCAGGAGGCGGTGCCCGACTACGGCGCGCCGCTGGAGACGTACCGCACCTACGTGATCAACCACGAGGTCGGCCACGAGCTCGGCGCCGAGCACGAGGCGTGCCCCGGTCCGGGCGAGCCCGCACCGGTGATGCAGCAGCAGACGTACGGGCTGGAGGGCTGTGTGGCCAACGCCTGGCCGTACCTCGACGGCCGTCGCTACGCCGGCAACGCCGTCCCCTGAGTTATTCCCGCTCCCGCATCGCGGACCACGTGTCCTCCCTCATGGCCGAGCGGGGCCCCGGCGAGCAACAATGGCGCGGTTCACACCGCCGATCCCGGGGAGTCCACCGTGTCGTTGCCCCCGCTCGTCGAGCCCGCCGGCGAGCTGACCGTTGACGAGATCCGCCGCTACTCGCGCCACCTGATCATCCCGGACGTCGGGGTGGCCGGGCAGAAGCGGCTGAAGAACGCCCGGGTGCTCTGTGTCGGCGCCGGTGGCCTCGGCTCGCCGGCCCTGTTGTACCTCGCCGCGGCCGGGGTCGGCACGCTCGGCATCATCGACTTCGACACCGTCGACGAGTCGAACCTCCAGCGCCAGGTCATCCACGGCGTGTCCGACGTCGGCCGGTCCAAGGCCGAGTCCGCCGCAGCGTCGATCCGCGAGATCAACCCGCTGGTCAACGTGGAGATCCACAACACCGCGTTGGATCGGGAGAACGTCCGCGAGATCTTCGCCCAGTACGACCTGATCGTCGACGGCACCGACAACTTCGCCACCCGCTACATGGTCAACGACGCCGCGGTGCTGCTCGGCAAGCCGTACGTCTGGGGTTCGATCTACCGGTTCGACGGGCAGGCGTCGGTGTTCTGGGCCGAGCACGGCCCCTGCTACCGCTGCCTCTACCCGGAGCCGCCGCCGCCCGGCATGGTCCCCTCCTGCGCCGAGGGCGGCGTGCTCGGCGTGCTCTGCGCGTCGATCGGGTCGATCCAGGTGAACGAGGCGATCAAGCTGCTCACCGGCATCGGCGAGCCGCTGGTGGGCCGGCTCATGGTCTACGACGCCCTGGAGATGGAGTACCGCAAGATCAAGGTTCGGAAGGACCCGAACTGCGTGCTCTGCGGCGAGAACCCGACCGTCACCGACCTGCTGGAAGACTACGAGGACTTCTGCGGCGCGGTCTCGGTCGAGGCCCAGGAGGCGACGCTCGACTCGACAATCACCGCCCTGGAGCTCAAGGAGTGGCAGGACGCCGGCAAGGACATCTTCCTCGTCGACGTGCGGGAGCCGGCCGAGTACGAGATCGTGCGGATCCCCGGCGCCACCCTGATCCCCAAGGGCGACATCATCTCCGGCGAGGCTCTCGCGAAGCTGCCGCAGGACAAGCAGATCGTGCTGCACTGCAAGTCCGGTGTCCGCTCGGCCGAGGCGCTTGCCGCGCTCAAGGCGGCCGGATTCAAGGACGCCGTCCACGTGCAGGGCGGCGTGCTCTCCTGGATCAAGCAGATCGACCCGTCGCTGCCCGCGTACTGACCGGTGGAGCCGGGGCGGCCCTGTCGTCCCGGCTCCGACCCCTCACGTCAATCGACGCAGATAGCTCCGACCAGGCCGGCCCGCAGAGCGACGCAGCCATTTCCGGCTGGCCGATTCCCCGAGGCGGGATCGCGTCTGCGCAGGTAGCGTCTCCGCCGTGGTCGACTTGGAAGCGGCGATCGGGTTCGTCGTGGCACACGGGGACGCGGTGGAACGCGCCCGTCTCTCCTGGCTGCGCAACGGCACCCCGGCACCGCCCGAGCTGTTGGACGCGGCCGAGGTCGGCCAGTCGCCCGACGGTGGCTGGCCGGCGACCTGGGGCGGTGAGGTCGCCTCGGTCGACGCCACCTGTTTCCGGCTCGTCGAGCTGGACGACCTCGGCGCGCTGGGTCGTCCCGCCGCCCGGCGGGCGCTCGACTGGTTGGCGTCCCGGCAGCAGCCCGACGGTGGTTGGGACGAGGATCTCTCCCTGGCCGGCTCGGCGCCCGAGTGGGCCCGACCCGGTGACCCCGAGGCCAAACTCTTCCTCACCGCCAACGCCGGTTTCTGGCTCACCGTCGCCGGCCTGGACGCCCGCGCCTCGGGTCCGCTCGATCACCGGGTCGGTGGGGCGTACGCCGGTGTGGTGCAGGCCGCGGCCCAGTCGATCGTCGCGCGGCTGCGCCCGGACGGGACCTGGCCGTCGTTCCTCGCCGCCGGCTGGCTGAGCGCGGCCGTCCTGCACCGCCAGGACATGTTCCAGGAGTCGGCGCGGATCCAGGTGGTGCTCGCCGAACGGATGGCCACCATGTCGGCGGGCGACGTGGCCTGGCTGGCGGCCACGCTGCGCCGGGTCGGCATCGACTCCCACGACTGGGTCATGGTGCGCGCCCTGCGGCGGCTCGCCGAGACCCAGCGCAGCGACGGTGGGTGGGAGAGCGACGACGGCCACCAGTTCGACGTGCACTCCACGCTGTCCGCGATCCGGGCCTGCCGCCCGTCGCCGGTCACCTGAGCGGGACCGGCCCGCCCTAGCGCAGGTGACCGTCGCCGGTGACGACGTACTTGGTGCTGGTCAGCTCGGGTAGGCCCATCGGCCCCCGGGCGTGCAGCTTCTGCGTGGAGATGCCGATTTCCGCGCCGAAGCCGAACTCGCCCCCGTCGGTGAACCGGGTCGACGCGTTCACCATCACGGCCGCCGCGTCCACCCGGGCGACGAACTCGCGGGCCGCCGTCGTCGAGTCGGTGATGATCGCCTCGGTGTGCCCGGTGCCGAAGCGGCGGATGTGCGCGATCGCCTCGTCCAGCGAGTCGACCACCGCCACCGAGATGTCGGCCGACAGGTACTCCGTGGCGTGGTCCTCCTCGGTGGCCGGGACGACGGCGGCCGAGTGGGCGACCACCTCGGGGGAGCCGTGCACGGTCACGCCGGCCTCGGCGAACGCGGCCAGCATCGGCGGCAGGAACGCGTCGGCGACGTCCACGTGCACCAGCAGCGACTCGGCGGTGTTGCAGGTGGACAGGCGCTGCGTCTTGGCGTTGAGCGTCACCGCGAGGGCCTTGGCCAGGTCGGCGGCGGCGTCGACGTAGACGTGGCAGTTGCCCACCCCGGTCTCGATCACCGGCACCGTCGACTCCTCGACCACGGTGCGGATCAGCGACGCGCCACCGCGCGGGATGAGCACGTCGACCAGCCCGCGGGCCCGCATCAGCTCCTTGACCGAGTCGCGCGAGCTGGCGTCGAGCAACTGCACCGCGTCCGCCGGCAGACCGGCCCCGGCGACCGCGTCGCGCAGCACCGCGACCAGCGCGGCGTTCGAGTGCGCGGCCGACGACGACCCGCGCAGCAGCGCCGCGTTGCCGGACTTGAGGCAGATCCCGGCCGCGTCGACCGTCACGTTGGGCCGCGCCTCGTAGATGATGCCGACCACCCCGAACGGCACCCGGATCTGCCGCAGTTCCAGCCCGTTGGGCAGGGTCGATCCGCGGACCACCTCGCCGACCGGGTCGGGCAGCGCGGCCATCTCACGCAGCGCTCCGGCGATGCCGGCCACCCGGCCCTCGTCGAGGGCGAGCCGGTCCAGCACGGCCGCGCTCAGCCCGGCTTCGCGCCCGGCCGCCAGGTCCGCCTCGTTGGCGGCGAGGATCTCCGGGGTACGCGCCACCAGCGCGTCGGCCATCGCGACCAGCGCGGCGTCCTTGACGGTACGGGTGGCAACGGCCAGCTCGGCAGCGGCGTCCCGCGCCCGCCGCGCCTGCTCGACGACGCTCATCGGTCACTCCTCGCGTTAGGAAGGGCCCCTTGTACAACGCCAGGCGTTAAGAAGGTGCCCTTGCTTACAGCAGTACGAGGTCGTCGCGGTGGACGACCTCCCGTTCGTACGCCGGGCCGAGCGCCGCGGCGAGTTCGGAGGTGGAACGGCCGAGTAGGCCGGGCAGCTCCACCGCGTCGTAGTTGACCAGGCCGCGGGCTACCGGCGCACCGGCGTTGTCGACCAGGTCCACGGGGTCGCCAGCGGTGAAGGTGCCGTCCACGGCGGTGATGCCGGCCGGGAGCAGCGACTTGCGCCGCCCCACGACGGCGGCCACCGCGCCCGGGTCCAGGTGCAGGCGTCCCCGGGGCGAGGTGGCGTGGGCCAGCCAGAACAGCCGGGCCGTCGGCCGTTGCCGCTGCGGGTGGAACAGCGTGCCGACCGGCTCGCCGGCCAGAGCCGGCGCGGCCAGGTCGGCGGAGGTGAGCACCACGGGGATGCCGAAGCCGGTGGCGATGCGGGCCGCCTCGACCTTTGTCACCATGCCGCCGGTGCCGACACCGGACCGGCCGGCGCCGCCGATGGTGATCCCGGCGAGGTCCTCCTCGCCGCGAACCTCGGCGATCCGCACCGACTGTGGACGGGTGGGGTCGCCGGTCCAGAGCGCGTCCACGTCGGAGAGGAGCACCAGCAGGTCGGCGTGCACCAGGGCGGCCACCAGGGCGGCCAGCCGGTCGTTGTCGCCGAACCGGATCTCCTCGGTGGCGACCGTGTCGTTCTCGTTGACGATCGGCACGGCCCGCAGGTCGAGCAGTTTGCGCAGGGTGCGGTACGCGTTGCGGTAGTGCGCCCGCCGGGTCACGTCGTCGACGGTGAGCAGCACCTGCCCAACGGTGCGATCGTGCCGGGCGAAGCTGGCCGCGTACCTGCCGATCAGCAGGCCCTGGCCGACGCTGGCGGCGGCCTGCTGGGTGGCCAGGTCGCGCGGACGTCGGGTCAGGCCGAGCGGGGCGAGGCCGGCGGCGATCGCGCCGGAGGAGACCAGCACGACCTCGCGTCCCTCGGCGCCGAGCCGGCCCAGGGTGTCGACGAGCGTGTCGACCCGCTCGTCGGCCAGGCCGCCGGTGGCGGTGGTCAACGAGGAGGACCCGATCTTGACGACGATCCGCCGAGCGGCCGTGACTGCGTCGCGCACCCGCCCATTCTGCGCGGTCACGCCCTCGTGGCCCGGTGGCGTTCCCATATGGTGGCGGATTGTGACTCCTGACGAGTACGTCGAGGCCGTGCTGGACCTCGTGGAGCGGATTCCGGAGGGCCGGGTGATGTCGTACGGCGCGGTCGCCGACGCGCTGGCCGAACGCTCGGGTCGCTCCTCCGCGCGCCTGGTGGGCGCCATCATGGCCCGGCACGGTGGCTCGGTGCCCTGGCATCGGGTGGTGACCGCGGGCGGCCGGTTGCCGCCGGGGCACGAGCGCGAGGCGCGGGCCCGACTGCGGGCCGAGGGGACGCCGTTGCGGGGCGAGGGGGTGGATATCGGGGCGGCGGGTTGGTCGCCCGAGGAGGGGATGTGACCCCCGCCATAACGTGAGTAACATTCGGCACCATGAACCAGCCGCCGGGTGCTGCCGGCCTGCCCGCCACCGGTCGGCTGCCCCGCCCGGTGCACGTCGGATACGCGCTCGGCTCCCTGGCCACCGGCGCGTTCGGCACCGTGCCCGGCCTGCTGTTGCTGCCCTACCTGACCGACACGCTCGGCGTCGCCGCCGGGGTGGCCGCCCTGCTGGTGCTGCTGCCGAAGGCGTGGGACGTGCTGGTGAACCCGGTCGCCGGCCGAATCTCCGATCGCACCCGGTCGCGCTGGGGCGCACGCCGCCCGTACCTGCTCGTCGCCGGTCTCGCGCTCGCCGCGCTCTTCGCGGCCATCTTCGCGGCGCCGTTCGACAAGGGGCCGGCCGCCGCGACGTACGTGGCGCTCGCCTTCCTGGCCACGGCCACCGCGTTCGCCTTCTTCCAGGTGCCCTACATGGCGATGCCCGCCGAGATGACCGACGACCACACCGAACGCACCCGGCTGATGACCTGGCGGATCGCTGTGCTGGCGCTGGCCATCCTGATCTCCGGCGCGGTCGCCCCGTTCGTGGTGACGGCCGGCGGCGACGGCGTGCCCGGACACCGCTGGATGGGCCTGTTCGTGGCGGCGCTCATCGGCGTCGGCGCGCTCGGCGCGTTCCTCGGCACCCGGTCCGCACCCTCCGGCGTGGTCGACATCAGCGAACCGACGCTGCGTGCGCAGCTCGCCGTGGCCGGGGCCAACCGGCCGTTCCGGGCGCTGCTGATCTGCTTCGTGGTGCAGTCCGTGGGGGTGGCGACCATCCTCGCCGGGGTCAACTACTTCGCGGGGCAGATCCTGCGTGACGACCGGAACGGGCCGACGCTGCTCTTCGCCTGTTTCGTCGGTCCGGCGCTGCTGGTGATGCCGCTCTGGGCCCGGGCCGGCGCCCGGCTGGGCAAGCGGACCGCACTGGTCGTCGCCGGGCTGATCCTCGCCGCCGGGGCGTTCGCCCTGGTCGCCGCCCCGGTGCTGCCGCCGGTCGCCGTCTACCTGGTGGTCGCGGTGCTCGGCGTCGGGTACGCCGGGCAGCAGGTGTTCGCGCTGGCCATGCTCCCCGACTGCATCGCGTACGACACGGCGCGTACCGGCCGTCGGCAGGCGGGTGTCTTCACCGGCCTGTGGACCGCCGGGGAGACCTTCGGCCTGGCGCTCGGTCCCGGCATCTACGGCCTCGTGCTGGAGGTCTCCGGCTACGTCTCCTCCGACACCGGAACGGCCGCCGCCCAGTCCGACACGGCGAGGCTCGGCGTCCTGCTCGGCTTCACCCTGATCCCAGCCCTCCTGATAGCTCCCCCCATCCTCCTGCTCCGCCACTACACCCTCCCCGCCCCCACCCCCACCCTCGGGGTCGATCATGGAGTTGTGGTGGGAGACGAAAGCCGTTGACCGTTACGAGAAGGGCACCATGACTCCATGATCGACGAGAACACGGTTGAGGCGGGCGCGCTTTCCCGCGACGGGGTCGGCGCGGAACAGGTGCTGGATGAGGTGCGGCGGCTGCGCTCGGCTGATCGGCCCACTCACGGCGGGCGGCTGTTCGCCTACGTCTACGACCCGGCGGTGCCGGGGCTCGACGACCTCACCGCCGCCGCGCACCGGGAAAGCGCCCACGTCAACGGGCTCGATCCGACCGCGTTCCCGTCCCTGCTGGCCATGGAGAACGCGCTCGTCGGCGCGGCCGGCCGGGTGCTCGGCGGCGGCCCGGGGACGACCGCGCCGGACGTGGTCGGCAGCGTCACCAGCGGCGGCACCGAGTCGCTGATCCTTGCCGTCAAGGCGGCCCGGGACGCCCACCCGGAGATCACCGCGCCCCGGATCGTCGTGCCGTCGACCGCGCATGCAGCGTTCGCCAAGGCGGCGCACTACCTCCGGGTGGCGCTGGACGTGGTGCCCGTGTCGACGGACACGCTACGTCCCGAACCCGCCGCGATGGCCGAAGCGATCGGGCCGGACACGGTACTTGTCGCCTGCTCCGCGCCCTCGTACGCGCACGGGGTGGTGGATCCGGTCGCCGAGATCGCCGCCGTCGCCGCCGAGGCCGGAGTGCGCTGCCACGTCGACGCCTGCTTCGGCGGCTGGGCCCTGCCGTACCTGCGTCGCCTCGGCGAGCCGGTGCCGGCGTTCGACTTCACCGTTGCCGGCGTCACGTCCATCTCGGTCGACCTGCACAAGTACGCGTACGCGCCGAAGGGCGTCTCGGTGCTGCTGCACCGGGACGCCGCCGGACGCGCGCCGCAGTACTTCGCGTACGCCGACTGGCCCGGCTACACGATGATCAACCCGGTGATCGCCTCGACCCGGTCGGGCGGGCCGATCGCCGCCGCGTACGCCACCCTGCGACACCTCGGCGACGCCGGCTACCTCCGGTTGGCCGCCGCCACCCGGGACGCGGTCGCTGGCCTGGCCGACGCGGTCCGCGCCGTCGACGGGCTACGGCTGATGGCCGAGCCGGAGTCCACGGTGGTCTGCTTCACCGCCACCGAGGGCGGCCCGGACCTGTTCGTCCTGGTCGACGAGTTGACCGCCCGGGGCTGGCACACCCAGCCCCAACTGTCGTACGCCGACCTGCCGGCCAGTGTGCACCTCACGGTGACCGCCTCGGTCGCGCCCCGGGTGGCCGAGTTCGGCCCGGACCTGGCCGCGGCGGTGGCGGCGACCCACGCGAGCGGTCCGGTGCGACTGCCCGCCGAGGTGGCGTCCCTGGTCGGCGTCCTCACCCCCGAAGCGCTGACCCCGGAGGTGGTGGCCGGTCTGGCGGCCGGGCTGGGCCTGGGCGGCGGCGACAGCGCCGGTCCGCTGCCGGATCGGATGGCGGTCGTGAACACACTGCTCGACGCCGCTCCACCGGCGCTGCGCGAGAGGTTGCTGGTCGAGTTCGTCGGCCTCCTGCAACGCCCCGACTGGGGTTCGGGCGAGTGAACGGCGGTGCCCCACCCCGCTCGGGGTGGGGCACCGGCCGGCTCAGAGCACGCCAGCCGTTCCACGCGGTTGTCCTGGTCGTTGAGATCGCGCCACCGCCGGTCCTGGGCGCCGATGTGCGCGACGTAGAAGCCACGCTTCGTCGCCATGGCTGCGGGACGGCGTCCTTGTTGGCGCTGGTCGCCAGCCATACGTCGGACGTGGTGCAGGCAGGTCCAGGCGGGCGGCGAGTAGCTGGGTCCGGCTGATCCGGCCGTCCGGGGTGCCGGATTCGGTCGTCGGCGGGGGCGTCCCTCCCGATCAGCGGTAGTAGTGGGTGAAGGTGGCGACATTGTCGTCCCGATCGCGTTCCAACAACCCGTTTCCGTCCCTACCGCTGCCGAAGAGTTCGATGGTTGCCTTACCGGAGGACAACGGGGTGCCCTGCGCCCGTTGCAATCTGAGGGTGAGCCGGATGTCCGCGTTCGGTGCCAGCCGGCCCAGGGTGCACTGGTACGGCACCCGCGCGTCGAGCATGTTCTCGCGACACCGACTCCAGCCGTCACCGACCGGCCGCAACTGCCATGGCAGGTTGAACGACAGCACTGCCTCGGCCACCTCGCCCGCGCTGGCATTGCGTACCCGGACCTCGATCGTGCCCGAGAAGCTGTCACCGGGCTCTCGGGCGAGGGCCAGATTCGACGAGCTGACCGACAGGTCCGCGGCGTACGGGTTGGGGCCGAAGGTGGTAGGCCCCTCGGTCTGCCGGAACCGCTCCCCGTCCCACCGGTACCCGCGCCACTGGCGCTGCGACTGCTCGAGAGGCCAGCCGGGTCCCGGCGCCCGGTCGGCCAGTGCCACCCGGGTCACGCCGTCGGCCCGTACCTCAAGCCCGATCAGCCACTCCGGAGTCGGAACGGCGGTGGCGGCCACGCGCCCCAGAGTGACGATCCGTCCGGCCGTATCCCGGTCGAAGGCGACCACCTGCGCCGGTCCTCGGGTGCCGAACAGGCAGCGCACCAGGGCAACGGTCTCGGTCGCGCCGTCCCGGTCGACGTCCCCGTAGCCCAACTCGACCAGCAGATTGGCGTCATTGCGTACGGGGTCGCCGCTGAGCCGGATTCCACGAGACGCGCACGCCTTGCCGTCCGGGCCGGCGGGCAGGTCGTCCCACCCGGGCAGGTCGACGGTGGCGGCGAGCAGTTGGGTCCGCTCGATTCTGCCGTCGGGCACCGGTGGTGCGGAAGAGACCGTCGGCGTCGGCGTCGGCGGGTCGGACGGTGTCGCGGGCACCTTTGCCGGCGGCTCCGGGTCCCGGCGGATCCCCGCCTGCCCCGCCACCGGCAGCGCCACCGCCATCACCAGCGCCGTCGCCACCGCCATCGCCGCGCGTCGCCGACGGCGACGGACGGTACGCCGCACCGCAGTCGGGCCGTCGGGCGTAATCACCGGAAGCATTACCGCCCGGTATGTGGAGAACTCCGCATCGAGTCGAGCGCTGTCGAACTCAGGCATGGTCGGTCACCTCGGTCTGGGGAGCCAGTTGTGCCGCCAGCGCAGCTCGACCCCGGCGCAGCCAGGACTTGACCGTGCCTTCGGGCACGTCCTCCTGCTGGGCGATCTCGGTGACGGAGAGGTCAGCGAGGTGGTGCAGCACCACGACGCGGCGGTGGTTCGGCGGCAGCGCCGCGAGCGCCCGCGTCAACGCCACCCGGTCAGGGTCGGGACCGGGCACGTGTTCCTCACGCTGACGCCGCAGGTACGACTGGGCGGTTCGCAGTCGACGCCAGCGGCTGGTGGCCAGGTTCCAGGCGACCCGCCGCACCCAGGCGACCGGGTCGTCGTAGCGGGAAACCTTCCCCCACCGCGCGAAGGCCCGGCAGAACGCCTCCTGGACCAGGTCCTGCGCCTGGCTGTGGTCGCCGAAGTAGGCAGCGAGCTGAATGGTCAGCGAGCGGAAGTGAGCATGGTAGAGCTGGTCGAAGTCGACGGCGTCGACCGATGTCCGCCCGGCCTGCCGGGTCATGTCCTCTGGTGGAGGCTTGCCGGGCCTCGATTCGGCGCTCACCGTCACCTGGGTCCTCCCCGTCTCCTGTCACCCTCGGGTTCCGGGGCGACCTGGCTCACACGCGGGGGAACGGGCTCGGGTTTCAGCGCCTTCCGATAAGTTGGGTGAACATCTGATGACCTGCCCGACTGCTCCCGCCGCCGGGCCGCGTACGCCGACCGGCCCGGCTACACGATGATCAATCCCTCGCCGGCCCGGCCGACGCGGTTCGCGCGGTCGACGGTCTGCGGCTGCTGGCCGAGCCGGAGTCGACAGTGGTCTGCTGCAACGCTCCACCTGGGGTTCGGACGACTGAACGCCGGTGCCCCACCCGTCGGGGTGGGGCACCGGACGTTCGGCTCCGGGCACGCCGGGCAGTCGTACTTGACTCACCGGCCGGCGTCCGGCCGGCTCAACGGTAGGTGATCGCCACCGTGTTCGTCCTGGTCGACGAGTTGACCGCTCGTGGCTGGCACACCCAGCCCCAAGTCCCACCCCGACGGGGTGGGACACCGGACATACTCCTCGTCAGAACACGCCGGGGAGCTGCACCTTGTTGTCCTTCTCGTTGCGGTCGCGCCACTGCCGGTCCTGCGCGTCGTAGTGGGTCACGAAGAAGAACCGGGTGGTCGCATCGGGGCCTGAGTGGCTCGGCACCCTCTGGACGAACGTGTAGCGCCGCGACTCGCCGGCCGGCACCCCCGGCACCAGACACGTCCGGTGGTCATCGGCCGCCGCGGCCGCCGGGTCGCACCTGGACCAGTCACCTGTCGTCGGCGCACCCACGTCGAGGCCCCTGAACTGGACCTGGGCCGCGTCGACCGATCCCGCGTTGGTGACGGTGAGGACGATGGTCAGCTCGCGACCACCGGTGACGTTTACCAGTGTGTGCGTCATGGACAGGCGCAGGTCGGTGAGCCGGGGATCCTTCCCGAACTTCGTGGGGCCGCCTGTCTGCACGAACCGGCCACCCTTGAATCGGTAGGTACGCGTCTGTTCCTGCTTCCAGTACGCCGGGGTGTCGCAGCACGGCTGCAGGTCGGCCACCCGCACGTCGACCGAGCCGGCCGCGCTGAGGGTCACCCCGAGGATGTCCTCGACGCCGTCGGTGGTCCGGACGACCCGGCCGAGCGTCACGATGCGCCCGTCGTCATCCCGGTCGAAGGCGACGACCTGCTTCGCCAACGCCTCCCCGTACCGGCAGGCGACGACGGCAACCGTCTCCTGAGCGCCGTCACCGTCCAGGTCGGCGTGGTCCACGGACAGGTCGCTGAGCAACGGGACGAAGCTCTTGTTCGAGGTGGTCGCCAGCCGCACGTTCGTCGTGATGCAGGTGGACGGCGCGGTCTGCGGCCACGTCGGCAGGTCGACACGGGCGGCGAGCAGCTGGGTCCGGCTGATCCGGCCGTCCGGGGCGTCGGACTCGGCCGAAGGCGTGGAGTCCGGCGACGGCGTGGCGGACGGCGTGGGCGGCGGTGCGCTGGTGGGCGGGGGTGTCGGGTCGACGGACTCGGCCGGTACCGGTGGCGTCCGGTCGCCCTTCAGCGCGGCGTTGGCGACGACCGGCGCCAACACCAGCACGACCGCGGCCGCCGCGACCGCCACGACCCTCGTGCGCCGCCGACGGCGCAGAGTTCGGCGGGCCTGGTCGGGACCGGGGCCGACGGCCCGGGCGGTGACGTCCGTACGGTACGCGGTCAACCGTTCGCGCAGCCGCGGGTCGGGATCAGACATCGGACACCCCCTCGGTGTTCTCGTCCAGCAGTCCGGCCAGGGCGGTCCGGCCTCGGTGCAGCCAGGACTTCACGGTGCCCTCGGCCACTCCTTCCTGCAGGGCGATCTGACTGACCGACAGGTCGGCCAGGTAGTGCAGGATGACGGCCCGTCGATGGTTGGGCGGCAGTTGCGTGAGCGCCGCGTCGATGGCCACCCGGTCCGGTGTCGGGCCGTCCACCTCGGCCTCGACGCGTCGCTGCCGCTGGAGGTGGTTGCGTGCCGTGCGGAGCCGACGCCAGCGGCTGCGGGCCAGGTTCCAGGCGACCCGGCGGACCCAGGCCACCGGATCGTCGTACCGGACCAGGCGGTCCCAGCGCGCCAGCGCCCGGCAGAACGCCTCCTGGGCGAGGTCCTGTGCGTGGCCCAGATCCCCGGTGTACGCGCACAGTTGGGCCGTGACGCTCCGGAAGTGCGCGTGGTAGAAGTCGTCGAAGGCGATCGCCGCCGCGTTCGACCCTCCGGACGTCAGCACCGCCGGCGGTTCGTTGGCGCGGGCTCCCATCGTTGCTGTCACTGCCCCTCCCCGTTTGCCCGCCGGGCCGGTGCCCCTGGGCGCCGGTAACACTCCCCGGCGGCGGACGTGGTTGCGCCCTCTTCTGCCGCGAAACTGACTGTTCCGGGACAACGCTGAAGCGTCCGAGAACGCCGCACACGATCCGTAACGAATCAACAGTCTTATGTATAGACAAGTATCACTAAACGGGGGTTTTGTGGTATTCGCCGTTTCCGTACGGTCAATTCATCAACCAACGACACGGGAGACGGCAATGACGATGCGGAAGATCCTGATGACCGGGCTGACTGCGGCGGCCGGACTGGCCCTCGGCGTGAGCGGAGTGGCGACGGCAGCCCTGGCGATCGGCCCTGGCCCGGGTGCGCCGGGTGAGATCGGCCCGGGCCCGGGCGTCGTTCTGGCGATCGGCCCTGGCCCGGGTGCGCCGGGTGAGATCGGTCCCGGCCCGGGCGTCGTCCTGGCCTGACCCTTCGATGGGTGAGACGGTCTGCGTCGGGGGCGGCCGGTCGGTGACCGGCCGCCCCCGCGCGCCTTCAGCGATAGTCGAACGTCGACTCGTTGTCGCTGTCGTCGTTGTCCAGCCAGGGGTCCCAGTCCGGGTCCGCGGGCCAGATCCGCAACTCCGCCTGTCCCGAGGACAGGCTGGCCCCGCTGGCCACCCCCAGTTCCAGGGTCCGCCGTACCTCGCTGTGCCCCCGTACGGCGCTCAGGCGGCAGGACACCCGCACCGTGCTCCCCGTCTCGATGTCGCAGCCCGTCCAGCCGTCCCCGACGGGTCGGAGGGCCTTCGGCAGCTCCATGGTCAGGATCGCCTCGGGTGCCGTCCGATCCGCTTCGTTGCGGATCCGTACGGTGACCGCACCCGACCGGGACCCGTCCGCCGCGGCGGTCACCACGAGGTCGGTGGCGGTGACGGACAGGTCCGTCGAGCGCGGGTTGGGACCGAATGAGGTCGGGCCGGACACCTGCTTGAACGCGTCACCGGTCCAGCGGTACCCGCGCCACTGCCGTTGGGAGTTCTTCTCCGGCCAGCCGCCGCCGGGCGCGACGTCGAGCACCTCGACCCGGACCTCGCCGTCGTCGCGTACGTCCAGGTCCGTCACCCAACCGGGAGTGGGGGAAGCGGTGCCGGTCACGCGGCCGAGGGTGACGACCCGCCCCGCCACGTCCCGGTCGAACGCGACCACCTGGAACGGCCCACGGGTGCCGAACACGCAGCGGACCAGGGCGACCGTCTCGGTCGCGCCATCACCGTCCAGGTCGCCGTGGTCGAGTGTCACCAGCTCGTTGACGTCGTCCCGGGCGGGTTCGGCGCCCAGCCGCACCCGGCCGGTCGGGCAGTCCGCCGGGGTGGTCCAGGCGGGCAGCGACACGGTCGCGGCGAGCAGTTGGCCTCGGCTGATCCGGCCGTCCGGGGCCGCGCGGGTCGGGCTGGCGGCGCCGCTCGAGGCCGTGGTCGACGGGCTGGCCGTCGCACTGGTGGTCGCGGTCGCCGACGGGCTGGCGGACAGCGTGGGCGTGGGATCCACCGGCCCCGGCTCGCGGTCCGGGCCGTTCATCGTCGCGTACCCGAGGGCGGCCCCGCCGAACAGCGCCAGCACCGTCGCGGTGGTGGTGGCGAACCGGCGACGGCCGCGGCCTCGCGCCGTCCGCCGCACGGCGGCCGGCCCGGGCACCTCGACCTCCTCCAGCACGGTACGGCGGTAGTGGGCGAACTCTTCGGCGAGGTCGAGGATCTCCTGATCAGACATCTCGCACCTCCTCGGTGGTGTCGCGCAGGTGCGTCGCGAGGGCCGTCCGTCCCCGGTGCAGCCAGGACTTGACGGTTCCCTCGGCGACCCGTTCCTGAGCGGCGATCTCGGCGACCGTCAGGTCGGCGAGGTAGTGCAGTACGACGGCCCGGCGTTGCTTCGGCGGCAACTTGGCCAACGCGGTGTCGAGGGCGACCCGGTCCGGGCTCGGCTCGGCGACGTGTGTCTCCCGTTGCCGCAGCATCCAGGCCTGCGCGGTCCGCAGCCGCCGCCAGCGGTTGTGGCCGAGGTTCCAGGCGACCCGGCGTACCCAGGCCAGCGGGTCGTCGTACCGGGCGAGCCGACCCCAGTTCGCGTACGCCCGGCAGAACGCCTCCTGAACCAGGTCCTGCGCCTGCCCACGATCACCCGTGTACGCGGTGAGCTGCACCACCAGCGATCGGAAGTGGGCGTGGTAGAAGTCGTCGAAGACCAGTTCGGCGGTCGCGGCGAGAGGGCTTCCCGGCGGGTCGGGTGGCGGCCCGCCCACCCGTACTTCTCCTGTCACAAGCACTCGTCCTCCCCGTGGTGACCGCCGGCGGCGTGTTCGCCAGTACCGGTCACACACTCGGCTGTGCCCGCCGGTTGCGGTCGGACCCGGTGGGGTTGCCTGTCCGGTCCGTGACAGCCGGCTGTGATTCACTGTGGGGTGAGGAGAGGGGACGTCCGTGCAGCTACCGGCAGTGCTCGGTGAGCCGATCCGGTTCGTGCTGAACTGGGGGCGCCGCTACTCGCTCTGGGTGTTCAACTTCGGCCTGGCCTGCTGCGCGATCGAGTTCATCGCCACCAGCATGGGCCGGCACGACTTCATCCGGCTCGGCGTGATCCCGTTCGCCCACGGCCCCCGACAGGCCGACCTCATGGTGGTCTCCGGCACGGTGACCGACAAGATGGCCCCGGCCATCAAGCGGCTCTACGACCAGATGCCCGAGCCGAAGTACGTCATCTCGTTCGGCGCGTGCTCCAACTGCGGCGGCCCCTACTGGGACTCGTACTCGGTGACCAAGGGTGTCGACCAGCTCATCCCGGTCGACGTCTATGTGCCCGGCTGCCCGCCCCGCCCGGAGGCGCTGCTGCACGGCATCCTGCGCCTTCAGGAGAAGATCGCCGCCGAGCAGTCCGGCATCGGCGGAGTGCCGCAGCGGGACCTGCTCGCCGCGCCGCTGGACGCCGCGCCCATCGAGGCCGCCGCCCCGCGCTCGGTCGACTCGCTCACCGCCCCACCGGTACGCCCGCCCGCCGCCACCTGACGGCGGCCCGGCCGCCGCCCGGACGAGTCCGAGCGGCGGCCGGGAGCAACCGGTCAGCCGTTGGTGTCGACAGCCAGCGTGGTCCGCACGACATTGTCGCTAGGGTCGATGTCGGGAGTCTCCGGGTACCAGCTGGTCGTCAACTCGATGTCGACCAGCTTGGTGGCGTCGGCCGGATCGGTCGGCGGGCTGATGACCACCGCGAAGCTGTACTCCTCGCCCGGCATCAACTGGAGCTCAGGCAGCGGCACCAGGGCGCCATCGCTACCCACCGGGCCGCTGCCCGGGTCGGTGTGCCAGAACACCGAGCCGGCCGGCAGGGAGTTGGCCTGCACCCAGAAGCTGTTGTGCGGTGCGTCGCCGCCGTAGCGGATCGTCACCGGCACCCGGAGGTTGCCGTCACCTCCGGGGAACTCGGTCACCGGGCCGTTCAGCCTGATTGAGGCGTCCGGCTGGGTGTCCTGCTCGTACGTCCGTGGGCGGATCAACGACCCGGTGGTGGAACGGAACAGCGCGCTGAACGACTTGGTCGCCACCAGGCCGCCGTTGTTCGAGTAGGCCTCCACCCAACCCCCGGACATGGTCATCGGGTACGTCCGCGGGTTGGTCAACACGTGGAAGCCCAGCGTGACAGTGCGGCTCTCGCCGGGGGCGAGGTCGGCCCAGTTCGTCGTCAGGGAGCAGTTGAACACCCGGCGGTTCTGCTCGACCCTCATGTCGAACATGTCGCACGGCAGGTCGCCGGGCTGAAAGGCGCCCGGCACCGGCTCGCGCAGCTTGAATTGGAAGTAGTCGGTCTCGCTGCCGTTGTTGGTGACGGTCACCGGGATGCTGCCCCGGTAGCCCCGATCGGTCGGGTTCAGGATCAGCTTGCCCACCGACAGCGTGCTGCCGGCGGCGTCCGGTGCTGCGACCGCCGGGCCGGCGGTCGCGGCCGTCGCGGTCAGGCCGATCAGTACGGCGGTGAGCAGGGTCCCCGTTTTTCTGAGCATGTGTATCTGGTCCTCCAGGGTCGACGCCCGGCGAGGGACCTGCCGCCAACTCAAAGCAGGCGGCTCGATCGGCCGATGTGACCGTGGTGTCCGGGCCCCCGCGCGTGACGCAGACAGCATGATCGATGGATCCCCGATCTGCCACCCCGTTCTGCCAGCCCGTGGTGGACCCGGCCAGCTAGCCTGCGGACTATGAGCAGCTCAGGGGACCAGCGCTCGGACCACATCATCGATGTGCTCAGCGCGGAGTTCGGCGCGTCGATGGCGGTCGACCCGGCGGCCTTCCGCCGCAAGTTCCGCAAGATGGCCGCGTCGCCGTTCGCCTTCTACCGGGGCAGCGCCGCGCTGTTCTACGCCGACCAGCGGGGTGACTTCGCCGACGACCGCTTTCTCGACGAGCGGACCGGCCGGGTGTGGATCCACGGGGACCTGCACGCGGAGAACTTCGGCACGTACATGAACGCGTCTGGGCAACTGGTGTTCAACGTCAACGACTTCGACGAGGCGTACGTCGGCCCGTTCACCTGGGACCTGCGGCGGTTCGTGGCCAGCGTGGCGCTGCTCGGCTACAGCAAGGCCCTCTCCGACACGGTGATCGAAGAACTGGTCACCGGCTTCGCCCGCGCCTACCTGACCGAGTTGCGGGCGATCGCCGCCGGCGGGGACGACGCCATCGGCTCGATCACCCTGGACAACGCCGACGGGGTGCTGCGCCGGGTGCTCCAGCAGGCCCGCCTCAACACGAGGGTCGACCTGCTCGCCGCGCAGACCACCGTCGACAACTACGAGCGGCGGTTCTCCGTCACCGACGGCGTCTTCGAGGTCGACGCCACGACCCGGGACCGGGTGCTCGCCGCCTTCGAGGAGTACCTGGAGACCCTGCCCGCCGCCACCGCCCGGCTGCGTCCGGGGGCCGCGCGGATCAAGGACGTGGTGCTGCGCAAGGGTGTGGGCATCGGCTCGGCGGGGCTGCCGTCGTACAACCTGCTGCTGGAGGGGCACACGCAGGCGCTGGAGAACGACGTGCTGATCTACATGAAGCAGGCGCAGGTCCCGGCGGTGGCCCGTTACAGCACCGACGAGTCGGTGGCCGGCTACTTCCGGCACCAGGGTCACCGGACCGCCGAGTCCCAGCGCGCGTTGCAGGCGCACGCCGACCCGTGGTTGGGCTACACCGAGCTGGACGGGGCGGGTCAACTGGTCGCCGAGGTCTCCCCGTACGCCGGCGATCTGGACTGGGCCGACGTGAACGAGCCGGACGAGCTGACCGGGGTGCTGGCCGACCTCGGCCGGGCGGTGGCCCGGATGCACTCGGTCGCCGACGACGAGTCCAGCCACGACCTCGTGGACTACTCCACCGAGGAGGCGATCGTCGCTGCCGTGGACGCCGACGAGTCGGGGTTCGTCGCCCATCTGGTGGACTTCGCGCACGCGTACGGGGTGCGCGCCCGGCAGGACCATCAGCTCTTCGTGGACCTGTTCCGCAACGGCCGGCTACCGGGCATCTAGGGCGTTCACGAGGCGAACTCGAGCACGACCTTGATGTCGTCCGGTCCGGCCGTGTAGGCGTCGGCGTACCTGTTCACCGGCACCCGCCGGGTGATCAGGGACGACAGCCAGACCTGGTCGGCGCGCGTGAGGGCCTGGGCCGCCATGTTCCAGTGCCGCCGGTTGGCGTTCACCGAGCCGAACACCACGTTGTTCTCCAGCACCAGCGCCCGGTTGAGCGCCCCGGCGTCGAAGTCGATGCTCCGGCCGCCGCTGGACACCCCGGCCAGGCAGACGATCCCATTCGGCGCGGCCTTGCACATGACGTCCAGGACCACCGTGGGCGCGCCGGTGCACTCGATCACCACGTCCGGCTCGAAGGGCAGGTCGTTGACCGGCACCGCGTGGTAGGTGGCGCCCAGCCCGGCGACCAGCTCCGGCTTCGGCCCGTCGGTGGCCCGGTCCAGCACGTGGACGGTGAGCCCGCGCTGGGCGCCGAGCAGCGCCGCCAGCAGCCCGATCGGCCCGGCCCCGGTCACCAGGACGGTCTGCGGCTGCCACTCGGCCCGGTGCCCGATCCGTTCGATGTGGTCCCACGCCTTCGCCACCACACTGGTCGGCTCCAACAGCACGCCGACCTGGGCCAGCGCCGGGTCGAGCTTGACCGCGAACTCCGGCTCGATCCGCCAACGGTCCCGGGCGAAACCGGGCAGCGCCTTGATGCCGTGCTCGGTGTACTGACCGTTGCGACACATGTCCCACTCGCCGACCGCGCAGTTGGGGCAGGGCACCGGGTCGGGATGCCGGACGATGCCGGCCACCAGGTCACCGGGTTGCAGGGTGCCGGTCGGGTCGTCGAGCACCCGGCCCAGCGACTCGTGCCCGATGACGAGCCGATCGGCACCCGGCGGCGCCTCGCCGTAGTCGCCCGCGATGATCTCGTGGTCGGTGCCGCAGATGCCCACGGCCAGGGCCTCGACCAGGACAGCACCCTCCTCGGACGCCGGCTCCGGCTGATCCTCGACGAGGCTCAGCGAGTTGGCTTGCCCGGGTTTCACCGTCACAGCGCGCACGCCCTCATCTTTCCCCGTGGGCGGGACCACCGCCGGTAAAGCCGGAAGGTCACCGGAGGCCGGTCGCGGACCGTGGGTCGGCTCGGCACCCCGGGTCCGTCTCACAAGAACTGGTCGGCCTGCGGCGGGACCTCGCCTCGGCTCGACCGCCCTCCTGAAACAGACCCTAGGATCAGCGGCATGACGTCAGAAGAGGTCGGCGGTCGGCTGGTCGCGTTGCTCGCGCCGGTCGAGGCGACCGCGTCGGTCTCCGGCGGGCAGCGGTTCGCCCGGGCCACCGTCGACGTACCGCCGGCGAGCTGGTCGGCCGCCGTCCGCGCCGCCCGCGACGACACCGAGCTGGCCTGCGACTTCTTCGACTGGCTGTCGGCCGTCGACGAGCTGGCCGAGGGCTTTGACGTGGTCGCGCACCTCTGGTCGACGCGGCTGCGGCACGGCGTGCTGCTGCGCACCCGGGTGCCCCGCGACGCGCCCTCGGTGGCCTCGGTGGTGGACATCTTCCCCGGCGCCGCCTGGCACGAGCGGGAGACCCACGAGATGTTCGGCATCGACTTCGCCGGGCACGGTGAGCTGCGACCGCTGCTGTTGCCCCCGGAGTTCGAGGGCAACCCGCTGCGCAAGGAGTTCGTGCTCGCCTCCAGGGTGGCGAAGCCCTGGCCCGGCGCGAAGGAACCGGGCGAGTCGGAGGCCGGCGGTGGCCGTCGGCCGATCCGCCCGCCGGGCGTGCCCGCTCCGGGCGAGTGGGGGACGACGCCCACCCCGGCCGGCGCGGGTGGCGTGGGGGAGGGGCCGCGCGGCGGCACCCCGGCCCGACCGGCCGGTGACCGTCCGGCGCGGCCCGCTCCGGGGCCCGTCCGGCGCGTACTCCCCGGGTTGCCGACGCCGCCGACGGCCCGGCGGGGTCCGCGCGGCCCGAGCCGGTCGCGGACCCGGCGGCGCGCGACGACGGCGACGACGACGGGGGTACGCGCTGATGCCGCTCTGGGTGGAGCTGGTGCTCCGGATCGGCGGCGTGGTGGTCGCGTTCCTCACCCTGCCGCTGCTGGTCGGTCAGGCCGAGCACAAGGTGATGGCGCACATGCAGGGCCGGCTCGGCCCGATGTACGCGGGCGGCTTTCACGGCTGGGCGCAGCTCGTGGCGGACGGTGTGAAGTTCGTGCAGAAGGAGGACATCACCCCGCGCGAGGCGGACCGGGCGGTGTTCCGGCTGGCCCCCGCCGTGGCGCTGGTGCCCTACCTGCTGGTGCTGCTGGTCATTCCGCTCGGCCCGAACGACCTGGTCGGGCAACCGTTGGACATCGGCCTGTTCTTCGTGCTGGCCGTCGTCGGCATCGGTGTGGTGGCGGTGCTCATGTCGGCGTGGGCGTCGGCAAACAAGTACAGCCTGCTCGGCGGGCTGCGCGGGGCCGCCCAGCTCCTCGGCTACGAGCTGCCGCTGGTGTTGGCCGCCGCGTCGGTGGCGATGGCGGCGGGCACGCTCAGCCTGTCCGGCATCGTCGAGGCGTGGCAGCCCTGGTGGCTGCTCTGGCAGGCGCCCGCGATGATCATCTTCTTCGTCGCCGGGCTGGCCGAGATCCGCCGGCCACCGTTCGACATGCCGGTGGCCGACTCGGAGCTGGTGTTCGGTTACATGACCGAATACACGGGCCTGCGGTTCGCGTTCTTCCTGCTGGCCGAGTACGTCGGCATCGTGGTGATCGCCGCGCTGACCACGGTGCTGTTCCTGGGCGGCTGGCAGGGGCCGTTCGCCGACGACCAGCTCGGCTGGCTCTGGACCCTGCTCAAGATCGCCGCCGTGGCCTTCGTGATCATCTGGCTTCGGGTCTCCTACCCCCGCCTGCGCGAGGACCAACTCCAACGCCTCTGCTGGCTGGTCCTGGTCCCCGCCTCCCTGGCCCAACTGGTCCTGACCGCAGCAGTCCGAGTAGCCCTCTAATCCACCCTCGCCCCGCCCCGCCCGTCGATCATGGAGTTGTAGTGGGTGACAAAGCGCCCATCAATCAAATCCCCAAACCGGGCACCACAAGTCCATGATCGACGGGGCCAGGGCGGTGGTGACCCGCGATCTTGCACTTACTGCGGCGACATAAGGGGCATCCCGCTCATCTCGACGACAGAAAGTGCAAGATCGGCGGGACACGGGCGGGCTCGGGGCTCGGCGCCGGGGGGGTTAGCGGAGCGGGGTGTGGGTGGGGTCTACCGGTTCGGCCGGGGGTGGGGGTGGGGTGCCGTCGCCGAAGGGGCGGCCGCCCAGGGCGTCCCGGCCGTGCGGGGTGAGCCAGTTCGACAGGTCGGGGCCGAGCGGAACGATCCCCGTCGGGTTGATGTCGCGGTGCACCTCGTAGTAGTGCCGCTTGATGTGGTCGAAGTCGATGGTGTCGCCGAACCCGGGCGTCTGGAACAGATCCCGGGCGTACGCCCACAGCACCGGCATCTCGCTCAGCTTCTGCCGGTTGCACTTGAAGTGTCCGTGGTAGACGGGGTCGAAACGGGCCAGCGTGGTGAACAGCCGCACGTCGGCTTCGGTGATGGTGTCGCCGACCAGGTACCGCTGATTGGTCAGCCGCTCGGTCAACCAGTTCAGCCGGTCGAACAGCCGGTGGTACGCCTTGTCGTACGCCTCCTGGCTGCCGGCGAACCCGCACCGGTACACGCCGTTGTTGACGTCCCGGAACACCACGTCGTTGACCTCGTCGATCTGCTCGCGCAGGTGCGACGGGTAGAGCTGCGGGGCGCCCTCGCGGTGGTACGGCGTCCACTCGGTGGACAGGTCCAGGCTCATCTGCGCGTAGTCGTTGGTCACCACCTGGCCGGTGGGTATGTCCACCATCGCCGGCACGGTGATGCCCCGCTCGTAGTCGGGGAAGCGCGCGAAGAACGCCTCCTGGAGGCGCTCGATGCCGAGCACCGGGTCGCGCCCACCCGGGTCGAGGTCGAAGGTCCAGCTCCGGGCGTCGTGCGTCGGGCCGGCGATCGCCATCGAGATGGCATCCTCCAGGCCGAGCAGCCGTCGCACGATGACGAGGCGGTTGGCCCACGGGCAGGCTCGGCTGACCGCCAGCCGGTACCGGCCGGGCTCCACCGGGTAGCCGTCCCGCCCGTCCGCGGTGATCCGCGTGGCGATGTACCGCTGGTCCCGGGTGAACTCGCCACCCGGCTCGACGTACTTCCCGCCTGTCTGCGCCACGTCGTCCGCCCTCCGGCTCCGGTTGCCCTCACCGCCCATCCTCGCCGAAATCCGGGCCCTCGGCGCGGTACGGGCCAACCTCGGCTGCTCCCGGCGCTGGGCCGCATCTTTTCTGGCTACCCTGCCGTCATGACGGATGTGGAGACGGCGGCCCGGCGCCTCATCGCCGACGTGTGGAACGCGCGTCGGGAGGAGTCGGCGTACGAGCTGATCGCCGAGGAGTGTCCGGGGCTGGGCGGGACGGGGCCGAATGCGACGTTGGCCTGGCACCGCGAGCGCCGGGAGGCCTTCCCGGACCTCCGCTACAAGATCGTCGACGTGGTCGCCGCGGGTGGGCGGGTGGCCGTGCACTGGCGGGCGGCGGGCACCCACGCCGGGCAGTTCGGGCCGGTGCCGCCGACCGGGCAGGTGGTCAGCTATTCGGGGGCGACGTTCCTGCGCTTCGACACGGCCGGCCGGATCATCGACGTGTGGAGCTGCAACGAGCTGCTCCAGCTCCTTCAGCAGCTCGGCGTCGAGATGGTGCCGCCGGCCGGCGGCCTCAGCGGCTCCGCGGCGTGATCCGGCTGATCGGCAGGTTGATCGGGAACGGCTCGCCGGTGTCGACGAACTTCGTCCATCGGCCGGTCTCGGCGTAGACCTCGTTCACCGCGTCGATCCGGTAGGTCACGACCTCCAGGTCGCCGTCCAGGGTCTCGATCCGCCAGTAGTAGGGGATGCCGGCCTGGGCGTACAGCGCCGGTTTCAACACGCGGTCGATTGAGCGGCGGTCATGGCGGGTCCTTCCGGGTGCGGTCGTCCTCCCCGCGGCCACGGTACCGCCGCGGACCTGTGGGTGGTGGTCGCGCGCGCCGGGGCCACAGGGCAGGATGGTCCACATGACCGATTCCAGCGAGCGCGGCGATCCGGCCGGCGGCGCCAGCGAGCGCGGCCTGCCCGGCGCCGGTCTGGTGAAGGGGCTGGCGGTCACCCTCAAGACGATGACCAGCCGCTCGACCACGCAGCAGTACCCGGACGTCGCCCCCGAGCTGCCGCCGCGCTCGCGTGGCGTGATCGCGCTGTCCGAGGAGAACTGCACGGTCTGCATGCTCTGCGCCCGCGAGTGCCCGGACTGGTGCATCTACATCGACTCGCACAAGGAGGAGGTGGCGGTGCCCGGCGCCGCCCGTCCCCGCCAGCGCAACGTGCTCGACCGGTTCGACATCGACTTCTCGCTCTGCATGTACTGCGGCATCTGCATCGAGGTCTGCCCCTTCGACGCGCTCTACTGGTCGCCGGAGTTCGAGTACGCCGAGTACGACATCAAGGACCTGCTGCACGACAAGGACCACCTGGGCCAGTGGATGGCGACGGTTCCGCCGCCGCCCGCGCACGACCCGAACGGCGAGCCGGCCAAGGAGGAGACCGCCGCCGCGCGCAAGGCCGCGCGGTCGATCCCACCGGCGGTACGCCCCGGCGACGAGGGCCCGGCGTCGTGACCGCCCGAGCCGCGGGGGCGGCCCGGTGACCGGCGCGGATCTGCTGCTGCTCGCGCTGGGCGCGGTGGCGGTCGGCGCCGGTGTGCTGGTGGTGACCACCAAGCACCTGGTCCGGGCGGGGCTCTACCTGGTGGTGTGCCTGGGCGCGCTGGCCGGCGACTATCTGGTGCTCGGCGCGGAGCTGGTCGCCTGGGTCCAGGTGCTGATCTACGTGGGCGCGGTGGTGGTGCTGCTGCTGTTCGCGGTGATGCTGACGCGGGCCCCGATCGGGGCGTCCGACGACCTGGACCGGCCCGGCTGGCCCGCCGCGCTGATCGGGGGCGGGGCCGGGCTGGGGCTGAGTGTGCTGCTGGTCGACGCGTACCGGTGGAGCGCCGTCGCGCTGCCCGACGCGGGCACGGCCGAGCGGCTGGGGGAGCAGATCTTCTCCTCCTGGGTGCTGCCGTTCGAGGTGCTCTCCGTCCTGTTGCTGTCCGCCCTGGTCGGCGCGGTGGTGCTGTCCCGGCCGGACATCGGCCGCCGTACCGGGGACGCGCCCGCTCCCGCGTCGGTAGAGGAACTGGCCTCCGGGGGGCGTCGGTGAGGCCGGTCGTCCCGTACGTCACCGCCGCGCTGCTGTTCGGCCTCGGCGTGTACGGCGTGCTGCGTCGACGCAACGCCGTGCTGGTGCTCATGTCGGTCGAGTTGATGCTCAACGCGGTGAACCTGATCCTGGTCACCGCAGACACCACGGTCCGCGCGGTCCTGCCGCACTCCGGGCAGGTGTTCGCGCTGTTCGTCATCGTGCTCGCCGCCGCCGAGATCGGGGTGGGGTTGGCGATCGTGCTCCAGCTCTACCGCCTGCGGTCCACGGTGGCGGTGGACGATGTGGCGTTGACCGAACCGGCCGGGGCCGTCGAGCGGGACGCGGAGGCGACCCGGTGACCGGGCTGCTCGGGGCGGCGCTGCCCGCCGTACCGCTGCTCGCCGGTCTGGCCGGTCTGCTGCTGCCGCCGGCCCCACGGCATCCCGGCGGCGCGGTCGGCGGTGACCGGGCCCGGACGGCGGCCGTGACGATCGGCGTGGGCGGTGCCGCCGGCGCGCTGGCGCTGGCCGTGGCCCTGCTGCTGACTGTCGATGGCCCGACGGAGACGTCGACGACCTGGGTCGACTTCGGCGGGCTGGCGGTGACCCTCGGGGTACGCCTGGACGGCGCCGCCGCGCTGGTCGCCGTGGCGGTCGCCGCGGTGGCCCTGGCCGTGCAGGTCTACTCGATCGGCTACCTGCGGCGCGGTCCGCACGACGACGTCGACGTCGACCACCGCTATCCGCCGTACGCCGCCCAGATCAGTCTCTTCACGGGGGCGATGCTGCTGGTGGTGGTCGCCGGCGACCTGATCATGCTGCTGGTGGGTTGGGAGGTGATGGGCCTCTGCTCGTATCTGCTCATCGCCCACGACCGCCGGTTGGCGGGCGCGCCGGCCGCCGCCATGAAGGCGTTCCTGGTGACGCGGGTCGGTGACGTCGGCTTCCTGCTCGGCATCGCGTTGCTCGGGGTGTCGACGGGCAGCTTCCGGATCGCCGACGTGCTCGCGCACGACCATTCCGGGGCGACCCTGACCGCCGCCGGCCTGCTGCTGCTCGCCGGTGTGGCCGGTAAGAGCGCACAGTTCCCGTTGCACACCTGGCTGCCGGACGCCATGGCCGGCCCGACGCCGATCTCCGCGCTGATCCACGCCGCGACGATGGTCGCCGCCGGGGTGTACGCGGTGGCCCGGCTCTACCCGCTGTTCACGGCCGCTCCGGTGACGTTGACGGTGCTCGGGGTGGTCGCCGCGATCACCCTGCTGCTCGGGGCGCTCGCCGCCACCGCGCAGGACGACATCAAGCGGGTCCTGGCCTGGTCGACCGTCTCCCAACTGGGTTACATGACCGGCGCGCTGGCCGTCGGTTCGCCGTCGGCGGCGCTGTTCCACCTGCTCACCCATGCCGCGTTCAAGGCGCTGTTGTTCCTCGCGGCAGGTGCGGTGATCCATGCGGTGGGCACCACGCTGATGTCGGAGATGGGCGGGCTGCGTCGGACCATGCCGGTGACGTTCTGGTGCACGGTGATCGGTCTCGGCGCGCTGGCCGGGGTGCCTCCGCTGGGCGGCTTCTGGAGCAAGGACGGCGTGCTGACGGTCGCCGAGTCGGCCGCGCTGGAGGGCACCGGCCCCGCACCGTCGTGGGTGGGCTGGCTGGTCTGGCTGGCCGGGTTGCTCGGCGTGGCGATCACCGCCTGGTACGCCGGGCGACTGCTGCTGCGGACCTTCTTCGGCGAGCCCCGGCTGCCGCTGGTGCACCCGCACGACCCGCCGGCGGTGCTGCGTTGGCCGGTGCTGCTGCTGGCCGTGCCGGCCGCGCTGCTGGGCCTGGCCGGGTTCGTCGGCGCGTTCGCCGACCGGCTGCGGTTCGCCACCGTGCCGGTCGCGGGCGCGGAGGACGGCCTGGTCCACGTCGGGCCGGGGCTACTGCTGCCGCTGGCGCTGCTGCTGGTGGGCGCGGGGCTGGTGTGGGCGCGCTGGCGTCGGGACGCGGCCGCCGATCCGGCGACCGCGCTGGGTCCGCTGCGGCCGGTCTTCGCCCGCGCGTTCCGGCTCGACGACGTCCAGCACACCCTTGTCGTACGCCCCGTCCGGGCGCTGGCCCGCCTCGCGCGTACCGGCGACGAGGTGGTGGTGGACGGGGCCGTGGAGGGCAGCGGCCGGGCCGCCACGGGTCTGGGGGCCGGGCTGGCCGCGTTGCACCGGGCGGCGCTGCCCCGGGCCGTCGCCGGCGTGCTGGCCGGCGCGCTGCTGATCGGCCTGGCGGCGGCCGTGCTGGGAGTGACCCGATGACGTTCGGACAGGTGCTGCTCGTCGCCGTGCTGGTGGTGCCGGCGCTCGGCGCGGTCGGGGTGGCGGCGACGCCCCGGGACCGGGCGGCGCGGATCGTCGGTACGGTCGCGGCGGCGCTGACCCTGCTGGCCGCCGTGGCGTTGGTGTCCGGTGGACGGGACTGGTTCGCCTGGTCGGCCGGTACGCCGGCGGTGCGCCCCTGGCACCAGGTGGACCTGCCCTGGGCGTCCGGCCTGGATCTGCGCTTCCACCTCGGCGTCGACGGCATCTCCTGGCCGCTGGTGGTGCTGACCGCGCTGCTCACGCTGCTCTGCTGCGCGTACTCGCTGTGGCGGGTGCCCGACGGCGGCAGCGGCCGGGCGTTGGTGGCGCTGCTGCTGGTCGTCGAGGTGGGCATCCTCGGCACGTTCCTCGCCCTGGATCTGGTGCTGTTCTTCCTGTTCTTCGAGGTAGTCCTGCTGCCGATGTACGCGATCATCGCCGGCTGGGGCGGTGCCGAACGGCGTCGGGCGGCCCGCAAGTTCGTGCTGTACACCCTCGTCGGCTCGGTGCTGCTGCTGGTCGGCGTGTACGTCGTGGTCGCCGCCGCGGGCACCGCCGACATCGTGGCCCTGACCGGCGGGGCGGGGCTGTCCCGGAGCACCCAGTTGGCCGCGTTCACGCTGTTCGCGCTCGCGTTCGCGGTGAAGAGTCCGCTCTGGCCGCTGCACTCGTGGTTGCCCGACGCGCACACGCAGGCCCCGACGGTGGGCAGCGTGGTGCTGGCGGGGGTGCTGCTCAAGATGGGCACGTACGGGCTGATCCGGGTCGCCGTGGGGGTGGCCCCGGAGGGCGCCCACTGGGCCGCCCCGGTGCTCGGCGTGCTGGCGGTCGCCGCGATCCTGGTCGGCTCGCTGGTCTGTCTGGCCCAGGTCGAGGTGAAGCGGCTCATCGCGTACTCCAGCGTGGGGCACATGGGCTTCGTCCTGCTGGGCGTCGCCACGCTGACCGCCACCGGCATCCAGGCGGCCCTGATCGGCAACGTGGCCCACGGGGTGATCACCGGCCTGCTGTTCTTCCTGGCTGGGGCCGTGAAGGACCGCACCGGCACGGGCGCTCTCGCCGAGCTGTCCGGGCTGCGGGAGACCGCGCCCCGCCTCGCCGGCCTGCTGGCGTTCGCGGCCGTCGCGTCGCTGGGCCTGCCCGGGCTGGCCGGCTTCTGGGGGAGGCGTTCGCGGTGGTCGCGGCGATTCAGGTGGGCGGCCCGCTGTGGCTGACCCTCGGAGTGCTCGCGGCGGTCGGTGGCGCGCTCACGGCCGCGTACTTCCTGCGGCTGCTGCGCCAGGTCACCCACGGCCGGCCGAGCCCCGCGGTGGGCGGCGTCGGCGCGGGCCTGGCCGGTGCGGAGCTGACCGCGTGGGCGCCGCTGGTGCTGCTCGCGCTGGCGATCGGTCTGGTTCCGGCGCTTGTCCTCGGCGTCGCCGAGGCGCCCGTCGACGCCCTCATCGAGGTGATCCACAGGTGAGCACGAGAAGCGCGCCGCGACCGGGGGTGGACCGATGAGCGTCGTGCAGAGCGTGGACAGCGTGGCGTTGCTGCCGGCGTACCTGGCCGCCGGCACCGCCGTACTCGTGTTGGTGGTCGACCTCGTGCTGGCGCGGCCGCGCGTCACGATCGCGGTGGCCGCGCTCGGGGCGCTCGGCACGGCCGTCGCCTCGGCGCTGGTGGGCGCGGGCGGCGAGCGGCGGACGTTCTGTGTCGGCGGGGACTGCTCGTGGGTCTTCGGTGGCCGGGCGGCCCTGGTCGGCGCGGTGGTGGCGCTGCTCACCCTGGGCGTGCTCGGGCTGTCGGTGCCGGCGCTGCGGGCCGGTCGGTCGCCGGTGGGGGAGTACGCCTTCCTGCTCGCCTGTTCGATGACCGGCGGCGTGGTGCTCGGCGCGGCCGGCGACCTGATCACCCTGATCGTGGCGTTGGAGACGCTGACCCTGCCGCTGTACGTGCTGGTCGGCCTGCGTCGTGGCAGCCTGGCCAGCGCCGAGGCGGCGGTGACGTTCTTCGTGGTCAGCGTGGTCGCCACCACGCTGACGCTGCTCGGCGCGGCGCTGCTGTACGCGGTGACCGGCGGGCTGCACCTCGACCGGGTGGGGGCGCTGCTGGCCGAGCGGCCGGAGTTGCGCGACCTGCCGCTGACCACCGCAGCCGTGACGCTGCTGCTGCTCGGGTTGGCCTTCAAGGTGGCGGCGGTGCCGTTCCACGCCTGGGCGCCGGCCACCTACGACGGCACCCCGCTGCCGGTGGCCGCGTACCTGTCGACGGCGTCGAAGCTGGGCGGCCTCGTGGCGGTGCTGGCCGTAGTGCAGCGGGCGCTGCCGGCGGACCGGACCGGACCGGTGCTCGCCCTGCTGGCGGTGCTCACGATGACGGTCGGCAATCTGGTGGCGCTGCGTCAGCGGCGTACCGTCCGGCTGCTCGCCTGGTCGTCGGTCGCGCAGGCCGGATACATCCTCGCCCCGCTGGGCGCGCTGGCGTTGGCCGCCGGCCGCACGGGCGAGGCGCGGTCGGCCGCGTACGCCGCCGCGGTGGCGTACGCCGTGTTCTTCGTGGTGCTGGAGTTGGCGGCGTTCGCCGGGGTGACCGCGCTGCGCCCGCCGGGGGCGGACGGCGGCACCCTCGACGACCTGCGCGGGGCCGCGCGCCGGCACCCGTGGCGCGGCGCTGCCCTCGGCCTCGCGCTGGTGGGTCTCGCGGGACTGCCGCCGGGCCTGGCCGGGTTGTTCGCGAAGGTGACGGTGGTCCGTTCGCTGCTGGACGGCGGCGCGGCCTGGCTGGCGCTGGTGGTGGCGCTGAACGCGGTGCTCGGGCTCGCCTACTACCTGCGGGTGACGGCCGGCCTGTGGACACCGCGGTCCTCGCCGGGCGGAGACGGCGTGGTGGCCGTACCCCTGGTGGGGGTGGTGGCGGTGGTGCTGGCGGTGGCCACCGTGGCCGCCGTGGTGCTCGGCGTCGCCCCGCAGCTCGTGCTGGATCTCGCCGCCCGCTGAGCGGGTCTCAGTCAACTCTCAGCGTTCCGACGGATGGTTGACGGGTATCGGGTTGTTGTACCGGTCAGCGGATCGAGGCGACCCGCGCACCGAAGGAGAGATCGTGCACCACAACCGTCTGAAGACCGCCGCGCTGCTCGGCCTGCTCACCGCGCTGATCCTCGCGGTGGGCTACGGGTTCGGTGGCAGTGGCGGCCTGGTCATCGCCGTCCTCATCTCACTGGGCATCAACGGCATTTCGTACTTCTACTCCGACAAGATCGCGCTGCGCTCGATGCGGGCGCAACCGGTCAGCGAGGCACAGTTCCCCGAGTTGTACCGGATGGTGCGCGAACTGGCGACCGAGGCGCGGCAGCCGATGCCCCGCCTGTACGTGAGCCCGACCGCCCAGCCCAACGCGTTCGCGACGGGGCGTAACCCGCAGCACGCGGCGGTCTGCGTGACCCAGGGCATCACCGAGATCCTGGACTACCGGGAGCTGCGCGGTGTGATCGGGCACGAACTGTCCCACGTCTACAACCGGGACATCCTGATCTCCAGCGTCGCGGCCGGCCTGGCCGGCATCATCACGTTCCTGGCGAACATCGCCTGGTTCATCCCGCTGGGTGGCGGGGACGACGAGGACTCGCCGAACCCGGCCGTCCTGCTGCTGACCCTGATCCTCGGCCCGATCGCGGCCACCGTGATCCAGTTGGCGATCAGCCGCAGCCGCGAGTTCCAGGCGGACCAGTCCGGCGCCGAGCTGAGCCGGGATCCGCTGGCCCTGGCCAGCGCCCTGCGCAAGATCGATGCCGTGGCCCGGCGACGCCCGCTGCCGGCTCAGGGCACGCTCACCAGCAGCGCCCACCTCATGATCGCCAACCCGTTCGCCGGTGGCGCGGTGGCCGCCCTCTTCTCCACCCACCCCAAGATGGAGGACCGGGTCGCCCGCCTGGAGCGGATGGCCGCCAACGCGGGGCCGGTGCAGTTCCAGCGCTGACCCGCCGAATTTCTCCGCCCGCGTCCGCTTACGGACGCGGGCGGAGTCGTCTCCAGGTCACTCCGGTGCGGGCGGCCGACCCAGACGGGTCAGCAGCACGACGGCGAGCAGGACGACGCCCGCCGTCAGGTACGACGCGGCGGGCGAGAGCACGGCGGCCACACCACCCAGCAGGAAGATGCCGATCCCCGAGGTGACGATGTTCGCCGCGACGATCGTCGCCTCGACCTGCCCCATCCGTTCGGGTGGGGCCAGCCGGGCGAACGTGGCCTGCGCCCCGATCAACCAACCGCCGCCCGCGCCGATCAACGCGTTGCCGACCGTCAGCGCCCCCAACGGCGCGTCGACGGCGACCAGGACACCGGTCAGCAACAGCGCGCCGGCCAGCGCCGCGGCGACCGCCACCTGACCGGTCAACCGGCCCAACCAGCGGGACCGGCCCACCACCAGCACGAAGACCGCACCGCCCAACGCCGAGGCCGCCAGCACGGCGGGACGCCAGGCCCCGCCGGCCAGATCCGGCGCGAGGGTCTCCGGGAGCGCGCCGGACAGCACCGTGGCCAGGGTGAGCAGGGCGACGCCCCGCAGCACCGGATGGCGGGCGATGATGCGCACGCCCGCGGTCGCCGGTGGACGCGGCCCGCGTACTCGGTGGGGGCGCTTCGGCAGTCCGGCCAGGACGACCGCGGCGATCAGGAACGACCCGAGGTCGATCAGGAGCGCCACCCGGGAGCCGAGGGCCACCGTCAGACTGGCCCCCGCGAGCAGGCCGACCACCTGGCCCGCCTGGTTGGCGAAGGCGCTGAGGCCGAACAGCGGCAGCCGCAGCGGAGCGTCCACCGCCTCGGCGGCGACGGCCACGTTGACGCTCGCGTAGGCGGCCCGTACCGCGCCCAGCAGGCCCGCCGCCACGATCGCCGGCAGCGGCTCGGGGATCGCCGCGGGCACGGCGATCAGCGCGGCGCCGGCCACCGACAGCCAGACCAGCAGGGTACGGCGGGCCGGCACGTCCAGCCAGCCGCTGAAGACGGTGGCGACCAGCAGGGCCGGCAGCGTACGCGCGGCGTAGACCGCGGCCGGGCCGAGGACCGAGTTCGTCTGGTCGTACGCGAGCAGCAGCAGAGCGGCCAGGCCCACGAAGTCACCCAGCTCCGAGATGCCCCGGGCGATGACCAGCCGGGAAGCGACCGGATGCCGGAACAGCGCTCGGTAACCGGGCGACGGCGTGAGCTGTGCGTCGGTGTCGGGCATCAGATTGGCTGATCCGCTTCCGCTACCCCGATCGGCTGGTAGGCGGCGTTTTCCCGGACCCGGCGGGCCTGTTCCCGGCGGTAGCTGCTGCGGATTTCCGGATCCTGGCGGCGGCGGCGCAGCGCCACGAAGTCCGACCAGACGTCCTCCGGCCACGCCGGCAGCCCTTCCCCGGTGACCAGTTCGGCCTGCCGGAAGGCCTCCAGTGTCGACCGGTGCACCGGTTGCAGGCACATGAGAGGGATGTTCCGGTAGAAGCGCACCACCTGCCCCACCTCGGTGAGCCGCAGGATGGTGGGCAGCAGCGAGGTGTACCAGTCGGTCTCGACCACGCCCTCGTAGAGCTGCACGCCGCGCTGGGCGGGCCAGTTCGGCACGCCCCGGGCCATCAGGCACCAGCCCGGGGACGTACGCGCCACCACGCCGGTGACCAGCTCGATCGTGTTGGCGGCACGCGGGTCGGCGTCGAGGAACGGGATGCTCGCGCCGTACCTGTCGAAGATGTCCAGGTCACCGTGGAACTGCTCGGGCGCCGCCTGCAACTGGCCGGCCGCGTCCGGCAGCTTGCCGTCGTAACCACCGGCGAGCGAACGCCACTGGGCCGGCTCGTTCTCCGCCAGCAGCGTCCACTCGGTGTCCTGCCCGTCCCAGCGCAGCGCGAAGTCGGTCGGCGGGTAGACGTACCAGCCGAACCCCGAGGCGATGGCGACCGGCGGGCACTGTTGGACGGCTCGGGCGGGCAGGGAGCCGCGCAGGCTGGGCGAGGCGGCCTCACTGGGCTTGGCGTCGCCGTACAGCGAATAGATCTCGACTCGCAGAGGTGCGGTGGTAGTCCCGGACATCGGACCTCCTGCCTCATCGTGCGGTGCCGGCGTATGGACCCAATTCGATCAGCAACCTACCCCCTTTGTGACCGCTCGGTCAGTCCCGGCCTCCGCGCTGCTGTGAGCGGAACGACCATCCACGGCCTGACCTCGGGCGTTAGGGTCGACAGGGCTTCTACCCGTTACCTGCTCCAGCGGAGGTACACCTCGTGGCCGCACTGCGCCAGTACCTGGGTGTCTGGCGGATCCCCGGTGCGCCGATCCTGCTGGTCACCGGCATCATCGGCCGGCTCGGCATCGGCATGACGCCGCTGGCGCTGCTGCTGGTGGTCGAGCAGGTGACGGGGCGCTACTCCCTGGCCGCCATCGCGGGCGGCATCTACGCCGTCGCCGGCGCCGCGCTCAGCCCGGTGGCCGGCCGCATCGCCGACCGGGTCGGTCCGAGCCCGGTGCTGCTGGTCACCGCCGTGGCCCACCCGTTGGCGCTCACCGGGCTGCTGCTGGCCAGCCGCTCCGGCGACGACGCCCTCGCCGCCATCTACCTGACGGCCGGCGTCGCCGGCGCGACGTACCCGCCGCTGACCGCCGCCATCCGCGGCGCCTGGAACGAACTGACCAGCCCCGCCTCCGGCCGGTACGCCCTGCGCAACACCGCCCTCGCGGCGGAGACCTCGCTGTTCGAGATCGTGTTCGTGCTCGGCCCGCTGCTCGTGGCCGGGTTCGTACTGGTCGCCGACGCGGCGGCCGCGCTGATCGGGGCGGCGGTCGTCACCCTGGTCGGCACCACCGCCGTCGCCCTCGGCCGGGTGATGCGCGGCTGGCGGCCGCACCCGCGCGAACACCACGCCCGGGGACTCGGTCCACTGCGGGTCGCCGGCTTCCCGGCACTGCTGCTCTGCGTCGCCGGACTGGGCATCGCGTTCGGCGCCGCCGGTGTGACCGTCCCCGCGTACGCCGGCAACGCCACCACCGACGACCCGGAGAGCCTCGCCGGGCTGCTGCTGGCGGTCTGGGGGGTCGGCAGCGCCATCGGCGGCTTCTGGTTCGGCGTACGTCGGCCCTCGCCGAACATGACCCGCCAGTTCGCCCGGCTGCTCGCCGCGCTGGCCGGCACGTTCGTGGTGTTCGCGCTCATGCCCACGCCGCTGGCGCTGGGCGTCGCCCTGGTCGTCGGTGGGGCCACCATCGCTCCGGCGCTGACCCTGGAGAACACCCTGGTCGGCCGGATCGCCCCGACGGGCATGCTGAACGAGGCGTACACCTGGGTGGTCACGGTGGCCGTGGCGGCGAGCGCCGCCGGCGGCGCGGTGGCCGGCCTGATCGTGGACCACGCCGGCGGCGTGCCGTGGGCCTTCGTCGTCGCGGGCGCGGCCGTGGCCGTCGGGGCCGCGGTCGCCGCGCTGCCCGCCGGGCCCATCGCCCGAGCGGAAAACCAGGCGGTACGCGCCGACGAGCCCGTCCCGATCTGACCTCTTCCCACGGTTTCCGGCGATGTCGGTGGGGTGCGCCAGACTGGTCGCCTACGAGAGGGGAACCATGGCCAAGCTGCTCTACTCGGCGACCGCTTCACTCGACGGCTACATCGCCGGCCCCGGCGGTGACATGTCCTGGCTCACCGAACACCTCAGCGGCGACAACCCGACCGCCGACCGTCTGCTGGCCAACATCGGCGCGATCCTCGCCGGCAACCGCACCTTCGGCGGCGACGACCCGAACCGTGGCACCGACAGCGAAGGCGCCTTCGGCGGCCGGTACCACGGGCCGGTGATCGTCCTGACCCACCGTCCGCCCGCCGACCCGCCCGAAGGCGTCACCTTCGCCGACGACCTGCACCGCGCCGTCGCGCAGGCCAAGGAGGCCGCCGGCGACAGGTACGTCAACGTGCTCGGCGCCGACGTCGCCAAGCAGTGCCTGCGGGCCGGCCTCCTCGACGAGATACTGATCTTCTTCGCGCCGGTGCTGCTCGGTGACGGGGTGCCCATGTTCGACGACCCGGGCGGCGCGCGGGTCCGGTTGACGCCGATTCCCGGGGAGACCGCCCACTGGTACACCGTCGTCCGCTGACGTGTGGTGGCCGCGCCGCAGCGGTCTGCGGGGGTCCCACGCGGACCGGAGTTCGACGATGATGGCCGAATGGACCAGCCGGAAAAGGTGGTCGGCCTACGAATGACGACGCGTCAGTGGCGCCACCTGGACGGAGCACTCGACAGCGCGATCAGCATCGCCGCCGAGAATGGTGATCCTCAACAGGTCGTCCGGGCGGCAAGCGGGATCCGCAGGGCCGGGTGGGACCAGATCGCCCACTGGGTACCCGGCGTCGCCGGCTCCGGCGACTGGCCGCCGGACGACGAGGAGGTTGTCGCCCAACTCTCCCGGGCAGACTGGGCGCTGGCCGCCGAGTGCGCCGCGCACTGGGCCGCTGTCGCCGCCAGCGTGGGGCACGAGCAGGAAGCGGCTGTGCTCCGTAGCGTCCATGCTCTCGTCGTTTCAGCCGGGGTGGTGGGCGGGCCGACGGAACGTGGCCAGCCCGACCACCGGGCTGGCCGATCCACCAACCGGTAGTCGGTTCCTCTTACCGGTAGTTCGTGAACTGGAGGGCGACGCCGAAGTCCTCACCCTTGAGCAGCGAGATGACCGCCTGGAGGTCGTCCCGCTTCTTGCCGGTGACGCGCAGCTGGTCGCCCTGGATCTGCGCCTGGACGCCCTTCGGGCCCTCGTCGCGGATCTTCTTGCTGATCGCCTTGGCCTTGTCCGTCTCGATGCCCTGGATCACCTTGCAGTCGATCTTGAAGACCTTGCCGGACGGGCGCGCCTCACCCGCGTCGAGGGACTTGAGCGAGATGTTCCGCTTGACCAACTTCTCCTTGAAGACGTCCAGCGCGGCGCGGACCCGCTCCTCGGTCTCCGCCTGAAGGCCGATCGCCTCCTCGCCGGACCAGGAGATCTCCGCGCCCGTGCCGCGGAAGTCGAACCGCGTCGCGAGCTCCTTCTCCGCCTGCCGGAGGGCGTTGTCGACCTCCTGGCGGTCGACCTTGCTCACGATGTCGAAAGACGGGTTCGCTGGCATGCTTCTGCTCCTGCTGTCCGGCGGTCTGGGACGTGCAGTCGGCCGCCCACCAGCGGCACGACCCCCTGACGGTACCCGGTTGCGTCGGTCCCGGGGCGAGCCGCTATCCTTGCTTCCGCCGCCGCGTTGCGACGCGGTGGGGTGCCCTGGCGGGTTGCCCGAGCGGCCAATGGGAGCGGACTGTAAATCCGTCGCGAAAGCTACAGAGGTTCGAATCCTCTACCCGCCACCAGGTGCAGACACGGCCCCTGACCAGCAGAGATGCTGATCAGGGGCCGTTGTCGTTTGTCTGAAGGAGTCCGGCTGAGTCCAGCCATGTCGACAACTTGAGAGAGGCGACACCATGACCGACAAGATCAGCGATGCCTTCGGATGATCCGCAGTGCCTTTCGTGGCGCTCGGCTGGTCAGAATGTTCGAGTGATGACAGGAATGGTCGGCCTCGTCCTCCTGCTTGCGCTGGGCTCCGCTGCGCTCTTCGCCCTGGTGTACGTGGCTGCGTCGCTGTGGCGGTCGCTGAGGCGTGGGGTTACCGCGTTGCCGCGTGCCTTGAAGTCCCTGACGGTCGAGCCACCTCCGGGAGGGGCCTTGAACGACTCCCGGGATGTGTGGCCGATGCCGAAGGATGACTGATCGGAGACGTACTCGGTTGATCACGAACCTGTGGGGGATGAGCCGTTGAGCAGCGAGCATGACGAGGTGCTGGCCAGAACGGAACGTCTCGTCCTGCGGGAAGTCCGCTCATCCGACCTGCCGGTACTTGGGCGGATGTGGCAGGACCCGGTGATGCGGCGCTACCTCGGCGGTCCGTTGTCCGATGAGGTGGCGAACGACCGTCGGATGGGTGACCACACGGGCGGGCTGATGGTGACGAGGAGCTCCGGCGAGACCGTCGGCTGGTGCCATCTCGGCCGGTACCGAACGGGCGATACGGAATTGTCGTACGTCTTCCTGCCGGAGTGGTGGGGGCGTGGCTACGCCCGGGAGGCGTGTGCGGCGGCCGTCGGTCTTGCTTTCGTCCGCTTCCCGGACGCGCCCCGCCTGGTCGCCGTCACGCAGCGGGCGAACCGTCGGTCGGTCCGCCTCCTGGAAGCCCTCGGCATGGTCCTGGTCGATGCCTTCGAGGAGTTCGGCGCTTGCCAGGTGATGTACGCGATCGACCGCCCGTGGGCAGCGTCGGGGACGTGGGCAGATGGTGGTCACCGGAATGTGAAAGCGTCAGACGGCGACGAGAATTAGCAGCTCAGCCGTGGCCGAGAAGGCGCCGAACTTCAACGACGACGTCGGCGTCAATATCGCTGGTCGTGGTGCTGCTGTGTGGTTGCCAGTCGTGGATGGCGTCTACGACGTCGTAGGCGTTGTCCAGGGCAACCAGCTCGGCTGCCAGGGGAGTTCCGTCGTAGGAGATGTATCGGTAGGCCCAAGAGGTGAGGTCACGGGGCGGAATGGTCTGTGCGAGCAGCCGCCGCGCCATGATCCGGAGGGCTTCCTCCTCGCTCTCTCGGCTCCCCTCGGCGTAGTACGTGAGCGAGAGTTCCGACAGCGCGCCTTCGAGCCAACGCCGCAGCTCGTCGTTCTCCGCGCCCTTCACCGGCGAGATACCGGCGAGGATCTGGAGAGTCGGGCTATCTATGCCCGCGATGATGCAGTCGCAGGCGGTCTCGATCACCTGGGCTGCCGTGCCGGAACCGACGCTCCAGAAAACAGCGGCGTCCTGGAGGCGAGCGAGGGCATCCTGACCGGGCATCGCTACATGATCCGGCAGCGCGCCCCCGTTGTCGCTGGCTTATCCGCGGCTCGCACGCAGGCCCTACGACCTGCGGCACGCGGCGGCCCCGCTCTGGATGAATGGGTCTGTTCCCCACCTTCCCCGCCCGGCGACCAGCGACACGACCGCCGCTGGCCGGAAGGAGGGCGAATCGGTCGTGCCAGCCTCCTTGTGTCTTTGCGTGAAGAAGGTATGGTGGTCGATGTCTGGGCCGCGTCGGTGCGCCTCCAGGCCATCGGATTCGTCACGGAGAGCGACCGGACGGGATTGGACAGCGACCCCCCTTCGACCCCTTGGGTGAATTGTGCTGTAGGTCGCATCAAGCGCTGGATGAAGCGCTGATGTCGCAGGAAGGGGCCCTGATCTGGCCCGGCTTGTGGAGGCGTACTAGGCCGAAGGTCGCGACCTCGCCAACGCTCGGACGGGTACGGACATCACCGCTTTCCTGCGTACCTTGCGTGTGGCACGATCGTGGAACCTCCACCATCCCTGTGACACTTCCCCGACAGGAGCCAACATGTCTGGTCGAAGGCTGGGCCGGTCACTCGGCTCACTCCTCGTGCTCGCCGCTGTCCTCGGTGGACTGATCGGCGCCGACGCCCTCGTGAGTGGGAGCTACGTCCAGATGTCCGACGTCATCTGGGGCGCCGGCCTGGGCGATGTCCTGTGGGGTGTGGCCGCACGGTGACTCGGGCGTAGCCCATGAGGGCAGCCCCAGTGGGCGGCGTCTTTCAGAGGGAGCGGTATGGCCGAGCGTGACCAACGGCGTAAGTCCACGGACCGCGCTTGGCTCATCACCGGCCCCATGGTGCTGTTCGCCATCCTCGCGTGCACCGCGATCAGCATCGTCTCGGACCGTCCCTACGGGAACTGGGCGCTCGCATTCCTGATCTTCCTGGCGATGGCCGGGATCAGCATCCCGGTGCTGAATTTCGTCGTCCGGCGGCAGTCCGTGGGCGTGACGCTCACGGAGATCCCACTCGTGGTGGCGCTGTTCTTCCTGCCGCCGTTGACGGTCGTCCTGATCTACACGCTCGCCTCGTTGGTCTACAGCGCCAGACAGCGCTTCCCTCCCGCCAAGTTCTGGTTCAACGTCGCGCGGGCCGCGGCGGCCACGTCGCTGGCCGGCCTGCTCCTGCTGCGGCTGCCCCCGCTGCACGACGTGGGTCCCGGGACGTGGATCAGTCTCTTCCTCGCGGTCAACGCCATCACCCTGTTCAGTCTCGTCTCGGTGGTCGGCGTACACGTCCTCCTCCAGGGCTGGCAGGCTGGCCGGGAGGCGCTGCGGACGACCCCGTCGGTGTTCCTCACCACCTCGATCAACGCCTCCGTCGGTCTGCTCGTGCTGATCGCGTTGCGCAAGACCTGGTGGTCGGCGCTGCTGTTGGCGGCCCTGTTCGCCGCGCTCGCCCTGGTCTACCGGTCGTACGCCCAGTTCTTCCGGCAGCACCGCACCCTGACCGGGATGTACGACCTGGCCCGGTTGATCACCACGAGCGGCGCCGACGGGGCGCTCGCCGACGTCCTGCTCGACCGGGTCCGTGCTCTCATGCAGGCGGAGTCCGCGACGCTCTGGCTCCCCGCCCAGGGGCGGCATCCGGAGGTGCTGTTGACGGCCCGGGTCGACACGCCGGGTCTGCTCGACGTCGCCCCGACCCCGTCGATCCTCCGCGAACGTGCGCGGGACCTGGCGAAGACCCTGTCGATGGGGCGCCTGCTGGGTGACGAGGGGGCGCTCCGGCACGAGATCAGCGCCAGCGAGATCAAAGACGTGATCGTGGTGCCGCTGCGCTCCGGCCAGGCCGTGATCGGCACCCTGGAGGTGGCGAATCGGCTCAGCGATATCGGGCACTTCGCCCCCGGTGACATCCCCATCTTCGAGACGGTGGCGGCGCACGCGGCGGTGGCGCTGGAGAATTCGCGACTTGTCGACCGCCTGCGGCACGACGCGTACCACGACACCCTGACGCGGCTGCCCAACCGACGGCGCATCACCGCCGCCCTGGACGAGTCGGTCAAGATCGGCGCGCCCGACGAGGTGGTGGCGTTGCTGCTGTTCGATGTCGACGGGTTGCAGCAGGTCAACGAGTCCCTCGGCCACGCTGCCGGCGACAAGGTGCTCGTCGAGGTCGCCAACCGGCTGCGGGCGAGCGCTCCGTCGTCGGCTCTGGTCGGTCGTGCGGGCGGCGACGAGTTCCTGGTGACCCTCCGGTTGGAGAGCGCCGAGGCGGCACTCGAACTGGCCGAACAGCTGCGCGACCAGATCCGTGACGAGATGGTCTTCGACGCGCTCACCCTTGACGTGAACACCGCCGTGGGTGTGGCCGTACACCCGGATCATGGCAGCGACGCCGCGACCCTGCTGCTCCGGGTCGACCTGGCGGCGAACGCCGCCAAGTCGGTGCCGGGCAGCGTGCAGTTGTTCAACCCGGGCCTGGAGTCCCGGTCGTTGCGCCGGTTGGGTCTCGCCGGGGACCTGCGCCAGGCGTTGGACCAGGGTGAGCTGGAGGTCTACTTCCAGCCGAAGGTGACCTTGCGGGACCGGCGTCTGGTCGGAGTCGAGTGTCTGGCCCGCTGGGAGCATCCGACGCACGGCACTGTCGCTCCTGAGGACTTCGTGGCGGTGGCCGCGCACACCGGCCAGTTGAGTCGGCTCACCGAGGTGGTGCTCCGCGAGGGGCTGCGGCGCAGCCGGGACTGGGCCGAGGCCGACCAGCCTCTGCCCATCGCCGTGAACCTCGCCGCCCGCACGCTCACCGACCAGCACTTCCCGGACCGGGTGCAGGAGCTGCTGACCGAGTACGGGGTACCGGCGCAACGCCTCACCCTGGAGATCACCGAGTCGGGGGTGCTGGACGGCACGGACCGGCCCATCCCGACGCTGCGTCGGCTCCGCGACCTCGGCGTCCGGCTGTCGGTGGACGACTTCGGCACCGGTGATTCCTCGCTGGCCCACCTGCGCCGGTTGCCGGTGCACGAGGTGAAGGTGGACCGCTCCTTCGTGCAGGGCATGGCCACCGACCCGGGGGACCTGGCGATCGTCAACGCGGTGGTGACGCTCTCCCAGCAGTTCGGCCTGGCCGTGGTCGCCGAGGGTGTGGAGAGCGAACTGACCCTGGAGCTTCTTCAGGACATCGGGTGCGAGATCGGTCAGGGCTTCCTGTTCAGTCGGCCGCTGCCGTACGAGCGACTGGCCGCCTGGTTCGGCGCTCAGGTGGACCCGGAGACGATCTCCGGAGGAGAGCTTCCGCGCCTGCGTGTGGTGCCCTGAGCTGGGCAGATCCGGCCGCCGGGGATCCGATTTCACCTGCCGACCCGTGCCGTGTATTCTACTTCTGCGCGCCCCACGGGGAGATCGCGCAGGCCCCCTTAGCTCAGTCGGCAGAGCGTCTCCATGGTAAGGAGAAGGTCTACGGTTCGATTCCGTAAGGGGGCTCGAGGGTTCAGCTGGACCCACCGCGGCGGTGTAGCTCAGATGGCAGAGCAAGCGGCTCATAATCGCTGTGTCGCCGGTTCAAGTCCGGCCACCGCTACTCTCGTCTTCCGGGCTGGTTCCCGGTGGTCGTTGAGATGGGCGCCACTGGCGCCCACTTTGCATGTCCGCGCAGTCAGCGTCTAGGCTGACGCGTCGTAGTTGTTTCCGTTAGCGAGGAAGGCACTCCGCCGTGGCGAAGGCTACCGATGTCCGGCCGAAGATCACTTTGGCGTGTGTGGAGTGCAAGGAGCGCAACTACATCACGCGCAAGAACCGCCGGAACGACCCCGACCGCATCGAAATGAAGAAGTTCTGCCCGCGCGACGGCCGGCACACGGTTCACCGCGAGACCCGCTGACCGCCGGCCGGCCATGCCGGCCGTCGTCGAAGCCTTTCCAACCGCCGATCTGACCGGTCGGGCGCGGCGTCGCCGCAGCCTGCCGACCAGATCGGCGGTTGTGCTTTCCGTGTAGGTTCGCGGCATGTCCCTGGACCCTTCCTTCGTCGGCCGCACGTACCCGCCGACCGCCCCCTACCAGGTGGGCCGAGAAAAGATCCGTGAGTTCGCCACGGCCATCGGCGCCACGGACGCGGCTCACCACGATCCGGCCGCGGCGCAGGCCCTGGGCCACCCGGACGTGGTCGCCCCGCCGACCTTCCCGGTGATCGTCACCATGGCCGCGACCCGTCAGATCATCGAGGACCCGGATCTGGGCGTCGACTACAGCCGGCTGGTCCACGGCGACCAGCGGTTCGCGTACAGCCGGCCGGTGGTCGCGGGCGACGAGCTGGTCTGCGTCAACACGATCGAAGAGGTCAGCAACCGGGGCGGGCACGGCCTCCTCACCACCCGCACGGACGTGAGCACCGTCGCCGGGGAGCAGGTGGTCGCCGTCTGGGCCCGGTACGTCATCCGTGGAGAGGCCTGAGATGGAACTGCCAACCAAGACGTTCCGGGTGACCCGGGCGGACCTGATCCGCTACGCCGGCGCCTCGGGCGACTTCAACCCGATCCACTGGAGCGACCGGGTCGCCACGAAGGTGGGACTGCCCGGGGTCATCGCGCACGGCATGTTCACGATGGCGCTGGTCGGCCGGGCGGTCACCGAGTGGGCCGGCGCGCCCGACGCGGTGGTCGAGTACGGCGTCCGGTTCACCCGGCCGGTGGTGGTCCCCGACGACGACCAGGGGACCGAGATCGAGGTGACCGCGCGGGTCCGCGAGGTGACCGAGGACGGCCTCACCCGGCTCGAGGTGACCGCGACCTGCCTGGGTGACAAGGTGCTGTCGCAGGCGCGCGCGATCATCCGCACGGCACGCTGAACGAGGCCGGACGCACGCGAAACCAAGGCGGCCCGGCACGCTTAACCAGGGCCGGACGCACGCGAAACCAAGGCGGCCGGGCGCGCTGAAGCGAGGCCGCGCGGCGTGCTGGATCGGCTTCGCCACGCGTGGCGGGGAGACCGGTTGGGAAAGTCGGGCGCCTACCCGTACACTGGTCCGCCGTGGGGCAAGTGACCCCTGCTCGGTCGTCTGTGACCGCGTGGGGCGAGTGTTGCCGCACAGGGGTGTAGCTCAATTGGCAGAGCAGCGGTCTCCAAAACCGCAGGCTGCAGGTTCAAGTCCTGTCACCCCTGCGCCTCAGGCCTGACCGTTCCCGTGGGTCGCGCCGCCGACAAGGCGGCGTCCGGCCCGTGGTGGTGGCATCGGCGGGGTGGCTCCGAGGCAATCGGGGCTCCCGGTCGAACCACCGGCCGCGGCCCGTCGCGGGACGGTTGGGTCCGGCCGGCGTGACCAGCGCCGCGTACGCCGCCCGGCGTGCGACCCGAGATTCCGCGACGGAGGGCGAAGTGGCCGACAACAAGCGGCGCGGCGAGGACGCCGGCGACGATCGTCTCGACGATGAGATCGTCGACGACGTAGCCGACGACGACGCCAACGACGCGGACGAGCCGGTCTCCCGGGGCGGCACCGCGACGCGGGCCCGCGCCCGGGCGGAATCGGCCGACAGCCGGCCGACCACGAGGTCGGAAACCGGTCGGGTGGGCGTGTTCGGCCGCATCGCCCGGTTCTTCCGCGAGGTCGTAGCCGAACTGCGTAAGGTCATCTGGCCGACCCGCAAGGAGTTGCTGACGTACACCGCCGTGGTGGTCACGTTCGTCGCGGTGATGCTGACGATCGTGGGCGTGCTGGACTACGGCTTCGCCAAGGCCGTGTTGTTCGTCTTCGGCAACTCGGACTGACCGGCTGTCTCCAGCCGATAGTGACGGAAGTGAGCGAGCGTGCCTGAGTACGACGAGACCGCCGGAGAAGTGGACGAGCAGTCCACGGTCGCGACGGCGGCTGGTGACGAGTCGGTTGAGGCCGCCAGTGAGCCGGAGTTCCCCACCACCGAGCCCGCGCCGGACGAGGACTACGACCCGGTCGCCGAGCTGCGGCAGAAGCTGCGTTACGCGCCGGGCGACTGGTACGTGGTGCACTCGTACGCCGGTTACGAGAACAAGGTGAAGACCAACCTCGAGACCCGGATCACGAGCCTCGACATGGAGGACTTCATCTACCAGGTCGAGGTGCCGACCCGGGAAGAGGTCGAGGTCAAGAACGGAAAGCGTTCGCAGGTCCAGGCCAAGGTCTTCCCCGGTTACATCCTGGTCCGGATGGAGCTGACCGCCGAGTCGTACTCGTGTGTCCGCAACACCCCGGGCGTGACCGGCTTCGTCGGCGCGACCGACCGGGCCGACCGGCCCGCGCCGCTGTCGCTCGACGAGGTACTGAAGTGGCTGGCGCCGGCCGTCGAGACCGAGCAGAAGAAGGCGAAGCCGGAGATCAAGGTCCTCGACTTCGAGGTCGGCGACTCGGTCACCGTCACCGACGGCGCGTTCGCCTCGCTGCCGGCCACGATCAGTGAGATCAACGCCGACCAGCAGAAGCTCAAGGTGCTGGTGTCGATCTTCGGCCGGGAGACCCCGGTGGAGCTCAACTTCAACCAGGTCGCCAAGATCTGATGGTCGTCGGCGGCGGGCCCAGCCCGCCGCCGACGTCGGCGTACGCCCTCCCGCTCGACCTCGGCGGACGAGCGGGCTGCGGCGTGCGCTACTCTTGAACGTCGCCGCTGTCGCATCGCGCTGACCGTGCGCGCCCCGCCGCGGCGGCGACGGCCGCATTTTCCCAAGCTCCAAGCCCCAGGAAGTGACATGCCTCCGAAGAAGAAGCTCGTCAAGACGTTCACGCTTCAGCTGCCGGCGGGCCAGGCCACGCCGGCGCCGCCGGTCGGCCCCGCGCTCGGTCAGCACGGCGTGAACATCATGGAGTTCTGCAAGTCCTACAACGCGCAGACCGAGTCCCAGCGGGGCGACATCGTCCCCGCCGAGATCAGCGTGTACGAGGACCGGTCCTTCACCTTCGTGCTGAAGACCCCGCCCGCCGCTCGGCTGCTGATCAAGGCCGCCGGTGTGCAGAAGGGCTCTGGCGTCCCGCAGGCGACCAAGGTCGGCTCGGTCAGCCGCGCCCAGCTGCGTGAGATCGCCGAGAAGAAGATGGCCGACCTCAACGCCAACGACCTGGACCAGGCCGAGAAGATCATCGCCGGGACCGCCCGGTCGATGGGCATCACCGTCAACGACTGACGTCGGCTTTCGCCGACGACCCGATCGTGGGAGGGCTCGCGCCGAGCGGCCCGCCAGAGACCACAGGAGTAATCAGCAATGCAGCGCAGCAAGAGCTACCGCAAGGCCGCCGACGTCATCGACCGGTCGAAGCTCTACACCCCCGCCGAGGCCGTGAAGCTGGCCAAGGAGACCACCAACGTCAAGTTCGACGCCACGGTCGAGGTCGCCATGCGCCTCGGCGTCGACCCCCGCAAGGCGGACCAGATGGTCCGCGGTGTGGTCAACCTGCCGCACGGCACCGGTAAGACCGCCCGCGTGATCGTCTTCGCCAGCGGCGCGAAGGCCGAGGAGGCCGCCGCGGCGGGTGCGGACGAGGTGGGCACCGACGAGCTGGTCGCCCGCATCCAGGGTGGTTGGCTCGACTTCGACGCGGCGATCGCCACGCCGGACCAGATGGCCAAGATCGGCCGGATCGCGCGGATCCTGGGCCCGCGCGGTCTCATGCCGAACCCGAAGACCGGCACGGTGACCATGGACGTCACCAAGGCGGTGCAGGACATCAAGGGCGGCAAGATCACCTTCCGGGTGGACAAGCACTCCAACCTGCACCTGATCATCGGCAAGGCCTCCTTCTCGGAGAGCCAGCTGGTGGACAACTACGCCGCGGTGCTCGACGAGGTGCTGCGGGCCAAGCCGTCCGCGGCCAAGGGCAAGTACCTCCGTAAGGTCATCCTCACCACCACGATGGGCCCGGGCGTTCCGGTCGACCCGAACCTGGTGAAGAACCTGACCGAGGACTCGGCCGACGCCTGAGCCGACTCATCGCTCCGCCGGGGCGCCGCCACGATCGTGGCGGCGCCCCGGCGCGTTCCGGGTGTGGCAAGCTCGACCGCATGCGGCTGGAGAACGTCTGGTTGCGGTACCACCGGCGGGGTCCGTGGGTGCTGCGGAGCGTGGACGCGCAGATCGGCCCGGGTGAGGTGGCGGTCGTCCTGGGCCGCAACGGGGTGGGCAAATCCACCCTGCTCCAGGTGGCCGCCGGGGTGTTGCGGCCGGGCCGGGGTCGGGTCGTCGACCGGCCGGACCGGGTGGGTTGGGTGCCGGAGCGCTTCCCGGCCGACCAGCCCTTCACCGTGTCCCGCTATCTGACCGGCATGGCCCGCGCGGCCGGGCTGGGGCGCTCGGCCGCCGACGAGGCCGTGACGACCTGGACCCAGCGGCTCGGACTGGACGCGTTCCGCTCGGTGCGCCTCCCGGAGCTGTCCAAGGGCACCGCGCAGAAGGTGGGCCTCGCCCAGGCCATGCTGCGGACGCCGGGCCTGCTGGTGCTCGACGAGCCGTGGGAGGGCCTGGACGCCGCGACCCGCGAGCTGGTTCCCGAGCTGATCGACGAGGTGCTCGCCGACGGGGGCACCGTCCTGGTCAGTGACCACCGGGGGGAGACGGTCCGGTTGCCGGCCGCGCGCCGCTGGTCGGTGGCCGCCGGCGCGCTGACCGAGGAGACCGCGCCCGCCGACGAGGAGGCCATCGCGGTGGTCGAGGTCGCGGTGCCGGCCGCGCGGGTCGCCGGCACCGTCGCCCGCCTGCGCGCCGAGGGCCATCAGATCCTTCGAGTACGCGCCGACGCCTCCACCACCCCACCCCAGGCGCATCCGCCCACCCCGTCGGCCACGACGGCGCGGCTCGCAGCGGCCGACGCGATGGTCGAGCCCAGCACGGGGGAGGGTCGATGAACGCGCTGGTGCGGATGCGACTGGCGGGTTTCCTGCGTACCGGACGGGCGTTGGCGCCCCTGCTCGCCGGCCTCGTCGTGCTCGGCACGCTCTACGGCGGCGGCCGGTCCCAGCCGGCGGAGGCGTACGGCGTCTCGGCCGTGGTGCTCTTTCCGGTGCTCGCCTGGCAGACCAAGATCCTGCTGGACATCGAGCCGGACGTGCAGCGTCGGCTGGCCCAGGTGACCGTCGGGGTGGCCCGGGAACGTCTGGCCGGTCTCCTGGCGGCCGGCGCGGCGGCGCTGGTCGCGGTGGCCGTCGCGCTGCTCTTTCCGTGGCTGGTGGGTGGGGTCACCGGCCCGGTCGAGCCGGGGGACCGGTCGGTGCCGGTCGGCATCGCGCTGGGGCTGTGGGCGCATCTGCTGGCCGTACCCGCCGCGGTTGCCCTCGGCGCGCTGGCCAGCCGGGCGTCGGTGGGTGGCGCAGCGTACGGCGTCGCGGTGCTGGCCCTCGGCGGTGTCGGCGCGGTGGCGCTCGGCCTGCGTGGCTCGGTCGCGCCCTGGCTGGTACCGCCGATCATGGCTACCGCCCGGACGACCGCGGGTGACGCCGCCGCGCTGACCCTGCTCGGGCTCACGGCCTGGGCCCTGGCGTGGAGTGTGGCGGTGACGGCCGGCTACCTGTGGCGGCGGCGGGCCCAGGGCTGAGTGGTCCGGCGGCGTGACCCGGCTCACCAGGGACGATTTGGCGCTGGTCCCGCGGGCGCGTACTCTTCAAACGTCATCCGTGTTGTCATGGATGAGGAACCACCCAGAGACCGCTGGTCACCGTGTTTCGGCACGGTCGAAGGTCCCGCGACGACGGGCGACCCGCGTAGGGCGGCAAGCGTAACTCGGCAGTGAGCATGGTCCGCCGACCGTGACTTCCCGCCGGCCCTCGCCCCGTGCGCCCTGCGCCGGGGCTTTTCGTTGTCGTGCTGCCTTCGCCCCCGCTCCGGCTTCGGCCGTGTCGGGGACCAGCCTCGAGCAACGAGAGAGGAGGGACATGGCGGACAAGCCGATCCGAGCCGACAAGGCCACGGCCGTCGCTGAGCTGACCGAGAGCTTCCGCAGCGCGGGCGCTACCGTGCTGACCGAGTACCGCGGTCTGACGGTTTCCCAGCTCACCCAGCTGCGGCGATCGCTCGGTGCCGAGACCAGCTACACGGTCGCGAAGAACACGCTGGCGAAGCGTGCCGCGACGGACGCGGGCATCACCGGCCTCGACGAGCTGTTCACCGGTCCTACCGCGCTGACTTTCGTTTCGGGCGACGTCGTCGAGGCGGCGAAGGGGCTTCGCGACTTCGCGAAGGCCAACCCGAAGCTCGTCATCAAGGGCGGTGTCTTCGAGGGCAAGGCCATTTCCGCGGCCGAGGTCACGAAGCTCGCCGACCTGGAGTCCCGTGAGGTGCTGCTGGCCAAGCTGGCCGGCGCGATGAAGGGCAACCTGAGCAAGGCCGCGGCCCTGTTCCAGGCTCCGCTCTCCAAGGCCGCCCGCGCGGCGGCCGCCCTGGCGGACAAGAAGCGCGAGCAGGAGGGCGCCGAGGCGGCCTGAGGCCGCGCGGCGCACCCACGTTCTTAGACAACCTTTAGAAAGGACGCCAGACATGGCGAAGCTCAGCACCGACGAGCTGCTCGACGCGTTCAAGGAGATGACGCTGATCGAGCTCTCCGAGTTCGTGAAGCAGTTCGAGGACACCTTCGAGGTCACCGCCGCCGCTCCGGTCGCGGTTGCCGCCGCCGGTGGCGCCCCGGCCGCCGCCGAGGCCGAGCCGGAGAAGGACGAGTTCGACGTCGTCCTCGAGGCTGACGGTGGCAAGAAGATCCAGGTCATCAAGGTCGTGCGTGAGCTGACCGGCCTGGGCCTCAAGGAGGCCAAGGACGCGGTCGAGTCCGCGCCGAAGGCCATCCTGGAGAAGGTCAACAAGGAGACCGCCGAGAAGGCGAAGGCCAAGCTCGAGGGTGAGGGCGCCAAGGTCACCCTCAAGTGACCTGAGCTCCACCTGCGCGTACCCGGCTCGGTGAGCTGGGACACGGTCGCGTCGCGGCGGGCGGTGATCCGACACGGATCACCGCCCGCCGTGTCTCGTGTACCGGGCGACAACCGTTCTGAGCTGGGCGCCGATGGTCGACGCCGAATCATCCGCACGAACGACCGGATCCTCCTCAGGTGGGAAAGAACCGACGACCCGGATACCGGCCCTTGACGCGGCCCCGGCCAGCCAGGCACCCTGACACCAGCAAGACACCGCGCTTGCGACGGCCACGATGTGGGTAATGACAGCGACGGCACCATCGGTCGCGGTCACCCGAGCGGCCCAGTGGGGAGTTGCGTTCTGAGCGGCCCGGCAGACCCCGGTGAACGGGGGCCGAGGAGCGTTCCGCAAACGACCTGCGGGGTGGGCTGGACAGCGGTTAGCCTCTCGGCTACACTGCTAGTTTGCGCTGCCTTCCGACTTGACCCCTGCTCGGAAATGTCCGTTTACGGATAATTCTGGTGGGGTCATTGGAGTGCACGCGTACCAGCCGTTCTGCAGCACCGGTCCTCGGAAGGACGCATCTTGGCAGCTTCCCGCCCTGCGAAGACCAGTCGTACGTCGAGCGCATTCGCTCCCCGCCGAGTTTCATTCGGCAGGATCACCGAACACCTCGAGGTCCCCAACCTCCTTGCCATCCAGAACGAGTCCTTCGACTGGCTCGTCGGCAACGAGGCTTGGCAGGGCCGGTCGGCGGACGACCCGCACGCACGCTCGGGTCTCGCGGAGATCCTTGAAGAGATCAGTCCCATTGAGGACTTCTCCGGCACCATGTCGCTCTCCTTCTCGGCGCCGCGCTTCGACGAGGTCAAGGCCTCGATCGAGGAGTGCAAGGAGAAGGACCTGACCTACTGCGCTCCGCTCTTCGTGACCGCGGAGTTCACCAACAACACCACTGGCGAGATCAAGAGCCAGACGGTGTTCATGGGTGACTTCCCGATGATGACGCCCAAGGGCACCTTCGTCATCAACGGCACCGAGCGCGTCGTGGTCAGTCAGCTCGTCCGGTCTCCGGGCGTGTACTTCGACAAGCAGCCGGACAAGACCTCCGACCGCGACCTCTCCAGCGTCAAGGTCATCCCGAGTCGGGGTGCCTGGCTGGAGTTCGACATCGACAAGCGCGACACGGTCGGCGTACGTATCGACCGTAAGCGCCGGCAGGCCGTCACGGTCCTGCTCAAGGCCATCGGATGGTCGGCCGAGCGGATCCGTGAGAAGTTCGGCTGGTCCGAGCTGATGATGACCACGCTCGAGAAGGACCACATCGCCGGCGCCGACGAGGCCCTGCTAGACATCTACCGCAAGCTGCGCCCTGGCGAGCCGCCGACGCGCGAGAACGCCCAGACCCTGCTCGACAACCTCTTCTTCAACCCGAAGAGGTACGACGTCGCCAAGGTCGGGCGCTACAAGTTCAACAAGAAGCTCGAAGTGGACGTGCCGATCACCACCGGCACGCTGACCGAGGACGACATCGTCGCCACCGTGGAGTACCTCTGCCGGCTGCACGCCGGTGAGGACGGCTACGAGGCCGACGACATCGACCACTTCGGCAACCGTCGCCTGCGCACCGTGGGTGAGCTGATCCAGAACCAGGTTCGGGTCGGCCTCTCCCGCATGGAGCGGGTCGTCCGCGAGCGGATGACCACGCAGGACGTCGAGGCGATCACGCCGCAGACCCTGATCAACATCCGCCCGGTGGTGGCGGCGATCAAGGAGTTCTTCGGTACGTCGCAGCTGTCCCAGTTCATGGACCAGACCAACCCGCTGGCGGGCCTGACCCACCGGCGTCGGCTGAGCGCGCTCGGCCCGGGTGGTCTGTCCCGGGAGCGGGCCGGCTTCGAGGTCCGCGACGTGCACCCGTCCCACTACGGCCGGATGTGCCCGATCGAGACGCCGGAAGGCCCGAACATCGGCCTGATCGGCGCCCTGTCCACCTTCGCCCGGGTCAACCCGTTCGGCTTCATCGAGACGCCGTACCGGAAGGTCGTCGAGGGTCGGGTCACCGACCAGATCGACTACCTGACCGCGGACGAGGAGGACCGGTTCGTCAAGGCCCAGGCCAACGCGCGCCTGAAGGCTGACGGCACGTTCGCCGAGGACCGGGTTCTCGTCCGTCGTAAGGGCGGCGAGACCGAGGACGTCGTCCCCGGCGCCGTCGACTACATGGACGTCTCGCCCCGGCAGATGACCTCGGTCGCGACCGCCATGATCCCGTTCCTCGAGCACGACGACGCCAACCGGGCACTGATGGGCGCGAACATGCAGCGCCAGGCGGTGCCGCTGGTCAAGGCCGAGGCGCCGCTCGTGGGTACGGGCATGGAGTACCGGGCCGCGGTCGACGCTGGCGACGTGGTGGTCGCCGAGGTCGGCGGTGTGATCGAGGATCTCTGCGCCGACTACGTCACCATCCACCAGGATGACGGCCACCGCCGGACGTACCTGCTGCACAAGTTCCGCCGCTCCAACGCCGGCTCCTGCGTCAACCAGAAGCCGGTCGTCTTCGAGGGCGACCGCGTCGAGGCCGGTCAGGTCATCGCCGACGGTCCCTGCACCGACGAGGGCGAGATGGCACTCGGACGCAACCTGCTGGTGGCGTTCATGTGCTGGGAGGGCCACAACTACGAGGACGCGATCATCCTGTCGCAGCGCCTCGTGCAGCAGGACGTGCTCACCTCGATCCACATCGAGGAGCACGAGGTCGACGCCCGGGACACCAAGCTCGGCCCGGAGGAGATCACCCGCGACATCCCGAACGTCAGCGAGGAAATGCTCGCCGACCTCGACGAGCGCGGCATCATCCGGATCGGCGCCGAGGTCGTCCCCGGCGACATCCTGGTCGGCAAGGTCACGCCCAAGGGTGAGACCGAGCTGACCCCGGAGGAGCGGCTGCTCCGCGCGATCTTCGGTGAGAAGGCGCGTGAGGTTCGGGACACCTCGCTGAAGGTGCCGCACGGCGAGACCGGCACGGTCATCGGTGTGCGCACGTTCTCCCGCGAGGACGGCGACGAGTTGCCGCCGGGCGTCAACGAGCTGGTCCGGGTCTACGTCGCCCAGAAGCGCAAGATCCAGGACGGCGACAAGCTCGCCGGCCGGCACGGCAACAAGGGCGTCATCTCGAAGATCCTCCCGGTCGAGGACATGCCGTTCCTCGAGGACGGCACCCCGGTCGACATCGTGCTCAACCCGCTCGGTGTGCCGAGCCGGATGAACATCGGCCAGGTGCTGGAGACCCACCTCGGGTGGGTCGCCAAGACCGGTTGGAAGGTCGAGGGCGACGACGCCGAGTGGAAGCGCCAGCTCCGCTCGATCGACGCGCACGAGTCCGAGGGCGACACCAACGTGGCCACCCCGGTCTTCGACGGTGCCCGCGAGGAGGAGATCTCCGGTCTGCTCGAGTCGACCCTGCCCAACCGGGACGGCAAGCAGCTGATCGGGCGCACCGGTAAGGCGCAGCTGTTCGACGGTCGTTCCGGTGAGCCTCTGCCGGACCCGATCGCGGTCGGCTACGTCTACATCCTGAAGCTCAACCACCTGGTCGACGACAAGATCCACGCTCGGTCGACCGGTCCGTACTCGATGATCACGCAGCAGCCGCTGGGTGGTAAGGCGCAGTTCGGTGGTCAGCGCTTCGGTGAGATGGAGTGCTGGGCGATGCAGGCGTACGGCGCCGCGTACGCCCTGCAGGAGCTGCTCACGATCAAGTCCGACGACGTGCTCGGCCGGGTGAAGGTCTACGAGGCCATCGTCAAGGGCGAGAACATCCCGGAGCCGGGCATCCCGGAGTCGTTCAAGGTGCTGCTCAAGGAGCTGCAGTCGCTGTGCCTCAACGTTGAGGTGCTGTCCAGCGACGGTGTGGCCCTGGAGATGCGCGAGACCGACGACGAGGTGTTCCGGGCCGCAGAGGAGCTGGGCATCGACCTGTCCCGGCGCGAGCCGAGCTCGGTCGAAGAGGTGTGAGGTGGTGGTTCGGGGCGGGGTGACCGGCTCCAGGCGGTCAGGCTTGATCCCTCCGCCGGTCACCCCGCCCCGAACCCCCCGATTTAGCTAGCTTTAAAGACGACGACATAGGGGACATAGTGCTCGACGTCAACTTCTTCGACGAGCTGCGCATTGGTCTCGCCACCGCTGACGACATCCGTCAGTGGTCGCACGGCGAGGTCAAGAAGCCTGAGACCATCAACTACCGCACCCTGAAGCCGGAGAAGGACGGGCTCTTCTGCGAGAAGATCTTCGGTCCGCAGCGGGACTGGGAGTGCTACTGCGGTAAGTACAAGCGCGTCCGGTTCAAGGGCATCATCTGCGAGCGCTGCGGCGTCGAGGTGACCCGCTCCAAGGTTCGTCGTGAGCGGATGGGGCACATCGAGCTCGCCGCTCCGGTGACCCACATCTGGTACTTCAAGGGCGTTCCGAGCCGGCTGGGCTACCTGCTGGACCTCGCCCCGAAGGACCTCGAAAAGATCATCTACTTCGCCTCGTACGTCGTGACGAGCGTGGACGCCGAGTCGCGTCACCGTGACCTCTCGACGATCGAGAACGAGATCCTGGCCGAGAAGCGGCAGTCCGAGAACAGCCGCGACTCGGAGATCGAGAAGCGGGCCGCCAAGCTCGAGGCCGACCTGGCCGAGCTGGAGGCCGAGGGTGCCAAGGCGGACGTCCGGCGCAAGGTCAAGGAGGGCGGAGAGCGCGAGATGCGCCAGATCCGCGACCGGGCCCAGCGCGAGATCGACCGCCTGGACGAGGTGCTGGACACCTTCCGCAAGCTGGAGCCGAAGCAGCTGGTCACCGACGAGCTGCTCTACCGCGAGCTGCGCGACCGGTTCGGTGAGTACTTCACCGGCTCGATGGGCGCGGAGGCCATCAAGGCGCTGGTCCAGAACATGGACCTCGACGCTGAGGCCGAGAGCCTGCGCGAGACCATCCGGTCCGGCAAGGGCCAGCGGAAGATCCGGGCGCTCAAGCGGCTCAAGGTCGTCGCGGCGTTCCTGAACACCCGCAACTCGCCGCTCGGCATGGTGCTGGACTGCGTCCCGGTCATCCCGCCGGACCTGCGCCCGATGGTGCAGCTCGACGGTGGTCGGTTCGCGACCTCGGACCTCAACGACCTGTACCGCCGCGTGATCAACCGGAACAACCGCCTCAAGCGGCTGATCGACCTCGGCGCGCCCGAGATCATCGTCAACAACGAGAAGCGGATGCTCCAGGAGGCCGTCGACGCGCTGTTCGACAACGGTCGTCGTGGCCGGCCGGTCACCGGTCCGGGTAACCGCCCGCTCAAGTCGCTGTCCGACATGCTCAAGGGCAAGCAGGGCCGGTTCCGCCAGAACCTGCTGGGCAAGCGCGTCGACTACTCCGGCCGTTCGGTCATCGTGGTCGGCCCGAAGCTCAAGCTGCACCAGTGCGGCCTGCCCAAGCAGATGGCCCTGGAGCTGTTCAAGCCGTTCGTCATGAAGCGGCTGGTCGACCTCAACCACGCGCAGAACATCAAGTCCGCCAAGCGGATGGTCGAGCGTCAGCGCCCGGTCGTGTGGGACGTGCTGGAAGAGGTCATCGGCGAGCACCCGGTGCTGCTCAACCGGGCACCGACCCTGCACCGTCTGGGCATCCAGGCGTTCGAGCCGCAGCTGGTCGAGGGCAAGGCCATCCAGATCCACCCGCTGGTCTGCACCGCGTTCAACGCGGACTTCGACGGTGACCAGATGGCGGTGCACGTGCCGCTGTCCGCCGAGGCCCAGGCCGAGGCGCGGATCCTGATGCTGTCGTCGAACAACATCCTCAAGCCGGCCGACGGCAAGCCGGTCACCATGCCCACCCAGGACATGGTCATCGGCCTGTACCACCTCACCCACCTCACCGCCGGTGAGAAGGGCGAGGGCCGGGCGTTCAGCTCGGACGCCGAGGCGCGGATGGCGTTCGACAACGGCGAGCTGCACCTGCAGGCTCCGGTGAAGATCCGCCTGCGGAACGTGATCGGTGTCGACAACGGCGCCGGTGCCGAGGCGTGGACCGCTCCGGAGGGCTGGGTCGAGGGTGAGCCGCTGACCGTGGAGACCACCCTCGGTCGGGTGCTGTTCAACGAGACGCTGCCGCAGGGCTACCGCTTCGTGAACTACGAGATCCGCAAGGGTCAGCTCTCCGCGATCGTCAACGACCTCGCCGAGCGCTTCCCCAAGGTGGCTCTCGCGGCCACCCTGGACGGGCTCAAGGAGGCCGGCTTCCACTGGGCCACCTGGTCCGGCGTGACGATCGGCATGGAGGACGTCATCGCCCCGCCGCGCAAGGCGGAGATCCTGGCGAAGTACGAGAAGGAAGCCGACCGGATCGACAAGCAGTACCAGCGTGGTCTGATGACCGCCGAGGAGCGTCGCGGCGAACTCATCGAGATCTGGACCAAGGCGACCAACGAGGTCGCCAAGGAGATGGACACCGCGCTGCCGCAGGAGAACCCACTGTGGAAGATGATCAACTCGGGTGCTCGCGGTAACCTGCTCCAGCTCCGGCAGATCGCGGCGATCCGTGGTCTGGTGGCCAACCCGAAGGGTGAGATCATCCCGCGGCCGATCAAGGCCAGCTACCGGGAGGGTCTGTCCGTGCTGGAGTACTTCATCTCCACGCACGGTGCCCGTAAGGGTCTCGCCGACACCGCGCTGCGGACCGCCGACTCGGGTTACCTGACCCGTCGTCTGGTGGACGTCTCCCAGGACGTCATCATCCGCGAGGAGGACTGCGGCACCGACCGGGCGATCCCGATGCAGATCGGCGAGAAGCTCGACGGCAAGCTCGTCGTCCACACCCACGCCGAGACCAGCGTGCACGCCCGGACCCTGGCCGACGACATCAAGGGGCCGGACGGCACCGTGGTGGCCGAGCGCGGCCAGGACATCAACTCCATCGGGGTCGACAAGATCGTCGCCGCTGGCGTGGAGACGGTCCGGGTGCGCAGCGTGCTCACCTGCGAGTCGAAGCTGGGCGTCTGCGCGGCCTGCTACGGCCGTTCGCTGCCGACCGGCAAGTCGGTCGACATCGGTGAGGCCGTCGGCATCATCGCCGCCCAGTCCATCGGTGAGCCGGGTACGCAGCTGACGATGCGTACCTTCCACACCGGTGGTGTCGCGGGTGAGGACATCACCCAGGGTCTGCCGCGTGTGCAGGAAATCTTCGAGGCCCGGGTCCCGAAGGGTAAGGCGCCCATCGCCGACACCCCCGGCCGGATCCGCATCGAGGACGGCGAGCGCTCGCGGAAGATCATCGTGGTGCCGGACGACGGCAGCGACGAGATCGTCTACGACAAGATCTCGAAGCGCGTCAAGCTCCGGACCCACGACGGCGGCCACGTCGCGGTCGGCGAGAAGCTGACCGAGGGCACCATCGACCCGCACGAGCTCCTGCGGATCATGGGTCCGCGGGCGGTCCAGGTCCACCTGACCAGTGAGGTCCAGGAGGTCTACCGCTCGCAGGGTGTGCTCATCCACGACAAGCACATCGAGATCATCATCCGCCAGATGCTCAAGCGGGTGACGGTCATCGACTCCGGCTCGACCGAGTTCCTGCCGGGCGTGCTCGTCGACCGGGCGCTGTTCGAGTCGGAGAACCGCCGACTCGTGTCGGAGGGTGGCGAGCCCGCCGCCGGCCGTCCGGTGCTGATGGGTATCACCAAGGCCTCGCTGGCCACCGACTCCTGGCTCTCCGCGGCCTCCTTCCAGGAGACCACGCGGGTGCTGACCGACGCTGCGATCAACTCGCGCAGCGACTCGCTGGTCGGCCTCAAGGAGAACGTGATCATCGGTAAGCTCATCCCGGCCGGTACGGGCATCAGCAAGTACCGCAACGTCCGGGTCGAGCCGACCGAGGAGGCCAAGGCCAAGGTCTACTCGATGACCGGTTACCCGGAGACCGACTACGGTTTCGGGCCGGCCAGTGGGCAGGCTGTGCCGCTGGACGACTTCGACTTCGGGTCGTACCGCTAAGCACCAGACAACGACGAGGCCCCCGGCATCCGCCGGGGGCCTCGTCGTTCCCGGACCGCCCTGCCAGCGGACCGGGTTGGGCATGATGGAGGCATGACGACCGCATCCGGGCAGGTGTCCGTCGCCTCTTCGGGCCTACGCCACCCGCTCGACCCGGATCCGGCCCGTGCCACCAAGGCGCGGGCGGTCTTCGCGCTGGGGTTGCTCGGCATGCTGACCGGGCTGTTCATCGGCGGGGTGGTGCCCGCGACGGTGGCGCTCCAGTTGGCCCGGCAGGCCCGCCGGGAGGCGTACGCCTCGGGGGGTTTCCTGACCGGAAGTGTCTGGCTGCGGCGGGGGGAGCGGATGGCCTGGACCGGCCTGGCGCTGGTCGCGGTCAGCGTCGTCGTCGTCGTGGTGATCGGCGTGGTCCGGCTGGCGGGCACGCCGTTCGGCCACGACTACCCCTCGAACATGGACTGAAGCATGCGGCGACCGCGCCCGGCGCGGACGGCGTCGCCCCCGGCGGTAGCCTGGCCGGTGTCCGCCGCGCGCGCTGGCGGCCCTGTCGACAGGAGGATTTCGTGACGGAACCGGCGCGGCCCCCGGCGGACGAACCAGCCGGGCATCCTGACGTGCCGGCTCCGGGCGCGACTCCCGGGTCGCCGGCTCCCGGCGTGACCTCCTCCGCGCCGGCTCCGGACGCGGCTCTCCCGGGACCAGCTGTCGATGCCACCTCCGGCCCGAATCCGACCGCGGCATCCTCCCCGGGCGTCGGGTCACCTGCCTCCTCGGACACCGATTCCACCGTGCCGACGTCGAGCGCGTCGTCCGCACCGGTTTCGGATTTCGGGCCGACGCCCTCGGCGCGGAGTGAGTGGGCGCAACCGGAGGCGGGCGGACAGCCGGCCCCAACGACCGGTGCCCCTGCTGCGGGTACGCCGCCCTCGCCCGCCTGGGGTCCGCCGACGGCCGAGTGGGGCGGGGTCTTCCCGCCCGGTTACCAGCAGCCCCATCCGGCCTCCGGTACGCCGGTGCCGTACGGCTGGGCCCAACCGCCGGCTGGGCCCGCCGCCGCGCACGGGTGGGGGCAGCCGCCGTCCGGACCGGGCGCGCCGGCCGGTTGGGGCCACCCATCGTCCGGACCGCCCGGCTGGGGACAGGCCGCGTCCGGGCCGGGCGCCTGGGGGCAGGCCGCGTCCGGGCCGGGCGCCTGGGGGCAGGCCGCGTCCGGGCCGGGCGCCTGGGGGCAGGCCGCGTCCGGGCCGGGCGCCTGGGGCAGCCGGCTCCGGGGCACTTCCCCGCCTGGGGTACGGCCGCCGCCCGGCCGGTGCCGCCGCCCACCGATGATCAACGGAGGCCGCCGAAGCGGGTGGAAGCGGTGCCCGGTACCCCGTTCGGGGTGGTGCACCTGGACGTGCCGCCGGTGACCGCCGGGCTGGCGACCGGATCGCTGGTGGCCGGCATCGCGTCGATCCTGGTCTCGCTGCTGGTGATCTGTGTCGGTGTGGCCTTCGGTGCCCGTGGGGGAGTGTGGGTCTCGGGCGCCTTCACGGTGCTGGGGGTGCTGGCGGGATTGGCGGCGGTCGTCACCGGCCTGCTGGGCCAGCGACAGATCCGCCGGGTGGCCGGGCCGTCGGCGGTGCGGTTCACCGGTCGGGGGCTCGCGGTGGCCGGCGTCAGCTGCGGCGCGGCGGGTGCCCTGCTGAGCCTGTTGGGTCTGGGGCTGGGGTTGCTGATCAGTCTGACGTGACAGGGGTGCCGGGACGGCTCCGTGGATCAGGTGGTGCCTGGGGGCCTGCCCGGGGCCGACGGGTGCTTCGGCGGGGAAGCCGGTACACTTGTGTTCGTAGGTGCCCATCGCGGGTGCCGAGGCGGGACGCGATCCGGCCGGCGAGGGGTGAGACGTTCGCCGACCCATTCCGTTTTGACCTGGGCGGCTGTGGTAGGTACTCTTTCCCCTTGTGCCCGGGCATGCCCGGGCAACTCGTGCGTGCGCTGGTTCCGGAGTCCGGACGGCGGCACGACAAGCCAAAGACCCGGAGCGGGGCGATCCGCGTGCCGGTGACAGAAACCCGGTACGCCCGCGACAGCGTCCGCACCGGGACCGTGAGCTGGGCGACACGCCCGACCGCGGGTGCCGGGGCCACCGCAAGGTGACCCTGGTCGGAATGTAGGAGAGCCGGTCATCAGGCTGGCTAACGAGCAGACGGCGCGGCCGCGGACAGCGGCCGAAGGGAGCGGAGAAACCCGGTGCCCACCATTCAGCAGCTGGTCCGAAAGGGCCGTCAGGCCAAGACGACCAAGACCAAGACCCCTGCGCTCAAGGGGTCTCCCCAGCGGCGCGGCGTGTGCACCCGCGTGTACACCACCACCCCGAAGAAGCCGAACTCGGCGCTGCGCAAGGTCGCTCGTGTCAAGCTCAGCAGCCAGATCGAGGTAACCGCGTACATCCCGGGTGTCGGCCACAACCTGCAGGAGCACTCGATCGTGCTCGTGCGTGGCGGTCGTGTGAAGGACCTCCCCGGCGTGCGTTACAAGATCGTTCGCGGCTCGCTGGACACCCAGGGTGTCCGCAACCGCAAGCAGGCGCGCAGCCGTTACGGCGCGAAGAAGGAGAAGAGCTGACATGCCGCGTAAGGGACCCGCTCCGCGGCGGCCGCTGGTCGCTGACCCGGTGTACAACTCGCCGCTGGTCACCCAGCTGGTGAACAAGATCCTGCTGCGCGGCAAGCGTCAGCTCGCCGAGTCGATCGTGTACGCGGCCCTCGAGGGCTGCCGCGAGAAGTCCGGCACCGACCCGGTCGTCACCCTCAAGCGGGCGATGGACAACGTCAAGCCGACCCTCGAGGTGCGTAGCCGTCGTGTCGGTGGCGCCACCTACCAGGTGCCGGTCGAGGTCCGCCCCACCCGGGCGACCACGCTGGGCCTGCGCTGGCTGGTGACCTACTCCCGCGCCCGGCGCGAGAAGACCATGGTCGAGCGGCTGATGAACGAGCTGCTGGACGCGAGCAACGGCCTCGGTGCCGCCGTCAAGCGGCGCGAGGACACGCACAAGATGGCCGAGTCCAACAAGGCCTTCGCGCACTACCGCTGGTAACACCTGAGGTTCCGGCGTCCACCGGGCGCCGGAACCGCCACCAGTTGAGTCGAGACGACGATAAGTAGGGATTGAAGTGGCCGCCGCAGACGCGCTCGCCAACGTACGCAACATCGGCATCATGGCGCACATCGATGCCGGTAAGACCACGACCACCGAGCGAATCCTGTTCTACACCGGCATCACGTACAAGATCGGTGAGGTCCACGAGGGCGCCGCCGTCATGGACTGGATGGAGCAGGAGCAGGAGCGTGGTATCACCATCACCTCCGCTGCCACCAAGTGTGAGTGGAAGGGCCACACGATCCAGATCATCGACACGCCTGGCCACGTCGACTTCACGGTCGAGGTCGAGCGGTCGCTGCGTGTCCTGGATGGTGCGGTCGCGGTCTACGACGGTGTCGCCGGCGTCGAGCCGCAGACGGAGAACGTCTGGCGGCAGGCCGACAAGTACAACGTCCCGCGGATGTGCTTCGTCAACAAGCTCGACCGGACCGGTGCCGACTTCTTCCGCTGCGTGCAGATGATGATCGACCGGCTCAACGCCACCCCGCTGGTGCTCCAGATCCCGATCGGGCTCGAGGGCGACCACATCGGTGTCGTCGACCTGGTCGGCATGCGCGCCCTCACCTGGCGCGGGGAGACCCAGAAGGGTGAGGACTACGCGATCGAGGAGATCCCGGCCGAGCTGGCCGACTCCGCGGCCGAGTGGCGCGAGAAGCTGATGGAGACCCTCGCCGACGTCGACGACTCGGTGATGGAGAAGTACCTGGAAGGCGAGGAGGTCTCCGTCGAGGAGATCAAGGCCGCCATCCGGCGTGCCACCATCGCCGGCAAGGCCAACCCGGTGCTGTGCGGCTCGGCGTTCAAGAACAAGGGCGTCCAGCCCATGCTCGACGCCGTGGTCGACTTCCTGCCGTCGCCGCTGGACGTTCCGGCGATCGAGGGTACGGCCACCGACGGTGAGACCCCGCTGCTGCGCAAGCCGTCCAACTCGGAGCCCTTCTCCGGTCTGGCCTTCAAGATCCAGACGGACAAGCACCTGGGCAAGCTCACCTACGTGCGCGTCTACTCCGGCACGCTCGACTCCGGCTCCCAGGTGGTCAACTCCACCAAGGACCGCAAGGAGCGGATCGGCAAGATCTACCAGATGCACGCCAACAAGCGTGAAGAGCGTCCGTCGGCGCAGGCCGGCGACATCATCGCCGTGCAGGGTCTCAAGCAGACCACCACCGGCGACACGCTCTCCGACCCGGCGAACCCGGTCATCCTGGAGTCGATGACCTTCCCGGAGCCGGTCATCTCGGTGGCGATCGAGCCGAAGACCAAGTCCGACCAGGAGAAGCTGGGCACGGCCATCCAGCGCCTGGCCGAGGAGGACCCGACCTTCCGCGTCCAGCTGGACGAGGAGACCGGTCAGACGGTCATCTCCGGCATGGGTGAGCTGCACCTGGACATCCTGGTCGACCGGATGCGCCGCGAGTTCAACGTCGAGGCCAACGTCGGCAAGCCGCAGGTGGCGTACCGCGAGACCATCCGCCGCAAGGTGGAGAAGGTCGAGTACACCCACAAGAAGCAGACCGGTGGTTCCGGCCAGTACGCCCGCGTGATCGTGAGCGTCGAGCCGCTGCCGCTGGACAACGACTCGCCGACCTACGAGTTCGCCAACGCCGTCAGCGGCGGTCGCATCCCGCGGGAGTTCATCCCGTCGGTCGACGCCGGTGCGCAGGACGCCATGCAGTACGGCATCCTCGCGGGCTTCCCGCTCGTCGGTGTGAAGCTGACGCTGCTGGACGGTCAGTACCACGAGGTCGACTCGTCGGAAATGGCATTCAAGATCGCCGGCTCGATGGTGATGAAGGACGCGGCCCGCAAGGCCGATCCCGCGTTGCTCGAGCCGATGATGGCCGTTGAGGTCACCACTCCTGAGGAGAACATGGGTGACGTCATCGGTGACCTCAACTCCCGCCGCGGCATCATCCAGGCGATGGAGGAGCGCAGCGGCGCCCGCATCGTGAGGGCTCTGGTGCCGTTGTCGGAGATGTTCGGCTACGTCGGCGACCTGCGGTCGAAGACCCAGGGCCGGGCTAGCTACAGCATGCAGTTCGACTCCTACGCGGAGGTTCCGCAGAGCGTCGCGAAGGAGATCATCGCGAAGGCGACGGGCGAGTAACTGCCCCGAGCAGGTGATTCGTGGTCGGTCGCGGGTGACTCAACCCGCCCGCGGCCACCACGATCGGATCGCGTGAGACCGGGCCTGTAGGCTTCATCGCCGCAGAACCCACAAAGGCTCTCCGGCCGTCAGGCCGGAAAGGCTGTCGACAGAGTCCTAAGCGCCGACCGGCGCGCCGGGCGTACGAACCAAGAAGTCCACAGGAGGACACCAGTGGCGAAGGCTAAGTTCGAGCGGACTAAGCCGCACGTCAACATCGGCACCATTGGTCACATCGACCACGGTAAGACGACGCTGACGGCGGCCATCACCAAGGTCCTGCACGACCAGTACCCGGACCTGAACCCGTACACGCCGTTCGACGAGATCGACAAGGCGCCGGAGGAGAAGGCCCGCGGCATCACGATCTCGATCGCGCACGTCGAGTACCAGACCGAGTCGCGGCACTACGCGCACGTGGACTGCCCCGGCCACGCGGACTACATCAAGAACATGATCACCGGTGCCGCGCAGATGGACGGCGCGATCCTGGTGGTCGCGGCGACCGACGGCCCGATGCCGCAGACCCGTGAGCACGTGCTGCTCGCGCGTCAGGTTGGCGTGCCGTACATCGTCGTGGCGCTCAACAAGAGCGACATGGTCGACGACGAGGAGCTCCTGGAGCTCGTCGAGCTCGAGGTCCGCGAGCTGCTCTCCTCGCAGGAGTACCCGGGTGACGACCTGCCGGTCGTCCGGGTTTCGGCGCTGAAGGCCCTCGAGGGTGACCCCGAGTGGACCGGCAAGCTCCTGGACCTGATGACCGCGGTCGACACCGCGATCCCGCAGCCGGAGCGCGAGACCGAGAAGCCGTTCCTCATGCCCATCGAGGACGTCTTCACGATCACCGGTCGTGGCACCGTCGTCACCGGTCGCGCCGAGCGCGGCATCCTCAAGCCGAACGAGGAGGTGGAGATCGTCGGTATCCGCGAGAAGTCGCAGAAGACGGTCTGCACCGGTATCGAGATGTTCCGCAAGCTGCTCGACGAGGCCCGCGCGGGCGAGAACGTCGGTCTGCTGCTGCGTGGCATCAAGCGCGAGGACGTCGAGCGCGGCATGGTGGTCGTCAAGCCGGGCACCACGACCCCGCACACGGAGTTCGAGGCGACGGTCTACATCCTCTCCAAGGAGGAGGGCGGCCGGCACACCCCGTTCTTCCAGAACTACCGCCCGCAGTTCTACTTCCGGACCACGGACGTCACCGGTGTCGTCACCCTCCCCGAGGGCACCGAGATGGTCATGCCGGGTGACAACACCACCATGTCGGTGAAGCTGATCCAGCCCATCGCCATGGAGGAGAACCTCAAGTTCGCGATCCGCGAGGGTGGCCGCACCGTCGGCGCCGGGTTCGTCACCAAGATTCAGAAGTGACCTGGGTAACCCCGATTAGACCCGCCGCCGGTCGTGCGGCATACTAGTCAGGTTGCGTAACGACAGTTCGTCGCCTGTGTTCGGCTTTCGCTGAACCTCCGGGTGGCGAGACAGTCGAGCGTAGGGTGGTTGGCGGCCCAGTCGCCAACCACCCTCGCACGGCGTTCAGGTCGCGGTAGTGCGATCGACGCCTTGACCCACCGCGCGGTCAGCACCACTCCGGAACCTCGGGGCGGAGCCTGGCCCGAGGGCGCGACACGCCCGACCGCGGGGGTCGGCGAAGTGGGCCTGTGCCAGCCGGTACAGGCGCCCGCAACACAGCGGCATCGAGAGAAGGAACAGAAGCCACCATGGCGGGACAGAAGATCCGCATCCGGCTCAAGGCCTATGACCACGAGGTCGTCGACTCCTCGGCTCGGAAGATCGTCGAGACGGTGACGCGTACCGGGGCGCAGGTCGCGGGCCCGGTGCCGCTGCCCACGGAGATCAACCGTTTCTGCGTTATCCGCTCGCCGCACAAGTACAAGGACTCGCGCGAGCACTTCGAGATGCGCACGCACAAGCGGCTGATCGACATCATCGACCCGACCCCGAAGACGGTCGACTCGCTCATGCGCCTCGACCTGCCGGCTGGCGTCGACATCGAGATCAAGCTGTAGGGACCGGACAAATGGACAGGCAAGTCAAGGGGATCCTGGGCGCCAAGCTCGGCATGACCCAGGTCTGGGACAACAACAAGGTTGTTCCCGTGACCGTGGTCGAGGCCGGCCCGTGCGTCATCAGCCAGGTTCGTAGCGCCGAGAAGGACGGTTACTCCGCGGTCCAGCTGGCGTACGGCACGATCGACCCGCGCAAGGTGAAGAAGCCGGTCAGCGGGCACTACGCGAAGGCGGACGTGGCGCCGCGCCGGCACATCGTCGAGCTGCGCACCACGGACGCGTCGGAGTACTCGCTCGGCCAGGAGGTCACGGTCGAGGAGTTCCCGGCGGGCGTCACGATCGACGTCACCGGCAAGACCAAGGGCAAGGGCTACGCCGGCCCGATGAAGCGGCACGGCTTCCACGGTCTGCGCGCCAGCCACGGTGTCGAGCGCAAGCACCGCTCGCCCGGCTCCATCGGCGCCTGCGCCACCCCGGGTCGTGTCTTCAAGGGCACCCGGATGGCCGGCCGCATGGGTGGCGTGCGCTACACCGTGCAGAACCTCACCGTCCAGGCGGTCGACACCGAGAACAACCTGCTGCTCGTCCGGGGTGCCATTCCTGGTCCCAAGGGCGCGCTCGTTCTGGTCCGTACCGCGGCCAAGAGCAAGGTGAAGAAGGGCGGTGCGGCCAAGTGACCACCGTTGACGTGCGCACCGTCGAAGGCACCACCAGCGGCTCGGTCGAGCTGCCGGCGGACATCTTCGACGTGCAGGCCAACGTCGCGCTGATGCACCAGGTCGTGGTGGCCCAGCTCGCGGCGGCCCGACAGGGCACGCACAAGGCCAAGACCCGCGGCGAGGTCGCCGGTGGCGGCAAGAAGCCGTACAAGCAGAAGGGCACCGGTCGCGCCCGGCAGGGCTCGATCCGCGCGCCGCAGTTCGCCGGTGGTGGCGTGGTGCACGGTCCCGTGCCGCGTGACTACAGCCAGCGGACCCCGAAGAAGATGAAGGCCGCCGCGCTCCGCGGTGCCCTCTCCGACCGGGCCCGCGCCGGGCAGGTGCACGTCGTCGAGGCGTTCGTCTCGGGCGAGAAGCCGTCGACCAAGGCCGCTCTGGCCACGCTCGCCAAGCTCACCGAGGCCCGTCGGGTCCTGGTCGTGCTGAGCAGCACCGACGAGCTGAACTGGGTGTCGCTGCGCAACGAGTCGCGGGTGCACCTGATCGAGTCCGGCCAGCTGAACACGTACGACGTGCTGGTGGCCGACGACGTGGTCTTCACCAAGGACGCCCTGGACGAGTTCCTGGGCGTGCCCGCCGAGACCACCGAGGAGGGTGGCAAGTGAGCACGATCGCCGACCCGCGCGACATCATCGTGGCGCCGGTCGTCTCGGAGAAGAGCTACAGCGAGCTGAACCGGAACTGGTACACCTTCCTGGTGCACCCGGACGCGAACAAGACCGAGATCAAGATCGCTATCCAGCAGATCTTCGACGTCCGCGTCCTGACGGTCAACACGCTCAACCGCCAGGGCAAGCGCAAGCGCACCAAGACCGGCTTCGGTCAGCGCAAGGCGACCAAGCGGGCGATCGTGAAGCTGGCTGACGGTGACCGTATCGAGGCCTTCGGCGGCCCGGTCAGCTGAGGGGTGTAGACAATGGCTATCCGTAAGTACAAGCCGACGACGCCGGGCCGTCGTGGCTCCAGCGTCGCCGACTTCGCCGAGATCACCCGGTCCACGCCGGAGAAGTCGCTGCTGGCTCCGCTGCCGAAGAAGGGCGGGCGTAACGCCCACGGCCGGATCACCACGCGGCACCACGGTGGCGGTCACAAGCGCCAGTACCGTCTGATCGACTTCAAGCGGGTCGACAAGGACGGCGTGCCGGCGAAGGTCGCCCACATCGAGTACGACCCGAACCGCACCGCGCGCATCGCGCTGCTGCACTACGCCGACGGCGAGAAGCGGTACATCATCGCGCCGAAGGACATGAAGCAGGGCGACCGCGTCGAGTCCGGTCCGGGCGCCGACATCAAGCCGGGTAACAACCTGCCGCTGCGCAACATCCCGGTCGGTACGACGATCCACAACGTGGAGCTGCGTCCGGGCGGCGGGGCCAAGCTGGCCCGTTCCGCCGGCGTCGGCATCCAGCTGCTCGGCCGCGAGGGCGTGTACGCGACCCTGCGTATGCCGTCCGGCGAGATCCGGCGGGTGGACGTGCGCTGCCGCGCCAGCATCGGCGAGATCGGCAACGCCGACCAGTCGAACATCAACTGGGGTAAGGCCGGCCGTATGCGGTGGAAGGGCAAGCGCCCGACCGTCCGTGGTGTCGCCATGAACCCGGTCGACCACCCGCACGGTGGTGGTGAGGGTAAGACCTCCGGTGGTCGCCACCCGGTCAACCCGCAGGGTAAGCCCGAGGGCCGCACCCGCCGTAAGGGCCAGGCGAGCGACAAGCTGATTGTCCGCCGCCGCTACGCCACGCGTAAGCGCGGCTGAGGGAGATAAGACATGCCTCGCAGCCTGAAGAAGGGCCCGTTCGTCGACGACCACCTGCTCAAGAAGGTGGAAGTTCAGAACGACAAGGGCTCCAAGAACGTGATCAAGACCTGGTCGCGGCGCTCGACGATCATCCCCGAGATGCTCGGGCACACGATCGCCGTGCACGACGGACGCAAGCACGTCCCGGTGTTCGTGACCGAGGCGATGGTCGGGCACAAGCTCGGCGAGTTCGCGCTGACCCGCACCTTCAAGGGTCACGAGAAGGACGACCGGAAGAGCCGTCGGCGCTGACGCCGCCAGGCATACGGATAGAGGGAACAAGGGGTTACAGCGATGCCAGGAAAGGGCGACGCTCCGGTGCTTCCGGGCGCGCGGGCGGTTGCGCGGCACGTGCGCATCTCGCCGATGAAGGCGCGCCGGGTGGTCAACCTCGTCCGCGGCCTGCCCGCGAAGGAGGCGCTCACGGTGCTGCAGTTCGCGCCGCAGGCTGCGAGCGAGCAGGTGTACAAGGTGCTCGCTAGCGCGATCGCCAACGCGGAGAACAACGAGCGGCTGGACCCCGACGCGCTGCTCGTCAGCGAGGCGTTCGTGGACGAGGGCCCGACGATGAAGCGGTTCCAGCCGCGGGCGCAGGGTCGGGCGTACCGGATCCGCAAGCGCACCTGTCACATCACCGTGGCGGTCGAGGCGGTCGCGCCGGCAGCGCCGAGGAAGGCCGCGGCGAAGAAGGCCGCCCCGGCCACGCAGGCCGCACCGGCCGAAGCGCAGAGCAAGACGGAGGACGCCGAGTAATGGGTCAGAAGGTTCACCCCACTGGGTTCCGGCTCGGCATCTCGACCGACTGGAAGTCCCGTTGGTTCGCGGACAAGCTCTACAAGGACTACATCGGCGAGGACGTCAAGATCCGCCGCATGATGTCCAAGGGCCTCGAGCGTGCCGGGATCTCCAAGGTCGACATCGAGCGCACCCGCGACCGCGTCCGCGTCGACATCCACACCGCCCGGCCGGGCATCGTCATCGGCCGTAAGGGTGCGGAGGCCGACCGGATCCGCGGCGAGCTGGAGAAGCTCACCGGCAAGCAGGTCCAGCTGAACATCATCGAGGTGAAGAACCCCGAGTCGGACGCTCAGCTCGTCGCGCAGGGCGTGGCCGAGCAGCTGTCCAGCCGGGTCAGCTTCCGTCGGGCGATGCGCAAGGCCATGCAGTCGGCCATGAAGAACCCGGTCTGCAAGGGCATCCGGGTTCAGGTTTCGGGCCGCCTGGGCGGCGCCGAGATGAGCCGGACCGAGTTCTACCGTGAGGGCCGGGTTCCGCTGCACACGCTGCGGGCCAACATCGAGTACGGCTTCTTCGAGGCCCGTACCACGTTCGGCCGGATCGGCGTGAAGGTCTGGATCTACAAGGGCGACGCCGTCCCGGGCCGGGAGGCTCCGGCCGAGGCCGGTCCGTCCCGCCCGCGTCGTGGTGAGCGCGGCGACCGTCCCGAGCGTCCGCGCCGTGGCCGGTCGGGTTCGTCCGGCACCACGGCTGGTGGCACCGAGGCCGGTCGGGCTGCTGCGACCACCATCGCGCAGCAGGCCGAGACGCCGAGCGGCGAGCCGGTCGACAGCGCTGCTGTCGCCGCCACTGCTGCTCCGGCTGAAACGCAGCAGGAGGGCTGACAGATGCTGATGCCGCGCAAGCCCCCGAAGGGCTTCCGCAAGCCGCACCACCCGGACCGCCACGGCGCGTCCAAGGGTGGTAACCGGGTGGTGTTCGGCGAGTTCGGGATCCAGGCTCTCGAGCCGGCGTACGTGACCAACCGCCAGATCGAGTCGGCGCGTATCGCGATGACCCGTCACATCAAGCGTGGCGGCAAGGTCTGGATCACGATCTTCCCGGACCAGGCCCTCACCAAGAAGCCTGCCGAGACCCGGATGGGTTCCGGTAAGGGTTCGCCGGAGTGGTGGGTCGCCAACGTCAAGCCGGGACGGGTTCTCTTCGAGATGTCGTTCCCCAACGAGCAGATCGCGCGTGAGGCCATGCGTCGCGCGATCCACAAGCTCCCGATGAAGTGCCGCATTGTTACGCGCGAAGTGGGTGAATCCTGATGGCAGCGGGCGTTAAGGCGACCGAGCTGCGTGAGCTCTCCGAGGAGGAGCTGGTCACGAAGCTGCGGGAGGCCAAGGCGGAGCTGTTCAACCTCCGCGTGCAGGCCGCAACCGGGCAGCTGGACAACAACCGGCGGCTGCAGGTCATCCGTCGGGAGATCGCCCGGATCTACACGATCATGCGCGAGCGCGAGCTGGGGCTCTCGGCCGCGCCGACTGAGGTGACTGCATCATGACCGAGAACACCACCGCTGACGCCACCCGCGCGCGCCGCAAGGTCCGCGAGGGCCTGGTGGTCAGCGACAAGATGGACAAGACCGTCGTGGTCGAGGTCGAGGACCGGGTTCGGCACGCGCTGTACGGCAAGATCATGCGCCGTACGAGCAAGCTGAAGGTGCACGACGAGCAGAACGCCGCTGGCACCGGTGACCGGGTCCTGATCATGGAGACCCGGCCGCTGAGCGCCACCAAGCGTTGGCGGATCGTGGAGATCCTGGAAAAGGCCAAGTAGCGAAGGCTCGAGCTCGCCCGGCGTTGCGTCGGGCGTTGGTTCCGCCAGGCTCCGGCCGCCACGGCGGCCGGAGAACCGGCAGACATAGGAGATAGACGTGATTCAGCAGGAGTCGCGACTGCGCGTCGCCGACAACACGGGTGCTCGGGAGATCCTGTGCATCCGGGTTCTCGGTGGCTCCGGTCGGCGCTACGCGAGCATCGGCGACGTCATCGTGGCCACGGTCAAGGACGCGATCCCGGGTGCCGGTGTGAAGAAGGGCGACGTCGTCAAGGCGGTCGTCGTTCGCACGGCCAAGGAGAGGCGGCGGCCGGACGGCTCGTACATCCGCTTCGACGAGAACGCCGCCGTCATCATCAAGGACGGCGGGGACCCGCGTGGAACCCGTATCTTCGGCCCGGTGGGCCGGGAGCTGCGGGACAAGCGGTTCATGAAGATCATTTCCCTCGCGCCGGAGGTGTTGTGACCGTGAAGGTCAAGAAGGGCGACACGGTCGTCGTCATCGCCGGCAAGGACAAGGGTGCCAAGGGCAAGGTCATCGCGGCCTACCCGCGGCAGGACAAGGTCCTGGTCGAGGGCGTGAACCGGGTCAAGAAGCACACCCGCATCAGCACCACCCAGCGTGGCGCCAAGACCGGCGGCATCGTCACCCAGGAGGCCCCGATCCACGTCTCGAACGTGCAGGTCCTGGACTCCGACGGCAAGCCGACCCGCGTCGGTTACCGGATCGACGACAACGGCCAGAAGGTCCGCATCGCGCGTAGCACCGGTAAGGACCTGTGATGACCACGGCTACCGAAAAGACCATGCCGCGCCTCAAGGAGCGGTACCGCAACGAGATCGTGGCCCAGCTGCGTGAGCAGAACAGCTACGGCAACCCCATGCAGGTGCCGCGGCTGGTCAAGATCGTCGTCAACATGGGTGTCGGCGAGGCCGCTCGCGACGCCAAGCTGATCGACGGCGCGGTCCGCGACCTCGCCACGATCACCGGCCAGAAGCCGCAGGTGCGGCGGGCGACCAAGTCCATCGCGCAGTTCAAGCTCCGCGAGGGCATGCCGATCGGCGCGAAGGTGACCCTCCGCGGCGACCGCATGTGGGAGTTCCTGGACCGGCTGCTCTCCATCGCGCTGCCGCGTATCCGCGACTTCCGCGGTCTGGACGGGCGCAAGCTGGACGGGCACGGCAACTACACGTTCGGTCTGACCGAGCAGTCGGTGTTCCACGAGATCGACCAGGACCGGATCGATCGCCAGCGGGGCATGGACATCACGGTGGTCACCACCGCCACGACCGACGACGAGGGCCGGGCGCTGCTCAAGCTCCTGGGCTTCCCGTTCAAGGAGAACTGAGATGGCCAAGAAGGCGCTGATCCTCAAGGCGGCCGCGAAGCCGAAGTTCTCGGTTCGCGCGTACACCCGCTGCCAGCGGTGCGGGCGTCCGAAGGCGGTCTACCGCAAGTTCGGGCTCTGCCGGGTCTGCATCCGGGAGATGGCCCACCGCGGTGAGCTGCCGGGTGTGTCCAAGGCTTCCTGGTAAGGGCGACCGCGTCCCGGCTCCGGCCGGGAACTCCTGCACCGATTAGGTATTGCTCTTCGCCGTAGGCCCGGGGCTGATGCCCCGGGAACCCCGGCGAGAAAGGCTGACGAAATCCATGACGATGACCGACCCGATCGCAGACATGCTCACGCGTCTGCGTAACGCCAACCAGGCGTACCACGATCAGGTGAAGATGCCCTACTCCAAGATCAAGGCGAACATCGCCGAGGTCCTGAAGGCCGAGGGTTACATCGCCACCTGGTCGGTCGAGGAGCCCGAGGAGGGCGCCGTCGGCAAGCGACTGGTCGTCGAGCTCAAGTACGGCCAGAACCGCGAGCGGAGCCTGGCCGGCATCAAGCGCGTGTCCAAGCCCGGTCTCCGGGTGTACGCCAAGTCGGACGGGCTCCCGCGGGTGCTCGGTGGGCTGGGCGTGGCGATCATTTCGACGTCCCAGGGACTGCTGACCGACCGGCAGGCCCGCAAGCGGAGTGTTGGCGGGGAAGTCCTCGCCTTCGTCTGGTAACGGGAGACTGGTAGAAATGTCGCGAATTGGACGTAAGTCGATCCCGGTGCCATCCGGCGTCGACATCACGATCGACGGGCAGACCGTCAAGGTCAAGGGCCCGAAGGGCGAGCTCCAGCACACCATCGCGGAGCCGATCACGATCGAGCGCGCGGAGGACGGGCAGCTGAACGTCAGCCGCCCGAACGACGAGCGCAAGGCCAAGGAACTGCACGGCCTGAGCCGTACCCTGGTCGCCAACATGATCGTCGGCGTGACCGAGGGTTACCGTAAGAGCCTGGAGATCGCGGGCACCGGTTACCGGGTCACCGCCAAGGGTTCGGACCTCGAGTTCGCGCTCGGGTTCTCGCACCCGGTGGTCGTCCCCGCCCCGGCGGGCATCACCTTCACGGTGGAGCGGCCGACCCTGTTCCACGTGGCCGGCATCGACAAGCAGCAGGTCGGTGAGGTCGCCGCCAACATCCGGAAGATCCGTCCGCCGGAGCCCTACAAGGGCAAGGGCGTGAAGTACCAGGGCGAGGTCATCCGCCGCAAGGCCGGAAAGGCAGGTAAGAAGTGAGCGCCACGCTGCTCAAGCGCCGCCGCGGCGTCGCCGCCAAGCGCGCCGTTGGGCGTGCGCGTCGGCACTTCCGCGTCCGCAAGAACGTCACCGGTACGGCCGAGCGTCCGCGCCTGGTCGTCACCCGTTCGCTGCGGCACATGGTCGCCCAGATCGTCGACGACACCAAGGGCCACACCCTGGCGTCGGCGTCGACCCTGGACGCCTCGCTGCGCGGTACGGAGGGCGACAAGAGCGCCCTCGCCGGCAAGGTGGGCGCCCTGCTCGCCGAGCGGGCCAAGGCCGCTGGCGTCTCCAAGGTCGTCTTCGACCGCGGTGGCAACCGGTACGCGGGCCGAGTCGCCGCGCTTGCCGACGCCGCCCGCGAAGCCGGGCTCGAGTTCTAACAACCCCGTCACGAGAGATAAGGAAGGCTGCTGATGCCAGGTCAACAGCGCCGTGGCGGCGGGTCCGGTGGCAACGAGGGTGGTCGCCGCGACAACCGCCGTGAGGGCGGCCGCGGAAACGCGCCCGTCGAGAAGACCCCGCACCTTGAGCGGGTCGTCGCGATCAACCGCGTCGCCAAGGTCGTGAAGGGTGGTCGTCGCTTCAGCTTCACCGCCCTGGTGATCGTGGGCGACGGCGACGGCACGGTCGGCGTGGGCTACGGAAAGGCCAAGGAGGTGCCCGCGGCCATCGCCAAGGGTGTCGAGGAGGCCAAGAAGCACTTCTTCAAGGTGCCGCGGATCGGTCAGTCGATCCCGCACCCGGTGACGGGTGAGGACGCGGCCGGTGTGGTGCTGCTCAAGCCGGCCTCGGCCGGTACGGGTGTCATCGCCGGTGGTCCGGTGCGTGCCGTGCTGGAGTGCGCCGGTATCCACGACGTGCTCTCCAAGAGCCTCGGTTCGTCGAACCCGATCAACATCGTGCACGCCACCGTGGCGGCCCTGAAGGGGCTCGAGTCCCCCGAGCAGGTCGCAGCGCGTCGTGGTCTGCCGGTGGAGGACGTCGCGCCGGCCGCCATGCTGGCGTCGCGGGCGGGGGTGGCGCGCTGATGGCACGCCTGAAGGTCACCCAGCTCCGGTCCGGTATCGGGACCAAGCAGAACCAGCGTGACTCGCTGCGTTCGCTCGGTCTCAAGCGGATCAACGACGTGGTGGTCAAGGAGGACCGGCCCGAGATTCGCGGCATGATCTTCACGGTCAACCACCTCGTGAAGGTCGAGGAGGTCGAGTAATGACGATCAAGGTGCACCACCTGCGCCCGGCGCCCGGTTCCAAGACCGCGAAGACCCGTGTGGGTCGCGGTGAGGGTTCCAAGGGCAAGACCGCCGGTCGCGGTACCAAGGGCTCCAAGGCCCGCAAGAACATCTCGGCGGCGTTCGAGGGTGGGCAGATGCCCATCCACATGCGCCTGCCGAAGATGAAGGGCTTCAAGAACAGGTTCAAGGTGGTCTTCCAGGTGGTCAACCTGGACCGGCTCGCCGAGCTGTTCCCGAACGGCGGCCAGGTCGGCCCGATCGAGCTGGTCGAGGCCGGCGCGGTCCGCAAGGGCCAGCCGGTCAAGGTCCTCGGCACCGGGGATCTCGGCGGGGTGGCGCTCCAGGTGTCGGCGCACGCGTTCAGCGCGTCGGCCAAGGAGAAGATCGCCGCCGCCGGTGGCTCTGCCACCGAGCTGTAAGGCGTACGACCTCGGCGCCCGTCCAGTTGCGAGCAACTGGCGGGCGCCTAGGTCTGCCTGGGGCCTGAGCGCCCGGTAATATCGGAATCGGTTTATGTAGCCGGGCACACCTGCCCGGAGTGGGACAGGGCTGTTAGAGTCCCATCCCAGCCATGGATTCCGGGCACTCGCCCGGGATTCACCCCGACCCGCCAGGGATCACCGGCGGCCCGCCTCGCGCAGGAGGAAGAAGTTGCTGTCCGCCTTTCTCAGTGCGTTCCGTACGCCTGACCTGCGCAAGAAGCTGCTGTTCACAGTAGGCATCATCGCGGTCTACCGGCTGGGTGCCACGCTGCCCAGCCCCGGCGTCTCGTACGGCAACGTGCAGAAGTGCCTCGACTCCATCTCGGGCGACACGACGGGCCCGCTGAATCTGCTCAACCTCTTCTCCGGCGGAGCGCTGCTCCAGCTCTCGGTCTTCGCGCTGGGCATCATGCCCTACATCACGGCGTCGATCATCCTGCAGCTGCTGACCGTCGTGATTCCGCGCCTCGAGCAGCTCCGCAAGGAGGGCCAGGCCGGCCAGGCGAAGATCACGCAGTACACCCGCTACCTGACCCTGGGTCTGGGTGTCCTGCAGGCGTCGGCGTTCGTCGCCCTGGCCCGCTCCGGGCAGCTGTTCCAGAACCGCTGCGACCAGTTCCCGATCATCCCCGAGGGCACCGGCATCCCGGACTGGCTGACGCTGTCCATCCTGGTGATCACCATGACCGCCGGCACCGGCATGGTCATGTGGCTCGGCGAGCTGATCACGGACCGCGGCGTCGGCAACGGCATGTCCGTCCTGATCTTCACCTCGATCGCGGCCCGCCTGCCCAGCGAGGGCTGGCAGATCAAGACCAGCAAGGGCTGGGACATGTTCGCCCTGGTCATCGCGCTGGTCCTGGTGGTCATCACGGCGGTTACCTTCATCGAGCAGGCGCAGCGCCGGATTCCGGTGCAGTACGCCAAGCGGATGATCGGCCGGCGCATGTACGGCGGCACCTCGACCTACATCCCGCTCAAGGTCAACCAGGCGGGTGTGATCCCGGTCATCTTCGGCTCGTCGCTGCTCTACCTGCCGCAGCTGGCTCTCCAGTTCTTCGACCAGAACGACCCGGGCAAGGTCCAGGCCTGGATCCAGAACAACCTGGTCGCCCCGGACAGCCCGATCTACATCACGGTCTACTTCCTGTTGATCATCTTCTTCACGTACTTCTACGTGTCGATCACGTTCAACCCGACCGAGGTCGCGGACAACATGAAGAAGTACGGCGGGTTCGTGCCGGGCATCCGTCCGGGCAAGCCGACCGCCGACTACCTGGACTTCATCCTCAGCCGGATCACCCTGCCGGGCGCGCTCTACCTGGGCGTCATCTCGATCCTGCCGAACTTCTTCTTCATCTGGCTGGACAACCAGCAGTACCAGAACTTCCCGTTCGGTGGCACCGCTGTGCTCATCATGGTCGGCGTCGGTCTGGAGACCGTGAAGCAGATCGAGAGCCAACTCATGCAGCGGAACTACGAAGGGTTCCTGCGGTAGATGAGACTCGTTCTGGTTGGCCCGCCGGGCGCGGGCAAAGGCACGCAGGCCGAGTTCATCGCCGCGCACCTGTCGGTGCCCAAGATTTCGACCGGGGACATCTTCCGGTCGAACGTCACCCAGGGCACGCCACTGGGCGTCGAGGCGAAGCGCTACATGGACGCGGGCGAGCTGGTTCCGGACGAGGTCACCATCAACATGGTCCGGGATCGGCTCGCCGAGCCCGACGCCAGCGAGGGCTTCCTCCTCGACGGCTTCCCGCGGACCACTCCGCAGGCGGCCGCTCTGGACAAGCTCCTCGCCGACCTGGGCACCGCTCTGGACCTGGTCCTGGAGCTGGTGGTCGACGACGACGAGGTGATCCGGCGGCTCTCCGGCCGGCGTACCTGCCGGGGCTGCGGCAAGATCTGGCACGTCGAGTTCGACGCCACCACCCGTCCGGGTATCTGTGACCGGTGCGGCGCCGAGCTGTTCCAGCGCGACGACGACAAGCCGGAGACCATCGCCACCCGCCTGCGGGAGTACAGCGAGAAGACCGCCCCCCTGGTCGACTACTACGGCGCCCAGGGCAAGCTCGTCGGGATCGACGCCACCGGCCCGGTGGAGGACGTCACGACCCGGGCCATCGACGCGCTGCGGTCGTACGGCGGCTGAGGCCCGGCCGCACCGCGGCGGATAGAGTGCGAACAGCGGGGTACGCGAGACGTGCCCCGCTGTTTCGGCAACGAAAGGTAACCGCTCCATGCGTCGTCCCCAGCTGGACATCCAGCTGAAGACCCCTGACCAGATCGAGAAGATGCGCGCGGCCGGACTCGTGGTCGCCGAGGCGCTCCGCCGGATGCGCGAGGCTGTGGCGCCCGGTGTGAGCACCGCCGATCTGGACGCGATCGCCGAGTCGACGATCCGCGAGGCGGGCGCCGTCCCGTCGTTCAAGGGTTACCACGGCTTCCCGGCGTCGATCTGCTCCTCGGTGAACGAGCAGATCGTGCACGCCATCCCATCGCCGAACCAGGTGCTCGCCGAGGGCGATCTCATCTCGATCGACTGCGGTGCGGTGTTGAACGGGTGGCACGGCGATTCGGCGATCACCGTCGGGGTCGGCGAGGTCGATCCGGCGCTGCTGAAGATGGCTGAGGTGGCCGAGGACGCCATGTGGGCGGGCATCGCCGCCGCGGCCCGTGGAGCGGCCAGTGGCAAGGGCCGGCTCACCGACATCTCGCACGCCGTGGAGACCGCGGTCCGCAAGGGCGGCCGGTACGGCATCGTCGACGGCTACGGCGGGCACGGCATCGGCACCGAGATGCACCAGGACCCGCACGTGCTCAACCACGGCCGGCCGGGCAAGGGTCCGCGTCTGGTCCCGGGCATGGCGCTGGCGATCGAGCCGATGATCACGATGGCCTCGCCCCGTACGGTCGAGCTGGCCGACGGCTGGACGGTCGTCACCCGGGACGGGTCGATCGCGGCGCACGTCGAGCACTCGATGGCGCTCCTGCCCGACGGCGTCTGGGTGCTCACCGCCTTCGACGGGGGCCGGGCTCGACTCGGCGACCTCGTGACGGCCCGCCAGCCCGCCGCCTCCACCACCTCCTGACGGTCCCGCCGAGCCGGCCGGGCAGGCGGGGCCGGCCGAGTGGGTCGGGTGGGCCGCGTCGTGGCGGTTGATCAAATCGGGTTCCGGAAGGTCGCCCTGTCCCACGGCCATGGACACCCCAGTTGCCCTGTTGTCGAGTCGATCAAGGGCAGGGCGTCCGGGCGGGACGGATTGGCGGGGCGGTGGCATGCTTGCCGGCATGGACGGGCGCGACGGGATGCGAGCGGCGGACGCGGACCGGGAAGCGGTGGCCGAACGGCTGCGGGCCGCCCTCAACGAAGGTCGGTTGGACCTGCACGAGTACGACGAGCGGTTGCAGCGGGCCTACGCTGCGCGGACGTATGCCGAACTGGACCCGTTGCTGTCGGACCTGCCGCCGATGTCGTCTCCGGCGCAGCCGGCCCTGCGGGCGCCCAGCACGGTGGCCCAACCGTCCACCGGCCGACTCGCCCCGTTCGTGTCCGGCGACACCGGTCGTTGGCTGGGCGAGGTGTGGTTCCCGTACCTGAAGGTGCTCGCCATCGTGGTGACGATCTGGGGCGTGACCTCGCTGCTGAGTCAGGAGCTGCTCTACTTCTGGCCGGCCTGGGTGGCCGGGCCGTGGGGTGTGGTGCTGGTGCTTCGGACGGTGGGTGGGCTGGCCGCGGGAGAGCCCCGGCGGCACGCGATCGAGCGGGAGCGTCGTCGCCAGCGCAAGCGCGCCAAGCGAGAGCGCAAACGCCAACTCCGCTCCACCGAACCAGACAAAACCCCACCCCCACCTGACTAACCCACCCACCCCACCCGCACCCCCACCCCCCCGGCCCAGATCCCCGTCGATCATGAAGTTGTTGCCCTCGGGCCCGGCGTGTCATGGCAACAACTTCATGATCAACCGGAGATTGCGGGTCGGGGTGGGTGGGTGGTTTGGCGGTGGGCGGCAGGCCGGCGTACACTTTCTGATCGGCGCACAGCGTCCACTCCGGCATGCCCACCCTGCGCTTCGGTGGGTCCCGGAGCCGCGGCTGGCGCGGTCTTCTGATTCTGGTCAGATTTCCGTGTAAGACGTTGTGGGTCGCCCGGAGCAATCGACGTCAGGACAGCGGAGGACATGCCGAAAAAAGACGGAGCCATTGAGATCGAGGGTCGGGTCATCGAGCCCCTGCCGAACGCCATGTTCCGCGTGGAGCTCGCGAACGGCCACAAGGTGTTGGCTCACATCAGCGGCAAGATGCGGCAGCACTACATCCGCATCCTGCCGGAGGACCGAGTCGTCGTCGAACTCTCGCCGTACGACCTGACCCGCGGGCGCATCGTCTACCGCTACAAGTAGTCCTGACGGCGGCCGGGAAGTCCCGTGTCCGTCTTCGACGTCCGGTCTCGCGCATGGCGCGTTGCCGGGCCAGATGGGAAGTAAGGCAACCGTGAAGGTCAAGCCGAGCGTCAAGAGGATCTGCAACAAGTGCCGGGTTATCCGCCGGCACGGCCGGGTCATGGTCATCTGCACCGACCCGCGCCACAAGCAGCGCCAGGGCTGACTCAGCCCGTCCGGCCGAACACGGCCGGGTGGTGTTGGTCCGGGCAGTTCCTCAGCGACACACACATCACACATGCTCGTCCCAGCCGCGAGCGGTACGCGAGGCGTACTCCTTTCGTGGCTGACCCCCGGTCGGAGGCCGGGGCCCGCTTGGGCAGCGACCGATCCCGGTCGCCGGCGCTGATGGCGTCGGAAAGACGGGACGGCCGGTAGCGGGGTGGGACGGGTCCACACCTCCGCCACACATCACGAGGAGTACGCCCGCACATGGCACGTCTAGTCGGCGTGGATCTCCCCCGCGAGAAGCGGATGGAGATCGCGCTCACCTACATCTTCGGGGTCGGTCGAACCCGCGCCCTGGAGACGCTCGCCGCCACCGGCATCTCGCCGGACAAGCGCGCTCGGGACCTCACGGACGAGGAGCTCGTGCAGCTCCGCGACCACATCGAGGGCAACTACAAGGTTGAAGGCGACCTGCGCCGCGAGGTCGCCGCTGACATCCGCCGCAAGGTTGAGATCGGCTGCTACGCCGGCATCCGGCACCGCCGGGGCCTGCCCGTGCGTGGCCAGCGGACCAAGACCAACGCGCGGACCCGCAAGGGCCCGAAGCGGACCGTCGCCGGCAAGAAGAAGCCCGGCAAGAAGTAATAGGAGCGCACAGACTTATGCCACCGAAGGCTCGTGCCGGAGCCGCTGTCAAGAAGGTCCGGCGCAAGGAACGCAAGAACGTCGCCCACGGGCAGGCGCACATCAAGAGCACCTTCAACAACACCATCGTGTCCATCACGGACCCGACCGGTGCGGTCATCTCCTGGGCCTCCGCGGGCCAGGTGGGCTTCAAGGGCTCCCGCAAGTCGACTCCGTTCGCCGCGCAGCTGGCCGCCGAGGCCGCCGCGCGTCGCGCCATGGAGCACGGCATGCGCAAGGTCGACGTGTTCGTCAAGGGCCCCGGCTCCGGCCGGGAGACCGCCATCCGTTCGCTGCAGGCCGTGGGCCTCGAGGTCGGCCAGATCGCCGACGTCACCCCGCAGCCGCACAACGGGTGCCGTCCGCCTAAGCGTCGTCGGGTCTGAGAGGTAGAGAGAGATGGCTCGTTACACCGGTGCTGACTGCCGCCGTTGCCGGCGGGAGAAGATGAAGCTGTTCCTCAAGGGCAGCAAGTGCGATGGTCCGAAGTGCCCGTTCGAGTCCCGGCCGTTCCCGCCCGGGCAGCACGGCCGCGGCCGCACCAAGGAGACGGAGTACCTGCTCCAGCTCCGCGAGAAGCAGAAGGCCCGCCGCGTGTACGGCGTGCTGGAGAAGCAGTTCCGTGGCTACTACGAGGAAGCCGTCGGCAAGCAGGCCAAGACCGGTGAGGTCCTCCTGCAGATCCTCGAGTCGCGGCTGGACAACGTCGTTTACCGGGCCGGCTACGCCCACTCGCGGGACATGGCCCGCCAGCTGGTCAAGCACGGTCACTTCACGGTGAACGGCAAGAAGGTCGACATCCCGTCGTACCGCGTCAAGGAGCACGACATCATCGAGGTCCGGGGCAAGAGCAAGGAGCTCACCCCCTTCGTGGTGGCGCAGGCTCAGGCCGGTTCGAAGACGGTTCCGGCGTGGCTCGAGGCCATTCCGAGCCAGATGAAGGTGCTCGTGCACTCCCTCCCGGCCCGGCAGGTCATCGACACGCAGGTCCAGGAGCAGCTGATCGTCGAGCTCTACTCCAAGTAGTCCGAGCTCGTTCGGTGGCCCGCCCTTCGGGGCGGGCCACCGGAACAGTTTGTGTCGTGGGCGTCAAATAGCGGGCGCCCCGGAAGAGAAGAGAAAAGATGCTCATCAGCCAGCGACCCTCCCTCTCCGAGGAGTCGATCAACGAGACCCGGTCGCGGTTCGCCATCGAGCCGCTCGAGCCGGGCTTCGGCTACACCCTGGGCAACTCGCTGCGGCGCACGCTGCTGTCGTCGATCCCGGGTGCGGCGGTCACCTCGATCAAGATCGACGGCGTGCTGCACGAGTTCACCACGATCCCCGGTGTCAAGGAGGACGTGGTCGAGCTCGTCATGAACATCAAGGAGCTGTGCGTCAGCTCCGAGCACGACGAGCCGGTCAGCATGTACCTGCGCAAGCAGGGCCCGGGCGACGTGACGGCGGGCGACATCCAGCCCCCGGCCGGCGTCTCGGTGCACAACCCGGACCTCAAGCTCGCGACCCTGAACGGCAAGGGCCGGCTCGACATGGAGCTGACCGTCGAGCGGGGCCGGGGCTACGTGACGGCCGCCCAGAACAAGCAGTCCGGCGCCGAGATCGGCCGGATCCCGGTCGACTCGATCTACTCGCCGGTGCTGAAGGTGACCTACCGCGTCGAGGCGACCCGCGTCGAGCAGCGCACCGACTTCGACCGGCTCATCATCGACGTCGAGACCAAGCCGTCGATGGGCCCGCGCACCGCGCTGGCCTCCGCCGGCTCGACGCTGGTGGAGCTGTTCGGTCTGGCTCGTGAGCTGGACGAGACGGCTGAGGGCATCGACATCGGGCCGTCCCCGCAGGACGCCCAGCTGGCGGCGGACCTCGCTCTGCCGATCGAGGAGCTGGACCTGACCGTCCGCTCCTACAACTGCCTCAAGCGCGAGGGCATCAACTCCGTTGGTGAGCTCATCGGGCGTACCGAGGCCGACCTCCTCGACATCCGCAACTTCGGTCAGAAGTCGATCGACGAGGTCAAGATGAAGCTCGCCGGGATGGGTCTCGGGCTGAAGGACTCGGCTCCGAACTTCGACCCGGCGCACGTCGTGGACACCTTCGGCGAGGCCGACTACGACACCGACGACTACCGCGAGACCGAGCAGCTCTAGTCCGCGCTGCCGCCACAACTGAGGAGCACCAAAAATGCCCACGCCCACCAAGGGCCCCCGCCTCGGCGGCAGCCCCTCGCACGAGCGGCTGATGCTCGCCAACCTGGCGACCGCGCTGTTCCAGCACGGCAAGATCCAGACCACCGAGACGAAGGCCCGGCGGCTGCGCCCGCTGGCCGAGCAGCTCATCACCAAGGCCAAGCGCGGTGACCTCGCCTCGCGGCGTCGGGTGCTGGGTGTCGTCAAGGACAAGGACGTCGTCTACGCCCTGTTCGACCAGATCGCGCCCCGGTACTCCAACCGCCCCGGCGGTTACACCCGGATCGTGAAGACCGGTCCGCGCAAGGGTGACAACGCGCCGATGGCGATCATCGAGCTGGTGGAGGAGCTTCAGGTCGCCGAGCCGAAGGTGAACAAGAAGACCGCCGCCCGCAAGGCCGCGCAGCAGGACAAGGTCGAGGCGCTCGCGCCGGCCGAGGACGCTCCGAAGTCGGCCGACGCCGACCAGGACTCCGAGGCGCCGGTGTCGGCCTCCGGCGACACCGCCGAGGCGCGCGAGGACAGCGACCTCGCCACCGAGGAGAACAAGGCCTGACCTCGGGCATCAGTGCGGGCCCGGCACCCCTTTCGGGGTGTCGGGCCCGACCCGTAACAGGAGGTACGAGGTGGACGAGCGGATCCGGCTGCGGCTGGACGTCTCGTACGACGGCGCGGGTTTCTCCGGGTGGGCGCCCCAGCCGACGCGGCGGACCGTCGCCGGGGTGCTCGTCGAGACCCTGGACCTGGTCCTGGGCGCGGGTACGGCGACCGGCCTGACCGTCGCGGGCCGGACCGACGCGGGGGTGCACGCCTCCGGGCAGGTCTGTCACCTGGACCTACCCGTCGAGGTGTGGCGGGAGCACGAGGGGCGGCTGTTGCGCCGGCTGGCCCGGCTGCTCCCCACCGACGTGCGGGTACGGGCGATGACCGAGGTGCCCACCGACTTCGACGCCCGCTTCTCGGCCACCTACCGGCGTTACGAGTACCGGGTGACCGACGCCCCGTACGGCGCGGAGCCGCTCCGCCGGCACGAGGTGTTGGCCTGGCCGCGGGCGCTGGACCTGGCGGCCCTGAACGCCGCGGCCGAGGGCCTGGTGGGGGAGCACGACTTCGCCGCGTACTGCCGACGCAAGGAGAACGCGACGACGCTGCGCGAGGTGACCCGGTTGGACTGGCGGCGGGACCCGGACGGCATCCTGGTCGCCACCGTGCAGGCGGACGCGTTCTGTCAGGCGATGGTGCGCAGCCTCGTGGGGGCGATGCTCGCGGCCGGCGACGGCCGCCGGCCGGTGCGGTGGCCGGGCAGCCTGCTGAACCGGCAGGAGCGGTCCAGCGAGGTGACGGTGGCGCCGGCGCACGGGCTGACCCTGGTCGCGGTCGGCTACCCGGACGATCCGGCGGACTACGCGCGCCGTGCCGACCTGACGCGCCGGCTGCGCGTGCCGGTCGAGGGCTGACGGGCGGACCCGGTACGGACGACGACGGGTGGGCCACCTGTTCGGCGGCACACCCGTCGGACGCGGTCGTGGGTCAGTCGCCGTCCTCGCTGGGGCTCTGGCTGCCGCTGCCCTCGGTGGATGCCCCCGTTGGCTGCCCGGCAGTGCCGATGTCGGCCCGCCGTTGGAGGACGCCCTTGCTGAGGTGCGCCTCGAGCATGTCGAACAGGACTTCCCGGATCTTGGTGTCGCCGGACTTGACCGCGGTTCCGTCGGCGCGGACCACCAGCGCGTACGCCAGGTAGTGGCCGCGGACCTGCCAGCCCACCCGGGCCGGGGCGCTGGTCAGCGCATCGGTGTCGTCGCCGGCGGTCAGCCCCCGGAACCGACCCTGCCGTTCGTCGAGGATCTGCCGGATCCGGTCCCGGGCCCGCTCGGCGTTGGCCCTGTCGGTCAGGTTGAACAGGCCGGTGGTGACCAGGTGCTCACCGCCGGGGCTCCGCAGGGTGGCTCGGACGACCTGGTTGCAGCCGAGCCGGACCAGCAGGTCCGCGACCTCGTCCGTGGCGGCGACGGCGCAACTGCCGCTGGACTGGGTCTTCAGCACCTGGTAGGCGGGCTGGCCTTCGGCGAGCTTCAGCTCCTTGTCGGGGAAGAGTTCCTTCGCGGTGAGCGGCGCCTGGTCGGTGTCCCGCGAGTCGAGATCCTGCTGCTGCGGGACGCCGGCGGACGGCGCGGCGTTCGGCTGGTACGTCGGGGTGGACTGTGGTGTCGCATCGCGATCCAGCAGCAGCGCGGCGGCGCCCAGGCCGCAGAGCGCGAGCAGGACGAGGACGGCGGCGCCGCCGATCACCACCTGCCAGAGCCGCCCACCGCCGCGCCGTGCGGACGGCTCCACAGGCTGGGCCGAGGTGTAGACCTGGCTGCGGGGAGCCGCCACCGGCGCGGTGACGCGGGGGCCGGCGGTGGCTGGTTCGACGGCAGCACCAACTGGTTGGGCCGGGGCAGCGACGGCGCGGGGAAACGCGACGGTGACGGGCCGGCCGGTGGAGGGGGACCGGCGCCGAGCGCGTCCAGGTCGGACCCGTCGGGGTCCTCGAATGCGTCCTCTTCGGACTGGTACCGATACACCATGTCGCCCAGAGTAGGAGTTATTGTCCCTTTAGGGGGTAATATCAGGGAAATGTGGGTGTGGGCAGTGTCGTGAGCCGCCCGAGCCGATGCGAGAATTGCCGACGTGACCGGCGACCACTACTTCACCGCGCAGCCCGCCAGCGACGCACCGGCGCGCGAGGTCGAATTCTCCGTCGCCGACCGCGACTACCGACTCGCCTCGGCCGGCGGTGTCTTCTCCGCCAGCCGTCTCGATCCCGGCACCGCGGTACTCCTGCGCAAGGCCGACCTGCCCACCGCCGACACCACAGGTGACCTGCTCGACCTCGGCTGCGGGTTCGGACCCATCGCGTGCGTCCTGGCCGACCTCGCGCCGACGAGCACCGTCTGGGCCGTCGACGTCAACTCCCGCGCCCGCGACCTCACCGCCGCCAATGCGGCGAGGATCGGCGCCGGTGACCGGGTCCGGGTGAGCGCGCCCGACGACGTACCGGCGGAGGTGACCTTCGCCCAGCTCTGGTCCAACCCGCCCATCCGGATCGGCAAGGACGAGCTGCACGACCTGCTGCGGCGCTGGCTGCCCCGGCTCGCCCCGGACGGCGTCGGCTGGCTGGTCGTCGCCCGGCACCTGGGTGGCGACTCGCTGCACCGCTGGCTCGTCGAACAGGGCTGGCAGGTCGAGCGGCACGCCAGCCAGAAGGGCTTCCGGGTGCTGCGGGTCACCCGGTAATTGGATGTCCCTACCGGTCCCGGTTGGGGCAGGATCCCGGCGTGGGATACGTGGACGTGGCAGCGGTCGGGCACACCCTGCCCGACGGTCGGGAACTCTTCGCCGACGTGTCGTTCCGGGTCGGTGAGGGCGCCAAGGTCGCCCTGGTCGGGCCGAACGGCGCCGGCAAGACGACACTGCTGAGGATGGTCGCCGGTGACCTTCCGGTACGCGCGGGCAGCATCGCGCGGGCCGGCGGCCTGGGCGTGATGCGGCAGTTCATCGGCATGATCGGCGACGAGACGACGCTCGCCGACCTGGCCCTGTCGCTGGCCCCGCCGGCGCTGCGCGACGCCGGCCGCCGGCTCGGCGAGACCGAGGCGGCCATGCGGGCGGCCGAGGCCCACGGCAAGTTCAGCAACGCCGCGGGCAAGGCACAGTTGGCGTACGCGGACGCGCTCGGCGCCTGGGGCGAGACCGGCGGGTACGACGCCGAGGTGCTCTTCGACACCGTCGCCACCATCGTGCTCGACCAGCCGTGGGACGCCGTACGGGACCGCCCGGTACGTACGCTCTCGGGCGGGCAGCAGAAGCGGTTCGCCCTGGAGTTGCTGCTGCGCGGCCCGGACGAGGTGCTGCTGCTCGACGAGCCGGACAACTTCCTCGACGTGCCCGGCAAGCGTTGGTTGGAGGCGCGACTGCGGGAGTCGACGAAGTCGGTGCTCTACGTCTCGCACGACCGTGAGCTGTTGGCGCAGAGCGCCGACCGGGTGGTCGCCGTCGAGGGCGGCAGCGCCTGGGTGCACCCGGGTGGTTTCGCCAGTTGGCATGAGGCCCGGGTGGCCCGGCACGCCCGCCTCGACGAGCTGCGTCGACGCTGGGACGAGGAACACCAGAAGCTGCGCGAGCTGATGCTGATGTACAAGCAGAAGGCCGCGTACAACGACGGGTTGGCCTCGCGGTACCAGGCCGCGCAGACCCGGCTGCGCAAGTTCGAGGAGGCCGGGCCTCCGCCCGTACCCCCCAAGGACCAGGACATCCGGATGCGGCTGACCGGCGGGCGGACCGGCAAGCGCGCGGTCGTCTGCGACCAGCTCGAGCTGGACGGCCTGACCTTCCCCTTCGACCTGGAGATCTGGTACGGCGACCGGCTGGCGGTCCTCGGCGCCAACGGCACCGGCAAGTCGCACTTCCTGCGGCTGCTGGCGCGCGGCGGCACCGACCCCGACCCGGCGAACGGGCCGGTCGACGGCGCGGGCGCGCTCGCGCCCGTGGTGCACGACGGCGTGGCCCGGCTCGGCGCGCGGGTCCGCCCCGGGCACTTCTCCCAGACGCACGACCGACCGGAGCTGATGGGGAAGACGCTTGTCGAGATCCTGTGGCGGGGCGACGAGCACCGCCAGGGGATGGACCGGCACGCGGCGATGGGGGTGCTCAGTCGGTACGAGCTGGCCGGGCAGGGTGACCAGCGCTTCGGCACCCTCTCCGGAGGGCAGCAGGCCCGCTTCCTGGTACTCCTGCTGGAGTTGTCCGGGGCGACCCTGTTGCTGCTCGACGAACCCACCGACAACCTCGACCTGGCCAGCGCGGAAGCCCTCGAAGCGGGTCTGAACGCGTTCGAGGGGACGGTGGTGGCCGTCACGCACGACCGGTGGTTCACCCGATCCTTCGACCGGTTCGTGCTGTTCCGGGGCGACAACGAGGTGGTGGAAACCCCCGAGCCGGTCTGGGACGTCGGCTGATCGGTCGCCGGGCGGGCGTGCCTCCAGCCGGCATAGGGTGGATCTCGTGACTGAGATGACCTATCGCCGGCTGGGCGACTCCGGGCTCGTGGTTTCCGTCGTCGGAATCGGCTGCAACAACTTCGGCCGCAAGCTGGACCTCGACGGCACGCGAGCGGTGGTGGACGCCGCCCTGGACGCCGGGATCACCCTGTTCGACACCGCCGACATCTACGGTGAGCCGCAGGGTGGCTCGGAGGAACTGCTCGGGCAGGCGCTCAAGGGTCGCCGCGACGACGTGGTGGTGGCCACCAAGTTCGGTATGGACATGAACGGCCTCAACGGCCCGGACTTCGGGGCGCGTGGCGCGCGCCGGTACATCGCCCGCGCGGTCGAGGCGTCGCTGCGCCGGCTCGGGACCGACCACATCGACCTGTACCAGATGCACGAGCCCGACCCGGGTACGCCGATCGACGAGACCCTCGCCGCGCTGGACGACCTGGTCCGGGACGGCAAGGTGCGCTACCTGGGCAACTCCAACTTCACCGGCTGGCAGATCGCCGACGCGGACTGGGTCGCGTCGTCAAACGGCCAGGCCCGCTTCATCAGCGCGCAGAACCACTACAGCCTGCTGGAGCGCTCCGTCGAGACCGAGGTGATTCCGGCGTGTGAGCGGTTCGGCCTCGGAATGCTGCCATTCTTCCCGCTCGCCAACGGCCTGCTCACCGGCAAGTACAAGCGCAGCGAGCAGCCTCCGGCCGGCAGCCGGCTCTCCGGTGGCGGCCGGTACGCCGACCGGCTCGCGGCGGCCGACTGGGACACCATCGAGGCCATCGAGGCGTACGCGAACGAGCGGGGTCTGACCATGCTCCAGGTGGCGATCGGTGGCCTGGCCGCCCAGCCCGCGGTGACCTCGGTGATCGCCGGCGCCACCAGCGCCGAGCAGGTGCACGCCAACGCCGCCGCCGGCACCTGGGAGCCCACCGACGAGGACCTGACGGCCCTGCGCGACATTCTCTGAGCCGAAACACGAAGGGCCGGGTCGCAGCGCTTGCGACCCGGCCCTTCGTCGTCGGTGTCGGTCAGTCGGGACGGCGGCGGCCGAAGAGCATGGCCACCCCCATCGCCGCGGCGACGAGCACCAGCCCGGCCGCCGCGAACGGCCACCACCCGGGAGCGCCCGCTCCGGTGGTCGGCTTGGTCAGCGCGACCGGGGTGGGCGGTGGCTGGCTCTGCGCCACCTGCGCCTGCACGGTCGCGGTGGTCTTGGTGCCGTACGGCGCCGGGGCGTTCACCGTCACCTTCCAGGTGCCGGGGGAGAGCACCGGACCGCTGCTGTAGAAGCCCTGCCCCTCCGGTGCCGGCTCCAGTTGCACCGGGCCGACCTGCTGCTTGTCCGGGCCGATGGCGGTGAGGGTCAACCGCACCACCTGGTCGAGCCGGCGGCCATCGGCGTAGGTGGCCTGGATGGTGACTCCGACGGCCCCGTCGCCGGCCACCACCAGCTTCAACTTGTCGGCCCGTGCGGCGGCCGGGGCCGCGGCGACCAGCGTCAGGGCCAGTCCGACGAGGACGGCGGCGACCGCCGTGCGGATACGCGTCACGGACGTCTCCTCCCTAATGAGGGAGGCCCCTCCCCGACGCCGGAGCGTCGGAGAGGGGCCTCGATCGGATCAGAGCTGGCGACCGGGTGCCAGCCGGGTGGCGTCGCCACCGAGCCGTCCCGTGCCCTTGACCGGCTCGCCGTCATTGGCCTTGACGCCGGCCTTGCTGGCCGTACCGCCGAGCCGCACGATCATCGCGTCGGCGTCCCGGGTGAGGGTGTCCCGGATCTCGGCCTCGGCCACCAGGGTGGCGTTGGTGGCGAGCTCCCGGAACTGGGTCAGCTGCTTGATCGCCTTGCTGTCGTTGCCGGCCGCCTCGGCCTGGCGGGCCGCGTCGAGCTTGGCGGTCAACTGCTTGTGCGCCGTGGCCGACAACCGCCCCGTCGCCTTGAACCGGTCCAGCAGGAACTGCATGTCCCGGAACGAGGTGGTGACGAAGAACCGGACGTTCGAGGTCGTCTTGTTGCCGGCCTTGTCGGTCGCGGTGACGGTCAGCTCGTGCAGGCCGAGCGACAGCTCGTACATGGCCTGCAGGGTGCCGCTGGCGTACGTGTTGCCGTCGAGCTGGCCGACCACGGACGCGATGCCCGAAGTCGGGTCCACGGCCTGCCAGGACACGCGGACGTCCTGGCTGTCGCCGTAGAGCTGGCCGTCGGCGATGCCGGAGACCAGCAGCGTCGGCTTGGTGCCGTCGATCTTCAGGATCGCCGACTTGAGCGTCTCGACGTTGCCCGCCTTGTCGGTGGAGCGGTACAGCAGCTCGTGCTGACCGTCACCGGTCACCTCGACCGGCTCCGTGTACGGCGTCCATGCGCCACCGTCCAGCGACCACTCGACCGTCTTGACCCCGGAACCGGCGTCGGTCGCGGCGAGCACCACCGGGATGGTCCCGTTGTGCCAGCCCGCGTCGTTTGCCGGAGCGAACGTCGCCGTGGTGACCGGAGCGGTGGCGTCGATCTTGACCGTGACGGTCTTCGTCGACTCCACGTTGCCGGCCTTGTCGGTCGAGCGGAAGCGCAGCTCGTGCTCGCCGTCACCGCTGATCGCCACCGGCGCGGTGTACGACGTCCACGCGGTGGCCCCGTCCAGCTGGTACTCCGTGCTGGCGAGCCCGCTGCCACCGGCCTCGTCGGCGGCGGTCAGGGTGACCGTCACCGGACCGGTGTACCACCCGTCGGTGGGGGTGCCGGACACCGCCGCGGTGGTGACCGGCGCCTTGTCGTCGGCCACCTTCGTGCTCAACCGGAAGTAGTCGAACGCGGCCGTCTTCGACGCCGTCTGGTTGGCGCCGAGGGTGAAGAGACCCACCTTCGGGGTGGCGCCCACCGCGCTGTTGGTCAGTGCCTCCAGCGTGGTCCAGGTCGTCCCGTCGGCCGAGTACGACGCGGTGAAGGTGTCGCCCACCCGGGCCAGGCGCAGGTACCACACCGCCGAGGTGAGGCTCGTCGCCTCCGGCTGCGGGCTCTGCACCGTCCCGGCGATCTCGCTGCGGAACTCGATCCGCCGCGTCACCGCCGAGCCGGCCGTGTTGTCGGCGATGAAGTCGAACTTCAGGTAGTTGTCGTCGTCGGCCTGCACGAGCAGACCGGCCTGCTGGTACTGCTCGTTCAGCAGACTGCCGTCGACCTTGGTCTCCAGGGTCCAGTCGCCCGAGGGCGCGGTCTGGAGGATGAAGTTCTTCGGACCGGTGTTGTCGGTGCCGTAGATGTCACCGTTCGGCACGTCGATCCGCAGCGCGCCGTCGGTCACCCGGTAGCCGTTCGGGTCCTCCCGAACGATGGCGTCCCACCGGCACTTGTCCAGCGTGGTGCCGGTGAACTCGTCCGACGGGTCGACCGGGCCGGCCGGAGCGTCCGGCGTGACCACGAACGAGTCGAACGCGGCGTCCACCACCGGGGCCTCGGTGCCGCCGTTGAGGGCGAACACCCCGATCCGCGGGTTGGTGATGCCGGCCAGCGCGGCCGAGCGGCCGACCGTGGTGAACGTCTGCCCGTCGCCCGAGGTGGCCGCGGTCAGGTTCGTCCCGTCGCTGGTGATCCGCAGGTACACGGTGTCACCGGCCGGTGCGTTGGTGGCGTCGGCAGCGTCGTTGCGCGGCGTGGCCGCCGTCTCCCGGATGAACTCCACCCGACGGCTGCCGTTGTAGAGCAGGTCCACCTTGGCGTAGTTGTCGTCGTCGCCGTACACCAGCAGGCCGGCCTGCTGGTAGTTGGCCGTCACCGGGAGGGTGACCTTGGTGGTCATCTCCCAGGCGCCGGTCGGCGCCGGCTGGAGCACCAGGTTGGTGGCGTCGTTGCGGGCGCCGTAGAGGTCACCCACCGCGGTGGGCAGCTTCAGCGCGCCGCCGCTGAGCGAGTAGAGCTGGTTCTCCCGGACCACGGTGGTCCACCGGCTCTTGTCCAGCGTGTTGCCGTTGAAGTCGTCCGAACGCGCCCCGAGGCAGGACGTGTCCGGAGCGTTGACCCGCACCGGCACCGTGGCGTACGACTTGGCGCCCTTGCTGTCGGTCACCGTGAGGGTGGCCGTGAAGGCACCGACGCTGGTGTACGTGTGGCTGGCGTCCAGGGTGGACGCCGTACCGCCGTCACCGAAGTCCCAGGCGTACGTCAGCGGGGTGTCACCCTCGGCGTCGGTGGCCGTGCCGTCGAAGGCGACGGTGAGCGGCACGGTGCCCGTGGTCGGGGTCGCGGTGGCGGTGACCACCGGCGGCCCGTTCTCGGTGACGCCGCGACCGACGAAGTCCATCCAGTTGACGTTGAACAGCGAACCCGTTCCGCCGTTCGGGTCGCGGGCCACGAAGTACAGCCCGCCGCTCGCGGCACCGGTCACCGGCGCGCTCACGTCCGTGTACGTCTGCCACCCGCCGGTCGCCGGAACGGTGGCCGTGGCCACGACCGGTCCGTCGACCGCACCGGCGTGGACCTCGATCCGACCGCCTGCGGCGGCCGAGGCGGCCCGGAACCGGATCTCGGTGATGTTGGTGAGGTTCGCCGGAACGACCGACCACCAGTCGCCGTCCTCGATGAACGCGATGCTCTGCCCGCCACCGGCGGTGTCGGTCGCGGCCTCGCGCTGCACGCCGGCGTCGCCGCCGCCCGTGCTCACCGGGGTACGCCCGGTGGCGGTGAAGTACTCGGCCTGCTTCTGCTTGGGCTGCAGGATCTCGATCTGCCGGCCGGTGAGCGCGCCGGAACCGCCCGCGCCGCCCTTGTCGGTGTAGGTGGCCTCGAAGACCGCGAACACGTTGGCCTCGGCGCCGTGCCCGGAGGCGAGCGACGTCTGGACCGTGCCGGTGCAGCCGGTGTGCTGCTCCAGCGGGTGGGCGTGCTCGTCGTGACCGAGCAGCACCTGGAGGTTCACCTTGGTGCAGTCGATCTGGCCGTCCTCGGGGTCGGTCACCTTGACCGTGTAGCGGACCTGGTCACCCCAGTTGAAGAAGCCACCGTCCGGCGGGAACTCGATGGTCACCGTCGGCGCGGTGTTGCCCACGGTGACCGGTACGTTGGCCACCGCCGTGCGGCCCTTCGGGTTGGTCACGGTGAGCTGGGCGGTGTAGTTGCCCGCCGTGGCGTACGTGTGCGTCGGGTTGGCCTCGGTGGAGGTCTGCCCGTCACCGAACGCCCAGGCGTAGGTGAGCGTGCCACCGTCCGGGTCCCGGGAGCCGGCGCTGGAGAACTCCACCGTCAACGGGGCCGGACCCGAGGTCGGGTTGGCGGCCGCCGCCGCGATCGGCGCACGGTCACCGGCGGTGTAGTCGATCCGGTAGACCCCGGAGTTGTCGTTGTTGCCGCCGAAGCCGCTGCCCCACTCGATCAGGTACAGCGCGCCGTCCGGACCGAACTCGAAGTCCATCGGCCGGATCATCGACATGCCGGGGAGCAACTGGTTGATGTCCACCAACGACTTGCCGTCGGCGGTCATCTGCATCGTGTACATCTTGTTCTGGTTCCACTCGCCCAGCAGCGCCTTGCCGTCGAAGTAGGCCGGCCACTTGCGGGTCGAGTTGAGGTTGGCGTCGTACCGGTAGGCGGGGCCGCCCATCGGCGCGCCACCGCCACCGATCTCCGGGTACCGCGCGTCACCGGCGTAGCCGTAGTCGACGGTGGCCGGGACGACCGGCGGGAGGTTGGTCAGGCCCGTGTTGTTGGGCGAGTTGTTGACCGGCGCGGCGCAGTCGAACTTCGGACCGCTCGGGCCGGACGGGAACGTGTAGTCGTTGTACGCCTCGTTCGTGCCCGTGCAGTACGGCCAGCCGTAGTTGCCGGGGGTCACGACGTTCCACTCGACCAGACCCCGCGGGCCCCGGTCCGGGTTGTTCGAGTTGGCGTCCGGCCCGTAGTCACCGACGTACAGCGTGTCGGTCTTCGGGTCGGTGCCGATCCGGAACGGGTTGCGGAAGCCCATCGCGTAGATCTCGGGACGCGTCTTCTCGGTGCCCGCCGGGAAGAGGTTGCCGGACGGGACGGTGTACGTGCCGTTGTCCTCCGGGTGGATCCGGAGCACCTTGCCGCGCAGGTCGTTCGTGTTGGCCGACGTGCGCTGCGAGTCGTAGTCCTGGCGACCCGGACGCTCGTCGAGCGGCGCGTACGCGTTCGACTCGAACGGGTTGGTGTTGTCACCGGTGGCCAGGTACAGGTTGCCGGCGCTGTCGAAGGTCATGCTGCCGCCCGCGTGGCAGCAGGTGTTGCGCTGGGTGTCGACCCGCAGCACCTGCTTCTCGCTCGCCAGGTCGATGGTGTCGCCGGTTACGGTGAACCGGGACAGCAGGTTCCGCGTGACGTTGTCGTTCGGGGCGTAGTACAGGTACACCCACTTGTTGGTGGCGAAGTCCGGGTCGAGCCGGATGCCGATCAGGCCGTCCTCGTTGCCGGTGAAGACGTCCAGGTCGACGGCGGTGACGGTGTTGCCGGTGTCCGGCTTGATGATCTGCACCCGACCGTCGCGTTCGATGTAGAAGACCCGCCCGTCGGGGGCGATGTCCAGCTCCATCGGGTTGCTGGTGTTGCTGTCCAGCGTGACCTTCTCGAAGTTGGAGGTCTTCGACGCGCCGCAGTCGGCGTCGACCACGCCGGCCGCCGTCTGGATGCCGCCGAGCAGGTGCTTGAGGAACTCGGGCTCGGCGTACGACTCACGGGTGTGCCCGCCGCCGGTGTACCAGGAGCGGCCACCGTCGAAGTCCTGGCACCACGCCGTCGGGTGGTCGGCGCCCATCGCGCCGGCGCCCGGGGTGTAGCTCTTCTCGTCCAGGCTGGCCAGGACGTGCACGTCCGACCGGGGGTTGGTCTGGAAGTTGTACCACTCGTCGAACCGGGACCAGCGTTCCGGCAGTCCGGCGGTGGACGGGTGGGCCGGGTCCTCCACCTTGACGGTGGCCTGCTGGTTCTGGGGGTGGTTGGCGAAGTACGCGCCGACCAGGTCGCCGTACCAGGCCCAGCTGTACTCGGTGTCCGAGGCGGCGTGGACGCCGACGTAACCGCCGCCGGCCTTCACGTACCGCTCGAAGGCCGCCTGCTGGTCGGCGTTGAGAACGTCGCCGGTGGTGGAGAGCCAGATCACGGCCTTGTACTTGGCGAGGTTGGCGTCGCTGAACGCGGCGCCGTCCTCGGTGGTGTCCACCGTGAAGCCGTTGGTGGCGCCGAGCTGCTGGATGGCGGCGATGCCGGTGGGGATGGCGTCGTGCCGGAAGCCGGCGGTCTTCGAGAAGATCAGGACGGAGTAGGGGTCGGCCGCTGCGGCCTTCGGCGCCTTCGGCACCGCCTGGGAGAGCGGAGCCGCGACAGGCACGTCTCGCGCGGGGATCTGCGCTCCGGTCGGAGCCGCCTGCGCCGGGGACCCGATGAGGGCCGTCGACGTCAGCGCGAGGGACAACAGGGTAGCGGTGAGTGGTAAACGGGCACGACGAGAACGGGACACGCCGCCTCCAATGTCGCGGTGGACAGGGATCGCGGGGCCGGCTCGCCGAAGACCGTCCCAGATGGAGCCGGTGGGGACGCCGTGCCAAGGCGTCCACGCCGGCATTTTGTCGAATCGCTGAACAAATTAGTTCTGCTGCATCGATGTCCGGCAAGATGCCGGCGGGTAACGGTTCTGCAACGGCGGGCGACATTCCGAACAGGACAGGAAAAAGCACCCCGATCGATGCGCCGCCTGGGGGCCGACGACCCACCCTTGGCAGAGGAGGCCGAACTGTCGTACGGTGACACGCAAGTAACCCACGGGAGCCCGGTGTACCGGGCTGAGAGGGGGGCTGACAGCCCCCGACCGTCGAACCTGATCCGGGTAATGCCGGCGCAGGGAGGAGCGTTGCCGTGCCGTCCCTTGGACGACTGCATCTGATCACCGACACCCGACCCGGGCGCGATCCCCTCACCGTGGTCCGGGCCGCCCTCGCGGCGGCCCGCGCCGACCTCGTCGTGCAGGTCCGGGTCCAGGACTCCGCCACCGACCGCGAGGCGTACGACCTGGCCGCCCGGGTGCTCGCGCTGTGCGCGGCGTACGGGGCGACGTGCCTGGTCAACGACCGACTGCACGTGGCGCTGGCGGTCGGCGCCGCCGGTGGACACGTCGGCGCCGACGACCTGCCGGTCGCCGCGGCCCGGCACGTGCTCGGCCCCACCGGCGTGCTGGGCGTCACCGCCCGCGAGCCGCGCGGCGCGGTCGAGGCGGTCGTCGCCGGGGCCACCTACCTCGGCGTCGGCCCGTGCCACGCCACCAGCACCAAGGCCGGCCTGCCCGAACCCATCGGGTCCGTCGGGGTACGCGACGTCGTCGACGCCGTCGACGTGCCGGTCATCGCGATCGGGGGAGTGACCGCCGACCGGGTGCCGGCGCTGCGCGCCGCCGGGGCGTACGGGGTGGCCGTGGTCGGGGCGGTCTCCTCGGCCGCCGATCCCGGGCGGGCGACCGCCGACCTGCTGCGGGCGCTGGCGTGACCCGCGCCGACGTGGCGGTGGTGGGTGCGGGCCCGATCGGGCTGGCGATCGCGTGGCGCTGTGCCACCCGTGGACTACGCGTCGAGGTGCACGACCCGACTCCCGGGTCGGGGGCGTCGGCCGTCGCCGCCGGGATGCTCTCCCCGGTCGCCGAGGCGTACTTCGGGGAACGGCGACTGACCGAGCTGCTGGTGGCCTCCGCCGCGCGTTGGCCCGCGTTCGCCGCCGAGCTGACCGAGGCCAGCGACGCCACGATCGGCTACCGGACCGAGGGCACCCTGATGGTCGGGCTGACCGGCGACGACCTGGCCGAGGCCCGCCGGCTGTGGGCGTACCAACAGGGTCTGGATCTGCCGGTGACGCCGCTGCGCCCCAGTGAGCTGCGCGACCGCGAGCCGGCGCTCGCGCCCCGGGTGCGCGGCGGCGCGCTCGCGCCTACCGACCACCAGGTCGATCCCCGGCGACTGGTGCCGGCGCTGCGCACGGCCGCGCGGCGGGCCGGCGCGGCGTTCGTGCCGCGGCCGGTCCGGCGGCTGTCCGATGTGGACGCCGGGATTACCGTGGTCGCGGCCGGTTGCGGCGCGGCCGCCCTCACCGGCCTGCCGGTGCGGCCGGTGAAGGGGCAGATCCTCCGGCTGCGCGCGCCCGGCGGCGTCGCGCCGGGCTTCCGGCACGTGATCCGGGGTACGCCGACGGCGAGCACGTGTACCTGGTGCCCCGCGCCGACGGCGAGGTGGTGCTCGGCGCGACGGTCGAGGAGCGGTCGGACACCACCGTCACCGCCGGCGCGGTGCAGCGGCTGCTGCGCGCCGGCGTCGACCTGCTGCCCGAACTGACCGAGTACGACCTGGTGGAGGCCGTCGCCGGGCTGCGCCCCGGCACCCCGGACAACGCGCCGATCCTCGGGCCGCTGCCCGGCCGGCCGGACGTGCTGGCCGCCACCGGGCACCACCGGCACGGCATCGTCCTGACCCCGGTCACCGCCGAGGCGATCACCGACCTGGTGCTCACCGGAGTGCCCGACCCGCTGCTCAGCGGCTTCGGCGCCGACCGGTTCGCCGGGCCGACAGGCAGTTTCGAGGAGGAGTGATGGAGCTGACGGTGAACGGAGCCGGGCGCCGCGTCCCCGGCGGCGCGTCGGTGGCCGACCTGGTCCAGGACGTCGCGCCGCACCAGCGTGGCGTCGCGGTCGCGGTCAACGGCGAGGTGGTGCCCCGGGCCGGTTGGCCGGCCACGGAACTGCGCGACGGCGACCGCGTCGAGGTGCTCACCGCCGCGCAGGGCGGGTGAGCGGCGTGCCCTTCGAACTGGGTGGGGAGACGTTCGGCTCGCGGTTGATCCTCGGCACCGGCGGAGCCGCCAACCTGCACGTGCTGGAGCAGGCGATCCGGGCGTCCGGCACGGAACTGGTCACGCTGGCGCTGCGCCGGGTGGACACCGCGCCGGGCACCGGAGGCGGGCTGCTGGACCTGCTGGACCGGTGCGGCGTACGGCTGCTGCCGAACACCGCCGGCTGCCACACCGCGACCGAGGCGGTGAAGGTGGCCCGGCTGGCGCGCGACGCGTTCGACACCGACTGGGTGAAATTGGAGGTCATCGGCGACGAGCGGACGCTGCTGCCCGACGGGGTGGAGCTGCTCCGCGCCGCCGAGGAACTCGTCGCCGACGGTTTCACGGTGCTGCCGTACACCAGTGACGACCCGGTGCTCGCCCGCCGCCTCGCCGACGTGGGCTGCGCCGCGGTGATGCCCGCCGGAGCGCCGATCGGCTCGGGACTCGGCATCGGCAACCCGCACCACATCCGGCTGATCCGGCAGAGCGTGGACGTGCCGGTGATCCTCGACGCCGGCATCGGCACCGCCTCCGACGCGGCGCTCGCCATGGAGCTGGGCTGCGACGCCGTCCTGCTGGCCAGCGCGGTAACGCGGGCCGCCGACCCGGTGGCGATGGCCACGGCGATGCGGTACGCCGTCGAGGCCGGCCGCCTCGCGGCGGGCGCGGGCCGGATCGCCCGACGCTTCCACGCCCTCGCGTCCACTCCCGACGAGGGAAGACCGAACCTGTGACGGGGCCGGTCCCGTCGGGGGTCGTCCTGTTGACCGATCGGCTGGTCGCCCGGAGCGGTCTCGAACGGGTCGTGGCGGGGGCGGTCGCCGGGGGAGTGCGCTGGGTCGTGCTGCGGGAGAAGGACCTGCCCCGCGCCGAGCGCGCCGCCCTCGCCGTCGAGCTACGCGCGATCCTCGCCGACGTCGGCGGAACCCTCATCGTGGCCGGCCCCGACCCACTGGGTGGCGATGCCGTCCACCTGCCGGCCGCCGGCCCGTACCCGCCGCCACCGGCCCGCCTGGTCGGCCGTTCCTGCCACAACGAAATCGAACTGAACCGCCTCACCACCGAGCACTACGCCACCCTCTCCCCAATCTGGCCCACCACAACAAAACCCGGCTACGGCCCACCCCTAGAAGCCGCCGGCCTACGAAAGCTGGCCGAGGTCAGCCCGGTGCCCCTGTTGGCGCTGGGTGGCATCGAAACTCCGGAACAGGTAACCGCCTGCGTGCAGGCAGGCGCCGTCGGAGTGGCAGTGCTAGGCGCCCTCATGCGCGCAGAAAACCCCAAGAAAACAGCCCACCAACTGAGCAACGCCTTCGAAGAGGCGATCACCCAGAAGGTTCAAAGAAGCCGGCACGGGCGCACGGAGGTCCCCCGGTCAGGGCTGCGGCCGACCGTGCCCACGCAGGGATCAAGCCTGACCGCCCGGAGTGGGCACGGTCGGCCGCAGCCCGAAACCGCGACCACGAAGGAAAGCCAGTGACCCCGAAAACCACGTTAACCATCGCCGGCTCCGACTCCGGCGCCGGCGCGGGCATCCAGGCGGACCTCAAGGTCTTCGCGGCGCTCGGCGCGTACGGCACGAGTGTCCTCACGGCGGTCACCGCGCAGAACACCCGGGGTGTCGACGCCGTCCTGCCGTTGCCACCGCGCACGGTCGCGGAGCAGTTGGACAGCGTGCTCGCCGACTTCACCGTGGGCGCGGTCAAGACGGGGATGCTCGGCACCCCGGCCGTCGCCGACGTGGTGGCTCAGGCCGCCCGGGACGGCCGGTTGCCCCAGCTCGTCGTCGATCCGGTGCTGGTCGCGACGAGCGGCCACCGGCTGGGCGTGGTGGGCGCGGTGGAGCGGCTGCTCCCGTACGCCCGGGTGGCGACGCCGAACTGCGCGGAGGCCGCGGCCATCACCGGACGCGGAGTGGACGACGTCGCGGGGATGGTCGTGGCCGCCGAGGCCCTCGCGGCCGGCGGCCCGGAGTACGTGGTGGTCACCGGCGGCGACGTCGCTGGGGACGAGGCGGTCGACGTGCTGTGCGGCGGCGGCGTCACCACCCTGCTGCGCGGTCCCCGGGTGGACACCCGGCACACCCACGGCACCGGCTGCTCGTTCTCGGCGGCCATCGCCGTGCGGCTGGCGCTGGGCGATCCGGTGCCGGCGGCGGTGCAGGTCGCCAAGGAGTACGTGTTCCGCGCGCTGACCGGCGGGCGGGGCTGGGAGCTGGGCACGGGGCGCGGACCGCTGGATCACTTCGGCTGGTCCGCCTGATCACCAGGGAGGTTGTCATGCAGGCACGAGGCAAGGTGTACGTCGAGGGGTCGCGGCCGGATGTGCGGGTGCCGTTCGCGGAGGTGCCGCTGACCGGTGACCATCCGCCGGTACGGCTCTACGACACGTCCGGCCCGGGGTCCGACCCGGCGGTGGGGTTGCCGGCGCTGCGTGGTCCGTGGATCGCCGAGCGCGGTGACGTGGCCCCGGTGCGGGGCGCGGGCACGCCGCTGGCCGGCGCGGACGGTCGCCGGCCCACGCAGCTCGCGTACGCGCGGGCCGGTGTGGTGACGCCGGAGATGGAGTTCGTGGCGATCCGGGAGAACGTCGACCCGGAGCTGGTACGGACCGAGATCGCCGCCGGCCGGGCGGTGCTGCCGCTGAACGTGAACCACCCGGAGTGCGAGCCGGCGATCATCGGCAAGGCGTTCCTGGTCAAGGTGAACGCCAACATCGGCACGTCGGCGGTCAGCTCGTCGGTGGCCGAGGAGGTGGAGAAGCTGACCTGGGCGACCCGGTGGGGCGCGGACACCGTGATGGACCTGTCCACGGGCAAGCGGATCCACGAGACCCGGGAGGCGATCGTGCGCAACTCCCCGGTGCCGATCGGGACGGTGCCGATCTACCAGGCGCTGGAGAAGGTCGGCGGCGACCCGGTGAAGTTGAGCTGGGAGGTGTTCGCCGAGACCGTCATCGAGCAGGCCGAGCAGGGCGTGGACTACATGACGGTGCATGCCGGGGTGCTGCTGCCGTACGTGCCGCTGGCCGTGGACCGGGTGACCGGGATCGTCTCCCGGGGCGGCTCGATCATGGCGGCCTGGTGCCTGGCGCACCACGAGGAGAACTTCCTGTACACCAACTTCGCGGAGCTGTGTGCGATCCTCGCGCGCTACGACGTGACGTTCTCGCTCGGTGACGGGCTGCGGCCCGGCTCGATCGCGGACGCCAACGACGAGGCGCAGTTCGCCGAACTGCGCACCCTCGGCGAGTTGACGACTGTCGCCTGGGAGCACGACGTCCAGGTGATGATCGAGGGCCCCGGCCACGTGCCCATGCACAAGATCAAGGAGAACGTGGACCTCCAGCAGGAGTGGTGCCACGAGGCCCCGTTCTACACGCTCGGGCCGTTGACCACCGACATCGCGCCCGCGTACGACCACATCACCTCCGCGATCGGCGCGGCGATGATCGGCATGTTCGGCACCGCCATGCTCTGCTACGTCACTCCGAAGGAGCACCTCGGCCTGCCGGACCGCGACGACGTGAAGGCCGGCGTGATCGCGTACAAGATCGCCGCCCATGCCGCCGACCTGGCCAAGGGGCACCCCGGCGCGCAGGCGTGGGACGACGCGCTGTCGAAGGCGCGGTTCGAGTTCCGCTGGGAGGACCAGTTCAACCTCTCGCTGGACCCGGAGACCGCGCGCTCGTACCACGACGCGACCCTGCCCGCCGAGCCAGCGAAGACGGCGCACTTCTGCTCGATGTGCGGTCCGAAGTTCTGCTCCATGAAGATCACCCAGGAGCTGAAGGAGTACGCCGCCCGCGGCATGAAGGACAAGTCGGAGGAGTTCGTCTCCGGCGGCGGGAAGGTCTACCTGCCCCTGGCCTGACGTTTGGCATGGTCAACCCCGGGTTCCGGGAAGTCGGGGCGTCCTGGCCGGCAGGAAGGCCCGGCTTCCCGGAACCCGGGGTCGATCAGGTCAGTCGCGGTGGTGGCGGCCGGTGGAGCGCAGCGAGCGACGGCCGCTCTCCTGCTCGGGCTCGTTGTCGGTGACCGGCTTGCTGAGGCCGGCGACCCAGTCGACGAACTCCTCGTCCTGCGAGGGCAGCGGCTCCGCCGCGTCGGGCGCGGGTCGGCTCTCCTCGTCGGCCCGCACCCGGTTACGTCGGAACAGGCCGCCGAGCCGCCCCCGCCGGGAGGACCGCCCGTCGTCCGTGGACGTCCGCGCGGGGTCGTTCGCCGGCTCGGCACTGCCGGCGGTGGTGGACGGGCCCCCCTGCTCCGGTACGACCGGAGGGATCGACGGCGGCACGATGGACCTCGCCAGGGCGGCCATCGCGCTGGCCTGGTCGGCCCGGCCGGTCGTACCGGGGGCCGGGTCCGGCGTGCTGACGGCTGGTCCGGCGGTGCCGGCGGGCGGTGCGCTGGTGTTCTGGTCCGGCGTACCGGTGCTCTGATCCGATGATCTGGCGCGGCGGGTGGTGTCGAAGGCGTCCCAGGTGGGCACCCGGCTCAGGTCGGGCAGGGGTGCCCGGTGCCGGAAGCGGGGCGTCCAGTCGGTCGACTCCTCGGCGCTCGCGGGCGCATCCGCAGCCGACGGTTCCGGGTCGGTCGACGCCGTGGTCCACGACGGGGTGGCCGACCAGGCCGGTGCTGCCGGCGTCCAGCGGTCGGCCCCCGCGTCGCCCGCCGTCGGCTCGCCGAACAGCGAAGCGCCGGTGCCACCCTCGGGTTCGGTGCGGCGGCCCGCCCTCGACTCCGGGACCGGCGTGGAGCCTCCGGCGGGCAGGTCCGCACTCCCCTCGGCGGCCCGCGCGTCGGTTTCCGCTTCAGCGGTCCGTGTCGCTTCGTCGGGCGTGGCGCTCTCACTCTCGCCGGAAGGGCGCGACGCGTCGTGGCCGAGCGGCTGGTCGACGCTCGTCACGTCGGTGCCCTTGCCGGCGCGGGCCGTCCGCTTGGCGCGTCCGCCGGTCGTCCCCTCGGTGCTCGTACCGGCGGTGCTCGTACCGGCGCTGCTCGTACCGGCGGTGGCCGGTCCGGCGGTGGCCGTCGCGCTGGTGTTCGTCCCGGTGGCTGCTGCCGTGCCGTCGTCGGTCGCGGTCGTCGAGGTGGCCGCCGGGACGGACTTTGGTTTGCGCGAGCGACGCGGCTTGGGCGTGGACGCGTCGACAGCGCGGTCGCCCGCGCTGTCCCCGCTCTCCGTGCTCGGCGTGCCCGCCACGTCCACGACCTGCGGACCCGTGCTCGGCGTGCCGGCGTTGGCCACGACCTGCGGACCGATGCTCGGCGTGCCGGTATTGGCCACGACCTGCGGACCGGTGCTCGGCGTGCCCGCCACGTCCACGACCTGCGGATTCGTGCCCTGCGTGCTCGGGGTGCCGGAATTGGCCGCGACCGGCTCGCCGGTGTCGCCCGCGCTCGGCGTGCCCGCGCCACCCCTGGCCCGCGTGCCCGCCCTTTGGGTGACCGGAGCGACGGTGGTGCCCGCGAGCGGAGTGCCCGTGTCACCGGAGCCGTCCGTGTCGAGCGGAGCTTCCATGTCGGGCGGCGCTTCCGTGGCGCTGATCGTCGTGCGGTCGGTGGCCGGCTTGTCCCAGCCGGTCGTCGCGCTGTCTGTCGCGCCGTCGCCGCCCGCGTCGGACGTCGGGCTGACGGCTGCCGATGCGGGCGTGGTGGACGTCGGGCTGACGGCTGCCGTCGCGGGCGTGGAGGACGCCGCAGCGGTACGGGCCGGGTCGGCGGCACCGCCGGTTGCGTCCTCGGCGCGGCTCGACGACTGCCGCCCGGCGGTGAACTCGCCGGTCGGGTCGGTCAGCCAGGAGGCGCGGGCCGGTGTGCGGTCGTACCGCCCGCCGGTGGCGGACGGGTCCGGGGTCGGGGCGTCCGCTGCCGACCCGGCGGCGTCGGACCGCTGGCGGGGGCCGGTGGGTCGAGGGCTCTCGCCCGGGCGCGTCGCGTCGGCGGGGACCGGGCCGTGCTGGCCGCTCGCCGTGGCCGACGGCCAGTCCCAGTGGGCGGGGACGGTGCGTACACCGGTGGTGTCGTCACCGGCACGCGGACCCGCAGCCGTCCCGACCAGCTGTCCGCCGGCGGGCCCGGGGTGGTCCTCGGCCTGGTCCGTCGACGTCGCCGGCTCAGTACCCGGCAGCGTCGGGCCGGTGGGCAGCGGACGCAGGATGTCGGTGGGCGCGATCGCCTCGGACTCGGCGGCGCGGACGCCGACGGGCCAGCGCAGCAGGGCGGCCGCCGCGGCCCCGAGGGCGCCGGCGAGGACGGCGATCAGCGCGCCGTAGTAGGGGGTCGTCTGGTAGCGGTCGACGGCGTCGCCGGGGCCGGCGGTCAGGTAGGCGAACGCCACCAGCACCGGACCCGCCACCCCGGTCGCCGCGCTGATCAGCGGGATCTGGCCGCGCCACCGGGCCAGTCCGGCGGTCGCCGCGCCCGCGAGCAGCGCCACCAGGGGCAGCACGAGCAGCGCCAGGCGCTGCGCGGCCGCGTCGTTGAGCCAGTCCGGTTCGAGTACGCCGAGTCGCACCGTGGGCAGCGGGCCGGCCGTGCCGAGCGACGGCAGAACGGAGACCAGCGCCAGCAGCCAGATCGTCCCGGCAACGGCCGCCATGTTCCAGCCCAACTCCGGCCGGAGCAGTACGGCGATGGCCGCGCCCGCTCCGATGACCGCGCCGAGGATGGCGCAGATGCCGACCGCCCAGACCGGGTCCACCGAGATCAACTCGGCGGCGCGGGCGGGCTGCATGCAGAGCGGGGCGACGGCGGTCGCGCCGAGCGCGGCGGCACCACCGATGGCCAGGTGCCGGCCGGTGCTGGCCGGCGGGGTGTCCCGGCGGGCCAGTCGTCCGGTCAGGACGGCGCCGGCCACGGCGGCGTTCGCGGCGAACCAGCCCACCCAGACGAGCTGGGCCGGCCACTGGTTGACCGTCGAGCCGGTGAAGGCGCCGGTGAGCCGGACGATGCCGAAGCCGTACGCGACGCCGAGTTGGCCGGCTCCGGCCAGCACACTCACCCCGAGCGCCGTGAGCAGCAGTCTGCCCCAGGTCCGATAGGCCATGTCGGGCACGTTACGCACCTGGTACACCCGATCGCCACCGGCGCGCCGCGCGGCGCGCCGGTGCACGCCGGGCGGGTCTACTTGAGTTCGACCAGTCGGGCCAGGTATGTCGTGTCCCCGACATTGGTGAGCATGTGTACCGCGCCGGGGTCGCGGTACACGACACCGCCGGTGGGCTCGTCGGCGTCGATCCGGGTCCCGTCGATCGTCTGCACGACGTTCTTCGCGCCCTGGATCGCCACCACCAGGTAGGGGTGGTCGTGCCGGTGCAGGGGCTGGCGCTCACCCGGTTCGAGCCGGATGTGCCAGACCCGGACCCGGTCGTTCTCGTACACGACCTCCTGGCCCACGGGCCCGAGCTCGGTGCCGTCGATCACGTCGGTCATCGTCCACCGTCCAGTTGGGGAAGCACCTCGGCGGCGATCAGCTCGAGGTGGTCGAGGTCGTCGAGGTCGGTGAGGCGCAGGTGCACCCGGCTCGCGCCGATCTCGGCGAACTCGCCGATCCGCTGCACCAGCTGTGCCGGCGAGCCGACCACCGGGTCCTCCGGTGGCAGCGCGCTCTTCTCGTGCAGGGGCGCGGCCCGTCGGGCGGCCTCCGCGTCGGTACGCCCGATGGCCACCACGATGCCGGCGGAGAGCACCAGCGGCGCTCGCCCGGTCTCGGCCCGACCGGTACGGTCGCACGCCTCCCGCACGCGGTCGTACGCCCCGGCGGTCTCGGCCACCGACTTGAACGGCATGTTGAACTCGTCGGCGTACCGGGCGGCCAGCTCGGGGGTCCGCTTGGGGCCGCGTCCGCCCACGATGATCGGCGGACCGGGCACCTGCGCCGGCTTGGGCAGCGCGGGCGCGTCCACCAGCCGGTAGTGGTCACCGGTGAAGCTGTACGTCTCGCCCACCGGGGTGGACCACAGCCCGGTGATCACCTCGAGCTGCTCGGCCAGCCGGTCGAAGCGCTCCCCGACGGCCGGGAAGGGGATGCCATACGACGTGTGCTCGCGCTGGTACCAGCCGGCGCCGATGCCGAGGTCGACCCGGCCGCCGCTCATCTGGTCGACCTGCGCGACCAGCACGGCGAGGGGGCCGGGCAGGCGGAAGGTGGCCGACGTCACCAGGGTGCCGAGCCGGATCCGTTCGGTCTCCCGGGCCAGCGCGGCGAGGGTCAGCCAGGCGTCCGTCGGGCCGGGCAGGCCGGGGTCGTCGCCCATCGACTGGTAGTGGTCGGCCCGCAGGAATCCCTCGAAGCCACCGGCCTCGGCCAGTCGGGCGAACCGGAGCTGGGTGTCGTAGTCGGCACCCCGGTGCGGCTCGGTGAAGACCGACACCCGCATGGTCATCGTCCCTCCGCGCCGGCCGTGGCCGGCTGGTCGCGTTCCATCAACAGTTCGTGCAGGTCGGCGCTGACCCGGGCGACGTCGGCGAGGTGGGCGTTGCGGCCCAGGGTGCGTGGACGGGGGATGGCCACCTCGACCACCTTGCGGATCCGTCCGGGGCGGGGGCTCAGCACGATCACCCGGTCGGCGAGCAGCACCGCCTCGTCGATCGAGTGGGTGACGAAGACGATGCTGGGCTTGTTCTCCATGTGCACGCGCTGGAGTTCGCCGGAGAGCTCCTCGCGGGTGAGCGCGTCGAGCGCGGAGAACGGCTCGTCCATCAGCATCACCCGGGGTTCGCCGATCAGCGACCGGCACAGCGACACCCGCTGCTGCATGCCACCGGAGAGTTCGTGCGGCAGCCGCTTCTCGAACCCGGCCAGGCCGGCCACGTCGAGCAGTTGCCGGGCCCGTTCGCGGTGCTTGGCGCGACTCCAGCCGAAGATCTCCACCGGCAGCAGCACGTTGTCCAGCACGCTGCGCCAGGGCAGCAGCGCCGGCTTCTGGAACAGCATGGCGATGTCGCGGCGGGGTCGGGTGATCGGCGTACCGGCCACGGTGATCTCGCCGGAGGTCAGCGGGAGCAGCCCGGCGATCAACCGCAGCAGGGTGGACTTCCCGCAGCCGGAGCGCCCGAGCACGGCCACGAACTCGCCCTCGGCGACGTCGAGGTCGAGGCCGCGAAGGGCTTCGACCCGGCCGGATCGGCCCTCGAAGGTACGCGACACCCCGGACATTCGGATCATCTGCGGCGTACCTCCGCTGAGTGGTCGGTCAGGAATCCGACAAAGGCTAGCCGCCTCGTTGACATTCCGCACCGTCCGGGGTGGTCGTCAGGTTGTATCCGTTCCGCAACCCAATACGCCTGGCGTCGCAACTGTGGGTTTCTCGTACGCTGTGCCCGCGAAGAGTCCCCTCACGATGGCGGTGCCCGGCATCTACCCCTCCCGCCGGTGCCGTCGCGACAACCCCCTCCGGTGGCCTGCGGCCCCGGTCGGAAAGGACATGGTGCACTGATGAGAAGGCTGACCCGTACGGTCGCTGCGGCCGCGCTGGCCACCGCCCTCGCCCTTGTTTCCGCCTGCAGCAGCGGGTCGGACTCGTCCGACGACGCCAAGGGCGGCAAGGGCGGCGCGCTGGAGAAGGTGACCTACCTCACCTCCTTCGGCAACTTCGGCCGTGACTCCTACGCCTGGGTGGCGAAGGACAAGGGCTTCTTCAAGGAGGCCGGCTTCGACGTCGAGATCAAGGCCGGCCAGGGCACCGGTGGCGTGATCCAGACCGTCGTCGGTGGCCAGGCGGACTTCGGGCCGATCGACCTCACCGGTGGTCTGCTCCAGCTCGGCAACGGTCAGGCGAAGGACTTCACCGCCGTGGCCGCGATCCAGCAGCGCACGATGGCGGGCATCGCCACCGTCGAGGGCAAGAACATCAACTCGCCCAAGGACCTGGAGGGCAAGAAGCTCGCCGACACCCCCGGCTCCGTGGTGCGCAACCTGTTCCCGACGTACGCCCGGCTCGCCGGAGTGGACGCCAGCAAGGTGACCTGGGTCAACGGTGAGGCGCAGGCGCTGATCGGCACGCTGGCCTCCGGCTCGGTGGACGGCATCGGCCAGTTCGTCGTGGGTCAGCCGACGATCGAGGCGGTGTCCAAGAAGAAGGCCGTCATGCTGCCGTACAGCAACGTGATGCAGGACCTCTACGGCAACGTGCTGATCACCTCCAGCAAGATCGCCAAGGAGAAGCCCGAGATGGTGAAGCGGTTCACCGCGGCGCTGCTCAAGGGCCTCGAGTACAGCCTGGCCAACTCCAAGGAGGCCGGCGAGATCCTGAAGAAGAACGTCGACGCCGCCAACCCGGTGGCCGCCGCCGCCGAGCTGGACCTGATGGCCGCGTACGTGCGCTCCGGCAACTCCGGCACCGCGATCGGCACGCTGGACAGCGGCCGGGTGGCGAAGAGCATCGCGATCCTGCAGGGCGCGGGCGCGCTCAAGCAGAACATCACCCCCGAGCAGATCATCGACTTCAGCCTCGCGCCGAAGGCCTGATCGTCCGGTCGTCACCAGGGGGTACGTTCCACCGGTCTCCGGTGGGGCGTACCCCCGTCGCTTGTCGGCCCTCGCGGACCGGCGAATCTTGTCGGTCCTTGCGGGGCCGGCGAACAACGAGGAGGACAAGATGACCGACGTCCGCTCAGCGGAGTCGGCGGTGACGGTGCCCGCACCCTCGGGCGCCGGCGGCCCGGCGCGTCGGGCGGGTCGGGGCGCCGGCCTGCGCGCGGGGACCGGGGCGGCGCTGCTGCCTGCGGCCGGTCTCGTGGTCGCCCTGGCCGTGTGGTGGCTGGTCGCCCGGCTGGAGCTGGTCCACCCGGCCGCCCTGCCGCCGCCGGGGGACGTGCTCACCGCGTTCGTCGACAAGCCCGCCCAGATGCTGGAGCACACCTGGGCCACCCTGCTGGAGATCCTGATCGGGTTCGTCCTGTCGGCCGCCGCCGGTGTCCTGATCGGACTCTCCCTGGCCAGCTCCCACACGGTCGAGCGGATGTTCACGCCGCTGCTGGTCGCGGTCAACGCCGTGCCGAAGATCACCCTGGGCCCGCTGCTGGTGGTGGCGCTGGGTTGGGGGCAGAGGCCGATCCTGACCATGGTGTTCCTGCTCTGCTTCTTCCCCATCGTGCTGTCCACCGCGACGGGACTGACCACCACGCCGGCCGACCTGGCCGAGCTGGTCCGGTCGTGGAACGCCTCCCGTTGGCAGGCGTTCCGCAAGGTGCGGTTCCCGGCGGCGTTGCCGCAGATCTTCGTGGGGCTCAAGGTGGCCATGCCGTTGGCGGCCATCGGCGCGGTGATCGGCGAGTTCCAGGCCGGGGAGAAGGGCCTGGGCTATGTGATCACCCAGTACGCGGGCGTCGGCGACACCGCCACCGCCTGGGCGGCCATCATGCTGGTGGCACTGGTCAGCATCCTGCTCTACTCCGCGCTCGTGCTCGTCGAGCGGATCGCGCTGCCCTGGGTACGCGAGACCACCAGCAGCCGCTGACCCCGTCCGGGACTCGCTGGAGGATTTGTCCCAAAGGTTCGTCAGCGACCGAGTCGGCGACGTCGTCCGGGGCCGCGGGAGGCAGTTCAAAGAGTGATTCTTGGACAGTTTCCGTTAGCAGCTAACGGAAACTGTCCAAGATTGCCAGCGATGGCGCGTACGGCGGCACGCCGCCGCCGTGTTGGGAGGCGTCTCAACGCGGTGCGTCGACGATCGGTCTGCGGAACGGTCCCCATCCCACGAACCGGTCGTACAGGGCTCGTGGACTCGGCCCGTCGTGCGGGTTGAGGTGGTAGAGGTCGCGCATCGCTTCGTAGAACAGTCCGGCCAGGTAGATCGACAGGCTCGGCATCTTGTTCTCGTACTCGGCTTTGAGCATGAGTCGTGCGGTCGGGCATGGCCAGGGCTGACCGTCGGCCCGGCACATCCAGTGCGGCCGTAACGGCGTGTGCGGCGGGGCCGGGCCGTGCCGACGCGGACGGTCCGCGACCGGCCCGCGCTCGGGGCCGGAAACCTGCGCCGAGATCATTCCTGGCCCCAGGCCGGGAGCTGCGGGGGCCGAATCGCAGGCACTATCAGGGCGGGTTCGCTGCGCCAGAACGTGAGACGCACGGTGCCTCCTTACGTTGTCGTCGTGGAGAGGGGCCGCCCCCGCAAGTGCTCGCCGGACAGGGGCGGCCCCGACACGAACGCGTCCGCCGGGTTCGGGTCCTCCACCGGCCGCGCCGTCTAGATGGCACTTTGCCGACTGTTGCGCGACGAATACACTGCGTAGCACTATCTCCTTTAGACGTTTACGACGTTTCGCGGAGGTGGCGGATGAACCACGCCGTAATCGAGGCCATGTCTGCCACGGGAGAGACAGCAGACAGCCTCGCAGCTCAGATCGGCGTCGACCCCAAGACCGCAGCTAAGTGGGCGAACCCGGGGAGCATCCCGCAGACCCGGCACCGCGCGAAGGTCGCCGCGCTACTCGGCCGCGAAGAAACAGAGCTATGGCCGGACGTTTTGAAACGTCGGGAACCTTCGTGGTTTCGGCCGTGGGTCGACATCGAGCGCGAGGCGGTCGCTCTGCGGAGTTTCGAGCTGGCATGGGTGCCCGGCCTCCTACAAACCGAGGCGTATGCGCGGGCAACGCTGGCGATGGAGTCGCTGACGGCCGAGGAAGTCGACGAGCAGGCGGCGGCGCGGGTGCGCCGGCAGACGATCCTTCATCGCTCCCGGCCGCCTCTGATCGTCGCGGTCATGGACGAGGCGGTCCTCCGGCGGCGGGTGGGGCAAAGTGGTTCCCTGATGCGCGATCAGTGCGAGTACATCGCTCAGTGTGCCGAGCTGACGCATGTTCAGGTGCACGTCGTGCCGGCCGCAACGCCGATGTACCTAGGATTGGGCGGCCCGTTCGTCATAGCCGAGATGCCCGACGGTGCGCAGCTCGCTCATCAGGACGGCCAGGTGAGGGCGCAGATAATCGAGGAGCCGGCGGAAATTGCTACCCTGGGCCGCAGGTGGGCGCGCATAGTTGGCGACGCCCTACCCCGGGCCCTATCACTCGATCTGATCAGGGAAGCGGCAGCATCATGGACATGACCGGCGCGCAGTGGCGCAAGAGCACCAAGAGCGGCAGCAACGGCGGGAACTGCGTCGAGGTTGCCGACAATCTTCCCGGCGTCGTCCTCGTCCGCGACACCAAGGACCGTGACGGCGGGACGCTGACCTTCGGTCCGGCGCAGTGGCAGCGCTTTGTCGACCTCGCGAAGGCCATCGGTCCCGTCTCCTGACTCAGCACCACGCAAAGACCCCCGATTCGGGGGTCTTTGCGTGTCATGTCCCGGCCACGAACGCTCGTACGGAAAAGAATCACCGTCGCGGTCGGCTACCCGGCGCGGCCCAACTCGTACTCCTGATGAACGGCGAGAGCCGGCCTCCAGAGGAGGCCGGCTCTTTCGCTCACGGTGACACGGCGGGGTGGTGGCCTACCGTGCCCGGCGCAGGGATCAAGCCTGACCGCCCGGAGCCGGGCGCGGTAGGCCACCACCCCCCGACCCGAGCTATCCCGCCAGCCGCCAGCGGCCGTTGCGCGCGACGAGCGTGGTGAGTGCCTGCGGCATGAGCCCCGAGTGGTTGTCCGGCGTCATGCGGATCGGGCCGGAGAGGCCGTCGATCTGGGACGTCTCCAACACGTCACGGATGCCGTCCCGGTCGACCTTCCCCGCCGGGCCGCCGGCCCGCAGTTCGGCGTCGGCGATCAGCTGGATCGCGTCGGCGGCGAAGGAGGAGGAGCCGTTGTACCCGCCGAAGCGGGCCGTGTAGTCCTGGAACCACTGCCGCCGGGCCGCCTTCGCCGGGGTGGTGGCGATCACGTCGTCGATGACCATGGTCTGGGTGAAGACCATCGTGGCCTTCTCGGTGGCCCGGGCCGCCGCGCCGAGGAAGAGGTCGCCGGCCGCTCCCGCGTCGAAGAAGAGCGACCCGCGGAACGCGGCCTGCTGGGCGCTGGTCGCGGCGAGCGCGGCCTGCTCCGGCGGGGTCCAGACGACCAGCGCGTCGGGCTTGAGCTTGACGAGCTTGCCGATCTGCTGGCCGACCTCGGTGTCGGTGTTCTTCACCGATTCCTCGCCGGCCACCTTGATGGTGGTCTTGCCCAGTTCGCGGCGGAGCGCGAGGACACCCTCGCGGCCGTAGTCGTCGTTACTGGCGAGCAGGGCGACCTTGCGGACGTTCTTGCGACGCAGTTCGGTGGTGAGCGCGGAGGCGCTGTCGGCCGCGTTCGGGCCCAGCTTGAACACGTAGCGCCGGTCGGCGACCGGGCTCGAGATCGCCCCGGAAGCGGCCAGCGCAATGGTGGGAATCCGCTTCTCGTTGATGACGCCGACCGCGCCGACCGCGCATTCGCTACAACCGCCCATGACGATCGCGCTGACCCGGGAATCGCTGCTGAAGTCCGCGATGTTGCGCAGTGACTCGGCAGCGTCGGAACGGTTGTCCTTGATCCTAAGGTCGATCTTCCGGCCGTTCAGTGCTCCGGAGGAGTTCAACTGGTCTCTCTTGAGTTCCAGCGCGCGCTGGTATGCCCGGCCCATTGGTGCGGCGGCACCGGAGAGCTCGAGGTCGGCGGCGATCACGATCGGACTCGTGTCCTGCTCCGCTTCGCCGAACTGGCAGCCGGTGAGCGTGGTGGCCACGAGGGCCGATGCGAGCACCGCGATGGTCGCGGAGCGGATGGGGCTCAACTCAGTCCTCCAGGTGCGGGCGCGGGCGCTGCCCGGTCACCGCCGCTAATCCGTCCTCAGTGGAGGACGGGATCTCGTCTGCCGTACGGTGTGTGCGCGAAGCCTGCAAAACCTTGCCAATGGCCGGCGCTGTGGTCAAGCGCGGACCCCGGTTGCATTTTCGGGACGGTCATCCCACATGCTGGGGTAACGCAATGTTTGCAAAACCTCACTTTGCATACACGCGTGACCACTCTGGAGTTACATGCCCTGATCAGGGGCTTGCGGAAATGAAGGTATCAGTTGACCGGATCAAGGGTTCCGCGCCGTCCGACCGTTTCCTACCTCACTGCGGCTTCCCAAACACGATCTTCTCTGATGAAATCGCGGCCGTGCCGCGCGTGGTCCCCTCCGCTCCCGGCACGGCTCGGCGGGTCAGGCGGGGAAGAAACGACGGAGGCGATGTCGTGAGCACCGGACCGACGACCCTGCCCGCGATCGGCGGCGATACCGGGCGTACGCGCCGGCGCATGCCGAGGCTGCGGGACGCCCGGATCCGGTCCAAACTGGCGCTGATCCTGGTCGTTCCGGTGGCCGCGGTGATCGCGCTCGCCACCGTCCGACTCATCTCGATCGGCGAGGGCGCCTACGACGCCACCCGGGCCCGCTCGCTCACCGCGCTCGCCATCGACGTGAGCGCGCTGACCCAGGATCTGCAGGCCGAGCGGATGGCGGCGGCGGCCTACCTGGCCACTCCGCAGCAGCCGGCCGACGCGTACAACCTGCGGGTACGCCAGACGCAGCAGCGCGTGGACGAGTACCGCGCCGAGCGTGACCGGATCGGCGAGGTGCCGGCGGCGGTGCGGGACCGGCTGGCGGCGATCGACGACCACCTGGCCACCCTGGACGGCACCCGCCAGGAGGTGCTGGACCGCCGGCAGATGGCGGTCGCCGAGGCGGTCCTGCGCTACGGCGTCATCCTCACCGACCTGATCAGCTACGGCGACGGGCTGGCCCAGCTACCCGGCGACGAGAGCCTGGCGGACAGTCGCCGCGCGGTCGCCGCCTTCGCCCGCGCCAAGGCGTCCGTCGCCGAGGAGGAGGCGGTCGCCTTCACCGCGCTGACCGCCGGCCAGCTCGACCCGGAGCAGTTCTCCTCCTTCGTGGCCACGCTGACCAGCCAGCAGGAGGCGCTGGTCTCCTTCTCGCTCGCCGCCGACCCCGTGCAGCGGGCCCTGGTCGACAGCACCGTCTCCGGTGACGCCGTCGGCCTCTCCGACCGGGTCGCCAGCGACATCACCCGCTCCGTCGGGCAGCGCGCGCTGGTGAGCGCGCAGGATGCCACCGCCGCCATCGGCGCGGTCAACGACCTCATGCGTTGGGCCGAGATCCAACTGCAGGACCGGCTGCTCGACCAGGCCGACGAGGCACGCTCGGACGTCATCCGGCAGGCCGTGGTCGAGTCGATCCTGGTGCTGCTCACCCTGATCATCGCCGTGTCGCTGGCCGTCGTGCTGGCCCGGTCGCTGAACCACTCGCTGCGCCGCCTGCGCGAGGGCGCGCTCTCGGTGGCCAACCACGACCTGCCGGACGCCGTGCAGCGACTGCAGAACATGGGCAGCGTCGGCGACGGCGGTGTGGACGAGATCGTCCGGCAGGTCCGGGACCCGATCCAGCTCAACAGCCGCGACGAGGTCGGCCAGGTGGCGTCGGCCTTCAACGTCGTCCACCGGGAGGCGGTCCGGGTCGCGGCCGAACAGGCCGCGCTGCGCACCAGCGTCTCGGCGATGTTCCTCAACCTGGCCCGCCGTAGTCAGACCCTGGTCGACCGGATGATCGGCGAGCTGGACGCGATCGAGCGCGGCGAGGAGGACCCGAAGCGGCTGGCCCAGCTCTTCGAGTTGGACCACCTGGCCACCCGAATGCGCCGTAACGACGAGAACCTGCTGGTCCTGGCCGGCGCCGACTCGGCCGTACCGCGCCGCGACGACGCGCTCGTCGTCGACGTGCTGCGCGCCGCCCAGTCCGAGGTCGAGCTGTACAACCGCATCGAGTTCGGCACCGTCGACACCGACATCTCGGTGGCCGCGCACGCGGTCAACGACGTCGTACGCCTCGTCGCCGAACTGCTCGACAACGCCACCCGGTTCTCGCCGCCGAACACGACGGTGGTCGCCGACGGTCGCCGCATCCGCGACTACGTACTGATCCAGATCGAGGATCGCGGGCTCGGCCTCACCGACGAGCAGCTCGACTCGCTCAACCGTCGGCTGGCCGCCCCGCCGAGCGTGGACGTCGCCGCGTTCCGACTGATGGGTCTGGCCGTGGTGAGCCGGCTCGCGTCCCGCTACGGCATCCGGGTGGAGCTGCGTCGCAACGTCGAGGGGGGCACGGTCGCCCAGGTGACGCTGCCCGCCGCCACCGTGATCCTGCCCAGCAGCCGGGGACGCGACCAGGCGCTCACCCGTCCGCGTCAGCCGATGGCCGTCGAGCAGACGCCGCTCACCCCGGTCGGCCACGCCGAGTCGTACGCCGGCGCGACCACCTCGGCGGCCACGCTGCCGGACCAGTGGCGGAGCAACGCCCCGGCGCCCGCGCAGTGGCAGTCTCCACTCGACGCGCGGGACACCACCCCGGCCGTGCAGGCCGGCGGCTACACCGGTGCGCGTCCGACGGTGCCGCCCGTCGCCGCGCCGGCCGCTCCGGCGCCGCCCGCGCGACCGTCGTACGGCAACGGCAACGGCACCTCGGCGGGCAGCCCCACCGTGGCGTACCCGACCATCGACGCGCTGCCCCGGCGGGGCGCGGTGGCCGACACCACGGATGCCCGGACCGCGCCGGTGCTGCCGGTCGGTCCGGTCGCCGGGCCGGGCGCGGTCGCCCCGCCGGCGCCGCCCGCGCCGCCGCTCCCGCCCGTGCAGCCCGCCGCGCCGGTCGCGCCGCCGACGCCGGCCGCGCCGGTCAGCACCCGGCCGGAGTTTCCCGCCGAGGCGCCGATCTTCCGGGAGATGGAGGCGGTCTGGTTCCGGTCGCACGGCGACGACGCCACCGCGATCTTCACCCGGCCGCAGTTCGACACGCCGCCCCCGCCGGCCGACCCCGGCACGCGGGTGACCAACGGTGGCCCGTCGAGCGCCGCGAAAGCGCCGGCCCGCCCGCCGCTGCCCACCCGGACCCCGGGCAGTTCCGAGGGCACCGGAGCGCAGAGCATGGGAAGCATGGACGGATTCGGCACCGCGAAGGCCGGCGGTCGTACCGCCTCGACGCCGACGCCACCACCGTCCTACGCCCCGCCGCCGGCCGCCCCGGCCGCTCCGGCGGCACCCGTCGCGGCTCCCGCGCCGGCCGCCGCGCCGCCGGCTCCGGACCCGGACGCCTGGCGGACGGCGGCCGACGAGGGGTGGACGCTGGCCAGCCGGGCCGCCGAGCCGGCCCCCGCCGGCACCACCCGCTCCGGTCTGCCGAAGCGGGTGCCGCAGGCGCAGCTCGTGCCGGGCGGTATCGAACCGAAGGGTGGCCGGGACCGCAGCCGGCGGACCCCCGACGAAGTCCGTGGCCTGTTGTCGGCCTACCACCGTGGTGTGCAGCGCGGTAGGTCGGCTGGTACGGACCTGAACAGCACCTCGACCAAGGAGAGCCGATGAACAGGCCAGCTGCCATGCAGGACATGGGTTGGCTGCTCACCAACTTCGCCGACAGCGTGGCCGGTATCGCCCACGTGGTGGCGGTGTCCGCCGACGGGCTGCTGCTCGCGTCCTCCCGGGACCTGCCGGGGGACCGGGCCGACCAGCTCGCCGCGATCACCTCCGGCGTGGTGAGCCTGACCGAGGGCGCGGCCCGGATGTTCAGCGCGGGCGGTGTGTTGCAGACCGTCATCGAGATGGACAGCGGTTACCTGTTCCTCATGTCGATCAGCGACGGTTCGTCGATGGCCGTGCTGGCCGCGCGGAGCTGTGACGTGGGCCAGGTGGGCTACGAGATGGCGCTGCTGGTGGAACGGGTGGGCGCTGCCTTGGTGCCGCTGCCCCGGGACGCGGTGCGTTCGTAGCGCCACAGTCCGGCGCGCGGACCCCGCGCGCCGGAGCAGGGAGGGGGAGGCGGTCCGTACCGGCTCCGCGGAAGGCGAGGAGGTGATCGGGGATGGACCAACGACGCGTTGACCCGCGTGGCGCGTTGGTGCGTCCGTACGCGGTCACCCGTGGTCGTACCGAGCCCCGGCAGGACATCGCTCTCGAGGCGGTCCTCACGGCCTCTCCCACCCAGGTTGCCGAGTCCCGTTTCGCGGGGCACGACAAGCACCGAATCGCCACGGTCTGCGAAGGCCGTGCACAGTCGCTGGCGGAGATCGCCGCGTACACCCGGATGCCGCTGGGCGTCGCCCGGGTACTGGTCGCCGACATGGTGGCCGAGAGCCTGCTGACGTTACACACTGCTGCTCCCGCCGAGGGGTTCGAGGAGCGGATGGAACTGCTTGGAAGGGTGCTAAGTGGACTTCGCAGGCTATGACCCCGCTGGGGGGCGGCAGCCGAGCCGGGGAATCGTCTCCGCGAAGATCGTCGTCGCGGGCGGTTTCGGCGTCGGTAAGACGACCCTGGTCGGCTCGATCTCCGAGATCACGCCGTTGACGACCGAGGCGGTGATGACCGCGGCCGGCGTCGGCATCGACGACCCGTCCAAGGTGCCCGGCAAGGAGACCACCACGGTCGCCATGGACTTCGGCCGTATCACCATGGCCCAGGACCTGATCCTGTACCTCTTCGGTACGCCGGGTCAGACCCGCTTCTGGTTCATGTGGGACGAGATCATCCGAGGGGCGGTGGGTGCCGCCGTCCTGGTGGACACCCGTCGGATCACGGACGCGTTCGCCCCGCTGGACTACTTCGAGAACCGGAACCTGCCGTACGTGGTGGCGCTGAACAACTTCGACGGCTCTCCCCAGTACGAGCTGGAGGAGATCCGCGAGGCGCTGGCCATCTCGCCGCAGGTGCCGCTGGTCATGACCGACGCCCGGCAGCGGGACTCGGTCAAGCAGGTGCTGGTGACGGTGGTCGAGCACGCCATGCTCCGCCTCCAGGCCGAGCACGGCCGGGGCTTCCCCACGCCGGTCGGCTGAACCGCACGGTCCCGGCCGGCTGAACCGCACGGTCCCGGCCGGCTGAACCGCACGGTCCCGGCCGGCGGCACAACCGGCAGGCCACGGCCGGCTGGCGACAGCCGGCCGTGGCGCGTTTCAGTCGACCCGGAGTCGGTAGCCGCGCTTCACCACGGTCTGCACCACCCGGGGCGCGCGCAGACCGGCACGCAGCCGGGCCACCGCCATCTCCACGGCGTGCTCGTCCGCGCCCCGGGGCAGGGTCCGCAGCAGGGCGGTACGCGACAGCACCCGGCCCGGGGACTGCGCCAGCGCCCGCAGCACCGCCATCGGCGCGGGAGCGAGGGGCCGCAGGTCGCCGTCGATCACCGCGGCGTGCCCGCGCAACGTGAGCAGGTGGCCGCCGGCCTTGAACGTCACGGTCCGCCGGGGCAGCTCGTCGACGATGGTGCGGACCAGGGCGCCCAGCCGGGCACGGCCGGGCGCGCTCACCGGCACCCCGAGCCGGAGCAACGGCTCGGCGGTCACCGCGCCGACGCAACAGGCCAGCACGTCGGTGCGGAACGCGGACACCACCGCGTCGGTACGGTCGCCGGCCGCCCGAAGCAGCGCCTCGACCGCCGGCGCGGAGGTGAACGTCACCGCGTCCACCAGCCGGCCGGCGATCAGGTCGATCAGCCGGTGCAGTGGCGCCGGGTCGGTCGGTGGCGCCCACCGGTAGACCGGCACCTCGATCACCGTGGCGCCGGCCGCCTCCAGCGCGAGGGTGCACTCGGGCTGCCGCTCACCGTGTAGCTGCATGGCGATCACCTGCCCGGCCACCCCCCGCCGACGCAGGTGGTCGACCACCTCGTCGCAGCTCTCCGACGCCGGTGACCACTGGTCGTGCAGGCCGGCCGCCCGGATCGCGCCGCGCGCCTTGGGACCCCGGGCGACGACGTACGAGCTGGCGAGCACCGAACGCAGCGGCTCGGCCAGCCCCCAGCCCTCGGCCGCCTCCAGCCACCCGCGCATCCCGATGCCGGTGTTGGCCATCAGGATGTCGGGTGGCTGGTCGAGGCAGGCGCGGGTCGCTTCGCGCAGTTCACTGTCGTCGGACAGCGGCACGATCCGCAGCGCCGGGGCGAGCACCACGCGTGCGCCCCGGCGTTCGAGCAGCGCGGCCAACTCGTCGCGCCGCCGGTCGGCGGTCACCCCGATGGTGAAGCCGGCCAGTTCTTCCCGCATCAGTCCTCCCGTCGCAACCGCACTTCGACGATCCCGTCGTGGCAGCGCGTGTCGTGCCGGGCCACGGCCACCCCGGGCAGATCGAGGCACTCGCCGGTGCGCAGGTCGTACACCTGCTTGTGCAGCGGCGACGCGACCGTCGGCACTCCGCCACGGCTGCCCACGATGCCCCGGGACAGCACGTACGCGCCGGTGACCGGGTCGCGGTTGTCGATCGCGAACAGCCCGTCCACGGTGTGGAAGAGAGCCACCTGCACGCCGTCGACCAGGGCGGCGACACCCCGCTCCGGTTCCAGCCGGTCGAGGGGGCAGACCGCCGTCCAGCCGAGGGTGGTCATGGTGATGCTCATCGCCGTACCTCCGGAAGGCCGAGCGTGACGGGACGACGGCCGTGGCCGTCGGGTGGGGTGCCGCCGCGCGCCGGCACCGGCTGGCCGCGCTCCACGGCGAAGGTGATGGACGGGTCGGGCACATCGGGGGCGTTGACGAAGGAGGTGTAGCGGCGCAACCGCTCCGGATCGTCCAGCACGTCGCGCCACTCGTCCGAGTACGACGCCACGTGCCGTGCCATGGCCGCGTCGAGGTCGGCGCAGATACCGAGCGAGTCGTCCACGATCACGGCTCGCAGGTGGTCCAGGCCGCCGTCCATGGCCTCGATCCAGCCGGCCGTGCGTTGCAGCCGGTCGGCGGTGCGGATGTAGTAGATGAGGAAGCGGTCGATGAGTGTGACCAGTTCGTCGGTGGACAGGTCGGTGGCGAACAGGTCGGCGTGCCGGGGCCGGAAGCCGCCGTTGCCGCCGACGTAGAGGTTCCAGCCGGTCTCGGTGGCGATGATGCCGAAGTCCTTGCTACGGGCCTCGGCGCACTCGCGGGCGCAGCCGGAGACCGCCGACTTGAGCTTGTGCGGGGCGCGCAGCCCGCGATAGCGCAGCTCCAGCGCCACGGCCAATCCCACCGAGTCCTGTACGCCGTACCGGCACCAGGTCTCGCCGACGCAGGACTTCACCGTGCGCAGCGCCTTGCCGTACGCGTGTCCGGACTCGAAGCCGGCGTCCACCAGGCGCCGCCAGATCTGCGGTAGCTGCTCTACCCGCGCCCCGAACAGGTCGATGCGCTGCCCACCGGTGATCTTCGTGTAGAGCTGGAAGTCCCGGGCCACCTCGCCGATCACGATCAGCTTCTCCGGGGTGATCTCGCCGCCGGGGATGCGCGGCACGACCGAGTAGCTGCCGTCGCGTTGCAGGTTGGCCAGGAAGTGGTCGTTGGTGTCCTGCAGGGACGCCTGCTCGCCGTCGAGCACGTGCCCGTTGCCCAACGAGGCGAGGATCGAGGCCACCACGGGCTTGCAGATGTCGCAGCCACGTCCCCGGCCGTGCTCGGCGACCAGCCGGGAGAAGGTGCGGATGCCGCGTACGCGCACGATCTCGAACAGCTCGCGGCGGCTCACGTCGAAGTGCTCGCACAGCGCCGTGGACTGTGCCACCCCGGCCGCGTCCAGGAGCTGCTTGAGCATCGGCACGCAGGAGCCGCAGCTCGTGCCCGCCCTGGTGCACGCCTTCAACGACGGTACGTCCGAACAGCCACCGGCGATCGCGGCGTCCACGTCGCCCCGGGTGACCGCGTTGCAGGAGCAGACCTGCGCGGTGGCGGGCAGCGTCCCGGCGTCCGCGCCACCGCCGTCGGGGGCGAGCAGGGCCAGCGGCGCGGCCGGCAGCGGGCCGCCCACGCTGGCCCGCAGCGTCGGGTACGCGCTGGCGTCGCCCACCAGCACCCCACCGAGCAGGGTGTGCGCGTCGTCGGAGAGGACCAGCTTGGCGTAGACCCGGGTGGCCGGGTCGGTGAACGTGACGTCCAGGCAGCCCTCGGTGGTGCCGTGCGCGTCGCCGAACGACGCCACGTCCACCCCGAGCAGCTTCAGCTTCGTGGCGGTGTCCGCGCCCGGGAACGTCGCCGCGCCGCCGACCAGCCGGTCGGCGACCACCTCGGCCGTCGCGTACCCCGGTGCCACCAGGCCGTGACAGGTGCCGTCGACCGCCGCGCACTCGCCGACGGCCCAGACCCGCTCGTCGGCCGTGCGGCAGGTCTCGTCGACCAGCACCCCACCGCGCGGACCCAACGGCAGACCGGCGGCCCGCGCCAGCTCGTCGCGGGGCCGGATGCCGGCGGCCACCACGACCAGTTCGGCGTCGACCACCCGGCCGTCGGACAGCTCCAACGCGGCCACCGCGCCGTCGGCCCCCGCGCGGATCGCCGTGGTGGCGACCCCGAGATGGGTACGCACACCCAGGTCCTGGACGTAGCGGCGCAGCATCGCGCCGCCGGCCTGGTCCACCTGCACCGGCATCAGCCGGGGCGCGAACTCGACCACGTCGGTGCTCAGGCCGAGCAGACGCAGGGCGTTCGCCGCCTCCAGCCCGAGCAGCCCGCCGCCGATCACCGCGCCGACCCGTCGACCGGCGGCGTACGTCCGGATCGCCGCCAGGTCGTCGAGTGTCCGGTAGACGAAGACGCCGGGCAGGTCGGCCCCGGGCACCGGCGGCACGAACGGGTACGACCCGGTGGCCAGCACCAGCGCGTCGTAGTGGTAGTCGCCCTCGGCGGTGCTCACCACCCGCCGTTCCCGGTCGATGGCGGTGGCCGGCTCACCGAGGCGCATCCGCACCCCGTCGTCCGGGGTGTGCACGTTCAGTTCCTCTTCGCTCACCCCGTCGAAGTACGCCGAGAGCCGCACCCGGTCGTACGCCGGACGCCCCTCCTCGGCCAGTACCGTGACCCGCCAGTGGCCCTGCGGGTCACGGGCGCGCAGTGCGTCGACGAAGCGCTGCCCCACCATGCCGTTGCCGACGACGACCAGGTCCGCGCCGCTCATCGCGTCACCTCCACAGATTCCGCTTCGGACAACCAGTCGACGATGCCGCCGACCGCGTCGCGGCATCCGCCGCATCCCGTGCCGGCCCGGGTGCCCGCCACCACCGCGTCGACCGTCCGCGCGCCGGAGCGCCAGCAGCGCACCAGCGCTCCCTTGGTCACGTTGTTGCACTGGCAGACGACGGCCGCGTCCGGCATCAGCGCCGGTGACGCGCTCGGCGTCGAGACGGCCCCGCCGAGCGCCCGGCCGAGCAGCAGGGCCCGCCGGTCGGCCGGTACCGGGTGACCCCGGTCGAAAAGTTGGATCACCGTGCCGATCGCCGGGTTGTCGCCGAGCAGGATCGCGCCGATCAACCGCTCGTCACGGATGCGCAGCCGGGCGTACGTGCCCCGGGTCGGGTCGGTGAACGTCAGCTCCTCGCCCGGCGCGCCGCCGACCGCCTCGCCCATCGCGGCCAGGTCGATCCCGGCCGCCTTGAGCCGGGTCACCACCGGGCGGGGCCGGTACCGGGCGAGCGGGTCCGTGCCGGTCAACACGTCGGCGAGCACCCGCGCCTGGGCCCAAGCGGGCGCGACCAGTCCGGTGAGCGTCCCGTCGTGTTCGGCGCAGTCGCCGAGCGCCGAGATGGACCGGTCGTTGGTGCGCAGCCGGTCGTCCACCACCACGCCGCGCCGCACGGTCAGCCCGGCGGCCTGCGCGAGGGCGGTGTCCGGGCGTACCCCGCAGGAGAGCACCAGCAGGTCGGCGTGCAGCGACCGGCCGTCGGCCAGGTCGAGTCGGACGCCGCTGTCGTCCGCCGCCACCCCGGTGGCGGGCACCCCGAGCTGGATCGTGACGCCGAGCCCGGCGAGCGTGCCGGCCAGCACCGTGCCGGCCGCCGGATCGAGTTGCCGTTCCATGAGGTGGTTGGTCGGGTGTACCACGGTGGTGGCCAGCCCGCGCGTGGCCAGGCCCCGGGCGGCCTCCAACCCGAGCAGCCCGCCGCCGAGCACGATCGCGGAGCGCGCGTCGCGCGCCACGGCCAGGATGCGGCGGCAGTCGTCCAGGGTGCGGAAGGGGACGACCCGCCGGGGCAGGTCGGCCGGGTCGAGGCCGGGCAGGGGCGGCACCACCGCCCGTGCGCCGGTGGCCAGCACCAGGTGGTCGTAGGCGATCCGTTCGCCGTCGGCCGTGCGGACCTCGCGGGCCGACCGGTCCACGGCGGCGACCGTCACGCCCGAGCGCAGGTCGATGCCGTGCCCGGCGGCCTCGGTCAGCTCCACGTCCGGTTCGTCGATGCGGCCCGCCAGCAGCGTGGACAGCATGATCCGGTTGTACGCGCGGTGCGGTTCCGCCCCGAGGACGGTGACCTTGCGCTCGTCCCCGCGGGCGTGCAGCTCGGTCGCGAGCCGGGCGCCGGCCATGCCGTTGCCGACGATCACCACCCGGGCGGTCATGCCTTCTCCACCCGGACCGCGCAGATCTTGAACTCGGGCATCCCGGAGATCGGGTCCACCGCGTCGTTGGTCACCGAGTTGGCCCGCCCGGCACCCGGCCAGTGGAACGGCGCGAAGACCGTGTCCGGCCGGATACCCGGGCTGAGCCGGGCCGGGGCGCGCAGCTCACCCCGGCGGGACGTGACCCGCACCGGGTCGCCGTCGTCGATGCCCAACCGGGCGGCCAGGTCCGGGTGCAGCTCGACGAACGCCTCGGCCGCGGCGCGACGCAGCGCCGGTACGCGGCGGGTCTGCGTGCCGGACTGGTACTGGGCCAGCACCCGGCCGGTGGTGAAGTGCAGCGGATACGTGGCGCACACCTCCTCGGCGGCCGGCCGGTGGTCGACGGGGTGGAACCGGGCCCGGCCGTCCGGGGTGGCGAACCGGTCGGCGAAGAGTCGTGGCGTGTCCGGCCCGTCCGCGCTGGGACACGGCCAGTGGACGCCGTCGGCGGCGTCGATGCGCTCCCAGGTGATGCCGGCGTAGTCGGCGATGCCTCCCGCGGAGGCGCGGCGCAGCTCGCCGAAGACGGTGGCCGGGTCGGTCGGGAACCGCGCCGCCGCCGTCTCGGCGTCGCCCAACCGTGCCGCCAGGTCGGCGAGGATGGCCAGGTCGGTGCGGACGTCCGGCGGCGGTGGGCGCAGCGCGCGCCGACGCAGCACCCGACCCTCCAGGTTGGTCATCGTGCCGTCCTCCTCGGCCCACTGCGCGGTGGGCAGCACCACGTCGGCCAGCGCCGCCGTCTCGGAGAGCAGCAGGTCGGCGACGACCAGCAGGTCGAGGTCGCGCAGCCGGCCCTCGATCCGGGCGGCCCGGGGAGCGGAGACCACCGGGTTCGAGCCGAACACCAGCAGCGCCCGGGGACCGTCGGCGGTGCCGAGCGAGTCGAGGAGCTGGTACGCCGGCACACCGGGACCGGGCAGCTCGTCGGCCGGTACGCCCCAGACGCCCGCGACGTGCTCCCGGGCCGCCGGATCGTCGATCCTGCGGTAGCCGGGGAGCTGGTCGGCCTTCTGCCCGTGCTCCCGCCCGCCCTGACCGTTGCCCTGGCCGGTGAGGCAGCCGTACCCGGAGCCGGGGCGGCCGGGCAGGCCCAGGGCGAGGGCCAGGTTGACGTACGCGGTGACGGTGTCGACGCCCTTGGCGTGCTGCTCGGCCCCGCGCGCGGTCAGGATGATCACCCGGCCGCCGGTGCCGAGCGCGCGGGCGGTCGCCTCGAGATCGGCCACCGGCACCCCGGAGAGCTGTTCCGCGCGGGCCGGCCACCAGGCGGCGACGCTACGGCGGACCGCGTCGAAGCCGGTGGTGCGCTCGGCCACGTACGCCTGGTCGACCCAGCCCTCGGTGAGCGCGATGTGCAGCAGCGCGTTGGCCACGGCGAGGTCGGTGCCGGGCAGCGGTTGCAGGTGCAGGTCGGCCTGGCGGGCGGTGGCGGTGACGCGCGGGTCGACGACGATGAGCTTCCCGCCGCGTTGGCGCTGCTCGGTGAGCCAGCGCACCAGCGGCGGCATGGTCTCCGCCGGGTTGGCGCCGACCAGCAGCAGCGTGTCGGCCCGGCCCAGGTCGGACAGGGGGAACGGCAGTCCCCGGTCGATGCCGAAGGCGCGCATCCCGGCGGCGGCCGCCGAGGACATGCAGAACCGCCCGTTGTAGTCGATGTTGCGGGTACGCAGTGCGACCCGCGCGAACTTCCCCAGCGCGTACGCCTTCTCGTTGGTCAGCCCGCCGCCGCCGAAGACGGCGACCGCGTCCCGCCCGGAGCTGTCCTGGATGGCGCGTACGCCGGTGGCGATCCGGTCCAGCGCCGCGTCCCAGGTCGCCGGGCGCAGCTCGCCGCTGGCCGGGTCGCGTACGAGCGGGGTGGTCAGCCGGTCCGGGTGGTCGAGCAGCTCGGCGGAGGTCCAGCCCTTCTGGCACAGCCCACCCCGGTTGGTCGGGAACTGGCGGGGGAGCACGCTCACCCCTGCCTCGTCCTCGCGCAGGGTCATGCCGCACTGGAGAGCGCAGTACGGGCAGTGAGTCGCCACCTCCCGGGGCGTACGCCCCGATCGAGTTGCCGGCCGTGCACCGTCTGTCATGTCGGCAAAGCGTGCCGCCGGGCAGTTTCCAGTCCGGGTCCCTTCTGTTTCGGTCCTGTCAAGTGGGCCTCACACCGCACGGGAGCAACGGGCGTGACGGGTAGGTGGATGGGTGACCGACAGTCACCCCTCCAGGTCGGCGCGGTTCGGTCGGCGGGACAGCGACAGCCAGCCCAGAAACCGGGCGTGAAGTGCCCGCAGGTCAGGATCAAGGCCCAGGGCGTACCGGTCGTCAACCGCGTCCTGCATGTTCGCTGCCAGGTAGAACGCCAGGGCGATCGAATGGCCGTAGAACTCGGTCGCGAGGCGAAGCTGTGCCGGCGGGCACGGCCAGGGAGCGGCACAGTTGCGGCAGAGCCATGCCGGGCGCATCGGATGGTGCGGGCGAGGACGGCGGGTCACCGAACACGCACCGGACCGCGCCTGACGGGAGTGCGGGCGATCGAGCGACGGGCCGGGGCGGACGTGTCCGGCCAGATCAGGCCCACCGGCATCACGAACAGGGACCGGCGCGCGACCGCGTCGCCATTCCGGGCCAGCTCGTAAGCGTCGATCCACAGCCACCCGTCGTACGTCGGCCAGTCGAGCACGCGAATCACGCGGACGAAGATCGGGCGCAGGAACTGCACACTCGCGGCACGCGTCAGGTGCAGCACGTCACCCGGGTGTGGCTTCCGCGGTGTGGGCTTCGGTGCGGGTCTGCGATCCGGCGGCTTGTCCGGCACGGTGCTCTCCCCTGGTCGTCCCTGTGGAAAGGGGCCGCCCCGCGATGCTCACCCATCCAGATCTTGGACAGATTCCGTTAACTGAGAACGGTTTCTGTCCAAGATCTGGATGGGCCAGGGGCGGCCCCGATACGAACGCGTCCGCCGGGTTCTGGTCCCTACCGGCCGCGCCGCCTGCCGGTTACATTGCCGAGAGTGATGGGATCAGTACACGACGTTGATCTATTCCCAGGGACGTTCGGGACGTTCATCGCGGAGGCAGGATGAATCATTTACTTCAGGTGGCCATGGCTGAAGCTGGGGAGACAGCCGAAAGCCTGGCAGCTCAGACGGGTGTAGATCCGAAGACGGCGGCGCGTTGGATAAGCCCGGGACGTGTGCCTCAGCCCCGTCGGCGCGCGAAGCTGGCGGCGATCCTCGGAAGGGACGTTGCGGACCTCTGGCCGGATGTCCTCAAGCGACGCGAGCCGCAATGGCTGCGCGAGTGGGTGGACTGGGAGCGTGAGGCCGTCGCGATTCGTTGGTTCGAGCACGCGTGGGTGCCTGGTCTCTTGCAAACCGAGGCGTATGCACGGGCGACATTGACCGGCGAAGCGCTGACGATGGGTGAAGTTGACGATGTGGTCGCCTCCCGCACCGACCGGCAGGCCATCCTCCGTCGTGAGCGCCCGCCCCTGCTGACCGCGGTTGTGCACGAACTGGTCCTCTATCAGTCGGCGTACGGCGACCGCTCACTGATGCGCGAGCAGGTCGCCCACCTTGTCGACTGCGCGGCGTTGCCCGCTGTGCAGGTGCTCGTGGTGCCACAAGACGTCGGGATGTATCCGGGCCTTGGCGGGGGCTTCATCGTGGCCGAACTGCCGGACGGTGAGCAGGTCGCCCACATCGACAGCCAGGCGCGGGCGCAGATCGTAAACGGAGCTGCGGACGTTGCTACGCTAAATCGCAGATGGGAACGCATCAGGAGTGAAGCCCTTTCCCGTCAACAGTCCCTCGACCTGATCAGGAAAGCAGCGGGATCATGGACATGACCGGCGCGCGGTGGCGTAAGAGCACGAAGAGCGGAAACAACGGCGGCTCGTGCGTCGAGGTCGCTGACAACCTTCCGGGCATCGTCCTCGTCCGCGACACCAAGGACCGCGACGGCGGGACGCTGGCTTTCGGACCGGCGGCATGGGCAGGCTTCGTTGACCTGGTGAAGGCGATCGGCCCCGTCGGTTAATCAGCTACAGCACGAGAAGCCCCCGGCTCGCCGGGGGCTTTCGCATGTCCGGGGGCGGCGGCGTTGACTCTATGGCGCTTATAATGTGGGAAAACCGTCTCATTAAATGGGAGTGCGCGATGAGTGTGGTGGACGTTTTCGACGCGGTGGCCGGCACCTATGACGAGGCGCGACGGCGGCTGGTGCCCTGCTTCGACGCCTTCTACGGCACGGCCGTCGAGGTGGCCACGCCACCGCTGCGGGCCGCGCTGGCGGCCGGGCGTACCCCCGAGGTGCTGGACCTGGGCGCGGGCACCGGGCTGCTCTCGCTCCTGCTGGCCGCGGCGGTGCCCGGCATCCGGCTGACCCTTGTGGACGCCGCGCCGGCGATGCTGGCCCGCGCCACCGACGAGCTGTCGGCGCGGTCGGTGCCGCACCGGACCGTCGAGGCGGACCTGTCCGGCGAACTGCCCCCCGGTCGGTACGACGCGGTGGTCAGCGCGCTCGCGATCCACCACCTGGACGACGACGGCAAGCGGGCGCTCTACCGGCGGGCCGCCGCCGCCCTTGCGCCCGGTGGGGTGTTCGTCAACGCCGAGCAGGTCGCGGGGCCGACTCCCGCGCTCGACCAGCGCTACGACGAGGTGTGGATGGCGCGGATCGCCGAGTTGGGGTCGTCGCCGGAGGAGATCGCCGCCTCCCGGGGCCGCATGCGCTACGACATTCCGGCGACCGTCGCCGACCAGTGCCGATGGCTCGACGAGGCCGGCCTGGTCGACGTCGACTGCTACTTCAAGGAGTGGCGTTTCGCGGTGTTCGGCGGACGTGCCCGCTGACGATATGCACGTTTCGACATCCGGGAGCGAGCCGGCCACCGCGTGGATGACTGACAGTCATACCGATGGGTAGTCTCACCGGCATGACTGCCAAGGTGACGCTGTCGTTCACGGACGAGACGATCGAGGAGGCCCGACGCTTCGCCAAGCGTGAAGGGCTGTCCCTCTCGGCGTGGATGGACCAGGCCGCCCGGGAGAAGGCGCTGCGCGAGGTCTTCACCGCGCACGCCGCCGCCGTGGGACGCGCCGGCCTCGACCTGGAGTCCGCGGCCCTGGCCGACGCCCGCGAGGTGGGCATGGTCAACGACCTCTTCTCCGGTGAACCGCCGCGTGCTGCGCAGGGGTGAGGTCTGGCGCATCGAGGGCGCCCGGGAACGCCTCGGTCTGGTGATCAGCTCGGACGTCTACAACTCCACCGACGTGCCCATCGTGATCGTCGTCGAGGTGGTCGAGGAGTCGCTGTTGCGCGACTCGCCCCTGGCCGTGCCGATGGGCACGTACGTGGTGATGCCCGACCGGATCTCCTCGCCCATGAAGAAGTGGTTCACCGAGTGCGTGGACGTCGCCGACACCGACACGATGCTCCGGGTCGGCCGCGCGCTGCGCATCCTCCAACAGCTCTGAATCGACGGACCTCACCAACGCCCCCGGCCCGTGGTGCGGCAGGCGTTTCCGGGCCGACCCACGACAGGCACTGCCAGGTAACTCCGCCTTCCTAGCGTTTTTCCTCGTCAGATCGACGAGGAGGAGCCGCCGTGAGCACGCTCACCAGCACCGCAGTCACCGCCGACCCACCTGCCGTCCGCGGGCGTCGACGCCCGTTGGAAGACTGGCGGCCCGAGGACCCCGACTTCTGGCGTACGACGGGCGCGCCGATCGCCCGCCGCAACCTCTGGGTGTCGATCTTCGCCGAGCACGTCGGCTTCTCCGTGTGGAGTCTCTGGTCGGTGACCGTGCTCTTCCTCGGCCCCGCGTACGGCATCGACCCGGCCGGAAAGTTCCTGCTCACCGCCGTGCCGGCCGCGCTGGGCGCGGTGCTGCGGCTGCCGTACACCCTGGCGGTGGCCCGCTTCGGCGGGCGGCGCTGGACGATGATCAGCGCGCTTCTGCTGCTGCTCCCGACGGTGCCGATGACGATCCTGCTGGAGCCGGGGGTGTCCTACTCCACGCTCATGGTGCTCGCCTGCCTCACCGGCGTCGGCGGGGGCAACTTCGCCTCCTCGATGGCGAACATCAACCTGTTCTACCCGCAGCACCTCAAGGGACGCGCCCTCGGGCTCAACGCCGGTGGCGGCAACCTGGGCGTACCGGCCGTGCAGCTCGTCGGGCTGGCGGTGCTGGCCACCGCCGGCGCCGCGTACCCCCGGTTGGTGCCCGCGGTCTACCTGCCGCTCATCGTGCTGGCCGCGCTGGCGGCGGCCCGCTGGCTGGATACCGTGCCCGGGGCGCGCAACGAGCCGGGAGCGCTGCGCGAGGCGGCCCGGGACCCGCACACCTGGGTCATGTCGTTGCTCTACATCGGCACCTTCGGGTCGTTCATCGGATTCGGTTTCGCCTTCGGCCAGGTGCTCCAGCTCCAGTTCGCCGACCGGTTCCCCACCCCCGTCGACGCCGCCTGGCTGACCTTCCTCGGGCCGCTGATCGGTTCGCTGGTCCGGCCGCTGGGCGGGCACTTCGCCGACCGGCTCGGCGGGGCGCGGGTGACGTTCTGGAACTTCGTGGCGATGGCGCTCGGCGCCGGCACGGTCCTGTACGCGGCCCGCGAGCGCTCGTTCGGGCTCTACCTGGCCGGGTTCCTGGCCCTCTTCGTCTTCTCCGGGGTCGGCAACGGCTCCACGTACAAGATGATCCCGGCGATCTTCCGGGCCCGGGCGGCGGACGCGGTGGCCGACGGCACGCGCGACCCGGAGGACGCCGCCCGGTGGGCGCGACGGATGACCGGCGCGTTGATCGGGATCGCCGGCGCGATCGGGGCGTTCGGCGGGGTGTTGGTCAACATCGCCTTCCGCCAGTCGTTCCTCAGCTCCGGCAACGCGGACGCCGCCTACCTTGCGTTCATCGGCTGGTACGCGCTGTGCTTCGCGGTCACCTGGGTCGCCTACCGTCGTCCGGGGTCGTTCCAGCGGCTCGCCGGCGTGTGAGCCGGGTCACGGCCGCCGCGCCCGAGGGCGGCGGTCCACCCCCGTTTTGACCTGCCGATGGGGCGCCGGGTATCGTTGCCTGCTGTTGTACGACATCCAGAGGCGTGCCCTATCAGGTACGCTTGGTCGTTCGTGCGCGCTGGTCCGGCCTGCTAGCTCTGGTCACCTCGGCGCGCGACCCCAGACCGACGACGAGACAAGGTAGACCTGTGCGTACGTACAGCCCGAAGCCGGGTGAGATCGAGCGTCAGTGGCACGTCATCGACGCCTCTGATGTCGTGCTGGGCCGCCTGGCCACCCACGCCGCCACGTTGCTGCGTGGTAAGCACAAGCCGACTTTCGCGCCGCACGTCGACACGGGCGACTTCGTCGTCATCGTGAACGCGGGCAAGGTTGCGCTGACCGGCAACAAGCGCCAGACCAAGGTCGCTTACCGCCACTCGGGTTACCCGGGTGGTCTGAAGCAGGTTGGCTACGACGAGCTGCTGACCAAGCGCCCCGAGCGGGCCATCGAGCTGGCTGTGAAGGGGATGCTCCCGCACAACAAGCTCGGCCGTCAGCTGATCAAGAAGCTGAAGGTCTACGCCGGTGCCGAGCACCCGCACCTGGCACAGCAGCCGGTGCCGTTCGAGATCAAGCAGATCGCGCAGTGAGCGCGGGCGAAGGAAGCAGCATGACCGACATCACCGAGACCGAGGTTGCCCCCGAGGCCACCGAGGCGCCGGCGCCCGTCGCCCGCGCGCCGCGTGGTGACCGCCCGATCCAGACCGTGGGTCGGCGCAAGGAGGCCATCGTCCGGGTCCGTATCGTTCCGGGCACCGGCAAGATCACCTGCAACGGCCGCGACCTCGAGGCCTACTTCCCGAGCAAGGTGCACCAGCAGCTCATCAAGGACCCGCTGGTCACCGCCGAGAAGCCCGAGGCGTTCGACGTCATCGCCAACCTGCGTGGCGGCGGCACCACCGGCCAGGCCGGTGCGCTGCGGCTGGCCATCGCCCGCGCGCTGATCGTCAACGAGCCGGACGACCGCCCGGCCCTCAAGAAGGCCGGCTTCCTCACCCGGGACGCCCGGGTCAAGGAGAGCAAGAAGTACGGCCTCAAGAAGGCCCGTAAGGCTCCCCAGTACTCGAAGCGCTGATCTTTCCCAGCGCGTTGTACTTCTGACGGACGGCCGGTCCGCCTCCCCCGACCGGGGAGGTGGACCGGCCGTTCCGCTTTCTCCTCATCGGCAGTTGCTCATCGGAGGTTGGCGGGTATGGGTCGGTTGTTCGGCACGGACGGTGTACGCGGGCGCGCGAACGCCGATCTCACGCCCGAGTTGGCGCTGGCGCTGGCCGTGGCTGCCGCGCACACACTCGCCGAGACGGACCGCAGTCACCCGCCGCTCGCCGTGGTGGGCCGGGACACCCGGGCCAGTGGCGAGATGCTGGAGGCCGCCGTCGTGGCCGGGCTGACCAGTGCCGGGGCGAACGTCGTACGCGTCGGTGTGCTGCCCACCCCGGCCGTGGCCTTCCTCACCGCCGAGGCCAAGGCCGACCTCGGCGTGGTGCTCTCCGCGTCACACAACCCCATGCCGGACAACGGCATCAAGCTCTTCGCCGCCGGTGGTCACAAACTGCCCGACGAGATCGAGATGAAGATCGAGGCCGCGGTGGAGGCGAACGCCACCACCGCCTGGGACCGCCCGATCGGTGCCGGCGTCGGCCGGGTGCACGACCTGCTCGACGGCGCGGACCACTACGTGCAGCACCTGGTCGGCGCACTGCCGCACCGGCTGGACGGGATCAAGGTCGTCGTCGACTGCGCCAACGGCGCGGCGAGTGAGGTGGCGCCGGTCGCCTACCGGGAGGCCGGTGCCGAGGTCGTCGCGATCCACGCCGAGCCCGACGGCCTGAACATCAACGACGACTGCGGCTCCAACCACATCGAGGCCCTGCGTGAGGCCGTGGTGCAGCACGGCGCCCACCTGGGCATCGCCCACGACGGCGACGCCGACCGGATCGTGGCGGTCAGTGCCGACGGCGACGAGGTCGACGGCGACCAGGTCATGGCGATCCTGGCGCTGGCCATGCGGGAGGCCGGGACCCTCACCCAGGACACCCTGGTGGCGACCGTGATGAGCAACCTCGGTCTGCGGCTGGCGATGTCCGCGCAGGGCATCCGGCTGATCGAGACCAAGGTCGGCGACCGGTACGTGCTGGAGGAACTGCGCGCGTCCGGCCTCGCGCTCGGCGGCGAGCAGAGCGGCCACATCGTCATGCCCGCGCACGCCACCACCGGCGACGGGGTCCTCACCGGGCTGCACCTGATGGCCCGGATGGCGGCCACCGGCCAGTCCCTGGCCGAGCTGGCCTCGGTGGTCACCAAGCTGCCGCAGGTGCTGATCAACGTGCCGGTCGGCGACCGGACCGTCGGGGCCAACGCGCCGGCCGTCCGCGCCGAGGTCGAGCGGGCCGAGGCCGAGCTGGGGGAGACCGGTCGGGTGCTGCTGCGCCCGTCGGGCACCGAGCCCCTGGTCCGGGTGATGGTCGAGGCCGCCACCGAGGCGGTCGCCCGCGAGGTCGCCGAGCGGATCGCCGCCCTGGTGCGTACGGCCAGCCCGGCCGCCTGAGACCACTCCGGCGCGACGTCACAACCGCAGTTGGCTCGCCCGTCCGTAGGTGTCGGCGGGGTCCTCGCCGTCGGTGAGATCGAGGTCCTCGGTGACGCGTCCGTCGGTCAGCCGGACCAGTCGGTCGCAGCGGGCGGCGATGGCCTGATCGTGGGTCGCGAGCAGGATGGTCATGCCGTGCCGGTCCCGAAGGTCGAGCAGGAGATCGAGGATCTGCCCGCCGGTGGTGGAGTCGAGGTTGCCGGTCGGCTCGTCGGCCAGCAGCAGTCCTGGTGCGCCCATCAGGGCGCGGGCGATGGCGACCCGTTGCTGCTGGCCACCGGAAAGCTGGGCGGGTAGGGCGCGCTCCCGCCCCGCCAGGCCGACCGCGTCGAGCAGTTCACGCGCTCGTGCCGCGTGGTCGGTCCGACCACGTCGGGGGAGGACCGGCGCGATCACGTTGTCCAGCACGGTGAGTGCGGGCAACAGGTGGTAGCGCTGGAAGACGAATCCGACCCGTTGCCGGTAGCGGGCCAGCGCGGCCCGACGCAGATCGCTCACCACCACACCGTCGGTGGTGATGCTGCCCTCGTCGGGCTGCTCGATGGCGCCGATGAGGTGCAGCAGCGTCGACTTCCCCGACCCGCTCGGCCCGGTCAGCGCCACCACCGAGCCCGCCGCGATGCTCAGCGACACGTCGTCGACCGCCGTGAGTCGGTCCGCGCCGACGCCGAACCGTCGGACCAGGTGATCGACCGAGATCACGCTGCCGCTCTGCTCGCTCATCTGCTACTCCTCTGCCAGAAGTCGGGCGGGCCGCAGGCGCGGCAACAGGGCGGCGGGCACCAGCGCGGCGAGAGCGCTCACCACCGCGCCCGCCAGCGCGACCAGCGCGGCCACCAGGATCAGCGCGCCGGGCAGGGCGCCGATCAGCCACGCGGCGCTGGCCAGGCCGACCGCCGCGCCGGTCGTCGATCCGACGAGCCCCAGCGTCAGCCCCTCGTAACCGACCAGCCGGCCCAGTTCGGCGTCGGTCCAGCCGATTGCGCGCAGGGTGGCCAACTCGGCTGCCCGGTCACGGATGTTCAGGTAGAGCACGTCCGCGACCGCCGCCGCGCCGAGCAGCACGGTGGCCACCGCGGCCACGGTGTCCGCGCCGCGCACGCTCAGTGAGACCACGTCGCCGAGCAGACTGCCGACGATCGCGCCCCGGAACGCCCAGGCGGCGGCGGTGACCAACGTCAGCGCGGCCACCCCGATGGCCAGCGCGCCGGCGCCGAGGAAGGTGCGTCCGGGGTGCGGGCCAGATTCGCCAGCGCCATCCCGACCAGGGTGCGGGGCCGGCGTACCCAACTGGCGGGAGCGACCATCGGGCGCAGGGCGGCGGCGGGGTGGGCGCGCGCGGCCCGCAGCGCCGGCACCAGGCCCGCGGCCAGCGCGAGCAGCAGGGCGATGGGTACGGCCAGAGCCGACCGTCGCCAGTCGACATCGATGCCGAGAGCTGTTCCGAGCGGCACCGCGAGGGTCAGCGACAGCAGGCCGGCGATGAGCCCGAGGAGGGCCACCTCGCCCAGGATCAGCGCCGCGATGCGGCGGACCGGCCAGCCGAGGCAGGAGAGCACCGCCAGTTCGGAGCGTCGGTCCCGGACTGCGGCGCTGACCGCGTTGCCGAGGAACAGGACGCAGACCACCAGCACCAGGAGGAAGAGCACCAGGCTCTTGCGGTCAACCGCCTGGGTGATGATCGAGGCGACGCCGAGCGCCGACCAGTTCTCGGTCAGCCGCAGCACCGGCCGACCGAACGTGCCGGCGGGCAGCTCCACGGTCTGCGGCGCGGCCGACGAGCCGAGGGTGATGTCGACGTCCAGCCCGGTGCGCGCCGCGATCTGCTCGGCGACCAACCGGACCCGCTCGGCCGAGCGCTCGGTGTACCCGCCCACGTCGGCCACCCGTACGCGGATCGCGCTGATCGGGGCCCTGGCCTGTGGGCTGCCGGTGCCCGCGAAGAGGGCCGGCAGGCTGCCGAGGTTGGTGATCAGCAGCGGTGGGGCGGAGAGGTATCCGGCCGGGTTACCGCTGGGCGCGAGTGGCTGACCGCCGAGCGCCGCGCGGCTGCGCTCGTCGGCGCCCTGCGCGACGGGGGCCTGGTAGGTCTGCAGCGGCAGGTGGCCGAGATCGGCGAATCCGGTCAGCCGACTCGGATCGAAGACGCCCGTGGCCCGCCAGTGCCGGAAGGTGGTGTTACCGGCGGCGGCCAGCAGCAGCGGCCGTACCGACCGCGAACCGCTGTCGTCGGCGAGCCAGGGGCGGGGGATCGGGTTGTACGCCGTATCCCGACCGTACGCGGTGGGTGCGCCGGGTGGCTGCGGACGGGCCCGCAGGGTGCCGTCGGCCAGACGGTCGTACTGCACGTCGGCCGACTGCACGATGGACTGCAACTGACCCACGCAACACCCGGTCGGGGACAGCTCCTCGGTGAGCATCGTCTGGTGGCCGGCGGTGAGGTCGGTCCGAGCGGACCCGGCTGGTGCCCCGCCCCGGCGGCTCAGGGTTTTCTCCAGGTCGATCGCCGGCACACCCACCGGATTGACCGAGAGCCGGGTGAACGTGGCCGACAGTGCCTCGTCGATGAAGGGCCGGTTGGTGACGAGGACCGGCACCTCCAGGTTCTCCGCGCTGCCGGCCCGTTCGACAGCGACGGTGTCGTCCGGGCGGACGGCCCGGCCGGTGACCACGGCGTCGTCGAGGCCGACCAGGCGTTCCTCGGCCACCGGGTCGACGGCGGCCAGGAGGAACGGCACGGTCAGGTCGTACGCCATCACCAGCCGGTCGGCGGGCGCCGAGGTGCCGTCCCGATCGGTCGCCAGCGTGTAGGGCTGGCCCCGGAACCGTCCGTCGGCCAACAGTTGCACGGCGTGCAGCGACCACGCCTCCCGCTCGGAGTAGGTGCCGGGGTTGCCGAGCAGGGCGTACTGGGGATCGCAGATGGGGAGGCTGCGACCGTCCGGCTGCACCTCCCGAGGGACTGGCCCGCAGGCCTCCGGCAAGGGATAGGAGTTCCCGTCGGAGTAGGGGACCGACTCGCTGCCGAGTCCCCCGTCGAGCCGGGGGAAGATCAACGGCTTCTTGGTGACGTAGACGTACCGGGGCTTGCCGGACGCGCTGGAGAGCCCGCGTTCGGCATGGAACGTCGGGTCGACCCGGATGACCTGACGATCCAGGGAGCGGTCAACCGCCCCGGTGAGGTCGATCGGTGTCGGCAGCAGCGTGGTGGAATAGCCCAGCATCGCGATCGGGGCCGCCACCTCGATGCCGGGTACGGCCGTCACCTGCTCGTACTGCTGGGTGGTGATGCCGCCGAAGAGCCCGGAGAGATAGTTGGGGCGGACCAGCCCGCGCTCGGCCTCCAGCGGGGTGCGCGTCCCCTTCGGGCGCACCAGGATCTCGTAGGCGACCTGGGTGTTGCGCTCGACCGTGCCGTTGACGTCCAGGCGAGAGGTGGTGGTGGCACCGGTCAGGACCACGAAACCGGTGGTGGCCACCAGCATGCCGACCAGCAGTGCCACCGACCGCCCCGCACGGCCGCGTAGCTGTCGCCAGATGAAGCCGAGCATCGCGCCTCCCCGTGTGCTGTCTCCCACTCTGCGCGATACATTGTGACAATGCAAGACGCGTACCGGAGGTGACATGGCGATCCAGCACGCCGTCCTCGCCCTGCTCGCTGGTGGCCCCAGCCACGGCTACCAGCTCAAGGGGGCGTTCGAGGCCGCCGTCGGCCCGCAGTGGGGGCCGCTGAACATCGGCCACCTGTACCAGATCCTCGACCGGCTCGCCCGGGACGAACTGGTCGTCGCCGAACGGCAGCCCCAGCCGATCAAGCCGGACCGGGTCGTCTACGAGATCACCCCGGCCGGGCGCGCGGAGCTGGCGCGGTGGTTGGGCGAGCCGAGCCCGCGCAGCGGCGGATTCCGGGACGACTTCTTCCTCAAGGTCACCGCCGCCGCCCGGTCCGGCTCCGCGGCCACCGTTCGTGCCGTGCTGAGCAACCAGCGCGGGCACCTGCTGCGCGAGCTGCGCAATCTGGACGGCCTCCGGCGGGCCGCCGAGGATCCGGTGGTCGGGTTGCTGCTCACCGCGGCGAGCCGGCACGTGACCGCCGACCTGTCCTTCCTGGACGACGCCGAGGCGGTGCTGCTCGGCGACGAGGGCCAGCTGCTCACCCGACTGGCGTCGTCCACCCCGGATCGGTCGGTGACCGATTCGGACGCGAGCGGCTCCGGGCCCGTCAGCGGGTCAGAGCGCGCAGCCGGGTGACCGCCTCGGCCAGCACCTCCGGGCGCTTGCAGAACGCGAACCGGACCAGCCGCCGGCCGGCCTCGACGTCGTCGTAGAAGACCTGGGTGGGCACCGCCACGACGCCGCAGCGTTCCGGCAGCGACCGGCAGAACTCCATCCCGTCGGTGCCGCCGAGCGCGGTGACGTCGGCGGTCACGAAGTACGTGCCCTCCGGCGTCAGCACGTCGAACCCGGCGTCCGTGAGGCCGCCGATGAGCTGGTCGCGCTGCTGCTGGAGCCCGTCGCGGAAACCCGTGTAGTAGTCGTCGGGCAGGGCCAGCGCCACCGCGACCGCCGGTTGCAGCGGCGCGGCGTTGACGTAGGTGAGGAACTGCTTCACCCGCAGCACCGCCGAGACCAGCGCCGCCGGGCCGCTCACCCAGCCGATCTTCCAGCCCGTGCAGGAGAACGTCTTGCCGGCCGACGAGATGCGCAGCGTCCGCTCCCGCATCCCCGGCAGCGTCGCCAGTGGCACGTGCGCGCTGGACGCGTCCGTGAACACCAGGTGCTCGTACACCTCGTCGGTGACCGCGTACGCGCCGAACTCCTGGCACAGCTCGGCCACCAGCGCCAGCTCGGCCGGCGTGAACACCTTGCCGGTCGGGTTGTGCGGCGAGTTGAGCAGCACCAGCCGGGTGCGCGGCCCGAACGCCGCCCGCAGCGCCGCCGGGTCGAAGGCGTACCGGCCGTCCGCGCCGGGGCGCAGCGTGACCGGCCGCCGGACCGCGCCGGCCAGGGCGATCGAGGCGGCGTACGAGTCGTAGTACGGCTCGAAGCAGACCACCTCGTCGCCCGGTTCGCAGAGAGCGAGGATGCTGGCCGCCACCGCCTCGGTCGCGCCCGCCGTGATCACGATCTCGCCGTCCGGGTCGTACGCCAGGTCGTAGAACCGGCGCTGGTGCGCCGCGACGGCCGCACGCAGGGCGGGGATCCCCGGGCCGGGCGGGTACTGGTTCTGCCCGCCGCGCAGCGCCTCGGCGGCGGCGGCCAGCATCTCCGGCGGGCCGTCCGTGTCCGGGAAACCCTGGCCGAGGTTGACCGCCCCGGTCCGTACGGCGAGGGCGGACATCTCGGCGAAGATCGTCGTACCGAACGGCCGCATCCGGGCCACCAGCGGGTCGACATCGGTGCTCGTCGTCACCTGCGCCAGCCTACGGTCACCCGCTGACCCGACTCCAGCTTCACTCGGGCTCACAACTGGTGGCCCAGGTCCCCTGGGTCGTGTTCGTCACGGGTTTTCCGGCGCCGGTGACCGTGACGGTGCAGCCGATCGGCCTTTCCTCGTAGTCGGACCACCTGGCCTCCACCATGACCCTGCTCTGGCCGTTGGTGCGGATGGTCATACGCCAGGGCAGCTTCGCGCCGTCGGCGTGGATGAGATCGCTCTCGGCGTCGAAGTACGCGATGTCCGCCCGGCCCACTCCGGTGACCTCGTAGACCACCGTCACGGGGGCCGGACCCGACGTCGGACGCGTGATCGGCTTCTTGGTGGGCCCCGCCGTGGGGGTGTCGGGCACGGTGGGCGGCTCGGGCGCGATGCTCGGCGGCCAGGTGTCGTCGCCGAAGGGGTCGCTGTCGTACGGGTCCTCGGCGACCGTGTCCGGGGCGAGCCGGCTGAGCAGTGACCCGGACACGCAGAAGCATCCGCACCCGAGGAGGGCGAGCGCCGCGACGATTGCGACGACGATCCCGATCACCCGACCGGCGCTGGCGGCCGGGCGAGCGGGCGGCGGATAGCCGGGATAGAGGTACGGCGGTGGGTAGCCGGGCGGTGGATAGCCGGGCGGTGGATAGCCGGGTGCCGGGTAACCCGGCGGGTAGCCGGCCGACGGCTGTCCTGGTGGTGGGGGTGGCGGCCAGGCGCCCGTTCCGGCGGGGTCCGGCGTAACCGGTATGCCGCCGGTGGGATCGGGCGTCCACGACGTGGGCGGGGGCGGCGGGGTCCAGGCCGGTGGGGGCGCCCAGGGCTGGCCCGGCGCCAACGGATCCGGCGTCGGGAAGGCGTCCGGCGCGGCCCACCCGGACGGCGGGTTCGTCGGCGGCTGCGTGGCCGTCGGGTCCGGCTGCGTCGGAGCGGGGTCCGGAGGTGGCGTCGGGGACGACTCGGGGGGCGGCGCGTCGGACATGGCTGCTCCGGGCGGGAGTGGGTAAGGGGTCGAGGAGTCAGCGGAGCGTGCGCCGAACCCGCCGGAAGACTGTCGTACGCCCCGGCCGTCCCGCAACCCCGTCCGGTCTCGTGAAACGCCGGCCCGGCTCGTGACGCTCGTCCCATTGCGGCCCACCAACCACCGATCGCTCAAATCCGGTGCTTGTTTAGCCGGCTTTCGAGCACCCATGATGAGCGAAACTGGGTTAGGCTGCGGGCCATGTGTGGAATCGTGGGATACGCCGGCGCGCGCCCGGCGCTGAGCATCGTGCTCGACGGGCTGCGGCGGCTGGAATATCGGGGCTACGACTCGGCGGGCGTCGCCATCGTCTGCGACGACCAGCTCCTGACCGAGAAGAAGGCCGGCAAGCTCGCCAACCTCGAAAAGGTGCTCTCCGAGCGTGCTGCCGACGACCCGACCTCCTGCGCGGCCAGTCCGATCGGCATCGGTGACGGCACCACCGGCATCGGGCACACCCGGTGGGCCACCCACGGCGGGCCGACCGACCGCAACGCCCACCCGCACGTCGCGCCTGACGGCCGCGTCGCGGTGATCCACAACGGCATCATCGAGAACTTCGCCCGGCTCCGCGCCGAGTTGGAGGCCGACGGCGTCCAGTTCACCAGCGACACCGACACCGAGTGCGCCGCGCACCTGCTCTCCGCCGCGCTGGCCGACCTGCGCGCCGCCGGCCAGCCGGACGGCCCGCAGCTGCTCGCCGCCGGCATGCGTGTGGTGTGCCAGCGGCTGGAGGGCGCGTTCACCCTGCTCGCGGTCGACGCCTCCGTGCCCGGTGCCGTCGTCGGCGCCCGGCGCAACTCGCCGCTGGTCGTCGGGCGGGGCGACGGCGAGAACTACCTGGCCAGCGACGTGGCCGCGTTCATCGAGCACACCCGCGAGGCGGTGGAGCTGGGTCAGGACCAGATCGTCCTGATCACCGGCGACAGCATCGAGATCACCGACTTCGACGGTCAGCCCGCCAGCGGCAAGGACTTCCACATCGACTGGGACTCGTCCGCCGCCGAAAAGGGCGGTTACGACTGGTTCATGCTCAAGGAGATCGAGGAGCAGCCGCAGGCGATCGCCGACACCCTGCTCGGCCGACTCACCGAGAGCGGCGAGATCGCCCTGGACGAGGTCCGCCTCAGCGACCAGGATCTGCGCGACGTCGACAAGATCTTCATCGTGGCCTGCGGCACCGCGTACCACGCCGGCCTGGTCGCCAAGTACGCCATCGAGCACTGGACCCGGATCCCGTGCGAGGTGGAGTTGGCCAGCGAGTTCCGCTACCGCGATCCGGTGCTCGACCGGTCCACGCTCATCGTGGTGATCTCGCAGTCCGGCGAGACGATGGACACCCTGATGGCCCTGCGGCACGCCAAGGAGCAGAAGGCCCGGGTGCTGGCCATCTGCAACACCAACGGCTCGACCATCCCCCGCGAGTCCGACGCCGTGCTCTACACCCACGGTGGGCCGGAGATCGCCGTCGCCTCCACCAAGGCGTTCCTCACCCAGGTCGTGGCCTGTTACCTGATCGGCCTGCACCTGGCCCAGGTACGCGGCATCAAGTTCGCCGACGAGGTCGGCGCGGTCGTGGCCCAGCTCCAGGAGATGCCCGGCAAGCTGCGTGAGCTGCTGGACCGCATCGAGCCGGTCCGCGAGCTGGCCCGCGAGCTGAAGTCCGAGCCGACGGTGCTGTTCATCGGCCGGCACGTCGGCTACCCGGTGGCCCTCGAAGGCGCGCTCAAGCTCAAGGAGCTGGCGTACATGCACGCCGAGGGCTTCGCGGCCGGCGAGCTGAAGCACGGCCCCATCGCCCTGATCGACAAGGGCACCCCGGTGATCTGCGTGGTGCCCTCCCCGGTGGGGCGCGGCATGCTGCACGACAAGGTCGTCTCCAACATCCAGGAGGTCCGGGCGCGTGGCGCGCGGACCATCGTGATCGCGGAGGAGGGCGACGAGGCCGTCGTCCGGTACGCCGACCACCTGATCTACGTGCCGCGTACGCCCACCCTGCTCGCCCCGCTCGTCACCACCGTGCCGCTCCAGGTGTTCGCCGCCGAGATCGCCGCAGCTCGGGGGCACGACGTGGACCAGCCCCGCAACCTGGCCAAGTCGGTCACCGTCGAGTAGTCGACAGCCACGCCCGGAGCCCCGGCCGCGCCGCACCCGCGGTGGCCGGGGCTCCGTCGTCGGCGTCGCGTCCGGTGGCTCGTCGGCGGCCCGGTCCCGTCACCGGCCCAGTACGACGCGGGCCATCCCGTCCAGCGCCGGGTTGTCCGGCTCCCAGTAGCCGGCGTGTCCACCGCTGCCGCTGCGGAACACCCGGCCGCCGAACCCGGCGTCCGCCGGGTCGTGACCGAACCACAGCTCGTGGCCGGTGCGATCCGGCCAACCCAGCACCGCAGCGAGCGGAGCCGCGCCCAGCAGGGCCGGCCGGCCCAGCTCGTCCACCGGCCGGGCCAGGCGGATCACGTCGTCCGGTGCCCTGCTGGCCCACACCTGCCCGGCCGGGATGCCCAGCTCGTCGGCGCGCGCCACGCCCACCCCGGGCGAACCGACGAACATCAGCGCGTCGGCGGCCAGCCCGTGCTCCCGGGCGGCCACCCCCACCACCAGCGACCCGTAGCTGTGCCCGAGCACCGTCTGCCGGGCCGGCGACCCCTCGTGGGTGGCGCGCAACCCCTCCTGGAAACGGTGCAGCGCCGGCCCGGCGTCCCGGGCCTGGCCGGCGGACGCCGCCTCGGTCAGGAAGTCCGGAGCGTCGTAGTCCAGCCACAGCACGGCCGCGCTGCGCTCACCCGGCGCGAGCGCCGCGCAGCGCTCCAGCACCCGGGCGGCCCGACCCAGCTCGCCGGGGGCGTCGTCCAGCCCGGCGGTCATCCCCGGCACGTACGTCAGCACCCGATCGGCGTGGTCCGGGTCGTCGAGCGCCACCACCACCCGCCCCTCACCGGTCGGGTCCAGCCCCAACAGGTACGCCCGCGGCGCCCCGCCGGCCAGCCGCTCGGTCAGCGTGTCCAGGCCGGCCAGCCGCGCGGCCAGCGCGCGCAGTCGCACCGACGCCAGCGGTCCCGGCGGCACCCGGGCCAGCAATCGCCGCCGCTCGGCCAGCAACTCGTCACGCCGCGCGCCGAGCAGCAGGCGGTTGGCCTGGTCGCGGGCCGCCACCGGTACCCCGTCCAGGGTGCCGACCAGCGCCGGTTCGTGCCCCACCAGCCAACGCCGCTGGGCCGGCGTCAACCCGGACCACCAGGCGCGTACGACCGGCGGCGACGCCCCGGCGGCCGGCCGGCCGGGCGGTGCCGGGGACGCCCAGCCGGTGCCGGCCGCACGGGCCAGCTCCGCCAACCGCGCGGCGGCGGCCCGATCCGCCGCGTCGGCGCGCCCGATCGCCGCGCGTACGGCCACCGCCACTCCCGCCACCGCGACTCCGAGCGCCGCGCCCGCCGCCGTGCCGGCTGCCGACCCTGCCGCCGTGCCGGCTGCCGACCCCGCCGCCGTGCCGGCCCTCGTTCCTGCCGGTGACCCGGCTGCCGCCATGCCGGCTCCGTCGGGGTGCGTGGGGTCCACCGAAGCCGCCCGCACACCACCGGCTCGGTCCACCACCAGGCCGGCCGCGTCGGCCCGGGCGACCGCCTCGGCGAGCTGGGCCTTCGCCACGGCGAGCTGCCGGGCCAACTCGGCCAGCGTCTGGTCGGCCTCGATCAGCGCCGGCGCCACCGACGTCAGCTCGTCGGCAAGGCTGGCGAGCCGGGCGTCGGCTGCCGTGGCCGCCGCACCGGACCAGCCACTGCGCAGCCGTCCGGCCGTCCCGGCCAGCTCGTCGGCGTGACGGTGGACCGGGCCGGTCAACCCGGCCCAGGCCGATCCGGCCGCCCGCCACCCTCCGGATCGGCCGCCCAGAGCTGCCGGTAGCCGACCCCGCTCACCGGGGCACGGTGACGAACCGGCCGGCGGCCCGGTCGTCCACGGTCTCGTACGCCCCGGCCGCCCCACGGATGCCATCGGCGGTCACCGCCATGGCCGTGCCCAGCCGGCAGAACCAGGCGTGCCCGGCCGCCTCCAGCCCCGCCAGCGCCGTGGCCGTCCGCCAGCCCGGGGCCGGCACCAGCAGCCCCGGCACCCGCGCCAGACCCCACGCCAACCGGTACGCCTCGTCGTCGAGCGCGCCGGCCTCCGCGCGCAGCTCCTGCGGCCGGACGGCGAACGGCTCCTCGGTCATGACCCCACCCCCGTGTTGGATCGGCATCGACGCGGTGAACGCTAGGCAGAGCCGGGCCGCGCCGAGGTGCCCTGTGGATGCCGGGCTGCGGTCGTACCCGGGTCTGTCCACAGGCGTTGCCCACCGCGGGCCCGACGGCTAATCTGCCGCCCCCGCCGCCGGTAGGGTGGTCTGGTGATCGTCGCTGTCGGCCTCGACGTCGTCCTGGTGGACCGGTTCACCCGGTCCCTGGCGCGGACGCCGCTGCTCGCCGACCGGCTCTTCACCGGGCCGGAGCGGGTCACCCGTTCCGGCGGTCCCCGCTCGCCGGAGTCGTTGGCCGCCCGCTTCGCCGCGAAGGAGGCCGTCGCCAAGGCCCTCGGCGCTCCCGCCGGCCTGCGGTGGCACGACTGCGAGATCGTGCCCGACACCGACGGCCGGCCGTGGCTGAGCGTCACGGGAACCGTCGCGGCGGTGGCCGCCGAGCGGGGGATCAACCACTGGCACCTGTCGCTCTCGCACGACGGCGGGATCGCCTCGGCGATGGTGGTCGCGGAACGGTGACGTCGGCCGGGTGGGCCGTGCCGGCCAACCCGCGGAACGGATGGGACACGGTGACATGAGACCGGTGTGGCGGGTGGGCGACGTACGGGCCGCCGAGGCGGGGCTGATGGGCACGCTGCCGGAGGGCACGCTGATGCAACGCGCCGCCGCCGGGCTGGCCCGCCGGGCCGCCCTGCTTCTCGCCGAGCGCGGCGGCGTGTACGGCGGCCGGGTGCTGCTGCTCGTGGGCTCGGGCGACAACGGCGGCGACGCGCTCTACGCCGGTGAGCGACTGGCCCGCCGGGGCGTCGAGGTCTCCGCCCTGCTGCTCACCCCGGCCGGGCGCACGTCGCCGGGTTGGCCGCGCTGCGGGCCGCCGGTGGTCGGTTGGTCGACCGCCCCGCCGGCCCCGTCGACCTGGTCCTCGACGGCATCGTCGGGATCGGCGGCACGGGTGGGTTGCGGGCGAACGCGGACGAGGTCGTCCAGCGGCTGGGCGACCTGCGTGGGCGCGACGGCCAGCGGGCCACCGTTCTGGCCGTGGACGTGCCGAGCGGGGTCGCGGTGGACACCGGGCACGTGCCGCTGTCCGCGTCCGGCCGGCCCACCGCCGTCCGCGCCGACGTGACCGTCGCCTTCGGCGCGCTCAAGCCCGCCCTGGTGGTCGGGCCGGCCGCCGCGTTGGCGGGGCAGGTCGAGCTGGTCGACATCGGGTTGGAGCCCTGGCTGCGGGGCACCCCCGCGCTGAACGTCACCGACTGGTCCGACCTTCAGCGGTGGTGGCCCGAGCTTGGCGCCGCGTCGGAGAAGTACACCCGGGGTGTGGTGGGGGTGGCGACCGGCTCGGCGACGTACCCGGGCGCGGCGGTGCTCTCCGTCGGCGGGGCGCTCGCCGGGCCGACCGGCCTGGTCCGGTACGCCGGTGGGGCCCGCGACGAGGTGCTGCGCCAGCACCCTCGGTGATCGCCACGCCCCGGGTGGCCGATGCCGGCCGCGTGCAGGCGTGGGTGTGCGGCTCGGGGTTGGGCACCGGAGACGAGGCGGCGGCCGAGCTGCGGGCCGTCCTGGCGACACCGGTGCCGGTGGTGCTCGACGCGGACGCGTTGACCCTGCTGGTCGACGGTTCACTCGCCGACCGGCTGCGCGGCCGGGACGCGCCGATCGTGGTCACCCCGCACGACCGGGAGTTCACCCGGCTGTGCGGGGAGGAGCCCGGCGCCGACCGCGTCGGGTCCGCGCTGCGACTGGCCGCCTGGATGAACGCCGTGGTGCTGCTCAAGGGGGACCGCACGGTGATCGGCACGCCGGACGGCCGGGCGTACGTCAACCCGACCGGCACCCCGGCGCTGGCCACCGGCGGCACCGGCGACGTGCTGGCCGGACTGCTCGGCTCGCTGCTGGCGGCCGGGGTGCCGGCGGACCGGGCGGCGGCCGGGGCCGCGTACCTGCACGGACTGGCCGGTCGGGAGGCGGCCCGCGGCGGCCCGGTGACCGCGCCCGACGTGGTGACCGCGCTGCGCCCGGTCATCGCCCGGCTGGGCTGATCGTCCCGTCCGACCCGACCGGCGCGGCGGGCCGAGCGTCGCCGCCCACGGTGATCAGGCTGGAAAGTAGGCTGGGCGTATGTGGCAGGCCGAGGTACGCGTCGATCTTGACGCGATCCGCGAGAACGTGAGCCGGCTCCGCTCCGGCACCACCGCCGAGATGATGGCGGTGGTGAAAGCCGACGGGTACGGCCACGGCATGCTCCCGGCCGCCCGCGCGGCACTGGACGGGGGAGCGGACTGGCTCGGCGTCTGCACCCTCGACGAGGCGCTCACGCTGCGCCGGAACGGGATCACCGCGCCCGTGTTGGCGTGGCTGCTCGCGCCCGGGTTGCCGCTGCACGAGGGCGTGAGCGCCGGGGTGGATCTCGGTGCCGCCAGCCTGCCGCAGCTCGACGAGATGATCGAGGCGAGCCGGCGTGCCGAGCGCCCCGCCCGGCTGCACCTGAAGATCGACACCGGGCTGTCGCGAGGTGGCGCCACCGTCGCCGACTGGCCGGCCCTGCTCGACGCCGCGGCGAAGGCCCAGGCCGACGGCCTGGTCGAGGTGGTCGGCGTGTGGAGCCACTTCGTGTACGCCGACATGCCCGGTCACCCGACCACCGACCGGCAGCTCGCCGTCTTCCACGAGGGACTGGCCATGGTCGAGCGCGCCGGGCTGCGCCCCCGGTGGCGGCACCTGGCCAACTCGGCGGCCACCCTGACCCGCCCCGACACGCACTTCGACCTGGTCCGCCCCGGACTGGCCATCTACGGACTGTCCCCGGTGGCCGGCGAGACGTACGGGCTGCGTCCGGCGATGTCCGCCCGGGCCCGGGTGATGCTCACCAAGCGGGTTCCCGCCGGCACCGGCGTCTCCTACGGACACACCTACACCACCAAGTCGGACGCGAACCTGGCCGTGGTGCCGCTCGGGTACGCCGACGGTGTGCCCCGGCACGCCTCCAACACCGGGCCGGTGCAGCTCGCCGGCGCGCGGCGGACGATCTCCGGGCGCGTCTGCATGGACCAGTTCGTGCTCGACTGCGGCGACGACCCGGTGGCCGACGGCGACGTGGCGACCCTGTTCGGCAGCGGCGCCGACGGCGAGCCGACGGCCGACGACTGGGCCGAGGCGGTCGGCACGATCAACTACGAGATCGTCACCCGCTTCGGCAGCACCCGGGTGCCGCGCGTCTACGACGGCGAGCGCCCCTGATGGCGTACCGCATCCCGCGTCCGCGGACCGCGGCCGGCCGCGTGGCCGGCCTGGTCGGCGCCGCGGTCGGGGTGGCGGCGGCCGGTCTGGCGGCCGGCGTCGCGACCGAACGCACCCTGGTCCGCCGGCTGAAGACCGACCCGACCGACCGGTACGCGCAGGAGACGTTCGGCGAGCAGAGGTACGACGAGGCGTTCCGGCTGGAGCTGCCGGACGGCACCGACATCCACGTCGAGGTGGTCGAGCCGACCCGTCCGGTGCCGGGCCACCCGACGGTGGTGCTGGTGCACGGGTTCTGCCTGGACATGGGCACCTTCCACTTCCAGCGCGAGATGCTCGCCGCGCGCGGCGACTACCGGATCGTGGCGTACGACCAGCCCGGTCACGGCCAGTCCGGTCGCTTGGAGACCGGCGAGTACGACCTGGCCGTGCTCGGCCGGACCCTGCGCCGGGTGATCGACCGGGTCGCCCCGGAAGGGCCACTGGTGCTGGTCGGGCACTCGATGGGCGGCATGACCATCATGGCGTTCGCCGAGCTGTTCCCGGAGCTGTTCGGTGACCGGGTGGTGGGCACGGTGCTGATGGCCACGTCGGGCGGTCTCGTCGCGGAGACCAAGCTCGTGGCTCCGGCGCTGCTGGGCCGGGTCGGTGGTCCGGTGCTCTATATGGTCAGCAACGCCACCCGGTACGGCGGCCCGGTGATCGACCGGGCCCGCAAGTCGACCTCGAACGTGGCCTGGCTGCTGACCCGCAAGTACGGCTTCGGCACCCGTAAGCCCAGCCCTCGGCTGGTGTCCTATGTGGAGACCATGAACTCCCGGACCTCGGCCGACACGGTGACCCGCTACCTGCGGACCCTCGCCACGCACTCGCGCTTCCCGGCGCTGGCGGCGTTGGCGAACGCCCCGGTGCTGGTGGTCGTCGGCGACAAGGACATGATCACGCCGGTCACCCACTCCGAGGAGATCGTCCGGCGGCTGCCGCACGCCGAGTTCATCAAGATCGAAGACAGTGGTCACGTGGTGATGCTGGAGCACGCCGACGAGGTCAACGCCGCGCTGGAGCGGTTCCTCGAATCACTGGAGAGCATGGAGGACCGGTGAGTTTCGTCGTCAAACTGCCGACCGTCGAGGACACTCGGGAGTTCGGCCGCCGGCTGGCCGGGCTGCTGCGGGCCGGTGACCTGGTGCTGTTGACCGGCCCGCTGGGCGCCGGCAAGACCGCGCTCACCCAGGGCATCGGCGTTGGGCTCAACGTCCTCGGGGACGTGACCTCGCCGACGTTCGTGATCGCCCGGGTCCACCGGCCCGATCCGGCCCGGGGCGGTCGGGTGGCCCTCGTACACGCCGACGCGTACCGGCTGGGCGCCGCCAGCGACCCGCGCGCCGAGATCGACGACCTGGACCTGGATGCCTCGGTGGACGCGTCGGTGACCGTCGTGGAGTGGGGCGAGGGTCTGGTGGAGCAGTTGGTCGACGCGCACCTGCGGGTCCGTATCGACCGCCGCGACGACGACACCCGAGTCGTCGAGCTGGATCCGGTCGGTGGTGACTGGGCTCGGCGGTTGGCCGAGCTGGGTTAGGGCGCGGCGCTGTCGGACGTGATGCCTAGAGTGCGGGGGACCGACCCGCGCTGGAAGAGGTTTCTGATGCCCGACGATGCCCCCGCCCTGGATCTGCTGGCGCTGCTGCCGGAGCAGTGGCGTGCCGTGCTCACCCCGCACCTCGACCCGGCCCGCACGGCCGCGCTGGCCGAGTTCGTTGCCCGGGAGCACGCGACGCAGACCGTCTTCCCGCCGCTGGAGGACCTCTTCTCGGCGTACCGGCTCTGCCCGCCGGAGGCCACCCGGGTGCTGATCCTGGGGCAGGACCCCTACCACCGGGCCGGGCAGGCGCACGGGCTGAGCTTCAGCGTCCGCGAGGGCGTGTCGGTGCCGCCCTCGCTGCGCAACGTCTTCAAGGAGTTGGGCGAGGACGTGGGCGTGCCCAAGCCGCGTAGCGGCAACCTCGACGGTTGGGCGGCGCAGGGCGTGCTGCTGCTCAACGCGGTGCTGACCGTCCGTCAGGCCACCCCCGGCTCGCACGCGAACGCCGGGTGGGAGGAGTTCACCGACGCCACCATCCGGGCGCTGGACGCCCTGCCGGACCGGGTGGTCTTCCTGCTCTGGGGCGGCTACGCCCGCAAGAAGGCCGGCCTGGTCACCAACTCTCGGCACGTCGTGCTGGAGGCCGGCCACCCGAGCCCGATGAACCCGCGCGGCTTCCTGGGCAGCCGCCCGTTCAGCGCCGCCAACAAGGCCCTCGCCGACGCTGGCCGTCCCACCATCGACTGGGAGCGCACTTCCGGCTGACCCCGACCCGCGTCGCCCGCGTCGTCCTGGGGATCTAGCTCTGGACGGCGCGGTGCCGGGCCCGGTAGCGGCGCAGCAGGTCGGCGGCCCGCGGCTCGGCCAGCTCCAACTCGACCAGCGGCACCACCTGATAGTCGCGGCCACCGTGGCGCACCTCGATCGTCTCGGGCAGTTCGTCGCACATGGTCGCCCTGATCTCGCCGTACCGGGTCGACCAACGGTGTTCGCCCGGCTCCTCCGGCTCCAACCACACCCCGCCGAACTCGCCCCACCGGGCGTTCCACCGCTGGCCGTAGTTCACCTCCAGCCAGGCGGTGAACCGCTTCGAGTCCTTCCACCGCAGGGCGATCTCCACGGCGTCGACCGGCACCGGAGCGCCCTGCAACAGCGCCGCCGTGCTGCCGGTGAGCACCTGCGGAAAGTCGGTCAGTCGGTCCAGCGTCTCGTTGAGGCCCAGCTCGTCGATGCGCTCGCCGATCGGGCGGGCGGCCAGTTCGTCGATGCGAGCGTCGAGGTGCGCGTCCAGCGGCTCGACCGCGACCACCACCTGCACGTCCATCGCGGTGAACAACCGCTCCAGCACGGGGACGCTCGGCGCTCGTTCGCCGCGTTCGATCCTGGCCACCGCCGCCTGGCTGACCTCGGCGAGCCCGGCGAGCTGGCGCTGAGTCAGCTCGCGTCGCTGGCGTTCTTGCCGCAGCACGGTGCCGAGGAGGGTGACGAGGCGAGTCGATGGCATCCCGGCATGCTGGCCCAGCATCAGACGCTCGCGGTAGCTCTGCGGCGGATTCACGACTCGCGGTCTTCCAGGCCGCGATCAGCACGGTCGGGGCCACGTCGCTGAGCGGCGGCGGTAATGCTGATGAGCGTGATGCCTGTGAGTCATCTAGATGACTCACAGGCATCACGCTCATCAGGGTCTTGTTCGCCGTCGCCGTCGCCGTCGCCGTCGCCGTCGCCGTCGCCGTCGCCGTCGCCGTCGCCGTCGCCGTCGCCGTCGCCGTCGCCGTCGCCGTCGCCGTCGCCGTCGCCGTCGCCGTCGCCGTCGCCGTCGCCGTCGCCGTCGCCGTCGCCGTCGCGAAGACGCATGGCGTCGCGTGGCTTGGCGTCGGGTCGCGTGGCGGTCGCGCAGACGCACGGCGTCGCGTCGCGTCGCCTGGCACGGCGTGGCGGTCGCGCAGACGCACGGCGATGCGTGGCGTGGCATGGCGGTCGGAAAGACGCGCGGCGTCGGGTGGCGTGGCGACGGGTGGCGTGGCGACGGGTGGAGTCGTGGCGCTGCTCGTCCGCCGGTTGGCCGGGTGGTGGCCGAGGGGCGGGGCGTCACGGGCGGGCGGTGGCGGGGCCGCTAGGCTGGCTAACCGTGCTCGTACTCGTGGTGGACAGCTCGACCCCCGCGGTGACCGCAGCGTTGGTAGAGATCTCGGCGGACGGCGTCACGTCCCGGGCGCACCGGTGCACGGTCGATGCCCGCGCGCACGGTGAACTGCTCGCGCCCCAGGTCGACGCGGTCCTCGCCGACGCCGGCGCGCGCCCGCGTGACCTGGGCGCGATAGTCGCCGGGCTCGGCCCCGGGCCGTTCACCGGGCTGCGGGTCGGCCTGGTCACCGCCGCCACGATGGGGCAGGTGCTCGGCGTTCCGACGTACGGCGTCTGTTCCCTGGACGCTATCGGCCACCCGGCGGCTGCCGGCGAGCCGGTGCTGGCCGCCAGCGACGCCCGCCGCAAGGAGCTGTACTGGGCCGTCTACGACGGGGCCGGCCAGCGGGTCGTCGGGCCCGAGGTGTCCTCGCCGGCGGTGGCCGCCGCCCGCGCCCGTGAGCTGGGCGCGACGGTCGCGGTCGGCGACGGAGCACACCGGTACGCCGAGGCTCTGGACCTGCCGGTCCGGGTCGAACCGCGCTACCCGGACGCCACCGTGCTGGCGCTGCTCGCCGCCGAGCGGATCCGGGCCGGCGCGCCCGGCGAGCGACTCACCCCGCTCTACCTGCGCCGACCCGACGCCGTGGTGGCCACCGGCCGCAAACCGGTCCTGCCGTGACACCGGTACGGCTGGAACGGTTCCGCTGGTGGCACGTCGAAGAGGCGATGCCGATCGAGGCGGACCTGTTCGGTGCCGGGCAGTGGTCGCCCGCCATGTTCTGGAACGAGCTGGCCAACGGGCACCACTACCGGGTCGCCACCGACACCGACGGGACGGTGCTCGGCTACGCCGGGCTCGCCGGCGCCCCACCGGACGAGGTGTGGGTGCAGGTCATCGCCGTCCGGCGGGACGTCCAGCGGCGTGGCGTCGGCCGCGTCCTCCTGGAGGAACTGCTCGCCGAGGCGAACCGTCGGGGCGCCCGCAGCACTCTGCTGGAGGTGGCCGTGGACAACGCCCCCGCCCAGCGCCTCTACGCGACGTACGGGTTCGAGCCGATCGGGGTGCGTCGCGGCTACTACCAACCGAGCAACACCGACGCGCTGGTCATGCGGCGCGACGCCGAGCCGACCGGGGACGGACCACACGACCATGGCTGACGAACCGCTGATCCTGGGCATCGAGACCTCGTGCGACGAGACCGGCGTCGGCATCGTACGCGGGCACACCCTGCTGGCCGACGCGCTCGCGTCCAGCGTCGAGGAGCACGCCCGTTTCGGGGGCGTGGTGCCGGAGGTGGCCAGCCGGGCCCACCTCGAAGCCATCGTGCCGACCATGCAGCGGGCGCTCACCGACGCCGGCGTCACCCTCGCCGACATCGACGCCATCGCGGTCACCTCCGGACCGGGTCTGGCCGGCGCGCTGCTCGTCGGCGTCGCCGCCGCCAAGGGGTACGCCCTCGCCGCCGAGAAGCCGGTGTACGGCGTCAACCACCTGGCCGCGCACGTGGCGGTGGACACCCTGGAACACGGCCCGCTGCCCGAACCGGCCATCGCGCTGCTGGTCTCCGGCGGGCACTCGTCCCTGCTGCTGGTCGACGACCTGGCCCGGGGTGTCACCCCGCTCGGCGCCACCATCGACGACGCGGCCGGTGAGGCGTTCGACAAGGTGGCCCGGCTGCTCGGGTTGCCGTTCCCGGGTGGTCCGCCCATCGACCGCGAGGCCCGGGCGGGTGACGCCGCCTCCATCGCCTTCCCGCGTGGCCTGACCGCCGCGAAGGACCTGGCGGCCCACCGGTACGACTTCTCGTTCTCCGGTCTGAAGACGGCCGTGGCCCGCTGGGTGGAGGCCCGGCAACGCGCCGGTGAGCCGGTGCCGGTCGCCGACGTGGCCGCGTCCTTCCAGGAGGCGGTCTGCGACGTGCTGACCAACAAGGCCATCGCCGCCTGCCGGGCGCAGGGCATCGACACCCTGGTGATCGGCGGGGGAGTGGCGGCGAACTCCCGGCTGCGGGCGTTGGCCGAGGAGCGGGCCGAGAAGTACGGCATCCGGGTCCGGGTGCCGAGGCCGAAGCTGTGCACCGACAACGGGGCGATGGTGGCCGCGCTCGGATCGCACCTGGTCGCCGCCGGGGTCGCGCCGAGCCGGCTGGATCTGCCGGCCGACTCGGCGCTGCCGTTGACCACGGTCAGCGTGTGACGGGGACGCCGGAGATGATCGTGCGGATGTGGGAGGCGCGCGCCGAGGCGTACGGCGTCGCCGACCTGATCACCTGGGTGTGCGACACCGCCCTGCCCGAGCTGGAGCACGACCCGCTACACGTGTCCAGCGAGGTCTTCTCGTCCACCGACCATCGGGTGGTGGTCATCTCGAAGTGGCGCAGCAACCCTCGCCCGCTGCCAGATCCTCCCGCCCTGCTGGTGGCCCGCGCCCCGCACTCCTGGGACTTCACCCAGGTCGACCGCTGACTCCGGGCCACCTCGACCGTCGGTCAGCTACGACGCAGCATCCGGTAGGTGGCGATACCGCCGGTACCGAGCGCGGCGAGGAAGACCAGCCAGACGACGGTGCTGCTCACTCCGACCTGCGGGCCGGTGTTCGCCGAGGCGGCGGCGAGCAGACCGTCCTTGCCCGGGGCGGGCAGCGCGGCCGGCGGCAGTTCGGGCCACCGGACCAGTCCGGTGGATTCCAGCATCTGCATGTGGTGCTGTACGAAGGCGTTGGCGTCCTCGCAGAGCTTGCGGACGGTGGCGTCGCGGGTGCTGGCCCGTACCGCGCCGATCACCGGGAAGATCTTGCCGTGGGCCACCCGGAGCCGGGTCACGAAGATCTGGTCGAACCGGGCGCCGGAGGCGTTCTGCATCTCCGACAGCCAGCCCTTCTGTTCGGCGGTCGGCTCGGTGGGGATGGACGCGCCGAGCTTGTTGGCGGCGTCCACGACGAGCTGGTCGAGCTTCTGGTGCTCGCCGGCGATGCCGGCCCCGATCTCGCGTACCTTCGCCGACTGTCCCTTCTCGGCGGCCATCTGGCCGGCCGGCATCTCCCACAGCCCGGCCAGGCGCACACCGTTGAGCAGCGTCATGTCGGCGGCGTTGAGCTGCTGCCCACCAGCGGGGGCGGCGATGGCCACGCCCGGCAGGACACCGACCCCCGCGATGATCGCGATGAGCAACATCGCCGCGCGGTGCATCCGGGTTCCCGGCCGACGACGGGCGGTTCTGAGCGGTGCCATGTCTGCGGTGCCTCCTCGGTCCGGACCGAAACGCGTCTGAACCGGGCAGCCGCACCCTGCCGGCCGCCCGTCCGCCCACTGGTACGGACTGATCGTCCGATCAGTTCATCCGCTCGTGCCGTGGAAATGCGGAGCCCGTCGGGCCTGCGACTCGGATCAGCGGGTGACGGCCAGGAAGCCACCGAGCAGTAGCAGGGTGAGCGCGGCGACGGCGAAGAGCACCAGCAGCTCCCGGCGGCCGTGCCCGATCCCGTCGTCGCCCTTCGCCGCGGCTGCGGGATCGGGCAGGGCCGGCAGGTCCCGGGTCAGCGCGGCGAGGTCGCCGAGGGTGCGGGAGGTCCACACCGCGCCGACCCGCTCGGAGAACTCGTCCAGGGTGAGTCGGCCCACCGTGGTGTGCCGGTGCAGCTCGGCGACCACCCGGTGACGGTCGTCGTCGGAGGCGCGCAACTCGACGTCCACGCCGGACAGCGTACGCGGGTCAGCCCACGTCGAGGGGGTCGGCGAGCAGTCGTTCGAAGGCCAGCTCGGCGGCCCCGATCAGGGGTGCGTCCTCGCCCAGCGTCGGCGTACGCAGCCGGACGTGCTCCAGGCACGCGCCGAGTGCGTTCGAGTTGAGCCGGCTGCGGATCTGGGCCGCCGCCGCGAGGTAGAGGTCGCGCATGGTGCCGCCGAAGATGACCATCTCGGGGTTGAAGACGTTGACCAGGTTGGCGACCCCGAAGCCGAGCCAGTCACCCGCCTGGCGTACCGCCGTCTGGGCGCGGGCGTCCCCCCGGTCGGCGGCGTCGAAGACGGCCAGCAGGGCGTCGCGTCCCCGCGCGTCGGAGCGTCCCGCGGCGCGTAGCAGGCCGTGCTCGCCGATCTCGGTTTCCCAGCAGCCCCGGGCGCCGCACTCGCAGGGCCTGCCGTCGCGCACCACCTTCATGTGGCCGACCTCGCCGCCGTACCCGCCGTGTCCGGTGAGCCGACGCCCACCGGCGATGATCCCGGCGCCGACGCCGACGTCGCCGTACAGGTAGATGACGTTGTCGCAGCCGGCCGCGACGCCCCTGGTGTGCTCGGCGAACGCCGCCACGTCCGCCACGTTGCCGACCGTGACCGGCACGTCCAGGCCCATCTCGGCCCCGAGCGCCGCGCCGATCGGCTCGTCCACCCAGCCGGTGGTGGGGCCGAGCCGCACCAGGCCGTCCTCCCGGCGGACCATGCCGCAGACCGCGACGCCGGTGCCGACGCAGATCGCGCCGCCCGGGACCGCCTGCTGCATCTCCTTGACGGCGCCGGCCAGCATCGGCGCGGCCTCCGCGGCCAGCAGACCGCGTGGGCGGTCCAGCTCGCGGCGGTCCAGCACCGCGCCGCCCAGACCGACCCGTGCGGCCCGCAGCCGGTCCACCTCCACGGAGTACGCGTACGCGTACACCCGGGCCGACTCGGGCCGGACGACAATGGACGGTCGTCCGGCCCGGCCGGTCTCCTTCGGCGTTCCCTCACTGACCAGCCCGACGCCGGCCAGGTCGGCGGTGAGCGCGCCGATGGTGCTCCGGTTCAACCCCAGTGCCGTGGTGAGTTCGGCACGGGTGGTCGGCCCGTGGACGTGCACGTACCGCAGCAGGGCCCCGAGGTTCTGCCGGCGAACCTCCTCCTGGCTCGGTGCCGGGCGCATGCTGGTGCTACCTCCCGCGCGGTCAGCGGGAGCCGGTGGCTGCCGCGCGGCGGCGGGAGAGGGCGTCGACGCTGGCGGCGAGCAGCAGCACGACGCCGGTCACCACGTACTTGACTCCCGCGCTGTACCCCATCAGGCCCATTCCGTTTTCGATGACCGCGACCACCGCGCCTCCCAGCACGGCATCGAATACCCGGCCCTTGCCGCCGAAGAGGCTGGTGCCGCCGATCACCGCCGCGCCGACCGCGTAGAGCAGTACGTTACTGCCCCCCGTGTTCGGGTCGACCGAGTTGGCCCGGCTGGCGGCCACGATGCCACCGACGGCGGCCATGGACGAGCAGATCACGAAGACGGAGATCCGGATCCGGTCGACTCCGATGCCGGCCCGGCGGGCCGCTTCCCGGTTGCCGCCGACGGCGTAGATGTGCCGGCCGTAGCTGGTGCGTTGGAGCACGAAGGTCCAGATGACAAGCAGCACCGCGATGATCGGCACCACGATCGGCACACCCTTGAGCGAGACGATGAGGACGTTGCGGCTGCGCTCCAGGTTGAGCACGTACACGGCGGTGCCGAGGATGACGGCGAGCCCGCCGATCCGCAGCGCCACCACCGCGATCGGGTCGGTGATCAGACCGCGGGCCGCCCGGTTGCGGTGGCGTAGCAGTTGCACCGCCGCGTAGCCGACGACGGCGACGGCGGTCAGCGCCCAGCCCAGCGCGGGGGCGAGGTTGCGGTTGGCGATGGCGACCAGCACCTCGTCGCGGACGGAGATGTTGGTGCCCTCCTGCACGAGCAGCAACACGACGCCCTGGAAGGCGAGGAAGCCGGCGAGAGTGACCACGAAGGACGGAATGCCGATCTTCGCGACGAGCATGCCGAGCGTGGTGCCGATGATGACACCGGTGGCGACCGCGGCGAGGACGGCAACCCACCAGGGGTAGCCGAGCACGGTGACCACGTTGGCCAGTACCGCCGCGCAGACACCGCTGGCGAAGCCGGCGGAGAGGTCGATCTCGCCGAGCAGCAGCACGAAGACCAGGCCCATCGCAATCAGCGTGACCGCCGCGCCCTGCGTGAAGAGGTTGGCGAAGTTGCCGGCCGACAGGAACGACGACGGCCGCATGACCGCGAAGACGGTGCAGAGCACGATCAGGCCGAGCACGGCTGGTAGCGCGCCGACGTCGCCACCGCGTACCCGGCTCACGTAGTTGCGGACGTGGCTCCCGACGGTCGGCGGCGGTGTGACGGCCGCCGGGCCGTCCTTGCGCACGGCGGTGGTGGTCATCGGACGCCTCCTGAGATCGAGTCGGCCGGCTGCGGGCCGTCGCCGTTGCCGCCCGGGTCGGTGGCGAGGCCGAGGCCGCCCGAGCGCCCGGCGGTGATCAGCTCAACCACCTGGGCGTGAGTGATGTCGGTGGTCTTCACCTGGGCGACCATCTGGCCGAGGTACAGCGCGGCGATCCGGTCGGAGACGGCGAAGACGTCGTTCATGTTGTGCGAGATGAGCACCACGGCCAGGCCGTTGTCGGCGAGGCGGCGGACCAGTTCGAGGACCTGGGCGGTCTGTGCCACGCCCAGGGCTGCGGTCGGCTCGTCCAGGATGACGAGCTTGCTGTTCCAGAGCACCGCCTTGGCGATGGCCACGGTCTGGCGCTGACCGCCGGAGAGGCTGGAGACGTGCTGGCGAAGCGAGGTGACGGTGCGGATGGAGAGCCCCGCCAGAGTCTCGGCGGCGAGCTGTTCCATGGTCGGCTCGTCCAGGACGATGCCGCTGTGCTTCTCCCGGCCGAGGAACATGTTCTGCACGATGTCCAGGTTGTCGCAGAGCGCGAGGTCCTGGTAGACGACCTCGATGCCGAGCGTGGCGGCGTCGCGGGGACTGCCGATGTGCACCGGTGCGCCGTTGAACAGGACCTCACCGGCGTCGGTGGGGTAGATGCCGCTGATGCACTTCACCAGGGTCGACTTACCGGCGCCGTTGTCGCCGACAAGTGCGGTCACTTCGCCCGGGTGGACGCTCAGGGCGACGTCGCGGAGCACCTGGACGGGACCGAAGCTCTTGTCGATCCCGCGGAGTTCCAGCAGGGGAATCGCGGACACGGGGTCTCCTTCTTAAGGGAGGGTCGGGGCCCGTCCGGCGGGCGCCGCCCGGCACGGGAGGGTGCTCCCGTGCCGGGCGGCGATGGTCGTCCCGGCGGGTACTGCGGCGTCGGTCAGCTGATGCCGGCTTCGGCGCAGAACTTGGCGTACGCCGCGGTGCAGACCTGCTCCTTGGTCGCGTAGCCGTCGGCGATGACGTCCTTGACGTTGTCCTTGTAGATGGCCTTCGGGGTGAGCAGCACCGAGGGGACGTCGCGGTCACCGTCCTTCACCGACTGGCCGGTGTCCTTCTTCTCGCCCTTCGCCAGCGCGATGGCCAGGTCCGCGGCGGCCTTGGCCTCTTCCCGGACCGCCTTGTAGACGGTCATGCACTGGTCACCGGCGAGGATGTTCTGCAGGCCCTCCACGCTGGCGTCCTGCCCGGTCACCGGCACCTTGCCGTTGATTTTGTTCTTCTTCAGGATCGAGATGGCGGCGTTGCCGAGAGTGTCGTTGGCGGCCAGCACGCCGTCGATCTTGCCCTTGGTTGCGGTGAGCTGCTGCTCGAAGATGGTCGCGGCGGTGGGGCCGTCCCAGCCCGGCACGGCGTCGTCCGGGCCCTTGGTGTATTCCTTGGAGTCGAACTTCGGCTTGAGCACCGAGTCGTAGCCGGCCTTGAACAGGGTGGCGTTGTTGTCGGTGGGCGAGCCGTTCAGGTACGACACGACAGGGTTCTTGGCGCCCTTCTCGGTCAGGCACTTCGACAGGCCCTCGCCCTGGAGCTTGCCGACGACCTCGTTGTCGAAGCTGACGTAGTACTGGGCGGAGCCGCCCAGGGTGAGCCGGTCGTAGTCGATGGTGGCGACGCCCTGCGACTTGGCCTTGTCGAGCACGGCCTTGCCGGTGCCGGAGTCCAGGTTGACGATCATCAGGGCGGTGACGCCGCCGGTGATCATCTGGTCGGCGATGGTCTGGAAGGCGGCCTTGTCGTTCTGGGCGTTCTGGATGTCGGACTGGACGCCGGCGGCCTTGAACGCCTCCTCCAGGAAGCGACGGTCCGCCGTCTCCCAGCGGGGGGAGGACTTGCTGTCCGGAAGGATCACGCCGATCTTGGGAGTCTTCTTGGAGTCGGCCGAACCGTTGCCGGAGTCGTCGCCGCAGGCGGTCAAACCGCCGGTCGCGAGCAGGCCCACGGCGGCGATGGTGAGGATCCCCTTACGCATGTGCAGGGTCCTTTCGGAGGTGGGGGAGGTGTTGTTTTGTTGTGTCCGGCAACGTATTCCGCGTCACACTGGCACCACAAGACCACGCAGGTCCCAAGTTTGTTGGAAGCGATAACAATTCAGCAACGCGACTGTTACTCGCCGAACATCCCCCGAAAAGCGCGATGTAACGACAGGTCAGCGGGCCTGCAACGGCGCGCTGCGGGCCCCGGTGAGCGCCACCAGGTCCACCGCCGCCAGTTCGAGTTGCAGCCCGCGCCGACCAGCGGAGACGTAGATCGTCGGCAGGTTCAGCGCGGAGTCGTCGAGCACGGTGGGCAGCCGTCGACGCTGCCCGAGTGGGCTGATCCCGCCTCGCACGTAGCCGGTGGCCCGCTCGGCGACCGTCCGCTCGGCGAGCGCCGCCCGCTTGCCGCCGACCGCCGCGGCGAGCGCCTTGAGGTCCAGCTCACCGGTCACCGGTACGACCGCCACGGTGAGGACGCCGTCCACCTCGGTCACCAGCGACTTGAACACCCGCTCCGGAGCCACGCCGAGGGCCGCCGCCACCAGGGCACCGTAGTTCGGAGCGTCGGGTGCCACCCGGTACGGGTGGGTGCGGTGCGCGATCCCGCGCTTGGCCAGTAATGCCGTTGCCGGAGTGCCCTGTCCCGCCACGCCCCGAACCTAAACCACCGGCCGGCCGATCAGCACGGTCGGCGCTCCGGCGACCCGGGTCAGCACCAGGCTCGCCGCCTGGTCGCCGGCGAGGCGCAGGTCCCGCCGCAACTGCTCGGGCGTCAGCGCCGAACCCCGCTTGAGGATCTCCACCCGGCCCACCCGACGCTCGCGCAGCAACGCCCGTAGGCGCTTGAGCGAGAACGGCAGCACGTCGGTGATCTCCAGGCAGCGCGCGTACGGGGTGCGGGTCGGTCGATCGGCGTAGAGGTACGCGATGCTCGGGTCGGCCAGGGTGGCGTCCAGCTCCGCGGCCAGCTCGGCCACGAGGTGCGCGCGAACCACCGCCGGGTCCGGGTCGTACAGGTAGCGGCGTGCGGGCCCGACCGGCGCCTCCGTGTCGCCCGAGCCGGTGAGCTGGTGGATCTCCCTCCGGTACACGCTGGCACGGCGGGGCACCTCGGCCAGCTCGCCGCACCAGAGCGCGGCCTCGACCAGATCGCCGTCCACGCCGACCCACTCCGCCTCCGCGCCGGCCGGGATGAGCGCGTGGTCCAGGCCCGGCGCCACCTTCACCACCGTGCGCGGCACCCGCTCGGCCAGGCCGGTCACGAAGTCCCAGGGCGGCGAGTAGGCGCGCGGGTCGAAGATCCGTCGTCCGGTGCCGGTGGCCCGTCGGGCCGGGTCGCAGAAGACGCCGTCCACCCGCGACACGTCGAACGCCGTCGCGTCGCCGCACTCGACCGTGAACAGGTCGGCCAGCCCGGCTGCGGTGGCGTTGGCGGCGGCCATCGCCGCGGTCACCGGGTCGGCCTCCACCCCGTACACCCGGATGCCGGCACGGGCGGCGGCCAGCGCGTCCGCGCCGAGGCCGCACCCGAGATCGGCGAGGGTGCGCACGCCGGCCGCGTGCAGCCGGGCGGCCCGCCGGTCGGCAACCACCCGGCGGGTGGCCTGCTCCAGGCCGGGGCGGGTGAGGAACATCCCGGCGGCGGCGGGGCCGAACTTGCCCACCGCCCGGTGGCGCAGCTCGGCCTGGGTGAGGGCCGCCGCCGCCAGCGTGGGGGCACCCCGGCCGCGCGGAGCGCCGACGCCGCGGTCAGTGGATCGCCGCCGGCCAGCTCGGCCGCCGCCGTGAGGGCGGCCGACCCCTCGGGGGTACGCAGTGCCGCCAACTGATCGAGATCCACCTGCCCATTCTCCCGACCGAGGGGAAAATACCGCTGGCGGGGCGCGACGCGCTGGCACTCTCCTTGACGGAGTGCTAGCCACGGAATAACCTGCGATTAGCACTCTCACCCTGAGGGTGCCAGCTTCCGGGTCTCGCGACCCGGATGCGCACGCCAGGCGGACCGGCACCCGCGACGACGGCCCCGCCCGGTGGCATGAGGCAGATTGACGCTGGTCAGCCCCGCTGGCCGGCAACGAAACCAGTACCCCAGGAGGGTATGCCCGTGACTACCGCGACCAAGGTTGCGATCAAGCCGCTCGAGGACCGCATCGTGGTCCAGGCGAACGAGGCTGAGACCACCACGGCGTCGGGCATCGTGATCCCCGACACCGCCAAGGAGAAGCCGCAGGAGGGCACCGTCCTCGCTGTCGGTCCGGGGCGCGTCGACGACAACGGCAACCGGGTCCCGGTTGACGTGCAGGTCGGCGACACCGTCCTCTACTCGAAGTACGGCGGCACCGAGGTCAAGTACGCCGGCGAGGAGTACCTGGTGCTCTCCGCCCGCGACGTCCTCGCGGTCATCGAGAAGTAAGCAACCGATCAGTGTCGCTGCCCCGGTCCGGCTCGCCGGGCCGGGGCAGCGGCGCTTCGAAGGGACATTCATGGCGAAGATCCTCAGCTTCTCGGACGACGCCCGACACCTGCTGGAGCACGGTGTCAACGCCCTCGCTGACGCGGTCAAGGTCACCCTCGGCCCGCGCGGGCGCAACGTCGTCCTGGACAAGAAGTTCGGTGCGCCGACGATCACCAACGATGGCGTGACCATCGCGAAGGAGATCGAGCTCACCAACCCCTACGAGAACCTCGGCGCGCAGCTGGTCAAGGAGGTGGCGACCAAGACCAACGACGTCGCCGGCGACGGGACCACCACCGCGACCGTACTGGCGCAGGCGATGGTCCGTGAGGGCCTGCGCAACGTGACCGCCGGGACCAACCCGGCCGGCCTCAAGCGGGGCATCGACGCGGCGGCCGCCAAGGTCTCCGAGGCGCTGCTCGGCAAGGCCGTCGAGGTCTCCGGCAAGGAGTCGATCGCGAACGTGGCGACGATCTCCGCGCAGGACGCCACCATCGGCGAGCTGATCGCCGAGGCGATGGAGCGGGTCGGCCGCGACGGTGTCATCACCGTCGAGGAGGGCTCGATGCTCACCACCGAGCTGGACGTGACCGAGGGTCTCCAGTTCGACAAGGGCTTCATCTCGCCGAACTTCGTCACCGACCTGGAGGGTCAGGAGTCCGTCCTCGAGGACGCGTACATCCTGGTCACCACCCAGAAGATCTCGGCGATCGAGGAGCTACTCCCGCTGCTGGAGAAGGTCCTGCAGAACAGCAAGCCCCTGCTGATCATCGCCGAGGACGTGGACGGCCAGGCGCTCTCCACCCTGGTGGTCAACTCGCTGCGCAAGACCCTCAAGGTCTGCGCGGTCAAGGCCCCGGGCTTCGGCGACCGGCGCAAGGCCATGCTCCAGGACATCGCGATCTCCACCGGCGCCGAGCTGGTCGCCCCGGAGCTGGGCTACAAGCTCGACCAGGTCGGCCTGGAGGTGCTCGGCACCGCCCGGCGCGTCGTGGTCGACAAGGAGAACACCACGATCGTCGACGGCGGCGGCCAGAAGACCGAGGTCGACGACCGGGTGGCCCAGATCCGCAAGGAGATCGAGGCCTCCGACTCCGACTGGGACCGGGAGAAGCTGGCCGAGCGGCTGGCGAAGCTCTCCGGCGGCATCGCCGTGATCAAGGTGGGCGCGGCGACCGAGGTCGAGATGAAGGAGCGCAAGCACCGCATCGAGGACGCCATCGCGGCGACCAAGGCCGCGGTCGAGGAGGGCACCGTGCCCGGCGGCGGCGCCGCCCTGGTGCAGATCCTCCCCGTGCTCGACGACGACCTGGGCTTCACCGGCGAGGAGAAGGTCGGCGTCTCGATCGTGCGCAAGGCGCTGGTCGAGCCGCTGCGCTGGATCGCGCAGAACGCCGGCCACGACGGCTACGTCGTGACCCAGAAGGTCGCCGGCATGCAGTGGGGCAACGGCCTCGACGCGGCCACCGGCGAGTACGGCGACCTGGTCAAGTCCGGCATCATCGACCCGGTGAAGGTGACCCGCAACGCCGTCACCAACGCCGCGTCGATCGCCGGCCTGCTGCTCACCACGGAGAGCCTCGTGGTGGAGAAGCCGGAGCAGCCCGAGCCGGCCGCCGCCGGTGGCGGGCACGGCCACGGCCACCAGCACGGCCCGGGCTTCTGACCCGGTAGCGACACCCGTTCCGGGGCACACCGCCGTACGGCGGTGTGCCCCGGTTTCGTCCGCGCGAGCATTACCAAGCGATGACGTCGTTGGCGATCGGCCGAGATGATCGCGCACACTGGGCCGATGAGCACGACGTCACGGCGGTACGCCGCGCTGGCCGGAGTCACCGCCGCCGCCGTCGCGATCGGCATCGCGGAGCCGGTGGCGGTGCTGACCGGCCCCCGGTCGGCGCCACTGGTCGCGGTCGGCGGGGTGGTCGTCGACGCCGTTCCCGAGCCGCTCAAGCAGTTCGCCATCGACGTCTTCGGCACCGCCGACAAGATCGCCCTGCTGACCGGAACAGCCCTGCTGCTGGGCGGGTTCGCGGCCCTCTTCGGAATGCTGGCGATCCGCCGGCTGGCCCTGGGCCTGGCCGGTATCGCGGCGTTCGGCGCCGTCGGTGTGGCCGCCGCGCTGACCCGGCCCGGCGCGGACGTCTTCGACGCGCTGCCGTCGCTGGTCGGCGGCGGGCTCGGCGCCCTGGTGCTCTGGCTGTTCATCGCCGGACCGTTCGAGCTGGACCCCTGGCCGTGGGACCCACCCACGCCGGTGACGCCGGCCGCGCCGGTCGAGGGTGTGGACCCGGAGTCGCGCCGACGGTTCCTCACCGGCACCGGAGTGCTGCTCGGTACGGCGGCCGTGGCCGGTCTCGGTGGCCGTTGGCTGGCCGGACGGCGGGGTGTCTCGGCCGCCCGGGACGCGATCCGGCTGCCCGCCCCGGCCGTCCCCGCGCCGGCCGTGCCGGCGGGAGCGGACCTGTCCCTGGCTCAGCTCGCGCCGTACGTCACCCCGAACTCCGGGTTCTACCGGATCGACACCGCCCTGGTGGTGCCGCAGGTGAATCCGGACACCTGGCGGCTGCGCATTCACGGCCGGGTGGGTACCGAGCGCACCTACACCTACGCGGACCTGCTGGCCCGGCCGCTGGTCGAGCGGTACGTCACGCTGGCCTGCGTCTCCAACGAGGTCGGCGGCGACCTGATCGGTAACGCGCGCTGGCTCGGCGTACCGCTGCGGGAACTGCTGGACGAGGCCCAACCGGACGAGGACGCCGATCAGGTCGTCGGCCGGTCGGTCGACGGCTGGACCTGCGGCACCCCCACCGCAGCCCTGCGCGACGGGCGGGACGCGCTGCTGGCGATCGGCATGAACGGAGAACCGCTGCCGGTCCAGCACGGCTTCCCGGTGCGGATGGTGGTGCCCGGTCTCTACGGCTACGTGTCGGCCTGCAAGTGGGTGACCGAGCTGGAGCTGACGCGCTTCGCCGACTTCGACGCGTACTGGGTGCCGCGCGGTTGGTCCGCCCAGGGGCCGATCAAGACCCAGTCGCGGATCGACGCGCCACGGCGGCGCAACCGGCTGACCGCGGGCCCGGTGACGGTGGCCGGGGTGGCCTGGGCGCAGCACCGGGGCATCAGCCGGGTCGAGGTACGCGTCGACGACGGCCCCTGGCAGGAGGCGGCGCTGGCCCCCACGGTATCGGTGGACACCTGGGTCCAGTGGTCCTGGCGCTGGGACGCCACGCCGGGTGAGCACCGTCTTCAGGTCCGGGCAACGGACGCGACCGGCGAGACCCAGACCGAGCGCACCCAGAGCGTCGCCCCCGACGGCGCCACCGGCTGGCACACCGTCCCCGTCAACGTCCGCTGATCTGCCCCACGGCCGTGCGCTGAGGCCGTTGGGAGCGTTGCGCCGAGCCCATCGGCGGCCGACGGAGGACCTACCCTTCGTGCGTCCTTTGCTCTGCTTCAACCCAGGAAACACGCCGTGTCCGCTATTCGGACAGGGCGTGTTTCCTCCGCTGAAGCAGAGCAAAGGACGGCGGGCGCATCGGTGGGCAGCGCAAGGGACGGCGGGGGCATCGGTGGGCAGCGCAAGGGACGGCGGGCGTACCGGTGGGCAGAGCGAAGAAAGGCCGTCTACACACCTGGAGCGTCGCAGTAGGCCTGGCATGGCGGCGAAGCGGGCGGCGGCGCCGGTCCGCCGCCCGTCAGCAGTTGCCTCGCGGTCTTGGTGACGCGAAACCGCGCTCCCCATCGGGAGTGCGGTTTCGGGGAAGTGCTGTGTTCTCGGGTCAGGCTACGTTGCGCTGAGCCGGGACCGTGGACTTGTGCGGGCGGCCCAGGCGGGCCTCCAGGCGGGCCACGTCGACCCGGATCTGCCGGCGGTCTGCCAGGTCCTCCCAGCCGACGGCGAGCAGGCGCAGCCGCTCGGACTCGCTGAAGCCGCCCCACACGCCGTACGGCTCGCGGACCGACAGCGCGTGTGCGGCGCACTCGGCGCGGACCGGGCAGGCGCGGCAGACCGACTTGGCCTGGGACTCCCGCCGCAGCCGCGAGGACCCACGCTCCCCATCCGGGTGAAAGAACTGAGCGCTGTCCCGGCCTCGGCAGGCACCGAGCCGCTGCCAGTCCCAGAGGTCGACGATGGGTCCGGGCAGTCTACGTACGTTCGACATCAGCACCCCTCCTCCCGCGCGGCACCGCGAGAATGCTTGTGGCCGGCTTCCGGGCGGCGGGCCGCGCAGGCGCACCGTTCCCGGCCTGGACCCCCCGGTACCCGGGTCGTTGCCAGCTCACACGTCTGTGATCGAAAACCCCTGGCAACTTGCGGCTTTTGCCCCATCTGTCGGAAAAGTTCAGATGATTGCCGGGAACCTCCTCCCCAGCCGACCCCGTCATGGTCTGCTCGTGTGCGGAGAGGAGACCATCACAGTGCGTACCGTTCTTGTGTGCGTTCGGACACCGCTCGCGGCTCAGCACCTCACTTCTGCTGCCGCGCGGCTGGGCTTGTCCGCGATCGTTCGTACCGCCGTCTCCGATCCCGAGGTGATGCTGCGCCTGGCCGAACGACCGGCCGACGTGGTTCTGGCCGACACGGCCCTCACCCGGCCGGACAGCGCGGGCTTCGTCCGCCGGGTGCTGGCCCGCGCGCCGCAGGCCGCGGTCGTGCTGCTCGGCACCGAGGAATCCGAGGCGGCGGCCGCCACCATCAGCGCCGGCGCCCGTGGGTTGATCCAGAACGCCGACCACGACCTCACCAGCGCGGTGGCGAAGGCCTTGCTCCTGCTGACCGCGCCCGGCCGGGCCTCCCGGCAGCGGGTCACCGACCCGGCGCGGGATGCGGCGGCGGTCGGTGGCTCGGCCCGCTCCACTCCGTCGGTACGCGGCGCCGCGGAGCCCGGCTGGACCGCCGCGACCGGCGACGGGCCGGCGGGCGTCGCCTCGGTACCCGTGCAGCGGGGCGACGACGAGGTCGAGTCGGCGACCGACGGGACCGCCACCGGGCAGTCCGACGGCACCCGGCCCGGCGCGGGCGTTCGTGGCGGCCGGTCGTCGATCGGGCTCACCGAACGGGAACTCCAGGTGCTGCTGGGCATGGCCGAGGGCAAGAGCAACGCGGAGATCGGCCGGGAACTGTTCGTCTCGGAGGACACCGTCAAGACACACGCGCGCCGGCTGTTCCGCAAGCTCGGCGCCCGGGACCGCGCCCACGCGGTCGCCGCCGGCTTCCGGGCCGGCCTGGTCTCCTGACGCCGCACCCCGCCCCGTGATCGTGCTCGAACCTGGAAGTAGTGGCCTCCCGGCGCGGCGGGGCCACTACTTCCTTGTGCCAGCACGATCTTGAGCGGTCTCCGGGAGCGACCCGGGGCCGGCGGGACCTCAGTCGGCGGTGGTGGCGGCGCCCGGGTCCGGATCGTCCTCGGTGCCCTCGGTCAGGGTGTCGTGCACCCCGTCGGCGTATCCACGCGCGTAGTCCCAGGTCACGTAGTGGTCAGGATCCGGGTCGTACGCCGGCTCGTGCACCCGGGGCCGCCCCGAGTTGAGCAGGTGCCGCAGGTTGCCCCGGAGCAGGTCCCAGTCGAAGTAGTGGGGTTCCCGGCAGTCCTCGCATTCGATGACCAGCCCGCGCACCCCGATGGGCGCCAGCAGGGCCTGGTAGATCTCCAGGTCGGCGAGGTCCTCCAGCACATCCTGCCGCTCGACGTCGGTCAGCGGATCCGGCGTCGTGTCGTCGCCCGGATCGTCCAGCCCGGCGGTCGGGTCGGCCGGGTCGCCGTTGAACGGGTCGATGGGCTCGTCGTGCACCCCCTCACCGTAGACCCAACGCGGCGGGAACGTCCGCCCCCGGGCACCGCGCCCAGGCAACCGCCGCCGATCCAGGTCGCGCAGGTCACTGGGTACGATGGGACGACGTGCCGGCACCGTGGCGTGTTCCGGTGCCCGCCCGCGCCACCTCGCTGAAGCCCATCCGAGCAGCTCAGGGGAGCAATCGTGGAAAATTCGCCCAGTACCGATCTTCCGGCCGGCGTCGAGCACGCCGACCTGGGCGGCCACCTGCCCGAGCTGCCCACCGGCTCGGCCCGGGTCGTTCCGCTCGGGCTCACCTTCGACGACGTGCTGCTCCAGCCGGGCGAGTCGGACGTGGTGCCCAGCCGGGTCAACACCCGGACGAAGCTCACCCGCAACGTCGAACTGACCGTCCCGCTGCTCTCCAGCGCCATGGACACGGTCACCGAGGCGCGGATGGCGATCGCCATGGCCCGCCAGGGTGGCATCGGCGTGCTGCACCGCAACCTGTCCCTGGAGGACCAGGCACTCCAGGTCGACCTGGTGAAGCGCTCCGAGTCCGGCATGATCACCAACCCGGTGACCGCCAGCCCGGACGACACGCTGAGCGAGGTCGACGAGCTGTGCGGGCGGTACCGCATCTCCGGCGTCCCGGTGGTGGACGGCAATGGCCAGTTGGTCGGCATCGTGACCAACCGCGACATGCGCTTCGTCACCGAGCCGGACACCCCGGTCCGCGAGATCATGACCCGGACTCCGCTGGTCACCGCCCCGGTCGGGGTGAGCAAGGACGACGCGCTGGCGCTGCTGCGCCAGCACAAGGTCGAGAAGCTGCCGATCGTGGACGACTCCGGTCGGCTGCGCGGGCTGATCACCGTGAAGGACTTCACCAAGAGCGAGCAGTACCCGAACGCCACCAAGGACGACGCCGGCCGGCTGCGGGTGGCCGCCGCCGTGGGTGTGGGCGAGGACGCGTACAAGCGGGCGCGCACGCTGGTCGACGCCGGTGTCGACGTGCTGATCGTGGACACGGCGCACGGGCACCAGCGGGCCGTGCTGGACATGGTCCGCCGGCTCAAGAAGGACGTGACGATCGACATCGTGGGCGGCAACGTGGCCACGTACGCCGGCGCGAGGGCGCTGGTCGAGGCCGGCGCCGACGGCATCAAGGTGGGTGTGGGCCCGGGCGCGATCTGTACGACCCGGATCGTCGCCGGCGTCGGCGTCCCGCAGATCACCGCGATCATGGAGGCGGCCCGTGCCGCCCGCCCGGCCGGCGTGCCGGTGATCGGTGACGGTGGCATCCAGTACTCGGGCGACATCGCCAAGGCCCTGGTCGCCGGCGCGGACACCGTGATGCTCGGCAGCCTGCTGGCCGGCTGCGAGGAGAGCCCCGGCGAACTGATCTTCATCAACGGCAAGCAGTACAAGGCGTACCGCGGGATGGGCTCGCTCGGCGCGATGCAGTCCCGGGGGCAGGCCAAGTCGTACTCCAAGGACCGGTACTTCCAGCAGGACGTTCTCGCCGAGGACAAGCTGGTCCCCGAGGGCGTCGAGGGCCAGGTGCCCTACCGGGGCCCGCTGTCCGCGGTCGCCCACCAGCTCATCGGCGGGCTGCGGGCCGCCATGGGGTACGTCGGCGCGGAGAGCATCCCCGAGCTGCACCGGCGTGGTCAGCTGATCCGGATCACCGCGGCCGGGCTCAAGGAGAGCCACCCGCACGACATCCAGATGACCGTCGAGGCGCCCAACTACCACTCCCGCTGACCCCATCACCCCCAACAATCTGGAGTCCCCCATGCGTGACGTGGTCGAGATCGGGCTGGGCAAGACCGCGCAGCGCGGCTACCACCTGGACGACATCGCCATCGTGCCGAGCCGCCGGACCCGGGACGTCGACGACGTCTCGACCGCGTGGCAGCTCGACGCGTACCCGTTCGGTATCCCCTGTGTCGGGCACCCCTCGGACGCCACGATGAGTCCGTCGTCGGCGGTCCGGTTGGGTCAGCTCGGCGGTCTCGGTGTGCTCAACGTCGAGGGTCTGTGGACCCGCTACGAGAACCCGACGAAGGTGCTGGACGAGCTGGCCGGCCTCGACGAGGACGCCCGTGCCACCAAGCGCCTCCAGGAGGTCTACGCGGAGCCGATCCGTCCCGACCTGATCGCCGAGCGGGTGCGCGAGCTGCGCGCCGGCGGCGGCACGGTGGCGGTGCGGGTCTCCCCGCAGCACACCCTCGCGCTGGCGCCGGTGATCCTGGACGCCGGGGTGGACATCCTGGTCATCCAGGGCACCATCGTCTCGGCCGAGCACGTGTCGACGACCGACGAGCCGCTGAACCTCAAGGAGTTCATCGCCGACCTCGACCTGCCGGTGATCGTCGGCGGCTGCACCGACTACAAGACGGCGCTGCACCTGATGCGGACCGGCGCGGCCGGCGTGATCGTGGGTATCGGCGGCGACGAGTGGTCGACGACCGAGTCGGTGCTGGGCATCCGGGTGCCGATGGCCACCGCCATCGCGGACGCCGCGGCGGCCCGCCGTGACTACCTGGACGAGACCGGTGGCCGGTACGTGCACCTGATCGCCGATGGTGACCTCCAGACCTCCGGTGACATCGCCAAGGCGCTCGGCTGCGGCGCGGACGCGGTGATGCTCGGTGAGCCGCTGTCGCTCTGCGACGAGGCCCCCGCCGGTGGCGCCTGGTGGCACTCGGCGGCGAGCCACCCGTCGCTGCCCCGGGGCGCCTTCGAGGTGTCCGGTGAGCCGCTCGGCTCGATGGAGCAGCTGCTCTTCGGGCCGGCGGACGAGGCGGACGGCCAGCTCAACCTGTTCGGTGGGCTGCGTCGGGCCATGGCCAAGTGCGGCTACCGCGACCTCAAGGAGTTCCAGAAGGTCGGCCTGGTCCTCGACCGCTGATCGCTCGCGTCGTCGAAGGGCCGGCTCCGCCACCGTGCGGGGCCGGCCCTTCGACGTCACCGTCGACGTCCTCGCCGTCGATTCGGGCCTCCGCCGGCGTGACGGTGGCTACGCTCGGTCCTGACCCCGGGTGGCGCGGAAGGAGTGGTGCATGGTCCGGAGCGGACTGACGCCGCCGCGCCGTCGGCTGGCCGCCACTCTCACGGCTCTGAGCTGTGCCTTCGCGCTGACCACGGCCGGCTGCACGGGCGACGACGACGGCTTCCGGCCCGGTGCGGCGGACGCCGGTGACCCGTACGTGCCGGGCCGGGGCAACGGCGGTTACGACGTCACGCACTACGGGCTGGACGTCCGCTACGACCCGAGGACGGACCGGCTCACCGGTCGGGCCACCATCACGGCGACCGCCACCCAGGAGCTGTCCCGGTTCAACCTGGACCTGGTCGGCCTGAACGTCGACGGGGTCACGGTCGCCGGCAAGGGTGCCCAGCACCGACGCGACGACGGCGAGCTGGTCGTGACCCCGCGCGACGGGCTGACGCGCGGTCGGTCGTTCACGGTGACCGTCGACTACGCGGGCGTGCCCACCCCCGTCGACGACGGCGTGCTGGGCAGCGGCGGTTTCCTGCACACCGCCGACGGGGCCATCGCTCTCGGCCAGCCCGAATCGGCGGCCACCTGGTTCCCGGTCAACGACCACCCGTCGGACAAGGCCAGCTACGACATCGCGGTGACCGTCCCGGACGGACTGTCCGCGTTGAGCAACGGGGTGCCCGGCCCCCGGAGCAGCGCCGACGGGTGGACGACCTGGCGCTGGTCGGAGCGCACCCCGATGGCCAGCTACCTGAGCACCCTCGTGATCGGGAACTACCGGGTGGTCTCCGGCACCCACGCCGGAAGGCCGATGGTCACCGCCGTCGCGGCGAGCCTGCCGGCGAACGGTGGCGCGGCCGGCTCGGTGGCCCGCACCGGGGAGATCGTCGACTTCCTGGCCAGCCGCTTCGGTCCGTACCCCTTCGACTCGTACGGCGGGATCGTGGTCGCCGACGAGCGGATCGGGTACGCGTTGGAGACGCAGTCCCGGCCGGTCTACGGGCCTGCCTTCTTCACCGGCGACCACCCGAACCCCGGGGTGGTGGCGCACGAGCTGGCCCACCAGTGGTTCGGCGACAGCGTGTCCCTGCTCAGGTGGAGCGACATCTGGCTCAACGAGGGCTTCGCCAGTTACGCCGAGTGGCTGTGGGAGGAGCACGACGGCGGCCGGACCGCACAGCGCAACTTCGAGCTGCAGTACGCGTCGACCGACTGGTCGGAGCCGTCGGTCGAGCCGGGCCGGGAGCGGATGTTCGGCACCGCCGTCTACAAGCGCGGCGCGCTCGCCGTGCACGCGCTGCGCCGGACGGTCGGTGACGACACCTTCTTCCGCATCCTGCGCACGTGGACGTCGGAGCGGGCGTCCGGCACCGCCACCACCTCGGACTTCGTGGCGCTGGCCGAGCGGGTGGCCGACCGGCCGCTCCGGCCGCTCTTCGACGCCTGGCTGGTGGGCGGCGCCGCACCGACCCTGCCGTGACGGCCCCGTGATCATCTGTCGATAGGCTGCCGCCTGCGATCGGGCGGGAGCGCCGGTCGCGCGGGGTGGCGAGGCCCTCCCGCACCGGACGTACGGGGAGGTTCGTGATGCGGGGTACGCGGCACAGGCTGCGGGCGGGCGTCGGTCTGCTGGTGACCGGGGTGCTCGTGTTGTCCGGGTGCGACTCGTCCACTCCGGAGGCGGCACCGCCGTCGCCCAGCGCGTCCCCGACGCCGTCGCGGAACTTCACCGCCGGTGCGGCCGGAGTCGGCGATGCGTACTTCCCCAGCTACGGCAACGGCGGGTACGACGTCGGGAAGTACACCGTCAAGGTGCGGTACGACCCGGCGAAGGACCAGTTGACGGGTACGACCACCGTGCAGGCGACGGCGACCGCGGACCTGTCGACCTTCAACCTCGACCTGGCGGGCCTGACCGTCAAGACGGTCACCGTGGACGCCGCGCCGGCCACTCACACCCGGAACAAGAACGAGCTGGTCATCACGCCGGCGGCCGGCCTCATCACGGGCAACGGGTTCGTGGTGGAGGTCGCGTACGAGGGGGTGCCGAAGCCGCTGAAGAACGAACTGCTCGGCGAGGGCGGTTTCCTGCACACCGCCGACGGCGCCATCGCCCTGGGCCAGCCCGAGTCGGCGAGCACCTGGTTCCCGGTCAACGACCACCCGTCGGACAAGGCGGCGTACGACTTCGAGATCACCGTCCCGCAGGGCATCACCGCGGTCAGCAACGGCGTGCCGGGCGGTAGCACCACCACGGACGGCTGGACCACCTGGAAGTGGTCGGAGAAGTCGCCGATGGCCAGCTACCTGAGCAACGTGGTGATCGGCAAGTTCCGGATCACCACCAGTCAGCACAAGGGCAAGCCGGTCTACAGCGCGGTCACCACCAAGGTGGCCAAGGGCGCCTCCGACGCGTCCATCGCGAAGACCGTCAAGGTTGCCGACTACCTGGAGACCGTCTTCGGGCCGTACCCGTTCGACGCGTACGGCGGTGTGGTCGTCTCGGACAGCCGGATCGCGTACGCGCTGGAGACGCAGAGCCGCCCGGTCTACTCGGCCGGCTTCTTCCGGCGGGGCGAGAACACCGAGGTGGTCGCCCACGAGCTGGCCCACCAGTGGTTCGGCGACAGCGTCGCGCTGGCCAAGTGGGAGGACATCTGGCTCAACGAGGGCTTCGCGACGTACGCGGAGTGGCTCTGGGCTGAGCACACCAAGGAGTACACCGCCAAGCAGGCGTTCGACATCCGGTACCAGCGGGTGCCCGCCACGGTGTGGAAGACCCCGCCGGGCAAGCCGGGCGTGAAGAACCTGTTCAGCGAGTCGGTCTACCAGCGCGGCGGGATGACCCTGCACGCGCTGCGGGTGGCCGTCGGTGACAAGGCGTTCTTCGAGATCGTCAAGACCTGGGCGGCGGAGAAGCGCAACGGTGTCGCCACCACCGCCGAGTTCGTGGCCCTCGCCGAGCGGATCTCCGGCAAGCAGCTCGACGCGCTCTTCGACGCGTGGTTGTACGGCGCCAAGAAGCCCGCGCAACCCAAGAAGCTCTGACCCCCACTCCCCGCGATCTTGCACTTTCTGCGCCGGCAAAAGGGGCGAGTGCGGCCCAATCGGCAACCGAAAGTGCAAGATCGCGGGGGTTCAGGGGGCCGGGGCCGGGGCTCAGTTCCTGACCACCAGTTTGGGGTGGGCCTTCAGGTACGCGTCGGCGCGACCGGCCCGGAGTTCGGTGATGAACGTCCGCCCCTCACCGGTGAGCTGTTCGCCCCGGTAGGCGCTGCCCTTGCCGACGCCGGAGCCGGGAAGCCCGACCAGGGTGAACTGGTTCTCCGGCACCCCGCTGAGGGCGTACGCCAGGTCGACGATCCGGTCGCCGCCCACGTACACCAGGGTGTCGCCCAGGGCGGCGACCACCTGGTCGACCCGCTCGGGCTGCCGGGCCAGGCCCTCGTCGAGGATCTTGCGGGTCAGGGCTTTGACGAGTTGCTGCTGGTGACGCTGGCGGGCGTAGTCGCCGCCGGTGATGTAGCGCTGCCGGGCGTAGTCCAGTGCCTGCCAGCCGTTGAGGTGCTGTTCGCCCTTCTCGTAGACCTTCTGCGGGCCGGTGTAGCCGCCGGGGGCGCTGTCCCGGTACTTGCCGTCCGGCTTGCGGTGCAGGGACGCGACCCGCTGGTCGACGTAGATGTCCACCCCGCCGAGGGCGTTCACCAGCTTGTCGAACCCGCCGAAGGTGAGCACGGCGCCCGCGTCGATCCGCAGCCCGGTGTAGCCGCTCACCGTGCTGCGCAGCAGTTCGTACCCCTGGGCCGTGCTCGGCTGCTTGGGCTTGCCCGGCACCCGGCTGCCGAAGCTCATCGAGTGGGTGAGCTTGGTCTTGCCGCCCTTGTAGCCGGCCTTGGGGAACGCCGGGATGTCCACCAGCAGGTCGCGGGGGAGCGAGAAGAGGTACGCCCGGTTGAGGCCCTTCGGCACGTGCAGCACCAGGACGGCGTCGGAGTGCGGCTCCCAGCCCGGCACGCTGACCCGGGTGTCCACGCCGACCAGCAGCAGCGTCAACGGGCCGCTGATGTTCGCGCCCGGCGGCGGGCCGGTCGGGCTCGGGGTGGGTGGGGCGGCCGGCGACGGGCTCGGCGAGCCGGCCAGCGGGGTGCCGGCGGGCTTGTCGTCGCCGCTCAGCCGCGTGATCACCGTCGCTCCGCCGACGACCAACGCGACGACGGCGAGCGCCGCCAGCCCGAGCAGCAGCCAGCGTCGGCGCGGCTCCATCGACCCCAGGATCATCGTGTGCTTCCTTCCACCCGTATCCGGAACAACGCTCCGACGGGTGCTCCGGGTTGCGGCCGGGAGGCGACGGGTCGGTCGGCCGGTGCATGATCGCGCGAAAACGGGCGCTGGCGCGAGCGCTACTCGCAAGTAATGATGCGTGCATGCGGTACGACGTGGTCGTCATCGGGTCCGGCTTCGGTGGCGGCGTCACCGCCCTGCGGCTGGCCGAGAAGGGCTATTCGGTCGGTGTCGTCGAGGCCGGCCGCCGCTTCGCCGACGACGAGTTCCCGCAGACGTCGTGGCGCCTGCGCCGGTTCCTCTGGGCACCGAAGCTGGGCTGCTACGGCATCCAGCGGCTCACCCTGCTCCGCTCGGCCACCGGCCGGTCCGGCGGCGGCGTGCTGGTGCTCTCCGGAGCGGGGGTGGGTGGCGGGTCGCTGGTCTACGCGAACACCCTCTACGAGCCGCTCGACGCCTTCTACCGCGATCCACAGTGGCGCGACATCACGGACTGGCGTGCCGAGCTGGCCCGCCACTACGACCAGGCGAAGCGGATGCTCGGCGTCACCACGTACCCCGTGCACACGGGCGCGGACCGCGCCATGCGGGCGGTGGCCGACCGGATGGGGGTGGGCCACACCTTCCACGCCACCCCGGTCGGCGTGCACATCGGCCGTCCGGGTGAACGCGTCGCCGACCCCTACTTCGGCGGCGTCGGCCCGGAGCGCACCGGTTGCCTGCACTGCGGCTCGTGCATGACCGGCTGCCGGCACGGCGCCAAGAACACGCTGGCCAAGAACTACCTCTGGCTCGCCGAGCGGCTGGGCGCCACCGTGCACCCGCTGACCACGGTCACGGCCGTCCGGCCGGCCGCCGGCGGCGGGTACGAGGTGCACACCGAGCGCACCGGGACGTGGTTGCGCCGACGGCGGCAGGTCATCCACGCCGACCAGGTGGTCTTCGCGGCCGGGGCGCTCGGCACGCAGCGGCTGCTGCACGAGATGAAGGCCACCGGGGCGTTGCCGGGCCTGTCGGACCGGCTGGGCGCGTTGACCCGCACCAACTCCGAGGCGATCCTCGGCGCGTCGATCCCCCGGCGACGGGCCCGGCAGGAGCGGACCGACTTCACCGAGGGGGTGGCGATCACCAGTTCGTTCCACCCCGATCCGCAGACCCACATCGAGCCGGTCCGCTACGGCCGCGGCTCGAACGCCATGGGCCTGCTCCAGTCGCTGCTGGTCGACGGCGGGCCGCACCGGGTCCGGCGCTGGCTGGGCAGCATCGTCCGGCAGCCGCGCCTGGCCGCGCGGATGCTGACCGTGCGCGGCTGGTCGGAGCGGACGGTGATCGCCCTGGTCATGCAGTCGGTGGACAACTCGTTGACCACCCGTTGGCGGCGCGGCCCGTTGGGTCGCCGCCTCGTCGCGGGGCCGGGGCACGGCAAAGCGAGCCCGACGTGGATCCCGGCCGGCAACACCGCCACCCGACTGCTCGCCGAGGAGATCGGCGGTACGCCCGGCGGCTCGCTCACCGAGCCGTTCGACATTCCGGTCACCGCGCACATCCTGGGCGGGGCGGTGATCGGCGCCACCCCGGCCGACGGGGTGGTCGACCCCTGGCACCGGGTGTACGGCCATCCGGGGCTGCACGTGGTCGACGGCGCGGCCGTCTCCGCCAACCTCGGGGTCAACCCGTCGCTGACGATCACCGCGCAGGCGGAACGGGCGATGTCCTTCTGGCCGAACAGGGGCGACGAGGACCCCCGGCCCCCGCTCGGAGATCCGTACCGACGGCTGCCACCCGTACCCCCGCACACGCCGGCGGTGCCCGCCGACGCCCCGGCCGCCCTACGACCCTGACAGGGGTCGGCGGAGGATGTGGTTGACGCCGAACACCGTGTCGCTGACGCGGACGTCGGTGTAGCCGATCCGCTGGTAGAAGCCGTGCCCGGTGAGGCTGGCGCCGGTCTCCATGAACGTGTGCCCCTCGGCCCGGGCCAGCTCCTCAATGTGCCGCATCAACCGACGGCCGATGCCGCGGCCGTGCGCGTCCGGGTCGACGAACATGGTGTAGACCTTGTTGCCGTCGCGGGACACCGTGCCGACCGGCCGTCCGTCCTGCTCGGCAACGTAGATCCGCCGCTCGGCGCTGAGTTCGCGGAACCGGTCGGCGGTGAAGTGGTCGCACATCCGGTCGATCAGCTCGGCCGGGTAGTCGCGACTGTTCACCTCCCGCAGGCAGCGGACGACCAGGGCCGCCAGCGCGTCGCCGTCCTCGGGGCGGAACGCTCGGATGGTCAGCTCGGTCATCGGCACGCCTCCGTCCGATCCGAATGGGGATCGTCGCGGACCGTATCGGGACGCGGTACACCGTCGCCGTCCTGCCGGACATCACGGGGCATACCGCCAACGGTGCGGCCGCCGCGCCGAGTGCGTGGGGCGCGGGTCGGGCCGGGGGTGACTGTCGGTAGGCTTTGTGCACATGAGCCTGCCTCGCCCCGTCCTCGTGGTGGACTTCGGAGCCCAGTACGCCCAGCTCATCGCGCGCCGGGTCCGCGAGGCGAAGGTCTACTCCGAGATCGTGCCGCACTCCATGCCGGTCGCCGAGATGCTGGCGAAGAACCCGGCCGCGATCATCCTCTCCGGCGGTCCGGCCAGCGTGTACGCGCCGGACGCCCCACAGGTCGACGCCGGCCTGTTCACGGCCGACGTGCCGGTCTTCGGCATCTGTTACGGCTTCCAGGCGATGGCCCAGGCGCTCGGCGGCACCGTCGCGCACACGGGTAACCGGGAGTACGGCGGCACCCCGCTGCGTCCGCGCCTCACCGAGCCGGGCGTGCTGCTGCGTGACCTGCCGGCTGACCTGCCGGTCTGGATGAGCCACGGCGACTGCGTCACCGAGGCTCCCGAGGGCTTCACGGTGACGGCCGAGTCGGCGGGCGCCCCGGTCGCGGCCTTCGAGGACACCGTCGGCCGTCGGGCGGGCGTGCAGTTCCACCCGGAGGTCGGGCACACGGCGCACGGCCAGGAGATGCTGACCCGCTTCCTGTACGACATCGCCGGTATCGAGCCGACCTGGACGCCCGAGAACATCATCGACGAGCAGGTCGCCCGCATCCGGGCTCAGGTCGGCGACAAGGAGGTCATCTGCGGCCTCTCTGGCGGGGTGGACTCGGCGGTCGCCGCCGCGCTGGTGCACCGGGCGGTCGGCGACCAGCTCACCTGCGTCTTCGTCGACCACGGTCTGCTGCGCGCCGGTGAGGCCGAGCAGGTCGAGAAGGACTACGTCGCCGCCACCGGCATCAAGCTCAAGGTCGTCGACGCGGCGGACCGGTTCCTCGGCGCGCTGGCCGGGGTGACCGACCCCGAGCAGAAGCGCAAGATCATCGGCCGGGAGTTCATCCGGGTCTTCGAGGCCGCCGCCCGGGAGATCGCCTCGCACGGTGACGTGGAGTTCCTCGTGCAGGGCACCCTCTACCCGGACGTGGTCGAGTCCGGCGGCGGCACCGGCACCGCCAACATCAAGAGTCACCACAACGTCGGCGGGCTGCCGGAGGACCTGAAGTTCGCGCTCGTCGAGCCGCTGCGCACGCTCTTCAAGGACGAGGTCCGGGCGCTCGGCCTCCAGCTCGGCCTGCCCGAGGCGATGGTCTGGCGGCACCCGTTCCCCGGCCCCGGTCTGGCCATCCGGATCATCGGCGCCGTCGACCGGGAGCGCCTCGACCTGCTGCGTCAGGCCGACCTGATCGCCCGTGAGGAGCTGACGGCCGCCGGCCTGGACCGGGGCGTCTGGCAGTTCCCCGTGGTGCTGCTCGCCGACGTGCGCAGCGTCGGGGTGCAGGGTGACGGGCGCAGCTACGGGCATCCCGTGGTGCTGCGCCCGGTCTCCAGCGAGGACGCGATGACCGCCGACTGGTCCCGGCTGCCCTACGAGGTCGTCGCCCGGATCTCCACCCGGATCACCAACGAGGTCGCCGAGGTGAACCGCGTGGTGCTGGACGTGACCAGCAAGCCGCCGGGCACCATCGAGTGGGAGTGAGCGGGCCTCACGCGGCCGGCGGGGTCGTCGGCGGATAGGGCGGCGTCGGGGCGTACCCCGGCTGCGGACCGCCGGGCGCGGACCCGGCGGTCGGCGCGACGCCCGCCGGGTGCGGCCAGGCGGGCGCGCCGGTGGGCTCCTCGGGCATCAGGAACCACATGATCGGGTACGCGAGCAGCGCGACCCCGCCGGTGAGCAGGCCGGTGACCGCGAAGGCCACGCGGACCAGGGTGGGGTCGACGTCGAAGTAGCGGCCGAGGCCACTGGCGACCCCCGCGACCATGCGGTCGGTGGTGGGTCGCCGGAGCTGCTTGTACGGGGCCTGGGGAGCGGCGGTAGGTGTCATGCCTCCACGGTCCGCGCCGACGCGCGGCCTGCCCTCGGTGACCGCCCGGATCCCTACCCTGATCGATCCCTGAGCGGGAAGCCAGGAGTCAGGAATCCGACTCTTTTCCGTTCCGGTAACGCGGCCCGGGGAGAATTTGGACCCGTGACCACCATGCTGGAGCCGCTTCGCAGGATCGCGGCATACGCAGTTTGTGCTGATTCAGACGGCCGAGTGTTGCTGGTCCGCGCATCGGAGCGCTCCGGCACCCCCGGCACCTGGTCGCTGCCCGGAGGGGCGGTCGACCACGGCGAGGACCCCCATCACACCGTCGTCCGCGAGACCGCCGCCGAGACCGGCCTCTCGGTCGCCGTCTCGGGCCTGGCCGACGTGCTCGCCGACATGCGGGCGCTGCCCGAGCGCGGCATCACGATCCACACCGATCGCCTGATCTACCGGGTGGCGGTGCGTGGCGGCACGCTGGCCGACCGGGCCGGCGAGCGTCCCACCGACCTGGCCCGGTGGTACACGCTGGACGAGGCGCGTCAGTTGCCGCTGCGCTCCTTCACCGCGCGGACTCTCGGCCTCCCCGCCTCCTCGGCCGACGTGGTGCCCGACGAGGCCCCCGAGTTCCCCTCCTTCTACGCGGTCCCCGGCCCGGACGGGCTGCACCGCGCGCAGCGCTTCGCCGCGTACGCGGTGTGCACCGACCCGGCCGGGCGGGTGCTGCTCACCCGTATCTCCGACGGCTACCCGGGTGCCGGTTGCTGGCACCTGCCCGGCGGCGGCACCGACTACGGCGAGCAGCCCGGCGCGGCGCTCATCCGGGAGCTGGTCGAGGAGACCGGCCAGGCCGGCCGCCTCGTCGAACTGCTCGGAGTGGCGAGCCACCGCGACGCCGCCTCGCTCGGTCCGGAGGGTTACCCCATCGACTGGCACGGCGTACGCGCCTTCTACCGCGTGGTGGTCGACCAGCCCAACCCGCTGATCATCGGCGACGTCGGCGGCTCCACCTGCGAGGCCCGTTGGTTCGCCCGCGAGGAACTGGGCGCCCTCGGAACCGACCGCCTAACCGAGGTGACAGCCGAAGCAGTCCAAGCAGCCCAACTAACCTGACCCACCCCTCCCGGCCCTCCCACCCACCCGCCGGCCGGTGATCATGAAGTTATTGTCAGGACACGCCGAGATGGACGGCGATAACTTCATGATCACCGGGTGCTGCGGAGGACGGGGGCAGGGGAGTGGGAGTGGGCTTGGGGCGGGTGGAGCTGGTGCGGCGGGTTGGTTCCTATGGTCTGTTGGGGGATCTGGGGCGATTTTTGGTTGTCTGGGATCTTGGGGCGCGGGCCTGGTCGCTGCCGGGAGGGCTTGTCACGCATGCTGAGCACCCGGAGCGGGCCGTGGTGCGCGCGTTCACCGAGCAGACCGGTTCGACCGCGTCGGTGGGCCGGTTGCGGGCCGTAGTCGCGGACGTGAACGCCGGCGCGGGTGGCGGTACGTCGGTGCACACCGACCGCTTGCTGTTCGACATCGCCCTGCTGGACGGTGTGCCGGAGGTCACCGGCGGTGGCGTGGAGACCCGTTGGGTCGACCTCGAGGCCGTGGCCGAGCTGCCGTTGACGCCGTTCAGCGCCGAACTGCTCGGCCTGCCCGCCGTTCCGCTTCCGGTCGACGCGTACCCGTCCACCGAGCCGCCCGCGCCGTCGCATCCGGATCGCCGGCTGCGCTTCGGGGCGTACGGGCTGGTCACCGACCCGGCCGGGCGGATCCTGCTGACCCAGATCGCCGACGGCTACCCCGGGGCCGGCAAGTGGCACCTGCCCGGCGGCGGCACCGATCACGGCGAGCAGCCGACCACCGGGCTGCTCCGGGAACTGGTGGAGGAGGGCGGTCAGGTGGGCCGCGTGGTGGAGCTGCTCGGCGTGGACAACCTGCACAACCCGGCCGCGCTCGGCCCGGAGGGCCGTCCGTTGGACTGGCACGGCGTCCGGGTGGTCTATCGGGTGCTGGTGGACGCGCCCACCGACGCCGTGGTGACCGAGTCCGCCGGCGGCTCGACCGCGCGGGCGGGCTGGTTCACCGTCGCGGAGGCCGCTGAGCTGCCGCTGACGGGTATCGCTGCCTCGGCAATCGGACACCTGGCCGCATAGCACTCGGCTCAGCGAGCCGAGTTGGCTACCCTCCGGTAGAGTCAGAGGCGGGAATGGTGGAGGAAACGGGCGATGAAGCCCGGGATGGGGAATAACAAGCGGATCGCGCGGTTTGTACCAGATAAGTACCGCCGGCAGCTATCGCCAAGCCCCGTTCCCCTGTGCGATGGTGTACTCCGCCAAAACGGCTGCCGGGCCACGTAAGGTCCGGCACGAGACAGCCGGACACCCGCCCCCCGAGGGCGGCAAGCCGATCCGGTGATGGAGGAAACGTGCCGAGAGCCCTTTGGCGCCGGCGTCGTACGACTGACAGTCCGCGCCCCGCAGGGCGTCGCTGGGCGGGCCAGTTGCGCCGCAGCAGCACGTTCGCCCGCCAGGTGTTGCTGGTCCGGGTGGGCCGCCGTGACGGTGACCTGCGGACCACCGACCTGACACTCCCCGAGCACCGGTACGCCGACCGCCAGCGCCGTCGCTACGGCCTGGACCGGCTCAGCCGGCCTGCCGGCGTCAGCCGCGCCGGCATCGAGGCGGTCATGCCGGTCAGCCCGGCGCTGCCGATGGCGCAGCACACCGACGAGGCCACCGCCGGGTCGATCCCCCTGCTCCCCGGCGAGCGCACGATGGCCCGCCGGATGAAGTTCGCCGTGGTCAACGCCTGCACCCTGTCCAGCCTGATGCTCGGCATGCTGGCGATCTTCCTGGCCATGCAGGGTGAGGTGCGCATCGCGGCCCTCTGCCTGATCGCCTGCGTCATCTTCGACGGCCTGGACGGTGCGTTGGCGCGTCGGCTCGGCGTCGCCAGCCCGTTCGGCGCTCAGATGGACTCGCTCGCCGACATGTGCTCGTTCGGCCTCGCCGCGCCCGTGGTGGTCTACGCCTCGCTCGCCGGCTCCGTGTCGACGGCCGCGGCTGCGGTCGCCTGTGCGCTGGTCGCGGCGTGCGCGGCGATCCGGCTGGCCCGCTTCAACGTCTCACCGAAGGACGGCCGCTTCTTCTGCGGCGTCCCCACCACGATGGCCGCCGCCGTGCTCGCCGTGACCGTGGCGATCGGTCTGCCGGTGCCCGGCTTCGTGCTCGTGGCCGGCGTGGCGCTGCTCGCCTTCGCGATGGTGTCCAGCTTCCCGTACGCCAAGCTCGCGCGCCTGGTGAAGCTGCCGCCGTGGCTCTGGCTCGCCCCGGTGCTCGGCGCGCTCGTCGACATCCGGCTCACGTTCGCCCTGATCGTGGTCGGCTACCTGGTCAGCGGGCCGGTGCTCTGGCTGCGCCAGCGTCGTACCGCCTGATCCGACGTACGACAACGGGGCGCCGCGGACAGCGGCGCCCCGTTCTTCGTCTCAGCGCCAGCGGGCGATGACCGTGGCGCCGCCGACCACCTTGTCGCCCGGCCCCACCAGCGGTTCCGCGGCGTCGGCCGGCAGGTAGACGTCGGTCCGCGAGCCGAACCGGATGAGCCCGAACCGCTCGCCCTTGGCCAGCAGCGCGCCGATCGGCGCGCGCTGCACGATGCGGCGGGCGATCAGGCCGGTCCGCTGCGCGACCACCACCGTGCCGCGGCTGGTGTCCAGCACCGTGTACGCGGCGACGTTGTGCTCGGCGTCCGGCTTCATCGCGTTGACGAAACCACCGTCGGCGACGAAGTAGTCCACCACCTTGCCGGCGACCGGGGCACGGTTGACGTGCACGTCCAGCACGGACAGGAAGACCGCGACGCGCAGCCACTCGCCGTCACCGAACCGCTCGTCGTACAGCCGCTGCACCGACAGGACCTTGCCGTCCGCGCTGGCGACCACGGCGTTCGGGTCCTCCGGCACGTCCCGCTGCGGATCCCGGAAGAACGCGGCGACCGGGCCGGCCGCCAGCGCCGGCAGCAGCCACAGCTTGGACGACGGACGCGCCACCCGGGCCAGCGCCGCCAGACCCAGCGTGATGCCCGCAGCCGCCACCCCGTTGGAGTCGATGTGCATGCCCCTGGTCAGCGGCACGCTGGACGGCCGGTACGCCGGGGCCAGCCGGTCGGCCGCCGCCGGACTGGCCGGCGTGAACCGCAGTCGGTGGACCCGTACCGGCGGCGAGTTGCGCAGCACCAGGTCGCTGCCGACGCCGTACAGGGCGTCCTGGCGGCCCAGCTCGCCGGCCGCGCCGGTGGTCCGGCCCGGCGTCGCGGTGGTGGCGACGCTCAGTACCGCGCCGTCGATGAGGTACTTCGACAACCCCTGGATGTCGGCACGGGCCTCCTCGGCGGTGCCGACGAAGGCCTCACCGGCGACGACCACCGCCGCGGGCTCGGCGTCGGCGAGCGCGTCGACCACGTGTACCCGGTCGGCGACCCACCGGCCCTGGCCGGTGACGTGCTCACGGAGCGCGGCGGCGGTGGACGACTCGGCGGGCACCACGGTGAGCCGGTCGCCGGGGAGCAACGCCTCGATCGCCGCGGCCAGCACCGCGGACTCCGGGGTCGCGCCGACCAGCAGGGCGACCTTCGGGTCGTTCATCCGGGCCAGCTCGGAGACGAGCGTACGGGCGGCTCGCTCGCCGATGCGGACCGGACCGGACCGGCCGGTGGTACGCACGGCGGGGGACTGCGTCATGACGGGCGGGCTCCTGACGGGGTAGAGACGGGAATCGCGGCGGGGGCGCCATGGCGGGACGGGCCGGCCGGCGGAGGCGAGATCTCCACCGGCCAGCATATGCGCCTGTCCGCCCCGGCCGCACCGGCGAGCCCTCCGGCCCGGGGCGACAGCCGGGGTCAGGAATCCTCTCGCCGCCCCGCCCGCTCGTGAGCGCCCGCCGGATCGTCGCCGGTGGCGTGATCGTCACTGGCCGCCGGATCCTTGTCGCCGACCGCCGGATCGGCCGCCGGATCCTTGTCGCCGGCCGCCTTCTCGGCCGCCGGACCGGACGCCCGGGTCTCGTCGGCCGGGGTGACCGGGTGGTCGACCCGCGTCGACTCCGCGGCCCGCGCTGAAACGGCCGAGGTCTCCGGCTCGGCCGGGGCGTGTGCCAGCCAGGCGGGATGGACCATGCCGGCCGTCGACGCGTCCGGTGTGCCCAGCTCGGCCGTGGGCGGCTCCGGGGTCCGCAGCTCCGCCGTGGGCGGCTCCGGCACGCGCAGCTCCGCCGTGGGCGCCGGGTCGAGCGTGGACTCGAACATGGTCGGCGCGGGCGGCTCGTACGCGGGCGGCTCGAACGCGGCGGTCCGCGGCGTGCCCTGCTCGGCTGCGACAGGCTCGGGCGCGACCGTGGCAGCGGAGGCCGTCGCACCCGGCCCGGTGGTCTCGATCGGCTCCGGGCGGCCGGACCGGCCGGAGCGCAGCGCGCCGACCAGACCGAAGACTCCGATCAGGATCAGCGCGCCGGCCAGGAACCAGCCGACCGGCGGCAGCGCGAGCCCGAGCAGCTGAGCGAGCAGCCACCAGGCCGACAGCGCCAGGAACACCAGCCCGAAGGCGAACGAGAGCAGGTCCGTACGGTGAGCCTTCACCGGGTCACCTCCAGGTTGCCGGCATTGACGTGGATGTACAGCCGCAGCTTCCCGCCGCCGGGGCCGTCCGCGCCCAGGTCGGTGGACTCCCGCAGCCGGCCGTCGATCCCGCCGGATCGGTTGCCGAAGACGGTGGCGTCGCCGGCGTTGACGTCGGCCACCGTGGTGACGTCCACGTTGGGCGGTACGACCACGGTCGCCTGACCGAAGTTGATCGCCACGGTCACCTGGGTGTCCTGCTTCGTGAAGTCGATGCCGCGCAGGTCGAGGACGGCGTCACCGAAACTGTTCTCGTACCGGTCGGCGAGGTCGCGGTAGTCGGTGGGCGCCCAGGTGACCGCGCCGTCCACGCCCCGGATCCGGTCGTAGGACTCGGCGACGGTCGCCGTGCCCAACGCGGCGGCCGTCACCAGCCCCAGCGCGATCAACCAGCGTGCGCGGCCGAACCAGGTGCCGACCAGCAGTCCCAGCCCGATGGTGGCCAACGCGGCCGCGAAGTACGCCGAGGCGCCGACGTCGAAGACGTCCAACAGGTCGAGCAGGGCGACCACGCCGAGCGCCAGGAAGATCAGCGAGAAGGTCACCGGACCGAGCGGCGAACGCTCCCGGGGCCGCTTGGGTGGCTTCGGTGGCTTCGGCGGGGGGTAGGCGGCCGGAGCCGGCGCGGCGTACGGGCCGTGTGGAGCGAACGGAGGGCGGTATCCGCCCGGCGTCGTCGCCCCGGGATGGGTGGACGGGCCGGCGGCGGGTACGGCGGTCACCGGCGCGGACGGCCAGCCGCTGGTGGGCCTGTCGCTGCCCGGCCAACCGGGATCGGGGGCCGGCCAGCCGGTGCCCTGCGACGCGGCCGTCGCGGCGGCCGGCTGCGCGGAGACCGGACCTGCCCCGGACACCATCGCCGCCGGGGAGGCCGGCTGCGGGCCGACGGTCGGCTGCGCCGTCGCGGGCGGCTGACCGCCCTGGACAGGCGGGTACGCGCTCTGCGGCGCGGCGGCGTACGACAGGGTTTCGCCCGCCAGCGGCGCGGTCGCCAGCGGACCGCCGGGCGGCACCGTGCCGTACGCGGGAGCGGGCCAGGCGACCGGCGGGACCGGCCCGGGTGGCGTACCCGCCGGGGAGGGCGGCACCGGTCCACCCGAGGGCTGCGGCCCACGGTTGTCCCGGTTGAGGAGCAGCGCGCCGCCGATCAGGATGGCCGCGCCGAGCAGGACCGCGCGGAAGGCGTCGGTGACGATGTAACCGAAGCTCGCGGCCACCAGGATGCCCAGGATGATCACGGTTACCGGGGACATGCTGGAACGGCCCCGCCCCAGCATGGACTCCACCGGAGAGGCCGTGTCGCCCTCGTTGGGAATGATCAGCCAGGCGGCGACGTACACCAGGATGCCGATGCCGCCGAAGAACCCGAGCACCGCGAGGAGCACCCGCCACAGCACCGGGTCGGTGTTGGTGGCCCGTCCGATCGCCGCGCAGACCCCGGCGAGGTAACGACCGTCGCGGGGCCGCACCAGCCCGTACCGCGAGGTGAAGCCGGCGCCGCCCAGCGGCCCCCCGGTCGGACCGGCCGTGCCGGGCCCCCAGGTGCACCCGTGCCACCGCCGGGCCCGTAGCCCGTGCCGGTCGTACCCCCGCCGGGGCCGTAGCCGGTGCCGGCCGCGTAGCCGGCGCCCGGCGCGTAGCCGGCGCCCGGCGGCTCGTACCGGCCGTCGGCCGGCGGTGCGGCAGGTGGGCCGAACGTGGTCGGCTCGGCCCAGCCGGCAGGTGTCGTGGGCGGTGCGGGCGGTACTGAACCGCCCGGCTGTGCCGACCCGGGGCGGGGCGGCGGGGCAGCTTCCTCGGTCATGCCTCGATCCTGCTGCCCACCTCGCCCGAACGACCTCAGGACCCGACCCTGACGCCACCCTGAGATCTCCGAGGCCGGAATGTCGGGGGCGTCCCCGTGGTCGTGGGACGCCGCCGCGTGTGACGATCGGACTCACCGACCCACACCCAACCCACCACCGTGACCAGGGAGCCTGCGATCAGCACCGTGACCCCGCCTCCGCGCCTGTACCGGGCCCCCGAGCATCGGATGGCCGCTGGCGTCGCCGCCGGTATCGCCGACCACCTCGGCATCTCGGTGCTGCGCGTGCGCGTCGCGTTCATGGTGCTGCTCGGGCTCAGTGGGCTCGGCCTGCTGCTGTACGCGGCGTTCTGGGCGGTGGTGCCGCTGCGGCCCGGTGACACCGCCGTGCCGCCCCGGCGGGACGTGGCCCAGCTCCTGCCGTTCGTCGCGATCGGGCTCGGCGTCCTGTTGATCCAGGTGATGGTCTTCGACTCGGTCGGCGCGGCGGGTACCGCCGGCTGGCTGGTGGCCATCATCGCGGTCGGCGCGGGCGTGATCTGGCACCAGTCGGCGCCCGAGCGGCGGCGGCGATGGGGCGAGACGATGCCGGTCCCGTGGCTCGGGGCGGTCGTCGAGGAGAGCGACCGGCGGGCCTTCGTGCTCCGGTTCATCGGCGGCGGGGTGCTGGTCGCGGTCGGCATCATCGGTGTCGCGGCGGTCTACTCGCCGGCACAGAACTTCGACGCGGTGATCAACGGGGTGATCTTCGCGCTGGTCGGGTTGGCCGGGGTCGGCGTGGTCGCCGCGCCGGTGCTCTGGCGGACGTACAACCAGCTCCGCGCGGAGCGTGAGGGTCGCATCCGGGAGCAGGAGCGGGCGGAGCTGGCCGCGATGGTGCACGACCAGGTGCTGCACACCCTGGCGCTGATCCAGCGCAACGCGGGCGACGTCAAGACGGTGCAGCGGTTGGCGCGGGGGCAGGAGCGCTCGCTGCGCAACTGGCTCTACAAGCCCACGGCCTCGCCAAACGAGCGCTTCGCGGCCGCCCTGGAGCAGGCTGCCGCCGAGGTCGAGGACACGTTCGCGATCACCGTGGAGGCGGTGGTGGTGGGTGACCGCGAGACCGACGAGAAGGTCGGCGCGCTGGTCGCCGCCGCCCGGGAGGCGCTGGTGAACGCGGCACGGCACGCCGGCGTGCAGACCGTGTCGCTCTACGCCGAGGTGGAACCGGAACAGGTAAGTGTCTTCGTCCGGGACCGGGGCAAGGGCTTCGATCCGGATACGGTGGAGGACCACCGGCACGGCGTACGCGGTTCGATCATCGGACGGATGAAGCGGCACGGCGGACGGGCCGAGATCCGGTCCGGCCCGGGGGAGGGGACCGAGGTCCGGTTGATCCTGCCGATCTCCCGGGACTCGTCCGCGGCGGAGAGGAACAGATGACCATGGCCGAGCAGCCGACGGAGCAACCGGTGCAGAGCCGCCCGGAACGCCTGCGGGTCTTCCTGGTGGACGACCACGCGATGTTCCGTGCCGGGGTACGCGCCGAGCTGGGCGCGCACGTCGAGGTGGTGGGCGAGGCGAGCACGGTGGCCGAGGCGGTCGCCCGGATCGCCGTCACGGTGCCCGACGTGGTGCTGCTCGACGTGCACATGCCGGACGGCGGTGGCCGCGCGGTGCTGGAGGCGATGCGGCGCAGCCACCCGCAGGTCAAGTTCCTGGCCCTGAGCGTCTCCGACGCGGCCGAGGACGTGATCGGGCTGATCCGGGCCGGCGCACGCGGGTACGTCACCAAGACCATCTCTCCGGACGAGTTGGCCGCCGCCATCCGCCGGGTGGCCGACGGTGACGCCGTGTTCAGCCCTCGGCTGGCCGGGTTCGTGCTGGACGCGTTCGCGGCGCGGCCGGACGCGCCGGTCGCCGACCCGGAGTTGGACCAGCTCACCAACCGTGAGCGGGAGGTGCTGCGCCTGCTCGCTCGGGGGTACGCGTACAAGGAGATCGCCAAGGAGTTGTTCATCTCCATCAAGACGGTGGAGACGCACGTGTCGAACGTGCTGCGCAAGCTCCAGATGTCCAACCGGTACGAGCTTTCCCGCTGGGCTGCGGACCGTCGGCTCGTGTGATTAATTCCTCCGCCCCGGCAATTCGGGCACATGCCACGGATGCCGCCGGGCGGGGCTGACAAGAGATCAATCGTGGTTCCATACTGCCCCGGTCCCGTTTTCCGCGCGTGGGTATCGCATCCCGCGGAAACGGCGGCTCACGCGCGTGCCCGCGGATCGCGGGTCACCCCTGGGGGAGAGGTACCACTTCTGATGTTCGGACAACGAGGACGACGCTGGGCGCGGGTAGCCCTGGCGGCTGTCGCCGGCAGCGCCCTGGCGTTCGGCGTGGCAGGCGCCGCCGCAGCCGCTCCGGCCGCCGGTGTGGCCAAGGCGGTCGACGGCAGCGAGGTCACCCTCAAGCTCGACGGCAAGACGCGCACCACGTCCGCGCTCGCCCTGAAGATCGACGGCAAGCTGGTGCCGGCGTTCTGCATCGACTACCACACCAACGTGAAGCTCGACGGCAAGTACGAGGAGGGCACCTGGGACGAGTCCCAGGTGAAGAACCTCGGCAAGGTGCAGTGGGTGCTCACCCACGGTTACCCGAACGCCGACTCCACCAAGCTCCTCGCCGCCGCCGGCGTGGATACCAAGATCGGCAAGAAGCAGCTCGACAACCTGCTCTACTTCGGCACCCAGACCGCCGTCTGGCACTTCAGCGACGGCATCGAGCTGGGCGCCTGGGAGAAGGACCTGGAGCCGCGCAACCAGTACGAGGTGATCACGAAGGTCCGTGACTACCTCATCAAGAACGCCACCGACCAGCCGGAGCCGCGTGCCGAGCTGTCCGTCGACCCGGCCAGCGCCACCGCGACGGTCGGCGGCAAGGCCGGTCCGTTCACGGTGAAGGGCCCGGCGGGCGCGATCACCGTCGCGGCCACCGGGGGCACCGCCGTCGACGCCGAGGGCAAGCCGGTCACCACGACCACCAACGGCGGGCAGTTCTGGCTGGCCGCCGAGGCCGCCGGCACGGTCAACGTGACCCTGACCGCGCAGGACTCGGTCTCCTTCGGCCGGGTGTTCCTGTTCACCGGTGCCAAGAAGGCGCAGAAGCTGATCCTCGGCGGCAGCACCGGCGCCACCGTCACCGCCCGGGCGGCGGCGACCTTCACGGCCGTACCCACGACGCCGCCGGCCACCCCGTCGGCGACCCCGAGCGCGTCGCCGTCGCCGACCACCCCGTCGGCCACGCCGTCGGACTCGGCGCAGCCGGCCAGCCCGGCCCCGTCCACCTCGCCGGCGAGCAACGGTGGCGGCCTGCCGCTGACCGGTTCGCCGATCGCGGCGGCGGCGACCGCGGGTCTGTTGCTGCTCGCCGCGGGCGCGGTGGCCGTCCTGGTGGTGCGTCGCCGTAAGGTCCGCTTCACCGCCTGATCCATCTCGCCGCACCATCGGCCCCGGAACCGCGCGAGCGGTGCCGGGGCCGATGTCGTCTCGGCGGTAGGCGGTGGTCAGAAGTCCGTCCGCGGCGCACTCGTCCACCCAGTCGGCGCTGGTGCCCGTGTAGCGGACGAGGACATCATCCGGACGGGTAAAGAACACTGAGTGTGCGAGCGGTCACCGGTCGACGGCCCCGGGTGCGGGAGTGACTCGCAAAGGCCGGATCTGAGCGCCGCACGGCTCTCCCCGCAGGTCGGGGCGTTGGAGCCAGGGAGCTGCACAGCGACCGTTTTATGATCATTTTTCAAGTATCGGCTACGTGGCGGGCAACTAACGGCTTGATAACGGCACCTTCACGGAAGAGGCCGGTGGGTGTCACAGTGGCAGCACCTCACCCTCGGTGTGTGGCACTCCGTACGGCCCACGACCATGATCTCCGCTGCTTTCCGGCGGGTTCGTGGTCGCGACGCCTGCGTAGGGTCGTGCCCCGTCGGGTGGGGAGCCCGGCGGATCGGAACATCAGGGGTGTCTCCAAACTTCCCTGTGGTCCCGGCGACCTCCGCCCCGAGGTAGCCGGGCGGTGTCACCCCCACACGTGCGTGAAACCCACGACGGACCAGGTTAGAAAGAGGAGGCCCCTCGGAATGAGAGTCTCGAAGCGGGCGACGAGCGCGATCGCGCTCAGCGCGGCCGCCGCGCTTGTCGCGAGCGGTTGCTCGAGCGGTGACGGCGACGGCGACGCCGCCGCCAGCAAGGATGGCGCGATCGTCATCCACGGCGTCCAGCCGGAGAACCCGCTGGTTCCGTCGAACACCACGGAGACCGGCGGTGGCAAGGTCATCGACTGGCTGTTCACCGGCCTGGTCGAGTACCCGAACGACGGTGGGGCCCCGCGCAACGCGCTGGCCGAGTCCATCGACACCAAGGACTCCAAGGTCTTCACGATCAAGATCAAGAAGGGTACCAAGTTCCACGACGGTACCGAGGTCAAGGCGAAGAACTTCGTCGACGCCTGGAACTGGGCCGCGTACTCGCCGAACGGCGCGCAGAACGGCTCCTTCTTCGCGGACATCGCGGGCTTCGACAAGACCTACACCGAGGACCCGGACGGCGCGGACGGCCCGCAGAAGGCCCCGACCCCGACGGCCAAGGAGCTCTCCGGCCTGAAGATCGTCGACGACCAGACCTTTGAGGTCACCCTCGCCGCCCCGACCGCGGTCTTCCCGACCAAGCTCGGCTACAGCGCCTTCATGCCGCTGCCGGACAAGTTCTTCACCATGAAGCCCGAGGAGTTCGGTAAGAACCCGATCGGCAACGGCCCGGTGAAGTTCGTCTCGTGGCAGGACAACGTCCTCATCAAGCTGACGCGCTTCGACGACTACAGCCTGCGCGACAAGATGAAGATCAAGGACGTCGACGTCAAGCTGTACCAGGACGAGACGGCCGCTTACGCCGACCTGCTGGCCAACAACCTCGACTTCATGGAGGTTGTCCCCACCTCGGCGCTCGCCGGCGACAAGTGGAAGGCCGACCTCGGTGAGCGGGGCCTGAACACGGTCACCCCGTCGACCGCGTTCATCGCGTTCCCGATCTACGACAAGCGCTTCCAGAACCCGAAGCTGCGTCGCGCGGTGTCGCTGTCGATCAACCGGCAGGAGATCTCCGACAAGATCTTCTTCGGTACCCGCAAGCCGGCCGACAGCTGGGCGAACCCGCTGACCCCGGGCGCCAAGCCGGGCAACTGCACCGCCTGCAAGTTCGACCCGACCACGGCCAAGCAGCTGCTGACCGAGGCCGGCGGCTTCACCGGTGAGATGGTGTTCTACTACAACGCCGACTCCAGCCACAAGGACTGGATGGACGCCGTTGCGCAGCAGGTCAAGACCAACCTCGGCATCGAGGCTCGCGCCGAGGGCATCCCGACCTTCGCGGTCTTCCGGCAGAACATCAACGCCCACAAGATGACCGGCCCGTACCGTGCCGCGTGGCAGCAGGACTACCCGGACGTGGAGAACTGGGTCAACCCGCTCTTCATCAAGGGTGGCTCCTCGAACGACGGTCTCTACAGCAACCCGCAGGTCGACGCCCTGGCCAAGGAGGCCAGCGCCGCGCCGAGCCTGGAGGCCTCGCACGAGGCGTTCGCCAAGGCCGTCGAGGTTGTCGACCAGGACGTCCCGAGCATCCCGATCTACTTCTACGGTCAGCAGTCCGGCCACTCGGAGAAGATCAAGAAGCTCGAGCTGAACAACGTCGGCGAACTCGACATCACCTCGGTCGAGCTCTGATCCGTACGGTCTGACCCCGGGTCGGGCTCGCCACATCCGGTGAGCCCGACCCGGGGCCGTTCCGCGAGTGGGTGCTACAACACTCCACTCGCCACGTTGTCACCACCGTGTCGGCCGTCCGACGCGCCCCCTGTCTGGAGGACCACCCCATGGGCCGTTATCTGTTGAGACGGCTGCTCCAACTCGTGCCGGTCTTCATCGGCTCGACCTTCCTCATCTACGCCCTCGTCTGGGCCGTGCCGGGCGACCCGTTCGCCGGCAAGTGCGGCGAGCGGCGCTGCCCGGATCAGTACGTCGCGTACATGACCGAGAAGTACCACCTGGACCAGAACGTCTTCGTGCAGTACGGCAACTACATGAAGAACCTCCTCCAGGGCGACTTCGGGCAGACGTTCTCGCAGCGTGACATCGGCGACATCATCGCGAACGCGTACCCCAACACGCTGAAGCTGGCCCTGGTCGCGCTCGCCATCGAGGCCGTCATCGGCCTCGGCGCCGGCATCCTGACCGGCCTTCGTCGCAACGGTTTCCTGGACAACCTGGTCTTGGTCTCGACCCTGTTCCTGCTCGCGCTGCCGGTGTTCGTCGTCGGCTTCGTGCTGCAGTGGCTGCTGGGTGTGCAGTGGGGCATCGTCAAGCCGACCGTCTCGTCCGAGATGCGGTTCTCCGAACTGATCGTCCCGGGCTTCGTGCTCGGTAGCGCGTCGGTGGCGTACATCGCCCGGGTGGCCCGTACGAGCATCGCGGAGAACCGCCGCGCGGACTACGTGCGTACCGCCATCGCCAAGGGCCTGCCGATGCGCCGGGTCGTGGGCGTGCACCTGCTGCGCAACTCGCTCATTCCGGTGGTCACCCTGCTCGGCACCGACCTCGGTGCCCTGATGGGCGGCGCGATCGTCACCGAGGGCATCTTCGGCATCAACGGAATCGGCCGCGAGGTCTACCGCGCGATCGTCACCAAGGAAAGCGCTACCGTGGTTGGCATCGTGGTCGTACTGGTGGTCGTCTATCTGGTGATGAACCTGTTGGTCGACCTGCTCTACGCCGCCCTGGACCCGAGGATCCGTTATGAGTGACCCAAGCACCGCATCGATCGTCAGCACCCCTCCCACGCACGCGGTCGACACCCCGGCCGCCCCCGGACCGCAGAGCAACGAGAAGCCGCGTGGTCTGCTCGGTGACGCCTGGCGCGACCTGCGCCGCAAGCCGCTGTTCTGGATCTCGGCGACGTTCATCGTCATCTTCCTGCTGATGGCCGCCTTCCCGTCGCTGTTCGCCCCGGGCGACGCGGTCAACGGCTCGCTGTCGCGCAGCCTCAACAAGGCGTCCGGGAGCGCGTGGTTCGGGTACGACCTGCAGGGCCGGGACGTCTACGCCCGGGTCATCTACGGCGCGCGTGCCTCCGTCGTGGTGGCTGTGCTCTCCGTGATCGGCACGCTGCTGGTCGGCGGCACCATGGGCATCATCGCCGGCTACCTCGGTGGCTGGGTCGACACGCTGCTCAGCCGGATCGCCGACGTGTTCTTCGGTATTCCGTTCGTGCTCGGCGCGATCGTCATCCTGACCACGTTCAACGGTTCGGGCGCTACCAACAGCAAGGCCGAGATCATGGGCCTGGTGATCATCTCGCTGATCGTGTTGAGCTGGCCGGTCGTGATGCGGCTGATGCGCTCCTCGGTGCTCGCCACCAGGGAGGCCGACTACATCGTCGCGGCCCGCGCGCTGGGTGCCGGCAGCGGTCGGATCATCCTCAAGCACCTGCTGCCGAACTGTCTGGCCCCGCTGCTGGTCTACGGCACGATCATGGTCGGCTCGTTCATCGGCGCCGAGGCCACCCTGTCGTTCCTGGGTGTCGGCCTGAAGTCGCCGGTGGTGTCCTGGGGCATCATGATCAGCGAGGGCAAGGATTTCATCCGGGTCGCGCCGGGGCTGGTGTTCTTCCCTGCCGCCTTCCTCGTCGCCGCGGTGCTGAGCTTCGTGATGCTCGGCGAGGCGGTCCGCGAGGCCCTCGATCCGAAACTCCGCTAGGGGATATCCAGTGTCCGACATTCTCGTTTCCGAGCAGTCCGCGCCGGGATCCGGCGGGTCCGGACGTCCCTCCGGCCGGCTGCTCGAGGTCGACGACCTGCGGGTGGAGTTCCGTACCCGGGACGGCGTCGCAAAGGTCATCAACGGGGTCACGTACCACGTCGACGCGGGGGAGACCCTCGCCGTGCTCGGCGAGTCCGGCTCCGGCAAGAGCGTCACGGCGCAGACCATCATGGGCATCCTCGACACGCCCCCCGGCTTCGTCACCGGTGGGCAGGTCCGCTTCCACGGCAAGGACATGCTCCGCATGGCCAGCGAGGAGCGCCGCCGCATCCGCGGCGAGGGCATCGCGATGATCTTCCAGGACGCGCTCTCCGCCCTGAACCCGGTCTTCACCGTCGGGTTCCAGATCGCCGAGCAGTTCCGGGTCCGGCGGGGCATGGGTCGCGCCGAGGCCAAGAAGCGCGCGATCGAAATGCTCGACCAGGTCAAGATCCCGAACGCCAAGGGCCGGTTCAACAACTATCCGCACCAGTTCTCCGGTGGTATGCGGCAGCGCGCGATGATCGCGATGTCGCTGGCGCTCGACCCCGAGGTGCTGATCGCCGACGAGCCGACCACCGCGCTCGACGTGACCGTGCAGGCCCAGATCATGGACCTGCTCGCGGAGCTTCAGCGTGAGCGGCAGATGGGCATGATCCTGATCACCCACGACCTCGGCGTGGTCGCCGACGTCGCGGACCGGATCGCCGTCATGTACGCGGGCCGCATCGTCGAGGAAGCCGACGTGTACGACCTGTACGCCAAGCCGGCGCACCCGTACACGATGGGTCTGATCGACTCGATCCCGCGGCTCGACGAGAAGGGGCAGCAGCTCCGGACGATCAAGGGCCTCCCGCCGAACCTGATGAACATCCCGCCGGGCTGCCCGTTCAACCCGCGCTGCCCCATGGCTCAGCCGGTGTGCCGGGAGAAGGTCCCCCCGCTGCTTCAGGTGGGCCACGCGCGGGCCAGCGCCTGCCACTTCGCCGAGGAGCTGGTGAACCGTGTCTGAGAACATCCTCGAGGTCCGCGACCTGGTCAAGCACTACCCCGTCACCCAGGGTGTGGTGTTCAAGAAGACCGTCGGTCAGGTCAAGGCCGTCGACGGGGTCTCGTTCGGTCTGCGGGCCGGCGAGACGCTCGGTGTCGTCGGCGAGTCCGGCTGCGGCAAGTCGACCCTCGCCCGGGTTCTGATGAACCTGGAGAAGCCGACCGCCGGCAGCGTGGTCTACAAGGGCCAGGACATCTCCAAGCTCTCCGGTGGGGCGCTGCGCCGGCTGCGTCGGCAGATCCAGCTGGTCATGCAGGACCCGTACACCTCGCTGAACCCGCGGATGACGGTCGGCGACCTGATCGGTGAGCCGTTCGAGATCCACCCGGAGGTGGCGCCCCGGGGCAGCCGCCGGGCCAAGGTCCGCGAGCTGCTCGACCTGGTCGGTCTGAACCCGGAGCACATCAACCGGTACCCGCACCAGTTCTCCGGCGGTCAGCGGCAGCGCATCGGCATCGCCCGGGCGCTCGCGCTGCGGCCCGAGGTGATCGTCTGCGACGAGCCCGTCTCGGCGCTGGACGTCTCCATCCAGGCTCAGGTGATGAACCTGCTGGAGAAGCTGCAGGGTGAGCTGGGCCTGTCGTACATCTTCATCGCCCACGACCTGTCGGTGGTCCGCCACCTGTCGGATCGCGTGGCGGTGATGTACCTCGGCAAGATCGTCGAGATCGGCACCGAGGACGAGATCTACGAGCGGCCGACCCACCCGTACACCCAGGCGCTGCTCTCGGCGGTGCCGGTGCCGGATCCGACCCAGCGGAACAACAAGACGATCATCCGGCTCACGGGTGACGTGCCGTCGCCGATCAGCCCGCCCTCGGGCTGCCGGTTCCGGACCCGCTGCTGGAAGGCGCAGGACGTCTGCGCCGAGCAGGTCCCGCTGCTGGAGATCCGCCGCGACTCGGACCACCCGAGCGCCTGCCACTTCGCGGAGCGGCGCGAGATCGTCGCCACCCACGAGGCGTGATTTCCCGGAACCGCCTGCCGACGTCACCCCGACGACGGCAGGCGGTTTCGTCTGTCCAGGTTCGCTGAGCAGCGCCCTCAGAGCGGGCCGCGGCCGGCTCGCAGCAGCAACAGCGCCAGTTGCGTACCGTCGGCGCCGAGCGCGAGCCGGAAGCGTTCCAGGATGTCCCGTTCCCGGGAGAGCACCAGCCGCGTGCCGCCGGAGGCCATCCGGGTCGCGCCGACCTCCCGCGACAGCGCGGCCCGCTCCTGCCAGAGCGTGATCAGGGCGTGGTCGATCTCGTCGATCCGCTCCCTGATCTGCACGATCCGTGCGGCAGCGGTCGGCTCCACGGTGCCGGTCCGCGCGTCGGCCGGTTCGCCGGACTCCATCGGGGGGCCCGCCTCCGGCACGCTCCCGTCGACCGGGGCCTGTGCCGGGTCCGGCCGTGCCGGGCCGCCGTTCTGCTCCACCACGTCTGTCATCATCGGGTACCTCTCGCGCTCTGGTGCCCCGTGCCCGCAACCCGGGACGAAAAAGCCCCGGACTCCAGGAGCCCGGGGCGTTTCGCAGGTCTGATCGATCAGGCGCGACCTACGGCAGCCGGACTCCCGGTGCCGTAGTAAAAGTAGTAGCGCGCTCCGATCACGCCGTCGAGTATGCCCACGCGGATGGCCGGTGCGCAAGGATTCGACGCGGTTCGTGACGCCGTGCCCGGCTGGCGGACGAGCCGTGCACCGGTCGGGAAGTGTCCGGCTGGCGGCATAGACTTGTCGCGCGATGCATCCTCTCTTCGACATTCCCGCGTCCCCGCCCGCGCCGGAGTCCGTGCCGGCCCGTCCGCACCGGCCCGGGTCGGCCTCCGCCCGCCTCGATCCGCGGCAACTGCTCGACGGGTTGAACGGGCCGCAGCGCGACGCGGTCAGTCACGCCGGTTCCCCGTTGCTGATCGTGGCGGGCGCCGGTTCCGGCAAGACCCGGGTGCTCACCCACCGGATCGCCTACCTGCTCGCCGCACGGGACGTCCACCCCGGCGAGATCATCGCCATCACGTTCACCAACAAGGCGGCGGGCGAGATGAAGGAGCGCGTCGCCGCGCTGGTCGGGCCACGGGCCCGGCTGATGTGGGTGTCGACGTTCCACTCCGCGTGCGTCCGCATCCTGCGTGCCGAGCACGAGCACGCCGGCCTCAAGTCGACGTTCTCGATCTACGACGCGGACGACTCCCGGCGCCTCATGCAGTTGGTCGCCCGGGAGTTGGATCTCGACCCGAAGCGCTACCCGGCGCGCGGGCTGGCCGCCCAGGTCTCCAACCTCAAGAACGAGCTGGTCGACCCGGAGCAGTTCGCCGCGCGGGCCAGCGGGCCCAACGAGCGGGCGCTCGCCGAGGCGTACACGCTCTACCAGCGCCGGCTGCGCGAGGCGCACGCGCTGGACTTCGACGACCTGATCATGACGACGGTGCACCTGCTCCAGTCCCACCCGCACGTGGCCGAGAGCTACCGGCGGCGGTTCCGGCACGTGCTCGTCGACGAATACCAGGACACCAACCATGCCCAGTACATCCTGATCAAGGAGCTGGTCTCCGGCACCGACGGGTTGGCGCCGGCCGAGCTGTGCGTGGTCGGTGACGCCGACCAGTCGATCTACGCGTTCCGGGGCGCGACGATCCGCAACATCCTGGAGTTCGAGCGGGACTTCACCGACGCGCGGACGATCCTGCTGGAACAGAACTACCGCTCCACGCAGACCATCCTCAACGCGGCCAACGCGGTGATCGACCGGAACACCTCCCGCAAGCCGAAGCGGCTGTGGAGCGAGGCCGGCGACGGCGAGCGGATCGTCGGGTACGTGGCGGACACCGAGCACGCCGAGGCCGACTGGGTGGGCCGGGAGATCGACCGCCTCGTCGACGCCGACGAGACCCGCCCCGGTGACGTCGCAGTCTTCTACCGCACCAACGCCCAGTCCCGCGTCTTCGAGGAGGTGTTCATCCGCGCCGGCCTGCCGTACAAGGTGGTCGGCGGGGTGCGCTTCTACGAGCGCAAGGAGGTCCGCGACGCGCTGGCGTACCTGCGCTCGGTGGTCAACGACGACGACACCGTGAGCCTGCGGCGGGTGCTGAACACCCCACGCCGGGGCATCGGCGACCGTGCGGAGGCGTGCGTCGAGGCGTTGTCCAGCCGCGACCGGATCTCCTTCGGCGCGGCGCTGCGCCGGGCCCGGGAGGCGCCCGGCATCTCCACCCGCGCGGCCAACGGCATCGCCGACTTCGTGGCGCTGCTCGACGGCGCACGGGAGCTGGCCGAGACCGGCACCCCGGAGGAGGTGCTGGAGGCCCTGTTGACCCGCTCGGGCTACCTGACCGAGCTGGAGGAGAGCCTCGACCCGCAGGACGCCGGTCGGGTGGACAACCTCCAGGAGCTGGTCAGCGTCGCCCGGGAGTACACCGAGCGGATCGAGGCCCTGGGCGAGGACGGGGAGCGGGCCACCCTGGCCGGGTTCCTGGAGCAGGTCGCGCTCGTGGCCGACGCCGACCAGATCCCCTCCGACGACCCCGACCACCAGGGCGTCGTCACCCTGATGACGTTGCACACCGCCAAGGGCCTGGAATTCCCGGTGGTCTTCCTGACCGGCCTCGAGGACGGCGTCTTCCCGCACCTGCGCTCGCTGGGCGACACCCGCGAGTTGGAGGAGGAGCGCCGACTGGCGTACGTGGGGATCACCCGTGCCCGACAGCGGCTCTACCTGTCCCGGGCGGTCACCCGCTCGGCGTGGGGGCAGCCGTCCTACAACCCCCCGTCACGCTTCCTGGAGGAGCTGCCGCCGGAGCTGGTGCGCTGGGAGCGCACCGAGGGGTCGTACACCTCGTGGGCCGGCGGAGGCGGCGGCGTCGGTGGCCGCGCGGACCGCGCGCCCGGCGGGCGCGGCACCTTTACCGGGGGTACGCCCAAGGCGGCCCAGCTCGCCCAGCGGCTCGGCGTGGACGGCAGTCGCCTGACCACGGCCAGCGAGCTGCCGCAGGGGCCGAAGGTGGCGGCCGGCGACCGGGTCAACCACCAGCGCTACGGCCTGGGCCGCGTGCTCGCCGTCGAGGGCCACGGCCCCGGCGCCCGCGCGCAGATCGACTTCGGCGACCAGACCATGTGGCTGGTCCTGCGCCACGCCCCGGTAGACAAGCTCTAACCCGCCCCACGCGCCACTCCCGCGCCCCGCGCGCCGCGCCACGCGCCACTCCCGCGCCGATCTTGCACTTTCGGTTGTCGACTTGAGGGCTCGTGCCCTTTGTGTCGCCACCGAAAGTGCAAGATCGGCGCAGGTGCGGGGTCAGCAGCCCAGGTCCACGCCGCGGGCGCGCATGAACGGGGCGGGGTCGATCTGGTTCCACATGCCCTGGTGCACCTCGAAGTGCAGGTGCGGGCCGGTAGCGTCGCCGGTGGCGCCCTCGTAGCCGATCACCTGGCCGGCCTTGACCGCCTGGCCGACGGTGACCGCGATGCGGCTCTGGTGGGCGTAGTGGGTCAGGTAGCCGTTGCCGTGGTCGATGAAGACCGAGTTGCCGTACCCGTCGGCGGCGTCACCGGCCTGGGTGACAGTGCCGGCCGCCGCGGCGCGGATGGGGGTGCCCGAGGGCAGCGCCAGGTCGATCCCGGCGTGCAGGGTGCCCCAGCGCTGGCCGTAGCAGGAGGTGACCTCGGCCCCGGGCATCGGATCGACCCAGGCGGCCGTCGGTTTGGTGGTCTTCTTCGGCTTCGGCTTCGGCTTGGCGGGGGCCGTCTTCGTGGGCGACGGGCTGGCGACGACGGCCGACGGGCTCGCGGTCGGGCTGGCCGACGGGGAGGCGGGCGCGCTCGACTCGCGGGCCGAACGGTCGGCCCGGCTGGCGGCCTCGGCCCGGGACTGCGCGTCGAGGGAGACGGCGGTCGGCGCGGGCCGGTCGGGTCCGGTGGTGGCGACGGCGACCCCGCCCAGGCCGAGGGCGACCAGGCCGGCCGCGCCGAGCACGATGAGGCGGTTCCGTCGGCGGGCGCGCCGAGGCTGCTCACCGGTGGTGTCGGGGGTGTTCTCGTTCTGGACGGGGCTGTCTTCCGGCACGGCGGACCTTCACAGTCGAGGGGCACTTGACCTCGAAATACTGGTGCCGGGCCGAGTGGGATGACCGCGTGGTCCGGCCGCCCGACGCGCGGACCGCAGGCGAGCCCGCCCGTTATGAGGCGCTTTTCAGCCCCACGTCCAGAAATATGATCATGTGCGGCGTGTGCTGGGCCACAGTTGTCGCTGTGACCCAGGAAACATCAGCACATGCAGAACCGCCCGGATCGACAGATCCGGGCGGTCAACGGTCAGTACGCAGCGTCAGGACGCGGCTGCATCGCTGTAGATTGCCTCGACTTGCAGCTTGATGTCCACTCCGCGCTCCTGGAGGTACGGAACGGGGTCGATCGGTGCGCCCTTGACATGCAGTTCGAGGTGTAGGTGAGTGCCGTAGGCGTGACCGGTCTGGCCCACCAGGCCGAGCTGGTCGCCCGCCTTGACCTGCTGGCCCTCCTTGACGCTGAGCGCGGAGGAGTGGCCGTAGATGGCCTCGCTGCCGTCGGCGTGCTGCACGATCACGGCGTAGCCGTAGCCGCCGAACCAGCCGGCCTTGGTGACCAGCCCGTCGTGGACGGCCACGTAGGGCGTGCCCTCGGGGACGACCAGGTCGACACCGGTGTGCAGCTTGCCCCACCGCATCCCGTACGGCGAGTTGAAGTCGTAGCCCTGCAGCGGCAGCATCCAGACGTCGGGCTCGGCCGCTTCCTTGCCGCGGCTGTCCCGGGAGGCGCGCTCGGCGTTGTCCGCGCGGGCAGCGGCGTCCTGGCTGGTGACCGACGCCTGCTTGAGCTCGTCGAGCACCGACGGGCTGACGTCCTTGGCGTCCGGCAGGGCCGACGCGCCCAGCGCGACGATGCCCGCGCCGACGAACGCGGTGGTGACGACCGCCGCGTAACGGCTACGCGGGGGGGTGGGTACGCGGCGGCGGCCGCGATATCGATCGGGCTCAGACGACAGGCGCTGGCGCACGCACACCCTCCGTTGTCGGGGTTCCGAGGCGACCGGTGGACGTCCGTGAAGCTCAGGTGAACGTCTGCCGACCGCGTCGTCACCCGTCCATGGACCTGATGACAACCGTGGACACGTTAGCCAACCACCAGGCGAGTCACAAGCCAGACCGTCGAATTGGCGTGTCGACTTGTCCGTTTGCGTCCGTGATTGTCACGCATCGTGCCGTCGAACGGTGCCCCCGTAACCACCCGTTCGTCGCCGAGCGTGACCGATCCGGCGGAGTAGTCCGGCTTGACGCCGCAGCCGGACGAGGGTGCGTGCCGCCGGGTCCCTCCGAGGTCGCCGGGATGACGGACGTGTTTCCGGCCCGGATTTCCCGGCCCCGGCCGGGCGGGTTACCGTTCGTTCAGGTGAAGGCCGTGGAGCCGGTGAAAGGTGTGCGCTGATGAGCTCTCGAATTCGGGTCGTCGTCGCGAAGCCAGGTCTGGACGGCCACGACCGCGGCGCGAAGGTCGTCGCCCGGGCCCTGCGGGACGCCGGGATGGAGGTCGTCTACACCGGCCTGCACCAGACGCCTGAGCAGATCGTGGAGACGGCCATCCAGGAGGACGCCGACGCGGTCGGACTCTCCGTGCTCTCCGGCGCGCACATGACGCTGTTCCGCCGGGTGCTGGAGTTGCTCACCGAGCGCGACGCGCGGGACATCGTCGTCTTCGGTGGCGGCATCATCCCGAACGGCGACATCCCGGAGTTGGAGAAGCTGGGCGTCGCGAAGATCTTCACGCCGGGCGCCACCACCCAGGCGATCGTCGAGTGGGTCCGCGAGAACGTGGCGCAGCCGGTCTCCTGAGCGGAGGCGCTGTTTCCGGGCACGGGGGAGGGGCCGGACGCACCCCTCACACGTCCGGCCCCTCTATGCACGATGCCCCGCCGCCACCCCTCGACCGACAGGGCATCGGCCGTCTCCCGTCATCGCGCTGTGCAGCGCTCCGACACCTGACTCAACGACGACCCCACGGCCGGGTTACGCACCCCCGCCAACATCGCCCGGACGGCTGACACCCGCCCTGGCCTGGCCAGAACCGGTCGTCTCCCGATCGCCTCTGTGCATTACCGCACACCGCGCACCCGCTCGGTTGCCGGCCGTGCCCACCTCGCTAGGCTGCCGCCAATGGCCTGTTTCAACTGATGACAGGCGTCAAACTGTTTTCTGAACGCTGGTGGCGGCGCGACGGCGCGCCGCGGAGACGGGACGGGACGCGCAATCGTGGACCTGTACGAGTACCAGGGGCGGGACCTGTTCGAGCGGCACGGCTTGCCCGTGCTGGCCGGCGGCGTTGCCACGACCCCGGAAGAGGCCCGCGCGATCGCCGAACGCCTCGGCGGTCGAGTGGTCGTCAAGGCGCAGGTGAAGGTCGGCGGCCGAGGCAAGGCCGGTGGCGTCAAGCTCGCCGAGGGCCCGGATGAGGCGGTGGCCAGGGCCACCGACATCCTGGGCATGGACATCAAGGGTCACACCGTCCACAAGGTCATGATCACCGTGACGGCGGACGTGGCCGAGGAGTACTACTTCTCGTACCTGCTCGACCGGGCGAACCGCACCTTCCTCTGCATCGCCAGCGTGGCCGGCGGTATGGACATCGAGCAGGTCGCCGCCGAGACCCCGGACCGCGTGGTGAAGGCGGCGATCGACGCCAACACCGGTGTCGACGAGGCCAAGGCGCGGGAGATCGTCACCGCGGCCGGCTTCCCGGCCGAAGTCGCCGACCAGGTCGTCGAGGTGGCCGTCGGCCTGTGGCAGGCGTTCGTCGCCGAGGACGCCACCCTGGTCGAGGTGAACCCTCTCGCCAAGAACGGCGACGGGCGGCTGCTGCTGCTCGACGCCAAGATCACCCTGGACGAGAACGCCGCGTTCCGGCACCCGGACCACGAGGCCCTGGTCGACCAGGCCAGCGTGGACCCGCTGGAGCAGGCCGCCAAGGCCAAGGACCTCAACTACGTCAAGCTCGACGGTGAGGTCGGCATCATCGGCAACGGCGCGGGTCTGGTCATGTCGACCCTCGACGTGGTCGCGTACGCCGGTGAGCGGCACGGCAACGTCAAGCCGGCCAACTTCCTCGACATCGGCGGCGGCGCGAGCGCCGCGGTGATGGCGAACGGGCTGGAGATCGTGCTCTCCGACCCGGCCGTGAAGAGCGTCTTCGTCAACGTCTTCGGCGGCATCACCGCCTGCGACGAGGTCGCCAACGGCATCATCCAGGCGCTGGCCCTGCTCGAGCAGCGCGGCGAGCAGGTCACCAAGCCGCTCGTCGTCCGTCTCGACGGCAACAACGCCGAGGCTGGCCGGGCGATCCTGGACGGCGCGAACAACCCGCTCGTGCAGCGGGTGGACACCATGGACGGTGCGGCCGAGCGGGCCGCTGAGCTGGCAGCTGCGGGGGTCTGATCATGGCTATCTGGCTGACCAAGGAATCGAAGGTCATCGTCCAGGGGATGACCGGCTCCGAGGGCTCCAAGCACACCCGGCGGATGCTCGCCGCCGGCACCAACGTGGTGGGCGGCGTCAACCCGCGCAAGGCGGGCCAGAAGGTCGACTTCGACGGCACCGAGCTGCCGGTGTTCGCGTCCGTGGCGGACGCCATGGCCGAGACCGGTGCCGACGTCACCGTCATCTTCGTGCCGCCGCAGTTCACCAAGGCCGCCGTGGTCGAGGCGATCGACGCCGCGATTCCGCTGGCCGTGGTGATCACCGAGGGCGTGCCGGTGCACGACACCGCCGCGTTCTGGGCGTACAACCTCGCCCAGGGCGAGCGCACCCGAATCATCGGGCCGAACTGCCCGGGCATCGCCTCCCCGGGCGCGTCCAACGCCGGCATCATCCCGGCCGACATCACCGGCTCCGGCCGAATCGGCCTGGTCAGCAAGAGCGGCACGCTGACCTACCAGATGATGTACGAGCTGCGCGACATCGGCTTCTCCACCTGCGTCGGCATCGGTGGCGACCCGATCATCGGCACCACGCACATCGACGCTCTCAAGGCGTTCGAGGCCGACCCGGAGACCGACGCCATCGTGATGATCGGTGAGATCGGCGGCGACGCCGAGGAGCGGGCCGCCGAGTTCATCAAGGCCAACGTGACCAAGCCGGTGGTGGGCTACATCGCCGGCTTCACCGCGCCTCCCGGCAAGACCATGGGCCACGCCGGCGCGATCATCTCCGGCTCGGCCGGCACCGCCGAGGCGAAGCAGGCGGCGCTCGAGGCCGTCGGGGTGAAGGTTGGCAAGACGCCGACCGAGACCGCGAAGCTGATGCGGGAGATCATGTCCGGCAGCTGAGCAGGCAGGGCAACAGCGAAGGGGTCGACCGGAACCGGTCGGCCCCTTCGTCGTACCGCCGGCTCAGTCGTTGTTCCAGAACGGGTAGTTGCCGGTGAGACGCAGGATCGCCCCGCCGATGATGTTGATCACGCCGAACGCGATGGCGAGGTAGCCGAGCACCGGCGACTGGCCGTTACGCCGCGCGTCGCGCAGTGACAGGTAGCCGAAGATGATGCCGAGGATGCCGCAACAGATCAGGCCGAGGACGATGCCCAGCACGCCCCAGAGCGTGGTGCGGTCCCGGCCCCGGGCCGGCGGTGGTGGCGGGTATGCGGTCGTCACGACTACCTCCGGTGCGTCGTGGGCGGCCGACCTACCCGGGTCGCGACCGGCGGGTGGGATCCGATGGCGGCGACGGCCACCCCCTCAGGGCCGAGGCTAGACCCGTCCGGGTCGCCCGGACCCCGGTTCGCTCAACTCGCCGCCCTCCGGGGCGGGTTATCGGACTGCCACAGCCCGCGCGACGTGCCAGAGTAGAGCGGATGTCCCCCGTCACCCCTGACCGTCCCAGCCGTGCCGGCGGCGTACGCGCCGACGAGCGGCCGGTCGACCGCGCCCCGCCGCGCCGACGGGTGCCCGCGCCCCGCGCCGGTGGGTCGCCACGCGGTCGGGCGCCGCTGCCCGTCGCCGCCGGGGTGGCCGCCGGCGGGGCCGCCCTCACGTCGTACCTGCCGGTGGCCATCGTGCTCGGCCTGGTCCAGCTCGGCGCGGACTCCACCACGCTGGGCGGCACTCTGCGCACCGCGTTGGCCGGTTGGCTGGTGGGGCACGGTGTTCCGCTGCACACCGAGGCGGGCCCGTTCGGGCTCGCCCCGCTGGCGCTGACCGTGCTCGCGCTGTGGCGACTCAGCCGGGCCGGTGTGCACGTGAGCCGCGCGATCGGCGCCCGCGACAGCCGCTCACCGCGCCGGGCGCTGATCGCGGCCGGAGCGGTCGGTCTGGCGTACGCCCTGCTCGGCGCTCTCGCCGCGCTGCTGATCGGCGCGCACGGTCCACAGGTGTCGCCGGTACGGGCGGCGGCCACGTTCGCGGTGGTCGGTGCGCTCGGCGCGTTGGTCGGCGCGATCCGCATCACCGCCGTGACCCGGCTGCTCATCACCCGGATACCCGGCCCGCTGCGCGACGGTGTCCGCACCGGCCTGGTGGCAGCGCTCCTGCTCCTCGGGGCGGGGGCTGGCGCGGCCGGCCTCGCCGTGGCCACCGGCGGCGGCGACGCGGCGGACATGATCGGCGCGTACCGGACCGGGGTGGCCGGGCAGGCCGGGATCACCCTGGTCAGCATGGCGTACGCGCCGAACGCGGCGGTCTGGTCGACGAGCTATCTGCTCGGGCCGGGCTTCGCGGTCGGCGTCGACACGGCCGTGCGTACCAGCGAGGTGTCCGTCGGCGCGCTGCCGGCCGTACCCTGCTCGCTGGCCTGCCGCGCGGCCCGGTGGACGGCCTCGGCGCCCTGCTGCTCGCGGTGCCGGTGCTGGCCGGGATGGTCGCCGGCTGGCTGCTCGCGCGCCGGCTGGCCCGCGTCGCCGGGCCGGAGCGCGCTCCGCGACGGTGGGCGGAGTTGCTGGCGCCGGCGGCGTTGGCCGGCCCGGTGGCCGGTGTGCTGCTCGGCGTCGCCGCCGCGGCCTCTGCCGGACCACTCGGATCGGGACGGCTGGCGCAGCTCGGGCCGGTGGCCTGGCAGGTCGGCGCAGTGGCGGCCGGCGTCGTCGCGGTAGGCGCGCTGCTCGGCGCCGCCGCCACCCGCGTACTGACCCGCACCCCCCGCCCCACCCCCTGACCACCCCCCCACCTGCCCCCAGGCCCCCGCCTCCCTCCGTTGATCATGAAGTTGTTGTCCCGACACGCCGAGACGAGGGGCGATAACTTCATGATCAACGCACGGGGGCGGGGGCCGGGTGGGTTGGGTGGGCCGGGAGCGGTCTAGGGGCGGGAACGCCGCGGGGCGCCCCGGAGGAGATCCGGAGCGCCCCGACGAGAGGGTTGCCGATCAGGGCTCGGTCGGCAGGCTGAAGCTCCCGACGATGTTCAGCAGGAGCAGCAGGATGCCCAGGCCGACGCCGACCGCGCCGCAGATCAGACCGGCCTTGGCCTGGCCCGCGTTGCTGGCCTGGCCCTGGGCGACCTTCTGCTTGGCGAGGTAGCCGGTCACCACGCCGGCGATGCCCACCGGGATACCCAGAAAGACGCAGCAGACCAGCGGGATCGACGCGATGCCGAGGATCATCGACACCAGACCGAGGGTGTTGTTCTGCCCCTGGGCCTGCGGGTACCCGGCGTTCGGGTACGTCGGAGCGCCGTAGGGCGCCTGCGGCTGCTGCCCGTACGGGGCCTGCGGCGCGCCGTACGGGGCCTGCGGCGCGCCGTACGGGTCCTGCGGCGGCTGGCCGTAGGGCTGACCCGAGGTGGGCTGGCCGTACGGCTGGCCCGAGGTGGGCTGCTGGCCGTACGGGGCGGCCGGCGGCGGGGCGTACGGGTCGTGCGGCGGCTGGGGTGCGGTCGGGTCGTTCGGCTGCTGACCGTACGGGTCCTGACCGGGATTACCGGGCTGCATTCGAGAGAACTCCTTGGTTGGTTCCGTCAGTTGGTGCTGCTGTCCCCACTCATGATCGCGCCCAGACCACCCAACGCACAGCACAGCAGCACGATGACAAGCCACGCGATGCCCACGATGAGGGCCCACTTCGACCACTTCCGCGACTCCGCGGCGGCGGCCTGGGCGCCGGCGTAGTCACCCTGCTGCAGCAGCGGGTTGACCTTCGAGGCGTTGATGATCGCCGGGATGGCCAGGGGCCAGAACAGGAAGATGGCGACGATCGACATCGTCATGTTGTTGTTGATCGGCGGCTGCTGCTGGGGGTGGGCGCCGGGGTGCATGGGGGTGCTCCTCATTCGATCGGCACGCTCGCCGTGCCGGGTCACTGACAGGGGTTGCGGGCCGGCACGGTGTCCAGCCCGAGCGACCGGCAGCGTACCGGTTCGATGCTCGTCCGCGCCGGCACAGATTCGGCGCGCCGCCCGGTCGAAGGTCGTTCGTGACCTGCCCGATAGGGTGTTGCGGTGACCGAGCCCGCGTCCGTCGCCCGCATCGTCGTCCTCGTCTCCGGCTCCGGGAGCAACCTCCAGGCCCTGCTGGACGCCGCAGTCGACCCCGCGTACGGCGCCCAGGTGGTGGCGGTCGGCGCGGACCGCGACGGCATCGCGGGCCTGGACCGGGCCGAGGCCGCCGGGGTGCCGACGTTCGTCGAGCGGGTCCCGGATCACGACAGCCGGGAAGACTGGGACCGGGCGCTCACCGCGCACGTCGCCAAGCACCAACCAGACCTGGTCATCTCCGCCGGGTTCCTCAAGCTGGTCGGCCCGCACTTCCTCGCCGCCTTCGGCGACCGCTACCTGAACACCCACAACACCCTGCTGCCGGCGTTTCCCGGCATCCACGGCCCGCGCGACGCTCTCGCCTACGGCGTGAAGCTCACCGGGGCCACGCTGTTCTTCGTCGACGCCGGCATGGACACCGGGCCGATCGTGGCGCAGGTCGCGGTGCCGGTGCTCGACGACGACGACGTGGACACCCTCACCGAACGCATCAAGGAAGCCGAGCGCCGCCAGCTCGTCGAGCAGGTCGGTCGGCTGGTCCGCGAAGGCTGGACCATCACCGGAAGAAAGGTCACGGTTCCGTGAGTCCCACTCAGGACGGGCGTCGCCCGATTCGGCGGGCGCTGGTCAGCGTCTACGACAAGACCGGTCTGGTCGAGCTGGCCCAGGCCCTGCACGCGGCCGGCGTCGAGATCGTGTCCACCGGCAGCACGGCGGGCACCATCGCCGCCGCTGGCGTGCCGGTGACGCCGGTGGAGACAGTGACCGGCTTTCCCGAGGTGCTCGACGGCCGGGTGAAGACCCTGCACCCGAAGGTGCACGCCGGCCTGCTCGCCGACCTGCGCAAGGACGCGCACGTGGCGCAGCTCGACGAGCTGGGGGTGGCCGCGTTCGACCTGCTGGTCTCCAACCTCTACCCGTTCCAGGCGACCGTCGCCTCCGGGGCCGGTGTCGAGGAGTGCGTGGAGCAGATCGACATCGGCGGCCCGGCCATGGTGCGCGCCGCCGCCAAGAACCACGCCTCGGTCGCCGTGCTCACCGACCCGGCCGGCTACCCGGCGCTGCTCGGCGCGCTCGACGAGGGCGGCTTCACGCTGGCCCAGCGTCGCGCGCTCGCGGCCCGCGCGTTCGCCGACATCGCCGAGTACGACGTGGCGGTCGCCCAGTGGTGCGCCCGTGAGCTGGCCCCCGCCGACGACACGTGGCCGGCGTTCGCCGGTTCGGCGCTGCGCAAGTCGACGGTGCTGCGGTACGGCGAGAACCCGCACCAGCCGGCCGCCCTCTACACCGACCCGGACGCCCCGGCGGGGCTCGCCCAGGCCGAGCAGTTGCACGGCAAGGAGATGTCGTACAACAACTACGTCGACGCGGACGCCGCCTGGCGGGCCGCGAACGACTTCGCCGACCAGCCGGCCGTGGCGATCATCAAGCACGCCAACCCGTGCGGCATCGCGGTGGGCGTGGACGTGGCCGAGGCGCACCGCCGGGCGCACGCCTGCGACCCGGTGTCGGCGTTCGGCGGTGTCATCGCCGTCAACCGGCCGGTCTCGGTCGAGATGGCCCGGCAGGTCGCGGACATCTTCACCGAGGTGGTGGTCGCCCCCGGCTTCGACGAGGGCGCGGTCGAGGTGTTGCAGGGCAAGAAGAACATCCGGCTGCTGCGTGCGCCCGCGTGGACCCCGGCTGCCGTCGAGTGGCGGTCGGTGACCGGCGGCGTGCTGACCCAGGCCGCCGACCGGGTGGACGCCCCCGGCGACGACCCGGCGAACTGGCAGTTGGCGACCGGCGAGGCCGCCGACGAGGAGCTGCTGCGTGACCTGGCGTTCGCCTGGCGGGCGGTGCGCGCGGTGAAGAGCAACGCGATCCTGCTCGCCAAGGACGGCGCGACCGTCGGGGTGGGCATGGGTCAGGTCAACCGCGTCGACTCGGCGCAGCTCGCGGTGAGCCGCGCCGGCGCCGACCGGGCCCGTGGCTCGGTGGCCGCCTCGGACGCGTTCTTCCCGTTCGCCGACGGCCCGCAGATCCTCATCGACGCGGGCGTCCGCGCCATCGTCCAGCCCGGCGGCTCCATCCGCGACGAAGAGGTCATCGAAGCGGCGAAGAAGGCCAACGTAACGATGTACCTAACCGGAACCCGCCACTTCTTCCACTAACCACCGGCCTCTGTAGAACCTCGTTGATCATGAAGTTATTGCCCTGACACGCCGATGTGCAGGGCAATAACTTCATGATCAACGGGCGGAGGGGCGGCGGCGGGTCAGGCTGTGGTGGGGGAGCGGAGTTCGGCGAAGTGGCAGGCGGAGGGGTGGGGGTCCGCCGCCCTCGGGACCGTCTGCGGGTCCTCGATCGCGCAGATCTCCTGGGCCTTCCAGCAGCGGGTCCGGAAGTGGCAGCCGCTCGGCGGGTCGGCCGGGCTCGGCACGTCGCCGACCAGCCGGATCATGCTGCGCTGGTCGCGTACCTCCGGGTCCGGCACCGGCACGGCCGAGAGCAGGGCCTGGGTGTACGGGTGGGTCGGCCGCTCGTAGATCTCGTCCTCGGTGCCGATCTCGACGATCCGCCCGAGGTACATGACGGCGACCCGGTCGGCGATGTGCCGCACCACGGACAGGTCGTGGGCGATGAAGATGTACGAGAGCCCGAACTCGTCCTGGAGCTGCTCCAGCAGGTTGATCACCTGGGCCTGGATGGAGACGTCCAGCGCCGAGACGGGCTCGTCGCAGACGATCACCTCGGGCCGCAGCGCGAGCGCCCGGGCGATGCCGATGCGCTGCCGCTGACCGCCGGAGAACTGGTGCGGGTACCGGTTGATGTGCTCCGGGTTCAGACCGACCAGGTCGAGCAGCTCCTGGACCCGCTTGGCCTTGCTGCCCTTGGGCGCGGCGTCGGGGTGGATCTCGAACGGCTCGCCGATGATGTCGCCGACCGTCATCCGCGGGTTCAACGACGTGTACGGGTCCTGCATGACCATCTGCATGTTCCGGCGCAGCCGGCGCAGTTCGGACCCGGAGGCCTTGAACAGGTCCCTACCCTCCAGGGTGGCGCTTCCGGAGGTGGGGGTCTCCAGCCGCATGAGCAGCCGGGCGAGGGTGGACTTGCCGCACCCGGACTCGCCGACCACGCCCAGCGTCTCGCCCCGGCGCAGCTCGAAGCTCACGCCGTCGACGGCCTTGACCGCGCCGATCTGCCGCTGGAACAGCACACCCTGACTGATCGGGAAGTGCTTCACGAGGTTGTCGACGGAGAGGATCGTCTCGCCCCGGACCTTGGCGGAGCTAGCGGGCGCTGTCATCACGGACCTCCTGCGCGAAGTGGCAAGCGCTGGTTCGGCCGTCGCCGAGGACCAGGTCGTGCGGCACCACGTCCACGCAGACCTGCTGCGCGTACGGGCACCGGGGGTGGAAGGGGCATCCGGAGGGGATGCGCATGAGGTTCGGGGGCAACCCCTTGATCGTCGCCAGCTCCTGGCCGCGGACGTCCAGGCGGGGGATCGATTCCAACAACCCCTTGGTGTACGGGTGGGCCGGCGCCTTGTAGAGCGAGCGGACGTCGGCGTGCTCGACGATCCGGCCCGCGTACATGACCGCGATCCGGTCCGCGACGCCGGCGACCACGCCCAGGTCGTGGGTGATCAGGATCATCGCCATGTTGAGGTCCCGGCGCAGGTCGGCGAGCAGGTCCATGATCTGGGCCTGCACGGTGACGTCGAGCGCGGTGGTGGGCTCGTCGGCGATGAGCACCTTCGGGTCCAGCGCCAACGCCATCGCGATCATGACGCGCTGCCGCATGCCGCCGGAGAACTGGTGCGGGTAGTCGCCGACCCGCTTCGCGGCCCCGGGGATCTTGACCAGGTCCATCAGTTCGACGGCACGGCGGCGGGCGTCGGCCCGGGACATCCCGGCGCGCTGGCGCAGTGTCTCGCCGATCTGCCAACCGACCGGAAAGACCGGGTTGAGGGCGGAGAGCGCGTCCTGGAAGATCATCGCGATCTCCTTGCCGCGTACCTGCCGACGCTGCTCCTCGGATCGGGTGAGCAGGTCCTGACCCTGGTAGAGGATCTGGCCGGAGCGGACGAACGCGGGCGGCGTGTCCAGGATGCCCATGATCGCCTGGGCGGTCACCGACTTGCCCGAGCCGGATTCGCCGAGTACGGCGAGCGTCTCGCCGGCGTCCAGGTGGTACGACACCCCGTTGATCACCCGTGCGACGCCCTCGCTGGTGCGGAACTCGACGTGCAGGTCCCGCAACTCCAGCAGGTGGCCGCCCTCGGGTGTGGCGGAGGCGGGCGTGGGTTCGACGGTCATGAGTTGATCACCGCAGCTTCGGGTCGAAGGCGTCACGGATCGCGTCGCCGAGCATGATGAACGCCAGGACGGTGAGCGCGAGGAAGGCCGACGGAACGAGGAGCGGGGTGGCCGCCTCGCGCATGTGGATCCGGCCGGTGTCGATGTCCTGGCCCCACGAGATGGTCGGCGCCTTGAGGCCGATGCCGAGGAAGGACAGCGTCGCCTCGGCGGCGATGAACGAGCCGAGCGCGATCGTCAGCACCACGATGGCCGGAGCCAGCGAGTTCGGCAGGATGTGCCGCCACATGATCCGGCTGTTGCCCGCGCCGAGCATCCGGGCCGCCGCGACGTAGTCCTGCTCCTTGGCGGTGATCACCGAGGAACGGACCACGCGGGCGGCGGTGGTCCATCCGAGGAGCGCCAGCACGAAGACGACAGCGCCGATCCGGGCCCACTGGCTGTCGCTGGAAACCCGCTTGAGCAGCACGATCGCGGCCAGCAGCAGCGGGATACCGAGCACCACGTCGATCACCCGGGAGAGCACCGCGTCGACCCAGCGGCCGAAGTAACCGGCGAGCATGCCGACCACGAGCGCGATGATCCCGGTGCCGAGGGTGGCGAGCGCACCGACCAGCAGCGACGCCCGGGTGCCGTAGACCGCCCGGGAGTACGTGTCGCAGCCCTGGAAGTCGTACCCGAAGATGGCCCCGCCGGACGGCCCGGCGTGCTGTCGGGAGAGCAGGCAGTCGTTCGGATTGTTCGCGGTGAAGACCCCGGGGAGCAGTGCCATCAGGGTGAAGATGGTGACCAGCGCCAACGAGATCCAGAAGATCGGGTTGCGGCGCAGGTCCCGCCAGGCGTCTCCGGCCAGGCTGCGGGGCTTCTGCGGAGCGCCAACCTGGTTGGGTGCGCCCGGTTCGCCCGAAGGGCCCCGCCGCGCGGCCTGGTTCTCGCTGGCCGCGACAGTTTCAAAGTCACTCATGCCGGCACCTCGCTGCGCTCACTCATAGCGGATCCTCGGATCGAGTACGGCGTACAGGACGTCCACCACCAGGTTCGAGACCAGGTAGACCACGACCAGCACGCTGACGATGCCCACCACCAGGGGACCGTCCTCGGTGCGGATGCCGCGGAAGAGGTTGAAGCCGACGCCGGGGATGTTGAAGACGCCCTCGGTGATGATCGCGCCGCTCATCAGGTTGCCCAGTTCCACACCGAGGAAGGTGACCACCGGGATCAGTGAGTTGCGCAGCACGTGGACGACGACGATGCGCCGCTTGACCAGGCCCTTGGACCGGGCGGTCCGGACGTAGTCCGCGCGCAGGTTCTCCGCCACCGAGGCCCGGGTGAGTCGCAGGGCGGTGGCCAGCGAGAGCGAGCCGAGCACGATGCCCGGCAGCAGCAGCGCGTAGAACGTCGGGTCGGATCCGGCGGTGGGTGGGAAGAGCTGCCACTTGACGCCCAGGAGGTACTGCGCCAGGGGCGCCAGCACGATCGTCGGGATGCCGAGCACCAGCAGGGTCAGCACGAGCGTCGAGTTGTCGAAGATGCTGGCCCGACGGATGCCGGCGAGCACCCCGGCGGTGACGCCGAAGATGATCGCCACGGCGAGTGCGATGAGCGCGAGCCGCACGGTGACCGGCCAGGCCGACTGGAGGATGTCACCGATGTTCCGACCGGTGAGTGACTCGCCCAGGTTGCCCTGGAGCAGGTTCTTCACGTAGTCGAAGTAGCGGTAGAAGAACCCGCCGACGCCGGTGGCGTCGAGGTGGTACTTCTCGGTCAGGTAGGCCCGTTGCGCTGGCGTCACCGGCCGTTCGCCGGCGAGCGCCTGGATCGGGTCGCCCTGCCCGGCGAATGTCAGCGCGTAGACGATCAGGGTGGTCCCGAAGAAGGCGAGGACCATCTGCAGTAGGCGCCGCAGGATGTAGCGGAACATGCTTAGCAGTCTCTCCGGAAATGTGCGAAAGGGTCGCAGGACGGCATCTCTGGTCGTACCCGAAATATCCGGGATGGGCCGTCCGGCCCGGGGGAGCCGACGCCACCGACGCCGGGTCCGCTGCTGCGGCCCGGCCCCGGTGGTGCAGACCGGGCCACCCGGGCTTCGTCGCCCGGGTGGCCCGCAGCATGCTCAGCTCAGCTGGCTGCTTCGATCTTGACGAGGTTGACCCGCTGGAACAGGTCCATCTGCACGTTCTTGACCTTGGACGAGTAGCCGAAGACGTTCTGGCCGAAGCGCAGCGGGATCACCGGCATGTCCTTGGCCAGGATGTCCTCCGCCTGCTGGTACTTGGCGATCGCCTCGTCCTGCGTCTTGGCGGCGGAACCCTCCTTGACCAGCCTGTCGAAGTCCTTGTTGCTGTAGCCGTAGTAGTTCGACGAGCCGTTCGTGCTGTACAGCGGGCCGAGGTAGTCCTCCATGGTCGGGTAGTCCATGACCCAACCCATCCGGAACGCACCCACCGGCGTCTTCTTCTCGACCTTGGTCAGCAGGTCGGCGAACTTCGGCTCGGCCGAGCCGACCGCGTCCACACCCAGGTTGGCCTTGAGCTGGTTGACCGTGGCGTCGACCCAGTCCTTGTGACCGCCGTCGCCGTTGTACGAGATGACGATCTTCGCGGGACCGCCGGCAGCCTGGTAGAGCTTCTTGGCCTCGGTCGGGTTGAACTCGCCCGCCGCGCCGGTGGTGTTCTCGCGGTAGCCCGGCAGGACCGGCGAGACGAAGGAACGCGCCGACGTCTGCGAGCCCTTGAAGACCGACTTGGTGATCTCGTCACGGTCGATCGCCATCGAGATGGCCTTACGCACGTCCGGGTTGCTGTAGTCCTTGTCGAACGTCGGGAACGCCAGGAACTGGAACGACGACATCGGGCTGGTCTGGTACCGGTCGCCCAGGTCGGTCGGCGCGGTGCTCAGGCTCTCGGTCGGGATCGTCGGCAGCACGTCCAGGTTGTCCGCCAGGACGTCCGCGTACGCCGCGGTGAGCTGCTGGTAGATCCGGAACTCCACGTTCTTTACCTTGGGCTTCTCGCCCGGGAACGCGTCGTACCGCTCGACCTCGATCTTGCTGTCGTGCTGCCAGGTGCCCTTCATCTTGAAGGGGCCCTGCCCGATCGGCGCCTGCTCGTAGGAGTCCTTGAGCACGCCCGGGGCCGAGAACGCGGCGTCCGGCATCGGGAAGAACGCGTTGTAGCCAAGCGTCGTGCGGAAGTCGATGTACGGGTCCGAGAGCGCCACGGTGAAGGTGAGGTCGTCGACCTTCTTCAGGCCGGACATCTCCTTGGCCTTCGGCTCCTTGCCCTGCAGGTCGGCGTAACCAGCGATCTTCTCGAAGAAGGGGTTGGTGTCCTGGCCGTTGGGGGCGTACGCGCCGTAGTTCCACGCGTTGATGTAGTTCTGGGACGTGACCTTCTCACCGTTGTGGAAGGTGTAGCCGTCCTTGAGCTTGATCGTCCAGACCTTGTTGTCGGACGAGGTGATCGACTGGGCAGCCACCTCGTACGGCTTGTTCTGGGCGTCGTAGTCGACGAGCGGGCTGAACAGGCCAGAGATGACCTGAGAGCCGGACGTCTCCGTGGTGTTGGTGGGAACCAGGTGCTTCGGCTCGCCGATCTGGATGCTGACGGCCGAACTGCCGTTGCCACCGGATCCGCCGTCTCCGCCGCTGCCGCAGGCCGCGAGGCCCAGCGTCACCGCGAGCGGGAGGGCGGTCCAGGCAGCGAGTCTACGAACTCGCATTGAGCCTCCTCATCTCCTCACGCTGCGCAGTTATGCCCGACGCTGGGTTTACGCTGCGCAACAGGCGGTAACGGTAGGTCGGCCTACCGCCTGTCGACAACGGCTGGGTCGCGGGCGGGTAACGGTTCCAGTCGTACCTGCTTGCATGCGGCCCTGGCGCGTGCTACCCCAGACCGGACAGGCGGCGCTGAACTGGGAACTCATCGGTGATATCGGAGATCTTCCGTGCTCTGGTGCACCGGCTTCGGTCCTCCGTGGCGAGCCGTCCCGTCTCAACCACGCGCACCGCCGCCGCCCGATTCGACGGTGACCAGTTCCACAGACGGTCACTGATAGTGATGAACGGCACGTGACTCTTCGTTGCCGATGGGTGTGTGATCGGGGCCTCGGTGGCCGGCCGGAGCGAGGTCCCGGGAGATGGCAGGTGCCGGACATGAGACGATCTGGTCGTGACGGCGACGGTTCTGGACGGCAAGGCGACCGCAGCGGAGATCAAGGACGAGCTGCGGACGCGGGTGAAGGCTCTCGCGGAGCGCGGCATCGTCCCCGGGCTGGGCACGGTCCTGGTCGGGGCCGACCCGGGAAGCCAGGCGTACGTCAACGGCAAGCACCGCGACTGCGCCGAGGTGGGCATCGCCTCGATCCGCCGGGAGCTGCCGGCCGACGCCACCCAGCAGCAGGTCGACGACGTGATCGCCGAGCTGAACGCCGACCCGGCGTGCCACGGCTACATCGTCCAGCTGCCGCTGCCCGCCCACCTGGACACCCAGCGGGTGCTGGAGCTGATCGACCCGGACAAGGACGCCGACGGCCTGCACCCGGTCAACCTGGGTCGTCTGGTCCTCGGCTACGACGGTCCGCTGCCCTGTACCCCGCGCGGCATCGTCGAGTTGCTTCGCCGCCACGACGTGGCGCTGCGGGGCGCCACCGTGGCCGTGGTCGGCCGGGGCAACACCGTCGGCCGTCCGCTCGGCCTGCTGCTCACCCGTCGCAGCGAGAACGCCACGGTGACCCTCTGCCACACCGGCACCCTCGACCTCGCCTCGCACACCCGCGCCGCCGACATCGTCATCGTCGCGGCCGGCGTACCCGGACTGCTGACCGCCGACATGATCAACCCTGGCGCGGTGGTCGTGGACGTCGGCATCACGCGGGTGATCGGCCCGGACGGCAAGGGCCGCTACACCGGCGATGTCGACCCGGAGGTGGCCGAGACGGCCGGCGCGCTCGTCCCGATGCCCGGCGGTGTCGGCCCGATGACCCGCGCCATGTTGCTGACCAACGTGGTGGAGCGCGCCGAACGCGGCTGATGTGTAAGGAAGGGCACCTTATTAACACCTGGTGCATGTAAAGGGGCCCTTCCTGACCCGAGAAGGCCGTAACCGTCCGCCCCTGGCCCTATCGGTGCCAGGATGGCTGATACGGTCCGGAAAACCGACTGGTATCAGGGAGTGGGACGACCATGGGTAAGAAGGTCACTGTCGTCGGGGCTGGTTTCTACGGCTCCACCACCGCACAGCGCCTGGCCGAGTACGACGTCTTCGACACCGTAGTGATCACCGACATCGTGGAGGGCAAGCCCGCGGGCCTCGCGCTCGACCTCAACCAGTCGCGGGCCATCGAGGGCTTCGAGACCAAGGTCGTCGGCGTGACCACCGGCCCGAACGGTGAGGGCTACGAGGCCATCGAGGGCTCCGACGTCGTCGTCATCACCGCTGGTCTGCCCCGCAAGCCGGGCATGAGCCGGATGGACCTCCTGGAGACCAACGCCAAGATCGTCCGCCAGGTCGCCGAGAACGTCGCCAAGTACGCCCCGAGCGCCGTCGTCATCGTCGTCTCCAACCCGCTGGACGAGATGACCGCCCTGGCGCAGCTCGCTACCCAGTTCCCCAAGAACCGGGTCCTCGGCCAGGCCGGCATGCTCGACACCGCGCGGTTCAGCAACTTCGTCGCCGAGGCGTTGAACGTGCCCGTCGCGTCCGTACGCACCCTGACCCTCGGCTCGCACGGCGACACCATGGTCCCGGTGCCGTCCAAGAGCACCGTCAACGGCAAGCCCCTGCGCGACGCCATGCCGGCCGAGCAGATCGAGGAACTGGTCGTCAAGACCCGCAACGGTGGCGCCGAGGTCGTCGCGCTGCTCAAGACCGGCTCGGCGTACTACGCCCCGTCCGCCGCCGCCGCCCGCATGGCGAAGGCCGTGGCCGAGGACTCCGGCGACGTCATGCCGGTCTGCGCCTGGGTCGACGGCGAGTACGGCATCTCCGGCGTCTACCTGGGCGTCGAGGCCGAGATCGGCGCCGAGGGTGTCCGTCGGGTCGTCGAGACCGACCTGGACGCCGACGAGCGCGCCAGTCTCCTCGAGGCGGCCGAGGCCGTCCGCGCGAAGCAGGGCGACATCTCCAGCATGTGATCCACCAGCACCAGGACGAAGGGCGCGCCGGCCAAGCCGGCGCGCCCTTCTCGCACCCCCTCCCACCCCCGCACCCCCTCCCACCCTCCGCACTCCCTCCCACCCTCCGCACTCCCTCCCACCCTCCGCACTCCCTCCCACCCTCCGCACTCCCTCCCACCCTCCGCACTCCCTCCCACCCGGCCGCCCGCGCCCGGCCCGCGCCCGGCCCGCGCCTGGCCCGCGCCCGGCCCGGGCCTGGCCGTCCGGTTCGGCCCACGTCCCGGTCCCCACCCGCGCCCGGCCGCCCAGGTCTGGCCCCACATCCCGGTCCCCACCCGCGCCCGGCCGCCCAGGCCTGGGCCCACATCCCGGCCCGCGCCCACCTAACCCGGTGATCAAGAGGTTTGCGTCACCAAAACCCCAATTCCTGACGCAAACCTCTTGATCACCGGGGTCGCCGCCGGGTCCGCACCCCTATCCGCGCGTCGATCATGGAGTTATTGCCCGGACACGCCGAGTGGGAAGGCAATAACTTCATGATCGACGGGGGCGGGCCGGGCAGTCGGCGGGCCGGGCAGGCGGAGATCGGGCCGGAGGGCCGGGCGGGCCGGAGGGCGGGCCGGAGGGCGGGCCGGGCGGGCGGAAGGTCGGCCGGCCGGCCGGGCGGGCGGGGGCGCGGGCGGCGGGGCCTGGCTGGGCGGGGTTAGGGGTGGGGGGTGAAGGGGGTGCCTAGGTGGGGGGTGGCCAGCAGGGTGGGGTTTGCCGTGGTCAGGGTGGTTTCCCGGGAACGGCGGGCTTCGTCGGGGTCGTCCTCGTGGACGTACGCCAGCGTGGGGTCGACCAGTTGCACCGTGTGGACCAGGAGGTCGCCGGTGACCAGCAGGCGCTCGTCGGCCACCGTCACGAGCACCGACTGGTGGCCGGGGGTGTGTCCGGGGGTGGACAGCAGTCGTACCCCTGGGGTGAGGTCCGTGTCGCCGTCGACCACCCGGAGCTGGCCGGCGGCGCGCAACGGCGCGATCAGGCCGGCCGGCAGTTCGGGGTTGAGCGCCTCGGCGGCGTCCGCCTCGGCGCGCTGCAGCAGGTAGCTCGCGTTCGGGAAGTACGGCCGGCCGGGTGTGCCGGTGACCGCCCAGCCGATGTGGTCGGTGTGCAGGTGGGTCAGTACGACCGTGTCGACGTCGGTGGGGTCGATGCCGGCGGCGGCCAGTTCGGCGGGTAGCCGGCCGGGGACCGGCGCCCAGCTCGCGGCGGGCGCGTCGGTCGGGCCGATTCCGGCGTCGACCAGGGTCACCGGTCCGTCGCCGGAGCGGATCGCGAAGCTGCGGAACGGCAGCCACCACTGCCCGTCCGCGGTGACCGAACCGGGGTCGCGGCGGTCGGCCTCCGCCCAGTGCGCGGCCGTGGCGTGCGGAAATGCCTCGTCGCGGGGCTGGAAGAACGCGCCCTCACCGTCGATGAGCGCGGTGATCGTGATAGACCCGAAGGTGCGGCTCAGTGGCATCGCGCGATCGTGGCAGGGAACTGCTGTGCCGTGCAGCCCGGTTTCACCGGTCGGCCGAGGCCGGCTGGGGGCTGCCGGCCCAATTGCAGTACGCTCGTACTGCTTGAGCACGTGTCCCCCGAGAGGAGCGCCGGCCGATGGCGAAGATCAAGGTAAACAACCCGGTCGTGGAGCTCGACGGCGACGAGATGACCCGGATCATCTGGAAGCAGATCCGGGAGCAGCTGATCCTGCCCTACCTCGACGTCGACCTGCACTACTACGACCTGTCGATCCAGTACCGCGACGAGACCGACGACCAGGTGACCATTGACGCCGCCAACGCCATCAAGGAGCACGGCGTCGGCGTCAAGTGCGCCACCATCACCCCGGACGAGGCCCGGGTCGAGGAGTTCGGCCTGAAGAAGATGTGGCGGTCGCCCAACGGCACCATCCGCAACATCCTCGGCGGCGTCGTCTTCCGTGAGCCGATCATCATGTCCAACGTGCCGCGCCTGGTCCCCGGCTGGACCAAGCCGATCATCATCGGCCGGCACGCCCACGGTGACCAGTACAAGGCCACCGACTTCGTCGTCCCCGGCCCGGGCACGGTGACCATCACCTACACGCCGGCCGACGGCGGCACGCCGATGGAGATGGAGGTCGCCAACTTCCCCGGCGGCGGCATCGCCATGGGCATGTACAACTACGACGAGTCGATCCGGGACTTCGCCCGCGCCTCGTTCCGGTACGGCCTGGACCGCAACTACCCGGTCTACATGTCGACCAAGAACACCATCCTCAAGGCGTACGACGGCCGGTTCAAGGACATCTTCGCCGAGGTGTTCGAGAGCGAGTTCAAGGCGGAGTTCGACGCCGCTGGCCTGACCTACGAGCACCGGCTCATCGACGACATGGTCGCCGCCGCGCTCAAGTGGGAGGGCGGGTACGTCTGGGCCTGCAAGAACTACGACGGTGACGTGCAGTCCGACACCGTGGCGCAGGGCTTCGGCTCGCTGGGCCTGATGACCTCGGTCCTGCTCTCCCCGGACGGCCGTACCGTCGAGGCCGAGGCGGCGCACGGCACGGTGACCCGGCACTACCGGCAGTACCAGAAGGGCGAGAAGACCTCGACCAACCCGATCGCGTCGATCTACGCCTGGACCCGGGGCCTGGCCCACCGGGGCAAGCTGGACGGCACGCCGGCGGTGACCGAGTTCGCCAACACCCTGGAGCAGGTCATCATCGACACCGTCGAGGGTGGCCAGATGACCAAGGACCTCGCGCTGCTCATCTCGCGCGACGCGCCGTGGCTGACCACCGACGAGTTCATGAACGCGCTCGACGAGAACCTGGCCCGCCGGCTCTCCGCCTGATTCGACAGCACCAGCACCGGAGCCCGTCGGCACCCGCCGGCGGGCTCCGCTGTGTCCGGCGGGCGACACGCGTGCGGCGTCACCCCGGCCCGGCACGTCTCGTTGACCAGGGTGGACGAGATGCCAGTCGCGTCCAGAAGGTTGACCGAGGTCGACCGCGGTCTGCGTGCCGATCAGCCAGCCTTCCCGGCTGTGTCGCGCACAGCCAGCCGTCCCTTCCCTGCGGGGGGCCCTGTCCCGGGCCCCCCGCGCCCTGTTCTCCAGCGCGCTGGCAGGTGTCAGGAAGGGCCCCTCCTATACGCGAGGCGTTGACAAGGTGCCCTTCCTTCAGGCGGCGCGCAGCAGTTCGGCGGCGCGTTCGGGCGAGATGTCGTTGATGAAGACGCCCATCCCCGACTCGGAACCGGCCAGGTACTTCAGCTTGTCCTTGGCCCGCCGGATGCTGAACAGCTGAAGGTGCAGGTGGCCCAGTTCGCGGTCGATGCGCACCGGCGCCTGGTGCCACGCCGCGATGTAGGGCATCGGCATGTCGAACAGCCCGTCGAAGCGGCGCAGCAGATCCAGGTAGAGCGGCCCGAAGGCGTCCCGCTCGCGGTCGTCGAGCGCCGGGATGTCCGGCACCACGCGCCGTGGCGCGACGTGCACCTCGAACGGCCAGCGGGCCGCCGCCGGCACGAACGCCGTCCAGTGCTCGTTCTCGGTGACGACGCGGTCGCCGGCGGCGCGTTCGGCGGCCAGCACGTCCGCGTACAGGTTGCCCCCGCCGGTGCGTTCGGCGTGCCGGCGAGCCGCGGCCAGCAACGCCCGGGTGCGCGGCGTCACGAAGGGGTACGCGTAGATCTGCCCGTGCGGGTGGTGCAGCGTGACGCCGATCTCGACACCCCGGTTCTCGAAGCAGAAGATCTGCTCGACCCCGGGCAGTTCGCCGAGCACCTCGGTCCGGTCGGCGAGCGCGTCCAGCACGGTGCGGACGCGGCGCGGCGGGAGGCTGGCGAAGGAGGCGTTGTGGTCGGAGGTGAAGCAGACCACCTCGCACCGGCCCTGGCCCGGTCGGACCGGCGTGAACGGGGTGATCTCGCCGGGCTCGTCGGCGACCCGGCCGCTCAACGAGGGAAACCGGTTCTCGAAGACCACGACGTCGTAGTCCGGTGCGGGGATCTCGGTCAGCCGGTCGCCCTCGGACGGGTCGAGCGGGCACTCGTTCGCGGGCGGCAGGAACGTACGGGTCTGCCGGTGCACGGCCACCGCCACCCACTCGTCGGTCAGCGGGTCGTAGCGCAGTTGCGACGCGGGTGGCGGCGGCGGCAGGTCACGGCGGTCCGGCTGGTCGCGGACGGCGTCGTCGCTCTCGTCGAAGTAGATCAGTTCCCGGCCGTCGGCCAGGTTGATCGCGGTGCGCTTCACGGCGCCGTCCCCTCACTCGTCGGCGTGCGCGTCGCGCGGCCCGCCCTCGTCGCCTTAACCATGATCAGTTGGCCCACCTGTTCGCCGAGTACCCGTCGCGCGGTCGGAGGCAACGCCTCGTCGCTGACCAGTACGTGGGCTGCCGTCAGCTCGACGATCGAGGAGATGCCGACCGTGCCCCACTTCGTGTGGTCGGCGAGCACCACCAGCTGGTCCGCCGCGGCGACCAGTGCCCGGTCGATCTCGGCTTCCATCAGGTTCGGGGTGGTGAAGCCGGCCCGCTCGGTGATGCCGTGGACGCCCAGGAAGAGCAGATCGAGGTGCAGCCGGCGGACGGCCCCGACCGCGAGCGGTCCGACCAGCGCGTCCGACGGTGTCCGGACGCCGCCGGTGAGCACCACCGTCTGGTCGGAGCGACCGCCGGCGTGCAGGATCTCGGCCACCGGCAGTGAGTTGGTCACCACGGTCAGACCGGGAACGTCCACCAGCCTGCGGGCCAGTTCGGCGGTGGTGGTGCCGGCGGAGAGGGCGACCGCCGCGCCGGGCCGGACCAGCGCCGCCGCCCGGTCCGCGATGGCGGCCTTCTCCGGTAGTTGCCGGACGGACTTGGCGTGGAAGCCCGGCTCGTCGGTCGAGCTGGTGCCGGCCGAGGTCGCTCCGCCGTGCACCTTGGCCAGCAGGCCGCGCTCGTGCAGCGCCTCCAGATCGCGCCGGATGGTCATGTCGGAGACGCCGAACTCGGTCGCCAGGTCGCTCACCCGGACACCGCCGGTGGCCCGGACCCGATCGAGGATGGCCGACTGCCGCTGCCGTGCGAGCATCCGCCGTGCCTCCCAGGGGTCCACGTACTCTCACGCGGTCGAACGTGTTCCAACAAAGATGAACACTAGCGCGTGCCCGGAACCGGCGGAAGGAAAGGGGCCGGGCGACGGTCAGGCGGACTGGATCTTCAACTCCACCCAGCCGGTCTCGGTCAGGTGATCGAGTACGGCCTGTACCGCCTCCGCGATGCTCACGCGGGAGGTGTCCAGCACCAGGTCCGCGTCCGTCGGCTCCTCGTACGGGTCGTCGATGCCGGTCATCCCGGTCAGCAGACCGGCGCGGGCCCGCGCGTACAGGCCCTTGCGGTCCCGTTGCTCGCACACCTCGAGCGGTGTCGCGACGTGCACCAGCACGAAGCCCGCCCCGGCGGCCAGGGCCATCTCCCGTGCCGTCGCACGGGCCGCCGCGTACGGAGCGATCGGGCAACAGATGCCCATACCGTGGTGCCGGGCGATCTCGGCCGCCACCCACCCGATCCGGCGGACGTTGAGATCCCGGTCGGCCTTGCTGAAGCCCAGCCCGGCGGTCAGTTCGCGGCGTACCACGTCGCCGTCGAGGAGGGTCACCGACCGGTCGCCGTTCTCCCGCAACGCGTCGGCCAGCCCGCGGGCGACGGTGGACTTACCGGAGCCGGAGAGGCCGGTCAGGAAAACCACGAGCCCCCGGTGCCGGCGCGGTGGCCGAGCCCGGGCCAACTCCTTCGCGACCGCCGGAGGGGTGTGCCACTCGGGCAGGGGGAAGCCGCGGTCGAGCAGGTCGTCGATCTCGTCCTGGGTGAGCGCGAGACGCCGGTTACGCGGCGGAATGTCCTCCCGCCAGCGCCACTGCCCGTCCCGGTTGTCGTACGCCAGCTCGCGCGGCACCAGCACCCGCAGGCCCGCCCCGGAGAGCATTTCTCCGGTGGAGAGCAGGTGGGTGACCCCGTACGCGGCGGAGACGCGGGCCCTCAGCAGGGCGTCGCTGATCTCGTCGCGGCGGTGCGACAGCGGCACGGCCACCAGGGTGGCCGGGGGCATCCGGTCGCGGGCGGCGAAGATCGTACGTACCAGCGCCTCCGGTGCGAGCCCACCGACACCGCCCTCGCCGACCGGGATCATCACCAGCAGGTGGGCGGCCAGGGTACGGGCGGCGTGCGCGATCTGGGCCAGCTGTGGCCGGTGCAGCGGGCGGTCGGCGATGACTCCGAGCACCCGGCCCGGGGGAAGCAGCGCCCGAACCTCCTCAGGGCTGCGTCGCAGCCGCTGGAACGGGCCTTGGGCGCCGTCGCCGAGCCGCCGGAGCGGGCCACCCAGGCCCGCGACGCCCTCGCGTACCGGCCAGACGTCCGCCACGTGGAGGGCGGCGACCGGCGCGCCCTCGGCGTCGGTCAGCACCAGCGCGCGGCGGGCCTCGTCGCGCGGGTCGAAGCCCTGTGCCAGCGCGGCCGGCACCTGCAGGGTCACCGGCACCTGCCACGGCGTGCCGTCGGCCAGCCGGCCGCGCCGACTCACCGACACCAGGTCCGCACGGGTCATGAAGCCGGTCAGGGGGGCGTACGCGCCGGTCAGCAGCAGCTCCAGATCCGCGAGCTCACCGGGACGCGGCGTGTACGCCGGCGCGTCCCGGAGCACCTCGTCGGGCAGCACCCAGCCGTTGCTCATCCACACCCCCCACTCGCTGACGGCACACAGTTTCGCAGCCGACCGCCGATCGGTCGAGGCCGCCACTCCACGACGTGCGCGGTCGGGTCAGCGACGGACCCGGCGCCCCACCGCCGACCGCAGCCAGTTCCAGACCTTCCGCTCGTCCCGGATCCTCGGCGTCGCGCCGTCGGCCGAGCAGATGAAGAGCAGCGGCAGCCGCGCGTCCTCGGTCCATCCGGCGTTGGTGATCCGTGCCTTGAGGAACCAGCTACCCCGCGTACGACCGCCGTTGAGGGCCCGGAAGTCGACAGTGGTGGTGGCGCGGTGCACCAGATGGACGGTGTCGGCGCCGCCGGGCGCGGCGACCCGCTCGACCTGGAACTTCACCGGCAGGAAGATCTCGTCACCGGTCTCCCGGCGGCGGGCGACCACGTCCAGGCGGGCCTTACGGACCTGCGCGGTGGAGTCGAGCACGTCGGAGGGGATCTCGTCGACCGGAAGCACCAGCACGTCGCGTTCGCCGTCGGCGCGGAAGCTGATCGGCTGGTCGGCGGAGCGCAGTTCGGCGGCCACGCTCACCGTGACGGAGTGCCCGTCCGGCTCCAGCGCGTCGATCCGGGTGTGCCCGGCGATACCCGACTCCCAGGTGGCCAGCCGGCGCAGGTCCGCGACCCGCCCCCGCTCGACCAGGTACGCCACGGCCCGTTGCAGCGGCGGCAGACCAGCCGCGACCCCGGGGGCGAACCGCTCCTGGATGATCTTCTGGGCCTCGACGGCGACCTGCGCCACCCAGTCCTCGGGAGCGTCCAGGAGCCGCTTGCCGCGCAGCCGGTTGATCATTTCGTTGCGCAGCCACCGCCGGTGCAGCCGGTCGCGCAGCGGCCCCGGCTCGGTGTGGGCGGTGACGACGTCGAGCGCGTCGCGCACGCTCGCGAAGTAGCTCACCGGCTCCAGCCGGGCGGCGGTGACGTTCTTGGCATCGGGCCGCTGGGTGTGGTGGTAACAGGTGTAGTCGGACAGCACGCAGGTGCGGCGGGACGCGAAGTAGGCGCGTACGACGAGCGAATGGTCCTCGAGCCGCCGTTTACCGCCCTCCGGGAACCGCAGCTTCTGCTCGTCGAGGAAGGCGCGGCGGAACAGCTTGTGGCACGTCAGGCTGTCGATCAGCGGTGCGTTCTCCAGGGTGGCGTCGAAGCGGTTCTTGCGGAACAGCTCCCGGGGCACACCGCGCCCGTGCCCGGCCATCTTGCCGATCACCAGGTCCGCGTCGTACTTCTTCGCGCAGTCGTAGAGCCGCTCCAGCGCCTGGTCGGCGAACCAGTCGTCGTCGTCGGCGAAGAACACGTACTCGCCTCGGGCCCGCTCGATGCCCACGTTGCGCGGGCGCGACGGCCAGCCGGAGTTCTCGATGTGCACCACCTGGATGTGCGGGTGCTTGGCGGCCAGCTGGTCCAGCCGCGCGCCCGTGCCATCGGTGGATCCGTCGTCGACGAAGATCGCTTCGAACTCGTCCGCTGGTAGCGACTGGCTCAGCAGCGAGGCCACCAGCTTCTCGATGTGCGGGCCGCAGTTGTACGCGGGCACCACGACACTGACCTTGGGGACGCCAACCTCGACCATCACGATCCTTCCCGCGTCGGCGGTCGAATATCCCCCGGAACACTGCCCGGTGAACGGGAAGTGAATCGTGCCACCCCGGAGTGGACTTTCCGGCGGCGGGGTCTGGGTGAGCGCAGGACCGGCGCAAACGTTCGCCCCGGCTCGATCGCGCGCATGGAACAGACCCTAGGGGTACGGCGCCGCGAGGATCAGGGGAGCGCCGGGGGCGTGCCGGTGTCGACCTGGGGCATCGACTCCCTACGCTGGCCTGGTGACACTGATCGCGACCCAGTCGCTCACCAAGACGTACGGAGGTCGGGTCACCGCGCTCACCGACCTCACCGTCGCCGTCGAGCCCGGGATCATCGGCCTGGTGGGGGCGAACGGCGCCGGCAAATCCACCTTGATCAAGATTCTGCTCGGCCTGATCGCCCCGACGAGCGGGCAGGTCTCGGTGCTCGGCATCGACCCGACCACCGAACCGGCGGCGGTCCGCGCCTGCGTCGGCTACATGCCCGAGCACGACTGCCTCCCACCCGACCTGTCCGCCGCCGAGCTGGTCACCCACCTCGGACGGATCAGTGGCCTGCCGCGCACGGTGGCCCGCGAGCGTGCCTCCGAGGCGCTGCGTCACGTCGGGCTCTACGAGGAGCGCTACCGGCCGGTGGGCGGCTACTCCACCGGCATGAAGCAGCGGGTCAAGCTGGCCCAGGCGCTGGTGCACGACCCCGACCTGCTCTTGCTGGACGAGCCGACCAACGGTCTGGACCCGGCCGGGCGGGACGCCATGCTGGCGTTGGTGCACCGGATCGGCACCGAGTTCGGCATCTCCGTCCTGGTGTGCTCGCACCTGCTGGGCGAGGTGGAGCGGATCTGCGACACGCTGATCGCCATCGACGGTGGCCGGCTGCTGCGCGCCGACCACATCTCCGCCATGACCTCGGCCACCGACGTGCTGGCCGTCGAGGTCAGCGAGGGCACCGAGGAGTTGGCCGCCCGACTCGCCGCGCTCGACCTGCCGGTGGCGCGCGACGGCCGGCTGCTGCTCGTACCGCTCGCCGACGACAGCACCTACGACCTGATCCTCGGCGCGGTCGCCGAACTGGACCTGCCGCTGCACCGGCTGGACCAGCGCCGGCACCGGGTGGCCGAACTCTTCGCCACGAGGGAGCTCACCCATGCCTGAGCCGTCATCCGCCGTCCGGTCCGCGCCGGCCGGCGTCATCCACGACATCGGCTACCAGCGCTACGACGGCCCCCGCCTGGGCCGCCGGCACGTCTTCGGCGCGCTCTACCTGCACGGGCTGCGCACCATCTTCGGGCTCGGTCGCAGCGCCAAGGCCAAGATCTTTCCGTGGCTGGTGATCGGCATCGTCACCCTGGTCGCGGTGGCCCTGGCCGCCGTACGCAGCCAACTCGGTGAACCGGTCGCCACGTACGCCCAGTTCGCCGACGCGATGAGCTGGCTGGTCCTGTTCTTCGTCGCGGTGGCCGCTCCGGAGCTGGTCTCCCGCGACCTGCGCAGTGGTGTGCTGCCGCTCTACTTCTCCCGCCCTCTGCCGCGCGCCGACTACGCGATCGCCAAGCTGCTGGCGCTGGTCACCGGCCTCTGGCTGCTGCTCGGTGGACCGCAACTGATCATGTTCCTGGGTGCCGCGTTCACCACCAAGGACGGCCTGAAGGGCGTCTGGAACGAGCTGCTCGACCTGCTCCCCGGCCTGCTCTACGCCGGGCTGTGGGCGGTGGTCTTCGCCTCGGTGGGGCTGCTCGTCGCGTCGCTGACCGGCAAGCGCGCGTTCGCCGCCGGCGGGGTGGTCGCCGTCTTCCTGATGACCACGCCGATCGTGGGTGTGCTGAGCATCCTGCCGTCGCGCACGGCCAACGAACTGGCCGGGCTCGCCTCGCCCACCACCCTGGTCCAGGGGGTGGGCGTCTGGTCGCTCGGTGACCTGCTGGTCCCCGACAACCAGGGCGGCGGCCTGCCGATCGGTGGGTTCGGCCCGGTCTACGCCCTGGTGGCGGTGCTGCTGGTCGCCGGGGCGACCACCCTCCTGCTGGCCCGTTACCGGAAGGTCGCCTCCTGATGAGCAGCACCCTGAGCCTGACCGGGGTGTCCCGGTGGTACGGCAACGTGGTGGCCGTCAACGACATCAGCATGACCCTCGGCCCCGGGGTGACCGGTCTGCTCGGCCCGAACGGCGCCGGCAAGACCACGCTGCTGCACATGATGGCCGGGTTCCTCTCCCCGTCGCGGGGCACGGTGACCCTCGACGACGAGCCGACCTGGCGCAACCCCGACGTCTACCGTCGGCTGGGCCTGGTCAGCGAGCGGGAGGCGGTGCAGAGCTTCCTCACCGCGTACGAGTTCGTGCTCGCCAGCGCCAAGCTGCACCGACTGGCCGATCCGGCGGCGGCGGCCCGACGCGCCATCGACCTGGTGGAGTTGGAGTCGGCGCAGGACCGCCGGATCGGCACGTACTCCAAGGGCATGCGACAGCGCGCGCGGGTGGCCGCGGCGCTGGTGCACGACCCGCAGGTGCTGCTGCTCGACGAGCCGTTCAACGGGATGGACCCGCGTCAGCGGCTGCACATGATGGATCTGCTGCACTCCCTGGGCGACTCCGGCCGGACGATCCTGTTCAGCTCGCACATCCTGGAGGAGGTCGAGCAGGTCTCCGGCACGGTGCAGGTGATGGTGGCGGGCCGGCTGGCCGCCTCCGGCGACTTCCGGACCATCCGCCGGCTCATGACCAACCGGCCGCACGTCTTCGCGGTGCGCTCGACCGACGACCGGGCGCTGGCCGTCGCCCTGATCGCCGAGCCGTCGGTGAGCGGCGTCGAGCTGGACCGCGCCGGCCTGACCGTGCGCGCCGGCGACTACGGCGCCTTCACCCGGGCGCTGCCCCGGATCGCCCTGCGCCAGGGCATCCGGGTGCGTCAGTTGGTGCCGTCCGACGAGTCCCTGGAGAGCGTCTTCTCCTACCTGGTGGAGGCCTGAGAACATGTCCACGATTACCTGGATCACCGCGCGTGGGCTGTTCGGCCGGCGGCGGTTCCTCCTGCTGCTGCCCCTGCCACTGGTGCTGCTCGGCCTGGCCGTCCTCTGCCGGTCCCTGGGCGTGGACCCGGGCGAGTGGGGCCCGCCGGTGCTGGTCGGCCTCGGCCTGGCGGTGGTGCTGCCGGTGGTGGCCCTGATCATCGGCACGGGCGTGCTGGGCGCGGAGATCGACGACGGCACGGTCGTGCACATCCTCACCAAGCCGCTGCCGCGCTGGCAGATCGTGCTGCCGAAGCTCGCGGTCGCCACCGGCGTCACCGCGGCCACCGTCGCGGTGCCGCTCTACGTCGCGGGCGTGCTTGCCGATTCGGTACGCCTCGGACTGGCGCTCGCCGCCGCGTCCGCTCTCGGCGCGCTGGCGTACTCGGCGCTGTTCCTCGCGCTCAGCCTCATCACCCGGCGTCCGGTGCTGCTCGGCCTCGTCTACGTGCTGATCTGGGAGGGGCTGCTGGGTAACTTCGTCAGCGGCACGAAGGTGCTCTCCATCCAGCAGTACGTGATCGCACTCGCCGACCGGCTCGCCCCCAGCGGGCTGCTGGAGACCAGCGTTTCGGTGCCGGTGGCCGGCGTGATGACCGCGCTGGTGAGCGTCGGCTTCACCGTGCTGGCGATCGACCGCCTGCGCTCGTTCAGCGTGGCCGGCGAGACGAGCTGAGGCGTGCGGAGTCCGGCCAGCCCTCCGGCGACGGGTAGGGCTGGCCGGATGGACCGGGCGGGCCCCACCCACGAGGCTGGTGGACGTGACTGTCGAAGCGGAGCGCAGACCCTTGGCTGACCCGTACTCCCGCGGTAGCCGGGCGTGGCTGATCAGCCTCGCCGCTGCCGGCCTCGCGTCCGCGACGGTCGCGACGGCCGCCCAGGGCAGCGGCCGGTTCCACTGGTGGGCCGGCTTCATCCTGATCCCGGCCGCGCTGATCGCGGCCAGCGGCGGCCCGCTGCTGGCCCGCGGCGGTGGTCGCGCCTTCGCGGGTTACGTGGTCGCCTGCGTCGGGGCCCTGGCGTTCGTGGTGGGCGCTCTGCTGATGTTCGGCGCGATGGGTGAGGGCTGGCCACTGCTGGTGGTGCTGCCCTGCCTGGCGGTGGCCGGCACGTACGGCTGGCATGCCGGCCACCCGCTGGCCCGTGGTCTGCACCGCGCGGTGGCGCTGCTCGCGCTGACCGGCGCGCTGGTCGGTGTGACCCTGCAACTGCTCCACGCCCGGGTGATCCACCTGGAGACGGGTTGGTGGGGCGCGTTCATGATGCTCGCCGGGGTCATCGTGCTGGGCAACGCGGCTGAGCTGGCCCGGCACCGGATGCCGTACCGGCTCCAGGCGATCACCCTGCTGGTCGGGCCCTCCGTGGTGGCCTTCCTGCTCGGCCTGCGCTTCCTGCGCGGCTGGTGACGGCCGGTCCGCCGCCGCCCCCGGGGGGTGGGCGGCGGCGGACCCGGTCAGAAGGCGCAGGCGATGACGAGTTCCGGGGTGCGGTCCGGCAGCAGGTCGAGCTTGCCGATCCGGCCCGCCGCCCGCAGGTCGTCGGCGACCAGGGTGAGCTGCTCCAGCATCGCCGCCGGGCCCAGCGCCTCGGCCAGCGGCACCTCCGCCTTCATCGACAGCTTCCGCTCCGACTTGGCCCGCCGCACCTGGCCCAACGCGTCCCCGGCCAGCCGCAGCAGCGCGGGCTCGCCCGTCCCCTCGATCGCGCGGGCCACCTCGTAGGTGGTGGGCCAGGGCGCGCGGTGCACCGACCCGTACCGCCACCACGACCAGATCTCCTCGGTGACGTACGGCAGCACGGGCGCGAACAGTCGCAACTGCACCGACAGCGCCGAGGCCAGCGCCGCCCGCGCCGAGTCGGCCGCCGCTCCGGTGCCGTACGCCCGTTCCTTGACCAACTCGATGTAGTCGTCGCAGAACCGCCAGAAGAACGCCTCGGTCACCTGGAGGGCGGCCGTGTGGTCGTACCCGTCGAAGGCCGTGCTCGCGGCGCTGACCACCGTGCCCAGTTCGGCGAGCATGGCGCGGTCGAGCGGGGTCGTCGTGGCGGCGCGCAGCGCGTCCGCGGCGCCCAGGCCTAGCGCGAACTTCGACGCGTTGAGCAGCTTGGTGGCCAGCCGCCGGCCGACCTTGATCTGCGCCGGGTCGAAGGCCAGGTCCATGCCGGGCTTGCCGCTGGCGGCCCAGTAGCGCACCGCGTCCGAACCGTGCTGCTCCAGCAGCGCGAGCGGGGTGACCACGTTCCCCTTCGACTTGGCCATCTTCTTGTGGTCCGGATCGAGGATCCAGCCCGACAGCACGGTGTCCCGCCAGGGCAGCACCCCGTGCTCGAAATGCGAGCGGACCACGCTGTCGAAGAGCCAGGTCCGGATGATCTCCTGCCCCTGCGGGCGCAGGTCCATCGGGAAGACCTGCGCGAACAGCTCCGGGTCGGTCTCCCAGCCGCCGACGATCTGCGGCGTCAACGACGACGTCGCCCAGGTGTCCAGCACGTCCGGGTCGCCGATGAAGCCGCCCGGCCGCCCGCGCTGCGACTCGTCGAAACCGGGCGCCGGGTCACTGGACGGGTCGACCGGCAGCGCCGACTCGTCCGGCGTGAGAGGGTGGGACCAGTCCGGCTCGCCAGTGTCGTCGAGTCGGTACCACACCGGCACCGGCACTCCGAAGAAGCGCTGCCGGCTGACCAGCCAGTCGCCGGTCAGGCCACCCACCCAGTTGTCGTAGCGGTGTTTCATGTGCGCCGGCACCCAGTGCAGCTCCGCGCCCCGGGCCAGCAGCGTCGCCCGCAGTTCGGCGTCCCGTCCGCCGTTGCGCAGGTACCACTGGCGCGTGGAGACGATCTCCAGTGGCCGGTCGCCACGTTCGTAGAACTTCACCGGGTGGGTCACCGGACGCGGCTCACCGATCAGGTCACCCGCGTCGGCCAGCATCCCGACGATCTCCCGGCGGGCGCCGTTGACGGTCTGCCCGGCCAGCCCCGCGTACGGGCCCGCGGGCACCCCGGCCGGCGGCTCCGGAACCAGCCGGCCGTCGCGGCCGATGACGACCCGGGTGTCCAGGTCGAGATCACGCCACCAGGTCACGTCGGCGAGGTCGCCGAACGTGCAGACCATGGCGATGCCGGTGCCCTTGGCGGGATCGGCGAGCGGGTGGGCGCGCACCGGCACCTCGACGTCGAACAGCGGGCTGCGCACGGTCGCGCCCACCAGGTCGGCGTACCGCTCGTCGTCGGGGTGGCAGACCAGCGCGACGCAGGCCGGCAGGAGCTCCGGCCGGGTGGTGTCGATGAGCACCTCGCGCCCGCCGGGCCCGGCGAACCGCAGCCGGTGGTACGCGCCGGGACGTTCCCGGTCCTCCAGCTCGGCCTGGGCCACCGCGGTGGCGAAGCCGACGTCCCACAGCGTCGGCGCCTCCGCCTGGTACGCCTCACCCCGGCGCAGGTTGCGCAGGAACGCCCGCTGGCTGGTGGCGCGGGCCACCCGGCCGATCGTCGTGTACGTCAGGGACCAGTCCACCGAGAGCCCGAGCCGCCGCCAGAGGGCCTCGAAGACCTGCTCGTCGGCGACCGTCAGCCGCTCGCACAGCTCGATGAAGTTGCGCCGTGAGATCGGCGTCGGGTCGCGGCGGGCCGCGTCGTCGACCGGGGTGGCCGGCGGCCGCCACACCGGGTCGTACGCCAACGCCGGGTCGCAGCGCACCCCGTACACGTTCTGCACGCGACGCTCGGTGGGCAGCCCGTTGTCGTCCCAGCCGATCGGGTAGAAGACCGCCTTGCCGCGCATCCGCTGGTAGCGGGCGACGGTGTCGGTGTGCGTGTACGAGAAGACGTGCCCCATGTGCAGCTCGCCCGATACGGTCGGCGGCGGGGTGTCGATGGAGTACACGTCCTTGCGCTCCTTCGCGCGGTCGAACGCGTACGTGCCCTCCTCCTGCCAACGCTGCGCCCAACGCTGCTCGAGCCCGTCCAGACTGGGACGCTCGGGAACGCCGGCGCGGGCCGTCCTCGCCGTATCGGTCATCTGCCGATCGTAGGCATCAGCAGGGTGCCGGACCACGGAGTTGCGCATCGCCGGTCCTACACGAGCGAGTCGCGCCACTGCTGGTGCAGGGCCGCGTACCGGCCGCCGGACCCGACCAGCACGGCCGGCGGGCCGTCCTCGACGACCTTCCCGCCGTCGACGACGAGCACCCGGTCGGCGGTCTCCACTGTGGAGAGGCGGTGTGCGATCACCAGCGCCGTCCGGTCCCGCAGGATGGTGCCGAGCGCGCGCTGCACCAGCCGTTCCGTCGGCACGTCCAGCGACGACGTCGCCTCGTCGAGGATCAGCACGGTCGGGTCGGCGAGGAACGCCCGGGCGAACGCGACCAGTTGTCGCTGGCCGGCGGAGAGCCGCCCGCCGCGCCGGTGCACCTGGGTGGCGTACCCCTCGGGCAACGCGGCGATGAACTCGTGCGCGCCGATCGCCTGCGCGGCGGCCCGCACCTCGGCGTCGTCGGCGCCCGGCCGGCCGAACCGGATGTTCTCCGCCACCGTGCCGCTGAACAGGTGGTTCTCCTGCGTCACGAGCACCACGGCGCGGCGCAGGTCGGCGTCGCACACCGCGCGCAGGTCGATGCCGTCCAGCAGGACCGTGCCGGCGTCCGGATCGTGGAACCGGGCCACGAGCTTGGCGATGGTCGACTTGCCCGCGCCGGTCGGCCCGATCAGCGCGACCGTCTGCCCGGCCGGCACCCGCAGGTCCAGTCCGGCGAGGATGGGGGTGTTCGCGCGGTAGCCGAACGAGACGCCCCGGAACGTCAGCTCGCCGTGACCGGGGCCGCGCGGCAGCGGCACCGGCCGGGCCGGCTCGGCGACGCCGGGCCGTTCGTCGAGCACCCCGGCCAGCTTCTCGAGCGCGGCCGTCGCCGACTGCAACGAGTTGTAGAACTGGCTCAGCTCCTGCATCGGCTCGAAGAAGCGTCGCAGGTAGAGCAGGAACGCGGCGAGCACGCCGATCTCGGTCCGTCCGTCGAGCACCCGCCACCCGCCGTAACAGAGCACGATCGCGACCGTGAGGTTGCCGATCAACTTGATCGCCGGCGAGTACGTGGCGATCAGCCGGAACGCGTGCAGGCTCGCCCGTCGGTAGTCGTCCCCGAGCGTCACGAAGATCCGCTGGTTGCGCGGCTCCCGACGGAACGTCTGCACCGCCCGGATGCCCCGCATCGACTCGACGAAGTGCACGATGACCAGGGCGATGGCCTCCCTCGTCCGCCGGTAGGCGGTGGCCGAAGCCCGGGCGAACCAGCGGGAGAGCCAGAACAGGAACGGGAACGCGAGCAGCGTCACCGCGGCCAGGGGCAGGTCCAGCCAGAGCAGGATGGCAGCCACCGACAGGATCGACAGCGCGGCCAGCACCAGGCTGTCGATTCCCCCGTCGACCAACTCGGCGATGCTGTCCAGGTCGCTGGTGAGGCGGGACACCATCCGACCCGACGTGTACCGCTCGTGAAAGCCCACCGACAGTCGCAGGAAGTGCCCGAACACCCGCTGTCGCAGGTCCAACAGAACGGCCTGGCCGATGCGGGCGGAGAGGGTCAGGAAGCCGCGGCGGGCCGCGTACTCCGTCACGGCGGCGGCGGCGAACGCCCCGGCCACCGCGACCAGCGGGGTGGCGTTCCCGGCGCGCAGCGGGGCGATGGCGCGATCGATGCCGACCATGACCAGGTACGGGCCGGCCATCGCGGCGGCGTTCTGCGCGAGCAGCAGACCGACGGCGGCGGCGAGTCGCCCCCGGTGCGGGCGCAGCAGGTCGGCCAGCAGGGCCCGGCTGTGCCGGCGCAGCCGGGCGACGGCCTCCGGGGTGTTCTCCTCGGCCCGGCTCCGGTCGGCCTCCGGGTCGGTGGCCGTCCCCCGCCAGCGGGCCAGCTCCGGCTCCCCACCGGGAGACGGATCGGCCTGCTCCGGGGTTGTCACGAGCGCACCAGGCCCCAGCCGTCCGAGGTGGACGCGCCGGGCCCCGGCGGCCCGACACCCCGGGCCCGGTTCCGGCTGCGTGGACGGCGGTGGCCGGTTGCGCGGGTGGTGGCTCGGCGGCTCCTGGGTGAGCCGGTTGCGCGGGTGGTGGCTCGGCGGCGAGCAACGACCGGTAGGCGGGCACGGTGGCGAGCAGTTCCGAGTGCCGGCCGACCGCGGCGATCCGTCCACCGTCGAGCAGGGCGACGCGGTCGGCCAGCGCGATCGTCGACGGCCGGTGCACCACCAGCAGCGCGGTGCTGGCCCGCAGCACCTGCCGTAGCGCCGCCTCCACCAGCGCCTCGGTGTGCACGTCGAGGGCGGACAGCGGGTCGTCGAGCACCAGCAGCGCCGGGCGACCCAGCACCGCCCGCGCCAGGGCCAACCGCTGCCGCTGGCCCCCGGAGAGGGACAACCCCTGCTCACCCACGCGGGTGGCCAGGCCCCACGGCAGGTCGTACGCGAAATCGGCCTGTGCCAGCGCGAGAGCCGCGCGGACCTCGTCGTCGTCGGCGTCCGGGCGGCCCAGAGTGAGGTTCTCCCACACCGACATGGAGAAGAGGGTGGGTTCCTCGAACGCCACCCCGACCAGCCGGCGCAGCGAGGCCAGCCGCAGGTCGCGCAGGTCGTGCCCGTCGAGCGTGATTCGGCCGCCGGTCACCTCGTGCAGTCGGGGCACCAGCGAGAGCAGGGTGCTCTTGCCGCAGCCGGTGGCACCGACCAGGGCCAGCGTCTCGCCCGGCTCGATGGTCAGGTCGATCTCGTCCAGGACGCCCGTGGCCGCGCCCGGGTAGCGGAAGGCGACCCCTTCGAAGCGGAGCCGACCCCGGACCGCGTCGCGGCTGAGCGTGAGCGCGTCGGGAGCGTCCACGATCTGCGGTGGAGTGTCCAGCACCTCCTGGACCCGGTCGGCGGCGGTGGCGGCCTCCTGCCCGTTGGCGATGATCCAGCCCAATGACTGCACCGGCCAGATGAGCATCAGTTGGAGGCTGGCGAACGCCACCAGCTCCCCGAGCGTGAGCACGCCCCGCGCAGCGGCGGCGGCACCGGCGACCAGCACCACGCCCAGCGTCAGGTTGGGCACCAGGTCGAGCAGCGCCGCCGTGTTCGCCAGCAGCCGGCCCTTGCCCACGCCGGTGTCGTGCAGCGTCCGGGCCCCGTCGGTGAAGCGGGCGGCCAGCTCGGGCCCCCGCCCGTACGCCTTCATCGTGCGCAGACCCTGCGCGGTCTCCTCGACCAGCGTCGCCACGTCGCCCTGCTGGTCCTGCATTCGCCGGGACGCGGTGTGGTAGTGCCGACCGAACCGGCGGGTGATCAGCAGCAGTGGCACGGCGCTGGCCGCGACCAGCAACCCGAGCGCCGCGTGCAGGTGGATCAGCAGCAGCACCACCACCACGTAGGTGGTCAGGTTGAGCACCAGGAAGAAGACACCGAACGACAGGAACCGGCGGATCACCGACAGGTCGCTGGTGATCCGGGAGAGCAGTTGGCCGGACTGCCAACGGTCGTGGAAACTGGCCGGCAGCCGTTGCAGGTGCGCGTAGACGTCGGCGCGCAGCGCCGCCTCCATGCCCACCGCCGAGGACGACTGCACCCACCGGCGGATGAAGATGAGCACCGCCTCGACCACGCCGAGCAGCAGCGCCAGACCCCCGAGCTGGAGGAGGCCCGCCGGCTCGTGGCGGGCCACCGGCCCGTCCACCACGCGCTGCACCACCAGGGGTACGGCGATCCCGGCGGCCGTGCCGGCGAGCCCGGCGACCAGCAACCAGACGAACTCGGTGGCGTACGGGCGCAGGTAGCGGCGCAGCCGCCAGAGGTTGTGCACGGGGTGGCGGCCCGCGGCGACCGGGGCGGCCCGGTCGCCGTCGCTCTCCACAGGCACTACCCGACGGTAGCGTCATTGGGTGCCCGTGTAGTTGTCAGCTTGCCGTCAACCGCCGCTCATGACCGAGAAGCCACTTCTTCACGTCCAGCCCCCAGCGGTAGCCACCGAGGCTCCCGTCGGTACGCAGCACCCGGTGGCAGGGCACGAAGAGCGCTGCGGCGTTACGCGCGCAGGCGGCCGCCGCGGCCCGCACCGCGGGTGGCCTCCCGGCCAGCGCCGCGTACCCCGTGTAGGTGACCGGCGCGCCCGGCGGCACGTCCCGCAGCACCTGCCAGGCGTACGCCATGAACTCGCCGCCGGTGTGCTGCCGTACCGGCACCGAGTCGATGGCGGCGAGATCCCCGTCCAGGTAGGACCGGACGGCCACGGTGGTCGGCCCGAGGTCGGCGCGTTGCCGTACCGACGCGCGCAGACTCGGGTGGATCAGGGGCGGCAGCGCCTCCGGGTCGGGGGTGAAGCCGGCCGCCAGGACCTGACCGTCGCGGTCGGCGAGGATGCTCAGCGGGCCGGTCGGGGTGGTCAGGACGGTGCTGTCGATGCTCATGCCGCTCTCCAGAGTCTGATCGTGGCGTAGGACCGCCAGGGGCGCCACCGTTCGGCGTGCGCGTCGAGGTTCTTGTGGGGTAGGCCGAGCGCCGTCGCGCCCCGGCGGATCGCGAGGTCGCTGTCGAGGAGGACGTCGGGGTCGCCGAGGGCGCGCATGGCGAGGTAGTCGGCGGTCCACGGCCCGATCCCGGGCAGCGCCAACAGCCGCCGCCTGGTCTCCTGACGGTCGCCCCCCGGCGCGAGATCCACGGCCCCGTCCACCAATGCACGGGCCAGCCCGCGAATGGCCTCCCGCCGCCGCAGAGGCATCCCGAACTCCCCATCCGGAATCCCCAGAACCTCCTCCGGCGTCAGAAACCCCCGCAGGTCACCCCGTTGATCATGAAGTTGTTGTCGCGACACGCCGTCGTCGGTGGCAACAACTTCATGATCGGCGCGGCTGGCCAGTAGGCGGGTCAGGGTGGTTCTCGCGGAGCGCACCGAGACCTGTTGGCCCACTATCGCGCGTACGGCCATTTCGAAACCGTCGACCGCGCGGGGGACGCGGATGCCGGGCTCGGCCGCCACCGCCGGGGCCAGGGCCGGGTCCGCCGCCAGCGTGGCGTCGACCGCCTCCGGGTCCGCGTCGAGGTCGAGCAGACGTCGGCAGCGGGCCACCGCCGGCGCGAGGTCGCGCAGGTCGGTCAGGCGCAGCGTCGCCGCCACGTGCCCGTCCGCCGGGGTCAGGGCCACCTGGCCGGGGCCGTGTGGCAACCGCAACCCCCGGCAGTACGTCCCGTCGCGTACCTCCTCGACGCCCGGCAGCGCGCGCACCGCGAGGAAGTCCAGCAGCGCGTGGGCGTGCAGGGGCGGACGGTACGCCAGCCGGAGTGTGATCGTCCCCGCCCCGATTGCCGCCAGGTGTCGGCCGCGAGCGGTCCGCAGCTCCGAGGGGGCGCTCGCGTACACCTCGCGGACCGTGTCGTTGAACTGCCGCACGCTGCCGAAGCCGGCGGCGAACGCGATCTCGGCCATCCCCAGCCCGGTCGTCTCGATGAGGATTCGCGCGGTCTGCGCACGCTGGGCCCGGGCCAGTGCGAGCGGCCCGGCCCCCATCTCGGCGCGCAACATCCGGTGCAGGTGCCGTTCGGTGTAACCCAGTCGGGCGGCCAGCCCCGGCACGCCGTCCCGGTCGACCACCCCGTCGGCGATCAGCCGCATCGCCCGGCCCACCACGTCGGCGCGGACGTCCCACTGCGGCGAGCCCGGCGCGGCGTCCGGCCGACAGCGGCGGCAGGCGCGCAACCCGGCGCCCTGCGCGGCAGCGGCCGACGGAAAGAACCGGACGTTCTGCCGCTTCGGGGTGACCGCCGGGCAGGACGGCCGGCAGTAGATCCCGGTCGACGTCACGCCGGTGTAAAACCAGCCGTCGAACCTCTGGTCGCGACTGTCCACCGCCCGGTAGCACCGTTCGAAGTCCATCTCCACGCCACCGATGATGCCCCGCTGCTCAAGCCCCCGGCTGGCGGAAATCAGACCTGGCCGTGCCACCCCGGCCCTCGGCCCCCTTTCTTCCGGTGATCAAGAGGTTCGCGTCACGACACGCCGTGCACCGTGACGCGAACCTCTTGATCACCAGGGCGGAGAGGCAGGGTGGGGGATTTCCGCCCGGGAGTGTCGGTCGTCCCGGGTAACGTCTCGCCACCAACTCAAGAAGGGGGGCGGCGATGGCGAGCGTTGCGGGTTGGGTGGCGGCGTCGACACACGGCTCGATTCCGCCGTTGCCCCGCGCCGTGGTGCAGTCCTTCTACCGCCGGATGCGGGCCGTCGCGCCGGCCGCCGTCGGCGCCATCGAACGGGACCGGCCCGCCGACCAGGCGGAGCCGTTCGCCGACACCGCCTGCGGCCGGCTGGTCCGGTCGCTCGACGAGGCCGGCCTGCGGGCGCTCGGGATGTGGACGCATCACCGGTGCATGCGTTTCTACGACGACGACACCACCGTCGGCCGGCGGCTGATCGGGGAGATCGCGGGCCGGCCCAGCCTCGGCTGGACGGCGGACGAGGTGCGCTGGATGCTGCGCGAGTCGATCTCCGCGGGCCCGGCGGCGGCGGACCGGTTCACCCTGCCCCGCGCCGCGTGCGCGCAACTGCCCGCGTCCGAGCGGCCGTTCGACGACCTGCCCGCCGAGATCGAGCCTTCCGCCGGGGGCACGGCGGCGAGGCGCCGGCCCGATCCGCAGGCGTCTCCGTCGGGCGCGTCGAGCGTCACCGCCGACCCGGCCAGCGCGCGGCCCGCTCTCCTTCCCCGGCAACGCCGCGCCGGCTGAGCGGGTTGGGTCGACGCCGTGCCGGCTGGGCGGGTTGGGTCGACGCCGTGCCGGCTGGGCGGGTTGGGTCGACGCCGTGCCGGCTGGGCGGGTTGGGTCGACGCCGCCTCGGCTGAGCGGCCGCGCCGACGTATCGACGGAGGTCGGACAGGTCGACGCGCCCGGCTGCTGGTAGACCTTGAAGAATGATCGACTACGGCAGGATGCTGGGCACAGCACACGACGGAAGGACCGCTCATGCCCGCCAGTGAACCCACCATCCTCGCCACCAGCATGGGCTTCTTCCGTGGCGACCGGGGGCCGTCCGACCTGCGTCCCGGCCCGATCTTCGAGCTGGCCGCCGAGTTGGCCGAGGCCGGTCCGCAGCCACGGATCTGCTACCTCGGGCAGGCCGTCGGTGACCAGCCGACCTCGTTCACCGCTGTCTACGGGGCGTTCGCCGACACGCGGTTCCGTCTGTCGCACCTGGCGCTGTTCCCGATGCCGAACGTCGACGACGTCCGAGCCCACCTGCTCGCACAGGATGTGATCTGGGTCGGCGGCGGTAGCGTCGCCAATCTCGTCGCGGTCTGGCGGGTGCACGGGCTGGACGAGATCCTGCACGAGTGCTGGCAGGCCGGCGTGGTGTTGGCCGGTGTCTCGGCCGGTTCGATTTGCTGGCACGTGGGCGGCGCCACCGACAGCTTCGGACCCCGGCTGCGCGGCTACACCGGGGCGTTGGGTTGGCTGCCGTACGGCAATGGCGTGCACTACGACAGCGAGAGTCAGCGTCGGCCGCTGATGCACGAGCTGGTCGGCGACGGGACGTTGCCGACCAGCCACTGCACCGACGACGGCGTCGGCCTGGTCTACCGGGGGACCCGGCTGGTCGAGGCGGTCGCCGACCGCGAGGGCGTCTCGGCGTACGAGGTGAGTCGTCGCGCCGATGGCAGTGTGCGGGAAGAGGTCATCGCGCCCCGTCTGCTCCCGTGAGCGCCGGTCAGACCCGATCTTCGAACGCGGCACACACGGTGGCCCGCGCCTGCTGGCCGTCGATCGCCCGCAGCAGCTCCCGGGCCAGGGTGATCTGCTGCGCCTCGTCGACCGACCGGTCCATCGGCGTCACCTCCACCCGCCACCGGAAATAGAGATAGCCGTCCTCGTCGGTGGCGGCGAGCCGCGGGTCGGCGCCCTCGTTGGTGTTGATCTCCAGCAGGTTGCCCCGGACGTCGACCGAGTCCCGGCGGTAGGGCTTCGCGTCGGGCAGCCGGGCGCGGATCAGGTCGAGCAGCTCCGCCGCCGTCAGCGGGCCGTCGACCATGATGAGGAACTGCAACGTCGGCACGTCTGCCACCCTGGCAGACACGCTGAGGAGCGACCAGGGCCCCGTTCGGTCCGGTGGAATCGGAGCCGCGGCGACCGGCCCGCTCGGCACCGGCGTAAGCTGGCTCGTCGTGAGTCTCACCATCGGCATCGTCGGCCTGCCCAACGTCGGCAAGAGCACGCTTTTCAACGCGTTGACCAAGAACGACGTGCTGGCGGCGAACTACCCGTTCGCCACCATCGAGCCCAACGTCGGCGTGGTCGGGCTGCCCGACGAGCGGCTGGGCAAGCTCGCCGAGATCTTCTCCTCGCAGAAGGTGCTGCCGGCTCCGGTGTCGTTCGTCGACATCGCCGGCCTCGTGCGCGGCGCGTCGAAGGGGCAGGGGCGGGGCAACGCGTTCCTGGCCAACATTCGGGACGCCTCGGCGATCTGCCAGGTGGTCCGGGCCTTCTCCGACCCGAACGTGGTGCACGTCGACGGCAAGGTCTCCCCGGCCGACGACATCGAGACGATCAACACCGAGCTGATCCTCGCCGACCTGCAGACCCTGGACAAGGCGCTGCCCCGGTTGGAGAAGGAGGCCAAGCTCCGCAAGGACCGGGCCGCCGCGGTCGCCGCCGCGAAGCAGGCCATCGAGGTGCTGGACGGCGGCACCACCCTCTACTCCGGGGCCGCCGCCGCGAAGATCGAGCTGGAGCACCTGCGCGAGCTGCACCTGCTCACCACCAAGCCGTTCCTGTACGTCTTCAATGTCGACGAGGCCGAACTCGCCAACGAGGCGTTCCTCGACGAGCTGCGTGCCCTGGTCGCCCCCGCCGAGGCTGTCTTCATGGACGCCAAGATCGAATCCGAGCTGGTGGACCTGCCCGAGGAGGAGGCCCGCGAGCTGCTGGAGTCGATCGGGCAGAACGAGCCCGGCCTCAACCAGCTCGTCCGCGTCGGCTTCCGTACGCTCGGGCTCCAGACGTACCTCACGGCCGGCCCCAAGGAGGCCCGGGCCTGGACCGTCCCGGTCGGCGCGACCGCGCCGGAGGCCGCGGGTGTCATCCACAGCGACTTCCAGCGCGGCTTCATCAAGGCCGAGGTGGTCTCCTACGGCGACCTGGTCGAGGCCGGCTCGATGGCGGCGGCGAAGGCGGCGGGCAGGGTCCGCATCGAGGGCAAGGAGTACGTCATGCAGGACGGCGACGTCGTGGAGTTCCGCTTCAACGTCTAGGTGGGCCGCGTTCGCGCAGGTCACGGGCTACGTCACGCCTCCATGGTCCGCAGGGAGTCCGCAGGCCGTTCGGTGCGGCCCAGCGTTTCGGTCATCAGAGCGGCCGTCGCTTCGCGGGTCCGATCCTCGGCCGTCGAACACAGGTGGCTGTGTAGTGGCGTAGGTCGTGCAGTGTGAAGCCGGTAACCCCGGCGTCTCGGCAGGTCCTGCGCCACCAGTAGCCGACGGCGTTCTGGTGCGGCGGGTCGCCGGGCTTGCCCTCGAAGAGCCAGCGCCGGGGGTCCGTGCTCTCGGTGCTTGGCGGCGGCCCGCCTCGATGTTCATCGGCACCGTCGTCGACATCGCCGGATCGTCGTACAGCTCAGCAGCTTTGTCCGGGTTCAGCCGGCGCTTCTTGCTCAACACGGCGAACGCCTCGGCCGCACCGACACGCTTAATCATCCCGCAGGCGCTTCGGTCGGAGGCCGCTGCGTCGACGGTGGTGCCGACCGGCCTTTCATCCTATCTATGCTGCGGCTTTTGTCGGCATTGATGGAATTACAGGCCTCGGCACAAGATAGATGAGTCCGAATCCTTGACTCAGTGCCCATGTTGCCGGTTAATCACATCTACGTGTCGGCCGTGTTCACCCTCCCGGGTGACCGACGCCCTGGCGGACCGTCGAATCGATTCGACTACCGCCAGCAGTGAAGCCTGGACGCGGAGTTGCAAGGCTGTCGGGTGAGTCACAGGAGGTTGCCGTGCATCGTACGAACGTCCGCTGGGGTGGCCGATTGTCGGCGTCGGCCAGAGGGCTGGCCGCGGCCGTGGCGCTCGCCCTGCCCCTGACGCTGGGTGGCCTGACCCTGGCGACTCCCGAGTCGGCCCTGGCCGTGCCGGTCGCGACGCAGAGTGTCGCGGCCGCCGGAGTTGACGGTGTGGCGGCCGGTAACGGTGCGATCGTCTCGGTCGATCTGAGCGGGACGTGGAGCTTCACGCCCTCGGGTCGGGGAACGACGTCGATCACGGTGCCCGGTGGCGGTTGGTACAAGCAGGGCTTCACCGACGTGAACGAGGCGGTGTACTCGCGCAGCATCACGGTGCCGGACTCGGGGCAGCCGCAGTCGACCTGGATCGAGTTCGGCGCCGTCAACCACCAGGCGACGCTGTCGGTCGACGGCCGGGTGGTGGCGACCCAGACGACGGCGTTCACCCCGTCGAACTTCGACATCAGTAGCTACGCCGCGCCGGGCACCACCCACACGATCAGTGTGCAGGTGAAGGGCCGCGGTGCGTTGCGGTCGTCCGACGGCAAGTACCTGGTCCCCATCGCGGCCGACTGGTCCGAGGCGGTACCGCAGGGCATCTACCGGTCCGCGTCCCTGCGGGTGTACCCGGCGGTGTACGTCAGCGACGCCTTCGTCCGTACCTCGGTGGCGAACCGCACCCTCAGCTACGACGTGTCGGTGACCAACTCATCGGCCGCGACCAGAACGGTCACCCTGGGCGGGTCGATCACGTCCGACGGCGCGGGCTCTTTCAGCTACCCACAGTTGCCGCAGCAGAGCGTGACGGTGGCGGCACGTTCGACGGCGAAGGTCACGGTGGGCCCCGTGGCGTGGGACCTCGGCCCCACCTCGTACTGGTGGCCCAACGTGCCGTACCGGTCCGGGTACCGGGCCCAACTGCACCGCCTGGCGATCCACGCCACCGCTGACGACGGCCGCACCAGTGACGCCACGTACCGCTTCGGGTTCCGGGAGAGCACGCAGAACGGCGAGTACTACTACCTCAACGGCGTGCGGGTGAACTTCCGTGGCGACAGCCTGCAGGGCGCCGACTACGACCGGGTCAACAACGGCGGGAAGGGCGACGCGTACGACACTCTGCCCGGCTTCCTGCCGCCGTCGTCCGGCAACGGCGGCTGGCCGCAGGCGGTGGACAACTACCAGCGTCTCAACTACAACGTGGTACGCATGCACATGGAACCGGCCAGCCCGTTCATGCTCGACGTGGCCGACGAGATGGGCCTGATGGTCATCGACGAGACCGCCATCCGCAGTGGTTCCCAGGACTTCGTGTCCGGACGCACCAACATGGTGGCCCACGCCCGTGCGCTGACCCTGCGCGACCGCAACCATCCGGCGATCATCCGCTGGAGCCAGATCAACGAGCCCACCTCCAACAGCAACGACTCGCAGCAGTTCGAGCAGGACCTGTACGCGGCGATGAACGGCAACGATGGCACCCGGCCGATCAGCATCGACGCCGGCATTGGCGGGGACTCGCCCAGCCGGTACCCGGCCATGAACTACCCCAACTTCGCCATCTTCGCGCACTACCTGGACGGCGTCGGCCGCTACGGCGAGGCACTGAACCGCAATTCCGGGCGTCCGGACGGCGAAGGCGAGTACATCTGGCCCGCCTGCAGCACCAAGCAGGGCTTCACGTGGTTCGCCACCGCGACCGCTGCCAAGCGCGGCAAGGACGCCAGCGACCTGCGTCCGTACACGCTGCTCTCTGCCTGGGCCAGCGTCGTGCCCGGCGTGCGAACCACCGACTTCACCACGGAGGAGAACAGACGCCCGATCTACGGCGTCGACAACCTGCCCGACCCGTGGAGCAACCCGCAGATCCAGCGCGTGCAGGCGGCGTTCAACCCAGTGGCCGCGATCGACCTCCCCTACTGGTCCGCCTCCGGCAACTCGGACTCGAACGGCAACTTCCCGCTGGCGCAGGCCGTGCCCAGCTACGCCCGCAACGCCACGGTGACCCGCACCATCACCGTGTTCAACGACGACCTCACCAACACCTCGGTGGACTTCACCTGGACCGCCCGGCTCGACAGCCCCACCGGCGCGGTCGTCGCGTCCGGCAGCACCACCCTGACCGTCCCACTCGGCTCACGGGTCACCCAACCGGTGACCTTCACCGCCCCCGCCACCGGCAGCCGCGTGTACCTGCAACTGTCGACCGCCAAGTCCGGCAGCACCGTCTTCACCGACTCGGTCGAATACCTCAACCTCAGTGGAAGCGGCGGCGGAACCGGGCCCGCAGCAGGCACCTACCGCATCGTCAACCGCAACAGCGGCAAGCCCCTCGCCATCGCCGGCAACTCCACCGCCGACGGCGCCAAGGCCGTCCAGCAAAGCGGCACCCCCACCTGGACGATCAGCACCACCCAGGACGCCTACACCCTGCGCTACACCGCCTCCGGAAAGATGCTCGACGTCAACGCCGGCAGCACCACGCAGGGCCTGCAACTGCAACAGTGGTCGGCCAACGGCGGCACCAACCAGTCGTGGTACCTGCGGCCCACCGGCGACGGCTACTACACCATCGTCAGCCAGGCCAGCGGACTGGCGGCCGACGTCTACGCCGCCTCGACCAACGACGGGGCGCAGGTCGTGCAGTGGACCGCCAACAACGGGACCAACCAACAGTGGCAGTTCGTGCGCGCCTGACCAGCGCCAGAGGCGGTTGACAAGTCCGACCGGCGGTGACCAGCTGACGATGTGGTGACGTCTACTCGGGCACGGATTCCCGTGCCCGAGTAGACCATGGCCCGCTCTCGATAGAATAGACAAATCAGTACCGCACGGCAGCCTGCATCGGGCCCTCGCCTCATTCGGCTGAAGGACCCCGCCGGCGTCTACAGCAACCTCCGGAAGATCATCGGCAACAACCTGGGCTTCCGGTCGCTGATGAAAGCGCGTTTCGGCGCTCATTGCAGGCGGCCCGGCACTTCAGCGCCCACGGGCTGGAGGGCAGGGGCTGATTGGGTTTGTCGACCATGAGCCTAAATTCCGGCGACGTGGGCAGCCGACTTGCTCGCCTGATAGTGCGGACGCCACCGGCGACGCGCAGACGGCGACGTCGCCACCGCCAACGTAACGGCCGGAGTTGCAACCTCCATGTCCGTGCCGGGACCGCCGATTGCAGGGCTGAACGGTCCGCACGCAGTCCGCAGAGTCCGCGCCAAGTCCGCAGGATGACCAGTAATGACCAAGGATGATCAACGTTGTCCAACACGTATACGAGCAGCTCAGAGGGCTATCGCGCTGATCAGTGCTGCTAGGCGCTCAGCCCTCAGAAGCTCCGCTTCAACGTCTGGCCCCGGTCAGGTCGAGGTCTCGTCCTGCCTCAGTTGAAGGGCAGGTCTGGCGACAGGGACCGGTACCAGAGGCAGGGGGCGCAGCAGAGGAGCACGACGAGCGCCACGATGGCGAGCAGAGTGATCCCGCTGAGACTGCCGATGGCGAACAGGCTCCTGAGCGCGTTCCTTCCGCGGCCTGCTCCATCGTCGTCCCTGGCCACGATGCCCCCATGATCGGCAGTGTTGGTGGCGACAATGTAGCTGTAGGGCCTTGCATGCGCGGTGGCGGCGTCAGGGGCGTAGCTCCCTTAGCAGGGCGTCGACGCGACCCTTGATGTCGTCGCGGACCTCGCGGACGACGTCGATGGATTGCCCGGCCGGGTCGGTGAGCTTCCAGTCCTCGTAGCGTTTGCCCGGGAAGACCGGGCAGGCGTCGCCGCAGCCCATGGTGACGATGACGTCGCTGGCTTCGGCGGCGTCCCAGGTGAGTCGGACCGGGGTCTGGTCGGTGATGTCGATGCCGACCTCGCGCATGGCGTCGACGGCGACCGGGTTGATCGTCTCGGCGGGCTCGCTGCCGGCGCTGCGGACCTCGACGGTGTCGCCGGCGAGGTGGCGGAGCCAGCCGGCGGCCATCTGTGAGCGGCCGGCGTTGTGCACGCACACGAACAGGACGCTGGGGTTGTCGCTCATCGGGCCTCTGTCTCCTCGGGGAGGTGGGGTACGAGAACATCGTCGGCGGCGTCTCCGGCGTGGGGGTACCACGCGGCGAGCGCGGCGACGCCGACCAGGCCGCCGACGAGTTGGGCGGCCACGAAGCCGGGCACCGAGGTGGGGGCGATGCCGGCGAAGGTGTCGGTGAAGGCCCGGCCGATGGTGACGGCGGGGTTCGCGAACGACGTGGACGAGGTGAACCAGTAGGCCGCGCCGATGTAGGCGCCCACGGCGGCCGGGGCGGCCGTGGTGCGGTCGGAGCGGGCGAGGGCGAAGACGAGGACGACCAGTCCGGCGGTGGCGATCACCTCGGCCAGCCACAGGTTTCCCCCGGCCCGTTCGGTACGGGACCAGGCGACAGCCGGCAGGTTGAACATCAGGTCAGCCAGCACCGCGCCGGTGACGGCTCCGCCGGTCTGGGCGGCGGTGTAGGCGGCGAGGTCCCGACCGGTGAGGCCGGTGCCGGCGCGCCGGCCGAGCCACCAGTCCACGGCGGAGACGACCGGATTGAAGTGTGCCCCGGACACCGGACCGAACGTCAGGATCAGCGCACCCAACGCGAGGGCGGTGGCGATCGCGTTTTCCAACAGTTGGAGGCCGACGTCGGTGGGGGAGAGCCGGGCGGCGGCGATCCCGGAGCCGACCACGGCGGCGACCAGCAGGGCGGTGCCGGCGAACTCCGCCGATGCCCGCCGGGCCAGGGTGAGGCTCACGTGGCGGCAGCCGGGGCGGCGGAGATGTCCAGCAGCGCGCCGAGCTGGCGGAACGCCTCCGGCTTGACCCGGTACCAGACCCAGGTGCCGCGCCGCTCCGAGTCGACCAAGCCAGCCTCGCGCAACAGCTTGAGGTGGTGGGAGATGGTGGGCCCGGACAGGTCGAATGCCGGCGTCAAGTCACAGACGCAGATCTCGGGGACCGACGCGATCATCGACATCAGCCGCAGCCGGACCGGGTCGCCCAGGGCCTTGAACAGCGGCGCGACCACCGCTGCCTGATCGGCGTCCATCGGGCGGGCCGCGATCGGGGAGCAGCAGGCGACCGCGTTGAGGTCCACCACCGGCAGCTCTTGTTTCGACATTTCTCTAGCTTGACAGACTTCAAAACAGGGTGCAACGTAGGCCTTGATTCGATAAACATCTAGGCAAGGAGATGATCGTGTCCCGTGTTCAGCTCGCCCTGCGCGTGTCCGACCTCGAAGGCTCCGTGGCCTTCTACTCGAAGCTGTTCGGCGTCGAACCGGCCAAGCGCCGGCCCGGCTATGCCAACTTCGCCGTCGAGAACCCGCCGCTGAAGCTCGTCCTCATCGAGGGCGAGGCCGACCAACCCACCGCGCTGGACCACCTGGGTGTCGAGGTGTTCAGCACCGACGACGTCACCGCCGCCACCAGGCGCCTCACCGACTCCGGCCTGATCACGCTGGAGGAGAACGACACCGAGTGCTGCTACGCCCTGCAGGACAAGGTCTGGGTCCGCGGCCCGGGCGACGAGCGCTGGGAGGTCTACACCGTGAAGGCCGACGCCGACACGCTCGGCAAGGTGACCGACGCCGAGCCGGTGGCCAGCGGAGTCGGCTCGCGCTGCTGCTGACGGCAGATCTCCGTTCCCGGCTTCCTGAATGTCGGGGTGTCCGGCCGATTGGGACACCCCGACATCCAGGAGCCGGGGGATGATGTGGACAGCGGCAGCAAGAGGACGGTGGGATCGATGGTGCTCAGCTCGTCGTTCGGTACGGCGGCGTCCGCGTACGCCCGACATCGCCCGGACTACGCGCAGGCCGCTGCGCGGTGGGCGCTCGAGTTCGCGCCCGGCCCGCGAGTACTCGACCTCGGCGCCGGCACCGGCAAACTCTCCGCCACGCTGATCGCGCTCGGCGTCGACGTCGTGGCGGTGGAGCCCGATCCGGCGATGCGCGCCGAGCTCGGCCGCGCGCTGCCGACCGTACGGGCCCTCGCGGGTAGCGCGGAGGCGATCCCCCTGCCGGACGCGTCCGTCGACGCGGTGCTGGCCGGCAACGCCCTGCACTGGTTCGACATGGCCGTCGCCGGGCCGGAGATCGCCCGGGTCCTGAAGCCCGGCGGCGTCCTGGCCGGCCTGTGGAACATCCTGGACGACCGGGTCGCCTGGGTCGCCGCACTCGAACGGGTCAGTGGAAGCGCGACCATCGGCCCACGTGACACGTTGAGCAGTTGGCGTGCGGCGACGGCGGACCTGCTCGCTCCGAGCGGCGGGGTCGCCGGCCGGTTCGGTACGCCCGAGCAGGCCGAGTTCCCCCACGGGCAGCGCCGGAGCGCCGACTCCCTGGTCGGGACGCTCGCCACCCGGGCCGGGTTGCTGGTCATGCCGGGGCCGGAGCGGACGGCCACGCTCGACCGGATCCGCGAGTTCCTCGCCGGAAGGCCCGAGACCGCCGAGGGTGACTTCACCCTGCCCATGCTGACCGGCGTCCTTCGCGCCCGCCGACTCTGACAGCCGTCGTAGGGCTGCACGGGTTTATCGATCCGGCGCCACGCCTTCGGCCGACCTGTCGCCGCTGCTGAATACACTCCTCGACCGTGACGCCTCAGGATCTACGACGGTTCGGCTTCCCCTACCTGGTGCTGTGGTTCGCGATCTTCGGTGCCGGCACCCTCGTCGGTGACGACCTGATGGTCATGCTGGTCGATGTCATGTCCGGCGCCTGGCTGCCGCTGGTCGTCGTGGCGAGTTGGCTGCCGTTCGGGTCGTTCATCCTCTTCCTCGCTGCGGACTCGGCACGGCTCGACGCGCCGCCGATGCGGCAGCCCTGGCTCACCCCGATAGCGCTGTCCGGCCTCGTGCTGGCGGGCCAGGTGCCCACCATCCTGCGCAAGGAACGGCGTTCCTCGGACGCCTACCGGCTGGCCGCCCACACTCCCGTTGGCGAGGCGCTGGCCTCCGGGCTGGTCGGTGCGTTCGGTGCCGCCATGGTCTGGACGTTGCTGTTCCTCACCGCCAGGTGGCTGCACGGCAGGATCAGCGGCCAGCGCGTGCCGTTCAGGGACAACACCTGGGGAATGCGGCCTCGGAGCAGGCGGGTCTTCGCGACGGGCGCCGCCGCGTCGGTGCTGATCGGCCTGGGGCTCGCGCTCGCCATGTGAGTGACATGGCCGCGAGCTGGACCGGCGCGGCACTCCGACCGGGCCTCCTGCGCTCCGCCGCAGCATCGCGAGCCCTGCGGCGGCCAGCCCGAGCGCCAGAATCGCCGTACCGCAGAGGAGCAGCGTCGGGCGGGGACCGATCGCGCCGGCCAGCGGGCCGCCGAGCATGGTGCCCAGAGGCACCGCGAGCACAAGCACAGCGCTGTTCGCCGCGAGTACGGCGGGCAGCTGCCCGGTCGACACGCTGCGCTGGAACAGCGCCATCGACGTAGACATGTACGGCGCCCAGATCAGGCCCGCCAGGGCGAACGCGGGCAGGGACAGGACGACTGGCGCTCCCAGACCGAGCGGCAGCATCGCCGCGCCGAACCCGATGACGATCCCGATGATCGTCGCGCGCAGCGGCCAGTGCCGGAGGTGGCCGGCGAGCACACCGCCGAGGAGGCCGCCGATGCCGAAGGCGGTGTAGTACGCGCCGAGCAGCGTCGCGGAACCTCGCAGGTCGTCGGTGATGTGCAGCGGCATGGCGACGTACACCGGGCCGAACAGGAAGAAGAACGCGACGCTCAGCACCAGCAGGCCCAGCAGTGTGGGCTGACGGCGGATGAACGCGAAGCCGGCGGTACGGGAGGCGCTGCGCTCGTACCCAGGGATCGTCCTGGTGGTGGGCAGCGCGAGCCGATAGGTGAGCGCAAGCACCGCGAAGGTGGCGGCGTCGACGGCGATGACCCACACCGGCCCCACCCAGCCGATCAGGATGCCGGCCAGCGGTGGGCCGACGACGGTGGCGAAGCCGGAGATGGTGGTGAGCACCGCGTTCGCCGGCAGGTGGTGTCGCCGGGGCAGCAACTCGGCGATCAGGGTGAACCGCCCGGCCGAACCCCAGGAGTGCAGGAGGGCGGACGCGGCGAGCAGGAGGACGTACAGCTCGACCGTCAGCATGCCGGCCAGGTGGGCGATCGGGATCGCGGCGAGCGCTGCGGCGCGCAGGATCGCGTCCCACCCGGCGAGCTGGGCGCCGCCGCGCCCGCCCAGCAGCCGACCGAAGGCCACCGTTCCGACAGCGCTGGGAAGGGTGTACGCGGCCACGGCGACCGCGATCCAGAGACCGCGCTGACCGGTCGGTGCGAGCTGGATGGCCAGCCAGGTCACCGCGACCACCGCCATGCCATCGCCGAGAGCGGACACGGCCAACCCGGGTAGTACGCGTCGCAGCAAGGGATGACTGACCACCGGCCAGTACGGCGAGGTACGCGGAGAACGAGGCATGAGAGCAGTCGACCGGGCATCGACGCCAGCGGCCAGCCGGGGCTGCTGTCAGCAGATTCAGCCAAGTGCGCAATGCGCTCGGTTCGGGTGTCGGGATCGACTCGGGTCCCCGGTGGACGGCCACCGCGGACCCGAGTCGACCGACCGTTACCGCACCCGGTAGACGGAGATGTGTGACGGACTCTCCGCCGTGAACGGCTGCCGGTGCCAGTCGGCGTACCGCTCGGTGAGCGCAAGGCCCGCCTGCCGCGCCATCTCGTCGATCTGGTGCGGCCACGCGTACCGCATCGCGAACGGCTTCAGGTGCACGCCGTTGCCGTCGAAGGTGATGGTCTGGCGGATGAAGCGCTGCGCCGGCCGGTCGTACCGGTGCACTCGGATCGTCACGGAGTCCTCGGTCACCTCGCGGACCTGCAACTGCTCGTCCGCGTCGAAACCGCTCGGGTCGGGGACGAACGTCTCGATGACGAACGCCCCGCCGGGCGACAGCACCCGGGCGACGTTGCGGAACAGGTCCGCCTGCCGCTCGGCGTCCACCAGGTTGAACAGCGTGTTGAAGACCAGGTACGCCAGGCGGAACGGGCCCTGCACGCCCACGTCCGCCATGTCACCGACGACCGTGGGGATCTGGTCGCCACCGGGCTTGGCCCGCATCAGCGCCAGCATCTCCTCGGACGCCTCGATGCCGTGCACGCTGAGGCCGCGTTCGACCAGTGGCAGTGCGACCCGGCCGGTGCCGATCGCCAGTTCCAGGACCGGACCGCCGTCGGCCAGATCGGCCAGGAAGTCCACGGCGGGAGCCGGGTCAGGGTTGCCAGGGCTGTCGTATCCGGCAGCCCACAGCCGGCCGAAGAGGCCGGGATCGTCGAAGACCGACATCAGCGGCCTCCGCGGTTGTGCTCAGTGACGCGCGTCCTCTGCGGAGCAGTTCTGCTCACGAAGCCTCGTTTCCTCAAGTCGGATGACGTTCGGTCGGGGGGACTTCGTCGTGTTGGGCATGGCACTGCTCCCTTCGGGCGGCTGTGCACCGAGGACACCAGAGACGCCGGGAGCCCGGCAAGGCATTTACGCCCGCCGGGCTCCCGGTCGGAAAGATCGTCAGGAGATGTGGTGCAGGATCACGTTGTGCACGTGGTGGCTCTTCTGCGCGCCGCGGAACTCCACCTCGTACGTGTGCGTGCCGACGTGGATCGCGATCGCGCCGGTGGAGAAGAACGACCCACCCCAGGACTTGTTGCTGACCACGCTCACGCTGGTGATCTTCGAGTACGGGATGCTGGTGATCGCATACCGCTTACCGACGAAGGAGCGGTCCTGGATGATCACGCGCCGGTCGGTCAGCCCGATGAAGCCGGTGCCGGTGCCGACGGCGTCGTAGACGGCGATGATCTGCTCGCCGTCGAGCAGCCCACTCTCGATCTGCTGGACCTGCTCTTTGCGGTCGTACGCGATGTTCGCCATACGATCCAGGCTAGAAAACCGGTGCCAACGCGCCGGCTCGTCAGGACTCGGTGACCGCCCGGTAGGCGTCCTCGATACGGGCGGCCAGCAGGACCTCGCCCTCGGTCAGGGGCTCACCGTTGCCATGCCCCACCCGGATCAGGGTGCTGTCGGACCGGCGGCTTATCTCGGGACGCAGGTGCAGGGCGTCCGCCACGACCTTGACCCGTTCAGTCAGGGCCGCGTGTTGGGTATCGTCGATCACCAGCGTGCGCCGGATCTGTTCACCGTCCCGCGTCCAACCAGATAGCAAGGTCAACGCGTCGGAAAGGTAGTCGTGTTTGGCTCGGCTGCTGAACAGCACGCGCATTACCGCACCCCCCAAGCGCCGTTGCCGGCTTGTGGCCAAATCGTCGCCATCCCGTGTCTTGTCGGTGCCTCCTAGTCTGTCGTCGCTCGGTAGGGGTGTCCACGCCCACACTTCCGTGTTCTATTGGCCTAGCGGACGGTGTCGGTACCCAAACCGCCGATTGATCTGGCACCCTGGACGCCCGTGCAGACCGAACGGGCTAATGATGGCGGGCAGGCCCAGCGACGGGACCTGAAGGTGATCGTGGGAGCGGCGATCATCCGGGACGGACGGGTGCTCGCCTGCGCGCGCTCCGCCCCGCCGGAGGTGGCGGGCATGTGGGAGTTCCCTGGTGGGAAGGTCGAGCCGGGGGAGGGCGAGACCGAGGCGCTGATCCGGGAGTGCGCCGAGGAGCTGGCCGTACGCGTCGAGATCGGTGCTCGGGTCGGCCGCAACGTCCGAATGGCCCATGGCCGGTCGGTGCTGAAGGTGTACGCCGCCCGCCTGCTCCACGGTGACGAGCCGCAGGCGCTGGAGCACCAGGCGCTGCGCTGGCTGACCGTCGACGAACTGGACTCGGTCACCTGGCTCCCCGCCGACGCCCCCATCGTGGCCGCCCTACGCCCCCACCTGAAAACCCCCTAACCCCACCGGCCCCCGGCCCCCGGTCCGCGCCGGCCCTCGGCCCCCGGGTCCGCCCCCGCCCCCGTTGATCATGAAGTTATTGCCACGACTCGCCGGCGGGAAGCGCAATAACTTCATGATCAACGGGGCGAAGGGTGGGGGTTGGGTGGGTGGGGGAATGGGGGCGGGGGCTGTCGGCATCGCCGACAGCCCCCGTATCCGGTGGTCCTGCTAGTGCTTGTCGTCCTGGTCCGGGTGCGCGAAGTTGAGGTGCTCCGGAGGCAGCGGGAAGGTCACGTCGTCACCGAAGGGCGACGGCGCGGCGGGCCGGTCGAAGGTGAGCTCGGTCAGCGGCAGGCGACCCCGGTCGTCGACCGCTGGCGCGGTCGGGTGGGGCACCTCGCGATCCCAGTTGACGCCGCTCTGCGCCTGCGCCTCGGCCTGCGGGTCGTGCGAGCCGCCAGCGTGCGAGTGCACGCCACCTCGGCTCGTACCCGGCAGGTTCGCCGAGCCCTGACGGGCGGTGGTCACGCTGGTCTGGGGCGTCTCGCCCCGACGGAAGATCTTGCTACCAAGCCACACAAGGGGATCGTACCTGCGGTCGACGACCCGTTCCTTCATGGGGATGATCCCGTTGTCGGTGATCTTGATGTGCTCGGGGCAGACCTCGGTGCAGCACTTGGTGATGTTGCAGAAACCGAGGCCCTGTTCCGCCTGCGCGTACTCCTTGCGGTCGGTCCGGGCGTCCAGCGGGTGCATGTCCAGCTCGGCCGCCCGGATGAAGTACCGCGGCCCGGAGAACGCCTGCTTGTTCTCCTCGTGGTCACGGATCACGTGGCAGACCGTCTGGCACAGGAAGCACTCGATGCACTTGCGGAACTCCTGCGAGCGCTCGACGTCGACCTGCTGCATCCGGTAGTCACCCGGCGCGACGTCCGCCGGCGGGGCGAACGCCGGCGTCTCCCGCGCCTTCTCGTAGTTGAACGAGACGTCGGTGACCAGGTCCCGGATGACCGGGAAGGTCCGCAGCGGGGTGACCGTGACCGTCTCGTCGTCGCCGAAGGTCGACATCCGGGTCATGCAGCCCAGCCGCGGCTTGCCGTTGATCTCCATGGAGCAGGAGCCGCACTTGCCGGCCTTGCAGTTCCACCGGCAGGCCAGGTCGGGCGCGTCGGTCGCCTGCAGGCGGTGGATGACGTCGAGGACGACCTCGCCCTCGTTCACCTCCACCATGTAGTCCTGCAGGTCGCCGCCGGTCTCGTCGCCCCGCCAGATCCGGAACTGACGCTTCGCGCTCATCGGTTGTCCGCCTCTCCAGCGTCGGCGACGAGGGCGTCGAAGTCGGTGAGCTCCTCGTCGGTGAGGTACTTGGCCAGCTCCGCCCGGTCGAAGAGGCCGATCAACTCCGGTCGCATCGTCGGCAACGGCTTGCGGGTCAGCTGCACGGTGTCACCGTCGAGCGCGCAGACCAGGTTGACCTGCCGCCACTTCGGCTCCATCGCCGGGAAGTCCTCGCGGGTGTGCCCGCCGCGCGACTCCTGCCGCTCCAGCGCCGCCTTCGCGGTGCACTCCGAGACCACGAGCATGTTGCGCAGGTCCAGGGCGAGGTGCCAGCCCGGGTTGTAGCGCCGACCACCGGCCGCGCTCACCTTGGCCACCCGCTCGCGCAGCTCCGCGAGGCGGACCAGCGCGTCGGCCAGCTCACCCTCGCGCCGGATGATGCCGACCAGATCCCCCATGACCGCCTGGAGGTCCTGCTGGAGGGTGTACGGGCTCTCGCCGGTGTCGCGCTGAAGCGGGGCGAGGGCGGTCTCCACGGCGGCCTCGACGGCGTCGACTGCCACCTTCGGTCGGGCGGACAGCCCGTCGGCGTAGCTGGCCGCGTGCCCACCCGCCCGCTTGCCGAAGACCAGCAGGTCGGACAGGGAGTTGCCGCCGAGCCGGTTGGAGCCGTGCATGCCGCCGGACACCTCACCGGCGGCGAACAGTCCGCGTACGTGGCCGAAGGCGGCGCCCGAGTCCGGGTCCACCTCGACGCCGCCCATCACGTAGTGGCAGGTCGGCCCGACCTCCATCGGTTCGGCGGTGATGTCGACGTCGGCCAGCTCCTTGAACTGGTGGTACATCGAGGGCAGCCGCCGGCGGATCTCGTCGGCCGAGCGCCGGCTCGCGATGTCCAGGAAGACACCGCCGGCGGGGGAGCCCCGACCGGCCTTGACCTCGCTGTTGATCGCTCGGGCCACCTCGTCGCGGGGCAGCAGTTCCGGTGGACGCCGGTTGTTGTCCGGGTCGGTGTACCAGCGGTCCGCCTCCTCCTCGGTCTCCGCGTACTGCTTGCGGAAGACGTCGGGGACGTAGTCGAACATGAACCGCTTGCCCTCGGAGTTCTTGAGGACACCACCGTCGCCACGGACCGACTCGGTGACCAGGATGCCCTTCACCGAGGGCGGCCAGACCATGCCGGTCGGGTGGAACTGGAGGAACTCCATGTTGATCAGCGTTGCCCCGGCGCGCAGCGCCAGCGCGTGGCCGTCCCCGGTGTACTCCCAGGAGTTCGAGGTGACCTTGTAGGAGCGTCCGACACCGCCGGTGGCCAGTACCACCGCCGGCGCCTCGAAGAGGATGAACTCGCCGGACTCGCGGTAGTAGCCGAACGCACCCGCTACCCGGTCGCCGTCGAGCAACAACTCGGTGATTGTCGTCTCGGAGAAGACCCTGATCCGGGCGTCGTACGAGCCGAACTCGCGCTTGTCCTCCTGTTGCAGCGAGACGATCTTCTGCTGGAGGGTACGGATCAGTTCCAGGCCGGTCCGATCGCCGACGTGCGCCAGTCGGGGGTACTCGTGCCCACCGAAGTTGCGCTGGGAGATCTTGCCGTCCTTCGTACGGTCGAAGAGCGCGCCGTACGTCTCCAGCTCCCAGATCCGCTGCGGCGACTCCTTCGCGTGCAGCTCGGCCATCCGGAAGTTGTTGAGGAACTTGCCGCCGCGCATGGTGTCGCGGAAGTGCACCTGCCAGTTGTCACGGCTGTTCACGTTGCCCATCGCGGCGGCGGCGCCGCCCTCGGCCATCACCGTGTGCGCCTTGCCGAACAGCGACTTCGAGATGATCGCCGTCTTCTTGCCGGCGAGGCGGGCCTCGATGGCCGCGCGCAGGCCGGCGCCGCCGGCCCCGATGACGACGACGTCGTAGTGGTGTCGTTCGATACGAGTGGTAGTGGTCATGTCAGGGGCCCTTTAGTTGATGAACCGCAGGTCGTTGAACCAGCCGGCGGACAGCGCCATCACGTAGAAGTCGGTCAGCGCGAGGGTGCCGAGGGTGATCCAGGCGAGCTGCATGTGCCGGACGTTCAACGCCGAGACGAAGGTCCACGCGCGGTAGCGCACCGGGTGCTTGGAGAAGTGCTTGAGCCGGCCGCCGATGATGTGCCGGCAGGAGTGGCAGGAGATCGTGTACGCCCAGAGCATGACCACATTGAGCAGCAGGACGAGGTTGCCCAGCCCGAAGCCGAAGCCCTTGGGTGAGTGGAACGCGAGGATCGCGTCCCAAGTGTTGATCAGCGAGATGATCGCGGCGGCGTAGAAGAAGTAGCGGTGCAGGTTCTGACCGAGCAGCGGGAAACGGGTCTCCCCGCCGTACTCCTTGTGACCGTCCGGGACGGCGCAGGCCGGCGGCGACAGCCAGAAGGACCGGTAGTACGCCTTGCGGTAGTAGTAGCAGGTGAGCCGGAACAGCAGCAGGAACGGCAGGGTCAGCGCGGCGTCCGGGATGATCCACCAGCCGGGCAGGAACCGGCCGAAGTGCGAGGCCTGCTCGACACACCGGTCGGTCACGCACGGGGAGTAGAACGGGGTCAGGTAGTGGAACTGGTCCACCCAGTACCACTTGTGCATGAACACCCGGACCGTCGCGTACGCCACCCAGGCGCCGAGCCCGATCACCGTGATCAGCGGGGCGAACCACCATCGGTCGGTACGCAACGTCTTCGCCGTGATGGCGGCGCGCGCCCGCGCCCCCCGCGGCCTCGTTGCCGTTGAAGTCATTCGAGTCGTCTCCTCGACGGGCCCGTACGGGCGGGCTGCTGTCTCCGGTCGGCACGCGGACCGGCGAACCCGCACCCGCTGCCACGTCATGCGCACACCAACGACCACGCCGGATCGACCGACGCAGCTAAGTGACACACGTTACGCCGATCTTTGCGAGCCGTCCGCGCAAGGGAGTGTCCCGTGTGTCTGGCCTGGTAAAACGCCGAGGCGAGCCGGCCGTCGCGGTCATCAGCCCGACGCGCCTCCGGTGAAGTGCCAGGACGCCAGCCGCACCGAGGGCGCCGCCCACCAGGCACCGTCCACCCGGTCCGGTTGGCGCACCGTCTCCGAGCCCAGCCCGAGTACCGCGCCCGGCCCGAGCGCGCGGGGGTACGACTCGGTGAACCGCAGGTCGCGGACCGCCCGGACGACCGTGCCGTCCTCGATCAGCCACACCCCGTTGCGGGTCAACCCGGTGACGACCAGGCTCTTCGGGTCGAGCACGCGGGTGTACCAGAGGTCGCTGACCAGCAGCCCCCGTCGTACTCCGGCGACCAGCGCCGCCGTGTCCGCGTCGACCACCGCGCCGGCGGCCGTGCCCGTGGTGTTCCGGCCCACCGCGCTGGCCGGGCCGGCCGCCGCGGGCGAGAGTCGGAGGTTGCGGGCCATCGGGCCCCAGGTGGCGCCGCCCGCGATCGCGTGTCCGGTGGACTCCGCGCCCGCGTCGGCGGCGGTCCGCCGGTCGTGTGCGACGGCCCGCGTGGTGCCCGCCTCGACCAGGGTCACCGCCCGCCGGCCGGTGCCCTCGGCATCGAACGGCAGGCCGGACGCGCCGAGCGGATCGTCCACCAGGGTCACCAGCGGGTCGAACTGGGCCGCCCCCGGCTCGGCGAAGGACTGCCGTTCGGCGTACCGCTTGCCGTTGAAGCCGTACCAGGACAGGTTCTGCAGCAGGTCCGCCACGGCGGCCGGTTCGAACACCACCTCGTAGCGCCCCGGCGGCAACTCGACCGGATCGGCTGCCGCCTGCGCCTTCGCGGCGGCATGCGCGCCCAACTCGGCCCCGTCGAGGTCGGACAGCCGGTCCGCACTGTGCCGCGCGACGCCGTCCGCGCCGTCGCGGCGGGCGATGCCGTCCATCGCCGCCTCCGCCGACCGGCCGTACGCGCTGTGCCCCGCCGAGTTCGCGAACGCCGACGAGCGATGCGCGGTACGGCAGTAACCCGCCGTCGTGAGGGGCCGGCGGCGGCCACGAACGCGGCCACCCGGTCGGCCCGCTGGTCCGGCTCGGAGTGGGCGGTCGCCTCGTCGACGGACGGCGCGACCGGCGCGGGCGTGGGCGGCACCAGGCCGGGCCATCCCGGGTCGAGTGGACCGAGGCGGGTCGCGGCCAAGGTCCGCTCGACAAGCGCGTGCAGCCCGTCAGGGGTGACGATGCTCCCGCTGCCGGCGACGGTGCGTCCGTCGAGGTGCACCCGCAGCCGGACGCCGACCGTCGACTCGGAGACGTTCTGGTGGATGGCCGAGTTGGCGAAGCGGGTGAGCGCCAGATCCGCACGCGTCGCCACCACCTCGGCCTGCACGGCCGGGCCACCGAGCCGCCGGACCAACTCGACGACCTGCCCCGCCAGATCCAACTCGTTCATGCTGGGCCGCCTTTCGTTCGCGATTGCGGGGCTCGCAGGACCGGCTCACTCCTCGCGCTCACGCTGGGCCGCCTTTCGTTCGCGGCTGCGGGGCTCGCAAAACCCGCTCACTCCTCGCGCTCACGCGGACACCCCCACCCGGACGTTGCGGAAGCGGGCCGGCGCGGCCGGGTGGCCGGTGTGCCCGACCTGGCCCGGCTGGCCCTTGCCGCAGTTGGGGGTCCCCCAGGGCACCGTCTCGCCGGAGAGCATGTCCATCGAACGCCAGAACAGCGGGCCGATCCCGGTGTACGTCGGATTGCGCAACATCCGCCCCCGCCGACCGTTCTTGATCTCCCAGCCGATCTCACAACCGAACTGGAAGTTGAGCCGCTTGTCGTCGATCGACCACGAGCGGTTGAGGTCCATCAGCACCCCGTCGTCGGTGGCCGCAATGATCTCCTCCAGGGTGTGCGGACCTGGCTCCAGGCCCACGTTGGTCATTCGCACCATCGGCAGCCGGGCCCACCCGTCGGCGCGTACGCTGCCGCCGTAGTCGAGACCCGCTACGGCCGCGGAGTCGCGGCCCGCGAGCACCCCCACCCACCGGCCGTCGCGTACCGCGTCCCGCTTGACGGCGGGGGAGCCCTCGTCGTCGAAACCGAAGCTGCCCAGCGCGCCGGGGATCGTCGGGTCGATGGTGATGTTCATCAGCTCGGAGCCGTAGCGCAGCGAGCCGAGCTGGGCCAGGTCCAGCCAGGACGTACCGGCGAACGCGGCCTCCCAGCCGAGGATCCGGTCCAGCTCGATGGCATGGCCGACCGACTCGTGGATCTGCAGGGCCAGCTGCTCGCTGCCGAGGATCAGATCCGTCTCGCCGGCCGGGCAGGGTGGCGCGGTGAGCAGCGCCCGTGACTCCTCGGCGATCTGCGCGGCGTGCGCGGCCAGGTCGAGCGAGTCGACCAACTCCCAGCCGGTGGTGCCGTACTGCCCCCGGTAACTGGGCCAGGACCGCCGCTGCGTCTCGCCGTCGCCGATCGAGGTGGCCGAGATGCCGCCCCCGCACTCACGGATGCGCTGGTCGATGCGGTGACCCTCGCTGGAGACGAACCACTTCGCGGTGTCCCAGATCTGGTAAAGCCCCTCGGCCAGGTCCGCGCCGTGCTCGGTCATGGTGCGGGTCGCGCCGACCAGCAGGTCGCCCTTGTCGGACAGCGGAACACCGAGCGGGTCGATCCGGCAGTCCGAGGACCAGCTCGCCGTCACGGCTTCGACCGCGACCAGGTCGACCGCGGGGCCGGGCACCCGGGCGCTGGCCATCGCGGTCCGGGTCGCGCGCCGGCCGGCGTCGCGGGCGGCGGCGTCCGACAGATCGGGTACGGCGTGAAAGCCCCAACTGGCCCCGACCAGCGCTCGGACGCCCAGCCCGATGCTCTCGTCCTGGGTCAGCTCCTCCACGTCGCCGTTGCGTGCGGTCATCGACTCGTATCGGCGGTGCATCACCCGCGCGTCGGCGTACCGCGCCCCCGCGTCGAGAGCGGCCTGGACGGCGGCGGTGGCCGCGTCGAACTCGGTCATGCGACGACCCTAGGGCAGCGGACCGACGCCCGTCAGGGAAGAAGTTCTTCCGGCCGGATCGTTGCCCGCACCGGCTCGGTCAGTTCCAGCACCTCGCCGACCCTGGTCATCGACTGCTGCACGTATCGGAACGCTTCAGTCGATGAAGGCGCAGGGTCAGGGCTTCCTGCTCGACGAGGAGATACCACTCGATGCCGGCCGCGGCGTAGACGTGTGGTTTCAACAGACGGTCGATGACGGCGGTGTGAGGCGCGGCGATCTCGCCGATAAGCAGGACCGCGCTCGCCGGCACGCAATCGGCGGTGAGGTCCAGCTCCGCCGTCACAACGAGGTCGGGGTTGAGGATCCGAGTGGTGCTGAGTCGTAGGTTGACCACCGGCAGCAGGGTGCGATCCGCCGCTACGCAGCCCGGTGTCAGCGCGGCCGCCAGCGCACCGAAGATCACCTGGTGTCGTACAGACGGTGGCGGTTCGATGAGCAGGCCGCCGTCGAGGAGCTCGATCCGTTCGGCCGTCTCCCGAGGGCAAGGTAGTCCGATTCACTCCACGGCAGGCCGCGGCCAGGAATGCCGGTGGGTATCACTCGATCAGCGCACCTCATTTCCGCCTGCTGAAGTGGCACTTGTGGTGCGAGCACGCATGGACGCGGCTCGGGTCTCGTGATCGCGGAGGGTGACTCGTCAAGATCGCGCTCGATCGTGGATGTAGTGGTCTCCTGACGCATCGAGGCCACTACATCCTGGTTCGAGCATGATCTTGACGACGCTGGGTGGGTCCGTCGTCAAGATCTGCGCAGGATCGGGGATGTTGCTGTCTCCGGCACGGCTGAGGCAGCAACATCGGGGATGTTGTGAGGATCTTGGCGCGGGGCGCGGGGCGCGGGGCGCGGGGCGCGGGGCGCGGGGCGCGGGGCGCGGGGCGCGGGGCGCGGGGCGCGGGGCGCGGGGCGTGCGGGGCGCGGGGCGTGCGGGGCGCGGGGCGTGCGGGGCCGATGCGGAGTCGTTACGCTCGGGCCCGCTGACACGTGCCGAACTTGTAGCTTATTTTCACCCTCTGGACATTGTTGTAAGTTCTCTTCGTCACTGAGGGAGGTGCCGTGGACAGCTCGGATCCCTACCTGCGGGTGAGTGACCTGCGGGTCCGCTTCGACACCTCGGACGGCGTCGTGCGCGCGGTCGACGGGGTGTCCTTCGCCGTCGAGCGGGGGCGCACGCTCGGCATCGTCGGTGAGTCCGGCTCTGGAAAGAGCGTCACGTCGCTGGCCATCCTCGGTCTGCACGATCCCAAGCGGGCCACGATCACCGGGGAGATCTCCGTCGGCGGACGGCAGCTCGTCGGTCTGCCCGAGGAGGAGGTACGCCGACTGCGCGGCCGGGAGATGGCGATGATCTTCCAGGATCCGCTGTCCGCGCTGCACCCGTACTACACCGTCGGCCGGCAGATCGCCGAGGCGTACCGGGTGCACCACCCGAAGGCCGGTCGGCGTGCGGCCCGCCAGCGGGCGGTGGACATGCTGGACCGGGTCGGCATCCCGCAGCCCGCCCGCCGCTTCGATGCGTACCCCCACGAGTTCTCCGGCGGCATGCGTCAGCGGGCGATGATCGCCATGGCGCTGGTCAACGACCCGGCGTTGCTGATCGCCGACGAGCCGACCACCGCGCTGGACGTCACGGTGCAGGCGCAGATCCTCGACCTGCTCGCCGACCTCCAGGCCGAGTTCCACTCCGCGATCATCCTGATCACCCACGACCTCGGTGTGGTCGGCCAGGTCGCCGACGAGGTGCTGGTCATGTACGGCGGGCGGGCCGTGGAGCACGGCAGCGTGGAGCAGGTGCTCCGCTCGCCGCAGCATCCGTACACCTGGGGGTTGCTCTCCAGCGTGCCGTCGCTGCACGGCGACGCGGACGCGGACCTGGTGCCGATCCCCGGCAATCCGCCGAGCCTCATCAATCTGCCGTCCGGGTGTGCCTTCCACCCGCGCTGCCGTTACGACGACCGCGTCGGCGACCGGTCCCGTGTCGAGGTGCCCGAGCTGCGACCGGCGGGCGGCGACGGCCACCTGGTCGCCTGCCACCTGAGCGCCGAGGAGCGTGCGGCGATCTACGCCGAGAACGTGGCATCCGTGGGGGTGGCCCGATGAGCGACGAACCACTGCTGCGGGTCCGCGGGCTGACCAAGCACTTTCCGGTACGGCAGGGACTGCGCGCGACCGGCACCGTGCGGGCGGTCGACGGCCTCGACTTCGACGTGCGCCCCGGCGAGACGCTCGGCCTGGTGGGGGAGTCGGGCTGCGGCAAGACGACCACCGGCCGGATGCTGGTGCGTCTGCTGGAGCCGACGAGCGGCAGCATCGAGTTCGCCGGGCGGGACATCACCCACGCCGGCCGGCGCGAGCTGCGTCCGCTGCGGCAGGAACTCCAGATCATCTTCCAGGACCCGTACGCGTCGCTGAACCCCCGGCACACGGTCGGCCGGATCGTGGCGATGCCGTTGCAGGTCAACGGGATCAAGCCGCCGGGCGGCATCAAGGCGCGGGTGCAGGAGCTGCTGGAGCTGGTCGGGTTGAACCCGGAGCACTACAACCGGTACCCGCACGAGTTCTCCGGCGGGCAGCGCCAGCGCATCGGCATCGCCCGCGCGTTGGCGCTGCGACCGAAGCTGATCGTCGCGGACGAGCCGGTGAGCGCGCTGGACGTCTCGATCCAGGCGCAGGTCGTCAACCTGCTGCGGGACCTGCAACGAGAACTCGGGCTGGCTTTCGTGTTCATCGCGCACGACCTGGCCGTGGTCCGGCACTTCTGCCAGCGGGTCGCGGTGATGTATCTGGGCCGGATCGTGGAGATCGGCGATCGGGAGGACATCTACGAGCGCCCGCAACATCCGTACACCCGGGCGCTGCTCTCGGCGATCCCGGACGTCACGCAGCTCGGTCCGGCCGGCCGGATCCGGTTGACCGGTGACGTTCCCACGCCGCTCGACCCGCCGTCCGGCTGCCGGTTCCGTACCCGCTGCTGGAAGGCGCAGGACGTCTGCGCCACCGAGCAGCCCGCGCTGACGTCGCGCGACGGAGGCCGGCAGGCCACCGCGTGTCACTTCCCCGAAGGGGAGGCAGGCGGCACCGGCCCCGAAGGGGAAGCAGGCGGCACCGGCCCCGAAGGGGAGGCAGGCAGCACCGGCCCCGAAGGGGAAGCAGGCGGCACCGGCCCCGAAGGGGAGACAGGCAGCACCGGCCCCGAGGTAGCGGCCCCGACCGTCGAGGAGGTGTCGTCGTGAGCCTGTCCCCGGTGGAGGGTGTGGCGCTGGCCGAGATCGAGTCCGGCTCGGACGCGGAGGGACCGGCAGCGAAGGGTGTCGTCGGCCGTTCGCCCGGTCAGCTCGCCTGGATGCGGCTGCGCCGCGATCGCACGGCCGTGGTCAGCGGCGTACTCCTGGTGTTCTTCATGGTGTTGGGGTTGTCCGCCCCGCTGATCGAGATGGTCTACGGCGTCGGGCCGCGCGAGCAGTTCCAGAGCCTGCTGGACGGGTTCGGCATGCCACTGGGTTACGTCGGCGGGGTCACCGGGGAGCACTGGTTCGGCCTGGAACCGGGGCTGGGCCGGGACATCTTCATCCGGTTGATCTACGGGCTGCGCACGTCACTGTTCATCGCGTTCGCCGCGGCCCTGATCACGGCCGCGATCGGCATCGCGCTCGGCGCGCTGGCGGGCTACCTCGGCGGCTGGCTCGACGCGGTGATCAACTGGATCACCGACCTGACCCTCGCCATGCCGTTCCTGATCATCGCGTTGGCGCTCACCCCCACGATCACGCTGCGCTTCTACGGCGAGCGGGGGCAGGTGTCGTCCGCGTTCGGGGTGGGGGTGCTGATCGCCGTGTTCGCGATCTTCGGCTGGACCAGCACGGCCCGGCTGGTACGTGGGCAGGTGATCGCGCTGCGCGAGCGGGAGTTCGTGGAGGCCGCCAAGGCCAGCGGCGCCGGGTTGGGGCACATCATCTTCCGGCAGCTCCTGCCGAACATCTGGGCGCCGATCCTGGTCTCGTTCTCCCTGGCGGTTCCACAGTTCATCACCAGCGAGGCCGCGCTGTCCTTCATCGGCGTCGGCCTCAGCGACGAGACGCCGAGCTTCGGCCGGATGATCTACCGCAGTCTGGACTTCCTCCAGACCGACCCGGCGTACGTGTTCTTCCCGGGCATCACGATCTTCGCGCTGGTGTTCGCCTTCAACCTCTTCGGCGACGCGTTGCGGGACGCGCTCGACCCGAAGTCGTCCCGGTAGGGGTCACAATCATGGCGCGATTTCTGATCAAGCGACTCTTCTCCGCCACGCTGACCTTGTTCGCGGTGAGCGTGTTGACGTTCCTGATGTTCTTCGCCCTGCCCCGCGACCCGGTGAGCAGCATCTGCTCCAAGAACTGCAACGCGGAGCGGTTGGAACGGGTCCGCGACGACCTGGGCCTCAACGACCCGTTGATCAGCCAGTACGCCGGCTACATGAAGGGCATCGTCACCGGCCGGGACCTGGGCAGCGCCCAGGGCGGCCGGTGCGACGCGCCCTGCCTGGGCTGGTCGTACGTCACCAACGAGGCCGTCTCGGACACCATCGCCCGGGTGCTGCCGGTGACGCTGAGCATCGTGATCCCGGCGGCGATCCTCTGGCTGCTGCTCGGTGTGGGACTGGGCATGGTCTCGGCGCTGCGGCGGGGCACCTGGCTGGACCGGGCGGCCATCGGCTTCTCGCTCACCGGCGCGTCGTTGCAGCTCTACTTCGTGGGCGCGGTGCTGCTGCTGGTGTTCGTCTACAACCTGCGGTGGCTGCCGGTGCCGAGTTACACCTCGCTCTTCGACAATCCGGCGAAGTGGGCCAGTGGGCTGGTGCTCGCCTGGGTGTCGTTGGCGTTCCTGTTCTCGGCGATCTACGCCCGGCTGTCGCGGGCGCAGATGCTGGAGACGCTGTCCGAGGACTTCGTCCGGACCGCGCGGGCCAAGGGCCTGGCCAAACCCACGGTGTACGGGCGACATGCGCTGCGCGCGGCGATCACCCCGGTGGTGACCATCGCGGGGCTGGACGTGGGCGGGGCGCTGGGCGGCACGGTGATCACCGAGACGACGTTCGGCATCCAGGGATTGGGGCGTACGGCGGTGGACGCCGTGCGCTCGGGTGACCTGCCCACCATCATGGCCACTGTGCTGATCGCCGCCGTCTTCGTGGTGCTGGCGAACGTGCTGGTGGACCTGCTGTACGCGGCCATCGACCCACGGGTGCGGCTGCGCTGAGCCGTGCGCCGTGCCGCGCGTGGCTGCTGGCGGAATTTATCGACAACTGTTACACAACTTGTAGGTTTTCTTCCTTACGATCCTCGGGACGTCGGCGGTTCCCGCCCCGACGGAACCGCACGACACATGGGTGAAGGAGGTACTTCATGCGACCACGCGTGGCGGTTGCCGCAGGCGGCGCGATCGCTCTGGTTGTGACGTTGGGTGCGTGCTCGAAGAACACGGGCGAGGGCACCACGGTGGACAACAACCGGCAGCAGACCGGGGTCATCGCGACCGACCCCAAGGACTCGCAGGGGCCGGCGGCCGAGGTGAGCGGCGCCGCGAAGGGCGGCACCTTCACCATCATCCGGGAGTCGCCGATCTCCCACCTCGACCCGCAGCGGACGTACTCGTTCGCCGGCCTCATGACCAACCCGCTCTTCGCCCGCTACCTGACCACCTGGAAGGACGACGGCAAGGGTGGCCTCGTCCTCGTCGGTGACCTCGCCGAGACGCCGGGCAAGAACGTCAACAACGACTGCAAGGTCTGGGAATTCACCATCAAGGACGGGGTGAAGTTCGAGGACGGCCGTCCGATCACCGCCAAGGAGATCGCGTACGGCATCGCCCGCTCCTTCGACCCCGACCTCTCCGGTGGCCCGACCTACATTCAGGAGTGGCTGGCCGACACCCCGCAGTTCGACACCAAGTGGGACTTCAAGAAGAACAAGACGTCCCTGCCGCCCGGCCTGAGCGCGCCGGACGCGAAGACGCTGCGGTTCGAGTTCGCCAAGCCGCGCTGTGACCTGCCGTTCGCCGCGTCGCTGCCGACCACCGCGCCGCTGCCCCCGGACAAGGACACCGGCATCGACCTGGACAAGCAGCCGTTCTCGTCCGGCCCCTACAAGGTCGCCAAGAACCAGGTCGGCGTCCAGATCACGCTCGACCGCAACACCAACTGGGACCCGAACACCGACCCGGTCCGGCACCAGTACCCGGACCAGTTCGTCTGGAGTTTCGGCCCGACCGCGGACGCCGCCAACAATCGGGTCATCGCCGACAACGGCGCCGACCAGAGCGCGCTCGCCTTCAACGCCGTACCCGCCTCGCTGGTCGCCAAGGTGGCCGGGGACGCCGCGCTGAAGTCGCGCAGCATCCTCTCGCCGACGCCGAGCGCCAACCAGCTCGTCATCAACAACCAGCGGGTCAAGGACTTGAAGATCCGCCAGGCGCTGAACTACGCCATCGACCGGGAGGGCATGGTCAAGGCGCTCGGCGGGCAGAACGTCGCCGCCCCGCTGACCACGCTGATGCCGCCGGCCACGATCGGCTACAAGGCGTACGAGGCGTACCCGGCGGGCCCCAACGGCGACGTCGCCAAGGCCAAGGAGCTGCTCGGTGGGCAGACGCCGGAGCTGGTCCTCGGTGTCGCCGACAACTCGACCGAGCAGCAGCAGGGCGCCCAGCTCAAGGCCAATCTGGAGCGCGCCGGCTTCAAGATCACGTTGCGGAACATCTCCGACGACGCGAAGCTCGACGAGATCAAGAAGAAGGACAACCCGTGGGACCTGTACATCGGTAACTGGGCGGCGGACTGGCCGAGCGGCGCGGCGATCCTGCCGGTGCTGTACGACGGCCGCAGCATCAAGGCCGAGGGCAACAGCAACCAGTCCTACTTCAACGACCCGACGATCAACGCCGAGATGGACCGGATCCTGGCGCTCGCCCCGTCCGAGCAGGGCCCGGAGTGGGCCAAGCTGGACGAGCGGATCATGAAGGAGCACGCGCCCGTGGTGCCGCTCTACGTCGACGTGGCGTACCACGTGCACGGCTCCAAGGCCGGCGGCGTCTTCGTCTCCAGCGTGTTCGGCTACCCGGCGTTCGTCAACGCGTACGTGAAGCCGTAGGTCACACCGCGGAAAGGCAAGGGTCCCCGCCCGACAACGCCGTCGGGCGGGGACCCTTGCCGGATTTTGATCAATCCAGTTCGACGCGGTGCCAGGGCGTGCGGTTGGTTCAGTGAAAGGGCGTTGCCGGCCGGCTCAGTCGCTCGCCGTCGACGAATAGATCGACTTTCTCGTTGTAGAAGGCGATCAGGCCGGCGATCGGCAGGAGTGCGGCGGTCGGGAAGTCGTACGACCAGGCCAGGTCCGGGTGGGTTTGGTCGTCGAGACGGACGGACCAGTAGTCGCTGGTCTGGCCCTTGTACGGGCAGGCGGTCCTCGTGGCCGACGCCACGAGGTGCCTGAAGTTCACGTCGGTCCGGTTGAGGTAGTAACGGGGCGGTAGACCGGTTTCGAAGACCATCACGGGCGATGTCGACTCGGCCAGGACGACTCCTTCCAGTTCCACCCTGACGCTGCGGGTGGAACGCACTGCGTCCACCCGCGAGAACGGGTTGCGGGGGTGCACGAAGACCTCTTCGTCCTCCTCGAACCAAGCATCCATGGCTGCCCAGTCGAACCGGATCGTGTTCGCCAACCCGGCTAACGCGTCGTCTCCGTACAACCGCCCGCACGAAGGGCGGACCGTCTCGCCGACCTGCAACCCGTGCAGCCGCGCGGTCCCGCGCCGGGACTCCTCGGTGCGCTCGCCCTCGATCAACAGGTTGCGATTCACGTCGTCGACGGGGATGTAGTACTGCGGGAAGTACGGCCATTCCCACACGTACAACGCCCGCGTGGTCTCCAATACCTGCTCGCCGCCGAGGAAGGCCCGGATCCGGCGAGGCACCGGCTCAATGTGGTCGACCGGGACGATCATCTTCGGATAATCCGACACGTTGTCCTCCCGTGATGTGACGGCCGGCTCGGCAGGCGCCGGTTCAACGATCAGGGTGGCCCCCGCGTTGTCACATGCGTTTGTTGCAGAGACCGTAGCCGATGTCGCCCTTCGTGACGAGTCCTTCGCGGCAGAGGTCATGTGGCGCCGGCGATGTCGCGCGTGAACAGCTCCGGACGACCCAGCGCCGCCAGAACAGCAACCAGTCCTACTTCAACGATCCGACGATCAACGCCCGAGATGGACCGGATCCTGGCGCTCGCATCGGCCGACCAGGGCCCGGAGTGGGCCAGGCTGGACGAGCGGAACATAAAGGAGCACACGCCCGTGGTGCCGCTCTAGGTCGACGTCGCGTACCACCTGTACGGCTCGCCGTCCGGTCGCGATCTGCGGGCCTGTTCCCGCAGTGACGTCAGGCGGTGCGGGTGCGCGGCGTAGGAATGGCAATCCCCACTCGTGCTCCGCCATCGGCGGCTCACATCCTGCTTCGCAGGAGGTCGACCAGTCCCGGCATCCGGTGGTTCGCATAGGCTTCGGCCATGGCCAGTTCGTGGGGCGCTGCGAGGGGAGGGCGATCATATAGTTCCCAATGGCCGATGGATGCGGCCAGACGACTACCATGACGCAGGTCGAGATCGGTGGCTTTGTCGAAAATGTCGGCTAGTCGAACGAAAATTCCCCGGCCGTGGTGCGCATGCTGCCGCAAGAGATGTGTCACGTCGGGTTCATCGTTCGCGACAAGGTCGCAAATAAGATTAATCTTGTCGTGCAGAAAGCGTAGATCGTCAAAGATGAGGGCGGTCAGCGCGAGCAGTCCGCCAGAGTCGCGGTTACGAGCCAGCATCCTCAGTGCCACCTTTATGGCCTGCACCCCCCAGTCGTCGAACACTCGTTCGGCGATGACCAGGGTTGCCGCCGGCGTCTTGATCTTCGCCAGCCCTCTGAGCGCGGATGACTGCATCCCTTGGTCTCCGTAGCGATTCGCGTACTCCCGCAGGAGCGCTATGGTCGCGGGCGTGTGGTCCGTGGGGGAGCGCAGCGATGCCATCAACTCCTTCCGCAGTCTCTTTTCTGGTTGGACCAGATCGACAACTGCGTCAACCGCGAGCCGCCGTGCGGCCGCCGTGCGCAGATCCAGACAGAACTTTGATCTGAGGTCCGCAGGCAGGTCCGTCACGGTCACATCCCGTGCCATCGCCGGGATTACTCGAACGTGCCCACGTTCGATCTCATGAACCATCCCGGAGTTCAGTTCGTATTTCACCCAGTTCGACGCCAGGGCCTCCGGCGACAGAATGACGAGGAAGAACGACGTGTTGTCGATGCCTGCGGAAATGCGTTCGCGTAGGACGTCGCCGGGCTTCATCTCCCAACCGTCGAACCAGCCTCGGATGCGTCGCGCCCGCAGTGCGGATGCAAAATTCTCAACCAGCGAGCGATCGCTGTGCGAGTAGCTGATGAACAGGTCGTGGACCTGCGGGCGATTCCCACCTTCTTTTGCTACGCCGATCTTGTTCGGGGGTAGTCGATTCACGTGCGACAGTTTAGGCGCAACTGTCAACGCTTTCTCGATGGTTGATGTGTGCGACGGTCCATTCGTCGATCATGATCTACCGGTCGACGGCCGTTCTGGCACCGGGATGACGGCGACCGCCAGCGTCGTGCTCGGCGTGGTTGCGGGTTGGTTGGCGAAGCAGCAGGGGGTAGTCGTGGCCGGATCGCCAGCGCATGGCCCCTGCGCGCGATGATGGCCAGGTGAAGCCCATCTACCCCGATGACGGCCATGTCGATCGGAACGCCGTACCCGGCCTGCGCCCGGTACCTACGGACGACGCGACGTCAGTCACGGTCGACGTTGACGGAGAGATGTTCGCTCTCCGCCCGAACGAGTGCGACGGCACCGACTACACGTGGCTCACCGGGCCGAACCCCGGCTACGGATTCGGTGTTGGTCCGACTCTCGGCCTGTCGCTCGACGAGCACCGGGAGAATATCCGCGACTTCCTGGCCATGGTCGATCCCGCCACCGGGCGCATCGAGGAGGACTGACGTGAGGCTGTGGTGGCAGATCCAAGATTGCGAGTTGCGGTGAGTGAGGTACGGCCGGGGTCGCGCCGGGTGGAGCTGCTCGGCCGTCTCGCCGAGGCGGTCGGGTCCGTTGACGTCGCACATCCGGTACGGGTTGCCGTCGACGGTCCACCGGCCACCGGCAAGACCACCCTCGCCGATGAACTCGCCGTCGTCCTGCGGAGTCAGGGCCGACATGTCATTCGCGCGACGATCGACGACTTCCTCTTTCCGCGGGCGCGACGCTATCCGCGCGGCGAGTACTCGGCTGAAGGCTGCTACTTCGACACCCACGACTGGGCGGCGCTGAACCGGGCTCTGCTCGATCCGCTCGGACCGGGCGGCGACCGGGGCTTCCGACCCACGGTGTACGACCGCGCCACGGATACCGTGCTGTCCCCGCCGAGCAGGACGGCCCCCGCCGACGCCGTGCTGGTGTTCGACGGCGTCTTCCTGATGCGCCCGGAACTGATCGATCGGTGGGAGCTGCGGATTCTCGTCTCCACGGCGATCGAGACGACGGTGGACCGTGCCGTGATCCGAGAGCGGCGGGTGTCATCCCGGGCGGAGGTCGAACGGCGCTGGCGGGAGCGTTACATCCCCGCCCAACAGCTCTACTTCGACACCGTGCGCCCGACCGATCACGTCGACTTCGTCGTGCACAATGACGAGCCGCAGAAGCCGGTCTGGGAGGCCCGGGCACGCTGACCGGATGGGAGCCGTGATGACGCGACCGACACTGTTCCTGACGGTGGGGCTCCCGTGTACGGGAAAGACCACTGCCGCCCGGCGGATCGAGGTCGAGCAGAAGGCGCTTCGTCTGACCAAGGACGAGTGGGTGAAGGCTCTCTACGGGGTCGACAATCCGCCCGCTGCCTCGGACGTGATCGAGGGGCGGCTCATCGAGATCGGGCTGCGCGCCCTCGAACTCGGCAACAACGTGGTGATCGACTTCGGCCTCTGGAGTCGGGACGAGCGTTCCGCTCTGCGGCGGGCCGCGGCCGACCTCGGCGCGGAGGTGGAGCTGCGTTACTTCGAACTCACCCCGGCCGAGCAGCGCGAACGGGTCGATCAGCGCCAGGCGGATGCGCCGCACACGACGTGGCCGATGACCGACGAGGAACTCGCCGAGTGGGCCACCCGCATGGACATCCCGACGCCAGGCGAACTCGACGGCTCCGAACCCGTCGACGACCCACCGGCCGGTTTTGCGACCTGGAACGACTGGCGCGCCGACCGCTGGCCGCCGAGTCGGCGCGACCTTCCCTGACCGCCCCAGCAACGACGCCGACGGTGGTGCCTGCCGAGCCCCTGAGGCAGCAACAACCCTGATGTTGCTGTGTGCCGAGCCTCTAGAGCAGCAACATCGGTGATGTTGCGCGGGGCGCGGGGCATCGCTGAGCCGCGACAGGCGGCACCATAGGGCCGTGTCGAACACCGCGGACAGCTCTGCCAAGGCACGCATAGTTGCCGGCCTGCTGCGCGACGGGAATCGGGTGCTGCTGTGTCACCGCTCTCGGCGACGGCGGTGGTACCCCGACGTCTGGGACATGCCCGGCGGGCATGTGGAGCCCGGGGAACTACCCGGCGAGGCCCTGGCCCGGGAGCTTCGGGAGGAGGTGGGCATCGACATCACGGCACCCACGGCGCCGCCCGTGCACGAGGTGCATACCGACACGTTCGACATGCAGATCTGGCTGGTCGACGCGTGGCAGGGGTCCCCGGTCAACGCCGCGCCCGACGAACACGACGCCATCGGCTGGTTCACCGAGGACGAGCTCGGCGGACTGTGCCTGGCCCACGACAGCTATCTCGCCCTGTTCAGCAGAGCTCTTGCCAGGCCTCGCGCCTGACCGCAAGAGGGCAGCCTATTCGGGTGACGTGTTGTACCGGTCGAGCGTCGCCTTCGAGGTGGAGGCATCGCGGAAGGTCAGTTCCCATGGGCCGGTGTTGACGTCCATGTCCTTGCCGAATCCGACCCATTTTCCGGCCATCCGCCTGCCCGTCGGTTCCACCAGAAGCTGGATGGCGCCGTGGTAACGGGCTCCGCGGTAGTAGCCGGCGGGATCGGTCTGTTCCACCCACGTCCCGGTGACCACGGCACCGTCCACGGTGAGATCCAGCGACAGTGACGATGCCGCCGAGCCAGGCAGACTGCGCACGGTCAGGCGGTCGCCGTGCTGGAGTACGACAACGAAGTGCTGGCCGGCGAATGATTCGCTTCGCCCGCTGGAGTGGTACTGGTAGCGACTGAGCCACACCCCCTCATAAGACTTGTGCACGGTGAAGGGCTTGGGCGTCGGGGTGGCCAGGCTGGACATGGGCGAGGTCAGGTCGTGACCACCCTGTTGGTCGCTGTCGGCATGACCGTCGGGGATCGCGGCGAAGCCCAGTAGGGAGACCGGTAGGCCGGTAACGACCTCCAAGGCGCGGGCGTACACGGGCCGGGGTGCGGCGATCACACCGGCCTCCCAGCGTTGGACGAGCCTCTTGTTGGCGTCGTTGGGCTCGCCGATGCGGAGGCCGGCGGCTTGGAGCGCGCGGGCGAAGTCGTCCTGGCTCATGCGCATCCCGATGCGGACCGAGCGCAAGGCGGTATTCGGGGCGTTCATGTTCGCCACGATAACTCTAGGTCGTCTAAATGTCGCCCCCGAGGTATCCCTTATGTCATTTCCTGTGCCGTCGCATCCGGCGACTAATCGGCGTCATCGTGGTCAGCGACGACGGCGGTTATGCCGATACGCCCAGCGGCGAGGTGATGATGTCCAAGCGCGACGACGAGATGCCCAACACGGGCGAGCAGATCGACGCCGCCGAACGAGAGGCGGCCAAGCGCCGGTTGCTCGCGCAGGCCGAGTCGGAGCGGATACCGGTGGAGGAGACGACTCGGGCGGTGCCGGATCGGCGGTGGCGACGTGGGCGGTGATCCGGTTCCCATCGGTCGGCGGGTCGCGTACCTACGGGCTCGGCGGAGGTTGTCGCAGCAGTCGTTCGCCGATCGGTTGGGAAAGTCGAAGAGCTGGGTGGACAAGGTTGAGCGAGGGGTTCGCTCGCTGGAGCGGGTATCGACCATCCGGGAGATCGCGGCGGTGCTGCGAGTCGATCCCGCCGCGCTACTCGGGCGAGATGCACAGCCCGCTGGGGTGGCCGAGTGCCGCGAAGGCGTCGCGCGGATTCGGGCAGCGCTGTCCGCGTATCCCATGGCCTTTCATCGTCCGGCGGACCAGGCGGTGATGTCGCCGGACCGGCTGGCGCGGGATGTATGGCAGGTGTGGATGACGTACCAGTACGCCCGGTACCCGCGTGTGGTCGAACTGTTGCCCGCATTGGTCACCGAGGTTCACCGCGTGGACGCGCAGGTGCCGGCGGCTGGGCCGGAAACAGTGGTGGAGGTGTACCGGGTGACGGCAGCGCTGCTGGTCAAGCTGGGCGAGGAAAGTCTGGCCTGGTTGGCCGCTGATCGGGCGATGTCCGCCGCCGCCGGCGACCGGGTGCTGCTCGCCTGCGCGGCGGTGCAGCTTGGCCAGGTGCTGCGAGCATCGGCGCGAACCAGGCCGGTGCTGCTGGCTGCCGCTTCCCAGATCACCCCGGAAACGCCCCAGGAGTTGTCGCTGTGCGGATCGCTGCTCGTGCAAGCTGCCCTGACGGCAGCCGTGGCGGGTGACGACCGGGCGAGCGGTGACCTGCTGGACGAGGCCGCCGGGCTGGCCGCTCGGGTAGGTGATGGACACGATCATCACCGGACGGCCTTTGGGCCTACGGCCGTCGAGCTGGCGCGGGTCACCGCAGCAGTGGAACTGGGCGACGGTCCGCAGGCGGTCGCCCGGCATCGGGGGGCGATCGGGCGGGACGGCTGGCGGTGGCTGCCGGTCGAACATCGCGCCGCGCACCTCATCGACGCGGCGCGTGCCCACCTCCAGACGAACGACCCCGGCAATGCGGCCGGGCTTCTGGTGCGGGTCCACAGCATCGCGCCCGCCGAGATCCGCCACCGGCCTTGTGCGCGGCACGTTGTTGCCCAGGCCGCCCGCCACCCGGACGCCCCACCCACGATCACCCAGCTCGCCATCAACCTCGGGGTGCTGTAAGCATGGCGGTCCGCCCCGGATCGGTATCAGGCCCCAGGAGAGCTGACGTAAGGACGAGGTGAATGCTCTGGTCACCGCGTTGGGCACTACAGTGCTCGGCTGTGCGCCCGGCCGACATCCTCGAACAGTTCGACGCCGCAGCCCGAGAGTTCCGGTTTCCGGACCTCGACAACGGCTACTACTACGCCGTCGACGCCCGGCTGCACGGATATCGGGACGCGGGGCGATGGGCGCTCGTCGTCGAGTTGATCGGCTACTCGCCACGGGCCGGGAACCTCACCGACGTGCTCCACGTGTTCGGCAACTGCCTGATCAGCGGCGAACCCGGCACCGACAACGGCGACTTTCTCGATCGGGTCGACAACTGGGACGAGATAGAGGATCCGGAGGAGCCGGAGACGTACCGGGGAGGCCCCTTGGTGCTTCGCGGTCAGGACATCGCCGTTGCCGGCGAACCAGGTGAGGATCTGATCGACGTGCTGCGTCGGCTTGTTCCGCGTCATCGCGAGCTTCTCCTGGCGGACGAACGGGAACTGCGACGCCGAGTCCCCGTCGACCTGCCCGAGGTTCTGCGGCTGGACGAATGGCATCACCCTGACCTGGCTGGTGGCTCACGTCCAAGCCAATCCGAGACGTTCCGCCAGATCGCCGATGTCCTGACGACCGGCGATCGCACGCTCTACGCGCCGAGAGCGCACCCGAACACACACTGGTCCCACTGGCCGGAGTCGGGGAGCCTGTAGCCGCCGATACCGCCGAGGGTCAGGCGCTGTAGCCATCGCTGTTCGGCCGCTCGGCCGTTGCCCCCGCCCGATCGATCTGCTTGGCTGCCTCCGCCTGGAGCTTGAAAGCCCCTCACACAACGGGAGATAGCTGTGTCCTTCGGTACCGCGATCAAATCGGTTCTCAGTCAGTACGTCGGCTTCGCGGGTCGGGCCCGCCGGTCCGAGTACTGGTGGTTCGCCCTGTTCACTGTCCTTGTCAGCATTGTCACCTCCGTCCTGGACAGCGCGCTGGGACTGAACTTCGTGGACGGTTCGTCGAGCGGCTTCATCGGCCTCGTCGTCTCCCTGGCGCTGCTACTGCCGACGCTGGCCGTCGCGGTACGACGGCTGCACGACACCGACAAGACGGGGTGGTGGCTGCTGATCGCCCTGATCCCGCTCATCGGCGCCATCGTCCTGATCGTGTTCTTCGTGCAGGACAGCACGCCGGGTGGGAACCGTTTCGGCCCCAGCCCCAAGGGCTGACCGCAGTCCGCGCCACCACCCGCGCGGATCCACTGATGAGCGGGCAGGGCCCCTTCTAGACAGCGCTGTCTAAAAGGGGCCCTGCGGCGTCGTCGCCACTCCGGGTCAGGAGCGACCGATCGAGCGGTCGAGGAAGTCGTGGATCATCGGCGCGGCGACGTCGAGCTTGTCCTCCAGCAGGAAGTGGCCGGTGTCGATCAGGTGGAACTCGGCCGACGGCAGGTCACGCTGATAGGGGTGGGCGCCATCGGGCGGGAAGACGATGTCGTTCTGGCCCCAGATCACCAGCGTCGGCGGCTGGTGGTCGCGGAAGAAGGCCTGGAACTCGGGGTACAGCGCGACGTTGCTGCCGTAGTCGTAGAACAGGTCGAGTTGGATGTCCGCGTTCCCGGGGCGGGCGAGCTGCGTCTCGTCGTGGATCCACCTGTCGGGGTCGAGCCGGCTGAGGTCCCGCACCCCCTGGGTGTACTGCGACCGCACCGCGTCGGAACTGAGGATGAACGCGATCGCCTGTCGGCGTTCGTCGGTCTTCTCCGCCCAGTAGGCCTTGATCGGATTCCAGAATTCGCTCAGGCCCTCCTCGTACGCGTTGCCGTTCTGCACGATGAGCGCGCTGACCCGCTCGGGCCCTTTGAGAGCCAGCCGGTATCCGGTCGGCGCTCCGTAGTCGAAACAGTAGAGCGCGTAATGGTCCACGCCGAGCTGGTCGATCAGGCCGTGCATCAGGTCGGCGAAGTTGGCGAACGTGTAGTCGAACGTCGACCGGTCCGGGCTGGCGCTGTGGCCGAAACCCGGGAGGTCCGGCGCGATCACCCGGTACCGGTCCGCGAGCAGGGGAATCAGGTGGCGGAACTGCGAGGACGCCGTGGGAAAGCCGTGTAGCAGCAGGACCGCGGGACCGTCGGCCGGCCCGGCCTCGCGGTAGAAGATGTCGATCCCGTTCACGGTCGTGGTGTGGAAGTGCGTGACGGGAAATTCGCCCTCCTGGACGGCGGCGACCGAGGGTTTCTGGGCGATGCCAACCATCCTGGATTCCTTTCGGGATAGCGAAACGCGGTATCACCCCGGAAATTGCGCCGTCGGGTCCCGCCTTCGATCAGCATGGCATGCGGCCGTGGGCTCGATGTGCGGAATGCCGCTCAGCGCAGATGCGTACGCAGGAATTCCAGTTCCAGCGGGAGCAGCCGCTCGGCGGTGCCGTTCGCGGCCATGTGGGTGGCGCCGGTCAGCGGCAGCACGGCGTGCGGCCGGCCGGTGGACAGCAGCGCCGCCGACAGCCGCAGCGTGTGCGCGGCCACCACGTTGTCGTCGACCAGGCCGTGCACCAGCAGCAGCGGGCGGGCCTGGTCCGGGCCGGTGACCGGCTCGGCGGCCAACTCGACGAGCGAGTGGTGCGCGTACACGTCCATGCCGTCCTCCGGCAGGCCGAGATACCGCTCGGTGTACGCGGTGTCGTACAGCGTCCAGTCGGTCACCGGGGCGCCGGCGATGCCGCACTTGAACAGCTCCGGGTGCCGCAGCACCGCCAACCCGGCCAGCCACCCGCCGAACGACCAGCCGCGGATGGCCACCCGACCGAGGTCCAGGTCAGGGTGCTTGCCGGCGAGCGCGGTCAACGCGTCGATCTGGTCGGTCAGGATCACGTCGGCCAGCCGGCGGTGGATCGCCTTCTCGAACGAGGGTGCCACTCCCGGCGTACCCCGGTTGTCGATCGTGACCACCGCGAACCCGGCGTCGGCCCACCACTGCCGCTCCAACCACGCGGCCCGCGCCGCCACCACCTCCTGGTGCCCCGGGCCGCCGTAGATGTCCAGCAGCACCGGCAGCCGCCGGCCGGTCACATGGTTGTCCGGGTAGAGCACCGCGGCCGGCAGCCGCCGGTCGGTCACCCGTTCCAGCAACGGCAGTGGCGAGTACGGCGGCTCGGCGGCCAACGACCGCAGCTCGGTCAGCTCCTGGCCGCCGCGCGACACCGTCCAGCGCACCCCGGCGTGGTCCAGCGACGCCGTCCCAACCACCAACACGTCCCCGCCCACGGCCGCCGTGTGCCAGCCCGAGTCGGTGGTGATACGCCGGGCGTCCACCCCGCCGCCGATCGTCGTACGGACCCGGAACAGGTGCCGCTCGCTGGGCTCGCCGTCGCTCGCCTCCACCAGCAGGTCGGCGGGACCGCTGACGGCCGGCAGCCGACCGACGACCCGCCGCACGTACAGCGAGGGTGGGGTGAGCAGCGTGCCGTCGGCGAACAGGCACCGCGCGTCGTACCCGTCGTGGGCCAACTCGCCCCCGACCAGCACCCGGCCGTCGGGCAGGTGCGCCGGGGTACCGGCGATCGGCTCCACCCAGCGCGGGTCGGCCAGCTCGGCGTGGACCTGGGTCTCACCGGTACGCGGGTCCACCGCGAGGACCAGCCCGTGCTGCTGCGAGCGGCGCAGCACGGTGATCAGCGGACTGCCCTCACCCCAGCTCACCCCGGTCAGGTACGGGTAGGTCTCGCGGTCCCAGTGCACGTCGACCCAGCCGTCGTCGAGGTCCAGCAGGTGCAGGCTCACCTCGGCGTTCGGGCCGCCGGCCCGGGGATACGCGACGGCGGTCGGCGGACTGCCCGGCTCGGCCGGGTCGTGCAGGTGCCAGCGTTCCAGCCGGGACTCGTCCACCCGCGCGGCGAGCACCATGCGCCCGTCCGGGGCCCACCAGTAGCCCCGGTACCGGCCGAACTCCTCGGCCGCGATGTGCTCGGCCAACCCCCAGCTCACGCCCGCGTCCTCGCCGGCCAGCAGCGTGTCGGCGCCGTCGGCGTCGATCACCCGCAGCTCACCCCGGCGTACGCCCTCGGCCGCGTCGGTCACGTAGGCCAGGCGCTCGCCGGTCGGATCGGGTCGGGGGTCCAGCACCGGACCGACGGTGGCCACCTCCACCACGTCGCCGTGCACCAGATCCGCCCGGAACAGGCGGCCGGCCAGCGCGAACACGGCCACCCGGCCGGCGGCGTCCAACGCGTACGAGCCGATGCCGGCGGCGCTGAGCCGGAGCCGTTCCCGCAGCGCCCGCTCGCCGGGGTGAGCGCCCGTACGTCGCCGTCGTCGCCCAGCAGGGCCGCCGGATCGGCCACCAGCCGTTCCTCGCCGGTCGCCACGTCCAGCAGCCAGAGCGCGTCCGCCGGATCCTCCGGACCGGCCGAGCGCAGGAAGATCACCCGGGAGCCGTCCGCGGCCACGGAGACAGCCCGGGGCGCGCCGTGGCTGAACCGGCGGGTACGGGCGGCCAGCTCCGGAAAGTCCACAGGCCAAATCGTAGAGCCGCGCCGGGCGTGATGTGGCCGACCTGGGCGGACGCGTCCAACGACTCCCGGGCCGTACCGCCGGTTAGAGTGACCGTCGTGACGACGCTGCCCGACCGCCGCCTGCTGCTGGTCCACGCGCACCCCGACGACGAGTCGATCGGCACCGGCTCGACCATGGCCCACTATGCCGCCGTCGGCGCGCACGTCACGTTGGTGACCTGCACGCTCGGCGAGGAGGGCGAGATCCACGTACCGGCGCTCGCGCAGCTCGCCGCCGCCGAGGCCGACCAGCTCGGCGGGTACCGGATCGCGGAGCTGGCGGCCGCCTGCGCGGCGCTCGGCGTCGCCGACCACCGCTTTCTGGGCGGCGCCGGTCGTTACCGCGACTCGGGGATGATGGGCCTCGCGACGAACGAGCACCCCCGGGCCTTCTGGCAGGCCGACCTCGACGAGGCCGCCGGGCACCTGGTGGAGATCATGCGAGAGGTACGCCCGCAGGTGCTGATCACCTACGACCCGAACGGCTTCTACGGCCACCCCGACCACATCCAGGCGCACCGGGTGGCGATGCGCGCCGTCGAGCTGGCCGCCCTCGAGGGCTGCGCCCCGGCCAAGGTCTACTGGACGGCCATGCCGCTGAGCGTGCTGGAGGCCGGCATGTCGCACTTCGCCGAATCTTCGGACAATCCGTTCGCCGGCATCCAGGACCTGGCCGAGCTGCCCTTCGGCACTCCGGACGAGCAGATCGCCGCCCGGATCGACGGCACCGACCAGCACGCGGCCAAGGAGGCGGCGATGCGGGCGCACGGCACCCAGATCCCGGCCACCTCGTGGCTCTACTCGATCGCGGGCAACTTCGGCGGCGAGTTCATGGGTGTGGAGTTCTTCACCCTCGCCGTCGGCGCGAAGGGTCCGGGTTTCGGCCCGTACGGCTGGGAGGACGACCTCTTCGCCGGGCTGCCGGACGTGGCCGACGCGGACCGCTCCCCGGTCGCGGCGGCCGGTCTCCGGTGACGTTGCCCGCCGCGCCGATGTCGGTCGTGAACGACCAGGACGCTCCGCCGCCGGCGGGGCCGCCGCCGCGTCTGCTGGACCTGGGCCTACGGGTGGCCGGCGCGATCGTCGTGGTGGTGGCCGGTGTGGTGACGGGGGTGTTGGAGTTGCTGCTCGCCACCGTCCGGGTCGGCGGGCAGCTCATCGGCTTCTCGGCGCTGCTCGCCGTCGGCGCGAACATCCTGCTGAGCTGGTTCGCGCACGAGGTGGTCGGCCGTCGCTGGGCGGTGGCGCTGCCGGCGGTGCCGTGGTTCGCCCTGATGGCGGTGGCGGCCATCCGCACCACCGAGGGCGACCTGCTGCTGGCCGGCGACAACTGGGTCGGCCTGGCGATGATCGTGGCCGGCGCGATGACGTTCGCCGTGATGGGCTTCCGGCAGGTCCTCGCCCCGCCGTCCACGCTCGGCGGCTGGTGACGTCACACAGCTACGAGTGGTAGATATTCCTGCCAGGGAAGCGTCCCCGCGAAGGGGTGTACGGCAGGAGGTCGTGCGATGGACAGACGGTGGCGTGATGTCGGGGTGCTCGCGGGAGCGTTGTTCGCGGTCAACGTGGTTGCCCGGCTGATCACCCGCTTCGGTTTCGACAGCGACGACGCTGCGGCCGACCGGGTCACACTGGTGATGTTCGTGGTGATCGGGTTGACCCTGGCCGTGGTCGCCTTCCGCTGGGGACGCGCCCGGCCGCTGGCCGTCTGGGCGGGCGACGTGACGGTCGTGGTGTTGATCGCCATGGCCCTGACCGTGTTGGTCGGGCCGCTGCTCGTCGGCCACAGCCCGTTCGCCGGTGGCGCGGGGACGTTCTTCGCCCAGATCTGGCTCTACCTGCTGGCCACGGGCCTCGGCGCGCTGGGCGGCTACCTGGTGGCGACCGCCCTCGGTCTCGACTACCGCTCGCAGCAGCTCAAGCGGTACGCCGAGGTCAAGGCCGCCAAGCCCCGCCGCGTAGTCCGCCGCTGACGCCAGCACCTCGCGCCAGCCAGAACCTCGCGTCGATCTTGCACTTTCGGCTGTCGGTATGAGCGCAATGCCCACGTGTGTCGCCGCAGAAAGTGCAAGATCGACGAGCGGGGGTCAGCTCGGGGCGACGCGCGTCAGGTAGGTGTGGTGGGTGGTGAAGTTCAGCGTTCGGTAGAGGGCGATGGCTGGCGTGTTGCGCTGCTCCACCTGGAGGAACGCGTGGGTCGCGCCCGCCGACACGCCCCAGGCGGCCAGCTCGCCGATCACGCGGCGGGCCAGCCCCTGCCGGCGGGCGGCCGGTACCACCTCGATCAGGCTGAGGCCCAGCCACCGGCCCTGGCCGGTCACCGTTGCCCGCCCGATGGCCGCCAGCGCGCCGTCGACGTACCCGTGGGCGAAGCGGACCTGGTCCACGGCGGTGAGCACGTGCCGGGCGGCATCCGGTAGGCCGCCCTTGCGGCCGGCCGCGATGGCGAGCCAGTCCTCGCTCGGCACGGTCACCAGCTCCAGGACCGCGTCGACGGCGGGGGCAGCGGCGACCGTGAGGGCTGGCAGGGGCAGGGGCGCGGTCTGGACGAGGGTCGGTGGGCGGGTGGTCCAGCCGCGCTCGTCCAGCTCAGCACCGACCGGCGCGGCGAGCGGCAGCGGTGTGTTGATCATCGCGGGCTGACCCCGTTCGGCGTACCAGCGCTCCACCGCGTCCACGGCCGCCGGCAACGGCCGGTCGGGATCGCCGATGGGCAGGGCCGAGTTGGCCCGGCCGGTCCAGCCCTCGGCCGAGCGCAGCAGCCAGTCACCGAGTCGGCCTCGGGTCGGGGCGGGCCACGCCTCGTTGGCGGCCCGTTCCAGCGCCACCACCGCCGCGGCCGTCGGCCGGCGGGTCGGCGGTACGCGCTTCGCCCGGTGCACCTGCGCCACCGGGACGCGCAGCGGACCTTGCGCCGTCGCGAGGGTGAGATGGGTCTCGCTCAGCTCGACCAGCTCGCCGAGGGCGTCGGAGAACAGCGGGCGGCCTTCGCGAATCCCCACAATCCGGCGTACCACGATCCGATGTCCCACATCCTGCTGTCGGAGCACGATCGACCCCCTCCCCGGCGAGATACTAGGCTCTTACCGTCGCGGGAGATCGCGGCGCGTCTTGCGGAGGAGAAGACCGGTGACCTACATCATCGCCGAGCCGTGCGTGGATGTGCTCGACAAGGCATGCATCGAGGAATGCCCGGTCGACTGCATTTACGAGGGCAACCGGATGCTCTACATCCACCCCGACGAGTGCGTCGACTGTGGTGCCTGTGAGCCCGTCTGCCCGGTGGAGGCGATCTTCTACGAGGACGACGTCCCGGAGCAGTGGAAGGACTACACCGGCGCGAACTACGAGTTCTTCGAGGACCTGGGCTCGCCCGGAGGCGCCTCGAAGATCGGCAAGGTGGAGAAGGACGCGACCTTCGTCGCCGCGCAGCCGCCGCGCGGCGAGGGCCACTGAACCGGCCCGCGCCGGTCTCGGCACGGCTACCCGAGTTCACCTGGGACACCCTGGACGCCGCGGCCACCCTGGCCGCGGCGCATCCGGAGGGCCTGATCAACCTCTCCATGGGTACGCCGGTCGATCCGGTCCCGGCGGTGATCCGTCAGGCACTGGCTGACGCGTCCGACGCGCCGGGCTACCCGCTGACCGCCGGCACCCCGGCGCTCCGCGACGCGATCGCCGCATGGGTGGCCCGGGCCTGTGGCGCGGGCGTCGACGGTCTCGGTGTGCTGCCGACCATCGGCTCCAAGGAGCTCGTCGCCTGGCTGCCCACCCTGCTCGGCATCGGCCCGGGCGACGTGGTCGTCGTGCCGTCGATCGCCTACCCGACGTACGAGGACGGTGCCCGGCTGGCCGGCGCGACCGTGGTCCGCGCCGATTCGCTCACCTCGGTCGGGCCGACCTCGCGGGTCCGGTTGGTCTGGATCAACTCGCCCGGTAACCCGACCGGCCGGGTGCTGCCCGCGGCGCACCTGCGCAAGGTCGTCGACTGGGCCCGCGAGCGTGGCGCGGTGGTCGCCAGCGACGAGTGTTACCTGCCGCTGGGCTGGTCGGCCGAGCCGGTCTCGGTGCTGTCCCCGCAGGTCTGCGGTGGCGACCACACCGGTGTGCTGGCCGTGCACTCGCTCTCCAAGCGGTCCAACCTCGCCGGTTACCGAGCCGGGTTCGTGGCCGGCGATCCGGCCCTCGTCGCCGAGCTGCTGAAGGTCCGTAAGCACGCCGGAATGATCGTGCCCGCACCGGTGCAGGCCGCGATGGTGGCCGCCCTGCAGGACGAGGAGCACGCCGTCGAACAGCGGGAGCGCTACCGTGCCCGGCGCGAGGTGCTGAGCGCCGCGTTCACCGAGGCCGGTTTCACGATCGAGCACTCGGAGGCGGGCCTCTACCTCTGGCTCACCCGCGACGAGGACTGCTGGCAGACCGTCGACTGGCTGGCCCGGCGAGGCATCCTGGTCGCGGCCGGCGCGTTCTACGGCCCCACCGCCCAACGGTACGTGCGGGTGGCGCTCACCGAGTCCGACGAGCACGTCGCCGCAGTCGCCGGCCGGCTGCGGGCCTGACCGGGGCGTCCGGCGATGACCGACGGCACGACCGTCCCGACGCCGGACGCCGGTGCCGCCACGCCCGCGGGCGACCAACGCCGCGAGGCGGGCGACCAGCGCCGCGAGGCGGGCGACCAGCGCCGCGAGGCCGCCGGGTCAGGGCCGGAGGTGCACGACCGGAATCCTGCGGCCGGCGGGGCGTACGCCCGGACGCGGGTGGCGGTCGTCGGCACCGGTCTGATCGGCGGTTCGGTGCTGTTGCGGCTGCGCGACGCGGGCCTCGACGTGACGGGCTGGGATCCCGATCCGGCCACCCGGGAGCACATGCGGTCGTGCGGTGTGTCAGCCCCGGACACCGTCGAGGAGGCCGTCGCCGGTCGGAATCTGGTCTTCCTCTGCGGCCCGCTGCCCACCCTTGCCCGGACGTTGGCGCAGGTGGCCGAGCTGACCGCGCCGGGTTGCGTGCTCACCGACGTGGGCAGCACCAAGGTCGAGGTGGCCGAGGCCGCCCACCGGCTCGGGCTCACCGATCGTTTCGTACCCGGGCATCCGATGGCGGGCGCGGAGTCCGCCGGCCTGGCGGCGGCCTCTCCGACGCTGCTCGCCGGCGCCGCCTGGGTGCTCTGCCCGGCGCCGGGCGCGGCGACGCCCGCCTTCCGCTGGCTCACCGGGCTCCTGGTGGAGCTGTTCGGCGCCCGGGTGGTGCCGATGTCCCCGGCCGCGCACGACTCGGTGGCCGCGCTCGCCTCGCACGTTCCACACCTGCTGGCCGGCGCGTTGGCCGGTGCGACGCAGCGGTCGCCGCTGCGCGACGCGGTGTTGGCCCTGGCCGCGGGCAGCTTCTCCGATGGCACCCGGGTCGCCGGGACGCCGGCCGAGCGGACGGCCAACATGCTGCTCGGCAACCGTGCGCGGGTGCTGGACGAGTTGGCCGAGGTGCGCGTACTCCTGGATGAGCTGGCGGAGGCGCTGCGGTCCGCCGACGCGACGGGGTTGACCGCCCGGTACGCGCAGGCCGGCGCGGCGCGGTCGGCGCTGCGGGATCGGCGGTTCGCCGCGGCGGACCGGGAGTTCCCGGCCGACGGCGACCACACCGTCGAGGTGGCCTGGCTGCGCGAACTGGGTGTTGCCGGCGGCCATCTGACCGGCTGCCGGGTCGGTCCGGACGTCGTCTCCTACCCGGCACTGCTGCCGCTCGCTGACTAGGCTGACAGGCATGGCGACGGACGGCCCGGTGGTGCAGGTGCGCGGCGAGGCGACCCGGGAGGTGCCGCCCGAGCTGGCCCGGTTCGGGGTCACCGTGACAGCCCGTGGCCAGGACCGGGAGGCGACGCTCACCCAGTTGGCCGAGGGGGCAGCCGCCGTCCGGGTACTGCTGGACGGCTCCGAGCCGGCGGTGGCCCGGCGGGAGACCGGCGACCTGTGGGTCCGGCCGCAGACCAAGCGCTCGGGCGAACGCGTGGTGGGCTGGCTCGGCAGCGTCACCACCAACGTGACGGTCACCGACTTCACCGCGCTCGGTGAGCTGATGCTCCGGCTCGCCGACCAGGATCAGGTCGAGGTGTCCGGCCCCTTTTGGGAGCTGCGCCCGGACAGTCCGGCGTACCGCGAGGCGCGGCACGCCGCGATCGGCGACGCGCTGCTGCGCGCCCGGGAGTACGCCGAGGCGCTGGGCGCCCGGGTCACCGCCCTCATCGAGCTGGCCGACGCCGGTCCGGCCGACCGGCCGATGTTCGCCCGCGCGGCGTACGCCGGGGGTGGTGCCGGCGGCGGTGTTCCCGAGCTGGAGTTGGATCCGCAACCGCAGACCGTGCAGGCGGCGGTGCAGGCGCGGTTCACGATCAGCGAACCGGTGCTCGGCTGATGCCGCCGGCCCGGCTGCTGGCCATCGACGAGCTGGTGGCGCGGGCGCGGTCACTGGCCGACGCCGGCCCGCGGCAACTGCTCGGCATCACCGGGGCGCCCGGTGCGGGGAAGTCCACCCTGGCCGAGCGGATCGTCGCCGAGGTCGGGGCGAGCGCGCGGCTGGTGCCCATGGACGGTTTCCACCTGGCCCAGACGCAGTTGGAACGGCTGGGCCGCGCCGACCGCAAGGGCGCGATCGACACCTTCGACGCCAACGGGTACGTGTCGCTGCTGCGCCGGTTGCGTCGGCTGGAGCCGACCTCGGTGTACGCGCCGGAGTTCCGCCGGGAGGTGGAGGAGCCGGTGGCCGGGGCCATCGAGGTGCCGCCGTCGGTTCGTCTCGTGGTGACCGAGGGCAACTACCTGCTGGTGCCGGACTCCCCCTGGGAGGAGGCTCGGACGTTGCTGCACGAGGTGTGGTTCCTCGACCTGGACGCCGAGTTGCGCCAGCGTCGGTTGACCGCCCGGCACGAGGCGTACGGGCGTTCGCCGGACGAGGCCCGGGCCTGGGCGCTGGGCAGCGACGAGGCCAACGCGGCTCTCATCACCCCCACGGCCGTGCACGCCGACCTGGTGGTCCGCCTGCTCGACTAGTCCAGCTCGCGGACCGGCCGGGCCGGGTTGCCGACGGCGACGACGTTGGCGGGTAGGTCCCGGGTGACCACGGCGCCCGCACCGACCACGGTGTTCGCGCCGACCGCGACCCCGGCCAGGACGATCGCGCCGCCGCCGAGCCAGGCGTTGTCGCCGATGGTGATCGGCTTGGCGGCCTCCCACTTGTCACGGCGCGGGCCGGGCTGCACCGGGTGGGTCGGGGTGAGCAGTTGCACGTTCGGTCCGACCTGGACGTCCGCGCCGAGGGTGATCGGGGCGACGTCGAGGAAGACCGCGTGGTAGTTGACGAAGCTGCGCGGCCCGATCCGGATGTTCCAGCCGTAGTCGCAGTAGAACGGCGGACGGACCCAGGTGTCGTCGCCCAGGTCGCCGAGCAGGTCGCGCAGCGCCGCGAGCCGGGCCGCCGGGTCGGCCGCTGAGCTGGTGTTGAAGCGTTCCATCAGGCGGGCGGCCCGGTCCAGGTCGGCGACGAGTTCCGGATCGTCGGCGAGGTAGGGCTCACCCGCCAGCATCCGGTCCTTCATGGAGGTCACCCGGTCGATGATGCCGTCGGGGAGCGGTGTCCCGTGGCAGGTTCGTCGTATTTTCGACTTCTTTTTGCATACTCGGTATGCAATTCTGGGTTGTCAATGCGACTCCTATCAATCACGACGCACGACCAGGAGGAAACGTTGCACCAGGGAAGAAGATTGGCCGCTCTCGGCCTCGTGTCGGTGCTGGCGCTCGCCGCGCCGGCCCCCGCCTCAGCCGCGCCCGCCGCGCCCGCCGCGCCCGCCCCACCTGCCGGCACCGACCGACAGTCCACCGCGCTCGGAACCAGCCCCGAACGCTCGACGACCGTCACGCTGATCACCGGTGACCGCGTCACCGTCACCGCATCCGGCGCCTCGGCCCAGCCCGGCCCCGGCCGTAAAGACGTGCAGTTCCTGGTCCAGCGCGAGAGAGGACGCCTCTCGGTGCTGCCGACGGACGCGCTGCCGTTGTTGCGCTCCGGTCGGGTGGACCGACGACTCTTCGACGTCACCGGGCTGATCGAGGCGGGTTACGACGACGCCAACCGCAAGACGCTGCCGCTGCTGGTGTCGTACGGCTCGACGGATGCCGCCCGGCGAGCCCCGGCCGCGCTGCCCGGCACCCGGGTGATCCGCGACCTACCGGCGATCGAGGGCGCCGCACTCAGCAGCGACAAGTCCTCCCTCGGCGCGGTCTGGGCGGCGGTCAGCACCGGCTCCAGCGCGGCTCGACTCGGCGCGGCGGGGGCGTCGAGCGAATCTGGTTGGACGGCCGTCGACGGGTGGCCCTCGACCACAGCGTGCCGCAGATCGGGGCACCCGCCGCCTGGTCGGCCGGGTTCACCGGCAAGGGCGTGTCCGTGGCCGTGCTGGACACCGGCGTCGACGCGACCCACCCGGACCTGGCCGGCAAGGTGGCCGAGGCGCGCAACTTCACCGAGGTCGCCGACGCCCGGGACACCGTCGGCCACGGCACGCACGTGGCCTCGACCATCGCCGGTTCCGGCGCGGCCTCCGACGGCCGCTACCGGGGTGTGGCGCCGGACGCGACGCTGCTGGACGGCAAGGTCTGTGAGGACCAGGGCTGCCCCGACTCGGCGATCCTCGCCGGCATGCAGTGGGCCGCCGTGGAGAAGAAGGCCGCCGTCATCAACATGAGCCTCGGTGGCTGGGACACGCCGGAGGTCGACCCGCTCGAAGAGGCGGTGCAGACCCTGACCGCGCAGACCGGGACGCTGTTCGTCCTCGCCGCCGGAAACGACGGTTCGGACGGCTCGGTCGGCTCCCCGGCCAGCGCCGACGCCGGACTCGCCGTGGGCGCGGTGGATCGCGACGACGAGTTGGCCGAGTTCTCCAGCCGGGGTCCCCGGATCGGTGACGACGCGCTGAAGCCCGACATCACCGCACCCGGCGTCGACATCGTCGCCGCGAAGTCCGCCAACGGCGTCATCGGTGATCCGGTGGGGGACCGGTACGTCACGCTCTCCGGCACCTCGATGGCCACCCCGCACGTCGCCGGTTCGGCCGCGTTGCTGGCCCAGCAGCACCCGGGATGGCGGGCCGACCGGCTCAAGGCCACCCTGATGGCTGCCGCGAAGCCGCACCCGGAGCAGACCGCCTACCAGCAGGGCGCCGGGCGCGTCGACGTCGCCCACGCGATCACCCAGCAGATCACCACCGACCCGGTGAGCGTCTCCTTCGGGCGTACGCTCTGGCCGCACAACGACGACACCCCGATCACCCGTACGGTGACCTGGCGTAACGATGGTCCGGCCCCGGTCACCGTGGACCTGAGCGTCGAGGGCGCCGGCCCCGGCGGCCGAGCGCTGCCGGCCGGTCTCTTCCAGTTGGGCGCCAGCCAGCTCACCGTGCCGGCGGGTGGCACGGCCGCCACGACCGTCACCACGGACACCCGGATCGGTGACGCCGACGGCTACTGGACCGGCCGGATCGTGGCCCGGGCGGGGTCGGCGGTCGCCGTCACGCCGCTGGCCGTGAACCGGGAGGTGGAGAGCTACACGCTGACCGTGGAACACCTGAACCGCGCGGGCGCGCGTACCGCCGACCACTGGTCCGCGCTGGTCGGGATGGACACCTTCGGCTTCTGGGACCTCTTCAGCACCGACGGGGTGGCCACCGTGCGGGTGCCCAAGGGGCACTACGGCCTCAGCGGCCTGGTCTTCGAGCCGGGGCCGGAGGACGAGCAGCGCGGGATGTCGCTGTTGATGCAGCCCGTGTTGACGATCGAGCGGGACACCCGGATCGTCGTGGACGCCCGCCGGGCCAAACCGGTCCGGACCACCATTCCGGACCGTAACGCCGCCCCGGAACTGATCGACGTCAGCGGCAACTTCACGGCTGCCGACGGCAGTGGATACGGCATCGGACTCTGGGCGGACACCTTCACCGGTCTGACCAGCGGTCAGCTCGGCAGGACGGTCTCCGCCGACCAGTTCGTCTCCACCGTCAGCAGCCAGTGGATCAAGCCGGAGACGCCCGACAGCCCGTACCTGTACGCGCTGGCCGAAGCGATCCCTGGCCGAATGCCAACCGGCTTCGTCCGCGACTACCGCCGGAGCGACCTGGCCGCCGTCGTGCACCGGTTCCTCGGTGCCTACGCGGGCATGGAGGCCGAGCGCTCCGTGTACCCCGTGTTGGAGTACAACGTCGGCGGCTCCACGCTGGTCCTGCCCACGAGCGTGCCCGGTCAGCGGGTCGAGTACTACAACACCCGGGGCGTGCAGTGGGAGTCGGACATCTACTTCGGCACCCGGGACGACGAAGGGGGGTGGCTGAACCCGCAGGCCGTGCTCCTCTCCGTCCCGACCGCGTACCGGGCCGGGCGGACGGCCCAGGAGATCTGGAACCAGGCGCCGTTCGGGCCGTCCTTCCCGAACCCGCGCTGGCCGCACCAGAGCGTCACCCGGGCCGGCGACAACATCGTTGTCGACCTGCCGATCTTCAGCGACGCGGCCGGTCACCCGGGCGGCTCGTTGAGCGACAGCGAGCACACCAAGCTCTGGCGCGACGGCAAGCTGGTCGGCGAGAGCGAGTACGCCGGCTACGGGGAGTTCACCGTGCCGCCGGCCGCGGCGGACTACCGGCTCGTCACGTCGTCGAAGCGGAGCTTCACCGACCTGAGCACCGAGGTGGAGTCGAGCTGGACCTTCCGGTCCCGGCACGTAGCCGGTGACACGCCGGCCCGCCTGCCGCTGATGGCGGTGCGCTTCGCGCCGCCGCTGCGCGTCGACGGCAGCGCACCGGCCGGGCGGAGCTTCGTCGTACCGGTGCGGGTGCAGCGTCAGCCGGGCGCTCCGGCCTCCCCGGTGGAGGGGCTCACCGTCGACGTCTCGTACGACGGGGGAAAGACCTGGGACAAGGCGAAGCTGGTCCGCACCTCGGCCGATGGTTGGTCGGCACTGTTGCGGCATCCGGCCGGCAAGGGCCACGTGTCGTTGCGGGCCACCGCCCGGGACGCCGCCGGCAACACGGTGACGCAGCGGATCGTCCAGGCGTACCGCCTGCGCTGAGGCGTACTCCCGTCGGGTCCGCGGCCGAGCGCCGCGGACCCGGCGGGTACGTCAGTCGTTCGCGTGCAGGGCGGCGTTCAGCTCGATGCCCCGGCCGGTGCGCGGCCGGGCCTCCAGCGCGCCGGTCACCGAGTTGCGCCAGAACAGCAGGCCGTCGACGCCGGACAGCTCCCGGCCCTTGACCACCCGGCCGTCCGGCAATGTGATCTTGGAGGCGGCGGTGATGTAGCAGCCGGCCTCGACCACGCAGTCGTCGCCGAGGGAGATGCCCACGCCCGCGTTCGCGCCGATCAGACTCCGCTCGCCGATGCTCACCTTCTCGGTGCCGCCGCCGGAGAGGGTGCCCATGATCGAGGCGCCACCGCCGATGTCGGAGCCGTCGCCGACCAGCACCCCCTGCACGATCCGCCCCTCGACCATCGAGGTGCCCACCGTGCCGGCGTTGAAGTTGACGAAGCCCTCGTGCATCACCGTCGTGCCGGCGGCCAGGTGCGCGCCGAGGCGCACCCGGTCGGCGTCGGCGATCCGCACACCCGAGGGCACCACGTAGTCGGTCATCCGAGGGAACTTGTCGACCCCGTACACCGACAGGTGGCGGCCGGCGGCCCGCTCGATCACCCGCAGCTCGTCCACCCGCTCCGGGGGGCACGGCCCGGCGGACGTCCAGGCCACGTTCGCCAGCTTGCCGAAGACGCCGTCGAGGTTGAGCTGGTTGGGCCGCACCAGGCGGTGGGAGAGCAGGTGCAACCGGAGGTACGCGTCGGAGGCGTCCTTGATGGGGTCGTCCAGCGAGCCGATGACGGTGACCACCTGCACGGTACGCAGACCAGGCAGCGGCCGGTCGCCCAGCGCGCCCGGTGGCAGGTCCAGCACGTCCGACTTGCCCTCGCCGGCGATCAGCGGCAGCTCACCCAGGCCCAGCTTGCCGGTCGGGTACCAGGTGTCGAGCACCTGCCCGTCGGCGGTGACGGTGGCCAGGCCGATGCCCCAAGCGGAATCTGCGGACGTCACTGTTAACCCTCTCGGTCGCGGCCACGCCGGCCTCGGCTCGCTCCTCGCGCTGACAGACCTGAAGGTACCGTGCGAACCATGGAGAACCCGCTGACCCCCGAGGTCCTCGCCGATCCGGTGCAGCTGACCCGCGTACTGGTTGACATAGAGTCCGTGTCCCTCAACGAGAAGGCGATCGCCGACTGCGTCGAGGAGGTGCTGCGGGGCGTACCGCACCTGTCCACCCACCGGCACGGCAACACGGTGATGGCCCGTACCGACCTGGGCCGCTCGCAGCGCGTCGTGCTGGCCGGGCACCTCGACACCGTGCCGCTGAACAACAACTTCCCGTCGACCATGCGCGGCGACCTGATGTACGGCTGCGGAACCTCCGACATGAAGTCCGGCACGGCGTACGCGCTGCACCTGGCGGTGACGCTGCCCGAGCCGCGCTACGACGTCACGTACTTCTTCTACGAGGCCGAGGAGATCGAGTCCCGCTACAACGGGCTGAACCTGGTCGCCCAGGCGTTCCCGGAGTGGCTGGAGGCGGACTTCGCGGTGCTGCTGGAGCCGACGTACGGCATCGTCGAGGCGGGCTGCCAGGGCACCATGCGTTCGGTCGTCACCACCAGAGGCGTACGCGCCCACTCGGCGCGCTCCTGGCACGGCGTCAACGCCATCCACGGCGCCGGGGAGGTGCTGCGCCGCCTCCAGACGTACGAGGCACGTCGGGTCACCATCGACGGCTGCGACTACCGCGAGGGCATGAACGCGGTACGGATCAACGGTGGGGTGGCCGGCAACGTCATCCCGGACCTCTGCGAGGTCGAGGTCAACTACCGGTTCGCCCCCGACCGGACCCCGGCCGAGGCGGAGGCACACGTGCGTGAGGTGTTCGCCGGTTTCGAGGTGCGGGTCACCGACTCGATCGCGGGTGCCCCGCCCGGGCTCAGCGCCGCCCCGGCGAAGGAGTTCCTGGCGGCGGTCGGCGCCGCCCCGATCGGCAAGCTGGGTTGGACGGACGTGGCCCGGTTCGCGGCCATGGGGATTCCCGCGCTGAACTTCGGCCCGGGCGACCCGAACCTCGCCCACCACCCGGACGAGCACGTCGAGATCAGCAAGATCCGGGACGGCGCGGCGACGCTGCACCGCTGGCTCGCGCCGGCCTGACCCCCGGTCACCCCGTTGCCGGTGACCAAGAGGTTCGCGTCAGCCTGGCCCGTTGTCGGCGGCGCGAACCTCTTGGTCGGCTCCGGATCCAGCGGCGGCAGGCGAGATGGCGGGATCGAGGGCGCGGATGCGACGGCGCTCGGCCACCACGTCCCGGATCCGTCGCTGCATCTGTCGACGGATCCGGATCATCTCGCTGTTGCTGATCACGCTGTCTCCTCCCCCGAAGGCGCGCGCCGGGGCATACCCGGTATGCGAATAGTAAGACGTACGGGGAAGCCAAATAGTTGCCCTTGATCGCGAACTATTTCTCCGGCTCCCCGCCCCGGACCCCGACGGTGTGCCGCTCCACTACGGTTGCTGCATGAGCCAGAACAACGGGCGGGAGGCCGGCCGCAGCCCGGGGCGGGAGCGGCACCGGGGCGCCGTCACGCTGCGCCGGGGGGCGATCCCGAACAGCACCGCCGACCAGCGGCTGCTGGACTCGCGCGGGCGCGAGGACTGGAAGACCAGGGACGCCTGGCGGGCGCTGCGGATCCTCTCCGAGTTCGTCGAGGGCTTCGACACCCTCGCCGACCTGCCGCCGGCCGTCAGCGTGTTCGGCTCGGCGCGCAGCGGTCCGGACACCGCCGAGTGCCGGCTGGCCGAGGAGGTGGGCGGCGCGCTGGCCCGCGCGGGCTACGCGGTGATCACCGGCGGCGGGCCGGGCGTGATGGAGGCCGCCAACCGGGGCGCCACCGAGGCCGGCGGGCTCTCCGTCGGGCTCGGCATCGAGCTTCCGTTCGAGCAGGGCATCAACGACTGGGTCGACCTGGCCATCGACTTCCGCTACTTCTTCGCCCGCAAGACCATGTTCGTCAAGTACGCCCAGGCGTTCGTGGTGCTGCCCGGTGGGTTCGGCACCATGGACGAGCTCTTCGAGGCGCTGACCCTGGTGCAGACCGGCAAGGTCACCCGGTTCCCGGTCGTGCTGATGGGGGTGGCCTACTGGCAGGGGCTGCTCGACTGGCTGCGCGACACGATGGCCGCCAACGGCAAGATCGGCCCGGTGGACCTGGACCTGATCTGCCTCACCGACGACGTCAACGCCGCCGTCCGCCACATCGTCGAGGCCGAGGCGGCGCTCTCGGCCGAGCAGGACGCGGTCCGCGACGAGGCCGTGGCGCGTACCGGCGCCGACCAGCAGGCCGCCGCCGAGCAGGCCGCCGACCGGCACCGGGAGGACTGATGGCGGCCGTCTGCGTCTTCTGCGCCTCCTCCCGTACCCTCGACCAACGCTGGCTCGACCTCGCCACCGAGACCGGTGCGGAGCTGGCCCGGCGCGGGCACGTCCTGGTCAGCGGCGGCGGCTGCGTCGGCATGATGGGCGCGGTGGTCGACGGCGCCCGGTCCGCCGGTGGACGCACGGTGGGTGTCATCCCGCAGGCGCTCGTCGACCTGGAGGTCGCCGACCTGGCCTCGGACGAGCTGCTGGTGACCGACTCGATGGCCGATCGCAAGACCCTGATGATCGACCGGTCGGACGCGTTCCTCGCCCTGCCCGGCGGTCTCGGCACGCTGGACGAGCTGTTCGAGGTCTGGACCACCGCCACCCTGGCGCTGCATGCCAAGCCGATGGTGCTGATCGACGCCGACGGCTTCTACCGCCCCCTGCTGGACTGGTTGCACACCATCACCGACCAGCACTTCCTCAAACCGGCCGGCCTCGACCTGCTGACCGTGGTCACCACGGTCCCCGAGGCCCTGAAGGCGCTGGAGTCCCACCTACCCTGACTCCGGGCCACCTCGTCGGTCGTGAGGGTGGCGGCAGGGCCGTCGGCGTGTCGTGCCGTCACCTTCACGATCGGCGTGGCGGCGTGGGATGGGGTTGCTGTCGTAGGGAGGTGATGGGATTTGGTGATGCAGTCGTACCGGTTGGTGCGGCGGCCCGGGGGGCCGGCGCTGGGTGACGGGACCGCACCGGGGGACGGTGGTGTCCTCGCCGTCGCGGCCGACACGACCGGGGCGGCGGGTCCGCGCTGGCACGCCGATCCCGTCCAGGCCGAGGTCGTCGGGCACAGCGAGGGGCCGATGCTCGTCGTCGGCGGCCCCGGCACCGGCAAGACCAGCACCCTCGTCGAGGCGGTCGCCGCCCGGATCGCCGAGGGGGTCGACCCCGAACGGATCCTCGTGCTGACCTTCGGCCGCCGCGGCGCCACCGCACTGCGCCAGCGCATCGAGGCCCGGGTCGCGCAGGACGGCTACCGGGTGCTGCGGGAGCCGCTGGTGCGTACCTTCCCGGCGTACGCCTTCGGGCTGCTGCGTCGCGCCGCCGCCGAGCGCGGCGAGCCGTCACCCCGCCTGCTGACCGGCCCCGAGCAGGATCTGATCATCCGCGAGCTGCTCGACGTGGTGGGCGAGGCGCCCGAGGACGACCCGGTCGGCTGGCCCACCGACCTGCGGCCGGCACTGCGCACCCGGGCCTTCGCCGGTCAACTGCGTGACCTGCTCATGCGCGCCGCCGAACGCGGGGTGGGTCCGGGCGACCTGGCCCGGCTGGGCGAGAAGCTCGGTCGCGCCGACTGGCCGGCCGCCGCGCGCTTCCTGCGGGAGTACGTCGAGGTGCTCGCGCTGCGCGACGTCAGCAACCGGGGCTCGATCGCGTACGACCCCGCCGAACTGGTCCGGGCCGCCACCGGTCTGCTGCGCGACGACGAGGAGTTGCTGGCCGCCGAGCGTCACCGCCTCGCCCACGTGTACGTCGACGAGCTGGCCGACACCGACCCCGCCCAGCTCGAACTGCTCTCGGTCATCGCCGGTGGCGGCAAGCCGCTCGTCGCCTTCGCCGACCCCGACTCCTCCACGTACGCCTTCCGGGGTGCCGACCCGGCTGGGGTGTCCACCTTCCGGCACCGTTTCCGGACGGCCTCCGGAGCGCCGGCCGCGCAGGTGCTGCTGAGCACGTCGTACCGGGCCGGGCCGGTTCTGCTCGACGCGGTGGCCCGGCTGGGCCGCCGGCTCCGTGGTCCGACGGCGTACCGCCGGCTGCGTCCGCTGCCGGACGCCCCGGCCGGCGTGGTCGAGGTGCACACCTTCCGGTCGGCGACCAGCGAGGCCGCCTGGCTGGCCCACATGCTGCGCTCGGCCCACCTGCTGGACGGCGTGCCATGGTCGCGGATGGCGGTGCTGGTGCGGTCCACCGCCCTGCAACTGCCGACCCTGCGACGCGCGCTGCACGCGGCCGGCGTCCCGACCGTGGTGCACGGCGAGGACCTTGCGCTGCACCTGCAACCCGCGGTGGCACCGCTGTTGCTGCTGCTGCGGTGCGCCCTCGAACCGGACCGGCTCGACGAGGAGGCCGCGGTCGCGCTGCTGCACTCGCCGCTGGGCGGCGCTGACCCGCTGGCCGAACGACGGCTGCGGCAGGGGCTGCGCGCCCTGGCGTTGGCCGGGGCGACCGCCGCCCGTCCGGCGAGCTGATCGTCGAGGCGTTGCGTGACCCGACGGAGCTGGCCACCATCGACCGGCGGTGGGCGGAGCCGGCCCAGGCGGTGGCCGGGCTGCTCGCCACCGCCCGGGACGCCGCCGCCCAACCGGGCGCCACCGCCGAGACCGTCCTCTGGGAGGTGTGGGACGCCAGCGGCCTGGCCGAACGCTGGGCCGGCGCGATCGCCCAGGGGCGGCCGGTGGCCGGCGAGGGCGACCTGGCCCGGCGTCGGCGGGCCGAGGCGGCCGACCGCGACCTGGACGCCGTGCTCGTGCTCTTCGACGCGGCGGCCCGCTTCACCGACCGGCTACCGGGCGCGCGCACCGAGGTCTTCCTCGACCACGTGCTCGCCCAGGACCTGCCGGCGGACACCATCGCGCCGACCGCCGACCGGGGCGCGGCGGTACGGCTGCTCACCGCGCACGCCGCGAAGGGCCTGGAGTGGGACCTGGTGGCGATCGCCGGCGTGCAGGAGGGCATCTGGCCGGACCTGCGCCTGCGTGGCAGCCTGCTCGGGTCGGAACGGCTGGTCGACGTCCTGGCCGGCCGGTCCGTCGGCGGCGCCCGGGCCGCCAACGTCGTGGGTCAGACCTCGGCGCTGCTCGACGAGGAGCGCCGGCTGTTCCACGTCGCCATCAGCCGGGCCCGACACCGCCTGCTGGTCAGCGCGGTGGCGTCGGCGGCGGTCGGCGGCGACGACCACGAGGAGCAGCCCAGCCGGTTCCTGCACGAGCTGGGCCCAATCGCTCCGCCGAGCCCGCCGACCGCGCCGCCGGACACGCCGGGCCCGCCCGACCCGCCGAGCGCGCCGCCGAGCCCGCCCGGCCCGCGAACCGGCCCGGCCGGCGACAGCGCTGCGGTAAGCGACGAGGACGACGAGCCGGACCAGCCCGGTGCGCTACCGGTCACCCGGCCGCCACGGGCGCTCACCCTGCCGGCGCTGGTCGCCGAGCTGCGTACCGCCATCATCGACCCGGCCGCGCCGGCGGCCCGGCGGCGCGCGGCGGCGGCCGAGTTGGCGCGGCTCGCCGCCGCCGGAGTGCCCGGCGCGCACCCGGACGACTGGTGGGGGCTGCGGGCGCTCTCCGACGACCGGCCGTTGGTCGACGACGGGGCGCCGGTGCGGGTCACGCCCTCGGCGATGGAGAGCGCGCTGCGGTGCAGCCTGCGCTGGCTGCTGGAACGGCACGGCGGCAGCGGCCCGACCAGCACCGCGCAGGGCGTCGGCAACCTGGTGCACGCCGCCGCGATGCTCGCCGAGGACGCCAGCGCCGACCGGGGCGCACTGCTCGACTACGTGGCCGCCCGATTCGACGCGATCGAGCTGGCCGCCCGGTGGATGGCCGGCCCCGAGCGGGAGCGCGCCGAGGCGATGGTCGACAAGCTGCTCCGCTGGCTGGCCACCAACCCGCGTCGGCTGCTCGCCATCGAGCACGAGTTCGCGGTGCGCCTGGACGATCCGCAGCGCCCGGTCGACCTGACCGGGCGGGTCGACCGGCTGGAGGTCGACGAGGCCGGCCGGCTCGTGGTGATCGACCTCAAGACCGGCAAGTCCACCGCGGTCACCGGCAGCGAACTGGCCGAGCACCCGCAGCTCGGCGCGTACCAGGCCGCGGTGGAGGCGGGGGCGTTCGCCGAGTTCGGCGACGAGTCCGGTGGCGCGGCGCTGGTGCAGCTCGGCACCTCCGCCAAGGACGCCCGGGAGCAGAACCAGCCCGCCGCGGGGGAGGGCCCGGCGGCCGGCTGGGCGACGGCGCTGGTCCGGCGGACCGCCGATACGATGGCAGCCGCCACGTTCGCGGCGGTCGCCAACTCGAAGTGCCGGGTCTGCCCGGTGCGGACCAGCTGTCCAGTCTCCGGGCAGGGACGCCAGGTGGTCGAGCCGCCGACCGTCCGTCCCCCGGAGAATTCATGACCCAGCCCACCCTGTTCGGCGCGGGTCCCGCGCCGACACCCCGGCTCGCGGACTCCGGACCCCGCTACACGCCGGTGGAGCTGGCCAAGTTGCTGCGGCTGCCGGCGCCCACCCGGGAACAGGCCGCGATCATCGCCGCCCCGGTGGAGCCGCTGCTGGTGGTCGCGGGCGCCGGGTCCGGCAAGACGGAGACGATGGCCGCGCGGGTGGTCTGGCTGGTGGCCAACTCGTACGTGCGCCCGGAGCAGATCCTGGGGCTGACCTTCACCCGCAAGGCGGCCGGTGAGCTGGCGCACCGGGTCCGTACCCGGCTCGACCAACTGATCCGCCGGGTCGGCCGGCAGGACCGCGACCGGCTCGACGACCCGCTCGCCGGTGAGCCAACCGTCTCCACCTACCACTCGTACGCCGGGCGGATCGTCACCGAGCACGGTCTGCGGGCCGGCTACGAGCCGTCGACCCGGCTGCTCACCGAGGCGTCCCGCTGGCAGTTGGTCGACCTGCTGGTACGCAACTACGACGGCGACATGTCCGAGGTGGACCGGATGCCGAGCACCATCACCGACGCGGTGCTGGCGCTCGCCGGGGAGCTGGACGAGCACCTGGTCGGCCCGGACGAGTTGGCGGCCTGGACCGGTCGGTTCTTCGCCGAGGTGCAGTCGCGACCGGGCCGGGTCTACGCCGACGTGCGCAAGGCGCTCACCCTGCAACAGACCCGGCTGCGCCTGCTGCCGTTGGTGCGGGCGTACGCCCGGCGCAAGCTGGACTTCGAGGCGATGGACTTCGCCGACCAGCTCGCCCGGGCGGCCCGGGTGGCGCGGGATCACCCGGCGGTCGGCGAGATCGAGCGGGACCGCTTCCGGGTGGTGCTGCTCGACGAGTACCAGGACACCAGCCACGCGCAGGTGGTGCTGCTCAACGCGCTGTTCGGGGCCGGTCACCCGGTGACCGCGGTGGGCGATCCGTGCCAGTCCATCTACGGCTGGCGGGGCGCCAGCGCCGGCACCCTGGACCGGTTCCCCACCGAGTTCGCCAGGGTCGACGGGGAGCCCGCGCGGGCGTTGGGGTTGACCACCAGTTGGCGTAACCGCCCGGAGATCCTGCGAGTGGCGAACGCGCTGTCCACGCCGTTGCGGGCGGCCGGCGCCCGGGTTCCGGAGCTGCGCTCCGCGCTGACCGTCCGGGACCCGATTCCGCACCGCAGCCCCGGTGGGGCGGCCGGTGGCACGGTGCACTGCGCGCTGCTGCACACGTACGCCGACGAGGCCGCCTGGATCGCCGACAGCGTGCTCGCCGCGTGGCGTGGCGCGGCCCGGATGCCCGGTGCGGCACCGGAGCACATCCCGGTGGCGCAGCGGCCGACGACGGCCGTGCTGGTCCGGGTCCGCAGCCAGATCCCGGCGATCGAGTCGGCGCTGCGCGAGCGTGGCCTACCGGTCGAGGTGGTCGGGCTGGGTGGCCTGCTGGACACTCCCGAGGTCCGCGACGTGGTGTGCACGCTGCGGGTGTTGGCCGACCCGACCGACGGTGCCGCGCTGCTGCGGTTGCTCACCGGCGCCCGGTGGCGGATCGGGCCGCGGGACCTGGTGGCGCTGCACCGACGGGCGCGGGGCATCGCGAAGGCCCGCCAACAGGTGGCCGCCGACGAGGACTCGGACATCAGCCCCGACCTGCTGGACGAGGCGACCCTGGTGGAGGCGTTGGCCGATCTGGGGCCGGCGCAGGCGTACTCGGCGGAGGGGTTCGCGCGGCTGCGGGCGTACGGCACCGAGCTGGCGTTGCTGCGCTACCGCCTGGACCAGGCACTGCCGGACCTGATCGCGGACATCGAGCGGACCATCGGCCTGGACGTGGAGGTCGCGGTGCGCGCCGGCCGCGACGGCGCGGGCGACGCCGGCCTGGCGCGGGGTCACCTGGACGCCCTGGCCGACGTGGCGGCCCGCTTCAGCGGTGAGACGCCCGGCGCGACGCTCTCCGGCTTCCTGTCCTACCTGGCCGCCGCCGAGGACGAGGAGCGCGGCCTCGCCCCGGGCGAGGTCGAGGTCGTGGAGGGCGCGGTGCAGGTGGTCACCGCACACGCCGCCAAGGGCCTGGAGTGGGACGTGGTGGCGGTGGCGGGTCTGTGCCGTGGCTCGTGGCCCGGTCCGGTCCGCAACTCCGACCACTGGCTGGGCGGTCTGGGCGTGCTGCCGTTCCCGTTGCGGGGGGATGCCGACGGGCTGCCCGAGCTGGCGCTCGACGAGGCTGCCGACCAACGTGCCGTGGCCCGGGCGGTGGCCGACTTCACCGATGCCTGGCGGGCCCACGACGAGCGGGAGGAGCGCCGGCTGACGTACGTCGCGGTCACCCGGCCGCGCCGGCTGCTGCTCTGCTCCGGCTACTGGTGGGGCGAGGGTACGAAGCGACCGCGGGGTCCGTCGGTCTTCCTGCGCGAGGTGTACGACGCCTGCCTGGACGGCGGCCCCGGGCACCTGGTCGACACGTGGACGCCGGAGCCCACCCCGGACGCCACTAACCCGACGGCCGAGGTGGTGCTCCGCGCGGAGTGGCCGGCCGACCCGCTGGGCGGCCGCCGGCCGGCGTTGGCCGAGGCGGCCGGACTGGTCCGCCGGCTGATGAGCGACGGTCCGGCGTCGGCGCTGCCGGGGCCGGTCGGGCCGGCGGTCGCCGGTGCGCTGCCGTCGACCGGGTCGGACGCCGAGACGGTCGAGACCGCAGACCCGGAGGTGGCGCGCTGGCGGCAGGAGGCGGACCTGCTGCTGGCCGAGCGGGCCGAGCTGACCCGGCTCTCCGGCGCGGTCGAGGTGGCCCTGCCGGGGCAGCTCAGCGTCACCCAGTTGGTGGCGTTGCGGCGTGACCCGGCGGCGCTGGCCCGTACGCTGCGCCGCCCGGTGCCCACCGAGCCGAATCCGTACGCCCGCCGGGGCACCGCCTTCCACGCGTGGCTGGAGCAGCGTTTCGGCGCCGACCGGTTGCTCGACGTGGACGAGCTGCCCGGCGCGGCGGATGCGGACGCCGCGCCGGACGAAGCCCTGGTCGAGCTCCAGGAGCGCTTCCTGGCCAGCGAGTGGGCCGACCGGGTGCCGGTCGAGGTGGAGGTGCCGTTCGCCACGGTGATCGCGGGGGTGGTGGTCCGGGGGCGGATGGACGCGGTCTTCGCCCGCCCGGGCGGGCGGTTCGACGTGGTCGACTGGAAGACCGGCGCGCGTCCCACCGGCCCGGCGGCGGATGTGGCGGCGGTCCAGTTGGCCGTGTACCGGCTGGCCTGGGCCGAGCTGGCCGGTGTCGACGTCGAGCGGGTGGGCGCGGCGTTCCACTATGTGCGGGACGGGGCGACCGTCCGTCCGACCGATCTGCTGGACGTGACCGGGCTCACCGCCATGATCGCTCACTTGCCCGTGGATTCCGGCCAAGTTTGACCACCACGGGGAAATCCGTGGTAGGTTGACCGGGTTGCAGTTTTGGTTACCAGAGACTCTGTGTGCGCCTGGCGGGATTGTGGCCCCAGGCGCTCTTTGTTGTGTCCGGAGTTCTCCGGGCGGGGCGACCAGAAGCGACAGGCGATTCGCGCATCCCCGCGCGGAGCGCTCCTCTTCGGGCGCGCAACAAGTGCGCGTCCGACGTTCCGTCAAGGAGACGAAACACATGGCTATTGGCACCGTGAAGTGGTTCAACGCTGACAAGGGCTTCGGCTTCATCACCCCGGACGGCGGCGGCGCTGACGTCTTCGCCCACTTCTCGGCGATCCAGTCCTCCGGCTACCGGAGCCTGGACGAGAACCAGCGGGTCGAGTTCGAGGTGACCCAGGGCCAGAAGGGCCCGCAGGCGGAGAACATCCGTCCGCTCTGATCTTCGGATCGGTTCGTAGTACCCGTCGCCCCCTCCGGGTGTGACGGTGACGGGACCGGCCCGCCCCGCTGTCGACCCGCGTAACGCGGGCGGCGGCTCGGCGGCGGGCCGGCCCGTACCCTAATCGGTTCGTGCTTGTGAGTCCTGGCGGCCTTGTTCCGCCGGTGACAGCGCCGGGTTCGGCGCCCTCCCTCGACACGTGCCGCGTCGAGGAAGGCTTCTGCGTGACCACAGTTATCCCGTCTTTTGCCCATACCGGTCTGGCGCCGGCGCTGCTGAGCGCCCTGACCGCGCAGGGCATCACCGAGCCGTTCCCGATCCAGTCGGCGACGCTGCCCGACTCGCTCGCCGGTCGGGACGTGCTCGGCCGGGGTCGTACCGGCTCCGGTAAGACGCTCGCCTTCGGGCTCCCCCTGCTTTCGCGTACCGCCGGCCGCAAGGCCCGGCCGGGTCGCCCGCTGGCCCTGGTGCTGGTGCCGACCCGTGAGCTGGCCCAGCAGGTGACCACCGCGCTGGCCCCGTACGCCCGCGCCGTCGGGCTGCGCTGCGCCACCGTCGTCGGCGGGCTGTCGTTGCAGCGCCAGGCCGACGCGCTGCGTGCCGGCGCCGAGGTGGTCGTGGCGACCCCCGGCCGGCTGCACGACCTGATCAACCGCGGTGACGCCCGGCTCGACCAGGTCGAGATCACCGTGCTGGACGAGGCCGACCAGATGGCCGACATGGGCTTCCTGCCGCAGGTGACCAAGCTGCTGGAGCAGGTCGCCCCGCAGGGCCAGCGGATGCTCTTCTCCGCCACGCTGGACGGCGGCGTGGACCGGCTGGTCCGCCGCTTCCTGAGCAGCCCGGTCACCCACTCGGTCGACCCGGGCACCGCCACGGTCACCGCGATGACCCACCACGTGCTGCACGTCGACGCGCTCGACAAGCCCGACGCGTTGACCCGGATCGCCGCCCGCGAGGGTCGCACCATCCTGTTCATGGGCACCAAGCACCGCGCCGACCGGCTCGCCCGCCAGTTGCTCTCCAAGGGTGTACGCGCCGCCGCGCTGCACGGCGGCAAGTCCCAGCCGCAGCGCACCCGCATCCTGGAGCAGTTCCGCAACGGTCAGGTGACCGCCCTGGTCGCCACGGACGTGGCGGCGCGCGGCATCCACGTGGACGGCCTCGACATGGTCGTCAACGTGGACCCGCCGACCGAGGCGAAGGACTACCTGCACCGGGGCGGTCGGACGGCGCGCGCCGGCGAGTCCGGCTCGGTGGTGACGCTGGTCCTGCCGGAGCAGCGCCGCGACGTGTCCCGGCTGATGGCCACCGCCGGCATCCGGCCGCAGTCGGTCCAGGTGCGCTCGGGTGACGAGGCGCTGGCCCGGGTCACCGGGGCGCGTGAGCCCTCCGGTGTGCCGGTCACCATCGCCGCGCCGCCGGTGGCCGCCAACCGGGGACGGGCCGCAGGTGGCTCGGCAGCCACGGACGGCGCGCCCCGCTCCGCGCACCGCGCGTCGGGCCGGTCCCGCCGCCCGCGCCGCCCGCGTACGGTCTGATCTTCTCCGCACGACACCGACCCGCCCCGCTTCGGCTGGGCGGGTCGGTTCGTTCCGTGCCGCTTCCCGCCACTTGACCGTTCGGTTGAATCGGTAATCAGCCTCCCTTGGGTCGGCTGGCCGACTGTGTCCCGCTTCCGGGTGGTCGAAGCTGACCAGCGGGGGAGCCGGGCGGAGGTCCGGCGCGGGGGAGGAGCAGCAATGGTGGGCGAAGCCGGCTCGGGGGCGGTGCGTGAACTGATCCTGGTGGTCGTGGTCGGGCTCGCCGGGTTGCTCCTCGCCATGCTCGCGGCCTTCGGCCCCTGGCATGCCACCACGGCGGGCAACGCTCCCGCCGGTCTGGTGGAGCTGCGCAGTCCCGGCGACCCGGGCTCCGGCCCGACGGTCGAGCACCGGGGCTGAGCAGCGACCGGCCGACCGGTGCCGGCGGAGGGGCAGGCCCGGTCAGGATCGGTACGAGGTGTGGTCGGGCCGGCGGGGCACCGGCCCGACCACACCGCCGCGCCCCCATCGCGCCGATCTTGCAGTTTCTGTTGTTGATTCGCTGTTTTACGTCCCTTTTGTCGCCGCAGAAAGCGCAAGATCGCGGGTGCGGGTGCGGGTGCGGGTGCGGGTGCGGGTGCGGGTGCGGGTGCGGGCGCGGGCGCGGGCGCGGGCGCGGGCGCGGGCGCGGGCGCGGGCGGGGTCAGGTCAGGGGGCGGTTCGGGTTTGGTTGTTGGCCAGCAGGTTTGCCAGGGTGGTGCTGTCGACGACGGTGGCGATCGCCCCGTGCACCGCCAGCCAGACGTCGGTGAGCCCGGCGGCCACCCCGTGGTAGCCGGCCCGCTCGGCCGGTAGGCCGCGCACGGTGGTCAGCGACCCACCGACCGCGCGCAGCACGTCCCCGACCGTGATCTCGGTGGCCGGCCTGGTCAGCGCGTACCCGCCATCGGCACCGCGATGGCTGTGCAGCAGGCCGGCGCGGCGCAGGTCGAGCAGGATGCCCTGGAGGAAGCTGAGCGGGATCTCCTGCACCTCGGCCAGGCTGCCCGCCTTCACCAGCTCGCCGACACCGTCGCCGCCCGGTGCGGCGGCGGCGACGGCGAGCATCGCCCGGAGCGCGTAGTCGCTGCGCGCGGAGACGTACACCGCTCAGTTGCCCGCCTGGTCGAGCACGCCCCAGCGACGTCGGATCGCCTTGTCCGCCGCGCCGAACGCGGCGTCCACGACCAGGCCGACCACCAGGATGACGATCATCGTGGAGAGCAGCCACGGCGCGTCGGACAGTTCCCGGGAGTAGGTGAGCTGCGCGCCGAGCGAGGTCTGCGAGATGCCGACGACGAGCAACTCGCCGGCCATCAGACTGCGCCAGGAGAACGCCCAGCCCTGCTTGAGACCCGCGACGATCGCCGGCAGCGCGGCCGGCGCGATCACGTACCGGTAGAGGTTGAGCCCACGGGCGCCCAGGTTGCGGCCGGCGCGCAGCAGCAATGGTGGCACGTAGTCCACGCCGGAGATCACGCCGTTGGCGATGGACGGCGCCGCGCCGAGCACCACCACGAAGAAGATGGCCTTCTCGCTCAGCTCGAACAGCAGGATGGCCAGCGGGAACCAGGCGATCGACGGCATGGTCTGCAAGGCGGTGATCATCGAGCCGATGGCGGCGCGCAGCACCGTGGACCGGGCCACCGCGAGCCCCAGCAGCAGGCCGACCGCGACCGAGAAGACGTACCCGAGGGCCGCTCGGCGCAGCGTCGTGAGCAGGCCGTCCCAGAGCTGCGGGGTCTGGGCCTGGCTGATCAGCTCACGGCCGACGACCAGCGGCCCGGGCAGGGAGTACGGCGGCTTCCAGCCCGACCAGACCACCACCTGCCAGGCGAGGATGGCGATGGCCAGCGCGGCGAGCTTCGGCCAGGTGGACGCCCAGAGCCGGGTGCCCCGGGAGACCTCCTTCTCCCGACCGGCGATCTCCAGCGCGTCCAGTCCGGTGATCTCCGCGTCGGTACGCGCCGAGCTGGTGAGGGTGTCACTGGCCATGGCGGCCCACCTCCGTACGGAGTCGTTCGGTGACCTCGGCGGCGATGGCGGCGACCTCGGGCGAGTCGATCCGTCGTGGCCGTGGGATGTCCACCTCGGTGGAGTAGATGATCCGGCCGGGGCGGCTGGAGAGCAGGATGATGCGATCGGCCAGCCGGGCGGCCTCGCGCACGTTGTGCGTGACGAACAGGACCGAGAGCCGGCGCTCGGACCAGATGCGTTCCAACTCGTCGTGCAGGATGTCGCGGGTCATGGCGTCCAGCGCGCCGAACGGCTCGTCCATCAGCAGTACCGGCGTGTCCAGGGCCAGGGTGCGGGCCAGCGCGACCCGCTGGCGCATTCCGCCGGACAGTTCGTGCGGGCGTTTGCGGCCGAAGTCGGCGAGGTGCACGGTGCGCAGCAGCTCGGCTACCCGGTCGCGGCGTTCGGCGCGGGAGAGGCCCCGCAGCTTCAGCGGCACCTCCACGTTGGCCTCGACGGTCAGCCACGGGAACAGTGCCGGCTCCTGGAACATCAGGCCCGGGTTGGCGTCTCCGGCGATGCCGATCGTGCCGCCGCTCGGTCGGTCCAGACCGGCGACCAGGTTGAGCAGGGTGCTCTTGCCGCAGCCGGACGCGCCGACCAGGCAGACGAACTCGCCCGGCGCGACGTCGAGGGAGACCCCGTCCAGGGCCAGTACGGCGTTCGCGCCGCGCCCGTACACCTTCGTCACGCCGGAGAGCGCGACCGCGGTGGTCGCGCTCTGCGGCGTCGTCGTGGTCGACGTCATGGCTGGGTGACCTCGGGCTTGCCGGCGGCCTTGAGCGACTTGTTGAGGTACGTCAGGTCGTACAGGCCCTTGAGGTCGACCGGCTCGGTGAGCTTGACCTCGACGGCGTGGTCGAGCCCGGCCTTGAGCGAGGTGGCGATCGGGTCGTTGGTGAACTCCAACGTCGGCCAGGCCTGCTTGATCAGCTTGAGGTCCAGCGGCTTGCCGGTGATCTTGCCGATTGCGTCGGAGATGGCCTGCTGGGCCTCGTCCGGCTTGCTGTTGACGAAGTCGTTCGCGGCGACCTGGCCGTCGACCAGCTTCTGCACGACGTCCGGGTGCGCCTTGAGGAACTTGGTGCTGACCAGCAGGTTGGTGATGACGAACTTCTTGTCCGGCCACAGGTCCCGCTCGTCGACGAGCACCTTGCCGCCGGCGTTGACCAGCCGGGACACGAACGGCTCGGGCACCCAGGCGGCGTCGATCGCGCCGGAGTTGAAGGTCTCCACCGTCTGGGCGTTCTCCTGCGGCACGATCTTCACGTCGCCGCCACCCTCCTTGGTGGTGGTCAGCCCCTGCTGCTTGAGCCAGTAGCGGACGGCCACGTCCTGGGTGTTGCCGAGCTGCGGGGTGGCGACCTTCTTGCCCTTGAGGTCCTGTGGGCCGTTGATGCCGGGCTTGACGACCAGCGCCACGCCTCCGGAGGCCGCGCCCGAGACGACCCGGACCGCCTCACCCTTGGACTTGGAGAACGCGTTGACGGTGGGGTTCGGGCCGATGTAGGTCGCGTCCAGCGCGCCGGAGAAGACGGCCTCGATGGCGGCCGGGCCGGCGTTGAAGGTCTTCGGCTCCAGCTTGACGTCGGCGCCGAGCTTCTCGGCGAAGATGCCCTTTTCCACGCCGACGACGGCCGGCGCGTGGGTGATGTTGGGGAAGTAGCCGAGCCGCAGGGTCACCGGGCCGGAGCCGCCCCCCGCGCCCTCGCTGTCGTCGCCGCACGCGGCGGTGCTGCCCAGGGTCGCCGCGCCGAGAGCGGTGAGGGTGGCCAGGGTGACCAACCGGCGCAGGGGGAGGCGTCTCATCGTCCATCCAATCCGCAGTATTCCTACTTAGTTGGTAGGAAGACTGGGCCAGGCTGTGGGCAGCGTCAAGGGGCATCCACATGCCGGGAAGGGGCGTCTCAGTTATGTCGGCATTTCCTACTGTCTTGCTGTGGTAAATGGTCGGCCTCCCAAGCCGGTGGCAGCGGCTGCGCGGAGGTCGCCGGTGGCGGGGGTGCCGACGCGCTAGGGTCGATCCCGTGGCGGCGCGGAGATCCAGAATTCCAGCGACGAAGTATCCGGTCGAGCGGTTCACCCTCGACAACGGCCTGCGGGTGGTCCTCACCCCCGATCGCAGCGCCCCGGTGATCGGGGTGGCGGTGGTCTACGACGTCGGCATCCGCTCCGAACCCCAGGGGCGTACCGGCTTCGCCCACCTCTTCGAGCATCTGATGTTCCAGGGCTCGGAGAACCTGGAGAAGCTGGCCCACTTCCGGCACGTGCAGGGCGCCGGCGGCACGTTCAACGGCTCCACCCACCTGGACTACACCGACTACTTCGAGACGCTGCCCAGCAACGCCCTGGAACGCGCCCTGTTCCTCGAGGCGGACCGGATGCGGGCGCCCCGACTGACCGAGGAGAACCTGCGCAACCAGGTCGACGTCGTGAAGGAGGAGATCCGGGTCAACGTGCTCAGCCGGCCGTACGGTGGTTTCCCCTGGCTGACCCTGCCGCCGGTCATGTTCGACACCTTTGCGAACGCGCACGACGGCTACGGCTCCTTCGACGACCTGGAGTCGGCCACCGTCGCCGACGCCGCCGACTTCTTCCGTCGCTACTACGCCAGCGGCAACGCGGTCCTGGCGGTCAGCGGGGACATCGACGTGGCCGAGGCGACCGAGCTGGTCACCCGGCACTTCGGGGACGTGCCGGCCCGCCCCGCGCCACGACGACCCGACTTCACCGAGCCCGACCTGACCGCCGAGCGGCGCAGCTCGTACACGGATGCCCTGGCGCCGTTGCCGGCCGTGGCCGGCGCGTGGCGGGTACCCGACCCGATCGGCGACTTCGCCGGCTACCTGCCGTACGTGGTGCTGGCCGAGGTGCTCACCGACGGCGAAGCGTCCCGCCTGGTCGAACGCCTCGTGCAGCGCGACCGCACGGTGACCAGCCTGGGCGGCTACCTCGGCTTCATGGGCGACCCGTTCGACGTCCGCGACCCCACGGCGCTGCTGTTGCAGGCGCACCTGCCGCCCGGCGGCGACGTGGACAAGGTGCTGCGCACCGTGGACGAGGAGCTGGACCGGCTGGCCACCGACGGGCTGACCGACGGCGAGCTGGCCCGCACCCAGGCTCGGATGGCCACCCACCTGCTCCGCGACACCGACGCGGTCCTCGGCCGGGCGCTGCGGATGGCCGTCCTCGAGCAGCAACGCGGCGAGCCGGGTTTGCTCAACGACCTGCCCCGACTGGTCGGCGACGTCACCGAGGAGCAGGTCCGGGCCGCCGCGGCCACCCTGCGCCCGGAACGCCGCGCGAGCGTCGAGGTCATCCCCGGAGGTGGTCGGTGAGCGCGAGGAGTGAGCCGGTTTTGCGAGCCCCGCAGTCGCGAACGAAGGTGACACAGTGACGACCACGACCACCGCCACCGTCGGGCCGCGTACGCTCCCCCCGCTCGGACCCACCCGCAAGCTGAAGGTGCCCAAGGCGGCCGAGCGGACGCTGGGCAACGGGCTCACCGTCATCGCGGTACGCCGGCCCGCCGTGCCCCTGGTCGAGCTGCGGCTCTGGGTGCCGTTCGGCCGTGCCCACCTCGCGCGCGGCGCGATGCTCTCCCAGACCATGCTCTCCGGCACCGAGTCGATGACCAGCGTGCAGCTCGCCGCCGAGCTGCAGAAGGTCGGCGGTGGGCTCTCCGCCGGCGTCGACCCGGACCGGCTGATGATCTCCGGCGCGGGGCTGGTCACCGGCCTGGACCGGATGCTGGAGTTGCTGGCCGACGTGCTGACCGGCGCCAGCTACCCGAACGACGAGGTGGCCGCCGAGCGGGACCGGCTCATCGACCGGATCCAGGTCGCGCAGAGCCAGCCGTCGCACCTGGCCCGCGAGGCGCTCCTGAAGAGGATCTACGGGCGGCACCCGTACGCCACGCAGACCCCGGAGCCGGCCCAGCTCCGTGCCGTACGACCGGCGGCGCTGCGCAGCCTGCACGCCGAGCGGGTGCACCCCGCCGGGGCGCAGCTGGTGGTGGTCGGCGACGTGCAGCCGGAGAAGGCCCTCGACGCGGCCGAGCGGGCGCTCGCCGGGTGGGCCGGGGCCGGGCGTACGGCCACCCTGCCGGCCACCCCGCCGCTGACGCCGGGGCCGCTGCTGCTGGTCGACCGGCCCGGCTCGGTGCAGTCCTCGCTGCGTGTCGCGCTACCCGCCGTGCCGCGTACCGATCCCGACCACGCACCGCTGCAACTGGCCAACCTGATCTTCGGCGGCTACTTCTCGTCCCGCTGGGTGGAGAACATCCGCGAGGACAAGGGCTACACGTACGGCCCACATTCGGTGATCGAGCACTCGGTGGCCGGATCGGTGCTCGTCGCCGGCGCCGAGGTGGCCACCGAGGTCACCGGTCCGGCGCTCCTGGAGACCACGTACGAGCTGGGTCGGCTGGCCTCGCTGCCGCCGAAGCCCGAGGAGTTGGAGCAGGCCCGCCAGTACGCCCTGGGCACCCTCCAGCTCGGAATGTCCACCCAGGCCGGTCTGGCGGCGCTGACCAGCGCGTACGCCGGCAATGGCCTGCGCCTGGACTTCCTGGCCGAGTACGCGTCCCGCCTCGCGAGGGCGACCGTCGACGACGTCGCCCGGGCCGCCGCCCACTACCTCGCGCCCGCCCGGGCGGTGGTCGTCGTGCTCGGCGACGCCGAGCGGATCACCCCGGGGCTGACCGCGCTGACGCCCGTGCACACCGAGCCGGTGCAGCCGTGAGCGGCGAGGGCGCGCCACCGCTGGCGCGCTCGACGCTGGATCGGGCCGCGCACCGCCGGGGGACGCGCAGTGGTTGACCGAGGCGTGGCTGCGCGGCCGGGTGCTGCTGCTCGACTCGACCAACGACGGGCGGACGCTCGCGCGTACCGACGTGTCGCCTCCGACGCTGGTGCTGTTCGGCGCGGCCGACGCGCCGGCCGGCGCCGAGTCGACGGCGATGTTCCTCGGTGTCGAACCGGACGGGGTGCCGGTGTTCGCGGTCGACGCCCCGTTGCCGGCGCTGCCGGGCACCCGGGCGGTCAACCTGCGGGAGGTGGGCCACCTGCTGGGTGATCGGGAGGCGGGCCTCTTCACGACCGCGCTCGCGCTGCTGAACTGGCACACCCGGCACGGCTACTCGTCGGCGACCGGCGCGCCCACCGTCATGGACGAGGCCGGCTGGTCGCGGGTGGATCGCAACGGCGGGCGGATCTGGCCGCGTACCGACCCGGCGATGATCGTGCTGGTGCACGACGGCGTCGACGGCCCCGAAGGCCGCTGCCTGCTTGGCAACAACGCCGGCTGGCCGGGCACCCCGGGCGGGCGGCGCTACTCCTGCCTGGCCGGTTACGTCGAGCCGGGGGAGTCGGCGGAGGCGGCCGTGCTGCGCGAGGTCCGCGAGGAGGTGGGCATCGCGGTCGAGCGGATCGGGTACGTCGGCAGCCAGGCCTGGCCGTTCCCGGGCTCGCTGATGTTGGGCTTCCTGGCCACCGCCGACCCGTCCGACCCGGTGCGGGTCGACCCGTCCGAGATCGCGTACGCCCGGTGGTTCACCCGGGAGGAGATCGGGGCGGCGTGCGCGGGGCGGGCCGTGGACGTGGGGGACGGGGCTCAGCTGATCCTGCCGCCGCCGTCGTCGATCGCGTTGTTCCTCATCCACCGCTGGTTGGACGGGTGGGTGGACGCCGGGCGGTGAGCACGGTCCCGGCCCGTGGCCGCCGTTGCCGCGACGGTCACGGGCCGGGAACACGGGCCGCCGTGGTCGGTGGGAGCGGTATGACGCGGCGGGGGAGCCGAGCCGACCACGGCGGACGTCTGGTGGGTCAGGTGCCGGTGCGGCCGGGTCTGCGCCGGAAGGCGGGCTGTGGCTCGTTGAGCGGCAGAACCTTGACCCGTTGCTTGCCGGCCCGCACCGCGCCGACGGTGGACAGGGCCCGGGCCAGCACCAGCGCGGCGTCCCGGTCCTCGGCGTGCACGGTCTGCCGGCGCGGCTCGGGCGTGGTGGTCTCGTCGCGGAGGCGGTGCCCGTCCGCCCAGGCGGCGGCGATGTCACCGTCGGCGACGGTGCGGATGTCGGTGCGAACGATCAGGAACCGCATGAGGGTCTCCGGATGAACCGCGACGGATGAGCCGGTGTGTGGAAGTTCCACGTTCTCGTGGGTCATGTTACGCCCCGTGTTCATCCCAGCAAGTGAAACGCGCCTATTGGTTTCGAGCCTCGTCCGATCGGCGGATCCCTGGTCAGCGGGGTCGTCGGCGGATACGACGACGGGGCCGCCGGCACTGTGCCGACGGCCCCGCCCCACGGTGGAGGATCAGTTCAGATCGAACTGGCCCGTCTTTGCCCCGGCGATGAAGCCGAGCCAGCCGGCCCGGTTGAACATCAGCACCGGGCCGCCCCGGTCCTTGCTGTCGCGCAGCGCGACCGCCGAGGGGCCGGTGCCCAGCGGCGCGACCTCCACGCAGTTGGAGGTCTGGCTACGTGTGCTGGTACGCCACGGGGCGTCCGCCAGGGAGCTGGCGGAGACGGACGGCGTCTGGTGGATGTCGTTCATGGTTCTGCTCCTGATGTGAACCGATCCGATGGGACGAGTGGTGCCGCACGCCCCGACGGAAGGTCCCCCGTGGATCACCGGTCCGTCAGTCGTCCCGAATCACGGCGACGTTGGGTCGGCGCCGTTGCCGGCCCGAACGCCACTGTGGATGCGGGTGCCGCCCCGGTCGGCCGTCCCGTCGCCTCGATCAGCCAGGAGAGGGTGTCCGAAGCGTCTAGTGCCGCCGTGCATAGCCACTCGAACACTACTTTATAGCGATTTAGCGTGATTGACTCGGTCGACATGACGTCGACGAACCCCCCTTCGATGGCCAATGTCTCCGGATCGAGCGGATCGGCGAACCGATAGAGGGAGAAGGCGGTCGGCGGAAGGTACCAATCGCCCACCTGAATGTCCCGCGGAAGCACGTGCAATGTCACGTTCGGTAGCAGGGCCAGCTCGCAGAGTTGGTGCAACTGCTCCTGTAGCACCTCGGGCGGCCCGGACCGACGGCCGAGGGCGGCCTCCTCCAGCACGGCCGTGTAGGTCGGCGCGTGCGGCTCGCGCGTCAGCAGCGTCTGACGGGCCAGCCGCGCCTTGACCTCGGTCTCCAGCTCGTCGGCCGGCTCCGGTTCACCGGCCCGCTCGCTCACCCGACGGGCCGACTGGAGTCGGACCCGCGCGTATCCGGCGGTCTGCAGCAGGCCCGGCACCAGCACCGGGTTGTACTCGGAGATCTCCGCGCAGCCCGCCTCCAACTCGGCCCAGCTCCGCTGCTGCTGCGTCATCACCGGGAAGTTCTTCAACCAGCCGCGCATGTCGCCGGCCTCACCGGCGATCCCGAGCAACTCCTCGCGCGCGGCGGCGTCGGCGCCGTACAGGTCCAGCAGGACGCTGACGTCCTGCGGGTCCGGTCTACTGCGGCCGTTCTCCAGGCGGGACAGTTTGGACGCGGACGCCCAGCCGATCCGCTCGATGACCTGGTCGCCGGTGAGTCCTGCGATCTCACGCAGACTGCGCAGTTCGACGCCCAACCGTCGACGACGCATGATTGGGCTGGGTGCGGCAGGAGGCACAGTGTCCTCTTTCCCGTCGTCCGCCGCAGACGCGACGGTAACTGTATGAAATTCGCCCCCCACGGTCAGTATGGACGGCGCGACCGGTGTCGGAGGTTCCGGCGAGGGCGTGTCTTGCCAAAAATGGACCACGGGTACGCCGGACGATGACGGACCCACGGTCCCAGCCTCGTCGACCGCGCCCAGCCGGGCACACCACCCTGCCGGAGGGACCCATGCGCACCGTCCTGCGCCGCCCCGACTTCCGTCTCCTGTTCGGCGGCCTACTGGCCAGCATGACCGCCGAGTCGATCCTGCTACTCGCGCTCGCCATCTGGGTCAAGGACCTGACGGGCTCCGACGGGCTGGCCGGCGGCATCATCTTCGCCGTCGTCGCCCCGATGACAATGGCGCCGCTGGTCGGGTGGTTCGTCGACAGGTACCCGCGCCGGCCCTTCTTCGTGGCCGCGAACGTGGTCACCGCGGTGCTGCTCGTACCGCTGTTCACCGTCCGCGACGCGGGCGACGTGTGGCGCGTCTACCTGGTCGCCGCCCTGTACGGCCTGTCCTCCATCACGCTCGGCGCGGCGCTCAGCGGGCTGATCCGGCAACTGGTGCCCGTGGAGCTGCTGGCCGAGGCGAACGGCGTGCTGCAGACCGTACGCCAGGGGTTGCGGTTGGTCGGCCCCCTGGTGGGCGCGGCGCTCTACGCGGCGCTCGGCGGGTGGGCGTTGGCCGGCATCGGGATGGTCGGCTTCGTGACCGCCGCCGTGGTGGTGACCGCGGTGCCGAGCCCGGCGCAGCCGCCCTCCACCGTACGGCTGCGGTGGCCCGCCGAGCTGGGCGCCGGCCTGCGACACCTGACCGGTGAGCCGGCGCTGCGCCGGGCCCTCGTCGGCTACGGGCTCGGGTCGCTGGTGATGGGCTTCAGCGAGTCGCTGATCTTCGCGTACGTCGACCAGGGGTTGGACCGGGACGCCGCGTTCGTGGGCGTGCTGGTGATGGTGCAGGGCGTCGGCGGACTGTGCGGCGGGATCTGCTCACCGGCCCTGGTCCGGCGATTCGGCGAGGTCGGCACCCTGGCCGCCGGGGTGGCGTTCTTCGCTCCGGCGGCGCTCGCGCTCGCGTACCCCGACCTGCCGCTCGGGTTCGGGGCGGTGCTGCTGGCCGGCGTCTCGCTGCCGCTGACGATGGTGGGCCTGCACACGCTGATCCAGCGGCGTACGCCCCCCGCCCTGGTCGGACGGGTGGCAGCGGCCACCCAGGCGCTGGTCAGCGGGCCGCAGGCGCTCTCCATCGGCGCGGGCGCCCTGCTGGTCGGCGTCCTGGACTACCGTGCCCTGTTCGTGCTGGTCGGGGTGGCCACGCTGGCGGCCGGCGTCTATCTGTGGCGGGGCCGACACCTCAGCGCGCCGTCCGGCGGGGCGATGCCCACACCGCCGACCCTTCCGGGGCCACGCCGCCCACTCGACGGCGGCATCGACAGCTCGGTGACCGTGGCCACCCGGCGGCCGTTCCGGCGTTGACGCGAGGCCGGACACTACGAGCGGCCACCCGCCGGGGGTGGCCGCTCGTCGAGGGTCGGTACGCCTGCCAGTCAGGCGCCCAGCGTCGCCAGGTGCTGCTTGACCTGCGTGATCGACGGGTTGGTCAGCGCGCTGCCGTCATCGAAACGCAGCGTCGGCACCGTCTGGTTGCCGCCGTTGACGCTCATCACGAAGTCCGCGGCCTTCGGGTCCTGCTCGATGTCGACCACCTCATACCCGATGCCTTCCCGGTCGAGCTGCGACTTCAGCCGGTGGCAGTAGCCGCACCAGGGAGTGGAATACATCGTCAGCATGATCGGATCCTCCAACCGCTCTGGCCGCCGGCTTGCCGATCAAGCCGAGGCTGTCCGCTACAACACCCGGGGGAGCTGAGATGATTCCTGGTTGTGGGGGTTCACTCAGCGTCGGAAGGCGTACTCGCCGGGCTGGACCCGGAGCAGCGCTCCGCGGTGACCGCGCCGGCCGGCCCGGTGTGCATCCTGGCCGGGGCCGGCACCGGCAAGACCCGTGCGATCACCTCCCGGATCGCCCACCGCGCGCTCTCCGGTGAGATCTCCCCCCGGCACGTGCTCGCCGTCACCTTCACCGCCCGCGCCGCCGCCGAGATGCGCCACCGTCTCACGCTGCTCGGGGCGCAGGGTGTGCAGGCACGGACGTTCCATGCCGCCGCGCTGCGCCAGGTGCGCTACTTCGCGCCCCGCCTGCTGGCCGGTCGCGCCATGCCCGAGCTGCTGGACAGCAAGGTGCGGCTGGTCACCCTCGCCGCCGCGCGGGTCGGTATGCGTGCCGACCGGGCCGCCGCGCGGGACCTGGCCGGCGAGATCGAGTGGGCCAAGTCGTCGCTGGTCGAGCCGGGGGACTACGTCGTGGCCGCGGCCCGCGCGCTGCGGGACACGCCGCACGAGCCGGCGAAGGTCGCCGAGGTGTTCACCGCGTACGAGCAGCTCAAGCGCTCCAACGGGGTGATCGACTTCGAGGACATGCTGCGGGCCGCGGTGTGGGGCATCGAGGAACACCCGGACGTCGCCGAACAGGTCCGGGGCCAGTACCGGCACTTCGTGGTCGACGAGTACCAGGACGTCAACCCGCTTCAGCAGCGGTTACTGGACGCCTGGCTGGGCGGCCGTACCGACCTGACCGTGGTCGGCGACGCCAGCCAGACCATCTACTCGTTCACCGGGGCGACCTCCGCCTACCTGGTCGACTTCCCGCGCCGGCACCGCGACGCCACCGTCGTACGACTCGTCCGGGACTACCGCTCCACCCCACAGGTCGTCGGGCTCGCCAACGCCGTGATCTCGCAGGCGCGCGGCACCGAGGCGAGGCTGCGACTGGAGTTGAGCGGACAGCGGCCCCCGGGGCCGGAACCCGACCTGCGGATCTTCACCGACGAGCCGGCCGAGGCGAACGCGGTGGCCGCGCGCTGCCGGTCGCTGATCGACGCCGGCACCCCGGCCAAGGAGATCGCCGTCCTGTTCCGGACCAACGCGCAGTCCGAGGCGTACGAGAAGGCGCTGACCGAGGCCGCCGTGCCGTACGTGGTGCAGGGCGCCGAGCGCTTCTTCGAGCGCGCCGAGGTCCGTCAGGCCATGGTCGCCCTGCGCTCGGCCACCCGGTCCATCCCGGGGGAGACCCCGCTGCCGACCGCCGTCGTCGAGGCGCTCACCGCCGTGGGCTGGGCGCCCGACGCGCCCCCGGCCGGCGGCGCCGCCCGGGAACGTTGGGAAGCGCTGGCCGCGCTGGTCCAGCTCGCCGAGGAGTACGCGGCCACCCCCGAACTGGTGCCGATCGGCGAGGCCGCGTCGGTGGAGCGTCCGGTCACCCTCACCGACTTCACCGAGGAGTTGGCCCGTCGGGCCGCGCAGCAGCACGTGCCCACGGTGGACGGGGTCACCCTGGCGTCCCTGCACTCGGCCAAGGGGTTGGAGTGGGACGCCGTCTTCCTGGTCGGCCTCGCCGAGGGCACCCTGCCCACCACGTACGCCAAGACCGTCGAGCAGGTGGAGGAGGAACGCCGCCTGCTGTACGTCGGAATCACCCGGGCCCGGCAGTGGCTCTGGCTGTCGTACGCCGCCGCGCGGTCGCCGGGCGGACGGGCCCGGCGGCCCTCGCGGTTCCTGCCCCAGTTGGACCGCTCCGGAGGCACCGAGCGGGCCGGCGCCTCCACGGGCGGGGCCCGGCGGCCCGAGCGGCGTCGGACGCAGATCGTGTCCTGCCGGATCTGCGGCGCCACCCTGCTGGCCGGCCCGGACCGCAAACTCGGCCGCTGCCCCACCTGCCCATCCGACATCGACGACGAGCTGCACGAACGCCTGCGCGAGTGGCGGCAGCGGGTGGCCGGCGCGCAGAAGGTCCCGGCGTACGTGGTGTTCACCGACGCCACGTTGACCGCGCTGGCGGAGCGGCGGCCCGGCCGGCCGGAGGAGTTGATCGCGATCGCCGGCATCGGCCCCCGCAAACTCGGCCTCTACGGCGAGTCGGTGCTGGCGCTCGTGGGGGGCGCGGGGGTGGACGACGTCTGCCCGGAGAAAACTTTCGAAATCTCGTCGTAAATTCGTTTGCCCTCGCGCCCAGGCGAGGAATAACCTCAGAACACACCACGCGAGCGGCGCCATTCCGGCTGCTCACGGGGGTTGGTCCAGTCGATCCGAGGAACGTGAGGGAGGTGGCACCCGTGAAGATCTTCACCTATGAGCGTCTGACGGCGATGCCGTCTGTCTGCGCTCCGCTGTCGACTGTCCGGGTGGCTCTCGTGGCCACCCGACCGTGGGCTTCGCAGGTGCACCAGGTTCAGACCGAGCTGAACCTGACCGTTGCGCCGAATGCCGGAGTCCAGGGGACCAGTGGCTTCACGGGCATGGGCATCGATGGCGCCAAGAAGCGTACGGATGTCCGCGGCGTTCCACCTCGAGGTAGACCGGTCTGAATCTCAGACACCGGCTCACCTCGAGGCCGCGGAACCCGATTACCGGGATCCGCGGCCTCAGTTTTTTGCCCCGCCGTAAGTACGTCGGAATGCGATCCACGAGATCGAAGTGAGAGAGAGGTGACCGGGAGATGAGTCTGGCGTTGGCCCCCATCGACGTGAGCGTCGAGTTGGAGGCGAACCTGCCCTGCCGGAAGTTCGACCCCGACCTGTGGTTCTCCGACTCGCCTGCCGAGCTCGAGCTGGCCAAGTCGCTCTGCGGGGACTGCCCGCTGCGCGTCGAGTGCCTGGCCGGGGCGGTGGAGCGAGCGGAGCCGTGGGGCGTCTGGGGCGGCGAGATCTTCGAGCGTGGCGCGGTCGTCCCGCGCAAGCGGCCCCGTGGCCGTCCGCGCAAGGAGGACGTCGCTCGTGACGCCGCGCTCCGGGTCGAGGCCGAGGCGCGCCTGGCGGCCAGTGGGCTGTCCGAGGTGCGAGGCGCGGTCCGGCTGGCAGCCTGACATGTTCCCGACCCGTTCCAACGACGCCGGTGTCACACCGGCAGTGAGTGAGAAGACGATGTTGAACGTTCCGAGTGGCGCCTACGAGATGCAACTACTCCACGAAGCGCTGACCAGGGCTCGAATGCGCCGGCCTCAGGCCGGTCGTACCACCACGAGCACTGAGGCAACCCGATCCGCCCGTACCGTCGCCATGAACAGCCGTCGCCAGTCGGCGCGCGACCTGGGCATTCTCTAGTACCACCCCACGCAGAAGGGCGGGTGCCGACCGGCACCCGCCCTTCCTCACGTCCTCAGGCGACCGGCGCGAAGCCGGGCAGCCAGCGTTCCAGGATGCTCCGGTACGGGGCCTTGGCCTCCAACTGGCAGAGCACCCCGATCGACCCGAGCGTCACCCGGTGGATGAGCAGGTACGACGGCGGCAGGTTGAGCTTCCGGCTCAACTGGTACGTGGGGGATCGGGGGCTGGCCAGCCGGGCTGCCTCGGCGCGTAGCCAGGCCCGGGTGAACCGGAACCCGTCGGCGGCGATGGGCTCCAGCATCGGGCGGAGGAAGTCGAGCACCCCCTCGGCGTCGATCTCGTCAGTGGCCCCGATGAACCCCTCGTCCCGCAGCCCCGCCACCACGCCGTCCGCGTCCCCGCGCAACGCCCGCCCGGCGATAAGGCCGATCGGCTCCGGCGTGCCTTCCGGCATCCGGGCCACCGCGCCGAAGTCGATCACCCCGAGCCGGCCGTCCGGCAGGAGCCGGAAGTTGCCGGGGTGCGGGTCGGCGTGCAGCAGACCCGCCCGCTGCGGTGCGGACAGGTGCAGCGTGGCCATCAGTCGGCCGGCCTCGTCCCGCTGCTCCTCGCTGCCGTCCCGAATGATGTCGGCGAGCGGTGTGCCCGTCACCCACTCGGTGACCAGCACCCGGGGGGACGCGGAGACGACCCCCGGGATGTAGATCTCGTCGTCGTCGGCGTACGCGGCGGCGAAGGCGCGCTGCGACTCGGCCTCCAGTTCGTAGTCCAACTCCTCGGTGATCCGCTCGCGTAGCTCGACGAGGAGCGGCTTGACGTCGAGGCCCGGTTGGATGGCCCGGAACATCCCGCCGAGGCGGGAGAGCTGCTTGAGGTCGGCGAGGAGCGCGTCACCGGCCCCCGGGTACTGGATCTTGACCGCCACGTCGCGGCTGTTCGGCTCGCCGGACGGGCCGTACCCCGGCTCCCGCCACCGTGCCCGGTGCACCTGCCCGATGCTCGCCGCGGCGGCCGGGGTGTCGTTGAACTCGACGAACCGGTCGCGCCAGTCCGGGCCGAGCTGCTCGGCCAGCACCTTGTGCACGCTCGCGGCGGGCAGCGGCGGCGCAGCCTCCTGGAGCTTGGTCAGCGCCTGCCGGTAGGGCGCGGCGATCTCCTCCGGAAGGGCCGCCTCGAAGACCGACAACGCCTGGCCGAACTTCATCGCCCCGCCCTTGAGCTGCCCCAACACGCTGAACAACTGCTCGGCGGTGCGCTGCTGGATCTCTGCCGAGATGACGTCGGAGGCGAGCCCGGTGACGCGCTTACCCATGCCGAGGACGGTCCGACCGGCGAAGCCGAGCGGCAGAGCGGCGAGCTTGGCGGTCCGGGTAACGGCCCGGCGCGGGATATCGGTCACTTCGCCATTGTTACCGACCGGAGGGCCCCGCTGCTGCCGTGCGGCCGGGCTGGTGCGTACGCCGGCTCCGCGAACACTCGCAAGCCGGGTGCGGCGGCCAGCCCCGGCGCCGGAACCGGCCCGCGCCGGAGATCTCCACAGCGCCCCCAGCGTCTCGGGCTGCCCGCCGTCGAGGTGCGCCAGGGCCTCCGCCACCGCGTATCCGATCGCCGCGAACAGTGTGCCGGTCGCGCCGGCGGTCACCGGCCGCGCCGCGGCCAGTTGAGCGGCGAGCCCCGGCCAGGCCGGGTCGCGGTCGGCCCGGTGCAGCTCGACGCAGCGCAGACACGGCCCGGCGGGCGGGCGGACCAGCGGCCCGATCACCGGTACGCCCTCGCGGACCGTCACCATGAGGTGCGGTTGGCGGCGCTGGGCGAGACCGGCGGCGAGCAGCGCGGGCGGACGGTCCGCGCCGAACTGGATCACCAGATCCATCCGGGCGGCCCGGACCGGGTGGGTGCCGGTGCCCGGTGCGGCACGATCGACCGCCGCCCGAATCGCCGGGGCCAGTGGGCGGCCCAACTCGGTAGCGGGAATGCCCGTCCCGATCAGGTCGATCGGTCGTACCGGGCCGCTGAGGTGCGGGATCACCTGGCCGACGCCGGCCTGGGCCAGCGCCAGCGCCAGCGGTCCGCCGAGGGCCCCGCCGCCGGTGAGCAGCACCCGGGCCGCCCGCCGGCGGCGCAGGACCTGTGCCGGAGTGCCGGGCAACCGGGCTGCCGCCAGCGCCAACGCCCCGGCCTCGGCGGAGAGCCGGGCCCGGACCGGGCCGGCCAGGTCGCGGGGAGCAGGGTGTGCGCCGGCACCAGCAGGCCCGCCGCGCGCAGGGCGTCCAGCAGCGTACGAGCGTCGTCGGCGGCGACCTGGGCGGCACCGGCCTCGGTCAGCACGTCCCGCTCGCTGCGGGTGCCGTCGAGCAGATCAAGCAGGTGAGCGGTGCGCGGATTGGTCAGCTCCACCAGCACGGCGGGCCCGGGGCCGAGGCCGATCTGCAAAGTGTGCCGATCCCGCCAGAGCCGATTGAGGCCGGGTAGCAGGGTGGGGCGCGGCAACGGCGTACGACTCATGGTGACGAATCGTGACCGCATCCATGCGCTCGGTCGATCGTTGTCCACAGGCGGCCGGGGCCGCATCCAGCCTTGTCCACAGGATCTGCGGGGTTATCCACAGGCCACTGCGCGTGCTGTCGGTCACCCGACAGAGTCGCCTACGTCCGGGACGGCAACGGGGGCGGGACGGCCGTGTGGCCGTCCCGCCCCCGCAGATCCGTACGGGTCAGACCTTCGCCTTGCCGAGAATCCGGTTCACTGTTGTGCCGCATACCGGACACTTGCCCTTGGCCATGTTCATGCCGGTCTTCGAGACCTCCACGTGCCCCTCGAAGTCCCGCTTCTCCTTGCACTTCACGCAGTAACCGTTGTAGGTCTGGGCCTGGTCGGCCACGGTGCCCTCCTCGTCTCGTCCGCCGGTCAATACGGTTCCGGCGGAATGCCCGGCGGCGGACCTCGCGGGGCGCCGGCGCTGGGGCTTACTCCACGGCCACCTTCGTGACCGCTGGTTCGCGGACCCTACCCAGGTCTGGGCAGTTCCATGTCAGCTGTGCATCGTCACTGTGAGCAAGTCGACGTCGAGAGTGTGCATGGCGAATTAGGTCGGATAAGTCAGTTTGGCGGGGACACGCCGACCAAACCCTCACAGCCACCCCTGCGGGTGCCCCCGCGGCAGCGTCGAGCGCGGTGATCACCTACGGTGGAGGGGCGGAACGCGCGGTGCCGCCGTCGGCGTACACGGTGGGTGACGAGACGGCTTGATGGCACTTCGGCGGTGGTCCGGTCAAGAAATTTTCGGGACGCCGGGCGACCAATCACCATTTTTTGGGCGCGTGTCGCGCGGTTGACTCTTGCGGACCCCTGGTCAGTACGCATTAGCTTTCCCTCGTGACACGTAGCCGAGGCTGCGCGGCCCAGTGATGGCGGGGACGCGTAAGCCGGTCGTCGAGGTACGGCGCAGCCAGCGTCGGCGACGCACGGTGTCTGCGTACCGTGACGGTGAGCGTGTCGTCGTTCTCATCCCGGACCAGTTCTCCCGGGCCGAGGAGAGCGAGTGGGTCGACCGCATGTTGGCCCGGCTCGCCGCCCGCGAGGGTCGACTCGCCCGCTCCGACGACGAACTCGTCGCTCGGGCCAACCGGTTGATCGACCTCTACCTCGGCGGTTACGGCGAGAAGGCCGTGCCGGCCAGCGTCCGATGGGTCACCAACCAGAACGGCCGCTGGGGCTCGTGCACCCCCGCCGACCGCAGCATCCGCATCTCACACCGCGTGCAGGACATGCCCGACTGGGTGATCGATTACGTGCTGCTGCACGAGTTGACCCACCTCATCGTGCCCAGCCACAACGCCCGGTTCTGGGCGCTCGTCGGCCGGTACCCCAAGTCGGAGCGTGCACGCGGCTACCTGGAGGGCGTCGCCGCCGCATCCTGCGCCCCCGTCCCCAGCTGACCCCGCCCCCCGGGCCCAGCCCAGCCGGTGACCCTGCCCCGGCCTGGGAGGCTTGCCCGGCCTGGGGGGCTTGCCCGGCCTGGGGGGCTTGCCTGGCCGGCGGGGCTTGCCCGGCCTGGGGGGGCTTGCTCGGCCTTGATCGACTCCACATCGCCGATGTTGGGGTGTCCTGGCGTCGGGATGCCCCGACATCGCCGATGTGGAGTCGATCACCGGGCCTGCCGGCTGACTGGCCCGTCTGGGCTGGCGCGGTGCGGCGGGTCTGAGGCGTGGGGCTCGGCGTGCGTGGGGCTCGGCGAGGTGGGCTCGGCGGGCCCGGTCAGGTGGGCCCGGCGGGGTGGGTCAGGCGGTGGGTCGGGGCGCTAGGGTCGGGTCATGGCGCGGCGGGTGGTGGTGGTCATGTTCGGGCCGGTGCGGTGGTCGCCGCCGGGGATCGACCTGGCGGAGTGGCGGGCGGCGCTCGCCGAGGATGTCATCGACCTGGTCGCGACCCTCAACGAGGTGGACGTGGCCGTCGCCGTGACCCCGGCAGACCGTCCGCTGGCGGACGCGCTGGTCTGGCCCGGCACCGCCGTCCACGAGGTGCCCGAGCCGACGCCGAACGCGGTGTTCGCCACGCTGGACGGCTACGACCAGGCGGCGGTGCTCGTGGGTGACGTGCCCGACCTGCCCGCGCTGACCGTCGGCAAGCTGTTGCGCCCGCTCACCACCCGGTCGGTCGCCGTCGCCCCTGCCGAGGGCGGCGGCCCGGGTCTGCTCGGAGTGGCCGTACGGCTGCCCGTGCCGCAGTGGTTGCCCCCGCTCGACTTTGACACCGCAGTGCCGGCCGACGCCCGGGTCGGCGCCCCCAGGCAGGGGACGTCGCCGTCACGGCCGGCTGGCGACGCCAGCGTGGCCCGGCCGACCTCGCCGCGCTGGACCCGGCCTTCGAAGGCTGGGAGGCCACCCGCTCGCTGCTGTCGGGCTCAGGCCGCCCCGCCTGATCGGCCTGCTGGTCGGCCCGCCTGGTCGGCCCGCCGTCGCCGTGCCTGGTTGCCCCGCCTAGTCGCCGCGCTGTCGACGCGTCGGCCGCCCCGCGGGGCTGTCGCGGGCGTGATCCACTCGGGTTCCCGGAAAGCGCGGCGTCCAGCCCGTGCGGACAGCCCGCCTTCCGGGAAGCCGAGTGGATCATCAAGCCGCGCCGGGCGCGTGCCGGATGCCCGAGCCGCGCCGGGCGTGTGCCGGACGCCCGAGCCGCGCCGGATGCCCGAGCCGCGCCGGGCGTGTGCCGGACGCCCGAGCCGCGCCGGATGCCCGAGCCGCGCCGGGCGCGTGCCGGACGCCCGAGCCGCGCCGGATGCCCGAGCCGCGCCGGGCGCGTGCCGGATGCCCGAGCCGCGCCGGATGTCCGAGCCGCGCCGGGCGCGTGCCGGACGCCCTGGCCGTGCCGGACGCCCGGCCTGGCCGCGTCAGCTCTTGGCGCCGCCGTCCGTCCCGCCGTCGCTGTCGTCGTCCGTGCCGCTGTCGTCGTCGGACTCGCCCGGCGCCTTCTCGTGCGCGCCGCCCGGGGCGGTGAAGTCGAAGCTGTCCAGCTCGCTCAGGTCCATGTCGTTCATCGCGAACGCCACCGGGTCGGCGAAGTCGTCGTCCGAGGGGAGGAGATCCGGGTGACCCCAGACGGCGTCCCGGCCCTCGATGCCGCGGTGCTGGGTGAGCGCCGCCCACAGGGCCGCCGCCTCGCGTAGCCGGCGGGGGCGCAGCTCCAGGCCGACGAGCGCCGCGAAGGTCTGCTCGGCCGGGCCACCGGCGGCCCGGCGGCGGCGGAACGCCTCGCCCAGCCGTACGACGTTGGGCAGCCGGTCGCTGGCGGCGCTGTCCACCACGTGGCACACCCAGCCCTCGACCAGGGCCAATGCGGTCTCCAGGCGGGCCAGTGAGGCCTTCTGGGCCGGGCTGTCCTCGGGGGTGAAGATGCCTTCCAGGGCGATCGCCTGCATCGACTCCGGGTCGGTCGGGTCGACCCGGCCCATCGCCTCCTCGATCGCCTCCCGGTTGACCCGGATGCCCGAGGCGTACATCTCCACGGCGCTGAGCACGTGCCCGCGCAGCCACGGAACGTGCTGGAACAGCCGCTGGTGGGCGGCCTCACGCAGCGCCACGTAGAGGCGTACCTCGTCCTCGGGAAGTTCCAGGCCCTCGCCGTACGCGCGGATGTTGGCCGGAATCAGCGCGGCCGTGCCGGCCGGGCCGAGCGGCAGCCCGATGTCGCCGGCGGAGAGCACCTCCGCGGCGAGCGAGCCGAGGGCCTGCCCGAGCTGGCCGCCGAAGAGCGCGCCACCGAGGGTGGCCACCATCGACTGCATCGGGCCGAGCTGGGCGCGCGCCTCCGGCGGCACCAGGTCACCCATCGCGCCGACCATCCGGCTGGCCACCGGGTCGCAGAGCTTGCGCCACACGTCGAGCGTCTTGAAGATCCACTCGTTGCGGTTCCAGGCGACCGGGGACTGGATGCCGGACGGCCACGACGTGGCCGGCTCCAACCACAGGTCGGCCAGGCGCAACGCCTCCTCGACGGCGTTGCGCTCGTACGGCGACACGGCCGGATCACCGGCGGCGGCGAGCTGGCTGGCCGCTACCTGCCGGGCCAGGTCCCAGTTGACCGGACCGCTGCCCGGCGCCGAGAGCAGGTGCTGCAACTGCGACATGAACTGCTGCATCTGCGCGGGATCGTTGGGGTCTGGTGGTTGCCCACCCGGGAGCGCGAAACCGAACGGAATATCAGGCACGACCTCTACGGTACGCGGGCCGCGCCCCAGGTAGTCGCCGCTGGCGTTGCGCTGAGGGCGAAGTCGTGTGACGCATCCGTCGGACCGGCCGGTGGCGATCGGTACGCTCTGGCGCATGAGACGTCGTGGCCTGACGGTCCTGCTCGGTGCCCTGTTCACCGCCCTGCTGAGTATCGGGGTGCTCCGGGTGCCGATTCCGTACGTGGTGCTCGGCCCGGGCCCGACCGTCAACACCCTCGGCACGGCCGACGGTAAGGAGGTCATCCAGGTCACCGGTCGGGATACCTCCACGTCGGCGGGCCAGCTGCGGCTGACGACGGTGGGGGTGCAGCCGACGGTGCGGCTCCGCTCGGCGATCGCCGGCTGGTTCTCCGACGACGAGGCGGTGGTGCCGCGCGAGCTGGTCTACCCGCCGGGGGAGTCGACCGAGCAGGTCGAGCAGCGCAACGCCGAGGACTTCAAGGTGTCGCAGACCAGCGCCGAGACCGCCGCGCTGCGGGAACTGGGCTTCCCGGTGCAGGTGGTGATCAAGACGGTCGCGGCGGACGGCCCGTCCGCCGGGGCGCTCAAGGTCGGCGACGTGGTCACCTCGGTCGACGGTCAGCCGGTGCCGGTGGCCGCCAAGGTCACCGAGTTGATCCGGGCCAAGCCGGCGGGTACGGCGCTGACCATCGGTTACACCCGCGACGGCACGCCGGCCACCGCGACGGTGACCAGCCGGGAGCAGGACGGTCGGCCGCGGATCGGTGTCGAGATCGACCAGCAGCAGCCGCACCCGTTCACGCTCGGCATCGACCTGGAGGACATCGGCGGGCCGAGCGCCGGTCTGATGTTCGCCCTGGGCATCGTGGACAAGCTGACCCCGGCCGACCTCACCGGCGGAAAGGTCATCGCGGGCACCGGCACCATCGACGACGAGGGCACGGTCGGTCCGATCGGCGGAATCGCCCAGAAGCTGGTCGGCGCGAAGCGGGCGGGGGCCAAGGTCTTCCTGGTGCCGGCCGACAACTGCGCCGAGGCGGTCCGTAACCCGCAGCCCGACCTGCCGTTGCTGAAGGTGGGTTCGCTGGACGAGGCACTGACCGCGTTGGAGACGCTGCGCGCGGGTGGTCAGCCGACCCGCTGCTGACCCGTGTGACCGTGCCCCGACACGCTCAGGAACACCCCGTACTCTGGGTGCCTGATCGGAGCCGATCACATCGAGCGTGCGGAGCCAACAGTGGTAATGCGTAGCAGCAGCCCTCTGCCGAGGATGAGCCGGCGCGGCCGGGTCACCATCGCCGTCCTGGTCGGGGTGTTCGTGCTCTTCACCCTGCTCGGTTGGGGCGTCCAGGCCTGGACCGACTGGCTCTGGTTCGACGAGGTGCGCTACACCGAGGTCTTCACCGGTGTGCTCGTCACCCGGCTGCTGCTCTTCGCCGTCATCGGCCTCGGCATGGCGGTGGTCGTCGGCGGCAACCTGTGGCTGGCGTACCGGCTGCGACCGCGACTGCGACCGCATTCGGCGGAGCAGGCCACGCTGGAGCGCTACCGGATGGCGCTCAGCCCGCGTCTCGGCACCTGGATCGCGTTGATCGCCGCCGTGATCGGCCTCTTCGCCGGGCTGTCCGCCCAGAGTCGGTGGGACCAGTGGCTGCTGTTCCGCAACGGTGGTGACTTCGGTGCCGTCGACCCGGAGTTCGGGGTGGACATCGGCTTCTACGTCTTCCAGCTCCCGTTCTGGCGCTACCTGCTCGGTGTCGGCTTCACCGCCGTGGTGCTGGCGCTGATCGGCGCGCTGGCGGTGCACTACCTCTTCGGCGGGGTCCGCCTCCAGGGCGTCGGGGACCGCATGAGCAACGCGGCGCGGGCGCACCTGAGCAGTCTCGTCGCGGTGTTCGTCCTGCTCAAGGCCCTCGCGTACGTGCTGGACCGGCGGGCGATGCTGCTCGAGTACAACGAGGGCGCCAAGCTGTACGGCGCCGGCTACGCGGACGTCAACGCGCTGCTGACGGCGAAGGAGATCCTGGCGTACATCTCGGTCGTCGTGGCCATCGCGATCGTCGTGTTCTCCAACGCCTGGATGCGCAACCTGGTGTGGCCGGGCATCTCGCTCGCCCTGCTGGGCGTCTCCGCGGTGGCGATCGGCGGCATCTACCCCTGGGCGGTGCAGACCTTCGAGGTGAAGCCGAGCGCCAAGGACAAGGAGGCGCCGTACATCCAGCGCAGCATCGACGCGACGCGGGCGGCGTTCGGGTTGGGCAACACCGAGACCACCCCGTACGCGGCGAGCAACCTCACCCCACCGGCGAACCTGGCCACCGACACGTCAGTCGTGTCCAACGTGCGCCTGCTCGACCCGCAGTTGGTCAGCGAGACGTACACCCAGCTCCAGCAGGTCCGGGGCTTCTACGACTTCGGCCCCAAGCTGGACATCGACCGGTACGGGGTGAACGGCAAGACGTCCGACTACGTCGTCGGCGTCCGCGAGATCAACTACGGCGAGTTGACCGACCAGCAGAACACCTGGATCAACCGGCACACCGTCTACACCCACGGGTACGGCCTGGTGGCCGCCCCGGCGAACCAGGTGGTGTGCGGCGGGCAGCCGTTCTTCGTCTCCGGCTTCCTCGGCGAGCGGACCCAGGAGGCGTGCTCCTCGCAGACCGAGCAGATCCCCGCCAAGCAGCCGCGCATCTACTACGGCGAGCGGATGGCCGCCGACGACTACGCGATCGTCGGGCAGTCCGACCCGAACAAGAAGGCCGAGTTCGACAGGCCCGTCGGTGAGGGCGGCGGCGAGTCCTACACCTACACCGGCGAGGGCGGCGTCAAGCTCGATTCCTTCTCGCGACGGCTCCTCTACGCCATCAAGGAGCAGGAGTCGAACTTCCTGCTCTCCGAGGCGGTCAACAAGGACTCCAAGCTGCTGTACGTGCGCAACCCGCGGGACCGGGTCGAGAAGGTCGCGCCCTTCCTCACGCTGGACGGTGACCCGTACCCGGCGGTGGTCGACGGTCGGGTGCAGTGGATCGTCGACGGCTACACGACGGCCGCCACCTTCCCGTACGCCGAGCGCGTCAACCTTCAGGTCGAGACGACCGACGAGCTGACCAACCGGGGCACCTTCCAACTGGCCCGGGAGAACGTCAACTACATGCGCAACTCGGTGAAGGCCACCGTCGACGCGTACGACGGCACCGTGACGCTCTACGAGTACGACGACACCGACCCGGTGCTCAAGGCGTGGAACAAGGCGTTCGGCGGTGACCTGATCAAGCCGAAGGCGGACATCCCGGTCGAGTTGACCGAGCACCTGCGCTACCCGGCGGACATGTTCAAGGTGCAGCGCAACCTGCTCACCAAGTTCCACGTGACCAACCCGGGTGACTTCTACTCCGCGCAGGACTTCTGGCAGGTGCCGAACGTGCCGGACGCGCCGGACAGTGGGCAGAAGCAGCCGCCGTACTACCTGTTCACCCAGTTCCCCGGGCAGGAGAGCCCCCGGTTCCAGCTCACCTCGGCGGTCACCCCGAACGGCCGGCAGAACCTGGCCGCGCTGATCTCCGGGTCGTACGTCGACGGGAAACCCCGACTCGAGGTGCTGGAGTTGCCGGACCAGACCCGGATCTCCGGGCCGGTGCAGGTGCACCAGCAGATGACCAACAACGCGAACATCCGTCAGCAGCTCAACCTGCTCTCCAGCAATCAGGCGCAGGTGCAGTACGGCAACCTGCTGTCGCTGCCCTTCGCCGACGGGATGCTCTACGTCGAGCCGGTCTACGTGAAGAGCAACCAGCAGGACGCGTACCCGCTGTTGCAGAAGGTGCTGCTCTCCTACGGTGACGGCGGCTCGTTCGTGGCGCTCGCCGACAACATCAACGACGGCATCAAGCAGTTGGTCGATCAGGGTAAGAAGGCCGGGCAGGGCACCTCGCCGCCGCCCACCACGGGTGGCAACCCGACCAGCCCGTCGCCGGGCGCGACGCCGAGTGCGACCCCGAGCGCGACCCCGACGCCGGGCGGCACCGCCCCGCCGGCCGGCGATCTGGCCGTCGCCGCGGACCGGGTGCAGTCCGCCATCACGGAGGTCCGCGCCGCGCAGACCTCCGGGGACTTCGAGCGGTACGGCCGCGCGCTCAAGGCGTTGGACGAGGCGTTGACCGCGTTCCAGCAGGCGCAGCAGGCGAGCGGCGGCGCGCCCCGCCGTCCGGCACCCCGAGCGCCACGCCGGGCGGCTGACCAGCCGCTCGTCCGGCACACCGGAGCCCTCGACGTCGGACCCCCGGGTCCGGACGTCGGGGGCTCCGTCGCATCCGTTCCGAATGCCGGCCTGTCGCCTCTCCGACACGTTTTGTCCAGCCGGCCCGCAACCCCGGCCGGCCCCCTGCCGTCCTTGATGCATCGGGGCGCGGACAAGGGGGCAGTCGTGAGGGACGCACAGAGCTTCGACGATTTCTACCGGGGCACCGTCCGGCGGATGATCCGCTACGGCTACGCGGTGACCGGTGACCACACCGAGGCGCAGGACGTCGTGCAGGAGGCGTTCGCGCGGGCGTGGCGGCAGTGGGGGCGGCTCGCCGAGCACCCGGCGCCCGAGGCGTGGCTGCGACTGGTGGTCTCCCGGTTGGCGAACGACCGGTGGCGGCACCTGCACCGTCGGCGGCTCCTGCTGAGCCGCAGCGGTCCGCCGCCGACCGCGCCCCCTCCGGGCGAGGACGGGGTGCTGCTCGTGGGCGCGCTCCGCCAACTGCCGGCCGCGCAGCGACAGGCGCTGGCTCTGCACTACCTCTTCGACATGTCGGTCGAGGAGATCGCCCGGGAGGCCGACGTGCCGGTCGGCACCGTCAAGTCCTGGTTGTCCCGCGGCCGGTGCCGGCTGGCCGTCCTGCTGCCCGACGTCCACATCGACGAACTGGAGGCGAACGATGTCCGCTGAACTCTCCGACCTGTACCGATCGCTCACCGTCGCCGCTGACGACATGACGGTGGCACATCCCGAGGTGGTCCGGCGGCACGCCGACCGGCGGGCCCGCGTGCGAGCCGCAGGTAGCGCGCTGGCGGTCGCGGTGCTGCTCGGTGGAGCCGCCGTCGGTGGACGCCTGGTGTTTCCCGTGGACGGATCCGCGCCGCTGCCGCCACCGGCCGACACGCCGGGCCCGCCGTCGGTCGCGGGCAGTTCCACGCCCACGCCGTCGGCGTCCGCGCCGCCCACGCCGCAATCGTCGTCTCCGACGCCGTCGCACACCACCGCAGCGGGTACGCGGCCGGTCGCGCCCACCGGCCAGGCGACCGCCCACGCGCCCACCTCGATCCCGGACCGGGCCTTCTTCGTCCTGGCGGCCGCCAACCGGACCGGTCTGGAATCGACCGCCGCCGGGCCGGTCCTGCCGACGCTGTGCGGCACCCGGTACGCCAGCGAGTCGGCGGTGGTGCAGCGCCGCGCCCGGTCGATCGCCTACAAGCGGCCGGAGACCCCGGCGGGGCACGTGCCGGACGGCAGTTACCGGCACAGCATCACCATCTACCGTCCGGGCCGCGCCGACGACGCGCTGCGGGAGCTGCGGCAGGCCGTGCGCGCCTGCCCCGAGCAGAAGATGCCCGACGACACCAGGGTCTGGCGGCAGCGACTCCTGGACCCGGGGGCGTACGGCGACGAGTCGGTGCTGTTCGAGCTGCGCGCCCCGTACCCGACGGGCATGGGTGACCCGGGCGCGTACGAGGTGCGGCTGGTCCGGATGGTCCGGGTCGACGACGTGGTGACGGTGCTCTGGGAGCAGGGCTGGGAGTACACCGCCGCCGAGCGCGCCCAGGTGGACGCCGACAGTCGGCGTGCGGTGGCGGCGATCGAGAACTGGCTGGGCTGACGGCGGTATCGGAGTCGCTTTGCGGTGCCCCGGGTCGGTGCGCTACGGTTAGCGAGCCGACGCGGGGTGGAGCAGCTCGGTAGCTCGCTGGGCTCATAACCCAGAGGTCGCAGGTTCAAATCCTGTCCCCGCTACGAGAGAGAAAGCCCGTCTCCGATCTTCCGGAGGCGGGCTTTCGTCATCGGCGCGTCCGCTCGCGCGATGGCCCGGCGGTGACCCCCGCTGATCATCGCCGGGACGCGTGGGTTAAGCTTTAACAGCCGACGCGGGGTGGAGCAGCTCGGTAGCTCGCTGGGCTCATAACCCAGAGGTCGCAGGTTCAAATCCTGTCCCCGCTACCACGAGGTACGTCAAGAACCCGGTCCCCTGAGGGGACCGGGTTCTGTCGTTCCGGTCGACGTCGCCGCCAGCGCGGGCGGGGGCCGGCGCGAACCGGCCCCCGCGCACATGTCACCGCAGGCCGAAGGCCCGCATGACGGTCTGGGTGACGCCACCGCCGTTGCGCTGCTTGGCGGTGACCCGGATCGACACGTACCCGGCCCGGCCCGGCGCGTTCAGGGCCGCCGTCCAGGCGCCCTCGCGCTCCTTGAGGCTCTGCCGTTGCCAGGTGCGTCCGTCGTCGTACGACACCTCGAGGCCGAGCGAGGAGACGCCGTCCTTCGCGGCCGTGCTGCCGACCACCACCGGGGTGATGGTCAGGTCGTTCCGGCGCGGCGCGCGACCCGCGAGGTCCACGTCCGTGCCGTAGTCCAACTGGACCAGCGGCATCGCCTGTACGTCCGTGCCAGTGACAGCGCCGGAGAAGAAGGTCCAGTCGGTACGCGTGCTCGACGAGTACGGGCTGAACTCCGGCTTGGTCTCCGTCTCGACGACCAGCCGGTACGGTGACCGCTCCGCCGGCAGATCACCGGCGAACAGCTCCGGCCAGTTCTCGAACTGCACCAGTTGCCGGTCGCCCTGGTAGAACGAGATTCGTTGCAGCATGGCGGCCCCGCCGCTGTGCGCGGATCCTCCGTCGCCGAACCCCTGGATGTAGGCGCTGATCCCGAACTCGCCCCGGAACGGGATGTCGTACGTCAGCAGGCGTGGCCGCGTGATGGGCCCGAACCAGCGGTCCTTCTGCACGCTGCCCGGCCGGTAGGCGATCTCATCCGTGTACGACCGCCCCCAGTCGAGCACATCAGCGAACTGCTTCCACCGGACGCCGTCGCCGGCGGAGACCCAGTCGGTACGCGGTCCCGGGGCCACCGGCTGGAAGCGGAACCCGCGAGCGGCCGCCCACTCGTACGGCGGGAAGTCCGTCCGGGTCTCGGCGGCCTGCTGCCCGGGCGGCGGGGCGAACACCAGGTCGATCCGGGCGAGGTGTTTCGGGTCGGTCTTGGGCGACGGGTCGACGGGTACGCCGCCACGGTGGTAGTCGACCAGGTCGTAGAGGTATCGCGACGCGGGGTGGGCGGTGACGGTGAGGCGTACCCCCTTGCGGCCGGCGGCGGTGATCTTGCCGATCAGGCTCTCGCCCTCGCCCCCGATCAGTGACGCGACCGGGAGCGGCCCGTTCGTCGTACCGTCGGATTCGCCATACCACTCGCTGGCGCGGCCCTCGCCGTCGTTGACGACCAGGAGCAGCGCCGCGCCGGCGGCGGTCGCCGCCTTGACCCGGTCCGACGGGGAGACGGCGTCGTCGCGCCGGACGACGACGGCCTTGCCGCGGGCCGGGACCCCGGCGTAGTCCGCCGTCGCGCCGGTGCCGGCGAAGACGGCGTCCAGGCGCGTGGTGCCGTCGGTCAGCGGGCGGGCGCCCGGCTGGGCGAGTGGGTCACCGGTACGACGGCCGTCGTGGCTGATCTCCAGTGGCGTCTGCTCCGCCCGGATCCGGGTGGTGAAGACGAAGCTGCCCTGCCGCACCGCGCCCCTGGTGGGGAGCGCCCACAGACTGTCGTAGGTGGCGCCGGGCCAGAACGTCTCGCGCAGGGCGCTCGAGTCGCTGGGCGTCGGCTCGCGCGAGGTGAACGAGCGGTAGACGTCGATGCGGCTGTTGGTGACGGCGGTCGGCTGCGCTGTCGCCACCTTCACCTGACGGGCCGCCGAGGCGTCGAGTACGACGACCCGGTTGGTCGTCAGCTCGACCTCGGGCACGGTCAGCATCGCGAGGCCGAGGGAGCCGTCGCCGTGCAGGCCCTCGACGTCGACCGCGCCGACCACGGTGTAGGAGCCGGGGGCCCATCGGCTGACGAGTTTGCCATCCCGTACCCACATGAAGGTGGAGACGCCGTCGGCGCTGACGATCTCGACCTCGCCGCTCATCGGCCGGCCGTCGCGGTCCCTCAGGTGGATCGTGAGGTCGTACTTCCTGGACTCCACCGCGATCCCGACGGCCGTGTGCACGACGCCGGCCGCGTGGCGGGCGGTGACCCGGGCGGAGTACCGGCCGGCGGTCAGCGCCTTCGGGTCCACCACGACGTCGACCGTCGAGGTGCCCCCCGCCGGCACCGTCACCTGGCCGGCACCGACCGCGAACGTCGTGGCGGGGGCGTCGGCACCCTCGACGGCGAGCGCCAAGGTGATGGCGCTGTCCGTGGTGTTGGTGTAGGTGATCTTCCGGGTGATCGGCTTCGGCTGGGCGCCGGGCGACCACGGGACGAGTCCGGCGTCGACCGACCCGGTCGCGATGATCTGGTCCTGGTGGTAGGCGGCGGCCACGTTCACCCGACCACTACCGGCCCGGTAGGCGCTGTAGTCGGGCGTGGGCACGCTGGTGCCCATGAGGGCGTCCTTGATCTGGCCGGCGCTCCAGGCGGGGTGCTTCTGCGCCAGCAGGGCGGCGGCTCCGGCGACGTGCGGCGCCGCCATCGAGGTGCCGCTGTCCAGACGGTAGAAGCCCTCGCCCCACTCGATGTGCTGCGAGCGCGCCGCCAGCACGTCGACGCCGGGGGCGGTCAGGTCGGGCTTGAGGCCGTCGTCGATCATCCGGGGCCCGGCGCTGGAGAAGTCGGCCAGGTGGTCGGTGGCGTCCACCGCGCCGATGGTGAGCGCGGCGTCCGCGGTCCCGGGCGCGCCCAGGGTGTACGGGACCGGGCCGCTGTTGCCGGCCGAGACGACGAAGAGCGCGCCGGTCTCGGCGGTCAGTTGGTTGACGGACTGGCTCAGTGGATCGTCCTGGCTGTGCCACGCGCTGACGCCCAGGCTCATGTTGATCACCTTGGCGTGTTCGGTCCGTGCCGCCCACTCCATGCCGGCGATGATCCCGGAGATCGAGCCGCTTCCGAAGTCGTCGAGGACCTTGCCGATCACCAGGTCGGCGTCGGGGGCGACGCCCCGCTCCCGACCATCCGACGCGGCGCCCGTCCCGGCGACCGTGGAGGCCGTGTGGGTGCCGTGCCCGTTACGGTCGATGACATCCTGGCCAGGGATGAAGCTTCGGGACGCCACGATCCGGTTCACCAGGTCCGGGTGGGTCGTGTCCACTCCGGTGTCCAGCACGGCCACCCGTACGCCGGCGCCCGTCCCGCCGGCGGCCCAGGCTGCCGGAGCGCCGATCTGAGCGGTGGTGTCGGCGAGGGCGGCCTTCGCCCTGCCATCGAGCCACACCTTGTCGATGCCGGCCGTGAAGGAGGGCGTCGCGGTGTCGGCGGCGCGGGCCGTCGACGCGGTCCCGCCGGACTGGCGGCCGCCGGTGAGGGCCGACCAGAAGTCGGCGGCCCGGGGGCGGTGGGCGCGGATCGCCTGGCCACGGACGGAGGGCAGGTCCAACGTGGTCTCCGCGCCCGGCAGGTCGGTGCGGCTCCGCAGCGCCGCCGAGCCCGCGGTGCGGGTGACGACCAGGGGGAGCGCGTCAGCTCGCGCGTCGTCGAAGCCCTGGGCGACGAGTTGGGTGACGTCGAAGAGCTGCTTGTCGAGGCGACCCGTGGCCAGGTACGGCAACGCCTCGTCCGGGTACACGTAGGTGTCGCCGCCCTCGGTGGCGATGCGTACGGCGCCGGTGGCGCCCGGGGCGCGGACGACGTCCACCGTGGGCGTCGTGCCGTCGCGCCCGGGGGTCAGAGTCACCCGGTCACCGGTGACGAGCGTGACCGTCACGGGTGCCGCCGGGGCGTCAGCCGCCCGGCCCGGCGGCGCCGTCGGGGGTGGGAACGCCGGAGCGCCGTGGGCCGTCGTCGGGGTGACGAGAGCGGCGACGAGGGTGACGCCTACCGCTGCTGTCGCAGATCTTCGGGTGAGAGAGAGCCGCACGGTGCCTCCTGAGATGACCAGTTGCCGAATCCGATCATCCGGATGGATCGATGTAAAGATCATCTCTTTTACCGTGTGGTTGCGGGCGCATTGCGCGGCCAGCCGTGCCCGGTCCCGTGAATTTGGCGTTTACCGCCGTGCCGAGGTTGCGCCCTTCGGCGAGGATGGGCGCATGTCTTCCTTCGGCAAGTGGTGGGGCCGGCTCAGCGCGGTCCTCGGTGCGGTCGTCCTGGCGGTCTTCGTGCCGGTCGCGGCCTGGGCGTCCACGGGGACCGGCGAGGTCGTGATGGAGGCGGCGCGGCGGCGCCGGGGCGGCGGCGGCTTCGGCTTCCTCGGTCTGCTCTGCTGCCTCGTGGTGGTGGCGATCATCGTGTTCCTGGTGCTGCGTCTCACACGTAACCGTCGCGGCGGCCCGCCGCGCTGATCCGTCGCGCCCACGGGTCGAGGCGCGGCCCGTCGCGCTGACGACCCGGGCTCAGCCCGCCAGGGCGCCGATGGCCTGGGACAGGAAGCGGGCGGTGGCCTCCCGGGTGCCGTCCCGCTTCACCCGGACCCGCTCGGCGGCGGTGACCAGCAGGGTGCGTACCTTGGCGTGGCCCCTCGGCGGCGGTGACGGCGCCGGTCCGAGCTGGTCGGCCAGGCTCTCGCCGAGAGCGGCGGCGCGCTGCTGGGCCGGGTCGGTGATGCTGCCCTGGGTGTACCGGCGAACGGCGAGGCTGGGGTTGAGGCCCCGCTCGTGGCCGAGGACCGTGCCGGCCTCGCCGTTGGTGGTCAAAAAGTTGATCACGTCGGCCACGGTGTCCGCGTGACGGGTGCCCCGGAAGCCGGCCCAGTACATCGACGCGCGGGCCCACTGGGCACCCGGCGGCCCCGGGAAGCCCACCACGCCCAGCTCGGAGTCGGTGAGTCGTTGCAGCTCCGGCAGTTGGTGGGACCAGGCGAAGGACGCGGCCGTCAACCCGGTGACCACCGGCTGCCGGGACGGCTCCCCGCTGTCGGCCTGCTCGACGAGGGCCGCGCCCGGCGTCGCCCGACCGGCGCGGGCCCGCTGCCACAGCTCGAACCAGGCGATCAGCTCGTCGGCGCCGAAGCCCAGCTCGCGATCCCGGTAGAACTCGCCACCCTGGGACCGGAGCCAGAGCCAGAGGGCGCGGTAGTCGCCGGACGCGTCCATTGTGCCGGCCACCTGGCCGTCGCTGGCCTCGGTGACCAGCTGTGCCCACGCGATGTAGTCCGCCCAGGACATTCCGCCGCGCGGTTCGGGCACCTGCAGCTCGCGCAGCAGGTCCCGGTTGAAGACCACGGCGGCGAGGGTCTGCCCGGCCGCGACCCCCGTCGTCCGCCCGTCCACCGTGCCGTACCGGACCAGACCCTCCGGCAGGCCACGCAGGTCCAGTCGGTGATCGGCGATCGGCTGGCTCAGGTCGAGCGTGATCTGGCGTTGGGTGTACTCGGCCAGCATCGAGTCGTCGAGCTGGATCAGGTCCGGGACGTTCCCGCCGGCCGCCTGGGTGGCCAGCCGCTCGTAGTAGCCGTCGGCGCCCTGCCAGGTCACCCGGAAGGTGACCCCCGGGTTGCGCTCGGAGTACAGCCGGAGGACCTTCTCCGTCAGCTCGGCCCGCTTCGCCCCGCCCCACCAGAAGACCGACAGTTCGACCGGGCCGTTCCCGGTCGAGGTGTCGGCGCCGTCGCTGCACCCGGCCAGTCCACCGGTGGCCAACAGGGGAGCGCCGAACAGCGCGGTGAGCACCCGGCGTCGGCCCGGGTCGGCGCCAAACCGGTCGATCGGGGGACGAACAGCGGGCACGGGGTCTCCTGGCACCGACGGACGGGGTCGGACCATTCACGCAGGCGGCGCAGGAGGGTGTCAACGTCCGTCCGGTCACCCCGGCCGGCCCGTGGGCCCAGGGGTGGCCGGACCGACCCGGCGGCGTCACGTGGTGTACTAGGGCACGTGGAACTTCTGCACTCGGGCAAGGTCCGGGACGTGTACGCCGACGGCGACGACCTGATCCTGGTCGCGTCGGATCGCATCTCGATCTACGACGTGCCGTTGCCGACACCGATCCCGGACAAGGGTCGACTGCTCACCGCGCTCTCGTTGTGGTGGTTCGAGCAGCTCGCCGACCTGGTGCCGAACCACGTCATCTCGGCCACCGACGTGCCGGCCGAGTTCGCCGGCCGGGCGATCCGCTGCCAGCGGCTCGACATGGTCCCCGTCGAGTGTGTCGCCCGCGGCTACCTCACCGGCGGCGGCCTGCGCGAGTACGAGCGCACCGGAACGGTCTCCGGCGTACCGCTGCCCCGGGGGCTCGTCGAGGCGTCGATCCTGCCCGAGCCGATCTTCACCCCGTCGAGCAAGGCGCCGGCCGGCGAGCACGACGAGCCGATCACGTACGACGACGTGGTGGCCAAGGTGGGCCAGGAGACCGCCGAGCGGCTGCGGCAGATCACCCTCGACATCTACCGGCGCGGGGCCGAACTGGCCGCCGACCGGGGCATCCTGATCGCCGACACCAAGATCGAACTGGGCTGGGCGCCGGACGGCACCCTGGTGCTCGCCGACGAGCTGCTGACCTCCGACTCGTCGCGGTTCTGGCCCGCCGAGTCGTACCAGCCGGGCCGCGTGCAGTTCTCCTACGACAAGCAGTACGTGCGGGACTGGGCCACCGGTAGCGGCTGGAACAAGCTGCCGCCCGCGCCGGACGTACCCGCCGAGGTCGTCGAGGCGACCCGGGCCCGCTACGTCGAGGTGTACGAGAAGCTCACCGGCAACCGCTGGGAGTGACCGCTCGGCCTGGGGCCCTCAGTGGTTCCAGGCGTCGTTCCCGAACAACCGCGACCACAGGTTGTCGACCACGCCCGAAGTGCCGTAGACGGTGTCCCCGTCGCCGTCCGTGCCGGCGGGCGCGACCTGGGTGCCGCCTCCGTAGACCAGGTAGCCCGGGCCGGTCGGGGAACCGGCCGAGTGCCGGGCGCCGCTGTGGATGCCGTACCCCACGAAGTCGCGCTCCCACTTGGACAGGAACCCGGCGGCCACGTTGTCGAGCCCGTCGACGCTGGCCTGGACCAGGTCCTTCAGCACTCCGACATCACCGCTGCCCAGGTGGGCGCCGACGTCGAACGCGGCCGCGCCCGCGATGGCCGCCGCACCGCCGGTGGCGACCGCCTCGGCCATCGTCTCGATCCCCTTGAGGAAGCTGAGCGCCGAGGCGGCGAACGAGTTCGCCGTCGCCAGGGCGGACGCCGCAGCCGGTGCGCCGACGACGGTTGCCCCGGCCGCCGCGATGAAGGCGGCGAAGACCGCCAGGATGGTGGACACCACCGCGTACGCCACGACGAGGCAGAGTAGGGCGGCTCCGACGCAGAGCATGGTGACGCCTACGGTGACCGTGAGAACCTGGGTGCCGACGATCTGCGTTCCGTACGCGTTGATGTGCACCCCGAACGCTTCGCGGTCCTTGCCGCTCCACTGGGCCGCGGTCAGGGTCGCGAGGGCGTCGTCGAGGTTGCCGTGGGCGGTGCCGAGTTGGTCGTACATGGCCAACCAGTCGCCGCCCTTGCGCATGATCGTCTCGGGGTCGCACTGGTTGAAGTAGACGATCTGGGCGATCGGCCAGGCGGCGGGGATGACCGCGGCGGCCAGGCTGATCTCCGTCATCGCGAGTTTCGCGGCGGCTGCGGGGTAGGTGGGGTCTGCCATGTCGGTCTCCGGCGTCCTCAGCGGGGAGCGATGGTGCTGGCGGTCTCGGCGGCCTCCCAGTTGTCCGCCGTACGGCCCAACCGGGACCGGACCTCAGCGAGGTGCTCGCGCTTGGCGCGCAACTGCTCCTCGACGAACTCGACGGCGCCCACGTAGGCGACCGCGAGCTGCGGCACCACCGACGTGAAGTTGCTGTGTTCGATGGCGCGGGCGGACTCCAGCAGCTCGGCGCAGGCGTCGAGAGGCGGGCCGACCTCGCGCTCGATCGTCTCGCCGAGCGCACGGATCGCCGGCGGGTCAACCTCGATCATCGACTCTCCCCGTGTACGTGATCGATGTTCATGGTGCCGGAGCGCGGACAGCCTAACAGGATCATGGATGGGCGTGAGTGCCCGTCGCTGGTAACCTGCGAACCATGGCAGCCGGACGTTCCGCGTCGACGCCCCCCGAGGACTATCTGACCCGGATGGCCCGCCGACCGCGCTGGCAGCGGGTTATGGTGCCGATCCTCATGCTCCTGGTCCTCCTGGTGCTGCCCATCGGCCTCGGCCGCAACCTGATCGGCGCCGAGCGGGTGAGCATCCAGGTCGAGTCCTGTGACAACGGTGGTCCCAAGGGGACCCAGCGGTGCCGGGGCACCTGGAACATGTCCGACGGCAGGGTGGTCAGCGGCCCGGTGGGCGGCGGCTCGTTTCACACCGGCGACCGGGTCGACGGCTGGGCCAACGGCGACCGGGCCACCGCCAGCCTGATGGCCTGGCTCATCGCCCCGCTGATGGTGGGCGCGGTCCTGTTGGCGGTGACGGTGGCGCTCGCCGTCGTCTTCCTGCGGGCGGGCGTGCAGCGGGTGCGGCGCGGCCGCTGACCCGCTCCCGGGCCGGCGCCCCTCAGACCCCCAGTTGGCGCCGCAGTCGTTCCAGCATCTCCGTGCTCTCCCGGAGCGGCCCGCTGACCATGTCGTTGAGCTGCGCCAGCTTCGCCTGCGCTGCCGCCGGGTCGTGGAGCACCGCCGCGGGGCCGGCCGGACCACCCACCTCACGCATCACCTCGTTGGTCGCCCGTGCCAGGTCGGCCCGCGCCTCGCGCAGGAGGCCGGCGACCAGCTCCGACAACTCGGCGGCGGGCAGCCGCAGGGCCCGTGGGTCGATGTGTAGTTCCCGGGCCGGGTCGTCGGCGGTGCAGGTGACGCGCACCAACCCGTTCTCGCTCTCGGCGTGACCGGTCAACCCGGTCAACCGTTCGCGCAGCTCCTCGCCGCGGCTCAACTGCTCGCGCATCCGCGCCGACAGTTGCGCCATCACGTCCGGATTCGGTGTGCCGCCGATGGGCCCGCTCATCGTGTCCCTCCCGCTGTCGTCGATGTGACCGGCCGACGGTACCCACCACGGTCCACCCATGGGGGGCAGACCACTGTGGAGCGCGGATCAGCCCAGGCTCACGAAGATCCCGACGCCGACCAGCAGCACGGTCACGCTGACGGTGAGCAGCGAGACGAACGGGACGAGCACCGAGGACCTTCCGACGATGCTCGGTGACTCGACGAGGATCCGGTTCGGACGCTCGGGTTCGTACACCACGGTGACCGGCCCGGGCGCGGCCGAGAGCGGGGTCTGCCGGAAGCGCCCCGGCGTCGCGGTCACCTCGGTCCCGTCGGCCAGTCGGTACCGCACCACGGGGTAGTAGGTGCGGGGCCCGTTCCCCCGGGTGACCGGACGCAGCTCCACCACCTCACCCGGCGTCCGTACGCCCCGGCGCAGCAGACCGAGGTCGCGCCGGAAGCGCACGAGGGCGTACGCCATTCCGGCCAGGCCGAGGCCCGCCAGGATCGCCAGGACCACCTGCGGCATGACTCACTCCTCCCAGTCGAGCGTGCGCTGGACGGCCTTGCGCCACTGACGCAACTCCCGCTCGCGCAGCTCGGCGGCCATCGTCGATTCCCACTGCGCATCGGAGCGCCACTGCGCGCGCAGGGTGGTGAGGTCGGGCCAGAAGCCCACCGCCAGGCCCGCGGCGTACGCGGCGCCCAGGCAGGTGGTCTCGGTGATCCGGGAGCGGACCACCGGGACGTCGAGCACGTCGGCGAGGAACTGCATGAGCAACGTGTTGGCGGTCATCCCGCCGTCCACCCGGAGTCGACGCAGCGCCACGTCGGAGTCGGCGTCCATCGCGTCGACCACCTCGCGGGTCTGCCACGCCGACGCCTCCAGCGCCGCCCGGGCCAGGTGTCCCTTGGTGATGTAGCCCGTCAGGCCGGCGATCACCCCGCGCGCGTCGCTGCGCCAGTGCGGGGCGAAGAGACCCGAGAACGCCGGCACGATGTAGCAGCCGCCGTTGTCGTCCACGGTGCGGGCCAGGTCCTCCACCTCGGCCGCGGAGGAGATCAACCCGAGGTTGTCCCGCAGCCACTGCACCAGCGATCCGGTGACCGCGATGGCGCCCTCCAGGGCGTACGCCGGTGGTTGGTCCTTGATCCGGTAGGCGACCGTGGTGAGCAGGCCGTGCGTGGACGGCACCGGGGTGGCGCCCGTGTTGAGCAGGAGGAAGCTGCCGGTGCCGTAGGTGCACTTGGCCTCGCCGGGCTGGAAGCAGGTCTGCCCGAACAGGGCGGCCTGCTGGTCGCCGAGCGCGCTGGCCACCGGCACCCCGGCGAGCACTCCGCGGGCCGTCCCGTACACCTCGGCCGAGCAGCGGATCTCGGGCAGCATCGCGGCCGGCACGCCCAGCGCGTCCAGCAGTTCCGGAGCCCAGTCGAGGGTGGTGAGGTCCATCAGCAGGGTCCGGCTGGCGTTGGTCACGTCGGTGACGTGCTCACCGGTGAGCTTCCAGATCAGCCAACTGTCCATCGTGCCGAACAGCACCTCGCCGCGTTCCGCGCGCTCGCGTAGGCCGTCGACCTCGTCGAGCAGCCATCGCAGCTTCGGGCCGGCGAAGTAGGTGGCCAACGGAAGACCCGTACGGGCCCGGAACCAGTCCTCGCCGTACGCCGAGGCCAGCTCGCGCAGCAGCGGGCCGGTGCGGGTGTCCTGCCAGACCACGGCGTTGGCTATCGGCCGGCCGGTGGCCCGGTCCCAGACGACGGTGGTCTCCCGCTGGTTGGTGATGCCCACGGCGGCGAGTCCCGACGGAGTGACGCCGGCGGACCGCAGCGCCTCGGCGACCACCTGCTGGACGTTGTCCCAGATCTCCTCGGCGTCGTGCTCCACCCACCCGGGCCGGGGAAAGATCTGCCGGTGCTCGCGCTGGGCCGCTGCGACGACGTCCCCGGCGGCGTCGAACACGATGCACCGCGAGGAGGTGGTGCCCTGGTCGATGGCGGCGACGTACTGGGGGGTCACGGCAGCACCGTACCCGCAGTGGCGGCATGGTGCGACACGCGTCACGTCGGCCCGGCGTCGCCTACGATGTGCGAACGTGCGTGACATCGCCGTTTTCAGTGGAACTGCCCATCCCGACCTCGCCGCCGAGATCTGCGCCCACCTGGGGGTGCCGCTGCATCCGGTACGGGTCTCCCGGTTCGCCAACGACTGTCTCGAGGTGCAGTTGCAGGCCAACTGCCGGGAGCGGGACGTCTTCCTGATCCAGCCGCTGGTGCCACCCGTGCAGGAAAATCTGGTCGAGCTGCTGCTGATGATCGACGCGGCGCGCGGCGCGTCCGCCGGCCGGATCACGGTGGTGCTCCCGCACTACGCGTACGCCCGCTCGGACAAGAAGGACGCGCCACGGATCTCGATCGGCGCCCGGCTCGTCGCCGACCTGCTGACCTCGGCGGGAGCGGACCGCGTGCTGGCGCTGACCCTGCACTCGCCGCAGGTGCACGGCTTCTTCAGCGTCCCCGTCGACCACCTGCACGCGCTGCGGGAGCTCGCCACGCACTTCCGGCGGTACGACCTGAGCAACACCGTGGTGGTCTCGCCCGACCTGGGTAACGCCAAGGAGGCCGCCGCCTTCGCCCGGCTGCTCGGCACGCCCGTCGCGGCCGGCGCGAAGCAGCGGTTCAGCGACGACCTGGTCAAGATCAGCGCGGTGATCGGTGAGGTGGCCGACCGGGACGTCATCGTGCTGGACGACGAGATCGCCAAGGGCAGCACCGTGATCGAGCTGATGGAGCACCTGCGCGACCTGAAGGTCCGCTCGATCCGGCTGGCCTGTACGCACGGCCTGTTCTCCGGCGACGCGCTGCGCCGGCTCAGCGACCAGGACGGCGTATTGGAGATCGTCTGCACCAACACGGTCCCCATCCCGGCCGAGAAGCGGGTGGCGAAGCTCCAGGTCCTCTCGGTCGCCCCGGCTCTGGCCGAGGCGATGCGCCGGATCCACAACGGCGAGTCGGTCTCCGCCCTCTTCGGCTGACCCCACCACCCCGCCCCGCCCCTCGCCTCGCCTCGCCTCGCCGATCTTGCACTTTGTGCTGCCCAAATGTCGCCTTGGGACCGCTTCGTCGCCACCGAAAGTGCAAGATCGACGCGGCGGGGGCGGGGCGCGGCGGGGGTGGGGTGGGGTGGGTTAGGGGGTGCGGAGGGTGGTGGTGATTCGGACGGTGGTGCCGGCCGAGCTGGTGGCGATCTCCATCGCGTCGGTCAGCTCGCGGGCCAGCCAGAGGCCCCATCCGCCGGCGGTCTCCGCGGCGGGACGGCTCCGGTCGCCGAGGCGCTGCGGGGTGATGCCGTGCCCGTGGTCCGCCACCTCGCAGAGCAGCTCGCCGGGCTCCTGCCAGAGCCGGAGCCACCCGCGCCCGCCGCCGTGACGCACCGCGTTGGTGATCAGTTCGTTGACGGCGAGCACGAAGTCGTCCAGCCGTTGGCCGTCGAGCCCGCAGGCGTGCGCGCAGGAGGTGACCGAGTGTCGAATCTCGGTCACCTGGGCCTGGTCGAAGGCCTCGGCGATCAGGAGGGAGGGTTCGATGGGCACAACCGTACGCGGTGCGTGCGGATCTGCATTCGTCATGGCCCTGTCCCGGCGGCGGATCTCGGAATATTTCGCGGCTTTTCAACCGTACGTCAGGGTTTCCCGGACCGCACCACGTGGCCCCCGCGCCACCGACCCGGCTGTGGCATCCTGACCGCCATGCCGTCGCCGCCAGGTGGTTTCGAGGTGCCGCTCTGGCGGGCGCTCACCGTCTTCCGGCTGGCCTCCCTCGCGTACGTCGGCGTACTCGCCGTACGCGACGCCGACCGGTACGCCCACCCGATCATCGTCGGCGCACTGGTGCTGGTGATGGTCATCTGGACCGGGGTGGCCGCCGTCGCGTACGCCCGACCGGCCTGGCGTCGCTGGCCACTGCTGCTGGTCGACCTCGGCGTGGTGATCGCCATCGTGCTGTCCAGCCCGTGGGCGGTGGGGCGGCAGGCGCTCGGGCACGGCGTACCCACTCTCGGGGTGGCCTGGATGGCCGGCCCGGTGCTGGCCTGGGCCGTCTCCGGCGGCCGGCGGCGCGGCACGGTGGCCGCGCTGCTGGTGGCCGGCGCGGACCTGGCCACCCGGGAGCGGATCGGCCAGTCCTCCTTCACCGGGGTGATCCTGCTGCTGCTCGCCGGGGTGGTGGTCGGGCACGTCGCCCGGCTCGCCGTGCGCGCCGAGGAACGCCTGCAACACGCGGTGGAGTTGGAGGCGGCCACCCGGGAGCGGGAGCGGTTGGCCCGCGGCATCCACGACTCGGTCCTGCAGGTGCTGGCGTTGGTGCAGCGGCGCGGCGCGCACCTGCCCGGTGAGGCCGGGGAGTTGGCCCGGCTCGCCGGTGAGCAGGAGGCCGCGCTGCGCGCTCTGATCGCCGGCACCACGCCCGCCGGAGTCACCGGGACGGACGCGGTGGACCTGCGGGACCTGCTCGGCCGGTACGCCTCGACGGTGGTGTCGCTCTCGGCGCCCGCCACAGCGGTGACCCTGCCCCGGCAGGTGGCTGGTGAGTTGGCGGCCGCCACCGGCGCGGCCCTGGACAATGTCGGCCGCCACGCCGGGGGACGGGCCTGGGTGCTGGTCGAGGACGAGGGGGAGACCGTGACCGTGTCGATCCGTGACGAGGGGCCGGGCATCGAAGAGGGCCGACTGGCCGAGGCCGCCGCGCAGGGGCGGCTCGGTGTCGCCCAGTCGATCCGCGGCCGGGTGACCGACCTGGGCGGGACGGTCCGGATCATGTCGAGCCCCGACGCCGGCACCGAGATCGAGCTGACCGTGCCGAGGACGCGGCCGTGAACGCCGTTCGGGTGATGGTGGTCGACGACCATCCAATGTGGCGCGAGGGCGTGGCCCGGGACCTGGCGGAGGCCGGCTTCCTGGTCGTGGCGACCAGCGGCGAGGGGCGGCAGGCGATCCGGATCGGCGCCGCCGCCCGACCCGACGTGGTCGTGCTCGACCTGCAACTACCGGACATCTCCGGGGTCGAGGTCGTCGTCGGGCTGCGCGCCGTCCTGCCCGCCGTGCGGGTGCTCATGCTCAGTGCCAGTGGCGAGGAGCAGAGCGTGCTCGACGCCGTCAAGGCGGGTGCCACCGGCTACCTGGTGAAGTCGACGGCGCCCGGCGAGTTCCTCGACGCGGTACGTCGTACCGCCAACGGCGACCCGGTCTTCACGCCCGGCCTGGCGGGGCTGGTGCTGGGGGAGTACCGCCGGTTGGCCGCCGGGCCGGAGGCCGGCACGGCCGACGACGGTGAGCCGGGGACGCCCCGGCTCACCACCCGGGAGACGGAGGTGCTGCGTCTGGTGGCGAAGGGGCTGTCGTACAAGCAGATCGCCGAGCGGCTCGGCCTGTCCCACCGTACGGTGCAGAACCACGTGCAGAACACGTTGGGCAAGCTGCACCTGCACAACCGTGTCGAGTTGACCCGCTACGCCATCGAGCGTGGCCTGGACGACTGACCGGGCCTCAGACCGAGCGCGGCGGCTCGGTCTCGTGGATGGCCAGCTCCTCCGCGGTAGCCCCGCCGCCGGCCGAGCCCGCGTCGTACGCCACGGAGTCGGTCTCCTGGTCGGTGTGCGCCCCCTCGTCCGGTTCCACCAGCCGGCCCACGGTGGCGTCGGCGACCGTGCCGAGTCGACCGTGGTCGTAGAGGGAGACCGGCGAGTTGGGGTCCGACGTGGGACCGGGGTCCATCACGTCGGCGTCGAGCTGGGCCTCCGCCGCGGCGGCCTCGTTCTCCGCCTCGAAGGCGATCTTCGGGTCGACCGGGCCGGCGAGCGGGTCGTCCACCGGGCGTTCGTAGACCTCCCGGTCGAGCTTGTAGTCCAACGACTCCCCGTCCAGCTGCTCCTCGGCGGTCGTCCCGAAGCGGTCCACCGCCACCGGCGTACGGTCGCCGGGGATCTGGGCCGGCTCCGGACCGTCCGCCTCACGCCCGGTCAGGACGTCGTCGTAGGCGGTCGAGTCGTCGTCGGCGGTGTCGGGCAGACCCTCCGCCTCGGTGTCGGACACGGGGGTCGGGAACTCGTTGTCGCGCATGTCTGATCACTACCCGCTGCCCTCCCGCCGTAACCGGGGCAGGGCCCGTCATCAGCGGAGCGACCGGGAGCGGCGGTTGATCGCCGCCATCGTGCCGACGGCCGTGCCCGCCGCGGCGAGACCGAACGCGGCAGTCATCCGCACCAACTGACGCCGTCGGCCGTGCCAACCGCCGTCGCGGCTGGCCTGCCCGTCGGCGTGGAACACGTTGCCCGTGCTGTCCAGCCGGGCGCCCGGGCCGAACTGGGTGCGGTGGGTGTACCAGCCGAGGGTCCGCTCGACCAACGCCGGCGCCAGCCGCCACTGGAGGCCGATCAGCCGGGCGGCCCCACCGGCGTACGCCTCCCGGCGTGGCCGGCGCAGCAACCGCACGATCGTCTGGGCGACGACCTCCGGCGGGTAGACCGGCGGGGGCGGCACCAGCTCCCGACCGCTGTGGTTGGCCGCGTGCCGGAAGAACGGGGTGTCGATGGTGGCCGGCAGCACGGTGCAGACGGATATCTGCCCCCGACCGGTGACCCGCAGTTCCTGCCGGACGGTGTCGGCCAGGCCGCGGATGCCGTGTTTGGCGGCGTTGTACGCCGACTGGTACGGCATCGCCACCTCGGCCAGCACCGAGGCGTTGTTGACCAGGACGCCCCCGCCGGCCGCTTCCAGGTGCGGCAGCGCGGCCTTGATGCCGTGCACCGTGCCCAGCAGGTTGACCTCCAGCACCCGCCGGAACTCGGCGACCGGGATCTCGTCGAACAGACCCACCGCGCTCACCGCGGCGTTGTTCACCCAGGCGTCGACGCGGCCGAATTCGACCACCGCGCGCTCGGCCAGGCGCTGCACGGAGTCGAGGTCGGTCACGTCGGTGGGTACGGCCAGCGCGCGGCCGCCCAGTTGCCGGCAGCGCTGCGCGACCTGCTGTAGCGCCTGCTCGCTGCGCGCGGCGAGGACCACGGCGGCACCACGCCGCGCCAACGCGTACGCGGTGGCCGTGCCGATCCCGCTGGACGCGCCGGTGATCACCACGGTCGAGTCGTCGAGGCTCCGGGTCAGCGGCATCTCCCAGCGGTACCCCGGGTCGGGGCCGGTCATACCAACGACCGGCGAGGTTCCGATTCGGGGCCGCTGTGATTGCCGTGGCGCAAGTGTCGGTGGCACTCGCGGTGACTGTTCCCGATCTGCCAGGTTTCGACTCGGCGCCCGCAGGTTAATGGGACGCTCTGACCGGGACCGCCGAGGAAAAGATCGCAGGGAGGTGACCCATGCGCGTCGGCCTCGTCTGCGCGCACAGCAGTTCGTACCGGCACGCCGACGGCCCGCCGGTCGGCACTCGACAACACATTGCGCGGGTCGCCGCCGAGTTGGCTGGTAGAGGCCATGATGTCCGGATCTACGAGCGCCGGGACGACCCGGAGCTGCCGGCGACGCTGGACGTCGACGGCTACCGGGTGCACCGGGTGCCCGTCGGTCCGCCGACCGCCCTGCCCACGGCCGGACTCGTCCCGCACGTCACCGAGTTCGGGCGCTGGCTGACCGACGAGTGGGGCGGCGCCTGGCGCCCCGAGGTGGTGCACGGGCACTACTGGATCGGTGGGCTGGCTGCCGCGCACGCCGTTCGGGAGACCGACATTCCGGTCGTACAGACCTTCCACTCGCTCGGTGTGGAGCAGCTGCGCCACCTCGGCGGCGGGTACGACGGCCCGGGGGAGCGCATCCCGCTGGAACGGGCGTTGACCCGGGCGGTGGACATCGCCGTGGCCCAGTCCAACGACGAGGTCGACGAGTTGACCCGGATGGGTCTGCAACGGACATCCGTGGCGATGGTGCCGGCCGGGGTGGACACCGCGCAGTTCCACCCGGACGGCGAGGCGGCTCCGCGCGAACAGCGGTCCCGGATCCTCTCCGTCGGCGGGCTGTCCCCGGGCCACGGCCAGGACGACCTGATCCGGGCGATGCGGCTGGTCGGTGACGCCGAGTTGGTGATCGCCGGTGGCCCACCGGCCGACCAACTGTCCCACCACACCGAGGCACGCCGCCTGCGCGAACTGGCCGAGCGCGCCGGGGTCGCCGAGCAGGTACGCCTCGTCGGAGCGGTACCGCACGACCAGATGGCGACCTGGTACCGCTCGGCCGACGTGGTGGCCTGCACTCCGCACTACTCCTCGGCCGGACGCGTCTCCCTGGAGGCGATGGCGTGCGGGGTACCGGTGGTCGGCTACGCGATGGGCGGCCTGGCGGACGCCGTCGTCGACGAGGTCACCGGCCGCCTCGTGCCACCCGGTGACGTCCGGACGCTGGGGCTGACCCTGCGCCGGCTGCTCGCCGACAACGCCGGCCGGTTCGCCTACGGTCACGCCGCCGTGGACCGGGTCCGTAGCAGCTACACCTGGGAACGGACCGCCGCCGCGCTGGAACGCCTCTACGAGCGGGTCGCGAGCCGCCGCAAGCCCGTCGAGGCCTGAAAGTCGCAAGCCCGTCGAGCCGCCTGAGAGACGGCAGAGCCCACGCCGCGTCCGCGGGACACGGCGTGGGCTCTCGTCTCAGGCGGCTCGGCCGGCGGCGACCATGTCCCGGTTACTGCGGCGGGCCGCCGCGCGCTGCTGCTGCGGCTGGGCGTACCGGGTCAGGCCGATCACGGCCGCCAGGGTGACCAGGAAACCGGCGGCGGCCAGCCACTCCCGCCCCGGCCAGATCTTGTCGTTGAGCAGCAGCAGGCCGACGATCGCCGCGGGCACCGCTCCGGCGGCGTCCATGGCGGCGACCGCCGCGGTCGTCGAACCGCGCTGCATGGCCAGGCCGAGCAGCAGTTGGCCGACGATCGAGTGGCCGATCAGCAGATAGAACAGCGGGTCGGCGAGGAACGCCTCGGCCGACGGCGCGGAGGCCAGCGGTCGGGCCGCGACGGCAGCCGACGAGAACGCCAGACCGGCCAGCGAGCCCAGCGCCACCGAACCGGGGGCGCCGTGCAGTCGGACGGCGAAGAAGCCGAGCACGGCGATGACCCCGAGCGCCACCAGCAGGGCTATCGAGCCGGCGGTGCCGAGCTGCTTCGACGGCGCCGGCCGCGCGGCCAGCACCAGCGCGGTGATCCCGGCGAAGAGCAGGGCCAGCAGGGCCACCTCGGCCATCGGCAACCGCCACTTCAACACGAGCACACCGATGATCGCGGTCACCCCGAGCCCGGCCGCCACGCTCGCCTGCACCAGGAACAGGGGCAGATCGCGCCGGGCCAGGAAGGCGAGCACGAAACCGCCGATCTGACAGATCAGCCCGACCAGGTACGTCCGGTGCCCGGCCAGTCTCAGCAGCAGACCCGGATCGAAGGTGTGGTGCACCGTGGTGCGCGCCGCGGCCACCGACTGGAGAAGGTTGGCGAAGCCGTACGCGACGATCATCGCCGCGAGGAAGCACCAGCCGGAGGAGACCACCTGGCGAGGATAGAGGTTGTCGGCAGTCAGCGCTCGGCTGGTCGATCCAGACGGGCGAGGATGTCGGCGTGCAGCACACCGTTGGTGGCCACCACGCTGCTCTCGGTGCCGGGCTCGCCCGCCGGCGCGGGTCGACCGGTCAGATCGGTGATCGTGCCGCCCGCCTCGGTGACGATCGGCACCAGCGCCGCCACGTCCCACAGGGACAGTTCCGGCTCGACCATCACCTCCAACGCGCCCTCGGCCAACAGCATGTAGCCGTAGAAGTCGCCGTACGCCCGGCTGCGCCAGCCGGCCCGCAGCAGGTCGAGCAGCGCGTCGAGCCGCCCGGCGTCCTCCCAGCCGGTCAGCGACGAGTAGCAGACGCTCGCGTCGCCGACGTCGCGTACCGCCGAGACGCCGATCCGCTCGCCCGCGTCGGGACCGGGACCGGCGTACGCGCCCGCGCCCGCGCTCGCCCACCAGCGCCGTCCCAACGCGGGCGCGGACACCACGCCGACCGCCGGCCGGTCACCGTCGTACAGCGCGATGAGGCTGGCCCACACCGGCACCCCACGGACGAAGTTCTTGGTGCCGTCGATCGGGTCGACGATCCACCGGCGGCCACCCGGCTCGGCGGCCGGCTGCGCGCCGTACTCCTCACCGAGCAGCCCGTCGGCGGGCCGGTGCTCGGTCAGCAGCGCGCGGATCTCCCGCTCGACGGCGGTGTCCGCGTCGGAGACCGGTGTCAGGTCCGGCTTCGTGTCCACCCGCAGGTCGAGCGCCCGGAACCGGGCCGTGGCGATGGCGTCGGCGCGGTCGGCGAGCAGGTGGGCGAGGGCGAGGTCGTCGGCGTACCCGGTCATGCCGGCAACCTAGCCGACGCCCGCCGCGTCACTCGTCGGGCCCGCGCCGGTCACCCTCGCCGGGTCCGCGTTGGTCGCTGTCGCCGCGGGCGTCGCCGTCGCCGGCCCGGGAGGCGAGCAACCGGCGGTACGACGCCAGCCGGCGTGGGTCGGCCTTGCCCGCGGCCACCCAGGCGTCCAGCCCGCAGTCGGCCTCGTCGGCCGTGTGCGGGCAGTTGGGCGGGCAGTCGACGGTGCCCTCCACCAGGTCGGGGAACCCGTGCAGCAGGCTGTCGGCGGAGACGTGCGCCAGCCCGAAACTACGGATGCCCGGGGTGTCGATGATCCAGCCCGGATCGGTGTCGACGCCGGGCACCGGTGGCAGCCGCAGCGCCACCGCGCTGGTGGAGGTGTGCCGACCGCGACCGATGGCGCTGACCACCCCGACCGCGCGCGCGGCGTCCGGGACGAGGCGGTTCACCAAGGTCGACTTGCCCACTCCGGAGTGCCCGACCAGCACCGACACCTTGCCGCTCAGCAGCGCGCGCAGCGCGCCCAGGTCGGAGTCGGGACGGTTGAGCACGTACGGCAGCTCCAGCTCCGTGTAGTAGCCCAGCACCTCCTCCGGCCCGGCCAGGTCGGCCTTGGTGAGGCAGAGCAGCGGGTCGACGTCCGCGTCGTACGCGGCCACCAGGCAGCGGTCGATGAACCCGGTGCGCGGCGGCGGGTCGGCCAACGCGCTGACGATCACCAACTGGTCCGCGTTGGCCACGACGACACGTTCCAACCGGCCCTCGGCGGTGGTCTCGTCGTCGTCGGCCGTGCGGCGCAGCACCGAGCGGCGCTCGGCGATCCGGACGATGCGGGCGAGAGCGCCCTGCGCGCCGGAGGTGTCGCCGACGAGGCTGACCCGGTCACCCACGACCACCGACTTGCGGCCCAGCTCCCGGGCCCGCATCGCGGTCACCGTCGGCAGCTCGGCGCCGACCGCCCCCCGTTCGGCGCCGGACAGCACACACTGGTAGCGCCCCCGGTCGACGGCGATGACGAAGCCGTCCACCGCGTCGGAGTGCCGGGGCCGGGTGCGCGTACGCGGACGCGACGACTTCCCGGGCCGTACCCGTACGTCGTCCTCGTCGTACTCCCGCCGCTTGGTCGCCAGGACCCGTCCCCTTCTCGCGTCAGCTCTCAGTGAGCGTCCGGGACGCTCACTTTCCGGTCACCATCGCAGACCATAGTGCCGGGAACTCGGGCATGGTCTTGGAGGTACAGCCGACGTCGTCCACCTCGATGCCCGGTACGGCGAGCCCGGCCACCGCCGCGGCGTGCGCCATGCGGTGGTCGTGGTAGGTGCGGAAGACCCCGCCGCGCAGCGGCCGGGGCCGGATCGCCAGACCGTCCGGCGTCTCGGTGACGTCGGCCCCGAGCGCGGTGAACTCCTGCGCGAGGGCGGCGAGCCGGTCGGTCTCGTGGCCGCGGATGTGCTCGACGCCGGTGAGGACCGAGGGCGAGTCGGCGAGCATGGCCAGCGCGGTCAGCACCGGGGTCAGCTCGCTGACGTCGGAGAGGTCGGCGGTCAGGCCGTGCACCACCCCGGTGCCCCGGACGGTCAGCCCGTCGGTGGAGAGGGTGACCTCGCCGCCCATCCGCTGCAACAGCGAGCGGAGTTGCTCGACCGGCTGCGCGCTGCGGTGCGGCCAGCCCTGGAGCGTCACCTCACCGCCGGTGACCAGGGCGGCGGCGAAGAACGGCATCGCTCCGGAGAGGTCCGGCTCGATGTCCCAGCCGCGCCCGGTGAGGGGGCCGGGCTCGACGGTCCACACGTCGGGGGTGCTGTCGTCGACGGCGGCGCCGGCGGCCCGCAGCATCTGCACGGTCATCCGCAGGTGCGGCGCGGAGGGCACGGGCGGGCCGACATGGCGTACCACCACGCCCCGGTCGAAGCGCGGGGCGGCCAGCAACAACGCGGAGACGAACTGGCTGGACACGGACGCGTCGATCGTCACCTCGCCGCCGGTGACCCGACCGGTGCCGAGCACGGTCAGCGGCAGGCTGCCGGTGCCGGCGACGTCGATCCGGACGCCCAGCGAGCGCAGCGCGTCGACCAGTCGGCCGAGCGGCCGGGTCCGGACGTACGGGTCACCGTCGAAGGTGACCTGCCCGTCGGTCAGGCCGGCCACCGGCGGCAGGAACCGCATCACGGTGCCGGCCAGCCCCACGTCCACGTGGGCGGGGCCGACCAGCGGGTGCGGCCGGACCAGCCAGCGCTCGTCGTCACTGATCGAGACGTGCGCGCCCATCGCGCGCAGACCGGCGGACATCAGCTCGGTGTCCCGGGCGCGCAGTGGCTCGGCCAGGGTCGACGGCCCGGCGGCCAGGGCGCTGAGCACCAGGGCGCGTGCGGTCATCGACTTGGAGCCGGGTAGGCGCAGCGTCGCCACCACCGGATCGGACGCGGTCGGTGCGGCCCACGGCTGTGGCGGCCGGGTCGCGGTCAGATTCCCCACGGTCACATTCTGCCCTGTCGGCGGGTGGCTGACGTCGGCCGGCTTGCGTACTCCCGGTTGGCGGGACAGCAGGCGGGGCCCTCGGCGGGTTAGCGTGAGCGCATGTGCGGCAGGTACGCGACGACCCGGGGCGCCGGTGAGCTGAGCGCCCTGTTCGAGTCGTCCGACGACACCGACGGGGTGCTCCGGCCGGATCACAACGTCGCGCCCACCGATCGCGTCCCGCTGGTCCGGCTCAGCCCCGAGGAGCACCGCAGTCTCTGCGTCGCCCGCTGGGGTCTGCTGCCGCACTGGTCGCGGTCCGCCGCCGGCGCCGCCCGCATGATCAACGCACGGGCCGAGACGGTGGCGACCAGCCGGGCGTACGCCGGCTCGTTCGCCCGCCGCCGGTGCCTCGTCCCGGCGGACGGCTGGTACGAGTGGGTCCGTCGGCCCGATGGCGGCCGGCAGGCGTACTTCATGACCCCGGCCGACGGATCGGTGCTCGCCCTGGCCGGGATCTGGTCGTTCTGGGAGTCCGGGGTGGAAAGCCGGCTCACCTTCAGCGTGCTCACCACCGCGGCGCTCGGCGATCTGGCCGAGGTGCACGACCGGATGCCGGTGCTGCTGGCCCCCGAGCGGTGGTCGTCGTGGCTGACGCCGTGCGACGAGCCGGAGCGTCTGCTCGCGCCCGCGTCGTCCGACCTTCTCGCCGGCTTGGAGATCCGTCCGGTCGGGCCGGCGGTGGGCGACGTGCGCAACGACGGCCCGGAGTTGACCGCTCGCGTGTCTGTTTCGTCAATCTCGTCCCCACCGGAGTTGACCCTGTTCTGAGAATGAGAGGCATCGTCGAGCGCCGATTTGCCAGGTTCTGATCGATTCGTCGCCTGGCCGTTCAGCCATGTTCTTGAAAGCCCCTTGTCCCGGTGTCCGAAAGTGCGATACAACACAGCGCCGGTAGTGGCTGTCGGTTCGCACGGGGCGGACGACTTCACCGATCCTGCCGGTCCCACGGGGGAGGTGGGTGAAATGACACGGGCGCGTATGCCCCGCCCGCACGAGGTGGCTGCGGCACGTAGAGATCCGCGGCTGCTCAGGGCCCTACGAGAACGTCGACAGGACGAAGCGTGGCGCACCAGAGGAACGTGCCAGAGCGTCGATCCGGAGACGTTCTTTCCGGCACCTAACGAACCGGCGGACGCCGCCGTCGCACTCTGCCGCAGTTGCGACGTGCAGGGCTCCTGCCTGGCGTGGGCGTTGGAGGTCGGTGACTGTCACGGCGTCTGGGGGGCGACCACACCGCGCGAGCGGCGGGCGATGCTCGTCGCGTGGCGCGGCGAGGTCGAACCCGACCCGGACGCGGTCGACGACGCCGGCCCTCCGGTCCGCGACCGCCTGCTCACGCTGGTGCCGCTGAGCTGACCATGGCGTGCCGCTGAGCTGAGCCGACCAGCGCGGCGAACCGATCCCGGTGACCGGCCCGGTCGGCGCAGAATGGGCCGGTGCTGCCCAGCGAAGAGATCGACACCCCGCGCGGTCCGGCGCGGATCGACACCGACCCACCGGCCGGTCCGACCGTTGCGCCGGGCCGGGCGGTCGGCGTCGCGCCGGCTCGCGCCCCGGCCGCCCTGTTGGTGCTCGGCCACGGGGCGGGCGGCAGCGTGGACGCCCCGACCTGCTCGCGGTTCGGGACGCGGCGGTCACCGCCGGCCTGACGGTGATCCGGGTGACGCAGCCCTACCGCGTCGCCGGCCGTCGCGCGCCGGCCCCCGCCGGGCACCTCGACGAGGCGTGGACGGCGGTGCTGACCGCGCTGCGCGAGCGGCACACCGACGTACCCACCATCCTGGTCGGTGGCCGTTCCAGTGGCGCGCGGGTCGCCTGCCGGACGGCCGGCGCGGTCGGCGCGGCCGGCGTCCTCGCGCTGGCCTTTCCGCTGCACCCACCCGGCAAGCCGGAGCGGTCCCGGGCGGCCGAACTCGCCACCGGCCTGCCGACGCTCGTCGTCAACGGCGACCGGGATCCGTTCGGCGTGCCCGGGTCCGGGCCGGGCGTACAGGTCGTGACCCGGCCGGGGGAGACGCACGACCTGCGACGCGACCCGGCCGGGACGGCGGTGGTCGTCCGGGACTGGCTGCGCTCCCACGGTTGGACGGCCGACTGACCTCGGGGACCGTTTCCGCTGCTGGGCGCGGGTCGTTGCATCCGATGGTGCCGCCCGCCCGAACCGGACAGGTGTCACCAGTCCTCCCAGGCCCTTCCTGGTCCCAGCGCCGGCGTCACCGGCGCCGGGACCAGGAACGGGAGAGCCGGACGGAATGCCCCAGTGGTCATCTCGCGTTACTAACCCCGGACGACTTTTCTGCGAGGGGGGTGACCGGTGCCGACCGAGACACGAAGCCTGGAACGGGACGAGCGGGACGCCCGGCAGCTACGGCGGCTGCTGGATGGCCCGGACTGGCCCGTGACAGCGGGACCGGGCGGGGTGGGTGCGGTGAGCACGAGCACACCGGCCGGAAGTGAATCTGTGGGCAGGTCCGTGCGCGTATCCTCGGCGGGAAAGCATCCGACGCGAGGGGATGTGCGGTTGACCACCGAGAAGACGGACGAGCGCAGGGCCCGGTTCGAACGGGACGCGATGCCATTCGTCGATCAGCTCTACGCTGCTGGGCTGCGCATGACGCGTAACCCGGCGGATGCCGAAGACCTGGTCCAGGAGACGTACCTGAAGGCGTACGCCGCCTTCCACCAGTTCGAGCAGGGCACGAACCTGAAGGCCTGGCTCTACCGGATCCTGACCAACACCTACATCAACTCCTACCGCAAGCGGCAGCGCCAGCCGATCCAGGCGCCGACCGAGGAGATCACCGACTGGCAGCTCGCCGAGGCCGAGTCGCACACCTCCAGCGGTCTGCGTTCGGCCGAGACCGAGGCTCTGGACCGGCTGCCGGACAGCGACGTCAAGGAAGCCCTCCAGCAGTTGCCGGAGGAGTTCCGCCTGGCTGTCTACCTCACCGACGTCGAGGGCTTCTCCTACAAGGAGGTCGCCGACATCATGGGCACGCCGATCGGCACCGTGATGTCGCGTCTGCACCGCGGCCGTCGTAATCTGCGCAAGCTGCTCGAGCAGTACGCCGCGGAGCGGGGCTTCAGCCCGGCCCGGTCCGCGAAGGGCTCGACCGCTGCCGCTGCCAGCCGGGAGGTGTGACGTGAGCTGTGGAGAGCCGCACGAGACGGACTGCCGCGAGGTGCTCGCGGAGGTCTACCTCTACCTGGATCTCGAGTGCGCCGACGAGCGGCGCGCGCTGATCCGGCACCACCTCGACGAGTGCGGGCCGTGCCTGCGCGAGTACGGGCTCGAGCAGGAGGTGCGGGCGCTGGTCGCGCGTTGCTGCGGCAACGAGACCGCGCCGGACCAGCTGCGTGAGCGGCTTCGGGTGAAGCTCACCGAGCTGGTGGTCTTCGAGACGAGCGATTCCCGCGAACTGGCCGACTGAGCGTCGGCGTACCAAGCACGAAGCACACACGCCGGTGGCCCGGGTCGATACCGACCTGGGCCACCGGTGTACCCGGCCTCGGCCGGGCTGAGCTGACCGTCGACGGGCTGTCGGCCCGTCGGCACGTTCAGGAGTTGGGGCGCTTACCGTGGTTCGCGCTGCTCTTCTTCCGGGCCTTCTTCTTCCGGGCCTTCTTCGCCATGCTGACCTCCTCGTGATGGGTCGGATCCGTCTCGCGCGCGGCCTCGCGCCGGTTGCACCCACGCCGCCGCCCGGCGTCGGGTCCGACCCGCTGATGGTAGTGCGACCGACCCCCCGTCCCTGCCGCCGGGGCCGATCCGCGCCGCTGCGCACCCATGCCCCAGCCTCGCGTGATTGGATACGTCGGCAGGTACATCGCGAAAAGGGAGGGCCGTGGACATGGCCGAGGAGATCCGCGCCGAGATGGTGGCGAACGTCTGGAAGGTCGTCGCGTCGGCGGGCGACACCGTGTCCGAGGGCGACACCCTGGTGATCCTCGAGTCGATGAAGATGGAGATCCCGGTCGTCGCGGAGGCCGACGGCGTGGTCCAGCAGCTCGCCGTCCACGAGGGCGACGTCGTGCAGGACGGCGACCTGATCGCGGTGATCGGTTGACCGGCCCGCTGGTCCGGCTCGCCGGCCCGGCCGACTTCCCGGCGATCGCCCGCCTGACCGTGGCCTCGTACGAGGCGGATGGTCAGCTCAAGGGCGAGCACGGGTACGCGGCGGTGCTGGCCGACGTGTCGACCCGGGCCGCCGCCGGCGAGGTGCTGGTCGCGGTGGACGAGGCGACCGGCGCGGTGCTCGGCTCGGTGACCTTCGTGCTGCCGGGCACCCCGTTCGCCGAGCTGTCCGGGCCGGGCGAGGCGGAGTTCCGCATGCTGGCCGTCGACCCGGCCGCCCAGGGGCGGGGTGTCGGCGCGGCGCTGGCGCGCGCGTGCGTCGACCGGGCCGCCGAGCTGGGTTGCACAGCCGTCGTGATCTGCGTCCGCGCGGGGATGGCCGTGTCGGCCCACCGGCTCTACGAGCGTCTCGGCTTCGTGCGGACGCCGGAGAAGGACTGGTCGCCGGCGGCCGGGGTGGCCCTGCTCGGCCTGCGGTTGGAGCTGCCCCGCGGCTGACCGTCGGCCCGTCAGCCGCGAGCGGTGGCCGGGCTGGTCGGGGTGGCGTCCCCGTCTCGCGGAGTGCCGATCGCAGCCAGCAACTCGTCGGCGACCTCCAGCGCGAGCCGGCGGCGTTCCTCGTCGGTGATGCCCGGCGCCCGTACGGCGAACCAGCTCGTGTGCACGGCGAAGAGGGACAGCGCGGCGCGGAGTTGGGCGGCGGGGGAGTCGTCGCCGCGGCAGAGCGCGTTGGCGAGCTGCATCATCCGGCCGCGCATCTGTTGGCCGGAGGAGAGGCTCTTGAGCACGGTCTGGTTCTGCTCGAAGAAGCGCATCACCGAGGGCATGTCGCCGCCGAACATCGTGTCGGCGTAGCGGGAGATCAGCTCGCGCCGAGTCTCCAGGGTCGCCGGCTGTGACTCGCCCCAGGTGGTCAGCGCGTCCATCTGGTCGAGCCGATCCTCCACGAAGCTGGCGACGATGTCGTCCTTGCTCTTGAAGTGGTAGTAGAGCGCGGCCTTCGTGACGTTGAGGCGTTCGGCGATCTCCCGCAGCGAGGTCTTCTCGTACCCCTGCTCGGTGAAGAGCTCCAACGCGACGGCCTTGATCCGCTCCCGGGTGCCGCCTGTGCTCTCCCTCACCCACGCCCTCCAATTCGTTTGACCGCGTGCCGGTATCCAACTTACCGTGCGGCTAGTAAGGTGACTAGCCGGGCGGCAAGTAAGTACGACAAACCTCGGGGGGAGCTTACCCATGACTCAGGCAACCCAGGCCGACGTGCGACCCAATGTACGGGTCGTGCTGTTCGGGCTGATGATCGCGATGATGCTCGCGATGCTCGACAACATGATCGTCAGCACCGCGCTGCCGCGGATCGTCGGCGAGTTCGGCGGGCTCAACCACTTCACCTGGGTGGTCACCGCGTACGTCCTGGGTACCACCGTCTCCACCCCGATCTGGGGCAAGCTCGGTGACCTCTACGGCCGCAAGTCGGTCTTCCTGACCTCGGTCGTCATCTTCCTCGTCGGCTCGGCGCTCTGCGGCATGGCCGGCTCCGGGATTTTCGGCGGGCCCGGGGACGGCATGGTGCAGCTCATCGCCTTCCGGGCCGTGCAGGGCCTGGGCGCGGGCGGCCTGATGGTCGGCGTCATGGCGATCATCGGCGACCTGGTCCCGCCCCGCGAGCGCGGGCGCTACCAGGGCATGATCGCCGGCATCATGGCCATCGCCATGGTGGCCGGCCCGCTGGTCGGCGGCTTCATCACCGACAACCTCTCCTGGCGGTGGGCGTTCTACGTCAACCTGCCGCTGGGTGGCATCGCGCTGCTCGTACTCATCACCACCATGCACCTGCCGAAGTACCGGACCGAGCACCGGATCGACTGGCTCGGTGCCGGGCTGCTCTCGGTGGGCATCACCGCGATCGTCCTGATCACCACGTGGGGCGGCAACGAGTACGACTGGACCTCGCCGCAGATCTTCGGCCTCGCCGCGTTGGCGCTGGTGTCGCTAGTGGCGTTCGGCCTGGTGGAGCGTCGGGTCCCGGAGCCGATCCTGCCGTTGACGCTCTTCGCCAACCGCAACTTCGCGCTGATCTCGGTGGTCGGTTTCCTGCTCGGCTTCGCGATGTTCGGTGCCATGAACTTCCTGCCGCTGTACCAGCAGACCGTCCAGGGGGCCTCGGCCACCAACAGCGGTCTGCTGCTGCTGCCACTGATGTTCGGCATGCTCGTCGTCTCGCTCGCCGTCGGCCGGGCGATCACCAAGAACGGCAAGTACCGCGCGTACCCGATCGTCGGTGGTGTGGTGATGGCCGGCGGCATGGCGCTGCTGTCCATGCTCGACACCAACACCAGCAAGCTGACGTCCTCGCTCTACATGGTCGTGCTCGGCGTCGGCATGGGCTTCCTCATGCAGACCTCGATGCTGATCGCGCAGAACAGCGTGGAGCAGAAGGACCTGGGCGCGGCGAGTGGCGCGGCCACGTTCTTCCGGTCGATCGGCGGCTCGTTCGGCATCTCGCTGTTCGGCGCGATCTTCGCCAACCGGCTGGCCGACTCCGCCGCCGGCGCGGCCTTCGGCGGCGAGTCCAGCGGCGGTGGGATGGACCTGGAGAAGCTCAAGCAGCTCCCCGCCCAGGCGCAGGAGCTGGTCCTCAGTGGCCTCGCCGACGCGATCTCGCACGTGTTCCTCTGGGCCGTGCTGTTCACCGTGGCGATCCCGGTGCTCGCCTGGTTCATCAAGGAGATTCCGCTGCGCACCGCCAACGAGGCGCCGGCGCAGGCGACACCGGAGGAAGAGGCCGAGGTCGCCCTCGGCAAGGCCCCGGTGGCCTGACCCTCCCCCGAAGAAGCGCCCCGCCGATCCTCGGCGGGGCGCTTCTCGCGTGGGCGCGGGAAACTCAGCGTCCGTGGGTCAGGCGCTGCCAGAGACGGCGTAGCGGGTTGCGTGGGCGCGGAAGTCGGGGGGCCCGCTCGCCGAGCATCCGGGTGGCCAGGGCCGTGGTGGCCGGATCGACGGCGGGGGCGGCCAGCGCGAGGTGGGCCAGCGAGGTCGCGATCGGCACCGGCCGCGTCTGGGCCACCGTCGCCACGTCGGCCAACCGCTCCGCCACCACCCGGGCCACGTCCGACCGCGCCGCCGGGTCCACCCAGGCGGCGGTGACCAGGGCGAACAGCGCCGCCTCGGTGACCCAGTCCTCCACGCCCCAGACCAGGTCGAGCAGCACCTGTCGTCTCGTCGAGCCGTCCCAGGGCTCGTCGGTGCGCTGGTGCAGCAGCCCCAGGCAGGCCCACACCTGAACGGCGCGTACCCAGATCGACGGATCCTGCGCGGCCAGCAACCGGCCCAGCGCGTTGGCCGGCGCGGCGGGCGGACGCACCAGCAGCCCGAGCAGGTCGTCCACGTCGAGACCGGCCAGGCCGACCGCCGCGTCGTAGGCGGCCGGTGGGTGCGGCCACGCCGGCTGGGCCACCTGACCGATCCGCTCGACCGCCACCGCCGAGGGCCCGGGAAGCGCTGGCGTCGGCAGGTGACCCGTGAAGGTCCAGAGCCGCCGCGCGGACGCGCGTCGGGGCTCGCGCGGGTCCGGCTCGACCGCGCCCTCCACCTCGACGCGCAGCCCGGGCGCCACGGACGTCACCGTCCGCAGGGCGCTCGGTGGGGCTGCCGCCGTGAGGTGTACGACGCCGCCGATGCCGTTGTCGTCGTCGGCGACCGCCTGGCGCAGCGCGTCCAGCAGGGGCCCGCCGGCCGGCGTCAGTTGCCCGAGCCAGGGCCGCGCACGACAGCACTGGGCCAGGTCGCCGTGCTCGTGACTGTCGTCCGGGTGGTCACGGATGAAGTCGGCGAGCGCGACCAGGTGGGACACGTCGCCGTCGCGCAGGTGCCGCAGGCGGTGCGTCGTGTGCACCGCGCAGTCGAACGTCGGGTCCCGGGCCAGCGCCCGCTCGGTCCACTCCAGCGCGTCGTCGAGCCGGCCGATGTCGGCCAGGGTGCCGGCGATGTCGGCATAGACGGCCAGGTCGTCGGGGTCCAGGTCGACCGCCCGGTACAGGGCCGCGAGGGCGTCTCGGGTCCGGCCCGCGCTGCGGTACGCGTACCCGAGCCAGACCTCGCCCATCTTCGACGGCTGGCTCCGTACCCCTCGGTTGGCCCAGCGGATCGCCAGCGCGACCTCGCCGAGACGCCGGGCCAGCGCGGACGCCGCGCCCAGCAGCGTCCCGTTCTCCGGATGGACGGTGACGGCGTTGCGGGCCAGCGTGAGGTACGGCGTGAGGGCGGCCCGGCCGGCGCGCGGCACGGGGTCGCCGAGCGCCGCGCAGACCTGCATGAGGACGCGGGCCAGGCGGTCCGGGTCCAGCCGTTCGGCCAGTTCGGGAGCGGTCACCCAGGGCACGCCCGCCCACTCGGCGCCGGGAGCGTGGCTGGTCGCGGCGGCGAGCAGCTCCAGCCCTTCGGCGGGGCGGCCGGCGGCGGCCAGGAGGTGCGCACGGGCGACGACCGCGCCCACGAAGGTGTGGTGGTTGATCGGAAAGAGATCGAGGCCTCCTCCGTCGGCCGTGGCGAGGCGGGCAAGCGTCTCGTGCACCTCGGGCAGGGTGGGCGCTCGTGCCAACGCGCCAGCGAGGTGGCGGGCGGCGTGGTGGAGGTCACCCTCGTCAAGTGCCAGCCGGGCCAGGGCCAGCTCCTCCGTCGCGGAGAGCGCGGGGTTGTCCCTTCCCTCGGGCACGGTGTCCTCTCGTCGCAGTTTCTCGGCGGGGCCAGCGTAGTTGATATTGAGATGATCAAGTGATCAACTGCGCACTCGTGCTCGAATAATTGCTCTGGTCAGCAGAAGGGTGCAAGACTGAGCAGGAAACGCGCGGCAATCGCGCAGGAGGGGAGTGTCCGTGTCACGTGCAGGGTCCGGAATGGCCGCCGACATCGACGAGCAGCCGGCCGGTTACGCGCGCCTGCTCGACACCGCCAACGCGGCGGCGATCGCCCGGGTGGCCGCCGCCGTCGCCGAGCGTCGACCTCGGCACGTCGTCTTCACCGCCCGGGGCACCTCCGACCACGCCGCCCTCTACGGGGCGTACCTGACCGAGATCCGGCTCGGCCTGCCCGCCGGGCTCGCCTCGCCGAGCGTGGTCACCCTCTTCGGCGCACGCCCCGACCTGTCCGACGCCCTCGTCGTCGGGGTCAGCCAGAGCGGTGGCTCGCCCGACCTGGCCGAGGTGCTGCGCGCCGCGCGGGCCTCCGGCGCGCTCACCCTCGCGGTGACCAACGCCCCCGACTCCCCGCTCGTCGAGACGGCCGAGCTGAGCATCGACATCGCCGCCGGGCACGAGCGCGCGGTGGCGGCGACGAAGACGTACACCGCCGAGCTGCTCGCCCTGCTGATGCTGGTGGAGGGCATCCGGGCCGGCGACGGCGTACTCCCCACGGCCGAGCGCGAGGCGCTCGCCGCGCTGCCCGACCTGGCCGCCCGCACCCTTGCCGACGACACCCCGGCCCAGCTCGCACCGCGTTACCGCTTCGCCCGCCAACTCGTCACCACCGGCCGGGGGTACGCCTACCCGACCGCCCGCGAGGCGGCGCTGAAATTGATGGAGACCTCGTACCTGCCGGCGCTCGCCTTCTCCGGCGCCGACCTGCTGCACGGCCCGCTCGCGATGACCGATCCGGAGGTCCCGGTCCTCGCCGTGGTCGGCTCCGGCCCCGGCGGCCGGTCGATGGGCGAGGTGCTTCCCCGGCTCGGCGAGCGCCGCGCCGACGTGGTGGTGGTCGGCTCCGCCGACGTGCCGGGCACCGCGCGGCTCGCCGTCCCCGAGGTCGACGAGCGGTACGCCCCGCTGCTGGACATTCTGCCGTTGCAGCGCCTGGCGCTGGCGTTGGCGCTGACCCGCGGCGAGGACCCGGACGCGCCGCGCGGCCTGAAGAAGGTCACCGCGACGATGTGAGGCGCGGCGCGGCGTGGCACCCTGGTCACCGTGTCCACGCTGCGCGACCTCGCCGAGGAGCACACCCACCTCCGTCCGGCCGACATCGACCACCTGCACCGGATCGCCGGTGACTGGCAGTTGCTCTCCGACCTGTCCTTCGCCGACCTGCTGCTCTGGGTGCCCGTCGACGCCGAGGGCACGTTCCTCTGCGTCGCCCAGGTGCGCCCCACCACCGCGCCGACCGCGTACCAGGACGACCAGGTGGGCCGGATCATCGGCGGCTCGGAGGTGGCCCACCTGGCGGTCGCCTACTCCCAGGGGCGGATCTGGCGCGAGGGCGACCCGGTCTGGTACGGCGACGTGCCCGCCCGGCACGAGGCGATCCCGGTCCGGCTGCGCACCGCCGACGGTGAGGCCGGCGAGGTGATCGGCGTGGTCGGCCGGGACACCAACCTCTCCACCGCGCGAACGCCCAGCCAGCTCGAACTCAACTACCTGACCACGGCCGACGACCTCGCCCAGATGATCGCGGACGGCACCTTCCCGCCGCCCCGGCACCCGGGCGAGACAACGTCCGCGCCCCGCGTCGGTGACGGCCTGGTACGCCTCGACGCCGGGGGCAAGGTCACCTACGCGAGCCCGAACGCCCAGTCGGCGTACCGGCGGTTGGGTTACGCCTCGCACCTGGTGGGTGAGGACCTGGCGGCGTTGCACCGCCGACTGGCCGGCGACCCGCTCGACGGCACCGAGGCGGCGACCGGGATCCTGGCCGCGCTGCGTGGCGAGGCCCCGCCCCGCCGGGAGATCGACGCGCGCGGGGCCACGATGCTCACCCGGGCGCTGCCGTTGATGCCCGCCGGCGTACCGATCGGCGCGCTGGTGCTGGTGCGGGACATCACCGAGGTCCGCCGCCGGGATCGGGCGCTGATCACCAAGGACGCCACCATCCGGGAGATCCACCACCGGGTCAAGAACAACCTTCAGACGGTGGCCGCGTTGCTGCGCTTGCAGGCCCGCCGGGTGGCCATGCCGGAGGCCCGGGTGGCCCTGGAGGAGTCCGTCCGCCGGGTCGCCTCGATCGCCCTCGTGCACGAGACGCTGTCGATGTCCAGTGACGAGGCGGTCGAGTTCGACGGCATCGTCGACCGGGTCGCCAGCGCGGCGACCGAGGTCGCGGCGACCGAGGTGAGCGTCGGGATGCGCCGCCAGGGCAGCTTCGGAGTACTGCCGGCCGAGATCGCCACGTCGCTGGTGATGGTGCTCAACGAACTGCTGCTCAATGCCGTCGAGCACGGCTTCCCGCCGGCGGACGAGGCGGAGGAGGCGGAGGAGCCAGTCGCGAGCGCGGCCGCCTCGGGCCTGGTGCCGGTGGCCGCACCCGAGGTCGATCCGTCGCTGCGACCCGAGGTGGTCGTCTCGGCGCACCGGTTCCGCAAGATGCTGCACGTCTCGGTGACCGACAACGGACGCGGGCTGCCGCCCGAGTTCGACGCCGAACGCGGCAGCCGACTCGGCCTCCAGATCGTCCGGGCACTGGTCACGGGGGAGTTGCGCGGCACCATCGAGTTGCGCGCGGGCGTCAACGGAGGCACCGAGGCGTTGCTGGTCGTCCCACTCGGCCGTAGCGCCTCGGACGGCCGCTCCCAGGGTTGAGCCGTCCGCTGCCCGCGGGCCCTTCCGGGGAGCGGATATGTGAATGAGCGTGATGCCGGTGAGTCATCTTGATGACTCACCGGCATCACGCTCATCGCAGTGGGCCGGCCACGCCTCTTGGGCGATGAGGTCGTCAGCCGACGCCCGTGGTTCCGCTCGCCTGCTGGACGGTCGGGCCCGCGGTCGACCTCGCGTGGTCGGCCTCGCTGGGAGCGATCAGGCCGACGGTCGACTTGCGGCTCCGCGCGGTGGCCGGTCGGTCAGCGGCGGGTCAGCAGGGCGACGGTCAGGCCGGGGCGTTGCCAGACCTGGGCGACGGTGAACTGCGCGCGCAGCGCGTCGCCCTTGGCGTCCGGCACGGAGGCCAGCGGCTCGGCGTGCCGGCCGGCCACCACGAGCCAGACCCGTGCCGTGCCGGCCAGGCACTGCGCCGGTCGCGGGCACTCGGCGGCCCACAGATCGCCCCGGGCGACCTCGTCCTCGGTGACGAGCACGTCCCGTGGCGGGTCGTCGAGGTGGTACTCGATGCCCAGATCGAGGAAGAGCCAACTGTGCCGGGGGGAGTAGACCACGGCGTCCCCGGGGCGCTGACCGTCGGCGATCACCCGGGTCACGCCCGCGTAGTCCACCGGCGCGCTGCGCGGCCACTCGTGGGTCCGCCGCAACGCGGCCTGGTCGGGGAGGCCGAGAAGCCCGGCCAGGACCACCACGGCGAGCGCGGCCGGCGCGGGCACCGACCCCAGCGCCGCGCCGGCCAGCAGACAGGCGAACGGCACCACGAACACCAGGTACCGGGGAACCCACAGGGGTACGACCGCGCCGGCCCCGAAGAGCAGCAGGACCGGCAGCAGCACCGCGCTCAGCGGTAGCAGGGCGCGCCGTCGGAGTCGGGCCGCGCCGAGCGCCGCCACCCCGACCAGCAGGCCGCCCACCACGCTGCTCTGGGCCACGCCGCCCGGCAGCGCGCTCAGGTCGTCCAGCCGAGCCGGGTCGACCCAGTTCAACTGCTCGGAGCGTTGCCCACGGGCATGCAGCAGCAGCGGGGTCACCACCAGCACCGCCGGCACCAGCGCGACCGCCCAGCGCCACACCCGCCGATCCCGACCGCCGGGCTCGGCGATGCCCCCCACGGCGGGACCTCTCCACCAGCAGATCAGCACGACCAGCGCGTGCGCGGCCAACAGGGTGAGCGCGATCAGGTGGGTGAGCCCGAGCGCGACCACGGCGACGCCGTACCCGGTCCAGCGGGCCCAACCCGGCCGGCGCAGCGCGGCCACCAGCAACAGCGTGGCGAGTACCGCGAGGGCAGTGGCCAGGGCGTACGGGCGGGCCTCCTGCCCGTACCGGGAGGTGCTGGGCAGCACCGCGAACAGCAGCCCGGCGAGGAGACCCGCGCGCCGGTCGACGAGGTGCGCCCCGAGCACGGCCAGCAGCCCCGCGGCGACGGTCATGGCGAGCGCGGCAGGCACCCGCAGGGCGACCGTGGAGTCGCCGACGGCCAGGACCCAGACGTGCATGAACAGGTAGTACGGTCCGGTGGCGGCGTCGATGGTCCCGGCCAGTCGAGCGAGTTCGCCCGTCGACCGGGTGGCGGCGCTCCAGGTCGCCAGCTCGTCGCGCCAGAGCTGGGCCGAGCCGATCCCGGTCAGCGTGATCGCCAGGGTCAGCAGCGCCGGAAGCAGCCAGACGGGCACGCCCCGCGCGACCCCGATCGCCTTCCCGGACCATCCGCCCACAGCCCCGAGCCTGCCACGCTGCCAAGGCCTCCGGGCCCACCCGGCGAAGTGCCGCGCTGACCTGGCCACGCCAACCCGCGTCGATCTTGCAGTTTCGGTCGCCAATATGGGCGCGGTGCCCCTTGTGTCGCAACAGAAAGTGCAAGATCGCGGGGAGGGGGGCGGGTTGGCCCGTGATGTGGGATGCCGCACGTGGACATTGGCCGGGCCCTACGCGGTGTGGCAGCATGGGCGCATGACCGCCGCTGTCGTCCGCCGCTTCGTGGCTCGTCGCCACGTCGACTACGGCCGCGTGCGCAGCGCCATCTGTCCGGCTCACTGACGACGCCCGACCAATCTGTCTCGGGCGCGCTCCGCGCCGGCTGTCTGAAGACACCGTTGTCCCGCCCGCTTCGTCGGGCCGGCCGTCGCGCCCCGCGCGTGCCCCGAGGCACAGCAGACAACGGAGGACGCCGCGATGGCGGTCAGCAGCATCCCGGCCCGGCCCGAGGACCCGACGGCCCGGCCCGCCCGGCCGCCGCGCCGGCCCCGGGGCGAGGGCCAGTGGGCGCTCGGGCACCGTGAGCCGCTCAACCCCAACGAGCGGATCAAGAAGGACGACGACCCGCTCAACGTTCGGGCCCGGATCGAGAACATCTACGCGCACCGTGGCTTCGCCTCCATCGACCCGCAGGACCTGCGCGGCCGGTTCCGCTGGTGGGGCCTCTACACCCAGCGCAAGGCGGGCATCGACGGCGGGCGCACCGCCGTGCTGGAGCCGCACGAGCTGGAGGACGAGTTCTTCATGCTCCGTGTCCGCATCGACGGCGGCCAGCTCAGCCTGGCCCAATTGCGGGTCATCGCGGACATCTCCCGGGAGTTCGCCCGGGACACCGCCGACATCACCGACCGGCAGAACATCCAGTACCACTGGATCCGCGTCGAGGACATGCCGGAGATCTGGCGTCGGCTCGAGTCGGTCGGCCTGCAGACCACCGAGGCGTGCGGCGACTGCCCGCGCATCGTGCTCGGCAGCCCGGTCGCCGGGGTGGCCCGCGACGAGCTGCTCGACCCGACCCCGGCGATCGACGAGATCGTCGCCCGGTACGTGGGTGACAAGCAGTTCTCCAACCTGCCCCGCAAGTTCAAGACGTCGATCTCCTGGCTGGTCGACACCCCGTACGAGTCGAACGACATCGCGTTCCTCGGTGTCGACCACCCCGAGCACGGGCCTGGCTTCGACGTCTGGGTGGGCGGGGGTCTCTCCACCAACCCGATGCTCGCCAAGCGGCTCGGCGTCTGGGTGCCGCTGGCCGAGGTACCGGACGTGTGGGCCGGGGTGGTCGGCATCTTCCGTGACTACGGCTACCGCCGGCTGCGTAACCGGGCCCGGCTGAAGTTCCTGGTCGCGGACTGGGGCGTCGAGCGCTTCCGCGAGGTCCTGGAGAAGGACTACCTCGGTCGTACGCTGCTCGACGGTCCCGCGCCGACCCTGCCGTCGAAGCCGGTCGACCACGTGGGCGTGCACGAGCAGGCCGACGGGCGGCACTACGTGGGTGCCGCCCCGGTGGTGGGGCGGGTCTCCGGCGCGCAGCTCAGCCAACTGGCCGACGTGGTCGAGGCGCACGGCAGCGACCGGGTGCGGCTCACCCCGTACCAGAAGCTGCTGGTGCTCGACGTGCCGTCGGAGCGGACGGAGTCGCTCGTCGACGCGCTGCGCGGCATCGGCCTGGAGGCCCGGCCGTCGGCCTGGCGGCGCGGCACCATGGCGTGCACCGGCATCGAGTACTGCAAGCTGGCCATCGTCGAGACCAAGGCCCGGGGCGAGGAGCTGGTGGCCCGGCTGGAGCAGCGGCTGCGCGACTTCGACGCGGACATCTCGATCCACATCAACGGCTGCCCGAACGCCTGCGCCCGCACCCAGGTGGCCGACATCGGTCTCAAGGGCCAGCTGGTGGTCGGCCCGGACGGTCGGCAGGTCGAGGGCTTCCAGGTGCACCTGGGCGGCGGCCTCGGCATGGCGCAGGGCCAGACCGCCGGTTTCGGCCGCAAGCTGCGGGGTCTGAAGACCACCGCTGACGAGCTTCCGGAGTACGTGGAACGGCTGGCCCGCCGCTACCTGGCCGGGCGGGGCGAGGGCGAGACGTTCGCCAACTGGGTGATCAGAGTCGACGAGGAGGAACTGCGGTGAGCAGCGAGAACCGAGCGGCACCCCTGTACTGCCCGTACTGCGGCGAGGAGGACCTGCGGCCGCACGAGGCGGGGCACGGCGCCTGGGAGTGCCACGCCTGCGCCCGGGTCTTCTCGGTGAAGTTCACCGGGCTGCTCTCCCGGACGGTGACCCGATGAGCCTCGTCTCCGCCGCAAGCCTGCGCCTGGTCGGCCCGGGTGGTCCGAAGCCCGCTGACGCGTCCCTGCGTAGCCCGGACGAGCTGCGCGCGCTGGCCGAGGACGCCGGCCGGGATCTGGAGGGCGCTCCCGCGCTGGAGATCGCGCGCTGGGCGGCGCAGACCTTCGGCGACCGGTTCTGCGTCACCAGTTCGATGGCCGACGCCGTCCTGGCCCACCTGGTGTCCCGGGTCGCCCCGGGCGTGGACGTGGTCTTCCTCGACACCGGTCTGCACTTCCCCGAGACGCTCCGCGTACGCGACGAGGTCGCCCGTACGCTGCCGGTGAACGTCCGGTCGATCCGACCGCGGCTCACCGTGGGGCAGCAGGACGGCCAGTACGGTCCGCGACTGTTCAACAAGTCGCCGGACGACTGCTGCCAGTTGCGCAAGGTGGAGCCGTTGGAGCGGGCCCTGTCCGGGTACGACGCCTGGGCCGCCGGTCTGCGTCGGGACGAGTCGCCCACCCGGGCCAACACGCCGGTGGTGACGTTCGACGCGCGGCGCGGCAAGGTCAAGGTCAACCCGATCGCGGCCTGGTCGCAGGGGGACGTGGACGCCTACATCGCCCGCTGGAACGTGCCGGTCAACGAGCTGTTCAAGCAGGGGTACGGCTCGATCGGCTGCTGGCCGTGCACCCGCCGGACGAAGGCCGGCGAGGATCCGCGCGCCGGCCGCTGGGCCATGTTCGAGAAGACCGAGTGCGGGCTGCACGTCTGACCTCGTCGTCGACGACCCCGACCGGCCCCGGTGTGGCCGGCGGGGCGGCCCCGGTGGTGCTGGTGGCGCACGGCAGCCGGGATCCACGAGCCGCCGAGGCCACCCGGGCGCTGGCCCGGGCGGTGTCGGCCGCCCGGCCCGGCCTGTCGGTGTGGGCGAGTTGGCTGGACCACACCGAGCCGGGGCCGACCGAGGTGCTGCGCACGCTGGCCCAGGCGGGGCACCGGCGCGCGGTGGTGGTGCCGCTGCTACTGACCGCCGCGTACCACCGTCGGGTGGACATTCCGGCGGCGGTGACCGCCGCGACGACGGCCGGAGCAGCGCTGACGGTACGGGTGACCGACGTGCTCGGCCCGGCGGACGGGACGGTGGCGCCAACCCTGCTGGCGGGGCTGCGCCGTCGGCTCGCGGAGGTCGCTCCGGGCCGCTTCGACGCCCTGGTGCTGGCCGCCGCGGGCACCCGGGACGCGCGTGCGCGCGGTTCCGTGGGGCGGGTGGCCGACGCGCTCGGCGTCGAGTTCGGGGTGCCCTGCCGGGTGTCGTACGCCTCGGCGGCTCCACCGGCGACGGGTGTGGCGGTGACGCGGCTGAGGTCGGCGGGCGCGCGTCGGGTCGCGGTGTCCGCGTACTTCCTCGCGCCGGGCCTGTTCCACGACGCGGTGACCGCCTCGGCGCGGGCGGCCGGCGCGGTGGCGGTGGCGGCCCCGTTGACGGATGCGCCCGAGCTGGCAGAGCTGGTGCTCAACCGGGTCGACGAGCCGGCCTGACCGCTCGTCCGCCCCGGTCGTTGCTGGACAGCAGTACGCCCCGGCAGGCGGACCCGCCGGGGCGTACTGGTGTGTCGTTGGGGGATCAGGCGGAGTGAGCGCGCAGCACCCGGAGGCCGCCGCGCCGCTTGACAGCGCGCCGCTCCTCCTCGCTCATCCCGCCCCAGACGCCGGCGTCCTGACCCGACTCGAGCGCCCACTGGAGGCACTGGTCGGTGACGGAGCAGCGCCGGCAGACGGCCTTGGCCTGCTCGACCTGAAGGAGAGCCGGTCCGGACGTCCCAATCGGGAAGAACAGCTCCGGGTCCTCGTCGCGGCAGACAGCATGGTGACGCCAGTCCATGGCGGCAACACTCCTCATTCTGGATGGGTGGCAATTTATTGCGGGTAGTGCTTTTCCTATATGCATCCGCAGTACCTATGGTGACCGTTCGCGTCTGACCATTCGGCAGTGCGTGAGCAGGCAGTCAGCCCCGGGGACCTGCTGGAACAGCTCAACCTGACGAGCATATCCAGGCAATGTCCCGGTAACTCAAGTTCGCTTGTGAATACTTTCACGAACGCTCGCGATGTCAAGGGTGACGCTCGGAAAAACTCCGCGCGGTGAGCAAGCCCACAACCCATTTGTCCGGGTTCCAGTGCCTTCCTGGTTACCCGCCGTGCCACAGTCGAGGATCAATATAGTACAGTCCGCGTGACATTGCTGACATTTCCGGCACCTGCCCCTCGGTGTGGCGGCGCCAGCCGAAGCGGTTGCGGCGCCGCGTCGACCAAGGGCAGTACCCGAGACCTAGCAGATTACTCTCAGTGCGGCCGGAATGGAGGTGAATCTGACCTTCTCCCGCTCGCCAAGATAGTCGCCGTCGAGCTGGAACGCCTGCGGGCGGCTTGAGACCAGGGTGAACTCCGCAGTGTCATGGAGGCGTAACACCTGACGTCCGTTCGGATCCGGCCGCCGACCTATGAATTGAGTGACTGTCCGTGTTGTGCTAGCCACCCGGAGCTGACGCAGCGCCAGCACGTCGAGGCCCAGGTCGAACGACGCCTCCGGATTCGGGTTGACCTCCCGATCACCCAGGTACGTCCACGGGGCGGTGTTCTGGATGATGACGGTGGCCAGCTCGCCCTCCGGCTCCTCACCCGGTCGCTCCAGACTGATCGCCGGATGCCGCCGGTCCGAGGCGAAGAAGTACTGGCTCATGATCGAGCGGAAGTAGAGCCCGGGCGTCGAGACCCGCCCCTTGCGCCGGGCCTGCTCCACCCGGTGGATCACGGCGGCGTCCAGCCCGAACCCGGCGCAGAAGGTGAAGTAGCGGTCGTCCGCGCGGCCCAGCCCGACCGTGCGCTGACGGCCCAGCCGCAGCCCTTCCAGGATCATGCTGGTGGCGTCCGGCCACTCCCGGGGCAGACCCAACGCGCGGGCGAACACGTTCGTCGAACCGCCCGGAACGGTGGCCAACGCGGGCAGCCGCTGCGCCATCGACGCGTCACCGACGCCGGCCGGTGGCTCGGCCGTCATCAGGCCGTTCACCACCTCGTTCACGGTGCCGTCACCACCCAGGGTGACGACGAGATCGACGCCCTCGGCGGCGGCCTCCCGGGCCAACGCCATGGCGTGCCCCCGGCGGCGGGTGTAGCGCACACTGAGGTCGACTTCGCTGCGCAGCGCACGGACAAGCACGTCTCGGCTGCGTTCGCTGGTGGTGGTGGCCTTCGGATTGACCACCAGGACGGCCCGCATGGGCGGCACTGTACCTCTCGGTAGCACGGGTATCGTGGCGCGCGTGACCATCGACTCGGCCCGGATTCCCAGCACGCTTCGCTGGGGTGTGCGGCTGCTGTGGGCGGAGGCGGTCGCCGTCGGGCTGATCGCGGTCTGGTTGGTCTGGGCCGACCTGACCGCCGACACCACCGATCTCGCGTCGGCGTTGCTGGTGACCGCGTTCGCCATCGGGGCGGCCGTCGCGCTGTGGGCTCTGGGCCGCGCGCTGCTGCGCCGCCGGGCCGGCGCACGGGCCCCCGCGATCGTCCTTCAGCTGATGCTGCTGCCGATCGGCTGGTTCATGATCCAGGGCGGGATGGGCTGGCTGGGCATTCCACTGATGGCGCTCGGCCTGGGCGTCGGCTGGCTGCTCGTCAGCCCGCCCACGACGAAGGCCCTCGGCTTCGAGTGACGTCGACCGGCGGGCGCGGTTCAGCCCGTCGCGACACGCTGTTGTGAGCGGCGGCCCCGCCCGCGACGCCGTGCCTCGCCGCCCGGCGCCTCGCGGCCCGGCGGGGCGTTGCCGGTCAGTAACCGCCGGAGCGGCGGGTCAGCAACGAGATGGTCGCCCGGCCGTCGCTGGCCGTGGCAGACGCCGACGTGGTCAGCGCGGTGAGCACCTTCCAGGCGAAGGACGACTCGGCGGGCAGCGTGGCGCCGCGGACGGTCGGCACGGTCACCTCGACGGTCAGCGCGTCGTTGGTGACAGCGAACCGACACTCCAACTCGGCGTCCCGGGTGGCGATGGCGAGCAGCATGGCGCACGCCTCGTCGACCGCGATCCGCAGATCCTCGATCTCGTCGAGCGCGAACTGCAGCCGGGCCGCGAGACCTGCGGTGGCGGTACGGAGCACGCCGAGGTAACCGCCGTCGGCGGGCACCGTTAGGTGCACCACGTCGTCGTCGGTCGTTGGCTGGCCGGTCAGTTGAGTCACGCTCATCCCCCCGGTCGGGGACTCTACCCGGTCAGTCGCCCGAGCGCGTGTCGGCGGCCTCCGCCTGAGCGGCCAGAACCCGTAGGGCGTCACCGCTGAGCCGGTACGGGACCCACTCGTTCAGCTGCTCGGCACCGATCGAGGCGTAGAAGCCGGCGGCCGGATTCCACTCGAGCATCCACCACTCCAGCCGGCGATAACCCCGACGTACGCAGATGCCGGCCAGCGTGGCGAGCAGTAGTCGACCCGCGCCGGTGCCCCGGGCCGCCGGGGAGACGTAGAGATCCTCCAGGTAGATGCCGTGCACGCCGGACCAGGTGGAGAAGTTGAGGAACCACAGGGCGAAGCCGACCGGCGCGTCGTGCTCGTCGACCGCGACGTGACCGAAGAGCGCCGGGGCGGTCGGACGACTGCTCCAGCTCGGCGCCTCTGACACCGCGCCCTGACCTGGAGCAGTCCCGAACAGCGCCGAGGAGAGTTGGTCGGCGGTGAGGTGGCACTGTTCGGGGGCGCGTTCGTACGCCGCCAGTTCGTGCACCATGGCGACGACGGCCGGTACGTCCGCGGGACGTACCGGCCGGATCGTCGGGGTGACCGGGTTGGTCACGCCTTCTTGGTCTCCCAGAAGATCTTCGCGATCTCGTCGATCTTCGCGAGGAGCTGGTCGGCCGTGGCCGGGTCGAGGCTGCCCTTGACGCCGCTGGCGCCGGCGAGCTTGGTGGCCTCGTTGAACAGGGTGTGCAGGTTCGGGTACTTCTCGAAGTGCGGCGCCTTGAAGTAGTCGGTCCAGAGCACCCACAGGTGGTGCTTGACCAGCTCGGCGCGCTGCTCCTTGATGATGACCGCCCGGGTGCGGAACTCCGGGTCGGTGTTCGCCTGGTACTTCTCGCAGATCATTTTGACCGACTCGGCCTCGATCCGGGCCTGGGCCGGGTCGTAGACGCCGCACGGCAGGTCGCAGTGAGCGCTCGCGGTGACGCGGGGCGCAAGGATGCGTGGAAGTCGCATCGGGATCCTCCATGGGAAGTTTGCGATGATCAAAGGCGACATTACTCCTGGGAATGCTCCCCGAACCGGGTGGAGGTGAAACCGGTGCGCGCCGATCACCCGAGTGGGCCGCCTCGTCTGCGCGGCCCGCTGACGGCGGTCGCGGTGGCCGGCCCGTCCATGGCGCCGACGCTGCGGCACGGCGACGCGGTGCTGGTCCGCTCGGGCGGGCGTCCCATCCGACCCGGCGACGTGGTGGTCGCGGTCTTCCGGACACGGCCGGAACTGCTGGTCGTCAAGCGGGCGGTCCGGCCGCAGGATGGCGGCTGGTGGCTGCGCGGTGACAACGAGTTGATCACCGACGACTCCCGGGCGTACGGCGTGGCCGACGTGCGCGGTCGGGTGGTGGCTCGCTACTGGCCGCGCCCCGGACGGGTGCCTCGTCGGGTTATATGACCCTGCTCACATCCGAGGGGCAGGGTCGACACTATGCTCGGAAAGTGCCGGGTGACCCCCCGCGCCGCGTGCCATCGCTCGCCGCCCACCTCGCGGCCGGGCCCGCCGCCTCACATCTGCTCGACAGATCCTGGAGTCACCGCCATGTCTTCATCCACCGTGGACCCCGCTGATCCCGTCTTCCAACTGCACGTCGGCGGCAAGATGGCCGTCGCCTCGACGGTGCCGCTCACCAGCCGCGAGGACCTCTCCCTCGCGTACACCCCGGGGGTCGCCCGGGTGTGCGAGGCGATCGCCGCCGACCCCGCCCTGGCCGATGAGTACACCTGGGCGTCGCACGCTGTCGCGGTGGTGACCGACGGCTCGGCCGTGCTGGGTCTCGGCAACATCGGCCCGCGGGCCGCCCTGCCGGTGATGGAGGGCAAGGCGGTGCTGTTCAAGCAGTTCGCGGGGGTGGACGCGGTGCCGATCTGCCTGGACACCCAGGACGTGGACGAGATCGTCGCGGTGGTGCGGGCGCTGGCCCCCTCGTTCGGCGGGATCAACCTGGAGGACATCAGCGCGCCGCGCTGCTTCGAGATCGAGCGGCGACTCGACGAGGCGCTGGACATCCCGGTCTTCCACGACGACCAGCACGGCACCGCCATCGTGGTGCTCGCGGCGCTGCGTAACGCCGCCACCCTGCTCAACCGCAAGCTCGGCGACCTGCGGGTCGCGGTGAGCGGCGCGGGCGCGGCGGGCGTGGCCGTGACGAAGATGCTCATCGCCGGTGGCGTCAACCCCGACCAGGTCGTCGTCTGCGACTCGAAGGGGATCATCGGCGCGCACCGCACCGAGCTGACCGGTGGCAAGGCCGAGCTGGCGGCGAGCACCAACGCGGACGGCCGCCACGGCGACATCACCGAGGCGCTGCGCGACGCGGACGTGCTGATCGGCGTCTCCGGAGGCGAGATCCCGGAGGCCGCCATCGCCGGTATGGCGCCCGGTGGGATCGTGTTCGCGCTGGCCAATCCCACCCCGGAGGTGCACCCGGAGGTGGCCGCCCGGCACGTCGCGGTGGTCGCCACGGGCCGCAGCGACTACCCCAACCAGATCAACAACGTGCTGGCGTTCCCCGGGGTGTTCCGGGGCGCGCTGGACGCCGGCGCCACCCGGATCACCGAGGCGATGAAGGTCGCCGCGGCGGACGCCATCGCCGGGGTGGTGGCCGAGTCGTTGACTCCCGAGGCGATCGTCCCGTCGCCGCTGGACCCGCGTGTCGCTCCGGCCGTCGCCGAGGCGGTGGCCGAGGCCGCCCGCCGTGACGGGGTGGCCCGGCGGTGACCGCGACGCCGCGCCCGGCGTGGTGACCGCGACGGCGTGACCGGCGTGGCCCGGCGGCCGGCCCTTCTTAACGAGCGCTCAGCTTGTTACGGTGCCGATCATGCGTGCTGCCTTCGTCTCCCGCTTCGACGACGCCGATCCGCTCACCGCCCTCACCGTCGGTGAGCGACCCGAGCCGACCCACCCGGAGGACGACTGGGTGACCGTGCGGGTGCGCGCCACCTCGCTCAACCACCACGACCTGTGGTCGCTGCGCGGGGTGGGGCTCACCGAGGCGCAGCTGCCGATGATCCTCGGCTGCGATGCGGTGGGCGTGGACCCCGAGGGCAACGACGTGGTCGTCTACCCGGTCGTCGTCACTCCCGGTGACCCGCGCGGTGTCTCCATCCTCTCCGAACACTTCGCCGGAACCCTCGCCGAGCGGGTCGCCGTACCCCGGTCGAACCTGGTCCCGCTGCCCGACGGCATGGCGGCGACCGACGCCGCGTGCCTGCCCACGGCCTGGCTGACCGCGTGGCGGATGCTGACCACCAAGGGCCGCGTCGCGGACGCCGACAGCGTGCTGGTGCAGGGCGCGGGCGGCGGCGTCGCGACGGCGGCCGTCGCGCTCGCCGTCGCGATGGGCAAGCGGGTGTACGCGACCAGCCGCGACGCCGCCAAGCGCGAGCGGATAGCGGCTCTCGGGGCCACCGCCGTGGAGCCCGGCGCCCGGCTGCCGGAGCGGGTCGACGTGGTGATCGAGACGGTCGGCGCGGCGACCTTCGAGCACTCGATGAAGTCGGCCGCCCCGATGGCCCGGATCGTGGTCTCCGGCGCCACCGCCGGCCACCAGCCGACGGTCAACCTCCGCCGGGTCTTCGCCATGCAGTTGGAGATCCTCGGCACGTCGATGGGCACCCCCGGGGAGCTGTACGAGCTGCTGGCGTTCTGCGCCGAGAACGAGGTCCGCCCGGTGGTGGACAGCGTGGTCCCGTTCAGCCGCGTCGAGGAAGCCTTCACCCGCCTCCACTCCGGCGAGGCCTTCGGCAAGGTCGTCATCGACCACACGGCCTGACCCCGCCCCCGCGCCCGCCCCCGCGCCCCGCGCCCGCCCCGCGATCTTGCACTTTCTGTTGTCGTCTCGCGAAAAATGTCCCGCTATGCCGCGACAGTAAGTGCAAGATCGCGCAGGGGAGGGGGCGACGCTCAGAGGTGATCGTCGAAGGTGGCGATGTCGTCGCGGGTCGCGTCCGTGGCGATGCGCTTCTTGGCCTTCGGGTCGCCGTACAGCGACCAGCGCAGGAACTCGACGGACGTGTCCGAGACGACCCGCAGTGACGCGGCGTCGCCGAGCAGCGCCCGGCCGTGGTCGCCCTTGGGCAGGCTCAGCAGCGCCTTCGGCCACGGCACCTTGTCGTACGCCGCCTTGCCCGCCGCGTAGTCGACCACCTCGTCCAACTCGCCGTGCACGAACAACTGCGGCGCGGTCGCGCCCGCGAACGCCGTACCCACGCCGACGGCGGTACCGGCGAACACCACGCCGGCGTCCAGCCGTTCGTCCCGGCTCGCGGTGAACAGGCCGATGGTGGTCACCCCGCCGGCCGAGTGCCCCGCCGCAGCCACCCGGTCGGTCGCCAATCGGCCGCGCAGCCCGTCGCCGGCCTTGCCATCGAGCGCCAGCACCTGGGTCAGCGCGTACGACACGTCGGCCGGTTGGTTGAGCACGTCGAGGACGTTGCCGTCGCCGCCCTTGGAGGTGTGCGGGAAGGCCGGCGCGGCCACCACGAAGCCCGCCGCCGCCCACCGGGTCAGCAGCGCGGCGTAGTCCTCCGGCCGCCCGCCGAGGCCGTGGCTGAACATCACCACCGGAAACCGGCCGTCCGCCGCCGCCACGGACCGCCGGGCCGCGCCGCCGGCCTTCCCGGCCGCCGGATACCAGAGGGTCACCGGCAGCGCGCGGCCGTCCCGGTTCAGCTTGAGCTGCCGTACGCCGACACCGAAGGCCTTCTCGGGCGCGGACCCGGCGGGTACCCGCGGTGTCGGCGTGGCGGCCGGCGGCGGTTCGACGGCGACCGGCGCGGTCTCCTTCTTCGGGGCGTCCGTGGAGCAGCCGACCAGACCGGCCAGGAGCAGGGCGCTGGCCAGCAGCGTGGGGGTGACACGACGCGACATGGCCTCAATTGTGCCGTGCCGCGCCGGTGGCTCGGGGCGGTCCGGCCCACGCTGTCACCGGTCGTCTCAGGCCGCCGCGCGTTCGGAGAGCGGACGCCGCCGTCGCGCCGGGTCGGTCAGGGAGCGCGGGCGGAAGGCGGCGTTGGGCTCGTACCGGTTGGTCCCGGGCGGCACGATCTCGTCGATCCGGTCGAGGGTCGCGTCGTCCAGGGCGAGGCTCGCGCCCTTGAGCAGGTCGTCCAGGTGCTGCATGGTCCGTGGTCCGATGATCGCCGAGGTGACCGCCGGATGGGCCACGGTGAAGGCGATGGCGAGTTGTGGCAGCGTGCACCCGATGTCCGCCGCGAGGTCGACGAGTTGCTCGACGATGTCGAGCTTGGCCGCGTTCTCCGCGATCGTGGGATCGAACTGCGCCGGCCGGAGAACCGCCCGCCCGGTCGACAGGTCGACGTCCCGGCCCTTGCGGTACCTGCCGCTGAGGAAACCGAAGGCGAGCGGACTCCAGACCAGCACCCCCATGCCGTAGCGCTGGCAGACCGGAAGAACCGAAGTCTCCACCCCACGGGCGAGGATCGAGTACGGCGGCTGCTCGGTGCGCAGCCGGCCGAGGCCGCGACGCTCGGACACCTGGTGTGCCTCGACGATCTCCTCGGCGGGAAACGTCGAACATCCGAAGGCGCGGATCTTTCCCTGGCTCACCAGGTCGGTGAGCACCGAAAGTGTCTCCTCGATGTCCGTCGAGGGGTCGGGGCGGTGGACCTGGTAGAGATCGATCCAGTCGGTACCCAGACGCCGGAGGCTCCCCTCGACCGCCTTGAGGATCCACCGCCGCGAGTTGCCGCCCTGGTTTGGCCCCTCGCCCATCGGAAAGTGGACCTTGGTGGCGAGGACGACGTCGTCGCGACGCCCCCGCAGTGCCTTCCCCACGATCTGCTCGGACTCACCCCGGCCGTACATGTCGGCGGTGTCGACGGCGTTGATGCCGCTGTCGATCGCGGTGTGGATGATGCGGACGCACTCGTCGTGGTCCGGGTTTCCGACGGCACCGAACATCATGGTTCCGAGGCAGTGGGTGCTCACCTCGATGCCGGTGCCGCCGAGCGTGCGGTAGCGCATGCCGATGCTCCCCTGGCGGTGTCGTAACGATCAGGGGGACCCTAGGAGCTCGAGTCGGCTCTAGGTCAAGCCTCGCTACCCTGCTCGACATGGCCGAGGACATCGCGAGTCTGAGCATCGGGCAGGTCGCCGAACGCACCGGCCTGAGCGTGCACGCCCTCCGCTTCTACGAGCAGGAGGGCGTCTTCGTCGATCCGGTACGCCGAGGGCCCGGTGGGCGTCGCGTGTGCAGCCAGAACGACGTCGACTGGCTGACCGTCTGCATCATTCTCCGTGCCTCGGGCATGCCGTTGCCCGCGCTCCGGCGGTACGCCGACCTCGTCCGGGCGGGCGTCGGCAACGAGGAGGAACGGCTCGCGCTTCTGCGCGAGCACCGCGAGCACGTCACCAGCCAGATCGGCAGGCTCACGCAGTGCCTGGACCTGATCGGCTTCAAGGTCGGGTTGTACGAGGATCTGCTCGACGAGGCCCAGCGCGCAGTCGAGCCAGGTCGGCCGCGTCCTTCGGACGGCGGGGACGCTCCGGCATCCACACCGGGTACATCTGCTTGAACTCGATCTGGGCCGCCACCGAGATCGCCGGTACGACCAACGCGCCGATCCGGCCGGGCGGCGCGTCCAGCATCCCGGCCGGCAGGAGGGTGCCCGCCCAGGGGCCGGCGCCCACGGTCGGCCGACCGCCGTCGTCCCGGCCCAGGTACGCGACGCTGACCTCCACGTCACGGGTGAACAGTTCGAGCTGTAGCTCCGCCGGCATCCTCGGGTCGGGACGCCAGCCCCGGGCCAGCAGCAGTGCGGCGAGTCGCGGCGCGTCCTCGCGCCAGCAGTACCAGTCGACGTCGACGTGCGGGCGGGTCACCGCGCCGAGGTGGAAGTCCATCGCCCAGCCGCCGCGCAGCCACACCGCGACACCAGCCGACGTGCTCACCTCGACCAGCTCGGCGATGCTCGCCAACTGACGCCGCGCGAGGTCGTCCATCGGGCCACGGTACGTCCCGTTCGTGTCCCTCAGCGGGCCGGGCGTGACTCGTAGCGGGTCAGCGCCGTGCGGGCGTCGAGGGGGAGGCGTGCGCCGGCCGCGCTGTCGCCGTAGAGGGTCCAGCGCAGGAAGTCGGTCGTCGTGGTCAGCACCGGTGCGAACCCGGGACGGTCCGGCGTGAGGTACTCGCCGTGCCCCTGCCCGACGACGCTGAGGAAGGCAGCCGGACCCCGGGTGCGCGCGTACGCCGCCCGCCCGACCGTCACCGGCACCACCGGGTCGGCCGTGCCGTGCACGAACAGCACCGGGGCGGTCGGTCCGGCGAAACTACCGGGCAGTCCGCCGCCGGCGATCACGATGCCCGCGCGCAGCCGGGTCGGGTGGCCCTCGGTGAACATGCCGGAGGTGGTGAAGCCTCCCGCCGAGTGACCGGCGGCGGCGACCGACGCGAGATCCAGGTGGCCGGCGAGCGGATCACCCGGGTCGCGGTCGAGGCGTCCCAGGTGCCGGATCAGCCGCCAACCGTCGGCGGGCTGGTTGCGGACGTCCGCCCGGGTGAAGCGCGCGGCGTCCGAACGGGTGTGCGGGTACGCCGGCGCGGCCACCACGAACCCGGCCGCCGCCCAGCGGGTGGTCAACCCGGCGTGCAGTTCGGGCCGGCTGTGCAGCCCATGGCTGTAGATGACAACCGGGAATCGCCCGGCGGCCACACCGTCGGTGCCCGCCGGATACCAGACGGTCACCGGCAGGGGGCGCGCCGAGCGCGGATCGAGGGTGAGCGTACGCACGCCGACGGTGTACGACCCCTCGGGCGCTCGGCGCGCGGCCGGTGGCCCGGTGGACCCGCCAGCCACGGCGGAGGCCGGCGCGCACCCCGCCAGCAGCGCTGTCACCAGTACGGCGACCAGCCGTCCCGCCCCCACTGTCTCACCGTAGGCGTCGGGACCTGCGCGACGACCCCGCCGTCCGGCCTGCCTCTGCCCGCCACCCGGTCGGGTCGCCTCCGCCGCCCGGCCCGACCCGACGCGACTGCGGGAGGTGGGGGCGGTGCGTCGGCCGGCGCTTCGCTAGGGTCACCGGCATGGCTGAGAACTACACCGACCCCAGCGGCAACACCGAGGCGTTCCGTGCCTTCACCCAGACGCCGGAGGCCACCGGCCCGGCCGACGCGCCGTCCCGGCTGCCCCTCATCGTCGGCGCGGCGGTGGTCGTGGTGCTGCTGGTGGCCCTGGTCGTCTGGCTCGCCTAGGCCTTCCCCACCACGTCCCGGGTCTGCCGGGCGATCTCCCGTTCCTCGTCGGTGCGGATGACGCAGACGCTCACCTCGGCGCCGTCGGGTGAGATCACCCGGTCACCCTGGCCGTCGTTGCGGGTGTCGTCCACGCTGATGCCGAGCCGGTCCAGGCCGGCCAGCGCGGCAGCCCGCACGTCGGCGGCGTGCTCGCCCACCCCTGCCGTGAACGCGATCGCGTCGACGCGGCCGAGCAGCGCGTAGTACGCCCCGACGTACCCGGTGATCCGCCGGCAGTAGACGTCGAACGCCAGGGCGGCGGCCGGGTCGCCGTCGGCCCGGCGGTGCAGCACCTCGCGCATGTCGTTCGCGCCGGTCAGGCCGAGCAGGCCGCTGCGGTGGTTGAGCAGGTCGTCGATCTCGTCGACCGATAGTCCGCCCTCGCGCCGCAGGTGGAAGATCACCGTCGGGTCGAGGTCGCCGCTGCGGGTGCCCATCACGAGCCCCTGAAGGGGCGACATCCCCATCGAGGTGGCAACGCTGCGGCCGCCGGCCACCGCGCAGGCGCTGGCCCCGTTGCCCAGGTGCAGGGTGATCGTGTTGAGCTGCTCGTACGGGCGGTCCAGCAGCTCGGCGGTACGCCGGGAGACGTACGCGTGTGAGGTGCCGTGGAAGCCGTACCGGCGGATGTCGTACCGCTCGGCGGTGTCCCGGTCGATCGCGTAGGTCGCGGCGGCCTCGGGCAGGGTGTGGTGGAACGCCGTGTCGAAGACGGCGACCTGCGGCACGTCCGGCAGGGCCGTCCGGGCCATCTCGATGCCGGCCAGGTTGGCCGGATTGTGCAGCGGGGCGAGCGGGACCAGGTCGCGGATCGCGGCCAGCACCGCGTCGTCGACGAGCGTCGGGGCGCTGAACGTCCGGCCGCCGTGCACCACGCGGTGCCCGACGGCCGTCAGCCCGTTCAGGTCCAGCCCGTCCAGGATCTGCCGGACCGCGCTGGCGTGGTCCGCCGGGCCGCCGCCGGCCTCGCCGACCCGCTCGACGGTGCCCTGCCCGAGCGTGCGGTCCCCGTCGTAGAGCCGCCACTTCACCGACGACGACCCGCAGTTGAGCACCAGAACCCGACTCATGACGCCTCCCCGGCGGCCGCCTGGATGGCGGTGATCGCCACCGTGTTCACGATGTCCGGTACCAGCGCGCCCCGGGACAGGTCGTTCACCGGCCGGCGCAGGCCCTGCATCACCGGCCCGACGGCGACCGCCCCGGCCGAGCGCTGCACCGCCTTGTACGTGTTGTTGCCCGTGTTGAGGTCCGGGAAGATGAAGACCGTGGCGTGCCCCGCGACCTTGCTCTCCGGCAGTTTGGTCGCCGCCACCGCCGGGTCGATCGCCGCGTCGTACTGGATCGGCCCCTCGACCAGCAGGTCGGGCCGGCGTTCCCGGACGAGCGCGGTGGCCGCGGCGACCTTCTCCACGTCGGCGCCCGCGCCGGAGCTGCCGGTGGAGTACGACAGCATGGCCACCCGGGGCTCGATGCCGAACCGGGCGGCGGTGTCGGCCGACGAGATCGCGATGTCGGCGAGTTGGGCGGCGTCCGGGTCGCGGTTCACCGCGCAGTCGCCGTAGACCAGCACCCGGTCCCGCAGCAGCATGAAGAAGACGCTGGAGGCCACCGAGACGTCCGGGACGGTACGGATGATCTCGAAGGCGGGTCGGATGGTGGCGGCGGTCGTGTGCGTGGCGCCGGAGACCATGCCGTCGGCGTGCCCGGTGGCCACCATGAGCGTGCCGAAGTAGTTGGGCTGGGCCACGATGTCGTACGCCAGCTCGGCGGTGACGCCCCGGTGGGCGCGCAGGCGCGCGTACTCGGCGGCGAACTCGTCGTGCCACCCACTGCTCGTCGGGTCGACGAGCCGCGCGTCGCCGAGGTCGATGCCCAGCTCGCGGGTGCGCCGGGCGATGTCGTCGGGACGGCCGAGCAGCGTCAGGTCGGCCACGCCCCGGCGCAGCAGGATCTCCGCCGCCCGCAGGATCCGGTCGTCGGTGCCCTCGGGAAGCACCAGGTGGCGGCGCTGCGAGCGGGCCCGGTCGATCAGTTCGTTCTCGAACATCAGCGGGGTGACCCGCGTCGAGCGGCTCACCCGGAGCCGGCGGGCCAGGTCGTCGGTGTCCACGCAGCGCTCGAACGCGCCCAGCGCGGCCTCCACCTTGCGCGGGTTGGCCACGCTGGGCCGCCCCTCGATCCGGCTGGACGCCTCGACGGTGTCGTAGCTGTCGCTGCTCACGGACAGCACCGCCAGGCCGGTGTTCAACCCCTCCACCAGCCGCATGACCCGGGGATCGGGCTGCTCGCCCAGGGTGAGCACCAACCCGGCCACCGACACCTGTCCGGCCACGTGGGCCGCGCTGGCGGCGACGAGCAGATCGGCCCGGTCGCCGGGGGTGATCACCAGCGCCCCCTCGGTGAGGTGGCCCAACAGGGTCGGCACGTGCGCCGCGCCGACCACGAAGTCCAGCACGTCCCGCCCGAGCGCGGCGTCGTCTCCGGCCAGCAGGGTGGCGCCGAGCGCCGCCGCCACCTCGGCCACCGTCGGCGCCGACACGCTCGGCACCTCCGGGATGGCGTACGCGGGCACCGGCAGTTCGGGCAGCGTCATCGGCCCGGGCACCCGGTTGGCGATCACCGCGAGCACTGTCGCACCGAGGTCGGCCAGGTCGTGGTACGCCCCGCGCATGGCCGCCGCGACGGCCGCCGGCTCCTGCTCGTAGCCGTCCACCACCGGGACCACCACGCTGCCGAACTCGGTGGCCAGCCGGGCATTGAAGGCCAGCTCGCGGGGGTGCGCCGGGTCACCCGGCTCGTCGAAGTCACTGCCCACCACGACCACCGCCGGGCACTGCCGCTCGACCGCCCGGTAGCGCTCCACGATCGCGGAGATCAGGTCTTCACGCCGGCCGTCGGCCACCAGCGCGGCCGCCTCGGCGTAGGTTGCCCCGGCCAGCTCGGCGACCGGCACCTCGACCCGGTACCGCTCGCTGAGCAGGGCGAGGATCGAATCGGGGCCGGTGTCGGCGACCAGCGGCCGGAACACGCCGATCCGCCCCACCTGCCGCGACAGCAGTTCGGCCAGCCCGAGAGCGATGGTCGACTTACCCCCGCCCGAACCCACGCTGGTCAGGTACACGCTGCGAGCCACAGCCCCACCCTAGAAGATCGCGAGTGGATCGAGCCTCGTGGGCCGAGAAGGGAACCCGGGATCGCGCGTTTGGTCGGCCGGGCGGTGAGGGTGTTGAGGTCGCCCTTTGCTCTGCTTCAACCCGCGCAACACCCGGTGTCCGGATATCGGACGCTCGCTGTTTCCTCCGCTGAAGCAGAGCAAAGGAGGAAAGTCGCAGGTGCCCCCCGCCGGCGGCGTCGAGCCCGTCCCCGCCGACGGCCGCGGGGTCTTCGTACTGTCAGGCGTCTTCGTCGTCGGGGTCGTCCAGGCGGGCCAGGTAGGTTGCCAGGCGCTCAATGGGGGTTTCGAACTCCGGGTTGAGGTCGACGAAGTCGCGCAGGCGCTCGCCCAGCCACTCCAGGGTCACCTGCTCGTCGCCCCGGCGTTCGACCAGTTCCTCGATGCCACGGTCGGTGAAGTACACGGCGTACGTCCTCTGCTCGGCCCAGCCCGGCGCGGGCCGGGCGGCTGGATCGGGTTGTTCCGGCCGCTCGACCCGGCGCGGGCCGGGCGGTGGGCCGACACGAGCCGGGGCAGGGACCGTCGGGAAACGGCCCTGCCCCGGCTCGCGGATACGGTCAGATCACGGGCGGGGGAGTGCCGCCTCGATGAGCGCGGTCTGCTCGACCTCGTGGGTCTTGGCCGAGCCGACCGCCGGGGCCGCCGCGGCCGGGCGGGAGATCCGCCGCAGCCGGACGTCGGTGAGGTGCTCCAGCAGGTTGAGCGCCACGAACGACCAGGCGCCCTGGTTGGCCGGCTCCTCCTGCACCCAGGCGAAGTCCTCCGCGTTCGGGTACTGCGCCAAGGCGGCGCGGATCTCCTCGACCGGCAGCGGGTAGAGCTGCTCGATCCGGAGGATCGCGGTGTCGGTGACGCCGCGCTCCTGCCGGGCCTGGAACAGGTCGTAGTAGACCTTGCCGGAGCAGAGCAGCACCCGCTTCACCGCCTCCGGCGCCGGCGCCGCCGTGTCGCGCAGCACCGGCTGGAAGGTGCCGGTGGTGAAGTCCTCCACGGAGGAGACGCAGAGCTTGTGCCGCAGCAGCGACTTGGGCGTGAACACCACCAGCGGCTTGCGCTTGGGCGACAGGGCCTGGCGGCGCAGCAGGTGGAAGTAGTTCGCCGGGGTCGTCGGGATGGCGACCCGCATGTTGTCCTCGGCGCACATCTGCAGGAACCGCTCCGGGCGACCGGAGGTGTGGTCCGGGCCCTGGCCCTCGTGGCCGTGCGGCAGCAGCAGGGTCACCGCGGAGCGCTGACCCCACTTCACCTCGCCGGACGAGATGAACTCGTCGATCACCGACTGGGCGCCGTTGACGAAGTCACCGAACTGGGCCTCCCAGGCGACCAGCGCGTTGATGTTCTCCACCGAGTAGCCGTACTCGAAGCCCATCGCCGCGTACTCGCTGAGCAGCGAGTCGTGCACGAAGAACCGGGAGCGCTCGCCGTCGCCGGTGAGTGACTTGAGCGGCAGATAGTCGTCCCCGGTGCGGGAGTCGACGACCGACGCGTGCCGCTGGACGAAGGTGCCGCGACGCGAGTCCTGACCGGCGAGGCGGACGGTCACCCCGTCGTGCAGCAGCGCCCCGAACGCGATGATCTCGCCGTACCCCCAGTCGATGTTGCCCTCGACGGACATCTTGGCCCGCCGGTCGAGCAGCTGCTGGATGCGCTTGTGCGGGGTGAAGCCCTCCGGCAGGTTGACGTGCGCCTCGCCGATCGCCTTGACGACGGCGGCGTCGGTGGCGGTGTCGACGGCCGGCTCCGGCTCCTCCTCGCGGCGCGGCCGGTTGAGCTGGCGCGGCGCGGCGGCGGCGTCCCGGGTGGCCTTGAAGACCTTCTCCAGTTGCGCCTGGTAGTCGCGCAGCAACTCCTCCGCGTCCTCCACGGTGATGTCGCCGCGACCGATCAGCTCCTCGGTGTAGAGCTTGCGCACCGAGCGCTTCGAGTCGATGATCTTGTACATCTGAGGGTTGGACATCGACGGGTCGTCGCCCTCGTTGTGGCCGCGCCGGCGGTAGCAGACCATGTCGATCACGACGTCCTTGTTGAACGTCTGCCGGTACTCGAAGGCCAGCCGGGCCACCCGGACCACGGCCTCCGGGTCGTCACCGTTGACGTGGAAGATCGGCGCCTGGATCATCCGGGCCACATCGGTGCTGTAGAGGCTGGACCGGCTGTACTCCGGGGCGGTGGTGAAGCCGACCTGGTTGTTGACCACCACGTGCACGGTGCCGCCGGTGCGGTAGCCGCGCAGCTGCGACAGGTTGAGCGTCTCGGCGACCACGCCCTGCCCGGCGAACGCGGCGTCACCGTGCACCGCCAGCGGCAGCACGGTGTAGCCCTCCAGCTTGAGGTCGATCCGGTCCTGCTTGGCCCGGACGATGCCCTCCAGCACCGGGTCGACGGCCTCCAGGTGCGACGGGTTCGCCACCACCGACACCTTGACCGCGTGCTCGCCGTCCGGGGTGGTGAACTTGCCGTTCTGGCCCAGGTGGTACTTCACGTCGCCCGAGCCCTGCGTGGAGCGCGGGTCCAGGTGGCCCTCGAACTCCGAGAAGATCTTCTCGTACGGCTTGCCGACGATGTTGGCCAGCACGTTGAGGCGACCCCGGTGGGCCATGCCGATGACGACCTCGTCCAGGCCGTTCTCGGCGGAGGACTCCAGCACCTCGCCGAGCAGCGGGATCAACGACTCGCCGCCCTCCAGCGAGAAGCGCTTCTGGCCCACGTACTTGGTCTGTAGGAAGGTCTCGAACGCCTCGGCCGCGTTGAGCCGGTTGAGCACGTGCTTCTGCTCGTCGGCGGACGGCTTCTCGTACTTGCGCTCGATCCGCTCCTGGATCCAGCGCCGCTCCTCCGGGTCCTGGATGTGCATGTACTCGATGCCCACCCGGCGGCAGTACGAGTCGCGCAGCACGCCGAGGATCTCGCGCAGCTTCATCCGCTGCCGGCCGGCGAAGCCGTTGACCGGGAACTCGCGGTCCAGGTCCCACAGGGTCAGCCCGTGCTGGAGGACGTCCAGGTCGGGGTGCTTGCGGATCTTGAACTCGAGCGGGTCGGTGTCGGCCATCAGGTGACCGCGCACGCGGTACGCGTGGATCAGCTCGTGCACCCGGGCGGTCTTGTTGATCTGACCCTCGGAGTTGACGGCGACGTCCCGCATCCAGCGCACCGGCTCGTACGGGATGCGCAGCGAGGTGAAGATCTGGTCGTAGAAGCCGCGCTCGCCGAGGATCAGCTCGTGCATCACCTTGAGGAACTCGCCGGACTGCGCGCCCTGGATGATCCGGTGGTCGTACGTGCTGGTCAGCGTGATGACCTTGCTGACCGCCAGCTCGGCGAGGGTGGCCTCGGACATGCCCTGGTAGGGGGCCGGGTACTCCATCGCGCCGACGCCGATGATCGCGCTCTGCCCCTGCATGAGCCGCGGCATCGAGTGCACGGTGCCGATGCCGCCCGGGTTGGTCAGCGAGATCGTGGTGCCGGCGTAGTCCTCCATGGTCAGCTCGTTGCGCCGCGCACGTCGGACGACGTCCTCGTACGCCTGCCAGAACTGCCGGAAGTCCATCTGCTCGCAACCCTTGATGGAGGGGACCACCAGGTTGCGGGTGCCGTCCGGCTTGGCCAGGTCGATGGCGATGCCGAGGTTGACGTGCGCCGGGCGGACCACGGCCGGCTTGCCGTTGGCCTCGGCGAACGAGTTGTTCATCTCGGGGTGCTCGACCAGCGCGCGGACCATCGCGTAGCCGACGAGGTGGGTGAAGCTGACCTTGCCGCCCCGACCGCGGGCGAGGTGGTTGTTGATCACGATGCGGTTGTCGACCAGCAGCTTCGCCGGGACCGCGCGCACGCTGGTCGCGGTCGGCACGCTCAGCGAGGCGTCCATGTTCTGGACGATCTTCGCGGCGACACCCCGTAGCGGCGTGGTCTGCGGGCCGTCGGCGGTCGGCGCGGGCGCCTTCGCGGCCGGCTTGGCCGGGGCCTGGATGGCCGGCGCCGGGGCGCTCTTGGCCGGGGCGGGCGCGGCGGCAGCCGGCTTGGCCGGCGCGGCAGTGGCCGGCTTCGTGGCGGAGGGCTGGGTCACCTTGGCCGCGGCCTCCGGCTGGCCGTCCGGCTCGGGGGCGGCGGCCGGCTTGCCGGCGCTCTCCGGGCGCGGTGTGGCGGCGCCGGGCGCTGGTCGATAGTCGGCGAAGAAGTCGTGCCAGGCTGAATCGACGCTCGTGGGGTCGGCGAGGTACCGCTGGTACATCTCCTCGACGATCCACTCGTTCGGGCCGAAACCCGCCAGTGGGTTCTCCTGCGAAGTCTGCTGGGTCGACACGGCCGGTAATCGCCTCTTTCACGCGGGTTTGTGTGTCACGCGGTGTCCGTCACGCCGATCAAGGAGAACGGACAGACGAGTCCCAGGCTACGCCGTACGGATCGCCCCGGCATTTCCGCCTCGGTCGGGTGGCCCGATTCACAGAAGATGCCAGAAGTTCGGCAACCCCTGCGGCAATCGTCGCCGGCTGGTACGGCGGGATTGAGTATCCCGACGGATGTCTCGGCCGGCCCTCCTCCACCAGGATCGGGCGCATGGATGGACACGGGGCAGGGGGGCGCTACGGCAGGAGCATGGGGGTGGCGGCCGGTTGGTACGTCACCGCCATCGCGGCCGTGGCGGTGGGCACCACGAGCGTGCCGAGCACACCGGTGGGCGACGACTGCGCGGCCTGGTTCAGTTGCCTGTCGCCGGGGGAGTCGCTGGCGTTCGTCGCGCTGGTGTGGGGAGCACCGATATTCGTCGGGGTGATGTTCGTGACGGCGCTGGTGGCCGCGCTGGCCGCCCGGCTCGTCCCGTCGGCCGTGATCGCCGGGACCCTGTCCGCGGTGGTCAGCCTCACGCTCTGCGGCGCCGTCCTCGCGGGGCTGGCATGAAGCGCCTCGGCCTCGGAGGGGTCTTCTTCGCCTGGCTCTACGGGGTGCCGTTCCTGCTGATGGTGGGGCTGATCCGCCGCGTCTCCGCGCCCTACACGCCGACGTACGCCGAAGCCAAGGCCTTCGGCGCGACCACCGACGCCCTGTTGACGACCGGGCTCGTGCTCAACGCGGTGCTTCCGGTGATCGGTCTGCTCCTGGCCGGGCTGGCCGGGGACGAACGGTGGCGTCGCCACTTCGCCGGGGCATTCGGCGGGGTGGCGCTGATCTACGTGGCGGTCGCGCTGGTGAGCGGCATGGCGACCAGCGCCCTGATCGGGCACGTCCCCGCCGACCAGGAGCCGGCACCGCAGATCACCCAGTGCATACCCATCAGCGGCGGCCGGGGCTGCCCCGGCGGCTGACGCCCGTGCGGCCGTGCCGCCACCACCCCCGATTACGAGAGGAAGGGCCCCTTACTAGACACCAGGCGTTAGTAAGGGGCCCTTCCTTCGGGGGAACCTCTCGGTCAGGAGATGTCGCGCCGGCGGATCAGCAGGGAGCCGGCGACGCCGGTGACCACCGCGTATCCGATCAGCACGGCCGCGCCGGCCCAGCGCGGCGGGTTGCCGGGGATGTCCGCCCCGGTGACCATCAGCGCCGAGGCCAGCGACGGCACCAGCAGTTGCAGGTTGTTGATCCAGTCGCCCCAACGATCCGCCAGGATGGCGATGACGAAGATGGCGCCGATCGAGCCGCCCAGGTAGAGCAGGATGCCGGTCACGGTCGCGCCGATCTGGCTACGGATCAGCACGCCGATGCCGACGCCGAACACGGCCCACAGCAGGTACGCGAGCAGGTTCAACCCGATCGCCCGCCAGGCCGCGTCGTTGCCCAGTTGCCCGTCCACCCCGACCGCGCTCAGCACCGCCGACCCGGCGATCAGGTTGAACACGGTGGTGACCAGCCAGAAGAGCAGCGCCAGCACACCCGCCGCGACCAACTTGGCGAGCATCACCGCGGTGCGGTGCGGGCTCGTGAGGAACGTGGTGGTGACCGTCTGGTGGAAGAATTCGCTGGTCACCACGATGATGCCGAGCAGCATGACGATGAGCAGGCCGAAGAACTGCCCGGTGGTGAACAGGTTCGACGAGAGCGCGTCCGGAGTGGCCGCCGCGGCGAACTGGTCCGCCTGATCGCCCACCTGGGCGGGGTCGGTGCTGGTGAGGGCGTCGGCCTGCAACCAGTTGATGAGCAGCGTGAGCGCCCACAGCGGCAGGCTGATCAGCGCGAAGATCCACCAGGTGTTGGTGGTACGGATCTTGAGCAGCTCGGATCGGACCAGGTTCATCGGATGCCCGCCTTTCCGGCCGTCAGCTCCAGGAAGACCCGTTCCAGGTCGGGTCGTTCGGTGGACAGTTCGTGCAGTTCCACGCCGGCGGCCAGGGCGGCCCGGCCGATCGTCGGGGCGTCCACCCCGGAGACCAGCAGCACGCCGTGCTCGTCCGTGGTGACGGTGGCCGACTGCGCCTTCAGCGCGGTGGTCAGCGCCTCGGCCTGCGGGGTGCGGACCCGGACCTGGGCGCCCTGCGCCATCGACCCGAGCACCTGCTCGACCGGCCCCTGCCGGACGAGCTGCCCGGCCGCGATGATCACCACGTCGTCGGCGAGGAGCTGCATCTCGGACAGCAGGTGGCTGGAGACCAGCACCGTACGGCCCTCGTGGGCGAGGTTCTTGAGGAACCCGCGCATCCACCGGATGCCCTCCGGGTCGAGCCCGTTGGCCGGCTCGTCGAGGATCAGCACCCGCGGGTTGCCGAGCATCGCGGCGGCGATACCGAGCCGCTGCTTCATGCCCAGCGAGTAGCCCTTGAACTTGCGCTTCGCGGCCGGGGTCAGCCCGACCAGTTCCAGCACCTCGTCGGCCCGGCTGCGGGGCAGACCGGCCGCCGCGCAGATCACCCGCAGGTGGTTGATGCCGGTGCGGCCCTTGTGCGCGCTGGACGCCTCCAGGATCGCGCCGACGTGCCGCAGCGGGTCGGTCAGGTCGGCGTAGCGGTGGCCGCTGATGGTGGCCGTGCCCCCGGTCGGCGTGACCAGGTTCAGCAGCATGCGCAGCGTGGTGGTCTTGCCGGCGCCGTTCGGGCCGAGGAAGCCGGTCACCCGCCCCGGTGCCACGGTGAAGGACAGGTTGTTCACCGCCCGCACGTTCTTGTACTGCTTCGTCAGACCGGACACCACGATCTGACCGTCGCTGGTGGGGCTTCGCTGCCCGTCAGTCATCGTTCTCCTCCCGTGTGGCGTCGAGGTACGCCGTGGCACAGCGTGACGGTACCGAGCAACAAGGTCAATCAGCCCGAGTACCTACGGCGTGGTCCTCCTTGGGAACGACGTCCGGCACGACGACGGACCTCAGCGGGCGATCCAGGTGGCCCGGGCCGCGCCGAGCAACGCGCCGTCCGGGCCGTACAGGCTGGTGTGCACCAGCGCCTTGCGGCCGTCGACACCGATCAGCGCGCCGGTCACCACGCACTCGTCGCCGGGCGCCGGCCGGGCCGCGACCACGGCGGCGATCCGACCCAGCAGGTACGGGCGGTCCGACGCGAGCACCGTCCAGCCCCGGGACAGTCCAGCGCGGCCCAGACGGTGGCGTCGTCGACCTGCTCGGGCGCGCGGAACGGCGCGGCGGTCCGGCCGTCCGGCAGCCGTCCGGGGAAGATCCGCAAGCCGTCGGTCCGGCCCGGACCACAGACGAAACACCCGGGGTACGGGTGCGCGACGAACCCGGCGTAGCGGGTCGCCGCCTCCGCCGCCGTCCGGGCGTCGACCGGTGGTACGACGGCGTCCACGACACCGGCCGGGCGGACCTCGGCCACCAGGTCGCCGGCCGGGTCCCGGACCTCGCCGTCGACGAGGGTCAGCTCCGTCTCCAGCGGCGGTGGTCGACGCAGCGTCACCTCGACCGGTCCGGGCCCCGCCGCGGTGGCGAAGAGCCCGGCGCTCCACCCGCCGTTGCCGGAGCCGGTGGGCCCGTTGTAGCGGGACTCGACGCGCATGGGTGACCTCCGTGAAGCGTGGACCGGCATCGTCGCCGGTCCGTCCCGCAGCCTCGCACGACGGCATCCCGCAGGCATCCGCCGACCGGCGTTCATCCGTCCGACACCAGCGGTGCCCGCCGATGGCACCCAGGGCCCTTACACAGATCCCATGGCCGTTCTGCATGTCGCTGGCACGCCACTGACGACCAGCGGATACACCCTGCTGATCGCCGACGACCCCACCCAGGTCGCGGCCGCGCAACGCCTGCGCCACGAGGTGTTCGCCACCGAGTTGGGCGCCACCCTCGCACCCGGTGGAGCCGGGTTGGACGTGGACCCCTTCGACGCCCACTGCGACCACCTCATCGTCCGGGAGGACAGCACCGGGCAGGTGGTCGGCACGTACCGGCTGCTGCCGCCGGGGCGTACCGACCGGCGGTACGCCGAGAGCGAGTTCGACCTCGCCGCGCTGGACCCACTGCGCGACGACCTCGTCGAGACGGGCCGGTCCTGCGTGCATCCGGACCACCGCTCCGGCGCGGTGATCAACCTGATGTGGGCGGGGCTCACCCGCTACCTGCACCTGCGCGGCTCGCGCTGGCTCGGCGGCTGCGCCTCGGTACCGGTCGACGACGGCGGTCGTACGGTCGCCGGGGTGTGGGCCCAGGCCCAGGCCCGGCACCTGTCGCCGCCGCCGCTGCGGGTCCGGCCGCTGCGTCCGTGGTTCGCCGAGCCGGCCGCCGCCCTGACTCCCGCCACCGATCCGGCCGCCCGGGTGGCGGTCCCGCCGCTGCTGCGCGGTTACCTGCGACTCGGCGCGTGGATCTGCGGTGAGCCGTCGTACGACCCCGACTTCGGGTGCGCCGACTTCTACGTGCTCTTCTCCCTCGACCGGATGAACCCGCGCTACCTGCGGCACTTCCTGGGCGGGGACGAGCGGTGAGCGTCGCGGCGCACGACCTGTGGCGGCCCTCGTCGGGCTGCGACGACGACTGCCTGCCGGCAACCGGCGAGGTGCCCACGGTGTCGGTGGCCCGCCGGGTGCTCCGGCTGGTCGCGGCGGGCGGCATGTTGCTGGCCGGGGTGGGCGTGGCGGTGCTGCTGCCCGTACTGCCGGCGTCGGAGCGGCAGGCCCTGCTGCGCGCCTGGGCCCGTGGCACCGTGCGCGCCTTCGGCGTCCGGCTGGTGATCAAGGGGCGGCTGCCCCGGCGGCGCGCGCTGCTGGTCGCCAACCACGTGTCGTGGCTGGACATCCTCGCCGTGCTTTCGGTCGCGCCCACCCGGATGGTGGCGAAGCGGGAGATCCGGTCGTGGCCGGTGGTGGGGCTGCTGGCCGCCGCCGCGGGCACCGTCTTCGTGGACCGGTCGCGCCCGCGCGCGCTGCCGGCCACCGTGCGCCGGCTCGCCGACACGCTGCGCGCCGGCCGGTCGGTCGCGGTCTTTCCCGAGGGTACGACCTGGTGTGCCGGGAACGGCGCGGCCGAGTGTCGCCCCGGGGGCGGCTTCCGTCCGGCCATGTTCCAGGCGGCGATCGACGCGGGCGCTCCGGTGGTGCCGCTGCGTCTCGGGTACCGGATCGCGGACACCGGGGCGTGCACCACGGTCGCCGCGTTCCTCGGCGCGGACACCCTGCTGCGCTCGGTGGCCCGGGTGGTCGCGGCCCGGCACCTGGTGGTGTCGGTGACGATCGCCGCCGCGCTGCACCCGGGGCAGGACGCCGACCGGCGGTTGCTGGCCCGGGCCGCCGAGTCGGCCGTACACCTGGTGGCGGCCGTCCCGGCGCGGACCCGGCTGCGGCCCGTCGCCACCCTGCCCCCGGCCCTCCCAGAGCCGACGCCCAACCCCGGTCGGGAACTGGACCTGGCCGCCTGAACCGGCCCCCGTCCTGTGGCCGGCCCCCGTCCTGTGGCCGGCCCCCGTCCTGTGCCGGCCTCCGCCCTGTGCCGGCCCTCGCTCGCGGTGCCGGCCCCCGCCTCGCGTGACGCGTCCGCTTGCGTGCGGGAACGCCGGTCAAGATCCGCGCAACAACCGGGATGTTGCTGCCTCCGGCGCGCCGGAGGCAGCAACATCCGGGAAACTGCCCGGTCTTGGCGGGTGCCGAGGCACAACGTCTCGCGACAGTCTTGTCGTATCGCGATGTATCGCGTTACTGTCTTCTCGGGAGGCACCCTCCGTGTCCTCGAGAGGAGCACAGCCATGGCCGGATGGACGGTCGAGACGCCGCAGCGGCTCACCCTGGACGGTCCGGTCACCCGGCTGGACGTCCGCCTCGTGAGCGGACGGCTCAACGTGGTCGCCGCCGACGGGCCGGCCCGGATCGACATCACCGAGGTCGGCCGTCGACCCGTCCTGATCGACCACTCCGACGGTCGCCTCAGCATCCGCCAGGAGCGGGACTGGGGCTGGCCGAACTTCCTGCGCGGCCTCCGGGCGATCCACCGCTTCCCCCGGGTGGACGTCTCGGTGGCCGTACCCGCCGACGTCCTCGCCGACCTGGGCCTGGGCGCCGGCTCGGTGGTCGTCTCCGGGCTGCGCCGGCAAACCACCGTCGACCTCGCCGCCGGCCAGATCACTCTCATGGGGCTGCGCGGCACCACCTTCGCGAAGCTCACCTCGGGGCCGGTGGAGGCGCTCGGGGTGCGCGGCGACCTCACCCTGGAGACCGTCTCCGGGGAGGTGATCCTCGCCGACAGCGCCGCCGAGCGGGTGCGGGCGCAGACGGTCTCCGGCGCGATCACCTGCGACCTGGACAATCCCCGACGCAGCGACATCCGGCTCGCCACGATCTCCGGCAGCATCACCGTCCGGGTCCGCGAGGACAGCGACCTCTCCGTCCGGCTGAACACCGCCGCCGGCCGGATCACCAGCGGCTTCCCGCAGGTCCGCAGCTCGACCTTCCCGCTGCCGAACAGCGAGGGGGTGCTCGGCAGCGGTGACGGTAAGCTCTGGGCCTCCGCGACCTCGGGCAGCATCGCCCTGCTCGCCCGAGCGGTCGACGACGATTCCGAGGAGCTGCCGTGACCGCCGTGTTCAGCCACGGACGGCTCCGGCTCTACCTGCTCAAGCTCCTGGACGACGGTCCCAAGCACGGCTACGAGCTGATCCGCCTCCTGGAGGACCGGTTCCTCGGGCTCTACGCGCCCAGCGCCGGCACCATCTATCCCCGGCTGCAACGGTTGGAGGCCGAAGGGCTGGTCAGCCACACCGCCGCCGGTGGTCGCAAGACGTACTCCATCACCGACGCCGGCCTTGACGAGCTGCGCCAACGCGCCGGTGAGCTGGCCGCGTTGGAGGCGGACATCGCGGCCTCGGTGGCGGATCTTTCCACCCTGGCCGGCGAGATCCGCAGCGAGGTGCGCGGCTCGACGCGTGACCTCAAGCGGGAGCTGAGCGAGGCCGCCCGGCAGACCCGGCGGGCGCGGTGGGCACCCTCCGCGTCGTCGCACCGACCGCCACCGCCCGACGCGCCACGCGCCGCCCTGCTCGACGAGTTCGACGAGCGGCTGGCCTCGTTCACCGGCGAGGTGAGCCGCCTGGCGCGCGGGCGGCAGTTCAGCGACACTCAACTGCGCACGGCGATCCGGCTGCTCGACGGGGCCCTGGACGGGCTGCGCCGGCTGCTGCGCTGACCGTTCGGCGACTCACAGGATTTTTCCAGGAAGCGTCCAGCGCCGGTGCAGTGAGTTCACCGATGATTGGGCCCATGCCCGCTACCCAGACCGAGGCGCGACTTCTCGTCGTCGAGGACGACCCGAACATCCTCGAACTGCTCTCCGCGAGCCTGCGCTTCGCGGGCTTCGACGTGGCCACCGCGACCAGCGGCAGCGCGGCCCTGAACGCCGCCAAGGACCACCGGCCCGACCTCGTCGTGCTCGACGTGATGCTGCCGGACCTGGACGGCTTCGAGGTCATCCGGATGCTGCGCGAGGGCGGTACGCGTACCCCGGTGGTCTTCCTGACCGCGCGGGACGCCACCGACGACAAGATCCGCGGGCTCACCCTGGGCGGCGACGACTACGTCACCAAGCCGTTCAGCCTGGAGGAGTTGACCGCCCGGATCCGCGCCGTGCTGCGTCGCACCACCACCGGCGAGCAGGCACCGTCCCGGCTCACCTTCGCCGATCTGGAGCTGGACGAGGAGACCCACGAGGTGCACCGCGCCGGGCAGCGGGTGCAGCTCTCCCCGACCGAGTTCAAGCTGCTGCGCTACCTGATGCTCAACGCCAACCGGGTGCTGAGCAAGGCGCAGATCCTCGACCACGTCTGGAACTACGACTTCCGGGGCGACGACAACATCGTCGAGTCCTACATCTCCTACCTGCGCCGCAAGGTGGATACCGGGCAGCCCCGGTTGATCCACACCCTCCGGGGCGTGGGGTACGTGCTGCGCAAGCCGGCGGCGTGAACCCGGTCCAGCAGGCGAGGGTGCGGGTCCGCAGCGTGCCGCTGCGGCTCAAGCTGGTCACCTCGGTGCTCACGCTCGTCGCCGTCGCGCTGTTGGTGATCAGCTCGCTGACCGCCTACTTCCTGCGCAACTACCTACAGGGCCAGGTCGACGGGCAGGTCAGGTCGACCGCCCAGGGCCTCGGCCAGTTGCTCCCGAAGCTGCGCAGCGGTGAGGTCGGCGCGATGCTGCCCAGCGACTACGTCGTCATCGTGGCCGACGAGCAGCAGGTGTACCAGCCCAAATACGACCGTCTCAGCTACGACCCCGACCAACTGCCCGCGTTCCCCACCAGCCGCGCGGGTTTCGAGGCGGAGGAGGGCGAGCCGCAGACCGTCCTGGCCCACAACGGCTACACCCGCTGGCGGGTGTACTACGCCCCCCAGCCGGACGGTTCCGTGCTGGCCGTGGGTCAGCCGCTCACCGACGTGGACCGGGCGGTGAAGCAGCTCGTCTGGATAGACCTCCTGGTCGGTGGCGCGGTGCTGATCATGCTGGCGTCGGTCGGCGCGGCGATCGTCCGGACCAGCCTCAAACCCCTCGTCGAGATCGAACAGACCGCCGCCGCCATCGCCGGGGGCGACCTCACCCGCCGGGTGCCCGACCCCGAACAGGGCCAGGAGCATCCCACCTCCGAGCTGGGGCGGTTGTCCCGCGCTTTGAACGCGATGCTCACCCAGATCGAGGCGGCGTTCACCGCTCGCGCGGCGTCCGAGACAGCCGCCCGTTCGGCGGAGAGCAGCGCCCGGGACGCGGCCGCCGCGGCCCAGACGTCCGAGGCGCGGGCCCGGCGCTCCGAGGAGCGGATGCGGCAGTTCGTGGCGGACGCCTCGCACGAGCTGCGGACCCCGCTGACCACCATCCGCGGCTTCGCCGAGCTGTACCGGCAGGGCGCGGCCCGTGCGCCGGAGCAGACCGCCGGCCTGCTGCGCCGGATCGAGGACGAGGCGGCCCGGATGGGTCTGCTGGTGGAGGACCTGCTGCTGCTGGCCCGGCTGGACCGGGAGCGCCCGCTCTCGCTGGCCCCGGTGGAGCTGCCGGTGCTCGCCTCCGACGCGGTGCAGGCGGCCCGCGCGATGGCCCCGGACCGGCGGATCGACCTGGACATCGAGCCCGGATCGGGTCCGCTCGTCGTCTTCGCCGACGACGCGCGCCTGCGCCAGGTCATCGGCAACCTCGTCACCAACGCCCTCACCCATACCCCACCGGACGCCGAGATCCGCCTGCGACTGCGCGCCGAGACGGGCAACCTCGCCGTCATCGAGGTGGCGGACACCGGCCCGGGGCTCTCCCCGGAGCAGGCGGAGCGGGTGTTCGAGCGGTTCTACCGCGCCGACGCGGCGCGGACCCGACGCGCCGACGGCAACACCGGTACGGGCCTCGGCCTGGCCATCGTGGCGGCTCTGGTGACCGCCCACCACGGTTCGGTCGAGGTGGCGGAGACGCCGGGTGGTGGGGCGACCTTCCGGGTCCGGCTGCCGCTGCTGCCGTCGACCGAGGAGAGCGGCGAGTGACTTTCAGCCAACTTCCAGGACGGTTCCAGCTTGGTCGCAGTGCCGGGGGAGAAGGTAGGGACATGACCGAGTTTGAGTCCGACCCGCAGCGCCGGCCGGCCCCCACCGACGCCGAGCCGTCGCACCCCACCGCCGAGCTGCCGCGCGACGAGCGCGCGCAGTCCGACTCTCCCACCACGCCCGTTCCGGTCGTTTCGGCCGACGGGACCGCCACCCCGGCCGCCGCCACCCCGGCCGCCGACGACGCGCCGACCGCGCCGGTCGGCCAGCCCACCGGGTACGAGCCGCCGACCGCCGCGCAGCCCACCGGGTACGAGCCCTCGACCTCCGGGTACCAGCCGGCCGCCGGCCAGCCCACCGGGTACGAGCCGCCGACCGCCGGCGCGTCCGCGCCGCCGTACCCGGTCTCCGGCCACCCGGCGCCCGGCCAGCACGGCTACCCGCAGCCGACCGACGGTCGCTACCCGGGTGCCCCCTGGTACGCGGGCCAGCAGTCCGGCTGGGCCGGCGGGGGCCAGCCGGGCGGGGCCTACCCGCAGCACCCCGGACAGCACGCCCAGCACCCGCAGCACCTCGGACAGCACGCGCAGCACCCGGGACAGCCCGTGCCGCCCTGGGGCCCGCAGGCCACGCCGCCCGGTTCCGGGCCCCGACCGGGCCGGATCGCCAAGTTCGCGGGCGCCGGTGTGGCGGTGTTCGCCCTGATGCTCGGCTCCGGCGTGGCCGGTGGGGCGCTCGCGCTCGCCCTCGACGGCGACCGTGGCGGCGTCACCCGCACCTACACGGCAGCGCCGGTGCTCAACAGCGCGGACCTGCCGAAGATCGCCGCCGCCGTACAGGACAGCGTCGTCTCCATCGCCACCGACAGCGGTGAGGGCTCCGGTGTGGTGCTCACCGCCGACGGCTACGTGCTCACCAACAACCACGTGGTCGCCTCCGCGAGCGGGGACACCGTGCAGGTCGTCTTCGCCGACGGCAGGAACGTCCAGGCGAAGATCGTCGGCACCGACCCGAAGACCGACCTGGCGGTGGTCAAGGCCAACGGCGTGAGCGACCTCAAGCCGGCAAAGTTCGGCGACAGCGACGCCATGCAGGTCGGCGACCAGGTTCTCGCCCTGGGTAGCCCGCTTGGCCTCCAGGGCTCGGTGACCGCCGGAATCCTCAGCGCCCGGGACCGCACCATCCGGGCCGGCGAGGGCCAGCAGCAGGACCCGAGGCAGCAGGGCCAGGCGGTCAGCTCGATCTCCGGGCTGCTGCAGACCGACGCGCCGATCAACCCCGGCAACTCCGGTGGCGCGCTGGTCAACACCCGGGGTGAGGTGATCGGCGTCAACACCGCCATCGCCACCTCCGGGCAGAGCACCGGCAACATCGGCGTCGGCTTCGCCATCCCGAGCAACAAGGCCAAGGACGTGGCGGGCAAGCTCCAGCGCGGCGAGAAGGTCAGCCACCCGTCGCTCGGGGTCGGTGTCAACCAGGCCGAGGGTGGCGGCGCGCTGGTCGCCTCGGTCACCCCGGGCAGCCCCGCCGAGAAGGCCGGCCTCCAGCAGGGCGACGTGGTCACCCGCTTCGGCGACAAGGCGATCAACGACTCCGACGACCTGGTCGGCGCGGTGCAGGCCGGCAAGGTCGGCGACCGGGTCGAGCTGCACTTCAAGCGCAACGGGGCCGAGAAGACCGCGACGGTGACGCTCACCGAGACGTCCTGACCGACACCACAGAACCTGCCTCCCTCCGGCGGCGGGTGGCGGAGCCAAGGGGGTTGGCTCCGTCACCCGCCGCTTTTTTCCACGGCGGTTTCACCCGGTTCGGGTGAACCGCCGTCACCCGTGTGCCCGGAAGGCTCGTGGGGCGAGCCGGCGAGCGTACGGGGGTGGGCCGATGAGCACGGTGGATGTCGAGGACGACCAGCGGATCCAGCGGGACGTCCTGGCCGAGCTGGCCTGGGATCCGCAGGTGCTGCCGAACGAGATCGGGGTGACCGTCGACCAGGGGGTGGTCACCCTCACCGGGTACGTCGACGGCGCTGCCCGTGGCTGGGCGGCCACCCGGTGCGCCCAGCGGGTCCGGGGCGTACGCGCGGTGGCCGACGAGATCGAGGTACGGCTACCGGGGACGCCGGGGCGTACCGACGGTGACATCGCCCTCGCGGCGTCCCGCGCCCTCGAATGGGACAGTTTCGTGCCCGCCGAGCGGTTGGACGTCAGCGTGGCCAACGGCTGGTTGATGCTGCGCGGCGAGGTCGAGTTCGGCTGGCAGCGCCGCGCCGCCGAGGGGGAGCTGCGCCGCCTGGAAGGCGTACGGGGTGTCACGAACCTCGTCGAGGTGCGACCGTCGACGCCGCCGCCGGACGAGCGGACACGGCAGGACGTCCAGCGCGCGCTGGCGCGGACGCTCGGCGGCGAACGGGTGACGGTGGAGGTGGACGGTGACACGCTGGTCCTCGCCGGGGTGGTCCGCTCATGGTGGGAACGGGACCAGGTGGAGCGGGTGGCGTGGTCCACGCCGGGTGTGCGGGTCGTGCACGACCAACTCCTGGTCGGCGGGTGAGCGTCCGTCTTGTCCGGTTTATCGGTGGTCGCGGGGGGAACCCGCCGCGAACCATGCCGACCGGGGGACCAACGGGGAGGACTCGTGGCCGTGAACCACCCGCCCGCCGACCGCCCGCCGGAGCGGTCGTTGCGCATCGCGATGGTGGTACCGCCCTGGCTCTCCGTGCCGCCGCCCGGCTACGGCGGCCTGGAACAGGTGGTGGCCGGCCTGGTGGACGCATTGACCGCGCACGGTCACGCGCTGACGCTGTTCGGCGCCGGTGAGCAGCATGGCACCGCGGCCAGCGGCTTCGTCTCCACCGTGGCGGAGGTGCAGTACGAACGACTCGGCGAGTCGCTGCCGGAGCTGGCGCACCTGGCCCGGGTGAACCGCCTGATCACGCCGGCCGACTTCGACGTGATCCACGACCACAGCACGATCGGCCCGCTGGTGGCCGGTCGCCGGTCGGTGCCGACGGTGGCGACCGTGCACGGCAACCCGGTGGGGGAGTACGGCGACGTGCTCGGCGACGCCGACGAGAACGTCGCTCTGGTGGCCATCTCGCACGCCCAGCGTCGACTCAACACGGGTCTGCCCTGGGCCGGCACCGTGCACAACGCGCTGGACCTGCGGGGCTTTCCGCGTAAGACCGAGCCGGGTCCCGGGCCGGTGCTGTGGCTGGCCCGGTTCAGCCCGGACAAGGGCCCGGACGTCGCCATCCGCGCCTGCCGGGAGGCGGGCCTACCGCTGCTGCTGGCCGGCAAGTGCAACGAGCCGGCCGAGCGGCGCTACTACGAGCAGGTCGTCGAGCCGCTTCTCGACGAGGACGTGACAGTCGTCCTCAACGCCGACCGTGCCGAGACCCTGCGGATGCTCGTCGACGCCCGCTGCCTGATCATGCCGATCCAGTGGGACGAGCCGTTCGGCATGGTGATGCTGGAGGCGATGGCGACCGGTACGCCAGTGGTCGCCCTGGACCGGGGCGCGGTGCCGGAACTGGTGCGTCCGGGACGTACCGGGTTGGTCTGCCGCGGGCCTGAGGAGTTGCCCGCCGCGCTGCTGGCCGCCCGGGAGCTGGACCCACTCGACTGTGTCGAGCACGTCGCCGAGAACTTCTCGGTCGAGCGGATGGCGTACGGCTACGAGGAGGTCTACCAGCGCTTCGCCCTCGGCCGGGCCGACGTGCGGGGCACGGCCACCGTCGCGGTGCGCTGACCGCCGCGCCCCGGTTCAGACACGTGCCGCGCCCAGTTCGGCGATCGCGGCGTCGAGCCGCTGCGCGTACGCCGGGCTGATCGCTCCCTCGCCGAGCCGGACGGCGACCTTCGCCCGCAGCCGCGCCACCGATGGTGCCAGTTCGTCCTGGCCGGAGCTGACGGCGACGAGCAGATTGCCCAGCGACTGGCGCAGGTCGAGGCCGACATCGCTACGGATCTCCCCGTCGCGCACCCCGGCGTCGACAAGCGCGTTGACGCGGATGCCAGCCTCGGCGAGGGTGCCCGGCCCGGCGGTGGACGCGGCGCTGGGCGGCGCCGACGACCTCGCCGGCGCCGGTTGGAACGGTGCGGCGGCGGGCGGATCGGTCGGCGGCTCGCTGGGTGCGGGCGTCGTCGGGCCGGCACTGGGCCGCACCTGGCGACGCGGCTGGTCGTCGGGGAGCAGGGCCACCCCGGCGAGCGCCACGGCGACGGCCAGGACCACCGGGATCAGGAGCAGCGCCGGACGTCGGAACGACCGGCCGGGACCGTCGCCGGGCGAGGTCAGCGGCCGGGCCACGTCGTCGGCGCGTACCACCGTCATGACGCCCGCCCGCGCGGCCGGAGCGACGGTCGGCTGCGGCGACGAGCCCGACGGGGTCAGGACCGGCACCGCGATCGTGGCGTTCGGCGGGTCGGGCGCCAGCAGGTGGCCGCGCAGCACGGTGGCGACCTGCCGGGCCGTCGGCCGGTCGGCCGGGTCGCGGGCGAGGCTGCGCAGGCAGATCCGGGCGACCTCGGTGGGCAGCTCCGGCACGCCGGCCAGCGTCGGCGCGGGGCCGTCGGCGAGCGCGGCACTGAGCTGTTCCCAGGTGTCCGCCGGGTACGGCACCCGCCCGGTCAACGCCTCGTACAGCAGTACGCCGAGCGAGTAGACGTCGGTGGCCGGCTGGGCGGGCGCGCCGTCGAGGCGTTCCGGGGCGACGTACGCCGGGGTGCCGAACGTGCCGCCGTCCTCGTCCTCGTCCGGTGCGCCGATCCGGGTGGCGATGCCGAAGTCGAGGACCTTTACCCCCATCGCCGTCATCATGACGTTGGCCGGGGTGATGTCCCGGTGCACGATGCCGAGCCGGTGCGCGGCGGCCAGCGCGTCGGCGACCTGGGCGCCCACCTCGACGGCCTCGGCCCACGGCAGTGGCCCCTCGGTGAGCCGTAGCTCCAACTCCTCGCCGCTGAGCAGCTCCATCACGACGAACGAGGTGATGGAGCCGTCCGGGTCGACCGTCTCGCCGTAGTCGTGCACCGACGTCACGTGCGGGTGCACCAACTGGGCGGCGGCGCGCGCCTCCTCCCGCACCATGTCGCGGAACCGCGCGTCGGCGGCCAGCGAGGCGGCGAGCACCTTGAGCGCCACGAAGCGGTCGAGCACCTCGTCCCGCGCGCGCCAGATGACCGACATGCCGCCGGCACCGATCTGGTCGATGAGTCGGTACCTGCGGGCCAGCAAGCGGCCCGGATGCAATGCTGCCTTCACGGATCGCACCTGCCCTCGGGGTGGGAGCGGTATCAGGTTGCGCGAATGTGTCCACCCTGTCAACGCCGACGGTACGGATCGTCGGCGGACGGTGGCTGGGGTGCGCCGACCGTCCGGTGGCGGCGGCCCGTGGGTGGGCGGCGGGCCCGTGCCAGGATGAGGACATGGCTCCGGGACCGGTGGCGTTCGTACTCGGCGGCGGCGGGGTGCTCGGCGCCGTCGAGGTGGGCATGCTGCGCGCCCTGTTCCGCGCCGGCATCCAGCCCGACATGGTGCTCGGCACGTCGATCGGCGCGGTCAACGGCGCGCTGGTCGCCGCCGACCCGTCCGAGGCGGTGACCGACCGGCTGGTCCGGCTCTGGGCGTCCCCCGAGGCCAGCGAGGTGTACGGCGACTCGGTCGCCCGGCAACTGCGCCGCTTCGCCGCCCGTACCCATCTGCACTCGCCCCGGCCGCTGCGCCGGCTGCTCGAATCCGAGCTGGGCGTGGACACCACCTTCGCCGACCTGCGGGTGCCGTTCCGCTGCTGCGCCGCCCACATCGAGCGGGCCGCCGAACACTGGTTCACCAGCGGCCCGGTCGTGCCGGCCGTCCTGGCGTCGGCGTCGGTGCCGGGTCTGCTCCCGCCCACGGAGATCGACGGCGCGCACTACATCGACGGCGGCATCGTCAACTCCATCCCGATCGGCGAGGCGGTGGCCGCGGGCGCGAGTCAGGTCTTCGTCCTCCAGGTGGGCCGGATCGAACGGGAGCTGACGCCGCCCCGGCGGCCGTGGGAGATCGCGCAGGTGGCGTTCGAGATCTCCCGCCGGCACCGCTTCTTCCGGGAGATGGCCGCGCTGCCCGAGGGGGTGGAGGTGCACGTCCTTCCGACCGGTGGGCTGAATCCGCGCGACGACACGCCGTGGGCGTACCGGGACATGGCGGCGGTGGGCCGCCGGATCAGCCGGGCGTACACCGCTTCCCGCCGCTACCTCGCCACCCACGTGGAACGTTGATGCCGCTTCCTCCCAGGTGGTTGCGGCGGCTGCTGATCGCTCCCGGCGTGGTGCTGCTCGCGGTCGTCGTGGTGACCACGCTGCCGGTCTGGGCGTTGCTGGCCGCGGCTGCCTCACCGCTGGTCCCGGGCCGGCTGCGTCCCCTGCGGCTGCTCTGGATCGGCTGTGTCTACCTGGTCTGGGACGCCGCGGCGCTGCTCGCCCTGTTCGTCCTCTGGCTGGCCTCCGGCTTCGGTTGGCGTAGCCGGTCGCCGGCCTTCCAGCGCGCGCACTACGTGCTGGCCGGCTGGTTCCTGCGGGTGCTGTTCTGGCAGGCCCGCTGGTCGCTGCGGCTGAGCATCGACGTGGTCGGCACCGACCCGGACACTGCCCTGCCCGGCCGGCCCGAGCTGGTGCTGTGCCGGCACGCCGGGCCGGGCGACTCGTTCATCCTGATCCACGGGCTGGTCAACTGGTTCAAGCGGGAGCCGCGGATCGTCCTCAAGGACAGCCTCCAGTGGGACCCGGCGATCGACGTGCTGCTCAACCGGTTGCCCAACCGGTTCATCGCGCCCACGGCACAGCGTGGCGAGGAGACCGTACGCCAGGTCGGGCACCTGGCCACCGGCCTGGACGACAACGACGCCTTCGTGATCTTCCCGGAGGGCGGCAACTTCACCCCGAGGCGGCGACTGCGCGCCATCGCCCGGCTCCGCTCGCTCGGTCTGGAACGCATGGCGAGGCGTGCCGAACGGATGCGCCACGTGCTCGCCCCGCAGCCCGGTGGGGTGCTCGCCGCGTTGGACGCCGCACCGGACGCCGGGGTCATCTTCGTCGCCCACACCGGTCTGGACCAGCTGGTCAGCATCGGCGACGTGTGGCGGGAACTGCCCATGGACAAGCGGATCGTGATGCGGTTCTGGTCGGTGCCGCCGGAGGAGGTGCCGACCGAGCGGCAGCAGCGCATCGACTGGCTCTTCGACTGGTGGGCGCAGATCGACACGTGGATCGCCGCCAACCGTGAGGTCTCCGCGTAGGGTGCGCTCGTGGAGCAGATCTGCGTGGTGACGACGGTGGTGGATGCGCGTTCGGTCGCGGACGTGTTGGCGGCCGCGGCCGTCGCCGGGCGGCTCGCCGCCTGTGCCCAGGTCGGCGGTCAGGTGGACAGCACCTACTGGTGGCGTTCCGGGGTGGAGACCAGCACCGAGTGGTCCGTGCAGTTCAAGACCGCGCCGGACCGGTTGGCCGCGCTGGTGGACCAGATCCGGGCCAGCCACCCGTACGAGGTTCCGGAGATCCTCGTGTCGAGAGTGGAGAGCGGGGACCCCGCTTACGCGGCCTGGGTGCACGACCACACCCGACCCTAGGTACGCCTACTCTGGGCCGTACCCCACCGGCTTCTCGATGATGACCGGGTGGACGACACCCGCTATCCCTGCCCCGCCTGTGGCGGCCCGGCCGACCTGAGCGCCGGTTGCGCCGGCTGCCACCGCCCACCGGACCCGACGGCGGCCGAGGTGGTCCGACTCGGCCGCGAGGTGGCTCGACTCGAACCCGAGGTCGAGCGGGCCCGCCGGACGTACACCGAGTTGGCGGGCCTGCTGGCGGCGACCTCGCGGCGGCGCGCCGAGCTGGCCGCCGTCGTGCGGGCACAGCGGGCGGCGGGGACTCCGGTGGTGCCGGCGACGCCGCTCGCCGCGTCGACGCCGGCGGTGGCCACGCCGGCACCCGGCGTGGCGGAGACCTCGACGCGGACCGTCCAGGGGTTGCTGTTCGTCCTGGGTGGACTGCTGCTCGGCACGGCGGCGGTGGTCTTCACGGCGGTGGCCTGGGCGGCCGTGGGGGTCGGTGGCCGGGCGCTGATCCTGGCGGCGGTCACGGCCCTGGTCCTGACCGTCCCGCTGCTGGTGGTCCGGCGGGGTCTACGGGGGACGGCGGAGACGTTCGCCGCGGTGGGCCTGCTGCTGGTGCTGCTCGACGGGTACGCCGCCTGGTCGGTGGACCTGGCCGGGGTGTCCGGTTGGCCGGGTACCCGGTACGCCGCGCTGGTCGGGGGGGCCAGCGCGGTGGTCGCCGTCGCGTACGGGCGGCTCAGCGGGTTGGCCGGGCCCTGGTTCACCGCGCTGGTGGCGGCCCAGCCGGTGCTGCCGCTGCTCGCGGTGGAGGCCGAGGTCGGCGCGGACGGCTGGGCGCTGGTGTTGCTCGGGGTGGCGCTGCTCGACCTCGGGGTGCTGGTCGCGCTGCGTGACGGCGTGGCGGGCGCCCGGCTCGCCGGGCGGGTTCTCGCCGGGGTGGGTCACGTCGGCGCGCTGGCCGCTGCGGCCGCGGGTGCGCTGGTGCCGTTGCTGCTGGGCCGGGCGGCGGGTACGCCGCTGCTGGCCGGGGGCCGTTGCTGCTGGTCGCGGTGACGGGGGTCGGCGCGGCGTGGCTGGTCGGTGGCGCGGCGCTGCGGGCGGTGGCCGCGGGGCTGCTGGTTCCGGTGCTCGCCGCCGCGCTGCTGCGCCCGGTGGGCGAGCTGCGTCCGTCGCTGCTGCTGCTCGCGGCGTCGACGGTGGCGCTCGTCCTGGCGGGGGTGGTGCGGTTGCTGCCCGCCGGTTGGCGTGCCGGGCCGCGTGCCGGCGCGCTGCTGGTCGCCGCTGGCACGGCGCAGATCACGGTGCTGATCACCGGCGCGTTGGCGGTGGCCGCCGCCGCCCGGTCGCTGCCACCGTGGCACGGGGCCGGTCGGGGGCCGGACCTGAGTTGGGGCTGGCAGGTGGCGCCCGCCGTGGCACTGGCGCTGGCCGCGACCGTGTCGCTGCTGCCTCGACGCCTGTGGGCGGTGCTCGCCTCGGCCGGTGCGGTGGCGGTGCTGCTCGCCGTACCGGCCGGCTGGACGGCGTCGTGGGCGACGGTGGTGGCCGTGGACCTGGTGGGTGGCGCCGTGCTGCTGCTCGCCGTGCTGGCCCGTCCGGCGACCCGACCGGCGATCCTGCTCGGCTGGGCGTCCGGCGGCGCGGTCCTGCTCGGGCACGCGCTGCTGGTGGCGCTCGCCGATCCGGTCGGCGTGGCGGTGGCGTTGGGCACCACCGGGGTGCTCGGGGTGGCCCTCGCGTCGCGGCGGGGGTCGGGGCGTACCGCCGGGTGGCGGGTGTGGGTGTGCTGGTCGCGCAGCTCGCGCTGCCCGGCGTCGCCGCGACGGCGGTGTTCGCGGCCGGCGCGCCGCCGTGGTGGCAGGCCCGGGCGGCCCTGGCCGCCGGCGGGCTCTCGCTGGTCGCGGCGCTCGCGGTGCGTCGCCGCCGGACCGACCTGCTCGGGTACGCGGTGACGGGCTCGGTGGTCGTCGCGCTGGCGGCCGGCGCCGCGCCGCTGTGGGCGGCGGGGGACGAGCCGGTGACGCTGTACGCCGCGCTGGCGGCGCTCGGTGTCGCGTTCGTCGCCCGTTGGGGCGGCCTGTCGACGACCGGTGACGAGCCGGTCGGGCCGGGGAGCAGCCGTCGGTCGGGGGCCGTCGGTGGTCGGCGCGTCGGGCGTGCTGGTGGCGGGTGCCGTGCTGGCGGGGGTCGCGGTGCTGGCCGCGTTGCCGGCGGTGTGGGGGCGCTCTTCGCGCCGTACGGGATCCCCGGGCCGGTCTGGTCCGGCGCGCCGACCGTCGTCGCCGACCGTGGGCTGCTCCCCGCCGGGCTGGCGCTCGTCACGCTGGCGGTGGCGGCGGTGCTGGCCGGTCGGCGGGTACGCCCACCCGTGCTGGCCGCCGTGCCGTTCGCCGGTGCCGCGCTGCCGGTGCTGCTCGTCGCGCTGGGCGCGCCCTGGCCGGTGCTGCCGGCGGCCACCCTGCTCGCCGGGGTGTCCGCGCTGCTCCTCGCCGCGCTGCGGACGCCTCGACGGGCGCTCGCGTCGCTCGTCGCACCGACGGGGGCGGTGCTGGCCGTGTCCGGGGTGACGGGGTTCCTGGCCACCCGGTCCGGCACGCTCGTGGCGGAGAGCACGCTCGTCGTGGCGGCCGTGGTCGTCGGCGTCGGGGCGCGGCTGGCCGGGGTACGCGTCGCCGGCAGCGTCGCGGCGGTGGGGGCGGCGTGCGCGTTGGCGGTGTCGGCGACGCTCGCCGGCGGGCTGCCGGTGCGGGCGGCGGCGTACCCGCTGCTGGGGGTGGCCGTGCTGGTCCTCGCCGTTGCCGCCGCGAGCGGCCGGCGGGTGCTCGTCGGCCGGGTGCTGGATGCCGCCGCGCAGGCGGTGGCGCTGGTGGCGGCGGTGCTCGCCGTCGAGTCGGCCCGGCAATTCGCGACCGTCTGCGTGCTGTGGGGGTGGCCGTGGCGCTGCGGCTGCTGCGACGGGGCGAGCCGGCCGGTCGACGGTGGCGGTTCGCGGCCGTCGCCGCCGGCAGCGAGCTGCTCGGGGCGTGGGTGCTGCTGGCGGCGGGCGGGGTGACCGTGCCGGAGGCGTACACCCTGCCGGCGGCGGCGCTCGCCGTCGGGGCGGGGCTGCTGGCGATGCGGACCCGGTCGGGGCTGACCAGTTGGCCGGCGCTCGGTCCGGGGCTGGTCGCGGCGCTGGTGCCGAGCCTGGTGTCGGTGCTGGCCGGGCCGGACCCGCAGCCGTGGCGGCGGTTGCTGCTCGGGGCGGCGGCGCTGGGCATCGTGCTGGCCGGCGCCCGCCGCCGCTGGCAGGCGCCAGTGCTGGTCGGGGGTGCGGTGCTGGCGGTCCTGGCGCTGCACGAGCTGGCCCGTGGCTGGGACCTGCTGCCCCGGTGGATCTATCTGGGCGTCGGCGGGTTGGCGTTGATCGGGTTGGCCGCGAGCTACGAGCGGCGGCGGCGTGACCTGGCCCGACTGCGTGCCGTGGTGGCCCGGCTGGGCTGAGTCGAGCTCGGGGGTAGGGCTCGCCCTACCCCCCGTACGGGGGTTCCCAGGGTTACTCAGCGCAACTTTTTTGGGCAGGGTTGACGGTAAGCCCGGACCGTCCGGTCCGATCCACATGAAGCGGGGAGCAGCGATGGCGCTCGGAGCGGTGGCGGAACGGCCCGCACGACGGCGGGGTAGTGACTACGCACAGTTGTCCCGACGGGTCAGTCAAGCCGGTCTGCTGGAGCGGCGGCCCGCCTCGTACGTCGCCCGGATCGTGCTCACCCTCGGCGCGTTCGTGGCCGTCTGGGCCGCCGTGGTCCTCGTCGGCGACTCGTGGTGGCAGGTGGCGCTCGCCGTCGTGCTGGCGGTGGCCACCACCCAGGTCGCGTTCCTGGGCCACGACGCGGGACACCGTCAGATGTTCCGTCGTCGTCTTCCCAGCGAGCTGGTCGGGTTGGTCGCCGGCAACGCGGCGGTCGGGCTCAGCTACGGCTGGTGGGTCGACAAGCACAACCGGCACCACGCCAACCCGAACCACGAGGACGAGGACCCGGACGTCGGGGCGGGTGCCCTGGTGTGGACGTACGAGCAGGCACTCGGCACCCGAGGGTTCGGTCGGTGGCTGGCGCGACGGCAGGCGTACCTGTTCTTTCCGATGCTGCTGTTGGAGGGCCTGAACCTGCACGCGGCGAGCATCCGGGCGATCGTCGGCCGAGGGCCGGACGGGCGGTACGCCACCCCGATGCGGCACCGCGCGGTCGAGGCGGCGCTGCTCGTGGCACACAGCGTCGGCTACGTGGCGCTGCTGCTGGCGGTCATGTCGCCGGGCAAGGCGCTGCTCTTCGCCGCCGTGCACCAGGCGCTGTGGGGCCTCTACATGGGCTGCGCGTTCGCGCCGAACCACAAGGGCATGCCGATGCCGACCGCCGAGGACGAGTTGGACTTCCTCCGCAAGCAGGTGCTGACCTCACGCAACGTGCGGGGCAGCCGGCTGGTCGACACCGCGCTGGGCGGACTCAACTACCAGATCGAGCACCACCTGTTCCCCAACATGCCCCGGGCCAACCTGCGCCGGGCGCAGCCGATCGTGCGCGCCTACTGCGCCGAGCAGGGCATCTCGTACGCGGAGACGGGTCTGGTCGAGTCGTACCGGCAGGCGCTCGCCCACCTGCACGAGGTGGGCCGGCCGTTGCGCGGCTGACGCGTCCCGCTGTGCCGTCCACCGGTGGCGCGTCCGACCCGGCGGACGCGCCACCGGTAGGGTCTGGTCATGGCAGACCTGCTCACCGCGGACGCGGTGCGGAAAGAGCTGGGCGGGTTGTCCGACTGGTCGGGTGACCCGACCGGCATCGGCCGTACCGCCCAGCTCGGCAGTTTCCCGGACGCCATCGCGGTGGTGGACCGGGTGGCGGCGGTGGCCGAGGAATTCGACCACCATCCCGACATCGACATCCGATGGCGGACCCTGACCTTCCGCTGTGTCACGCACTCGGCCGGCGGGGTCACCCTCCGGGACATCGAGCTGGCCAGGCGGATTGACGACATCGTCCGGAGCGCGGCATGAGATTCGAGATCAGCAAGGTGCTCGACGCCATCGAGGGGCGGGTCTGCACGGACCCGTCGCTGGCCCGGGCGGTGCTCGACCTGGCCGAGATCATCCGCTACCAGGACATCGACGGCGGTCGGCCGGCGAGCCTGCTGCGCCTCGGCATGGTCATCGACGCGCTCTCCCGCGAGCTGGAGGAGGACAGCGTCCAGGTGTACGCGGTGGTGCACCGCGCGCTGCTCTCCGACGCCGACCTGACGTCCAACGAGCGGATGGTGGTCCGCCGCTGGGCGGACGACGGGCTGGTCGAGGTGCTCGACAATCCCGGTGACCGGATGCTGGAGGTGGCCGATCTGCTCGGCGTGCCGGTGCTCACCCGGGTCCGTTTCGACGGGCTGCGTGGACGGTTCCCGTGGCTGGTCGAGCAGCCGGGTCGGGTGGTCGCCCCGGTGCCGGGCGCGGGTGGCCCGGCGTTCATCGCGCACGTCGGCGGCGGGCACGCCCCGGTCGCCGGCAAGCGCTCGCCCACCGGAGCGAAGCTGCTGGCCCGTGAGTGGCGGTGCCCGGAGTCGGGGTGCGCGCTGTTCGGCGGCGGTGGTGGGGGTGGCGCGTTCGCCGACCTCGCCGGCGGCGCGGACCGCAGTCCGGCCGCGCAGCCGCCGCCCTCGCTGCGCAACGGCGTACCGACCTGCCCCCGGCACGGCGCGCGGCTCGGTGATGTGGGCCCGCGTCCGCGTACGGAGGTGCTCGCGGTACGCGTCGGCGGCCTGGTCCGGCGGCGGTTCGTGCTCAGCGAGGAGCAGCCGGTGGTGGCCGGCCGGGCACCCGAGCAGGAGGGCGGCATCATGCTCGGGCAGTGGCTCAACGACGAGGCCCGGCGGTGGATCAGCCGTGGTCACGTCCACTTCGAGCTGCGGGTCGGCGAGGTCATCGTCACCGACATCAGCACCAACGGCTCGGGCATCCGACCGGCCGGCTCGATGGCCGAGTCGGACCGGATCCCGCTCGCGCCGCAGCAGTCCCGGGTCCTGGGCGAGAACGACATGATCGAGCTGTACCCCGGCGTGCAGATCGGCCGCGCCGAGGAGTTGCCCACCGGCGCCCCGTTCACCCCCACCTCGGTGATGGCCGAGGCCCCCACCATGGCGATGCGCCTACCCCGCCCCTGACCCCACCCTCCCCTCCCCGGCGCCGCCGGGCCCACGCCACCCCGGTTGATCATGAAGTTATTGCCACGACACGCCGAGGCGGCGGGCAATAACTTCATGATCAGCGTGGGGGCGGTGGGTGGGAGGGAGGGAGGCCGGGCGGGTTACGCGGCCAGTACCTCCGCTAGCGTCGTGATGGCCTGGTCGATCTCCTCTTCGGTGATCACCAGGGGCGGGGCTAGCCGGATCGTGGAGCCGTGGGTGTCCTTGGCGAGGATGCCGCGCTCCATCAGGCGCTCGCACGCCTCGCGTCCGCTCATCAGCGCCGGGTCGATGTCCAGACCGGCCCACAGGCCCCGGACACGTACGCCGACGAGGCCCTTGCCGACCAGCCCTTCCAGGCCGGCCCGCAGCCGCTCGCCCAGCTCGGCCGAGCGGCGCTGGAACTCGCCGGTCGCCAGCAGCCGTACGACCTCGGTGGCCACCGCGCAGGCCAGGGGGTTGCCACCGAAGGTGGAGCCGTGCTGGCCGGGCTTGAGCACGCCCAGCACGTCGGTGTTCGCGGCCACCGCGGAGACTGGCACGATGCCGCCGCCGAGCGCCTTGCCCAGCAGGTACATGTCGGGCACGACGCCCTCGTGGTCACAGGCGAAGGTCCGGCCGGTACGCCCCAGACCCGACTGGATCTCGTCGGCGATGAACAGCACGTTCCGTTCGGTGCAGACCTGGCGTACGCCCGGCAGGTAACCCTCCGGCGGCACCACCACGCCTTGCTCGCCCTGGATCGGCTCCAGCAGCACGGCGACGGTGTTCTCGTCGATCGCGGCGGCGAGCGCGTCCAGGTCGCCGTACGGCACGACCGTGAACCCCGGGGTGTACGGCCCGAAGTCGGCGCGGGCGTCCTCGTCGGTGGAGAAGCTGACGATGGTGGTCGTCCGGCCGTGGAAGTTGCCGTCGGCCACCACGATGTTCGCCTGACCGGCCGCTACGCCCTTGACCTGGTAACCCCACTTGCGGGCCACCTTGATCCCGGTCTCCACGGCCTCGGCGCCGGTGTTCATCGGGAGCACGAGGTCCTTGCCGCACAACTCGGCCAGCTCCCGGCAGAAGTCGGCGAACTGGTCGTGGATGAACGCGCGGCTGGTCAGCGTGAGCCGGTCGAGCTGCGCGTGCGCGGCGGCGATGAGCTGTGGGTGCCGGTGGCCGAAGTTCAGCGCCGAGTAGCCGGCCAGGCAGTCCAGGTAGCGCTTGCCGTCCACGTCGGTGAGCCACGCGCCCTCGGCCGACGAGATCACCACCGGCAGCGGGTGGTAGTTGTGCGCCGTCCAGCGCTCGGCGTCCCGGACCGCTCCCGGCGTACGCAGCTTGTCGTCCACGATCACTTGCTTGCCTTTCCCTGACGGAGTCGCAGCGTGCAGCACTTCGGTCCGCCGCCGGCCTTACGCAGCTCGGACAGGTCGACACCGATGGTCTCGTAACCCCGGTCGCGCAGCTTGGCGGCCAGGTCGGTGGCCTGCGCGGGCAGCACGACGTGCCGTCCGTCGCTGACCGCGTTCAGGCCCAGCACCTCGGCGTCGGCCATGGTGGCGTGCACGGCGTCGGGGAAGAGCCGACGCAGCACGGCCTGGCTGCCGGGGGAGAAGGCCTCCGGCAGGTACGCCACGGTCCGCTCGTCGAGGACGGTCAGCGCGGTGTCCAGGTGGTAGAAGCGCGGGTCGACGAGCTGCATGGTGATCACCGGGTAGCCGAAGACCTCCTGCAACTGGGCGTGCGCGGCGTGGGCGGTCCGGAAGCCGGTGCCCGCCAGCAGGTGGTCGCCGGCCAGCAGGACGTCGCCTTCACCCTCGTTGACGTGCTTCGGGTCGTAGATCTCGAACCCGGCGGCCTCGAACCAGGCCCGGTAGGCCGGCGCTTCGTCGGCGCGCTGCGGGTCGCGGAACTGCACGGCCATGGCCCTGCCGTCGATCACGGTGCCGCCGTTGGCGGCGAAGACCATGTCGGGCAGGCCGGGCACCGGAGTGATCTCCTCGACGGTGTGGCCCAGGTCAAGGTACGTCTGGCGAAGCTGTTCCCACTGCCGGACGGCCAGCGCGGCGTCGACCGGCGCGCTCGGGTCCATCCAGGGGTTGATGGCGTAGTCGACGGCGAAGTACGTCGGCCGGCACATCAACAGGCGCTGGCTGGTGGCGTCCATCGTCATTGTCCTGCTCCCAGGGGTCGGGCGCGCCCGGCCACCGTGGCCCACGGGCTGGCGCCGTTGCTCAACGTTATGCGGCGTCAGCGAAAGGATCCACCACCGAGAGTTGCGCAGACCGTAGATCCGTTGCGTCTGATGGCTGTTCGGCTGCGATTCGTTGCGTGGATGGGCGGGTCAGTGCTGGCCGGTGCTCCGGGGCAGCCGCGCCACCGCTGTGCGACGACACCGTCCGCATGCCCGTGACGTCGTCCGTGGGCGCGACACCGTCCGTGCACGGGCCGGCGCGGCCCCGGGGGCGAGGGTAGTGAGCGCGTCCTTTGCTCTGCTTCAGCGGAGGCAACACCCGCTGTCCGGTAATCGGACAGACGGTGTTGCCTGGGTTGAAGCAGAGCAAAGGACGAAAGGAGGGAGGGGGAGGCAGAGCAAAGGACGAACGGAGGGGGGAGGGGGAGGAGCGGGGAACGGGAGGGAGAGGCGGGGAGGGACCGCAATGCGGGGGTTGAGGGAGGGGGAGGGGTGCGGGTGCGGGCGATGTCCCCCGCTCGAGACGGCCGGCGCGGGCCCCGGACACACTTCAGGGGCGGCGAATCGCCGCCCCTGAAAGGGTGTCGCCCTGCTGGTGAACCACCGTCGGGCTGCCGGCGAACCGCCGGCTCTTCGCCGGTGCACCACCGGCGAGCGGAACAGTGCCCGCTAGAAACGATCCACAAACTGTGAGTCAAGCCACTCGCGGAGGCGCTGCACCCAGTCGCCGTCCGTGGTCGGCCAGACGAACTGACCGGTCATCGCCAGCACGCCGACCACCACGGCCGCCAGGCCGATGAGGATGCCGAACAGCGCGTCGGTCTTGCCGGCGACGTGCCGGCGGCGGGTCGCCATCAGGCCGAGCACCGACAGCACCGCGCCGAACGCGCCGAGCCCGATGCCGTACCCGGCCAGGGTGCCGCTCAGCACGAACAGCGCGCCGACGACGGAGACGATCAGGCCGAGGGTGGCGAGCAGGCTGGCCCGCGGCTTCGGGCCGCGCGTCACCGGCTCCGGCTCGGTGTCGCGAGCGGGGGTCGTGTCGACCGGACGGTCGGTCACGTCGGGCCGCCGGGTCGTCGTCCGGTCGAGGTCCGTGTCGCGCTCCGGCCCTCGGCTCGTACCGTCGAGGTCCTTGTCGCGCTCGATGGTCGGAGCCGCGACGGTCGCGGCGGCGGCACCTGAGCGGGCAACGTCGGACCGGCTCTCACCCTCCGTCGTGCGGGCGGTGTCGGTCTCCACCGGCCGGGCGGTGGCGGCGCGGGCCACGGCCGCGCGCTCCGCGGCCCGTCGCTCGGCCTCGCCGGTGCGCCCGGTCCGTCCGGCGGTCGCGGTGGCGTCGCCGGTCGCCGTGGTGCTGCGGTACGTCGTCTGGTCGGCGTCCCGGTCGGTCACGACCGGTCGGCCGTCGTCGTCGGTCCGGCCCGTCTCGGTGACCGGGGTATCGGGACCGTCAAGGCTCTCGTCCCTCGTCGGCGTCTGCTCGGACCGCCGGGACAGCGAAGGAATCCTGACCACTGCACACCTCCTGTTGAATGCGTGGTGGCCGACGTTCAGGGGTGGCACCCACGCGCTGCGACCCCGAATTACCCACCTGGGCGTTTCCTGACACCGATTCCGGGTATGCCCGCCGATCAGGTGCCGATCCGCCCGGCGCGTGGCGCGAAGGAGTAGCGCCACGGCTGACCCGGTCGCCCCGGGTGCGACTGGCTATCCTTGGCACCCGTGCCAGAGGGACACACGATCCACCGCCTGGCGGCCCGGCACGCCGAGCTGTTCGCCGGTGACAAGCTGCACGCCGCCAGCCCGCAGGGCCGCTTCGCCGACGGCGCCGCGCGGCTCTCCGGGACCGTCCTGGACGGCACCGAGGCGTACGGCAAGCACCTGCTGCACCACTTCGCCGACGAGGTGACCCTGCACGTGCACCTCGGGCTGTACGGCAAGTTCACCGACGGATCAGGGACGCCCCCCGAACCCGTCGGCCAGGTGCGGCTGCGACTGGCCAGTGACCGGCACTGGTTGGATCTGCGCGGTCCGACCGCCTGCGAACTGCTCACCCCGCCCGAGGTCGACGCCCTGCGGGCCCGCCTCGGCCCGGATCCGCTGCGCGCCGACGCCGACCCCGAGCGGGCGTACGCCCGGATCTCCCGCAGCCCGACGCCCCTCGCGGCCCTGCTGCTGGATCAGTCGGTGGTGGCCGGCACCGGCCTGATCTTTGTGACCGAGGCGCTGTTCCGGGCCGGGTTGCCACCCACGATGCCCGGTCGGACGCTGACCCGGGCCGGCTGGGACGCCCTCTGGGCCGACCTGGTCGCGCTGATGCGGCTCGCCCTGGACCACGGTCGGATCGACACCGTCCGCGACGCCCACCTACCCGGGGCGATGGGTCGGCCGGCGCGCGTCGACCGCCACGGCGGCGAGGTGTACGTCTACCGCCGCGCCGGCGCCCCCTGCCACATCTGCGGCACCGAGGTCAGTCGCGGCGAGCTGGTCGGCCGCAACCTCTACTGGTGCCGTACCTGCCAGGCCGGCTGACCCTCGGCGTCAGTCGTTTCCGAGCAGCCAGCGGACCACCTCGACCTGGTGCGCGAAGACGACCTGGTCGGCGATGCTCCAGGCCAGGCAGTGACCGATCGTCCAACCCCGGACCCGGTCGACGTCCAGCCCCAGGTCGGCGCTGAGCCGGTCGAGCCGGTGCCGGACGGCGGCCGGCGAGTGACCCAGCTCCGGACCGCGTACGAGGGGCACCACCGAGAACTCCCGCTCGCCGATCAGCGGCTTCGGGTCGATCGCCAGCCAGGGGGCGCGCTCGGCGGCGAGCACGTTGCCGGCGTGCAGGTCCTGGTTGACGAGTACCTGCTCGCCCTGGCTCGCCGACAGGTCGACCAGCAGGGCGAGCGCCGCGTCGAGGAGTCGCCGCTCGTACGGCCGGCCGGCCCGTTCCCAACTGCGCGGCATCCGGTCGAGCCAGCCGGCGGCCTCCTCGGTGAGCGGGGTGAACGGCGCGCCGGCCGGTCGCCAGAGCCGGGGCAGCAGGTCGACCGCCGCGTCCAGCGCCCGGTCCATCGGTAGCTCGTGCAGGGGCGTACCGGGTCGGCAGCGCTCCACCAGCAGCGCGCGCCGTTCGGGGTCGTGGGCGAGCAGCCGGATCGCGCCGTCGCCGGCCCAGTGGCCGAGCGCGTGGGCCTCGTACCGGCTGTCCTCGTCCGGGAACTGGACCTTGAGCACCGCCGCCGTACCGTCCGGCAGATCGGCGGGGAGCGCCAGCGAGGCGTACGCGTACCGGAACGGCGGACCGAGCCGCAGCGACCACCTCTCGGCACACTCCGCCACCAGCGTGGGCAGCGCGGTCAGCCAGGCCCGGCCCACCGCTGACGCTCGTACCCAACCCAGCCCCTCGGGCAGTTCCATCCCGCCATCCTGCCCGCGCCCTGGGCGGGTGGCATACCGGGTGGACACCGGATCGGACATCCGGGAGCCTGTCGTGATGCGACCGGGGCCGTTCTTACGGGAGAGCCTGCTGCGCGCCGGGATGCGCGATGTCGTCGCCGTCGAGCCGGCGGCGGGCGGGCTCGCGGCGCTCGCGGGCATCGCCACCCGCCGGGACGCGCCGCCGGTGTTCGTCAAGGCGTTCGCCGAGCCGCCGGCCGACGACGTCTTCCCCGCCGAGGCCGACGGGTTGGCCGCGCTGCGCGACCTGGGCGGCGTGCCGACGCCCGAGGTGCTCCTCGCGGACCGGGACGTGCTGGTGCTGTCGCTGCTGCGGCCGAGGCCGAGCAGCGAGGCGTTCTGGGAGCGGTTCGCGCATCTGCTGGCCCACCTGCACCTGAGCACGACGCATCCGCGCTTCGGTTGGCACCGGGACAACTGGCTGGGGCGTCGCCGACAGGTCAACACCTGGAACGACGACGGGTTCGCGTTCTTCGCGCAGCACCGGCTGCTCCGGTGGCTCGGCGAGCCCCGTGTCGACGCCGCGCTCGACCGGCAGGACCGGGTGGCGCTGGAACGGCTCTGTTCGCGGCTGCCCGAGTTGCTGCCGGCCCGGCCCGCGTGCCTCACGCACGGCGACCTGTGGGCGCAGAACATCCTGTCCACGCCGGACGGGGAGCCGGCGCTGATCGACCCGGCGGTGTCCTACCTGTGGGCCGAGGTCGACCTCGCCCACGTCTGGACGACGTCGCCCCCGCCCGAGGCGCGGCGGTTCTTCGACGTCTACGCCGAGCTGACGTCGCTCGATGATGATTGGCGGGCCCGGATGCCGATCGTCCAATTGCGACAGCACCTCGCGGTGCTGGCCCAGTTCGACGACGATTGGGGCGCGGGCGACCAGATTCGCGCCACACTCGCCCCGTTCCGCAGCAGGACGTGACCCGGGAGGCCGTGTGACACCCGACGACGAGAAGTTCCTCCGCCGCGCCGTGGAGATCGCCAGCCAGGCCGGGGCGTCCGGCGAACGGCCGTTCGGCTCGTTGCTGGTCGACGCGGACGGTGTCGTCCTCGTCGAGGACCACAACACCGTGGTCTCGGATTCGGACATCACCGCCCACCCGGAGTTGAAGTTGGCCCGCTGGGCCGCCCGGGAGCTGTCCGCCGAGGTGGCCGCCGGCACCACCATGTTCACGAGTTGCCAGCCCTGCCCGATGTGCGCGACGGCGATCGACCGCTCCGGCCTCGGCCGGGTCGTGTACGCGCTCTCCAGCGAGCAGTTCGAGGAGGTCAAGCCGGCCACCCCGCCGCTGCCTCCGGTGCGCTACGAGGGGCCGGCGCTGTTCGAGGAGGCGCGTCGGCCGATCGACGATCACTACTAGGCACGGGACGCGAATTGACAGTGAGCCGGCCGTCGGAGCAGGGTTGAGGGGTGACAACGATGTCAACGGGCAAACGGGATGATGTTCCTCATGATCCTCGTTGCGCCGTACCCCCTTCGGTCGACCAGCTCCGGGCGTACCGTTAGCGGGTTTGCCGGCGCGGACCCGGTCCGTCCGCCGATCCTTGCCGTATGCCCCTTCGCACCTCGACGGTGACCAGCTGAGATGACCGACGCGCCCCGCTTCGACGCCGAACCGACCCCTGCCCCGGCAGGGGTGCCCGACCTGCCCGACCTGGACGGGTTCCTCGCCGACCAGACCCGCACGCTGCTCGACACGGCCCGCCGCTCGGTCCGACCCGAGGGTGGCTTCTGGTGGCTGACCGACGACCGCACCCCGGACCGGGGTGAAGCCGTCTACACCTGGATCACCTGCCGGATGACCCACGTGGCCGCGCTCGCCCACCGCAACGGCGACCCGGATGCCGCCGCCATCGTCGACCACGGCGTCGCCGCGCTCGACACGCTGCTGCGCGACGACCGGTACGGCGGCTGGTTCAACGCGGTCGACCAGCAGGGCACACCGATCGACGAGCGCAAGGCCGGGTACGACCACGCCTTCGTGCTGCTCGCCGCGTCGAGCGCCGCCCGGGCCGGACGACCCGGCGCGGACCGGCTGCTCGCCGACGCGCTCAGCGTGATCCTGGACCGGTTCTGGGACGACGAGGCGGGCGCGGTCCGCGAGTCGTGGAACCGGGACTGGACGGTCACCGAGGACTACCGGGGCGCGAACAGCAGCATGCACATGGTCGAGGCGTTCCTCGCCGCTGCCGCCGCCACCGGGGACACGAGCTGGACCGACCGGGCGCTGCGGATCGCCACCCACCTGGTGCACACGGAGGCCGCCCGGCACGACTGGCGGCTGCCCGAGCACTTCACGGCCGACTGGACGCCGCTGCTCGACTACAACCGGGACCAGCCCGCCGACCCGTTCCGGCCGTACGGCTCGACGATGGGCCACTGGCTGGAGTGGGCACGGCTGCTCCTCGAACTGGAAGCCGTCCTGCCGCAACCGCCGGGCTGGCTGCTCGCCGACGCCCGTACCCTGTTCGCCGCCGCCCTGCGGCGCGGCTGGGCGGTCGACGGCGCGGACGGCTTCGTCTACACGATCGACTGGGACGACCGGCCCGTGGTCCGCTCCCGGATGCACTGGGTGCTGGCCGAGGCCATCGGTGCGGCGGTCACCCTGCACCGCCGCACCGGAGACGCCGTGTACGCCGACTGGTACCGGGTCTTCTGGGCGTACGCGCGCCGCTACCTCATCGACGGCACCGGCTGGCGGCACGAGCTGGACGCGCGGAACCTGCCCGCCGACACGGTCTGGCACGGTCGACCCGACGTGTACCACGCGTACCAGGCGGTGCTGCTGTCCCGCTCGGCCGACGGCCTCGGTGGCCCCGGCCCGCTCGCCCCGGGCACGGTGACCGCATGATCGTCGTGGCGGGGGAGGCCCTCATCGACCTGGTGGTCACCGCCGACGGGCAGCGGGCGGTTCCGGGCGGTTCGCCGGCGAACGTGGCGGTCACCCTGGCCCGGCTCGACCAGCCGGTACGGCTGCTGGCCCGCCTCGGCCCCGACGAATACGGCCGGCAGATCGCCGACTACTTGGCGGCCAACCACGTGGACCTGCGCTGGGCCGTCCGCGCGTCCGAGCCCACCTCGGTGGCGGTCGCCACCCTGGACGCCACCGGCCAGGCCAGCTACGAGTTCCGGCTCGACGGCGCGGCGGACTGGCAGTGGACGCCGCAGGAACTACCCGACCTCGCCGACTCCTCGGCGACGGCCCTGCACACCGGGTCGCTCGCCCTCGCGCTCGCCCCCGGCGCGCAGGCGCTGGAAGGGCTGCTCGCCCACGAACGCGACCGCGGCGGGCTCACCCTCTCGATCGACCTCAACCTGCGCCCGAGCATCGTCACGGACCGGGCCGCCGAGCAGGAGCGGGTACGCCGGCAGGTGCCCCTCGCGCACCTGGTCAAGGCCAGCGACGAGGACCTGGCCTGGCTCTACCCGGACCGGTCGATCGCCGACGTGATGGCCGAGTGGCGCGAGGCCGGAGTGTCCTGCGCGGTGGTGACCCGCGGTGGTGAGGGCGTATGGCTGCTCGCCCCGAACGGGGTGCTGCACGAGCAGCCGGCCGTACGCACCACGGTGGTGGACACCGTCGGCGCGGGCGACTCGTTCACCGGTGGCCTGCTCGCCGCGCTGGCCGACATCGACGCGCTCGGCGACCGGCCGACCGTACGGCTCGCCGCCGTGACCGAGCAGCAGTGGACGACGGTGCTGCGCCAGGCGGCCACGGTGGCCGCCCTGACCTGCGCCCGCCGAGGCGCCAACCCCCCAACCCAAGCCGAAGTAAAAGCCCGCCTAACCACAACAACCTGACCCACCCCACCCCGCCCCCACTCCGCCCCGCCACCCCGCCCCCGCCCGGGTCGATCATGGACTTGTGGTGGGCGTTCCGTGGTGCTTTGCGGCATAAGCGAGGCACCGCAAGTCCATGATCGCCGTGACACCACCCCTGAACCTCCGCGATCTTGCACTTTCTGTCCCGGCGAAACGGTCGGATCCGCGCAAGGCGGCGACAGAAAGTGCAAGATCGGCGGGCGCGGGCGCGGGCGCGGGCGCGGGCGCGGCCTCGGTGTTGGAGGCGGGTGGGCGGGACTGTCGTTGTCGGTGCGCCGTGTGCGGAGCTGCGGCGGGCACTGATTCGGGTGGGCCCGTTTCGTGTTGAACCTTCGCGTGCCTCACCAACCGTGCCGGCCCGCAACCCGACAGTCCATGATCGCCGTGGCCGCCACCCCGAGACCTCCGCGATCTTGCACCTCCTGTCCCGACGAAACGTTCGGACCCGCGCAAAACGGCAACAGAAAGTGCAAGATCGGCGGGCAGGCGGGCAGGCCGGCAGGCCGGCGGGCGGCGCCCCGAGAGCTAGAGGAGGCCTCGGGGTAGGAGGCGGGTGGGGAGGACCGTCGTCGACGGTGGGGAGTCGTCTCCGGCGATCCGCTCGAAGAGGCGCTCGGTGGCCACCCGGGCCAGTTCGCGCGTGTCGTAGGCGACGACGGTCAGCGGTCGGGGCATCAGGTGGGCCAGTTCGAAGTCGTCGAAGCCGACCAGCGCCGCGTCGCTGCCGCGGCGGTGCAACTCCTGCAACGCGCCGACCGTCAGCCGGTTGTTGCCGCAGAAGAAGGCGGTGGGCGGGTTCGCGGAGTCGAGCAGCGCGCCGACCGCCCGCCCGGCGTCCTCGGGGGCGATCAGGCGGTCGCGGACCAGTGACTCGTCCGACTCGATGCCGGCTGCCGTCAGGGCCGTACGCGCGCCGACCAGCCGCTCGCGCATGGTGGGCACGCTGGGCGCGCCGAGCAGGAGTGCCACCCTCCGGTGCCCCTCGTCGAGCAGGGCCTCGACCCCGGCCCGGCCGCCACCGGAGTTGTCCAGCAGCACGGTGTCGGCGAGCAGCCCCTGCGGTGGCCGGTCCAGGAAGACCACCGGCATGCCCAGCTCGACCTCGCGGCGCAGGAACGAGTGGTCCGGGCCGGCCGGTACGACCAGCAGCCCGTCGACGCGGCGCTGGGTGAAGTCCTGCAGGACGGCGCGTTCGCGCTCCGGATCCTCCTCGGAGGAGGCGGTGATCAGCATCGTGCCGTGCGCGGCGGCGATCTCGGCGGCCACGCTCGCGATCGTGGCGTAGAACGGGTTGGCGATCTCCTCGATCAACAGCCCGACGGTGGCGTTGAGCTGCCGCGAGCGCAGGTTGCGCGCGATGTCGTTGCGCCGGAAGCCCAACTCGGTGATGGCGGCCAGCACCCGGCCGAGCAGCTCCTGACCCACCGGCTCGTCGTTGACCACCCGGGAGACCGTCTTCAGGCTTACTCCGGCGTGCCGGGCGACGTCGACCATGGTCGGTCGTCGGCGCGCGGCGGACCTGGTCGGGGTCTGGGTCACGGGGTGGACCTCCACGGCGGGCGCGGGTCAGCGATCGAGAGCGGCGAGCGCGTCGACCGCCTTGCGGGCGGCGATCAGCACCGGATCCCAGACCGGTGCGTACGGCGGAGCGTAGCCCAGGTCCAGTGCGGTCATGTCGTCCACGGTCATGCCGTTCCACAACGCGACGGCCAGAGTGTCGATCCGCTTGGCGGCCTCGGACCACCCGACGATCTGCGCGCCGAGCAGACGGCCGCTGGGTCGTTCCGCGATCAGCTTGACGGTCATCGGCCGGGCGCCCGGGTAGTAGCCGGCGCGGCTGGTCGATTCGGCGATCACCGAGACGAAGTCGAAGCCGGCCGCCGAGGCGTCCCGCTCCCGCAGGCCCGTGCGACCGACCTCCAGTTCGCAGACCTTGGTCACGGCCGTGCCGATCACGCCGGTGAAGGTGGCGTACCCGCCGCCGATGTTGATGCCGGCCACCCGGCCCTGCTTGTTGGCGTGGGTGCCCAACGGGATGTACACCGGCATCCCGCTGACCCGGTGCAGGGTCTCCACGCAGTCGCCGCCCGCCCAGACGCCCGGGAAGCCGGGGACCCGCATCCGCCGGTCCACCCGGATCGCGCCGGTCGGCCCGAGCGGCAGCCCGGCGGCCTCCGCGAGCGCGACGTTGGGGCGTACGCCCAGACCCAGGACCACGACGTCGGTCGGGATCGGCCCCTCGGCGGTGACCACGGCGGACACCCGGCCGTCCCGCTGCTCGAGGCCGGTCACCGCCATGCCGCTGCGGATGGTGATGCCGAGGCCGCGCATGGCGTCGGCGACGAGTTCGGCCATGTCCTCGTCGACCGTCGACATGGGTTGCGCGGCCTGCTCGACGAGCGTGACGGACAGGCCCCGCTGGATCATCGCCTCGGCCATCTCCACGCCGATGTAGCCGCCGCCGACCACCACCGCCCGGCGGGGCTGCGGTTCGGCGTCCAGCCAGTCGCGCAGCGCCGCGCCGTCGTCGAGGGTCTGCATGCCGAACACACCGGCCACGTCCGCCTGCGCCCACGGTGGCTTGGTCGGTGTCGCGCCGGTCGCGTACATCAGCTCGTCGAAGCGTTCGGAGACCTCGTCGCCGTGGTCCAGGTCCCGGACGACCACCTCGCGCCGTTCGAGGTCGATGGCCGTCACCTCGTGGCGCAACCGCACGTCGATGTCGAACTTCGTGCGGAACGTCTCCGGCGCGCGGGCGATCAGATGCTCCGGGCCGGGCACCAGCCCCGAGATCCAGTACGGGATGCCGCAGGCCGAGTAGGAGGTGAAGTGGCCCCGCTCGAAGACCACGATCTCCAGGTCGTCCCGGTCGCGGCGGCGGCGTGCCTGGGACGCCGCCGACATGCCGGCGGCGTCCCCGCCGATGACGATCAGTCGTTGCGCCACAGGATCATCCTGTCACGTGGGCGCTCAACCGCGGGTCTGTCGCGCCACGTCCTGCACGACGTCGACGAGCCGTCCGGTACGGGCGTACACGGCGCGCTGCCGGGCCGCGCCGGTGCCGTGGCGGCGCAGCCCGCCCAGCAGGTCGGACACCTCGGCCCAGTCACCGTGCCGCTCCAGCGCCGGTCGCAGCCGTTCCACGAACTCGTCCAGCAACTCCCACGCGGGACGCAACTCGCCGGTGGTGACGTCGACGCCCTCGCCCTCCAGGCCGTCGTGGGCGGCCCGCCAGTGCGCGCCGACCAGCAGGTGGTGGTCGGTCCGCAGCGCGGGGCGGCCGGCCTCGACGTCGTCCATGGCGGTGGCCACGAGCGCGCGGACCAGCGCGGCGACCAGCACCGCGTCGTCCACGGTCGGGCAGACGTCGCCGATGCGCAGCTCGACGGTCGGGTACTTCGCCGACAGCCGGGCGTACCAGTAGAGCATCCCCTCGTCCAGCATCACCCCGCTGGAGATCAACTGGCGGATCAGCCGCTGGTAGTGCTCGTGCGACTCCAGGAAGGGCGTCGGCGCGACCGACGGCCAGCGCTCCCACTCCACCGACCGCCAGCTCGCGTAGCCGGTGTCCTCGCCACGGGAGAACGGCGAGTTGGTGGTGACCGCGTGCAGCGTCGGCAGCCACGGCCGGACGTGGTTGAGCACCTGCACGCCGGTCTCCGGATCGGGGACGCCCACGTGCACGTGCATGCCGTTGTTGCCGGGACCGGGTACGAGCAGCCGGAACCGTTCGATCATCCGGTCGAAGCGGGGCTTGTCGACGACCGGCGGCACCGGGCCGTCCACCGGGCCGGTGCCGATGGCCAGCAGCCGTACGCCGGCCCGCTCGGCCGCGTCGGCAAGGGCCTTACGGAGTACGCCGAGGGAGTGCCGGATCGAGGACAGCTCCAGCCCGGGCGGCGAGCCGATCTCGATCTGGCTGGTCTGGAACTCGCGCTCGACCTGACCGCGTAGCTCCGCCGGGACCTGCTCCAGCACGAGGTCGACGGCGGGCACCGCGGCGCCGGTGTGTGGGTCGACGAGCAGGAACTCCTCCTCGACGCCAACGGTGAGCACATCGGTCCCCGCAGTCGTCCCGTGCGCCTCCGCCACCTGCCCCGTCATCGCGCACCACCGTCCGTTTCTGCCGCCCGCGGTCCATCCGCGCCGGTCGGACGTGTGGTTACCCACGGTGGTAACGCCCGGAAACGTGGTGACGGCACGGCGTCTCCGGCGTGTCGGCCGGACCGTCGGCGATCCGGCCGGGGGACGTGACAACGGGTCATATGCTGAGCCCGTGCCGGTACTGCTGGGATTCCTCTGGGCCACGTGGATGTCCGCGTTCGCCCAGCTCGGCGTGCTCGCTGATCGTCCGGCCGACCTGCTCGCCGGGGCCGCGCTGACCGCCCTGGTCCTCGTCGCCGCGCTGCTCGCCGCGCGCCCGCTCGGCCCGTCCCGCGCACCCGGTGTCGCGCGACGCTGGGCCGGGCTGCGGGCCCGGGCCCGCAGCCGCCGGACACCCCGCCAGATCGATCCGGACGCCGCCGGACGACCCCGCCCCCGCGCACCCGGACGCCCCCGCGCCGCGTAGCGACCTCGCCGCGCGGCCGATCCCACCGTCATCGGTCCTACGTGCCGTCCAGGACGGCTCCAGGACCCACCGGAATCGGACCGAGGGGTTTCCCATGCTCGCCTTCGCACCACTTTCCACCGTCGTCGGCGTCGCCGGCAGCGCGTTGTCCTGGCTCGCCGATCTGCTCGAACCGCTGGCCGACGGAACGGCGACCGTCGCCGCCATCGTGCTGCTCACCGTCGCCGTCCGGCTGCTGATCACCCCGCTGACCGTCGCGCAGGTCCGCGGGGAGCGACGCCGCGCGGCGCTCGCCCCGCAGGTCCGCGAGCTACAGCAGCGGTACGCCGACGACCCGGCGACCCTCCAGCGCGAGGTGTTCGCGCTGTACCGCTCGGCCGGCGCGAATCCGGTCGCCGGCTGCCTGCCGCTGCTGAGCCAGGCGCCGTTCCTGCTGGTCCTGTACCGGCTGTTCGCCACCGACGAGGGTGGCACGGGACTGCTCGACGAGCGGCTCGCCGGCGTACCGCTGGGTCACCACCTCAGCGACGGGTTGGCCGGCGCGGCCGGACCGCTCTTCGCCGGCCTGCTGGTCCTGCTGCTGGCGCTGGCCTGCTGGTCGTCACGCCGGGCTCGGCGTGCGTCGGCCGCGGTCGGCACGGTGGCCGGTACGCCCACCGAGGGGCCGGGGGCGGCCACCCTCGGTCGGCTGCTGCCCCTGCTGCCGTTCACGACCGTGGTGGTGGCGCTGGTGCTGCCGCTCGCCGCGGTGATCTACCTGGTGACGACGACGGCATGGTCGGCGCTGGAGCAGGTGGTGCTGCGCCGGCCGCAGGCAGCGCCGGCACCCGCCGTAGGGCATCAGGTGCCCTGATCGCGGCGAGGACGCGGATCAGCGACCGGCGGTCACCGACCGCCGGTCGTCGCGTTGGCGGCGACGGCGGATCTTGCGAGCCACCCAGCTGACCACCATGACGACGAAGACCGCGCCGATGGCGTAGTTGAACCAGTCGCTGTACCGCTCGACGTTCTGCCACCGGCTGCCCAGCGCGTAACCGGAACCGACGATGAGGGCGTTCCACACGCCGCTGCCGATCGTGGTGAGCAGGACGAACTGGCCCAGCGGCATCCGGTTCGCCCCGGCCGGGACGGAGACCAGGCTGCGGACCACCGGCACCACCCGACCGATCAGCACCGCCCAACGACCGTGCCGCTCGAACCAGCGGTCGGCCCTCTCCAGGTCGTCGCGGTCCACCAGGGGGATGCGGTCGAGCCAGCGCTTGAGCCGTTCCTCGCCGAGCGCCGCGCCGAGCCAGTAGAGCACCAGCGCGCCGACCAGCGAGCCGACCGTCGCGGCGACAATGACGAGGACGACGTTGAACTGACCCTCGTGGGCCAGGAAACCCGCCATCGCCAGCACGATCTCGCTGGGGATCGGCGGGACGATGCTCTCCAACGCGACCAGCAGGGCCACGCCGACCGGACCCATCGCCTCGATGACGGACGCCACCCATCCGGTCAGGCCGGTGAACTCGGAGGGGTCACCAGTCTGGGCGTACGCCATTGGTCATCCTTCCGACGGTCCTGCGGGGGGATCGGGTTGTCTTACCCAATGATCGGCGGGGCACACCTGCGGGTGATCGGCGCCACGGACGGGTTCAGCCCTCCGGGTGCAGCGCGGTGTCGGCCGGGCCCTGTCGCCAGGCGGTGAAAGCCACCGTGAGGCCGCCGCGCGTCGGCGCGCAGCAGAACGGACCGGCCATCGCCTCGGCCTCCGGGTCCAGCGGGGCGAGTCGGACCAGCCGCCACGGCGCGTCGGCCACCCGCGCCCGTACGGTCAGCGCGTCACCGGCCCGACTGACCCGCACGGTCACCTCCTGACCCGCCCACCCCGGCACCGGGGCCACCGACCAGTCGGAGAACTCCCGGGTCACCACGGCACCGAGCTGCGACTCGCCGTCGCTCACCTCGACACCCGCCTTGACCCACGTTCGCTCGTCCACCCGGACCAGCACGCCGGCCTGGTCGAACTGCGCGGAGAAGTCGAGCCGGAAGCTCACCTCCATGGCCGCGCCGACGGGTAGCGGCGCGAGCAGCGCCGGTCCGTTGTCGTGGACGAAGCCGTAGCTGGTCCGCCGCCAGAAGTCGGTCTCCGCCCCGGCTTCGACGAGCAGCTCACCGGCCGGACCGTGTTCGGCGCGCACCGGCGGGTGCAACCACCGGCCCCCGGACCAGTCCAACTCATCGCTCGGCGGTACGAGGTCGGTCTCCATGCCGGGCAGGGTACCGACCGCCGCCGTCCGTCAGGTTTGCCGTGGAGATCAACTGGAGAGATTTTCGCGGCATGGGTGACCGTTGGTACTCCGAAGCCGTCGTCTACTGCCTCGACATCGACACGTACGCCGACTCCGACGGCGACGGTGTGGGCGACATCCGTGGTCTGATCGGCCGGTTGGACTACCTGGCCCGGCTGGGCGTGACATGCCTGTGGCTGCACCCGATCCACCCGTCGCCGAACCGCGACGACGGGTACGACGTCACCGACTTCTACAACGTGGACCCCCGCTTCGGCACCCTCGGTGACTTCGCCGAGTTGCTGCACCAGGCGCAGAACCGGGGCATCCGCGTGATCATCGACCTGGTGGTCAACCACACCTCGGACGAGCACCCCTGGTTCCAGTCCGCCCGTTCCTCGCCCGACTCGCCGTACCGGGACTGGTTCGTCTGGTCCGACACCGAGCCGGACGACCGCCACCAGGGCATGGTCTTCCCCGGGGAGCAGAAGGAGACGTGGAGCTACGACCGCACCGCGAAGGCGTGGTTCTACCACCGCTTCTACCGGTTCCAGCCGGACCTGAACTTCGCCAACCCGGAGGTCCGGGCCGAGGTCAAGAAGATCATGTCGTTCTGGCTCCAGCTCGGGGTCTCCGGCTTCCGGATGGACGCGGTGCCGTTCATCATCGAGCTGACCGAGCCGGGCAACCCGGACTCCCCGAAGGACTTCGAGTTCCTCACCGAGATGCGCCAGCACGTGCAGTGGCGGCGCGGGGACGGCGTCCTGCTCGCCGAGGCGAACGTCGAACCGGACCAGCTCCCGACGTTCTTCGGCGACGCCAGCGGCTCCGGAAACCGCATCCACATGCTCTTCGACTTCATGCTCAACGGCCGGCTCATGCTCGCCCTCGCGCGGCAGGACCCGGAGTCGCTGATCGAGGCGTTGCGTGACACGCCGAAGCTCCCGGTCGGTGGGCAGTGGGCCACCTTCCTGCGCAACCACGACGAGATCGATCTGTCCCGGTTGACGACCGAACAGCGCAACCAGGTGTACGCCGAGTTCGGCCCGGACGAGAACATGCGCATCTACGACCGGGGCATCCGCCGTCGGCTCGCCCCGATGCTCGGCAACGACCGGCGGCGCATCGAGCTGGCGTACGCCCTGCAGTTCTCCCTGCGCGGCACTCCGGTGCTGCGCTACGGCGAGGAGATCGGGATGGGCGAGGACCTGTCGCTACCCGGACGGGAGGCGATCCGTACGCCGATGCAGTGGTCGTACAAGCCGAATGCCGGCTTCTCCACGGCGGATGCGGAGAAGCTGGTCCGCCCGGTGATCGACAAGGGTGAGTTCGGTTACCAGAACGTCAACGTCACCGCTCAGCGTGGCGACCCGAAGTCGCTGCTCGCCTGGTTCGAGCGCATGATCCGTACCCTTCGGGAAGCCCCCGAGATCGGCTCCGGCTCCACCACGCACATCGACGTGGCGATGCCGCCCGGGGTGCTGGCGCACCGCGCGGACGGACCGACCGGCACGATGGTCTTCCTGCACAACCTGGGTACCGACGACGTCGAGGTGGATCTGAGCAGCCTCGAAGCGGAGGCCGACCTGCCGATCGACGTGCTCACCGACCGTGGCTACGGCGAGCTGGGCAAGCTCGGCACGGTGAAGGTCTCCGGGTACGGATACCGGTGGATTCGCCTATGCCGGGGTCGGGGGTTCTGAGGCTAAGCTCCTCCGATCACCCCAAAGTTACCCGGAGGTAATCATGTCGGAGGAGCAGCGCGTCGCCATCGTCACCGGAGCCGCGCGCGGTATCGGTGCCGCCACCGCCCGGCGGCTGGCCGCCGACGGAATGGCGGTGGCGGTCGTCGACATCGACGAGGCCGCCACCAAGGAGACGGTGGACGCCATCGCCGGCGTGGGTGGTCGTGCGCTCGGCGTGGGCGCCGACGTGTCCGACCGCGACCAGGTCGGGGCCGCCGTCGAGCGGGTCGCCGCCGAACTGGGCGCTCCCACCGTCCTGGTCAACAACGCCGGCGTGCTGCGCGACAACCTGCTGTTCAAGATGACAAACGCCGACTGGGACACGGTCATGGGCGTACACCTGCGCGGGGCGTTCCTGTTCAGCCAGGCCGCTCAGAAGCACATGGTGGACCGCAAGTGGGGGCGGATCGTCAACCTGTCCAGCACCTCCGCGCTGGGCAACCGGGGGCAGGCGAACTACGCCGCCGCCAAGGCGGGCCTCCAGGGCTTCACCAAGACGCTCGCCATCGAGCTGGGGCCGTTCGGGGTGACCGTCAACGCCGTCGCGCCCGGCTTCATCGTCACCGACATGACGGCGGCCACCGCCGCTCGCATGAAGGTCGACTTCGAGGACCTCCAGAAGCACGCCGCCGCCGAGATCCCGGTGCGCCGGCCGGGACGCCCGGAGGACGTCGCCCACACCATCTCGTTCCTGGCCAGCGAGGGCGCCGGCTTCGTCTCCGGCCAGGTCATCTACGTGGCCGGCGGCCCGCGGGCCTGACCCGCTCCGCTTCCGTCCCGCGGCCCGGTCGGTCAGGCCGGGTCGCGGCGGGTGCGCCAGAGCCAGAAGAGGCCCAGCACCGGCAGGACGAGCGGGATGTAGCCGTACCCGCTACCGAACTGCGACCACACCGTCTCGTCGGGGAAGAGGGCCTTGTCTGCCAGGCTCAGGATGCCGACCGCGACGACACCGACCAGCTCCACCGAACAACACACCAGCGCCACCCGTCGACCGGTGTGCCCGGCCCGGGCCAGCCCCACCGCGGCCACGATGTAGATGAGCGCGGCCAGGGCGGAGAGCAGGTACGCCACCGGCGCCTCGTCGAACTTCGTGGCGATCTGTAGGCCCGCCCGGCTCGTCGCCGCGATGGCGAACAGCAGGTAGACGGCGATCAACAGACGGCCGGGGCCGGAGTTCGTGCGCTGCCGGGCCGGACGGGTCTCAACCACCGAGGACCTCCCAGGTCTGCTGCAACCGCACCACCACGACCGGCGTCACCAGGCAGACCGCGCAGACGATCGCCGACCCCCACCGGGTCGGTTCCATCCGGGCCAGCACCCAGGCCAGCGGTGGCAGGCAGACCAGCGTGACCAGGTAGCCGAAGAACGCGCCCGGCTCGCCCGGCCGGTCGCCGCCGCCGACCGCCACCAGGGCCAGCACACCCAACGCGAGCAACACCAATTCGAGTACGGCCAGACCGGCGAACTGCACCCGGTCCGGCGGCCGGTGGCGTACCGCCGCGACCAGCGCCCACACAGCGACGAGCAGCGACAGCACGATCGACACCGTCGCGAGGAGCCCGTCCACCGGCGAGCCGGCCGCCGCGCTGGTCATCGGGCCCACCCGGTCGTCGCCTCGGTCACCGGCACAGCCTACTAACCGTCGTAGTACCCGCCGCGCGCTGCCCGGCCGTCGCGCCCCTCGGCTGCCGTCGCGCGGGCACGGCACCCTCCACCTCACGTCCTTTGCTCTGCTTCACTCAAGGAAACACCTGGCGTCCGATTATCGGACGTCGGGTGTTTCCTGGGTTGAAGCAGAGCAAAGGACGTCACCTACCCCTCGCCCCCCGGCGCAGGGAGACGCGGGCAACGCGGGCGACGCCAGACCAGGGACATCACGAGCACGCCGGACGGCGGCCGGCGAACCTCCAGACTCGTCGGGTTGGCGACCCGCCACCGGCGTGGCCTGCGGGGCGACTAGCGTGGATCAGGTCCGTGGCGCCGCCACGGCGGGGGAGACGGCGGAGGTACACGTGCTGCGGTTCGGCTTGTTCGGCACCGGTCACTGGGCGATCGAGACGCACGGGAAGGCGCTGCACGCACACCCGGACGCGGAACTGGTCGGGGTGTGGGGGCGCAACCCGGAGCGGGCCTCCGCGCTGGCCGAGCGGTACGGCGTGCCCGCGTACGCCGACGTCGACGCCCTCATTGAGCAGTGCGAGGCCGTCGCCGTCGCGCTGCCGCCGGACGTGCAGGCCGACATCGCGGTCCGGGCCGCCAACGCCGGCCGGCATCTGCTGCTCGACAAGCCGTTGGCGCTCAGCGTGGACGACGCCGACCGGGTGGTCGCCGCCGCCGAGGCGTCGGGAGTGGCCTCCGTGGTGTTCTTCACCCAGCGGTTCCAGCCGAACGTCACCGCGTTCCTCGCGTCGACCGCCGCCGCCGGTGGCTGGCAGCACGGCCGCACCACGGCGTTCGCGTCGATCTTCCAGGACGGCAGCCCGTACGGCGGCTCGCTGTGGCGTCGCGAGCACGGCGCGCTCTGGGACATCGCCCCGCACGCGCTCTCGATCCTCCTGCCGGTGCTGGGGAGGGTGACCCAGGTGGCCGCGATGGACGGCCCGAGCGGGATGGTGCACCTGCTGCTCACCCACGAGGGCGGCGCGACCAGCAGCGCCTCGCTCTCCCTCGACGCGCCGACCGAGGCCATGGCCCGGGAGTTCGTGTTCTACGGCGAGAACGGCATCGAGACCGTGCCGCACGGCGAGAACGACGCCGCGACGGCGTTCGGCGTGGCGATCGACCAGCTCGTCGAGCAGGTCCAGTCCGGTGCCCGCGACCATCGCTGCGACGTCCGCTTCGGCCGTGAGGTGGTCACGATCATCGCCGCCGCCGAGGAGGCCCGCCAACAATCCCGCACGATCCCCCTCCCCTAACCCCGTCCCACCCCCGCACCCCCTCGCTCGACCCCGTTGATCATGAAGTTATTGCTCCGACACGCCGGGCCGGGTGGCAATAACTTCATGATCAACGGGGTCTGGGGCGTGGGGTCTGGGCCGCCGGAGGGGTGGGGTCAGGTGGGGGTTGTTAGGGCCTCGGTTAGTTCTTCGGGATTGTCGAACTGTTCGGGTGGTAGGGCCTGGAGCAGGTGCAGCATGGTCGTGTCGGCGCCGTTCTCCTGCGCCCAGCGGACGAGGTCCTCGCGGGAGACCGGGTAGTCGAGCCCGGCCAGGTACTCCTGCAACTGCACGCCTGACACGGTCATGTCGGTTGGCTACCCGCTCGTGTCAGGCGTACACGCTGACGGCGTGTCGGCTCGCGACGCGCCGACGGTTTGTCGGCGTGAGCGCCGGGTAGCCGCTGCCATGCTGGTTCAGCGGCTCGGCGCGCCGAGCGACTTCGACCCGTTGCTGGAGCGCGTTCGGGACGCCCGGGTGGTGATGATCGGCGAGTCCACGCACGGCAGTTACGACTACTACCGGCTCCGTGAGCAGTTGACCCGTCGGCTGATCGCGGAGTGCGGCTTCTCGTTCGTGGCCGTGGAGGGCGACTGGCCGGACTGCGACCGGGTGCACCGCTCGGTCACCGCCGCGCCCGGCGGGGCTCTCGATCCGCAGAGCGCGCTGGAACGCTTCGAGCGCTGGCCGACCTGGATGTGGGCCAACGCCGAGGTGGCGCGCTTCTGCCGATGGCTGCGGGCGTGGAACCTGCAACGGCCGGAGGGTGAGCGGACCGGGTTCCACGGGCTCGACGTCTACAGCCTCTGGGAGTCGATGCAGGCGATCTTCGACTACCTGGGGGAGGAGGACCCGACCTCGCTGGAGGCGGCGCAGGACGCGTACCGGTGCTTCGAGCCGTACGGCAAGCGGGTCGAGGAGTACGGCGCGGCGAGCCGGTTCGTCTCCGCCCGGTGCGAGGAGGAGGTGGTCCGGCTGTTGGCGCGTACCCGGGAACAGGCCATGTCGGACGGCCCGGACCGCTTCTCGGCCTGGCAGAACGCGGAGGTGGTGGCCGGCGCGGAGCGCTACTACCGGGCGATGGTGGCCGGCGGTCCGGACTCGTGGAACATCCGCGACACCCACATGCAGGACACTTTGGACCGGCTGCTGCATCGCTACGGCCCGGACGCCCGAGGGATCGTCTGGGCGCACAACACGCACGTGGGGGACGCGCGGGCCACCGACATGGCCGCAGACGGGATGGTCAACATTGGTCAGTTGGCCCGCGAACGGCACGGCGACGACGCGGTGGCGCTGATCGGGTTCGGCACCTACCGGGGCACGGTGATCGCCGCTCCGCGGTGGGGCTCGCCCTGGGAGGCGATGGTGGTGCCGCCGGCACGGGAGGGCTCGGTGGAGCGGCGGCTGCACGAGCTGATGCCCGAGCGGGCGGTGCTCGTCTTCGGCGGCGACGACCAGCCGGGTTGGGTCACCGAGCCGGCGGACCACCGGGCGATCGGGGTGGTCTACGACCCGTCGTTCGAGTCCTGGGGCAACTATGTGCCGACGCGCCTGGCCGCGCGCTACGACGCGTTGATCTGGTGCGACGAGACGACAGCCCTGCACCCGCTGGCGGTTCCCGCCGTCCCCGGCGAGATGGAGACGTACCCGGCCGGCGTGTGACCGGGCCCGCGCCGATCATGGAGTTGTGGTGCCGGACGAAGTGCCCGAGTCAGGGCGCGACGGGCACCACAACTCCATGATCGACCAGACTGGGGCTAGACCCTTGTGGGTTCCTGCGCCGTTAGGTGGTCGCGGAGGCCTTCGCCTTCGATGTCGACGTTGGGCAGGGCGCGGTTCAGCCAGCGGGGCAGCCACCAGGCGCGGTCACCGAGCAGGGACATCACGGCCGGGACGATGGTCATGCGGACCACGAAGGCGTCGATCGCCACGCCGATGGCGAGCGCGAAGCCCATCGACTTGATCACCGGGTCGTCGAGGAAGACGAAGCCCCCGAACACCGACATCATGATCAGCGCGGCGGCGGTGACCACCCGGGCGCCGTGCCCCATGCCGCTGATCGTGGCCGCCCGGGCGCTCTCGCCGTGTACGAAGTCCTCCCGCATCCGGGACACCAGGAACACCTCGTAGTCCATGGCGAGCCCGAAGAGGATGCCGATGAGCAGGATCGGCAGGAAGCTGATCAGCGGGCCGGGCGTGTCCAGGCCGACCAGGTCGGCGAGGTGTCCCTGCTGGAACACCGCCACCGTGATGCCGAACGTGGCGGCGACGGTGAGCAGGAAGCCCAGCGCGGCCTTGACCGGCACCAGCAGCGAGCGGAACACCAGCATCAGCAGCAGGACCGACAGCCCGACCACCAGCAGCAGGTAGACCGGCAGCGCGTCGGAGAGCTTCTCGGAGACGTCGATGCCGATCGCGGTGACGCCGGTGAGCAGGACGTCCGCGCCGCGGATGCCGCTGACCGAGTCCCGGATGTCGTGCACCAGCGTCTCGGTGGCCTCGTCGGTCGGGCCGGTCTTGGGCACCACGCCGAGCAGCGCCGTCCGGCCGTCCGGGCTGAGCTGCGGCGGCGCCACCGCGAGGACGTTCTCGGTACGTTGCAGCAGCGCGGTGACCTGCGGTACGGCGGCTGCGGTCGCCTGGGCGTCGTCGCCGGCCACGACCACCGCGAGTCGGCCCGTGAAGCCCGGGCCGAAGCCCTCGACGGTCAGGTCGTTCGCCACCCGGGCGGGAGAGCCGACGGCGGCCGTCGCCGCGCCCGGCAACGCCAGCCGCATGTCGGGCGTGGGCAGCGCGAGCAGCCCCAGGCCGAGCAGCCCGACCAGGATGACGGGTACGCGGAAACGGGTGACGAACCGGGCCCAGCGGAAGCCGAACCGGGTGCGGTCCTCGGCCGGGGCCGACCGGTCGAGGTCCGCGTCGGTGGCCGGCGTGCCCTCGTTGGCGAGCGCCCGCAGCCGGCGGGGAGCACCCGACGGCCGGCGAAGCCGAGCAGCGCCGGCTGCAGGGTGATGGCGACGAGGACGGCCACGGTGACGGTGCCGGCGGCGGCGAGACCCATGACGGTGAGGAACGGGATGTCCACCACGGCCAGTCCGGCGAGCGCGATGACGACGGTGGCGCCCGCGAAGACCACCGCGGAGCCGGCGGTGCCGACGGCCCGGCCGACGGCCTCGTCCGGCGGCAGGCCGTCGAGCAGGTTCTGCCGGTGCCGGGACGTGATGAACAGCGAGTAGTCGATGCCCACGGCGAGGCCGAGCATCAGCGCGAGGATCGGCGCCGTGCTGGTCAACTCGATGACGCCGCTCAGCGCGAACAGGCCGGCCATGCCGACGCCCACGCCGATCAGCGCGTTGAGCATGGTCATGCCGGCGGCCACCAGCGAGCCGAACGTGATGATCAGGACGATCGCGGCGACCAGGACGCCGAGCGCCTCGGTCGAGCCGATCTCCGGCTCCCCGCCCAGCACCTCACCGCCCGGTGCGACCTGCCAGCCCTTGGCCTTGGCGGCCGCGCCGACCTCCTCGTACGCGGTCTTCTGCGCGTCGGTCACCTCGTCCGCCCCGGTGGCGAACTGGACCTGCACCAGCGCGTACCGGCCGTTGGGCGAGACGGCACCGACCTGGAGCGGGTTGACCGCGCCGACGACGCCGGGCAGCGTCCCGGCCTGCTGGACCAGCTCCTGCACCACGGCCTGGCCCTCCGGGGTGGCCAGTTGGCCGTCCCCGGGCGCCTTGAGCGTGATCGTGCCCGTGGCGCCGCTGGCCGCGGGGAACTGCTCGCTGAGCAGGTCCAGCGCGCGCTGGCTCTCGGTTCCGGGCATGGTGAAGTTGCTCGCCGTCGGGCCGCGCAGGGTCGCCGCGGCGAGGCCGGCACCGACGAGTACGACGAGCCAGAGCGCGACGACGAGCCGTCGCCGGCGCAACGCGCCCCGGCCGAGCCGGTAGAGCAGGGTGGCCATCAGGAGTCCTTGTCCTCGGTCGTGGGTGGTTGGGGCTGGGGTGTTCCGACGGGTTCGACGGCCCGCCGGGCGAGGGTGAGCAGGGCGGGACGCAGCTCGTCGTCGGGGATGTCGACGAACTCGGCGCACGCCTCGGAGATGCCGGCTAGCAGCACCAGCGCGGCGATCCGGGCACCGGGGCGGTCGGAGTGGCCGGCCAGCGCGTCGCGCAGCCGTTCGGAGATCTGCTGGATGTGGGCGAAGGCCGGCTGGCACAGCAGCTCCGGGAACTCGCCGCGCAGGACGGCGATCTCCCGCCGGAACCGGACCGCGAGGTCGACGAAACCGACCGCGGCGACGTCCTGGGCGGCCGCGCCGGTCAGGCCGCTGAGTTGGTCGTCGAGGTCGGTCAGCACCGTGATGGCCGGTGCCATCAGCTCGGCGAGCAGGGCTTCCTTGTTGGCGAAGTGGTACAGCACGGTGGCCTTGGAGCAGCCGACCTCGCGGGCGATGTCCTGCAACGAGGTGCCCCGGTAGCCGGTCACCGCGAACCGTCGCGCCGCCGCGGCCAGGATCTCGCCGTGCGTCTCGGACACCGCTCTCGCCATCACCGGTCCACCTCCGTGAACCAGCATGCCTGACCGATCGGTCAGACCCTGACCGATCGGTCAGACAAACCGGGTGGCGTTCCCCACACCCGGTTTCCTGTCTAGTCCGCGTGCTCCGCGTCGTACCTGGTCCGCGCCTCGGCGATCGCCCGGCGGTGCCGCTCGGCCCAACTCGTGAGGGCCACCAGCGACTCGTACAGCTCCAGCGCCATCGGGGTGGCCACGTACTCGACCTTGGGCGGCACGGTCGGATAGACGGTGCGGTGCAGCAGGCCGTCGCGTTCCAGGTTGCGCAGGGTCAGCGTGAGCATCCGGCGGCTGATGCCCTCGATGTGCCGTTCCAGCTCGGTGAAGCGCACCGGTCCGTGCGAGGCCGCCACCAGGATGCCGATGCTCCACTTGCCGCCGACCCGGTCGAGCACCTCGCGGACCGTGCAGGCGCGCGCCTGCCCCGGAGTGAAGGGCACGTTGCCGGGTGAGCAGGTCAGCTCGGCCTCCACCAGGGCGGACACATCGCTGTTCCTCTGGGACACGACAGTGCCTCCTTCCGCTCCCGCTCATGGTCACAGACGATGGCGTCGGTAACAAACCGTGCACCAAGGAGGATTCCGTGGCCCGAGCGACCCCGTCCCGCTGGCCGGCGTTGCTGGTGCTGTGCGCCGGCAGTCTCATGATCATCTTGGATGGCAGTGTCGTGTCGGTGGCTCTGCCCGCCGTGCAACGCGACCTGGGCTTCACCGCCGCCGGGCTGGCCTGGGTGGTCAACGCCTACCTGGTGGCGTTCGGCGGGCTGCTGCTGCTCGCCGGTCGCCTCGGTGACCTGCTCGGCCGACGTCGGGTCTTCCTGGCCGGCGTCGCGCTGTTCACCGTGGCCTCGGTGGCCTGCGCGGCGGCCGGCAATCCAGCCCTGCTCGTCGGCGCGCGGTTCGGCCAGGGCGTCGGCGGCGCGCTGGCCATGGCGGTCAGCCTCGGCATGATCGTCCGGCTCTACCCCGAGCCGGCCGAGCGGGCCCGCGCGATCGCCGTCTACAGCTTCACCGGGGCGGCCGGCGCATCCGTCGGCACGGTGGCCGGGGGAGTGCTGACCGAGTTGGCAGGCTGGCGCTCGATCTTCCTGGTGAACCTCCCGATCGGGGTGGCGATCCTGCTCGCCGCCGTCCGTCGGCTCCCCGCCGAGCGGGGCGTCGGTCTGCGGGCCGGCCTCGACGTGCCGGGCGCCCTGCTCGCCACCGCCGGCCTGATGGCGGCCGTGCTGGGCATCGTGGGTACGGGCGAGCACGGTTGGACCAGCCCGCGAACCCTCGGCGCGGTGGCGCTCGCCGCGCTGCTGCTCGGCGGCTTCGCGGTACGCCAGCGCGCGGCGTCCACCCCGCTGCTGCCGGCCCGGCTGCTGCGTGTGCCCGGCCTGCTCGCGGCGAACGGCGTGCAGTTCCTCATGGTGGCCGCGTTCTTCGGCTTCCAGTTCCTGCTCGCCGTGGAGATGCAACTGGTGCTCGGGCTGGACGCGGCGGCGACCGGCTGGGCGTTCCTGCCCACCCCCGTGGTGATCGCGGTGGTGTCGCTCGGCCTGGCGGGCCGACTGATCGCCCGTTGGGGCGCCCGAGCCGTGCTGGTGACCGGGCTCGGCCTGGCCGCCGTCGGTTTCCTGCTGCTGGCCCGGCTGTCCGCTGACGGGAGTTACGTCGGCGACGTACTCCCGGCGATGTTGATCTTCGGGGTGGCCGGCGGCCTGACCCTGCCGGCGGTCACCACGCTGGCCATGGCCGGCGCGACCGACGCCGACGCCGGGCTCGCCTCCGGTCTGGCCAACACGACCCAGCAGGTCGGGGGAGCGCTCGGCCTGGCGACGCTGGCGACCCTCGCGGCGGCCCGCAGCGACGGCCTGCGGGCCGCCGGTCAGGCCGAGGTGGCCGCGCTGGCCGGCGGTTACCGGGTCGCGTACGCGGTGGCCGCCGCCCTCGTGCTCGCCGCGCTGCTGCTGGCGCTGGTCACCGGGTCGCGGCCGGCCGCCGGGCGGTCCGGCGACGGCGGGCCTCGCGATCGTTCGGGGTCGAAGCGCCGCGTCCGGTTGACCGAGGACGCCGAGGCCGCGAGGGTGATCGGGTGAGTGAGGCTGACGAGACCCGCGACGGCGTGGCCCTGACCAATCTGGACCAGCCGCTGTCCGACCGTGACAACGCGACCAAGCGCGACCTCGTCGACTACCTCGACGCAGTCCGAGAGCCGATCATCGGGCAACTCCGGGACCGGCCGCTGTCGGTGATCCGGGTCCGCCCCGGCCAGCCGCCGTTCATGCAGAAGAACCTGCCCCGCTACACCCCGGACTGGGTACGCCGGACGCCGGTCTGGGCCGAGGCGTCGCACCGGGAGATCTCGTACGCCCTCTGCGACGACCGGCGGACCCTGCTCTGGTTCGCCAACCAGCGCGCGGTCGAGTACCACCCGACCCTGGCCACGGTTGCCGACCTGCACCGACCGACCCACCTGGTGCTCGACCTGGACCCGCCCGAGGGCGACGGGTTCCGGGCGGCGGTCGACGCGGCCCTGCTCGTCCGCCAGGCGCTCGCCGACGCCGGCCTGGTCGGAGCGGTCAAGACCAGCGGCGCCAAGGGCGTGCACGTCTTCGTCCCGGTCACGGGCGATGCCACCGCCGAGGAGCTGGCGGCCGCCACCAGGGCGCTCGCCGTCCGCGCCGAACGGCTCGACCCGGCGCTCGCCACCACGGCGTACATCCGCGAGGACCGGGGCGGGAAGGTGTTCGTGGACGCCACCCGCTCCGGCGGGGCGACGGTCGTCGCCGCGTACAGCCCGCGACTACGGCCCGGGATGCCAGTCTCCTTCCCGGTCGACTGGGCCGACCTGACCGAGGTGACCCCGGCGGATTTCACCATCCGGACGGTCCCGGCGCTGCTCGCCGGGACCGACCCGTGGCTCGCGCTGCTGCCGGAACCCCAGCAGATCCCCGCCGACCTGGTCACCGAGGGCCGCGCCATCCCGGTTGCCCGCGTCCAGGCCATGCACGAGGGCAAGCGCCGGGCCCGCGCCCGCCGCGAAACCACCTGACGGTACGCCCCGACGACCGCCCCACCCGCCGCCGCGCGGCTCGGGTCCGGCTCGGCCGTCCGGCGGGCCTTTCTTGTCGGGGTTCTGTGGCACGATTTTGCGGGTGACCAGCCGATCCACGGAGAGCCAGCGCCTCAGCGACCTCGCGCGGCTGCGTCGCGTCCGCGACCGCATCGACCGGGAGTACGCGCAGCCGCTGGACGTCGAGGCGCTCGCCCGGGGCGTCCACATGTCGGCGGGGCACCTCAGCCGGGAGTTCCGGCTCGCCTACGGTGAGTCCCCGTACAGCTATCTCATGACCCGGCGCGTCGAGCGCGCGATGGCCCTGCTGCGTCGTGGCGACATGAGCGTCACCGATGTATGTTTCGCGGTCGGCTGCTCGTCGCTCGGCACCTTCAGCACCCGCTTCACCGAACTGGTCGGTATGCCCCCCAGCACCTACCGCCGGGAGGCGGCGCTGTCGACCGCCGGGCTGCCGTCCTGTACGGCGAAGCAGGTCACCAGACCCATCAGGAATCGAGAAGCGCAGGTCACGCGGCCACCTCTAGCGTGACCGGGGCCCCGCCCACCCGAGCAGATGGAGAGACGATGAGCAAGGCCACGGACTCGCCCGCGGCACACGTCGCCGACCGCCACGACCTGATCCGGGTGCAGGGCGCTCGCGTCAACAACCTCAAGGACGTCACGGTCGAGCTGCCGAAACGTCGCCTCACGGTGTTCACCGGTGTCTCCGGCTCGGGCAAGAGCTCGCTGGTGTTCGGCACCATCGCCGCCGAGTCACAGCGGATGATCAACGAGACCTACAGCGCCTTCCTCCAGGGCTTCATGCCGACGCTGACCCGGCCCGAGGTCGACGTGCTGGCCGGGCTCACCACCGCGATCATCGTCGACCAGGAGCGGATGGGGGCCAACGCCCGCTCCACCGTCGGCACCGCCACCGACGCCAACGCGATGCTGCGCATCCTGTTCAGCCGGCTCGGGCAGCCGCACATCGGCTCGCCGAACGCCTTCTCCTTCAACGTCCCGTCGGTCCGGGCCAGTGGCGCGATCACCGTGGAGCGGGGCGCGGGCAAGACGAAGACCGAGAAGGCGACCTTCAACCGCCTGGGCGGCATGTGCCCGCGCTGCGAGGGGATGGGCGCGGTCACCGACTTCGACCTCTCCGCGCTGTACGACGACAGCAAGTCGCTCAACGAGGGCGCGATCACGATTCCCGGCTACAGCATGGAGGGCTGGTACGGCCGGATCTTCCGGGGCTGCGGCTACTTCGACCCGGACAAGCCCATCAGCAAGTACACGAAGCGGGAGTTGCAGGACCTGCTCCACCGGGAACCGACCAAGATCAAGGTTGAGGGCATCAACCTGACGTACTCGGGCCTGATCCCGCAGATCCAGAAGTCGTTCCTCGCCAAGGACATCGACACGTTGCAGCCGCACATCCGTGCCTTCGTGGACCGGGCGGTCACGTTCACGACCTGCCCCGACTGCGACGGCACCCGGCTCAGCGCCGAGGCCCGCTCGTCGAAGATCGCCGGCAAGAACATCGCCGATGTCTGCGCCATGCAGATCAGCGACCTCGCGGCCTGGATCCGGGGCGTCCAGGACCCGTCGGTCGCGCCGCTGCTCAGCGGGTTGCAACACCTCCTCGACTCCTTCGAGGAGATTGGGCTGGGCTATCTGTCGCTCGACCGCCCGTCCGGCACGCTCTCCGGTGGCGAGGCACAGCGCACCAAGATGATCCGCCACCTCGGGTCGTCGCTCACCGACGTCACGTACGTCTTCGACGAGCCGACGATCGGGCTGCACCCGCACGACATCGCCCGCATGAACGGCCTGCTGCTGCGCCTGCGCGACAAGGGCAACACCGTCCTGGTCGTGGAGCACAAGCCGGAGGCCATCGCCATCGCCGACCACGTCGTCGACCTCGGTCCGGGCGCCGGCACCGGCGGTGGTGAGGTGGTGTTCGAGGGCACCGTCGAGGGGCTGCGCGCCAGCGACACCCTGACCGGGCGGCACCTGGACGACCGGGCCGCGCTGAAGTCGTCGGTGCGTACACCGTCCGGCACGCTCGCCGTGCGGGGCGCGAACACCCACAACCTGCGGGACGTCGACGTCGACATCCCGCTCGGCGTGCTCGTGGTGGTTACCGGCGTGGCCGGTTCGGGCAAGAGCTCGCTCATCCACGGCTCGGTGTCCAGCACCGACGGTGTGGTGTCGGTCGACCAGAGCGCGATCCGCGGCTCCCGGCGGAGCAACCCCGCGACGTACACGGGTCTGCTCGAACCGATCCGCAAGGCGTTCGCCAAGGCCAACGGTGTGAAGCCCGCGCTGTTCAGCGCCAACTCCGAGGGTGCCTGCCCCGGCTGTAACGGCGCCGGCGTCATCTACACCGACCTGGGGATGATGGCCGGCGTCGCCGCCACCTGCGAGGAGTGCGAGGGGCGGCGTTTCCAGGCGTCCGTACTGGAGTACCGGTTCGGCGGCCGCGACATCAGCGAGGTGCTCGCCATGTCGGTGACCGAGGCGGAGGCGTTCTTCGGCACGGGCGAGGCGCGTACGCCGGCCGCGCACGCCATCCTCGACCGACTCGTCGACGTCGGGCTCGGCTACCTCAGCCTCGGCCAGCCGCTGACCACCCTGTCCGGCGGCGAGCGGCAGCGGCTCAAGCTGGCCACCCGGATGGCCGAGAAGGGCGGCATCTACGTCCTCGACGAGCCGACCACCGGCCTGCACCTCGCCGACGTGGAGCAACTGCTCGGCCTGCTGGACCGGCTCGTCGACTCCGGCACGTCGGTGATCGTCGTCGAGCACCACCAGGCCGTCATGGCGCACGCCGACTGGATCATCGACCTCGGCCCGGGCGCCGGCCACGACGGCGGCCGAATCGTCTTCGAGGGCACCCCGGCCGATCTCGTCGCCGCCCGCTCCACCCTCACCGGCGAGCACCTGGCGGCGTACGTCGGCACCTGAGCCTCGACGAAGGCGCCGACGGGCCTGTTGTCGTTTTGGTCCAAGACGACTGCCGGGGCCGCGATCTAGTGTGGACCCGGCAGCCCGCCCGAGCAGGAGGAGACGGCACAATGCGTGACCTGGTCTACACCGGTTTCATGTCGCTCGACGGCGTCGTGGATTCTCCCGGCGGCGGGCCGGGGGAGGAGCACCGCAGCGGCGGGTGGGTGTTCAAGGATCTCGAGTTCGTCCCGGAAGCCTGGTCGCTCAAGGGCGAGGAGCTCGCCGACACGACGGCGCTGATGTTCGGCCGCCGCAGCTACGAGGCGTTCGCGCCGGTCTGGCCCGGTTCGGAGGACCACGCCGCTTACAAGGACCTCCCCAAGTACGTGGTGTCGGCCACGCTGCCTGACGACGCCCTGGTCGGTGGGTGGGGGCCGACGACGATCCTGCGGTCGACCGAGGACGTCGCGGCGCTCAAGGCGGGCGAGGGCGGCGCGATCTTCATTCACGGCAGCGCGGAGCTGGCCCGGCGACTGTCCGACGCGGGCCTCATCGACCAGTACAACCTGTTGGTCTTCCCAGTGCTGCTCGGCGCCGGCAAGTGCCTGTTCGGCCGAGCCGACCGGGACAAGCACCTACTGACGCTACGGGAGTCGGAGAGCTACTCGAACGGCATCCTGAAACTGGTCTACGACGTCAGGCGCTGATCGAGGTCGAGGGCGATCGGGCCGCCGACGCCCGCGCGCAACAGCCCGACGGTCCGTCCGACGTAGGCGCGGAGTGCCCTCGCCAGGTGCGGCTCGTCGTAGTAGGCGAGCTTGGCGACGACATCCGCAGTCGGGTGGCCGGCGGCCAGCAGCTCGGCCGCCGTACGGGCACGTTCGATCTGCCGGACCGCGCCCCGCGACAGCCCGGTCGCGGCGCGAAACCGGCGTTCGACCGTGCGCTCCGAGGCGGCCGGGCGGTTACCACGCAGCACGTCGACGACGAGCAGGTCCCGGACCACCGTTCCGGCCCGGACGAGCCTGTCGACCAGGGCCTCGACGTCGTCGGGGCCTGGCGTCTCCCAGCGTGCGCCGTCCAGCCGGAACCTCCGGTGGGTGGTGTCGGGGAGCCCGATGCCGCCATCGACGAGTGTGGGCGCGGGCACGGTCCGCAACGAGGTGCCCACCGCGAACTCGATGCCGGTAGAGGTCGCGTGTCGACACAGCTAAACGGGGGAGTGCCGCCGAACCAGGTAGCCGACTGGGCCGGACAGTCAGTGGAGGTGCTGCTCAGGATCTACGCCAAGTGCCTAGACGGCGGTGAGGCTGCTCTCCGGCAACGCGTCGAACGAGCGTTCGGCCACGGCTGACCCGTGCCGAACTTCGGCACGCAGGACTGCGATGGCCGGCCGCTTGCGTGCGGCCGATTGCGCGACGTATAGCCGATGCTAACAAGCCGAGAGCCGCCTACTGGTACTCGATTCGGGCGGGTCCATCCGTCCACCCTGATTGCTGAGGTGACTGGACGACGCGCGGTTGGACGCGTCGTCCAGTACCACCTTGTGAGTTGCCAGCCGTCAGGTAGGGATCATTGCCAACGGTGTGACCGTGCGTAGTAGTTAACGTTGCTGCTTTTCAGGCCTTGCGCAAGATAATGTTGAGCATTCACATAATTCGCGCCTTGGTAGAGTGTGACGCCACTGTAGGCCGGGCTGGTCCCGCGGTTGTAGACCGAGCGCACTGGCCAATTGAGAGACCAGGAGCAGGTGATACCGCTGCGCCAGTCGACATCGGCGTCACTCCAAAGGCAGCGCGCGCCCGTTCCACCCGTGCCGTCCCAGACGCAGAGGTTTCCGGAGGGGCAATCCCAAGCTGCCAGGGCTGCTGCCGGCTGCGGGGTGGCGGCTTGAGCGGCTACGGGTGGCGCGACGGCCATGCCTAGCGCTATAAAGCCCAAAACGGCAATGGCTCTTCGGATGATCCTCATATGCGCTCCCCGTTCGTTGTGCCCGCACTCGATTTTCCGGCGATCTCAAGCTGAAGATGCTGCGAAGTTGTCGGTACTTCTGGACCTTCATCATTGATTAGCGCGGCATATCGAGATATGGAAGTTAACAAGATCCTATCAACGGTATTTTGATGTGTCAAGGACTGGAGAGGAGGTAGCAAGGCGCTCCCGTGCCCACTTCTGTCGGTTAATCTAAGCCTCACTCTTTTAAAGGTGGGCCAGCGGGCAATCGTGGTGGGTATCTCAGTACACCTTCCCAAGTGTCGGCGCGCCGGGTATTCGGCGAAGCTGCCGCACACCGAGCCGTCGATGTTGAGCAGCGCCGCGCCTACCTCGCCGAGCAGCCGCCCGAGGTAGGCGTTCATCCGTCGTGCCGGAAGGTGACGGTCGGCCATGCCGAGTCGAACCACGCTGGCCCCTTAACGGCCGGCGATACATGCGCCGTGTTGACCTGGTTCAACGGGGGAGTCTTGCCGACCCAGGTAGCCGGCTGGGCCGGGCAGTCGGTGGAGGGGGTGCTGCTCAGCATCTACGCCAAGTGCCTAGACGGCGGTGAGGCTGCTCTCCGGCGACGCGTCGACCGAGCATTTCGGCCACGACTGACCGAGCGGCCGAACTTTGGCACGGATATGGCACAGACGCCCGCCACGCGCCGCTGACGGCCGAACACAGCCAGACACACGAGTAAGGCCCTTGACCGGGTTTCCCCTGTTCAAGGGCCTTTTCGTGCTGGTCATTGATGGTGCCCCCGGCAGGATTCGAACCTGCGCCCCCGCCTCCGGAGGGCGGTGCTCTATCCCCTGAGCTACGGGGGCTCAGCGACTGGAGAAGACTAGCAAACCTCCTGGGCGTACGCCGAATCGGTATCGGGTGGGCCGATCGTGTCGGCGACCGGCCCACCCGGTACTCAGGCCGCGACCGCCCGTCCACAACTGGGCAGCGGGTGCAGGACGATCCGCCGGGGCAGCCGACGCGGCCACTCGTTGCGGGGCCAGGACCCGTCCACGATCAGGTGCACGGTGCGCTGTTCCTCGCCACTGAGTCGCAGGACGAAGTCGCGGGGGAGCGGCGGGTCGACCGTCGGCGTCGTGATCATGAAGCGCACCCGGCCCCGGGACGACACGGCGGAGATCACGTCGGCGGCCGGCATCGTGCCGCGCAGCCGTACCCGCCCGATCCAATACACCTCGGCGAGGTGCTCCTGGGCGGTCCGGGTGATCGCCGGGTACTCGCTGCGGACCCACCGTTCGACCGCGCTGACGCAGAGCCCACAGGCCCGCTCGCGCGGCTCGCGGGGACCCAACCCCCAGGCCCGCAGGTACGCCCCGACGGCGCCCACGTCCAGCGGTAGGTCGAACCGGCGCTGGATGAGCGTGGTGAGGCTCTGCCGCGTCCACAGCTCCTCGTCCAGGCCGAACTCGTCGGGGTGGACGCCCCGGAGTGTGTCGATCAGTTCGAGTTCCTGCTCGCGGCTGAGCATTCCCGGCTCGCCCTGCCGCTGTCCGCGACGGACGGCTGCCACCGCCCCGTCACCGCCGATGGTGTGGCGTCGGCACCAACTGGTGACCGAGCGCCGTGCGTCTCTGAGTGCAACCCCCACGTCTTGGGCAACGAGCCCGAATCACAACTGGTCACGATATGTGCGGAGAAAACTCTCTAAGCAACGTAATCGCCCGTCCAACGTAAAACGCCCATAAGGGGTGAAGTAGGTATGATCAGGGCACAGTGGCCCGTGGATCGGTCCGGCGGGCCCGTGCCGACCGGCTGCTATCCGGGCTGGCCTGCTGCCAGTTCGCCGATGTGGCGCTGTCCAGGCGGCCGGAAACCGCCACCTCGGCGAACTGGTGTGGATCACGCAGGCGTCGGCGAAGTTGGCCTCACGATCGACTCGGGTTCCTGGATGTCGGGGTGTCCGGGTCGCGCCGACACCGCGCCTTGCAGGAACCCGAGTCGATCAGCGGAGCGGCGCCCGCCGCGCCCCGAGGCCGCGCCCCTGAGTCGTGCCCTGCCCCAACCTCGTGCCCCGCCCCAAGGCCGTGCCGTGCCCTGCGGGCCGTGCCCCGTCCCGCCCGGGGCCGGGCCGTGCCCCGTCCCGCCCGGGGGCCGGGCCGCGTTCTGTGCCCCTCCCGGGAGGCCGTGCCGTGCCCCGGGGGCGCGGGCCGAATATGCGCGGGCCCGCGTCCCGCCTCGGTGCGGCGGTGACGCGGGCCCGGTGCGCCCGTGGAGTGGATCAGCCCTTGGCCTGCGCCTGGAGCTGCCGGAGGTTGTTCAGCTCGGACTGCTGGGTGGACTTCATGGTCTCCGCCACGCGTACCACCTCGGCGTTGTCGGTCTCGGCGAGCGCCGCGTCGATCATGTGGATTCCGCCCAGGTGGTGGTTGTACATGAGGGTCAGGAACTGCCGGTCGACCTCGATGCCCTTGGCGTCGCGCAGGGCGGCCATCTGCTGCGGCGTGGCCATGCCCGGCATCAGCCCGTCCTTGACGGCCGCGCCGTCGGACATCCACGACATCGGCGGCTGCGAGCCGGTCGGGCTCAGCCCCCACTCGCGTAGCCAGGTCTGCATGGCGCCGATCTCACCCTGCTGGCCGGTGGCGATGTCGACGGCGATCTGGCGGACCTCGGGCAGCGTCGCCGACCGGTACGCGATCAGGCTCATCTCCACGGCCTGGGTGTGGTGGGTCGTCATGTCCCGGGCGAAACCCGCCTCGACCGAGGCGTCACCGGGGCGGGTGAGTCGGGGGGTGAGCAGACCGCCGGCGTACCCGAGCAGCAGCCCCACCACCAGCAGGGCGGCCAACGCGAGCACCCCGTAGCGCCGTGCCGGCGCCCGACCGTCCTCGTCCGGGGCGGCCTGGGTCTCGTCGTACTCGCTGTCCGTGGTGGTGGGGGCTGTCATCGCGGTCCTTACTGGGTGGGCGGCTGCTGCTGGAGCTCACGCGGCGTGGTGCCGGTGGCGGTGACGCCCTGGTTGCAGAGCGCCGTGGGGCCCTCGACCGAGGCGTTCACCCGCAGGTCCTTGATGAACTCGTCGATCCGCTTGTCGTCGGCGTTGTCGAGCTTGAGCTGGTAGCCCCACGCCTGGAGCGAGATCGGCTTGTCCAGGCCCTCGTACGGGCTCATCAGCATCTTCTCGACGCCACGCACCTTGCCGGCGAGCTTGTCGACCTGGTCCTTGGGCAGGTCCGGGCGGTAGGTGATCCACACCGCGCCGTGCTCCAGGCTGTGTACGGCGTGCTCGCTGGCGATCGGGGCGTCGTAGACGTCACCCATGCAGTTCTGCCAGGCCGCGTTGTGCACGCCACCGACCGGCGGCGAGTACTTGTAGGTCAGCGGGCCGGACTTGTGCGACTCGTACTCGAGGCTCGTCTTGTCGGTCTTGCGGATGTTGACGATGCCGTCGATGGCGTTGGCCCGCTTGTCCCACGGCTTGGAGCCCTGGAACGCCGCCCACGCGCCGTAGCCGATGATGCCGGCGGCGAGCACGCCCACCGCGACGAAGAGCGCGATGGGACCCCACGCCCGGCCCTGGCTCACCTTGACCGGGGCGACCGGCTTGCGCGGGCCCTTGCCACCGGCCCGGGGGGTGCCCGTCGGCTTGCCGGAACCGGCCTTGGCGCCGGACGCCGGCCGGCCCGCGGCCGGCTTCTTGCCGGTGCTGACCACGGTCGGGCGGCGCTCTGGGCCACCCGGGGTGCTGATGCTCATCGTGCCTCGTCAAGTCGGTCGGTCAGGGGAGATGGCGGGCCGGTTGACGCGCAGGGTAGCCGCCGAGTGCCCGAGTCTACCCCCGATAACATGGTTGGGTGACTCCTGCAGAACTCGCCTCGGTCGTCCTCACCGCCGCCCACGCCGTCTTCACCGGCCGTGGCCTGGATCACGCCGCGCTGCCGGAGCGCACGGTGGTGGAGCGACCGCGCAACCCCGAGCACGGCGACTACGCCTCCACGCTCGCTCTGCAGTTGAGCAAGAAGGTGGGCGTCCCGCCGCGTGAGCTGGCCAGCGCCCTCGCCGACGAGCTCGGTCGGGCGCCCGGAATCAAGTCGGTGGAGATCGCCGGGCCGGGCTTTCTCAACATCCGACTGGACGCCGCCGCCGCCGGTCAGCTCGCCCGGGTGATCGTCGAGGCCGGCGCGGAGTACGGCCGCAGCGACCGGCTCGCGGGCGAGAAGATCAACCTGGAGTTCGTGTCGGCCAACCCCACCGGCCCCGTGCACATCGGCGGCGTCCGCTGGGCGGCCGTCGGCGACGCGCTGAGCCGGCTGCTGCGGGCCACCGGCGCCGACGTCGGCACGGAGTACTACTTCAACGACGCCGGGTCGCAGATCGACCGGTTCGCCCAGTCGCTGCTGGCCGCCGCGAAGGGCGAGGCCGTGCCGGAGAACGGCTACGGCGGCGCGTACATCGCGGAGATCGCCGGCGAGGTGCGGGCCCGCCGGCCCGACGTGCTCGACCTGGACGACGCAGCCGCCCAGGAGGTGTTCCGCGTCGAGGGTGTCGCGCTGATGTTCGACGAGATCCGCTCGTCGCTGCGGGACTTCGGCGTGGAGTTCGACACCTACTTCAACGAGAAGGACCTGCACGACCGGGGCGAGCTGGACCTCGCGCTGGCGCGGCTGCGCGAGCAGGGCCACCTGTACGAGTCCGAGGGCGCGACCTGGTTGCGGACCACCGACTTCGGTGACGACAAGGACCGGGTGCTGCGCAAGTCCAACGGCGAGTGGACGTACTTCGCCGCGGACTGCGCCTACTACCTGGACAAGCGGGAGCGCGGCTTCGAGCGGGTCGTGATCATGCTGGGCGCCGACCACCACGGCTACATCGGCCGGATGAAGGCGATGGCGGCCTGCTTCGGCGACGACCCGGAGCGCAACCTGGAGATCCTCATCGGGCAGCTGGTCAACCTGCTGCGCGACGGCGCCCCGATGCGGATGAGCAAGCGCGCCGGCACGGTGATCACCCTGGAGGACCTGGTCGAGGCGATCGGCGTGGACGCCTCGCGGTACGCGCTGGCCCGCTACTCCAGCGATTCCCCGATCGACATCGACATCGAGCTGTGGACGCGGGCGACCCGCGACAACCCGGTCTACTACGTGCAGTACGTGGCCGCGCGGACGGCGGGCGTGGCCCGCAACGCCGCCGAGGTGGGCCTGGTTCCGGGCGACGCCGACGCGTTCCGCCCCGAGCTGCTCGAGCACGAGAAGGAGAACGAGCTGCTCAAGGCGCTCGCCGAGTTCCCGGCGGTGGTGGCCACGGCCGCCGAGCTGCGTGAGCCGCACCGGGTGGCCCGCTACCTGGAGGAGAACGTCGCCGCCTCCTACCACCGGTTCTACGACAACTGCCGGGTGCTGCCGTTGGGCGACGAGGAGGTCACCGACCTGCACCGCGCCCGGCTGTGGCTCAACAACGCCACCCGCACGGTGATCGCCAACGGTCTGCGCCTGCTCGGCGTCTCCGCCCCCGAGAGGATGTGACATGCGGGCTCACGAGGCCGGCGCGCTGCACGCCGACATCAGCAACCAGGGGCCGGCCTGGCTGCGTACCCCGGTCGACGTCAACGCCCTCGTGCCGGCGCTGTGGCCGCGGTCGGTGACGCGCGGCGCGGACGGCGCGGTCGCCGTCGCGGGCCTGAGCGTCCGCGACATCGCGGCCGAGTTCGGGACCCCGGTGTACGTCCTCGACGAGGCCGACCTGCGCTCGCGCTGCCGCGACTTCCGGGCGGCCTTCCCGACCGAGGACGTCTACTACGCGGGCAAGGCGTTCCTCTGCCGGGCGGTGGTCCGGATGATCGCCGAGGAGGGGCTGCACCTGGACGTCTGCACCGGCGGCGAGCTGGCCACCGCGCTGTCGGCCGGGATGCCGCCGGAGCGCATCGGCTTCCACGGCAACAACAAGTCGGTCGCCGAGCTGGGCCGGGCGCTCGACGCCGGGGTCGGCCGCATCATCGTCGACTCGTTCACCGAGATCGACCGGCTGACCGCGCTGGCCCGCGAGCGCGGCGTCCGGCCCCGGGTGCTGGTCCGGGTGACGGTCGGCGTCGAGGCGCACACCCACGAGTTCATCGCGACCGCCCACGAGGACCAGAAGTTCGGCTTCTCCCTGGCCGGGGGAGCGGCGGCCAACGCCGCGTTCAAGATCCTCGACGAGGACGTGCTGGAGCTGCGCGGCCTGCACTCGCACATCGGGTCGCAGATCTTCGACGCCAGCGGCTTCGAGGTGTCGGCCCGTCGGGTGCTCGCCCTGCAGGCGCAGATCCGTGACGCCCGGGGGGTGGAGCTTCCCGAGCTGGACCTGGGCGGCGGCTTCGGTATCGCGTACACCACCCAGGACGACCCGGCGGCCCCGCAGGACCTGGCCAAGCGGCTGCGCAAGATCGTCGACTCGGAGTGCGCGGCCGAGAACCTGGCCGTCCCGCACCTGTCGATCGAGCCGGGCCGGGCCATCGTCGGGCCGGCCGTGTTCACCCTCTACGAGGTCGGCACGGTCAAGGACCTCGACGGCATCCGGACGTACGTGAGCGTGGACGGCGGGATGAGCGACAACATCCGTACCGCCCTCTACGACGCCTCGTACTCGGCGACCCTGGCCTCGCGCGCCTCGGACGCGGCGCCGTTGCTCGCCCGCGTGGTGGGAAAGCACTGTGAGTCCGGGGACATCGTGGTGAAGGATGAATTCCTGCCCGCCGACGTGCAGCCCGGAGATCTTGTCGCGGTGCCCGGCACCGGCGCGTACTGCCGGAGCATGGCCAGCAACTACAACCATGTGCCCCGGCCGCCGGTCGTCGCGGTACGTGACGGCCAGGCGCGCCTGATCGTCCGGCGGGAGACCGAAGAGGACCTGCTGGCATTGGATGTGGGATGACGTCACCTGTGCGCTTGGCTCTGCTCGGCTGCGGCACGGTCGGCCAGGAGGTGGTCCGGCTGCTGCACGAGCAGTCGGCCGACCTGGCCGCCCGCATCGGCGCTCCACTGGAGATCGCCGGCATCGCCGTCCGCCGACTCGGCCGCGACCGCGGTGACCTGCCGATCGACGAGAGCCTGTTCACCACCGACGCGCTCGGGCTGATCAAGCGCGACGACGTGGACGTGGTCATCGAGGTGGTCGGCGGGATCGAGCCGGCCCGCAGTTGGCTGGTCGAGGCGCTGCGCGCCGGCAAGAGCGTGGTCACCGCCAACAAGGCGCTGCTCGCCGAGGACGGCGTCGCGCTGCACGAGGCGGCCGCCGAGGGCGGCGGGGACCTCTACTACGAGGCGTCCGTGGCCGGCGCCATCCCGTTGCTGCGCCCGCTGCGCGAGTCGCTGCACGGCGACCGGATCAACCGGGTCACCGGCATCGTCAACGGCACCACCAACTTCATCCTCTCCGCGATGGACGCCACCGGCGCCGGCTTCGCCGAGGCCCTGGAAGAGGCCACCGAGCTGGGGTACGCCGAGGCCGACCCCACCGCCGACGTGGAGGGCTTCGACGCCGCGGCGAAGGCCGCGATCCTCGCCTCGCTGGCGTTCCACACCCGGGTCGGCGCCGCCGACGTGCACCGCGAGGGCATCACCGAGGTGACCGCCGCGGACATGGCCAGCGCCCAGGCGATGGGCTGCACGATCAAGCTGCTCTGCATCGCGGCCCGGGGCGTCGACACGACCGGTCAGGAGACGGTCAGCGTCCGGGTGCACCCGGCGATGATCCCGCGTAGCCATCCGCTGGCCAGCGTCGGCGACGCGTTCAACGCGGTCTTCGTCGAGGCGGACGCGGCCGGGCAGCTCATGTTCTACGGCCGGGGCGCGGGCGGCGCGCCGACCGCCAGCGCGGTGCTCGGCGACGTGGTGGCGGTGTCCCGCAACCGGCTCGCCGGTGTCCGCGCGGCCAGCGAGAGCGCGTACGCCGACCTGTCGGTGCGGCCGATGGGCGAGGCGCTGACCCGCTACCACGTCAGCCTGGACGTGGCCGACCGCTCGGGTGTGCTGGCCGCCGTGGCGAGCGTGTTCGCCCGGCACGACGTGTCGATCGCGACCGTGCGCCAGGGCTCGGCCGGTGGCGCTCCCGGCCGCGACGGCGACGCCGAGCTGGTCATCGTCACCCACGTGGCACCGGACGCCGCGCTCGCCGCGACCGTCGGCGAGCTGCGCGGTCTGGACATCGTCCGGTCGGTGACGAGTGTGCTGCGGGTCGAGGGTGGCGCCTGAGTCGTTGGACCATCAGGGCGGCTCGGGCGTCCCGCCAGGTGGGTAACCCGGGGTGTGCCATCGATGGCTGCGGCAGGGTGGTCCAGGGTGACCTGGTGCTCGGGTCGGAGCTGCGGTAAAGCGAGGAGATTGACATGTGGCGGGGTCTGATCGAGGCGTACCGGGATCGGCTGCCCGTCACCGCGGCCACGCCGGTCGTCACGTTGCACGAGGGGAACACCCCGCTGCTGCCGGCGCCCGTGCTCTCGGCCCGGCTGGGTTGTGACGTCTACCTGAAGGTGGAGGGGGCCAATCCGACCGGCTCCTTCAAGGACCGGGGGATGACCCTCGCGGTGTCGAAGGCGGTCGAGGCCGGCAACAAGGCGATCATCTGCGCCTCCACCGGCAACACCAGCGCCTCCGCCGCGGCGTACGCGGCCCGGGCCGGACTGACCTGCGCGGTGCTGGTGCCGCAGGGCAAGATCGCGCTGGGCAAGCTGGCCCAGGCGCTGGTGCACGGTGCGAAGCTGCTCCAGGTCAGCGGCAACTTCGACGACTGCCTGGCGCTCGCCGCCAAGCTCGCCCAGGACCACCCGGTCGCGCTGGTCAACTCGGTCAACATCGACCGCCTGCACGGGCAGAAGACGGCCGCGTTCGAGATCGTCGAGGCGCTCGGCGACGCGCCGGACATCCACTGCCTGCCGGTCGGCAACGCGGGCAACATCTCCGCGTACTGGATGGGGTATTCGGAGGAGCAGGCCGCCGGCGTCACCACCCGCGCGCCCAAGATGTACGGCTTCCAGGCGTCCGGCGCGGCGCCGATCGTGACCGGCCAGGTGGTGCCGGAGCCGTCCACCATCGCCACCGCGATCCGGATCGGCAACCCGGCGAGCTGGACGAAGGCGCTCGACGCCCGGGAAGCCTCCGGCGGCCTCATCGCGGCGGTGACCGACCGGGAGATCCTGTCGGCGTACCGGCTGCTCGCCCGTGAGGTGGGCGTGTTCGTCGAGCTGGGCAGCGCGGCCAGCGTGGCCGGCCTGCTCCAGCAGGCTGCGGCGGGCGCGGTGCCGGCCGGTTCGACGGTGGTCTGCACGGTGACCGGTCACGGTCTGAAGGACCCCGAGTGGGCGATCTCCACCGCGCCCGCCCCGCTCACCATCGGCAACGATCCGTTGGCCGCGGCCCGGGCCCTCGACCTGGCCTGAGAGCGTCGCCGCCGCCGGCGGTGGGCCGCCCCCGGGGGCGGCGGGGGTTCCGGTGATCGAGTCCGGCACACTTTCAGGTATCCCCGCCCGCATTCTCTTTCAGGAGTGAGCCAGGCCGATGTCGCTGCTCGCCAGATTCAGCCTCGCCAACCGAGGGCTGGTTGCCCTCATCGCGGTGGTGACCACGGCGTTCGGAGCGTTCGCCGTGCCGTCGCTGAAGCAGCAACTGCTGCCGTCGCTCGAGTTCCCGGCCGCGTTCATCGTGGCCGCCTACCCCGGCGCCGGACCCGAGATCGTCGAGTCGCAGGTGACCGAGCCGATCGAGAACGCCCTGCAGGGCATTCCGGGGCTGGACAAGGTCACCTCCACGTCCCGCGAGGGGTCGGCCACGGTCCAGGTCGAGTACGAGTTCGGCACCGACCTGGACGACGTGGTCAACAAGATGCAGACCGCGCTGAGCCGGATCGACGCCCAGTTGCCGGACAGCGTCGACCCGCAGGTCATCGCGGGCAGCACCGACGACCTGCCGGCGGTGGTGCTGGCCGCGGCCGGCGGCGCGGACGAGCGGGCGCTCGCCGAGAAGCTGCGCGCGACGGTGGTGCCGGAGCTGGAGGGCATCGAGGGCGTCCGTACGGTCGAGGTGACCGGCACCCGCGACGACGTCGTGGTGGTCACCCCGGACCCGGCGAAACTGGCCGCGGCGAAGCTCGCGCCGACCGCGATCGGCGCCGCCCTGAAGACCAACGGCGTCTCCATCCCGGCCGGCGCGGTGACCTCCGGGGGGCTGGCCCTGCCCGTGCAGGTCGGAACGCCGGTCGCCACCGTGGACGACCTACGCGGCATCGTCGTCGCGCCGGGCGCGGCGCCGGTGCGCCTCGGTGACGTGGCGACGGTCGAGCAGCAGCTCGCCCCGGCCACCGCGATCACCCGGACCAACGGCAAGGACAGCCTCGGTATCGCCGTCACCGCTTCGCCGGACGGCAACGCGGTGGAGATCTCCCACGAGATCCGCGACCGGCTGGCCGACCTGAAGAGCGCCTCCGGCGCGGACCTGACGGTGGTGTTCGACCAGGCGCCGTTCGTGGAGAAGTCGATCGAGTCGTTGACCACCGAGGGCCTGCTGGGCCTCGTGATGGCGGTCATCGTCATCCTGGTCTTCCTGCTGTCGGTGCGCTCGACCGTGGTCACCGCGGTCTCCATCCCGCTCTCCGTGCTGGTGGCGCTGATCGCCCTCTGGATCGGCGACTACTCGCTCAACCTGCTCACCCTCGGCGCGCTGACCATCGCGGTGGGCCGGGTGGTGGACGACTCGATTGTCGTGCTGGAAAACATCAAACGCCATCTGGAGTACGGCGAGGAGAAGCAGCACGCGATCATCACCGGCGTCCGTGAGGTGGCCGGCGCGGTGACCGCGTCCACCCTCACCACGGTCGCGGTGTTCGCCCCGATCGCGCTGGTCGGTGGGTTCGTGGGGCAGCTCTTCGCGCCGTTCGCGATCACCGTGACGGTGGCCCTGCTCGCCTCGCTGCTGGTCTCGCTGACGGTGATCCCGGTGCTGGCGTACTGGTTCCTCAAGCCGCGTGGCGGCACCGTCGACGACGAGGCGGTGCGTCGTGACGCGGAGGAGAAGGAGCTGCACAACCCGTTGCAGCGGGCGTACCTGCCGGTGATCGGCTTCGCCACCCGTAAGCGGTCGACCCGCTGGATCACCGTCGGGCTCGGCCTGCTGGTGCTCTTCGCCACCTTGGGGCTGGCGCAGAAGCTGGAGACGAACTTCCTGGACGACTCCGGCCAGGACACGCTCAGCTTCCGGCAGGAGCTGCCGGCCGGCAGCGGTCTGGCCGCCACCGACGCGGCGGCCAAGCAGGTCGAGGCGGTCCTCGGCCGGATCGACGGGGTCGAGACGTACCAGGTGACGGCCGGTGGCGGCGACAACCCATGGGCGGGCGGCGGCGGCAACAACGTCGCGAGCTGGTCGTTGGCGCTCGGCGGCGACAAGGACGCCAAGCAGGTACGCGAGGAGCTGCGCCGGGAGTTCGACAAGCTCGGCACCAGCGTGGGCGAGGTCAGCTTCGGGGGTGGCCAGGACGCGTCGACCAGTCAGCTGGAGGTGATCGTCCAGGCCAGCGACCCGGAGGCGCTGACCCGCGCCACCGAGGCGGCCCGTACGGCGATGGACGACGTCCCGGACGTCGAGGACGTCACCACGAGCCTCGCCGCGCGCGTGCCGCGGGTGGACGTGACCGTCGACCGGGTCGCGGCCGGTCGGGTCGGCCTCACCGAGGCCGCCGTGGGCCAGCTCGTGTCGCAGGCGTTCCGTGGCGCTCCGCTGGGTCAGGTGGCGCTCGACGGGCGTCAGCAGGACGTGGTGCTGCGGCTGAGCGCGACCGCTCCGGTGTCGGTGGAGGAGCTGCGTGCCCTTCCGGTCGGGCCGGTGAAGCTCGACGACATCGCGGACGTCACGCAGGCCGAGGGACCGCAGCAGGTGACCCGGATCGACGGTGAGCGCAGCGTCTCGGTGACCGGCGCGGCGACCGGTTCCAACCTGGGCGCTACCACGAAGGAGCTGCAGAAGCGGCTCGACGGCATCGACGTCCCGGGAGCGACCTTCACCATCGGTGGAGTCAGCGCCGACCAGTCGGACGCCTTCGGCGACCTGGGCCTGGCGGTGCTCGTCGCCATCGCGATCGTGTTCCTGATCATGGTGGCCACGTTCCGCAGCCTCACCCAGGCGTTGATCCTGCTGATCTCCATCCCGTTCGCGTCCACCGGCGCGATCGGTCTGCTGCTGATCACCGGTACGCCGCTGGGCGTGCCGGCGTTGATCGGTGTGCTGATGCTGGTCGGCATCGTGGTGACCAACGCGATCGTGCTGCTCGACCTGATCAACCAGTACCGGGCGCGGGGCATGGGAGTCCAGGAGGCGGTGGTCGAGGGCGGCCGGCGTCGGCTGCGACCGATCCTGATGACCGCGGTCGCGACGATCTTCGCGCTGCTGCCGATGGCCTTCGGGTTGACCGGCGAGGGCGGCTTCATCTCCCAGCCGCTGGCGGTCGTGGTGATCGGCGGCCTGCTCAGCTCGACGCTGCTGACGCTGGTCCTGGTGCCGACGCTCTACTCGATGGTGGAGCACACCAAGGAGTCGCTGCGGGAGCGGCGTCAACGGCGGCGCTCCGGCGACGCCGTGCCGAGCGGGCCGGAGACCGTCGAGCCGGACGGCCCGAACCAGGTGGCGGTGCCGACGGGCGCACCGGCGGCGGCGTCGGACGAGAGCGCGCAGCCGTCGGCGGCGCGCCCCGCGCCGTCCGGTGCGCTGGTGGATGGCACGGACCAGTTCGAGGTGCTGCGGCTGCCCCGTAGCCGCAGGTCGCCGCTGCCCCCGTCGGAGCCGACCGAGTAGTCGATCGACATCGCGGGCAGCGCCCCCGGCAGGCTTTCCTGTCGGGGGCGCTGCTCGTTGTGCGCACACCGATCGAACGACCTGACCTCAGCTTTGCGTCACTTCTTGCATACTCCTGGTAGATGTCGGCGGTGACGAGCGGGGCAGGCGGATGACCGAGGGCGCGCGCGGGTGGTCCCGGCGCGACCTGCTGCGCCGAAGCGCCCTGGTGGTGACCGGAGCGGCCGCCGGGGCGGGTGTCACGGACGTCTGGTTGTCCCACCGGCGGCTGCCGCTCGCCGGCGGCCCGGCCAGCGCCACCGTCGGCAACGGGGCGCAGGACGTCGGCGCAGGCGTCCTGCCGGTCGTCTGGTCGGGATCGACCACCCAGCGGCTGGTCGCGCTCACCTTCGACGACGGCCCGGCGCCACAGTGGACGCCCATGGTGCTGGACACCCTCGCCCAGCACCGGGTGCCCGCCACGTTCTTCCTGGTCGGCAGCCAGGTCCGTAAGCACCCCGATCTCGTACGCGACCGGCTCGGCGAGCACGAGGTCGGCAATCACAGTTGGGCGCACCGGGACCTCGCCCAGCTGGACGCCGCCGAGGCGTACGACGACCTGAGCCGCACCCACGACGTGATCACCGACGTGACGGGCCGGGCCCCCCGCCTGGTCCGCCCGCCGTACGGTCACCTGGGCGGGGCGGTGCTGCACGCGGCCGCCCGGTTGAACTACCGGCTGGTGCTCTGGTCGTCGCAGATGGTGGAGCGGGAGTTTCCCGACGACCCGGCCGGTCATGCCCGTCGGATCGTGGAAGGCGTCCGGCCCGGGACGATCCTGCTCGGGCACGACGTCGGTCAGCGGCGGCGGCTGGTCGCGCTGCGCGGCCTCCCCGACATGATTCGCGGGCTCCGGGAGCGCGGATACACCTTCGTCACCGTCTCGTCGCTGCTGGGAGCGGGTGTAGCCCCCACGCCCACCGGGTAGGGTGCCGGTCCGTGGCGTCCACCCTTTCGGTCCTTACCGGCAATCGGAGCTTCCGCAACCTCTTCCTCGCCGAGCTGGTGGTCTTCGGGGCCGACTGGTTCGTCATGGTGCCGCTGCTGGTGCTGCTGCCCCACCTGACGGGAAGCGGCGTCTGGGGCGCCCTGGTGCTGGCGGTGGACACCGGCATCGTGGCGCTGCTGCTGCCGTACACCGGCACCATCGCCGACCGGTTCGACCGGCGCAAGATCATGATTGTCGCGAACGTGGCCGCGCTGGCCGGTGTGTTGCTGCTGCTCGGTGTCCGCGACCGTGGCACGGCCTGGTTGGCGCTGGTGGCGATCGGGGCCGTCGCGGTCGCCAAGGCGTTCTACTCGCCCGCCGCGCAAGCCGCGCTGCCCAACGTGCTGGAGCCGCACGAGCTGGCCGCCGGGAACGCCGTGGCCGGCTCGGCCTGGGGCACCATGACGGTGGTGGGGGCCTCGCTGGGTGGAGTGCTCAGCTCGGCCGCCGGCCCGTACGCCTGCTTCTGGGTGGCGGCGGCGGGCCTGGCGGTTGCCGCGGGCCTCGCCACGCGGATCCGCCGGCCGTTGCAGGTGGCCCGCGACCCGTTGTTGCCGGCGCAGCGGACCTGGTCGGCGGTCCGCGAGGCGCTCGGCTACATCGGGCACCGACCTCGCGTGCTGGCGCTGGTGACGGTCAAGTCGGCGGTCGGCCTGGGCAACGGCGTGCTGACCGTGTTTCCGCTGCTCGCCGGCATGTACGGGGTCGGTTCGTTGGGTGCCGGTCTGCTCTTCGCGGTACGCGGCGCGGGTGCGTTGGTCGGGCCCATCCTGATGCGTCGGGTGTTGACCAACCGGGCCTGGCTGCTGCCCGGACTCGCGCTGTCCATGTCGCTCTACGGTCTGTCCTATGTGGGGGTGTCGATCGTCCGCTGGTTCCCGCTGGTGCTGCTGCTGGTGTTCGTGGCGCACTTCGCGGGCGGCAGCAACTGGGTGATGTCGAACTTCGCCCTCCAGGGCGAGGTGCCGGACCGGCTGCGCGGACGCGTGTTCGCCACCGACATGATGCTCGCGACACTGGCCATCTCGGTGAGTCAACTGGCGGTGGCCCTGGTCGTGGACGTGGTGGACGAGCGGGTGGTGCTGGCCGGCTGCGGGCTGGTCACCGTCGTGTACGCGGTCGGCTGGCGGATCGCCACCCGTCGTCTCTCGTTGACCGACCCGTCCGCCGAACCCGTCTCCGACGCTGCCGGATGACACCCGGCCGGTCCCACGGTGCGGGCGAGCGGCCGGATCGTCGGTGTCGGGTCCTAGCATGAGCGCGTGCCGACGAACTTCACCGCCGGGCCGGTCCGGGTCCGGGTTCCCGCGACGAGTGCCAACCTGGGTCCGGGCTTCGACGCGCTGGGGCTCGCCCTCGGGCTCTACGACGACCTGGCCGCCGAGGTGTCGTCGGGCGGGGTCCAGGTGACGGTGACCGGTCAGGGCGCCGGTGAGCTGCCGGCCGACGACCAGCACCTGGTGGTGCGGGCCATGCGTGCCACGTTCGACGTCCTCGGCGCGCAGCCCACGGGCCTGAGCGTGGAGTGCGTCAACCGGATACCGCAGGCGCGCGGCCTCGGCTCGTCGTCGGCTGCCATCGTGGCCGGGGTGCTGCTGGCCAGTGCCCTGGTCGCCGACGGCGAAGAGCGGCTTGACGAGCCCGCTCTCCTCCGGCTGGCCGCCGAGATCGAGGGCCATCCGGACAATGTCGCGCCGTGCCTGCTCGGCGGCTTCACGCTGGCCTGGACCGGGACGGACGGCGCTCGTGCGGTGTCCCTCCCGGTCGCCGACGCCGTACGACCGACTGTCTTCGTGCCCTCCGAGCGCGGCCTGACCGCGACCGCGCGGGCGGCCCTGCCGGCCACCGTGCCCCACGCCGACGCCGCGTTGAACGCGGGACGGGCGGCGTTGCTGGTGCACGCGCTCACCACGGACCCGGCGCTGCTGATGCCGGCCACCGTCGACCGGCTGCACCAGGATTACCGCGCGCCCGGGATGCCGGGCACGTCGTCGCTGGTCAGCGCGCTGCGAGAGGCGGGTGTGGCGGCTGTGGTCTCCGGGGCCGGGCCCAGCGTGCTGGCGTTCGGCGAGCCGCCAGCGGGCTTCGACGCGGGAACAGACTGGCAGATCTGGAAGTTACCGATAGACGTCAGCGGCGCACGGGTCGCCCGGGGTAGACTTGGACACGCCGAGCGGGACCCTGTTGCCGCAGGTCGGAAGAGTTGATTACGCTCTAGACCTAGCACAGCCGCGAAGCACGCGATCTCCTGCGGGGCGGCGCACCCCCGAAGCTCTCGGCGGTCAGCCCGTCACCCCTGCCAAGGCCCACGCCGCACCGCAGTTTCCACAGGTCGCCGCAGACGGCGAGACCTACCCACCGACGTTTGGTGGGTCGGGAAACCACCGGCTGCTGTGTCACAGACTCCCGCGACGCGTCCTTGCGAGGCGGGTGAACCGAGGCCGCCCGGCCACCTGAGCTCCGACTCCGGGCAGTCCCGGCCTTATCGAGGGAAGGAATCCATTGAGCGACACCACCGACGTGACGTCGGATGTTTCCAACGTCGCTGGCGATGCCACCGCTGCCGCTCCCGCCCGTCGTCGGCGCAGCGGTACCGGTCTGTCGGCGATGCTGCTGCCAGAGCTGCAGAGCCTGGCCGCGTCGCTCGGCATCTCCGGCACTGCTCGCATGCGTAAGGGTGAGCTGATCGCCGCGATCTCCGAGCGGCAGGGCGGCAACGCCGCCGGAACCCCTCGACCGCGGGCCGAGGTCGCCGCGGCGGCCGCTCCGGCCCGTGAGGAGGTGCGGGAGACCGTGGACCGCCCGGCGGCCGAGGGTCGCAGCACCGACCAGGCGCCGGCCGAGCCGGCCACCGAGACCGAGAGCCGCAGTCGTTCGCGGCGCAGCCGGACCGCTGCCGCGGAGGCCCGTACCTCCGAGGTCGGCACCTCCGAGCCGCGTGGCGCCGAGGCGCGCACCGACGAGGTCGAGAGCGGCGAGCGTTCCGAGCGTGGCGAGAACCGTCGTGACCGTGCCGAGCGCAACGACCGCTCCGACCGGGGCGAGCGTGCCGAGCGTGCCGAGCGCAACGACCGGGGCGACCGTGCCGAGCGGGGCGACCGCAACGATCGGGGCGAGCGTGCTGAGCGGGGCGACCGTGTTGAGCGGGGCGACCGTAACGATCGGAGCGAGCGGGCCGAGCGCAACGATCGGGGCGAGCGCTCCGATCGGGGTGAGCGTGCCGAGCGCAACGACCGCAGCGATCGTGCCGAGCGGGGCGAGCGCAACGACCGCAACGACCGCAACGATCGGGGCGAGCGCAACGACCGTTCGGAGCGCGCCGACCGCAACGACCGTGGTCAGCGCGTCGAGCGCGACAGCGACGACGAGGACGGCGAGGGCGGCGGTCGGCGTGGCCGGCGCAGCCGCTTCCGGGACCGTCGGCGTGGTCGTGGCGAGCGCGGCGAGACCGGCGGGGACACCGGCGGCGGCCGTGAGCCGCAGGTCGGCGACGACGAGGTGCTCGTCCCCGTGGCCGGCATCATCGACGTGCTCGACAACTACGCCTTCGTACGGACGACCGGCTACCTGGCCGGCCCGAACGACGTGTACGTCTCGATGTCCCAGATCAAGAAGTACGGCCTGCGTCGCGGTGACGCGATCACCGGCGCCGTGCGGGCGGCCCGCGAGGGCGGCAACAGCGGCGACCAGCGGCGGGACAAGTACAACCCGCTGATGCGGCTGGACACGATCAACGGGATGGAGCCGGAGGAGGCGCGGCGTCGGCCCGAGTTCTACAAGCTCACGCCGCTCTACCCGCAGGAGCGCCTGCGGTTGGAGACCGAGCCGCACATCCTGACCACCCGGGTCATCGACCTGGTCATGCCGATCGGCAAGGGCCAGCGGGCGCTCATCCAGTCTCCGCCCAAGGCGGGTAAGACGATGGTGCTGCAGGCGATCGCCAACGCGATCACCCGCAACAACCCGGAGTGCCACCTCATGGTGGTGCTGGTCGACGAGCGGCCCGAAGAGGTCACCGACATGCAGCGGTCGATCAAGGGCGAGGTCATCGCGGCCACGTTCGACCGTCCGCCGCAGGACCACACCACGGTGGCGGAGCTGGCCATCGAGCGGGCCAAGCGTCTGGTCGAGCTGGGGCACGACGTCGTCGTGCTGCTCGACTCGGTGACCCGGCTCGGTCGGTCGTACAACCTGGCGGCGCCGGCCAGCGGCCGGATCATGTCGGGTGGTATCGACTCCACCGCGCTCTACCCGCCGAAGCGTTTCCTCGGCGCGGCCCGCAACATCGAGAACGGCGGCTCCCTGACCATCATCGCCACGGCGCTGGTGGAGACCGGTTCGATGGCGGACACGGTCATCTTCGAGGAGTTCAAGGGCACCGGTAACGCGGAGCTGAAGCTGGACCGGAAGATCGCCGACAAGCGGACCTTCCCGGCCATCGACATCAACCCGTCCGGCACCCGTAAGGAAGAGGTCCTGCTCGCGCCCGAGGAGCTGGCCATCATCCACAAGCTCCGCAAGGTGCTGCACTCGCTGGACTCGCAGGCGGCGATGGACCTGCTTCTGGACCGTCTCAAGCAGTCCCGCACCAACATCGAGTTCCTGATGCAGATCGCGAAGTCGACGCCGGGGGAGTGACCCTCCGTCGGTGACCGACCGACGAAGAGAGGCGCGGCCGTAATGGCCGCGCCTCTCTTCGTTCCCGCCTCAAGCCACGCCGTCCCACCCCACCTGTGCTCCACACGTCCTTTGCTCTGCTGAAGCAGAGCAAAGGTGGCGGAGGGGGAGGCCGGAGGGGGCGGGTGAGGGGCGGCGCCGTACCCCCGGCGGGGTACCCGACGGCGGAGCGAATGTCCGGCCGGGCGGCGGGAATGAGGACGGGGAGGCACGTGTTGACGATCCCGGACGAGGTGTGCGGCCCGCTTGCCGGGCTGGCTCAGGCCCATGGCACACTGGTCAATCGGCCACACCGGTTCCGGTTCACGCCCGAGCCCGTCGCGTACGGCGCGACGAGTGATGACGGCGACCCGGCGACCACCAACGAGAGGACCGAGGCGAGATGAAGGCAAACATCCACCCGGAGTACGTGACCACCGAGGTCAGCTGCTCCTGCGGTAACACGTTCACGACCCGCAGCACCGCCAAGGGCGGGGCGATCCACGTCGAGACCTGCAGCGCCTGCCACCCGTTCTACACCGGTAAGCAGCGCGTTCTCGACACCGCCGGTCGGGTCGCGAAGTTCCAGCAGAAGTACGCCAAGGTTCAGGCCAAGAAGGCCAAGTAACTCCCCGTTCGGCGCCCGTGTCCGGTTTTGTACCGGACGCGGGCGCCGTCCGCGTTTCGCCCGTCAACACCCTTGGCCCTCCCGGTGCCGCATCGTCGAAGGAGCATCCGCAGCATGAGCAGCGAGCGTCTGGCCGGACTCCTCGACGAGTACGCGGAGCTGGAGAAGCGGCTGGCCGACCCGGCCATCCACGCCGACCAGGCCACCGCGCGCCGGGTGGGTCGCCGGTACGCCGAGCTGGTGCCGCTGCACAAGGCCGCCGGCGAGCTGGAGCAGGCCCGCTCCGACCTGGCCGCAGCCCGTGAGCTGGTCGACGAGGACCCGTCCTTCGCCGCTGAGGCGGACTCCATCGCGGCGTCCCTGCCGGCTCTGGAGGAGCGCCTCGCCGAGTTGCTCATCCCGCGCGACCCGCACGACGCCAAGGACGTGATCGTCGAGATCAAGGCCGGTGAGGGCGGCGAGGAGTCGGCGCTGTTCGCCGGCGACCTGCTGCGGATGTACACCCGGTACGCCGAGCGGCACGGCTGGATCACCGAGGTGATCGACGCTCAGGATTCCGACCTCGGCGGGGTCAAGGACGTCTCGCTGTCGATCAAGACCAAGGGTGTGCCGGACGGCGGCAACGGTGTCTGGTCGCGGCTCAAGTGGGAGGGCGGCGTGCACCGGGTGCAGCGCGTCCCGGTGACCGAGTCGCAGGGCCGCATCCACACCAGCGCGGCCGGGGTGCTGGTGCTGCCGGAGGCCGAGGACGTCGACGTCACCATCGACCAGAACGACCTGCGCATCGACGTGTTCCGTTCGTCCGGCCCGGGCGGCCAGTCGGTGAACACGACCGACTCGGCGGTACGGATCACGCACGTGCCGACCGGCATCGTCGTGTCCTGCCAGAACGAGAAGTCCCAGTTGCAGAACCGGGAGCAGGCCATGCGGATCCTGCGGGCCCGGCTGCTCGCCGCCGCCCAGGAGCAGGCCGACGCCGCCGCTTCGGACGCCCGCAAGGCGCAGGTACGCACCGTGGACCGCTCGGAGCGCATCCGCACCTACAACTTCCCGCAGAACCGGATCACCGACCACCGGATCGGCTACACCGCGTACAACCTGGACCTGGCGCTCGCCGGTGACCTCGACGGCGTCCTGGACGCCCTGGCCGAGGCCGACCGCGCCGCCCGCCTGGCCGGCGACACGGAACTGACCCGCCGCTAACGGCCCCCGCCCCGCCCCGCCGATCATGGAATCGTGGTGCGCGGATTATTCCGTCACGAGCCTTTTGTGGGGCACCACAAGTCCTTGATCGACCCCGACGGAGGGGGAGGGGGAGGGGTCGTCAGCTCGCTCGGGGGCGGGATTTCGCGCGTAGCATCTCCCGGTCGGCCTGCTCGAAGGCGACGCTGAGCGCGTCGCGCAGCCCGCTACCGCCGGAGACCTCGGCGAAGCCGATGCTCACCCCGACGGGAGTGCCGGGCACCAGCGACTCCCAGTCCTCGTTGCGTACCGCCGCCTCGATCCGGCGGGCCACCTCGGCGGCCTCGGTCATGCCCGTGTCCGGGAGCACCACGACGAACTCGTCGCCGCCGTAGCGGGCCACGAAGTCTCCCCGGCGCATCACCCGGTTGATCACCCCGGCGATCCGTTGCAGGACCAGGTCACCAGAGTGGTGGCCGTGCCGGGTGTTGACCGCCTTGAAGCCGTCCAGGTCGCAGACGCCGATGACGACCCGCTCGCCCCGGGTCACGACGGCGGTGATGTACCGCTCCAGACGACGCCGGTTGGGCAGGCCGGTGAGCGGGTCGGTCAACGCCTCACCCTCGTACCGGGCCGCCTCGCGACGCATCTCCTCGTGGTCGATCCGGGCGGCGATGCCGTCGATGTAGACGTCGCGCAGCCGGTCGTTGCGCTGGGCGGCGAGTCGGAACGCCAGCCGGTCCGCCCGGTGGGCCGCGGAATGGTCGCCGGCGCGGGCGAGCGCGATGCTGCGCAGCCGGGCCGGCTCGGCCGCCCCGAGCGTCTCCGTGGACACCCGGATGGTGTCCAGTCGGGCGACCGCCTCGATCGGCCGACCGTCCGCGACGGCCAGGCAGACCATGCCGAGTTGCCGCAGGTCCCGCGCGCGGGCGCTGTCACCGCCGTGGGTGAGCAGCCGGGACGGGACGGCATCGCCGGTCGGTTCCAGGGTGTCGCCGAGCGCGGCCTGCCGGGCCGCCGAGTACCCGTACGCGGCGAGGCTGCTGGGACGGAGCCGCCCGGCCCGCCCGGTCTGGACGAACTGGGCCAGGTCGGTCGCCACGTCGCGCAGCACGCGCAGGCAACCGTCACTGTCACCGTTGTGGTCGAGCGCCACGGCATTGCGCAGCCGGATGCCCGGCGCGGCGAACGTCTCCTCCGGGATCCCGGCGGTCAACCCGAGCTGCCGTGCGCGTTCGATCGCGCCCAGGGCGTACCCGTGGAAGCTGAGGTAGCTGTAGGCCATCGCCAGGTCGTGCCAGCCCCAGGCGGTGTCCCGGTCCGGGTCGTCCACGGCGTTCAGGGCCCGCGCTGCCTTGACGAGGTGGGTGACGCACCGGTCCAGCGCGCCCTGGTGGTGGGCGGCGAGCGCGGCCAGCGCGTTGAGGTGCCCGTGCAGGTAGGGCTCGGCGAGGTCGCGGACGGCCGCCGACGCCTCCTCGATGGCCCGGGTGAACTCCGCCGTCCGACCGAGATTGATCAAGGCGGAGAGGCGCTGGACCATGGCGTCCGCGCGGGCCGCCGGGTCCGACGTGGTGCGGATCACACGCTCCAGAAGGGTGTACGACTCCGCGGAGCGACTTGCTTCCTGCAAAGCGCGGGCGTGCGAGAGAGTGTCAACCTGGTCATGGACCCGGTCGAGCCAGCCCACCCACAACCTCCTGTCGTGTGCGCCTCGACGCACCCGTTCATGGCGTCGCCCCGCGACGCCCCATGATTATCGTGTGACCACTCTGCCGCAACACCCCCCCGAAGGGACAGGCCGCACCCGTCCGTCCGCCGCGGTGGCGCGGGCGGCCCGCGTACTCGCCGCCGCCGGCGTGGGCCCGGCGCGCGTGGAGGCCGAACTGCTGACGGCGTACGTGCTGGACGTCCCCCGGGGTCGGCTGGCCCTCGCCGACGATCTGGACGACGCCCAACTGGCCCGCCTGGACGAGCTGGTCGGGCGTCGCGCCGGCCGGGAGCCGTTGCAGCACCTGACCGGTCGGGCGGGTTTCCGGCACCTGGAACTGGCGGTCGGTCCGGGTGTCTTCGTGCCCCGCCCGGAGACGGAACTGCTGGCCGGATGGGGTGTCGAGCAGGGCCGGGGCAGATCCGAACCGCTCGTGGTGGACCTGTGCAGCGGCACCGGCGCCATCGCGTTGGCGGTGGCGCAGGAACTGCCCGGGGCGCGGGTGGTCGCGGTGGAGCGGTCCTCGGCGGCGCTGGCGTGGTTACGCCGCAACGCGGCCGAGCGGGCGGCGGCGGGGGACCGGCCGATCGAGGTGGTCGAGGCCGACGTGACCGCTGCGGACCTGCTGGAGGGCCTGGTGGGTCGGGTGGACGTGCTGCTCTGCAATCCGCCGTACGTGCCCGTGGACGTGGTGGTGCCGCCGGAGGTGGCCGCACATGATCCGGCGGAGGCGGTCTTCGGAGGCGCCGACGGGCTGGCGGTGATCCGGCCGGTGGTCGACCGGGCGGCGGCGCTGCTGCGACCCGGCGGCGTGATCGGGGTCGAGCACGACGACACGCACGACGTGGCGGTGCCGGAGCTGTTCGCCCGGGACGGCCGTTTCGACGCTGTTACGGAGCATCCGGACCTCACCGGCCGGCCCCGGTACGCCACGGCGTCCCGACGGGCGGACGGCCAGCACACCGTGCCCGGGCGGGCGTGGCAGACTGACTCCTCGTGATGCTCTACGACTGCCGATCGCCCGCCGATCGGGACCGCGGCATCGCTGCGGCCATCGAGGCGGTCAAGAACGGCGAACTGGTCGTCCTCCCGACGGACACCGTCTACGGGATCGGCGCGGACGCGTTCACGCCGTACGCGGTCAAGGCGCTGCTGGACGCGAAGGGCCGGGGTCGGCAGATGCCCCCGCCGGTGCTGATCGGTTCGCGGCACACCCTGGACGGCCTGGTTTTCTCGCTGCCCTCGGCGGCGCGGGACCTGGTGGAGGCGTTCTGGCCGGGTGCGCTGACGATCGTGGTCGAGCACTCGCCGAGCCTCCAGTGGGACCTGGGCGACAAGACCGGCACGGTGGCGGTGCGGATGCCGCTGCATCCGGTGGCCCTGGAGGTGCTGCGCGAGACCGGCCCGATGGCGGTCTCCTCGGCCAACAAGACGGGCCAGCCGGCGGCGGTGACCGCCGAGGAGGCGCGCGACCAGCTCAGCTACTCGGTGCGTGCCTACCTGGAGGCCGGGCCCTGTCCCGACCCGGTGCCGAGCACGATCGTCGACCTGACCGGCGAGGTGCCGCAGTTGCTGCGGGCCGGGGCGATCCCGCTGGAGAAGCTGCGCGACGTCGTACCGGACCTCCTCGACGTCCACCAGGGGGCCTGAGTGCCCCCGTTCACCGTCCTGCACGTCTGCATGGGCAACATCTGCCGCTCACCGATGGCCGAGCGACTGCTGGCCCTCGCGGTACGGGAGCGGTTGGCGCGGCGTTCGCAGGATCCGGCCGGCGCCGAGGAGCTGCTGCACAGCCACAGCGCCGGCACCGGCGGCTGGCACGCGGGCGAGGAGATGAACCCGCCGGCGGCGCGGCAGGTCATCGACCGTGGCGGTGACGTCGACGGGTTCGCGGCGCGCAAGCTGCGCTCGGACCACATCGACGCCGCTGACCTGGTCCTGACGGCGACGGCCGACCAGCAGGAGTACGTGGTGGCGCTCCGCCCGGACGCGGCGGCCCGTACCTTCGTGCTGGGTGAGTTCGGCCGGCTGCTGGCCGCGGTGGACGGCGCCGCGCTGCCGGCGGCCGAGGCGACCCCGGAGGCGGTGTACGCGCGTGGCGTGGCCCTGGTGGCGGCGGCGCACGACGAACGACTGGGCGCCTCGGCGCTGCCCACCGACGATCTCGACGATCCCTGGGGTCGCGGCGACCAGTGTTTCACCCGGGTCGCGGACGAGATCGAGGAGACGGTCCACCCGCTGGCCGCCGCACTGCTGCCCTGAGCGCCGTGCGAGTTTCCTCCGGGTTTGGGGAAAACCAGGGGCGAAAGGGGCGTTCCGGGTCATTCTGAACGGGTCCTAGTGTGACCGGCTCCTGCGGGGAGAGCTGATGATCCGGGCCCGACTCGACAAACTGCTGACCGTGGTGATCGCCGGCGTGCTGGCCGGACTGGTGCTGGCCGGGGCCGCCCTGCCCGCGGCCCTGGTCTTCGGGATCGGCTTCAGCGCCCTCAGCACGCCGTACTCGGAGCTGCCCAACACGCTCCGCACGCCGCCCACCGCGCAGCGCTCCAACCTCTACGCCAACGACGGCACCACCCTGATCACCTCCTTCTACCAGGAGGACCGGGTGGACGTCCCGCTGCACGAGGTCGCCCCGGTGATGCGCCAGGCCATCGTGGCCGCCGAGGACGTCCGGTTCTACCAGCACAGTGGGGTGGACCTGCGTGGTGTGGTGCGTGCCTTCACGGTGAACAAGCGCGACGGCAAGACCCGGCAGGGCGCCTCCACCCTGACCATGCAGTACGTCCGCAACGTGCTCGGCAGCGACCCTCGGCTCACCGAGCGGCAGCGCCAGGCGGCCACCGAGATCACCACCGCCCGCAAGCTCCAGGAGATGCGGTACGCGCTGGCGCTGGAGCGGGAGCTCAGCAAGGAGGACATCCTCACCCGCTACCTCAACATCGCCTACTTCGGCGCCGGGGCGTACGGGATCGGGGCGGCCAGCAAACGCTACTTCTCGGTCTCGCCGGCTGAGTTGACCCTGCCCCAGGCCGCGCTGTTGGCCGGTCTGGTCCGGTCGCCGGACAGTGACGACCCGATCAACGGGGACGCCGACAGCGCCCTGCACCGGCGGACGTACGTGTTGGAACGCCTGGTCGAGACGGATCAGGTTCCCGCCGACGCGGCGGCGGCGGCACAGGCCGAGCCGTTGCAGTTGCGGCCCAGCGAGACGCCGAACGACTGCACGGGGGTGCCCGACGGGCACTCGGACTGGGGTTTCTTCTGCGACTGGTTCACCCGCTGGTGGAGCAGCCAGTCGGCGTTCGGTTCGAGCGCCGACGAGCGACAGCGCACGCTGCGCCGGGGCGGGTTCTCCATCGTCTCGTCGCTGGATCCGGCCGTGCAGCAGGCCGCCACCGAGCAGGTCCTGCGCATCTACCGGCCCACCGAGGCGCGGGCCGTACCCACCGCCGTGGTGCAGCCCGGCACCGGCCGGGTGCTGGCGATGTCGGTGAACCGCAACTACAGCGTCGAGGACAACCCGGTCGGGCAGAAGAACCACCCGAACACGGTCAACCAGCTCGTGGCCGGTGGTGGGGCCATCGATGGGTATCAGGCCGGTTCGACGTTCAAGCTCTTCACCATGCTGGCCGCGCTGGAATCCGGCATGCCGCTGTCGACCGAGTTCACGGCGCCGACGCAACTGCTCACCAGCTTCCCGGCGACCGGTGCGGGTAGCTGTGACGGCCGCTGGTGCCCGGCGAACGCCAGTCCGTCGGCGATGGACGGGCCCCGCACGATGTGGACCGGGTTCGGCCGGTCGGTGAACACCTACTTCGCCTGGCTCACGGAGCGGGTCGGCGCCGACCGGGTGGTCGAGATGGCCGAGCGGCTGGGCATCGTGCTGCGGGCCGACTCCGACGAGCGGCTGGCCCGCTACGGCGCGAAGGACTGGGGCCCGTTCACGCTTGGCGTTGCCGCGACGACCCCGCTGGACCTGGCGACGGCGTACGCCACGGTGGCCGCGGAGGGGACGTGGTGCGCGCCGCTGCCGGTGGTCTCGATCAACGACTCGGCCGGCCGGCCGGTGGATGCCGCCAAGCCGGACTGTCGGCAGGTACTCGACACCGACGTGGCCCGGGCGGCGGCGGACGCGGCCCGCTGCCCGGTGGGCGACCAGTCGATGTACGGGCGGTGCGACGGCGCTACGGCTCCCGATCTGCGTTCCCGGCTGGGTCGCCCGGTGGCCGGCAAGACCGGCAGTTCCGAGCGGTACGAGACGGAGACGGTGGTGGCCTTCACCCCGCAGTTGGTGGTCGCCTCGATGGCGGCCAACCCCGACGACCCGCGCGACGCCGTCGGTCAGGCCGTGCAGGCCCGGATGGTGACCGGGGTGGGCGAGATCCTCTCCCGTGCCCTGCACGACCAGCCGGTACGCGACTTCGTCCCGCCAAGCGAACGCGCCGCCTTCCAGGTAACCGGCGCCCGAACCACAAACTAACCCCACCCCACCCCGCGCCCTGCCCCCGGCCCTGCCCCTGCCCCGGCCCGGCCCTGACCGCGCCGATCATGGAGTTGTGGTGGGCGTTAGAGCCGCCAGTGCCCCTTTTGTGGGCCACCACAACTCCATGATCGACGTGATCAGGTGGGTGGGGCGTGAGGGCTCGGCGATCTTGCATTTTCGGTGGCGACTTAAGGTGCCAAGACGGCAAAACGGCAGCAGGAAGTGCAAGATCGGCGCGGTGGGGCGGGGCGGGGGGTGGGTTAGGGGGTTTGTTCGGCGTTGCGGGCTATGTTGCGGGCCATTCCGCCGAAGATCACGGCGTGGAACGGGGTGACCGAGCCCCAGTAGGCGTGGCCGGCTAGGCCGCGGGGGAGGAAGACGGCACGTTGCTGGTAGCGGCTGTGGCCGTTCTCGGCCGGCAGCGCCCGCATCTCCAGCCAGGCGCGGCCGGGCAGCCGCATCTCCGCGCGCAGCCGCAACAGCTCGCCCGGAACGATCTCCTCGACCCGCCAGAAATCCAGCGCCTCGCCGACCTGGAGGCGGTGCGGGTCGCGCCGGCCCCGGCGCAGCCCCACGCCGCCGACCAGCCGGTCCAGCCAGCCGCGTACCGACCAGGCGAGGGGGAACGAGTACCAGCCGTGCTCGCCGCCCACGCCCTCGATGACCCGCCAGAGCGCGGCCGGCGACGCGTCCACCGCCCGTTCCCGCATGTCCGTGTACACCGTCCCGCCGGACCAGTCCGGGTCGCTGGGCAGCGGCTCGGCGGGCGCGTCGGTGCCGCTCGCGGTGGACCAGCGCGTCTCCACCTGGGCGTCGCGCACCTTGGCCAGCGCCAACCGCACGGCCTCGTCGAAGCCGGTGAGGCCGCCGGGCGGATCGGGCACGTACCGGGCGATGTCGTGTTCGTGGGCCACGGCCTCGTGGATCAGGCTCTCCACCAGCGGCCGGGCGATCTTGTTCGGTACCGGGGTGATGAGGCCGACCCAGTGCGACGAGAGCGACGGGGTGAGCGGCCGGACCGGCACGATGATCCGTCGTCGTAACCCGGCCACCCGGGCGTAGCGGTCCATCATGTCGCGGAAGGTCAGCACGTCCGGTCCGCCGATGTCGAAGCCGCGGTTGACGTCGGGCGGCAGGGTGGCGCAGCCGGCCAGGTAGCGCAGCACGTCGCGGACCGCGATCGGCTGGATCCGGTTGCGGACCCACCGTGGCGTGACCATGGCCGGCAGCCGCTCGGTCAGGTAGCGCAGCATCTCGAACGACGCCGAGCCGGAGCCGATGATCACCGCAGCGCGGAGCACCGCCGTGGGCACGCCGCTGGCGAGCAGGATCCGGCCCACTTCGGCCCGGGACCGCAGGTGCGGCGACGGGACCTCCGCGTCGGCCGCCGGCTCCGGACCACCGAGGTAGACGATCCGGCGTACGCCGGCCGCGCGGGCCGCCGCCGCGAAGTTCGTCGCCGCCGTCCGGTCGGCCGCCTCGAAGTCCGCCCGGCCCAGCGAGTGCACCAGGAAGTACGCGACGTCCACGTCGGCGAAGGCGGCGGGCAGTGTCTCCGGCCGGCTCAGGTCACCCTCGACGATCTCGGCCGCCGCCGCCCACGGCACATCGCGCAGGCGTCCTGCCTTTCGGGCGAGGCAGCGCACGGTGTGCCCGTCGGCGAGCAGCAGCGGCGTCAGTCGCCCGCCGATGTATCCGGTGGCTCCGGTGACGAGGCATCTCACGAGTCCCAGTGTGCGGCCGCCGCGGGCCTGTCGCACAAGAACTGGCCGGCCTGCGGCGGGCCCGGACGACGCCCGGCGGCGTTGCGGTCCCGTCCGGATACGACACCGGTGTCCGGACGGGACCGCGCCTTGCCGGATCGCCGCCCGGACTCCGCCTCGGCTCGGCCGCCCTGGTGCGACAGGCCCTAGACTCGTTCGCTGTGGAGACCGAGACGAGCACCTTCTGGGGGCCGGATTTCGCCCAGCTCAGGGCCACCGATCCGGAGATCGCCGGGGTGGTCCTCGGCGAACTGGACCGGCTGCGGGGTGGCCTGCAACTGATCGCGAGCGAGAACCTGACCTCACCGGCGGTGCTGGCCGCGCTCGGCTCGACGTTGACCAACAAGTACGCCGAGGGGTACCCGGGTCGGCGCTACTACGGCGGCTGCGCCGAGGTGGACCGGGCCGAGGAGATCGGCATCGCCCGGGCCAAGGAGCTGTTCGGGGCCGAGCACGCCAACCTCCAGCCGCACTCCGGGGCGAGCGCCAACCTGGCCGCGTACGCCGCGCTGGTGCAGCCGGGGGACACGGTGCTGGCGATGGACCTGCCGCACGGCGGGCACCTCACCCACGGCAGCCGGGTGAACTTCTCCGGCAAGTGGTTCCACCCGGTGGGCTACCCGGTCCGGCCGGACACCGAGCTGATCGACTACGACGAGGTACGCGACCTGGCCCGCGCGCACCGGCCCAAGCTGATCATCTGTGGGGCCACCGCGTACCCCCGGCTGATCGACTTCGCGCGGTTCCGGGAGATCGCCGACGAGGTCGGGGCGTACCTGATGGTGGACGCCGCGCACTTCATCGGCCTGGTGGCCGGTCGGGCGATCCCGTCGCCGGTGCCGTACGCCGACGTCGTCTGCGCCACCACCCACAAGGTGCTGCGCGGTCCCCGGGGCGGCATGATCCTCTGCCGCGAGTCGCTGGCCCAGCGGATCGACAAGGCGGTCTTCCCGTTCACCCAGGGCGGCCCGCTGATGCACGCGGTCGCGGCCAAGGCGGTCGCGCTGCGCGAGGCGGCCCAGCCCGAGTTCCAGACGTACGCCGCCCAGGTGGTGCGCAACGCGCAGGCGCTCGCCGCCGGGCTGGCCGACGAGGGCATGCGCCCGGTGTCCGGTGGCACCGACACCCACCTCGCTCTCATCGACCTGCGGGAGCTGGGGGTGACCGGCACCGAGGCCGAGCGTCGCTGCGACGCCGCGTCGATCACCCTGAACAAGAACGCCATTCCGTACGATCCGCAGCCGCCGATGGTGGCCTCGGGTATCCGGGTGGGCACGCCCAGCGTCACCACCCAGGGCATGCGCGAGGGTGAGCTGCGGCAGGTGGCCGCCCTGATCGCCCGCGCGGTACGCACGAACCCGGGTGAACCGGGTGGCGCCGACGCGCTGAGCACGATCGGCGCCGAGGTGGCCGAACTGGTCGCGGCCTTCCCGGCGTACCCCCGTGGCTGAGCCCGGGGTGGTCGAACCCGCGAGCGACGGACGGTGGCGGCTGCGGCACCTGCCGGTGCTGCTGGCCGCGTCGGCGGCGCTGGCCGTGGTCGCGGCCGTGGTGGGCGGGGTGACCGGTGGTGCGACCGCCGCGCTCGGCGCGGTGGCCGGGGTGGGCGTGACGGTGCTCAGCTACACCCTCACGACGGTGGTGCTGGCGCGGGCCGACCAGGTCAACCCGCAGTTGCTGCTGCCGCTCGGTCTGGGGCTGTACGTGCTGAAGTTCACCCTTCTGGGTGTCGTCCTGGTGGCGGTGGCGTCGACCGGTTGGGCGGGGTTAGTTCCGCTCTGCCTCGGCATCGTCGCCGGGGTGGCAGTGTGGACAGCGGCGCACCTCTGGTGGCTGACCACGGTGCACGCCCGCCGCTCCGGCTGACCTGGTCGTCGACACGGGTGTCCCACCTATCGGACGCGCGGCAATGTGTCGGCCTCCGGTCATTTTCCGACGGGCGGAAGGGGAGTAGCGTGCCCACAGACGACGGCGCCCACGAGAAGCCCACACAACGACGGTTGTGCGGGGGGTGAGGCACAGCCTCGTCTTCCCGGCTGATATCGTTCGCCCCGTCATGGCTGATGACCAAACCCCCCGTCCCGCCGGTCAACCGGACGACTATCCGTCCGGTGCCGGTCAGGGTTGGACCGCGCTCAGCTACCTCATCGGAGGCATGCTCGTGTGGGGTTTCATCGGCTGGCTGGTCGACCAGTGGCTCGACACCGGTGGCGTCGCCACCGGCATCGGCTTCGTGCTCGGCATGGCTGGGGGCGTCATCCTGGTCATCCGCCGACTCGGCACGCCTACTTAGGAAGGGACGCGGTGTTCGGACAGGCGAACGTCCTGGCAGCGGGCCAGGCGGCATTCCCACCCAGTGTGGAGGACTTCTACCTGCCCGCGATCGTGCCCTGGGGCGCGGAGAACGCTCCGTGGTTCACCAAGTTCACGCTGATGATCTGGATCGCGGTCGGCTTTCTGATCATTTTCTTCCTGGCGACCTATCGGAACCCGCAACTGGTGCCGACCAAGAAGCAGTGGTTCGCCGAGTCGATCTACGGCTTCGTGCGCAACAACATCTCGGTCGACATGATCGGGCACCAGGGCGTGCGGTTCGCCCCGTACTTCACGACGCTGTTCTGCTTCGTGCTGGTGACGAACGCCTTCGCGATCATTCCGCTCTTCCAGATCTCGCCGAACTCGCACATCGCCTTCCCGGCGATCCTCGCGGTGATCAGCTACGTGCTGTTCAACTACATCGGCATCCGGCACCACGGCTTCGGCAAGTACTTCAAGCACGCCCTGATCCCGCCGGCACCCTGGTACATCCTGCCGCTGCTGATCCCGATCGAGGCGTTCTCGACCTTCATCATCCGGCCGTTCTCACTGGCCGTTCGTCTCTTCGCGAACATGTTCGCCGGCCACATGCTCCTGCTGGTCTTCACGCTCGGCGGCTTCGCGATGCTCAACGCCAACGCCTGGTTGGCGCCGGTCTCGGTGGTCTCCTGGGTGATGACCGTGGCGCTGACCCTCCTCGAGGCGCTGGTCATCGTCCTGCAGGCCTACGTCTTCACGGTCCTGAGCGCCAGCTACATCCAGGGCGCGCTCGCCGAAGAGCACTGATCCACGCACCAACCGTTGTCGTCCCGCGTGAGAGTCACGCGTGATAACCAGGAGGAACCACACCAATGGACGTTAGCGTTCTCGCCGAGGTCAACGGCAGCACCGCCGCCATCGGCTACGGCCTCGCGGCCATCGGCCCGGGCATCGGCGTTGGCCTGGTCTTCGCCGCCTACATCCAGTCGACCGCCCGGCAGCCCGAGTCGTCGCGCATGACCCTGCCGTACGTCTGGATCGGCTTCGCCGTCATCGAGGCGCTCGCCCTGTTCGGCATCGCCTTCGGCTTCATCTGGGCCAAGTAGTACCCGCCCCTTCCGACCGGGAGGTCACCCATGTTGTTCCTCCTCGCCGCCGAGGGTGGTGAGTCAGACCACAACCCGATCATTCCGATCTGGCAGGAGATCGTGGTCGGCACGGTCGCCTTCGCCGTGCTCTGCTTCGTGCTGATGAAGTTCGTCTTCCCGCGCATGGAGCAGACGTTCCAGGCTCGGGTCGACGCGATCGAGGGCGGCATCAAGCGCGCCGAGGCCGCCCAGGCCGAGGCGAACCAGCTGCTCGAGCAGTACCGCGCCCAGCTCGCCGAGGCGCGGACCGACGCCGCCAAGATCCGTGACGACGCGCGGGCCGACGCCGAGGGCATCCGGCAGGACATCCTCGCCAAGGCGCGGGAAGAGTCCGACCGGGTCATCCAGGCCGGCAAGGACGCACTCGCCGCCGAGCGGGCCACCATCGTGCGCGAGCTGCGCGCGGAGGTCGGCACCATCGCGGTGGACCTGGCCAGCAAGATCGTCGGCGAGTCGCTGGCCGACGAGGCGCGGCGCAAGGGCACCGTCGACCGGTTCCTGAGCGGCCTCGAGAGCACGGGGGCCCGCTGATGCAGGCCGCCAGCCGGGAGTCGTACAAGGTCGCGGCCGAAGGCCTCGACGCGTACGTCCGCGGCGCGGAGCCGTCGGCGGTGGCCGCCACCGCCGACGCCATCCTCTCCGTGGCGACCCTGCTGCGGCGTGAGCCGCGGCTGCGTCGGGCGCTCTCCGACCCGGCTCGTCCCGGCGCGGACCGGGGCGCGCTGCTCGGTGACATGCTGGGTGGGCGGATCGGCGCGGACGCGCTCGACCTGCTCGTCACGCTGGTCTCGGGCCGCTGGTCGGCACCGTCGGAGTTGCTCGACGGCACCGAGCGCCTCGGCGTGGAGGCGCTGCTGGCCAGCGCCGACTCCGCCGGTGAGCTGGGCGAGGTGGAGGACGAGCTGTTCCGCTTCGGTCAGGTCGTGTCCGGTCAGTCGGCGCTGAGCAACGCTCTCGCCGACCCGGTCGCCCCGGTCGAGCAGCGGGCCACCCTGGCTCGCGAGCTGCTCGCCGGCAAGGCCCGGCCGGTCACCGTCAGCCTCGTCGAGGCTGCGCTCGCCGGGTTCGGCGGGCGTTCCTTCACCGGAGCGCTCACCCGGCTGGTCGAGCTGGCCGCCGACCGGCGGGACCGGCAGGTGGCGTACGTGACCGTCGCGGCCCCGTTGAGTGACGAGGACGAGCGTCGACTGGGTGCGAGCCTCGCCGCGATATACGGTCGGGAGGTGTCCGTCAAGCAGACGGTCGACCCCGCCGTTCTCGGTGGCGTGAGCGTCCGGGTTGGTTCAGACCTGTACGACGGCACGATCCTGCGCCGCCTCAACGAGACCCGCAACGCGCTCGCGAAGCGCTGAACGGCTTCGCCGCCAGCAATGCGGTGGTTCCGCCGCCTCACCGTTGGGGCGGCTCCGCCGCCGCAGCGCCCGGATTGACAGACGCCATTCGGACCGGTTGGTACTAGGTATCCCGGGCCCCTGAATTTTAAGGAAGCAGAGGATGGCCGAGCTGACCATCTCGACGGAGGAGATCCGCGGCGCTCTGGAGCGCTACGTCTCCTCCTACTCGTCCGACGTCTCCCGCGAGGAGGTCGGCACCGTCGCCGACACCGGCGACGGCATCGCCCACGTCGAGGGCCTGCCCTCGACCAAGACCAACGAGCTCCTGGAGTTCGAGGACGGCACGCTCGGCGTGGCGTTGAACCTCGACGTCCGGGAGATCGGCGTCGTCGTCCTGGGTGACTCCGCCAAGCTGGAGGAGGGGCAGCGCGTCAAGCGCACCGACCGGGTGCTCTCGGTTCCGGTCGGCGACGCGTTCCTCGGCCGCGTGGTCAACGCGCTCGGCCAGCCGATCGACGGCCTCGGCGACATCGCCGACGAGGGCTACCGCGAGCTGGAGCTGCAGGCTCCGAACGTGATGTCCCGGCAGTCGGTGTTCGAGCCGCTGCAGACCGGCATCAAGGCGATCGACGCGATGACCCCGATCGGCCGTGGCCAGCGCCAGCTGATCATCGGCGACCGCAAGACGGGCAAGACCACCGTCGCCCTGGACGCCATCCTCAACCAGCGGGAGAACTGGCGCACCGGCGACCCGAAGAAGCAGGTCCGCTGCATCTACGTCGCCATCGGCCAGAAGGCCTCCACCATCGCCTCGATCAAGGGGCAGCTGGAGGAGGCGGGCGCGCTGGAGTACACCACCATCGTCGCCTCGCCGGCGTCCGACCCGGCCGGCTTCAAGTACCTGGCCCCGTACACCGGCTCGTCCATCGGACAGCACTGGATGTACGGCGGCAAGCACGTCCTGATCGTCTTCGACGACCTGAGCAAGCAGGCCGAGGCGTACCGGGCCGTGTCGCTGCTGCTGCGTCGCCCGCCGGGCCGTGAGGCGTACCCGGGTGACGTCTTCTACCTGCACTCCCGCCTGCTGGAGCGCTGCGCGAAGCTCTCCGACGAGCTGGGTGGCGGCTCGATGACCGGTCTGCCGATCATCGAGACGAAGGCCAACGACATCTCGGCCTTCATCCCGACCAACGTCATCTCGATCACCGACGGCCAGATCTTCCTGGAGACCGACCTGTTCAACCAGGGCGTCCGTCCGGCGATCAACGTCGGCACCTCGGTCTCCCGGGTCGGCGGCGCCGCCCAGGTGAAGCCGATGAAGAAGGTCTCCGGGTCGCTGCGGCTCAACCTGGCCCAGTACCGCGAGCTGGAGGCGTTCGCCGCCTTCGCCTCCGACCTGGACCGCGCCTCGCAGAACCAGCTCAACCGTGGCGTCCGGCTGGTCGAGCTGCTCAAGCAGCCGAACTACTCGCCGTACCCGGTGCAGGAAGAGGTCGTCTCGGTCTGGGCCGGCACCGAGGGCAAGCTGGACGACGTGCCGGTGGGTGACATCCGGCGCTTCGAGGCCGAGTTCCTCCAGTACCTGCGGCACAAGCACGAGGGTGTCCTCGCGTCGATCGCCGACAACCAGTGGAACGACGACATCACCGGCTCGCTCGACGCGGCGATCGCCGAGTTCAAGCAGGTCTTCCTGGGCAAGGAGGACGAGCGCAAGGTCAACGACGCGCCGGCCGCCCCGCTCGAGGGTGACGAGAACCGCGAGACGGTGACCCGCTTCCGCGACGGCGCGACCGACCGCCCGGCCGAGAGCTGATCTGATGGCGGCCCAGGTACGCGTTCTTCGTCAACGAATCCGCTCGGCGAAGTCGATGAAGAAGATCACCAAGGCGATGGAGCTCGTGGCGACGAGCCGGATCGCCAAGGCCCAGGCCCGGGTGCAGGCGTCCCTGCCGTACGCCCAGGCCATCACCGGTGTGCTCACGGCGCTGGCGTCCAACGCGCGGATCGACCACCCGCTGCTCACCCCGCGCGAGCGGGTGCGGCGGGCCGGCGTCCTGTTGGTCACCAGCGACCGTGGCCTGGCCGGCGGCTACAGCTCCAACGCGATCAGGATGGCCGAGTCGCTGATCGCGCGCCTCCGGGCGGACGGCAAGGAGCCGGTGCTCTACGTCATCGGGCGTAAGGGCGTCGGGTTCTACCGCTTCCGCGACCGGCCGATCGAGGCGAACTGGACCGGGTTCAGCGAGCAGCCGTCGTTCGAGGACGCCCGTGCCGTGGGTGAGACGCTGATCAAGGCGTTCACGGCCGGTGCCGACGACGCCGACGGCGGCGCTGGCGCGGACGGGGTCCTCGGCGTGGACGAGTTGCACATCGTCTACACCGAGTTCCACTCGCTGATGACGCAGAACCCGGTCACCAAGGTCATCGGTCCGATGCAGGTGGAGGACCGGCCGCGCTCCGAGGGGCTGCTGCCGGCGTACGAGTTCGAGCCGGAGGCGGAGGCGCTGCTCGACGCGCTCCTGCCGAGGTACATCAACACGCGGATCTACGCGGCGTTGCTCGAGTCGGCGGCGAGTGAGTCGGCGGCACGGCGGCGGGCGATGAAGAGCGCCACCGACAACGCCGAAGACATGATCGAGAAGTACACGCGTGAGATGAACTCGGCCCGTCAGGCCGGGATCACCCAGGAGATCAGCGAGATCGTCGGCGGCGCCAACGCGCTGGCCGCGTCGGGAAGTGAAGTGTGATGACTGCACCAGTAGAGACCAAGACGGCCACGGGTCGCGTGGTCCGGGTCATCGGCCCGGTCGTCGACGCCGAGTTCCCGCGCGACGCCATGCCGGCCCTGTTCAACGCCCTGAACGTCACCGTGAGCCTGTCCGGCGGTGAGAAGACGCTGACCCTGGAGGTCGCCCAGCACCTGGGTGACAACCTGGTCCGCGCGATCTCGATGCAGCCGACGGACGGTCTGGTTCGCGGCGCGGAGGTTCGTGACTCCGGTAAGCCGATCACCGTTCCGGTGGGCGACGCGGTCAAGGGCCACGTGTTCAACGCGATCGGCGAGGTGCTCAACCTCAAGGAGGGCGAGACCCTCACCCCGGACGACCACTGGGGTATCCACCGCAAGGCCCCGGCCTTCGCGGACCTGGAGCCGAAGACCGAGATGCTGGAGACCGGCATCAAGGTGATCGACCTGCTCGCCCCGTACGTCAAGGGCGGCAAGATCGGTCTGTTCGGCGGCGCGGGCGTGGGCAAGACGGTGCTCATCCAGGAGATGATCACCCGGGTCGCCCGTAACTTCGGTGGTACCTCGGTCTTCGCCGGCGTGGGTGAGCGCACCCGTGAGGGCAACGACCTGATCGCCGAGATGACCGAGTCCGGCGTCATCGACAAGACCGCGCTGGTCTACGGCCAGATGGACGAGCCGCCGGGCACGCGTCTGCGGGTCGCGCTCTCCGCGCTCACCATGGCGGAGTACTTCCGCGACGTGAAGAAGCAGGAGGTGCTGCTCTTCATCGACAACATCTTCCGCTTCACCCAGGCCGGGTCCGAGGTCTCCACCCTGCTCGGCCGGATGCCGAGCGCCGTGGGTTACCAGCCGACCCTGGCCGACGAGATGGGCGAGCTCCAGGAGCGCATCACCTCCGTCCGGGGCCAGGCCATCACCTCGATGCAGGCGATCTACGTGCCGGCGGACGACTACACCGACCCCGCCCCGGCCACCACGTTCGCCCACCTCGACGCGACCACCAACCTGGAGCGGTCGATCTCCGACAAGGGCATCTACCCGGCCGTGGACCCGCTGGCGTCCTCGTCCCGGATCCTCGCCCCGGAGTTCGTCGGCCAGGAGCACTTCCAGGTCGCCACCGAGGTGAAGCGGATCCTGCAGCGCTACAAGGACCTGCAGGACATCATCGCCATCCTCGGTATCGAGGAGCTCTCCGAGGAAGACAAGATCACCGTGGCCCGGGCCCGGCGGATCGAGCGCTTCCTCTCGCAGAACACCTACGCGGCGGAGCAGTTCACCGGCGTGCCGGGCTCGACGGTCCCGATCAAGGAGACCATCGAGGCGTTCCGCAAGATCAGCGAGGGTGAGTACGATCACTTCCCCGAGCAGGCGTTCTTCATGTGCGGCGGTCTCGAGGACCTGGAAGCCAAGGCTGAGGAGCTGATGAAGGCCTGACAGCCTTTGTCGTACCCGTACCGCAAAAGACTGCCCCGGCAATGTCGGGGCAGTCTTTTGTTCATCTTCACGTCTTACCATCGTCGCGGTCCGTTACTCGTGGTCGTCACTCACGTGGCGGCCGAGATACGGTCGGTCCGCGCGTTCACCTTCACGGGCGCGGACGAGTGCAACCTTTCGACGACGTGAGCCCGTCTCCTCTGCGTGGGCGTAGCGAACGGAGATGACGTGGGTAAGGCCGGCAAGAAGGGCCGCAAGTCGTCCATGTGGCGGGGCGTGCCGCGCTGGGCCAAGGTGTGCACCGTGTTCGGCCTGGTGCTGACCATGCTCAGCGGCGGGGTGCTGGTCGGCACCGAGGTGCTGATGGCCCGCTACGAGGGCGCCGTCGGCAAGGCCGACCTCTTCGGTGACCAGGCGGCGGGCGCCAAGGAGAAGAAGAGCGACATCAAGGGGCCGCTCAACCTCCTGCTGGTGGGCATCGACCCGCGTACGCCGACGGCGGCGCCGCTGGCCGACTCGATCATGGTGCTGCACGTGCCCGCCTCGATGGACCGGGCCTACCTGTTCTCGGTGCCGCGGGACCTCTACGTGCAGATCCCGGCCTTCAAGAAGGCCAACTTCTCCGGCGAGAAGACCAAGATCAACGCTGCGATGTCGTTCGGCAGTCAGGTGCCCGGCAAGAATCCCGACGCGGCGCGGGGGTTCGAGTTGCTGGCCACCACCGTGCAGAACGTGACAGGCATCAAGCGGTTCGACGGCGGAGCGATCATCAACTTCACCGGCTTCCAGAAGATCGTCGACGCGATGGGCGGCGTCGACATGTACGTCGAGCGGGAGGTGCGGTCCGAGCACAAGCAGCCGGACGGCACCCCGCGGCCGGGCAAGACGTACGGAGAGGGTTACGTCGGGCCGCAGGCGGTCTACACGAAGGGCACCCACCACCTCAAGGGGTGGCAGGCGCTGGACTACGTCCGGCAGCGGTACCCGAAGAACGGCGTCCCGGACTCGGACTATGGCCGGCAGCGCCATCAGCAGCAGTTCGTCAAGGCGATGGTCGGTCAGGCGTTCAGCGCCGACGTGGTGGCCAACCCGATCAAGCTGGACAAGGTGCTGCGCGCCGCCGGCCAGTCGCTGATCTTCAACGGCCGGGGCAACAGCGTTGTCGACTTCGGGCTCGCCCTGAAGAACATCCGCCCGAACACCATCCAGATGATCAAGCTCCCCGGTGGCGGGGTCTACGAGGGTAAGAAATACCTGGGTGAGCAGTTCCAGGCAGGCGTCCCGGACTTCTTCACCGCCCTGCAGAATGAACAACTGGACCCGTTCCTTCTCGAGCACCCGGAATTCCAGAACAAGACCAAGTAGCCGTGGCGCAGCTCTCGCCACCCGCGTTGGGGGCGGCGCGGCGGCACGACTAGACTTTCGGCAATCCGCCGCCGCAGCAAGGAGACAGCGTGGCAAAGCAGCTTCACGTCGAGCTCGTCGCCGTCGAGGAGAAGGTCTGGTCCGGTGAGGCCGAGATGGTCGTCGCCCGGACCACCGAGGGCGAACTCGGTGTCCTGCCGGGTCACGCGCCGCTGCTCGGCCAGCTCGCCGAGCCCGGCCAGGTCCGCATCAAGCTGGCCGGTGGCGAGCAGGTCTCGTACGAGGTGGACGGCGGCTTCCTCTCGGTGAGCGCCGAGGGCGTCACCGTGCTGGCCGAGAGCGCGACCCCGGTTTCCGCGCAGAGCCGCTGAGTCACACCGGGGATGGAGATCGTCGAAGGGATCGGGATCGGCGTCGCCGTCATCCTCGTCGCACTTCTCGTACTCTTCGTCCGGCGGGCTCTCGTGACCCGCAGCGGTGGCATCATCCGGCTCAGCGTCCGGGTCACCACCGTGCTCGACGGGCGTGGCTGGTCACCCGGCTTCGGCCGGTTCGCCGCTGACGAGCTGCGCTGGTATCGAATGTTCAGCTTCGCGATCCGCCCCAAGCGGGTTCTCTCCCGCAAGGATCTCGCGGTCGAACGCCGGCGGTTGCCCGAAGGGCAGGAACGGCTCTCCATGCCGGCCGACTGGGTGATCCTCCGCTGTACGAGTCACCACGCACCGGTGGAGATCGCCATGGCGCGATCGACCGTGACCGGTTTCCTCTCCTGGCTCGAGGCCGCCCCTCCGGGGGCGGTCTCGCCGCGTCTGGCCTCCCAGGACTGGCCGGCCGCCTGATCGCTCCTGGTTGCTCTGGGGCTTCTCTGGTCGCTCTGGAGCTTCTGTGGTCGCTCTTCGGGGTTTCCGGGGCAGCCCGCCCGGCTCCGGGCGGTCAGGCTTGATCCCTGCGCCGGGCGGGCTGCCCCGGAAACCCGTCCGCGGCGCGGTGCGTCGGTCCGGTCCGGTTCTTTGACCACCTGCCGTTACCGGGTTCGCTGGGTCTCGCCTTCATGCGTTGCCGGGGGGGTGATCGACTCGGCTTCCTTGAACTTGGGGTGTTCGGGCGACGCTAATGACCCGACTTCATGGAACTCGAGCCGATCAAGGCTGACTGGGCGAGGTGCCGGCCGCCGGGACGCGTGAGGGCGGCTAGAGCGGGAACTCGCCCATCGTCAGCGCTTGCCGCCGGGGACCCATAGCACATCGCCTGCCGGATTTGCCGTTCTTGAGAGGATAAAGAGCAGATCGGAGAGCCGGTTGAGATACTTTGCCGGGAGCGGGCTGGTCCGGTCCGGATCGTGGCTGACCAGCGCCCACGCCGCCCGCTCGGCTCGCCGGGCGGTGGTCCGCGCCACGTGCAGCAGCGCCGCGCCAGCGGTGCCGCCGGGGAGGATGAAGGAGTCGAGCTTGCTCAGGCGCGCGTTGTACTCGTCGCACCAGCCCTCCAGGCGCTCGACGTACTCCTCGGTCACCCGCAGCGGCGGGTACTTCGGCTCCGGCTCCACGGGCGTGGACAGGTCGGCGCCGACATCGAACAGGTCGTTCTGCACCGACGCCAGGACGGCCCGCAGCTCCTCGTCGAGCTGGCCCAGGGCGAGTGCGACACCGATCGCCGCGTTGCACTCGTCGACATCCGCGTACGCGGCGATCCGTGGATCGGTCTTCGGGACCTGCTCGTTGTTGCTCAGCCTGGTCATGCCGGCGTCGCCGGCCTTGGTGTAGATGCGCGTGAGGTGGACGGCCATGACGCACAGCCTACGGATACCGGAACTCACGATCCCCGCTCGGCCGGACACGACAGCCGGCTGGCCTGCGGTGGTGGGTCCGGGCGACGCCGGTGACACGGCGGTCAACGACGTCGACGTCATCCGGGTCTGCGGTGCGGCCCGACTGGCGGGCACCGTGCACGTCGTCGGCGCCAAGAACTCGGCGCTGAAGTTGATGGCCGCCGCGCTGCTCGCTCCCGGACGCAGCGTGATCACCAACGTTCCGCGGATCACCGATATCGCGATCATGGGGGAGGTGCTGCGGCGGCTGGGCTGTGACGTCCGGTTCGACGCGGACGACCCCGTCGATCCGATGGTGGTGCGGGGCGGCGTCGCCCGGTCCCGCTCGGTCACCATCGACGTACCCGAGCAGCCGGGCGCGGAGGCCGACTACGACCTGGTCCGGCGGCTGCGCGCGTCGATCTGCGTGCTCGGCCCCCTGTTGGCCCGTCGGGGCTACGTGCGGGTGGCCCACCCGGGCGGTGACGCGATCGGCTCACGTGGCCTGGACATGCACATCTCCGGGCTGACCCGGATGGGTGCGGAGATCTCCGGTGAGCACGGGTTCGTCATCGCCGAGGCCCCGCACGGGCTGCGCGGCGCCGACATCGTGCTGGACTTCCCCAGCGTGGGCGCGACCGAGAACCTGGTCATGGCAGCGGTGCTGGCCCAGGGCGCCACGACGATCGACAACGCGGCCCGGGAGCCGGAGATCGTCGACATCTGCACGATGCTCAACCAGATGGGCGCGCGGATCTCCGGCGCCGGCACGTCCACCCTGCGGATCACCGGCGTGCCCGGTCTGCGGCCGGTGCGGCACGCCACCGTGGGGGACCGGATCGTCGCCGGCACCTGGGCGTTCGGCGCCGCGATGACGCGCGGCGACGTGACGGTCACCGGCCTGGACCCGGCCTACCTGGAGGTCGCGCTGGACAAGGTCGTCGCGGCCGGCGGCCTGGTCGAGACGCGGGGCGACGGCTTCCGGGTACGCATGGACGACCGGCCCCGCGCGGTGGACGTGGTGACCCTGCCGTACCCCGGCTTCGCCACCGATCTGCTGCCGATGGCGATCGGGCTGGCCTCGGTCAGCGACGGCGCATCCCTGATCACGGAGAACATCTTCGACGGCCGGTTCATGTTCGCGAACGAGATGATGCGGCTCGGCGCGGACATCAAGACCGACGGGCACCACGCCGTGGTCCGGGGCCGGGAGCGGCTGTCCGGGGCGCCGGTACGCGCCACCGACATCCGCGCCGGCGCCGGACTGATCATCGCCGCGCTCTGTGCGGACGGACCCACCGAGGTCTCGCACGTGCACCACGTCGACCGGGGGTACCCGGACTTCGTGGCCGACCTGCGTGCGCTCGGCGTGGCGGTGGAGCGGGGGACCGCGCCCGAGGAGCCGTCGCTGGAGATTTGAGGTCGCGCTGCGCCTCTGGCGGTCTCAGGTGGCTTGCAGCGAGGCGCGCACGTGCCGTCGTGCGTCGTGGATGCGTGACTTCAGGGTGCCGACCGGGATGGAGAGGTGGTCGGCGATCTGGTCGTAGGTCAACTGGCACAGGTCACGCAGTACGAGCGGGGCGACCAGTTCGGGTCGGTGCGCCTCCAGCCGTTCCAGCGCGTCGAGCAGGTCGAGCCGGGAACCGGCGATCACGCTCGTGGTGCGCGGGTCAGCGGTGTCGAGCGGAAGCTGTGGCGTGGACTGCTCCTCGGCCCGACGCTTGAGGCTCCGATACGTCTGCCGGGCGCAGTTGGCGGTGACGATGTGCAGCCAGGTGGAGAACTTCGACCGGCCGGCGAAGCTGTCAATCTTGCGGGCGACCTGCAGAAGGGCGTCCTGGCACGCCTCCTCGGCGTCCTGCCGGCAGGGTAGGAGGCGTAGGCACTGCCGCATGACCTGCGGGCCGATCCTGATCAGCAACGCGTCGAGTGCGGCGGCGTCCCCCTTGGCGGCACGATCCGCCAGCTCCTCGATATCAAGATCGTCTGGCATGCTCAGGCCCCGTTCCTCAGCGTTTAGTCGGCCATAATACGGGCGTGTCAGTACCCGGCAAGATCGGCCGATACCGCGTTGTAGGGCGTATCGGATCCGGAGCGTTCGCCACCGTGTGGCTCGGCGCCGACGATGCTCTGGACGCCTCCGTCGCGATCAAGGTGCTGGCCGACAACTGGTCGTACCACTCCGATCTGCGGGAGCGGTTCGAGCAGGAGGCGCGGATCATGCGCCGGACGGACTCGAGCCTGCTCGTGCGTGTGCTCGACGTCGGTGAGCTGCCGGACGGACGCCCGTACCTGGTGATGCCGTACGCGGCCGGTGGCACCCTCGCGGATCGACTCGCCGCCGGACCGATGTCCGTCCGGGAGGCGCTGCTCGTCGCGGCCGACATCACCCGGGCCGTCATGGTGCTGCACGAGGCCGGCGTGCTGCACCGGGATCTCAAGCCGTCCAACGTGTTGTTTCAGCCGGCGGCGGGTCGGGATCGGGTGCTCGTCGCCGATCTTGGCCTGGCCAAGGCGCTCGCCAACGCGTCCGGCTTCACGATCGCGGCCGGCACACCCGGCTACATGCCGCCCGAACAGGCCACCGCCGGTGGCGGTCTGGACATCCGCGCGGACGTGTACGCGATCGGCGCGACGACCTACCACATGTTGACCGGCCGGCCGCCCGACCCGGCACGGTCCGGCGGCAGCCGATCGGGCCGGGCCGGGCGCGCTCTCCCCCGTCCGTCCCAGCTTCGGCCCGGAGTCCCCTCCGAAGTGGACGACCTGGTGCGGCGTGCGCTGCATCCCGACCCGCGGCAACGCTGGGCGTCCGCCGCGGTGATGCTCGAGGAACTCCAGCGGGTCATCGCGTCGACGGAGCGGGAGGCCGGCCGTGGTCGGTTCGTGCGGCAGTTGGGGAGGGTCGTCGGCGTCGGGGTCGCCCTGGGCGCCCTGCTGGCGACGACCGGTTCCAGCTCCACCTTGTCGGAACGGTCCGGGTGGGTTCGCGTACACGATGTCTCCGGCGCCCTCTCGGTCGCGGTGCCGGCGAACTGGGCCGGCCAGGTGAAGGACGCCGGCTGGGACCCTTCGGTGCTGCGCCTCGCGGCCGGCCAGGCGCCGGGTCTCGTGGTGGCCCCGGATCTCGCCGTCTGGCCGGATCCGGCGAGTGGAATGCCCGGTGTGTTCGTCGGGGTGAGCAGGGCCCTGCTCGGCGGCGACCCGGCGCCGGCGTTACCCAGCCACGCCTCCTGTGTCCAGCAGCCCGACCGGACCGTGGACGTGGGCGGCGACCGGGCGCTGGTACGGCGGTGGACCTCGTGTGCCGCCTCCGTCTCGTTCAGCGAGGTCGTGATCGCCGTGCCGCAGCGTCGCTACGGCGTCTACCTACAGATCAAGCAGGTCGGCGACGCGGACCTGACCGACGAGATCCTGGCCGGCCTGCGGTTGTCCAGCGCGCTGGCGCCGCAGGCCGGCCGTTTCGGGTCCGTCTACTCGTAGCAGTCCTGGTTCGCGTACTGGAGGGTCAGGTTGATGACCTTGCCCTTGCTCATCTCGATGCGGTAGACGGCCTTGCTGTTGCCGGGGGTCTTCGCGAATCCGCGACCATTCGTGGCGTCTCCGTCGGCCCTCGTCCAGTCCGGGTAGATCCGCAGCATCTCGGCGCTCGACATGCCGATGCGCACACCCTCGGGCGTCTTGATCCCCTCGTACGCGTCGATGGTGGCGATACCCAGCGTCGGCGAGAGGAGGACGACAGCATCATCGCTCGGAGCAGCGCGCAGCTGCGCCGGCGCGCAGCCGCCCCCGTTGTTTCCGAACGCCCGCAGCAGTCCCGTCCCGGTGGCCTGCTGACGGGTCATGCCGAGCTTGAGTGAACCGATGCCGTTCGGACCCAGGACGAGCGACGTGGGGCGGGTCGCGTCGCTGGACGGCCGGGCGGACGGCGTCGACGAGGCGGAAGGGGTCGGCGAAGTGGGGCTGTCGGTGGCGGCCGCGCTGGTGGTCGGGTCGGGCGAGCCGGCCGGCGCGGCGTTGCCGTCCTGGTGCGCGGGCGACGAGCACGCCGCTACGAGCAGGAGGCAGGTGAGGGTTCCGACCATGGACGTTGCGCGCATCATGAGCTCCTGGCTGTTGCCACTTGTTGGTTGTCGTAGGGTTCGATGCACCCACTCGGGAGTTTGTTCGCTCCGGCGAGTCGTGGATCCGTCACCTGCCCTTAGTCGTCGTTCAGGCTCGCCGACTAGGGTGCAGGCAGGCAGTCAATCGCAGCGAGGGAGAAGCAGATGGCGGGTCGACTCGCGGTCGTCGGGGCCGGGCTGATGGGCTCCGGCATCGCCCAGGTGGCGGCGCAGGCGGGCTGGCAGGTGACGCTGCGCGACCTGGACGACGCGGCCACCACCCGGGGGCTCGGCGGCATCCGGAAGTCGCTGGAGAAGTTCGCCGAGAAGGGCAAGATCGAGGCGTCCGACGTCGAGGCGACTCTCGCGCGGATCACGCCGACCACCGACCTGGAGGCCGCGGCGGACGCGGACATCGTGGTCGAGGCGGTCTTCGAACGGCTGGAGATCAAGCACGAGGTGTTCCGGGCGCTGGACAAGATCTGCCGGTCCGACGCGGTGCTCGCCACCAACACGTCGGCCATTCCGGTCACCCAGATCGCGGCGGTCACCGAGCGGCCGGAGGCCGTCGTCGGCACCCACTTCTTCTCCCCGGTGCCGATGATGCAGCTCTGTGAGCTGGTACGCGGCTACAAGACCAGCGACGCCACGCTTGACACGGCGCGCGCCTTCGCCGAGGAGATCGGCAAGACCGTCGTCGTGGTCAACCGGGACATCGCCGGCTTCGTCACCACGCGGCTGATCTCCGCCCTGGTCATGGAGGCGGTCAAGCTGGTCGAGTCGGGCGTGGTGTCCGCCGAGGACCTGGACACCGCCTGCCGGCTCGGCTTCGGGCACGCCATGGGTCCGCTGGCCACCACCGACCTGACCGGCGTGGACGTGCTGCTGCACGCCTCGAAGAACATCTACACCGACACGGCCGACGAGAAGTTCTTCCCGCCGGAGCTGCTCCAGCGCATGGTCACCGCCGGTGACCTGGGCCGCAAGACCGGCAAGGGCTTCTACACGTACTGACTTGGTGGCGCGACCGGGGCGGGATGCCCGCCCCGGTCGTCCGGTCAGCCGTCGCGCTTGGTGGTCCAGCGGAAGGTGGTCAGGCAGAGCACGAGCCCGATCACGCACCACAGGGCCAGTACCAGCGCGACCCGCCCCAGCTCGAAGGAGCCGCCCGGTTCCTGCGCCCCGAAGCTCTCGGGCAGGAAGACCGCCCGCAGCCCCTGGCACATCCACTTGAGCGGGAAGAACGCCGCCACCTGCTGCATCCAGGTGGGCAGGTCGGTGAAGACGAAGAACACCCCGGAGATGAACTGGAGCACCAGCGCGACCGGGGTCACCACTGCCGAACCGCTGCGGGCGGTGCGGGCCAGCGACGAGATGGCGATGCCGCACAGGGTGCAGGCGGTCACCCCGAGCACGGACACCCAGCCGAAGGTGAACCACTTCCCGGCGGTGCCGGGCAGGTCGAGATCGAACAGCGCCACCGCGACGGCCAGCAGCAGCGCGGTCTCGGCGATCCCGATCGCCACCACCATGATCACCTTGCCGGCGAACCAGACCCACTTCGGCATCGGCGTGCCCCGGTAGCGCTTGAGCACCCCCCGGTCCCGCTCGATCGGGATCCAGATGCCGAGGTTCTGGAAGCTCACCGTCATCAGGCCGGTCGCGATCATGCCGGTGATGAAGTACTGGGTGAACTTGACTCCGCCGCCGATCGTCCCGTCGAAGATCGACGCGAAGATCAGGATCATGATGATGGGGAAGCCCATCGTGAACACCACGGACTCCCGGCTGCGCAGGAACTGGGTGATCTCCAGTCGGCCCTGGCGCAGGGCGAGCGTGCCGACGCCCGGCCGTCGGCCCGGGGTCGCGGCGACCGGCGTCGCCGGCTTCGTCGTGGTCGTCATCGCGCGTGTCCGATCATCGTGAGGTAGACGTCCTCCAGGGTCGGCCGGGTCACCGTGAGCCCGGGGACCTCGCCGCCGTAGCGCGCGGCCAAGTCGGCCACGAGGGCCGTCGGCGTCGCGCTCTGCGCCCTCTCCCACGTCCCTTCCGGGGTACGCCAGGAGACCGTCGCGAGCGCATCCTGGCGGTTGCCCAGCCGGTTGGGCGCGGCCACCTCGACCAGCCGGCCGCCGGCGATCACGCCGACCCGGTCGGCGAGCGCCTCCGCCTCGTCGAGGTAGTGGGTGGTGAGCACGATCGTGGTGCCGGCCGCGGCGAGGTCGCGGATCAGCTCCCAGAACTCCCGGCGGGCCTCCGGGTCGAAGCCGGTGGTCGGCTCGTCGAGGAAGAGCAGCTCGGGGCGGCCGATGATGCCCAGCGCCACGTCGAGGCGGCGCTTCTGCCCGCCGGAGAGGGTGTGCGTACGAGCCTTCGCCTTCGCCGCCAGCCCGACCCGTTCGATCACCTTGGCGGGGTCGTCCGCGTCGGGATAGAACCCGGAGAAGTGCCGAACCACCTCGGCCACGGTCAGCTCGTCGAACTCGCCGGTGCCCTGGAGCACGATGCCGACCCGGGAGCGCCAGCCGGCGTCCGGTCGGGCCGGGTCCGCGCCGAGCACGGTCACCTCGCCGGCGTCCCGGTGCCGGTAGCCCTCCAGGATCTCCACGGTCGTGGTCTTGCCCGCGCCGTTCGGGCCGAGCAACGCGAACACCTCGCCCCGGTGGACGTCGAGGTCCACGCCCGCCACCGCCACGTTGTCGCCGTACGCCTTGCGCAGCCCTCGGACGGAGATGGCCAGCTCGTCATCCATGCCGTCCAGTGTGCGTCCTGGCGGCGATCCGCGGGTGCCCGGGGTGTGGCGTTCCGCGACACGGCGGGCGCTTCGCACCCGGCCGTCCTCGACATGGACCTGTGTGGTTTTCCACAACCTCTTCTACTGAACGGTAACTTAGACTCCGGCCATGGATGAGACGCCGAGCCGGCTGCCCGAGCGGGACCGCCCGTGGGTCATGCGCACGTACGCCGGCCACTCGTCGGCCGCCGCGACCAACGCGCTCTTCCGCCGCAACCTCGCCAAGGGGCAGACCGGCCTGTCGGTCGCCTTCGACCTGCCCACCCAGACCGGCTACGACCCCGACCACGAGCTGGCCGCCGGTGAGGTGGGCCGGGTCGGCGTGCCGGTGGCCCACCTCGGCGACATGCGGGCTCTCTTCGACGGCATCCCGCTCGCCGGGATGAACACCTCGATGACCATCAACGCGCCGGCGATGTGGCTGCTCGCCCTTTACGCGGCCGTGGCCACCGAGCAGGGATCGAGCGCCGACGTGCTCTCCGGCACCACCCAGAACGACATCATCAAGGAGTACCTGTCCCGGGGGACGTACATCTTTCCGCCGGCGGCCTCGCTGCGGCTGACGGCGGACGTGATCGCGCACACCCTGACGACGATGCCGAGGTGGAACCCGGTCAACATCTGCTCGTACCACCTCCAGGAGGCTGGCGCGACGCCCGTGCAGGAGGTCGGCTTCGCGCTGGCCACCGCCGTCGCCGTCCTCGACGCGGTCCGCGACTCCGGTCAGGTGCCCGCCGAGCGGATGGGTGACGTGGTGCAGCGCGTCTCGTTCTTCGTCAACGCCGGGGTGCGTTTCGTCGAGGAGATCGCCAAGATGCGCGCGTTCGGCGTGCTGTGGGACGAGATCACCCGGGAGCGGTACGGCGTCACCGAGGCCCGGCAGCGGCGGTTCCGCTACGGCGTACAGGTCAACTCGCTCGGCCTCACCGAGGCGCAGCCGGAGAACAACATCCAGCGCATCGTGCTGGAGATGCTCGGCGTGACGATGTCCCGCGACGCGCGCGCCCGTGCCGTGCAACTGCCGGCCTGGAACGAGGCGCTCGGTCTTCCCCGGCCCTGGGACCAGCAGTGGTCGCTCCGGATGCAGCAGGTTCTGGCGTACGAGTCGGACCTGCTCGAATACCCCGACCTCTTCGCCGGTTCGCACGTGATGACCGCACTCGTCGAGGAGATCGTCGGCGGGGCGCGCGTCGAGCTGGACGCCGTGTTGGAGATGGGCGGTGTGGTGGCCGCCGTGGAGACGGGCTATCTCAAGAGCGCGCTGGTCGCCTCGCTGGCCGAGCGCCGCCGCCGGATGGAGTCCGGACTCGACGTGGTGGTCGGCGTCAACCGCTTCGCCGAGACCGAATCATCCCCGTTGACGGCGGCGGGCGCCGAGGCCGTCGAACAGGTCGATCCCCTGGTCGAGGCGGCCGCCGTGGCCTCCGTACGCGAGTGGCGTGCCGGGCGGGACGGCGCGGCGGTCGACGCGGCACTGGCCCGGCTCCGCGCGGACGCCGCGACCACCGCCAACCTGATGCCGGCGACCCTGGAGTGTGCGGGTCGGGGTGACCACCGGGGAGTGGGCCGGCGTGCTGCGCGGGGTCTTCGGTGAGTACCGGGCGCCGACCGGCCTGTCCGGCGCCACCGGCAGCGGCGGCGACGCGGGTCTCGCGGCGGTCCGCGAGCGGGTTGCCGCCACCGCCCGCGAGCTGGGCAGCGGACGGCTGCGGTTGCTCGTCGGCAAGCCCGGCCTGGATGGGCACTCGAACGGCGCGGAGCAGATCGCGGTACGCGCCCGCGACGCCGGCTTCGAGGTCGTCTACCAGGGCATCCGGCTGACCGCCGGCCAGATCGTCGCCGCCGCCGTCGAGGAGGACGTCGACCTGGTCGGGCTGTCCGTGCTGTCCGGCTCACACCTGGCGGCCGTGCCCGCGGTGCTCGACGGGCTACGTGCCGCCGGCCGGGCGGACCTGCCCGTGGTGGTGGGCGGCATCATCCCCGCCAATGACGCCGACACCCTGCTCGCCGCCGGGGTGGCCCGGGTCTTCACCCCGAAGGACTTCGCCCTCACCGGGATCGTCGACGACCTGGTGACGGTCATCCGGCAGGCCAACGACCTGCCCTGACCGGTTCCGTCGGAGGGATCAGCGACCGGCGTACGTCATGCAGTCGGCCAGGTCGTTGTCCGGCCCCACCTTGATCGACGAGGCGTGGCACTCCAACTGCTCGTTGTGCCGGCAGTCGGAACGCTGGCAGGCGCCGACCTGCGCGGTGAGGCCGTCCACCCCGCCCCGGACGGGTGACTCGACGAAGGTGTGGCAGTGCGCGTGGTCCATGCTGCCGATGGTGATCGCGAAGGCGTGGCAGTCGCCGCCCTGGTTGTACGCGCATGCCGCGACGACACATTCCTGGACTCGGGGCATCTCCATTGCAGTGGTCATGCCAACCTCCTCTAGGCTCCTGTCCCGATATTAGGCATTTGCCAGCCTGCGCTGACCCCGATACGCCCGTCTGGCCATCAGCCCTACCGGCCATGCCGGCACGATCGACACGAGATCGCCGATACCGCGCTGTCAACCGGCCCCGGACACCCCAACTTCGGCGATGTCGAGTCGGATCAACCCTCGGTTGCGCCCCCGCCGATCGCGCCGCCCGGGGGTATGTCCGGCTGTGGGTGTCTTCGCGAGGTGACCCGGTGCCCCGTGGGCGGGGAGTTGTTGGGGCGCCGGCGGTCGTGGCCCCCGGACGATCGCAGGAGCGCAGGTCACCGCCCGCCGCCCGTCAGGTCGCGCCCCATCACCTCGCGTCCTTTGCTCTGCTTCAACCCAGGAAACACCCGGTGTCCGATTATCGGACGGCAGGTGTTTCCTCGGCTGAAGCAGAGCAAAGGCGGGTCACCGCCCCCCCGGCCCCGGGGAATGACCCCGAGCCGCGGGTCGTTACACCCGGTCCCGGCGCGGCGAGCCCCGCTCCCTGCGGGTCGTCAGCCCCCGGGAATGGCCCCGGACCACCGGTCGTTACACACGGTCCCGGCGCCACGAGCCCTCCGCTCGCAGGCCGCCAAGCCCCCCGGGAATGGCCCCCACCCCCGGGTCGTTGCACACGGACCGGCCATCACGAGCCCCCCGCTCGCAGGCCGCCAAGCCGGCGGGAATGGCCCCGACCCCCGGGTCGTTACACACGGACCGGCCGCCACGAGCCCCCCGCTCGCAGGCCGCCCCCCTCCCAAGACTTTTGAGCGCCCGGACGAGGTGCTGACACCCCGCGTCACCAATCCCCCGCAACGGGTGGTGTGTGGGTGTTTCCTACCCCCGAAGGAGCAACCCCTGATGAACACGATCTTCCGCAAGAGCATGCTGTCCATCGCTGGTCTCGCGTTCGCCGGTGGCGTCTTCGCCGGCCCCATCGCCGCCCACGCCGCCCCGGCCGTGGACGCCAAGCCCGCCACCGCAGCGGCGGTGCAGACCACCGCACCCAAGCCGCAGGGCGACCAGTCGCACATCGACCTGAACGACGAGCAGACCGCCAACGTCAAGGCCATCATCGCCGCCACGAAGAAGGCGGGTCTGCCCGAGCGGGCCGCGGTCATCTCGATCGCGACGAGCCTGCAGGAGTCGAAGCTGGAGAACCTGGGTCACCTCGGCGACGCCAACGACCACGACTCGTTGGGTCTGTTCCAGCAGCGCCCGTCCAGCGGTTGGGGCACGCCCGAGCAGATCACCAACCCGGAGTACTCCACCACCGCGTTCCTTAAGGGCCTCAAGCAGGTTGACGGCTGGCAGGACATGCCGCTGACCGACGCCGCGCAGACCGTGCAGGTCTCGGCCTACCCGGACGCGTACGCCCAGTGGGAACAGCAGGCCACCAACCTCGTCGGCCAGTACTGGAACAGCTAAGAGATCACCGATGGCCGGCACCCGACAACGGGTGCCGGCCATCGCCGTACCTTCAGATTGCCAACGCGCGGCCGGCGCGTCCTCCAGTGCGGAGGGCGCGCCGGAGGTCAGACGCGGAAGCCGGCGGCGCGGGCCGCCTCGCGTTCCCGGCGGCGATCGGAGCGTCGACGTAGGAACCAGTAGACGAAGACAACAAGACCCACCAGGAAGGCGAGTACGAGAACCGGCAGGATGACCGCGACCAGGGACATGACCACGCTCGTCGCGTCCTCGGCGGTGCTGGCCACCGGGGCACCGAACCCGGCGGTCGTCGCGTTGATCACCGGGCGTGCGGCGGACTTGAGTAGGTGCACACCGAAGGCGAGGAGTACGCCGGTGGCGACCGGCACCCACTGGTGGCTGGAGAAGAAGCTCCCTGGGTCGCTGACGGTCACGGTCTCCGACGACGAGCCGGCCCCGAAGGCGAGGCCACCGGCGGTGGGCCGGACGACGGTCTGCACCACGTCGTTGATGTGGTCGACGACCGGCACCTTGTCCGCCACCATCTCGACGGCGAGCAGGACGGCAAGGATGACGATGACCCAGCCGTTGCCGAGCCATGTCCAGCCGCTGGGCAGGTCGATCAGGTTGGTGTAGCGGCCGAGCAGGCCGAGGACGAGCAGGGGTATGTAGGCGTTCAGACCCGCCGAGGCGGCGAGGCCGGTGCCGGTGAGGACTTCGAACACGATCTCAGCATCGCACCGACGCGCCAGTGCCGCTCGGTGGCGGCTGCGGGGTGCTCGGCTACCCTCGTCGGGTGCGGTTGGTCATTGCGAAGTGCTCGGTGGATTACGTCGGACGGCTCTCGGCTCACCTGCCGCCGGCGACCCGGCTGTTGATGGTGAAGGCGGACGGGTCGGTGTCGATTCACGCCGACGACCGTGCGTACAAGCCGCTGAACTGGATGAGCCCGCCGTGCCGGCTGGAGGAGGCCCCCGGCGTGTGGCGGGTGGTCAACAAGGCCGGCGAGGAGTTGCGGATCACCCTGGAGGAGGTCTTCCAGGACACCTCGTACGAGCTGGGTGTGGATCCTGGCCTGCGCAAGGACGGGGTGGAGGCGCACCTGCAGGAGTTGCTGGCGGCCAACCCGACCGTGCTGGGCGAGGGGTTCACGTTGGTGCGCCGCGAGTACATGACGGCGATCGGCCCGGTGGACCTGCTGTGCCGGGACGCCAACTCCGGTGCCGTGGCCGTCGAGATCAAGCGGCGTGGCGAGATCGACGGCGTGGAGCAGTTGACCCGCTACCTCGAACTCATGAACCGTGACCCGCTGCTCAGCCCGGTGACCGGGGTGTTCGCCGCGCAGGAGATCAAGCCGCAGGCCCGGGTGCTCGCCGCCGACCGGGGCATCCGGTGCGTCGTCGTCAACTACGACCGGCTGCGCGGCATCGAGAAGGACGAGCTGACCCTCTTCTGACCGGAGCTCACGACCCGGTCCCTACGGCGATCAACGACTTCGGCAGGCCGAAGACCCGCTCGACGAGCATCGTCGAGTCGGGGAAGTAGTGGCGCATCTGCGAACGGTCCAGCAGTTCGGTCCAGAGCACCTGGTGGATGGCGGCCTCGTGGCTGCGGGTCGGTTTGTGGCCGAGGGGCCAACGGCGAGCGAGCGCCGTGCGCATCCGGATCGGCAGGAACTGCATCCCCGGCGCGATCCAGTGCGGCTCGATGGGGAAGTAGCGGTAGGGCGTCTGCACCCAGTGCCGATCGGCCAGCGAACGGGCTGCGGCGGCGAACCGCAGCCGGCGCTCGTGCCCGCCGACGTGTTCCAGCACGGAGTTGGAGAAGACCAGGTCGTAGGCGCCGTTGGCGACGCGGGGTGGTAGGTCGCAGGCGTCGGCCTGCTCGACGTGGGCCCACTCGGGTACGGCGGCGGGCGGCTGTTCCAGGTTGACCACGGTGACGCGGGCCGGCCGGACGGTGGCGCGGTGCCAGGTGCCGAGCCGGCCGCCGAGGTCGACGACGTGCATGTCGCCGATGTCGGGGAAGGTGCGCGCCAGCCACTCCGAACGACGACGCCGCTGCCGGGCGCTCCACGACTGGTCACTGTCGACAAGGCTGTGTCGCAATCGATTGTGGCCCATTTAACGCAATGTACCGCCGCGCCTACGACGTATAAACATGTGGATACGCCGATCACGGCGCAGATCGGCTATCCGACACTCACCTGCCGTACATCACCTTGATGGCTTTGACGAGGCGTGCCACGTCGGTCGGGGTGCGGTCGAACGTCATCGACGGCAGCAGTGAGCGCGCCCGACGCCGGGTGATGGCCTTGGCGCGGGCGAACTCGCGAAGGCCGTCCTCGCCGTGGATCCGCCCGAAGCCGGAGTCGCCGACGCCGCCGAACGGCAGCGTGGACATCCCGGCGAAGGTCAGGGCGGAGTTGACCGAGGTCATCCCCGAGCGCAGGCGCCGCGCGATGCTTACGGCACGCTGCCGGCCGAAGACCGAACCCCCCAGGCCGTACGACACGGCGTTGGCGCGGGCCACGGCCTCGTCGGCGTCGCGGACCCGGCTGATGGTCACCGTCGGGCCGAAGGTCTCCTCGCGGACGGCGGCCGACTCCTCCGGTACGTCCACCAGCACGGTCGGATGCACGTACGGTGGCTGCACCGCGTCGGGGCCGCCGACCAGGGCGCGACCACCGGAGCTGACGGCGGCCTCGATGTGGCGGCGGATCACGTCGATCTGGCCGGGCATGGTGATCGGGCCGATGTCGGCGCCGTCGGGGCCGACGGTCAGCCGGCCGGCGCGGGTCACCACCTTGTCGACGAAGGCGTCGAAGACCGTGTCGACGGCGTAGACGCGCTCGATGCCGATGCAGGTCTGGCCGGCGTTGGTCATGGCGCCCCAGACGCACGCCTCGGCAGCGGCGTCCAGGTCGGCGTCGCTGTCGACGATCATGGCGTCCTTGCCGCCGCCCTCGATCAGCACCGGCGTCAGCGTCTCGGCGCAGGCGGCCATCACCTTGCGGGCGGTCGCGGTCGAGCCGGTGAAGGCCACCTTGTCGACCCCGGCACGGCACAGCGCCGCCCCGACGTCGCCGAGCCCGTGTACGGCGGTGAACACCGGCTGCTCGGGCACCACCTCCGCGAACGTGTCCACCAGCCACTGGCCGACGACGGGCGTGTACTCGCTGGGCTTGAGCACGACGGCGTTGCCGGCGGCCAGGGCGTACGCGGCGGAGCCGAGCGGGGTGAGGACCGGGTAGTTCCACGGCCCGATCACACCCACCACGCCGTGCGGCTGGTATTCCAGGTGCGCGGAGAACTCGGCGAGGACGAGCCGGGACCGTACCCGGCGTGGGCCGAGCACGCGGCCCGCGTTGCGGGCGGCCCAGTCGACGTGTTCGATCGCGCTGGCGATCTCGACGATGGCGTCGGCGGCCGGTTTGCCGCCCTCGACGTGCATCAACTCGGCGAGCTGCTCGACGCGCTTGGCGAGCAGCGCGCGCCAGCGCAGCATCCGCTGGCGACGGCCGCCGAAGCCCAGACCGGCCCACCACTCGGCGGCGGAACGCGCACGCTCGACGGCCTGCCGTACGTCCGCGTCGCTGGCGGCCGGGAGGCGGCCGGCCTCGACACCGGTGGCCGGACTGGTGGATACCAGCTCGTGCGCCTCGATCAGGGGGGTGCCGGGGACATGCACAGCCGTCATGGCGGAAGTCTAGACCCGAAGATTACTCATCGGTAGGCCGCGATTTCGGGTGCCGGGGTGGGAGTCGCGTCCACTCGTCCACTCGTTGATCAGTGCAGGTCAGGTGCGCAGTGCCGAGGGGTGGCCATCCGAATCGTCGAACGGCGGGTGACCGGGAGGTGACGAGGAGCTGACCGGCCGGTCGGTATTGACGATTACCGTCTGATGGCAGGCTGACGCGCGGAGTAACGGTGTGGGGTGGAGGGCTGACTGTCCATGGAGGAACATCCGGAACTGATGCCGTTGTTGACGGTCGCCGGTGGGCCGATGCGCGGAGCGAGCTTCCGCGTGCGGGCCGAGCCGCAGGTGATCGGTCGCGCGCCGACCGGTCACGTGGTCATCAGCGACCCGCATCTGAGTCGCCGGCACGCCGAGGTGTGGCTGGCCCCGGAGGGCGCGTCGCTGCGCGACCTGGGCTCGACCAACGGCACCTGGCTCAACGACCGCCGGATCACCGAGGTGGAGCGCCTCAGCGACGGCGACGTGATCCGGCTCGGCCGCACCGAGCTGCGCCTGTTCGATCCGGGGGTCGCCCACACGGATCCGGTCGGGCTCAGCTTCGGGGTGTCCCGACGCGACATCCGACCGACGCTGCCACTGCCGTTGGCTTCGCCACCTGGCGTCCGCCGCTGACCCGGCCGGGACGAACACCGGCCGTCGGCCACACTCCGGCGGTACCGCCCGGTGGCTGTCCGACACCTGGACCCACGTGGACCGACATGGCAGCATGCCGCGGATGGAGACCGAGCAGCGGTTCGTGACGGCGAACGGTGTACGCCAGGCGGTGCGGGTGGCCGGTCCGCCGGACGGAACTCCGGTGCTGCTGGTCCACGGCAACTGCTCCTCCTCGCTGTTCTGGGAGCCGTTGATCCGACGGCTGCCACCGACGCTGCGGGTCGTCGCTCCCGACCTGCGCGGGTTCGGCGACTCGGCGACCGCTGGAGTGGACGCCACCCGGGGCCTGCGGGACTTCGCCGACGACGTCGCCGCCCTGCTGGACGACCCGACGCTCTTCCCAGGCGCCGACGTCAGCGGCGCCGACAGCAGTGACAGCGACAGCAGCGGTGTCGACAGCAGTGGCGTCGACACCGGTGGTGGGGTCCGGCCGGTCGTGGTCGGGCACTCCCTCGGTGGGGGAGTCGCCATGCGGCTGCTGGTCGACCACCCACACCGGGTGGGGGCGCTACTGCTGTCCGCGCCCGTGTCGCCGTACGGCTTCGGTGGCACGCGCGACCTGAGCGGTACGCCGACCACGCCCGACTTCGCCGGTACCGGTGCGGGCACCGCCAACCGGGACTTCGTGGCCCGGCTCGCCGCGGGCGACCGGAGCACCGAGGGCCCGGCCAGCCCGCGTCAGGTGCTGCGGGCGACCTACGTGGCTGATCCGGCCTCGCTCGGCGTCGACGAGGAGCTGCTGCTCGACAGTGTGCTGTCCACCGCGATCGGCGAGGACAACTACCCCGGCACATCGGCGGAGTCGGAGAACTGGCCCGGCACCGTGCCCGGGAAGCGGGGCGTGCTGAACGCGCTCGCGCCGACCTGGTTCCGGCTCGCCGACGAGTTGGTGGCCGTCGCCGAGAAGCCTCCGGTCACCTGGGTACGCGGCGATGCCGACGTGATCGTCTCGGACACGTCGCTGCTGGACCTGGCGTACCTCGGTTCGCTGGGCGTCGTACCCGGATGGCCGGGGGCGGAGGCCTGCCCGCCGCAACCGATGGTCGGCCAGACCCGGGCGGTGCTGGAGCGGTACGCGGCGGCCGGCGGCGCGTACCGTGAGGTGGTGTTGCCCGGCTGCGGGCACAGCCCGCACCTGGAGCGCCCGGGGGAGTTCGTGGCGGAGCTGCTGGCGCTGACCGACGCGCGGGCCGGCTAGGGCCGCGTCGTGGGTGAAATATCCCACGGCGTCTCGACAAGCCTGCGGCACGTGGCAGACTCGCGCGCATACCTTAGCGGCCGTTCAGTGGCCGTGCGGAGTGTCTGGGGAGGCCGGTCGTGGCGCGCGAGTTCAGCACCGTCGGTGTCGTGGGGCTGGGCACCATGGGTGCCGGCATCGTCGAGGTCTTCGCCCGCAACGGCATCGACGTCGTCGCGGTCGAGATCGCCGAGCCGGCGCTGGAGCGCGGTCGGGCCACCCTGAAGGGCTCCACCGACCGGGCGGTCGCCAAGGGCAAACTCGCCGAGGCGGACCGCGACGCCCTGCACGAGCGGGTGCGCTTCGCGGTCGGGCTGGATGCGCTGCACTCGGTGGACCTGGTCATCGAGGCGGTGCCCGAGCACCTGGACCTCAAGCAGCGGATCTTCGCCGAGTTGGACCGGGTCTGCAAGCCGGAGGCCATCCTCGCCACCAACACCTCGTCGCTGAGCGTCACCGAGATCTCGGTGGCCACCAGCCGGCCCAACCAGGTGATCGGCATCCACTTCTTCAACCCGGCCCCGGTGATGAAGCTGGTCGAGGTGGTCCGCACGGTCGTCACCGCGCCCGAGGTCGTGGCCGACGTCGAGGCGCTGTGCGCCCGGCTCGGCAAGGTCGACGTCACCATCAACGACCGGGCCGGTTTCATCGCCAACGCGCTGCTCTTCGGCTACCTCAACCACGCGGTCGGGATGTTCGAGTCGCACTACGCGACGCGGGAGGACATCGACGCCGCGATGAAGCTCGGCTGCGGCCTGCCGATGGGCCCACTGGCGCTGATGGACCTGATCGGCCTGGACACCGCGTACGAGATCCTGGACACCATGTACCGGCGGGGCGGCCGGGACCGCCGACACGCCCCGGTGCCGCTGCTCAAGCAGATGGTCACGGCGGGGCTGCTGGGCCGCAAGTCCGGTCGTGGTTTCTACACCTACGAGCGGCCCGGTTCGCCGAAGGTCGTACCCGATGGAACGACGCCGCCGGCGGCGGACGCCGCGCTCGCCGACGGCGCGCGCGCCATCACCAAGGTCGGAATCGTGGGCTCCGGAACGATGGCCACCGGGATCGTCGAGGTGTTCGCCAGGGCCGGGTACGAGGTCGTCTCGGTGACCCGGGGCGCGGAGAAGTCCGCGTCGGTCTGTGAGGCCGTGAAGACGTCGCTGAACAAGGGCGTGGTCCGGGGCAAGCTCGCCGAGGCCGACCGGGACGCCGCGCTGGGCCGGATCACCTGGACGGCCACCCTCGACCACCTCGCCGACGTCGACCTGGTCGTCGAGGCGGTCGTCGAGGAGCTGAGCGTCAAGAAGGCCCTCTTCGCCAGCCTCGACGAGATCTGCAAGCCGGGCGTGGTGCTGGCCACCACCACCTCGTCCCTGCCGGTGATCGACGTGGCGATGGCCACCCAGCGGCCGGCCGACGTGGTGGGCCTGCACTTCTTCAACCCGGCGCCGGTCATGCCGCTGGTCGAGGTGGTCCGCACCATCCGCACCTCACCGGAGACCACCGCGACCGCGCGGGCCGTCTGCGCGGCGCTCGGCAAGACCGGCGTGGTCTGCGGCGACCGGTCCGGGTTCATCGTCAACGCGCTGCTCTTTCCGTACCTGAACGACGCGGTCAAGATGCTGGAGGCCAGCTACTCCACGGCCGACGACATCGACCACGCCATGAAGCTGGGCTGCGGCTACCCGATGGGCCCGTTCGAGCTGCTCGACGTGGTGGGACTGGACGTCTCGCTGGCAATTCAGCGGGAGCTGTACCTGGAGCTGCGCGAGCCGGGCTTCGCGCCCGCGCCGCTGCTGGAACACCTGGTAACCGCCGGCTACCTGGGTCGCAAGACCCGTCGCGGCTTCCGCGACCACTCGCACCGCTGACCGCGTCAACGCCGGGCACCGGCGGCGGCGTCTGAGTGATGTGACCTTCGAGGAGTACGTCAGCAGTCGCGGGCCAGCGCTCGTCCGGCTGGCTCGACTGCTGACCGGTGACGAGCACCGGGCCGAGGACCTTACCCAGGACGTGCTGTCCCGGGCGTACGTGCACTGGCGGAAGATCTCCCGTGCGGACCGCCCGGACGTCTACGTGCGCCGGATGATGGTCAACGCCAACACCTCCTGGTGGCGTCGCCGATCCAGCCGCGAGATGGCCACGGCGGAGTTCGCCGACCGGCCGGGGCGCGGCGACTTCAGCAGCGACGCGGCCGACCGGGACGAGATGTGGAGACTGATCCTCGGCCTGCCGGACCGGCAGCGTGCGGTGCTCGTGCTGCGCTACTACGAGGACCTCGACGACCTCACCATCGCCCAGATCCTCGGCTGTTCTCCGGTCACCGTCCGCACTCATGCGATGCGGGCGCTCAGCCAGCTGCGGGAGCGCCACGGCGTTTCCACGACGAACGGGAGCCGGCCGTGACCGACCTCGACGAGTGGATCGCACGGGCTATGCGGGAGCACGCCGACGGGCCCGTGGACACCGACCGCCTGATGACGGCGGCGGTGAACGGGGGACGGGCCCGTCGACGGCGTCGACGTGCCGTCATCGGGGCCGGGCTCGGCGTCGCGGTGGTACTCGGGACCGGCGTGGCACTACGCACGCCCTCGGCCGCACCGCCACAGCCGACCGTCACGCCCAGTCCCGTCGTAGTCACGCCACCGCTGGCGCCGGGGGTCCCCGGGGCAGCGACGCGTCCTGACCTGGTTGGCACGGACCCGGGGCTGCTGCACTTCGGCATCGACCCGACGGTCGCGAAGCCGGTTGCGTGGCGCTCGGCGGGCCAGGCCGAGAGCATGCGACTGGATCTGGGTGGCGGCGTGCAGGCCATGGCGATCGTGGCCGCCGACCCGCAGTCGGCCGAGATCGGCGACCCGAGCCAGGTTCATGACATCGGCCCCGACCGGACGGGCGACTCCACCAGTGACAAGGATTCCGACCTGACCGGCCGGTCCGACCCCGGTTCGAGGTACAACGGGGTGATACGTCGGCTGGACCGGCCCGCGCGGGGTTGGGTACTGCGCTGGCAGCCCGCCCCGGGCCTGTACGTCCGGGTCGCGGCACTCGGGGACACCGACGCCGAGATCCGCCGAACGGCGGCGGCGCTTCGGTTCGACGAGGCCCGTCGCTGTGTCGCGCCCATCCGGTTGACCGCTCTGCCGCAGGGCGCCCGGATCAGCGAATGCGACGTGACGGTACGGCGGCTGGCCTGGCCACGCACCGTGAACGTGACCGGAACCACGACTCCGACGCAGATGCCGGGAGGCGTCTCGGACCAGACCGAGGTGGCGTTGATCGTCAAGCTCGACGGCAAGGCCACCCTGCCCGTACGGCTGTACTACTCACCCCGTCCGCTCTCCGGCGACCGAGGGAAAGCCAACCGCGAGATCGCCGGTAGACCGGTGTTCGACATGGGCGACTTCTGGCACGTGCTCGGCATCCCCAACACGCTGCTGTCGATGGGGTACGAGAACCGCTGGGAGCGGTCCCCCACGGACGCGGAGGTCAGCACGGTGATCGGTGGGCTCCGGGTGGCCGACGACCTTGGCGAGCCGGCCAGCTGGGAGTGACCGTAACCTTGGGTGCGTGAGCCCCCGTCGCAATCGCCCTCGCCGGGACGAGAACGCCAACCTGGACGCCGACCGGGCTCGCCAGGGTGTCGCCTCGGTGCAGCAGTGGACCGACGGCGCCTGGCAGGTACGCGGGATCGGGGCGGGCGCGTCGGTCAAGACGTACCGCTGTCCGGGGTGTGACCAGGAGATCCGGCCCGGGGTGGCGCACCTGGTGGCCTGGCCGGCCGACGGTCTGGGTGACCTGACCGACCGCCGGCACTGGCACAGCGGCTGCTGGCGGGCCCGGGAGCGGCGTGGCCCGTCGGTGCAGCGCGGCCGGGGAGCGCCGCGCTACTGAGCGACCCGGCCGGGGCGTCTCGGGCCACGGCTGAGCGACCTGGCCGGGGCACCTCGCGCCACGGCTCAGCGATCTGGATCACGCTGTTCGTGCCTGGGCGGGCGGCGATGCCGACTTCGCGACAGACTGGGGCGGTGAGCACAGCGATCCGCGCGTCGTCGATCCTGCCCGGCCGCCGGGAGGACATCGAGCTGCACACCGCCGACGGGCTGCGGCTGGTCGGCGAGCTGGCCCTGCCGGCCGACCGGCCTCCGGTGGCCACCCTGGTCTGCCTGCACCCGCTGCCCACGCACGGCGGGATGATGGACAGCCACGTGTTCCGCAAGGCGGCCTGGCGGCTGCCGGCGCTCGCCGACCTGGCCGTGCTGCGGTTCAACACCCGGGGCACCAGCAGCGTCCGCGGCACCAGCGAGGGCGCGTTCGACGGCGCGGTCGGCGAGCGGTACGACGTGGCCGCCGCCATCGAGTACGCCGAGTTCGCCGAACTGCCCAACATCTGGCTGGTCGGGTGGTCGTTCGGCACCGACCTGGCCCTCAGGTACGGCTGCGACCCGGCCGTGGCGGGAGCGATCCTGCTCTCCCCGCCGCTGCGCTTCTCGACGCCGGACGACCTGGCGACCTGGGCCACGTCCGGTCGGCCGCTGGTGGCGCTGGTGCCGGAGTTCGACGACTACCTGCGTCCGGCCGAGGCGCGGGAGCGGTTCGCGGCGGTGCCGCAGGCCGAGGTGGTCGGGGTGCCCGGCGCGAAGCACCTCTGGGTGGGCGACGCGGAGACGGTGCTCGACGAGATCGTCAAGCGGGTCAACCCCGGGGTCGCCGTGCCCCTGCCGACGACCTGGGACGGGCCGATGGAGACCGGCGACGTGAGCGCGTACGCCGACCGGACGGTGGCCGCCTTCGCCGACACGCCCGTACCCCGCCCCGCCGACTGACCCCGCGCAGTTCCGCTCGAGGCGGCGTCCGTTCCGCTCGCGGTGGCGTCAGTTGCGTTCCTGGCGGGGGAGCACCACCTCACGCAGGATCAGTTGCAGCGCGGCAACCGTGGGGATGGCGATCAGCGCACCCACCACGCCCAGCAGCGCCACGCCGAGCAGCGCCGCCAGCAGGGCGGCGACCTCGTTGACCTCGACCGAGCGCCGCATCACCTTCGGGTAGATCAGATAGTTCTCGACCTGCTGGTAGACGAGGAAGAACACCGCGCAGGCGATGCCGGTGGGCAGGTCGGCGGCGAAGCCGACCAGGCTCACGATGACCGCGCCCAGGGTCGCGCCGATCTGCGGGATCAGATCGGTGACGGCGACGACCACGGCCAGCGCGAACGGGTACGGCAGGCCGACGATCAGCGCGAAGACGAACGTGGTCGCGCCGGCCAGCACTGCGATGCTCAACGCGCCGACCATGTACGCGCCCACCTTGGTGAGGATCGCATCGCCGATCAACGCCGCTCGCTCCCGACGCGACCGGGGGACCAGCGCGTAGCCCAGGGAACGCAGCTTGTCGAAGTAGGCCAGGAAGTAGATGGTCAACACGAGCACGGTCAGCGTCCGGAACACCGTGCCGAAGATCAGTTGGGCGCCACCGAGGACCCCGCCGAGGGCCCGGCCGATGGTGTCGGCGTTGGCCGCGCCCTGCACCCGCTCCACCACGTCGTACCGCTCCACCAGGTCGTTGACCGTCGGATTGCGACGCAACTCGTCGAGCAGGCTCGGGATCTGGTCGATGAACTGCCCGGACTGCGTCACGATCGGCGGAACCAGCGCCACGATGCCGCCGCAGAGCAGCAGCACCACGGTCAGCGCCACCACCGTCACCGCCAGGCCGTGGGGTACACCCCAGGTGCGCAGGCGAACCACCGCCGGGTTGAGGCCCACCGCCAGAAAGAGCGCGATCACCACCAGCACCAGAATGCCGCCGGCATTCCGGATCCCCAGATAGAGGGTGTACGCCAGCAGCACGCCCAACGCGCCGGTGAAGCCGACCAGGAAACTGCTGCGCCGCAGCGGACGCCCTGGCGTGCCGAACTTTCCCGACGGGACCGCCGGAGGCTCGTCCGGGTCGAATCCCGGTGCCGGCACCGGGACCGGTGGTGGCGTCTCCGCTGGTGGTGGGGTTTGCGCTGACGGTGGCGTCTCCGCTGGTGGTGGCGTCTCCGCTGGCGGTGGGGTTTTCGCTGACGGGGGACCAGGGGGCATGGCGGGGTCGTCGCCGGACGGGTCGCGCTGCGGCACCGAGGACCTCCGGCTCAGGCGGCGGGGAGACGACGGGTGGCGGCCACGAACGTCCGCCACGCGGCCGGCGCGAAGACCAGGACCGTGCCGGACGGGTCCTTGCTGTCCCGCACCCCCACCACGCCGGGCAGGTTGTCCGCCACCTCGACACACTCGCCGTTGCCGCTACGGCTGGACGTGCGCCAGAGCGCGCCGATCAGGTCCATGAGGTCACAACTTCCTTCATCAGTTCGATCGACTGGCGGCGGGACAACGCCCTGTTTCTGATCATCTCCCAACGCGCCAGCAGCGTAGCCACCTCATGTTCGCCATCGACCACGAGACCGTCAATCTGGTGCTCCATGTGCCCCACCCAACCACCATCGGCACCGCGAGCCAGGTTGAACGGTCCGGAGAGGCCGACGTGCAGCCCGGCGTCGGCCGGAATGATGTGCAGGCTGACGTGTGGTCGTTCCAGGCTGGCGACGAGGTGAGTGAGCTGCTCGACCATCGAACCGCGGATCTCCTCCCCGGCACGCCGCAGCACCAACTCGTCCACCACCGCCACGAACTGCGGCGGATCGGGTTGCGTCAGCAGTGACTGGCGGTCCAGGCGGGCGTGGACTCGGCGTTCCACCGCGTCGTCGCTGAGCAGGTCGTCGCAACGGATCACGGCGCGGGCGTAGTTCTCGGTCTGAAGCAGCCCCGGGATCAGCGTGGGTTGGAAGCACCGCAGCTGGCGGGCGCTCCGCTCGGCATCCAGCCACGGACGGAACCAACTCGGCTGACCGTCCCGCTCGGCGAGCTTGAGCAGATGGACGAGGAGGCTGTCGGTGGTCAGCACCTCGTCGGCGCGGGCCAGGACAGCCGGTCCAGGGGGCGTTGGCCCAGCTCCAGCGCCGACACCATCGAGCCGGAATAGTGGACCAGCCGGCCGAAATCCTCCTGGCTCATCCCGGCGGCGGTCCGCAGCCGGCGCAACTGCGCGCGGATCATGTCGGCTGTCAGCGCGGTGTCGCCTTCCACAGTGCCTCCGCAGGTCGAGGGTCGATTCCACCGACCGTCCCGGGCGCGCCACGCCGTCGACACAGTGCCGCCGCCGAACACGGTGATGCCTTCCGACCGTAGTGGTCTGATCAGCAGACTGTCACGTACCGGATCACGCGGCTGTCGTCGTCCTGAGCCCTGTCCCCGGCGGCGCAACCGCTTCCAGTCGAGGAGGTACCCATGCCCGGTTCTCGCTGTGCCGGTCGCGCGCTGCCCGTAACCGCAGCGTCCCGGTCGAGATGCACGCCGTCGGGCTCTGGATCGGGTGACCGGGGTCGTACACCGGTGTCGGGGCTGCCTCAGCCGCGACTTGGACCGTACCCCGCGTTCCCCAGACCCTGCGGTGCGCGGACGCCGCACACTCCGCTGCGACCCATGTGGTGCTGCCGGGCCGACGGTCGACCGTGGCCCTGTCGGACGCCCGGCTGCTGCTCAAGGCGGAGTTCGACGAAGACCCTGCCGCGCTGACCATCTACCTGGCCGGGCTTTACCACGAGGCAGCGCACGACCTCTACCAGCTCAATCCCTACGACGGGCCGACGCCCAGAGAGTTGTTCGAACGTTTCGTGGCGTGGGGGCCGTTCCGCCGCCCGATCATCGATCCACCCCCGGGTGTCAGCTAGGCCCTGCCGTACCCGTGCAGATCTTGGACACTTTCCGTCACGAGCTAACGGAAAGTGTCCAAGATCTGGTGGTGACGTAGCGGGTCGACGGCGAGAGCTGTCGGGATGCTGCCCGCCGATGACGCTGACGCACTCGACTGGCTCGCCTTCGAACAGGGGGCGTGGTGACGACCACCCAGGTCTCCGGGCTGCTCAGCGAGGGGTAGGTGCGGGGCCGGGCGCGGTGCTGGCAGAGGCAACCGCCGCCGAAGCCGGGGTACGGGGACTGCGGTGAGAACCGCTGCACGTGCTGGTGCCGGCAGACCGCCGTGCCGCGCGGACCACCCTGCGGCGACTTCCGATCGACATGCCCGCGGTGCGGGCCCCAGCCCTGGCCCGACTCCCGCGTGGACGAATCTTGGACAGTTGCCGTCAAGCGCTAACGGAAACTGTCCAAGATCTCGATGCTCGGGTGCGGGCGCCAGTCAGTCCTTCTCGATGGTGACCTTGCTGGGCTTGGCGCTGCGCTCGTCGGTGGTCGGCTTGGTGGGCCGCTTGCCGTTCTCACCCGTACTGGTGATCTTGGTCGGCTTGGCGCCCCGGCCACCCTCGCCCGGAACAGCGGCCACCGTCGGCTCGCCGTCCACCCCGGCGCTGGCCGTGCCACCGTCGACAGTCGTCACCGGCTCGGCCACCGGTCGAGTGCCGGCCTCGTCGGCGCTGGCGTTCGCCGGCTGCCGGACATCGGCGGGCGCGGCCTTGAGGCCACCCGCCGCATCGCTACCGCCAGCACCGCCACCCGCCGAATCGCTACCGCCAGCACCGTCACCCGTCGCTCCGCTGGCCGCACCGTCACCGGCTGTGGCGTCGTCACTGTCGCCCGGGCCGCTGCCCCGCTGGCCGAAACGGTCGCGGCACCGGCCGACACGGCGGAACCGTCGCCCGGACCGGTCCCGCTGCCCGCCGTCACGGTCGCGGCACTGCCGTTGGCCGTCACGGTCGCGGCACTGGCCGGCGCGTCGGGGCGGTCGCCGGTCGCCGGTGACGTCGGACCGTCGACCGGGCCGGTGATGGTGCGCAGCCGCAGCTCGGCCATCTGGCGCTCGACCTCGTCGGACTCCTGCCGGGCCTTCCACGTCTCCTGCCGCAGGTCGGCGAGCTCCTGCTGGGCCTGCGCGATCTCCAACATCACCTGAGCGAGCTGCTGTCGACCCGCCGCCGCCTCCTGCTGCGTCGCCGCCAGGTGCTGCTGCGTGGTCGCGAGATGCTGCTGGGTGGTGGCCGCGTACTCCTCGAACTGGCGGCGCGAGGCCGCGACGTGCTCGTCGGCCTTGCGCCGCTTGTCGCCCGCCTCGGTCTCGGCGCGGCTCAGCATCTCGGCGGACTCGGTCTCGGCGCGCTGGCGCAGGGTCGCCGCGTCCGCCTCGGCCGCCTGGCGGATGGCGTCCGCGCCCTGCTCGATCTCGTTCTTGCGGGTGGTGTACTCGGTCTCCAGCTCGTCGCGGCGTGCGGTGTAGGAGGTCTCCAGCTCGTCGCGGCGTGCGGTCCAGCCCGACTCCAGCTCCTGCTGGCGGGACTCGTGCTGCTTGTCCAGCTCGTCGCGGCGCTTGGCGAACTCCTGCTCGGCGGTGGACCGGCGCTGGGCCAGCTCCCGATCGGCCGCCTCGCGCCGGGAGTTGACCTCCTGCTCCACGCCCGCCCGCCAGGCGCCGAGCTCCTGTTGCGTCTGCGCTCGGGACTGCTGCACGTACGCCTCGGTCTCGCCGCGCATGCGCTGCACGTACGCCTCGGTCTCCGCCCGGCTGCGCTTGGACGCCTCGGACGCCTGCGTGGTGAGCCGCTCCGCCTCCTGCTGGGCCTTGGCCCGGGTGGCCCGGCCGGCCATCGACGCGTCGTCGATGATCTGCTTGGCCTCCTGCTGGGCCTTGGCGTGGGTCGCCCGGCCCGCCTCGGTCGCGGTGTCGGTGAGCCGCTTGGCCTCCTGCTGGGCCTTGACGTGCACTTCCTTGGCCGCCTCGCGCAGCTCCGCCGCCTCCTGGCGGGCGGTGGCCAGCGCCTCGCGGGCCTCCTCGCGTAGCTTGGTGGCCTCCTGCTGGGCCCGGGTGTGGATCTCCTTGGCGGCGTCCCGCAGCTGGGTGGCCTCCTGCTGGGCCTTGGCCAGCTCGTCCTGCGCCGCCTTGCGCAGCTTTGCCGACTCGTCCTTGGCCGAGCGCAGGGTCGCGTCCGCCTCGGCGCGGCGGGAGGCGCTGTGCCGCTCCTCCTCCTGCCGCCGAGCGGCGAGAGCGATTTCGAAGTCCTTCAATGCCCGGGCGGCCTGCTCGCGGGCTTCCTCGATGATGTGCTCGGCGGCGGCCCGACGGGCGTCGATCTCCTCGTTGGCCGCGGACAGGATCTGCTCGGCCTGCTCCTCGGCGAGGGTGAGGATCGACTCGACCCGGGGACCCAGATGCCGGAAGGAAGCCCGGTCGACCACGTTCATCTGCTTGCGGACCTGGGTCAGATCCCGCTGCAGCACCTCGACCTGGCCGGCGAGCTTGTGGATCTGTGTATAGGCCTGTTCCCGTTCGGCGGCGAGAGTCGCGATCTCGTGCTCGGCACGTGCGACGTACCGGTCAACCTGTTTCTTCTCGTACCCCCGGAGAGCGGACTCGAAGCTGGGCTCCGTGGTCACGTCCCCGCCGAGAGCGAACAGTTCCTCGCCGTGCGACATGCCCCCATCCTCACACGCATCGCCCGCGGCTGGGGCGATACGGACGCCGCTTGTGGGACCTACTTCACTCCGTGGCGAGGGCACCACACCAAGGGTTGGGAAACGCACACGGCGCGAGGTCACACCGGTTACCCGGTGTCACCTCGCGCCGTCGATGCCCCAACCTGACGCCTCGCGTCAGCCGGCGGTCTCCGCGGTGACCCGCTCCTGAGCGCCGTCGGTCTTCTTCGTCTCGGACTTCGCCGCCGCGGCGGGCGGCGACGAGGGAACGCCGGGCACGATGCCGGCGAGCCCGGAGAGCATCTGCCCGAGCTGCGAGGTGACCGCGTCCTTCTGCCGGGTGAGGTCCTCGACCTCGCGGCGGGCGGCCTGCGTGGTCAGCTCGGCCTCGGTGCGGGCCTCGGTGAGCAGACGCTGCGACTCGGCCTTGGCCTCGTTGAGCGTCTTGTCGGAGAGCGCCTTGGCCTTGTCGATCGTCTCGTTGGCGTGGCGCTCGGACTCGACGCGACGGGCCTCGGCGCGCTGCTCGATCTCCTTGGCGCGCTCCTGGGCGGCGCGGGCGCGCTGCTCGGCCTCGCTGACCATCTTCTGGGTCTGCGCCACCTGGGCGGCGTGCCGCTCGGATTCCTCGCGCTCGGCCTTCTCGCGCCGCTCGGCGAGTTGCAGCTCCAGCGCCTGGAGGTCCTTGTCGCGCTTGTCCCGGGCGTCGGTCAGCAGCTTTGTGGCCTCGGCGCGCTTCTCCTCGGCCTCGCGGGCGGCCTTGGCCCGCTGCTGGGTGATCTCCCGCTCGGCGGTGGCACGCAGGGTGGCCACCTCCCGTTCCACGGTCGACTTCAGCTCGGCCACCTCGTGTGCCGTGACCGTCCGCAGCTGCTTGGTCTCGCGGTCCGCGTCGGCGCGCAGCGTGTCGGCCTCGCGGCGGGCCTGCACCCGGACCTCGGCGGCCTCCCGCTCGGCGGCGGTACGCAGGTTGCCCGCCTCGCGTTCCGCGGTGGCCTTCATCGCGGCGGCCTCGGCGCGGGCCTTGTCCGTGATCTCCCGCGCCTCGAGGCGGGCGGCGGAGAGGATGCCCTCCGACTCGCGCTTGGCCTCGTTGCGGTGGTCGTTGGCCTGCTCCTCGGCGAGCCGGAGGATCTGCTCGACGCGGGTGCCGAGACCGGAGAGGGTGGGCCGGCTGTTCTCTTCGAGCTGCTTGTTGGTGTCGGTGAGCTTCTGCTCCAGCGCACTCATGCGCTGCTCGGCCTGGCGGAGACGACGCTGGGCGTCGTTCATCCGCTGCTCGGCCTCGGCACGGGCCTGCTCGGACTGGGTCAGCGCGGCGGTCATCCGGCCGATGAAGTCATCGACCTGGTGAGTGTTGTATCCGCGCAGGCCAACGGTGAAATCTGGCTGCGAGTTCGCGTTATCGAAGAACGCGAGAGGGGAGGACTGCTGCTGGGGCATTGGGACATACTGGCAGACGCCCCAGGGTGCTTCGCAAGAGCGGTACGAAGCTTTCGTCTCCTCTTTACATGGTCAACTGCCCTGGACTCCGGGGTCGGACCAATCGGCGATCTTGGCAGGTCCCGGGCCGGGCGGACGCCACGCAGCGTGACGCGAAAAAGGGCCACGGGGTGTCTCCCGTGGCCCTTTGTTCGACCCGGATGGGTTCGGGCAATTGGGGGTGGAAGAACAATGGCCGATCACCGCATTGGCCATCGGGTGCTCATCCGTCCGGCCGGTGTCCCGCTCAGTGCCCCCGGAACCGGTTGATCGCCGCTTCGTGCTGGGCACGCAGCTCCCCGTCCCGGACGCCCAGCCCGTCCGTCGGCGCGAGGCAGCGCACGCCGACCTTGCCCTGGTGCGCGTTGCGGTGCACCTCGTACGCGGCCTGACCGGTCTGCTCGAGCGAGTAGGTGCGGGACACCGTGGGGTGCACCTTGCCGAGCGCGACCAGCCGGTTGGCCTGCCACGCCTCGTGGTAGTTGGCGAAGTGGCTGCCGACGATCCGCTTGAGATGCATCCAGAGGTAGCGGTTGTCGTACTGGTGCTGGAAACCGCTCGTGGACGCGCAGGTGACGATGGTGCCTCCGCGCCGGGCCACGTAGACGCTCGCGCCGAACGTCTCCCGACCGGGGTGCTCGAAGACGATGTCCGGGTCCTCTCCGCCGGTGAGGTCGCGGATCCGCTCACCGAACCGCCGCCACTCGTCCGGGTCCTGGGTCTGGTCGTCCTTCCAGAACCGGAAGCCCTCGGCGGCCCGGTCGATGACCAGCTCCGCGCCCATGCTGCGGCACAGCTCGGCCTTCTCGGGCGAGGAGACGACGCAGACCGGGATCGCGCCGCCGTTGAGGGCCATCTGGGTGGCGTACCCGCCGAGGCCACCGGACGCGCCCCAGATCAGCACGACGTCGCCCTGCTTCATGTTGGCGCCGTGGTGGGAGACCAACTGCCGGTACGCGGTCGAGTTGACCAGCCCCGGGCTGGCGGCCTCCTCCCAGGTGAGATGGCGCGGCTTGGGCATGAGCTGGTTGGCCTTGACCACGGCGAGCTCGGCCAGCCCGCCGAAGTTGGTCTCGAATCCCCAGATCCGCTGCTGCGGGTCGAGCATCGTGTCGTCGTGCCCGGCGGCGTCCTCCAGCTCGACCGAGAGGCAGTGCGCGACGACCTCGTCACCGGCCACCCACCGGGTCACCCCGGGACCGGTACGCAGCACCACGCCGGCCGCGTCCGAACCGACCACGTGGTACGGCAGGTCGTGCCGGCGGGTCAGCTCGGAGACCCGGCCGTAGCGCTCCAGGAACCGGAAGGTGGACACGGGTTCGAAGATGCTGGTCCACACCGTGTTGTAGTTGATCGCGCTGGCCATCACGGCGATCAGCGCCTCGCCCGGTCCGAGTTCCGGCGTCGGCACCTCCTGCACGTGCAGCGCCTTGCGGGGGTCCTTGTCCCGGGTGGACATGCCGTCGAACATCCGGGACTCCTCGGCGCGGACGACCACGCCCCGGTAACTCTCCGGTACGGGGAGTCCGGCGACGCCGGCCAGTTCCCGGTCCGGGTCGTTCGATTCCTCCGCCGCCATGATCGCTTCGAGGATGTCCTGCACGGTGACCTCCGGTTCGTCCCACACCCGCGCGGGCCCGGGTGCTGCCATCGTCGGCGCCGGTGGGACGCGACCGCCATGTCGGCATTCGACACATCCGGCACCGGCCGCGCTCCTGTGGGCCGGGACGTTACTGAACGGTAGCTAAAGCCGGAAGTCCTCTGTGAAAAACTGCATCCGCCGATGCGTGAAGGTGCCCGACCAGCGCGAGAACCGCGCACAAACCCTCGCGGCGTCCCCGGTGATCAAGAGCTCCGCGTCATCTCCGGGCCCGGAAATGACGCAAACCTCTTGATCAACAGGGGCGGGCGGCAGGAGTGGGCGACAGAGGCCGCCGTCAGTGCGCTGCGGCGGGTTGGACCAGTTCGACCAGGACGCCGCCCGCGTCCTTGGGGTGGACGAAGTTGATCCGGCTGTCCGCGGTGCCGCGTCGCGGCTCGTCGTAGAGCAGCCGCATCCCCCGCTCGCGCAGTGCCGCGCAGGCCACGTCGATGTCCGCCACGGTGTACGCGACCTGCTGCACGCCCGGCCCGTTGCGATCCAGGAACTTCGCGATCGTCGACTCCGGGCTGAGCGGGGCGAGCAACTGCACGCAGCCGCCCTCGGCGGTCGGCCCGACCGCCAGCATCGCTTCCCGTACGCCCTGTTCGGCGTTGGTCTCGACGTGTACGCAGCGCATCCCGAAGGTCCGCTGGTAGAAGTCGATCGCGGCGTCCAGCTCGGCGACGGCGATGCCGACGTGGTCGATCTTGCGAAGTCCGATGTCTGTGACGTAGTCCGCACCGGGCTCGACGGGGGAGTTCTCTGTCATGGCGCTAGTCTGGCCGAACCATCGTTCAGGCGTACAGCTCGGCACCCCCCTCGGAGGCAGGCATGGCTTCGGTGATCGTCAGCGGCGCGCGGACCCCCATGGGCCGGCTGCTGGGCAACCTCAAGGATCTCCCGGCCACCAAGCTCGGCGGGATCGCCATCAAGGCGGCCCTGGAGCGGGCGGGTGTCAGCCCCGACCAGGTCCAGTACGTGATCATGGGCCAGGTGCTCCAGGCCGGCGCCGGTCAGATCCCGGCCCGGCAGGCGGCGGTCGAGGCCGGCGTACCGATGTCCGTGCCGGCGTTGACCATCAACAAGGTCTGCCTGTCCGGCCTGGACGCGATCGCCCTCGCCGACCAGCTCATCCGGGCCGGCGAGTTCGACATCGTGGTGGCCGGCGGGATGGAGTCGATGACCAACGCCCCGCACCTGCTGATGGGTCAGCGCACCGGCTACAAGTACGGCGACGTGGTGGTCAAGGACCACATGGCGCACGACGGGCTCAGCGACGCCTGGGACTGCTGTTCGATGGGCGAGTCGACCGAGCGGCTCGGCACGAAGCACGGCATCACCCGCGAGGAGCAGGACGCGTTCGCCGCGACCAGCCACCAGCGGGCCGCCGCCGCGCAGAAGAACGGCCACTTCGCCGAGGAGATCACCCCGGTGCTGATCCCGCAGCGCAAGGGTGACCCGTTGGTGATCAGCGACGACGAGGGCATCCGGCCGGACACCACCGCGGAGTCGCTGGCCAAGCTGCGGCCCGCCTTCACCAAGGACGGCACCATCACCGCCGGCAGTTCCTCGCCGATCTCCGACGGCGCCGCCGCGGTGGTCGTGATGAGCAAGGCCAAGGCCACCGAGCTGGGCCTGACCTGGCTGGCGGAGGTCGGCGCGCACGGCAACGTGGCCGGTCCGGACAACTCCCTGCACTCGCAGCCGTCGAACGCGATCAACCACGCCCTCAAGAAGGGCGGCCTGAGCATCGAGGACCTGGACCTCATCGAGATCAACGAGGCCTTCGCGCAGGTCGGCATCCAGTCCACGCGTGACCTCGGCATCAGCCCGGACAAGGTCAACGTCAACGGCGGCGCGATCGCCCTGGGGCACCCGATCGGCATGTCCGGCGCGCGTCTCGTACTCACTCTCGCCCTGGAGCTGAAGCGGCGCGGCGGTGGCACCGGCGCGGCGGCGCTGTGTGGCGGCGGTGGCCAGGGTGACGCGCTGATCATCCACGTTCCGGCGCAGTGAGCGAGGCGACCGGGCACGCTCCGGCGGCGGGAGTCACATCGGTGCGCCGTAGCCGGGACGTGCCGCTGCTGGTCGAGCGGGCCCGCACCGGTGACCCCCGGCGGTGGCCCGCCTGATCACCCTCGTGGAGAACGGCGACGCGCTGCTGCCGGCGATCGCCGCCGCGCTGGCGCCGTACGCCGGGCAGGCCCAGGTGGTCGGGCTGACCGGCTCGCCCGGGGTGGGCAAATCGACCACCACCAACGAGCTGGTCCGCGCGCTGCGGGCGCGGGGCCATCGGGTGGGCGTGCTGGCGGTCGACCCGTCCAGCCCGTTCACCGGCGGGGCGATCCTCGGCGACCGGGTGCGGATGCAGGACCACGCCACCGACCCGGGCGTCTACATCCGGTCGATGTCCAGCCGGGGCCACCTCGGCGGGCTGGCGGCGGCGACGCCGCAGGCGGTCCGGGTGCTGGAGGGTGCCGGCTGCGACGTGGTGCTGGTGGAGACCGTCGGCGTCGGGCAGGCCGAGGTGGAGGTGGCCTCGCTGGCCGACACCACGCTGGTGCTGCTCGCCCCGGGCATGGGCGACGCGATCCAGGCCGTCAAGGCCGGCATCCTGGAGATCGCCGACGTGTTCGTGGTCAACAAGGCCGACCGGGACGGCGTCGACGCCACGGTCCGCGACATCCAGGGCATGATCGCGCTTGGCGAGCGCGGACCGGGCCAGTGGCGACCGCAGGTGGTCCGTGCCATCGCCGCGCGGGGCGAGGGCATCGACGACATCGCCGCCGCCATCGACAAGCACCGCGGTTGGCTGGTCGAGCACGGCGAGCTGCGTCGCCGGCAGGAGGCGCGGGCCGCCGCCGAGATCGAGGCCATCGCGCTCGGCGCCCTCCGCGCCCGGATCGGCTCACTGCGCGATGGTACGGAGTTGAGCACGCTCGCCGCCTCCGTCGCTGCCGGTGACCTCGACCCGTACGCGGCGGCGGACGAGCTGCTCGCCCAACTGGCGAACTGACCCGGCGTCAACGGCCGCGCGATGCGCGCGCCTGGACGCGAAGCGCCCTCCGGTTTTAGTAGGCTCGCGGCCGGCAGCGAGCTGCCACGCGGCGGGCCGACGATCAGGTCGGTCCACAGTGCACCGGACCAGGGGAGACGTGAGCATGACGGACGCGGTGGAGAACGCCGGCACGACGCAGCCGACGACGGGCGCGGCCCGGGGTGTGACGTCGGTGTCCGACGAGGTGGTGGAGAAGATCGCCGGTGCGGCCGCTCGCGCGGTTCCCGGTGTCGCCGACCTCGGCGGTGACGTGGCCCGGTTCTTCAACAGCGTGCTCGACAAGGTCGGCCTGGACGAGGTGGGCGACGCCCGCCGGGGCGTCTCGGCCGACGTGAAGGGCACCTCGGCCGTCATCAACGTGGTCCTGGTGATCGACGCCGGTTCCGTCGTGGCCGACGTGACCGAGGCGGTGCGGGCCGCGGTCATCGAGGCGGTGGAGAAGTACGGCCTGTCGGTCACGCAGGTCAACGTCACGGTGGACGACATCGAGATGAACCAGCCGGGCGCCGCCGTCTGACCGTGGACCGCCTGGTTACCCGCCGGTACGACGCGACTTAGCGATCGTTCAGGCAAGGGCTCTACACTCGGTGTGCTGGTCGAGGAACCGAGGAGGAGCCCCGCGCATGGACGCCGACGAGATCGCCGCCGGACGGGCACGCTGGCAGGCCCGGTACGACTCCGCGCGCAAGCGGGACGCCGACTTCACCACGCTCTCCGGGATGACGGTCGACCCCGTCTACGGGCCGCCCGAGGGGGCCTCCTACCCGGGCTTCGAGCGCATCGGCTGGCCGGGCGAGTACCCGTACACCCGGGGTCTTTATCCCACCGGCTATCGCGGTCGGACCTGGACGATCCGGCAGTTCGCCGGCTTCGGCAACGCCCAACAGACCAACGAGCGATACAAGATGATCCTCGGCGCCGGCGGCGGTGGTCTCTCGGTCGCGTTCGACATGCCGACGCTGATGGGCCGCGACTCGGACGACCCGCAGTCGCTCGGCGAGGTCGGGCACTGCGGCGTCGCCATCGACACCGCCACCGACATGGAGGCGCTCTTCGACGGCATCGACCTGGCTGGCGTCACCACCTCGATGACGATCTCCGGCCCGGCCGTGCCGGTGTTCTGCATGTACCTGGTCGCCGCCGAGCGGCAGGGCGCCGACCTGTCCACGCTGGACGGCACGTTGCAGACCGACATCTTCAAGGAGTACATCGCGCAGAAGGAGTGGCTGTTCGACCCCGAGCCGCACCTGCGCCTGATCGGCGACCTGATGGAGTACTGCGCGGCCGAGATCCCGCGCTACAAGCCGCTGTCGGTCTCCGGCTACCACATCCGCGAGGCCGGCTCGACCGCCGCGCAGGAGCTGGCGTACACCCTGGCCGACGGCTTCGGCTACGTCGAGCTGGGTCTCTCGCGCGGGCTCGACGTGAACGTGTTCGCGCCCGGGCTGAGCTTCTTCTTCGACTCGCACCTCGACTTCTTCGAGGAGATCGCCAAGTTCCGCGCCGCCCGCCGGATCTGGGCCCGCTGGCTGCGCGACGTGTACGGCGCGACCAGTGAGAAGGCCCTGTGGCTGCGCTTCCACACGCAGACCGCCGGGGTGTCGCTGACCGCCCAGCAACCGGTCAACAACGTGGTACGCACCGCCGTCGAGGCGCTCGCGGCGGTGCTCGGCGGCACGAACTCGCTGCACACCAACGCGCTGGACGAGACCCTGGCACTGCCCACCGACGAATCCGCCGAGATCGCCCTGCGTACCCAGCAGGTGCTGATGGAGGAGACCGGCGTGGTCAACGTGGCCGACCCGCTCGGCGGCTCCTGGTACGTCGAGGCGCTGACCGACAAGATCGAGGCCGAGGCGGAGGAGATTTTCGCCCGCATCCGCCAGCTCGGCGGGGAGGGGCCGCACCAGATCGGTCCGATGACCTCGGGCATCCTGCGCGGCATCGAGGACGGCTGGTTCACCGGGCACATCGCCGAGTCGGCGTTCGTCTACCAGCAGGCCCTGGAGAAGGGCGACAAGAAGATCGTCGGCGTCAACCGGCACACCGGCACGGTCGCCAAGGAGCTGGAGATCCTGCGCATCTCGCACGAGGTGGAGCTGGAGCAGCGCCGGGTGCTCGCCGAGCGCAAGAGCGCACGGGACGAGGCCGCGGTGCGCGCGGCGGTGACCCGGATGGTCGAGGTCAGCCGCACCGACGGGAACATGATCCCCGCCATGCTCGACGCCGTCCGCGCCGAGGCCACGCTGGGCGAGATCTGCGACGCCCTGCGAGCCGAGTGGGGCACCTACCGCGAACCCGCCCGCTTCTGACCCCGCTCCCCACCCCCGGCCCCCCACCCCGTCGATCTTGCGGTTTCTGTCGCGGCATAAGCCGCGAAAGTGACGTAGCGCCAACCGAAAATGCAAGATCGGCGGGGCTGGGAACGGGGGGCCGTTTCGCGTTGTCCGATAGGCGTGAGAGTTGCGACGTTGGAGTTGTGGGTGAGCCGGGAACGCGGGCCCACGTGCGAGACTAGGTAACCATGAGCGACCCACGGATCACCTCGTCGATCTTCACCCGCGGCGCGGTCGACCTCAGCACGCTGCGTGGCCCCGCACCAGCCGGTACCCGCCCCGGCGCACCCCCGCAGGGCGGCCCGTCCGCCGGCACACCGGGTGCACCGACCGCCGACAACGCCTCCATCGTCGACGTCACCGAAGCGACCATCCAGTCCGCGGTGCTCGAGCAGTCGATGGCCATGCCCGTCATCGTCTTCTTCGGCGCGGCCGGCTTCCCGGAGAGCGACGAGTTCGCCCCGGTGCTCGAGCGGCTGGCAGCCGAGGGCGGCGGCACCTGGTTGCTGGCCCGGGTCGACGTGCAGGAAAACCCGCGGATCGCCCAGATGTTCCGGGTCCAGGGCGTCCCGACGGTCTACGCGGTCGTCGGCGGCCAGCCGATCGACGCCTTCTCCGGTGTGGTGCCCGAGGCCCAGCTCCGCCAGTGGATCCAGGCCGTTCTCAAGGCCGGCGGCGTGACCGTCGCCGAGCCGGAGGACCCGCGCCTCGACGAGGCGGACGACGCGCTCATGAGCGGCGACCTGGACGCCGCCGAGCAGGCGTACCGCAAGATCCTCGCCGACGCCCCCGCGGACGCCGCGGCCACGGCGGGCCTCGCCCAGGTCGGCGTGGCACGCCGGGTGGCGGGCGCCGACCCGGCCACCGCCCTGGCCGCCGCCGAGAGCGCCCCCGACGACGTCGCGGCCCAACTGCTGGCCGCCGACATCGAGGTGCTCAGCGGGCTGGCCGAGCAGGCGTACGCCCGCCTCGTCGGTCTGGTCCGGCGCACCGCCGGCGAGGACCGCGAGACGGTCCGCCAGCACCTGGTGTCGCTCTTCTCCATCGCCGGCCCGGACGATCCGGCGGTCGCCTCGGCCCGCAGGGCACTGGCCAGCGCCCTGTTCTGAGTTCGCAGCACGACTGTGCATGCGTAGTACGCCAGCGCGGGCCGGCGTTCGCCGGCCCGCCCGACCACCGGGGACGGGAGCTCATGATGCGCCGGATCGCCGTCCTCGACGCGCCGACAAACCTCGGCCTGCGACCGCCGACGTCCACCTCCGTGCCGGGCTGCGCCAAGGCGCCCGGCGCGCTGCGCGACCACGATCTGCTGGCCCGGCTGCGGGCCCGCGACGCCGGGTGCCTCACCGCACCCCGGTACGACCCCGGTGACTGGCGGCCCGGGGACGGTGTGTGCCACGCCCGGGAGATCGCCGACTACTCGCTCGCGCTCGCCGAGCGGATCGGCTCGATCATCGACCGGGGCGAGTTCCCGGTGGTGCTGGGTGGCGACTGTTCGGTGCTGCTCGGTTCCGCGCTCGCCATGCACCGCCTCGGTGAGGCGGTCGGCGGGCGGATCGGACTGGTCTTCGTCGACGGGCACTCCGACTTCCGGCACCCCGGCAACGCCTCCTACGTCGGCGCGGCCGCCGGGGAGGACCTGGCCCTGGTCACCGGGCGCGGGCAGGCCGACCTGGCCGCGTTGGAGGGTCGCCGGCCCTACTTCCGCGACATCGACGTGGTGGTGTTGGGCATCCGTGCGCAGGACGAGTACCGCCTCGACCTCCAGGCCGCCGGCATCACCACCCGCCCGGTCCCCGCGCTGCGCGCCGAGGGCGCCGCCCGGACGGCCCAGTGGGCACACGAGCAGCTCGCCGACTGCGCGGGCTACTGGGTACACATCGACGTCGACGTCCTCGATCCGGCGGTGATGCCGGCCGTCGACGCCCCCGACCCGGGCGGCATCGCCTTCGCCGAGCTGGAGATCCTGCTCGCCGGCCTGGTCGACACGCCACACTGCCTCGGCGTCGAACTGACCGTCTTCGACCCCGACTACGACCCGGACGGCTCGTACGCCGCCGAGATCGTCAACACCGTGGTCGCCGGTCTGGCGCCCGTCACCGCCCCGGAGGCGATGCCGCCGCGGCTGCTGTCGCCCCGGCCCACGCCCGCCGCGCGACGTGCCACCGAGCGGACCGCCGCCGGCCGGTCCGACCGTGCCGAGCGCAATGGCGGGTCGGCCGGGCTTGATCGTGCCGCGGGGGTCCCGGAATCTGCCGGCCCTGATCGCGGTGCGGGCACCGTCGCGGGCGCTGCCCGGTTCGATGAGTTCGACGGCGAGGGCCTCGACGAGGACGACACCTCCGGCGCGGCCTCTCCCGGCCTCGGCTCCTCCCGCATTCCGCTGTCGAGGAGTGAGGCGGCCGACGAGGTCACGGCGGAGGCCGAGCCATCCGTGATCCGCGACCGGTCCCCGTCCGAGCCGTCGGGCCTCGCGGCGCAGATGGCGGCCTCGGTCGAGCCGTCGGGTCCCGCGGCACAGATCGCGGCCAGGGCCGAGCCGCCGGGTCCCGCGGCCTCCGTCGAGCCGTCGGGCCTCGCGGCGCAGATCGCGGCCTCGGTCGAGCCGTCGGGCCTCGCGGCGCAGATCGCGGGCACGGTCGAGCCGTCGGGCCTCGCGGCGCAGATCGCGGGCACGGTCGAGCCGTCGGGCCTTGCGGCGCAGATCGCGGGCACGGTCGAGCGCGAGCCGGTCGGTCCGCCGGCGTCGGCCGGCCCGGGTCTGCTGCGGCGGCCCTCCCCGCCGGCCCAGAACGCACCCGAAGGGCCCCAGACCGACACCGCCTGACCCGCTCGCGGCCACCCGACCCGTGATCCACTCGGTGTCAGCGAAACCGGGGTGTCCGGACGGCTTGGACGCCCCGGTTTCAGCGAAACCGAGTGGATCAAGGCCCGCACCGGGTGGTTCAGGAGGTGGGCAGGGCGCGGAGGAAGCGTTCGGCGATCGGGACGGCCGAGGCGGTGCTGGCGCCGCCCTTCTCCACGAACACGGCGAACGCGACGTCACCCCGCCAACCCACGAACCAGGCGTGCGTGTGGGCCGGGTTGTCGTCGAACTCGGCGGTGCCGGTCTTGCCGTACACCTCGCCGCCCGGAACGTCCTTGAGCGCGCTGGCGGTGCCGGCGGTGACCACCTCGCGCATCATCGTGCGCAGCGCCGTGACGGACTCGGGCTTGAGCTGCTCGCCGGGCGGGGCCGGCTTGGCCGGCGCGGGGTCGACCAGCAGTTTCGGCTGCTCGAAGCGGCCCCGGGCGACGGCCGCGGTGGCACCGGCCATGGCCAGGGGGCTGACCAGCGTGGTGCCCTGGCCGAACGACGCGGCGGCCTGCTCGGCGGGGCTGCCGCCGGTGGAGACCTTGCCGGTGAAGGCATCCACGCCGAGGTCCCACTGCCCCTCCAGCCCCAGGGACCGGCCGGCGGCGGCCAGCCCGTCGCCGCCGAGCTTCGGCGCCATCGAAGCGAAGGCCGTGTTGCAGGACTTCGCGAAGTCGGTGCGGAACGGCACCGAGCCCAACTCGAAGTTGTCCGAGTTCTTGAAGGACCGGCCGTCGACGGTGAAGGTCTTCTTGCACTCCACCGGGCCGTCCAGAGTGACCGCGCCCCGGTCCAGCAGGCCCAGCGCGCTCACCATCTTGAAGGTGGAGCCCGGCGGCACCTGTGCGCTGAACGCCAGGTTCTCGCCGGCCGGGCCGGGACCGTTCGCGGCGGCGAGTACTGCGCCGTCGCTGACCCGAACCGCGACCAGCGCGGAGCGGCGCGGCTCCGCGCGCAGGGCCCCGTCGGCCGCGTTCTGGGTGGCCACGTCCAGGGTGGTCTTCAGCGCCTGGCCCGGCTGGGGTTCGCGGCGGAACAACTCGGTGCCGGTGGGCGCGAGCTTGCCGTCCTCGGTGGGCCGCTCGACCAGGACGGTCAGCCCGGGGGCGCCGCGCAACCGCTCGTCGTAGCGGCCCTGCAGGCCACCGTGTCCGACGAGGTCGCCGGCGACGTACCTGTCAGGGTGGGCGGTGAGGTCGTCGGCCTGCGCCTGGTCGACACTGCCGAGCAGCGCGCGGGCGAACTCCCGGGTGGGTGCAAGGTCGAGCTTGTCGGAGATGAACTTGGTGCCGGGCAGGTCGTAGATGCGAGGTTTGATCTGCTTGTACGCGTCCTCGCGCAGGGTCACCACCTCGACGAACGCGCCCGGATCGGCCTCGGCGACCCGCTTGGGCAGGTCGGCCAGGTCGACGCCGGGGACCAGAGCCGGACGGATCGCCTTGAAGGCGGCGTCGAGATCCTTGACCAGCTTCTTGATGTCGGTGACCTGGTTGGGCTGCACGCCCACCCGCACGATCGGCCGCGGTGACACGATCGGCGTGCCCGCCGCGTCCAGCACGCCGGCGCGCGGGCCGGCGTCGCGGCGCAGCGCCAGCCGGTCGCCCCTGGTGAGCTGCTCGTGCAGGACCCGCGGCTCCCACATCACCCGCCACTGGTCGTCGTCGCCCTGGATGAGCCGCAGCTCCCGGTCGTACGTCCAGTGGGTCTGGCCCGGCAGCGTCCAGTCCACCCGGATGGTGGTGGTCGCGATGTTCTTGGTGATCTTCGGTTCGCCCTGCCGGGTCAGCGTGGGCGGGGTCGTCGCCAGCTCGCCGGACAGCTCCTTGATCTCCTTGCTCACCTCGGCCGCCGGTGTCTTCGCGCCGGTCGAGTCGACCATGGCGACCGCCTGCAGGTCGCCGCTGCGCCAACCGGCGAGGAAGGCGTCGGCGCTGCGCTCCGGGCCGTCGTCTCCCGAGCACGCCGCCAGCACACCGGCGGTGAGCAGGGACGCGGTGAGCGCGGCCACCCGGCGGGCGCGGTTCGACCGGTTTGGGCGGGGGTAGGACAAGGTCATGAAGCGGTCCTTCCGATCTCGTGCTGCCCTGCACGGTAGTACGCGAACGCTGTGCCCAACGTCCCGAGAAGTCCTCGACGTGCGGAAAGACGGACCGAGCCGGTGTGATGAACATCGCGCGGCGGGGTATCCCGCAACCGGCCAACCTCGGACCCGCAACGGGTGAAAGGACGAAGTCCCGATCCGGACGTCCCGCCAGTGGTCCGCCGACGATGGCGGCAAACGGCAGGCCTAGGCTGGGCGGCAGAGTGACCCACAACGCGGTGGGTCGAGGGGAGTGGCACCGATGGACCGGCGTCCGGCGATCAAACCGGAACCCGACCTCCGACCGGATGACTCCGGGCGGGACGAGGACAGCTTCGATTCGGCGACCGACGGGGACGGCTACGGCCGGCTCGACACCGGCGTCACAGGGCTGACCGGGTCGAGCATCGACACCATCTACGATCTGGGTCTGCCGACCGAGGCGTTGACCGACGACGTGGAGGACGCGGAGCTCGACGAACCCGTACCCAACGCGGAGCGGCTGGTGGCCCAGGCCGTCGCGCTCGCCGGGGACGACCATGACGCGGCGACCCTGGTCGGCCGCTTCTGGCGGTTCGCCCCGGACGAGGAGCTGGTCGGCTTCACGGCGGAGGAGATGCTCGACGCGGCCCGGGCGCACCGGGACCTCGCGCAGCAGCGGGTGCCCGGCGAGTTGAAGTTGCGGATCCACGAGCCGCACGCCGACCAGCACCACACCGTCGTCGAGATCGTCACCGACGACATGCCGTTCCTGGTCGACTCGGTGACCGCGCTGCTCAACTCGTACCACCTGGACGTGCACCTGCTGGTGCACCCGCTGGTGGTGGTTCGGCGCGAGCCGCTGGGCCAGCTCACCGAGGTTTCGGCGGACGTGGAGCCGGACGACGCGATCGCCGGTGACATCGTCGAGAGCTGGATGCGGATCGAGATCGACCCGGTCCGGGACGCGGCCGAGCGGGACCGGTTGCGGCGCGAGCTGCAACGGGTGCTCACCGACGTACGGGAGGCCGTGGAGGACTGGCCGAAGATGCGTCAGCGGGCCCTCGCCCTCGCCGACGAGCTGGCCTCGGCCCGTACCTCGGACAACCGCCCGCCCGTGCCGGAGAAGGACATCACCGACTCGGTGGAGCTGCTGCGCTGGCTCGCGCACGACCACTTCACGTTCCTCGGCTACCGCGAGTACCGCCTGGTCGACGCCCCCGACGGAAACCCCGCGGACCCGGTGGACGGCAAGGCCCTCGAAGCGGTGCTCGGCACCGGGCTGGGCATCCTGCGCTCGGACTCCCCGGATGCCCGGTCGCTGGCCTCGATGACGCCCGAGGCACACGAGAAGGTGCTGGAGAAGCGCCTCCTCATCATCACCAAGGCCAACTCGCGGGCCACCGTGCACCGCTCGGCGTATCTGGACTACATCGGCTTCAAGATCTTCAACGAGGCCGGCGAGGTCATCGGCGAGCGGCGTTTCCTGGGGCTGTTCTCCACCGCCGCGTACCGGACCAGCGTCCGGGAGCTGCCCGTCGTGCGACGCAAGGTCGCCGAGGTGCTCGACCGTTCCGGCCTGAGCCGGCGCAGCCACTCCGGCAAGGACCTGCTCCAGATCCTGGAGACCTACCCGCGCGACGAGCTGTTCCAGATCAAGACCGACGACCTGTACCACGCGGTGATCGGCGTGCTGCGGATGGCGGGTCGCCGGCAGTTGCGGGTGTTCCTGCGCCGCGACGCGTACGGGCGGTTCATCTCCTGTCTGATCTACCTGCCCCGCGACCGGTTCACGACGCAGAACCGGCTGCGCATGCAGGACATCCTGCTGCGCGAGCTGAACGGTGTCGGGGTGGACTACACGACCCGGGTCACCGAATCGATGCTCGCCCGGATCCACTTCATCGTCCGTACCGACCCGACCCGGCCGCCCGGCGAGATCGACGCCGACCTGTTGGCCGAGGAGTTGGCCGACGCGACCCGGCTCTGGGACGACGACTACCGGCTGGTGCTGGAGCGCAAGCTCGGCGACGAGCAGGCCAAGCACCTGTTCGCCCGGTACGCCGACGCGTTCCCGGAGGGCTACAAGGACGGGCACACGCCGTACGAGGCGATGAAGGACCTGGCCAAGCTGGAGCTGCTGGAGGAGCCCGGCCAGCTCGAGATGCACCTGTTCCGCAAGCAGCTCGCGCCCCGGCCGGGCACCCGCGTGCCGGGCGCCGACCTGCCCGACGACATGAACGTGCGGTTCAAGGTCTACCGGTACGGGGAGCCGATGATGCTCTCCGCCGTGCTGCCCGTGCTGCACTCGCTCGGCGTACGGGTGGTCGACGAGCACCCGTACGAGGTGGACCGGATCGACGGTCGGGTCTACCTGTACGACTTCGGCCTGATGCTGCCCGAGGGGCACCACGAGCTGGCCGAGGTCCGTCCGCACGTGGAGAACGCGTTCGCGGCGGCCTGGCGCGGCGAGGCCGAGGTGGACCGGTTCAACGAGCTGGTGCTGCGCGCCGGACTGACCTGGCGGCAGGTGGTGGTGCTGCGGGCGTACGCCAAGTACCTGCGGCAGGCCGGCACGGTCTTCTCGCAGGACTACATGGAGCAGACCTTCATCGCGTACCCGAAGCTCGCCAGCCTGTTGGTGGAGCTGTTCGAGACCCGGTTCGCGCCGGGTGACCTGAGCGCCGAGCAGCGGCAGCAGCGCAGCGGCGAGCTGGTGGAGACGATCCGGGGCGCGCTGGACGACGTGGCGAGCCTCGACCAGGACCGGATCCTGCGCTCGTACCTGACGCTGATCGAGGCGACCCTGCGGACCAGCTTCTACCAGAAGCCGGTCGGCGGGCGGCCGAAGGCGTACGTGGCGTTCAAGCTGGATCCGCAGGCCATCCCGGACCTGCCGGCGCCCCGACCGAAGTTCGAGATCTTCGTGTACTCGCCCCGGTTCGAGGGCGTGCACCTGCGGTTCGGGCCGGTGGCCCGGGGCGGGTTGCGCTGGTCCGACCGTCGGGAGGACTTCCGGACCGAGGTGCTGGGCCTGGTCAAGGCGCAGATGGTCAAGAACACGGTGATCGTGCCGGTAGGCGCCAAGGGCGGCTTCGTGCTGAAGCAGAAGCCGGGGGACCGCGACGAGGCGGTCGCCTGCTACCAGGAGTTCGTCGGCGCGATGCTCGACGTCACCGACAACATCGTCAGCGGGCAGATCGTGCCGCCCGACGACGTGGTCCGGCACGACGGCGACGACCCGTACCTGGTGGTCGCGGCGGACAAGGGCACGGCGACGTTCTCGGACATCGCCAACGAGATCTCGCTGGCGCACAACTTCTGGATGGGCGACGCGTTCGCCTCCGGCGGTTCGGCCGGGTACGACCACAAGAAGATGGGCATCACCGCCCGTGGCGCCTGGGAGTCCGTGAAGCGGCACTTCCGCGAGCTGGGCCTGGACACCCAGACCCAGGACTTCACGGTGGTGGGCGTCGGCGACATGTCCGGTGACGTGTTCGGCAACGGAATGCTGCTCTCCGAGCACATCCGACTGGTGGCCGCGTTCGACCACCGGCACATCTTCCTGGACCCGGACCCGGACGCCGCCACCTCGTACGCGGAGCGTCGGCGGCTGTTCGACCTGCCCCGCTCCTCCTGGGAGGACTACAACGAGGAGCTGATCTCGGCCGGCGGCGGCATCTTCCCGCGTACCGCGAAGTCGATTCCGATCACGCCGCAGGTCCGGGCGGCGATCGGCCTCGACGACGACGTCACGCAGATCTCGCCGCAGGACCTGATGAAGGCGATCGTCACCGCCCCGGTGGACCTGTTCTGGAACGGCGGCATCGGCACGTACGTCAAGGCCTCCAGCCAGACGAACGCCGAGGTGGGCGACAAGTCCAACGACGCGATCCGGGTGGACGGGCGGAGCCTGCGCTGCCGGGTGGCCGGCGAGGGCGGCAACCTGGGCTGGACCCAGCTCGGTCGGATCGAGTACGCGTTGACCGGTGGTCGGATCTACACCGACTTCATCGACAACGCGGCCGGTGTGGACACCTCCGACCACGAGGTGAACATCAAGATCCTGCTGAACACCGCGGTGGCCGACGGCGAGCTGACCACCGCCGAGCGGGACGAGCTGTTGGCCGGGATGACCGACGAGGTCGCCGAGCTGGTGCTGCGCGACAACTACGACCAGGCTCGGGCGATCAACAACGCCCAGGCACAGGCGGCGTCGCTGCTCCCGGTGCACCGTCGGATGATCAACGAGTTGGAGCGGTCCGGCGCGTTGGACCGGTCGCTGGAGGCGCTGCCGCCGGACGAGGAGCTGGCGGTACGCAGCGAGTCCGGGCTGACCGCGCCGGAGTTCGCCGTGCTGCTCGCGTACGTGAAGATCGTCCTTGAGCGGGAGATCCTCACCGACGGGTTGGCCGACGAGGAGTGGACGTCCGAGGTTCTGGTCAACTACTTCCCGACGCCGATGCGTGAGCGGTTCGCCGACCGGATGGGCCGGCACCGGCTGCGGCGCGACATCGTCACCACCGTGCTGGTCAACGAGGCGATCAACCGGGGCGGTATCTCGTTCGTCTTCCGGGTCGTCGAGGAGACCGCCGCCAGCGCCGCCGACGTGATCCGGGCGTACGTGGTGGTCCGTGAGGTGTTCGGGCTGCGTGACCTCTGGGATGCGGTGGAGGCGCTGGACAACAAGGTCTCGCCGGAGTTGCAGACCAGCGTCTACCTGGACACCCGTCGGTTGCTCGACCGGGCCGTGCGCTGGCTGGTCACCAACCGGCGCTCGCCGATCGACGTGCCCACCGAGATCGCCCGGCTGCGCGACGGGGTGGCCCGGCTCCTGCCGGGTCTGGAGGAGCTGTTCTACGGCGGCGAGCGGCAGGCCATCGCGGCGCACATCGACTCGATGACCGAGCGTGGGCTGCCCCGCGACCTGGCGGAGCAGGCGACCAGGCTGATGTACAGCTTCGGCCTGCTGGACGTGGTGGAGACGGCGACCCGCACCCGACGGGACGTCGGCGAGGTGGCCTCGGTCTACTTCGTGCTCTCCGACCTGTTCCGGGTGGATTCGCTGCTGTCGAAGATCTCCCTGCTGCCCCGGGAGGACCGCTGGCAGACCCTCGCGCGGATGGCGCTGCGCTACGACCTGTACGCCGCGTTGGCCGCGCTCACCGCCGAGGTTCTCGACTCCACCGGGGACGAGTTGCCGCCGCACGAGCGGGTGCAGCAGTGGGAGCAGTCGAACGCCACGTCGATCCACCGGGCCCGCCAGGCGATGGGGGAGTTCGACGAGTCGCGGGCCGATCTCGCTGCCCTGTCCGTGCTGCTGCGCCAGATCCGCACCCTGGTGCGGACCTCCGCCGCCGCCTGAGTCGCTCTGTCGGACACGGTCCGGCCGGTCGGGGTGACCCGACCGGCCGGACCGCTTGTGTACGGGTTGGTCACGCCGCCAGGGTGGCGAAGACGACCACGTTGTCGGGGTAGCTGCGCACGGTCTCGTCGAACTGACCGCCGCACGTCACCACCCGCAGGCCAGGCCGGTCGTTCGGCCCGTACACCAACTCGGTGGGGAAGGCCGTCTTCGGGTACGACTTCACCGAGTCGACCCGGAACGTCGCCGGCTGACCATCCGCCCGCCGCACGGTGATCGTGTCACCGGGCACGAGCGCGCCGAGGTCGAAGAAGACGGCCGGGCCGAGCTTCGCCGAGTCCACGTGCCCGACGATGACCGCGTTACCGGTCTCACCGGGGCTGGCGCCCGGCTCGTACCAACCGGCCTGGTCGGCCTGCTCCAGCGGGGGGACCTGGACGGTGCCGTCCGGGTTGGTGCCCAGCGACATGATCGTCGCGTCGACGCCGATCCGGGGGATCTCGATGGTGGTCGGAGCGGACCGGGTCAGAGCGGTCGGCGCGGCTTCGCCGTCGACGGGTGGGATGTCGCTGTCGGGGACCGCCGACCCGGTGACCTCGGGGCCGGCCTGGGCGAGCGGCTGTGGGGGTCGGGGAGCGGGCGTGGTCTGCAACGAGGCGCCGATCATGCCGGCGCCGATCATGGCGAGGGTGATGACGACGGCCGCGCCGGCGGCACGCCACGGTCTCCCGTGACGGCCGCCGGCCGGTGTCGCCGTCACGTCAGGCGAGCGAACCATCGGTCCGCCGACGACGCATCAGCACGATCCCGCCGAGCGCGGCAGCGCCGAGCAGGCTCGCGCCGCCGGTGGCCAGGCCACGGTCGGTGCCGGTGCTGACGCCGCCGTCACCACCGTCGACCCCGCCGTGGGGCAGGACGACCAGTTCGCCCTCGCCGCACGAGCCCTTGAGCTCGTAGCGACCCGGCTTGGCGTCCTTGTCGACCTTGGCCTCGCCGTAGTAGACGAACTCGCGCTCGTCGTCGCGGCCGCCCTTGTCCGAGCCGTACTCGTCGTCGGAGCCGTAGTCGCGGTCCTCGGACTCGTGGCCCTTGGACTCCCAGCCCTTGTCGGAGCCGTACTCGTCGTCGGAGCCGTATTCGTGGCCCTCGGACTCGTGGCCCTTGGACTCCCAGCCCTTGTCGGAGCCGTACTCGTCGTCGGAGCCGTATTCGTGGCCCTCGGACTCGTGGCCCTTGGACTCCCAGCCCTTGTCGGAGCCGTACTCGTCGTCGGAGCCGTATTCGTGGCCCTCGGACTCGTGGCCCTTGGACTCCCAGCCCTTGTCCGAGCCGTACTCGTCGTCCGAGCCGTAGTCCTCGTCCTTGGACTCCCAGTCCTTGCTGTCCTCGTCCTTGGACTCCCAGTCCTTCTTGTCCTCGTCCTTGGACTCCCAGTCCTTGCTGTCCTCGTCCTTGGACTCCCAGTCCTTCTTGCCTTCGTCCTTGGACTCCCAGTCCTTCTTGCCTTCGTCGTCCTGGGCGTCCTGGCCGTGCTCCTCGCCCTTCCAGTCCTTGCTGTCCTCGTCCTCATAGGCGTCGGCGGCAGCGCCACCGCCCTGGCCGCCGGGCTGGGCGTCGCCGTGCTCACCCTTGCCCTCGTCGTCCTTGCCCTTGTCGTCCTTGCCTTCGTCGCCCTTGCCTTCGTGGTCCTTGCCCTTGTCGTCCTTGCCGTGCTCGTCCTTGCCCTTGTCCTCGTCCTTGCCGTGCTCGTCCTTGCCCTTGTCGTCGTGGTCGTAGGAGTCGTCCTCCTCGCTCCACTCGCCGCGGTCCTCGCCCCGGTCGTCGCGCGCGGGCTTGAGCTTGACCTTGCCGGTGACCTTGGACCACACGTAGGCGTGCTCCTGGCGATCCGGGCAGATCTCGAGGAGCTTGACCTCGTCACCGGCCTTCACGATGTGCGGCTTGGCGTAGACCTTGCCGTCCTCGTCGTGGTGACCCTCAGCGAACGCGATCCCCGGCGCAAACACCAGGAGGGACGCGCCACCGAGGGCGGCGCCCGCAACGACCTTCCCGAGCATCTTCTTAGCCATGACCTGCGTCACTCCATCCCTGTTGTCCTGAGCCCGGCGACAACCGAGCTAAGACCGACGTTAGACCTTTTCATGACCTATGAAGTGAAAGATTCGCGTTTTGACCTTTGCTGGTGGTAAGCGGCGAAGGAGTGATACGCGGCTTTCTTTGCCCGCCATGCCACGCCGGGCGCTCACCGCCCGATCGGGTCGGTCGCGGCCTTCCGGGCCTGCCGCGCGCTAGCGGCTGCGGTCGACCGGTAACGGACGGCTGGTGCCACCCGCGTCACCTCGGAGGTATCGTCCGAGTCGAGGGTGACGACGCATCGAGCCATTGCCATGGAAGCGCTCCCATGCAAGAATCGGCGCACGCGGTTCGGGGGAGCCACACCGCGCAGGCGGGGCGTCGAGGGCATCCGGTTCACCGGACGACAACCGGCCGCCGATCGGTCGGCCACGCGCCGGCCAATCACCACCAACCACCACCACCGCCCGTCCGGGTCGGGCACCCCAAAGAATCCCGTGGCGCCGGAGGCCGTCCGTGCAGGACGCCCGCCGGGCCGTCTCGCCGGGCCGTACGCGGGCCCGGTCTCGCCCAAGGAGATCAGTGGCATGAATGTGTGGAGAAGGCTGTCCGGCCCCCGCCGGACCCTCGCGCTCGCCGGCGCGGGCGTTCTGGTCGCCGGCGGGCTGGTGACGATCCCGGTCACCGCGGCGCAGGCCGCGACGCAGTGCGACATCGCGTACTCGACCAATGACTGGCAGGGTGGCTTCACCGCCAACATCACCATCAAGAACCTCGGCGACCCGGTCAACGGTTGGACGCTGGGCTGGACCTTCCCCAACTCCAGCCAGCGCGTGCAGCAGGGCTGGTCGGCCACGTACACCCAGTCGGGCAGCCAGGTCACCGCCCGCAGCATGTCCTACAACGGCACCCTCGCGACCGGCGCGTCGACGACCCTCGGGTTCAACGGAGCGTGGAGCGGCAGCAACCCGAAGCCGACCTCGTTCACCCTGAACGGTGTGGTCTGCAACGGTGGCACCGGCAACCCGACCACCCCACCGCCCACCACGCCTCCGCCGACCACGCCACCGCCCACCACGCCTCCCCCCACGACCCCGCCGCCCACGACGGGGCCGCCGCCGACCACCCCGCCCCCCGGTGTGAAGGTCGACAACCCGTACGCCGGTGTGCCCGGGTACGTGAACCCGGAGTGGAAGGCCAAGGCGGACGCCGAGCCCGGCGGTAGCCGCGTCTCGAACAACCCCACCGCAGTGTGGCTGGACCGGATCGCCGCGATCAACGGCACGCCGAACAGCAGCTCCAACGGCGCCTTCGGGGTGAAGGACCACCTGGACGAGGCGCTGCGCCAGGGCGCCGGTTACATCCAGTTCGTCATCTACAACCTGCCCGGCCGCGACTGCTCGGCGCTCTCCTCCAACGGTGAGCTGGGCCCGGACGAGCTGCCCCGGTACAAGGCCGAGTACATCGACCCGATCGCCGCGATCCAGTCCGACTCGAAGTACCGGAACATCCGGATCATCAACATCATCGAGATCGACTCGCTGCCGAACATCGTGACCAACACCTCGGGTCAGCCCGGCGGCACGGTCATGTGCGACACGGTCAAGGCCAACGGCGCGTACGTCAACGGTGTCGGCTACGCCCTCGCCAAGCTGGGCGCGATCGGTAACGTCTACAACTACATCGACGCCGGGCACCACGGCTGGCTCGGCTGGGACTCCAACTTCGGCCCGACCGCCGACATCCTGAAGACCGCCGCGGTCGCCTCCGGCAGCACGGTCAACAACGTGCACGGCTTCATCACCAACACCGCGAACTACTCGGCGCTCACGGAGCCGTACTTCAAGATCACGGACAACGTGAACGGCCAGACCGTGCGGCAGTCCAAGTGGGTCGACTGGAACTACTACGTCGACGAGCTGTCCTTCGCCCAGGCGTTCCGTACCAAGCTGGTCTCGGTCGGCTTCAACTCCAACATCGGCATGCTGATCGACACGTCCCGCAACGGCTGGGGCGGCGCCAACCGGCCCACCGGCCCGGGCGCGACGACCAGCGTCGACACGTACGTCAACGGCGGCCGGGTCGACCGTCGGGCGCACGCCGGTAACTGGTGCAACCAGGCCGGCGCGGGTCTCGGCGAGCGGCCGCGGGCGAACCCGGCGACGGGCATCGACGCCTACGTCTGGGTGAAGCCTCCGGGCGAGTCGGACGGCTCCAGCTCGGAGATCCCGAACAACGAGGGCAAGGGCTTCGACCGGATGTGCGACCCGACGTACGGCGGTAACGCCCGCAACGGCAACAACCCGAGCGGGGCGCTGGGGAACGCGCCGATCTCCGGAGCGTGGTTCTCGGCCCAGTTCCGGGAGCTGATGCAGAACGCCTACCCGGCGCTCTGATCGGGTAGCTCACGCGCCAACCTGCCTCCGGCAGTAGGTGAGGCACTGCCGGGGGCAGGTTTCCCCGGGGTCCCCGGTCCGACCATCACGGTCGGGCCGGGGACCCCCCTTTTCCACGTCCGTGCCGGGTCAGGGCACGGTGCGTTCGATCGCCGCGCGGCCGTGTTCGGCCAGGTCGCGACGGGCCTTCTCCAGGTTCTCCGGGGTGAGGTCCTGCCCACGGGCCATCACCAGGTCCTCCGGTTCCCAGGGCTGCTCGGCGCCGGTACGGATGTTGTCGCCGCCCGCGCCGGTGCCCGTCCCGGTTGCGCCGGTTCCGGCGCCGTACGGGTCGCCGATCAGGTCGTCGGTGTCCGGGGCAAGGTCCGGCTGCCGCTCGCGGGGTTCGGTGAAGGTCGGCGTGTCGCGGTCGGGGCCACCCCCGGTCCGCAGCTCCGGGACGGTGCTGTCGTCGTCCACCGCAGCGGCCGTTTGCGGGCTCTCCTCCAGCGGTCGGCGGTCGCGATCGGTCATCGTGCTGCCTCCTGTGTCCGACACGGTGCCTGATCCCCGTCGCGTACCCCGTGCGCGGGTGCCCATGCGCGGCGCCGGCGCCGTCCCGGTGGACGGCGCCGGCGGCGGAGCGGGGTTCAGCGGTCGGACTGCGACTCGTTCGCGGACGGCGCCTCCGCCGGCCGCAGCCACTGCCAGAGCAGCATGACCAGCCCGAAGGCGAGCATCACCAGGCCGGCCCACAGGTTGATGCGGACACCCTCGGCCTTGTCGATCTCGGCTCGACTGTCGAAGATGCCGATCAGCGTCACGATGATCCCGTACGCCACGAAGAGCCCACCGATCACCCGACGGATGTCGAACAGACGGGCGGCGGCGGAGCGACGCTCCTCCGACTGTGTCTCGTCGATCAGCGGGTCCTGCGCCGGCTGGCCGTCGTTGCTCATCTGCCGACTCCTTTCCTAGAAGACCGGGATGTAGAAGAGTGCGGCCAGCGCGACCGCGATCAGGCCGAGCAGCACGGGGGAGCGGTACCAGACGGCGTCCCCGGCGAGCACGTCGCCCTTCAGGTCGACGCCGCCCATCCCGTAGACCAGTCCGCGCAGATCCTCGTCGCGCTTGGGCGCGGTGAGCGGAGTGAGGATGGCGGCGACCACCGCCACGGTGACGAACGCGATGCCGGCGCCCCAGAAGCTCTCCTCCAGGTCGGAGTTGAAGCCGATGACGCCGCCCTTGTAGAGCAGGTACGTCGCCAGCGACGCCAGGGTGCCGAGCAGCAGGGACCAGAAGCCCGCGAGGGCGCTCATCCGCTTCCAGAACATGCCGATGATGAAGGTGGCGAACAGCGGCGCGTTGAACAGGGAGAAGAGCGCCTGGATGTAGTTCATGATGTTGCTGAACCCGGAGGCGATGAACGCCGTCCCGATGCCGATCACCACGGCCGCGACGGTCGCCCACCGGCCGATCCGCAGGTAGTACTCGTCGGACCGGCCCCGGCGTACGTATGACTGCCAGATGTCGTAGGTGAAGACGGTGTTGAAGCCGCTCACGTTGGCCGCCATGCCGGCCATGAACGACGCGAGCAGGCCGGTGACCGCCACACCGAGCACGCCGTTGGGCAGCAGGTCCCGCATCAGCAGCGGGATGGCGTTGTTGTACTGCAGGTCGCCGCTCTCCGCGCCGAGGCCCTTCACCGTCACGAGTGCGACGAGGCCGGGGATGATCGTGACCAGCGGGATGAAGAGCTTCGGGTACGCGGCGATGATCGGCGTACGCCGGGCGGCGCTCATGTTCTTGGCCGACAGGGCCCGCTGCACCTCGGCGAAGTTCGTCGTCCAGTAGCCGAACGAGAGCACGAAACCGAGGCCGAAGACGATGCCGATCCACTGCGCGCCGAGGGGGTTGTCGGTGCTGCCGGTGTCCTGCCAGGCGTGCAGACCCGCCTCGCCGAGTTTCGAGTCGCGGACCGCGTCCATCAGCCCACTCACGCCGCCGACCTTGACCAGACCGATCACGGTGACCGGGATGAGGCCGGCCAGGATGACGAAGAACTGGAGGACCTCGTTGTAGATGGCCCCGGACAGGCCACCGATGGTGATGTACGCCAGCACGATCGCCGCGCCCACCACGATCGCCGTCCAGAGCGGCCAGCCGAGCAGCGCCTGCATGACCAGGGCCAGCGCGTAGAGGTTCACACCGGCGATCAGCACCTGGGCGACGGCGAAGCTGAGCGCGTTCAGCAGGTGCGTCGGTCGGTTGAAGCGCAACCGCAGGTACTCGGGGACGCTGCGGACCTTGGAGCCGTAGTAGAAGGGCATCATCACGATGCCGAGGAAGACCATCGCCGGCACCGCGCCGATCCAGTAGTAGTGGACCGTCATGACGCCGTACTGGGCGCCGTTGGCCGCCATGCCGATGATCTCCAGCGCCCCGAGGTTCGCCGAGACGAAGGCGAGGCCGGTCACCCAGGCCGGCAGGGAACGGCCGGAGAGGAAGAAGTCGACGCTGGTCCGGATCGCCCGACGGGCGGCGAAGCCGACCCCGAGGACGGTGACGAAGTACAGAGCGAGGATCAGGTAGTCCAGCCCGTTCATGTTGAGCCGGAGGCCGCCGCCGTCCATCTCGTCACCCCTCGTCCGCCGTGGGCACCGCATTCGATGCGCGCGCCCTATTACCCGCTGCGCGAGGTTTCACGCCTGCCTGTCTGATCGGTGTGGTTCCGGCACTCCCGGGGTCTTTCGTGGCGTACCCCGCTTCGGGTTGCCCCGGCTGCCGCAGCGGCGGCGACGCAGCGACGCGGCGACGCGGCGACGCGGCGGGGGTGGATGGGCCCGCGGTGGTTGGCCGAGTCCTTTGCTCTGCTTCAGCGGAGGAAACAAGCGGGCGTCCGGTATCCGGACACCGGGTGTTGCCTATGGTGAAGCAGAGCAAAGGGCCAGACCGGTAGCCGGCTACCGGCCGGCGGCCCGGCGCCGGCGCGGGCCGGCGCTGGCCCGCGCCCGGCCGGTGCGGGCCGGTGCGGGCGCGAAAAGGGACGCCCGGCCGGTGTCGGCCGAGCGTCCCGTGGTGGTCCGGGTAGGTCAGCGACCCAGGACGCGGTCCAGGAAGTCCCGGTAGTTACGGACCGCCATGCGCAGTTGCTCGGTGTCCGCCGAGCCGGCGTCCTGCCAGCCGCCCAGCGTGTTCTTCTGCGCCGCGAGCGCCGAGGCGAGTGCCTGGATGGCCTCCTCGACCAGGGACTGCGCCTCGCCCGCTGCGGCGGAAGGATCGTCGACGAACCGCAGTTGCACGTCCCGCCAGCGGTCCCGGAAACCCTGTGCGGTGTCCCCGTCCAGGAGCGTGGCCGCGTCGGTGGCGACGGTCGAACCGGCGGGTCGCGAGGTGCCGGCCGACTCCAGTGAGGTTGCGGCGCCCTCGGTGGCGACCGGTTCGCCGTCCGCGTCCGGGTCCACCAGTTCCGGCGACGCGCTGCCGTAGCCGGCCGCGCCCGCCGCGGCCGCGTCCGGATCGCCGGCCCAGTCGGTCAGGTCGCTTCGGCGCTCCGGCGCGCCCTCCGTGCTCCCCGGCGCGACGACGGTTCGCGCGGTGTCGGTACGGTCCCGTCGGTCGTCGATGTCCGGGTCGGCAGCCTCGTCGGCGTCCGGCGTCGTGTCCTCGTCGGTCTCCGCGAAGTCGTCGCGGCGGTGCAGTTCGGCGGTGGGGTCGGCGCGCAGGCCCTCCCGCTCGCCGTCCTCGGCGCCGTCGCCCGGCGCGGCGGTCCGCTCGGCCCGCGGGTCGGGCTGGTCCTGCGGACGCGGGCTGGCCAGAGCGGACGCGGCCACCGCGTCGGCGACCGTGGTGGCGCCGAACGCGGTCGGCAGCGGACCCGGCTCGTGGAAGCCGCCCTCGTCGTCGGCCCGGTCATGCCGGACGCCCGGATCGGTGCCGTTGGTCCGCTCGTGGTCGGTGGTCGGGACGTCGTCGGCGCTCCGCTCGTCGCCGATGGTCGGATCGTCGAAGGTGCCCCGGTCGTCCAGGGCATCCTCGGGTACGTCCGAGTGGGCGGCCCGGTCACCGGTCGGCGGGACCGGCACCGGCGCGGACCGGACGGCCTCCGGATGGTCGTTGCTCACCTGCTGCTCTTCGTGGCGCATCGGTGGCCTCCTCAGCGGCTCGTGGCGTCGTGCGGAGTGTCCGGGTGGGAACGCTGTTCGGGCGTGCGCTGACCGACGGGCTCCTCGCCGAGCAGGTCGGCGAAGAGGGCCCGGTAGTGCACGACCGCCTGACGCAGCTCCTCGGTGGTCGCCTCACCCCGCGAGTTGCGCAGGTGGATCTCGTGCGCGTCCCGGTAGTTGGTCAGGGTGCGGGCGTGCTCGACGGAGAGGTGCGCGATCTGGTCGGAGAACTCACCGGTCGGGTAGCCCTGCTCCTCGATGAGTCGGGTGACCAGTTCGTCCGCGTCGCCCACGGTCTCACCCGGCGAGTCGATGAAGCGGATCTGGAGCTCCTCCCAGGCGGCGGCGTACCGCGCTCGCGACTCCGGGCTGAGCGGGGTGAGCGTGAGCTCGGCGTGCCGGCGCTCCCGGTCGCGTAGCTCACGCTCCGCGGCGGACCGGCTCTCCTGCTCCTGCACCACCCGGTCGTACTCCGGTCCGAACCGGCTCTGCAGCGCGCGGCGACGACCGATCGTCCGGACGGCCACGGCGATCGCCGCGATGACCACCAGCACGACGAGCACGATGACGACTATCTGCGTGGGCGACATGGGCTCCTCCTTCGTCATCTGGTATTCCCTCCGCGTACTGATCGCCAATCCCGATCCGGGGGACTTTCCTCGCCGATCGCGGTCCGGCGCGGCGGTAGCTGACAGAAACCTGACTCATTCCAGATAGTCCGCGTGGGTGGACTGGCCCCCGTCATACGGCATCGCCGGCAACGTCTGATCCTTTCCCGCCCAGCACCAGCGCCCCGGGGAGCGCGACAGCGGGGCGCTCGTCGTACTCGCGGGAGCGCGCTCCGCAGCCCGGACGCCGTCCGACGGCGGTAGTGCAACCGGGCGTGATTACGTATCCTGCCCAAGGCGCGCGCGCCGGTGCCCGGCCCGACGACCGGGTACGCGACCGGCGAGCGCGCTGCCCGGCGGTGCCGGCGCCCCTCCTGCCACCCTTGACGGGCGAGGTCTGATGAGAACCCGCGACTGGCCTATCCGCTCGAAGCTGACCGCATTGGTCGTCGCGCCGGTGACCGCGCTCCTCGCGCTGTGGATCTTCGCGACGACGTTGACCTTCGGCCCCGCCCTGAACCTGCTCTCCGCGCGCACCCTCCTCTACGACCTGGGCCGCCCCGGCGAGGCGGTGGTCACCGAGCTGCAACGCGAGCGTCGCCTCTCGGTGGTGCAGCTCGCCGGCGACACCGAACTGCCCGCGTTGGCCGAGCAGCGCCTGCGTACCGACCGGGCGGTCGCCGAGCTGCGTCGCCGGGTCGACGGGGAGGCGTTGCGCTCCGCCGCCGACGACCTGCTGGAGGACCGCGTCGACCGGCTGGTCACCGCCCTGGCGGCGCTGCCGACCGGACGGGACTTCATCGACGACGGGATGATGGACCGCGCGGGCGCGATCGGCCTCTACAGCGGCATGGTCTCGGCGGCCTTCCAGGCGTTCTCCGCCATGGCGAACCTCAGCGACCCCGCCATCAACCGGCAGGCGCTGGCCCTCACCACGCTGGGCCGATCCCGCGAGCTGCTGGGCCAGACCGACGCGATGCTGGCCGGTGTGCTGACCGCCGGGAAGTTCGCCAATGGGGAGCACGCGCTGCTCGTGCAGACCATCGGCAACCAGCGGTGGCTCACCGAGAGCGCGGTGGCCGACCTGCCCGAGGCCGGGCGCGCCGCGTACCAGCGACTCACCGAGAGTCCCGACTTCACCAGCCTGCGGGCCATGCAGGACGCGCTGATCGGCGCCAACCGGTCCGGTCGTCCACCGGTGGACGCCGCCGTGTGGCAGGCCAGCCACGACGCCGTGCAGCAGGAGTTGCGCGACTTCGAGTTGGCCGAGGCCGACAACCTCACCGACCGCTCGGTGCCGATGGCGGTCGGGATCCTGGTCCGGCTCGCCGCCGCCGGGGTGCTCGGTCTCGTCGCCGTGGTGGTCTCGGTGCTGGTGGCGCTCCGGGTCGGCCGCACCCTGGTCCGGCGGCTCAGCGGAGTCCGTACCGCCGCCCTCGAACTGGCCGAGCACCGGCTGCCCGACGTGGTCGCGCGGCTGCGTCGCGGCGAGCACGTCGACGTCGCCCGGGAGGCGCCACCCCTGGAGTACGGCCACGACGAGATCGGCGAGGTCGGGCGGGCCTTCACCGAGGTGCAGCGCACCGCCGTCCAGGCAGCCGTGGACGAGGTCACCCTGCGCCGGGGGCTCAACGAGGTGTTCCTCAACATCGCCCGCCGCAGCCAGGGCCTGGTGCACCGGCAGTTGCACCTGCTGGACCGGATGGAGCGACGCGCCGAGGACCCGGACGAGCTGGCCGAGCTGTTCCAGGTGGACCACCTGGCCACCCGGCTCCGCCGGCACGCCGAGGACCTGGTCATCCTGGCCGGCTCCGCGCCGGGCCGGGGGTGGCGCAACCCGGTCGCGATGGTCGACCTGGTCCGCGGGGCGATCAGCGAGGTCGAGGCGTACGACCGGGTGGACATCACCGTCGTGCAGCCGGCCGGTGTGCTGGGCCGGGCGGTGGGCGACATCATCCACCTGCTCGCCGAGCTGGTCGAGAACGCCACCGCCTTCTCCCCGCCGGACACGCGGGTGACCATCACCGGGCAGCAGGGCGCCGACGGGTACGTCCTGTCGGTCACCGATCAGGGGCTGGGCATGTCCGCCACCGCGCTCGAGAACGCCAACACCCGGCTGACCAGCTCGCCCGAGTTCGATCCGGCGCAGAGCGCCCGCCTCGGTCTGTTCGTGGTGGCCCGGCTGGCGGCGCGGCACTCCGTACGCGTGCGACTGCGGTCGCCCGAGGACGGCGGCGTCACCGCCGTGGTGCTGATCCCCACCGACCTGGTCACCGCCGAGCCACCGGCCGGCCCCGACCCGGCGTCGCCCGCCGCCGCGCCCGGTGACCGGCGACCGGCCCGACCCGTACGCCGGACGACGGCACCCCGGTCCCGCGCCGGTCGTACCACCTCGGCCCCGGTCGTCACCAGTGACCCGCCCACCCTCGTCCTGCCCACGGGGCCGACGTCCGATCTGCCGGCCGCCGCGGACGAGCCGCCCTCCGACGGGACGGCGGACGACCTGGAGGGGCTGCCCCGGCGGGTACGGCGACGTACCCCCAACGCCCTGCCCCGGCCCACCGCCGCCGACACGCCGTCGCCCCGCTCGCCGGAGGAGGTACGCCGGGTGATGGCGTCCCTGCAGGCCGGCACCGCCCGGGGTCGGGCGACCGTGGTCGCCCCGGCGGCCCCGACCCGCGTTCCCACGCCCCCGCCCTCCGCAGCGCCGGCGATCCCGGCCGCTGCGCCGGCGGCGGTCCCGGCTCAGCGATCCGCGGCGGCCCCCGAGACCGGGTCCGCTGCCGATTCGGGATCTTCCGCGCCCCCGAAGGCCTTCGATCCGACAGCGACTGAGAGGGACGCCTAGTGCGGGAAACGACGAAGCAGAGCGCCAGCCTCGACTGGTTGCTCGACGAGCTGGTGCAGCGGGTTCCGGCCGCCCGGGAGGCGGTCGTGCTCTCCGCCGACGGCCTACTGCTCGGCTCCTCGGCCGAGTTGGAACGCGCCGATGCCGAGCACCTCTGCGCGCTCGCCGCCGGCTTCTCCAGCCTGGCCCGGGGCGCGAGCCACCACGTGGACGGCGGTCCGGTCCGGCAGACCGTGGTGGAGATGGAGTCGGCGTACCTCTTCGTCACCGCCGCCGGCCAGGGCGCCTGCCTGGCCGTGGTGAGTGACGCGGACGCGGACATCGGCCTGGTCGCGTACGAGATGGCGATGCTGGTCATCCGTGTGGGGGAGAACCTGACCGCGTCGGCCCGACCGTCCGCGGACGCCGGTGATGCGGACTGAGCCGCCCGGCCCCCAGCACGAGTGGCTGGACGGCGACGCGGGCCCGGTGGTCCGCCCTTACACGCTCACCGGTGGCCGGGTGCGCTCCGCCGCCGGTGGCTTCGACCTGGTCGCGTTCGTGTTGGCCGCCGCGGACCTCGACCCGGCGGCCCAGCCGCAGTTACCGCCGGAGCACCGGCGGTTGGTCGCGTTGGCCAGTCACCCGGTTTCGGTGGCCGAGCTGGCGGCCGAGCTGGACCTCGCGGTCGGTGTGATCCGGGTGCTGCTGGGCGACCTCCTCGCGCAGGGCCTGGTCGCGGTGCACGAGCCGCCGGCCAGCCGCGATCTTCCCAACGACGACATCCTCAAGGCGGTGGTCAGTGGACTCCGTGCGCTATGACCATGCGGGCTCAGCCGTCACCGTTCCGCTGGCACTGAAGATCCTCATCGCGGGGGGCTTCGGCGCCGGCAAGACGACGCTGGTGAGCGCGTTGAGCGAGGTCCGGCCGTTGCAGACCGAGGAGGTGCTGACCGACGCCGGCATCGGCACCGACGACCTCTCGGGGGTGGAGGGCAAGACGACCACCACCGTGGCGATGGACTTCGGCCGGATCACCATCAACGACGACCTCCAGGTGTACCTGTTCGGCACCCCTGGCCAGGACCGGTTCTGGTTCCTCTGGGACGAGCTGGCCTTCGGCGCGCTCGGCGCGGTGGTGCTCGCCGACACCCGGCGGCTGGCCGACTGCTTCCCGTCGATCGACTACTTCGAGCAGCGTGGCATCCCGTTCGTGGTGGGGGTGAACTGTTTCGAGGACACCCGTCGCTTCGACCTGGAGACCGTACGCCGAGCGCTCGACCTGGACCCGGACGTGCCGATGGTGCTCTGCGACGCCCGGGACCGTCAGTCCGGCAAGCTGGTGTTGATCTCCTTGGTCGAGCATGTGGCCCGGCAGCGCGGCGAGCCGGTGCCGGCCTCCTGAACCGCCACCGCGTGTTCGGCGGACCGGGCTGGCGTCGAAAAGCCGGTTAGCCGGTCGGCTTCCTGGGCAGCTCTGGTTGGATCTACTCCAGGATGTCGGCGAAGGGGTGCAGCGTGACTGGTCCGGGCGAGATCGTCCACATCGGGGGTTACACCGCGCAGAGCGGCGGGCGGGCGGACGGCATCGTCGCGGCACGCCGCGACCCGGCCACCGGGGCACTCACCCCGCTCGGCACGGTGGCGGTCACGCCGTCGCCGTCGTTCCTCGCGCGGCACCCCACGCGGCCGGTGCTCTACGCGGTCAACGAGTTGACCGAGGGTCTGGTCAGCGCCTGGCAGGTCTCCTCGGACGGCGCGCTGGACGCGCTCGGCAGCTTCTCGACCGGCGGCGCCGAGCCCTGCCACCTGGCGGTGCTGCCCGACGGTGGGCACCTGGTGGCGGCCAACTACGGCAGCGGAAGCGTCGCGGTCTTCCCACTCGACGAGCAGGGCGTGCCCGGCGAACGGACCGATCTCGTGGTCCACGAGGGCCACGGCGCCGACCCGGAACGCCAGGAGCGGGCGCACGCCCACATGGTCTCTCCCGGCCGGGACCCCGAGCCCCTGCTCGCGGTGGACCTGGGCACCGACTCGGTCTACCGGTACGACCTGGACAACGCGAGCGGGCGGCTGGTGCCACGCGGCCCGCGGATGCGTACGGCGCCGGGCGTCGGGCCCCGGCACCTGGCCCGTCATCCCGACGGGCGGCGCTGCTACCTGGTCGGCGAGTTGGACGCCACGGTCACCGCGTACGGGCTGTCCGAGGACGGGTCACTGCACCAGCGTGGCCGGGTCGACGCCAGCGGGCGGACCGGCCACGTCCAGCCGTCGGAGGTCGCTGTCGACCCGGACGGGCGTCTGCTCTACGTCGCGAACCGCGGTATCGGCACCATCGCCGTCTTCGACCTGACCGGTGACCTGCCCGCGCTGGTGTCCGAGGTGGACACCGGCGGGGAGTGGCCGCGACACTTCGCCCTGATCGGCGAGCATCTCTACGTCGCCGACGAGCGGGCGGACATGGTGCGGGTGTTCCGACGTGACCCGAGCACGGGCGTACCGGCTCCGGTGGGCGAGCCCGTACCGCTGGCGAGCCCGACGTGCGTCCTGCCGTGAGCGGACGGAATGACGGAAGCGAATGCGAGAGCGGGGCAGGTTTAGCAACGCCGTGGGGCCGATCCATCACTCTCTGTTGTTAAATGGTGATCAACTGTTTCTCCTGCGTAACTTTAGTCCGAACGGATGTGGCAGAGACGGCACCTAATACGCAAGATGGTCAGCGTGTCTGCAGGCCGCCATCGAATGCGTTCGAAACTCCATCTAGCAGCCGCCGCCGCGACGGCGACGGTTCTCGTCGTCACGACCGGCGTCTGGTTCGGCTACAAGGAGCTGATCCAGCCAAGCTGTTCAGGGGAGATCCGACTCGCCGTGGCGGTCGCCACCGAGCTCGCGCCCGCGGTGGACGCCGCCGCCTCCCAGTGGGTCAAGGACGGCGCCGCAGTCGGCCCCACCTGCATCCGCGTCGATGTCTCGGCATCCGACCCGGTCGACGTGGCCGCCGTGGTGGCCGCGAAGCACGGTGCCGTACTCGCCGGCGTCGGCCAGGCCAGCGGCACGGCCGTCACCCCGGACGTCTGGGTGCCGGACTCCTCGACCTGGCTGCTGCGTCTCAAGAAGGACGCCACGGCGTTCGCGCCGACCAACGGGGCCTCCATCGCGCGCAGCCCCGTCGTCGTGGCGATGCCCGAGCCGGTGGCGACGCGGCTCGGCTGGCCCAACGCCAAGTTCACCTGGGCCGATCTGCTCAAGCAGGTCAACAGCAGCAAGCCGCTGCGTACCGGGATCGTCGAGCCGACCCGCGACGCGGCCGGGCTGTCCGGCCTGCTCTCGCTGACCACGGCCGCCAGTGGCGCGGGCGGCGACGCCCAGCGCAACACCGTGGGCGCGCTGCGGGCGCTGGCCACCGGTCGCTCCTCGCTCCGCAACGACCTCCTCGCCCGCTTCCCGACCGCCACGGACCCGACCTCGATCGCGAGCGCTCTCGGTGCGGCGGCGCTGTCCGAGGAAGACGTGATCGCGTACAACAGCAAGAAGCCTCCGGTGCCGCTCGCCGCGCTCTACATGGAGCCGGCGCCGATGCCGCTGGACTACCCGTACGCGGTGCTGCCCGGCATCGAGCCGACCAAGGCGGCGGCGGCGAAGGTGCTGTACGAGCTGCTCACCGCGCCGAAGTTCCGGGACCGCCTGGCGGCGCAGTCGCTGCGTGGACCGGACGGCAGCTGGGGTGCCGGCTTCAACGCCCCGCAGGGCGCGCCGAGCCCGGCCGGTGGCGCATCGACCGCCCCGGCGGCCGGCGGCACCGCGGCGGGCGGCCTGGACCCGGCCGCGATACAGCGTGTCGTGTCCAGTTGGTCGATCGCCACCCAGTCCGGCCGGATGCTCGCCGTCATCGACGTCTCCGGCTCGATGAAGGACGAGGTGCCCAGCGCCAACAACCGCAGCCGGGAGGAGGTCACCGTCGACGCGGCCCGCCGCGGTCTCGGGCTCTTCGACGACTCCTGGTCCATCGGCCTGTGGACCTTCTCCACGAAGCTGGTCGGCAACCGCGACTACCGGGAACTGGTGCCGATCGGACCGCTCTCCGGCCAGCGGGCCCAGTTGGAGGGGGCGCTCGCCACCGTCAAGCCGTCCAACGGTGACACCGGCCTGTACGACACGATGCTGGCCGCGTACCAGGCGGTGCAGGAGGACTGGCAGCCCGGCCGGGTCAACTCGATCGTGCTGTTCACCGACGGCAAGAACGAGGACGACAACGGCATCAACCAGCAGCAGCTGCTCGCCAAGCTCAAGCAGATCGCCGATCCGGAGCGGCCGGTGCAGGTCATCATGATCGGTATCGGCGAGGGCGTCAGCAAGGCCGAACTGGAGTCGATCACGAAGGTGACCGGCGGGGACGTCTTCGTCACCAAGGACCCGAGCGAGATCGGCAGCATCTTCCTCACCGCCATCGCGAGGCGTCCCCCAGCCCCGCGCTGAGCCGCCGCTGAGCAACAAGGAACCCGTCGTACCGGTGAGCCGGTACGGCGGGTTCCTTGTGTGGCCAGGGGGTTGAAGAAAAGTGACGGCAATACGTCGGAAGCAATCGGCAGTCATAGTTGTCAGGGCAGGATGTCGACGTGTTCCGGCAATCGGTCCGCCTTCGGCCCGACCCGTCGGCCGGGGCCGTCCTGAACAGAGTGGGAGGGCCGGTGACGACCGCGACACTGTTGACCCCCGCCGACACCTCGGCGCCGCCGAAGGACCGTCCGAGCGGACTGGTGGCCCGTGCCGACGAACGTTCCTACATCCGGGTCCTGGTGGTGCTGGACACCACCGTCCTCATCATCGCGTTGCTCGTCGGATACGTCGGCAGGTTCGGTGACGAGGAGCCGGTCGGCTCCAAGATCCCGTACGTGCTGGTGGCCCCCGGCCTGGTCCTGGCCTGGCTGATCTCCCTCAAGGCGCTCGGGTGCTACGACGACCGGGTCGTCGGCTACGGGGCGGACGAGTACCGGCGGGTCAGCTCGGCGAGCCTGCGACTGGCCGGCGCGATCGCCATCGCCGGCTACATCGCCGACGTCGGCGTCTCCCGGGGTTTCCTCGGCATCTCCTTCGCGGTGGGCACGGTCGGGTTGGAGGTGACCCGGTTCGCGGCGCGCAAACGGCTGCACCGGGCCCGCTCGAAGGGCGCCGGCTGGTCCCGCCGGGTGCTCGTCGTCGGCGACACCGCGCACGTCCTGGAACTGGTGCACACCCTGCGTCGCGAGCCGTACGCCGGCTACCAGGTGGTCGGCGCGTGCATCCCCGACGCGCTGCTGGCGCCGGTGGCGCAGCGGCTCGGTGACGTACCGGTGGTGGGATCGTTCCGGGGCATCCCGGAGGCCGTGACCGCAATCGGCGCGGACACCGTGGCGGTGACCGCCTCCGGTGAGCTGACCGCGGCCCGACTGCGTCGACTCGGCTGGCAGTTGGAGGGGACCGGCGTCGACCTCGTCGTGGCCCCCGCCCTCACCGACGTGGCGGGTCCGCGGATCCACACCCGCCCGGTCGCCGGGCTGCCCCTGATCCACGTCGAGGCGCCCGAGTTCCGCGGCGCGCGCAAGTTGGTCAAGGGTTTCGTCGACCGGTCGATCTCGTCGGTCGCCCTGGCGCTGCTCCTGCCGCTGATCGCGGTCATCGCGTTGGCCATCAAGCTGGACAGCCGCGGGCCGGTGTTGTTCCGGCAGGTCCGGGTGGGGCGGGGCGGGCAGGAGTTCGGGGTGTTCAAGTTCCGGACGATGGTGATCAACGCTGACGCGCTGCTCGCCGAGTTGGTGGCCCGGAACGAGACCGACGGCCTGATGTTCAAGATGCGCGACGACCCTCGGGTGACCCGGGTCGGCCGGCTGCTGCGCAAGTGGTCGCTGGACGAGCTGCCGCAGCTGGTCAACGTCCTGCTGGGCCAGATGAGCCTCGTCGGGCCGCGTCCGCCGCTCCCGTCCGAGGTGGCCCGCTACGACGGCGATGTGGCCCGGCGACTGCTGGTCAAGCCCGGCATGACCGGGCTGTGGCAGGTCAGCGGCCGGTCCGACCTCAGTTGGGAGGACGGCATCCGACTCGATCTCTACTACGTGGAGAACTGGTCGCTCGCCGCCGACCTCACCATCCTCTGGAAGACCGCCGGCGCGGTGTTGAACAGTCGCGGCGCCTACTGACCGCCACGCTCACTGCTGCTGCGGGCCGGTCCAGTCCAGGCAGACCACCACGGCGTCGTCGACGAGGTCGCCGGCCACGAAGGCGCGCAGGTCGCCGAGGAGCGACCGGACGGCGTCCAGCGGCTCCATCGGCCCCGTCCGCCGCAGGAACCGGTCCAGTGCCGTCTCGCCGTAGCGGACGCTCTGCCCGGTGGCGTCCACGACGCCGTCGCTGACGACGAACAGCCGGTCACCGCGTTCCAGTGTGAACGTCTGCTCGTGGTAGTCGGTCGCCTCGAACATGCCGAGCGGGAACTGCGCCTCCAGCGGCTGTTCGGTGACCTCACCCCGGCGCAGGAGGACGAGCCGTGGCGAGCCGGCGTCCACCACGGTCATCGTCCCGGAGCGCAGGTCCAGCTCCATCAGCAGCGCGGAGAGGTGCCGCTTGCCCCGGTACTCGTCGTAGATGGCCTGGTCGGCGAGGGCGGCCTGATCGCCCAGGCCGAGGCCGGCCCGGCGGGCGTTGCGTAGCGCGTGGGTGGCCAGCGACGTGAGCAGCGATGCCGCGACACCCTCACCGCTGCCGTTGACCGTGGAGAGCCAGAGCCGTTCCCCGTCGTCGGACCAGTCGAAGCTGTCACCACGCACGGCGTACGCCGGTTCGAGCTGCCCGGCCAGGCTGAACGAGGGGCGGACCCGGCTCCGGCCGGGCAGCAGGTCCCACTGCATCTCGGCGGCCAGCGTGAGCCGCTGGCTGCGTCGGGCCACGCTGTAGACGTCGGTGCCGGGGGAGACGGCGGCCACCTCGTGTGCGAGCGAGGTGGCGATGTCGGCCAGCGCGGCGAGCACCGAGGGGTCGTCGACCACCGGCGCCAGGCGCAGGACGCCCCGGCGTTCGCCGCGCATGCTCACCGGAAGCCAGGCGACGCCGTCGACCAGGACGGGGGACTGGTGGTCGAAGGCACGCCACGCGGGGTGGCCGGCGCCCCGGAGAGAATCACCTTCGGTGAGGGGCAGCAGCTCCGCGAGGCGGTAGTCGACCTGGTACAGCTCCGCCTCGGAGATCCCGTACGCCTCGTCGAGAACCGTGCGGACCCCAGCCACGAGACGGTCGGCGGGTGTCTCGTTCAGGCTGCGTCGTGCCCGATTGACCGGTTCGCTCATCAGGCCTCTTTCATCCGAGCTCGACCACCTCTGGGTTCGGAGTAGTCTCGGGCCACCATGGCCGAACACAACGGTCCGCCGGACCCTACGACGAGTATGGCTGCCGCATTGGACGCGGCGGCGGGTGCCCTGCTGGGTGTCTGGGATTCCGCCCGCGAGGCGACCGCCAGCCGGGTTTCCGGTGCCCAACTACGGGCGGTGATGGTGGTCGAGCAGTACGACGGGATCAACCTACGCCGGCTCGCCACCCGTCTGGACATGTTGCTGAGTTCCGCCAGCCGCCTGTGTGACAGGTTGGTGGCGGCGGGCATGCTCGAGCGCGAGCCGGGGCGCTTCGACCGGCGGGAAATTTCCCTGCACCTCACCCCGGAGGCCCGGCGACTCCTCGCGGAGCTGCGCAAAGACCGCCAGGAGCGGCTGGCCGCCGTGTTGGCCGCGATGAGCCCGGCGGGTCGCGCCGCGCTGGTGAGCGGGGTGCGGGAGTTCGACGAGGTCGCCCGCCGGCAGCGCGTGCGGAGAGCGCCGGACGACGGGGACTCCCCGCGCGGGCGGGACGAATGGCCGCAGGACCCGGACCGGCCCGACGGCCCGGCGCGGAAGTCGTCGGAGCACCCGGACCAGCCCAGTCGAGGGGTGTGGCAGGGCGGGGCGGCAAAACCGGAGCGGACGGTGGGCACGCCCCGCGACTGGTCCGCCGGCGAGCCACCGGTGGCGCGGACCGCCTGAGGGTCGAACCGCAGGGTTCAGCCCGGTGTCGACGCGCACACCGCCAGCATGGCGATGTCGTCGGCGGCCTGCCCGCCCACCCACTCGTCGACCACCTGGAGCAGCCTGTCGACCAGGACCGCCGGAGGCAGACCGGCCGCCGCGGCGAGTGCGCCGCGCAGCCGGCGTTCGCCGAACTTCTCCGCGTGGGCCGGGCCGCCGCTCGCCTCGGTCACCCCGTCGGTGTACGCGAGGAGCAGATCGCCCGGATCGAGGTGCACCCGTACCTCGGTGAACCGGGCGTCGGTCAGCGCGCCGACCGGCATACCGCCGACCGGGACGCCCGTGACGGAACCGGCGGCGGTGACCAGCAGCGGCGCGGGGTGGCCGCCGCCGGCGATCCGGAGATCCACCCCCGTCGGTCCGTGCTCCATCCACCCGAGCAGCAGGGTGGTGAGCTGGCTGCGCCGTGCCGCGTCGGGCGCGTCGAACAGGGTGCGGTTGAGCAGGTGGATCAGCTCCAGGGGGCGCTGCTCGACGAGCCGTAGCGTCTGTAGCGACTGGCGGACCCGCCCGGTCAGCACAGCCGCGCCGACACCCTTGCCGGACACGTCGCCCAGCGCGAACAGTGCGCCGCGCGGGTGCGGGAACACCTCGTAGAAGTCCCCACCGATGCGAAGTGTGTCGCCCGCGGACCGGTAGCCGCCGGCCATGCGTACGCCGGGCACCGTCGGCAGCTCCGGCGGGAGCAGGCTGGTCTGCAACACCCGGGCCAGGTGGGCCTGCTCGCCGTACAGCTCGGCGGCGGCCAGCGCCGCGCCGGCCCGCGCGGCGAATTCGCGGGCCAGCTCGCGGTCGCGGGAGTCGAAGTCGGCCCGCCCGGCACGGCGGACGAGCAGCAGGGCGCCGGCCGGGCCGCCGGGGCCACGCATTGGGCTGACCAGCGCCGCGCCGGGCCGGCCGAAGCTGGGCGGAAGCAGGGCGGTCAGCCCGGCGACGTGGGCGTCCGGCCACTGGGTCGGCTCGCCGAGGTCGCCGTCGAACGCCGCGCCGAGATCGGGGACGAGGTCGCTCAGCTCCTCATCGGCCAACCCGGTCACCGGGGCCGGCTCGTCGTCGGCGTACCGCGTGAAGCGGGGTGCGGCTCGGCCGGCGCGGGCGGGCGGAGCAGCGCCACGGCGGCGTCGGCCAGGTACGGCACGGCGAGGGTCACGGTGGTACGGAGTGTCTGGTCCCGGTGCAGCGAGAGCCCGAGCCGGCTGCCGGCCCGGGCGAGGAAGGCGGTGCGGGAGCGTTCGGCCAGCAGGGCGTCGGTGCGGGCGTGCTCCTCGGTGACGTCGCGGACGTACCAGGCGTACCGGTCGCCGGCGAGCTGCCGCCGGGTGCCACGCAGGTGGCGGCCGTGGTGCTCGGCCTCGAACGCGGCGGTGCCGTCGCGGACGGCTCGGGCCAGCGCCGTCATCGGGAACCCGGACAGCTCGATGCCCGCGACGATCTCCGGGAGCAGCTCGACCGCCCGGGCGTTGACCAGGGTCACCCGGCCGTCCGCGTCGGTCGTCAGCACCGCCTCGGCGAGCCCGTCGAGCAGCTCGCGGGCCAGCGGCGGGTCGGCGGGCAACCCGGTGCCGGGGTGGCGGGTCGGACGGCGCGATGTCTGCCCGTCCCCGCCGACCGGACCGGCCGAGCCGCCCCGTTGGGTCGTGGTCACCGCCCGACGCCGGCCCGCGTCCGACGACCTGTACGCATACCGCTCCCGCGCTCCTCGCCTGCCGATCGTTGCTCGACGGCAAGGGTACCGAGCCGCACCGACACACTCCCAGACCGCGTCGCCGGTAATCAGCCGGCGCGGTTCAGCCAGCCGGCGGGTCGGGCGACGATCCGCCGTACCACCGAGCCGGCCGCGCCCACGGCGGCGGCCTCCGGCCCGAGGGTCGACGGGCGGACCGTGACCGGTGACCAGGCGGCGGTGAGCACCCGGGCCTTGATTTCGGCGAGCACCGGTGGGCAGAGCCAGGGGGCGAGCGGGGCGTACCCGCCGCCGAGTACCACGGTGTCCAGGTCCAGCAGGTTCACCACACCGGCGACCGCCACCCCGAGGGCGGTGCCGGCGTCGTTCAGGGCGCGCAGCGCGGCCGGCTCGCCGGCCTCGGCCAACTCGGCCAGGCGGGCCGTCGCGGTGTCGGCGGGTAGCTCCGCTCGTACCAGTCCGGCAGCGGCCACGATCGCCTCCTGACCGGCGTACTGCTCCAGGCAGCCGCGCCCCCCGCAGCGGCAGGGCCGCCCCTGCGGGTGTACCGGCAGGTGCCCGATCTCGCCGCTCCAGCCGCGTACGCCCCGGAACAGCGCGCCGTCCAGGACGATCCCCGCGCCGATGCCGACCTCGCCGGAGATGTGCAGGAAGCTGGCCGGGCCGGGCGGTCGGGAGTGCAGCTCGCCGAGCGCGGCGAGGTTGGCCTCGTTGTCCACCACCAGGGCCGGTACGTCCGGTACCCGATCGGTGAGGGGTGGGTGCGCGCTCAGCAGCTCGGGCACCGGCACGTCCCGCCAGCCGAGGTTCGGCGCGAGCCGGACCTGCCCGGAGTCGTCGATCAGGCCCGGTACGGCGAGCGCGGCCCCGGCGAGCGTGAGGCCCTGCCGGGCCGCGTCGGCGCGGGCCTGCCGGGCCAGGTCGACGAGGCGGGCCAGGGCGTCCTCGGGCGCGACGGGGCGCAGGTCTGCGCGGTGCACGGTGCGGTGGCGGACCTGGCCGGCGAGGTCGACGACGCATACCGTCAGATAGTCGACGTTGACTTCGAGCCCGAGCCCGGCCGGGCCCTGGTCGGCCAGGACCAGTCCGCGTGCCGGGCGGCCGGCGCCGGCCCAGGGCGCCGGCTCGGCCTCGCTGACCAGTTGGCCCGCGAGCAGGTCCTCGACGACCGCGGAGACGGTGGCCCGGGTCAGCCCGGTGGCCGTGGCCAGGTCGGCGCGGGACGGGGGTCGGTCGGCGGCGGCGATCCGGCCGAGGACCAGGGCGAGGTTGAGTTCGCGCAGGCTGCCCTGACGGGCCGCGCCGACCGGGGCGTGGGTGGGGCTCACCCCTTGACACTGCCATAGGGCGGGCAAATAATTCAATCGCTGAACAAATACCTGACACCACCATCCCGGAGGTCACCCATGGCACCTCGTCCCACCCCCGCCGACAAGTTCTCCTTCGGGCTCTGGACCGTGGGCTGGCAGGCCCGCGACCCGTTCGGCGACGCGACCCGCCCCGAGCTGGACGCCGTCGAGGCGGTGCACCGGCTCGCCGAGCTCGGCGCGTACGGCATCACCTTCCACGACGACGACCTGATCCCGTTCGGCGCGGACTCCGCGACCCGCGACCAGCACATCGCGCGGTTCCGCAAGGCCCTCGACGAGACCGGCCTGGTGGTGCCCATGGTCACCACCAACCTCTTCACCCACCCGATCTTCAAGGACGGCGGCTTCACCAGCAACGACCGCGACGTCCGCCGTTTCGCGCTGCGCAAGGTGCTGCGCCAGGTCGACCTGGCCGCCGAGCTGGGCGCGAGCACCTTCGTCATGTGGGGTGGCCGCGAGGGCTCCGAGTACGACCTCGCCAAGGACGTCCAGGCCGCCCTGGACCGCTACCGCGAGGCCGTCAACCTGCTCACCCAGTACTCCATCGACAAGGGCTACAACCTGCGCTTCGCCCTGGAGCCCAAGCCGAACGAGCCGCGCGGCGACATCCTGCTGCCCACCATCGGGCACGCGCTCGGCTTCATCTCCCAGCTGGAGCACCCGGAGCTGGTCGGCCTCAACCCGGAGGTCGGACACGAGCAGATGGCCGGGCTCAACTACGCCCACGGCATCGCCCAGGCGCTCTGGCAGGGCAAGCTGTTCCACCTGGACCTCAACGGCCAGCGTGGCATCAAGTACGACCAGGACCTGGTCTTCGGTCACGGTGACCTGATGAACGCGTTCGCCCTCGTGGACCTCCTGGAGAACGGTGGCCCGAACGGCGGGCCGACCTACGACGGTCCCCGGCACTTCGACTACAAGCCGTCGCGTACCGAGGACATGGACGGGGTGTGGGCGTCGGCGGCGGCCAACATGAGCACGTACCTGCTGCTCAAGGAGCGCGCCGCGGCGTTCCGCGCCGACCCGGAGGTCGTCGAGGCGCTGGCCGCCAGCAAGGTGGGCGAGCTGAGCACGCCGACGCTGGGCGACGGCGAGGGCTACGAGGAGTTCCTGGCCGACCGTTCCGCGTTCGAGGACGTCGACGTGGACGCGGTGGCCGCCCGGGGCTTCGCCTTCGTCCGGCTCAACCAGCTCGCCGTCGAGCACCTGCTCGGCGCCCGCTGAGGCCCCGCCATGCCGCTGGTCGCGGGCGTTGACTCGTCGACACAGTCCTGCAAGGTGGTCATCCGGGACGCGGAGACCGGCGCTCTGCTCCGGCAGGGCCGGGCGCCGCACCCGGACGGCACCGAGGTCGACCCGGAAGCCTGGTGGCAGGCGCTTCGCGGCGCCGTCGACGAGGCCGGTGGGCTGGCCGACGTCGCGGCGGTCTCGGTCGCCGGCCAGCAGCACGGCATGGTCTGCCTCGACGAGGGCGGCCAGGTGGTCCGTCCGGCCCTGCTGTGGAACGACACCCGCTCCGCCGACGCCGCCGCCGACCTCGTCGAGGAGGCCGGCGGCGGCGAGGCGGGGCGTCGCTTCTGGGCCGACGCCACCGGCAGCGTGCCGGTGGCGAGCTTCACCATCACCAAGCTGCGGTGGCTGGCCCGGCACGAGCCGGAGCAGGCCGCCCGGGTGGCCGCCGTGTGCCTGCCGCACGACTGGCTGACCTGGCGGCTGGCCGGCGCGCCCGGCCTGTCCGCGCTGCGAACCGACCGGGGGATGCCAGCGGCACCGGCTACTGGTCCCCGGCCACCGGCACCTACCGTCCGGACCTGCTGGAACGGGCGTTCGGCCGGCAGCTCGTGGTGCCCGAGGTGCTGGGCCCGGCCGAGTCGGCCGGTCGGCTGACCGGGGAGTGGGGTGACGCCCTGCTGGGGGCGGGCACGGGCGACAACGCCGCCGCGGCGTTCGGCGTCGGCGCCGGTCCCGGCGACGTGGTCGTCTCGATCGGCACCTCCGGCACCGTCTTCAGCGTGGCCGACGTTCCGGCCGCCGACGACAGCGGTGCCGTGGCCGGCTTCGCCGACGCGTCCGGTCGCTTCCTGCCGCTGGTGTGCACGCTCAACGCCGCACGCGTGCTGGACGCCGCCGCCGCGATGCTCGGCGTCAGCCTGGACGAGCTCGCCGAGCTGGCCCTCTCCGCCCCCGCCGGCGCGGACGGGCTGGTCATGGTGCCCTACCTGGAGGGCGAGCGGACGCCGAACCGTCCGCTGGCCACCGGTGCCGTACACGGCCTGACCCTGCGCACCTCGACCCCCGCGCACCTGGCCCGGGCCGCCGTGGAGGGCATGCTCTGCGCCCTCGCCGACGGCCTGGACGCGCTGACCGCGCAGGGGGCCACCGTCCGCCGGGTCATCCTGGTCGGCGGCGGGGCACGGTCGGCCGCGGTCCGCCGGATCGCGCCGCAGGTCTTCGGCTGCCCGGTCGTCGTCCCGCCCGCCGGGGAGTACGTCGCCGACGGGGCCGCCCGCCAGGCCGCCTGGGTCGCCCTGGGCGGTCCGACGCCGCCGCAGTGGGACGTCAAGGGAACCGAGGAGTACGCGGCGGAGCCCGTCCCCGCCGTCCGTGACCAGTACGCCGCGGCTCGCGGGCTGGTGCTCGACCGGCGCTGAGCGTCGGGTCGACCGGGTGGGCGTCGGTCAACGGTGATCGACGCCCACCCGCGTGCCGACCTGCTCGGCCGGGTCTGATTGGCTGCGGGTCATGACGGTGACCAGTGGCGGGCGGGAGCAACGCGCGCGCGGCCGGGGCGGTGGTCCGGCGCACCGGCTGTACAGCGTCGTGGTGTTCGTGGTGCTCGCCTCGTTGGACAACGTGGCGATCGGACTGGTCCCACCGCTGTACGGGCCGATCGCCCGGACGTTCGACGTGTCGACCGGGCTGCTGGGCGTGGTCACCGCCGTCAGCTTCCTGGTCAGCGCGGTAGCCGCCGTCGGCTGGGCGTACGTCGGGGACCGCGGCAACCGTAAGCCGCTGCTCATGGTGGGCACGCTGCTCTGGGCGGCGGGCACCGGCGGCAGCGCGCTCGCCGGCGGGTACCTCACGTTCCTGGCCGCCCAGTTCGTCGCGGCGGTCGGCCTCGGCGCGGTCGGCTCGGTCGGCTTCTCGGTGGTCACCGACCTGATCTCACCGGCCCGCCGTGGGTTGGTGATGAGCTTCTGGGGGCTCTCCCAGGGCGTCGGCACGCTCGCCGGCACGCTCGTCGGTGGGCTGCTCGGCGCCACCGACTGGCGGCGGCCGTTCCTGCTGCTGACCGGGGTGGGGCTGACCGCCACCGTGGCGTACCTGTTCACGTACGACATCCGTCGCGGCCAGAGCCAACCGGAACTGGTGGACGCCCTGGACTCCGGTGCCGAGTACGACTACCGGATCAGCCGGGCCGACCTGCCGCGCATCCTGGACCGGCGGACCAACCGGTGGCTGATCCTGCAGGGCCTGACCGCGCAGGCCGCCTTCGGCTCACTGGTGTGGCTGCCGAGGCTCTTCGCCGAGCGGGCCGAGGCCCAGGGCTACTCGGAGTCGACCGCCGTGGTGGTCGGCAGCGTCTTCGCCACCCTGTTCCAACTCGGCGGGGTCCTCTCCATCGTGGGCGGCCTCGTCGGCGACGCGGCGCAGCGGCGTACCCCCCGGGGTCGGGCAGTGGTCGCGGCGGTCGGCATCCTCGCCGCGCTCCCGTTCTACCTGGTGTTGTTCTTCGTGCCGGTGACCATCGACGTGCCGGACGGCGGGAGCGGCGGCGCGGTCGTCGGCGCGGTGCTGGTCAGTGTGTTCACCGAGCCGTCGGTGGGGCTGAGCCTGCTCACCGCCGTGGTGGCGCTCGCGTTGACGTCGGCCAACTCGCCGAACTGGTTCGCGCTGATCGCCGACGTGAACCCGCCGGAGCACCGGGGGACCGTCTACAGCCTCGGCAACCTGGTCAACGGCGTCGGCCGGGCGGCCGGCAACGGGCTGGTCTGGGGAGCCTTCCAGGGGCTGCGAACGGCGTTTCCGCCGCCCCTGAACTTCGCCGTCGGCCTGGCCGCGTTCCAACTCTTCTTCATTCCCACCGGCGTCATGTACTGGCTCGCCTCGCGCAGCTCGCCGACCGACATCGACAACGTGCACAACCTGCTCCACACCCGAGCCGAACGCCTCTGACGCCGCCGCCGCGTGCCCGCGCCGGCTCGCTGGCCGGTCTTCTGGAGGGCTTGGACCTCCTTCTCACCACCCGGTCATCGGGCCGCCTCTCCCCGGTCCGGGTAGTGCCAGCGCCTCCTTTGCTCTGCTTCAACCCCGGCAACAGTCGGCGCCCTTACGTGTTGCCTGGGTTGAAGCAGAGCAAAGGGCGTGATGTACACCCCGCCCCCCGGACCGCCCCACCGACCCGGCGCGCTAAAAGCGGTGGTCGGTCGGGGCGGTGGGGCGGTCGGCGCGGTGTGCAGCGGTCGATCGGGTGGGTCAGCCGCGCAGCCAGACCGTCACGTCGGTGGGGACCGCGCCCTGGTCGGTCAGCGGGGCGCTGGCCGCGAGCACCTCGGCGTTGGCCGGTACCGGCACGGGGGCGTCTCCGAAGTTGGTCAGCACCGTCAGGTCGCCGTTGCGGAACACCAGCGTCTCGTCATTGGAGGAGACCCACTCGAGCGTGCCCCGGCCCAGACCGTGGGCGCGGCGTAGCCGCAGCGCCGCGCGGTACAGCTCGTACGTCGAGCCGGGCACGTCGCGCTGCCGGTCGAGCGCGTACTCCGCCCAGGACGGCGGCTGCGGCAGCCAACTGGCGTCGGTGGGCCCGAAGCCGTACGACGGGGCGTCGGCCTCCCACGGGATCGGCACCCGGCAGCCGTCCCGGCCCCGCTGGGTGTGCCCGCTGCGCGCCCAGGTCGGGTCCTGGCGGGCCTCGTCCGGCATGGTGGTGTGCTCGGGCAGGCCCAACTCCTCGCCCTGGAAGAGGTACGCGGAGCCGGGCAGGGCGAGCATCAGCAGGGTGGCCGCCCGAGCCCGACGCAGGCCGAGCGCGGCGTCCGGCTGCGGGTCACCGATGCCGATGCCGTTGGGCCGGCCGCCACCGATCGCCAGGCCGAGCCGGGAGGCGTGCCGCACCACGTCGTGGTTGGACAGCACCCAGGTCGTCGGCGCGCCCACCGAGTCGGTCGCTTCCAGGGACCGGGTGATCACCGCGTACTGGGCCGGCGCGGTCCACGCGGCGAGCAGGTACTCGAAGTTGAACGCCTGGTGCATCTCGTCCGGGCGGACGTAGCGGGCCAGCCGCTCGGCCGGCTCGACCCACGCCTCGGCGACCAGCACCCGTTCGCCGGGGTAGCTGTCCAGGACCTGCCGCCACTGCCGGTAGATCTCGTGCACGCCCTCCTGGTCCCACATCGGCGGTCGCGGCTTGTCGATCTCGTTGCCGGAGAGGATCTCCTGGGGCTCCTGCCAGTCGGGCAGGTTCGCCTGCTTGATGAGGCCGTGCGCCACGTCGACGCGGAAACCGTCCACCCCCCGGTCCAGCCAGAACCGCAGGACGTCCAGGAACTCCTCGTGCACCTCCGGGTTGTCCCAGTTGAGGTCCGGCTGGCCGGTGTCGAACAGATGCAGGTACCACTGGCCGGGCTGGCCGTCCGGGTCGACCGTGCGGGTCCACGCCGGACCGCCGAAGACGCTCTGCCAGTCGTTCGGCGGCTGCTCCCCGGCCGGGCCGAGGCCGTCCCGGAAGATGTACCGGGACCGCTGAGCGCTGCCCGGGGCGGCGGCCAGGGCCTCCTGGAACCAGCGATGCGCCGAGGAGGTGTGGTTGGGCACCAGGTCGACGATCACCCGAAGGCCGCGCGAGCGGGCCTCGGCGATCAGCTTGTCCGCGTCGGCGAGGGTGCCGAACAGCGGATCGACGTCCCGGTAGTCGGCCACGTCATAGCCCGCGTCGGCCTGCGGCGACGGATAGAACGGGGACAGCCACACCGCGTCCACCCCCAGCTCGACCAGGTGGTCGAGGCGGGCGGTGATGCCCGGTAGGTCACCGATTCCGTCGCCGTTAAAGTCGGCGAACGAACGCGGGTAGATCTGGTAGATGGCGGCCTCGGTCCACCAGCCGGTGGCGGTCTGCTGCGTCGGGTCGGTGTTCAGGGTCGTCTCCCGTGTCGTGCCGTGGTTGATGTTTCAGTGTGCCCGGGGCGGTGCGGTGGACTCCCGGACGACCAGCCGAGTGGGCAGGATCACCGGCGAGTCGCCCTCGGCGGTCCGTTGACCGACGACCGGGCCCAGCGTGCGGGCCCCGAGCGGGTCGAGCAGTATCCGGGCGGCCAGCCGGCCCTGTTCCGCGGCCGGCTGGGCCACCGTGCTGAGGCCCAGCACGCCGGCGAGGTCGTGGTCGTCGATGCCGACCACGCTGACGTCCTGCGGTACGCGCAGACCGGCATCGCGCAGCGCGGTCATCGCGCCCATCGCCATCTCGTCGCACGCCGCGACGATCGCCGTCGGTGGCTCACCGCGGGCCAGTAGTTCGGCGGCGGCCCGGTTGCCACCGTCGATGGTGAACGACGAGTCGACGTCGAGGCTCGGATCGGGGCGCAGGCCGGCGGACCGCAGTTCGGCCTGGTAGCCCCGGCGTCGGTCGAGGTGGGTGGTGTAGGCCAGTTCGTCGTCGGGGTCGCCCGAGATGTGCGCGATCCGACGGTGGCCGAGGTCGAGCAGGTGCCGGGTGGCCATCCGTGAGGCGGCCACGTCGTCGATGCGTACGCAGGGCCAGTTGGGGACCCGGCTCCCCGAGCTGATGGTCACGCCGGGCAGGTCCAGGGCGGCCAGGGCGGTCAGGTCGGCCGGGCGCAGCGGCGTGGCGACCAGCATGATGGCGTCCACCCGCTTGTGGAGGTTGGCCGTACGCAGCACCCGCTGGCGGATCTGCTCCCGACCGCCGAGGTTGTAGAGCAGCAGGTCGTAGCCGGATTGGTGGAGGTGCTCCTCGACGGCCTCGACGACGGTGCTGAAGAACCAGCGGGTGATCCGGGGTACGACCACCGCGACCGTCCCGGTGCGACCACCGGCGAGCCGGGACGCGCTCGGCGATACCGCGTAGTCGAGTTGCTCGGCGGCGGCCAGCACGCGGCGTCGGGTGGCGGCCGAGACCGTCGGCAGCCCGCGCAGGGCCCGCGAGACGGTGGCCGTGGAGACCCCGGCCAGCCGGGCGACATCATCAATCTTCGTCACGGTTCCCCCGCTCGGTACCCGTTGCCCGCCGCCGCCCTCAGGGGCCGGACGGCGACGGGCGAGCGGGTCAGCCCTTGACGCTGCCGGCGAGCAGACCTCGCACGAAGAAGCGCTGTAGGGACAGGAATACGACGAGCGGTACGACGATCGAGACGAACGCGCCAGCGGTGAGCCGCTGCCACTCGTTGCCCCGGGTGCCGGCCATCTCGGCCAAGCGGACCGTGAGCGGCGCGGTCTCGTTGCCGCCACCGGCGAAGATCAGCGCGACCAGCAGGTCGTTCCAGACCCAGAGGAACTGGAAGATGCCGAACGCGGCCAGCGCCGGAGTGATCAGCGGCAGCACGATGGTGCGGAAGATCTTCGGGTGCGTGGCCCCGTCGACCCGGGCCGCCTCCATCAGGTCTCCGGGGAGCTGCGAGATGAAGTTGTGCAGCAGGAACACCGCGAACGGAAGCGCGAAACAGGTGTGCGCGAACCACACCTGGGCGAACTTCTGTTCGTCAACCAGGTCCCACGCCGGCATCAGGGTGACGCCACCGAGGCTGACGCCGGTGGAGAAGAACTTCAGCAGCGGCACCAGGGCCATCTGCAGCGGGACGATCTGCAACGCGAAGATCGCGATGTAGAGCCAGTCCCGCCCGCGGAAGTTGATCCACGCCAGCGCGTACGCGGCCAGCGAGGCGAAGGCCAGCGGGAAGAGCACCGACGGGATGGTGATCGCCAGCGAGTTGATGAAGTAGCTGGCGAGCTGCCCCGACGACGCGGACCGCCCGAAGAGGACCTGTTGGTAGTTCTCCAAGGTGAACTGCGGATTGGTGAACGCCGTCCACCAGCCGGTCGTCTTGATCTCGTCCTCGGGTCGGAGGGAGGAGACGAGCAGGCCGAAGGTCGGGATGGTCCAGACCACCGCGATGACGATCGAGACGAGCGTCGCGGTACGGCTGTTCAGCCGCTTGCGGACCCGGCCGGCGGTGCTGGACGTCCCGTCGGCGGTCTTCTGGGCGCCGGCGGCGACGGTGGGCGTTGCGGTGGTCATCTCAGCCCTCCCGCTGACGACGGAGGTTGCGGATCTGGTAGATCACGACCGGGATGACCAGGATGAAGAGGAAGACCGCGAGCGCGGAGCCCTGCCCGTTCTGGCCGTACCGGAAGGCCTGGTTGTACATCTCGCTGGCGATCACGCTGGTGTCGTAGTTGCCGTTGGTCGAGGTCCGGACGATGTCGAAGACCTTGAGCGTGGCGATCGTGAGCGTCACCGCCACGACGATCAGCGCCGGCCGGATGCTCGGCATGGTGATCTGCCAGAACATCTGCCACGGGCTGACGCCGTCGAGCCGGGCGGCTTCGACGATGTCGCCGGGGATGGCCTTGATCGCGGCGGAGAGCACCACCATGGCGAAGCCGGCCTGGATCCAGACCATGATGACGATCAGCAGCAGCGTGTTCAGCGGTGACTCGAGCAGCCACTGCTTCGGCTCACCGCCGAGGCTGACGACGATCTGGTTGAGCAGACCGATCTGGTCGCCGTCGCCGCGGTACGCGTAGACGAACTTCCAGATGATGCTCGCGCCGACGAACGAGATGGCCATCGGCAGGAAGATCAGTGACTTGGCGATCGCCTCGAAGCGGGCCTTGTCCACGAGTACGGCGTAGATGAGGCCGAACGCGGTGGCCACCAGCGGGACCAGCAGCACCCAGACCAGGGTGTTGATCAGGACCCGGACCATGGAGTTGTCGGAGAACATCCAGCTGTAGTTGCGCAGCCCCACCCATTCGGTGCTGCCCCCGTTCATCAGCGAGAGCAGCATGGTGCGGATGGCCGGTACGACAAGACCGATGGTGAGCAGCAGCAGCGTCGGCAGCAGGAAGAACAGGGCGAAGAGCCCTTCCCGCTGCTTGGGTCGCCGGGTCAGCGGCGTGCCGCTGATGGAGGCGGCGACGAGCTGGGCCTCCCGCCGTCGGGCGAACCAGGCAGGCACCACGTCGAGCAGCAGGAGCAGACCGCCCACCACCACCACGAAGGCGACCAGCCCGTACATCAGCATGAGGAGCTTCGGCTGCTCGTCGGCGAAGTCGAACTCCATCAACCCTCCCTCTCGGGTCCGGATCGGCCGGTGGCCCGGTTCGCGTACGCGAACCGGGCCACCGCCGTGATCACTTCGGCCAGCTGCTCTCGATGCCCTGGAGCACCGGGGCGGTCTGCTTGCCGTTCAGCCAGTCGACCATGCCCTTCCAGAACGTTCCCGCGCCGACGGCGGCCGGCATCAGGTCGGATCCGTCGAAGCGGAAGGTGCCCGTCTTGTCCTGCAGGATCTGGACGGACAGCTTGTCGATCGGGCTGGCCACGTTGGCGATGTCCAGCTTGTTGTTCGCCGTGACCCAGTTGCCGAGCTTCGCGCGGCTGTTCACGTACTCGCCGGAGGCGAGGTAGGTCTGCACCGCCTGCACCTCGGGACGGTCGGCGTACGCGACGACGAACTCGCCAGCGCCCAGGACCGGCTTGCCCTTGGCCGGGTCGATGGTCGGGAAGTAGAACGCGAACGCGTCACCGTTCTCGTCCACCTTGGTGCCCTCGGGGAACTGGTTGGCGTAGAACGACGCCTGCCGGTGCATCGCGCACTTGCCGGTGGTCACCGGCAGACCCGCCTCCTGGAAGGCGGTGGTGGTGATGCTCTTGACGCCGCCGAAGCCGCCGTTGACGTACTTCTCGTTCTTGAGGATGCTGCCGGCGCGGTCGACCGCGTCGACGATCCTCGGGTCGTTGAACGGGATGGCGTGGGTGGTCCACTGGTCGTAGACCTCGGGGCCCTGCGTCCGCAGGATCACGTCCTCGATCCAGTCGGTGGCCGGCCAGCCGGTGGCGTCACCGGACTCGACGCCCACGCACCACGGCTTCATGCCGCTGGCGGCGATCTTGTCGCTCAGCGCGATGAGCTGGTCCCAGGTGGTCGGAACCTCCCAGCCCTTCTCCTTGAAGGTCTTGGGGGAGTACCAGACGAAGGACTTGACGTTCGCGCCGAGCGGCACGCCGTAGAGCGTCCCGTTGACGGTGCCGTACTTCAGCCAGTCGGCCGGCATGTTCTGCTCGGCCATGGTCTTGGTGTCGGCGCCGAGGGACTTCAGCTTGCCGGCGTCCGCGAACCGCTTCACGAGGCCCGGCTGGGGCACGAACGCGATGTCGGGGGCGTTACCGCCGTCGACCCGGACGGGGAGCTGCGCCTCGAACTCGCCGCTGCCCTCGTAGGCGATCTCGATGCCGGTGCAGTCGGTGAACTGCGACCACGAACGCTCGAGCAGGTCGGCCTCGGCGTCACGGATGGACGCGTAGATCGAGACCTTCTTGCCGTCGTTGCCCTGATACTTCTCGTACGGGGCACATTCGGCGGATCCCGCCTTGTCGCTCTTCTTGTCATTGCCGGTACCGCAAGCGGTGGCGCTGAACGCCAGCCCGAGTACACCGGCGATCACGAAGGCCTGGCGTGGTCTGGTAAAGACCGCCATGCCGTCCTCCTTCCTAGCCGGCGTGGTCTCCGCTGGTGACCCGCGCCGGTCCGATTGGGCGTGCACACATGTAAGCGCTTGCATCAGGTCTGGTCCACCCCCTGTCAGACACGAGCGAGTAACAATCCCGAAACCTCGTGTCCGCCGGCTGGGCGCGTCCCCGGGCGCAGATCCGGCCTCTTTCGAAGACTGGCGATATCTGTCAGGCTGGGGCCACCTCATCGAAGGTTTTGCACATAGGAGGAGCTGGATGCGTAAGCGGTGGATCAGCCTGCTGGTGACCGGCCTGCTCGTCGGAGGGGCCGTCGCGCCGGCGAGCCCGGCCCTGGCCGCCCCGAGTTTCAAGGTGCCGTTCCCGTGCGGTCAAGCCTGGTCGGGGCAGACCCGGTCGGACCACAGCCCGGCGTACGCCGTCGACTTCAACCGCACCGACGACCTGGGCGACCCGGTGGTGGCGAGCGCGCCCGGCACGGTCGACCGGGTCACCGACCTCGGCGGCACCAGTTACGGCAAGTACGTCCGGATCGACCACGGTGGCGGTTACACGACCTACTACGCCCACCTCAACGGCTTCAACGTCTCGGTCGGGCAGACCGTCGGGTACGGCAAGGTGATCGGCTGGGTCGGCAGCACCGGCGGGTCCACCGGCCCGCACCTGCACTACGAGCAGCGCCTCAACGGCAACGACGTGCAGGTCCGGTTCAACGGCACCCTCGGCCTGTACTGGGGGACCAAGACCTACACCAGCGACAACGGTTGCTCGTCGGGCAGCGGTAACGGCACGGTCGACACCAGTGGCACGCCGCTGACCGTCCGCTCCGGCCCCGGCACCGGGTACGCCTCGGTGGGCACCGTCGCCGACGGCACCCGGGTGACCATCTCCTGCCAGACCAGCGGCACCACCGTCACCGGTACCTACGGCACCAGCTCGATCTGGGACCGCATCGGTAGCGGCCGCTACATCGCCGACGCGTACGTCTACACCGGTTACGACGGATACATCCCGAACGTGCCCCGCTGCTGACCTCTGGTGGTCTCCGGCGGGGTGACCCGCCGGAGACCGGTCGGGCGGTCAGACGTTGAGCCGCCAGATCGACAGGTTCAGCGCGGCGGCGAAGGTGACCCACGCCCAGTACGGCAGCAGCAGCGCCGCCGCGACCCGGGACACCCGGGCGAAGAGCACAACGGTGAGGCCGATCGCCAGCCACATCACCACGATCTCGCCGAACGCGAGCCCGTACTGGCCCGCGCCGAAGAACAGCGGCGTCCAGATGGCGTTGAGCACGAGTTGCGCGGACCACGCCCACAGGGCGGGGGAGAAGCCGACCCGACGCCAGACCAGCCAACCAGCGACCGCGATCAGCGCGTAGAGGACCGTCCAGACCGGGCCGAAGAGCCACGACGGCGGCGCCCAGTCCGGCTGGCGCAGGCTCGCGTACTCGTCGGTGGTGCCCCGCACACCGAGCCCGCCGATCGCGGCCGCGACGAAGACCGCCGCCGCGAAGGCGGCGAGCGCCCAGCGCGATCGTCGGCCGGAGGTCGGCCCTGCCTCGCGAGATATCTCCATCGTCGAGATATTTCCGCCCGGCGTCCGGTCAAACCCAAAAAAGCGCCGGGGCCGCTGCGGCCGGTGCTTCTGTCGGGAGGACGAAGCTCCGGTCGCGGCGACCCCGACGGGTCCCGGTGTTCGTGAGGATGTGGTTATGAGGTACGAGCGTCAATTGAAGATGCTGACACCACCCGGGCCGACGAGCAGCCCGACGACGATGAGGACGATGCCCCACAGGATCTGCCGGCGGAACAGCGCGAGGATGCCGGCGACCACGAGTACGACTGCGAGAATCCAGAGAATCAGCTCCATGACCTCTGAATACCCGACCCTCCGATCGGGGAAACCTGGTCCGTGTCGAGTTGATCCCCGACATGAAAGACGCTGTACGCCTGCTTGATCACCGGGTGCGCCACGTTGCGCACGCGTACCCCTCCCGGGGTCATCCCGCGCTCGGTGCCGGCGTGCGCGTGTCCGTGCAGGGCCAGGGCGGTCGGCGCCGAGTCGATCGCCTGCCCCAACTGGTACGACCCCAGGAACGGGTAGATCTCCAGCGGCTCGCCGACCAGCGTGTCGGGGACCGGGGCGTAGTGCGTGAGCGCGACCAGCATGTCGCACTCCAGCGAGCGCAGGGCCTCTCCCAGGCGGTCCGCGCTCTCGTTGGTGGTCCGGACGAACGCCTTCATCTCCGGCTCGCCGAAGTCGCTCGCGCACCGGCCGGCGAACCCCCCGCCGAAGCCCTTGACCCCGGCGATGCCGAGCCGGCCGCCCGCACAGTCCAGGACAACGCCGTTGCCCTCCAGCACGGTGATGCCCGCGTCCTCGAGCACCTTCACCACCTGTGGCACCTGATCACACTGGTGGTCGTGGTTGCCGAGCACGGTGACCACCGGTACGGCAAGTCCACCGAACTCCTGCGCCACGCAGCGCGCCTCGGCCTCGGTGCCGTGCCGGGTCAGGTCGCCGGCCAGCAGCAGCACGTCGGCGCACTCCGGCAGCTCCTCCAGCGCCGGGCGGAACCGGCCGACCACGTCCTCGTCCAGATGCACGTCGCCCACGGCGGCGATCCGGATCACCATGAAACCTCCCTCAGGGCAGTTGCTCGATCTCCGTGGGCGCCTGGACGCGGATCACCCCGATGTCGCTGGTGATCGGCACGTCCGGGAAACGCTCCGCCACGAGACGCAGGATCTCCTCCCGCCGGTGCGGGCTCTCCACCTCGCCGTGGAGCACCAGCACGTCATCGCGTCGGACGACGGTGATCCCCTGTTCGGCGACGGCCGGATCCTCGGTGAGCGACCGTTGGATCTCCGCTTCGACGTACTCGTCGGGTGGCGCCGCGCCACCGGCCTGATCGTTCGTCACGGTGTCTCCTCTCCTGCCGGGGTGCCGGGCTCCGACACCACCTCCAGCCGGTCCAGCAACACCAGGAACGCCTCGGCGTACGGCGAGTGCTGCGTCTCCTTGCGTACCCGTTCCCAGTCGATCTGCTCCCGCAGCGACCGGGCCAGCGGCAGGCCGCGGGCGAAGTCGCAGTAGTGCTGCGAGAAGCTCAGCAGCTTGTGCACCATGAGCTGGGTGGCGGACAGGACCGGCATGTGGATGGCGTCCACCGGCCGCACGACGGTGTCGGCGAACGTCTCCTCGGTCACCGGCGTCTCGATGGGCCGGTGGATCAGGTCCACCATCCGCTCCTCGTCGAAGACCTTGACGAGCCAGTCCTCCGGCGGTCGCTCGGCGCGGAAGCCGGCGGCGACCAGCGCCTCCAGCGACCTTTCGACGTCGGCCTCGCGGATGAGGAAGTCGACGTCGTGGTCGCTGGAGTGGCCGCCGTGGGCGTAGACAGCGAAGCTGCCGCCCAGGGCGAACGGAATCTCGGACTGCTTGAGCACGGCGGCGACCTTTTTCAGGGTGTGCACCAGACTCTCGTCCCCGCGCTCAGCCATCTGGGTCTCCCGTCGGTCGTGTCGTGGTGGACAGGCGGTTGGATTCGAACCCCCGTACCCGGCATTCCGGTCGCCCACACCTGCTCTGGTCGCGGTCGGGTGCCAACCGGAGCAAACGGGAACAAAGATCGCAGGAGGCGGGCATCGGTCGGATAACCTGTCGAGGGTGGCCAGACCATCGGGGACGCGACGCCGCAAGGCCCGGTTGCGCACCGTCGCTCTGATCGGCATCGACGGCTCGGGCAAGACCACGCAGGCACACCGACTGGCGGACGCGCTCAACGCCGCCGGCCGCCCCGCGACGTACCGCCGCAACGCCAGCGGGCGTCGCTGGCTCGGGCGGCTCGCCCACCGTCTCGGCCTACCGGACGCGCAACGCCTCGTCGGGCGCGACGGTGTCCTCGCGGTGGAGTCCGTACTGCGCTGGCTGGCCATCGCCGCAGCCCTGCTCAGTTGCCTGCTCACCGGCCGGACGGCCGTCATGGACCGTTACTCGGCCTGCCAGTACGCCAGCATCCGCGCCCACGGCGGGCACCGCTGGGAACGACTGGCGCGGGCCGGCTACCGGTTGTTCCCGACGCCGCAGGTGACCTTCCTGCTCGCCGTCGACCCGGCGGAGGCCTACCGGCGCATCGAGGAGCGCGGCACCGACCACGAGTCGATGGGCTGGCTGACCGCGGCGGACACCGCCTACCGGACGCTGCCCGAGTACCCGAGCTTCGTACTCGTCGACGCGGGCCGTCCCGCCGAGGAGGTGACCGAGCAGATCCAGGCCCACCTGTCGTCCTGGCTGCCGTCGGACAGCCGACGCGACCCGGCGCGGCCGTCGACCGGAACGCCACCGATACCGGATCAGGCCGGGCCCGGCGACGTGCCGCTGCTGGTTCAGGCGCGTCCGTAGACCGGAACGGTGGCTCCGCTGGTCGGCGCCGAGTCCGGCGAGGCGAGGAAGCGGATCACCGGCGCGATCTCGGCCGGGCCGACCCACCGCGAGTGGTCGGCGTCGGGCTGCGCGGCCCGGTTCGTCGGCGTGTCGATGACGCTGGGCAGCACGGTGTTGCAGCGGACCCCGCGCGAGCGGTACTCCACCGCGACGGCGTTGGCGAAGGCCAGCACCGCGGCCTTGGCCGTCACGTAACCGGCCGCCCCGGCGAACGGGCTGACCGCCGCGCGGGCGGAGACGCACACCACCGCGCCGCCTCCGGCCGCCACCAGGTGCGGCAGCGCGGCCTGCGTGACCAGGTACGTGGGGCGCAGGTTGACGGTGAGCATCCGCTCGAACTCCTCGACCGGTGTCTCGTGCACCAGGCCGCCGCTCGCGTACCCGCCGACCAGGTTCACCACCGCCCGCAGCGGAGCCGCCGGATCGGCCGCGGCGGCCTCGACCACCCGGGCCACGTCCGCCGGGTCGGTCAGGTCCGCGCCGAGCGAGACCAGCCCGTCCGCCGCCGGCGCCGACCCGGCGGACCCACCCCGTCGTGGTACGACCACCCGCCAGCCCGCCTCGACAAAGGACGCGACGACCGCACCGCCCAACCCGCCGCCCCCACCGGTCACCACCACACTCCGCCCCACCATCCCCAAACGCTAACCCCACCCCCCGCCCCCCACCCCCCCAACCACCCCCGCACCCCGGCTCACCTCGTCGATCATGAAGTTATTGCCGCGACACGCCGATCCGGAGGGCAACAACTTCATGATCGACGAGACGGGGCGGGGCGGGGGCGGGGTGTCTGCTGAGAGCAGAGGGGGTGGGTTTTTCGGGGTGGGGCGGCGCAGGATCGGGGCATGGCGCGGATTCTGGTTCTTGGGGGTACCCGGTTTCTTGGTCGGGCGGTGGCTCGGCTCGCCGTCGCGCGGGGGGATGAGGTGACCTGCGCGGCGCGGGGCGTGTCCGGCGCCGTACCCGAGGGGGTGCGGTTCGTGTCGGTGGACCGCGACGACCCGGCGGCGCTGACGCCGCTCGCCGGTCAGGGTTTCGATGCGGTGGTGGACGTGACGCGCCAGATCAGCCACGCCCGGCACGCGCTCGCCGCGCTGGCCGACCACGTCGGTCATTGGTCGTTCGTGTCGACGATGTCGGTGTACGCGGACAACACGACCCCGGGTCTCTCCGCGACGAACGCGCCGGTGTTGCCGCCCCCACCGTCGGACGTGGACGGACCGGGCCCGGACTTCCGCTGGTACGGCGAGTGCAAGGTCGCCATCGAGCAGCTGGTACGCGAGCGGATGGGCGTGGACAGGTCGTTCATCTGTCGGGCCGGGCTGATCGTCGGAGCCGAGGATTCGAGCAACCGTTTCCCGTACTGGGTGCGACGGCTGGCCCGGGGCGGCGAAATTCTCGCGCCGGGGGAGCCGACCGACCGGGTGCAGTTCGTGGATGTCGAGGATCTGGCCGGCTGGCTGCTGCACGCCGGCGACACCCGGCTCAGCGGCACGTACGACGGGAACGGACCGACGATGTCCCGGGCGGAGATGCTGGCCGGGGTGGCCGCCGGGCTGGGCGTGGAGGATCCCCGTCTCACCTGGGTCGACCAGGACTTCCTGCGCGAGCACGACGTACGCGAGTGGTGGGGGGAGCGGGCGCTGCCACTGTGGGTACGGCTGCCGGAGTCCGCCGGCCTGATGGACCGGGACGTCTCGGCGGCCCTGGCCGCCGGGTTGGTCGTCCGTCCGCTCGCCGACACCGTTCGGGTGACGGCCTCCTGGATGAGCGCCCACCCGGGCGACGTACCGCAGGGTGGACTCGACCCGGCGGATGAGGCGGCGGTCCTGGGTACGTGGCACGCTGTGCGAAAGGCGTGATCCGGATCGTCGACACTTTCCCACCACGTACGGTGATGGTTGACGCTCACGCTTAGTGAAAGTAAGTTTCACCCGTGGCGAAGAGTCCGAAGATTTCTGCGAGTCACGAGCCTGGTGGACTGATCGTCCACATCAGCGGGCTTCTGCCGTCGCTGTCGCCCGCCGAGCAGCGGGTCGCCCGGCTTGTCGTGTCCGACCCGGCCGCCGCCGCGCGGAGGACAATCACCGACCTCGCCACCGCAGCGGAGACATCGGAGGCGACCGTCATCCGGTTCTGCCGGTCGGTCGGGATGGACGGCTACCCGCAGCTGCGCATCCGGCTCGCCGCCGAGGCCGCCCGTCGCGTCGAACCTCCGGACGCCCGGGTCGTCGGCGGTGACATCCCGCCCGGCGCCGATCTCGCCCAGATCATCGCCACCATCGCGTTCAACGACGCACGAGCTGTCGAGGAGACCGCCGAACAGCTCGACCCGGCCGTCTGCGAGCAGGTCGTCGAGGCGATCGCCGGCGCTGGCCGGATCGACATCTACGGCGCCGGGGCCAGTGGGTTCGTCGCCTCGGACTTCCAGCAGAAGCTGCACCGCATCGGCCGGATCGCCTTCTACTTCCCGGACGTGCACACCGCGCTGACCTCGGCCGCCCTGCTCGGTCGCGGCGACGTGGCGATCGGCATCTCGCACACCGGCACCACCTCGGACGTGATCGAGGTGCTGGAACAGGCCCGGACGCGCGGCGCGAGCACCGTGGCGCTGACCAACTTCCCGCGCTCGCCGATCACCGAGGTCGCCGACTTCGTCCTCACCACCGCGGCCCGCGAGACGACCTACCGCTCGGGCGCCACGGCCAGCCGTCTGGCGCAGCTCACCGTCGTCGACTGCCTCTTCGTCGGGGTGGCCGCCCGCAACCGGTCCCGGGCCCGCAAGGCCCTCGAGGCGACCGCAGAGGCGGTCCAGTCGCACCGGGTGGGCGCGAGCCGGAGGCGGGCATGACGCCCGGCTCGGTCGAGCCGGACAGGGACAAGGCAGCACCACCCACCCGCCCGACGGTCCGGGTGGCCGCGCCCACCGAACGGCGTAACCCGCTCAGCGTCGACCTCGACCTGATGTCCACCCGGGACGTCCTCACCGTGATCAACGACGCCGACCGACGGGTGCCCGCGGCGGTCGCCGCGGTGCTCGACGAGATCGCCGCCACGGTCGACCTGGCCGTCGCGGCGCTGCGCGGCGGTCACCGGGTGCACTACTTCGGGGCCGGCACCTCCGGCCGGCTGGGCGTGCTCGACGCGGCCGAACTGGCGCCCACCTTCAACTCGCCCCGGGACTGGTTCTGCGCCCACCTCGCCGGTGGCCCGGACGCGATGCTGCGCGCCGTGGAGGACGCCGAGGACGACGACCGGGGCGGTGCGATCGAGGCGGCCGGCTGTGTGCGAACCGGCGACCTCGTGGTCGGTCTGGCGGCCAGCGGACGCACCCCGTACGTCCTCGGGGCGCTCGCCACGTCCCGCGTCACGGGCGCCTCGACGGTGCTGCTCTGCGCCAATCCGGAGGCGGAGGCCGCCCGGTCGGTCGACGTGTTCATCGGGGTGGACACCGGACCCGAGGTGGTCACCGGGTCGACCCGGATGAAGGCGGGCACGGCGCAGAAGTTGGTGCTGAACGCGTTCTCGACCGCCGTCATGGTGCGCCTGGGTCGGGTCTACTCGAACCTCATGATCGATATGGTTGCCACCAACGCCAAGCTCCGGGGCCGAATGATCTCGATCCTGGTCGAGGCGACCGGATGTTCCGAGGAGGTGTCCCGGCGGGCCCTCGGAGAGGCCGACGGCGACCTCAAGACCGCGCTCGTCACCCTGGTCTCCGGGGCCGAGGTGACCGCCGCGCGCGCCGCCCTCGCCCGATCCGCGGACCAGGTACGCGGCGCCCTCGCCCTGCTCGCCTCCTGAGTTCGCCCCACCCGGGAAGCGAATGGGGCTCCGGATTGTTCACCGGGTCGGAGGGTAATAACACCCTCGTGGATGAACCGACCGGTCCACCGCTGCGTATCTGGCAGTGACCAGGATCGCAGCGTGGTGGTGACCCGGGTCGCTGTGCCGGCGCGGCGGGCGGTGTTGCCTATGGTGCGGGCGATCGGTGACCCGTCGATCCGCCAACCCGTCCGAGGTGCCCAGCGGCGCGCCACCCGACGGGTGCTGACAGCAAACGTGGACCGTGCTCTCAGCAACTACTCAGGCATTCGTGACACTTTCGACTCACGAAAAGGAACACCCGACACGTCTCATCTGTTGTGTAGGTGTCAGCACCGGTGGGCACAGCAGAAGTTACCAGGGCTGACCGGACGTGGGGAATGGCAAGGAACCGGGCAACCGGCGCGAGCGAGGGGACCGTGGGCAACGTGGACAAGAACATCGGCATGCGTACCGACGAGGTCGCCGAGGAGCGTGACCTGGTCGGCGTCTACCTGCACGAGATCTCCCGGACGCCACTGCTGGACGCCGCCAAGGAGGTCGATCTCTCCAAGGCGATCGAGGCGGGCCTCTACGCCGAGCACCTGCTCGGCGAGGATGCCGTTCCCGACGGTGTCGACCGGGCCGACCTGGATCGGCTGGTTGCCGAGGGTGAGCGCGCGAAGGACCTCTTCATCCGCGCCAACCTGCGACTGGTCGTGTCGATCGCGCGTCGTTACGTACGCTCGGGGATGCCCATGCTGGACCTGATCCAGGAGGGCAACACCGGCCTCGTCCGAGCGGTCGAGAAGTTCGACTACGAGCGTGGCTACAAGTTCTCCACCTATGCCACCTGGTGGATCCGCCAGGCCATCAGCCGGGCGATCGCCCAGCAGGAGCGCACCGTCCGTCTGCCGGTGCACCTGGTGGAGGACGTCAACCGGATGCGGAACGTGACCCGGCAGCTCACCCGTGAGCTGGGCAGCGACCCGGAGCCGGAGCAGATCGCGGCATCACTCGGCGTCACCGTCGAGCGGGTCAATGAGCTGCGCCGCTGGTCGCAGGACACGGTTTCGCTGGACACCCCGGTCGGCGACGACGGCGACACCAACCTCGGTGACCTGGTCGCCGACAGCGATGCGCCGTCGCCGGAGGACATCGTCCTGAGCGGCCTCGAGCGGCAGCGGATCGAGGGGCTGCTCAACCACCTCGACGACCGGTCCGCCGGCATCATGCGGGCCCGCTACGGCCTGGAGGACGGCCGCGAGCACTCGCTGACCGAGGTCGCGTCCCGCTTCTCGCTGTCCCGCGAGCGGATCCGGCAGCTCGAGATCCAGGCCCTCGGCCGGCTCCGCGAGCTGGCTCGGGCCGAGGGGCTGCAGGCAGCCTGACCTGGTAGTAATGACGGCGAACGGCCGGCGTCCGATAGGGGGACGCCGGCCGTTCACCGTTTAGCGGACCCTGCCGTACCCGTGGATCGACATCATGTTCATGCCGCGCTTGAGCACGTTGCGACCGGCGCTCGGCGCGTCGATCACCTGGCCGTCGCCCACGTAGAGCGCGACGTGCCCGAGACCGCTGTAGAAGATGAGGTCTCCGGGTCGCAGGTCGCCTCGGCCGATGTGTGCGACCGCCCCCCACTGCATCCGCGCGCTGTGTGGCAGCGATCGTCCGGCCGCCCGCCAGGCGGCCAGGGTGAGCCCGGAGCAGTCGTAGCCGCCCGGCCCCTCACCTGCCCAGACGTACGGCTTGCCGATCGCGCCGAAGGCGTAGCGCACCGCCGCGCCGGCATCTCCGGCGACCGCCGGAACATTCCGGACCTCGGCCTCCGCCGCCTTGGGCGCGGGTCGCTCGGTGGCCGCCCCGTACGCCTGTCGGCGCAGCTCGTACAGCTCGGCCAGGTCCTTCTCGATGCGTGTCTTGCCCGCCGCCAACTCGCGGGCCTGGGCGGCCTGCCGGGCCAGCGTGGCGTCCAGCCGCTTCTTCTCGTCGAGCAGCCGCCGCTGGTTGTCGGTGAAGCCGGAGATGCGCTCCTGACGCTGTCGGGTCAGCTGGTCGAGGGTGCCGAGCCGGTCCAGCATGGCGGCGGCGCCGCCGGGCCGGAGCAACGCGTCGGCGGTACGCAGACCGCCGCTTCGGTACGCGCTGTTGGCGAGTGCGGCGACGTCCGCCCGGCTCTGCTCGGCCTGCTGTTCGAGCGGGCCGATGCGGGCCTGTAATCGGGCCACCGCGGCTTTGTTGACCTTGATGTCCTCGGTGAGCTTGTTGTACGACTCCACGACCCGCTCCAGCTCGGCCGAGGACGTCTCGATCCGGCGGGTCAGGTCGGCGGGGGACGGCTCGGCGTGCGCCGCCGCCGTCGGGGCGATCAGGGCGGCCGACAGGCCGACCAGCGCCACGGTACGCAGCAGGGTTCTCAGGGATGACAAGAGCGAGAGGCTCCTCTCCCACGGCCGCCGACGGGGCTGCTGACGCCCTCGGCGACACCGGTCGGGGTCGTCCGGGTGGACGACACTGGGCCGGACCGGCTCGCTCAACCTAACCCGGGACGGTTGTGCTGCGCAGTTGAAGCAGGGGCGAATGTTGACCAAGTGGCAGGAAGTGCCACTGCGGAACCACAGCGTCAACGGGGCCGCCGACACGGGGGTGAAGGCTCCTGCGGCGCTTTTGCTTGCGATTTTGACCGATATGCGACTTTCGTCGTTCCCGGCGCATGCCGCCGGTTAACAGCGCGCCATACCCGATAAAAGGTGAAATGGATGCTGTTTCGCGACGATGTCGCCCGGACGGGTGAGCCGTCCGCTGCCGTAAATGCCCAGGTGCAGTGGCGGTGCCCCAACACAATGGAGCCCGGGGCCGGGAATCCCGTCATCGGAGGCTCACACCGGTGGTCACGGGATCCGACCCGACAGGCCGCACCCGCGGGAGGATCCGTGAATCGTGAAGGCGCAACGACGCGACCGCAGCGAACGGTGCCCGGTGCCAGGTCCACGCTGCTCTACGCGCGACCCGGCATCATCGTCACCGTCGACCGGTTCACCGTCGGCCGCACCAGCTACCGCATCCCCGACCTGACCCACCTGCGTACCACCCGAGGGCCGCACGACCGGATCGCCGTCCGGGCCGTCGTGACCACCGCCTCCATGATCGGCGTGGTCGGCCTGCTCCTCGGCTTCAGCGGCGGCCTACAGCGGTTGACCGCCGGGGCGTACCTCATCCTCGGAGCGGTCCTCCTGCTGCCGGCCACCCTCGCCCTCGTCGGTGACCGCTGGCGGCCACCGCCGTACGAGCTGTGGGGATGGCACCGGGGCGCGGAGGTGCTGCTCTTCAGCGCCGACGACGAGCGGCAGTTCGGCCAGGTCACCCGCGCGCTGCTGCGCGCCCGGGAGGTCAACCGGTACGGCGGTTGGGTCGACCCGGTCGCCTCGGCCGACCCCTGGCGGCCGAACCGCTGACCGGACGGCCCCTCAGGGCCCCGGTCAGCCGGCGACCGGCTCCGGCGTACGGGTGGCCGGCCGGTCGAGCCAGGCGGTGACGCGTCGCTCGGCGTAGAACGAGACGAACGGCACGGTGCCGGCCAGCATCACCAGGAGCATCCGCTTCAGCGGCCAGTCGGCCCGGCGGCTCAGGTCGAACGCGGCCACCAGATAGATCATGTAGAGGAAGCCGTGCGCCGGGCCGACGGTCTCCACCACCGTCGGGTTGTCGAACGCGTACTTCAGCGGCATCCCGATCACGACCAGCAGGATCAGCACCACGCCCACGATCCAGGCGATCACGCGGTACCGGGTAAGGGCTGCGCCCACTTCGTCCGTCCTTCTTCAGGCCCGGCTCAGCCGGGATAGTCACCGGGCCGGGCGCCCGGATTGGCGTTCAACCATGACAGGTAGTCGTTGTACGCGGCCAGCGCCGCGTCGGGCGTCGCGTCGACCGGCGCCCTGGTCACCCGCACCGGTCGGCGTACCGCCGGTCGGGAGTCCGCGCTCGCGGCCGGGGCCGGGGCCAGCTCGTCGGCCGGAGCGCCGGGGGACACCGTGCCGCCCTGCGCGGCACGCCGGGCCAGCCGAACCTCGCGCCACCAGACGTACACCACGAAGCCGGCGAAGATCGGCCACTCGACGGCGTACCCCCAGCTGAGGTTGTTGCCGGCGGTCGCCCGGCTGATCTGCCACCAGCCCAGCCCGAGGAAGCTCCCGACCAGCACGACCATGGCCACGTGACGTGCGATCCACGCCGGGGTCCAGAGCCACCTCATGGCGTCGAGGGTACCGGGGACGGCGGCGCTCTCCGACACGGCGTCGTAGTTGGCGCGCGGAGGCGATGGTTTGGTGTCACCCCGGGTGGGCATCCGTCTAGGCGCCAGCCCAAACGAGACCAGGGGGGCGATGATGACCGGATCGGTACGCGAGGACGGGTTTGCGTCCAACGGCGGTACGGAGATGAGCCCGGAGCAGCGGGTGCCCGAGTGGGACGGCGACCACTTCGCCGACCCGGGGGGCGCCGAACTCGACGGCGACGCGGTCGGCGTCGGATTTGACGGCGACGAGGTCGGCGTCGACCCGACGGAGCTGACCGACGACGATCTGATCCGCGAGATGCACAGCCTGCACCGCACCCGGCTGGACACGCTGCGGCACGCGGCGGATTCCGCGCTCGCGAACCATCTGCGGCGTACGGCGGAGCTGGAGACCGAGTACCTCGCCCGCCACCCCGGCCGGGAGGTCGACCCGAGCCGTCTGCGGGACGCCTGATGGCGGCGCGAGCCGTGCGCGGCATGTCCGCGCCGCCCGAGGTGGTCTTCAACACGGCCACCGACCCGGCCCGAGCCTCGGCCTGGTTACCCGCGCCACTGCGGTCCGACGGAAGCCCTCCGGCCGAGGTCAGCGGGGAGGAGCTGCGGGCCCGCTGGGGCGACGCCGACTGGGCAGCCGAGATCCGGGTGGATCCGGCCGACGCCGGCGGCGCGCGGATCCAGCTCGACCTGACCGACGGCTCGGGTGCCGACCCCGATCAGTTGGCCGACGAGGCGCTGACCAACCTCGCCCGCGAGGTCGCCGACAACCTCCAGGCCGGTTGAGACACGCCGACCGTTCGGAACTCTCACACCACGACGACATGGAAGGAGACCGGTGACCGACACTGGCCTGCGACAGAGGGTGGCGCGGCTGCGCCGGGCGTACGCGCCGCACGAGCATCGACCGCTCGGCGGTTACCTGGCGGCGATGGGCACCTACGCGGGCGTCACCGGAGCGCTCGCCGGCCTGGTCAAGGTGACCGGGCGGACGGTGCCGGAGCGCCCCGCCGTCGCCGATGTGGTGCTCCTCTCCATCGCCACGCACAAGCTCAGCCGGCTGCTGTCCAAGGACGCGGTGACCAGCCCGTTGCGGGCCCCGTTCACCCGGTACGACCGGCCGATCGGCAGCGGCGAGGTGATGGAGCAGGTCCGCGACTCGGGCAGCTCCACCCGGCACGCCATCGGCGAGTTGCTGAGCTGCCCGTTCTGCCTGGCGGTCTGGGTGGCGACGGGGCTCACCGGGGGGCTGGTGCTCGCCCCCCGGCTGACACGCCTGGTGGCGACCGCGCTCACCGCCGTGGCAGCCTCCGACTTCCTCCAGATGGCGTACGCCTCGGCCCAGCAGGCCGCCGAGGGCGGACACGACGACGACTGACGAGCAGACGCGACAGGAGGGGGCCGGCATCTGCCGGCCCCCTCCTGTCGTACGCGTCAACGCTGCATACCGGACCAGCCGTGCGGCGACTCCGGCTCACGTTCGTCCTCGTCCGCGCCCGTGATGATGTCCCGGTCCACCGCCGTGCGGTCGTGCTCGTTGGCGAAGTCCGGCTCGGGCGTGGTGTCCCGGCCCTCCGGTGGCTGGCCCAGCGCCGGGACCTTCTCGTCGTGGTCCTCGTGGTGCGTCATGGTGTGTCGTCCCTTCGCGTCGCTGGGCTCGCTGGCTGCGCTCGTTCCGCTCACGCGACGCTGCCGCCCAGCAGGTCGCTGGCCTCGTCCACCGCGTACTCGCCCTCGGGCAACGCGTCGATGCGGGCGAGCAGGTCCGGCGGGAGTTCGGCGGCGACGGCCCGGCGGTAGATCTCCGCCTGTTGGATGCGCTCCTGACCCCGGTAGATGTCGTCGAGCAGGTCGTCGAGAGCGCGGGTGTCCGGCTCGTCGGCCACGGATGCGTCGTCGGTCACGTTGGTCAGCTACCCGGGCCGGAATCGGTCAAACGTCACGCCCGCGGCCCGGCAGGCGCGAGCACGCGAGAGGCGCGAGCAGCGGACCTGGGACAGCACAGACAGCGCCGCCCCCGGCCTCGTGAGCCGGGGGCGGCGCTGGTGTCGGTGTGTAGGTCGCCTCTCGGCGAGTGGCGCGACGCGGCTCCAGCCGAACGGTATTCCGCGAGGGCTATTTAGGTGAGGCCCGGGGACACTGAGCACACCGACACCTCAGTTAACCAGGCACCGCCCGGTCGTGTTCCGTGCTCCGTAGTGCCGGCCGTCACACCTCCAGGGCGTGTCTCAAAGCCCCTGCTCGACCGAGGACTTTGACACACGCCCTACGCGTGGGTGGGCAGGGTGGCCCGGCGGGCGCGTACGGCGGTGGCCAGGGCGGCGAGCACCTCGGCGGTGTCGTCCCAGCCGAGGCAGGCGTCTGTCACCGAGCGGCCGTACACCAGCTCGCGGGTGGGGTCGAGGTCCTGCCGGCCGGGCAGGAGGAACGACTCCAGCATCACGCCGGTGATCCCGCGCTGGCCGGCGGCCAGCTGGGCGGCCACGTCGGCGGCGACCAGTGGCTGGTTGCGGTGGTCCTTGCCGCTGTTGGCGTGGCTGGCGTCGATCACCAGGCGCTCGGGCAGCCCGGCGGCGCGGAGCAGGTCGAGCGCCCCCGCCACCGACGCCGCGTCGTAGTTCGGCCGACCGCCGCCGCCGCGCAGCACCAGGTGACCGTCGGTGTTCCCCCGCGTGTGCATGATCGCTGGGGTGCCCGAGAAGTCGATGCCCGGGAACACGTGCGGGACTCCTGCGGCGCGGATCGCGTCCACGGCCGTGCCGATGCTGCCGTCGGGGCGGTTCTTCATGCCGATCGGCATGGACAGGCCGGAGGCGAGCTGCCGGTGCACCTGGCTCTCCACGGTGCGGGCGCCGATCGCGCCCCAGCCCACCGTGTCGGCGATGTACTGCGGGGTGATCGGGTCGAGGAACTCGCAACCCACCGGCAGGCCGAGCCGGAGGACGTCGAGCAGCAGCGCCCGGGCCCGGCGCAGGCCGGTGTTGACGTCCCCGCTGCCGTCCAGCCCGGGGTCGTTGATCAGGCCCTTCCAACCGACCGTCGAGCGGGGTTTCTCGAAGTAGACCCGCATGACGATGAGCAGGTCGTCGGCGAGCCGGTCGGCGGCGGCGCGCAGACGCTCGGCGTACTCCAGCGCGGCCGCCGGGTCGTGCACCGAGCACGGGCCGACGACCACCAGCAGGCGGTCGTCCTCGCGGTCGAGCACCCGGCTCACCGCGCGGCGGTCGTTCAACACAGCCGCGGCGAGCGGGGTGTCCAGGGGCAACTCGTGGTGCAGTAGGGCGGGTGTGGTCAGCGGCACGACGCGGTCGATCCGCTGGTCGCTGACCCGATCGGTCTCCGGGGTCGTCACGGTGGGCATCCTTTCGCCGACCGTGCCCGGGGCCGGTGCCCGGGACGAGCCGGCTGCTCGTACGCAGAGGGGCGGGAACGACAGCTCCTGCCCGGCCGGCTCGGTCCGTGGTGACGTCAGATCATGGTGAAGTCACCGGCGTGCCAGCCGGCTGCCTAAACCATGGATACGTCCTCATCACCGGGCCAGCCTACCCGACCCGGCCGGGCTCGCCGGTCCCTCGTCCCAGGATGCGGAGTGGACACCGCGTGCGAAGGGCGGGCCCGGGGTAACAGGGGTGCCATGACTGACGAGCAGAGCGATCAGGAGCGGGCGGAGTCCCGCGCCCACCACCTCCTTCCCGAGGAGGTCGCCGCGGGCAGTGACGATCCGCAGGCGCAGGCGGAGGCCATCCTCGCCGATTCGGACCTGCGCGAGGCGGATCAGAACGCGGCCCCCGACACGGTGCTGGAACGGCGTACCTCGGATCAGACCGTGGTGGCCGTCGAGCCGCCGGACTGAACCGTCGCACCGCGGGCCCGGCGTGACCCCCGGTAGGTCTGCTCGCGCAGCCAGGTGAGCGGACCCGCCGCCCGCAGGCCGGCCGGCAGGTTGCGCACCGGGTCGAACGCGAGCGCGGCGTCCTGACGGGCGTCCAGCGGGACGCCGATGCCGACCTGGCCGAACGGCCGCCACGGCCCCACGGCGGACGCGACCGCGAGCACCAGGCGCGGCGCGTCCGTCTGGGCCGCCGCCGTGACGGCGGACAGGGTGCGACCGAGGTCGACCGCCTCCGGGTCGTCCAACGCGGCCAACCAGAGTCGGCGGCGGCCCGCGCGATAGCCCATGATCGTGCTGTACGTCCCGGAGAAGCCCCGGCGGGGCAGCGGCAGGTTCCGCAGCACCGGGGCGGCGCCGCTGGAGCTGACCAGCAGGTCGAACGGGCGTCCCTGGCCGCAGTGCACGCGCAGTGCCAGGCCCAGCACGTCCGGCCACCCGCCCGGCGTGGGCGTCCCCCGGGACAGGCGGACCGTGCCCGCGTACTCACCGGGGTCGTCCAGGAGGCCGACCCCGACGGGCGGTCCGGGCGTACCCCAGATCGTCACCACGGCGGAGAACGACGCGCCCGACGGATGCAGCAACCGGCCGCGGCGCAGGCGGCCGAGCGCGGCGCTCGCGCGTTCGACGGCGCGGGCGGCTGGTCCGGCGGTGGGTGGGGTCATACCCCTGCGGTACCCCGAGCGGCGGACTCGATGCGGGCGGGCGGGTCGGCTCGCCGACGCACCGCGCGTCACCTTTCCGTCCGCGAGATCGGATAGCGTCGTGCCATGCCCGACAGTGGTTACCCCTGGCCCATCGAGACGTCCCGACTGGACAACGGCCTGCGTGTGGTGGTGAGCGAGGATCGGACCGCGCCCGCGGTGGCCGTGAACCTCTGGTACGACGTCGGATCCCGGCACGAGCCGGCCGGGCAGACCGGCTTCGCCCATCTCTTCGAACACCTCATGTTCGAGGGCTCGGTGAACGTGGCGAAGACCGAACACATGAAGCTGATCCAGGGCTCCGGCGGCTCGCTGAACGCGACCACCAACCCGGACCGGACGAACTACTTCGAGACGATCCCGGCGGAACACCTGGAGTTGGCGCTCTGGCTGGAGGCCGACCGGATGGGCGGGCTCGTCCCGGCGCTCACCCAGGAGACGCTCGACAACCAGCGCGAGGTGGTCAAGAACGAGCGCCGGCAGCGCTACGAGAACGTCCCGTACGGGGACGCCTGGCTGCGGCTGCTGCCCCTGCTCTACCCGCCTGGGCACCCGTACCACCACTCGACGATCGGTTCCATGGCCGACCTGAACGCCGCCGACCTCGCGACCTTCCAGGCGTTCCACGAGATGTACTACGCGCCGAACAACGCGGTGCTCACCGTCGTCGGCGACGCCACGGCCGCCGAGGTGTTCGCGCTGGCCGACAAGTATTTCGGCGCGTTGCCCGCCCGCGACGACATCCCGGCCGCCCCGGACGGCCGCAGCGTCCCCGCCACCGGGCAGCCCGCGGTGGAGACGGTGACCGCCGACGTGCCCGCGCCGCGCGTCTACGTCGCGCACCGCGGCCACCCGTTCGGCACCCCCGGGTACGACGTGCTCACCGTCCTCGCCACGGTTCTCGGCAGCGGTCGGGGCAGTCGGCTCTACCAGCGGCTCGCCGACGGCGAGCGGATCGCCCAACCCGACCTGGTCGGCGCGTACGGGGTGGACCTCGCGCACGCGCCCGCGCCGCTGATCGCCACCGCCACGGCGCGGCCCGGGGTGAGCGCCGAACGGCTGACCGAAGGGCTCGCCGAGGTCGTCGACGAGCTGGCCACCGTGCCGGTCACCGCCGCCGAACTGGACCGGGCCAAGGCGCTGCTGAGCACCGCGTGGTGGCGGCAGATGTCGACGGTGGACGGCCGCGCGGACACGCTCGGCCGGTACGCCACCCAGTTCGGTGACCCGGCCCGGGCCGCCGACCGGCTGCCCGCCTGGCTCGCCGTGACCGCCGAGCAGATCGCCGAGACGGCCGCCGAGGTGCTCGGCGCCGCCGACCGGGTGACCCTGACCTACGTGCCCGAGGAGACCGCATGACGCTGATCGCCGACCGTCCCGGCCCGGGTGCCGCTCGCCCGTACCGGTTCCCGCCGGTGGTCCGCCGCGCGGTAGGCGGCGGGCAGGTGGTCGCCGCGCACCTGCCCGGGCAGAACCTCGCCGTCGCGCTGCTGCTGCTCGACGCCGGTGCCGGCCGCGAGCTGACCGGCAAGGAGGGCCTGGGCGGTGTCCTCGCCAAGGCCATGGAGGAGGGCACCGCGCAGCGGGACGCCACCGCGTACGCGCTGGCCATCGAGGCGTTGGGCACCGAACTGGTGACCGGGCTGGACTGGGACTCGTTCCAGGTCAGCGTGCAGGTCCCGGTGGACCGGTTGACCGCCGCCGTGGAACTGCTCGCCGAGGCCGTCCGGACGCCCCGACTCGACCCGACCGACGTGCGGCGGGTCCGCGACGACGAGGCGAACGCGCTGCGCATGGACTGGGCCAACCCCGGTCCGCGCGCCGACGCCGCGCTGCGCGCCGACCTGTTCGGCGCCGACACGCGGTGGGGACGACCGATGTACGGCGACCCGGACTCGGTGGCCGCCCTGGACGTGGAGGACATCACCGTCTTCCACTCCGAGTGGTTCCTGCGGCCCGGCACCCTGGTCGTCGCCGGTGACCTGGACCGGATCGACCTGGACGCTCTGGCGGCCGCGGCGTTCGCCGGCACCGGAGGCGGTCCGGCCGAGCTCGGCGGTCCGGTCGAGGTGCCGCTGCGCGCCGGCCGGCGGATCATCCTGGTGGACCGGCCGGGCTCGGTGCAGTCCACGCTGCGGCTGGGCCACCCGGCGCCGCACCGGGCGCACCCCGACCACGTGCCGATGACCCTCGCCGGCACGGTCCTCGGCGGGGCGTTCACCTCCCGGCTCAACCACCTGATCCGCGAGGTGCGCGGCTACACGTACGGCATCCGGGGCGAGTTCGCCTCGTCCCGCCGGTTCGGCCGGTTCGCGGTCAGCTCGGGCGTGCAGACCGCGGTCACCACGCCGGCCCTGGTCGAGGCGGTGGGTGAGATCGCCCGTACGCAGGCGGAGGGTGTGACCGAGGACGAGCTGGCGGTGGCCCGCTCCTGGCGGGCCGGGCAGCTCTCGGTCGAGTTGCAGAGCCCTCGGGCGATCGCGTCCGCCCTGACCACGCTCGTGGTGCACGACCTGCCGGACGACTACCACGCCCGGCTGCGCGAGGAACTGCTCAACGCCGACGTGGAGCGGGTCTCCGCCGCCGCGGCCCAACACCTCCACACCGACGCGCTGACCCTGGTGGTAGAGGGCGACGCGGCAGTGATCCGAGAAGACCTGGAGTCCGCAGCCCTGGGAGACCTACACCTGCTGTAGGCGCGTTGATCAAGAGGTTTGCGTCAGATTGCACGCGCTTCTTGACGCAAACCTCTTGATCAACCTTGCGGGCACGGTCCGGTGTGAGGTGGGACCCGGGAGGTGGGAAAGGGGTCCCGGTTTCGGGGGTGGGGTGGGTAGCCTCCGGGGCATGAGGATCGGCATTGTGGGGGCCACCGGCCAGGTCGGTGGCGTGATGCGGCAGGTGCTGGCGGAGCGGGAGTTCCCGGCGGAGCAGGTGCGGTTGTTCGCCTCGGCGCGGTCCGCGGGGCGTACGTTGCCGTGGCGCGACGAGGAGGTGACCGTCGAGGACGCCGCGACGGCGGACTACTCCGGGCTGGACATCGTGCTCTTCTCGGCCGGTAAGGGCACGGCCAGGGAGTTGGCTCCCCGGGTCGCCGAGGCCGGCGCCGTGGTGATCGACAACTCGTCGGCGTTCCGGATGGACCCGCTGGTGCCACTGGTGGTCGCCGAGGTCAACCCACACGCCGCGGCCGACCGCCCGAAGGGGATCATCGCGAACCCCAACTGCACGACGATGGCCGCGATGCCGGTGCTGCGCCCGCTGCACGCCGAGGCTGGACTGATCGGTCTGGTCATCTCGACGTACCAGGCGGTCTCCGGCGCCGGGCTGGCCGGCGTCGCCGAACTGGACGAGCAGGTCCGCAAGGTCGCCGAGCACGCCGCCGGGCTCGCCTTCGACGGGTCGGCCGTCGAGTTCCCCGCGCCGCGCTCGTTCGCCGAGCCGATCGCCTTCAACGTGCTGCCGCTGGCCGGCTCGATCGTCGACGACGGTTCGTTCGAGACCGACGAGGAGCAGAAGCTCCGCAACGAGAGCCGCAAGATCCTGGAGATCCCCGACCTCAAGGTGTCCGGCACCTGCGTCCGGGTGCCGGTCTTCACCGGCCACTCGCTGCAGATCAACGCCCGCTTCGCGCGGCCGATCACGCCGCAGCGGGCCCACGAGCTGCTGGCCGACGCGCCCGGCGTCGCGCTTACCGCCGTGCCGACGCCGTTGCAGGCCGCCGGGCAGGACCCGACCTACGTGGGTCGCATCCGCGCCGACGAGACCGTCGAGTACGGGCTGGCGCTGTTCTGCTCCAACGACAACCTGCGCAAGGGCGCGGCGCTCAACGCCGTACAGCTCGCCGAGCTGGTCGCCGCCGAACGGCGCTGAGGATCACCGTCCCCTGCGGGCCCGGCCGGTCACGGTCCGGGCCCGCAGTCGGTGGTGGGCGCCGGCACGTCTGGAGCGGGAGCGCGCCGGTCGTGTTTGGATGGACGAAGCCGACCACGCCACCTGGAGGAAGCTGTGCCGGAGGACCCCAATCAGCAGGCGTTGACCGACCTCGTCGCCGGTCGTTCGATGGGCGTGCTCGCCACCATCAAACGTGACGGGCGACCGCAACTGTCCACGGTGGTCTACTCGTTCGATCCCGCTGCCGGCCTGATCCGGGTGTCCGTCACCGACGGCCGGGCCAAGACCGCCAACCTCCGTCGGGACCCGCGCGCCAGCTTCCACGTCAGCAGCGAGGACGGCTGGGCGTACGCGGTAGTCGAGGGGCGTGCCGAGCTGACCGCCACGGCGGCCGACGTCGAGGACGCCACGGTCGAGGAACTGGTCGGGCTCTACCGGTCGTTGCGCGGCGAGCACCCGGACTGGGCCGAATACCGCAGCGCCATGGTCGCCGAGCAGCGGCTGGTGCTGCGCCTGCACGTGGAGCGGATGTACGGGATACCGCCCCGCTCCTGAGGGATCGCCGGCGGCTGCCGGCTCAGCCCGGCTCGACCACGGTCACCCCGGGCCAGCGTTGCGCGGGCCGGTGGCGGGCCAGCCGCTGTCGGGACACCGTGACGTCCACCCGGGCCGGGTTGTGCCGCCACACCCCGCCGAGCAGGTCCGCGAGGCCGTACGGGGCACAGATCTCCAGGTCACCGTCCGCTGCCAGGCGCACGGCCACGGCGGTGGCGTACTCCGGCCAGGTGGCCACCGCCTCGGCGACGCTCCGGTACGGCGCGATCGGGTCCCCGCCGAACTTCGAGGCGTACCAGGTGTGTACCGCTGCCTGGTTGCGCGCCTGCCACGGCGGGGCCGACCAGGCGGCGACCAGACGGTCGGTGGCCCGCTGGTCGTCCTCGCGGGACAACCTCGCCGGGTCGAAGAAGACCACGTCCACGTCGCGAACGGTCGTCGGGTCGAACCCGTCGCCGTACCGCTCGCCCCAGACGAGGTCGCGCAGGGCGCCCGCGCCGATCCAGGCGTCGGGCAGGCCGGAGTCGCGGACCACGGTCAGCGCCCGGGTCAGCCAGGCGTTGCCGCCGATCAGCTCCCGCAGTTCACGCTCACCCGTCAGCACCTCGTCCACGGTAGGCGGCGTCGCCGGGGCACGCTGCCCCACGGCGCGGGCACGGGCCGCGGTCGGCATCCTGGGGTACGCGCTGCTGCCGATGTTCTGCACCCTGACCAGCCGTGGCCGGTACGAACTGCGCCGCCTGCGCCGGCCGGACGGATAGCCGGCCGACCGATGGTGTTACCCCCTGCGGGGCGGCGGGTAGACGGGCCGTGCCGACACCGAGAGGGGAGCACCATGACAACGGTCGGAGAGTTCATGACGACCCGGTTGGTGACGATGGACGGCAACGACACGCTGATCGCCGCCGCGCAGGAGATGCGCGACAGCGCCATTGGTGACGTGGTGGTGACCGATGGCGACAGTGTCGTCGGTATCGTCACAGACCGGGACATCACGGTCCGGGGTGTCGCGGAGAACATGGACCCGGGCTCGACCCGGCTGAACCAGATCACCAGCCGCGATGTGATCACGGTGAGCCAGTACGACGACGCGGTGTCCGCCGCTGACCTGATGCGTACCTACGCCGTACGCCGGCTGCCGGTGGTCGACGAGGGCCGCCTGATCGGCCTGGTCTCGATGGGCGACCTCGCGGTCGAGCGTGAGCCGCAGTCGGTGCTGGCCGACATCAGCGCTGACGAGCCGAACAACTGACGCAGGCAGCACAGGAGCGCCGGCCCTCCCATCCCGGAAGGGCCGGCGCCCCCCTGCCCTCCGCCCCCACCCGCCCATGCCCTGCCCTCAGCCCGCCCCCAGCCCGCCCTCGGTCCGCCCTCGGTCCGCCTCGGTCCGCCTCGGTCCGCCTCGGTCCGCCTCGGTCCGGTGATCAAGAGGTTCGCGTCACGACACGCCGAGAACGGTGACGCGAACCTCTTGATCACCGGGGCGGAGGGGCAGAGGGGGTGGGAGGGCGGGGGCGGGAGGGGCGGTCACCCTATTTGGGCGAGGTTGGGGTCCTGGGGTCGGGGGACCCGTGCGGGGACGTGCATCGCGGGACGCGTGGCGCGTCGGGTGTGATCGCCGGGGCCCGGCCGACTGGAAGGAGTGGACCCGATGGTGGACGCGACCACGAGGTTCTTCGAGGAGCTGGACCGGCGGGGGTACGAGCCTCTGCTGGCGAAGACCTCCGGGACACTGCGGATCGACCTGCACGAGGGGGCGCAGACCCGGCACTGGCTGCTGAAGATCGACCGTGGGCGGCTCAACGTGAGCCAGGAGGACAGCGAGGCCGACACGGTGATCGGTGCCAGCCCGATGCTGTTCGACGAGATAGCGGCCGGCCGTGAGCACGGCCTGGCGGCGCTGTTGCGCGGGGACATGACGGTGTCGGGGGACGCCCGGCTGGTGGTGCAGGTGGAGCGGATCTTCCCCGGGTCGCCGGACGCCCGTGGGCCGCGTCGCCGATTCGCTGGGGAGGTGCGGTGATGGGGCAGAGCAACACGATCCGGATCCTGGACGGCAGCACGTTCGTCGTCTGCGAGGACACCGGTGACATCGAGGCGACGCCGAGCGAACCGACCGGGCTCTTCTCCCTCGACACCCGGTTCCTGTCGACGTGGGTGCTGAGCGTCAACGGAGAACGCCTCAACTCGCTCTCGTACGACGACCTGCAGTACTTCGAGTCCCGGTTCTTCCTCGTGCCGGGGATGGCCACCCACTACGTGGACGCGAAGTTGTCGATCATCCGCGAGCGCGCGGTCGGCGGCAGCTTCTGTGAACAGCTCACCATCCTCAACCACGACGAGAAGGCGGTCGATCTGGAGATACGGATGGACGCCGCGGCCGACTTCGCGGACCTGTTCCAGGTCAAGGACGAGATCCTGAACAAGAAGGGCGAGATCTATACCGAGGTCGAGGCCGACAAGCTGCGCCTGGGCTACCGCCGGGGCAACTTCCGGCGCGAAACGATCATTTCCTCGTCGATGTCGCCGCGCTACGACAACCGGGGTTTCACGTACACCATCCGCCTGGAACCGAATGAGCAGTGGGAGGCGCAGATCGACGTGCAGACGCGCGCGGTCGGCCCAGGGGACCGGGACCTGCGGATGGGTCTGCGCGTGCACGGCGGCGAGCGGCTGGCCCTGCAACACGACCTGGAGCAGTGGATCGCGGACGCGCCGAAGGTCAACAGTCAGTACGGACGGGTCGCCAGCACGTACCGACGCAGTCTGATCGACCTCGCGGCGCTGCGCTTCTCGCCGCTGTCGCTCGGGGGCGCCACCCTGCCCGCGGCCGGTCTGCCCTGGTTCATGACCATGTTCGGCCGGGACAGCATCCTCACCTGCCTCCAGACGCTGCCGTTCACGCCGCAGTTGTCGAAGACGACGCTGCGCATCCTCGCGTCCCTGCAGGGCAGTCGGTTCGACGACTTCCGGGACGAGGACCCGGGGCGGATCCTGCACGAGATGCGGTACGGCGAGACCGCCGCCTTCGAGGAGCAGCCGCACTCGCCGTACTACGGATCGGTGGACGCGACTCCGCTGTTCCTCGTGCTGCTCGACGAGTACGAGCGGTGGAGCGGGGACGTGGCGCTGGTCAAGGAGTTGGAGCAGGAGTCCCGGGCCGCGCTCAAGTGGATCGACAGTTACGCCGACCTGGTCGGCAACGGCTACATCTGGTACGAGCGCCGCAACACCGAGACCGGCCTGGAGAACCAGTGCTGGAAGGACTCCTGGGATTCGATCTCCTACTCCGACGGCACCCTGCCGCCGTTTCCCCGGGCCACCTGCGAGGTGCAGGGGTACGCGTACGACGCGAAGGTCCGCGCGGCGCGGATGGCCCGCCTGTTCTGGGACGACCCGGAGTTCGCCGACCAGTTGGAGCGGGAGGCGGCGGAGCTGAAGGAGCGGTTCAACCGGGACTGGTGGGTGGACGACGGCGAGTACTACGCGCTGGCCCTGGACCCGGACGGTCGCCAGTGCGACATTCTCAGCTCCAACATCGGTCACCTGCTGTGGAGCGGGATCGTCGATCCGGCGCGGGCCGAGAAGCTGGCGGCGCACCTGGTCGGGCCGCGACTGTTCTCCGGCTGGGGGGTGCGCACGCTCGCCGAGGGGGAGGCCCGGTACAACCCCATCGGTTACCACAACGGCACGATCTGGCCGTTCGACAACTCGTTCATCGCCTGGGGCCTGCGTCGCTACGGGTTCGCCGAGGAGGCCGCCACCATCGCCAACGGCATCCTCGACGCGGCCACCTACTTCGACGGGCGGCTACCGGAGGCGTTCGGCGGCTACCCGCGGGAGCTGACCAAGTTCCCGGTCGAGTACCCCACGGCGTGCAGCCCGCAGGCCTGGTCGACGGGTACGCCGCTGCTGCTGTTGCGCACCATGCTCGGTCTCGAACCGCACGACGGGCACCTGGCGGTCGAGCCGCGTCTCCCGGTCGGGATGGGCCGGATCGAGGTCCTGGACATTCCGGGCCGTTGGGGGCGGGTGGACGCCTTCGCCCGAGGTCGGCTCGATCTGCACAGCCTCGCCGACTGAGCCGCGCGCGAGGCGCACCGGCGGCGGCGCGCCACCCGCGTCGCCGCCGGGCCGCCACCCAGGCGATGCCCAGCCGGGCACGGTAGATTCTGCGGATGCCGGAGCTCGTGTACCCGCCCGTTATCGCCGCTGCCAAGACGTTGTTCCGGGTCCTCGACCTGAAGATCACCATCGAGGGCGCCCACCACGTGCCTCGCACGGGCGGGGCGGTGCTGGCCAGCAACCACGTCAGCTACCTCGACTTCATCTTCGCCGGGTTGGGCGCGAACGCCTCGGGTCGGCTCGTCCGGTTCATGGCCAAGCAGTCGGTGTTCGCGCACCGGATCTCCGGCCCGCTGATGCGCGGCATGCGCCACATCCCGGTGGACCGGCAGGCCGGCGCGGCCTCGTTCCGTACGGCCGTTGACGCGCTCAAGCGCGGGGAGGTGGTGGGCGTCTTCCCCGAGGCCACCATCAGCCGGTCGTTCACCGTCAAGGAACTCAAGAGCGGCACCGTCCGGATGGCGCGTTCGGCGAAGGTGCCGGTCCTGCCGGTCGCGCTGTGGGGCACCCAGCGACTCTGGACCAAGGGCCGTCCCCGCACCCTCACCCGCCGGCACACGCCCATCACGATCCTCATCGGCGAGCCGATCCTGCCGGCGGACTTTCCGGACCCGAACGTGCTGGCCGCCGAGTTGACCACCCGGCTGAGCGCGCTCGTGGAGCGGGCCCAGCGCGAGTACCCGGACGCGCCGGCCGGCCCGGAGGACACCTGGTGGCTGCCGGCTCACCTCGGTGGGAGCGCGCCGACGCCGCAGGAGGCTGCCGCGCTGGACGCCGAAGGGGAGGAACGCGCCCCCAGCGTCTGAGGACGCCCGGAATGGCGCGGCCGTGCCCGGCTACGCCACCGCTGACGGCCGTGCACGCCGCCGGTGACCGCCGGACGCAGCCCGCGACATCCGGGTACGCCGGCGGCGGCCGGTGTTCGCGTCAGTGACGCCCGGACGTGCCGTCGGCGAAGCCGTCCCACGAGCTGGGTTCCGGCCCCGAGCGGTAGTAGTCGTCGCGGGAGCGGAACTCCACCGGCAGCGAGCCGGGCAGGGTGATCCGGGTGTCCCCGGCGAGCAGCGCGGGGCCGGCCCGCAGTAGCAGGACGTCGCGCTCCTGGGCGGAGAGGTCCACCAGTTGCGGGCGGGTGAGGCGGAACATGGCCACCGCCCGGCGGACCTGCTGGGCCAGCGCGACGACCTCGCCCGGTGACCCACCCAGGGCCAGCGCCGGCTGCTGGATCGTCCGCAACGCGTCGCAGACGATCATCAGTTGCGGCGGCTCGGCGGGCAGCTCCAGCCGGGACGGCCACTGCCAGCGGATCTGGCCGGTCATCAGGCCGGTCACGCGGCCGGTGGGCCGGGGCCGGGGCGTGTCGTCGGCGACCAGCGAGAGCTGCGAACCGGTGCCGACCCAGCAGATCCGCTGGTCGGTAACGGTCACCGAGACCGGTCCGGGGAGCTGCCAGGCGCATCGTGTCTCCGTCGGCCCGAGCAGGTAGCCCGCCACGAGCAGCCGGTGCCGCCCGAGCACCTTCTCGCCCGGCAGTGGGCGCATGTCGTACCGCCGGTCGAGGGTGGGGCCGGCGTCGTCGTCCGGCGCGTCGAACCGGTGCGGGCCGATGAAGAAGGGGGACGCGTCGGCCTGCATCGTCACGACCTCCCGGTGAACTGGCTGTGCGTTGAGCTTCGCCGATTCGTCGGCCACTGTCATGACGCCCGTTAGGGGGTCGGCCGGTCGTGCGTCGCCTGTGACCGGTAGATGCCGATCTCCTCCGGGCGGACGAGGCCGTCCTCGATCGCACGGGCGAGCAGCGCCGCCTTTGTGGCTGCCGGCCGCCCCGCGCGGGTGTACTTGATCCGCGCGCGGTCGACGTACTGCTTCACGGTGTGCTCGCTGATCTGCATGCGACGCGCCACCGACGCCTTGGACATCGACTGGAACCAGAGCAGCAGGGCCTCGCGCTCCTTGTCGGACAGTGCCGGTCGGTCCGGTCTCGGGTCGCCGACCATCGCGCCGGCCAGCGCCGGAGGCACGTACGGGCGGTCACTCGCCGCGGCCAGCACGGTCGCCACGCAGTGTTCGCGGCCCTCGTGCTTGGCTAGGAACGCCACGGCCCCGGCGTCCAGCGCGGCGAGCATGGTCTCCGGGTCGGTGTGCTCCGAGTAGACCACCACCCGCCGCCCGGTGGCGCTCAACTCGGCCAGCTTGTCCAGCGCCATCCGGCCGTGCAGCCGCAGATCGAGCAGGACGACGTCGGCGTCCGGCGCGGCGCGCAGCACCTCGTCCGGGTCGTCCCCGGTGGCCAGCACGGTCAGTCGCGGTTCGCTGGCGAGCCAGGCGCGTACCCCGTCGACGACCACCGGATGGTCGTCCACGATCGCCACCCCGACCGGCCGGTCACCGGTCACCCCGACCACCGGGTCTGCGCCCATCTGATGTCCCCGTCCCGTTCGTAAAGGTGCCGCACCGGCCCGTCCTGGTGTTCGGTGGGCGGGCCGGTCGCGTCCGGCCCCTCCCGATCCGGCGTGACGAGGCTGACCACCACCTCGTCCGGGCCGGACACCACGGTCAGGCGGGCCCACCCCCCGGCGTCGGCGAGCAGGCTGGTGAGCGGGTCGGCCAGCCGGCGACGGACCTCCACCGGCAGCGGCGGCGGGTTGCCGATGGCGACCAGGTCGATCGGCAGCCCGTTGCGTTCGGCCAGGTCAACGGCGGCCCGCAGCTCGTGCAGGAGCGGGTCGGGCACGTCGTCGGATTCGGCGATCAGGCGGCGCAGCCGGGCCGCGGCCAGTACACACCGGCGCTGCACCTCCGGGTCGGCCGGGTCCGCCTCCCCGTCGGCCAGCTCGCCGAGCACCCGCCCGGCCGCAGCGCCCACCAGGGCGAGCCGGTCACGGCGTTCCTGCCGGCCCTGCTCGGCGGCGGCCCGCTCGGCGGCGATCGTGTGCATCGCCGCGGCTGCGGCGGCCCGGTCCCGGGCCAGGCCGACGATCACCGCGCTGCCGGCGAAGACCGCCACCGGCAGCGTGAAGGTGCCGTAGACGTACATGGTGTAGCGGGCCAGGTCGGCCGCGCTCGGCGCGTACGCGAGGACGGCGGCGAGCGCGATCGTCGCGTGGGTGGTCAGCAGCGCGACGAGACCGCCGACCCGCCGCCCCCACATGGCGAGCACGAAGAACCAGCCGAGCGTGCCCCACACCCAGTTGGCGGCGGTGAACAGGTGTCGTTCGCCGACCGCCGCGAAGACCGCCGCGTCGACGGCGACCAGCAGCCCGGCGAGCGGCCACGGCGGCAGTGGCGTGCCGCGCAGCAGCCGGACGCCGGCCACCGCTCCGGCCACGGCGACCAGCACCCAGCCGCCGAGCACGACGGTCGGTGCGGAGAACTGCGCGCGGGTCGCCAGCACGGCGGGCAGTCCGATCGCGACGTGCCAGGCCAGCGCGATGGCGACGGCGACGATCCGGGCGCCCCGGTCGGAGGCCTGGGCCACGGCGGCGGGCGCGGCGAGCACCGACTGCTCGGGCCCGTCGACCGGGCCGGGTCGAGGCACCGGTAGGGAACGAATGCCGGCGCGGTCCGCCGTCGCGCCGAGGTCAGCCGCCACCGGGCCACTCCAGTCGAATCCGGGTGCCGGCGCCGGGCGCGGAACACACCTCGGCCCGCCCGCCGACCGCCGCCATCCGCCCCTGGATCGACTCGCGCAGACCGTACCGGTGCGCGGGGACGGTGGCCGGGTCGAAGCCGGGGCCGTCGTCGACCACCTCGGCCACGACGGCGACCGCGTGGCGGCTCAGCCGCAGTGTGGTCCGCGCGCCCGGGGCGTGCCGGACCACGTTGGACAGCGCCGCGTAGGCACTCTCGGTGATCGCGTCGGCCACCCCGGCGGGCACCGCGCAGGCGGTCAGCTCCAGGCTCACCGGCAGCTCGGGCAACCGGTCGGGGACCGTGCGCAGCCGCTCGTCGAGTGGCACCGGGCCGTCGCCGGGCGTCGGGCCGCGGTCGGTCAACGCGACGAGGGTACGCAGGTCGGCGGCGCACCGCTCGCGGAACATGGCCGACGGGCCGGGAACCGCGCCCAGCCCCACCATGGTCAGGGTGCCGAGCACCGTGTCGTGCAGGTCCCGGTTCTGCTGGCGCTCGGCCTGCCGGGCGGTCCGGGCGACCAGCGCCTCCCGGGTCAGCCGCTGGTGCTCGGCGAACGCGTGGTCGGCCCGGCCGATCCGGCGGCGCATGACCCCCGTCATCATCGCGGTGCAGGCCGTCTGCACGAGCAGCGTGGCGGCGTGTGCCCGGGCCTCGGTGACGTCGCCGGCCGCCTGCGCGCCCGCCACGTAGGCGGCGGTGACCAGCAGCCCGGCCGGGATCGACCAGCGGGCCCTAGCGGTGGCCTGCGCGTTGATCACCGTGGTGCTGGCGAGCACCGCGATCCAACTGCCCTCGCCGGGCAACACCTCGGGCGCCACCAGGTGGGGAATGAGCAGGCAGGCCACCGCGGTGATCGCGACGTCACCGGCGACCAGCGCCGGCGTGATCCCGTGGCGCAGCGCGCGGACCGCGTACCAGAGCGACCACCCGGTCAGCGCGGCCACGCCGGGCAGCAGCAGGGCCGCGTCCACCGGTGGGGTACGCACCGACAACGCCACAGCGGCGCCGACCAGCCCGCACGTCAGCCGCAGCAGGGCCGGCAGGGTGGTGAAGATGAAACTGAACGCCCCGCCGGCGGGATTGTCCAGGGTGGGCGGTGGCACGGTCGGGGCGGCAGTCGCCGGCATCGGGAGGTGTCCTTCCGACAACGACCCGGTCCCGGGTCCGCACGGCGGAGATCGACATCGGAGAATAGCATGGCGGATGCCGAGCGTTCACCCATCGTGCGCGTGGTGTCGCCTTGTCGTCACTCTGCGCTGCGGGGCTGGATCAGGTCCCAGCGGTTGCCGTACAGGTCGACGAAGACCGCCACCGACCCGTACGCCTCGTGTCGCGGCTCCTCCAGGAACCGCACGCCGGCCCCGACCATGCGGGCGTGAGCTGCGGCGAAGTCCTCGGTGTGCAGGAACAGGCCGACCCGGCCGCCGGTCTGATCGCCCACCCGCGCCCGCTGCTCGGCGTCGCTCGCGCGGGCCAGCAGCAGGGCCGTTTCACGTGCGCCGGGAGGGCGCACCACCACCCAGCGTGCGCCGTCCGGGCGAGGCGTGTCCTCCACCAACTCGAAGCCGAGCCCGCCGACGTAGAAGTCGATCGCCTCGTCGTACTCGTTCACCAGCAGCGCGACCAGTCCCAGATGTGCCATCCGGCCATTCTGCCGACGGGCGCTCCGGCCCCGGCGGGCAGCGTCGCCCATGGTCGGCGGCGTCACGCTGGAACCGCGCCGGGTTCCCACTCGTCTGATCCGACGGCAGAGAGGTGGTGAGCGGGATGCGCTCAGGCGGAACGACTCTGGTCGCGGCGCTGCTCGGCATGGGGCTGTGCGGCCTGGTGCTGGCCGGCTGCGCGGGCCCGGCCGACACCGGGGGCCCGGGCACCACGTCGAAGGATCCCGGCCCGGCCGAGATCGTCGAGAAGTGGACCTCGTGCGCCAAGATCGCGCCGCAGGCGGGCGCCGTGCTGCCCGTACCCCCGGGGGCGGGCGGGTCGGCGACGCCGGCCGGGGTCGAGCCGCGGGCCGGGCGGATCGACGGGAATTTCGTCCCGTCCACCGCCGTGCTCTGCGGCCGTGACGTCGTGCCGAAGGCCGGTGGTGGCCGCGAGCAGGTGGCCACCGAACGCCGCGCCGACGACATCGGCCCGCTCGTCGCCGCGCTGGGCCTGGCCGACCAGGAACGGGGTCGGGGGGAGGTCGCCTGCACCGCCGACATGCTCGTCCCACCCTGGCTGGCGCTGCTCGACGACCGGGGTCGGTGGCTGCGGCCGTACCTGCCGACGGATGCCTGTGGCAAGCCTCGCCCGGAGGTCCGCGCGGCGCTGGACGGGCTGCGGCTGACCACTGTCGACAGCCGTACCGTCGGGCAGGTCGAATCCTCGGAGGCCGAGGCCGCCGGGTGCGCGCAGCGCTGGTCGGACATGGTGTGGGTCGAGGCCACCCTCGGCCGTCCCGGCCGCGTCGCGCCGGGCGCCGGCCCGAAGGCCGGACCGCTGCGCCTCTGCGTCTACCAGGTGCCACCGTCCGAGCGTGGCAGCGGCAAACCGGGGGGTGACTTCGTGTACGGCCGGCCGCTGCCACCGCAGCGACAGGCGGACGTGCTGCGGGCGCTGGCCAGCACCCCACCGGCGGCTGAATGCGCCACCCCGGCGTCCCGCTTCGCGGTGCTCCAGGGCGTCGACGGGAGCGGCCCCGAGTGGTACGTCGAACTCGACGCCTGCCGGCGCTTCCTGGTCGTGGCACCGCCCGGCGGGTCGCAGCTCGGGCAGGGCGACGCCGCGCTGGCGGCGCTGCTGGGACCGAGCTGACCCGGCTCAGCGGATCGGCAGCGCCTTCACGCCGCCGCCGGCGATCGATCGCTTGACGTTGGTGCCGCCGGACCAGTAGTAGCAGCGCACGCCACGGTCGCCGCGCTCCCACAGCAGGCGGTTCGGGAAGCGGTACGAGGTGCCGGTGCGGTAGATCAGATCGCCGTCCACCGGCACCTTCGCGTAGCGGGCGATGACCTTCCGGCAGGCCGCGTGGATGGAGTCCTCGTCCCGGGTCGCGTCCGCCCAGGAGCGATCCGGCGCCATCCAGGTGCCGGCGTACTCGAACTGATGTCCGGCGGTGCAGGCGACCGGCCGCAGCATCTGCCACTTGTCCTCGTTCATGCACCCGTAGTGCAGCGGGGAGCGGCTGGCCAGGGCGTTGCGCAGCGATCCGCCCCGCTGGATCGCCGCATCGCTCTCGCCGTTCGGGCCGTTGACCTCGTCCAGCTCGAAGATGTCGCACCGGTACCAGCGCGCGCCACCCGACCAGGCGGCCGGCGACGCTGGCGCGACCTGCACCGACAGGCGGGCATCGCGCCAGTCGCCGCCCACGAACTGCTTCGCACGCTTGTCACAGTCGGCGAAGGTCGACCGCATCGTCGCCGATTCCGTCTTGGGCGGAGCGGTACGGGTAGCCAGAGCGCCGGTGAAGGTGCCGACGTGGAAGGTCTCCACCTTGTGCGTCTTCGCGCAGTCGACGGGGGAGTAGCTGCTCAGGTACGACGTGGCCTCGTCGATGAGGTGGCACTCGTCGGCCTTCGGGACGAACTGCTGCGCCGCCGCCATCGGTTGCCAGTCGTCGAACAGGTCACCGTCCGTGCCGGCCGGCGTGCCGCAGCCCGCCAGCGCCAGCGTGAGGAACGCAGCCGTGAGCGCCGTCCAGCCGTACCGTCGCATGTGTTTCTCCCCGTGCCCCCGTGTCGAACGCGGGCAGCATATGGCACCGCCGCGACGGACCGGCACCGACTTCCGGTGCGGCCTGGTTGGCCTTACCGCCAGGTGTCGGGGCGGACCAGGTCGCCGGTCGGCCGGTACCCGCCGAGGATCACCAGGCCGTCCGCCTCGGTGTAGCCGTTTCCCCAGCCCTTGCGGAACGCCTCGACGAAGCAGGGTTCGACGGTCATCTCCAGGACGTCGCTGCCCTGGCGACGAGCCCGGTAGGGACCCGCGACGAGGTCGGCGGACCTGACCTGCTGGCCCGGAGCGGGTTGCGCCCGCACCGTCAGCCAGCGGCCGGCGTCATCGCCGACGACGAGCGAACCCTCGACGAAGGCGCCCTTCTCGGACCGGCCGAGGGTGACCGAGCATTCGAGCAGCCGTGCGCCGGCCGGCAGCGCCTCCAGGCGGAACGGCACCACGCAGCGGCGGGCACCGTCGAACCGCACCCGGCCCGCCGTGCCGATGGCCTCGTCGCTGGTGGCCGCGTACGTGTCCAGCTGCGCCCAGAGCCCGTCGGCGGGCTGCCAGCGGACGACCCACAGCTTCTGGTCGCCGGACGGATCGAACCAGGCGACCCCTGGCCGGTCGCCGACCCGCACGTCGGTCCGGGGCTGCGGCCGGCCGGACGAGGACAGGGTCTGCGGCAACGCGTCCAGCGCCGCGACGCTGCGCGCCAGCGCGAAACGCGCCGCGCCGTCCGGGCCCCGGAACTCGACGCTCTCGGAGCCGCGCCCCGCCCGCCACGTCGCGTATTCGGCACCATCGACCAGCGCGTCCGCCGAGAAGTGCACGGTGGTGGGGTCGGCGCCGACGGCCAGCCCGTTCTGCACGGTTGCCTCCGGCAGCAGGAGCGTTGTGGCTGGCGGCATCGGGTCATCGGCGCTGGGGATGGTCAGGCCCACCGCGGCGAGGGCCACACACGCCGCCGCCGCGCTCGCGGCGAGCAGCCCACGACGACGTCGCCGCAGACGACGACCGTCCTGGCGGGCGTGTTCGACGATGGGCGTCGGGTCGATGTCACCACCGGCGCGATGCGCGAGCGTGGCGGCGAGCCGCCGATCGAGGTCGCTGACCATCAGAGGTCTCCTGCCCGTGCGGGGGTTGGTGCTTCCTGCCGTCTGCGCAGCGTCGTCAGGGCGCGCTTCGCGTGGGTGCGTACCGTGCCGGTCGAGCAGGCGAGGATCCCGGCGATCGCCGTGTCGTCGAGATCCTCGTAGTAGCGCAGGACGATCACGGTGCGCTGACGCGCCGGCAGGTCGGACACGAGCCGCCACAGCGCGTCGCGCTCGGCGACGCCGGCGGCCTCGTCCACGTCACCCGCCCGATCGAGTACGGCGGCGACGGTGACCTCCCGGCTGCTACGACGACGCCACCACGAGTGGTGGGCGTTGACCAGCATGCGCCGGACGTAGGCATCCGGCTGATCCGTCCGCGAGATTCGCCCCCAGCGGGCGTACGCCCGGGCCAGGACATCCTGAACCAGGTCCTCGGCCCGATGCTCGTCGCCGGTCAGCAGCCGCGCGAGCCGCACCAGCGCCGAAGTGCGGGCGAACGCGTATTCCTCGAACGTCACGCCCTATTAACGCCGGCGGCCGGGCCGCCCGTAGACACCCGTTCCGACTACTTGTCGCTGACGTAGGTCCCGCGCTGCGGCACGGTCATGACCAGTCCGCGCTCGCGTAGCAGGCGCACTGCCGCCCGGACCGTTCCGCGGGCGACGCCGTACTCCTGCTGAAGCGTGGACTCGCTGGGGATCGGCCGCCGGGGTGGCAGCTCGCCGGCCTCGATCCGTTTGGCGATCACGTCTGCGAGCTGCACGTACATCGGCGTCGGAGACAGCGGATCGAGTCAGCGATTCGGACGACGACCGCGACGGCTTTGCCTTCCTGTGCGATCTCGATCCCGTCTTCACGCTGCGCTTCGAGGACGAGAGCAATGTCGCGGTCAGCGTTCATCCCTCGGATGACCATCGTCGGTTCATGCTCACCGAATACACCGGGCCGGTACGTCGCTCGGTCGAGCATCACGTCGACCTGAGCCCACACCGCTCCTGACCCCGACAGAGGTGGCACCTCAGTTTCTTGTCTCGTACCTGGTCAGGAGCACGCCGCCGGGGAACGTCCGGGTCTCCACCAGGCTCAGGTTCACCCACTTGTCGAGGGCGGTGAAGAACGGTTTGCCGCCGCCGATCAGGACCGGGTGGGTGACCAGCACGTACTCGTCGATCAGCCCCTCCCGCATCGCCGCCGCCGCGAGGGTGGCGCCGGCGATGTCCAGCGGACCGGCGTCCCCGTCCTTGAGCCGGGTGATCTCGGCGACCGCGTCGCCGGTGTGCAGGCGGGCGTTCCAGTCGACCGTGTCGATCGTCGAGGAGAAGACCACTTTCGGCATGTCCCGCCAGCGGCCGGAGAACTCGATCGTCGCCGGTGTTGCACCCGGCTGCTGGTCGGCGGTCGGCCAGTGGGAACTCATCGCCTCCCACAGCCTGCGCCCGTACAGCGCCGTGCCGGTCGCCGCCACCCGGTCGGACCAGAACTGGAACAGCTCGTCGCTCGGCACACCCCATCCGAGGTCGTCACCGGGCGCGGCGACGTAGCCGTCCAGGCTCACGCTCATACCGAAGGTCAGTTTCCGCATCGTGCCAGTCTTCCGTAAGCCGCTATCGACCTACCGACCAGCACATCGAGCGAGATTCGTCGGTGCGGCCGCGCCGGGGTCGATTCGCCATGACGCCCGGGGCCAGCCGGGGAAAACCACCGCCCCACCGCCCGCACCTGCTTATTCTCATCCGGTAGGCACCGAATCCGGAGGATCCTCGCTTCCTGCCACGGGTGGGAAAGACACCTGAAAAGGTACGAAAGACGTGGTGGCTAGATCGCGCGGTCTGCCACGCCGTCCTGGCGCTCCGATCCGGATCCCCGTCACGCCCGACGGCACCGCTTCCTCACCACGACGGGGGCACGATGACCAGCCACCCCATCGCACAACGCGCACACCAAGGCCGCTTCCGGTCCCGGGTCGCGCTGGTGCTTCTGCTGGCCGGGCTGCTGAACGCCGCCCCGCCGGCGTGGGGTGCCGACGGTGGTCCGACCGGCACCGTCGAGGTGGCCTCCGACGGGGACGTGGTCGGCTCTCCCACACCCCTGCGCAACGTCCCCTCGGTCATCGCCGACGTGGCCGACGGCGAACTCATCGTCTACCGCATGCCCGGCATTCAGGGAAACCAGATCAACGCCACCGCGATGCTGTTCCTGCCCACGCAGGCACCCCCGGCCGGCGGTTGGCCACTCGTGGTCTGGGGGCACGGCACCGTCGGGTGGGCCCCGGAGTGCGCACCCAGCGTGCAACTCCAGGAGCACGGCAAGTGGGCCGACGGACCGAACGCCGCCCTGTTGGCGGCCATCCTGAAAATGAACATCGCCGTGGTCGCCCCGGACTACGAAGGACTCGGTCCGGTGGCCGAAGGCGTTCCGGAGGGGCACGGCTACTACAACCTGGCCAGCGAGGGAAACTCGATGGTCTACGCGGCGGTGGCCGCGCAGCGACTCCTCGGCGACCGGCTGTCGGGTCAATGGGCGCCGGCCGGATGGTCGGAAGGGGGCTTCGCCGCCCTGGCCGCGGCGTACTACTCCGACCGGGCCGCGATGGCGGATCCCGCCCTGGAGTACCGCGGCACCATCACCCTCGCTCCCGTACCGGACGTGCCCGCCATGAACCGGGTGCTGTGGAACGACATCGAGCAGGCCGCGCGTTCCGGACTGCCACCGACAGAACACCAGATCGAACAGCTCGTCTTCGCCAACGCGGAAACCATCTACTTCACCAGGACCGAACGCTACGCGGGCTACGACATCGACCCGACCGCCATCTACGGCCCGAACATGCTGAGGTTCTACCGCGAGAACTGGCGTACCTGCCTGGACGACCTCAACCGCCTGGTCAAGCAGGACATCCAGAACTACCTGGCCGCGTCCCCGGCGAACCGGCTCACCACCTATCCCGGCATCCGTGGCGACACACCGAACTCGTTGCCGGAGAACAGGCGGTTCTACGCGGAGAACCAGGGCAGGTTGGAGAACGCGACGCTGCCGGGCTCGATCCTCTGGCTGTACGGGACCGACGACATCACCAGCCCCGCCACGGTCACCTGGAACGTCGTCAACAAGATGCTGATCAACGACAACGACGTCAACCTCGCCGTCCTCGAAGGGGCGGGCCACTACGACGTCTCCACCGCCGGTCTACCGCTGATCCAGGCCCGGCTCAAGCAGCTCTTCACGATCACGTAGGGCCGTCCGATGCATCTTCAGGCAAGCCGCTGGACTGTGGTGATGAGGGTGCGTCCGGCAGGATTCGAACCTGCGGCGCCGTAATGAGAAGAACATCGCGGATGGTGGCGGCGGGATGCGAGAGAGGCGGCAATGACCGAGGACGACGACCGCCCGCTGAAGCGGGTCGACAGCCTGGACGACCTGGTCACCTGGCTGCGATGGATAGCTGATGATGTCGCTCGCGATCCAGACGCGGTCGAGAACATGACCACAGACCGCTACCTGGAGGCGTGCGCGGCGTACCTCCAGGACCGGAGCCGCGTGCAGAAACGTGCCGGCCAACCTCTCCCGGCGCAACCGACCTGGCAACTCCTCGCGGACGCCCTGCGTGCCGGCTGCTTCTACGAGTAGGCGCTAGGCCTTTCGCCGCAGACGATCGGAGTCGTCAGAGCTGCTGGACGATCTGGATCGGGTTGCCGTCCGGGTCGGCCGTCCAGGCGATCAGCAGGCGGTCGAGCCACCGGTGCGGTGCGGCCAGGGCGGGGGCCCCGTTGGTCGTGAGCGCCGCGTACGCGCCGGCGGTGTCGTCGGTCCAGAGGATCACCGCCGCCCGCTGACCCTGCGGCACAGGATCGAGTCCGTGGTCCTCGCGCGTGGAGGCCACCGAGGCGATACCGATCTTGTAACCGTCGAGCGTCAGGTCGATGTGGATCGGCTCGCCCTCGGTCGGCACCCGGAAGGTCTCGGCGAAGCCGAGACCTTTATAGAACTCGGCGGCGCGAGGGACGTCCTCGCTGAAGAGAATCACCTGAGGGGTTCGGAACATCGACACGCGGCGACGCTATCAGCGGACCCGCTGCGCGTCCGTCACGCTCGGCACGAGCAGCGCGGCGGCATCCAGGATGCCGAGGTGGGTCGCCGTGATCCTGAGCAGTCAGCGGAGCATCACGCGACCGCGCCCGTGTCGGGTTGGCCGGTGAATGAGTACGTCACCCCGGTCAGCCGCCGGCTCAGGTTTCGTGAGCGGCCGCGGGCCGTAGGTGTTCCCCCTGCGGGTCGTAGCAGACGAGCCCATGATCGGCCGCTAGTTGCGCTGCTGCGGATGAGACTTCGTCGGCCCGGTTGAAGGGGATCGTGAAGTAGACCATCGGGCCGGACGCCTCGTCGACGAGTCCGTTCGACAGGGGGTAGAGCCCGGCGTCGTGGCCGTAGAGGTCGGGCCAGCGTTCCGCGACGGCGTCGACGTAGGCGCGGATCCGGGGCGTCGGCGGCAGCTCCTCGTACTCGAAGTACTGCTGGTACAGCGCTTCGTACAGCTCGCCGGCCGCATCGTCGTCGGGCTTGTCGCCCTCCCACACCGCCAGGTCGTAACTCATGCGGGGAAGTATGCCGGGCGCCGGGGGCTCGTTCCGCCCTCTTGGAGCGGTCAGCCGATCACGGCTGGTTGTCGACGACGACGGTCATCTCCCTCGGGTACCGCTCCAGGTCCTCAAGGTCGATCCAGTCTTCGCCTGGTCGGATTCGGTGGAATCGAAACGTGCCGTTGGTGTCGTTCGCCAGGATGATGCAGCGTACGGCTGTTGGTCGCGGTAGGGCTCGGACGAGGCGCAGCACGGCGTCAGCCACGACCATGCCGAGCCGTAGCAGAACGCCCTGGTCGTCAGTGCTGATCTGGGGCTGCCCATCGTCGCGGATCGTGACCTGTACCGGGGCGTAGTCCTCCAGGTGGAAGCTGTTGTAGTTGCACTCGTAGCCGGTCAGATCCTGCCAGCCCATCTTGGCGACGGCGTCAGATGCGGAGGCTGGCGCAGCGGGCCAACGGTCCTTGTGCGCGGTGAAGATCAGAGCGCCTTCGTTGTCCGTGAGTCCCCACGCGAGCAGGTTTTGCAGGTCCTGGTCGAGGGCGTCGCACAGGGTTGGCAACTCAGTGGCCGCCAGTGGTTGTAGTGCGGTTGCGCCGGCTTCGTTCATCCGGATGGTGAGCACCGTCGCACCCTAGTGGCGTAGCGCCAAGCGCTGGAGTTGATCTCTTCGTCGGGAGGCCGTGGTGATCGAATCGACCGAAGCGCCAAGCCGCCGACACGCGATAACGGTGGTGCGCCCGGCAGGATTCGAACCTGCGGCCTTGGGATTAGAAGTCCCCTGCTCTATCCGCTGAGCTACGGGCGCGCGGCGTGGAAGTCGCGCCAGAAGGGTACCGCCGACCCGCCGCGCGTCAGGTCGACGGGTGCCGCCTCCACGTTGCCGTGCAGAGTCTCACGAGGCGGCTCCGGTCGGCATCCGGGTTCCCGCGAGGAGGCCGGTCGTCTCCCCGTACCCTCGGCTGGTGTTGCTGGACCCCGACGCCGAGAGCAGCGTCGCCTACGAGCTGTGCCAGGTCGTCGGTCGGGCGATTTTGCCCTACCGGGCGGCCGACGCCTACGGCACCGCCTTCTTCTTCCAGAGTGGCGACGACCCGGTGGGGGAGGCGCTGCTGACGGCGGCCGACCTCGTCGGCGCGGTGGGCGGTGAGCTGGGCCTGCGGGCCAGCGTCACCGAGCCGGCGGGCGTCGCGCCGGACGCCGTCGCGCAGGGCGAGATCGTGCCCGGTTGGTCCAGCTTTCCGGGCGACGGGGTCGCGGTGCTGCCGACCGCCGGCCTGCACCGCTACGCGGGCGACGGCGGCTGGCGGTGGCGCGTGCAGCCGGTACCGGCGGGGATCGCCGCCGGGCCCGAGGCCGTCGCCGACCTCGGCGCCGACGCCAGTTCCGCTTTCGTGCTGGCCCATGGGGTACGAGAGGACGGCTCCCGCCCCCTGGAGGTGGCGATCGAGCGCGTGGTCCGCGACGGGGACGACGTGCGGATCACCACGGAACTACCACCGGGGTACGTGGGCGCGCCCGTCTTCGTCGTGCGGGCCGACGCCACGGGGGACGTGTCGTTGTACTGCCTCGGCCTGGTGCTGCCCGGCGTCGGCGGGCACCCGGTGGCGACCTTCGACCGGATCGGCGCGGTCCTGTCGGCCGCGCGCGGCGACGCCTGAACCCGGCTCTACCGCTCAGTCGCCCACCGCTGTGACCTCGGCGGTGTCGGTCGACGGGCGGCGGCTGTGCGGCAGCGGAGGCGCGTCGGTGTCGGCATCGTCGTCGGCCGGAGCCGTGGGGCCGGCGGCCAGGAACGCCTCGGCCCAGCGGCCGACCTCGTCGAAGACCTTCGCCCGTACAGCCGGGCCGGAGAGCGTGAGGTCGTGCAACCCGCCGTCGAAGCGGGCCAGGGTGACGTGCTGGCCGAGGCGGGGCGCGTACTTCACCATGTGGCCGACGTCCAGCACCGCATCCGCCAGGGTGGCGTTGTCGTGCCACTTCTTGCCCCGGAAGGAGCGGGTCGAGCAGGCCAGCAGCACCGGAACCGGGATGTCCAGGCCGGCGCGCAGCCGACGCTGGCCGGTGCGGATCGCGTTCAGCCAGCCGGCCCGCACCGGGAACCCGGCCAGCGGCTTCCAGGCCAGGTCATAGGTCCACTCGCCGCGGTGGTCGGCGTGCAGGCTCTCGCCGTACACCGTGCCCAGGCCCAACGGCAGGACGCGGTGCGGCGCCCTGCGGCCCAGCCGGGCGACGGCGGCCGCGAGGGGTCGACGGACCGCCCAGGGAGCGTTGAGGTCGAAGAAGGGGCTGTTGAGGACCAGACCGTCGACGAGACCGGCGTCGCGGCGGGCGTCCGCCCAGAGCGAGATGATCAGGCCGCCGGTGGAGTGGCCCATCACCAGCAGGGTGTCATGCTCGTCCTCACCGCGGATGATCTCGGCGGCGGCGTCCAGCTCGGGGAAGTAGTCGCTGATGTCGCGGCAGAAGTTCGGCGTCTGGTGCGCGAGCAGACTACGACCGTACTTGCGCAGGTCGAGCGCGTAGAAGTCCCAACCACGCTCGGCGAAGAAGTCGGCCAGGTGGGTCTGGAAGAAGTAGTCGACGAACCCGTGCACGTAGAGCACCGCCCGCCCGGTGGGGCGCTCGGCCCGCCGCCGGACCAGGGTCGCGACAACGGGACCTTCGTCGTCGGTGCCCAGGTCGATCGTCCGCCGCTCGTAGGGCAGCCCCAACACGTCCGGTTCCACAACCGCGACGCTACGCCGCCCTGCCTACCCAGCGGTACCCCCGCCCGCGTCCGCCTCGCCCCCGCCCGCGCCAGCCTCGCCCCCGCCCGCGATCTTGCATTTTCTGTTGCGGCATAACTACTGGAAAGCCGCATATTGGCATCCGAAAGTGCAAGATCGCGGGCGCGTCGGGTGCGTCGGGCGCGTCGGGCGCGTCGGGCGCGTTGGGCGGGCCGGGCGTGGGTGGGTCAGACCGTTTCCGCGTCGGCGCGGGCCGGGTCCTCGTCGATCGGGTCGGGCTCGCCCTGGGGCTGCGGGATGTCGCGCAGGTGCTTGTTGTTCCTCGGCTCCTGGCGGGTCTTGGCGTCGTTGAGCTTGCGACGCAGGTCGTCGCGGACGTCGTTGAGGGCGGCGTGCAGGTCCTCCTCGGTGGAGGTGGTGACGATCTTCTGCCGGCCGGCGATCCAGCACTCCAGCGTGACCTTCTGACCCCGCGCCTCCCGGTCCTTCACCGACACCTCAAGCTCGGTGGCGTCGGCGTGGAACCCGGCCAGTCGGGCGTCGAGGGTGGCGAACTGCTCGGCGATCCAGTTGCGGTCGCCCTGCGAGAACCCCGCGCCGACCCGCAGGCACTCGCCCACGGTCGCCGGGTTCGCCACGGCGCTCATCGCCGCACCTCGGAAACGGTCGCGGAGCCGAAAGTAGTGATCGTCATGGTGCTGACCTCTCGTCGACGTGGAGCTTGTCGGTGGTGCGTTGATCAAATCCATACCCAGTTCGGTCGGCTCCGGAACCGCCCTCGGCCGTTCAGGTGGGTCGGCCGTACCACAGCAGGGGCTTGATCAGGGCGTTGTCCACAGGTGGCCCGTTGTCCACAGGTCCGGGTGGCGGCGCTGGCGGTGGCCGTCGACATCGCACAGGCTCGATGCCGAGTCGACTCGAGCTGGCACACCCCCGATCCCCTGGAGGGACGATGTTCGACACGTACGTCACGATCGTCGGCAATATTCTGACGGCGCCCGAGTGGCGTCGGACCAAGGAGAGCAACACGCTGGTGGCCAATTTCAAGGTCGCCTCCACCGCACGCCGCCTCGACCGCGACAGCGGCCGTTGGGTCGACGGGAATTCGCTGCGCGTCCGCGTCAACTGCTGGCGCAAGCTCGCCGAGGGCGTCGCCGCGTCGGTGATGGTCGGCGACCCGGTGGTGGTCTGCGGTCGGCTCTACACCCGCGACTGGATCGACGAGGCCGGCACCCACCGCACCCTCTACGAGTTGGAGGCGGTCGCGGTCGGCCACGACCTGTCCCGGGGGCGCGCCCGCTTCCTCCGTAACCGGCCGACCATGACCACCAGCATCGTCGAGGACGCCGCGACCGAGAGCCGCGTGCACGGCGAGCCCACCGAGCCGGTACCCGCCGAGGAGGCCCCGGCACTGCCCGACGACGGCCCGCTCGACGACGACTTCGAGCTGCCCGAGTACGCCGCACCGCGTACCAGTCCGCTGGGCCACGGTCCGCTCGACGTCGCCCTGGACGACGACGGGCTCACACTCGCGGCGACGGCGGACGACGCCGACCCGGAGGACGACCCCGACGACGAGCTGGGGCCGGTACCCGACGAGGGCCAGCCGGGTGTCCCGTCGTCCGGTCGGGGCCGGCGGGGCCGAGGCCGGGTGCCGCAGCCGGCATGAGTGTCCGGTCCCGGGGCGGCAGCGCGGCCGCCTGAGGCCGACGGCGTACGCGCCGGGGGCACGACGGGGCGGGGTGGCGGCGCGGCTCGCGTCGTCACCCCGCGTGAGCAGCGCGGGTGGAGGAGAGTCCGGTGGAGTACGGCAGGCGCGGCTGGCGCATGCGGTGCTCGTCTAGGCTGGCCGGCCGGGGGTGGTGAGCGTGCGACGGACAGCACCGGTGGCGAACGCGGTGGGCCTGGTGGCTGGTTACGCCCTGGACCGGTTGCTCGGCGACCCCCGCCGGTGGCACCCGGTCGCCGGGTTCGGCCAGGTGGCCGGCGCTCTGGAGCGTCGCCTGCACCGCCCGGACCGGACCGCCGGGGCGGCGTTCACGGCACTGGCGGTCGGTGGGCCCGTGGCGCTCGGGGTGGCCGCCACGCTGGCCACCCGGCACCGGCCGGTGAGCCGCGCGGTCCTCGTCGCCGCCGGCACCTGGACCGTGTTGGGCGGCCGCACCCTGCGGCGCGAGGCCGCGATCATGGGTCGGACGCTGCGCGACGGCGACCTGCCCGCCGCGCGGGAACGCCTCGGCAACCTCTGCGGCCGGGACCCGTCGACCCTGGACGAGTCGGAGTTGGCCCGAGCCACCGTCGAGTCGGTCGCGGAGAACACCTCCGACGCGGTGGTCGCCCCGCTGCTCTGGGGCGCGGTCGCCGGCCTGCCCGGGCTGCTGGGTTACCGCGCCGCGAACACCCTGGACGCGATGGTCGGGCACCGGTCGGAGCGCTACGCGCGGTTCGGCACCCCGTCCGCCCGGCTCGACGACCTGCTCAACCTCGTGCCGTCCCGGCTGACCGGGCTCCTCACCATCGCCGTCGCTCCGGTGGCGCACGGCGACCGGGACCGCGCCTGGCGGGTGTGGCGGCGGGACCGCAACGACCACCCGAGCCCCAACGCCGGCCAGTGCGAGGCGGCGATGGCCGGCGCGCTCGGCGTCCGCCTCGGTGGCCGCAACAGGTACTTCGGGCGCTCCGAGGTCCGCCCGTTCCTGGGCGACGGCCCCCGTCCCGAGGCGCGACACCTCAAGCGGGCCGCGCGTATCTCCGGTGCTGTCGGCCTGGCAGCCCTCGGGCTGGCCGCCGCCTACCCGCTGACCGTCGGTCGTCTCACCGGCGCGGCCGCGCGGCGGGGCGTGCGAGCGGTGACCGGGCGGGGTGCCGGCCCTGTGCCGGCCCGAGAGGCGGTTCAGCGCGGCCCGTGGACAGGCCTCTCGCTGCCCCTCGGGGCAGAGCGTGGCCGATGGCCAAGCCGCCCAGGGCCCGTGGGGGCGGAGCGTGGCCGATGGGCGGGCCGCCCAGGGCCCGTCGGGGCGGAGCGTGGCCGGATCGGCGGCGTCACGGGGCGGGGGAGCGGGCGATGAGCGGCGGGCTGCTGGTCGCCGGCACCACCTCGGACGCCGGCAAGAGCGTGCTCACCGCCGGCATCTGCCGCTGGCTGCACCGGCGGGGCGTGAAGGTGGCGCCGTTCAAGGCGCAGAACATGTCGAACAACTCGGCCGTCGTGGTCGGTCCGGACGGGCGGGGTGGGGAGATCGGCCGCGCCCAGGCCATGCAGGCCGCGGCGTGCGGGCTCGCACCGGACCTGCGCTTCAACCCGGTGCTGCTCAAGCCGGGCAGTGATCTCGCCAGTCAGGTGGTGCTCCTCGGCGAAGCGGTCGACACGATCACCGCCGGCACCTTCCGGCAGCTGCGACCCCGGCTCGCCGAGACCGCGTACGCGGCGCTGGGTGAGCTGCGCGCGGCGTACGACGTGGTGATCTGCGAGGGCGCGGGCAGCCCGGCGGAGATCAACCTGCGGGCCGGGGACTACGTCAACATGGGGCTCGCCCGGCACGCCAACCTGCCCGCCATCGTGGTCGGGGACATCGACCGGGGCGGCGTCTTCGCGTCGATGTTCGGCACGGTGGCCCTGCTCGACCCGGCCGACCAGGCTCTCGTCGCCGGTTTCGTGATCAACAAGTTCCGGGGCGACCTCGGCCTGCTCCAGCCGGGGTTGGACATGCTGCGTCACGTGACCGGCCGTCCCACGTACGGGGTGCTGCCGTGGTCGCTCGACCTGTGGCTGGACGCGGAGGACTCCCTCGCCTACGGCCGGGTACTCGGTCGTCCCGCCGCACCGCACGGCACCGAATGGCTGGACGTGGCCGTCGTCCGGCTGCCCCGCATCAGCAACGCCACCGACGTGGAGGCGCTCGCCACCGAGCCGGGTGTCCGGGTGCGTCTCACCGTCGAGCCGGCCGAACTGGCCTCCGCCGATGTGATCGTCCTACCCGGCTCGAAGTCGACAGTCGCGGACCTGGCCTGGCTACGCGAGACCGGCCTCGCCGACGCGGTCGCCGTCCACGCGGCAGCCGGCAAGCCGCTGCTCGGCCTCTGTGGCGGGTTCCAGATGCTCGGCCGAGCCATCCACGACCCGGTCGAGAGTCGGCAGGGCAGCGTACCCGGGCTCGGTCTGCTGCCCATCGAGATCACTTTCGATCCCCGCAAGACCGTCCGGCAGTCGGTGGGCGCCGGCCCCGGCGACGTGACGGTCCGCGGCTACGAGATCCACCACGGGTACGTGTCGCAGGCCGACCCGGACCTGCCCCCGCTGCTGACCGGGGCCGACGGCGCGGGCGAGGGAGCGATGCTCGGCGCGGTGCACGGCACGCACTGGCACGGCGCGTTCGAGTCCGACGGTTTCCGCCGCTGGTTCCTCACCGAGGCGGCACGGCTGGCCGGACGTACCGGCTTCCGGGTCGCGCCGGCCACCAGCTTCGCCGCCGCCCGGGAACGCTCGCTCGACCTGCTCGGCGACCTCGTCGAGGAGCACCTCGACACCGACGCCCTCTGGCGTCTCATCGAGACCGGCGCACCCGAGACTCTCCCCTTCATCCCGCCCGGCGCTCCACCCACCTGAACGCCACCCCGGCGACGGACCACCGCCTCCGGCGTCAACAGCCCCACCCCCGCGACGGACCACCGCCTCCGGCGTCGATCATGAAGTCGGGGTGCCTGATATGTCGCTGATAGCGCCCTACGTCCGGCACCACGACTACTTGATCGGCGGGGCGGGGTAACGGGCGGGCGGGTCAGAGGCGGATGTCGGCGGGGCGGTCGGTGGTCGGTAGGCCGGCGGCCAGCCACGCGTCGACGCCGCCGATCATGTCGGTGGCCCGGCGCAGCCCGAGGGTCTGGAGGCTGGCGGCGGCCAGGCTGGAGCTGTAGCCCTGGCGGCACACCACGATGATCTCCCGGTCGTACGCGGTGGCCTCCGGGATGCGCCAGGCGCTGGCCGGGTCGAGCCGCCACTCCAGCACCGTGCGGTCGATGACCACCGCCCCGGGAAGGTCACCCTGTTCGCGGCGCTGCGTGTCGGTACGGGTGTCGACAAGCAGAGCGCCACCGCGGACCGCCTCGACGGTCTGCTGTGGAGTCAGTCGGTGCAGCCCGGCGCGGGCCTGTTCGAGCAGGGCGTCGATGCCGGGGCTCATCACGTCTCGGAGCACCACCGAATCATGCCGACTCGGGTACCGGCCCGCGCGGCGAACGCACCGCCCGTCACCCCTCGCCACCCCAATTCCCCCGGACGTGAGAATGGCCGCCCCAACAGGCTCAGTCAGACATGTCATACGGCCGAGATCGGCGTGATCGACTCGGTTTCCGTGAGGTTGGGGTGTCGTGGCGGGCGCAAGAGAGCGACATCCGTGAAACCGAGTTGATCAAGGCTGGCCCGGCGAGCGTGGACTAGCGGCATACTGCGGTCGTGCACGGACTCGCCGCCAGGGGACCGCTCGGCCGTAAGGGTCCGCCGCTGCGTGAGCCCGGCACCCTTCGACACCGGGACGACGCCGACGGCCCGACCGAGGGTTCCGCCGCGCAGGTGGCGCCGGTGGCAGTCGTCGAGGCGTACACCAAGGTCGCGCGCCGGGTGCTCGCGGGCCCGGCGCGGTTGGGACGGACCCGGCTGGTCGCCGTCGACGGGCCGAGCGGCGCGGGCAAGAGCCGGTTCGCGGCGCACCTCGCGGATGCCCTGGCGGCGCTGCCCGGCGGGCGGCCGCCCGTGGTGCACACCGACGACCTGCTCGACGGCTGGGACGACCAGTTGACCTTCTGGCCCCGGCTCGACGGCGAGGTGCTGGCCCGGCTGCGCCAGGGTGAGCCGGGCGCGTACCGGCGGTACAGCTGGGTGCGGCGGTCCTTCCTGCCCAGCCCGGTGCCGGTGCCGGTGACGCCGGTGCTGATCGTGGAGGGGGTCAGTGCCGCCCGTGCCGTCGTCCGGCCGGAGCTGACGCTCGCCGTCTTCGTGACCGCGCCCGCGCCGCTGCGGCTGGCCCGCGCGGTCGAGCGGGACGGGCCGGAGATCCTGCCGGAGCTGCGCCGCTGGCATGCCGGCGAGCGGGCGCACTTCGCCGCCGACGACACCGTCGCGCACGCCGACCTGGTGGTCGACGGCGCGCCGACGCTGCCGCTCGACGCGTCGCGCTACTTCGTGCGGGTCCCCCCAGCGGGTACGGGCTCCGCCGGCCGGCCTGGGTAAGGCCGGCATACGATGCCGGTCATGACCTCACCGATCATGTCCGAGTCCGAGGTGCGGGCCGCCGTCGAGCGGGAGATGCCCGGCGTCCGGGCCGACCTCGAACGCCTCGTCCGCATTCCCGGCATCGCCTTCGACGGCTTCGACCACTCGCACGTCGAGCGTTCCGCCGAGGCGGTCGCCGAGTTGCTGCGCGGCTGCGGCCTGGACGTCGACATCGTGCGTTCCGGCGGGCAGCCCGCCGTGATCGGCCGGCGCGCGGCCCCGCCCGGCGCGCCCACGGTGCTGCTCTACGCCCACCACGACGTACAGCCGGTCGGCGACCGGTCGCTGTGGGAGTCCGACCCGTTCGAGCCGGTGGAGCGCGACGGCCGCCTGTACGCCAGGGGCGCGGCCGACGACAAGGCCGGCATCATGGCGCACGTCGCGGCCCTGCGGGCGTACGGGGACGCGCTGCCGGTCGGTGTGGTGCTGTTCATCGAGGGCGAGGAGGAGTTCGGCTCCGACTCGTTGGAGCGGCTGCTCGTCGAGCACCGCGACGAGATCGCCTCGGACGTGATCGTGATCGCCGACTCGGGCAACTGGGACATCGGCGTACCGGCGCTGACCACCTCGTTGCGCGGCATCGTCAACTGCTTCGTCGAGGTGCGCACGCTGGACCACGCCGTGCACAGCGGCATGTTCGGCGGCGCCGTCCCGGACGCGCTGACCGCGCTGGTCCGGCTGCTGGCGACCCTGCACGACGACGCCGGCGACGTGGCGGTGGACGGCCTCGTGAGTCGCGAGGGCGCGACTGTCGACTACCCGGAGGACCGGGTGCGCGCCGAGTCCGGACTGGCCGAGGGTGTGCGTTTCATCGGCACCGGCCGGATCACCGACCGGATCTGGACCAAGCCGGCGGTGGCCGTGCTCGGTGTCGACGCTCCGGCCACCGGTGAGGCGCCGAACGCCCTGGTGCCGGCCGCGAAGGCCAAGCTCAGCGTCCGCCTCGCCCCGGGCGACGATCCCAAGCGGGCGTACGCGGCGGTGCGCGACCACCTGGAGAAGCACGCGCCGTGGGGGGCGCAGGTGACGGTCACCATCGAGCACGACGGCGACCCGTGCGTGATCGACGCGTCCGGGCCGATGTTCGACGCCGCCCGCTCGGCGTTCCAGGCCGCCTGGGACGGCACCGAGCCGGTGGACATCGGTATCGGCGGTTCGATCCCGTTCATCGCCACCTTCCAGGAGATGTTCCCGCAGGCGGCGATCCTGGTGACCGGGGTGGAGGACCCGCACGCCCGCGCGCACGGTCCGAACGAGAGCCTGCACCTGGGCGAGTTCGCCAAGGTCTGCCTCGCCGAGGCCCTGCTGCTGGGCAAGGTGGCCGCAGCGGCCGAGTGATAACGGCAAGTTTGCGGCTGAACTGCGTGTTTACGGCGTGTCGTCGATGGGATTGTTATAGGCTTTCGAACATGAGTACGAACGAGGTGATGGCCCGGTTGGGGGCCGCCGTCAGCGCACTGGGGGACGTCGACGTCTCCGCGTGGTCCGAGGACACGCTCAACGAACAGCTCGGTGAGCTCTCCGCCGCCCTGGTCGCCCTCGACTCGGTGCTCTCCCGGGTGGCCGGTGAGGTCCGCGCCCGGGGGTTGCGCATCGAGGAGCCCGTCTCCGCCTGATTCCCGCCGCCCCTTGAATGCCTTGAGAACCAGGGCCAGCGGGCTGCGGCACCGCGCCGACACCGCCCGGGCACGGCAATGCCCGGGCGGTGTCGGAGGTGACTGGCAGGATGAGCGTCGTGCGGTTCATCGACCTGGCGGCCACCTCCGCCGCCGTGGGCGCCACCAGTGGCCGACGGGCCAAGGTGGAGCTGCTCGCCGACGCCCTGCGCCGGCTCGACCCGGCCGAGGTGGAGCCCGGCGCCGGCTATCTCGCTGGCGAGCTGCGGCAACGCCAGACCGGTGTGGGCTACGCGAGCCTGCGTGACCTGCCCGCGCCGGCCGCCGAGCCGACGCTGACCGTGGCCGCCGTCGACGCGGCCATCGCCCAGATCGCCGCTGTGCACGGCTCGGGGGCACAGGCCCGCCGCCGCGCTCTGCTCGGTGCCCTCTACGCGGCGGCCACCGCCGACGAGCAACGGCTGCTGACCGGCCTGTTCGGCGGTGAACTGCGCCAGGGCGCGCAGGCCGGGCTGCTCGCCGATGCCGTGGCCCGGGCCGCCGAGGTGCCGGTCGCGACCGTCCGCCGTGCCCTGCTGCTCGCCGGTGACCTGCGCGCCGTGGCGGTGGCCGCGCTGCGCGGAGGGGCCGCAGAGCTGGCCGGTTTCGGCCTGCGGGTCGGCCGGCCGCTCGCGCCGATGCTCGCCCAGAGCGCACCCTCGGTCGACGAGGCGCTGGCCGCGACCGGCACGCCCGCAGTGGTCGACGTGAAGCTCGACGGCATCCGCATCCAGGTGCACCGCTCCGGCGCCGACATCGCCGTGTTCACCCGCAGCCTCGACGAGATCACCAGCCGGGTGCCCGAGGTCGTCGCGGCGGTTCGCGCCCTGCCCGGCCGGGAGCTGGTGCTCGACGGCGAGGCGATCGGTCTGGACGAGACGGGCCGCCCGCTGCCGTTCCAGCAGACCTCCAGCCGGGCCGCCCGGCGCACCACACCGAGCACCACCGGCCGTACGCCGGTCGCCCCGGCGGTACTCGCGGCCGCCGCCAGCACCGGCACGACGGTGCTCACCCCGTACTTCTTCGACCTGCTGCACCTCGACGGTGAGGATCTGATCGACCTGCCCGGCCACCAGCGGTGGGCCGCGCTCGCCGGCGCGGTGGACGCGTCGCTGCTGGTCGGTCGGATGGAGGTCGACGGTCCGGAGCAGGCCGGCGCGGCGTTCGCCGCCGCCCTCGACGCGGGCCAGGAGGGCGTGGTGGTCAAGGCGCCGGACGCCCCCTACGACGCCGGCCGTCGTGGGGCGGCCTGGGTCAAGGTCAAACCCCGACACACCCTCGACCTGGTGGTGCTCGCCGTGGAGTGGGGCAGCGGCCGGCGCAAGGGCTGGCTCTCCAACCTGCACCTCGGCGCCCGTGACCCGCGCACGGGCGACTTCGTGATGCTCGGCAAGACGTTCAAGGGGCTCACCGACGAGCTGCTGCGGTGGCAGACCGAGCGCTTCCTCGGCCTCGCCGTCGAGCGCGGCGACTGGGTGGTCCGGGTACGCCCCGAGCAGGTCGTGGAGATCGCGTTCGACGGGGTGCAGACGAGCACCCGCTATCCCGGTGGAATGGCGCTGCGGTTCGCCCGCGTGGTGCGCTACCGGGACGACAAGTCCGCCGCCGAGGCCGACACCATCGACGCCGTCCGCGCCATCCACGCGGGCCGGGTCACCGGCTGACGCCGGGCGGGGCCAGCCCACCGGCGGACGCCGGTCCAGGTCAGCCCACCGGCGGACGCCGGTCCAGGCTGGCAGGGCGGGGTCAGGCGGACGCGCTGGGCGTCGGCTCGGCCGCCCGGTCCCGCGGGGACTGCGCGCCGTCGAGGCCGGCGGCCCGGCGTGCCTCGCGGCGGGCCACCCAGCCATAGCCGAAGATCGCCATCGCGGCGAACAGCCACCACTGCACGACGTAGCCGAAGTTCTGCCAGTTGTTGGTGTGCCCGACCGGAACGGCCTTGAACGCCGGGTCGGCGGCCGGGGTCTGCTCGTCCAGCAGCAGGTAGCCGCCGTAGACCGGGTAGGGCAGCTCGCGGGCCAGCCGCGGTACGGCGATGCGGCGCGTCTCCAGCCGCCCGTCGCGGCGGTCCACCGCGCCGGCGCCGCTCTCGGTCTCGTGCACCCGGCCGTTGACCGTGACATCGCCGCCCGGCGGGGTGGGCACCGACGGCTGGGCGGTCGCGCCGCCCGGCGCGGGCGGGATCCAGCCCCGGTCCACCAGCAGCGCGGTGCCGTCGGCGAGCACGAGCGGGGTGAGCACCTCGAAGCCGACCCGGCTGTCGACCGTCCGGCCCCGCACCAGGACGGTGTTCGACGTGTCGTACCGGCCGGTGGCGGTGACGCGGGTCCAGACCCGGTCCTTCGCGGGAGCCGGACCGGCGGTGCCGGGGCCACCGGCCGGCGGACGGAACGCGTCGGCAAGGGGCGCCGGGGCCATCCGCTCGCCCGCGTCGATCCGCTCGTTGATCTCGGTACGACCTCGGTAGCGGTCCAGCTGCCAGTTGCCGAGCCACACCATGACGGCGGCGGCGACCAGCGTCAGCGCGAGGGCGCCCAACCAGCGTGGGCTCAGCAGGAACCGGTACACGGCACCGAGGCTACCCGTATGACCGGGACCACTCACCGCGACCGGGCCGGGACGGTCCGCCGACCCCCGGTTGGCGGTGCTCGCCCGTCGGTGCGGGCGGGTATCGTCACGCCGACGGATCGACCCCCTCGGTTGTCCGTCGCGTACCCGCCGCCGCCCGCGAGGAGTCGATGATGACCGTCGTGCCGCGCCTGGTGCTCAGCGCGCCGTCCTCCGGGCACGGGAAGAACGCGCTGGCGATCGGGCTGCTCGCCGCCCTGGCCGAGCGGGGTGTCGACGTCGCCGGGTTCAAGCTCGGCCCGGACCACGTCGACGCCGCGTACCTCGGTCTCGCCGCCGGCCGACCGGGCCGGGTGATCGATCCCCGGCTGGTCGGCGTCGACCGGCTCGCCCCGCTGGTCGCGCACGGCGCCGCCGGTGCCGGTCTCGCGGTCGTGCAGGGCAGCATGGGCCTGTACGACTCGGTGGGCGGCCGGCCCGAGCAGGAGTCCACGGCCGCCGCCGCGGCGGCGCTGCGCAGCCCGGTGGTGCTGGTGGTCGACGTGGCCGCGATGGGTCAGTCGGTGGCCGCGCTGGTGCACGGTTTCCGCTCGTACGACGAGCAGTTGTGGCTCGGCGGGGTGATCCTCAACCGGGTGGCGTCGTCGCGGCACGAGAGCATGCTGCGCGAGGCTTTGGACGACGTGGGCGTGCCGGTCTACGGCGCGCTGCGCCGCCAGGACCTGCCGGCCGTGCTGCCGTCCCGCCGGCACGGGGTCGCGCCGGTCGTCGACTCCTCGGCCGACGCCGTCCGCGCGGTGCGTCGCCTGGGTGAGGCCGTCGCCGCCACCGTCGACCTGGAACGTCTGCTCGGGCTGGCCCGTTCCGCTCCGCCCCTGCCGGCGGTGGCCTGGTCGCCGGGGGACGCGCTCGGTGAGCTGGTCGTGCCGGCGATGCGTCCGCTGGTCGCGGTGGCGGGCGGTCCGGGTGGCAGCTTCAGCCATCCGGAGACCGCCGAGCTGCTGACGGCGGCCGGGGCAGAGGTGGTCACGGTCGACCCGCTGCGCGACGAGGCGTTGCCCGTCGGCACCCGGGCGCTGGTCGTCGGGGGAGCGCTGCCCGAGGCGTACGCCGAGCAGCTGTCGGCCAACCGTCGGCTCTGCATCGCGGTGGCCGAGTTGGCGCGTACCGGCCGGCCGGTGGTCGCCGAGGGCGCCGGTCTGCTCTGGCTGGCCCGGGAGCTGGACGGGCTGCCGATGTGCGGTGTGCTGGACGCGGTGGGCGCGAGCCGCGATGGTCTGGTGGTGGGCTACCGGGAGGCGACCGCCGGGACCGACAGCGTGGTCGCCGAGAGCGGCACGGTGGTCGTCGGGCACAAGGAGCACCGGGCGGTGCTCACCCCGCGCGCCGGTCAGCGCCCGGCGTGGAGCTGGGACGGCGGCACGCCGGAGGGGTTCGTCTGGCGCAACGTGCACGCCTCGCAGCTCACCCTGCACTGGGCCGGTCATCCGGCGGCCGCCGCCCGGGTGGTGGCCGCGGCGGTGGGCGAGCCAGCAGCCGAGGCGGTGTCACCGCCGGTGGTGCCCGCGTGATCGGTCAGGTGGCGGTCCGCCGGTTTCCGACGTTGACCGTCTCCACCCCGCGTACGGAGGTGCGCCGGCTCACCGCGGCCGACGCGGCGGCGGCCGGCGAGATCTTCGCCGACAAGCTGACCCGGCGTTGGCTGCCGCTGCCCGGCGACTCCGGCCCGATCGACGGGCACGCCTGGTGCACCGACCTGGCCCGGCAGCGACGCGACAGCGGTGAGGGCGACCACTACGCGGTGATCCGCCGGGAGGACGACCAGGTCGTCGGCTCCCTCTGGACCCGGCGTACCGACTGGGGCGCCCGCCTCACCGAGGTCTCCTACGCGATGGCCCCCCACGCCCGGGGCTTCGGCCTGGCCGCCGAGGCCGTGGACGCGGTGGCCATCGCGTTGATCCTGGAGCACGGTTTCCAGCGGGTCGAGCTGCGGGTCGCGCCCGGCAACCTGGCGTCCCGTCGGGTCGCCGAGAAGGCCGGCTTCACCTACGAGGGCCTGTTGCGCAACGCCGGCTTCGTCGGCGGTGGCCGGGTCGACCTCGAAGTCTGGTCGTTCGTGGCGGCGGATCTGCGCTGACCCCGCCGCGAGGCGGAGTCTGCGCTGATCCCCGCCGCCACGCGGATCTTGGCCGACCCCCGCCGTCACCCGACGATGGCGTCCGAGGGTGGCGTGAACTGGCGGGTCGGTGTGCCCTTGAGGCCGTCGCGCAGTGTCTGTGCCACCGCCGCGATCGGGATCTGGGACTGCCCGTCACCGACGGCGTTGAACGGATTGTCCGGGTCGGAGATGAAGCTCGCCGCAGCCAGTTCCGGTGTGAACCCGACGAACCAGGCGGACCGGGTGCTGTCGGTGGTACCCGTCTTGCCGGCGACCGGGCGGCCGACCGTACCCCGGACGCTGTCGGCCGTCGACCAGCCGCCGCAGCCCCCGCGTGCCGGGGTGTCCCCGGTCGGGCAGCGGGCGGCGTCGGTGGCCGCGCGGGCGGCGTCGGCGCTGACCACCTGGCGGCAGCGGGGCTTCGCCACCTCGCGCTGGATGCCGCCCGGTGTGGCGTACGTGGCCGGCGTGCCGTCCCGGTTCATGATCGCCTGTACGGGTATCGCCTCGCAGTAGCGGCCGTCGGCCGCGATGGCCGCGTAGGCGTTCGCCATCTCCAGCGGGGTGGCGTCGGAGACGCCGAGGGTGAACGCGCCCCACTTGTTGGCCTTGCCCGGTGACGCCTGCTCCCGGTCGACGTCGGTGCGCCAGCGCAGGCCGAGCTGTTCGGCGAGCCGGACCGCCTTCTCCGCGCCCACCTTCTCCTCCAGCCACACGAAGTACGTGTTGACGGACTTGCCGAAGCCCGACCACATGGTCTGCTGGCCGGTCATCGCGCCGCTGGCGTTCGACGGCGCCCAGCCGTCGTAGACGGACGACTTGTAGCGGTACGGGGCGTTGAACGAGGTGGACAACGTCATCCCGGAGTCCAGCGCGGCCAGCATCGGGAACATCTTGAACGTCGATCCGGCCTGGTAGCCGGGCAGGTCGCCGCCGCCGAGCAGTGGCGCCACCGTGTTCGGGTAGTTGGCCTTGACCTTCGGCCCGGCCTCGGGATTGGAGCTGGGTGGATTGTCGGCCAGGTCCAGGGAGTAGTTCCGGTTCACCGCCATCGCCTTGACCCGCCCGGTGCCCGGTTCGGAGACCACGATGCCGTTGGCGAAGGGGCTGCCGGTGCCCTCCTTCGCGCCGACGTTCTTCTCGGCCGCCTCCTGGACCTTCTGGTCGAGGCTGAGCACGATCCGGTAGCCGCCCCGGCGCAGCTTGTCCATCCGTTCGAGGGGGTTGCTGCCGAACGCCGGTTGCGCGCTCCACCAGTTCTTCACGTAGTCGCAGGCGAAGCCCCAGCTCTGGTACTTCTCGATGATCGAGGCGCAGTCGCTCGGTGGAGTGGTGAGCTTCAGCCGGATCGGCTCGGACTTCGCGGCGGCGGCCGAGTCGGGGGACATGTAACCGAGCTGGCTCATCCGGTCCAGGACGTAGTTGCGCCGCCCGGTGGCCTCCTTCTGGTCGGAGTCGGCCGGGTCGTACTCGGAGGGGGACTTGACGAGCCCGGCGAGGGTGGCGGCCTCGACCGGGGTGAGGTCCTTCGGGGTCTTGGAGAAGAAGATCTCGCTGGCCGCGTAGATGCCGTACGCCCGGTGACCGAAGTACGCCGAGTTCAGGTAGCGCTCCATGATGTCTTCCTTGCTCATCTCCTTCTCCAGGTCCAGCGCCATGCGCATCTCCTTGACCTTGCGCAGGCTGGTCTGCTGGGTGGCCTCCTGGACCTCCTTCGGAGTGGTGGCGCTGTCCCGCAGGGCCATCCGGACGTACTGCATGGTCAGCGTCGACGCGCCCTGGGACACCCCGCTGGAGTGGGCGTTGGCCACGAAGGCGCGGGCCACGCCCTTCGGGTCGACGCCGTGGTGCTGGTAGAAGCGGGAGTCCTCGGCGGCCACGATCGCCTGCTGGATGTTCGGCGACATGTCCGACAGCTTCGTGTACTGCCGGTACTCCTCGTAGAACATGGTCAGCACGGTCTTGCCGTCCGGGGCGTACAGGTAGGAGGTCTCGGCGGGCAGGGCTTTGGTCAGCAGCCGGGTCTTCTGCTCCGTGGCGTGGGCGGTGGCCTTCGCGCCGAGCCCGGTGAGGGCGACCAGCGGGTAGGCGGCGGCAGCGATCACGATGCCGGCGATGAGTCCGGCGCGCAGGAGAGGAACGAGACGACCAGCGGCAGCAAGGGGTCGGTTGCTCACGTCGCAAAGTTATGACATTTCCGATTCGTACATGAGAAGAACTCATAAACCCGCGAGGTGGTGACATGGCTTACGTCGACATCGACTGTCCCGCCGGCCGCCTTCCCGGCAGGATCGCGGACATGCGTGATCAGCCGTGGGGGGTGTCGCCGTTCGTCGACGCCGAGCCCGACCTGGCGCACCACGGCGACGCCGAGGCCAGCGCCGGATTGGTCGACCTCGCCGTCAACGTCCGCCGGGCGCCGCTGCCGGCCTGGCTGGCCGATCCGATCGCCGCCACCCTCACCGACCTGGCCCGCTATCCGGACCCGGCCCCGGCCCGCGCCGCCGTCGCCGCCCGGCACCGGCGTCACCCGGACGAGGTACTGCTCACCGCCGGGGCCGCCGAGGGTTTCGTGCTCATCGCCCAGGCGCTGCGCGGCGTGCGCCGGCCCGTGGTGGTGCACCCGCAGTTCACCGAGCCGGAGGCGGCGCTGCGGGCCGCCGGGCACCCGGTCGAGCGGGTCCTGCTGGACCCCGCCGACGGCTTCCGCCTCGACGAATCCCTGGTGCCCGCCGACGCGGACCTGGTCATGATCGGCAACCCGACGAACCCCACCTCGGTGCTGCACCCCGCGCGGACGATCGCCGCGCTCGCCCGTCCCGGCCGGGTGCTGGTCGTCGACGAGGCGTTCGCCGACACCACGGGCGGCGCGGACACCGGCGAACCGGAGTCGCTCGCCGAGCGGCGCGACCTGCCCGGGCTGCTCGTCCTGCGCAGCCTCACCAAGACCTGGGGCCTGGCCGGCCTGCGGATCGGCTACCTGCTCGGCGACGCCGGCCTGCTGTCCCGCCTGGCCGCCGTCCAGCCGCTCTGGGCCGTCTCCACGCCCGCGCTGGCCGCCGCCGAGGCCTGCGCCACGCCCGTCGCGGTCCAGGCCGAACGCGCGATCGCCGCCGAACTCGCCGCCGACCGCGACCACCTGGTCGCCCGCCTGTCCGACCTGCCGGGCGTACGCGTCGCCGGCCGCCCCGCCAGCGCGTTCGTCCTGCTGCGCCTGCCCGACGCGACCCGGGTACGGGCCGCCCTGCGCGACCGGGGCTGGGCGGTCCGCCGGGGCGACACCTTCCCCGGGCTCGGCCCGGACTGGCTGCGGGTGGCAGTACGCGACCGAGACACCACCGACTCGTTCATCGCGGTGCTGCGCGAGATCATGGAGGCATGATGCTGGAGACCACGACGTCGGCGATCCGGCCCCCGGACGAGGCGGCGATGGCCGCCGCCCGCGAGCTGCACGGCCGGCTGACCAAGCCGGCGGGCTCGCTGGGCCTGCTGGAGAACCTGTCGGTACGCCTCGCCGGACTGGCCGGAGCCTGCCCGCCGCCGGTGCCCGAGCCCGCCGCCGTGGCGATCTTCGCGGGCGACCACGGGGTGCACGCCCAGGGCGTCACCCCGTGGCCGCAGGAGGTCACCGCGCAGATGATCGGCAACTTCCTGGCCGGTGGCGCGGTCGTCAACGCGTTCGCCCGGCAGGCCGGCGCGTCGGTCACCGTCGTCGACGTCGGGGTGGCCCACCCGCTGCCCGCGCCTGCGTCGGATCTGGGCGCGCCGCGGCTGATCGACGCATCCGTACGCCGCGGTACCCGCGACCTGTCGGTGACCGCCGCGCTCACCCGGGACGAGGCGCTGGCGGCGATCCTGACCGGCGTCCGGGTCGCCGACGAGCTGATCGACGCCGGCGCCGGCATCCTGCTCACCGGGGACATGGGCATCGGCAACACCACCCCGGCCGCCGCGCTGATCGCCGCGTTCACCGGCGTCGACCCGCTCGACTCCACGGGTCGGGGCACCGGAGTGGACGATGCGACGTACGCCCACAAGGTGGCCGTGGTGCGGGCCGCGCTGGCCCGGCACAAGCCCGACCCGGCCGACCCGCTGGGTGTGCTCGCCGCCGTCGGCGGCCTGGAGCACGCCGCCCTGGCCGGGCTGATTCTCGGTGCCGCCGCCCGTCGTACGCCGGTCCTGCTGGACGGGGTGATCGCGGTGTCCGCCGCGCTCGCCGCCGCCGCGTTCGCGCCGGACGCGGTCGCCGCCATGGTCGCCGGGCACCGCTCGGCGGAGCCCGGCGCGACGGTGGCGTTGCGACACCTCGGCCTCGACCCGCTCATCGATCTGGGGCTGCGCCTCGGCGAGGGCACCGGCGCACTGCTGGCGCTGCCGGTGGTCACCGGCGCGGTCCGGGTACTGCACGAGGTGGCCACGTTCGACTCGGCCGGCGTGGCCGAGAAGTGACCGCGTCCAACGAGCGGTCCGGTGGTGCCGGATGAGCGCGAACCCGTACCCCCTTGGTCTGCGGCTCGACGGACGGCGGGTGGTCGTGGTGGGTGGCGGCGCGGTCGCCACCCGGCGCGTGCCGGCGCTGCTGGACGCCGGCGCGGACGTCCTGCTGGTGGCACCGGAGCTGACCCCGGCGTTGCAGGCCCGGGTCGACGCGGCCCGGCTGCGCTGGGTGCCGCGCCGGTTCGTGCCCGAGGACCTGGACGGGGCCTGGCTGGTCCAGGTGGCGATCGACGATCCGATCGCGGCGGCGGCGGTCAGCGCCGTCGCGGACGAGCGGCGGATCTTCTGCGTACGCGCCGACGACCGGGCGGCCGCCACCGCCTGGACTCCGGCGGTCACCCGGCACGGCCCGGTCACCGTCGCGGTGCTCGGCGGCGGTGACCCCCGCCGGGCGATGACCGTCCGCGACGCCATCCGCGACCTGCTCGGTGCAAGGAAGGGCCCCCTACTGACGCCTGGGGTAGAGGAAGGGGCCCTTCCTCACTCGACCGGCGGCCGGGTGGCGCTCGTCGGGTCCGGGCCGGGTGACCCGGAACTGATCACCGTGAAGGGTTGGCGGCTGCTCACCGAGGCGGACGTGGTGGTCGCCGACCGGTTGGTGCCCGGCCTGCTCCTGGACGAGCTGCGCCCCGACGTCGAGCTGGTGGACGCCTCGAAGATCCCCTACGGCCCGTCCCGGGCCCAGGAGGAGATCAACCAGATCCTGGTCGACCGGGCAATGGCCGGCGCTGCCGTGGTGCGGCTCAAGGGCGGCGACCCGTACGTCTTCGGTCGGGGCGGCGAGGAGCTGCTGGCCTGCGCGGCGGCCGGTGTGCCGGTGACCGTCGTGCCGGGGGTGACCAGCTCGATCGCCGCGCCGGCCGCGGCCGGCATCCCGGTCACCCACCGGGGGGTGGCGCACGAGTTCACCGTGGTCTCCGGGCACGTCGCGCCCGACTCGCCGGCGTCGCTGGTGCGCTGGGACGCCCTCGCCGGCCTGCGCGGCACCCTGGTGATCCTGATGGGGCTCAAGAACCTCGCCGCCATCACCGAGACGTTGATCGCGCACGGCCGACCGCCGGGCACGCCGGCCGCCGTCGTCCAGGAGGCCACCACGGGCGCCCAGCGGGTGCTGCGCTCCACGCTCGGTGCGGTCGCCGCCGACGTGGACGCGGCCGAGGTGCGCCCACCCGCCGTGGTCGTGGTGGGCGACGTGGTGGGCGCGCTCGACGAGTGACGGCGGCGCTGCGGGTCCCCTACCTCGGATCGGGCGGGCCCCCGATGGCTGCCTGTCGGTCCTTTGCTCTGCTTCAACCCAGGCAACACCCCGTGTCCGACTGTCGGACGGCGGCCGTTTCCTCGGCTGAAGCAGAGCAAAGGACGACCACGGCACCCTCGCGCCCCCGCCCCGGTCCCGCCCTGATCCCGCGCTGGGACGGCACAACGTGATCGGGGCCGCGGGCGTAAGCGCCTGCGGCCCCGATCGTCGTACGAGTCGAACTACTGCTTGAGCATGTTGTCCAGCAGCAGGGCGCAGCGGATCAGCCCGAGGTGGCTGTACGCCTGCGGGTGGTTGCCCAGGCCACGCTCGGCGAGCGGGTCGTACTGCTCGGGGAGCAGGCCGGTCGGACCGGCGGTCAGCACCATCTGCGCGAACAGCTCCTCCGCGTCGGTGCGGCGGCCGGTGCGCAGGTACGCCTCGATCAGCCACGCCGTGCAGATGTGGAAACCGCCCTCGCGGCCGGGCAGGCCGTCGTCCCAGTGGTACCGGTAGACGACCGGGCCGCTGCGCAGGTCCGCCTCGATCTTCAGGACCGTGGACAGGAAGCGCGGGTCGTCACCCGGGAGCAGGCCGGAGAGGCCGATCCAGAGCGACGAGGCGTCCATGTCCTCGTCCCCGTACGCGACGCTGTACGCCTCGACGTCGTCGTGCCAGCCGTGCTCCAGCACGTTGGCGCCGATCCGGTCGCGCAGGTCCGTCCACTCGGGCCGGTCCTCGCCGCCGTGCTGGCGCATCACGTGCAGCGCCCGGTCGACGGTCATCCAGCACATCACCTTCGAGAAGACGTGGTGCCGGGGTGGCAGCCGCGCCTCCCAGATGCCGTGGTCGGGCTCGTGCCAGCGGCGGCGGACCGCCTCGACCATGTTCTCCAGAACCCGCCACTCGTCGTCGCGGACCGAGCCGCGGGCGTCGGCGACGGCCGCGATCAGGTCGGCGATGGGGCCGAACACGTCGAGCTGGAGCTGGTGGTTGGCGAGGTTGCCGACCCGGACCGGACGGGAGCCGGCGTACCCGGGCAGCGTGTCGATGACCGCCTCGGCGCCCAGCTCGTACCCGTCGATGGTGTAGAGCGGGTGCAGCCGCTCCGGGTGGCCGCCGGTGCGCTCGATGCAACCGTCCACCCAACGCAGGAACGCCTCGGCCTCGTCGATGGAGCCGAGGTCGACGAGCGAGCGGGCGGTCAGCGCGGCGTCGCGCAGCCAGCAGTAGCGGTAGTCCCAGTTGCGGACGCCGCCCAGCTCCTCCGGTAGGGAGGTGGTGGCCGCGGCGAGGATCGAGCCGGTCGTCTCGTGGCAGAGCCCGCGCAGGGTGAGGGCGCTGCGCGCGACCAGGTCACGGGAGGTGGACGGCAGCCGCAGCGAGGCCACCCAGTCCTTCCACGGCTGCTCGGCAGCGGCCTGCCGCTCGTGGATCGGCACCCGGTGGTGCTCCAGGCTGTGCGTGCCGAAGCGCAGCTCCAGCACGACCTGCCCACCAGCGGCGGAGAGATCGACGACCGCCTTGGCGGTCTCGTACCCACCGTCGTTGTTGACCTGCCACTCCACCCCGGGGGAGTAGAGGGCGACCGGTTCGTTCGAGCCGAGCACCAGCAGGCCGTCGCCGACGGGCTGCAACTGCACGGCCACCTGGCCGAACTCGGGGCGCGGCGCGAACTCCACCCGGACCCGGCCGTTGCCGCTGAGGACCCGGACCAGGGTCGAGTCGCCGGTGACCACGGCGGGACCGTCCGGCGTCGTCTCGCGGGCCGGCTTGTCCAGCCAGTCGGTGACGGTGAGCCCGGACCACCGGGTCTCGACGGTCATCGTGCCGGAGCGGTAGCGCTGGCCCAGCGGGATGCCGCCACGCTCCGGGGCGATGCTGAAGTGACCGGCCGGGCTGCCGCCGACCAGGTCGGCGAAGATCGCCGCCGAGTCCGGCTTGGGGTGGCAGAGCCAGCTCACCTTCGCCTCGGGGGTGAGCAGGGCGACGGTACGACCGTTGGCCAGCATCGAGTGCCGTTCGATGGGCACCGCCCGCTCGCCGAACAGCCAGTGCCGGCGGGTCTCCAGCAGCAGCCCGAGCGCGCGGGCGGCCTCGATCGGCTCGGCCACCCGGAAGCTCGCCTTGGTGTCGCCTGGGCCGATCTTGATACCGAGGTCCGGCCCGTGCAGGTTGCCGAAGGCGTTCTCGTCGGTGACGTCGTCGCCGATGAAGAGCACCGCGCTCGCCGAGAGCTGGGTCCGTAGCTGGTCGACGGCCGTGCCCTTGTGGGTGGCCACCACGGACAGCTCGATGACCTCCTTGCCCTGCGTCACGGTGACGCCGTCGAAGGCGGCCGGGCCGTTTCGGACGGCCTCGATGGCGGCGGCGGCGACCTGCGGGTCGACGCCCCGGGTGTGCACCGCGACGCTGGCCGGCTTGCGTTCGAGCCGGATGCCCGGGTGTTCGGCGGCGATCTCGCGCAGCGCGTTGCGCACCTGGGTGCGGACCGCGACCAGCTCGGGGGAGAGGCGCTCGACGAAGCCGATGTCGAATTCGGAGCCGTGGCTGCCGACGAGGTGTACCTCGCTGGGCAGCCGGGAGAGCGCGGCCAGGTCGCGCAGGGCGCGGCCGGAGACCACGGCCACGCTCGTCTGCGGCAGCGCCGCGAGCGCGCGGATCGCGGCCACCGACTCGGGCAGCGGTACGGCGGTGCTGGGATCCTCCACGATCGGCGCGAGTGTGCCGTCGTAGTCGCAGGCGATCAGGAGCTGCGGAACCCGGGCGATCCGGCCGATGGCGGATCGCAGCTCGGGGTCCATCACCCCGGTGGCGATCGCCGTTCCGTCGTTGACGGCCGTGTTCACGCGGCCTCCGCCTCGGAAACTCCCAGTTCGGAGAGGAAAGACTTGGCCCAGTGCCCCACGTCGTGGGTACGCAGGTGACGTTGCATTGTCCGCATCCGGCGGCGTGCCTCGGTTTTCTCCACGTGCACGGCCCGGAGCAGGGCGTCCTTCACCGCGTCCGGGTCGTGCGGGTTACATAGGAATGCCTGGCGCAGCTCCGTTGCGGCGCCAGCGAACTCGCTGAGCACGAGCGCACCGCCCTGGTCGGCACGGGATGCGACGTACTCCTTGGCCACGAGGTTCATGCCGTCTCGCAGCGGGGTCACCATCATCACGTCCGCAGCAACGTACATCGCGGCCAGTTCACTGCGACTGTACGACTGATGGAGGTAATGCACGGCAGGCACGCCGACTCGGCCGAATTCGCCATTAATCCGACCAACCTCGCGCTCCACCTTGACCCGAAGTGCCTGGTAGTGCTCGACGCGCTCGCGGCTCGGCGTGGCCACCTGCACCATAACGGCGTCCGGAACTGTCAACTTTCCGTCAGCAAGCAACTCGCGGAACGCCTTCAGGCGCAACTCGATGCCCTTGGTGTAGTCGAGCCGGTCCACGCCCAGGATTATCGTCTTCGGGTCGCCCAGCTCGGCACGGATCTGCTTGGCCCGCGCCTGGATCGCCGGGTCGGCCGCCATCCGCTCCATCTCCTGCGTGTCGATGGAGATGGGGAAGGCGCCCGCCTTCACCTGCCGACCGTCGACCTGGATCATCTGACCCTCGTACCGGAGCCCGAGCAGGTGCCGGGCCAGCCGGACGAAGTTCTGCGCGGCCAACCGCTGCTGGAAGCCCACCAGGTCCGCGCCGAGTAGACCGCGCAGCAGCTCGGTACGGAACGGCATCTGCATGAACAGCTCGATCGGCGGGAACGGGATGTGCAGGAAGAAGCCGATCCGCAGGTCCGGGCGCAGCTCGCGGAGCATGGCCGGCACCAGCTGGAGCTGGTAGTCCTGCACCCAGACCGTCGCGCCCTCGGCCGCGACGTCGGCAGCGGCCTCCGCGAACCGGGCGTTGACCAGCCGGTACGCCTCACGCCAGCGACGCTTGTACGCCGGTGTCTCCACCGCGTCGTGGTAGAGGGGCCAGATCGTCGCGTTGGACTGGCCCTCGTAGTAGCGCTCCAACTCCTCGGCGCTCAGCGGGACCGGGTGCAGCCGGATGCCCTCCAGGTCGAACGGCTCGGGAGCGGCGCCGGTGCCGCCGGCCCAGCCGACCCAGGTGCCCTGGTGCTCGGCGAGTACGGGATGCAGCGCGGTGACGAGCCCACCGGGGCTGCGTCGCCACTGCCGTCCCTCGGGTGTGCTCACCTCGTCGACCGGCAGACGGTTCGCCACTACGACAAAGGAGCTACGGACGGTCACGATCGGCCACCTCCGGGTACTGACGGGTCCACCGCGATGAGCGTACTGAGCGTAGCTGCGGTGTCTGGGCCCCCGTGCCGGAGTCTCCTACCCGCCCAGTGTGCGGTGAATCCTGAAGGTGATCTTGTCGACAGCCCGACGATTGGAGGCGGCGCGGCTCGCCGGCGTACTCCTGGGGCGGGGTGATGTGGGCGAAGCGCGCCGTACCTGTCAGGATTGACGATGGCGTGCGCGCGGCCGGCTCCCGGCCGGCGGCGGCGGGCGGAGGTGTCAGCTCGCGCCGCGCCGCCCACTCAGGCGACAGCAAACCGACGGAGGTAGCCCGCACCGTGGCCCAGTTCATCTACGTCCTGGAAAAGGCGCGCAAGGCGCACGGCGACAAGGTCGTGCTGGACAACGTGACGCTGAACTTCCTGCCGGGCGCCAAGATCGGTGTGGTCGGCCCGAACGGCGCCGGTAAGTCCAGCCTCCTCAAGATCATGGCAGGCATGGACAAGCCGAGCAACGGCGAGGCCCGGCTCATGCCCGGCTACACCGTCGGCATGCTCGCGCAGGAGCCCCCGCTCAACGACGCCAAGACGGTCCTCGGCAACGTCGAGGAGGCGGTCGCCGAGACCAAGGCCAAGCTGGAGCGGTTCAACAAGATCGCCGAGCAGATGGCGACCGACTACTCCGACGAGCTGATGGAGGAGATGGGCAAGCTCCAGGAGGAGCTGGACCACCTCGACGCGTGGGACGTCGACTCCAAGCTCGAACTGGCCATGGACGCCCTGCGGTGCCCGCCGCCGGACGCCGACGTGACCCAGCTCTCCGGTGGTGAGCGGCGCCGGGTCGCGCTCTGCAAGCTGCTGCTGGAGGCGCCCGACCTGCTGCTGCTCGACGAGCCCACCAACCACCTGGACGCGGAGAGCGTCTCCTGGCTGGAGCAGCACCTGGCCAAGTACGCCGGCACGGTCATGGCGATCACGCACGACCGGTACTTCCTCGACAACGTGGCCAACTGGATCCTGGAGCTGGACCGCGGCCGGACCTACCCGTACGAGGGCAACTACTCCACCTACCTGGAGAAGAAGGCCGCCCGGCTGGCCGTCGAGGGCCGCCGCGACGCCAAGATGAAGAAGCGCCTCACCGAGGAGCTGGAGTGGGTCCGCTCCAACGCCAAGGCGCGGCAGACCAAGTCCAAGGCCCGCCTCGACCGGTACGACGAGATGGCCGCCGAGGCGGAGAAGACCCGCAAGCTGGACTTCGAGGAGATCCAGATCCCGCCGGGCCCGCGCCTGGGCGGCACGGTCATCGAGGCGAACAACCTCAGCAAGGGCTTCGGTGACCGGCTGCTCATCGACAACCTGTCGTTCTCGCTGCCGCGCAACGGCATCGTCGGCATCATCGGCCCGAACGGCGTCGGCAAGACCACCCTGTTCAAGACCATCGTCGGGCTGGAGGAGCCGACCGGCGGCGAGGTGCGGGTCGGTCCGACCGTCTCGCTGTCGTACGTCGACCAGAACCGCGAGGGCCTCAACGGCGACAAGACCGTCTGGGAGGTCGTCTCGGACGGTCTGGACTACCTGATGGTGGGCAAGGTCGAGATGCCGTCGCGGGCGTACATCGCGGCGTTCGGCTTCAAGGGGCCGGACCAGCAGAAGCCGACGAAGGTGCTCTCCGGCGGTGAGCGCAACCGGCTCAACCTGGCGCTGACCCTGAAGATCGGCGGCAACGTCATCCTGCTCGACGAGCCGACGAACGACCTGGACGTGGAGACGCTGTCCAGCCTGGAGAACGCCCTGCTGGAGTTCCCCGGCTGCGCCGTGGTCATCTCCCACGACCGGATGTTCCTGGACCGGGTCGCCACGCACATCCTGGCCTGGGAGGGCGACGACCAGGACCCGGCCAAGTGGTTCTGGTTCGAGGGCAACTTCGACGCGTACGAGAAGAACAAGATCGACCGCCTCGGCGCGGAGGCCGCCCGACCGCACCGGGTGACCTACCGCAAGCTGACCCGTGACTGACCGGTTCGTCTACCACTGCACGCTGCGCTGGTCCGACCTGGACGCGTACGGACACGTCAACAACTCGCGCTTCCTCACGCTGTACGAGGAGGCGCGGGTGGCGTTGATGTTCGCCGGTGGCCGGGCCTGGGGAGTGGGCTCGTTCGCCGACGGGGTGGTGATCCGCCGGCACGAGGTCGACTACCTGCGCCCGGTCGACTACGCGCTCGGACGGGCCACTGCGGAGTCCGCGCCGACGGTCCGCATCGAGCTGTGGGTGGAGGAGATCAAGGCGTCCCGGTTCACCGTCGCCTACGAGCTGTACGACGGTGAGGTGCTGGCCAGTCGCGCCCGCTCGGTGCTGGTGCCGTTCGACCTGACGCGTCAGGTGCCCCGGCGGATCACCGTCGAGGAGCGGGACTTCCTGCTGACGTACGCCCCGCAGGGCGGCGGATCGTGACGCGGCCGGAACGGGTAGCGGCGTCGCCGTCCGGCCACGGCCTGGCCGGCGTGGCCGACGCGGGCGCCTTCCTGGCCCGGCTGGTCCGGCTGGACCCGGCGGCGCCGGTGCGGCTGCGGCCGGCCGGCGCTCCCGGGCGGGTCGTCCTGTGGGCCCGGCTGCCGTGGCAGGTGCTGGTCGCCTCCACGGTGGCCGGCGACGCCGCCGGGGACGTCACCGTGGGCGCGGCCGACCTGCTGGCCGAGCTGGGACGCGGCGGTACCGCGTTGCCGGCGCGCCGGGACGCGCAGTGGCGCTGGCCCCTGCCGCCCGCGCGCAGCGAGCCGGTCGAGGTGCTGCCCGGCGTCGAGATGCGCCGGATCGCGGACGCGGCGGCGGGCACCCTGCGTACGGCGAGTGCCGAGGGGTGGCGGGCCGCGCGGTGGGTCAGCGGGCCCTGCGCGACGCGCTGCTCGACCACGTGGCCGTGGTGGTCACGCCGGACGATCCGCCGGGCCCGCCGGTCGAGGTGCCGCAGCGACTGGTGCAGGGACTGGTCCGGATGGGCTTCCTCGGCGCGGTCGACGAGCCGGCTGCCCCTTTGGCGAGCGCCGGGGTGCGGGTGAGGGTCGCCGGACGTTGGGTGGGCCTGGTGGGACCGTACGGAGCGGCCTGGTTGCAGAAGGCCACCGATCTCGCCGTGACTCCCCTATCTACTCGTCCGAACGGATGACCCCCATTCATTCTTCTGGGCCGGTGGGGTCGTTGGGGGGGTGCTTCAACCCGGCTGTCCGGGTACCGTCCATCCTCGGATCCAACGCACCGTAGGCGTCTGGATCCGCTGGGGAGTGAGGTGCGACGAGCGATGCCGTGGTGGTCATGGCGCCCCGGTCCCGCCGACGGCGGTGATCCGGAAACCCGAAGCGGGATCACAGTGGAGAGCGCGGTCCGGGTCGGGCCGCCGAGTCCTCGCCAGCCGGGGGACGACTGCCCGGGCAGCGACCGACCCGTACTGGCCGAGATGGCGGCCACCATCGAGCCGGTGAGCCTGCGCCGGGTCTGTGACGCACTCGACCTGCTCGACGTGCGTTACCTGGCCGACGGTGACGGCAACCTGCTGGCCATGTGGGAGCGCCACGCCGTGCTGGTGACCCTCGAGGGTCCGGAGGACGAGATCCTGGTGATGCGGGCCCGCCCGCACGCCACGGTCCCGCCGGACTGGGCCGACCGGGCCTACCGGGTGGTCAACGAGTGGAACCACACCCGCCGCTTCTGCAAGGCGTACATCGGCGATCCGACCGAGCGCGGGCAGCTACCGATCTACGCCGAGCTGCAGGTCCCCCTCGGCGCCGGTACGCACGACGCGCTGCTGGTCGAGATGCTCGACTGCGGCGCGGCCGTGGCCACCAGCTTCGTGGACTGGCTGCACGACGAGGGCGCCCTGCTCTGAGACGGCCCGCACGCCCGGTGCGCGCCGTCAGGCGCGCTCGGCCGGGTCCTCCATGGCGTTGACCATGAAGTACGCGGCCCGCTCCAGGTAGTCCCAGAGGGCGACGGCGAGCGGCGGTTCCAGGTCGAGCCGGTCCACCGCCTGGCGCATGTGCCGCAGCCAGGCGTCCCGCTCGGCCACACCGATCCGGAACGGGGCGTGCCGCATCCGCAGTCGTGGGTGACCGCGCTGCGCGGAGTACGTGTTCGGCCCACCCCAGTACTGCATCAGGAACAGGGTCAACCGGTCGGCCGCCGGGCCCAGGTCCTCCTCCGGGTACATGGGTCGCAGCAGCGGGTCGCTGGCGACGCCGACGTAGAACTCGTCCACGAGCCTGCGGAAGGTGGGCTCGCCGCCGACCGCTTCGAAGAGCGTCATCGACGCGTCGGGACGGTCGGATTCACCTGCGGGGTTCACCATTCCATCCTGCCAGGTGCGCCGGCCGTGGACCCGACCCGGAGGCCGTGCGTCGGCTCACCCTGTGGATCACGTGACCGCGTGCCGACGGTGGCCTCCGGTTGCCCGGGGGTCGGTGAGCGCCGTCGTCCCGTTGACGGCGACATCGCCCACCGCGCGGGCCTGCGCGACGTTGGCGGCCGTGGCTGCCGCCACCGCCTCCTCCACCGTCTGCCGGCTCGGCCAGCGCAGGGTGGCGACAGCCATCAGCAGCACCCCGGCGGCGCTCCAGAGGCCGACCACCACCGGGAGGGGGAACCGTTCGGCGAGCAACCCGGTGACCAGCACGGCGACGCCCTGGATGACCTGCACGCCGGTGGCCATCACGCCGAACGCGCGAGCCCGGAACCCGTCCGGCAGGGCCTGGACGAACAGCCCGTTGGCCATCGGGAGCATGCCGGCGACCGCGAAGCCGCACAGGGCGGCCAGCAGCGCCACCACCAGCGGTGGCGGATCGAACAGCGCGGGCACCAGCGCCAGCGGGGCGAGCACCGCGAGCGGGCGCATCAGCGCCAACCGGCGGGCCGGGCCGCACAACCGGCTCACCAGCAGCCCGCCGAGGATGAAGCCCACCGGACTGGCGCCCATGATGACGGCCTGCGCGGTACCGGCGGCCATGCCGCTCCTGGCGTCCTCGTTGGCCCAGGCGGCGGCCAGCCCTTCCGGGACGATCGAGAAGAGCATCGCGCTGAACACCAGCACCGCGATGGCCCGCAACACCGGCGTACGGAAGACGATCCCGAAGCCCTCGGCGGTCTCCCGCAGCAGGTGGCCGCGGTGCGCGGTGGCCATCGCGGCGTGATTCTGGACGCCGAAGCGCAGCAGCAGCGCCGAGAGGCCGAAGGTCGCGGCGTTGAACAGCAGCGCGACGGTCGGATCGATCGAGGCGACGGCGGCGCCGAACAGATAGCCGACGACCTGCGCGGTCTGCGCGACGCTGCCGTTCAACGAGAGTCCGACCACCAGCCGGTCTCCGGTGAGGATCCGCGCCATCAGCGCCGACTTCGCCGCCTGGCTGGGCGGGTTGGCCAGCGTGGTGGCGAAGAGGAGCATCAGCACGACCGGGACCGGCAGACCAGGGAGGGCGATGAGCACCATCAGCACCATCCGGATGACGTCACACGCCACCATCACCCGCCGGTACGGGTGCCGCTCGGCCAGCGCGGCGAGCAGCGGACCACCGAGCAGCCACGGTAGGTAGCTCACCGCGAACGCGGCGGCGGAGAGCGCGACGGACCTGGTCTGCTGGTAGACGAGGAGGGTCACGGCGGCCTTGGCGACGTAGTCACCGACCCAGGACAGCGACCCGGCGGTGAAGACAGCCCGGAATTCACGTTGGGCAAACACTTCGCGAAAAGTGGCCGGACCTTCCGCGGAAGGTCGCTCGTCGGGCACCGTCGCCTCCATCGGGCCCCCGGGGCACGGCTGCTTGTGGCCGCCGGGCCGGGAACACTCGTCAGATCTGTCGGATCAGCGAGGACGTGACCGCGCTCCAGCGGGAACGCGTGCTTCGGGATTCTGCCCGATCGTCCGACGACTAGCTAGGGCGAACGGATCGTTCGTCGCATCCCCGACTGAACGAACGGACGATACTCCAGGGGCCGGGCGGACCGCGACCCCTGGATTGCCGGTCAGTGCCACCGGGTCAGGTGGCGCCACCCTGACCGGTCTCACCCTCCGGCAGGGGCCGGCTCGGCACACCGGGATAGATGCGGGCGGCGGCGATCTGCGCGGTGATCCCCGAGTTCTCCAACGCCTCCGCCAGCCTGCGCCGCAGTTCCCGGGCCACCGCGAACTGGCCGTCGGCGGTCGTCTTGACCACCGTCCGGATCACGGCGCCGTCCACCGTCATCTGCTCGACGCCCAGCACCTCCGGCGCCTCCACGATCTCCGGCGACAGGTCCGGGTCCACCGCCACCGACGCGGCGGCCGTACGCAGCACCGCGCTGGCCTCCTCCGTACCGCTGAAGCCGATCGGCAGGTCCACCACCACCAGCGCCCAGCCCTGGCTCTTGTTGCCCACCCGGATGATCTCGCCGTTGCGGATGTACCAGAGCACGCCACGTCCGTCCCGGACCGTGGTGACGCGCAGCCCGACCGACTCCACGACGCCCGTCGCCTCGCCGAGGTCGACGTTGTCGCCCACGCCGTACTGGTCCTCGATGAGCATGAAGAGACCGGCGATCAGGTCCTTGACCAGACTCTGCGCGCCGAAGCCCAGCGCGACGCCGGCGATGCCGGCGCTGGCCAGCAGTGGCGCCAGGTCGAAGCTGAACTCGCGCAGGATCATCAACAGTGCGATGCCGAAGACGAACGCCGTGGTCAGGCTGCGCAGCACCGAGCCGATCGCCTCGGCCCGCTGCCGCCGCCGCTCCGGCACGAACTCGGCTGGGTCGACCGCCGCCGTGGGCACCCGCTCGCGCAGCGGGCGCAGCATCGTCGGCACCGCGCCGTCGGTGGTCGTCCGGACCAGCCGGTTGATCGTGCGGTGCAGCGCCCAACGGGCCACCATCGCCAGCACGACGATCAGTAGGACCCGCAGTGGCTTGAGCAGGATCCAGTAGCTGCCCTCGGCGAACCACGCCGAGCGGGTGATCCCGTAGATCCACTCGCAGGATGTGCTGCCCTGACAGTTCACCGAGACGGCGTCGGGCAGGGCAAGGGGCGTCACGCTGGCGGCACTCACCCTGTCTTCGTACCGCAACACCTCGGACCGGCCGCCGCCGACCCACCAGCCGGGTGAGATGCGCCCGAGCGCCGGGTCGGACCGGGGCGAACCGGCCATCGTGACAGGTGCGGAAAAGAGCTTCACATCCGACCCCGGATTAGTACGTGCAATCCGGGGTCCGATCAGGGACTATTGGCGCAACGGACGTCGGTGATCGAACGGGCGTCGACGGTGCGGGCCCTCGTGCCCAACTCCGGTCGGCGGCGGGTTCGCAGCAGCCGCTGAACCGGGAGGGTGATCGCGATGCCTGACATACGACCCACGGTGGGCTCCGGCGCGCTGGTTCTCAACGCCACCTACGAGCCGCTGTGTGTCGTGTCGGTGCGTCGCGCCGCGATCCTCGTCCTCTCGGCCAAGGCCGTCTGCGTCGCCGACGGCGACGGCATCCTGCACAGCGCCCGGGACGCGCTGCCGGTGCCGTCGGTCGTGCGGCTGACCCGCTTCGTCCGGGTGCCCTACCGCACCCACGTCGGGCTGTCCCGCCGGGCGATCTTCGCCCGGGACGGTTGGCGGTGCGCCTACTGCCGGGGCCCGGCCGAGACCATCGACCACGTCTTCCCGCGTAGCCGGGGCGGCCGGCACGCCTGGGAGAACGTGGTCGCCGCGTGCGCGCGGTGCAACCACACCAAGGGCGACAAGACCCCGGCCGAGCTGGGTTGGCGGCTGCACGCCCTGCCGGCCGCGCCGAAGGGCACCGCGTGGCGGGTCCTCGGGCACCGCGCTCCGGACCCGCGCTGGGCCGACTGGCTCGACCTGCGCGAGCCCGAAGCGGCAGCCTGACCCGTACCCGTGCGGGCCCGGCCGCACCCGCGCGCCCCGCGGCCCAGGACGGCCTTCCGGGGCCCGGCGTCGGGCGCTCCGTGTCTGGTTCGAGCGGCCTGGGCTCAGTCCTGCTGGTCGGCGGCCCGACGCGACGCGCGCTCGTGCCGGTCGACCGCCCGCCGGTGCGCGATCGCGAGGAGCCGGTCGACCTCGGGCAGCATCTGCGGACCCGGCATCACGATGCTGGCGAATCCGTACAGCGCGTAGCCCGGGTGCGGCGTGAGGGTGTCCAGCCGGGCGTAGTCGAAGTCGTCCCGGTGCTCCTCGAAGGCTGCCGGCGCGAAGCCGAACGCCCTTTCGAACTCGGTCCGGCCCAGCTCCAGGTTCAGCCGGAAGACGCCGGGGCGGTCGAGCTGCCCGGCCTCGTCGAAGTCGGGCACGTCGTGTTCGACGATGGTGGCGAACGGTTGGCGGCGGTCCGGCCCGACGTGGAAGAAGCGGTCACCCCACGCGGCCTCCGGTGACCCGTTCTCCGCGCTCGCCACCACCTGTTCGACGCCGGGCAGCGCGCCGATCCGCTCGGCGAGCACGGCCGCGTCGACGCCGGTCGGGATGTGCAGCACCGCGTCGGCGTTGTCGATGGTCGCCTGGTCCAGCGGGACGTAGCGGTAGTCGTGCGTCCTGCGCTCGGCCGGCGCGACGTCGGCCGTCGGGACGTACCCGGGGAGGTCGCCCCGCTGCTGGAGCCGACCCTCGTAGGTCGACGCGGCGGGCGCGTCGATGCCGAGCGCGGGACTCGCGCCGAGGGCGCCGACCACCACCGCGTACCGCTCACCCAGCAGCGCCCCGACGATCGCGCCGGCGCCGGCCCACGACACCGTCGCGCCACCGATCGTCATGGTGGCCGGATGGCGTTGCAGGTGCGTGTTGTGCGCGAAGACCAGCGTCGGTCCCCGATCGGCCTCGACCGCCCGGATCGCGAGCAGGTTCTCGGCCATCAGCGCGTCCCGGACGCCGGCCAGGCGCGCGAACCGTTCCTCCTGCGCGAGGTCGGCCGCCGCGGTGGCGTGGTACCGCAGCAACGCGACCGCGGACGTGGCGTGCACGTGGGCCGCCCGCCAGCCCGCGGACCGGCGGTGCGCCTGGAGATACAGCTCGGTCAGCAGGTCGTCGGCGAGAACCCGCAGCCGCTGGGCGTCCGTCGAGCGTCCGACCGACCGGCCCGGCTCCCACACGGCGGCCGTGTCACTCCACCGGGCCTCGTCCCCGACCAGGTCGTCGATCTCCGCCGACCGGTCCAGGCCGAGAAAGTCGCACACGAACGTCAGGTGTCGGCGCGGGCTCGGGGCGCCCTCGATCTCCAGCGGCGCGTCGAAACCGTGGAACCGCAGGCGCTGCCCGGTGGGTCGTCCGTCGTTCCACTCCCGCATACGCAGCAGCAGGTCACGGTTGGCCGGGGCGGCGCCGAAGCCGTGACTGAGCCCCTCGGCGAGCGCGCGGTCCAGCGGCACGCCTCCGCCGTTTACGAACTCGTCGGCGAGCAACCCGGCGGCCCGGTCGCTCTCCACGGCGATGGAGCGGTAGCCGTGCTCGGCCAGCGTCAGGAAGGCCTCGTTGCGGATCTGGAGGAAGGCGGATTCACCATGCGTCGGCTCGCCGATCGCGAGCAGGGTCGGTGAGCCGCCGAGCAGGTCGAGAAGAGTGGTCATTGCATCGACCGTATCGTTGAACCAGCGGTTGAGACTTCAGAGCAGGGGAGCACGGTGGTCACCCCAAAACCCTCAAACCCGGGGGTACGCCGGCCGATCGACCTCGCGCGGCGGCACGGGCTGTCGGCGCAGGCCGTCCGCAACTACGAACGCGACGGTGTGCTGCCGCCGGCCGAGCGCACCGCCAGCGGGTACCGCCGGTTCACCGAGACGCACGCCCGGGCACTGGACGCCTACCTCGCCCTCGTCGCGGGCCACGGTCACGCGGCCGGCGGCGACATCATGCGCGCCGTCAACCGGGGCGAGCTCGACACCGCCTTGCGGGCGATCGATGACGGCCACGGCCTGCTACGACGCGACCGGGAGACCCTGGACGCGGTCGAGGTGGCGGTCAGCACGCTCACCGCCACGAAGCCCGCGCCGCAGACCCGGCGGGCCGTACCGATCAGCGCGCTCGCGCATCGGCTCGGCGTACGACCGGCGACGCTGCGCAAGTGGGAGTCGGCCGGAATCCTGCGACCGGAGCGTGACCGGGTCACCCGCCATCGCGTCTACTCGCCCGACGACGTCCGGGACGCCGAACTCGCCCACCTGCTGCGCCGGGGCGGGTACCGGCTGAGCCACATCGCCGACGTGCTGCGTCGCGTACGGGACGCCGGCGGTGCCGAACCACTGGCCGCGTCGCTGGCCCAGTGGCGCGGACGGCTCACCGAGCGCGGCCGGGCCATGCTCACCGCAGCCGCCCGGCTCGCCGCGTACCTCGACGACGGCGCGGGAGGTCACCCGCCACGGGCCTCGACCAGCGAGGCGAAGACCACCAGGTTGTCCGAGTAACCGGTCTCACCACCCACCCACCGGCCACCGCAGGTGATCAGTCGCAGGCTGGGACGGCTGAAGTCGCCGTACACCTCGTCCACCGGTAGCCGTTCCTTGCTGAACCGCTCCACCGAATCCACCTCGAAGACCGCCACCCGACCGTCGGCGCGGGTGATGTCGACCCGGTCGCCGGAGCGCAGTTCCCGGAGCCGGTGGAACACGGCCGGCCCGGTGGTCGTGTCCACGTGCCCGACGATCACCGCCGGCCCGTACTGCCCCGGGGTGGGGCCCTGGTCGTACCAGCCGGCCTCCTGGGCGCGGGCCACGTCGGGCACGGCGATGGTGCCGTCCGGGGCGATGCCCACGTCGTGCAGCGGCGCCCGCAGGTCGATCGTGTCGATGGCGAGGGTGGTCGGCGGGCTGGCCGGCAGCACCGGGAACTTCTTCGGCGGCGGCCGCAGGCCCGCGCTGATCCGGTCCGGCAGCAGACTCACCCCGGTCACCCGTTCGACGCCGAGCATCGCCACGATCAGCACCATCAGCGTGGCGATGACCAGGACCGGCAACCCCGGCCCGTCGCCGCCCAGCCGACGGCGGGCCAACGGCGGCCCGCCCGGACGGCGTGGCGGCAGCGGGCGCGCGTCCGGGTCGGTGGTGGCGACACTGGCGGAGACCGCCTGCCCGGCGACCCGCCGCAGCCGGCCCGAGGCCCGGGCCACCAGCCGACCGGTGGCGCGCAGCGTCCTCGCGGCCCGAACGCGGGCCGAACGGTCCGGCCGCGTCGAGCGGGCCGAACGGTCCGACCGCGTCGAGCGGGCCGAACGGTCCGACCGCGCGGAGCGGGCCGGGCCATCCGGCCGCGTGGAGTGGGCAGGGCCGTCCGGCCGCGTACGCGCGGATCTGCGGGTCATGGCAGCTCCGGGTCAGGAGCCGGCTCCGGGCCGACGCCGACCGCCCATCATGCCGAGCGCGACCGCGGCGGCCACCAGCGCCACGCCACCGAGGACCAGGACCGAGCCGGTTCCCCGGCCGCCGGCGGTGCCGCCGCCCCCCGTCGCCGGCCCCTTGCTGGGCGAGGCCATGTTGAGCACGGTCAGCATCGTCTGCGCGGTCTGGTTGTTCTGGCAACGCAGGTCGACCTGGTAGTCACCGGGCTCCTTGTTGCCCGGAACGGTGACCTCCCCCTTGAGGAAGCCGTTGTCCGGCCTGAGCATGACGTGCCCGAACGCGTCGGAGCGTACGTTCGCCTGCCGGTCGTTGTTGTTGTCGCAGCTCGCGCGGATCGTGACCCGGCTGCCCGCCGGGACGCTGTTCGGTGTCACTTCGACGAAGGTGTTCTCACCCGCGTGGGCCGGCGTGACCGACAGCAGGACGAACGCCCCGATGAGTCCGACCAGTGTCAGAGCGGACGAGAGCGCGCGGTTGATCGTGCGAAGACCCTGCATGATTTCCCCCCAACCGGCGACGACCGCCGGAACCCTCCCCTGGGCACGCGCGCTGCTTTCCCCCCACCCCAAAGGCAAACCCCACCCCCACCCGCCCCCGCCCCTCCCACGCGTCGATCACGGAGTTGTGGTGCCCCGCAAAAGGCGCATCTGAGCACCATCTACCCACCACAACTCCATGATCGACCCCGAGCCAACGCCTGGGGTCCCGCGATCTTGCGCTTTCTGTCGCCGCATACCCGGGCATTCCTCGTATTTCGGCGACCGAAAGTGCAAGATCGGCGCGGAGAGGGGGCGGGCGCGGGGGGCGCGGGGGGGAGGGGGGTTAGGGGTGGGGGGTTATGGGGTGCCAGGGGAGGGGGGAGGACAGGACCATGGTGCTCGATGGTTGGCCGTACGGGGCCAGGCGGTCGATGACGGTTTCGAAGTCCCCGATCGAGCCGGCGGCCACCTTGAGCATGCTGCACGCGTCACCGGTGATCCGGTGGATCTCCAGGATCTCCGGCCAGTGGGACACCTCCGGGTCGTGCAGGATGCACCGCGACCCGTAGCAGGACATCCGGATCAGGGCGACCACCGTACGGCCGGCCCGGGTCAGGTCGACGTGGGCGTGGTAGCCGGTGATCACGCCGGTCTCCTCGAGCCGGCGGACCCGCTCGGCGACCGCCGGTGGGGACAGGTGCACCCGGCGGGACAACTCGCTGAAGGAGAGCCGGGCGTCGGCCTGCAACTCGCGCAGCAGCGCCCAGTCCATGTCGTCCACGCTCGCACCTTACTTTCGTGAACCGGATTCGCCTAGCTGCCTTCCGTTCGTCAGGTCAGGACGGCAAGTCCCGTTGATCCGGCATTCCGTACGCCGATCCCACCGCGAGATCATGACGTCGGCAGTTCGGGGAAGGGAGACGACTGGTGGAATCGACGGAGCGGCGGGCCTCGAACCGCGTCGCCACGGTGCGACCGGTGACCCCGCGACAACGGGCGGCACGCGCCGCACGCAACGGCGGTGAGCCGACTCTCGAGTTCGCCGACCTGGTGCCGTACGACGCGTACGTGCGGGCCAGCGCGCTGCACCAGTTGCAGCAACCTCTCAGTGACGACCCCGGCGAGATGTCGTTCCTCATGGTCAGTCAGATCATGGAGCTGTACTTCGGACTGACCTGTCACGAACTGCGCGAGACCCAGCGACTGCTGCGCGCCGACCGGATCTGGGACGCGCTGGCCCCGCTGCGCCGGGCCACCCTGCACCTGGAGGGGTTGAACGCCGCCTGGCAGGGACTGCGCTGGATGACCCCGGCCGACTTCAACCGGTTCCGCAACCTGCTCGGCGAGGGCAGCGGCTTCCAGTCCGCCATGTACCGGCACCTCGAGTTCCTGCTCGGGCTGCGCGACCCGGCGCTGATCCGCCCGTTCCGTCGGCAGGCCGAGGTGCACGCCGCCCTCAGCGCGGCGATGGCCGCCCCGAGCCTCTGGGACGACGTCGTCGCGCTGTTGGCCCGGCGCGGCTTCGACATCCCGGCCGACGTGCTGGACCGCGACGTGGCGGTCGAACACGACCCGCAGCCGCAGGTCGAGGCCGCCTGGGTGCGGATCTACGCCGAGAACGGCCCCGACAACCACCTGCGGCTGCTCGGCGAGGCGCTCAGCGGTGTCGCCGAGGAGTTCGGCGACTGGCGCTGGAACCACGTCAAGGCGGTGCAGCGGACGATGGGCGCGAAGGTCGGCAGCGGCGGTTCCGCCGGCCTGGCGTGGCTGCAACGGAGCATGGCCCGGGTGGTCTTCCCGGAGCTGTGGTCGGCCCGCACCGCGATGTGACCGGAGAGCGAGACATGCACATTCCTGTTGACGAGGCGTACCGCCTCGACGAGGCCGACCCGGGTCACCGGCACCTCTTCCACGTGCCGCCCGCCGACGGCGGCGACCACCCCGAATCGGCGTACCTGGCCGGCAACTCGCTCGGTCTGCAACCCCGCGCCACCCGCGACGAGCTCCTCGCCGACCTGGACGCCTGGGGGCGGCTCGGCGTCGAGGGGCACCTGGAGGCCGAGCGCGCCTGGTTGCCGTACCACGAGCTGTTGACGGGCCCGGCCGCCCGACTGGTCGGCGCCCGGCCCGCGGAGGCCGTGGTGATGAACTCGCTCACCGTCAACCTGCACCTGCTGATGGTCAGCTTCTACCGCCCGGCCGGCGCGCGTACCCGCATCGTCATCGAGGACAGCGCCTTCCCCTCGGACAGTTACGCGGTGCGCAGCCAGGCGAGGTTCCACGGCCTGGACCCGGACGACACGGTGGTCCGGCTGCGCCCCCGCCCCGGCGAGGACGCGCTGCGCACCGAGGACGTCACCGACTACCTGGCCGCCGAGGGCGACCGGGTCGCGCTGGTCCTCCTCGGCGGCGTCAACTACCTCACCGGTGAGCTGCTGGACATCCCGGCGATCACGGCCGCCGGCCGCGCGGCCGGCGCGGTGGTCGGCTGGGATCTCGCCCACGCGGTCGGCAACGTGCCCCTCGCGTTGCACGACTGGGACGTCGACTTCGCGGCCTGGTGCTCGTACAAGTACCTGAACTCCGGTCCCGGGGCGTTGGCCGGCGTCTTCGTGCACGAGCGCCACCTCGGCGATGAGGACCTGCCGCGCTTCGAGGGCTGGTGGAGCACCGCGGCGGCCACCCGGTTCGAGATGACGCCGGTGTCCCGCCCACCGTCCACCGTGGAGGCGTGGCAGATCTCCAACCCGCCGATCTTCGCGATGGGTCCGGTGCGTACCTCGCTGGAGGTGTTCGACGCGGTCGGCATGCCGGCGCTGCGCGCCCGCAGCCTGCGCCTCACCGGCTGGCTGGAGTCGCTGCTCGACGAGGTCACCGTCGACCGGCCGCTGCGGGTGGTCACCCCGCGCGACCCGGCGCGGCGGGGCTGCCAGCTCTCGGTCCGCATCGGCGCCGGCAGCGCCGCCGAGCTGACCAAACGCCTACGGTACGAACACGGCATCATCGCCGACGCCCGGGAGCCGGACGTGGTCCGTTTCGCCCCGGTGCCGCTCTACTCGACGTACCTCGACTGTTGGCGGGCCGCCGCCGCACTGGCCGCGACCGTGGGGCAGGTGAACCCGTGACGGCCCGGCGCGACGAGGTCGCGATCATCGGCGCCGGCCTGGCCGGGTGCCTGGCCGCCTGCTTCCTGGCCCGGCGGGGTTACCCGGTGGCCCTGTACGAGCGGCGGCCGGACCCGCGCACCGGCACGGCCGAGCGCGGGCGTTCGATCAACCTGGCGCTCTCCGAGCGCGGGCTGGACGCGCTGCGCCGGATCGGCCTGGCCGAACAGGTGATGGCCGACGCGCTGCCGATGCGCGGCCGGATGATCCACCCGGTCGAGGGGGAGCCGCAGTTCCAGTCGTACAGCGCGGCCGGCGACCGGGCGATCAACTCGATCAGCCGGGGCGCGCTGAACAACGCCCTGCTGGACGCCGCAACCGCGCTGCCCGGGGTACGGGTCGTCTTCGACCACCGTCTCGTCGGGCTCGACCCGACCGACGGCTCGTTGAGCTTCGACACCCCGCAGGGCCCGGTCGCCGCCAAGGCGTCCGTGGTGCTGGGCGCGGACGGCGCGGGCTCCGCCGTACGCGGGCAGCTCCTGGCGCACGGGCTGCTGAGCGAGAGCGTGGACTTCCTCGACTACGGCTACAAGGAGCTGACGATCCCGCCGCTGGGCGGGGACTTCGCCCTCGACCCGGACGCCCTGCACATCTGGCCGCGCGGCACGTCGATGATGATCGCGCTGCCGAACCCGGACCGCTCGTTCACCTGCACGCTGTTCTGGCCCAACGAGGGGGCCGGCAGCTTCGCCGCCCTGGACAATCCGGCCGCGATCCGGGCGCACTTCGCCGAGCGGTACCCGGACGTGGTTCCCCTGGCCCCGGCCCTGGTGGACGACTACCAGCACAACCCGGTGGGTGTGCTGGGCACGGTCCGCAGCACGCCCTGGCAGGTCAACGGTACGGTCGGCCTGATCGGCGATGCCGCGCACGCCATCGTGCCGTTCTACGGCCAGGGCGCGAACTGCGCCTTCGAGGACGTCGTCGAGCTGGACCGCTGCCTCGACGAGTGCGCCGACGAGTGGACGGCGGCGCTGCCGTTGTTCCAGCGCCGCCGGCAGGAGAACGCCGAGGCCATCGCGCAGATGGCGTTGACCAACTTCGTGGAGATGCGGGACAAGGTCGCGTCCCCGGTCTTCCAGGCACGACGGCGGGTGGAGCACGCGCTGGAACGGGCCCTGCCCGGCCGGTACGTTTCGCAGTACGAGCTGGTGTCCTTCTCCACCACCCCGTACGCCGAGGTGCGCCGCCGGGTGCGCCGGCAGCACCGGGTGCTCGGCGCGGTCGCCGGTGGGGCGGCGCTGCTGCTGGCCGGTGCGATCACGGCGGTGCTCAACCGAGGGAGGCGCGCGTGACGAACCTCTGGGACCCGACGTTGATGACCGGCCACGCGCCGGCCGGGCTGCCACGGCTGCGCAACTTCGTGGGCGGCGAGTTCGTCGACGCGGGGTCGACGTTCACCAAGGTCAGCCCGGTGACCGGCGAGCCGGTCTTCGAGGTGGCCGAGGCGTCACGGTCCACCGTGGACGACGCGGTCGCCGCCGCCCGCGCGGCCCTGCGCGGGCCGTGGGGCCGGATGGGCGAGCGCGAGCGCGCCGAGGTGCTGCGTCGGGTCGCCGACGAGCTGGAACGCCGCTTCGACGACCTGGTCACCGCCGAGGTCGCCGACACCGGCAAGTCCATCGCCCAGGCCCGTACGCTGGACATCCCGCGCGGCGCGGCGAACTTCCGGGCGTTCGCCGAGATCGTGGCGACCGCACCCACCGAGTCGTTCACCACGGTCACCCCGACCGGCGGCCGGGCCCTCAACTACGCGGTCCGCAAGCCGGTCGGCGTGGTCGCGGTCATCGTGCCGTGGAACCTGCCGCTGCTGCTGCTCACCTGGAAGGTCGCCCCGGCGCTCGCCTGCGGCAACGCCGTGGTGGTCAAGCCCAGCGAGGAGACACCCGCCTCGGCGACGGTGCTGGCCGAGGTGATGGCCGCTGCTGGCGTACCCGAGGGTGTGTTCAACCTCGTGCACGGCTTCGGTCCGGACTCGGCGGGGGAGTTCCTGACCCGCCACCCGGGCGTGGACGCGATCACCTTCACGGGCGAGTCGGCCACCGGCGGCGCGATCATGCGGGCCGCCGCCGACGGGGTGAAGGCGGTCAGCTTCGAGCTGGGCGGCAAGAACGCCGGCCTGGTCTTCGCCGACGCCGACCTGGACGCGGCGATCGCCGGCTCGGTGCGGTCCAGCTTCACCAACGGCGGTCAGGTGTGCCTCTGCACCGAACGCATCTACGTGCAGCGGCCGGTCTTCGAGGAGTTCACCGCCCGGCTGGCGAAGCGGGCCGGCGAGCTGGCGTACGGCTGGCCGACCGACGAGGCCACGGCCACCATGCCGCTCATCTCACCGCAGCACCGGGCCAAGGTGCTCGGCGCGTACGACCTGGCCCGGTCCGAGGGCGCCGAGGTGCTGACCGGCGGCGGTACGCCCACCTTCGGCGACGCCCGGGACGGCGGCTCGTACGTGCAGCCCACGGTGCTCGCCGGCCTCGGCGCGGACGCCCGCACCAACCGGGAGGAGATCTTCGGCCCGGTGGTGCACGTCGCGCCGTTCGACACCGAGGACGAGGCGTACGCCCTGGCCAACGGCACCGACTACGGCCTGGCGGCGACGGTGTGGACCCGGGACGTCGGTGTGGCGCACCGGGCCGGGGCGCGGCTGGACGCCGGCATCGTCTGGGTCAACACCTGGTTCCTGCGGGACCTGCGAACCCCGTTCGGCGGGGTGAAGGCGTCCGGCATCGGTCGGGAGGGCGGCGTGCACTCGCTGGACTTCTACTCCGAACTCACAAACGTCTGCGTGGACCTGTCGTGACCGGGGGAGTGAACGTGGAAGCCGACATCGAGGCCGCCAACCGGGAACTGGCCGAGGCCCGCAGCAGCGGCAAGCCGTGCCCGCCGCTGCGCGGCCGGTTGCTGCCGGAGGGGGACGTCGAGTCCGCGTACCGCGTGCAGCAGTTGCAGACGCGGGCCTGGCAGGGCCGGGGCGAGCGCCGCGTCGGCGCGAAGATCGGGCTGACCTCCCGGGCGGTGCAGGAGACCTTCGGGGTGTTCCAGCCGGACTTCGGGATGCTGACCGACGAGATGGCCGTCGGCGACGGCGTCGAGGTGCCGATCGACCGGCTGCTCCAGCCGCGGGTCGAGGCGGAGATCGCGTTCGTGCTCGGCGGCGACCTCGCCGAGGAGCGGATCACCACGGTCGACCTGATCCGCGCGGTCGACCACGTGCTGCCCGCCATCGAGATCGTCGACTCACGGGTCGCCGGCTGGGACATCTCCATCGTGGACACGATCGCCGACAACGCCTCCAGCGGGCTGTTCGTGCTGGGCACCACGCCCCGGCGGCTCGCCGACGTCGACCTGCGACTGTGCGGGATGGTGCTGGAGCACGCCGGTGAGCCGGTCTCGGTGGGCGCGGGCGCGGCCTGCCTCGGGAACCCGCTGCACGCCCTGCACTGGCTGGCGGCCACCCTCGCCCGGGCCGGTGACCCGCTGCGCGCCGGTGACGTGGTGCTCTCCGGGGCGCTCGGCCCGATGGTCCCGGTCACCCCCGGGGCCGCGTACGAGGCCCGGATCTCCGGGCTCGGCTCGGTGCGCACCTGCTTCAGCAAGGGGGTGTCCGCATGACCACCGGTGTGGCGGTGCTCGGTTCCGGAAACATCGGGACCGACCTGATGATCAAGGTTCTTCGGCTGAGTGACAGCCTGCGGATGGTGGCGATGGCCGGTATCGATCCGGCCTCCGACGGCCTGGCGCGGGCCCGTCGCCTCGGCGTCGCCACCACCGCCGACGGTGTGGACGGCCTCGTCGCGATGCCCGAGTTCGCCGACGTCGAACTGGTCTTCGACGCCACCTCGGCCGGCGCGCACCGCCGTCACGACGAGGTGCTCCGGGCGCACGGCCGCACCGTGGTCGACCTGACCCCGGCCGCGATCGGCCCGTACGTGGTGCCGCCGGTCAACCTCGACGAGCACCTGCACGAGCCGAACGTCAACATGGTGACCTGCGGCGGCCAGGCGACCGTGCCGATCGTCGCCGCCGTCGGTCGGGTCACCCCGGTGGCGTACGGGGAAATCGTCGCGTCGATCGCCTCGAAGTCGGCGGGGCCGGGCACCCGGGCCAACATCGACGAGTTCACCGAGACCACGGCGCGAGCCATCGAGGTGGTCGGCGGGGCCGAGCGGGGCAAGGCCATCATCGTGCTGAACCCGGCGGACCCGCCGCTGCTCATGCGGGACACCGTCTACTGCCTCTGCCCGGACGCCGACGCCGACCGCGCCGCCATCGCCGCCTCGGTCAGCGACATGGTGGCGAGGGTGCAGGAGTACGTCCCCGGCTACCGGCTCAAGCAGGACGTGCAGTTCGACCGGGTGCAGGCGTACCTGCCGTCGCTCGGACGGCAGCTCACCGCCCTGCAGGTGTCGGTCTTCCTGGAGGTCTCCGGCGCGGGCCACTACCTCCCGGCGTACGCCGGGAACCTGGACATCATGACGTCGGCCGCGCTGCGGACCGCCGAGCGGCTGGTGGCCCTGCGCGCGACGGGAGCGGTGGCATGACCGACCTGTACATCCAGGACGTGACCCTGCGCGACGGCATGCACGCCATCGCCCACCGCTACACGGTCGAGCAGGTACGCACGATCGCCGCCGCGCTGGACGCCGCCGGGGTGGCCGCCATCGAGGTCGCGCACGGCGACGGGCTCGCCGGATCCAGCGTCAACTACGGCCACGGAGCGGCCAGCGACGCCGAGTGGATCTCCGCGGCCGCCGAGGTGCTGACCTCGGCGAAGCTGACTACCCTGCTGCTGCCCGGCATCGGCACGATCGCCGACCTGAAGGCCGCCCAGGCGCTCGGGGTGACGAGCGTCCGCATCGCCACCCACTGCACGGAGGCGGACATCTCCGCCCAGCACATCTCCTGGGCCCGGGAGAACGGCATGGACGTGGCCGGGTTCCTGATGATGTCGCACATGAACGATCCGGCCGGGCTGGCCGGGCAGGCCAAACTCATGGAGTCGTACGGGGCGCACTGCGTCTACGTCACCGACTCCGGCGGCCGGCTGCTGATGTCCGACGTGGCGCAGCGGGTCGACGCGTACCGGCAGGTCCTCGACCCGGAGACGCAGATCGGCATCCACGCGCACCACAACCTGTCCCTCGGCGTTGCCAACAGCGTGCTCGCCGTGGAGCACGGCCGGGTCCTCGGTGACGGTCCACTCGGGTCGCCGTCGGGTCGGACCGTCCGCGTCGACGCCTCCCTGGCCGGGATGGGCGCGGGCGCCGGCAACGCGCCGCTGGAGGTCTTCGTGGCGGTCGCCGAACTGCACGGCTGGAAGCACGGCTGTGACGTGTTCGCGCTGATGGACGCCGCCGACGACATCGTCCGCCCGTTGCAGGACCGGCCCGTCCAGGTGGACCGGGAGACGCTCTCCCTCGGGTACGCCGGGGTCTACTCCAGCTTCCTGCGGCACGCCGAGCGGGCCTCGGCGAAGTACGGCGTGGATGTGCGCTCGATCCTGGTCGAGTTGGGCCGACGTCGGATGGTCGGCGGCCAGGAGGACATGATCGTCGACGTCGCACTCGACCTGGCCGGCAAGGAGCAGCAATCATGATCGGACCGGACATCGCGGGGATCGCCGAGAAGTTGGGCGCGGCGGCCGACACGGCCACCGCGATCCCGCAGCTCGCCGCCGAGACCGGCCTCGACGTGGACGGCGCGTACGCCGTGCAGGCCGCGCTGGTGCAGCGCCGGCTGGAGCGCGGCGAGCGGCTGGTCGGGCTGAAGATGGGGCTCACCAGCAAGGCGAAGATGGCCCAGGTCGGCGTGGACGAGGTGATCTGGGGACGGCTCACCGACGCGATGCGGGTGCCCGACGGTGGCGCGGTCGACCCGGCCGCGTACATCCATCCCCGGGTCGAGCCGGAGGTGGCGTTCCTGCTGGACCGGCTGCCCGAGCCGGGTGAGCCGGTCGGCGACTTCGCCACGGCGGTGCGCGCGGCCGCGCCGGCCATCGAGCTGATCGACTCCCGGTACGCGGACTTCCGCTTCTCGTTGCCGGACGTCATCGCGGACAACACCTCGGCCGCCGCGTTCGTGATCGGCCCGTGGTCCCCGGTGCCGGCGGGCCTGGACAACCTGGGCGTGCTGCTGGAGGTCGACGGCCGGGTGGCGCAGGTCGGCTCGACGGCGGCGATCCTCGGCGATCCGCGCCGCGCGCTCGACGAGGGCATCCGACTGGCGGGCCGGCACGGGGTGCGACTGGAGTCGGGCTGGGTGTTCCTGGCCGGCGCGGCCACCGCCGCCGTCCCGCTGCGCCCGGGCGCGCACGTCCGCGCGGTCGTCGAGAAGCTCGGCACCGCGTCTCTGCGGGCGTCGTCGTGAGCGGGGTCGTCGTCGCCGGCAAGGCCGTCCCTCGGGGGGCCTTTCCGCACGTCAAGGTGGCGGGCGGGTTCGTCTTCGTCTCCGGTACGTCGTCCCGGCGGCCGGACAACAGCTTCGCCGGCGTCCAGGTGGACGAGTTCGGCACCACGAACCTGGACATCCGGGCGCAGACGCGGGCCGTCATCGAGAACATCGGCGACCTGCTGCGGTCGGTCGGCGCGGACCTCACCGACCTCGTCCAGGTGACGTCGTACCTGGTCAACATGAACGACTTCGGTGGCTACAACGAGGTCTGGGCGGAGTTCTTCGACGCGTCCGGCCCGACCCGTACGACGGTGGCGGTGCACCAGCTGCCGCACCCGCACCTGCTCATCGAGATCCAGGCCGTGGCCCTTCTTCCCTCGGGAGGTCAGTCGTGAGTGAGATCGCCGAACCGTTCAGCTTTCCCGGCTGGATCGCGGAGAACCAGCACCTGCTGAAGCCTCCGGTGGGCAACAAGGAGATGTTCCCCGGCGGGGACGACTTCATCGTGATGGTGGTGGGCGGCCCCAACCAGCGCACCGACTTCCACGTGGACCCGTACGAGGAGTTCTTCTACCAGGTCAAGGGCAACATGCACATCAACCTGATGACCCCGCAGGGTCCGCGTACGGTGCACGTGCGCGAGGGTCAGATGTGGATGCTGCCGCGCAACACCCCGCACTCGCCGCAGCGGCCGGAGGCCGGCTCGATCGGTGTGGTCGTGGAGCGGGTCCGCGAGGAGGGCACGCTGGAGACGTTCCAGTGGTACTGCCCGGAGTGCGGGCACAAGGTGCACGAGGTGGAGTTGCAGGTCCGCGACATCGCGGCCGACCTGCCGCCGGTGTTCCAGGCGTTCTACGCGGACGAGTCGGCGCGTACCTGCGCGAACTGCGGCACCCTGCACCCGGGCAAGGGCTGATGCCCGCTGATGTGGTCGACGTGCACACGCACGTCGTACCCAAGGGGTGGCCGGACCTCGGCGCGGCGTGCGGCGGGTCCGGCTGGCCGTGGTTGCGGGTGGACTCCGAGCGCGCCGCCATGATCATGGTGGGGGAGACGGAGTTCCGGCCGATCGGCGCCGAGTGCTGGGACGCGTCGCGCCGACTGGCCGACATGGACGCCGACGGTGTCGCCGTGCAGGTGGTGTCGCCGACGCCGGTCTTCTTCAGCTACGACCGTCCGGCCGACCAGGCCGTCAAGGTCGCCCGGATCTTCAACGACCTGACCCTGGAGGTCACCGCGGCCGGCGGTGACCGGCTGGTGCCGTTCTGCCAGGTGCCCCTACAGGACCCGGACGCCGCCTGCGCCGAGCTGGACCGCAGCCTCGCCGCCGGGCACGTGGGCGTGGAGATCGGCAACCACGTCGGCGACCGGGACCTGGACGACGCCGGGGTGGTGACGTTCCTGCAGCACTGCGCCGAGGTGGGCGCCCCGGTCTTCGTCCACCCCTGGGACATGCCCGGCAGCCCCCGGCTGGACCGCTGGATGGCCCGCTGGCTCACGGGCATGCCCGCCGAGACGCACCTGTCGGTGCTCGCGATGATCCTGGGCGGCGTCTTCGACCGGGTGCCCGAGACGCTGCGGATCTGCTTCGCGCACGGCGGGGGCAGCTTCCCCTTCTGGCTAGGCCGCGCCGACAACGCCTGGCACCGCCGTGGCGACCTGGTCCGGGGCGCGTCCGCCGCCCCGCCGAGCAGCTACGTCGACCGGTTCAGCGTCGACTCGGTGGTCTTCACGCCGCCGGCGCTGCGGCTGCTGGTCGACACGCTGGGGGAGGACCGCGTGCTGGTCGGCAGCGACTACCCGTACCCGCTGGGGGAGCGGCCCGTCGGCGCGGTGGTCGACGCGGCCGACTTCCTCACCGACGCCCAGCGCGACAAGCTCCGATCCACGAACGCCCTGCGCTTCCTGCACGGGCGGCGCTGACGGCGTACCCCCGGTGGTGCCCCCGCACGACGGACGGCCGCGACGGGCCGACGGACCCTGTTCTGTTGCCTTTGCTCTGCTTCAACCCACGCAACACCACGTGTCCGATAAACGGACATCGGCTGTTGCCTCCGTTGAAGCAGAGCAAAGGCCGCCGGCAGGAGTCGACCCGCCGCCGGTGTTGCCTCCGTTGAAGCAGAGCAAAGGACGCCGGCAGTAGTCGGCCCGCCGCCGGGCGGACGAGCGGGCGACCGGTGAGGGGGTTGCCTCCCGACACGGCCGGGTCGGTATCGGGAGCAGCAGCCTCCGCCGCGAAGGGCGACCGCCGTGTCGACCCGCCGACAGCCGCTCCCAGCGGGCAGGATGAGGACATGGCCGAGCCGCACGACCTGACCGCGCTGGAACAGGCCGCCGCCATCGCCCGCGGCGAGCTGTCCAGCGTCGAGCTGGTCGAGCACTCCCTGCGCCGGGTGGCGGCGCTCGGCGACACCGTGGGCGCGTTCGTCACGGTCACCCCGAGCTGGCCCTCGCCGCCGCTCGCGCCGCCGACGCCGCGCCGGCGCGGGCGCGCGGGCCGCTGCACGGCGTACCGACCGCCATCAAGGACCTCACCCTCACCGCCGGGGTACGCACCACCTTCGGGTCGGCCGCCTTCGCCGACTTCGTCCCGCCGGTCGACGCCGACGTGGTCCGGTTCATCAAGGCCGCCGGCCTCGTCAGCCTCGGCAAGACGACCACCTCGGAGCTGGGCTGCTCGCTCTACTCGGAGGGCCGCGTCGCGCCGCCGGCCCGCAATCCGTGGCAGTTGGCGTACACCGCCGGTGGTTCCAGTGGCGGCGCGGCGGCGGCGGTCGCGGCCGGCCTCGTGCCCGTCGCCCAGGGGTCCGACGGCGGCGGCTCGCTGCGCATCCCGGCGTCGCTCTGCGGCCTGATCGGCTACAAGCCCAGCCGTGGCCTGGTCTCCGGCGGGCCGCTCGGCTCCGGCGCGTTCGGGCTGCCCACCAGCGGGCCGATCGGGCGGACGGTGGCCGACATCGCCGCGCTGCTCGACGTCATGGCCGTCCCGGTGCCCGGCGAGCCCTACCTGTCGCCGCCCGCGCCGCCCGGCGGATACCTGGCCGCCGCCCGCCGGGCCGAGCCCGGCCGCCTGCGGATCGGCCGGTTCACCACGCCCATGCTCGCCGACGAGCCGGTGCACCCCGACTGCGTCGCGGCCGTCGACTCCGCCGCCGCGCTGCTCGCCGCCGCCGGCCACGAGGTGGTCGAGGTGCCGCCGCCGCTCACGCCGGCGGTGTGGCCGCTGTTCGAGATCATCTGGTACGTCCTCGCGCTCGCACCGGTCCCGGCGCAGCGCGAGCCGGAGTTGCTGCCGCTGACCCGGCTGCTCCGCGCCCGGGGCGCCGAGGTGTCCGCGGGGACACTGTCCGCGACCCTCGGGGAACTACAGGCGCAGGTACGCCTCGGCGCGGCCCGCACCGCCGACTGCGACCTCCTGCTCTGCCCCACTCTGGCCGCCCCGCAGGCGCCCGTCGGCTGGTTCACCGCCGACGGCGACCCGGCGGCCGATTTCGACCGGCAGCGCCGCTTCTCGCCCTACTGCGCCATCTTCAACGTCACCGGCGACCCCTCGGTCTCCCTGCCCCTGGGCACCACGACCACCGACGGGCTGCCCGTCGGGGTGCTGCTCACCGGCCGATACGGCGACGACGCGCGGCTCATCGCTACCGCTGCGCAACTGGAGCACGCCAGTGACGGATGGGATCGGCACCCCGCAATCTGGCGGGCCGTCGACTCCGCTAACGTGAATGGCGACGGAGTTGGCCGGTCGCCATCATGATCGTCCATCCGACCCGCTTGTTCGAGGTCCTTCTTCCGCCTGGGGGCGTTGGGATTGTCTGTTACCGAGACGGTGCTGGTCTTCGTCGGCATCCCGTTGGCGGCAGTGCTGGTGATCGCCGGCCTGTCGTACGCCGGTAGCCGTGGGGGTGCCACCGGCGGTGGTGGTGGCGCCAAGCGCTACCGGCCGGGCCGGCCCTTCGACTTCACTCCGGTCTGGTTCCTGGGCCGCCCGGAGCAGCTGGCCGACTCGGCCGGCACCGCGCTGACGGCGGGCGCGCAGGCGCCCGCGCTGACCAGCCACAAGCTAGAGCAGGCCAGCGTCGAGGCGCCGGCCGGTGGAACCGGAGGCGCAAGTGACCGTTGGTGAGAAGCCGACCGGGACGGAGAATCCGCCCGAGGTGCTCGACGGGCCCTTCTCGACCCGTCAGCTGCTGCGCATCGACGAGGCCCTGCGCCTGGCCGACAAGGGCACCGGCCTGGTCTTCTCGGTGTTCGTCGGCGGCCTCGACGAGCCGATCCGCGAGCACGCCCAGCGGCTGCACCGCCAGCTCGCCGACCCGGACAAGTCGGTGCTGATCGCCCTGTCGCCCAACCAGCGGCAGCTGGAGATCGTCACCGGGCGCCACGCGCGCAAGCGCATCCCCGACACGTACGCCAAGCTGGCCGCGCTCTCGATGGTCGGCGCGTTCAGTGGCGGCGACCTCGCCGGCGGCATCATCAACGGGCTCGACCAGCTCGCCAGCCACGCCGGCAAGGGCTGATTCCTCCCTCGTACGACGAAGCCCGACCCGCTCGCAGCGGGTCGGGCTTCAACGTGTCGGGGGTTGTCTCAGCGCGGCCAGGAGGACGGGTCCGGGCCGACGTGGGTTCGCACCCACGCCGGCCCGGGCCGCGTACTCGCCGGGTCAGCTCTGCTCGGCGTCCTTCGCGCGGGCCTTGAGCGCCCGCAGCACGCCGTCACGGCCCTCGGCGACCAGGCGACGAAGCGGGCCCGGGTTGCCGTCCCCGGCCAGCCACGCGTCGGTGGCCGCCACCGTCTCGTCGTCCACCAGGTACGTCGGGTACGCGAGCTGGGCGAACTCCTGCGCCGGCTCGCTGTCCCGGCTGGCCCACACCTGCCCGACCGCCGCGAAGTACCGCTCCCGGTACGGGGTGACCAGCTCCACCTGCGCCGGGTGGGCCAGGCCCTGCAACAGCGCCCGGTTCCGCCAGTTCGGCAGCGCGTCCGGGCCGGTCAGCAGCGCCCACACGGCCGCCTTGTTCTCCGCCGTCGGCACCAGCGCGTGCGCGTACGCGGCCTCCCGCTCGCCGCTGGCCGTACGGTCGCCGGCCAGCTCCGCCTCGATCTCGGCCGCGCCGGCCGCGCCGTTGGCCACCAGCGCGCCGAGCACCGTCCAGCGCAGCTCGGTGTCCACGGTCAGGCCCTCCGGAGCGCCGGTGCCGTCCAGCCAGCCGCGCAGCGTGGCCAGGTCCTCTTCGGAGCGGGCCGCCGAGGTGAACGCCCGGGCCCAGGCGAGCTGGAAGCCGCTGCCCGGCTCGGCGGCGGCGAGCGCGTCCTTCGCCGTGCGGGCCAGTCCCGCCCAGCCGGTGGCCGCCCACGCCGGGTCGGCGTAGAGGGTCAGCGCGGTGGTGGCCTGGCGCAGGGTGGCGGTGACCAGGTTGATGTCGGTCTCGGCGGGCAGCCCGGCCAGGACCAGCGCCACGTAGTCGCGGGTCGCCAGCTCGGCGTCGCGGGTCATGTCCCACGCGGCCGTCCAGCACAGCGCGCGCGCCAGCGACGAGTCGAGTCCACCGATGTGCCGCACCACCGTCGCCAGCGACCGCTCGTCCAGGCGCAGCTTGGTGTAGCTCAGGTCGTCGTCGTTGAGCAGCAGCACGTCGGCCGCCCGGAGGCCGCGCAGCTCGGCGAGCTCGGTCCGCTCACCGGTCACGTCCACCTCGTACCGTTCGCGGCGGATCAGCCGACCGTCGGTGAGGTCGTACAGGCCGACGCCGATCCGGTGGGTGCGCAGCGTCGGGTACGCCGTCGGCGCCTCCTGCCGGACGATGACCTGCTCGTACGTGCCGTCGGCGCCGATGGTCACCTCCGGGCGCAGCGTGTTCACCTGCGCGGTCTCCAGCCACTGCGCCGCGAACTTGCGCAGCTCCCGGCCCGAGGCCGCCTCCAGCTCGGTGAGCAGGTCGTCGAAGGTGGCGTTGCCCCAGGCGTGCTTGCCGAAGTACGCCCGCAGCCCGGCCACGAACGGCTCCTCGCCCACGTACGCGACGAGCTGCTTGAGCACGCTCGCGCCCTTGGCGTAGGTGATGCCGTCGAAGTTGACCTCGACGGCCTCCATGTCCGGCATCTCGGTGTAGACCGGGTGGGTGGAGGAGAGCTGGTCCTGCCGGTAACCCCAGTTCTTGCGGATCGACAGGAACGTCGTCCACGCCTCGGTGAACCGGGTGGCGTTGGTGTTGCACCAGTGGCTGGCCCACTCGGCGAACGACTCGTTCAGCCACAGGTCGTTCCACCAGCGCATGGTGACCAGGTCACCGAACCACATGTGGGCCAGCTCGTGCAGGATCGTGTTGGCCCGCTGCTCGTACTCGTAGTCGGTGACCTGCGAGCGGTACAGGTAGTGCGACTCGGCGTGCGTGACGCAGCCGAAGTTCTCCATCGCGCCGGCGTTGAAGTCGGGCACCCACAGCTGGTCGTACTTCGGCAGCGGGTAGCGCACGCCGAACTTCTCGTGGAAGAAGTCGAAGCCCTGCTTGGTGATGAGGAACAGGTCGTCGGAGTCCAGATAGCGCGACATCGACGCCCGGCAGAACACTCCCAGGTCGATGCCGTCGTGGCTGTCGCGCACCTCGTGGTACGGGCCGGCGCACAGCGCGGTGATGTACGTGCTCATCCGGGCCGACTCGGTGAAGTGGACAGTCTTGAGGTCCTCGCCGGCCGGCTCCTCGCTTCGCACCGGCATGTTGGACACGACCCGCCAGTGCGCGGGAACCGTCGCGTGCCAGGTGTAGACGCTCTTGAGGTCGGGCTGGTCGAAGCAGGCGAACACCCGCTGCGCGTCGGCCGTCTCGAACTGGCTGTACAGGTAGGTCTCGCCGTCGACCGGGTCGACGGTGCGGTGCAGGCCCTGTCCACTGTTGGAGTAGGCGAAGTCCGCGTCGACGACCAGGGTGTTGTCGCCGGCCAGTCCGGTCAGGGTCAGGCCCTTCTCGGCCGACCAGTCGGACAGGTCCACCGGGGCGCCATTCAGCGTGGCGGACCGCACCGATTCGGCGGCCACCTCGATGAACGTGCTCGCCCCCGGCTCGGCGCAGCGGAACCTGACCTCGGTCGTCGAGGAGAAGGTGCGGCCGTCGGCGGCCAGCACGGCGGTCGCCAGGTCCAGCCTGATGTCGTATCCGGTCACCTCGAGCAGGCGGGCCCGCTCGGTCGCCTCGACCTGCGTCAGGTTACGCACTCCCGGCACTGTTCGTCTCCATCCCACGTCTCGCCGTACGCCCGGCGGCGCCCGTCTGCCGACCGCTCGTGACGTCCGGCCCGGTCCGAGTCTTCCACGGACGGCCTGCCATCGGTGGTCGAGGTCACGCTCTCATTCGGGTGCCGGCCGATGCGCCGTGGGGTGAGTATTCGAGGTGAGACGCCGGACTGCCGGCGCCACCCGTCGCGAAGGGACCTCACCGTGACCGATCGTGTCACCGCCGACATGTGGTTCGACCCAATTTGTCCGTGGGCGTGGATCACCTCCCGCTGGCTGCTGGAGGTCGAGCAGGTCCGCGAGGTGGACATCCGCTACCACGTGATGAGCCTTTCGGTGCTCAACGAGGGTCGGGACCTGTCAGCGGAGTACCGGGAACTGATGGACAACGGCTGGGGCCCGGTGCGGGTGTGCATCGCCGCCGAGCAGCGCTACGGCTCGGACGTGCTCCGCAGGCTCTACACCGCGCTGGGTACCCGCATCCACCTCGGTAAGGAGCAGCTCGGGCCGGAGTTGTTCACCGCCGCGCTGACCGAGGCCGGCCTGGACCCGGCGTTGGCCGCCGCCGCCGACAGCACCGAGTACGACGAGGCGCTGCGGGCCAGCCACGAGGCCGGCATGCGCCCCGTCGGGCAGGACGTCGGCACCCCGGTCGTGCACGCGCCCGGCCCGGACGGCAAGCCGGTCGCGTTCTTCGGCCCGGTGATCACGCCGCGCCCGAAGGGCGAGGCCGCCGGACGGCTCTGGGACGGCGTCCTCCTGGTCGCCGGCACCCCGGGCTTCTACGAGCTCAAGCGCACCCGCGAACAGTCCCCGATCTTCGACTGACCACGACCGCCACACGCCCCCGTCCGGACCCCGTCGGTTGTCCGGGCGGGGGTGCGTCGCGCCGGGGGGCCGACGCGGCTGCGGGGGTCGGAAACGGTCACAGCGTCACCGCTGGGCGGGGGGCGTCGTTTCCCTCGGTGTCCGCGCAGTGGCCCGGCAGGGCCGCACACCGCAGCTCGTGGAGGCAGTCCCGATGGCCAAGCACCGTGCGTCCGGTGACGATCAGCTGACCCGGCAGGGGGTGATCGAGACTCCCGGCGCGGCGTACTGGTCGGTCGACGGTTCCCGCTGGCCGACGGTCCGCCCCGACCTTCCCGCCGACGTGGCGGACCTGCTCGCGCCGCCCATCGTGGTCGGCGTGGCCCGGGTGCCGGTCACCTCGCGCCTGACACCCGCGCGGGCCGCGTTGGCGACGCCCGTGCCGGTGGACCCGGCGCCCTCGGCGTCGGCATCGGTCGTCGCGGCGTTGGAACCGGCCGTGGCGGCGTTGGAACCGGTCGCCGTGGTGGCGGCCGCGCCGGCCGAACCGGCTCCGCCCCCGCCGGCGCCCACCGCGCCGCGCCCCGTGCCCACTCCGCCGCTGAACCCGCGGCCCGTTCCGGCGCCGCCGCCCGAGCGTCCCGTGCCGGGGCCGCCCGCCTCGCCTCGCCGAAACGCGATCACCGGTCCCGTCGGGGGCGGCCGGCGCGGCAACGCCGGACCGGTCGTCGCCGGCCGGCACCGCCGGCACAACGGCGCGTCCGGCCGCGCCGGCTGACCACGCGCCGACGTGCGGGCGCTTTCATCTGGTGGACGCCGCGCGGGTCCCCGTCGTCCGGTCCGACGACGCCGGTAGCGTCAGTGGGCATGACGGTCGTGCATCCGATCGCCCGGGCCTGGATCACCACTGGCGGCACCGGCGCGCAGAACTACGACGAGTTCGCCGACGACGCGGAGATCACCGCGATCATCGAGGCGAACCCGCACAGTGCCCTCGGCATCGAGATGCCGCACCGTGCTCCGGACAGCCTGGGGACGTCGTTCCTCGACGCGCTGCCGGCCTCGGTGGCCCGACTCGCCGAGGCCAAGGCCGACGGCAGCTACACACCCGCCGAGCAGGTGGTCGTGCTGTACCGGATCAGCGCGCCGGGTGAGGAACCGGCGTACGGGCTGTTCGCGATGGTGGACACCGACCAGATCTCCACCAGCGCCGACGAGCCGGGCCTGGTCATCCGCAACGAGGACGTGTTCATCGCCAAGGTGCGCGAGCGTGTGGCGCTGGCCGAGGCGCTGGGTCACCTGCTGTCACCCGTACTCCTGCTGCAGACCGGCAGTGGCGACGAGCTGCACGCCGCGCTCGCGGCGGCGACCGACGCGGCCGGGGCGCCGGCCGCGACCGACACCGACCAGGCGGGCCGCACCCACGCCATCTGGCTGCTCGGCCCGGGCCCGGAGCAGGACGCGCTGACCGCCCTGGCGGGCGGCGGCGAGCTGGTCGTCGCCGACGGCAACCACCGCAGCCTGGCCGCCCAGACCGGCGGGCTGTCGCGCTTCCTGGCCGTGGTGACCACCCCGGCGTCGGTGGCCATCCAGCCGTACAACCGGCTGGTCAGCGAGCTGACCACCACGCCGGGCGAGCTGCTCGACCGGTTGCGGGCCGCGGGCGCCGAGGTCGAGCCGATCGACGGCCCGGTCGAGGTCCCGACGGCCGGCGGCACCGTCCACCTCCGGCTGGCCGACCAGGGGTACGCGGTGCGCCTGCCCGCCACCGCCGACGCCCGCCTGGAGAACCTGGACCACGCCCTGGTCGAGCGGCTGCTGCTGCGTGACGCTCTGGGTCTGGACCCGGGCGACAAGCGGATCACCTACGTGGGCGGGGACTACCCGGCGAGCTGGCTCACCGGGGAGGTCGATGCCGGGCGTGCCGAGCTGGCCGTCCTCATCGCGCCGGTGACCGTGGCGGACTTCGTCGCGGTGAACCTGGCCCGGGAGAAGATGCCCCGCAAGAGCACCTGGTTCACCCCGAAGGCGCGCGGTGGCCTGGTGGTCGCCGAGCTTCCCCGCTGACCGCGTACCGCCCGACCGTGTGACGTACCCGCCTCTCCAGCGCCGCCCCTGCGGCGCTGGAGAGCGCGGCCTGACAGACTGCCCGGTATGCGCGTCTACCTGGGATCCGACCACGCCGGTTTCGAGTTGAAGGTGCACCTGGCCAATCACCTGGCCAAGCAGGGGTACGACGTGGTCGACGTCGGCCCGCACAGCTACGACCCGGACGACGACTACCCGACGTTCTGCCTGCACACCGGTGACCGGGTGGTCGCCGACGAGACCTCCCTGGGGGTCGTCATCGGCGGGTCCGGCAACGGCGAGCAGATCGCCGCGAACAAGGTGGCCGGGGTTCGTGCCGCCCTGGCCTGGAGTGTCGAGACGGCTCAGCTCGCCCGGCAGCACAACGACGCGAACGTCGTCGCGGTGGGCGCCCGCCAGCACACGCTGGACGAGGCCACGGGCATCGTCGAGGCGTTCCTGAACACGCCGTTCTCCGGGAACGAGCGGCACGCCCGCCGGATCATCCAGGTCGCCGAGTACGAGCAGACCCGGAAGCTGCCCGAGCTGCCCTGACCCTGCTGACCCGCGTCGCCCGCCGTCAGCGCGGCGGGCGGGGCAGGTCCTCGCGGGGCACCCAGTTGCGGCGCACGACCACCACCCGCGCCTCCGCGTCGGCGAGGTCGTCGTCGCTCGGCCGGGCGGCGTCGCGGGCCCGCAGCGCCGCGCTCAGCCCCACCTGGGACGAACCGGAGCCGACCAGCCCGCGTAGCCCCCGCTCGCCGTCGCGGTCGTCGCCGCCGGCACCTCGACGTCGCGGTGGCGGGTCTGCGCCGTCGTGGACGCCCGCCGTGCTGGCCGTCGAGCCGTCGGCGCTGCGCGTGGCCGCGTCGGAGTCGATGTGGTGGCGCAGCCGTCGCCGGCGTCGGTCCGGGTCACCCATCGTCCGACCGTACCTCGCGGGGTGTGGGATTCGGCACGCGTGCCGGGTTCGCGCCGGACGGCGGTCTGCGACCGATTTGCCGGCTGGCTACCCTCGGGTTCGGGCGGTGCTGAGGCCGCCCGTCAGGGGGAGGACGAGATGGCAGACCAGACGCAGCCGTGGGCGGAGCGAACCGTCGAGGTCCCACCGCAGGCCGGCGTCGATGTGCCGGCGCAGCGGGACGGCTTCCGCCGTGGTGTGGCGCCGGTGGGTCAACCGCGTACCCCGCGCACCGAACCGTTCCCCGTGGTCGAGGAGCCGACCGGCACGGGCTGGCCGGGCGAACCCGCCCCGCGCCGGCCGTTGAGCTGGCGGCTGGCGCAGTTGCGTCGCGGCGGCGAGTGGAGCACGGCGGGTGGCCTGTTCGCCTTCGTGTGCTGGGGGATCTGGGCGCTCTCCGGCGGTGGCGACCTGTCCGGCCCGCTGCTCGTGCTCGTGTTGAGCCTGCTGGTGGCGGTCGGCCTGTTCGCCCTGGCCCGGGCCGTGGGGCGGTTGGTGCTGGAGCGGCAGCTCGGACGGGTCCGGCGCGGCGCGCGGGGCGCTCACCTGGCCACCGGAGTCTTCCTCGTCGGCCTGGGCGTGGCCTGGCTCCAGCAGACCGAGTGGGTCGTGTCGGCCTGGAACTGGATCACCTCGAACGTGTGACGAGGCGTGCACGGACGGGCCGGCAATGCGCCGCCCGCCCGTGCACCCGGTCGTCTCCCCACCAGGCAGTGCCGCTGCTTACCCGGCCGGCCACGGTTCATCCGTGGCCGGCCGGAGCGTCCGTCGTTCGGGTCAGCCGGGAGCGGGTCAGCCGGCGGCGGCCTCGGCGGCGGCGTGGTCGCGGGCCACCCGGACCAGTTCGACGAGGCCGCCCGCGTACTCCTGGGACTCACCGTGCGCCTCGTCGAACGGCGGCTGGAAGCCGACGCCCTCCCACTCGCCGGTGGTCGGGTTCCAGCGGTCGTTGCCGACCTCGAAGTCCCAGGCGAAGATGCCCAGCTCGTAGTAGAGCTGGTCGGCCGAGTTGCCGGCGGCGGAGTAGAGCACGTCGGCGACCGGACCGGTCTGCGACGGCCAGGTGACCGTGCCGCGCTCCTGGGCGATCGCGCCGACGATCCGCCGGGCGCTGTCGAGGAACAGCGTCGACTCGTCGATCGACGGCCGGGGCAGGGTGATCCGCCCGTCGGCCCGGTACGCGCCCGGCGGCCACATGAAGTACCCGCCGTAGGAGTGCACGTTCATCGCGAACCTGATGTTGGGATGGGCCTTGGCCAGCGCGATGACGTTGCCGCTCTCCGCCTCGGACAGCTCCGCCGTACCGGCGTAGTTGCCGGAGAGGCAGTTCGCGCTTGCGCCCACGTACCCGTCGAAGTACGACCCGACGGTGTAGTTCCGGTTCACGTCGACGCCCCAGGAGGTGCGGTACTTCGGGTCCCGTGCCGGTCCCTCGCAGTGGTTGACCAGGTTCTTGCGCTGGAAGTTGTAGTCGTTGAACGAGTAGTTCGCGCCGTCCGGGTTGACCGTCGGGATGACGAACACGTCGACCTGTTCCAGCAGCTCACGGGTGGCCGGGTCGGTACGGGCGTTCGCCAGCATGCGCTCGGCGAACTCCAGCGTCACCAGCGGCGTGGCCCACTCCCGGGCGTGTTCCTGGGAGTACGCCAGCACGCCGACCCGGGAGCCGTCCCGGTGTACGCCGAGACGCAGGGCCTGCACCGTCCAGGGCTTCGCCGGCACCTCGGTGCCCTGGAGCCCGTCGTCGAGGCGGGCCGGGCCGGCGACAGGCATCGGCAGCCCGGTCGAGCCGTCCTCGACGGCGGCCCGGAACCGGTTCGCCTGTCGGGCGTTGACGGCCGCCGCGACGTCGTCGGTGGTGCTCACCGTCTTGCCCGCGGTGTCGGTGGCGAGCGTGACCGTGAGGACGCGGTCGCGGTAGCCGACGGTCAGCGGTCGGTTGGGTCGGCCCGGGTCGACGGTGCGCACCTGCACGCCGTTCATGCCCTGGTCGCCGAAGCGGACCGACTCCACGACCACGGCGGCGACCGCCGGGTCGCCCAGGTACGCGACGGCGTTCCGGCGGTACCCCTGGGTCTTGTTCGGCAGGTTGATGACGTCGACCAGGTCCCGGTACTGGCGGGCCAGCCGCTTGATCCGCGCCTGGATGTCCACCGGCGTCAGGTACGCGTCGATGAAGTCCTTCTGGTAGCCGGCCGGCAGCGGCGGCGGGGTGGCGTTCGGCCACAGCGTCGGGGTGACGGCCCGACTGACGCCGCCGAGGCTGGACGTGGCGGTCAGCTGGACCGGTCGGCTCGGCACCGGCTGGGGGACGTTGTAGTGGTACTGGTACTCGCCCGAGTCCTCGAACCGGTAGAGCGGGAACGACCCGGTGGCGCCGTCGGCGGTCCGCCAGCCGACGGTGATCTCCACGTCCGGGTCGTCGGTGGCGGTGGTGGCCACCTGCGCCTGGAGGAACGTCTGCCCGCCGGTGGTCCACCAGTACGCCTGCTGGACCGCGAGGGTGTCGACGGCGGAGGGCGTGCTGCTGGTCCGCTGGCCGGCGGCCGGTGCGCCGAGCCCGGCGGCGGTACGCGCCCGCGCCGCGCGGACACTGTCGGCGAAGTGCCGGCTGCCGTCGCCGGCCCGCTGCACGACCTGCGTGGCGGTAGCGCCCCGGGCGGTGAGGTCGGCGAGCTGCGCGCCGGTCAACACCAGGTCGGCGATGATCCGGCCGTCCCGTGCCCGGGGCCGGTTGGCGAGGTCGACGCCGCTGGCGACCAACCTGTCGAGCTGGGCCTGATCGCGCAACTGCACCCGGACCAGAGCGGTCTCGGTGGCGGCCAGGGTGATCGGGGCGGTGTCGGCGACGGGTGCCGCCGTCGCGGTGCCGGGATGGGACAGTGCCGCGCTGATCAGGATCGCTGTGGTGGCGGCAGCCGTCCACCGTCGTCGGACGATCATGTGCCCTCCTGTGACGGACGTCGATGCGTGTGGTCCTTACACCAGTGCACCGATCGACACATGTCAAGGTTCCTGATCGGTAAGGGCGACGTAAGGTCATCCGGTCACGTCGACGGACATCATTCCCCCATCCGTTGCCAACGAGGGGACCGTCGATGAGTCGACTACGGAGAAGTCTGGCCTTCCTGATCGTGCTGACCACCGGTCTGACGACCGCACCGGGCGTCGCGTCGGCAGCCGCGGCGCTGCCCACGTACACGTTCGTGGATCTGGGGACGCTCGGTGTGCCGAGTACGGGGGAACCGCCCACCAGCGACGGCTACGCCCTCAACGACGCCCGTACCGTGGTGGGCGTCTCCACGATCGACGGTGTCTACAACTTTCACGCGTTCGCCTCGACGAACGGGGTGATGAGCGACCTGGGCGCCCTGTACACCGGACCGTACGGCGCGAGCTCCGCGGCGGGCATCAACGACCGGGGCGTCGTCGTCGGGGCCACCCACGTCAACGCGACGGAGCCTCCGCACGCCTTCCGCTCTGCCGGCGGGGTCATGACCGACCTCGGCACCGGCTACGGCGCGGGCAGCGGAAGCTCGGCGTACGACGTCAACGACGACGGCGTGGTGGTGGGCAGCCGGTTCGAGACGCAGGGCGCGCCGACCCGGGCGGTCGTCTGGCGCAACGGCAAAGTCGTCGACCTGGGCACGCTCGGCGGCCAGGCGGGCCCCTGGGGCACGGACAGCATCGCCTACGGCGTGAACTCGTCCGGGCATGTCGTCGGCGGCGCCGCCGTGCCGAGCGGCGGCCTGCACGCCTTCGTCTACTCCGGTGGGGCGCTGACGGACCTCGGCACCCTGGGCGGTGTCACGGAGTCCACGTACGCCCGGGACATCAACGACCGGGGTCACGTCGTCGGTGTCTCGCAGAACACCACCGGCCAGCTGCGCGCGACGCTCTGGCGCAACGGCACCATCCGCGACCTCGGGTCCCTCGGCGGCAACTACTCCGAGGCGCGGGCCGTGAACGAGACCGGCCAGGTGGTGGGCATCGCCCGGACCAGCAGCCCCGACTTCTACAACGAGCGGGCGTTCCTCTGGCAGGGCGGTCGGATGGTCGACCTGAACACCCGGGTGCGGAACCTTCCTCCGACGGTGACGCTGCGCTCCGCCGAGGACGTCAACGACGACGGCGTCATCGTGGGCCTCGCCTGCCCCGTCGACTGCGCCGAGGGCGGTGATCGCGCGCGCCGGGCCTACCTCCTGGTGCCGACGAGCTGACCCGCGACCGGAGCGACCGGCGCCTGTCGTGCCCGTGCGGGGGCGCCGGTCAGCGCATCGCGGTCCCGTTGTCGTACGACTCGCGGGCGTCGAGCAGCTCGTCCCAGTGCTGCGCCACCCAGGCGCAGGCGACCGCGATCGGTTCGAGCATGCTGCGGCCCACCGGCGTCAGCTCGTACTCGACGTGCGCGGCCGCTCCGGCGTGGACGGTGCGGCTGACCAGCCCGTCCCGTTCGAGGGAGCGCAGCGACTGGGTGAGGACCTTGGGTGTGACGCGTCGCAGCGGCACGCGCAGCTCGGAGAAGCGGCGGGGCCCGTCTTCCAGGCAGCGGATGACGAGGGCCGCCCACTTGTCACCGAACCGGATCGGATTGAGCGAGGAGGGGCACAGCTCGTCGAACATGTCGGCGGGCAGGGGTTGCCTCATGGCCTGACGATAGCTGGTATCCCGGAGGTGACCAGGCCCGGCGATAGCTGGTATCCCGGCGGTAACCAGCCCCGGCGATAGCGTCGGCGAACCGGCCGGGCGTACGGGTTCCGGCCCTGGTGGAAGGCGTTCGCCATGAACATCGTGATCTTCGGCGCGGGTGGCCGGGCCGGGCGGCAGGCCGTCGCCGAGGCGCGTCTTCGCGGCCATCGGGTCACCGCCGTGGTGCGTGACCCGGCGGCCCACGGCGACCTGGGCGACGCGCACGTGGTGGCGGGCGATGTCACGGACGCCGCGAGCGTCGCGCGCGCCGCCGCCGGGCAGGACGCCGCGATCAGCGCCGCCGTGGACCTGTCCCGGCCACCACGCGATTTCTTTCCGATGTCGTCCCGCGCCCTGGCCGCCGGCCTGGCCGAGGCGGGCGTGCGCCGCCTGGTGGTGGTGGGCCTCGCGTCGATCATGCCCGGGGCGTCCGGCGTCGCCCTGATGGACGAGCCCGGCTACCCCGACGAGTACCGCTCCTTCTACCTGGGCCACGCGGCGGGCCTCGACGAGCTGCGGACCTGCGATCTCGACTGGGCGTACGTGGCCCCGGCCGGCGACTTCGACCACGACGGCACGCGTACCGGCCGCTGTCGGGTCGCCGAGCACGGTGACCCGGCCAGCCGGATCAGCTACCCGGACTTCGCGATAGCGCTGCTCGACGAGATCGAGACGCCGCGCCACCACCGGTCCGCCCTGAGTGTTCGGGAGGTGTGATGCCCGAGGTCCACGACAGCCCGAACACCTGGGTCGCCGAGCACATCCGCCGTTTCGAGGTGACCGGCGGCAGACCACGGCCGGGCGTGCACGACCTGCTCCTGACGACTCGTGGCCGACGAACCGGCGAGCTGCGCCGCACCGCGCTCGTGTACGAACGCGATGGCGACCGTTACGTGCTGGCCGCCTCGAACCGCGGCGCGGAGCACCACCCCGCGTGGTACCTCAACCTGCTCGCCGACCCGTACGTCACCGTGCAGGTCGGCACGGAGACCTTCACCGCTCGGGCGCGCACCGCCACCACGCGGGAACGTCCACGCCTGTGGCGTCTGATGGTGTCGGCCCGGTCGGAGTACGCCGCCTATCAGCAGCGGATCACCCGGGAGATCCCCGTGGTCGTCCTGGAACGCGTCGAGGACTGAACGGGGAAGGCCCAGGCTCAGCGGATGTGCCGCTGAGCCTGGGCTTCATGGGTGGAGCGGGCGACGGGAATCGAACCCGCACCGTCAGTTTGGAAGACTGAAGCTCTGCCATTGAGCTACGCCCGCGCTCGGCCCCGCCGGAACGGGGCGCGCCGACAGCGTACCCAATGCCGGTCCTGGGCGCGCGACCGCGCCACCGCCCCCGTGGCGTCGTGTCGTCGCGACGCCACGGGGCGCCTTTCAAGATCCGCACAACTTCACCGAGGTGGTGGCATCCGCGCGCCGGGAAGCCGCAGTTTCCCCGAGGTCGCGCGGATCTTGAACAGCGAAAAAGGATGAGATGGGGGATGTGTCCGGGTGGCGGACGCCCCGGCACTGCCTGAGGCGCGGCGACGGCATAGACTGCACGTCGCCACGGGGTGTGGCGCAGCTTGGTAGCGCACTCGCTTTGGGAGCGAGGGGCCGTGGGTTCAAATCCCGCCACCCCGACTGTCGTCCGCGTCCGGTCTCCCCGGGCGCTGCGGGCCGGCCCCGCCGGCTCGCCTACACTCGATGGGCCAATCGAAGGCCCAGAATCAAAACCCAGATCCGTCAAGGAGTACGCCTGTGAAGAGCACCGTCGAGACTCTGAGCCCGACGCGCGTGCGGCTCGCCATCGAGGTGCCGTTCGTCGAGCTCGAGCCGAGCCTCAAGAAGGCGTACCGGGAGATCGGTTCGCAGGTCCAGGTCCCGGGCTTCCGCCGGGGCAAGGTGCCGACCGCGGTGATCGACCAGCGGGTGGGCCGGGGCACCGTCCTCAACGAGGCGGTCCAGGAGGCCATCCCGGAGAACATCATGGCCGCGGTACGCGAGCACGACCTGAAGACGCTGGGGCGTCCCGAGGTCGAGATCACCGAGTTCAACGACGGTGACTCGCTGAACTTCACCGCCGAGGTCGACGTCCGTCCGGAGATCACCATCCCGGACGCGTCCACCATCGAGGTGACCGTCGACGAGCTGCAGATCGACGACAGCGAGATCGACGAGCAGGTCAAGAACCTGCGGGAGCGGTTCGCCACCCTGAAGACGGTCGAGCGGGCCGCCGCCGAGGGCGACTACGTGCAGATCGACCTGAACGCGACCGTCGACGGCGAGGACGTGCCGGGCGGTCAGGCCAGCAACATCTCCCACGAGGTGGGCAGCAAGCAGCTCCTGCCGGGCCTGGACGAGGCCGTGGTCGGCCTCGCCGCCGGCGACAGCACCACCTTCACCACCCAGCTCGTGGGCGGCGACTTCGCCGGCCGCGACGCCGACGTGGCGGTGACCGTGCGCACGGTCAAGGAGAAGGAGCTGCCGGAGCTGAACGACGAGTTCGCGCAGATGGCCAGCGAGTTCGACACGATCGAGGAGCTGCGCGGCGACCTGCGGTCCCGGGTCACCCAGGGCAAGCAGGTCGAGCAGATCTACGCCGCCCGGGACAAGGCGCTGGCGCAGCTGGTCGAGACCGCCGAGGTGCCGGCGCCGGAGGGTGTCGTGCGTGAGGAGGTCGCCAGCCGCAAGCAGGCGATGGTCGACCAGCTCGAGCGGATCGGCGCCTCCCTGGAGGAATACCTGGCGGCCGAGGAGAAGACCGAGGAGCAGATCGACGCCGAGCTGACCGAGGCGGCCACCGAGGGCGTCAAGGTGCAGCTCCTGCTCGACACGCTGGCCGACGCGGAGGACGTGCAGGTCTCCGACGACGAGTTCGGGCACGAGATCGTGCACCGGGCGCAGCGCGCCGGGATGGCCCCGCAGCAGTACTACGACCAGTTGGTGCGCTCCGGCGCCGCCGCCGCGGTCTTCGGTGACGTCCGGCGCGGCAAGGCGCTCGCGGCCGTCATGGAGCGCATCACGATCAAGGACTCGGCCGGCAACCCGGTCACCCTGGACGCGCTGCGCGCCGCCAACGAGGCCGAGCACAACCACGAGCACTGATCGTCGGGTGCGGCCGCCGTCCGCCGCTGCGCGGTGCACGGCGGCCAAACCCTTTCCGGGGACACCCGGAGTTGAGCGCTGCCGGGTACGTCCGGAGTTGAGCGCTGCCGGGGTACGCCCGGAAGGCCCGCGCCGCGGGTGCCCGACACAGCTGCGCTGAGAGCGAACAGTGCCCCGACCGGGACTCTGCGGCCCCGCACAGCGGTTAGTGTCGGGAAAGACGGTACGGAGAGCGAAGGGCTGCCATGACCGACATGCACATCCCCAAGAAGTCGCTCCGGGCGATTGACGCGCGCGGTGGCGACTCCATTGGCAACCTCGACGACTCGGTCTACAACCGGTTGCTCAAGGAGCGCATCATCTTCCTGGGCAGTGAGGTGACCGACCAGGTCGCCAACCGCATCTGCGCGCAGCTGCTGCTGCTCGCCGCGGAGGACCCGGACCGCGACATCAACCTGTGGATCAACTCGCCGGGTGGCTCGGTCTACTCGGGCATGGCGATTTACGACACCATGCAGTTCATCGACAACGACGTGTCGACCGTGGCGATGGGCATGGCGGCCTCGATGGGTCAGCTGCTGCTCTGCGCGGGCACCAAGGGCAAGCGTTACGCCCTGCCGCACGCCCGGATCATGATGCACCAGCCGTCCGGTGGTCTGGGCGGCACGGCGTCCGACATCGCCATCCAGGCGGAGCAGATGCTCTACACGAAGCGGATGTTCCAGGAGCGGGTCGCGCACCACACCGGCCAAGACCAGTCGCAGATCGAGGCGGACTCGGACCGGGACCGTTGGTTCACCGCCCAGGAGGCCATGGACTACGGCTTCATCGACAAGGTGATCATCGGGGCCGCTCAGGTTCCGGATGGCGCCGGGACCCTGAGCTGAGGAGCTGACGATGACCGACCTGAGCCTGCCGCCCCAGTTCGCGGCCGTGCACAACCGCTACGTGCTGCCGTCGTTCGTCGAGCGCACGTCGTACGGGGTCAAGGAGTCGAACCCGTACAACAAGCTCTTCGAGGACCGGATCATCTTCCTCGGTGTTCAGGTGGACGACGCGTCGGCCAACGACGTGATGGCCCAGCTGCTCACGCTGGAGGGCACCGACCCGGACCGCGACATCATCATGTACATCAACTCGCCGGGTGGCTCCTTCACCGCGATGACGGCGATCTACGACACCATGCAGTACGTCCGCCCCGACATCCAGACGGTCTGCCTCGGGCAGGCGGCCAGCGCCGCGGCCGTGCTGCTGTCGGCGGGCACCGCGGGTAAGCGGATGGCGCTTCCGAACTCGCGGATCATCATCCACCAGCCGGCCACCGAGGGCGGCTACGGGCAGGGCTCGGACATCGAGATCCAGGCCCGGGAGATCCTGCGGATGCGGACGCAGTTGGAGGACATGTTGTCCCGCCACTGCAACCGCCCGATCGAGCAGGTCCGCAAGGACATCGACCGTGACAAGATCATGACGGCCGAGGAGTCCAAGGAGTACGGGCTGGTGGACACGATTCTGACCAGCCGCAAGAAGGGTCTGCTGGCGACCCACTCCGCCAGCTGAGCTGTACCGGGTCAGAGGTTGGCCGGGGCGTGAAGTTCCCGGCCGGCCTCTGACACACCCGTTTTGGGGGTCGGAGAATGCCCCGCCAACGGGTAACGTCGGGTCCGTACCGCTTCGCCGGTCGGGCCAGCGAAGCGAACCAAGCCGGGCGGCGCGCAGCGTCCGCAGGTCAGGGCCGGGTCTCCGGCCGATGAGTGCAGGGAGAACGTAGGTGGCACGGATCGGTGACGGCGGCGACCTACTGAAATGCTCCTTCTGCGGTAAGTCGCAGAAGCAGGTCAAGAAGCTCATCGCGGGCCCAGGGGTCTACATCTGCGACGAGTGCATCGATCTCTGTAACGAGATCATCGAAGAGGAGCTGGCCGAGTCCGGCGAGGTGAAGTGGGAAGAGCTTCCCAAGCCGATGGAGATCTGCCAGTTCCTCGACAACTACGTCGTGGGGCAGGACCAGGCCAAGAAGGCGCTCGCCGTCGCGGTCTACAACCACTACAAGCGCATCCAGGCAGAGGCGGCCAACGCGCCGGGCTCCGGCAGTGACGCCGTCGAGCTGGCCAAGTCCAACATCCTGCTGCTCGGCCCGACGGGGTGCGGCAAGACCCACCTGGCGCAGACCCTCGCCCGGATGCTGAACGTCCCGTTCGCCATCGCCGACGCCACCGCGTTGACCGAGGCGGGCTACGTCGGCGAGGACGTGGAGAACATCCTCCTCAAGCTGATCCAGGCCGCCGACTACGACATCAAGCGCGCCGAGACCGGCATCATCTACATCGACGAGGTCGACAAGATCGCCCGTAAGTCGGAGAACCCGTCGATCACCCGCGACGTCTCCGGCGAGGGTGTGCAGCAGGCCCTGCTCAAGATGCTGGAGGGCACGGTCGCCAACGTCCCGCCGCAGGGCGGCCGCAAGCACCCGCACCAGGAGTTCATCCAGATCGACACCACGAACGTGCTGTTCATCTGCGGTGGCGCGTTCGCCGGCCTCGACCAGATCATCGAGTCCCGCACCGGGCAGGGTGGCACCGGCTTCGGCGCCCGCCTGCGGTCGGTGTCCGAGCGGTCGACCGACGACATCTTCAGCCAGGTCATGCCGGAGGACATGCTCAAGTTCGGGCTGATCCCCGAGTTCGTCGGCCGGCTTCCCGTGATCACCAACGTGCGCAGCCTGGACCGCAGCGCCCTGGTGCGCATCCTCACCGAGCCGCGCAACGCCCTCGTCCGGCAGTACCAGCGCCTGTTCGAGCTGGACGGCGTCGAGCTGGAGTTCGACGAGCCGGCGCTGGAGGCCATCGCCGACCAGGCCATGCTGCGGGGCACCGGCGCCCGTGGCCTGCGGGCCATCATCGAGGAGGTCCTGCTCTCCGCGATGTACGAGGTCCCGAGCAACCCCGACGCCGCCCGGGTGTTGATCACCCGCGAGGTCGTCCTGGAGAACGTCAACCCGACGATCGTTCCGCGCGAGTTCACCGGGCGTCGGGCCCGGCGGGACCGCGAGGAGAAGTCGGCCTGATCCTCCTCACGTCACGCCGGCCGTCCGTCACTGACGCGGCCGGCGTGACCGTGTCCGGCGGTCCCACTCACCCGACGGGGTGACCGTCACCATCATCAGCCGAGCCGGTTCGTCGGCGTCGTTGCGGTAGCCGTGCTCCCGGTCGGCGTGGAACTCGATCGTGTCCCCGGCCCGTACGGCGTGATCCTGCCCGTCCACGTGGACGACCACCGCCCCGGCGAGGACGTGCAGGACCTCCCGGGTACCCCGGGGGTGGTCGGCGGAGCGGTGTCGCTCTCCGGGTTCCAGCCGCCAGTCCCACAACTCGACGAGGTCGGGTTCGCCGAGCCCGCTGAGAAGGTGGGCGGTGCCGCCGTGCTCGCCCTGCCAGAGCACGGGCGCCTCGGCCGTGGAGCTGATCCGCACGGTCTGCTCCTCGTCGGGCTCGAGCAGCCGGGCGATGTTGACGCCGAACGCGTCGGCGACCCGGCACAGCGTGCCGACGCTGGGGTTGGTGCGTGCGCTCTCGATCTGTACGAGCATCGCCTTGCTCACGCCGGACCGGCCGGCCAACTCCTCGAAGGACCAGCCCCGGGCGGCGCGCAGCTCCCGTACCTGCCGGGCCACCGCGGCCGTCACCGCACTGACCCGGCCACCTGCGTCGGTCATCAAACTATCCTTCACGGTCACTATTATGGTACGACAGTGGCATGTTCCCCATTCTCCTGGCAGCGGTGTCCGCGGTCGCGTTCGGCACCGCCGACTTCTCCGGCGGAAAGGCGTCCCGCCGCGCCGACCCCATCGCGGTGACCGTGATCTCCCAGCTGCTGACCGTCCCCCTGTTGGTCGCTCTGGTGCTCCTGGTGCCGGGGTCACCGACGGTCGCCGACATCGCCTGGGGACTGCTCGCGGGGACGGCGGGCGCGGGCGGCATCGTGCTGCTCTACCGGGCGCTCGCCGGCGGGATGATGGCCGTGGTGGCGCCGGTCACCGCGATCACTGCGGCCGTGGTGCCGATCGTCGCCGGCCTGTTCACCAGCACCTTCCCCGGCGCTCCGGCGCTCACCGGCGCCGGCCTCGCGGTGGTGGCGATCGCCCTGGTCAGCCTCGGCGAGGGCGGTGGTCGCTCGAGGGTTCCGGCCCGACTGGTGGGGCTCGCCCTCGCGGCCGGCGCGCTCTTCGGCGTCTTCTTCACCCTGCTCGGTCAGGCCAGCGAGAGCGCGGGCATGTGGCCGGTGGCCGCGGTCCGGACCAGCTCGATCGCGTTCGGTCTGCTCCTCGCCGCCGGCACCGGTGTGCGACTGCGGCTCGGCCGGCGGGTGCTCGGCTGGGCGGCCCTCGCCGGTCTGCTCGACAGCGCCGCCAACGCGCTCTTCCTGGCCGCTGCCGCGCGAGGACACCTCAGCATCGTGGCGGCGATCGCCGCGCTCTACCCCGCGAGCACGGTACTGCTCGCGCTCGCCGTCGATCGCGAACGGCTGCGGCCGGTCCAGGTCGCCGGCCTCGGGTTCGCGGCGGGGGCTCTCGTGCTGGCGAGCATCTGAGGCTGTCCAGACCGGCCGGTCCGGTCGTACCCTTCTCTCATGCGCGTCGCCGTCTGCCAGCTCAATGCCCGGGACGACCGCAAGGCCAACCTGGCCGCCGCGGAGCTGCTGCTGGAACGCGCCGCCGACGGCGGCGCGGACCTGGCCATCCTTCCCGAGTACGTCGACTATCTCGGCCCGGAGGCCGGTCTGCCCGAGCCGGAGCCGGTCGGCGGCGAGGTGGGCAGTTTCTTCGCCGGGGTCGCACGGCGGCTGGGCATGTGGGTGCTGGCCGGGTCGTTCCACGAAGCCGGCCCGGACCCCGCGCACACCTGGAACACCTCGCTGGTCTTCGACCGCGCCGGCAGCCTGGCCGCGAGCTACCGCAAAATCCATCTGTACGACGTGGAGATCCCCGGTCGCGTCTCCTACCGGGAGTCGGAGACCGTCGCGCCCGGCACCCAACCCGTCGTGGTGGACGTGGAGGGCCTCCGGGTCGGGCTGTCGATCTGCTACGACCTGCGCTTCCCGGAGCTGTACCGGCGGCTCGCCACCGAGGGCGGCGCTCAGCTCCTGGTGGTGCCGGCGGCGTTCATGATGCACACCGGGCGGGACCACTGGGAGGTCCTGCTCCGGGCCCGGGCGATCGAGAACCAGTGCTTCGTGGCGGCGGCCGGTCAGACCGGTGACCACGAGCCGGGCCGCACCTGCTTCGGACGCAGCATGGTGGTCGACCCGTGGGGGACGGTCCTGACCCAGCTGCCCGACGGGCCGGGGGTGGCCGTCGCCGACCTGGACCTTGACCGGCTGTCCGTGATCCGGGCCGAGCTGCCGAGCCTCGCCAACCGCCGGCTCTGAGAGTCAGCCCTCGAGCAGGACGCCGATCGTCGCAAGCCCGGCGATCACCGCGGCGGTGACCAGCAGGGCCGTTGTCATCCGGGACCTACCGCGGCGGGCCAGACGTCCGACCGAGAAGAACAGGACCACCAGCACGACCGCGCCGATCACCAGTTGCCAGAACGGCAGGAGGATGCCGAGCAGTGCTTCCTCGGCGAACACCGCGGTCCCCAGCCCGGACTCATCCATGACTGACACTCTGGCACGCCGACGCGTGCCGCGTCGCCGACCACGGTGGAGAGCGCGCCGGTCGACGTGACCCGAACCAGTGATGAACCCTGATTTGCCTTCTACCGGCCGTCCGCGTAACTTTCTCTCTGCACGAGGGAGGCCGGACAAACCGGCCGAGAGCGGGCGCCAGGCTCGTGGCGGAGACGCCGAGCGAGACTGAGATCGGGCGGTGCGAAACACCTCGGAGACGGGGTTGCGGACGCGAAGCCGACCGGGTAGAGTTCTGAGGCCGGCAGGAGCCGGGCGGAGAGCCGCGCAGCGGCGATCGGCCGGTCTGCGGCTTCCCACGAGAGTAACGACCGCCGGATACGGCGTGCGTCATCGTGGGTCCGGACGAACCAGATTGATCACCTCGAATACGAGGTTGACAATGAAAGTTCGACCAAGTAGGTTTGAGAGGTTGCCCCGAAACGGGGTTCCACGGAATGTGGAGCTTCTGATCGGTGTGTGGTTGTTCTTTGAGAACTCAACAGGGTGCTTGTAAAGCCAGTGCCAATTATGATTTATACCCCGGACTGGCAGCCTGCTTTTGGTGGGTTGTTGGTTGGGATTCCTTTGGCAACATTTGTTTGTTGCCGGGATAGCTGTTCAACTAGTTTTTTGTTGGAGAGTTTGATCCTGGCTCAGGACGAACGCTGGCGGCGTGCTTAACACATGCAAGTCGAGCGGAAAGGCCCTTCGGGGTACTCGAGCGGCGAACGGGTGAGTAACACGTGAGCAACCTGCCCCAAGCTTTGGGATAACCCTCGGAAACGGGGGCTAATACCGAATATTACTTCTGGCCGCATGGCTGGTGGTGGAAAGTTTTTCGGCTTGGGATGGGCTCGCGGCCTATCAGCTTGTTGGTGGGGTGATGGCCTACCAAGGCGACGACGGGTAGCCGGCCTGAGAGGGCGACCGGCCACACTGGGACTGAGACACGGCCCAGACTCCTACGGGAGGCAGCAGTGGGGAATATTGCACAATGGGCGGAAGCCTGATGCAGCGACGCCGCGTGAGGGATGACGGCCTTCGGGTTGTAAACCTCTTTCAGCAGGGACGAAGCGAAAGTGACGGTACCTGCAGAAGAAGCGCCGGCCAACTACGTGCCAGCAGCCGCGGTAAGACGTAGGGCGCGAGCGTTGTCCGGATTTATTGGGCGTAAAGAGCTCGTAGGCGGCTTGTCGCGTCGACCGTGAAAACTTGGGGCTCAACCCCAAGCCTGCGGTCGATACGGGCAGGCTAGAGTTCGGTAGGGGAGACTGGAATTCCTGGTGTAGCGGTGAAATGCGCAGATATCAGGAGGAACACCGGTGGCGAAGGCGGGTCTCTGGGCCGATACTGACGCTGAGGAGCGAAAGCGTGGGGAGCGAACAGGATTAGATACCCTGGTAGTCCACGCTGTAAACGTTGGGCGCTAGGTGTGGGGGGCCTCTCCGGTTCCCTGTGCCGCAGCTAACGCATTAAGCGCCCCGCCTGGGGAGTACGGCCGCAAGGCTAAAACTCAAAGGAATTGACGGGGGCCCGCACAAGCGGCGGAGCATGCGGATTAATTCGATGCAACGCGAAGAACCTTACCTGGGTTTGACATGGCCGCAAAACCTCCAGAGATGGGGGGTCCTTCGGGGGCGGTCACAGGTGGTGCATGGCTGTCGTCAGCTCGTGTCGTGAGATGTTGGGTTAAGTCCCGCAACGAGCGCAACCCTCGTTCGATGTTGCCAGCGCGTTATGGCGGGGACTCATCGAAGACTGCCGGGGTCAACTCGGAGGAAGGTGGGGATGACGTCAAGTCATCATGCCCCTTATGTCCAGGGCTTCACGCATGCTACAATGGCCGGTACAATGGGCTGCGATACCGTGAGGTGGAGCGAATCCCAAAAAGCCGGTCTCAGTTCGGATCGGGGTCTGCAACTCGACCCCGTGAAGTCGGAGTCGCTAGTAATCGCAGATCAGCAACGCTGCGGTGAATACGTTCCCGGGCCTTGTACACACCGCCCGTCACGTCACGAAAGTCGGCAACACCCGAAGCCGGTGGCCCAACCCTTGTGGAGGGAGCCGTCGAAGGTGGGGCTGGCGATTGGGACGAAGTCGTAACAAGGTAGCCGTACCGGAAGGTGCGGCTGGATCACCTCCTTTCTAAGGAGCACCTTCCACCGAAAGGTGGTAAGGAGCCCGCGGTCCACGAATGTTGGACCGGGGTGCTCAGATGGCGGAGACACTGGCAAGTCTGTCCGTGGCAACGGCCGGGACTACCTAGTACAGCCACCCTCGGGTGGTGGGAACGGATGGGTTCTGGTGCGGCTGGGGAAGGATGTAAGCACCCTGTTGGGTCCTGAAAGAACAACCTTTGGTTGTTTCTTTCGGAGACTTGGCCGGCCCTCCTTGGTGGGGGCTGGGAGTCTGCCAGGCATGGCCTGGCCTCACATACCGCCGAACGTTGGTTCGGGTTTGGTGTGGGGCGTGTTGGGTTGTGGGTTGGTTGTTTGTTGAGAATTGCACAGTGGACGCGAGCATCTTTGTGGTCAAGTTGTCAAGGGCGAACGGTGAATGCCTTGGCACCAGGAGCCGATGAAGGACGTGGGAGGCCGCGATAGGCCTGGGGGAGCTGTCAACCAAGCTGTGATCCCAGGGTGTCCGAATGGGGAAACCTGGCACCAGTCATGTGGTGTCACCCACACCTGAACACATAGGGTGTGTGGAGGGAACGCGGGGAAGTGAAACATCTCAGTACCCGTAGGAAGAGAAAACAATTTAGTGATTCCGTGAGTAGTGGCGAGCGAAAGCGGATTGAGGCTAAACCGGCTGCGTGTGATACCTGTCAGGGGTTGCGTGGTCGGGGTTGTGGGACCCTGCTCAACAGACTGACATCTGTTGGAGAAGTTACAAAGTTGATGGCTAGTCGAACAGTCTGGAATGGCTGACCGTAGACGGTGAGAGTCCGGTAGGTGAAAGCTGTTGACCTTCTGTGGGTGTTCCCGAGTAGCGGCGGACCCCTGAAATCTGCCGTGAATCTGCCAGGACCACCTGGTAAGCCTAAATACTTCCTGGTGACCGATAGCGGACGAGTACCGTGAGGGAATGGTGAAAAGTACCCCGGGAGGGGAGTGAAATAGTACCTGAAACCGTTCGCCTACAATCCGTCGGAGCCTTGCGGGGTGACGGCGTGCCTTTTGAAGAATGAGCCTGCGAGTTAGTGGCATGTGGCGAGGTTAACCCGTGTGGGGGAGCCGTAGCGAAAGCGAGTCTGAATAGGGCGCTTTAGTCGCATGCTCTAGACCCGAAGCGGAGTGATCTAGCCATGGGCAGGCTGAAGCGCGGGTAAGACCGCGTGGAGGGCCGAACCCACCAACGTTGAAAAGTTGGGGGATGACCTGTGGTTAGGGGTGAAAGGCCAATCAAACTCCGTGATAGCTGGTTCTCCCCGAAATGCATTTAGGTGCAGCGTCGCGTGTTTCTTGCCGGAGGTAGAGCACTGGATGGTCTAGGGGGCCCACAAGCTTACCGAAATCAGCCAAACTCCGAATGCCGGTAAGTGAGAGCGCGGCAGTGAGACTGCGGGGGATAAGCTTCGTAGTCGAGAGGGAAACAGCCCAGATCACCAGCTAAGGCCCCTAAGCGTGTGCTAAGTGGAAAAGGATGTGGGGTCGCATAGACAACCAGGAGGTTGGCTTAGAAGCAGCCACCCTTTAAAGAGTGCGTAATAGCTCACTGGTCAAGTGGTTCCGCGCCGACAATGTAGCGGGGCTCAAGCACACCGCCGAAGCTGTGGCATTCACATTTTAACCTCGCTTGGACTTGATTCCTTGTGCAGGTGTGTGGATGGGTAGGGGAGCGTCGTGCCGGGGGTGAAGCAGCGGGGTGACCCAGTTGTGGACGCGGCACGAGTGAGAATGCAGGCATGAGTAGCGAAAGAAGGGTGAGAAACCCTTCCGCCGGATGACCAAGGGTTCCAGGGCCAGGCTAATCCGCCCTGGGTGAGTCGGGACCTAAGGCGAGGCCGAGAGGCGTAGTCGATGGACAACGGGTTGATATTCCCGTACCCGCGAAAGAGCGTCCCTGATGAACCTCGTTGTGCTAACCACCCAAACCGGCTGCGACCTTCGGGTCAAGGTTGGGGAGCGTGGGAACCTGGCGGGTAGTAGTCAAGCGATGGGGTGACGCAGGAAGGTAGCTGAGCCCGGCCGGTGGTTGTGCCGGGGTAAGCGTGTAGGCCGTGTCGTAGGCAAATCCGCGACACATGGAGGCTGAGACGTGATGCCGAGCCGATTCAGGTGAAGTCAGTGATCCTATGCTGCCGAGAAAAGCCTCTAGCGAGTTCTTAGCGGCCCGTACCCCAAACCGACACAGGTGGTCAGGTAGAGAATACCGAGGCGATCGGGCGAACTGTGGTTAAGGAACTCGGCAAATTGCCCCCGTAACTTAGGGAGAAGGGGGGCCGGAGACGTGAAGCCCCGCGCGGGTGGAGCGTTGTATGGCCGCAGAGAGCAGGGGGAAGCGACTGTTTACTAAAAACACAGGTCCATGCGAAGAAGTAATTCGATGTATATGGACTGACGCCTGCCCGGTGCTGGAACGTTAAGGGGACCTGTTAGCTCTTTCGGGGGCGAAGCGGAGAACTTAAGCGCCAGTAAACGGCGGTGGTAACTATAACCATCCTAAGGTAGCGAAATTCCTTGTCGGGTAAGTTCCGACCTGCACGAATGGCGTAACGACTTCCCCACTGTCTCAACCACAGGCCCGGCGAAATTGCAGTACGAGTAAAGATGCTCGTTACGCGCGGCAGGACGGAAAGACCCCGGGACCTTTACTATAGCTTGACATTGGTACTTGAGTTAGCTTGTGTAGGATAGGTGGGAGCCGGTGAAGTCCATACGCCAGTATGGGTGGAGGCAATCTTGAAATACCACTCTGGTTGATTTGGGTATCTAACTTCGGACCGTTATCCGGTTCAGGGACAGTGTCTGGTGGGTAGTTTAACTGGGGCGGTTGCCTCCTAAAAGGTAACGGAGGCGCCCAAAGGTTCCCTCAGCCTGGTTGGCAATCAGGTGTTGAGTGCAAGTACACAAGGGAGCTTGACTGTGAGACTGACAGGTCGAGCAGGGACGAAAGTCGGGACTAGTGATCCGGCACTTGCGAGTGGAAGCGGTGTCGCTCAACGGATAAAAGGTACCCCGGGGATAACAGGCTGATCTTCCCCAAGAGTCCATATCGACGGGATGGTTTGGCACCTCGATGTCGGCTCGTCGCATCCTGGGGCTGTAGCAGGTCCCAAGGGTTGGGCTGTTCGCCCATTAAAGCGGTACGCGAGCTGGGTTTAGAACGTCGTGAGACAGTTCGGTCCCTATCCGCCGTGCGCGTAGGATACTTGAGAAGGGCTGTCCCTAGTACGAGAGGACCGGGACGGACGAACCTCTGGTGTGCCAGTTGTCCTGCCAAGGGCACGGCTGGTTAGCTACGTTCGGAAGGGATAACCGCTGAAAGCATCTAAGCGGGAAGCCTGCTTCAAGATGAGGTATCCCACCCACCTTTGGTGGGGTAAGGCCCCCAGCTAGACGACTGGGTTGATAGGCCGGAAATGTAAGCCCGGTAACGGGTTCAGTTGACCGGTACTAATAGGCCGAGGACTTGACTACTAAGCTGCTACGCGTCCACTGTGCAACTCTGAACAAACACCCACCCGTGTTGGTGATGGTTGATATGTTCATAGAGTTACGGCGGTCATGGCGGAGGGGAAACGCCCGGTCACATTCCGAACCCGGAAGCTAAGCCCTCCAGCGCCGATGGTACTGCACTCGTGAGGGTGTGGGAGAGTAGGACACCGCCGGACAATCTTCCAGAAATGGCCACCCCCATCGGGGGTGGCCATTTCTGCATCCCCCCACCACAATCCCCACCCGCGCTCGGCGCCCCCGGCCTCGGTTCCTGTCCCGCCCAGCGCCGGTGATCATGAAGTTAGTGCCTCGACCCGCCGACGACAGTGGCAACAACTTCATGATCAACCCGCCGAGGGCGGGGCGAGGGGGAGTCTGGCGGGGAGCTGGAGGGGTTAGGTTCGGGATTGCATTTCGTTGCGGAGGTCGCCCAGGAGGGCGCCCGCGTCGGTCACCGACCTGCCGGGGAACATCGCCATCACGACGCTGCCGTGGTCGGCCCAACCGCACACCGCGAAGTCGCCGCCCTCACCGCTCGTGCTGCCGCACTTCATGACGCCACCCAGCTTGCCCGCGGGCACCTCGCGCAGCCCTGTCACCGCCCCGGTCTCGTCGGACATCAGGCCGAAGAGGCTGTCCAGGTCGCGCTCGGGTTGCCAGAGCAGCGTCGTGCCGCCGAAGATCAGGACCGCGCGCTTGTCGTCGGCGGGGTCGCGGTAGACGGTGCCGAAGCTCCGGTCCAGGTCGATGTCGGCGGCCAGGCCGCTGCGCAGGTAGTCCGCCGTGCTCTTGGCGCGTTCGCTGTCGTCCCGCGTCAACCCCGCCGCCCGCTCGGGAGAGGTCAGCCGGGTGTCCTTCTGCTGCGCCACACGCCACCCACCGACTCCCAGCACACCCGCGCCCGCGAGACCGACGGCCAGGGCGACCGTCCAGCCGATCCTGCGGCGGCGGGACCAGCCACCGGACCGCTCGTCGGGATCGCCGCCGGTGTCCCGAGTGCTCAGCTGGATCGGCTCCTCGGTCAGTTCGACCGGCTCGCGGCCGTGGTCGAGCGACCGGTCGGTGAGATGTGCGTCGGACATAGCCGACACCGTACGCGAACGAGAGGTGGCGCACGTCAGGTCCGCGGAAGCCCTTCGTAGACTTGTCGGGTGACCGAGAGACTGGATGCCCGACGCCCCGACGCCCCGACGCTTGCCGGCCAGTACCAGCCCGGCGAGGTAGAGCAGCGGCGGTACGAGCAGTGGGTAGCCGCTGGGCACTTCCGGGCCTCCGCCGACAGCGACAAGCCCCCCTTCACCATCGTCATCCCGCCGCCGAACGTCACCGGCTCGCTGCACATGGGCCACGCGTTCGAGCACACCCTCATGGACGCCCTGACCCGGCGCAAGCGGATGCAGGGCTTCGAGGCGCTGTGGCTGCCCGGCATGGACCACGCCGGCATCGCCACCCAGAACCTGGTCGAGCGTCAGCTCGCCGCCGAGGGGCTGTCGCGGCACGACCTCGGTCGGGAGAAGTTCGTCGAGCGGGTCTGGCAGTGGAAGGCCGAGTCCGGTGGCAAGATCCTCGGCCAGATGCGCCGCCTCGGCGACTCCGTCGACTGGGAGCGGGAGCGCTTCACCATGGACGCCGGCCTGAGCCGCGCGGTCCAGACGATCTTCAAGAAGCTCTTCGACGACGGCCTCATCTACCGGGCCAACCGGATCATCAACTGGTGTCCGCGCTGCCTGACCGCACTGTCAGACATCGAGGTCGAGCACACCGACGACGACGGTGAGCTGATCTCGATCCGCTACAGCGACGAGGTCGTGGTGGCCACCACGCGGGCCGAGACGATGCTCGGCGACACCGCCGTGGCGGTGCACCCTGACGACGAGCGCTACCAGCACCTGATCGGCACCGAGGTCGAGCTGCCGCTCACCGGCCGACGGATCCCGATCGTCGCCGACGCGCACGTCGACCCGTCCTTCGGCACCGGCATGGTCAAGGTGACCCCCGCCCACGACCCGAACGACTTCGAGATCGGCCAGCGGCACGACCTGCCCTCGCTGACCGTCATGGACGAGCGCGGCGTGATCACCGTGCCCGGCCCGTTCGAGGGACTGGACCGGTTCGAGGCGCGGCCGGCAATCGTGGCCGCGCTCCGCGAGCAGGGCCGGATCGTCGCCGAGAAGCGCCCGTACGTGCACGCCGTCGGTCACTGTTCGCGTTGCAAGACGACCGTCGAGCCGCGGCTGTCGCTGCAGTGGTTCGTCAACACCGCCCCGCTGGCGCAGGCCGCCGGAGACGCGGTGCGCGACGGTCGGGTCCGTATCGAGCCGGCCGAGCTGGCGAAGCGCTACTTCGCCTGGGTCGACAACATGCACGACTGGTGTATCTCCCGCCAGCTCTGGTGGGGGCACCGCATCCCGGTCTGGTACGGCCCGGCCGGCGAGATCGTGTGCGTCGGCCCGGACGAGACGCCGCCGACCGGCGAGGGTTGGCACCAGGACGAGGACGTCCTGGACACCTGGTTCTCCAGCGGCCTGTGGCCGTTCTCCACCCTGGGCTGGCCGGAGGAGACCCCGGACCTGGCGAAGTTCTATCCGACCAGCGTGCTGGTCACCGGGTACGACATCCTGTTCTTCTGGGTCGCCCGGATGATGATGTTCGGCCTCTACGCGATGGACGGCCGGCCTCCCTTCGATGTGGTCGCGTTGCACGGGATGGTGCGTGACCAGTTCGGCAAGAAGATGTCGAAGTCGTTCGGCAACGTGGTCGACCCGCTGGACTGGATCGACAGGTACGGCGCCGACGCCACCCGGTTCACGCTGGCCCGGGGCGCGAACCCCGGCCAGGACGTGCCGGTCAGCGAGGAGTGGTGCCAGGGCTCGCGCAACTTCTGCAACAAGCTCTGGAACGCCACCCGGTTCGCGTTGATGAACGGCGCGCACACGACCGGCGAGCTGCCGCCCGTCGAGCAGCTCTCCACCGTCGACCGGTGGGTCCTGTCCCGGCTGGCGCACGTCACCGCCGAGGTCGACGAGCAGTTCGAGGCGTACGAGTTCGCCAAGGTCTGTGATCTGCTCTACCACTTCGCCTGGGACGACGTCTGCGACTGGTACGTCGAGCTGAGCAAGCCGGTGCTCGCCGAGGGCGGTGAGCGGGCCGACGTGACCCGCCGGGTTCTCGGCCACGTGCTCGACCAGCTGCTGCGGCTGCTGCACCCGGTCATCCCGTTCGTCACCGAGGAGTTGTGGCTCGCGCTGACCGGCGGCGAGACGGTGCAGGCCGCCGCCTGGCCGGTGGCCGACCGGTCGTTGGTCGACGACGCCGCCGAGGTCGAGCTGGCCGCCGTGCAGCGGGTCGTCACCGAGATCCGCCGGTTCCGTTCCGACCAGGGGCTACGCCCGACGCAGCGGGTCGCGGCCCGCCTCGACGGGCTGGCCGGGGCCGGCATCGCGGCCCACGAGCCGCTGATCCGGTCGCTGGTTCGCCTCGACCCGGCCGGTGACGACTTCCAGGCCAGCGCGACGTTGGCCATGCCCGGCGCGGTGGGTGTCGCGTTGGACACCCGGGGGTCGATCGACGTGGCCGCCGAGCGGGCCCGGCTGACCAAGGACCGCGCGGCCGCCCAGAAGGAGGTCGCGCAGGCCCGGGCGAAGCTCGACAACCCGGCCTTCATCGGCAAGGCCCCCGAGCCGGTCGTCGCGAAGATCCGCGACCGGCTCGCCACCGCCGAGGCCGACCTGGTCCGGATCGACGCCGCTCTGGAGACGCTTACCTCGTGACCGACCGTACCGATTTCGCCGCCGCCGAAGCCGAGCTGAACGCCCGCGGTTTCACCCGCATGGTGTTCGAGCTGGACCGTATCGAGTCGCTGCTCGACCTGCTCGGGAGTCCGCAGCGGGCGTACCCGTCGATCCACCTCACCGGCACCAACGGCAAGACGTCCACCGCACGGATGATCGACTCGCTGCTGCGGGCGTTCGGGCTGCACACCGGCAGGTACACGAGTCCGCACCTGGAGACCGTCCGGGAGCGGATCAGCCTGGACGGCGAACCGGTGAGCGAGGAGCGCTTCGCCGCGGTGTACGGGGAGATCAAGCCGCTGGCGGAGCTGGTCGACGCGCGCTCGGACGAGCCGCTGACGTACTTCGACATGACAACCGCGTTGGCGTTCGCGACGTTCGCCGACGCGCCTGTCGACATCGCCGTGGTCGAGGTGGGTCTCGGTGGCGCCGAGGACGCCACGAACGTCATCCAGGCCGGCGTCTGCGTGATCACTCCGATCGGCCTCGACCACACCGAGTGGCTCGGCGACACGCTCCAGGACATCGCGCTGGCCAAGGCCGGCATCATCCACCCGGGCGCCACCGTGATCTCGGCGGCGCAGGAGGAGGAGGCCGCGCGTCCCCTCCTCGAACGCTGCTCGGAGGTGGGCGCCACCATCGCCCGCGAGGGCGCCGAGTTCGGCGTGCTGAGCCGGGCGGTCGCCGTCGGTGGGCAGGTGCTCAAGCTGCAGGGCCTCGGCGGTGTCTACGACGACGTGTTCATCCCCCTGCACGGCGCGCACCAGGCACAGAACGCCGCAGTGGCGCTCGCCGCCGTGGAGGCGTTCCTCGGTGCCGGGGCCCGCCGGCAGTTGGACGTCGAAGCCGTCCGGGAGGGGTTCGCCACGGCCAGCTCCCCGGGTCGGCTGGAGCGGGTCCGTAGCGCCCCGACCGTCCTGCTGGACGGTGCGCACAACCCGCACGGCATGGCCGCGACGGTGACCGCGCTCCAGGAGGAGTTCGCGTTCAGCAAGCTGGTGGCGCTCGTGGGTGTTCTCGCCGACAAGGACGCGAGCAGCCTGCTGGAGCTGCTGGAACCGGTGGCCGACGTCGTGGTGGTCACCCGCAACAGCTCGCCACGGGCGATGCCGACGAAGGAGCTCGCCGCGCTCGCCGTCGAGATCTTCGGCGAGGAACGCGTCGAGGTGGCCGAGGAGGTGCCGGACGCGATCGAACTGGCGGTCGCGCTGGCCGAGGAGGACGTACCCGGTGAGCTCAGCGGCGTCGGTGTCCTGGTGACGGGTTCGGTGGTCACGGTCGCCGACGCCCGCCGGCTGCTGAAGCGATGACCGGCCCCGAGCGCGACCCCCGCGCCACCGACGCGACCGACCTGGACCGCGACCCGCGCGCTACCGACGAGGCGACCGGTCCGGACCGCGATCGGAGCGCTCTGGACCAGGACACGGCCGCATCGACGGCGGGGGAGCCGGAAGCCGGGCAGGTACGGCGCTCCGGCCTGCGGAACCCGCAGGCGGCCGTACGGGGTCTCGGCGCGGGAACGCTCGGCCTGGAGGCGCTGGTGCTGCTGCTGGCCATCCAACCGATCCGGGTGGTCGGCGGTGATCTGGGCGGCGCGGCGATCGCCGTGGTGGTGGCGCTGGCGGTGGCCGCCATCCTGCTGGCCGGCATGATGCGGCGTCCCTGGGCCTGGCACGCCGGCACCGTGTTGCAGGGCCTGCTGATGCTGGCCGGGCTGTTGCACTGGTCGCTGCTCGTGCTGGGCATCATCTTCGCGCTGGTCTGGGCGTACGCGCTGCACGTCCGCCGGGTCATCCTCGGCTGACGCCCGAGGGTCCGGTCAGGCGTCGGCGCGTTCGCGCCACTGGGTCAGGGCGATGCCGTGGCCGTCCGGGTCCCGGAAGGCCGCCGCCCACACCTCCAGCCTGCTGCCCCGGTTGACCACGCGTGGGGCGTACGTGAAGCGGACACCGGATCCGCGCAGCCGTCCGTACGCCGCCTCGATGTCGTCCACCTCGAGGTTGACGTGCACGAGCCGGCGACTGATGGGCGCCGCCCCGGTCACCTCGCGCAGCACCAGCCGGGTCGAGCCGAAGGCGAGCACCGCGTTGCCGGTGCCCTGGTCGACCTCGGTGAAGCCGAGCATGTCCCGGTAGAAACCGAGCGACCGGGCCAGGTCGGTGACCAGCAGGGTCAGGCCGACGCCGCTGATGGGACCGGCCGGATCCGCCGCCGACGCTCCGTCGTACCCGAAGATCGCCTCGTCCAGGGCCTCGGCGGTGACGGTCTCGCGGGCCGCTCCCGCCGGGGTCGGGTCGTCAAGCGGCAGGTCCAGCGGGTCCAGCGGGTCGGTAGCGAGCGGGCCGGTCCGCTGCGCCGGCGGGGCGTCGGCCGGCCGGTCCGCGCTCGGCGCGGACCGGGCCTGCGCTGCCGCGTCCACGCGGTCGTCGTCGGACTCGGCGGCACGGACGTCGTCCGGGTCGGCCGGGTCGACGTCGGGCTGGTCGAAGTGCTCCTCGGCCGGAGGCCGGGGTGCGGGAGTGGCCCGGCGGGGCAGTCCCGAACCGGGCTGCTGCTCGACGACGACGCCTTCGAGGACCACCGGGCCGCCCGGGGTCTGGCTCACCACCACCGGCTCGCGCTCGTCGGATACGACGGACCGGTCGTCGCGCAGGGGGTCGGGGCCGAGCTGGTCGCGGAACGGGTCGCCGCCGCGCTGGTCGCGGAACGGATCGGGGCCGCGCGGGTCGCCGAACGGGTCAGGGCCGAACGGGTCGCCGCCGCGCGCGTCCCGGAAGTCGTCGTCGGGCGCGCGGTCCGCCCACGGCGGGGCGTCCTGCTCGATCAGCACCTCGTCCACGGGGTCGATGTCGCCGAACTCGGGCGGCAGGTCCGCGACGGCCGCGGCGGTCTCGGCGTGGGTCGGCACCTCGTCCCAGAGAACCTTGACGTGCCGCTGGTCGTCGAGCGCCACCCGGATGGGCAGGGTCTGGCCCAACGACGGCCACTTGGAGACCGGCACCCGCGGCTCGATGATCTTCTTGGATCGGGGCGGCAGGCCGGGCGCGTCGATGACCAGTTGCAGCTCGCACCGGCCGAATGCGTACTGGGTGGGTGGTTCGGAGGCGCTGTGCACGTGCGCCACGCCGACCACCCAGGTGCGTCCGCCGCCCTTCACGGTGGCCAGCGCGATCGCCAGCACCAGCAGGGCGACGCCGAGCGCGACGATGGCCCAGCTCGTCATGCCCAGCCCGAAGAGGACGACGAAGGTGGCCACGGTGCCGAGCACCGTGCCGATCAGCTTGCGTACCGGCGCGATGGGCCGGTTCCCGCCATTCGCCACAGTGGACCTCCCGGGGGTCAGGGCCAGGCTAGGCCGGATCGGCCACCGGAGGAAAGACCGGCCGCCGCGCCGGCGCCGGGACCGGGTCGCTAGGCTGACCGTACCGAGCCCAAGCGTTCTGCGCGTACAGGAGGAACCCAGCGTGTCCAACGACAGCCCGGAAGAGCGCAGCCTCGTGCTGATCAAGCCCGACGCGGTCCGCCGCGGCCTGGTCGGCGAGGTCCTCTCCCGCTTCGAGCGCAAAGGGCTGCGGATCGACGCGATGGTGCACCGGACCATGGACGCCGCGCTCGCGGACGCGCACTACGCCGAGCACGTCGACAAGGCGTTCTACCCGCCGCTGAAGGACTTCATGACCGGCGGGCCGCTGGTCGCCCTGGTCCTCTCCGGCGACCAGGTCATCGACGTGGTCCGTGGGCTGGTCGGCGCGACCGACGGCCGCAAGGCCGCCGCCGGCACCATCCGGGGTGACCTGTCGCTCTCCAACCGGGAGAACCTGGTGCACGCCTCCGACTCGCCGGACAGCGCCAAGCGCGAGATCGCGCTCTGGTTCCCCGAGCTGGGCTGACGGCCTCGCGGTTCAGTCGGCCGGGGGCAGCTTCTCCGGGTTGCCCACCACGAAGACCTCGGTGATCCGGCCGGCTGCCGCGGCGACGGTCAGCGTGTACCGGCCGCCGTCGGCGCGGGTGAGCAGGATGCCCGGTTCGCCGTTCAACTCCAGCCGACGCGCCGTCCACCCACGGCGCGGGCCCCAGATCCCGGCGTAGAAGCGGGCGACCCGGTCCGCGCCCCGCACCGGGTTGCGCGCGGAGCGGACGTGACCGCCGCCGTCGTTCCACGCCGTGACGTCCGCGGCCATCAGGTGCGTGAGCGTCGCCAGGTCCCCGTTCCGGGCGGCGGCGAGGAACGCCTCCAGCAACCGCTCACGCTCGGACCGGCTGGTCGTGAAGCGGCGGTCCTCCTGACGTACGCGCGTGGTCGCCCGGTGGTACAGCTGACGGCAGTCCTGCGGGGTCCGGTCCAGGATCTCCGCGATCTCGGCGTACGGCAGGTCGAACGCGCTGCGCAGGACGTACACGGCGCGCTCCGGCGGCGTCAGCCGTTCCAGCACGTGCAGCAGCGCGGTGGACAGCGAGTCCCGCAGCTCCGCTCGGTCCAGCGGGCCGAACGGCGAGGGTTCGGTCGGCACGGGCTCGGGCAGCCACGGTCCGACGTACGTCTCGCGGGCCGCCTGCCGGGCCCGCAGCCGGTCCAGCGCGAGCCGGGTCACCACCCGGGACAGGTAGCGGCGGGGCTCGGCCACCGTCGAGCGGTCCACGCCCAACCAGCGCAGGTACGTCTCCTGGAGCACGTCCTCGGCGTCGTGTCGACTGCCGAGCAGCCGGTAGGCGAGTCCGAGCAGCATCGGCCGGTGCGCCTGGAGCGCACCGGCCGCCGCTGCCGCCTCGGTCGTCACACCTGCGCCGGGGGCTCCGTGTGCGTCGTCACGGCGATGCGATTCCACACGTTGATTGTGGCGATCGCGAGGACCAGATCGGCCAACTCCTTCTCCGACCAGATTTTCGCGGCGGCGTCCCACACCTCGTCCGACACCCCGTGCTCGCCGAGCCGGGTCACCGCGTCGGTGAGCGCCAGCGCGGTCTGCTCCCGCTCGTCGAAGAACGACAGCGCCTCCCGCCAGGCGGCCACCGCGAACAGCCGCCGGCTCGACTCGCCGGAGGCGAGGGCGTCGCGGCTGTGCATGTCCACGCAGTAAGCGCAGCCGTTCAGTATCGACGCCCGCAGCTTGACCAGCTCCAGCACGGTGTGGTCGACGTTCGCCTGGACGTACTTCTCCAGACCTGACACGGCCTGGTATCCCTGCGGCGCGACCTCGAAAAGCTTCATCCGTTGCACGGCAACCTCCTTGATCGGTTCGACACCGCTACGACGGTCCGACCGGTCGCGCTGTGACAACCGGGGCTATGAGCCCGGTCACGTCGAGGGGGTCAGCCGCGGGTCGCGGGGACGGTGTCCGGGAGCACCTCGCGGGGCCGGGGGATCCGGACGACGCCGTCGACGTCACCGGACGGGCGGTCCTGGTCGCGGGGTACGGGTCGGGACACCCGTGCCGCCAGGTCACGACCCACCTTGATCATCGGTAGCTCCACCCAGCGGTAGAGCACGTCCGCGAGGACCAACGCCACCACCACGGCGGCCACGAAGATGGTGGTGTTGTGCTGCCCCACCGCGGGCAGCAGCCCGACCGCCGCCCGCGCCGCGATGGCCTGGACCAGGTACATCGAGTACGACCGTTCGCCCACGAACACCAGCGGCCGCAGCCCCAGCACACGGGCCAGGACGCTGCGCGACAGCAGCGCCGGCAGCAGCAGCGCGGCCGCCGCCGCGTAGCAGCCGATCAGCGCCTCCTGGCCGAAGCGGGCCGGCCAGTACCGCACCGCCACCTGCACCGCGGCGAAGGCCACGATCACCACGCTGGCGGTGACCGGGTGGGTCAGCGGCCGGAACAGGGCGAAGCCACGCGGGTGGTGCATGAGCACGGCCGTCAGGCAGCCGAGCAGGATCGCCACGTAGTGGATGGGCCAGCTCAGCCAGCCGATCTCCGGGGGGATCAGCGCGACGAGGAGCACGAGGAGCCCGAGGGTCACGGCGAGCCGGCGACGGAAGGCGACGGTCACCAGCACGAAGGCGATCGCCGGCCAGAGCAGGTAGAACTTCTGCTCGATCCCGATCGTCCAGGAGTGCAGGTACGGGGCGTTGGCCGGCAGGAAGTCGTTGAGCAGCAGCAGGTAGTAGCGCAGCGAGCGTTCGACCGCGTCGGCGGTGCCGTTGAGCCGGGCCAGGCCCCAGGTCAGGAACAGCACGAGCAGGTACACCGGCATGATCCGGAAGAACCGCCGCAGGTAGAAGGCGCGCAGCGAGACCCGACCGTAGCGGTGTTCCTCCCGCAACAGCAGCGTCGTGATCAGAAAGCCGGAGAGCACGAAGAACAGATGTACGCCGATCCAGCCGGTCAACCAGGCCCAGGACGGGCCGCCGAAGTGGAAGGCGAAGACCATCACGGCCGCGACGGCCCGCAGGCCGTCCAGCGCGGGGAATCGACGCATGGCCTGGAACTCGTCGTGGTTGAGCGGACGCACCGGCGAAGTCTGCGCGAGCCCGCCACCGGGGTCAAGCCGCGCTGGCCGCCCGCTCGTGTCCTTCGGACAACAGGCGTTCCGTCGCCGGTCACCCGGATCGCCGGCCGCGGTCATCTGCGCCCGGTACACCCACGGGGTCAACCCATGACCGGGAGGAAGCATGACCGAGCTTGATCGACGTACCCTGCTGCGGGCCGGCCTCGTGGCCGGAGCCGGAGTCGCCGGCGGCGCGCTGCTGGGCGGCGCCGGCGCGAACGCCGCTCCGGCCTGGCGTCCGGCGGGACGCCCCGTGCTCACCCACGGGGTGCAGAGCGGCGACGTGACCGCGGACTCGGCGCTGGTCTGGACGCGGGCCGACCGCCCGGGCCGGATGCTCGTCGAACTGAGCCGCCGCCCCGATTTCCGTGGCGCGCGGCAGCTCCGTGGCCCGGTGCTGGGCCCGAACGCGGACTTCACCGGCAAGGTCCGGCTGCGGGGCCTGCCGGACGCCGAGCGGCTGCACTACCGGGTGCGGGTGGAGAGCCTGGACCGGCACGGCGTGGTCAGCGAGCCGTCGACCGGGTCGTTCACCACCGCCCCGGGTCGGCACCGCCGCCGGGACGTGCGGTTCGTCTGGACCGGGGACATCGTCGGGCAGGGCTGGGGGATCGATCCCAACTTCGGCGGGCTGTCGATCTTCCGGGCGATGGGCGCGACCCGTCCGGACTTCTACCTGTGCAGCGGCGACACCGTGTACGCGGACGGCCCGCTCGTGGAGTCGGTGACGCTGCCCGACGGGCGGATCTGGCGCAACCTGGTCACCCCGGAGAAGAGCAAGGTCGCCGAGACGCTGACCGAGTACCGGGGACAGTTCGCCTACAACCTGCTCGACGAGCACCTGCGAGAGTTCGCGGCGGCGGTGCCGCAGATCAACCAGTGGGACGACCACGAGGTGCTCAACAACTGGTATCCGGGGGAGATCCTGGACGACCCGCGCTACACCGAGCAGCGGGTCGACGTGCTCGCCGCGCGGGCCAGCCAGGCGTTCCACGAGTGGCTGCCGGTGCCGGACAACGGGCCGCTGTACCGGCGGATCTCGTACGGGCCGCTGCTGGACGTCTTCGTGCTGGACATGCGGACGCACAAGGACCCCAACGACGGAAACACGTACGCCGACCCGAAGCGCGGTCTGCTCGGCCGCGAGCAGCGGGAGTGGCTGATCCGGGAGCTGAAGCGCTCCACGGCGACCTGGAAGGTGATCGCCAACGACCTGCCGATCGGCGTCGTGGTGCCGGACGGTCCGGGGGCGCAGGAGGGCGTGGCGCAGGGCGACCCGGGCGCTCCGCTCGGGCGTGAGCTGGAGTTCGCCGAGGTGCTGCGGGCGACCCACCGGGCCGGGGTGACCGGCATGGTCTTCCTCACCGCCGACGTGCACTACTCCGCCGCGCACCACTACGACCCGTCCCGCGCGGCGGTCGGTGACTTCACGCCGTTCTGGGAGTTCGTCTCCGGCCCGGCGCACGCCGGCGCGTTCGGCCCGAACGCCCTCGACGGCACGTTCGGACCGCAGGCGGTCTTCGTGCACGCCCCGCCGCGCGCGAACACCTCCCCGGCCGAGGGCTTCCAGCACTTCGGCGAGGTCCAGATCGACGGCGAATCCGGGGCCCTGACGGTGCACCTACGCGACCGCGACGGCGCGTCCCTCTGGACCACCACCCTCCCAACCCCCTGACCCACCCCACCCCACCCCACCCGGAGCCTCGCCCTGGTGATCAAGAGGTTCGCGTCAGGATCCGGCGCGAATTTGACGCAAACCTCTTGATCACCGGGGGCGGGAGCGGGAGCGGGGGTGGGGGTGGGTCTTGTATCGTTGTGTTTCGTATGGCGATGAACCGGCTATCACCGGTGAGCCTCCGGAAGAACAGCCGGGTGACCGGCCCAGTAGAACCGGACGGGTCCGGCCCGTCACAGCCGGCCAATGAGCGGGCGGTCGATCCTGACCGCCAAGCGGGGTGGTACCGCGGGCCACCCGGGGAGCGTCGTTGTCGGCGTACCCCGGCGGTTCGTCCTCGCAGACCCACGTTGAGTGAGCTGCGAGGAGAGCGACAGGCGATGGCCTATCCACTGCACGACCCGACCGCCGCCGGTGTCCCGGCGAGCCCGGACCTGCCCGCGGTCGAGCGCCGGGTGCTGGAGCACTGGACGGCCGACAAGACCTTCGAGGCCAGCATCGAGGCCCGTCCCGCCGGGACCGACGGCAAGAATGAGTACGTCTTCTACGACGGGCCGCCGTTCGCCAACGGCCTGCCGCACTACGGCCACCTGTTCACCGGGTACGTCAAGGACGTGGTGCCGCGCTACCAGACCATGCTCGGCCGGCACGTCGAGCGGCGCTTCGGCTGGGACTGCCACGGCCTGCCCGCCGAGGTGGTGGCCGAGAAGCAGCTCGGCATCACCAGCAAAGCCGAGATCATCGACCTGGGCGTTGCCCGGTTCAACGAGGCCTGCCGCACGTCGGTGCTGGAGTTCACCCAGGACTGGGAGCGGTACATCAACCGGCAGGCCCGCTGGGTCGACTTCACCAACGACTACAAGACCCTCGACCTGGACTACATGGAAAGCGTCATGTGGGCCTTCAAGACCCTGCACGACAAGGGTCTGATCTACGAGGGTTTCCGGGTGCTGGCGTACTGCTGGCGCTGCGAGACGCCGCTGTCGAACACCGAGACCCGGATGGACGACGTCTACCGGGACCGGCACGACCCGACGCTGACCGTGTGGTTCGGGCTGACCGCCGACGAGTCCGCCCCGGAGTTGCTGCGCGGGCCGGTCAAGCTGGGCGTCTGGACCACCACGCCGTGGACCCTGCCGTCGAACCTGGCGCTCGCCGTCGGCCCGGACATCGAGTACGCGGTGCTCGACCGGGGCGGGGAGCGGTTCGTGGTGGGGGCGGCGCGGCTGGCCGCGTACGCCAAGGAACTGGACGGGTACGAGCAGGTCGGCACGGTGTACGGCCGGGACCTGGTCGGACGCCGTTACACGCCGCTGTTCGACTTCCTCGTCGAGCGGGCGGGCGACAACGCGTACCAGGTGCTCGGCGCGGAGTTCGTCACCACCGAGGACGGCACCGGGATCGTGCACCTCGCCCCGGCGTTCGGTGAGGACGACCAGAACGTCTGCAACGCCGCCGGCATCCCCACCATCGTCACCGTGGACGATCACACGCGGTTCACCGCGCTCGTCCCGCCGTACCAGGGTGAGCAGGTCTTCGACGTCAACAAGCCGGTGATCCGGGAGCTGAAGGAGCGGGGGGTGGTGCTGCGGCAGGACACCTACACCCACTCGTACCCGCACTGCTGGCGCTGCGACACCCCGCTGGTCTACAAGGCGGTGTCGTCGTGGTTCGTGGCGGTGACCCAGTTCCGGGACCGGATGGTCGAGCTGAACCAGGAGATCAACTGGACGCCCGGCCACATCAAGGACGGCTCGTTCGGCAAGTGGCTGGCCAACGCCCGGGACTGGTCGATCAGCCGGAACCGGTTCTGGGGCTCGCCGATCCCGGTGTGGAAGTCCGACGACCCGAACTACCCGCGCCTGGACGTCTACGGATCGCTCGCCGACATCGAGCGGGACTTCGGCGTACGCCTGAGCGACCTGCACCGACCGGCGGTGGACGACCTGGTCCGCCCCAACCCGGACGACCCGACCGGGCAGTCGATGATGCGCCGGGTGCCGGAGGTGCTGGACTGCTGGTTCGAGTCCGGGTCGATGCCGTTCGCCCAGGTGCACTACCCGTTCGAGAACGCGGACTGGTTCGAGCACCACTACCCGGGTGACTTCATCGTCGAGTACATCGGGCAGACCCGCGGCTGGTTCTACACCATGCACGTGCTGGCCACCGCGCTGTTCGACCGGCCGGCGTTCCGCAACTGCCTGAGCCACGGCATCCTGCTCGGCTCGGACGGGCGCAAGATGTCCAAGAGCCTGCGCAACTACCCGGACGTCTACCACGTGTTCGACTCGTACGGGTCGGACGCGATGCGCTGGATGCTGATGTCGTCGCCGGTGCTGCGCGGCGGTGACATGGCGGTCACCGAGACGCTGATCCGCGACGCGGTACGCCAGGTGCTGCTGCCGCTATGGAACGTCTGGTACTTCTTCTCGCTGTACGCCAACGCCGACGGGTATCAGGCGCGGCGGCGCACCGACTCGACGCACCTGCTCGACCGGTACCTCCTGGCGAAGACCAACGAGCTGGTGGCGACGGTCGGCGCGCAGATGGACGCGTACGACATCTCGGGCGCGTGCGCCACCGTCCGGTCCTACCTGGACGCGCTGACCAACTGGTACGTGCGCCGGTCCCGGGACCGGTTCTGGTCGGGTGACGCCAACGCCTTCGACACGCTGTCGACGGTGCTGGAGACGCTCTGCCGGGTGGTGGCGCCGCTCGCGCCGCTGACCGCGGAGGAGATCTGGCGTGGCCTGACGGGCGAGCGGTCGGTGCACCTGACCGACTGGCCGTCCGCCGAGGAGTTCCCGGCCGACCACGACCTCGTCGCGGCGATGGACAACGTGCGGGCGGTCGCCTCGGCGGCGCTGTCGTTGCGCAAGGCCAAGGGGCTGCGGGTACGGCTGCCGCTGTCGACGTTGACCGTGGCGTCCCCGGCGGCGGAGCAACTGCGCCCGTTCGCCGACCTGATCGCCGACGAGGTCAACGTGAAGGCGGTGGAGTTCAGTGCCGAGCTGTCCGCGTACTGCGAGCAGGTGTTGACCGTGGTGCCGCGGGCGCTCGGCCCGCGCGTCGGCAAGCAGGTCCAGCAGGTGATCAAGGCGGTCAAGGCGGGCGACTGGGAGCTGGTCGAGGGCGCTCCGGTGGCGGCCGGCATCACCCTGGCCGAGGGCGAGTACGAGCTGCGTCTCGTGGCCGCCGACGCCGAGCACTCCGCGCCGCTGCCCGGTGGCGAGGGCGTGGTGGTGCTCGACACCGAGGTCACCCCGGAGCTGGCCGCCGAGGGCCTGGCCCGCGACGTGGTGCGGGTGGTGCAGCAGGCCCGCCGCGACGCCGACCTGGACGTCTCGGACCGCATCGTGGTGTCGGTGTCGGCGTCCGAGGAGGTACGCGCGGCGGTGAGCGCGTACGTCGATTTCGTCGCCGGTGAGGTGCTGGCCGACTCGGTCGACTTCGCCGAGGGCCTCGACGGTTTCGCCGGTGAGGTGGGCGAGGGTGAGCGGGTGACGGTCACCGTCCGTCGGTCGTAGAACACGCACGCGGACGCCTCCCACCTCCGTCGGCGGGGTGTGGGGGCGTCCGCTACCGTGACACCGCCTGTTCGCACCTCATCTGCCGGAGGACCAGTGCCCCTGCTCTACACCATCGGCAAGCTCACCGTGGCGCCCGCGCTGCGGTTGGCGTTCCGCCCGACCGTGGAGGGTCTGGAACACGTGCCGGAGACCGGCGGCGCGATCTTCGCTGGCAACCACCTCTCGGTGGCGGACGAGCTGTTCCTCGGCACGGTGGTGCCCCGGCATCTGGCGTTCTGGGCCAAGTCCGAGTACTTCACCGGCACCGGCGCGAAGGGTGCGTTCTCGAAGTTCGTCCTCACCGGTCTGGGCGCCATCCCGGTCGAACGGGCCGGTGGGCGTGCCGCGCTGTCCGCGTTCGACGCGGCGATCCCGGCGTTGCGGGGCGGTGATCTGGTGGTGGTCTACCCGGAGGGCACCCGCTCCCCGGACGGCAAGCTCTACCGGGGCCGGACCGGGGCGGCCCGGCTGGCGATCGCCGCCGGTGTGCCGATCATTCCGGTGGGCACGATCGGCACGGACAAGGCGCAGCCGATCGGGGCCCGGGTACCCCGCCCCGGCACTGCCAAGATCACCGTGAAGTTCGGAAAGCCGCTGGACTTCACCGGCCGCCCGGACGATCGCACCTCGCTGCGGCAGATGACCGACGAGGTGATGAGCGAGATCCAGAAGCTCACGGGCCAGGAGTACATCCCCCGCTACGCCCCGAAGCGCGCCGAAACCGACCCGGCCAGCGAGGTCTGACCTCTGCCCCGCCCCACGTCGTCCGCGTGACCTCACCCAGCGTCACGGATGCGGCTCAGCCCTGCTTGGGCTGGACGATCTGCGTGCGCAGGGTGTCCAGCAACGTCGCGCTGTCCGAGACAGAGAGCCGGGTGAACACCCCGGTGGCGATGCTGCCGTGGTCGACCGAGGTGCACACCACCACCTCACCCTCGGCTGGCCGACCGATCGCGCAGCGCTCGTACCGACCCCGTACGCCGGTCCGCACCGTCTCGGGGGCCTCCAGCGCGTAGCGCTCACCGAGCCGCGTGATCTCCTCGTCCGCGTCCGCCTCGGGGGTCAGCCGGAAGCCGGTGCCGCCGAAGACCGTCACCTGCTTGCCATCCGCCGTCCGGTAGACGCCCGCGAAGGTGTCCTCGGCCAGCAGGTGCTCCTGGCGTACCTCCTTCTCCAACTGCTTGGCCGTCTCGGAGCTGCTGTCGTCCTGCCGCAGGCTCAGGTCGGCGACCTGCTCGGGCAGCGCGGCGCTGGCCGGGTACTGGGACGAGATCGGCAGGCCGTAGTAGGCCGGGCAACCACAGCAGCAGGCCAGGCTGAGCAGCAGAAGCCACGGCCAGCGACGCCGGCGGCGGCGTGGTCGAGGGGGCGGGTACCCCTTGGAGGCCTCCCCACCCGGCGGCGCCGTGGCCGGACCCCGCCCCCGGCGCTGTTTCGGCACCCGGGCGGGCGGCGCCGGCCGGACCGGCGCGGCGGGCCCGGCGGCGGTGGGTGGAGGCGGTGGGGCAGGTCGGGCGTGCGGTGGCGGGTAGGCGACCGGCGGCAGGTAGGCCGGCGGTGGCGGGTGGGCGGCGGGTTGGTGGTGAGGCGGCGGCGAGACGGGGTGCGTCCCGACGGGCGGTGGTGAGACGGGGTGCGCGCCGGCGGGCGGCCCGGGCCACTGCCGGGTGGCCGGCGGGACCGGGTAGCCGAGCGTCGGCGGCAGCGGGGGCAGTTCGGCGGACGGCAGGTCCCAGCCACCGGTGTCCACCCCGGCCCACGGGTCGACCGGGGTGCGGTGCTCCAGCGGCTGCTCCGGCAACGGCGGTGGCGGGGTCGGCTCGGCCGACTCCCCCAGGCGCGCCGACGCGGCAGCGGAGGCGGAACCGGCGCGGACCCGCTCCACCGGGGCGCGGGCGGCGCGGCGGGGAGTCGGGGCCGTCACCCACACGCTCGCGGGCGGTGGGCTCGGGCCCGGCAGCCGGCCTGGTCTCGGCCGCGGGCTCGGGGGCAGTCGGGTACGGCTCGGGCTTGTCGGCCGGCTCGGGCTCGGCTGCCGGCTCCTTCGCCGTCGGGTCCGGCCCGGCTGCCGGCTCCTTTGCCGTCGGGTCCGGCTCGGCTGCCGGCTCCTTTGCCGTCGGGTCCGGCTCGGCTGCCGGCTCGGGCAGCGTCGGGTCCGGCTTCGCCGCGGGCTCGGGCGTCGCCGCCTCCGCCGGGGCGGCGGCGGTCGGTTCGACCGGGGCTCCGGGCCGTCGGGGACGGCAGGCTGATCCGGGGTACGGGTGGGGAGGTCGACTCGTCGGCGACCGCCGGCGCGTCGTCCGGCTTCGGGCCAGGGGTGCGCCCGTCGGCCGGCCGTGCTCCCGGCTGGGGCTCCGGCATCGCGGCAATCTCCTCTCGCGCCGGTCCGAGGTTAGTACCGTGCCGCCACCACCGCCGCCCGGGCACCGAGCGCGTGCCCGGGGCGGCCGGTCGGCCGGCATCGTGGCGTGCGCGCGGTCACCGTCGGGCGGGCGCGTACCCTTGGGCATCATGAGTGCCCCGTCCACGACGCCGCGCGCGGCCGCGACCAATTCGAGCGACGGCTCCAGCTCGGAGCCGTCGATCTGGCCCCGGCTCGAGCCGTTGCTCCCGCAGATCTCCAAGCCGATCCAGTACGTCGGCGGTGAACTGGGCGCGGTCGTCAAGGACTGGGACGCGGCGACGGTGCGCTGGGCGCTGATGTATCCCGACGCGTACGAGGTGGGCCTGCCCAACCAGGGTGTGCAGATCCTCTACGAGGTGCTCAACGAGCTGCCCGACACCCTCGCCGAGCGGACGTACGCGGTCTGGCCCGACCTGGAGAGCCTGATGCGCACGCACGGCGTGCCGCAGTTCACCGTCGACGCGCACCGGCCGGTGCGCAAGTTCGACGTGTTCGGCATCTCCTTCTCCACCGAGCTGGGCTACACCAACATGCTCACGGCGATCGACCTGGCCGGCATTCCGCTGCTGGCCGCCGACCGTACCGACGCCGACCCGGTGATCGTGGCCGGTGGGCACGCCGCGTTCAACCCGGAGCCGATCGCCGACTTCATCGACGCCGCGGTGCTCGGCGACGGCGAGGAGGCCGTCCTGGAGATCACCGCGATCGTCCGGGAGTGGAAGGCCGAGGGCTCCCCGGGTGGCCGCGACGAGCTGCTGCTGCGGCTGGCCCGCACCGAAAGCGTCTACGTGCCGCGCTTCTACGACGTGGACTACCTGCCGGACGGCCGGATCCAGCGGGTCGTGCCGAACCGGGCGGACGTGCCGTTCCGGGTGCACAAGCGCACGACGATGGACCTGGACGCGTGGCCGTACCCGAAGAAGCCCCTCGTGCCGCTCGCCGAGACGGTGCACGAGCGGTACGCCGTGGAGATCTTCCGGGGCTGCACCCGGGGCTGCCGCTTCTGCCAGGCCGGCATGATCACCCGCCCGGTGCGCGAGCGGTCGATCACCACGGTGGGGCAGATGGTGCGGGAGGGCCTGGAGTTCTCCGGCTTCAACGAGGTGGGCCTGCTGTCGCTCTCCTCGGCCGACCACTCCGAGATCGGCGACATGTGCTCGGGCCTGGCCCAGCAGTACGAGGGCACGAACGTCTCGCTGTCGCTGCCGTCGACCCGGGTGGACGCCTTCAACATCGACCTCGCGCAGGAGCTGTCCCGCAACGGGCGGCGTACCGGTCTGACCTTCGCCCCGGAGGGCGGGTCGGAGCGGATCCGCAAGGTCATCAACAAGATGGTGTCGAAGGAAGACCTGATCCGCACGGTCGTCACCGCGTACAGCAACGGTTGGCGGCAGGTGAAGCTCTACTTCATGTGCGGCCTGCCCACCGAGACCGACGAGGACGTCCTCGAGATCGCGGAGATGGCCCACGAGGTGATCCGGGCCGGTCGGGCCGCCACCGGCTCCAAGGACATCCGCTGCACGGTCTCCATCGGCGGGTTCGTGCCGAAGCCGCACACCCCGTTCCAGTGGGCCGCGATGGAGCGTCCGGAGGTCATCGACCACCGACTCAAGATCCTCAAGCAGGCCATCAACGCGGACCGCTCGCTGGGCCGGGCCATCGGCTACCGCTACCACGACGGCGAGCCCTCGCTCATCGAAGGGCTGCTCTCCCGGGGTGACCGCCGCGTCGGCGCGGTGATCCGCCGGGTCTGGGAGAACGGCGGCCGGTTCGACGGGTGGAGCGAGCACTTCTCGTACCAGCGTTGGGTGGACGCGGCGGCCGAGACGCTGCCCGCGTTCGGGGTGGATCTCGACTGGTACACCACCCGCCAGCGCGACGAGCTGGAGGTCCTGCCCTGGGACCACCTGGACTCGGGCCTGGACAAGGACTGGCTCTGGCAGGACTGGCAGGATTCGGTTAGCGGGTTCGAGCAGGACGACTGCCGGTGGACCCCGTGCTTCGACTGCGGTGTCTGCCCCTCCATGGACACCGAGATCCAGATCGGCCCGACGGGCAAGAAACTCCTCCCCCTGACGCCGATCACCCCCCTGAAGACCCCCGCCCCCTGACCGACCCCGACGGGTCGCTCGCGTCGATCATGAAGTTGTTGCCCGCGCCACGGCGTGTCGCCGACAATAACTTCATGATCAACGAGGTGCTGAGTTTCGAGGAGCGAGACGATCAGTAAGAGAAACCAGCCGGAGGGTGGGCAGGCGCCGATCGTCCAGCGCGCCCGCATCCGGTACGCCAAGCGCGGGCCGTTGCGGTTCACCTCGCACCGGGACTTCGCCCGGGCCTTCGAGCGCGCGCTGCGTCGTGCCGCCGTACCGATCGCGTTCTCCCAGGGCTTCACCCCGCACCCGAAGATCTCCTACGCCAGCGCCGCCCCGACCGGGGTGGCCAGCGAGGCGGAGTACCTGGAGATCGGCCTTCAGGCCCCGGTCGACCCGGAGGCGCTGCGCGCCGCGCTCGACGCCGCGCTCTCACCCGGGCTGGACGTGCTGGAGGTGGTGATCGCCGAGGGTGGCAGCCTGGCCGACCGGATCGAGGCGTCGCACTGGCACATCGAGCTGCCCGAGGTCGACACGGAGACCCTGCGCGCCGCCGTGGACGCGTTCACCGCCGCCGACGAGGTTCTGGTCGAGCGGATGACCAAGCAGGGGCGACGCACCTTCGACGCTCGCGCGGCAGTCATATCGATCGATGCCCTCCCCTCGACGCAGACGCCTTCCGGGGTGCCGGCCGTACCGTGTGCGATACTCGAACTGGTCGTACGGCAGGTCACTCCGTCCGTGCGACCCGATGACGTCCTTTCCGGCCTCCGCGTGGTGGCCGACCTGGAGCCGCCGGTCTCGCCGAGGGTGACCCGGCTGGCTCAGGGCACGCTGACCGCGCAGGGTGCGATCGTGGATCCGTTGGATGCGGACCGCGGCGGGGCAGCCATCGTTGGGCACTGACCGACGGTCAGCGCTCTTGCAGGCAGACTTCGGCGGTCGCGCACCACGCGCGCCCGGCGGAAACACTTTTGCGGCGACCCTGCGTGGCAGCGCTCACCCGCGCCCGGGGCAGCCAGAACTGGAGAACGTCCATGCTCGAGAACGAGCCCGAGGGCGGCGAACGGACCGGTTCACAGCCGGCCGGGGAGACCGCTGAGCAGAGCAGCACCGACAGCACCGCCGGCACCGAGCAGGCCGCCGGCGCGGAGCAGGCCGGGACGGAGAGCGCCGAGCCCGCCGCGAAGCCGCGACGGGCGCGGGCCACCCGGCGTCGGGCCGCCCCGCTCAACCAGCCGGAACAGGCCGAGGCGCCCGTCGAGGCGTCCACCGGTGGGCTCGGCGCCGTCGAGTCGCCGCAGGCGGAGGTCTTCGCCCCGATCTCCGGTGACCTCGACGTCCCGCCGAAGACCCCGCGCCGCCGTCGTAAGGCCGCTCCGGTCGAGACGACCGCCGAGGAGCCGCTGGCCGCGGCCAGCGCGGAGCTGTCGTCCCCCGAGGTGGTTCCCCCGGTCAAGGTGACCCGCACCCGGCGGAAGAAGGCCACGCCCGCGGTCACCGAGCCGGAGCCCGCCGCCGTCGAGTCGGAGCCGGCCGCCGAGGAGCCGGCCGCCGTCACCGAGCCCGTCCCGGCCGACGAGACGCCGGCCGAGTCCGACCTGCGGGAGGCCGAAGCCGAGCTGGACGAGGCGCAGACCTCGCCGAGCACGGCCGAGCAGGCGTTCGGGGATGTCGCGCCCGGTGTCGCCGTGGCGAATGTGACCGACGAGCCGGTCGAGCCGGCCGAGGCCATCGAGGCCGAGCCGCCGAAGACCCGCCGTCGTCGCGCCGCGCTCTCCGCGCCCACCGTGCTGTTCATGGCACCCCAGCCGGACGCCGTGCCGGTGACCCGCCCGGCCGAGCCCGAGCCGGTCGCCGAGGAGCCGGCCGTCGAGGCCGAGCCCTCCCGTCGTCGGCGGCGCGGCCGCCGCGACGCGGAGCCGGTCGAGCCGGTGGAGCCGATCGAGGCCGTCGAGGCCGAGGAGGAGCCGACCGAGGAGGCCGACGAGGCCACCGAGGCGGACGAGGACGACGAGGACAGCGCCGCCGCGCGCCGTCGCCGTCGCCGTGGTCGCCGTGGTCGGGGCCGGGGCAAGGGTGGCGCTGACGACGCCGAGGACGAGGATTCCGACGAGGCGGCGCAGGCCGACGAGGAGACCGCCGAGGCCGAGTCCGAGGGCGAGGGCGACGAGGACGAGGAGTCCGAGGGCGGGGACGGGATGACCCGTCGTCGCCGTCGGCGTCGTCGCCGGGGCGCGGGTGACACCGAGGGGGCCGCCGACGACGGTGTGCCGACCGTGGTCAAGATCCGCGAACCCCGTCGTACGGTCGACGAGGTCCAGGGCGTGTCCGGCTCGACCCGGCTGGAGGCCAAGCGCCAGCGTCGCCGGGACGGCCGGGAGCAGCGCCGTACGCGGCCGCCGATCCTCAGCGAGTCGGAGTTCCTGGCCCGCCGGGAGGCGGTGGACCGGGTGATGGCGGTCCGGCAGCGCGGCGACCGTACCCAGATCGCCGTCCTGGAGGACGGGGTGCTGGTCGAGCACTACGTCACCCGCAACTCCTCCGGCACCATGGCCGGCAACGTCTACCTGGGCAAGGTCCAGAACGTGCTGCCCAGCATGGAGGCGGCGTTCGTCGACGTCGGCCGGGGCCGCAACGCGGTGCTCTACGCGGGCGAGGTCAACTGGGACACCTCCGGGCTGGAGGGGCGGGCCCGCTCGATCGAGCAGGCGCTGCGCTCCGGCGACTCGGTGCTGGTCCAGGTCACCAAGGACCCGATCGGGCACAAGGGCGCACGGCTGACCAGCCACATCGCGCTCTCCGGCCGGCACCTGGTCTACGTGCCCAACGGCAACGCGTCCGGGATCAGCCGCAAGCTGCCGGACACCGAGCGCAAGCGGCTGCGGGACGTGCTCAAGAAGCTGGTTCCGGACGGCGCCGGCGTGATCGTCCGGACGGCCGCCGAGGGCGCCAGCGAGGACGAGCTGGCCCGCGACGTCAAGCGGTTGCAGGCGCAGTGGGAGGACATCCAGGCCAAGGCCGCCGAGGGTGGCGCCCCGGTGCTGCTCTACGAGGAGCCCGACCTGGTCATCCGGGTGGTCCGCGACCTGTTCAACGAGGACTTCCGCGAGCTGGTCATCGAGGGCGAGCAGTCGTACGGCATGGTCGAGTCGTACCTGTCGCACGTCTCCCCGGACCTGGTCGACCGGGTCCGCCGGCACGTCGGTACGAACGACGTGTTCGCCGAGTACCGGATCGACGAGCAGATCATCAAGGGTCTGGACCGTAAGGTGTTCCTGCCGTCCGGTGGTTCGCTGGTGATCGACAAGACCGAGGCCATGACGGTCGTCGACGTGAACACCGGCAAGTACACCGGCTCCGGCGGCAACCTGGAGGAGACGGTCACCCGCAACAACCTGGAGGCGGCGGAGGAGATCGTCCGCCAGCTCCGGCTGCGGGACATCGGCGGCATCGTGGTGATCGACTTCATCGACATGGTGCTCGAGTCGAACCGGGAGCTGGTGCTGCGCCGGCTCACCGAGTGCCTGGGCCGGGACCGCACCAAGCACCAGGTCACCGAGATCACCTCGCTCGGTCTGGTGCAGATGACCCGCAAGCGGATCGGCGCGGGCCTGCTGGAGGCGTTCAGCGAGACCTGCGACTGCTGCAAGGGCCGGGGCGTCATCATCCACACCGAGCCGGTGCCGGAGAAGCCGCGCAACGGCGGGGCCGCGGAGAAGGTCAAGGCCGTCGCGTCGTCGACGCCGTCCGCCGCCCCGGCCGCCCCGGCCGCGGAGAACGGCACGCCGTCCTCCCGCCGCCGGGCGCGCAAGAGCGCCCCGGCCGAGCGCGCCGTGGTCGAGGTCGTCGACACCGACAACCTCGCCGAACCGGACGCCGACTACCAGGACACCATGGGGTACGACCTGTCCCGGTACGAGACGGAGACGGAGGCCGCTCCGGCGGTGTCCGACAGTCAGCGGGGTGAGTCGGCCCGGCTGGCCGCGGCGGACGACCCGGACGCTCTCGCCGACGCCGACGGCGACGAGGAGGCCGCCGAGGGTGGCACCGGACGTCGTCGTTCCCGCCGGGGTGGCGCCCGCCGACGGACCCGCCCCTGACGGCTGACCCGCCCGCCGTCCCTGACGGCTGACCGGCCCGGTGTTTGACGAGGTCCCTTTCCCGGCAATGTGACGGGGGAGGGACCTCGTCGCTCGGGTCACCGCGACGCGGGAACGCTCGGCCCCGGTCAGGAGAAGAAGATGCGTCGCCTGCTCGCTCGTACCCTGCTGGTAGCCGTACTCCTGGCTTCGGCGGCCTGCTCCGACGGCCGCCCGGGTGGTGCGGACCCGACCGGGGGTCCCGCGCCGACGGGTTCGGCCGCTACGCCGCTGGGCGGTGGCGCGGCGGGCGGTGACGCCCGGGTCTGTGCCGAGGCGCGGCGGGCCGGGACCACCGCCGTCCGGGAATATGTCGAGGGGCTGGGCCAGATGGTCGCCGCGGTGGGCGCGGGTGACACCGTGACGGCCGACGCGGCCCGGAGCCGGGCGCAGGCGGCCCTGGCCGACTGGCGGGCGGCGCTGCGGGAGCAGGGCGCTCAGGCCACCGACGCGCAGCTCAGGACGTTGCTCAGTGACCTCGGCACGGAGGTCACCGCCCTCGGGGTCGACGTCGAGTCGATCGACGAGACCGAACTGGACCGGCTCCAGCAGCGCCTCGATCAGCTCTGCGGCCGGTGACCAGGGCGGGCCGGTTTGGGGTCCGCGCCCGCCATGCCGTACTCTTGCCTACGGCCCACCTTTGGTGTGCCGAGTTCCCGCGTGCCCGCGCCGCCGTGCACTGCTACCCGGCGAGCCGCCGCGGGGACGACCAGTCAGCAGCCTCAACGACAGGGAGTCCGCCTCCGATGTACGCGATCGTCAAGACCGGCGGCAAGCAGTACAAGGTCGCCGAGGGCGACGTGATCGAGGTCGAGAAGCTCACCGGTGCCCCCGGTGACGCGGTGAAGCTCACCGCGGTGCTCCTCGTCGACGGTGACGACCTGGTGACCGACGCGGCGAAGCTTGCCGAGGTCGCGGTGTCCGGCGAGATCGCCGCGCACACCAAGGGCCCGAAGATCCGGATCCACAAGTTCAAGAACAAGACCGGCTACCACAAGCGCCAGGGTCACCGCCAGCCGTTGACCCAGGTCAAGGTGACCGGCATCTCCAGCGGGAAGTAGGTCGTCCTCCAATGGCTCACAAAAAGGGTGCGTCCAGCTCGCGTAACGGTCGCGATTCCGCGGCCCAGCGACTCGGCGTGAAGCGCTTCGGTGGTCAGGTCGTCAGCGCCGGTGAGATCCTCATCCGGCAGCGTGGCACCAAGTTCCACCCCGGTGACCTGGTCGGCCGTGGCGGCGACGACACGCTGTTCGCCCTGGCCGCCGGCTCGGTTCTGTTCGGCACCAAGCGCGGTCGCAAGACCGTCAGCATTGTTCCGCAGCAGTAGTTCTCTTCGCTGAGCGGGCCGCGGACCTCCGGGTCCCGGCCCGCTTGGTTTTTTCGAAGTGCGGGGACGACCCTCGCTGGAAGGATTGACGCCGTGGCGACGTTCGTTGACCGGGTCGTCCTGCATCTGCAGGCCGGCGATGGTGGGCACGGTTGTGTCTCGATCCACCGCGAGAAGTTCAAGCCCTTCGGAGGGCCGGACGGCGGCAACGGCGGCCACGGCGGCAGCGTGTCGCTGGTGGTCGACCCGCAGGTGACCACGCTGCTCGACTTCCATTTCCACCCGCACGTCAAGGCCGACAACGGCAAGGGCGGCGCCGGGTCGAACCGGGACGGGGCCAACGGCCACAACCTGGTGCTCAAGGTGCCCAACGGTACGGTCGTGCAGACCACCGACGGCACCGTGCTGGCCGACATGGTCGGCGCCGGCACCACCTTCGAGGTGGCCCGGGGCGGGCGCGGTGGGCGCGGCAACGCCTCGCTGGCCAACGCCAAGCGCAAGGCGCCCGGCTTCGCCGAACTGGGGGAGCCCGGCGACCAGCTCGACATCGTGCTGGAGCTGAAGAGTGTCGCCGACGTGGGCCTGGTGGGTTTCCCGTCGGCCGGCAAGTCGTCGCTGATCTCGGTGATCTCCGCCGCGAAGCCGAAGATCGCCGACTACCCGTTCACCACCCTCGTGCCCAACCTCGGCGTGGTCCGGCTGGACAACCACACCTTCACCGTCGCCGACGTGCCGGGCCTGATCCCCGGCGCGGCCACCGGCAAGGGCCTGGGCCTGGAGTTCCTGCGGCACATCGAGCGCTGCGCGGTCCTGGTGCACGTGATCGACTCGGCGACGCTGGAGCCGGGTCGCGACCCGGTCGCCGACATCGACGCGATCGAGGCCGAGCTGAGCCAGTACGGCGGGCTGACCGACCGCCCCCGACTGGTGGCCGTGAACAAGGTCGACGTGCCGGACGGCCGGGACCTCGCCGAGATCGTCCGCCCCGACCTCGAGGAGCGCGGCTACCGGGTGTTCGAGGTCTCCGCGGCCACCCGGGAAGGGCTCAAGGAGCTGACGTACGCGATGGCCGAGCTGGTCGAGGCCGAGCGTAAGGCCGCCCCGCCGGCCGAGCCGACCCGGATCGTGATCCGGCCGATGGCCGTGGACGACGCCGGCTTCACCATCACGGCGGAGGCCGACGGGTCGTTCACCGTGCGCGGCGTACGCCCGGAGCGGTGGGTCAAGCAGACCAACTTCGACAACGACGAGGCGGTCGGCTACCTCGCCGACCGGCTGGCCCGCCTCGGTGTCGAGGACAAGCTGGCCAAGGCCGGCGCCGAGCCCGGTGACCTGGTCCGGATCGGCGAGCGCGAGTTCGACTGGCAGCCGACGCTCTACGCGGGCGTGGAGTTCGTGCCCGGTAACCGGGGCACCGACGTACGCCTGGAGGAGAAGTCGAGCCGGGCGTCGGCGGCGGATCGGCTCGCCGCGCGCAAGGCCCGCCGGGTGCGCCCGGAGGACGAGGCCGGCGCGGACGAGATCGGCGCGGACGTGGGCGACGACGACATCGAGGATGACGCCGAGTAGCCGGTTGCGCTCCGTGATCGGGTTGATTGCCGGAAACCTCCGCGAAATCCATCCCGCTTAGCGTCGGGTGATGCTGATCGAGTCGCGGCCCGCCATCGATCCCGAAGTCGCCGCCCTGGTCGTCGCCCAGCAGCGTGAGCTGCGCTTCGCTGACGGCGGGTTGGACGGGCAGGTCACCGTCACCCACGACGACATCCGCTACCTGGCCGTGGTGGTACGCGGTCGGGCCGTCGCCTGTGGCGGGCTCCAGTCGCTCGACGCCGTCACCGGCGAGGTCAAGCGGATGTACGTGCGGCCGGCGTACCGGGGCCGGGGCATCGCCCGGCAACTGCTCGCCGCCCTGGAGGAGTGCGCGTTCCAGCAGGGGCACACCGTGGTCTGCCTGGAGACCGGCACGTACCTGCCGGCGGCCGTCGGGCTGTACACGTCGTGCGGCTACGAACCGATCCCGGTGTACGGCGAGTACGTGGGCAACCCGTACAGCGTCTGCTTCGCCAAACGGCTCCCGGTCGCGGCCTGACGGCTGCCGTCGGCGATCCGTCGGGTGTCCGGCCGGCGTCAGGCGCCGGTCTCGGCGTGCGCGACGGTGACCGGCTTCGACTCGGGTGACGCGTGCTGGCGCAGCACGATGCTCAGCAGGATCAGGGCGCCGACCGCCAGGAACTCGCTCTGCCAGTTCTGCATGGACTGGAACCAGAAGTCGCTCGTGCCGAGGAAGTCCCACGCGCTGATCGGCGGCGCTCCGCTCTGCAACGCCTGCTCCTGGTTGTACGCGGCCGTGCCGCCGAGCAGGTGCCCGACAAACGAGCCGGCGAAGATCAACAGCAGCGCGATGGAGAGGCTGTTGCGGTAGACCACCAGCGGCAGGCCGCCGGCGCGTACCGGCCACGGCGACCGCGCGGTGGCGTGGCGCTCGTCGTCCTCCGGGCGGTCGGTCTGGTCGACCGGCTTCGACTCGGCCGAGCCGCGCTGCACCAGGTACGCGGTGAGCAGCACGTACCCGCCCATCTGAAGGAACTCCGACTCCCAGTTCTCGAAGACGGCCTCGGCGAAGTGCCCGCTGGCGAGGTACGAGGGCCAGCTCAGCGGAGCCGCGCCGAACTCGACCAGCTCCTCGTTGTGGGTCTGCCAGCCGAAGATGCTCTGTAGCACCAGGAACACTCCGAAGGCGCCCAGCATCGCGGCGGCCAGCGCGTTGTCGCGTATCCAGCGAGGCATCATCGACCCCCTTCACGGATCACCATCCGTGACGTACCCCGCGCCTGCTCGCTTTCAAACGCGTGAAGTAGCAGCTCAGGGGCGGTCGATCGGGGTGTCGAGGCGTCCGCCGGTCCCGGCTTCGTTCGACAGCAGCAGGCCGAGGGCCAGCATGCCGAAGCCGAGGGCGAGGTGCAGCCAGTTGTCCGCGCCGTTGACGGGCAGGATGTTCGCGCCGCCCTCCTCGTCGATCGCCTCGATCGCCAGGCCGTACAGCCAGAGGGCGAGGTAGACCGCGCCGCCCCCGGCCAGGAAGACCCGCGCGCCGGCGACGCTGCGGGCCAACACCAGACCCACCAGCCCGAAGAGCAGGTGTACGGCGTTGTGCAGGATCGAGACCTGGAACACGCCGAGCAGTTTGGCGTCCGAGTGGTGCCCGGCGAAGGCGAGATCGCCGTAGTCGGTGGTGATGCCGGGGATGTAGCCGAGGACACCGATCAGCAGGAAGACCCCGGCCACGACCAGCGCGGCGACCTGCACCCGCGGTCGGGGCGCGGCCGGTCGGCCACCCCGCGCGTCTCGTGCCATCGGTGCCCCTTTCGTGGATCTGCCCGGTCCCGCGAACGTCGCTGTCCGCAGCGGCGACGTGACGCAGCCCGACGATCCTCCATTTTGAAGTCCCTCCCGACCCTCGCGCAGAGAAATGCACGAACAGGTATGGAAGCCAAAACGCCGGGTAGGTGAGTTGTCAGCGGCCACGGCGACACGGCCGCATCCCCCAGAACAACCGCGACGACACTTCCGAGCGGAAGGGAAATCATGACTTACGATCTGTCACCCACCTCCTCCACCTACGGCCAGGAGTCCACCAACGGCGGCGGCGTCCGCGAGCAGGCCCGGCACGTCGGGTCCGAGGCGGCGCACGCCGGTGGCGCGGTCGCCCAGACCGCCAAGGAGCAGGGCACCGAGGTTGGCCGTGAGGCCGTCCGGCAGGCCCGCAACCTCTACGGCGAAGCCCGCACGCAGCTCGCCAGCCAGACCGGTGAGCAGCAGCGCCGCGCGGCCGGCGGACTGCGGTCGATCGCCGACGAGATGCGCACGATGGCCGAGCAGGGTGGCCAGGCCGGTCCGGTGAGCGAGCTCGCCCGCCAGGCCGCCGACCGGGTGCACGGCGTGGCCGGCTGGCTCGAGGAGCGCCAGCCCGGCGACCTGATCAACGAGGTACGCGACTACGCGCGACGTAACCCGGGCACCTTCCTGGTCGGCGCGGCGGTGCTGGGTGTGCTGGCCGGTCGACTGACCAAGGGCATCTCGGCCTCCGGTGACGATTCCGGCAACGGTTCCGCGGGTTACCGCGGCGCGGGCGCGTACGACCCGGAGCAGACCGCGGTGATCCCCACCCCGCCGCCGGCGCCCCGTACGGCCGCGGACGCCACCCCGGCGGGCGGCTACCTCGACCCGACCCCGGGCACCTACACCGAGCCGACCTCCGGCGGTTACACCGACCCGACGCCGGGCGGGTACACCGACCCGGCCCGCCAGGGCGGCTACACCGAGCCGGCGAGCACCGGTCAGCCGCTGCCGCCGGTGACCCAGACCGACCCGCTGCCGGGCGTGCCGTCCAGCGGCAGCCCCCGCCCGTGAGGCGCCGAGTCATCCGAAGGGAGGCGGCGGCATGAGCATGCCGACGCAGGGGTCCGGACTGGATTCCGGTTACCACCCCGACGCGGGTGCCCCGCACACCGCGGCCGAGGTGAAGGGCAGTTCGCTCGGTGACCTGATGCGTCAGGTCACCACCGACCTGTCGACGCTGATGCGCCAGGAGGTCGAGCTGGCCAAGGCCGAGATCCGCCAGGAGGGCAAGAAGGCCGGCAAGGCCGCGGGCCTCTTCGGCGGTGCCGGCTTCGGCGGCTACATGGTGGCCCTCTTCGTGTCGATCGCCATCTGGCAGTTCCTGGACAACGTCATGGACTCCGGCCTCGCCGCGCTGATCGTGGCCGTGGTCTGGGCCGTGGTCGCCGCCGTCCTCTACTCGGCGGCCAAGAAGAACGCCCAGCACGTACGCGGGCTCAAGCAGACCAACGACAGCGTGCAGCGGATCCCCGACGCGCTCAAGCCCCACCCGGAGGGAGTCACCCGATGAGCACCGACCCCGACCAGATCCGCCGGGAGATCGAAGCCACCCGCAACAGCCTCAGCTCCGATGTGGACGCGTTGGCGTACAAGGTCAGCCCCAGCCGCATCGTCGACGACCGTAAGCAGCGGGCCCGCTCCGCGCTGCAGAATGTGAGGGACAAGGTCATGGGAACCGCTTCCGACCTCGGCCACGGCACCGGCCACGCCGCCCACTCGGTGGGCGACCGCGCGTCGTCGGCGGCGTCCAGCGTCAACGACGCCGCGCACTCGGCGGCCTCCTCCGTGAGCGACGCCGCCCACAGCGCGCCCCGCGTGATCCGGGAGAAGTCGCAGGGCAACCCGCTCGCCGCCGGTCTGATCGCCTTCGGCGTGGGCTGGCTGGCCTCCTCGCTGATCCCCGCCTCCCGCCGGGAGCAGCAGGCGGCCGCCCAGGTCAAGGAGAAGGTCGGCGAGCACAGCGGAGTCGTCAAGGAGAAGCTGGGCGAGGTTGCCAGCGAACTCAAGGACGAGCTGCGCGAGCCGGCCCAGCACGCCGCCGAGTCGGTGAAGTCCACCGCCCAGGACGCCGTGCACGCGGTCAAGGACGACGGCCGTTCGGCCGCCCAGGACGTCAAGGACCAGGCACAGCAGGCCCGCCAGCAGGTCAGTTCCTGAAACCCACCGACGTCGACGTATCTCCCCGCGATCTTGCACTTCCGGTTGCCGCTCTGTCGGCTAACGGGGCTTCTGTCCCAGCAGAAAGTGCAAGATCGCGGGGACTTCGTGGCGGTGGGCCGGGGTGCGGATTCTGGTGTCGCCGTAGCGGACTCCGCCTTTCAGCAGGCGCTGGGTTACCGCGAGCCAGCTGCAGATGCCGCGTTCGAGCAGCCAGAGCGGGGCGGCCAGCGTGGTGGTCGGTGGGAAGACGGTGGCACCGGCCGCGCGGCGGCGACCCGCCTCGGCCAGGGCGACGACGCTGGCCGTCATGCCGAGCAGCAGCCCCGGCCGGCGGGTCGCGACCGCCGTGGCCAGCGCGGGCAGGACCGCGAGCGCGGTCAGCAGGCGGGCCGGCTGGGCCAGATCGTCGTACGCCTGGCGGACCCGCTGGCCCCGGAAGTGCGCCGCGTCCGGCGGCAGCCGCCGTACGTACAGCCAGGGTGGCGCGGCCTCGACGCCGCCGTGGGCGCGGACGGTACGGATCAGCTCCAGGTTCTCGAAGAGCACGTCGGGGTCGTACCCGCCCATGGCGAGGAACGTGCTGCGGCGTACCGCGAGGGTGCCGGGGTAGTCGTTTCCGAGGGCTCGGTTGAGCAGCGTCCGTCCGGTGTCCCACCAGGCGTGCCAGGGCAGGGGATCGAAGTAGTTCTGCGGCCGGACCAGGTCGACCCGGCCCAGCAGCCGGTGCACCGCGTGGAGCCCGGCCTCGTCGTACCGGACGTCGTCGTCGGCGATCACCACGTGCTCGTGCCGTGCCACGCCCACGCCGGTGTGCACCCCTACCACCTTGCCGTTGAGCCCTCGCCGGGCGGGGTCGGGCGGCAGGTGCCGCACCAGCGGGCGCCAGGTCGCCGCGTGCCGGGCGAACAACTCCGGAGGTGACCCGTCGACCACGATCACGTCGACGAGACCGCTGAGCCGGCGCAGGTAGCCGGTCAGCTCGTCCAGGCCGGCGTCGGTGTGCCAGCGCAGCGGCAGGACGTACGCCATCGGCAGAGGCGTTCGGCCGGTGTCGTGACGCGCGGTGCGCGGGATGTCACCGGGGGCCGGAGAGAGCATCGCGCCTCCTGGGCAGGTGGGTACGGTGCGCGGTCGTCCGCTGCACCTGCCCGCACGGCGGACGTCCAAACCGGCGCGAAGCACCGACACCGAACAACGCCGGTGGGACGACCTCAGGCGCGGCGTACGTTGGTGACGGTCATGCGGCCGGGCGGCAGGACGGGCATCCGGTGCAGGTCCAGGCGCAGATCCTGCGGCGGCACGTCGTAGCGCATGCCGCCGGTCAGGTGGGTGACCGCCCGCTTCATGAGGTCGATGGTGATCCACTCGCCGGCGCAGCGGTGCCCGGTGCTGTGGTCGCCGCCGCCCTGCGCGATCAGCGCGAACGGGTCCACGCGTCGGTCGGCGAACCGCTCGGGGCGAAACAGTTCCGGTTCGGGCCAGAGCGCCGGGTGGTGGTTCGTGCCGTAGAGGTCGAGCAGCACCCGCCGCCCCTGCGGGAAGTGGTGGCCCTGCCAGTCGAAGGGGCGCCGGACCCGGGCCGCGGCCATCGGAAAGAACGGGTAGTAGCGGCGTACCTCCTGGACGAACTGCTCGGTGGCCCCGTCGTCGCCGTGGACCCGCTGTCGCCAGGCGGGATGGTCGTGCAGAGCGAGCGCGGCGAAGACGATGTACCGGTCCACGGCGACCGTGGGACGCAGCAGGTTGAGCAGTTCGACGGCGGCGATCCGGCGGGGGAGCAGCGCCCCGCGCGTGTCGCGGTGCTCGGCGACGACCCGGAGCGGGCTGTCGGCCGGGGCCGGGTGGATGCCGACACGGGTCCGCTCGACGAGGTCGCCGATCCAGCGTTCGGCGCGGCGGCGGGCGAGCAGGCCCCGCCAGTGCCGTGGGCCGACGACCGCCGGGCCCTCGATCATGGCGTGCAGGTCGACGGCGCGGCGGTCGACCTGTGACGTGGCCAGCGGCACGCCGGCCCAGGCGCAGACCACCCGGGTCAGCAGCCGGCCCAACTCGTCGTAGAGCGGCACCGCGCCGGCCGCCTCCCAGGCGGGAATCCGTGCCCGCCACTCGGCGTCGAAGAGGTGCCCGAGTCGCCCGATCGCCGCTGGCGTCATGATCGACATGAACATGGCCTTGCGGTCGGTGTGCGCGGCGCCGTCCAGCCCCTGCACGCCGCCCCGGCCGGTGAGGGTCCGCTGGATCCGCAGCGGCATGGCGCTCTCGCGCTGGAAGCGCTCGTTGTCGTAGAACAGGGTGGCGGCCGGCCGACCCCGCAGGCAGATGGTCGGCGCGAGCAGGATCCGGGTCGAGAAGACGTCGCTGCCCAGGCGGTCGCAGCGTTCTCCGATGAACCGGTAGCCGGCGCGCAGCAGAGCGAGGGTGCTGTCCGGGCTGCGGTCGGCCGGCATGGTCGCCATCGGGCCTCCTCGAGGTTCCGGCGGCGGCCCGCGTCGCCGCCGGGGCACGTCTACCCTCGTGGCCGCCGTGCAATCCCCGCGTCGACAGCGCGTCCGCTGGCCCCTCCCACGGGCGGCGGAACCTGGTTGGCTAGCCGGTGGGGCCGTCGCCGGTCGGCATCGTCGGACGACGGTGGCGACCCCCCGTCGGGCCGAGGTGTCCACGACCACGGGGAGGACGCATGAACGACAACAGGCCGCCGCGCTGGCGGCAGCGCCGGGCGGTCGAGACGCCGGGTGCGGGCCGGGCCGGGCGGCCGCTGATCGGCCCGCCGGGCCGGCCGGCCCGACCGCGCCGGTTCTTCACCGTGCACCTGGGCTTCACCGCGCCGGGCACGGCCGAGGCGCTCGAACAGGCGGTGGCGTACGCGGAGGCGCTGAGCCTGCTCCGTCCGGAGTTGGCGCTCGGTGCGGCGGCCCTGTCGCCGGCCGATGCCTGGCACCGGGCCGAGCGGCTGTTCTGCGGCGCGGTCGGCCCGGACGGGGAGCGCTGCGTCGACGTCGCCGAGCATCCCGGCTTCCACCACGCGCCGGGCCCCGGCGGTCTGGGCTGGGGCGACGGCGACTAGGGCGGGTGTCACGGTCCCCCGGCCAGGGGCTTTGACAGCCGCCCTAACCCCGCTGAGAAACCCCCACCGCGTGTCCGCAGCCAACGGCGGGACCCGTGCCGGTGTCCTCCTCGAAGAGGGCACCGGCACCTGCCACGGTCGATCAGTCGAGGTCGAACTCGCCGTCCTGCGCGCCGGCCACGAACGCGTCCCACTCGGCCTGGGTGAAGACCAGCACCGGGCCCTGCGGCTCGGCTGAGTTGCGCATCCCGATCAGGTCGTCGACGAAGGCGACCTCGACAGCGCTCTCGGAGGTGTCCCCCTCGGCCCGTTGCCAGACCGCGCGGGAGAGGTCGAAATCGCCCTTGGGGTGCTGCGCCATGGTTCTTTCCTCCACTGCAGGGGGCCAGGTGGGGACCGCCTGCCGATCCCCATCGGGCAGGATAAGCGGATGCCGAGCCTGACCCGTGTAGAGGCGACCGCGCGTGGCGCGGCGATTACTGTCGAGTCCTATCAGGTGGACCTCGACCTGACCGGCGACGGCGATCTGTTCCGGTCCCGCGTCGAGATCCGCTTCCGGGCGACCGCCGGGGCCGCCACCTTCGTCGAGGTCAGGCCGACAAACCTCCTCGCGGTACGCCTCAACGACCGTGCCGTCGACCCCGCCACGCTGACCGACAACCGGCTGCCGCTGGTCGATCTCGACACGACGAACACCCTCGTCGTCGAGGCGGAGATGACGTACTCCAACGCCGGGGAGGGGCTGCACCGCTTCGTCGATCCGGCGGACGGCGAGACCTACCTGTACGCGATGTCGTTCCTCGACAACGCCCAGCGCATCTTCGCCGCGTTCGACCAGCCCGACCTCAAGGCCCCGTTCACCCTCACGGTCACCGCGCCGCCGCAGTGGACGGTCTCCGGCAACGCCGAGGTGGTCGCCACCCCGGCCCCGGGGCGCTGGGAGTTCGCCCCGACCGCGCCGCTGGCGACGTACTTCTTCTCGCTGATCGCCGGGCCGTACCACGTCCGCCACGCAGAGCACGACGGCATACCGCTGGCGATCTACTGTCGACGGTCGCTCGCCGAGCACCTGGACGCCGACGCCGAGGAGATCTTCGACATCACCGGACGGTGCCTGGACCGGTTCCACCAGCTCTTCGCCGAGCGCTACCCGTTCGGCAAGTACGACCAGGCGTTCGTGCCCGAGTTCAACGCCGGCGCGATGGAGAACCCGGGCATCGTCACCTTCCGCGACGACTACGTGTTCCGCTCGGCGGTCACCGACACCCAGCGCGAGGTGCGGGCCACCACCATCGCCCACGAGATGGCGCACATGTGGTTCGGTGACCTGGTCACCATGCGCTGGTGGGACGACCTGTGGCTCAACGAGTCCTTCGCCGAGTACCTGGGCACCCGGGTCACCGCCGAGGCCACCCGCTTCGACCAGGCGTGGACGACGTTCGCCATGCGCCGCAAGGCCTGGGGGTACGCGGCCGACCAGCGTCCCTCCACCCACCCGGTCGCGCCGCCGGAGGTGGCCGACGCCGACGAGGGCCTGCTCAACTTCGACGGCATCTCGTACGCCAAGGGCGCCGCCGTGCTGCGGCAACTGGTCGCGTGGCTCGGCGACGAGGCCTTCCTCGCCGGCCTGAACGCGCACTTCGCCGCGCACCGCTTCGGCAACGCCACCCTGGCCGACCTGCTGACCAGCCTCTCCGCCGCCAGCGGCCGGGACCTGTCCGGTTGGGCCGAGCTGTGGTTGCGCCGGCCGCAGGTCAACACGTTGCGCGCCGAGGTCGACGTCGACGCCGACGGGCGCTACACCGAGGTCGCCGTGGTGCAGACCGCCCCGGAGTCGCACCCGGTGCTGCGTCCGCACCGCATCGGGGTGGGTCGGTACGCGGCGAACGGCGCCGTCCAGCGCACGGAGGTCGATCTCGATCCGGCCGTCGACGGCGGTCGTACCGTGCTCGGCGCGTTGACGGGCGAGCCGGCGGCCGAGGTGCTGCTGCTCAACGACGGTGACCTGACCTTCGCCAAGGTACGCCTCGACGCGGCGTCGGCGGACGCGGTCGCGGTGGTGCTGCCTTCTCTGACCGATCCGCTCGCCCGGGCGGTGCTCTGGGGCGAGGCGCTGGACGCGGTGACCGACGGCGAACGGCCCGTCGTCGGCCTGGTCGACCTGATGGTCGCGGCGCTGCCCGCCGAGACCGAGGTGATCATCGCGGAGGACGTGCTCGTCCTCAGCCGGTCGCTGGTGGACCGTTACCTCGACCCGCTGGCCCGTTCGGCGGCGCTGGCCCGGGTCGCCGAGGCGTGCCGGCGTCTGCTCGACGGCGCGCCGGCGGGGGAGTCGTTGCAGCTCGCCGCCGCCCGGGGCTGGATCGCCGCGACCACCGACAGCGACCTGCTCGTCGGCTGGCTCGCCGGCCGGGACGTACCGGCCGGGCTGGCCGTCGACGCGGAGCTGCGGTGGGCGGTGCTGCGCCGGCTCGTGGTGCTGGGCGCGGCGGGCGAGGCGGAGATCGCCGAAGAGACGCGGGCCGACGTCAGCTCCGCCGGCGCGGAACAGGCCGCGTACTGCCGGGCCGCCCGGCCCGACCGGGCCGCCAAGCAGGCGGCATGGGAGATCCTCATGCGGGACACCGAGCTGTCCAACCGGCTGCTCGAGGCCACGGCGGAGGGGTTCTGGCAGCCAGAGCAGCCCGAGCTGACCGCCGCGTACGTCGGGCGGTACTTCGCCGAGATGCCGGCCGCCGCTCGTCGTCGTACCCCCTGGACGGCCGACCGGGTGGCGAAGCTGGCGTTTCCCCGCTACGCCGTGGCGCAGCCGACCCGGGAGGCGGCCGCGGCGTTGCTGGCCCGCGACGACCTGACGGCGGGCCTGCGGCGGGTCGTCACCGACGCCGACGACGACCTGCGGCGGGCGCTCGTGGCGCGCACGGCGGTGGCCGCCGCCTCGGCCTGAGGTCGGCCGGCCGCCGTGGTTGGGCGGCCCGGCTTGCGATGGTCGGTGCGCGGGGTGGCCCGAGCGGCCACCCCGCGCCCGTGCTCAGCGCAGGGCGGGTTCCGCCGTGACCGGGGCGTCGAAGTCGATGACGTAGCGCTGCTCGTGGGCGATCGTGCGTTCCGGGTCCATCGCCGTGCGCACCAGCAGGGGCATGAGCAGCGGCATCAGCGTCCGGGCGACCGGTCCGGGCGCCTTGGTGTGGTTGATCCGCGCGGCGCGGGCGGCGACCTTCTCGACCCGGGTACGACGCAGCCGCACGTACGCCTCGAAGGCCGACGTCACGTCGGGTAGGTCCCGCAGGCAGCGGGCGAGCTGCACCGCGCTCTCGATGGCGAGCGAGGCGCCCTGCCCGGAGCTGTTCGACGGCGCGTGCGCGGCGTCGCCGACCAGCACCATGCGACCCCAGTGCCAGTGCGGCACGGGCGGCATGATCTGCAACGCGCCGGCCACCTGGAGGTCGTCGGCGGCGCTGGTGGCCATCAGCTGCCGGCCCGGGTCGTCGTCGCCGTAGGTGGCGCGCAACGTGTCCAGCCACTGCCGCGCGGGCACCGTACGGGCCTCGACGAGGCTCATCGGCCGCTGCCCCGGCAGGTTGGCCCCCCAGCGGGTGCCGCCACCCGGCTCCGGCCAGTACAGGTAGTAGCCGCGCCGTCCGAAGGCGAACGTCATCGTGCCCTCCTCGGCGTCCACCTCGTGCCGGGCGACCGCCTCGAAGCCGAGCAGTCCGGTGAACCGGGGGCCGGGCGCGGCCGGGTCGATGAGGCCACGGACCGTGGAGCGGATGCCGTCCGCGCCGACCAGGACGTCGGCGGTCGCCGTGCTGCCGTCCTCGAAACGCGCGGTCACGCCGTCGTCGGTCTGCGTGACGTCGACCAGTCGCCTGCCGTAGGCGAAGGTGATGCCCTCGGCGACGGCCCGGTCGTGCAGCACCCGGTGCAGCTCGGCCCGGTGCACCACGCGCAGCGGCGGTACTCCGGCCAGCATCGGCAGGTCGATCCGTCGGGCCCCGACGGCCATGACGCTGCGGTGGATCCCGGTGGCGATCGCCGTCACCGCCTCGTCCGCGCCGACGGCCCTGAGGGCTGCCACGCCGTTGGGCGCGAGCGCGAGGGTGCCACCGATGCCGCCGGCTCCGCTGGCGGTCGCCGGGTACGCCTCGGCGACGGTGGCGGTGATGCCGGCGCGCTGGAGGGCGAGGGCCGCCACGGGCCCCGCGATGCCGCCGCCGATGACGAGTGCGGTTCGTACCGTTGTCATGCTCTTTCTCCCTGGTGTCGTCGCGTGGGTGCGGACGAACCGTCCTGGGAGGGAACCCGGTTATCCTCGTGGTTGCCGCTTCGGGCCGGGTGCCTGCTCAGGTGTCGGTTCGGGGTAGGGCTCCGGCGGGGTGTTGGCGCACCCCGCCGGAGCTGTCTTCTCAGTCGGCGGTGTCGGGGTCGCTGCTGGTCCTTGCGGCCAGCTCGGCCAGCTCGGCCGGCATCTCGCCGGTCTCGTGAAAGGCCCGCCAGGTGTCCAGCCCCGGGTAGCTTCCCGAGGTCAGCTCCGCCAGCAGGGCCCGCAGCCAGGTGGCCTCGGCGTCCCGGATGGCGAGGTCGTACTCGTTCTCGACCAGGAACAGTCGCGGGATCTCGCGCAGGTGGGCGTCGAGCGTCTCGCGGTCCCGGCGGAGCGCGTCGTCCAGGCGGTCGAGCCGCTGCCGGAGCAGGTCGGTCGCCTCGTCGGGGTGCAGGGCGGCGAGCACGGAGAGGCCGGCCCGGAAGCGGGGATGCTCCGCCATGGGCATGCCGACCAGCTCCCGCGCCCAGTCGACCAGCTCGGCGCGGCCCGCGTCGGTGATCCGGTAGACGGTGCGTTCCGGGCGTCGGCCCTCGCGGACGCTCTCCACGGCGGCGATCAACTGGTGTTTGTCCAGGTTGCGGATCACCGTGTAGAAGGAGCCCCACTTGAACTCCATGTCCTGGTCCTTGCCCCAGGCGCGCAGTGTGCTGGCCATCTCGTAGGGATGCATGGGCCGCTGGACGAGGGCGGAGAGCACGGCCAGCGCCAGCAGATTGCCGACCTTGCGCCGCTTCGGCATGACGCACCTCCCAAATACTCGTGGACGAGTATACGCACGCGAGTATCCGTGTCGCCAGCCCTCGGGCTGGTACGACCGGTTCGGACGTCCGGCCTACGATCAACGGGTGGAGGAAGATATCCGGCGGGTCGGGATCATGGGTGGCACCTTCGACCCGATCCACCACGGGCACCTCGTCGCGGCCAGCGAGGTGGCGGACCGGTTCGGCCTGGACGAGGTGGTCTTCGTCCCCACCGGGCAGCCGTGGCAGAAGGCCGACGAGCCGGTCAGCCCCGCCGAGGACCGGTACCTCATGACGGTCATCGCCACCGCCTCCAACCCCCGCTTCCAGGTCAGTCGCGTCGACATCGACCGCAGCGGCCCGACCTACACCGTCGACACGTTGCGCGACCTCCAGGCCGAGTACGGCTCCAAGGTCCAGCTCTTCTTCATCACCGGAGCGGACGCGCTGCAACGCATCCTGTCCTGGAAGGACCTGGACGAGATCTTCGAGCTGGCCCACTTCATCGGTGTGACCCGTCCCGGTTTCGCGCTGACCGACAAGCACCTCCCGGCGGACACGGTCAGCCTGATCCAGGTGCCCGCGATGTCCATCTCGTCGACCGACTGCCGTGCCCGGGTGGCCCGGGGTGAGCCGGTCTGGTACCTGGTGCCCGACGGTGTGGTGCAGTACATCGCCAAGCGACGCCTCTATCAGTCCTGATCACGTCCGGTATGTGCCGGTTGGTGCGTCTAACCGACCAGAACTGACGGGTCGGGACCTCGCCGGGTGTGAGACGCTTGGAGGATCGCACGCCTGATCGAAGGAGAACGGTGACAGTTTCCGAACGCGCGCACGAGCTGGCGATCGCCGCCGCCCAGGCAGCCGCCGACAAGAAGGCGCAGGACATCGCGATCATCGACGTCGGCGACCAGCTCGCCATCACGGACGCGTTCCTGCTCGCCGCCGCCCCCAACGAGCGCCAGGTGCTCGCCATCGTCGACGCCATCGAGGAGCGCCTGCTGGAGCTTCCGGAGAAGGCCAAGCCGATCCGGCGCGAAGGTGAGCGGGGTGGCCGCTGGGTGCTGCTCGACTACGTCGACATCGTGGTGCACGTCCAGCACACCGAGGAGCGCGAGTTCTACGGGCTCGACCGCCTCTGGAAGGACTGCCCCACCATCCCGTTCGTCGACCGCGACCTGGTCGAGGCCGACGCCAGCGGGTCCGCCGCGGCCGAATGACCCGGCTGATCGTCTGGCGGCACGGCAACACCGACTGGAACGCCGCCAACCGCGTCCAGGGGCAGACCGACGTACCCCTCAACGAGCTGGGCCGCGACCAGGCCCGCGCCGCCGCGCCGCTGCTCGCGTCGCTGCGACCGGACGCCATCGTCTCCAGCGACCTGGGCCGCGCCGCGGAGACCGCCGCGGCGCTGGCCGCGCTCACCGGGCTCGGGGTACGCACCGACGCCCGGCTGCGCGAGCGGCACTTCGGCCGGTGGCAGGGCCTGCACCTCACCGAGGTCGCCGAGCGGTTCCCCGGCGAGTACGCGCGCTGGCGGGCCGGCGACCCGGTGCCGGGCGCGGATCTGGAGCCGCTGCACGAGCTGGGCGAGCGGGTCGCCGCCGCGTTACTGGCGGCGGCCGACGCGACGCCCGGCGGGACGGTGGTCCTCGCCACTCACGGCGGCGCCTCCCGCCAGGGCGTCGGCCACCTGCTCGGCTGGCCTCCCGAGGTGCTGCGCACCATCGGCTCACTGGCCAACTGCCACTGGACCGAGCTGCGACACGACGACGTCCGGGGCTGGCAGCTCCGTGGCCACAACGTCGGCCTCGTCACCGCCCCGGCCGTCGTCGACGCGGTCTGAGCGTCGATCCGGCCCGGGTCGGCGCTCGCACCTCGGCGCGGCGGGTCGTGATCGGCTAGCGTGCCGGGCATGCCCGTCGCGGTTGTCATCGACTCCACCGCCTACCTCCCACCCGAGCTGGTGCTGCGGCACCGGCTGACCGTCGTCCCGTTGACCGTCGTGCTCAACGGCGCGGAGGGATTGGAGGGGGTGGAGACCCAACCCGCCGACGCCACCCGCGCGCTGGGTGAGCGGCGGGTGTCGGCCAGCACGTCCCGCCCGGCGCCGGAACAGTTCGCCCGGACGTACCGCCGTCTCCTCGACGACGGCGCCGACGGCGTCGTCTCGGTGCACATCTCCGCCGGCCTGTCCGGCACCGTCGAGGCCGCCCGCCTGGCCGCCGTCGACCTCGGCGGTCGGGTCGAGGTCGTCGACAGCCGCTCCGCCGGCATGGGCCTCGGCTTCCCGGCCATCGCCGCCGCCACCGCCGCCGAGGCCGGGGCGGACCTGGTCGGCGTACGCGACGCGGCGCTCGCCGCGGTCGCCCGGACCACCGTCTGGTTCTACGTCGACACGTTGGAGTTCCTCCGCCGGGGCGGCCGGATCAACGCCGCCGAGGCGCTGCTCGGCACCGCCCTGTCGGTCAAGCCGATCATGCACATGCCGGACGGCGCGATCGAGCTGCGGGAGAAGGTGCGGACCGCCAGTCGGGGAGTCTCCCGGCTCGTCGACCTGGCCGTCGAAGCGGCCGGCGACGACGACGTCGACCTGGGCGTACACCACCTGGCCGCGCCGCAGCGCGCCGAGGCGCTGCTCGCCGCGCTCACCGCGCGCCTGGGCGAACGGGTGCACGACACGTACGTCTCCGAGGCGGGCGCGGTGGTCGCGGCGCACGCCGGGCCGGGTCTGGCCTGTGTCGTCGTGCACCGCCGGCCCGGCAGCTGAGATCGTGGCCGGCGCGTGCGTGGTGACCGGTGGTGGCCGTGGCGTCGGTCGGGCCGTGACGCAACGGCTGGTGACTGCCGGCGTGACCGTCGTGGTCGTGGAGCGCGACGCCGAGGCGGTGGACTGGCTCGCCGGGCATCCGGCCGCCGATCGCCTGCTCGCGGTGGTCGGCGACGCCGGTGACGAGCGGGTGGCCGCGCACGCCGCCGAGGTGGCCGAACGCGTCGCCCCGCTCACCGGCTGGGTGAACAACGCGGCGATCTTCCGGGACGCGGACCTGCACACGGCGTCGGCCGACACCGTGCTGGACCTGATCGGGCTGAACCTGCGCCCGGCCGTGGTGGGCGCCGCCGTGGCGGTGCGCCGCTTCCTGGCCGCCGGCACGGGCGGCGCGATCGTGAACGTCTCGTCGCACCAGGCCCGCCGGCCGGTGCCGGGCGCCCTGCCGTACGCCACGGCGAAGGCCGCCGTGGAGGGGCTGACCCGGGCGCTTGCCGTCGAGTACGGGCGGCACGGCATCCGCGCCAACGCCGTCGCGCTCGGCTCGATCGCCACCGAGCGGCACGCCGAGTACCTCGCCGCGCAGGAGCCCACCCGGGCCGAGTGGATCGACGCCGAGCTGACCCGGCTGCACCCGATGGGCCGGATCGGGCGTGCCGACGAGGTGGCCGAGGTGGTCGCGTTCCTGCTGTCGCCGGCCGCCAGCTTCGTCAACGGGGTGACCCTGCCGGTGGACGGGGGACGGGCGGTGCTCGGCCTCGACCCGGAGGCCCGCTGATCCGGTGCACTCGGGCCGCCTCCCTCCGGAGACGGCCCGACTGCTGTCCGCTCAGCTTCGCAGGGACCACTGCTGGTTCTGTCCACCGTTGCAGGCCCAGAGGATCAGTTTGGTGCCGTTGGCGGTGGCGGCGCCGTTGGCGTCCAGGCAGAGCCCGGACTGGACGCCGGTGAGGGTGCCGTTGGCGTTGACGTTCCACTGCTGGTTCGCGCCGCCGTGGCAGTCCCAGATGATCACCTGGGTGCCGTTCGTGGTGCCCTGGCCGTTGGCGTCGAGGCACTTGTTGCCGTACACCTGGATCTGCTTGCCGGCTGTGTAGGTCCAGCGTTGCGCGGCGCTGTTGCTGATGCAGTCCCACAGCTGCACCTGGGTGCCGTTGGTGGTGGCGCCGTTCGGCACGTCGACGCAGCGACCGGACTGCGCGCCCACGATCTGGGCGTTCTGCTGCGGGTTGCCGCCGCTCGCGGGGGTGTAGGCGGCAGCGGCGATGTTCGCCTGCACGGCGTCCTCGGTGGCGGCCGTCGGGTAGCCGGAGGTCAGCACGCCCTCGAAGAAGGTGCCGCGGCCGGTGATGCTGTTGTCACCCCCGATGCCCAGGAGGATCGCCCCCTCCTTCTTCATCGGGTTGTAGCCATTGGGCCGCCGACCGTCGAAGTAGGTGGTCAGGCCCCCCGACTGCGAGTTCCCGCCGCGGATCGCCCAGTGGTTCGGCTCGCCCTTGACCATGGCCGTGACGAAGCGGTGGTTGATGGACGCGATGTTGTTGTAGCCCGCGTTCACCCCGGAGAACAGGCCCCACTCCAGGTCGGCCATGATCCAGGGACCCGCGCCCGCTCCGTAGCCCCACTGCTTGTTCGCGCCGAAGTAGACCGTCTCCATGATCGCGCGCTCGTCGGCCTGGACGTTGGTCTGCGCGTTGCCGTAGTCGAAGCAGCACCACTGGTTGTAGTGCGTGCCGTCGACGACGGCGTAGATGCCCTCGGGCTGGTCGCCGGTCGCGACGCCGTTGGTGTTGTTGTTGCGGTAGCCGGTGCCGGGGGCGATGTAGACGCCGTACGCCTTCTGGCCGCCGATGGTGACCGGTGCCGCCTTCGCGTCGGCGAGGTTGTCGTACCCGCCGGGCGCCGGGCCGGTGAAGCCACCGGGAGGTGCCTGCGTGAGCCGGTTGTTGCGACCGGACTGGTCGTAGATGATCGTGATCACGCAGCTCGTGTTGGCGCAGAACGTGTCCTGGGTGGCGGCGTTGGCGAGGCCACCGGCGCTCAGCACGCCGACGTCGCGGGTGGTGTTGTCCGATGATCTGCGGACCTGGTAGAGCGGTCCGTTGTACGCGCCGTACAGGGCCCGGGTGGTGCTGTGCGCGGCGACGCACGGCGTCCCGCCGGAGGCGTAGATGTCGCACGGGCCGGTGCCGGCCGCCCGGGCGACGCCGGGCGTCTCCGTGAGCAGGTAGCCGCCGGCCCCGGCGACGAGGACCAGCAGGGTCCCCGCTGCGGCCAGCAGGCGGTGCAGCCTTCTCTTCACGTCCATGGTTCCCCTCAGGTGGCGGTGGTGGTGGGGGGTGATGATAGCGCTAACATTAATCCTCATCCATGAATGTGCGCTACCTCCCGACGGCCCCTGCGCCGTACCAGACACGCGCATGATCAGGGCGTTGTCCACAGAGGCCTCGGTTGTCCACAGGTCGGGCCAGCGAGGCGGCCGTCGTGGCGTCCGGCGTCCTAGCGTCGCGGCGTGGCAGAGGACGAGGAGACAGCGGTACGCCAGCGTCTGCGCCGGTTGACCGCCGCGGCGCCGCTTCCCTCGGGGGTCGACGCGTCGGCAGCGGACGTGCCCGCCGATCCCGGCGGTATGGCACGGCTGCCCGGCCCCGGAGCATTCGACCCGGGCAGACGCGGGGTACGGGCGCTGGCCGCCGTGGCCCTCGTGGTGGTGCTGGCCGCGGCCGGTTGGGCCTGGCGGTCCCGACCGCACGCGGAACCGGTCACCCCACCGGTCGGCGAGGCCACCTCGGCCGTCGTGACCGGGCAGGCCAGCGCGTCGGCGTCCGGTGAGCTGGTGGTGACGGTCGCGGGCAAGGTGCGCAGACCGGGGCTGGTGCGCGTACCGGCCGGGGCCCGACTCGCCGACGCCCTCTCCGAGGCCGGTGGCCCGCTGCCCGGCGTCGACGTGGCGCTGCTCAATCCCGCTCGCAAGCTCGCCGACGGTGAGTTGATCGTCGTCGGGGTGACGCCCCCGCCGGCACCCGGACCCGCCGCCGGTCCGGCCCCCGCCGGCGCGCCGGCCCCCGGCGCGGCGCTGAACCTCAACACCGCGACACTCGCCCAGCTCGACGCGCTGCCCGGGGTGGGGCCGGTGCTCGCCCAGCGCATCCTCGCCTACCGGGACCAGCACGGCGGGTTCTCGGCCGTCGGCGACCTGCGCCAGGTCGAGGGCATCGGCGACGCGCGCTATGAGCAGCTCAAGGACCTGGTGACGGTGTGAACGTCCCACCCGTCGTCGGTGACCCGTCGCCACCGGACCTCCGGCTCGCCGGGCTGGCCGTGGCCGCCTGGCTCACCGCGCTCGCCGGCCTGCACCTCGGCCCCCGACCGCTGCTGCTGGTGGCCGGCGGGGCAGCCGTGTCGACCGCGCTGAGCACCCTGCAACTGCTCGGTCGGCTCGGTCGCCCAGGGGCTCTCGCCCGCCGTTTCGGCTGGATCGTCGTCGCGGTCGGACTCGGCGTCCTCTGCGGCGCGGCGGCGACCTCGGCCCGGCTGCTCGTGCGGGACGCCCCGCCGGTCCGCGCCCTGGCCGAGAAGCACGCACCGGTCACCGCCGACCTCGTCGTGCGGGACGATCCGCGCCCGATCCGCTCCGCCGGGCGTCCCGGCATGCTGCTGGTGTCGGGCGAGCTGATCCGGCTGACCGGCCCGGACGGCCAGCCGCTCCGGGCGTCGGTACGGGTGCTGGTCCTCGCCACCGACCCCGCCTGGCGAGGGCTGTTGCCAGGGCAGCGGCTGACCGCCGAGGGGCGGCTCGGCGTGCCGCGCGGCGGTGACCTCACCGCGGCGGTCCTCGCGACCACCGGTCCACCCCAGCGGCGCGGTACGCCGTCGTGGGCACAGCGCGCCGCCGGCACCCTGCGCGCGGGTCTGCAACGGGCCTGCGCGCCGCTGCCCGACGACCCGGGTGGTCTGCTGCCGGGACTGGTGGTGGGGGACACCAGCCGCCTGCCGCCCGCCGTCGAGGAGGACTTCCGGGCGACCGGCATGACGCACCTCAATGCCGTCTCGGGCAGCAACGTCGCGATCGTGGTGGGTGCGGTGCTGCTGGTGGCGCGCTGGGCACGCGCCGGCCCGTGGCTCGCCGGTGTGCTCTGCGGGGTGGCGCTGGTGGGCTTCGTCATCCTGGTGCGTCCGTCACCGAGCGTCGTACGGGCCGCCACGATGGGGGCGATCGGCCTCGTCGCGCTGGCCGCCGGTCGACCCCGGGCCGCGCTGCCCGCGCTGGCCGCCGCCGTCACCGTGCTGGTGCTCGTCGACCCCGAGTTGGCGGGCGACGCCGGGTTCGCGCTGTCCGTCCTGGCCACCGGGGGTCTGCTGCTGCTCGCGCCGCATTGGCGCGACGGGCTGCGCCGCCGGGGCGTACCGGCCGGGTTGGCCGAGGCGTTGGCGGTACCGGCGGCCGCCCAGGTGGCCTGCGGGCCGGTCGTCGCCGGGATCTCCGGCACGGTCAGCCTGGTGGCGGTGCCGGCCAACCTGCTGGCGGTGCCGGCCATCGCACCGGCGACGGTGCTGGGCGTGACGGCTGCCATGCTGTCGCCGTTCTGGCCGGCCGGGGCCGGGTTCGTCGCGTGGCTGGCGAGCTGGCCAGCCTGGTGGCTGGTCGTCATCGCCCGCCACGGCGCCCGCCTGCCGGCCGGCACCCTGGCGTGGCCGGGCGGGGTCTGGGGTGCCCTGCTGCTGGCCGGGCTGACCGTGGCGCTGCTGGTGGCCGCGCGCCGCCCGCTGGTGCGCCGGTTGGTGGCGGTGGTCGCGGTCGCCGTACTGGTGGGCGCTGTCGGGGTCCGGTTGGTCGCCAGCGGCTGGCCGCCGCCCGGCTGGGTGGTGGTGGCCTGCGCCGTGGGGCAGGGGACGCCCTCGTGCTGCCCGTCGCGCCCGGACGGGCGGTGCTGATCGACACCGGGCCGGAGCCGGGCGCGGTGGACGCCTGTCTGCGACGGCTCGGGATCCGGGAGGTGTCGCTGCTGGTGGTCAGCCACTTCCACCTCGACCACGTGGGCGGGGTGGCCGGGGCGTTCCGGGGGCGACGGGTGGCCGCCGTGCTGACCCTGCCGTCGCCGGACCCGGCGAGCGGTCGGGCGGCCGTCCGCGTGGCGGCGACCGACGGCCGGGCCACGATGCGGGACACCAGCGCCGGGGCACGTCACCGGGTCGGCGGTGTCGAGCTGCTGGTGCTCGGACCGCCGTATCCGCTGGCCGGCACCCGCTCGGACCCGAACAACAACTCGCTGGTGCTGCGCGCCACGGTCGCCGGCGTCTCGGTCCTGCTGCCCGGCGACGCCGAGACCGAGGAGCAGCACGCCGTCCTGGTCCGGACGCCGCCCGACCAGCTACGGGCGGACGTGCTGAAGGTCGCGCACCACGGCTCGGCATACCAGGACGAGAGCTTCCTCGCCGCCGTGCGGCCGGCCGTGGCGCTGGTGCCGGTCGGCACGGGCAACACCTACGGGCATCCGAACCCGGCGCTGCTGTCCCGGTTGAGCCGACACGGCGCCCGGGTCCTGCGAACCGACACCGACGGCGACGTGGCGGCGATCCGGACCGCCGACGGACTGGCGGTGGCCCGTCGAGGGGTACCGCCGGGACGGCCACCGTGAGTGGGACCGCCGATCGGGTGGGAATTGCGCGCACTCGACCCGGATTCCCAGTCATTTGCGGATTAGGTGGTGAACCGAGATAAATGTCTGGATTTGCGCTAAGTGCGGGCTGCGCCGACCGGGCGGTGGATGAGCAGGCCCGTACCCGCCGTGGGCCGTGCGAATATGGGCGACGTGACCCCCGCCAGCCTCGCCCCCATTGTGCTCGTCCTCGGCGACGAGGAGCTGCTCGCCACGCGCGCGGTCTCCGAAGCTGTCGAACGGGCCCGCGCCACCGACCCCGAGGTGGACGTTCGCGAGTACCAGGCGGCCGCGCTCACCGTCGGCGAGATAGCCGAGATGCTCAGCCCGTCGCTGTTCGGCGGCCGGCGGCTGCTCATCCTGCGCTCCGGCCAGGACGCCCGCAAGGACCTGGTCGCCGCGCTGCTGGCGTACGCGAAGAATCCCGACCCGGAGGTGCAGCTTTTGGTGCTGCACCTGGGCGGCGCCAAGGGCAAGGCGTTCGCCGACGGGCTGCGGTCGGCCGGCGCGACGGTGGTTCCGGCGGCCAAGCTCAAGGGCCACCGCGACCGGGTCGCCTTCGTCCGCGACGAGATCCGCCGGGCCGGCGGCCGGTGCCCCGACGACGCCGCCGAGGCGCTGATCGCGGCGGTCGGCAACGACCTGCGCGAACTGGCCGCCGCCTGTTCCCAGCTCATGGCCGACACCGACGGGCGGATCAGCGCCGAGACGGTGTCCCGTTACTACCGGGGGCGGGTCGAGGTGACCGGCTTCACCGTGGCGGACGCCACCATGGTCGGCGACGTGCCGGCCGCCCTGGAAGCGCTGCGGTGGGCCCTGCACGTCGGCGTCGACCCGGTGCCCATCGCCGACGCCCTGGCCGACGGGGTGCGGACGGTGGCCCGGGTGGCGTCGGCCGGACGGGGTAACGCGTACCAGCTGGCCAGCAGCCTCGGCATGCCGGCGTGGAAGATCGAACGGGCGCAGCGACAGGGGCGCGGCTGGACCCCGGAAGGACTGGTCCGCGCCATGCAGGTCGCCGCGGAGTGCAACGCGGCCGTCAAGGGCGGCTCGGACGACCGGGCGTACGCCCTGGAACGGGCGGTCTTCTCGGTGGCGGCGGCCCGGCAGGGCAGCAGCCGGTGACGGGGCCGAACCGTACGGCGTGGGCCACCGTGTCCGCCGACGAGGAGCGGTACCGGCCGCTCTACGCCCGGCTCCTCGGCCTGCGGTTCGTCAACCCCGGTGGGGTGCTCTGCTTCCTGTTCTTCGAGGGCGCCATCGCCCTGGCCGTGCTGCTCGCTCTCGCGGAGCTGGTCACCTGGTGGGCGGTGCTGGTGCTGCCCGTGGTGGTGGCGGCGATGGTCAAGCTCAACGACATGGTGGCCGCGGTGGTGGTCCGTTCCGCAGCGCTCGTACCCGAACAGGAGCGGGACCGCTTCCGCCGGCAGATGGAGCCGGTGGTCGGCCGGGCCCGGGTCGAGTGGAGCGCCGTGACTCCGGTGGTGGTCCGACCCGACCCGGTGCGGCCCAGACGCCGCAGGGACCCGCTGGACTGACGGCCGCCGAAGCGCAGGCGCGCGCCGGTCGGGCGGCGGTTCGTGGACACACGGAAGCCCCGGACCGAGGTCCGGGGCTTTCCGAATCAGTCTGACGATGAAGCGTCAGGCGGAGAGCGTCACCACGCGCTTCGCGATCGCCGACTTGCGGTTCGCGGCCTGGTTGGCGTGGATCACGCCCTTGCTGACGGCCTTGTCCAGCTTGCGCGAGGCATCCTGCATGAGAGCGGTGGCCTTCTCGACGTCACCGGCCTCGGCGGCCTCGTGGAACTTCCGGACGGCGGTCTTCAGCGACGACTTGACCGACTTGTTGCGCAGCCGGGCCTTCTCGTTCTGCCGGTTGCGCTTGATCTGGGACTTGATGTTCGCCACGCGACAGCCTCGTCTTGATAGCTCGGGTTGGTCAGCTTGAGCGCGGAATGACGACACGAGTCATCGCCGCGCGAAAAGCCAGGTTACCAGGTCGCCCCGGACGAGCCAAAACGGCTCCGCCCGAGCGCGCCTGCTCGACTCCCGCGCCCAGCCGGGCGCTTGAGCCGTATCCACTCGGCTTCCTGCAGACCAGGGTATCCGCCGCCCGCTGACCGCCCGATTTCGGGGAAGCCGGGGTGGATCACGGGACGGCCCGCGCGAGGACGCCCGCGCCCGCGCTGTCATCGCCAGCCCTGCCGGCGAGCGAGCCAGCCGAGGGCCTGTCCGCCGCTGGACCGCTGGTGCGCCGGCCGGTGCGGCGAGGCCGTCACCGGTGTCGCGTCCGCCCCGGTGAGGTAGTAGCCGGCCAACGCGGCGAGGGTGGCGTCCAGCGCGTCCGGGGGAGCGCCCGCGCTCGCCGGGTGCGCGGCGAAGATCCGATCGACGTCCAGGCCGCCGTCGTACGCGGTGAGCAGCAGCGTGACCAGGTCGAACCAGGCCGGCCCGGTGCAGGCCCACGTCCAGTCGCAGATCCAGGCCCGGCCGTCCGGACCGATGAGCACGTTGTCCACCCGCAGGTCGCCGTGGATCACGCCGGTCGCCCCGTCGGCGTACGCGGGGAGGCGGGACTCCAGCGCCACCAGCTCGGGGAGTCTGCCCCGGGCGGCGGCGGGCAGCGCGGGGAGCGGCTCCCGCCCCGCGGCGACCTCCTCCCACCAGAGGATGTCCGAGCGGGCCAGGTCGGCCAGGCGGGGAGGCCGAGCGCGGTCAGGCCGGCCGGTGGATCGGCGAGCGCGGCGGCGACCTCGGCGTACGCCGCGAGCGTGGCGTCCAGCTCGGCCCGCGCCCAGGGCAGGCGTGGGAGCTGGCCGTCGACCGCGTCGGCGCAGAGCGCGAACCAGCCGGCCCCGTCCAGCGTCCACCGCAGGCGGGGCGCGGGCAGGCCGGCCGGCAGCCGGTCGAGGATCGCGGCCTCCCGGGCGTACCCCTGAACCAGGCCCGGCTGCGCGACGGCGGGTGCCGCCTTGACGAAAGCCCGACCGCCGTCGGCGGTGTGCAGCACGGCGGCGAAGCCCCGGGTGAAGCCGGCGGTGGCGACCTGGGCGGTGACCACCGGCGCGCCGAGCCGGTCGGCGATCGCGGCCCGCAGCGCCGCCGGCAGCTCCGGCCACGACGGGCGTGACGCGCTCGCGTGGTACGGCACCGGCGGCAGCGGGGAGGACACCCCACCATGCTGCCCCGGGGTACGTGCGCGGCGCGCGGCGACACTGCCAGACTGCCAAGCCATGAGGACCGAGGACTTCTGGCAGCTGATCGACCAGGCCCGCGCCGGGGGCGGGGGTGAGCCCGGGCCGGTCGCCGCGCGGGCCGTGGCGCTGCTCGCCGAGCGCGATCCGGAGGACATCGTCGGGTACGCCCAGCACCAGGTCAGAGTGCTGGCCGCCTCGCACAAGGCGGACCTGTGGGGCGCGGCGTACCTGATCAACGGTGGGGCGTCGGCGGAGGGTTTCGAGCACTTCCGGGGCTGGCTGATGACCCAGGGTCGGGCGGTGTTCGCCCGCGCGGTCGGCGACCCCGACTCGCTGGCCGAGCTGCCCCAGGTGCGGGCCGCGTCGCTCAGCGGGGAGGAGTTCTCCGCCGAGCAGATGCTGGCGGTGCCGTGGGACGCGTACCGCAAGGCCACCGCGTCGGAGCTGCCGACGGACCGCGAGCCGGTCCGGACGCCGGACCTCAACGACTTCTGGGACTTCGACGACGAGGAGGAGGCCCGCCGCCGGCTGCCCCGGCTGGCCGCGCTCTTCGTGGAGCCGCCGATGGAGTGAGGCGTCCCGGGGACCGATCCGTCGCCCGCGCAGTGGGAGTACCCCGGCGGCGTGGGAACATGGAGGGGGTCGGCGGCGCGCCGGCCTGTTCACGTCAGCCGACCAGAACGGACCGCTGTGCCACCGAAGCTCGATCCCGGCGCGAACGCCCCTGGTGCCACCGACCCCGGTCGCATCCGGAACTTCGGCATCATCGCCCACATCGACCACGGGAAGTCGACCCTGGCCGACCGGATGTTGCAGCTCACCGGCGTGGTCGACCCCCGGCAGATGCGCGCGCAGTACCTGGACCGGATGGACATCGAGCGCGAACGCGGCATCACCATCAAGAGCCAGGCCGTTCGCATGCCGTGGACCATCCGCGAGGGCGAGCGGGCCGGCGAGCACGCCGTGCTCAACATGATCGACACCCCGGGGCACGTCGACTTCACGTACGAGGTGTCCCGGTCGCTGGCCGCCTGCGAGGGCGCCGTGCTGCTGGTCGACGCCGCCCAGGGCATCGAGGCGCAGACCCTGGCCAACCTCTACCTGGCCCTCGAGAACGACCTGCGCATCATCCCGGTGCTCAACAAGATCGACCTGCCGGCCGCGCAGCCGGAGAAGTACGCCGAGGAGTTGGCCCACCTCATCGGCGGTGACCCCGCCGACTGCATCCGGGTCTCCGGCAAGACCGGCGAGGGCGTACCGCACCTGCTCGACGAGATCGTCCGGCAGTTCATCCCACCGGTCGGCGAGGCCGACGAGCCCGCCCGGGCGATGATCTTTGATTCGGTGTACGACGTCTACCGTGGCGTCGTCACGTACGTCCGGGTCATCGACGGCCGGATCAGCGCCCGCGACCGGATCAAGATGATGTCCACCGGTGCCGTGCACGAGCTGCTGGAGATCGGCGTCATCTCACCCGAGATGGTCAAGGCCGAGGCGCTCGGCGTCGGCGAGGTCGGTTACCTGATCACCGGTGTGAAGGACGTCCGGCAGTCCCGGGTCGGTGACACGGTCACCATCAACGCCCGGCCGGCGGCCGAGCCGCTGGGCGGCTACAAGGACCCGAAGCCGATGGTCTACTCCGGCCTCTATCCGATCGACGGGTCCGACTACCCGAACCTGCGCGAGGCTCTGGACAAGCTCAAGCTCAACGACGCCGCCCTGGACTACGAGCCGGAGACCTCCGGCGCGCTCGGCTTCGGCTTCCGCTGCGGCTTCCTCGGCCTGCTCCACCTGGAGATCATCCGGGAGCGGTTGGAGCGCGAGTACAACCTCGACTTGATCTCCACCGCGCCCAACGTCGTCTACCGGGCGATCACGGACGACGGCGAGGAGATCGTCGTGACCAACCCGAGCGAGTACCCGACCGGCAAGATCGCCGAGGTGTACGAGCCGGTGGTGCGGGCCACCGTGCTGACGCCCAACGACTACGTGGGCGCGGTCATGGAGCTGTGCCAGGGCCGGCGCGGCAGCCTGCTCGGCATGGACTACCTCTCCGCCGACCGGGTGGAGCTGCGCTACACGCTGCCCCTCGCCGAAATCATCTACGACTTCTTCGACCAGTTGAAGAGCCGTACCAAGGGGTACGCCTCGTTGGACTACGAGCCCTCCGGCGAGCAGGCGTCCGACCTGGTGAAGGTGGACATCCTGCTGCACGGCGAGCCGGTGGACGCGTTCAGCGCCATCGTGCACAAGGACAAGGCGTACAACTACGGCGTCACGATCGCCGCGAAGCTCCGTACGCTGATCCCGCGCCAACAGTTCGAGGTGCCCATCCAGGCGGCCATCGGCAGCCGGGTGATCGCCCGGGAGACCATCCGCGCCATCCGCAAGGACGTGCTCGCCAAGTGCTACGGCGGTGACATCAGCCGTAAGCGCAAGCTGCTGGAGAAGCAGAAGGAAGGCAAGAAGCGGATGAAGATGGTCGGCCGCGTGGAGGTGCCCCAGGAGGCCTTCATCGCCGCCCTGTCGTCCGACTCCGGCGACGCCAAAACCACCGGCAAGAAGTAGTAACCCCGCCCCGGCCTCCCCACCCCTTCACCGCGGTGATCAAGAGGTTCGCGTCATCCGAAGCCCGGATTCTGACGCGAACCTCTTGATCACCGGCCGGTGGTCGGGGGTTGGGGCGGATTTTTTTTGGTTGGGGTCTGGGGTTGTCGCCCTGGGCAACATGTTGTCTGAGCTGTGTGGACGTGTCTCCGTGCCAACCGACGCAGCCGATCGGCATCGACACCGGCAACTTCTTGTGCGGGTGAGTCGGTTTGGTTTTTTGGTGGGTCGGGAACTTAGCGGTCACGACAGGAAGCACACGTTGTGTGTCAGACATTCTTAGAAGGAGGGCGACCGTGGAGCTCACCGTGTGGGGCATCATCACCGCCATCGTTGTTGGTCTCATCGTCGGGGCGCTCGGCCGCCTGGTTGTTCCGGGTCGCCAGAACATGCCGATCTGGCTGCACCTGCTGATCGGTGTCGGCGCGGCTCTGCTGGGTACGCTGCTGGCGCGGGCGATGGGTATCGCGACCGAGACCGCTGGTATCGACTGGACGGAGCTGCTGGTGCAGGTCGTGGTGGCCGCTATCGCGGTTGCTCTGGTGGCCGGTGTGGGTGGCCGCCGCCGCGTCACCCGGTAACAACCTGGCATCACCGCACCACTCGAAAGAGCGCCCGGCCAAACGGCTGGGCGCTCTTTCGTGACGTCAATGCCCGGGTTCGGCCCGGTTCCACGAGCAGCGGCACCGTCCACCTGCGGTACGGTCGCCACGCTTCGGCCTGCCCGCCCACTGTCGTAAAGGATTTCTTCGTACTAAGGTGCGGCGGAGAAGGTTAGTGCCAGGCGACGCGAGGGGAGAAGTGGCGTGAACAGGTGGAAGCGGTTGGCCCCGGTCACTGCCGTGGTGGCCTCGGTCGCCATGGTGTTGGGCGGCTGTGGGGGCTCCGGCGAGGAAGCGACCGACGACAGCAAGCTCACGGTCTGGATGATGGGCGAGGGTGGCGACGCCCAGAACGCCTTCCTCGACGGCGTGGAGACCGAGTTCCGGCAGAAGCACCCCGACACCGATGTGGTGGTGCAGTACATCCCCTGGCTGGAGGCGCCGAAGAAGTTCCAGGCCGCGCTCGCCGGCGGTGAGGGCCCGGACATCACCGAACTGGGCAACACCGAGACCCAGGGCTGGGCCGCGCAGGAGGCGCTCGCCGACGTCAGCGGTCGGATGGGTGGCTGGGCGGACGGCAAGGACCTGCTACCCGACCTGGTGCGCAACGCGCAGCTCGACGGCAAGCAGTACGGCGTCCCCTGGTACGCGGGCGTGCGGGCCATCTACTACCGCACCGACTGGTTCGCCGAGGCGGGCGTGCAGCCGCCGAAGACGTGGGACGAGCTGGTGACGGTGGCCAAGGCCGTGCAGGCCAAGAAGAAGGGCACCTACGGCATCGCGCTGCCGGGCAACTCCGAACTGCCCTTCTACTCCTTCCTCTGGGGCGCTGGCGCGGAGATCGCCACCAACCAGGGTGGCGCGTGGAAGTCCGGCTACTCGACGCCGGAGGCGCAGCGGGCCGTCAAGTACTGGACCGACCTGGTCACCGTCCACAAGGTCGCCCCACCGGCCGCCGCCGGCTGGAACGAGATCGACGCGCGGACGCAGTTCGCCACCGGCAAGGCCGCGATGGCGTTCGCCGGTAGCTGGCAGCAGGCCGCCATCAAGAAGGACAACCCCGAGATCGAGAAGGTCTGGGGTACGTTCCCGATCCCCGGCCCGGACGGCAAGGCCGCGCCCGGTTTCGCCGGTGGCTCCGACGTGGCGATCTGGAAGGACAGCGAGCGGCAGGACCTCGCCTGGGACTACCTGACCGTGCTTCTGAACAAGAAGAACGCGCAGAGCTTCGCGAGCAGCCTCGGGTTCTTCCCCGTCTACAAGGACCTGGTCGCCAGCGACACGTACGCCAACGACAAGGTGATGGCGGCCTTCGCCACCACCATGCAGAACACCAAGCTCACGCCGCTCACCCCGAAGTGGGTGGAGGTCAGCCGGACGAAGACGGTGACCCAGGCGATGAACAGCTCGGTCATGAAGGGTCAGAAGACGGTCGAGAAGGCTACCGCCGACGCGGCCGGTGAGATGGAAAGCATCCTCAACTCCAAGTGACCACGCTGACCGAGGTGCCGGAGACGTCCGCCGCGCGGGAGAACCCCGCGCGGCGGCGTCGCCGGGTCGACCGCCTGCCCTACCTGCTGCTCCTGCCCGCACTCGTCATCATCGGAGTGCTGCTGCTCTGGCCGCTCGGCCAGGTGGTGGCGATGTCCTTCTACCGGCTCAACAGCGTCCGGCAGTTGCGGGGCGACCGGGAGTGGCCGTGGGTGGGGCTCGGCAACTACACCGACATCCTCACGGACCCGTTCTTCCTGACCGTCCTGCGCAACACCGTGCTGTTCGCCGCGGCGAACGTGTTGCTCACGATGGTCCTGGGCACCCTGGTCGGACTGCTGCTCAACCGGCTCGGTCGCAAGATGGCGACCTTCGTGGCCAGTTGCGTGATGCTCGCCTGGGCCACCCCCGCGCTGACCGGCACGATCGTCTGGAAGTGGATCTTCGACGACACGAGCGGCCTGGTCACCTGGCTGTTCAATGCTCTGCCCGACGGATTCTCGAACGCCCTGTTCGGTCGCAGCGACTGGACCGGTTACGGCTGGTTCAACTCGCCGCTGCTGTTCTTCGCGATCCTCACGCTGGTGGTCGTGTGGCACTCGTTCCCGTTCATCGCGGTGAGCGTCCTCGCCGGCCTCAAGAGCGTGCCGAGTGAGCTGCACGAGGCGGCCCGGGTGGACGGCGCGAGCCCGTGGCGGGTCTTCTGGAAGATCACGTTCCCGCTGTTGCGACCGGTCTTCGGAATCCTGATCGTGCTCTCCACCATCTGGGACTTCAAGGTCTTCACCCAGCAGTTCGTGCTGGCCGGTGGCACCCAGGACCGGCCGACGTTCATGCTCTCGATCTACTCGTACGCTGAGGCCTTCTCGCCGCCGCCGAAGTACGGGCTCGGCGCGGCCATCGCGGTGATCCTCACGCTGATCCTGCTCGTGGTAACCGGCTTCTACGTGCGGATGGTGCTCAAGCAGGAGGACGAGTCGTGAAGAAGGTCGCCCTCAACGCCGCCGGGCTGCTGGTCGCGCTCTTCGCGGCCTTCCCGGTCTACTGGATGATCTCGACGTCGCTGAAGCCCAGCAACGAGATCTTCTCGGCCACCCCGCAGCCGGTGCCGACCCATCCGACGCTCGCGCACTACCGGGAGATCCTCACCGGCAACCTGATCCCCGGGGTGACCTTCCTCGACTTCTTCGTGAACAGCGCGATCGTCGCGGTGTCCACGGTGGTGCTCAGTGGGCTCGTCGCCCTGCTCGCCGCGACGGCGGTGGCCCGGTTCCGCTTCAAGCTCCGGACCAGCTTCCTGATCATGCTGCTGATCGTGCAGATGATCCCGTTGGAGGCGCTGGTCATCCCGCTTTTCCTGATGATCCAGCGGCTCGGGCTCTACAACACCCTGCCCAGCCTGATCCTCACGTACCTCGGCTTCTCGCTGCCGTTCGCGGTGTGGATGCTGCGCGGTTTCGTCGCGGCCGTGCCCAAGGAACTGGAGGAGGCGGCGGCCATCGACGGCGCGAGCCGGGCCCAGACGTTCCGGCGGGTGCTGTTCCCGCTGGTCGCGCCCGGTCTGGTCGCGACCAGCATCTTCTCCTTCATCACGGCGTGGAACGAGCTGATCTTCGCGTTGACGTTCATCAACGACCAGGGGCGCTACACCCTGCCGGTGGCGATGACGTTCTTCTTCGGCCGCGACGACACCAACTGGGGGCCGGTCATGGCCGCCTCCACACTGTTCACCCTGCCGGTCATCATCTTCTTCCTGCTGGTGCAGCGGAAGATGGTCTCCGGTCTGGTGGCCGGCGCCGTCAAGGGCTGAGCGCGGGGCCCGTCGGGGGCCCGCGCCGCCGTTAGGCTGGCCGTCATGACGGGCAGGGTGGCAGCGGTGAACCTCGGCATCGTGACCGAGGCGGAGTGGGCCGGCGACGCGAGCGGTCGCAGCGGCATCGACAAGCGTCCGGTCGACGGGCCGGTGTCGCTGCTGACCGAGGGCCTGGTCGGTGACTTCATCGGCGAGCGGGCCCACCACGGCGGGCCGGACAAGGCCGTCTACGCGTACGCCGAGGAGGACGCCGCGTGGTGGGCGGCCGAGATCGGCCGGTCGATCCGGTCGGGCGGCTTCGGGGAGAACCTGACCACCTACGCGGTCGACGTAACCGGCGCGGTCATCGGCGAACAGTGGTCGGTGGGTACGGCGCTGCTCCAGGTGACCATGCCGCGCACCCCGTGCACCACGTTCGCCGGCTTCTGGGGTGTACCGGATCTGATCAAGCGCTTCACGGTCCGGGCCACCCCGGGGGCGTACCTGCGGGTGCTGCGCGAGGGCGAGGTGGGCGCCGGCGACCCGGTCGAGGTGGTGGAGCGGCCCGCGCACGGCGTGACCATCGGCGAGGTGTTCCGGGCGACCAGCCTGGAGCCGGAGTTGCTGCCCCGCCTGCTCGACGCGACCGACCTGCCGGAGCCCATCCGGGAGAGGACGCGCCGCCGCCTGGCCTCCCGCGGCTGACCGGGGCCGGCCGAGGTCGGGATGGCCGGCGGCCGGCGAAGAACCGCATGACGGGGCCGAGGGCGACCCGGTGCCCGTATCGTCCCCCTGGAGAGCATGCGGTGGCGGCCGGGTGGAGCGCGATGTCGAGGGCAACGGACGGCGGCGCGACGGTGCCGACCGATCCGAGCCTGGGGCGTCCCGCGTTCCTGGAACTCTTCTTCGACCTCGTCTACGTCTTCGCGCTGGTCACCCTGGCGACCATGCTGGCCGACGACCTGACCGCCACGGGCGTCGCCAGGGCGCTGGTGCTGCTGCTCGCCTTCACGATGATCTGGGCGCTGACCGTCTGGACGGCGGACACGATCGACCTGGACCGCCCGTCCGGGCAGGGGCATCTCATCGGGGTGGCCGCGTCCAGCCTGCTGTTGGCCGCGGTCGCGGCCGAGGCGTACGACGAGCACGCGCTGATCTTCGCGATCACGTTCGTGTTCATTCCCCTGAGCACCAGCGCCTACTACGCCGTTGTCGTGTCGAGGGGCCGGAGCCTGCCGCGTTCGACCATCCGGATCCAGACCTGGAAGGCGGTCACCGGCGTCGGCTGGATCGCCGGGGCGCTTGTCGGGGGCCCGGCCCAGCTGCCGATCTGGGCGGTCGCGATCGTCGTCGAGTACGTCGGGGCGGCGTGTGGCTGGCCGCTGCCCCGGATCGGCCGCTCACGCCCCCGCGACTGGCGGCTCATTCACGAGCGGGTGGTCGAGCGTTACCGGCAGTTCGTCATCATCGCGCTCGGCGTGTCGATCCTCGCCACCGGGACGACCTTCAGCCGGGGCGACTACACGCGGGACAGGGTCTGGGCGCTGCTCGTGGTGTTCAGCACGGTGGTGCTGATGTGGCGGATCTACATCTACCGTGCCGGTGAGTTGCTGACCGACGCGATCGCCCGGTCGACCGACCCGGCGTTGCTCACCCAGTCCGCCGCGGTCACCCATCTGATCATGGTGGCCGGCATCGCCGGTGCGGCGATCACCAGCGACCTCGTGGTGGGTCGCCCGATGGGCGGGACACCCCCGTCCTGGGCTGCGGTCATCCTCGGCAGCCCCGCGTTGTACCTGCTCGGTCGGGGCCTGCTCGACGTCACCGTGTTCGGACGCATCTCACGGTCCCGGCTGGCTGGCATCGTGCTGCTGGCATGCCTGGCGCCCGCCACCGCTGTGTTACCGCCGGTCGGGGTCGCGCTGCTCGCCATGGTCGTGCTGGCCCTGATCGCCGTGGCGAACACGGTCAGCACCCGACGACACGCTCGTACGCCGACGCCGCCGACGCTGGGGTGAGACCCCGCGCGACCGCTCACCGGGCCGGCGCGGTGGCCTCGACCAGGCTGCGACGTGCGGCCAGCCCCTCCCCGGTCAGGGTGATCAGCAGAACCAGGTTCGCCACCACCAGGACGGCCAACGGCGGCAGCCGGAACACGTCGGGCGCGACGAGCGCGCACAGCAGCACGGCCGCCAGCAGCAGGATCGCCAGCACCCGGGACCAGAGGATCCGGGCCGTCACCACGGCGTCGAACAGCACGCTGCCGAGCAGGAACAGCGCCGGTCCGCCGAGGATGGCCGCCATCACGTCCGCCGGGGCGTGACCGGTCGGCCGGGCGATGACCATCGAGGTGCCGGTCGAGACCAGCACCACCCCGGCCACCATCACCAGGTGGGTGTACGAGGTGGAGGTGCCGGAGCGGACCCGCTCCACCGTCGTGACGCCCGGTGGGGCCAGGATCCGCCGGACGCGCTGGAAGTAGAGCTGGAAAAGCAGGACCGCGCTGACGAACGCGACCGCGCTGGCGGTCAGCTGGCCGACGGTGAATCCGCTGCCGGCCAGCCCCGTGCCGACGGTCAGGATCAACTCGCCGAGCGCGACGATGAAGATCGCCCGGTGCCGCTCGGAGAGGTGCACCCCGGTGAAGATCTGGCTGGCGAGTTCGGTACGCCCCAGCCCCGGCGTCGGCCAGCCGAACCGTGCCGAGCCGAGGTCGACCGCCACCGCGAGCGACCACAGCGCCAGCCGGGCCGTCCCGTCCACGAACACCCCGGCCACCCATGGGGTCACGGTGACGCCGAACCAGAAGAAGACCCGGATGCTCCGGGCCTGGATCGGGCGGTTGATCCGGGTGCCGGGGATCAGGACGGCGTCCCGGACCAGGTGGATGCCGAAGTACGCGGCGACGAAGAGCCACCCGTACCGGCCGAAGGCGTGTGGTGTCGCGATGGCCATCAGCAGGGCGCCGAGCATGACCAGCAGGACGGTCGCCTGGATGATCGGCAGCCGGGGGTTGAACAGGTCGGTGAGCCAGGCCGTGAGCACCCAGACCCACCAGGCGGCCAGCAGCAGGACGGCGGTCTGCGCCGCGTTCCGGATGCTGAGGTCATCACCCAGGCTGGCGGAGAGTCGGGAGAGCAGGAAGATGTAGACCAGGTCGAAGAAGAGTTCCAGGAAGGTCGGATATTCCGGCTCCCCGCGACGGCGAAGGATCCGGGGGAGGGGAGCGGACGTCATCGCGGCTGCCTCCTGTGCCACCCCGCGCCCGCCCGAGCGCCGCGCCCCGGCTCTGCCTACCCCTCACGCTACCGACAGCGCGGCACCCGGTGGTCCGGAAGCGGATACGGCGACGGCCCCCCGCCGACGGTGGCGGGGGGCCGTTCTCAGCAGCGGGTGATCAGCGCAGCCAGGGGATGTTGCGGTCGAGCAGACCGCGCTCCTTGAGCTCCTTGCGCAGCGGGATCTCGTCGTCGACGTACCCGTCCCAGTTGATGCCCCAGTAGTTGGCGGTGTGGGTGCCCTCACCGATCAGCTGGCGCTGCACGGGCGTGCGGTTGCGGTACCACTCGCCGTTCACGTCGGGGTGCAGCTCGTCCAGCGGCCGGATCCACCGGTAGGTGTAGCCGACGAACAGCATCTTGCGGGTGATGGTCGACAGGTTCGTCGAGCGCGAGTGCCACTGCCGGCGGTCGAAGATGAACGCGTCGCCCGGGTTCGCGGTGATCTCCACCGTGCCCTCCGGGTCCGGGTTGTGCACGCTGAGGTCCTTGGGACGGTCCAGCGAGTTCCACAGGTGGCTGCCCGGGATGACCTTGGTCGCGCCACGGCCGGTCTCCGACAGGTCGGAGAGCACGTACCCGACCTTCAGCGAGAACATCGGCCGGGGCAGGTTCGGGTCCATCGTCTCCGGGTCGGAGTTCTGGCGGTACCCGTCCTGGTGCCAACCCCAGTACGGCTTCTCCGGCTCGGCGGCCGGCGGAGTGACGTCCAGGTGGTTGTGGTGGGTGTAGATGTTCCAGCCGGCCAGCCCCCACATGTACGGGAAGGCGATCGGGTGGGTGAGCAGCTCGCCGAAGAGCTCGTCGCGCTCCAGGAAGCCCAGCAGGTGCAGGGTGCCGTCCTTCTTGGTGGTGCCCTTGGCCTGCTCCTCCGCGTAGACGCGGTCGACAGCCGCCTCCAGCGCCGCCCGGTGGTCCTCCGTCAGGACGTTGCGCAGCAGGAGGAAGCCCTGCTCGTGGAACTCCTTGCGGTCAGTGTCGCTGATCGGTTCGTAGCCGGTCCGGTCGCCGTAATCGAACACCGCGTCGTACCCCTCCCCATGAGGTGAAACCATTTCTGGCACAGGCCGCCGATCGTAACGCGAGTGCCGGGGCGGTGGGAGGGCGAGCGGCGACGGTACGGCCCGGGGTCGGACCGCGCGCAGCGGAACCAGTGCGGGGAGTCACATTTACGTGATCACCGGCCAGGTCTGTTGGTCTTTGTCCGATTGTGCGGTCACTGCCGGTTAAGAGATCCGGGCTCGGTCAGCCTTCGGCGAAGACCTCGGCCACCACCTGGCCGGCGGGGCCCTGCTCGCCGGCCACCTGGCCCCAGGTGCCGTTGCGGGCGGTCCACTCCAGGTCGCCGAAGCGGACCCGCTTCACCCCGTGGTCCTGGGCGTGCGAGACCAGCCAGTGCGCGTACCGCCAGCCGTCGCGCTGGTCCTGCGCGGTCACCGCCAGCCCGGTCTGGCTGGCCTTTTCGGCGCTCGACACACCCCAGTCCAGCGCCAGGTTGCGGGTCAGCTGCGCGGCCGCCGCCGCGCCGTGCATCACCGGGGTACGCCCCACCGTGCAGGCCACCGCCTCGGTGGCGTCGCCGAGCAGGGCCTTGGTGAGCACCTCGGAGTCGTCGGCCCACTTCTGGTACGCCTCGGGGAACGCCGAGCGCTGCACCCGCTGGGCGGCATCGGTGACCCGCATCTTCTCCCAGCCGCGCACCTTCTTGAGCGCCTTGTAGAACCTGTTCGCCGCGTACCGGGGGTCGCGGATCTGCTCCGGCGTGCCCCACCCCTTGCTCGGACGCTGCTGGAACAGCCCGAGCGAGTCGCGGTCACCGTGGTCGAGGTTGCGCAGCCCCGACTCCTGGTACGCGGTGGCCAGCGCGACCACCACGGCGCGTTCGGGCATACCGCGCTGGACGCCGATCGCCGCGATGGTGGCCGCGTTCGCCATCTGCTCCACGTCCAGGACCACCCGGCCGTCGGCCTGGACCGTGCAGGTGCGTCCGGCCAGCGGCAGCCGCAGTTCGTCCCCAACCCGCCGGGCGACGAGCCAGATCGCGATCACGGCGACGAGGATGAGCACCACTCCGCCCGCCACGGCTGCCCGAGTTCGCACCCACACCTCCTGATCGACAGTTCGACAAGCGTACGTCCCCGCCGGCGTCATCCGGGCCGTTCGACCGGTTCGGGCTTCGCTCGGCCGTCACGTGCCGATCGGGACGTTCCCGCTGGCGCGCGGAACTCACCTGCGGATGGAGATCGTGTCTGCCGCGTCACCCGTCGTCAACAGCCGGAAGAGAATGCCTGGCCAAGGACCTTTCCCGGTTGACACGTCAATCGGACGTGCCAGAGCCGAGGAGGAATTCGATGGGAACGCTGGACGGCAAGGTGGTACTCGTGACCGGCACGGGCGGTGGTCTGGGGCGCGTCGCTGCGCTGACCTTCGCCCGCGAGGGCGCGAAGGTCGTCGGGGCCGACATCCAGGTGGACGGCAACAACGAGACGGTCGACCTCGTCCGGGCCGCCGGTGGGGAGATGACGAGCATCGCGCCCGTCGACCTGACCGACCCGGAACAGGTCCGTCAGCTCGTCGAGGACGCCGTGGCCGCGTACGGAGGGCTCGACGTCGTCTACAACAACGCGGCCGCGCTGCGCTTCGGCCCCCTGCCGGACTTCTCGGTCGACGACTGGCGGTACACGATCGCCGGTGAACTCGACATTCCGTACCTGGTGTCGAAGTTCGCCTGGCCGTACCTCGTCCGGCGCGGTGGCGGCGTCATCATCAACGCGGCCTCGATGGCCGGGATGATCGCAGGTCACGTCCCGCCGATGGTCGGCCACACGGCGGCGAACGCCGGCGTCATCGGCATGACCCGCCAGCTCGCGCTCGAAGGCGCTCCGCACGGCATCCGGGCGGTGGCGGTCAGCCCCGGGCCCATCCTCACCCCGGCCAGTGAACGCGACCTGGGGGACGACCAGGAGGCCCGGGACGCGATCACGGCGAAGACGCTGCTCAAGCGCTTCGCCCGCCCCGAGGAGGTCGCCGAGCTGGTGGTCTTCCTCGCCTCGGACCGGGCGTCGTACATCACCGGCGCCAACTACGCGGTCGACGGTGGCGCGACGGCGTGGTGACCCTTCGGGGCGCCGCCGCTTCCAGGCGGGGCCCCGACCCCCATCGAGGGGCCTTTGCTCTGCTTCACCGGAGGCAACACTCGGAGCCCTCGGGTGTTGCCTCTGTTGAAGCAGAGCAAAGGACGTGGGGAGGGCATGGGCACCCGCCGCCACCGCAGCCGGCCGACGTCCCCGGTCCTACCCGGCCTGGTCACCGCGTTCGGCGTCCAGAGCGGCCACCCATCGCGGCGACCTCCTCTCCCGGAACGCCATGACCCCCTCGCGGCCCTCCTCGGAGAGGAAGTAGCCGGTCGAGAGCGCGGCGAGGCGGGCCAGGTCGCCACGCAGCTCGGCGGTGCCCGGCCGGCGCAGCAGATCCTTCGTGCCGGCCAGCGCCCCGGGCGCGCCACGGACCAGGGAGTCGCAGTAACCCCGCACCACGTCGTCCAGCTCCTGGGCCGGCACCGAGGCCGTCACCAGTCCGACCTCGACGGCCCGCCGCCCGTCGAAGGTGTTCCCGGTCAGGTACAGCTCGGCGGCGGCGCGGGGGTGCAGCCGGGGCAGCACGGTCGCCGAGATCACCGCCGGGATCACCCCGATGCGGACCTCGGTGAACGCGAACGTCGCCTCGTCGGCGCAGACCGCGAGATCGGCGGCTGCGATGAGGCCGAGTCCGCCGGCCCGCGCGGGCCCGGCGACCCGGGCCAGGATCGGCTTCGGGCACTCCCAGAGCGCCGCCAGCACGTCGCCCAGCATGCCGGCGGGCACGGTTCCGCTGGCGTACGCCGCGGCGGTCTCCTTCAGGTCCGCGCCGGAGCAGAAGACCGGCCCGGTGTGGTCGAGCACGATCACGCGGACCGCGTCGTCGGCCACCGCGTCCGTCAGCCCGGCCAGCAACTGGGTCATCAGGGCGGTGGAGAGCGCGTTGCGGTTGTGCGGGCTGTCCAGGGTGAGGGTGGTCACCCCACGGGCCGTGGCGACCCGCACGAGCACGTCGGGAGAGGTCATGCCGGGCACACTAGTGGCCATGCCCGGCGTCCTTCCAGATGGTGAGACCGTCCCCGTCGACGGATCGTTGCCCGCCACCGCTACCACGGCGGTCGGCGCGCGCGGCTTCGGCGTGTACGTCCACGTCCCGTTCTGTGCCAGTCGCTGCGGCTACTGCGACTTCAACACGTACACGGCCGCCGAGCTGGGTGGGGGCGCGAGCCGTGAGGCGTACGCCGAGACCGTGCTGGCCGAGCTGGCGCTCGCCGCCCGGGTGCTCGGCGACAACCCGCCACCCCGCGTCGACACCGTCTTCGTCGGTGGCGGCACGCCCACCCTGCTCCCCGCCGACGACCTGGCCCGCATCCTCGAGGGCATCGACCGCACCTGGGGGCTCGCCGCCGACGCCGAGGTGACCACCGAGGCGAATCCGGAGTCGGTCACCCCGGAGTCGTTGAAGCTGCTGCGGACGGCCGGCTACACCCGGATCTCGCTGGGCATGCAGTCCGCGTCGCCCGGTGTGCTGGCGATCCTCGACCGCAAGCACAGCGCCGGCCGGGCCACCGCCGCCGCCCGCGAGGCGCGCGAGGCCGGGTTCGACCACGTCAACCTGGACCTGATCTACGGCACGCCGGGGGAACGGGCCGAGGACTTCGCCGCCACCTTGGCGCAGGTCGTGGCCGCCGGGGTCGACCACGTCAGCGCGTACGCCCTCATCGTGGAGGACGGCACCCGGCTCGCCGCGCGGATGAAGCGCGGCGAGTTGCCGTACCCCAGTGACGACGTGGCGGCGGACCGCTACCTGGCGGCGGAGGCCGCCCTCGATGCGGCGGGCCTCTCCTGGTACGAGGTGTCCAACTGGGCGCGCACCGACGAGGCCCGGTGCCGGCACAACCTGCTCTACTGGACCGGCGCCGACTGGTGGGGCCTCGGCCCGGGCGCGCACAGCCACGTCGGCGGGGTGCGCTGGTGGAACGTGAAGCACCCCACCACGTACGCCCAGCGGCTGGCGGCCGGCGCGTCACCCGGCCTGGCCCGCGAGGTGCTGACCACGGACGAGGCGCACATGGAGGACGTGATGCTCCGGCTGCGGCTCGCCAGCGGACTGCCGCTGCGGGTGCTCGACGGCGCCGGTCGGGCCGGTGCCGCGCGGGCCCTCGCCGACGGTCTGCTGGACGCCGAGGGGTACGCGGCCGGACGGGCGGTCCTCACCCTGCGCGGCCGGCTGCTCGCCGACGCGGTCGTGCGGGACCTGCTGCCCTGAGCCGGACGCCCGCCCGGCCGGCGGCGGTGTGCCGGACCGGCCGGGGGAGCGGCCGGCCCGGATCACTTGATGAAGTTGGCGGAGAGCGGGTAGCGGTAGAGCTGCCCCTCGTTGGCCTTGATGCCGGCGAGGATGCCGCACACGGCCCCGAGCACGACGGCCGCCACGACGCCGATGAAGCCGATGACGATGCAGGACAGCACCCAGCCGACCAGGCCGACGATCGACCAGATGAGCTGGAAGTTGAGCGCCGACACGGCGTGCGCCCGGACGGTCGGGGACTGGCTGCCCCGGGCCAGCAACGCCACCAGCGGGGCGATCCAGCCGAGCACGCCAGCGCTGATGATCATCCCGGCCGCGCCGCCGAAGTGGGCGACGAGCGCCCAGGTCTTGTCCTCGTTGTTGGCGTAACCGCCGCCGGGGCCGCCGTACGCTCCGCCGGTCGGATACCCGCCAGTCGGGCCGCCCGGCGGGGGGTAACCACCGGGCGGGGGGTAACCGCCAGGTGGGGGGTAGTCGCCCTGCGGAGGGTAGCCGCCCGACGGCGGTTGGTCACCGGTGGGCGGCGGATAGTCACCGGCTGGGGGATAGCCGCCCGGGCCGGGCGCCCCGGACAGTGGTGCGGTGGGCGGCTCGGCCGACGAGGACGAGCCGGGGAGATTCGGCTCCGGCGGGTAGTTGCCGGGGTCTCCCGCGCCGGGAGGGCGAGGTGGTTCAGTCATGGTTGTCACGGTAGGTGCCGTTGGCAACGTCGCACCAGAGCGACATCGCCCTGCCGTCCGGGCCGATCGGCCCGCGCGGGATGTCACGGGCGTTCGTTGATCATCGCGTCGGCGGGCACGCCGACGTAGACTGGCACTCGTTACAGTCGAGTGCCAGGACGGTCCGTCGGCCCGGGTGGGCCGGCGGCCGACGTGCGACAGGAGGTGCGGAGGATGGGTCTGGACGACCGGAAACTCGCCGTGCTCCGCGCCATCGTCGAGGACTACGTCTCGACCCAGGAGCCGGTCGGCAGCAAGGCGCTGGTCGAGCGGCACCAGCTCGGGGTCTCCCCGGCGACGGTCCGCAACGACATGGCCGTGCTGGAGGAGGAGGGCTACATCCGGCAGCCGCACACCAGCGCCGGCCGAGTGCCCACCGACCGTGGCTACCGGCTCTTCGTCGACCGGCTGTCCCGGGTCAAGCCGCTCAGCCCGGCCGAACGCCGGGCCATCGAGCGCTTCCTCGTCGGGGCCGTCGACCTCGACGACGTGGTCCACCGCACCGTACGGCTGCTCGCCCAGTTGACCCGCCAGGTGGCCGTGGTGCAGTACCCGAGCCTCGCCCGCTCCTCGGTGCGACACCTGGAGCTGGTGCCGATCTCCACCACCCGGCTGATGCTCGTCATGATCGCCGACACCGGCCGGGTGGAGCAGCGGCTGGTGGAGCTGCCGGGGCCGGTGCCCGCCGACGACGTCACCGACCTGCGTCGCCTGGTCAACGAGAAGCTCGCCGGCGAGCGCATGTCGGACACCCCGCCGCTGGTGCAGGCGCTGGTGGAAGAGGCGCCGGTGCAGTTACGCCCGGCCATGACCACGCTCTCCACCGTCCTGCTGGAGACGCTCGTCGAGCGGCACGAGGAACGCATCGCCCTGGCCGGCACCGCCAACCTGACCCGGGGCGGTCTGCTCGACTTCCAGGGTTCGCTGCGGCCCATCCTGGAGGCGTTGGAGGAGGAGGTCGTGCTCCTCAAGCTCATCGGCGAGACCGAGCCCAGCACGACCCGGGTGCTGATCGGCGACGAGAACGAGTTCGACAACCTGCGTGCCGCCTCGGTGGTCAGCACCGGGTACGGCCCGGGGGCCACCATCGTGGGCGGCCTGGGAGTGCTGGGGCCGACCCGGATGGACTACCCCGGCAATATCGCCATGGTGCGCGCCGTGGCACGCTACGTGGGCGAGCTGCTGGCCCAGAACTGACCAGTCAGGGCCGACGGCCGGCTGCGGCCGCCGGTCGGCGCAACGCGAGACGAACATGAGGACACGGAACGCAGTGGCCAGGGACTACTACGGCATCCTCGGTGTCAGCCGGGAAGCCTCCGATGACGAGATCAAGCGTGCCTACCGCAAGCTGGCGCGCCAGTTCCACCCGGACGTCAATCCGGACCCGGAGGCCCAGGAGAAGTTCAAGGACATCAACGCCGCGTACGAGGTCCTCTCGGACGACCGGAAGCGGCAGATCGTCGACCTGGGTGGCGACCCGCTCGCCCCCGGCGGCGGGGGCGCGGGCGGCCCGGGTGGTCCGGGGGGAGCCGGCCCGTTCGTCGGTTTCCAGGACATCATGGACGCGTTCTTCGGTGGCGCCGCGGGCGGCGCCGGCCGTGGGCCGCGTCCACGGACCCGACCGGGCGCGTACGCGATCCTGCGCCTCGAACTGGACCTGCACGAGACGGCGTTCGGCGTCGAGGCCCCGATCACCGTCGACACCGCCGTGCTCTGCACCACCTGCTCGGGCGCCGGCACCGCGGCCGGTACCCACCTGGCCACCTGTGAGGCGTGCGCCGGCCGGGGCGAGGTGCAGTCGGTGCAGCGCACCTTCCTCGGCCAGGTGGTCTCGGCCCGGCCGTGCACCGTCTGCCAGGGCTACGGCACCACCATCCCGCACCCCTGCCCGACCTGCGCCGGCGACGGCCGGGTACGCACCCGCCGGTCGCTCACCGTCAAGATCCCGGCCGGGGTCGAGGACGGCATGCGGATCCGGCTGGCCCAGCAGGGTGAGGTGGGCCCGGGCGGTGGCACCGCCGGCGACCTCTACGTCGAGATCCACGAGCGTCCGCACGACGTCTACTCCCGCAAGGGTGACGACCTGCACTGCCGCGTCACCGTGCCGATGACCGCCGCCGCGCTGGGCACCCGGCTCACCATCAAGACGCTGGACAGCGAGGAGACCGTCGACGTCAAGGCCGGCACCCAGCCGGCCAGCACGTTGCGACTGCGCGCCCGGGGCGTACCGCACCTGCGCGGCACCGGCCGGGGTGACCTCTACGTGCACCTGGACGTCCGGACGCCCACCAAGCTCGACCCCGACCAGGAGAAGATGCTGCGCGACTTCGCCAAGACCCGGGGCGAGGAGGTCGCCGAGCTGACCAAGCAGGGCGGCTTCTTCTCCCGGATGCGCGACGCGTTCAACGGGCACGCCTGAGGTGTCGGCGCCGCTGTTCCTGGTGGACGCGCTGCCCATCGGTGACGCGCTGACCCTGGACGGCCCGGAGGGGCACCACGCCGCCACCGTGCAGCGGCTGCGCGTCGGCGAGGAGTTGCTGCTCGCCGACGGTCGGGGCGGCACGGCCGCCGCCGTGGTCACCGCCGTCGGCCGGGGCAGCTTGGAGGTCGCCGTCACCTCCCGGGGGTACGCGGACGCGCCCGTACCCCGGATCGTCACCGTGCAGGGCATCGCCAAGGGCGACCGGGGCGAGCTGGCCGTGCAGGCGATGACCGAGGTCGGGGTGGACGAGATCGTGCCCTGGGCGGCGTCGCGCTCGGTGGCCCAGTGGCGCGGCGACCGGGGCGTACGCGCACGCGAGAAGTGGGTCGCCACCGCCCGCGAGGCGGCGAAACAGGCCCGTCGGCCCTGGCTGCCCGTCGTGGCCGGAGCGCCGGACGAATCCACCGCCACGGTCGCCCGCCGGATCGCCGGGGCCGCCGCCGGGTTCATCCTGCACGAGGAGGCCGAGGAGCCGTTGACCGGCGTCGACCTGCCGTCGGGCGGGGAGATCGTCCTCGTGGTCGGCCCGGAGGGCGGCATCGACCGGGCCGAGCTGACGGCCTTCCGTGAGGCCGGTGGCCGGCCGGTACGCCTCGGGCCGGAGGTGCTGCGTACCTCCACGGCCGGCGTGGCCGCGCTCAGCGTGCTCGCCACCCGCCTCGGCCGCTGGTAGTTCCACCTTCCGCCGCGGCGGGCCGCCGTGCGTGCCCGCTCGCCGTGTTCGGCCGTCGCGTTCGGTTCCCGGCAACCTCGTCGGCGTCCTTTGCTCTGCTTCAGCGGAGGCAACAGTTTCGACCCTCGAGTGTTGCCGTGATGGAAGCAGAGCAAAGGAGGCGATGAGTGGCCCGGAGGCCAGGGGCCCGAAGGCCGTGCTCGGCCGCGAGCTGCGCCGGGAGCGGGCGGTCAGCTGCGCAGGTAGGACGCGCCGTTGAGGTCGACGATCGTGCCGGAGGCCCACTCGGCCTCGGGCGAGGCCAGCCAGTGCACCGCGGCCGCGATCTCCTCCGGGCGGGCCACCCGGTCGAACGGGCTCTGCGCCCGGATCGCCGCGCCCCGCTCGCCGCGCAGGTGCTCGGTCGTCATGTCGGTCGCCACGAAACCCGGCGCCACCGTGGCGACCGTGATGCCGTACGGCGCGAGCGCCACGGCGAGGGACTGACCGAGCGCGTTCAGCCCCGCCTTGCTGGCGCCGTACGCCGGCTGCTCCGGCTCGCCCCGGAACGCGCCGCGGGAGGACACGTTGACGATCCGGCCACCCCGCTCGCGCAGGTGCTGGGCGGCGCACCAGATCACGTTCCCCGCACCGGTCAGGTTGGTCTCCAGCACCTGCCGCCAGCGAGCCTGCCACTCCTCGTACGAGGTGCCGAAGATCGGGTGCGGGACGTCCCGGTCGCCGTACGTGCCGGCGTTGTTGACCAGCACGTCCAGGCCACCGAGCTGCTCGGCGGCCCGGTCGACCATGCTGCGGACCGCGTCCGGGTCGGTGAGGTCGGCGCGGACCACCACGTGCCCCGACCCGGGCAGCCCGGCGCGTAGTGCCTCGGCCGCCTCGGCGGAGTCGCGGTGGTGGATCGCCACCCGGTCCCCACTGGCGGCGAACGCCTCCACCACCGCCCGGCCGATGCCGCGCGAGGATCCCGTCACCAGAACCGCCCGATCCGTCATGCCGGCCATCCTGCCCCAGAACCCCCAGATGAAAGGAAGGGCCCCTTCCTATACCTCAGGCGTTAGCAAGGTGCCCTTCCTTACACTGCCCCGATGGGATCCGACTGCCTGTTCTGCCGCATCGTCGCCGGGGAGATCCCGGCCACCGTGGTCCGCGAGACCGACACCACGCTCGCCTTCCGCGACATCGACCCGAAGGCGCCGGTGCACGTCCTGGTCATTCCGAAGGAGCACTACGCCGACGTGGCCACCCTCGCCGAGGGTGACCCAGCGCTGGCCGGGGCGGTGCTGGCCACGGCCGCCGAGGTGGCCGAGGACGAGGGGCTGCTCGGCGACGGGTTCCGGCTGATGTTCAACACCGGGGCGTACGGCGGGCAGGAGGTGTTCCACGCGCACGCCCACCTGCTCGGCGGCGCGCCACTCGGCCCGATGCTCGCCCGAGATCTGACCTGACGGCCGGCCCGACGCTCTGCCAGGATCGGCGGATGGCCAACGTCTGGTCCGGTGTGACGATCGATTGCCTCGACCCCGAGCGGGTAGCCCGATTCTGGAGTGGCCTGCTCGGTCGCGAGCCCGGTCCGTCCCAGGACGGTTGGGTCTACCTCGGTGAACGTGGTGAGCCTCAGCCACGGTTGGTGTTCCAGCCGGTCTCGGAGGCCAGGACCGGCAAGGTACGGATCCACCTCGACATCTCCGTCGACCGGATCGACGAGGCCATGGCCCTGGTCGTCGATCTCGGTGGTCGGTACACCGGCGAGCGGCACGACTACGACGAGGGCGTGGTTGTCGTCATGGCTGACCCGGAGGACCACGAGTTCTGCCTGGTCCAGTACTACCGCTGACGGCCCGTCACGCCCTGTTGACGCTTCGATGTCCGACGCAGTAACGTCCGAGCCGATCGATTCGATTTCCGAAGCAGTCGGGGGAGTCGTGAGGGGATTGCGCACCACCCTGTGCGAACGGCTGGGCATCGGGCTGCCGATCATCCAGGCACCGGTGGGTTCGGCTGCGGGACCGGACCTGGCCGCAGCCGTATCCGAGGCCGGCGGCCTCGGCATGTTGGCGTTGACCTGGCAGAGCCCCGAGCAGGCGCGCCGCACCATCCGGCGAACTCGGGAGCTCACCACGAGACCGTTCGGCGCGAACCTGGTTCTCGATTTTCCGGTGGACGACCAGCTGGCGGTCTGCCTGGAAGAGGGAGTGCCGATCATCTCCACCTTCTGGGGAGACCCGTCGCCGGTGAATGGCCGCATCCGCGAGGCGGCCGCGCTGCATCTGCACACGGTCGGCGAGGTCGCCGAAGCGGTCCACGCGGTCGCCGGCGGCGTGCACGTCGTCGTGGCGCAGGGCTGGGAGGCCGGCGGTCATGTCTGCGGCAGCACGTCCACGATGGCCCTGGTGCCCGCCGTCGTCGACGCGGTCGGCCCCGTACCCGTGGTTGCCGCCGGTGGGATCGCGGACGGCCGGGGGGTCGCGGCGGCGCTGGCGCTCGGCGCCCAGGGCGTCATGCTGGGCACCCGTTTCCTGGCTGCCGCTGAGGCTGCCACGCATGAGGTGTATCGGCGGCAGCTGATCACCGCCGCCGGCGTGGACGCCGTGTACACCCGGTGCTTCGACGGCGGCTGGCCGCACGCGCCGCACCGCGCGTTGCGCAACGCGACCCTCCGCCGATGGGAGGCCGCCGGCTCGCCGCAGGCACCGCATCGGCCCGGCGAGGGCGATGTCGTGGCGGTGGACGCGGCCGAGAGGAGCCACTATCGGTACGGGGATCTGATGCCACTGCCCGACATGACGGGCGACCTGGACGACATGGCGCTGTACGCGGGTCAGTCGGTTCACCTCGTCCACGAGGTCCTCCCCGCCGCCCGGCTGGTCCACGACATGGCCGTACAGGCGGCCACCACGGTCGGCGTTCTGCACGACCTGGTGGTGTGATGGCTCAAGGGCCACACCAGCTGCACGACATCGGCACGGGCGTTGCCGACAAGGCGGTGTTGTTCGACGTCGACGGTGTGCTCGTCGATTCGTACCCTGCCTACCGCCGGATCTGGAGCCGATGGGCGACGCAACGCAACCTCGACCCTGACCTGGTCTGGTCACACACCCATGGCCGCCGGCCCGTCGACACCATCGCGGTCGTTGCACCGCAGCTCGATGCCGAAGCGGAATACCGGCTGGTCCGCGACATCATGGCCGACGAGGGCGACGCTTTTCCCGTGTATCCCGATGCCGCCGCGGTATTGCGTCTGCTGACGGGCCGGCGGTGGGGCGTCGTCACCTCCGGCCGAGCTCCGACGGTGCTGCACCGCCTGCTCGTAGGCGGTTTACCCAATCCTCCCGTGCTGGTCGACAGCGGCCACGTCCGGCTCGGCAAACCCGATCCAGAGGGCTACCTGCAAGCGGCGCGGTTACTCCACCTCCCGACGTCCGACTGCTTGGTGATCGAGGACGCCCCCGCAGGCATCGAAGCAGCCCGAGCCGCAGGCATGACAGTGATCGCCGTACGCACCACCCATCCCGACGACGAACTCGCCGGCGCACACCACCGCGTCGACACCCTCGGCGACACCATCCCCCTCATCACCGACTGGCTGGACAGGGCGCACCCGTGAACGACGTAGTCTGGCCGGAGATTACGGTTGTCGATGCGTGCGTGCGGCGCGACGGTCGGGGTGGCAGCCCCACTGCCGTCACCGACGACGACCCGGCGGCGACGGACCCCGACCGGTGCGCGGTGGCTGCTGCGGCCGGCACCTCGCACGCGGCGATCGTCGGCCCGGGGCGGACGCGGGACGGCGCCTGGCCGGTCCGGTTCTTCACCGCCGCCGGTGAGCTGTCCGGCTGCGGCCATGGCACCGTTGCCGCGCAGGCCGTCCGGTTGACCCGCACCGGGGGCGCTGAGCTCACCGATCGCCAACGCACCGGCGGGCGCACTTTCGACACCGTCGCGATCCGCCGCCCCGGCGGCATCGAGGTGTGGTTCGACCAGGGACCCGTCGCACTGCGTCACCCGGCACCGCACGAGCGGGCCGCGATCGTCGACGCGCTCGGGCTCAGGGCGGACGATCCGCATCCGGACGACGTGCCACGGATCGCGGTGCCCGGCGCACCGCGCATGCTGGTACCGGTCCGCGACCGGTCGGCGCTGGTCCGAGTCCGCCCACACCTCGGCGGACTGGCTGCGGCGTGCCGGCGGTACGGGCTCCTCGGCTGTTTCGTCTACGTACCCCCGATGGGCGACCAACCGGGTGCGGCGCGGATGTTCGCGCCGGCCATCGGCGTCGACGAGGACGTCGCCAACGCCAACAGCACCGGCTGCCTCGCCGCCCACCTGCTCGACTCGACCGGGGCACAGGCGGTCGCGATCGAGGTGGAGCAGGGTGACACCCTCGGTCGACCGGCCAGCGTGCTCGCTTCGGCCCGACGGGGGCCGGCGGGCATCACGACGCGGGTCGGCGGGTTGGCGGTCGTCCGCGACGGTGACTGAGGCGACGAATCAACGCACTGGACGCTGCCGTATCGGACATCGAGCATCAAGAGGGGCGCAAAGGCGATGACGGTACCCAGGCCCGGCCAGCCGGTACGCGGATCGGGTACCGGGCGACCCCTCATGGCCGCCCTCGACCTGTTCGGCCGCCGGTGGAACCTGCGCATCGTCTGGGAGTTGCAGCACGGGCCGCTCGGGTTCCGCGCGTTGCAGCAGCGCTGCGACAACATGTCCTCAAGCGTCCTGCGGCAGCGGCTGACCGAACTGCTCGACGCCCAGCTCGTCGCCCAGCAGCCGGACACGGCCTACCTGCTCACCGACCTGGGGCGCGGCGCCTACCAGGCGTTGCGCCCGCTCGTCCGCTGGTCCCACGCGTGGGCCTCGGCCCTGAGCGAGGACGCGGAAACCGAACCCCCGAATCACCGCCCCTGACGCTTCTTGACCGCAGGTCGCGAGTTGATCGCGGCCAGCGGAAATGGGCGCGATGCGGCCCGCGTTGACCCGATACGATGGGTGTAACGTCCGCACGCCGTGCCAGCTGGGCCGGCGCCGAGATTGAGAGCAGGTGCGCAGGGCCCCTCGGCCCGACCTATGACTGGCACCCCACCTCCCGGCCCGCCCCGGGTGCAGACCAGGATCACCGTGCCCGACCCCAAGATCATGGTCAATCTGCTGGGCGCGGGTGACGAGATCCTGCGCCTCGTCGAACGCTCGGTCGCCAGTGACGTGCACGTCCGCGGCAACGAGATCACCATCACCGGCGCTCCCGCCGACAACGCCCTCGCCGAGCGGGTCTTCAGTGAGCTGCTCGAACTCATCGAGAAAGGCGAGACCCTGACCAGTGACGCCGTCCGGCGTACCGTCGGCATGCTCGAGCAGGGCAGCGCCGAGCGGCCCGCCGAGGTCCTGACCCTCGACATCCTCTCCCGCCGTGGGCGCACCATCCGCCCGAAGACGCTCGGGCAGAAGCGGTACGTCGACGCGATCGACTCGCACACCATCGTCTTCGGCATCGGCCCGGCTGGTACCGGCAAGACGTACCTGGCCATGGCGAAGGCCGTCCAGGCGTTGCAGGCGAAGCAGGTCAACCGGATCATCCTGACCCGGCCGGCGGTCGAGGCCGGCGAGCGGCTGGGCTTCCTGCCCGGCACGCTCAACGAGAAGATCGACCCGTACCTGCGCCCGCTCTACGACGCGCTGCACGACATGATCGACCCGGAGTCGATCCCGAAGCTGATGGCCGCCGGCACGATCGAGGTCGCCCCGCTGGCGTACATGCGCGGTAGGACCCTCAACGACGCGTTCATCATCCTGGACGAGGCGCAGAACACCACGCCCGAGCAGATGAAGATGTTCCTCACCCGGCTCGGCTTCAACTCCAAGATCGTCGTGACGGGTGACATCACCCAGGTGGACCTTCCCGGCGGGACCAGCAGCGGGCTGCGGGTCGTCCGGGAGATCCTGGGAAACGTCGACGACGTGCACTTCGCCCAGTTGTCCAGCTCCGACGTGGTGCGTCACCGGCTGGTCGGGGAGATCGTCGACGCGTACGCCCGCTGGGACGCCGAACGGGAGAACCAGCAGGCGCAGGGCGTCCATGCCGTACCCGGGCGACCCGCCCAGGGCGGCCGGGCCGGCCGCCGCCGCTAAAGCAGAGGAAAGCAGTTGTCCATCGAGATCGCCAACGAGTCCGGTGTCGACGTCGACACCGACGCCGTGCTCGCCGTCGCCCGGCACGCCCTCGACGAGATGGGGGTCAACCCCCTCGCCGAGCTGTCCGTGCTGCTGGTCGACATCGACTACATGACCGAGCTGAACCACCGCTGGATGGGCGGGGACGGCCCCACCGACGTCCTCGCCTTCCCGATGGACGAGGGGAGCGTCGACCACGGTCCGGGCGAGAGCGCCCCGGCCGGCGGCGAACCGGCCCTGCTCGGCGACATCGTGCTCTGCCCCGAGGTGGCGGCCAAGCAGGCCGCGACCGCCGGGCACGCCCCGGCCGACGAGCTGCACCTGCTCACCGTGCACGGGGTGCTGCACCTGCTCGGGTACGACCACGCGGAGCCGGAGGAGGAACGGGAGATGTTCGGCCTCCAGGCGCGACTGCTGACGAGCTGGCGGTCGACCCGTACCCCGTGATGTCCACGTCTGTGTTACTGGCGGTCGGCCCCACGGCCGGCCTTCCCGACCTGCAACTGATCGTCTTCGCGGCCGGCCTGGTAGTGCTGGCCGGTGTGATCGCGATGACCGAGGCGGCGCTCGCCGCGGTCTCGCCGGCCCGGGCCGCCGAACTGGCCCGGGACGGCGTGCGCGGCGCCCGTACCCTCCAGGTCGTGGCCGGGGACGTCGTCCGGCACCTCAACCTTTTGCTGTTGTTGCGGTTGCTCGCCGAGCTGACCGCCACCACGCTGGTGGCGCTGGTCGCGGTGGACAGCTTCGGCGCGGGCTGGCGGGCCGCGCTGGTCACCGCGGGCGCGATGACGGTGGTCAGCTTCGTGGTGGTCGGTGTCGCCCCGCGCACCATCGGCCGGCAACACGCGTACGCCGTGGGCCGGGCGGTCGCGCCGCTGGTCCGCTGGCTGGGCCGCGCGCTCAACCCGCTCGCGTCGCTGCTCATCCTGATCGGCAACGCGGTCACCCCGGGGCGCGGCTTCCGAGAGGGGCCGTTCGCCAGCCAGGTGGAGCTGCGTGAGCTGGTCGACCTCGCCGAGCAGCGTGGCGTCGTGGAGCACGGCGAGCGCCAGATGATCCACTCGGTCTTCGCGCTCGGCGACACCATCGCCCGCGAGGTGATGGTGCCGCGCACCGAGATGGTGTGGATCGAGGAGGGCAAGACCCTGGCCCAGGCGCTGGTGCTCTTCCTGCGCTCGGGTTTCTCCCGCATCCCGGTCATCGGCGAGAGCGTCGACGACGTACTCGGGGTGCTCTACCTCAAGGACCTGATCCGCCGGTCGCGCGGCGGCGATCCGGGCGCCGAGCAGGTGCCGGTGGCCGAGCTGATGCGCCCGGCGACCTTCGTGCCGGAGTCCAAGCCGGTCGACGACCTGCTGTCGGAGATGCAGGCGGCACGCAACCACCTGGTCATCGTGGTCGACGAGTACGGCGGCACCGGTGGCCTCGTCACCATCGAGGACATCCTGGAGGAGATCGTCGGTGAGATCACCGACGAGTACGATGTCGAACGCCCGCCGGTCGAGCGCCTCGCGGACTCCTCGGTGCGGGTCACGGCCCGCCTGCCGGTGGAGAACCTGGGCGAGCTGTTCGACACCGACCTGCCCACCGATGAGGTGGAGACGGTCGGTGGTCTGCTCGCCCAGTCGCTGGGGCGGGTGCCGATCCCCGGAGCGGAGGTCGAGGTGGCCGGTCTCCGGCTGGTCGCCGAGGGCACCACCGGTCGACGCAACCGGATCGACACCGTCCTGGTGAGCAGGGTGGAGTCGGGCGACACGCAGGACGCCACCGGGCGCGGCGACCACGCCGGTCCCGGCAGCGACCCGAACCACTACCGAGACGACGAGAGGCAAGCCGCCGATGCCTGAGACACCCGCCGCGCCCACCGCCCGGCCCACCCCGGCGCGCCGGCGCCGCTGAGCGCCGAGGACGGCAAGCTCGTCGTCCTGGCCCGGGGCGCCCGTGCGCGGGTCGGTGCCGTGGAGGGCGCCGCGGTCCGGGATCAGGACGGTCGGACGTACGCGGCGGCGAGCGTGACGCTGCCCTCGCTGACCCTCACCGCGCTGCAATTGGCGGTGGCCTCGGCGGTCGCCGCCGGGGCGAGTCGGCTGGAGGCGGCGGCGGTGGTGACCGAGGCGTCGACGCTGGACGGCGCGGGGCACGCGGTGGTGCGTGACCTCGCCCCGGACGCGCCGATCCACGTCGCCGCCCCGGACGGCACGGTCCTCGGCACGGTGACCGAGTGAGCCCGGTGCGCGACCCGGAGGCCCGCCCGTACCGGGCCGGGTTCGGCTGTTTCGTCGGCCGGCCCAACGCGGGAAAGTCCACCCTGACCAATGCGATCGTCGGCACCAAGATCGCGATCACGTCGAACAAGCCGCAGACCACCCGGCACGTCATCCGGGCGGTGCTGCACCGCCCGGAGTCGCAGCTGGTCCTGGTGGACACGCCGGGCCTGCACCGACCCCGTACGCTGCTCGGCGAGCGCCTCAACGACCTGGTCCGCTCCACCTGGACCGAGGTCGACGTCATCGGCCTGTGCATCCCGGCGGACGAGCCGGTCGGGCGCGGTGACCGGTTCATCACGGGCGAGCTGGCCGAGCTGAAGGCGACCGTGCTGGCGGTCGTCACCAAGACCGACCTGGTGGACAAGCGCCGGTTGGCCGAGCAGTTGCTCGCGGTTAGCGAGCTGGGAGAGTTCGCCGAAATCGTGCCGGTGAGCGCGGTCTCCGGGCACCAGGTGGACACCCTCGTCGACGTGATGACGAAGTACCTGCCGCCGTCGCCGCAGCTCTACCCGGACGACATGCTGACCGACGACCCGGAGCAGGTGCTGGTCGCGGAGCTGATCCGGGAGGCGGCCCTGGAAGGGGTGCGCGACGAGTTGCCGCACTCCATCGCCGTGGTCGTGGAGGAGATGATCCCCGAGGGTCAGGTCATGAAGATCTACGCCGACCTGTACGTGGAGCGGCCCAGCCAGAAGGCCATCGTGCTCGGTCACAAGGCGAGCCGGCTCAAGGAGGTCGGGACCAACGCCCGCCGTCAGATCGAGGAGCTGCTCGGCTCGCGGGTCTACCTGGACCTGCACGTCCGGGTCGCGAAGGACTGGCAGCGCGACCCACGGCAGTTGCGCAAGCTGGGTTTCTGAGGCGTCGTTTGGCTCGTGGGTCGGGCCGGGTAGGGGAGAGGGCAACCCCCGCGCCCCCGATCCAGATGCAGGCTGATGCGCAACAGATATCTCGATCTGCTCCGTTTCCTGGCCATCGTCCGAGTCGTCGTCTACCACGTCACCGGGTGGGCGACCCTCACCCTGGTGTTCCCCGCCATGTCGGTGATGTTCGCGCTGGCCGGCTCGCTGATGGCCGCCTCGCTGGACCGGTCCGGCCCGGCGGCGGTCCTCCGTCGGCTGCGCCGCCTGCTGCCGTCGTTGTGGGTGGTGGCGGTGGTCTTCGTGCCGGCCATGCTGTTCACCGGGATGACGCTGTCCCCACGGGTGCTGCTGTGGCTGTTCCCGATCGCCGACCCACCGGCCAACAACTGGGGCGCCCTGGCGCTGAGCGTCATCTGGTACCTGCGCGACTACCTCTGGTTCGTGCTCGCCTCACCGGTCGCGTTCTGGCTGTTCCGGCGAGCCCCGCTGCCCACCCTGCTCGCCCCGTACCTGCTGCTGGTGACCATCGAGGTGGGCATCTACCCGGCGCCGGCGGTCGTGCGCGAGTTCGGGCTGTACTTCGGCGCGTGGGTGCTGGGCTTCGCCCACCACGCCGGGATGCTGCGCCGCCTCACCGGCCGGGTGCTGTACCCGCTCGCGCTGGCCCTCGCCGTCGTCGGCGGGGCCTGGATCGTCACGCATCCCGGCCCACGGGGGTACGACCTCAACGACAACCACCTGGGCAACGCCGTCTGGTCGGCCGCGTTCATCCTGGTCGTCCTGGGCCGGGCGCCGGCCGGGGTGGCCTGGCTGTCGCGCAGCCGGTTGGCCGACCAGGCGCTGACCGTGGTCAACCGGCGGGCGCTCACCATCTACCTCTGGCACATGCCGTTCGTGGTGGCGCTCACCCCGCTCGTCGACGTGGTCGGCTGGTCCCACCAGGATCCGGTGGGACTGGCGGTACGGGTGCTGCTGGTCTTCGCGCTGGTCGGTCTGGTCACCCTGGCCGTCGGCTGGGTCGAGGACGTCGCCGCCCGCCGCCGCCCGGAACTGGTTCCCGTCGGCTCGCCGGCCGTCTCCGGCAACGGCGGGACGGATCGGCGTGCGGTCGGCGAGACCGTGGGGCCGGCCACCGTGCCGGCGCAGCGGCTGCCCACCGAGGCGGCGACGGTCGAGATCAACGCTGGCTGATGGTGACGTCGCCGCTGCCGGCCGAGCCGTCGAGCACCAGGGACGCCGCCGGGTCGTCCGCCACGGTGATCCGCGCGTCGCCGGAGCCGGTGCTGGAGCGGACCCGGTAGCTGCCTGCCGGTACGAGCACGCTGACGTCCCCGCTGGAGGCATGCGCCCGCGCCGAGGTCGGCGTCTCCAACTCGATGGTCACGTTGCCCGAGCCGGCCTCGGCGTCCGTCGCGCCGGCCACCCGGCGGGCGCTGACGTCGCCGGAGCCGGCCCGCAGCCGTACCGTCGAATCGGCCTCGCTCAGGTCGATGTTGCCCGAGCCGGTCTCCACGTCGAGCGACCCCGTGACCTCGGTGATCCGCACGTCACCCGAGCCCAGCCGCAGCTTCACCGCGCCCACCTTGGTCAGCTCGACGTCGCCCGAGCCGCTGTCGCCCTGCACGCTCACGCCCGCCGGCACGGTCACCTCGTACGAGACGCTGCACCGGTCACCGCAGTCGGTGTTCAACACCAACTCGCTGTCCTTGATCTCGTACCGCGCCTTGGGCTCGCCGCCCTGGTAGCGGACCACCCGCTTGATCCGCGCCTCGCCCGCCGGGCCGGTGCCTCGAATGATCACGTCCCCGGAGCCCCCGTCCACCCGGATGGTGGTGATCTTCACCGGCTCGGTGTCGTCGTAGTCGAGCCGACGGAACGACAGGTTGTCGCACCCGGCCAGCAGGATGAGGGCGGTGGACAACGCCAACGCGACGGGCGCGGCGGCGCGGCGACGACGGACGGCGGTGCTCTGGTGCGGTGCCATGGCCAGCACGCTACGGGCGGTCGCCGGCCCGGCACATCGGGGTTCATCCTCGCGTCCACCCCGAAGCGACCCTGATTTCACACCCCGAGGGAGAATGGTCCGATGGCCGGGTACCGCCGACAGCTCTACCGCGACGACGCGGTGGTGCTGCGCGTGCAGAAGCTCGGCGAGTCCGACCGGATCATCACCCTGCTGACCCGCCGGCACGGCCGACTGCGGGCGGTCGCCCGGGGGGTCCGGCGCACCATGAGCAAGTTCGGCGCCCGCCTGGAGCCGTTCGGTCACATCGACCTGCAACTCGCCGGTGACCCCAAGGGCAACCACGGCAGCTCGCTGCACACGGTCAGCCAGGTCGAGGGCATCGACCTGTACGGCAAGCGGTTCCTCGGCGACTACCCCCGCTACACGGCGGCCAGCGCGATCGCCGAGACCGCCGAGCGGCTGACACCCGTCGAGCGGGAACCCTCGCTGCGGCTGTTCCAGCTCACCGTGGGGGCGTTGAAGGCGCTGTCCCGGGGCGAGCACGACACCACCCTCGTGCTCGACGCGTACCTGCTGCGGGGGATGGCCCTCGCCGGCTGGGCGCCGGCGCTGACCGCCTGTGCCGTCTGCGGCACCCCCGGGCGGCACCGCGCGTTCTCCGTGCCGGCCGGCGGCGCGGTCTGCCCGGACTGCCGGCCGCCGGGCGCGGCCCACCCCGCGCCGGCCACCATCGACCTGATGTCCGCGCTGACCACCGGCGACTGGGTGGTCGCCGATGCCACCGACACCGGGGTACGACGGGAGTGCAGCGGCCTGGTGGCGGCGCACCTCCAGTGGCACCTGGAACGCGCGTTACGCTCGCTGCCGCTGGTCGACCGGAGCACCACCCCGGTCGCCGGTACGGTCCCGCCGCCGGGTGGCGGTGGGGCGGGGATGCTCCGCCCACGCGGTGACGTCGGGTCCGGGGCTGCGATGCTCCGGCCGGGCGGTGACGTGGGGTCCGGGGCTGCGATGCTCCGGCCGGGCGGTGACGCCGGTTCCGGAGCGGACGGCACGAGCAAGGAGAGAGCCGAGTGATCCGATCGACGAGGTCCGGTCGGCGCGAGCCGACGCCACCGACGCCCCACCCGTCCGGAGCCCGGCCGCCGGCGCTGCCCGCGGGGGCGGTGCCCAAGCATGTGGCCATCGTGATGGACGGCAACGGTCGGTGGGCCAAGGACCGTGGTCTGCCCCGCACCAAGGGGCACGAGGCGGGGGAACACAGCCTCTTCGACACGATCGAGGGCGCCATCGAGATGGGCATCCCCTACCTGTCGGCGTACGCCTTCTCCACCGAGAACTGGCGGCGCTCGCCCGACGAGGTCCGGTTCCTCATGGGGTTCAACCGGGACGTCATCCGTCGACGCCGTGACCAGTTGGTCGACCTGGGCGTCCGGGTGGTCTGGTCGGGGCGCCCGGGGCGGTTGTGGAAGAGCGTCATCTCCGAGCTGCAGACCGCCGAGGAGATGTCCCGCGACAACTCGACGCTCACCCTGCAGTTCTGCGTCAACTACGGCGGGCACGCCGAGATCGGTGACGCCGCCGCCGCGATCGCCCGGGACGTCGCGGCCGGTCGACTGGACCCGGCGAAGGTCACCGAGAAGACCATCGCGAAGTACCTCTACCACCCGGAGATCCCGGACGTGGACCTGTTCCTGCGTCCCTCCGGCGAGGAGCGGATCTCCAACTTCCTGCTCTGGCAGACCGCGTACGCCGAGTTGGTCTTCCTCGACACGCTCTGGCCCGACTTCGACCGCCGCCACCTCTGGTACGCGTGCGAGCTGTACGCCCAGCGGGACCGGCGCTTCGGGGGCGCGCTGCCCAATCCGGTGGCTCCGACGGCCTGAGCGAGGCTTACCCACACGTCACGCTGGGTATCAGGAACGTCAGGAGCCAATGACGGAGGTGAACCCACATGATCCAGAAGCGCATTGCCCAGTGGGCGGTGATGGCCGTCGCGGCGCCACTGGCCGCGGCCGGCGCGCGTCGACTCAGCCACACCCTGGAGGCCCGCCGTGGTCCCTCCGGGGCGACCCGGCTGCTGACGAGGGGCGCGGACCTGATCCGCCCGCAGAAAGCCAAGCGTCGCCGGTTCTGGTAACGCCACCCACCCACCCCAGCGCCGCCTCGCGCTGACCGTGCGAGGCGCCGCCTCGCCATGCACCCCACCGGTCCGTCTTCCGTCCCCGGATGACGGACCGGCTGCGTCACCCCGCCCCGCGCCGCCCCCGCCCCGCGCCGCCCCCGCCCCGCGCCGCCCCCGCCCCGCGCCGCCCCCGCCCCGCGCCGCCCCCGCCCCGCCCCGCGCCGCCCCCGCCCCGCGCCGCCCCCGCCCCGCGCCGCCCCCGCCCCGCGCCGCCCCCGCCCCGCGCCGCCCCCGCCCCGCGCCGCCCCCGCCCCGCGCCGCCCCCGCCCCGCGCCGCCCCCGCCCCGCGCCGCCCCCGCCCCGCGCCGCCCCCGCCCCGCGCCGCCCCCGCCCCGCGCCGCCCCCGCCCCGCGCCGCCCCCGCCCCGCGCCGCCCCCGCCCCGCGCCGCCCCCGCCCCGCGCCGCCCCCGCCCCGCCGATCTTGCACTTTCGGTGGTGACGAAAGGCGTATAACCGGACCGATCGACCACCATAAGTGCAAGATCGGCGGGGCGGGCCGGGGCGGGGCGGGGTGGGGTGGGGTGGGGCGCGTGGGTGGGGATTGGTGGGTTTTGGGTTTTGGGGCTTGGAGGGGTGGGGGTCGGTAGGGTTCGACAAGGGGGAGCGGGAACTGTCGGGTGGGGGTGGGTGTGCGGGATCTGCGGTACAAGATGATCATGGCGTTGAACGCGGCCGACCTGGGCGACCCGATCTGCGAGCAGGTCGCCGAGATCTGTGCCGAGATCGCCGAGCAGCACTGCGCCGAGTTCGGTCACACGCCCGCGCTGCGCACCGGTGAGATCGCCGAACTGGCCACCGGAGAGCCGGCCCTGACCTGGGCGCCGTCGATCCCCGACGCCGGGCAGCGTGCCTGGTGACCGCACCCGCCCCGACGGTCGACGTACGCCGCGCCGAGGATCGCTTCGCCACCCGGATCTCCTGGCTGGACTCGAAGCACTCCTTCTCGTTCTCCCGACACTACGACCCGGCCAACACCCACCACGGGCTGCTGCTGGTCAACAACGACGACGTGGTCCGGCCGGGCGCCGGCTTCGAGACCCACCCGCACCAGGACATGGAGATCGTCACCTGGGTGCTGCGGGGTTCACTCGTACATCAGGACTCCACCGGCCACTCCGGGGTGATCTATCCGGGCCTGGCGCAGCGGATGAGCGCCGGCACCGGCATCCTGCACTCGGAGAAGAACGACGCCTGGCGCCTGGACAACCAGCAGCCGCACAGCGACCCCGTGCACTTCGTGCAGATGTGGGTGCTCCCCGACGAGCAGGGTGTCGACCCCGGCTACGAACAGTTGGAGATCGAGGACGAGTTGCTGCGCGGCGGCCTGGTGCCGATCGCCTCCGGAAGGGACCGCTACGACGGCGCGTCCGCCATCCGGATCCGCAACCGGTACGCGACCCTGCACGCCGCCCGCCTCCGCCCCGGCGACGAGGTCACCATCCCGGACGCGCCCTTCGTGCACGTGTACGTGCCCGACGGCACGGTCACCCTGGAGGGCAGCGGTCCACTCGGCACCGGCGACGCGGCGAGGCTCACCATGACCGGCGGTCGACGGGTCACCGCCGACGAGCCGGCGGAGATCCTCGTCTGGGAGATGCACGCCACCGTCGCCTGAGCGCTCGCGCTGCCTCGCACGATCGCGCCCGAACATGGATGTAGTGGCCTCCCGGCGGCGGAAGGCCACTACATCATGGTTGGAGCGCGATCATGCCCGCGTCGTCAGGCCGGGGACTCCGTCTTGTCGCCGGCCCAGGTGGTGTGGAACGAGCCCTCGCGGTCCACGCGCTGGTAGGTGTGCGCGCCGAAGTTGTCCCGCAGGCCCTGGATCAGCGCGGCGGGGAGCCGCTCGGCCCGCAGCGCGTCGAAGTACGCGAGCGACGACGAGAACGCCGGCGTCGGCACACCCGCCTGCGTCGCGTCGGCCACCACCCGCCGCCAGCTCGGCACGCCCGCGCTGACCGCCTCGGCGAAGTACGGCGCCACCAGCAGCGTCGGCAGGTCGGGCTGCTCGTCGTACGCCTCGCGGATCCGGTTCAGGAAGCGGGCCCGGATGATGCAGCCACCCCGCCAGATGGTCGCCGTACCGCCCAGGTCGATGTCCCAGTTGAACTCGCTGCTGCCGGCCCGGATGTGGTCGAAACCCTGGGCGTACGCGACGATCTTGGAAGCGAGCAGCGCCCGGCGGACGTCCTCGACGAACGCGTCCCGGTCGGCCACCTGCCACTTCTCACCGGCGTCCGGGAAGGCCCGGCGGGCCGCCTCGCGCTGGTCGACGTGCCCGGACAGCGAGCGCGCGAACGTCGCCTCGGCGATCCCGGTGATCGGAATGCCCAGGTCCAGGGCGCTCTGCACGGTCCACCGGCCGGTGCCCTTCTGCTCGGCCCGGTCCTGCACGATGTCGACGAACGCCCGGCCGGTCGCCGCGTCGGTGTGCGCCAACACGTCGGCGGTGATCTCGATGAGGAACGACTCCAGCTCGCCGCTGTTCCACTCGCGGAAGATCTCGGCGATCTCCGCCGGGGTGACGTCCAGCCCGGCCCGCAGCAGGTCGTACGCCTCGGCGATGAGCTGCATGTCGGCGTACTCGATGCCGTTGTGCACCATCTTGACGAAGTGCCCGGCGCCGTCCGGCCCGACGTGCGTGCAGCACGGCACACCGTCCACCTGGGCGGCGATCTTCTCGAACATCGGCCCGAGCTTCGCGTACGACTCGGTCGAGCCACCCGGCATGATGCTCGGGCCGAGCAGCGCGCCCTCCTCGCCGCCGGAGACGCCGGTGCCGCTGAAGTGCAGCCCCTGCGCGCGCAGCGACTCCTCCCGCCGGCGGGTGTCGGCGAAGTGGGCGTTGCCACAGTCGACGATGATGTCGCCCTCGTCCAGCAGCGGCACCAACTCGTCGATGACCGCGTCGGTGGGCGCACCGGCCTTGACCATCACGATCACCGCGCGGGGTCGTTCCAGCGACGCCACGAAGTCGGCCATCGACTCACCGGGCACGAAGGTGCCCTCGTCGCCGTGCTCCGCGACGAGGCTGCGGGTGCGTTCCGGGGACCGGTTGTGCACCGCCACGGTGAAGCCGTTGCGGGCCAGGTTGCGGGCCAGGTTCCGGCCCATCACCGCCAGCCCGGTCACGCCGATCTGCGCTGTCGCCTGCTGAGCCATTCGTGCCGCCACCTCTCGCCGTCGAACTGTCCCTGCGACGGTATCGCGGCATCCGGCCTCACGGGCAGGTCGTCCCACGGCGGGTCACTACCTGGTCGCGGCCCGTCCGTCCACCGCGTCCACCGGCGGACCGAGGTACCCGCTCACCCCTGGGCCAGTCGTTCCTCCACACGCGCCACCTTCCCGGTGAGCGCATCGGTGACTCCGGGCCGGACGTCGGCCTTGAGAACGACGCTCACCCGGGGCGCCTGCGCGGCCACCACGTCGACGGCCCGCTTGACCACCGCCATCACCTCGTCCCACTCGCCCTCGACGGTGGTGAACATGGCGTCGGTCCGGTTCGGCAGCCCGGACTCGCGGACCACCCGTACCGCCTCTGCCACGAGGTCGCCCACGGAGTCGCCGCCGCCCAGCGGGGTGATCGAGAACGCGATCAGCATCTGCCGATCGTGCCAGTAAATTCGGATGCGCGTCTGCCCAGCCGGTGGTTAGGGTTCCGGCATGCGTAACTGACGCCCCACTTCCGAGCCGGTCCGCCGCCCCGCGTCGCGGTCCGTGCGCTCCCGGGCGTCGCGCGTCTCCCTCCCCGCCGTTCGACGGCGTCGAGCCTGCCTGATCCCCGGTGAGCAGTCCCTTCCCACCCAACCGTCGCGCCGCGACGGTCACCAGCCGACCCGACCGACCGCCGGAGCGCGGGAACGGCCGGGACGGTCAGCACCGAAGGAGGCCCGGATGCCCGCCAGGCGTAACCCGAGAAAGTCCCGTACCCCGAAGACAACGCCGCCCGGAAAGATCCCGGCGGCCGACCACGGTCCGGTGGCCGGGGATGGCCCGGCGGCTGGTCGCGGCCCGACCCTGCCGACCCGCCCCGATGTCGCGGTCGAGCCGGCGCTGCCGGCGGCCCTGGTCGAGCCCGTGCCACTGGCAGCGCTGGTTGAGCCCCTGCCACTGGCGGCGGCGTTGGTCGACCCGGCGGCTACCGGCGAGCCGCTCCGGCCGGGAGCTGTCCCGGCCGACGCGGCGCTACCTGTCGACGTGCCGGCGGCTGTCGACGCGCCAGCGGTGGAGGATCTGCGCACGCCGGCCAGCCGACCCTCGGCACCGACGGCCGGACCGCCCACGGGCGCGGGCAACCGCTCGGCCGGCGGCCGTAGCCAGCCGGCCGGGCAGACCCGCCGCTACGCCTTCCGGCGTAGCTGACCGAGCCGTTGCGCCCGCGCGGGCGCACGATTCGGTGACGACAACTTCAGGGATGTAGTGGCCTCGCCAGTGTGGGAGGCCACTACATCCCTGAAGTTGCGCGGATCTTGCCAGCGGCCGGGCGCACGGGGACACAGCGCGCCTGGGCCTTGGCGCGCGACCGGCCTGGCGTGTGGCCGGTGTCAGCCGAGTAGGGGGCGGAAGGTTCCGGCCAGGATGCTCGTCGTCAGGGCCGCGCCGGCCAGCGCCGCCGCGCCGACGACCAGCAGCGTGTCGGCGAGCCGGAAGCGTTGCCGGCGAGCCACGGTACGGGGTGTGCCGGCGTCGAACCCGCGCGCGTCCATCGCGACGGCCAGCCGGGTGCCTCGGCGGATCGCCCCGACCAGCAGTGCGAACGCCGTGGACGCGAAGAGTCGTAGCTTGGCCACCGGGTTGCGTCCCGCGTCGACGCCGCGGGCCCGGCGGGCCATGCTGATCATCTGCCACTCCTGCCCGAGCAGCGGCACGAGCCGGAACGCGGCCAGCGCCCCGATGGCGAACCGCGCCGGCGCCTTCGCGTTCTGGATCAGCGCGTCCGCCAGGTCGGTCGGGTCGGTGGTGGCGAAGACGATCACCCCGGGCAGGGCCACCGCGAAGATCCGCAGCACCAGGCCGAGAGCGGTGAGCAGCACGCCGGTACTCACCAGCACCGGCCCGGCGTGCAGCAGGACGCGGCCGGACTGGTCGGCGGCGAAGAGCACCAGCGTGACCAGAATGCCGACGGCGCTGAGCAGCAGCGGCAGCGCCCGCCGGGCCAGTACCCGGTAGCGCAGGCCGAACAGCGGCAGCACGGCGAGTTCTACGGCGATGGCGACCGCGGGCGCCACCGGGTCGAGCGTGGCCAGCAGGGCGAACGAGAAGACCAGCGCGGCGGCGAGCTTCGCCACCGGGTTCCGGCGGGCCAGCGGTGCTCCGGGCCGGGCGACCGGCTCGATGCTGATCATGGGCGTGGCTCCTGTTCGGCGCTGCGGCGTCGGTAGCGGCGCGCCGCCGCGTTCACGATCGCTCCGAGGTGACGGTTGCGCGCCGCCGCGCTCACGACCGCTCCAGGGTGACGGTGCGGTCGGCGAGCGCGGCGACGAAGTCCGGGTCGTGGGTGACGCTGACGACGCCGTGCCCGGCGTCGCGCAGGTCGGCGAAGAGGTCGACCAGCTCGCCCCAGGTCCGCCGGTCCTGGCCGAAGGTGGGTTCGTCGCAGATCAGCAGGCGTGGCGCGGTGGCCAGGGCCGTCGCCACGCTGAGGCGTCGCGCCTCCCCACCGGAGAGGGTGTACGGGTTGGCCGCCGCGAGCCGGGTCAGTCGTAACCGCTCGAGTAGTCCGGCCACCGTCTCCTTGACCGCTGCCTCGGGTTGACCCGTCCGGCGTGGGCCGAGCGCCAGCTCGTCGAAGACGGTGCCGGTGACGAACTGGTGCTCCGGGTCCTGAAAGACCGACCCGATGCGCCGCGCCAGCGTGGGCGCGCGCCAGCGGTGCGGGGGAGTGCGATGGTGGACGCCGGCCAGCTCGGCCGAGGCGGTGACCCGGCCGGTGCCCGGTTTGAGCAGCCCGCCGAGCAGCAGCGCCAGGGTCGACTTGCCGGCACCGTTCGGTCCTCGTACGGCGAGGGCCTCTCCGGCGCGTACCGTCAGATCGGTGGGCCCCAGCCGCGACGGCAGGCCGAGCCGGTCGGCGGTGAGCAGCACGTCGCCGGCGGCGGCGGTGGCCCGGCGCGGCGCGATGGGGTGACCGGGCACCCAGACGCCCTCGGCGGCGAGGGCGTCGCCGTGCGTGGCGAAGACCGCGTCGGGTGGCCCGTCCGCGCGGATGCCGCCGCCAGGCTCCAGGACGACCACCCGGTCGACCAGCGGCAACGCCTCGGCCACCCGGTGTTCGACGAGGATCAGGGTGGTGTCGGCGTCCAGCGCGCCCGCCACGGCGCCCCGGACCAGGGCGGCGCCGTCCGGGTCGAGGTTGGCGGTCGGCTCGTCGAGCTGCAGCAGGCCGGGCCGCAGCGCCAGCGCGCCGGCCAGGGCGAGGCGCTGCTGCTCGCCGCCGGAGAGGGCGGCCGTGTTGCGGTCGCGGGGGTACGGGAAGCCGACGCGCCGCAGCGCCTCGTCGACGCGCGGCCAGATCTCATCCGTGGGTACGCCCCGGTTCTCCAACCCGAACGCGACGTCGTCGCCGCTGCGTGCCATGACCAACTGGGTCTGCGGGTCCTGAAAGACGATGCCGACCCGTTCCCGGCCCTTGCGCGGGTCGAGCCCGTCGATCTCGACGGTGCCCTCCTGCTCACCGGAGTCCTCCGGGAGCAGCCCGGCGAGCGCGGCGAGCAGGGTGCTCTTGCCGGCCCCGGAGGGCCCGAGCAGCAGCACTCGCTCCCCGTCCTCCACCCGGAGATCAACCCCGCGCAGCGCCCAGGCCCGCCGCCCGGCGTGCCGCCACCCAAAATCCCGCAGCAGTACCCCCACAACCCCTCCTCCCGGATCGTCCCCCTGTTGATCAAGAGGTTCGCGTCAGAATTTCGCCTCGCGGTGACGCGAACCTCTTGATCAACGAGGCCGGGTCGGGCGGGACAGGGTCGGACGGGACAGCGTCAGACCAGCGCGCGGGTTCGGCCTGATGGGAGGCGGTCCAAGGCGCCGGTGTTGGCCAGAGCGCGGGTGAGCGCCCAGCCGCCGACGCCCGCGATGATCGTGGCGCTGACGATGGTGAGCAGCGCGTACGGGATGCGGTAGTCGCCAAGCGCGTACTCGGCGTTCCAGACGAAGAAGTCGAACAGGGCCGCGCTGAGGCCGGTCAGCGCGCCGGCCAGCACGGCGGTCGGCAGCCGGTACGACCGGTACCGGAAGGCGGCGAACGCCAGCTCGGCCCCGATGCCCTGCACGATGCCCTGCGGGATGACCGTGCCGGCCCACTGGCTGCCCAGCAGCGCGGACACGACCGCGGCCACCGTCTCGCAGTAGAGCGCGGCGCCGGGCTTGCGGATGACCAGCCCGCCGACCACGGCCGGCATCAGCCACACGCCGTAGATCAGCGTCTGGGCCGGCGGGAAGAAGGCGAACGCGCCCTCGGTGGCGCTCCAGACCAGGCCCCAGGCCCAGAAGATGACGCCGAAGGCGACGGCGATCACCGAGGCGACCACGATGTCGATCGTGCGCCAACGGTTGGTGGTGTTGTCCATGCTGTGCTCCCAGTTCAGTGAAACGAACCAGGAGAAGACGCACGCCGCGCGTCCGGTGGCACCGGACCCACGGCGCGGCTGGAGGTCGACCGAACTCCCTGCGCTGGCATTACCCAGATCAGGTTCGAGGGTCTGCGGGCGTGCCCGCACTCTCAGCGCTGTGCGCTCCCCTGTCGGATGTGAAGTTGTCTCGCTGACGCTAGCACCGACCAGGGGTAACAGCCCAGCAGGGCGTCCCCGCGGCCGGCGCATCCGGGTCGACGCGACGACGGCTGGGTAGGCTGACGATCATGCAGGTCGACGCGCGGAGTCTGACATTCGAGGTACGCACCGGCGGCCCGTCCGACGGCGTCCCCGTCCTGCTGCTGCACGGGTTTCCGCAGCACAGCGGCGAGTGGGACGAGGTCGTCCCGCCGCTGCACGCCGCCGGCCTGCGCACGTACGCCCTCGACCAGCGGGGCTACTCGCCGGGCGCGCGCCCCGCCGAGGTGGCGGGGTACCGGATTCCCGAGCTGGTCGCCGACGCGGTCGCGGTACTCGACGCGCTCGGTCTGGACGCCGTGCACCTCGTCGGCCACGACTGGGGCGCGGTCGTGGCCTGGGCGGTGGCCGCCGCGCACCCGCAGCGGGTCCGTACGTTGACGGCGGTGTCGGTGCCGCATCCGGCGGCCATGGCACACGCGCTCGCCACGGACGGCCAGCAGAAGGCCCGGTCGTCGTACATCGCGCTGTTCCGCAAGCCGGGCAAGGCCGAGAAGGTGCTGCTCGCTTGGCACGCGACAGCGCTGCGCAAGCTGCTGGGCGGGGTGGGCGACGCCACCCGGGTCAACCGCTACGCCGAGCCGATGCGCGAGCCGGGCGCGCTCACCGCCGCTCTGAACTGGTACCGGGCCATGTCCCGCGCCGACCTGGCCGCCGTCGGCCCGGTCGCCGTACCGACCACCTACGTGTGGAGCGACCGGGACGTCGCGATCGGCCGGACCGCCGCCGAGGCGTGCGCCGCCCACGTGACCGGCGACTATCGCTTCGTACCCCTGGCCGGGGTGAGCCACTGGATCCCGGACGCCGCGCCCGCCGCGCTGGCCGAGGCGGTCCTGGCGCGGGTCGCCGGGACGGCCTGAGCCGTGCCGGGCGGAGGAGAGCCGTGACCGTTCCCGTCGGCGGGCCGGGCACCCGCCGGTCGATCGCCGCGCAACTCCGGCTGCTGGGCGTACGCCCCGGATCGACGGTGCTGGTGCACGCCGGGATGCGTCCGCTGGGCTACGTCTGCGGCGGGCCGCAGGCGCTGGTGCTCGCCCTGCGTGACGCGCTCGGCCCGGACGGCACGATCGCGGTGCCCACCCACACCCCCGACAACAGCGACCCCGCGCAGTGGCGCAACCCGCCGGTGCCGGTGGACTGGTGGCCGCTGATCCGCGCCGAGATGCCCGGCTTCGACCCGGCGGTCACGCCGAGCCGCTACATGGGCGTCCTCGCCGAGACGGTCCGCTGCTGGCCGGGAGCACTCCGCAGCACGCACCCCCACGTGTCGTTCGCGGCGCTCGGCCCGACGGCCGAGCGGGTGGTCGCCGGGCACGCCTTGGCCGACATGCTCGGCGAGGTCTCACCGCTGGCCCGGCTCTACGACCTGGACGCCGACGTGCTGCTGCTCGGGGTCGACCACAGCGTCAACACCTCGCTGCACCTGGCCGAGTACCGCCGTCCCGCCCTCGTCCGCGAGCGACTGGGCGCGGCGGTGCGGACCGCCGACGGTGGCCGCGAATGGGTGTGGTGGCAGGACGTCCGGATCGACGGGAGCGACTTCGGCGCGCTGGGCCGCGACCTCGACGAAACGACGGTGGTCCGCGTCGGTCCGGTGGGCGCCGGGACGGCGAGGTTGGTACGCCAGCGGGCGGCGGTCGACTTCGCGGTGCGGTGGTTCGCCCGCAACAGACGGACGGAGGACGTATGACGGTTCGTGGTCAGTCACCTGGCGAGCCGGTGAGCGCCGAGGACTACCTGAGGGTGGTGACCGAGACGATGTCCCGGGTGGCCGCCAGCCAGGCCGAGGCCGTGGGCCGGGCCGCCGACCTGATCGCCGACGCGGTACGCGCCGACGGGGTGGTGCACGCCTTTGGCACCGGGCACTCGGAGGCCCTCGCCATGGAGATCGCCGGCCGGGCCGGCGGGCTGGTACCCACCAACCGGATCGCCCTGCGGGACCTGGTGCTGCTCGGCGGCGAGCCGGCCGACGTGCTCGGGCCGCTACTGGAACGGGACCCGGCGGTGGCGCACCGGCTCTGGGCGTTGGCTCCCGTACGGCCCTCCGACATCTTCGTGCTCGCCTCGAACTCCGGGGTCAACGGCGCGATGGTCGAGTTCGCCACGCTGCTCAAGGAACGGGGCCACAAGCTGGTGGCGATCACCTCCGCACAGCACTCCGGCCGGATGAGCTCCCGCCACCCGTCCGGGCGCAAGCTGGCCGACCTCGCCGACGTGGTGCTCGACAACGGCGCCCCGTACGGCGACGCGACGCTGCCGTTGCCCGACGGGGGCGCGGTCGGCGCGGTCTCCTCGATCACGGCCGCGCTGCTGGCTCAGCAGATCACCGTGGAGGTGGTGGCTCGGCTGCTCGCGGTGGGTGAGCGGCCCCCGGTCTACCTGTCGGCGAACATCCCGGACGGGGACGCGCACAACAACGCGCTGGAGGCCCGGTACGCCGGACGGATCCGTCGCGGTTCCTGACGTTGCCGCGCGATGAACGGCAGGTGTCGTGAGCCTGTTTCGCGCTCGGTCGTGTGGGGCATTGGCGTTGCTGCCGGCGGCCAGGACCGTCGGCAGTACCGTCTTACCGGAGGTAGCGCGTGTCCAAGGAGACCGAGAAGCAACGCTGGCAGCGCAACTTCGCCGATCTACTCCAGGAGTTGCGGGTCGCCCAGACCGGCGTGCAGATCCTCTTCGCCTTCCTGCTCACCCTGCCGTTCAGCAACGGCTTCACCCGGACCAGCGAGTTCCAGCGCGACGTCTACATCGTCGCCCTGCTTGCCGCGGCCGCCGCCACCGCGATGATCATTTCGCCGGTGGCGTTCCACCGGGCGCTGTTCCGCCAGGGGCGCAAGCCGGAACTGGTGCGGTTCGCGCACCGCATGGCGACCGGCGGCCTCGCCTTCATGCTGATCGCCATGGTCAGCGCGGTGCTGCTGATCACCGACTTCGTGCTGGACCGGCCGATCGCCTTCGTGTTGAGCGCGCTGGCCGGGCTCTGGTTCCTCGTCTTCTGGGTGCTCCTGCCGTTCGCCCGGCGCAACTGGGGTGACGACGACATCGACGACGAGGACGACGACCCGGAGACGCCCACCGTCGGCTGACCTCCGTCGATGTTCACGCCACGCTACCCCTGGGTAACAACCGGGGGTAGCGTGGCGTTAGTCGCACACGTTGAGCAGCCGCACCGAGCTTCGAGGGGGCAGCCGTGACCACGACACAGGACGGCCGACCGGCACCGGACGGCCCCGAATCCGGTCCTGCCCCCGAACCCGGTGCCTCGGCCGGCACCGCCGCGCCGCTGCCCGCCGAGGCGGGCCAGGTCTCCGAGAAGGAGGCCCGCAGGGTCGCCGAGGCCGCCCGCGAGTCCACCTGGGACCGTCCCAGCTTCGGCAAGGAACTGTTCCTCGGCCGGTTCCGGCTCGACCTCATCGACCCGTGGCCGCGGTCCGACCCGGACGACGTGGCCCGCGCCGAGGAGTTCCTCGACCAGCTGCGCTCCTTCATCACCTCCGAGGTGGACGGCGCGGCCATCGAGCGGGACGCCTCCATCCCCGACTCCGTCTTCCACGGCCTCGCCGACCTCGGCGCGTTCGGCATGAAGATCGACCGGAAGTACGGCGGCCTCGGGCTGAGCAACCTGCACTACTGCCGGGCCCTGATGCTGGCCGGCTCGGCCAGCCCGGCGATCGGGGCGCTGCTCTCGGCCCACCAGTCGATCGGCGTGCCGCAACCGCTGAAGATGTTCGGCACCGCCGAGCAGAAGCAGCGCTTCCTGCCCCGACTCGCCGCCGGTGAGGTCTCCGCGTTCCTGCTCACCGAGCCGGACGTCGGCTCCGACCCGGCCCGGCTCGCCACCACCGCCGAACCGACCGACGACGGCACCGGCTACCGGCTCAACGGCGTGAAACTCTGGGCCACCAACGGCACCGTGGCCACCCTTCTGGTGGTGATGGCCCGGGTGCCCGCCGCCGACGGTCGACGCGGTGGCATCACCGCGTTCGTGGTGGACGGTGACAGCGCCGGTATCACCGTGGAACGGCGCAACGAGTTCGTCGGCCTGCGCGGCCTGGAAAACAGTCTGACCCGCTTCCACGACGTGTTCGTACCCGCCGAGAACGTCATCGGCGGCGAGGGCAAGGGCCTCAAAATCGCCCTGACCACGCTGAACACCGGCCGGCTCTCGCTGCCGGCCATGTGCGTGGGCGCCGGCAAGTGGGCGCTGCACGTGGCCCGGGGATGGGCCGCCGACCGCGTCCAGTGGGGACGGCCGGTGGGCGAGCACGAGGCCGTCGCCCAGAAGCTCTCCTTCATCGCCGCGACCACGTACGGCATGGAGACCATGCTCGACCTGTGCTGCCTGCTCGCCGACGACGACCGCAACGACATCCGGATCGAGGCCGCGCTGGTCAAGCTCTACGCCAGCGAGATGGCCTGGAAGATCGCCGACGAGCTGGTCCAGATCCGGGGTGGGCGCGGCTACGAGACCGCCGACTCGTTGGCCGCCCGGGGCGAACGCCCGGCCAACGTCGAGCAGGTGCTCCGCGACCTGCGCATCAACCGGATCTTCGAGGGCTCCACCGAGATCATGCACCTGCTGATCGCCCGGGAGGCCGTCGACGCCCACCTGTCGGTGGCCGGCGACATCATCGACCCGGAGGCGGGGATCGGCCGCAAGGCCCGCGCCGGCGCCCGGGCGGGAGCGTTCTACGCGCGGTGGCTGCCGACCCTCACGGTCGGCAAGGGCCAGAGCCCATCGGCGTACGCCGAGTTCGGCCCCCTCGCCGGCCACCTGCGCCAGGTGGAACGCTCCTCGCGCAAGCTGGCCCGTTCGACGTTCTACGCGATGTCGCGCTGGCAGGGAAAGATGGAGCGCAAGCAGGCGTTCCTCGGGCGCATCGTGGACATCGGCGCGGAGCTGTTCGCCATGTCCGCCGTCTGCGTGCGAGCGACCGCCGAACGTGACACCCACCCGGAGAACGTCGAACTGGCCGACCTGTTCTGCCGGCAGGCCCGCGTTCGGGTGGACGCCCTGTTCGCCGCCCTCTGGGACAACACCGACTCGGTCGACACCGCCGCCGCCAAGCGGATCCTCGCGGGCCGCTACGCGAGCGTGGAGGAGGGCGTCGTCACCCCGTCCGCCGAACTGCCCTGGGTGGCCCGCTGGGAGCCCGGCCCGTCCACCGCCGAGGACGTCCGCCGCCGCATCCCCCCGAAGCCGTAACCCGCCGCGCGCTCGCGCCGGTCGCCGCTCGCGCCGGTCGCTGGTCGCGCCGGTCGCCGCTCGCGCCGGTCGCTGGTCGCGGCGCTCGCTGGTCGCGGCGCTCGCTGGTCGCGGCGCTCGCCGGTCGCTGGTCGCGGCGCTCGCTGGTCGCGGCGCAAGATCGTGCTCGATCCTGGATCTAGTGGCATCCGTCCGACGGCGAGGCCACTACTTCCTGGTTCGAGCACGATCTTGTGGCGTGGTGTGTCAGCGGGCGACCGCCCAGGCCAGCACCCCGGCCAGGATCAGACCGTTGAGCCCGGCCAGGGCGAGGTACGCCGCAGGTGGAATCTTCTTGCCCCGGCGGACGAAGGAGACCAGGACGGCGGCGTAGCCGAGCAGCAGTACGGCGATGACGATCAGGAAGTAGAACACCCGACGACCTTAACGGCCCCACCCTGGCGGACCCGAGCACCCACCACACCCCCAGTCGCGCCGATCTTGCACTTTCAGTCGCCGATTCAGGGTAATACGCCCCTTAAGTCACCACAGAAAGTGCAAGATCGCGGGCGATCGCCGCCCGACCTCTCGTCGATCACGGACTTGTGGTGCCCGTTTTCGGGTCTTGGCTAGCGTTTTGTTACCCACCGCAACTCCATGATCGACGGGGCGGGGCGGGGCGGGGCGGGGACATCGGCGCGGCGTAGGCAGGGACAGAGGCGCGGGCGGGGGTGGGGGTGGGGGTGGGGGTGGGGGTGGGGGTGGGGGTGGGGGTGGGGGTGGGGGTGGGATTAGCGGGCTTTGTTGCGGAGGCCTAGTTGGCGTAGCTCCAGCGCGGCCAGGGCGTCGACGGTGTCGTCGTCGCCGCGTCGCCACGCCTCGGCGACGTCGGGGGCGATCCGGGTGAGCCGGCCCAGCGGCTGGGTGGCCAGCGCGCGGAGCGCGAGCAGGTCTCGTCCGGCCGGGCCGGCAGCCAGCTTCGCGGCCGATCCGGCACGCCGCATCCAGCGCAGCCGCAGCGGTAGCCAACCGAAGAGCACCAGGCCGAGCGGGAAGATCAGCACCGCGACGGTGAGGGCGAGGGCGAGTTGGTCGACCAGGTGCTGCTGCTCCCGGCCGGCGTCGGCGAGCCCGCGGGCGGCGTCGGCGGCACGTTGGAAGGGCGCGGTCAGCTCGTCACCGACCAGCGGCACCCGGCGGACCTTGCCGCCGGCGTCGGCGAGGTTGTCGGCGAGGCCACTGCCCGCGCCCTCCAGCTTCTGCCCGGGTACGGCGAGCTTCTGCACCAGGTCGTGCAGCCAGAGGGCGGCGCGGATCGCGACGTACACCCAGACGACGACGAGCAGGTCGGTGAGCAACTGGCGGACGGCGGTCGGAAACCGATCGGCGTAGATCTTCACGCCGGACAGCGTGCCACGAACGGCTCCGGCCCGGCACCCGTCGATTCGGTGGCCGGACCGGACGGCGGGAGTCAGCCGTCGATCAGGCGAGCCGCAGGTCCACGAACGCGATGGTGTCGCCCGGCAGGACGTACCGATCGGTCTCGACGAAGCCGTGGTGGCGGGCGAACCGCAGCCCCTCGTCGTTGGACGCCAGGATGACGGTCTCGATGGTCTGCGCGCCCAGCTCACGGGCCCGGGCCAGCCCGCGCTGGTAGATCTGCTCCCCGTAGCCGTGCCGGCGGCTCCCGGGCAGCACCCGGGCGATCACGGTCGCGGCGTCGGGCGCCGGGGGGCGTACGGTCGAGCAGCCCACGGCCACCCCGTCGGCGTACGCGACCTCGAGGATGTGGCGCTGGGCGCGAGCGGCGATCTCGTCGGCGGACAGGGGCGCAGTCGGGATGATCGAGTTGTGGATGTGCTGCCAGTCGCGCAGCGCCGTCTCGGTGCCCGCGGACTGGACGGGAGTGAACCGAAGGCCCGTCATCGGACGCAGGCCGGGCAGGTGCCGAAGATCTCCATGGTGTGGCTGACGTCGGCGTACCCGTGCTCGGCGGCGACCCGGTCGGCCCAGCTCTCCACCGCCGGGCCGGCCACCTCGACCGTACGGCCGCAGACCCGGCAGACCAGGTGGTGGTGGTGGCCCTCGCTGCACCGGCGGTAGAGGTGCTCCCCGCCCGGTGGGCGCATCACGTCGATCTCGCCCGCGTCGGCCAACCCCTGGAGGGTGCGGTAGACGGTGGTCAGGCCGACCCGCTCACCGCGCTGCCGGAGCATCGCGTGCAGATCCTGGGCGCTGTGGAAGCCCTCCATCTCGCCCAGCAGCGCGCTCACCGCCGAGCGCTGCCGGGTGTTGCGCACGGCGGCGCCGCTCTCGCTCATGATCCCTCCCCCGCGTGGCTGACCGCGTCCGCCACGATGTGCGCGACGTGCTCGTCGACCAGGCTGTAGGCGATCTCCCGGCCTCGACGCGAGCCGCGCACCACGCCCGCTCCGCGCAGCACCCGCAGGTGCTGGGAGACCAGCGGTTGCGCTGCGCCCAGCTTCTCCACCAGCTCGTGTACGCACCGTTCGCCGTCGGCGAGTTCGCTGACGATGGCCAGCCGGATGGGCGCTGACAGGGCCCGAAGCAACTCGCTGGCTCCGTCGAAACCCTCGTAGCCTGTTGCGCTGGTCATCTTGCAACGGTAACCAATACCACCGACTTCCGCCGATCCGGCTCGGAGCGTGTGCCCAATGCCCCCGGCCGGCCGAGGGCTTTGACACACGCCCTAGTCCAGGACGACCTCGTGCGGCTCCACGGCCGGTACGAGCGCCGGCGCGGTGCGGCGGTGCAACCTCCGCCAGATCGTGCCGGCGACGGCCATCACCAGGAAGGAGGCGATGGCCAGCAGTACCACCGAGGCCCCGGGCGGGGTGTCGGCGCTGGCGGCCACCCAGACACCCGAGCCGGCGGCGAGGAACCCGAGCGCCATGGCGGCGGTCATCGTGCTGCGGAAGCCCCGGGTGACCTGCTGGGCGGCGGCCACCGGAACCACCATCAGCGCGCTGATCAGCAACACGCCGACGGCCCGCATCGCGATGGTCACCGTGACCGCGGTGGTGACCGCGATCAGCAGGTTGAGCGTGCGCACCGGGAGGCCGGAGACGCGGGCGTACTCCTCGTCGTGGCTGATCGCGAAGAGCGCCGGCCGCAGGGCGATCATGGTGATCAGGATCGCCGCACCGAGCACTCCGACGGTGATCAGATCGTCGGTCGAGGTGGAGAGCAGCGATCCGAACAGGTAGGCGTTGAGGTTGGCGCTCGTCGCGTCCGAGAGGCCGACCAGCAGGACGCCGCCGGCGATGCCGCCGTAGAAGAGCAGGGCCAGGGCCAGATCGCCGGAGGTACGCCCGCGGGCGCGGACCAGCTCGATGGCGATCGCGCCGACGGTGGCGACGATGACCGCCACCAGCACCGGTGAGCGGTTCAGGAGCAGGCCGGCGCCGACACCCGTCAACGCCACGTGGCCGATACCGTCGCCGATCAACGTCAGTCGGCGTTGCACCAGGTAGATGCCGAGCGCCGGAGCGGCCAGGCCGATCACCAGCGCGCCGATCAGGGCACGCTGCATGTAGGGGTACTGGAAGAGTTCCATCGTCAGTTGCTCCACAGCCCGGCGGGCTCGTCGGGACCGTGCGGGTGCACGTGGTCGTGGTCGGGCTCGGCGTGGTGACCGGCCGGGTCCGGAACCGGGCCGTCGTGACAGATGCCGCCCTGGTGGACGACGACCGCCCGGCTGATCACCGGTCGCAGCGGGCCCAGCTCGTGGGCCACCAGCAGCACCGTCCCGCCGTCGGAGACGAAGTCGCGCAACGCGCCCGCGAACGCCTCCTGGCTGGCCGCGTCCACCCCGGCGGTGGGCTCGTCGAGGATCAGCAGCTCCGGCTTGCCGGCCAGCGCGCGGGCGATCAGGGTGCGCTGCTGCTGACCGCCGGAGAGGGTGGACACCGGATCGGTGGCCCGGTCGTCGAGCCCGACCGCCCGCAGCGCCGCGTCGACGGCGGCCCGGTCGGCGGCGCCGGGAGGGCGCAGGATGCCCCGGCGGGCCAGCCGGCCGGAGGCCACCACCTCACGGACGGTGGCGGGCACGCCCGACCCGGCGCCGAGGCGCTGTGGGACGTACCCGATGCGCTGCCACTGGCGGAACTGGCGCAACGGCCGGTCGAAGAGGGTGATCGAGCCGGAGCTGAGCGGCACCAGGCCGAGGATCGTGCGGATCAGCGTGGACTTGCCGGAGCCGTTGGCGCCGAGCACCGCGACCACCTCCCCGGCGGTCACGGTGAACGAGACGTCCCGGAGTACGTTGCGGCCGTCGTAGCCGACCGCGCCGTGCTCGACGGCGATGACAGGGGTGCTCATGAGCAGCTCAACGCCGTCCGCAGGGTCTGCAGGTTGGTACGCATCACCGAAAAGTAGTCGGCGTCGCTGCCCGCAGCGAGTCCTTCGATCGGATCGAGCACCGCGGTCTTCGCGCCTACCTGACCGGCGATGGTCTCGGCGACCTTCGGGCTGACCAGCGCCTCGAAGAAGATCGTGGTGGCGTGGTGTTCCTTCGCCTCCTCGATGACCTGGGCGAGTCGCTGTGGCGAGGGCTCGACGTCGGGGCTGAGCCCGGTGATGCCGACCTGGTCGAGGTGGTAGCGGTCGGCGAGGTAGCCGAACGCGGTGTGGCTGGTCACGATCTCGCGTCGCTGGCAGTTCGCCAGGCCCTTGGTGAACTCGCCGTCGAGGGTGGTCAGGTCGGCCCGCAGGGTCGCGGCGCGGGCGGTGTAGTCGGCGGCGTGCTTCTCATCGACCGTGCCGAGCTGTTGGGCGAGCTTGTCGCCGATGGTGGCGAGCCGGATCGGGTCGAGCCAGACGTGTGGGTCCTTGGCGTGCCCGGGCCGCTGGTCGCCCTCCTCGTCGCCCTCGTGGTTGTGGCCGCCGGAGCTCGCGTCCATCAGCGGCTGCACGCTGGCCACGTCGAACACGGGTGCGTCGTCGTCCTGCGCGATCGCGTCGTCCACCGCGGGCTGGAAGCCCTTGAGGTAGACGATCAGTTCGGCTTCGGTGATCTCACCGACCTGGCGTGGGCTCAGCTCCAGGTCGTGCGGCTCGGCGCCCGGCTTGGCCAGGTTGGTGACGCGGACGAGGTCGCCGCCGACGCGCTCGGCGACGAACTGGAGTGGGTAGAACGCGGCCACCACGTCGACCCGTTGGGGATCGGCGCCGGCCGGGCCGCCGGTGGAGCAGCCGGTGGCGGCGCCCAGGGCGATCAGGGCGGTCGCGGCGGCGGCCAGGACGCGGGACGTGGTGCGGTTGCTCATGTCGCCAACTGTCCGTGGTAACGACAATGATTGTCAAAAACGCATGCTTGCATGTCAGAGCAGCTTCGCCAGGCCCACCGTCACCAGCAGAGTCAGCATCAGCACTCGGAGCACCCTCGTCTGCGGCGCCTGAACCGACCAGGTCGTCACCAACAGGGCGATCAGGGCGGCGGCGAGGGCCAGCGTCAGCAGGCCGCCGACCACTCCCGGCGTGAAGAACGCCACCAGCACCAGCACCAGGGTGAGCAGGAACACCGACGTCGGGTTCGCCCCGGCCAACCGGGCCAGCAGAGGGCGCTGCGTACGCTGCATCCCACAGACTCTACGAGGAGGAACCCCTGGTGCTGGTGACCAACCGGTTCGTGGTCGACGTCGATGTCGCCGACGGCTTCACCGAACGGGCGCACGCCGCCCTGACCGCGCTGGCCGCCTGCCCCGGCTACCTGCGCGGCCAACTGGTCCGGGCCCTGGACGACCCCCGGTACTGGTCCCTGGTCACCGAGTGGGAGTCGGTCGGCACCTACCGGCGGGCACTGGGCGCGTTCGAGGTCAAGGTGAGCGCGGTGCCGTTGCTCGCCGAGTCGGTGGACGAGCCGTCCGCGTACGAGGCGCTGGCCAGCGCCGCGCCGGGCGGAGCCGTGGTGGTCGCCGAGAGTGATCGGGCCGCAGGTCCTTACCGCTGAGACTCGGGCACTACCCTGCTCCTATGACCGCACCCGCCCCGCCGCCCGGTCCCGGTGTGGCTCCGCCCTTCGCCGCGCCTCCCACCGAGGGGCGTCGTACCCGGCTCTGGATCGGCCTCGGCGTCGGCGCCCTCGCCGTGCTGCTCTGCTGCGGCGGAGGTGGCACGGCCATCGTCGGCCTGGCCGTGAGCGGCGTGCAGGCGGTACGCGAGCAGGGCCGCACGGTGACCGGCGACTACTACCAGGCGCTCGTCGAGCGCAACTACGGCCGGGCGTACGACCAGCTCTGCGACGACGCGCAGCGGCGCGAGTCCCGCCCCGAGTTCGAGCGGCGGGCGGCCGCCGAGCCGCAGGTCACCGCGTTCCGGGTGGGTGAGGTGGACACCACCAACCTGACCGTGCCGGTGGACGTGACGCTGGACGGCGGCGACCGGGAGCGGCAGCAGGTCAGCCTGGGTCAGGACGGTCAGACCGGTGGCATGGAGGTCTGCGGGGTGAGCTGACCCGCCCCCGGTATTCTGCTGGGCTCGGGGCGACGGTGGTCGTACCGTTGTTCCGAACCGACCGTTCCATCCACATCTCGCCCCCGCCGACCGCCAGCCGGCGTAGGAGGAAACATGCCAGCCGACCGTATCGACGCCGTCGTCAGCCTCGCGAAGCGCCGAGGCTTCGTCTTCCCCTCCAGCGAGATCTACGGAGGCACCCGGTCGGCGTGGGACTACGGTCCGCTCGGCGTGGAGCTGAAGGAGAACGTCCGCCGGCAGTGGTGGAAGACCATGGTCCAGCAGCGCGACGACGTCGTCGGCCTCGACTCCGCGGTGATCCTGGCCCGCAAGGTGTGGGAGGCGTCCGGCCACATCGCCGAGTTCGTCGACCCGCTCACCGAGTGCCAGTTCTGCCACAAGCGGTTCCGGGCGGACCACATCGAGGAGGCGTACGAGGCCAAGCACGGCCACGCGCCCACCTCGCTCGCCGAGGTCAACTGCCCCAACTGCGGCAACAAGGGCACCTTCACCGAGCCGAAGATGTTCAACGGCCTCATGAAGACGTACCTGGGCCCGGTGGAGAGCGACGAGGGCATGCACTACCTGCGCCCGGAGACCGCGCAGGGCATCTTCGTCAACTACAAGAACGTCGAGACGGTGGCCCGCAAGAAGCCGCCGTTCGGTATCGCGCAGACCGGCAAGTCGTTCCGCAACGAGATCACCCCGGGCAACTTCATCTTCCGGACCCGCGAGTTCGAGCAGATGGAGATGGAGTTCTTCGTCGAGCCGGGCACCGACGAGCAGTGGCACGAGTACTGGCTCCAGGAGCGCTGGAACTGGTACCTCGACCTCGGCCTCTCGGCGGACAATCTGCGCCTGTACGAGCACCCTGCCGAGAAGCTGTCGCACTACTCGAAGCGCACCGTCGACATCGAGTACCGGTTCCAGTTCGGCGGGACCGAGTTCGCCGAGCTGGAGGGTGTCGCCAACCGCACCGACTTCGACCTCTCCACGCACAGCAAGCACTCCGGCGTCGACCTGTCGTACTTCGACCAGACCAAGGGCGAGCGCTGGATGCCGTACGTCATCGAGCCGGCCGCCGGTCTGACCCGGGCGGTGCTCGCCTTCCTGCTCGAGGCGTACGACGAGGACGAGGCCCCGAACACCAAGGGCGGCGTGGACAAGCGCACGGTCATGCGGTTCGACCCGCGCCTGGCCCCGGTCAAGGTGGCGGTGCTGCCGCTGTCGCGTAACGAGGCGCTGTCACCCAAGGCGAAGGACCTCGCCGCGCTGCTGCGCAAGCGTTGGGTGGTGGAGTTCGACGACTCGCAGGCGATCGGTCGCCGCTACCGCCGGCAGGACGAGATCGGCACCCCGTTCTGCGTGACCGTCGACTTCGACACGCTGGACGACAACGCCGTGACGGTGCGGAACAGGGACACCATGGGCCAGGAGCGCGTCTCACTGGACCAGGTCGAGCGTTACCTGATCGAGCGCCTCCCCGGCTGCTGAGACGGTGGGCACGGGGCCCCGGCCGACGCGGAAAGCGCCGGTCGGGGCCCCGTACACTTGTGCGGTGACCGCCTCGACCGTTCCCGCGCTGCGCCCGTTGGCCCTCGGGCCGTACCAGGTGTCGCCGCCGGTGGTGCTCGCGCCGATGGCCGGGATCACGAACGTCGGATTCCGCCGGCTCTGCCGCGAGCAGGGCGGCGGCATCTACGTCTGCGAGATGATCACGACCCGGGCGCTGGTCGAACGGAACCCGAAGACGCTGCGCATGATCGCCTTCGGCGACGACGAGCAGCCACGCAGCCTTCAGCTCTACGGCACCGACCCGGAGATCACCGCCGCCGCCGTGCGGATCGTCGTCGAGCGGAACCTGGCCGACCACATCGACCTCAACTTCGGCTGCCCGGTCCCCAAGGTCACCCGGCGGGGCGGCGGCGCGGCGCTCCCGTGGCGACGCCGGCTCTTCGCCCGCCTGGTGCGGGCTGCGGTGGACGCCGCCGCACCCTCCGGCGTGCCGGTCACGGTCAAGATGCGCAAGGGCATCGACGACGACCATCTGACGTACGTCGAGGCGGGGCTCGCCGCGCAGGAGGCCGGCGTCGCCGCGGTGGCCCTGCACGGGCGTACGGCATCGCAGCGCTACTCGGGCACCGCCGACTGGGACGCGATCGCCACCTTGAAGCAGGCCCTCGACGTGCCGGTCCTCGGCAACGGCGACATCTGGGAGGCCGACGACGCACTGCGGATGGTCGCCCACACCGGGGTCGACGGTGTGGTGGTCGGCCGCGGCTGCCTGGGCCGGCCGTGGCTCTTCGCCGACCTGGAGGCCGCCTTCAACGGTCGGCCGGAGCGGCGGCTGCCCACCCTCGGCGAGGTGGCGTTGACCATGCGCCGGCACGCCGAGCTGCTCGTCGACCAGTTCGTGGCCGGCGCCCGCAACCCCGCCCGGGGCGAGCGCGACGGCTGCACCGACTTCCGCAAGCACGTCGCCTGGTACCTGAAGGGCTTCCCCGTCGGCGGCGAGCTGCGCCGTTCGCTGGCGATGATCGAGAGCCTGGCCCAGCTCGACGACCTGCTCGGCAAGCTCGACCCGGCGGAGCCGTTCCCGGTGGCCGCCCTGGGTCAGCCGCGCGGGCGTACCAACTCGCCGGGCAAGGTCGCCCTGCCGGACGGCTGGCTGGCCAGCCGGGACGACGACACCGTCCCGGAGGGCGCCGAGATGGACGACTCCGGCGGCTGACCCGCACCGGCTGACCCGCACCGGCTGACCCGCACCGGCTGACCCGCACCGGCTGGGCCGCACGGGCTGGGCGGCACGGGCTGGGCGGCGCGGGCTGGACCGTGGCCGCGAGTGGCCTACCGGCTGGGCGGCACGGGCTGGGCGGCGCGGGCTGGGCCGTGGCCGCGGGTGGCCTACCGAAGCCCCGGTCGGGCCATGCGTCGCGAGCTGCCGGTCGTGCCAGCCGACGCCGGCACTGATGTGGCTCCGATGGCCAAGGGGGACTTCCCTACCCGCGCCGCCGCGGGTCGGCTCGGTCGTCCAACCGTAACGCCGCAGATCTTGGACAGTTTCCGTTAGCTGCTAACGGAAACTGTCCAAGATCTGCTCACGCCCTGGGCAAGTGGGCTGAGGAACCGGGCCGTTCGGCGCGGGGCGGAGACGCGCTTCGCGGCCGAATGACCCCGGGCATGCCGACAAGGGCCGGACCCCGTGGTGGGGTCCGGCCCTTGTCGGTTGGTGTTGGTGTGTGGGTCAGCTGGTGGCGTAGCCGCGGGTGGCGATCCAGTCGGCGAGGTGCTCGACGGTGATGTCGTAGGCGGCGGTGTTCGGGTCGGCCGAGTCGGCGATCCGCACCACGTTGCCGTTGTCGCGGTAGCCCACGACGCTGATGTAGTGCCCGCCCTCGAACGAGTGGATACCACCGTCGGTGTCGGTGCTGGTGCCGGCGATGTTGGCGACCACGGCGCGGCCGTTGTCGACGGTCTTGACGATGTCGGCGCGCAGCTTGTCGGTCTGCGTGGCGTCGGCGTCGGGCTTGCTGATCTCGACGCTGTGGTAGGCGTCGGTCTTGCCGGTCTCCTTGTTCAGCACCGGGGTGATGTCGTTGATGCTGTTGGTGCCGGCCTCGGTGGTGCCCATCTCCTTGGCCATGGCGTCCACGCTGATGTCCTTGCCCTGCACGCTCAGGGCGTTACGGGCGGCGGCGGGGCCGCAGTAGTAGAAGTTCGGCTGAGCTTCGTAGCGCACGCCCAGCTGACGCTCACCCGCAGGCTTGCGGTCGGCCTGCGTCGCAGTGGCGGGCTTGGCCTCGGACGCGGCGTAGGCGGTGGTGATGGGGCCGGCGATGGCGCCGCCGGTGAAGGCGAGGCCAGCAGCGGTCAGAGCGGTCTTACGCATCAGATCGGTACGCATGATGGCGTGCTCCTCTGCATCGGGGGATACCGCAACGACACACAAAACGGGGGTCGTGTGCCGAGCGGGAAAGTTCACGGCGGGACGTGGCCCGGCGACCCGGCGAGGGCCTGCACGGGGGTGTCCCGGAGGGTGGTGCAACGGTCCGGGGTGGCGAATCATTCCGCCGACGTTCTTCCCGGACCGGGGGACGACCGGTGGTGCTCGGCCGTGCCGGGGTGTAACCGTGGCCGCCGGCGGAGTGTTCCCGGCGGCTGTCACACGGGCCGGGCCGGTGGTGCCGTTCGGCGGTGCGGGGTTGTAACCGTGGCGGCCGGGCGGGTGTTCCCGGCGGCTGCCGCGCCACCGAAGCCCGAGGCTCGCGGCGCCATGCCAGGTATAACGACCCCGCCGGGTCCCCGATTCCGCCCCCAGGGTGCCGCCGACCACGGGACGGCAATGCCGAATCCACCCAAACCACCCACCGGAAACGGACACCCGCCACCGCCGGGAGTTGATCCACACGCCATCGGCGATACCGGGGTATCCGAGCGCCCGGGACACCCCGGCATCGCCGAACCCGAGTGGATCACCACCGCGCGGCCCCACGGCACCGGATGATCGTGCTCGATCCAGGAAACAGGGGCCCTCACCCAGCCGGCGAGGCCACTACATCCAGGATCGAGCACGATCATGCCCGCCGAGTCATGCGTGCACGGTGTCCGTCGGTGGGGCGGCCCGCCGCTGACCGCAACTCCGGGGTGTGCCGCGCCGTCAGTGGGTTGTCGTGTCGTCCTGGGGCGCGCGGTGTTGGCGGGGGATCGTGGGGGTCGCCGGCCAGGGGATCTCGGGGCTGCGGTGGAAGGTGATCCCGGCGGTGGACCAGCGCGGGCCGTGCCCGGCCAGGCGATCCCGGAAGCCGGCCCAGTCGTGCGTCGCCCGGGGCGACCAACCCAGCTCGGCGATGGCGGGGAGCCGGGGGAGCAGCAGGAACTCGATGTCGGCCAGCGAGGTGACCGATTCGGTCCACAGCGGGGCTTCCACACCGAGGACCGCTGTGCTGGGCACGCCGTCGACGTGCGTGCCCGGATCCCAGTCGTACGCGCGGTGTACGTCGATGAGGCCGGCCCAGTCGTGCCCGATCGGGGTGTCCTCGGCGTACTTCATGTCCAGGTAGGCGTGGTTACCGGGGGAGACGATCAGTCGTGCGCCCCGCCGGACGGCGTCGGCGGTGGTGGGGTCGTCGGTGTTCGTACCCCACCACTGCAGGACCCGCCCGTCGACGTGTGCGGCCGGGGCGAGCTGGTGCCAGCCCACCACGGTCTTGCCCGTGTCGGCGACGAGTCGCTGCGCCCTCTCCACGAAGCCGGTGTAGACCCCGCCCTTGACCTTGAACGCCTCGTCGCCGCCGATGTGCAGCCACGGCCCCGGGGTGAGGGCGGCGACCTCGCTGAGTACGTCGGCGATGAAGTCGTACGTCTGCTCGTCGGCCGGGTCGACGTAACTGAAGCCGACCTCGGTGCCGGTGTACGGCGCGGGCGCGACCTTGTCCGGCGCGAGGCGCGGGTACGCGACGAGCGCCGCGTTGGTGTGGCCGGGCAGGTCGATCTCCGGGACGACGGTGACGTGCCGGGCGGACGCGTACGAGACGATCCGCCGGTAGTCGTCCTTGGTGTAGTGCCCGCCGGGGCCGCCGCCGACCTCGGTCGCCCCGCCCACGGTGGCGAGCCTCGGCCAGGAGTCGACGGCGATGCGCCAGCCCTGATCGTCGGTGAGGTGCAGATGCAGGTGGTTGAGCTTGTAGCGGGCCAGGTGGTCGATCACCCGCAGGACGTCCTCGACGGCGAAGAAGTGTCGGGCCACGTCGAGCATCGCGCCCCGGTACGGGAAGCGGGGGCGGTCCAGGATCGTGCCGCCGGGCAACGCCCAGCGGGCGGCCGCCGGGGTCGGGCTCTCCACGGCGGCCGGGAGGAGCTGCCGGAGCGTCTGGACGCCGTAGAAGAGGCCGGTGGCGGTCTCGGCGACGACGCGTACCGCGGTGGTGGTCACGTCGAGCCGGTAGCCCTCCGCCCCGAGGTCGGCGCTCTCGCCGGGGGTGGTGGGGAACGTCGTCGGGGTCGTGCCGGCCAGGGTGAGCGCCACCGTGCCGGCCGGCTCCGCCGCGAGGGTGTCGGCGACGGGCAGCGGGAAGCCGGTCGCCGGGCGCAGCAGCTGGGCCAGGTGGTCGGCCACCTCTCGGGTGCCCGGCGTAGCGGTGACCTGGATGGCCGTGTCCCCGTCGAGCACGAACGTCACCCCCGGGTCCGCTTCGGTCCGTTCCGGTGCCGGCACGACGTCGTCGAGGCGGACCGGCGGGGCGAGCAGGTCGTCACCGGCCGCCCGGGCGGCGAGCGCCGCCAGGTCACCGGCCTCCGGCTGGTGCGCGGGCAGCGCGATCCCGTCGGCGGCGGCGGGGTGAGGGGCGGTGCTCGGGTCCGGGGTGGGGGAGGAGATCGGGAGGGAGGACACGACGACGGCTCCGGAAGGGGTTATTTCGCGTTGGATATGGCAAAAGCGAGCTTCGGCAGAACCAGTGGCGTCAACAATACGAGGACCGGAGATATTGCGTGATCGTGCGCGTGGAAGCGTTCCCAAAAACCGGTACGAACGCGGATAGTCGTGATGGCTGTGCCTATTGTCACCGAACGGTCCCAGGTCACCCGATCTTCGCTTAACCTTCGCCCTGAACCTTCGTTAAGTGTCAATCCGGCGCGCGTGGGAGGCTCTGGTGGCAGCGCAAGAGACCGACGATCACAAGTACGTCTACGACTTCTCCGAGGGCAACAAGGACCTGAAGGACCTGCTCGGGGGCAAGGGCGCCAACCTCGCCGAGATGACCAACCTCGGCCTGCCCGTGCCGCCCGGCTTCACCATCACCACCGAGGCGTGCCAGGCGTACCTCGCGACCGGCCGGGAGCCCGACGGCCTCGCCGGTCAGATCGAGGCGCACCTGCGGGCGCTGGAGCGCGAGATGGGCAAGCGCCTCGGCGATCCGGGAGACCCGCTGCTGGTGTCCGTCCGTTCCGGCGCGAAGTTCTCCATGCCCGGCATGATGGAGACCGTCCTCAACGTCGGCCTCAACGACCAGAGCGTGGTGGGACTCGCCGCGCAGGCCGGCCAGAACGACCGCTTCGCCTGGGACTCGTACCGCCGACTCATCCAGATGTTCGGCAAGACCGTCTGCGAGGTGCCGGGCGAGGAGTTCGAGCACGCCCTCGACGAGGTCAAGAGCGCCAAGGGCACGCACAACGACCTGGACCTGGACGCGGACGACCTGCGCGGGCTCGTCGACGCGTACAAGAAGATCTTCGCCAAGCACACCGGACGGGAGTTCCCGCAGCAGCCGCGTGAGCAGCTCGACCTGGCGATCCGGGCCGTCTTCGAGTCGTGGAACGCCGAGCGAGCGGTGCTCTACCGCCGCCAGGAGCGCATCCCGGCCGACCTCGGAACCGCCGTCAACGTGGTGACCATGGTCTTCGGCAACCTCGGCCCGGACTCGGGCACCGGCGTCGCGTTCACCCGCGACCCGGGCAGCGGCGCGCAGGGCATCTACGGCGACTACCTGGCCAACGCCCAGGGCGAGGACGTCGTCGCCGGCATCCGCAACACCGTGCCGTTGCAGGAGCTGGAGCGGCTGGACAAGTCCTCCTACGACGAGCTGTTGTCGATCATGGCCCGGTTGGAGGAGCACTACCGGGACCTGTGCGATATCGAGTTCACCATCGAGCGCGGCAAGCTGTGGATGTTGCAGACCCGGGTCGGCAAGCGGACGGCCGCCGCCGCGTTCGTCATCGCCGGGCAGCTCGTCGACGAGGGCCTGATCGATGAGGACGAGTCGCTGCACCGGGTCAACGGCGCGCAGCTCGCCCAGCTCATGTTCCCCCGCTTCCAGCTCGACCACGAGTTCGACGCGGTCGCCACCGGCATCGGCGCGTCACCCGGCGCGGCGTCCGGCAAGGTGGTCTTCACCTCCGCGCGGGCCGTCGAGCTGGCCGCCGAGGGTGAGTCGGTGATCCTGGTCCGCCGGGAGACCAACCCGGACGACCTGAACGGCATGATCGCCGCGAAGGGCATCCTCACCTCGCGCGGCGGCAAGACCAGCCACGCCGCGGTGGTGGCCCGGGGCATGGGCAAGACCTGCGTCTCCGGCGCGGACGAGATCGACGTGAACGTGCCGGCGAAACGGTTCACCGTAGCCGGGCGGACCGTCACCGAGGGCGACGTCGTCTCCATCGACGGCACCACCGGCAAGGTGTACCTGGGCGAGGTGCCGGTCATGCCGTCGGAGGTCGTGCAGTACTTCGAGGGCAGCCTCGACGCCGAGCACGTCGACAATCCTCTCGTCCGGGCCGTACACCGGATCATGACGCACGCCGACGGGAAGCGGCGGCTGGCGGTCCGCACGAACGCCGACACCGGCGCGGACGCGGCCCGTGCCCGGCGCTTCGGCGCCGAGGGCATCGGGCTGTGCCGCACCGAGCACATGTTCCTCGGCGAACGGCGCGAGCTGGTGGAGCGGCTGATCCTGGCCCGCGCCGAGGGTGAGCGCGACGAGGCGCTGGCCGCGCTGCTGCCGATGCAGCGAGCCGACTTCGAGGAGATCTTCCGCGAGATGGACGGCCTGCCGGTCACCGTCCGGCTCATCGACCCGCCGCTGCACGAGTTCCTGCCGCCGCTGGAACAGCTCGCCGTCAACGTGGCGGTCGCCCAGGAGCGCGGCGAGGACGTGGCCAAGGAGGAGGCGCTGCTCGCGGCCGTCCGGCGGATGCACGAGGAGAACCCGATGCTCGGGCTGCGGGGCGTACGCCTCGGCCTGGTCATCCCCGGCCTGTTCGCGATGCAGGTCCGGGCCATCGCCGAGGCCGCCGTCGCGGTCGTCCGCGCCGGCGGCAGGGCCTGCCCCGAGATCATGGTGCCGCTGGTCGGGGCCGTGCAGGAGTTGGAGACGGTACGCGCCGAGGCCGAAAAGATCATCGCCGAGGTGGTCGGGGACAGCGGCGTCGAGGTGCTGATCGGCACCATGATCGAGGTGCCCCGGGCGGCGCTGACCGCCGGTCAGATCGCCGAGGCCGCCGAGTTCTTCTCGTTCGGCACCAACGACCTGACGCAGATGGGCTGGGGCTTCTCCCGGGACGACGTGGAGGGCGCGTTCTTCTGGCGCTACCTGGAGCTGGGCATCTTCGGCATTTCGCCGTTCGAGTCGATCGACCGGGACGGCGTCGGCCGGCTGGTGCGGATCGCCGCCGAGGAGGGTCGGGCCGCCCGCCCCGGGCTGAAGCTCGGCGTCTGCGGCGAGCACGGCGGCGACCCCGACTCGGTGCACTTCTTCCACGAGGTCGGCCTGGACTACGTGTCCTGCTCGCCCTTCCGGGTGCCGGTGGCACGCCTGGAGGCCGGCCGGGCGGCAGTGGAGACCGACGGCTCGGACAGTCGCTGACGCCGAGCGCCGCGGCGGCCGGGGACCACCCGGCCACCGTCGGCGCTCGGCACTCGCCGAAGCGGCGGGGGCGCGTCGATTGGCCGTGACGGGCGTAACCTTGGCTCGCTCGCAAACGGCTGATTGTGCACGCCGTCGAACGGGAAGGGTGACTGAATGACAAGCGTCTGGGAGAGCCTCACCGTCGATGCCCGTGATCCGGCCCGACTGGCCCGTTGGTGGGCCGAGGCGCTCGGCTATCAGATCATTTCCGATAAGCCGAGTGGCGTGGAGATCCGCCAGTCGCCGGATCGGTCCCCCACCATCTTCTTCGGCCCGGTCGCCGAGGGCAAGGTGCGAAAGAATCGGCTCCACCTGGACCTGCGCCCCACCAACCGGGAGGCCGAGGTCGAGCGCCTGGTCGACATGGGCGCCCGGCACGTCGACATCGGCCAGGGCGACGTCGAGTGGACGGTGCTGGCCGATCCGGAGGGCAACGAGTTCTGCGTGCTCCCTGAGCGCGAGGAGTGAGCCGGTTTTGCGAGCCCCGCAGTCGCGAACAACAGCGGCTCCCTGAGCAGTGAAAGAGCCCTGCGACCCGGCTGAGCGGCTGGTGACGGAGCCGCCCAAGGACACCGGCCACCGCCGGTCGCCGTACGAGCGTGATCGTGCCCGGGTGCTGCACTCGGCCGCGTTCCGCCGGTTGGCCACCAAGACGCAGGTGCACACCGCCGGCACCGACGACTTCCTGCGTACGCGGCTGACGCACTCGTTGGAGGTGGCCCAGATCGCCCGGGAGATGGGCGCCCGGCTGGGCTGTGACCCGGACGTGGTCGACGTCGCCGGGCTCGCCCACGACCTGGGGCACCCGCCGTTCGGGCACAACGGCGAGGCCGCGCTGGACCTGCTCGCGTCGCCCTGCGGTGGCTTCGAGGGCAACGCGCAGACGCTGCGGGTGCTGACCCGGCTGGAGGCGAAGGTGCTCGCCCCGGACGGGTCGTCCGCCGGGCTGAACCTGACCCGGGCGTCGCTCGACGCGATCGGCAAGTACCCGTGGCCGCGCCGCCCGGGGCAGCGCAAGTTCGGGGTGTACGCCGACGACACGGCGGTGTTCGAGTGGCTCCGGGCCGGTGCGCCGGGGGACCGGCGCTGCCTGGAGGCGCAGGTGATGGACTGGGCCGACGATGTCGCGTACTCGGTGCACGACGTCGAGGACGGCATCCACGGCGGGTACGTCACGCTGGGTCCGCTGCTCGCCGACGCCGACGAACGGGCCGCGCTCTGCGCCGACGTGGCCGCCACGTACTCGGGGGAGTCCTCGACCGACCTGGCCGAGGTGCTGGTCGCGTTGCTGGCCGACCCGCTGCTCGCTCCCCTCGCCGCGTACGACGGCAGCCATCGTGCCCAGGTCGCGCTGAAGGCGACCACGAGCGGGCTGACCGGCCGGTTCGTGTCGGCGGCGGTGGAGGCCACCGAGGAGCGGTACGGCCCCGGACCGCACCGCCGCTACGCCGCCGATCTGGTGGTGCCGAGGCGGGTCCGGGCGCAGTGTGCGCTGCTCAAGGGCATCGCCCTGCGGTACGTGATGCGGCGCAGCGGGTTCCGGGGTCGCTACGAGCGGCAGCGGACGATGTTGGCCGAACTGGTCGCCGCACTGGTCCGGCGGGCGCCGGACGGGCTCGATCCGATCTTCGCTCCGCTGTGGCGGGCCGCGCCCGACGACGACGCCCGGCTGCGCGTCGTGATCGACCAGGTCGCCTCGCTCACCGACCCGGCGGCGGTGAACTGGCACACCCGTCTGGTGGACAGCTCGACAACTTAGGCTAGCCTAACCGCATGACGGAACGTCCCAGGAACGTCACCTCGGTCCGGGTGCTGCGCACCGAACGACCCACCCCGCACCTGATCCGGCTCGTCCTCGGTGGGGACGAACTGGACGGCCTGCCGGTGGGCGAGTTCACCGACCACTACATCAAGCTGGTCTTCCCGCAGTCCGGTGTCGCGTACCCCGAGCCGCTCGACCTCGCCGCGATCCGCCGGGACATGCCCCGCGAGCAGTGGCCCCGGCTGCGCGCGTACACCGTGCGCCGGTGGGACCCGCGCGCCGGCGAGCTGACCGTCGACGTGGTGCACCACGGCGACGAGGGCCTGGCCGGGCCGTGGGCCGCAGCGCTGCGCCCCGGTGACCCGGTGCACTTCGTCGGCCCCGGCGGGGCGTACGCGCCGGACCCGGACGCGGACTGGCACCTCCTGGTCGGCGACGAGAGCGCCCTGCCGGCGATCGCCGCCGCGCTGGAACGGCTGCCGCTGGGCGCGCCGGCACACGTCTTCGTGGAGATCGCCGACCCGGCGGACGAGCAGAAGCTGCTCAGCCCCGGAGCGGTCACGCTCACGTGGCTGCACCGCGGCGAACGCCCGGTGGGCGAGGCGCTGGTCGACGCGGTGCGCTCGCTGGAGTTCCCGGCCGGCCAGGTGCACGCCTTCGTGCACGGCGAGGCAGCCTTCGTCCGGGACCTGCGTCGGCTGCTGCGCGGCGAGCGTGGCGTACCGCTGGACCGGCTCTCCATCTCCGGCTACTGGCGACGCGGCATGGACGACGAGGGCTGGCGTTCGTCGAAGCAGGAGTGGAACCGGCAGGTCGCCGCCGAGGAGCCGGCGGCCGCCTGAGCGTCGAGGAGCCGGCCGCCGCCTGAGCGTCGGTCGGCTCAATCCTCGGCCGTCGTGCTGAGTCGTCGGGTGAGCAGCACCGCGTACCCGACGACCGCCACCGAGAGCAGGGCCAGCATCAGCTTCGGCTCGTGCACCACCGTGGTGATCAGGACGGCCGAGCCGATGCCGTAGCCGGCGATGCCCAGGCGGCCGATACTCGGCCGGTTCCACACCCAGTGCAACGCCAGGCCGCAGAGCATCCAGACGGTGATCGAGGCCGCCAGGACGAGCCGCAGCTCCATCGGTAGCCGCACCACCGCGTCGTCGGCCAGCCGGACCATCTGCCCGAGCGCCCAGCCGAGCAGCAGCAGCGCCGCGCCGAGCGGGATGTGCAGGTAGGCGTACGTCTGGCCGCCGCGCAGCCGTCGCCGTGTCTCGCGGGTGGTGACGAAGGTGGTGTAGACCCACCAGACGGCCGCCGGCACCAGGAACGCCAGTCCGGCCGTCACGATCATGTGCGGCCGGGGATGGTCGGGCACCGCGAAGAGCAGGTTGGCCAGCGCGCTGCCCAGCACGATGATGGTGAACTGCCCGATCCGCTCGGGCAGGTGCTGGTCGTCGACCGGAAACCGGTTCAGCCAGCGCTTGCCCACCCACGGGGTGGCCAGCTCGATGATCATGGCGACGATCCACAACGTCGGCCGCGTGGATGCCGGGGCGGCCAGCGAGGCCAGCCAGATCAGCCAGCCCGACCCGAAGCCGCACAGGTAGATCGTGGTCACCGTACGCGCCTGCGGACTGGTCGGGCGGGCCCGCAGGTACAGCACGAGCAGCACACCCCGCACGACCAGGTAGCCCACCGGCAGGAGCACGCTCTCCGGCACCTCGTCCACCCCGAGCGTCATCGTGCCCGCGCCGACCAGCGCGACCAACACCAGGAGCCGGTGCGGTACGTCGTCCGGGTCGAAGCGGGTGTCGTAGAACACCTGGCCCAACCAGGCCCACTGGACCACCACGAACAGCCCGAGCACGGCCAGCACGGCGCTGGGCGACGGCGTGGGATCGTCGCCCAGCCGGCGTACCACCGCCGCCAGGGCGTACACGAAGATGAGGTCGAGGAACAGCTCCAACCAGGTCGCGTGCCGTTCACCGGTGTCGTCCGTCTGCGGACCCTGCCCGCGCATCCGCAGCCGACCGGACACCCATCGCGGCGGCCGGGGCCCGTTGGCGCGTACCCTGCGCATCTGGTCATGGTCCCCGCGCGGACCCGGCTGTCGGGCGGAAACGGGTGACCCCGGCGGCGGCCTCCGCCACACCGGCGTCCCCCGGACGGCGTCTCGTCGGCCCGGCAGGGCAGGATGTACGGCGAGGGGGTGGCGCATGGCTGGGCGGATCCGGGACGAGGACATCGCGCTGGTCCGGGAACGCACCTCGATCGGGGATGTGATCTCCGAGACGGTCACCCTGAAGTCCGCCGGGGGCGGCAACCTCAAGGGCCTGTGCCCGTTCCACGACGAGAAGAGCCCGTCGTTCAACGTCTCGCCGGCCCGCAACGTCTGGTACTGCTTCGGCTGCGGGGCGGGCGGCGACGCGATCAAGTTCCTGATGGACGCGGAGCACCTGAGCTTCGTCGAGTCCGTCGAGCGGCTGGCCGGGCGCGCCGGCATCCAGCTCCGCTACGTCGAGGACGACCGGGGCACCCCGCGTCCGCGCCCGCAGCAGGGCCAGCGCCAGCGACTGGTCGCCGCGCACGCCGCCGCCGTCGAGTTCTACCGGGCGCAGCTCAGCACCGCCGGGGCCCGACCGGCGCGCGAGTTCCTGGCCCAACGTGGTTTCGACCGGGCCGCCGCCGAGCGCTACGGGTGCGGGTTCGCGCCGGAGGGTTGGGACCTGCTCACCAAGCACCTGCGTCAGCAGGGCTTCACCCACCAGGAGCTGGTCACCGCCGGGCTGTCCCGGGAGTCCCGCTCGGGCACGCTGATCGACCGGTTCCGTCGTCGGCTGCTCTGGCCGATCCGCGACCTGGCCGGCGACGTGATCGGCTTCGGGGCGCGCAAGCTCTTCGACGACGACGACGGACCGAAGTACCTGAACACCCCCGAGACGCCGATCTACAAGAAGTCGCACGTGCTCTACGGCCTCGACCAGGCCAAGCGGGAGATCGCCAAGCAGGGCCGGGTGGTCGTCGTCGAGGGCTACACCGACGTGATGGCCTGTCACCTGGCCGACGTGCCGACGGCGGTGGCGACCTGCGGCACGGCGTTCGGCGCGGACCACATCGGGGTGCTGCGCCGGCTCCTGCTGGACACCGACTCGGTGGCCGGCGAGATCATCTTCACCTTCGACGGGGACGCCGCCGGTCAGAAGGCGGCGCTGCGCGCGTTCGGCGACGACCAGCGCTTCGTCGGGCGGACGTTCATCGCGGTCAGCCCCGACAACATGGACCCGTGTGAGCTGCGCCTGGCCAAGGGTGACCTGGCCGTGCGGGACCTGGTCGCCCGCCGTGAACCGCTGGTCGACTTCGCGCTGCGGCACGAGATCAGCCGCTTCGACCTGGACACCGTCGACGGCCGGGTCGAGGCCATGCGCCGGGCCGCGCCGCTGGTCGCGCAACTCAAGGACCGGGAAAAGCGCCCAGAGTACGTCCGCAAGCTCGCCATGGACCTCGGGATGGAGATCGAGCCGGTGCAGCGGGCCGTGCTCGCCGCCGCCAACACTCCGCCGTCCGGCGGTCGGGACGCCGCGCCCGCTGCACGGCCCGCCCCGGCCCGCCCCGAGCCGGCCGTGGACAGCCCACAGTCGATGGTCGAGCGCGAGGCGTTGAAACTCGCCCTGCAACAGCCCGTGCTGGCCGGGCCAATGTTCGACGCGGTCGAGGCGACCGAGTACCGCCACCCGGTGCACGTGGCCGTCCGCGCGGCGGTGTCGGCTGCCGGCGGGGCCGCGTCGGCGACCGGAGGCGCGGTCTGGATCGAGAAGGTCCGCGACGCCTGCGAGGACCTGGCCGCCGCCGCGCTGGTCGGCGAGCTGGCCGTGGAGCCGCTCCGCATCGACGGTGAGCCCGACCCGCGCTACGTGTCGATCACCATGGCCCGGGTGCAGTTCGGGTCGGTGACGGCCCGCATCCGGGACCTCAAGTCGCGGATCCAGCGGATCAACCCGGTCAACAACAAGGACGAGTACTTCGCCGCCTTCGGGGAGCTGCTGTCGCTGGAACAGCACGCCCGGGCGCTGCGCGAGCAGGCCGCGGGAGGGCTCTAGATGGGATTGTTCAGCCGCAAGCCGAAGCTGCCCCCGGCCGACCGGCCGCCGTTGGCCGCCGACGAGCGCGTGCTCGCCTGGGCGGCGGCGGGCAACGGCGAGGGCGACGGGGTCGTCGTGGCCAGCAACCTCGGGCTGTGGCTGCCCGGTCGGGGGCACCGCATCGGCTGGCACGACCTGATCAAGGCGGTCTGGTCCGGTCGGGAGCTGACCGTCACGCCCGCCGAGACCGTCGTCGAGCGCGACGGCTACCTGGTGGTCGCCGACGGGCCGGCCGAGACATACCTGCTGCTCGACCCCGGTGAGCTGCCGCACCAGGTGCGCGCCCGGGTGACCCGCTCCGTCGCGTACACCGAACACCACCCGGTGCCCGGCGGCGCGGCGCGCGTCGCGGCCCGCCGCGCGGCCGGGGCCGACGGTCTGACCTGGACGGTCCGACTCGACCCCGGCACACCGGCGGACGACGAGGCGCTGCTCGCCGAGACCGACCGCCTGGTCGGCGTGGCCCGTGCCGCCACCGCGCCGACCGACCTCTGACCGACGGTCACCTCGCTCCCAGGTCGTTCAGCGCCTTCTCGGCGCCCCGGTGCAGCGGCACCGGCAGGGTCCGGCGGGCCTTCTCCAGCGTGATCCCCTTGGCCGCCGGGTTGGCCTGGGCCAGGGCGTCGCGCTTGTCGAACACCGTCCGGGTGATCACGCAGGCGACGTTGGCGTCCAGGTCCTCGCGAACCAGCAGCACGTTCGGCACGACGATGGTCGGGGTGTCGCTCGCCGTCCGGTACACGTCCCGACCGATCGTGCCGGCCTGGTAGCCGGGGCCGAGCGCGGTCAGCTTCGGCAGCAGCGTCGAGATGTCGACGAACGTCACCGTGTCGCCGGCGGTGGTGAACAGGTCCGTCAGGCCACTGGTGGGCAGGCCACCGGACCAGAAGAACCCGTCGATGCTGCCGTCCTTGACGCCGTCGACCGTCTTGGCGAGGTCGAGTCGCTGCGCCCGGACGTCCTTGGCCGGGTCGAGTCCGGCGGCCTCCAGCAGGCGGTTCGCGATCACCTCCGTGCCGGACTTCGGAGAGCCCGTGGAGATCCGCTTACCGCGCATGCCGGCGAGCGACGTGATGCCGGCGTCCTTGCGGACCACCACCTGCGTGTAGTTGTCGTAGAGGCGGGCCAACGCGCGCACCGGCTGCGGGGCGCTGAAGCTGCCCTTGCCCTCGACCGCGTTGACCGCCGTGTCGAACAGCGAGAACGCCACGTCGTACTGGCCGCCGACCAACTGCTCCACGTTCTGCACCGAGGCGCCGGTCTCGGCGGCGGTGCCGGTGAGCTTGCCTCCGGTCGCCCCGGAGAACTGCCCGGCCAGGGCGTTGCCGACCGAGTAGTAGACGCCCGTCGAGTTGCCGGTGGCGATGCCCACGCGGGTCTCCCGGGTCACCTCGCAGGTGACCGCGCTGGCGGTGTTGTCCTTGGCCGCGTCGCCCTGCTGGCCGCCGCAGCCGGTGACGCCCGCCAGGACGAGGGCGAGCGCGCCCACGCCCGCCGCGAGCCGTACGTCGGTTCGTCTCACAGTCTCTCCTCTGTTGGTGTTCGCGGTCGGCCCTCTGTCGCTGTTCGCGGTCGGTCCGTGGTTCCGCGTCGGACGAGCACTCCCGCCGCCGCGACGGCGGCCAGCGCCACGCCCACCGCGACCGGCACGGGTTCCAGCCAGAGCAGGGTGACGCCGGCGATGACGCCGAGCACCCGTTCCGGTACGCCGGCGGGACCCACGCCGGGCAGCCAGCCACCCGCGGCGACGGCCAGCACGGACACGCTGAGCGCCGTCACCACGGCGGCGACGACGATCCGCGGCACGCCGCCGATGCCGAGCAGGCCCAGCCCGGTCGGGGTGATGACGAACGCGATCGGGGTGAGGTACGCCGGCAGCGCGTACCGCAGGGTCTGCCACATGGTCGGCACCAGCCGGCCCCCGGTCACGGCGGCCGCGGCCACGGCGGCGAGCGCGGTCGGCGGGGACACCTCGGACAGCACGGCGAAGTAGAAGACGAACATCGCCGCGGCGGGCGCGGCCACGCCCAGGTCGAGCAGGGCCGGGCCGACGATCACCCACCCGATCACGAACGAGGCGGTGACCGGCACGGCCAGGCCCAGCAGGCTGAGCGCGACGGCCGCGAGCAGCGCCGTGAGCACCAGGACCAGCGTCGGGTCGGCGGTGACCGCCTTCGCCCCGCCGATCAGCAGCGCCGCCGCCTGCTGCCCGAGCCCGGTCTTCGTGGTGGTCGCCGTGATGATGCCGGCGGCGGCGCACACGGCGGTGACGGCGAGCACCCCGCGTACGCCGGTGACGAGGGCGGTCACCAGCCGGGCCGGGGTGAGCCGGTGCGCGCGGTCCAGCCACGACAGCACGGCGGCGAGGACGATGGCGAGCACCACGGCCCTCGTCGCGGAGACGCCGACCGCGAGGAACACGATGATCGCGATCAGCGAGGCGAAGTGGTAGCCGAAGCGGCCCAGCAGTCGCCACGGTGAGCCGACGTCGAGCACGACCGGACGTACACCGGACCGGCGGGCGTCGATCTCGACGGAGAGCAGGATGCCCAGGTAGTAGAGCACCGTCGGCACCGTCGCCCAACCCAGCACCTGAAGGTACGAGACGCCCAGGTACTCGGCGATGATGAACGCCGCCGCCCCGAGGGTGGGCGGGGACAGGATCGCGCCCACCCCGGCCGCCGCCAGCATGCCGCCGGCCCGCTCCGGTGGATAGCCGGCGCGACGCAGCAGCGGCCAGGTGACCGCGCCGATGCTCACCGTCGTCGCCGCACCCGAGCCGGAGACGGTGCCGAGCAGGAAACCCGAGGCCACCGCCGTCCGACCGGCGGCGGTCCGGGAACGGCGGAACGCGGCGGCCGACAGGTCGACGAAGAACCGCCCGGCCCCGGACAGCTCCAACACCGCGCCGTAGATGGTGAACAACACGATGTACGAGGCGGCCACGTCCAACGGGGTGCCGTAGAAACCGCTGTCGGAGTTGTAGAACGCGTCGACGAGTTGACGGAAGTCGAGCCCGGCGTGCGCGACCGGCCACGACTGCGGCAGCAACCCGCCGTAGTAGCCGTACCCGAGGAACAGCAGGCAGACCGCCGGCAGGATCCAACCGGTCGTACGCCGGCACGCCTCCAGCAGCAGGAGCAGCAGTACGGTGCCGAGCACCAGGTCGATCGGCGCGAGCAGGCCCTGCCGGTCGAGGAACGCGTTGTAGCCGCCACCACCCGTACCGATCGTGATCGGCACGACGGGATAGAGGCAGGCCGCCACGGCCAGGGCGGCCAGCAGCCAGTCGACGAGGGTGGGTCGGGTGCTGGCGGTGCGCTCGGGGCGTGCCGTGCTGTCTGCCGGTCGGGTGCTGTCGGTGTGTTCGGGGCGTGCCGTGCTGTCGGTGTGTTCGGGGCGTGCCGTGCTGTCTGCGGGGCGGGTGTGGTCGGGGCGTGCCGTGCTGTCTGCGGGTCGGTTGCTGTCGGCGGCTTGTCGCCGCTTGGGCGGGCGGGTCCAGCGCGGCAGGTCGGCCGGGTAGGCGAGAAAGACCAGCGGGAGCACACCGGCCAAGAAGATGATCAGGTAGTACTTGCTGCCCTGCGAGAGCGGGCGGAACACCTGCCAGAGAGCGAGCGCGCCGACCGCCAGCGCCACCGTGCCGAGCAGGAGGGCGGTGGGACCGGCCAACACCCGGCCGGGCTTCTCGTCCTCGAACTGGGCCGCGATGTCCCTTGTGGCCAGCTCGGCGGCTGTGGCCCGCTCGGCGGCGCTGCCCGGGCCGGTCGGTTCTGGGGTCTCGGTCGGTTCTGGGGTCTCGGTCGGTTGTGCGGTGCGGTTCGGCTCTGCGGTCTGGGTCCGCGCTGCGGTCTGGGTCGGTTTCGCGGTCTCGGTCGGTTCTTGGGTCTCGGTGGGCTCTGTCGTGTCGACTGGTTCTGCGGTCTCGGCCGCTGGGCGTGGTCGGGGCGGTCCGTCGGCCGCAGTCGTGACAGCCCCGTCGGCGGCCTTCGTGACTGGCTCGTCGGCGGCGTTCGGGACGGGTCGGTCGGCGGAACTCGTGTCGGGCCCGTCGCCGGGTGAGTTGGCTGGTCGGGCGGGTGGCGGCGGACCATCGGGCGAGCTGGCGGGCGACACAGGGGGACGATACCTGTCGATTGGCCGATGGCGTGGGGCATTGATCGGCGTTTCGTTTCGGGCGGGTCGGGCGCGCGCGTATTTGCGTGGAGGGGTGTCGGACCCGGCGGTTAGGGTCGGGCGGTGACTACCGGGCGACCACTGATTCAGGCTCGTGGGCTGGTGAAGCGGTTCGGTGACTTCACCGCCGTGAACGGCATCGACGTCGAGGTGCAGTCGGGTGAGGCGTTCGGCTTTCTGGGACCGAACGGCGCGGGCAAGTCCTCCACCATGCGGATGGTCGGCTGCACCTCGCCACCGAGCGCCGGTGAGCTGCGCATCCTCGGTCTGGATCCGGTGGTCGACGGGCCGGCCATCCGTGCCCGCCTCGGGGTGTGCCCGCAGCTCGACAACCTCGATCCGGAGCTGACCGTCCGGGAGAACCTGACCGTCTACGCCCGCTATTTCGGCATCTCGCGCCGGGCGGCACGGGCGCGGGCCGACGAGTTGCTCGACTTCGTCCAGCTCACCGAGCGGGCCGACAGCAAGGTCGATCCGCTTTCCGGCGGGATGAAACGACGCCTGACCATCGCCCGCGCCCTGGTCAACGACCCGGACATCGTGCTGCTCGACGAGCCGACCACCGGGCTCGACCCGCAGGCGCGGCACCTGGTGTGGGAGCGCCTGTTCCGGCTGAAGCAGCAGGGCGTCACGCTGGTGCTCACCACGCACTACATGGACGAGGCCGAGCAGCTCTGCGACCGGCTGGTGGTGATGGACGGCGGGCGGATTGTTGCCGAGGGCTCACCCCGGGCACTGATCGAGCGATACTCCACCCGCGAGGTGGTCGAGCTGCGTTTCGCGGCCGAGTCGCAGGCGCCGTTCGCCGACAAGCTGGACGGCGTGGGGGAGCGGGTCGAGGTGCTGCCCGATCGCGTTCTGCTCTACGTGCCCGATGGCGACGCGGCGGTCGCCGAGGTGACCGCGCTGGGGTTGCAGCCGGCCAACGTGCTGGTCCGCCGCAGCAGCCTGGAGGACGTCTTCCTCCACCTGACCGGCCGCACCCTCGTCGACTGAGGCGGCCGCTGAGCAGATCTTGGACAGTTTCCGTTAGCAGCTAACGGAAACTGTCCAAGATCTGCTCCACGTGTGCCGGTGAGCTTCGCTCATCGGGCTCTGGCCCAGGCGAGGAAGCGGTTGGTCAGGCTTTCGGGGTCCGTGCTGGGGAGATTTGCGGTTGCCTCGTCGAGCAGCGTGGCGAGGTAGATGAGCAGGCCGGTCCTGTTCTCGCGGTACTCGCCGAGCAGCGCCAGCCGCGCCGGCGAGCAGGGCCACGCGGCACCGCAGACCCGGCAACGCCACGACGGACGCGCCGCCACGTGCGGGCGGTAGCGGGGCATCGGCGCCTCCAATGGTCGTGAACCGGTGTGCTCGATGGGTGGGAGCGCCCCGGATCGGGGGTCACGGGGCGCCCCCGGCCTGGTTCCGCCCGCCGTCCGATCCCGTGAGCGGTTCCGCTGCGTGACAGTCTGGTGATGACGCGACTACGGTGGGAGGTTCCGCGCGCCGACGACCAGCGCGTGCGACGGTCGGCCCGGCACGGTACGAAGATGTACGGAGGTTGTCCGTGGAGAGTTCGTCCATGCTGGAACACTTCGCGGAGGAGCTACGGCTGGCCCGGGCCGACCGGGGCCTGTCTCAGGCGGCGCTGGCCGAGGCGTTGAGCTACTCCGGCGCGCTGGTCGCCAAGGTGGAGACCTCCGAACGCCGGCCGAGCCTGGACTTCGCGCGCCGCTGCGACGTCGTCCTCGCCGCCGACGGCCGGTTCGAACGCATCCAACGGCGGATCAGCCGCGAGACCGTCGTGCCGTGGTTCCGCGACTGGGCCGGCATCGAGCAGGAAACCACGGCACTGCGGTGGTTCGAGCCGCTCTACCTGCCGGGCCTGTTACAGACCGAGGGCTACGCGCGCGCCATCCTGGCCGGTGCCGGGCTGTTCGCACCTGATGAGGTCGAGCAGCAGGTGACCGCCCGACTCGACCGGCAGGGCGTGCTCACCCGGGACCGACCGCCGTTGCTCAGCGTGGTCGTCGACGAGTACGCGCTGCGCCGCCGCGTCGGCGAGCCGGAGGTGATGCGCGAGCAGTTGCGGCACCTGGTGAAGCTCGGCTCGGCCCTACCCCGGGTCAGAATCCAGGTCGTGCCGTTGTCCACTGGTGCTTACGCTGGGCTCGATGGCCCCTTCGTGATCGCCACGGCGGCAACCGGTGAAGATGTCGTCTACCTGGACGGGCAGCGTCATGGGCAGGTCATCGACCGGTCCGACTACGTGCGTCAGATGGTCGAGGTGTGGGAGTCGATCCGGGGTGAGGCACTATCGCAGCAACAGTCCCTCGACCTGATCGCGGAAGTGGCGGAGACATGGAACTGACCGGTGCCCGATGGCGCAAGAGCACTCGCAGCAACGGCAGCGGCGGCGCCTGCGTGGAAGTGGCCAAAAACCTGCCGGGCCTGGTGGCCGTGCGCGATTCCAAGGACCCGGATGGCCCGGTGCTCGTCTTCGAACCCGAGGCGTGGCGCGCGTTCGTCGGGCTCGGTGCCGGTGTCCGGTAGGTCGCCGGCCCGGTAGGCCCCTGAGCGGTCGCGCGGTCCGACCGTCTGGCTCTGCACAGCACCAAGGTCCACTCGGCTTCCTGCGAATCGGGGTGTCTGCGGGACCGGGACGCCCCGCTTTCTGCGAGCCCGAGTTGATCTGCAATGAGGCACTACCGCAGCAGCAGTCATCCGACGAAGGCGAAGGAAGTGGCGGAGACATGGGACTGACCGGTGCCCGGTGGCGCAAGAGCACTCGCAGCGGCCCGGACGGCGGCAACTGCGTGGAGGTGGCCGACAACCTGCCGGGGGTGGTGGCTGTCCGTGACTTCAAGGATCCCGGTGGTCCGGCGCTGGTCTTCACGGTCGACGCCTGGCGCGCGTTCGTCGAGTCCGACGCTGCTCGTCGAGCGTGATCCACACCAGATCGCCGATCTGGGGGTATCCGCGCGATGGGATGCCGCCACGTCGCCGACCTGGAGTGGATCATCGCGCGGGCGGCCCTCGCCGGCTTGGCGCGGCGTGATCCACTCGACTTCCCGGATGTTGGGGCTTCCCCCGGCCGTTGACACCCCGACTTCCGGGAAGCCGAGTCGATCACGCCAGCGACGGGCCGGTCACGCCAGCGACGGGCCGGTCACGCCAGCGACGGGCCGGTCACACCAGCGACGGGCCGGTCACGGCGTAAACGGGTCGCGGTCTGTCGTACCCCTTGGGTAGACAGGTCGTGGTCGACGCGGGTGGAGGTGGCGCGGTGAGCGTGGCGGAACGGACGCGGGCGAGACCGGGACCGCCGTGGGCGCCGGCGTCCGCGGTGTTCGGCTACTACCTGGTCGGGTTGCGGCGTACCTGGCGGGCCGGGGTGTTCTCGTCGTTCCTGCTGCCGCTGCTGACCGTGCTCGGGTTCGGCGTGGGCGTCGGGGGCTACATCGACCAGGGCGTCGACGGGGTGCCCTACCTGCAGTGGCTGGTTCCCGGGCTGATCGCCTCGACCGCGCTCCAGGTGACCGTGGGTGACTCGACGTGGCCGGTGTTCAGCAACTTCCAGTGGGTCAAGAGCTACCAGGCGCAGAGCGCGTCGCCGCTGCGCGTGGGCGACATCCTGGCCGGGCACCTGGCCTTCGTGCTGTTCCGAGTGGTCACCACGATCGCGGTGTTCCTGCTGGTCACCGGGTTGTTCGGGGCGCTGCGGTCGCCGTGGGCGGTGGTCTCCCTGCCGGTGGTGGCGTTGCTCGCGCTGGCCGTGGCAGCGCCCACCTTCGCGTACGCCGCGGCGGTGTCCAGCGACAGCTGGTTGGCCATGCTGTTCCGGTTCGCGGTCATCCCGATGAGCCTGTTCGCCGGGGTGTTCTTCCCGGTCGAGTCGCTGCCCGAGGCGCTGCGCTGGCTGGCGTACGCCACGCCGCTGTGGCACGCCGTCGACCTGTGCCGGGCTGCCACGCTCGGGGTCTCCCCACAGTGGTCGATCGTCGGGCACCTGCTCTACCTGGCCGCCTGGGCGGTCGCTGGGTGGCTGCTCGCTCTGCGCACCTTCCGCCGCAAGCTCGTCGTCTAGGGGGAACCCGTGGTCACGCTGGTCCTGCCCCGGCTGATCGACGTCTCCGGCGCGTCCCGCCGGTCGGCGTCGGTGATCGGGCGCAACGTCACGGCCCTGAAGGCGGTCTACTGGCTGCTGTTGCTCTCCGGCTTCGTGGAGCCGCTGCTCTACCTGCTCTCCATCGGTCTGGGTGTGGGGACGCTGGTCGGGGACCTGCCGTTGCCCGACGGGCGGCTCGTGTCGTACGCCGAGTTCGTGGCCCCGGCGATGCTGGCCTCCTCCGCGATGACCGGGGCGATCTCGGAGACCACATTCAATTTCTTCGGCAAGATGAAGTACATGAAGCTGTACGACGGGATGATCGCCACCCCGATCCGCCCGTTCGAGATCGCCCTGGGCGAGCTGGGCTGGGCGATGCTGCGCGGCAGCGCGTACTCGGCGGCGTTCCTCGGGGTCATGGTCGCGCTCGACCTGACCACCGTGACCCGGGCCGTCACCGCGCTGCCGGCGGCGGTGCTGGTCGGGTTCGCGTTCGGCGGGCTCGGCATGGCGGTCGCCACCGTCATGCGCAGTTGGCAGGATTTCGACCTGGTGGGGTCGGTCCAGTTCACCCTGTTCTTCTTCTCGGGCACGTTCGTGCCGGCGCAGGCCTACCCGACCCTGCTGCGCTGGCTGGTCGAGGTCACTCCGCTGTACCGGGCGGTGCACCTGCTCCGCGGGCTCACGGTGGGCACCGGCGGCTGGCTCTGGCTGCTCGACGTGCTCTACCTGCTGGCGATGATGGCGGTCGGTCTGCTGGTGGCCTCGCGCCGGATGGGCAGGATGCTCTACAAGTAGGGGGTTATCGGAGGCCGTCGACGGGGCATGTCGGCAGGTGACACCGCCGACGACGAGGAGGGGCGATGGCCTCGGACGAGTCTTCCGCCCAGCGCGAGCGCCAGCACACCGCCCACGACGACACCGCCCACGACGACACCGCCCACGACGACACCGCCCACGACGACACCGCCCACGACAGCGCCGCGCACGACGGCACCGCCCGCGATCCTAAGCACGGCCGGAGCGAGCACGACCCCCGCACGCGCGCCCGCACCGAGCGGGACCGGGCCAGCGCGCCGGTCGGGCCGGTCGGGCCCGACGACGGCCCGGACAGCCCCACCGACCTGCCCGGCAGTGGCTGGAAGGCGGCGCTGCGTCGTACGGTCCGCGAGTTCCAGGACGACAGCCTGACCGACTGGGCGGCGGCGCTGACCTACTACGGGGTGCTGTCGATCTTCCCCGGGGTGCTGGTGCTGATCTCGATCCTCGGGCTGCTGGGCACCAGCGCCACCGAGGGTGTCAAGGACACGGTCAACCAGGCGGTGCCCAACGACAGCGTCCAGAAGATCATCGAGGAGGCCATCAAGCAGGCGCAGGGCAGCGGTGGGCTGGCCAGCGTGGCGGCGATCATCGGTCTGGTGGCCGCCTTCTGGTCCGCGTCGGGCTACATCGCCGCGTTCATGCGCGCCTCGAACACCATCTACGACGTGCCGGAGGGCCGGCCGATCTGGAAGACGCTGCCGATCCGGCTCGGCGTGACCGCGGTGATCGGCGTGCTGCTGCTGGCCAGCGCGGTGATCGTGGTGTTCACCGGCCGGCTCGCCGAGGTGGTCGGCGACGCGATCGGCGTGGGCTCCGAGGCGGTCACGGTGTGGAACGTCGCCAAGTGGCCGGTGCTGCTGCTCCTGGTCAGCCTGATGTTCGCCATCCTCTACTGGGCGTCGCCGAACGCCCGGCACGGCGGGTTCCGCTGGGTCAGCCCCGGCGGCGTGCTGGCGGTGGTGATCTGGCTGGTGATCTCCGGTCTTTTCGCCTTCTACGTGAGCAACTTCGGCTCGTACAACAAGACGTACGGTGCGCTGGCCGGGGTGATCATCTTCCTGGTCTGGCTGTGGCTGAGCAACATCGCGATCCTGCTGGGCGCCGAGTTCGACGCGGAGTTGGAGCGCGGCCGGGCCATCTCGGCCGGTCACCCGGTGGACGACGAGCCGTACGTCGAGCTGCGCGACGACCGCAAGCTCCGCAAGAGGGACCGCACCGCCTGACCGACACCAGATCGCCGACGTGGCGGCATCCCCCGTACCGGATGGCACCACATCGCCGACCTGGAGTGGATCAAGCGCCGACCGACACGAACCCGCCCCGCCAGCACGGACCCGCTGGCGGGGCGGGTTCGTGTCGGTCGATGAAACTGCACGCGAGCGCCTGCGGGCACGCCGTTATCCTTTTCTTGATCCACTTTTAGCTTTTGTTCCTTCGGACAAAAGTTGGGAACGGAACGGCTGAAGCTCTGGACACGCGGCGCAGAGCGCTCCTACTGTGTCGGACACAACACATCGACATTGCGTCGATGTGAACGAGTCCGATGAAGAGGTGAACCGCGCGTGCGGACCGTCGACCCCCTGCACGTCCGACTGTTGCGGTTGCTCCGCGACGAGGGGGCCGTGTCCCGCGCCGAGCTGGGCGACCGGCTCCAGATGCCGCGCCCGCGACTGCTGGCCGAGCTGGACCGGCTGGTCGCGCTCGGGTACGTCGCCGAAGCCGGTTTCGCCGCGTCCCGAGGCGGGCGTCGCTCGACGCTCGTCGAGCTGAACCCGAAGCTGCGCTTCGCCGCCGTCGACCTGGGCGCCAGCTCGATGGACGTCGAGGTGGTCAACGGTCGCCTCGAACCGGTGGCCCACTACGCCGAGCCGGCCGACATCCGCAGCGGCCCGAAGGTCACCCTGCAACGGGTCAACGAGCTGCTGCACAAGGCCCGCGTCGACGGCGCGTACGAGCGGCTGGACGCGGTGGGCATCGGCGTACCCGGGCCGGTCAGCTTCCGCGACGGCGTGCCGGTGTCGCCGCCGATCATGCCGGGCTGGGACCGGTTCCCCGTCCGCGAGCTGCTCAGCCGCGAGCACGCCTGCCCGGCGGTGGTCGACAACGACGTCAACATCATGGCCATCGGGGAACGCCACGGCGGGGTCGCCCACTCGGTGGACGACTTCCTCTTCGTGAAGATCGGCACCGGTGTCGGCTGCGGCATCTACCTCTCCGGCGAGGTCTACCGGGGCACCGACGGCTGCGCCGGGGACATCGGCCACATCCAGGTCGACGCGCACGGTCCGATGTGCTCCTGCGGCAACGCGGGCTGCCTGGAGGCCCTGTTCAGCGGCGCGGCGCTGGCCAAGGACGCGTTCGTCGCGGCCCGCAGCGGAGCGTCGCCGGCCCTGGCCGAGCGGTTGAGCACGCGGGGCACGGTGACCGCGCTGGACGTCGCCGAGGGCGCCGTCGAGGGCGACGTGACCTGCATCCAGTTGATCCGCGACGGCGGACGCCGGGTCGGCGGGGTGCTCGCCGGGCTGGTCAGCTTCACCAACCCGTCGATGATCGTGATCGGCGGCGGGTTGGCCCAGCTCGGGCACATCCTGCTCGCCGAGATCCGCAGTGTGGTCTACCGCCGGTCACTGCCCCTGGCTACCGGCAACCTGCCCGTCGTGCTGTCCGAGTTGGGTGGCCGGGCCGGTGTCGCCGGTGCGGCCGTGCTCGCCAGTGACGTCGCCTTCGGGGAAGCATCATGAGCGAGGAGGAGACCGTGGCCCTGTCCGACGAGACCGCCACCACCGGGTCGGCCGACGCCGACGCCGCCGCGCCGCTGGTCGAAGCTCCGCCCGACACCGTCGCGGGCGAGGTGGTCCTGCGCCTCACCGACGTGGTCAAGACCTTCCCCGGTGTACGCGCCCTGGACGGGGTCCAGCTCGAGGTACGCGCCGGAGAGGTGCACTGCCTGCTGGGGCAGAACGGCGCTGGCAAGTCCACGCTCATCAAGGTGCTGGCCGGCGTGCACCAGCCGGATTCCGGGCTGGTGGAGTGGCGCGGCGAACCGGCCACCTTCACCAACCCGCAGGCCGCCATGAAGGCCGGCATCGCCACCATCTACCAGGAACTCGACCTCGTCGAAGACCTCTCGGTCGCGGAGAACGCGTTCCTCGGGCACGAGTACCGCAGCTTCGGCTTCGTCCGGCGCGGCCGGATGGCCCGGCACACCCGGCAGATCCTCAGCCGGCTCGGGCACGGCGAGATCCCGCCCGGTCGGATGGTCCGCTCGCTGCCGGCGGCCGGCAAGCAGATCGTCAGCATGGCCCGCGCGCTGTCGCACGAGGCGCGACTGATCATCATGGACGAGCCGAGCGCGGTGCTGGCCCACGACGAGGTCGGCAATCTGTTCCGGATCATCCGCGAGCTGACCGCTCAGGGCATCGCCGTCATCTACATCTCTCACCGCATGGAGGAGATCCGCGAGATCGGCGACCGGGTCACCGTACTCAAGGACGGCCGAACCACGGCGGCGAACCTGCCGGCGCGCGACACCCCGACCCGCGACCTGGTCAGCCGGATGACCGGCCGGACCATCGAGTACGTCTTCCCGGACCGGCCGACCGATGACACCGCCGGCAACGAGCTGCTCCAGGTGGAGGGGTTGACCCGCACCGGTGAGTTCGCCGACGTCTCGCTGAACGTGCGGGCCGGGGAGATCGTCGGCATCGCCGGCCTGGTCGGCTCCGGCCGTTCCGAGCTGCTGGAGACGATCTACGGCGCCCGGTTGGCGGAGGCCGGCACGGTGCGGATGGACGGCAAGGTGCTTCGCCCCGGCGTCGGGGCGGCGGTGCGGGCCGGCATGGGCATGGCCCCGGAGGAGCGCAAGAGTCAGGCGCTGCTGCTGGGCGAGCCGATCTACCGCAACGTCACGCTGGCCACCTTCGGCCGGTACGCGCGGCTCGGCTTCACCAACGCGGCGGCGGAACGCGCCGAGGCGGACCGGATCGCCGAGACCCTGGAGCTGCGTCCCCGGGACGTCGACCGGCCGGTACGCACCCTGTCCGGCGGCAACCAGCAGAAGGTCGTGGTCGGCCGGTGGTTGCTCGGCGGCACCAAGCTGCTGCTGCTCGACGAGCCCACCCGGGGTGTGGACGTGGGCGCCCGGGCCGAGCTCTACCAGGTGATCCGCTCACTGGCCGCGCAGGGCGTCGGCGTGCTGCTGGTCTCCAGCGAGGTACCCGAGGTGCTGGGCCTGGCCGACCGGGTGCTGGTGATGCGCGAAGGCCGGGTCGTCCGCGAGGCCGCGGCCGGCGAACTGGACGAGAACACTGTGCTTGACCTCGTTATGGCGGGGTCCTTGATGGAAGGCGCACCGGCATGAGCGACGCGACTCCCACACCCACCGCGACACCGGAGCGCCCGCAGCTTCCGGCCCAGTCGCCGCCGGTGGACCCGGCGGAGACGGCGGTGGCCAGCGAAAAGACGGCATCCACCGGCAAGCTCTCCTGGTGGCGGGGCGACGGCGGCGACGGTGCGAAGCGCAACCTCGGCCTGATCGGCGTGCTGGCCGCGCTCGTCGTGGTCGGCGCGATCACCAAGCCGGACCTGTACGGCGACCCGACCTGGGTCTGGAACAACGTCCTGGCGATCCTCCAACTCGCCTCGGTCGTCGGCGTGGTCACGGTCGGCATGACCTTCGTGATCATCGGCGGTGGCATCGACCTGTCGGTCGGAGCGATCGTCGCGCTGGCCGGGGTCTGGTGCACCACGGTGGCCACCCAGAGCTACGGCGCTGGCGGCATGATCTTCACGGCCCTCGTGGTGGGCATCTGCGTCGGCCTGGTCAACGGCGTGCTCATCTCGTACGGCAGGTTGGTGCCCTTCATCGCGACCCTCGCGATGCTGGTGGCCGCGCGCGGCCTGGCGGCCTCGATCTCCAACAAGCAGACGCAGGTGTCGAGCAGCACGTTCATCAACGACATCGCCGCCCGCAAGATCATCGGTGTCCCGATCCTGGTCTACATCCTCGGCGCGGTCGTACTGGCCGGATGGGTCCTGCTCAACCGGACGACCTTCGGCCGGCGGACCATCGCCGTCGGCGGTAACCCGGAGGCGGCCCGACTGGCCGGCATCAACGTCCGCCGGCACACGATGCTGCTCTACGCGCTCTCCGGTCTGTGCTGCGGCATCGCGGCCATCATGCTCACCTCGCAGGCCACCTCGGCGCAGGCGGCGATGGCCAACCTGTACGAGTTGGACGCGATCGCCGCCGCGATCATCGGCGGGACGCTGCTCAGCGGTGGTCGGGGCACGATCGTCGGCTCGCTGCTCGGCGTCATCATCTTCGCCACGATCACGAACCTCTTCGCCATCAACGGCCTCTCCATCGAGGCGCAGAACATGGTCAAGGGCGGCATTATCGTCGCCGCCGTCCTGATCCAGCAGTTCAAGTTCAAGTCAGTCACCCGGCTCCTCGCGCGGAACAGGGTCACCACCACAACCTGACGCACCGCACCGTTGTCCTGGCGACGTCGAGATCTTCGACGGTGGCCGGACCTCGCACACCCTCACCCAGATGAAATCCCGCTCCCAGGAGGTCGTTCATGACCCAGAACAGTCGCGACCTGTCGCGCCGCCGGTTGCTCTTCGGTGGTGCCGCGGTTGGCGCCGCCACCCTGCTGACCGCCTGCACCAGTAACGACACCCCGGCCGCCAGCACCCAGACCAAGGCCGCCGGCAACGCCGAGGGCAACAACGCTCCGGGCAAGAAGGTCGTCATCGGCTTCTCCGCCCCGGCCGCCGACCACGGCTGGATGGGCGCGATCCACGCCAACGCCAAGGCGCAGGCCGCCGCGTACTCGGACGTGGAGTTCAAGGAGGTCGACGGCGGGTCGAACTCGGAGGCCCAGCGCTCCACGCTCGGCACCCTGATCGCCCAGAAGCCGGACATCATCGTCGTGCTGCCGCACGACGGCAAGGAGGTCAACGCCGTTGCCCTCCAGGCCATGCAGGCCGGCATCCCGATCGTCAACCTCGACCGGGCGTTCCCCGACGCGCTCGCCTCGCGGCTGGTGATCAAGGGTGACAACTACGGCATGGGCGTCTCCGCCGGCCACTTCATCGGCAAGCAGCTCAAGGACAAGGGCGTCGCCAACCCGGTCATCGGTGAGATCGCCGGCCTGGAGATCCCGCTGACGGTCGAGCGCAGCGAGGGCTTCAAGGCCGCCCTGGCGACCTACGGGTTCAAGGTGAGCAACCGGCGTTCGGCCGAGTTCACCTCGGACAGCGGCCAGCGCGAGGCGGCCCAGCTCCTCCAGGCTCTGCCGAAGATCGACGCGATCTGGAACCACGACGACGACCAGGGCATCGGTGTGCTCGCGGCCGTCAAGCAGGCCAACCGGTCGGAGTTCTTCATGGTCGGCGGCGCGGGTTCCAAGCTCGCGATCGACGCGATCAAGGCCGACAACTCGGTGCTCAAGGCGACGGTCACCTACAACCCGTCGATGGCGTCCTCGGCGATCTCGCTCGCGCGGCTCATCGCGCAGGGCCGGGGCCTGGGCGACCTGACGGAGCTGCAGGTGCCCAAGGAAGTGACCCTCGCCTCCGAGACGATCACCAAGGAGAACGCGAGCAGCTACGACAAGCTCGGGTTCTGACATACCGGGGGGAGACCCACCTTGTCCACGACAGACAGAGAACTGCGGATCGGCATGGTCGGTTACGCGTTCATGGGCGCCGCGCACTCACAGGCGTGGCGCACCGTGAACCGCGTGTACGACCTGCCGGCGCGGGCCCGGATGGCGCTGATCTGCGGCCGGGACACCACAGCGGTGTCCGACGCCGCCGACCGGCTCGGCTGGGACGCGTACACGACCGACTGGCGTGACCTCGTCAACCGGGACGACATCGACGTTGTCGATGTCTGCACCCCGGGCGACAGTCACGCCGAGATCGCCCTCGCCGCGTTGGCCGCCGGCAAGCACGTGCTGTGCGAGAAGCCGTTGGCCAACACGGTGGCCGAGGCACGGGCGATGACCGCCGCGGCGGACACCGCACGCGCCGCCGGGGTGCGGTCGATGTGCGGGTTCAACTACCGCCGGGTCCCCGCGGTCACGATGATGCGCCAGATGGTCGCCGAGGGACGACTCGGGGTGATCCGTCACGTCCGAGCGTCGTACCTGCAGGACTGGATCGTGGATCCGCAGTTCCCGCTGGTCTGGCGGTTGCAGAAGGACAGGGCGGGCTCCGGCGCGCTCGGTGACATCGGTGCGCACATCATCGACCTGACGCAGTTCGTCGTCGGCCAGCAGATCACCGGCGTCAGCGCGATCACCGAGACGTTCGTCAAGGAGCGGCCGTTGCCGGCCGAGTCGAGCGGGCTGGCGGCCACTGTCGACGGCGAGTCGGCCGACGGCGGCGCTCCGGCCACCGGGACGGTCACCGTCGACGACGCCGCGGTCTTCGTGGCCCGGCTCGACGGTGGCGCCCTGGCCACGTACGAGGCGAGCCGTTTCGCCACGGGCCGCAAGAACGCCCTGCGTGTCGAGATCAACGGCTCGCTGGGCAGCGTGGTCTTCGACCTGGAGCGTCTCAACGAGTTGGAGTTCTACGACGCCACCCGGCCCGTGCTGGAGCAGGGCTTCAGCCGGATCCTGGTGACCGAGGGCGACCACCCGTACATGTCGGCGTGGTGGCCTCCGGGTCACATCATCGGCTACGAGCACTCCTTCACCCACCAGATGCGCGATCTCATCGAGGCGATCGCCACCGGCACCGACCCGGCGCCCTCGTTCGCCGACGCGTTGCAGGTCCAGCTCGTGCTGGACGCGGTGACCCGTTCGGCGGAGACCGGTTCCTCGTGGACCGACGTGGAACCGGCGCTGACCGTGGTCGCCGTCTGACCCCCTGACCATCCGCGACGGCGGTGTTCGCGCCGCCGTCGCCCGACCGGCTTTCCGGAGCCGACCGGCGAGGGACCGGCCGCGGTTTGCGCCCCGCGGCCGGGACGAGGTCGGCTCCGGAGAGTGTGCAGCCGGGCCCTCGAGGCCCGGTGGCGCACGGATAGGACGGTCGTCCGGTGCGACCGGACCGGGATTCCCCGGCCGCACCGGAGGACCGCCACCACCACCCCCCGGCGATCCGGAGGACCCGATGACATCGCCCGCCGCTGCCCCCACCCGTACCGCCTCCGCCTGCCACCGCACGGCGGACCGCACCCCGGTCGAGGATCCGGTGGGCGCGGCAACCTGAGACGTCCGGTCGGGGCATGCCAACGCCCCGGCCGGCGGATGCGGGGGAGGCAGGGTCGAGACGCCGACCGACCCTGCCTGCCAGCCCCGTCTGTCCGTACCCGTGCCGAGATCCGGTCCGTCGTCGTCGCCGCCGACGCCGACGCCGGGCCGGCGTCGTACCGGTACGGGTCGGGCGGGCGGGGCCCATCCATCCGGCCCGAAACTTTTCCGAAACCGGGCCGTATCTTTCCGAAACATATTCTGATATTCCTATATTTAGCGGTACCGACGGTTCCTCGGAAATGGGGAAGGAGCACCATGCGAACAGGTGTCTGGCTGGTAGGAGCGCGCGGTTCCGTCGCGACCACCAGCATCGTCGGGGGGCTCGCGCTGCGAGCCGGCCTGGCCGGGCCCACCGGCTGTGTGACCGAGCTACCGGACCTGCGTGGTCCCGCCCTGCCGTCCTTCGCGGACCTGGTCTTCGGCGGGCACGACGTGGCCACCACCCCGCTGTGCAAGCGCGCCGAGGCGCTCGCCGACGCCGGCGTCATCCCCGGACGGCTGGTCGCCGCGCTCCGCGACGAGTTGGGCGTGGTCGAGCAGGAGTTGCGCCCCGCGCCGGTCGGGGACACCCAGGCCGACCGGGCCGCGGCCGTGGTCCGCGACCTGACCAGCTTCCGGGAACGCCACGACCTGGATCGCGTGGTCGTGGTCAACGTCTCCGCCACCGAGGCCGTGCCCCGACCGCACCCCGGGCACGCCGACCCGGCCGCGTTACGCGCCGCCCTCGACGGCACCGACGAGGTGCTGCCGCCCAGCTCCCTGTACGCGTACGCGGCGCTGCTGGCCGGCTGCCCGTACGTCGACTTCACGCCGTCCACCGGCCTGCGACTGCCGGCGCTGGCCGCGCTGGCGCAGGAGCGCCGCCTGCCGTACGCCGGGCACGACGGCAAGACCGGCGAGACCCTGGTCAAGTCGGTGCTCGCGCCGATGTTCGCGATGCGCAACCTCGCCGTGCGCTCCTGGTCCGGGATGAACCTGCTCGGTGGCGGCGACGGCGCCACCCTCGCCGACCCGGCCGCCAACGCGGCCAAGGTGCAGAGCAAGCAACGCGTGCTCGGCGAGACGCTCGGCTACGTGCCGCAGGGCAACACCCGCATCGAGTACGTCGAGGAGCTGGGCGACTTCAAGACCGCCTGGGATCTGATCACGTTCGCCGGCTTCCTCGGCACCGGCATGCGGATGGAGTTCACCTGGCACGGCTGCGACTCGGCGCTGGCCGCGCCGCTGGTGCTCGACCTGGCCCGGCTCACCGCCGCCGCGCACGCCGCCGGGCACGTCGGGCCGCTGGCCGACCTGGGCTTCTTCTTCAAGGACCCGCTCGGCACGCCGACCCACTCGCTGGCCGAGCAGTGGGCCCGGCTGACCGACTTCGCCCAGCGACTGCACGCCGGCCCGGACGGTGGCCATGACCACGCTGGCTGACCTGGCCGAGCTGGTCCGCGCGCCGGCCGCGCTCTCGGTCCCCGGGGACGTCGTGGCCGGCGCGGCGGCGGCCGGCGCGTTGAGCCCGCGTACTCCCGCCCTGGCGGGCGCGTCGGTGCTGCTCTACTGGGCCGGCATGGCCGCCAACGACTGGTCCGACCGGCGGCTCGACGCCGTCGAACGCCCCGAGCGCCCGATCCCCAGCGGCCGGGTCACCCCGAACGCCGCGCTGGGTCTCGCCGCCGGCCTCACCGCCGCCGGCGTGGGCCTGGCCGCCGCCGTGGGCGGTCGCCGCGCCGCCGCGCTCGCGGTGCCGCTGGCCGCCAGCATCTGGGGGTACGACCTGCTGGCCAAGAACACCGCCGCCGGCCCCGCCGTGATGGCCGCCTGCCGAGGGCTGGACGTGCTGCTGGGCGCATCCGGCGGCCGGCTGGCGCGGGCGCTGCCCTCGGCGGCCACCGTGGCGGCGCACACCTGGACGGTCACCGCGCTGTCCCGTCGCGAGGTCAGTGGCGCGGACGCCGCCCTGCCGATGCGTACCCTGGCCGGCACCGCCGTGGTCGCCGCGAGCGCCGCCGTCGCCGTACCCGGGCGTACCGACACGCGGGGTGCCGCGGGCGCGGGCCGAGCCTGGTCGACCGGGATCGCCACCGCGCTGCCGGCGGTGCTGGCCGGGTGGTACGCCGCCCGCTACGGCGCGGCCCAGGTGCAGGTGGTCCGGGATCCGTCGGCCGGGAAGGTCCGCGCGGCGGTGGGCGCCGGGATCACCGGCCTGCCCGCCCTCCAGGGAGCGCTCACCGCCCGTGGCGGCGCGGGACTGCTCGGGCTGGCCGTCGCGGCGGCCGCGCCACTGGGCCGTCGGCTGGCCCGGAAGGTCTCGCCGACATGACCGTGCCCCAGTCCCGCCGGGCCCAGCTCGACCCCGACCGGCCGGACATCGCGCAGGCCGACGCGGTCCGGGCCGACGCGACGACGGTGCGCCTCGGGTACGGCACCAACGGCTTCGCCAACCACCGGCTCGACGACGCGCTCGCCGTCATCGCCGACCTGGGCTACGACGGGGTGGCGCTCACCCTGGACCACGATCATCTGGACCCGTTCGCGCCCGGCCTCACCCGCCGGATCGCCGCGGTCGGCCGCCGGCTGTCCGAGCTGGGTCTCGCGGTGGTGATCGAGACCGGGGCCCGCTACCTGTTGGACCCGTGGCACAAGCACGCCCCGACGCTGCTGCACGACGACCCCACCCGGCGGATCGAGTTCCTGCGCCGGGCGGTACGGATCGGCGCCGACCTGGGCGCGGAGGCCGTCTCGTTCTGGGCCGGCGTACGGCCCGAGGCGGTGTCGCCGCAGTGCGCCTGGGACCGGCTCGTGTCCGGCTGCGCCACCGTGGTCGACGCCGCCGACAGCGCGGGTGTGACGCTCGGCTTCGAACCGGAACCGGGGATGCTGGTGCAGGACATCGCCGACTGGCGTCGACTGCACGCGGCGCTCGGCGCCCCGGCCCGCCTCGGCATCACCCTCGACATCGGCCACTGCCGGTGCCTGGAGCCTCAGCCGGTGCCGCAGTGCGTCGCCGAGGTCGCCGAGCACCTGGTCAACGTGCAGATCGACGACATGCGCAGGGGTGTGCACGAGCACCTGGAGTTCGGTGCCGGCGAGATCGACTTCCCGCCGGTGCTGGCCGCCCTGGCCGATGCCGGCTACCGCGGCCTGGTCGCGGTCGAGCTACCCCGCGACTCGCACGCCGCACCCGCCGTGGCCGCCCGGTCGATCGAGTTCCTACGCGCCGCCGCAGCCACATCGGCCGCCTCGGCCACCGTAGCCGCCTCGGCCGCCGCGACGGCCGGTGCCCGGCCCACCGGGGGCGAGGTCCCCGCTGACGTCCTTTGCTCTGCTTCAACGGAGGAAACAGCGACCGTCCGATATTCGAACACCGGCCGTCTCCTGGAGTGAAGCAGAGCAAAGGGCAAGCCCGGGGTGCCCGCCGAGCGGCACAGCAGGACCGCCGCAGGGCAGCACGGCAGGACGGCAGCACAGCAGCACAGCAGTACAAGGGGAGGAGACGGGATGACACCGGATTCACTGCGGGCCGCGCTGCGGGGCGTACCCGATCCCGACTGGCTGGACACGGCGCTGCGCCGGGTCGCGGCCGAGCCCACCGCGATCACCCGGCTCTTTCCGGCCGCCGGCCGGCGGTGCGGTCGGGCCGCGCTGCCGGACGCACCCGGCTGGACCGCCGACGACGCGGCCCGGGTGCTGCTGCTCACCGGCCTGCCCGGCGAGCACGCCGCGTACGCCGAGAGCCTCTACCGGCACGGCGACGCCGCCGAACGGCGGGCCGTGCTGCGGGCCCTGCCGCTGCTGCCGATCGGCGCCGAGGCGGTGCCGCTGTTGCACGACGCGATCCGGACCAACGACACCCGGCTGGTCGCCGCCGCGCTCGGCCCGTACGCCCGGCACCTCGACGCGGCCGCCTGGCGGCAGGCGGTGCTCAAGTGCGTGTTCAGCGGGGTGCCCCTCGCCGCGGTGGCCGACCTGGACGGCCGGGCCGACGGTGAGCTGGCCGCGATGCTCGCCGCGCTCGCCGCCGAACGGCACGCCGCCGGCCGGGACCTGCCCGCCGACGCCACCGACCTGCTCCACCGGCTCACCGCCGCACTGCCCCGGGAGGCGTGACATGCGCATCTTCGACCCGCACATCCACATGACCTCGCGCACCACCGACGACTACGAACGGATGGCCGGCGCCGGCGTCCTCGCGGTGGTCGAGCCGGCGTTCTGGCTGGGGCAGCCGCGCACCAGCGCCGCGTCGTTCGTCGACTACTTCGACTCGCTGATCGGCTGGGAGCCGTTCCGGGCCGGGCAGTTCGGCGTGCGTCACTTCGCCACCATCGCGCTCAACCCGAAGGAGGCCAACGACCCGCGCTGCCGCCCGGTGCTCGACCTGTTGCCCCGCTACCTGGACAAGGACGCGGTCGTGGCGGTCGGCGAGATCGGGTACGACTCGATGACCCCCGAGGAGGACGAGGCGTTCGCCGCGCAACTCGCCCTCGCCGTGGCGTACGACCTGCCGGCGCTGGTGCACACCCCGCACCGCGACAAGGCCCGGGGCTGCGAACGCACCCTCGCCGTGGTCGCCGAGTCCGGCATCGACGCGGGTCGCGTGGTGGTCGACCACCTCAACGAGGTGACCGTCAAGCTCGTCAAGGACAGCGGCTGCTGGCTGGGCTTCTCCATCTACCCGGACACCAAGATGACCCCGTCGCGGATGGTCGAGCTGCTGCGCGAGTACGGCACCGAACGGATGCTGGTCAACTCGGCCGCCGACTGGGGACGCTCCGATCCGCTGCTGACCCGGGCCACCGGCGAGGCGATGCGTGCGGCCGGCTTCAGCGACGACGACGTCGATAAGGTGCTGTGGCGCAACCCGGTGGAGTTCTACGGGCAGTCGGGTCGGCTCGACCTCGGCGACGTGGAGGCGCCCGTCGCCGTGGACCCGCAGACGGGCAACTCGATCCTGCGCGGTGGTAGCTGATGCGGCTGCGACATGCCGGCGGCGAGACGGTCCACCTCGGCTACTGCACCAACGTGCACCCCGCCGAGGACCTGGCCGGCATCCTCGCCCAACTGGACACCTACGCCGTGCCGGTGCGTCAGGCGCTCGGCAGCGACCTGCTCGGGCTCGGCCTGTGGCTGGCCGCCCCGGTCGCCGCCGAACTGGCCGCCGACCCGGCGCTGCGCCGCCGGCTCCGCGCCGAACTGGACGCGCGCGGTCTGGAGGTGGTCACCCTCAACGGCTTCCCGTACGCGGCCTTCCAGGCCCCCGTCGTGAAGCAGGACGTGTACCACCCGGACTGGACGACCGAGCAGCGACTGACGTACACCCTGGATCTGGCCCGGGTGCTCGCCGACCTGCTGCCCGACGACGCGGCCCGGGGCTCGATCTCCACCCTGCCGCTGGCCTGGCGGCGCCCGTGGAACTCCGACCTGGCGGACGCCGCCCGGCGGCGGCTCGATGCGCTCGCGGCCGGCCTGGCCGACGTGCAGCGGGACACCGGCCGCGAGGTGCGGGTGGCGTTCGAGCCGGAGCCCGGTTGCGTGGTGGAGAGCACCGGGCAGGCCGCCGAGCTGCTGTCCGGCATGGACACCGACCGGATGGGGGTCTGCCTCGACCTCGCGCACCTGGCCTGTGCGTGGGAGGAGCCGGCGGCGGCGCTGGACCGGCTGCGGGCGGCCGGACTGCCGGTGGTGAAGGTGCAGGTCTCCGCCGCCGTCGAGGCGGCCGACCCGGCCGGTGGGGCCGACGCGCTGCGCCGCTGGGTGGAGCCGCGCTTCCTGCACCAGACCCGCAGCGCCGGCTGCGCGGGCGTGGCCGACCCGGCCGACGAGGCGTACGCCGCCGACGATCTGGACGAGGCCCTGGACCGGGAGCTTCCCGGTCCGTGGCGGGTGCACTACCACGTGCCCCTGCACGCCCCGCCCGAGGAGCCGCTCGGCTCGACCCTGCCGGTTCTCCGTGCGGCCCTGAGAGCGCTCTTCGAGGGGTCGGTCGCGGGCTGCGACCACCTCGACGTCGAGACGTACACCTGGGGTGTCCTGCCGGCCGCACGGCGGCCCGGCACCGACGCGGAGCTGGCCGCCGGCATCGCCGCCGAGTTGGCCTTCGCCCGCGACGAACTGGTCGGCCTCGGGCTGACCGCAGACCGAACCGCGAGCATGGAGGTGACGCGATGAGCCGGCGACTGGTGGTCCTCGACGTGGTGGGGTTGACCCCGCGACTGCTGAAGCACATGCCCCGACTGCGCGGCGTCGCCGACGGTGGCTTCCGGGCCGAGCTGGGCACGGTGCTGCCGGCGGTGACCTGCTCGGTGCAGTCCACGTTCCTCACCGGCGAGCAGCCCAGCGGGCACGGCATCGTCGGCAACGGGTGGTACTTCCGGGAGCTGGGCGAGGTGTTGCTGTGGCGGCAGCACAACGCGCTGGTCGGCGGGGACAAGCTCTGGCACGCGGCCCGCCGGGCCGAGCCGGGCTACACGGTCGCCAACGTCTGCTGGTGGTACGCCATGGGCGCCGACGTCAACTGGACCGTCACGCCCCGCCCGGTGTACTACGCCGACGGGCGCAAGGAGCCGGACTGCTACACCGATCCGCCGGAGCTGCACGACGCGCTGACCGGGCGGCTCGGCACCTTCCCGCTGTTCACGTACTGGGGGCCGACGGCCGCGCTGCCGTCGTCGAAGTGGATCTGCCAGGCGGCCGAGCAGATCCTGGCCGACGTGTCACCCGACCTGACCCTGGTCTACGTGCCCCACCTGGACTACGACCTGCAACGGTACGGCCCCTCGTCGCCGCAGGCCGCCACGGCGGCGGCCGAGCTGGACGCCGTCCTCGGGCCGCTGCTGGACGCCGCCCGTGCTCGGGACGCCACCGTGGTGGTGCTCTCGGAGTACGGCATCACCGACGTGTCCCGGCCGGTCGACGTCAACCGGCTGCTGCGCAGCGAGGGGTTGCTGCGGGTGCACACCCAGGCCGGCATGGAGTACCTCGACCCCTGGACGTCGAAGGCGTTCGCCGTCGCCGACCACCAGATCGCGCACGTCTACGTCAAGGACCCGGCCGACGTGCCGGCGGTGGCGAAGCTCTGCGCCGGACTGCCCGGGGTGGCCGAGGTGCTCGACGCCGACGGCAAGGCCGCGCACGGGCTGGACCACCCGCGCGCCGGCGAACTGGTGCTGGTGGCCGAGCCGGACTCCTGGTTCACCTACTACTACTGGCTCGACGACGCCAACGCGCCCGACTTCGCCCGGCTGGTCGAGATCCACCGCAAGCCCGGGTACGACCCCGCCGAGCTGTTCTTCGACCCGGCCAATCCCGGTGCCGCCAAGGCTCGCGCCGGCGTGGCGCTGGCCCGGAAGAAGCTCGGCATGCGCTACCTGATGAGCGCCGTCGGCCTGGACGCCGGTGCCCGGGCGATCCGCGGTTCGCACGGGCGGCTTCCCACCGACCCGGCGGACGCCCCGGTCCTGCTCTGCTCCGACGCGTCCGCGGCCCGGGACCGGATCGCGGCCACCGAGGTCAAGGGCTTGTTACTGGAGCTGGCCGGTTTAAGCGCCGCTGGTGCGCAGGGTCCGGGAGATCGGACGTGACCGTCACCGTCGCGCCCACCGACACCAGCGGTCTGCGGGCGCGCTTCGACGCGGAGCTGGCGGCCTTCCTCGACCGGCAGGGGCCGGACTGGCCCGACGGCGCGCCCCGGGGGGTGTTCACCGCGTTGCAACGGTTCGTGCTGGCCGGGGGGAAGCGGCTGCGCCCGCTGTTCTGCTACTGGGGCTGGCGCGGCGCCGGGGCGGCCGACGCCACCCCGATCGTGGTGGCCGCGGCGGCGTTGGAACTGTTCCACGCGTTCGCGCTGATCCACGACGACATCCTGGACGGCAGCGACCGCCGCCGGGGTGAGCCGTCGGTGCACCGGCTCTTCGCCGACCTGCACGCCCGGTCGTCGTGGCGGGGCGACCCGGAGGCGTACGGGCGCAACACCGCCCTGCTCTGCGGCGACCTCTGCGCGGCCTGGTCGGATCAGATGTTCCACGAGTGTGGGCTGGGGACCGAGCAGGTGCACCGGGGGTACGCGGTGTTCGCGCTGATGCGTACCGAGGTCATCGCGGGGGAGTACCTGGACCTGGTGTCCGGGGTGGGCGACGGCTCGGTCGCCAGCGCGCTCACCGTGATAAGGATGAAGGCGGCCCGGTACACGGTCACCCGGCCGTTGCAGATCGGCGCGGCGCTCGCCGGCGGGGGACCGGAGCTGATCGCCGCTCTCGGCGAGTTCGGCGACCCGTTGGGGGACGCGTTCCAGCTCCGCGACGACGTGTTGGGTGTCTTTGGTGATCCGGCGGTCACCGGCAAGTCGATCCTGGACGACCTGCGCGAGGGCAAGCCCACGGTGATGATGGCGCTGGCCCGCAGCTCCGCGGACCGGTCGCAGACCGCGCGGCTGAAGGAACTGTTCGGCAACCCGTCGCTCGACACCGACGGCGCGGCGGACCTGCGCGAGATCATCGAGGCCACCGGCGCGCGGGACCGGATCGAGCAGATGATCCGGGTCCGCACCGAGGCCGCGCTGACCGCGTTGCGGAGCGCGGCGGTGAACGAGGAGGCCCGGGCGGCCCTGGTCGCGTTGGCCGGACAGGCCATCGACCGGCGCGCCTGACCGGCCGACTTTCGATCAAATCGACGAAAGTTCATGCCGTACCACCGGAAGGTATGGACACATCGACACTTGCGACTTAGTGTCGGGGCCAACACAGCAATGTTTCGTCGAGGTGAACCGGCGGCGCGGTAACCCATCGACCCCACCACCCGCTACGGCATCCGGCGCGACGGCGCGCGCCCCGCCCTGGCCTCTTCGTCAGGAAGGGACAGCACAGATGTCCATGAAGGACAGACCCACCCAACGGTCCCGACGATGGTTCTCCGCCGGATCGGCCCTGCTCCTCGTGGCCGCGGCCGGCACGGTCACCCTCACGGCCAGCGCGACACCGGCCCAGGCGCACACCATCAACGCCAGCGACTTCCAGCAGGTCGAACTCGCCCGGGGCGTCACCGACATGGGCGAGCCGATGTCGCTGGCCGTCCTGCCGGACCGCTCGGTCCTGCACACCGCCCGCAACGGCACCCTGCGCCGCACCGACGCGAACGGCACCACCTCGGTGATCGGCACCCTGTCGGTCTACAACCACGACGAGGAGGGCCTACAGGGCGTCGGCGTCGACCCGAACTTCGCCAGCAACCGGCAGATCTTCCTCTACTACGCGCCGCCGCTGTCCACCCCCGCCGGCGACGCCCCCGCGACCGGCACCGACTTCTCGGCCTGGCAGGGAGTGAACCGCCTCTCCCGGTTCACCCTCAACAGCGACTTCACGCTGAACCAGTCCAGCAAGGTCGACGTCCTCGACGTACCCGCCGATCGCGGCCTGTGCTGCCACGTCGGCGGTGACATCGACTTCGACGCCGCCGGCAACCTCTACCTGTCCACCGGCGACGACACCAACCCCTTCGAGTCCGCCGGCTACTCGCCGCTGGACGAGCGGACCAACCGCAACCCGGCGTACGACGCGCAGCGCAGCGCCGGCAACACCAACGACCTGCGGGGCAAGATCCTTCGGATCAAGGTGAACACCAACGGGACGTACTCCATCCCCTCGGGCAACCTGTTCGCGCCCGGTACCGCCAAGACGCGGCCGGAGATCTACGCGATGGGGTTCCGCAACCCGTTCCGGATCAGCGTGGACAAGGGCACCGGGGTCGTCTACGTCGGCGACTACGGGCCGGACGCCGGCTCCACCAGCTCCACCCGTGGCCCGTCCGGCCAGGTGGAGTTCAACCGGGTCGCGGCCCCGGGCAACTACGGCTGGCCGTACTGCACCGGCACCAACACCAGCACCGAGACGTACAACGAGTGGGACTTCGCCACCAACACCGGCGGCGCGAAGTACAACTGCACCGGCGGGCCGACCAACAACTCGTTCCGCAACACCGGCCTGACCACCCTGCCGCCGGCCCAGCCGGCCTGGATCCGGTACGCCGGTGACGCCGGCACCCCGACCGAGTTCGGCGGCGGCTCCGAGTCGCCGATGGGTGGCCCGGTCTACCGGTACAACGCCTCGTCGACCTCCACCACGAAGTTCCCGCAGTCGTTCGACGGGCAGTTCTTCGCCACCGAGTTCGGCCGCGGCTGGATCAAGCCCATCCACGTCAACTCGGACGGCTCCCGGGGCGCCATCGACACGTTCCCGTGGGTCGGCAAGCAGGTGATGGACTCGGCGTTCGGCCCGGACGGCTCGTACTACGTGCTCGACTACGGCACCGGCTACTTCAACGGTGACGCCAACTCGGCGCTCTACCGCTTCGACTACGTCGGCGGCGGCAACCGGGCGCCCAGCGCCTCGGCGAGCGCCAACAAGACGTCCGGCGCGGCCCCGCTGGCCGTGACGTTCTCCTCGGCCGGCTCGTCCGACCCCGAGGGCGGGACGCTCACCTACTCGTGGAACTTCGGCGACGGCACCACCTCCACGGCGGCGAACCCGACGAAGACCTACAGCACCAACGGCACGTACACGGCGACGCTGACCGTACGGGACCCGCAGGGTGCCACCGGCAGCGCCAGCGTGCAGATCAACGTCGGCAACACCGCGCCCACGGTGACCATCAACAACCCCGGCAACGGGCAGCTGTTCAGCTTCGGTGACACCGTGCCGTACAGCATCACGGTGACCGACCCGGAGGACGGCACGATCGACTGCACCAAGGTCAAGATGACCTACGTGCTCGGGCACGACCAGCACGGGCACCAGATCACCTCGAAGAACGGCTGCTCCGGCTCGATCACCATCCCCGTCGACGGCGAACACGACGACGCGGCGAACATCTTCGCCATCTTCGACGCCGAGTACACCGACGCGGGCGGCCTGACCACGCACACCCAGCACACCCTGCCGCCGCGGCACCGCCAGGCCGAGTTCTTCGGCAGCTCCTCCGGCATCAACGTGTTCAGCAAGACCCCGGCCGAGGGCGGTAAGACCGTCGGCGACATCAACAACGGCGACTGGATCTCGTTCCAGCCGTACCGGCTCGGCAACGTCACCTCGTTCACCGCCCGGGTCTCCTCGGCGGGCAGCGGCGGCACCCTCCAGGTGCGGGCCGGCTCGGCCACCGGCACGGTGCTCGGCTCCGCGACCGTCCCGGTGACCGGTGGCTGGGAGACGTTCACCACCGTCACGGGGACGATCACCAACCCGCCGACCGGCACCACCACGCTCTACCTGACCTTCGCGGGTACGGGCACCGGCGCGCTCTACGACCTGGACGCGTTCACCTTCGTCACCGGCTCGGCCCCGACCGGTGGGACCGGCCCGATCAAGGGCCTGGGTGGCAAGTGCCTGGACGTGCGCAACGCCGCCACCGCCGACGGCACGCAGATCCAGATCTACACCTGCAACGCCAGCGCGGCCCAGACCTGGGCGGTCACGCCGAACTCCACCATCAAGTCGTTGGGCAAGTGTCTCGACGTCTCCGGCGCCGGCACCGCCGACGGCACCAAGATCCAGCTCTACACCTGCAACGGCACCGGGGCGCAGAACTGGGCCGCGCAGGCCGACGGCACGCTGCGCAACGTGGCGTCCGGCAAGTGCCTGAACGTGTCCGGAAGCAACTCCGCGGACAGCACCGTGGTGAACCTCTGGACCTGCACCGCCGCCGCGAACCAAAAGTGGACCCTGCCCTGAGCTGAGCGGAGGGGCTCCCACCGTCCCGGGAGCCCCTCCCCACCGTCCCGAAGGAGAGCGACATGCGCAGACTCCTGCGATCCACGGTCGGCCTGAGCGCCGCCGTCCTCGCCGTCATCGCCTGCACCACCCCGGCAACCCCGGCCAGCGCCGCCGACGCCCCGTACGACGTGCTGGTCTTCTCCAAGACCGCCGGCTTCCGGCACGACGCGATCCCGGTCGGCATCCAGACCATCCGTGACCTGGGCGCGGCCAACAACTTCACCGTCACCGCCACCGAGGACGCCGCCGCGTTCACCACGAGCAACCTCGCCCAGTACGAGGCGGTCGTCTTCCTCAACACCACCGGCGACGTGCTCAACGCCACCCAGCAGACCGCCTTCGAGTCGTACATCGGCTCGGGCCGCGGGTACGTGGGCGTGCACGCCGCCGCCGACACCGAGTACGACTGGCCGTTCTACGGCAACCTGGTCGGCGCGTGGTTCGCCTCGCACCCGGCCATCCAGCAGGCCAACGTCAAGGTGGAGGACCGGGGGCACGCCGCGACCGGGCACCTGCCGCAGACCTGGACCCGCACCGACGAGTGGTACAACTACCGCACCAACGCCCGGTCCACGGCGCACGTGCTCGCCACGCTCGACGAGTCGTCGTACTCGGGCGGCGGGATGGGCACGGACCACCCGCACTCCTGGTGCAAGAGTTACAGCGGCGGCCGCTCCTTCTACACCGGAAGCGGGCACACCCAGGCGTCGTACGCCGAGCCGGCCTTCCGCAACCACCTGCTCGGTGGCATCCGGTACGCGGCCGGCCGGAGCAAGGCCGACTGCCGGCCCGAGACCGGCTACACGCCGCTCTACAACGGCTCCACCACCGGCTGGTCGCAGGCCGGCCCGGGCAACTTCACCAACTCCGACGCCACCCTCACCTCGGTCGGCGGCATGGGCCTGTACTGGTACAGCGCGAAGCAGTTCACCAACTACTCGCTGAAGCTGGACTGGAAGCTGGCCGGCGACGACAACTCGGGCATCTTCATCGGCTTCCCGCCGTCGAGCGACCCGCAGTCGGCGATCGACAACGGCTACGAGGTCCAGATCGACGCGACCGACGCGGTCGACCGCACCACCGGCGCGGTCTACACGTACAAGGCCGCCGACATCGCGGCTCGGGACGCGGCGCTCAACGCGCCGGGGGAGTGGAACACGTACGAGCTGCTGGTCGAGGGGGAACGGCTCCAGGTCTTCCTCAACGGGGTGAAGATCAACGACTTCACCAACACCAATCCAGTACGGTCGCTGGCCGGCCACATCGGCATCCAGAACCACGGTACGGGCGACGACGCCTACTTCCGCAACATCCGGATCAAGGAGCTGGGCGGCAGCAACCCGCCGACCGGCAACACCACGGTCCAGGCCGAGGCGTTCAGCTCGGCCAACGGCGTCAGCGCGTTCACCAAGGCCGGCGCCAACGGCGGACAGACGCTCGGCTACATCGAACCGGGCGACTGGGCCGCGTACAACGGCGTGGACCTGACCGGCGTCACCTCGTTCACCACCCGGGTCGTCTCGGGCGGCGCAGGCGGCACCATCGGAGTCCGTACCGGCTCGGCCACCGGGCCGTTGCTGGGCACGGTCACGGTGCCGAACACCGGTAGCTGGAGCACGTACGCCAACGTCACCACGACGCTGTCGAACGTCCCCTCCGGCACCCAGAACCTGTACCTGACGTTCAACGGCAGCGGCACCGGCCTCTTCGACGTGGACGACTTCACCCTCGTCAAGGGCACCGGCGGCGGTTCCGGCGTCGGGCCGGTCAAGGGGCTCGCCGGCAAGTGCCTGGACGTCCGCAGCGGCGCCACCGCCGACGGCACCCAGATCCAGATCTACACCTGCAACGGCAGTACGGCGCAGACCTGGACCGTGACACCGAACTCGACCATCAAGGCGCTCGGCAAGTGCCTCGACGTCTCCGGCGGCGGCACCGCCGACGGCACCAAGATCCAGCTCTGGACCTGCAACGGCACCGGCGCGCAGAACTGGGCGGCCCAGTCCGACGGCAGCCTGCGCAACACGTCCTCGAACAAGTGCCTCGACGTGTCCGGCAACAACTCCGCCGACAGCACCGTCGTCCATCTCTGGACCTGCAACGGCGCGGCCAACCAGAAGTGGACCCTGCCCTGACCCACCGAGCCCGCTGGGGCCGTCGGACGTGACCGGCGGCCCCGGCGTACCACCCGATGACGCCGTCGGCGCGGCGGTACCTCACCGCCGCCGCGCCGACGGCGTACCGCGCGTCGGACCGATGCCGCGGATCGACTGCCAGTCGGCTGCCGTACCTTGACCGGCATGGGGCGTTACGCGCGATGGCGCCGGATGGTCCAGGCGCAGGGACGCCGGCTGCACGACGCGCTGCGCCCGGCCGACGAGCCCGACCCACTGACCGGGCCGGCACCCAGCCTGAACCGCCTCGATGCCCTGGTGGAGGGCTTCGTCGCGGGCCAGCCCGTGCGCTGGAGCCTGGCCGGGGCGCCCCGGCCGCTGCCCGAGGCGGTGGACGTGGCGGCGTACCGGGTCATCGAAGAGGCCCTGACCAACGCGTGCCGGCACGCGCCGGGCGCGGCCGTCGCGGTCCGCCTGCGCTACGACGACGAGGGCATCACCATCGAGGTACGCGACGACGGCGCGGCAGCGGTGCGGAGCCCGGCGGGGACCGGTGGCGGCCTGGTCGCGGTACGCCGTCGGGTCGAGCGCGTCGGCGGCACCCTGAGCGCCGGCCCGAACCCGGGCGGCGGCTTCACCGTCCGGGCGGTCCTGCCGGCCCCCGAAGAAGTGGCCGGGTGACGGTCCGGGGCTCTCGCGATGCGGCCGGCTGACGGTCGGGGGCTTTCGCGATGCGGCCGGCTGACGGTCGGGGGCTTCGCAAAGTGGTCGGGTGACAGTCGGGGGCCTTCGCGATGCGGTCGGGTGACGGCCGGGGGCTTTCGCGATGGGCCCGGCGGAAATAGGGTGGGGGCGGCGACCGTGACGGTGGCCGGTGACCCGGTGGGAGGCGCAACCCGCCGGGCTCAGGTGCGCTCGGCACCCACCGGCGTTCCGCCCCGATGCCACGTACCGGTCTGACCGGTCACCCTCGCCCCGGTCCGCACAACGGAATCCCCATCACATCAGGGGAGAAGGACAATGGCGCGACCCATCACGCTCTTCACCGGCCAGTGGGCCGACCTGCCGTTCGAAGAGGTCTGCCGGCTCGCCTCCGAGTGGGGCTACGACGGTCTGGAGATCGCCTGCTGGGGCGACCACTTCGAGGTCGACAAGGCGCTCGCCGACGACTCGTACATCGAGCGCAAGAAGGAGACCCTGGCCAAGCACAACCTCCAGGTCTTCACGATCTCCAACCACCTGGTCGGTCAGGCGGTCTGCGACCACCCGATCGACGAGCGGCACAAGGACATCCTGCCCGGCCGCATCTGGGGTGACGGGGAGCCCGAGGGCGTACGCCAGCGGGCCGCCGAGGAGATCAAGGACACCGCTCGGGCGGCCGCGAAGCTCGGTGTGAACACCGTCGTCGGCTTCACCGGCTCGTCCATCTGGCACACCCTCGCGATGTTCCCGCCGGTGCCGCCGTCGATGATCGAGCGCGGCTACCAGGACTTCGCCGACCGGTGGAACCCGATCCTCGACGTCTTCGACGAGGTGGGGGTGCGGTTCGCGCACGAGGTGCACCCCAGCGAGATCGCGTACGACTACTGGACGACGAAGCGGACGCTCGAGGCGATCGGCAACCGGCCCGCGTTCGGGCTCAACTGGGACCCGTCGCACTTCGTCTGGCAGGAGCTGGACCCGGTGAACTTCATCTTCGACTTCGCCGACCGCATCTACCACGTCGACTGCAAGGACGCGAAGGTGCGTACCGGCGATGGCCGTCGCGGCCGGCTCGCCTCGCACCTGCCCTGGGCCGACCTGCGCCGCGGCTGGGACTTCGTCTCCACCGGCCACGGCGACGTGCCCTGGGAGGACTGCTTCCGGGCGTTGAACGCGATCGGCTACGACGGCCCGATCTCGGTCGAGTGGGAGGACGCCGGCATGGACCGCCTGGTCGGTGCCCCCGAGGCGCTGCAGTTCGTCCGCCGGCTCGCCTTCGACGCCCCGAGCGCCGCCTTCGACGCCGCGTTCAGCAGCAAGGACTGACGAGCCACCGCCCGGCCCGGCGACAACCGGGCCGGGCCGGGTTCGTCTGGCCTGGTGGCCTGGTGGCTCGGTGCCCCGGCGGCTCGGTAGCTCGGTGGCCCCCGGTGGCCTGGTGGCTCGGTAGCTCGGTGGCCCCCGGTGGCCTGGTGGCTCGGTAGCTCGGTGGCCCCCGGTGGCCTGGTGGCTCGGTTGGCCGGTGGCTAGGTTTTCCGGCGGCCGGATGGCTCAGTCGCCCGGTGGCTGGTCGGCCGGAGCACGGTCTGGACAGAGCACGGGCCGGTCGCCTCGCGGCGGCCGGCCCGTTGACGTGCGGGTGGGTCAGAGCGTGCTTGCGTTGGTGCCCGAGCCGGACGGCTTGGTGCGGGGGGTGGTGGCCGACGGCGACCCGGAGGTCGTGCCGACCGGGCTGCTGCCCGCCTTGGCGCCCACGGTGGCGGGCGTGCCGGCGAACGCGTCGTCGGCGGCGGTCAGCTCCTGCTTGCCGGTGCTGCCGTTGCCCAGCTTCTCGCCCAGCTTGGTCTGGCCGAGCTTGTCCTTGCCCTCGCTGTAGAGCCGGTTGGCCTGGGCCTGCGCGACCCCGGCCGCCTCTTGGACGGTCGGGTGGTCGAGCACCTTGCGGCCCCGGACCACGAGCTCTTCGTACTTCTCCCGGCCGGCACGGGCGCCCAGGACGAATCCCGCAGCCAGCCCGCCAAGAAACATGATCTTTCCGCGCATGGCGGCTCCTTCCGTACCTGACGCGCCGTCGCCCCGTCGGGTCGCCCCGCCGGACGCGACCAATCCGCGCCTGCGTCCTCTGTCCGCAGCTAACTACCCATCCTGCTCTCCGCTCAAGCCTGCTTGTGCCCGGATGGCGATTTGCCCTGATTGTGAACGCGCTCCCAGCTCTGACCTGCGGATCTGGATCATGGTGGGCTGCGGGTGGATTGGGGGTGTGCCGCTGGTGGGCTGCGGGTGGAACCCACTGGACCACCACCCGGGGATGTCCTGTACTCTTGTCCCCGTCGCACGGTGCCGGCGAGATCCGGACACCAAGCGGTGCACGATCCCCTGTAGCTCAATTGGCAGAGCAGCCGGCTGTTAACCGGCAGGTTATTGGTTCGAGTCCAATCGGGGGAGCTTCTCCACCCAACGCCCGTCGGCCCACGCCGACGGGCGTTCCCGTATCCCCACCCTCTCAGCCTCCTCGGGTCGTCCCTGCCCTCGGGTCGTCCCTGCCCTCGGGTCGTCCCTGGCCCCCGGCCCTCCCGGCCATGGCGCGCTTCGGCACTGCCGGGCCCTCCCGGCCCTGGCCCCTGAAGGCGCTCCCGCCCGGCTCCTCCACCCTCGGTCCTGCTCCGACCCCATCCTGGGCACTGCCTCGGCCTCGCCTTGCCTCGGCCCAACCCCTGCCTCGGCCTCGCGGCCCACCCCTGCGCGCCGATCTTGCACTTGGTGCGGTGGCATATAGGGATGTAGTGGGCCTTTCGACAACCGAAAGTGCAAGATCGACGCGATCGCGCCGGCAAGCATGAAGGCGCGCGGGTGTGTGGGGTGGAAGGTCGGCGTTCGAGGCAGCAACTTCAGCGATGTTGCTGCTTCCCGCGTGGCGGATGCAGCAACATCGGTGAAGTTGTGAGGATCTTGGGCGCGGGGCGCGGGGCGCGGGGCGCGGGGCGCGGGGCGCGGGGCGCGGGGCGCGGGGCGCGGGGCGCGGGGCGCGGGGCGCGGGGCGCGGGGCGCGGGGCGCGGGGCGCGAGGCGCGAGGCGCGAGGCGGAATGAGAGGTTCGGCCCGCTTGGGACTCGTGGGACCGGCAGGATGACGATGTCGACCTGGACTCCCGCTGCGTCGATTGTTGCGTCGATTCTTGGAGTGAGCGCGAATGTCCGGACGAGGGGGCTTCGGCCGGGCCACGCTGGTCGCGGTGGTGGTCGTACTGGCCTGGTTGGTGATCGGCGCAGTGGCCGGCCCGTACGCCGGACGGCTCGGTGAGGTCTCCACCAACGACAACGCCGCCTTCCTGCCCACCGACGCCGAGGCGACCCGTGCCCAGGATCTCGCCGGTGGGTTCGTCGACCGGCCGACCACTCCGGCGCTGGTCGTCTACGAGCGGTCGTCGGGGATCACCGACGCCGACCGGCAGCGGGTCGCCGCCGACGCGGCCCGCTTCGCCCAGGTGCCCGGCGTGGTCACGCCGCTGCCCCCGCCGATTCCCAGCGAGGACGGCCAGGCGCTACAGGTCGTCGTGCCGGTGGACGACGCCGAGGGTGAGCAGATCGGCGCGGTCGTCCGACAGGTGCGCGACATCGCCGGGGGCGACCGGGACGGTCTAACCGTGGACGTCGCGGGCCCGGCCGGTCTGCTCGCCGACCTGATCGAGGTCTTCTCCGCCATCGACGGGCCGCTGCTGCTCGTCACGCTCGTCGTGGTGCTGGTCATCCTGCTGATCGTCTACCGCAGCCCGGTCCTGTGGGTCTTCCCCCTGCTGGCCGCGGGGATGTCGTACGCCCTCGCCGCGGTCTTCGTCTACCTGCTCGCCGACGCCGACGTCCTCAAACTCAACGGGCAGGCGCAGGGCATCCTCACCGTGCTGGTCTTCGGCGCGGGCACCGACTACGCGCTGCTGCTGATCGCCCGCTACCGGGAGGAGCTGCACCGGCACGACCGCCCGTGGGGCGCGATGCGTGCCGCGTGGCGGGGTGCGGCGCCGGCCATCATCGCGTCCGGCGGCACGGTCATCGTCAGCCTGCTCTGCCTGCTGCTGTCCAGCCTGAACTCCAACCGGGCGCTCGGGCCGGTCGCCGCCATCGGCATCGCCGCCACGCTGCTGGTGATGCTCACCTTCCTGCCCGCGCTGCTGGTGCTGGGCGGTCGGTGGGCGTTCTGGCCCCGACGTCCCCGGGTGGACCAGGCCGACCCGCAGGCCGAGCACGGCATCTGGAGCCGGATCGCCGGCTTCGTGGCCCGGCACGCCCGACCGATCTGGCTGAGCACGGCCGTCGTGCTGGCGGTGCTGACGCTCGGCCTCACCCAGCTCGGCGCGACCATCCTCGGTCAGTCCGACCTGTTCACCCAGCGCACCGACTCGGTGGACGGTCAGGAGGTGATCGCCCGGCACTACCCGGCCGGCACCGGCAGCCCGGCCACCATCTTCACCACCGAGCAGTCCGCGCAGCGGGTGGCACAGGTGGCGCAGGGCGTGCCGGGGGTGGCGGCCGTCCGCCCGTTCGGCGGCGGCCAACAGGGCGGCCCGCCCGACCGCAACGCCGCCCCGAAGGTCGTCGACGGTCGGGTGCAACTGGAGGCGACCCTGACCGACCCACCGGACAGTGACGGTGCCGAGCGGACCATCCGCGACCTGCGGGAGGCCGTACACCGGGTGCCCGACGCGAACGCCGTGGTCGGCGGCTTCACCGCGATCAACGTGGACACCTCGGACGCCGCGAAGCGCGACCAGAATGTCATCATCCCGGTGGTGCTGGTGGTCATCGCGGTGATCCTGGCCCTGCTGCTGCGCGCCCTCCTCGCGCCGCTGCTGCTCATCGGCACGGTGCTGCTCAGCTTCGCGGCCACCCTCGGCCTGTGCGCGCTGCTGTTCCGCCACGTCTTCGGCTTTCCCGGCGTGGACTCCTCGTTTCCGCTGTTCGCGTTCGTGTTCCTCGTCGCGCTCGGCATCGACTACAACATCTTCCTGATGAGCCGGGTCCGCGAGGAGTCGGTCAAGCGGGGTACCCGGGCCGGTGTGCTCGCCGGCCTCGCCGTCACCGGCGGGGTGATCACGTCCGCCGGCATCGTGCTCGCCGCGACGTTCTCCGCCCTCGCCGTGCTGCCGCTGGTGGTGCTTGTCGAGCTGGGTACGGCGGTCGCGATCGGGGTACTGATCGACACGATCATCGTCCGGTCGCTGCTGGTGCCCGCGCTGACGTACGACATCGGGCCGAAGATCTGGTGGCCGGGCCGGTTGTCCCGGACGAACGGCGAGCGGGAGGCGCGCGATGCTGGCTGAGACCGACGTGGTGGTCGTCGGCGGTGGCCTGGCGGGCCTCGCCGCCGCCCGCCGGCTGCACCGCGCGGGCGTGCCCTGGCGGCTGCTGGAGGCCGGTGGCCGGCTCGGGGGTCGGGTCGCCACCGACGTCGTCGACGGGTACCTGATCGACCGTGGTTTCCAGGTGCTCAACACCGCCTACCCGAAGCTCGGCACGCTGCTCGACACGGACCGCCTGAACCTCGGATACTTCACCTCCGGCGTGCTGGTCCGTCGGGGCGACGACCTGCTGCGGCTGGTCAACCCGCTGCGTGAGCCGACCGGCGGCCCGCGTACCGCCCTCGCCGGCGTCGGTTCGTTGCTCGACCGGATCCGCTTCGCCGCGCTCGCCACCGGTGCCGCCACCCTGCCGGCGTCCCGCCTGCTCGCCGCGTCGGAGACCACCACGGAGACGGCGCTGCGCCGGGCCGGTCTCTCCGACGCGATCATCGAGGAGTTGCTGCGGCCGTTCCTGTCCGGTGTGTTCATCGACCGGGAGTTGGTGACCTCCAGCCACGTGTTCGCGATGGTGCTGCGCTCGTTCGCCCGGGGCCGCATCGGTCTGCCCGCCGAGGGGATGGCCGCGCTGCCCCGGGCCATCGCCGACCCGCTCCCGGTCGACCTGCTCGACCTGGACACCCCGGTCGCGCAGGTCGCGCCCGGCCTGGTCCGCACGCAGGCCGGCGACATCAGATGCCGGGCCGTCGTGGTCGCCGTCGATCCGCCCGCCGCGGCCGCGCTGCTGCCGGCTCTGACGACGGTACGGATGCACAGCTACACGACGTACTACCACAGCGCTCCCGAACCACCGCTCCGCGAGCCGATCCTGCTCGTCGACGGTGACCGTCGGGAGATCGTGGCGAACACGGTGGTGCTCAGCAACGCCGTGCCGACCTACGCCCCGGCCGGCCGGCACCTCGTGGCCACCTCGGTGGTCGGCCCGACGGCCCCGCCCGAACCGACCATCCGGGCCGAGTTGACCCGGCTGTACGGACGATCCACCGCCGACTGGACGCACCTCACCACCGTGTCCGTACCGGACGCGCTGCCCGCCGCCCCACCCCCGCAGGGACGGCTGCGCAAGCCGGTCGCGCTCGGGCAGGGGCTGTTCGTGGCCGGTGACCACCGGGACAGCCCATCGATCCAGGGCGCTCTCGCCAGCGGTTGGCGTGCCGCCGGCGCAGTGCTGGAGGAGCTGCGCGCCGGCTGACCCCGCGCCTCGAAAGAGGACACCGCAGCCGTAAATGATCACCTATGATCGCCGCCATGCCCGCCACCCTCCCGGCGCCCACCTTCGACGTCGCCGACGCGTACCCCGAGGTCAGTGACCTGCACAAGGCGCTCGACGCCGCCGACTGGCCCGCGGTGCGGGCGGTGTTCGCGGACCGCGACCCGGACGGCCGCACGCTGCTCGTCGCCGCGGCCGGCGACAAGGTCGGGACCGAGTCGTTCCTGCGCCAGGTGTACGACGCGGACCCCACCGACCAGCTCGCGGGGACGTTGCTCGGCAACCACCTCATCCGCGCCGGCTGGCGGATCCGCAGCGGCTACCGGGCCCGGTACGTCAGCCGGGAGCAGTTCGACCAGTTCCACGACCATCTGCGTCGCGCCGAACGGGTCCTCATCGACGTCACCGCCCGGCACCCCGACGACGCGGCCGCCTGGACCCAGCGCATCACCATCGCCCGGGGTCTGCAACTGGGCCAGAACGAGGCGCGTCGCCGCTACGACCGACTCGCCCAGCACCACCCCCACCACGCGCCCGCCCAGGCGACGCTGTTGCAGCAGCTCTGCCCGAAGTGGAGCGGCGACTGGGACCGCGCCTTCGCCTTCGCCCGCGAGTGCGCGCAGGCCGCGCCCGCCGGCGCGCCCAACGCCGTGGTGCTCGCCGAGGCGCACCTGGAACGCTGGCTCGACTTCGACACCGAGCGGGAACGCGCCGCGTACGTGCGCAGCGCCCCCGTCGTGGACGAGATCATGCAGGCCGGGCAGCGGTCCGTGCTGCACCCGGACTTCGTCGACCGGCCCGGCTGGGTCTGGGTCCGCTCGTCGTTCGCGCTGGTGTTCAGCCTCACCGAGCAGTGGTCCGCGGCGGCCAGCCAGTTCAGAGCGCTCGGCAACCTCGGCTCGGAATTCCCCTGGACGTACGCGGACGACGCCGAGGGCTACACGAAGTACCGCGCGAAGGCGTACGCGAAGGGTGGCCAGTCGTGATCCAGCACCTGGACGTGGACGGGGTGCCCACGCTGCTCGCCCCCACCGGTGGGCCGATGCGCGCCGGGCTGACCTTCCGGGTCGGCACCGCCGACGAGACCCTCGCCCGCGCCGGCACCACCCACCTCATCGAGCACCTCGCGCTCGCGCCGCTCGGCCTGGCCGACTACCACGTCAACGGCGTGACCGCGCCGGCGTTCACCATGTTCCACACGCAGGGCTCCGAGACCGACATCGCGGCGTTCCTGACCGCCGTCTGCGGGCACCTGTCCGACCTGCCGGTCGCGCGACTCGACGTCGAGAAGGACATCCTGCGTACCGAGTGGAGCAGCCGGGGCGCCGCCGCGATCGACGACATCCCGCTGTGGCGACACGGGGCCCGCGACTTCGGTCTCAGCAGCTACCCGGAGTGGGGCCTGGGCGCGCTGACCGCCGACGACCTGCGCGAGTGGACGGCCCGCTGGTTCACCCGGGAGAACGCGGTGCTGTGGATCTGCGGCGACCGCGTGCCCGCGGGGCTCCGGCTGCCGCTGCCGACCGGGGTACGCCAGCCGGTCCCGGCGGTCTCGTCGGCGCTGCCGCAGACCCCCGCGTACTTCGTGCACGGCGCCCGGGCCGTGGTGCTCGACGCCGTGGTGCGGCGCAGCGCCGCCGCGGCCGTCTTCGCCGGTGTGCTCGAACGGGAGCTGTACCGGTCGCTGCGCCAGGAATCCGGTCTCTCCTACACCGCCACCACCGGGTACGACCCGCGCGGCGACGGCAACGCCACGCTGCGGGCGCTCGCCGACGCGCTGGCGGAGAAGCAGGACGCTGTTCTCGGCGGCTTCGTCGACGTGCTCGCCAAGCTGCGGGTCGGCCGGATCGAGCAGGCTGACCTGGACGCCACCGTGGCCAAGCGCGAGGATCTGCTCGGCACCGCCGAGGTCGATGCCGCGCGACTTCCCGGGTACGCCCTGAACGTGCTCACCGGGGAGCCCAACCTCACCATCGACGAGCACCGGGCCGAGTTGAAGGCCGTCAACCTGGCCGACCTGCACGAGGTCGCCGGCGAGGTGATGGGCTCCGCGCTGCTCATGGTGCCGCGAGGGCTCACCGCCGACTGGGCCGGCTTCGTCGCCGCGCCCACTCACTCCACGGAGGTCCTGGAAGGCACCGGCTACTCGGCGAAGGAGGGCAACGCCGCCCTGCGGATCGGCGTCGACGGGGTGACGCTGCTCCAGGGCGACAAGCCGCTGACCGTCCGCTACGCCGACTGCGCCGCCATGCTCACCTGGCCCGACGGAGCACGGCAACTGATCGGCGCGGACGCCATCGTGCTGCACATCGAGCCGACGATGTTCCACCTGCACCCGGCGGCGCTCCCGGTCATCGACGCCCAGGTGCCGGCCGACCGGCACATCAGCATGCCGGCACGTACGCCGGACGAGATCCCGCAGCCCTCCGCGCCGGAGAAGCCGGCCCGTGCGCCCGGCGACCGCCCCTGGTGGGAGGTCGCGATGATCGTGGTCAGCGGCGTCGCCGTCCTCGTGGCGGGTGCCGTGAGCCTCCTGGTGACCTACGTCATGGTCGCCGCCGGCACCGAGCCGGGCGAAGAGTGGCTCTGGGGCGTCGTCGTGGCAGGCTGGCTGCTCACTGTTATCCTCGCGTTGCCCATCGTGCTGCTGTGGCGACGGCGGCGGTGATGGGACGGGGCCGCATCGGCGCTGGCCCGTGATCCACCGGGCGGGATAAGATCCGCGCGGTTCCGGGGCGGTAGCTCAGCCGGTTAGAGCAGGGGACTCATAATCCCTCGGTCGCGGGTTCGAGTCCCGCCCGCCCCACCACTTACCTCTGGTCGGCCATGCTTTCGACGAACCAGGCGAGCCGCATCGAGGTCCGATGCCATCAATCGAGGCAGTGGACGTGAACGGCGATGTGCTGTGGCTGATCGCCGCCCGTGTCTCGGTGTAGGACCTCAAGTTCGACACGGCGCCGGTCCGCTGAGGCGGGCTCGTTCTCCTCGCCGACCAGGCAGGTGGGATACGTGCCGTCGTTGTGCAGTGTCCCGCGCGCGTCCTGCCAGCTCTCGGCGATCACGGAGTAGATCGTGTCGCCATCGAGAGGGTTCCGGAGCGCCCCGTCTTCGGCAAACGCGATGGACCTGGTCTCGTCGTTCGACCAGGTGACCGTCCCGACGAGCAGCTCCGCCTTGGCAGTGTGCGGTTCGTCGCCGAGCTTGGCCGCCCCGAAGCCGCCGATCAGCCCTACGGCGACCAGCGCCAGAGAGAACGCAACCGTGGGGAGGCGGCGATGTGGTGGGGGAGGGACCGCCGCCTCCTGCGTCGTGTCGGGGGCTCGCACTGGCATGGGTGCAAGGTACGCGATCGGCGCTTACCGGGCTGGCCCAGAAGTGTCTGTCCTGCCACCATCCGCGCTGACGTCGCGGATCAGTTGGCGGACGACTGTCGCACCTCAGACGACGGAGGACAGTCGGTCAGACACCTTGTCTAATCCCACCATTGCTGGATGTGGCCTGCGGAGTGAGTCCCTGTAGGGCTGTGCCTCAGAATCGTGCCCATGAGCGCTTCTGACCTTGTAGCGGTCGAACTCACCGCAGACGAGCGGTTCCTGTTGAGCCGAGGATTGGGTGAGTGGGGCGGACCCGCCAATCCAACGGATGACCTCGCACGGGCAATGGGTTTCGTCAGCAAGGAGGACCTGTGGCGAGGCGAGGGACGCAGGCTGCGAGAGGCGCTGGACCACGGGGAGCCGTTGACGAGGTCGCAGTGGCGAAGGGCGGTGCTGGCCACTGAGATCGTCTTCGCGAGCGACGTGGTGGGTTCTGGCTGGGATTGGTCGATCACCACTGGGCTTTCCGATGAGGAGACGATCAAGCTGTTGCGGGTGGTGCAGCGGAAGGTGGCCCGCGCGCTGCGGATGCCCTAGACACCGGCAGCCGCTTTGCGGGGTTGGCTGGCATTCAGGTTCCGGACCGGCTGGTGGTGCGTCGGACGATGCGGGTGCCGTCGTCTGATGCGAGTGCCGTCGTCGCAGGCGATGGCCAGCTTGGTGTCGGTGACCTGGATGGTGACCGTCTTGCCGGCGGGAGAGCATCGTCTGATGCTGGCTTGCGTGGTGAATGGCTGTCATCGTTCGGCGACGCGTGGACAGGCGTGGACCGACGAACCGCTGGATGGGATCGAGCAGTACCAGAAGGGGATCAAGCTCGAACTCTCCGTCCAGGACCTCGCGGTCCGGTTGGTGCTGTGCGACGAACACGCCCGGGAGTTGACCGCGGCTGCGTGGGAGGCGGTGCTGGCCAAGCTCACCGGGTGGGGGTGGCAGCCGCTTCGCCGAGTAAACGGCTGACCCCGCCAGACGTCGACCGACTTCGGCCCCCGGACCAAAGGGAGAGCGGTCCGCATCTGGTCCGCAAGAGGTCGACGGACAGCGGGGGAGCGGTGTGAGATGTCGAGAGAGATTCCCGCTGCTAGACCCGACGTGTCCAGGTCGCCGGCACTGGTAATTGGATCTCATAATCCCTCGGTCGCGGGTTCGAGTCCCGCCCGCCCCAACACGTACCCCTCTGGTCAGCCATGCCGCCGACAGTCCGGACGGGCCAGCGTCGAGGTCGGGACCGACGCCCCCAGTCCGCAGCAGCGGCCTGATCGCTCGATCGCGTACGTGGTCAGGAGGTCGTCGGGGCGTGGCCCCGAGAAGCTGCTTCCCAACGCACGCCGGGCGGAACGAGGCCGAACCAGGCTCCGATGGCGGCCATTGAGGCGATGAGGTACGCCGCCCACCACCCGAGCAGCGCCCACATACCGTGGCCGACGAGGTCGGCCAGGCCGAGCGCGAGGAACACGAGAAAAAGGTAGGCCAGACGGCCGTACGAGAGGCTCCCGCTCTTCGGCAACTCATGGGCCTTGCGGATCGGAATGAGGCTGACCCCGTAGGGACGACGGAGCAGCGTGAAACTCGCCGGCCAGAGCCGCCCGTACCCGGCCACGTCGACCACGCTGACGCCGGGCCCGTGCCGGATCGTAGCCTGACGCGACCTGGTCAGCTCGCGCAACCACGGTTCCCAGACGACACGTTGGTGCAGGACGACGCCCCTGCCCCGGCCGCCCACCGTCAGCCACACGGAGTATCCCTTGGGGCTGGTGTTGATCCCGCCGGCGGCGCTTACCGCGTGCGCCGCTGCGGTGACCAGCCCCGCGCTTCCCGGCTGCTTCCCCTGTGCCAGATGCGCGGTCACCATGACGCGCCTCGCGGGAGCACGAGCGGCACCCCACCATTGAACCAGGCGGACGAGCCAGGACAGCACCAGAAAGGCTCCCGGAGCCAGCACCACGCGGATGACGCCCGCTCCGTGCCCGACCCGCGGGTCGGTACTCAGCCGGTACCCCAGCGCGATGAGGGCGGCCAACGCCACGACGTTGCCGATCACGAACATCGGCGCGCGAGCAGGCCGATTCGCCGAGCTAGCCGTACCTCCGCTGCTGGCCATGGCGTCCGTCCTACCTGTTCGCCCTCAGACCTAGCCACGACGCTAGCAACGCCGAGCAAGGCTCACATCGAGCGTCCGTTCCAGATCTCCACCGGTGCAATGCAGTGCGGTCGCGGACGGGCCCTGAGCTGATCAAGTCATGCCGATGATGAGCGGGCGGTTCGCAAGGATCCCCCGTCCAGATCAATCCTGGATTGAATCGGTCGGCGTGAGCACGACGCGTCGAGTGTGATCCAGGTGGCGCGTGATCGTGTACCTGCCGGTGGCGCCAACCCTCGGGACCTGGCCGGTCCATTCCAGGGCTGCTGAGCAATCTTCGAACCGCACCACGTACTCCCTGTTCGAAGTGAAGAGGTGAGTGACGGTGGCGGTGACCGCAGAGCCGGTCGGGAAGCGCATCTTGAGGGCCAGCCACTCCTCGGGGCTGAGGTTGGTGGGGAGGTAGGTCCGGGAGCGGAACGACGCGTCGAGTGGGAAGAGACGCACCTGACCTGGCCGGTGCTGGAGAACCTCGAACGTCAGCACTGCGCCAACCGAGGGCCACTCGGCCGGGTCGTGAGGCAGGACGAGGACGTCGACGAAGCCCTCCACATCCTGGCCCAGGTCCACGAGCAGCCCGATCGCTCCGGGCCTCGGTATGTGGACGACCTGGCCCGTGACGTGTTCACCCACGGGCAAGCGACGGCGGGCCACATCGAGCTCATCCCGCTCTGCCACGGGCGACAGCCTCCTCGGACGCCGCGGATCCATGCCTCCTACAGCCACTCCATGTCGATGTTGCCGGAGTAGACGCGCGCAACCCGATAGTCGGGACGTCCGAACAGCTCCGCTTCGCCGTTGTAGATCGCGATCAGAGAGCCTGCCCCATGCCACCAGGTGTCGACAATGCCGGCAGTCTCTGGCACGCGTCGCATACCGGAGAGGTCAAGGTCGGCAACCGCGTCGCCAGAAAGCCTGGTAACCGTCTCTGCGATCTGCTCTGCCGACTGGGCGAGCGCCAGTGACTCGACCCAGCCTTCGATGCGGACGTGCAGGGGCACCCAGCTGTCCATGGCGATGCCGAAGCCTCCGTCAGGTCCGATCAGGAAGGAGTACGGCAACGCCGTCCGTTGCGGTCCTGCCTCGAACCACCAGCCCGGCTCGGGGAGGTCGTTCTCCCACTCCGGTGTGTCGGCGCGCAGCATTCGCGGCCCTCCGTCGTAGCTGAACGACGGAGGTAGGGCGAGTCCGCCCCAGCGAGCCTGATAGCTCTCCGCCCGGTCGACGACTTCCGACGGAATGCCGTTGGCCTCCCACTGCTCGCGCCAGTCACTGATAGAGGGCACGTCGAGCCAAACTCCATGGACTGCCACGAAGCGGCGAGCCCGGGCACTCAGGCTGGACGGTGCGTCACGGACGTGTCGCGTCACGCGGGCAGCTTATTCGATCTTCCATGCGCCTCTGGCTTGGCAGCGAACGCCTCGGATCCATGCTTCCGGCACGCGGTGGTTTCTGCGAGCGGCCAGGCTAGGGCAGCAAGACCTCGAGGCTCTGCCCCTCCCTACTTCGGGGAAGGGGGATCCACGTACTCGCCGAACGGCTCGACCGATCCGTCCCACCCGAGCCAACCCTGTTGGGTCATCCGTCCGTCGGCGTAGACGTAGGACCAGCGGGAGCCGTCCTCACCTTCGAAATGGACGACCCCCGAGCGAACGAACGGCGCGATCGCGACGTAGAAGGCGATGGCCTGCTTCGACCACTTGGGGTCGCCCTCGTCGTCGTGATCGAACTCGATCCAGTCCCCGTCGCGGGTGATCGAGGCCCTGGCCTCGCACGCGATGTCGACGAGCCGATCATTCACCTCACCCATGTCGGGCTCGTACCAGCGACTCTGTTCGGCCATGGCGGCTTTGGCGGCGGCCGTCGCGGCGGCGTCGTCCGATTCCGGTAGGTGCAGACGGCCCGATGGCCACACCGAATATCCCACGGCGGGCAGTCTACGGTCGTCGATGTTCTGCGACTCGAACAGCGACCTATCGCCGGGACAGTCCGACGGCGGCAGCCAAGCGGGCCACGTCGGCTGTTGTCGGGCCGGCTCGCAGCGCGGCGGTCAGCGCCTCCCGGGCGACGGGGCGGGTCCGCGTCTCCGCGGGAGCGACGCGATCGGCGTTGGAGCTTCGCGCCGGCCGCCTGGGCGGCGTTCATCAGCAGCGCGGCATCGCTAGCCTCTGCACGTGATCTCCTACCGCGCTAGCACCCCCGCAGACCTCGATCGCGTGACCGCGTGGGTCGGAACCGAGCCCGTTGGGTGGATTCCCGCCGACCGTTACCTGGCCGATCTGGCCGACGGCATGTACCGGCCGGAATGGACATGGATCGCCGAGCACGACGGCCGGGTCGTGGGGCGGGCGTTGTGGTGGGGTCCGAAGGGCAGCCCGCATCCGGTCGCGCTCGACTGCCTCGACGTGAATCCTGCCGTGGGCGACCGTTCCGCCGTCGCGGCCGAACTGATGAGGGCCGCGCTGGCCGGGTTTCCGCAACCGGTGCAGTACAGGATCAACGTCACGGGTGGCTGGCGTGACGATCCCGCCACCTCGGCGGCCGTCGAGTGGCGACGGGCGGCGGCGCACGCGGCGGGGCTCACCCGGGAGGTGGAGCGGCTGCAGTTCGAGTGGGCACCCGCCGACGGGGTACCTCCCCTGACCGGCCGGCTGCGGTTCACCGAGGCCTCCGACGAGCAGTTCCTCGCGGTGTTCAGGAGAATCGCCGAGGGCAGCCTGGACGCCCAGACCCGTGCGAACCTGGCCACCAAGGGCATCGACGAGACCGCGCGTGAGGAGATGGACTTCTATCTCAGGGCGCCGGGCAAGCGGGAGTGGTGGCGGATCGCCCACACGCGCGACGAGGAGGTGGCGGGCTTGGCGATTCCCTCCGCGACCGCGTACAACGTGAACGTCGGCTATCTCGGGGTGGTGCCGGAGTTCCGCGGGCGCGGCTACGTGGACGAAGTGCTCGCCGAGATCACCCGCTTTCACGCGGCCAACGGGGAGTCGCGCATCACCGCCACCACCGACATGGGCAACGCGCCCATGGCGGCCGCCTTCCGTCGCGCCGGGTACCGCAACACGGGGATCCGGATAAACCTTTCCAACGACGTGCAGCCCTAGACCGGGAAAGGTTTCCGCGCGTGGCCACTGATGAATGGAAGGGCGTCATCAACCAGATCCTGTACGGGTTGATGTTCACCCCTCAACTGAACGACGACACGGCCGACCAGATGGCTACGGCGATGGTCGAGCGCCGCTACTTCGGTGCCGGTCCCGACGCCTACGCCTACGCGATCGTCCAGGCCGGACGGTACGACGGCCCGCTGACCGACGAGATCGAGACGCCGCACGGAGAGGCGGCGTTCCGCGACTTCCTCGGCCGGCTCGGCAGCCGGTTGGAAGCGCTGCGAGCCTCGTAGGGATCACCGGAGATCACCGGGTGGAACAGGGGCACCATCGCCGTCGATGATCGTCGTACCGTGTTCCGATGGTCTCGGACGCGGTGCGGTACTACGACGACTTCCTCTCCGAGCGGGACTGGCTCGCCGAGGGGCTGAGCTGGGCCGTGGTGCAGCCGGCGAGTGCCGAGGCCACCGTCGACGGGGTCGTCAAGCGGCTGCGGGCCAGGCGCGTCGAGCCGGGTGACGGGCAGGCGGGTGAGCTTGCCGACCTGGCCCAGGTCGGCCCGAACGTGCTGGTGTTCCAGGACAATGGCTGCGCGTTGAGTCGGCCCGAGGTGCTGCGCTGGCTCAGCGACGGTACGCGGGTGCACACCGTCGAGTGGACCGTGAACGGCAACGGCGGCCTGACGTACGCGGTGTACGGCCGGGTGCTCGCCTGGATGGACCTGAACGACCCGGAGCGGCGGCACGGCGACGACCCGTCCGCGTTCGCCGACGACCTGGACGACGTACGCGCCGCGCGCGGAACCGGGTACGTGCGGTCGGCGGCGATGGCGTTCGTCGAGCGGCGGACCGGGGTGCGGCTGCCGGCCGAGTGGATGAGCGACGAGGGGGCCGATCCGCAGGCCGGGCCGTGGGTGACGGTGCGGCTGCCGCACATCCCGGCCGACCCCAGGCCGCCGTCGAACTTCGGTCACTACGAGCCCGACCTGGACGCGCGGCTGCGGGCCGCGCCGGATGAGGTACGGCGGGCGGCGGTGGCGCACGCCGTACGGGCGGTGACCACGCGGCTCCGGTTCAGCGACGACGACCTGGCGAGGCAGGCGGTCGAGGCCGTCGAGCGGGGGCTGAGCGTGGACACGGAGACCCGGTGGAGGATCGCCCGCCTCACGGCGCGGGTCGGTGACGTCCGGGCCGGCGCCGACGCCGCGCACGCCCTGCACGCGGCGCTGGGCGCGGGTAAGGCCGGCGTCGACGCGCTGGGCGCCGCGCGGCATGCGCTCGGCGAGGAGTGGCCGGCGGTGCGCCAGGACCTGTACCGCCTGGTACGGGAGACCGGCTGACGGGGTCGGATCGACGCCAAGATCTGCACAATATCCCCGATGTTGCTGCTGCCTCAGCCACGCGGGAGACAGCAACATCCCCGAAGTTGCTGCCACGGACGTCACTCCACGCCGTCGAATCGGGGTCGGGCCGTTCGTGGTACGGGTGGAGGTGGTCGGCGAAGGCCGCCCGGGAGACGAGGAGTTCTGAGATGGCGCGGTACCTGATCTCGTTCAACGACGGCGCGATGGACCACATCCCCGCCGAGGAGTTGCCCGAGGTGGGCAAGGCGGCGCATGCCGTGCTCCAGGAGGCCGTGGACGCGGGCGTCTGGGTGTTCGGCGGCGGCCTTCAACGGCAGCGGGCCGGCATCGTGGCCACGGACGGGTCGGTCACCGACGGCCTCTACCCGGAGACCAAGGAGGTCATCGGCGGGTTCGTGGTCGTCGACGTGGCAACCCGCGAGGAGGCGCTCGGGTGGGCTGCCAAGTTCGCCGCCGCTTGCCGCTGCGCCCAGGAGGTCCGGGAGATCATGGCCGACCCCGAGATGGAGGAGATGCTCCGCCGCGCCGACCGTCGAGGGTGACCTTCCTCGGGAAGATCCTGGCGGAGCGGTATACCTCAGCGGAATGACCATTCCACCGAGGTATACCGCTCGCCAGCGCCGGTGCGGTCGGTCGAGCAGACCCGGGTGGGCCCGGTAGCGCAGGCTGTACCAGCAGGAGGGCAGCTGGGGGGATCGTCCCTGGATCGGAATTCTTGAACCCTTGATGGCGTCAAGCGTTTCCGAACCTCAGGGAGCAGTCATGCCGCCGTACGCCGTCACGTCCACGCGCCGCCGAGCCCTGCGGGCGGTCGCCGCGACACTGGCCGCCGCCACCATTCTGACCGGCTCCGCCGCGTTCGCCGCCACCGACAGCGGTCGCCCGGCCGGGCCACCCGATGCCGTGCAACGGCAACTGGATGGCCTGGTCAGCGAGAGCGGCTTCCCCGGCGTCCTCGCCTCCGTACGGGGGGCCGACGGCCGGGTCCGCGACTACACCGCCGGGGTCGGCGACCTCCAGACGCGTCGCCCGGTTCCCCGGGACGGCCAGGTCCGCATCGGCAGCAACACCAAGACCTTCACCGCGGTGGTCGTCCTGCAGTTGGTGGGGGAGGGGCGCATCGACCTGGATGCCACGGTCGAGCACTACCTGCCCGGAGTCGTGCGAGGTCACGGCAACGACGGCGACGCGATCACCGTACGTCAGCTGTTGCAGCAGACGAGCGGCCTGCCGGACTACGACGACGTGCTGTTCACCGAGGCACAGGACCTCGTCGACAAGAGCCACTCGTACTACCAGCCGAGGCGGCTGGTGGATGCCGCGCTGACGAACGCGCCGCACTTCGCGCCCGGCGCGAGGTGGGAGTACAGCAACACGAACTACGTCCTCGCCGGGCTCATCGTCGAGCAGGTCACCGAGCGTCCCATCGGCGAGGAGATCACCAACCGGATCATCAGGCCACTCGGCCTGCGCGACACCTACTGGCCGGGGGTGGGGGAGCAGTCTCTTCGGGGTACGCACCCGCACGGCTACGTCGGAGTGGCCCCCGGCGCACCGTGGGTGGACGTCACCGACATGGACCCGTCGCTGGGCTGGGCCGCCGGTCAACTGGTCTCCACGCCCGACGAGTTGCGGACCTTCTTCCAGGCGCTCGTCGACGGCCGCCTGCTCAAGCCCGCGCAGCAGAAGGCGATGATGACCACCGTGCCCGCGCCCGGCTTCGAGCCGACCGGCGAGTACGCGTACGGGCTCGGCATCGCCAGCCACGAGTTGCCCTGCGGCGTCGAAGCCTGGGGCCACGGCGGCGACATCCAGGGCTTCGAGACCCGCAACCTGGTGACCCGCGACGGCCGTGGGGCCGTGGTCGCCGTGACCGGCCTGCCGACCGGTGAGCAGATGCTCGCCGAGGTGAACGAGAGCGTCGAGACGGCGCTGTGCGGCACTGACCACTGAGCATCGTCGGCCCGTGACATCGCACGCGGACCCGCGCGCCCGCCTTTCGGACGCTACGGCGAGCCGACGCCGTAGGAAGGCGGCTCCCAGCGGGTACCGGTAATCCCGGCCGCCTGTTCGTGCGCGCGGTTGAGGATCGACTCCGCCTCCCGCCGCGCGGCGGTCACGATGTTCTCCGCCTCGAGTCGCGCGACGGCGCGGTGGTCCTCGGCCTGCTTCTCGGCGAGGTCGAGGATCTGCTCCACCCGGGTACCCAGGCCGCTGAGGGCCGGCGTCTCCCGCTTGCGTCGTCGCGGAGCGGCGGCGGCCTGGTCGTCCTCTCCCCGGTCGGCCAGGCCGTCCTCGACGAGGTGGGACTCGCCGGTGCCGATCAGGGAGAGCGCGACTCCGATCGCGGCGACCGCGACACCGGACCAGAGGGCGGCCGGCCCCAGGGCCGGACCGACCGCGCCGCCGACGCCGAGCCCGACGAGGACGGCTGCGGTCCTGGCTGGCTTGCGCACGGGTCCTCCAACGACGGTACGGGCGCGGGCATCGGCTTCCAGCATGACGATCGAGTCAAGCTCGCCGGCCCCGAACACTCCATCGTGGAGCGAGGTCGGTCACCGTGCGGGGGGCTGGATTCCCGCCAGGGAGAGGGCCAGGAGTCGTTCCGCCTTCGTGGCGTCAGCCGGCTGGGCGGCGAGTGAGATGGCGTTGGCGAGGGTCATCACGTCCGCCATGACGACATCCGCGCGTACGGTTCCCTGCTCGACGGCCCGACGCAACAGCTTCTCGCCCGCCGCGCTGAGCGTCGCGCCGCAGGTCTCGTTCTCCTCGGGTGGCGCGTTCAGCAGTGTCACCGCGAGCCCACGGGTCGTCGTGGCGTACACGGTGACCTCCCGCAACCAGGTGGTGAAGGCGGCGAGAGCGTCCGGCTCGGCCAGCAGGTCCTCGGCGCGACCGGCGAGGTTCTGCACGCAGGTCCGGAAGACGGCCTGGAGCAGGGACCACCGGGACGGGAAGCGCCGGTGCAGGGTCGCCGAGCCGACCCCGGCGGAGCGGGCGATCTCCTCCAGCGAGGCGTACGCGCCATCGCGGGCGATCGCCTCGGCGGCCGCCTTCACGATGAGGTCGTAGTTGCGTTGTGCGTCGGCTCTCATGGCCCGCCCTTGCCAAAGTGGGGTGGTCCCCCATATCGTAGCCGGCGACAAGTGGGGGGACGCCCCACTTATTTGGAGGCATCATGGCTGTCCTCGTCATCGGCGCGACCGGCAAGCAGGGAGGGGCTACCGCCCGAGCACTGCTCGACCGTGGCGTCGTGGTCCGTGCCCTGGTCCGCGACGTCGCCACCGACAGCGCACAGGCTCTGGCCGCGCGCGGCGCCGAACTGGTCAAGGGCGACCTGGACGATCCCGCGTCGCTGCTCGCCGCGGCCCAGGGGATGGACGGCCTCTTCTCGATCCCGTTTCCCGACGTGGCGAACCTGCGGGGCGACGCCGAGCTGACGCGCGGTCGGAACGTCGTCGAGGCCGCCCGCCGGGCCGGCGTGGCACACGTCGTACACAGCAGCGTGTCCGGCGCGGGCGACTTCCACCGCAGCCAGCCCGGCTGGGCCGAGGGCCGCTGGGACCGGCACTACTGGGAGAGCAAGGCGGCGATCGACGAGATGGTCCGCACCGGTGGCTTCGCGCACTGGACCGTCCTGGCGCCCTCGACGTTCATGGAGAACCTCGTCGGCTGGTCGTACCTCTTCGGTGACTGGTCCAGCGGCACAATCATCACCGGCTTCGCGGCGGACACCCAGCTTCCCTGGGTCGCCGTCGACGACATCGGAGAGGCCGCAGCGATCGCGTTCACGGACCCGGGACGGCTCGACGGCCTGGACGTCGAACTCGCCGGCGACCTGCTCACCATGACCGAGGTGGCCGCGATCCTCAGCGAGGTCACCGGCCGGACGATCTCCGCGCCCGTGCTCACTCCGCGGGAAGCCGTCGAACGCGGACTGCTTCCCGCCATGGTCAATTCGGTCGAGCGGATCAACGAGAACGGCAGCCCCGCCCGTCCCGACATCACCCGGGCGCTCGGCCTGCCCACGACCGACTTCCGGACGTGGGCACGCCGCACATTCTCCTGAGGTCACCTCGAGGCGGTGGCCCGCGTCCGGGTCGCGACGACCCGGCGGCGGCGCACCGGGTACGGGATCGGGTGGGAGATCCCCCAGGCCGCGCCCTTGCAGACGACCTCCTTGTAGCGGGCCGCCAGCCGCCCGGTCAGCTGGGACGGCTTGGCCCGGTCGTCGGCGGTCACGTACTGGATGATGCCGTCGCGGCGGCCGAGGCTGATGCACTGGTTGAAGTAGCGCAGCGGGGCATTCGGCATCTTCGTCCGGCCGGTCAGGCGCGCGGCGATGGCGTCGGCCGCCTGCCAGGCCATCGGAGTTCCCGAGGCGCACGACATCCGTAGCGGCTTGCCGCCGGGCCCGGCGGCGAGTCCGGCGTCGCCGACCGCGTACACGTCCGGGTGCGAGACGGACCGCATGGTGTCGTCGACGATGATCTGCCCGGTGGCCGCGACGGTCAGACCGGTGGCGGCGGCGATGGGGTGGACGGCGAAGCCGGCCGTCCACACGGTCACCGTGGCCGGGATCGTCGTGCCGTCGGCGGTGACCACGCCGGCCGGCTCGACCCGGACGACGTCGGTGTGCTCGTGCACCGAGATGCCGAGCCGGTTCGTGACGCCCCGCAGGTGCTGTCGCGCCCTGTCGTTCAGCCAGTCACCGAGACCGCCGCGGACGGCGATCGCGACGTCGAGGTCGGGCCGGGCCTCGGCGATCTCGGTGACGGCCTCGAGGCCGGTGAGGCCCCCGCCGACCACGAGCACCCGCTGCCCGGCCGCGAGGTGGGCGAGACGGTCCCGCAGCCGCAGCGCCGACGGTCGGCCCGCGAGGTCGTACGCGTGCTCGGCGACGCCGGGAACGCCGTGGTCGGCCGAGGCGCTGCCGAGGGCGTAGACGAGCGTGTCGTACGCGATCTCGTCGTTGCCGTGCGCGTCGGTCAGCGCGACGGTCCGGCGGTCGACGTCGACGGCGGTGACCCGGGCGACGCGGACCCGCACGCCGGTGCCCGCGTACACCCGGCTCAGCTCGCGGCGCGTGAGGTCCTGGCCGGCGGCGAGCTGGTGCATGCGTACCCGCTCGACGAAGTCGGCCTCGGCGTTGACAACGGTGATCTCGATGTCGTCGGGGTGCAACCGGCGGGCGAGGCGGCCGGCGGCGGTTGCTCCGGCGTAGCCGGCTCCGAGGACGACGATGCGGTGCTTCATGGCGGCGCTCCTGTCTCGGCGATGGTCGCTACCTGAACCGGGCGGCGACGCCGTTGCTGACAGAAGACGGCTATGACCTGGGTCACCAGACGTGCAGGAGTGGCTCCGAGTGTGCGGTGACGGACCACTGGCGGGTGACGCGTTCGAGTTTGTCGGGGTTGACCTGGACGCGGATCGCCGCGACTCCCTCGGGGGTCATCTCCAGGGACATGACACCGACGACCTGCTCGCCGGTCACGACGACGACCGCGGGGCCGCCGTTGACGACCTCGGCGTAGAGGGCGGGGCTGCTGCCGCCCACCAGGTTCCGTTTCACGTCGCTGGGGCGGAAGAGGCCGCGCAGGAACTTCGCCACCGCCAGCGCGCCGACGACCGGCGTGGTGCGGGCCGGGATCTTGCCGCCGCCGTCACCGATGCTCGTCACGTCCCCGGTCAACAACTCCACCAGGCGCTGGATCTGGCCGCTGTTGGCCGCCGTGAGGAACTCGGTGACGATCTTCCGGGCGGCGGCGTCGTCCACCTCGCCGCGCGCCCGGCCGGCGGCGACGTGCTGCTTGGCACGCCGGTAGATCTGCTGGCAGTTCGACTCGCTGAGGTCGAGGATCTCGGCGATCTCGCTGTGCGGGTAGCCGAACGCCTCGCGCAGCACGTACACCGCGCGCTCGTTGGGCGACAGCCGCTCCATGAGGGTGAGCACCGCCATCGACACCGATTCACGCTGCTCGACGGTGTCGACCGGGCCGAGCATCCGATCCCCGGCGAGGACGGGCTCGGGCAGCCAGGTGCCCACGTAGGTCTCGCGGCGGGCGCGCGCCGAGGTGAGCTGGTTCAGGCACAGGTTGGTGAGCACCCTCGTCAGCCAGGCCTCGGGCGTCTCGACGCGCTCCCGGTCGGTGGCCTGCCAGCGCAGGAACGTGTCCTGGACCGCGTCCTCGGCGTCGCTGGCCGAGCCCAGCAGCCGATAGGCGATCGCCTCCAGGCGGGGCCGGGAGCGCTCGAACACCTCGACCTCGTCGGAACGCAGTGGCATGGCTCGACAGTAACCGCGCCTGTCGCGCGGCCGCAGATCCCACTACCGGCCGTTAGGATGTGGGCCATGAGCGCCGAGGCCGTAGGCATGTACATGCCCGCCGTCGTGACGCTCGACGACGTGGCGGCGATGAACTCCGCCGACCCGAACGGCCACCGCTACGAGACCAGCCCCGAGGGGGTCCTGTCGGTCATGCCGCCGCCCGATTCGGAACACGCCACGATCGCCAGCCGGCTCTTCGCCTGGCTGATCATGGCTGGTTGGCCCGCCGAGCAGGTGCTTCAAGCCGTCGGTGTGCGGATCTCCGGCCCGGATGGTGACGGTGGCCGGATTCCCGATCTCAGCGTCTGGCACAAGCCGCCGGGCCGCAGTGTCTGGGCGTCGGTGACCGAAGTCGCGCTCGTAGTGGAGATCGTCTCGCCGGGTTCGGAGGCGATGGACTCGGTGACCAAGGTCCGTGAGTACGCGTCGGCCGGCATCTCGCAGTACTGGGTCGTGGACCGCGACGGGGCGCAGACGGTCACCCTCTACCGGCTGGGTGGAGGCGGGTCGTACGAGGAGCACGCGAAGATGCCGTTGGCGTGGCTGCTCCAGTCGGCCCCCGCCGACCACCTCGACCAGAGCCTCTGACCTACGCCCCTACTGGTCGACGAGCGCCGTCAGGGCCGCGCGTTGTGGCCACGCCTCGTCGGTCATGCAGTCAGTGAGGCAGGAGAGACCGAAGGCGAGCGGCCACGAGACGCTGTGCCGGTTCTCGGCGGGCAGCAGCGCGAGAGGGTCGTCGGGATCCCACTGTGTGGTGGTCGGGACGGGTACGGCGAGTACCTCACCCACGTACGGCCGTTCCGTCCAGAGGACGGCCCGCCGCAGCACCTCTTCGGCAGTGACCTTGAGCAGGGTGACCGTGCAGAACTCCGGCACGCCGCCCCGACTGATCCACCGCCCGAAGCCGAGGACCACGCTCTCGGCTATCTCGTGTGGTTCGAGGTGGCACTCCTCGCGCAGCTCACGCAGCGCGCCAGCGACGATGACCTCCTGAAGGCTGGGCGCGGTAACCGTCGCCGCCGCGTCCCCGGGCTCCAACGAACCGGATCCGGAGGGTGCGATGAGCCCGGGGCTGCCCACGTTGTCCCTTGTCTGTGCGACGAGCAGCAGCCGTCCGTCGAGGGTGAACGCCAGGGTGGAGATGCCCACCACGTTCGCCAGCCGACTGTCGGCGAACCGTCGCAGCCGGTCCCGGTGGTCGAGGATCAGGTCGCGGCCACGCATCGGCCGAGTGTCCCGACCTGCCTCGTAGACGTCGTACGGCGCGAGCAGGTTGCTGCAGAAGAAGTCGAAGTAGTGCGCCGGCCGCAGCGTGACGACCGGGTCGTCGGCACCGGTCGGCAGGTCGTCGGCGAGGCCCAACACCGCTCCGTTGTACATGGCGGCCGTCCGGGCGTGCCGGGCCAGGAAGTCGAACGACCAGCGCCGCAGGTCCCGGCCGAGGACGTAGCTCGTCGGCGAGACGACGCAGCGGATGCGCTGGCCCCGCAGCCGGGAACTCTCGTCGGTGGGGATGATGCCGGTGCTGTGGGCACTGGTGAGGACCCGCTTCGGGTACCGGACCTGTTCGACGATGTCCCGATAGTCGTCGCCGTCGCGGGGATGGAAGCGGAACTGCCGGGTCCGTCGACGGTTGGCGAGGATCTCCAGGGTCGAGACCAGAAGACCCGCCGTGGCCGCCGCGACGCTGAGCGCCAGCGGTGGGCTCTGCGTGGCGGTCGCCGCGCTCAGGATCGCCAGGCCGACGCCAGCGGCGGTCAGGCGGTACCGCCACAGGCCCTGCCGCCAGATGCTCATCGTCGTGCTGACTCTTCTCGCCGTCCTGAGCACTCGGCACCTTTTCGGTCGCACCTGACGGAGACGACCGCATGGTATCCGCAGTAGAAACCGCCACATTTCCGCCGAGTTGCCGTCCAAGTTTACGAATGTGTCAGCGCTCGCGCCGTGCGCCGCGCCGCGGCGGTGGCCGGCCGCGCAGGTCGGCAATTCGTCCGTCGAGGACAGATGTCGCTAACCGGACAAGACGGTAAAGCCCCTGGTAGAGGACCCTTGAGGCAGGCGAGAGGGCGAGGGATGTCGGGCCACATCCCCACCCGCGCGCCCGGTACGGACAGCATCGTCCGCTCCGGTGCCGCCCTCGCCGGCCCGGCCCCGCCGGTGCGGGCCCGGCACAGCCGCCGGCCCGACGACGCGTACGGCTCGGCCGTCCCACACCGCTGGAGGCGCCCGCAGCGGTGTCACCGTCCACCGCCGGCGACGTCGCCCACCGGTACGTCGCCTACGTGCCCTGTCGACCACGCGCATCGTGGATCCCGCCCTGTTCGGCGTCGCTCACCCGCGCGCCCGACCGGGCGACCGAATCAGAGAGGCCCTGTCATGGCGGCTCCCACCGCGACCGCAGCCCTGAACGCATCCGTCTTCTCGCCGGGTGACCAGATGCTGCTGACCGTCACGTACTCCGACGCCGACACCAAACCGCTGACCGTCACCATCGTGGTCACCGACGCGCAGGGCAACAGCAGCGCGCCGGTCAAGGTCACCGCGGTCATCGACCCGCTCACCGTGACCGTCTCCGACAACTCCGGGCGTACCTGGACCCGGGTCTCCGACAACGGCTCGGTTGCCGTGTACCGGGCGGTGGCGTGATGCCCCGGGTCACCGTCCAGGTCCGCGACGCCGCCGGACACACGGCGACGGCCGGGGTCGACTACACCGTGCGCCAACCGGTGCTCGGCGGCTACTACCTGTCCGGCGGGGCCGACCCCACCGCCGACATGGCCGGCGGCAACTTCCGCTCCTTGACCCAGTACCGCAGCTTCGCCGACGGGTACATCTTTCCCGGCTACAACCGACCGTGGCTGATCAATCTGGGCAAGGCCGGCGTGCAGATGAACATGGTCCTGGAGCTGAAGCACTACGGCGCCGCCAACGCCGGGCCGCAGACCTTCACCGTGGACGGCGTCACCTACACCGTGCCCGCGCCGTCGATGACGATCCAGCAGCGTCCGGGCGTCACCCCGTGGCCGAAGGCGTACGGGTACACCCAGGTGCTCAACGGCCAGTGCGACGGCCTGTTCGCGCGTGCCCTGTCGCAGTACCGGTCGCTCGGTTTCGGCGTGAACATCCAACTCGCGTCCGAGTTGGACACCGACCACGAGTTCGGTACGACCGAGGCCGGCAAGGCGTACACCTGGGCCGAATCCGACGCGCGGGCGGTGCAGGCGGTGAACTACATCGTCACCTGGTTCAAGGCCCGGACCCTGCCCACCGGCACGACCTTCTCGGTCGGTCTGGGCGGCTTCGACCGGGCGTGCTTCCAGCGCACCCACCCCGAGTCGTTGATGTCGCGGCTGGACTACCTCCAGTGGAACGCCTACGCGACAGCCGTCGGGCAGACCGCGCTGGCCCGCTTCCGCCGGACCAAGGACTGGGCGGTGGCTGACCTCGGCCCGGTGGCGCTGTCCAAGCCGGTGATCATCGCCGAGTACGGAGTGCGCTCGGCCGAGATTCCCGACCAGGCGGCCTGGATCGCCACCGTTCCGGCGGCGATCGCGCAGCTCAACGGCGAGCGGGGTCCCCTCATCGCGCGGACCAACTACTTCAACTCCGGGTGGGGCACCCTGTCGCCGAAGGCGGCCGGGCTGGCCGCGCTACGCACCGCGTACGCCACCCGACCGTACGTCTGACCGGTCATTCGGCGTCGAGCTGCTCGGCGTACGCGTCGCGCAGCTCGGGCCAGCCGAAGTCCTTGGCCTCCGCGCCCCGGATGGGGCCGACCGGATCGCCGTCGAGCAGCCGGTCGGCCACGTCCAGGCAGAGGTGCCAGCCGGCGGCGACCATCGGCAGCGCGCCCGGATCCGCGACGGTGTGGCGCAGGGTGAGCCGGGTGCCGTCCCCCGAGGGGGTCAGCTCCCAGCGCAGCAGGTCCTCACCCCAGGTGTATTCGAGCAGGTGGGGTGGCTCGGCGTGGCGTACCACCGCGGTCTGGTCGGCGGTGGTCTCGCCGTCGACCAGGGTGAGCACGGCGGCGCCGGGGCTGCCGAGGTCACGGTCGGCGAGGAACGGCGCCCACTGCGCGAGCTGGGCCGGCTCGGTCAGCGCGGCCCAGACCGCGCTGGGTGGGTGCCGCAGGTCGCGGACGAGCACCAGGGTCGCGCCGCTGTCGGCGTGTTCGGTGCACGCCTTGCCGGGCGGGCTGGGGCGGAACGCGTCGCGGTCCATCTCACTGCTCCTGACTGTCGAGGTGCCGTTGCAGGGCGTCGAGGTGCCGGCTCCACAGCCGGCGGTACGGGTCGAGCCAGCCGTCGACCGCCCGCAGCGGGCCGGGGTCGAGGCGGTAGATCCGCTGCCGGGCGGCCACCCGGCAGGAGACGAAGCCGGCCTCGCGCAGCACCCGCAGGTGTTTGGAGACGGCCGGCTGGCTGACGCCGAGCCCGTCTACCAGCTCGTTCACGCTGTGGTCGCGCTCGCGGAGCGCGTCGAGGATCCGGCGTCGGGTGGGCTCGGCGAGCACGGTGAACGCGTCGGTGGACACCTCCCCAATATGTCTCGTCAGTCATATGTCTGTCAAGGCATACGATTGTCGCCGCCGTCCCGGAGCGGCGGCGGAGGCCGCTATCTATGCTCGGAGCATGGAACTGCGGATCTTCACCGAACCCCAGCAGGGCGCCACGTACGACCAACTGCTCGCGGTGGCCCGACGTGCCGAGGACGCCGGCTTCGGCGCGTTCTTCCGCTCCGACCACTACCTGAAGATGGGCTCGGTGAGCGGCGACCCGGGCCCCACCGACGCGTGGACGACGCTGGCCGGTCTGGCCCGCGACACCAGCCGCATCCGGCTGGGCACGCTGATGACCGCCGCCACGTTCCGGCTGCCCGGCCCGCTGGCGATCACCGTGGCGCAGGTCGACCAGATGAGCGGCGGTCGGGTGGAGCTGGGCATCGGCACCGGCTGGTACGGCGACGAGCACACCGCGTACGGCATCCCGTTCCCGGCCCTGGGCGAGCGGTTCGACCGGTTGGAGGAGCAGCTCGCGGTCATCACCGGCCTCTGGTCCACCCCGGCGGGCGAGACGTTCAGCCACCCGGGCCGGTACTACCCGGTCACCGACTCGCCGGCCCTGCCCAAGCCGGTGCAGCAGCCCCGCCCGCCGATCCTGCTCGGCGGGATGGGGCCGAAGCGGACGCCCCGGCTGGCCGCCCGCTACGCCGACGAGTTCAACCTGCCGTTCGCCTCGCCGACGGACTCGGCGGCGCAGTTCGAGCGCGTCCGCGCGGCGTGCGCGGAGATCGGCCGCGACCCGGCGGAACTGGTCTGGTCCAACGCCCTGGTGCTCTGCTGCGGACGCGACGACGCCGAGGTGGCCCGCCGGGCCGCCGCCATCGGCCGTGACCCGGACGAGCTGCGGACCAACGGCGTCGCCGGCACGCCCGACGAGGTCCTGAACACCATCGACCGGTACGCCAAGATCGGCAGCCAGCGGATCTACCTCCAGGTGCTGGACCTGGCCGACCTCGACCACCTCGACCTGGTCGCGAGCGAGGTACTGGCGAACCTGTGACCCGTCAGGCGCGGTACTGCGCGTGCCGGCCCGGCTCGCGCAGCACCGTGTCCAACCGGCCGTCACGGTCGCTGTCCACATAGGTGATGTCCGGTACGCCGTCACCGTCCACGTCGATCTGGAGGACGTCGGCCACGCCATCGCCGTCGAGGTCGGTGACGATCTCGACCGACCCGTCCAGGTGCCTCGTCACGATCGACCGCGACTCGCCGCCGGGCTCGCGCGGCGGCGGCCCCGGCGACGGTACGGGCGTCGGGGCGGGCGCGGGAGCGGGCGTCGGCCGGGGACCGGGTGTGGGCGCCGGATGGTTCGGCAACCGGACGCCCGGCGGCGCACTGGCCGGCTCGACCGCGCTGCCGGTCGGGTCCAGCTCCTCCTCCGACGGGAAGACGTCACCTCGCGCGGCCGGATCACGGTAGCTGCTCATGGTCGTAGGGTTCCCCGACGACGGCGAGAACAACCGTGCCCGATCGTGGGGTGTCCTCGGTGCCCGGTCTGGCGGAAGATGTCGGGACCGACGCCACGGTCATGAAACGGGGGTCCGCGGGTGGAATTGCGCCGGAATCGGGGGGCCCGTGCGCTCGCCCTGGCCTGCGTACTCGGTGGGGTGATCCTGCTGGCCTATCCCAGCGACCGCGCCCTGCTACGGACGATCATCGCGGTGGGTGCCATCGCGCTCGGCGCGGTGGCGCTGGTCAGCGCGTTGCGGCCGTTCCGGTTCGGGATCCACGCGGATGGTCTGAGCATCCGGCGGCCGGGCCTGCGCCGGGAGTTCCGGTGGGCCGAGGTCGACACGGTGGTCCTCGACGAGCCGCCTCGACAGGATGGCTACCCGACCCCGCCGAGGTTGCTGCTGGTGCCCGCGCAGGGTGTGCCGCGTGAGCTGGTGACCGCCCGCCACCCGCTCGACGGCCGGCCGGCCATCGAGCTGCTCGTCCTCGACCAGGTCCGCGAGCAACCCGAGCAGGTGTCCGAAGCGCTCACCCGGCATGCCGGAGACCGCTTCGTCGACCTGCTCGCTCTGCGGCGCGCCGCGTTCGCCGTCCCGGACATCACGGTGGGCCTGCGCGGCTACGCCATGGACCGGGTCGATCGGTTGATCCGGCGCGGCCAGGACGCCCTGCTGTCCGGCGACGAGGCGGCCCGGCAGGCGGCCCGCGGTGAGATCGAACGCGCCGCCGCGGCCGGTCTGCCGCGCGCCCAACGTGGTTACCACACGTTCCAGGTGGATACGGTTCTAGACGCCCTCCTCGCCGCTCTGAGCGACCAGCAGTCCACCGATCGGGAGACCGCCACGTGACCACCCCGGGACCGAACGCCACGTCGACCGCAGCTTCCGAGGTGCCGCGCCGCAACTGGGCCGGCAACGTCCGGTACGCGGCCCGGACGTTCCACCGACCGACCTCCCTCGACGAGGTGCGTCGCCTCGTCGCCGGCAGCCGGCGCGTCCGCGCCCTCGGCACGGGACACTCCTTCAACCGCTTCGGCGACACCGACGGCGACCTGGTGAGCCTGGCCGGTCTGCCGCCGACCGTCGAGGTGGACCGCGAACGCGGTCAGGTCACCGTGAGCGGCGCGATGCGCTACGGCGACCTCGCCGGACACCTGCACACCCAGGGGTACGCGCTGGCCAACATGGCCTCGCTGCCGCACATCTCGGTCGCCGGCGCGGTGGCCACCGCCACCCACGGCTCCGGCCCCACCCACGGCAACCTGGCCAGCGCCGTCGCCGGCCTGGAGCTGGTCACCGCCGACGGCGACCTGCTGCGGGTCGACCGCGACGACGACACGTTCGCCGGCATGGTGGTGGGGCTCGGCGCGCTCGGCCTGGTCACCCGGGTCACCCTGGACCTGGTGCCGGCCTTCGAACTGCGCCAGTACGTACGGCTCGACCTCGACCCGGCCGCGCTGGACGAGGCGCTCGACTCGGCGTACAGCGTGAGTGTCTTCACCGACTGGCGTACGCCGCGCCTGCGGGAGGTGTGGCGCAAGCAGCTCGCGGACCAGCCGCCGCCGGCGGCGGACTGGCTCGGCACCACCCCGGCCGACCAGCCACGGCACCCGGTGCTCGGCATGCCGCCGGAGAACTGCACCCCGCAACTCGGCGAGCCGGGCCCGTGGCACGAGCGCCTGCCGCACTTCAAGCTCGGCTTCACCCCGAGCAGCGGTGACGAGTTGCAGTCCGAGTACCACCTGCCGCGTACCGCCGTGGCCGACGCGCTCGCCGCCCTGGCCGACGTGGCGCACCTGATCGCCCCGGTCCTGCACGTGTGCGAGCTGCGGACGGTGGCCGCCGACGAGCTGTGGCTGAGCCCCAACCACCAGCGGGACAGCTTCGTCGTCCACTTCACCTGGGTCGCCGACACCGACGCGGTACTGCCCGTGCTGGCCGAGGTGGAGGCGCGCCTGGCCCCGTTCGCTCCGCGCCCGCACTGGGGCAAGGTCTTCGTCACCGACCCGGAGGACCTGTCGGGCCGCTACCCGAGGTACGCCGACTTCACGTCCCTGCTCACGAAGCTGGACCCGAAAAACAAGTTCGGAACCGACCAGCTGAACCACTACTTCCCCCGCTGACCCGCCCGGGCCCACCCCGGCGTCCGGACCACCGGTGATCATGAAGTTATTGCCCTTGGGCGCGGCGTGTCGGCGCAACAACTTCATGATCAGCGGGAAGGGGTGGGGGTGCGTAGGGTGGCGCGTTGGACTGCGCGGCTGATGTCGCTGGGGGAGACGATTCCGGTTAGGCGGCCGTCCTCGGCTACCACCAGGGCTCGGCCGTCGGCGCACTCGGTGAGCCGGGGGAGCAGGTCGTTGAGCTGTTCACCCGGCTGGGCGAGCACCAGCTCGTCGGCCCGGCAGGCCACCTCGGCCAGCGTGGTCGACGCGCGCCGCTCGGCCGGTACGCCCCGCACCCGGTCCACGGTGACCAGGCCGGTCGGCCGCCCCTGGTCGGTCAGCGGCAGCGCCGAGTGCCGGTACGCGAAGAGGTAGTGGTCGACGAAGTCGGCGACCGTCATGTCCGCCGACGCGGTCTGCGGCTGCGGTGTCATCACGTCGCCGACCCGGATTCCGCGCAGCGCGGTCCCGGTGCGGGCCTGCCGCTCCTCCACCCCGGCGGCCCCGATCAGGAACCAGCCGATCAGCGCCAGCCACAGCCCGCCGAAGCCGACGCCGGACAGGAACTGCCACAGCCCGAGGCCGATGAGAAGCGCGCCGAGCACCCAGCCGGCCCGCGCGGCGACCACTGACGCCCGGGTCCGGTCGCCGGTGGCCTTCCACACCGCCGCGCGCAGCAGCCGACCGCCGTCCAGCGGCGCGGCCGGCAGCACGTTGAAGATCGCCAGCAGCACGTTGATGCCGGCCAGCCAGGCGATCGCCCCGAAGAGCAGCCCACCCTGCCCGGCCAGCGCGAACAGCAGCGCGATGACGCCGAAGAACGCCCCGAGCAGCAGACTGACCAGCGGGCCGACGCCCGCGATGCGCAACTCCGCGCCCGGGTCACGCGGCTCGCCCTTCAGCTCGGCCACGCCGCCGAACAGCCACAGCGTGATGCCGTCGACCTCCAGCCCGTTGCGTTTGGCCACCACGGCGTGCGACACCTCGTGGGCGAGCAGGCCGACGAAGAAGACCACCGCCGCGGCCAGGCCGGCGAGGGTGTACGCCACGGGCGAGCGATCCGGGTACGACCGGGGAAACTGGTTGGCGGCCAGCCCCCACGCGATCAGCGCGAAGATGACCAGCACGCTCCAGTTGACGCCGACCGGCACTCCCGCGATCCGACCGATCCGGAAACTCGCCCTCATCCTGGGCTCTTACCCCGGGTCAGCCGAGCCATGCGACACGCGGCGCTCGGGTGGTCCTTGTCTGGGCTGGGATCGTCTCTCGGCACGGGTCAGCGGCGGGGCGTCTCGCTGGCGATGGTCGCCTCGCGGGGCAGCGCCGCCGCCCGCATCGCCCAGTCCAGCGCGTAGTCGGCGATCTCCTCCCAGCCGGGCGCTCCGACCGTGAAGTGCGACCGGTCGGGAAACTCCTCGTACGCGGTGAGCGCGCGGGACTTCTGGTAGAGCCCCGCGTTGGCACGGACCACCGACGCCGGCACCACGTGGTCCTGCCCGCCGGCCATCAGCAGCAGCGGCGCCCGGTCGACGCGTCCGGTGTCGACACGGGCGGGCGAGCGCGGGTCGACATTGGCGAACGCGCCCTCGAAGAACACCCGGCCCGCTCCGGGGACCGCGTACCGCTGCCAGGCCCGGTCGGACTCCTCGCGGCTCAGCGTGTTGCCGAAGGTGTAGGCGAAGTCGTCCGGGGAGAACGGGACGGCCTTTCCACGGTTGGCGGGGCTGCGCAGGATCGGGAAGCCGGAGCGCAACTGGCTCAACGGCACCTTGAGCACCCCCTTGATCGCCGCCGGATGCACCCCCACCACCGCCGCGCCGAGGCCCCGGTCGGCGAGGACCTGGGCGAACAGCCCACCGAACGAGTGGCCCATGATGATCGGCGGACGCGGGAGCGCCCGGATGATCCGGTCGTAGTGGGCGACGATCGTGGCCATGCTCTGCTCGGCGATCGGGCTCGGGTCGTCGCGCAACTGCTCCACGGACCGGTCCATCCCGGGCCAGGCCGGGGCGATCACGTGCATGCCGCGCTCGGTGAATCGCTGGGCCCACCCCTCCCAACTCCGTGGGGTCATCCAGAGCCCGTGGATCAGCACGATCGTGTCGACCTGGCCCTGCGGTGTGGCACCCATCGCGTCCTCCCGGTGTCGCGGCGTCCGGCGGCGCGCTTACCCGCTGCCGGGCGCGGAATGCCTGTGTCGGGGGCGGATGTGCCGGTGGGCGTGATGACTCAGGGGCATCTTGATGACTGGGTGGCATCACGCTCGTCGGGGTCCTCGCCCGCCGGCCCGTCACGCTGCGTGCCGGCCCAGCTCTGCGCCGTGCCGTCCGGGCCCTGACAAATGTCACGGTCGGAACGTGACGGCCGCTTCAGGAGTCGAGGTCCGCGACACCCCAGGATCAATGCCATGACGAGTACGCATCCGGCCGTCGAGCTGAACGGCCTCACCAAGACCTTCGGTACGGTCACCGCGGTCGACGGACTGAGCCTGCGGGTGCAGCCCGGCGAGGTGGTGGCGTTCCTCGGCCCCAACGGGGCGGGTAAGACCACCACGATCGACATGCTGCTCGGCCTGGCCCGCCCGGACGCGGGCACCGTGCGCGTTCTCGGTGGCACCGCCGACGAGGCGGTGGCCCAGGGACGGATCGCCGCCGTGCTCCAGACCGGCGGCCTGCTCAAGGACCTCACCGTGGGCGAGACGGTACGGATGACCGCGCACTTCTACCGGCACACCCGACCGGCGGCCGAGGTGCTGGCGCGCGCCGGTATCGCCGACATCGCCGACCGGATCGTCGGGCGGTGCTCGGGCGGTCAGCAGCAGCGGCTGCGCTTCGCGTTGGCGCTGCTGCCGGACCCGGACCTGATGGTCCTCGACGAGCCGACCACCGGCATGGACGTCGAGGGTCGGCGGGACTTCTGGCAGGCCCTGCGCCGCGACGCGCGTGACGGCAGGACCGTCATCTTCGCCACCCACTACCTGGACGAGGCGGACGCGTACGCCGACCGGATCGTGCTGGTCCGCCAGGGCCGCGTCGTCGCCGACGGCACCACCGCCGAGATCAAGAACCTGGCCGCCGGCCGTACGGTGCGGGCCACCCTGCCCGGCGCGGACCAGGCCGCGCTCGCCGCGCTGCCCGGCGTCGACGCCGTGGAGGTACGCGGCGACAGCGTGCTGGTGCGTACCGGCGACTCGGACGCGATCGCCCGGCACCTGCTCACCCGGACCGCCGCCCGGGACGTGGAGATCACCTCCCGCAACCTCGAGGACGCCTTCCTCGCCCTGACCACCGAACGTATCGGAGCCTGACGATGTCCACCCCCATGGCCACCAGCACCGACCGTCCTGCCCGGCCCGATCGCCGCCCGTCCGCTCTGGGTGGCTTCGCCCCGGCGGTTCTCGGCATCGAGCTGCGCCGGGTGCTGCGCAACCGCCGCACCCTCGCCTTCACGCTGATCATGCCGGGCGTCTTCTTCCTCATCTTCGGTCTGCCGCAGCGGGGGCAGACTCTCGACAATGGCCGCCCCGTCACGGCGTACGTCATGATCAGCCTCGCCGTGTACGCGGCGATGGTGGCGACGACCAGCGCGGGTGGCGCGGTCGCCACCGAGCGGGCGTTGGGGTGGAGTCGGCAGCTCCGGCTCACCCCGCTGCGGCCGACCGCGTACGTGGCGACGAAGCTGGCCACCGCGATGACCCTCGGCCTGCTCGCGGTGGTCGTGGAGTTCCTGGTGGGGGCTGCGGCCGGCGTCCGCCTCCCGCTGGACGTCTGGCTGCTGTCCGGGCTGGCCGCCTGGGTCGGCTCGCTGGTGTTCGCCGCGTTCGGCCTGTTCATCGGCTACCTGGTGCCGGCCGAGAACGTCATGCAGTTCATCGGGCCGATCCTGGCGGTGCTGGCCATGTTCGGCGGTCTGTTCGTGCCGGTCGACGTGCTGCCGCACGTGCTCCAGCAGGTCGCGAAGTTCACCCCGGTGTACGGCATGGGTGAGCTGGCCCGCTCGCCACTGACCGGCGACGGCGTGAGCATGGCGGCGGTGGCCAACATCGTCATCTGGACCCTGGCCTTCGGGGTCGGCGCGACCCGGCTGTTCCGTCGGGACACCGCTCGGGTCTGACGGCCGCGACCGCTAGCGTGGACTCGATGGATCTCCCGGCGGGGCAGCCCCGGCCGATGACCCGCCACTGGCGGGTCATCGGCTGGCTGTTGGCCGCCGTGTGGCTGTTCTTCCTCAACGTGCCGCTCGCCACCGCGCTGCACCAGCCGCAGCCGTGGCGGCGGATCGTCGGAGGGGCCGCCCTGCTCCTCTTCGGCCTGGGCTACGTGCTGCTGTTCCAGTGGGCCCGCCGGTTGCGTCAGTTGCTGCTGCCGATCCCGGCCGGGCGGGCGCGCGTGGGCCTGCTACTGCTGCTCGCGGTGGGCCTGGTCAGCATCCCGGGCACCGGCGGAGACTGGCTGGCGACGCTGGTCTACGTGGCCGCGGCCGGGGTGTTCCTGCTGCCGGCGTGGGAGGCGGCGGCCACCGTGGCGCTCTGCGCCGTGACCCCGGCGCTGACGTCCTGGCTGGTGAGCGGATGGGAGGCGGAGAACGGCATCGTCTTCGCGGTGCTGCTCGCCTCGTTCGCCATGTTCGGCGTGTCGCGGCTGGCCCAGCGCAACAGCGAACTACAGGCGGCCCAGCAGGAGATCGGCCGGCTCGCGGTCGCCGAGGAGCGGGCCCGCGCCGCCCGCGACCTGCACGACATCCTCGGACACTCGCTGACCGTGGTCGCGATCAAGGCCGAACTGGCCGGGCGGCTCGTCGAGGTCGACCCGCCCCGGGCCGCCGCCGAGATCGCCGAGGTGGAGAGGCTGGCGCGGGAGGCCCTCGCGGACGTGCGGCAGACCGTCGGGGCGTACCGGGAGGTCACCCTCGCCGGGGAGTTGGCCGGCGCGCGGTCCGCGCTCGCCGCGGCGGGCATCGCGGCCGAGGTGCCGGCCGAGGTGCCGGAACTACCGCGCGAGTGGGACCGGTTGTTCGGATGGACGGTGCGCGAAGGGGTGACCAACGTGGTCCGGCACAGCGGAGCGCGGTGCTGCACGATCCGGGTACGCCCGGACGGGGTCGAGATCGGCGACGACGGGCGAGGCCCGTCCACACCCGACGCCGCCGGGTACGGTCTGGTCGGCCTACGGGAGCGCGCCCGCCGGCTGGATGCCGTGGTCACCCTGGGCCGGCGTAGCGACGGCACCGGTTTCGTGTTGCGGGTGCACGCCCCGGGGGAGGCCCGGTGAGCGGCTCGTCGACGCCGATCCGGCTGCTGCTCGCCGACGACCAGGCGCTGGTCCGGGGTGCGCTGGCCGCGCTGCTGTCGCTGGAGCCGGACCTGACCGTCGTCGCCGAGGTCGGCCGGGGCGACGAGGTGGTGCCCGAGGCGCTCCGGCACACGCCCGACGTGGCGCTGCTGGACGTCGAGATGCCCGGCCTGGACGGCATCGCCGCCACCGCGGCCGTGCGGGCCGCGCTGCCGTCCTGCCGGGTGCTCGTGGTGACCACGTTCGGTCGGCCCGGCTACCTGCGTCGTGCCATGGAGGCCGGCGCGAACGGGTTCGTCGTCAAGGACACGCCGGCCCGGCAGCTCGCCGACGCCGTCCGACGGGTGCACGCCGGCCTGCGGGTGGTGGACCCGACCCTGGCCGCGGAGACGCTGGCGACCGGAGCGAGCCCGTTGACCGAGCGGGAGACCGAGGTGCTGCGGGCGGCGCGGGGCGGCGGCGCGGTCGCCGAGCTGGCGAGGACGCTGCACCTGTCCGAGGGGACGGTACGTAACCACCTGTCGGCGGCGATCGGCAAGACCGGTGCGCGGAACCGGGCGGCGGCCGTACGCATCGCCGAGCAGAACGGTTGGCTGCTCGGCGACTGAGCGACCCGTCAGGCGGTCGACGGCGGGGTGGGGAGCTGGTCGACGACCACCAGGCTGCTACCGGGCCGGACCTCGGCGAGCAGTTCCCGCTGACCGCTGCGGGTCACCCGGATGCACCCGTTGGTCGTGTTCTCGCCCAGTTCGTCGTCGTCCTGCCAGGTGTGCAGGCCGATGTGCGCGCCCTTGAGCCCGGTCGGCACCGCCTCCGGGTCGTCCGGCACCGAGCCGAGGGCGTAGATGTCCACGCCGCCGTAGACCGCCTCGGGTGGCGGGGTGCGGCCCAGGATGAAGGTGCGCCCGAGCGGCGTCTCCTGCCCCGACTGGCCGAGGCTCGTCTTCCAGGAGCGCACCGCCTTGCCGGCCCGGTACCAGGTCAGCCGGTGCACCTTGCGCTCCACCACGATCTGGTCGCGCAGCGCCACGGTGTCGAAGCCGCCCGGCGGCAGCCAGGCGAGCTGCCGGTTCGCCGACGGCAGCAGGACGGCCGTCCAGCCGGCCCGCCGCTGGGCGATCGGCACGGTCAGCTCGACCCCCGCGAGCGTCGGCTCGACGAAAGCCAGCGGCCGGCCACCGGGAGCGTCGTACGCGGCGATCCGCCGGGTCGGGTGCACGCCCTCGGTCAGCGGCGTGATGTCCATCGTGGCCGGATCGGCGGGGAAGCCCTTCGGCGCCGGGTCGTAGTCGAGCACCGGCAGCCCGTCCGGAGCGGGCGCGGCCGGCGGGACCGACTCCTGGAGGCTCTGCTCGACGCTGTTCGGCGTCGGGTCGGCGACCACCACGTTCTGCTCGTCGGGGGCCGTCGAGCGCGGGGTGAGAGCCTGGCCGATCAGCAGCGCGGCGACCAGCAGCACGGGTACGGCGACCGCGCCGGCGATCCAGCCGGCGCGACGACGGGACGGGGACATTCGGTCAAACGGCACTAAACCACTCTAGGGCGGTGAACGGTCCGGGGCCCCCGGTTCGGCGATACCCGCCAACCGGAGGCCCCGGAGTCGGTCAGAGCCGCGCGCCGATGTGGATGGCCACCGCGTCGTGCGCCGGCACGCTCGCAGCGAACCAGCCGTTACCGTCCACGGTGATCACCGGGCCGCTGCACGACCCGTTCGCGTACGTGCCGTGGATGACGTCGCAGTACCGGCCGGCGGGCAGTCCGGTGTAGTACGAGCGGCCGTTCACCGCGCCGTCCTCGTCGTTGACGGTGACGTAGCCCTTGCCGCTGCGGCTGAACGCGATGTGGTTGTTGCCGTTGTCGTACCAGTTGGCCACGCCGGCACCCTCGGTGGCGTTACGGAAGCCGACCATGTTGGCGATCACCGGCCAACGGTGCTCGCACTCCCAGCCCGAGTAGCAGGTGGTGTTGAGGGTCTTGTTGCCGCCGTCCGAGGGTGGGCCGGCGTCCCGGTCGCTGAAGGTGTAGCTGGACATGACAGTCGGCGACCCGTACGGCCAGGCCAGCATGAAGGCGTTCGCGAGGGCGTAGATCCCCCGGTCGCGGTAGGTCAGCACGCCGCTGGAGTCGCGCTGGGTGTCGTGGTTGTCCACGAACACCGAGGCCGAGCCGGAGGGCAGGTGCCCCCAGCCCTCGCCGAAGTTCTTCAGGTACGCCAGCCGCTCGGAGCGGAACACCCGGGCCAGGTCCTTGCCGTAGCGGAACTCGTGCACGTCGCCGTTGCCGGTGTACTCGGTCGGCTGGACCGGCTCGCCGGCGCCGTAGATGACCTCCTGCACGATGTACGCCGACCGGGACAGCTTGCTCCTGATGGCGGCGATGTCGGCGGCCGGCATGTGCTTGCTGGCGTCCATCCGGAAGCCGTCCACACCGAGGGACAGCAGGTCGTTGAGGTACGACGCGATCTTCGTACGGACGTAGTCCGACTCGGTCTTCAGGTCGGACAGGTTGACCAGCTCGCAGTTCTGCACCTCGTACCGGTCGTTGTAGTTGGCGATGTCGTCGCCGCCGTTGCGTCCGCAGTGGTGGAAGTCCTGGGTCTGGTAGATGCCCGGGTAGTCGTAGTGCGCGTACGACGAGCCGGCCCAACCGGTGCCGCCGTTGTCCTGGCCGGACATGTGGTTGATGACGGCGTCGACGATCACCTTGACGCCGGCCGCGTGGCAGGTGTTCACCATCGACTGGAACTGGGCCCGGGTGCCCTTGCGGGATTCGATCCGGTAGCTGACCGGCTGGTACGCCATGTACCACTGGTTGCCCCGCACGTGCTCCTGCGGGGGCGAGACCTGCACGTAGCCGTAGCCCTTGGGGCCGAGGGTGCTCTGGCACTCGCTGGCGACCGACGGCCAGTTCCACTCGAAGAGCTGGACGATGACCTTCTTCGCGCCGGACGGGCTGGCGGCGGCCGGGGACGCCGTCGCGGTGAGGGGAACCAACAGGCTGGCGACCAGGCCGAGGGCGAGGATCGCCGAGCCGCGTCGACGTTGGCGCATCGGGACTCCTGACGGGAGCGGGGGTGGGGGTGGTGGTGCCGGGGGAGCGCAGTACTGCTCGGATCTTGCAATCCGTGCTGAAAATTTGCCGAAAGGTTACAAGCGTGTTGCAAGGACTGTCAATGCATGGACCTGCGTCACTGCCTGTCACGCGCCGGGAAGCGTGCACAACGCACCGCGACGTCACTTGGTTCGATGGCGGCCCAGAATTTTTCGCCCCCGGATGATCCGCGCGCGCCGCCGGTCCGTACTGGATGGGGGAGCAGGGGTCGGCCGGTGGTACGCCGCCGCGAGACGATCGAGGAGCAGATGGCCCGGGCAAAGCAGAACCAGAAGGCCACCGAGGTCCGGACCAGCACCAGCAGTCGGGGGGTGCGGACGCGGTCCCGCTCGGCGACGATGATGCTGATCGCCTCGTTGCTCGCCGCGTTCTGGGCGGCGACCATGCTGACCGGCGCCGGTCAGATGGCGTACGCGTACGGCTTCTTCTTCACCGAGTTCTTCGCCGGCGTGATCGCCCTGGTGTCGCTGAGTCTCACCGTGATGCTGGGACTGCTCGCCACCGACCGGCTGGTGCTGAACATCTCGCACCGGGTGCTGATGCAGTCCGCGCACCGCGCCACCGGCGTCCTGGGCACGGCCGGACTGGTCTTCCACGTGCTCACCAAGATCGCCACGGGTCGGGCCGCGCCGACCGACTCACTCGTGCCGTTCATCGGCGGCCGAGGGCTCTACGTCGGCCTCGGCACCGTGGCCGCCCTGCTCATGGTCAGCGTGATCTGGACCGGCATCATCCGGGCCCGCTTCGCCGGCGTCGGTCCAAAGTGGCTGTGGCGCACGCTGCACTCCGCCGCCTACCTCGCCTGGCCGTTCGCGATCTTCCACGGCCTCAACGCCGGTCGGGCTGCGGCGTCCTGGGTGGTCCTCAGCTACTTCGCGTGCGTCCTGCTCGTCGTGTTGGCGCTGCTGGTGCGGCTCTCGGTCACCATCGGCCGGCGCAGTCGCGAGCAGCAGCAGGCCGCCGTGCGCAACGCGGCGATGGCCGGGAGGGCCACCGACGAGGGCCGTGGACGCTCGCTGCTGGCCGGCCTGGGTCGCCGCCGCGAGAAGAGCGAGGACAAGCGTCCGGCCTGGGCGGAGGCCACCACCGCCACGTGGACGGCGCCGACCGGTCCGCGGCGGCGGGACCCCGAGCGGTTCACCGTTCCGGTGGTGCCCGAGCCCGGTTCGCTGGTCGAGCCGGTCCGGTCGAGTCGCCGTCGCCGCGACGAGGAGCCCGCCGCCCGGCAGGACCGCCGCGAAGAGATGGAGACGACGGCGACCCGCCGCTCCGCCCGCCGCAGCGACGAGGAGGAGATGGAGCCCGTGACCCGGCGGCGCGCGTCGCGCAGCCGCGACCGGGACGAGGAGACCGCCCCCACCCGGCGGCGGCGCGCCGAGGAGCCGGCGGCCGAGCGGAGCGGACGACGGTCCCGCACCGAGGACGAGGGCACCCGGTACTCGGCCCCGCCCCGCCGGGCCGTGGACGAGCCGGAGGAGCCGTGGGACAGCCCGCGCCGCTGGCAGGCCGCCGAGCCGATCTCGGCAGGTCCGGTCTCGGTCGAGCCGATCTCGGCCGGCCCGATCTCGAGCAGCCCGATCTCGGCCGGTCCGATCTCGGCGGCGCCGCGCAGCGGCAGCGGCCGGCACAGCGCGGAGGACGACCTGCCGGAGGAGCCGGACTACTGGCGCCCGCCGGCCCGGTACGTCCCCGACGAGGTCCCGCCGCCCGTCGACGACACTCCGACCCTTGTCGACCTGGCATCTCGTCGCGCGCGGCGGGCCGAGGGCCGGTCCGCCAAGCGCCGCAAGGCCAGCGCGGACGCCGTGGACGGGGCGTACTGGGCCGGACTGCGGGGTGAGGCGAAGTGATGCGGACGACCGTCCCCCCGGTGGCCTGCGTCGGTGAGCCTCGACTCACCGCCGGGTTCGCCGAGTTCGGACGCCTCGACCTGGCCGCGCACGAGGAGGTGCACGGACCGATCGGCCCGATGGAGCCGGCGCAGCTGCTCCGGCTCGCCGAGGGCATGCAGCTCAAGGGCAAGGGCGGCGCGGGCTTCCCGTTCGCCCGCAAGATGCGCGCCGTGCTGGAGTCGTGCGAGCGGCAGGACCTCTCTGCGGTGGTGGTGGTGAACGCCACCGAGGGCGAGCCGGCGAGCTGGAAGGACAAGGTACTGCTGACCCGCGCCCCGCACCTGGTCCTCGACGGGGCGGCGCTGGCCGCGTACGCGCTGGACGCCGACGAGATCGTGATCGGTGTGGCGGACGACGGGGTCGGCCGGGACTCGCTGATGGAGGCCCTCGACGAGCGCCGGATGCCGGTGCCGACCACCATCGTCACCGTGCCGCACCGGTTCATCTCCGGCGAGGGTGGCGCCCTGGTCAACGGGATCAACGGGCTGCCGCACATACCGCCCGGCACCAAGAAGCGCTCCAGCGACTCCGGGGTCAGTGGCCTGCCCACCCTGTTGTCCAACGCCGAGACGTACGCACAGCTCGCGGTCGGCGCGCGACTCGGCCCGTACGAGTACGCGGCCCTCGGCACCGACGACGAGCCGGGCACCGTGCTGCTCACGGTGACCGGCGCGGCGGCCCGGCCGGCCGTGGTGGAGTGCACCGCCGGCATGCCACTGCGTGACGTCCTCGACCTGTGCGAGGTCCCGGACGTACAGGGCATTCTGATGGGCGGCTACCACGGCAAGTGGATCACCGCCGAGGCGGCCGAGAAGGCCGAGGTCTCCCGCAAGGGCCTCGCCGCGGTCGGCGGCACCCTGGGCGCGGGCATCATCATTCCGATCGGGGTGGACACCTGCCCGCTCGGGGAGGCCGCGCAGGTGGTGCGCTACCTGGCCGGCGAGTCCGCCGGCCAGTGCGGCCCGTGCAAGATGGGCCTGCCGGACCTGGCCCGCGCGGTCGACCTGGCCGTGGCCGGCAGCCAACCGGCCGACGTCGTCCGCGCCGCCGCGGGCGAGGTCAAGGGCCGGGGCGCGTGCAGCCACCCCGACGGTACGGCCCGGTTCGCGCTCTCGGCGATCGAGGTCTTCGCCGAGGACCTGCGGTTGCACAGCACCGGCGATGGCTGCGGTCGGCGGGTCAAGGGCGTCATGGGGCTGCCCGGCGCACCCGACCCGAACCCGCAGAAGCTCACCCTGGACTGGTCCCGCTGTGACGGGCACGGCCTCTGCGCGCACGTGGTGCCGGACTTCATCCGGCTCGACGCCAACGGCTACCCCGCCTTCCCCGCCACGCCCGTGCCGACCTGGCTGCGCGAGGGTGCCCTCAAGGCGGTCAAGGTCTGCCCGGAACTCGCCCTGCGCCTCGCCAAGGCCGAATAAGGAAGGGCACCTTTTTAACGCCTCGTGTATAGGAAGGGGCCCTTCCTTACGACTGTGGAGGAGCACGGATGCACAAGCGGATCGGGCCGACGGCGGCAGCAGTACTCGTCGCCGCCCTGCTCACCACGACGGCCTGCACCGGCACGGTGCCGCCCGACGCTGCCGCCGCCGGGACCACGCCGGCCCCGACCAGCTCCCCGACCCCCTCGGCTGCCCCCTCGGCCGGGGCGTCGTCGGCCCCGGCGGCCCCGGTCCCGGACACCCTGCGCTTCACCGGCACGACCCTCGCCGGCGGCGCCTTCGACGGGACGCGCCTGGCCGGCCGGCCGGTGGTGCTCTGGTTCTGGGCGCCGTGGTGCGCCACCTGCGCCAGCCAGGCCTGGACGGTGGCCGAGATCGCCCCGAAGTACCGGGAAACCGTGCCGATCGTCGGCGTCGCCGGGCTGGGCGAGCAGCGCGACATGAAGAACTTCGTCACCGAGTTCGACCTCGGCGACATGCCCCAGATCGACGACCGCAAGGGCGTGCTCTGGAAGCGGTTCAAGGTCACCGAACAGAGCATCTTCGTGATCATCGACCGGGACGGCAAGGTCGTCCACCAGGGCTTCCTTGACGGTGAGTCACTCACCGCCCGGGTTACCGCGCTGGCCGGGGCGTGACCGGCCCGCTGCTGCTCGCGCTGACCGCCGGCATGCTCGGCGCGGTCAACCCGTGCGGTTTCGCGTTGCTGCCCGCGTACCTCTCACTGCTGGTCGCCGGAGCGTCGGACGTCCGCGGCGCGGTCGGCCGCGCGCTCACCGCGGCGGCCGGGCTCACCCTGGGGTACGTGGCGGTCTTCGGCGCCTTCGGGTTGGCGCTCGCGCCGCTGGCCGGCTGGCTGCGGCCCCGGCTGCCGTGGCTGACGGTGGTGCTCGGGGTGCTGCTGGTCGCGGCCGGTTGCTGGCTGCTCGCCGGCCGACGACTGCCCGCGCCGGGCTGGACCGCCCGGGCGCCCCGGCTGACCAGGTCGTGGCCGTCGATGGCGCTGTTCGGGGCGGCGTACGCGCTGGCCTCGCTGGGGTGCGCCATCGCGCCCTTTCTGGCCATCGTGGTGACGAGCCTCCAGGCCGGCTCGACCGGGCGTGGGCTGGCGCTGTTCGGCGCGTACGCCCTCGGGATGGGCCTGGTGGTCGCGGTCGCCGCGGTCGGTGTGGCGCTGCTGCGCGATTCGCTGGTGGCCCGGCTGCGCGTCGCCGGCGCGCTGGTGCCCCGGCTCAGCGGCCTGGTGCTGCTGCTGGCGGGCGGCTACGTCGCGTGGTACGGCTGGTACGAGCTACGGCTGGTCGCCGGCCGGCGAGAAGCCCTGCGAGATCCGGTCATCCAGGCAGCCGCCCAGCTCCAACGCACCCTGGCCGACACTGTGGACCGGGCCGGCCCGGCCGTGCTCCTGGCCACCCTGGCAGCGCTGCTCATCCTGGCAGCCCACAGCGCACGCTCCCGCCGTCATGCCCGCGATCTTGCACTTTCTGTCGCCCCAAAAGACGCGGATCGGGGCATCGAGACGACAGAAAGTGCAAGATCGGCGGGGTGAGCTGGTCTGGCGCGGGGGAGGCCTGAGGCGGTGATGTGGGTCTTGACATCTGGGGATGATCACCGGAGCCTGGCTGACAACGTTGTCACCACCGAAGGACCACCATGCGTATCTCCGAATTCGAGCTGAGCAGGCGGCGGCTGCTCATCCTCGGCGGCGCCATCGGCGCTGGACTCGCCACCGCCCGACCCGCCGCCGCCCAGGCCGCGTCGGCCGCCGCCACGCCACCGGCTGCGGCCACCGGCCCGGTCGCCCACACCTACCACGCGCTACTGCTCGCCCACACCCGATGGGCCGAGGAGCAGTGGGATCCGGCGATCAACGCGTACCGCCTCGCGGACTTCCGGTTCGCGGTCGTGCTCGGTAACGCGGTCCTGCTCATCTCGCCCGGGTACGACCCGGCGGTGACCGGCGTCGACCGGGACACGCTGCACGCCCGTACCATCGCCACCATCCGCCGGTTCGCGGCCACCAACCGGCTCGCCGGTGGTACTGAGTGGGGACGACAGCTGTTCTGGGACAGCACCTTCGAGCTGTACTTCGTCCTGGCCGCCCGACTGCTCTGGTCCGACCTGGACGAGGTGACCCGCAACAACGTCGACCGCATCGCCCGTGGGCAGGCCGCGTACGCCCACTCCCTCGGCACCGGTAACGACCCGCTGAGCGGCAGTTGGACGCCGAACGGCCGCACCGGTGGCTGGATCGGTGACACCAAGCTCGAGGAGATGGGGGTCTACGCCCAGGCGATCGCGCCCGGCCTGGCCTGGGCGTCGGACGACCCCGCCGCCGCGGCGTGGCGCGAGCGGTTCTCGATGTGGACGCTCAACGCGAGTGGACTACCGGCAGCCGACCGCGCCAACCCCGCCGTCGTCGACGGGCGGGCCATCGCGGACTGGAACACCGCCCACAACATCCACGACACGTTCCTCGTCGAGAACCACAACTCCTTCGGCCCGCACTACCAGGAAGAACTGTGGCGCACCGCGGGTCGTACCGCGGTGCACTTCCTGACCGCCGGCCAACCGCTCCCGGAGGCACTCACCGGCCAGCCCAGCGGCGACCAGTTGTGGCGGACCATGCGGCTGCTCGCCAGCGACGCCGGCGAGCCCTTCATGCCGATGGTCGCGGACCGCTACCACCTGTACGGCCGTGATGTCCTGCCGCTCGCCTTCCTCGCGCAGGTACAGGGCGACCGGCACGCCGCCCGGGCCGAGGCGGACCTCGCCGACCGGCTCATGCCCTACCTGAACTACCCGCCCGAGAATCGGCTCACCAAGTTCAGCGGCGAGCCGAAGTACGAGCCCGAGGCCCGGGCCGAGATCGCGATCAGTTACCTCTTCCACTCCTGGCGGGCGGCCAACGGCGGCGTGGTCCAGCCGGTCGCCAGCACCACGTTCTTCACGGCGGCGGCGGGCACCCGCGACTTCGGGGAGCAGGCTGGGCTGACCGCCCAACAGACCCCGGCTGCCTTCGCCGCGGCGGTCAGCAAGACCGGATTCGTCTCGTTCCAGTGGGCGCCCGCCCACGACAACTGGTTGTTCGACACCCGGGCCGCCTCGCTGCTGCCGAGGCAGTCCGCGCCGGTCCTCGGCCGCACCTCCGCCGCGTACACCGTGGCCCGGGACGGTGTCGACGCCACGGCGACGGTTCTGCGCGTCGCCGACGGCACCGCCGGGTACGCCACGCTGCCCACCGGTACGGTCGTGTACGCCACCACCGGCATCAGTGCCGACGAGGGCACGCTCACCCTGTTCAACCTGGACATGCCCGGCGTACCCGGGCTCACCGGCACCCGTACCTTCACCGGCGAACAGGGGTCCGTCACCCTGGCCGCACAATCGGGCGTCGGCGACGGCGGAACCGACCAGATCAGCTTCGCGTCTCGTCCCGCCCGGCACGTGCGGATGCTCGGCCGATCCCCCGCCACCCAGTACGGCTACTCCCTGTTCACCTTCGCCGTGCTCGACGCCGGTGGGGTCGACCGCGCCGCCGGCCGGACCGCCACGGCCTCGTCCGCCGACCCCGCCTACCCCGCAGCGCGCGCCACCGACGGCAATCCCGGCACCCGCTGGGCGGTCGCCCGGGAGGAACGCGCCCGCGCGGACAGTTGGGTCGCCGTCGACCTCGGCGAGCCGATCGACATCAGCGGCGTACGCCTGGACTGGGAGTCGGCGTACGGCACCCGCTACGTCATCCAGACCTCTCTCGACGGCTCCGACTGGAGCGACGCGGCGGTGGTGCCGGACAGCCCCACCATCGCCGGCTCCTGGCTGGACATCGACGGACGAGCGGGTCTGGTGGTCCACAACGCGAAGAACCCGATCACCGTGACCGCCACCACCGTCACCCTGTCCAGCGGGCCGGCCACCGGCAGCACTCGGCTGATCATCGAGGGGTACGCGGGCGCGAGCCGGCCGGCCCTGGCCGCCGCGGCGTCCCGAACCCTGCCCGGTGGCGGTCCGGAGGCGTTGCGGGTGAGTGACGCGGACGGATACCTGAGCCTGTTCAACCTGTCCGACAGCGCCATCACGGCGGCGGCCGTCACGCTTGCGCAGCCCGCCACGCTGCGGCTGTACCACGGAAGCCAGGTCACCGGATCGGGGACCACGACCTACCAGGTCGACCTTGCCGCCGCGACCGCACGCGTCGAGCCGACCCGGTTCACCGTGACCGCGGCACAGCCGGAGAAGGCGATTCCCGCCGGTACCCGGTTCGACGTCACCGACTCACATCACCTCCGAGTCACCGCGCCCGCCGGGCACATCGTGAAGGTGCAGGTGGAGTCCGCGGCCGGCGGCGCCCGCCAGCGGGTGACGGTTCCCGCCGGACACAGCAGGGACGTCGCGTTCGCGGGTGGAACGGTGACGCCGACCAGCGACCTGGCCCGGTCTCGGACGACCTACCCGACGTCACCGCTGCCGGCCGGCATGACCGACCCGTCGGCCGCCGTCGACGGCGACCCGGGGACCGCCTGGCAACCCGGCCCGAACGGCCGAATGGTGATCGACCTCGGATCGTCGCGGGAACTGGCCTCGGTCCGCCTGACCTGGACTCCCGGTCGGCGGCGGCCGATCACCGTGGCCACCTCGGCCGACGGACTCGGCTACGAGACGGTCGCCTCGGTGCCGAAGCCGAAGCCCGAGACCACCGTCACGACCACGTCCTCCGGGCGGTACGTGGCAGTCGCGGTCGCCGACTGGCGGCCCGGTGACGCCCGGCTGACCTCCGTGGAGGTGTTCGCCGCCTGAAAGTTCGAACAAACGACGGCGGGGCTGGTGCGGATCGCACCAGCCCCGCCGTCGACTGACTCAGCGCAGGGGGGTCAGCCGGTCGGTGCCCAGGCGGTCCTGGAGGACCTTGGGGACCAGGACGCTGCCGTCGGCCTGCTGGTACTGCTCCAGGATGGCCGGGAAGAGGCGGCTCGTGGCCAGGGCGGAGCCGTTGAGGGTGTGCACGAAGCGGGTCTGCTTGCCACCCGGCTCGCGGTAGCGGATGGCCGCCCGACGCGCCTGGTAGTCGCCGGCCCAGGAGACCGACGAGACCTCCTTGTACTTGCCCGTGCTCGGCATCCACACCTCGATGTCGAGGGTCTTCTTCATCGAGGCGCTGGCGTCACCGGCCGAGAGCAGCGTGCGCTGGTAGTGCAGGCCCAGCCCCTCGACCAGGCTCTCGGCGTGGGCGAGCATCTCCTCCAACGCCGCGTCCGCCTGCTCGGGCAGGGTGAACTGGAAGATCTCCACCTTGTTGAACTGGTGCCCGCGCACCGTGCCGCGCTCGTCCGAGTGCGACCCGGCCGACTCCCGCCGGTAGCACGGCGTGTACGCGAACGCCTTCAACGGCAGCTTCGTGGTCTCCAGGATCTCGTCCTGGTACGCGCCCAGGATCGCCGTCTCCGAGGTGGGCAGCAGGAACTGTCCACGTGGCGCGGAGGCGGCGTCCAGGTGATAGACGTCGTCGTAGAACTTGGGGAACTGGCCGGCGGCGAACCCGGCCGAGTCGAGCAGCAGGTGCGGCGGGAGCAGGAACTCGTACCCGGCCTTGATGTGCTGGTCGACGAAGTAGTTGAGCAGCGCCCACTCCAGCCGGGCGCCGATCCCCGTGTAGATCCAGAAGCCGGAGCCGCCGAGCTTGACGCCGCGCTCGTAGTCGACCAGACCGAGCGCCCGGGACAGCTCCACGTGATCGCGGACCTTCTCGATCACCGGCGGCTCACCGAAGGTCTTGACGACCCGGTTGGCCTCCTTGCCGCCGGGGAGGATGTCGTCGGCGGGCAGGTTGGGCAGCTCGCTCATCGCGTCGCGCAGCCGGGCCTGCACCTCGTCCAACTGGGACTCCAGGTCGGCGAGCTGCTTGCGCTCCGCCTCGGGGGCGGAGACCTGCGGCTCGGTGCCGGCGCGCTTGGCCTGCGCGTACGCCCGGGCCTCGGCCTTGCGGCGTTGCCGCTCGGCGTCGATCTCCGTGATCAGGGCGCGGCGTTCCTGGTCGAGCCGCTGGATCTCGTCCAGGGATCGGGTGACCTCGGCGGGATCCAGTCGCTTCGCCAGCGCGGTCGCCACCGCCTCGCGATCCTTCCGGATCAACTCCATGTCGAGCATGCTGCTCCGTACGCCTCCGTCCGGGGTTCACTGGTGAACCATCAGATGTTACCGTCGCGCACGTTTCCACCCGACTACGGGGAGCGCGAGGGGTTTCTACAACCGGATCGGCATCAGGACGGAGAACGTGTCCTCGTCGTCCGGGCGGCGTACGGCCAGCGGGGCGATCGGCCCGTCCAGCTCCAGCACCAGTTGCGGGCCGCCGGCCGCGTCCAGCGCCTCGAGCAGGTACGCGCCGTTCACCCCGAACCGCAGCTCGCCGTTCGGAGCGGCGGGCAGCCCGGTCAGCTCGGTGGGGTGCAGCAGCCGCAGGCCACCCGCCTCGTCGAGGCCCAGGACGGAGACCGCCAGCGGCGTTCCCGCGTACTCGCGGGCGAGGGTGGGTGCGGCCGGGTCGCGCAGCGCGGCGCGCAGGGCCACCACGTCCACCGGGATGCGGTACGCGGCCGGCCGCGCGCCGACCGCCTCGCGCAGCAGCCGCCGGTAGTCCGGGAAGTCGTACGGCAGGGCGACGCCCGTGAGCGTCCGGCCGGCCACCATGACCCGCAGCTCGGGCCCGGCCACCGTCAGTCGTACCGGCCCGTCCTCGGTGTCCAGCAGCCGGCGCAGGCGGTCGACGAGGTCCACCGGCAGCAGCACCCGCACGGGCGGCCCGTCGACAGCGGCCCCGGCCCGGGCCAGCGCGAGGCGGTGCCGGTCGGTGGCGACCAGCCGCACCCCGTCCGGCTCGACGTCGAGCAGCATCCCGGACAGGGCCGGCAGTTCCGGGTCGACGCCGACGGCGAAGCGGACCGCGTCGAGCGCGGCGGCGAACTCGGCGGGGGAGAGCAGCAGCGTGGTCACCACGGCCGGGCCCGGATCGACCAGGGTACGCAGCCGCGTGATCTCACGGCGTGCGTCGGCGAGCCCGTCGCTCAGCCGGAGCAGGTGCGCGTCGAGCAGCCGGTGCACCTCGGCCGGCTCGGCGCGGACGGCGGCGGCGATGTCGGGCACCGGCATACCGACCCGGCGCAGCCCGGCGACCAGCCGGGCCGGGGCGACCTGCGCGTCGGTGTACCAGCGGTAGCCGGTCACCGGGTCGACCAGGGCCGGCGTCAGCACGCCCGCCGAGTCGTAGAAGCGCAGCGCGCTGACGGTCAGGCCGCTGGCCCGGGCCAACTCGCCGATGCTGTGCAGGTCGCTCACCACGTCGGGCATCCTGCCCCCTCGACCTGGTCGAGGGTCAAGCGGCCGGCCCGGCCCCACGCGCCGCCGTGTCGCGCGTCGCTCCCGCCGCCGCCGAGCCCGCTGCGACCTCGTCCCGCTTCAGCACCCGGAAGGTGAGTCCGGCGCGGACCAGCCGGTCGAGCAGCGCGTCGCCCATCGCGGTGACCGGGGTGAGCTGACCGGCGATCGGCGGCAGGTCGTCGAGCGCCAGACACAGCGCCGACTCGGCGAGCATCTTCGCCGTCTCGTCGTAGCCCGGGTCGCCGCCCGCGACCTCGGTGACCACGCGCTGTCCGCCCCCGGTGCCGACGAACCGGACCCGGAACCAGGACGACGCCCGCTGCTGCGCGCTGGGCCCCTGCCCGGAGGCGAGCCGCCCGAGCAGCCACCGCCGGGTGGGCGGCACCTTCACCAGGCCGATCAGCGCGCCGAGCCCCACCGCGCCGACGAGCACCGTCGGCAGCCGCTTCAGCGCCGCGAAGTGCCGGTAGCGGAAGTCCGGCCCGTACTCCGGGCGGGCCGCGGCCGACCGGCGGACGACCTGCGGATCGATTGTGGGCAGCGGCACGGTCCAGATGCCCAGCTCCGCCGAGCGGGCCAGCCGGCCGGGTACCGCGCGGACCCGGCGGTCGGTGGGACGTGGCTCGACCGCCCGGCGGGCCCGGGCGGCCCGGCTGGCCTCCCCGGTCCGGGCGAAGGCGGTGAGCGCGGAATGGTAGGTGCCACCGGAGAACCGGGCGCCCGCGCGCACGTAACCGTCGACGGTGATCGGTTCACCGGCCGGCAGGTGCTTGACGGTGAACCAGACGCCCAGGTCGTGCGGGACGGAGTCGAACCCGCAGGCGTGCACGAGGCGGGCGCCCGTGCGGGTCGCCTCGGCGTGGTGGCGGACGTACATCAGGTCGACGAACTCCGGCTCGCCGGTGATGTCCAGGTAGTCGGTGCCGGCCCGGGCGCAGGCCGCGACCAGCGGCTCGCCGTGGTGGACGTACGGCCCGACGGTGCTGGCGACCACCCGGGCGCTCTCGGCCACCACCCGCAGCGACCCGGCGTCGCCCACGTCGGCGTGCAGCAGCGGCAGGTCGACCAGCGTGGGGTCGATCGCGGCGAGCCGGTCCCGCACGGCGGCCAGGCGACCGGGGTCGCGCCCGGCCAGGGCCCAGCGCAACCCGGGCGGCGCGTGCCGGGCCAGGTACTCGGCCGTCAGCCCGCCCGTGAAGCCGGTCGCGCCGAACAGCACCACGTCGTACGCCCGCTCGCCAGTCATCCTCCGAGTCTGCCACCGGTCATCGTCGCGCGCCGATCCGGCGAGGGCGGGTCACGGCGTGAACACGACCCGGACGCAGCCGTCGGCGCGGTCGGCGAACAGCGCGTACCCCGAGGGGCCGTCCGCGAGCGGCAACCGGTGGGTGGCCAGGTGCTCGGTCCGCAGTTCGTCGCGGGCCATCCGGTGCAGCAGCATCGGTACGTCCCGCAGGTCCGGCCGGCGGGCCCCGCGCACCGTGAGCCGCTTGTCGGTGACCGTGCCCAGGGCGAACCCGTCGACGGACCCGTGCGTGCCGCCGAGCACCACCACCACGCCGTCCTTGCGGCAGGCGTGCACCGCCTCGCGTACCGGGTCCGGCCGGCCGCCGCCGGCCAACCGGTCGACGACCGAGCGGGGTGGCGGCGGACCGGCGGCGACCACGCACACGTCCGGGCCCCGCCCACCGCTGCGCTCGCGCAGCTCGGCCGTCACATCGGCCCGGCGGTAGTCCAGCGGCTCCGCCCCGGCGTGCCGTTCGGCCATCCGCAGTCGCTCCTCGTACCGGTCGACGACGAGCACCTGGGCCGCGCCCCGCAGCACGGCGGCATGGGCGGCCAACTGGCCCACCGCGCCGGCTCCCCAGACGGCCACCACGTCGCCGGGTCGCACCTCGCCCAGTTCGGCCGCGAGCCAACCGGTCGGCGCCACGTCGGCGGCGAAGAGCGCCCGGTCGTCGTCGACCGCGTCCGGCACCCGGAACGCGCCGACGTCGGCGTACGGCACCCGCACGTACTCGGCGTGCCCACCGGCGAAGCCGCCCGCCGCCCGGGGCCGACCGAAGCAGCCGGCGTCCGCACGTTCCCAGCCCGGATCGACGCTCGGCACGTCGACGCCGGCGTTGTCGCAGCACGAGTGCCGGCCCTGGCGGCAGTACCAGCAGCCACCGCACGCCACGCCCGCGCCGACCACCACCCGGTCGCCGATCCGGTGCCGCCGGATCGCCGGCCCGGCCTCGACCACCTCGCCCACGAACTCGGCCCCCAGCACGTCACCGGCGCGCAGCAGCGGGTCCCGTCCCGCCAGCAGGGGCAGGTCACCGCCACAGGTGGCGCTGCGGCGGACGCGGAGGATGACGTCCCGCTCGTTGCGCAACTCCGGGTCGGGCACCTCGCGTACCGCCAGCTCGTCGGCGGCCACCCAGCACAGCGCCCTCACCCGGGGACCCTCGGGCGGTCCAGCGCCGAACGGTCCGCGCGCAGCACCTCGCCGGCCTCGGCGCGCTGCTTCACCTGGCGCAGGGTCCGCCGGACCAGCAGACGCGCATCGTCGCCGACGAGGTGGGCGGCGAGGCCGGCCGTCGCGGCGGCACGGGCCAGTGGCCGGGCGGCCAGCTCGGTGCCCCGGTCTCCCGGCGCCGGTCGTACCCGCACCTCCACCACGCCGTCCAGGCGGCGCAACGGCTCCGGCCACCGGCCGTCGGGAAGCACCTGCCCCGGGGCCCGATCCACGGTCACGACCTCCCACCCGGCCGAGGTGAGGTCGCGGTCCGCGCCGGACCGGCCGCGCCACCGGGGTACGCGCAGCAGCCGGGCCGCCCCGGCCAACGCGCCGCCGCCGAGGGCCGATCCCGCCCGTACCAGCCGTCTCCTGCGTCCCATCGGTCCTCCCGGTCCACGTCCCCCGATCGTCGGTCGGGCCCGGGTGAAGCGGGCTCGCCCGGAAGGGGTGAACCGGTCCCCGCCGGGTAACCGCTCGCCGACCGGGGGCGGAACGCGGGTGGTGGGGGTGGGAGCCGGGTGCCGGAACAGCAGGATTCCGGGCGGGTCGGCACGGCGGCGGTGCGGCCGGGGAGCGGCGGCCGCTGCTGTCGTCGCGGCTGACGCCGACCGTGCCGCCTGAGCCGGTGGTGGCCCGGCCGCGCCTGCTGCGCCTCCTCGACGAGGGCAGCGCCGGGCCGGTCACCCTGGTTGTCGCGCCCGCCGGGTGGGGCAAGACGACCCTGCTCGCCTCCTGGGTACGGCTGACCGAACCGGAGGACGCGTCAGCGCCGGCGTGGGTCTCGGTGGAGGTCGGCGACGACGGCGACCGGCTGTGGGCGTACCTGGCGGCGGCCCTGGGCACGGCCACCGGCGCGGCGGACGACGACCTGGTCGCGCCCCTGCCGACCGGCCCGCCGCGCCCCGACCAGCTGGAGCTGCTGGCGGCCGGGCTGGCCGCCGCCGAGCGGCCCGTACTGCTGGTCCTGGACGACCTGCACCGCATCACCGACCCGGCCGCGCTGAGCGGGTTGGAGTTCCTGCTGCGGCACTCCGAGCAGCGACTGCGTCTGGTCGTCGGCGCGCGGGCCGGGCTGCCACTGGCCCTGCACCGCCTCCGCCTCGCCGGCGAGCTGACCGAGGTCGGCACGGACGAGCTGGCCTTCACCGACGACGAGGTGGCCGACCTGCTGACCGCGCACGCCGCGCCGCTGCCGGCCGCCGCCGTACACCGGCTTCGTGAGCGCACCGGAGGCTGGCCGGCCGCGTTGCGGATCGCCGCGCTGGCGTTGCGCGGCCAGCCCGACCCGGAACGGTGGGTGGGGCAGTTCGACGGCGACCAGCCGGAGATCGCCGGCTACCTGCGCGAGGAGGTGCTGACCGCGATCGACCCGGCCGATCAGGACCTGCTGCGTCGTACGGCCCTCGCCGAGAGCGTCTGCGCCGACCTGGCCGAGGCGTTGACCGGCCGCGCGGACGCCGAGCAGGCGCTGGCCGACCTGGCCGGGGCCGGCGGCCCGTTACGCCGGGAGGACAGCCGACCACCCTGGTACCGCTGCGACCCGCTGCTCGCCGACCTGCTCCGCGCCGAGCTGGCCCGGTTGCCCGGCGACGAGGTGCGCGAGCTACACGCGCGGGCGTCCGACTGGTACGCCGGCGCGGGCCGACCCGCCGACGGGCTCCGGCACGCCCTCGCCGCCGGCCGCTGGGACCTGGCCGCCGAGCTGTTCGTCGCGAACTGGCCGGAGCTGACCCGCTACGACCACGATCCGGTCGGTGGCCCGCCGCCGCCGTCGCCGCCCCGGAGGCGGTCGAGGCCGATCCGGAGGTGGCCCTGGCCAGTGCCGCCGAGCGGGCGTACGCCGGCGACCTGAGCGCCGCCACCGGGCACCTGCGCACCGCCGCGTCGTACGCGGAGGCGCTGCCGACGCCACGGCGGGACCGGTTCCTGCGGTTGGCGACCGCGCTGGAGCTGACCCTGGCCCGGCTCGCCGGTGACCTGCCGCAGACCCGTGCGGCCGCAGCGCGACTGCTGCGCATCCGCCCGACCGCCGCACCGACCGCCGGCTCACCCGACGGTCCGCCCGCCGGGCCACTGAGCGACTCCTCGCGGCCCGGGGACGCCGACCTGCGGGCGTTCACCGGGACCGCGCTGGGCCTGGTCGGGATGTCCGCCGGCGGGCTGCCCGACGCACGGTTCGTCCGGGCCCGGGCGGCGGCCCGGAGGCCGGCCGGCCGCGTACCGAGCTGGTCGCCGCCAGCCGCACCGCGCTGCTGCTCGCCGTGCGCGGTGACCTGCGTGCGGCGGAGCAGGCGGCCCACGACGCGCTGGGCATGCCGCCCTGCCGGGGCTGGTCCTGCCGGCTCGACTGCGGCTACGCGTACCTGGCCCTGGCGGTGGTGGCCCTGCACCGTGACCAGCCCGAGGAGGTCGCCGCGAACCTCGCGCTGGCCGCACCGGCCACCGACGCGCCCGGCGACGAGCCGGTGGCGGCGGCGGTCCTGGCGCTGTGCCGTGCGGGTCTGGCCCGGGACGCCGGTGACCCGGCCGCCGCTCAGCGGCTGCTCGTGGGCGCGCGCGAGGCACTGCCCGACGAGCCGGCCGCCGCCGAACTGTCGAGTCTGCTCCGGGCCGCCGAGGCCGACGCCCGCGCCGAGCGGGGCGACCTGGACGCCGCCCGGGGCCTGCTCGCGGACGTCACCGGCGACCCGGCCACCCCGGCGCTCGACGTGGCCCTGGCCCGGGTCGAGCTGCGGGCCGGCGACCTCGGCGCCGCCGGGCGGGCCCTACCGGACTGGCAGGGGCCGCCGGCCGCGGCCTGGCCCCTGTCGGTACGCCTGGACGCCGGCCTCCTGGAGGCGGTGCTCGCCGAACGGGCCGGGGACGGACGACGGGCCGGGCGGGTCCTCGAACAGGTGCTCGACCTGGCGGGTCCGCAGGGCTCCCGTCGGGCGTTCACCCGGGCGCAACCGTCGGTCCGGGACCTGCTGGCCGCCCACCTCGACGCGGGTACCGCGCACTTCCCGCTGGTCGGTGACCTGGTCCGGGGCGTCGAGGAGGGCACGCCCCGAGCGGCGGTCGAGCCGAGCGGCCCGCTCGACGAGCCGCTCACCGAGCGGGAGCTGACCATCCTGCGGTACCTGCAGAGCATCCTGTCCAACGTGGAGATCGCCGGCGAGCTGTCGCTGTCGGTCAACACGGTCAAGACGCACGTGCGCAACATCTACCGCAAACTCGGCGCGACCCGCCGGCGCGAGGCGGTCCGGCGGGCGCGCGAGCTGCGGCTGATCTGAGCGGCGGTTCGCCGCCCGGATCAACCGACGGCCGTCAGGCGTTCGCCGCAGCGTCCACGGCGGCCAGCAGGTCGGGCAGGTCGTACCCGCCGTCGTGCCGGACGTCGTTGACGAAGAGGGTCGGTGTGCCGTTGACCCCGCTGCGGATCCCGCCCACGAAGTCCCGACGTACGCGGTCGGCGTACGTCCGGCGGTCCACCTCGCCGTTCACCTCGTCCGTCGGCAGCCCGAGCTGCTCGACGCCGAGCGAGAGGTGCACAGGGTCCAACTGGTCCTGGTGCTCGTACAGCCAGTCGTGCATCTCCCAGAACTTGCCACGCGCCGCGGCGGCCTCCGCCGTCTCGGCGGCCCGCTCGGCGTACGGGTGGACGTTGGCGATCGGGAAGTAGCGGTAGACCAGCCGTACCGTGTCGGCGCGCTGGCGCAGCAGCTCGTGCAGGTTCGGGTACGCGGCGCCGCAGAACCGGCACTGGAAGTCCCCGTACTCGATGATTGTCACCGCGGCGTCGGACGGCCCGCGGACATGGTCCTCGACGGTCAGCGGCTCGCGCAGCCGCGCGGTGACCTGCAGTGGCGTGGTCATCGGGCCATCACCTTCCGCTCGTTGGTCAGGTTGTCCAGCGCGTCGAAGATCCCGTCCGCGCCCGGGTTGACGTCGGGGGCCGACAGGTAGCTCCACGCCACCGTCCCGGCCTGGTCGAGCACCACCAGCGCGCGGGCCGACTCACCCCGCGAGGTGTACGCGCCGTACCGGCGGGACACCTCACCCTTGGGCTCGAAGTCGGACAGCAGCGGGAAGGTGATGCCCTGGTTCTCGGCGAACGCCCGGTGCGACCAGATGCTGTCCACCGAGATGCCCAGCACCATGGCCTGGTACTGCTCGAACACCGGCGCCGCCGCCTGGTAGAGCGACATCTGGTCACCGCAGACGGGGCTCCAGTCGGCGGGATAGAAGGCCAGGACGACCGGGCGACCCCGGAACTGCTCGGGGCCGGTCTGACGCCCGTCCGGAGTGCTTGCCAGGGTGAAGCCGGGGGCGGGGTGCCCGGGTTGGATCAGCCCGTTCGGATCACTCATGCCACCAGCCTGCCGCCGGGACGGGTGAGACGGACTCACCCGTCCCGGGTGGTACCCGCGCTCAGCGCAGCACCGGGGCGACCGCGATGTGGTTCTGGACCTCCCGGATGCCCGGCGCGGACCAGGCCACCTGCTCGACCTCGGCGCGTTCGGGCATGGAGTGCACCAACCCGGCGAGAACCGCCGTGTCGCCGTGCACCCGGACGGTGATCCGCTCGGCCTCGGTGGCGCCGGCCCGGGCCAGCGCGTCCACGATCTTCTCGGCCAGGTTCACGCCGTCCGGCGTCGCGTTCGGCTGGACGGTGATGCCGTTGCTGACCCCACGGACGCCGGTCAGCCGGCACACCGCTCGTTCGGCGGCCCGGCGCTGGTACTCCCACTCGACCTCACCGTGCAGCGTCACCCACCCGGCCGAGACGGTGACCTGGAGCTTCTCGATGGGCACGAACGCGTCCCACTCCAGGGCGTCGCCGGCCGCGGCGGCCAGGTCCGGGTCGGCGCGTTCGTCGCTGCCGGCCAGTTGCACGGTCAGGTCGTTGGCGACCGCCCGGACACCGGCGACGCGGTGCGCGGCGCGTTCCCCGGCCCACTTCTTCGCGTAGCTGTCCACCCGTCCGCTCAGCGTGACGACGCCCTCGGCCACGGTCACGCCGATCTCGTGCGGCTGCACCCGGGGTTCCCAGGTCAACTCGTCGAGGACGGCGGACTGGATGTCCTGGTCGGTACGCGTGATCGTCGCGATGGCCATCTGCCCCTCCCATCCGCTCGCGTGCCTGGCGGACCGGGGTGTTGGCCGTGACCGGCCCGCCGAGGTCCGATCCTGCCGGCCGGGCGGGTTACCCGTCCTCACCCGATGCAGGTGGGCCAGCAGGCGGACCTGCGTGCCAGGCGGGCGCGCCAGCGGCGTTGGGAGCGCTTCCATAGCGGCGTCGGATCGGTTAGGGTGAGTGCGTTCCTCGATCGCGGGAGCCTCGCGTCGGGTGGTTGGAGCCAGGGCAGCTCCGATCCGTCCCCCCGCGTCGTCGTCCGTCCCCCGGGCCCCGACGCGCCATTTCTGGTCGACCCGTCCCCGCGTCGCCGTGCTCGTCCCCCGGGCCGCGACACCACCCCGGTCGATCCCGACTCCCGGGTCCCCACCCCCGAGAGGAACGCAGATGCCCAGATCACTGGCCAGCGTCGTCGTCGCGGCGCTGACCGTCGCCACGGCCGTCGTGGCCGTCCCGATCACCGCCGCGGGTTCGGCGCCGGTCCCGGCCGCCGCCGAGGCGTACACCTGGCGCAACGTGCCGGTCGGCGGCGGTGGCTTCGTGCCGGGCATCGTCTTCAACCCCACCGAGAAGAATCTGATCTACGCCCGGACCGACATCGGCGGGGCCTACCGCTGGGAGCAGGGCAGCCAGTCGTGGACGCCGCTGCTCGACTGGGTCGGCGCGGACCGCTGGGGCTACAACGGCGTGGTCAGCATCGCCACCGACCCGGTGCAGACCAACCGGGTGTACGCGGCCGTCGGCATGTACACCAACGGCTGGGACCCGAACAACGGCGCGATCCTGCGCTCGACCGACAAGGGCGCCACCTGGCAGGTCACCGAGCTGCCGTTCAAGAACGGCGGCAACATGCCGGGCCGGGGCATGGGCGAACGGCTGGCCGTCGACCCCAACCGGAACAGCACCCTCTACTACGGCGCCGAGGGCGGCAACGGGCTGTGGCGCAGCACCGACTACGGGGCGACCTGGGCCAAGGTCACCGCCTTCCCCAACGTCGGCAACTACCGGGCCGACCCCAGCGACCCGAACGGCTACAACGGGCAGAACCAGGGCCTCACCTGGGTCAGCTTCGACAAGAGCACCGGCACCGCCGGCACCACCACGCAGACGATCTACGTAGGTGTGGCCGACAAGGACAACCCGGTCTACCGCAGCACCGACGGCGGTGTCACCTGGGCGCGGATTCCCGGGCAGCCCACCGGCTACCTGGCGCACAAGGGCGTCGTCGACCCGGTCGGCGGTCACCTCTACATCGCCACCAGCGACACCGGTGGCCCGTACGACGGCGGCAAGGGCGACGTCTGGAAGTTCACCCGGTCCACCGGGGCCTGGACGCGGATCAGCCCGATCCCCTCCACCAGCGGCGACGACTACTTCGGCTACAGCGGGCTGACCATCGACCGGCAGCACCCGAACACACTGATGGTGGCCACCCAGGTCTCCTGGTGGCCGGACGCGATCTTCTTCCGCAGCACCGACGGTGGGGCGACCTGGACCCGCATCTGGGACTTCACCAGCTACCCGCAGCGGTCCAAGCGCTACACGATGGACATCAGCTCGGTGCCCTGGCTGACCTTCGGCACCAACCCGGCGCCTCCCGAGGAGACGCCCAAGCTCGGCTGGATGAACGAGTCGGTGGAGATCGACCCGCACGACTCCAACCGCATGATGTACGGCACCGGCGCCACCATCTACGGCACCACCGACCTCACCAAGTGGGACACCGGCGCTCAGTTCACGATCCGGCCGATGGTCCGGGGCCTGGAGGAGACGGCCGTCCTCGACCTGGTCAGCCCGCCCAGCGGCGCGCCCCTGATCAGCGCGCTCGGTGACGTCGGCGGCTTCCGGCACACCGACCTGGACACCATCCCGTCGATGCTCTTCACCCAACCGGTCTTCACCAGCACCACGAGCCTGGACTACGCCGAGAGCAAGCCCGCCGTGCTGGTACGCGCCGGCAACTTCACCGACTCCGACCGGCCCAACGACAGCCACGTCGCCTTCTCCACCGACGGCGGGGCCACCTGGTTCCAGGGCACCGAGCCGTCGGGCGTCAACGCCGGCGGCACGGTCGCCGCGGCGGCCGACGGCAGTCGGTTCGTCTGGGCGCCCGGCGACGCGGGCCAACGCGTCGTCTACGCGGTGGGCTTCGGCAACTCGTGGGCGCCGTCCACCGGCATCCCGGCGAACGCGACGATCGAATCCGACCGGGTCGATCCCAACCGGTTCTACGGCTTCAGCGGCGGCCGGCTCTACCTGAGCACCAACGGCGGCGCGAGCTTCACCGCGACGGCGGCGACCGGCCTGCCCACCTCCGACGTGCGCTTCAAGGCGTTGCCCGGCAAATCGGGTGAGCTGTGGCTGGCCGGTCCGGGCGGGCTCTGGCGGTCCACCGACTCCGGAGCCAGCTTCACCAAGCTGGGCGGCGTCAGCGCCTCCGGCAACGTCGGCTTCGGCAAGGCCGCGCCGGGGCGGACCAACCCCGCCGTCTTCCTCTACGGCACGGTGGACGGTCAGCCCGGCGTACACCGCTCCGACGACGGCGGCACGACGTGGGTACGCATCAACGACGACCGCCACCAGTACGGCAACCCGACCGAGGCGCTGACCGGGGATCCCCGGGTCTACGGGCGTGTCTACCTGGGCACCAACGGTCGCGGCATCCTGGTGGCCGACCGCACCGGCGGCACGCCGCCTCCCACCACGCCGCCTCCCACGACCCCACCTCCGACCACGCCGCCTCCGACCACGCCGCCTCCGACCACGCCGCCTCCGACCACGCCGCCTCCGACCACGCCGCCTCCGACCACGCCGCCTCCGACCACGCCGCCTCCGACGACGCCGCCTCCGGTTGGCGGGTGTGCGGCGACCTACCGGGTGACCGGCTCGTGGACGGGCGGATTCCAGGCCGAGGTCGTGGTCAGCAACCCCGGCACCAGGCCCATCGCGGGCTGGACGCTCGGCTGGACCTTCCCCAACGGCCAGCGCGTCAGCCAGCTCTGGGGCGGCACCCACACCCAGACCGGGGCGGTCGTCTCGGTCGTGGACAGCGGCTGGAACGGCGCGCTCGCCCCCGGGGCAAGCACCACGATCGGCTTCCTCGGTTCCTGGACCGGCACCAACTCGCCGCCCACCTCGGTGAGCTGCACGAGTCGCTGACCCGGTGGCCCGGCGTCGCCCGGGCCACCCCAGAACACCGGTCCGCCGGGGCTGCCTGAGGGGTCCGGCACCCCGGCGGACCGGGCGCAATTCCGCCCAGCGCCGCCACCGGTACGTGAGCGGGCCCCGCCGACGCGATGTCGACGGGGCCCGCTCACGTACCGAAGGTGCTAGTCGTCCAGGCCGACGGGGAGTTGGGGCGGTCGACGTCGACGAACTCGACGTCGTCCACGGCGCGGTCGTCCCGACTGCCGGCGGCGCGGGCGGCGGAGCCCACGGCCCAGCCGACCGCCGCGCCGACCAGCGCGGCGCCGATCAGCAGCGTCCACGGCAGCGCCGGCTGGCGTCCGGCGAGCGCGTCGAAGGCGCGCGACGCGCGACGCCGTGCCTCCTCCGCCGCCGAGCCCACCAGGTCACCGGCGCCGTCGGCGAGGTCGCCGCTGCTGCGACGGGCCGACCGCGCGGTGTCCCGGACACTGTCGCCCGCGGAGCTGACGGCGGAGAGCAGCTGCTCCCACGCCTGGTCCGCGATCCGCTCCGGCTTGCTGCGCCGGTCCAGCAGGTTGGTTCCGAACATCGTGGTTACCTCCTCAGGTGCCGAAGCCGCCGGCCACTTCGGACCTCGGCGTCCGTCCAGCGCGACACGGTTCGCTGACTGCGCAGTGCCCCGGGCCGGTCGCGCGCAAACCCGGCCTCGCGTGGCGCACGCGCGGGAGTTCAGCGCACCGCCACTGCGGCCACGCCGCGGGCGAAGTCGTCGTCATCGTCATCGTCGTCGTCTCCGCCGCCGAAACCGCAGGCCAGTACGAGGGCGAGCAGCAGACCGACGCCGGCCAACCCGGCCAGTCGCTTGATCATCGAAGGTCCTCTCCGTCACGGTGGGTGTCCCGGCCGATGCTAGGAAGCGTCGGCAACCACGTTGGCGGGTCCGACCGCGACACGCCGGTCCCACGCGGGGCGGGCGTGCGGGACGGTACGGATGTCGGGCTTGCCGGACCGCGACCGCTACCCTGGTCCGGCGGCGCGTCGGTTCCGACCGATCGTCGACTGATCAGATAACGAAAAGTATTGAATGATCAGATGCCGAAAAGTGAGGATATGGGCGACTTTGTCCGCTCGGATCCGTGAATTGCTCATCCCGAGGGGTGGCGACCGAGGCCGTTGGAGGAATACTCTCGGTCGCGGCCCGCGTACTGATGAGGCGCCCGGGGGACGGGCGGGTGGAGGTGCTCGCGTGAGCCTGTCGATTGTGAAGTCGGTCCTGTCCGGTGGTGTCGTCGAGATCGCCCCGCGGGGTGAGATCGACGTCGACACAGCGTACGAGGTGCGTGAGGCGATTGCGGAGGTGCTGGCCAAGAGCCGCCCGCTCCGCATCGAGCTGAACATGAGGCTGGTCACCTTCATCGACTCCGTGGGCATCAGCGCCATGGTCGCCGGCTTCCAGACCGCCGAGGTCAGTGGCGTCAAGCTGGTCGTCACCGAGCCGAGCCGGTTCGTGCACCGTCAGCTCTGGGTGACCGGCCTGCTCGGTCTCTTCGGCGCGCCCGAGCCCTACTTCGCGGGGACGGCGACGCCCGAGGTGCTTCCCGGCGCCTGAGGCGCGGCTGCCACCGTCAGGCCTGCTCGTCCAGACCGGTCAGGTCCACGTCGGTCACCTCGGTGACCGCCCGGATCGCCGTGACCGACGCGTACCCGGCGGCCAGCAAGGCCACGTCGGTGCCGGGCTGCGCGGCCTGCCCGGGCTCCTCCAACGAGGTACGCACGAAGCCGTGACCCGACTCCGCCACCGTCATCTGCACCTGGCCGAAGCTGGCCAGCGCGCCACGGCGTACCCCGTGCAGCCGCTCGTGCGGCAGGTCGGGGGCGTTGACGTTGAGCACGCTCTCCGGCGGCGCGGAGGTCAGCCGGGGGAGCAGGTCCAGGGCCACCCTTGCGGCGGTGCTCCAGTGCCGCTCGGCGTCGCGTACCCGGCCCGCGGCGTCCACGGCGGCGCCACCGCTGGCCGCCGTGGCCTCGCCCGCGCTCAGCACGTCCAGCGAGACCGCCATGGCACGGCACCCGTTCGAGGCCGCGGTGAACGCGGCGCCCACCGTGCCCGAGTGCAACACCGCCCGGCCGGCGTTGGCGCCCCGGTTGATGCCCGACAGCACCACCGACGGCGGCGGGCCGAACGCGCCGTGCAGCGCGATCAACGTGATGAAACCCGGCGAGCCGCCGACCCCGTACGCGGGCACCCCCGGCAGGTCGGGCAGCGGATGGTCGTTCACCACCACCCGTCCGTCCCGCTCGATCGCGCTCATCGAGGCGCTGGTGCCGCTGGCTTCTTCCAGCGGCGCCGCGACCACCACGTCCAACCCTCGCTCGGTGGCGGCCCGGGCCAGCGCCTGGATGCCGGGTGCGCCGATCCCGTCGTCGTTGGTGACGAGCACCCGCAGCGTCATCGCTCCACCACCCGGTCGGCCAACTCGTCGGGGGTGGTCCGTTCGTGTCGCCGGCTGTCCGTCGGGACGAGTCGGACCCGTTCCACGAGACCGGTGATCGAGTCCACCCGTCCGGTGCCCAGCCCGTGCCGGGTCACGTTCAGCGCGCCCGCCGCCGCGCCGGTGCGGATGGCCGTACGGATGTCGCCGCCACGGGCGACCACGGCCGCCACGCCGGCGGTCATCGAGTCGCCCGCTCCGCGCGGGTCGGCGGCCTCCAGCCGGGGCATCTCCACCTCGAAGAGTTCCCCGTCGACGAGCGCCAGCGCGGGCTGCTCGGCGCGGCTCACCACCACCGTCTCCGCGCCGGCGGCGTGCAGGTCGTACATCGCCCGCGTCAGCTCCGGGCCGCTCCCGTCGCGGGCACGACCGTCCCGGATCAGCTCCTCGTGGCTCACCTTGAGGAAGAACACGCCGCTGTCCAGCACCGCGCCGAGGTGGTCACCGGACAGGTCGACGACCACCCGGCTGCCGTTGGCGCCCAGGTCGGCGGCGAAACGCCGGTACAGGTCGGCCGGGACGAGCCAGGGCGCGTTCGGGCCACTGAGGACGCTCACCTCGGCGCGCAGCCCCTCGCCGAGCGCCAGGTTGTACAGCTCGTCCAACTCGTGACGGCTCAGGCGTTCGCCAGGCACGTCGACGACCTCCTGCCGGGAGCCGCCGCGACGGTCGTGCACGTACGCGCCGCTGCCGGAGTCGCGTACCACGACCTTCAGATCGACCCCCTCGCTGACCAGCAGCGGCTCCAGCACCTGGCCGATCTCGCCGCCGAGCGCGGCGCAGAGCACCACGTCGACCCCGAGGGACAGCACCATGCGGGCCTGCCAGACGCCCTGACCGCCGGGGTGCAGGTGCAGCTCGGGCTGGTCGTTCGGCTGGTCCACGGTCACCGTCAGCTGCGGCGTCGGCGCGAAGACCATCACGTGCCCGCTCACCGGTCGTCACCGTTCATGTGTCCCCCTTCGTCACAAGCGGTGATTACCCATCAGCCGACCGTAGTGGGAACGCTGCGCGAATGCCGGGACAACGCACGGTGTCCGTCCGGCCGTTGCCAGCCTGGGCGGCGTACGGGACGATCGTGCGACCAGCGACGTCGGGAGACGGTGTGCTCAGCAGCGATACCTTCAGCTACACCGTCCAGGCCCGCTGCTCACTCGCCGACGCGGCGGCGCTGTTGAGCGACCTGAGCCGTCAGGGTGAACTGCATCCCCTGATCGTGCGGGTCCGCGAGGTGCCGGCCCGCCCGGGCGCCCGCGCCAGCTACACGATCAACGACAGACTGGTCGCCGGCCCGCTGCGCTTTCGCACCACGTACCACGCGGACGTGCTGGTCAGCGAGCCCGACGAGATCGTCACCGTGGCCCGCCAGTGGCCCGCCACCACGGTTCGCAACCACACGCGGCTGCGCGCCGAGCCGGACGGTCTGGTCCGCATCGACGTCGACATCACCCTGCGCGCGCCGACACCCCTGTTCCGGTACGCCTTCGGCCAGGCCCGCGCCGCCCACCTCGCCCTGGCCGCGCGCCTCGGCGCGGCCCTCGACACCCCGGCGCCCTGACCGCAGGACCCTCGGAGGTGGCCGACGCGGCACCGACGAGGCCCGGCCTCGGCGTAGCCCCGACCGCCCGTCCGGCCCAACACATCGCAGCCCGCCCTGCCCCGCCCCGCCCCGGCTCGGCTCGGCTCGGCCTGACGCCGGGCAAAGCGGCCTGGCCTGGCCTGGCCCGGCGCGGCTCGGCCCGGCGACCGGATGCCTCAGTTCGGTCCTTTGCTCTGCTTCAGCGGAGGCAACAGTCGGGGGCCATTTGTGTTGCCTCCGCTGAAGCAGAGCAAAGGGCGCGTGCACACCCTCCGGCACCCGACGTGCGGCCGTCGTGATCAGGCTCCTACTGCGCCGACCGCCCTGATCGTGATGGCGACCGCGTTACCGCACCGGTGCTGCCGGTGCTGCCGGCGTGAGGAGCATGCGTCGTGGCTTGTGTCGCCTCGGGGCGGCGGGGTCGCGCGGGTCGGCGTCCCCAGGGCTTGTACGTCGACAGCACCGTCGCGATGATCATGAGACTGGTCGACACCGCGGGCGCGATCACCAGGTCGGCGCGGTCCCGCGCCGGTAGCGCGGCGCCCAGCGCGCCGGCGTGCCGCAGGTTCGGGGTGAGCAGGAACAGCACCAGCCCGACCATCACCGTGGTGATCACGAGCTTGATCACCACCCAGCGGTAGCGCAGCAGGCCCCAGGGGGTGAGCAGCGCGCTGGCGACACCGACGAGCCACACGAGCACGCTCAGCGGCGCGAAGAGCACGGTGCCGACGAGCCCGGCGACGGGGTAGAGCACCGCCGGGTCGGCGCCGCGCTGTGCCGCGATGCCGAGGGTGAGCAGCACCAGGTCGGCCCCGAGCCAGCCGAGGGAGGTGACCAGGTGCAGGGTGAGCAGGGCCTTGCGGGTGCGGGGCGCGATTCGCGGCATACCCGAATGCTCCCGGCCCGATCCCGCGTGGTCGTCCGACCAGCGACGACGTCCGGGGTACGCCCGCTGACGTACCCCGGACTGCCTCGGCGGTCAGTACACCGACAGATGCACGTGGTTGGTGTGGTCGCTGGAGGGGTCGCCGTTCCCCCCGCTGTACGACTTCCAGCCGCTGCTGGGTAGCCAGATCTGCTTGAACCAGATCACGTAGAGCACCGCGAGCCGGTCGGCGTTGCGGATGAAGTACGCGGCCAGGTTGTTGCCGTACGTCTTGTCGCCGCCGCTGGCGATCCCGCCGAAGCCACCCTTCTGCGCGGCGAAGTCGCAGGCCCGGCCCTTGGGGTGCTCGCCCGAGCCGCCGTTGCGGTGACAGGAGACGTACCGGGTGAAGCCGGCGGCCTTGGCCTGGTTGAGCGCGTGCAGGGTGCGGGGGGTGATGCAGCCGCTGGCCGGGGTGGGGTCGTTGATGCTGCACGACTCGGACGGCCAGGAGCCGTCGGAGTTGCGGGGGGCGGGTTGAGCGTTGGCGGTGGAGGTGCCACGGTTGGAGTCGGTGTCGGTGTCGGCGGCGGCGGTGGCGCGTGCCTTGTCGTTGGCGACGGTCAGCGCCCGCTCGGCCTGCTCCTTGCGCTTGGCCATCACCTCGACCTGCTTACGCTGCTCCCGGATCTCGCCGTCGAGGGCGACGCGGGTGCGGTTCGCCTCGTCCCGGGTGGCGTGCAGGTCGCGCAGCACCCGGTCCTCGTTGGCGGCCACCACGTCGAGGGCGGCTGCCCGGTCCATGAAACCCTCGGGGGTGTTGCTGTTGAGCAGGGCCGAGACGGTGCTGAGTCGGCCGGTGCGGTACGCGACGCCGGCGATCTCGCCGACCTTGCCGTTGCGTACGGTCATCTCGGCCTCGGTGGTCTTGAGCTTGACCGCGAGCTGCTGCTGCCGCTGGACCGAGGTGTCCAGCGCGCGCTTCGCGTCCAGGTAGCCCTTGCTGGCCGCCTCGAGCTGGGCCCGTAGCGCCGGGGTGCCGCCCTCCTCGTCGCCGTCGGGAGCGGCGGCGGCCCGCAGGCCGCCGGGGGCAGCGGCGGTGGCGGCGCCGACCGGAAGCGCGACGCCGAGGGTGACCATCATGACGATCAGTGCCGCAAGTCGGGCGGCGGGTGGGCGTGCTGGGGCCACTACGCATGTCCTTCCGTCAGCCGCCGACCGGGTTAGCTGACGGGTTCGGGACGGAAGATCCCTACCGCTGACGCGGATGCACCCCAGGAACATGGTTCCCCGGTTCGCCCTGTCGGGCGATTAGGCGACGGCCGCCACCGGCGCCGGGAGGCGCCGCCGGGTGGTGGCCGGGACAGAGCCTACCGGTGCTGGTGGGGTCTGTGCAGCCGTTGTGACGGAAGGTGCTTGCGCGGTCACGAAGGATGACGGTCACCACTCGACGGAACCGCAGGCGCCCGGGGCGGCACCGGGTTCGGTCTGCAGCGTGGCGTGCTCGATGCGGAAGTCGTCGCGCAGGGCCGTACGCGCCGCGGTGAGCACCGCGCCGACCTCCGCGCCGGGCGCCATGGTCAGGTGTGCGGAGGCCACCTCCATGCCCGAGGTGAGCGTCCAGACGTGCAGGTCGTGCACCTCGACCACGCCGGGCACCGCGGCCAGTCGGTCGTGCACGGCGGTGACCTGGAGGTGTTCCGGAGCGGCCTGCACGAGGATGCGTACGGCGGCCCGCCCCAGCCGCCAGGTGCGCGGCAGGATGAACACGCCGATCCCGACCGCGACCAGCGGATCGGCCCACCACCAGTCGGTGACGGCGATCAGCAGCGCGGCGCCGATCACGCCGAGCGAGCCGAGCAGGTCGCCCAGCACCTCCAGGTAGGCGCCCTGGAGGTTGATGCTCTCCCGGGCGCCGGCGCGCAGCAGCCCGAAGGCGACCACGTTCGCGAGCAGGCCGAGGATGGCCACCGTGAGCATCGGACCGCTGAGCACCTGGTGCGGGTTGCCGAACCGGCCGATCGCCTCGATCACCACGTAGATCGCCACGCCGGAGAGCAGGACGGCGTTGGCCAGCGCGGCGAGCACTTCGAGGCGGTAGAGCCCGAAGGTGCGTTGCGGGTCGCCGGTGGCCCGCCGCGTGGCGGTGATCGCGGCGAGCGCCATCCCGATGCCGAGCACGTCGGTGAACATGTGCCCGGCGTCGGAGAGCAGTGCCAGTGAGCCGGTGTGGAAGGCGGTCACCGCCTCGACCACCATCAGGGCAGCGAGCAGTCCGAAGGCCGCCCAGAGCCGTCCCCGATGCTGGTGGGCGGCGTTGGCGACCGACCCGTGGTGGTGGTCATGTCCTGCTCCCACGGAACCCACCCTCCGACGCCGCCCGGGACCCGGTCAAATGTATGCTCACATCGCTATGTGTGCAAGTGTAGGGCGCGGGCCGCCCACGGGCGATGCCAACGCGACGGTCAGCCGGTCGGGTCGACGGTGGTGAGCCGCTGGGTGGCGCGGGAGAGCGCCACGTAGAGCGTGCGTACACCCGAGCCCGGATCGGCCCGGATCTCGCTGGGTGCGACCAGCACGACTCCGTCGTACTCCATGCCCTTGGCCTCCAGGCTGGTCACCACCTGCAAGCGCGTCGCGCCGAGCGCGTCGAGCCAACCGGCGACCTCGTCGCGGCGGGTGACCGGCGTGATCACCCCGACCGTGCCGTCGACCTCGCCCAGCAGGCCGGTGGCCGCCTGCACGGCGGCGGCCTGGAGCCCGGCGGGCGGCACCACCAGCTCGACCGGGTCGACGCCGGTGGAGCGGACGGCCCTCGGCAGGGGCAGGTCCGGGTAGAGCCGGCGGATCTCCGCCGCCGCCACCGCGAAGATCTCCGCCGAGTTGCGGTAGTTGGTGGTGAGCGTGAACTCGTGCCGTTTGCGCCGGCCCAGCGCCTGGTCGCGGGAGCGGGTCAGCTCCTCGGGGTCACCGGTCCAGGCGGTCTGCGCCGGGTCGCCCACCACCGTCCACGAGGCCAACCGCCCACGCCGACCGATCATCCGCCACTGCATCGGCGAGACGTCCTGCGCCTCGTCGACGACCACGTGCGCGTACTCCCGGTAGTCCTCCGGCCGCTCCCGGGCCGCCGCGCGGGCGGCCCGCTGCCGGTCGGCCGCGGTGCTCAGCTCACGAACGCCGCCCGCGAGCTGGAACGGGTCGCGCCGGGCCCGCGCCGGTTTCACCGGCTTGCCGAGCAGCGCGTCCAGCTCGTCGAGCAGCGCCACGTCCGCGATGGTCAGGCCCTCGGAATCCAGACTCTGGTACGCCGTGCCGAGCAGCCGGATCTCCGCGCCGGAGAGGATCCCACCGGCGTACCGTCGCAGCCGATCCGGTCGAGCCAGCCAGCCGAGTACGTGCCGGGGGTGCAGGCGTGGCCACCAGGCCTTGAGGAACTCCCGGAACTCCGGCCGCTCCGCGATCTCGTCCTCGAAGGCCCGCTGCTCGGGCAGCCGGCTGATGTTCACGCGCCGGGCCTGCGCCCACAGCGCGGCGAAGACACCGTCGAAGCCGGCGCGGCGAACCTCGTTGCGTCGGGCGCCACGGTGCAGCGCGCGGTCCCGGATCGCGTCCAGCTCGCGGCGGTCCAACCGCAGCAGCCCTCCCCGGTAGAGCAGCCGCAGCTCGCCAGGAGCCCCCGGTGCCGCGTCGCGGGCCGCCCGTTCCAGCACCCGGCGCATGCGCAGCGAGCCCTTCACCGCCGCCACCTCGGGCGGATCGGTTCGGGTGGCCGTCATCCCGGGGAACAGGGTGCCCAGCGAGTGCAGGGTCGCGGTGTCCTCACCGAGCGACGGCAGCACCGAGGCGATGTACTCGACGAAGACGGTCGACGGCCCGACCACCAGGATGCCGCCACCGGCGTACCGGCTGCGGTCGGAGTAGAGCAGGAAGGCCGCCCGGTGCAGGGCGACCGCCGTCTTGCCGGTGCCCGGACCGCCCGCGACGATCGTCACCCCGGAGCCGGGCGACCTGATCGCCTCGTCCTGCTCCCGCTGGATCGTCGCCACGATGTCGCGCATGCCCCGACCGGTGGCCCGGGAGAGGGTGGCCAGCAGCGCGCCGTCACCGACGACCGTCATCCCCTCCGGGGCGGCCTCCGGATCGAGCAGGTCGTCCTCGATGCGGGTGACCCGCTCCCGCTGGGACTGGATGGTGCGGCGACGTACGACGCCCAGCGGCTGCGCGGGGGTGGCCTGGTAGAACGCCGACGCGGCCGGCGCCCGCCAGTCGACGACGAGGGTGCTGGCGTCCTCGTCACGGATGCCGAGCCGTCCGACGTGCAGTACCTGCCGGTCGCGCAGGTCCAGGCGGCCGAAGACCAGCCCCTCGTGTTCGGCGTCGAGGGTGTGCCGCCGCTGTGCCGCGTGAAAGACCATCGCGTCACGTTCGACGAGCGCGCCGAACGTGCCCACCCGCGCCATCCGGTAGCCGTCCCGCTCGGCGCGCACCGCCGACTGCCGCAGCTCGGCCAGTCGGGCGTACACCCGGTCGAGGTGCCGTTGCTCGACGGCGATCTCCTGCTCCAGGGCGGTCTGGTCGGTCAACGCACGCTCCTTCGATGTCGCCGGCAAACGGCGCGAACCGCGCGGGCCAACCGCAGAAGGGTACGGCCCCCGACCCGACCCGCCGCGCCCGAGGTGCGCGAACGTGCTCAGCGACCCGCCGCGACGGCGCCCACGACCTGACCGCGCGGCGGCGGCGCGGCGCTCGGGCCGGGCCCGTGCGGCGGCGCGGCGAGCACCCGGCCCAGGACGCCGGTCAGGGCCGCGTTCACCTCAATCGGACGCTCCATCATCAGCATGTGGCCGGCGCCCGGGCAGACGGTCAGCTCGGTGGCCGGCAGGACGGCGGCGATCGACTCGGCGCACGGCGGCGGGGTCAGTCGGTCCCGGTCGCCGACCAGGGCGGCGGCCGGCAGGTGCGCCAGGGCGGCGAGGGTGTCCAGACGGTGCTGAGCGCCGATCGAGGCGCGGAAACCGCCGATCGAGCGCAGCGAGGCGCGGGCCACCGCCGACGTGACCAACCGGATGTCGGAGGGATCGCAGCGGTCGCCGAAGAGCATCCACCGGATGCTCGGCTGCAGCGCGTTGAGCAGCGCCCGGGGCGCTCGCCACGAGCCGCAGCGGGCCAGCACGCCGGCGCCGGTCGTCTCGGCGAGCCGGATCAGCCGGGCGATGCGTGGCGAGAGCCCGTACACGGTGTGCGTGTGCCCCTCGGCGGTGGTCGAGACGAAGACCAGGCCGGCCGTACGCGCGGCGAAGTGCTCCCGGTGGCGGTGCGCGTACTCCATGATCGTCATTCCGCCCATCGAGTGCCCGACCAGGACCACCCGACCGCTCGGCGCGACCGCGTCGAGGACGGCGGCCAGGTCGTCCCCGAGCTGGGCCAGGGTGGCCGTGGGCAGCGCCATGCAGCTCGACCGGCCGTGACCCCGCGCGTCGTAGGTGACCACCCGCACCGAGTCGCCGAAGGACGACGTGAGCGCGTCGAGCTGCCGGTGCCAGCTGCGCCCGTCCAGCGTCCAGCCGTGCAGGAGGACCGCCGTCACCGGGGCGTCCACGGGACCGCTGGTCTCGACGTGCAGCCGTACGCCGTCGGGCATACCGACTTCGAATCGCTCCGGCATCGCCACCTCCCAGGGCCACCCAGGCATCAGCCGTACCTCCGATACCCGGCGGTAACACCGGCTACCCGTCGGAACGCCACGCCAATCGCGGTCGAGCGAACATTCCCGGACCCGCCCATGGCCGTGTGCCGGCGGGCCAAGCTGAACGGCATGGAGTCGGCGCGGGCGACGCCGGTTCCGCCGACGGGCGGGTCCGGGGGGCGGGGACGGCAGGCCGGCGGCACGCCCCGGGCCGCGTTGGCCGACCTGCTCGGTGGCAACCGGAGGTTCGTCAGCGGCCAGCCGATCCACGGGCACGACGTCACCGCCGCCGCGGCGGCCGCCTCCGGAGACCAGCAGCCGTACGCGGTGGTCCTCGGCTGCATCGACTCGCGGGTGCCGCTGGAGGCGATCTTCGACCAGACCTTCGGGGCGATCTGCGTGATCCGCACCGGCGGGCACGTGCTCGACCGCGCGGTGTGCGGCTCCATCGAGTACGTGGTGGGCCAGCTCGGCGTGCCGCTGGTCATGGTGCTCGGGCACGAGCGGTGCGGTGCGGTTGGCGCGACCGTGGACGCCCTGCGCACGGGCGAGCGCCCCGGTGGGTCGCTGGCCCACCTGGTCGACGAGATCGCTCCGGCGGTAGTCGAGGTGGGGCTGGACGATCCGGCGGTGCTCGCTCTCACGGTCCGCCGACACGTCCGGCGCACCGTGGACGCGCTGCGGGTCGACGACCTGTTGGCCGGGCCGGTGGCCGCCGGCCGGGTGGCCGTGGTGGGCGGCCTCTACGACCTGAGCACCGGCGAGGTCGCCCTGCTCGAAACGTCCTGACAAACGAACGACCGCCCGCCGGGAACTCCCGGCGGGCGGTCGATGGTGCGGTGGGGGAGGGCTCAGCCCTCGAAGACGCCGGCCGCGACCAGACGCTTCTCGGTGGCCTCCCAGCCGTCGTTCGGGTGAACGGTGGCCAGGTTGTTGATCTCCGCCCGGATCTTGGCGGCGTGGCCGGCGGCGGCCAGCGCCCGGATCTCCTCGACGAAGGCGTCGGAGTCGGTACGCAGGTGCGCGGTCTTGCCGTTGGTCAGGTTACGCACGTAGGCGTGCTTGCCGCCGTTGAGCGGGATGAGGTACTTGAACTCGCCCAGCACGCTGAGGGCGCCACCCTGGCCAGCCTGGCCGGCCCGGACGGACGCGCGCGCGGTCTTAGAGGTGTTGCTCGCCACGGAGGTACTCCTTGCAAGACGTACGGGAGGACTGGACGTCCGGGGGCTGTGTGCGGGTGACACTGCGTCGACCCGCAGAGGTGGAACGCGGCAGAAGCCGCCGATGGAACTGTACATGACCACGACATCAGGCTGGTCGTCGCGGTGTCCTGAGAGGCAACGGAGACCACCCGTCCGGCTATTCCGGGAGGCGTTTTTTCCGATTCCCTGGCGCACCATCCGTCACAGCAGTCATCATGTGTTGCAGCAACCACTCGGGTGGACGAGGTCGTAGGGGAAGACGCACCTCGCTCTCCGGGAGGTCACCGTGCCAACGCGTGGCGTCGTATACGTCCACTCGACCCCGCTCGCCGTGTGCTCGCACGTCGAGTGGGCGATCGCGCGCGTCCTAGCCGCGCCGGTCAACCTGCAGTGGACGGCTCAGCCCGTCGACCCCGGCGCCCGCCGGGCCGAGTGCGGGTGGACCGGCCGTCCGGGGACGGGCGCCGAGCTGGCTGCTGCCCTCCGGCAGTGGCCCATGATCCGTTTCGAGGTCACCGAGGAGCCGAGTCCCGGCGTCGACGGTGAGCGCTTCATGTACGTGCCCGCCCGTGGCCTGTTCCGGGCCACCGTCGGGGCGGCCGGTGACATCCAGCTCGGCGAGGACCGGCTGCGGGCCCTGATGGCCTCCGCCCGGGCCCCGGAGGCGCTCTCGCACGCCCTCGACAAGGCGCTCGGCACCGCATGGGACGCTGACCTGGAGCCCTACCGGTACGCCGGTGACGGCGCTCCGGTGACGTTGCTCACCCGGGTCGGCTGACGGCGGGGCCTTCCGCGCTGCCGACCTGGGTGTCGCGTCACCCTGACGGTGGCGACCGGTAAGGTCAAGTTGCCCCGATAAGGGGGAACTGGTGGGATGGTCGGCGTGCCGATTCGCTCGCGACACGCCGGTGTCGCCGTCGCCGCCCTGACCGCCCTGATCGTCTCCGGCTGCTCGGGTACCCCGGATCGTCCCGACCCGACGCCCGGCCCGACCGGCGCGTCGGCGGCCCCGAGCGCACCCGCCTCGCCGCCGACCGACGACCCGGCCGCGCGGGCCGCCGCGCTGGTCGCGACGCTCTCCGACGAGGACCTGGTCGGGCAGGTGCTGATGCCGTACGCGTACGGCGACTCGGCCACCAAGGTCTCCACCGGCTCGGCGGCCGGCAACCAGGCGCTCGCCGGCGTCGACACCCCCGCCGAGATGATCGCCAAGTACCGCCTCGGCGGGCTCATCCTGGTCGGCTTCAGCGCCGACGACCCCACCAAGGGCAACCAGGAGACCACGAACGTCGACAACCCGAAGCAGGTCCACGACCTGACCACCGGGCTGCGCGGGGCCGCCGGACGGCTGGCCGCCGGCCCGGCGCCCTTCCTGATCGGCACCGACCAGGAGTACGGCGTGGTCACCCGCGTCACCGACGGCGTCACCATCCTGCCCAGCGCCCTCGCGGCGGGCGCGGCCGGTGACCCGAAGCTGACCGAGGCCGCCTGGCGGGCCGCCGGCGCCGAACTCGCCGCCATGGGCATCAACATCGACTTCGCTCCGGTGGCCGACGTGCTGGCCACCCGCAGCACGGTGATCGGCTCCCGGTCGTTCGGCGCCGACCCGAAGATCGCCGCCGCGCAGGTCGGCGGCGCGGTCCGTGGTCTACAGGCCAGCGGCGTCGCGGCCACCCTGAAGCACTTCCCGGGGCACGGCCACAGCGCCGACGACTCGCACAAGGACCTGCCGGTGCTCACCCAGTCCGAGGCGGCGCTGCGCAGCGGCGCGTGGCCGCCGTTCAGCGCCGGGTTCGACGCGGGCGCGATGGCCGTGATGTCCGGCCACCTGGACGCGCAGGCCATCGACCCCGGCACCCCGGCGACCTTCTCCCACAAGCTGCTCACCGACGTGCTGCGCGGTCAGCTCGGCTTCAAGGGCGTGGTGATCACCGACGGGATGAACATGCCGCCGGCGAAGCGGTGGGCGCCCGGCGAGGCCGCCGTCCGCGCGCTGAACGCCGGCAACGACCTGATCCTCATGACCCCGAACGTCGGTCAGGCGTACGACGGGCTGCTCGCCGCCCTGCGCGGCGGGTCGCTGCCCCGGGCCCGCCTCGTCGACGCGGTGACCCGGATCCTGACCATGAAGTTCCGGCTGGCGGCGGGCCCCGCCGAGCCGATGTCCACGCTCAACACCCCGGCGCACCGGGCGGCGGCCGACGCGCTGGCCGCCGGAGCGGTCACCGTGCTGCGCGGTGCCTGCGGCGGCGCGGTGCACGGCCCCGTCACCGTCACCTCCTCCGCCGGTCGGGACGGCACCCGGGCGGCGCTCACCGCCGCGCTGACCGCGGCCGGCGTGACGGTGAAGCCGAGCGGCGGGACGGTGGTGCACCTGGTCGGCTACGGCGACGGGGAGAAGGACCTCAGCGCCAGCGCGGCCGTCACCGTCGCCATGGACACGCCGTACGTGCTGGCCAAGGCCAAGTCGCCGACGCTGCTGGCAACGTACTCCTCAAGCCGGGCGTCGATGACCGCGCTCGCCGCCGTACTGGCCGGCAAGGCCCGCCCGGGTGGCCGGTCACCGGTGGTGGTGCCCGGCCTGCCGGCCACCACCTGCAAGAGCTGACGGCACCGGCGGGAGATCCGACCGCGCCCCGGTCAGTCGACGCCCTCGACGATGCGGAAGTCGCGCTCGACGCCGTCGGAGAGTGCGGCCAGCGCCTCCTGGTAGGCCGCACTCTCGTGCGCCGCGACGGCCTGCTCGAAGCTGTCGAACTCGACCAGGACCGTGCGCTCGGCGATCCCGGCGTCGTGCGCCACGATCCGACCGCCCCGGACGAGGGTCCGACCGCCAGCAGCCCGGACCGCGGGACCGGCCAGCTCGTTGTAGGCGGCCAGCTTCTCGGGGTCGGAAATGGTGCGGTAGGCGCTGACCCAGTAGCCCTTGGGCATGGAACCTCCTGTGTTCAGGGAGTGCGTCCGACTCACCTGTTGGTCGTGGACGTTCGTCGTCGAGCGAGAGCGAGGCTCGTCAGCGTCGCGATCGCCATGGCGCCGATCCCGACCAGCGCCGCCGTGGTGTAGGCGCGGTCGTCGGGAAAGAGGTGGCCGGGGCGGGTGCCCGCGGCCAGGACCAGGCCGCCGACAGCGCTGCCCAGCGAATACCCGACGCTGCGGACGACGTAGTTGAAGCTCATCGCGCTCGACGTCTCGCTCCTCGGAGTGACAGCCAGGATGACGCCGGGCATCGCGGCGGAGAAGCCGCCGACGCCGAAGCCGAGCACGCCCATCGCCGCGAACAGTTCGACCAGGTCCGACCGGGCCGCCGCGAACAGGGCGAACCCGACGCCGACCACGATGGCGCTGCCGGCCAGGAGCAGGGGGTCGGCGATCCGCGTGCGGACCCGCGGGGTGAGCTTGCCGGCGACGAACCCCAGCACGGAGAACGGGATGAGGACCAGCCCGGCGACGAAGGTCGTCAGCCCGAAGCCGTAGCCGACGCCGGGCGGCGTCTGCGCGTACCGGGTGATGAGCGTGAGCAGGAGGTACATGCCGATCCCGGCGACGAACATGGCGAGGTTCGCCCCGGCGACCGCCGGGTGCCGTACCGCCCGCACATCGACCAGGGGTGTCGGGCTGCGCAGCTCGATGACGGCCCAGACGCAGAGCAGCACCACCGCGATGACGGCGAGGCCCGCCGCCACGGCGAGGTGCCGGCTCCACAGATTCCGCTCACCGGCGAGGAACAGCACCAGGAGCAGCGCAGTGCTCAGGACGACCGCGCCCGTCACGTCCACGTGGGCGGACCGGCCTTCGGGAGCTTCGGGCATGGCCCGCCACGCGGTCAGGAGGGCGGCGGCGGTGACGACCAGGCCGAGGCCGTAGGCGGCCCGTACTCCGCCGAGTTCGGCGAGCAGTGCGGCCAGCGGGTAGCCGACGCCGGCGCCGATGATCGAGACGACCGAGATCAGAGCGATCACGGCCGCGCTGCGCTCCTCGGGGAGGTGGTCCCGGGCCACGCCCATCATCAGCGCGGTGAGCCCGAGCCCGACCCCCTGGGCCGCCCTGCCGGTCAGTAGCCACGCGAACGGCAGTGGCAGCACGGTGAGCGCGCTGCCGGCGACGACGACGGCCAACGTGGCGAGGATCGTGGCCCGCCGGTGTGGACCGGCTCCGAGCCGACCCAGGACCGGCGTGGCGACGGCGCCGCTGAGCAGCGCGACGGTCAGCGTCCACTGCGCGCTGCCGAGCGAGACGTGGAACGAGGTCGCCACGCTGGTGATGAGCGGCGTCCCGAGACTGGCGACCGCCGCCACGACCAGAGCGATGAACAACAGGGCGGGGACCAGGAGCCGCGTCTCGGAACGGGGCACCGGGAACGCCTCCAGCGCGCCTCCGCCGACCGGTTGCCCGGTCACCGCTTCGGCCCTTCGCGGTCCTGACCTTCGAGCTCGGCCAGATGCTTCAGCGCCGGCAGGGCCGTCACCAGCGCCTCGACCTCGTCGCCGGTGAGCCGGCCGATCAACCGCTCGAACGCGTGGATCCCCGCCTGGCGTCGCGTCCGGACGTAGGAGGCGCCGGCCTCGGTCAGGCACACCAGCGTGACCCGCTTGTCGGACGCGTCGCCCCGCCGCTCGACCAGGCCGGATGCCTCCATCACCCGGACCAGGGTGGTCATCGCGGGCTGGGTGACGCCCTCGACCGCGGCCAGGTCGGTGATGCGCCGCGGACCCGTCCGGTCCAGGGTCGCCAGGGTGGCGGCAGACGTCAGGCTCATGTCCCGGGGCAGGCGTCTCGCGGCCCTGGTGGCCAGGCCGTAGAGGGCCGCCCCGATGGCTGCGGACGGGCCAGGAGGAGTGTCTGGACGACTCACGCCAAAAGCATAGCGCTTTTATATTCACGGTCTATGCAATAGGCCTCGGCCCGGGAATCCGGTCGCGCCCGTGGCGCCACCGTGGCAGCGTCGCCATGGGTCAGGCACAGGGCTTCCGGTACGACCAGCGGGCCGACGGCACGGTGGTGATCACCCATCACGGCCGGGTGGCGGGCACGCTGCGGGGCGCCCGCGCGGCAGAGTTCCTCGCCGAGATCGACGACGACCCGCAACTGGTGATGGCCCGCTGGACCGGCAACTACCGCCACGGCAACGAGCGCACCGCCCGGCAGCACCCCCGCAACCGACGCTGAACGCGAAAGGGCCCCCTCGGGAGAGGGGACCCTTTCAGAACGGCCAGCTCACGGCCGCTGTCTCACCGCCGCTGTCTCACGGCCGTGCGAACACCAGCGCCACGTTGTGACCGCCGAAGCCGAACGCGTTGTTCAGCGCGGCGGGGATGTCCATGTGGCGTGGCTTGTGCGCGGCGACCTCCAGGCTGAGCCCGGGCTCCGGGTCGTCCAGGTTGATCGTCGGGGGTACGACGCTGTCGCGGATCGCCAGGATCGTGGCGATCGACTCCAACGCTCCGGCAGCGCCCAGCAGGTGACCGGTCATCGACTTCGTCGCGGCCAGCACCGGGTGGTCGCCGAGCGCCTTGTGCAGCGCGCCGATCTCCAGCATGTCGCCGACCGGGGTCGACGTGGCGTGCGCGTTGACGTGCACGATGTCCTGCTTGGCGATGTCCGCGTCCGCGATCGCCTTGGCGATGGCCCGGATGGCGCCCTCACCCTCGGCGTGCGGCTGCACGATGTCGTACGCGTCGGAGGTGATGCCGGCGCCGGCGAGGCGCGCGTACACCCGGGCGCCCCGGGCCGCGGCGTGGTCGGCCCGCTCCAGCACCACGATGCCCGCGCCCTCGCCGAGGACGAAGCCGTCGCGGCCGGTGTCCCACGGACGGGAGGCACGTTCCGGGTCGTCGTTGCGGGTCGACATGGCCCGCATCGAGCTGAAGCCGGCGATCGGCAGCGGGTGGATCACGGCCTCGGTGCCGCCGGCCACCACCACGTCGGCCCGGCCGGCGCGGATGATGTCCAGGCCGAGCGCGATCGCCTCCGCGCCGGTCGCGCAGGCGCTGGCCACCGTGTGCACGCCGGCCTTGGCGCCCAACTCCAACCCGACCCAGGCGGCCGGTCCGTTGGGCATCAACATCGGGATCGTGTGCGGGGACACCCGCCGCGGCCCGGACGCCTCCAGGATGTCGTCCTGGGCGAGCAGGGTGGTGGCGCCACCGATGCCGGAGCCGACGCTGACGGCCAACCGCTCCCCGTCCAGGCCGGAGTCCGCCAGTCCGGCGTCCGCCCAGGCCTGCTGTGCCGCGATGAGGGCGATCGCCTCGGAGCGGTCCAGCCGGCGCAGCCGGACCCGGTCCAGCACCTCGGACGGCTCCACGGCCAGCTGGGCGGCGATCCGCACCGGCAGTTGCGCGGCCCACTCCTGGGTGAGGGCACTCACCCCGGAGCGGCCGGCGAGCATGGCGTCCCAGGTCGACGCGACGTCCCCGCCAAGCGGGGTCGTCGCGCCGAGCCCGGTGACGACGACGTCAGGACGACTCATGATCAGGACTGCGCCTCGATGAAGCTGACGGCGTCCCCGACGGTCTTGAGGTTCTGCACCTCGTTGTCCGGGATCTTGACGCCGAACTTCTCCTCGGCGGCCACCACGACCTCCACCATGGAGAGCGAGTCGACATCGAGGTCGTCGGTGAAGGACTTCCCCTCGGCCACGTCGTCCGGGTTCACCCCGGCAACCTCTTCGAGGATCTCGGCGAGGCCGGTGGTGATCTCGTCACGGGTCATTGCGGTTGGTTCCTCTCATAGGGGGTTCTCCGGCGGCCGGCCGCGCCGACCGCCACTCCTTCAGCGCGTACGCGCCTCAAGGGGGCTTCAGGGGCAGCGGACGACCTGACCGGCGTAGGTCAGGCCACCGCCGAAACCGAACAGCAGGACCGGGGCGCCCGAGGGCACCTCCCGCCGCTCGACGAGCTTCGACAGGGCCAGGGGGACGCTCGCCGCCGAGGTGTTGCCGGACTCGACGATGTCCTTCGCGATGATCGCGTCGGGGATGTTGAGCCGCTTGGCGATGCCGTCGATGATCCGGGCGTTGGCCTGGTGCGGCACGAACGCGGCCAGCTCCGACGGGTCGACCCCGGCCCGCTCGCACGCCTGCAGGGCCAGCGGCGCCAGGGCGGTGGTGGCCCAGCGGAACACCGACTGGCCCTCCTGCTGGATGTACGGGCGCCAGCCCTCGATGCGTACCGCGTCGCTCTTCTCCGGCGCCGAGCCCCACACCACCGGGCCGATGCCGGCGGGCTCGTCGTCGGCGGTTGCGGTGACCACCGCGGCGCCGGCGCCGTCGCCGAAGATGATGCAGGTGGAGCGGTCGGTCCAGTCGGTGAAGTCGGACAGCTTCTCGGCGCCGATGACGATCGCGTTACGCGACGCGCCGGCCCGGATGGCGTGGTCGACGGTGCCCAGCGCGTACGCGAAGCCCGAGCAGGCGGTGTTGACGTCGAACGCGCCCGGTGCGGCGATGCCCAGCTTGCCGGCGACCCGGCAGGCCACGTTGGGGCTCCGGTCGATCGAGGAGCAGGTGGCGACCACGACCAGGTCGATGTCGGCGGCGCTGAGCCCGGAGTTGGCCAGGGCCTTGCCGGCGGCCGCGGCGGCCATGTCGGCCACCGTCTCGCTGTCGGCGATCCGCCGGGTGGCGATGCCCACCCGGTCGCGGATCCACTCGTCGTTGGTGTCGACGAGCTGGGCGATGTCGTCGTTGGTCACCACCCGGGATGGCTGGTAGTGCCCCATCGAGACGATGCGACTGCCGGTCATGAGTGTCCTCCGATGGGGGCGAGCGGTTGGCCCGCGGTGCCGTGGCGGGCGATCAGGTCCCGGGCGGCCGGCAGGTCGTCGGGGGTGTTCAGGGTGACGATCTCCGGGGCGCCCTCGCCCCTGAGCTCCCGCTTGACCAGGCCGGCGAGGGTGCCGGCCGGGGGCAGCTCGATCACGCCGGTCACACCGTGCTCGGCGAGGGCGCGCATGCACAGGTCCCAGCGCACCGGCGCGGTGACCTGGCGGACCAGGCGTCGCACCAGCTCGTGCCCGTCGGTGACGGCGGTGCCGTCGAGGTTCGACAGCAGGGTCCGCGCCGGGTCGACGGGGGCGATTCCGGCGGCGACGGCGGCCAGCGCGGTCTCGGCCGGGGCCATGTACGGGGTGTGGAAGGCCCCGGCCACCTGGAGCCGGATGACCCGGGTCTTCGCGGGTGGCGCCGCGGCGAACGCGTCCAGCCCGTCCAGCGAGCCGGCGGCGACGATCTGGCCGGCGCCGTTGCGGTTGGCGGGGTGCAGCCCGTTGGCGCTGATCGCGGCCAGCACCTCGTCCGGGTCGCCGCCGAGCACGGCCGCCATTCCGGTCGGCTCCAGCGCGCAGGCGGCGGCCATCTCGCGGCCACGGATTCCAGCGAGGGTGAGAGCGGCCTCGGCCGACAGCACCCCGGCCACCGCCGCGGCCCCCAGCTCGCCGACGCTGTGCCCGGCGGTGAGCGCCACGCCGTCCAGCGGCAGGTGCTCGGCGGCGAGCAGCGCCGCCGCGACGAGCAGCGGCTGGGTACGGGCGGTGTCCTTGATCTCGTCCGCGTCGGCGGCGGTGCCCAGGTGCACCAGGTCCACGCCGGCCAGCGCGGACCACCAGCGCAAGCGCGCCTCGGTGCCGGTCAGGTCGAGCCAGGGGGTCAGAAAGCCGGGTTTCTGGGAACCCTGGCCGGGACTAAGTACGGCGAGCACGCCTATGACTCTCCCGGATACGCGTGGGTAGCGCTGTGCCGGGGCCGACCAAACCGCACTAGAACCTTTGGAGGTTTCTCACAAAGATCGGCGGGGATCATCGCTGGTTTGGGCGGATTTCCGGGCGGCCGGGGTCAATGTCTGGGTCGGGACCGCCGAGGCCGCCGGGACCACCGGGTCCAGCCGACCGACAGTCAACGCCACCTGGAGGGCGAACGCGTCCCGGGGCGACAGCGGCGAGAAACCGGTCACCTCGGCGATGCGGCGCAACCGGTACCGCACCGTGTTCGGGTGGACGAACAGCGCCCGCGCCGCGCTCTCCAGCGTGCCACCGGCGGCCAGGAACGCGTCCAGGGTCTCCAGCAGCTCGCCACCGGCGCGGACCAACGTCGCGTACACGTCGTGACGCAGCCGCCGGCGGGCCTCCGCGTCCCCGGCGAGGGCCCGCTCCGGCAACAGGTCGGCGGCCGCGACCGGCCGGGGGCGCTCGGCCAGGCCGGCGCCGCCCGGAAGCCGGACAGCGCCGACCGCGCCGACTCCGTCGCCTCGTCCAGACTGGGTACGGCCGGACCGACCACCACCGGGCCGTCACCGAACGCGTCCAGCAGCTTCGCGGTGGCGCTCAGCGGGTCCGCCGCGCCACCCAGCACGATCACCAACCGATCGCCGTGCACCCCGCCGATGACCTCGACACCGATCCGCCGCGCCAGCCGGTACACCACGTGCAGCACGGCGGAGACCTCCCCGCCCGGGGAGTGGCCGACCGCCACCGCGACCGGCGGTGCGTCCGCCCAGCCCAGCGCGGCGGCCCGGCTCGCCAGGACGTCCGGCGAGTCACCCCGCAACAGCGCGTCGACCAGCAGCGCCTGCAACCGGGCGTCCCACGCGCCGCGCGACTCGGCGGCCCGCGCGTACACCCGGGCGGCGGCGAACGCGATCTCCCGGGAGAAGCGCAGCACCGCCTCGCGCAGCAACTGCTCCTCGCCCTCGGCGGCGAGCTGTGACACCTGTTCCTCGACGACGTCGATGGTCACCTTGATCAGCGCCACGGTCTGCTGGAGGGTGATCGACCGGGCCAGCGCCTGCGGCGCCGCGTCGAACACGTCGTCGGAGACCTCCTGCGTGCTGTCCGCCGTGCCGCCGCCCTCACGCAGCCACTGCACCAGCGAGCGGGCGCCCGCCTGGGCCACCAGCATCACCCAGGAGCGCTGGTCGGCCGGCAGGGCCCGGAACCACGGCAGCGTCTCGTCCATCCGGGCCACGCTGGCAGTGGCCAACGCTCCCGCCGAACGCTCGATCCGGCGCAGCGTGGCCGCCAGCTCCCCACCCTCGGCCGTGGTCACCGCTCTAGCCTGACACGTCGTGAGCAGGCCACGAACGCCGGCACCGGTCAGCGGGCTCAGGGCTGCGTCGGGCTCAGGGCTGCGCCGGCCTCAGGGCTGCGCCGGCCTCAGGGCTGCGCCGGCCTCAGGGCTGCGCCGGCCTCAGGGCTGCGCCGGCCTCAGGGCTGCGCCGGGCTCAGGGCTGCGCCGGGCTCAGGGCTGCGGCGGCGCGGACAGGCCCAGCTCCTGGGCCAGGATCGCGGCCTGCACCCGGCTGCGCAGGTCCAGCTTCGCCAGGATGCGACTCACGTGGGTCTTGGTGGTGCTCTCCGCCAGCACCAGCCGGTCGGCGATCTGTTGATTGGACAGGCCGAGTCCGAGACAGGCCAGCACGTCGCGTTCGCGCGGTGTCAACGTGTCCAGGGCGCCCCGGGTGGCGGCCGACGCGCCCGGAGCGGTGGCGGCGAAGGCGGTGATCAACCGGCGGGTCACCGCGGGGGCGATGAAGCCGTCGCCGCGCGCCACGGTTCGTACCGCCGCGACCAGCCCCGCGGCGTCGGTGTCCTTGAGCAGGAAACCGGCCGCGCCGGCGCGTAGCGCGCCGAAGACGTACTCGTCCCGGTCGAAGGTTGTCAGCACCAGCACGTCGGCGAGCCGGTCGGCGACGATCGCCCTGGTCGCGGCGATGCCGTCGAGGCGTGGCATCCGCACGTCCAGCACCGCCACGTCGGGGCGTACCTCCCGGCACAGCCGTACCGCCTCGTCGCCGTCGGCCGCCTCGCCGACGACCTCGATGCCCGGCGAGCCGGCCAGGATCAGGACCAGGCCCGCCCGTACCGCCGGCTGGTCGTCCGCAAGCACCACCCGTACCGGCACGGTCACCGGCCCGCTCCGGTGGGGAGCGCGGCTCGGACCTGCCAGCGGCCGTCCCGCGGCCCGGCGGTGAACCGTCCGGCCAGCAGCGCCGCCCGCTCCCGCATCCCGATCAGCCCGGCCCCGGCGCCCGTCAGCCCCGCCCCCTCCGGACGTACCGGGTTCTCCACGGTCAGCACCACCTCCGCCGGGCCGTACGCGATCGTCAGTTCCGCCTCGCCGGTGCCGTGCTTGAGGGCGTTGGTCAGCGACTCCTGGACGATCCGGTACGCGGCGAGATCCACCCCCACCGGCAGCGGACCCGGCGTGCCGTCGGTGCGGAACCGCACCGCGAGGCCGGCCGCGCGGATGCGCTCGATCAACCCGTCGGCCTCGGCGAGCCGCGCCGTGACCGCCTCCGTGCCCACCCCGCCCTGTTCGCCACCATCCGGCTCCCGCAGCAGTTCGATCATCTGCCGCATCTCGGCCAGACCCTGCACGCTGCTCTCCCGGATCACCCGCAACGCGGACTGCACCTGACCACGTTCCAGGCTCGGCACGGAGAGCACGGCGGTGGCGTGGATGGCCACCGCGCTGAGGTGGTTGGCGACCACGTCGTGCAGTTCCCGGGCCATCCGGGCCCGCTCGGCGCTGACCGCCTGCCGACGGTCCAACTCGACCAGCCGGGCGGTCTGCTCGGCCCGCGTCCGCTCGGCGGCGGCCTGGTCGCGGTACTGCCGCACGCTGATCCCGGTCAGCACCGGCAGCAGCCCGGCCAGCACCACCGGCACCCCGACGGCGGCCCCGCGCCACTGCCCGAAGCCGAGCACGCCGGCCACCGCCCCGATCACGCTCAGCGTCACGGTGATCCCCAGCAGCCACCGCCAGAGCCGGGGCGGACCGTATACGCAGGCGTCGTAGAGCACCTGCGTATAGACCACCACCGTGCCCAGCGAGTTACCCAGCGCAGTGTCCACGACGAGCGCGACGGTGCCCACCGCCAGACTGGCGCGTGGCGCCACCCGGCGCAGGCCGACCGCCACACACACCGCCAGCAGGGGCCCCAGGAACAGGGCGGGCGGCACGTCCGGGTGCGGGACGATCTGCGGCTGCATGCCCAGGCCGTAGAGCACCAGGCCACCGGCCAGCGACGCGCCGGCCAGCGTGAGGTCCCGGCCGGGCGTACCGGAGCCGAGCCACGGTGGCGGTCGCATGCCCCGATCCCATCACAACCGGCGGCCCTCCGACTCCGACCGGGGGAGGAGCCCGGTCGCTCCGGCATGCGCCGAAAGGGGTACGCCGGACGGTCGGTCCATCGAAGGGAGGACCCGGATCTCGTCTCCGGTGTCGAGGTCCGGGCCCTGCCGGTAGGCGACGCTGGTGGCGTCGACGGGGGAGGCCGCCATGGTGGTCGCGGTGATCATCGGTTGTGAGATCGCGTTCTGGGTGCTGATCGGTGCCGGGCTGATCGCCCGGTATCCGCTGCGCCGGCCACGGGTCGGTGCGGTGCTGCTGCTCTGCGTACCCTTTGTTGATCTGGCGCTGCTCGCCGCGTCGGTGATCGACCTGCGGCGCGGTGCCACCGCCGACTTCGGCCACGGCCTCGCCGCCGGCTACCTCGGCTTCTCGGTGGCCTTTGGGCACTCGATGGTGCGGTGGGCGGACCAGCGCTTCGCCCACCGGTTCGCCGGTGGCCCGCCGCCCGTGCGCCCTCCCCGCCACGGCTGGGCCCGCGCCCGGCACGAGTGGCGGGAGTGGGCCAAGGCACTCCTCGGCTGGGCCGTCGCGTGCGGCCTGCTCGGCGCGGCGATTCTCTGGGTGAACGATGCGGAAAGAACCCGTGAACTGGGCAACTGGATACGCAGTCTGACCACCGTGATCCTCATCTGGCTGGTCGCCTTCCCGGTCTGGGCGACCCTCTTCCCCGGTCGCCCGAAGCGCTGACCCCGGGGTACGCCGTGCGCAGGCCGTCGGTCCCGGCCAGTACGGTGACAGGGCACGTACGGGGGCAGCACCTGCGCGTGAGTGCGAGCGTGAGGAGACCGGGGATGGCGCACGGGGAGGCCGAGCACGGCTGCGCCCAGGGCGAGCCCTGCCGCCTGGGGCACCACGACCCGCAGCTGGCCGGCAAGCCTCGCCGGCCGGTCGGCCCGGCGGCGGCGCACCCGAGCGAGGCGCCCGCCGGGCGGCCGGAGGAGGAGATCCCACGCCAGCGGGCCGCCGAGCCGGTGACCCTGGGCGAGCCGGAGCCGAGTGACCCCGCTGGTTGCCTCAGTGAACTTCCTGGATGGGCGGGCGCCCACCGGCACGGCCCGGTCCGCCCACGTCAGCGGGGCACTCGACGGGAGCGCCCGCCACGCCGCTGGTGCTGACCCCAGGGGGCCGAGCACTATGGCCCGCTGAACCCGCGCCAGCGGTCGTGTGAGCGGGTCCGGCGGCGTCTTCCGGCGGTCGTGTGAGCGGGCCGGCGGCGTCTTCCGGCGGTCGTGTGAGCGGGCCGGCGGCGTCTTCCGGCGGTCGTGTGAGCGGGCCGGCGGCGTCTTCCGGCGGTCGTGTGAGCGGGCCGGCGGCGTCTTCCGGCGGTCGTGTGAGCGGGCCGGCGGCGTCTTCCGGCGGTCGTGTGAGCGGGCCGGCGGCGTCTTCCGGCGGTCGTGTGAGCGGGCCGGCGGCGTCTTCCGGCGCTCGTGTCAGCGGGTCCGGCGGCGGATCAGCAGGGCGATCCCGGCGAGGCCGACCGTGATGGTCAGCATCACCCCGACGTTGAGCAGCAGCAGTCGCTGCAACTCACCGAGCGCTTCGTCGATGTCCCGCACCGGATCCATCGTGTCCTCCGGCAGCACCCGCTCGCCGCCGCCCACGCCGCCACTGACCGTGTCGAACTGCCGCTCCAGCGGCACCCCGGCGGTGCGCAGCGTCTCGGACATGCTGAGTCGGCCCAGGAACCAGCCGGCGTTGGTCCGGCGACCGTCCGGCTGTTTGGCCGGGCGATAGACGCGCGGGCCGCCGGCCGCCTTGGGGTAGAGGTCGAAGGTCTGCTTCGGGGTCTCCCCGGCCAACACCACAACCGTGTACTTCGGACCGAGGTCGGCCGCCTTGGGGCCGGTCGGCATTCCGGTACGACCGAAGAAGTTGACCTGGTCGATGACCGCGAGGACGTGCGCGGGCTGGGTCTCGGACCGTAGCCGCAGAGGCTCGGTGAGCCCTTCGCCGGTGACGTCCACGCCGGCGGGCGCAGGCTTGGGCGCCGCGCTCGCCGGAACGGCGACGCCGAGCACCAGCACTGCCGCAGCCAGCGTGCCCGCCAGCACGGCGAGCCACCGCCTCATCTGTCGGACCATCCCGCCTCCTCGCCCCGTTCGATGGATGGCTTCGCCGTGACGTCCGGGTCGGTCGGCCGGTGACGGCACCGACCGGGTCGGTCCCACTCTCACAGACTCCGCAGAACGTCGATGGATTGCAGCTTGTGGAACAGTATTTGGAACTATCTGCGATCTCTGCTCGACTAATGAGGAGCTGTTTGATCAGCGGGCGGATCGTACCCTTACGGAGGGGTTCATGGGGGGCAGGGTTACACGGATGGCACGGGTCGTGCCAGTGGTACTCGGCGTGGCGTTCGGTGTGTCGTTACTGGCCCCGGCGACGCCAGCCGCCGCGCACAACTCGCTGACCGGCAGCGATCCGCGCGACGGCGCCCGGGTAGCCACCGCGCCCACCCGGATCGAGCTTCGTTTCCTGGCCAAGCCACCGCCGGCTACGACGAAGATCACAATAACCGGACCGGACAATGTGGTCGCCGGCGGGCGGCCCACGTTCGACGGCACCCGGGTGCGCGTGCCGTTCACGCCCGGCGCGGCGGGGCTCTACACCGTCGCCTACCAGCTGCCGTCGAACGACGGCCACCCGATCAAGGGCGAGGTGCGGTTCACCCTCACCACCGGCACGGCCGCCGACCCGTCCGCCAGCCCTGCGGACCCGTCCGCCAGCCCCGCAGCCCCCGGCCCGTCCGGCAGCCCTTCAGCGGCCAGCAGCCCGTCAGCGCCCGGCTCGCCCACGGCATTCCCGGCCGGACCCGTGTCGCCGTCGGCCGACACCGTGTCCGCCGTACCAGCCGCCGAGGAACGATCCGACTCCGGTAGCCGCTGGTGGCCCTGGGCCCTCGGCGGCGCGGTACTGCTAGCCACCCTGACAGTCACCCTGCTGCTCCGGCGCCGAACCCGCTAACCGCCCCAGGCCCCGCCCCCACGCCCCCCACGCCCCGGCCCGGGGCGTCGCCCTCGGGGCCCCGCCCGCGCCGATCTTGCACTTCCTGTGGCGACGTAACGGGCATCCAACCCCATACCGACAACCGAAACTGCAAGATCGGCGGGGCGGTGTGCGACGGCAGGGCATGGCTCGGCGACAGCCGCTGCATCCCGGCGCCGATCTTGCGCTTTCTGTGGCGACATAGCTCGCGTCCCACTCATATCGCCAGCCGAAACTGCAAGATCGGCGTAGCGGGGGGAGCGCAGACGCGACACCGCCTAAAGCGAGCCGACCCTTCGCCGCCCCGTCCCTCCGCCCCGCCGCGGCTCCGCCCCGCCGCGGCTCCGCCCCGCCGCGGCTCCGCCCCTGCCGCGCCGCGCTGCGGCTCCGCCGCCGCCGGCCCGCTCAGTCTGGGCCGATCAGGGACTTGTGGTGGGGGCGAAGTCGTCGTAAAGGTGCCCAGCCCGGCACCACAACTCCATGATCGGCGGGGCGGGGCGGGGCGGGGCGGGGCGGGGCGGGGCGGGGCGGGGCGGGGCGGGGCGGGGCAGGGCAGGGCAGGGCAGGGCAGGGCAGGGCAGGGCAGGGCAGGGCAGGGCAGGGCAGGGCAGGGCAGGGCAGGGGTTAGGTCAGGCGGAGGCGGGCTGCGCGCATTCTGGTCAGGGTGCGCTCGCGGCCTAGTACCTCGAGGGACTCGAACAGCGGCAGGCCCACGGTGCGGCCGGTGACCGCGACGCGTACGGGCGCCTGGGTCTTGCCGAGCTTGAGGCCGCGCTCGGCGCCGACGGCCTCCAGTGTCGACTTCAGCGACTCGGCGTCCCAGGACTCCAGCGCCTCGAAGGCTGCGACGGCGTCGTCCAGCAGCTCGCCCGAGCCGTCCTTCATCGTCTTCGTCCAGGCGGCCTCGTCGATCGTGGGCGAGGCCAGGAAGAGGAAGTCGACGTTCGGCACGATCTCGCTGAGCACCGCGATCCGGGTCTGGGCCAGCGGCGCCACGGCGGCGAACGCGTCGGCGTCGTACTCTTCGGGCTGCCACGGCGGCGGCGCGATGGTGCCGGTGCCGGTCAGCCACGGCTGGCAGGCGTCGATGAACTCGGGCACCGGCAGCGCCCGAATGTACTCCCCGTTGAAGGCGCGCAGCTTCTTCTCGTCGAAGAACGCGGGGGAGGGGTTGACCTCCTCCAGGCGGAACTCGTCCTCGATGACCGACCAGGGCACGATCTCCCGGTCGCCCGAGGGCGCCCATCCGAGCAGCATGAGGTAGTTGCGCATCGCGCCGGCGAGGTAACCCTCGTCGCGGTACGCCTCCAGGGCGACCTTGTCGCGGCGCTTGGAGAGCTTCTGCCGCTTCTCGTTGACGACCACCGGCACGTGCGCCCAGACCGGCGGCTTGACCCCGAGGGCGTCCCACAGGAGCTGCTGCTTGGGCGTGTTGGGCAGGTGCTCCTCGGCGCGGATCACGTGGGTGATGCCCATGGTCATGTCGTCCACGACGTTGGCCAGCAGGAACACCGGCGAGCCGTCGCCCCGGGCGATGACGAAGTCCTCGATGAGCTTGTTCTCGAAGGTGGGCTCGCCGCGGATCAGGTCGACGACCACGGTCGTGCCCTCGTCGGGCGTACGGAAGCGCAGCGCGTGGCCCGGCCCCGGCCCGAGGCCACGGTCGCGGTGATAGCCGTCGTAGCCCTGGTACTGCGAGCCGGTGCGGGCCTGTACGTCCTCGCGGGTGCAGTCGCAGTAGTAGGCCCGGCCCGACTCGTAGAGCCGGGTGGCGGCGGCCCGGTGCTCGCCGGCGTTCTCGGACTGGAAGTACGGCCCCTCGTAGCTGCCCCGGGAGATGCCGATCCAGTCCAGCGCGGAGAGGATGCCCTCGGTCCATTCGGGCTTGTTGCGCGCCGCGTCCGTGTCCTCGATGCGCAGCACGAACACCCCGCCCTGCTGCTTGGCGTAGATCCAGTTCTGCAGCGCCGAGCGGGCGCCGCCGACGTGGAACATACCGGTCGGGGAGGGGGCGAAGCGCACACGTACCGTCACGTCCTCCAGCCTACGGCGACCGTCGACCGAGTAAGGAAGGGCCCCTTCTTATCGCCTGGTGTTGTACAAGGTGCCCTTCCCTTTCACCTCAGGCGACCGAGCGGATCTTGACCACCAGGGCGCTGCCCACCACGGTGACCACGGCGGTGACCGCGTAGAGCGTCGGATAGCCGCCCAGGTGGACCACGAGCGGGGCGGAGAGCGCCGGACCGAGCACCTGGGGCGCCGAGTTGGCGATGTTGATCACGCCGAGGTCCTTGGCCCGGTCGGTGGCGCGTGGCAGCACCTGCGTGATCAACGCGGCGTCCACCGAGAGGTAGACGCCGTAGCCGGCGCCGAGCAGCAGCGCGGCGACGATCGCCATCGGCCAGGTGGGCGCGACGGCGAGCAACAGCGCCGCCACCGCCATGATCAGGCCGGAGACGATCACGTAGATCTTGCGCCGCCCGGAGCGGTCGGACAGCCGGCCGGAGACCACGGCGGTCAGCATCATGCCGAGCGTGTAGAGCAGGATCAGCACCAGCAGGCCGCCCTCGGGATCGGGATAGTGAACCCCGTCGGTGAGGAAATACAGCAGGTACAGGGTGCCCAGCGCGTTGCCGAGCTGGACCAGGAACCGGGTGATCCACGCCCAGGCGAAGTCCGGGTGCCGGCGCGGGCTGATCCACATCGAGGCGAACAGCGTGCGGACGCGCAGTGCCGGGCGGTTCGCGCGGGGCAGCGGGTCGTCGGGGGTGAGCAGCGCGAACGGCAGCGAGAGCAGCAGGATGGCCACCGCGATGGCCAGGTAGCCGGCGGCGTTCCCGGTGACCACGGCGGTGACCAGCACCGCCCCGAGGACCAGCCCGAGCGCCTGCGGGATACCCACCCAGCCCGAGACGCCGCCGCGCTGGGTCACCGGCACCCGGTCCGGGATGGCGGCGGTGAGGCTGGCCAGCATCGCGTTGAAGCACACCTGTGCGGCGACCCAGCCGACGGCGACCCCGAGGATCGTCCGCTGCTGGGCCAGCAGCACCAGCGCCGCCGCGCCGAGCACCGCGCCGCCGGCGGTCCAGACGTGCCGCCGACCGAACTCCCGACCGCCGATCCGCAGGCAGGTCCGGTCGGACAGCGCGCCCGCCAGGGGGTTGGCCAGCACCGCCGCCAACGCGCCCAGGCCGGTGACCACGGCCAGCATGGTCTCCTTGTCGCCGGGCGCGATCCGCTCGATCTGCTGTGGCAGCAGCACCTGGATAGGGGTGAAGAACGCCATCCACACGCCCAGGTTGGCGGCGAAGACCAGGCCGATCCAGCCGCGCCGCACCGGCACGGTCGGCTCGGCGAGCGCCGCCGGCAGCGACGCTGCCGTCGGGTCCACGGTGGTCACCGCGCCGACCCCGGCGCGCTGCCCGCGATCAGGTCCCGCAGCCAGGTGTACGACGACTTCGGCGTACGCCTCTGCGTGGCGTAGTCGACGTGCACCAGACCGAAGCGCTTGGTGAACCCCTCGGCCCACTCCCAGTTGTCCAGCAGCGACCAGACGAAGTACCCGCGGACGTCCACCCCGTCGTCGATGGCGGCCCGGACCGCCCGCAGGTGCCCGTCGAGGTACGCGATCCGTTCCGGGTCCGCCACCTGCCCGTGCGCGTCCGGCTCGTCGTCGTACGCGCAGCCGCCCTCGGTGATCTCGATGGGCGGCAGCGCGTCGCCGTACGTGTCCCGCAGCCAGCGGAGCAGCTCGTGCAGCCCGTCCGGGGCGACCGGCCAGTCGAAGGCGGTACGCGGGTAGCCGTCCAGCGGCACCAGGTCGAACGGCAGCGGCGAGCCCTCCTCGGCTGCCCGTACCCCGGTGGGGTTGTAGTAGTTGACCCCGAGCACGTCGATGGGCGCGGCGATGGTGTCCAGGTCGCCGGCGCGGACGACGGTCGGGTCGAGGCCGGGCAGGTCGGGGTACCCGCGTCCGAGCAGCGGGTCGGTGAAGAGCCGGTTGTGCAACGTCTCGTACGCGGCCCCGGCGGCCCGGTCGGCGTCGCTGTCGCCGAGCACCCGCACCGGCGAGTAGTTGTTGGCGATCGCGACCGGGCTGGTGGTGTGCGCCCGCAGCGCCTGTACCGCGAGCCCGTGGCCGAGCAGTTGGTGGTGGGCGACCGGAAACGCGTCGAAGAGCAGCATCTGGCCGGGGGCGTGCACGCCCATGCCGTAGCCGAGGCTCATCTGGATGAACGGCTCGTTGAGGGTGATCCAGAGCCGGACGCGGTCGCCGAGGCGGGCTGCGGTCCGCTCGGCGTACTCGGCGAAGTGGGCTGCGGTGTCGCGGTGCAGCCAGCCGCCGGCGTCCTCGAGGGGTTGCGGAAGGTCCCAGTGGTACAGGGTGGCCACCGGGTCGATCCCGGCGGCCAGCAGGTCGTCGACCAGCCGGTCGTAGAAGTCCAGGCCGGCGGCGTTGGTCGCGCCGCTACCGTCCGGCTGCACGCGGGGCCAGGCGATCGAGAACCGGTACGCCCCGACGCCCAACCCGGCCATCAGCGCCACGTCCTCGGCGTACCGGTGGTAGTGGTCGCAGGCGACCGCGCCGCTGCTGCCGTCGCTGATCCGGCCGGTCTCGCGGGCGAAGGTGTCCCAGATGGACGTTCCGCGTCCGTCGGCCGTGGTGGCGCCCTCGATCTGGTGGGCCGAGGTGGAGACGCCCCAGCGGAAGCCGTCGGGGAACTCGGGCATCGGTGCGGTTGACATGCGCCCTCCCGGTGAACGTGAAACGTGTTCGGGACTCTAGGACGCCGTCGATGAATGCGCCATAGGCCGGGCTGGCGTAATCCGCAATGGTTAATCGGCGTGTCTTTTTCCGAACCCGTCCGGGTAAGTCCGATTTGACGCATAGAGTGCCGATATCGTGGGATGTCCTCACTGGAGGCAAGACGGAAATGATCCTCGTGGAACGTAGTGCGCACGTGGCGGCGCCGATGGAAGTGGTCTGGGACGTCGTGCAGCGGGCCGAGCAGTTGCCGGCCTGGCTGGCGGGGGTTCGCGCGGCCGAAGTGCTCTCGGGGGAGGGCTTCGGACGGCGACAACTGGTCCAGGCGGGGCGCTCGGCGCATGAGGCCGAGGTGATCGCCTATCAGGAGCCGACGCTGATCGGCTGGCGGGAGCGGGCCAAGGGGGCCGGTGCCCGTGCGGAGGCGCGCACCGAAATCTACGTCCAGCTCACCGAGGACGAGGAGGAGGGCGGGACGGTCGTGCGGCTCATCGTGGTCCGCTGGCCGGCCGGCCCCGTCAAGGCGGCTCTGCTGCGCCTGGGCCTGCGCCGGGTCGGCGCCGACCTGGAGGACTCGTTGGCCCGGCTCACCGACCTGGCCGCCGTCGGCTGACCAGCCGTCCTTCCGGCGTCACCCGCCCCGGCGGTGGCCCGGCGTCCCCACCAGGAACGTCGGCCCACCGCCGCCGCATCTCTGCCGCCCCCGCTCCGCCCCGCTCCCGCCCCGTCGATCATGAACTCGTGGTGCCCGGAACGAGGCGACTTCACCGCTTCGTCCCCCACCACAACTCCATGATCGGCGGGGAGGGACGGGGCGGTGCGGGGGACAGCGTAGAAGGGCCCGGCGCGTTGGCGCCGGGCCCTTCTACGGTCGTGCGGGTTTAGCTGTCGCCGCCGGTCTCGCCTACCGGGGCGGCGTTGACGTCGTCGATCGCGTACTTCTTGGCGGCCTCGGCCGGCACGGTGGCCTCGACCGCGCCGCTGCGGGCGAGCTGCCGCAGCGTGGCGACCACGATCGACTCGGCGTCGACGTGGAAGTGCCGCCGCAGCGCGTGCCGGGTGTCCGACATCCCGAAGCCGTCGGTGCCGAGCGACGTGTAGTCGCCGGGTACCCAGCGGGCGATCAGGTCCGGTACGGCACGCATCCAGTCGCTGACCGCGACCTTCGGCCCGTCCGCGTCGGCCAGCTTCTGCGCGATGTACGGCACCTTGGCCTCGGTGCCCGGGTTGAGCAGGTTGTACTCCTCGGTCTCCACCGCGTCGCGGCGCAGCTCGGTCCAGGAGGTCACCGACCAGACGTCGGCGGCCACGCCCCAGTCCTGGGCGAGCAACTGCTGGGCCTTGAGCGCCCACTGCATGCCCGTCCCGGAGGCGAGGACGTTGGCCTTCGGGCCGTCGACCTGCGGCGCCGGCGAGTAGCGGTAGATGCCCTTGAGCAGTCCCTCGACGTCCACGCCCTCCGGCTCGGCCGGCTGCAGGATCGGCTCGTTGTAGACCGTCAGGTAGTAGAAGACGTTCTCCTGCGCGTCCCCGTACATCCGGTGCAGGCCGTTCTCCATGATGTGCGCGATCTCGAAGGAGAACGCCGGGTCGTACGCGACCACCGCCGGGTTGGTGGCGGCGATCAGCATCGAGTGCCCGTCCTCGTGCTGCAGGCCCTCACCGTTGAGCGTGGTGCGCCCGGCGGTGGCGCCGAGCAGGAAGCCCCGCGCCATCTGGTCGGCCGCGGCCCACAGCCCGTCGGCGGTCCGCTGGAACCCGAACATCGAGTAGAAGATGTACATCGGGATCATCGGCTCGTCGTGGGTGGCGTACGCCGAGCCCGCGGCGGTGAACGAGGCGACCGAGCCGGCCTCGTTGATGCCCTCGTGCAGGATCTGCCCGGTGGTCGACTCCTTGTACGACAGGAACAGCTCCCGGTCGACAGAGGTGTACCGCTGACCGTGCGGGGAGTAGATCTTCGCGGTCGGGAAGATCGAGTCGAGACCGAAGGTGCGTGCCTCGTCCGGGATGATCGGCACCCAGCGCTTGCCGAACTCCTTGTCCTTCATGATGTCCTTGAGCAGGCGGACGAAGGCCATCGTGGTGGCCACCTTCTGCTTGCCCGAGCCGCGCTTGACGTCGGCGAACCGCTCCGGACCGGGGATGGTCAGCCGCTTGGTGCTGGTCCGCCGCGTCGGCAGGTAGCCGCCGAGCTGCTCGCGGCGCTCCTGCAGGTACGCCAGCTCCTCGGACTTCTCGCCCGGGTGGTAGTACGGCGGCAGGTAGGGGTTGTCCTCCAGCGCCTTGTCCGGGATGTCCAGGTAGAGCCGGTCGCGGAAGGTCTTCAGGTCCTCCAGCGTCAGCTTCTTCATCTGGTGCGTGGCGTTGCGGCCCTCGAAGTGCGAGCCGAGCGTCCAGCCCTTGATCGTCTTGGCCAGGATGACCGTCGGCTGACCGGTGTGCTCGGTGGCCGCCTTGTAGGCCGCGTAGAGCTTGCGGTAGTCGTGCCCACCCCGCTTGAGGTTCCAGATCTCGTCGTCGCTCAGCGGATCGACCATCTTGCGGGTACGCGGGTCACGGCCGAAGAAGTGCTCCCGCACGTACGCGCCGGACTCCGCCTTGTAGGTCTGGTAGTCGCCGTCGGTCGTGGTGTTCATGAGGTTGACCAGCGCGCCGTCGGTGTCCGCGGCGAGCAGCGGGTCCCACTCGCGGCCCCAGACCACCTTGATGACGTTCCAGCCGGCCCCCCGGAAGAACGCCTCCAGCTCCTGCATGACCTTGCCGTTGCCCCGGACCGGGCCGTCCAGCCGCTGCAGGTTGCAGTTGATCACGAAGGTGAGGTTGTCCAGCTCCTCGCGGGCGGCCACACCGATCGCGCCCAGCGTCTCCGGCTCGTCCATCTCGCCGTCGCCGAGGAACGCCCACACGTGCTGCTGCGAGGTGTCCTTGATGCCGCGGTGCTGGAGGTACCGGTTGAACCGCGCCTGGTAGATCGCGTTCAGACCGCCGAGACCCATCGAGACGGTGGGGAACTCCCAGAAGTCCGGCATGAGCCGCGGGTGCGGGTACGACGGGAGACCGCCGCCCGGGTGCGACAGCTCCTGGCGGAACCCGTCGAGCTCGTGCTCGTTGAGCCGCCCCTCCAGGAACGCCCGCGCGTACATGCCGGGCGAGGCGTGACCCTGGTAGAAGATCTGGTCGCCGCCGCCCGGGTGGTTCTTGCCCCGGAAGAAGTGGTTGAAGCCCACCTCGTAGAGCGACGCCGAGCTGGCGAAGGTGGAGATGTGACCGCCGACGCCGATCTCCGGGCGCTGCGCCCGGTGCACCAGCATCGCGGCGTTCCACCGCACGTACGCCCGGATGCGCCGCTCGACGTGCTCGTCTCCCGGGAACCACGGCTCGCGCTCGGACGGGATGGTGTTGATGTAGTCGGTGGTGGTCAGGGGCGGAACCCCGACCTGGCGCTCACGGGCCCGCTCCAGCAGGCGCAGCATGACGTAGCGGGCGCGTTTGGCTCCCCGCTCGTCGATGACACCGTCAAGCGACTCGACCCATTCGCTTGTCTCTTCAGGGTCGATGTCCGGAAGCTGGCTCGGTAGGCCGTCGCTGATCACCGGGCGCTTGCGTTCCGTAGCCACAGGCGTTCCCTCGGTTGTGTGTGGGATAGGTCTCTAGCGCCATCCTGCCCCCTGGTGGCACCCGTCGTCACGTCTAGGTCCCCCGGACGCGATGCTGAACACAGGTACCCGCCGGTAACTTAGCGCTACGGCGGCCGGCCCGCCCGCTTGCCCGGGCTCGCTACGGTGCCGAATATGAACGGGCGGCGGGTGGTCAGCGGCGGCGTGATCCTCTCGGTCGGCGCGCTCGGGGCGCTGTTGTCCGTGCCGGTTCTCCTGGCCGGGGACACCGCCGTGCTGCCGATCACGGTTCTCGGCGTCGTGGCGGCGGCGCTCGGCGCGGTCCAGCTCCGCGCCGGATTGCGCGCGTCCGCGCCCCGACGGGCGCCTCGTCGGGTGCCCGGTCCGCGCCGACGGCACGCCGACACCAGCGTCCCCCTGATGTACTACGGCGACTCGGGCGGCGGGGACCGCTCCGACGGCGGCGACTCCGGGGGCGGCTTCTTCGGCGGTGAATCCGGCGGCGGCGGCTTCTTCGGCGGCGGCGGTGACTCCGGCGGCGGCTTCTCCGGCGGTGGTGGGGACTCCGGTGGCGGTGGCGGCGGTTCCTGATCGTCGGCTGCGGCAGAATGCGACGTATGCGCAGTGACGTGATCACCGTCCAGACCGGGTCCCGGCCGGCCGTCCGGGACATCACCGCCGAGGCCCAGAGCTTCGTCTCCGGCGAGGGGGACGGTCTGCTGCACGTCTTCGTGCCGCACGCCACCGCCGGGCTGGCGATCATCGAGACCGGGTCGGGCTCCGACGACGACCTGCTCACCGCGATCGACGCGCTGCTGCCCACCGACAACCGCTGGCGACACCGGCACGGCTCGGCCGGTCACGGACGGGACCACGTCCTGCCGGCATTCGTCCCGCCGTACGCCACGCTGCCGGTGCTCGACGGCCGGCTGGCCCTGGGCACCTGGCAGTCGATCTGCCTCGTCGACACCAACGGCGACAACCCCACCCGCCAGGTCCGCTTCTCGTTCCTGCCCGCCTGACGGCCCGCCTCTCACGATCGAGCGGGTCGCCCCGCCCGGTGGGGGTCAGACCTCTCCCAGCGCCCGACGTAGCTGCCCGGGCGTGTGGCCCAGGTGGGCGTGCAGCGTCCGGGTCAGGTGCGCCTGGTCGGCGAAGCCCAGCTCGGCCGCCAGTACGGCGAGGCTCGGCACCCCTTCGGTCAGCCGGTCGAGCGCACGCCCCACCCGCAGCCGGTTGCGGTAGCGGGTCACCGGCACACCGACCAGCGCCTGGAAGGACCGGCTCAGCCGGTACGGCGACACGCCGAGCGAGCGGGCCAGCGGGACGAGGCCGTCGGTGTGCGGCCCACCGTCGTGCAGTGCCGAGCGGGCCGCCTCCACCATCGCCCGGTCCCGTGGCGGCGCGTCGGCCGACGGACCGGTGGCGGCGCCGACCAGTCGAACCAGGCGTTCGGCGGCGGCGAAGCCCGCGTCGCCGAGGCGTACCGCCCGCAGCAGTCGCCGGTGCGCCAGGTCGATGCGGGCGTCCAGGTGCAGCACCGACGTGGCGGACCGGCCGGCGAGCAGTTCCCGCCACAGCCGGGGCGAGAGATGCACGGAGGTGCAGTCGTCGCCGCCGGCCGGGTGGGCGAACCGTTCCTCCTCGCCCGGCACCGTCAGGTAGCCCACGGTCGGGTCGACGAACTCCTCCCCGCCCCGACCGCGCCGCCGGAAGCCGCCCCGGCGGGCCAACACGATGCCGTGCGCCGTGGCGGGCTCCGGGCGCGACCAGCCGGTGTGGTCGTCCCGGCAGCGCACCGCGTGGACCACGAAGTCGGGCTGGCGCACGAGGGTGTGGCTGCTGCGCATGCCGTCAGGCTAGGCCCACCCGCCGACACGACACGCGACGTCGTACGTCGGATCTGGCGGCCGCAAGGATCGTCAAGACACGCGGCCGCCCAGGTCGACAGGGTGGCCGGCATGACTTCCACCACGACCACGCAGGGACGCCGCGCCCCGCTCGTCGTCCTGCTCACCGGGCAGGCGATGGCCTCGATGGACACCTCGATCGCGGCGGTCGCCGCCCCGACGATCCGGCTCGACCTGGCTGGGCCGCCGGCACTGGCCCAGCTGGTGTTGGCCGGATACACCCTGGCCTTCGCCGTGCTGGTCGTCGCCGGTGCCCGGCTCGGCTCCCGACACGGGCCGGCCCGGGTCTTCCTGCTCGGCCTCACCGGGTTCACCGTGGCGTCGCTGGCCTGTGGCCTCGCGCCGGGTCCGGTGACGTTGGTCGGCGTCCGCGTCGTGCAGGGCGCCATGGCGGCGCTCATGGTGCCGCAGGTCCTCGCCCTCATCCAGGCCACCTACGTGGGCGCTGCCCGAGGTCGGGCGATCGGGGCGTACTCGCTGATCCTGGCGCTCGGCGTCGCGGCCGGGCAGGTGGCCGGCGGCCTGCTCGTCACCCTGGATGCCGGCGGACTGGCCTGGCGTACCGCGTTCCTGGTCAACGTGCCGGTCGGCGCGGTGCTGCTGGTGGCCGGTCGGCGGGCGCTGGCCGCCGTGCCGACGGCGACCGTCCGGCCGGCGGCGCTCGACCTGCCGGGGTGCTGTTGCTGGCCGCCGCGATGCTGGCCCTGGTGACGCCGGCGGTGCTCGGTCGGGACCTCGGTTGGCCGGACTGGTCGACGCCGGCGGGGGTGGCGGCGGGCGTGATCGGCGTCGGCGTGTTCCTGCGCCACGAGAACCGCGTGATCCGGCGCGGAGGCACACCGCTGTTGGACGTGGCGGTGCTGACCCGTGCCGGCGTGCCGGCCGGGCTGCTCGCCGCCTGTCTGGTGATGGGTTGTTACGCCGGCTTCCTGTTCACCCTCACCCTGCGGTTGCAGGAGGGGCTCGGTTTCACCGCCCTCGCCGCCGGGCTGGCCTTCCTGCCCTACGCCGCCGGGTTCGCGCTCTGCGGCCTCGCGGTGTCCCGCCTGACCACGCGACTGCGCGACGTGCTGCCGCTGCTCGGCCCGCCGCTGTTGGCGGCCGTCGTGCTGCTGGTCGCGATGCTGACGCGGCATGGTTGGCCCTGGCTGCCCGGAAGCCTGTTGCTGCTCGTGGGCGGTGCCGCACACGCCGCCGGCTTCACCCCGCTGGTCGACCGGCTCGCTGCCGCCCTGCCGGCCGGTGCGGCGACCGCGTTCTCCGCGTTGATCTCCACCGGCACGCTGCTGGCCGCGGTGCTCGGCGTGGCCGTCATCGGTGGCCTGCACCTGGCACGGCCCGACACACCTGCCGCCGCACTGGTGACGGCCGTCCTGCTGGTGACCGTCCCGGTGGCTGCCGGGCGCTGCGCCCGCGCCCTGCGTCAGCCCGCGGGACCGTCGTTCGCCACGACCGACCCGGTGTCATCGTCCGTCGCCGTGCCGGCCGAGGTCAGCGAGCTCGAACGCTGAGCCGGCCGGGCGGACCCGTTGCGTACGATGTCACCGTGACGCCAGCGGACGGGCAGGTGGACCGCGCCGGGTTGGCCGCCGACGTGGTGCGTCGGATGGCGCACCTGACGGCGTCCCTGCGGCATCGGCAGGGCACGGCCTTCGCCGAGTTGGGGCTCACCCCGGCGGCGGCCCGGGCGTTGCACGAGCTGGACCCGGACCGGCCCCTGCCGGCACGTGACCTCGCCGACCGGCTGAGCTGTGACCGGTCGAACGTGACCGCGTTGGTCGACAAGCTGGAGCAGGCCGGCCTGGTCGAGCGTCGGACCGACCCGGCCGACCGCCGGCAGAAGACGCTCGTGGTGACCGGGGAAGGCCGCGTCGTACGGGACCGGGTGGCCGAGGTGATGTCCGACTCCCGACTCCTCGCCGGCCTGCGTGACGAGGAGCTGTCCACCCTGCGTGACCTGGTGTGGAAGGTGTCCGACGGCGGTTGTCCGGAGCCGTGCGACCCGCAGTGAGTCGACCCGTGCCGGCCGTGTCCCACTGGGCGACGGTGGCCCGCGTCGGTAATGCTGTCGGACGTGACCACCCCGCAAGATCTCGACGACCGGTTCCGCGAGACGCTGGCGGCGCTGCCCGCCGCACCGCAACGGCGTGACCTCGCCGATCCGGTCACCGACGACGCCCCACTGACCGGCGCCCAACTGCTCGACCTGTTCGACGCGCAGGTGGCCAGCCGGCAGCTCGACCTGGCCGGGCGCTGGCTGCGCAGCTTCGGGGAGGGCTTCTACACCATCGGCTCGTCCGGGCACGAGGGCAACGCGGCGGTCGCCGCCGCGCTGCGCCCCACCGATCCGGCGCTGCTGCACTACCGCTCCGGGGCGTTCTACTGCGTGCGGGCGGCCCAGGTCGCCGCCGCCGCTCCGGCGTCCGCCGCCGACACCCCGACGCCCGCCGTGGACGATCCGGAGCCCGCCGCCGAGGCCCCGGAGTCGGCCTCCGACGCCGAGCCGGCCGGGTCCGCGACCCCTACCGGTGGGTTCGCGGGGTACGCGGAGGCCGCCCGGGACGTGCTGCGGGGCATGGTCGCGTCCAGCGAGGAGCCGATCGCCGGTGGCCGGCACAAGGTGTTCGGCCGGGCGGACCTGGCCGTCGTGCCGACCACCTCCACCATCGCCTCGCACCTGCCCCGCGCGGTTGGGATGGGACTGGCCGTGGAGCGGCTGCGCCGGCTGGACACCGCCGGGCGGCGTACCGGGACGGGCGTGCGGGTCGGCAGCGGCGCCGGCGCGGCCCACGTCCCGTGGCCGCCGGACGCGATCGTGGTCTGCTCGTTCGGCGACGCGTCGGTCAACCACGCCAGCGCCACCGCCGCCTTCAACACCGCCGGCTGGTACGACCACGCCGGCCTGCGCATCCCGGTGCTCTTCGTCTGCGAGGACAACGGGCTCGGCATCAGCGTCCGCTCGCCGGAGGGCTGGGTGGAGGCGACGCTGCGCGCCAAGCCGGGTATCCGCTACTTCAGCGCCGACGGCGCCGACCCGCTGCGGGCGTACACGGTGGCGCGGGAGGCGGCGGCCTGGGTACGCCGGTACCGGCGGCCCGCCGTGCTGCACCTGCGCACGGTCCGGCTCATGGGCCACGCCGGGGCGGACGCGGAGTCGGCGTACCGCAGCCCGGCCGAGCTGGCCGAGGACCTGGACCGGGACCCTCTGGTCGCCACCGCGCGGCTGCTCGTCGACGCCGGCGTGGCGACCGCCGACGAGCTCGCTGGCCCGGTACGACGAGACGGGCTGGCAGGTACGCCGGCTCGCCGAGGAGGTGCTGGGCGAGCCCAAGCTGGCCTCGGCGGCCGACGTGGTGTCGGCGTTGGCGCCCCGCCGCCCGGTGCGGGTGGCGCGGGCCGTGGCCGACGCGGCGGCCCGGGCCAGCGGGCCGGGCGCGGCGGCCCGTGAGGAGGCGTTCGGCGGCAAGCCGCCCGAGCTGGTCGGCCCGATGACCCTGGCGCAGAGCATCAACGCGGCGCTCGCCGACGGGCTGCTCGACCATCCCCAGATGGCCGTCTTCGGCGAGGACGTGGCCGCCAAGGGCGGGGTGTACGGCGTGACGAAGGGCCTGCGCGACCGGTTCGGGGCGGCCCGCGTCTTCGACACCCTGCTGGACGAGACGTCGGTGCTGGGCCTGGGCCTCGGCGCCGGGCTGGCCGGGATGCTGCCGGTGCCGGAGATCCAGTACCTGGCGTACCTGCACAACGCCGAGGACCAGCTCCGCGGCGAGGCCGCCACCATGCAGTTCTTCTCGCGGGGGGCCTTCCGCAACCCGATGGTGGTGCGGGTGGCCGGGCTGGCGTACCAGGAGGGATTCGGCGGGCACTTCCACAACGACAACTCGGTGGCCGTACTCCGGGATGTGCCCGGTCTGGTGGTCGCGGTGCCGGCGCGGCCGGACGACGCCGCGCCCATGCTGCGAACCTGTCTGGCGAGCGCGGCGGTGGACGGCAGCGTGTGCGTGTTCCTGGAGCCGATCGCGCTCTACCACACCCGCGACCTGTACGCCGATGGTGACGGTGAGTGGCTGGCCGGCTATCCCGAGCCGGGCTCGTGGGTGGCCGGGCACGTGCCGATCGGCCGGGCCCGGGTCTACCGGGTCGGGTCGGCCGACGACCTGACGATCATCACGTTCGGTAACGGCGTGCGGATGTCGCTGCGGGCTGCGGCTGTGCTCGCCGAGGAGGGCGTCGGCACCCGCGTGGTGGACCTGCGCTGGCTGGCGCCCCTGCCGGTGGCCGACATCATCCGGGAGTCCTCGGCGACCGGCCGGGTGCTGGTGGTGGACGAGACACGCCGGTCAGGCGGGGTCGGCGAGGGCGTCATCGCCGCCCTGGTCGATGGTGGATATGTGGGCGCAGCGCGGCGGGTGGCCGGAGTTGACTCGTTTGTACCATTAGGTCCGGCGGCACGTCATGTTCTGGTCTCCCCGGAAGCCATTACCGACGGTGCCCGTACGCTGCTGGCACGGTAAATTCCGTTCCACCCGGTGCGCCACTTGCGCGCAGACCCACAACTGTGTGGACTTTGCCTGACGGCGTCGGTCCGACGCCGCGAGCAGGGACGAGATGAGGAGGCACGCGACAGTGAGCGCGACCGCTGGTCAGGCCGCCGACGGGGTACGCAGCCTGGCGGACCGGTTCGGCATCGAACCGGGGATGGTCGTCATGGAGATGGGGTACGACGACGACGTCGACCAGGATCTCCGTGACGCCCTGACCGACCGCTGTGGAGATCTGGTCGACGAGGACACCGACGAGGTGGTCGACGCGGTGCTCGTGTGGTACCGCGACGGCGACGGTGACCTCTTCGAGCTGCTCGTCGACGCCCTCGGCCCGCTGGCCGACAACGGGGTCGTGTGGCTGCTCACCCCGAAGGCGGGGCGCGAGGGGCACGTCGAGCCGAGCGAGGTCGCGGAGTCCGCGCCCACCGCCGGCCTCCAGCAGACCTCGACCGTCAACGCCGGCCGGGACTGGAGCGGTGCCCGCCTGGTGCTGCGCCGAGGGGCCAAGGGCAAGAAGTAACCCACCCTCGTCCCCTCGCGGCCCGGCGGTCCGCCGCCGGGCGCGCTGGGCTGACCTCGTCCCCCCGAGTCGACCCGAGGAGTTCGCATGCTGATCGAGGTGGGCGCCGAGGCGCCGGACTTCGTGCTCAAGGACCAGAACAACCAGCAGGTCCGGCTCTCGGACTTCCGCGGCAAGCGCGCCGTGCTGCTGGTCTTCTACCCGCTCGCGTTCACCGGCACCTGCCAGGGCGAGCTGGCCGAGGTGCGGGACAACCTCGACGAGTACGCCAACGACGACGTCCAGGTGCTGACCGTCAGCGTCGACTCGGTCTACAGCCACAAGATCTGGGCCGACCGGGAGGGCTACCAGTTCCCGCTGCTGGCCGACTTCTGGCCGCACGGTGGCGTCGCTGCGGCGTACGGGGTGTTCAACGACGTGGCCGGCATCGCCAACCGGGGCACCTTCGTCATCGACAAGGCCGGCGTGGTCCGCTTCGCCGAGATGAACGGCCCCGGCGAGGCCCGCGACCAGCAGGGCTGGCGCAAAGCCATCGCCGATCTGACGGCCTGATGCGGTCGGGCCGGCGGCGAGCAGGTAGGCTTGCCAGCCACCGGCCCGCCGCACACGGGGCGATCCGGGGCGCGTAGCTCAGCGGGAGAGCACTCGCCTTACAAGCGAGGGGTCGCAGGTTCGAAACCTGCCGCGCCCACCCATCACCAACAGCCAAAACCCCCGGATCACTGCCCGGAGACCTTGGTTACAGATCGGTCTCAGGACGTCTGTGACCCCTTTGGCTAGACGATCATGTCCGCCAGGTGGCGTGCGGAAGGTGGCCTGCCGCAGAACTGGAGGAAGCGACGTGGGCGCGAAGACAGCCCTTCTGGCGTTCGCCGACGGCGACATCCGTCCGGCGCTGCGCAGCGCGACGCGGTCGGAGCGAGCCGAGACCGAAGCGTTGGTACGTCAGGTCCACCCCGGCTACGTGGTCGCACCCGCTGATGACAACACCTTGCTCGACGGTGCCTACCCGCCAGATGACTTCATATACGCCACGGTCATGGCCGGGGCAGAGCTGTACTGCGACCGACGGTTCATGCTCGATCGCCCGTCTGAGCTACCGGAGCACCTGCGCGGCGCTGGAGCGGGCCGCCGAATCATCGTCCACGGGATGCACTCGGTCGTGGACTGGCTCGGCTTCGCGGTGTGGGAGGACGGCGTGCTGATCAGATCGCTGAGCCTGTCACCCGATAGCGGCATCCAGGAGAACATCGGCAAGCCCTACGACTTCGAGTTGCCGTACTGGGCCGGTGAACATCCCGTCGAGCCCATACCGGGCTGGCACAACCAGGACCCCTACCCGCTGCCGTTCCATCCCCTCGACCTCGGCGAGGAAGCGTTACGTGCGCTGTTCGGGTTCATCATCGAGGGCCATCCTTCCCCCGACGACATCGACGCTGACGCCGTTCATCTGCACGGCTTTCGCGTGACCGACCCGTCCAACGAGGAACAGGCAGCCCGTGAGGCCGCATACGCGGGGGCACTACAGACCATGGGACCGCCTCGGAGGTACCGCATGGGACCAGACGGAACCATGCACGAGGTCAGCCCTGACAGCTACTGATTCACCTACCCGCACACCAGCACGAGCGTCATGCAGGTTCTGATACCGATCTGTCACGCACGTCCTGAGACCCGACACCGGGCTGCCGGAGAAGTGGACGCGCCTATTTCTGTCAAGCCTGTGGCCTGGCCACGCGGGTCGTAGTCTCGACCCACTGCCGAAACAGGTGTAGCGCCTCGCCGAGGTTGAGTGGCCCACACGCTGCCCTGAACTGGTCTTTGTCGACCCAGGTCATGACCCACTCGTGCTCGCTTCTACGGAGCTCCTGCCGCTCATAGGCCATCCCCGACAGTGCCGTATCGCCCAGGTCGATGCGGACCGACCACCCGGGGTTGTCGAGCGTCTCGATCCGAATGCCGTACTCGTGTTCCCACTCGCCATCGCACTGAGTCGCGTACCAGGCTTGCAGCCAGGACCAGACCCCCGGCGCCAGCTCGTCGTGATCATGCATTCCGTAGTCCTGATCTCGCTGTGGTCGTCACCGTCAGGTGAGGGTAGGTCTCGCGGGCGATGTCGCGCAGCGTCGGGATGACGAGTCGCTCCACGCGCGAGCCGAGGATCATCCTGTGTCGGTGATTGCCCACCGGATCTGACGAGCGGCGAGGTAGAGGTGGGAGCGCGCTGCCATCTCATCGACTGCGCGCTCCTCGCCGGGGTTGTCCAAGTCGAGGTGGAGGAGTCCGGCTTCGTCCTGAACGAGCTGGGGTTTGTCGTCGAGCACCCAGGAGAAGGTGCCGAGGTCCACGACCTTCCAACGGGCAAGGCGCGAGAGCTCGATGTGGAGCTGCACCCATCGAGTCTGACCGACACGCCGGACGTCCAGGAGTACGACCGCAGACTGCTGAGCGCCTTCCCCGTAGCTTGACCTGAAGGTCAACTCTCTGAGGCAACCATCGCCAAACTCCACCCCGTCCAGAAGATCGTGAGCCGTTGCCGGGAGGAGTGTTCGCCAATGCACCTGAACCACTCGGCGAAGATTACCTGCGTCCCATCCGCTCTGGGGGATACCGGCCAGGCAGCCGCGGGTGACTTTCCGCCCTGCCCGTTGCGTGCCCGATCTCGCGGTCGATGACGGGTAACCACGGTCAGCGCCTGAGGCAGGTGGCGTGCCTGGCCAGCAGTGGCGGCAGGTAGTGCGGCTGCTCTCCTTGCGGTGCCGAAAATTCCTGAACAGTTTCGCCATGCCACCTGGGCCCGTCTTAGGTGCGGCACCAGCGTGGACAAGCTCATGCCGTTTCCAGCCGTCGGAGGGCAACCTGTAGTGCCTGGTCGAGCGACGTCAGTCAGCTACTGGGGCCGTTTGTCCTCGACGTGGATGACGTCGAGCTCACGCCCGTCCTGGTCGCGCTTGTGGCGTCCATAGAGACCAACGGCCAGGTCGCTGCTGTCCTGGACTTCGTCGGGCCCCACGTAGGTCAGCACGTCGTTGTGGTGGCCGTAGACCACCCATCCGGGACCGGGATCGAGAGTGATGGTGCTGAAGTCTCCGGCAGATGAGCCGACGTGAACAGGGCCGTACTCGCGCAGGATCTCGATGGCCTGAGCGGCGAGGTCGGCGCTGGGTCCGGGAGTTGGTAGTACGACGCCCGTGCCGTGGGCGAACACGACCCAGGATTTGCCATCCCCTCGGATGATGCGACGCCAAATTCCGGCCAGATCCTGCTCCGACATGACGATGATCATCCCCGAGTTGGTGCACCAGCGCCAGCCGTGAAGGGCTTCACCACGGTGACCCGGTTTGGGCCCTCGCGCTAGAGCCAGACCTCCAGGGCGCGTCGCTTGCCGTCAGTTGCTGACACCTGAGCGATGATCTCGATCGGGTCAGGCCGGTTCTCCATCGTCGTCCTTCGCTCTGGATCGAGTTCGGTGGGTGATAGCGGGTACAGGTCCGGAGCATGCGCGAGCCGCATGCTCAGCGCCTTGTCGAAGATCTCGCGCGCCCTTTCTTGACGAGAGCGGCGAAAGCGCCCGCGCACAAGATCGAACACGTGCCCATGATCAGTGCTGCGAGCGGATCGCTCTTCGGGCCGGACAGGAGGCTCGCCGACGTCACTCCGAACACGATGGCGAGAATGGGCAGCACGACTCGTGTCGCGGCGCGGTGATGACGCCGATTATGTGTGGCATTGATCTGGCGCTGCTCAGCGGTGAGGTTCTTCTCCCACGGCGTGTTGAAGGGCCAGTTGGCGACCCAGATCACCACACCCAACCCCGCAATGACGATCAGCGCCGCGAGGACGGCCTTGAGGGCCATGTTCTACCTCCCGTGAGCCGATCGAAGGCGTATGCCGTCGGAGTCATGAGCTCCTGGCTCGGACGACGTCCGCATACTTCTCTCCGGCAGGCCCGCACGCCAGTAGGGTACTGGCCGCAACAGCGGATGCCATGTCGCGCTTCAACAGCAACGGCGACAGCAACCGGGCGGGTCGCAGGTTCGACGTGCTGTCCGCGCCCGGCCGTACGCCCCGCCGTCAACGCCGGCTGAAACTTTTCAGGCGGGGCCGACACCGTGGCCCGAGCACGTCCTACTCACGTGCCGCTGGAGTTCTGGCCCCGCCGCCACACCTCGCCCTGTGCGCCATGTCGCTCGGCCGCGTGCCGCTCCTGGGCGGATCTCGCATCGCGCCCCGCAGCCGAGTCGTCAGGCGACGAGAGGCGCTTCCGATCGCGCCAACCGACAAAGACGAACGCCGCCATCAGCAATACGACGAGCGCTCCGAGAGACACCACCAGACTTGCCATGCCATCGAAGCTACCGGGCACACGCCAGAGTCCGAGCTGTTGGCCGAACTGGTCGACGAACTGGATGGCGAGCACATCAACGGGATGTACGAACACTTCCTTACCGCCGGCGCGGGCCCGGTGACGGTCGTCTTCGTCGCTGGTGACCGCTTCAACACGGCGGCTAAGTTCAGCCCCGGCTATTCCGCGACGAAAACTCCCACGCCGGGCAGGGTCTCGGTCATCCCTTTGATCCGTAATACCTGCATGGCGCGGTCGATCACCGGCTCGGTGACCCCGTAGTGCTCGATCAACTCTCGCCGACTGGGCAGCTTGGAGCCGGGCTGGAACTCTCCTGACGCGATGCGTTCGGCGAGGTCGTCGGCGATCTGTTCGTAGCGGTAACGCGGTGGCACCTGATTCTCCTCGGTTGGCAACACGAGTAGACCACCTACGTCAGCCCTGTGGGAGGTTGCCGAGGAGGTCGATTCCCTCGGTTGGCGCTGTGGGCCGCCCTCGCCGGCGTGGATGTCCGGCGCGTCCCCCGCGCTCGGGCATCCACGCCTCCAGATTGCTGCGGCACGAGGAGGCGGCAGTGCGTCCTTCGACTTGGGCAACACGGCAGACCAGGGCGCGAGCGGGAGTGGCGAGCTGGTGAAGCGAGTCTCGTACGACGAGTACGTCTTGGCGGTTGCGTTGACTCTGGCTCGCCGTCACCGGCCCGTCTGGTCCTGGCGACATTGGCGGCATATCTGCCGCTGCGGTTGCGAGCTGCCATGCCGAGGCCGCCACCGCATTCCGATCAGCCGCGGCCATTGGCCCGATCAGGACGGCCCGCAGTGACCGCTCACCACCCGATCAAGCCAGCCTGGACGTGCGGCGGCTGCGCGGAAGAGTGGCCATGCCAGACTCGGCGCCGAGAGCTGAGAGCCGAATACGACCGAGCCCCGGTCTCGCTGACTCTCTACCTGGCCGCCCATCTCGTCGAAGCCACCCAGGGTCTGGCCCACGTTCCCGCCGGCCACCTGCACTACCGCTTCCTCGGGTGGACCCGATGAGCATCCTGCGGCCCGGCGACGAGAAGTTCCACTACAGCGACGGCTCGCACAGGTGGATCCCACCGGACCCGGACTACGACCAGGAGGTCTGGGACGAGCAGGTCCGCCACACAAGCACGGCCACCTCCGGAACGAGTGCCCCAAGGTCCGCATCCAGCGCCTCGTCTGACGGCAGCGAAGTACAGCAACCGGCCAGCCGAGCCTCGATCCTGTTGTTTGCCTAGGGTTGACAGCGGGATTCCTGGGGGCGGCCCCGCCGTGACACGAGAGCCGACTCGTCTGTTCCCGCATTGTCCCTACGTGCGTCAAGATCGGATTGCCGACCTCGGAGGGGAAGGCCAGGCCGTGATCCTCGGGGCTGCTACGGAGTGCGGTGATCCGCCCGTGAGCAGCACCGCGGCCTTCGTCTGCGCGGCTCGATCAGCCGAGCTGAGTTGGTGTGGCCGTGGCCTCCCAGGTGGTCAGGCAGAATGGGTGGCCCGCCGGGTCGGCGTAGACATAACACTGTTCGCTGTTGGGCTGGAAGTCGTACTTTGTTGCTCCGGCAGCGAGCACGCGGGCCTCGGCGGCGTGTCGGTCCACGACCATGAAGTCGAGATGCATCATGACCGACGAGGTGGGGTCGGGCCAGGTGGGTGGCGTGTATCCGGGCACAGTCTGGAAGTTGATCCGCCCGGTCGGGCTCAGCACGCATGCCCAGCCGCCCCCGGCGTGTGTCAGGGTTCCGCCGGTGATGCTGGCGTAGAACTCCGCCAAGGCGACGGCGTCCGGGCAGTCCAGGGTGACCGCGCTGAGCCTGATCTCGTCGGACATGCCGCCTCCTATGGCTCGCGCCGGCCGGTTGCAAGGCGCGCCTGCACCGATACGACGACCAGCACGATGGCACGCTCGACAAATTGAACGACGTAACCTAGCGCACACGTTGGTCGAGCACACTGATCTAGCCGCGACGCGCACTCTCGGCTGACCCGGTGAGACGGACGGAAGTCGCTGGCTGGAGTTTCACCTGCGGCACAACTGCTGGAAGCACGAGGAAGACCTGACGATCCGCTACAGCGGCGTGCACAGCGTCACCATGGAGCCGGCTGACCATGGGCTGGACGTCGCCCGGCTCCAGGACGTGATGCTGGACGAGGTGCTGCCGACGAAGACGGGTGCCGACACGAAGTTGTCTGTCTCTCGGGACGGCTGATCGTGACAAGCCAGGACCTGGCCGCAACCTGGCGGTACGCCGACTGCGCGGAGAGAGAGTCGAGTCAGTGAGCCGGCTCCGCTGACCTGCTCGCCGTGGCCGACCTCGCCAATTGCCACGCAGGTCTCGTTTCACCTCACGTGCTGCTGGAATTCTGGCCCAGCCGCCACACGTCGCCCTGTGCGCCATGTCGCTCAGCCGCGTGCCGCTCCTGGGCCGATCTCGCATCGCGCCCCGTAGCCGAGTCCTCAGGCGACGAGAGGCGCTTCCGATCGCGCCAACCCACAAAAGACGAACGCCGCCATCAGCAACACGACGAGCGCTCCGAGAGACATCACCAGACCCGTCATGCCATCGAAGCTACCGGGTACGCGCCAAGGTCCGGGATGGGCTGTTGGCCGAGCAGGTCGACGACCGGCTGAGACATCGCACGCTCGGAAGCTACCGTCGGCGCGGACGGTGCGCCCAGGCGGGCGAGCGGGGGTGCGCGACCTGCCCCGAACTGTCAGGCGGCACCTTCGAGAAGGTGATCAGTGGGGCTGTAGTTGATCTTCCAGTCGGCGTAGACGCCCATCGTGCCGTCCTGAACACATCGCAGTCCGACACTGATCCAGCGAACCTCACCACCGGCGTACAGGGCGAAGCCGACGGTGACGTGGAAGACTTCGCCGCCGCACGGACACGCGCAGTCGCCCGGCTCGGCTTCCGCCCAGTAGTCGGCGCTGTCCGCGACGAACGCACGTGCACCGCAGGCCGCGCAGGTCACCTCGGCGCAGCCCTCCTCGTCGTCGACGAGGACGGCGAACGTCCTGCCCGTGCATTGGAGGCAGACCATCTCCTTGATCCGCGCTACCGGGTAACCGCCGGGCTTGAACTCGCGGAGGTAGTCGGCAAGGTCTGTGAAGTCCTCGCCCCGCCAGAACTCGCCACTCCTGTCGATCGCCACCGGCGCAGCCTGCCGTACGCGCTCAGCGGTGTCGAGAGCAGCGTCAGGACTGGGTGCGGGTCCACTGCTGGTTGGCACCGCTTCCGCAGGTGTACTGGGTGATGTCAGTGCCGTCTGCCGTGCCGCTGCTCACCACGTCCAGGCACTTGCCGCTGTGTCGGGCGCGCAGCTGGTAGTAGTTGCCGGTGGCGACCCACTGCCACTGCTGGTTGGTGCCGGTGCCACAGGTGTACTGGACGACGTTGGCGTTGTTCGCGGTGGAGGCGTTGGCGACGTCGAGGCATTTGCCACTGTTCTGGTTGACGATCCGGAAGTAGCCGCTACCGGCGTCGCGGAACTCCCACTTCTGGTTCGCGCCTCCGTTCCAGGACCATTGTCTGACTTCGGCGTTGTCGCTGACGGCATGGTCCAGCACGTCGACCACCTTGCCGCTGTTGCGGTTGGTGATGCGGTAGGAGAGCGGCGCCTCTCCGGTGACGGTGCCCGCGGCGGCGTCGATGGTGATGGTGGAATACCAGGTCAGGCTCATGGTCGTGGCGGTGGGAAAGGCGATCGGCAACCACACGTACTGGGAGTCGTTGACCGGCCCGCCCCAGGCCCCGGCCCAGCGGTCGCCAAGGTAGAGGTAGCTCGTCGTCGACGTGCCCTGGATGGGGAGCACGAAGGCCGACTGGGAGCGGAAGGTGGTCGAGTCCCCGACGTTGGTCATGCCGGTCCACGGACCGGAAATGCTGGACGCCGTGGCGTACCTGGCCTGGTTCGGGCTCCAACCGGTCAGGCCCGAGGTGAGCAGGAAGTAGGTGCTGTCGCGCTTGAACAGGGCCGGTGCCTCGCGGTTGCCGTCGTTCCAGAAGTTGCCGACTAGCGTGGCCGGAGTGAGGTAGTCGGCGCTGAGGCGGTAGATGAGCAGGTCGCGGTTCTCGTCGCCGGCGGAGGCCATGTAGGCGGTACCGCCGTCGTTGTAGAGCGTGATGTCCCGCGACATGTTGCCCAGCGGCCGGAAGCTGCCGTGGTAGGTGTAGGTGCCGTCCACGGTGGCCGAGGAGGCGACGGCGGCCCTGGCCTCGCCGTAGTCGCTGCCGTTCTCCTTGTGCATCCACATCACGTACCGGTTGGTGCTGGCGTTGTAGATGACCTTCGGCCGCTCGATGTTCGCCGACTGTAGTTCCGCCGCCGACGACTGGGTCAGCACGTTGTTGCGGAACTCCCAGTCGCGCAGGTTGGTGGAGCGGTAGACGGAGACCGCCCGGAACGTGTTGTTGGCGTTGCGGTTCTCACCGAACCAGTAGTAGTAGTCGCCGACCTTGAGCACCCCACCACCGTGGGCGTGCAGCACGTTGCCGGCGGTGTCGGTGAACTGCGTGCCGTTGGGGATCGTGACCGGCGCGGCCTGGGCCGGGGCGGCGGCCATGGTGGTGACCGCGACGATCGCCGTTCCGACCAGGGTGAGCGCCGCCACCAGGGATGAAAGCAGTCTGTTGCGTCTCACTACGTTCGTCCTTCCGTGGGCGGGCGGCGACCGTCCATCAATGTACATCTATTTCGGTCGGGTGAAGGTCGAGAACGATCGCCGGTAGCGTGGTGCAGGATGCAGCAGTGACGTCCATCTACCGCACCCCGGCGGGCAGGGACACCATCCGCCGGTGGTGTGAGCAGCAGTTCACCGGGTGGTCGACCCCGCACGAGCGACGCGTCATCCGGGCCCACGGCCACGACACGCACCTCCTCACCGCCGGCGCGGGCCCGGTGACGGTCGTCTTCGTCGCCGGTGACCGCTTCAGCACGGCGGCCTACCTGCCGCTACTCACGGCCCTGGCCCGGCAGTACCGGGTGGTCGCCGCCGACATTCCGGGCCAGCCCGGGCTGAGTTCCGACGCGGCGGACGTCGCCGGTGGCGGGCTCGCCTGGTACGGCAGGTGGCTTGCCGAGGTCGTCGAGGAGGCCACCAGCGGGCCGGTCGTGACGTTCGGGCACTCGTTCGGTGGCGCGGTGACGCTCGCCGCCGAGCATCCCCGGGTCAGCGGCACGGTCACGGTGGCGCCGGGCGGACTGTGCCGGCTCAAGGTCACCCCTCGTGTCCTGCTGGCGTTCCTGGGCTGGCTCGCATGGCCCCGGGCGGCGTCGAGCCTCCGGCTGCTGCGGCTGCTGTCCGCGCCCGGCCGCACGCCGCGCGCCGAGCTGGTGGAGTGGATGACGCTCGTCGCCCGACACGCCCGTCCGGTGAGTACCGACGATCTGGTGCCGGCGGCGACGCGCAGGGCGCCGGTCGTGGTCGCGAGCGGCGACCACGACGTGTTCCTGCCCCCGGACCGGCTGCGCGCGGCGGCGGAACAGCGGCTCCAGGCCGGCGTCGACATCGTCCCCGCCGCCGGTCACCTGGTCACCGACGAACACCCCGACACGCTCGCCGCGCTGGTCGGTCGGCTGGTCGACTGACCCGGGACGGGCGTCACGCGCGATCGGCGACCATCACCCGGCTGTGTGCCAGGGACGCGGTCCTGCGGATCGGCACGGACAGCTCTCGCGCCGTCTCGAGCAGGTCGTTGTCGCCGGTGACCGTGAAGCCGTACCGGGAGAGCAACGCGGCCATGGCGGCCGGCGTCCAGGTCGAGCGCCACGGCTCGGTCGCCCAGAAGCTGCGCCTTCCGGTGGACGCCATCAGTAACCGTGCGACGAGCCGGCCCAGCGTCAGGGACGTCCCGGGTAGCTGGAAGTTGACGACGAGGCGGCTCGTCGGGGCCGAGCAGGCGGCGACCGCGGCGACCGTCGTGGACACCTCCGTCGTGGTCAGGTACGGCACGACGCCCTCCCAGATCCACGTCGTCGGCTCGTCGGGGCGATGACCGGCGACGGCCAGCGCCTCGGCTAGCCGGTCACGGCCGAAGTCCACCGTCACGAACGTCGGGGGAGTGCCGGCCAGTACCTCGGCGCGTTCGCGTTTGTCGCGTTGGCTGCTCGGCTGGTCGACCTCGAAGATCGTCCTGCCCACGAGTTCCGGCATCCGCCAGGCCCGACCGTCGAGCCCGGCCCCGAGGATCACCACCTGCGCGCTGTGGTGGGCGCGTACGGCGTCGTCGATCGCCACCGTGCGCGGCACGATCATGTCGGCGCAGGCCCGTACCGTCTCGTAGTCGACCCGTTGCCGCCACGATTGGGGCGCGGCAGCATCGCGTACCCATTGGACCGCCTCCCGCTCGTCGGCGCGGAGCAGGCGCATGGCCGTCGGGTCCGCGAACCGGCCGGAAGCGACCAGGCCGTCCGCCGCCGCGCGGCCCTGGCAGACGAGTACCGCCGTACGGCTCGCGGCCGGCGTCTTCGACATCGCTCGCGCTCCTGTCCGTGTGGGCTTCGCGCACAGGCCATGCCGCCGCGCGGAGCCGCTTGACCGCACCCGATAGCCTTCGCGGCTATGGGCGCGATCAAACCATGGCATCTTGCGGTCCTCAGCCTTTGTTGCCTGCTGCCGTTCACGGCCGCAGTCGCGGGCGGAGTTTGGGCCGTCCTCCGCAAGCGCAACCGACGCTGACTCCCGGTCGTACGGTGGTTCGGCCTCCCGCCGCCCAGTGCGCCGCGCGCACAATTGTCCCGTGCTGACCGAGCCCGTCTCCGCGCGCCGACTGCAACTCATCGACGACCTGGAAGGGCTGCCCGGCAGCTCAGACGGCTGTCTCCTCGCCTTGACGTTGGACGCTCCGGTTTTTGTCCAGGTCGGTGACTTCTGGTGGGTTGAGGACGACGCGCTGTGCGTCGCGCGAGGTGAAGGCGCGCCGATGGTGTATCGAGGTCGTCTCGAATGGCGTCGGAAGCGGTAATCGGCGGAACGGTCCTCGCCCTCGCCACCTGGCGCGGCGCTGAGCTGAACATCGCCACGGGTGGCGCACGTACCCCGTCCGCCGTTAGCCTCGGTCCGCATGACCAGCGGCGACCACCACGGTCACCCCGAGCCGCCGATCGCGGGCGACGAGACGACCACCCTGCTCGGCTCCCTCGAACGGCAGCGCGCCACCCTGGCCTGGAAGACCGGCGGGCTCGACGCGGCCGGCCTGCGGGCGACGCTCGGCCCGTCGTCGATCACCCTGGGCGGGCTGCTCAAGCATCTGGCCCTGGTCGAGGACCTCTACTTCTCCTTCAAGTTGGCCGGGCGCTCACCGGGACCACCGTGGGAGACGGTCGACTGGGACGCCAACCCGGGCTGGGAGTGGCGTTCGGCCGCCGAGGACACCCCGGAGCAGCTCTACACGCTGTGGCGGGAGGCCGTGGCACGGTCGCGGGCCACCGTGGCCGAGTTGCTGGCCGACGGTGGTCCGGAGCAGTTGGCCCGGGGCGAGTGGCCCGACGGCCAGGTGCCCAGCCTGCGGCGGGTCCTGGTCGACCTCATCGAGGAGTACGCGCGGCACGCCGGACACGCCGACCTGATCCGCGAGTCGGTGGACGGGCTCACCGGCGAGGACCCGCCCCGCTGAGCGCCCCGCGTACCGCCAGAATGGGCGCGTGCAGGACACCGTCGCCATCGCGCTGATCACGTCACTGTCCACGCTGAGCGCCGCCGCCCTGACCGGGCTGATCGCCGCCCGCAGCACCCGCCGGCAGCTCGCCCACCAGCTCACCCTCGCCCGCGAGGAGAGCGCCGACCGGGCCGCGACCCGGCGCGAGGAGCTGCGGCGCGACGTGTACGTCGGGTTCCTCGGCGCCTGCGACGCGGCGTACCGGCGGCTGGACCGGCGGTGGGTCGAGCCGGGCGCGGACGCGGCGACGCCCGGCTACGACGAGACGTACGCGGCGATGCGCGCCGTGGACGAGGCGTACAACCTGGTGTTGCTCCAGGGCCCGGCGGACGTCGCGGCGGCGGGCCGGTCGGTGGTGGCCAGCCTGACGACGGAGTACGCCGAGCAGCGCCGGCTCGCCGACGAGCCGGGCGACGCGGCGGCGGCGCTGCGCGACCGGCACCGGGAGCGGTGGCTCGCGGCCATCGAGGTACGCACGGACCGCCGCGTCGCGTTCGTCGACGTCGCGCGTCCCGCCGTCGACCGCGAAGGGTGACCGCGTGCCCCTATGCTCGGGCGGGGAGGTGGTCAGGTGGACCTGTCCGGCATCGGCGCGGTGCTCTTCGACATGGACGGCACGCTTGTGGACTCCGACGCCGCCGTCGAGCGGGCCTGGGAGCGGTGGGCGTCCGAGTACGCCGTCGAACCGGCGGCGGCCCTCGCGATCGCGCACGGCAGACCCGCCGACCAGACGATCCGTCGGCTCCTTCCCGCGCTCGACGAGGCGGCGGTCGCCGTGGCGGCGGCACGGCAGTTGGCGTTGCAGTACGACGACCTGTCCGACGTGACCGCCACCCCGGGCGCCCATGAGCTGCTGTCGACGTTGGCCCGGTCGGGGTTGCCCTGGGCGGTGGTGACCAGCGCCGACGTGCGGTTGGCCGAGGCTCGGCTCGGTGCCGCCGGCATCGTGCCACCCGTGTTGGTGACGGTGGAGGACGTGCGCGAGGGCAAGCCGGCGCCGGAGGGTTACCTCCGCGCCGCCGCGCTGCTCGACGTGCCACCGGCGCGCTGCCTGGTCGTCGAGGACGCCGAGGTGGGGTTGCGGGCCGGGCGCGCGGCCGGCGCGATGACCGCCGCGCTGAAAGGGCTCGACGGCGACGTACGTTTGGACGACCTGGGGCAGTTGGCCCGCCAGTTCCAGGCGGCGACGGCCGCGAGCTGACCGGTCGGGCGTCAGCCGAGGCGGGCTGCCAGCCAGGGGAGCAGCGTGTCGGCCTGGGCCTGCTGGAACGCCCGCAGGTTGGGGATGCCGGGCGGTGGCGGACGGCGGGCGCGGTCGGCCAGGAAGCCGGCCAGCCCGGCGTACACGCCGGTGATCGCGGCCGGGTCGACGTCGGCGGTGAGCGGCAGCCGGCGCAGCATCGCCTCGGTGTCGTGCCCGCCGTGCAGCCGGACGTTCACCAGCAGCAGCGCCGTGTCCAGCCAGGCGGGCCCCCGGCAGGCCCACGGCCAGTCGACCACGGTCACCGTGCCGGCGGCGTCGAACAGCAGGTTGTCGGCCCGTACGTCGACGTGGCAGAGCGTGTCCCCGGCGAGCGCGGCGACGCCCTCGTCGGCGGCCGCGCGCAGCTCGTCCAGGTGGGCGCGGGCCCACGGATCGAGTCGTGGCGGCGGGTCGGCGGCGATCCGGTGCCAGCCCGCGAAGTCGTCCGCAAGCAGCTCGGCGGCGGTCGGCACGTGTGCGACGGGGCTCGGGGTGAGCGCGACGGCCATCGCCTCCAGGGCGTCCATGACCCGGGTCAGCTCGTCGGCCCGCCACGGGGTGGCCGGGTGTCGGCCGTCCACGTCGGAGAAGACCAACGCCACCCAGTCGCCGTCGTCGTGGCAACCCAGCAGGCGGGGCGTCGGCGCGGTCGCCGGGAGCGCGCCGGCGACACGGGCTTCGGCACGGTGCATGACCGGACTGTCCGGGTTCAACGCCGGGTTGACCGCCTTCACGAACGCCCGCCGGCCGGTCCTGGTACGGACCCGGTCGGCGGTGCCCGGCGAGTAACCACCCGACTGGGAGACCGCCTCGACCACCCGGTCGCCGATGATCTCCTCGACCGCGGACCGTACCGTCGCCGGCAGATCACCCCAACCGATCCGCGTCACTGTCCCCTGCATCCGGCTACGGTGCGCCGGGCCCGGCCCGACGAACAACCCATTTCCCGGGACTTCCCAACAGATCGGGCGGGTCGAGGCCGCGTGGCGGGTATCCCGCTGGCGACGTCTCGCGTGGGTCTGCTGCACTACGTGCCGCATCAGAGATCGAAGGGGAGGCCACGGTGGAGTTGACATTGACCCCGGTGACCGAGCAGGAACTGGCCCGGCTGTGGGAGCCCTTGCAGGTCGGGTACGCCGAGGATCTGGTCGCGCACCGCGGCCTGACCCCGGAGGCGGCCCGGGAGCGGTCGGCCGAGCAGCTCCGGGAGCTGCTGCCGGAGGCCGCGGCCACCGAGCGGGCGCTGTTGCGGGTGGGGCGGGTCGACGACACCGAGGTCGGCTGGATCTGGGTCAACCTGCCGGCGAGCGCCGACACCCGACAGGCGTGGATCTACAACATCGAGGTACATCCGGCGCACCGGGGACGCGGACACGCACGACGGATGATCCAGCTCATCGAGGCCGAACTGGCCGAACTGGGCGTACCCGAGCTGGGGTTGAACGTCTTCGGCACGAACACCGTGGCGATCGGCCTCTACCGGAGCCTGGGCTTCGAGGTCACCGCGCAGCAGATGGCGAAGCGGATCGACCCACCGAGCTGAACCGGGACTGTTCACCTGCCCAGCGGGAAACCCGCGCGGACCGCACCTGGGGAGGAGCGACGGATGACGCACGGCGCCGGACTGACCATCGGTGTGCTCGGCTCGTACGGTGGGCGGAACCTCGGCGACGAGGCGATCCTCACCGGCCTGCTCACCGATCTGCGCACGCAGGAGCCGAACGCCCGGATCATCGTCTTTTCCCGCCACCCGGAGCACACCCGGGCCGCGCATCCGGACGTCGAGGCGGTGCCGTGGGAGGGCGTCAGCCGTACCGACTCGGCGTTGGTGCTGGCCCAGCTCGACCTGCTGATCCTGGGCGGCGGCGGGATTCTCTACGACCGGGAGGCCCGCCGCTACCTGCGGGTCGTTCGGGTCGCCCAGGAACGCGGCCTGCCGCTGATCACGTACGCGGTGGGGGTCGGACCGCTCAGCGACGCCGTCGACACCGGCATGGTCCGCGAGACGTTGGCCGGCGCCACCCAGGTGACCGTCCGGGACCAGGAGTCCCGGATGGTCCTGGAGGAGGCCGGACTGCTCAACCCGATCACGGTCACCGCCGACCCGGCGTTCCTGTTGCAGCCGGCCGACTTCCCCGCGCACCTGCTCAGCGAGGAGGGCGTGCCGGTCGGCAAGAGGCTGGTCGGGATCAGCGTCCGGGAGCCGGGACGGGCCGCCGAACGCCTCGACGTCGACGGCTACCACCGGCTGTTGGCCCAGATCGGTGACTTCCTGGTGCACCGCATCGACGCGTACGTGCTGTTCGTGCCGATGGAACGCGACGACATCCGGCACTCGCACGGGGTGCTGTCGCACATGGTCGCCGCGGATCGGGGGCGGATCCTGCACGGCACCTACTCGCCGGAGCAGGTGCTCGGGCTGATGCGCCACTTCGACCTGGCCGTCGGCATGCGCCTGCACTTCCTGATCTTCGCGGCGATGGTGGGTACGCCGTTCCTGCCGCTGCCGTACGCCGGAAAGGTCTTCGACCTGGCCCAACGGCTCGGTGTGCCGGCGCTGCGGGGCGTGGAACGGGAGGTGGAGGGGCCGCTGCTGGCCGAGGTCGACCGTCTGTGGGACGAACGCGAGCAGCGCGCCGAGGCCACCGCCCGCCGGGTCGCCGAGGTCTGTGAGCAGGCCCGGGGCACCTCCGAGGTCACCCGTGGCGTGCTGGACCAACTGCGCAGCCAGACCCTCACCCGGGCCTGACCGACGCTCACACCGCCGGGCCGGTCCAGCGGTAGCGCCACTCGCGGGCCTCTTCGCGGGCGGATTCCAACTCGTAGATCTGCGCCTCGGCCAGCCCACCGGACCCGAGGTGGTGGTGGGTGAGCGGCGGGCGGCCGTTGGTGTCCAGCTCGACGGTCACGGTCTGCCCGTCCGCCGCGCCGCCGACGAGAAGAATCTGCACGGATGAAGCCATGCGCCCATCCTGCCCGTCGTGCGGCCACCTCGCAGCGGGATGCGGGGCAGCGCGAAGGCTGCCGGGTGGTTAGTGTCGGCGGATGGCAGAGCAGACCATCGATCCGACGCTCGGCCCGGTGCTCGCCCGCGTCGGCGACGAGCGCGCCGTCCTGGAGTCGTTCCTCGACTTCCACCGCGCGATGGTGGTGCGCAAGGTGCGGGGTCTGTCCGACGACGAGGCCGCCCGCCGGCTGGTGCCCACCGCGACCACGCTCGCCGGGCTGGTCAAGCACCTGACCCTGGTCGAGCGGAACTGGTTCCCGGTGCTGCTGGCCCCCGAGCCCGGCGACGTCTACCTCCGCTCGGCCCAGGACGCGGAAGCGAGCTTCACCCTCGACGAGCGGGACACGGTCGACGGGCTCGTCGAGGCGTACGAGCGGGCCTGTGACCGGTCCCGGGCGGTCGTCGCGCGTTTCGATCTCGACCACGTGGTGCCGCACCCACAGCTCGGTGAGGTGTCGGTGCGCTGGATCCTGGTCCACCTCATCGAGGAGACCGCCCGGCACGCCGGCCACGCCGACATCCTGCGTGAACTGACCGACGGGTCGACCGGAGCGCTCTGAGCCCGGCCGTTCATCGGAGAGGTAGCAGGCCCGACGGGTATTCCATGCCGTCGTGGGTGCAGGCCGCCGCGGCGACGCGTGCCGCGTACCGGGCCGCCTCCGTCAGCGGATCGCCCCGCAGCCGCCCGGCGATCAGCCCGGCGGCGAGGGCGTCGCCCGCCCCGTTGCTGTCCACCACCGGCGCGGGCGCTGCGGCGGCGGGCACCGGCACCCGCGTGCCGTCGCCGGGGAACAGCTCCGCGCCGTCCGCGCCCCGGGTCACGACCACGGTCCGGGGTGTCAGCGCCTCGGCGAGCGTCCCGGCCCGGTCGGCCAGCCGTACCCCGCTGACCAGGACCAGGTCGGCGACCTCGGCGAACGGCCGGTGGTAGGGGTTGGCACCGTCCCAGTCGTGCAGGTCGGTGGAGAGCGACACGCCCGGCGCGAGCGCGGCCCGCACGGTGGGCAGCAACGGCACCGTCCAGTCCATGATCGAGAGGTGGACGTGCCGGGCGTCGGCCACCAGCTCGGCCACCTCCGTCGTCGAGAACGGCGGGCCGTCGCCCCGCCACGGGCGCGGGTCGTACAGGGAGGTGCGTGCGCCGCCCGGGTCCACCAGGTTCACCGATCGCCGGGTGCCGCCCCGGTCCTCGGCCAGCGTCGCCGGCACCCCGGCCCGGGTCAGCGCAGTCCGCACCACGTCGCCGGCCGGATCCGCGCCGAGGGTGTCGACCACCCGCACCCGCAGCCCCAGCGCCCGAGCGGCCAACGCCACCCCGGCTCCGGTGTTGCCGATCCGCAGCTCGATCGGCTCGACGGTGTGCGAGTCGGCGGCCGGCAGCGGAAGCGCGGCCACCCGAACCCGCACATCCATCCCCAACCCGCCCAGAACCAGGAGATCGACCACGACGCGACGCTAGCCCTCGGCCCCGCGATCTTGCACTTTCTGTCCCGGCACAAGGGGCATTACCACGCATGTCGACGACACAAAGTGCAAGATCGGCGCGAGCTTTCCGCGCGGGGCCGCCTATCCTGGGCGCGGACGGCGACGAGGGGGAGTACGTGCTGGTCATCCACGGGCTGTGGCTGCCCGGCTCCGGGCTTGGCGTGTGGGCCGAGGACAGTGCGGTGCCGGTAGCCGTCGCGCGCTCCGGCCGCCCTCCCCGGGAGCGCCCGCACCCGTTCGCCGCCGGGCACGCCGACCTGGTCGCGGCCCTCGCCGACGCCGCCGCGCCGGCCCACCCGGCCACCGCGCTGCTCACCCTGCCCACCCGGGCGGGCGCGCCGACCGACTCGCCCGAGCTGATCCGCACCACCGTCGCACCCCGGCCCGCGGCCGGCTCGCCCTCGCCGCGTGGCGGGTGCCCACCCTGGTGTACGCCCCAGACGCCGCCCTGCCCCTGCTCCGCGCCCTGGACGACCTGCCCGTGGTGTGCGGGGCGACCCTGCGGCACCTCAGCGAGCTGGCCGACTTCGCCGCCGACCTGGTGGCCCGGGGCCGCGTCCTGCCCGGCGTCAGCACCCCGATCGACACGACCGCCCCGGCTGATGCTTCCGCCCTGGCCCGCTCGGTCGACGAGCGGACCGCCCCGGTGGTCGCCTGGGCGGTGTGGCGTCCGCTGCTGACCGGCACCGACGCCGGCTGGGCCCGCTCGCTGGCCCTGGCCCTACCGCCAGCCACCCGCGCCCCCGCCGTCGACACCGAGGGCGGCGACGGCGAGCTGACCGCCGCCGAGCTGGTGGCGGACGCGCTCGACGCGCTCACCGACGCCGCCGCCCGGGCCGCTCTCGCCAACACCACCCTGGCCCGGGAGTGCGCCCGGCTGGGCCCGCCCCGGCCTGGCTGGCCGCGCTGGCCGGGCCCCGCCGCGACTTCACCGTCGACGAGGCGGCGCTGGACCTGCTGCGTACCGAGCTGGACGACTGGCAGCGCGACGCGGCCGGCGGGGCCGTGCGGGCCAGCTTCCGGCTGGTCGAGCCGGCCCCCGACGAGGTCACCGAACCGATCCTGGCCACTCACCCGTCCGGGGACAGCGCGCCCGTCACCCCGACCGAGACCGCGCGGTGGCGGTTGGAGTTCGGGTTGCAGGCCGCCGACGAGCCGGGCCTGCACGTCGACGCCGCCGAGGTCTGGCGGGCGCACCCGGCCGCCCGTACGGGCAGCCCGCAGGAGACCCTGCTGGCCGAGTTGGGCCGGGCCAGCCGGCTCTGGCCCGACCTGGATGCCGCGCTGCGCACGGCCGCCCCCGAGGCGATGGAGTTGGACGTCGAGGGCGCGCACCGGTTCCTCAGCGAAGGTGCGCCGGTGCTGCACGCCGCCGGCTTCGGGGTGCTGCTGCCCTCGTGGTGGCAGCGCCCGTCGGCGCGGCTCGGCGCTCGGCTGCGCGCCCGCAGCCGTACCGCGCCCGGCACGGTCGCCGGTACCGAGGCCGGCGTCGGGTTGGACGCGCTCGTCGACTACCGCTGGGAGATCGCGTTGGGCGACCAGCCGCTGTCGGCCGAGGAGTTGGCGGCGCTGACCGAGCTGAAGACCCCGCTGGTCCGGCTGCGCGGCCGGTGGGTGGAGCTGGACCCGGGACGGCTCGCGGCCGGTCTGCGGCTGCTCCGCTCGGCCGGCGAGCTGACCGTCGCCGACCTACTGCGCCTGGGGCTCACCGACGGCGAGGACAGCGGGGCGCTGCCGGTGCTGGAGGTGAGCGCCGACGGCGCGCTGGGCGACCTGCTGGCCGGGGCGGTCGAACACCGGCTCACCCCGCTCGACCCGCCGCCGGGATTCGCCGGGACGCTGCGGCCGTACCAGCAGCGGGGGTTGGCCTGGCTGGCCTTCCTGCGGTCGCTGGGGCTCGGCGGGGTGCTGGCCGACGACATGGGGCTGGGCAAGACCGTGCAGCTGCTCGCGCTGCTCGCCGGAGACCCGCCGGACGCCGGACCGACGCTGCTGGTCTGTCCGATGTCGCTGGTCGGCAACTGGCAGCGGGAGGCGGCGAAGTTCACGCCGGGGCTGCGGGTGCACGTACACCATGGCGCGGAGCGCGCGCGGGGGGCGGAGTTCACCGCGGCCGCGCACGGCGCGGACCTGGTCCTCACCACCTACTCGGTGGCCGCCCGCGACGCCGTCGACCTGGCCGGCATCGACTGGCACCGGGCGGTGGTGGACGAGGCGCAGGCGATCAAGAACGCCTCCACCCGGCAGGCCGAGGCGGTCCGCGCGCTGCCCGCCCGGCAGCGGGTGGCGGTGACGGGCACACCGGTGGAGAACCGGCTCGCCGACCTCTGGTCGATCATGCAGTTCGCCAATCCGGGGCTGCTCGGCCCGGCCGCGACGTTCCGCAAGCGGTTCGCCGAGCCGATCGAGCGCAACGGCGACGCCGAGGCCGCCGAGCGGCTGCGCCGGATCACCGGCCCGTTCGTGCTGCGCCGGCTCAAGACCGACTCGTCGATCATCTCGGACCTGCCGGAGAAGCTGGAGATGGAGGTGGTCTGCAACCTCACCGCGGAGCAGGCGGCCCTCTACCAGGTGGTGGTCGACGACATGCTCGCCCGGATCGAGACCAGCGACGGCATCGAGCGACGAGGGCTGGTGCTGGCCACCATGACCCGACTCAAGCAGGTCTGCAACCATCCGGCCCAGTTGCTGCGCGACGGCTCCCCGCTGGACGGACGTTCGGGCAAGCTGGCCCGGCTCACCGAGATCCTGGAGGAGGTGCTGGCGGCGGGGGAGCGGGCGCTGCTGTTCACCCAGTACGCCGAGTTCGGGGCGATGCTGCGCGGTCACCTGTCGGCGCGGTTCGGCCGGGAGGTGCTGTTCCTGCACGGAGGGCTCGGCAAGGCCGAGCGGGACGCGCTGGTGCAGCGCTTCCAGTCCGCCGACGGTCCACCGCTGTTCGTGCTGTCCCTCAAGGCGGGCGGCACCGGCCTCACCCTGACCGCCGCCAACCATGTGGTGCACGTGGACCGGTGGTGGAACCCGGCGGTGGAGGACCAGGCCACCGACCGGGCGTTCCGGATCGGGCAGCGGCGACGCGTGCAGGTCCGCAAGTTCGTCTGCGCGGGCACCGTCGAGGAGAAGGTGGCCGCGCTGATCGCCGACAAGCGCAGCCTCGCCCAGCGGGTGGTCGGCACCGGCGAACAGTGGATCACCGAGCTGTCCACGGGTCAGCTCCGGGACCTGTTCGCCCTGGAGGCCGGGGCGGTGGTGGAGTGACCGACCGATTCGCCGACTACGGCCGTCCCCGCAAGGTCGACGGAGGGCTGAAGGCGCGCAGCACCCGGGGCGCCATCGGACGGTCCTGGTGGTCCCGGCGCTTCCTGGAAGTGCTGGAGTCGTTCGCGCTCGGCACCCGGCTGACCCGGGGCCGGTCGTACGCGCGGGCCGGTCAGGTGCTCCGGCTCGACGTCACGCCCGGCCGGGTCACCGCCCAGGTGCAGGGCTCCCGCCCCCGCCCGTACGAGGTCTCGATCGCGCTGGCGGCGTTCCCGGAGGCGCTCTGGTCCCGGATCGAGGACGAGCTGGCCGGTCAGGCGTTCTTCAGCGCCCGCCTGCTCGCCGGGGACCTGCCCGACGAGTTGGAGGAGCTGTTCGCCGCGGCGGGCGCCCCGCTCTTTCCCGCCGCCGTCGACGAGCTGACGCAGCGCTGCAACTGTCCCGACTTCGCGGTGCCGTGCAAGCACCTGGCGGCCACGTTCTACCTGCTCGCCGAGGCGTTCGACGCGGATCCGTTCGAGCTGCTGCACTGGCGTGGCCGATCCCGGGCGGACCTGCTGGACCGGCTGCGCGCCCGCCGCGCCGGGGCGACCGGCACGCCGGCGTCGCCCGCGCCGGCCTCCATCGTGGACACCCGCCCGTCGACGGTCGACGTGCTGCCACCGGCCGGCGCGTCCCGGGCGCTCGCCGGGCTGGCCGCCACGCCGGTCGCGGAGGCGGTGGACCGCTTCTGGACGGCACCCGTGCCGCTGCCCGACCGGCCACCCCGACTGGCGACCGGGCCGGACCTCCTGCTGCGCCAGCTCGGTCCGCCGGCGCCGGCCATCGGTGGGCCGGGCCTGCTGGAGCGGCTGCGCCGCGCGTACCGGGCCTTCGGACCGGGGTGAGCCGTCACGTCCAGCGGCGGCGGAACCGCCACATGATCGCCGCGTTGGCGACCAGCACCACCGCGCAGATCGCGCCGGCCAGCCGGCCGGCGAACACGGCCATCGCCGGGAGCGACGCCCACAGCACGATGGTCAACAACATCAGATAACGGCCCCGACGGGCCCGGACCCGATGATCGAGCCGGGCGAAGAACGCCGGGTCACTCTCCCGGAGCTGACGGGTGATCTGGTCGAACCTGCGCTGATCCTCTTTGCTGAGCATGGCGCTGCCTTCCCCTCACGCGTTCAGCGGTTCGGCGGCATACCCGCTGCGACGGCGGCTCACGCTCCTGCTTCTCGTACTTTTCCCCAGCGTGAGAGCACCTCACGTCCGGCTTATCCGAACCTTAAGTTTGTCTGTGGTGGTGAACAGCGGTGAACGTGGCGCGTACGGCCGCGTGGTCCGATCCGTACCCGGCTGGCGCGCGTCCGCCCTGCTGGGAAGGTTGGAAACCGCCCGCGCCGACCCGTCGACCTTGAATGCCGTGGTGAGGGCTGTCTTAAGTGCCCTCACGGGCGTGTTCGGCCCACCTTGAAGGCACCTGAGCGCTTGGTTACCTTGCCGTAGCAACCCCCTCAGGCAACAGTCGCCGCACCTGCCGCACCTGCCCGGTCGCAGCTTTCCGGCGCTCATCAGAAAACGGGATTGGTACATGGCCGACCAGAATGTGCCACCACGTCGACCGCGGGACGACCGCGGCTGGGACGGACGCCAGCACCACACCTCGGACACGTACGGCGACCCCACCGCGTCCGCGTCGTACGGATACGACTCGCCCCACCCCTACCAGGGCGGCTACCCGGCGCAGGGCGACCCGCGCGAGCAGTACGTCGACGGGTACGCGTACAACGCGCAGCCCGCCCCCGCCCCGCGTGGGCCGCAGTGGGTCGGCCCGGAGGGCCTCGGTCGTCCCGCCCCGTCCGGCCCGGCCGGCGCCGGACTGCCCACTCTGGACGACGACGGCGAGCCGGGCCGCAAGGTCGGCCGGCGTAAGGCCATGGCCGCGCTCGGTGGCACCGCCGCCGTCGTGGCCGGTGGCGCGGCGCTCGCCATGACCCCGCAGTTCCGTGACCTCTTCGGTGACGAGGCGGCGGCCGACGCGACCGGCAGTACGGTGACCGACGGTACCGCGGCACGCCCCAGCGGCCAGCAGCCCAGCACGGTGCGTACCTACACCGAGCAGAACGAGAGCTACATGGGCTCGCGCGCCGGTGAGGCGCTGAAGAAGAACGCGCCCGCCGGTGGACGTACCTTCTCCGGTCCGGCCGCGGCCGCCGCGGCGACCGAGGTGACCGTCAAGACGGTGCTCGCCAAGGACCCGATCCTGCACCTGGCCCGGCGGACCACCTTCGGGGCGACGCCCGCCGTCGTCGCCGACATCAAGAAGCAGGGCATCGACGCCTGGATCCGGACGCAGCTCGACCCGGACAAGATCGAGCCGAGCAAGGCCGAGCTGAAGCTCGCCGAGCTGCCCACCCAGTCGCTCTCCGTGCAGCAGCTGCGTGACCAGCGGGACAAGCTCAACGACCAGGGCGCCCAGCCGGAGCGGGAGGTGGTCGACGCCACCCTGGCCCGGCAGATCTGGTCGAAGCGTCAGCTCTTCGAGGTGATGGTCGACTTCTGGAACGACTTCCTGCACGTCGCCGCCGACTTCGACGGCGGGGAGGTCTACCGGACCTCGTTCGACAAGGACGTCGTGCGCAAGCACGCGCTGGGCAGCTACCCCGAGATGCTGGTCGCGGCGAACAAGCACCCCGCGCTGCTGATCTACCTGAACCAGAAGGACTCCCGCAAGGACGCCATCAACGAGAACCTCGCCCGGGAGAACCTCGAGCTGTACTCGGTCGGCGTCGACGGCGGCTACAAGGAGGGTGACGTCCGGCAGGCCGCCATGCTCCAGACCGGCCGTGGCGTCGACGACAAGGGCCAGTACGTCCTGCGCGTCAACCAGCACTACATGGGCAAGGTGAAGATCCTCGGCTTCACCCACGCCAACACGTTCAGCATCAAGGACGTCAACAACCCGACGGCCAAGGAGATCGCCGCCGTCGACGCGGCGATCGACAAGTACATCACCTACATCGCGCTGCACCCCTCGACCGCGAAGTACGTGGCGCAGAGCCTGGCGACCCGGTTCGTCTCGGACACCCCGCCGAAGTCCCTCGTGGACCGGCTGGCCAAGACGTACAGCAGCAACAACGGCATGATCAAGCCGGTGCTGATGACGCTGTTCAGCTCGTCGGAGTTCTGGGCGGCCGTGGGTCAGAAGGTCCGCCGGCCGATGGAGTACCTGGTCGCCACGTACCGCACCCTGGGCGTCTCGCCCGAGGCGTCGCCGAAGAACAACAACGGAGACAACAAGCGCACCCCGTTCGCCCGGGGCCTGCGGCAGATCCACGACAAGCTGCGCGAGCTGGGCCAGTACCCGATGGGTCAGCCCACCCCGGACGGCTACCCCGACGTCTACGTCGCGTGGACCTCGGCGGGCACGATGGTCAACGGCTGGAACGAGGCCGGCGAGATCGTGGCCGGTTACCGCACCGTCTTCACGTACACCGCGCCGGACAAGCTGGTCAAGGCGCCGGCCACCGCCGGGGCGTACGTGGACGCGCTGTCCCTGCGGCTCGTGGGCCAGAAGCTGAGCACCCGGGAGAAGAACCTGATCCTCGGCGTGGCCGGTGTGGCGGCGACCGCCAAGGTCGACGCCACGTTCAACGGGGCCATCACCGCCGTCGCGCGGGCGATCCTCGCTTCCCCCCAGCACCACCTCCGGTGAGGCACCCGATGGAGAAGACTGTGTACAACTCTTTCCCCCTGCACCCCGAATGCCCCGACGTGCGACGGCTGGCCGACAACCCGGCCGAGGCGCTGCTGCGCGCCGAGGCCGACCTCGTGGCCGCCGAGAACGCGGCCGAGGCCGACCGCTACCGCCGGCTGGAGGACCTGGAGGAGGCCCAGCAGGACGGACGCGGCGTCACCCGACGGACGTTCGTCGCCGGTGCCGCGGCCACCGCCACCGCGCTGGCCACCGCCCAGTTCGTCACCACCTCCGCGTCGTTCGCGGCCACCAAGACCGGCACGCTGATCCACGTCTTCCTCTACGGCGGTCTCGACGGGCTGAGCCTCGTCGCGCCGGACGGCGACGCGGTGCTCGCCAAGGCCCGGCCCGACCTGCTGCTCGGCAACGACTCGCTGGCCCTGAGCCGCGGCTTCAAGCTGACCAGCGCGTTCAAGCCGCTGGAGAGCTTCCTCAAGGCCGGTCAGCTCGGCTTCATCCCGGCGGTCTCGGACGAGCGGCTGTCCCGCAGCCACTTCCAGGCCGCCGACGCCTGCAACCTGGGCGGCCTGCCCAACGAGACCGGCGGCCGGGGCTGGCTCGACGGCCTGGTCGACAACCTCGGCAAGGGCACCGCGTTCCGCAGCGTCGGCATCGGCAGCACGCTGCCCCGCTCGCTGGTCGGCAACAACGGCGCGCTCTCGCTGAACAGCGTCGGCTCGCTGCGCCTCAACGGCGACGACAAGTTCCGGGCCGCCACCGAGAAGGCCATCAAGGGGCTCTTCACCGGGATCAACCACCCGGTGGAGGAGGCCGTGCAGGAGGGCATGGGCGCGCTCGCCACCGCCCAGAAGCTCGCCGCCAAGCCGTACCAGCCCGCCGCGGGCGTCAAGTACGAGGGCGTCGGCAACGCGTTCCAGCAGCTCGCCCAGCTCATCAAGGGCGGCGCCAACGTCCGGGTCGCCACCGTCGGGATGGGCGGCTACGACACCCACGAGAACCAGGGCACCCAGAGCGGTGGTCAGCTGCACCGCCGGCTGAACGAGCTGGCCAGCGCGATGGCGGCGTTCTTCACCGACCTCGGCCCGCAGGCCGCCGACGTGACGATCATGGTGTCCAGCGAGTTCGGCCGCCGGGTCGGCTCGAACACCGGCGGCACCGACCACGGCCACGGCGGCGTGGTCACCGTCCTGTCCGGCAAGAAGCTGGCCGGTTCGCTGCTCGGCACCTGGAACGGGCTCAGCAAGTTGGACTCCGGCGACGTGCCGGAATACAACAACATGTTCAACGTCTACGGCTCCCTGGCGCAGGGCCGCTTCGGGCTCACCAACGCCGAGGTGCAGAAGGTCTTCCCGCGCATGAAGTACGCCCCCATGAAGCTGTACGCGTGACGTACCCGGGCACCCACGCCGCCGGCCGCCGCACCGGGACCTCGTCCCGGCACGGCGGCCGGTCGGCTGCTCCCGTACCCCCGCAGGTCCCGGACCGGCGCGGACCCGGCGGCCGACGGCTGCTGGCCGCGCTGCTGCTGGTCGGGCTGCTGGCCAGCGTGCTGCCGTGGTGGCTGGGTACGCCCGCCGGTTCGCTGCGCAGCACCGCCTCGACCCTCACCGCCGGCGGCCGGATCACCGGCCTGATCGCCGGTTACCTGCTGCTCGTGCAGGTGCTGATGATGAGTCGCCTGCCGGTGCTGGAACGGTGGATCGGCGGCGAGCAGATCGGCCGTTGGCACCGCGACATCGGCGCGACGCTGCTGGTCACCGTGCTGGCGCACCTGTCGTTGATCCTCGTCGGGTACGCCGACCTGCGGAACCACTCGGTGTTCGCCGAGGTGGGCACGCTGCTCGGCAGCTACGAGGACATGCTCTCGGCCTTCGTCGCCACCGGCATCATGATGGCGGTCGGGTTCAGCAGCGTCCGGGCCATCCGACGGGCGGTGCCCTACGAGCTGTGGCACCTGCTGCACCGGTCCAGCTACCTGGTGCTGCTGCTGGGCTACGGGCACCAGTTCAGCCACGGCGCGCAGCTCTACAAGCCGGGCCCGGTACGCACCGGCTGGATCGCGCTCTACCTGCTGGTGGTCGCCGCGCTGCTCTGGGGACGGGTGATCGCGCCGCTGGCGTTCAACCTGCGCTACAAGCTGCGCGTCGCCGACGTGGTCGCCGAGAGCCCGGACACGATCTCCGTCTACCTCACCGGCGAGCGGCTGGGCCGGCTAGCGATGCTCGGCGGGCAGTACTTCCGCTGGCGTTTCCTCAGCCCCGGCTGCTGGTGGCAGTCGCACCCGTTCTCCGTCTCCGCCGCCGCGAACGGCCGCTGGCTGCGGCTCACCGTCAAGGTCGTCGGCCGGCACACCGCCGACCTGCGCGACCTCGAACCGGGCACCCGGGTGTGGGCGCAGGGCCCGTCGGGCACCTTCACCGCCGCGCACCGGGTGCGCGAACGGGCGCTGCTGATCGCCGGGGGCAGCGGCATCACGCCCATCCGGGCCATGCTCGAGGAGCTGCCGCCGGGCGCGGCCCTGATCTACCGGGCCCGCACCCCCGCCGACGTGCTGCTCAGCCGCGAGCTGGACTGGCTGGCCCAGGAACGCGACACGTCGATCTGGTACGTCATCGGCTCCCGCGACGACCCCGGCCCCCGCCAGCTCATGAGCCCCGACGGGCTGCGCCAACTGGTGCCCGACGTGGCACGGCGGGACGTCTACCTGTGCGGACCGTCCGGGCTCGTCGAGCAGTCGGTGCGCGCGCTGCGCCGCGCCGGCGTACCCCGCCGGCAGATCCACCTGGCCACCTTCGAACTGTAGGAAGGCATCGCATGCGTCGCGCGTTGCTCGCGATCACCGGTCTGGCCGCCAGCACCACCGCCCTGGTGGTGCTCAAGGGCTCGCCGGGCACCACCCAGGTCGCCCAGAACCTGCCGACAGCGCAACCGGTCAACCCCAGCGGGCCGGGGGTCGACCCGAGCGTCGCCCCGGCCGCCGACCCGTCGGGTGCGGCGCCGAAGCCGTCGGAGACCGCCGACGCGTCGGTGTCGCCCAAGCCCGGCAAGACCACCGCCAAGCCGTCCGGCACGAAGACCACCGCGAAGGCGCCGACCGCGCCGAAGACCACCACCAAGGCGCCGCAGTCGACCACCCGACGGGTCACCGGGCCGCCGGTGGACACGGCGGACGACTACGGGTACGTGCAGGTGCAGATCGTGGTCTCCGGCAACAAGATCATCGAAGCCACCACCCTGGCGTTGCCGAGCGGCGGCGAGTCCGACATCCACAGCGGTGACGTGCGGGACGCGTACAACGGCACCGGCGCTCCCGGCACCCCCAGTGAGGTGGTGCGGAAGCAGAGCGCCAACCTCAACACCGTCTCCGGCGCCACCGCCACCAGCAACGCCTACAAGACCTCCCTGCGGGCCGCCATCGAGCAGGCGTTCTGACGTGCCGGCCGCGATGACCCGGCCCGGGTTGTGCCGGGTCGAGCACATCATGGGTACGACGATCACCCTGGACCTCGCCGACGACCTGCCTCCGGCGCGTCTGCGGGAGCTGGCCGACGACGTCTTCACCTGGATGCACGAGGTGGACGCCCGGTTCAGCACGTACCGGCCGGACAGCGAGGTGTGCCGGTTCGACCGGGGCGAGGTGCTGCTCTCCGAGGCGTCGGCGGACCTGCGCTTCGTGCTGGAGGCCTGCGCCGACCTGTGGGGCGTCACCGACGGGTTCTTCGACGCGTACGCCACCGGCGGGCTCGACCCGTCCGGGTACGTGAAGGGCTGGGCGGCGCAGGTCGCCTCCGACCGGCTCCTCGCCGCCGGGGCGGCGAACCACTGCGTCAACGCCGGTGGCGACGTCCGCGTACGCGGCTTCTCGCCCACTGGCGAGCCGTGGCGCATCGGCATCCGGCACCCGTGGGACGAGATGGCGACCTGCCTGGTGCTCGCCGGCACCGACCTGGCGGTGGCCACCTCCGGCGTCTACGAGCGGGGCCGGCACGTGCAGGACCCTCGCCGGGGCGCGCCGGCCACCGGACTGCGCTCGGTGACCGTGGTCGGCAGCGACCTGGGTGTCGCGGACGCCTACGCCACCGCCGCCCTGGCCATGGGCGCGGCGGGAATCGGCTGGCTGGACCGCCTGACCGACCACACCTACGCGGTAGTCACCGACGACGCCCGCCAGTTCCACTCCGCCGCCCTCCCACAAACGGCCTGACCCGCTCCCCGTCCCCGTCCCGCCCCGCGCCCCGCCTCTGTCCCCGCGATCTTGCAGTTTCGGTTGTCGATTCGCCCCTTGTGATGCGGAATGTCGCCACACAAAGTGCAAGATCGACGAGGTGGGGGGTGGGGGCCGTGGGGGCCGTGGAGGGTGCGGGGTGGGGTGGGGGTTTAGCGGAGGGGGCGGTGGGTTGTGGCGGGGCGGGTGCCGGTGGGGCGGGGGCGGCCGGGGCGGGAGCCGGTTGGGCGGGTGCCGGCCCAGCGGTGCCTTCGTTGGCCGCGGCGGGGCGGCTCGGTGCCGCCGGGATACGGCGACCGGTCGTGTGTGGACATCGTTCCCCCGTTCGTGGCGCGCGTTCGCGCCGTCACCTGCTCAACGAGGACCGGTGGCCGGGCGACGCTGTCGGTCACCGGATCGGATCGTCGGCCGGCCCTCGGCTCACCTTCCCCGGCGGGGCAGCGGCAGGTGCCCGGGGAGCAGGTCGTGGGTGAGCGTCACCCCGCTGGCGCGCAGCGCCTCGATCAGGGTGTTCTGCACCAGGTACGAGTCGGGGAGCTGCCAGCGGGCCTGCTCCGGCGCGACCGCCCAGCGGACGGTCCCCTCCGGCAGTCGGGTCGGCGGCGCGGGGATCCACGAGCCCGGCCCGTGCCGGACCACGTGGAAGCAGTGCTCCAACTCGGGCCGCAGCGGGTCACCGGGACGCACCAGGAACATCCACCGGCCGGTGGGGGTGACCAGCACGGGACCGCGTACGCCGGTGCCGGCCGGGTGGGTCTGCACGGCGTCGAGCACGTGCCGGCCGAGGTGCGCCGGCACCTCCAGCACGTCGAAGGTCCGCCCGGTGGGCAGCAGCACGCCGTGTGGGCGCGTCCGCCACCAGGTGGCCACCCGGGCCGGGTCGGTGGTGGCGGCCAGCTCCCAGTTCTCCAGCGCGGGGTGGCAACCCACGGTGGGACAGCCGGCCCGACCGCACACGAACCTGCTGCGGGCGAGACAGGCGCCGGGCGTCACCTCCCACCCGTGTACGGCGTACCGGATGGCGACCCGGCGCAGCCGGACGCGTTCCAGCGGCGACAGTTCGGCGACGCGCGGTCCGACGTTCCCCCACATGTGTGCCATCTCCCCTCGGTCGGGCCCGGCGGACGCCAGGTCGCAGTTCGAGCGCCGTCACTGCCGTAACCCACGATCGTTGAGGTTGACGAACGGCTCGTGCAACTTGCACGAAAAGTACGAGGACTGGCTGTCTGGCTGACGTACAGGCTGTGCGACCAGCGAAAACTGCAAGACGAACGACTGATCGCCGCACCCGCGGACAGTGCCCCGCCCGTTGGCGGTGGCAGGGGAGGGATGGGGAGATGGACGAGCTACCCATTGGCCGGCGAGTGGCCTACTGGCGGGGGCGACGCAAGATGTCGCAGCAGGTCTTCGCGGACCGCCTGGGCAAGTCGAAGAGCTGGGTCGACAAGGTCGAGCGGGGCGTCCGCCGGCTGGACAAGTTCTCGGTCCTCTACGAGATCGCCGACATCCTCCAGATGGACGTGCAGCTGCTGATGGGCCGTGACCCGGAGCGGCGGACGGACGCCTTGAACTGCATCGACCAGATCGAGGTGCAGGAGATCCGGGCCGCGCTGGAGCGGTACGACTCGATGAGCGCGTACTTCGACGCCGTGCCGTACCCGCCGCCGCTGGACGACATGCGCAAGGCCGTCAACCACGCCTGGCTCACCTACCAGTACGGCCGCTACGGGATGCTCACCCGCGCGCTGCCCAAGCTGCTGCGCGACGCGCAGGCCGCCGACGCCGCCTACAGCGGGGCGCAGGCGCCGGAGGCGGCGCACCTGCTCGGGCAGGTCTACCAGATCGCCTCCTCGGTGCTGCGCAAGCTCGGCGAGTTCGAGCTGGCCTGGCTGGCCGCCGACCGGTCGATGGCGGTGGCCCAGCGCGCCGACGACCCGCTGCTGGCCGGCATCGCCACCACGCGGGTCTGCAACGCCCTGGTCGCCATGGGCCGGGCCCGGCCGGCGCTGGAGCTGAACGTGCAGATCGCCAACCGGCTGGCCCCGGGCGGCGGCAACGACGTCTCGCCGGCCCGGCTGTCCGTCTACGGGATGCTGCTCTTGCAGGGGGCCATGGCGGCGTCCCGGATCGGCGACTCGGCCAGCGTCGACGACCTGATCAACTGCGCGCAGGAGGCCGCCACCCTGCTCGGCGGCGACCACAACCACTACTGGACGTCGTTCGGCCCGACGAACGTCGAGCTGCACCGGGCCGCCGCCGCCGTCGAGCTGGGCGACGGGGGCCGGGCGGTGGAGGTCCACCAACTGCGCATCGCCGAGCCCGACTTCAACGCGCTGCTGCCCGAACGCCGGGCCCACCACCTGCTCGACATCGCCCGCGGGTACGCCCAGATCGGCGACGTGGCCAACGCCGGCGAGATGCTGCTGCTCGGTGACCGGCTCGCGCCGTCGGAGATCCGCTGCCGACCGATCGCCCACGAGGTGATGTCCGACGTCCTTCGTCGCACACGGGGTGCGCCGCCTTCTCCGGTGGCGGAGTTGGCTGAGCAGATGGGAGTAGGGGTATGAGCGCGGAGCCGGTGTGACGACCGGCCAACCACACACCAGCGAGCACCGTGCGGTGCTCTACGTCATCGCCTGCGGTTCGCCGTTGGCCCGTCACGTCGGCCGCCTGGTCGAGTTGGCCCAGGCCGACGGCTGGGACGTCTGCGTGGTCACCACGCCGGACGGCGCGAAGTTCGTCGACCAGGCCGCCCTTCACCGACAGACCGGCCACCCGGTACGGACGCACTACAAGAACCCCGGCGACCCGGACGTGCTGCCGCCCGCCGACGCCATGGTCGTCTGCCCGGCGACCGTGAACACGGTCAACAAGTGGGCGGCCGGCATCGCCGACACCCTCGCGCTCGGCCTCCTCGTCGAGGCGCAGGGCAAGGGCATCCCGATCGTCGCCGTGCCGTACACCAACGTCGCGATGGCCGCCCACCCGGCGTTCCGGGCGGGCGTGGCCCGGCTGGCGGACTGGGGGATCACGGTGCTCTTCGGTGACCATGTGGTCGCCCTGCACCCGCCCGGTACGGGGGAGCAGCACATGCACACCTTCCCCTGGGCGATGCCGCTCGCCGCGCTGCGGACCGTCGCGTACCGCGCCGCCTGAGCCTGCCCGCCCGACCCCGGCCGGCGGGTCGACGGCGCTGCCGCACCGGCAGCCGGCGCGGTGTCGCCCGACCGGCGGTGCACACCGCCCGGTCAGACCGGCGGCTCGCACGGCGTCGCCAGCTCGCGGCCGGCGAGCGGCGGCCGGACCGCTGGCCGACGCGGCCGGCGAGGGGCGGCCGGACCGCTGGCCGACGCGGCCGGGGCCGGGTGTCACCGCCCGATGGCCGCAACGCCGGTAAGCTGGCCCGCCGTGAGCACAAGCCGATCCGCCTCCACGGTGAGCGACGTGGTGGCCGAGATGGAGCGCCGCTATCCGCCCGTCTGGGCGCAAGAGTGGGATCGTGTCGGCCTGGTGCTCGGTGAGCCGACCGCCCCGGTCCGCCGGGTGCTGTGCGTGGTCGACGTGGTGCCCGAGACGGTCGCCGAGGCGCTCGCCGTCGAGGCCGACATGATCGTCGCGCACCATCCGCTGCTGCTGCGCGGGGTGTCGTCAATCGCGCCGACGACCGTCAAGGGGCGGATCGTCCACGACCTGATCCGGGCCGGCGTGGCGCTCTACGCGGCGCACACCAACGCCGACGTGGCCTCCCCGGGCGTCTCCGACGCGCTGGCCGCCCGGTTCGGTCTGACCGGGCTGCGCCCGCTGCAACGGCCCGCGCCCGGCTCGCCGGGCCATGGTGACGACCGTGGCTTCGGCCGGATCGGCGACCTGCCCCACCCGATGACCCTCGCCGAGCTGACCCGGCACGCCGCCGCCGTGCTTCCCGTCACGTCCTGGGGAGTTCGCGCCGCGGGCGATCCCCGGCGTATGGTTCGTACCCTCGCCGTCAGCGGCGGGTCGGGAGACAGCTTCCTCGGCGCCGCGACCGCCGCCGGGGTGGACGCGTTTCTCACCTCCGACCTGCGGCACCACCCGGCCAGCGAGCACGTCGCCGCCGATGGTCCCGTCCTGATCGAGGCCGCCCACTGGGCGACCGAACGACCGTGGCTGGACGACCTGGCCGCCTTCCTGCGGGAGGCGCCGGGCGTCGAGACGCTGGTGTCCGACCTGGACACCGACCCGTGGACCGTGCACGCCGCCGCACCCGTTGTGGACGACAAGGAGCCCGACCGTGAAGGCTGACCCCCAGGTCCAGCGCCGCCTGCTCGACCTTCAGGCGATCGACACCAACCTCGCCCAGCTCGCGCACCGCCGCCGGTCACTGCCGGAGCGGGCCGAACTGGAGGCGCTGGCCCGGGAACTGTCGTCGCTGGAGGACGAGCGGGTACGCGCCCAGGTGGCGGTCGACGACCTGGACCGGGACATCGCCCGCCTGGAGAAGGACGTCGAGCAGGTCCGGGCCCGCAAGGAGAAGGACCAGAACCGGCTCGCCGCCGGCACCGGTCCGGCCCGGGAGCTGGAGGCGCTCCAGCACGAGCTGGCCTCGCTGAACCGGCGTCAGGGTGACCTGGAGGACGCCGAGCTGGAGTTGATGGAGCAGCGGGAGACCGCCCAGGGCGTCCTCGACGGTGTGGAGCAGCGGCTGGCCGACGCCCGGGAGAAGCGGGCCGCCACCGAGCAGCGCCGGGACGACGCGCTGGCCGAGATCGCCAAGGACGAGGAGTTCAAGCGGGGCGCGCGGCAGCCGCTCGCGGCCGACCTCCCCGCCGAGCTGGTCACCCTCTACGACAAGATCCGCGAGGACACCGGGCTGGGCGCGGCGCTGCTCACCGCCGGCCGCTGCGGCGGCTGCCGGCTGGAACTCTCCGGCGCCGACCTGGCCCGCATCCGCGCGGCCGCCCCGGACGACGTGGTCCGCTGCGAGGACTGCCGGCGGATCATGGTCCGTACCAACGAGTCGGGCCTGTAGGTCGTGGCGCCGCGCGTGGTCGTCGTCGAGGCCGACGGCGGGTCCCGGGGCAACCCCGGGCCGGCCGGCTACGGCGCGGTGGTGCGCGACCCGGAGACCGGCGAGGTGCTCGCCGAGCGCGCCGAGTCGTTGGGTACGGCGACCAACAACGTCGCCGAGTACCAGGGCCTGATCGCCGGTCTGCGGGCCGCCGCCGAGCTGGACGCCACCGAGGTGGACGTCCGGATGGACTCCAAGCTGGTGGTCGAGCAGATGTGCGGCCGGTGGCAGATCAAGCACCCCGGCCTGCGTCCGCTCGCCGCGCAGGCGGCCGCGCTGGTGGGCCGCTTCGGCGCGGTCCGCTTCACCTGGATCCCGCGCGAGGAGAACCGGCACGCCGACGCGCTCGCCAACGCCGCGATGGACGCCGCCGCCGGCCGACCCACCCCGCCGGCGTCCCCCGGCGTACCGGCCTCGGCCAGCGCCCCGGCCGCAGGCGCGTCGACGGGCAGCGACCCGGCGACCGCGCCGGCCTCCTGGGAGCCCCGCCCGAGCTTCACGGCCACCCGGCTGATCCTCGTGCGGCACGGCGAGACCGCCTACACCGAGCAGGGCCGCTACTCCGGCCGCGGCGACGTGCCGCTCTCCGAGCGCGGGCGCGCCCAGGCCGCCGCTACCGGCGCGCGCGTGGCCGCGCTGGCCCCGTCCGTCGCGGCCGTGCTCAGCTCACCCCTGTCCCGGTGTACGGCCACCGCGGCGGCGATCGCCGCCGCCGTCGGCGACGTGCCGGTCCGCACCGAGGCCGACCTGATCGAGTGCGACTTCGGGCAGTGGGAGGGGCGCACCTTCGCCGAGGTACGCCAGCAGTGGCCGGGGGAGATGGACGCCTGGCTCGCGTCGGCGCGGATCGCCCCGCCGGGCGGCGAGTCGTTCACCCAGGTGGCCGAACGGGTGCGTCGGGTCGTCGAGGCGCTGCCGAAGGCGTACCCCGGAGAGACCGTGGTGGTCGTCTCGCACGTCTCGCCGATCAAGCTGGCGCTGCGCGACGCCCTCGCCGCCACCGACGGCTTCCTGCACCGGCTGTTCCTGGACGCGGCCGGCATCTCGGTGCTCGACCTGTGGCCCGACGGCGGCATCGCCGTCCGCACGGTCAACGACACCGCCCACCTGCCGGCCGCCTGAGCAGCGCGCCCCCCGCCGTTCGGCGCAGCCCATGCGCCGTTCGGCGCAGAGCCGTCCGCGCCCTGATCGTGACGGCGGTCACAGAGTCGTAGCCTCCGGCCGTTACATCGAGTGCCTCGACTCCCCGGAGGTGTGTCAGATGGCTGCACCCGAACCGGAGGCGCCTACCACGGCGTCATCCAGGGCGAAGGACCACAGCCCCTGGAACTGGTTGCTCCTGATCCCCATCGTGGTGCCGCTGGTCCCGGCGTTCTTCAACAGTGACGCGCCCCGGATCTTCGGATTCCCGCGCTACTACTGGCTGCAACTCGCCTGGATCCTGCTCGGCGTCGCCACCACGACGCTCGTCTACCAGATGACGAAGAAGCGGGGTGTGCGGTGAGCGCGAGGAGTGAGCCGGTTTTGCGAGCCCCGCAGTCGCGAACGAAGGGGGTCCGCTGATGTGGCGCGACCATCTCACCGAGATCATCGTTTTCTCGTTGCTGTTCCTGCTGGTCAGCGCGATGGGCTTCGTGGCCGCCCGCTGGCGCGCGCCGAAGGACATGGCGCACCTCGACGAGTGGGGCCTGGGCGGGCGCAGCTTCGGCGGCTGGATCACCTGGTTCCTTGTCGGCGGTGACCTCTACACGGCGTACACCTTCGTGGCGGTGCCGGCCCTGATGTTCGGGGCCGGGGCGGCCGGGTTCTTCGCCGTGCCGTACACGATCGTCATCTACCCGCTGGTCTTCCTGGTGCTGATCCGGCTCTGGTCCGTCTCGCACCGGCACGGCTTCGTCACCCCGGCCGACTTCGTCCGTACGCGGTTCGACTCGCCGGTACTGGCGCTGCTCATCGCCATCACCGGGATCGTCGCCACCATGCCGTACATCGCGCTGCAACTGGTGGGCATCGAGGCGGTCCTCAAGACAATGGGCGTGACGGGCGACAGCACCCTGGCCCGGCACCTGCCGATCATCATCGCGTTCGCCATCCTCGCCGCGTACACCTACCAGTCGGGGCTGCGCGCGCCCGCGCTGATCGCGTTCGTCAAGGACAGCCTGATCTACATCGTGATCCTGGTGGCGGTCATCTACCTGCCGTACAAGCTCGGCGGTTGGGGCGACATCTTCGACGCGGCGGACGCGAAGTTCCAGGCGTCACCCAACCCGAACGACGGCATCCTGCTCAACGGCAACAACCAGTTGCAGTACGTCACGTTGGCGCTCGGTTCGGCGTTGGCCCTGTTCCTCTACCCGCACAGCATCACCGGTGTCCTGGCCAGCCGGAACCGTGACGTGATCAAGCGCAACATGTCGGCGCTGCCCGCGTACAGCCTGCTGCTCGGGTTGATCGCCCTGCTCGGCTACATGGCCATCGCGGCCGGCGTGAAGCCGCTGCCGGGAGCTTCGGCCGGCAGCGTGGACAACAACACGATCGTGCCGCTGCTGTTCGACCAGCAGTTCCCGGACTGGTTCGCCGGCGTCGCGTACGCGGCCATCGGCATCGGCGCGCTGGTGCCGGCGGCCATCATGTCGATCGCGGCGGCGAACCTGTTCACCCGCAACATCTACAAGGAGTACCTGAAGAAGGACGCCTCCCCGGCTCAGGAAGCGAACGTCTCGAAGATCACCTCGCTGGTGGTCAAGGTCGGCGCGGTCGCCTGCATCGTCTTCCTCGACCCGCAGTTCTCGATCGACCTCCAGCTCATCGGCGGCGTCATCATCCTCCAGACGCTGCCGGCGGTAGCCCTGGGTCTCTACACCCGCTGGTTCCACCGCACCGCCCTGATCGCCGGCTGGGTCGCCGGCATGGGCCTCGGCATGTGGATGCTGTACCAGGTCGCCAGCCCGACGAAGAAGCACTTCGGTGGCTCGGCGTTCCCGCTGTCCGAGTTCGGCTTCGACACCAAGAAGACGATCTACGTGGGCATCGTGGCGGTGCTGGTCAACCTGGCCGTCGCGGCGCTGGTGACGCTGGCGCTGCGGGCTCTGAAGACGCCCGAGGGAGTCGACGGCACCGAGCCGGACGACTACTTCGCCGACGAGGGCGACCCGCGCGTCACCCCCGGCGCCGACCGCGACGCCGACGCGGCCCGCGAACCAGTCGCCTGACCGCGTTCCCTGTTGCCGTTCCCTGTTGCCGTTCGCTGTTGCTGTTGCTGTTGCTGTTGCTGTTGCTGTTGCTGTTGCTGTTGCTGTTGCCGTTCCCCGGGCGCCCGCCGCGAGGCCGGCGCCCGGGGCCGCTGAGCAGTCCCGCCGCCCCTCGCCTGTCGCCCCTCGCCCGCCGCCCCTCGCCCCTCGCCCGCCGCCCCTCGCCTGTCGCCCCTCGCCGGTCGCCCCTCGCCTGTCGCCCCTCGCCTGTCGCCTGTCGCCCCTCGCCGGTCGCCCCTCGCCGGTCGCCTGTCGCCTGTCGCCCCTCGCCGGTCGCCGGTCGCCGGTCGCCGGTCGCCCCTCGCCTGTCGCCTGTCGCACTTGCCCGTCGCCTGTTGTGTGCGCCCGTCGCTCCTCACCATCCGTCAAGATCGTGCTCGATCCTTGTTGTAGTGGTGTCGGGCGGCGGGGATGCCACTACATCCAGGATGTTGCGCGATCTTGGCGGCGAACGGGTGCGGCGCAGCGCTCGGAAGCTGGGCGGTGGCGGTGAAAGGGGCCGCGGGCCGACCTCCCGCGTCGATCATGGAGTTCTGGTGCCCGGTTGATGGCTAACTGCGCCTATTCGTGCCCCACCACGACTCCATGATCGGCAGGGCAGGGCAGGGCAGGGCAGGGCAGGGCAGGGCAGGGCAGGGCAGGGCAGGGCAGGGCAGGGCAGGGCAGGGCAGGGCCGGGCAGGGCAGGGCCGGGCCGGGCAGGGCCGGACAGGGGCCGGGCCGGGCCGGGCGGGCAGAGCTCGGCGGGGGCGGGCCGGGGCGGGCTGGGTCGGGCCGGGGCAGGGCCGGGCGGGGGCGGGCTGGGTCGGGCCGGGGCCAGGGCCGGGCGGGGGCGGGCCGGGGCGGGCTGGGTCGGGTCGGGTGGGCCGGCCCCGCAGGGGTGGGTAGGGCAGGGCGGGCCGCGTGGGCTCGGGACCGGCCGGGGTCGGGTGGGTGTGCGCAGCTTCAGGGATGTTGCTGCCTCAGCTGCGCCGGAGGCAGCAAAGTTTGTGCGGATCTTGGCGGTTAGCGGGGGCGGTTGCGGTTTACCAGGGCCTGGTTGAGACGGCCCAGTAGCCGGGCCAGGGTTTCTCGGTCCTCGGGGCTCCAGTCGGACAGCATGTCGCCGTAGAGCCGGGTCCGGGCGGCCTGCACGGCGGCCATCCGTTGGAGGCCGGCGGTCGTGGGGGAGATGACCGTGCCGCGCCCGTCCGTGGGGTCGGGGGCGCGGGCGATGAGGCCGTCGCGTTGCAGGGCGGAGACCTGCCGGGTCACCGTCGAGCCGTCCAGGTTGAGCCGCGCGGCGAGCGCGGAGACATTCTGCGGGCCGGCGGCGTCGAGGTGCCGCAGGATGACGTACGCCGCGCGGTCGAGCACCCGGTGCTCGGCGGACCCGGTGGCCCGCCGGGTGGCCTCGCCGAAGCGCATCAGCAGGGCCACCTCGGTCTCAATCAGTCCGAGGGTGCTCTCGTCGTCGTCGCTCATAGCTGTAGGATACAGGGTAAATACCTGTACGATACAGCTAATTGGGGAGTCGGAGTGGATCGGTCATCCGAACCAAACCGCAGTGCCATCTACGCCACCACGCTGGTGGCCTTTCTCGCCATCGCCGGCATCGCCGTCGTCGACCCGATCCTGCCCGCCATCGGCGAGGCGATCGGGGTCACCGCCTGGCAGGTCGAGTTGCTGTTCACCGCGTACATCGCGGTCATGGCCCTCGGCATGATCCCGGCGACGCTCGCCAGCGGCCGGTTCGGTTTCAAGCCGGTGCTGGTCGCCGGCGTCTCGGTGGTCGGCCTGGCCGCCATCCTCGCCTCGTTCAGCGGCAACATCGTGCAGCTCTCGGTGCTGCGCGGCGTCTGGGGTCTGGGCAACGCCATGTTCTTCGCCACCGCCATGGTGGTGCTGGTCAACCTGGCCATCGACCGGGAGTGGGTGGTCGGTCTGTTCGAGACCGCCCTCGGCCTCGGCTTCGCCGTCGGCCCGCTGATCGGCGGCCTGCTCGGCCAGGTCTCCTGGCGGCTGCCGTTCTTCGTCTGCGGCGTGTTCATGGTCCTCGCCCTCGGGGTGGCCGCCGGCAAGCTGCGCGAGCCCACCAACCGCCAGGCTCCGGTACGCGTCGGCCAGATCTTCGCCACCTACCGCCGCCCGGCGTTCATCGCGCTCTGTGTGGTCACCGCCGCGTACAACTTCGTGTTCTTCGTCGTGCTCGGCTACACACCGCTCTTCCTGGGCCTGGACGTCGTCCCGCTGGGGCTCGCCTTCACCGGCTGGGGCCTCGGCCTGGCCACCGGCATCCTGGTGATCGGCCACCGGCTCGCCCACCGGATCGGCGCGGTGCAGACCGTCGGCGTGGCCATCGCCGGGCTGCTGGTCTGCATGGTCCTCTTCGCGACCTCGACCAGCACCGCCGAGGCGCTCGTGGTGCTGGTGCTCGCCGGCCTGTGCATGGGCCTCGCCAACGCCAACCTCACCGACCTGGCGCTCGGCCTCGGCTCCAGCGACCGCCGGCTCGCCACCGGCGCGTTCAACCTGGTCCGCTGGGGTGCCGCCGCGCCCGCCCCGATCATCTCCGGCAAGCTCGCCGAGCAGTCCCTGGCGCTGCCGTTCTGGGTCGGGTTCGGGGTGCTCGCCGTCGGGGTGCTGGTGTACCTGGCGTGCGCGCACATGATGGCCGCCGGCTACGGCGAGCGGGTCCTCTGGTCCCGCTGGAACCGCGCCGCCGCCGACACCGAGAAGTCCGTCGAGGAGCCGGTAGGCGAGGCCTACTGACCCCCCCCCGCCGGCCCAGCCCGCGCCGCCCGCGCCGCCCGCCCCAAGATCCGCGCACTTTCGGGGATGTTGCTGCCTCCGGGTCTGCTGAGGCAGCAACATCCCGGATGTTGCGCGGATCTCGGCAGCGACGCCGGGCGGGTGGAGCGCGTCAGCGCAGGGCGCGGTAGAGCAGGTAGAGGCCGATCGTCGTACCGAACACCACGATCAGCGTCTTGAGCACCACCGGCGGCAGCCGGCGGACCAGCCGGGCGCCCGCGTACCCCCCAAGGAGTGTGGCGGGCGCGACCACCGCGACCACCGCCCAGTTCAGCGGGCCGAACAGGGCGAAGATCACGAGCGTGGTCAACCCCACCACGGCCGAGAGCAGATTCTTGATCGCGCTCACCCGCGCCAGGGTCGCGTCGAGCACCAGCGCCAGGCCGGCGACCAGCATCACCCCGAGGGCCGCACCGAAGTACCCGCCGTACACCGCACCGAGCGCGACCATCGTCTGGACCGCGACCGTCCGCTGGCGCGGCGACAGGTCGCGGGGGTGGCCGACCAGCCGGCGCAGCGGGTCCTGGAAGGCCAGGACCGCGGTCGCGCCGAGAACCAGGAAGGGTACGACCAGCTCGAACGCGCGGGCCGGGGTCGCCAGCAACAGCAGCGCCCCGACGATCGTGCCGACGATCGTGGTGGGCACCAGCGTGGCGAGCGCGCGGGGGCGCGGCAGGTCCTGGCGGCTGCCCGCCACACTGGCGACGTACCCGGGGAAGACGGCGACGGAGTTGCTGACGTTCGCCGGCACCGGCGGCAACCCGACCGCGATCATCGCCGGAAAAGTGATCAAGGAACCACCACCGGCCACCGCGTTGACAGTGCCCGCGGCGAGACCGGCAGCGAGCAGCAGCGCGGCGTGGGAGAGATCCATAGCCCCACGAGGCTAGCCCGGCCGACGGAACCCCCGCACAATCGGCCGGCTAATCGCCCGCTCGCCGACGCCAAACCTCACTGGGTTGGTCGGCGTGACGTCGTTCCGCAGGTCAGCCCGGCGCGCATACCAGGCGACCGGGGCAGCGCGCCGCTGTTGTGGCACGCTTCAGCGATGATCGAACTCGCGGACATCGAGGCGGCCGCCGGCCGGATCGCCGGCCATGTGGTTCACACACCCACCGTTCCCAGCCCTGGCCTGTCCGAGCTGCTCGGCGTGCCCGTCACCGCCAAGCTGGAGCTGCTGCAACGTACCGGGTCGTTCAAGGCGCGCGGCGCGGCGGCGAAGCTGCTCGTCCTGGACGACGCCGAGCGGGCGGCGGGTGTGCTGGCGGTCAGTGGTGGCAACCACGGCATCGCGGTCGCGGTGATGGCCGGCGCCCTGGGCGTCGCGGCGACCGTCGTGATGCCCCGGACGGCGCCGGCGCGTGCCATCGAGGTGGCCCGCGCGGCCGGTGCCGACGTCCATCTGACCGACGGCATGTCCGCCGCGTTCGCGCTCATGTCCCGGCTGCGGGAGGACGGACTGACCCTGCTGCACCCGTTCGACGACCCGGTGGTGCTCGCCGGGCAGGGCACGGTCGGACTGGAGTTCGCCGACGACGCCGGTGAGTTGACCGACGTGCTGGTCAGCGTCGGCGGTGGGGCGCTGATCTCCGGAGTGGCCGCTGCGCTACGGGCACGCCGGCCGGGGGTACGCGTCTGGGGCGTGGAGACCGAGGGCGCGCAGGCGATGTCGCTGGCCCTGGCCAAGGGTGGGCCGGTCGAGGTACCGCTGTCGTCGATCGTCACCACGCTCAGCGCGCCGACCGTCTCGCAGCTCACCTACGACCACGTGACCGCCCTGGTGAGCGATGTGCTCGTGGTCTCCGACGCCGAGGCGGTGCGGGGGACGGTGGAGTTGGCCGAGCACGCCAAGGTCTGGGCCGAGCCGGCCGCCGGATGCCTGCTGCCGGCCGCCCGCCGGGTACTTGAGCGGGTGGGTGACGACGCCCGGTTGGGCCTCGTGCTCTGCGGTGGCAACTCGACGGTCGCCGACGTGGTGTCGTGGACGGCGCGCCTGGGGGCCTGAGCGCCGTTGCGCATCTCCTACCGGTAGCGCGTCGTTCCTGCGTCGTCCCGCCGTCTCGCCCTCGTCGGCCGCGCCGGCCCGCCCCCGTCATCGGCCGAGCCGGGGTGGGAAGGGGCGTCCCCACCACGTCGTTAGGATGGGGGCGCGACGGACGAGTCGACCGGGCGGTCGCGTCGGCGGGCTGCGGCCCGCCGCCGAGGAACGTCCGGACTCCACAGGGCAGGGTGGTTGTTAACGGCAACCCGGGGTGACCCGCGGGACAGTGCCACAGAAAACAGACCGCCGACCCCAACGGGGACGGTAAGGGTGAAACGGTGGGGTAAGAGCCCACCAGCACCCCGGGTGACCGGGGTGGCTCGGTAAACCCCACCCGGAGCAAGGCCAAGCAAGGGCCGTCACCGCAAGATGACGACCCGGCGCAGACGCTTGAGGGCTGCCCGCCCGATGTCTGCGGGTAGGCCGCTAGAGCCTGCCGGCAACGGCAGGCCGAGATGGATGGCCGCCGCCGGCGCGAAACCCCTCGGGGTACGCGCCGTGCACAGAATCCGGCGTACAGGTCGACTCGTCCGTCGCCTACCAGTTCAGGGCCGTGATCGAGGCTCTGAGCTGGTTCTGTGTTCGGGCATTGATGGTCGTTCATGGTCAACATCGGGCGGCGTTTGACGCCCTGGAGACGCCCTGAGCGCGAGCTCAGTTGACTCCCCCTTTCGCGTTGGGCTGGCTGTGCCGCTGTGGGTGCCTCGCGGGGGTGGGCCGCGCCCCTGCGGGTCGACGGCGGACGGCGCGGACGGCCGAGGGCGGACACCACATTGAGCGTGATGCCTGTGAGTCATCTTGATGACTTACAGGCATCACGCTCAATGGAGCGGGTGGCTCCGATCCGGCCGGACCACGGGCCCGCGAGCGGCGCGCCACCAGCGGCCGAAGCGGCCGGCGCTCGGTGGTCCTGAGGTTGGGGCCGGCGGCTGTGGGGAGGGGCGGGCACGTCCTGACGGTGGAGCCGGTGCCGCGACCCGGTGATGCGGTGGCAAGCCTCTCCCGGGGTTGGACTGGCGCGGCAGTCGGAAGCCCTGCCCCCGATGGCGGTCGAGGTGCCGGCTTCCGTACCGCTCGCTGGCAAGCCGGCTACGCGCATCTCCCGGTGCCGCCCAAGCGGATATCCAGGTCTCGCAGGAGGGCGCCGAGCCGTCTGCTGGTCTCGGCGTCCATGTAGGGGATCGGCCTACCTGCTGCCTGATGCTCGCCCAGGTCGTACAGCGCGATGCGAAGGTCCTCGGCGGTGGCGAGGTCGAGACGCAGCTCGATCGGGTCGTCCGTCATGTGACCGTAGGACTCCGCCGTCATCTGGCGTGAGGGCGGTAGCGGATCGTCAAGAACCCGCCTCGCCCAGCGGTACCGCGCGATGGTCGACCTGGGCACCGGATGCGGGCTGCGCCAGGGCGAGATCCTGGGGCTCGGTGTCGACGACATCGACCTCGGCGTGGGAAGGGTGCACGTCACACGTCAGGTCAAGCTCGTCCGCTCCCGGCTCGTCCTCGGCCTGCCCAAGAACGACCGGGACCGTTGGGTGCCGCTGCCCGACTCCGTCGCCCAGGTGCTGCGGCAGCACATCAAGGACTGCGACCCGGTGACGCTCACCCTGCCGTGGGAAAACGGAGCCGACGACGAGCGGGTCACGGTGCCGCTGCTGTTCACCAGCACCCGGCGGGGGGCGATCAACCGGCGTACCTTCGATAACAAGAGTTGGCCGTCCCGCCGTGGTGGCGGCCGGCATCACGCCGAGCCGGGCCACCGGGATGCACGCCCTACGGCACTTCTACGCCTCGTCGCTGTTCGACGCGGGGGAGAGCATCAGGGCACTCGTGTCGTACCTCGGCCACGCCGACCCGGGGTTCACCCTCCGGGTCTACACGCACCTGATGCCGGCCAGCGAGGAACGTACTCGGCAGGCTGTTGACCACCTGTTTCAGCCTGCGGCTGAAGACCCAGGGCTGCGCGTGATCACGGCTATCGGATCTTGCCCCGGCCACCGAGCGGTGCCAGGCTTCGCAGATGACCTTGCTTAGCCTGATCGAAACGACTTCAGGGCAGTATTCGCTGCGGCTGGAGGCGGGTACCACGCCCGTTGACGACCTGATCCGGCAGCTCGCGCACGAGCCCAACGGGTACTTCTGGGAAGGCGTCGCACAGGTTCTCGTGAGCACCGAGGCCGAGACGCTCGAAGGCCGGTTCGAACTTGACTCCGAGGCTGGCATGTTCTGTGCCTACAGCACCGATCGGAACGCGCTGGAGGAGTTGGCAACTCGAATGAACGCGATCGTGACCGACGGCGAACGCTTGCGGCGGCTGGTCTCGGGGGCCGAGGCGAGCGGGTTTGAGTTCGACGACTGATAGCCAGCTCAGCCGACGGCGTGCCCGCTCCGTAGCGCCCGCACGCCCTAGCGACGCCCTGAGCAGGTGTCAGGCGAACGGAACGCCTGCTCAGGGCACGTTTCGCGTTCATAATCCGGTGTGCAGGTCGACTCGTCCGTCGCCCACCAGCTCAGGGCCGTGATCGAGGCTCTGAGCTCCACGCTTCAGGGAAAAAGGTCGCCTGGCCGGTGAACCACAGCGCCGCTCATCCCGTTTAGGTGCGGACAAGCATCTGCATCAGTCATCTCCGGGAGGGCCAGCGCTGATGAATAACTCGGGAACTGTCGGCCTTGAATACATGACAAACGCCGACCTGTACAACGGGCCTTCTGATTTCGTTTCGAACACTGGCATGTTCTATCGTCCCGTCGAGATGGGCGCGGCCATCCGATTCTCGGCCCCGGCCATCAAGTCGCGTGAGTACCGGAAAGCCCTGAAAGAGTTGAAGGAAGCGGTCAAGAAGGGTTCGGATCCAGGGCTGCAAGAGTATCAACGGAATGATCTGGTCAGGCTGGTGGGAAAGATGGATTCCGGAACGCCTCCACGGAACGCTGATCATGCATTCGACATGATGTGGTACCTTCGCGTCAACGTACGTGATTACCCGACGAGTGGGCCAACGTTCCAGAAGATTGAAGCGTTCTATAACCTGCACTCTCCGCAACTTGTCCACGACAAGTACCACCGACCGCCGACGTCGAACGATATCGATCCGTTGCGGTCGCAAGGTGAGGTTGCCGCCAGCGGAGACCTCGGCCGTAGGGTCGGCTTGCGCGAGAAGGCTAAGATCGGAACATCCGCCTTCGTGGAATTGGCCTCGATGCAAATGACTGGGACGGCCCATTTTTCCTACGACGGCGATGAAAAGTTCGGAACCCGACTCCGGGACAGGTTTAACAATAACGTCGACGAGACTAGAAGAGCACGCGGTCGGAAGTAGTGGTGTCGGCGTATTCGACGTGAGGGCGGTAGCGTCCCGGGGTGAGCTTCGGCACCTACGCCCGCCGCGTGCGCGACGCTGAGCTGCCGTACCGGCACCGGGTCGGCGCGTTGAGGTCGTGCGTGCAGTTGTACCGACCGATCGGCTTCCACGCCACGCTGAGTTTTCTCGAGGAGATCGCGGGACCGCTTCACCGCGACGAGGCCGCGTTGCTGCGCGCGTTGGACGCTCTCGTGGCGAGTCGTGCGGGCTGGCATGCCGATCTCCGCGACTACACCGCCGAACGGAAGCTCGCCAAGCGCCGTGGCCGGCGGAGCCCTCGCCCGACTGACCCTAACCCGAACGGCTCTCCTCGCTGCTGGTACGGCACCCCCGGACCGGCTGCCCTGCACGCCGTGCGGTACTGGCTACGTCATGAGGCACCTGCGCTGCTGGCAGAGCCGGATTCGACCACCTTGGAGCTGGTCGCCTGCGTCAGCGCGTCCCTGGAAGCCGGCGGCGCACTGCTCCCCGCCCAACGAGAAACGTTGAGCGCAACCGCCGAAGCGCTGCGGCAGCGGATGAGACCTGAGATGTGGCGCGATGACTCGCGCGCCTACTACCGAGCCTCCAACCTGCTGACGGTCGCACGGCACCTTGAGACGGCGGCCGATGCGGCTCCCACATCCGTCGGCATCGCGCGACCTGCAACGGTCGCGGTTACGGCCGCGCGGCGACCTGAGTGACGAACGCCCGCCAGGCCGACGGACCGAAGGTGAGGACCGGGCCAGTCGGATCCTTGCTGTCCCGGACGCCGACCACGCCCGGCAGATTGTCGGCGACCTCGACGCAGTTACCGCCGGACGATCCGCTGCGCCGGGACTTGCGCCAGACGGCGTTAGTGAGGTCCATGATGGCTGTGCACTTCCTTCATCAGCTCGTTGGACTGTCGGCGCGGGAGCGCCTCGTTGCGAACGTTCTCCCACCTCGCCTGGAGAGTATCCAGCCCATCTTCTGTGTTGACCACGATCCCGCCTAGCTGATTCTCAAGGTGCCCGACCCACACCCCGTCGCTGGCTCGCGCGAGCGCGAACGGCCCGGACAGCCCGATGTGTAGGCCCGCGCCCGCCGGGATCACGTGTACGTGGACGTGCGGCAGTTCGGCGACTGCGATGAGGTGGGCGATCTGCTCCGCCATGATGCCGGCGTACTCGTCGCCACCGCGATGGAGCGCGGACTCGTCCAGGACGGCCACCACCTGCGGCGGAGCGTCGCTGGTCAGGATCTTGTGCCGACTCATGCGGGCACTGACCTGGTGGTCCACCTCGGTGGCGGACATGAGGTCGTTCAAGCGCATCACGACGCGGGCGTAGTTCTCGGTCTGGAGTAGGCCGGGGATCAGTAGCGGCTCGAAGAGACGAAGTTGTCGTGCGCCGCGTTCGGCGTCCAGCCAGGGCAGGAACCACGACGGCGCGCCGAGCTTCATCACGAGGCGTCCGAACAGCCCGTCGTTGCTGAAGGCCCGATCAGCGCCCTTGATGAAGTCCATCGTCAGGGCGCGGGTGCCGCTCTCCACGGCGCTCACATGTGAGGCGCTGAAGCCCGCCGCCCGACCGAACGCCTCCTGCGTCATCCCGGAGGCTCCGCGAGCACGGCGGATCTCGCCCACGATGAAGTCCGCCAGCGGGCTCGGCACGTCAGCCATGCAACGCTCCTCAGTTTGGAGATCGACTACCCGAGGTGCCACACGCCTGGAGGCTGTTCCGCCAGCTCCGGCCCGGCGACCTGGAACACCTTCCGAGCGTAGTGGCCTCCACAGCAGAGTGTCACCAGGCGGCGCGGCTGGTAGGGACCACGAGACCGGCGGTCGCGTTCGTAGCGGGGCCGCTCCCGGCGGGCGAGCACTCACGGGAGCGGCCCTTTCCCACGCCACCGAGGGGGACCCGTGCCCACCGTCGAGTCAGACCAGCTGATGAAGGCCGGCGACGTTATCCACCTGACCACCGCCGCTAGCGTGCAGTTCCGGCGTCCGATCGTCGTACGCGTCATCCTTGAGTTGCCCGAGCGGCACACGTACGACGAATGGGTCTGGATCGAGGGCTACCAGCTGAACGCGGCGGGCGACGCGGTCGCGCGGCGCGAGTTGTACGTACGTCGGGCGGGTGTGCGGGCGCAGGTCCTGCCGGCCGGACACCGGCGAGGCACGGTGCGGATCGGATGAACGCCCGCCCCCGCCCGCACCTGCCGATGCGTCCGAGGTGGCTGTGCCGCAACTGCGCCGCGCCCTGGCCGTGCGGTCCAGCTCAACTCACGCTCGCGGCCAAGTTCTACGGCCACTCCATCGCCTTGGCGTTCTACCTGGCCGCGTCGATGCACGACGCGGTCGACGACGCGTACGGCCTGGGATTGCGCCCGAACCTGCCGGCGATGCACGCCAGGTTCCTCGGGTGGTTGTCCCAGGCCCGGCGGCATCGCCGGTCCGGTCGGGCTTGAGGTCCTGTCGGCGGCCTACACATGACGGCTCACGCGGGTACTGTCGCTCCCGCAGAGAGTTCGGTGCTGTCCGGCAGGTGGTAGACCACCAGCGTCTGTTCGGGTCGCTCGGCGACGTGGAACGCGGCGTGCGATACGGCGATCACACCCAGTCGGGGATGCCGGAGGCGTTTGCGGCCCGCGTGGCTGAACTGGATGTCGTACTGCGGCCACCACTGGCGTACCTCGGGGCTGATCTCGGTGAGTTCGGCCACGAGCCGGGTTACCCGCGGGTGACCGGGATGCTGTCCGGCCATCGCCCGCAGCCGGGCCAGGATGCTGCGCGCCTCCTGCTCCCAGTCGACCAGCACCTGGCGGGCGGCGGGCTCGGTGAAAACCCAGCGTACGACGTTGCCACCTGGCCCCATGCCCTGGAACAGCTCCGCTGCGGCGTGGTTGGTCGCGAGGAGGTCGTAGCAGATGCCGGTGATGTACGCGGGGTTGTTGCCGAGCAACGCCGGAACGCCCGCGATCTCGGGCGTCGCCTCCTCCGGGACGTCCTGCCCCGGCTCGGCTCCCGCACCGGCGAGGCGGTGCAGGTGTTCCTGCTCGGCGTCGGTCAACCGCAGCGCTCGGGCCAGGGCGTCGAGCACCTGGCCGGAGGGGCGTACGTCGCGGCCCTGCTCGAGATAGGTGAGCCAGGTGGCACTGATACCGGCCAGCAGGGCCAGTTCCTCCCGGCGTAGCCCTGGTGTGCGGCGTCGCCGCGTGACCGGCAGACCCGCATCCGCTGGGGCTATCCGCTCGCGGCGGCTGCGAAGAAACGTGCCCAGCTCCTTGCTCACCCTGGGACCTCCAATACCAGAATAAAGCGGCTCTGGATACCACTCTATCGAGTCGTCAGGCTTGTCCCATGCGTGCTTGGACTGTTGCTTCAGAAGACGACGACGTACGACTTTCCGATGTTGCCCCGCCGACACTCCAGGGCGGTGGCGTGCTCGTGGAGGTGCTGGCCGCGCACCTGCCGGCGTACACGAAAATGGTGGTGAAGGGCAACCGCGGCGGCCTGCCCGTGCCGCTCATCCTGGGTCCCTCCTGCGTCGGCCGGGTGACTGACGTCGCGCCCGACGTGTTCCACGTCGCCCCGGGCGACGTCGTGCTGGACACGGCGCTGCTCGACGCGGGCGGCGGAGACGAGATCCTGGTGGGCTGGGTCGGTCTGGGCGGTTCCGGGGCCGGCAGCGCGCGGACGGATCGCATGCGTACGGTGTGGCGTGACGGTGTCTTCGCGGAAACGGCGCTGTGCGCCAAGGAAACGCTCGTCAAGCTGCCCGGCGCGGAGAACTACCCGGACCCGGCCCGGCTGTCGTTCCTGCCGTGGCTCTGCATCGCCGCCACGGGCCTGCAATCGGCCGGTCCGCTGACCGGCCGCGACGTCGCGGTGATCGGTGCGACGGGCCAACTCGGCGGCGCGGCGGTGCTGATGGCGCTCGCTGAGGGCGCCGCGACGGTGACCGCGGTGGGCCGCAACAAGGAGGCGCTCGACCGGCTGGCCGAGCTCGACCCCCGCGTGCGTATCCACCGGCTGACCGGCGACCGTACGACGGATGCGGTGGGTATCGGCCCGGTCGACATCGCCCTCGACGCCCTCGGCGCTACGCCAACGGCGGACGCGACCATGGCCGCCTACGACAGCTTGCGGGGGCGCGGCACTCTTGTGCTCATCGGCGGCGTACGCCAGAACCTCACCATCGGGTACGGCGACCTGATGCACCGCAGGCTCACCCTGCGCGGCTCCTGGATGAGCAACGACGAGACCGTGGCCAGAGTGTGGAACCTGGTCCGCTCTGGCCTGCTGGACCTCTCCGCGATCGAGATGCGGACGGTCGGCCTGGACGACCCGGCGGCCGCCCTCGACCTGGCGGAGCACACCACGGGCCTCAGCTTCGTAGCCCTCGTCCCCTGACCGCCTGAGGGTCGGCACCTGGACGTGCCCGTCGGCAGGGCGGCGCAGGTCAACCCCGGGTGCCGGCATCCGGGGTTGACCACGCCGTGTACGTTCGCCGCCGTTATGACCAGCGACCGCGACGCGACGCCCAGCGAGGTGGCTACACCGGCGTGGAAGGGCAACGTCGGCTGTCTCGCGGCCGTCGTCATGCTGTGCGCCGTCTCGGCCGGAGCGACGTTTGTGCTCGGCTCGGCGATCGACTTCCGGCAACGCTTCGTTCCGTGGTTCGCCGAGCTGGCTTGCCAGGCCTCCGGATGCGGCCGGCTCCCGATGGCCACGATCGGCTGGGGTGTGCGGGCGACTGCTGTCGTTGTCGTGGCCGTGCTTGCGCTCGCGTTTCGGCCGCGTCGACGGCTCTTCTACGTTCTCCTGCTCCCAGCCGTGGGGCTGGTTGTTCCAGGTCTGTTGCTCTCGGACGTCACGTACAAGACTGGCCACGAGCCGTGGATGAGAGACCTCGTGGTCGGGGTGCCGAACGGAGACGCCCTCGTGGTCGGGATTCACTGCGGGACGTGGGCCGGATGCTTGGCGCTCTTGACCATGTGGCTCGCGAGCGGCCGCGTGAAGCACGGTTCACCCCGGAACGTCTGGGCGTGGCAGCTCGTCCGCCTTGCGGCGCCCCTCCTGATGCTGCCTGCCCTGGTGATCGCGCTGGTCCTGGCGTAGTTCCGAGCCGAGACCGGAAAGCATTGGCGAGGCATGTTGTCAGGTGTCCGGCTATCTGACCGGACCGCTGAGGCGCAGCAGAGCTGCTACCTCTGGCTGATCGTCCCGACTGCACCACGGGGTGAGGCTCAGGACCCAGGGTCTTCGGCGTCCCAGCCGAGATCGGCGAGTTTACGCAGGACCGCGCCAACGCGCGGAGTCCAGAAGAGCAGAACCTGGTCGCGTCCCTCGACCTGGAAGGAGACGGCGGTCGCCGGCAGCGGAAACCGTCCGTGCAGAGGTCGGTGCGGCAGTGCCTCCACCTGGACGTGCCGCAAGGTGTCCGAGCTGATACGTGATGACAGGGTCAATGTGCTCTCGTCAACGTGCAGCTTGACCGTTGGCCAGGCCATCCGGCGGACAGCCCTGAGCGGGCTGCCTCGGGTGAAGTCGAGGCGGTCAACGTAGGTGAGCCCACCGCGCGTATCGAAGGCATCCGAGATCACTGAGGGATGGTAAGGGGGCGAGCACCGATCGAGCAGAGGCTGGCGGACCTGACGGTCATCCGCGACACCCTGCGGGACGCCATCTCGGCCGGCTGTGACGACCTGGTCACCTGCGCCGGAAGCCCGTGCTGCCCGCGGCCCTTCGCCGAACTCGCGGAGCAACGTCACGCCTACTGACGAACCGGCCGGGCGGGGTTGCCCCGCCCGGCCGTCCGGATTCCTGAAAACGTCAGTGCTTCTTGAACACCGGCATGGTGTCCAGGGTGGTGGTGACGTTCTGCGTGGTGCCGCCCCGGTACGTCTTGCCGGTGAAGATGTCCGTCCAGGTGTTGCCCGGCGGGAACCACACCGACGTGGTGGCGGTGTCGCCCGGCGTCGTCACCGGTGCCACCAGGTAGTCCGGGCCGTAGAGGTACTGCGAGCCGGCGGTGGCGTACGCGGCCTGCTCGTTCGGGTACGCCAGGTACATCGAGCGGACGATTGGCGTACCCGTGCGGGTTGCCTCCTTGGCGGCGGCGTAGGTGTACGGCTGCAGTTCCTTGCGCAGGTTGAGGAACTTCTTGGCCGACGCGTTGGCTGCCGGGCCGTACTGCCAGGGCAGCCGGTCGCTGTGGTTGGAGTGCAGCCGGTCGATGGGCTGGAACGTACCGAACTGCACCCACCGGGCGTACAGGTCGTCGGGCAACTTGGTGCTGCCCGGTTCGCTGCCCGGCTCCCGTAGGCCGCCGGTGTGCCCGCCGATGTCGTGGCTGACGGCTGCCAGCCCGGTCGCGGCCGACTCGCCCGGCGTGTAGCCGACCTCCATCTGGAGGGTCGACCAGTCGCTTGTGGTGTCGCCGGTGAAGTGCAGCGTGGTGCGCTTGTCGGCCCACGGTCCGGTCGCCACGGGGGTGGGGCTGCTGTAACCGCCGGCCTGCAACGACCCGTACGCCCGGGAGAAGGCGAAGCCGGTCTTGTCGGCGTACTGCTGGTTGATCCACGCGTCTGCGGTCACCCCGGCGAGGGATGACGTGGTGTTGTCGCAGCACCAGTCCAGCCACCACAGGTCCGGGCCCTTGCTGTTCTTCGGCAGCATCCCGTCGTGGAGCTGCATATACGCCTTGAGCTGGTCCGGGTCGCCGAAGTCGAACGTGTAGCAGTCCGGGCCGCCGTTGCAGCCGACGCGCTGGAGCTTGCCCTTCGCGGTGGCCTGCGCCTGGGCGAACTTCGGGTCCGATCCGAGGATGCTCGGGTGGATGTTGATGCCGGTGTGCAGGCCCTGCTTCTTCGCCCAGTCGAAGAACGCCTTCGGGTCGGGGATGCGGGTGGGGTCGATGCTCCAGCCGTTCCACTTGTCCGGCGCCTTGATGTCGGTGTCGAGGACAAGGACATCCATGGGTACGCCCTCAGCCCTGGCCCGCGCCACGATGTCCTGGAATTCGGTGGCCGTGCGGTCGTAGTACTCGGAGTACCACACCCCGTACGCCCACTTGGGCAGCAGCTTCGTGGGGCCGGTCAGCGTCGACAGGTCCGCCAGGCCACGGGTGAAGTCCCTCCCGTACGCGAAGACGTAGCCGTCCTGCTCGGGGGCGGGCCGGGGCTTGGTGGTGCGCAGGGCCGAGGCCGAGTCGTCGAGCAGGTACCAGCCGTCCTGGTAGAGCAGGCCCGGGGCGGTGAGCGCGGATCCGGTGACGCCGTCCAGGCCCCGGCGGTAGCCGCCGAGCGGCGCGTGCGGGGCGAGCAGCGGGGAGTCCTTGCCCGTGACGGCGACCGTGTCGATGTTGACGTTGCAGCTGGCGTCGGTGGGGCAGCCCAGCGTCACGGTGTTGGTGCCCCGGCCGAGGTGGACCGGGACGGCCACGGTGTTCCAGTAATCCCATCCGCTGGTCGGCGGCAGGGTCGCCGTGACCGGTGTCGCCGTTCCCGGCGTCACCGACATGGTGCGCGTCTGGCTCGGCTGGGCGCCGGCCTGGCCGTTGGCGTAGCGGATCTGCACCTGGTAGTCACCGGCGGCGGGTACGTCCGTCACGGTGAGCGCCACGGCGGCGCTGGTGTTCTCCAGGCCGGCCAGGAAACCCGTACCCGAAGCGCCGTTGTGGTCGTTCGCGGGCCGCGCGCCGCCGGCGAGCGCGCCGGTCTCGGCCTCTCCCAGGGTTCCGAAGGGCAGGGGCTGCGGCTGGGGTGCGGCCGGCGCGGGGAACGGGTCACCCGGGTTGACCACGGCGAGGCTGTCGACGTTCACGTTGCCGGAGTCGTTGGTACCTCGCACGACGCTGATCTCGTGCCGGCCAGCGGTGAGATCGACCGGCACGGTGGCCAGGCCCCAGGTGTCCCAGTTCGCGGTGGGCGGCAGCGTCAGCGGGTGGCCGGCGTCGCCGTCGACCTGAACGGTCAGGGTGCGGTCCACGTTCTGGCCGTCGCCGCCGGTGCTGTTGGCGTAGCGGACGGCGAGCTGCCTGGTGCCACCCTGCGGGGCGTCGAGCGCGAACGTGACCGAGTCGCCGGACGCGGAGAAGCCCGCCGCGAAGCCGCGGCCGGTGTATCCCCGGTGGTCGGTGGCCACGCCGGGACCGTTGAGTTGCAGCGACTCGGCCTCGCAGAGCGCGCCGAACGCGCAGGCCGGCGCGGTGTGGCCGGCCCAGGGCTGGCCCTGCACGGTCTGCTTGCCGGTCGTGAGCCGCACGGTCAGGTTGTCGGCGGTGAACGCACCGGAGCCGACCTGGTAGCGCAGCGTCATCGCGCCGGTATCGATGGTGAGCCAGCCGTGCTCGACGCGCTTGGTGAAACGCGTACGGGCGAAGTCGTCGCGCCCGATGGCGTTGAACGTGGCGGCGTCGGTGAACCGGCCGTCCTTCTGGTACTCGGTGCGGATCAGGGTGGGGGAGAGCACTTCGAAACGTGCGTTGCCCGAGCGTACGGCGTCGTCCTGCGCACCGTGAGGTTTGGCCTGGGCGGGCGCGGAGGGGGCGAGCGCCAGGCCCGTGACGAGAATGCCGGCCGCGGCGGCTGCTGTCGCCCGGCGGCGGGGTGAGTTCCGATAGAGCAAGATGCGCTCCTCGTCTCATATGGAGGAAATGAGTCGATGACAACGCTGTCACTAGCCCGAAACATCTGTCAACGGGCTCGGAGAGTTTCTCTTCTCTCCTTCGCGGGTCCCCAGGCTGCGCCTGTGCGCCCGCGTAGGCTGCGGCTGACGTCGGGTCGACACCTTCGACCGGTTTGCCGCCGCCGGGGCGCGGGGATGGTCGGACGCATGTCTTTCTGGAGCTGGTTCAAACAGAGGCGTAGCGAGCAGATCGAGCAGCGGCGTCAGGAGGCCATGGCCAAGGCGATGGCCCGCGGCGCCACCCCGGAAGAGGTGGTGGCCGCCGGTGAACGTGCCGCTCGCGGCAACACGGCCGCCGTGATGGGTGCCATCAACACCTGATCCCGCCAACGGCCGACGTGATCCACTCCAGGTCGGCGAGGTGGGGGTGTCGCGCCACTCGGATGCCGCTACTTCGGCGATCTGGAGTCGATCACAGCCGCCTGCCCGCGCGCTGGCCGCAGGTACTACAAGCGTCGCAGCTGGCGGGTCAGCAGCCGGCGGCGGCCAGCGCGGCTGCGCCGGCCAGGGCCTCGACTGTCGTCGTGGGAGCGGCGGACTCCGCCGGCGTCGGCGAGAGCGAGGGCGTGACCGACGGCGACGGCGGGGGAGTCGGCGAGGGCGGAGGCGGAACGGCGACGAGGGACGCCGTGGTGCGCTGGACCTTCCTCGGTGTCATGCGGATGCCGGTGGCGGTGCTCTGGTGGCCGTACACGTCGGTGAGCCGGATCGTGTACGGGCCGGGGCCGATCCCGTCGTCGATGGTCCAGTAGTTGTCGACCTGGCGGGCCGCCTTCCGGAAGCCGCCGCTCGGCCCCTTGGCCTCGACCGAGCGCAGCGGGTTGCCGTGGTTGCCGACCTGCACCGCGAACCACCACTGCGACGCCCCGCCCTTGATCCGGAAGGTGAGGCCGCCGTCGAGCGACGGGTTCACGACCGCCCGATACGTCACGGAGGCGATGCCCTGCGAGCGGTCGGCGATCCGGGCGAACGCCTCCTCGGACAGGTCGATCTTGCTGCCTCCGCAGCCGCCGCACTGGTCCATGACCAGCACCCGGACTGTGCCCTTGGGGCCGGTGACGTCCAGGTAGCTGCCGCAGGCGGCCGAGTTGGCGTACCGCGACGAGCCGACAGCCACGTAGAGCCAGTCGGCCGGCGGGCCCGGGAAGGAACAGGTGCCGCCCGAGCGGCCCCCGTCGTAGAAGCTGGCCGTTCCCCTGTGGACGGTGCTGCCGCTGGGCGGCGCGGCGCAGGCCGGGGTGGCGCCGCCGCGTACGGCGAGGGTGATGCCGAGGACGGCGGCCAGGGCGGCGACCCCCGCACCGGCCCACCAGTGCCGGAGCCGACGTGACCGGGGTGTTCTGGCCGGGCTCTCGCTTGCCGGTTCCGTGCCTGGTGCCGTCACGCCGCCTGATGTTGCCGCATGATCCGCAGCCAGCGCAAAGCCCGTAAGCATTCCGTCACGCGCCGGATCGGCGGGTGCGCAGTCGGTCGCGGGCTCGCCCTAGGTGCACTCGACTTCGCTGAAACGGGGGTGTCCGGGGGCCTGGGATGGGCCGGTTTCACGGAGGGCGAGTGGATCATGGCTGACCGCGTTGCTCCGGGTCCGTACCGTGTTGTCGAGGGAGGTACGGATGATTGGTCTGGTGACGGTCGGCGCGGTTGTGGGCGTACTGCTCGTCGGTGTCCTGGTCGTGGTCCGCAAGCCGGTCGACGCCCGGCGGGTCCTGCGGTGGTCGACCCTGGCGATCACCGTGCTGGTGGCGGCCGCGCTGACGCCCTTCACCGTGGACGATTCCGGCCCCGCGGCCAGCTACCTCCTCGGCGTTCCGGTCGTCGCCGCGTCACTGCCGGTTCTCGCGCAGCGGTTCGGCCGGCTGGCCGGCGTCGTCGACCTGGTGGCCGCGCTGGTCATCGGCGGGTGGGGCCTGCTGCTCGGGCTGGGCATCGGCGCCGCGTTCCTGCCGGCGGCCGTGCTCCTGATCGCCAGCGCCGCCGTCGGCACCAGGCCAGCTCGACCGTCCAACGCCACCTGAGATGGGGCAGGACCGCGAGGAAACGACCCCGACCGTCGTCTTCGATCTCGACGGCGTGCTCCTGCGCGGGGACGCGTTCGGGCTCTTCATGCGGCGCGTCGCCTTCACGGGTGCCCGGCTCCCGCTGACCGTCGGCCTGCTCGTCCTCCTCGCGCCCATGAGCGCCGTTCCCGCCTACCGCGTGCGGGCGGCGCGGTGGATGAGTCGGATCGGCCTGTGGGGCCGGAACGCGGATCGGTTGCGGGCCGAGCTTCGGCGTTTCGGCGCCGATCTCGGCGCCGAGCCAGGTCGGCTCATCGGACCGGGTCTGCGGATGATTCGTGCCCACCTCGCGGCGGGAGACCGCGTCGTCGTGGTGACCGCGTGCGAGCACACCCTGGCGCGCGCCTTGCTCGACGCGATCGGCCTCGCCGAGGTCGATCTGGTGGCATCGCACATCCGTGGGCCGAAGCTGATCGTGCACAACTACGGGCCGACGAAGATGGTGCAACTCGCCGCCCACGGGGTGACGCCGCCCTGGCGGGTGGCCTACAGCGACTCGCTGTCGGATCTGCCCGTCCTCGCCGCCGCGGAGCAGGCGGTGCTGGTCAACGCGAACGCCCGTCAGGTCACCCGGGCGCGGCGGCTGCTCGGTGCCCGGCTGAACACCGTGACCTGGACGGGCAGTTAGGGCGTGGGTCAAGGCCCTCGGCTCGACCGAGGACTTTGACACCCGCTAGGAAATCTCCGCCGACCGCGTGACTGCTCGTATCGCCACGACCGCGAGGTGCTGCGTTCTAGGCTCCGAGATAGGGCGGCGGCGTGCCTTTCTCGAATTGGCGCACACATCCGGGCAGTGCCCTCACCCCATGATTCCCCTCGCGAGGCGCGAACTGGTGACAGAGAGGAAGAAGGCATGGCGGTCAAGACGAAGACGCGGCCCGGCACCACGGAGATCCGGCCGTTCACGGTGGAAATCCCCCAGGCGGACCTCGACGACCTGAAACGGCGGATCGCCGCCACCCGGTGGCCGGAAAAGGAGATCGTCGACGACCAGTCGCAGGGCGTGCCACTCGCGACCATCCAGGCCGTCGCGCGTTACTGGGAAAACGAGTACGACTGGCGCAAGGTCGAGTCACGGCTGAATGCCGTACCGCAGTTCATGACCACCATCGACGGGGTGGACATCCACTTCATCCACGTGCGCTCCAAGCACGAGGACGCGCTCCCGCTCATCGTCACCCACGGGTGGCCCGGGTCGGTGATCGAGCAGATGAAGATCATCGAGCCGTTGACCGACCCGACGGCACACGGCGCGAGCGCGTCGGACGCCTTCCACCTGGTGATCCCCTCCCTGCCCGGGCACGGCTTCTCGGGCAAGCCCACCGCGACGGGCTGGAACCCGCAGAAGATCGCCACCGCCTGGACCGAGCTGATGAAGCGCCTCGGGTACGACCGGTTCGTCGCCCAGGGCGGCGACTGGGGAGCGGTCGTGGTGGACCAGATGGGCGTGCAGGCCCCGCCGGAGCTGCTCGGCATCCACACCAACATGCCCGGCGCGGTCCCGCCCGAGATCGACCTGCTGTTCCAGGGCGACACCACCGGGGCGAACAACGCCATGGGGTCGCTGCCCGCGGGCCTGTCCGACGACGAGATGCGCGCGGCCACCGAGCTGGACTACGTCTGGAAGCACGTCGCGTACGCCCTGATGATGGCGACGCGCCCGCAGACGCTGACCGCCCTGGCGGACTCCCCGGTGGGTCTGGCGTCGTTCCTGCTCGACCACGACGCGAAGAGCCTCGCCCTGATCGCGAAGGTCTTCGACGGCGCCCAGGCGGGCCTGACCCGCGACGACATCCTGGACAACATCTCGCTCTACTGGCTGACGAACACCGCGGTCTCCGCGTCCCGCCTCTACGCGGAGAACAAGCTCTCGTTCTTCGCCACCAAGGGCGTCAACGTCCCCGTCGCCGTGAGCGTCTTCCCCGACGAGCTGTACGAGGCCCCGCAGAGCTGGGCCGAGCAGGCGTACCCGAACCTCATCTACTACAACAAGCTCGACGTGGGTGGGCACTTCGCGGCCTGGGAGCAGCCGAAGATCTTCTCCGAGGAGCTGCGCACCGCCTTCCGGTCGCTGCGCTAGATGGCGGCGTTCGGTCGGGTGCACCTGCCGCCGCTCGGCGGGGCGGTCGAGTGGCTCAACTCCGCGCCGCTCGGCCCCGCCGAGCTGCGCGGACGCGTCGTACTCGTGAACTTCTGGACGCTGACCTGCATCAACTGGCTGCGCCAGGAGCCGTACGTGCGGGCCTGGTCGCGGGCGTACCGGGACGACGGGCTGCTCGTCGTCGGGGTGCACACGCCGGAGTTTGGATTCGAGCGCCAGATCGACGGGGTACGCGCCGCCGTCGCGGCCCGCGACATCGACTACCCGGTCGCGGTCGACAGCGACTACGCGATCTGGGGCGCGTTCGCCAACCAGTACTGGCCGGCGCTCTACTTCGTCGACGCCGACGGCGTGATCAGCGACGAGCACTTCGGTGAGGGCCGCTACGAGCAGTCCGAACGGGTCATCCAGCGGCTGCTCGGTATCGAGCGGGCCCTCGTACCCGTCGAGGGGGTCGGCGTCGAGGCGGCGGCCGACTGGGACCAGGTGCGCACGCCCGAGACGTACCTCGGCTTCGGTCGCGGCGAGCACTTCGCGTCGCCGAACGGACCTGCCCTCGACGAACGCCGCGCCTACGACCTCCCGGAGAGCCTGGGTCTCAACCAGTGGGCCCTCGCCGGAGAGTGGACGATCGGCCCCGAGAAGGCGGTGCTCGCACAGGCCGGCGGGAGCATCGCCTTCCGCTTCCACGCCCGCGACGCGCACCTCGTGCTGTCGCCCGACGGGCAGGGGCCGATCCCGTACCGGGTGCTCCTCGACGGCGGGCCGCCCGGCCCGTCGCACGGAGTGGACGTCGACGCCGACGGCAACGGCGTCCTTCAGGACGGGCGTCTGTACCAGCTCATCCGGCAGGACGGCGCGATCCGTGAGCGGACCGTGGAGATCAGGTTCGACGCGCCGGGCACCGAGGCGTACGCCTTCACGTTCGGGTAGGTCACGGGGCACCCCACCGGCGATAGTGTCGACCGCTGTGACCATGCCTGACATCACCGTCGCCACCGCCGCCGATCGGGACGCCGTCGTCGGCACGCTGGTCGCCGCCTTCGTGACGGACCCCATCCTGCGGCACCTGTTCCCCGACGATGAGACCTATCCGCGGCACGCCGCGACCTTCTTCGGGGACCTCTTCGACAAGCGGGTACACCGGTCGTCGATCTACGCGATCGGCGGGGGCGCCTCGGTCGCCCTGTGGGACCCACCGGCCGAGCCGCACGCCGCTGGGCACCCGTCGCCGGACGGCGGTGCCGCTCCCGCATACCCCGCCGACGTGCTGGCCCGCGTCCAGGGCTACGACGACGCCGTACACGCGGCCCTGCCGACGTACCCCTTCTGGTATCTGGGTGTCCTGGGCACCCACCCGGACAGCGCCGGACGCGGCTGGGGCCGCGCGGTCATGCGGGCCGGACTGGCCCGCGCGGCCGCCGACGGCGTGCCGGCGATCCTGGAGACCAGCAACCCGGCGAACGTCGAGCTGTACCTCCGCGCCGGCTGGGAGGTGCTCCGCACCCTGCCGGAGCCGGTCCCCACCTGGATCATGCAGCAACCGCCCCGCTGAGACACCCGATCATCGCGGGCATCGGATGTCGGGTGGGCCTCCTGCCCTGCCGCCTAGCGTTGCTGCTCGTAAGGGAAGGAGGCCCAGGTGCTGGATCGGCTCAACGAGGCCATGGCGCACATCGAGCGGCACCTCGACCAGCAGATCGAGGTGGCGGACCTGGCGCGGATAGCGCTCACGTCGGAGTACCACTTCCGGCGGCTGTTCTCCGCGCTGGCCGGCATGCCGCTGTCGGAGTACGTCCGCCGACGTCGGCTCACCGTCGCCGGCGCGGACGTGCTGGCGGGGGAGCGGACGCTGCTCGACGTCGCGGTGCGCTACGGCTACGGCTCGGCCGAGGCGTTCGCCCGTGCGTTTCACGCCGTGCACGGCGTGGGACCCGGAGAAGCCCGGCGGACGGGGGCGGCGTTGCGTTCCCAGCCCCGGATGTCCTTCCGACTCACCGTGGAAGGGAGCGGCAGCATGGAGTACCGAATCGTCAGTAAGGACGCGTTCGCGCTGGTGGGGCGCAAGGCCCGGGTTCCGCTGGTGCACGAGGGGATGAACCCGTCGATCGTCGCGTTCATCAGGAGCATCGACAAGGAGACGACCGCCCGGATCGAGGCGCTCTCCGATCAGGAGCCGACCGGGATCGTCAACGTCAGCGACAACCTGGCCGACACCCGGGCCGAGGGCAGCGAGCTGGACTACTGGCACGGGGCCGTCACCGGGGCCACGCCACCGGACGACCTGGACGCGCTGCCCGTGGCGGCCGGGTCGTGGGCGGTGTTCACCACCTCCGGCGCGTTCCCACAGGCGGTGCAGTTCCTGTGGCGGGACGTGTTCACCCAGTGGTTCCCGTCCAACCCGTACCGCAGCCGGCCCGGACCGGAGATCTCCCGGGTGCGGGTGTCCGCGGACGGAACCACGGCGGACGCGGAGCTGTGGATCCCCGTCGAACGGGTCGCGGTCTGAGGACGTCGCGGCCGGAGGCTCAGTCGGGTACGTCGTCCCAGGTGGTGCCCGGCGGTAGATAGCCGGCCGACGGGTTGTCGCGCAACGCGTAGGCGATGACGAGCAGGTCATGCTGGGTCAGCTCGGGCAGCCGGTCCACCGGGAACCAGCGCACCGCGATCGACTCGTCGTCGTTGACCCGGGCGGTGCCGGACACCACCCGGCAGAGGAAGCCCAGGTTGAGGATCTCGCAGCGGTCCCCGTTGGGGTAGGTGTGCGGGTGCGAGACGGCACTTGACATCCGGATGGGCGTCACGACCAGGCCCGTCTCCTCCCGCACTTCCCGGACCAGGGCGGCGGCCGGCTGCTCGCCCGACTCGACGAAGCCGCTGATGATCGACCACCGGCCGTCGTCGGCGCGCTGGCCGAGCAGCAACTCACCCTCGTCGTTGCGGACGATCGCGCTGACGCTGGCCAGCCAGAGCAGTTCGTGGCCGATGTGCTCGCGCATCCGCACGATGTAGTCCGGTACCGCCATCGGGCGATCATAGGCCGCGCGTCGGCGGCCACCGCCGTCCCGTCGCGGTCGCGTCGTGCTCAGCCCGACCATTCGACGGTACGACGAAAGCGCTTGTACTCCGCGGTCAGCTCGGCGTCGATGCGCTCCAGCCGGGCGGGGGTGAGTACCACCGACGGGTCCTGCCACGGCCGTCCGGCGAGCAGCTGGCGACGCAGCCCGAGCGGCGGGTGGGCGGCGAAGAGCGAGGCCTCGTCACGGACCGACAGTTGACGCAGCAGCGGCAGCCGGTCCGTGTTCGCCGCCCGGGCCTCGGCGAACGCCGACCGCCAACGGTCCGGGCCGTGCCCCGCTCGGGCATGGACGCGTACCGCCAGCGCCATCGACTCGGTGGCCAGCAGGGCGTCGAGCAGGTCGGCGGCGGCCGTCGTGCCGGCGACCCGGGCGGCGAGGTCGTCGGCGAGGTACTCGGCGCGCTGGCTGTCCCGCAGCGCCACGCTCACCAACACGAGGTGCGCGCCGAACAGCAGCCGGGACACCGCCCACTGGAACGCGCGGCCCAGCGCGTCACCCACCATCTCCACCAGCCCGGCCCCGACGGTGGTCTGTACCGGCCGGAACAGGTCGGCCGCCGACGCGAGCGTGGTGAACGCGGGTTGGGTGAGCAGACCCCGACGCGGGTCGCCGTTGACGAAGTGGCCGAGTTCGTGCCCGAGCAGCGCCACCCGTTCGCCGGCGGGAAGCGAGCCCCACAGTGGCAGCCCGAGCGCCAACACCTTGCGGCGTCGCACCCCGACCGCGCCCGCGTACGCGTTGATGGCGTTGTCGACGCCGACCACGTCCGGCACCGGCGCGCCGATCGCCGCGGCCACCTCGTCGATCAGCCCGAACAGCTCCGGCGCCCGGTCGCGGGACAGCACCTCCAGATCCGGGTCGACCCGGCCGAAGCGGGGCCGCAGAGCCACCGCCAGGGCGACCATCGCCACACCCAGCACGATCGCCAGGTTGGGAAAGGGGAACGCCACGATCAGCCAACCGCCGACGACCGCGAGGGCGAGCACGGCCGTGACCAGCAGCAGGGACACCACCGCGGTCAGCATCCGTGCCGCGTTCGACCCGCCATCGCCGAGCGGACGGCCGAGCAACTGGCGGAACTGCTGCCCGGTCGCCCGGAACGCCAACCGGTGGGTCCGCCGGTCGATCCAGGTCCAGCCGAACTCGCGCTCGCGCCGCCCGGGGTCGTACGCGTCCAGGTTCCACTCGCAGCCGGGGCACCACGGCGCCGCGTCCCTCAGCGATGCGGTGGTCGTGCCGCATCGCGGGCACGCCCCCGTGCCCGTCACCGTGTTGATCACGGCCACGAATCCTGCCCCGGGCCGTCGTACCGGGGAATCAACCGTTCGGCTTTCCAATGCCCCCACCTGCACTTCTTTCGGCGTTTTCGCCCGCGGTGCGGTGAGCGTCTCTACTGTGGAGAGGGTTAGGCGACTTGCGTGATCCGGTGGCGGGCGACCGGTTCGCGGTGCACAGTGTTTCCCATGAGCGACAGCGGACGTAGTGGGCAGTTCTACTGGTGCACCCGACACCACCGGGTCGAGACGGACGCCGACGTGTGTCCGGCGAAGCACGTCCTCGGCCCGTACAACTCGGCGGCCGACGCGGAGAACGCCCTGCAGCGAGTGCAGGAGCGGAACGAGGCGTGGGAGGCCGAGGACGCGCGTTGGGCCGGGGAGGACAGGTAGACGGCGCGGGACGGCCCGCGTCGCGGTAGTTCGTGCTCCGCGAGGACGCACGCGAGAGCACGTCCCCAAGGAGGGAACACGATGGCCGTTACACAGCAGGCCACCACCCGCCCGGCCGCCCGCAAGACCACCGCGAAGAAGACCGCCGCGGCGGAGCGTGGCACGTCGGCGAGCCGGACCACCCCCGTGCGCAAGTCCACCACGGGCGCGGCGAAGGCGCCGGCCCGCAAGGCGGCCGGCGGCGCGGGGCGTGCCCCGGCGACGAAGACGACCACGGCGGCGAAGAAGGCCCCCGCCAAGAAGGCCACGGCGACGAAGACCACGGCGGCGGCCAAGCGGACCACGGCGGCCAAGAAGGCGCCCGCGAAGAAGACCGCGACCACGGCCCGGACCACGGCGGCCAAGACCACGGCGGCCAGGAAGGCGCCCGCGAAGACCGCCTCCGCCCGCGGGACGGCCACCGCCGCGAAGCGGAGCCCGGCCTCCACGGCGCGCAAGAGCGCCACCGCGACCAAGGCGGCCAGCGCGGCGAAGAAGACGACCAGCGCGGCGAAGAAGACCACGGCCTCGGCGGCCAAGAGGACCACGGCCGCGACGAAGGCGCCGGCCCGCAAGGTCGCGACCAAGGCGTCGGCGGTGAAGAAGACGGCCGCGAAGAAGGCTCCCGCGAAGAAGGCTCCCGCCAAGAAGACCACGGCGGCGAAGAAGACGGCGACCCGTCCGGCCGGCGGCGCCCGCAAGGCGGCGGCGAAGAAGGCCCCGGCCTCGAAGGTGACCGGCACGTCGTCGACGACCGCCCGTAAGGCGGCGGCGAAGAAGGCCCCGGCGAAGAAGACCACCGCCGCCAAGGCGCCGGCCCGCAAGGTGACCGCCCGCAAGTCGCCGTCGCCGCCGGTCGCCGCACGGGCAACCGCCCCCGGGGTACGCGGACCACGGCGCGTAGGGCGACCGGCTGACGCTGGTCGCTCCGGGCTGACCGCTGGTTGCCCGGGGCCGCCGGGTCTGACGCTGGTCGCCCGGGCTGGCGCTGGTCGTCGCCTCGGGCTGGCCGGGCGGCGCGGTACCGACTCGGCCGGTCACCGGAAGCGGATCACCGGCGGCGCTGTCAGGATTGACCCGTGGTCATCCGACGCGTACTCGCCCCCGCATCGACTTCGGCGCGCTGCGCCGCGAGCTCGGCCTGCCCGAGAGCTTCCCCGTGGCCGCCCAGCGGGAGGCCGACGCGGCGGCTGCCGCGCCGCCCCGGCCGGCCGTCGACCGCACCGACATACCGTTCGTCACGGTCGACCCGGCCACCTCCCGTGACCTGGACCAGGCGATGCACCTGGCCCGCCGGTCGGGCGGTGGCTACCGCGTGCGGTACGCGATCGCGGACGTCGCCGCCCACGTCCAGCCGGGCGGCGCGCTCGAGGAGGAGACCTGGCGGCGGGGGCAGACGGTCTACCTGCCCGACGGCAACGTGCCGCTGCACCCGGTGACGCTCAGCGAGGGCGCGGCCAGCCTGCTGCCCGACGACGACCGTGCCGCCGTGGTGTGGACCATCGACCTGGACGCCGACGGCGGCACGGTGGCCGTCGAGCTGGAGCGCGCCCTGGTCCGCAGTCGGGCCAAACTCGACTACACCGGCGTGCAGGCGGCGGCCGACGCTGGTCGGCTGCCCGAGCCGATCGCGCTGCTGCCCGAGATCGGCGACCGGCTGACCGCCCGGGGGCTGCGCAGGGGGGCCATCAATCTGCCGCTGCCCGAGCAGGACGTGGAGCCCGAGGGCGACGGGTGGCGGCTGGTGCTACGCGGGCCGGCGCCGATGGAGGAGCACAACGCGCAGATCTCGCTGCTGACCGGGATGGCCGCCGCCGACATCATGCTGGCCGGCGGGATCGGCCTGCTGCGGACGATGCCCCCGCCGAAGCCGGAGGCGGTGCAACGCCTGCGGGCGGCCGCCGCCCCGCTGGGTGTGCGCTGGCCGGACGGCGTGAGCCCCGGCGAGGTCCTCGTCGGCCTGGACCCCGCGCAGCCACGTGCCGCCGCGTTCATCGACCAGGCCGCCGAGTTGATGCGCGGCGCCGCGTACACCGCCTTCGACGGCAGCCGCCCGGAGCAGCCGGAGCACGGCGGGGTCGCGGCCGCGTACGCCCATGTCACGGCGCCGTTGCGGCGCCTGGCCGACCGGTACGCCACCGAGGTCTGCCTGGCCCTGCACGCGGGCCGGGAGGTGCCCGACTGGGCCCGCGCCGCGCTGCCCCGGCTGCCCGAGGTGATGGCCAGCACCGACCGCACCGCCTCGGCGGCCAGCCGGGGCGCGGTCGACCTGGCCGAGGCGGTGCTCCTGGAACACCTGGTGGGGGAGACCTTCGACGCGGCGGTGCTCGACGTCGACGCCCCCGCCAATGGCAAGTCCCGGCCGCGCCCGCCCGGCGGAACCGTGGCCCTGGACGCCCCGCCGGTCCGCGGCCGCTGCCTCGGTGAACTTCCCTCGGCGAACGGGTCCGCGTCCGCCTGGTCACCGCCGACCCGGCGGCCCGCGCGGTGCTGTTCGAGCTGGCCTGAGGAGGCCGCGCGGTCGGGTCGCGCGGGCAGCGGGGATTGTCACAGTGGCTGGCGACTCTGGCGCGCCGAGCGATTTGCGAGGATGAGCCCATGGCATACGACGCGAGCACGCTGCCCGACGTTTCCGGGCTGACGGTCGGCATCATCGGCGGCACCGGCGACCAGGGGCGCGGCCTCGCCTACCGACTCGCCCGGGCCGGCCAGACGGTGCTGATCGGCTCCCGGTCGGCCGAGCGGGCCGCCGAGTCCGCCGCCGAGATCGCCGCGTTGCCCCGGATGCCGGCCGACGTGCGCATCACCGGCGCGGCCAACGACGAGGTGGCCCGCCGCAGCGACGTGGTGATCATCGCGGTGCCGTGGGACGGGCACGCGGCCACCGTCGCCGCCCTCGCCGAGCCGCTGGCCGGCACGATCGTCGTCGACTGCGTCAACCCGCTGGGCTTCGACAAGCAGGGTCCGTACGCGCTGACCGTCGCCGAGGGCAGCGCCGTCCAGCAGGCCGCCGCGCTGCTGCCCGACTCCCGCGTCTGCGCCGCGTTCAACCACGTGAGCGCCCCGCTGCTGGCCGACCCGGAGGTCGACCGGATCGATCTCGACGTGCTGATCTGCACCGAGGACCGGGAACTCGTCGACATCGTCGGGGCGCTCGCCGCGCGGATCCCCGGCATGCGCGGCATCTACGCCGGTCGGCTGCGCAACGCCCACCAGATCGAGGCGTTCACCGCGAACCTGATCGCCATCAACAAGCGTTACAAGGCCCACGCCGGCATCCGCGTCACCGACCTCTGACAGTGCCCTGGGGGGATCATGGGGCATGACCGATGCTGACGCGGTGTTGCGGATCGCGGATCTGCGCCGAGCGTGCTCGATGTTGTTGGATGCGGCCGAGCGCCGATTCGGTCCGGAGATTCAGCTGTCACAGGTCGGCGTCGACCACTACTGGGACATGGACCTGGGTGCGGCGTTCGGGATGGTCCAGCGTCCCGAGTTGGAGATCGACTGCGGGCAGAGCAGCGACGATGTCGCCGAGCTGACGAGCCTCCTGCGGCGGGGTGGTCCAGAGGGCTTCGTGTCGCTTTGGCACGACCTTTCGCACGTGAGCGGGCTGCTGCGGCTGCTGGCGTACCTTGACCTGCCCGACAATCGCGAGAGCTAGCCTGCGCGGGGGACGGGCCGACCGCTGGGCACACCGGCACCAAGCCGAGGCCCTGCTCGCCGACCCGTGTCCCGCCGCACCGTCGCTCGACGGCTGCACGCCTGCGGTGAGCGCACCGCGCCGCGGCTCGGCCCGTGCGCCGTGCGGGCCGTGCCCCGCTCGCCAGCTCCGGAACGCGCGGCGCAGCCACGACGAATCGGAGAGGTCGAACGGCACCGTCATCGGGAGCGTGGCTGACCCGCTGCCGTCACGTTCGCTGGTGGTAGTGGTTGCGGCGGGGGAGCTGTTCCGGGTCGAGCCAGGCCGGCGGGACGAATTCGGGGTGGCCGTCGCCGCCCAACTGGACGGCCCACTCGCCACGGTGGACGTGTCGGTGATGGTGGCCGCAGAGCAGCACCGAATTGGCCAGGCTGGTGTGGCCGCCGTCGGCCCAGTGTCGGATGTGGTGGGCGTCGCACCAGCGGGGTGGTCGGTCGCAGCCGGGGAACGCGCAGCCGCGATCGCGTAGGACCAGGGCGCGGCGCAGGGGGCCGGTGACGAGTCGGCGTTGCCGGCCCACGTCGAGTGGCTGGCCGGCGCTGCCGAGCACGGCCGGCAGGATCGCGGCGTCGCAGGCGAGCTGCCGCACGGTCTCGGCGGTGAGCCCGAAGCCGGCGTCGAGGGTGCCGGTGCCGAACTGCCGGACCAGGCCGTCGAAGCTGGTGGTGACGACGAGTTGGGTCGGCTCGCCGCCGTGCTCGGGCAGCTCACCGGTGCGCAGGGCGAGTCGGCAGAGGTCGCCGAGGGCGTCGTGCCGCCGTTGCCCCGGTGACCGGTGGTCGTCCTGACCGGAGGGTGCGGTCAGTGGGTCGATGGCGGCGCGGAGCAGGCCGGCGGTCTCCGCGTCGAGGGTGCCGCTCAACCGCAGCCGGCCGTCGGTCAGCTCGGACAGGGTGAGGTGACGATCCCGGGTGGCCCGGCGGGCTTCGGCGTCGAGGGCGGCCTTGGCGGCGGCGTCGGCGATCTCGGGTGCGACGTGGTCGAGGATGCGGGTGGCGAGCTTGCGCAGCAGCGTGGGGTCGAACTGGCCGGCCCAGTCGACGAGGACGCCGACCGCTCTGCTGGCGACGTCGGTACCGGCGGCGGCCCGCACGGTGTCGACGGTGTCGGCGATGACGCGGGCCTGCTCCAGGCCGACGTCTCCGTCGGCCAGCGCCCGGCGGACCTCGGGAGCGCCCGTGTCGAGGGCGTGAGCGGACTCGACCAACCGGCGGGCCGCGGGAACGGTCAACCGTAGGCGGTCGCGCAACCAGACCGCCGTCGACGACGCGCCCTGCGCCTGAGCCGTGCCCCGGCCGTCCAGCTCGCGCACGAGGGCCAGCTTGACGGCCGCGAGCTGCTGCTCGAGCCGGTGCGCGGCGTCGAGCGCAGCCACCAGGTCATGGTCCGCGAGGGCCCAGACGGGCGCGGCGGCGGCATCCGCCACCGCGCCCCGCGCCTGCGCCAACTCCTCGATCACACCCCGAGACTAGAACAGGTGTACGACAAGACTAGTCACCATGATCAATGAGGATGACGTCACGGCCCGAGCGGGGCGCGCTGCGGCGATGTAAAACTTTCTAGACACGATGTCAAAGAAGCCATACCATGAGCGTGTCAAGAATTCTTTACAGCAGGAGGCGGTCGTGACGCACGAGGAGAAACGCGCCTGGATCATGTTGGTGGTCAGTGTGGTGGGCTACGCCGCCTACGCCGCCGTGGTCCTGAACCGGGCCGATGGTGGCCCGCTCACCGCCACCCCGTACGTCGGGGTGCTGTTGTGGACCATCGGCGGAGCCGTCGTCGCGAGCATCGTGGCCGAGATCGGGATGGGTGTGGTGAGCCCGGGCGCCTCCCGGGCCAAGGACGTCCGGGACCGGGAGATCGGACGGCTCGGTGACCACGTCGGCCAGGCGTTCGTGGCCATCGGCGCGGTGTCGGCGATGCTGATGGCGTTGGCCGAATGGGACTGGTTCTGGATCGCCAACGTCATCTACCTGTGCTTCGTCCTGTCGGCGGCGGTTGGCGCCCTGGCGAAGGTGATCGTCTACCGCAAGGGTGTCCCGCAGTGGTGAAGCCGACCCGCGTCACGAACAACATCCGCGCACTTCGCTTCGCGCACGGCGAGATGACCCAGGCCGAGCTCGCCGAGCGGATCGGCGTGACCCGACAGACCGTCATCGCCATCGAGCAGAGTCGCTACTCGCCGTCGCTGGAGATGGCGTTCAAGATCGCGCGCTTGTTCGACGCACGTCTCGACGACGTGTTCCAGTACCCCGAGGAGGCGACACCGTGAAGGCCATCGTCCAGGACAGCTACGGCCCGGCCGACGTGCTCCACCTCCGCGACATCGACCAACCGGCCATGAACGACCAGGAGGTCCTCGTCCAGGTCCGCGCCGCCGGGGTCGACCCCGGAGTGTGGATCTTCATGACCGGTCGCCCCTACCTGGCACGGCTGGCCGCAGGGCCGCGCCGGCCCCGGGTTCCGGTGCGGGGGCGGGACCTGGCCGGGGTGGTGGTCGCGGTCGGTGCCCGGGTGACCCGGTTCCGGCCCGGCGACGAGGTGTTCGGCACCTGCCCGCGCGGCTCGTACGCCGAGTTCGCGAGCGCGCCCGAGCCGCGGCTGGCCCGCAAACCGGCCAACCTGTCGTTCGCGCAGGCTGCCGCCGCGCCGGTCTCCGGGATGACGGCGCTGCGTGCGGTCCGCGACAGCGGCGCGGTACGCCCAGGGCAGCGCGTGCTGGTCATCGGCGCATCCGGCGGCGTCGGGTCGCACGCCGTACAGATCGCCAAGGCGTACGGCGCGACGGTCACCGCCGTCTGCGCGCCGGCCAGGGCGGCGTTCGTACTCGGCCTCGGCGCCGACGACATCCTCGACTACACCAGCGAGGAGGTCGACAGCCGTGGCCCGATCCACGACGTGGTCATCGACACCGGCGGCGATCGCCCGCTGTCTCTCCTGCGGCGCGCCCTCACCCCACACGGGACACTGGCGCTGGTCGGCGGCACGTACACCAAGGGCCCCGTGCTCAGCGGCTACGACCGGCAGATGGTCCGCGCGCCGCTGCTGTCCCTGTTCGTCGGTCAACGCCTGCGTAGCGTGAGCGCGGTCGAGCGCACCAGGGACCTGAGCGAGCTGGGGAACCTCATCGAGTCGGGGGCGCTCACCCCGGCGGTCGACCGCACCTATCCTCTGGCCCAGGCGGCGGACGCGATCCGCCACCTCCGGCACGGGCACCCGGCGGGAAAGATCGTCGTCACCGTGTGACGCGGTGGCCGCCGCGACCGCTCACCGGGGCCCGCACCGACCGTAACCCGCGCTCGGACCGTCGTTCCCGGCTGGGCGGGGGCCGGATGACGGGGGTGGGCGCGACCCATCCCCGCCAACCGAGGCCACTGGACGGCTAGAAGGTGTGCTCGGCGGCCGGGAACTCGCCGCCCCGGACCTCCTCGGCGAAGCGCCGGGTGGCGTCGGTGAGGACGTCCGCGAGATCCGCGTACCGCTTCACGAAGCGTGGCGCCTTGCCGGTGCGCAGGCCGGCCATGTCCTGCCAGACGAGCACCTGGGCGTCGGTGTCCGGGCCGGCGCCGATGCCGACGGTGGGGATGGGCAGCTCGTGGGTGATCTGCTTGGCCACCACGCCCGGCACCATCTCCAGCACCACCGCGAACGCCCCGGCCTCAGCCACCGCCCGCGCGTCCGCCAGCACCTCGTCGGCCGTGTCGCCCCGCCCCTGCACCCGGTAGCCGCCCAGGGTGTGTTCGCTCTGCGGGGTGAAGCCGATGTGCGCCATCACCGGGATGCCGGCGCCGACGATCGCGGCGATCTGCGCGGCGCAGCGCCGGCCACCCTCCAGCTTCACCGCGTGGCAGCCGCCCTCCTTCATGAACCGGACGGCGGTGCGCAGCGCCTGGGCCGGGCCCTCCTCGTACGAGCCGAACGGCAGGTCACCGACGACGAGGGCCTGCCGGGTCGAGCGCACCACGGCCCGTACCAGCGGCAACAGGTCGTCGGCGGTGATCGGCAGGGTCGTCTCGTAGCCGAAGACGTTGTTCGCCGCCGAATCACCGACCAGCAGCACCGGTACGCCGGCCCGGTCGAAGATCCCCGCCGTGTACTGGTCGTACGAGGTGAGCATCGGCCACCGTTCGCCGCGCTCCTTGGCGGCGATCAGGTCGCGGGTGCGGACCCGACGGGTGGCCGGTCCGCCGTACAGCGCGGTCACCTCATGCGGAGTGGACTCGATCATGACTGTCTCCCTTCCTCGAGGCCGCCTGCGCGGTCCCCGGGCTCCGCCGATCGTCGCACCGCGCGACAGCCTGGCGGCAGGGCCCAGTGGAAGATGTCACTCGCGAGGCGCGGGACCTCAGCCGTGCTCGCGCCACCGGTTCGTGATCGGCAGTCGACGGTCCCGGCCGAACGCCTTCATGGAGATCTTCGTGCCCGGCGCGGACTGGCGTCGCTTGTACTCGGCGGTATCCACCAGTCGCAGCACCTTGTCGACCACGGCCGGGTCGTGGCCCGACTCGACCAGCCCGTCGCGCCCCAGGTCGCCGTCGACGTAGCCGATGAGGATCGGGTCCAGCACGTCGTAGTCGGGCAGGGAGTCGCTGTCGAGCTGACCCGGGCTCAACTCGGCGCTCGGCGGCTTGCCGATCGAGTTCTCCGGAATGGGGGCGGTCTCGCCGCGGCGGGCCGCGTCCGCGTTGCGCCACTTCGCCAGACGCCACACCAGCGTCTTCCAGACGTCCTTGATCGGGTTGAAGCCGCCCACCGAGTCTCCGTACAGGGTGGAGTAGCCGACCGCCAGCTCGCTCTTGTTGCCGGTGGTCAACACCAGGTGGCCCTCCTGGTTCGACAGCGCCATGAGGATGACACCGCGTACCCGGGCCTGGAGGTTCTCCACGGCGATCCCGGACAGCGACAGGTTCGCCAGGAAGGCGTCCACCATCGGCTGGATCGGCTCGACGCGGTAGTCGAGCCCGGTGCGCTTGGCCAGGTCGGCGGCGTCCTCCCGGGAGTGCTCGGAGGAGTGCTGGCTGGGCAGTGACACGCCGACCACCCGGTCCGGGCCGAGCGCGTCGACGGCGATGGCGGCCACCACCGCCGAGTCGATGCCACCGGAGAGGCCGAGCACCACCGACGCGAACCGGTTCTTGTTGACGTAGTCGCGCAGACCCAGCACCAGCGCGTGCCAGACCTCGGCCTCGTCGGCGACCGGCTCGATCAGCCCGCCGGTGACGGCCGGGCCGGACGGCGCTGGCGGGGCCGCCTCCACCGCGTGGTACGACACCCGCATGCCGTCGGCGACGCTGTCGCCGCCCGGGGTCGTGGTGGCGGCCGGCAGCTCGACGTCGTGCACGAGCAGGTGCTCGACGAATTGTGGCGCGCGGGTGAGCAGGTCGCCGTCGGCGGTGACGATCATCGAGTCGCCCTCGAAGACCAGCTCGTCCTGGCCGCCGATCATGTTGACGTACGCGATGGTGGCGTTCGCCTCGGCCGCCCGGCGGCGGACCAGCGGCAGCCGGATGTCGTCCTTGTTCAACTCGTACGGCGAGCCGTTGATGTTGACCACGAGGCCGACGCCGGCCTGCCGGGCGGCGGTGAACGGCCCGCCGGCCTGCCACAGGTCCTCGCAGATGGTCAGCGCGACGTCCACCCCGCCGATCCGCACGACGGTCAGCTCGTCCCCGGAGACGAAGTAGCGGTCCTCGTCGAACACGCCGTAGTTGGGCAGGTGGTGCTTGAAGTACCGGGCCACCACCTCGCCCCGGTGCAGCAGCGCGGCGGCGTTGCGGGCCCCCCGCCCCGGCTCGGCGTCCCCGCTGACCTGCGGGGGCCCGTCGGCGTCCAGGTAGCCGACCACGACCGGCAGGTCACCGAGACCGTCCCCGGCGAGGTCGGCCGCGAGCTGCCGTAGGGCGGCCTGGGACGCGGCGACGAAGGACCGCCGGAAGACCAGGTCCTCGACCGGGTAGCCGGTCAACATCATCTCCGGGAAGAGCACCAACTGGGCGCCGGCGTTGGCGGCCTGGCGGGTCCAGCTGCGGACCAGGTCGGCGTTGCCGGCGAGGTCGCCGACGCTCGGGTTGACCTGTGACAGGGCGAGACGCAGGGTGGGCATGTCCTCATCTTGCCTCAGCTTCGGCCGAGCAATCCGTACCCTCGGACGAGACGGCGGCCACGCGCGGACGCCGCGCGGCCGGCGTGCCGCATCGGTACCGCTCGCCGGGCGGGACGCGAGGGGACGGGCGGCGGCGGTTCGCGTAACGTCTGCGTAACCAGGCCCGGGAACACTGGGCGGTCAGGTCGGGCGCAGCCCGACCAAGGCGGACAAAGAGTGTCGCGAGGGGTTGGGGAAGTGGACCGTCAGCAGGAGTTCGTCCTCCGTACGCTGGAAGAGCGGGACATCCGGTTCGTCCGGCTGTGGTTCACGGACGTGCTGGGCACGCTCAAGAGCGTCTCGGTGGCGCCCGCGGAGTTGGAAGCGGCCTTCGAGGAGGGCATCGGCTTCGACGGCTCGGCGATCGAGGGCTTCGCGCGCGTCTTCGAATCGGACATGGTCGCGATGCCCGACCCGACCACCTTCCAGGTCTTCCCGTTCGAGGGTGGGGTCAGCGGCGAGAGCGCCCGGATGTTCTGCGACATCCTGCTGCCCGACGGCGGGCCGTCCTGGGCCGACCCGCGGCACGTGCTGCGCCGCGCGCTGTCCAAGGCGGCCGAGAAGGGCTTCACCTTCTACACCCACCCCGAGATCGAGTTCTTCCTGCTGGAGAACGGCCCGCAGGACGGCTCGGTGCCCACCCCGGTGGACACCGGCGGCTACTTCGAGCACACCACCCACGCCGTGGCCCGCGACTTCCGTCGCCAGGGCGTGCTGGCGTTGGAGCGGATCGGCATCTCGGTGGAGTTCAGCCACCACGAGGTCGCGCCCGGCCAGCAGGAGATCGACCTGCGCTACGCCGACGCGCTGACCACCGCCGACAACATCATGACCTTCCGGCACGTCGTCAAGGAGGTCGCGCTCTCCACCGGCGTGCAGGCCAGCTTCATGCCGAAGCCGTTCACCGACCAGCCCGGCAGTGGCATGCACACCCACCTGTCGCTGTTCGAGGGCGAGCGCAACGCCTTCCACGACGGTGGCGACCCGATGAAGCTCTCCAAGGTGGCGAAGTCCTTCATCGCCGGCCTGCTGATGCACGCCCGGGAGTACACGGCGGTCACCAACCAGTGGGTCAACTCGTACAAGCGGCTCTTCCCGCAGGCACTGCCGGACCGGATCACCGAGAGCCCGGCGTACGTCTGCTGGGGTCACCTGAACCGCTCCGCGCTGGTTCGGGTGCCCGCGTACGGCAAGCCGAACTCGGCCCGGGTCGAGGTCCGCTCGCTGGACTCGGCCACCAACCCGTACCTCGCCTTCGCGGTGCTGCTCGGCGCGGGCCTCAAGGGCATCGAGGAGGGCTACGAGCTGCCGCCGGGGGCCGAGGACGACGTCTGGTCGCTGAGCAGCGCCGAGCGCCGAGCGATGGGGTACGAGGCGCTGCCGGAGAACCTCGCCGAGGCGATCGACGTGATGGCCGAGTCCGAACTGGTCGCCGAGGTGCTGGGCGAGCACGTCTTCGACTTCTTCCTGCGCAACAAGCGGGCCGAGTGGGAGCAGTACCGCCGCGAGGTCACCCCGTACGAGCGGCAGCGTTACCTGGCGCTGTAGGCGCGGGGCTGACGCGCTTGCCCGCTGCCGCTATCGTCTCGATCACCGCGCCGGTACCCCTTCCGGGCGGAGAATCGGGAGGCAGTCGGTGCTGGAGGACCTGCTCAGCGGTGCCTGGCAGAGCGTCGTGTTCGGGATCGTGGGCGTCGGGCTCATGGCGGCTGGGTTCGGGCTCGTCGACCTGCTGACCCCGGGGCGGTTGCGGGAGCTGATCTGGGTCGAGCGCAACACCAACGCGGGACTGCTGCTCGCCGCGAACCAGCTCGGCATCGCCGGCATCGTGTTCACGGCGATCCTCACCAGCTACAGCGACTTCGCCAAGGGGCTCGCCTCCACCGTGGTGTTCGGGCTGGTCGGGCTGGCCATCATGGCGCTGGCCTTCTTCGTGCTGGACCTGCTCACCCCGGGCAAGCTCGGAGAGGTCATCTGCTCGTCCGAGCCGCATCCGGCGGCCCGGGTCAGCGCCGCCACGCACTTCGGCGCCGCGCTGATCGTCTGCGCCTGCATCGCCTGAGGCCGCGTCGCCTGAGGCCGCGTCGCCTGAGCGCGGTCGTCTGAGCGCGGTCGTCTGAGGCCGCCGCGGGCCGGGCCGGTCGTCGTACCCCGGCCGTAGCGTGCCGGGCATGAACCGTACGGACCGGCTCTACGCCCTGGTCGAGGAGCTGCGGGCCGTGTCGCCACGGCCGCGCAGCGCGCGTTGGCTCGCCGTGCGCTTCGAGGTGAGCAGCCGGACCATCGAGCGGGACATCGGCGCGCTCCAGGAGGCCGGGGTGCCGATCTGGGCCGAGTCGGGGCGTACCGGCGGTTATGTCCTGGACCGCGTCCACACCCTGCCGCCGGTCAACCTGACCCCGGCCGAGGCGGTCGCGATGGCCGTGGCGCTGCACCGGCTCGCCGGCTCGCCGTTCGCCGGGCCGGGTGCCACCGCGCTGCGCAAGCTGCTGGCGGTACTGCCGGCCGCCGACGCCGCCGAGGCGCACCGGCTCGCCGGCCGGGTGCACCTGATCGGCGACGGGCCGGCCACGCCCGTCCCGGCCACCGTCGCCCACGCGGTCACCGCGCGGCGGGTGCTGCGCATCCGGTACGCCGACCGCGCCGGCGTCGACTCGCTGCGGGACGTCGAGCCGCTGGGCTACCTCGGCAACTCCCACCACTGGTACCTGGTGGCCTGGTGCCGTCTCCGCGCCGAGGTGCGATGTTTCCGTACCGACCGGATCTGCGAGGTCGAGACCCGGCCGGAGGTGGTGGTCCGGGACCTCCGCCTGGAGGATCTGGACATCCCGCACGGGCGCGTCCGCGCGCTGAGCCTGGTCTGAGGGCGGGGTCCGGGTGGCCCACCCGGCCGGGTGATCGGGAAACACCGACAGGACGGTGTCGCGGACGACGTCGAGACTCCTCCGGGAGACGGCCGGACGGCCGGAAACGCGAAGACCTGGAGGCAGTATGTCCGCGACGCCCATCACGTGGTTCGAGATCGGCACCGACCGGCCGGAGGAGGCGGAGCGCTTCTACGGCGATCTGTTCGGCTGGACCTTCAACGAGGAGGGTGGGCCCGCCGGTTCCTACCGGACGACCGGGGCCGGTGGCGACACCGGGATCGGTGGGGCGATCCGGGCGACCGACGGCTCGGCACCGAACTACACGATCTTCTACGCCGAGGTCACCGACGTGGCGGAGGCCTGCCGGCGGGCCGAGGCGGCCGGTGGTCAGGTGCTCGTGCCGCCCCGGACCACGCCCACCGGGCTCACGCTGGCCCGGCTGACCGACCCGACCGGCAACCACCTGGGCGTGTTCGCGCCCCCACCCGCGCAGGGCTGACGCCGGCGGGCCGGTGCCCTGCGGCCTTCCAGGGGCACGATCGACTCCAGGTCGCCGAGGTGGCGGTGTCCGAGTGCGACGGACACCGCCACATCGGCGAAATCGAGTCGATCAACCTGGGGTCGCCGGGCCGCCTGGAGCGCGGTCCGGGCTTGCGGCGCTGATCAACTCGACGTCGTGGAAGTCGGGGTATCCGGGACTGCCGGACACCCCGACTTCACGGAAGGCGAGTGGATCAGGCGGGGCCGCCCTGTCCGGCGGGGGCGTCCTGTCCGGCCGGGCCGCCGTGGCCGAGCGGGCCGCGGTGGCCGCCGGGGCCGGGACGGCCGGCCGGGCCCGGGAAGACGCCGGCCTCGACGGCCTTGGTGATGGCGTCGGCCTGTTCCTGGGTGAGCTTGCCGTCCTTGACGGCCTGGTCCAGCCGCTCCTTGAGCGCGGCCTTGCGATCCTCGGCGGAGTGGCGCTGCGGCCGGTCGGCCGGCCGGTGCTGCTCGCGGATCTTCTCCAGCGCGGCGGTCACCTTGTCGGTGGGCACACCCAGCTCCTTGGCCAGATCCTCGGCGAACTGACCCTGCCGGTCGGCCTTGGCCCCGGGCGCCGGGGCGGTGCTGGCGGTCGGCGTCGGCGAGTCGGCGGCGAAAGCGATCGTCGGGGCCGCGATCCCGACGCCGAGGACGCCGGCGGCGGCCAGGCCGGCCAGCATGTGCTTCCTACTGATGGTGCGGGACATGCTCTCCTCCAGAAGGCTAGGTGGTACGCGATGTCGTCACCGACAGTGACGGGTCAGCCTGGGCGCGACCCGTGGCGAACCTGTCAGCGAGCTGACAATCGGAGGCGAAAATCGGTTGTGTCGTCGCTTGTCGGGCGGCCAGGGTCGGTCCACCGCCAACGAAGGGACGTACGCCAAGATGGGAGTCGAGATCCGGGAGATCGCACTCGTCGAGTCGGGCGTCGGTCCGTACGGCATCACGGTCGGGCCCGACGGCGCGCTGTGGCTGACGTTGGTCCACGGCGGCGGCATCGCCCGCCTGGACCCCGACGGCTCGGTCCGAACCCATCCGCTGGAGCCGGCCGGCGGCCGCCCGCTGATCATCACGACGGGTCCGGACGAGGCGCTCTGGTTCACCCGCTCCGGTGATGACCGGATCGGTCGGATCACCGTCGAGGGCGTGCAGCGCACGGTCGCCCTGCCGCCCGGTACCGGGCCGGGTGGCATCGCGGCCGGACCCGACGGGGCGCTCTGGTACGCGGGAATGACCTCCGACACGATCGGCCGGGTAACCACCGACGGCACGGTGACCGCCTTTCCCCTGCCGGTCACCGGCGGGTTCCCCTCGATGATCACCTGCGGCGCGGACCACGCCCTCTGGTTCACCCTCAACCGCGCGAACGCGATCGGCCGGATCGCCCTCGACGGCACGGTGACGCTGTACCCGTTGCCCACCCCGGACGCCGGGCCGGTCGGCATCGCCCTCGGCCCCGACGGCGTCATCTGGTTCGTCGAGATCACCGCCGGCCAGGTCGGCCGGATCACGCCGGACGGCGTGATCGTCGAGTTCCCGCTGCCGGACCGGGCCGCGCGCCCGCACGCGATCGTGGCCGACCCGGCGGGTGGGGCCTGGTTCACCGAGTGGGGCGCCAACCGGATCGGCCACCTCGATGCGACCGGACGATTCGAGAGCTACGCCCTCCCCACCCCGCAGTCGGAACCACACGGCATCGTCCACACCCCCGACGGAGTGTGGGCAGCCCTGGAAACCGGCGCAGTAGCCCACCTGACCCCCTGACCCCCACCCCTGCGGCCCTCGGGCCTCCGGGCGTCCGGCCTCCTGGCCTCCTGGCCTCCTGGCCTCCTGGCCTCCTGGCCTCCTGGCCTCCTGGCCTCCTGGCCTCCCGGCCTCCCGGCCTCCTGGCCCCTGGCCTCGTTGATCAAGAGGTTTGCGTCAGTTCCGGGCCGGATTCTGACGCAAACCTCTTGATCAACGAGGTCGGGCCGGGCCCGGGGTCGGGCGGGCCGGGGCCGGGGCCGGGGCCGGGCGGGGGCCGGGGCCGGGCGGGGGCCGGGGCCGGGCGGGGCCGGGGCGCGGGGGTTACTGGACTGCGGGGGTGACCTTCAGGGTGTTGGTTTCGGTGTTCAGTCGTGCTTCGGTGCCTACCGGGACGGTCAGCTGGTTGGGGCCGTGGCCGATGGGGAGGCCGCCGAGGACCGGTACGCCCAGGTCGCCGAGGCGTTCGGTGAGCACGTCGACGATCGTGGTGTCCCAGCCGTCGCCGCACTCGGTGAACTGCCCGACCGCCACCCCGGCCAGCCCGTCCAGCGCACCGGCCCGGCGGAGCTGGGTGAGCATCCGGTCGACCTTGTACGGGGGTTCCTGCACGTCCTCGATCAACAGCACCGCGCCGGTCAGGTCGGGCAGGTCCGGTGTGCCGATTGACGCGGCGAGCAGGCACAGGTTGCCGCCGAGCAGGGTGCCGGTGGCGCGGCCGGGGACGCGGACGTCGAAGGTCCCCTCGGTGGGTACCGCCTCGACGGTCACCGGCTCGGTGGTCATCAGCGCCGCGTGCAGGGACTCGGCGGAGCGCAGCGGCGTCCGCTCGTCCCGCCAGGCCGCTCCGGGGCCGTGTACCCCGGCCAGTCGGGCGCCTCGCCACAGGGCGAGCTGCAACGCGGTGATGTCCGAGAAGCCGGCCACCACCTTCGGGTCGCGGCGTACGGCCGCCATGTCGATGGCGTCGACGATCCGTTGGGCGCCGTAGCCGCCCCGGGTGCAGATCACGCCACGGATCTCGGGGTCGGCGAACGCCGCGTTCAGGTCGGCGGCCCGCAGGTCGTCGGTGCCGGCGAGGTAGCCGTGGCGGGCGTACGCGTTCGGGGCCGGTATCGGGCGGAGGCCCCAGCCGGTGAGCAGCTCCACGCCCCGGGCCACCCGCTCCGGCGAGGTCGGCCCGGACGGCGAGACGAGCAGCACCGTGTCACCCGGGCGCAGCACGGGCGGGCGGACGACGGTGGAGTCCTCGTTGATCACAACCGCAGAGCCTAGCCACCGCGCCGACACGAAGGCCGCCGGCCGGTGGCACCGACCCGCGCCGGGGCGTGGCGGAGCGCGTCGCACCCGCTAGCCTCGACGGGTGGCAACCGCGCTGGTGATCGAGAATGACCCGACGGACGACGCGCGCCGGTTGGGTGAGTGGCTGACCGAGGCAGGGCTGGATTTGTGGGTGGTCCGCCCGCACGCCGGTGACGAACTTCCCGCCGACCTTGAGGGGTACGCGGCACTTGTGGTGCTGGGTGGCGACCAGCAGGCGTATCCGCTGCTGGACGGCTCCCCCGGGGCGCCCTGGTTCCCGGCCGTGGAGGGGCTGCTGCGCAAGGCGGTCCGGTACCGCGTACCGACCCTGGCCGTCTGCCTGGGTGCGCAGCTGCTCGCCACGGCGCATGCCGGGCTGGTCGAGCGGAGCCCGTCCGGGCCGGAGATCGGCCCCGGTGTGGTGGGGCGGCGCGACGCCGCCGAGCAGGACCCGCTGTTCCGGTACGTGCCGCTGATCCCGGACGTGCTCCAGTGGCACTCCGACGAGATCACCGAGCTGCCCCGGGGTGCCACCCTGCTGGCGGCCTCCACCCGTTATCCGCACCAGGCGTTCCGGCTCGGCGACCGGGCCTGGGGGTTGCAGTTCCACATCGAGTGCGACACCGCGATGATCGCCGACTGGGCCACCGACTCGACCCTGCTCGCCGAGTTGGGCTACGACCCGGAGCTGGTGGTGGCGGCCTGCGACTCGGTGATGGTGGACGTCGAGGAGGTCTGGCAGCCGTTCGCCGCCCGGTTCGCCGCGCTGGCCCTCGGCGAGTTGGACGACAGCACGATCCGGCCCGGCCTGCCGCTGCTCGGGCACTGATGAGCCGTCCGACGAGAGCCCCGGGCCGGCTGGCCCGCTACGGCTTCGGCACCGCCGAGGGCGACGGCGGGGCCCGCGCCGCGGACCTGCTCGGCCCGGACGGGCTGGGTCTGTGGCGGCCGCAGGAGCAGGAGCCGGTCGACGACGCGGCCGGGGAGCTGCTCGCCGCGCTGTCCCGGGCCGCCGACCCGGACCTGGCGTTGCGCCAACTGCACCGCATCGTCGAGGCCGAGCGGCGGACCAACGGCACGAGCGCCGCCAGCACCAGCGCGCCGGGCGGCGGCACCGGCAGGGGCGGCAGCAGCGCCGGCACCGGCTCACCGCTGCTGGCGGAACTGCACGCCGACCCTGGGCTGCGGCGTCGGCTGATCGCCGTGCTGGGCGCGTCGTCGGCGCTCGGCGACCATCTGGTGGCGAATCCCGAGCACTGTCTGACGCTGCGTACCGCGCCGGACGGGCTCGCCCCGATCGCCGACGGTCGGCTGGAACCGGCCGGCGACGGGAACCCGGTGGCGGTGCTGCGTGCCGCGTACCGGCTCTCCCTGCTGCGGATCGCGGCGGCCGACCTCACCGGCGGCCGTGCCCTGGAGCAGACCATGGCGGCGCTGTCCGCGCTGGCCGACGCGACCCTCGCGGCCGCGTACGAGATCGCCGTCGCCGAGTTGTCGGCGGGCACCGAGCGGCCCCGGCTGGCCGTGGTGGCGATGGGCAAGTGCGGCGGCGGCGAGCTGAACTACGTCTCCGACGTGGACGTGATCTTCGTGGCCGCCGAGGACGCCGATCTGCCCGCCGCGACCCAGGTGGCGACCCGGCTGATCTCCGTCTGCGGGATGGTCGCCTGGCCGGTGGACGCCGCCCTGCGGCCCGAGGGCAGTCGCGGCCCGCTGGTGCGTACCCTCGCCAGCCACCTCGCCTACTACCGACGATGGGCCCGCACCTGGGAGTTCCAGGCGCTGCTCAAGGCCCGCCCGGCCGCCGGGGACCTGCCGCTGGCGAAGGAGTGGATCGACCAACTCGCGCCGCTGGTGTGGCGGGCCGCCGAACGCCCCGAGGCGGTCGAGGACGTCCGCGCGATGCGCCGCCGGATCATCGACAACATCCCGCCGAAGGAGCTGGAACGCGAGATCAAGCGTGGTCCGGGCGGGCTGCGCGACATCGAGTTCGCCGTTCAGCTCCTGCAACTCGTACACGGTCGCGGGGACGAGACCCTGCGGGCGCCGGGCACCATTCCGGCGCTGCGCGCGCTCGTCGCCGGCGGCTACGTCGGCCGCGCCGACGGGGAGTCGCTGCTGCGCGGCTACCGCTTCCTGCGCGCCGTCGAGCACCGGCTCCAACTCCAGGCCCTGCGCCGTACGCACACCGTGCCCACCGAGCCGGGGGCGCTGCGCTGGCTGGCCGCCGCGCTGGGTTTCGTGGCCACGCCGGGCCGCAGCGCCGTCGAGAGCTTCCGGGCCGACTGGGTCACCCACGCCACCGAGGTACGACGGCTGCACGCCAAACTGCTCTACCGGCCGCTGCTGGAGTCGGTGGCCCGGGTACCCGCCGACGGGCTCCGGCTCACCCCGGAGGCGGCGCGGCACCGGTTGGAGATCCTCGGCTTCGCCGACCCGGCCGGGGCGCTGCGTCACCTCCAGGCGCTCACCGGCGGGGTGAGTCGTACGGCGGCCATCCAGCGCACCCTGCTGCCGGTGCTGCTGAGCGAGTTCGCGGACGCGCCGGAGCCGGACCGGGGGCTGCTCAACTACCGCAAGGTCTCCGACAAGCTGGGCAGCACCCCCTGGTACCTGCGCCTGCTGCGCGACGGCGGTCCCGTCGCCCGCCGGCTGGCCCGGGTGCTGGCCCTGTCCCGGTACGTCGCCGACCTGCTCGCCCGGGATCCGGAGGCGCTGCGGCTGCTCGCCGAGGAGAACGAGTTGTCGCCGCGTCCGCGTCCGGTGCTGCGCGACGGCTTCCTCGCGGCGGCGGCCCGGCACACCGATCCGGTCGAGGCGACCCGCGCGGTGCGGGCGCTGCGCCGCCGGGAGCTGGTCCGGGTGGCCTGCGCGGACGTGCTCTGCCGGGCCGGCGCGCTCGCACCCGTCCCGACCCGGGCGGACGGCACGACGCGGCCGTCACCCGGCCTGGGCGACGTCACCGACGTCGGTACGGCGCTCGCCGACGTCACCGACGCCACCCTCGCCGCCGCGCTGCGGGCCGCGCGGGCCAGCCAACCGGCCCCGGACGGGCTGCGGTTCGCGGTGATCGGGATGGGCCGCCTCGGCGGGTACGAGTCGAACTACCTCTCCGACGCCGACGTGCTCTTCGTCTACGACCCGCCCGCCGGCAGCAGCGAGAGCGCCGCCAGCGCCGCCGCGCACGCCATCGCGGAGGAGCTGCGCCGACTGCTCGGCGTACCCGCCCCCGACCCGCCGTTGGGTGTCGACGCCGACCTGCGCCCCGAGGGCCGGCAGGGTCCGCTGGTGCGCAGCCTCGCCGCGTACGCCCAGTACTACGCCCGCTGGTCCCGCGTGTGGGAGGCGCAGGCGCTGCTACGCGCCCGGTTCGTCTGCGGTGACGCCGACCTGGGCGCCGAGTTCGAGGCGATGATCGAGCCGGTGCGCTACCCGGCCGACGGGTTGACCCGCGAGCAGGTCATCGAGATCCGCCGGATCAAGGCCCGGGTGGAGACCGAGCGGCTGCCGCGCGGGGCCGACCCGGCCACCCACACGAAGCTGGGCCGGGGCGGGCTGGCCGACGTCGAGTGGGCGGTCCAGCTCGTCCAGCTCCGACACGCGGGCGCGATCCCGGAACTGCGTGGCACGCGTACCCTCGATGCTCTCGCGGCGGCCGAGCGGGCCGGCCTGATCGATGCGGCGGACGCCGCGGAGATGGCCGCCGGCTGGTCCCTGGCCGCGCAGGTCCGCAACGCGCTGATGCTGGTCCGGGGTCGGGCCGGCGACCAGCTGCCCCGGCACGGCGTGGAGCTGGCGGGGGTGGTCCGGCTGCTCGGCCGCGACGACCCGGGGGAGTTCCTCGACGAGTACCTGCGCACCGGCCGCCGCTCCCGCGCCGCCGCTCAGCGCGTGCTGGAGGGGTAGAGCCTCAGCTGCCGAGGGTGTACTCGCCGGCGCGGGGGACGGTGACGATGGTCCAGTCCCCGTCGGCGGCGACCGTCGCGCCGCCGGACGCGGTCAGCCAGCGGCTGTGCCGCACGCGCACCGCCACCGGGCCGGCGGCCGGGGCCTGGAAGGTGACTGCCGCGCCGTCCGCGCGGACCAGCTCGGCGGGCGCGGCGACCAGCGGCGTCGGGTCGGCCACCACCCAGACCCGCCAGTGCGGGCCGGACCAGACCGGCGTCAGGTACGGCAGGCCACCCTCGACGAGTTCCGCCTCGGCCCGCCCCACCCAGGACAACGGGGCGTCCGGCACCGCCACGTACTGCACGGCGTTCTCCGCCAGCCAGGCCCGGTAGCTCGCCGGGGTGAGCGGCACGCCGGTGCCGGTCGCGCCGGGCACGGTGGTGAAGAAGAGCGGGTTGCGGTCGATGTCGGCCTGCCGCAACCAGCCGCGGGCCATCGGCACCTCACCGAGGCGGGCCGCCTCCCAGTAGTTGCGCGTCGGCGGCACCTCCACCCGGCCGGTGAGCCGCTGCCCGGCCAGGAACGCGCGCAGCGGCGCGTGATAGCCGGGCGCGCTGGTCGGGTCGCCGACGCTCCGCAGGTCCGCCGGGACCACCGGCGGCTGCCACCCGCAGACGGCCACCAGCAGCGCGGCCAGGCCGATCCCACCCAACAGCCGGGGCGTCGCCGTGCCGGGCGCGTGCCGGCGGGTCAGCCAGGCCGGCGGGCGGGCGGCGGCGGCCAGCACCGGCAGCGCGAACATCGTCGCCAACCGGGTCGCGTTCAACCCCACCGGCGTGTGCACTCCGGCGGCGACCAGCACCCCGGCGGCGGCCAGCAGCGCGCCGAACCGCACCGGCCGGTACGCCCCCAGCGCCGCCACCAGCAGTCCTGTCACCACCGCCCGCACGGTGTCGGTCCGGCTGATGTTCATCCAGCCGCCGTCGCCGAAGAGCACCGCGGTCGCGCCCAGCGGCACGGCCGCCGCGACACCGAGCGCCAGCCCGTCGGCGTACCGGTGGGCCAGCAGCAGCGCCGCGCCCGCCAGGCCGACGAACAGGCCGGCCACCGGGCTCGTCGCCGAGGCCAGCAAAGCGCCGGCCGCGGCCAGGGCAAGACGCCACCCACGGGGTACGCCCCGAGTCAGCGCGACCAGCGCTCCCAGCCCGAAGGCGACACCGAGGGCGTACGTCACCCGGCCCGAGACCAGGTTGCCGGCCAGCGTGACCACGCCGATCAGGCTGCCCAGCAGCGGACGCGGCACTGGGCTGCGGACCAGCAGCGCCGCCAGCGCGGTCGCCGACGCCACCAGCGCCAGCGCACCGGTCACCCGCACGCCGAGCACCGCCATCACGGGCTGCGACACCAGGCTGTAGCCGAACTGCTGGACCCCGCCGTACCAGCTTAGATCCACCGGAGTGAGCCCGTGGGCGGCGAAGAAGTCGGCGCGGGCGACCTGCGCGGCGAGGTCCGAGCCCATCAGCGGCAGGGCCAGCCAGAGCGCGCCGAGCACGACGGAGCAACCGGCGGCCACCGCCACCACCCGACTGCGCCGCATGCCCACCTCCGTACCGCGACAACCGTACTGGCAGCATGTCCGGCGTGCCTCACCACCTCGCGCGCTGGACCGGACTGGCGGGATCGGCGCTTCTCGCCGTCGCCGCGTTCCTGGGCGGCGCACTGACCGACTCACCCCTGCGCAGCAACCCGGTCAGCATCTGGCAGGGCCCGCACGGGCCGCTGGTGCTCATCGCCTGGCTGGTCGGCACCGCGCTGCTGGCGTACGCCTGGTGGTCGCTGCGCGACGACGTGCCGTCGACCCGCTGGGCGCTGGTCACCGTCGGGCTCTGGCTGCTGCCGCTGCTGATCGCGCCCCCGCTGGCCAGCCGCGACGTCTACGCGTACGCCTGCCAGGGCGCCAGCTACGCCGCCGGGATCAACCCGTACGAGCAGGGCGTCTCCGCACTGCCCTGCCCCTGGCTGGACACCATCTCGTACATCTGGCGGGACACCCCGGCACCGTACGGGCCGCTGTTCGTGGTGCTGTCCGGCGCGGTGGTCAAGGCCACCGGCTCGCTGACCGGCGCGATCGTGGTGTTCCGGCTGATCGCCGTGGCGGGGGTCGCGCTGATGGCGGTCAGCCTGCCGGTGCTGGCCCGACGGGTGGGCGTACCGGCCTCCCGGGCGGTCTGGCTGACGCTCGCCTGCCCGCTGGTCGCCGTGCACCTGGTCTCCGGCGCGCACAACGACGCCCTGATGGTCGGCCTGCTCGTCGCCGGGCTGGCCGTGATCGCCTCCCGGCCCGGTCGCCCCGGACCGCTGCTCGCCGGTGGCGTGCTGCTCGGACTCGCCGCCGGCATCAAGGTGACGGCGCTGGTCGTGGTGCCGTTCGCCGCGCTGGCCGCGATCGTCGGCGGGTACTCGATCCGGGCGCTGATCCGCCACGGCGGCTGGGTGGTCGGCGGCGCGGTCGCCGTCGTGGTCGGGGTGACCTTCGCCGCCGGCCTCGACTTCGGCTGGGTCGGCGGCCTGGCCCGAGGCGGTGACGTGATCGCCTGGACGTCGCCGTCCACGGCGGTCGGGCAGACCGTCGGCTACCTGGCGGTGCCCTTCGGCGGGCACGTCGACGCGCTCGCGGTCACCCGGGGGTCGGCGTCGCGGTGCTGGCGGTGCTGCTGGTGTGGCTGTGGTGGCGGGCCCGCACCCGGGAGCCGCTGTGGTACGCCGCCGTGGCGCTGACCGCCACGGTCGCCCTCGCGCCGCTGTTCCACCCCTGGTACTGGGTCTGGCCCCTCGCGGTGCTGGCGGCCACCGCCCGGCGTACCGGCTGGTTCACGGTGGTGGCGCTGGTCGCGTCGTTCCTGGTGCTGCCCGACGGCACCGGGCTGCCCCGGTACACCAAGACGGTCGGGGCGCCACTGATGACGCTGTTGGTGATCGTGCTGGCCATCCGGTTGGTACGGTCGGCTCGGGCGTCCCGCCAACCGGTCGCCGCCGACTAGGTCGACTAGGAGGAAGGTGCGCCGGTGACCACTCCCGGCGCACCTTCGCCGCTTCCCGGCCTGCTGGCCGCCCGGTTTGCCCGGTACGCCGGCCTGGTCGGCGCGGTCCTGCTCGCCGTCGCCGGCTATCTCGGCGGGGCGCTGCCCGACGCCCCGCTGAACGTCACGCCCGTGTCGATCTGGCGAGCCCCGGTCGGCCCGGCGACGTTGGCCTGCTGGCTGGTCGGCACCGCGCTGCTCGTCGGAGCGTGGTGGTCACTGCGCGCCGGTGCGCCGTCGAGCCGGTGGGCGTACGTCACCGCCGGGCTGTGGGCGCTGCCGCTGCTGCTCGCGCCGCCCGTGGGCAGCCGCGATGTCTACTCGTACGCCTGCCAGGGCTGGACCTACGCGCACGGTGTCGACCCGTACGCCGTCGGGGTGGCCGCCTCGGGTTGCCCGTGGGTGGAGACGGTGGCGCCGATCTGGCGGGACACGCCGGCACCGTACGGGCCGGTGTTCGTGCTGCTCGCGGCGCTCGCGGTGACTCTCGGAGGCGGGCTCACCGGCACTGTCCTACTGCTGCGGGTCATCGCCGTGGCCGGGTTGCTGCTGGCCGCGTTCTGCCTGCCTCCGCTGGCCCGGGCCACCGGCGTGCCGACCCGGCGGGCGGCCTGGCTGGCGCTGGCCGCGCCGCTGGTCGGCGTACACCTGGTGGGCGGCGCGCACAACGACGCCGTGATGCTGGGTCTGCTGCTGTGCGGGCTGCTGGTGGCGGTCCGCCGGCCCCGTCGGCCCGCCGCGCTGCTGCTCGCCGGCGCGCTGCTCGGGCTGGCGGTGACCGTGAAGGCCAGCGCCGTGGTGGTGCTGCCGTTCGTCGCGCTGTTGGGAGCATCCGGCCGGACGGTGTTCCGCAGCGGCGCGTGGCTGGGTGGCGGGCTCCTGGGCGCGCTGCTGGTCACCTCGGCCCTGTCCGGCCTGGGGTTCGGCTGGGTGGGCGGGCTGACCCGCAGCGGAGACTCCGAACAGTGGACGTCGCCGCCCACCGCCGTCGGCATGGTGGTGGACTACGCCGGCGCGCTGGTCGGGCGCGACACGCAGGCCGTGCCGGTGACCCGCGTGGTCGCGTTGCTGCTGCTCGCGGTCGTGCTCGTGGCCCTCTGGTGGCGCACGTGGCGGCGAGTTGCCGCCCGTTTGGGCGGGTTGCCGTCCTTCTCGGGTGGGTTACCGGCTGGTGCGGCACGGTGCCGCGCGGTACTGCACGGCGCCGGCCTGGCCCTGGTCGCCACCGTCGTCCTGTCCCCGGTCTTCCACCCCTGGTACGCGACCTGGCCGCTGGCCCTGCTCGCGTTCACCGCCGCCCGGACGACGTGGTTCGCGCTGCCGGCCGCCGTGGCGACTTTCCTGGCGCTGCCCGACGGCACCAACCTGGCCCGCTTCACGAAGGCCCCCGGCGCTCTGGCGATGACCGTCCTGCTCCTGTTCCTGCTCCTCCGGATGCGGCGGTACGCACCGGAGCGCTCGCCAGATCCGTGACCATCGGTCGGATGCGCGAAGATCGCGCTCGAACATGGATGTAGTGGCTTCTGGCGCGTTCGAGGCCACTACATCCAGGATCGAGCACGATCTTGGTGCGGGTGCGGGTGCGGGTGCGGGTGCGGGTGCGGGTGCGGGTGCGGTGCGGTTAGCGGTGGGCGCTCGGCGCGGGGGGTCGGGCCAGTCGGGCGCGGACGGCGAGGGCCACCGGTAGCAGCGCGGGGCCGACCAGCGCGACCACGGCAGCCGTCGCGGCGAGCGCCGTCCAGTTCGGGACGAACGCGCTCGGCATACCGTCCGCCGCCCCGGCCAGCGGTAGCAGGGCCAGCAGACCCACGGGGGTGAGCAGGATCAACAGGGCCCACCCGCCCCGGTGGTCGCCGCGTACGGCCAGTCCCACCGCGAGCAGCATGGCCACCGCGAGCACCGCCACGGCGGTGTCCTGCAACATCAGAATCGCCCTCACCGCGCGATAGGTCCAGGCGAAACTTCCCGGCGTCAGGCTTGCGGCCGCCGCCAGGCCGGCGACGGCGGCGAGCAGCGGCGCCACCCGCAGCGACACCGGCCGCGCGCGGGACGCGCCGAGCGCGACCACACCCAACCCGACCTGCGGGAGCAGCACGAACAACGGCGGACGGGGCAGGCCGGTGAGCGCGGCGGCGGGGACGAGGGCGACCGTGAGAAGCAGCGCGAGCGCGACCGCGCGTCGGTGCCACCGGCCGGGTGCCAGCGCCTGTACACCCGCGGCGAGGAGCCAACCGACCCACGCCACGATGCCGAGCGAGACGAACGGCCCGGCGGACGGCTCGCCGAAGCCGGGCAGCGCCGGGCGCAGTTCGAGCACGGTCCACATGCCGGCGAGCGTGGTGGCGGTGAGCAGGGCCAGGGCCGCCGCGAGGTGTACCCCGGGGACCAGGTCGGTGACGCCGGTGGCGCGTACCCGTTGGCGGAGCCCGCCGCGGAGGAGGTCCACGGCGTCCGCCGGGGTGGGCCAGCGGCGGCCCGGCTCGGCCAGGTCCAGGTACGTGCCGACGATCTCGGCGCCCCGGGCCCGCCGGTAGTCGGCGGGGTACGCGGCGAGGAGCCGGAGGTAACGGCGCTCGAGCTCGGTCATGCGAGGCCTCCGGCGAGGCGTGGGGTGGTCGGTCGGGCGGCGCGGGCCCGTGCGGCGAGCCGGGCGGTGGCGGCCTCGACGTTGCGTCGCAGCCGTTCGGTCTCGGCGCTGAGGGTGGCGTCGCCGTCGGGGGAGAGGCGGTAGTAGCGGCGTAGTCGGCCGTCCACCACCTCCTCCCGGTCGACCTCGACGAGGCCGGCGTCGACCAGCCGGTCCAGCGCGCCGTAGAGCGTTCCGGGGCGCAGCGACACGCGGTTGTCGGAGAGGGCGGCGACCTCGCCGATCAGTCCGTAGCCGTGCATCGGCTCAACGGCGAGCGCGGTCAGGATCAGGAAGGTGGGTTCGCGCAGCGGTATGTCCACGGCGACAATATATCGGACCCGAAGGTATATCGGGGGGCGTTACAAAGCGCGCCGGGCCGGCTCCACGATCGTGGAGCCGGCCCGGCCGGTAGAGCGGTGTGACTGCTCAGCAGTCGTAGTACATGGCGAACTCGTGCGGGGTCGGGCGCAGACGCACCGGGTCGACCTCGTTGGCGCGCTTCCAGTCGACCCAGGTGGAGATCAGGTCGGGGGTGAAGACGCCACCCTCGAGCAGGTAGTCGTGGTCGGCCTCGAGCGAGTCGAGCACGGCCGGCAGCGAGCCCGGAACCTGCTTGACGTCGCCCCACTCCTCCGGCGGGAGGTCGTAGAGGTCCTTGTCGATCGGCGTCGGCGGCTCGATCTTGCTCTTGATGCCGTCCAGGCCGGCCATCATCATGGCCGAGAAGGCCAGGTAGACGTTTGCCGACGGGTCCGGCACGCGGAACTCGACGCGCTTGGCCTTCGGGTTGCTGCCGGTCACCGGGATGCGGGTGCAGGCGGAGCGGTTGCGCTGCGAGTAGACCAGGTTGACCGGGGCCTCGTAGCCCGGCACCAGGCGACGGTACGAGTTGACCGTCGGGTTGGTGAACGCCAGCAGCGACGGGGCGTGGTGCAGCAGACCGCCGATGTACCAGCGAGCCATGTCGGACAGGCCGGCGTAGCCGGTCTCGTCGTAGAACAGCGGCTCACCGTTGAGCCAGAGGCTCTGGTGGGTGTGCATGCCGGAGCCGTTGTCACCGAAGAGCGGCTTGGGCATGAACGTGGCGGTCTTGCCGTTGGCCCAGGCCTCGTTCTTCACGATGTACTTGAAGAGCTGGAGCTGGTCGCCGGCGTGCAGCAGCGTCGAGAACTTGTAGTTGATCTCGGACTGGCCGGCGGTGCCCACCTCGTGGTGCGAGCGCTCCACGGTGAAGCCGGTGTCGACCAGGCGACGCACGATCGAGTCACGCAGGTCGGCGTAGTGGTCGACCGGCGGCACCGGGAAGTAGCCGCCCTTGTAGGCGGTCTTGTAGCCGAGGTTGCCGCCCGCCTCATCGCGGCCGGTGTTCCAGGCGCCCTCGATCGAGTCGATGTAGTAGAACGACTGGTGCGCCGAGGTCTCGTGGCGGATCGAGTCGAAGATGTAGAACTCCGCCTCGGCGCCGAAGTAGGCGGTGTCGGCGATGCCGCTGGCCGCCAGGTACGCCTCGGCCTTCTTCGCGACGTTGCGCGGGTCGCGGCTGTAGGCCTCGCGGGTGAACGGGTCGTGGATGAAGAAGTTCAGCGCGAGCGTCTTCTGCGCGCGGAACGGGTCGATGAACGCGGTGGCGACATCCGGGAGCAGGAGCATGTCCGACTCGTGGATCGCCTGGAAACCGCGGATCGACGAGCCGTCGAACGCGAGGCCGTCGGTGAAGAGGTCGTCGTTGACGGACTCGACCGGCAGGTTGAAGTGCTGCATCACACCGGGCAGGTCACAGAAACGCACGTCGACGAACTTCACGTCCTCGTTCTTGAGGTATCGCAGCAGTTCCTCGGGATTGGCGAACACACATCCTCCTGGCACGTCCACGGGTGGCTAGCGTCCTGGGGACGCTATGGCCGGGGAGTTGCCCGGCCATGTCTTCAGTGTTTCTGCCGTGTTACGTCCCTCGCGGAGCGTCAGGGATGCTCCTGTCCACGCACTCAGCCTGCGCGAACGTCGTACCGGCTGTGCCAGTGTAATGACACTTGAGGCCATTGGCCCGAATCGGCACGCTGTGGTGACGGCTCCTCGGCAGCACCTCGGCGGCACCTCGACGGCTCCTCGGTGGCCTCGATTCGGACGCGGATACCCTTGATCGCTGTGACCAATCCGCACGTCCCGGCAGCGCCGGCCAGCGACCCGACCTTCACCCCGCCGAGCCTGGGCCGCCGCTTCGGCGCGCTGATCGTGGACTGGGTGCTCTGCCTGCTGGTGGCCAACATCTTCGCCGATCCGGTACGCGACGGTTGGGCGCCGGTGCTCGTGCTGATCCTGGAGTACGGCCTCTTCCTCGGCCTGTTCGCCCAGACACCGGGCATGTACATCACCAAGGTCCGCTGCGTGAACTGGCACGACGGGGGCCGGATCGGCGTGCTCCGCGCGTTGGCCCGGGGCGTGCTGCTGGCGCTCGTCGTCCCCGCGCTGATCATGGACGAGCACCGCCGGGGCATCCACGACCGGCTCGTCGATTCCGTCGTCGTCGACGCCCCCCGCGCCTGACGGTCGACTTCCACGAAAAAGAGCCGGACCCGTGGGGTCCGGCTCTCTTCGGGTACGAGGTCAGCGTCGCGGCTGACGGGCGCCGCCCGGCGGGCGCATGTTCTTCGGGATCGCGCCCTTGGGCATCTGCGGACGGGCGGTGAGCGCCTTGAGGCGCCTGTCCAGCGCGTTGACGTCCTTGCCGCTGAGCGCGCGGGGCAGCCGCAGCAGGGTGTTGCGCAGCTTGCGGATCGGCAGCTCGCCCTCCTGCTGGCCGATCACGTAGTCGTGCAGCGGGGCGGAGCCGATGACCTTGGCCAGTCGACGCTTCTCCTGCCCGAGCAGGCCGCGTACGCGCTGGGGGTTGCCCTCGGCCAGCAGGATCACGCCCGGCCGGCCGATCACCAGGTGGACCATGTCCATCTGGGTGGTGGAGCTGACGGCCGGCGTGACCCGCCAGTCGCCGCGCATATTGTCCATGATCTGCGCCGCCGCGCCGGGCTGCCCCTCGGCGGCGTTCATCATCGCCGCGTTGGACCGCAGGTTCAGCACGATCAGCACCGCGAGCAGGGCGAACAGGATGCCCAGCGGCAGCCAGATCCAGCCCCAGAGGATCACCGCGACCACGGTGAGCGCGAGCGGGATGAGCACCGCTGCGGCGACCAGCGGCGCGAACCACCGGTCCTGCTTGGCGGTGAACTGGAACACCATCCCGATCTGCTTCAGCCGCTGGCCGAACGAGACCTTCTCCTGGGGCTTTGCCATGCCGCAGAGTCTAGTGGTCCCCGTCGCCCGGGTTGATCCGCGTCCGGGTGCCGCCCGGCTGAGTACCTTACGTCCCCTCAGCGGCCCGGATCGGGCGGGTAAGGAGGGTGCCGCCGGGAGAGATGAGGCGGTGTGCCCATGTCGGGTCGGGGCCTTCACGCGAAGAGTTGTCGGCAGCGAACGACGACGCGACGAAGGAGCCCGACATGTTCGGCAACGACGTGGACTTCCTGCTCTCCCTGCACCGTACCCAGGCCGCCGAGCTGCGGGCCGAGGCCGCCGCGGAGCGACTGGCCCGCTCGGTGACGCGCCGGGCCGGCCGTACCTGGACGGGCCGCCGCCAGCCGGTCCGCCGCACGGGCGACGACCGCCGGTGACCGCGACCGCGCCACCCGACACGGCCGACCGGCCCGTCCCGTCGCCAAACGGGGGCGGCGGGACGAGGCCGCGACCGCCGGCCGGGCCGCCATGGCGCGGGCCGGCCGGCGGGGTCGCGGTGTCGTCCGGTCATGGCATGCTCGGTCCCGTGACCCTCCGTGCCGCGAGTTCCGTCCTTGTCGGCCGCCAGCGCGAGATCGCGGCGCTGCACGACGCGCTGGGTCGGGCCGGGAAGGGCGAGCCGGCCACCGTGCTGGTGGGTGGTGAGGCGGGGGTGGGCAAGACCCGGCTGTTGGAGGACTTCGCGGTCGGGGCCACCGCCGCCGGCAGCCGGGTGCTGGTCGGCCAGTGCCTGGAACTGGGGGAGGCGGGATTGCCGTTCGCCCCGTTCGCCGCCGCGCTGCGCGCGGTGCTGCGGGCCGACGGGCCGGAGGTCTTCGCCGGTTTCGAGGCGGAGTTCGCCCGTCTGCTGCCGGAGCTGGGCCGGACGCCGACGGCGTCGACCGTGTCGCGAGCGGGACCGCTGACCGACGCCCCGCGCGGATACCTGTTCGACCTGGTCGCCGAGCTGTTCCAGCGGCTCGCCGACGTTCGGCCGCTGCTGCTGGTGATCGAGGACCTGCACTGGGCGGACCGGTCCACCCGGGATCTGATCGGTTTCCTGGTCCGGGCCGCGCGGCCGGGTCGGCTGCTGCTGGTCTGCACGTACCGCACCGACGAGTTGCAGCGCGGACATCCGCTGCGCCCGTTCCTCGCCGAGCTGGACCGGGCCCGCGGTGTGGAACGGGTCGAGCTGGGCCGGCTGGACCGCGACGGCACCGGCGCGATCCTCGCCGACCTGCTCGGCGGCGAGCCCGCGCCGCGTGCCGTCGACGACGTCCACAAGCGTACGCAGGGCAATCCGTTCTTCATCGAGGAGCTGGCGGTGGCCGGCGACCCGATCGGCTGCGCGGCGATCCCCGAGACGCTGCGGGACCTGCTACTGGCCCGGGTGGACCGGCTGCCCGAGCCGACCCAGCGGGTCCTGCGGATCGCCGCGGCCGGCGGCACCCGCTTCGCCCACGACCTGCTCGCCGAGGTCGCCGGCCTGCCCGAGGCCGAGTTGGAGGACGCGCTGCGCGCGGCCGTCGCGGCCCAACTGGTGGTGGCCGACCGGGACGGCGACTACGAGTTCCGGCACGCTCTGGTCCGGGAGGCCGTGCACGACGAGTTGCTGCCCGGCGAGCATGCCCGGCTGCACGCGCGGTTCGCCGCCGCGATCGAGGCGCAGCCGCACCTGGTCGTCGCCGGCCGCGCCCCGGCCGAGATCGCCCACCACTGGTACGCGGCGCACGACCATCCCCGTGCCCTCGTCGCCGCTCGGGTCGCGGCCTGCGCCGCCGCCGACCGGTACGCCTACGCCGAGCAGCGTCGCCTGCTGGAGCGGGCGTTGGAGCTGTGGGAGTTGGTGCCGGACGCGGCCGACCTGCTGGGCATGGACCATCTGGCGTTGCTGGAGCAGACGCTGGACGCGGCGGTGACGGCCGGCGACTTCAGCCGGGCCATCACGTTGACCCGCGCCGGACTGGCCGAGGTGGACGCCGATGCCGCGCCGCTGCGCGCCGCCCGCCTGCTGGACCAGCGGGGCCGACTGATGGCCCTGCTGGGCAAGAGCGACGGCCGGCGGGAGCTGGACGAGGCGTACCGCCTGGCGGCCGGCGGTCCGCCCGGTGTCGAGCGGGTCCGGCTGCTCGCCGACGTCGCCACCCACCTGGTCAAGATCGATGCCGCGCAGGCCGCCCAGGTGGCGGCCGAAGCTGCCACGGACGCCAAGGCGCTGGGCGCGGAACCGGCCCTGCTCGCGACCCGGATCGCGCTGCTCTGCCAGGGCGAACGGGACGGCGAACGAGGGCTCGCGGAGCTGGACCGCGCCGAGGCGGCGGCCCGGGCGTCCGGTGACGTGCCGGCCCTGGTGCTCGCCAAGGTGTTCCAGTCGGACCTGCTCTGCGAGGCGGGCCGCTACGCCGAGTCCGCCGAGGCGGCCGAGGCCGGCATGGCCGAGGCGCGGCGGGTGGGGATCAGCCGCTCGACGGGGGCGTACCTGCTGTCCAACCGGGCGGAGGCGCTGATCGCGTTGGGCCGCTGGGACGACGCGGAGACGGTGTGCGCCGAGGCGGCCCGGATCGACCTGTCCGGCGTGACCGGCCTGCACTGGCTCCAGGTGTGCGCCGGTCTGCGGCTGGCCCGGGCGCATCCGGGCGCCGACGAGCTGGTCGAGCGGGCGTTGGCCTTCCTCGGCCGGCCCTACCTGTGGCCGAACCACCGACTGCCCCTGCACGAGCTGGGGATCGAGGCGGCGCTGGCCGCCGACGACGTGTCCGAGGCGGTACGCGCGGCTCGCGTGGCGGTGGCCGACGAGAGCCTGCCGCAGCTACCCCGCGAGGGCTGGCCGGTGCTGAGCGCTGCCGCGCGTACCGCCGCCCGCACGGGTGACGTCGAGTTGGCCGCCGCCGTGGCCGCGCTCGCGGCCGACCTGCCGGCGCGGCACCCGGCCGCGCGGGCGCACTCCGCCCAGGTCGACGCCCTGCTGGCGGCCGACGACGAGGTGTTGCCGACGTGGCGGACGGCGGTGCGGGCGTGGCGGGCCGACGGGCAGCCGTACCCTCTGGGCCGGGCGTTGCTGGCGCTGGCGGAGGCCGCCGCCCTGGCCGGCGAGCGGGACGAGGTGTCGGCGGCGATCACCGAGGCGGCCGAGATCGCCCGGCGGCTCGGCGCGACGCCGCTGGCCGGGGCCGCCGCCACCCTGGCGCGGCGGGTCGGTCTGCGCGCGGCGGGCGCCGGTGGGACCGGCCCGGACCTGCTGACGTCCCGGGAGCGGGAGGTGCTGCGGCTGGTCGCCGAGGGGCACAGCAACAGCCGCATCGCCGAGCGCCTGTTCATCTCACCGAAGACGGCAAGCGTGCACGTCTCCCGCATCATCGCCAAGCTGGACGTCACCAACCGGGGGGAGGCCGCCGCGCTGGCCCACCGCCTCGGCCTGCTGGCCGAGCCCGCCGCCCGGGGTTGACGTCGCCGTCAGCCGCGCGGGAGGTAGATGCGCCAGCCGTCGAGGATGACCACGTCGAGGGCGTCCGGGCCCACGCCGGGTCGCGCGTCGAGCCGGGCCGCCAGCGGCGAGCCGGTCGGCGCCACCCAGGCGGGCGCGGCCGCGTGCTCCACCTCGCGGCGGTACGCGGGGTAGCGGTCGAAGCCGGGGCGCAGGTCGTCGTCGACGACCGCGCAGACCACCCGCTCCGCGCTGGCGAAGGTGAGACGGTTGCAGGTCCAGTAGCCGGCGCGCACGTGTCGTACACCGAGGTCACGCAGCGTGGTCACCAGCTCGGCGTGTCGGGCCTCGGCGGCCCCGGTCGCCGGGGCCGTCCGCGCCGCCTGCGCGGTGGCCCAGGCGGTCGTGAGCAGCGTGGCGGCCAGGACGGCGAGCGCGACCGGCCGGGACGCCGTCGACCCCGACCGGGCCCGCGTCCAGACCGGCCAGAGCAGCGCCGGCACGGCGATGAGCAGGGTGGACAGGTATCGGGCGCTCTCCGCCGGGGTCAGGCCGGAGGAACTACTCACGGTGTACGCGACGAGCGTCGCCACCGCGGCCAGCACGAGAGCCAGCCGTACCGCTCCCGCGACGCGGGGCGAATCATCGGTGCCGGCCGAGGTGGGAGGTCGACGCAGGGTGCGCCAGGCCGTGCCGGCCGCGACGACGAGTAACACCGGCAGCGCGTACGCCCACCACAGTTGCCAGGTGGCACAGGCGCCGGGGTCGCAGAAGCCCATCCCGAGCGGCGGTCCGACCAGCAACCCGCCGTGCAGCCGGGCAGCCCACCCGGCGGTGGCGTCGGCGCCACCCGCGGCGAGCACCGCGTGCACCGGGTTCCGGCCGGTCGACAGGCTGTCCGCGAGCAGCGGGGCGGCTCCCAGCAGGACGGCCGCCCCGACCAGCGCGCCGGCCCGGCCGCGCAGCTCCCGGTGGCGGAACCCGACGAGCACCGCGCCGGTCGCCACGACGTACGGCAGCACCAGCGGATCGACCCAGAGCATCAGGCCGGCCAGGAATCCCCAGGTCGCCCAGCGCGTCAGCCGCCACTCGGGTCGGCCGGCGGCCAGGTCCACGGCGAGCAGGGCGAGCGCCACCCCGACGGCGTTCATCTCGGGGTAGCCGCCGCCGGCGATCAACTGGTTCTTGACGATCCGGTCGGCCCCGAGGGCGAGCAGGACGACCACCAGCAGACCGAACCAGCGGTCCCCGGTCAACCGCAGCGTCAGCCGCCAGGCCAGCAGCAGGAACAGCGCGTACAGCGCCAGCGTGGGCAGTCGCAGAGCGAACAGCGACGGACCGGCGAGGGCGAACACCGGCGCGGCCAGGTACGCCTCCAGCGTGCCCATGTACTGCTGGCCGTAGAACCAGACCGGGAAGTCCTCGCCCCGGGCGATGTGCAGCGCGGCCAACCCCATGGTGGCCTCGTCGCTGTTCGTCGGCGGAGTGGCCTGGCCCAGCAGCCAGAGCCGGTAGCCGACCCCGGCGAGCAGGGCCAACCCGGTGAGCCAGCCGAGGAGTCCGAGTTGCGCGCCGGGCCGCGGACGCGGTCGATCCGCGCCGCGCGGCTGGTCGCGTACCCCGGCGGTCATCGCACGATCATGACATCCGGGCGCCGCACGGTCCGTGCGGCGCTGTCGGCGGGTCAGCCGGCGGTGGCGACGGTGCTGGCGGCGCGAGCGTCGAGCGCCTGCTGGTAGAGCCGGCCGGCGCGGTACGACGAGCGCACCAGCGGCCCGCTCATCACCCCGGCGAAGCCGATCTCCTCGGCCTCCTCGCGCAGCTCCACGAACTCCTCCGGCTTGACCCAGCGGGTCACCGGGTGGTGCCGGGGGGAGGGGCGCAGGTACTGCGTGATGGTGATCAGCTCGCAGCCCGCCTCGTGCAGGTCGCGCAGCGCCTGCGAGACCTCGGCACGCTCCTCGCCCATGCCCAGGATGAGGTTGCTCTTGGTGACCAGGCCGTCGGCGCGGGCCTGCCGGATCACGTCGAGCGAGCGGTCGTATCGGAACGCGGGGCGGATGCGCTTGAAGATGCGCGGCACGGTCTCCACGTTGTGCGCCAGCACCTCGGGCCGGGAGCCGAACACCTCGGCCAACTGCTCGGGTACGGCGTTGAAGTCCGGGATCAGCAGCTCGACGCCGCAGCCGGGCTGGAGGGCGTGGATCTGCCGGACGGTCTCGGCGTAGAGCCACGCGCCGCCGTCGGGCAGGTCGTCCCGGGCGACGCCGGTGATGGTGGCGTAGCGCAGGCCCATCGAGACGACCGACTCGGCGACGCGACGGGGCTCGTCGGCGTCGAACTCGGCCGGCTTGCCGGTGTCGATCTGGCAGAAGTCACAGCGCCGGGTGCACTGGTCACCACCGATGAGGAAGGTGGCCTCCCGGTCCTCCCAACACTCGTAGATGTTGGGGCAGCCGGCCTCCTGACAGACCGTGTGCAGCCCCTCGCGCGAGACGAGCCCGCGCAACTGGGTGTACTCCGGGCCCATCTTGGCCTTGACCTTGATCCACGGCGGTTTGCGCTCGATCGGCGTCTCGGCGTTGCGCGCCTCGATCCGCAGCAGGCGACGCCCCTCGGGGGCGGCCGTTGCGGAGCGCGCTGCCTGGCCGGTCGTCGGCGCGGAGTGCTCGATCGTCACGAAAACGAGCCTACGCCGGATGGTGGCCGTCTATGTGCGTCAGGCGACCGGCGTCACGCCGCTGACGTTGTGACGCCGGACACCGGTAAGCCGAAAAATGGCGTCACACGCACGGCCTCGGGGTGTTAGCGTCGCCGCCAACAGCGACGACGGAGCCGAGTAGCCTCCCGACCCGCCAGAGCAGAGAGCCGCCGGTGCTGAGAGGCGGTCTGGCGACGGGTGCGTGAAGACCCTCCCGAGCTGCGGGCAGAACGGCGGCGACGCCTAGTAGAGCCCGCCCGGCTGGCCCCGGTCAACAGGCGACGAACGAGGCTCCCGCTTCGGCGGGGGCGAAGGTGTGGTGGCACCGCGAGGTTCCCGCTCGCCCACACCTCCCTGGGGCTGACGCGACGCTTCGCCGCCCCCGGGCGGCGACGGCGTGGCGAACGACCGAGGAGTCCGCCATGCGACGAACCCTGTCCCACCAACTGGCCGCCCAGGTCGGCTCGACCGTGCGGATCGCCGGCTGGGTACACCGACGCCGACTGCTCAAGTCGGTGGCCTTCCTGATCGTGCGTGACGCGTCCGGCCTGGCCCAGGTGGTCGTCACCGACCCGGCCGTCCGCGCCGAACTGGAGAAACTCACCGAGGAGACCGTCGTCGAGGTGACCGCGACGGCCACCGCGAACGCCGCCGCGCCCGCCGGGGTCGAGCTGACCGACCCGACGGTACGACTGCTCGGCCCACCCGCCGAGGCGCCAGCGTTCGACCTGTACCGGCCGATGCTCACCGCGAGCCTGCCCACCCAGCTCGACAACGCCCCGACGGCGCTGCGTCACCCGACCCGCTCGGCGGCGCTGCGCGTCTCGGCGGCGGCCGTTGCCGGCTTCCGGGCCGCGCTCGACGCCCGCGACTTCGTGGAGGTCCACACGCCGAAGGTGGTCAGCTCCAGCACCGAGAGCGGGGCGAACGTGTTCGCGCTGGACTGGTTCGGCCGGCCCGCGTACCTGGCCCAGTCACCGCAGTTCTACAAGCAGCTGATGGTCGGTGTCTTCGAACGCGTCTACGAGGTGGGGCCGGTCTTCCGCGCCGAGCCGCACGACACGGTCCGCCACCTCGCGCAGTACACGTCGCTCGACGCGGAGCTGGGGTTCGTCGCCGACCATCGGGACGTGATGCGCGTACTGCGCGACACAGTGGCTCAGATGCTGGGCGCGGTGGGCGAGCGCGCCGGCGGCGCTCTGGCGACGCTCGGCGTCGACCTGCCGGCCGTGCCGGCCCAGATCCCGGCGGTGCACTTCACCGAGGCGCTGACGATCGCCGGTGCGCCCGCCGACGAGCCGGACCTCGCGCCGGCCCACGAGCGGGCGTTGGGCGAGTGGGCGCTGCGCGAACACGGGTCGGACTTCCTCTTCGTCACCGGCTACCCGATGGCGAAGCGACCCTTCTACACCCACCCGGACCCGGCGCGGCCCGCGTACTCGAACGGTTTCGACCTGCTCTTTCGGGGCATGGAGCTGGTCACCGGCGGGCAGCGGCTGCATCGGCACGCCGACTACCTGGCGGCGTTGGCGGCCCGGGGTGAGTCGGTCGAGCCCTACGCCGGCTATCTGGACGCGTTCCGGCACGGCATGCCGCCGCACGGCGGGTTCGCCATCGGTCTGGAGAGGTTTGTGGCGCGTCTGGTCGGCGCGGCCAACGTCCGGGAGGTCACCGCGTTCCCGCGCGACCTGCACCGGCTGACCCCGTAGGAGCGGACGCCGGCTGTGCGCTCAGACTTCGATCAGGGTGGACAGCCGGCGCTCGACCACCGGCAGCACGTCGGCGACGGTGATCGGCCGGCCCAGCTCGGCGGTGAGCGACGTGACGCCCGCGTCGCGGATGCCGCAGGGCACGATCCGGTCGAAGTACGTCAGGTCGCAGTCGCAGTTGATCGAGAAGCCGTGCAGGGTGACCCCCCGGGCCACCCGGATGCCAATGGCGGCCACCTTGCGGGCCGGCCCCCGGTCGTCCTCGGGCACCCAGACTCCGCTGCGCCCGTCAACCCGCCCCGCCGCCAGGCCGAACTCGGCGCACACGCCGATGAGCAGGTCTTCCGTGCGACGGACGTAGGCCACGACGTCCACCGGGTCGGGCAGTCGCACGATCGGGTAGCCGACGAGCTGACCCGGCCCGTGCCAGGTGATCTTGCCGCCGCGGTCCACGTCGACGACCGGGGTGCCGTCCATGGGACGGTCCCACGGCTCGGTGCGCTTGCCGGCGGTGTAGACGCTCGGGTGCTCCAGCAGCAGCACGGTGTCGCCGCGCTCGCCGGCCACCACCGACTCGTGCAGGCGTCGCTGCTCGTCCCAGGCGGCCTGGTAGTCGAGCAGGCCGGCGCGGACGGCCGTCAGGCCGGGGGTCGTGGTCGTCACGACGTCAAGCCTAGTCCCGTATCCGGCTTCGATCCCTGGTGAGCCGCCTCACCGGCGCAGAGATCAGGCCGGTGGGACGCGCCAGAGCCAGACGTCGTCGACCCGCTCCGGTTCGCCGAACAGTGCCGTGGCGGTACGCCGGACCGCCGCCTCGTCCACCTCGAACTTCGCGCCGTGCACCGCGTCGGCGAGGACCAGCGTCTCGATCCGCCAGTGCCGCAGGTCGGACTGGACCTCCGTCCGGGTGCCGTCGGTGATGATCGGCACCAGCCCGGTGCGGCCGGCCTGGTCCATGAGCGCGCTCAGGGTGCGTGGCACCGGGCCGATCCGGCCTCGACCGTCCGGCCCGCCCGGGCCGAGAAAGAAGCCGCCCGGAATGGCGAACTCGCCGTGGCGGTGCGCGAGGGCGTACGCCTGCCAGCGCTGGCCGTCCGGGTAGATGTCCACGGTCAGCGGCACCGGGGTCAACGTGTTGCCGTCGGAGACGTACTCCCGCCAGGTGCCCGAGGTGATGAACCGCGGGATCGGCTCCCGCTCGTCGGTCAGCAGCGGGGTGGGCAGCAGCGGCAGCAGGGCCACCGCGAACCCGATCGCCCAGGCCAACTCCGTCGAGCGGTGCCGGGGTGGGGAGGTGCGCAACTGCTCGACGGTGTACGCCAGCAGCACCCCGATCACCGGGGCCACCACCAGCGCCAGCCGGGCGGGCAGCGCGGCGTTCACCACCGGGAACTGGCCGAGGATGTCGAACGGCATCGGCAGGTCGGTACGCCGCCCGTCGATCTTCGCGACCGGCCCGAAGGACAGCACCGAGAAGATCACCGCGACGACGCCCAGCGCCCAGAGGACCGCCCGGCGGCCGGGGTCGGCGCGTCGCCACAGCGCGACGAAGCAGACCACGGCGAGGACGAGCAGGGGGACCCCGAAGAACGAGTTCTCCTCGGTGGGGTTCGGCGCCAGCGCGGTCCCCAGCCCGACCTCCCCGGCCAGCGAGCGGCGCGGGAACGCGGCGAACGCGGCGATGTCCTCGGAGTGGATCACCGGGTCGAAGCCGGTGCCGTGGAACCGCTGCGGCCCCGCGAAGTGCAACCACAGCGGGTACGCCAGCAGCACGCCGGCCACCACGGCGGTCACGCCGAGCCCGCGCAGGAACGTGGGTAGCGCGGCGCGGGCCTCGGCCCGGTGGGCCGGGTGCAACGCCCAGACGGCGACGAACACGCCGAGCGCGAGAGCGGCGAAGAACAGGCCCTCGGCGGCGATCGAGAAGGCCACCGCGACCAGCACGCCGAGGATCACCCCGTCGCGCAGCCAGTGCCCGGGCCGTCGCAGCGCGAACAGCCGCCAGATCAACAGCGGGACCAGCCAGCCCGCGGTCCAGTTCAGGTGCGCGTTGGCGTGCGAGACCATGCCGGGGGAGTAGGCGATGAAGAGGCCGCCCACGGCGGCGGCGAGCCGGTTGCGGACGAGGTGCCGCGAGAGCAGCCAGTACCAGGCCAGCGCGGTGGCGAACAGGTTCAGGGTGAGGATCACGAGGAACGTCACCGGTGGCCCGACGAGGTACGTGAGCGGGGCGAAGACCACCGCGTACACCGTGATCGAGGTGTTGACCGCGAGGTTTACGCCGTCCGGGACGTTGATCAGGTAGGTGAAGAAGGGGTTCTCCCCGTGGGTGACCGCGTGCCCACCGAAGGCCAGCAGCCACTCGAAGAGCGCCTGGTCGCTGGAGTTGACGGTGATCGTGCGGACGTTCGGATCCCGCCACAGCCCACTGGTCACCCAGACGGCGAGCGCGAGCGCCACCAGCGCGACGATCAGGTCGGCCCGGAGGTCCCGATGGGTACGCGGTGACGACGCTGGTGCGGGCCCGGTGGCCAGCGACGGGGAGGACGGCACGCAGCGGACGTTACCAATCGGACCTGGACGAGCCGGTCAGACCGGCGGTTGTTGTCAGCTCTGGTGCTGCCGTGGCGGGAGGAGTTCGGCGTACACAACGGCTGTCGTGAATGTGTGAACGCGCCCCATATCGGGTCGGCGACACGCCGTCGTAACGTCTCGGCAACTTGACCGTGACCCAGTTCACAGTCTGCCCTGTCAGGAGGCCTCCGTGCGCCGCTCCCCGTCCCTCCTCACCCGGCTGACCGGTGCGGCCGCCGGGCTCGTCCTCGCCGTGGCGGGCGCGATCACCCTCGCCACGCCCGCCCAGGCCGCCAGCCTCACCCAGGTCACCGGGTTCGGATCCAACCCGGGCAACCTCGCCATGTACGCCTACCGGCCCGACAACCTGCCGGCCAACTCCCCGGCCGTGGTGCTGCTGCACGGGTGCGTCCAGAACGCCTCCGGGTACTTCGCGAATTCTGGCTGGCAGAAGTACGCCGACCAGTGGAAGTTCACGCTGATCGTCGCCCAGCAGCCCTCCGGCAACAACGCCAACTCCTGCTTCAACTTCTTCGAGTCCGGCGACACGGCCCGAGGCCAGGGCGAGGCGCTGTCGATCAAGCAGATGGTCGACCACGCCAAGGCGAACTACGCCGTCGACGGCTCGCGGGTCTTCGTCAGCGGCCTCTCCGCCGGCGGGGCGATGAGCGCCGTCATGCTGGCCACCTACCCGGACGTCTTCGCCGCCGGATCGATCATCGCGGGCATCCCGTACCGCTGCGCCACCAGCATGGTCAACGCGTTCAGCTGCATGAACCCGGGTACGGACAAGACGCCGGCGGCCTGGGGCGACCTGGTCCGGGGCGCCTACTCCGGCTACACCGGCCCGCGCCCCCGGGTGGCCATCTGGCACGGCACGTCGGACACCACGGTCACCCCGCTGAACGGCACCGAGTCCCGCGACCAGTGGACCAACGTGCGGGGGATCTCGCAGACGCCGACCAGCACGTCGTCGCTGCCGGGCAACACCAGCCTCGAGGTGTACGGCAACGACGAGGTACGCCTCTACCGCGTCTCCGGCATGGGGCACGGAACGCCGGTCGACCCGGGCTCCGGGACGGACCAGTGCGGCACCGCCGCCGCGTACTTCCTGGACACCATCTGCTCGACGTACCGCGACGCGCTCTTCTTCGGCCTGAACAACGGCGGCACCACCCCCACGACCCCGCCCGCCACCTCGACTCCGTCGCCCACCCCCACCGCAACGCCCACGGCGAGCCCGACCCCGACCACGCCGCCGACCTGCGTGACGGCGACCAACTACGCCCACGTGACGGCCGGCCGGGCGTACCAGTCCGGCGGCTACGCCTACGCCAACGGCTCGAACCAGCGCATGGGCCTCTACAACACCTTCTACACGAGCACCCTCAAGCAGACCGCTCCCAACTACTGGGTGATCGGCTGCTGACCTTCCCTGCCCCCGCCGCCCCGGCTGGACCGCGTTGATCAAGAGGTTTGCGTCAGATTCCGGCCCCCGGATGACGCAAACCTCTTGATCAACTGGGTGAGGGTGGGGTCAGTCCTGGAGGGCTGCTTTCAGGGCCTGGGGGAGGGTGGGGTGGGCGTAGGGGTAGGCGGCTTCCGTCAGGACTTTGGGGTGGACTCTCGTGCTGGTCAGGGCCTCGTGGGCGAAGCCGCCCAGGGCCACCTTGAGCGCCAGGGCAGGGATCGGGATGATCGCCGGGCGGTGCAGCTGTCGGGCCAGCTCGCGGGTGAACTCGGCGTTCGTCACCGGGTTCGGGCCCACCGCGTTGACCGGGCCGGCGATCTCGTCGTGCGTCAGCAGGAAGAGGGTCGCGTCCAGCCAGTCCCGCATGGAGATCCACGGCAGCCACTGTCGCCCACTGCCCAGCCGCCCGGCGATGCCCAGCCTGAACGGGAGCAACTGCGGCTTGAGCAGACCGCCGTCGCGGTGCAGCGGCAGGCCGGTGCGGAGCCGGACCACGCGTACCCCGGCGTCCTCGGCCGGTCGGGTCGCGGCCTCCCACACCCGGCAGACGTCGGCCAGGAAACCGTCGCCGGCGGGGGCGTCCTCCTCGACCACCCGGTCGCCGGTGTTGCCGTACCAGCCGACGGCGGACGAGTTGAGCAGCGCCCGGGGTCGGTCGCTCTCGGGCAGGCCGGCGATCGTCGTCGCGAGCGTGGTGGTGCTGTCCACCCGGCTGGTGCGGATCAACCGCCGGTAGTCGTCGTTCCAGCGCTTGTCGCCGACGCCCGCGCCGGCCAGGTTGATGACCGCGTCCGCCTCGGCGACCACGGCCGGGTCGAGCTGACCGGCCGCCGGGTCCCACTGCCGCTCGTGAGGGTCGCGCGGCGCCCGACGCACGAGTCGGGTGACCTGGTGCCCGTCGGCGACGAGCCGGTCGCCCAGCCGGGTGCCGAGGAAGCCGGACGCGCCGGCCATGAGGATCCGCATGCCGTTATCTTCGTCGAAAACCCTCTCCCCGGACGCGCCCCGCCGCCACTCCTCGCCGATCTTGCACTTTGTGTCGCCGTTATGTCGGGCCAGGCCCGTTTCGTCGCCACCGAAAGTGCAAGATCGGCGAGGTGGGTCAGGGGCGTAGGTCGGACAGGAGGTTTTCCACCTCGGCGTACGCCTCGGGGGGGAGGGGGCCCAGCTTCAGGGTTTCCAGGTTCTCATTGGCCTGGGTTACGGTGCGTAGGCCGGGGATCGGAACCGTCCGTGGGCTGCGGGCCAGCAGCCAGCCGAGCGCGCCCTGAGCGAGGGTCCGTCCGTCGGCGGTGAGCGCCGCACGGACCTGCTCGACCCGCGCCGCCCACTCCGGCGTCGGACGGCCGTCGGTGTACCACCGCAGCCACTCGGGCGCACGACCGCGTACGTCGTCCGCGCCGGGCGCCCGGGTCGAGCCGGTGAGCAGCCCCATCGCCAGTGGCCCCCGGTTGAGGCTCGCCAGGTCGTGGCGGTCGCAGACGGCGAGGACCGCCGCGTTGTCGCTCAGCACCGACTCGTCGTGCTGGATGGCGGCACAGTGTGGTCCGCCGGCCGCGAACGCCTCCGCCGAGGCCGCGTTGTCGGTGCTCCAGCCGTACGCCCGGATCTTGCCCTGGTCGACGAGGCCCTCGAGGGTGTCGACCAGGTCGAGCGCGGCGGACGTCGGCAGTTCGTTGATGTGCAGTTGGTAGAGGTCGACGTGGTCGGTGCCGAGGCGGCGCAGCGAGTCCTCCAGGCTGCGGACGGCGAACGTTCCGCTGGCGTCGGTGCCGAGCCACCGTCGGGTCTCCTCGTCGCTGACGTTGCCGAACTTGGTGGCGATCACCGCCTCGGACCGGCGGCCCGCGAGGGCCCGGCCGAGGACGCGCTCGCTGTGCCCGGCACCGTAGTTGCTGGCCGTGTCGAACAGGGTCACCCCGAGGTCGAGAGCCCGGTGGATGGTACGGATCGACTCGTCGTCGTCGACCTCGCCCCAACCGAACGGCTGCCCCCCGTCACCCCAGAGCGGACCGCCGATCGCCCAGCATCCCATCCCGATCGCGCTCACCTCGATGCCGCTGCGTCCCAGCGTGCGTGTCGTCGTCATGCGGACCAGCCTCCAATCTGGAGTGCGCTCCAGGTCAAGGGCTGGCTAGCATCCGGGGCATGACCGGTTACGCCCCCGCCGAGGCCGCCCGGCGCAGCGGCTTCAGCCTGGACACCCTGCGGTACTACGAGAAGATCGGCCTGCTGGCCGACGTGGGTCGTACGCCGGGTGGTCAGCGCGTCTTCACCGACGACGACCTGAGCTGGCTGCTGCTGTTCCGCTGCCTGCGGGACACCGGGATGCCGATCGCCCAGATGTGCCGGTACGCGTCGCTGGCCCGTGCGGGTGAGCACACCGTCGACGAGCGGCGTGAGCTGCTGCAACAGCACGCGGCGCAGGTGGAGGAGCAGATGCGCCTGCTGCGGCGTCAGTACGACCATCTGCGGGAGAAGATCCGCTTCTACGAGCGGCTGCCCGGTCCGCCCGCTCCCGACGAGGGTCGGTGATCGCGGGGGACCAGGTCGGCGCGCGGCTCAGCTCGGCGCGGTCAGGCCGAGCAACTGCTCGGCAGTCCCGGGCCGGCCGGCGAGCGCGTTCAACGCGCTGACCAGCCGCTTCTCCTCGTAGCGGAAGTGTGTCTCCAGCAGGGCGGCCAACCCGTCCAGCTCGGCGCGTACCTGAGCCGTCGGCAGCGGCCGGTCGTCGCCGAGCAGTTCCTCGACCCGGGCGAGGATCCCCGCCACCACCTCGTGGTCGACGATCAGGTTGGCCAGGACCGGGCGCAGCTCGGGCACCTCGTCGGCGAGGACCCGGAAGGCGCCCGCGTCCTCGCCGGTGTGGTGGCGGCCGAGCGCGGCGCAGAAGGTCAGGCAGTGGGCCCGTAGGTCCCGCGAGGGGGCGTCCAGGTCGGCCCGGAGGCGGGCCAGCTCCGTGCGGAGCCAGAGGTGGATCTCGATCATCTGGTTGCCGACGGCGGCGAGCCGATCGGTCGGTGAACCGGGTGGGTGCACGTTCGTCCTCATGCTGTCCCCGCGCCTCCATGCCCTCGGCGGCCATCGTGCCGGGTACACCGCGACGCTGTCCGACACTCTAGACCGGAACCGTCAGGGCGTGGTCGGCTCGTCGGGCTCCCGGACGTCGTGCCAGCGGGCACGCCACCCCGCCTCGTGCGCCTCGTGCGTCGTCCGCTCCTCGAACACGGCGGCCCGCAGCGCTTGCCGGGAGTCCGCCATCACCAGTACCTCGACGGCCACCAGCCCGACGCAGATCACGGTCGCCAGGGTGAGCGCGCCCAGTGCCGGCAGGTGCAGGCCGATGGGCAGGGCCACCGTGAGCGCCACGATCACGCCCACGCGGGTCCAGGTGGCGGTGTGCAGGGTGCGCAGTTGGAACAGCATGTTGACGGCGAAGTAGGTGATCAACCCGCCGAAGAGCATCGGCACCGCGGGCCCCTCGATCTTCTCCGCGATACCGCCGGCCGGGTCGGTGATCTTGTGCAGGATCTCCTCGTTGCCGATCGAGAAGAGGATCACCCCGGCGATCATCGGCAGGTAGAGGTACGCGTACGCGTCGCGGGCCATCGCCACCCGGGGAGCGCCCTCCGCCGCGTGCAGGGCGATCCGGGCGGCCGGCCCGACGAAGTCGAAGTGCGCCCACCAGAGCGCGGCGGTGATCACGATGCCGAGCGCGGCGGCGGCCACCGCCGGCCAGGTGACCGATTTGCCGAGCAGGTTGCCGCCCACTCCGGTGGAGATGATCGACTCGCCGAGCGCGATGATCAGAATGAGGTCGTAGCGCTCGGTCCAGTGCTCCGCGCTGGTCACCCCCCAACCCCAGGTGCCGACGATGAAGCCGGTGGCGTACTGCACCACCACCACGGCGATCCACAGCCCGTCGCGGACCAGGGCGGCCCGGTCGGGGTCGGTGATCTGCGGCGGGATCAACGCGGCGGCGAGCAGCAGCAGGATGCTCACCGTCAGCTCCGGGGCGAAGCGTCGGAGCTGACGCCGCTCCTGCGGGCTGTCCCGCACCACGTGCTGGTACAGGATCCAGTGGATGCCTCGCACCACGACGTAGCTGATGGCCACCAGCATCGGCCCGGCGGCGCTGCCCTTCGGGTCGCTGAACGCCTGCGGCAGCCCCAGCGCGAACGCGAACAGCGCGACCATCGAGATCACCATGAGCGCCGGTACGTAGCCCTCGCCGAGCCGGACCCGGGTGGCGACCAGGCTGTGCACCACCCAGATCCACCAGAGCACGGCGAGCACCAGGGCGGCGTGCAGCAGTTGGCGACCGGAGATGTTCGCGGCCGTCGCGCGGGTGATGATGAAGAACGAGAAGACGAAGACCAGGTCGAAGAAGACCTCGAACTTGTCCACCCGGGCCCCTGGGGCGATGGGGACGGCGGGTCCCAGTTGTCCGCGCCGCCGGTTACCGCCCACGGTCCCACTCTGGCAGCGTCCGGCCTGGTCGGAGGACAGAACGGGTCAGCCCGCGGCGCGGGAGCGCAGCCCGTCCATCAGGAGGTCGAGCAGCCGGTCGGCCTGGGCGCGTTCGCCGGCGGCCAAGGAGATGCCACTGAGGCCCGCCAGCACGTCGCCGGCGGCGACGTCGGCCCGGACGGCGTCCGCCGCGACGCCTGCGGCGAGCAACTGGCCGAGCGCCGCGAGCAGCAGGTCGCGGCTCTGGGCGTACGGGTTGGTGCCGGACGCGATGACGAGGCGCAGCGCGTCGGCCATGCCCCGCTTGGTGGCGAGGTAGTCGGTGAAACGGGACATCCAGTCCCGTAGCGCCCGATCGGGCGGCATCTGGTCGAGTAGCTGCGGCGCGGCGTCGCAGAGCCGGGCCAGCTCGTTGCGGTACGCCGCCTCGACCAGCGCCTCGCGGGTGGGGAAGTGGCGGTACAGGGTGCCGATGCCCACCCCTGCCTCGCGGGCGATGGCGTCGAGCGTTACCTCCGGCCCGGGGCGGGAAAGCGCCTGGACCGCTACCCGAAGCAGGCGTTCACGGTTGCGCAGCGCGTCCGCCCGCAGTGGGCGGGGGCTGGACTCCGGCACCGTCTCCTCCTCGCTGAGTGGGTGTAACGCACCGGACATGGCAATCGGAGGAAACTCCGGTTAGTGTCGACCGCAGCGGAGGATCCTCCGCTTCCATCGTACCGGCGGGCCGACCGGCCCGCCCCCAGCCCGGACAGGATGGATCATGACGACGAGCAACCCGATCACCACGTCGTTCGCCCACGACTCCACCGCCATGGACGTGATCCGGGGCGTGGACCTGGTCGGCCGACGGGCGATCGTCACCGGCGGGTCGTCCGGCATCGGCGTGGAGACCGCACGCGCCCTGGCCAGCGCCGGCGCGGAGGTCACCCTGGCCGTCCGCAACCCGGACGCCGGCCAGAAGGCCGCCGACGACATCACCGGCACCACCGGCAACGACCGCGTCCTGGTCGCCCCGCTCGACCTCGCCGACCAGAATTCGGTCGCCGACTTCGTCGCCAACTGGGACGGCCCGCTGCACATTCTGGTCAACAACGCCGGCATCATGGCCGCGCCGCTGAGCCGCACCCCGCAGGGCTGGGAGATGCAGTTCGCCACCAACCACCTCGGGCACTTCGCTCTCGCCACCGGGCTGCGCCCGGCGCTCGCCGCCGCCGACGGGGCCCGCATCGTCTCGGTCAGCTCCGCCGCCCACCTGCGCTCGCCCGTCGTCTTCGAGGACATCCAGTACGACCGCCGCGAGTACGAGCCCTGGCAGGCGTACGGGCAGTCGAAGACGGCCAACGTGCTCTTCGCTGTGGAGGCGACGCGCCGCTGGGCCGACGACGGCATCTACACCAACTCGCTGATGCCCGGCGCGATCCGCACCAACCTCCAGCGCTACGTCAGCGAGGAGGAGCTGAACCGCCTGCGCGCCGGCAACGCGGCGGCGTGGAAGACCGTCGAACAGGGTGCCGCCACGTCGGTGCTGGTGGCCGCGTCCCCGTTGCTCGACGAGGTCGGCGGACGCTACTTCGAGGACTGCCAGCAGGCCGCGCCCGCCCGACCCGACACGCGGACGGGCGTCGCGGACTACGCGCTGGACCCGGAGGCGGCCGAGCGGCTCTGGAAGGTCTCGACCGACCTGCTCAAGGGCTGACCCGTCAATATGGAAGGGGCGCCCCGGTCGACGACCGGGGCGCCCCTTTCGGCGTTGGGGTGGATCAGGCCAGGCCCAGCTCCGACTCGAAGTTGCCGGCCTCCAGGCGCTCCTTGACCGCGCTCAGGAAGCGGGCCGCGTCGGCGCCGTCGATCAGTCGGTGGTCGTACGACATGGCCAGGTAGACCATCGACCGGACCGCGACGACCTCGCCCAGGTCCGGGTCGTTGACCACGACCGGCCGCTTGACCACGGCACCCGTGCCGAGCATCGCCGACTGCGGCTTCGGCACGATGGGGGTGTCGAAGAGCGCGCCCCGGCTGCCCGTGTTGGTGAGCGTGAAGGTCGCCCCGGCGATCTCGTCCGGGCTGATCTTGTTGGTCCGGGTCCGCTCGGCCAGGTCGGCGACCCGCTTCGCGATGCCACCGAGGTTGAGGTCACCGGCGTTGTGGATGACCGGCACCACGAGGCCCCGCTCGGTGTCCACGGCGATGCCGAGGTGCTCCGCGGCCGGGTAGGTGATCGTGCCGCCGTCCAGGTCCAACTGGGCGTTGACGATCGGGTAGGTCTGCAGCGCCTCGACGGCGGCGAGAGCGAAGAACGGCAGGAAGGACAGCTTGACGCCGTGCCGCTGCACGAACGAGTCCTTCGCCTGCGCCCGCAACTTCGCGACCCGGGTGACGTCCACCTCGACCACCGTGGTGAGCTGCGCCATCTCGTGCAGCGACTCCTGCATCCGGTTGGCGATCGCCTTGCGGATCCGGGGGAGCTTCTCGGTGGTGCCCCGCTTGCCGCTCGGCTGCGGCTTCGCGGCCGGCTTGGCCGGGGTCGCCGCGCTGGCGGCGGGCTGTGCGGCCGGAGCCGGCGTGGCCGCCGCGGCCTTGGCCTTCTCGGCCGCGTCGAGGACGTCCTGCTTGCGGATCCGGCCACCCACGCCGGTGCCGTTGAGCGCGGCCAGGTCAACGCCGTGCTCGTTGGCCAGCTTGCGTACCAGCGGCGTGACGTACCCGGCCGCCTCCTCGCCACCCTGGGCCGGCGCGGACGGGCGCTGCGGCGCGGCGGTCGGCGCGGACGGCTGGGCGGCCTGCTCGGCCTTCACCGGCTGCGCCGACGTCTCCGCCTCGGCGGCCGGCTCGCTGTACGACATGCCCGGGGTGGGCTCCTCGACCTTCGGCTCCGGCTTCGGCTCGGCCTTGGGGGCCGGCGCGGCCTCCGCCTTCGGCTCGGGCTTCGTCTCGGTCTTCGCCGGGGCCGGGGCCCCACCGGCGACGCCGATGACCACCAGGTCGGCGCCGACCGCGGCGGTCTCGTCCTCGGCGACCTTGATCTCCAGCACGGTGCCGGCCACCGGCGACGGGATCTCCGTGTCGACCTTGTCGGTGGAGACCTCCAGCAGCGGCTCGTCCACCTCGACGGTGTCGCCGACCTGCTTGAGCCAGCGGGTGACCGTACCCTCGGTGACGCTCTCGCCCAGAGCCGGCATCTTGACCGCGGTGCCCTCGCCCGACGGCGCGGCGGCCGGAGCCGGCGCCTCGGCCGGGGCCTCGTCCTGCGCCACCTGGTCGGCGGTGCCCTCGGCGGCGGCGGTCGGCTCGGCGGCGGGCTCGACCGACTCGGCCGGCGCCTGCTGCTGCTCCTGCGGGGCGGCCTCGCCACCGCCGGTCGACTCGCCCTCACCGGCGATGACGGCCAGCTCGCTGCCGACCTCGGCGGTCTCGTCCTCGCCGACCACGATGCGGCTCAGCACACCCGCCGCGGGCGACGGGATCTCGGTGTCGACCTTGTCGGTCGAGACCTCGAGCAGGGGCTCGTCGACCTCGACCGTGTCGCCCTCCTGCTTGAGCCAGCGAGTGACGGTGCCCTCGGTGACGCTCTCGCCGAGCCGGGGCATGGTGACCGATACCGGCATTTTCTGAGACTCCTTCATTCCCCTGGTGGGATCTTCGCCCGTCGCCGGACGCCGCGGTTGATTTGTCAGGCGTGCGCGTGCAGCGGCTTGCCGGCGAGGGCCAGGTGCGCCTCGCCCAGGGCCTCGTTCTGGGTCGGGTGGGCGTGCACGAGCTGGGCGACCTCCGCCGGGTAGGCCTCCCAGTTGTAGATGAGCTGCGCCTCGCCGATCAGCTCACCCACCCGCGCGCCGACCATGTGGACGCCGACCACCGGGCCGTCGTTGACCCGGACCAGCTTCACGAAGCCGGTCGTCTTGAGGATCTGGCTCTTGCCGTTGCCACCGAGCGGGTAGTTGTACGACTGGATCTTGTCTGCGCCGTACTGCTCCTTGGCCTTCGCCTCGGTCAGGCCCACCGACGCCAGCTCAGGGTCGCAGTAGGTGACGCGCGGGATGCCCACCTCGTCGATGACGGCCGGGGTCTGGCCGGCGATCTCCTCGGCGACGAAGATGCCCTGCTGGAAGCCCCGGTGCGCGAGCTGGAGGCCGGGCACGATGTCGCCGACCGCGTAGACGTTCGGCACGCTGGTGCGCAGCCGCTCGTCGGTCAGCACGTAGCCGCGGTCCATCTTGACGCCCTGCTCCTCGTACCCGAGGTTCGCGGTGTTCGGACCGCGACCCACCGCGACCAGCAGCAGCTCGGCCTCGACGGTGTCGCCGCCCTGGATGGTCAGCTTGACGCCGTTCTCGGTCTTCTCGACCTTCTCGAACGGCTTGCCGACCTTGAAGTTGATCTTGCGCTTGCGGAACGCCCGCTCCAACGCCTTCGACGACTCCTCGTCCTCGGCGGCGACCAGCCGGGGCAGCGCCTCGACGATCGTCACGTCCACACCGAAGGACTTCCACACGCTGGCGAACTCGACGCCGATCACGCCACCGCCGAGCACGATCACCGACGAGGGGATCCGGTCCAGGGTCAGCGCGTGGTCGCTCGTGATGATCCGCTCGCCGTCGACCTCGAGGCCGGGCAGGCTCTTCGCGTACGAGCCGGAGGCCAGCACGATGTTGCGGCCGGTGTAGCGCTTGCCGTCGACCTCGACCACGTTCTTGCCGACGAGCTTGCCGTGGCCCTCGACGATGGTGATCGACTTGTTGCCCTTCAACATGCCCTGGAGGCCCTTGTACAGGCGGGCGATCACGCCGTCCTTGTACGAGTTGACCCCCGCCATGTCGATACCGACCAGCTCGGCCTTCACACCGAACTGCTCCGACTCACGGGTCTGGTCGGCGATCTCGGCCGCGTGCAGCAGCGCCTTGGTCGGGATGCAGCCATTGTGCAGGCAGGTCCCGCCGAGCTTGCCCTTCTCGACCAGCGCGACCTTCAGGCCCAGCTGGACGGCGCGCAGCGCGGTCGCGTAGCCGCCGCTGCCACCTCCGAGGATGACAATGTCGAAGGTCGCTTCGTTCGGCTCGCTCACGTCCAACTCCCAGGTCGCGTCACTGCATCGGGGGTCACGGAGGTGTAACACGGACACACCCCACCTCGGTCATCTTGTCACCACTGGGCACAGGGTGCGTAGTGAGGTGCCCAACGACACGTCATCGACACGTACCCTTGGCACCGTTGTCGATGACGTCAGGTGGGGGAGAAGTCCGGTGGGGTTGTTCCGGCGTCGCAAACAGGCGCGTGTGGCGAGCCACGACCGTGTGGCCGATCGTGGCGATCTGGCCCATCTGGAGAACTTCATCCGGAGTCGGCGAGGTGTCGAGGCGTTCATCGAGCCCCGGACGACGGTCACCGAGACCACCGTCATCCTGATCGCCGACGACGGGGAGTGGACCCGCCGGCGCATCGACGGTCCGGACGGCGCGCGTCGCTTCGCGTACCGGATGGGCATTCCGGTCTACGACGTCCGGCTGATGGGCTACCCGCAGCGGATGCGCGACTTCAACGAGCGCCGCAAGCGCCGCCCCGAGCTGTACTGACCGGAAGAAGGGGCTCCCGGCTGCCGGGAGCCCCTTCTTCCGCGCGTGCGGTCAGCCGTTGGCGGCGACGTCCTCGACGAGCTGCACCAGGGTGCGGACCGGCACGCCGGTGCCGCCCTTGGTCCAGTAGCCGGTCGGCTCGCCCGAGTGGTAGCCCGGGCCGGCGATGTCGATGTGCGCCCAGGCCACGTCGTCGGTCACGAACTCGCGCAGGAACACGCCGCCCTGGAGCATGTGCCCGGCCCGGTCCATCCCGGCGTTGACCTGCGAGATGTCCGCCACGTCGGAGTCCATGCCCTTGCGCACGTCGTCCGGCAGCGGCATCGGCCAGGCCGGCTCGCCGACCGAGTCGCCGACCGTGCGGACCCGCTCGCACAGCTCGGGAGTACCCATGACGCCGGCGACCCGCTTACCCAACGCGATCACCTGACCGCCGGTCAGGGTCGACGTCTCGAACAGGTAGTCCGTGCCGTCGGCGCAGGCGCGGGCGATGGCGTCGGCCAGCACCATCCGGCCCTCGGCGTCGGTGTTGAGCACCTCCACCTTCTTGCCGCTGAACATGCTGATCACGTCGCCCGGCCGGTAGCTGGTGCCCGACGGCATGTTCTCGGCCATCGGCAGGTACCCGCTGACCGCCACGTTCGGCTTCAACGCGGCGATCGCCAGCATCGCCGCACCCACCGCAGCGGCGCCCGCCATGTCGGACTTCATCTCCCACATACCCTGCGCCGGCTTGATCGAGATGCCGCCGGTGTCGAAGGTGATGCCCTTGCCGACCAGCGCGACCCGCTTGCCGTTGCCGGCGTCCTGCGGCGTGTAGGTGAGCTTCACCAGCCGCGGCGGGGCCTCCGAACCCTGCCCGACCGCGATGATGCCGCCGTACCCGCCGGCGGCCAGCGCCGCCTCGTCCAGCACCTCGACGCCGAGGCCGGCGTCCCGGGCGGCGGCGGCCACGGCGTCGGCGAACGACGGGGGACGCAGCTCGTTCGGGGCGGTGTTCACCCAGTCCCGGCTGGTCCGGACCGCGCTGGCGACCGCCTGCGCGCGGGTGATCTCCGCCTGGGCGCCCGTGTCGGCGGCGTCCGGAACGGCGATGAGCACCTCGGCCACCGGCTCCCGCCGGGCCGGCTGCGGCCGGGTCTTGTAGCCGGCGAAGCGATAGCCGCCGAGCAGCGCGCCCTCGGCGACCGCGCGCAGCGCCGCGAGCGCGTCCGCGTCGTCGGGCAACGGCAGGCTCAGCGCCACCTTCGGCGCGCCCGCCAGGGCCCGCACCGCGGCGCCAGCCGCGCGGCGCAGCGTCTCCGGCGCCGGGGCGGCGCCCGTCGGCTCCGGGCCGAGCCCGACCGCGACGACCAGTGGAGCCGTGACGGTACCCAGCGTGGCCAGCTTGATCACCTCGCCCGGGCCACCGGTCGCGCCGAGCAGCGCCAGCGTCTCGGTCAGCTTGCCGTCGAACGCGACGGCGATGCTCTCCGCGCCGCTGCCGAGCAGCAGGGTGCCGGCGAGGCCGCTGGTGGCGTCCTGCTCTCCGGTCTGGCTGTGCACGCCGATCACGATCGCGTCGACGGCGAGCTCCGCCGGGTCGGTGTCGACCAGGCTCAGGGTGGTCGTGCGGGGGGTTGTCACTGAAGCTACTCCGGGCGGGCCGGGCCGGTCGCGTCGTCGCGTACCAGCGGTGAAGGTCTCCGGCGGAACCTACCCGCCGGACGTCAGGGCTGTCCCGTCGATCACGCAACGGGGTCCCGCCGATGCTAACCAGCGGCGTAACCCCCGGTAAGTTGCCACCCATGACCGACGTGACCTCCGCCGCCGCCGCGACCCGGCTGCGACGTTCCCCGCTGCACGAGCGGCACACCGCCGCCGGCGCCAAGTTCGCCCCCTTCGGGGGCTGGGAGATGCCGCTGGAGTACGCCGGCGGCGGGGTGCTCAAGGAGCACACGGCGGTGCGGACGGCGGTGGGGGTCTTCGACGTGTCGCACCTGGGCAAGGTCCGGGTGACCGGTGCCGGAGCGGCCGAGTTCGTCAACTCGTGCCTCAGCAACGACCTGGGCCGCATCGGGCCGGGCCGCGCCCAGTACACGCTGTGCTGCGACGACGCCACCGGCGGCGTGGTGGACGACATCATCGCCTACCTGTACGCCGACGACCACGTCTTCCTCATCCCGAACGCCGCGAACACCACCGAGGTCGTACGCCGGTTGCGCGCCGCCGCGCCGGAGCGGATCACCGTCACCGACGAGCACGAGGCGTACGCGGTGCTGGCCGTGCAGGGCCCCCGCTCCGCCGACCTGCTCGCCGCCCTCGACCTGCCCACCGAGCACGGCTACATGAGCTTCGACGCCGCCAGCCTCGCCGCCGTGGAGTTGACCGTCTGCCGTACCGGCTACACCGGCGAGCTGGGCTACGAGCTGGTGGTGCCGGCGGAGCAGGCGGTGACCGTGTGGGACGCGCTCTTCGCCGCCGGCGAGGCGTTCGAGCTGCGCGCCTGCGGCCTCGCCGCCCGGGACACGCTGCGCACCGAGATGGGATACCCGCTGCACGGGCAGGACCTCTCGTTGGACATCACCCCGGTGCAGGCCCGCTCCGGTTGGGCGGTCGGCTGGGACAAGCCGGCGTTCTGGGGCCGTGACGTGCTGCGCGCCGAGAAGGCCGCCGGCCCCCGTCGTACGCTGCGTGGCCTGGTGGCCGTCGACCGCGCCATCCCGCGCCCCGGCATGACCCTGCACCTGGGCGATCGGCAGGTCGGCGTCGTGACGAGCGGCACCTTCAGCCCCACGAGGAAGCAGGGCATCGCCCTGGCCCTGGTCGACACGGACGCCAACCTCCCCGAAGGCGCCGAGGTCGAGATCGACATCCGAGGCCGCCGCGCCCCACTGACCGTAACCAAACCCCCCTTCGTAACCCCCTCAACCCACTAACCCAAACCCCCACCCCGGATCCCCACCCCGCGCTCCGCGCACCCCACCCCGCCGCGCTCCGCGCACCCCACCCGCACTCGTTGATCAAGAGGTTCGCGTCAAAATTGCGCCGAAAAATGACGCGAACCTCTTGATCACCGGGGAGGGTGGGGCGGCACCGGGGAGGGTGGGGCGGGGGTGGGGAGGGTGGGGCGGCGCCGGGGTGGGCCGGGGTGGGGGTGGGTGGGGCAGAGGGCGGGGGTCAGGGGGTTGGGGTGGGGGGTTCGCCGGAGTCCAGGACTGCCTGGGTCCAGCCTCCTTCGATGACTCCCGTCGCGTCCAGGACCGCCCAGTCGACGACGTCGGCGGATTCCACGACCACCGGGGCGCCGATCCGGACGCTCTCGTCGGTGTTCGCGTCGCTGGCGCTGACGCCGACGATCCGCTCCGGGGTCTCCCACGAGGTGACGCCCGCCCAGACGTACTCCGGGCCGTCGTCGCCCGGCAGGCCGTACTTGACGACGAGCTGCGACTCGGTCGGGAGCCGGCCGGCGACGAAGCGGGCCCGTGCGTCGCCCAGCGCGGCGCGGGCGGTGGCCACCGCGCGGCTCATGGCGTCACCGGAGCGGGCGTAGCGCACGTCCGGCTGGATGCCGGAGAACAGGGTCGCGCAGGCGGCGGCGTAGTAGCGCCCGTCCGGGCCGGGGTGCCCGGCCGGTGGGCGCAGGCTCAGGAACGAGTCGGCCTCCGGGTCGGTCGCCGGGTCCAGTTCCAGGCGCAGCAGCACCGGGGCGGTCGCGCCGTGCTGCTCCGGGTTGCCGTACGCGACGGCGATGTCGTGCCCGGTGACCGTGGCGAGCACCGGTAGCTGCACGAACGCGGGCACCTCTGTGCCGTTGAGGCCGTCGGTCCAGTCCCGCAGCAGCCGACGGGCCGCGCCGGTCATCACCGCGCCCCAGGCGCGGGTGAGATGGTCCGGCACCCCCTGGGTCTGCAACTCCAGCAGCCCGAAACGACGCAGCCCCTTCGTGGTGAACCACAGCCCTTCGGCGTCCGACGAGTACGGCACCAGCACCCAGTCGACGAGCCGGATCCGGCCCTGCTCGTCGGGCAGGGAGCGCAGCGCGGTCGCCGGGTCGAGGAACTGGAGGCCGAAGACGTCCACCACGTCGCTGTCGACGGACTCGGCGACCGCCGCCGCCACCGCCCGTGCCGCCCACTCGTGTGCCGGCGGCCAACCGGGCCGGTACTCGGCCTGCACCACCACCAGGTGCGTCGCCGCCGCCAGCCGGGCCAACTGCTCCGGGGTGGCGCCGAACGCGGTGAGCAGATCCGGCGGAAGCGCGGGGAACTCGGCGATCGGCCGGGTGTCCACGCTCATCAGCGGGCTGTCCAGCATCTGGGTGGCGAGCCCGTGCACCGGTTCGGCCAGCCGCCCGGCCAGCGACGCCACCGCCGTCTTCGCGCTGACCTTCGGCAGCCCCGCCATCGGCACCAGGTAGGTCGCGCTGAGCGACTCCGGCACCGGTACGGGCAGGAAGTCGTCCGTGATGAGCATGTGGGTTCCCCCGGTGGCCGTGCCGGTGCTGTCGAGCCGAACGCTACCCGGCCGCGCGCGCCGGCTTCAGCCGGACAGCACCACACCCAGGTAGACCAGCGTGGTGACCACCTCGACGGTCGCGCCGAGCACGTCGCCGGTGATCCCGCCGAGCCGGCGTACCACGTGGGTCAGCAGCGCCACCGCGACGGCCAGCGCGGCGATGACGGCGAGGGGCCCCTGCCACGGGCGGCCCGGCACCGCGGGCGTCGCCAGCAGCACGACGGCGACCCCGCCCACGGTCAGGGCCGCCGGGCCGACCGTGCCGGCCACCAGCGCGCCCAGGCCGTCCGCCCGGGCGGCGGGCACACCCGCCGGCACGCCACCGTGACGCCCAGGCGGCCGGCCGCCGTCGCCGCGACCACCGCCGCGAGGCACGTCGGCCACGACCGCCCGGCCAGGTCGGCGAGGGCCGCGGCCTGCACCAGGAGTACGACCACCAGCGCCACGACACCGAACGGTCCGACGTCCGGCTTCTTCATGATCTCCAGCGCGGCGGCGCCCCGGCGGTACGAGCCGAGCGCGTCCACGGTGTCGGCCAGCCCGTCCAGGTGCAGTCCCCGGGTCAGCAGGGCGGCGGCGCCCACGGTCACGCCGGCGGCCACCAGCGGGGGAGCGAGCAGACCGGCCAGGAGCAGGACACCACCCAGGAGTACGCCGAGCAGCGCGCCGACGGCCGGGGCGAGCGCCATCGCCGTGCCCGCCACCGGGCGGTCGATCCGTCCGGCGCGTACCGGCAGCGTGCTGAAGGTGGTGACGGCGAGCCGGACGCCCGCGACGAACCGCGACTCAGCCGGCACGCCAGCCCGACGCCGGCTGCTCGTCGGCTCCGGTGCGGGTGGGGCCCGGCCCGGCCGGCTCCGGCTCGACGAACTCCGGGTCGGTGTAGTCGGGCCCGGTGTCGGCCGGCTCGTCGTCGGCGTAGTCGGGCTCCGGCTCGTCGGTGCCGTCCGGGTCGGCGTCGCCGCCGAGCGACGGATGGACCGGCAGGGCGGCGGCCAGCGCCAGCACTGAGCGCAGCATCGGCAGTGCGACCAGGGCGTTCGCGCCCTCGCCGAGGTCCAGGCGGAGATCGAGCAGGGGTGAGGCCGAGCACGTCGGCCGCCAGCCGCACCGCGGGGTGCTGGCCGTGGTCGGCCAGCAGGCACCAGTGCCGGGCCTGCCCGGCCAGGTCGCGGCTGATCATCCCCGCCGCCAGGCCGACCGGCCCGTCCAGCAGCACCGGCACCCGGCGGGCGGTCGCGCCCAGCAGCACGCCGGTGGCCACCGCCACGTCGCCGCCACCCAACTCGGCCAGCACGTCCTTGGCGGAGCGCGGCGAGCGGCGCGTGCGGTGTAGGGCGTCCCGCACGGCGGCGCAGCGGACCATCCAGGCCGCGTCGTCGATCTCACCGGAATCGGTGATCACCCGACCCAGCACCGACGGCGGTTCCGCGCCCGCGGTGGCCGCCAGCACGGCCGCCGCCGCCGCTTCGGTGCCGGCGCCGCAGGCGCCCAGCACCAGCAGTTGTACGCCCGCGTCGGCCGCCTGCTCGGCCAGCCGCCAGCCGTAGCGCAGCGCCGACTCGACCTGCTCGCCGGCCAGCGCCGGCTCGGTCTCCATCGGGGCGGCGGCCGGCGTGTCCACGACCTGGAGGCTCGCGCCGGCCTCGGCGGCCAGCCGGGCCAGCACGCCCCGGCCGGCGCGGGCCTGCGCGGCGCGGCGTGCCGACTCGCCGGCGACGGTGCCGGCGGACGCGCCGCCCGCGTGGTCGCCGTTGACCAGCAGCACCCGTACCGAACCCCAGGCGGACGGGGTCGACGTGCCCTGCGTGGCGGCGGCGAAGCCGACCACCCGGTCCAGGACGCCCAGCCCGGCGCCCGGCACGTCCAGCGTGGCCAGCCGGTCCACCGCCTGCGGGCCCGCGTACTCGTCGGGCATCGGCAGCTCCATGCCCGGCTGGATGACCAGCCCGGTGGCCACCATCGGCAGCGCCATGGTCGGCGCGGCCCAGGGGTTGCCCGGCTCCTGGTTCGGCGCGACCGGCGGGGTGTGGGTCAGGACCTCGGGGAGCTGCACCTCGGGCGTGGGCTCGGTGTCACCCAGACTCGGGGCGACCGGGCCCGGGGTGCCCAGCTCGGTGGCGACGGCGTGCCTCCCGGTCGCGCCCACCGGCGTGGACGGAGCCGAGGTGGCGACCGCTGCGGGCTTCAACCAGGCCGGCTGACCGGCGACCACCAGCACCACGGCGTCGCAGGCGTCCGCGACCGCGCGGTTGGCCGCGCCGAGCGCGTCGGCGAACGCCCGCCCCAGCGGGGTCGTCGGCACCAGCGACAGCCCCACCTCGGGGCTGACCAGCACCACCCGCGCCGCGCAGGCCCGGATCGCCTCGGCCAGCTCGGCGATCGTGGCCAGGTCGTCGGCGGGCTGGTGCTCCGGGTCGAGCAGTACGGTCACCCAGCCGCCCAGGTCGTCGACGAGCAGCGTCTCGTTCGGCTCGGCGGACTCGAGCACGTCGGCCAGCCGACGCGGCTCCCCGGCGGTCTCCTCGGTGGTCCAGCTACCCGGCCGCCGGGCGCGGTGGGTCGCCAGTCGGGTGGCCCACTCGGTGTCCTCCGGGTCGCCCTCGGGCGCGGTGGCGACGTAGCGGACCACCGGCGCGTCGGCGACCAGGGTCTCGGCGAACTCGGACTTGCCGGACCGGATGCCGCCGAGCACCAGGACCGTGTTCCACCCGTCAACGGACATGCCCGTACCTTAAGGCCGCCCGGGGTCGCTCTGCCTGCCGGCCCGGCGCTCGCACGACGGGTGAGCGGCCGTCGCGCGTCGGGCCGACTACGCTGGCGGGGGTTCGTCCCACCGGGACTTCAGCGGCGAGGGGAGACGCGGCATGGCGTGGAGCTGGCGGTACGAGGGCACGGACGGTCAGACGGTCGAGGGACCGGCGGAGTCGTTCGGCAGCCAGGCCGACGCCGAATCCTGGATCGGTCAGACCTGGCGTGAACTCGCGGCGTCCGGCGTCACCTCGGTCGCGCTCGTAGAGGACGACCGGGTGGAGTACCGGATGAGCCTGCTGCCCACGGCCGAGTGATGGCGTACGACCGGCCGGGCGACAAGCTGGTGCTCGGCGTGCCCAGCGCGGCGTTCCGGCCCAGCCCGGTCTTCCTCGGCCTGGTCGCGCTCTTCGCGGTCAGCGGGGTGCTGGCCTGGAACGGCTACGGCAGCGTCCGCTTCGACGTGTTCCTGTTCGTGGTCTCGGGCTGGCTGGTGTCGCTCTGCCTGCACGAGTACGCCCACGCGGTCGTCGCCTACCGGGCCGGCGACCGGGACATCGCCCACCGTGGCTACCTCACGCTCAACCCGTTCAAGTACACCCACCCGCTGCTGTCGATCGTGCTGCCCGTGGTGGTGGTGCTGCTCGGCGGCATCGGCCTGCCCGGCGGCGCGGTGTGGGTGGACCGGCACGCCATCCCGGGTCGGCTGCGGCACACCCTGGTGAGCCTCGCCGGTCCGGCGACGAACGTGCTGTTCACGTTGCTGCTGGTGCTCGCGGTACGACTCGGCGCGACCTCGGGCGGCCCGGTCGAGTTCTGGGCCGGGGTGGCGCTGCTGGCGTTCCTGCAACTCACCGCCAGCGTGCTCAACCTGCTGCCGGTGCCCGGCCTCGACGGCGGCAACATGATCCAGCCGTGGCTGAATCCACAGTGGCGCAGGATGTACGACCTGTTCGCCCCGTACGGCTTCATCCTGCTCTTCGCGCTGCTGTGGAACCCGCGCATCGGCGGCTGGTTCTTCGACGCGGTCTTCGCGGTCGGTGACCTGCTCGGCCTGCCGTCCTGGCTGTACGCCGCCGGGCTCGACCTGATCCGCTTCTGGCAGAGCTGAGCTGTCCGGCGCGGCCCGATGCGGCTGAGCCGACCCGGCCCGTGCGGCTGACCGGTCCGGTCGGCGCGAACCTGTCGCGCCGACCGGACCGGACCCGCGTCAGGGCCGCTGCGCGGGAGACTCGGTCTTCGCCGCGTCTCGCTCCACGACCGGCTCGACGATGTCGTCGATGGCCTTGAGCAGCTCGGCGTCGAGCGTGACCCCGGCCGCCTTCACGTTGTCGTGCACCTGCTCGGGGCGGGACGCGCCGATGATCGCCGACGAGACGTTCGGGTTCTGCAGCACCCACGCCACGGCGAGCTGGGCCATGCTCAGCCCGGCCTGCTCGGCGAGCGGCTTGAGCTGCTGCACCCGGGTGAGCACGTCGTCGTTCATGAACCGGGCGATGAAGTTCGCGCCCGACTTCTCGTCCGTGGCGCGGGACCCGGCGGGCGGCGGCTGCCCCGGCAGGTACTTGCCGGAGAGCACACCCTGCGCCATCGGCGACCAGACGATCTGACCGATGCCCAGCTCCTCGCTGGCCGGTACGACCTCGGCCTCGATGACCCGCCACAGCATCGAATACTGAGGTTGGTTGGAGACCAGCGGAACGTGCAGCTCCCGGGCGAGCGGATGGGCGGCGCGCAGCTGCTCGGCGGTCCACTCGGAGACGCCGATGTAGTGGGCCTTGCCGGAGTGCACGACGTCGGCGAACGCCTCCATCGTCTCCTCCAGCGGCGTGCTGTAGTCGTACCGGTGGGCCTGGTAGAGGTCCACGTAGTCGGTACGCAGCCGGCGCAGCGAGCCGTTGATCGACTCCATGATGTGCTTGCGGGACAGGCCACGGTCGTTGCGACCCGGCCCGGTCGGCCAGTAGACCTTGGTGAAGATCTCCAGGCCCTCGCGACGCTCGCTCTCCAGGGCCCGGCCGAGCACGTCCTCGGCCCGGGTGCCGGCGTACACGTCGGCGGTGTCGAAGGTGGTGATCCCCGCGTCGAGGGCGGCCCGCACACACGCGAACGCCGCGTCCTCCTCGACCTGAGAACCGTGGGTGATCCAGTTGCCGTACGAGATCTCGCTGACCATCAGGCCGGAACGGCCCAGGTGTCGGAATTCCATGTCCCGACCCTAACTCCGGTGGATCACGATCGCCGAGTGGCGGCTCAGAGCACGGGATTGGCGTCGGTCAACAGTCGGTCGATCTCCTCCAGCACCGCCCCGCGATCGGGATGCACCAGGTCGATCAGTGACGCGCCACGACGGTCCAGCGCGCCCCACCGACCACCGCCGCTGACGAGGAACGCCACCGGGTGGATGACCACCACCGGGTACGACGGTGGCACCAGCACCGTGCCCGTGCGATCCACCACACCGCGCCGGCCGGCCACGTCGACGACCGCGAGACCCTCCTCGGTGAAGCCGTCGACCGGCCCCGCGTCGGTCAACTCGGTGACGAAGGCGTGGTAGCGGGTCGGCACCACGATCCGTCCGGTCCGGTCGACCGCCCCCCAACCCTCGCGCTTCACCGGGGCCAGCCCGCGGCGGAACGGTCGTACGTCGGCGAAGTTCGGCGGGACCTGCACCGTGCCCGTCGGGTCGATCGCCGTCCACCCGCCGTCGGTGACCACCCAGGCCAGACCGTCGCTGAACGGGCGCACCGCCCGGTACGACGGAGGGATCACCGTCGTACCCAACATGTTGATCAGCGACCACCGGTCGGTGTCCGGCCGCCGGACCCAGGCCAGCCCGTCGTGGAACGGCTGCGCCTCCGCGTACCGGGCGGGAATCGCCACGTCCCCGGCCTGGTCGGTGTAACCCCACAGCGGCCCGTCGCGGTCCGGCTGCGGGGGCCGGTCACGGTCGAGCACCTCGTCCCGACCCCGGGGGTACGGCCCGAAGCCGTCCGCCGCTCGCACGGTGACCGCGTCGAGGGCCACCCGCACCCGGTCCAGCAGTTCGGCGTCGGCCGCGCCGCGCAGGTCGAGCGCCCGCTCGAAGTGGTGGCAGGCCTCCATCAGCCGGCCCTGGTCGTAACTACAGCGTCCGGCGTGCTCGTGCAGGGCGGCGCGCAACCGGTCGGGCAGCTCGACCGAGTTGGCCTCGGCAAAGAGCTGGTCGGCCTCGGCGAAGTCACCCCGCCAGCGCAGCACGTGCGCCAGCCGCGCCTGCGCGAGCGCGGTCCGGCGCAGCTCACCGGTGGCCTCCGCGTACGTGAGGGCGAGGCGTCCGTCGGCCAACGCGTCGTCGAGGTCGCCGAGGATGCGCGAGGCCACCGCCCGGAGGCTGAGCAGCCGCGCGCGGGCCCGGTTGTCGATGGCCGTACCCAACTTCTCGGTCAGCCGCCGCCGGATGGCCCGCATGCCGTCCGGCTCGGTCAGCTCCTCGCGCAGGGTCACCGGGTCCAGCCGCCAGCGGTACGCGGCCAGGACCTGCTCCGGGTCGCCCTCGTCGGACAGCGACGGACGCACCGGCCCGGTCGCCGTGTCCGGCGGCGCCGACACGGGCGTGTCCGCCTCGGACGAGGGGTCACGCGGCCCGGGAATGACGACGGCCGGTACGGCGGTGACGGTCTCGGCGGTGACGGCCTCGGCGGTGACGGCCTCGGCGGTGACGGCCTCGGCGGTGGCGGTCTCTGCGGTGACGGTCTCTGCGGTGACGGTCTCTGCGGTGAGGGGTGGCGCGGGAGGGGGCGGGGACGCCGCTGGGGGCCCGGAGACGGGCTCGGTGGCGGTAGGCGTGGTAACCGGCTCGGTGGCGGCGGGTGGCGGGGAAGAGGGCTCGGTGGCGGCGGGTGGCGCGGAGACGGGCTCGGGGGCGGCCTGTGCCGTGGTGGGTTCGGGGGCGGCGGGTGGTCCGGAGACGGGCTTGACGGCGGCGGGCGGCGCGAAGGCTGGTTCGGGCGCGGACGACGGGTAGGCGGGTTCCGGCGTTGCGGGTGCCGTGGTGGCGCTCTCCGCCCCGCCGTCCGGCGCGGCATCGGGTTCCGGCGCGGCGGCGGGTGGTGCGGAGGTGGGCGCTGCGAAGGCGGTCGTGAGCGTGGCCGGCGGTGCCGACACGGGCGCGGTCGGTGTGCCGGCCGCGACGGAGTCCGCGTCGACGGGCCACGTCGTTGCGGGCTCGGGTGTCGTGCGTTCCGCCTCGGTCGACGGCGCGAACTCCGCGTCGGTGCCCGGCGTGGCGGTCGACGGGTCCGCGGCGTTCGGCCCGGGCGACGACGGCCGGTCCGACGGTTCCGAGCCGGCGGCACCGCCGACGGACGGCGTGCTTCCAGGGCGGCCGCCTCGTCGAAGTCGTCCGCAGTGGACCCGCTCTGCCGCTCCGACGGCTCGCCGGAGATCGGGCGGCGATCCCTGGTGGCTGCGCCGTCGGTCGTCAGCGGCCCGCGGCTGGTGGTGTCGCCCAGGTCGTCCGACCAGGCGTGCGGCGCGAGCGGAGTGGATTCCGCCGGCGGACCGGACACGGGGTCCAATCCGGTCGGGGTCGGCTCGGCAGCGGGCGTCGCCTCGTCCAGCTCACCGGACCAGGACGGACGCCCAGCGTCGACCGGCCCGATCGGCGGCGCGGAGACGGGCCGCGTGGCGGCGGGCGACGCGAAGACCGGGGGAGCAGAGACCGGGGGTGCGACGGCCTCGCCAGCGTCGGGTCGCTGGTCGGGGACCGGGCGGTCGACCAGTGGTTCGGTCGACGCGGTCGTGTCGTGTGTGTCCCCGGTCCCGGGCGGCGACCCTGCCGGTACGTCGACAGGGGCCCGGTCCTCGGTCGTCCCGACAGCCGTGGCAGCCGCCGGCGGCGCGTCCTGATCGGACTCGACCGGCTGGGTGGCGGGGTTGAACCAGGCGTCGGGGCCCCGCACCGGTGTCGTCGCCGGCTCCGGGCTGGTCGGCGCGGACGTCTCGGTCGGCGTCGGAGGCACGTAGCGGCGCGGCACCCCGGGGCGACCGGGAGCGACGGCTCGGCGTCCGGTGTGGAGGATCTCGGCGTCGCTGGTGTGGCGGGCGGTTCCGGTCGCTGCCACGTCGGTGGCGGCGCGACCGGCGGGCGGCTGTCCGGGCCGGGGTAACGCGGCGCAGTGGTGGGCCGGGTGTCCGCAGTCGGCGCGGCTTCGGTCGGCCGCTGCTCGGGCCGGGGCGGCGACACCGACTGTTCGTCCGACGACGGGGGATCCACCGGGGCGGGAAGGAACTCCACCCGGAGCCGCGCCGCCGGGGGACCGGAGATCGGAGCGTCCACAGCCGGCGACACCGGCAGGCCCGACACCGGCCGGTCGTACTCCGGCCGATCGGACGAGGTGGGCGATCGCCGCTCGTGGCCACCGGGCGCGGGGGAGACGGGCGTCGCCGACAGCGGTTCCTCCCACCCGGCGGCGGGCGAGACAGGCCGGTCCCGCCTGGGAGCGGCGGGAGACACGGGTGCGTCCCGTCCGGGGGCGGCGGGGGACACGGGCCGGTTCGGAGGCACCCGGTCGATGCCCGGCGCGGCCGGGGAGACGGGTGTGGGCGGGACCGGGGTGGTCCGACTGTAGGTGGGCGACGCGCTCGCGGCGGGGCGGACCGGACGCTCGTCGTACCGGCCCGGCTCCGCCGGTGGCCGTGCGGGGGCGGTCGGCGGACGCGATTCCACGCGCGGCTCGGTGTCGCGGTACGGCTCGGGCCGGTAGCCCGGCTCCCGGGTGCGGTCCGGATGCACCGGCCCGGGCGCCGGCCAGGGCAGGCCGCCGCCCGAGCGGGGCTCGCGGTACGCCTCGTCGCGGCGGGTCTCGTCCCGGTACGGCTCCGGTCGGGCCGTCTCGCGTGGACGACGGTCCGGGTACGCCTCGGCGCGCGCTGCCGCCTCGCGGGGTTGCTGGCGGTGCGGTTCGACGTCGGGACGGCGGCGGTCGTCGTCACGGCGGGGCTGCTGCGGCGCGTCGGCTTCGGGGCGGCGTCGCCGTCCGCTCTCGGATGTCCGGGGCGGCCCGTACATCTCGTCCGGGCGGCGCTGCCACTCGCTGGACCCGCCGGGGCCAGCCTCCATCCGGGACCGCTCGTCGGCAACGCCCCGCTCCGGCCGGCGGGCGTCGTCGGGTCGGCGCTCGGCACGGCGGGCGTCGTCGGCAAGGCCGCGCTCGGCACGGCGGGGCTCGTCGTCCGGCCAGCGGTCCGAACGGCGGGCTTCGTCGGGGCGACGGTCGGGCTGGCCGTCGGCGCGGTAGCGGTTGCGACTGTCGATGGGCGCCCACTGGCCGGCGCCCTCGGCGGCCCAGCCGTCAGTCGGGCGGCTCTCCGGGTTCCGGGTCGGGCGGATGCCGTACCCGTCGCCGGGCTGCCGGTCGTGGGCGGCGGCCGGGCGCTCCGACGTGCCACGTCGGCGCGGTGGCTCGTCGGGCTCGGACACCCAGCCCGAGTCTCCCCGGGGCCCCGGGGAGTAGGGCCCGGGGAGACCGGCGGTGACGTCGGGTACGCCCGGTCCCGGTCGGTCGGCTCGGGTCGACGTCGGCGGCTGTCGTACCCATCGGAAGCGGGCTGCTCGCGGTGCCACGCGGCCTCCCGGCCGGGCGTCCGGTCGTCGCCGGGGCGTCGGTCGGACCAGGCGGTACGGCGGTCCGACTCGGGCGAGCGGCGCTCCTCGCGCCGGGGCGGCTCGGGGAGCGGCCGGCGGTACGGCTCGTGGTCGTAATAGGCGGGTTCGGAGCGGCCGTGCCGCGACGCGTCGGGCGTCCGCTCGTCGCCGCGCGGCCAGCCGTGGGACTGGCCCGGCTCGTCGTCCGCCCGCCACCGGCCCTCGGGTTCGGCCGGAGGTTCGTCGGCCCAGGATCGGCCGAGGTAGGTGCCGTCCGGGCGGGTGGGCGCGAGCGGGGGGACCTCGGCACGACCCACCGCGCTCGCCCGTCCGCGCGGGGGCGGGGACTGGTGGGTGGCGCCGATGTCACCGGGGTAGCGCTGGCCGGGGAACTGGGGTTGCCATTCGGTGGTCGGTTCGACCACCCAGGACGGTTCGTTCGGATCCCGCCACCGGTCGGTGTAGCGGCCGTTCATCCGTCGAGCCCGTCGCCACACCCGACCGCTCGGCCGATCCCCGTCGACGGTGAGGTGGCGCGCCTGTCCCGCTGGCCGTTGGGCGTCCGGTCGCCGCCTGCCACGCTCCGGTGGCCGGCTCGCGTCCGCTCGCTCACGGCGTTGTCACCTCGTTGCACATTGTCGCGCTGGGGCCTCGCGTGCCGGTCGGGTCGCCCGTTCCGGCAGGGCGTGGCTGCGGATGGAGGGTAACGGCGCGGGCTCGTTCACCGCCACTGTGGCACCGCCCACGAGCGCAAACGTTATCCGATGGTTCCGGACATTTAGGTCGATAACCGAATCTGACCTTCGACGATACCCCACCCGCCGCCCGGACGGACCGGAGCACCCGGTCAGGGATGCTCCATGACGAGGACGGCGAACGTCCCGGGGACCAGCGCCTCGTACCGGTGTGGCAGGTCGCCGGGGAACGTCGCGTAGTCACCCGGGCCGAGGTCGACCACGTCGCTCTCGGGGCCCACCCGCAGCCGTCCGGCGGCCACCACCACATGCTCCACGCTGTGCGGCGTGTGCCCGTCCGCCTCCCGGACCGCGCCCGGCTCCAGCTCGATCAGGTAGATGTCCCGGCGTACCCGCGACGTTCCGGCGCTGAGCAGCGTCCCGGTGAAGTCGGCCCGCTCCGAGCGGACCCGGGGGCCCTCGCCGGCGCGAATCACCCGAAGGTTGTCGGCCGCCGGCTCCACGAGCCGGCTGAACGGCACGCCCAGCGCCACGCCGATCGCCCACAGCGTCTCCACGCTCGGGTCACCGGTCCCCGACTCCAGGGCCGAGAGCGTGGACTCGGGCGTCCCCGCCCGGGCGGCCAGCTCGGTCAGCGAGACACCGGCCCGCTCGCGTTCGCGGCGCACGGCGGCGGCGACGCTGGCCGATGGTTCTCCGGGCATGCGTGTTCGCTCCACTGGATCATCGTTCGCGGTCACGAACAACGGGGACCTGTTCACCGTGCGGGACTACGCGCACGGTACAACGAACGGGAACCGCCCGACGTTCTTTGCCACCAACGCGGCCAGAGCGGGGTGTTCCCGGCGACGCGTCGCCGGGATCAGACCTTGTCGCCGAGCTTCACCGCGGGCGCCGGAGCGCGCATCCGCCGGAAGGTGATCGAGCGCATCACGGCGTAGAGGTAGAGCGAGCCCATCCGCTGGTCGGTCTTCGGGAAGCGCTCCCGGACCAACTTGCTGATCTTGCGGCAGATCAGCACCGAGTCGACCACCACGCCGAGGGCCAGGGCGCCCCAGAGCACGTTGGAGATCAACCGGACCACCGGTGGCATCGCGGCGTTCGAGCCGATCAGCACGATCAGCGCGCCGCCGAAGAACCAGGTGCCGACGGTACGACGGGAGTCGACCACGTTGCGCGCCAGCAGCCGCTCCGGGCCCCGGTCGCGCGGGCCACCCTCGCGGCGGAAGTCGGCGGCGGCCTCGGTGCGCAGTTGACGACGCCGTTCCCGCTCCTCCTCCTTGGTGAGGGGGCGACTCGGCCCGGCCGGACGCCGGCCGACCGTCGGCCGCTTCGGCGTCTCCCGGCCCTTGGCCGGGGTGTAGCCCCGGGGACGGTCGGCGGTCTCCTCGGAGGTCACCGAGGTGACGGCCTCGTCGACGAGGTCGGTGGACTTGCGGCGAAAGAGCGACGGCACGCGGCAAGGGTAGCCAACGGTTCGCGCCCGGTGCACATCGCGGTGCGACGGCCGACGGCTCCAGGTCGCAGCGCGACCTGGAGCCGTCGGGTCCGAACGGTTGGCGAGGGAGGTTACGGGCGTTCGGCGTGCGCGCCCAGGTCGGCGAGCTTCGCCTCGAAGTCCTCGTAGCCCCGGTTGATCAGGTCGACGCCGTACACGCGGGAGGTGCCCTCGGCCGCGAGCGCCGCGATCAGGTGGCTGAACCCGGCCCGCAGGTCCGGGATGACCAGGTCGGCGGCGTGCAGCTTGCTCGGCCCGGCGATCACCGCCGAGTGCTTGAAGTTGCGCCGGCCGAAGCGGCACGGGGTGCCGCCGAGGCAGTCCCGGTAGACCTGGATGTTGGCGCCCATCGAGTTCAGCGCCTCGGTGTAGCCGAGCCGCTGCTCATAGACCGTCTCGTGGACGATCGACAGGCCACGGGCCTGGGTCAGCGCCACGACCAGCGGCTGCTGCCAGTCGGTCATGAAGCCCGGGTGCACGTCGGTCTCCAGCGCCACGGCGTTCAGCTCGCCGCCCGGGTGCCAGAAGCGGATGCCGCCCTCCTGGCCCGGGTCGCCCAGCTTCGGCGCGCGGGCGTCGGTGACCTCGTACTCGCCACCGACGGACCGGAAGATGTTCAGGAAGGTCATCATGTCGGCCTGCTGCGCACCGAGCACCTCGACGTGACCACGGGTGGCCAACGCGGCGGCGGCCCAGCTCGCGGCCTCGATCCGGTCCGGGATCGGCCGGTGCGTGTACCCGTGCAGCTTCGGCACGCCCTGGATCTCGATCACCCGGTCGGTGTGGACCTTGATGATCGCGCCCATCTTCTGCAGGATGCAGATCAGGTCGATGATCTCCGGCTCGACGGCGGCGTTGCGCAGCTCGGTGACGCCCTCGGCCATGACCGCGGTCAGCAGCACCTGCTCGGTGGCGCCGACGCTCGGGTACGGCAGGGCGAACTTGGTGCCGTGCAGCCCGTTCGGCGCGGACAGGTGCAGCCCTTCGGGCCGCTTGTCGACGGTCGCGCCGAACTCCCGCAGCGCCTGCAGGTGGAAGTCGATCGGACGCGGGCCGATGTGGCAGCCGCCCAGGTCCGGGATGAACGCGTGCCCGAGACGGTGCAGCAGCGGCCCGCAGAACAGGATCGGGATACGGCTCGAACCGGCGTGCACGTTGATCTGGTCGGTGCTGGCGCTCTCCACGTTCGCGGGGTCGAAGACGAGTTCACCGTCCTCGGCGCCGTCGGTCACCTTGACGCCGTGCAGACCGAGCAGACCCCGGACCACCTCGACGTCGCGGATCTTCGGCACGTCGAACAGCCGGCTCGGGCTGTCGCCCAGCAGTGCGGCGACCATCGCCTTCGAAACCAGGTTCTTCGCGCCGCGCACGCGGATCCGCCCTTCGAGCGGAGTGCCTCCATGCACGACCAGGACGTCGTCGGTCAACGCAACCTCCAGCGCTTCGGTGCTGCTGTGTTGATGGTGGGGAGCGTGAACCTTGTCGCTACCCCGGATGCGGCCATATCGAAACGGCCCGCTCGCGTCGTCGCTCCGGCAGCATAGCCCTCGGTGACGAAAAAGGACTCGGTCAGACCGGCGTGTGTGGCATTAATCGGTGATCCGGCACTTTTGTGTACCAGGGACGTCACGGATCGTGATCACGCGCCGGGCAGGGCGAGCATCTGGTCCAGCGCCACCCGCGCGTGGTGGGCGGTGTCGGCGTCCACCGTGATCTGGTTGACCACCCGGCCCGCGACCAGCTCCTCCAGCGCCCACACCAGGTGCGGCAGGTCGATCCGGTTCATCGTCGAGCAGTAGCAGACCGCCTTGTCGAGGAACATGATCTGCTTGTCTGGGTGGGCCAGGGCCAGCCGGCGGACCAGGTTCAACTCGGTGCCCAGCGCCCACGCCGACCCGGCCGGCGCCGCCTCGATGGTCTTGATGATGTACTCGGTCGAGCCGACGTGATCGGCGGCGGTGACCACCTCGTGCCGGCACTCCGGGTGGACCAGCACGTTGACGCCCGGCACCCGCTCCCGTACGTCGTTGACGCTGTCCAGCGTGAACCGACCGTGCACCGAGCAGTGCCCCCGCCAGAGGATCATCTTGGCGTCGCGCAGCTGCTCCGGCGTGAGCCCGCCGCCGGGCTTGTGCGGGTCGTAGAGCACGCAGTCGTCCAGCGACAGGCCCATCTCCAGTACCGCTGTGTTGCGGCCCAGGTGCTGGTCCGGAAGGAAGAGCACCTTCTGCCCCTGCTCGAACGCCCAGTCCAGGGCGCGCTTGGCGTTGGACGAGGTGCAGACGACGCCGCCGTTGCGCCCGACGAAGCCCTTGATGTCCGCCGAGGAGTTCATGTACGTCACCGGCACGGTGTCGCCCGCGATGCCCAGCTCGGTCAGCGTGTCCCAGGCGGCCTCGACCTGACCCAGCACGGCCATGTCCGCCATCGAGCAGCCGGCGGCCAGGTCGGGCAGGATCACCCGCTGGGTGCCGGTGGTGAGGATGTCGGCGCTCTCGGCCATGAAGTGCACGCCGCAGAAGACGATGTACTCCGCCTCCGGACGGGCCGCCGCCTCCCGGGCCAGCTTGAACGAGTCACCCGTCACGTCGGCGAACTGGATCACCTCGTCGCGCTGGTAGTGGTGCCCCAGTACGAAGACCTTGCTGCCCAGCTTCGCCTTCGCCGCCGTGGCGCGGGCCACCAGGTCAGGATCGCTGGGCGCCGGCAGGTCGCCCGGACACTCGACGCCGCGCTCGGTGTCGGGGTCGCTGCCCCGGCCGAGCAGCAGCAGAGCCGTCGCCGTGTTGGAGGGTTCCACCCAGGTCGAAGTCACGTAGCCCATGGTCCCACAGCGCGAGCGCGCCGCAGCTCCGCTCGGTGTGTGCTGCCACACTGCTCGCCATGCGCGTGCTGCTCTGCCCGGACAAGTTCGCCGGCACCCTGTCCGCACCGGAGGTGGCCGCCGCGGTCGCCGCCGGTTGGCGCACCGTCACCGAGGGGGATGACCTGCTGATCCGGCCCCTCGCCGACGGCGGGCCCGGCTTCGTCCAGGTGCTCGCCGACGCGCTCGGCGGCCGGCGGCTGCCGGTGTCGACGGTCGATCCGCTGGGCCGTCCGGTGGCGGGTGAGATCCTGCTCACCGCCGATGGTGCGACCGCCTACCTGGAGAGTTCCCAGGCGTGCGGACTGCACCTGCTCGCCGTCGACGAGCGTGACCCGAAGGCCGCCACGTCGTACGGGCTGGGTCTGCTGGTGGCCGCCGCCGTGGAGAGCGGGGCCCGGACGGTGGTGATCGGGCTGGGCGGCTCCGCCACGAACGACGCTGGCGCGGGCATGCTCGCGGCGCTGGGCGCGACTCCGCTGGACGGGACCGGCGCGGCGTTGCCGTACGGCGGAGCCGCGCTGGCCGCGGTCGACGCGCTGGACGGCGTACCCCGGTTGCGGGACGCCCTGCTGGTCGCCGCCACCGACGTGGACAACCCGCTGCTCGGCCTGCACGGCGCGAGCAACGTCTTCGGTCCGCAGAAGGGCGCCGACCGGGCCGACGTGCTGCTGCTCGACGCCGCCCTGGAACGCTTCGCGGCGGTGCTGGAACGGGACCTGCCCGGCTGCCCGACGGGCCTGGGCGCGCTTCCCGGCGGTGGGTCGGCCGGCGGCCTGGGCGCGGCCGTCCTCGCGCTCGGCGGCACCGTTGAGTCCGGTATCGGTCTGGTCACCCGCGCCAACCGCCTGGACGCCGCCCTGGACACCGCCGACCTGGTGATCACGGGGGAGGGGTCCTTCGACCACCAGTCGCTGCGCGGCAAGGTCGTCGCCGGGGTGGCCGGGGCCGCCCGGGACCGTGGGGTGCCCTGCGTGGTGGTCGCCGGCCAGGTCAGCACCGGCCGGCGGGAGGCCGCCTCGGCCGGCGTGACCGACGCCTACAGCCTGGTGGAGCACTTCGGCGGAGAGGAGACCGGCGGGCTCGCCGCCGCGCTGAGCCGCCCCGCCGACGGGCTGCGCGAACTGGGCGCCCGGCTGGCCCGGCAGTGGAGCCGCTGAGCGCGTGCCACCGTCCCACCTGGGCCCGGGGGCCCGCCACGCGGGTACGTCCGGTCCGGGCGGCGTACCATCGGAACTGGACCACAACCGGGAATCACTGGACGGCGCGCGACGTTGGCCAGTGCGTCCGGACCCAAAACCGCGCAGGGAGACTTCCACGTGACCACGCCAGCGCAGACCGAGTCGACCGAGGCCCAGGCCCCTACTTCCGTCGTCCTCACCGACGTCGCGGCGCAGAAGGTCAAGGCCCTGATCGAGCAGGAGGGCCGCGACGACCTGCGGCTCCGTGTCGCGGTGCAGCCGGGTGGCTGCTCCGGCCTGCGGTACCAGCTCTTCTTCGACGAGCGCTCGCTCGACGGTGACGTCGTCACCGACTTCGGTGGCGTCGAGGTCGTCGTCGACCGCATGAGCGCCCCCTACCTGGCCGGCGCGACGATCGACTTCGCCGACCGGATCGACGCCCAGGGCTTCACCATCGACAACCCGAACGCGGGCAACTCCTGCGCCTGCGGCGACTCGTTCAACTGAGTCACGCACCGCACCAGCGATGGCGGGGCCGTCCCTTTCGGGGCGGCCCCTTCGTCATGGGCGCGCTGGTGACGAGCTGGTTGCCGTCGCCCGACGGACCGGACACGCCCCGGTTGCCGGGCCGGTAGGCTGACCGCGCCCCGCTCCCGACCCTGAGGTTGACATGAAGATCGCCGTGACCGGCTCGATCGCCACCGATCACCTGATGAGCTTCCCGGGTCGCTTCGCCGACCAGCTCATCGCCGATCAACTGCACAAGGTTTCGCTCTCCTTCCTGGTGGACGACCTGGTGCTCCGCCGCGGTGGGGTGGCGGCGAACATCTCCTTCGGCATGGGGCAGCTCGGGCTGCGCCCGGTGCTGCTCGGGGCGGTCGGCGCGGACTTCGCCGACTACCGCTCCTGGCTGGAGCGGCACGGCGTGGACTGCGACTCCGTGCACGTCAGTGAGGTGGCGCACACCTCCAGGTTCGTCTGCACCACCGACACCGACATGTGCCAGATCGCCTCGTTCTACGCGGGCGCCATGAGTGAGGCGCGCAACATCGAACTGGCGCCCGTCGCCGACCGGGTCGGCGGGCTGGACCTGGTGCTGGTCAGCGCCAACGACCCGGAGGCGATGCTGCGGCACTCGGCCGAGTGCCGCACCCGTGGGTACGCGTTCGCCGCCGACCCTTCCCAGCAGCTCGCCCGGATGCCCGGCGAGGACGTGGTGGCGCTGATCGAGGGCGCCGAGTACCTCATGACCAACGACTACGAGAAGTCGCTGCTGCAGAGCAAGGCACAGCTGAGCGACGACCAGTTGCTGGACCTGGTCAAGGTGCGGGTCACCACGCTGGGCAAGGACGGCGTCGAGATCGCCGGTCGGGGCATCGACCCCATCCACGTACCCATCGCCCGGGAGATCCGGGCCGTCGACCCCACGGGTGTCGGCGACGGCTTCCGGGCCGGTTTCTTCACCGCGCTCTCCTGGGGTCTCGGGCTGGAGCGGGCCGCCCAGGTCGGCTCGCTGCTGGCCACGCTCGTCCTGGAGACGGTCGGCACCCAGGAGTACGACGTGCGCCGCGACCTGTTCGTCAAGCGCCTCGCCGAGTCCTACGGCGACGTGGCAGCCGAAGAGATCCGCCCCCACCTCCTCCCGTAACCCACCCCACCCCCCGCCCGCCCCGCCCCACCCCCGCCCCCTCACGCCGCCGATCTTGCACTTTGTGTTGCTGTTTCGCGGCTTTTGTGCCCTCTTGACGCCACCGAAACTGCAAGATCGCGGGGCGGAGTGCGGCGAGGGCGGGGTGCGGCGGGGGAGGGGGTGGGCAGGGCGGGGGCGGGGGTTAGTGGGTGCGGCGGATGTCGTAGGCGGGGCCTTCGGGGCCGGTCAGGGCGCCTAGGTACTCCTGGCCGCGCATGCGGCACCAGGCGGGGAGGTCGACCGCCGCCGCCGGGTCGTCGGCCAGCACCCGGACGACCGTGCCGACCGGCACCTGCGGCATCCGCCGGGCCGCCGCGATCACCGGCAGCGGGCAGCGCTGACCCCGGCAGTCGATCACCTCGTCCGGCATCGTCACAGCCCGACCACCCCGGCGTCGGCGCGCAGGCCGGCGACGATCCCGGGCAGCTCGGTGAGGAACCGCTCGACGTCCTCCTCCGTCGTCTCCCGGTGCAGACTGACCCGTACGTTGCCGTGCGAGAGCACCCCCATCGCCTCCAGCACGTGCGACGGCCGCAGCGTGGACGACGTGCAGGACGAACCGGACGACACCGCGAACCCCCGCCGGTCCAGCGCGTGCAGCAGCGTCTCGCCGTCGACGTACAGGCAGGAGAACGTCACCAGGTGCGGCAGGCGCAGCACCGGGTCGCCGACCACCTCCACGTCGGGCACCTCCGCCGCGACCCGCGCCCGGATCCGGTCCACCAGCGGGGACAGCCGGGCCTGCTCGGCGGCCGCGTCGCCCGCCGCCGCGCGCAGGCTCGCCGCCGCCGCCACCACCGCGGGTAGGTTCACCACCCCGGGGTACGACCACCCTCCCGCTCGTCGGCCGGCCACGGCGACTCCCAGCGGGTGCCCTTGCGCACCGCCAGCAACCCCACCCCGGGTGGCCCGCCCCACTTGTGGGCGCTGGCGCTGAGCACCGACCAGCCGGCCGGCAGCGGCACCCGTCCGACCGACTGCGCCGCGTCGACGTACAGCGGTACCCCGACCTCCGCGCACACGGCCGCCGCCTCGGCGACCGGCTGCACGGTGCCCACCTCGTGGCTGGCGCTGATCAGCGCCGCCAGCGCGACCCCGGGAGCACGGACGGCGTCCGACCAGCCGGTCAGGTCCAGCCGGCCCACCCGGTCGACCGGTACGGCGGTGGCGGCGCCGCCGGCCGCGACGTGCCGCTCGGCGGCGTGCAGAACGGCGGAGTGCTCGATCGCCGAGTGCACCAGGGTCGCCCCGACGCGACGCCGTCCCGCCAGCGCGCCGAGTACCGCGCCGTGGGCTGCCGTCGTACCGCTGGGGGTGAAGGACAGCTCGTCGGCGCGGACGCCGAGCGTCTGCGCGGCGGCCTCGCGGGCGGCGTCGAGCAGTTGTCGCGCGCGGCGTGCCTGGCCGTAGAGCTTCCCCGGGTCGGCCCAGCCGTCCTCCAGGGCCGCCAGCAGCGCCTGCCGGGCGACCGGATGCAGCGGCGCGGCCGTCGCCCCGTCCAGGTAGACCGAAGAGGCGCTCACGGTGACGCCTTTCGTTTGCGACTGCGGGGCTCGCAACCCCGGCTCACTCCTCGCGCTCACGGGGTCGCCTTTCGTTTGCGACTGCGGGGCTCGCAACCCCGGCTCACTCCTCGCGCTCACGCCCACACACGCTATCGCGGCGTTATGCCCAGGATCCCCCCGATGGGGGCGGACAGTGACCCCACCACGGCCGAGTCCGTCATGGTCGAGTAATCTGCGACCGTCGGTGACGCCTTTGCCGCCGGTGCTGACGAACGACGCACCGCGGCGCGCTAGGGAGGCAGGACCAGGTGGTCGCAAGGAGTTCGGAGGTACGGCCGTCGGCCGTACGGCACGGTGCTGCCCCACGGGTCGGTGGACGCCGGGGACGTGGTGCCGGTCGGCTGGCCGGGCTCGGTCTCGGGGGCGTGGCGCTGCTGGTTCTGCTCACGGGCTGTGACGTCGGCAAGACGTTCGACGGCTTCGGTTGGCCGCAGGGCGGCATCACGCCCGAGTCGCACCGGATGTACGACCTGTGGATCGCCTCCTGCGTCGCCGCGCTCGCGGTCGGCGTCTTCGTGTGGGGCCTGATCTTCTGGTGTGTCGTGCGGTACCGCAAGCGTGGCAACGCGCTGCCGGTGCAGACCCGCTACAACCTGCCGATGGAGTTCCTCTACACCATCGCGCCGATCCTGATCGTCTCCGTGCTCTTCTACTACACGGCGATCGTGCAGACCGACGTCGACAAGCTGTCGAAGAACCCGGACGTCACTGTCGAGGTCGTCGCGTTCAAGTGGAACTGGCAGTTCAACTACCGCGACGGTCAGGGCACGGAAGCCAAGACCACCGCGTCGACGCTGGGCACCAGTGAGGTCATCCCGGTGCTCGTGCTGCCGACCAACCGGTCCATCCGGTTCGAGGAGACGAGCCGCGACGTCATCCACTCCTTCTGGGTGCCGGAGCTGCTGTTCAAGCGGGACGTCATGCCGGGCAAGATCCGCAACGTCTTCGAGGTCTCCAGCCTCGACGCCGAGGGCGCGTACGTCGGCCGCTGCGCCGAGCTGTGCGGCAGCTACCACGCGTTCATGAACTTCGAGCTGCGGGTCGTCTCGCCGGAGAAGTACGACCAGTTCCTCGCGGCCAAGCAGGGCGGCAAGTCCACCCAGGAGGCGCTGGCCCAGATCGGCGAGGAGCCGTACGCGCAGACCACGAAGCCGTTCGACACCCGACGGACGCAGAGCAACTTCAACCCGGACAGCGCTCCGGCCGGCACGGGAAGCTGAGGCAGCCGCATGAAGACCGAGTGGCGTATCTTCCTGATCATCGCCGGGTTCCTCTTCGGCGCGACCATCCTCTACGGCGCCTGGACGCACGGTGAGTCCGGCAACATCGAGTGGGTGGGCACCGTCGCCCTGGCGCTGTCGTTCCTGCTCTGCTCGATGTGCGGTGGCTTCTTCTGGTTCGTCTCGCGCCGTATCGACCTGCGCCCCGAGGACCGGGCCGACGCCGAGATCGCCGACGGCGCCGGTGAGGTCGGCTTCTTCAGCCCGGGCAGCTACTGGCCGTTCGGTCTGGCGCTGGCCGCCGCGATCGCCGCGCTGGGCATGGTGTTCTGGCAGTTCTGGCTGATCGGTCTCGGCCTGGTGGCGGTCGTCTTCGCCGCCTGCGGCCTGCTGTTCGAGTACTACAGCGGCACCCGGCGCACCGCCGAGCACTGATCGACCCGGTCGCCCCTGGCGACCGATCGCGTACCGCCACGAAGGCCCGCACCCCCGACCGGGGGAGCGGGCCTTCGTCGTGCCGCGATCGTCGATGCGGGGTGCCAGCGCAATGATCGACTCGACTTCCTGGAATCGGCGCTGTCCGGCCGGCATGGACACCCCGACTTCGGCGACGTCGAGTCGATCGAGCGAGAGGCGGGTGGTGGGCGCGGAGATTTGTCGGACCCGCGTGGGAAACTACAGGCGAGTAGTTCTCCGCTTCCGTTGTGCGTCGTTGTCGCATTCCAGAGGCGGTCGTCCGGACTGAGAAGGAGACGCCCGATGTCGCACCGCGATCTCTACTGCGACGTCTGCGAGGGCGTGACGCCGTTCGAGGCGCCGCCCTGCGTCGACGGCCACGGCAGCGACTGTCCCGAGCTGGTCTGCACAGGTTGCGGCACGGCCGTGGTGATCGCCACGTTCGTCGCGCCCGTCACTCGGCTGGCCGAGCGCCGACGTCGCCAGCCCACCCGCCGCCACGCCGCCTGACCCGCGCAGTTGTCGACCGGCCGCCACGTCGCAAGCCCGGCGCGGTGATAGCGCCGTCCCGCCGATGTGGCGGCCTCTCGCCGCGCCCATAGCGCCACGTCGCCGACCTGGTTGTCCGGGCCGCGTGTGTCAGTCGGCCCTGTGGGCGGCCGTGCCGATCAGGCGGTGGCCGGGGCCGCGGCGGTGGTGGCGGTCTCGATCCAGCGCTCCAGGACGCCCGCGGCCGCGCCCGAGTCGATCGACTCGGCGGCGCGGTCCAGGCCGGCGCGCAGCGCCTCGGTCAGGTCGCCGTCGAGCGGCCCCTGAGTCGCGAGCGCCGCCGCCGCGTTGACCAGCACCGCGTCGCGCACCGGGCCGGCCTCACCGGCCAGCAGGCGACGGGCCACACCGGCGTTGTACGCGGCGTCACCGCCGCGCAGGTCACTCAGGGTGGCCCGGGGTACGCCCAGGTCGCTCGCGTCCAGCACGGCCTCGCGTACGGCGCCGTTCTGCGCCGCCCAGACGCGGGTCGGCGCGGCGGTGGTGAACTCGTCCAGGCCGTCCTCGCCGCGCATCACCAGCACCGAGTCGCCCCGGGCGGCGAACACACCGGCCATCACCGGGGCCATCCGCGCGTCGAAGCAGCCGACCGCGCCGGCGCGGGGCCGGGCCGGGTTGGTCAGCGGGCCGAGGAAGTTGAACACGGTGGGGACGCCCAGCTCCCGGCGGACCGGCCCGGTGTGCCGCATGCCCGGGTGGAAGCGGGCGGCGAAGCAGAACCCGATGCCCGCCTCGGTGACGCACCGCACGATGGCGTCGGGGTCGAGGTCGAGCGGGACGCCGAGGAACTCCAACAGGTCGGCGGTGCCGCAGGAGGAGGACGCGGCGCGGTTGCCGTGCTTGACCACCCGCACACCCGCGCCCGCGACGACGAGCGCGGCCATGGTGGAGATGTTGACCGTGTGGGCGAGGTCACCGCCGGTGCCGACGACGTCCAGCGCGGTGGAGCGCAGCTCGTCGGGCAGGTCGACCGGGACGGCCCGGCTCAACATCGTCTCCACCAGGCCGGCCAGCTCGGCCGAGGTCTCACCCTTGGCCCGCAGCGCCACCGCGAAGCCGGCCACCTGCGCCGCGCCCGCCGAGCCGGCCATGATCTCGCCCATGGCCCAGGCGGTGTCGCCGGTGGACAGCTCCTCGCCGCGCAGCAGCGAGTTGAGCAGGTGCGGCCAGGTCCGATCGCCCATGGCGGGCCTCCCGAGCGTACGAAGTGCGGGTGGGCTGGAACCGGCGCAGGCTCGGCCGGCGCCGTGTCGGTGCCGGTTTGGCGCGGGAACGTCAGGCGGGTGCGTGCGTCCGCAGCAACTCGGCCACCGTGCTGCCGGTGGTCACCGGGTCGAGCGGATGCACCAGCGTCGCGTCGACCTCGGCGTACGCGGCGAGCCATCGGTCCGCGGCGCGGGCGATCACGAGGCAGGTGGGCGGCGCGTCGTCCCGGTCGTCCTTGATCTGCCGGGCGATGCCGATGCCGCCGCCGGGGCTGGCCTCGCCGTCGAGCAGCAGCAGGTCGATCTCGTAGTCGTCGACCAGCCGGATGGTCTCGGCGTAGGTCGACGCGTCGACGAACTCGATCCGCAGGCCGGGCGCGGGCCGGGTGCCCACGGCGAGCCGCATCCGGTCACGGACCTGCGGGTCGTCGCTGTAGAGCAGGACGGTGCACAGACGCTCACTCATGCCGACACTCCGCTTCCAACCTCGTAGCTGCCCGCCGATCGTACCGGCCGACGTGACGTACCTGACACGCCGCCCGCTTCCGCGCGTCGGGCGCGCCGTCTGCGCAGCTCAGGCCGTCGTGGCTTCGGCCGCGCGCTCGCGCGCCTCCTGGCGGTCCAGCTCGCGGTCGACACGGCGGGCCTCCCGCTCGGACTGCTTGACCCACTGCACCACCAGCACCGCGAGCATGGTGACGCTGACGAACTCGCCGCCGGCCCAGAGGATGCCGCCGGCGACCACCTGGTCGGCCTTCGGGTCGGACCAGCTCAGGTTGAGCGAGGGGTACCAGTCGCCGCCGAAGAGCGTGGTGCTCTGCATGATGGTGAGCCCGAGCACGGTGTGGAACGGCACGGAGAGCAGCATCAGCAGCGCCCGCGCCGGATACGGCCAGCGGCCGGGCAGCGGGTCGAGGCCGAGCAGTGGCCAGAAGAACACGCAGCCGGTCAGGATGAAGTGCGCGTGCACCAGCTCGTGCGCCCAGGCGTGCTCCAGCGTGAAGCGGTACAGGTCGCTGAAGTAGAGGGCGAACGGGTTGACCACGAAGATGGCGAACGCCACCAGCGGGAAGGTGTAGACGCGGGCGATCCGGCTGTGCACGATCGCCAGGAGGCGTTTGCGCGGCCCGACCGGCAGGGTCCGCAGGGCCAGCGTCATCGGCGCGCCCAGCGCCAGGAAGATCGGCGACACCATGGAGAGCACCATGTGCTGGACCATGTGCACCGACAGCAGCGCGGTGTCGTAGGCGTGCAGCCCACTGACCGTCACGAGCGCGATGCCGCCGAGGCCGGGGCCGAGGAAGAAGACGGTACGGGCGACCGGCCAGCGGTCGCCCCGGATGCGCAGCCGGTGCACCCCGTACAGGTAGAGGCCGGCGGCGAGCACCAGGCCGAGGGCCAGCCAGCTGTCCAACCGGGTCTCGGTCAGCACCGCGCCGATGGTGAACGGTGGCGGGGTCGCCTCGGCCCCGGCGGCCAGCGTCGACGGGCCCGCCGAGGTGGCCGCGAGCACATCGGCCGGGACGGCCGAGGTGGCGGCGAGGATGGGATCGACGTGCAGCACGCTTTTCAGGCTAGGCCAGGCGAACCGGACCCTGACGGCCGGGCCACGGAAGGCGCAGGTTTGCCACCCCGCTGATCGCCGGCCCCGGTCAGGGGCAATAATGACGGCGTGACTGCGGCCCCAGCCATTGACAAGAGCCGGATCCACTCTCTGACGCGACCCAACATGGTCAGCGTGGGGACGATCGTGTGGCTCTCCAGCGAACTCATGTTCTTCGCGGCGCTCTTCGCGATGTACTTCTCGATCCGCGCGGCTGCGCCGGAGCAGTGGGAGAAGCACACCGAGTCGCTGAACATCCCGTACGCGACCACCTTCACGGTGATCCTGGTGCTGTCCTCGGTGACCTGCCAGCTCGGCGTCTTCGCGGCGGAGAAGGGTGACGTGCACGCGCTGCGCCGCTGGTTCACCGTCACCTTCGTGATGGGCCTGATCTTCGTGCTCGGCCAGGTGAACGAGTACCGCCACCTGGTGGAGGACGGCGTCCGGATCAACGCCGACGGCTACGGCTCGATGTTCTACCTGACGACCGGTTTCCACGGCCTGCACGTGACCGGCGGTCTCATCGCCTTCATCATCTTCATGGTCCGCACGACCATGGGCCGGTTCACCCCGGCGCAGGCGACCTCGGCGATCGTCGTGTCGTACTACTGGCACTTCGTCGACGTCGTGTGGATCGGCCTGTACGCCATGATCTACTGGCTTCAGTGATCTTGGCGCGTCACGAACCGCGCCGCTGCTCCGTCCCCTGAGACAAGGTCCAACCGGTTAAGGACACAGCTCATGACTTCTGATAACGACCGCCGACGCGGCCTGCTCGCGCGGTTGCGCGGGCGGCCCGCCGCGCGCAGCAGGGGCCGCCGCCGGCTGGGCGCCGCGGTCCGGCTGATCGCGGCGCTGATGCTCGCCGGCGGCGCCTACACCGTCTTCGCGCCCGGTGCGCAGGCGCAGGACAATCCGCCGCTCACCGGCGCCGCAGCCGAGGGCAAGGCGCTGTTCGACGTGAGCTGTGTGACCTGCCACGGACGCAACGCCCAGGGCGTCGAGGGCCGCGGGCCGAGCCTGATCGGCGTCGGCGCGGCCTCGGTCGAGTTCCAGGTCAGCTCGGGTCGGATGCCGCTGGCCCGCCAGGAGGCCCAGGCGCACCGCAAGCCCCCGGTCTTCACCGACGAGCAGACCCGGCAGCTCGCCCAGTACATCCAGGAACTCGGCGGCGGTCCGGTCGTCCCGGGCACCGAAGAGGACCTGCACAAGAGCGGCAACGTCGCGGCCGGCGGCGAGCTGTTCCGGATCAACTGCTCGCAGTGCCACGCCTTCGGCGGTGGCGGCGGTGCGCTCTCCTCGGGCAAGTTCGCCCCGAGCCTGCACCCCGCGACGGACCGGCAGATCTACGCGGCGATGCTGAGCGGCCCGCAGAACATGCCGGTGTTCGGCGACAACCAGATCACTCCGGAGCAGAAGGCCGACATCATCGCCTACATCCAGGAGACGCTGAAGACCGACCAGGACCCGGGCGGGTTCAACCTCGGTCGGTACGGGCCGTCCACCGAGGGCCTGGCGATCTTCCTGGTTGGCATCGTGGCGCTCGTGTTCGCTAGCCTGTGGATTGCGGGTAAGTCGTGACCGAGCGGATCTTCAGTTCCACCGCCGTGGTGCCGCTCGGCGCCACCCGTAGCGAGGTGACGGCATGAGCACGCACACCGAGCACCAGGCCTCGCAGGGCCCGGAGCCGCTCGACGTGAACGACCCCAGGCTGAGCCGGTTCGACATCGTCCGCGAGGGCGCGCGCCGGGACGACATCGAGATCGTCCACTACGAGCCGCAGGTGCTGCCGGGCACCAAGGCGGAGCGTCGGCTCACCCGCGTGGTGGCCGGGTTCTTCCTGATCACCGGTCTGGCGGCGACCGCCTTCCTGGCCATCTACATCTGGTGGCCGTGGCAGTACGAGCCGGGTCGCGGTGGCGACAAGTTCTACACGCCGCTGCTGGGCGCCACCCTCGGCGTGGCCCTGCTCGCCGTCGGTTTCGGCATCCTGACCTGGGGCAAGAAGTTGCTGCCCAAGGAGGTCTCGATCCAGGACCGGCACGAGGGCCAGGTCGACTCCGAGGGTCGCACCATCACCGGCCAGACCATGCTCTACCTGGCCGACGAGATGGGCATCAAGCGTCGTCCGCTGCTCGGCATCTCGCTGCTGGCCGGTCTCGCGCCGGTCGCCGCGGTCGCGGCGGCACCGCTGGTCGGTGGCCTGATCTCCCAGCCGCACAAGAACAACCAGATGTTCACCACCGGGTTCGCCCCGACGGAGAACGGGCAGAAGATCCGTCTGGTCCGTGAGGATGGCCGCCCGGTGCGCCCGGCGGACATCAGCGCCGGTGGTCAGCTGACCGTCTTCCCGGGCATCGAGCACGGCGTGAGCAACCGGCACGCCGACTCGCCGACGTTGCTGATCCACCTGCGCGACGCGGACGCCCAGAAGTCCCGCGAGGCCAACGCGCGCCCCGGCGAGACGCAGAAGCACCACAAGGACTACATGTGGGGCAACTACGCGGCGTTCTCCAAGATCTGCACGCACGCCGGCTGCCCCGCCAGCCTGTACGAGCAGCAGACCAACCGGCTGCTCTGCCCGTGCCACCAGTCCCAGTTCCTGATCACCGACAACGCCAAGCCCGTCTTCGGCCCGGCCAACCGGTCGCTGCCGCAGCTGCCGATCGAGTTGGACTCCGAGGGTTTCTTCGTGGCGAAGTCCGACTACACCGAGACCGTCGGGCCTGACTTCTGGGAGCGGCCATGAAGCGTCGAAAGTTCGACCTGGCGGCCACGCCGGGCAAGGCCGCGGCGGGGGTGGACGACCGCTTCGCGGTGGCCACGCCGCTGCGCAAGCTGCTGAACAAGGTCTTCCCGGACCACTGGTCGTTCCTGCTGGGCGAGATCGCGCTGTTCTCGTTCATCGTGCTGCTGCTGACCGGTGTGTTCCTGACCTTCTTCTACGAGCCGGCGATGACCGAGGTGGTCTACGACGGCAGCTACGCGCCGTTGCAGGGCACCCCGATGTCCGCCGCGTACGCCTCCAGCCTGGACCTGTCGTTCGACGTCCGGGGCGGTCTGGTGATGCGGCAGATGCACCACTGGGCGGCGCTGCTGTTCATGGCCGCGATCGTCGTGCACATGCTGCGGGTGTTCTTCACCGGCGCCTTCCGCAAGCCGCGCGAGACCAACTGGATCATCGGCTCGCTGCTGTTCTGGGTCGGCTTCCTGGCCGGCTTCACCGGCTACTCGCTGCCGGACGACGGCCTGTCCGGCACCGGTCTGCGGATCGCCTCCGCGATCATGCTGTCCATCCCGGTGGTGGGCTCGTGGGTGACGTCGTCGGTCTTCGGTGGCGAGTTCCCCGGCACGATCATCATCAGTCGGTTCTTCATCGCCCACGTCCTGTTGATCCCGGGCCTGCTGCTCGCGCTGATCAGCGCCCACCTGGGTCTGGTCTTCAAGCAGAAGCACACCCAGTGGCCCGGCCCCGGCCGGACCAACAACAACGTGGTCGGCGAGCGGATGTTCCCCCGCTACGCGCTGAAGCAGGGCGGCTTCTTCATGGTCGTCTTCGGCGTCATCGCGCTGCTGGGCGGTCTGTTCCAGATCAACCCGATCTGGCTGTTCGGGCCGTACGAGGCGTGGGTGGTCTCGGCCGCCAGCCAGCCCGACTGGTACGTCATGTTCCTCGACGGCTCGACGCGGCTCATGCCGGCGTGGGAGATTCCGATCCCGATCGGCGACGGGTACGTCATCCCGCCGCTGTTCTGGCCCACTGTCGTGCTGCCCGGGATCCTGGTCGGCCTGTCGACGATGTACCCGTTCCTGGAGGCCCGGCACCTCAAGGACCGCAAGAGCCACAACCTGCTCCAGCGGCCCCGCGACGTTCCGGCCCGTACGGCCGTGGGCGCCATGGCCGTCGCCTTCTACATCGTGCTGACGCTCTCGGGCGCCAACGATGTGATCGCCGACAAGTTCCAGATCAGCCTGAACGCGATGACCTGGGCGGGCCGGGTCGGTCTGCTCGTGGTTCCGCCGCTGGCGTACTACGTCACCTACCGGCTCTGCCTGGGTCTGCAGCAGCACGACCGGGAGGTGCTCGCGCACGGCGTCGAGACCGGCATCATCCGGCGTCTGCCGGACGGTCGGTTCATCGAGGTCCACCAGCCGCTCAGCGCGTCGAACGGGCACGCGGACGGCCACGGTGAGCTGGAGTACGTCGGCTGGGTGGTACCGAAGAAGATGAACCGGCTCGGGGCCCTCGGCCCGGCGGTCCGGGGCTTCTTCTACCCGATCGAGAAGCCGGTCGAGGCGCCGGTCTCGCCGGGTCACCCGCCGGTCGAGCCCCGGGGAGATCGTGCGGAGATCGGCAGCGGCGAGAGCCGCCGCTGACCTCCGACAGCACCCTCACGTGACGCCCGCCGGACTTCCGGCGGGCGTCACGCCTTTTCCGGTGTCCGGTCGCCCAACCGAGCAGGAGTCGGACGGGCACGGCGGGACCGGTCGACCCCGCGCGCCGGGCGATCGCAGGAATAACCCCCGTGAGCCGGGTATCCGTGCGATCCAACGTCTCTAGGGGGGGAAGCATGTTGGGTCTCAAACGCCTCGGCCTGTTGGCCGCGCTGGTGCTGGTGGGTGTCGCGCCGGCAGCAGCCGCCCAGGCGGCGGCACAGCCGTCGACGCAGGACACCCAGTACCTGCAGGCGGTGCACCAGGTGAACCTTTTCGAGATCACCGCCGGTGATCTGGCTCAGCAGAAGGGCCAGAACCAGGGGGTCAAGGACCTGGGCGCGATGTTCAAGACCGACCACACCCAGCTGGACCAGACGGTGCAGCAGACCGCGTCGCAGCTCAACGTCCAGCTGCCGAACGAGCCCACGACCGATCAGCAGGCGGTCATCGACAAGCTGAACAACGTCAGTGGCGCGGAGTTCGACCGGCTCTGGGTGACCAGTGAGCTGGCCGGTCACGTCCAGGCCATCCAGGCCACCCAGACGGAGATCTCGCAGGGCTCCGAGCAGTCGGTGGTCCAGTTGGCCCAGACCGCCCTGCCGACGCTGCAGGCGCACTACGACGAGCTGGTCCAACTGGCCAACCAGTTGGGCATCCCGGTCCCGCAGACCAGCGCCAGCGGCACGCCCAGCCCGGGCACCTCGTCGCCGGCTCCGGGTGGCGTCACCGAGTCGCCGGCTCCGAGTGGTGGGATCACCGAGTCGCCGGAACCGGGCCTCGGCACCACCGAGCGGCCCGCTCCCAGCGAGAGCTGATCTCGCGGTAGCGCGACGGCCGGTCCACCCCACGCGGGGTGGACCGGCCGCGGCGCATGCGGGCCGCGGGTCAGTCGGCGTCCGCGAGGCCGATCGCGAACGTCTCCTCAAGGTCGAGCTTCGAGTACGCCCGGAACGCGATGTGCGACTCCGTGTTCAGCACACCCGGCACCTTGGAGATGCTGCCCGCGATGACCTGCGCGATCTGGTCGAACTCGCGGACCCGGACGATGGCGATGAGGTCGACGTGCCCCGCCACCGAGTAGACCTCGCTGACGCCGGGGACGTTGGCCAGGGCATCGGCCACCTCGGGGATCGCGTCGGTGGCGCAGTCGATCAGCACGATCGCGGTGATCACGGGGCATTTCTCCGTTCGTCGGCGTCGTCGCCCATGCTAGACCTGCACCGTCCCGTCGTCGCCGAAGCGGATCGCGTCCCGTAGCCGCTCGCCGTCCCGTACCGTCGCGCCCGGCCAGATCACGCTGCGTCGCACGTCGCCGCCCACCCTGGCGTCGGCGCCGACGACCGACTCGACACAGCTTCCGGTCACCGTGGCGGACCCGTCGACGAGCACGCCGCCGGCCGCCGCGTGCAGGTTGGCCGCCAGGTAGTCGGCCGGCGTCCCGGTGTCGTAGAAGGTGCCCGCGTACGGCACCACGTCGAGCGCCCCGGCGGCCTCCGCCGGCCGCCACACCGCGCGCACCAGGTCGGACACGACCACCGGCAGGTCGCGGACCAGTCGCCACGGCAGCAGCGAGAAGCCGGTGAAGCAGTGCCCGGCGAAGGTACCCGGCGCGTGCGGGTCGGCGGCGGGCTGCCCGAGCAGGCGTACGGAGTCCCGGTCCCAACCGTCGAGCAACGCGGCCACGTCGGGGCCCGGCGCGGTGGCCGGATCGGCCAGGTACGCGTCGGCGTTGCCGACCAGGACTCCTCGGCCGTCGATCCAGTCCCGCAGATTCGCCACCCCGCCCGCCGTGCCGAGCGGGTCGCCGGGCTCCACCGACAGGTGGGCGCGGTCGCCGACGTGCGCGACCACCTGGTCGGCGAGGTAGCAGGCGTTCACCGCGACCCGTGCGGGACTCCTCAGGCCCAGACCGGCCAACCGATCCAGGGCCCGGTCCAGGAGCGGCACGTTACCGACCGGGCAGAGCGCCTTGGGCACCCGTTCGGTGAGCGGGCGCAGTCGGGTGCCCTCGCCCGCGGCGAGCACGACCGCGCAGACGTCCCCCGGCCAGCTCGCCCTGGTCATGGCGCGTCGTCGGGCACCGGCGGCGGGAACTGCCCGGCCAGCGGCCCGATGTCGTAGTAGGCGAGCAGCCGCGCGGTCGGCCAGGTGAGCTTGGGCAGGTCGTCCAACCGATGCCAGGCGGCCTCGAAGACCTCCCCGCCGTCCACCACCAGTTCGGTGCTGGACGCCGGCACCTCCGCCTCGAAGACCATGTCCACCCAGCCCTTGGCGTGCACGATCGCGTTCGGCACGGCGGGGCGCAGCCGGGACGGCGGCAGCCGGACGCCGGACTCCTCGAACAGTTCGCGGGCCGCGCCCACGACCGGCGGCTCACCCCGGTTCAGCAGGCCGGCGGGGAGCGACCAGCCCTTGCCGGGCGGCTGGCGCAGCATCAGCAACCGACCCGCGCCCGTCGCCTCGGTGTCGCGGACCAACGTGACCGCGCCGACGATGTACTTCGGTACGGCGAGCCGGACCAGACGCCGGCGCACCGGCAGCGGCAGCCGGTAGAAGGCCTGGTAGAAGACGGCCCGACCGGTGGCACGGGAACGGGGGATCATGCCTTGAGGCTAGTGGTCACGAATGTCCCTCGGACGCGCTGGGGCACCCGGAGTCACTGTCGATGGTCGACCAGTTCGATGAGCTGGCGTACCACGGCGTCCGGTTCGATCACCCGGTCGAAGACCGCGACCAGCAGGGTCTCCAGGTCGGGGTAGCCCAACTCCTCGGAGAGCCGCAGCAGCGGCAGGTCGCTGGCGAGGCCCCGGTTGTGCTGGCGTAGGGCGAGACCGATGGTGGCCCGACCGAGGCGTACCTTGTCGCTGATCGTGATGCCCGGCTCGGTGTGCTCGGCGAACCACCTGTTGATCTGCATCTGCGCGTGCGGCGACTTGACGAAGTCCAGCCACTCCTTGCGCGGTCCGCGCGGGGCGGCGGCGGCCTCGAAGCCGTTGTCGGCGTCGTTCTCGGTGAAGATCTCCACCACGTCGCCCTCGTCCAGTTCCGAGCTCAGCGGTGCGAGCCGGCCGTTGATGCGGGCCGCGAGGCAATGGTCGCCGCGATGATTGCCCAGCTCGTACGCCAGGTCGACGGGTGTGGCGCCAGCCGGCAGCACCACCTGACGACCGTCGGCGAAGACCTGGATCTGGCCCTCGGCGAGGTCGCAGCGCAGCGACTCGTAGAACTGCGCCGGGTCGGCGGCCTCCGGCTCCCAGTCGAGCACGCGGCGCAGCCAGTCCAGCTGCTCGGCCCGGGCCGCCGCGCTGCCGCTGCCCGAGCGCGGGAAGCGGAAGTCGGCGGCGATGCCGTACTCGGCCGCGCGGTGCATCTCCTGGGTGCGGATCAGCACCTCCACCGTACGGTCCTGCGGGCCGCAGACGCTGGTGTGCAGCGAGCGGTAGAGGTTGTTCTTCGGCGAGGCGATGAAGTCCTTGAAGCGGCCCGGTACCGGCCGCCACGTGCCGTGGATCGCGCCCAGCGCCGCGTAACAGTCGGTGGCCGGGCCGTCGACCACCACCGAGATGCGGGGCAGGTCGTACGGCGCGGTGTGGCCGCCCGCGACGGTGTCCTTCCAGATCGAGTAGAGATGCCGGGGACGGGGGCTCACCTCGGCGTCGACCCGGCTGCGCTTGAGCGCGGCCCGGGCGCGGTTGACCACCGCGTCGAGGTAGGCCTCCCAGCCGGGCCGGTCGTGCACGTGCCGGGCCAGTCGGGCGTGCTCGTCGGGCTCCAGGTGCAGCAGCACCACGTCGTCCAGCTCGCGCTTGAGGGTCTGGATGCCCAACCGGTCGCAGAGCGGGACCAGGACCTCCTGCGTCTTGCGGGCGATCCGCTCCCGGGACGCCGCCGAGCGCACCCCGAGCGTCCGCATGTTGTGCAGCCGGTCGGCCAGCTTGATGATCAGCACCCGGACGTCCTTGGCCGCCGCGACGATCATCTTGCGGACCGTCTCCGCCTCGGCGGCCTTGCCGTAGAACGCCTTGTCGAACTTGGTCACCCCGTCGACCAGGTGGGCCACCTCGTGGCCGAAGTCCTCCGACAGCGCCTGGAGCGTGTAGCGGGTGTCCTCGACCGTGTCGTGCAGCAGTGCCGCGACCAGGGTGGTGGTGTCCATGCCCAGCTCGGCGCAGATCTGCGCCACCGCGAGGGGATGGGTGATGTACGGCTCGCCGCTCTTGCGGAACTGCCCGCGGTGCATGTTCTCCGCGATCGTGTACGCCCGGCGCAGCACCGCCGGATCGGTGCCGGCGTGGATGCCCCGATGGGTGCGGACCAGGTGGGTGACCGGGTCGGAGTCGGTGGTCGGCCAGCTGAGCAACGACCGCAGTCGGCGGGTCAGGGGCAGCTCGCCCGACTGGGTTGGCAGGGCGCCCCCCAGGGCGGCGCCGTGTCCGGCGTCGACGTCCACGAGGGACACCTCCTCACCCCGGCTCCGCGGTCACCGGACCCGGTGAACGGAGCAGGCCCACGAAACGGGCAGGACTGCACTTCCTTAACAGCCTAAGCGAGTCGACGTAGTCCGATCGGTCAGTTGGTCATGAGCGTTCGGTCGAGAGTTGGTGCGACGCCCCGCTCTCGGCCTTCGCCAGCAGGTCACGGAAGCGCCCCGCGCCGCCCGCCGGGGAGGACCAACCGGACGACATCTCGACCAACCGGGTCTCCGGCCGCTCCAACCAGGACAGGATGCGCTCGGACTCCTCGGCGGTGGCCGACGGCACCGGCCCGTGCCCACCCGAGACCGTCTCGGCCGTGGCCCGGATGGCGTTCAGCGTGGGTCTCGGGTGGACGCCCGGCGGGGACACCCCGGCGCCGGCCAGCCGACCGTGGCGTACCAGGGCCAGCTCCCAGCCGCCCTGGGCGGCCGGTCGGGCGGCCGCCAGCTCGGCGATCCCGGTCAGCGCCGCCAACCGCTGCATCCGCACCGTGGCGCGCAGCACCGCGGCCAGCCGGTACCGCACCACGGCGGCCTCCTCGTAGCGCTGGTCGGCCGCGAGCACGTCGATCCGGGCCAGCAGCGCGTCCACCACCGGCCGAGGGTCGCTCGTGGTGGCCGTCCGGAACGGCTCGACGGCTCTGTCGTCGTACTCCTCGGGGGTGATCCGGTGCTCGCAGGGCGCCGGGCAGCGACCCAGCTCGGCCAGCGCGCAGGCCGGCGTGACGGTGCGCAGCGAGAGCCGGTGCGTGCACTGGCGCAGCGGGACCGCGTCGTGGAAGGCGGCGGCGGCCAACTCCGCGGCCCGCCGGGAGGTGAACGGTCCGAGGTAGGCGGTGTCGGTGGGGGAGATGTCGCGCACGATCGACAGCCGGGGGTACGGCCCGTCGGTCAGCTTGAGCCAGACCATCCGCTCCGGGTACTTCGACCGCCTGTTGTACGGAGGGGCGTGCGCGGCGATCAGCCGCAGCTCGCGAACCTCCGCCTCCAACGAGTGCGCGCACTCCACGGCCTCGACCCGCTCGGCCGCGGCCAGCATCTCGGAGATCCGGGCGCGCTTCTCGCCGGCGGTGAAGTAGCTGCGCACCCGAGTGGCGATGTCGCCGGACGTGCCGACGTAGAGCGGCCGGTCGTCGGCGGCCCGGAAGATGTAGACCCCCGGGACCCGGGGCAGCCCCTCGGCCAGGTGCCGCTTGCGGCGCTGCGTCGGCGTGACCGCCCGGGCGAACTCGATGGCGTCGCCGACGGTGTCGACGCGGTGCCCGCCGAGGCGACCGATCAGACCGTGCAGCACGTCGACGGTGGCCTTGGCGTCGTCCAACGCCCGGTGGGTGGGCTGGGTGGCGGTGCGGAAGTACGCCGCCAGGGTGCCGAGCTTGCGGTTGGGCACCTCGTCGCGGGTCAGCACCCGCCGGGCCAGCGCCGCCGTGTCCAGCACGCGGGGGTTGGGCCAGCGGTAGCCGTGCCGGACGCAGGCGGCCTTGAGGAAACCCACGTCGTACGGAGCGTTGTGGGCCACCAGCACGGCGTCGGCGATGAACTCCAGGAAGCTGGGCAGCACCTCCTCGATCGGCGGGGCCGGCAGCAGCATGGCCTGGGTGATCCCGGTCAGCACGGTGATGAACGGCGGGATCGGCTGCCCCGGGTTGACCAGGGTGGCCAGCACCCCCAGCTCCTCGCCGCCGCGCACCTTGACCGCGCCGATCTCGGTGATCCCGCCGCCGTCCGGCGCGCCGCCGGTGGTCTCCAGGTCGACCACCACGAAGGTGGTCGCGTACAGCGGCAGGGCCGGGTCCACCCCGCCCACCGCCGGGTCGAGACCGGCCAGTGACTCCTGGACGTACTCCGCCTGTGCCATCGGCGGCACGCTAGCGCCCCGGTCCGACACTCCCGTCGCAGAGGTCCCAGCAGTCACCATGGGGCTAGGATGAGAGATCGGCTCACTCACCAGGCGGTGGGCCCGCCAGCGGTGGGAGACTTGCCACATGCCCCTCGCCGAGCCGCACGACGACCACCTCCCGCAGGAGGATCCGGTCGCCCGCGACGGCGCGGTGAGCGATCCGGACGCCGGTGACAATCCCGCCGATCCGGGCGGTGATCCGACGATCGAGCCGGAGCCGACGCTGCCCGAGCCGGTCCGGCAACGGATCGTGGCGCTGACCGCCGCCGTGCTGCCCAGCCTCCCCTCCGACGAGGTGCCGGTGCCGCTGCGGCGGGTGGCCAAGTTCGCCCCCAACCGGCGCGCCCGTCTCGGCGCTCCGGCCATCGCCGCCCAGCTCACCGCCGACCCGCTGTTCCGGCAGCGGGTCACCGCCCGGGTGCTGGCCGACGCCGGTGACCTCGGGGCGGCCGTGGTCGAGGGCACCGCGCCGGCCGCCGCCGACCCGGTCGAGGTGGCCGCACTGGCGTACCTGGTCCGGCCGCGCGGCTGGCGGGAGCTGATCGACGCCAGCGGCGCCGCGGTCCGCGCCGAGGCGGACAGCGCCGTCGTCGCCGAGCTGGTCCGCGAGGCCGAGCAGCGGGCCACCCGTGCCGAACACGACCGGGCAGTGGCCCGGGTCGAGGCCGACAAGCTCCGCGACGAGCTGGCCCGGGTCCGCGAGGAGCTGGGCCAGCTCCGGGAGGAGTCCCGTCAGCTGGCCCGCACCCTTCGCGAGACGCAGGCCCGCGAGCGCAAGGCCAGCGAACTTCTGGCCACCGAACGCGGCCGGGCCGCGCGCGCCAGCGCGGACGTCGACGCCGAGCTACGCCGCGCCCGCGCCCGGCTCGCCGAGGCGGAGGCCGCCGCCGGCGTGGCCCGGGCCAGCGCCAAGGAGGCCCGCTCGGTCGACGACGCCCGCCTCTGGCTGCTGCTGGAGACCATCGGTCAGGCCGCCGTCGGGCTGCGCCGGGAGCTGGCGCTCGACCCGGTCGACAAGCTCCCCGCCGACTTCGTCGCCGACGCGTTCGCCGAGCAGCCCGGTACCGCCCCGGCGGGCCCGGCCGCGCGCGCCCGCGACACCGACGACCCGGCCCGGCTCGACCAGCTGCTCGCCCTGCCCCGGGCGCACCTCGTGGTGGACGGCTACAACGTCACCAAGCGCGGCTTCGGCGAGATGTCGCTGGAGCAGCAGCGCAAGCGCCTCATCAGCGGACTGGGCGGTATCGCCGCGCAGACCGGCGACGAGGTGACCGTCGTGTTCGACGGCGCCGAGCGGATGCACGGGCTGCCGCCCGCCCCGCGCGGCGTACGGGTGCTCTTCTCCCGCAAGGGCGAGACCGCCGACGAGCTGATCCGACGCCTGGTCCGCGCCGAGCCGGCGGGCCGCCCGGTGGTCGTGGTCTCGTCCGACCGCGAGGTCGCCGACGGGGTACGCCGGCACGGCGCGTACCCGCTGGGGGCCGACTCGCTGCTGCGCCGCCTCGCCCGCTCCTGACCGCACGTCCGGCTGTCGGGCCGAGCCGTCGGGGCAGGCTGCCGGGGCGGGCGGTCGGGGCGAGCTGTCGGGGCAGGCTGCCGGGGCGGGCAAGAATTTGGCGAGGTTCTGGCAGGTCCGGTCGGCGACGGTGTTCGCATCCGCCCGGCACCGCCGGGCACCGGACAAAGGCAGGCGAACGACATGGGAAAGAGACTGCTGGGCGCCATCCTCGGCACGGTCGTCACACTGGCGGCGCTCCTGGTCGCCCCGGCGGCGGCCCAGGCGGCCTCGGGGGGCGGCTGCACCGGGGCCTACCCGATCAGCTCGTGCATCTCGTACCAGGGCTCCAACCAGACCGTGGTGGGTGACTTCTACATGAACGCCACACCGGACGGGTCCCGGTGCACGGCGTACCTCCAGTTGCGGACCACGAACAACGGCAACACCTCCTGGATCTACTACGACCTCAACCGGACCGGCCGGTTCGGGCCGATCAGCCGCAACGTCAACGTCATGAACAACTTCAAGGGCTCCGCCGTGGCGGTGGTCGAGGTCTACACGTGCAGCGGAGCGTTTCACGGCACCTACACCAGCCCTCGGGTGTACTACCCGTGACGAACGGATCCGGCCGCTGGCGCGTCAGCGCCAGCGGCCGGATCGCGGGTCAGACGCAGCGGGAGACGGCGGGGTTCGGGTCGTGGCCGGTGTACATGTAGTCACCGGCGAGCATGCCGCTCGCGTTGCCGTAGAAGGCGTTGTACCAGACGGTGTCGCCGTTGACCGACGATCCGGTCGCCCAGCAGTTCAGGTAGACCGACTGGCCCTTCGGGATCGTCAGGATGACCGAGCACTGCGAATTGTTCAGCCACTGGCAGTAGCGCAGGTTCAGGTCCGTCTTCGTCGTGAAGTAACCACCGGCGAACGCCGGGGTGGCGACCAGGCCGACCGATGCGGTCACCGCGACCGCGCAGGCGGCCAGGAGACGTCGTGGATTCATGTCGTCAACCTCCGGTGAGCGGGTCAGTAGGAGCAGTACGGGGAGTCCATGATGTCGATCGCGACCGCGTAGCCGTACGGCTCGAGGTAGGCCAGCTCGCCCGGGGAGACGCAGACCCAGTCGTTGTTGGAGTAGAAGATCTTCGCGCCGTCGTCGTTGCGGCTGTTGTAGACCCAGTCCGCGCCCTTACTGCGGGACCCGAGGGTCTGGTAGTAGGTGTCCTGGAACGACGCGGTCGGCGGCGCGCCGTCGTACGGGTTGCCGCTCACCCAGAAGCAGACGCGGGGGTAGTTGCAGCCGAGTGCCGAGGTGGCCTGCGCCGGTGTGGCGACGAGTCCGCCCGCGGCCGTCGTGACGCCCGCGAGGAGCGCGACGGCGGTGAGCCGGGAGCGTGTGGTCGAAGATGGTCCGCGCATGTCGAAGCCTCCGTTGAGTCAGGGTGGTGCGACCCGTTCCGTTCGGCCCGGACCGACGGCCAGGGCTGGGGCCTCGCCCGGCGTGGCCCGGACGTAGCACCACGATCGCAGTGACCGGGATCGACGAAACAGGCGCTTGACCGGCAGTTGACCGGCGATTCGCGTGGTGCGCCCGCGCGAGGTCGGCGACGTGGGGGTGTCCGACCGTTCGGGATACCCCGATTTCGCTGATCTGGAGTCGATCTCGCCCTCAACGGGCGGTTCTGTCGTACCCGGTGGATAACGTCGATGTGACCGACGGTGCTCGGGTGGCGACGACAGGGTGTCGGCCGCGCATCGCGAGCGATCAGGAGGCGTGATGCTCATCGACTGCGACGGGTGCGCGAAGCGGGCCGACGGCTGCTCCGGCTGCCCGCTGACCGCCCTGTTCGACGACACGTCCCCGGCGGCCGGGCTGGTCGCCGCCGAGGTCGAGGCGATCGAGGTGTTCGCCCGGGCCGGCTTCGACGTCGAGGTGCTGGCCGCTCCGGCCCGGCCCGACACTGCCGCCCAGCCCGGCGCTCCCGTTCGGCCCGGTGCGCCCGCCCGGCCCGGCGCCGGCACGCGCCGCGTCCGCCGGGTGGCCTGAGCCCTCGCCCCGGGACCATCCGGGGGCCGGGCCGGCCACGTGCGTCACCGCACCCGAAGCGGGCTTTTCGCGGGCCATAGGATGGGCGGTCACGGCGGGAGGAGCGGCGGGATGAGCGGGGTACGACGCGAGCACGACGGGCCCGTCGGCGCCCCGCGCGCCGGCGCCGGGTGGCGTTGGCGCTGCCACGCGCGGCGGCACGACGCCACCGCGTGCCGGCGTGATCGCGCCCGGGCGCTGGGCGTGGTGGCCACGGCGGTGCCCCGGTGAGCCCGCGCGGCTGGGCGTTGTTGACGTTGGCCGGGTTGACGGTGGCCCTGCTGGTGACCGTCGCCGTGTTCGTCCCCTGGCACCGGCCCCCGGCCCCCGTGCCGACCAGCTCGCCGCTCTGCGGGATCTCCCGGCCGACCAGGTGGCCCGGGGCGTGAGTTCCGCGCCGCGCTGCGCCCCGGCGGCTACGCCGCGCTCGCCGTGGGGCTGCTGATCGCCGTCGCGCTGGGGCTCACCCCGCTGGGCAGTCGCCTGGTCGAGCTGGTGGGCCGGCCCTTCGGTGGGCACTGGATCGCCCAGGCGGTGCTCGGCGGCCTCGCCGTGGTGCTCGTCGCCGACCTGCTCACCCTTCCGTTCTCCGCCTGGCGGCAGACCGTCCTGACCCGCTACGGGCTCAGCACCAACGGATGGAGTGGCTGGGCCGTCGACCTGCTCAAGTCGTACGCGGTGAGCGCCGTGATCGGTGCGGTGGCGCTCTTCGGCTTCTACCTGGTCATCCGGCTCGCGCCGCGCTGGTGGTGGGCGCTGGGCGCGGCGGGCGCGGCCCTGCTGGTGGTGCTGCTGTCGTTCGTGCTGCCGGTGCTCGTGGAGCCGGTGTTCAACAAGTTCACCCCGATGGAGCAGGGTGCGCTGCGCACCGAGCTGATGAGCATGGCCGCCCGCGACGGGGTGCCGGTGCGCGACGTGCTCGTCGCCGACGCCTCCCGGCGGACCACGGCGGTCAACGCGTACGTCTCCGGCCTCGGCCCGACCCGCCGGGTGGTCGTCTACGACACGCTGCTGCGCGAGGCCGACCCCGCCGAGGTGACGGCCGTGGTGGCGCACGAGCTGGGCCATGCGAAGGACTCCGACGTGGCGGTCGGCACGCTGACCGGGGCGCTGGGTGTCGCCGCCGCGGTGGTGGCCCTCTACCTGCTCGGCTCGTGGGGGCTGCTCCTGCGGTTGGCCGGCGTCGACTCGATCGCCCATCCACGCGCGTTTCCGCTGGTGATTGCCCTGGTCACGGTGGCTGGTCTGGTCGCCACCCCGGTGCAGGCGCTGGTGTCGCGGCGGGTGGAGGCGCGGGCCGACGCGCACGCGCTCGCGCTCACCGGCGACCCGGCGGCCTTCGAGTCGATGCAGCGCCGTCTCGGCACGGTCAACCTGGGCGACCCCGACCCGCCGCGGTGGGAATACCTCTACTCGGCCTCGCATCCGTCCACCGTGGAGCGGATGGCCGCCGCCCGCGCGTACGCCCGGGAGGCACGCCGATGAGCCGCACCTTGCTGATCACGAACGACTTTCCGCCCCGCCCGGGTGGCATCCAGTCCTTCGTGCACAACCTCGCCGTGCGTCAGCCGGCGGGGTCGGTGGTCGTCTACGCGTCGAGCTGGCGCGGTGCGGAGAAGTTCGACGCCGACCAGCCGTTCGAGGTGATCCGGGAACGCACCCGGGTGCTCCTGCCCACCCCGCTGATCGCCCGGCGTGCCGCCCGGCTCGCCCGCGCGTACGACTGCGACACGGTGTGGTTCGGCGCGGCGGCCCCGCTGGGGTTGCTCGCCGCCGGTCTGCGCCGGCGTGCGGGCGTACGCCGGGTGGTGGCGCAGACCCACGGCCACGAGGTGGGCTGGGCGGCGCTGCCGGCCGCGCGGCCGGCGTTGCGGCGCATCGGGCGTGGTGTCGACGTGACCACCTACCTCGGCGAGTACACGCGCGCCCGGCTCGCCCGGGTGCTGGCCGGGGTGACCGACCTGCGGCGGCTCGCGCCGGGCGTGGACGTGGACGCCTACCACCCGTCGGTGGACGGCGAGCCGGTCCGGGCCCGGTTGGGGCTGACCGACCGGCCGGTGGTGGTCTGCGTGTCGCGTCTCGTGCCGCGCAAGGGCCAGGACATGCTGATCCGGGCACTGCCGGAGATCCGCCGTCGGGTGCCCGACGCGGCGCTGCTGATCGTCGGCGGCGGGCCGTACCGGGCCACCCTGGAGAAGCTGGCCCGCCAGACCGGCGTCGAGCGGGACGTCGTCTTCACCGGCTCGGTGCCGGCGGCCGACCTGCCCGCGCACTACGCGGCCGGCGACGTCTACGCCATGCCCTGCCGTACCCGCAACCGCGGCCTGGACGTGGAGGGGCTGGGCATCGTCTACCTGGAGGCGTCCGCGACCGGCCTGCCGGTGGTGGCCGGCGACTCCGGCGGCGCGCCCGATGCGGTCCGGGAGGGCGAGACCGGGTACGTGGTCCGTGGCCGGGACGTCGCGCAGCTCGCTGACCGGGTCGCCCGGCTGCTCGGCGACCGGGACCTGGCCCGCCAACTCGGGGCGGCCGGCCGGGCGTGGGTGGAGCGGGAGTGGCGCTGGGAGGCGCAGGCGCAGCGGATGGCGGCCCTGCTGGCCGGCTGACCGTCGCCGCCGCTGCTGCTCAGGGTCGGGTCTGCCGGGGCGGGGCGTAGCTGGGGACGTACTCCTGGTCGGTGAGCCCTTGGATCGCGGCCATCACCTCGTCGGTGATGGCCCGGATGTCGCGCGGCCCGGTGATGCGGCCGGCGACCGGGATCGCCGGGCCGAAGCGCAGGGCGACCGGGTGTCGGCGGGGGATTCGCGCGTCGACCGGCAACACCTCGGCGGTGCCGAGTACGCCGACCGGGATGATCGGCACCTCGGCGTCGCGCGCCAACCGGGTCATTCCGGTGCGGCCGCGGTAGAGCCGCCCGTCGGGGGGCGGGTGCCCTCCGGGAAGATGGCGACGAGACCGCCGGCGCGCAGCACCGGCACGGCCGCGTCGAAGGCCGTGAGGGCGGCCCGGCCGCCGGCCCGTTCGACGCGGATGGCGCCCATGCCGGCCACGACGTGCCGGCTGAGCCAGCTGCCGGTGAAGTACTCGGCCTTGGCCCAGAACGTCACGTGTCGGGGTGTCAGGCAGGCGAGGACCACCTGGTCGGCGACGGACAGGTGGTTGCTGGCGAGGATCGCCCCGCCTCGGCGGGGCAGGTGCTCCAGCCCTTGGACGCGGGGTCGCCAGCCCAGTCGCAGGGCCGAGCCGACGGTCAGTTTGCTGAGGTCGTACAGCAGGGGCACGTCTTCTCCCGTTCAGTTCCGTGCGGGGCCGAGGTGCGCGTCGAGCGCGGCCCGCAGCACGGTGTCGTCGTCGCGGTCGCCGGTGGCCAGCGGCAGGCTGCCCCAGGCCCAGAGTTGAGCGATGCCGTGCAGGTTGGCCCAGAGCGCGCCGGCCACGACCGGCGCGGGTGGGGCGGTCGGCCGGCGTGTCTGGGCAACCAGGTCGGTCAGGAGGGTGAACAGCGGCAGGCTCGTCTCGCGCAGCCGCAGACGGCTGCTGGCCAGCAGGTCGTGGCGGAACATCAGCTCGAACATGCCCCGGTGCCCGGCGGCGAAGTCCAGGTACGTCCGGGCCAGCGCGACCAGTCGGGTACGCGGCTCCGCGCCGGCCGCGTGCATCGTCCGCTCCACCCGGGCGGTGAGGTCGGCGAAGCCCTCCCGGGCGATGGCCGAGAGCAGGTCGACGTGGGTGGGGAAGTAGCGGCGCGGGGCGCCGTGCGACACGCCCGCCCGACGGGCGATCTCCCGCAGGGACACGGCGGACTGGCCCTCACGCAGCACGAGGTCGACTCCGGCCGCCACCAGCCGGTCCCGGACTCCGGCCTCCTCCACGGTCATAGACACTGTCTACCAGTTCGCCGTAGACATTGTCTACGGCGGTGGGTGACGGTGTGGGCGCCCGTGCGGGCTCAGCGCATGCGGGCCAGGATGCGGTCGGCAGGGGCCGGGCGCCCGAAGTGCCAGCCCTGGGCGGCGTCGCAGCCGATCGCCCGCAGCCGCTCGGCCTGCCCGGCGGTCTCCACCCCCTCGGCGGTCACCGTGAGGTCGAGCGCGTGCGCCAGCGACACCAGCGAGGCGAGGATCCGCTCGTCGGTACGCCCCACCGCCGGCGACCGCAGGCCAGCCACGAACTCGCCGGCCACCTTCAGCTCGGTGACGGGCAGATCCCGCAGGTACGCCAGATTGCTGTAGCCGGTGCCGAAGTCGTCGATGGCGATGCGTACGCCCAGGTCGGCCAGCAGCCGTAGCGCCCGGACGGGCTCCTTGGCGCTGCTCATCATCGTGCTCTCGGTGATCTCCAACTGGAGTCGTTCGGGCGGCAGGCCGGTCTGGCTCAGCAGCGTACGGACCTCCGCCACCAGGCCGGGCCGGTGCACCTGCCGGACGGCCAGGTTGACGCTCACGAACGGCGCCTGCGCGCCGCCCGTCGTCGACCACGCCTCCGCCTCCCGGCACGCCTCGGCGAGCACCCACCCGCCCAGTTGCACGATCAGGCCGGTCTCCTCGGCCAGCGCGATGAAGCTGTCCGGCCGTAGGACGCCCAGCTCCGGGTGTCGCCACCGGACCAGCGCCTCCACACCGAGCAGTCGGCCGTCGCGCAGCGAGGTCAGGGGCTGGTAGTCGAGATAGAACTCGCCCCGCTCCAACGCGGCCGGGATGGCCGCCGACAGGGCGTACCGGGCCAGCTCGCGGCGGTTGCGCTCGGCGTCGTAGAGCGCCCAGCGCGCCCCTCCGGCCGACTTCGCCCAGTGCAGGGTGCTGTCGGCGGCCCGCATCAGGTCACTCGGGTTGGAACCCGCCACCTGCCGCTCGACGATGCCGATGCTCGCCGTGACCTGAAGCTCGTGCCCGTCGACCACCGCCGGGGTCCGGACCGCGGCCAGAGCGCTCTCGGCGACCTCCACGACCGCGTCGGTGCCGCCCGCGCCCTCCACCAGGATGACGAACTCGTCCCCACCGAGGCGGGCCACCAGATGCTCACCGAGGGACTGGCGCAGCCGGTCGGCCACCGTGGTCAGCAACCGGTCGCCGACCTGGTGTCCCAGCGTGTCGTTGACCACCTTGAAGCGGTCCAGGTCGAGGAAGCACACCCCGACGCGCTGGGCGCCCCGGCCCGGCTCGTTGAGCGCGGCGGTGAGCCGCTCGGTGAACAGCGTCCGGTTGGGCAGACCCGTGAGCGGGTCGTGGGTGGCCTGGTGGCGGAACCGCGCCTCGCTGGCCCGCAGCGCCCGTTCGGCCTGCGTACGCGCCATCATGGCGGCCCGGCGGATGGACTCCTGCTCATCGAGCGTGCGGTCCCGCAACGCGCGGGCGTAACCGGTCGCCACGGCGGCCAGGAGTCGGGCCATCCGGTCCTCGACGTCCTCGGACACCAGTCCCAGGTCCCGCACGAGCCGAAGCTGGATCACCTCGACGGTACGGCCCAGTCCCTCGGCGGACGCGATGTGCGCGGCGACCAGCTCCGCACCGACCCGGTGCCCGGCCCGCAGGTCGAACGGCTCGGCGAGCAGCGCCTGGGCCAACTGACCGGCGAGCCTCTGCAACAGGGCCTCGAGCTGGGCCTGTGTCATCGGTAGGTAGCTCGTGCCAGAGACCGCCTTGGCCCAGGCGCGGGCGAAGGTGCCGGGGCGGGTGACCGCCGAGGGCGGCTCAGTCACCGAGTCGCCCGACGCCGCCCATGAAGACCGCCCGCTCGGCGTCCTCCGCGCTCTCGGGGGTGTCCGGTCGCCACTGTGGCACCCAGACGACACCCGGATCGACCAGCTCGAACCCGTCGAAGAGGGCGGTCAACTCGGCCCGGTTGCGAATGGTGAGCGGGCTGTCGGTGCGCCGGTAGACGCGTTCGGCCTCGGCGCGCTCCTCCCCGGCGCGGCCGTCGTCGCTGGCCTGCGACAACACCAGGTAGCTGCCGGGCGCCAACGCGTCCCGAAGCGTCGCCAGCAACTCCGCCGGCCGGTCGTCGTCGGGGACGAAGTGCAGGACGGCCACGATCATCACCGCCACCGGCTGGCTGAGGTCGAGCAGCCTGCGCGTGTCGGGATGCGCCAGGATCCGCTCCGGGTGCCGCAGGTCCTCCTGGACGATCGTCGCCCGGTCGTTGCCGGCCAGGATCTCCCGGCTGTGCGCCACCGCGACCGGGTCGACGTCCACGTAGACCACCCGCGACGCCGGGTCGATCCGCTGGGCGATCTCGTGCACGTTGCCGACCGTGGGGATGCCCGAGCCGATGTCCAGGAACTGGCGTACGCCGGCCTCGGCGAGGTGGTGGACCGCCCGGCGCAGGAACGCCCGGTTGGCCTGCGCGGCCAGCGGCGCCTCCGGTACGGCCGCCACCATCGCCTGCGCGGCGGCCCGGTCGGCGGCGAAGTTGTGCGATCCGCCGAGGTAGTAGTCGTACATCCGGGCGACGCTCGGGCGCTCGATGTCGATGGTGTCGGGCGCCCAGTCCGGCCGCTGCATGCGCTCACCCCTTGAGTCCACGACGCGGACGTCATCGCCCGCGCGCGTATTCTGCCCCCGCGGTACCCGCCAGACCATAGCGTGCCCGTCCACTCGTCGCGGACGTCGGTCGATACGCGAAGGTCCGCGCCGGCGGCGAGCCGGCGCGGACCTTCGGTTACGGGATTCCGCTCGACGAACGGGCGCGCGTTTAGAACTTCGGCGCGTCCGGCGCTTCGAGCAGGCCGAGTCGCAGCGCGGTCATCAGGGCCTGGGCCCGGTTGGCGGCGCCGAGCTTCTCGTAGAGCTTGGAGATGTGCGTCTTCGCCGTGGACTCGCTGACGAACAGCTGCTTGGCGATGCCCGCCACGCTCATCCCGTCGGCGAGCAGCCGCAGCACCTGACCCTCGCGGGGGGAGAGCTGCGGGCCGGAGGGGGCGAGCCGGCGCTTCATCGCCTCGGCCAGGTCGGCGGCGGTGAACGCGCTCGGCGACGAGGCGGCGTGCCGCGCGGCGGCCACGACCTCGTCGGCCGGGGCGGTCTTGGGCACGAAGGCGCTCGCACCGGCCTCCAGGGCGCCGAAGAGCTGGTCGTCGCCGGCGTACATGGTCAGCACCACGATGCCCATCGACGCGCTGGACTTGCGCAGCGCGCGGGTGGCCTCCAGGCCGCTGCCGTCGGGCAGCCGCAGATCCATGATCACCACATCCGGCTGGAGGGCGCCGGCCTGGCGTACCCCCTCTGCCGCGGTCGCGGCCTCGCCGACGACCTCGAACTGACGGTCGCGCTCGAAGGCGTGCCGCAGGCCCTTACGAATCAGGTCATGATCGTCGACAAGGAGAACCTTGGTGCGGGTGGCCGGTGTCGGACTTGTGGTCATCCTCGGGTTACTCCCCTTCTGGTGCTGCGCTGTCACGCACGTTATCGCGCCGGGCCGAGGTGCCGAGAACCACCGCCACGGTCGTGCCGCTGGGTTGCCGCGGCCTGATCTCCAACCGGCCCCGGATACGTTCCGCCCTCTCGGCCATGATCGCAAGACCGTACCGCCCGTCGGGGCGCTGGTCAGCCATCCCCTGACCGTCATCCGACACTTCTATTTGCGCGTACGGGGGGTCGACCTCACAGGTGACCCACAAATTGGACGCTCCGGCGTGCTTGCGGGCGTTGGTCACGGCCTCCTGCGCGATGCGCAGCAACTCGGCCTCGGTGGCGGCCGGCAGGCGGGCCGTGGACTCGTCCAGCGACAGGTGCACCCGCAACCCGCCCGACGCGCCGACGGTGCGGGCGTACTCGGCGATCGCCGCGGCCAGGCCACCCTGCCGGTCCACCTCGCTGCGCAGCTCGAAGAGGCTCAGCCGCAGCTCCTGGATCACCCGGGTCACCTCGGCGCGCAGCGTCCGCAGGGCCTCGGCCGTCTCGTCCGCGTCGTCGAAGACGGTGGCTAGGGCGTTGTCGATGCCGTAGCCGACCATCACCAACTCCTGCGCCACCCCGTCGTGGATCTCCCGGGCCAGCCGCTGGCGCTCCTCGTTGGTGGCCAGCGACCGGACCTCGTCGAACAGCAGCGCCGCCTCCAGCCGCAGCGCGGCGGGCCGGGTCAACCCGGTCACCCGGGACACGACCGGCGGCGGGTACGCCTGCGCGACATCGGCCTCCAGCACCACCAGCCCCACCGTGCGTACCCCCGCGACCAGCGGGACGATCAGCGCGGACACGTCCGGACCCCGGTGCGAGCGGGACTGCGAGCGGGCGGCGGTGGTGGCCTGCTGACTGGCCCAGGCGTCGGCGATGGCCGAGTCCGCGTCCAGCGTCGTCTCCCAGTCCACCCGGTCCGCCCCGGCCTGGGCGAGGACCACGAGCCGGCCGCCGCCGCTGGCGGACAGCACCGCGCCCCGGTCCGCCCGGGCCACCGTGCGCAGCTCGTCGATCAGGTGCTCGGAGATGCCCCCCGGGTCCAGGGTCGCCCCGGGCAGTTGCCGGGCCACCGTCCGCAGTTGGGTCAACAGCCGGGTGGCCTCGGCGTACGGCTGGGGCTTGCCGTCGGCGCGTACGGCCATCACCCGGTGCAGGGTGCCGGCGGCGTAGAGCCCGAGCGTGGCCAGGATCAACCACTGCGCGCAGACCGCGAGGTAGCCCACCTGGCCGAGTTGACGTTCCCCGTCGACCTCGGTCAACGCGCCGCTGACCAGCAGCGTGCCGGCGGTCACCGCGAGCAGCGCCGCGCCCTCGCGGAAACGGCGGCGCAGCGCGGTGACGGTAACCGGCACCGCCAGGTAGGGCAGCACGGCGGAGGCGCCCAGCCCGTCGACCGTGCCGCCGATCGACGCGACCGCGGCGACCTGGCTCGCGGCCAGCCCCAGCACCACCACCTCGGCCACCCGGCTCAGCGGCCCGACCAGCCGGTGCTGCGGTGCGAGCAGGGAGGGCAGCCCGGCGACCGCCAGCAGCGCGATCCACCACAGCTGGGTGACGTCGCGGGTGGCGAACAGGGTCAGGATCGCGACCAGCGCCAGCATCACCAGGCGGGCGGCCGCGGCGAGAGGATGCGGGTGTGGGGCGGCGGTTGTGGATGCGGGCACGTGACGGATCGTAGTCAGCCGCGGTAGATGTCGGCGATCTCCGCCGCGTACGTCTTGTGGACGACCTGGCGTTTGACCTTGAGCGACGGGGTCAGCTCGCCGGTGGCCTCGGCGAAGTCGCGGGGCAGGATCCGGAAGACCTTGATCGCCTCGGCCTTCGACACGGTCTGGTTCGCGGCGTCGACGGCGGACTGCACCTCGGCGCGCAGGCCCTCGTGGTCGCGCAGCGTCTCGACCGAGGTCTCCGGGGGGAGTCCGGCGTTCGCCAGGAAGGCCGGCAGCGCCTCCTCGTCGATGGTGACCAGCGCCGCGATGAACGGCTTCGCGTCTCCGACGACGACGCACTGACTGATCAACGGGTGCGCCCGGACCTGGTCCTCCAGCACCGCCGGCGCGACGTTCTTGCCGCCGGCGGTCACGATCAGCTCCTTCTTGCGGCCGGTAATGCTCAGGTAGCCGTCGGAGTCGAGCTGGCCCAGGTCGCCGGTGCGGAACCAGCCGTCGGGGCTGAGCGCCTCCGCGGTCGCCGCATCGTTGTGCCAGTAACCCTGGAACACCAGCTCGCCGGAGATCAGGATCTCGCCGTCGTCCTCGATCCGGACGGTCACGCCGGGCAGCGGCCGGCCGACGCTCCCGATCCGGGTGCCGGTGGGCAGGTTCGCGGCGGCGGCGGGCGACGTCTCGGTCAACCCGTACCCCTCCAGGACCGTGACGCCGACGCCGCGGAAGAAGTGGCCGAGCCGCGCGCCCAGGGCGCGCCGCCGGAGATGGCGTCGCGGCACCGCCCGCCGAGCGCGGCGCGCAGCTTGCGGTAGACGAGCCGGTCGAAGACCGCGTGCTGCGCCCGCAGCGCCAGGCCCGGCCCGCGCGAGGTCTCCAGCGCCTCGCTGTACGAGATGGCGACCTGCTCGGCGCGGGCGAAGACGCCGCCCTTGCCGTCGGCCTCGGCCTTCTGCTTGGCCGCGTTGTAGACCTTCTCGAACACCCGGGGTACGGACAGCACGAAGGTCGGGCGGAACTCCTGCAACTCGCCGACCAGGTTCTTGGTGTCCGCGCAGTGGGCGAGGGTGGCCCGCGCCTGCACCACGCCGATCTGGATGAGCCGGGCGAACGCGTGCGCCAGCGGCAGGAAGAGCAGGGTGCTCGCGCCGGCGTTGAACAGGTTCGGCAGTACGGGCACCGCGTTGGCGATGTCGGCGTACATGTTGCGGTGGGTCAGCACGCAGCCCTTGGGGCGGCCGGTGGTGCCGCTGGTGTAGATGATGGTGGCCAGGTCGTCGGCGCGGACCGCCTTGCGACGCTGCTCCACCTGGGCCAGCTCGACCGTCGCACCGGCGGCGACCAGCTCGTCGACCGCGCCCCGGTCGATCTGCCAGACGTTTGTCAGCTCGGGGAGGCGGTCGCGGACACCGGCGACCAGGTCGGCGTGGGCGTCCGTTTCGACGAGCGCGGCGACCGCGCCGGAGTCGGCGATGATCCAGGCGGCCTGCTCGGCGCTGGAGGTCTCGTAGATCGGTACGGTGACCCCGCCGGCCGCCCAGATGGCGTAGTCGAGCAGGGTCCACTCGTAGCGCGTCCGGCTCATCAGGGCGACCCGCGCGCCCGGCTGGACGCCGACGGCGATCAGGCCCCGGGCCACGGCCGCCACCTCGTCGCGGAACTGCAGGCAGGTCACTTCGGCCCAGGTGGTGGTGTCGCCGCCGTCGGCGGAGCGGGTGGCGCGGGCGAACTGCACGGTGTCCGGCGCGATCTCGGCGTTGTCCCAGACCGGATCGGTGAGGTTGGCCGCCTCGCCAACGGTGACGATCGGCGGAACGGAGAACTCGCGCACTTGCACTCCTTCGTGCTCGCACTGGCCTGGGCCGGACTCTGCCCGAGAGCGTCGGCTCTGTCGAAACCTACCCGGCGGGCGGTTCGGGTGGGGTAGGCAGGGCGCGGCGGGGGCGGCGCGGGGTGTGCGCGGCGTCAGCCGGGTAGCCTCCCCCCATGGCGGACTCCTCCACCCAGTCGATCATCATCGGCGCGTCACCCGACCGGGTGGCGACGGTCATCTGCGACTTCCCGAGTTACCCGGAGTGGACCGAGGCGGTCCGCCGTGCCGAGGTGATCGAGGAGTACGAGGACGGCTACGCCAGCCAGGTGCGGTTCACCATCGACGCCGGGGTGATGGCCGACGAGTACGTGCTCGCCTACGAGTACGCCGAGGACCTGTCCCGCGTCGAGTGGCACCTGGTCGCCCCCTCGAAGATGCAGAAGAGCCAGCGTGGCTCGTACGACCTGGTGGGGAACCCGGACGGGACCACCACGGTGACGTACACGCTGGAGGTCGAGCTGTCCGTGGGGATGCTGGGCATGTTTCGGCGCAAGGCCGAGAAAATGATCATGGATACGGCGTTGAAGCAGCTCAAGCGCCGGGTAGAAGCATCCGGCGTGGCGCAGTGACGCGTCCGGCGGTGGGGTAGAGGAGCCGAGGGTGGGCGGAACGGACCCGGGTTCGGCCCGGGAAGAGGCGGAACGTCTGGTGGCGGCCCTGCTCGCGGGGGCGCGTCTGGCGTCCAGCGGGTCGACGGGCGGCGCGTTCGGCCCGTTGGGCGGGATGTTGGCCGGTGTCCTCGGTCACAGTGCCGCTCCGGGCGGCGGCGATCGCGCCCGTGGTGGTTTCGCCACCGGTTCGGCCGAATGCTGCGTCTGCCCGGTCTGTCGTGGCATCGCCGCGTTGCGCGATCCGAGTCCGGAATTCGCCGAACGCCTCGCCACCGGCGCGGGCGACCTCGCCGCCGGCGTGGCCAGCCTGCTCCGCGCGTTCACGCCGCCGGAGCCGTCCCCGACGACCGTGCCGGAGTCGGCCGCGTCGTCGCAGGCGGCGGCCGGTGCGGGCGGCGATGGCGAGCCGGTGCGGTCCGCCTCGACCGCGCGGTCGGCCGAGGCCGTCGACGAGCACGTGTGGCGCGATGCCACCCGCACCGGGCATGATTCCCAACCGGCGCCGGAGCGGGATGTCTGGTCGGTCGCCACCCGGTCGGCGGACACGTCCGCCCCGGCCACCGCGGCACCCGTCGACGACGCCGGGGCGGTGGCCGCGCCGGTGCCGACCAGCCGACCCGTGGTGCCCGCTTCGCGGGCGTCCGACGACACCGGCGCGGACGCGCCGGGCGGCGGCGCCTGAGCGCGGGACATCGCGATCCGGACCGGCGTGCCCCGTGGCGCGCGCGATCCGGACAGCACAGCAGAGGGGAGCGGCGGCGGTGACGCTGACCATCGGAGTCGACGTGGGTGGCACGAAGGTGGCCGGCGGTGTCGTGGACGACACCGGCACGGTCCTCGTGCAGAGCCGACGGGACACCCCCGCCGACGACGTCGCGAAGACCCGCGACGTCATCATCGAGCTGGTCGACGAGCTGGCCGCCGGGCGGACGATCGAGGCGGTCGGCATCGGCGCGGCCGGCTGGATCGACGCCACCCGCTCGACCGTGCTCTTCGCCCCCAACCTGGCCTGGCGCGACGAGCCGCTGCGCGAGTACGTGAGCGCCGCCGTCGGCCTGCCGGTGATCGTGGAGAACGACGCCAACGTGGCCGCGTGGGCCGAGTTCCGCTACGGCGCGGCCCGCGCCGCCGACGACTCGATGATCATGTTCACCATCGGCACCGGCGTCGGCGGTGGCATCGTCCTCGGCGGCGAGCTGATGCGCGGCGCGCACGGCATCGCCGCGGAGCTGGGCCACATGCTGGCCGTACCGGACGGGCACCAGTGCGGCTGCGGGCGGCTCGGCTGCATCGAGCAGTACGCCAGCGGCAGCGCCCTGGTCCGCTTCGCCCGCGCCGGCGCCCGACAGGAGCCGCAGCGGGCCACCGCCCTGCTGGAGCTGGCCGGCGGCGAGCCCGAGGCGATCACCGGCCACATGGTGACCGCCGCCGCGCAGGGCGGCGACCCGGTCTCCGCCGAGGCCTTCGCGCAGATCGGCCGGTGGCTGGGCACCAGCCTCGCCGACATGGCGCAGATCCTCGACCCGCAGGCCCTGGTCGTCGGCGGCGGCGTGATCGACGCCGGTGACCTGCTGCTCGGCCCGACGCGTCGCTCGTACCTCGACGCGCTGGCCCAGCGGGGACGCCTGCCGGTGGCCGAGGTCCTCCCCGCCGAGCTGGGCAACAGCGCCGGGGTGATCGGCGCGGCCGACCTGGCCCGCCGGATCTGAGGGCGGCCAGGACATGGGCGTACCGCTGCGCGTGGTGTCGTACAACATCCACAGCCAGCGCGACGACACCGCCGCGCTGGCGGCGGTCGTCCGGGCCGCGAAGCCGGACGTCGTGATCGTGCAGGAGGGTCCGCGCCGGTTCCGGTGGCGGCAGAAGTCGGCCACGCTGGCCGAGTCGTTCGGCCTGGTGGTGGCCGCCGGAGGGCTGCCCGCCCTGGGCAACCTGCTGCTGACCAGCCTGCGGGTGCAGGTGCGCGGCGCCCGGTGCCAGCGGTTTCCGCTGACCCCGGGCCGGCACCTGCGCGGCGCGGCGTACGCCGACTGCCGGGTCGGCGACGCCCGCTTCACCCTCGCCGGCTCGCACCTGTCCACCGACCCGGCGGAACGGCCCGCGCAGGCCGCCGAGTTCCGACGCGGCCTGGACGCCGCCAATGCTCCGGTGGTGGCGGGCGCCGACCTGAACGAGGGCCCGGACGGGCCGGCCTGGGCGACGGTGTCGCGGGGCCTGACCGACGCGGCGGTCGCGGCCGACCGGGCGGAACGGCTCACCTACTCGTGCGCCGACCCGCGCCGGCGCATCGACGCGCTCTTCGTCGACCCCCGGATCACGGTGGTCGACTACGACGTGGTGGACACTCCGCAGACCCGCCGGGCCAGTGACCACTTCCCGGTGCTCGTCGACCTGCTGCTGCCCACCACGGCCTGACCCCCACCGGTCGAGACCGCCGATCGGTCCGCGCCGGGGCTGGACATCCGGCTCCGATGTGGAGAGGATTTCGCGGCGAACCGGCACCCGTGCCGCACAAAAGGAGATGTCCCGGTGTCCACCTCCACCGACCAGGGCCGGCCCGACCCGGATGCGATCCCACCCGCGCAGAGCCGCGACGGCCGCTCGCTCTCCGACCGGGGCGACACGGTCTGCGTCATCGGCGCCGGGGCCAGCGGCCTGACGGCCATCAAGAATCTGCGCGAGCACGGGTTCGGGGTGGACTGCTACGAACGCGAGACCGGCGTCGGCGGGGCCTGGAACTGGCGGCACGACCGCAGCCCGGTGTACGCCAGCACCCACCTGATCTCGTCGAAGCCGTTCACCCAGTTCCCCGACTTCCCGATGCCGGACTCCTGGCCGGACTACCCCCACCACGGCCAGCTCCTGTCGTACTTCGAGCGGTACGCCGACCACTTCGACCTGCGCTCGCACATCTGGTTCGGCACCGAGGTCGTCCGGGTCGAGCCCGCGCCGGGGGAGCGGTGGGACGTGACGACCCGCTCCACCGGCGGGTACGGCCCGGAGCGCACCTCCCGCTACGCCGCCGTGGTGATCGCCAACGGGCACAACTGGTCGCCGAAGCTGCCCCGCTACGAGGGCCTGGAGGAGTTCCGCGGCGAGATCATGCACGCGTCGTCCTACAAGGACCCGGCGCAGTTGCGCGGCAAGCGGGTGCTCGTGGTCGGTGCCGGCAACACCGGCTGTGACATCGCCGTCGAGGCCGCCCAGCAGGCGTCGCGCTGCTGGCACTCCACCCGGCGTGGCTACTGGTACGCCCCGAAGTACGTGCTGGGCCGTCCGGCCGACCAGATCAACGACGCGCTGCTGTCACTGCGGGTGCCGCTGCGGGTCCGCCAGTGGCTCTACCACTGGACGATGCGGCTGACCGTCGGCAACCTGACCCGCTTCGGGCTGCCCAAGCCCGACCACCGGGTGTACGAGACGCACCCGATCGCCAACAGCCAGCTCGTCTACTACGTGGGCCACGGCGGGATCGGCCCGGTGCCCGACATCGCCCGGTTCCAGCCGTACGCCGTCGAGCTGGCCGACGGCCGCGAGATCGACCCCGAGCTGGTCATCTTCGCCACCGGCTACCTGCCGCGCTTCGAGTTCCTCGACGCGTCGGTGTTCGGCGACAGCGCCGGTACCGGCCGTCCCACGCTCTGGCTCAACGCCTTCACGCCGGGACACCCCACGCTGGCCGTCGCCGGTCTGGTGCAGCCGGACTCCGGTCTGTTCACCCTGTCGCACTGGCAGACGGTGCTCTTCGCGCGGCTGCTGCGGGCCCGCCGGGACCGACCCGAGCGGGCCGCCGCGTTCGCGCAGCGGGTCCGGGACCGGGCCGGGGAGCGCTACGCGGGTCAGGTCAAGGACAGCAGCCGGCACTGGTTCGAGGTCGGGCACGCCGACTACCTGCGCGCCGTCCAGCGCGCCCTGATTGACCTGGAGGGTAAGTGAGTGCGAGGAGTGAGCTTGCGAGCCCCGCAGTCGCGAACGAAAGGCTGGATCAGTGACCGAGCTGCGGATCATGCGGGGCCGGGAGTGGGCTCGTCCGGTCCGGCCGGCGCGCCGTGAGGTGCTCAGCGCCGTACCCGAGTTGGAACAGGGGCGTCCGCCGCTGCTGTTCGTACCCGGGTTCGGGCACGGGGCGTGGGCGTTCGCCGAGCACTGGCTGGGCCATGCCGCGTCGCGGGGCTTCCCGGCGTACGCGCTGAGCCTGCGGGGGCACGGCGGCAGCGGGCCGGCGCCGGAGGCGACGCTGCGCGCGTACACCCATGATGTGACCCAGGTGGCCGCGAGCCTGCCGCGCCAGGCGGTCCTGGTGGGGCACGGCGCCGGGGCGCTCGTGGTGGCCCACGCGATGGCGCGCTATCCGGCGCGCGGCGCGGTGCTGGTGGCGCCGGTCTTCGGCGGCTGGGGCATCTTCGGTACGGCGGTGCGCCGCAACCCGGCCGGGACGCTGCCGGCGGTGTTCGGTGGACCGCTGCGGCTCAGCCGCGCGCAGCTGTTCAGCCGGGAGTTGCCCGACGAGGACGCCCGACGGTACGTGGCGCGACTGGGCCGGGCCGGTCGGCGCGCGCAGTGGGCGCTGCTGGGCGAGCCGCAGGCCGAGGCGGCCGTGGGTGAGCCCCCGGTCCTGGTGCTGGGCAGCCCGGACGACCGGGTGGTGCCGGCGTCGACGTTGACGCGGGTCGCCCGCCGGTACGGGTCGGCGCCGCTGCTGTTCCCCGGTATGGGGCACGACCTGATGCTCGACGCGCGCTGGGCCGAGCCGATCGACGCGATCCTGGACTGGTTGGAGAAGGAGCCCACCGGCCGGTGATCAAGCGCCCCGGTCAGCCGCCGGCGTGCTGGGTCGCCCGGGTCGCCGGTTGTGGCACCCGGGCGGCGCCGTCGGTGCTGGTGAGGCGGCTGACCAGCGCGCCCGTCTCGTCGAGGGCGCTCAGGTAGGAGCGGGCCCAGGCCCGGATGTCGTGTTCGTGCAGGTGGGCGCGCATCGCCCGCATGCGGGCGGTGACGTCGGCGGGGTCGGCCCGCAGCGCCGTGCGCAGCGCCTGCTTGAGCCCTTCCAGGTCGTGCGGGTTCACCTGGTACGCCTGGGACAGCTCGGCGGCGGTGCCGGCGAACTCGCTGAGCAGCAACGCTCCGGTGTCGTCCACCCGGGCGGCGACGTACTCCTTGGCGACCAGGTTCATCCCGTCGCGCAGCGGGGTCACCGCCATCACGTCGGCGACCCGGTAGAGCGCCGCCAGCTCGGCCCGGTCGAAGGGCTGGGTGAGGTAGTGGATGGCCGGCTCGCCGACCCGCCCGAACTCGCCGTTGATCCGGCCCACCTCGCGTTCGATGCGTTCGCGCAGGATCTGGTACTGACCGACGCGTTCCCGGCTCGGCATGGCCACCTGGACGAGCACCGTGTCGCGGACCTTGACGTCGCCGCTGGCCAGCAGCTCGCTGTACGCCTTGAGTCGCTGCTCGATGCCCTTGGTGTAGTCCATCCGGTCCACGCTGAGGATGACCTGCCGGGGGTCGCCGAGATCCTGCCGCAGGCGGCGGGCCCGGGCGGCCACGTCGGGGCGGGCAGCGAGGGCGGCCATCTCGGCCGTGTCGATCGAGACGGGAAACGCGCCGATGCGGACCACCCGGTCGTCGATCCCGATCCGACGGTCGGTGGCCGGCAGTTCCAGCACCCGGGTCACCAGCTGGGCGAAGTTGTGTGCCGCCTGGGCGCGCTGGAAGCCCACCAGGTCGGCCCCGAGCATGCCGCGCAGCAGCTCGGCGCGGCGCGGCAACTGCATGAACAGCTCCGGCGGCGGGAACGGCACGTGCAGGAAGAAGCCGATGCGCAGGTCGGGGCGGAGCGCGCGCAGCAGCCCGGGTACGAGTTGCAGGTGATAGTCCTGGATCCAGACCACGCCACCCGGCTCGGCCACCTCGGCGGTCGCCTCCGCGAACCGCTGGTTGACCCGCTGGTACGCCTCCCACCAGCGCCGGTGGTGCTCGGGTTGCTCGACGGCGTCGTGGTAGAGCGGCCAGAGGGTCGCGTTGGCGAAGCCTTCGTAGTGATCGCGCAGGTCCTCGTGACTGAGAGCGACGGTGTGCATGTGGACGCCGTCCACGTCCGGCAGGGCGGGCGCCGGGCCGGTGCCGCCGGCCCAGCCGACCCAGATCGCCGGGGTGTGTCGCAGCAGCGGGTGTAGCGCGCTGACCAGCCCTCCGGGGCTGCGTCGCCACTCGCAGGCGCCGTCCGGGGCCTGGCTGTCGTCGATGGGGAGGCGGTTGGCCACCACCACGAGGGAACTCTGTCGCATCTCGGGCATTCCGATCAGCAGAGGACTGACCGCCACGAGCAAGGGAAAACCGGTCAGTCAGCGGGGGAAGTGACGTACAGCGGTATTCCTACTGACAGTAAGTTACACCACTGTTACGCCCCGAGTGAGGGCGGTCGCGTCCCGCGATGCGGGCTGGGTCAGACGACGGCGCCGTTGTCCGGGTCGTCGTCCTCCTCGTCACCGGGGCGCAGCCGCCAGATCAGCGTGACGAAACCGGCCAGGATGCCCGTGAAGCCGAACAGGGTGACCGCCGAGCGGTCGATCGGGAGTAGCGACGGGAAGAGGAAGAGCACGAACCCGACGACCACGGCGAGCGCGCCGACCACCGCGTACTTGGAGACGCGGGGCAGCGGCGGCGGCGGGGGCGGGTGGTAGGTGTCCTCGTCGTCGTCCGGCAGGTCGGCGCCGAAGGTGTCCAGACCGTCCAGCAGTGAGGGCTCGTCGTCGCGGCTGTTGCGGCCGACCGAGATCCCGGAGAAGTCGGTCGCCGACGGCAGCCGACGGACGTCGGTCGCGGTGGGCCCGGCCTCGTCGACGCCGGAGCGGGCGAGCGGACCGGCCGTCGGCTCGTCCCGGGTGTCCCGGTCGTCACGTTCGTCCACGTCCTCCGCGGCCGGCCAGGGCCGCTCGTCGGTGGTCGAGGGAGTGCTGTGGAAACCGGCCACGATCCGGGCCCACTCCGCGTCGATGTCCGGCTCGTCGCGGGCCGGGGGCTGCTCCGGGGCGCTCTCGTCGGCGAGTTGAGTCAGGTAGTCGCGGGCGGTCCGCAGGTGCGAACGGTCGACGTAGAGCCGGTCGACCGGGCGGGCCGGGACGGTCGTGGTACGGGTGACCGGGTTGAGGTCGGCCGACGGTTGCAGGTAGGCGGCGATCCCGCCGGCGGCCAGCACGTCGAGCAGGTGCTCGCCGACGCGCGGATCGACATCGCCGACGACGGCGTACTCGCTCGCGTCGAGCCCGTTGTCCCGCCGTCCCCGGCGGGCCCCACCCGCTGACACCCGGCCATCCTCCTCAACGCGCCCTGCGGCGCGGCCACCTGCGCCCCCTCGACGCCCGTGCGCACGCCGTGCTCTGAATCGTGACACGTCAGGGGCCGGTTCCGGGAGTGCGTTGTGTCGCGTCTTGGAAAGTCGGGGCTGCCGTCGCAGGTCGCGGCGGGGGTTCTTTGTCCGTTCTTGCGCAACGAGTGCTATCTCGATATGGGTGCGGTCGAGCTCGATACGGCTGTGGTCGAGCGACCTCGACATGCTGACCGCCGTCCACCTGGTCGCCGCCCGGCAAACGGTCCCAGAACGATCCCGGGCGACCGCACCATCGGTTGGATGGCCAGGACCGTCGGCTGCCTCGACAAGAATTCCGGCCTACCGCAGCGATCGGACGCACGTTTTCTCGACGTCCGGAGCCCCGATTCGCTGTGACCTCGGACACATCGTGGTGTGGGTGTCAGCTGACGGCGGGAGTGTCCCCGGTGAATCTCGGATCACCCGCCGTGACGAGGCAGGTTCATGACGCCGAAACATCCAGGTGCAGGCGGCGGCCGACTCTCTCGGGGTCGGTCGGCGGCGAACCGCCCGCCGGACCGTACTCCGAGTGACGAGCACCTGTCGGATGAATCCGATCGATCCGTTCCGGTGGATCAGCACCATTAGCGGAGGTCCGACCACAAAAGATCACGGGTTTTAACTCCTGCAATCGCCATCGTCAACGCATTGATCGACCCCGACGGCATTCCTAAGCTGCGCCGAAACCTGGGCGAAATACGGGGGCTGTCGTGGAAGAGCCGTTGGGTACCGGCGTGTTCGTCGCGTTGACGCGCGGGGCTTTCGCCCGCTGGGCGCGACGTGTGACGTTGCTGTTGGTGATCGTCCTCGTGGCGAGCATGTCAGACGTGCCGAGGCGGACGGAACGGCCGGCGGCAGCAGCACCGAAGCCGGCAGCGCAGTCGAAGCCGACCTGCCCGGACGATCGTCCGGACGAGGTGTCCGCGGCGGTGGCGGCCCGACTGTGCGCCGCGCGTGTGGAGGTGGCGAACCGCCGCTCCGAGACGACGCAGGTGTTCGCCAACCCGGACGGCACGCTCACGCAGGAGCAGGCGCAGGCCCCGGTGCGGGTACGCCTGGGCGACAACACGTGGGTGCCGGTCGACCTCACCTTGCAGCGTCGGGCCGACGGGATGATCGTCCCGAAGGCGCACCCGCGCGGCCTGACCTTCTCCGGTGCCGCCTCCGGCGGCGGGGAGCACGAGGTCGCCTCGCTCGGGACCGGTGCCGACCGCACCGGGCTCGCCTGGCAGGGCTCGCTGCCCGAGCCGGTGTTGGACGGACGTACGGTCACCTATCCGGAGGTGCGGCCGGGCGTCGACCTGGTCTTCCACGCCCACTCGACCGGGTACGAACAGCACGTCGTGGTCAAGGACCGGGCCGGTCTGGCGCACGTCCGCGCGCTGAAGCTGCCCCTGAACACGGGGAAGCTGACCGTGGCCCACGACGGGATGGGTGGCGTCGTCTTCAAGAACCCCCGCGGTGGACAGGTCGGGCGGGCGCAGACGCCGCTGATGTGGGACGCGAAGGTCTCACCGCTCTCCGGCGAGCATGTCAACCACGCTCCGGTGGCCCTGCGGACGACGGCCTCCGGTGGTCGTACCGTCATGGAGTTGACCCCGGACAAGGCTTTCCTTGCCCGGCCCGACCTGACGTTCCCGGTGACCATCGACCCGCCGACGTCACTGTCGCCGTCGTTCGACGCGTTCGTGCAGAACACCTACTCCAGCGACCAATCGGGCTCGGCGGACCTGAAACTGGGCTACTCCAACGACGGCGGCACCTTCTACGCCCGCTCCTACCTGCGGTTCAACACGAGCGGGTTCGGCGGCAGCCGGATCATCACCGCCAAGCTGCGGTTGTGGAACTACCATTCGTGGTCGTGCACGGCCGCGTCCTGGGAGGCCTGGCGCACGGACACGGTCGACTCGTCGGTGCGATGGACCAACCAGCCCACCGCTCGGGCGAAGGTCGGTACCTCGACCGAAACCCGGGGCTACAACTCGTCCTGTGGTGACGGGTACGTCTACGTCGAGGTCGGCGGTGCGTTGCAGCACAGCGCGGACAACAACCTGAGCAGCGCCAGCGTGATGCTGCGGGCCACTTCGGAGAGCTCGACGGCGGGCTGGAAGCGGTTCGATTCCGCCGAGGGCAGTCATCCGCCGCTGCTGACCATCACCTACAACAGCGCGCCGTCCGCGCCGTCCGCCCTTGCGGTCGCCCCCTGCTACACCACGTGTGGCTCCGGCGCGCGAACCTCGTCGTTGCGTCCGACGCTGTCGGCGAAGCTCGCCGACGCGAACGCCGGCCAGACCCTGCAGGCCGAGTTCGTGGTGCGGAACAAGGCCACCCAGGCGGTGGTCAGTTCATCCGGTCTGCGCTCCGGCAGCCCAGCCTGGACGAACGGCTCCACGGCGTCCTGGCAGGTGCCTGTCGACCTGGTCAACGGCAGCCAGTACGAGTGGCAGGTCCGCGGTAAGGATCCGTGGAACTACGGCGGATGGACGGCGTGGACGCCGTTGACGGTGGACACCGACAAGCCCGGTGTGCCGTTCGTGTCGGCGTCGATCTACGTCAACGACGGGCAGCCGCACGGCGGCGCCAGCCAGTCCGACACGTTCACGTTTACCCCGGCCAGCGGCAGCACCGACCTCGCCGCGTTCGTCTACAAGTTCGACTACGACAGCGCGGCGACCACCGTCGCGGCGACCGGCGCGAAGTCGGTGACCCTCGCCCCGCGCGACGGACACCGTACGCTGACCGTTCAGGCGAAGGACTCCGCCGGCAACCTGTCCAACCCCAACCTCTACGTCTTCGACGCCGGTAACGCCGCGCTCGCCGAGCCGCTGCCCGGCGCGACGATCGTCAAGCGGACCAAGCTGCGCATCACCACCCCCGTCAGCGGATACACCCGCACCTACTTCGAGTACCGACGAGGACCCGGTGGGGCCACCCTGACGGTTCCGTCGGCGAACCTCACCTCCGCCACCGGCGCACCGATCACCGCCACCGCCACCAGTCCGGTAGCTCTGTCGACGCTCGGCGGTTACGCGATCTGGAACGCCACCGACACCCTCGGCCTGATCGGCGGTGTCGTCGAGGTCCGGGCGCACCTCTACACCGCCACCGGCACCACGCCCGCCTACACCATTCCGTGGGTCCGGGTCAGCGTCGACTCCAGCGGCGACGGCGCCGCTGGCGATGAGGCCGGCCCCGGCTCGGTCAACCTGCTCACCGGCGACTACGCGCTGTCCGCCACCGACGCCGACGAGTTGGGCCTGTCGGTCACCCGATCGGCCTCGTCCCGCAACCCCGCCGACGGTTACCAGCAGATGGCGCAACGCCTCACCGCCAATCAGCAGCAGGTCTCCACCGACCTGACCGGCTTCACCGTCCCCTCCACGTCGTCAGCGGTGCGCTCCACCGCCCGCGGCCAGGGTGAGACCACCCCGGCCGACTCACTGGAGATCACGCCGGTCACCACGACCAGCAACGACACCTATGTGGCGGTCGGCGGTGACGGCGGCGGGATGCGACTGAGCATGAGCCCTGGCCGGACGTACCGGATGACCGGCTGGATCTACGTGCCCGCCGCAACCGGGCTGGTGCCCGCGTACGGTGCGCGGGGTCTGCGGATCGTCGGCTTCCACAAGGTCGGCAGCACCTACACCGAAGTCACCTCCCCGATGGCCGGCTACACCGACGGCTGGCAGGAACTGTCGGTCGACATGACCGTCCCGGCCGGTGCGACCGAGGCGTTCTTCCGGCTCTACAACGGCATGCAGGGCGGCTCCGGCCGCAAGGTCTACTGGGACAACCTCTCCGTCACCGAGATCGTCGCCCCGTTCGGCCCGTCCTGGACCGGTGGCACCACCGGCGGCGCCGAGGTGGACTACACCACACTCACCCTGCCGGAGCCCTCCCTCGCCCAGGTCAACACCATTGGCGGCGGCTGGATCACCTTCGCCAGGAACTCCGACGGCACGACCTTCACCCCGGAGCCCGGCTCCGAGGGCCTGGTACTGAGCAAGGTCGGCAGCACCGCCTACCGGCTGACCGAGCTGGACGGCACGATCACCGAGTTCACCCAGCAGGGCGCCGCCTGGGCGGCCACGTCGTCCTGGACGGCGGACTCGGACAGCACGTCCCGGTACGTCTACGACACCGCCGGCAGCCGGCTGCTGCTGAAGAAGATCATCAACCCGGTCGAGCCGGGCGTTGGTGACTGCGCCACCGCCACCCCGGCGCGCGGTTGCGAGGTGCTCGAGTACGAGTACGCGACGTCGACCACGTCAGGGCTGAGCCAGAGCGTCTTCGGTGACTACACCGACCGTGTCTCCGGCGTGAAGTTGTGGACCTGGGACGCGGGCACCTCCGCCGTGACGGCCACCTACATCGCGCGGTACGCATACGACAACCTGGGGCAGCTGAGGGAGGTGTGGGACCCACGGGTCAGCCCGGCGCTGAAGACTGCCTACGAGTACGCGGGCGGTCGGGTCGCCAAGGTCACCTCGCCCGGGGAGTTGCCGTGGAACTTCGACTACGGCAACCCCGACGTCGACTCCGCAGCGCTGCGCTGGGACCTCGACGCGGGCTCCGGTACCAGCGTCGCCGACTCCTCGGGTGGCGGTCGCACCGGAACCATGGCGTCCGGTGTGTCCTGGGCGCAGGGCAACGACCCGGACAACCCGGCCGACCTGGCCGCCGTGTTGACCGGCGGCACCGGCCAGCAGATCAGCGTCGCCGGAACCGCCCTGTCCAACACCGCCTCCTACACCGTCTCGACCTGGGTGCGGTTGACCGACAAGTCCGTCAACCGCACGGCGGTGTCCAAGGACGGGTCGCGGACCAGCGGCTTCTTCCTCAACTACGTCGCCGCCGACGACCGGTGGGCCTTCTCCCGGGTCAGCGCCGACAGCGACAGCGCCACCCCGGTCCGGGCCACCTCCAACACCGCTCCCGTGCTTGGCAGGTGGACCCACCTGGCCGGCGTCTACGACACCGCCAGCGGTCGGATGAAGCTCTACGTCGACGGCGTTCTGCAGACCACCACCGCTGCGGTCGGTGGCTGGAACGCCACCGGTGGATACGTGGTCGGCCGGGCCAAGTGGGCCGGCGCCGCCGCGAACATCTGGCACGGCGGTATCGACGACGTCCGTGTCTACGGCAGGGCCCTCACCGACGCCCAGGTCGCCGACCTGGCCGGCGACGAGAATGCCGGAAAGCTGCTCAAGGCACGTCGCGCCGCCCTTGCGCAGGGCTCGAAGACGGCCACCGACGGGGAGGTCGCCACCACCGTCGTCTACAACGTCCCATTGACCCAGGGTGCCGGTGGCCCCTACAACCTCGACTCGGCCGCCATCTCCACCTGGGGCCAGGTCGACCTGCCCACCGACGCGACCGCCGTGTTCGGGCCCGAGGACAACCCCGGCCGAAACAGCGCCACCCCCGCCACCCCGGGCACCAACGGCTACCAGTACGCCACCGTCCACTACCTCTCCGCCGGGGGTAAGGAGGTCAACACCGCCACCCCGGGCGGCTACATCGACACCAAGGAGTACGACCGCTTCGGAAACGTGATCCGGCAGTTGGAGGCCACCGACCGGGCGCTGGCTCTGGGTACCCTGCCCAACGCCGCCGCCAACCTGGCCGAGCTGGGCCTGGCCGGCTCCGACCCGGCGGCGCGCGCGCTCGCGCTGTCCACCGTCAATACGTACAGCTCCGACGGGGTGGATCTGGTCGACGTGGTGGGGCCCACCTCGACGTTGGTGCTGGAGAACCCGCTGGCGGATCCGGACGGAAGTGGGCCGCTCCCCGCCCTCGACGCCGGGGCGACGGTCATCGGGCGACGCCACGTGGTCAACGTCTACGACGAGGGTAAGCCCGACGGTGCCGCGTACCACCTGCTCACCACCAAGCGGCAGAGCGCACAGATCGTCGGATACCCCGACGGGGATGTCCGGGTGACGCGCCAGGGGTACGACCCGGAGCATGGTGGGGTTTCCGGCTGGACGCTGAGGACGCCGACGAAGATGGTGACCGACGCCGGGCCGGGCGGGGCGCAACTGACCGGCTACGTGGTCCACAACTCGGCCGGTCGGGTGCTGAGGTCCTGGGGTGTCGATTCGAACGGCGCCGACGCACGCGCCCGCCGCACCATCTACTACACGGCAGGCGTGAACTCCGAGGACACGGCGTGCGGCAACCGCCCCGAATGGGCCGGCAAAGCCTGCGTCACCGGTCCGCTCGGCCCGGTCACCGGTCACGATCCGGCGAGGATGGCGGGGGAGCTTCCGGTCCGCCGGGTCGTCTCCTACACGCGCTTCGGTGACGAGGCGATCGTCAGCGAAACCGCAGCGGGGAAGACCCGGACCACCACGACGACGTACGACCCGGCCACCCGGGTGGAGAGCACGACGATCACCGCTGACGAGGGCGCGTCCGTCGGGTCCGTGACGAACACCTACAGCCCCACCACCGGCATGCTCGTCGAGTCCACGATGGGTGCCGAGAAGATCACCAAGGAGCATGACCTGCTCGGCCGGCTGGTGTCCTACACCGACGCCGACGGCGCGACGACGCGTACCGAGTACGACCGGTTCGGCAAGTCGGTGAAGGTTGTCGATCCGACCGGTCACTCGACCTATGGTTATGACCGCAACGTGGAGCCGCGCGGGCTGGTCACCAGCGTCGTGGACAGCGTGGCGGGCGAGTTCACCGCCCGATACTCCCCGGACGGGGAGCTGGTCCGCATGACGTATCCCGGCGGACTCACCCGCGAGGACCGCCTGGACGCCAACCACCAGCCCGTGGAGCGCACCTACACCCGGGACTCGGACAACGAGGTGGTCTACTCGGAGTCGGTCGTCGAGAACGCCGCCGGCCAGTGGGTGAACCATTCCTACACGGGCGGAAGTAAGACGTACGGGTACGACCGGACTGGGCGGCTGGTCCGTGCGGAGCACGACAGTGCGGTCGACGACGGGTGCGTCACGCGGACCTACGGCTACGACAGCCGGACGAACCGGACGGGAAGCACCCGCTTCGCTCCGGCTGTCGACGGTGGCTGCGAAGAGGGCACCATCGCCTCCAGCCAGTCGCACAGCTACGACAGCGCGGATCGGCTGACCGACGACGGGTACGGCTATGACGCGTTCGGCCGCACCACGGCAATGCCGGGCGGCTTGGTCAACAGCTATTTCGTCAATGATCTGGTGCAGCGCCAACAGGTGGCGGACGCGCGGCGGACCTGGAGCCTGGATCCGGCGCACCGGTTCCGGACGTTCAGCACGGAGACGCTGGTCGACGGGGATTGGGTGACCACGGCGTCGAAGGTGAACCATTACGGCGACGATTCCGACGAGCCCCGCTGGATCACCGAGGACACCGTCACGGGTGACATCACTCGCAACGTGTCCGGACCCGAGGGTGATCTTGTCGCCACGACGTCGGCCACGGGTGACGTCCGGCTTCAGTTGATCAATTTGCACGGCGACGTGGCCGCCACCGTCGACACCGCGCTGGTCGAACCGGAGTTCTTCGACTTCGACGAGTTCGGCGTGGCCGCATCGGGGCAGGCTGACCAGCGGTACGGGTGGCTGGGCGGTAAGCAGCGGTCCAGCGACGCTCTGGGCGGGATCATCCTGATGGGAGTCCGGCTCTACAGCCCCGGTCTCGGTCGCTTCCTGCAGGTCGATCCTGTCGCCGGCGGCAACGCCAACGACTACGACTACTGCTCCGGTGATCCGGTCAACTGCTTCGACCTCGACGGCCGGTGGGGTTGGAAGCGCAGTTGGAAGCGTGTCGGGAACTGGTGGAACAAGCACGGCGGCAAGGTTTCGGCCGGATTGGCGATCGCCGGTTTCGCGGCGTGCGCGGTGGCCACCGCTGGCGCCTGCGTCGCGGTGGGCGCGGTGGCTGCGGGCATCTCGGTTGCCGGACGGTACGGGATGTACCAGGCCGGACGCTCGACCAGGAGGCAGGCGATCGTCGGGTCCGCGCTGGACATCGGGCAGGCTTTCCTGCCGGGTGCCCGCCTCACCCGGAGGGTGAAGATTCCGAAGACGTTCCGCAAGACCCGGTACATCCGGAGTTGGGGAGTGACCCGGATCAGGTGGCGGGGAAGCAAGATCAAGAACCGGAGCTACTCCTGGCGAGAGTCGTACTACCGCAATCCACGGCGTACCATCCGAAACACCTGGATCCAGTTCGGCAGCGCCCAGTTCAGTAACTGGAGAGGCACCCGTGGCTACTGACAAGTACGAGGAATTGGACATCCCGCCGGAGTTCCAGACCTATGCGGACCGTCACCATCTGGAGTACCGGCAGACGCCACCCGGAATCGCGCTCTACCTCGGCGTGGGGGCAGTGTTCCTCGGACTGTTGTTCGCCACCGCGCCGAAGATCTCCTCGGACCGGACCATCGGTTACCTGATGCTCGGGGTCGGCGTCGTGCTCCTCGTCGCCTCCCGCGTGCTGCATGTCCGCAAGCGGCGCAACGAGGAAGAGTTGTACCAGCGGTACCTCCAGTGGAAGGCAGAGCAGCACGAACGTCCGGAGGCGCACGAGTAGCGGACCGCGGTGCTCCACCGTCGCGTGACGGAGGCGGTGACGTGAACCTGGCGCTGGGACCCGCGACGTGGCTCGCGGGCCCAGCGCCAGGTTTTTCCATTCAGACGCCCGCGGGGCGGCGTGCGGCGGGATCGAGCAGCGGGGCGCAGCGTCACCGGTCATGTTGCAGGACGACGCTCGTTCGTCCGTTGTGGGTGGAGCTGACGATTCGTAGGCTCGTCGGCGACGCGTTCGGCACGATGCTGTCGCGGCACCCCACGGGAGCGGGCACACCACGGGAAAGGACGCCGGTGCTCTACTGGCTGTTGAAGCACGTGATCCTCGGTCCGCTGCTCAAGCTGATCTTCCGCCCGCGGGTGGAGGGGCTGCGCCACGTGCCGGCGACCGGTCCGGTGATCCTGGCCAGCAATCACCTCTCCTTCTTCGACTCGATCTTCATCCCGTTGATCGTCTCGCGAAGGGTCACCTTCGTGGCCAAGGCCGAGTACTTCACCGGCAAGGGGATCAAGGGCTGGCTGACGAAGATGTTCTTCGTCGGCACCGGCACCATCCCGGTGGACCGCTCCGGCGGCCAGGCCGCCCGCGCCGCGCTGGACACCCAGTTGCGGGTGCTGCGCGCCCAGGGGGTGGCCGGCATCTACCCCGAGGGCACCCGCTCCCCGGACGGGCGGCTCTACCGGGGCAAGACCGGGGTGGCCCGGCTGGCCCTGGAGAGCGGCGCGGTGGTGGTCCCGGTGGCGATGCTCAACGCCGACGAGCTTCAGCCGCCCGGCCGGTTGCTGCCCCGCATCGGCCAGGTGCGCGTCCGCTTCGGCGCCCCGCTGGACTTCTCCCGCTACGCCGGGATGGCCGGCGACCGGTTCGTCGAGCGCGCGGTCACCGACGAGATCATGTACGAGGTGATGGAGCTCTCCGGCCGCGAGTACGTCGACATCTACGCGCAGAAGCTCAAGACGCCGGTGGCCGCCTGAGTCTCAACAGGCCACGGCCGGTCCGGTCGGGCTGATCGGCCGCCCGGTCAGCGCCAGCAGACCCGGCGCGTCGTTGCGCAGCGCGAACGTGCGCACCTCGGCGCGGGGCACCCGGGCACCCGCCGGGTCACCCGCCCGGGTCAGTTCCGCGGCCGCCAGCGCCAGCGCCAGCACCCGGTCGCTCGCGTCCGGAATCCGCCCGTACGTCTCGGCGGCGGCCAGGTGCAGCTCGGCCGCGCGCCGGTGGTCGCCGTCGGCCGCCGCCACCGCCGCCGTCACCGTCCGCAACGCCGCCTCCGACCACGGAGTCCGATGTCCGACCCGGTCCAGCATCGCCCGGACCCGCACCGCGGCGTCCCGGCCGGCCAGGGCGCCGGCGTACGCGGCCGCGGCGATCCACTCCCCGCTGGCCAGCGCCGGCACCGCCGACCAGGACCGCTCCAGCTCGTCGATCAGCTCCGCCGCCTCGGCGTGGCGCTCCTGCAACGCCCGACACAGCGCGGCCATCCCCAGCATCGTCCAGCGCAGCCGGTGGAAGCCGCTGCGCCGGGCGGTGGCCAGCGCGTGCGCCAGGTCGGCCGGGTCCTCGTCGTCGCGCAGCACGAGCAGGCAGCACCGCAGCCCCCGCACCTGCATGTCCCAGCTACCGGTCGGTGTGTCCACGAACGCCTCCGCCGCGGCGAGCAGCCGACCGAAGTCACCCTCGAACCAGGCCCGCATCGCCTCGGCCGAATAGCTGGTGGTCAGCGTCTGCCCGCTGGCCGTCCGGGCCGGCGCAGCCGAGAGCAGGGCGTTCGAGCGCAGCCAGTCGCCCTCCTCGCGGATGGCCCAGGCCAGGTTCTGCGTGGCCCGGGGGAGCGCGAGCAGCTGACCGGCCCGGCTGAACTCGACGATGGCGTGCAACTCGTCCAGGCCGATCCGGTCGCCGGCCTGGTAGCGCGCGGTGGCCGCGGTGATCCGCGCGTTGGTCCGCGTCTCGGTCAGGCCCAGCCGCTCCGCGATCTCCGCCGCGGTGTCCGCCGCCGACACGGCCGAGTCGCGCTCGTAGTTGAGCATGTGCAGGCGGCCCAACTCGGCGTACGCGTCGGCCTTCTGCGGGCTGTCCGATAGCTGGTCGAACAGTTGGACCGCGCGATCCAGGCAGGCCAACGCCTCACCCCGGTCGGCGCGTAGCCACGCCGCCTGGCCGAGCAGCGTCCACGCCCGCGCGGCGCACGCGTCGTCGCCGTGCGCCGCCAGCCGGTCGGCCAGCGCGTGCACCTGCTCCGGCCCGCCGCCGGAGAGGAACGCGTTGCCGTCCCGGTAGAACGAGATCTCCGTGCTCAGCAGCTCCAGTTGCAGCCGGCCCACCGGGTCGCTGTCGTCGGCCAGGCCGAGCGCCCGGCCGGCGTGGCTCGCCGCCGCCTCGAGCCCGTGCAGGGCGTACGCCCGGCGGGCCGCCCGGTGCAGCGCCTGTCGCGCGGGACCCGCGTACCGCTGCATCTGCATGCCGAGGGACCGCGCGATCTCATGGGCGGCCCAGCGGTGGTGGGCGAGGACCTCGGCCAGGTCGGTGTCGCGGCTCTGCGACAACGCGTCGAGCCAGTCCGCGGCCCGCTCGTGCCGTGCCACCCGCTCGGTGCGGGGCAGCCGCTGGTAGCAGACGTCGCGTACCAGCACGTGCCGGAACCGGAACTCGGCCTGCCCGGCCATCGTCGACGCGGCCTGCTCGTGCACGAAGTCACGCTGCTCGAGGCGGCGCAACGCGCGCTCGACCGACTCGACCGGCTGCCCCAGCGCGGCGGCCACCGCGCCCGGCCAGAACTGCACCCCGACCACCGAGGCGGCGAGCAGCACCGCCCGGTCCTTGGCGTCCAACAGGTCCACCCGGTTGGCGATGACCGAGTGCACGCTCTCCGGCATGGTCAGTTCGAGCTGCTTGTCCAGCGACCAGCCCCGCCCGGACTGGCGCAGCGCGCCCTGCTCGATCAGCATCCGGACGTACTCGTGCGCGTAGAGGGGGTTGCCGCCGGCCACCTCGATGAGCGGCGTCAGCATCTCGGCGGAGAACGCCGCCTGGCCGAACAGGTGCGCGTACAGGGCGGCGATGCCGGTGTCACGCAGCGGCGGCAGGGTGATGGTCACCGAACCCGTGATGGTCCCGGCCCAGCTCGGGTCCCGGTCGACCAGCTCCGGACGGGCGGTGCACAGCAGCAGGAGGGGCACCTCACGGGCCGCCGCCCCGAGCAGTTCCACGAAGCGCAGCATCGCGTCGTCGGCCCAGTGCAGGTCCTCGAAGACCAGCACGGTGGGGCGCCGGGCCGCCAACGCCAGCAGGAACCGCCGCCACGCCGACTCCGCCTCCTCCGCCGGCAGCGGCGTGCCGGGCAGTCCGACCAGCGGACGCAGCGCGTCAACCACCCGGTCGCGCTCACCCGGCCCGATCAGCTCCCCGACGGCGGTGCCCAGCCGCTGGGCCGCGCTGGCGGCCGGGTCGGTGTCCAGGATGCCGGCCTCGGACTTGACGATGTCGGCGAGCGCCGCGAACGTGACGTTCTCGCCGAACGGCGGGCAGCGCCCCGTCCGCCACGTGAGCGGCTCGTCCACCAGCCGGCCGGTGTGCCGGTACAGCTCGCGCAGCAGCCGGCTCTTGCCGATGCCGGCCCGGCCGAAGATCGTCACCACCTGGGGCAGCCGGTCGCGCAGCGACCGGTGCAGGGCGTTGACCAGCATCCCCAGCTCGTGCTCGCGGTCCACCAGGGGCGTGGTGTCCGGCTCCCGATCGGTGGGCTGACGGCGCAGCGGGGACAGGGCGAGCCACACCTCGGTGGGTGAGGAGCGCCCGCGCAGGGTGACCGGGGGCTGCTCCTCGTAGCGGATCGCGTCCTTGGTCAGGGCGTGCGTGGTGCCACAGACCAGCACCCCACCGGGCGGCGCGACCGACTGCATCCGCGAGGCCGTGTTCACCACATCACCGGCCACGATGGCCTGCCCGCCGTCGCGGGCGGCGGCCACGTCGACGAGGGCCTCACCGGTGGCCACCCCCACCCGGAAACGCATCTCGGTGCTGCCCGTCGGCGCGAACCGGGTGAGCACCCGTTGCAGCTCCAGCCCCGCCCGTACGCAGCGCAGCGCGTCGGTCTCGGTGGCGATCGGCGCGCCGAAGAGCGCCATCACGGCGTCACCGATGTACTTCTCCACCACCCCGCCGTACTGGCCGACCACCCGGCGGGCTGCCGAGAAGAAGCCCGTCTGCATGCCGCGGACCTGCTCCGGATCGGCGCGCTCGACGTACGGGGTGAAGTCGATGAGGTCGACGAAGAGCACGCTCACCCGCCGGCGGTCCTCCTGCGGGGTGACCGTGGCGGTCCGGTCCGTGCCCGGCCGGGGCGACCCGCACGAGGTGCAGAACGCGACGTCCGAGGCGAGCGGACGAAGGCAGTGCGGGCAGACAGCACCCAGCTCGGCGCCGCAGCCACCGCAGAAGCGGTCACCGTCGGCGGCCGTGCGTCCACAGCGCCCACACTGCGCGGCGATGACACACCCTCCACTGGCGATACCGGCCACGCCCCCAGCGCCGCCGCCCGCAAGGAGTATCGCCGCCGGAAGGGCTGTCGGGTACCGGCCTGTTGGTTTGTGGACAGTCCACCAACGGCTTGAGCGACTACATTCAGTCCGCCACATCTTCGATCAGCGACCAGAGGGGGACAGGTCAATGGTGTACGTCAAGCTGGAGAGTGACTGGACCGACGGCAAGGGCGTCAGTCACTCGGCGGGCGAGTCCGTGGACGTCGACGCCGCAACGCTCGCCACGCTGCAGGCCGAGGGGATCGTCAGCGAGCAGTCCACCGGCTCGGGCGGCGACAGCAAGGGCCCGAACAAGTGGGCCGGCCCGGGCAGCCCCGGAGTCTGAACCGCACTTCGGTGACACAGCGCAACGGCCGGGCCGCCCGTGGGCGGCCCGGCCGTTGCCGATGTACGACCCCCGCGTTCGGGGGCGGTGGGGCAGCTCAGCGGTCGTTCATGCCCGCCCGGCGGCGCAGCGCGGCGACGTCGGTGACGACGATCCGGCGCCCCTCGGTCCGCAGCCAGCCGCGGCTGGCGAAGGAACCGATGGCCTGGTTGACGCTCTGCCGGGAACCGCCGGCCATCTCGGCCAACTGGCTCTGGTTCAACTCGATCGTGATCATCGGCGCCTGGCTCTCGCCGGCCAGCCGGACCAGCGTCTTGGCGACCCGACCCGGCAGGTCGAGGAAGACGTGGTCGGCGTTCTGCTCGGTGAGCCGGCGGATCAGCCCGCCCAGCGACCGCATCACCGCGTCCAGGATGCGTGGGTTGGAGTGCACCAGCTCCATGAACGCGCCCCGGGAGAGCGCGAGCGCCGCGCAGTCCTCGATGGCCTCGGCCGACGCGGAGCGCGTGGAGGCGTCCAGCAGGGAGACCTCGCCCAGCACGTCCGGCGGACGGATCACCGACAGAACCGCCCGCTCGCCGGTCGGCGCGGTGCGGAACACGGCGACCGCGCCCCGGCGCAGCACGATGAGCGACTCGCCCGGGTCGTTCTCGACGAACAGCAGCTGACCCTTGCGGTAGGTGCGCGGAACGGCGGCCGCGATGACCCGCTGCCGCACCTCGGGCTCCAGGCCAGCGAACATCTCGACACCCGTGAGCGCGTCACCCGGCTCCGGCAGGCGCATCTCCACGGCCCAACCCCTCCCCGGTCATGGACCACACAATCGCTCACCGGGTGAACCTGATGGCCCTGACGAGGTGAACTGACACCGGTTCGGCATCCGGTAGCGGTACACATCAGATCATGACGGTCCGGTCGCTTGCTGTACACCCCTCGAAGCACTTCCGTGACCGTCGCGAGCTGCGGCGTACCCCCTGGGGCGTCGCCGAAGCGGCGTCGGCGGCCCGGGTCGCCGACGGCGCACGGCGGACCGGCCGGGCTCGCACCCGGCCCCGCCGCGCGCCGGCGGACGGCGGTGGGTGAGGATGTCCGGAATGGTCTACCGCTACTTCTACGACTGCGAGTTCATCGAGGACGGCCGGATCGTCGACCTCGTCTCGATCGGTGTCGTCGACGAGTACGGCCGCGAGTTCTACGCGGTCTCCACCGAGTTCGACGACTCCCGAGCCGTGCCCTGGGTCCGACGGAACGTGCTGGACCGGCTGCCGTCGCCGGCCGACCGGGCCTGGCGCTCGCGGGAGCGCATCCGCGACGACCTGTACGACTTCCTCCTGGAGCCCGTCCGGGACCGGCCGTCCGAGCAGTTGGAGCTGTGGGCCTGGTACGCGGCGTACGACCATGTGGTTCTCGCCCAGCTCTGGGGGGCGATGCCGGCGCTGCCCCGGGAGATTCCCCGGTTCACGAAGGATCTGCGGCAGCTCTGGGACGACCGGGGCCGGCCGGCCCTGCCGGACGCGGACGCGGCCCGGCACGACGCCCTGGTCGACGCCCGGCACAACCTGGCCCGGTGGCGGGCGATGACGGCGCGCTGAGCGATGGTCATACGTCTGTAGGTTTGACCGGTTCTGTCCCGGGCAACGGTTCGTCAGTCGAGCCGAGGGAGATTGCCATGAGCAACGATCCGACCAGCGTCGCCGACGCCCGGGCGCGGGTCACCGAACTGATCCGCGCCGCACGGATCTGCATGCTCACCACCATCGCGCTGGACGGGCGGCAGGTGAGCCGGCCGATGGGGTTGCAGGAGGCCGAGTTCGACGGGGACCTCTGGTTCTTCGCCTACGCCGACTCGGCCAAACTGCGCCAGATCCGGGTAAATCCGGAGGTCAACGTCGCCTTCTCCGACCAGAGGCACAACTCCTGGGTCTCGGTCTCGGGGACGGCCAGTGAGAGTTCCGACACCGAGCGCGCGAAGCGGCTCTGGAACCCGCTGCTCAAGACCTGGTTCCCGGACGGGCTGGACACTCCCGGCCTGACCCTGATCAAGGTGCACGCCAGCTCCGCCGAGTACTGGGACTCGCCGAGCAGCACCGTGGTCAACCTTCTCGGCTTCGCCAAGGCCGCCGTCACCGGCCGTCCGCCGTCACCCGGCGAGAACCGTGAGGTGACCTACTGAGCCGCCGCCCCCGGGGCGCGCTGTCGTCGCGCGCGCAGGCCGACTACAGTGCGCAGTGACGGCCCGCCCCGGGCCGGCAACGGCGCCGATGGTCTGACCTGACACATACCCTGGGGCATATCGGGCTTTACCTGATGCTCCAGGAGGATGAGCGGATCATGCGTATCGGCGTGCTCACCGGCGGCGGCGACTGCCCGGGTCTCAACGCGGTCATCCGGGCGGTGGTCCGCAAGGGCGTCGCCACTTACAGTCACGAGTTCGTGGGCTTCCGGGACGGCTGGAAGGGCCCGCTGGAGGGTCTGTCCCGCCCGCTGGGCATCGCCGACGTGCGCGGCATCCTGCCCCGGGGCGGCACCATCCTCGGCTCGTCCCGGACCAACCCGTTCAAGATCGAGAACGGCGTCGAGCGGATCAAGGACAACCTCGCCGAGCAGGGCGTGGACGCGCTGATCGCGATCGGCGGCGAGGACACCCTCGGCGTGGCCACCAAGCTGCACGAGCTGGGCGTGAACGTCATCGGCGTGCCGAAGACGATCGACAACGACCTCGGCGCCACCGACTACACCTTCGGCTTCGACACCGCGGTCAACATCGCGATGGAGGCCATCGACCGCCTGCACACCACCGCGGAGAGCCACCACCGCACCCTGGTCGTCGAGGTCATGGGCCGGCACGCCGGCTGGATCGCCCTGCACGCCGGCCTGGCCGGTGGCGCCAACGTGATCCTGCTGCCCGAGCGGCAGTTCGACGTCGACCAGGTGGCCGGCTACGTCGAGAAGCGCTTCCAGCACCAGTACGCCCCGATCGTCGTGGTCGCCGAGGGCGCCCAGCCGCTCGACGGCCAGATGGTGCTCGCCAACCAGGAGCTCGACTCGTTCGGCCACGTCCGCCTCGGCGGCATCGGCCAGTGGCTCGCCGAGCAGCTGGAGGCCAAGACCGGCAAGGAGGCCCGCACCGTGGTGCTGGGTCACATCCAGCGCGGTGGCACCCCGACCGCCTTCGACCGGGTCCTCGCCACCCGCCTCGGCCTGCAGGCCATCGACGCCGCCAACGACGGCGACTGGGGCAAGATGGTCGCGATGCAGAGCACCGACATCGTCCGGGTGCCCCTCGCCGAGGCCACCCGCGAGCTGAAGACCGTGCCGCTGGAGCGGTACCAGGAGGCCGAGGTCTTCTTCGGCAGCTGAGGTGTAAGGAAGGGCCCCCTCTCAACGCCTGGCGTAGGGCAGGGGGCCCTTGCTAACAGTCGACCGACCGACGAGGAGGCGTGGTGGGCGGGCACACGGTTGCGGTGATCGGCGCGGGCAAGATCGGCGAGTTGATGCTCTCCGGCCTGCTGCGCTCGGGATGGCCGGTGGAGAGGCTGTTCGCCACGGCGCGCCGACCGGACCGCGCGCAGGAGCTGTCCGACCGCTACGGCGTCCGGGTGGTGGACAACCTCAGCGCGGTGGAAGAGGCCGACGTGCTCGCCGTCTCGGTCAAGCCCCAGGACGCCGCCGCGCTGCTGGACGAGATCGGCCCGAAGGTGCCCGCCGACAAGCTGGTCATCTCGCTCTGCGCCGGGCTGCCCACCAGCTTCTTCAACCGTCGGCTGCCCGACGGCACCCCCGTGGTCCGGGTCATGACCAACACCCCGGCGCTGGTCGACGAGGCGATGACGGCCATCTCCGCCGGCGAACACGCCACCGGTGCGCATCTGAGCCTGGCCGAGGAGATGTTCAAGCCCCTCGGTCAGACCATCCGGGTGCCCGAGTCGCAGCAGGACGCGGTCACCGCGCTCTCCGGCTCCGGCCCGGCCTACTTCTACCTGCTGGTGGAAGCCATGATCGACGCCGGGATCCTGCTCGGTCTGCCGCGCCAGGTGGCGCACGAGCTGATCGTGCAGACCGCCATCGGGTCCGCCGTGATGCTGCGCGACTCCGGCGAGCACCCGGTCAAGCTGCGTGAGGCGGTCACCTCGCCCGCGGGCACGACCATCTCGGCGATCCGTGAGCTGGAGAAGCACGGCGTCCGCGCGGCGCTGCTCGCCGCGCTGGAGGCGGCCCGGGACCGCGCCCGCGAGCTGGCCGCCCAGGCCGAGTGACCACGCCGAGCGGGGTCACTGCGGCGCGGTAGGTGGCGCATACTGGCGGCGTGTTCACTCTCGCCCAGGCCCGGCACCTGGTGGCCACCCTGCAGCCGCGTGTCGACGAGCTGATCCGTGTCCGCGCCGACCTGGCCGAGCTGCGCGTCGACCTGGCCGACCACGGCGTCAGCGCGCTCGGCGGGCTGGCCGAGGTCAAGGGGCTGGAGGCCCGGCTGCACGCCGTCGTCGACGAGCTGCACCAGCACGAGATCCAGGTCAAGGGCATCGCGCCGGTGCTGCTCGACTTCCCGGGCGAGCGCGAGGGCCGCGCCGTTCTCTGGTGCTGGCTGGAGGGCGACTCCGACGTGCGGTGGTACCACCGCGCCGAGTGCGGCTTCGCCGGCCGTCGCCCGCTCTGACCGTCCCGATCAAACCCTCAGCCCGCCGCAAACGTCGGCAGGACCGGGCCGGTCACCCGTCGAGGACCGCGAACACCACCACGTTGTCCCGGTAGTGCCCGCGCCGCCGGTCGAAGTCGCCCCCGCAGGTGACGAGGCGTAGCTCCGGCCCGGGTGTCGGGCCGTAGACCGTGGCCGTCGGGAACTCGTCCTTGCGGGTGCGCAGCGACCCGGTCACCCGGAACGACAGCCACCGCCCGTCGCGCCACACCTGGACGCGGTCGCCGGAGCGCAGCTCGTCGAGCCGGGCGAAGACCGCCGGGCCGCGCCGCGAGTCCAGGTGCCCGGCGAGCACGGCCGGACCGGTGTCGCCGGGGGCGGGGCCGCCCCGTACCAACCGGCCGTGTCGAAGTCGGCCGGCGGAACGAGCGCTCCGACGCGGTCCAGGCCCAGCACCGTGAGCGCCGAGTCGACGCCGATGCGCGGCACCCGTACCCGGGTGGGTGGACCCTGTGGTCGCGGCGACGCGGCCACCGACGAGCAGCCGTCGGCGCAGCCGGGGTGCCAGCTCGCGACCGGGGGCGGGCCGGTCGTCGCGAGCCCGACGCCGCTGCCGGCGGCCAGGCAGACCGCCGCGCCGGCCGCGACCAGCGCGGCCAGCGGCGCCCGACGGTCGCGGTGCCGCCGGATGGCGGGCCCGATGCTCACCAGGTGGTGCGCCGCCGCCGACGCCAGAGCAGAAGACTCGCCGCCACGGCCGCCGCGGCAACCGCGCCGGCCACCAGGGGTACGCCCCGAGCCCGCGCCCGGCCGTGCCACCCGCGCCGGTCTCCACCCCACCCGCCGGTACGACGGTGCCGCCGTCGGCGTCCTGACGCAGCTCGGCGCTGAGCCCACCCTGCTTGTCGTCGAGGACCAGCAGCGAGTAGACGGCGCCGCTGGTGAGCCGTACCTCGGCGTCGGTGCTCGGACCGCCCGCGCCGGTCAGCCGCAGCTTCCAGGTGCCCGGCTCGACCTGTTGGTACTCGGTGGTGGTGGCGAACTGCACGCCGTCGGCGATCCTCGGGCCGTCGGGGGCGGCCACGTCGAGAACGGGCGTACGCACCGACGCCTGCACGACGCGCACCTTGGCCCGGCCCTGCGTGGGAGCGCTCAGGTCGTCCGTGAGCACCCGCAGTCCCAGGTCGGCGTGTCGTCCGACACCGGCCACCGTGTACGCGCCGCCACTTCGCACCGCGACCTCGGTGGTGAGCACCGGTGGATCGCTGGCGGGCGTGCCGGCCTCGCGCATCGCCACCGCGTACCGGCCCGGAGGCAACTGGAGATAGTCGGAGACCACGCCGTAGCCGACTCCGGGAAAGACCCTCGGCTTCGCGGCGTCGGGGGCGGCGAGGTAGACGTCCACCGCCGGTGTGTCGGGGGAGAGGTGGGCCAGTCGGACGTACCCGACGCTGGCCGCGCCGGCCGACGCCGGGATCGCGGCAGCGAGGGAGGTGCCGAGCAGGAGCGCGCCGGCACCGGCGAGCAGCCGGCGGGACGCGGTACGGAGCGTGTGCATGTCGCCTCCGAGGCACGTTCGGTGAGCGGGCGGCAACCCACCGACAGAGTCCCGTGCGTGAGACTCTCGCGCAAGTTGTACACGCGATGTTTCTCCCCGCCGCGCCGTCGGAAGCGGCCTGTGCCGGGTGCGGCCTGTCCCGGATGCTGCCCGTGCCGGCTGCGGGCCGTGCTGCGGGCCGTGCTGCGGGCCGCAAGATCGTGCTCGATGCAGGATGTAGTGGCCTCGGCGTCGGGAGGATGCCACTGGATCCATGATCGAGCGCGATCTTGCCGCTCGGCGAGGGATGGTCGTGAATCTGGGAGCGCGACGGCCAGAGGTCGGCGTGGCCGTCGCTCGTCTCGCGTTCGCCTATTCTCGGGCGATGCGGGATCGACGGGTGGCGCTGGTCTGGGCGGTCTTCGTCGTCGTCGCGGCGGTGTCCTGTGTGCTCGTGTCGACTCGCGACGATCGGCTCTCCGACCTGCACATCTACTACGGCGCACTGTCCGATCTGCACGCCGGCCGGCCCCTGTACGAGTACCGCGCCGCGAACGGCGGGCCGTTCACCTACCCGCCGTTCGCCGCTCTCGTGCTGGGGCCGATCACTCTCGTGGGTGAGGGCGTACTCCAGGGGATCTGGCTGGTCGCGACGTGCGCGGCGGTCGTCGCCGTCGCCGGGATGGTCGGTGTCGCGCTGAGCGACGATCGGTCCCGCCGCCCGTTGGTCGTCGCGGTGGCCGCCACGGTCCTGATGCTCTCGGCGCCGGTGCAGAGCAACCTGCGGTTCGGGCAGGTCAGCATCTTCGTCGTGCTGCTGGCACTGCTGGACGGCATGGGCGTCGTCCCGCCACGGCTGCGGGGAGTGCTCGTCGGGGTGGCGGCGGCGATCAAGCTGACCCCGCTGCTGTTCGTCGTCTACTTCCTCGCCACCGGGCGCTACCGCGACGCCGGGCGTGCCGCGGCGACCTTCGTGGCCTGCGCCGGGCTGGCGGCGCTCGTGCTGCCCGGCGAGAGCTGGATCTACTGGACCGAGGCCGTCCGGCAGACCTCACGGATCGGCAACCTGGCCTCGCTGGGCAACCAGTCGGTGCACGGGATGCTGTTGCGCGTCGGGGTCGACGAGGCGACCCTGCCCCTGCTCTGGGCCGCGCTGGTCGCGGTGATCTGCGGGGTGGCGCTCCTTCGCGCCCGCCAGTTGGCCGCGCGGGCCCGTCCCGGCCACGCCGCCGTGCTCGTGGGCTGCGCCACGGTGGCCGCGTCACCGGTGTCCTGGACCCACCACCAGGTGTGGCCGGTGCTCGCCGCGATGTTGCTGGTCGGCGCGTCCGGCATCACCCAGCGGGTGGCCGGCGCGGCGCTGCTCGCCGCCATGGTCGTCTCACTGGGGGCGGTCCTCGGGCCGGTGTCGGCGCGTCCGGGCGTGCAGTTCCTGTTCGAGAACGCCCGTACCGTCGGCACGTGCCTGCTGTGCCTGGCCGGCTTCGGTGGCGTCGCGGTCGCCGCCGCGGGGGCAGCCGTCGCCCCGCCGCTCGGCGGGCCTGGCTGCGGGTGGGCGTCACGTCCGCCGTGGCTCTCGCCTTCTTCGCCGTACAACCGCTGCCCGCCGGGGCGGACCCGACGTTCAAGGCGTACGCCCTCGACGACGTGGCCAACCCGCGATACTTCTTCGTCTGCCGGGGTCCGGCCGAGTGCGCGGCCTACGCCACCGACGCGCCGGTCACGTTCGGCACCCGGGCGGAGAAGACCAAGGTGCGGGTCAACGGTGTGGTCTCCGACCGGGTGGCCCGACTGGAGTACTACTCCGCCCCGGGCGGCGCACCCCGCAGCATCCCCCTGCTGGCGGCCTATCCCGGCACGCGGACGTTCTCGTTCCGGTCGGCCAGCATGGCGCAGGGTCGGCTGGTGGCGTACGACGTCGACGGTCAGCCGATCGCCAGCTACGACGACGAACTGGCGGCCGCCCTCCGGAGGGCCACCCGGTAGGCGGTCACCGGAGGGCGGCGGGTGCTCAGCGGGTGGCGGCGGCCAGGGCCGCGCGCAGCTTCTCGGCGTCGCCCGGCGCCGGGTGCTCCCAGTCGGTCGGGGTGGCGGAGTAGAGCGTGCCGTACGCCGGGGTGTCCGGCTGGTAGCGCCAGCCCTCCGCGAGCGGGCCGACGTCGACCGCGTCGTACCCGATCCGGTCGAGGAAGGCCGTGACCTCGGCCTTCGCGGCAGCGTCGTCGCCGGCGATCGCGAGAGCGCTGCGGTCGGCGGCGCCGGACGGCCGGGCGAGCGCGGCCAGGCCCGTGAAGTAGATGTTGTTGAAGACCTTGACCACCCGCGACTGCGGCAGGTGCCGCTGGAGGAGTTCACTGCTGGTGGTCTCGCCCGAGTCCAGCTCGGGGAAGTTGCCGTCCCGCTGCGGGTAGTAGTTGTTGGTGTCGATGACGACCTTGCCGGCCAGTGGCTGGACGGGCACCGCCCGGTACGCCTTGAGCGGCACCGTGACCACCACCAGGTCGCCGACCTGCGCCGCCTCCTGCGACGTGCCGGCGCTGGCCCGCTCGCCCAGCTCGTCGACCAGGTCGGTGAGCGTCTCCGGCCCGCGCGAGTTGCTCAGCACCACGTCGTAGCCGGCGGCCACGGCCAGCCGGGCCACGGTGCCGCCGATGTTGCCACTGCCGATCAGTCCCACAGTTGTCATGTTTCTTCCCAACTCCGTCCACCCACGACGCATTCCGGCCGATGCGCGAAGTTGTCCCGGTTACCGCACAACGTACTGCGGACGGCCGTCGCCCGACCGGCCACCACCCACGTACCACCCTCCGGTGACCACCCTGCCCCGGTGACCACCCTGCCCCGGTGGCCACCCTGCCCCGGTGATCAAGAGGTTCGCGTCACCGATCGGCCGATTTCTGACGCGAACCTCTTGATCACCGGACCGAGGGCGGGGTGGCCGCGGCCGGGTGGGGTGGGGTTGTCAGGCGGGGAGGATCTTTTCGATGGGGGTGCGGAGGTCGTCGGGCTCGACCGTCGGGGCGAAGCGGCCGGCGACCGTGCCGTCCGGCGCCACCAGGAACTTCTCGAAGTTCCAGCGGACGTCCCCGGTGTGCCCGTCGGCGTCCGGGGTGTCCACCAGCGCCGCGTAGAGCGGGTGCCGGTCGGGCCCGTTGACGTCGACCTTCTCGGTCAGCGGAAACGTCACGCCGTAGTTGACCTGGCAGAAGTCGCTGATCTCGGCGGCGCTGCCCGGCTCCTGGCCGGCGAACTGGTTGCACGGCACGCCGAGCACGACGAGGCCGCGCTCGGCGTACGTGTCGGCGAGGCGCTGGAGGCCGGCGTACTGCGGGGTGAGGCCGCAGCGGGAGGCGACGTTGACGACCAGCAGCGCCTTTCCGCGGTAGCGGGCGAGGTCCGCGGGGCCGCCGTTGAGGGCGCCGATCGGGATGTCGAAGACGGTCATGGCCCGAGGCTACGCGCCAGGTATGGGGTCGCCCGGGCAGGGCGTGGCGGGCACGTTCCGCACACCAGGGGAAATCGAAACATGGACATCTTGACGGAGTGATGACGGTGTGAGTACGGTCTCACCATCTCTTTTGGAAAGTTTCCTAACAGTACGGGAGACGCCTCATGAAAAGATCGCTCCGCCGGGCCCTCTGGGCCGGCGCCGTGGTCGCCGTGACCGTCGCGGCGGTGCCGATGACGACCGCGTTCGGCGCCGGCACGGTCACCACCACGTTCGCCAAGGCGCAGGACTGGGGGACCGGTCACGAGACGAAGGTGACCGTGACCAACGGCACCAGCGCCACGGTCGCCACCTGGCGCATCGAGTTCGACCTGCCGTCGGGCACCACCATCAGCAGCGCGTGGGACGCCGACGTCACCAGCAGCGGCAACCACTACGTCGCGGTCAAGAAGAGCTGGGCCGGCGGGCTCGCGCCCGGCGCCTCGTTCAGCTGGGGCTACAACGGCACCGGCGCGTACAAGGCGCCGCTGAACTGCACCGTCAACGGCGCTCCCTGCGGCGGCGGCACCCCGACGAGCCCGCCGACCACGACCGCGCCGCCGACGACGGCACCCCCGACCACCGCGCCGCCCACGACGGCGCCGCCGACCACCGCGCCCCCGACCACCACCCCGCCGCCGAACACGGGCGGTAAGAAGGTCGTCGGCTACTTCGCCGAGTGGGGCGTCTACGGGCGTAATTACCACGTCAAGAACATCCAGACCAGCGGCTCGGCCGCCAAGCTGACCCACATCCTGTACGCCTTCGGCAACACCACGGGTGGTCGCTGCACCATCGGCGACCCGTACGCCGACTACGACAAGGCGTACACGGCGGCGGAGAGCGTGGACGGCGTCGCAGACACCTGGGACCAGCCGCTGCGCGGCAGCTTCAACCAGCTGCGCAAGCTCAAGGCGCTCAACCCGCACCTCAAGGTGATCTGGTCGTTCGGTGGCTGGACCTGGTCCGGCGGCTTCACCCAGGCCGCGCAGAACCCGGCCGCGTTCGCCGAGAGCTGCTACAACCTCGTCGAGGACCCCCGCTGGGCGGACGTGTTCGACGGCATCGACGTCGACTGGGAGTACCCCAACGCCTGCGGTCTGAGCTGTGACACCAGCGGTCCGAACGCGTTCAAGAACGTGATCGGCGCGCTGCGGTCGAAGTTCGGGTCCAACGCCCTGGTCACCGCCGCCATCACCGCGGACGGCAGCAACGGCGGCAAGATCGACGCCACCGACTACGCCGGCGCGATCGGCAACCTCAACTGGCTCATGCCGATGACGTACGACTACTTCGGCGCGTTCAACGCCCAGGGCCCCACCGCCCCGCACTCACCGCTGACGTCGTACACCGGGATCCCGCAGCAGGGCTTCAACTCCGACGCGGCCATCCAGAAGCTCAAGAGCAAGGGCGTCCCGGCCAGCAAGCTGCTGCTCGGCATCGGCTTCTACGGCCGGGGCTGGACGGGCGTCACGCAGGCCGCCCCGGGCGGCAGCGCCACCGGCGCCGCACCGGGCACCTACGAGGCGGGCATCGAGGACTACAAGGTCCTCAAGAACACCTGCCCGGCCACCGGCACGATCGCCGGCACGGCGTACGCCAAGTGCGGCAGCAACTGGTGGAGCTACGACACCCCGTCGACCATCAACGGCAAGATGACGTACGCGAAGAACCAGGGCCTCGGTGGCGCGTTCTTCTGGGAGCTCTCCGGCGACACCAGCAACGGCGAGCTCATCGGCGCCATCAAGGGCGGTCTCGGCTGAGCCGAGGGCCGACGCACCACCCACACGGCGGGGAGGGGCCCGCACCGCCCCTTCCCGCCCGTGCCGTAGCGGCCCGGTCGACGCCACGCGTCGGCCGGGCCGCCGGCCTTGGGCGGGTCGGGTCCGATATGGCAGACTCGCGGCTCGGCAGGTCCCGATTTCCCGTTCGACGGAGGTGGTCATGCGCGCGACCCACCGTGGGCTGGCGATGACCGCCGCCGCGTTCGTGCTGCTCCCGGCCGCCCTTGCCGGCTGCGGGAGCGGAGGCGACGACGCCGACAAGCAGACCGCCACGCCCCAGCGGGCGCCCGCCGAGGAGGCCGCCACCCGGTCCCGTGAGCGCGTGCAGGCGTACCTCGACGCGATGACCGCCAAGGACGTCGCCGCCGGCCGCAGTCAGCTCTGCGCGGTGTTGCACGCCGGGTTCGACGCCGCGGCCACGGGTCCCAACGGCGACTTCGCCGACCACTTCCAGGTGCCCCAGGCGACCATCACCGACGTCCGGTCCGGTCAGCGCGGCCAGGAGGTCAGCGTGTCGGTCTCGGTCACCGCCGGCAAGAGCAAGGTCACCCGCCCGCTGCTGTTCACCGTCACGCGCGACGGCGGCGACTGGTGCATCGCGAGTGAGGCGCCGGGCGGCAACCGGGCCACCAGCCCCTCACCCGGGTCCCCGTCGCCCGCGTCCTGACCGCCCTGGGTGGGATCGACCTCCCACTTGCCGGAACCGTCACCCTCGCCGCCCGGTCACACGCACGGTCGCCGTACGCTTTCTCTCATGCGCCATGAGTGGCATCAGCTGAGCCATCCCGCGGTGGGTAGCCCGGGCCTGCAGACCAGCCGTCCGACCGTCGACTCCGCCGAGGACGCCGCCCTCGGCCTGGACCGCTGGCGGGAGCTGCCCCGTGAGCAGGTCCCACCGTGGTCCGACCCGGCCGCCGTCGCCGAGGTCTGCAAGGTGCTCGACACCGTGCCGTCGGTCGTCGCGCCCTACGAGGTGGACCAGCTCCGGCAGAAGCTGGCGCTGGTCTGCGAGGGCAAGGCGTTCCTGCTCCAGGGCGGTGACTGCGCCGAGACCTTCGCCGACAACACCGAGAGCCACCTGCTGGCCAACGCCCGCACCCTGTTGCAGATGGCGATCGTGCTCACCTACGGCGCGTCGCTGCCGGTGGTCAAGGTCGCCCGGGTCGCCGGCCAGTACACCAAGCCCCGCTCGCTGCCGACCGACGCGCGGGGCCTGCCCGCGTACCGCGGCGACATGATCAACTCGCTGGAGGCCGATCCCGCCGCCCGCGTCGCCGACCCGCAGCGCATGATCCGGGCGTACGCCAACTCGGCCGCCGCGATGAACATGCTGCGGGCGTACCTCGCCGGTGGGCTCGCCGACCTGCACGCCGTACACGACTGGAACAAGGGCTTCGTGCGGACCTCCCCGGCGGGGGAGCGCTACGAGGCGATCGCCCGGGAGATCGACCGGGCGTTGGCCTTCATCCGGGCCTGCGGGATGACCGACGACGAGGCGCTGCGGACCGTCACCCTCTACTGCTCCCACGAGGCCCTGGCCCTGGAGTACGACCGGGCGCTCACCCGGGTCTCCGACCGCCGGGCGTACGGGCTGTCCGGGCACTTCCTCTGGGTCGGCGAACGCACCCGGCAGATCACCGGCGCGCACATCGACTTCATCTCCCGGATCGCCAACCCGATCGGCGTCAAGCTCGGCCCGACGACCTCACCGGACGAGGCGATCGAGCTGTGCGAGAAGCTCAATCCGGACAATGTCCCCGGCCGGCTCACGCTGATCAGCCGGATGGGCAACCACCGGGTCCGCGACGCCCTGCCGCCGATCGTCTCCAAGGTCACCGCCTCCGGCGCCAAGGTGGTCTGGCAGTGCGACCCGATGCACGGCAACACCCACGAGTCGTCCAACGGCTACAAGACGCGGCACTTCGACCGGATCGTCGACGAGGTGCTCGGCTACTTCGAGGTGCACCGGAGCCTGGACACCCACCCCGGTGGCATCCACGTCGAGTTGACCGGTGAGGACGTCACCGAGTGCCTCGGCGGCGCCCAGGGCATCGAGGACCTCGACCTGCCCGACCGGTACGAGACTGCCTGCGACCCGCGGCTGAACACCCAGCAGTCGCTGGAGCTGGCCTTCCTCGTGGCGGAGATGCTCCGTGGCTGACGCGAGGAGTGAGCTTGCGAGCCCCGCGGTCGGCGGCCGAAAGGACGACAGTGGCTGACGCGAGGAGTGAGCTTGCGAGCCCCGCAGTCGGCAGCCGAAAGGACGACAGTGGCTGACGCGTTTGTTGACCTGCGTTCCGACACGGTGACCCGGCCGACCGCCGGGATGCGCGAGGCGATGGCCGCCGCCGAGGTCGGTGACGACGTCTACGGCGAGGACCCCACCGTCAACGCGCTGGAGGCGGAGGTCGCCGCGCTGTTCGGCCACGAGGCGGCGCTGTTCGCCCCGAGCGGGACGATGGCCAACCAGATCGCCCTGCAACTGCTCGTGCCGCCCGGCGAGGAGTTGCTGTGCGACGCGGACGCGCACGTCGTCACGTACGAGATCGGGGCCGCCGCCGCGTACGGCGGAATCTCCTCGCGGACCTGGCCGACCGTCGGCGCGGACATCGACCCGGAGGTGGTCGCCCGGATGATCCGTCCGGACGGCTTCTTCGCCGTGCCCACCCGCGCGATCGCCGTCGAGCAGACCCACAACCGGGGTGGCGGCGGCGTGATCCCGCTGGACACCCTGCGAGGGCTGCGCGGCGTCGCCGACGACGCGGGGGTGGCGCTGCACTGCGACGGCGCCCGGATCTGGCACGCGCACGTCGCCGACGGGGTGTCGCTGACCGAGTACGGCGGACTGTTCGACACGCTGTCCGTCTGCCTCTCCAAGGGGCTCGGCGCGCCGGTCGGCTCGCTGGTGGTGGGCAGCGCGGAGAAGATCGCTCGGGCCCGGATGATCCGCAAGCGGATGGGTGGCGGCATGCGCCAGGCCGGCATCCTCGCCGCCGCCGGCCGGTACGCGCTCGCGCACCACGTCGACCGGCTCGCCGAGGATCACGCGAGAGCGGCCCGGCTCGCCGAGGCGGTCGCGCCGTTCGGGGTGCTCGCCACCACGGTCCGCACCAACCTCGTTCCGCTGGACCTGACCAAGCACGCGCTGGACGCCCGCGCCCTGGCCGCCGCCGCGCGCCAGGAGGGCGTACTGATCTCGGTGCTCGGCCCCCGGACCGCTCGCCTGGTCACCCACCTGGGCCTGGACGACGAGGGCCTGGACCACGCGCTGCGGGCCCTACCCCGCATCCTGGCAGCAGCCTGAGGCCGTGATCGAGAGGCCCGGAGTCCCGCCGACCGGCACGAGCGTAACGGATAACTAATCCGCTTATGCTACGTTGGAACGGATGACCCATCCACTTCAGGGGGCTCCATGCGCGACAGCATCACGGTGAACGGCACCCTGCGGACGTACGAGATCATCGGGTCCGCGGACGGCAACCCCGGACGCGGTCTCGTGCTCGTCTTCCACGGATCGAAACAGACCGGGGCCAAGCACCGGAAGTTCATCGGCCGGGCCTACGACGCGCTCGCCGAGAGCGGCGCGGCGGTGGTGGTCTACCTCGACGGCCACAAGGGCAACTGGAACGACGCCCGGCGGGAGAGCTTCTTCCCGGCCCGCGCCGACAACAGCGACGACGTCGGTTTTGTTCGGGCCCTGATCGAGAAGGTGGCGCTCAGCCACGACATCGACCCGGCGCGGGTGTACGCGGTCGGCTACTCCAACGGCGGCCAGATGGCGATCCGCCTGGCCCACGAAGCGCCGGTGCTGATCGCCGGTGCGGCGGTGATCGCCGCGACCATGCCGGCACCCGAGAACTTCCTGCTCGGCGACGCGGCACCCGCGCCCGTGCCGGTTCTGCTGATCAACGGCACGAAGGACCGGATCGTCACGTACGACGGTGGTGTGTACAGCTGGTGGGCGCGCCTGGCCTTCAAGGTCGGCGGCCGCAACCTGTCCGCGCCCGAGTCGGCAGCCTATTTCGCCGCCCGTAACGGCATCACCGCGCAGCCCACAGTCACGAAACTGCCGGCCGCGAACACCGCGACCTCGATCGAACGCACCGAGTACCGACAGACCGGGCACCCGTTGGTGGCGCTCTACACCGTGCACGGTGGCGGGCACACCATCCCAGGGCCGGCCAAGGCGCCTGCCGTGCTGGGCAGGACCAACCAGGACGTGCAGACGGCCCGGCTCATCGACGAGTTCTTCGCCATCTCCACACCGGCGCACGGCTGAGGGCGACCGGCCGTACCCGTGGGTGAACCTCAGGAAGGATGACGGGCCAGGCGGCTGAGGATGGCGATGTCGGCGGCGTGGCCGAGCTGCTTCTCGCTCGGGGTCTCCACCACCACGGGGACGCCGGCGGTGGCCGGATGGGCCATCAGCTCGGCGAATGCCGGCTCGCCGATGGTGCCCTTGCCGATGTTCTCGTGCCGGTCCCGGGTGGAACCGCACAGATCCTTGGAATCGTTGGCGTGCACCAGCCGCAACCGGTCGGCTCCCACGGTGGCCACCAGCGTGTCGAGGGTCGCGGTCATGCCGCCCTCGGCGGCCAGATCATGCCCCGCCGCCCAGGCGTGGCAGGTGTCGAAGCAGACGCCGAGCATCGGATGCCGGTCCACCGTGTCGAGGTAGGGCCCGAGCTGCTCGACCCGCGAGGCGAGGGAACGACCGCCACCGGCGCTCGGCTCGACCAGCAGCATCGGTCCGCCGGCCTCGGCCGTCCAGTCGAGCAGGGGCAGCAGCTCCCGACGGACCTGCCGCATCGCCTCCTCGGCGTACCCCTCGTCGACCGCGCTGCCGGCGTGGAACACCACCGCACGCGCGCCGATGGCCACGCCCCGGCGCAGCGCGTGCGCCAGTGTCAGCGCCGACTTCTCGACGGTCGCCGGGGTGGGTGAGCCGAGGTTGACCAGCAGCGAGGCGTGGATGAACGCCGGGATGCCCCGCTCGGCGCAGCCGTCGCGGAACAGCGCGTCCTGCGCCGGGTCGCCCGGCGGCAGCGCCCAGCCCCGCGAGTTCGAGACGTACACCTGCACGGCTGCGGCGCCGGTCGCGTCCAGGTATGGCAGGGCCGCCTTGGCCAGCCCGCCGGAGGTCGGGGTGTGCGCGCCCACCGGCCGCGCGGAGACCGCCGTCATCAGAAGCACGTGATGACGACCGGGGTGCCCGGAGGCACCTGCGAATTCTCCCCGGGAGCCTGGATGCGGGCCACGGCGTTCGGGTTGACGGCGACCGTAACCGGGAAGCCCTGGCTCTCCAGCACCTGCTTGGCCTGCTGGCAGGGCAGGTCGATCACCCGGGGCACCACGACCAGCGGCGGACCCTTGCTGATCTCCAGCTTGACCTCGGTGCCCTTCTCCACGCCCCCACCGTCGGCCGGGCTCTGGCCGAGGATCTCGTCCTTGGGCTTGTCGGAGTCCTTGAAACTCTCCACCGGGACCAGGCCGAGCTGGCCCAGTTTGGTGCGCGCCTCAGTCAGGCTCTTGCCCACCAGGTTCGGTACCGTCACCGGCGCCCGGCCACGGCTCAGGATCAGCGTGATCTTCGTGCCCGGCTTGACCTCGGCGCCCACCTTCGGGTTGCTGTCCAGGACGACGCCGGCCGGCAGGGTGTCGTCATAGCGGGCGGTGCCCTTGGCGACCACCAGTTGGGCGTTGACCAGATCGGCCTCGGCCAGCTCGTACTCCTTGCCGATCACGTCCGGCACGGGGAAGCGCTCCGGGCCCAACGAGAGGGTCAGGGTGATCGTGCCGCCCTTGACGATCTTGCTCGACGACGCCGGGCTCTGCCCCAGCACGCTGTCCTTCGGGGCCTTCTCGTCGAAGCGGGGCTCCCCGTACGCCAGGGTCAGACCGGCGCGCTCGGCCTGGGCCTGCGCCTCGGCCTTGTTCAGGCTGACCAGTTGCGGGGCGGACGTGTAGCGGCCGACGCCGAACCACCAGCCACCGAGCGCGGCCACCAGGCCCAGCGCCACCACCACGGCCGCGAAGGCCAGGCGACCCTGGGAACTGCCCAGGATCCTGGTGCGCAACTCGGCGAACCGCGCGGCCAGACCCTCGGCGGGCTCCGGTGCGGCCCGCCGGCGACCCGGGCCCTGCGCACCGCCCTCGGGCAGCCGCGCCCAGGTCGGCCGTTGCGCCGGGCGGATCGCGGCGACCATCATCGTCGGCTGGGAGGCCGGCGGCTCGTCGGTGATCCGCCGCAGGACGGCGGTGCTGGTGCTGTTGACGTTGACCAACTGGTCCCGGGCCACCTGGACCTCGGCCAGCAGCGCGCCGGCGTCGGCGGGCCGGGCGGACGGGTCACGCCGGGTGGCGCGCTGCACCAGGGTGTCGAGGGCCGGCGGCAGGCCGGGCACCAGCGTCGAGGGCGCCGGCACGTCCCGGTCGACGTGCTGCCAGGCGACGTCCACGGGACGGCCCCCGTCGTACGGCACCCGACCGGTGAGCATCTCGAACAGCACGATGCCGGCGGAGTAGACGTCGGTACGCGGATCGGCCCGACCCTCGGTGACCAGCTCCGGGGCGACGTACGCCACGGTGGCCATCAGTTGGTTGCCCTGCTCGTCGTCGGCGCTGGCCTCGACCGCGCGGGCGAGCCCGAAGTCGGCCACCTTGACGACGCTGTCCACCAGGTTGGCGACACCGCCGGTGGGCGCTTCGGCGACCAGGACGTTCTCGGGCTTGACGTCGCGGTGCACGAGGCCGGCCCGGTGCGCGGCGGCGATGGCGGCGAGCATCTGCTCGGCGATGGCCAGCGCCTCGTCCGGGTTAAGCCGGCGTCGCTCGGCCAGCACGTCGCGCAGCGTGCGGCCACGCACGTACTCCATCACCAGGTACGGCAGGCCGGCGTGGGTGCCCTGGTCGTAGACCGCGACCACGTTCGGGTGGGTCAGCCGGGCGATGGTCTTGGCCTCGTCGGTGAACCGGGCCACGAAGTTGGCGACCCGGGCCCGCGCCTCGGGTGCCTGGGTCGGGTGAATGATCTTGACTGCGACGGTGCGCTCGAGGCGCTCGTCGGTGGCGGTGTACACGGTCGCCATGCCACCACGGGCCACGCGACCGCGAATGCGGTAGCGCCCGTCGATCAGCGAGCCCAGCAACGTGTCGGCGACCTGTGTGTCCATCGGCAGGGAGTCTATGTGTCCAGGGGGTGAGAGTTGAACAGGATGCTACAGCCCGAGGACGTACCGGTCCGTCCCGTCGTGGGCCGGCGCCCCGGCGCCAGCCCCGATCCGCTGCTCACCGACGGTACGTGTGGGGTGCCGATGGCTTCCGCCGCCGACGGCGTGGCAGGGTGATCGGGTGACCGAATCCGTACCCGACCCCGAGCTCGCCGGCCCCACCGACCCGTCCGGCTGGCTCACCCTGCCCGACGTCGCCGAGCGGCTCGACGTGTCGATCAGCAAGGTCCACCAGATGATCCGCGACCGGGAGCTGTTGGCGGTCCGCCGCGACGGCGTACGCCGGATACCCGCGGACCTGGTGGCCAACGCGACAGTTATCAAACACCTGCCCGGGGTGCTCAACCTGCTGGCCGACAACGGCTACGACGACGAGGCGGCCATGCGCTGGCTCTACGAGCGGGACGACACGCTCCCCGGCGACACTCCCGCCACGGCCCTCTCCGGCGACCAGGCCCGCGAGGTCAAACGCCGCGCCCAAGCCCTGGGCTTCTGACCGACCCGCGTGGTGTGGGAAGCCCTCCGTCCCACGCTGCGCCGATCTTGCACTTTGTGTTGCCGTGATGGGCTGGTCTGCCCCTTATGTCGCCACCGAAAGTGCAAGATCGACGCAGCGTGGGACGGGGACGGGGACGGGGACAGGGCGGGGCGGGCGGGTCAGTCGGCTCGGCGGGTGGCGGCTATGGCCAGGTCCACCAGGGCCTGGCGGGCCTCGGTGTCCAGGTCTACGGCACTCAGGGCGGCCAGGGCCGTGTCGGTGAGCGTCACGATGCGCTGCTCGGTGCGGGTCAGGGCCCCGCTCGCCTGGATCAGCTCGCGTAGGCGGGCCACACCCTGCTCGTCCAGGTCCGGGTTGCCGAGCTGACCGAGCAGCAGCTCCCGGCCCGCGTCGTCGGTGGTCTCCACGGCCGCCGCCACCAGGTAGGTGCGCTTGCCCTCGCGCAGGTCGTCCCCGGCCGGTTTGCCGGTCTGCGCCGGGTCGCCGAAGACGCCCAGCACGTCGTCGCGGAGCTGGAACGCCTCACCCAACGGCAGCCCGTACGCCGAGTAGGTCGTCCGGACCTCCTCGCCCGCGTCGGCCAGCGCGGCGCCGAGCAGCAGCGGACGCTCGACGGTGTACTTCGCCGACTTGTACCGGGCCACCTTGCCGGCCCGCTCCAGCGAGGTGTCCCCGGTGGCCTGGGTCAGCACGTCGAGGTACTGCCCGACGGTGACCTCGGTGCGCATCTCGTCGAAGACCGGCCGGGCCCGGGCCAGCGCCCGCAGGTCCAGGCCGGCGGAGTGCAGCAGCTCGTCGGACCACACCAGGCACAGGTCGCCGAGCAGGATCGCGGCGGCGTCGCCGAACCCGTCGGCGTCGCCACCCCAGCCGGCCGCCCGGTGCCGACTGGCGAACCGCCGGTGCACCGCCGGCTCGCCCCGCCGGGTGTCGGAACGATCCATCAGGTCGTCGTGAATGAGGGCGCTGGCCTGCACGAACTCCAGCGCCGCGAGCGCGGTGAGAACCTCGTCGCCGTCCACCCCGCCGGCGCCGCGGAATCCCCAGTACGCGAACGCCGGGCGTAGGCGCTTGCCGCCACCGAGCACGAACGCCTCGATCGCCTCCGCCACCGGAACGAGGGCCTGGTCAACCAGGGTCAACCGGGCCCGCTGGCCGGCCAGGAACTCGGTGAGCGCCTCGTCGACCCGCTGCCGCAGGCCGGCGCGGTCGACGGGGGACACGGGAGCAGCATGGGTCACGCCACGACGCTAGCGGTTCCCCACGGCCCGCGCCCCACCGCCACGCGTAGTCCGGCCGGGCCGCGGGCCGGCACCTGGCCGCCCGGTCGGGCGCGCGGTCGCCGCGCTGCCCCGGCCCGGCCCGGTGGTCGCGGGCGGTCCGGCCCGCCGGGTGCCCGCAGCCGCCTCGGTGAGGACCGCCGCCGGTACGTCCAGCACGACGGCGAGCCAGCCGAGCCAGAACCCGCCGGGTACGCGTCGCTGCCGCTCCCACCGGGACACGTCATGAAGGTCAGATTTACAGACCGCCTCTGAGTCCCGGAGAGTCCTATGAGCAGCGACGACATCAACCTCGGCTACGAGTACGACGGTCATCACGAAGAACTTCTTGACCTCATCCAGGCCCTGAGGATCTGGACGAAGTTCGCTTTGATCACGGAGCTTCTGCGCCGGACCGACTCTGACCCCGTGTTCACCGAAGACGCCAGCGCGTTCCTGGTCGGAGGTCTTCGGTGAAGCTCAACGGCCCTGAGCAGGCAGCACAGATCCTCATTCTCACCGTCGTTGGCCTGGCTGCTGGTGCTGCGTCCTTCACCCACGTGCACGACTGGACCATGGACAACAGCCCTGCTGGCACCCATGACTGGTTCGGCTGGGCTAACGCTGTCATCTCAGAGTTGGTGCCGATCGGTGCACTGCTGACCATCCGGCGCAACCGACGTACCGGCAAGGGCATCGGTTTTCCGATGTGCCTGTTGCTCGCTGCGGTAGCCCTGAGCCTGTCGGCACAGTTGGCCGTGGCGAAGCCTTCGGCAAGTGGCTGGTTGCTCTCGGCTGTGCCCGCTCTGGCCTTCATGGGACTCAGCAAGATGGTCCTTGCCGGTCTGCCGACCATGCCTGTTGCCGACGACGAACCGGCAAGTCCCGACAGCCCTGTTGCTGATGCACCGTTGCCGATCGAGGCGTCTGCCGATGCCGACCCTGAGCCTGCCGACCCGGTAGGCACCAGCAACACCCCTCGGAAGCGTCGTGTTGCACGTCGGCACCGGAAAGCGAGCAGCCAGCAGAGGATCGAGGCCGCCGAAGTCCTCCGGCGTGCCGATCAGCTCAAGCCTCAGCTCGGCACCTGGCAGAAGGTTGCCGATGAACTCGGCATCAGCATTCGCACGCTACAGAACTACCGGCGTGCCGGAGCGACCGCATGAAGCTCCGAGAGTTCCTGCCGACCGGCAGGCAGCTTGCCCTAGCTACGTTGTTCGCACTGGTCGTCCTCTGTGCCTACGGACCAATCAGCAACTACCTGTTCTGACAATTCAATAGCCCCGACTCAGGGGGTCGCTGCCTAGTGCAGCGGCCCTCTTGCTTTGCCCAAAACTGAATACGGAGAGAACCATGATTACTTCTCGGCCCAACCCCTATTACGTCTCAGCGAAGCGTCGGCCCACGATGGCTACCGAGGCTGAGCTAGCGGCTTGGATGCTGAACGAGCGCACCATTGAGGACCCTGAGACCAGCTGTCTTTATTGGACCGGTGGCGCTTCGAAGGTGGAGTTCAACACTTACGGGAAGACGCAAGGCGTAGACGGTCGGGTCGACTTCTGTCACCGCATCGTCGGCAGGGTCTACCTCGGGCTTCAGCCTGACGAGGTCATCGACCACGTGGTCTCCCGGGGCTGCTCTGGCCTCGGATTGTGTATCTCCCCATCGCACCTGGAGTGCGTAACTCAGGCAGAAAACATCAAGCGCGGTAAGCGCTGGAACAAGGAGAACTAATAATGACGAAGCCCCTGTTCATTCATCTTACTGACGACGAGTTCGCCGATCGGTACGGGAGCGTCCCGACGTCGATCCTGATGCCGCTGTTCGCAAGCCCGACCCGGTCCATCTATCTAGACTCTGGAGCTAACGTCATCTTCTACGTCACGCCGGATGACGAGAGGTGGTTTCTAGCCCGCTGAGAGCCATTCTCAGCGCCTAAAAGGCGAGGACCCCTATCCGAGCATGGGTAGGGGTCCTCTTTGCGTCTGGAGTCATTAGCAGGAGCACCCTTGATTAGGTTTTCCTCTCCGGAGCGCGGTCAGCTTACGTCAAGTCAATCCAGTAGTCCAAATCCACAAGGTCTGCACGCCTTACTATCTCTGCTACCTCAACCACTCGATCGCCAACGTACGTCTGCCGAGTGATCACGATTACGTGAACCCCGCCAGGGATGCGCAGGGCCTCAACCTCGTCAGCGGTAGGCATCCTCCACCGAGGACGTTCACGGATGCCCGTGATGGTGGGCCCGAGGCTGTAGAGCTGTGACGTGTTGCCGCCTGGCCATGGCTCGTTGTCAGGGTCGGCTACCGGAGTGCCAGCGACCATATCGAGCAACAGACATGAGATAGACATCTGCTGCGGCTCGCCGTGAGTCCGGAACACGAAGTGCCGCTCAAGCAACATCGTGCCCGGTTCTACTGCGAACAGTTCAGCTTGAGCCCGTGATGCCGGCACCTCCCGAAATGCCTTGTCGAGACCATACGCAGACCACTCGATCCGTTGGTCAGCAGTGAACGAGGTGCCAAGCTCACCGGAGCGAACCTGATCCAACTCCTTGCGGTATCGCTCAGAGGCCACCCGACGCACAGGCGCGATCGGACGGGCATAGGTCCCACGTCCTACCTCCGTCATCACGAGACCTTCAGAGCGCAGCAGCGCCAGGGCTTCACGAACGGTTCCGCGTGCGACTGAGAACTCAGCCATCAACGTTGCTTCGCTGGGCAGCAAGGAGCCAGGTGGGATCGCGCCAGCCTCAATGCGGTGGCGCAACTCATCGGCAACCTGCCGGTAGCGGCGTGGCTGTGGGTGCGGGGTAGGCACGCTCGTCACCGTACTCCCGATCTTCCCAACCGCTTGCTCGCCATGACACGACAGTACCTGTCTGGACAGGTTGCATAGACAGGTTTACGGTTGGGTGTGGCCGGCACGCAGAGTGATCTAGGGGTAGGCACTCCGTGCCGGCCACACCCAAGGAGCCCGGGAGGCAGAGTGCGCCGTTGGAAGTGGTTCCAGAGACCAGACAAGCCGATGGACGTCGTAGAGCGGACGAGCTTTCCCGGGCAGACGGGTGCGTACCGCACCGTCGAGGTACCGAGGCAGAGTGAGACGAAGCGCCAGACCGCGAAGCTTCGCAACCGGCGGGACAACCGTCATGATGCTTGAGGAGCCTCGACCGGAACCCCCGTTTCTCGTGATCATGGCTAGCTACGTGATCGACTTCCACCACCGGAATGTCTGCTCGAAGTGCACCCCAGAAGGTTCGTGCCCACGGCTGGTGGAGGCCAGCGAACACCTGAAGGCTTGGCGCGAAAGGAGGCAGGCTAATGAACCTCAATCCGGGTGACGTTCTGCTTCTCAGCAAGCAGGCAAGCGTTCAATTCGTAAGGCCAATCAGGTTCAGGGTGATCAAGGTAGTAACTGACTGGATTACCTATGATGGCTGGCTCTGGGTCGATGGATATCAGCTCGACAACAAGAATGCCGCCGTGGAGCGTCGGCGAGTCTTCGTTCGGTCGGCAGGCTTGCAGGTTCTCAAGACAGCGATAGGCGACGGAAGGGTTAAGCTTCCACAACGGCGGTAAAGCAGAAAAGCCCCAACCTACCCTGAGTAGGTTGGGGCTTCGTGCTGTTTTGGGGCTACTGGTCCACCGAACCAATGACCTTCCGAAGCACTCGCTCAAGCTGCTCGTCAGTCACGACAACGGTCCCCGGGGGGGTGGCAACAGCAGCCTTGATGCTGGCAACATCAGTCTTCAGAGCCTTCAGCTCCTCGTCCTTGGCCTTCTGCCAAGCCTCGTCACGGATGCGCCACTCCACAGGAGAGTTGACAGTCTTGCCGTCCAGGAGGGTCGGCATCCCAGCACGCCACCGAGTGATGACGTCGAATACGGCGTTTAGCTTTGCGTTCTGTGAAGCGTCCAAATCGTCATCTCCAAGGTAAGAAGCGAGGCTTTCGCCTCGCAGGATCGATAGAATTGCCTTCATCGCTGTTGGGTCGTTGACGTACCGACGCCGGATTTCCAAATGGACATGCCACTTGTGGTCAGCGGAGGCGAATCCAGAGGAGCCGGAGTACCAGTCGTATCGCCCGGCATCTCCGTTGCCATCCCAGCCGTTATGGGCGTTGATGTACTTCGCCCGAGGGTCACTGGTTCTGGTGCGCCACACTGCTACAAGCCGGCCGTGGCAGACCTTCATGTCTGCTAGATCGAGGTTCATATCTACGGCCGCTGCGGCATCCCTGGGCCAAGTTCCAGGAGGGGCTTTGTCGTCGGGTCGGAGGATGGAGTAGTCATCCTTGTACCGCTGATCCTGAATCGAGATGTGGTAGCCACCTCGCTCTGCGTGATCGGTGTCTCCGACGATTCCTGAGATCTCAGCAGACTTATAGAGCGCCTTCCATGAATTGGCGAAGGCGATCATCGTGGGGGTTGCTCTGGTTGCCATAAACACCTCCTCTCTGGGTGTTGACATCCCTATTCAGGAAGCAAGCCATTACGCCTCCGGCTTGTTGGGAACCTTGTAGACCGCATACACGCCGAGCGCAGCCAGAGCCACAGTCGACACCAAACCGGCGACCTCGTTGTCACCCAAGACGTCATCGGCGAACGCCGCGCTCAGGGCGGTAACGACCGAGCTAACAGCAGTCACGTACGCCTTGGCGACAGGGCTAATCTTCACTTCTTGTCTCCCTCAATCACGATGACGCTCGCATTCCGGAGCGCTTCAATTGTCTTTTCCAGAGCTTCGATTCGACTTCTCAGCCGCTCGTTCTCGTTCTTGGTGTCAGCAAGCTCTTGCTTCAGCCACTCGACGTGCTTCATCAGGTCGTCAATGATTGCGTCGTAGTGCGCTCGGGCTCGTTCGTACGCTTGACTCTCGACTTTGTGCTTTTCGAGATCAGCTAAGCGTTGGTCCTTCTCGTCGTTGGACTTTGCAAGCCTTCGGTTCGAGAGGAACTGCCATCCACCTCCGAGGGTGGTAATGGCAGCAACGACTACGGCGACGGTATTTGAATCAATCATGCCGACACCCAGAGGACATCCATCGACGCTTGCTCGTCGTTACCAACAGCAGTGTTTAGGGAACCACCGGAGCTTTGGTATGCCTTCAGCTCCAGATAGTCGCCCTCGTTCAAGTAGATCACTGCGGTACGCGCTGGAATGCGTGTGGTGTTTCCAGACACCGCAGCAAGCAGCACATCAACGCCGGGGATGATGGTCCCATTCACAGACCAGCTCAGTAGGCGAAACCCTGTGGCATTGCTAGCGAACGAGCAACCGCCTGAAACCCGATACCAGCCGGAATAGCGGGCGGTCCAACGGGTTGTGTTCGTAGTGGTCGAGTGTCCGCCAACACCGTCGATGTCGTTATCAACAACCTCGGTGGTGAACGTTAGAGCGGTAGCGGTGTTATTCGGAATTGCCTGAGCGACAGTTTGACGCAGCCGCGCTAAAGGTGGCTGCACAAGGAAACCGAGCCTCGTTGCTGTCAGTCGTGTCCCTGGGGCAAATGATGGTGGACTAGGCATAAGTTCTCCTCGGGCAGAGCCCGTCAGAGCGCAACAATTGCGGGACGACCAACGTGGACGGCTGTGCCGCTGCTGTGTGCCTTGACAATCCCGTTGATGGCTCGGGTGACTGTGAACGTCTGTGGACTCGACGTGCCGGATATCGCAGTGACACTCATCCGCTCCCCGCCAACCAGAATCGGAATGGGGAGGTCGGTTGGGTCAGTGGTCCACACGTCGATAAGGGCTGAGCCGACTGTCAGAGTTGTTGCTGAACTGCTGACGGCAGACGTCAGAACAGAAGAGTCAGAGTCGACACGGTCTTCACCGTCGACCTCGGCGACCGTCCACGGAGTGCCTGGCGTCGCGTTCCAGGTGATGTCCCAGAGGAAGGCGTCAAGCCTCTCGGTGTAGCCCTGAACCATCAGGCTCACTGGCCCTGGTGGTAACCACGGCGGTAGGTCGCCGATGGTCACGAGGTCACCAGCGTCGAGAGCCCCAGCCTTCCTGGTGAGCTGGGTATCGCTAGACCAGGCCGTACCGGCAAGGTTGACCCTGACCCTGGGATACCTAGCCTCATCAACGGTGCCGAGGTGCACACGCCAACCTGCGTGGTTGGGAGGCTGGCCATCGTTGGCGAGGTTGAGGGTTACGGCGTCGGTGTAGGCACCAACGCCATCAGGGGCAGGCTGGATCGACAACGCACCTGTCTCAAGAGCAGCACGAGCCGAAGAGCCACCCTCACGGGTCACTGTGACGTCGTTGCGTATCTCCCCGTCATCCTCGATTGGCTCGAAGGGGTCGAAGACGTGTCCAGTGCCGTACGACAACGCCAACGGGGTTTGGTTGTAGAGGCTGGCTCTCGTTCGATAGATCAGCCCGAGACCGTTTCGAGTCTCGTGCAAGATCCCGCCATCGGCATCAGCGCAGGAATCAAGCAGGTTGAGGAAGGTGTCCGAGCGCTGTCGGCCCATGGGCTCTGTCTCGTCCGGCTCGCCTGCCACAGCAACAGGAATGCCTTCCTCAGCGGACAGGCGTAGAAGACGCCTGCCGGCAGTCTCCCCGACGTAGCCGTTAGAGCCCTGCATAAATGTCGTCGTTCCGAACTCAGCTTCCTTGGGAAACACTGCCACGTGTCCTATAGACATGGGCGGCAGACTGTTGGGGCCAACTGTCACTGAAGTGACGTTTCCTACGGTGCCGGCGTAATCGGGTCCGCCGGCACCCATGACAAAGAAGGTCTCTGACCCGACGCTATGCCACTTTGAATTCACGTCTACGCTTCCGCCTGACTGAATCAAATTGAGCTGCATAGCAATCCAGCTAGTAGGAGAGACACCGCCTCCATAAGTTCCGGTTCCGTTGTAAACCGTTGAGCCGCTAGCGTCCGTACCAGTCCAGATGAAACCGGTGTTGTCAGCGGTCAAAGTCCAATCAGTAACGGTCCCGGTTGACTTGAGGCGTAGGAGAACTGGCGCGCCAGAGGAGAGCAACGAATCGAACTTGAAGTAGAATAGAAACGTCCAGGAGGACACGCCTGACTTCGGCTTGTTGAAGAACGTCAAGCTTGAGGTGTTGAGGGCCAAACGTGCTGATGTCGTGGCACCAGGGAGCGAATCATCGCTGGCGAATGACACGTCAGTTACGACGCCAGCCGGAACACCTGGAATGGCACTAGCCGCACTGGTGCTGTCCGCACCATCCTCCAGAGGCAAATAGCCTGTCGGCGCGTACTGGGTCAGCGCGCGGAAGATGGGGGAACTGATCGGTTTGGTCCCTTGGTTGAGGCGACGCTTCACGCCTGACGCCTCAACGGGTACCCACTGGTCATTCTCGGAGATATCCCAGCGCTGAGGCCATGACGATATTTCTCCGTGGAAGCGTGGCCACGAGACCGAGTAGTTGTCGATGCTGACGGTGGGGATCGGACTATTAGTGTTGGTAGCGACGATGTATTGGCGAAAACCGCCGTTACCTTGACTGCGTAGAGATGTGTCCCCGACCGTCAGATGCCAATCCTGAGGCTCAGGCGAGCCAACCGGCCACGCCTTGATGCTCAGTTGAGAGCCAACAACACAGGCACGCACTCGAATAGGTGTGTTTGCACCGTAGGTGACGCCCGGTACGGGTCTAGCCATACCAAGTTCAGTCTGCACACCGTTGACCATTCGGGAAATCTTCAAGGTCATGGTGTTGCCAGGATCGAACTCGGCTCGCAGCCAATAGAAGTTGCTTCCGCTCAGATACCTGGCGACAAAGCCGGTAACGAGCGACGCGCCAGTCATGGCTGCTGACGGCGTGAAATCCGCTACCTGATCCGAGTCAACAGCCAGGGCACCACTACCGAGGATCGCTGTGCGAACAGTGTTCAGAGCGGTTAGGGCCAAGGTTGCTTTGCCCGAGCTAACAGACCACTCTGACGCACCACTAACAGACCAGGCGTAGCCTTCATCTGAGGTGCCTAATCCGCCTGAGACAGTGCGGCTGAAGGTGTCCTTGAAGAGGGGCAAGCTGAATCGAACAGGCGTGTTTCTGCCAATGAGCCCGTAGTAGGGACTCATTGGGTTTCGAGGAGAGTACTTCCCTTGGCGGTTGTTGAGGACGAAAGAGCACTGCCCCGGGATGGTTCGTTGACCTTCGGCAGTGCGACCACGAGTGATCGTGATACCGCCTCCGGAATGGGCAGAACCCTGACGAACGTCAGAGGTGATGTCGACCCAACCAAGTCCGCCTACGTAGAGTTCGCCGAGTAGTGGCAACGGAGTCTGAGGGAACGCCATTTCAGCCCCCAAATAGATTCTTGACGCCGCCTACCCGGCGGGCTTCCTTCTGAAGTTGTTCAACAAGTTCGGCAGGAGAGTTCGCTTGAACAACAAGCGTCTGAATAACAATTCCGCCGGTAGCAGCCGGCGCAGATCCGCCGGAAGACCTGGCACCAGTCATCGGCCTTCCGTTACGAAGGCCAGCACGGAGACTTTCAATAGCTCCATGTCCACCAGCAGCATCGACCTCCCGAGCGGTGAGGACGTGTTCGCCCGGAGCGAGCATCATCGGAACAGAGTCTTTGCCCTTCGGCCCTGAGCCCGTGATAGGACCACCAGAAGCGGCACCCCTGATCTGGGTTCCAACACCGACGATTCGGTGATCGCCGTTGGTCTTCACCTGAACGGTTACCGTCTTACCGGTGAGGCCATTGACCCTCTTCTGAAAGGTTTCAAGAATCTTCGTTGCGGCGGCAGTGCTTGCGCTGATCGTGGTGTTCCACGACTTCGGAATCTTCATGATCTGGTCAGCGAGAGCCTGAGCCCCATTCTTGGTCAACCCAAGCTGAACGAGGTTCTTAATGAGCTGCTGACGACCGGTCTCATAGACCCTTGCGGCGGCAGCCTCAGCGGCAGCCTGCCCTTGAGTGGCCTCAGTCTCGTCGTAAACAGCCTGAGCCTTCGCATCGACAGAACTGATGAGATTGCGAATGGCTTGGTCGTTGGCTCGGCCCTTCTCGGTGTTGAGATCGAGGGTCTTGCCGTTCTCTTTGATGCTTGCGGTGACGTTGTCGATCGCAGCTTGATAATTCGACTCAGCTTCGCGGCTACTCAGAGCCTTGCCGTTCAACTGATCGAAGGCTGCCGAAAGACCACCAGCGGCAGAGATGCCGTCTCGCATACTGCTGTTCAGAATGATCTGCTGATCGGTTAGGTTCTTGGCTCCCGTGGTCGTGCTGTCGAATCCCGAAGTGTCGTTGAGCGCACCCTTCAATTCGGCAATCTTTGCCCGACCCTCATCGACCTTTCCGCCGAGAACGGGAAGCCAGCCCCACAAGGTGTCCGCTACAGCCCCTCCGGCTTCCCCGATGTCAAGGAGAGTCCGATAGAGACTGGAGAAGACATCAACCGTCGTGGTGACCGCACCAATGCCGCCCTCGACAACCATGAAGAGGTATCGGATGGCGGAAGCGCCCTCGTCGGCGTTGTCAGCGAAGGTGGAGAACATCTCGCTGAGGGCACGGCCCACCCGAGGCAGACCCGCAGAGATCTCACGGATCACCGGTCCGGCCGACTGCATGGCATCCCGTACGCCTGGAGCGACCTCCCGAAGGAGCCCCGCTACGCCTCGGGCTAGCGGGGTGACGTACTTCGCGGCCGAGCCGAAGGAGTCCTCTACCTCATCGGTGACCTCAGCCCAGGCACCACGGATGATCCCGATGCCCTGAACCGCTGGACCAACGAAGACCGAGGAGAACTCTTCGAGGTCACCAAGGACGGCGTCCTTGAGGTCTCGACCAGCGGCCTGTACCCGAGAGTCCTTGCCAGCGAGAGCAAGGCCACCGATGACACCGCCGAGACCAACCCCGCCGACTACCGCGCCAGCGATGCCGGCTGCGATGGTTGGTAGAGCAGCAGCAGCCAGACCAGCCCCTAGGACGGCCCCAGCCGGCCCCAGAGGAGCCTTAGCGACCAAGGGACCGATTCGGCCGACGAACGAAGCCGCGAAGCCTGAAGCTGCCTCAGAACCTTCCTCGATGAAGCTCTTGGCCTTGGTCAGCTTGTGTAGCTCGCTCTGTTGCTTCCGCATGGCCTTGCTGATGTCCATGCGTTCTGCGGCATCGCTGGTCCTAGCGAACTGAACGGCGAGATCCTTGAGCCCGTTCTCAGCGCCTGCAATCTCTTTGTCTAGCCTGGCGGCGTCGTGGGCTGTCGCCTTCATGTCCTTGCCGAGATCTTCGACAGCACCACCAGCCTTCTTGGCTGCCGTGCTGACCGTCTCTCGACCGATGAGCGACCACAAGAATTCGCGCTTATCCACGGTCGCTCCTTATGAAGTTGTTGGCGTAATCGACAAACAGGTCAAACTGAGATGCAGTCAGCCCGTAGACCTCATCTGGCTTCATGCCGAAGAGGTGGGCGAACAGCGGTAGTAGAGCCTCTACTTCTTCGAGGCTTTTGGGGAATCGACCAGCTCAATACTCGTGTTGATGAGGTCTAGATCGAACGACTCCCAGGTCACACTTACCCCGTCGGCCGTGTTAGCAGCCAGCCACACAAGTGCCGCCATGGCGAGGAGATCCGAGTCCTCAAGCTGCTTGCCGAGTTCTGCCCAACTGAGGCCAACCTCGGCCTTCAGCCTTTTCAGGTCACGGAGGCGAGGGTTTGCGTTGTCATACTCGATGACCTCTGGAACGCCTAGCGCTTCCCGGTCTTCGGCAGTAAACGTAATTCGAATCATTCCTACCCCTTGAGCTGATCTGAGACGTTCTTGAGGACGAGAGTCATCTCTCGCTTGACGTTCGGTACGAGCCGTTTCATCGGCTCGTCAATAAAGCCGGGTCGAACCTTCTGGCTGACCCACGCCTTGCGGCGCTTCCCGTAGACCGGATGCCGAAGGTTGCCCTTATTGAGTGCGGGCACGTCCCGACGCTCCTTTTGCCCGTCGCCATAGACCTTGTAGCGCAACTCAGTCGACTGCCTTCGCGTCCTCCGGGACAGCCGAAATTGAAGAGACCTGCTCAACACAGGCGCATACCCGGAAGGCATTGCTTTGGGAACTTCGGCCTGAATAGCTGGCCCCAACGGCTGTACAGCCCGCTCGAAGCCTCGGTTCATTTCTCTGCCAAGACCGGTGTTGCCGAGCTGCTTGAGCTTGTTACTAGCTCGATACAGCTCGGGTCCACCACTCATGCGGATGTCAAAACCCATGGGCTTACGGGTAGACGCCAACGGTGACAACACCGTCGACCTGGAGCGAAGCCGAGAAAGGCACCTTGTCGCCGACCGAGGCGTCAATGGTGAAGTCGGTAACCCAAGCCTCACCGCTGAACTTCACCTTGCCGGCAGTAGAGCCCTGAGGGCCATATTCGAAGGTGGCAGTCACGGAAGCTCGGTGAGCGCCACCAACAACAGTGACGACAGTGGGATCGAGGGTGCCCGAGATGGTGAAGGTGGTATTGAACAGACCGGGAATGCTCTTGACGCCCTGGTCGCCAAAAGCGGTCACCTCGGAGAGGTTCCGAGAACCCGGCAGACCCGAGACGCTGTCGACGTAGGGCGTGAGATTCTGGAGGCTGCCAGGGGTGCTACCCGAGGCATTGTCAAGCTGAAAGACGGCATCCTTACCGTGGGAGGCAGGCATAGGGACTCCTTTGGAGCACAGCAAAAAACCCGCACATAGGCGGGTTCAGGAAATGGTTAGTTAGTTAGCGGCGAGCGAAGGCCAGAGCGAAAGTCGCTGAGCCAGTACCGGTGACCGTCCAAAGGGCACGCGTGTACTGGTTGACGGTGCCGGCTACGGTCTTGCGCTCTGAGGTCTTCCCGGTGGCTGCGGTGAAGGTCATCAGGTCAACCCAGACAGAGCCGTCCGTCGAGTGCTGGACCTTGACCGTCAGGCCAGTGAGACCGCTGAAAGCGCTGACGTGCAGCGCAGCGACACCACCGTTGGCCGTGCTGGCGAGGTTGTTCACGGACGAGCTGTTGCCTCCGGCCGTCTCGGCCTGGAGCCCGTGAAGCACAACGCCGAGTTCAACGGCTTCGTCTGCGGTAGCGGTGACGCTCAGGGTTACAGCCTCGGAGACCGAGGCGGGGACATCGAACTCCGAGAGATCAGCCACAGCCATCAGGGCTGGCTTCCCAACGGTGAAGCCGTCCGGCAGGACAGTGATGAGAGCCCCGTTGTCGACACCAGCAGCAGCCGCAACCTTGTCGTACAGGGTGTCTGGATCTGAGTCGAACGTTCCGCTCACGGTCATCGAGCCCGAGAGCAACCCAGGTACGAACCGCTCTCCGTCGTCCAGGAGCCCCGTGACGCTGCCGTAGCTACGGCTCTGAGTCGTGCTCCAACCACTGACCCGACCGGAGACATGAGCATCGTTGATCAGTACGCGCGACTGCTTACTGTGGATTGCCATTGCCTACCTCCTCGATGTAACCGAGGTCGATCAGTTCGGGAATGGACTTCTCGGGGAGGTCAGTCACCAACTGTCCAGGCTCGGCACGCTTCTCTTTGTTCGTCTTCGTGGGATAGTTGAGACCCACGTTCACGCGGTACTTCTTGGAAGCCATCAGGCACCATCCCCGAATACGTTCACGACCAATTCAGCACCGAGGTACTTGGATTCGCCGACCGTGTGAAATCCGTAGCCCTGCTGCCTCGTCACGTCCAAGGTGTCGCAGGCTCCACCAAGGCTGGGATCAGCCTCAATGGCTGCCTTCAAGGAACTCGGACCAGAACCGCTGATATACGCGTCAAGCTGAGCCTGACCCGATCGATCATTCTTAGCGCTCACCAGAACTACACAGGTAAGCGTCAGCTCGTCGCTACCTCGGCCCATCGTTATGTCGTAATCAATCTCGACACCGCCGACGTAGAAGCAGGGGACCGATACCGAGTCAGGGGCGTAGGCGTATCGGTTCAGTTCAGGAGTCACCGATTCAACGGCCTCAGCCAAACGTGTACGGATCAACGAGATATCCATTAACCCACCGCCTGAATGACGAACGGACGGAGCAAGGCTTGGACGTCAGGGTCGACACGAGTGATCCGGAGAAAGCCGAACTCTTCATTGCCAACAGTTCCGCCAACGGAATCCTTGCGCTTGAACAACCGAGCAGCCTGTAACAGGGTCGCCTGAACGACCTCATCCGGAACGGCAGGCCAGCCCCATTTAGCGGTGACCCGAATACGTGTGTCCATCGGAGTTGACCACAAGCCGCCTGGACGACGGAGATACGTAATTGGTCGACTAATAGCTAAGGCGTTCTCAGGCTCACTGCTGTAGTCAGGAACAGCGTTCCAGCTAGAACCGCTCTGCTTCTCAACCGTCAGATCAGTCAGGCTAGAGATGTCATCAACGATGATGAGGTCTCCGTCAGGATCACAGACCAGCCGGTCAGCCAGACGATAAGTTCGGGCTGTCGCAGCAGCGTCAGCGTAGAACCGTCGCCTACAGTGCGACTCCACCGACCGGGAAGCAGTCGTTAGGCACTGCTGTAGGAACAAGTCGTAGGTGTTCGTGTTCTCGCCGACGTAGGATTTCAGCAGCGGAAGAGTGGTGTACTCGTTAGCCATTCTTTGCAGCCGCCTTCCGGCGAGGTGCAGGGACAGCCTTGCTCTCGAAAAACTCAGCGTTCGCCTTCACCACCAGCTCGGTAGCGGCGTACTCCTCGCCTTCCCGAACGCAGATCTCGACGTCTCCGATGCAGGTGAAGAACGTCTTCGTTGCAACCATGTCGCTCATTGCATACCTCCTTTCGGCAGGCAGGGGAGGAGAGACGGAGCCAATGAGGCTCCGTCTCTCGACTCCGAATTAGCCAGTGACGAGCGTGCGGAAAGCGTTCGGGGTGAGAACGTCCGCGCCCACGCGCCAGAAAGCGAACCAACCAGCCTGACCAGTAGGACGCTCGTTAGCACCCTTGATCATCGGCTCGTACATCAGGCTCATACCGATGCGGTCAACAATCGCGTACTGCGAAAAGTCGCCGTAAACGGCAATCTTGCTGCCGGTCGTCAAAGTGCTAGCGATGGTGCTCGACTCGTACACCGGACGACCAAGCAGTCGCTCCGGGGTGCCGGCACCCAGGTTCGCCCAGAACGAGCTACCCCCGGCGGTGTCGAACTGCCGAGTCCGGTTGACGGTCGACATGTTCATCACCCAGGAACCCTTATCCCGCCACCGAGGCGGAACAGCGGCCTGGAGGGCGTACACATCGGCAACCGCGTAAGCACCAGTACCACCAGCGGTCACAGTCGTAGTGGCCGCAGTGATGATGCCCTTGGGCTGGCCGGAACCAGTGCCCGTGGTGAACGCTGCCTCTTCGAGCCGATCCTTGGCGTCAGCCATCAGCATCGGCAGCTCACTGGCGAAGTCCGAATCCTGAAGCACCTCGAAGGAACCGAACACCCAGGCCGCAGCCTTGTGCACTGGGATCTTTACCTGACCGAAGGTCGGGGTGTTGTCAGATGCCTCAGCACCCTCAGCGAGCCAGCCAGCGTTGACGCCAGCAGAGCTAACACCGTTCCACTCGTTCGTGCCGGTCTGCTTGATCGAGGCAATCCGGCGGTAAGGGTTGGCCGAACCACTGTTCGTCAGGATGACGGAAGGGTCCAGGGTGAACGGCACCAGGTAACCGCCGTTCGCCGAAGTCAGAGACAGCGCAGCACGCTGCGCCATGTTCTCCGGGTCTCCGATGTAGTCAAGGAACAGCTCGTGATACTCAGGCGAGCCGGTCTTGAGGATGTGCTCCGCAACGTCTCGCTTCAGGCCACCACGGGAGCGCTCAACCAGAGCCGTAGCGTTCTCCCGAGCCTCGTCACTCATGTGCTCCGGAGCCTGCTCAATGGCATCCTTGGCACGCTCAATGAAGTCCGAATCCGTCCAGGTCTTCGAACGGTGCAACTCTTCGTACGGGTTGCGCTTAGTGCGAGTGATGACGGTCGGGCCGGACTCGCGATTACCGGAGTTCAGCGAAGCCCGCATCACCTCATCAACCTTGGCCTCACGAGCAACGGCCTTGTCATAGGCCGAACGCTTGACGTCCCACTCCTCAAGGAGAGCTTCACCGCGCGAAAGCTCATCCTCGGTCGGGTTGTCAGAATCCTCGATGGTCTTCAGCTCAGCGCGAAGAATCTCCATCTCGGCGGAAAGCTGCTCAGACTGCTTCTTCATTTGTAGTAACTCCTCGGGAACGCATCTCCGACTTGAGTCGGAGTTGTCGAAGCCGAGCGGAGTGCCAATCAGGCGAATCCTCGGAGCCGAGTTCGGTGCTTACCGAAGTGGCGCGTTCTGTTGCCGAGTCCCCGAAGGAAGTGGCTGACAGCGTGCGGACGAGGTCCGCAATCGCATCTTCGTCAAGATGCGCGAGTTCTTCTGCGATCTCCTGTACTGAGCGAACAGCGGTAATCGCCGCAGCTTCATAAGCAGGCATTGGGGTAGGTCCGTACTCCCTCAGCCCAAGCTCAAAGCGAGTGACCGTAGGAAGCGGCTCACCATGCTTAGCCTTGGGAATACGCGTGTGTGAGCTTCGATAGATCTGGCCCGTGAAGCTTTGGCTCCGAATATCTCCGTTACGGATGGCCTCAAGAACATGATCAGCCATCTCCGACCGGTTATACCGGGTGACCGTAAAAAGACCCTTGCTGTCTGCGCGGATCTCTAGAGGGGTGCCAATCGGAATCGAGCCAAGGTCTGATGGCGTGCCATGGATCGTGTAGCCGTGATTATAGAGACAGACCACACGATCGCTGTTGTTCTTGATAGTGCGATTAAAGGCGGCGGCATCGATTCGTTCGATATATCGGCCATGCCGATCACTGATCTCAACCGGGGTGTTAAACACTGCGGCGTACGCCTCGACTGTGCGACCGTCAGAATATGAACGGCTGATCTGGATGTCATCGAGGGCGAACGTTCGGCGGTACTCCTCACTCATCCGCTTCACCTCCCTTAGGGGGTTCAGGTGCTTCAGCACCAGGGGGTAGAAGCTGAACCGAGAAGCGTCCGGTGTGCTTCAGTAGGGACATGTCCCGTGCCTTTACAGCAAGGGCGACAGACTCAGGGGTGTATCCAGCGGTCAGCAGAGTTGACGCAGTAGCAGCGTCAACGGAAAACGTCTCAGCCTGCGTCTGCTCGCCTTCCTGAAGGGCAATGACGTCTGAGGTGTCAAACCACAGTTCCGCACCTTCAGGGACGTCTACGAGCTTTGACAAGGAAGCGCAGACAGAACGCCAATTCGGTCGCATCGTGAGGTCAGCAAACGACTTGATCGCAGAGTCGTAGTTGGCGAGAGTTGCTGCGCCGAGACCTTCCTTGAGGCCAACAACGATCGCAGGCACTCCACCAGCGATAGCGATTCGGTTCTCACCAGCGGCCTGAATGATTGCGAGAGCGTCATTAAGTTGGTCGCCAACCACCATCGGATCTGCGCCGTTGTCGAGAAGCATTGTCTTGTAGGCGTTCTCAGGACCAGCGTGCCGAGCCCTAATAGTCTTGGTGATCCGGTCGACCTGGTCAGGCGTTAGCTCGGTGGAATACTTGATGATCATGTTTGGCGTAGCAGCGTTTCTGTAATACGCCTCACGATGATCGGTCATCATATTGTCTGCGTTGATCTCGCGAAGTACCGGAGTCAGCCAGCTCATGCCACGGAAATTCGCCATCGGGTCTGGAATAGGAGACCAGTGGGCGACCTCATCAACCGGATAGAACTGTGTTGACCGGTCTTGGTCGCCGGTCGGTTCGTAGGCGTACCCGATGACTTCGCGCACCTCGCCGCCGTAGGCGTCGGTGACGATCTCGGAAACGATGGTTACCCAGTCAGGGCGTAGCCGCTCTAGCCGATCGCCGCAATCACGGATGTAGGCGTTCCCGTATAGGGAGACGTCCTGCTCCATCCGAGAGAGCATTTCGCCAGTAGTCGCACCAGGCCACGGCTGCTCAAGCTTGCTCAGCGCTGGAGTGCCGAACAGCCGCTTATCGGTGAGGTTGCGGAACTTAAACCGCGCCTCGCTGAACAGCCTCCGTCGGGTATCAATGACGCCGAAGACAACACCATTACCAGCGTAGGCAACATTAGCCATGCTGTCGTAAGTAGAAATAGCACGCTCGGTATTAGGCGTGCCGTAGGTGTACTGATAGCCGTTGCCCGGTGGCGGTTGATATCTCTCAACCTCCTCACCACCAAGCCACGACTTCAGGCGGCTCATAAAGCCCATGCATTTCCTCCGTCAGATGAGGTACGCGCTCGGGTTTGGCTTAAGGCGAACCAGGTGAGAGCGAGATTCGTAAGCCCACCGAGCGAGAGTCGCGGCCACCAACGGGGAGATGTCGATATCGCTCTTAAAGCGATCCCAGGCCCATGAGTCGCCTAGTTTCCTTGTCTTGCCGTTTGGGACAGCTCGATTGAATTCGACCTGATCGCGGTGTCGAATGGTTCCCTGGTTAACGGCGTCCACGAAAGCCACACACGCAGGTGAGAACTCATTGCCACCAGGGATGGCCAATTCCCCGTACTTCGGTCTGTCGGAGTCCTCAGGGACATCAAGTCCGGCCTTCTGAAGGTCGATCAGCAAAGAGCCAACGGGGCTCTTGGTGTCAAAGCCGATAGCTACAGGGTTGTACTTATCCCTCAGCTCCAGCACCCGAGAGACGACCCAATCAGTCCCCGGTCGCTGGTCGATCAGTTCGATATGCCCTAGGCCATCCTCACGAATGCCGTAGGCGACGATTGAGCTAACTGCCTTGTCTCCCCAACCACAGGTATCAACGGCGAAGGCCAGATCTCCTGTGCGGCGAGATTCCTTGTGAGCTAGGGCAGACCATCCCTCAGCGGTTATAAGGGCGTCAGAGGCACGTACAGGCCATTGACCGAGGTGTTCCCTAGCGAAGTCTGCGTCAGTCATCGACGCGCGCTGAGAGGCCATTACAGCCTCTCGTTTGCGGATGTTGAAGGCCGGGTTCGTCTTGGCCCAAAGCTCTCGGTCGTCCAGGTCTAGCGGCCCATCAGGGGCTCCCCACTCCCAGCAGACAACCCCAGGGTCTTTCTCCCTGCCCCGACGTCGCATCTTGGTGAAGGGCTCACCGGTGACAGCGCTCAGAGGAGGTGTAGAGACCCACCATGTTTGAGGGTTGGGCCGTGCCGACAGCACGGGCAGCAAGGCTCCGAGGTCTTCGTCTACGACGTCATAGCTCTCGTCATTGACGAGCCGATCGAAAGTGCCGCCTCGACCCGAGTCCTTGCCTCTGGCACGGATAGAAAGGGAGGCACCACTTTTGAGCTTGATCTCCTCATAGCCGTTGTTGAGAACCAACCACTTCCGCTCAGGGAGGAGCTTTCCCTTGAGTCCGAGACTCGTCGGTGACTTCTCGATGCGGTCGGCAATACTCAGGAGAACCTTCTTGGAGTTCTCCTTGTTCTGACTCGTCAACACGACCTTCTCATGAAAGAGGAAGAGCGCGGCGAGGATCAGAACCTCAATCAGGAAGGTCTTGCCGGACTGTCGAGGAACAATCAGAACGCAATCGGTAGCAGCCCATACGTAACCGCCAGGGTTCAGCGGATCGGGGATTTCACCGAGCGCTGCGCGAAGGTAGTTGGCTTGCCATTCGTCTAGAGGGATGCCGAGCAGTTGAGCGAGCGCTACGGCTTCGTCGCCTCGGGTCTGAACATAATCAGGCTGGTGGCCGAACGTCGGCAGTTGGCTGCCGCGAAGCAAGGAGGTCGTCAAGTGGCGTCCCTCCTTCTTGCTCGCTATTCAGTTGGTCAAGTTCAGCCAGGACTTCCCCTAGCTGCTTTGCGATTGAGGCGGCATCCTTTGGAAACGCTCGCTCAAGCCTCTCGGCGAGCAAGTCTCTAAGGGCTTCTAGCTGCTCTCGGTAAGAGCCCTCCTGGATGACTTTGGCGAATCCGTCAGTCATGGCCTGGCTCCTAGAGAGAGAAAGTTCGAGAAAGGCAAGGAGGGTCAGGAAGGAAAGGAATCGGACATTCGACCCCTACCCCCCGGGGTGTCACCATTCCTCAGACCTGTTCGAAGGCTTCGTTATTGCCTTCTTGTTCCTGCTTTGATTGCAGCATTTGCCTTTGATGGGGTCACAGGCGTAGCACCGACCACGAGGGCCATGACTCGGGCGCTTGTTGTGTGGGTCGCCTGGATCTTGGTACGGGTCTTGCTTCACAGGTGTGAGGTAGTCAGCTTCAGGGATGCCCTCGATGGTGTGTCCACACAACCAGCAGACGTAGCCATAGATGCTCAGCATCTCCAAGCGGGCACGGGTGTATGCAGTCCCGGAGTGGAGGCGTCTGTACTCAGGCCGCTGAGTCACAGCATCACCACCTTGACCTGAGCTGCTGTACTTATCGCTGTGGAACGTGACTGGTTTGACTGGGCAAGTCTGGTCTTCAACACGCTTGCCACCAGTGCTGGCGTCGTCGGTCTGTTCGTTGCTGTTCGGGCTTACAGATTGGCGAGACGACAAGGGCGAGCAACCTTCGAGGTGCAAATGCTCCATGAGCTAATGCTCATGACTCGCGATGAGACCATCAGTGATCACATCGGAGACTCGCCGGTCATGGCCTATCGCAAACATGGCATCCAGGCGCGGCTAGAAGTGCTTCCCAAGTCCGAACTGCCTACTTGGTGGCATATAGCAGACTGCGTGTCCCTGCCGGTGCTGGAGACGTTCATCGTCGGTTTCCCCTACTTTGGTGAGGAGCCGCGAGGCGGGACGGCCAGCACGTACGAAAAGAATGTCGCTCTTAATCAGCTCAGAAGCGAGGTCATCAAGGCGCTTGAGCGACGGATGGGATAGCAAGATAAGCGGGGAGCACCAGCGAGAGCAGACGGAGAGGGGACCTGTTCGCACCGCTGGTGCTCAACCCTGTGCGTTGCCCATTTGAACGGACCGACGTCTAGTCGGTAGCACTCCCGTTCGCCACCATCCCAGCCACGCCTAGATGCGCTGGCTCGTTCATCGCAGACACTCCAGGTGCCTGAATACTTGTGATCCTGATCACTAATCAGGGACTTCCTGTCCGTGATTGCCCGTTGGGACATCAACGGTATTTAGTGAAGGGGTTGGTAGAGGAGCGACCGGAGGGAGCGACCAAGTCGCTTACTTCCCTCTCATTCGGTCGCTCCCATTCGGGAGCCTCGCTCCCTCAGCCTCGGCTAGCCGTTCGTCCTCAGTCGTAGCAGCCCTTAAGGCTGCTCCTAGGACTCACTGCCGAGCCTGGCGAGGCTCCCTCATAAACCCTCAGATATAGAGCCTGTCAGGTTTTTGAAGAACCAAAATGTTGTTATTGCTGTTCTGATAGGTAGCAACTTCCCTGCCTACGGCAGATCTCACTAACGCCACCGATGCGCAAGTAGGGCGAGAACGCCTACTTGCTCTCTAGAGGAACTTGTTACTGCTGAAGGTCAACCGCCATCGAACACCGATGGCTAACAACTGAATAGACAACTGAATAGGAACAACCATGACTGATGCCTACGATATCCCTGCCGACGCTTACGCCCTGGTCGGCGGGAAGCCTCTCGCTATCTTCCTCGCCGAGACCTCTCGGACCGCCGTTGCGAAGGTGGGGCGACACGACCTCTTTGAAGACGTTCACCACGAGCTTTGGGCTTTCGCACTCAGCAGACCGGACCTCACCGACCGGGAGACCATCCGTGCTCACCATCGGGTCACTGGTGCCAAGGTCGATGACCCTGAGCAGAACTACTCAGCCGCCAAAGTGCTGAAGCTTGAGGGCCAGCAGATAGCCCAACGGATGGCCAGTGAGGGCATCGAGCGACGGACCGAGGAGCGGTACGCGGGCAAGGACGTTGCCAGGCTCCTGAAGCCTTGGAGCGGCATCCCTGCCGACGTACAGCAAGCCTTGACCTCTGACCGTCTGCCTTCCCAGTGGAGGGAGGCGCTTGAGCGCCGGTACCGGGATGGCGAGTCAGCGAAGGCTGTTGGCGAGAAGACCCTCCAGCGGGCACGAGACCGAGTAGCGGAGGTCCTGAACTCGGGTGTCACCACGGAAGCTCACTGGGGTCCGCAACGACGGTCTGACGTCGCACCTCGGATCGATGCTGAGACCGAGGATTTCGTAGATGCCTTCCTGATGGGTGATGAGCCCTCTGAGGGCGCTTTTGCGGCCTCGGATGGCTTGGGCACCTCCTACAACGCTGAGGCGGCTACGGGGCTCTACGAGGGTTCTCAGGGCTCCACTGGTGCCCTCACGGTCACTAGCACAGACGAGCAGGTTACTGCCTACCTCTGTGGACCTTCGCCGATGAGCGCTCGTACTGCGGCAGAGCGGTTGGCGTGGCTTCGTAGGTACTACGACCTTGAGCCAGATCTCTACATCTACGGCATCACCGGTCGCTTTACCACTCCAGCCCTGGAGTTTTTGGTTACTGAGCTGCCTGAGGAGGAGCGTCACGCTCTCTGGGTGCGCTATTGCCCGGAAGTTGACGGCAAAACGAAGCGAGGTTTGGAGTACGAGGGAATTTATGTACTCAATAAACTTCGCATGAGTATGGGTCAGCAAGTCGGCAAGGGAATGGCAAAATAGTCCGAGAATTTCTGCCATTCAATGCTGAAATGACGGAAAGTGTCATGCTCTATTATTGCGCACGGAAAAGCCCTGGCATTCCGCCAGGGCTGCTCCGTTGCTACTCAAGCGACTCCAGCGCGCTCAGCCAATCCCTTCGGGATGAAGAATGCGAAGCTGATGTTCTTGTGTTCACCGAAGTTCACGGCCTCGTCCTGTCGCTTAGGACGTTCGTGCCGACCGACCGAGATCCCATCCTTGCCGGCGGGGGCAGCCTCTACGCGGACGCCGGCCTTCAGGAGCATCTTCCTCCGACCCTGGTCGTCAGAGGCGTTCCAGACTTCTCGATAGGTCTGCCCAGTGCTGCGAAGCTCCGTCCTGGCAGGACTCTCGGGCAGCGCGCTTAGGCGCTCGATGAGGGCTTCCAGGCTAGCAATCTGTCGATCGAAGTTCTCTCGAATCTTGCCCGTCTTCCCTGCCGACCGGCCAACCAGATCTTCGTGTGCTGCAAGAGCCTCAGCTAGCTCCTCCTGGTGAGATTCGGCAGCGATGAAGACTTCCTCGAAGATCTCCACATCTCCGATGTGCCCGAGCATCGTTGCCTCGATGATCTCCTCCAAGGCGTCAGCCCGGATGCCCACGGCAGTGCAAGCGTTCCGCTTCTCCGTGCGCCCACGACACCGGTAGTAGGTCTGACGAACCTTCCGAGTTGCAGCGCCTGTGAGGACCCGGTAGGCGGGCTCACCGCAGCTAAGGCAGAACAGGACGCCAAGCAGAGGAGAGGTTTGCATCGAGCGCGTCTTTTTCTTGGAGATCTCGTCTAGCCGCTTCTGTACTAGCTCATAGTCGCTACGGGAGACGATGGCCTCGGCACGCTTAACGGGCAGACCATCATCGCCTCGGATCACTTCCCCGTCCTTCTCGGCTATTCCGAGAATGGCTCTACCTCGCAAGATGGGTATTAAAGCGGTCGTCTTCCAGCGGTGCCCGAGGGTCTTCTTGCCGACCTGCTCTCGGTAGTGGTCGGATGGAGTCAGGACACCAGCGGCGTTGAACGCCTGACAGACTGCATTCATGGACTCGCCATCAAGGATGCGCTTAACGATTTCTTGGACGCGCTTGCTGCTCTCAGGGTCGACAGCCAGGATGAACCCCTTGCCCGAAGGGTGCTTGACTGCTCTGTACCCGTACGGCGGGGTACCTCCATGCCAGCGGCCCTGGACGCGGGCAAGCTTCTGCGAGCCCTGAGCCCGGTCCTTCATTGTGTTGACCTCAATCTCCCCGGCGAAGGCGAAGATAGTGACGATCAACTGAGTGATGGGGTCTAGCGCACCCTTGCGGAAGTCCAGTTCCATCCGTGGGCCACCACCAGGCCCCTTCACGAACACGATGACTTTTCGGTGAGTAATCGCCCACTGGCTCAGCTCATACATATCCATCATCGAGCGGATAGCTCGGTCTGCCTTGGCGAACACTAGGGCGTCGTACAGCGCGATCTTCGCTCTGTCCGTCAGCCACGGACCCAGGCTGGGTCTCTTGAACGGGCTGAACTTGTCGGCAGAGATGTCAAGATCCTCAGCCCAGTCGACCAAGGTTCCACCGACCACCACCGGGTCACCGGAGATGTCGGCTCTCTGAACCTCAGGGGAGGTGGTCTCGTCTGTGAGGTGGCTCAGCCGTACGGCACCCAGAACGCGCATGAGAGGCACGCTACCGGGGTCTGTGTAAGTCTGCTAGCCTCGACACCTCGTGGCGGCTCAACGTCGCGACGCCCGCCGCGGCGCACAACTCGGCGGCGGCCCGACGCTGACTCCACCCCCGGGCCAGCCGGTGCCGGACCAGCAGTGGCCCGAGCTGTGCGCGGTGCGGCGGTGCGGGCGAGATCATGGGGCCTCCCGGCGGGTCGACGCGGTGCGACCTCGCCCGCGAACGGGCCGGGCGCACCTCGGCTGCGTGACCCCCCACGCCGGAACCGGGCCACCCCCGCCGCCCGTCCCGCGCCCTCCATTCCTACCCCGGGGGTACGACGATTTTCCCGCCGGAACCCAGCGAGGACGCCGACGTGTTCCTGGTCGGCGGTCTCCGGTTTGCCCGCGAAGAAAGCCCTCCACCTAATCGGCAGGAGGGCTTTCTGCGTATGGTGTTATTAGTTGCGAGCACCCTTTGACGGGTCTGGAGCGCGGTCAGCTCAGGGCATTGGCCTTGACGACTGCAACGAATGCTTGCCACTGGTGAGGGCCGAACACCAGCGCTGGCCCGTGCTGGTCCTTGCTGTCCCGGATGGCAACAATGCCGGGAAGGTTGTCGGCGACCTCGATGCACGCCCCGCCGTTGTTGCCGCTCTTCGTGCTCTTGTACCAATGTGCGCTGGTCAGGTCCATGATGCTGCCGCTTCCCTGATGAGGTTGAGAGACTGCGCTCGGGGGAGCGCTTCGCCAACTATGCGCGACCACCGTCCCTCCAGGGTAGCGACTTCCTCCCTATCCTCGATGATCTGCGCTCTGACCTGCGCATCGATGTGAGCTGCCCGGGTTCCGTCGGGCAGTTCGGCCATGATGAACGGCCCGCCCAGCCCGGGATGCATCGGCGTACCCAACGGGACGACATGAACCCGTACGCAGGGCAGCTCTGCGCAGGCAAGGATGTGTTCACACTGGACACGCATCAGGGTGCCGTCGTCCTTGGCGCTGGCCGGACGGCGAAGGACTGTTTCGTCCATGACTGCCACCAGCAGTGGAGGTCGTGAGCGGTGGAGGATCGACTGTCGCTCAATGCGAGCTGAGGCGAATGCATCCACCTCCTCCGAGGTCAGGGATTCCATCTCCAGGGTTGCCCTGGCGTACGCCTCGGTCTGCAACAGTCCCGGAACCCATGCCAGCTCGAACCACCGAAGCCCCAGTGCCTCACGTTCAACATCGACCCACTGGCGGAACCACGATGGCTCGCGTCTCTTGAGTACGTCCGGCCAAAGGTCCCTTACGTCCTTGCCGAGGATGGCCGCTACTCGGGAGCGTGCCACTGGGCGGGGGATGCGTCCACGGCTTACCCATCGCTGTGCCGTCTTGGGGTCTACGCCGGTCTGGGCTGCAAGGCTTTCGGCTGTCTCGCCGGCTTCGGTCATGGCTGCGATGAGTCCGTGGTTCACAGCGCTCTCCTCATTGGACGTCCGTGACGCTCAATGAACATACATCAACGCAGTGTAGGGGTCCCATCACCATCCGGCATCGTGCGGGAAACGACGATGCGGAGGATGGATGCGCCGTTGGAAGTGGTTCCAGAGACCAGGCAGCCCGATGGACGTCGTCGAGCGGACGAGCGTTCCCGGGCAGGCGGGTGAGTGCCGCACCGTCGAGGCGCCCGGGCAGAGTGAATCGAAGCGGCAGGCTGTGAATTTTCGCAACCAGCAGGCCGGCGATCATGATGCTTGAGGAGCCTCGACCCGAACCCCCTTTCCTCGTGATCATGGCCAGTTACGTGATCGACTTTCACCACCGGAACGTCTGCTCGAAGTGCACGCCAGACGGCTCGTGCCCTCGACTGGTGGAGGCCAGTGGACACCTCAGGAGTTGGCGGGAGAGGAAAGAAAGTCGATGAGGCTCAACCCCGGTGACGTTCTGCTTCTCACCAAGAAGGCGAGTATTCAGTTCACAAAGCCAATGACGTTCAGGGTGATCGGGGTAGTGACAGACTGGATCACCTATGACGGCTGGGTGTGGGTCGATGGTTATCAGCTAGACAAAAAGGGTGATGCCGTGGAGAAGCGGCGCGTCTTTGTCCAGGCGGCAGGCTTGCGGGTTCTCAAAGCAGCCATAGGTGACGGCAGGGTCAAGCGTACGCAACGCTGGTAGAGCGAAATCCCCTTTCGAGGGAGGGCTTATCTTGTGCTACTGGTCTAGCGAGCTTGCGAAGCACTCATCTAGCTGCTGATTGGATATTACTACAGTTCCCCCGAGGAGTGGCAAATGGTAGGCTTGGTGCTAGGTTTCCCGGTGTGCAGCCTGCGGGCACCGCCCAGGAAGCTGGTGAGTCACAGCATCACCATCTTGACCCGATCTGCTGTACTTGACCCTGTGGAACGTGACTGGCTCGATTACGCGGGGTTCGTTTTTAACATCCTTGCCACTGCGGCAGGGTTGTTCGGTCTGTTCTTGGCCATCAAGGCCTACAAGGTAGGCATTAGGGCGTACGAAGTCAGCGCGGACTCGTATAGCGTTGCACAGGATCAAGGTCGACGGACCCTTGAGCTGGATTTCCTTAAGGAATTGGGTCTGTCGCTGGACCGTGCCATCGGGGACGGGTCTTTCGCGGAAACCTTTAAGCCCGTGATCGAAGGGCTTTCGCGTCTCATCATATTTGCGGAACCCGAGTTGCCGACGTGGAACTTTCTAGCATTCGGCACTCACAGTCGAAGCGAAATTGAAGAGTATGTAATAAATCATACTGTTCTTGGTTCGGATCTGGAGCACTCTAGGGCGCAACCAAGCTACTCGGTTGACGATTTGGTCGCCGTACTCGCCGGTTTAATGCATAACGAGATCTTTGATGCAATGTCTAAGCGCATTGAGTGGCCGTCTTGACTCGGCCTGCTTCACTGGATAGCCGTGGATGAACCTCAGTGGATGGTGTACGCGGGATTCGCGTTCGACGCTCTGGCGTCATCGGCGGGTGTTATAGCGATCTTTATTGCTGTGAGGGCATACAAGGTTGCGAAGCGGCAAGGTCGAGTCGATCTTCAACTGGGGGCGCTTCGAGAGCTTCTTCAGTTGACGCTTAACAGTGAATTTCGCGAAGCGGTTAAGTCTGGGCCGGTTCAGGCGATATCAAGCTTCGGTGTATTTGTTCCGTTAAGGATGTTCAATCCGGACGAGCTCGGGGCCTGGAACGCACTTCAAGGCTCCGTTGAGATGCCGGCAGCCGTGGACCTGTTCCGGGGTGCGCCAATGGGGCGCATTGCTGCGGTGAAAGAGCACGATGATGTATTTGAAGAATTCCTGATTTGGGAAGGGCTTCGTAATGAACTTTATGCGGCTATCGAGCGTCGCATGGAGTGAGGCGATCGAGTAGGTGGCTGCCGAGGAGTCCTGGTCGGCTACTTGCCGACGCTCAGCGAATGAGTAGCGGACTGACACACGGGCTGAGCGCCAGCGGTGCGAACAGATTTCCTCTCGAATCTGTTCCCGCTCGCGCTCTCCCTGAGCTGTGCGCGGTGCGGGCGAGATCATGGGTCCTCCCGGCGGGTCGACGCGGTGACGCACCGGCCGGGCGCACCTCGGCTGCGTGACCCCACGCCGGAACCGGCCGCCCCCGCCGCCCCCCGCCCCCATTCCTACCCCCCCGGGGTACGACGACTTCCCCGTCCGGCCGCGCCGCGCGTCCCGCGACCGCTCGGATCGCGTATGGCCGTGGGAAGCTCCTGGGTCACGGTGGCGCCGCCCGCTAGAGTCGGGTCGTGGCGCTCGGTCTTCCCTCGGTACTCCCCAATCCGCAGCCGGCGATCGGGGCGCTCATCCGTGACCGTCAGCCGACGTTCTCGTTCGAGTTCTTCCCGCCCAAGACCGAGGCGGGGGAGCGGCTGCTCTGGCAGGCGATCCGCGAGCTGGAGTCGCTGCGCCCGTCGTTCGTGTCGATCACCTACGGCGCGGGCGGTTCGACCCGGGACACCACGGTGGCGGTGACCGAGCGGATCGCCACCGACACCACCCTGCTGCCGATGGCCCACCTGACCGCCGTCAACCACTCCGTGGCCGAGCTGCGGCACGTCATCGGACGGCTCGCCGGGGTGGGCGTGCGCAACGTGCTGGCGGTGCGTGGTGACCCGCCCGGCAACCCGGGCGGCGAGTGGGTCCGGCATCCCGAGGGCGTCGACTACGCCGAGGACCTGGTCCGGCTGGTCCGTGACTCCGGCGACTTCAGCGTCGGCGTGGCGGCCTTCCCGTACAAGCACCCCCGCTCGCCCGACGTGGCCAGCGACACCGCGCAGTTCGTCCGCAAGTGCCGGGCCGGCGCCGAGTTCGCGATCACCCAGATGTTCTTCGAGGCCGACGACTACCTGCGCCTGCGTGACCGGGTGGCCGCCGCCGGCTGCGCCACCCCGATCCTGGCCGGGGTGATGCCGGTGACCCAGATCGGCACCATCGAGCGGTCCGTGCAGCTCTCCGGGGCGCCCTTCCCGCCCGCGCTGGCGGCGCGTTTCGAGCGGGTGGCCGACGATCCGGAGGCGGTGCGCCAGCTCGGCATCGAGCAGGCCAGCGAGATGTGCCGCCGGCTGCTGGACGAGGGCGTCCCCGGAATCCACTTCATCACCCTCAACCGGTCCACCGCCACGCGGGAGGTCTGGCAGAACCTCAGGGCCGGCGCGCGGGTGTGAACGCGGAGTCGGCGACACCTGATGCCCGGCGCGACGGTTGATCCCCAGGTGGGCACACAGCTGAACTGGGACCAGTACGCCACGGCGTGGGCGCGGCTGCACGGCGGGTTCGACCCACGGGTCGCCGCGCCGGTGGTACGCGCGTGGCTGCGGTTCGCCTACCACGTCGGGTACGTGCTGGGCCGGCTGCGGGTCGGCCCCACCCCGGTCACCGTCGTCGGGGTGCTGCTCTGCTTCTGCGTACCGTTGCTGGCGACCCGGCCGGGCGACGGCCCGTTCCTGGGCGCGTTGTTCGTGCTGCTCGCCGCCGTGGCCGACAGTGTGGACGGCGCCGTGGCCGTCGCCACCGACCGCACCACCCGGCTGGGCTACGTCTACGACTCGCTGGCCGACCGGCTCGGCGAGGTGGCCTGGCTGCTGGCGTTCTGGCTGGTCGGTGCGCCGGGCGCGCTGGTCGTCGCGGCCGGCGCGCTGTCCTGGCTGCACGAGTACGTCCGGGCCCGCGCGGCCCTGGCCGGGATGCGTGAGATCGGCGCGGTGACCGTCGGCGAGCGACCCACCCGGGTCTCGGTCGCGCTGGCGGGTCTGGTGGTCGCCGGGCTGGCCGGTCTGATCGAGCCGGAGCTGGCCGCCGGCACCATCACCATGGCGACCGCGGTCTGGGTGCTGCTCGCCGGCTTCGGGCTGGGGCAGTTGCTGTCCACCGTCCGCCGCGCGCTCCTCGATGCCGGTTGAACCGATCACGCCGGCTACCAGGCGGGGCCGATCTCCTCGGCGACGATCTGCGCGGAGAGGGTCACCATCGGCAGCCCGCCGCCGGGGTGGCTGGAGCCGCCCACCAGCCACAGCCCGTGCGCCGGGCCCCGGTTGGCCGGGCGGAGCAGACCACCGGCGGTGCCGTAGATCGTGCCGCCCGGCGCTCCGGTCGCGGTGTCCAGGTCGGCCGGGGTGCGCACCTCGCGGAACAGCAGCCGGTCCCGCACGTCCACGCCGCGCTCGGCCAGGACGTCCAGGATCCGGTCGGCGTACGCGTCGGCGAGCCCCGGGCGTCGCCAGTCTACCGCCCCACCGGCGGTGCCCTGCCGGGCGGCGTTGACCAGCACGAACCACGCTTCGTGCCCGGCCGGTCGGGCCATCGGGTCGTCCGCCACGGTGACGAACACCGTCGGGTCGGCCGCCGGCCGGGCCCGTACGCCCCGACCCGGGTCGCCGAAGACCGCGTCGAACTCGGCGTCGTAGTCGCGCGGGAAGAAGACGTTGTGGTGGGCCAGCCCGGTGTCGCCGGAGACGCCGAGCAGCAGCACGAACCCGGCGAGGCTGCGGTCGGCCAGGCCGGCCAGCCGGCGCGGGTGCGGCAACAGGTCACGGTAGACGGTGAGGGCGTCCACGTTGGCCACCACCACGTCGGCGGGCACCGGCGCGGCGACCCCGGCGAGGCGTACCCCGTGCACCCGGCCGCCGGTCGCGTCGATCCGGGTGACCCGGGTGTCGGTCTGCACGACCACGCCGAGGTCCAGGCAGCGGGTCAGCAGCGCGTCGGCGAGCGTGCCCAGCCCGCCGCGCAGGTACCAACCGCCGAAGGTCAGCTCGGCATAGGGGACCGCGACCAGCGCCGCCGGCGCCCGGCGTGGGTCGGCGCCGGTGTAGGTGGCGTACCGGTCCAGCAGCATCCGCAGTCGCGGGTCGGACAGGTGCTGGCGGCCCAGGCCGCGCAGGGTGCGGCCCGGCGCGATGGCGGCCAGGTCGCCCAGCCGCCAGGCCAGCGAGGCCAGGTCGCGGGGGAATCGACGGTACGGCGCAGGATGTCCCGCGAGGACGCCTCCCACACCCGCGCGGCGCGCCGCCACAGCCGCTGCCAGTCGGCCACCGCCCGGTCACCGAGGGCGGCCCCGATCCGCGCGGCGAACTCCGTCGGGTCGGCGCACGAGTCCAGGGTCGGGCCGCCGCCGGGAAAGACGTGCCGGACGATCGGGTCCAGCGGGACCAGGTCCAGGTACTCGTCGAGCTTCGCCCCGGTCGCCTCGAACAGGTCGTGGAAGACCTCGGGCAGGGTGAGCAGGCTCGGTCCGGTGTCGAAGTGGAACGACCCGGCCGGGGTGTCGTGCGCGTACCGGCCGAGCTTGCCGCCGACCGTGTCGGCGGCCTCGAAGACGGTCACCTGGTGTCCGGTGGCGGCCAGCCGGGCGGCGGTGGCGAGGCCACCCACCCCGGCGCCGACGACCACGATCCGCGCCATGCCGTGCCCTCCCTAGCTGACCGGACGGCCCCGCCAGGTGAGGCGGCGTCGCTTCCGCAGATGGTACGACCGCAGGGTCAACCAGCCGAGGACCACGACCGACACGGGGTGTGCGAGCGCGTCGGGCCACCACCGGCCCCCGGTCGCGCGGGCGGTGAGCGCCCGCCCGGCCACCCCCAGCAGGTATGCGATGAGCGCAACCATTGACACCCGGGGAGCCGTCCAGGCGAACCCCAGCGCGACCAGCGGCGGGGCGGTGTAGAGCAGCAGCAGCGCCGCCACCACGGCCGCCGCCGCGCCCGGGTGCCCGAACGACGCCCACAGCGACTTCGAGTACCCGTCGCGCAGTTGCGGCCAGTCGTCGTACATCCGGCAGGTGGCCAGCCGCGAGCCGTCGGCCAGGGCGATCCGCCCGCCGGCCCGCTTGACCGCCCGGGCCAGCTCGACGTCCTCCAGGATCTTGTCGGCGACGGCGGCGTGCCCGCCGGCGGCGGTGTAGCCGGCCCGGTCCACCACCAGGAACTGGCCGCCCGCCGCGGCCAGCGACGGCCGCGCCGAGCGTTCCATCGCCCGCAGCGGCAGGAAGGTCAGCCAGAGCCACTGCAACAACGGCTGGACCAGCCGGTCGGCCGCCGTCGCCACCACGATCCGGGGGTACGGCGACAGCAACGTCGCGCGGGCGGCGCGCAGCTCGGTGACGGCGGCCGCCACGGCGTGCGGGGCGAGCACCACGTCGGCGTCGACGAAGACCAGCGCGGTGGCCTCCGGGGCGGCCCGGGTGGCGAGCTGCCAGCAGGCGTGCGGTTTGCCCAGCCAGCCCGGTGGCGGGGCGACCCCGGTGAGCACGGTGACCCGGGGATCGTCGCCGGCCACCGCGCGGACCACGTCGGCGGTGCCGTCGGTGGACCCGTCGTCCAGGACCACGAGGCGCAGCCCGGGCACGCCCCGCTGGGCGAGCAGGGCGCGCAGGCAGGGCGTGACGCGGGTGGCCTCGTCGCGCAACGGCAGCAGCACGGCCACCGACTCGCCGACCTCGTCCGGTGCGTCGGTGGGCCGGCGCAGCCAGCGGGTGGCGTTGACCCAGGTGTGCGCGGTCAACGCGGCGACGGCGACCAGCAGGACGGACAGGACGGTCATCGGGTCGCGTCGACGCCGGTGCGGTCCGGCCGGTGGTCCTCCTGGCGGGTCCCGCCGTCCCGGCGGGCGCGCAGCAGCGTCACCGTCAGCGGCACGGCGGTGACCCCCATGCCGGCGGCACCCCAGAGCGCCGAGGCGGGCAGGTCCAGGAAGACGGCGTGGGCCAGGATGCTGGAGAAGTACGTCCACAGGTAGAGCGCGACCATCGGGTGGTCCCGCCGGTCGGTGCGTTCGGCGGTCGGACCGGCCAGCGGGCGCAGCGCGCTCATCAGCAGCACGGCGAAGAGCAGCCAGCCCAGGTAGTTGCTGACCGGGATGCCGGTCAGGCCGGGCAACGCGGGGGTGGCGTCGCGCCAGATCCAGTAGCCCTCGGCGACCATCTGCGGGTCGAGGAACAGGTCCCACGCCGCCAGGCCCACGGCGGCCAACGCGATCCTGCCCACCCACCGTCCGACGGTCGAGCCCCTGCCGTCGCCGGTCGAGCCCCTGCCGTCGCCGGTCGGGGCGCTACCGCCGCCGGTCAGGCGGACCGCGGCCAGCCAGGCCGGCCAGGCCATCCAGGTCCACGCCAACGGAATGATCAATGGCACCCCGGCCAGCTTGGGACCCAGCTCGCCCGAGTAGTCGTAGCTGCCGAACGGCACACCCGTGGCCACCCCGATCGCCTCGATCGCGAACCCACCGCCGGTGGCCACCGCGACCAGCGCCGCCGCCACCCGGGGGCCCCGACTGAGCAGCGCGTGACCGACCGAGAGCAGCCAGCCGAGCACGACGGTGGCCACGGTCAGCCCGGCCCGGGTGGCGCCGGTGGTCAGCGGGTAACAGATCTGGGCGAACACCAGGACGCCGAGCAGCGTCCAGGAGACCCGCCGGGTCATGACGCCGGGGGATCGAGCGGCAGGTCCCGACCGAGTACGCCGAACGGCCGCTCGTCACCCGGAAAGTGGAAGTCGCGCAGCACGTCGACGAAACCGAAGCGCCGGTACAGCCGCCAGGCCCGCGAGGTCTGCTCCTCCGCCTCCGGGGTGGACAGCAGCGTGGTGTCGCCCTCGGCCATCGTGAGCAGCGCCCGCAACTGGCCGGCGCCCAGGCCGTGCCCCTGCGCGGGTGGGCGGACGTGCAGCTCGACCACCTCGAAGCAGTGGGTGAGCCAGCGCTTGCGGGTCGGCCCGTCCAGCGCCCGGTGCACCTGGTCGTGCCACCACTGGCCGGCGCTGCCCAGATAGCCGTACCCGAAGCCGGCGAGGTGACCCTCGCTGGTCAGGCTGGCCACGGCCCGGAACCCCGGTCGGCGGACGTGGGTGGCGATGTAGCCGCGCCGGGCCTCCAACAGGTCGGTGCGGTACCCCATCGCCTCGCCGTAGACGGCCACCACATCGTCCAGTCGTCGGACGAGGTCGTCCGGCGTCCAGCGCACCAACCTCATGCCCGTCCACCCTTCACTGTCGCCTGGTCGCCATCGGCGACCCACCCGAGGACCGTCCGGTCGCCGACCACGTCGCGTACCTCGAACCGGGCGAACAGCTCCTCGGCGTACCAACCCGCGGTGGGGGTTCGCATGATCGCCGCCCGATGCTCCGGGTGACGGTACGCGAACGCCACCAGGTCCGTCGGGTCGCGCCACACGCTGACCGTGCCCTGCCAGCCCAACGGGGCCTCACCCACGCCGAACCGGGCGAGCAACCCCGGCGCGTCGCGCAGGGCCGCCGCCACCGGCGGGATCGCCCGCCAGAAGGTGGCCGCCCGACGTGCCCGCAGCCGGGCCCGCGTCAACGCCAGCACCGGCCCGGTCACCCGACCGCCCGGTGGTTCGCCGAACGGCCGCTCGCCGGACCACTCGCCACGGCTGCTCAGCGGCCGCAGGTCGACCTGGACCTGCGCCTGGGCGATGCGCGCCCAGGCCCGCCCGACCGGCGAGTCGTCGAAGCCGGCCGCCGCGGCGGGGAGTCCCAGACGGTCAGCACCGCCCACCTGGTGAGGTCGGCGTCACCCGGGCCGAAGCCGGTGCCTGTCCCGGTGCCCAGCAGCTTGCCGAACCGGACGCCCGGCAGGGCGCGCAGCCGACGCGGATCCACCGCCATCCTCATCAGCGCCCGCGGCAGCGCGCTCCGGGCGGTCCGCCACACGTGCAGGGTGACCAGCTCCGGTACGGCGCTGCTGTGCCGGCTGGTTCGCTCGCTCCGCTCGCTCACGCCACCGCTTCGCGGCGGCGCGAGCGCATCGCTGCTGTGCCGGCTGGTTCGCTCGCTCCGCTCGCTCACGCCACCGCTTCGCGGCGGCGCGAGCGCATCGCTGCTGTGCCGGCTGGTTCGCTCGCTCCGCTCGCTCACGCCACCTCGGCGGGGGTGCCGGCGGTGACGCGCAGCAGTTCGGCGTAGGTGGTCGGGAAGACCGCCTGCGGTACGCCGCCCGCCGCCCAGATCTGCGGGTACGGCGCCAGCGCGGTGTCCACCAGGGTGCGCAGCGCCCGAGGGTGCCCGAGCGGGGCGACCCCGCCGATCGGCTGGCCGGTGTGCTCGCGGACGAACTCCGGGGTGGCCCGGCGCAGCCGGGTGACCCCGATGGACGCGGCCAGACCGGCGGTGTCCACCCGGTGCGCGCCGGAGGTGAGCACGAGCAGCGGCGCGTCGTCCGCGTCGAAGATCAGCGAGTTGGCGATCTGGCCCACCTCGACGCCGAGCGCCTCGGCGGCGGCTGCCGCGGTGTGCACCGCGTCGGGCAGGAGGCGGACCGTGCTGGGCTGACCGGTGTCGTCGAGCGCGCCAGCGCCGTCCAGCGCGTCCTGCACCGCCCGTACGTTCGGGTGTGGCTGCATCCCGTCATTCTTCCCGGTCCGTGTGCGCCGGTTCACCCCGGCACACGTCACGGCGAGTCCTGGCGCGTCACACGTTGCATTTTCGTCGGAGGGGAGGTGTACTGTCAGCAGTAGTTAGAACGAGTGTTCGATTGCCTCGAACGTTCGTTCCAACCAGCCGGAGCGCGGCGTTTCGCGGCGCCAGTTCCGGCCGGTGCGGCTCCGCGGGCCGCACCTGGGTTTCCGGGCAGTCGCGAGCCCGGTCCCATCAGGCAGGAGCGTCGCCCGCCGCCCACGACCCCCGGGCGGCGGGCGACGAACCCGCCGGTACGCCGGCCGGGTGTGGTGTGGGGAAGCATCCACACCCGGCCGGCCACCCCCGGTGCGTCTTCCTCCGCACCCACCCGACCTCGGCGTCTCGTCGGCGGCACCATCGCCCCGACCGACGCCCCGGCCACGTGGAGGAGACAGTCCATGCCGACCAACCCGGCTCAGGCACCGACGGTGCCGGCGCACGTGCTGCCGCACCGCACCCCTGCCCAGCTCCTCACCCTGGCCCGCCGTGGGCTGGTCGAGGCCGGCCAGACCCGACCCGACGGCCTGCGCTACGCGGCCGCCCACCTGGCGGCGCTGCGCGCGGCGGCCGCCCTGCTCGCCGCCCGGGCCCGTCCCGCCCCCAGCCGGCGCAACCGGATCACCAGCGTCTGGGTCCTGCTCTGCGCCGTCGCCCCCGAGCTCGACGAGTGGGCCCGGTTCTTCGCCGCCGGGGCCAGCAAGCGAGCCGCCGCCGAAGCCGGTATCCCTCGGGTGGTCAGCGCCCGGGAGGCCGATGACCTGCTCCGCGCCGCCGAACAGTTCGTCACGGTGGTGGAGACCGCGCTCGGCGTGGCACACCAACCAGCCCTGGACGGCCTCGCGGCGTGAGACCGCCGTGACGCCGGCCGCCTGGAAGGGAAGCCGGGCGGCCGGCGTCACGGTGCGGCCTGATCTGTTCCACAGCAACGACGGGGGGTTGGTCCGATGGCGGGCCGCATGGTGGTGGGTTCCGCCGCGCTGGCCGATCTGGTACGCCCGGCGAGCGCACCCGATCCGGTGGGCGGCCACCGCGTGCTACCGGTGACGCCGGAGCTGACCGGCCTGTTGCCCAACCGGGGTCTACGCCGGGGCAGCACGATCGCTGTCGCCGCCGGTCAGCCCCGCCGCAGTGGGGGCACCTCGCTGGTGCTGGCACTGCTGGCCGAGGCGTCCCGGGCCGGCTCGTGGTGTGCGGTGGTCGGGGTGCCGACGTTCGGCGCGGGCGCGGCGGCCGAGCTGGGCATCTCCCTGGACCGGCTCGCCCTGGTGCCGAATCCGGGTCCCGAGTGGGCCACCGTGGTCGCCGCGTTGATCGACGGGGTGGACGTCGTGGTCACCGCCGTACCGGCTGCGGTCTCCGCCTCGGTCGCCACCCGGCTGGCCGCCCGGGCCCGGCAGCGCGGCAGCGTGCTCGTTCCGTACGGCCGGTGGGACGGCGCGGACGTGACGCTGCAGGTGGTCCGCGGGGTCTGGGAAGGGCTCGGTCAGGGTCGGGGGCGGCTGCGCCGCCGGGAGGTCACCGTGTCGGCGCGCGGGCGGGGAGCAGCCGCCCGCCCCAAGGAGATCAAGGTCTGGCTCCCCGACGCCGAGCTCACCCGCGTCATTCCCCGGACGGTGCGATCGACCGTGGGCCGACCGTCCGGGCCGCTCGCCCTGGTCGGGTCGGGGTGACCGGCTCGCCGACCCGGACCCTGCTGCTGTGGTGCCCGGACTGGCCGGTGCTCGCCGCCGAGATCGTCGACGGGATACCAGCCACCGGCCCGGTCGCCGTACTGCACGCCAACCGGGTGGTCGCCTGCTCCGAGCGGGCCCGCGCCGAAGGCGTACGCCGAGGGCTGCGCAAGCGGGAGGCGCAGGGTCGTTGTCCGCAGCTCACCGTCGTGGACTACGACCCGGGCCGGGATGCCCGGGCGTTCGAGCCGGTGGTCGCCGCGTTGGAGGAACTGGTGGCCGGTGTCGAGGTGGTCCGGCCGGGCGCCTGTGCGGTTGCCGCCCGGGGTCCGAGTCGCTACCTCGGCGGTGAGGAGGCGGCCGCCGAACGGCTCATCGAGCACGTCGCCCAGTCGTGTCTGGTGGAGAGCCAGGTGGGCATTGCCGACGGGGTGTTCGCCGCGGGGCTGGCCGCCCGCACCGGCCGGGTGGTGGCGCCGGGTGGGACGCCGGCGTTCCTGGCCGGGATGCCGGTCGAGGCGCTCGGTCGGTCCGCGCTGGCTGACCTGTTGCGCCGGCTGGGGGTGCGGACCCTCGGTGACTTCGCCGCGCTACCGGCCGGCGACGTGCTGGCCCGCTTCGGGTTCGACGGCGCGCTGGCCCACCGGCTGGCCGCCGGCCGGGACCACCGCCCGCTCGCCGTCCGGCAGCCGCCGGCCGACCTGACGGTGACCGCCGGGTACGACGATCCGATCGACCGGGTCGACGCGGCGGCGTTCGCCGCCCGTGCCCTGGCCGAGCAGTTGCACGACCGGCTCGCCGGGCACGGGCTGGCCTGCACCCGACTCGGCATCGAGGCGGTTACCGAGCACGGGCAGGAGCTGCACCGGGTGTGGCGGCATGACGGTCTGCTCACCGCCGCCGCCATCGCCGATCGGGTGCGTTGGCAGCTCGACGGCTGGCTCTCCGGCAGCAACGGTCGCGCCGGCGCCCGCCCGGCCCGCCCGACGGCCGGCATCATCCGACTGCGGCTGATCCCGGACGGGGTGGTCGCCCAGGCCGGCCTGCAGACCGGCCTCTGGGGGGAGACCGGCGAGGAGCGGGAGCGGGCGCACCGGGCGTTGAGCCGCGTACAGGGCATCCTCGGCCCGGAAGCGGTGGTCACGGCGGTGCTCGGTGGCGGGCGTTCCCCGGCTGACCAGGTGCGCCTCGTGCCATGGGGCGACGAGCGGCTCCCGGCCCGTCCCGGCCCACCGGCCCATCCCGGCCCACCGGCCCATCCCGGCCCACCGGCCCATCCCGGCCCACCGGCCGTTGCCGGCGCGGCCATGGGTGCCGGTGCGGACACCGGCGCAGGCGCGGGCATGGGCGCGGGCGCAGGCGCAGGCATGGGTGCGGGCGCGGGCATGGGCATGGGTGCGGGCGCGGGTAGGGGCGCGGGCGCTGGTGCTGGTGGCGGTAGCGGTGCTGGTTCCGCGGCCGGCCGGGGTGGGGGTATCCCGCCGTGGCCGGGTCGGCTGCCGCCGCCCGCGCCCGCCGTGGTGCTGCCCAGCCCACTCGCCGCGACCGTGCACGACGCCGCCGGCGAGCCGGTGGTGATCAGCGCGCGGTTGGCGGTGAGCGCCCCACCGGCCCGACTGGTGGTCGGCACCGGTCAGCCGGTGGAGATCGTGGGTTGGGCCGGGCCGTGGCCGGTGGACGAGCGCTGGTGGGCGCCGGCCGAGGCCCGCCGCCGGGCCCGGTTCCAGGTGAGCCTCGCCGACGGTGCCGCTCTGCTGCTCGCGGTGGAGTCGGGGCAGTGGCTGGTGGAGGCCATCTATGACTGAGTCCAGTCGAGCCCTGCCCGACGTGGGCCTGTCCGGCGTGCGCCTGTCCGGCGGCGGCCTGATCAGGGTCGGTCTTTTCGGCGGGGACATGTCGGGCGTCGACGGATCTGGTGTTGGCAGGTGCGGCACTGACCGAGCGGGGTGCGGCACCGGCCGGGAGGCGGATGTCCTCATGAGCGTGATGACTCAGGGGAATAAATATGCCTGTGAGTCATCACGCTCATCGCACCTCTCGCCGCCGGCGGGACGACCGCCGTCGTGTTCGTCGTCGACGCGGCCGTCCACCAACCTGCGTCTGGTCGGCCGCGCCACCACCCCTCGGCCGGCCAGTGCCGGGCGGACCGCCGCCGGACAGACCGACGTCGGTCGGGCCAGCGCCGGTCGGATCGGCGTCAGGCGGGCCAGTGCCGGGCCGACCAGTGCGGTCGGAGTGGTCGGAGCGGCCGGATGAGTTTTCACAACCCGAAGATGCCCTGGTCGGAGCTGGAGAGCGTGCTCTCCGGCCGGGCCGGCGGCGGGCGGCCGCGCGCCGAGCGGCACCTGCACGTGGTGGATCCGCTCGCCGTGGACGCCGACGGCGGTGACTCGCCGGCCTGGAGTCGCCACCGCGAGCGGTACGAGCCGCCGGAGCTGGCTCGTCCCGACGGGGTGGTGCCCTACGCGGAGCTGCACGCGCACACCAACTTCAGTTTCCTCGACGGCGCGAGCCACCCCGAGGAGTTGGCCGAGGAGGCGGCCCGGCTGGGGCTCACCGCGTTGGCCGTCACCGACCACGACGGCTTCTACGGGGTGGTCCGGTTCGCCGAGGCGGCCCGGATGCTGGGCCTGCCGACCATCTTCGGCGCGGAGCTGTCGCTCGGGCTGCCCGGCCCGCAGAACGGCGAACCCGACCCGCACGGCGCGCACCTGCTGGTGCTGGCGCACGGCCACGAGGGGTACGCCCGGCTGGCGACCACCATCGCCCGCGCCCAGTTACGTGGTGGGGAGAAGGGCCGCCCGGTCTACGGGGAGCTGGAGGAGGTCGCCGCCGAGCTGAAGGATCACGTGCTGGTGTTGACCGGCTGTCGCAAGGGGCACGTGCCGGGGGCGCTGCTCACCGAGGGGGTGGACGCGGCGGCCCGTGAGCTGGACCGGTTGACCGCGCTCTTCGGCGCGGAGACGGTGGCGGTGGAGTTGACCGACCACGGTCATCCGGTCGACGCCGACCGCAACGACGCGCTCGCCGAGCTGGCCGCCGCGGCCGGGCTGCCGACGGTGGCCAGCAACAACGTGCACTACGCCAGCCCCGGCCGGCGTCGGCTGGCCACCACCGTCGCCGCGGTCCGGGCCCGGCGCAGCCTGGACGAGATCGACGGCTGGTTGCCCGCGGCGGCCACCGCCCACCTGCGCAGCGGCGCGGAGATGGCGGCGCGGTTCGCCGCGTACCCGGGCGCGGTGGCGCGGGCCGCCGAGTTCGGCGCCGAGCTGGCCTTCGACCTCCAGCTCGTCGCGCCGCAGCTGCCGGCGTACCCGGTGCCGCCGGGGCACACCGAGATGAGTTGGCTGCGCAAGCTGACCGCCGACGGGGCACACGAGCGTTACGGGCCGCCGCAGGCGCACCCGGCGGCGTACGCGCAGCTCGACCACGAGCTGAACATGATCGAGGAGTTGGGCTTCCCCGGCTACTTCCTGGTGGTCTACGACATCGTCTCGTTCTGCCGCGAGCAGGACATCTACTGCCAGGGCCGGGGATCGGCGGCCAACTCGGCGGTCTGCTACGCGCTGCGGATCACCAACGTGGACGCCGTCCGGCACCGGCTGCTCTTCGAACGGTTCCTCGCCCCGGAGCGGGACGGCCCACCGGACATCGACGTGGACATCGAGTCCGACCGGCGCGAGGAGGTGATCCAGCACGTCTACACCCGCTACGGCCGGGAACACGCCGCGCAGGTCGCCAACGTCATCTCCTACCGACCCCGGTCCGCGGTGCGGGACGTGGCCAAGGCGTTCGGCTTCTCACCCGGTCAGCAGGACGCCTGGAGCAAGCAGATCGACAGGTGGGGCTCGGTCGCCACGGTCGACGTCGAGGGCATCCCGGAGCAGGTGGTGGAGTACGCCAACGAGCTCCAGACGTTCCCCCGGCACCTGGGTATCCACTCGGGCGGCATGGTGATCTGCGACCGTCCGGTGATCGAGGTCTGCCCGGTGGAGTGGGGGCGGATGCCCGGACGCAGCGTCCTGCAGTGGGACAAGGACGACTGCGCAGCCGTGGGCCTGGTGAAGTTCGACCTGCTCGGCCTGGGCATGCTCTCCGCCCTGCACTACGGCTACGACATGATCGGGTCCCGGCTGGATCTCGGCGACATGACGCTCGACGATCCCGAGGTCTACGACATGCTCTGCCGGGCCGACTCGGTCGGGGTGTTCCAGGTGGAGAGCCGTGCCCAGATGGCCACCCTGCCGCGGCTCAAGCCCCGCGAGTTCTACGACCTGGTGGTCGAGGTGGCACTGATCCGTCCCGGCCCGATCCAGGGCGGTTCGGTGCACCCGTTCATCCGGCGCAAGAACGGTCAGGAGCCGGTGACGTACGCGCACCCGCTGATGCGTAACGCGCTGGAGAAGACCCTGGGGGTGCCGCTGTTCCAGGAGCAGTTGATGCAGCTCGCCATCGACCTGGCCGGGTTCGACGCGGCCGAGGCCGACCAGTTGCGCCGGGCGATGGGCGCGAAACGGTCGGTCGAGCGGATGACCCGCATCGCCGACCGGCTCTACGCCGGGATGGCCGAGCGGGGCATCACCGGCGAGCTGGCCGACGACGTCTACCGCAAGCTCACCGCGTTCGCCAGCTACGGCTTCCCGGAGAGCCACGCGATGAGCTTCGCCTACCTGGTGTACGCCAGCTCGTGGCTCAAGCGCTACCACCCGGCCCCGTTCCTGGCGGCGCTGCTCAACGCCCAGCCGATGGGCTTCTACTCGCCGCAGACCCTGGTCGACGACGCCCGCCGGCACGGGGTGGAGGTCCGCCGTCCGGACATCAACGCCAGCGGGGCCCTGGCGGTGCTCGAGTCCACCCCGGACACCCGGTGGGGCAGCGAGCCGGGGGAGCCGCCGCACGCCTGGGGGCTGGGCGGTCCGGCCGTCCGACTGGGGCTGTCCAGCGTACGTACCCTCGGGTCGGACGTGGCCGAGCGGATCGAGGCCGAGCGGACGGTCGGTGGGGCGTACCGTGACATGCCGGATCTGGCCCGGCGGGTCGGCCTGACCGCCGCTCAGCTGGAGGCGCTGGCCACCGCGGACGCCTTCGCCTGTTTCGGGCTGACCCGGCGGGAGGCGCTCTGGGCCGCCGGCGCGGCGGCCCAGGACCGGCCGGGCCGGCTGCCCGGCACGGTGACCGGCGTGGCGGCGCCCACGCTGCCCGGCATGGAGGCGGTGGATCGGCTGGTCGCCGACGTGTGGGCCACCGGGTTGTCGCCGGAGAGCCACCCGGCCCGGTTCATCCGGGGGCAGCTCGACGTGCTGGGCGCGGTGCCGATCGCCCGGCTCGGTCGGGTGGAGCCGGGCCAGCGGATCCGGGTCGGCGGCATCGTCACCCACCGACAGCGCCCGGCGACCGCTGGTGGGGTGACCTTCCTCAACCTGGAGGACGAGACCGGGATGTTGAACGTCACCTGTTCACCGGGTCTGTGGCAGCGTTATCGGCGGGTGGCCCGCACCAGCGCCGCGCTGGTGGTCCGGGGGCGACTGCAACGCCACGAGGGAGTGACCAACCTGGTCGCCGACCGGCTGGACGCCATTGAGCCGCCGGTCAGTCCCGCGTCCCGCGACTTCCGCTGAACAGTGATCCACATTACGGTTTCTGTCGCCGCGGAGCGGGAGACTCGTCCTGAGCGGGCAGAGCGGCCCGTGATCCGTGAGGGGGACTGACAAGTGATGGGAAACCACGCGTACACCGGTGGCGGAATCGCCAACGCCCGGCGGACCCGGCTGGGTGCCGGCTGGATGCCGTCGCACCTCACCGACCCCCGCGAGTACGAGGTGACGAACGGTCCGGTCGCCAACGAGCGTCGATCCCGGGCCGAGGACGCGGTCGAGGGCACCCAGTCCTGACCACTAGGCTCGACCGGGTGGAGCAGACCCGAGGCCGGTTCGCCGCGCCGCCGCTGACCCCCCGTACCGCCGTGATCTGGTCGGTGCTGCGCGCCGAGCTGGACCGGCGCGGCGACGCCGAGCTGACCGTGCTGGACATCGGCGGGGGCACCGGCGGTTTCGCCGTCCCGCTGGCCCGGGCCGGGCACCGCGTCACCGTCGTCGACGCCAGCCCCGACGCGCTCGCCGCGCTGACCCGCCGGGCCGCCGAGGCCGGGGTCGCCGATCGGGTCGTCGCCGTGCAGGGCGACGGCGACGCCCTCGCCGGGCTGGTCGAGCCGGCCGGGGTCGACCTGGTGCTCTGCCACGCCGTCCTGGAGGTCGTCGACGACCCGGCGCCGGTGGTCGCCGCGCTGGCCACCGCGCTGCGTCCCGGCGGCGCGGCGAGCGTGCTGGTGGCCGGCCGGGCGGCGGCCGTGCTGGGCCGCGCCATGAACGGGCACCTGGACGTCGCGGCGTCGTTGGCCGCCGACGCGGCCGGCAGCGCCGGGCCGCGCGACACCCTGCGCCGCCGCTACGACGCCCCCGAGGCCGTCGCGCTGCTCACCGCCGCCGGGCTGGAGGTCGAGGACATCCACGGGGTACGCGTGCTCGCCGACCTGCTGCCGGCCGCCGTCTCCGACGGGCAGCCCGCGGCCCTGGTCGAGCTGGAACTGGCCCTGGCCGCCCAACCCCCCTACCGGGATCTGGCCGCCCAACTGCACCTGTTCGCCCGCCGACCGGCATGACCCGTCCGGTGCGGCCCGCCGACGGGGGTACGTCTGCCGGCTCGTCCGGCTCCGAGCTGACCGCCGACGGGCGTACTGCCAGCGGTCCGGTGACCAGCCTCGACCCGCCGCTGGCGGTCCTCGCACCCGACCGGGCCGGCGGCCGGCTCGCCGACGTGCTGCCCAGCGCGCTCGCCGTACTGGGCGTGCCCGGCTTGCCCGACCCGCTCGGCCTGACGCCCGCCCTGGCCGGGGTACGCCGGATCGCCGTCCTGCTCGTCGACGGGCTCGGCTGGTACCAGGTGCCGACCGCCGCGCCGTACGCCCCGACGCTCGCCGGGCTGGCCGCGACGGTGGGTCGGCCCTCGTCGCCGGCTTCCCGTCCACCACTCCGACGAGCCTCGTGACGCTGGGCACCGGCGTCGCGCCCGGCGCGCACGGGGTCCTCGGCTTCACGGTGCGGGTGCCCGGCACCGACCGGGTGCTCACCCACACCGACTGGGCCGCCGACCCGTCGCCGCTGCGCGGGCAGCCGGTACCCACCCAACCCCAGCGGGCCCGCGCCGCCGGTGTGACGACGACGGTGGTGAGCCGGCCGGAGTTCGGCGGCAGCGGGTTGACCCTGGCCGCCAACCGGGGTGGCGACTTCCGGGGCGCCGCCGGCGCGGATCAGGTGGCCACCGACATGCTGGCCGCGCTGGCCGCCGGCGACGGGCCGACCCTGGTCTCCGGCTACCATCCCGACCTCGACCGGCACGGGCACCTCAGCGGGGTCGACTCGGCGCCGTGGCGAAGCGCCGCCACCGAGGTGGACCTGCTGCTCGCCCGGCTGGTCGACGGGCTACCGTCGGACGCGGCGCTGCTGGTCACCGCCGACCACGGGCAACTCGACATTCCCGTCGCGCACCGCTTCGACCTGGACACCGATCCACGGCTGCGCGACGGCCTGCGGGTGGTGGCCGGCGAGGCCCGGGTGCGTTACCTGCACACCGAGCCGGGAGCGGTGGACGACGTGGTGGCCGCCTGGTCGGCGGTGCTCGGCGACGCGGCCCGGGTGCGTACCCGCGCGGAGATGATCGCCACCGGCTGGTTTGGGCCGGTGCCCGAGGAGCACCTGGGCCGGATCGGTGACGTCGTGGTGACCTGCAACGACACGTACGCCGTGCTGGCCAGTCGCACCGAGCCGCCGAAGGCGTCGAAGCTGGTCGCGTACCACGGGGCGGACACCGCCGCCGAGCTGACCGTGCCGCTGCTGGTCGTGCGGGGCTGACCGGGGCGCGGTCCGGCCAGCCGGCCGGTGCTGGTGTCGTACCTCGGGGATAACCTGCACCGATGGGCCGCAGTCAGTCGTTGCCCCGGGGCGGTGATCCGCGCTTCGGGCCGGACGCCGACGACTCCGCCAGCGGCATCCTGCACGTCGACATGGACGCGTTCTTCGCCTCCGTGGAGGTGCGGGCCCGCCCCGAGCTGCGCGGCCGCGCGGTCGTGGTGGGTGGTGTGGGTTCGCGTGGCGTGGTCAGCTCGGCCAGCTACGAGGCTCGCCGCTACGGCGTGCGCAGCGCCATGCCGACCTCCCGGGCCCGGGCCCTCTGCCCGCACGCCGTCTACCTTCCGCCCAACTTCGCCGCGTACTCGGCCGCCTCGCGGGCGGTCATGCAGATCTTCCGGGACGTCACCCCGCTGGTCGAGCCGCTCTCCCTCGACGAGGCGTTCCTCGACGTCACGGGCGCCCGCAAACTGTTCGGCCCGCCGGCCACCATCGCCCGGCTGATCCGCCAGCGGGTCGCCGACGAGCAGGGGCTGACGTGCTCGGTCGGGGTGGCGCCGAGCAAGTTCGTGGCCAAGCTCGGCTCCACCCGGGCCAAGCCCGACGGCCTGCTGGTCGTACCCGCCGGGCAGGTCCTCGACTTCCTGCACCCGCTTCCGGTGGACGCGCTGTGGGGGGTGGGGGAGCGGGCCGCCGAGACGCTGCGCCGGCTCGGCCTGGCCACCGTGGGGGACCTCGCCGAGGCCCCGGTCGGCATGCTGCGCAAAGCGGTGGGCGCGGCGTCCGCGGCGCACCTGCACGAGCTGGCGTGGGGGCGTGACCCGCGCCGGGTCAGCCCCGAACACGTCGACAAGTCGATCGGCGCCGAGGTGACCTTCGACGCCGACGTGGCAGACCCGATGGAGATCCGCCGTGCCCTGCTCGCGCTCAGCGCGAAGGTCGGCGTCCGGCTGCGCAGCGCCGGCCACGTCGGGCGCACGGTCACCCTGAAGGTACGACTGGCCGACTTTCGCACCGTCAACCGCTCCCGCACCCTCGACGTACCCACCGACACGGCCCGGGAGATGTTCGACACGGTCTGGGCGCTCTACACCGCGCTGGACCCGGCTGAGCGGATCCGCCTCGTCGGTGTCCGGGTCGAGGGGCTCACCTCGGCGCAGGGCGCGCCCCGGCAGCTCACCCTCGGCGCGCCCGAGCGTGGTTGGCGGGAGGCGGAAGCTGCCGCGGACGCCGCCGCTGCCCGATTCGGGCGGTCCGTCATAGGTCCGGCCAGTCTGTTAGCCGACCGTGACGCTCATCGAAAGGAAAATCCACCCCACCCGTAGGTCGTCCCGCTTTCCGACGCGCGACCCCCCTCGTAGACTTGCGGGTAAGCAGCCGGTTGGCTGCCACGGTCTGTCGGCCCGAGTGGGCCGACCAACGTGACCGGGGAGGAGTGCCGTGCCGCTCTCGGAGCACGAGCAGCGGCTGTTCGAGCAGATCGAGCGGTCGCTTGCCGAGGACCCCAAATTCGCCTCGGCCGTGCGCGCCAGCGATCCGCGCTTCCACGCGCGGCGTCGCCTGCTCGTCGCAGCCGGCGTGATCATCGCTGGCTTGGCCCTACTGGTCTATGGCGCGGTGATCAAGACTCCACCGCTGGCGGTGGCGGGCTTCGTCGTCATGCTGGCGTCGGCCGCGTTCGCGGTGCAGTCGCACCGGCGGGCGCAGTCACCCGACCTGCACGTGGTGGGTGGCACGACGAGTCGTCGTCGTCCCCGCGGTGGCCGGTCCGGTCGCCGACGGTCGATCCTGGACCGGATGGAAGACCGATGGCGGCAGCGCCCGGAGGGGCACCGCTGAGCGCGTCCCGCCGCTGAGGCGGGCCGACCATCGCGACGAGCGGGCCATCGGGATGACCCCGGTGGCCGCCGTCGCTCCGCCATGCCCCGAGCACCGCGCCGTCGTGCTCGCGCCGTGCGGCCGTGCTCGCACCGCGCGTCCCTCCGAGATCGCGCCGATCTTGCAGTTTCTGTCGTCCGTATGAGTGGGATACCCCTTATGTCGCGACAGAAAGTGCAAGATCGCTGGGGCTGGGGCTGGGGCTGGGGCTGGGGCTGGGGCTGGGGCTGGCACCCTGGGACCTGGCCGATGGGGCTGGGACCTGGGACCTGGCCGCTGGGGCTGGGACCTGGGATCCGGGGACCGCACCTGGTACTGGGGCGGCGCCCCGGCGTTGGGCCGGGGCGCCGCCGCGGCGCGCTTGCGGGCGTCGGTCAGCGGGCGGCTCGATCGGCCAGCAACCGGCGCGGGTTCCAGCGCAGCAGCCGGTAGCGCATCCGGGTGGTCAGCGCCACCAGGCGGCCGGAGGAGTCCGCCAGTGCGATCCGCCAGCGCAGCAGCACCGAGGGCGGCAACACGGCGGCGAGCAGCCGGGTCCGTCGATCCGCCCGGGACGAGAGCGCCCCACGGACCGCGCGGAGCGCGGACGGCAACGGTTCACCGGTCAGCGGAGCGCGCGCGTACCGGGCCCGCTCCTCGGCACGGCCGAGCAGCCGCGCCGCCCCGATGGCCTCGGCGTCGTCGGGGAGAGAGTCCCGGACCAGCCGGTCCGCGGTCGCCCGGGGCGTCTCGGTCAGGTCCACCCGCACCTTGTAGTCGACGAGCGTGTCGAGCAACTCGGCCCAGGCGGCGTGGGCGTCGGCGCGAGCGCGACCCGGGTCCGCCTCGACCACCATCACGCGCGCGTCGTCGGTCGGCGGCCCGTCGCCCATAGCGGCGGCGGCAGCCGCGACGTCCGCCCGGCCGGCCCGCCGCCGACGCAGCGCCCGACGACGAAGTGCCGGCACCGCCAGCAGTGCCACCAGCGCGAGTACGGCCGCCACCCACCAGGGCCACACCGGGGCCTGCTCAGTCGGCCGCGAATCCCCCAGGGAGAGCCCGGAGTCGGTGTCCCGGTCGGCGTTGTCCGGGCCGGTCGGCCCGGCCGACGAGTCCGCGCCGCTCGGGCTGTCCGTGGCGCCCGCCTCCGGAGTGGACGGCTCGGGGGCGTCCGTGTCCGGTGCCCAGGCCGACCGGGTGGAGCCGGGAACGCCGGACGCCGGGGTGGCGTCGAACGGCACCCAGCCGATCCCGTCGAAGAAGACCTCGGTCCAGGCGTGCAGGTTGAGGTTGGTCAGCGTGTACGTGTCGCCGTCGCGCCTGCTGCCGTTGGTGAACCCGAACGCGACCCGCGCCGGGATGCCGGCCGACCGGACCAGCCAGGCCATCGCGGCGGCGTACTGCTGGCAGTAACCGACCTTGTTGGTCAGGAAGTTCACGATGTCCTGGCCGCTGCTGCCGCTCGCGGTGCTCAACCGGTACGTGAACCCGTTGTCCGCGGAGAAGTGCTGGTAGATGGCGAGCACCCGGTCGTAGTCGGTCCGCTTGCCCTGGATCAGCCCCCGGACCAGCTCCTCCACCTCGGGCACCGGCCCGGGGGTGGCGGTCTGCTGCCGGCGGAGCGGGTGTTCGGCCGGCAGCGTCTTCGCGGCCCGCAGGGTCGCCGGGGTGTACGTCGAGCGGATGTAGTCGAACGAGTACTTACGCCCCCGCGAGCTCTCCCGGTTGGAGAACACGATCTGCTGGTTGGTGTCGTACAACCAGTTGCTGTTCAGGTCCTGGGTGCGCACCGGCTCGGCGTACACCGGCATCAGGGACATGCTGAGGCTCTTGGTCACCTCGACGGTCGCCCGGTACTCGGCCTGCTGCACCCCCGGCACGACCCGCTCGCCCGGATCGGGCAGATCGCGGTTGACCGGCCGGCCACTCGCGGCGCGGGCCTGGAAACCGTTCGGGCGCAACTCGTCGGCGACCGCGTAGCGCAGGTAGAACGGGCTCTGCTCCGACGTGGTCACCTTGACCAGGTCGACCACCTCGGACTGGTTGAGCTGGCCGGCGAGCGACGCGAACAGGTCGATCCGGCCGGACGAGCCACCCACCCCCCGACCGTTGCCGGTGCCGTTACCCGTGCCCTCGGTGATCCGGTCGAGCAGCCCACCGCTCAGGCCGGGCACCGCCAGCGGCAGCACCACGGCCAGCACCACGCCGACCACGGCGAGCCGACGTCCGGCGGACGCCAGCGGCGACGCCTCCCACACGTCCACGTCCCGGCCGTCGCCGGTGAACCGCCGCCCGAACCGGCGCACCCGGTCGATGTTGTCGGTCACCAGCAGCCACAGGTAACCGGCGGCGCCCACCACGAACGGCAGTGGGGGGACGCTGTCCACGTAGACGGCGACCGGCACCGAGTAGATCGCGAGCATCGGCAGTCCGGCCAGCGCCGGCCGGCGCAGTCCCACGGCCAGCACGTCCACCAGCACGGCCACCCCGCCGACGCCGAGCACGGTGATGAACAGCAGCGGATCGGTGTCCGGGACTTCGACGCCGTACGAGCGCATGTCCTGTGCCGAACCGGCGAGCAGATCGGCGAAGTGCCCGATCGTGCTCGGCGTGGGCAGGAGGGCCACCAGCTCGCTGCCGCTCGGGAACAGCCAGGTCAGCGCGAGCAGCAGGGCGGCCAGCATGCCGAGCACCTGGCCCCAGAGCGGCGCGCGGACGAGCCGGGTCAGCGCGGCGACCCCGGCCACCACGGCGACCGCTATCGCGCACTGGATCAGCCACGTCCAGGTCTGGAAGATGGCCGACAGCGGCGCGGCGGCGAGCAGCGTCGCGGCGGCCGCGACCAGACCGGTGTTCCGGCTGGCGATCATGAGGGGGACCTTCCGTTCATCGGACGCGGCCAGCGACCGTCTCGGCCAGCGCGGCCCGCAGGGCGAAGCCCTGGGAACCGCGGCCCGCCTGCGGCCACAGCGCCGGCAGCCGGCTGCCGTGGTCGACGCCGATCGCGCGCCAGCCGCTGCGCACCATGGTGAGCACGGCGGCGCCGTGCGCGTGCTCCGCCTCGGCGCGCGCCTTCTCGGGGAGGCTCAGCCAGGTGGAGCTGTCCAACAGGAAACCGACACACGTCGCGCCGTTGCCGCGCAGCCCGGCCAGCAGCTCGGCCTCGGCGATGCTCACCGCGCCGAACAGCCCGATGATCAGCCCGCCGTCGGCGCGTTGCCGCACCCGCTGCACCAGCCCGGTGACGTCGGCCCGCTGGTCCAACCGCACCTCGGCCAGATGGTCGAGCAGCACGCCGTCGCCACCGCCCTCCGAGGCGTCCACGTCGACCCCAGAGCCGGTGACCAGGCGCAGCTTGTAGCCGGCCTGGCGCAGGTGTACGGCGATGCTCGCGGCGGCCGAGACCGCCCACTCGAAACTCGCCGTCGGCCCGTCACCCCGGTGGCCGTACGCCCGGGTGTCCAGCACGACGGTGGCGCGGCTCTCCCAGGGCTGCTCCTCCCGGCGCACCATCAGCTCGCCGGTGCGCGCCGTGGACTTCCAGTGCACCCGGCGCAGGTCGTCGCCCCGGCGGTACTCCCGGGTCGCCGCGTCGTCCTCGCCGTGGACCGCCACCGAACGCGCCCGGCTGTCGCCGCTGCCCGCGTACTCCCCGGGGAGCCGGACCGACGGCAGGGGGGTGACCTGCGGGATGACCGTGAGGTGGTCGGTGCTGGGGAAGGAGCGGGTGAGTTCGCAGAGACCGAACGGGTCGGTCATCCGGACCACCAGCGGACCCACGTCGTAGCGACCGCGCACGTCCGCGCGGACCGTGTACGCCACGGAGCTGGCCTGGTGCGCGCCGAGCCGTTCCAGCACGACGCGGGGCCGGCTGCCCAGCGCGTAGGGGAGCCGGTCCTCCAGCAGCAGGGTGCCGGTGGGCAGCCGGGAGAGGTTCTGCAGGCGCAGCACGATCCTCGAGTTGGCCCCGACCGGAACCCGGTGCGGGTCCAGCGAGCGGTTGCAGGCCAGCTTGTAGCGGCTGCGGCCCACGTAGGCGGCGGCCAGTAACGGCAGGATGGCCAACAACAGGGCGACCCGGAGCAGGTCCTTCTCGCCCAGGATGACGGCCGAGACCGCCGCGGCGACCGCGGCGGCCAGGAACGAGCGCCCGCGGGTGGTCAGCCCGCGCAGCCCGGCACGCACGTCATGGCCTCCGCGGCTCGTAGGGCGCGCGGCCGTTGCCGGTGGCGGGCCGGGTGTCGTACTGGTTGCGCTGACGGTCGTGCGGCAGGGGCAGCCGGTGCACCAGCTCGGAGACGATCGCGTCGGTGGTGCGCCGGGCGAGCTGCGCGTCGGCGGTCGGGATGATCCGGTGCGCCAGCACCGGCACCGCCAGGGCCTGCAGGTCGTCGGGGAGGACGTAGTCGCGGCCCTCCAGCGCGGCGACCGCCCGGGCCGTGCGCAGTAGTTGCAGCGTCGCCCGGGGGGACGCGCCGAGGCGCAGGTCGTGGGCCTCACGGGTAGCGGTGACCAGGTCGACCGCGTACTGCTTGACCGCGTCCGCGACGTGCACCTGCCGGACCGTGGCGATGAGCTGCCGGACCATGTCGGCGTCGGAGACCGGACGCAGCTCGTGCAGCGGATCGGTGGCGCCGTGGCCGTCGAGCATCGCCAGCTCCGCGCCGGCGTCGGGGTAACCCATCGCGATCCGGGCGGTGAACCGGTCGCGCTGCGCTTCGGGCAGCGGGTACGTCCCCTCCATCTCGATCGGGTTCTGGGTGGCGATGACCATGAACGGGGTCTGGAGCTGGTAGGTCACGCCGTCGACGGTGACCTGCCGTTCCTCCATGCACTCCAGCAACGCCGACTGGGTCTTCGGCGAGGCCCGGTTGATCTCGTCGCCGACCACCAGGTTGGCGAAGACCGCGCCGGGGCGGAACTCGAAGTCGTGGGTCTCCTGGTTGTAGACGCTGACGCCGGTGACATCGCTGGGCAGCAGGTCGGGGGTGAACTGGATCCGGCGGACCGTGCAGTCGATGGACCGTGCGAGGGCCTTGGCCAGCTTGGTCTTGCCGACGCCGGGAACGTCTTCGATGAGGAGGTGGCCCTCGGCGAGCAGCACGGCCAGGGCCAGCCGCACGGTGGCGGTCTTGCCCTCGATGACTTGCTCGATGTTGGCCACGATGGCCTCGCTGGCGGCGCGGAACTCGTCGTGCGGCAACAGGCCGCCCACCTCGTCCCAGGTCTGTTGTGTCACGGGCCTCCTCCTCGTCGCCGTCACGGCAGCTCTGTAGAGAGCACCTGGACCCGCCGTTGGGTTCGCGACGTCGAGCCTCGATTGCCGCAGGAATCTCACTGGCCTCTCAGGCTAACCATGTTTGTCGTTATCGCCGACCCCCGCAGGTAGTCCGCCGGTTACGCCCCGATATTCGCCAGCTAGGGGGAACGGGTCGAACACGCCCGGTGGTCGGCAGGCGGAACTGTGCACGCGGTACACTGCCGGGCATGGCCGGAGTCTTCCTGCTTCTTACCGGGCCGTGCTGATGCGCTGAACGCAGCGACAGCACGGCGGCCCCTCCTGCGCGAGGGGCTTTTTTGTGCCCGCCGCCGGTCCGGCCCGGCGGTGCCGAGACGAAGCGAAGCGAAGCGAGGAGAGACGATGAGCGAGGCAGCCGCACCGGCGGGCGACATCCCCCCGTTCCGGTACACCGCGGCCATGGCCGACGAGATCGAGACGCGTTGGCAGGACACCTGGGCACGCGAGGGCACCTTCCACGCGCCGAACCCGACCGGCCCGCTGGCCGACCCGAGCCACCCCCGGGCCGGCGCGGAGAAGCTGTACGTGCTGGACATGTTCCCGTACCCCTCGGGCGCCGGCCTGCACGTCGGCCACCCGCTGGGCTACATCGGCACCGACTGCTACGCCCGCTACCAGCGGATGGCCGGGCACAACGTGCTGCACGCCATGGGGTTCGACGCGTTCGGGCTGCCCGCCGAGCAGTACGCCGTGCAGACCGGCACCCACCCCAGGACCACCACCGAGCAGAACATCGAGCGGTACAAGGCGCAGCTGCGCCGCCTGGGGCTGGCGCACGACGAGCGACGCTCGGTGGCGACCATCGACACCGACTTCTACCGCTGGACGCAGTGGATCTTCCTGCAGATCTTCAACTCCTGGTACGACCGCGACGCCGGCCGGGCCCGCCCGATCGCCGAGCTGATCGCCGAGTTCGAGGGCGGCAACCGGGCCACCCCGGACGGCCGCGCCTGGGCCGAGCTGAGCGTCGCCGAGCGTCGCGGAGTCGTCGACGACCACCGCCTGGCGTACGTCTCGCAGGCCCCGGTGAACTGGTGCCCGGGTCTGGGCACCGTGCTGGCCAACGAGGAGGTCACCGCCGACGGCCGCTCCGACCGGGGCAACTTCCCGGTCTTCAAGCGCAACCTGAAGCAGTGGATGATGCGGATCACCGCGTACGGTGACCGGCTGCTGGACGACCTGGACAGCCTGGACTGGCCCGAGCCGATCAAGCTGATGCAGCGCAACTGGATCGGCCGCTCGCAGGGCGCGCACATCGACTTCGCCACGGCGGGGACACCGATCCGGGTGTTCACGACCCGCCCGGACACCATCTTCGGCGCCACGTACATGGTGCTGGCGCCGGAGCACGAGCTGGTCGACGCGCTGGCGCCGGCCGGCTGGCCGGACGGCACGCGGGACGCCTGGACCGGCGGGCACGCCAGCCCCCGCGGGGCCGTCGAGGCGTACCGCAAGGCCGCCGCCGCGAAGACCGACGTCGAGCGGCAGTCCGACTCCAAGGAGAAGACCGGCGTCTTCATCGGCGCGTACGCCACGAACCCGGTCACCGGCGCGCAGATCCCGATCTTCATCGCGGACTACGTGCTGGCCGGCTACGGCACCGGCGCGATCATGGCGGTGCCGGCGCAGGACGAACGGGACTGGGCGTTCGCCGAGGTATTCGAGCTGCCCATCGTGCGGACCGTGCAGCCGGCGGAGGGCTTCGACGGCAAGGCGTACACCGGCGACGGCCCGGCCATCAACAGCGCCGCGCCCGAGCGCGGCCTGGACCTGAACGGCCTGGGGGTCGCCGACGCCAAGGCGGCGATCATCGCGTGGCTGGAGGCGAACGGGCACGGGACCGGCGCGGTGACCTACCGGCTGCGGGACTGGTTGTTCTCCCGGCAGCGCTACTGGGGTGAGCCGTTCCCGATCGTGTACGACGAGACCGGCGCGGCGATCGCCCTGCCGGAGGAGATGCTGCCGGTCGAGCTGCCGGAGGTGGACGACTTCTCCCCGAAGACGTTCGACCCGGACGACGCGGACTCCAACCCGGAGACCCCGCTGTCGCGTCGCCGCGACTGGGTCGAGGTCGAGCTGGACCTGGGTGACGGGCCGAAGCGCTACACCCGCGAGACCAATGTGATGCCGCAGTGGGCCGGCTCCTGCTGGTACGAGCTGCGCTACCTGGATCCGACCAACTCCGAGCGGTTCGTCAGCGCCGAGAACGAGCGGTACTGGATGGGTCCGCGCGGCGAGGGCGACTGCGGCGGCACCGACCTGTACGTCGGTGGCGCCGAGCACGCCGTACTGCACCTGCTGTACGCGCGGTTCTGGCACAAGGTGCTGTTCGACCTGGGGCACGTGTCGTCGTTCGAGCCGTTCCGCAAGCTGTTCAACCAGGGCATGATCCAGGCGTACGCGTACACCGACTCGCGGGGCAGCTACGTGCAGGCCGAGGACGTCATCGAGCGCGACGGCGCGTACTACCTGGAAGACCTGGTGGTCAACCGCGAGTACGGCAAGATGGGCAAGTCGCTGAAGAACGTGGTGACCCCCGACGACATGTGCGCGGCGTACGGCGCGGACACCTTCCGGGTGTACGAGATGTCGATGGGCCCGCTGGAGGTGTCCCGCCCGTGGGAGACCCGGGCGGTCATCGGCTCGTACCGGTTCCTGCAGCGGGTCTGGCGGGCGGTCGTCGACGAGCAGACCGGCGAGCTGCGCGTCACCGACGACCCGGCCGACGAGGCGACCCGACGGCTGCTGCACACGGTGATCGACGGGGTCCGTGGCGACATGGACGGCATCCGGTTCAACACCGCGATCGCCAAGCTGATTCAGCTGACCAACGGGCTGACCGGGTTGTCGGCGACGCCCCGCGAGGTGGCCGAGCCGCTGGTGCTGATGGTGGCGCCGTTCGCCCCGCACGTGGCCGAGGAGCTGTGGCGCAAGCTGGGTCACGACACCTCGTTGACGTACGCGGACTTCCCGGTGGCCGATCCGGCGCTGCTGGTGGCCGACACGGTGACCTACCCGGTGCAGGTCAACGGCAAGGTCCGGGGACGTGTCGAGGTGCCCGCCGACGCCGCCGACGAGACCGTCCGCGCGGCGGCCCTGGAGGCGGTGGCCGCGTCACTGGCCGGCAAGGAACCCCGCAAGGTCATCGTGGTCAAGGGCCGCATGGTCTCCGTCGTCGTGTAACCCCCACCCTGTCCGCGTCCCGCCCGCCGCGCTCCCGCCCGCCCTGCCCCGCCCCGCCTCGTCGATCTTGCAGATTCGGTTGCCGTTCCGCCCCCTGCGTCAGGGTTTGTCGGGACAGAAAGTGCAAGATCGGCGAGGGCGAGGGCGAGGGCGAGGCGAGGCGAGGGTGGGGCGGGCGAGGGTGGGGTTGGTTAGACCGGGGTGCGGCGGCGGTGGCGGTTGGCGCGCCACCACTGGTGGACGAGCACGAGGCTGGCGATCAGGCCGAGGCTGGCGGGGGCGGCGGCGTACCAGTTGACGTGCCCGGGGGAGCTGACGGCCGCGCCGATGGCCGCGTAGCCGAACGCGGTCGGCGCGGAGGCGATCACGCTGCCGGCCAGGAACGGCAACACCCGCGCGCCGGTCGTGCCATAGCCGTAGCTGACCAGGCCGAACCCCGCGATCGGCAGCAGCCGGACGGTGACCACCCCGAACACGCTCTGCCGGGCGAACCACCCGTCGAGGCGGGCCAACCGGCCCCGTACCCGTTCGGCGACGAACTCCCGGCCGAGCAGCCGGCCGACGGTGAACCCGATCGCCGCGGCCACCAACGCGGCGCCCAGGGCGTACGCGGCGCCCTCCAGGGGGCCGAAGATCGCGCCCGCGGCGAGCGTCACGAAGGTGCGGGGGACCAGCGCGACCAAAAGCAGCGCGCCGCCGAGGATCGCCGCCACCGGGGCTAGGTCGCCCAACTGGTCGGCGAGCGCCGGCAGCCGCGCCGGGTCCGGGCGGGGTGCCAGGAGCAGCAGCAGCCCGCAGCCGCCGATGAGCGCGACCAGCAGGGCGAACCGAGCGGCCGACGGCTGCCGGAGCAGCCGTCGGACAGCGCGGATCATGCCCGGGCGGCGGCCACCGCTGAGCGGCGCTCGTTACGGAGCCGGTCGGGCCAGGTGTCGTCCAGCGGCGGGAGCTGGTGTGCCCCGGTGGCCCAGCGCAGCAGCAGGTCGGCCAGGGCCGGGTTGCGCGCCAGCGCGGGACCGTGCGAGTAGGTGCCGAGCAGCTTGCCGCGCCAGGCGCCCTCGGTGGCGCCGTCGTTGCCGATCCCGGCGGTGACGCGGGCCAGGGGGGCGACCTCCGGGCCGAGGTGGGTACGGCCACCGTGGTTCTCGAAACCGGTCAGCGGCGGCAGGCCCAGCCGAGGGTCGATCTCACCGGCCAACTCGCCGACGGCCCGGCTCTCGCCCCGGTCCGACCGCAGGTCCAGCAGTTCCAGGCCGCGGCACTGCACTCCCTTGGCGAAGAAGGACGTCCCGAGCAGCTGGTAACCGGCGCAGACACCGAAGACCACCGAGCCCTGGGCGACCGCCCGGTGCAGACCGCCGTCCGCGATGAGTCGCTGCGCGCCCAGCGCCTGCGGGCCGTCCTCGCCGCCGCCGACGAGGTAGATGTCGGCCGTCGACGGCAGTTGCTGGTCGGAGCGGACCTCCAGCACCTCGACCGGCATGCCGCGCTGGCGGGCCCGCCGGGCCAGGATCAGCGCGTTGCCCCGGTCACCGTAGGTGGACAGCAGATCGGGGTAGATCCAGACGATACGCAGGCTCTCAGTTGACACGGTCCAACTCCGCTCGGATGTCCTGGAACGCGGTGTAGTTCGCGATGACCTCGAGCCGGCCGGGCGGGACCGACCGGACGGCGTCGTCGAACGTGCGGACGTGCTGGAAGGGCACGTCGTTGACGTCCAGCCGAACCGCCAGGTCGTATGCCCGGTCACCGGTGATCAACACCTGCCGGCCGCGGAGCGGGGCGAAATCGACGTCGAACAGCCAGGAGGTGTCCAACCCGTCGGGGTCACGCGCGTTGATGGAGAGCAGGGTGGGCGCCTCGTCGGCCATGTCGAACGCCTCCAGCCAGCTGGCCGGGTTCTTGGCCAGCAGCAGCCGGATGTTGCGCCCGTCCCGGTCGACCTGCGCGTACCGGCCGGCGACCGAGGTCACGATGCCGAGGCGGCTCACCGCGTCGACGGGGCGTACGCCGAACTCGGCCGCCACCGCCAGCGCGGTCGCCGCGTTGCCCAGGTTGACCTTGCCGGGTAGCTGGAGGGAGACCTTGTGCCAGGCCCCGGTGGGGTCGAGCACGCCCTCGTCCTCGACGACCCAGTTCGGCTCGGGGCGGCGCAGCGAGCAGCCGGTGCACCACCACTGCTCACCGGAGCGGGCGATGGTGGAGCCGCACTCCGGGCAGACCCAGGAGTCGTCGTGCCAGCGCTGGCCGGCGCTGAACCAGGTCACGTGCGGCGGGTTGATGCCGCGGGCCGGGTCGGCCGGCGGGGTGGCCGCCCAGACCACCATCGGGTCGTCGGCGTTGGCCACCACCCGTACGTCGGTGTGCCGGACCAGGGCCGCGCGCCAGAGCTGCGCCATCATGGCGACCTCCTTGGCGCGGTCGAGCTGGTCGCGGGAGAGGTTGAGCAGCGCGACCACGTGCGGCTCGGTCGACTCGAGCACCTGGGCGAGGTAGTGCTCGTCGACCTCCAGCACCGCGTACGGGGTGCTGCCGGCCTTGGCCAGCGCCGAGGTGTGCCCGCTGGGCATGTTGGCGCCGAACGAGTTGGTGGCGACCCGGCCGAGCACGCCGACCGCGGCGGCGGTCAACCGGGTGGTGGTCGTCTTGCCGTTGGTGCCGGAGACCAGCGCGATGGCGCGGCCGGCCGACAGGTGCGCCAGCAGGTCCGGGTCGATCTTCAATCCGATCCACCCGCCGATCACCGAACCGTCGCCACGGCCGGCGGCCCGGGAGAGCGCCGCGGCGGTCCGTGACACGGAGCTGGCCACCTTGGCCCGTAGGGGCATTTTCGCGTCCGTCACGCGAGCGAGGTTACCGGACCGCCGACCTCGCCAGATCGCCGCCGACGGTGAACCGTTCGGCCGTGGCATCCCGGCGGGAGGTCGGCGCGCGCTCGGCCGGACGGAGTCGATCAATGTCGGAAAGCGGACCACGCCGGGCGGCCGGGCCGGCCCTCCACTCCGCTCCACCCCCTGTGACGTGCGGTTTCACGCGCGGACCGGACGCGCCACGCGGGCGAATCTGGTTGCAGGTGGAGGGAAGTGGAGTAGAGTGGGGCCCAATGGTGAGGCCGGGAGGGCTCACCGGCCCGGGGGGTCAGCGGCGCCGCGAACGCCGCTCAAGGGCGAGGGGGTTGGGCCGATGTTTCTCGGCACCCATACCCCGCGCCTGGACGAGAAGGGCCGGTTGATCCTTCCGGCCAAGTTCCGGGATGAGCTGGCGGGGGGTGTCGTGGTCACCAAAGGGCAGGATCGCTGCCTCTATGTCTTTCCGACGCCCGAGTTCCAACGAATCGCGGAGCAGTTGCGCGCGCAGCCGATGACGCACAAGGCGGCCCGGGCCTACAGCCGGGTCTTCTTCGCCAGCGCGCACGACGAGGTGCCGGACAAGCAGGGCCGCGTGACGATCCCCGCGCATCTTCGTGAGTACGCGGCGCTCGACCGGGACCTGGTGGTCATCGGCGCGAGCACACGGGTCGAGATCTGGGACAAGGTCGCCTGGGAGACCTACCTCGCCGAGAGCGAAGACGACTTCGCCGACATCGAGGAGGGGGTGCTGCCCGGCGGTCTGTAGGGCGGAACGGCGCCCGACGTACTGCGAGATCTCCAGCCGCTTTCGAGTTCCTGGCATCACTTCCCCGGTGCCAGGCGCACGATCCAGGAATCCGGCGGAAGTCGGTGTCCGGCGGGAGCGGATGGGGATCTGGCGGTACGACGGGAGCGCCGTCGCCACGGCAGGCGCGCGAGAAGAACGGACGTTTCAACCAGTGGGGGTCATCATGGGGGAGTTGCGCGGCACGCACGTGCCGGTGCTGCTCGAGCGGTGTCTCGAGCTGCTGGCCCCCGCGCTGGGTCGAGGCGGCCGGACGGTGCACGTCGACGCGACGCTCGGCTTGGCCGGGCACGCGGAGGCGGTGCTCGAAGCGCATCCGGAGACCGTCCTGATCGGGCTCGACCGGGACACCGAGGCGCTCGCCCACGCACGGGTGCGGTTGGCGCGGTTCGCCGACCGGGTGCACCTGGAGCACGCCGTCTACGACGAGCTGCCCGACGTGCTCCAGCGGCTGGGTTATCCGGGCATCGACGGGATCCTGTTCGACCTGGGTGTCTCGTCGCTGCAACTGGACGCGCCCGACCGCGGGTTCGCGTACGCGCAGGACGCGCCGCTGGACATGCGGATGGACCAGACGCGGGGGACGACCGCCGAAGAGGTGGTCAACACGTACGCCCATCCGGATCTGGCCCGGGTGCTGCGGGTGTACGGCGAGGAGAAGTTCGCCGGGCGGATCGCCTCGGCGATCATCCGGGAGCGCGAGCGGGCCCGGATCACCTCGTCGGCGCGCCTGGCCGAGCTGGTCCGGGAGTCGATTCCGGCACCAGCCCGACGAACGGGTGGGCACCCGGCAAAGAGAACGTTTCAGGCTTTACGGATCGAGGTAAACAGAGAGCTGGCAGCGCTGGAGACAGCGCTGCCGTCCGCGCTCGACGCACTGACCGTGGGCGGTCGCATGGTGGTCCTGTCCTACCACTCGCTGGAGGACCGGCTCACCAAGGCGGCGCTCGCGGACCGGGTCCGCAGTAAGGGCCCGGTCGACCTCCCGGTCGAGCTGCCCGGGTCCGGTCCGACGTTCCGGCTGCTCAGCCGGGGCGCCGAACTGCCCGGGGAGGCGGAGGTCGCCGCGAACCCGCGCGCCGCTTCGGTGCGGTTGCGGGCCGCGGAGCGACTCGACCCGAACGCGACAGAGCAGGGGCGGACCGACCGCGAACGGTCTCGCCGACGGGTGAAGGGAATGCACCAACCGGGCACGGGGTCCGCCTGATCCGTGGGGGATCAGGGGCGCCGCGACCGGCGAGGGACGGACGTTGAGGGGGAGGGACATGAGCATTGACAAGCGCGACCGCCGGGACGTCACCGGCGGCGGGCAGCGCGCACCGCGGTCGGGGGGCCGGACCGCGGCGGAGCGAGCTCCGCGCGTGGAAAACGGTACGCCACGCATCGATCGAGTGAGTCGGCAGGGGGAGGCTCGCGCCCGGGGGGCGCGCGAGTTCCCGACCCAGGGCAGTGCCGCGCTGCGTCCGGCCGAGAAGGCAGCCGCCACGGCGGCAGCCCGCTCGCCGCGGCTGCGGGTGGCGCCTCCGCCACCGGTGTCGGTTCCGCGCGCGCCGTTCGCGGCGCTGATCGTGGTGCTGGTGGTCGGCGGGGTGTTCGGCATCCTGGCGGTCAACACCAAGATCAATGAGAACGCGTTCCGGTTGGAGAAGCTGCAGCAGCAGCAGGCCCGACTGGACCTGGAGAAGCAGCAGCTCGACAAGGAGATCGCCGACGCCAAGGCGCCGGGGAACCTGACCGCCGAGGCCCGTCGGCTGGGTCTGGTGGACGCCGGTGAGCCGGCGTACATCCGGATGCCGGACGGCAAGCCGATCGGCGTGCCCAAGCCGGCGACCGGCGAGCCGTCGGTCACCAGCCAGGGCGCGGGAGGCTGACCGGTGCCACCGAGGTCGGATGAGCCGCGCCGGGACCCCACGGGGTCCCGGCGCGGTTCTCGCCGTGATGCCGCCGACTCCGAGTCGCGCACGGGTGAGTCGGGGATCGGTGGCATCTCCGGCGCTCGGGCGTACACCCCGAGAGGGCGGACGGTCCGCGAGGAGCGCGGCACGCCCGCGCGCGGCGGGAACGCCGAGCAGCGGCGTACCCCTCGGGGCAGCACGCGGTCCGGCGACCCGTTCCGGCCGGCGTTGCAGGTGCTCGACGGCGGCCGGGCCGCCGCCCGCGCCGGCCGGCGTGACGCTCCGGCGGCCGGCCGCAGCGGTGTCGTGCGCACCGTCGCGCCCCGGACCCCGCGCGGCGCCCCCGGCGACGTTCCGCCACCGCGTCGCCGCACCACGCCGCGCGCCCCGGTCGCGGCGACCGTCCGACGGCCCGCCGCCCGTCCCGCAAGCCGCCCCGCCCGCCGAAGCTCGCCGACCCGCGGCTGCGGCTGCGCCTGGGCACCGTGCTCACCCTGGCGCTCTTCGTCGCCATCGGGGTGCGGCTGGTCTTCCTGCAGGCGGTCGACACCCCCGCCTACGCCGGTGGTGGCGTCGCCGACCGGACGCGCACCGTGGAGCTGCCCGCGCCGCGCGGCGCGATCTACGACTTCCGGGGCGAGCCGCTGGCGCACAGCGTCGAGGCGCGGTACGTGTTCGCCGACCCGACGCTGATCGAGGACCGGTCCAGCCCTGGGTGGATCGGCGCGGACGCCACCGCCAAGGCGCTCTCCCCGTTGCTCGGCATTCCCGCCTCGAAGCTGACCGAGCTGATGAAGCCCCGCAAACTGGAGAACGGCAACGCGTCGCGTTTCGAGTACCTGGCCCGGGGGGTGGAGATCCCGACGGCCAAGCAGGTGTTGGATCTGGACCTGCCCGGCATCGGCGTGCACCGCGACGAGCGCCGGGAGGTGCCCGGCGGCGACCTGGCGGCCAACCTGATCGGCTTCACCAGCCAGGACATGGACGGCCTGGAGGGGTTGGAGGCCCGCTACGACGACCTCCTCTCCGGGCAGGATGGCCGGCGGGTGTACGAGGCCGGCCTCGGTGACCTCGCCGCGCCGATCCCCGGCGGCTACAGCAAGACGACCCCGGCCAAGCCGGGCAGCTCGATCGCGCTCACCATCGACCGGGACCTGCAGTTCCGTTGCCAACAGATCCTCAGCGCGGGGATGGCGGGGCAGAAGGGCGCGACCGCCGCGGCCGTGATCATCGACGTCGCCACCGGCGAGGTGCGGGCCCAGGCCAGCGACCCCACCTACAACGCCGCCAAGCCGACCCCGAGTGACCCGGTCGCCCGGGAGGACGCCGCGACCAGCTTCGTGGTCGAGCCGGGCTCGGTGCACAAGGCCATCACCTACGCCGCCGCGCTCCAGGAGGGGGTGATCACCCCGGACACCACGCTGCCGATCGCGAACAGCATCAAGATGGGTGACACCTGGTTCTCGGACACGCACCCCGCCAACGGCAAGAAGATGAGCATTCCGGGAATGCTGGCCTTCTCGTCGAACGTCGGGGCCATCACCGTCGCCGACAAGCTCGGCAAGGACCGGCTGATCGACTACCAGAAGCGGTTCGGGCTGGGGCAGCCCACCCGCGAGGGCCTGCCCGGCGAGGCCAGCGGCCGACTGCTGCCGGCCGACGAGTGGAGCGACTCGTCGTACGGCTCGGTGCCGATCGGGCACAGCGTCGACGCCACGCCGTTGCAGATGGCCGCCGCGTACGCCGCGATCGCCAACGACGGCACGTACGTGCAGCCGCACCTGGTCAAGGAGACGATCGGCCCGGACGGCAAACGGACCCCCGCGCCCGCGCCGGTCACCCGCTCCGTGCTCAGCCCGCAGAACGCGGCGGCGCTGCGCACCATGCTGGAGGCGGTCACCACCGTCGAGGGCGCCACCGGCACCACGGCCGCGGTACCCGGCTACCGGGTCGCCGGCAAGACCGGCACCGGGTGGCGTCGGGTCGACGGCAAGAGGCAGCCGGGCGAGGTGTCCTCGTTCATCGGCATGGCCCCCGCCGAGAAGCCCCGGTACGTGATCGCGGTCTTCGTGTACGCCCCCGGTGGTGGTGGCGCGGCGATCGCCAACCCGGCGTTCCGGGAGATGATGCAGTTCACGCTGCGTCACTACCGGGTGCCGCCGTCCCCGAGTGGTTCCGCACCGAAGTTCGTGGTCTATCCGCGCTGAGCGGCGTGGGCGCGACATCATCGGTGAGTGCCGACGAACCACCGGGGCGGCTGTGCGGCCGGAACCGGACGACCGGGTAGGGTCTGACGCCGTGCCCGGCAATCCACGTCCACGTACCGTGACCGGCGTCCGGCTCGGTGATCTCGCCGCCCGGCTCGCCGTCGACCTGCCGGCGGACGCCGCCGACGTGCTCGTCACGGGTGCCACCCACGCGAGCCAGGAGGTCCGCCCCGGCGACCTGTACGCGGCCCTGCCCGGTGCCCGCCGCCACGGCGCGGAGTTCGCCGTCGACGCGGCCGAGGCCGGCGGGGTGGCCCTGCTGACCGATCCGGCCGGCGCGGAGCTGGCGGCGGCGAGTGGCCTGCCCGCCCTGGTGGTTCCCGATCCGCGCGCGGTGCTCGGCGAGCTGGCGTCGGCCGTGTACGGCGACCCGACCGCCGACCTGACCGTCATCGGCATCACCGGCACGGCCGGAAAGACGTCCACGGCCTATCTGGTGGAGTCGGGGCTGCGCGCCGCCGGACACACCACCGGACTGATCGGCACCGTGGAGACCCGCCTCGGTGATCTCGTGATCGACAGCGTGCGGACCACCCCGGAGGCGACCGACCTGCACGCGATGCTGGCCACCGCCCGCGAGCGTGGGGTCACCGCCGTCGTCATGGAGGTCTCCAGTCACGCCCTGGCCATGGGCCGGGTCGGTGGGGTGCGCTTCGCCGTGGGGGGCTACACGAACTTCGGCTCCGACCACCTGGACTTCCACGCCGACAGCGCCGACTACTTCGCCGCCAAGGCGCAGCTCTTCGACGGCCGGTGCGCGGTCGAGGTGCTCAACCGCGACGATCCGGCCCTCACGCCGCTCTACAAGCCGGCGACGGTCAGCTACTCGGCGGCCGGCGACCCCACCGCGACGTGGTGGGCCGACGGCGTCGACGGCGAGGGGTACGCGCAGCGGTTCACCGCCCACGGCCCGGACGGCGTGGTCGTGTCCGCCGGGGTGGCGCTGCCCGGCCGGCACAACGTGGCCAACGCGTTGCTGGCCATCGCCGCGCTGGTGGGTGCCGGGGTGGACCCGCGGACGGCCGCCGACGGGGTGGCCGCCTGCGGTGGCGTGCCCGGTCGCCTGCAACTCGTCGACGTCGCCGGGCCGGTGCGTGGGGTCGTCGACTACGCGCACAAGTCGGACGCGATCGTGGCGGCGCTGGCCGCGCTGCGGGAGCTGAGCGTCGGACGCCTGATCTGCGTGATCGGCGCTGGCGGGGACCGGGACCGGGGCAAGCGGCCGGTGATGGGTGCCGCCGCCGCCGAGGGGGCCGACGTGGTGCTGGTGACCGACGACAACCCGCGCACCGAGGACCCGGCCGAGATCCGCGCCGAGGTGCTCGCCGGGGCGTACCGGGCCGACACCGCCGCCCGGATCATCGAGGTGGCCGGTCGGCGGGACGCGATCGACGAGGCGGTCCGACTGGCCGAGCCGGGCGACGTGATCGCTCTGCTCGGCAAGGGCCACGAGCGGGGCCAGGAGGTGGCGGGCGAGGTGTTCCCGTTCGACGACAGCACCGAGCTGGCCGACGCGCTGCGGGCCCGCTTCGCGGACCGGGCGGGTCAGCGGTGATCGCCCTGACCCTGGCCGAGGTGGCCACGGCCGTCGACGGGCGGCTCGTCGCCGCCGACCCGGCCGCCACCGTCACCGGCTCGGTCGAGTTCGACTCGCGCAAGGTCGGGCCCGGTTCGCTCTTCGTGGCGTTCCCGGGGGAGAAGGTCGACGGGCACGACTACGCGACGACGGCCATCGAGGCCGGCGCGGTGGCCGTGCTCGGCACCCGTGCGGTGCCCGGGGTGCCGATGGTGCTGGTCGACGACGCCCTGACCGCGATGGGTCGGCTGGCCCGCGCGGCGGTGGACCGGCTGCCCGAGCTGATCGTGGTCGGGGTGACCGGCTCGTCCGGCAAGACCACCACGAAGGACCTGATCGGTCAGCTCACCGCCCGGCTCGGCGCCACGGTCGCGCCGCCCGGTTCGTTCAACAACGAGCTGGGTCACCCGTACACGGCTCTGCTGGCCGGGCCGGACACCCGCTACCTGGTCATGGAGAAGGGCGCCCGGGGCATCGGGCACGTGCGCTACCTGTGTGAGCTGGTGCCGCCGCGGATCTCGGTGGTGCTCAACGTCGGCACGTCGCACATCGGTGAGTTCGGCTCACAGGAGGCGATCGCCCAGGCCAAGGGTGAGCTGGTCGAGGCGCTGCCGGCCGACGGTCTGGCCGTGCTGAACGCCGACGACCCCCGGGTGGACGCCATGGCGAGCCGTACGCATGCCCGGGTGGTCCGCTACGGTGAGGCGCCGGACGCCGACCTGCGCGCCGAGGACGTCACGCTCGACGAGCGGGGGCACCCGTCGTACACCCTGGTCACGCCGGAGGGAAGCGCGCCGGTACGGCTCGCGCTGACCGGCCGCCACCAGGTCGGCAACACGCTCGCCGCCGCCGCGGTCGCCCGGGAGCTGGGCATGCCGCTGGCCGAGCTGGCCACGGCGCTCGGCGAGCTGGGGCTGAAGTCCACCCGGCGGATGGACGTCTTCGACCGGCCCGACGGGGTGACGGTCATCGACGACTCGTACAACGCCAACCCGGCCTCGATGGCGGTCGCGCTCCGGGCGCTTGCCAGCCTCGGACGGGAGAGGCGTACCGTCGCGGTGCTCGGTTACATGGCCGAGCTGGGCCCGTTCGAGCGCGACGGCCACGCCGAGGTCGGCCGGCTGGCGGCCGAGCTGGGTGTCGACCGGCTGCTCGTGGTGGGCGAGCCGGCCGCGCCGATCCACGAAGGCGCGACAGCGGTAGCGAACTGGGGAGGAGAGTCGGTGCTGCTCACCGATCAGGCGGCGGCCGTCGAGGTGCTGCGGGGCGAGCTACGGCCGGGCGACGTCGTCCTGGTCAAGGGCTCCCGGTACCGGACCTGGGAGGTGGCTGACGCCCTGCGCGCCGACGCCGCCGAGGAGGCCAGTCGATGAGGGCCATCATCGTCGCCATCGGGGTGGCCTTCGTCGTCTCGTTGTTCTGCACCCCGATCGCGATCAAGGTGTTCACCCGGCTCAAGGCCGGCCAGCCGATCCGGTCCGACGGCCCGGCCATGCACCAGGGCAAGAAGGGCACGCCGACGATGGGCGGCGTGGTCTTCATCCTGGCCACGGTCATCGCGTACGTGGCCGGCCACCTGGCCCTGACCACGCTGCCGGACGCGCAGATCGCGCAGGTGGAGCCGACCATCACGGCGCTGGTGCTGCTGGGGCTGATGGTGTTCTCCGGCGCGGTGGGCTTCCTCGACGACTTCCTCAAGGTGCGCAAGCGCAACAGCGCCGGCCTCAACAAGCGCGGCAAGCTGCTCGGTCAGATCCTGGTCGGCGCGGTCTTCGGCGTGATCGCGCTGTGGTTCCCGAGCACGATGACCGACGCGACGGGCCGGGCCACCAACACCCAGACCGTGGGCAGCACCACGCTGAGCTTCATCCGGGACATCGACTTCCTGGAGGTCAGCAAGGTCGGCGCGGTGATCATCTTCATCTTCGTGGTGATGGCCGCGACGAACGGCGTCAACCTCACGGACGGCCTGGACGGTCTGGCGACCGGCGCCTCGGTGATGGTGCTCGCCGCGTACGCGCTGATCGCGTTCTGGCAGTACCGCCACTGGTGCGCCGACCCGAGCTACAAACAGCCGTACTGCTACGAGGTCCGCGACCCGTTGGAGATCGCGCTGATAGCCGGGGCGGCGGCCGGGGCCTGTGTGGGCTTCCTGTGGTGGAACACGTCCCCGGCCCGGATCTTCATGGGCGACACCGGGGCGCTGGGGCTGGGTGGCCTGATCGCCGGCATGGCGATGTCGACCCGCACCATCCTGCTGCTGCCGATCATCGGCGGCCTCTTCGTGATCATCACGATGTCCGTGGTGATCCAGATCATCTCCTTCCGGACCACCGGTAAACGTGTGTTCCGGATGTCTCCGTTGCAGCACCACTTCGAGTTGGCCGGCTGGAGCGAGGTCAACATCGTGGTCCGGTTCTGGATCATCGCCGGCATCGGCGTGGCCATCGCCCTGGGCCTGTTCTACAGCGAGTTCCTCGCGAACATGACCTGACGCCCCATCCCCGCCCCGCCCCGCCCCGCCCCGACCTCGCCCTGGCCCGCCCAGGCGCAGGCCGGGGCGGGCGCGTTGCTGGGCAGGGGTCGGGACAGGGGCTGGGTGGCCGGGTGGTCGGAACGTCCTTTGCTCTGCTTCAACGGAGGCGACACTCCGGTGACCGAACTGTTGCCTGGGTCGAAGCAGAGCAAAGGACGCGGTGGAGATGGCCGCCCCCGGCCCCCGGCCCTCCGGCCCCCGGCCCCCGGCCCCCGCCCTCCGGCCCCGTCCCCGGCCGCGCGCACTGCCCGACACGCCCGGTGCGGCGTTGTGGGCCTGTCGGGCGCGCCGAGCGGTGATGATGTCCGGGTGGGGAGGAACGAGAAACCGAGGACAGGACAGTCGGCCGGCCGCGCCGGCCGTCGACCGTGGAAGCGGGACGCGGCACGGAGGTAGGCAAGCAGCCGGACGAGACCCGCGGCGCGGAGCCGGGTGCGGTACGGCGGGACGTGGCAGCGGAGACGCCGGCGCCGCTGCGCGGGCTGGACGCGGCCGGTGGACTGGCCGCGCTGCGGGGTCTGCTGGACCGGCCGCTGGCCTCCTACTACCTGTTGCTGTCCAGCGCCGGACTGCTGCTGCTCATCGGGTTGACCATGGTCTTCTCGGCGACCAGCGTGAAGGACTACGCCGAGGACGGCAACGCGTCGGCCTCGTTGACCAAGCAGGCCATCTTCGCGGTGATCGGCATCGGGGCGTTCTGGGCGTGCCAGCGGCTGCCCGCCAGCACCTACCGTTCCCTCGGTCGGCCGCTGCTGTTCACCGCGGTGGCACTGCTGCTGGTGCTCAATGTGCTGGTCGCGTACGGCCGGCTCGCCAACCTGAAGTCGGTCACGTTCGGGCCGATCGAGGCGCGACTGAACTGGCTGTTCGTCGGTGGGATCCAGCTCCAGCCATCCGAGTTGGCCAAGTTCGCGCTGGTCCTCTGGGGCGCGCACGTGATCGCCCGCAAGGGGGTCGCGCTGGGCTGGTTGCGGGAGTTGGCCACCCCGCTCTTCCCGGTGATGGGTCTGCTCTTCGTGCTGGTCGGCTACAACGACACCGGCACGATGCTCTGCCTGCTGGCACTGGTGGTCGGCCTGCTCTGGGCCGCCGGCGTGCGGATGCGGATCTTCGGCGCGCTGACCGTGGCCGGTCTGCTCGGCGTCGGCCTGCTCATCGCGGTCGCCTCGCTGGGCGCCGGTTCCGGCGAGCGCGGCGCGGACAACTACCGGCTGGCGCGGCTGACATCGTTCATCAACCCGCCCGACCCGCAGGAGTGCAAGCTCGACGGCTGCCTCCAGCTCTACCAGGGCCGGCTGGCCATCGAGCACGGTGGCTGGTTCGGAGTCGGGCTGGGCAAGGGCAGCGTCAAGTGGGACTGGCTGCCCGAGGCCCACAACGACTTCATCTTCGCGATCATCGCCGAGGAGTTGGGCGTGATCGGCTGCGCCGTGCTGCTCGCCCTGTTCGCCGTGCTCGCGTACACCGGTCTGCGGATCGCCCGGCGGGTCGACGACCCGTTCCGGCGGCTCGCCGCCGCCGCCGTCACGACCTGGCTGGTGAGCCAGGCGGTGATCAACATCGGCGGCGTGGTCGGGCTGCTGCCGATCACCGGTCTGCCGCTGCCGTTCATCTCCGACGGCGGAAGTGCCCTGGTCGTGACGTTGGCGGCGATCGGGATGCTGGCGTCCTTCGCCCGCGCCGAACCCGATGCGGCCAGAGCGCTGCATGCCCGTCCGCCGGCCCGGTGGGTCCGACTACTCTGGGCCCCGTTGCCGCCGCTTCCCGGCCGGCGTCGCCGACCGGCGACGCCACCGGCGGCCCGAGGGCCAGTGCCCCGGGCGCGGGAGCGGCGGAAGGACGACCAGGCCGCACCACGCGGTGTCCGGCAGGGCCGGAGCCGTCAGGGTACGGCGAGCGAGAGGAGACGCTGATGGGTCCGCTGCGTTCGGTGGTGCTCGCGGGAGGTGGCACCGGGGGGCACATCTACCCGCTGCTCGCCTTCGCCGACTGCCTGCGCCGACACGACCCGGGCGTCCGGATCACCTGTCTCGGCACACCCAAGGGCATGGAGAACGAGCTGATTCCGCCGCACGGTTACGACCTGCGGCAGATCCCGGCGTACCAGCTGCCCCGGTCGGTCAACATGAACCTGGTCCGTACTCCGGGCCGGATGTGGACCGCGGCCCGCGCGGCGGGCAAGGTGATCGACGAGGTGCGCGCCGACGCCGTGGTCGGCTTCGGCGGGTACGTCTCGGTGCCGGCCTACCTGGCCGCGTGGCGGCGCGAGCTGCCGATGGTGATCCACGAGGTGAACGTGCCGCCGGGCGTCGCGAACCGCCTCGGCATGAAGTTCACCAAGAACGTGGCGGTCGGTTTCCCGCACCAGCCGAGTCAGGCCGAGTCGCTGCGGGACGCCACCGTGGTCGGTGTGCCGCTGCGCCGCAGCATCGCCTCGCTGGACCGGTACGCGATGCGCAACGCCGCCCGCGCCCGGTTCGGCCTCCGCCCGGATCTGCCGGTGCTCTTCGTGGCCGGCGGCTCGTCCGGCGCCCGCTCGGTCAACCTGGCGGTCTCCGGCGCGGCCAAGGAGCTGGCCCGCAACGGCGTGCAGGTGCTGCACGTGATGGGCGCCCGCAACGAGCCGGTGCCGATCCCCACCGACCTGCCGGTCCCGTACGTGACGCTGCCGTACCTGTCCGAGATGGAGCTGGGCTACGCCGCCGCCGACCTGATGCTGGCCCGGGGCGGGGCGATGACGGTCGCCGAGGTGGCCGCGATCGGCCTGCCGACGATCTTCGTGCCGTACCCGCACAGCAACCAGGAGCAGCGGCGCAACGCCCTGCCCGTGGTGGAGGCCGGCGGCGGTCTGCTCGTCGACGACGCGGAGCTGACCCCGGACTGGCTGGAGCGCGCGGTCATCCCGCTGATCCGTGACCCGCAGCGGCTGTACGCGATGGGCGCCGCCGCGTCCGCGTACGGGCGGCGCGACGGTGACGAGGCGCTGCGCTCGTTCGTCCTCGAGGCGGTGGCCCGATGACCGCGCAGTTCACCCCGGCCGGCACGCTGACCGCCGAGGACCTGGGCGCCGTACACCTGATCGGCGTGGGCGGGGTGGGCATGCTCGGCGTGGCCCGGCTGCTGCTCACCCGGGGTATCCAGGTCTCCGGTAGCGACCTGCGCGAGTGGCCGTCGCTGGCGGGCCTGCGGGCGCTCGGCGGCACCATCTACCTCAGCCACGAGGCGTCCAACCTGGACGGGGTGGACACGGTCGTCTACTCCTCGGCCATTCCGAAGGACCACCTGGAACTGGTCGAGGCCCGCCGCCGCGGCCTGCGGGTGCTGCACCGCTCGGAGGCCCTCGCGGCGGCGATGACCGGCCGCCGGGCGATCGCGGTCGCCGGTACGCACGGCAAGACCACCACCACGTCGATGGTGACGATGGTGCTCCAGCAGGCCGGTGTGGACCCGTCCTTCGTGATCGGTGGGGAGATCTCCGAGGTCGGCTCGGGCGCCCACCACGGGACCGGCGAGCACTTCGTGGTCGAGGCCGACGAGAGCGACCGCTCGTTCCTCATCTACCGCCCGTACGTCTCGATCATCACCAACGTCGAGCCGGACCACCTGAACACCTACGGCGACCTCGCGACGCTGGAGGCGGCGTTCGCGGAGTTCGCGCGGCTCACCGACCCGGGCGGGTTCATCATCACCTGCGCCGACGACCCGGGCGGTCGACGGCTGGCGGAGACCCTGCGCGCCGAGGGGCGGCGGGTGTTCACCTACGGCGCGGCCGAGGACGCCGACCTGCGGATGACCGACATCGTCTCGTCCGCGCGCGGTGTGCGCTACCTGGCCGCGATCGACGGACGGTCGCTGGGCGAGTTCCGGCTGCCGGTGCCGGGGCGGCACATGGGGCTCAACAGCGCCGCGGCGGTGCTGACGGCGTACCTGCTCGAACTGCCCCTGGAGGCGGCGGAGGCCGCGCTCGCGGTCTTCCCCGGCGTACGGCGGCGCTTCGAGCGCAAGGGCGTCGCGGACGGTGTGCTGGTCTACGACGAGTACGCCTACCACCCGACCTCGATCATGCTGGCGTTGCAGACGCTGCGCGAGGTGGCCGGGGACGGGCGGTTGATCGTCGTCTTCCAGCCGTACCGGCTGTACCGCACCCGCGACAACCAGGCGGAGATCGCCGAGGCGCTGGCCATCGCCGACGAGGTGGTGCTGCTGGAGGTCTTCGGGCCGGGCGAGCTGCGCCAGCCCGGCGAGGGCTCGGCGGCGCTGATCGCGGCGGTGGACCTGCCGGCCGACCGTAAGGTGTTCGTCGACTCGTGGGAGGCCGTGCCGGGCGAGGTGGCCCGGCGGGCCCGCACGGGCGACGTCGTGGTCACCATGGGCGCTCCACCGATCTCGCTGATGGGTGACGAGCTGCTGGCGGCGTTGGGGGCGCGTACCGCCGGCTCCTCGGCGACCGCGGCCGTCGATCCGCTGGCGACGACCCCGGCGATCGGCCAGCCGGTGCCGGGCGGATCCACGGCGGGTGGCGACGGGGCGGCCCTCGGCGCCGCCGCACCGGACGGCTCGACGCCCGCGGCCGGATGAGCCCCGGCCCCGCCCGCGGGCGGACCAGCCCTCCCGACGGCGGCTCTGGGCGGCGCGGTCCGGTCCGGCGTTGGCAGCTGGTCCGGGCCGGCAGCGACGCGGTGCCGGCGTCGACCCGCCGGTTCATGGCCCGCGCCCGGCAGCGCCGGATGCGGGCGGCGATGCCGTGGGCGGTGGCCGCCGGCGTGCTGGCGCTGCTCGGGCTGATCGCCTGGACGGTGCTCGGCACCGGACTGTTCGGTGTCCGGTCGGTCACCGTCCAGGGCGCCGAGCTGGTCACGGACGTGCAGGTACGCGACGCGGTGGGGGTTGCCGACGGGGTGCCGCTGGCGCGGGTGGACCTCGCGGCCGCCGCCCGTCGGGTCGGTGGGTTGGCGCCGGTGGAGCGGGCCACGGTGTCGCGGGACTGGCCGGGCACGCTGGTGGTGAAGGTGACCGAGCGGACGCCGGTGGCGGTGGTGCCGCAGGCGGACGCGTTCGCCGTGATCGACCGCAGCGGTGTGGCGTTCCAGACGGTGGCCCGCCGCCCGGCCGGGCTGCCGCTGGTGCGGGTGGTCCGACCCGCCGCCGCCGACCCGGACACCCGGGCCGCGCTGGAGGTGCTCGGCGCGCTCACCCCGCAGTTGCGTGCCGAGCTGGTGGAGGTGAGCGTGGCGGGTCTGGCCCGGATCAGCCTGACGTTGCGGGGGAACCGCACGGTGGTCTGGGGAGACGCCACGCGGAGCGCGGACAAGGCCCGGGTGGCCACCGCGCTGCTCGGGGAGGACAGCGAGCGGATCGACGTGAGCGCGCCGGACGTGGTGACCTTCCGCTGACCGACGCAGCGGGGCGTGGACGTGACGAGTCGCGCTCCGGCCGGCGACACGCCGACCGGGTCCTTGGCTCATGGCGCGGCGGCGCTTACGTTGCCCCGAAGAGGTTCAGTGGTTGACATAACTGTAAGCCTCTAGTAGAGGGTGAGGGTTCACCTCTGATCCTCGCTGGTGGCGCTGTCGTCGGCCGCTGGGCTGGCCACGCCGTACCCGGTCGGCCGAAGCCAATCTCGAAGGGAAAGGACCGGAGATGACACCTCCGCACAACTACCTGGCGGTCATCAAGGTCGTCGGCATCGGGGGTGGCGGCGTCAACGCCGTCAACCGGATGATCGAGGTTGGGCTCAAGGGCGTCGAGTTCATCGCGATCAACACCGATGCCCAGGCGCTGCTGATGAGTGACGCCGACGTCAAGCTCGACGTCGGCCGCGAGCTGACCCGCGGGCTGGGCGCGGGCGCCAACCCGGACGTCGGCAAGAACGCCGCCGAGGACCACCGCGACGAGATCGAGGAGGTGCTCAAGGGCGCCGACATGGTCTTCGTGACCTGCGGCGAGGGCGGCGGCACCGGCACCGGCGGCGCGCCCGTGGTGGCGAACATCGCCCGCAAGCTCGGCGCGCTGACCATCGGCGTGGTGACCCGGCCGTTCTCGTTCGAGGGCAAGCGCCGGCAGGTGCAGGCCGAGTCCGGAATAGACGAACTGCGTAACCAGTGCGACACCCTGATCGTAATCCCGAACGACCGGCTGCTGGCGCTCGGCGACCGCAACATCAGCATGATGGACGCGTTCCGCACCGCCGACCAGGTGCTGCTCTCCGGTGTGCAGGGCATCACCGACCTGATCACGACCCCGGGTCTGATCAACCTGGACTTCGCCGACGTCAAGAGCGTGATGAGCGGCGCGGGCAGCGCGTTGATGGGCATCGGCAGCGCCCGCGGGGAGAACCGCGCGGTCGAGGCGGCCGAGGCGGCCATCTCGAGCCCGCTGCTGGAGCAGAGCATGGACGGCGCGCGCGGCGTGCTGCTCTCCATCGCCGGCGGCTCCGACCTGGGCCTCTTCGAGATCAACGACGCGGCGCAGCTGGTCACCGACGCGGCCCACCCGGACGCCAACATCATCTTCGGCGCGGTCATCGACGACGCGCTCGGCGACGAGGTACGGGTGACGGTCATCGCGGCGGGCTTCGACGGCGGCACGCCGGCCTACAAGGCCGCCGAGCCGACCCGCAAGACCAACACCAACCAGCCGGCGCCGCAGACCACGCCGGTGCCGCCGCCGGCCACCCTGCCGGCCCCGACGCAGTCGCCCCGCCGGGTGCTCTTCGACGACGTGGACGTGCCCGACTTCCTCAAGAACGGTTCCTGAGCGCCGCCGATGACCGACAGCTCAGCCACGGTACGACCGGACCGGCGCGCCGAACTCGCGGCCGGTCTGGCGACGGTACGGGCCCGGATCGCCGATGCCTGCGTCCAGGCGGCCCGGGACCCCGCCGACGTGACCATGATCGCCGTGACCAAGACGTACCCGGCCGGGGATGTGGTGGCGTTGGCCGGGCTCGGGGTGACCGACATGGGGGAGAACCGCGACCAGGAGGCCGCCGGCAAGGCGGCCGAGGTGGCCGCCGCCGGGGTACGTCCACGCTGGCACTTCATCGGGCAGTTGCAGCGCAACAAGGCCCGTTCGGTGGTCCGTTACGCCGACGTCGTGCACTCGGTGGACAGCGTACGGCTGGCCCGGGCTCTGGACGGCGCGGCGGCGCAGCGGGAACGGCCGCTGGACGCCCTGGTGCAGGTGAGCATCGACGGCGACCCGGCGCGGGGCGGCGCTCTGCCCGGGTCGGCCGACCCGGAGTCCGGCCTGGACACGGTCGCCGCGGCGGTCGCCGAGTCGTCGGCGCTGCGCCTGGCCGGACTCATGGCGGTCGCGCCGCTGGGCTGGCCGCCGGATCGCGCATTCGCCCGGCTGGCCGAGATCGCCGAGGCGTTCCGATCGGTCCATCCGGGAGCGACAGCGTTGTCGGCGGGGATGAGCGGCGACCTGGAAATCGCGATCCGCTACGGCGCGACACATGTCCGCGTCGGTAGCGCGTTGCTCGGAATGCGTCCCACGCTGCGGTAGCCTGACCGCGAGACAGGCAAATTACATCAGTGTTGTTTCAGGGACGGCCGATCCTGTGGGGGTCGTGACACGCGACGCGAATCGCATGTCACGGGATTGCCGTCCCGGTCCGATGGGCATGGTTGTCCACTCGCGACGGGCGACATGGCACGGGGGCGAGTGCCGCACGGCGGACGGAAGGGCGCGGGATGGGTGCACTGCGCAAGGCGGGGGTCTGGCTCGGTCTCGTCGAGGAAGACGACGAGCGGGCCTACGACGACGGTGACTACGACAAGGGTGGTTACCGTGACTCGCGCTACCGGCAGAGCCGGTACGCCGAGGAGTTCGCCGACGAGGACGACGACACCGAGGAGCCGCCGGCTCCCCGGGCGCGCGTGAGCGAGCGGGGCCGGCTCTCCGAGCGGTCGGCCGGGCGGCTCGCCGATTCCGACCGTGGCGACGCCGACCGGTCTGAGCGGGCGGAGCGCGCCGAGCGGGCTGAGCGCTCCGAGCGGGCCGAGCGGGCCAGCGTACGGTCGATCACGCGGTCCTCGGCGAGCGAGACGTCGGGTGCGCTGACCTATCACACGCGGGACAACCTGGCCCTCGCGCCGCAGGCCGTGACGCGGGAGCGCGTGGCCATGCCCGAGGAGGAGCAGCGATACCAGATCACCACGCTGCACCCGACCACCTACCGGGAGGCGCGCACCATCGGGGAGCACTTCCGCGACGGCGTACCGGTGATCATCAACCTCACCGAGATGGACGAGGCCGACGCCCGACGTCTGGTTGACTTCGCGGCCGGTCTGGCGTTCGGGCTGCGCGGTACGATCGAGCGCGTGACCAATCGGGTGTTCCTGCTCTCACCGGCCAATGTCCAGGTCACCGCTGAGGACAAGGCCAAGATCGCTGAGGGCGGTTTTTTCAGCCTGAGTTGACCCCGCCCGACCCGAGGGACGTCGCTGACCGTGTTGTCGATCTTGCTGCAAGTGTTGTACCTGGTCCTTTATGTCTTCCTGCTTCTTCTTCTGTCCCGGTTCGTGTTGAGCGCCGTCCTGCAGTACGGCCGCCGGTGGCAGCCGGGGCGCGGAGCGGCGGCAGGACTGGAATCCGTGTGGAGCGTCACTGATCCCCCTCTCAACGCGTTGAGGCGTGTGATCCCTCCGCTGCGAATTGGTACCGTGAGCATCGACCTGGCCTCCCTTGTGCTCCTGGTTATCCTGTTCGTGCTGATGGAGTTCGTGTTAGGGCCGTCGATCAGGGCATCTGCCTGATGACCGACGCGCTTTCGCGGCCGCAACTGACCCGAGGAGTTTCGATGCCGCTGACCCCGGCCGACGTACACAACGTCGCCTTCAAAAAGCCGCCGATCGGCAAGCGGGGGTATGACGAGGAGGAGGTCGACGCCTTCCTGGACGAGGTCGAGCGCGAGCTCGCCCGTCTCATCGAGGAGAACAACGAGCTGCGCGCCCAGGTGGAGCGCGGCGGCCGTGGCGGTGCCCCCGCCGGCCCCGGCGGCGACGCCCGACTGGCGGCGGAGCTCAACGATGTCAAGGCCCAGCTCGACCGGGTCCAGCGCGACAAGTCCGCCGCCGAGCAGGCCGCCCGCGCCATGCAGGCCGAGCTGGAGCAGGTCCGCGCGACCGGCGGCCCGGCCGGCGTCACCGGTGACGGTGAGCAGCAGGCGCTGCGGGTGCTGATGATGGCCCAGCGCACCGCCGACGACCACGTGTCCGACGCGCGCCGCGAGGCCGACTCGCTGCTGTCCGAGGCGCGGAGCAAGGCCGAGGAGGTGACCCGCGAGGCTCGCGCGAAGGCCGACGCCCTGGAGCGGGACGCCCGCCAGCGGCACCAGGAGGCCATGGGCGGCCTGGACGCCAAGCGCACGGCCCTGCAGAAGCACATCGAGGAGCTCAAGCAGTTCGAGCGCGAGTACCGCACCCGGCTCAAGGCGTACCTGGAGAGCCAGCTGCGGGACCTCGACGGTCGCGGCCAGGGCCTCGAAGCCGAGATGACCCGCTCCGAGGCAGGCCGGGTCGCCGGCGGCAACGGGCTGGCCGCGGCGGGCCTCGCCGGTTCGTACGGCGGCGGGCGCTCCGGCGCCCTCGAAGCCGGACGCTGAGCACCGGCCGGCGATCGTTCTCCGCAGATGGTGACGGTCGCCGGCCCCGCCTGGACGGTACGACGCGGCAGGGGTGAGCCGTGATAGTCGCGAGTCTTCTGCTCATCCTCGTCGCCGTGGTGCTGCTGGTGTTCGGCCTGGCCGGTGGCTCCAGCACTCTGTTGACCATCTCCATCGCGGCCAGTCTGCTGGCCGCCGTGGCGTTGGTGGCGGGCGCCCGCCAGGCAGCCGCCAACCGCGCCTCGGCGGATCCCGGCCGGATCGGCCCGCGAGACCGCGGGGCATTCCGCACGGCCAGCCGGGCCGAGCCGGGTGCCGCGTACGGGCCACCGCTGGCCGAGCCGGATGTGCCGGTCCAGCACGTACCTTCGACGGTCGGCGACGGCGGCACCGGGTGGCGGCAACCACCCGAGCCGCCGTCCGACCCCGAGCCGGCGTACGACGTGGCCTCGCCGTACGAGCCGGCCCCGGCGGCCGACGGCGGTGTACGCACCTCGCCCGTCAGTCCGGCGTCACCGTTCGTGGCACGCGCCGACGAGGCGTACCAGGCCGACGCCGGGGCCGCCGACCCGCTGGCCGCCGACCCGCTGGCCGACGAGCCCGCGGAGCAACCGGTCACCCCCGCCGAGGCGGCCCGGATCTCCCGGCTGCCCGATTCCGTCGAGGTGGTGGACGGACGGCCCCGCTACCACCTGGCCGCCTGCCCGCACCTGATCGGCCGGACCCCGGAGACGCTTCCCGTCGCCGAGGCCGTCGAGCTCGGCTTCACGCCGTGCGCGACGTGCGCGCCGGCCACCGCCCTGCTCATCGACGCCCGGCCGTTCTGAAGACTGTGCCGGTGCCCCCGCAGGATGCGCTCACCGTGGCGGTACGGGTGAAGCCGGGCGCCTCCCGCGACGCCGTCGGCGGTCGCTTCGACGGCCCGCACGGACCCTCCCTGGTGATCGCCGTCCACGCTCCGGCGGTGGACGGTCGGGCGACCGAAGCGGCCCGCCGCGCCCTCGCCGCCGCGCTGGGCGTCCGGCCGGCGGCAGTGTCGCTGCGGACCGGCGCGGCCAGCCGGGACAAGCTCTTCCTCGTCGACCGGCCCACCCCGAGCTGCCCGACGTGCTGCGCCGCCTGCGCGACGGAGCCGCCGGGTGAGGACCGCCCGGGCCTGGCGACCGTGACGCCCGGGCTGGACATCGCGCTGTTGTTGGGCGCGGCCGTGCTGCTGGTGGCGGTTGGCGCGGTCCGGCTCTCGACCCGCCTCGGGGTGCCCAGCCTGTTGGTCTACCTGGCGCTCGGCGTGGCCATCGGCGAAGCCGGGCTCGGTATCCGCTTCGACGACGTCGACCTGACCCGGACCCTCGGCTTCTGCGCGCTGATCGTGATCATCGCCGAGGGCGGCCTCACCGCGCGGTGGAGCACGCTGCGTCCGGTGCTCGCGTTGGCGTCGGCGCTCTCCACGGTCGGCGTGGTCGTGAGCATCGTGGTGGTCGGCGTCGCCGTACACCTGCTGCTGGGTCTGGACTGGCGGTTGGCGCTGCTCTACGGCGCGGTGCTCTCCTCCACCGACGCGGCGGCGGTGTTCGCCACCCTGCGGCGGCTGCGGTTGCCACCCCGGCTGGTGGCCACCCTGGAGGCCGAGTCGGGCATGAACGACGCCCCGGTGGTGCTGCTGGTGGTGCTGCTGTCGCACTCCGGCTGGTCGCATCCGTGGTGGTACGAGGTCGCGCTGCTCTGTTACGAGCTGGGCGTCGGCGCGGCCGTCGGCGTGGGCGTGGGCCTCGCCGGCACCTGGGCGCTGCGCCGGGCGGCGCTGCCCTCGGCCGGCCTGTACCCGATCGCGGCGGTGGGGATCACCGTCCTGGCGTACGCCGCCGGCGCCGTGCTGCACGCCTCGGGGTTCCTCGCTGTCTACGTGGCGGGGGTGCTGCTGGGCAACGCCCGCCTGCCGCACCGACAGGCGATCCTCGGCTTCGCCGACGGGCTGGCCTGGCTCGCGCAGATCGGCCTGTTCGTGCTGCTCGGCCTGCTGGTCGCGCCCGGCCGGTTGGACGCCGCGGTGCTGCCGGCGGTGGTCGCCGGTCTGGCGCTGGTGCTGCTGGCCCGGCCGCTGTCGGTGGCGGTCTCGGCGTTGCCGTTCCGGGTGGATCTGCGGGAGCAGGCGTTCCTGTCCTGGGCCGGGTTGCGCGGGGCGGTGCCGATCGTGCTGGCCACCATCCCGCTCTCGCAACGGGTGCCGGGCGCGGAACGCCTCTTCGACGCGGTCTTCGTGCTGGTGGTGATCTTCACGCTGGTGCAGACGAGCACGCTCGGTCCGTTCGCCCGCCGGCTGGGGACCACCGCACCGGCGGAGGCCGCCGAGATCCATGTGGAGACGGCGCCGCTCGAGCGGATGCGCGCCGACCTGTTGCAACTGGAGGTGCCGCCGGGCTCTCGGCTGGCCGGCGTGCACGTCGACGAGCTGCGGCTGCCGCTGGGCGCCTCGGTGACCCTGGTGCTGCGCGACGGGGTGGGATTCGTGCCCGGCCCGGACACCCGGCTGAAGACCGGCGACAGCCTGTTGATCGTCGCCACCGGTGGGGTACGTGACGCCGCCGAACGGCGGCTGCGGGCCGTCAGCCGACGGGGTCGGCTGGCCCGATGGTTTGGCGAGTACGGAGATGAAGCGGTCGGTTGATCTGCTAGCGTTCCCTTTGCCCCAGTTAGGCAGGGCTCGGGGCGGTTCAGCGGTGCGACGGTGCGCCACGTTGTCGGACGCCTGTACGTTCCGTATTCTTGCCAACCTCGGGAGTGCGCGGCCATTGTCGCCGTGCGCCCCTTTTCGTACTCAGGGGACGCCTTCGTCGGCGCCCCCTGACCAGGTGCCGCGACCGCGCGGCTCCCCGGCCGAGGGAGCGACCCATGGCGAAGCCAGCCGACACCAGGACCGCCGGCCGCAAGCCGGTGGCCAAGGCCACCCGCAGCGCGGCGGAGACCGAGAAGATCCGGGCGGCGCTGGCGGCGCGGCGGGACGAGCTTCGCGCCGAGTACGATCAGACGCTGAGCGAGATCACCGAGCTGCAGCGCGAGCGGTTGACGGACTCGGCCGGGGACGACCAGGCCGACACCGGCACCAAGACCTTCGAGCGGGAGCAGGAGATCTCTCTCGCCAACAGCATTCTGGAACGGATCACGCAGGTCGAGCGCGCCCTGGAGCGCCTCGACGAGGGTGGTTACGGCTGGTGCGAGCGGTGCGGCAACCCGATCCCGGTCGAGCGCCTCGCCGCCTTCCCGTCGGCCACCCTGTGTGTGACGTGCAAGCAGCTGGAGGAGCGGCGCTGAAGGCCCGGTCCCCGTCTGCGACGAGACGGTGAGCGATCACCGCCGAGACACCTCGATGGGGAGCGCATGACCGCAGCACCGCCCGCCGAACCCGGCCGCACCGACCCGGGCGGCGGCAAGCCCCGACCCCGGGCTGTCGCGATCCTCGCCGGAGTGGCCCTGGTGGCCCTGCTGGCCGACCTGGTGACCAAGCACCTCGCGCTGGCCGGCCTCACCGACCGCGAGCCGGTCCGGATCCTGGGCGGGCTGGTCTACCTGAGCCTCACCCGCAACAGCGGTGCCGCGTGGAGCATCGGGGCGAACTACACCTGGGTCTTCCCGCTGATCACCATCGGCGTGGTCGGCTGGATCGTCTGGATGGCGCTGCGGCTGCGCTCGCTGCCGTGGGCCATCTCCCTCGGCCTGGTGCTCGGCGGCGCGCTGGGCAACCTCATGGACCGGATCTTCCGCGCGCCCGCGCCCTTCCACGGGCACGTGGTCGACATGATCAGCGTCTTCGGGCCGTACGGCGAGTACTTCCCGGTGTTCAACCTGGCGGACAGCTCGCTCGTCTGTGGCGTGGTGCTGGCCGTACTGCTGGAGCTGACCGGTCGGCAGCGCGACGGCCGGCGGGCCGGCGGTGACGACGCCAGCGGCGACGCGAACGCCACCGCCGACGCCGAGCAGCGGGAGCGGGCATGACCTCCGCCTTCGCCGCCGGCGGCGACCACCGTTCCCTGCCCGTACCCGACGGTCTCGACGGCATGCGCCTGGACCAGGCGGTGTCCCGGCTCTTCGGTCTCTCCCGGACGGCCGCGGCCGCCCTCGTCGACGCGGGCGACGCCCTCGTGGATGGCGCCGCCCGCCCCAACTCCCACAAGGTCAAGGCCGGCTCCTGGCTGGACGTCACGCTGCCCGCGCCGGTCGCGCCGCCGACCGTGGTGCCGCAGGCGGTGCCGGGCCTGCGCGTCGTGTACGCCGACGACGACATCGTCGTGGTGGACAAGCCGGTCGGGGTGGCCGCGCATCCCAGCCCGGGATGGACCGGCCCGACGGTGATCGGCGCGCTCGCCGCGATCGGCCACCGCATCTCCACCAGCGGCGCCGCCGAGCGCCAGGGCGTGGTGCACCGCCTCGACGTGGGCACCACCGGCATCATGGTGGTGGCCAAGAGCGAGCAGGCGTACACCGCGTTGAAGCGGGCCTTCAAGTACCGCGAGGTCGACAAGGGCTACCACGCCGTGGTGCAGGGCCACCTGGACCCGCTGCGGGGCACCGTCGACGCGCCGATCGACCGGCACCCGACCCACGACTACCGCTGGGCCGTGGTGTCCGGCGGCAAGCCGAGCATCACCCACTACGACACCCTCGAGGCGTTCCCGGCCGCCAGCCTGGTCGACGTCCGGCTGGAGACCGGCCGGACCCACCAGATCCGGGTGCACTTCTCCACCCTGCGGCACCCCTGCGTGGGTGACCTCACGTACGGCGCCGACCCCACCCTCTCGGCCCGTCTCGGCCTGGCCCGTCAGTGGCTGCACGCCCGCGAACTGAGCTTTTTGCATCCCCGTTCGGGGGACGAGGTCCGGTTCGTCAGCGACTACCCTGACGATCTGGAACGTGCGCTTGAGATCCTGCGTGACTGAGCGGCGACCACCCGACATCGATCCGACGAGGGGATTTCGCCCGTGCGCGCCGGCGACCTGCTGCGGCAGCTGGACCAACGGCTGCTGCCGCCGTTGACCCGGGCGGTGGCCCGTCTCGCTGATCGTCCGACGCGGTCCGGCGTGCTCTCCTGGGTCGCCGTGCTGTCGGCGGCGGCGGTGCTGGGCACGGCCGTCTGGACCGTCGACGACGCGCCGGTCAGCGACCCGACGGTGGGCGAGGTGACCCGCGTCGGGGTGGCCGACGGCGACTCCGTCCCGGGCTACCTCAGCTCCGCGGCGGCCGACCTGGCCGCACTGGGCCCGACCGCTCCGGCCGCCGTGGACGGCACGTACGCGCTGGTGACGCTCGACGCGTACGTGCCGCCGCACCGACTGGCGACGGTGCTCGGCGACGTCCCGGTCTCGACGGTCTTCGGGCGGGTGCCACTGCCCGGTCGGCAGACCGAGATCGTCCGGATGCCCGCCCTTCGGGTGCCGGACGACGTGGTCGCGCAGATGGAACGCGTGGCCGCCCGCAAGGACGGCGAGGCCGCCGACTACCGGGCACGGGCCGCCGCGGTACGCGGCGACGGCGTCGCCGAGCGCGAGCTGCGCGAGCGGTACGTCGTCGACGCGGACGTGGCCAGCGCCGAGGCCCGGGCGTACCGGGCCGGCTGCGCCTGCGTCTACGCCGCGGTGGTGCGCGCCGCGCCGGAGGCGCTGCGCCGGGTGGCCGCCCGCCCGGACGTGCGGGCCGTCGATCCGGCGCCCGAGGTGTACCGCCTCGACCGTACGGTCTTCACGCCGCCACTGCCCGAGCAGAGCGACGTGGTCCGGCCGCCGGTCGACACCGGGCCGAGTCCGTCGCCGACGCCGCGCCCGAGCGACGGGTCGACGTCGAGCACGCCGAGGCCGCCGGTGCCGATGGGCGAATCGTCGGAACCCGCACCGCTCGTAACGATTGCGTCACCCGAGCCGACCCCGGCGCAGTCCACCGAGCCTGCCCCGTCGGCGCTCACCACCTCCCCGGACGCGACGGATAGCGGGTTGCTGGCAACCTCCCCGCCGTGATCTGGGCCGGGCGGCGTGCGCCCGCAGGAGTGGTCCGAATAGGGTTTGGTTCGTAGCCTGTCAGACAGAGATCGATGGCGCTGGGAGGGCGGGCCGTGGAGGGCAGTGAGACCGGCTGGGGCCGGCCGGCCGAACCAGCGCCGAGGTGGCGGGCGTTGCTCGATCGTGCCCGGCTGGGCGGTCGGGCGGCGGAGCAGCCCGAGCCCGAGCGCCGTGCCGACGAGGCGGCCCCGGATCCACTGCCGCGACGCGCGGCCCCCAACGGCTACGCGGGGCGCGCGTCGGCCATCGGGCATCCGGCCGATCTGTCGTACGGCCAGGAGCCCGGTTACCGGGCCGAGGGGACGTACCGGGTCGACCCGGCCTACCGTGCCGAACCGGGATACCGGTCGGAGCCGGACTACCGCGCCGAGCCGGCGTACCGGTCGGAGCCGGACTACCGCGCCGAGCCGGCGTACCGGTCCGAGCCGGACTACCGCGCCGAGCCGACGTACCGCGCGGAACCCGGGTACCGGTCCGAGCCGGACTACCGCGCCGATCCGACGTACCGCGCCGAGCCCGGTTACCCGGCCGAGCCGACCTACCCGGCCGAGCCCGGTTACCGGGCCGAGCCGACGTACCGGGCCGAGCCGGGTTACCAGGCCGAGCCCGAGCCGCCGCGCCGCTCCGAGCCGGAGTCGCGCTACGCCATCCTGGACAACGGCTACCGGCCGGGCAATCCCGTCGGCGAGTCCCGGTACGCGCTGCTGGAGACCGGTTACCAGCCGGAGACCGGCTACCCGCCGCCCGCGCCGCCGGTGACACCCACCCCGGCCATCGCGCCACCGCCGGTCATTCCACCACCCGCTCCGCCGGTCGCGCCGCCGCCGGTCGCGGTGGTCACCCCGCCCGGCTCGGCCCTCGCCGAGCGCGGCTACCCGGCCCGCGTCGAGTGGCGCCCGCAGGGCGTCGACCAGGAGACCGAGCGCGCCACCGGAGTGCTCCGCCGCGACCTGGGCACACCCCGGGTGTTCGCGTTCGCCAACCCCAAGGGCGGGGTGCACAAGACCACCGCCACCGTGCTCGCCGCCGCCACCGTCGGCAGCGTGCGGGGGCGGGGCGTACTGGCCTGGGACGACAACGAACTGCGGGGCACCCTCGGGTTGCGAGCCGGCAGCGCCCGGCACGCCCGCACCATCCGGCACCTGGTCAGCGACCTCGCCCAGATCGAGATCCTGGAGGGCGCGACCCTGCTGGAGCGGCTGGACGACTACCTGCGGCACGCCTCCGACGGCTCGTACGACGTGCTGGCCGGCGAGGAGAGCCCCCGTTTCGCCCAGCGGCTCGACCAGTTCACCGTCAAGCGGGTGCTCGAGCTGCTGCGGCGTACGCACGACGTGATCTGCGTGGACACCGGCAACAACGTGGAGAGCCCCAACTGGCGCACCGTGATGCACGCCGCCGACCAACTGGTGGTCACCACCGTGCCCCGCGAGGACGCGGCGTTCAGCGCCGACTGGATGCTCGACCTGTTGCACGAGGAGGGGATGGGCGAGCTCGCCGACAACGCGGTCACCCTTATCTCCTGCCCCACCCCCGGCCGCTCGGCGCTACAGGACGACCTGGAACGGCATTTCGCCACGCGTACCCGCGCGGTGGCCGTGGTGCCGTACGACCCGGCGTTGGAGACCGGCTCGTCGATCGAGTACCACCAGCTCCAGCCGGAGACCCGCCAGGCGTGGCTGCGCGCCGCCGCGGCCATGGCGGAGCCGTTCGCCCGGTGAGCTGGTTCGCCGCCACCGGCGCCCCGGCCCGTCGGGCGGCCTGAGAGGATCATCGGGTGAGCCCGGACAACCCCGATCCTGAGCGGCACGCGGACATCTCCGACGACCGCCCCGCGCCACCCCGACCGTCGGCGGTGCCGCCGCCGAGCGAGTCCGCCCCGCCCGCCGGGCCGGCGGTGCCGCCGCCGTCCGCGACGAACGAGTCGACCGCGTCCCCGTCGGCCGCGTCGACCGCGCCCGGGTGGCCGGGTGCGCCGAGCGAGTCCGCCGGGCCGTCGTTCGGGTCGGTCCCCGACGGGAGTGCCGCCGTGACGGCGTACCCGAGCGGGGTGGAGCTGACCCCGACGAGCCGCGCCGGCCGTTGCGGACGGTGGCGACGGTGCTCGGCGCGGCGCTCGCCCTGGCCGTGCTGGGCGCGCCACTCGGGCTGCTCTGGGCGGCGTTCGCGCCGGACACCCCGGTGCTCAAGACCGCCGAGGGGGCGATCTACGCCGAGCCCCAGCCGGAGCAGCCGATCGCCGCCGACGGCTGGTTCAGCCTGCTCGGGCTCGCGTTCGGCGTGCTCGCCGCGCTGGCCCTGTGGTTCCTGCTGCGCCGGCGGCGCGGTCCGGTCGGGCTCCTCGCCGTGGTGCTCGGCGCGCTGGCCGCGGCCCCGGTGGCCTGGCAGGTGGGGCGGCGGGTCGGGCTGGCGACCTTCGACCGGTTGCTGGACACCGCTCCGGCGGGGCAGGCGTTCACCAAACCCGCCGACCTGCGGGCCGGCGGGATCGACTGGCTCGGGCACGTGCTGCCGGTGCCGCACGGCAACCTGCTGCTGCCCGCGTTCGGTGCCGCCGTCACGTACACCCTGATGGCCGGCTGGTCGCGGTGGCCGTCGCTGCGTCCGGAGCCCGACCCGACGGACTTCAGTTGGGTGTCGGCGGGGACGCCAGCTCCGACAACGGCACCGGAACCGCCCGCACCTGGCGCAGCAGAGCCGCCTCGCGGTTGAGCAGCCGCAGCTCGGCGCGCAGCCGGGCGGCGGTGTCGTCGATGGCGAGCAGCCGCTGCCGGTCGTCGACGGTCAGGGCGGCGGTGGCCGCCACCAGGTGCGACAACACCGTCGGATCCTCCGGAAGCTGCTCGGAGATCTCCTCCGGGTCGGGCCGGATCAGGCTCAGGTACTGCCGGAACACCGCGATCACGCGGGCGGCCAGCAGGTCGGCCACCTCGTCCGGCCCGCTGGCCTCGGGCAGCCATTCCACCGCGGCCGTCAGGTACGGCGCGGTGGCGTCGTCGACGTCGGCGATCCGGAATCGACGTCGGCCGACCGTGACGATGTCGAAGCCGCCGTCGGCCAGCTCGGTGACCTGGCGCAACTCGGCGGTGCAGCCCACCTCGTGCAGGGTGACGTCGCCGACACCGTTGCCGGCGCGAGCGCCGGGCCCGGTGGGGGCCACCTCCCAGCCGGCCTGGATGGCGACCACGCCGAACTCGCGCGGCGCGCCCTCGGGCAGGTCGACGAGGTGCCGGACCAGGGCCCGGTAGCGCTCCTCGAAGATGTGCAGTGGCAGCACCAACCCGGGAAAGAGCACCGTTGCGAGCGGGAACACCGGCAGCCGTGCGGTCACGCCGTCGAGCCTAACCAATCCCGTCCGCGACGGCGTGGCCCGGCTCACCGTCCCGCCGACCGGACGGCTCGGGTGGGCGACGGACGGGCCGCCTAGACTCGCAAGGGTGCTGAATCGGATCGACCTGCGCGACGGTCTCGGTGACCCGCGCCGTCTGCTGCCCCGTGCCCAGCTCGACGTGTCCGTTGCCGTCGAGCGGATCCGCCCGCTGGTGGAGGCGGTCCGCGAGCATGGGTACCCGGCGATCCGGGAGGCCAGCGAGCGGTTCGACGGCATCTCGCCGGAGGTGCTGCGGGTGCCCGTCGAGGCGATCGCCGAGGCCGAGGGGGTGCTCGACCCGGCGGTGCGCGAGGCGCTGCTGGAGTCGATCAGCCGGGCCCGCCGGGTGCACGCCGACCAGCGGCGTACCGACCACGTCACCCAGGTGGTGCCCGGCGGCACGGTCACCGAACGGTGGCTGCCCGTGGATCGGGTCGGCCTCTACGTCCCCGGCGGCCTGGCCATGTACCCGTCGACGGTGGTGATGAACGTGGTGCCGGCCCAGGCGGCCGGAGTGCGTTCGCTGGTGGTGGTCAGCCCACCGCAGAAGGACAACGGCGGCCTGCCCGACGCCCGGGTGCTCGCCGCGTGCGCGCTGCTCGGCGTCGACGAGGTGTACGCGGTCGGCGGTGCCCAGGCGGTCGCGATGCTGGCGTACGGCTCCGCCGTCGACCCGGCCGGTGAGCTGCGCTGCGAGCCCGTCGACCTGGTCACCGGCCCGGGCAACATCTGGGTGACGGCCGCCAAGCGGCTGCTGCGCGGCGTGGTCGGCATCGACGCCGAGGCCGGTCCGACCGAGATCGCCATCCTGGCCGACGACACCGCCGACCCGGCGCACGTCGCCGCCGACCTGATCAGCCAGGCCGAACACGACCCGCTCGCGGCGAGCGTGCTCGTCACCCCGTCGCTGGCGCTCGTCGACGCGGTCGAGGCCGAGCTGGCCCGGCAGGTGCCGGCCACCAAGCACGCCGAGCGGGTGACCACGGCGTTGACCGGCGAGCAGAGCGGCGTGGTCCTGGTCGACGACCTCGAGGCGGGGCTGCGGGTGGTCGACGCGTACGCGGCCGAGCACCTGGAGATCCAGACGGTCGACGCGCGGGAGTGGGCGCTACGCGTCCGCAACGCCGGGGCGATCTTCGTGGGCGCCTGGTCGCCGGTGTCGCTCGGCGACTACTGCGCCGGCTCCAACCACGTGCTGCCCACCGGCGGCTGCGCCCGGCACTCCTCGGGGCTGTCGGTGCAGTCCTTCCTGCGCGGGGTGCACCTGATCGAATACACCGAGGCCGCGCTGCGGGACGTGGCGCCGCACGTGGTGACCCTCGCGACCGTGGAGGACCTGCCGGCACACGGCCAGGCCGTCCAGGCCCGGTTTCCCCAGGAGTCGGCGTGAGCGGCCTCGACGATCTGCCGATCCGCGACGACCTGCGGGGCCTGTCGCCGTACGGGGCGCCCCAGCTCGACGTGGCGGTGCGGCTCAACACCAACGAGAACTCCTACCCGGTGCCCGAGTCGGTGGTGGACGCGATCGGCAAGGCGCTCGCCGCCGAGCTGCGTGACCTGAACCGCTACCCGGACCGGGACGCGGTGGCGCTGCGCGCCGACCTGGCCGCATACCTGGGGCACGGGCTCAGCGTCGAGCACGTCTGGGCGGCGAACGGCTCCAACGAGATCCAGCAGCAGCTCCTTCAGGCGTTCGGTGGGCCGGGGCGCAGCGCGCTGGGTTTCGTCCCGTCGTACTCGATGCACCCGCTGCTGGCCCTCGGCACCGGCACCCGGTGGGTGCCGGCGCGGCGCGGCGTCGACTTCGGGTTGACCGCCGACGAGGCGGTCGCCCAGATCCGCGAGCACCGGCCCGACGTGGTCTTCCTCTGCTCACCCAACAACCCGACCGGCACTGCTCTCGACCCGGCGGTCGTCGCCGCCGTGCTCGACGTCGCCCCCGGCATGGTGGTCGTCGACGAGGCGTACGCCGAGTTCGCCCCGCCCGGCACGGTCAGCGCCCTCGCGGTGCTGCCCGGCCACCCGCGGCTCGTGGTGACCCGCACGATGAGCAAGGCCTTCGGCTTCGCCGGGGGCCGGCTGGGCTACCTGGCCGCCGACCCGGCCGTGGTGGAGGCGGTGCAGCTCGTCCGCCTGCCCTACCACCTGTCCGCGCTGACCCAGGCCGCCGCCCGCGCGGCGCTGACCCACCGCGACGCCCTGCTCGGTACGGTGACCGCCGTGATGGCACAGCGGGACCGGATCGTGGCGACGCTGCGCGCTCGCGGGCTGCGGGTGGCCGACAGTGACGCCAACTTCGTGCTGTTCGAGGTCGGCGGCGACCAGGCCACCGTCTGGCACGCCCTGCTGGAGCAGGGGGTGCTGGTCCGTGACGTCGGCCTGCCCGGCTGGCTGCGGGTGACCGCCGGCACGCCCGCCGAGACGGATGCTTTCTTGACTGCAATGGAGACCCTGTGATGAGCCGGACCGCCCGGGTGGAGCGGATCACCAAGGAGACCAAGGTCCTCGTCGAGATCGACCTCGACGGCACCGGCGCCGCCGAGATCAGCACCGGCGTGGGCTTCTACGACCACATGCTCCACCAGATCGCCCGGCACGGCGGCTACGACCTGACCGTCCGCACGGTGGGCGACCTGGAGATCGACGCGCACCACACCATGGAGGACACCGCCCTCGCGCTGGGCGCCGCGTTCGACCAGGCGCTGGGCGACAAGGCCGGCATCCGGCGGTACGGTTCGGCGACCGTCCCGATGGACGAGGTGCTGGTCCGGGCCGCGGTGGACCTGTCCGGCCGCCCGTACGTGGTGCACGACGAGCCGCTGCTCGCGCCGTACATCGGGCCGGTCTACGCGACGAGCATGACCCGGCACATCTGGGAGTCGTTCGGCCAGGCGGCCCGGGTGACCCTGCACGTCGACGTGCTGCGGGCGGCGCGTCCCGGTGGGCACCCGGACGCGCACCACGTGGTGGAGGCCCAGTTCAAGGCGGTCTCCCGGGCGCTGCGCGAGGCCACCGCGATCGACCCGCGGGCGGCGGGCGCGATCCCGAGCACGAAGGGTGCGCTGTGATTAGCGCGAGGAGTGCAGCGCAGCGGAGCCCCGCAGTCGCGAATGGAAGGTGGCTCTGATGGGTGCCGCGTTGCCGACCTTGCTGCTGATTCTCGCCGGGGTGCTGGTGGGTGGGGCGTGGTCGCTGCACCGGCAGGGCGCTCCGCGCGGCGCGGTCGTGGTGACCGCGCTGCTGGCGCTGCTCGCCACGGCCGCCGGGGTGCTGCGGCTGATCCCGGAGTCGGGGTCGTGACCGCAGACGTGGTGGTGCTCGACTACGGCTCGGGCAACCTGCGCTCGGCGGAGCGGGCCCTCGAAGCGGCCGGCGCGACCGTCCGGGTGACCGACGACCTGGTCGCGGCGGCCGCCGCCGACGGTCTCGTGGTGCCGGGGGTCGGCGCGTACGCCGCGTGCATGGCGGGTATCGAGGCGCTCGGCGCGGGCCCGGTCATCGCGGAGCGGGTGGCGGCGGGCCGGCCGGTGCTCGGCATCTGCGTGGGCATGCAGGTGCTCTTCGAGTACGGCGAGGAGCACGGGGTCGTGACGAAGGGCCTCGGGCTGCTGCCCGGCGGGGTGACCCGGTTGGCGGCGCACCGTCTGCCGCACATGGGCTGGAACACGGTCCGCGCGCCCCGGGGTTCGGTGCTGTTCGCCGGGTTGCCGGCCGAGAGCCGTTTCTACTTCGTGCACTCGTACGCGATGGGCGACCCGGCGGCGTTGGCGGGCGCGGGCGCGCTGGTGACCACGGCCCACCACGACACCGACTTCGTGGCGGCGGTGGAGCGTGGGCCGCTGTCGGCGGCGCAGTTCCACCCGGAGAAGTCCGCCGACACCGGTGCCGCGCTGCTGCGCAACTGGCTCGCCACGCTGCCCGCCGGTGACTGAGCGTCGACGCCGTCCGGCGTCCGCCCGGCGGGCGTCGCGGTGAGCCGCGAGCGGGCGCGCCGCCGGGCGGAACGTGAGGCGGAGCAGGCGCGGGAGCGGGCGGTCCGGCAGCGCCGGGTGGCCCGTCGGCAGCGCCGCCGCGCGGTTCTGCGCCGGTTGACGCCGCAGGTCCGGCGGGGTCGTTCGGGCCGGCTGGCCCGGCACTCGCGGGGCGAGCGCGCGGCGATCGTGCTGCTCACCGGGGCGGCGATGATCCTGATCTGGACGTTCGTCGACGATCTGGCGCTGCGGGTCGCGTTGATCGTGTTGTTGCTACTCGTACTGCCGGCGATCGTGGTGATCGCCCTGGACCGTCGTACCTGATCGAGGAGAAGACGTTGAGCCTCACCCTTTTACCCGCCGTGGACGTCGCCGACGGCCGGGCCGTCCGGCTCGTGCAGGGCGCCGCCGGCAGCGAGAGCGTCTACGGCGACCCGCTGGACGCGGCGCTGGCGTGGCAGCGCGACGGCGCCGAGTGGATCCACCTGGTCGACCTGGACGCGGCGTTCGGTCGGGGCAGCAACGCGCACCTCCTCGCCGAGGTGGTGCGCCAGATGGACGTGCAGGTCGAGTTGTCGGGCGGGATCCGCGACGACGAGTCGCTGCGTGCCGCGCTGGGCACCGGGGCGGCCCGGGTGAACATCGGCACCGCTGCCCTGGAGAACCCGGAGTGGTGCGACCGGGTGGTGGGTGAGTACGGCGACCGGGTCGCCATCGGGCTGGACGTCCGGGGTCAGACGCTGTCCGCGCGGGGGTGGACCCGCGACGGCGGTGACCTGTACGAGGTGCTGGAGCGCCTGGACAAGGCGGGGGCCACGCGGTACGTGGTCACCGACATCACCAAGGACGGCACCATGCGTGGGCCGAACCTGGATCTGCTGCGGGACGTGTGCGCCCGTACCGACCGGCCGGTGATCGCCTCCGGCGGCGTGTCCACCCTGGACGACCTGCGGGCGCTGGCCACGCTGGAGCCGCTGGGTGTGGAGGGTGTGATCGCCGGCAAGGCGCTGTACGCGGGCGCGTTCACGGTGGCCGAGGCGCTGCGCACCCTGGCCGAGGCGTGACGGTCACCCGGCTGGGCTCGGGCGGCCCGTGGGAGCAGAGTTACGGCTACTCCCGGGTGGTCCGCGCCGGTGACCTGGCCCTCACGGCCGGCTGTACGGCCACCGTGGACGGCCGGGTGGTGCACGTCGGGGACGCGGCCGCGCAGACCGCGCAGGCGCTGCGGATCGGGTTGGCCGCGCTCGCTGAGGTGGGCGCGGAGCCGGGTGACGTGGTGCGGACCCGGATGTACGTGACCGACCGGCTGCACGCCGACGAGGTGGGGCGGGCGCACAACGCGGTCTTCGGCGCGGTCCGACCGGTGGCGACGCTGGTGGTGGTGGCCGGTCTGCTCGACCCGGAGCACCTGGTCGAGGTGGAGTTGGAGGCGTACGTAGGGGACCGCTGACCGTTCCGGTGGCGGTCGTCACGGCCGCGCTCCACGCCGATCGGTTGTGCACAACTTAATTGCAGGCTACGGTTCAGCGGTGACCGATGACCTGGTGCTGCGCCGGCAGGTGTGCTTCGCGCTCTACGCCGCGTCGCGCGCCCTCACCGACGTGTACCGGCCGATCCTCGACGAGGTCGGGCTGACGTACCCGCAGTACCTGGTGCTGCTGGTTCTCTGGGAACGCCCCGACGACCCGCCCGCCGTGTCCGAGCTGGGCGCCGAGCTGCGGCTCGACTCCGGCACACTCTCCCCGCTGCTCAAGCGACTGGAGAGCGCGGGCCTGGTGGTGCGCCGACGTTCGGCGCGCGACGAACGGCGGGTCGAGGTGAGCCTCACCGAGCAGGGTCGGGCGTTGCGCGAGCCGCTCTGCGACGTTCCGATGCGGATCGCGCAGGCCACCGGCCTGGGCATCGACGAGCTCGTCGCGTTGCGCGACACCCTCACCCGGGTCACCGAGACCGTTCATCGACAGAAGGAGCAGTGACCAACATGAAGGTTCTCTACACCGCGTCCGCGACCGCCACCGGTGACGGCCGGGACGGCCACGTCGAGACCTCCGACGGCACCTTCGCCATGGACCTGGCGTCGCCGAAGGAGTTGGGTGGCGAGGGTGGCGCCACCAACCCCGAGCAGCTCTTCGCCGCCGGCTACGCCGCCTGCTTCCACAGCGCCCTGCGCATCGTCGGCCGCCGCGCCAAGGCCGACGTGACCGGCTCCGTCGTCTCCGCCGAGGTCGGCATCGGCCCGAACGGCAGCGGTGGCTTCGGGCTCACCGCCCAGCTCATCGTGGACCTGCCCGCCGTCGCACGGGAGACCGCCGAGCAGCTCGTCGAGCAGGCCCACCAGGTCTGCCCGTACTCGAACGCCACCCGCGGCAACATCGACGTCGCGCTGACCGTCCGCGAGGCCCTGGCCGCCTGACCGTCGCGGCCCCGGACCCCACCCGCGTACGAGAGGACGACCCCCTGATGACCAGCAACCGCGAGATCCACCTGGCCCGCCGCCCCGAGGGCTGGCCCACCGAGGACACCTTCCGGCTCGTCGAGACCGACGTCCCGACGCCCGGACCGGGCCAGATCGTGGTCCGCAACCAGTACGTCTCCGTCGACCCGTACATGCGGGGACGGATGAACGACGTCAAGTCGTACGTGCCGCCGTACGCGCTCGACGCCCCGCTCGACGGGGCCGCCGTCGGCGAGGTGGTGGCCAGCGAGTCACCCGACATCGCCGTCGGCGACACCGTCCTGCACGGGCTCGGCTGGCGGGAGTACGCGCTGCTCGACGCCGGTCGCGCCCGCACCGTCGACGCGAGCATCGCCCCGGCCAGCGCGTACCTGAGCGTGCTCGGCATGCCCGGACTCACCGCGTACGCCGGTCTGCTGGAGGTCGCCGCCATGAAGCCCGGCGAGACGGTCTTCGTCTCCGCCGCGGCCGGCTCGGTCGGCAGCCTGGTGGGTCAGATCGCCAAGCTCAAGGGCGCGGGCCGGGTCGTCGGCAGCGCCGGGTCGGCCGCCAAGGTCGAGCGGCTCCGGGCACTCGGCTTCGACGCCGCCTTCGACTACCACGATGGGCCGGTCCGCGACTCGTTGCGCGCCGCCGCCCCGGACGGCATCGACGTCTACTTCGACAACGTCGGTGGCGACCACCTGGAGGCGGCGATCTCGGCCCTGAACCTGCACGGCCGGGTCGCCATCTGCGGCATGATCGCCCAGTACAACGCCACCGAGGCGCCGGCCGCGCCGCGCAACCTGGCGCTGGTCATCGGCAAGCGGCTCACCCTGCGCGGGTTCCTGGTCAACGACCACAACAACGTGCGCGCGACGTTCGTCCGCGAGGTCGCCGGTTGGCTGTGCGAGGGCAAACTCTCCTACGACGAGACGGTCGTCGACGGCATCGAGAACGCCCCGGCGGCGTTCCTGGGCCTGCTGCGCGGCGAGAACCTGGGCAAGATGCTCGTCCGGGTGTGACGTGCACGTCCGGCGCGGCGGTCGGCCCCTCGGGTCGGCCGCCGCGCCGTGCGCGGAGGATAGGCTGACGGCATGACGGTGGCGGTACGGGTGATCCCCTGTCTCGACGTGGACGCCGGGCGGGTGGTCAAGGGGGTCAACTTCCTCGACCTGCGCGACGCCGGCGACCCGGTGGAGCTGGCCGCCGCCTACGACCGGGCCGGCGCCGACGAGCTGACCTTCCTCGACGTCACCGCGTCGTCAAGTGACCGGGGCACCATGCTCGACGTGGTACGTCGCACCGCCGAGTCGGTCTTCATCCCGCTGACCGTCGGGGGCGGGGTCCGGCAGGTCGGCGACGTCGACACGCTGCTGCGCGCCGGGGCCGACAAGGTCGGCGTGAACACCGCCGCCATCGCCCGGCCGGAGCTGATCGCCGAGATCGCCGACCGGTTCGGCCGGCAGGTGCTGGTGCTCTCCCTCGACGTACGCCGCGCGCCCACGGGTGACACGCCCAGCGGGTTCGAGGTCACCACCCACGGTGGCCGGCGCGGCACCGGCATCGACGCGGTCGACTGGGCCCGGCAGGTGGCCGAGCTGGGCGCGGGGGAGATCCTGCTCAACTCGATGGACGCCGACGGCACCAAGGCGGGTTTCGACCTGGAACTGATCGGCGCGGTGCGGGCCGTGGTGAACGTGCCGGTCGTCGCCAGCGGAGGGGCCGGCGAGGTGGCGCACTTCCCGCCCGCCATCGGCGCCGGGGCCGACGCGGTCCTCGCGGCCAGTGTCTTCCACTTCGGCGAGCTGACGGTGGGCGAGGTCAAGGACGCCCTGCGCCGCAGCGGCCACCCGGTGCGCTAGCGGGTCATGTAAGTCGTGATCCGCGCGACTCGAACACCGATGCCGCTGATCGGCGATCGCCATCCGCTGTTGCGTCGAAGCACCAGCCGCCCGCACTCGCTGCGCTCGGTGGCCGCTCAGGTCGCGGATGCGGTACCCACAGTGGAACGATCCCGGACCGCGTTCAAGGATCTCGCCGACCGGATCCGGGCCTAGGCTCTGCTGCCATGCCCGTCACGTACACCATGCATGACAGCGATTCGGCCACGGCCGTGCTTCCGGCGCTGGTACGTCTCTACGCGGTCGTCTACGCGGAGCCGCCGTACGTCGAGGGACCGGATCAGGTGGCCTCGTTCGCCGCCGCCCTGCCCGGTGAGACGAAGCGCCCTGGGTTCGCCCTCGTGGTGGCGGACGACGCGGGGGAACTGGTCGGTGCGGCGTACGGGTCGACGATGGCCGCCGGGCGTTGGTGGACGCGTGCCGCCGCCGAGCCGCCCGCCGACCTCCGCGCCGTCGACAAGTTCGCGGTCATGGAATGGATCGTTCGTCCCGGCCGGCGGGGTGAGGGCATCGGCGCACAACTGATGTACCGGCTCCTCGACGGGCGGGCCGAGCGGTGGGCGACCCTCGCGTCCCACCCGGCCGCACCGGCCCGCGCCATCTACCAGCGCGCGGGTTGGCGGCAGGTCGGCGATTCGGCGATGCCCGACGGCACACCCACGCACCTGCTGGTCCTGCCGCTACCCGCCCCGCCCGTCGGCGCGCCTTAACCGTGGCAATCCAAGATCTCGCTGCGTCAGTGGCCGCCGGAGTGGCCCTCGGGTGAGCGGCGCGGCGTGGGGATCGAGCGGACCGCGTACTCCTGCACGGCCGCCGCGTGGTCGGCCTCCTCCAGGATCCAGTCGGCGCTGCCGGGCGTGTGCCGGCGGCTCAGGACCCCCTGCACGGTGTCCACCATCGTGGCGACGCCGGCCCGGGGGCGGCTGCGCCAGAGCTGCTCACCCTCGGCGGTGATGCGGAACCACCCGTCGGCGACGGTGACCAGGCCCGCGCCGACCAGCCGCTGGACCGCGGCCTCCACCTCGTGCCGTTCGGGAATCGCGTGGTTGAGGTGGTCGGCGGTGGACAGCACGTCGGTCAGACGTACGCCCTCCGGGCGGCGGCTGGTCGCGGACCGTCGGTGCCGTCCGGCGCCGCTTGCGATGACCAACGACACGAAGATCCAGGCGTCGCTCCAGCGCCAACCGTTCTCCCCCATGCAGTGATGATGACGGCGAGCGACGCGGAAGGGAACACCCACCCTCCAACGAGCCCACTTCCACCAGCGGCGCGTGCCGGTCCGTGAACGGTCGGTGAACGTTCAGGCGGCCGGGGCGCGCGACGGGTCACCGGCAGTGACCGCCGACTCGTCGTCAGCGTCGGCCTCGGCGGGAGGTACCGCGACGAGCGGGATGAAGAACTGCGCCAGCGGACCGATGGCCAGCGCGTACGCGACGGTACCCACGCCGACCGTGCCGCCGAGCAGCCAGCCCAGCGCGAGCACGGTGACCTCGATGACGGTACGCACCAGTCGTACCGAGAAGCGGGGATGACGGGCGACGAAGCCGGTCATCAGCCCGTCGCGTGGGCCCGGACCCAGGCGGGCGCCGAGATAGAGCGCGGTGGCGGCGCCGTTGGCGACGATCCCGGTGATCAACAGGGCGATGCGGACGCCGAGGGGACCACCGGCGGGCAGCAGGGCCAGAGTGGCGTCCACCACGAGGCCGACCACCACCACGTTGCTGACGGTGCCGAGGCCGGGCCGCTGTCGCAGCGGAATCCACAGCAGCAGCACCAGGGCCCCGACAATGATGGTGACCGTGCCGAAGGAGAGCCCGGTCAGCTCGGACAGCCCCTGGTGGAAGACGTCCCAGGGGTCCAGGCCCAGGTGGGAGCGGACCATCAGGGCCATGCTGACCCCGTAGAGGGCGAGCCCGGCGTAGAGCTGGCTGAGCCGTCGTACCGGCCGCTCTCGCAGATTGCCAATCAGTGCCATGCATGCCACCCTAGGTGCCAATCCTCCCGGAGGAAGAGGCCAATATCCGAGGAGTGGTCATGACCGGTCAGGTGCGAGGGGTCCAATTAGCGCGACTGCTGGGGCAGTGGCACGCCCTGCCGGGCCGTCGCCGCAGCCCCGACTACGCGGCGCTCGCCGGTGCGGTGCGCGGGCTGCTCGCGGATGCCCGGCTTCCCCTGGGCGTGCGGTTGCCGGCGGAACGTGAGCTGGCCGAGGCGCTACGGATCAGCCGTACCACGGTCACCGCCGCGTACCGGGAGCTGCGCGAGACCGGCCACCTCGCCAGCCGCCGGGGCGCCGGCAGTTGGACGATGCTGCCGGGCAACCACCGGGTCGCCAGCACCGGCCTGTGGACCCCGCTGGACGATCGGGACATGATCGACCTTGGCGTCGCCGCGTTGGCGGCCCCGCCGCAACTGCTCGGGGCTGCCCGGGCCGCCGTCGAGGACCTGCCCCGCTACCTGGGCGGCGCCGGCTACCACCCGACCGGCATCGGTGAGCTGCGTGAGGCGGTGGCCGCCGGCTACACCGCGCGAGGGCTACCCACCTCGGCCGACCAGATCATGGTCACCAGCGGTACCCAGCACGCCCTGGACCTGGTGCTGCGCCTCGCCCTGGCCCCCGGCGGGAACGTGCTGGTCGAGTCACCGACCTACCCCAACGCGCTCGCCGCGCTGGCCGGCCGGCGGGCCCGGATCGCCACGCACGGCCTGTCCGCCGACGCCGGCGGCTGGGAGCCCGACCTGTTGCTGGGCAGCCTGCGGCAGACCCGCCCCAAGTTGGCGTACCTGATCCCGGAGTTCCAGAACCCGACCGGCCACCTGATGCCCGCCGCGCTGCGCGAGCGGGTGGTCGCCGCCGCCCACGCCGTGGGCACCGACCTCATCGTCGACGAGTCCTTCGTGGACCTCCCTCTGGACGGCGTCGAGCTGCCCCCGCCCACGGCCACGTTCGACCGGCACTCCCGGGTGGTCAGCATCGGAGGGATGAGCAAGCCGTACTGGGGTGGTCTGCGGATCGGCTGGGTCCGCGCCTCCGCGCCGCAGGTGCAGCGGCTGGCGGCGGTCCGGGTCGGCGTCGACATGTCCAGCCCGGTGCTCGACCAGTTGGTGGCGGTGCGCCTGCTCGCCGACGCGGCGGCCATCGTCGCCGACCGTCGGGCGCAGCTCGCCGCCCAGCGCGACGCGTTGCTCGGCGCGCTGGCGCACCGACTGCCGGACTGGCGGGTGACCGTGCCGCGCGGCGGCGTGACCCTCTGGGCCGAGTTGGACGGCCCGGTCTCCAGCGCGCTCGCGCGGGCCGCCGAGGAGGTCGGCGTACGGCTCGCGCCCGGGCCGCGGTTCGGCCTGGACGGCACCCTGGAACGCTTCCTGCGGTTGCCGTTCACCCTGCCGGCCGCCGAGCTGGTGGAGGCCGTGGAGCGGATCGCCACGGTCCGCTACGACCTGGACCGCAGCGGCCGGCAGCGGTGGCCGGAGCCATCGGTCATCGCCTGAGCGGACCCGGAAGACGCCGGTGGCCCCACACCCGGGTGGGTGCGGGGCCACGACGGCCCGTTGCTACAGCTCCGCGAGGGAGCCGGCGTACATCTTGTCGATCTCGGCGGCGAAGTTGCCCTCCACGCCCCGTCGCTTGATCTTCAACGACGGGGTGACCTCGCCGTCCTCGATGGTCAGGTCACGTGGCAGGATCGCCACCTTCTTGATCGTCTCCCAGCGGTTCAGCTTGGCGTTGAGCTGGGCGACGTACTCCTCGACCATCGCCTGCGCCTCCGGCGAGGCGACGATCTCGGTGTAGTCGCGGCCCTCCAGCGGGCCGCCGGCCACCCAGCCCCGGATGGCGTCCGCGTCGAGCGTGACGAGCATCGTGCAGAAGTTGCGGGCCTGCCCGATCACGACCGCCTGCGAGGTGTACGGGCAGATGGCCTTGAACATGCCCTCGATGTGCGACGGCGCGATGTACTTGCCGCCCGAGGTCTTGACCAGGTCCTTCTTGCGGTCGGTGATCCGCAGGTAGCCCTCTTCGTCGAGCGTGCCGATGTCGCCGGTGCGGAAGAAGCCGTCCTCGGTGAACGCGGCGGCGGTCTCCTCGGGCAGGTTGTGGTAGCCGCGCATCACCGGGCGACCCCGCACGAGGATCTCGCCGTCGGTGTCGATCCGGCACTCCAGGTCGCCCATCGCCCTCCCGACCGTGCCGATGCGCAGCCCGTCCGGTGGGTTGACGAAGTTGCCGGCGCTGGTCTCGGTGAGGCCGTAGCCCTCCGAGATCGGCAGGTTGGCCGCGGCGAAGAAGGTGGCGATCTCCGGACTGAGCGGCGCGGCGCCGGAGACCAGCACCCGCATCCGGCCGCCCAGGCGGGCCTGGAGCTTACTGAACACCAGCTTCTCGGCCAGCCCGTAGCGCAGCTTGAGCCCGGCCGGCACCGGCTTGCCGGCCTGCTCCAGCGCGACCTTCTCCTTACCGACCTGGACACCCCAGGCGAAGATCTTCGCCTTCGCGCCGCCGGCGCCGTGCGCGGTGGTCACCGCCCGGTTGTAGACCTTCTCGAAGACCCGGGGAGCGCCACACATCAGCGTCGGTCGGATCACCGCGAGCAGGTCGACCAGCTTCTCCACCCGCCCGTCCACGTACGTCGGCAGGCCGACGTGGATCGCGCCGCAGAGCAGCGTCTTGCCGAACGAGTGCGCCAGCGGCAGCCACAGGTACTGCAGGTCGTCGTCGCGCAGCAGCCCGACGTCGGCCTGCGCCACCGCCTCCCAGCACCACCCACCGTGCAGCAGCTCGACCCCCTTGGGCTGGCCGGTGGTGCCGGAGGTGTAGATCAGGGTGGCCAGGTGGTCGGGGCCGATGCCGGCCACCAGCATGTCGATCAGATCGGGCTCGGCGGCCAGCGCCCGGCTGCCCCGCTCTTCCAGCTCGGTGAGGGTGAGCTGGGGGATCGCGGCGTTCGGGTCGGGGGTGCCGTCGAAGAGCACCACGTGGGTCAGCGCCGGCAGCTCCGCTCCGGCGATCTTGGCCGCCTGCGCCGGGTTCTCCGCGAAGAGGACCCGCGAGCCGGAGTCGGCGATGATGTACGTCGCGTCCGCCGGCTCGGTGGTCGGGTAGACGGTGGTGGTCGCCCCGCCGGCGCACATGATGCCCAGGTCGGCGACCACCCAGTCCAGCCGCGTGTTGGCGAGGATCGCGACCGGGTTCTCCTGGCCGACGCCGAGCGCGTGCAGGCCGGCGGCGACGGCCTTGGCGCGCTGGCCGACCTGCTCCCAGGTCAACCAGTCGGGCCCCGAGTCGTCAGGGGTCGGGGACGCGAACGCGTGCCGGTCGGGGGTGGCCGCCACGCGCTTGAGGAACATGTCCGGGATGGAACGGTACGGTACATCGAGAGCCATCGCTGTAGCCGCCTTCGGGGGTGGCGACGTGACGGTCGTCACGTCATAGTGGTTACCGAAGAGTATTGCCTGATACCGGGCATCGGCTAGTGCCGGTGATCGTCCGGCGACCCTGCCGCGCCGACCGGCGCCCTGAATCAGGCGTAGCGGGCAGCCACGACCGACCAGTCGTAGGTGGCCCGGACCCAGTTGCGCCGCGCGGCCAACGGGGAGTGCAGTGCCGCGACACCGCTCGCCAGCAAGTCCTCCTCCGCCGCCTGGTACGCCGCCAACCCCCGGTTGAAGCGTTCCGCGGCGGCCCGTAACGCGCCCGCCTCGTCGAGGCCGCTCTCCTGGGCGATGACCGTCACCAGGTTGTGCGCGTCCGGGTCGGACCGGCTCTCCTTGCCGTACGAGAAGAGGTCGTTGCACCAGCAGACGAGGTCCACCGCCAGCAGGTCCAGGGCGGTCAGCGCCGGATCGGCCCGCCGCGCCGGCCCGGGTGGCTGCTCCGACGCGAGGTCGGTCAGGGTGAGACAGGGGTGTACGCCGCCGATGTGTCGACGCAGTTGGACGTACTCGGAGACCCCTGGCACCCGGTGGCGCTCCCGGTTGCTGGCCTCCCAGAGGAGCGCCAGCAGGTACTGGCGGACCTGGCTGACGAACCGCAGCAGCATCGGCGCCCGGCCCTCGGCCCGGGTCCGGCGGCACAGGTCGTGCAGCGCGGCGCCCAGCGGGCCGGCCTCCGGTGGTGGTGCGGCGCCCGGGTCGCCGGCACGGTCCAGCACGTTGAGCAGAGCGGCGATGACCGGCGAGAGCCGGCTCGGGTCGGCCCCGAGGCCGTCCTCGTCGCAGGCGTCGTCCATGACGAACAGCCAGGAGATCAGGTCGGTGAGGAGTCGCAGCCCCCGCACCGGCCCGTCCGGGCAGGCTCGGCCCGCCAGACCGGCGGCGTCCGCCCGTTGCAGTCGATGAATTTGACCGGAGTTGACCAGGCCGAAAGCGCGCGCCCACTCGACGCTCTCGTTGGCCACCCGATCTGTGGACTTGTGGCGCCCCGCCGTGAAGGAGGGTTCCCGTAGCGCCGAGATTGCGAAACTTCGCATCGTATGCCCCCACATCGTGCCGCCCTGGCGCGGAACGGCGCGGTGAAGCGTACGGGAGGAGGTATCGGTACGCATCGCTGGGACTGGGGCATTCGTCCGAGGTTGCAGTGACCGATTAGGCGCAGAAAGTCACATGCCCAGGCTGGCGTTGCGCAGTTGCCGCGCGGACGACGCCGGGCCGTCCAACTGGACCCTGGCCACCCGCTGTCGTCCGGACAGGAACAGGGCCAACTCGGCCGGGGCGCCCACCAGGCGCAGTCGTTCGCCGCCACGGCCGACGGAGACCTCGCCGTACCCGGGCGCCTGCACGTAGAGGTCCGCTGGGAATCGCCGCAGCGTCAGCCGGGCCATCGGTGCGGCCCGCTTCCACAGCGTTGCCTGCAGGCCACGTGGCAACTCACGCGGCTGCCACCCCCCGACGGCCCGCCGAACGTCCTCGTGGTGGATGAAGAACTCCATGGTGTTGACCAGCTCGTCGGTCAGCGGGTTGCTGACCGGGCTCCACAGCGGTGGCCGGCGTACCTTCGCCACCAGCTCCGGCCAGGGCCCGGCGGCGAGCTGGCGGCGGACCCGTTCGGCGTACCCCCGCAGTGGCGGCAGCAGGATCCCGCCCGCCGCGTCCAGCCGGCGTTCGCGCAGCACCAGGTGCGCGGCGAGGTCGCGCGTCGCCCAGCCCTCGTTGATCGTCGGTGCGTCGGGCCCGAGGGCCAGAAGGAGATCGGCCAGCGTCTCGCGCTCGGCTCGGGCGTACCGCGACATGGGCCGATCGTAGGCCCGGACCCGGGCGGCCGCGCGGCGAGCGGGGCCGGGTCGTACCGCTGGCGCGGGCGTGGGGTACGTGATGGTCGACATATCCCGTCCGGGTCGGCGGCGCAGGCCCGCACCGGTAAGGATGAGGTAGATAATTGTGGCTTACGGCGGGGGAGAGCGTGGCGAGCAGGACAAGCCGGGACGTGCTCGGCAGAGGGCTGGGGGTTCTGCGGCAGGCGATTCGGGAGCAGCCGCGGATCTTCACGGTCGCCGTGGTCGGCAGCGTGCTGTTCGGCTCGATGGTTATCGTCAGCGCGTACGTGGTGGGTGCGGTGGTCGGCGACGTGGTGGTGCCGGCGATCGCCCGGGGCGAGGTCGGCGTCGGCGCGCTGGTGCTGGCGGCGGTTGCCCTCTTCGGGATCAGCGTGCTGCGGGTGGTCGGCATCTTCGGGCGTCGGCTCGGCGCCGGTTACATGCAGTACCGGCTCCAGGCCGCCTACCGCCGCCGGGTCACCCGCCGCTACCTGGACCTGCCGCTGTCCTGGCACCACCGCAACGCCACCGGCACGTTGCTGTCCAACGCCAACTCCGACGTGGAGGCGGCCTGGTATCCGATCGCCCCGCTGCCCTTCGCGGTGGGCACGCTGGTGATGCTGGTCGGCGCGATCGTCTCGCTGTTCGCCACCGACTGGGCCCTGGCCCTGGTCGGCCTCGCGGTGTTTCCCGCGCTGTTCGCGCTCAACGTGGTCTACTCCCGCCGGATGGCGCCCCGCCAGGCCCGCGCGCAGCGGTTGCGCGCCGAGGTCAGTGGCATCGCGCACGAGAGCTTCGACGGCGCGCTGGTGGTCAAGACCATGGGTCGCGAGGCGCAGGAGACCGCCCGGTTCGCCGGTCGCGCCGGTGAGCTGCGCGACGCCCTCATCGCGGTCGGCCGGCTGCGGGGCGTCTTCGACCCGCTGCTGGAGACACTGCCCAGCCTCGGCACCCTGGCCGTCCTGGTGGTCGGGGCCTTCCGGCTGCGCCAGGGCGCGATCAGCGTCACCGAGCTGGTCAGCGTCGCCTTCCTCTTCACCGTGCTGGCCTTCCCGGTACGGGCCATCGGCTGGGTGCTGGCCGAGCTGCCGCGCAGCGTCGCGGGCTGGGACCGGGTGCGCCGGGTCCTCGACGCCACCGGCGAGATGCCGTACGGACAGCGGGTGCTCGACCCGGCCACCCCGGGCCCGGCCAGCCTCACCTTCACCGACGTGCACTTCTCCTATCCGCCCGCCGAGGCCCACCAGCCCGGCGCGCAGGTGCTCGGCGAGGTCGGCTTCACCGTCCCGGCCGGCCGCACGGTCGCCCTGGTCGGGCCGACCGGCGCGGGCAAGTCCACCATCGCCTCGTTGGCCGTCCGCCTGGTCGACCCGGACTCGGGCACCGTCGCCCTGGACGACGTGGACACGCGTGACCTGACCGCCGCGTCGCTGGCCAGCACGGTCGCGCTCGTGGCGCAGGTGCCGTTCGTCTTCGACGACACCGTACGGGCCAACATCGCCCTGGACCGGCCGGGCATCGACGACGAGGTCGTGTGGGCGGCGCTGCGCCTGGCCGAGGCGGACGGTTTCGTCGCGGCGCTGCCCGACGGGCTGGACACGATGGTCGGCGAGCGGGGCACCTCGCTCTCCGGCGGGCAGCGGCAGCGGCTCACGCTGGCCCGCGCCCTCGCCGGGCGGCCGCGCCTGCTGGTGCTCGACGACGCGACGAGCGCCGTGGACCCGCGCGTGGAGGCGGCCATCCTCGCCGGCCTGCGCTCCTCGGCCGGCGAGCCGGGGGTTCCCGCCGCGTCGATCCTCGTCGTGGCGTACCGCCGGGCCACCATCGCGCTCGCCGACGAGGTCATCTACGTCGAGCAGGGGCGGGTGATCGCGCGGGGCACGCACACCGAGTTGCTGGCCACCGTGCCCGGGTACGTGGACCTGGTCACCGCCTACGAGCAGGCGGAGGTCGACCGCGCGCAGGAGCGCGCGTACGACGACGAGGTGGCGCCGCTGCCGTCGGGCCTGGAGATCGAGGTGGACCGGTGAGCGCGAGGAGTGCAGCGCAGCGGAGCCCCGCAGTCGCGAACGAAAGGCAAACCCGGTGAGCGCGAGGAGTGCAGCGCAGCGGAGCCCCACAGTCGCGAACGAAAGGCAAGCCCGGTGAGTACGACGGTGACGACCGACGAGCGCGACGAGAGGCCGGAGACGACCTGGCGGACGCTGCGGCGAGGGCTGGCCCTCTCGCCCGAGCTGCGGACCGGGCTCGCCGCCACCCTGGCCCTGGCGCTGGTCTACATGGTGGGGCGGGTGGCCGTACCGGTGGCGGTGCAGCAGGGCATCGACCGGGGCATCGTCGGCGGCCTGCGGCTTGACGTCGTCTGGTCGGTGGTGGTGGTCACCGCGGCGATCCTCGTGGTCACCACGGCCTGCGGCTACCTGATGATGCGCCGGCTGTTCACGGTCAGCGAGACCGCGTTGGCGAACGTGCGGACGCGGGCGTTCCGGCACGTGCACGACCTGTCGATGCTGCACCAGCAGTCGGAGCGCCGTGGCTCGCTGGTCTCGCGGGTGACCAGCGACGTCGACCAGATCACCCAGTTCCTCCAGTGGGGCGGGGTGATCCTGCTGGTCAACCTGGGTCAGCTCGTGGTGACGACGGCCGTCATGCTGGCGTACTCCTGGCAGTTGACCCTGGTGGTGCTGGTGGCGTTCCTGCCGGCGGTGCTCGTCATCCGGCAGTTGCAGCGCCGCCTCGGCGGGGCGTACGCGACGGTGCGTCAGCGCACCGGCGCGCTGCTGGGCGCGATCGGCGAGAGCGTCGTGGGCGCGCCGGTGATCCGGGCGTACGGCATCGCGGGGCGTACCGAGCGGCGGCTGGACGAGGCCATCGACGCGCAGCGCGTCGCGCAGCAGCGGGCCATCCGGATCAGCATCGTGGGCAGCTCGGTCGGTGAGTTGGCGGCCGGGTTGGCGCTGGCCGGCGTGGTGGTGCTCGGTGTGACGCTGGGCGTGGACGGCACGCTGTCGATCGGCCAGCTCACCGCGTTCCTCTTCCTGGTGACGCTGTTCATCCAGCCGGTGCAGATCGCCACCGAGGTGCTCAACGAGGCGCAGAACGCGATCGCCGGCTGGCGGCGCGTGCTGGACGTGCTGGACGTCGCCCCGGACGTCGCGGACCCCGGGGAGCAGGGCCGGGACCTGCCGATCGGTCCGTTGGACATCCGGTTCTCGGGGGTGCGGTTCGCCTATCCCGGCGGGCCGCCGGTGCTGCACGACATCGACCTGGAGATCCCGGCGAAGAGCCGGGTGGCGGTGGTCGGCGAGACGGGCAGCGGCAAGACGACCTTCGCGAAGCTGCTGACCCGACTGATGGATCCGTCGGCGGGGGCGGTGCTGCTGTCCGGGGTTCCGCTGGCGCAGGTGCGCTTCGACTCGCTGCGCTCGCGGGTGGTGATGGTGCCGCAGGACGGGTTCCTCTTCGACGCGACGGTCGGCGACAACGTGCGGTTCGCCCGGCCCGAGCTGACCGACGAGGAGCTGGGGGCCGCCTTCACGGAGTTGGGCCTGGCCGACTGGTTGGACGGCCTGCCCGCCGGCCTCGACACCCCGGTCGGGGAGCGCGGCGAGGCGCTGAGCGTGGGGGAGCGGCAGCTCGTCGCGCTGGCCCGGGCGTACGTGGCCGACCCCGACCTGCTGGTGCTGGACGAGGCGACCAGCGCGGTGGATCCGGCGACCGAGGTGCGCCTGCAGCGCACTCTGGACGCCGTCACGCGGGGGCGTACGACCCTCGCCATCGCGCACCGGCTCTCCACCGCCCAGGCCGCCGACGAGGTCATCGTGGTGGACCGGGGGCGCGTCGTGCAGCGCGGCCCGCACGACGAGTTGGTGCGCGACGCCGACTCGGTCTACGGGCTGCTGTACGCCTCCTGGCTGGAGCAGACGAGGTAACGGGTCGATGTCACAGGCTTTCGCTGGTGGACGGGGTGGTCCTGGTGCTCTACGCTCCGGTTAGGTAAGGCTAACCTTTGAAGGAGGTTGCGCCATGCGGCCCAGCCCCGCCGAGATCGTCCGCACCCTCGTCGCCGGTCGCCTGCCCGGCCTCGTCCACCTGGCTCGTCGCCCGGGTCCGCACCACGCCCGGCACGTGACCGACCCCGACGGCCGGGTGTTGCTGCTGGTGCCGGTGGCCAGCCACCTGGGCGCCGCGCTCCAGCCCGTCGCCGGGGGCGACGACGTCGCGGTCGTCCTGGACGTCCTCGACCTGCCGCCGGCGGCCGGCGCTCCCGGGCTCGGGCGGGCCTGGGTCTCCGGCTGGGCCGCCGAACTGCACGACGACGAGGCACGTCGGGCCGCGGTCGACTTCGCGGCCGTCGAGCCGACCGGCGACCTGCTCGACGTCGGCGCCCGGTTCCGGCTGTTCCGCTTCGAGGTGGCCGAGGTCCGCTGGGAGCGGGCCGGCGTCGTGCGCCGGATCGACCCGGGGGAGTACGCCGAGGCGGAGCCGGATCCGGTGCACCCCTTCGAGGCTCTGCTGCTCGCCGACCTCGCCCAGCGCGAGCCCACCGCCGTCACCGACTACCTGCGCCGGCAGCTCGGGCTGACCGAGGAGGCCCCGGACGGCCCGCCGCGCGTGGTGCGTGTCGACCGCTACGGGCTGGTGGTCGCTCTCGGACGCCCCGGCGCACGACGGCGCGTCCGGCTGGCGTTCCCGTGGCCGCTCAGCGGCCCCGACGAGCTGGGCCGGCTGCTCCCGCCGCTGCGCCGCCCCGCCGACGTGCACCCGCCCCGCTGACCGTGCCCGGCGTCTCCCTCTGACCGCGCCCCGCGTCTGCCGCTAGATCGGCAGCGACCCGGTGAGGTACCGCTGGACGCTGGGGCCGATGGTGGCGACCAGGAGCTCCGGATCGGCCGACGCGACCGGCTCCAGCCGTACCACGTGCCGGATCATGGCGAGGCCGATGAGCTGGGTGGCGACCAGCGAGCCACGCAGCGGGACCTCGGCCGGGTCGACGTCGAGCTGGTCGAGTACCCGGCGCAGCACCTGCGTGGTGACGAACTCCCGCAGCAGGCGCGCGGTCCACTCGCTGCTGAGCACCGAGCGCACCAGCGCCACCCCGGCGCTGCCGGCCGGTGAGTCCCAGATGCCGATGAAGGTCCGGACCAACCGCTCGCCGACGCCGTCCTGGTCACCGGCCAGCACCGCCGGCAGCAGCTCGGCGGGGTCCACCGGGAAGTTCATCGCGGCCCGGAAGAGCTGGTCCTTCGTGCCGAAGTAGTGGTGCACCAGAGCCGGGTCCACCCCGGCGGTGGCGGCGATGGCGCGGATCGGGGCGGCGTCGAAACCCCGTTCGGCGAACGTCGCCCGCGCCGCGTCGAGGATCGCCTCCCGGGTGTCCGGGTTGCCGGGTCGCCGGCCGGTACGCCGCGTCATCGCCGCCCCTCGTTCGTCCGCTGACGCCGCCGGTCTCCCGGCGGCGGGTGGCGACCCGCCCCGCGCGGGTCGCCGCCGGTCGGTCAGCCGGTGCGCCGACGCAGGGTCGCCGCCGCGAGCACCAGCGCCAACACCACCGCGCCGAACACCACACCCACGTCCCGCCACATGGTCGCGGTCGGGTCGGCGTGGGCGCCGACCTCCTGCAACGCCTCGATGGCGTACGTCAGCGGCAGAGCGCCGCTGAGCCCCTGGAGCCAGCCGGCCATCTCGTCCCGGGCCACGAACAGCCCACACAGCAGGAGCTGCGGGATCACCACGACCGGGAGGAACTGTACTGCCTGGAACTCGGTGCGGGCGAAGGCGCTGCACAGCAGGCCGAGGGCGACCCCGAGCACCGCGTCGAGCACCGCGATCCCGATCACGAGACCGCTGCTGCCGAGAGTTCGCAGGTCGAAGGCCCAGTACGCCAGACCGGCCGCCAACGTGGCCTGCACGGCGGCGGCCAACCCGAACGCGATGCCGTACCCGAAGAGCAGGTCGAGCTTGCCCAGCGGGGTGGTGAGCAGCCGTTCGAGGGTGCCGGACGTGCGCTCGCGCAGCATCGCGATGCTGGTCACGAGGAACATGATCACGAAGGGGAAGGTTCCCAGCATTACCAGCGCGACCCGGTCGAACACCGACGGCTGTCCCGGCGGTGTCGGCTTGTCGGCGTACATGTAGTAGACCAACGTGAGCAGGACGGTCGGCACCACCACGAGCAGCGCGATCGTCCGCCGGTCGTGCCGGAGCTGGCGCAGGACGCGGCCGATGGTGGCCGCCAGGATCCGCACGTTCATGAGTTCTCCCGTCCGGCTGTCGCCTTCGCCTCGCCGGCCCGGATCAGTCGCAGGAACGCCTCGTCGAGGTCGTCCACGCCGGCGGCGGCGCGGATCGCGTCCGGGCTGTCGTCGGCGATCAGCCGGCCCTCGCGGATCAGCAGCAGCCGGTCGCAGCGGGCCGCCTCGTCCATCACGTGACTGGACACCAGCAGGGTGGTGCCGGCAGCGGCCATGGCGTGGAACCGGGCCCACAGGTCGGCCCGCAGCACCGGGTCCTGACCGACGGTCGGCTCGTCGAGGATGACCAACTCCGGGTCACCGACCAGGGCGCAGGCCAGCGAGGCCCGACTGCGCTGGCCGCCGGAGAGGGTGGCGACCAGCTGACCGGCCGCCTGGGCCAGCCCGACGGCGCTCACCGCCTCGTCGGCCTCGGCCCGACCGCGCCCGTACAGGGCCGCGAAGTAGCGGGCGTTCTCCCGCACGGTCAGGTCGGCGTAGACGCTCGGCGCCTGCGTGAGGTAGCCGACCCGGTGCCGCAGCGCCGGGGCGCCCGCCGGCTGGCCCAGCACGGTCACCGTCCCCGAGGTGACCACCTGCACGCCGACCACGGCGCGCATGAACGTGGTCTTGCCGCTGCCACTGGGCCCCAGCAGGCCGGTGACGGCGCCCCGCGGAACGGCGCAGGTGATGCCGTCCAGCACCCGCCGCCCGCCTCGATCGACCACCAGGTCGTGGACGCCTATCGCGTCGTCCATCGCGCACCTCCCAGAAACTCATCGTTCGTTGAATTCCACGCTAGAGGGGAGTGCCCGACCCGCCTGTCCTCTGGTGCCCGCCCTCGCGCCCAGCGTGACAACGGGCAGTAGGCTTCGGACCGGACAGCGGGTCCGGCAACGGGCATTGCGCGCCGATCGGACGTACGGCACGATGGCGCCGTGGGTCACGCTCCGTTACCGCACAGCGGATTTCTCGAGGACTGGGCCGCGCGGTTGCGGGACGCCGCCGAACGACCGGTCGTCGGCATCCTGCTGCGCGGCAGTCACGCCCGGCGGGCGGCCACCGCGCACAGCGACGTCGACCTCGACGTGCTGGTCGGTGGCTCGCCGTACGCCGCCCGTCGCGCGTACCTGGCCGAAAGCGCCGGCCGGGTCACCCACGTCTCGGTGGCGGCGCGGGACGTCCGCTCCTGGGTGCACCGGCTGGGTGAGCCGGCCGATTGGGCGTTCGGACTGCCGGTCACCGCGCCGGCCCGGCTGCTCTGGGCGGACCCGCACTGGCGGCCCCGGATCGACCTGCCGGTGCTCTGCCAACCCGCCGAGCCGCCCCGGCTGGAGGAGCTCATCGCCCTGCTCGGCAAGGCCGCTGCCGCCCGCGCCGCCGCCGACCGCCTCGGGGTCCGGCTCGCCGTGGCGGACCTGGCCCGGCTCTGCCCGTCGGTGCTGCGCCCGGCGAACCCGTCGGTACGGGTGTCGTCCCGCCGCGCGGCGTTCGCGGCGGCCCTGGAGTTGCCGGTCGCGCCGGTCGGCTACCGCGAGGACATGCTCCTCTGCCTCGGCCTGCGCCCGGGCGCCACCGGCCAACTCTGGGCCGCCGCCGTGCGGCTGGTCGCCGGCACCCTGCCGTTGATCCGCCCGTACGCCGGGGAGATCGCCGAATCCTCCGGCGCCGACCTGGCCGAGGCCCTGGTCGACGGCCGCCTCGACCGCTACGTGGCCCAGCTCGCGCGGCCCGTGGTCGACCGGCCGAACCCCCGGCGGGAGCCGTCGCCGGTGCCCACGCCACGTGCGGGAGAATGGGCAACTGTGCCCGTACCTGACGCGCCGGTGACCGGCGTCCCCAGCGAACCGAACGGCCCGGTGGCCTCGGCGCCGGTCCGTCCGTCCCGGCTCGATCCGGCCATCGCGGCCCAGCTGCGCCGCAACGCCGACGGCCTGGTCGCCGCCGTGGTACGCGCGCACGACTCCGGCGAGGTGCTGATGGTCGCCTGGATGGACGACGAGGCGTTGCACCGCACCCTCACCACCGGCCGGGCCACCTACTGGTCCCGCAGCCGGCGCGAATACTGGGTCAAGGGCGCCACCTCCGGGCACCACCAGTACGTGCGCTCAGTCGCCCTGGACTGTGACGGCGACGCCCTCCTGGTCAGCGTTGACCAGGTCGGCGCGGCCTGCCACACCGGGCACCGGACGTGCTTCTTCACCGAGCTGCCGGTCACCGCGCCGGACGCCCGGTGAGCACGGTTCGGCGGAGCCCCGCCGTGAACGAGAGGCGGGTCGGCGCATGACCGACGGCGCGGTGAGCCCCGACGTGGCCACCTTCACCGAACTGGCCGCCCGCTGGCGTGTCGTACCGGTCACCCGACGGCTGCTGGCCGACGCCGAGACTCCGGTGGGGGTCTACCGCAAGCTCGCCGGCGGGCCCGGAACCTTCCTGCTCGAATCGGCCGAGCAGGGGGTCGGCTCGGCGGGCACGGCCTGGTCGCGGTACTCGTTCATCGGGGTCCGGAGCAGCGCGACCCTCGTCGAACGGGACGGCGCGGCGACCTGGCTCGGGCAGCCCCCGGCCGGGCTGCCGACCGACGGTGACCCGGTGCGGGTGCTGCGGGACACCGTCGCGGCGCTCGCCGGGCCGCCGCCCGGACCGGGCGACGGCCTGCCGCCGCTGACCGGGGGCATGGTCGGCTACCTCGGGTACGACCTCGTCCGCCGCTTCGAGCGGCTGCCCGAGCTGACCGAGTCCGACCTCGGCGTGCCGGAGCTGGGCATGATGCTCGCGACCGACCTGGTGGTGCTCGACCACTACGACGGCTCCGCGATCCTGGTCGCCAACGCGGTGCTGCCACCGCTGGACGCGGCGGACCGCGACGCGCACGTCACCGCCGCGTACCACCACGCGGTGGGCCGCCTCGACGCGATGACCACCGCGCTGTCCCGACCCATCCCGCCGATGATCTCGACGGTCGCGCGCCCACCGGCCGGCGAGGTCGTCTGTCGTACGCCTGAGGGGGGCTACGTCAAGGCCGTGGAGGCGGCCAAGGAGGCGATCCGGGCGGGCGAGTGCTTCCAGATCGTGCTGTCCCAGCGGTTCGAGCGGGCCACCCACGCCGACCCGCTGGACGTCTACCGGGTGCTGCGCACCAGCAACCCCAGCCCGTACATGTACCTGCTGCGCTTCGACGGGTTCGACATCGTCGGCTCGTCGCCGGAGGCGCACCTGAAGGTCACCGCCGGCGCGGACGGGCGGCGGCGGGCGCTGCTGCACCCGATCGCGGGCACCCGCCCGCGCGGCGGCACCCCGGCGGCCGACGCGGGCCTCGCCGCCGAGCTGCTCGCCGATCCCAAGGAGCGCGCCGAGCACGTCATGCTGGTCGACCTGGGCCGCAACGACCTGGGCCGGGTCTGCGAGCCGGGCAGCGTCCAGGTGCCCGAGTTCGCGACCATCGAGCGGTACAGCCACGTGATGCACATCGTCTCCACCGTGACCGGCACGCTGCGTGAGGACCGTTCGGCGTTCGACGCGCTCGCGGCGACCTTTCCGGCCGGGACGCTCTCGGGCGCGCCCAAGGTACGCGCCATGGAGATCATCGAGGAGCTGGAGCCGGTACGCCGTGGCGTCTACGGAGGCACGGTCGGCTACTTCGGCTTCGGCGGCGACCTGGACATGGCGATCGCCATCCGGACCGCGCTGATCCGCGACGGCCGCGCCTACGTGCAGGCCGGGGCCGGAGTGGTCGCCGACTCGGATCCGGCCGCCGAGGAGCAGGAGACCCGCGACAAGGCCGCCGCCGTGCTGGCCGCGATCGCCGCCGCCGAAACGCTGCGGGCTGCCCGATGAACGTGAAGGGTCGGCGCGAGCTGACGTACGCGGTGCTGCTCTGTCTCGCTGGCGCGGGCCTGGCGCTGTGGATGGCGACCCGGGGTTGGTCGGTCGAGCTGACCGCGCGGCCGGCGCCGCTGCCGCCGGTGCGGGAGGCCCGCAGCGGGGCCGTCCTGCTGCCGTGGCTGCCGGCGCTGGCCGTGGTGGCGTTGGCCGGTGGTGGCGCGGTGCTGGCCACCCGGGGTCGGGTACGGCGGCTGCTGGGTGTGCTGCTGGGGGCGTTGGGCCTGGCGGTGTCGGCCGGTGCGGGTTACGGACTGGTCGCCGACCTCGACGGTGTGGTGAGTCGGCAGTGGCCGGCGCTCTGCCTGGTCGGCGGTCTGCTCGTCGCCGTGGGTGGTGGGTGGACGGCGTTGCGGGGCGGCGGGTGGCCGGCGATGGGCGCCCGGTACGAGCGGCCGACGCGGACCGTCACGGAGAGTAGGCCGACGACGGCTGCCACCCCGGGCCCGATGGCCGGTCGGCGGACCACCGAGGCGTGGGACGCGTTGGACCGGGGCGAGGACCCGACGGCCGGCTGATCAGCCGACCGGCTGACGGTCCCGCTCCCGGACGACCGGCTGACGCTCCCGCTGCGGGTGGGCGGCGGCGCGGGTGGCGGTCAGCTCGGCCACCAGGCGGTCCAGCTCGGCGCGTCGGTCGGCGCGGGCCCGGTCGGCGCAGACCGCCTCCCAGGCGTTACCGCGGGCCGTGCGCATCCGGCCCTCGCCGACGACGGCCCGCTCCAGGGTGTGCACCACCCCGACGGCGAACGACGCCATGGTCCGCGAGATTGTGGTCAGTCCGATGCTGGAGTTCGACTCGGCAGTGTTCATGGCTCACTCCACACGAGGAGTCGGCGACGGTCGGGCAGGCGCGTCATCGAGTCTGCCCGAGGACGATGCTCACCGGCCGACGTTTCGTCGGGGTGACCGCCCCGTCAACTGTCCCGCCCCGCCCGCGACCTGGGAGGGGCCGTTCGGCCTTGAGCTTGCTCACAACATCGACTGCGGTCGCTGTCGCCGGGCGGTGATCGGCGGTGGATGGCATGATCGATGGGTCGGCCCGGTTCGACCGGAGCCGCCGGGCTCTCGTCGTGTGACGGTGGTCGATACGGAGGTGGCGCTGCGTGACATCCCCTTCACGGCAAGTCGGCCATTATGCCGCAGGCCTTTTCGTGAGCAGCGCCATACCCCCGGCTCCCGGCCTCGGTCGGGTGCCCCTAGCATCGGCCCATGACACCCGGAGAGGGGAGTCCGTTGGTGACTGCTGAGCATGCGCACGCGGAGGGGGACGAGGCCGGTCAGGCGGCGTCCGTAAGCGTGCTCGACGAGATTCTGGCTGGCGTGCGCGAGGATGTCGCCCGTCGCCAGGAGCAGGTTCCGTTGGAACGGATCCGTGAACTGGCCGCGGCGGCGCCGCCGCCGCTGGACGCGTACGCCGCGCTGCGCAAGCCCGGTGTGGCGGTCATCGCCGAGGTCAAGCGCTCCTCGCCGTCCAAGGGCCGGCTGGCCGAGATCGCCGATCCGGCCGACCTCGCCGTCGACTACGCGGCGGGCGGTGCGCGGGCCATCAGCGTGCTGACCGAGGGGCGCTGGTTCGGCGGTTCGCTGGACGACCTCGCCGCCGTTCGGGCCGCGGTCACCGTGCCGGTGCTGCGCAAGGACTTCGTGGTCTCCAGCTACCAGGTGCACGAGGCGCGCGCGCACGGTGCCGACCTGGTGCTGCTGATCGTGGCCGCTCTCGAGCAGAACGTGCTGATGGGCCTGCTGGAGCGGATCGAGTCGCTGGGCATGACCGCGCTCGTCGAGGTCCACGACGAGGAGGAGGCCGACCGGGCCCTGGAGGCCGGCGCGCAGGTGATCGGGGTCAACGCCCGTGACCTGCGTACCCTTCAGGTGGACCGCTCGGTGTTCGAGCGGATCGCGCCGGGCCTGCCGAGCAGCGTCGTCAAGATCGCCGAGTCCGGCGTTCGCGGGCCGCACGACCTGATCCGGTACGCCTCCGCCGGCGCCGACGCGGTCCTGGTCGGCGAAGGACTGGTCACCCAGAAGAGCCCACGCGAGGCGGTGGCCGAGTTGGTCAACGCCGGTAACCACCCGGCGACGCCCCGGCCGGTGCGCTGACCGCGCCGGTGTGACGCCCCACCGAGAGGATTGTCCGATGAGCGCCGACGCGCTGGCCCCGGTGGCCGGTTCGCAGCCCGACTCCGCCGGTCACTTCGGCCGCTTCGGCGGTCGGTTCGTGCCCGAGGCCCTGGTGGCCGCGCTGGACGAGCTCGACGGGGCGTGGCGTACGGCGATCGCGGACGAGTCCTTCCGGGCCGAGTTCGGCGCGCTGCTGCGCGACTACGCAGGCACACCGTCGCTGCTCTACGAGGCCCGCCGGTTCTCCGCGAAGGTCGGCGCCCGGGTGCTGCTCAAGCGGGAGGACCTCAACCACACCGGCGCGCACAAGGTCCGCAACGTGCTCGGCCAGGCGCTGCTCACCAAGCGGATGGGCAAGACCCGGGTGATCGCCGAGACCGGGGCGGGCCAGCACGGCGTCGCCACCGCGACCGCCGCCGCCCTGTTCGACCTCGAGTGCGTGGTCTACATGGGCGAGGTCGACACCGAGCGGCAGGCGCTCAACGTGGCCCGGATGCGGATGCTCGGCGCCACCGTCGTACCGGTCACCACCGGCTCGCGCACCCTCAAGGACGCGATGAACGAGGCGATGCGCGACTGGGTGGCGAACGTCGACGAGACCCACTACCTGATCGGCACCGCCGCCGGGCCGCACCCGTTCCCGGCCATGGTGCGGGACTTCGTCCGGGGGATCGGTGACGAGGCCCGGCAGCAGTGCCTCGACCTGACCGGCGCGCTGCCGGACGCGGTCACCGCCTGCGTCGGCGGCGGCTCGAACGCGCTGGGCATCTTCCACGCCTTCGTCCCCGACGAGGACGTGCGGCTCTACGGCTTCGAGGCCGGCGGCGACGGGGTGACCACCAGTCGGCACGCCGCGAGCATCACCGGCGGGTCGGCGGGCGTGCTGCACGGTGCCCGCACGTACGTCCTGCAGGACGCCGACGGTCAGACGCTGGAGTCGCACTCGATCTCCGCCGGTCTGGACTACCCGGGCGTCGGGCCCGAGCACGCCTGGCTGCACGACACCGGCCGGGCCAGCTACCTGCCGGTCACCGACGCGGAGGCGATGGCCGCCTTCGAGCTGCTCTGCCGCACCGAGGGCATCATTCCGGCGATCGAGAGCGCCCACGCGCTCGCCGGCACCGTGACGCTGGCCCCGAAGCTCGCCGCCGAGCTGGGCCGGGAGCCCACCATCGTGGTCAACCTCTCCGGCCGGGGCGACAAGGACGTGCACACCGCCGGGGACTACTTCGGCATCCTCGACAAGGAGCGCTGAGATGAGCCGCATCGGGGTCGCGTTCGACAAGGCCCGGGCCGACGGGCGGGCCGTGCTGGTCGGTTGCATGCCGGCCGGGTTCCCGACCGTCGAGGGCAGCATCGCGGCCATGACGGCGATGGTCGAGGCCGGCGTCGACGTCATCGAGGTGGAGATCCCGTACTCCGATCCGGTGATGGACGGCCCGGTCATCCAGAAGGCCAGCGACATCGCGCTGGCCGGCGGCGTCCGTACAGCCGACGCGCTGCGCATCATCGAGGCCGTCGCGGCGACCGGCGCGCCGGTCGTCACGATGACCTACTGGAACCCGGTCGAGCGGTACGGCGTGGACGTGTTCGCCCGTGACCTGGCCGCCGCCGGTGGCACCGGCCTGATCACGCCGGACCTGATTCCCGACGAGGCGGCGGAGTGGCTGGCCGCCTCGGAGGCCCACGGGCTGGACCGCACCTTCCTGGTGTCGCCGTCGTCCACCGACGCGCGGCTCGCGATGACCGTCGAGCACTGCCGGGGCTTTGTCTACGCCACGGCGGTGATGGGGGTGACCGGCGCGCGGGCGCGTACCTCCGACGCCGCTCCCACGCTCGTCTCGCGGGTGCGCGGGGTGACCGACCTGCCCGTCGGGGTCGGCCTGGGTGTGGGCACGGGCGCGCAGGCCAGCACGGTCGCCGGGTACGCCGACGGGGTGATCGTCGGCAGCGCGCTGGTGCGGTGCGTCCTGGACGCCTCCTCCGAGGCCGAAGGGCTGGCCGCGCTGCGTACCCTGAGCGCCGAACTCGCCGAGGGCGTTCGCAACCCGGCCCGCTGAGCGCCGCTGCGGGCCGACCCGGCCCGCCTCCCTCGCCGCTCTCGCGGTACGGGTGCGACAACTCTGATGCCTGTGCGTCATCTTGATGACGCACAGGCATCACGCTCCAACGGGTGCTGCCCGGCCTCTCCGGCGGCCCCGGCGGCACGAACCAGACGTCATTCCGACCCCGGTGCGGCGGCCCGGGGTGCCGCTGTGGGGGTGCGCAGCGGTAGCGTGTGCACCCGTGACCATCGCCTCGCTATCCCCCCAGGCGGCCCTGCCCAGTCCCAGCACCGCCGTCTGGCAGCTCGGGCCGTTCCCGCTGCGGGCGTACGCGCTGTGCATCATCGCCGGCATCGTGCTGGCCTGCTGGGTGACCGAGCGCCGACTGCGCCAGCGGGGCGTCGCGCCCGGGGCGGTGCTCGACATCGCCGTCTGGGCGGTGCCCGCCGGCATCATCGGGGCCCGGGTCTACCACGTGATCACCTCACCGGAGAAGTACTTCGGCGCCGGCGGCGAGCCGCTGAAGGCGTTCTACATCTGGGAGGGCGGTCTCGGCATCTGGGGCGCGGTCGCGGGTGGCGCGGTCGGCGCCTGGATCGCGGCCCGGCAGCTCGGCATCCCGCTCGGCGTGGTGGCCGACGCGCTGGCCCCCGGTCTGCCGCTGGCCCAGGCGGTCGGCCGGTTGGGCAACTGGTTCAACAACGAGCTGTTCGGCGGCCGGACGACCCTGCCGTGGGGTCTGGAGATCCACCGGATGGACCCGGACAGTCCGGGGCACGCCCTGCGCGACGACGCCGGCCAGCCGATTCTCGAGCCGGGTCTCTACCACCCGACGTTCCTCTACGAGTTGCTGTGGAACGTCGGGGTGGCCGGGCTGGTCCTCGTCCTGGACCGGCGGTTGAAGCTCGGGCGGGGCCGGGCGTTCGCGCTGTACGTCATGGGTTACACCGCCGGCCGGTTCTGGATCGAGCTGATGCGCACCGACGAGGCGAACCAGATCTTCGGCGTACGGCTCAACGTGTGGACCGCGGCCCTGGTCTTCCTCGGCGCGTTGGCCTACTTCGTGCGGGTCCGTGGCCCCCGGGAGTACCTGATCCCGATCGGCGCGGCGACCACCGCCACACCGCCCACGGAGTCCGACCTGTCGCAGGTCGACGTCTCCGCACGCGAGACCAGCGCGCGCGCCACCGCCCCCGAGGGTTACCGGGTGGTCAGCGAGGAGCAGTACGCCACCTGGCGGGACACCGGTGTGGCGCCACCGGAGCCGGCCGACGACGTGCTCCCGGAGGGTACCGAGTCATCCGCCGACGGGGACCGCGCCGCCGAGTCGACGGACGGGACGCCCGAGGGGCGCGACGGGGCCCGGGCCGACGCCACCGGCGTCCGCCCCGCCGACCGGGACAGCTGAGCGGGGGCGGCCCGATGCGAAGCGCGGTGGTGGTCGGCGCCGGGGTCGGGGCCTCGCGGTCGCCGGCGCGCTGGCCCGGTCCGGGTGGCAGGTCACCCTGCTGGACCGTGCCGAGCGGGTCCGGCCCGAGCCGACCGCCGTGGTGCTGTGGCCCAACGGCGTGCGCGCCCTGCAGGCTCTCGGCCTGGGCGCCGGTCTGGCCGCCATCGCCACCCCGCTGCCCGATGGCGGGGTACGCCGTCCGGACGGGCACTGGCTCGTGCAGCCCCGGCCGACGCCGGCCGACCGGATGCCGGTGGTGGTGCACCGGGAGGACCTGCACGACGCCCTGATCGCCGGCCTCGGTGACCGGGTCGAGCTGCGTACCGGGGTGACCGTGCGGCACGTGCGTGTCGATCCGGGCGAGCGACCGGGTGTGAACGACGGGCGGCACACCATCGAAGCCGACCTGGTGGTCGCGGCGGACGGCACGGACAGCGTCATCCGCCGCCAACTGGCCCCCGAGTCCCGGGTGGTCAGCTCCGGCTGCGCCGCCTGGCGGGCCGTCATCCCCTGGTACCGGGCGCCCCGGCTGCCCGCCGACCAGCCGATCGCTGGCGAGGTGCTGGGCGCGGGCTACCGCTTCGTGGCCGCCTCGCTGGGCGAGCGGGGCTCCTCGGGTGGCTCCACGCGCGGTGGCATCTACTGGGTGGCCACGGCGGCCGGCGCTCCCCGCCCGGAGCCGCCGGAGACCCAGCTCGCTCTCCTTCGCCGCTGGTACGCCGGCTGGCCTGCGCCGATCGGCGCGCTGCTCGACGCCACCGATCCGAGCGACCTCGTCCAGCAGGAGGTGCGCGAGCTTCGCCCGCTGCCGCGCGCGTACGGCTTCGGGGCCGGGCCGGGCGGCGTGGTGCTGCTCGGCGACGCGGCGCACGCCATGCCGCCGCACCTCGGGCAGGGCGCCTGCCTCGCGTTCGAGGACGCCGCCACCCTCGCCTCCCTGCTGCGCGAGGCCCGGCTACCCGATGCCGTGCAGACGTACGACCGGGTGCGCCGTCCCCGGGCGGCGACCGTGGTCCGGCAGACCCGGCGGATGTCCGCGGTGCTGCAGACCCGGGGCCGGTTGGCGCTGCGTGCCCGGGACGCCGCGCTCGGCACGATCAACTCGCGGCTGCTCTCCAGCGCCGCCGCCTCCGCGGCCCAGTGGCGTCCGCCGGCCTGACCGGCGGCGCTCAGGTGACCGCGCGCGCGGTTCTCGAAACCGGCGTCGGCCGGGCGGCTCAGGGAATCAGGGCGGCGGGTTCGGCGATGCAGGCGGTGCCGATGCGGCGGAAGCCGACCCGCAGGTAGACCCGGGCGATCTCCTCGCTGCCGGCGGAGAGGAAGACGAGCCCGGTCCCGGCGGCGAGCAGTTCCCGGGCGAGGGTGGCGGTCAGCGCGGCGCCCATTCCGCGTCGGCGGGCGGCCGGCAGGGTGGCCACTCCGGCGATCTCGGCGACGTCGTCCACGCGCATCGCCATGCCGCTGGCCAGCGCGCCCTCGGTCGGCGTGCCGGCCAGCGCGGAGATCCGTCGACCGTCGGCGATGCGGGCCCGCTCCTCGTCGAGCGCGGCCACCTCCAGCTCGGTGACGGCCGCGTCCCGCTCGGCCGGTCCGGCCTCGCCGGGCGCGGTGCCGGGGACGCCGAACGCCACGGCCGCCACGGCCCGCCGGGCGGCCACGTCCGCGGCGAAGTCGGGCGAGTCCGCCGCCAGCACCCGCACGGGTACGTCGGAGAGCGTCGCCGGGTCGGGCAGGGCGGCCGGGTCGAGGACCATCAGCGGGGCCTCCAGCACGGACAGCCCGGCCGAGCGGGCCACCGCGAGGAGCTCCGGGGTCGTCTCGTGCACCCATTCGAAGGCCTCCGGCAGGCCCAGCTCGCGCTGGCGTTCCCGTACCGAGGTCACGTCGGCCAGCGATGGCGGCTCGGTGGCGTCGATCCGGGGGCGGGCGTAGAACGGCCAGCCGGCACCCTCGCGGACGAACAGCACCAACCCGCCGTGCTCCTCGACACCGGCCACGTCGCGGGGCACCGCGTCGTAGAAACGTTCCAACCGGTCGAAGTCGTCCTTGCGCACCGAATCCACCGCGCGAGACTACACGTCCCAGACTCTGGACGGTGTGATCAATCTTGAGTGGCCTTGTGCCCCCAGCCCTAACGTAGACTCAATAGACCCACGGGCCGACGTCGTCCCCACCATGATCCAACCTGAGTGACGACAGGAGGCCCGGTGGCTCAGCCGTACGCGGATTCGACACAGCCGCACCCGCACAGCCCGCAGGCGTCCCCGACGCCCGGCACCCGCCCCGAGGCCCAGGGCCTCTACGACCCGGCGCAGGAGCACGACGCCTGCGGGGTGGCCTTCGTGGCGGACCTGTACGGCCGACGGTCCCATTCCGTCGTCGCCAACGGGCTCGGCGCGCTCTGCCGCCTGGACCACCGGGGCGCCCGGGGCGCGGAGCCCAACACCGGCGACGGCGCCGGCATCATGATCCAGGTGCCGGACGCGTTCCTGCGCGCCGTCGCCGAAGTACCGCTGCCGCCGGCCGGCGAGTACGCCACCGGCCTGGTCTTCCTGCCCGACGACGACGCCGCCGAGGCGCGCGCCCGTCGGGTGGTCGAGAAGTACGCGTTGGTCGAGGGCGCGGACCTGCTCGGCTGGCGGGACGTGCCGATCGAGCCGGACGGGCTCGGCGAAACCGCCCTGGCGGCCATGCCCCGGGTCCGGCAGGTCTTCGTGGCCGCGCACCGCCTCACCGACTCGCCCGCCGGACCGGCCGGCTCCCCGCTGCGCGGCATCGAGCTGGACCGGGTGGCGTTCTGCCTCCGTAAGCAGGCCGAGCGGGAGACCGCCGAGCGGGGTGTGCCGGCGTACTTCCCGTCGCTGTCCAGCCGCACCATGGTCTACAAGGGCATGCTCACGCCCGACCAGCTGCCGGCGTTCTATCCGGATCTGCGCGACGAGCGGGTCGACAGCGCGATCGCGCTGGTGCACTCCCGCTTCTCCACGAACACGTTCCCCTCGTGGCCGCTGGCGCACCCGTACCGGTTCATCGCCCACAACGGCGAGATCAACACGATCCGCGGCAACCGGAACTGGATGCAGGCCCGCGAGGCGCTGCTGCGCTCGCCGAACGTGCCGGGCAACATCCGGCGCGTCTTCCCGGTCTGCACTCCCGCCGCCTCGGACTCGGCGAACTTCGACGAGGTGCTGGAGCTGCTGCACCTGGCCGGTCGGAGCCTGCCGCACGCGGTGCTCATGATGATCCCGGAGGCGTGGGAGAACGACCCCGGCATGCAGCCGGACAAGCGGGCGTTCTACCGCTTCCACGCGAGCCTCATGGAGCCGTGGGACGGCCCGGCGTCGGTCGCCTTCACCGACGGCGAGATCGTCGGCGCGGTGCTGGACCGCAACGGGCTGCGCCCGGGGCGCTGGTGGCAGACCGACGACGGTCTCGTGGTGCTGGGCTCCGAGGCGGGCGTGCTCGACCTCGACCCCGCCCACGTGGTGGCGAAGGGCCGGCTCCAGCCGGGCCGGATGTTCCTGGTCGACACCGTGGCCGGCCGGATCGTGCACGACGACGAGATCAAGTCCGAGTTGGCCGCCGCCGAGCCGTACGCGGAGTGGCTGCACGCCGGGCTGATCGAGCTGGACGACCTGCCGGCCCGCGAGCACACCGTCTACACCCACGACTCGGTGCGTCGCCGCCAGCAGACCTTCGGCTACACGCAGGAGGAGCTGAAGGTCCTGCTCGCGCCCATGGCGCGTACCGGCGCGGAGCCGCTGGGCTCGATGGGCACGGACACCCCGATCGCGCCGCTGTCGACGCGGCCGCGACTGCTCTACGACTACTTCCACCAGCTCTTCGCACAGGTCACCAATCCGCCGCTGGACGCCATCCGCGAGGAGCTGGTGACCAGCCTGGCGTCGACGATCGGGCCGGAGGGCAACCTGCTCGACCCGACCGCGGCGAGCTGCCGGCAGATCGTGCTGCCGCACCCGATCATCGACAACGACGAGCTGGCGAAGATCCTCTCCATCGACGAGGACGGTGACCTGCCCGGCTTCAAGGCCGTTCGGGTCTCCGGCCTGTACCGCCTGCGTGACGGCGCGGCCGGCATCAAGGCGCGGCTGATCGAGATCTGCCGGCACGTCTCCGAGGCCATCGAGGACGGCGTGCGCATCCTGGTGCTCTCCGACCGGGACTCCAACGCCGATCTCGCGCCGATCCCGTCGCTGTTGCTCACCGCCGCCGTGCACCAGCACCTGGTCCGCGAGCAGACGCGTACGCAGGCGGCGCTGATCGTGGAGTCCGGCGACTGCCGCGAGGTGCACCACGCGGCGGTCCTGATCGGGTACGGCGCGGCGGCGGTCAACCCGTACCTGGCGTTCGAGTCCGTGGAGGACATGATCGCCACCGGCACGCTCGCCGGGGTCGAGCCGGTCGCGGCGGTGCGCAACTACGCCAAGGCGCTCGGCAAGGGCGTCCTCAAGATCATGTCCAAGATGGGCATCTCGACGGTCTCCTCGTACTGCGGCGCGCAGGTCTTCGAGGCGGTCGGCCTGGACAGCCGGCTCATCGACAGGTACTTCCGGGGCACCCCGAGCCGGATCGGCGGCGTCGGGCTGGCCGGTGTGCACGCCGAGGTGGCCGCCCGGCACGCGCTGGCCTGGCCGCCGGCGGGCACCGCCGACTCGGACCGGCTGGAGGTCGGTGGCGAGTACCAGTGGCGTCGCGAGGGTGAGCTGCACCTGTTCAACCCGGAGACGGTCTTCCTGCTGCAACACGCCACCCGCAGCCGGCAGTACGACGTCTTTCGCCAGTACACGTCAAAGGTCGACGCGCTCGCCGCGCAGGCCGGCTCGCTGCGCGGCCTGTTCACCGTGCGCACCGGGGTCCGTCCGCCGGTGCCGATCGAGGAGGTCGAGCCGGCCACCGAGATCGTCAAGCGGTTCGCCACCGGCGCCATGTCGTACGGCTCGATCTCGGCCGAGGCCCACGAGACGCTCGCCATCGCGATGAACCGCCTCGGCGGCAAGTCCAACACGGGCGAGGGCGGCGAGGACGTCGACCGGTTGCACGACCCGCTGCGTCGCTCCTCGGTCAAGCAGATCGCCAGCGGCCGGTTCGGCGTGACCAGCGAATACCTGGTCAACGCCGACGACCTCCAGATCAAGATGGCCCAGGGCGCGAAGCCCGGCGAGGGCGGCCAGCTACCCGGCAACAAGGTCTGGCCGTGGATCGCCCGTACCCGGCACGCCACCCCCGGCGTCGGCCTCATCTCGCCGCCGCCGCACCACGACATCTACTCGATCGAGGACCTGGCGCAGCTCGTGCACGACCTGAAGTGCGTCAACCCGGCGGCCCGGGTGCACGTCAAGCTGGTCAGCGAGGTGGGCGTCGGTACCGTGGCCGCGGGCGTGGCCAAACTCAAGGCCGACGTCATCCTGATCTCCGGTCACGACGGTGGCACGGGCGCGTCACCGATGAACTCGCTCAAGCACGCCGGCACCCCGTGGGAGCTGGGCCTGGCCGAGGCACAGCAGACGCTGCTGCTCAACAAGCTGCGTGACCGGGTCACCGTGCAGGTCGACGGCCAGCTCAAGACCGGCCGGGACGTCCTGGTCGCGGCGCTGCTCGGGGCCGAGGAGTTCGGCTTCGCGACCGCGCCGCTGATCGTCTCGGGCTGCGTGATGATGCGGGTCTGCCACCTGGACACCTGCCCGGTGGGCATCGCCACCCAGAACCCGGTGCTGCGCGAGCGGTACACGGGCACCCCGGAGTTCGTCGAGAACTTCTTCCTGTTCCTCGCCGAGGAGGTCCGGGGATACCTGGCCGAGCTGGGCCTGCGGTCCATCGAGGAGGCGATCGGGCAGAGCGAACTGCTCGACGTGGCCCCGGCGCTGTCGCACTGGAAGGCCCACGGGCTCGACCTGGCCCCCGTCCTGCACCTGCCGGAGCTGCCCGCCGGCACCGTCCGACGCGGGGTCCGCGCCCAGGACCACGGCCTGGAGCACGCCCTGGACAACGAGCTGATCGCGCTGGCCGCCCCGGCGTTCGCCGAGGGCGCGCCGGTGCGGGTCGAGGTGGCGGTGCGCAACGAGCACCGCAGCGTCGGCGCGATGCTCGGTGGCGAGGTGACCCGCCGCTTCGGCGGCGACGGCCTGCCCGAGGACACCATCGAGTTCGTGTTGCACGGCACCGCCGGCCAGTCGTTCGGTGCCTTCCTGCCGAGGGGCGTCACCCTGCGGCTGCACGGCGACGCCAACGACTACGTGGGCAAGGGCCTCTCCGGCGGACGCATCGTCGTCCGTCCGGACGCCGCCGCGCCGTTCCTCGACCCCGACGCCGAGCCGGGGCAGCGCGCGGAGGACCAGATCATCGCCGGCAACACCATCCTGTACGGCGCGACGGCGGGCGAGGTCTTCCTGCGCGGCCGGGTGGGGGAGCGGTTCGCGGTGCGAAACTCCGGCGCGGTCGCCGTCGTCGAGGGCGTCGGCGACCACGGCTGTGAGTACATGACCGGCGGCACCGTGGTGGTGCTCGGCGCGACCGGCCGCAACTTCGCCGCCGGCATGTCGGGCGGAACCGCGTTCGTGCACCGGGTGGACCGGTCCCGGGTCAACGCGGAGCTGGTCGACCTGGCGCCGCTGCGCGAGCAGGAGCAGACGCTGCTGCACGAGCTGGTCCAGCGGCACGTCGCCGAGACCGGTTCGGCGGTCGCCGAGGAGCTGCTCAAGCGCTGGCCGGAGGCGGTGGCCGAGTTCACCGCCGTGGTGCCCCGCGACTACCGCCGGGTGCTGGAGATCATGAAGGCCGCCGAAGCCGCCGGCCACGACGTCGACGACGCGGTGATGAGCGCGCTCAGCGCGCCGGCCGCGTCCGTGCCGCCCGCGCCGCGGGCGGCCACCCCGGAGGTGGCCCGTGCCTGACCCGAACGGTTTCCTGCGTTACGACCGGCGTCTGCCGGCCCGCCGTCCGGTGCCGGTGCGGATCAGCGACTGGCGGGAGGTCTACCCGCCGGCCGGTGAGGAGCTGGTCCGCGAGCAGGCCACCCGGTGCATGGACTGCGGCATCCCGTTCTGCCATGACGGCTGCCCGCTGGGCAACCGCATCCCGGACTGGAACGACCTGGTGCGGACCGGCAACTGGGACGCCGCCGTGGAGTCGCTGCACGCCACCAACAACTTCCCGGAGTTCACCGGGCGGCTCTGCCCGGCGCCCTGCGAGGCGGCGTGTGTGCTCGGCATCGCCGGCGGCCAGCCGGTGACGATCAAGCAGGTAGAGGTGGAGATCGCCGACGCGGCCGCCGCCCGCGGCTTCACCCCGCGCCCGATCCCGACGCCGTCGGGCCGGTCGGTGGCCGTGGTCGGCTCCGGGCCCGCCGGTCTCGCCGCCGCCCAGCAGCTCGCCCGCGCCGGTCACGCCGTGACGGTGTACGAGCGTGACGACGCGATCGGTGGCCTGCTCCGGTACGGCATCCCCGACTTCAAGTTGGAGAAGCGGCACATCGACGCCCGGTTGGCCCAGCTCACCGCCGAGGGGGTGCGCTTCCGCACCGGCGTGCACGTCGGTGTCGACGTCACCGCCGAGCAGTTGCGCGCCGAGCACGACGCGGTACTGCTGGCCTGCGGCGCGTTGCAGGGCCGGGACACTCCCGAGACGCCGGGGCGGGCGCTTCGGGGCGTACACCAGGCGATGGCGCACCTGGTCGCGGCGAACCGGGCGGTCGCGACCGCGACCACCGAGGAGGCCGCCGAGCGTCGGTTGGCGCGGGCGGTGCTGCCGGACGGCACCCCCATCGACGCGGCCGGCAAGCACGTGGTGATCATCGGTGGCGGTGACACCGCGGCGGACTGCCTCGGCGTCGCGCACCGGCAGGGCGCCGCCGGCGTGCACCAGCTCGACCTGTACCCGCAGCCGCCGACCGAGCGCGACGAGGCCCGGGATCCGTGGCCGACCTGGCCGTGGCTCCTGCGCAACTACCCGGCGCACGAGGAGGGCGGAGAGCGGGTCTTCGCGGTGGCGGTGCAGGAGTTCGTGGACGACGGCACCGGTCAGGTGCGTGCGGTACGGATCGCCGAGGTGACGGTCGAGAAGGTGGACGGTCGGCGGGTGCTGACCGTGGTGCCGGGGTCCGAGCGGGAGTTGCCCGCCGACCTGGTGCTGCTGGCGATCGGGTTCGAGGGCACCGAGCAGCAGCCGCTGTTGGAGCAGTTCGGGGTGGCCCGCAACGCCCGGGGAGCTATCGACGCCCGGGACGACTGGCAGACCGACGCGGACGGCGTGTTCGTGGCCGGGGACATGCACCGGGGCGCTTCGCTGATCGTGTGGGCCATCGCGGAGGGGCGCGCGGTTGCCGCCGCGATACACGGCTACCTCGGTGGTGTCGGCGCGTTGCCCGCCCCGGTCGGGCCGGCTGCGCAGCCGCTGGCCGCCCGTTGAGCTGAGGGGGGTCCGGTCGGCGCGACGGCGAGTCGCCGTGCCGACCGGACATTCCCCGAGGTGAGACCCTTCACAAATCTGGGCAAAGAGGTTTAGGTCGGCAAGACTTGTCGGCTGCCGAACCGCGCCGCGATCGGCTCGCCGTTCTGTCGTCGATCGCTGGAGGTTCGTCGTGGCCACGGGTGCCACCTTCGCCGCGCTGCGCCACCGTAACTACCGGATCTGGGCGCTCGCCGGTTTCGTCTCCGTCATCGGAACCTGGATGCAGGTGCTCGGAGTCAACTGGTACGTGCTGAAGGAGACCGGCTCGGCGACCTCGATGGGCGTGGCCGTGCTGCTCCAGGCGGCCCCCACGCTGCTGTTGAGCGTCTGGGGCGGGGTGCTGGCCGATCGTCTTCCCGCCCGTCCTCTGCTGATCACCGCCCAGGTGGCCCACGCCGCGTTCGCCGCGGGCCTCGCGGCGGTCGCCCTGACCGGGGTCGGCGGCCTCCCGCTGATCTTCGCGATCTCACTGGCCAGCGGCGCTGTCTCGGCGATCGAGGGGCCGGTCATGGGTCGCTGGTCCTCGACCCTCGTGGATCGCGAGACGCTGGGCAACGCGCTGGCGCTCGGTTCGCTCACCAACTCCGCCGGACGCATCCTCGGCATGAGCCTCGGGGCCGTCGGCGTCGCCGTCGTCGGCCCGGCGCTGCTCTTCGGCATCAACGCGGCGAGTTTCGCCGCCGTGGTGGTGGCGCTGTTCGCCGTACGGCCGGGGGCCGTGGCCGGCGCGGTGGCTGCCGGTGGCCCGACCCGACACGGTCTCCGCGCCGGGTTCTCCTACCTGCGCGGCCAACCGGTCCTGCTGCTCGCGCTCGCCCTGTCGTTCGTGCTGGGCAGCCTCGGTCGCAACTACCAGGTGACGATGGCGGCGATGAGCGACGGCCCGCTGGCCGCCGGCGCCTCCGGCTACGGCCTGCTGTCCACGGTGTTCGCGGTCGGGACGGTGGTGGGCGCGCTCGCCGCCGCACGTCGGCGGTCGCTGAGCTACGGGACCCTGGTCGGCGCCGGCCTGCTGGCCAGCGGTCTGCAGATCGTCGCGGGTCTCGTCCCGGGCGTCTGGAGCTTCGCCGCGGTGATCCTCCCGATCGCCGCCGCCGCGGTCGTCATCGACACCACCGTCGGCACCCGCGCCCAACTCGACACCGATGGCGCGATGCGCGGCCGGGTGCTCGCCGCGCTCGCGGTCACCGGCTCGGTCTCCGCCGCGGTCGGCGCCCTGCTGCTGGGCTGGCTGGCCGAGCATGCCGGTCCACGGCAGACGCTCGTCCTGGCCGGCTCGGTCGCCGCGATCGCCACCACGGCGGCGGCGGTCGCCCTGGACCGGCAACACGGCCGCGCCGCGCCCTCACGCTGGTCGTCCCACGGCCGCGCCATCCGGTACGGCGAGCGGCGTGGCGGGCGGCCCGCGTCGTACGGCCCGCCGGCGCGGTGTGCGTCGTCGCCACCGGTGGCACCGCCCCGCGTCCGCTCCGACTGGGCGAGCTGGCCCTCGCGGGCGAGACCGCCCGGCACTGAGACAGCGGTCACCGCTTCCGGGACCGGGCGACACGAAGATCATCGTTACGCTGCGATCATGGACAACGAGGAGCGGTTGCGGCGTACCCGCCGGTGGCTGTGGATCGTGCTGATCGGCCTCTTCCTGAGCGGGGCCACCGCGTTTCCACTGGAGATCGAGGTGCGCTGGCTGCTGCGCGCGCTGGACCCGCTCGCCGGCCAGTTCCCCGCGCTCGTCGCCTGGATCGAACGGGTCCACAACGGTCTGGTGACGGCGGACCGGGACTACCCGTTCCTGCTCTACGGCACCGACTGGCTGGCCTTCGCCCACCTGGTGCTGGCGGTGGCGTTCTGGGGGCCGCTGCGTGACCCGGTACGCAACGTCTGGGTGGTGCAGGTTGGCGTGATCGCCTGCGCGGGGATCATCCCGTTGGCGCTGATCTGCGGCCCGATCCGGGACATCCCGTGGTTCTGGACGCTCGTCGACCTGTCCTTCGCGGTCGGGGCGTTCCCACCGCTCTGGTTCGCCTACCGACACATCCGTGCCGTCGAGGCGAGCCCGACCCAAACCCCCAACCCCTGACCCCCTCCCCACGCGCCGATCATGGAGTTGTGGTGGGCGAAAGCTTCACCAGTGCCCGACATGCGAGGCACCACAACTCCATGATCGACGGGGTGGGCGACGTGGGGCCGAGACCTAGTGCGAGAGCAGCTCGTGGGACTCGCGGATCTTGGACCAGGACTTCGGCTCGGCCGGTGGGGCGGTCTTGCGGGCGGCGCTGGCCACGTCGGGGCGGCCGGCGGTGAAGAGCCAGGTGGTGAAGAAGTCGTCCAGGTCCAGACCGGAGATCCGTTCGGCCAGGGCCTGGAACTGCTCGATGGTGCCGTTGCCGTACCGGTGTTCGGCCGTCCACGCCGGCAGGATCGCGAAGAACGCGTCGTCGCCGACGGCCAACCGGAGCTGGTGCAGCGTCATCGCGCCCCGGTCGTACACCGCGTCGTCGAAGATCCGGTCGGCGCCCGGGTCACCGGGCAGCACCTGCCAGAAGTCGTCCTCGGCGGGGTAGCTCGCGTATACGAAGTCGAAGACCTCCTGCGCGGTGCCCTCGCCCTGCTCCTCCGACCAGAGCCACTCGGCGTACGAGGCGAAGCCCTCGTTCAGCCAGATGTTGCGCCACTCGGCCACCGAGACCGAGTCGCCGAACCACTGGTGGGCGTTCTCGTGGGCCACCACGTACGTGTTGGCGCCGCGCCGCCAGAAGCCCGGCCCGTACACCGGGCGGGTCTGCGTCTCCAGGGCGAAGCCGATGCCGTCCACCGGACCGGCCACGCCACCCTGCGCCTCGAACGGGTACGGGCCGAAGATCCCGCTCTCCCAGTCGACGATCTCACCGGTGCGCTCGACGCTGGCCCGCGCGGCCGGACCGAGCGCGCCCAGCGACGTGCTGTACGCGTTGATCACCGGCTGGCCGCCCGGCGTGGTGTCGGTGACGATGTCGTACTCGCCGATGGCCATGAAGGCCAGGTAGGGCGCGGTGGGGGAGGTGGTCCGCCAGATCCACCGGGTGCGGTTGCCGGCCTCGGCCAGCGGCGGCCTCGGCTGCACGCCGTTGCTGATCACCTCGAGGCCGGTGGGCACCGACACGGAGATGTCGAAGGTCGCCTTGTCCAGCGGGTGGTCGTTGCTCGGGAACCACCACCACGCCGACTCGGGCTCGTTGACCGCGAGCGCCCCGTCGTCGGTACGCGTCCAGCCGGTGTAGCCGCCGACCAGGGTCTCCGACGGGACGCCGCCGTAGCGCACCACGATGGTGAGCTGCTGGCCCCGGCTGATGGTGCGGGCCGGGGTGACGACCAGTTCGTGCGTGCCCGCGGTGCTGGTGCCGGCCTCCCAGCCGTTGACCCGCACCGACTCGACGTCGAGCAGGAAGTCCAGGTTGAACGCCGAGAGATCCTGCGTCGCGGTGGCGAGGATCGTGGTGGTGCCGGTGAGCCGGTCGGTGGCCGGGTCGTAGCGCAGCCGGACGTCGTAGTGCGAGACGTCGTAGCCACCGTTGCCGTAGTCGGGGTAGTAGGTGTCGCCCAGCCCGGGCGCGCCGGGTTGCGGCGCGGCGGTGACGACCGGTCGGCCCCAGGCCGTCGGGGCGGCCGCGGCGGGCGGGCCGGTGAGCATGGTGCCGGCGGTGGTGAGGGTCAGGGCGGCGGTGGCCGCCGTGAGGACTCGACGCACGGGGTGGACTCCCTCCATCGGGTGTTCGCACCGCAAACCTAATCGACAACTGTGAGCGTCGCTGGCCTGCCGCGCGGGGGGAGACGTCGTCGCCACGATCCGAAAGCGGGGGTCGGTTACTGTCCCGGCGTCACCGCTGTCCGTTAGGGTTTGCGCGAACCGGACGGCCGTGGCGTGGGAGGCGATGCGTGGGCAGGCTCGCGTCGGCGTACGGGCAGGCGGTCACCGCCCACCGGGCGGCCCGTACCCATCTGGACGCGGCCCGGGCCGTGCTCGGCGCGGCGCCGCCTTCGACGCCCCGCGCCGGTGGGGCCGACCTCGTCGCCCGGCTCGCGCGCCTCGGTGGCGCACTGGCCACACCGACTCCCGGCGTCGCCGCCCTGACCGACGACCCGGTCGCGGTGCGCGTCGGCGAGGCGTCCACCGAGGACGGCGGCTTCGCCGTGCTGGTGCCACTCGGCGGCGGCAACCACCTGGCACTGGACACCGACGCCCGGGACGGGCGGGTCGCCGCGTTGCTGCGGGCGGTGGTGCTGCGGCTCGTGGCCACCGCGCCGCCCGGCCGGGTCCGGGTCGCCGGCATCGACACCGCCGCGCTGGGCGCGACCTTCGGCCCGCTGCGCCCGCTGCTCGACGCCGGGGTGCTCGACCCGCCGGCCACCAGCGAGGCCGAGGTGACCGCCCTGCTGGACGCCGCCGAACGGCACGCCCGCGCCGCCCAGCACGCCGAGCCCACCACACGGCAGTTGCTGCTGGTCGTCGCCACCGCCGCGCCCGCGCCACGCGAGCTGGCCCGACTCGCCGCGCTCACCCACGCCGGTCCGGCCGCCGCCGTCTGCGTGCTCCTCGCCGGCCATCCGTCCCGGCTGCCCGGCGAGACGTCGCCGCCGCTGGGCAGCACCACCGCCATCCGGCTCAGCGACGGGTACGCGCACGTCGGCGACCCGCCCGGCACCCCGTTCAGCGCCGACGGCAGCGGCCTCGCCGCCCCCGTGCTGCTCGACGGCGACCCGCCGCCGGCGTCGGTCCGCGCGCTCGCCGAGCATGTCGGCGCCGCCGCCCGCCGCGCCGACGCGCTGCCCTTCGCCGCTCTGCTGCCCGAGCGGCGCTGGGCCGAGTCCTCGGCCAACGGCCTGCGCACCGTCGTCGGCCGGGCCGGCGCCACGCCGCTGACCGTCGCCTTCGATGACGCAACCCCGCACTGGCTGGTCGGCGGGCGGACCGGCGCGGGCAAGACGGTCTTCCTCCTCGACGTCCTGTACGGGTTGGCCGCGCGGTACTCGCCCGCAGAGTTGCAGCTCTACCTGCTCGACTTCAAGGAGGGCGTGAGCTTCAGCGAGTTCGTGCCCACCGGCCGCGACCCGTCCTGGCTGCCGCACGCCCGCGCGGTCGGCATCGAGTCCGACCGCGAGTACGGCCTGGCGGTGCTGCGGGAGTTGCGCCGCGAGGCACAGCGGCGGGCCACCGCGTTGAAGCGGCACGGCGTCACCAAGCTCGCCGACCTGCCACGAGACAGCCCGTTGCCGCGCATCGTGGCCGTCATCGACGAGTTCCACGTGCTCCTGGCCGGCAACGACGCCCTGGCCCGCGAATCGGTCGACCTGCTGGAGGAGTTGGCCCGCAAGGGCCGCTCGTACGGCATCCACCTGGTGCTGGCCAGCCAGAGCATGACCGGGATCGAGGCGCTCTACGGCCGGGCCGAGGCGATCTTCGGGCAGTTCGCCCTGCGGGTGGCGTTGCCCGGCGGTGGCGGCGTCCTCGACCAGCTCAACGATGCCGCCGCGGCCCTGCCCATCGGCGCCGCCGTCATCAACACCGCCGCCGGCGCGGTCGGCGCGGACACCGTGCTGCGCTTCCCCGACGCGCACGCCGCCGCCGGGGACCTCGCGGCGCTGCGCCACGAGCTGTGGCAGGCCCGCCCGCCGGGCTCGCGGGCACCGGCGGTCTTCAAGGGGTACGAGGCGGCCCGTGTCGAGGACGATCCCACCTTCGCCGGGCTGCGTCCCGGTGGCCGACGCCCCATGGCGCTGGTCGGCCGGACCGTCGACGTGCACGGCACCACCGCGCTGTTCCTCATGGACACCACCCCAGGCCGGCACCTCGCCGTCGTCGGCACCGCACCCGCCGGCGCGGACGTGCTGCGCGCCGCCGCGCTGAGCCTGGCCCGTCAACACAACCCCGGTGACGTCCGGTTCCAGGTGTCCTCCCTGGTCACCGCCGCCGACCCGGTCGCCGCCGAGACCGAGGCCACGCTGCGGGCCGCCGGCCATCCCGTGCACCGCCTCGACGCGGCCGGGCTGCGCGACCGGATCGCCGAGTTGGCCGCCGAGCCGGCCGGCCGGGAATACCTGGTGGTGTTCGGGATGGACGCCGCCGCGCCGGTACTCGGTGCGGCCGACCCGGTGACGTTCCGCTCCGGCCTGGACGACCTGCGGGCCGTGCTGCGCCAGGGGCCCGCCCAGGGCGTGCACCTGCTGGGCTGGTGGCGTGGCCTGCGCCGGCTCTCCGACGACCTCGGCGGCACCCAGAACCGCGACGACGTCGCCTGCCTCGTCGCGCTCAACCTGCCCGGCGCGGAACTGGCCCTGCACCTCGGGGTGCACGACCTGGCGTACACGCCCCGTGCCGACCGGGCGCTGCTGGTCGACCGGCACGACCAGCGGACCCGGCTGATCGTGCCGTTCGCCCGCGACGGGCACGAGCCGGACGGGGAGCGCTGACGGTGTCCTTCGAGGAGTACGCGGCGCTGGCCCGACAGCTCGCCGAGCACCGCCGCGCCGGTGAGCGGGACACCGCCGCCGAGTCCGCGCGCCGCCGCGACCTGCACGCCGCCGCCGACTATCTGCACCAGCGGCTGACCGCCCAGGGACAGCGTCTCGACCAGCTCGGTCGCGCGATCGGCGTCGACCAGCCACCGGCCGCCGCGCCGCCCGACGCCGGTGCCCCGCCCGGCCCGCCGTTCCCGCCCGGCCCACCGGGTGACCCCGCCACCTGGCCGGCCCCGCCTGCCGGGTCCGGTCCGTCTGCGGCGCCCGGCCCGTTTGCCGGGTTCGGTACGTCCGGTCCGCCCGCGGCGCCCGGCCCGTTTGCCGGGTCCGGTCCGTCTGCGGCGCCCGGCCCACCTGTCGGGTCCGGTCCGCCCGCGGCGCCCGGCCCGTCTGCCGGGTTCGGTACGCCTGCGGCGCCCGAGGCTGGGGACGGGGATTCCGCCGGCGCAGCCGGCGTGCCGGGGCGGTCGGGTGTCGGGGCGTACCCCGAACTGCCGGCGGGGCAGGCGCGGCTGGCGTTGCCGACGGCCGTGAGCCCGGCGGGCGGCGGGGTGCCGACACAGCGCGCGGCGGCGGTCGACCCGGTGGTGGAGCTGGAGTTGGCCCGGCGGATGGCCGACGAGGCCGACCGGCACGGGCAGCAGGCCGAGTTGCTGGCCCAACGGCCGGCGCTGCTGCCGACGTGGTCGCCGCTCGCGCGGGCGGTCGCCGTCTACGCGGCCTGCGGGGTGGCGGCCGGGGTGTTCATGCTGACGCTGGTGCTCGCGTCCGGGATCGGGCTGGTCGACGGCTTCACCCTCGGCGCGTGGATCTGCGCGGGCCTGCCGGCGCTGGCGTTCTTCGCGGGCTATCTGGTGTTGGGGCGGTGGGGGAGACCCGCCATGGTCGCCGGCACGCCGCCGCGTTACCTGCCCCTCGGGTTCGCGATCTGCTTCCTGCTGGTGCCGCTGGGCTACTGCGCCTACCTGGTGCTGTTCCGCGCCCTGCGCTGACGACCGTCGTCCGAGCCGCGCTGCCGTCAGCCGAGGGCCGACGGGCTTGCCCGCCGCAGCTCGGTCAGCTCGTGGTCCAGCAGGTCGGTCAGTCGCTCGAACCGGTCCGGCCGGTTCTGGTGGGTGATTCCCCGGCTGGGCATCTCGACCGTCATCAACAGGTACAGGTGCAGGCGGTAGAGGCTGAGCCGACGCAGCTCGGCCTCGTCGAAGACCACCGGATCGGTGGCGGCCGCCCGGTAGCCCCGCAGGAACGGGCTGTCCGGTTCGTCCTCGACCCGCCGGTAGATCAGGGGCGACACCAGGTCCATCAGCGGGTCGCCGAAGAGGAACCGTTCACCGTCGACGATCCCGCGCAGGTGCAGGTTGCCGTCGGCGTCGGCGTCGGCGTCGGCGTCGGCGTCGGCCTCGGGTTCGGGTTCGGCGAGCACGTTGCCGTCCCAGCCGTCGAAGTGCAGCAGCGCCGGCCGGCGTACCTCGTCCAGCACCGACGCGTACCGCTCGGGCAGTTCCCGGATCCGCTCCGGCGAGGTGGGCAGCGGGACGTCCCAGTCCGCCGCGTCGGCCAGCAGCCCGTCGAGCATGCCGGTGAAAGCATCGCGCCACGTCGCGCCGCTCGCCCGGCCACCGTCGTACCCGTAGCGGTCGCCGCTGACCCGGTGCAGCGCGGCGATCGCGGCTCCGAACTCGTACCGGGCCGGGGCGTCGTCGAGGTGCTGTTCCGACTCTGCCCACGCCCGCAGCGAACGGCCGGGGATGCGGCCGCTGACCAGCCACTCGCCGAGTTCCGGATCGTCGCCGTGGTGCAGCAACGCCGGCACGGGGACCTGCGGCGCGCGCGTGGACACGAGGCGGAAGTACCGCGCCTCGGCCGCGCACAGGCCCCGCTCGTAGCGCAGCAGCGGTACGTCGGGCCGGGGCGCCACCTTCAGCACCACCTCGCGCCCGTCGTCGAGCGCCACCCACCACACCGACGCGAAGCCGCCACCCGTGCTCGGTCCACAGTCCGCCATCGCGTGGCCCGTGCCGAAGGACGCCTGCACGTAGCGACGCACCTGATCGTGGTCCAGTGGCCGCTGCGTACGGCTCAGCGCTTCCACCCCGGCGTACCTTCCTCCCCGTTCGTGACGCCCGCCAGAGTGCCAGATTCGTCGTAAAGTCACCGTCCTGGTGCGCTGCTGAAGTCCCCGCCCGGCGCGACGTCGTCGGCGAGCTGCGCCGCCGCCGCGAGGACGCCGTCCCGTTCCTGGTCGGTGCACCCCTCGTTGACCGCTTCGGCCGTTGGGCTGGGGTCTCTTGATCACTTGATGCGTACCAGTTCGTCGAACGCCTGCGGGGACTGGTGACCATCAAGTGATCTCCGCGAGCGATGCCCTGCAGCTCACGATCGAGCGATCGAGCGGTCGCGCGCTGTGCGCGGATCTCGTACGCTCCCTTGTGGTCTCCGCCAGCGCGGTGGTGGAGGCGATGGTCGACCGTGGGGAGGGCGCGCGTGAGCGCAGCACAGATCATCGCGAGGTTGGCGGCGGCGTCGCAGAAGCTCGACGAGGCGAAGGCCAAGACCGCGGCGGCGGCGCAGGATGCGGCCGAGGCGCGATCCCTCGTGGCCGGCGCTCTGGAGGGCGTAGCGGCCGGCCCTCTCGTCGGCATGATCGACGCGTACCGCCAGGCGTTAGCGCAGGCGTCCCAGGGCGGCGAGCCGGCAAAGCAGCACGTCCAGGAGACGATCGCCAAGGTCCGCGCGCTGGGAAACTGACCACGCGTCGCTAGCCTGGCTCGTTCACCGAACGGCTAGCGACGCGAGCATTCCGGGTGGCGGTCAGCGGGTGATGCGGATCTCGCCGTCGAAGCGCGGCGAGTAGTCGCAGTCGATCTCGGTGCACAGCTCGATGCCCCCGTTGACGAGCGCGATGCCCCGGTTGAAGGCGTAGCCTCCGGCCTCCGCGTAGACCCGGCCGGTCACGGCCTGCGCCGACCCGGTGCAGTAGACGGGCGCCCAGCCGCTGCCGTACGCGACGTGGTTGTCGGAGCGCTGCCGCAGACTGAATTCTGCGCCGCCGTTCCGACCGGATTCGCAGGTCACGGTGATGGTGATGTCGACGGCGACGCCGCGTGCGACCAGTTTCGCCGAGGTGACCTCGACGGTGGTGGCCGCGCTCGCCGCTGTCGGTACGAGCAGCGCGAACAGGGACAGGCAGAGCAGGGCGATGGTGGTGGTGACACGGCGCACGGCGGTCCTCCTCGATGGAGTGGGTGCGTTTCCACGGTCACCGTAGCCATCGCTGGTACTCGCCACCATCGATCGATCGTGGGGTGCCGGGCGGCCGTCGGGTGGGGGTGGACGGGCGAGCGTGATGCCTGTGAGTCATCTTGATGACGCACAGGCATCAGAGACTCAGGGGACATCGCTCCCCTGGGGAACCGAGCGGCCGCGCAACGGCCCGGCGAAGATCAGGCCCGCGCGGCGGTCAGGCCCGCGCGGCGGTCAGGCCCGCGCGGCGGTCAGGCCCGCGCGGCGGTCAGGCCCGCGCGGCGGTCAGGCCCGCGCGGCGGTCAGGCCCGCGCGGCGGTCAGGCCCGCGCGGCGGTCAGGCCCGCGCGGCGGTCAGGCCCGCGCGGCGGTCAGGCCCGCGCGGCGGTCAGGCCCGCGCGGCGGTCAGGCCCGCGCGGCGGTCAGGCCCGCGCGGCGGTCAGGCCCGCGCGGCGGTCAGGCCCGCGCGGCGGTCAGGCCCGCGCGGCGGTCAGGCCCGCGCGGCGGTCAGGCCCGCGCGGCGGTCAGGCCCGCGCGGCGGTCAGGCCCGCGCGGCGGTCAGGCCCGCGCGGCGGTCAGGCCCGCGCGGCGGTCAGGCCCGCGCGGCGGTCAGGCCCGCGCGGCGGTCAGGCCCGCGCGGCGGTCAGGCCCGCGCGGCGGTCAGGCCCGGGAGCGGGGCAGGCAGCACTTCTTGTACTTGGTGCCCGAGCCGCACCAGCAGGCGTCGTTGCGGCCCGGCGGCCACGACGTGATGCCCGCGTCGTCGAGGCTGTCGGCGTACTCGTCGAGGGTCTCCTCGTCGATGGGGTCGGCGCCCGCGAAGGCCGCCAGAGTCTCGACGCTGCCCGCCACGACGCCCAGGTCGCCGCCGCCGAGCCCGGACGCGTCGACGAGGGCGCGCTCGATCTGGGCGCGGTGCTCGTCCCAGGTGCTCGGATAGCTCTCGGCCAGGGCCGGCCAGCGCGCCAGCAGCGCGTCGAACGCCGGCTTCGGCCAGAACAGCAGCGTCGCCGGACCGTCGTCGAGCGCGTCTGCGGCATGGCTGGCCACGTCGCGCAGCCGGTCGGCGAGGGTGTCGTGCTCGTCGTGCGGCAGGCCCAACTCTTCGCGCAGGTCGTGCCGCCGCTGGGCCAACCCGTAGATCATTGCGGCGGCCGTGTCCTGGGCGTCCTCGGACTCGTGCTGGTGGGTGCGGCTGCGGTCCACCATCGCGTCGAGCGCCGCGGTGAGCCATTCGACCGCCATCTCGGCGTGGCCGGCTTCGGTCAGCTTGTCGACCAGGTGCACGCCGTCGGGGTCGGTCTCCAGCAGCGGACGCAGCTCGGACAACTCCGCCAGGCCCTCGTCGACTCGGCCGAGGCGCAGCAGCAGGCCGCCGCGCACGGCGCGGACGTACGTGTTGTCGTCGGGCTGTTCGGCGATGGCGCGGGTGGCCAGCGCGAGAGCGTCCGCCAGGTCACCCGCCTGCTCCAGGATGTCGGCGGCGACCAGCAGGGCGTACCCGGTGTCGGCGGGGTCGGCGACCCGGCCCTCGTCGACGGCGCTCACCAGCTCGGTGACCAGCGCCGCCGGGTCGGGGCTCCCCGATCCGAGGGCGCCGATCTCGTCGATACGGTCGGCGGTGAGCAAGTCGGGCATGGCACATCCTGACGAACGACGGGTGACGACCGGCCAGCGTACTCCGACACACGGCGCAGCCCGGGCGGCGAACCGCCCGGGCTGCGACGCGGACCTCAGCGGGTGGCCGGCATGGTGGCGAACTCGCCGGCTAGCTCGGACTCGACGATCGTCGTGGCGGACGGCCGGCGACCGGCCGACGCCCGCCGGGCGGACGGGACGGCGAGGGCCGCGAGCGCGGCGGCGAGGGCGATCGCCGTGAGGAGGAGAAACCCCGCCGTGAAGCCGGCCTCCCGGGGCAGGCCGCTGGCCTGCGGGTGGGCGGTGATCACGCCGCTGACCACGGCCGCGCCGATCGCGCCGCCGATGGTACGGATGTTGGCGTTCATGCCGGTCGCCACGCCGGTCTGGCTGGCGGGCACGCTGGCGACGATGAGGTTGGCCATCGACGCGAAGGCCAGGCCGATGCCGAGGCCGACCAGGCCACCGGCGACGGCGACCTCCCAGCGGGTGGCGTGCGCGGCGGCGAGCATCGCCGACGCCGCCACGTTGAACGCCGCGCCGGTGGCGAGCTGCGCCTTGGCGCTGAACACGGCCTGGAGCCGGCCGGCGAGGATGCCCGCGACGAACATCGCGACCAGCATCGGCAGCATGAGCAGACCGGCCTGGCTGATGCTGGCGCCGAAGCCGTAGCCGGCCGCGGTCGGAGTCTGCACGAACTGGGGCAGGAACGCGTACACGGAGAACATCGATCCGCCGTAGAGCAGGGCGACCAGGTTGGTGGTCCAGACGCCGGGCAGGCGCATCATCCGCATGTCGATCAGCGGGTTGGCCGAGCGCAGTTCGGCGGTCAGCCAGCCGGCCAGCAGCACCACGGCGAGGGCGAGCAGGCCGAGCACCCGGGTGCTGGTCCAGCCCCAGGCCGCGCCCTGGCTGATCGGCAGGAGCAGCGCGACCAACCAGCCGGAGAGCAGCAGGGTGGCCCGCCAGTCGATCCGACCGGGGGTACGCACCGGGGACTCGGGGATGAACAGGTACGCGGCGACGGCGGTCAGCCCCACCACGACCAGCGGGATCCAGAACAGCCACCGGTAGTCCAGCGCGGTGACGATCGGGCCGGCCAGTACGACGCCCAGTCCACCGCCGGCGGCGACGATCGCCGAGATGGCGGCAACCGCGCCGGAGACCCGCGCGGCGGGGAACTCGTCGCGGATGATGCCGAACGACAGCGGGAAGACCGCGCCGCCGATGCCCTGCACGACCCGGGCGACGATGAGCACGCCGATGTTCGGCGCGATGGCGGCCACCAGGCAGCCGAGGGCGAGGGCGGCGAGCGAGACGACGAGCATCCGCTCCTTGCCGACCATGTCACCGACCCGTCCGAGGATCGGCGTGAAGATCGAGGCGGAGAGCAGGTAGGCGGTCAGGACCCAGGTCACGGTGTTCTGGGAGGTGTGCAGGTCCTGCTGGATGGTCGGCAGCACCGGGGTGATCAGCGACTGGAGCATCGCGAAGAATCCGGCGCCGGCCGCGAGCACGGTGAAGGTGAGCCGACGCGAGCCGCGTCGGGATGTCACTGCCACGAGAGAAAACTCCCTGAAATGGTACGGAAGGAGGCGTCTGTCACCCGTCGTCGGCGGCGGGCGGGTTGTCGGGTCCGGGCGATCGGGTGGCCAGGCGGATCGGGCGGGTCCCGAGGTAAGCTATCCGGAGGCAGGCCTCCGGGAGTTCCGGAGGGGTGCCTCCACTAAGCTAGCGGAGGGTTGCCTCCGGATGCAACCAGGACGAGGTGACGCACGTCATGACCAGCGCGGGGGTGCCCGAGGTTTTCGCGCAGCGGCCCAAGCGGGCCGACGCGCGGCGCAACTACGACGCCCTGATCGCCGCGGCACGTGACGCGTTCGCCGAGAACGGCGCGGCCGCCTCCCTGGAGGACGTGGCCCGCCGGGCCGGGGTGGGCATCGGGACCCTCTACCGCAACTTCCCGACCCGGCGGCACCTCTTCGAGGCCGTCTACGTGGAGGAGGTCCGGGCGCTCAGTCGGTCGGCGGAGGACCTGGCCGAGCTGCCCCCGTGGGACGCGCTCGTCGCCTGGCTGCACCGCTTCGTCGCCTACGTCGCCACGAAGCGGGCGCTCGCCGAGCAGTTGCTGCACGACTCGGAGATCTTCGGGACCTGCCGGACGGAGATCTACGCCGCCGGCGAGCCGCTGATGCGTCGCGCCCAGGCGGCCGGCGTGGTGCGCGACGACATCGGTTTCGACGACGTGGTGCGGCTGATCAGCGGGCTCACGATGGCGCAGTTCCCCTCGCCCGAGCAGCGGGACCGCGTCCTCGGTGTGGCCCTCGACGGGTTGCGCCCGGCGGCCGCCACGCGCTGACGAGGCTCACTCGTCGACGAGCACCAGCCACTCGTCGTCGAGGCGTTTGACCACCGTGCCCGCCGGCCACCGGTGACCGGGATCGACGACCGCCCGGGCCTGCTCCACCTGGGGTTGCCGGTTGAACTGCGCGTCGCGGAAACTGGCCATGCGGTGGAACCGGGCCCGGCCGAAGTTCGCGGCGTCGGTGAAGCGGGCCCGATCGAACAGCGCCTCCGCGCCGAAGATCGTCCAACGGAACAGCGCCATGTTCGCGAAGCGGCCGGAGTGGAAGGTGACCGACCCGCCGAACGCGGTGTGCTCCATCGACAGCGCGCCGTCGAAGACCGACTCCTGGAACGTGGTGGCGTCCTCGAAGCGGGTCGCGTCGAAGCTGGTCGGCTGCCCGAACGTCACCCGGCGGAACGAGGTCGGCCCGGCGAAGTGGGACCGCCGGCAGGACAGGCCTTCGCTGAACGTGGCCCCGTCGAAGCTCGCGAGGCCGTGGACGCGGATGTCGTCCAGCACGATCTCCCCGCCGGTCGTGACGTTGTCGAACACCACGTCGCCGAAGCGCGCCGCGCCGAGCAGTAGGCGCCCTCGCGTCGTCGCGCCCGCGAAGCTGGTCGTGCCGGTGAACGCCGCGCCGGTGAAGGTCGCGTCGACGAGCGTGCAGCCCGCGGCGTCGAAGTCGACGAGCGCCGCGCCGCCCAGATCCAGCACGACGCCCGGCCAGTGCGCCGTCTCGTCGTGCTCGCGCAGGTGGCGGGTCAGGACCCGCTGCGCGGTGCGCCGGACCTCCGTCTCGCGCGGTTCGTCGTCCGGCGGCGACATCCGCAGGTACGCGCAGAGCACCGCCACGATCGTCGACCGCTGGGACGGATTGTCCTGCCCGAGGCGCTCCAGCGCGTGCAGCCCGCCGAGGCGTACCGCCGCGCTGTCGTTGCCGAGCAGTTCGACCGCCCGGGTGTAGAGCTCGGTCAACCGACGTTCGGCCGCGTCGTGTTCGGCGGCCGTCGACTGCCGGTCCTGCTGGCGCTGGGCGGCCTCGGCCACCGACTCGGCGTGTGCCTGTACCCGGTCCCGGTGCGCCTGGTCGCGGGCGGCGACGGCCTCCTGGTGGCGCTGGGCCCGCTCGGCGATCCACTGTCGGCGGGCGGCCAGCAGCAGGGCCAGCCCACCGCCGGTGCCGGCGACGACGGTCAGGCCGGTGCGGATCGCGTCGATACGCAGCGTGGCCCGGATGTCCGGCTGCACGGCCCGGTCGGCCTCGGTGAGCAGCAGGCCGAGCACCAGCCAGCCAAGGGCGGCGGCGAGCAGCAGGCCGACCAGGACCAGCCACCAGGGCATCACCCGTAACTGACGCTCGGGGGGTTCGTCGGCGGCCACGGCCACAGCATGCCACCGGTCGTCGAGGGGCGGGGGTGTGCGGGTGCCGTCGGTGTCCGCTGTGGAGTGCGACCGATTTGCCGGTTTGCGCCGTCGACGGGACAACGGGTTACCGGCGCGTAACAAGTCATTGACGTTGCCGAATTGTTGCGGGCATCATCGTCGCACGGTCGACCGGACACCCCCACCCACCTGCCCGGATCGTCGGGCGCCTCCCCTCGGAGGTGCAGCCATGCTGCTCCGAAAGACCGTCCTCGTCGTGTCCCTGGCCACCGCCGCCCTCCTCGCCTCGGCGGGAACCGCGACCGCCGCCCCCGCCCCCGTCGCTCCGGCCGCCACCACCGCTGCCGCCGCGGCCAACCCCGTCATCGTGGTCGGCGGGCTCAGCGGCGTCGCCGTCGCGTACGAGCCGATCGCCGCCCGGCTGCGCGCCGACGGCTACCGGACCTTCATCTACCAGCTACCCGGGCTGGGCCTCGGTGACATACCCGCCTCGGCCCGCGCGTTCGCCGGATACGTCGAGCAGGTGCGCGCCAGCACCGGTGCGGCGAGCGTCGACGTCGTCGCCCACTCCGAGGGCGGGCTGGTCAGCCGCTACTACCTCAAACGGCTCGGCGGCACCGCCACCGTCGGCCGGTACGTCAGCCTGGGCACACCCCAGTACGGCACGTACGTCGCCAACATCGTGGCGTTCCTCGGCCTCGGTAGCTGCGCGGGCATCGTCGCCTGCCAACAGATGACCATCGGTTCGGCGTTCCTCGCCGACCTCAACTCCGGCGACGACACCCCCGGCTCGGTGCGCTACACCACCATCCGCACGCTCCAGGACGAACTGGTGCGGCCGACCGGCAACGCCGTCGTCAACGACGGCGCGACGAACGTGCTCATCCAGGCGTACTGCCCGCTGCGGGTGGTGGGGCACCTGGGCCTGGTGCTCGACGGAACGGCGTACACCATCGTGCGCGGCGCCCTGGTCGACGGCCCGGTGCGACCCAACTGCCTCGCGGTCTGAGCCCTTCGGTGCGGCGGTCCTCCGGGACCGCCGCACCCTGCCCGCGACGACGAGTGTCGGTTGCGTGACGATCCTGGGAAACGGTGTGGCAGACATCAGACGTCCTCGATAACCTGCTCCGGCCGTCCACTCCCGACAGTGGACGCCACCCGTCGAGAGGGAGCAGCAGGCATGACCGAGCCGCAGCGTGTGCCGCCGGAGAGCACACCGCCGACAGTGCCGCAGCTCGACGTCCGGGCCGCCGAACCCCCGGCCGCCGACACCCCGCCGCCCACCGGCGGGTTCGCCGACCGGCCACCGGGTTACCCGAACGCACTCATCTGGCTGCGCGCCGGAATCCTGCGGGACTGGCGGGGCGTGCTGGGCGCGTTCGTCGCCACCTGGTTCTACCTGCCGATCGCGCTGCTCCTGGCGTTCTGGGGCGGTCTCAGCTTCGCCGCCGTCGGCCTCTTCGCCGGAGGCACCGGCGCGGACGACCAGATCCCGACGGCGCTGCGGGACGCGCCACTGATCGGCTCGCTGCTGGAGGCGTTCCTCAGCCGCTCCGGCGGAATGCTGGGCGGCGTGGCCGGCTTCGCGGTCGGATTCCTCGCCGGTTTCCTCGCCGTGCTGGTGCTGCCCTGGCTGACCGTCGCGGACGAGCCTCTCGCGCTGCTCACCGGCCTGATCGGCACGGTCGTCGCGGCGGCGTTGATCGGCGTGGTCTACACGCTGTACCGGGTGCTGTTCGAGCCGAGTCTGCTGGTGGTGTCCGGCGCGCGCCAGCCCAGCCGCCGCGAGACCGCACGACTGCGTCCGCTGCTGGACGACTGCGCGCGACGACTCGGCCTACCCAACGTGCCGCGGTTGCTGATGGAGGACGACCCGGTCCTGAGCAACGCCCGCACGTACGCCCGGCACGTGGTGGTCACCACCGCCGTGCTCGGCGAGCCGGACGACGAGGTCGCGGCGCTGCTCAGCCACGAGCTGGTGCACTGGCGCACCGGGGACGAGATCACCAGCGCCTTCGTCCGCGGCGTCGGCCTGCCGCTCACCCTCGCCCACGCCCTGCCCACGTGGCTGATGCGGACGTTCCCGCACCCGGCCACCAACTTCGTGGTGTTCCTGTTCTTCTGGCCGGTGCTGCTCACCATGCGGTACGTGGTGCTGCCCCTGCACGCCCGCGACGTGCGGGCCGCCGAGTACCGGGCCGACCTGGGCGCGGTGCTGACCGGGCACGTCGACGGGTTGCGGCGCATCCTGGAGCGGCGGCTCTCCTTCGAGAGCGGGCGCAGCGGCTGGGACGAGGCGGTCTGCGCCACCCACCCGCCGCACGAGCTGCGGCTCGACGCGTTGGAACGGGCGTCGGTCACCGGTGCGCCCGCCCAGGCCGGCGTGCCCGCCGACGTCGCCGCGTCGGTCACCGCCGAGCGGCTGTTCGGCCACAGCGGCCCGGTCGGAACCCGCCGCACCTGGCTGCTGGTGGGCGTCCTCGCCCTCGTCGCCTGCCTCGGCGCCAGCGGGCTGAGCGTGGTGCAGTGGGCGTTCTTCCGTCCCCAGGCGACGGTGGACGGATTCTTCTCCGCCCTCGCCGACCGGGACAGCGAGGCCGCGCTCGACCACCTCGCCGACTCCGGCGACGGCACCGACCACAAGCTGCTCGCCCAACTGCTGCGCGGCAAGGGCTACCAGCCACCGACCGACGTCGAGATCACCTCCCTGGAGCGCGCCGACGACACGGCCACCGCCACGGTGGCGTACCGGCTGGGTGACGCGCCGAAGACGGCCACCCTCACCCTGCGGCGCGAGGAGGAGACCACCGCCGGTCTGTTCCACGGCTGGCGGTTGGCCGGTGGGCCGATCCCGCTCGACTCGTCGATCGCCGAGCCGGGCGTACGCCTCAACGGGGTGGAGCTGCCGGTCGCCACCGAGGGGCCACCGCTGGTGCTGCTGCCCGGCCTCTACACGGCGACCGGCCCGTCCAGCGCGCTGAGCGAGACGCCGGCCGAGACCCTGCTGGTCGGCCCGGGGGAGGGCTCGGCGATCCTGGAGCTGGCCCCGGTGCTCAAGCCGACGGCGGTCGAGGCCGTCCAGACCCGGGTACGCGCCTGGTTGGACGAGTGCGCCAAGCAGACGGTCGCCGCACCGCCGGGCTGCCCGTTCCGCTACTACGGCGGGTCGGCGCAGAAGGTCACCTGGAAGATCCTGGAGTACCCGAAGGTCGCCGTCGAACTGAACGGGCCGAGCACCGCCCGGGTGTCCACGCCGGTGGAGGGTCAGGGCCGGGTGCAGGTCAGCGGCACCACCACGTACTTCGGCACCAGCTCACCGTTCAGCGACGACAGCGCGCTGACCGTTTCGGGTCTCGCCACCGCCGACGGGGACGCCGTCACCTTCCAACCCGCCTCCGACTGACCGGGAGACCCACCGTGACCGACAGCGACGCCGCCGCGCGGCTGCCCGTCCGGCTGACCATCAACCCCCGACAACGGCAGCCCGCAGCCGTCGACCTGCTGACCTGGATCCACCGCCGTCCGGAGTACCGGCAGGGGGTCCGGGCTGCCGGCGGTGGCGGGGGACGGCCCGGCTTCAGCGACGCCGTGATCATCGCGGTGCTGGCCCAGGGGTTGCTGCCGGGGCTGTTCAACCTGTTGCAGTCCTGGGTGGACCAGCAGCGCACGGAGGCGAGCATCCGGATCCAGTCCGGGGACACCGAGGTCGAGTTGCAGGTCAGCGGGCGCACCGACTCGGCCCGTCTGCTGGCCCAGGCCACCGAGGCGCTGCGCGCCGCCCGCGAGATCGGCCCGGACGCCACCGAGTAAACCGGCGGCGTCCGGGCCGGCGCGGTCAGCTCGCCTTGGCCAGCGCCTCGAACTCGTCGTCGGTGAGCCGTACGTCGGCGGCGCCCACGTTCTCCTCGAGGTGCGCCACCGACGAGGTGCCCGGGATCGGCAGCATCACCGGCGACCGACGCAGCAACCAGGCCAACGCGAGCTGCGCGGGCGTCGCGCCGTGCGCGTTGGAGATCGCGTCCAGCGGGCCGCCCGGCCGGGCCAGCTCCCCGGTGGCGATCGGGAACCACGGGATGAACGCCAGGTCGTTGCGCTCGCAGTAGTCCAGCACGTCCTCGGCGCTGCGGTTGCCGAGGTTGTACAGGTTCTGCACGGAGACGATCTCGGTGATCGCCCGCGACTGCTCGATCTGCTCCACGCTGACCTCGGACAGCCCGATGTGCTGGATCTTGCCCTCCTGCTTCAGCAGCGCCAGCTCGCCGAGCTGGTCGGCGAGCGGGACCAGCGGGTCGATCCGGTGCAGCTGGTACAGCGGGATGCTGTCCAGACCCAGGTGCCGCAGGCTCAGCTCGCACTGCTGACGCAGGTACTCCGGGCGGCCCACCGCACGCCAGTCGCCCGGCCCGGACCGGGTCAGGCCGGCCTTGGTCGCGATGACCAGGTCGTCGGCGTACGGGTGCAGCGCCTCGCGGATCAGCATCTCGGACACGAACGGCCCGTACGAGTCGGCGGTGTCGATGAACGTCACGCCCAGCTCGATCGCCCGACGCAGCACCCGTACCGCCTCGGCCGGGTCCTTCGGATCGCCCCACACGCCCGGGCCGGTGATCTGCATCGCCCCGTAGCCGAGGCGGTTGACCGTGGTGTCGCCCCCGATCCGGTACGTGCCGGACGCCTTCGCGGGCTGCTTACTGATGTCGGTCGCCATACGCACATCCTTCATCGTCTTTCGCCGTGGCGGGGACAGGACCCCAGTGATCGTCCCCCGGGATCCGCCCGCCATGCCGCGGCCCGCCCGATTGTGTGCCGGGACACGGTGACGGCTAGCGCGCTCCGTGTCCGGTCTGCTACGCCTGATCCGAGTCGGCGCGGCCGGCGCGGGGGAGGCGCGATGTGGCGACGGTTCAGACCCGACCCGATCGGGCGGCTACGGGAGCGGCTGGAACGTTTCGGGGCCACCGGCGACCGGCGGGCGGTCCTCGACTCCGGCGCGATCCGCGACGCGGAGGCCGTCGCCGACCTGGTGACCGCCACGCCCACCGACGGGCCGCTGCCCGAGCGGGTCGTCGAGGGGATGTCGCTCCTGGCCGGCCTGCACTGGTACCGCTACCAGCTACTGCCGTCGGGTGAGGACGCCGACGACCTCGACCAGGCGTTGCGGCTCACCGAGTTTCTGCTGCGCTTCGCGCCGGAACGGGTGCCGCCGCCGTTACTGGAGCTGCTGCGCTCCCGGCACGCTCCCGCAGAGGCGGGCCGGCCGCCGCGCCCCCGGCCCGCCCGAGCGGACACCACCGCCCGCGACGGAACGGCGAGTGCCCGGTACGTCGAGGCCGTCCTCCTGATGGCCGCCGCCGAGACCAGCCGCGACTACCGGGCCGCCGACCAGGCCGAGGCGCTGCTGCGGCAGGCGCTGGCCGGTACGCCGGCCGGAGCGCCCGAGCGCCTGCACTACCTGTCCGCCCTCGGCAAGGTCCACCGCGACCAGTTCCAGCATCTCGGCCGGCGGCGGGCCCTGGCGGGGGCCGTCGAGGCGCACCGGGAGAGCCTGGAGGCGACCGGCGTCGGCGACCCGGAACGTGCCGTACGGCTGTTCAACCTCGGCAACGTGCTGGGCGACACGTACGAGGTCGACCGCGACCCGGTCGCGCTGGACGAGGCGATCACCGCGCTGCGGGACGCGGTCCGGGTCGCCGCGCCGGGCACGCCGGTGCGCACGATGGCGCGGATGAACCTCGGTCAACGGCTGCGCGACCGGTGGCGGCTGCACCGGCGGCCGGGTGACCTCGACGAGGCCGTCGACTCCTTCGCCGCCGCCCGGGACAGCGCCGATCCCCGGGCCGCCGCGCTGCACGGCGCCGCGCTCGCCGAGCGGTTCACGCGCGACCGGACGCCCGCCGACCGGGACACCGCCATCGAGGCGTACCGGTCGGCGTTGACCGGGTTCGGCGGCCTCGCCCCGGATCTCGCCGGCACCGCCCAGTTCGGGCTCGCCACCCTGCTCGCCGAGCGGCACCACAGCACCTCCGACCCGGCGGACCTCGACGCGGCGATCGACGCGTACCGGGCCGCCACCGCGACCGGGTCGTCTCCCGACGGGACGGACGGCGACGACCTGCGGCACGTCGCGGGCGGTCTGCTGGTGACCCGGTACGAGCGGCGGCGACGCGCCGACGACATCACCGAGGCGGTACGGGTGCTGCGCGCCAGCGCGGCCGCAGCCCGGGACCCCGTCCAGCGGGCGCGTCGGCTCGCCGATCTCGGCCACGCGCTCGCCCTGGGGCACGCTGACCTCGGCGGGGTGAGCGCGCTGCGCGCCGGCCGCGACGCGCTGACCGAGGCGGAACGGCTGCTGCCCCGCACCGACCCGCTGCGCCCGCACGTCCTCAACAACCTCGGCAACACGCTGCGCGAACTCTCCGACCTGGCCGGCGAGCCAACGCTGCTGGAGCCGGCCGCGGTCGCGCTGCGATCGGCCGTGGCCGCCGCCGCGTCGGACAGCGCGTCGCTGCCCCGGTACCGCTCGAACCTGGGCCTCGTGCTGCAGGCGCTCTTCGCCTCGACGCAGGACCTGGCGACCCTGACCGAGGCGATCCAGGTGCTTGCGCAGGTGGTCGAATCGACGCCGACCGGGCATCCGGACCGCCTGGCGGCGCTGACCAACTACGGCTCCGCCCTGAACCGCCGGGTCGAACTCTTCCTCGACGGCGCGCTGCCCGCGAGCGGCGGGCCCCCGGACGAGGTCGCGGCCGGCATCGCCCGGGACTCCGACACCGCCGTGGCCGCCCTGCGCGAGGCCGCCGAGCTGGCCGAACAGGAGGCCGACCCCACCGAGTACGCCCAGACGGTCGGCACCCACGCACTGGCCCACCTGCTGCGGCACCGCCTCAATGGCGACCTGCCGGCGCTGGACGAGGCGGTCCGGCTGCTCGATCGGCTGAGCCGGCGGCCGTCGGCCGACGCGGACCGGCACCGGATCCTCACGAACCTCGGCAACGCTCTCCTGCTGCGCCACCAGGCCGGCCACGCCGACGCCGACGCCAGCGCAATGCTGGCCGCCTACCGGAAGGCAGTCGACGAGCTGAGCCCCGAGCATCCCGCCCGCACGATGTGCCTGAGCAACCTGGCCACCGCCCTGGAGCGGGTCGCCGAGACCGGCGCGGGTGACTCCGGCGCGCTGGCCGAGGCGACCGCCGCGCTGCGCGCCGCCGCCCGCGTCGAGTCCGCGCCGTCGCTGCTGCGGGCGACCGCCGCCAGCCGGTACGCGGCACACGCCGCCCAGGCGGGCGACCTGCCGGCCGCGCTCGACGGGTACACCACCGCCATCGAGCTGATCGACCTGGTGGCCTGGCACGGGATGGACCCCGAAGACCAGACCCGCCTGCTCGCACGCTTCCCCGGACTGGCCAGCGACGCCGCGGCGGTCGCCATCGCCCTGGACCGCCCGGAGCGCGCGGTCGAGCTGCTCGAATACGGCCGGGGAGTCCTGCTCACCCGCGCCCACGACGCGGGCGCGGACCTGGCCGCGCTCCGCGCCCGGGCGCCCCGCCTCGCCGACCGCCTCGCCGACCTCCAAGCCGCCCTCGACGGCTTCGGGTCGCGGCCGCCGGCTCAGGTGGTGTCGCCGGACGCGTGGGGCCGCGACGGGTCGGTCGCCGCCACCGGAGCGACGCCGGAGCAGCGGTACGACCTCGCCACCCGCCGCCGCCACCTGCTGGCCGAGATCCGCGACCGGCCCGGCTTCGCCGACTTCCTCCGCCCGCCGCCCTTCGACGAGCTGGCCCGGGCCGCCGTGAACGGACCGGTGGTGCTGGTGAACGTCGCCGACCGGCGGTGCGACGCGCTGGTCGTCGCCGACGGCCGGGTCACCGTCGTGCCGCTGCCCGAGCTGACCCTGGCCGAGCTGATCGTCCGTACGGCGGGCTTCCTGGGCGCGATCGCGGTGCTCACCGGGCCCTCGGCGGCGGACGTCCCCCCGCCGCAGGTACGACGTCGACACGCGGCGGCCCGTGCCGAGGTCGCCCAGACCCTGGACTGGCTGTGGCGCGTCATCGCCGTACCCGTCCTCGAGGTGGCCCTGCCCACCCCGCCGGCCGCCGACGCCGAGCCGACGGACGGCGGCTGGCCCCGGCTGTGGTGGTGCCCCACGGGCGTGCTCACCCTCCTGCCACTGCACGCGGCCGGCCCGTCCGACGGCGGCGACGGGCTGCTCGACCGGGTGGTGCCGTCCTACACGGCCTCGCTCCGGGCGCTGACGCACGCCCGCCGGGGCGGACCGACACCTCCCGGACCGGTCGACGCGGCGCTCTTCGTCGGCATGCCACAGACGCCCGGCCTGGCCGACCTGCCCGGCGTGACGCGCGAGGAGGAGGTCGTCCGACGGCACCTCAGCCGGGTGCGTTCGCTCATCGGCCCGGTGGCCAGCCCGGCGACGGTGCTCGACGCCCTGCCCGAGCAGCCCGTCGCGCACCTGTCCTGCCACGGTACGCAGGACCTGCGCTTCCCGACCCGGGGACGCCTCGAACTGGCGGGCGGCGCGCTCAGCGTCCGCGACCTGTGGCGGCCGGCGGGGCGGCCGGCCGCGCTGGCCGTCCTCTCCGCGTGCGAGACGGTACGCGGCGGGGCGGCCCTGCCGGACGAGGCGCTCACCCTCGGCACGGCCTTCCAACTGGCCGGATTCCGGCACGTCATCGGCGCGTTGTGGTCCATCTCGGACGCGCTGACGGTGCGGCTATGCGCCGACCTGTACGACGGGTTGGCGGTCAGCGCGGGGATCGCTCCGGACCGCGCGGCCGTGGCCCTGCACGCGGCGGTCCGCCGCCTGCGCGCGGCCCTACCCGACCACCCGGACACCTGGGCCGGCTACGCGCACCTGGGCCCCTGAGCGCCGCTCAGCGTAGGAGGATCAGCGGCCGGGGGCGTACCAGGTCACGCCGACGGCGGCGACCAGCAGCGTGGTGCACAGCAGCACCAGCCCCACCCCGACGCGCAGGGACCGGACCGCCGCCATCGCCTCCCGGTGGTCACCGAGCGGGGCCGGCGGAAGCGCCGCCACCGGGGTCACCGTCAGCGGCCCGTGTGCCGCGCGGAGCAGCGCGAGCGCTCCGGCCACGCCCGCGGCCAGCGCGGCGAGCAGCAGCAACCCGACCAGCGCGCCCCAACCCGCGGCGAGGGTGGTCACGTCGGAGCGGCCCCGGATCAGGCTGAACCCGACCAGCGCCACCAGCAGGCCACCCAGGCCGTTGCGCCAGGCCAGCGCCGCCGCGCGTACCCGTTCCAGCTCACCGCGAAGCAGTCCGGCGAGCTGCTGCGCGCCGCGCAGGTCGGCCACGGTCGCGGGCGGGCCGGGACGGAGACGGATCATGCCTCGACCTCCAGCCACAGCGTCCAGTACGCCCCGCAGCCCCGCAGCCCGGCGGGGCACCCCGGGTGCTCGACCTCGCACTCGCACAGCAGCGTCCGGTAGCCCGGGTCGGGCGTCGCGGCGTCCTTGCGGTAAACCTCGTCGACGAGCGTGGTGGCGCTCGCGTGGCCGCAGCGGGGGCACCGCCCGCTGAGCACCACCGCGAACTCGAACTCCTGGGCCCGGAAGTCCGCCGCGGCCCGCGTGGCGTACGCCTCGTCGGTCACCTCGGCGTACGACAGGGGGCTCGGCGTCGGCCCGTCGTCACTCATCCCGACCTCCCGCCACCGACACCTGGACCGTCCACCGTAGCCGGTGATCACACCGGGCGCGCCCACGTGCCCGTGTCCGGATGCCGTCCGTCCCGGGGACCGACCTGGGGGAGTTGCGCGGAGCGACGGGTACCGCCCCTTGCGGCGTGCGAGGCTGGGCGCGTGCCGGTGACGCCGGCTCGGGCGGTCGGCGTCGGACCGGGCCGGCGCGACGGCGGAGGGAGGGCCATGCCGCAGGTGCCGCAGGTCGACTTCGCGCTCGACACGTACGAGTGCATCGTGATCTATCCCGGCGCGGCCGGACGGGCCCTGCCCCCGGAGACCGTGCAGCGGTTGCAGGCCGAGCACGCCGAGCACATGCGGGCGTTGCAGCGCAGCGGGATCATCCTGGTCTCCGGCTCGGTGGACGGCCCGGCCCGTACGCCGGAGCCGCCGATCGGCTTCGGGCTGGCCCGCACCGGCAGCGTCGAGGACGTGCGCAGCGTGTTGGAGGCCGACCCGGCGGTGCAGGCCGGCCTCTACCGGGTGGACGTGTTGACCTTCCTCTGCCCGGCCGGCTCGCTGGAGTTCCCGCTGGTCAAGGCCGGTAACTGACCGTCCGGCCAGCGACGGGTGTCAGGCCGGTGACGGCGTCGGGGCCGGCGCCGGTGTTACCGTCGCGCGTGCGGCGTGGACCGGCCGTCCCCGGCCGTCCAGGCGGCGCACGACCCGCGTGACCTGCTCACCGCCGTGCCCGCTCGGCCCGTCCCGGGGGCGTCGGAGAGGGCCGTCGCCGGGAGCGGCCCGACACCGGCTCCGCGCGGAGGCGTACGATTCCCGGCGCGCGGTCGCCGTTGCCCGTCGCCACAACGTTCCGGTGCGCTTGCGCCCGCCGGCCCGACGCGTGCCACGCGTCGTTGGACACCTGTTCCGCTGCCTGCAAGGGGTCGGCCCCGAGTCCGACCTGAAGGAGAGACTAGCCTGATGGGCGTGACACGCCGCGCGAAGATCGTCTGCACTCTTGGACCCGCCACCTCGTCCCCGGAGCGCATCCGGGGTCTCGTCGAGGCCGGCATGAACGTGGCGAGGCTCAACTTCAGCCACGGCAGCCACGCCGACCACGAGGCGGTCTACCGCCTGGTCCGGGAGGCGTCGGAGGCAGCGGGCAAGCCCGTCGCCGTCCTCGCCGACCTGCAAGGCCCCAAGATCCGGCTCGGCAAGTTCGCCGACGGCCCGCACGAGTGGCGCACCGGTGACTCGGTCGTGATCACCGGCGACGACATCCTCGGCACCAAGGAGCGGGTCTCCTGCACCTACACCAGGCTGCCGCACGAGGTGAAGCCCGGCGACCGGCTGCTGATCGACGACGGTCGGGTCGCCGTCGAGGTCACCGACGTCACCGGCAACGACATCCGCTGCCTCGTCACCGAGGGCGGCCCGGTCTCCAACAACAAGGGCGTCTCGCTGCCGAACGTGGCGGTCAGCGTGCCCGCCATGTCGGACAAGGACGCCGAGGACCTGCGCTTCTCCCTGGGTCTCGGTGTCGACCTGGTGGCGCTCTCCTTCGTGCGCTCGGCCGAGGACATCAAGCTCGTGCACAACATCATGGCCGAGGAGGGCGTCTTCCGCCCGGTGCTCGCCAAGGTCGAGAAGCCGGAGGCCGTGGAGCACCTCGAGGCCATCGTGCTGGCCTTCGACGGCGTGATGGTCGCCCGTGGCGACCTCGGTGTCGAGATGCCGCTGGACGAGGTCCCGCTGGTGCAGAAGCGCGCCGTGCAGCTGTGCCGGGAGAACGCCAAGCCGGTCATCGTGGCCACCCAGATGCTCGACTCCATGATCGAGAACTCCCGCCCCACCCGGGCGGAGGCCTCGGACGTGGCCAACGCGGTGCTCGACGGCGCGGACGCGGTCATGCTCTCCGGCGAGACCAGCGTGGGCAAGTATCCGGTGCTCACCGTCAGCACCATGGCCAAGATCGTGACGACCACCGAAGCCGGTTCGATCGGGGTGCCGCGTCTGCAGCACGACCCGCGTACGCACGGCGGCGCGCTCACCGTGGCCGCCTCGTCGATCGCCCGGGCCATCAACGCCAAGGCGCTCGTCGCGTTCTCGCAGACCGGCGACACCGTGCGACGGCTGTCCCGCCTGCACTGCGACCTGCCGCTGCTGGCCTTCACGCCGGTCCCCGAGGTGCGCGACCAGCTCGCCCTCACCTGGGGCGTGGAGACCTTCCTGATGCCGTTCGTGCAGCACACCGACGACATGTTCCGCCAGGTCGACCAGGCGCTGCTCGGCCTCGACCGGGCCAACCCCGGTGACTACGTGGTGATCGTGGCGGGCAGCCCGCCCGGCACCCCCGGCTCGACCAACACGCTGCGCGTGCACCAGCTCGGCTCGCTGGTCGACGCGGCGTCGGCGCGGGCGCTGCAGTGAGCGACGGTCGGGTCGCGGTCGGCCAGGCGGCGGTCGACCAGCTGCTGGAGGTGCTGGACCTCGACCCGACCGGTGAGATGACCTTCCGGGGGATGAGCCCTCCGGTCGGTCCACAGCGGGTGTACGGCGGCCAGGTTGCCGGTCAGGCCCTGGTCGCCGCCGGCCGCACGGTGGACCCGGAGCGCTTCGTGCATTCGCTGCACGGCTACTTCGTCCGCCCCGGCGATCCGGCCGAGCCGATCGAGTACCAGGTGGAGAACATCCGCGACGGCCGGTCGTTCTCGGTGCGTCGTGCGGTCGCGCTCCAACACGACAAGCCGATCTTCTTCATGTCGGCGTCGTTCCAGCGGGCCGAGGAGGGGTTGGACCACCAGGCCCCCGCCCCGCTGGACGTGCCGCCGCCGCAGGACGTGCCGACGATGTCCGACCGGCTCTCCCGCTACCCCGAGCGCCTGGGCATCTGGGGGCAGATCCCCCGCCCGATCGACGTGCGCTACGTGGGGGAGCCCGGCTGGGTCCGCCCCGGCAACCGTCCGGCCGACCCGCACCAGCGGGTCTGGATGCGCATCGACGGCAAGTTGCCCGACGACCCGCTGCTGCACGCGTGCGCGCTCACGTACGCCTCCGACCTGACCCTGCTGGACTCGGTGCTCTCCGTGCACGGCGAGGTGTGGGGGCCGGGCGGCGTGGTCGGCGCGAGCCTGGACCACGCGCTGTGGTTCCACCGGCCGTTCCGCGCCGACGAGTGGTTCCTCTACGACTGCTGGAGCCCGTCGGCGTCCGGCGCGCGAGGGCTGGCGACCGGTCGGATGTTCACCACGGACGGCCGGCAGATCGCCAGCGCCGTCCAGGAGGGTCTGCTGCGCCGCGTCGGCGCCTGACCCGACCGGTCACGCCTGGTGGATGGCCTCACCGGCGATCTCGATCTGCACGGTCTTGCCGACGAGGACGCCACCGCTCTCCAAGGCGACGTTCCAGAGCAGGCCGTAGTCCTCACGGTTGATCTCGGCGGTCGCGCTGAATCCGAAGATGTTCTGCCCGTACGGATCCTGCCGCGCGCCGCCGAAATTCACCTGTAGGTTCACCGCGCGGGTGATTCCCTTCACCGTCAACTCACCGGCGAGCACAAAACGATTGGGCTCGGACTGCGGCGGAGGATTGTGACTTCTGCCTCGTCCGCCGAGTTTGTGGTTGCGCAGACGCGCCCAGTAGAAAATCGGGTCGTCGTTGCTCTGCCACGTGATGCCCGTGCTTCGATATTCGAGAGTGGGATAACGCTCCACATCGAGGAAGTCGGCGCTTTTCAGGTGGGTGTCCCGGTCGGCGCTCCCGGTGGAGATGCTCGCCGACGCGATCGTGGCGGTCACCCCGGAGCGCAGCGGATCCTCCCCGACCGTGATCTCCGCGGTCGCCTCGGCGAACTCGCCGCGCACGGGGCTCACCATCATGTGACGGGACAGGAAACCGATCCGCTTGTGCGCCTGATCGAGGCGGTAGGTGCCGGCGATCGGGATGGTCATGCCATCCCAGGTGCGTGTGGCGACATCGGTCATCGTGTTGCCTTCCCCCCGGGGTTAATCAACGTCCGGCCCGAACTCCACCAACCGGCCGGACAGGCGTACTGCCCGCCCAGCATAGGGACGTTCGGAATCGGCCTTTCGGGCCCCACCGGTTAATGGATCACGGTGCGCGGCATAATTGGTTGTCCGTCGATGCGTGGCCGATCGGTTGAGGGTCGCCGGTACCGGCGGATGACCTGCGGGCTAACCTTGCCGGCATGCGTCTCTCCGCCCGGGTCGACTACGCCCTCCGTGCGGCCGCCGAGCTGGCCGCGACGGCCAGCGGCCCCGGGCGGGGCCGGCCGGTCACCGCCGACCAGATCGCCCGTGCGCAGGAGATCCCGCCGAAGTTCCTGGAGAGCATCCTGTTGCAGCTGCGCCGGGGTGGCATCGTGCACGCCCAGCGCGGTCCGGAGGGTGGCTACTGGCTGGCCCGCCCGGCCGAGGAGATCTCTCTCGCCGAGGTGATCCGGGTGATCGACGGGCCGCTCGCACACGTGCGGGGGCAGCGCCCCGAACAGCTCGGCTACCACGGTCCGGCCCGCGCCCTCCAGGAGGTCTGGATCGCGCTGCGCGCCAGCGAGCGCGAGATCCTGGAACTGGTCAGCGTCGCCGACGTGGCCGCGGGGGCGTTGCCCGCGCGGGTCACCGAGCTGGCCGCCGACCCGCGCGCCTGGATCTGACGCCTCCCCGGGGCTGACGCGTCGACGCCGACCTGCGGCCGTCCCATCCACCGATCAGACACTTGACCCCGGCTCCGCCGTGCCGCATTGTCGACCAAGTCGATAGGAGATACCGAAAAGTCAGGGGGCGCTCGTGCGCAAGCTACTGGTCCTCGCTCTGGTCGGGCTCGTCGCGCAGTTGATCGATGGTTCGCTCGGCATGGCGTACGGGTTGACCTCGTCCACCCTGCTGCTGGTCGTCGGGGTCGCGCCCGCCGCCGCCTCGGCGTCGGTGCACCTGGCCGAGATCGGCACCACGCTCGCGGCCGGGGTCGCACACTGGCGGTTCGGCAACGTCGACTGGCGGGTGGTCACCCGCATCGCCCTGCCCGGCGCGATCGGCGCGTTCGCCGGGGCCACGCTGCTCAGCTCGATCTCCACCGAGTCAGCCGCGCCGTGGATGGCCGCCATCCTCTTCACCCTGGGCGCGTACCTGCTGGTGCGCTTCGCCCGACCACTGCGTACCGGTCGGGTCGGCGGACGGCTGCGCGGACGCTTCCTCGGCCCCCTGGGCCTGGTCGCCGGCTTCGTCGACGCGACCGGTGGCGGCGGGTGGGGCCCGGTCGCCACCCCGGCGCTCCTGGTCTCCGGTCGCCTGGAGCCCCGCAAGGTGATCGGCTCGGTCGACACCGCCGAGTTCGTGGTGGCCGGCGCCGCCAGCGTCGGCTTCCTGATCGGGCTGGGAACGGAGGGTTTCCTCCTCCCCACCGTCGTCGCCCTGCTGATCGGCGGGCTCATCGCCGCTCCGCTGGCCGCGTGGCTGGTGCGTATCGTGCCCGCCCAGCTGCTGGGCGCGGCGGTCGGTGGCGTCATCGTGCTGACCAACGCCCGCACCCTGATCCGGTCGGCCGAGCTGGGCGGACCGCTCCGCCCCACCCTCTACGTCCTGCTGGCCGCCGGTTGGCTGACCGCGCTGGTCTTCGCCGTACGCGCCCTGCGCCGCACCCGTCGAGCCCGCGCCACCGCTGCCACCGCCACCGTGACGGCCACGGCAGCCGGCGCTGTCTTGCCGGTGCTTCCTGAGTCGGTCTCTGTCATCACCGGCGCTGCCGACGGCAGCGCACCGGCCGATCTCAGCGTGGCGGGCACCCCGGGAGGGCGCTGACCCGCGCGGCGGCTTCCGGTGACGTCGGTCGACTTGGTGCTCTCCCGTCGGTGTTCGCGGCGGAGTGCCTACCCCCCTGTGACCGTGATGCCGGTGAGTCATCAAGATGACTCACCGGCATCACGCTCATTTGGGTCCTCGCCCCGCAGGCGGCGCTGCCGCCGGCCATCAGCCCTGCCGGCGGGCAGCCGGGACGCGGCTCCTCTGCCGCCGTCGCGGCGGGAGGTCGACTGCGGATCGGTGATGTGGCGGTGTCTGCAGGCGGCGACGCCGCGACGTCGGCGATCTGGCGGGGTCTCCGCGTCGCGATGCCGCCACATCGGCGACCCGGCGGGCGGTAGCGCCCGGGCCGTCAGCGCGTCAACAGCTTGTCCGCCGCCTCGGCGAGCAGCGTCCACGTCTCGTCGATGTGCGCTTCGGTGGTCTGCGGTGAGCCGACGGCCAGCCGCAGCGTGTACCGGCCGGCCACCCGGGTGTGGGTCAGGTGTGCCCGTCCGGTGGCGTTCACCCGGGCCAGCAGCTCGGCGTTCGTGTCGTCGTCGGCCCGCAGCCGGAAGCAGACCAGCGAGAACGGGTGCGCCGCGGCCAGCTCGAACCGGTCGTCGGCGCGGAGGTGATCGGCGAACCGGGCGGCCAGGGCGACGCCGGAGCGGATGTGCGCCCGCAGCCCCTCGACGCCGTACCAGCGCAGCACGAACCACAGCTTCAGGGCGCGGAACCGCCGACCCAGCGGCACCTGCCAGTCCCGGTAGTCGAGCACCGCACCCGAATCGGAGGCCGCGTTGCGCAGGAACTCGGGGAGCACGGTCAGCGCCTCGATCAGCTCCCGGCGGTCGGCCACCCAGAACGCGTCGCAGTCGAAGCCGGTGAGCAGCCACTTGTGCGGGTCGAAGCAGTAGGAGTCGGCGTACTCCAGGCCGTTGTGCGACCAGCGCAGTTCGGGGCAGACGGCGGCGGAACCAGCGTACGCCGCGTCGACGTGCAGCCAGATGCCGTACTCGGCGCAGATCGCCCCGATCTCCGCCACCGGGTCGATGGCCGTCGTGGAGGTCGTGCCGATGGTCGCGACCACGATGGCGGGTACGTCCCCGACGGCCAGATCCGCCTCGATCGCCGCGCGCAGCGCGTCCGGGCGCAGCGCCTGGGTGTCCGGGTCCACGTCGATCGACCGGATGCCGTCCGCGCCCAGTCCGGCGATCCGCGCGGCCTTCTCGATCGAGGAGTGCCCGTGCGCCGACGTGTACGCGCGGTAGCGCCGGTCGATGCCGGTCGCGCGCCAACGACCCCCGCTGGCGCGGTGCAGCGCGGCGAGGGTGGCCACCAGGGTCGCCGAGGACGCCGAGTCCTGGATGACGCCGCCACCGGGCCCGGTCGAGGAGAAGCGCGGCGGCAGGTCGAGCAACTCGGCCAGCCAGTCCATCATGACCGTCTCGAGTTCGGTGCAGGCCGGGCTCGTCGCCCACATCATGCCCTGCACCCCGAGCCCGGAGCTGACCAGGTCACCGAGCAGGCTCGGGCCGGAGGTGTTCGCCGGGAAGTAGCCGAAGAAGCCGGGGTGCTGCCAGTGCGTCAGCCCGGGCAGGACGATGGTGTCCAGGTCGGCGAGGAGCGCTTCGACCGGTTCGCCGCCCGTGGTGGGCGGCGAGCCCGGTAGGGCCCCGGCCACCGTGCCCGGCGGGTCGGCGGAGGTGACCGGTCGCTGGTGCAGCGTCGTCCAGTAGTCGGCGATCCAGTCGACAACGGCGTGGCCGGCGCGGCGGAACTCGTCCGGATCCATGTGCGGGGCGCTCATCCGGTCGAGTCGATCAGGCGGTGTGGGGAAGGGTCAAGAGCCGTACGGGGTGACGGTCGTCGATATTGCGGATCGGAAAGCGCTTGCCCTACGATGCGGCTGAGCCGGATCCGAGTTCCAGGGCGTCAACACCCCGACCAGATCGCCGTTCGTCGCCGCCGCGGCGGACCGTCCACCGTGCTTCCCGGGCAGGGCAGGTGGGCCGACAGCGGTCACCACCGGATCCCCCGGAGGCAGTTCATGCACCCGTCAAGACAACGGCTGACCCTGCTCGCCGCCTCGACGGCGGCAGTCGTCGTGGCCGGCACCCTCGGCACGGTCGTCGCCTCGGCCGCCGCCGTCGGCTGTCGCGTCGACTACCAGGTCACCAACCAGTGGCAGGGCGGCTTCGGCGCCAACGTCACCATCACCAACCTCGGCGAGGAGATCAACGGCTGGACCCTCGCCTGGTCCTACGCCGCCGGCCAGCAGGTCTCCCAGGCGTGGAACGCCACGGTCAGCCAGTCCGGCGCGCAGGTCAGCGCGCGCAACGTCGACTACAACGGCGCGCTCGCCACCAACGGCACCGCCTCGTTCGGGTTCAACGCCTCCTGGACGAGCAGCAACCCGGCACCGGCCAGCTTCACGCTCAACGGCGTCACCTGCACCGGAGCGCCTCCCACGGGCGAGCCGACCACCCCGGCCCCGACCACCCCACCGCCCACGACGCCGCCACCGACCACGCCGCCACCCACCAACCCCCCGGCCGGGGCGAAACAGCTGGAGAACCTGGACCGAGGGCTCGTCAGCGTCCGCTCCGGCAACGGCAACCTGGTCTCCTGGCGTCTGCTCGGCACCGAGACCTCAGGCGTGTCGTTCAACCTCTACCGCGGCTCGACCAGGGTCAACGCCAACCCCATCACCGGCGCCACCAACTACCTCGACAGCGGCGCGGCGGCCGGCTCGACGTACACCGTGCGGGCCGTGGTGGGCGGCGCCGAGCAGGCGGCGTCCGCGCCGGCCCTGCAGTTCGCCAACGGCTACCTGGACGTGCCCCTCCAGGTGCCGCCGGGCGGCACTACCCCCAGCGGGGAGAGCTACACCTACAGCGCCAACGACGCCTCCGTCGGCGACCTCAACGGCGACGGCAGCTACGAGATCGTCCTCAAGTGGGACCCGTCGAACGCCAAGGACAACTCCCAGTCCGGCTACACCGGCAACGTCTACGTCGACGCGTACACCCTGACCGGCACCCGGCTGTGGCGCATCGACCTCGGCCGCAACATCCGGGCCGGCGCGCACTACACCCAGTTCCAGGTGTATGACTACGACGGCGACGGTCGCGCCGAGGTGGCCATGAAGACCGCCGACGGCACCCGCTCCGGCACCGGCCAGCTCATCGGCTCGTCGTCGGCGGACTACCGCAACTCCAGCGGTTACGTGCTGTCCGGCCCCGAGTACCTGACCATGTTCAACGGCCAGACCGGCGCGATCGCATCCACCGTCAACTACGACCCGCCGCGCGGCACCGTGTCGTCCTGGGGCGACTCGTACGGCAACCGGGTGGACCGGTTCCTCGCCGGCACCGCGTACCTGGACGGCCAGCGCCCGTCACTGATCATGGCGCGGGGCTACTACACCCGGGCGGTGATCGCGGCCTGGGACTTCCGCAACGGCTCGCTGACCAAGCGCTGGACGTTCGACTCGAACTCCTCCGGCAACGGCGCGGCGGCCGGCCAGGGCAACCACCAGCTCTCCGTGGCCGACGTCGACGGCGACGGCCGCCAGGAGATCGTCTACGGCGCCGCCACCATCGACGACAACGGGCGGCTGCTCTACTCGACGGGCAACGGGCACGGCGACGCGATGCACGTCGGGGACCTCGACCCGGGCCGCGCCGGCCTGGAGGTGTTCAAGGTCGACGAGGACGGCAGCAAGCCCAGCTCGTGGTTCGCGGACGCCCGTACCGGTCAGATCCTGTGGTCCACGCCGGCCTCCGGCGACAACGGCCGGGGCGTCTCGGCGGACATCTGGGCCGGCAGCCCCGGCGCGGAGTCCTGGTCCGCGGCGGTCTCCGGCCTCGCCAACACCCGAGGGCAGAACATCGGCCGCAAGCCGTCGTCGACGAACTTCCTCGCCTGGTGGGACGGTGACCCCGTCCGGGAACTGCTGGACGCCACGAGGATCGACAAGTACGGCACCGGCGGCGAGACCCGACTGCTCGACGGCAGCGGGGTCGCGTCCAACAACGGCACCAAGTCCACGCCGTCGCTCTCCGGCGACATTCTGGGCGACTGGCGCGAGGAGGTGATCTGGCGGTCCACCGACAGTCGGGCGTTGCGCATCTACAGCACACCCACTCCGACCAGCACCCGGATCTACACCCTGATGCACGACCCGCAGTACCGGGTGGCGATCGCGTGGCAGAACACCGCCTACAACCAGCCGCCGCACCCGGGGTTCTTCATCGGCGACCAGATGGCCAGCCCACCGACCCCGAACATCTACCTACGCTGATCTGACCCTGGCGGTACTGATCGAGTTCGCCTAAGGTGGCAGGCACCGGGCCGCAGCCGCGGAATCCGCACAGCTGCAGCCCGGTGCTCCACACCGCGGCATCCCCGACCCGTCCCGACCGGGAATGCCGTACCACCACCGGCACCAACATTAGGCACCGTCCGGGTCGCGGGAGTGACGCTGACGTGAAGATCGTGTTTCACGCGTCCCGGCGCAGGCCCCCGGCCACCTTCTCGGCGATCAACTCGTACGACCGCACCCGGTCGGCCACGTCGTACACCAGCGTGGTGAGCATCAGCTCGTCCGCGCCGGTGCGCTCCTGCAACTCGGTGAGCTGCCGCCGCACCGTCTCCGGCGAGCCCATCGCCTGACCCTCGCGCCGTTGCAGCACGAACTCCCGCTCGAACTCCGTGTACGGGTACGCCGCCGCCTCGTCCGGCGTCGACAACGGCTCCGGCCGACCGGAGCGCAGCTTCAGGAACGACAGCGCGCTCGGCCCGGCCAACCACTCGGCCCGCTCGTCGGTGTCGGCGCAGACCGCGTTGACGGCCACCATCGCGTACGGCTTGTCCAGCCACTGCGACGGCCGGAAGTTCTGCCGGTACAGCGCCAGCGCCGGCAGCGTGTTCGCCGCGCTGAAGTGGTGCGCGAACGAGAACGGCAGACCCAACAGGCCGGCCAGCTGGGCGCTGAAGCCGCTCGACCCCAGCAGCCACACGGCCGGCTGCTCGCCGCGACCCGGGGTGGCGACGATCTGCCCCGGCTTCTCCCCGCTGAAGTAGTTCATCAGGTCGGCCAGCTCACGCGGGAAACCCTCCGCCGACAGGCCCTCCATGGTGCGCCGCAACGCCAGCGCGGTCACCTGGTCGGTGCCCGGGGCCCGGCCGATGCCCAGGTCGATCCGGCCCGGGTGCAGCGCCTCCAGGGTGCCGAACTGCTCGGCCACCACCAGCGGCGCGTGATTGGGCAGCATGACTCCACCGGAACCCAGCCGGATGGTCGACGTGTTCGCCGCCAGGTGCGCCAGCAGGACCGCCGGCGCGGAGCTGGCGATCGCCGGCATGTTGTGGTGCTCGGCCACCCAGAAGCGGTGATAACCCAGCTCCTCGGTGCGTCGGGCCAGCTCGGTGGTGGCCTGCAACGCCGCGCCGGCGGTGGCACCCTTGGCGACCGGGGCAAGATCAAGAACAGACAACGGTACGGTGATCACACGCAGTGCCAACTCCCCGGCCTGCCCGTTCATTCCGACAGCCGCTCAGCCCACCCCACGCGCCTGCTCGAAGATCAGGCTGGTCTGCGTGTGCTGCACCACCGGATCGACCGCCAGATGGTCCAGCACGAAGTCCCGCAACGCGTCACCCGACGCCGCCCGCACGTGCAGCACGTAGTCCTCCGCGCCCGCCACGTGGAACACCGACACCACCCCGGGCAGCCGCACCGACCGCGCCCGGAACGCGTCCACCGCCGCCCGCTCGTGCGCCGTCAACCGCACCGACACCAGCGCCTGCAACGGCAGGCCCAGCGCCGCCGGATCCACCTCCGCGTGGAACCCCCGGATCGCCCCGCGCTCGCGCAACGCCCGCGTACGCGTCAGACACGTCGACGGCGCCACCCCCACCCGCTCGGCGAGCGCGTTGTTCGGCAACCGGCCGTCCGCCACCAACTCGGCGAGGATCGCGCGGTCCACCTCGTCCAGGGCCGGATACGGCCGCACATCGTTCGACTCAGAGGGCATCCGAGCATCGTCCTCCGAACCACCGGACAAAACCAGGGCTCTCGACAGAATCATCCACCAAACTGTTGCCGCCGGCTTGGCAGATGTTCGACCCTACCCGCATGACGACGGTGGACACCCGAGCCGTACACGCCGGCCGCGACGACCTGCGCACGCTCGGCGTGCACGTACCACCGATCGACCTGTCCACCACCAACCCGCTGCCGTCGGTCGACGACGGCGGCAACGCCTACGAACACCTCGCGACCGGCGGCACCCTGCCCGCCGACGCCAGCGCCGTCTACCAACGGCTCTGGAACCCCACCGCCGCCCGCTTCGAAACCGCCCTCGCCACCCTCGAAGGCACCGAACAGGCCGTCGCCTTCGCCAGCGGCATGGCCGCCCTCACCGCCACCCTGCTCGCCGCCACCCGCGACGGCCACCGCCACATCGTCGCCGTCCGCCCCCTCTACGGCGGCACCGACCACGTCCTCGCCACCGGTCTGCTCGGCACCACCGTCACCTGGGCCCACCCCGACCAGGTCGCCGCCGCCATCCGCCCCGACACCGCGATGGTCGTCATCGAGACACCCGCCAACCCCACCCTCGACCTCGTCGACATCGCCGCCCTGGCCACCGCCGCCGGCGACGTGCCCCTGCTCGTCGACAACACCGTCGCCACCCCCGTCCTGCAACAACCCGCCCGCCACGGCGCCGCCCTCGTCCTGCACAGCGCCACCAAGAGCATCGGCGGACACGGCGACGTCCTCGCCGGCGTCGTCGCCTGCGACGAGGCCTGGGCGGTGCGCCTGCGCCAGGTCCGCGCCGTCACCGGCGCGATCCTGCACCCCCTCGGCGGCTACCTCCTGCACCGCGGCCTACAGACCCTCCCGCTGCGGGTCCGTGCCCAACAGGCCACCGCCGAGAAACTCGCCGGCTGGCTCGCCGACCACCCCGCCGTACACCGGGTGCACCACCCCTCGGTGTACGACCCGGCGGCGCTCGTCGGCCGGCAGATGTCCGGACCCGGCAGCCTCCTCGCCTTCGAGGTACGCGGCGGCGCGCCCGCCGCCGCCACCGTCGCCGACGCCTGCCGGCTCATCACCCACGCCGTGTCCCTCGGCGGCGTCGACACCCTCATCCAGCACCCCGCGTCGCTCACCCACCGCCCCGTCGAGGGTGACGCGAAGCCCACCGGCGCGCTGCTGCGCCTCTCCGTCGGCCTGGAAGATCCCGAGGACCTACGCGCCGACCTGGCCCAGGCGCTCGACGCGATCGTCTGATCAGCGCAGCTCGCGGTTGCCCAACACCCGGGTCGGCGCGCCCTCCCGCGCCACCCGCAGCATCGCCCGGCCGATCCCGTCCGTGGTCGTCACGTGGTTCGGCAGCAGCCGCCGCAACACCGGGAACAGCGGACGGGTCACCGCGTACCCGATCCGGTAGGCCCGCGTCCGCGACACCGCCCCGTACGTCGGCTGGATGAACCCCGGCCGCGCCGCGTACCCGTTGGGCAGCAGGTCCATGACCGCGTTCTCGGTGCGGCCCTTCACCCGCGCCCACATCACCCGACCCTGCCCCGTCGAGTCGGTGCCGACGCCCGAGACGTAGACGAACGTGACCTGCGGGCTCACCTCGGCCAACAGTCGCGCCGCAGCCATCGGGAAGTCGTAGCTGACCCGGGTGTACGCCGCCTCGTCCAGACCCAGCGACGACACACCGAGGCAGTAGAAGCAGGCGTCGACGCCGGTCAGCTCCGCCCGTACCGACTCCAGGTCACCGACGTCGGCGACGGTCAACTCCCGCAGCTTCGGGTCCCGCTGACCGGTCGGCCGGCGACCGATGGTGAGCACCTCCCGCACGTCCTCGGCGAGCAGGCACTCCCGCAACACGCCCTGACCGACCATGCCGGTCGCACCGAAGATGACCACCCGCATCAGATCCACCCCTGTCATCGGTCCCGCCACAGGCTCCCACGCTCGGCATGACCGTCAAGGCCCGGGGAAAGCCACGTCGGCCGACAACGCCGAGCCGAACGAGGGGACGAACATGCCGTTCATCACCGTGGGCACCGAAAACAACACCGCCGTCGACATCTACTACGAGGACCACGGCTCCGGCCAACCCGTCGTGCTCATCCACGGCTTCCCCTTCAACGGCGCGACCATGGAGAAGGTCGCCAACCCCCTGCTCAAGGCCGGCTACCGGGTCATCACCTACGACCGCCGCGGATTCGGCGCCTCCGGCCAACCGGACACCGGATACAACTACGACACCCTGACGGCCGACCTCGACACCCTCATGACCGAGCTGGACCTGCGCGACACCATCCTCGTGGGCCACTCCATGGGCACCGGCGAGGTGACCCGCTACCTCAGCAGGTACGGCTCCGACCGGGTCAGCCGGGGAATCCTGCTCTCCCCTCTCGCGCCGTTCCTGCGCAAGGCCGCGGACAACCCCGACGGCGTCGGCGGCAGCGTCCTCGACGGCTTCAAGCAGGCCATCGTGGCCGACCGGTTCGCCTTTCTCACCGCCTTCTGCACCAGCTTCTTCAACTACGAACAGACCAAGGGCAAGCAGGTCAGCGAGGAAGCGTTCAAGGCGCACTGGGCCATCGGCCGGCTCGCCTCCGCCCGTGCGATGTACCAGTGCATCGACACCATCTCCACCGACTTCCGCGCCGACGTGCCCCGGATCACCGTGCCGATCCTCATCGTCCAGGGCGACCAGGACGCCGTGCTGCCCATCGCGGTCACCGGCCAACGGCTCGCCCCGATGCTGCCCGACGGCAGACTCGTCACCCTCAAGGGCGCCCCGCACGGCATCCCGTGGACCCACGCCGACGAGGTCAACAAGGCGATCATGGACTTCATCGGCGCGCCGGCCATGGCCCGCGCGTGACCCTGGTCAGGACTTCGGGCCGACGTGTCGGTCGAGGGTGGCGACGGCGTCGCGCCGCGCCACCGAGAGCGACCATGGGAGGTTCATCCGCCACGAAATGTCGAGCAGGTCGAGCGCCCACTGGCAGAGGGACATGATGTCGGACGACCTGTTCGAGAACAGGTAGCGCGGGTAGACGTACTCCTTGCCGCGCACGGTCACCCGGTTGGCGGAACGGCAGCCGTCGGAGTGGAACAGCCCGCGCAGAAAATGGCCCGGATGGCCTTCGATGATCGCCCGTTGCCAGTCGACCAGGACGATCGGTCGCTCGTGCTTCTTGCCGGGGCCGTGCTGAGGGAGCAGGCAGGGCCAGTGCTTGCCGGTGCTCTGCACCGCAACGCAGCCCTGTTTCTGGATGCGCTGGACCTTGTTGGCGAGGACGGCCCGCATGGCGCCGTCGCAGGCGTCGATGAGGTTGGGCCAGGCGTCGGAGCAGTAGATGCGTAGGACCGGAACCCGATCAGTGGTCACCATGTGGCCGTCGCCGAGATAGAGGCCAAGCAGATAGGCGTAGGTCTCGGGATCGGTCGGGTTGCCGACATTCGGCGAGCAGCGAAAGCATCGTAGTTCGGTGCCGAACTTCGCTGGTTTGGGTCGATCGACGCACCAGTGCCAGACCGTGGAGTAGGGCAAGGAGAGCGCGCGGGCTACTGAATGGATGTTGTGTCCGCGAGCGCGGAGGGCGCGGGCGCGTGCCCGCATCTGCGGTGGATGCACGCCTGCATCATCGAACACGTGTATGACAAGGTGCCGGGAGCGGGATTCGAACCCGCAAGCCCTTTCGGGCAGAAGTGTTTGAGACTTCCGTGTATGCCGTTCCACCATCCCGGCGGGTGACGCTCACTGTACCCGACTACTCTCATGCGGGAGCATGGGTGGTGACCGTGCAGTGATCGATGGTGGGGGTAGGGCTGGTGGCTGAGACGCCGACGGATGCCGAGCGCAGGCGCGTGCTGATCGCCGAGGACGAGGCGCTGATCCGGCTGGACCTCGCCGAGATGCTCGTCGAAGAGGGCTACGAGGTGGTGGGGGAGGCCGGCGACGGCGAGACCGCCGTACGCCTCGCCGAGGAGCTGAAGCCCGACCTCGTCATCCTCGACATCAAGATGCCGATCATGGACGGGCTGGCCGCCGCCGAGCGCATCGCGGGCGCGCGGATCGCTCCGGTGATCATCCTCACCGCGTTCAGCCAGCGGGATCTGGTGGAGCGGGCGCGGGCGGCGGGCGCGATGGCGTACCTCGTGAAGCCTTTCCAGAAGAGTGACCTGGTCCCGGCGGTGGAGATCGCGTTGTCGCGGTATTCGGAGGTCGCGGCCCTGGAGGCCGAGGTCGCGAGCCTGACCGACCGCCTGGAGATCCGCAAGACGGTCGAGCGTGCCAAGGGCGCGCTGATGACGACGTACGGGATGACCGAGCCGCAGGCGTTCAAGTGGATCCAGCGCACGGCGATGGACCACCGGATGACCATGAAGGAGGTCGCCGAGCGGATCCTCGCGGAGACCGCCGGCGGCGAGGTGGCGCAGCAACCGTCCGTCTGAGCGCTGGTCGATCCTCGGCTACGGGTGATCGGATCGGTAGCATCAGTTGCGTGTCGGTCCGGCGTACGGTCGCGGTGGTCGGGGTTGTCGTCACGCTGCTCGCGGGCTGCCGGGCCGCCGACGACGGGCGGCTTCCCGAACCGGTGCGTCCACGGTGGGAGATGGCGGATCTGCCGGTGCCCCCGGGTGCGCCGGGGCGGCTCATCGCGCGTGATGTGACCGCGTGCGCGGGTCGGTGGTACGCCGTCGGCGCGGTGGGTGCGCCCGATGGTGGAACCCGGCCGGCTGCCTGGCGGAGCGTGGACGGTCGCGTGTGGACGTCGTTGCCGTTGCGGCCGATCAGCTACTACGGCGAGCGCGCGATCCTGTACGCGGTTGGCTGTTCCGAGGGTCGGATCGCCGTCATCGGGGCGCGCTCGGGTGGCGCGCACGGCAATCCGCGGGTGCGGACGTGGCGGCAGGACGCCGACGGTGGTCTGTCCGAGGTGCCGGCGGAGTTCGAGCTGTACGGGGGACCGGAGGCGGTCAGCGCGAGCCGCATCGCGGGTGGCGCTGGCGGGTGGCTGATCGCGGGGGCCCGCACGGGCGGGGCGGCGGTGTGGCGTTCCGCGGACGCGACCGACTTCGCGCTGGTCGACGATGCTCCGGGGTTGGCCAGTGACGCGGGCTTGACGACGATCGCCACGGACGTGGTGGCGACGCCCGATGGCTGGTTGGTCGCGGGCGGGGGTCGGCCGGCGGGTCGGGCCGACCGTGATCCGTACGTCTGGTCGTCGGCCGACGGCCGGGCGTGGACGCGCACGGCGTTGCCGGCGGCGGGTGCGGACGAGGTCGTGCAGCGTCTCGTCCGGGTGGGGCCCGTGGTGTACGCCCTGGGGGTGCGGGGGAGCGCATTCCACGCCTGGAAATGGTCGCCTCAGGCGACGGTCGGCGCCGAAGAATGGCGGGCTGTCGCGGATTTCGGGGCGACGGGCGCGGGCGCGGTGGCGGGGGTCGAGGCGGTTGCCGGCGACGCCGACGTGGTGCTGGCGATGACGGTGGCGAGCGACGGGCATCGGCTGTGGCGGTCCGCCGGGGATGCCCAGTCGTGGGCTCAGGTGACCCTGCCAGGTCACGTTTCGGCTGGTGGGGACACGTCGGCGGCGGTCGCGGCGGCGGACGGTCGGATGGTGGTCACCGTCGACGACGGGGTGGCGGCGCGGGTGTGGTTCGCGCCCTCTGGGCCCGTTTGACGAGTTGTCGACAGGCGCCGATGTGACATCTAAACGCGAGCTTTTCCGCTTCTGGTAACGGTTGAGTCAACGCCGCCTACGACACCTTACGGGGAGTAGTGGTTGTGGGATAACGTCCCGCCCCAGACCGGGTGAACGGTCCGGTCCGGTGTGGCCTTGGCGTTCTACGAGGCGCCACCGGGCTTCTGGACGGAGGAGGGTTCCAGCCTTGAGGCAAAACTTCGTGCGCGTCCTCGGCAGCGTCGCCATCGTGGCGCTTGTTGCCGGCGGCGCCAGCGCATGTAAGAAGGACGAGGGCACGTCGGGTGGTTCCGCCAGCAAGGCGTGCGACCTCAAGATCGGTTTCTTCGGGGCCCTCTCGGGCGCCGACGCCGGCCTGGTCACCCCGATGAAGCAGGGTGCCGACCTGGCCGTGGAGAAGTACAACGCGGCGAACGCGGACTGCAAGGTCACCGTTCAGGCGTTCGACTCGCAGGGCAAGGCCGACCTCGCCGGTGGTCTGGCGACCAGCGCGGTCGCCGACTCGAAGATCGTCGGCATGGTGGGTCCGGCGTTCTCCGGTGAGAGCGAGGTCGCGCTGCCGATCTTCGACACCGCGACCCTTCCCAGCATCAGCCCGTCGGCCACCCGGCCGAGCCTCTCCGAGAAGGGCTGGAAGGTCTTCCACCGGGGCGTCGGCAACGACTTCTCCCAGGGCCCGGCGATCGCCAGCTACATCAAGACGGTGCTGAAGGCCGAGAAGGCGTTCGTCATCGACGACCAGTCCGCGTACGGCGCGGGTCTGGCCGACGAGGCCAAGAAGGGCCTCGGCTCGCTGGTCATCGGCACCGACAAGGTCGTCGACAACGCGCAGGAGTTCGGCGCGCAGATCTCCAAGGTGAAGACCAGCGGCGCGACGGTGCTGTTCTACGCGGGTTACACCGAGGAGGCGGCGCCGTTCCTCAAGCAGCTGCGTGCCGCCGGCTGGACCGGCACGTTCATCGGTGGTGACGGCATCAACGACGCCAACATGCTGTCGGTGGCCGGTCAGAAGGACGTCGAGGGCACCATCGCGACCTGCCCGTGTGGTCCGGCGACCGCCGCCAAGGGCACCTTCGTGACCGACTTCAAGGCCAAGTACAACGTCGACCCGGGCGTGTACGCGGACGTGGCGTTCGACCTGGCCAACATCTACCTCGAGGCGATCAAGGCCGGTAAGACCACCCGTACCGACATCCAGGCCTTCCTCTCCACCTACAACAAGGCCGGTTCCGCCTCTGGCGTGACCTACAAGTGGGAGCCGAACGGCGAGCTGGACCCGGCCCAGGTCAAGGTGTGGGCCTTCAAGGCGAAGGCCGGCGCGTGGGCTCCGGACGTGGAGATCCCGAAGGCCTGATCCCGCCAGGGTCACAGGTTTGAGGGCGTGACGAACAGAGTTGTTTCGATGCGGTCGGGGTGCGTAACCCCGGCCGCATCGGCTCAACGCAACACCCTTCGGAGCATCGGTGGACTTTGCAGAACTCGTCCGGGGCTTCCCGGAACTGACCACAACCGGGTTGGTGCAGGGTGCGATCTACGCGCTCATCGCCCTCGGCTACACCCTCGTCTACGGCGTACTCCGCCTGATCAACTTCGCGCACTCCGAGGTCTTCATGATCGGCACGTTCGGTGCCATCTGGACCTGGGCGGCCTTCGGGCTCGACAGCAACAGCGGCGCTCCGTCGGTCGGTCGCTCGCTGCTGCTGATCGCTCTGGCGATCGTTGTGGCGGCGCTGCTGTCCGGCAGTGTCGCCCTGCTCATCGAGGTTACCGCATATCGGCCGCTGCGACGGCGTAACGCGCCGCCGCTGGCCTTCCTGATCACGGCCATCGGCGCCTCGTACGCGCTGATGGAGCTGATGGGAACGCTGACCCAGCGGCGTCAGATCGGCGCCCCGGCCCTGCTGCCCGCCGACACGCTGTTCAAGATCGGTGGCTGGAGCGTCACGCCGGTGCAGATGCTGACGCTGAGCGTGGCCATCATCATGATGGTGGGGCTGGACTGGTTCGTTAACAAGACCCGGTTCGGCAAGGGCATCCGCGCGGTGGCGCAGGACGCCAACACGGCCGCGCTGATGGGTGTCAACAAGAGCCGAGTGATCGCGTTGGTCTTCGTGCTGGGCGGTCTGATGGCCGGCGTCGCCGCCGTCTTCAGTGACATGAAGAGCGGAAACACCCGCTACAACATCGGCTTCCTGCTCGGGCTCAAGGCGTTCTCCGCCGCGGTGCTGGGCGGTATCGGCAACCTGCGGGGTGCGGCGATCGGCGGCATCCTGCTGGGTCTGGTCGAGAACTACGGGTCGGCGCTCTTCGGCTCGCAGTGGCGGGATCTCATCGCGTTCGTGGTGCTGATCGTCCTGCTGATGTTCCGGCCGACCGGCCTGCTGGGCGAGTCGTTGGGGAGGGCGCGGGCATGACCGCTCTGCGAGAGCGCTGGCACTCCGCTTCGAGTGCCATCGGTCGGCGGGTCGACGGGCTGCCGAAGTCCGCCCGGATCACCGGGTTGCTGGCCTTCCTCGCCTTCCTCTACATCCTGCCGAACAAGTGGTTCTACGAGTACCTGAACATCCCGGGTCTGTGGATCCCGCTGTACACCACGCGCAACGACATGGCGGCGGTGCTGTTCTACTGCGCGTGGATCGTGCTGCTGTCGCTCGGTCTCAACGTCGTGGTGGGCTACGCGGGTCTGTTGGACCTGGGGTTCTTCGGCTTCTTCGCCGTCGGCGCGTACACGGTGGCGTTGTTGACGTCGCCGGAGAGCAAGCTCATCACCGAGTACAACTGGTTCGAGAGCCCGTGGCCGTGGTTGGTCACGGTGCCGATCGCGATCGCGCTGGCGCTGTTGTCCGGTGTGCTGCTCGGCGCTCCGACGCTGCGGCTGCGGGGTGACTATCTGGCGATCGTGACCCTCGGTTTCGCGGAGATGATCCGGATCGTCGCCAAGAACCAGGACTGGGTCCTGAACGGTGACCGGGGCATCCCGCAGGTGGGGCACCCGCCGGGCAAGTACCCGGACGGGACGGCCATCTTCCAGTTCGAGTTCAAGCCGTACTACTGGCTGCTGCTCACCGTCATCATCGGTGCGGTCTTCCTGATCCGGAACCTGGCCAACAGCCGGGTGGGTCGCGCCTGGGTGGCGATCCGTGAGGACGAGGACGCGGCGGAGCTGATGGGTGTGCCGACGTTCCGGTTCAAGCTGTGGGCGTTCGCGATCGGCGCGGCTGTCGGCGGACTGTCCGGCACGTTGTGGGCCGGTCAGGCCAACTTCGTCAACTCGTCCACGTTCTCCCTGGAGAATTCGATTCTGGTGTTGGCGGCGGTGCTGCTCGGTGGCGCCGGCAGCATCGGTGGCGCGATCCTCGGCGGCTTCCTGGTCATCTACATTCCGGAGTGGCTGCGGTCGGTGGGTGACGTCTTCGGTCTGCCGGAGACGGCCACCGTCTTCGGTAACGACTTCGACGTCAGCCCGACGTCGTTGCGGTACTTCATCTTCGGGGTCCTGCTGATCATCGTGATGATCTTCCGCCCGCAGGGTCTGTGGCCGAACCGGCGGCGTGCCGCCGAGCTCAAGGACCGGCAGAAGGAGGTGGCTGTCGTTGAGTGAGCCACGGATGGGTAGCGAGCGCGACGTCACCAGCGAGCGTGACATGGCGATCGACGCGCGGACGACGGTGGGCAGCCCGGCGGAGACCTCGTCGACGCCGGACGAGGCCGTCAGCGAGCCGGCCACCCCGGTCGACGGCCGCAAGCCGCTGCTGGAGGTCGACCACGTCACGCTGCGGTTCGGTGGCGTGGTTGCCCTCAACGACGTCAACTTCACCCTCTACGAGGGGGAGATCCTCGGGCTGATCGGGCCGAACGGCGCGGGCAAGACGACCTGCTTCAACGCGATGACGGGCGTCTACACCCCGACGACCGGCCAGATCCGGTTCCGGGGCGAGAAGGTCAGTGGCCGTAAGCGGTTCCAGATCACCAAGCTCGGGATCGCGCGTACCTTCCAGAACATCCGCCTCTTCCCGGAGATGACGGCGCTGGAGAACGTGCAGGTCGGCGCGGACGCCAACCACAAGACCAGCGTGCCGAGCGCCCTGCTGCGGTTGCCGCGGCACTGGCGGGAGGAGCGGCAGGGCAAGGCCAAGGCCCACGAACTGCTGGACTTCGTCGGCATCCAAGGTCGCTCCGGCGACCTGGCCCGTAACCTGTCGTACGGTGACCAGCGTCGACTGGAGATCGCCCGGGCACTGGCGACCGATCCCACGCTGCTCTGCCTGGACGAGCCGGCCGCCGGGTTCAACCCGGCGGAGAAGGTGGCGCTGCTCCAGCTGATCCGCAAGATCCGCGACTCGGGCGTCACCGTCCTGCTGATCGAGCACGACATGCGACTGGTCATGGGCGTGGTGGACCGGTTGGTGGTGCTGGAGTTCGGGCAGAAGATCGCCGAGGGATCGCCGGCCGAGGTGCGCGACGACCCGAAGGTGATCGCCGCGTACCTGGGAGGTGTCGAGGATGCTGCTTGAGATCGACAACCTGAAGCTGCTCTACGGCCGCATCGAGGCGCTGCACGGCATCAGCCTGCACGTCGACCAGGGCGAGATCGTGGCGCTGATCGGTGCGAACGGCGCCGGTAAGACCACGACGATGAAGGCGATCTCCGGGCTGCACGCCATCTCCGGCGGCAGCATCAAGTTCGACGGCGCCGATGTCAGCCGGCTGCGCGCCGACCTGCGGGTGATCCGGGGGATCGGGCAGTCGCCGGAGGGACGCGGCGTCTTCCCCGGTATGACCGTGCTGGAGAACCTGGAGATGGGGGCCTACACCCGCAAGGACCGGGCCGACATCGCCAAGGACCTGGCGATGGTCTTCGACCTGTTCCCGCGGCTGCACGAGCGCCGCAAGCAGGCCGGTGGCACGCTCTCCGGCGGTGAGCAGCAGATGCTGGCGGTGGGTCGGGCGTTGATGACCCGTCCGAAGCTGCTTCTTCTGGACGAGCCGTCGATGGGGCTGGCGCCCAAGCTGATCCAGCAGATCTTCGAGATCATCACGCGGATCAACGAGCAGGGCACGACGATCCTGCTGGTCGAGCAGAACGCCCAGCAGGCGCTGTCGCGGGCCCACCGGGGGTACGTGTTGGAGACCGGCCGGATCGTCAAGGAGGGCACCGGCCAGGAACTCCTGCACGACCCGGCGGTCAAGGAGGCGTACCTCGGCGTGGCCTGAGTCACCGACGACGAAGCGGCCGGCGGGCGATCGCCGGCCGCTTCGTCGCGTCTGCGAGGCGACGACGAGGGTTGTCGGTGCGACGGACTAGAGTCGCTGCCGTGACAGCTACGACGCCGCGCCTGCTCCTCGTCGACGGACATTCCCTGGCATACCGGGCGTTCTTCGCCCTGCCGGTCGAGAACTTCTCCACCACGACGGGTCAGCCGACCAACGCGGTCTACGGCTTCACCTCGATGCTGATCAACGTGCTGCGCGACGAGCAGCCCACCCACATCGTCGTGGCGTTCGACGTCTCCCGCCAGTCCTTCCGCACCGAGAAGTACGCGGAGTACAAGGCCGGCCGCAGCGAGACCCCGACCGACTTCAAGGGCCAGGTCAGCCTCGTCAAGGAGGTTCTGGCGGCGCTGCAGATCCCGGTCGTCGAGATGGAGGGCTACGAGGCCGACGACGTCATCGCCACGCTCGCCTGCCAGGCCCGCGACCAGGGCATGTCGGTGCTGATCAGCAGCGGTGACCGGGACGCGTTCCAGCTGGTCGACGACCAGATCACCGTCCTCTACCCGCGCAAGGGCGTCTCCGACCTGGCCCGGATGGACCCGGCCGCGATCGAGACCAAGTATGGCGTCGGCCCGCAGCAGTATCGGGACCTCGCCGCGCTGGTCGGCGAGACCAGTGACAACCTGCCCGGCGTGCCCGGTGTCGGCCCGAAGACCGCCGCCAAGTGGATCACCACGTACGGCGGGGTGGAGGGCGTCATCGCCCGCGCCGACGAGATCAAGGGCAAGGCCGGTGACAGCCTGCGGGAGCGACTCGCCGACGTGATCCGCAACTACGAGATCAACCGCCTCGTCTCCGACCTGGAGCTGCCGCTGCGCCCGGAGGACACCCGCTGGACAGGATGGGACCGGGAGGCGGTGCACCAGGTCTTCGACACCCTCGAGTTCCGCATCCTGCGCGACCGCCTCTACCAGTACCTGGAGGCCGTCGAGCCGGAGGCCGAGTCCGGCTTCGACCTGACCGGCGAGGTGCTCACCGAGTCGGGCGCGCTCAGCGCCTGGCTGGACGCCCACGCCCCAACCGGCACCCCGGTCGGGCTCGCGGTCAAGCTCGACACCGGCCCCAACCGCCGGCACGCCGCCTCGATCACCGGGCTCGCGCTGGCCAGCGCCGGTGGCGCGGCCGCCTGGGTCGACCCCAGCGGGCTCGACGCCGCCGACGAGAGCGCCCTCGCGTCCTGGCTGGCCGACGCGCAGCGGCCCAAGGTGCTGCACGACAGCAAGCCCGCGGTGCTGGCCTGCGCCGCGCACGGCTGGGAGCTGGCCGGCATCGCCCGGGACACCCAGATCGCCGCGTACCTGGCCCGCCCCGACCAACGGTCCTACGACCTGACCGACCTGGCCCTGCGCTACCTGCACCGCGAGCTGCGGGTGGACGCGCCCGAGACCGGCCAGCTCACCCTCGACGGGCTGGGCGACGAGGGGGTGGCCGAGCAGAACCTCATGCTCCAGGCCCGCGCCACCCTCGACCTCGCCGACTCCATCGACGCCGAGTTGTCCCGGGACGGCGAGCAGTCCGCGCGGCTGATGGCCGGGGTGGAGCTGCCGCTGATGCGGGTGCTCGCCGGCATGGAGCGCACCGGCATCGCCGCCGACACCGACTACCTGTCCGAGTTGGAGGCGCACTTCGCCGCCGAGGTGAAGGCCGCCGCCCAGGGCGCGTACGAGGCGGTGGGCCGGGAGTTCAACCTCGGCTCGCCCAAGCAGTTGCAGGAGATCCTCTTCACCGAGCTGGGCCTGCCGAAGACCAAGAAGATCAAGACGGGTTACACCACCGACGCCGACGCACTGCAGTGGCTCTACGCGCAGCAGCCTCACCCGGTGCTGGCCCACCTGCTGCGTCACCGCGACGTCGCCAAGCTCAAGTCGACGGTGGACGGTCTGCTCAAGTCCGTCTCCGACGACGCCCGGATCCACACCACCTTCAACCAGACCGTCGCGGCCACCGGCCGGCTCTCCTCCACCGAGCCCAACCTGCAGAACATCCCGATCCGCACCGAGGAGGGCCGGCGCATCCGCCGGGCCTTCGTGGTGGGTGCGGGGTACGAGTGCCTGCTCACCGCCGACTACAGCCAGATCGAAATGCGGATCATGGCGCACCTCTCCTCGGACGACGCGCTCATCGAGGCGTTCAACTCCGGGGCCGACTTCCACGCCGCCACCGCCTCGTCGGTCTTCGGCGTGCCGGTCGACGAGGTCACACCGGACCAGCGGCGCAAGATCAAGGCGATGAACTACGGCCTGGCGTACGGGCTCAGCGCGTTCGGCCTGTCCCAGCAGCTCAACATCGGCACCGAAGAGGCGCGCGGGCTGATGGAGAACTACTTCGCTGGCTTCGGCGGGGTGCGCGACTACCTGCACCAGGTGGTCGCCAAGGCCCGCCAGGACGGCTACACCTCGACCATCCTGGGCCGCCGCCGCTACCTGCCCGACCTGGTGAGCGACAACCGGCAGCGCCGCGACATCGCCGAGCGGATGGCGCTCAACGCCCCCATCCAGGGGTCAGCCGCCGACATCATCAAGGTGGCGATGCTGCACGTCGACACCGCCCTCGCCGACGCCGGTCTGCGCTCCCGGATGCTGTTGCAGGTGCACGACGAGCTGGTCTTCGAGGTCGCGCCCGGTGAGCGGGAGGCCCTCGAAGCGCTGGTACGGCGCGAGATGGGCGGGGCGTACCCGCTGTCGGTGCCGCTGGAGGTGTCGGTCGGCTTGGGCCGGGACTGGAACAGCGCGGATCACTGATGGTCGCCGGTGGGGGTTCCGGGGCAGCCCGACCCGCTCCGGGCGGTCAGGCTTGATCCCTGCGCGGGTCGGGCTGCCCCGGAACCCCTGACCCGGTAGGCGTAGTCCCGTCGCTGCCCGTCCGCTCTTGCACCCATACCCGTCGGGTTGCATGCTGCCCGTCCGCTCTCGCGGCACCCGCACCCGACGAGGTGGGCATGCGCGATGATCCACGCAACTTCGGGGAAAGTGCTGCATCCGGGAGGTCCGAGGCAGCAACTTCGCCGAAGTTGCGCGGATCTTGGTGGCACCTCGTGCGGATCTTGGTGGCACCTCGTGCGGATCCTGTGGCAGGGAGTCCGCGGAGCGGTCGGGGGCCGCTACTTCATCGGGTCGTGGCCCCAGTTCATGAGGGACCAGCGCCACTTCGTGTCGCGTACGTTGCCGGACGGGCGCTGCGCCATGTGCCGGCGGACGTAGCCGACCACCTTGCGCATGTGCTTGTAGTCCGCCTCCGAGAGGTCGGCGCGCTTGCGGCGGAGCAGGTTGATGATCTTCCGGCCGGACTCGTGCCCGACCGACTCGCCGCCACCGGTACGGCCACCCTTGTGCCAGCCGACCTGCTTCGACTCGTCGGTCTCCAGCCACGTCGACAGCTCGCCGGGCTTCATGTTCACCGCGTCGGTGAACTCCCGGTAGGTGTCCCGGCCCTGGTCGTCAGCTCTGCTCATGACGCAACGCCTCCGGGCGGTGGGCCACGTCGCGGCCCGTGCCGTCACTGCGGACCCGGTACTGCGGGTCGTCGGGGGCCGCGCTCACCGCCCGCCCGCGAATCCGCGTCCGCTCGGTGATCGTGCCCTGCACCACGCCGTACGCGCGGCTGCCGTGGGCCGACCAGGAGACACGGTCGCCCTGGTGGAATCTCTGTTCGGCCATGCCCCCGGCTACCCGACCCCGCCGGGGCGAAACGACTACGGCGTGATCTCGGCGATCGCAGCTTCATGTCGAGCGGATCGGGCGGGCAACGGGTGCGGCGCGCTCAGTCGGCGGGGCGTTCGGTGACGAAGATGGCGGTGCCGGGGAAGAGCCGTCCGCGCAGCGGGCTCCACTGCCCCCAGATGCCCTCGTGGCCCTCCGGCCACTCCGGCTCCACGAGGTCCAGCAGCCGGAACCCCGCGCCGACCAGTTCCCGGATCCGGTCACCGAGGGTCCGGTGCTGCTCGACGTAGGTCGCCACGCCGTTCTCGTCCTGCTCGACGTAGGGGGAGCGGTCGAAGTACGAGTGCACGGCCTTCAGCCCGCCCTCGCCGGGGTCGTCCAGGAAGATCCAGCGCATCGGGTGGGTCACCGAGAACACCCACCGGCCACCCGGGCGCAGCACCCGGTGCACCTCGGCGAGCAGGGCCGCCGAGTCGTCCACGAACGGGATCGCCCCGAACGCCGTGCAGGCCACGTCGAACGACCGGTCGGCGAAGGGCAGCGCGAGCGCGTCGGCCTGCAGCAGCGGGACGCGTACCCCGGTGGCCTCGGCCGCCTTGGCGGCGTGCCGCAACATGCCGGCGGACAGGTCGAAGGCGACCGGCCGCGCGCCCTGGGTGGCGAGCCAGCGGGCGGCCGCGGCGGCGCCGCAACCCACCTCGAGCACCCGTCGTCCCGAGACGTCGCCGAGCAGGTGGGCGTCCGCCTCGCGCAACCCCTCCGGGCACCAGACGAAGTCCACGTCGCCGAGGAACGCGCCGTGCTCGGCCTGGTAGTCGTCGGCGTCGGTGTCCCACCAGCCACGGTTGGCCCGCCTGACCTCGGCGTCACCCACGCCGCGCCGGGTCACCCGGCTGTCGTCATCCACCCGCTCACGCTAGGCCCCACCCACCCCGTTGGGTACGGCGGCGCGTCTACGATCTCCGGGAATCGGCGCGACGCGCCCGCTTGATCGACTCGGCTTCGGTGAAATCGGGGTCTCCGGGGCGACGGGATGGCCCGGTTTCCAGGAAGTCGAGTCGATCAAACCGCCCGTGACCAGCCGACGGCTGGGGCCGCTGTGACCTACGAGACAGGAGGGGTCGTTTCCGGGCGATTGTTCGGCTTTCGCAGGTCATCGCGCGGCGAGGAGGCGGGAGGGCTTGCACGCTGTGGTAATGCGCACGGTAGGCTAGACGATGCGCTCGCGGATCGCGTTGCCTCGGCAGGGAGCAGGTGCGCGGTCGTCGGAGCCACATCATGATCTCACTAGGCGATCGTTCGGTGTGCCCGGCGGCGGATCCGCTGGCGCGAACAGGTCACTGCGACACACCAGCCTGCTGTGACAACCCACCGACCGGAGCAACCGCCCACATGACGAGCAGCATCGAGGCCCCCTCGAGCGCCACCCGGGTCACCCACGACGATCTCGGTTCCGAGGAGGCTTTCCTCGCCGCGATCGACGAGACCATCAAGTACTTCAACGACGGCGACATTGTCGAAGGCACCGTCGTCAAGGTCGATCGGGACGAGGTCCTGCTCGACATCGGCTACAAGACCGAGGGTGTCATCCCCTCTCGTGAGTTGTCGATCAAGCACGACGTGGACCCCGCCGAGGTTGTGACGGTTGGTGACCACATCGAGGCCCTGGTCCTCCAGAAGGAGGACAAGGAGGGGCGTCTGATCCTCTCCAAGAAGCGGGCGCAGTACGAGCGGGCCTGGGGCACGATCGAGAAGATCAAGGACGAGGACGGCGTCGTCCGCGGCTCTGTCATCGAGGTCGTCAAGGGTGGTCTCATCCTCGACATCGGCCTGCGCGGCTTCCTGCCCGCGTCCCTGGTCGAGATGCGGCGCGTGCGTGACCTGCAGCCGTACGTCGGGCGTGAGCTCGAAGCCAAGATCATCGAGCTGGACAAGAACCGCAACAACGTGGTGCTGTCCCGCCGTGCCTGGCTCGAGCAGACGCAGTCCGAGGTGCGCACCGAGTTCCTCAACAAGCTGCAGAAGGGCCAGGTCCGCAAGGGCGTCGTGTCCTCGATCGTCAACTTCGGCGCGTTCGTGGACCTCGGCGGCGTCGACGGTCTGGTGCACGTCTCCGAGCTGTCCTGGAAGCACATCGACCACCCGTCCGAGGTCGTCGAGGTGGGCCAGGAGGTCGAGGTCGAGGTTCTGGACGTCGACCTGGACCGCGAGCGCGTCTCCCTGTCGCTGAAGGCGACGCAGGAGGACCCGTGGCGGCAGTTCGCCCGCACCCACGCGATCCAGCAGATCGTGCCGGGTAAGGTCACCAAGCTGGTTCCGTTCGGTGCGTTCGTCCGCGTGGACGACGGCATCGAGGGCCTGGTCCACATCTCCGAGCTGGCCGAGCGCCACGTGGAGATCCCGGAGCAGGTCGTCCAGGTCGGCTCCGAGGTCATGGTCAAGGTCATCGACATCGACCTCGAGCGTCGCCGGATCTCCCTGTCGCTCAAGCAGGCCAACGAGGGCTTCGTCGAGGGCGAGGAGCACTTCGACCCGACCCTCTACGGCATGGCCGCGACGTACGACACCGAGGGCAACTACATCTACCCGGAGGGCTTCGACCCGGAGACGGGCGAGTGGCTCGAGGGGTACGACAAGCAGCGCGAGACCTGGGAGAACCAGTACGCCGAGGCCCGTCAGCGTTGGGAGGCCCACACCAAGCAGGTGCAGACCTCTCGCGCCGCCGACGCCGAGGCCGCTGCCAACCCGGCCCCCGCTGTCCCGGCTGCCAGTGGCGGCACCACCTCCTCGTCCAGCCCGGCCCCGAGCCGGCAGAACGAGGAGCCGGCCGGCACCCTGGCCACCGACGAGGCGCTCGCCGCTCTGCGGGAGAAGCTCGCCGGCGGTAAGTGACCCGCTGAACGACGGCAGGCCCCGTCTCCCGCGATCCTCGGATCGCCGGAGGCGGGGCCTTCGCCATGTGCTCAGCACGCGGTTGTCGCGCGTGGTCACGGCGGCGTCGCCCGGGGCGGGCTAACGGCCACCTCGCGTCGACCTCGGGTCGGAGTCGCTGAGGGCCGGGGCCAGGGGCCGGGGCACCGACCAGGTCCCACCTACCACCTTGCGTCCTTTGCTCTGCTTCAACGGAGGAAACGGCCGGTGTCCGATTACCGGACGGCAGGTGTCTCCTGGGCTGAAGCAGAGCAAAGGACGCGCGTGAGAGGTCGGGTCCCCCTCAACGGGTTGATCGCGGGCTGGGCGTGTTTGGCGGACGAGCCGCCATCCGGTTGACTGTTCTGGTGCTGAGGGTGGGTTTGACCGGCGGGATCGGGTCGGGCAAGAGCGCGGTGGCCGCGCGGTTGGTGGAGTTGGGCGCTGTGCTCGTCGACGCCGACCAGGTCGCCCGGGAGGTCGTTGCGCCGGGCACCGAGGGCCTCGCGGAGATCGTCGCCACCTTCTCCGCTGGGGTGCTGGACGCCGACGGCGCGCTGGACCGCGCCGCGCTGGGCGCCCTGGTGTTCTCCGACGAGGCCGCCCGCCGCCGGCTGGAGGCGATCACCCACCCGCGGGTACGGGCGCGTACCGCCGAGCTGGTCGCGGCGGCGGCGCCGGACGCGATCGTCGTCAACGACGTGCCGCTGCTGGTGGAGGTGGGGCTCGCGCCGACGTACCACCTGGTGGTCGTGGTGCAGACGGCCGTGCCGACCCGGCTGGAGCGACTGACGCGCGACCGGGGTATGGCCCGCGCGGAGGCCGAGCGGCGGATCGCCGCGCAGGCCGACGACGATCGCCGGCGGGCGGTCGCCGACGTGGTGGTGATCAACGACGGCAGTCTGGCGGCGCTGCACGACGCCGTGGACACGCTGTGGCGGCAGCGGCTGCGACCCTACGAGCACAACCTGCGGCAGCGGCGGGTCGCGTCGCCGCCCGCGCGCGACGACGCGGCGGAGGCCGACGCGAGCTGGCCCGAGCAGTACGCGCGGTTGGCCGCCCGGATCCGCCACGCGGTCGCCCCGGCGGATCTGCGGATCGACCACATCGGTGCGACGGCGGTGCCCGGGTTGGCCGCCGACGACATCATCGACGTGCAGCTCGCCGTGCCCAGCCTCGCGGACGCCGACGGGCCGCTGGCCGAGCGGCTGGCGGGCGCGGGGTTCCCCGGGTCCCGGGGCACTGGTGGGACGATCCGCGTCCGGCCGGCCGGGGGCGGTGGGAGAAGCGGCTGCACGGCAGCGCCGACCCCGGTCGCCCGGTGCGGCTGCACGTACGGGCGGCGGACTCGCCCGGCTGGCGGTACGCGCTGCTGATGCGGGACTACCTGCGCGCCGACCCGGATCGACGGGCGGCGTATCTGCTGCTCAAGCGCGATCTGGTGGACGCGGCGCCGCACGTCGCCGATTCCGGCACGGCCCGCGACCCGTGGTTCGACGAGGAGTACCTGCGGACCGAGCAGTGGGCCGCGCAGACCGACTGGCGGCCCTGACCCCCGGTCAGCGTGTTCCGCGCGGTCGACCGGCGGCGCGCGGTGGCGGCGGGAGGCGGGGCACCACGGCGGGGGAAAGGTCCAGCTGGGCCCACGCGCCGGGGCCGGTACACAGCTCCACCCGGCGCAGCAACCCGTCCCGGTCGATCCAGTAGCGCAGCCGCGCGGCGCCTCTGCGGAACTCCACGACGTCCACCGTCCGCCCGTCGGCGAGGTCCTCACGGACGCGCACGGGGGCGGCACGCCGTGCCGCCGGGTCGGCGGCGGCCACCGCCGCGTCGACCAGCAGGTCCAGGTCGTCGCGGGCGGACCGGCTGGTCCGCCACGTGCCGGCGGGGACCGGGAACGGCGGCCGACCGGGCGTCTCGGCCGTGCCACCACCACCGGCGTCGGCGGGCACGTCCGTACGGGACAGGCCGGCGGCGTCGCGGTGCAGGAGGGTCCGGCGATCGGGTACGCCCAGGTCGGCGACCGCCACATAGGCGGTACGGGCGGACCAGCCCAACCAACCGGCGCCCCGCAGGTTGACCTCGACGCCCACCGGCGCGGCCAGCGTCAGCGTGGCGCCGCCCTGGCCGCGCAGCCGGGCCGGCAGCGCGTCCCACCGCCGCTGCTCGGCCTCCGTGAGCGCCCGGGGCAGGCCGGGTCGACCGCCGAGCGCGTCCACCGGATGCAGCGTGGGGCGGTCGATCCGGTCGAGGAGCACCGTGAGCGGCCCGACACCGGGCAGACGGGTCACCAGCTTGTGTAGTCGGCCGTCCCGGTCGAGCCAGTACCGGGCCGCGGGGCTGCTGGCCGCCGCCGTGCCGGCCCCGGTGCTGGCCTGTGCCGCGGTGCTGGCGGCTGCCGCGGTGCTGGCCTGTGCCGCGGTGCTGGCGGCGGTGGGCGGCGCGGCGGCCAGCGACGCCTGGAGGACGTCCAGCGTCCCGTCCGCGACCACCTCCTGGGCGATCCAGCGCGCGTCACCGGCGGTCGGGATGGGGTCCGGGCGGTCGGCGGCGAGGCCGAGGAGCAGGTCGAGGACCGACGCCAGGCGCGTGCCGGGTGTCAGGTGACGCAGCCGCCAGCGGTCCGTCGGCGGCACCAGCGGAGGCGCGGCCGGGGTGGGCACGGCCGTAGGGTCCGGCCGGACCACCAGGACCGGGCCGGCGCTCTGCACCAGGCCCCGGTCGGTGCCCGCCCCCGGCCCGCCGACGTCCAGGTAGAGCAGGGCACGAGACCAGTCCACCCAGCCCACCAGCTCGGTACGGGCAGCGCCCTCGCCGGCGGTGACGCGTACACCGGCGCGCAGGTCCCGCAGGTTGGTGACCCGCATCGCGGCCAGCCGCTCGGCCTCGGCGATGGTCAGCGGCCGGGCCGGCGCGGGTGGGTCGGGCGTCCAACTCAGCAGCCCGAGCACCAGCGCCGCCGCCGACGTCACGGCGGTCAGGGCGAGCAGGAGCAGCAGCGTACGGCGGCGTCGGCTGGCCCGGGCCGACCCGACGCCGCGGCCGGTACCGCCGACGGGGGTGCTCTGGTCCCTGACCTCGGCACGGCTGGGTCGGCCGTCCCTGACACCGTGCCGAGCCCTGCGGTCCGCGGTGCCGGCCCGGGTGGTGTCGGGTGAGGGCGCCGGGGCTTCAGAGGTGTCCACGGATGTGAAACGGGTGGGACGGCATCGGGTGACGAGCCCGGAGTGCGGAGCAGGGGCGCTCGCGGCGGCCGGTCTGCGCCGTGAGCGCGACCACACGGGTGCGCACGCCGGACGAGCCGGGTGCTGCGACCGCTGTGCCGGGGGCGGCCGGCCGGAATGACGGCCTGGCCACCGGCCCGGTCGGCCGCCGCGAGCGGCCTACACGAAGAGGGTAGTCCCGGTGACATGCGCCACACAATGGGAATATTGAAGCCGATCACGTACCCTGCGCGACGGCCGAACATGTCGGACCTGCGGCGTACCGTTGATGTCATGGCGCTCGACATTCCTCGGCTCGACGGCCGCTTCCAGGTCGTCAGCGACTACCAGCCGGCCGGCGACCAGCCGGCTGCCATCGACGATCTTGAGCGCCGGGTGCGGCGCGGCGACCGGACCTCGGTGCTCCTCGGCGCGACCGGCACCGGCAAGAGCGCCACCACCGCGTGGCTCATCGAGCGGCTGCAGCGCCCGACCCTGGTGCTCGCCCCGAACAAGACGCTCTGCGCGCAGCTCGCCAAGGAGTTCAGCGAGCTGATGCCGCACAACGCGGTCGAGTACTTCGTGTCGTACTACGACTACTACCAGCCCGAGGCGTACATCCCGCAGACCGACACCTACATCGAGAAGGACTCCTCGATCAACGAGGAGGTCGAGCGGCTGCGGCACTCGGCGACGATGTCGCTGCTCACCCGCCGTGACGTGATCGTGGTCGCCACCGTCTCGGCGATCTACGGCCTGGGCACCCCGGAGGAGTACCTGGACCGGGCGGTCAAGGTGAAGGTCGGTCAGGATCTCGACCGCGACCAGTTGCTGCGCCGGCTCGTCGACATCCAGTACACGCGCAACGACATGGCCTTCCAGCGGGGCACGTTCCGGGTCCGCGGTGACACGTTGGAGATCATCCCGGCGTACGAGGAGTTGGCGGTCCGCATCGAGCTGTTCGGCGACGAGGTGGAGAAGCTCTACTACCTCAACCCGTTGACCGGTGACGTGGTCCGCGAGGTCGACCAGTTGGTGATCTTCCCGGCGACGCACTACGCGGCGGGCCCGGAGCGGATGGAGCGGGCCATCCGCGACATCGAGGCGGAGCTGGCCGAGCGGCTGGCCGAGCTGGAGCGCCAGGGCAAGCTGCTGGAGGCGCAGCGACTGCGGATGCGCACGACGTACGACATCGAGATGATGCGCCAGGTGGGCTTCTGCTCCGGCATCGAGAACTACTCGATGCACATGGACGGGCGGCTGCCCGGCAGCCCACCGCACTGCCTGCTCGACTACTTCCCGGACGACTTCCTCACCGTGGTCGACGAGTCGCACGTGACGATCCCACAGATCGGCAGCATGTACGAGGGTGACGCCTCCCGTAAGCGGATGCTCATCGACCACGGGTTCCGGCTGCCGAGCGCCGCCGACAACCGGCCGCTGCGCTTCGACGAGTTCCTGGAGCGGGTCGGTCAGATGGTCTGCCTCTCCGCGACCCCCGGCACGTGGGAGTTGGAGCAGGCCCAGGGCGAGTTCGTCGAGCAGGTCATCCGCCCCACCGGTCTGGTCGACCCACAGGTCGTGATCAAGCCGACCAAGGGCCAGATCGACGACCTCATGCACGAGATCAAACTGCGGACCGACCGTGACGAGCGGGTGCTCGTCACGACGCTGACCAAGAAGATGGCCGAGGACCTGTCGGACTACCTGCTGGAGAACGGCGTCCGGGTGCGCTACCTGCACTCGGAGGTCGACACGCTGCGCCGGGTCGAGTTGCTGCGTGAGCTGCGCAAGGGCGAGTACGACGTGCTGGTCGGCATCAACCTGCTCCGTGAGGGCCTGGACCTGCCCGAGGTGTCACTGGTGGCGATCCTGGACGCCGACAAGGAGGGCTTCCTGCGCAGTGGCCGGTCGCTGATCCAGACCATCGGGCGGGCCGCCCGTAACGTCTCGGGCCAGGTGCACATGTACGCCGACAAGATCACCCCGTCGATGGCGGCGGCGATCGACGAGACCGACCGGCGTCGCGCCAAGCAGATCGCGCACAACGAGGCGCACGGCATCAGTCCGGAGCCGCTGCGCAAGAAGATCCACGACATCCTGGACGACATCTACCGCGAGGCGGAGGACACCGAGAACTCCCGGGTCGGCGGTGCGGTCCGCCAGCTCTCCCGGGGCAAGGCGCCGGTCAAGGAGACGCGCAGTCGCAGCCGGTCGACCGCCGCCACCACGTCGCGGGAGGGGATGGCCCGCGCCGACCTCGCCCAGCTCATCCAGGAGCTCAACGACCAGATGCTGGCCGCCGCCCGTGAGCTGCAGTTCGAGCTGGCGGCGCGGATCCGCGACGAGGTCGCCGACCTGAAGAAGGAGCTACGCGGGATGGACGCCGCCGGGGTGAAGTGAGCGCGCGTTGTGGTGTGGAGCGCCCGGCAGCCGCTCGCGGTTGGTCTCCGTGCCGAGCTGGTCACCCTTGACCGGCATGGGCGGGCGGTCTCGGCCACGCGCCGGGTGGGTGGTTCGTGCGGCGAGCGGGAAGGGCGGTCGGGTGCGATGACGCCGATCGACGACGAACTGGTCCTCGGGGTGCCCGAGATCCGTCTGCGTCCGTTCGTCGACCGGTACATCGGCTACCGGGAACGCGCGGACGTCCCCCTGGTCCGCCGGGAGACCGCAGGTGCCTTCGTGGTGCTGATCCTGGGATGGGGTGCGCCGCTGGACGTGGCCGATCCGCGTAGCGCCGAGCGTGGGGTCGAGCGGGTGGACTCGTTCGTGGCCGGCACCTTCGACGGCTGGTGCACTACCCGCACGGTGGGCGTGGGGGAGGGCGTGGAGCTGCTGCTGACCCCGCTGACCGCCCGGCGCGTCCTCGGCCTGCCGCTCGCCGAGCTGACGAACCGGGCAGTCGGCCTCGGGCACCTCCCCGGTCGCTGGCTCGAGCAGCTACGGCACCAGCTGGCCGACGCCGGGGGCTGGAGGCAGCGCTTCGCGCTCCTGGACGCGGCACTCGCCGACCGCCTGGCGGCGTCCCCACCCGTCGACGCCCGCCTCGACTGGGCCTGGCGATGGCTCACGGCGAGCGGTGGGCGCGGCGCTGTCGGCGAGCTCGCCGCCGAGCTGGGGTGGAGCCGGCGACATCTGGCGGCCCGGTTCCGGGAGGACGTCGGCCTGCCACCGAAGACGGCGGCCCGGTTGATGCGCTTCCAACACGCGCGCGCGGCGCTGCGCGATGCCGCCGCGACCGGATCGCCGCCCGGACGTGGACGGGCCGTCGACTGGGCCGAGGTGGCCGTCCGATGTGGCTACTACGACCAGTCGCACCTCATCCGGGACTTCCACCAGTTCGCCGGCGCCACACCGGCGGCGCTGCTCGCCGCACCCTCAGCCGTCTGAGGTGGGACGCCAGCGGGCGCAATCGACTCGGGTTCAGGGAAGTGGGGGCGTCCTGAGCGCGCCGACAGCCCGGTTTGCGGGAACCGGTGGGTCGGGCCGGCCCCAGCGCGGCGATCCCGGCGCAGGTTGGGCTGCCCCGGGTCACATTCGTCCAATCCGGGGGTCGACTCCGGGTCGGAGACTTGTCGCTATGCGAACCGTCTATCCGATCCTCCGCTATCCCGATCCCCGCGCCGCGATCGACTGGCTCTGGTCGGCGTTCGGCTTTCAGGTGCACGCCGTGCACGAGGCGCCGGACGGCACGGTCGCCCACGCCGAGCTCGTCCTCGACACCGGCATGATCATGCTGGGTCCTCGGGTGGGCCCGGCGTCTCCGGCGGCCGAGGACGACTGGTCCGTCTACGTGGCCGTGCCCGACGTCGACGCCCACTGCGCCCAAGCGCGTGCCGCCGGAGCGGACATCACCCGGGAACCGTTCGACACCGACTACGGGTCCCGCGACTACGCCGCCCGTGACCTCGCCGGCATCCACTGGTCGTTCGGCACCTACCGGCCCTGAGCCACCTACCGGCCCTGAGCCACCTACCGGCCCTGAGCCACCTACCGGCCCTGAGCCGAGTTCCGGCTCGACCGCGCCTACCGGCCTGAGCCCTGAACAGGGAAGGGAGGCTTCGACGGCCTCGGATTCCCCCGCATGGCGCGACCGCCTCAGTTGCGGTGCGCCACCGCGCTATTGCACTGGGTGATCGTCCTGCGTACGCTCCCTCGATGGGGAGGCGGGGATGCCGTTGCCAACAAGTCCTGTCATTCGACGCGCGCGCCTCGGCGCTGAGCTGCGTCAGCTACGCCGGCGCGAGGCGCTGACCCTGGAACAGGTCTGCGACCGGTTGGGCTGGGCCTCGACGTCGAAGCTGTCCCGCATCGAGCTGGGGCAGAGCCGTCCGGATCTCGCCGACGTGCTGGATCTGCTCGACGTCTACCAGGTGCCCGGCCCGGTCCGGGACGCGTTGATCGTCATCGCGCGCGACGCGGCCACCAGTCGCGGCTGGTGGAAGGCGCTCGGTGAGATGAGTGAACGGCAGCGCGTGTACGCCGAGCTGGAGGCGGGCGCGGCCGACATCGTCGAGTACCAGCCGGCGCTCGTACCGGGGCTGCTCCAGACGGCGGCGTACGCGCGCTCGCGGGTCGCCGCCGGTGTCCTGCTCACGCCTGAGGTCGACGTGGAGGCCGAGGTGCGGGCCCGGGCGCTGCGGCAGGAGGTGCTGCGCCGGGCCGACCCGCCGCGCTACACGGCGGTGCTCGCCGAGGCGGTGTGCGACCAGGGCGACCTGCCGGTCGACGTCTGGCGGGAGCAGCTACGGCACCTCGTGGCGGTGACCGGGCTGACGCACGTGACGGTGCGGTTGCTGCCACGCGGGCTGGCCGGCGGCGGGCTGCACCCGCTCACGCCGTACTCCTGGTATGCCTTTCCCGACCCGGCGGACCCGCGGACGGTGATGCTGGAGGCGTTGACCACCGACGTGCGCCTGGCGACGGTGCTCGACGTCGACAGGTACGAGCGGATGACCGAGGCGCTGCTGGCGTCGGCGCTGTCACCGGAGGAGTCGGTCACCGTCCTGGCCCGCCGCGTCGGGCAGTAGGACTCGCCCGCGCGGCCACCGGGCCCGGCGCCCCCGAGCCCGTCGGGACCGGCGACCCGCGCGTGCGGGAGGCACGGTAACCCCGGGGTACGACAGGTCCACTCAGGCCGGTACGTCGAGGAAGTGCTCGACCAGCGGCGGTCCGGCGAAGTGCGGCCCGATGAGCGCGCGCCACTGCGCGAACCGGTCGGTGTCCCGGAAGTTCTTCTCGTGGGCCTCGACCGAGTCCCACTCGACGAGCAGCACGAACCGGGTGGGCGACTCGATGCCCCGGGTCATCCGCACCGAGCGGCAGCCGGGCGTCCCGGCCAGCACCGGGTGACCCTCGGCGTACGCGGCGGCGAACGCGTCCTCGTGTCCGGGCAGTACGTCGATCAGCGCGACCTCAAGCACCATGTCGGAAAGCCTCCCACGGCCCCGGGTCGTGCGGGTGCCGCGGGGTCTGTTCCGCCGTCGACACACGTCCTAAGGTCTGACGACATGATCATCGACTGGCTTACCGGTACCGCGTTCCGGGTCGGGGGCGTCGGCACGACCTGGGCGGAGCTGCTGGGGTTCGCCACCGGAGTGCTCAACGTGTGGCTGGTAGCCCGGCAGCGCATCGCCAACTGGCCGATCGGCATCGCCAACGTGCTGCTGCTCATGCTGCTGTTCTGGACGGCCGGGCTGTACGCCGACGCCGGGCTCCAGGTCGTGTACGTGGCGCTCGGCTGTTACGGCTGGTGGCACTGGTTGTTCGGCGGCGAACGCCGGACCCGGCTGACGGTGAGCCGGACCGGCCGGCGGGAGTGGGTGGGGCTGGCGGTCGCGGGTGTGCTGCTCACCGGCGGGCTCTGGGTCCTGCTGGACCGGGTCACCGACTCGACGGTGCCGCTGCCGGACGCGCTGACGACGGCGCTGTCCCTGCTGGCGACGTACGGGCAGACCCGCAAGCGGGTGGAGAGTTGGTGGCTCTGGATCGCGGCCGACCTGATCTACATCCCGCTGTACGCCTACAAGGGGCTGCACCTGACGGCCGTGCTGTACCTGGTCTTCCTCGCGCTGTGCGTGGTCGGGTTGCGGGCCTGGCGGGCCGATGAGCGCCGACTCGACCGGGCCACCCCGGCGCCGTCCGGCCCGGCCCCGGTGACCGCGTGAGCGAGATGACGCAGGCGCGGCGCCCCGAGTTCGGGCACGGGATGGTGGTGGGGAAGTTCTATCCGCCGCACGCCGGGCACCATGCCCTGATCGCGGCGGCGGCCGCCCGCTGCGCCACCGTCACGGTGGTGGTGGCGCCGTCACGCCGGGAGTCCATCCCGCTCGCGGCCCGGCTGGACTGGCTGCGCGAGGCGCACGCGGACACACCGTGGGTCCGGTTCGTCGGCCGGTACGACGACCACCCGGTGGACTACGACGACCCGGCGGTCTGGGATGCGCACTGCGCGGTGTTCCGCGAGGCGGTCGGACCGGAGCAGGTGGACGCCGTCTTCTCGTCCGAGGCGTACGGAACGGAGTTGGCCCGCCGTTTCGGGGCCGTACCCGTGTCGGTCGATTCGGATCGGCGGACCGTGCCGGTCTCCGGGACGGCGGTCCGCGCGGACCCGGCGGGTCACTGGCGGTGGCTGAGCCCGCCGGTGCGGGCCGCTCTCGTGCGGCGGGTGGTGGTGGTCGGCGCCGAGTCGACGGGCACCACCACGATGGCCGAGGCGCTCGCCGCGCACTACGGCACGGTCTGGGTTCCCGAGTACGGCCGGGAGTTGACGGCCCGCAAGCTCGCCCGGCTGCGGGAGCGCTCGCCCGAGGCGACGATCTTCGATGTCGTCTGGGACCGGGAGGACTTTCGCGAGGTGGTCCGCGAGCAGCAGGCGGCCGAGGACGCGGCGGCCCGGTCGTCGGGGCCGTTGCTGTTCTGCGACACCGACGCGCGGGCCACCGCGGTCTGGGAGGAGCGCTACCTGGGTAGCGCGTCGCCGCAGGTGCGGGCGGCGGCGCGCCGGCCGGCGCGGTACCTGCTGACCGATCACCGGGGCGTCCCGTTCGCCGACGACGGGTTGCGCGACGGTGAGCACCTGCGCGCCTGGATGACCGACCGGTTCCGCGACGAGTTGGCCGGGTCGGGGGTGCCGGTCGTGGAGTTGACCGGGTCGCACGCCGAGCGGCTGGCACGGGCCGTGCGGGTCTGCGACGACCTGCTGGCGTCCGGCTGGTCGTTCACCGACCCGATCAGCGCACCCGACACGCTAGCCTCCTAGGACGATCAAGAGAGTGTGTTGATGGGTACCCCATGCCCCAGGTGTGATCACGGCGCGTGGTGGGCAACAATGGTCCGCGAGGAGGGGAGTATTCCCCCGCGACGAAGTCGTCAGCACGGACGATCGCCGGATTCTCGGCGACCGACCCGGCTCCGTCGGTCTCCGTCCCGTTCGCGGGTCGGGGGCGGAAGAGACCTCCGACAGTCACCAGAGTGAGCGACAGCGGCACGCCGGCCCCGTCAGGGGCGTACGGTGTGCCCGACGCCGCGTGTCTGCCGGAGGAATGAACGTTGGACGTGTCCGGATTGGTGTGGGCGGGGACCCTCGTCGCACTGTCTGCGGTGCTGCTCGTCGATCTGCTGATCATCGGTCGACGCCCGCACGAGCCGAGCGTGCGCGAGTCGAGCCTCTGGGTCGCCTTCTACGTCGGCCTCGCCCTGCTCTTCGGCGCCGGTGTCTGGCTGGCCTCCGGGGCCAGCGCGGCGGGGCAGTTCTACACCGGTTGGCTCACCGAGTACAGCCTCTCGGTGGACAACCTGTTCGTCTTCGTCATCATCATGGCCCGGTTCGGGGTGCCCCGGCAGTACCAGCAGAAGGTGCTGCTCATCGGCATCGTGCTGGCATTGGTGATGCGTGGCGGGTTCATCGCCGCCGGAGCGGCGTTGATCTCGCAGTTCTCCTGGGTCTTCTACATCTTCGGCGCGTTCCTCATCTACACGGCGATCAACCTGGCCCGCCAGGGTGAGCCGGACGAGGACGAGTTCTCCGAGAACCTCCTGATCCGGTGGAGCCGCCGGGCGCTGCCGATCTCCAAGGGCTACGACGACGCGAAGCTGACGACCCACGAGAACGGGCGACGGCTGTTCACGCCGATGCTGATCGTGATGATCGCGATCGGCACCACCGATTTGATCTTCGCGCTGGACTCGATTCCGGCGATCTTCGGCATCACGCAGGAGCCGTACCTGGTCTTCACCGCGAACGTGTTCGCGCTGATGGGTCTGCGTCAGCTCTACTTCCTGCTCGGCGGCCTGCTCGACCGGTTGATCTATCTGAGCTACGGACTGGCCGTCGTCCTGGGCTTCATCGGCGTCAAACTCGTGTTGGAGGCGCTGGCCGACAACAACCTGCCGTTCATCAACGGCGGGGAGCACGTCGGCTGGGCGCCGCACATCCCGATCTGGCTGTCCCTGCTGGTCATCATCGGCACGCTGGGTGTCGCCACCGTCGCCAGCCTGGTCAAGTCCGCCCGGGACCGGCGACGCGAGCTGGCCGAGGCCCGACGCTGAGCTCCGGGCCGGGCACCGCGACGGGCCGGCCGGTCAGACCCGGTGCACGCCCACCAGGGTGGCCGTCCGGTCCGCCGGTAAGGGCTCCTCGATCACCCGCCGCTGCCGGTAGCAGGCGTGCAGCATCCGCCGGTCGGTCGAGCCGTCGGCGACGGCGGTGACGATGCCGATGTGGTGGATCTTCCGGCCGGGACGGGCGAAGAAGTAGAGGTCGCCGGGGCGCTCCGCGCCCAGGTCGAGGGGGGTCGTCGCCACGGCCTGGTCGTCGGCGTCGCGGGGCAGGAGCACCCCGAACCGGCGCCAGGCCAGGTGGACGAGGCCCGAGCAGTCGATGCCGTACGCCGACAGCCCGCCCCAGATATAGGCCACGTCCAGCAGTCGCTGGGCCACCGCGAGCGCGTCGGCGGCGCTGGCCGGCCCGCTCGGCGGCGGGACGAGGTGCCCGTCGGGCAGCCAGAGCGGCCCGGCCCGGCCCGGGACGTGGACCGCCCGCCAGCCGTCGCGGGCGGGACCGGCCGGGACGAGACGGGTGCCCACGACGACTCCCGGCAGCACGACCGGCCCGTCCGGGGTGGCGTGCAGCCCGGTGACGGTGGCGTCCACGACGAGCGGGTCGCCGCTGACGGTGGGATCGCTGGGGGTCAGCTGGTCGGCGGGGAGCCAGCCCGGGTAGCCGCGGGGATCGAGCTTGGCGGCCGGCTGCTCGACGGCGACGACCCGCGCCCAGCCGTCCGGGCGCAGCTCGTCGATCAGCACCCGCTCGCCGAGCAGGAGTTGACTCAACACGCAGTCGCCGACCTGCTGGTCGGTGTCCAGGCCGGAGACCCAGGTCGGGATGTCGACGCCGGCCGTGAGCGCCGGACCGTCGACCGTCCGGACCGCCTCGGGGGCTGACCACAGCGTCGACACGGCGACCCGGACGACGGCCTCGCGGCCCGGTTGAAGCTCCACATCGACCCCCAGCTCGTGTCGGCTGTCTGGGGGCAACCCTATGAAGAAAACCGCCGGTCCTCAACCACGAGTCTGCATCTTTACTTCAGCCAAACCGGAAATGCCCAGGCCAGGCGCGTTCGGTAGGACCACCGTCGACCCCTCGTAGCGAATCCCGCCCTGCACCGGCGACCAGGCGAGCCACCACGCCGCGTCCAGGTCGGCGACCGCCGTGGTGCCGTACGCGGCCACCAGACTCGCCGCCGCGCCGATGCCGACCTGACTCTCCATCATCGACCCGACCACCGTGCCGAGCCCGTGCGCACGGGCCAACTCCAGGAGCGTGCGCGCCGGGTGCAGCCCGCCACACTTGGCCAGCTTGACGTTGACCAGGTCGGCGGCCCGGCGGCGGATCACCTCCACCAGGTCGCGGACCCCGAAGACCGCCTCGTCGGCCAGGATCGGTACCGACACCCGGTCGCTGACCCACGCCAGCCCGTCCAGGTCCCAGCGGGCCACCGGCTGCTCGACCAGCTCCACGTCCAGCCCGGCATCCTCGATGCCACGGATCACCCGGACCGCCTCGCGCGGCGTCCAGCCCTGGTTGGCGTCCAGCCGGATGCGCACGTCCGCGCCGACCGCCGCGCGTACCGCCCGTACCCGATCCAGGTCACCGGCCGCGTCCGTGCCGACCTTGAGCTTCAGCACGCCGAAGCCGTCCGCCCGCCGCTGGCGCGCGGCCGCCGCCAGGTCGACCGCGTCGCCCGCGGCGAGGGTGACGTCCGTCGGGACCCGCAGGGTCGTGCCGCCGAGCAACCGCGCCAGGGGTACGCCCAAACGCCGCGCCGCCAGGTCGTGCAGCGCGACGTCCACCGCCGCCTTCGCCGCCTCGTTGCCCACCACCGCCCGTTGCACCTCGGCGCAGCGCGCCACCAGGTCGTCCGGGTCGCGTCCGGAGAGCAGCGGACCGAGCAGTTCGCGGACGCAGGCCTCGGCCCCGGCGACCGAGGCGCCGGTGACCTGCCACACCTGCGGCGCCTCGCCGAAGCCGGACCTACCGTCGGCGTCGACCAGCTCGACGATCAACGTGTCCACCGTGGTGGTGCGGCGCAGCGCGGTGACGAACGGGGTGTGTAAGGGGGCGGAAACCCGGTGGGTGCGTACCGCCGAGATCGTCATGTGGGGCACCCTATACGCAGGAACACGGCGGGAGGGCGGGCCGGATGGTCGTACGGGACTGGCAACTGGTGGGCGCGCCGAACGCCCGTGACCTGGGCGGCCTGGTCGGCGCGGGTGGTCGCAGAGTCCGCGTCGGCCAGCTCGTCCGCACCCCGGCGCTGGGCCGGCTCACCGACGCCGACCTGCCGGTGCTCGCGACACTCGCGCCGGCCTGCGTGCTCGACCTGCGCGATGACACCGAGATCGACGTCGCGCCGCCGGACCGGCTGGCCGGCGAGCCGAGGGTCGTGCACCTGCCGGTGCACGACCCGGAGCACCCCGTCTTCACGTACGTTTCGGCGGTGCTGCTCGGGCACGACCTCGACGCGTACGCCGAGTTGGCCCGGCAGGGCACGGCGGGGGCGATGGCCGAGATCTACCGGTGGTTCGTCACCGGCGAGTCGGCCCGGCGCAATTTCGCCGCGGCGGTACGCCTGGCCGCCCGTCCGGAGAACCTGCCGCTGCTGTACCACTGCTCGGCCGGCAAGGACCGCACCGGCTGGCTCACCGTCATCCTGCTCACCGCCCTCGGGGTGGACGAGGCGGCGATCCGGGCCGAGTACCTGCGCAACAACGCGCTGACCGAGAGCCTGCGCGCGGTGATCGTCGAGGCGATGCGCCGCCGCCAGCCCACACTGGACGTCGACGCGGTGCTACCGGTGCTGGAGGTCCGTGCCGCGTACCTCGACGCCGGCTATCAGGAGGTCCGCCGGGTGCACGGCTCGTTCGACGGGTACCTGCGCGACGGGTTGGGGTTGACCGACGAGGTCGTCGGGGCGCTGCGGGCCAACCTGCTGGAGTGAGGCCCGTCGGGCTCAGAGGCGGTGGCGAGCCGCCCAGGCCTGGGCCGAGACGCGGGCGAGGAGTTCGCAGGCGTCGTCGTCGCCGTCGGGCAGGTCGGTGGTGGTGCACACGGCGATCACGTACGGCGGGGCGTCGTCGGGCAGCACCACGCCGACGCCGTGGCGCACACCGCGTACCCAACCGTTCTTCAGCGCGATGCGGGTGCCCTCGGGCACGCCGGCGGCCAGGTCCTCGCGGTGTTCCTGCGCGAGCAGCACGTCCAGCATGGCGGCGCACCCGGCCGGCGAGGCGAGACGGCCGGGGTCGTGACGCCGCTGGCCAGCCCGCCCAGCAGGGCGGCCAGGTCGGCGGCGGTGACGGTGTTGGTGATGCCGGCGTCGCGGGCCGCGAAGTCCTCGATGCCCCGGCCGGTGACGCTGTCGCGGGCGTCGGCGAGGGCCCACACCTCGGCCACCGCGGGCAGCCCGACGTGCCCGATGACCAGGTTGGTGGCCAGGTTGCTGGACCGCACGATCATCCGCTCGGCCAGCCAGCGCAGCGACGCCGTGTGGCCGAGCCGCTCCCAGACCGCGTCGTCGTTGTCGTAGTGCGGGGCGCAGGAGAACCGGGGCGCGCCGGGCTGGGCCGAGTCGAACTCGTTGACCACCGGGACGTCGGCGTCCAGGTCGAGCGTGCCGGCCTCGGCGGAGCGGTGCAGCGCCGCGAGCACCGCCACCTTCATGGTGCTGGCGGCGTAGTGGCCGGCGTGGGCGTGGCGGGTCCAGCTCGGGGGCGCGTCGAGTCGACCCACGTACGCCGAGACGGTGCCCGGCACCGCGTCCAGGAGGGCGTCGAGATCATCCCAGGTCATGCCGGTGACCGTAGTCGAGGAGGACGGCGCCGGGTGGACGTACCCCGGCGGGGAAGCGCGAGGGCGCGCCGGCCGCAAGCGGCCGACGCGCCCTTTGCCGGTGTAGGTCAGCCGGCGTGCTTGCGGCGGGCGGCGGCCCGGCCGCGCTGCTGCTGGTCGAGCACCACCTTGCGGATGCGCACCGCGGTCGGGGTGACCTCGACGCACTCGTCCTCGCGGCAGAACTCCAGCGCCTGCTCCAGCGAGAGCTTGCGCGGCGGGATCAGCTTCTCGGTCTCGTCGGAGGTCGAGGCCCGCATGTTGGTGAGCTTCTTCTCCTTGGTGATGTTGACGTCCATGTCGTCGGAGCGGGAGTTCTCGCCGACGATCATGCCCTCGTACACCTCGGTGGTCGGATCGACGAACATCTGGCCGCGCTCCTGCAGGTTGATCATCGCGAAGGCGGTGACCACGCCGGAGCGGTCGGCGACCAGTGAGCCGTTGTTGCGGGTGCGCAGCTCGCCGAACCACGGCTCGTACGATTCGAAGACGTGGTGCAGGATGCCGGTGCCCCGGGTGTCGGTCAGGAACTCGGTGCGGAAGCCGATCAGGCCGCGCGCCGGCACCAGCCACTCCATCCGGATCCAGCCGGTGCCGTGGTTGACCAACTGCTCCATCCGGCCCTTGCGGGTCGCGAGGAGCTGGGTGATCGCGCCCAGGTACTCCTCCGGCGCGTCGATGGTCAGCCGCTCGACCGGCTCGCAGGTCTTGCCGTCGATCTCGCGGGTGACGACCTGCGGCTTGCCGACGGTCAGCTCGTAGCTCTCCCGGCGCATCTGCTCGACCAGGATGGCCAGCGCCAGCTCACCACGGCCCTGCACCTCCCAGGCGTCCGGCCGCTCGGTCGGCAGGACCCGCAGCGACACGTTGCCGACCAGCTCCTTGTCGAGGCGGTCCTTGACCATCCGGGCGGTGACCTTGGAGCCCTTGACCCTGCCGACCAGCGGCGAGGTGTTGGTGCCGATGGTCATCGAGATGGCCGGCTCGTCGACGGTGATCAGCGGCAGCGCCACCGGGTTCTCCACGTCGGCGAGCGTCTCACCGATCATGATCTCCGGGATGCCGGCGACGGCGATGATGTCGCCCGGACCGGCGGTCTCGGCCGGCTTGCGCTCCAGGCCCTCGGTCATCAGCATCTCGGAGATGCGGACCCGCTGGGTGCTGCCGTCGGTGCGGCACCAGGCCACGGTCTGGCCCTTGCTGATGGTGCCCTGTCGGACGCGGCACAGCGCGAGCCGGCCGAGGAACGGCGACGCGTCGAGGTTGGTGACGTGCGCCTGCAGGGGCGCGTCGTCCTCGTACGCGGGGGCCGGGATGGTGTCCAGCAGGGTGCGGAACAGCGGCTCCAGGGAGTCGCTGTCGTCGGGCACCGAGCCGTCGGCCGGCTGGGTCAGCGAGGCGATGCCGTCCCGGGCGCAGGCGTAGACGATCGGGAAGTCGATCTGCTCCTCGTCGGCGTCCAGGTCGAGGAAGAGCTCGTAGGTGTCGTCCACGACCTCCTTGATCCGGGCGTCCGGACGGTCCACCTTGTTGATCACCAGGATGATCGGCATCCGGGCCCGCAGCGCCTTGCGCAGCACGAAGCGGGTCTGCGGGAGGGGGCCCTCACTGGCGTCGACGAGCAGCACCACGCCGTCGACCATGGTCAGGCCGCGCTCGACCTCGCCGCCGAAGTCGGCGTGGCCCGGGGTGTCGATGATGTTGATGGTGACCGGGTCCGAACCATCGGCGGGCAGGTACCGCACGCCGGTGTTCTTGGCCAGGATCGTGATGCCCTTCTCCCGCTCCAGGTCGCCGGAGTCCATCACCCGCTCGGTGTTCTCGCCTCGTGCGCCGTACGCGCCGGCCTGCCGCAACATGGCGTCGACCAGGGTGGTCTTGCCGTGGTCGACGTGAGCGATGATGGCGACGTTGCGGAGGTCGGTGCGAAGCTGCATACCCTCTATCCTTCCGCCTGCGCTCGCGCAGGCTGCGTCGGGGTCACCCCCAGGTGCCCCTGATCTATGGTGAAACTGCTGTGCCGGTGGTTCCCCCGGCTGGCATGCTGGCTCCCGTGTCCCGGGGGCCTGAGTGCACGACCTGCTGACCTGGGTGCAAGGTCTGCCCACCCTGTGGATCTACCTGGCCGCCGCGCTGATCGTGGCGGGCGAGACCGCGGTGATCTTCGGCCTGCTGGTGCCGGGTGAGGCTACCCTGCTGCTCGTCGGCTTCCTCACCTACAACGGTACCTTGCGCCTCGGGCCGGCGTTGCTCGCGATGATCGTCTCGGCCTTGGTCGGCGACGCGCTGGCGTTCCGCGCCGGTCGGCGCTACGGCCCTCGGCTGCGCGCCGGGCTGGGTCACCGGGTCGGCCCCGGGCGCTGGAGCAGGGCCGACGCGATGCTCGCCCGCCTCGGTGGGCGGGGCGTGTTCGCCGCGCGGTGGGTGGCCTTCGCCCGCACCCTGGTGCCCCGGTTGGCCGGGGCCGCCGGCATGCCGTACCGGCGGTTCGCCGTCTGGAACCTGGCCGGGGTGGTGACCTGGGTGGGCGGCTCGATCCTGCTCGGCAACCTCGCCGGTGAGTCGTACGACACGGTCTCCCGGGTGCTCGGCCGGGCCACCGGCGCGGCACTGGCGTTGCTGGCGGGACTGCTGGGGGTGGTGCTCGCCGGCCGGTGGCTCGGGCGCAACCCCGACCCGGCACGCGCGCTGCTGTCGCGGGCCGCCGCGCTGCCGCCGGTGCGCTGGCTCAGCGCCCGCTACGGGGTGCTGTTCTTCCTGGTGGCCATGCGGATCGGGCCGACCTGGACGCTGCTGCTCAACCTGGCCGTCGGGCTGCTGCTGCTCTTCGCCGCCGGGCTGGCCATCGCCGGTCTGCTCGCCGTGGTGGTGCGCAACAGCGGACTGGCGGCCCTCGACGGGGCGATCGACGTCTGGTTCACCGCCCGCCGTACTCCGGACGCCGCCGACGCCACCCTGGTCGTGGTGTCACTGGTACGGGGGTGGGCGCTGATCGTGCTGGTGGCGATGGTGGCGGCGGTACTGGCGTGGCGTCGCCGACCGCTGCGTACCGACCTGCTGAGCGTGGTGGGTACGGTCGGCGCGTTCGTGCCGCTGGTGGTGCTCGCCGGGGTGGCCGAGTTGACCGGCACGCACGGCGGCCCGGGTGGGCACGAGTCCGGCCCGTTCCCGACCCAGAACGCCGTGGTCGCGGCGAGCCTCTGCACCCTCGCCTGGCTGGTGTCGCGCAACGCGCGCTGGCCGGTGGCGGTGGCCGCGTGGACGGCCGCCGCCGCGGGCGTGCTGGGGGTCGGCGTCGCCCGGCTCTATCTGGGCCTGGACACGGCGAGCGGTACGGCGGCGGCGGTGCTGCTCGGCGTGCTGTGGACGGTGGTGTTCATGGTCGCCTGGGCCACCCGGGACCGTGCGGTCGGCGGACGGGAGCCGTCGAGCGGTCCGGTCCTCCCGTCGCAGGGGCAACCCCGGCCCGTCGAACCTTGCTAATCTGCGGCGACTGTTCGACGGGGGAGGATCACCATGCGTCAACGAGCCGGTCGGGTGGGCGCGCTCGTGCTCGCCGGGCTCCTGATCGCCGGCGGCACAGTGGGTTGCGCCGGCAAGGGGGAACGTCCGCAGGACCAGGCTGCCGCCCCCGTCTCGGTCACCGATGCGCCGACCGACGAGCCGGTCGACGAGCCGTCCGTCGAGGCGAGCCCCTCCCCGAGCGGGGTGGCGGCGATGGGCGCCGCCCCGAGTCGCAGCGCGTCGGCCTCCCCGAAGCCGTCGAAGAAGCCGACGCGTACGTCGCCGCCCACGAAGCCGCGGGTGGTCGCCAAGGCGCCCACCGAGACGAAGGTCCCGCCGGCCCCACCCAAGCCCGCTCCCTCGTCCTGCAAGCCCAGCTACAAGGGCACGCAGGCGAGCCGTGCCGACGTGAAGGTGGCGCTGTCCGCGGCCGCCGCCCGCACCTACTGGCCCAGCTCCGCCCCCGACCTCAAGATCCCGCTCAACCTGCTCAAGGCCACGGCCTGGCAGGAGAGCGGCTGGCAGTCCAACATCTACGCCTGCGACGGCGGCGTCGGGCTGATGCAGGTCATGCCGGCCACCGCCACCTGGATGAACCAGCGCTTCGACCAGAGCTACGACATCGCCGCCTACCAGGACAACGCGTACCTGGGCGCCAACTACCTGGCCTGGCTGACCAAGTACATCGGCGACATGTACTTCGAGTCCGACTTCCGGCTCGACGCGGACCTGTGCACCGCCGAACTGGACTCCTGCCTGCTCAACGCGGTCATCGCCGCGTACAACTTCGGGCACGGGGCGGTGGCGCAGGAGGGCGAGCCGCTGGCCATCCCGAACCCGTCGTACGTGCGCAACGTGCGGGCGCTGATGACCGAGTGCGTCTGCCTGAGCTACTGAACACGACGGAAAGGGGCGGGGGTGGACCCCGCCCCTTTTCCGTGCGCGTCAGTCGCGGACGGCCACCGGCTCCCGCGTCGCCGGGGCGTCGACGCCCGGGTCGGCGTGGACGCGGCCCGGCCACCAGAACCGGTCACCGAGCAGGAACGCCAGCGCCGGCACCAGGACCGTGCGGACCAGCAGGGTGTCCAGCAGGACGCCGATGCACACGATGATGCCGATCTGCGTCAGCGTGATCAGCGGCAGCACGCCCAGCACGGCGAACACCGCCGCCAGCAGCACCCCGGCGCTCGTGATGACACCTCCGGTGACCCGCAGCGCGGAGAGCATGCCGTCGCGGGTGCCGGCGCTGCGGGCGTCCTCGCGCGCCCGCGTGACCAGGAAGATGTTGTAGTCCACACCGAGCGCCACCAGGAACACGAAGGCGAGCAGCAGCACGCCGCTGTCCAACGCCGGGAAGTCCAGCACGTGGTCGAAGAGCAGCCACGCCGCGCCGAGACTGGCGAAGAACGACGCGATCACGGTGAGCACCAGCAGCACCGGCGCGACCAGGCCCCGCAGCAGCAGCACCAGCACCGCGCCGACCAGCAGCAGGATGATCGGCAGGATGAGCCGCAGGTCCCGGTCGTTGGCCTCGTCCGAGTCGTACGTCGCGGCCACCGAGCCGCCCACGATCGCCCCGGCGGGCGGCTCGACGCCGCTCACGGCCGGCGGAGCGGAGTCGGGAACGGCGGCGACCGCGTCGCGCAGCGCCTCGATCGCTCGGTCCGAGGCGGGCGTGCCGGGCTCGGCGTCCAGCACCACGTCGACCTGGGCGACGGCCTGGCCGACGTCCCCCGGTCGCGCCGAGGCGACGCCGGGTACGGCGGCGGCGACGTCGGTGACCGCCCGTACCGCCGCCGGGGTGGTGAGCACCGCCACCGGCTGGGTGCTGCCGGCGGGGAACGCGCGGGCCAGGGTCTGCGCGCCGGTCACCGCCTCGGGCGCGGCCCGGAACTGCTCGGTCTCGGACAGGCCGGTGCGGATCCCGAGCCCACCGAGGGCCAGTCCGCCGAGCAGCACGGTCGACAGCGCCGCGACCACCACCGGCCGGCGTCGCACCACCTCGCCGAGCCGGCCCCAGAGTCGGCCCTCCCGGGCCGGGCCGCCGACCCGGGGTACGAACGGCCAGAACAGGCCGCGACCGAAGAGCACCAGCACGGCGGGGAGCACGAACAGCGCCGAGAGCATGGCGAAGACCACACCGGTGGCGCAGGCCACGGCCAGTGCCCGGTTCGTTTCCTGCTCGCTGAGCAGCAGGGTGAGCACACCGAGCACCACGGTGCCGCCGCTGGCGAGGATCGGCTCGGCGGTACGGCGCAGCGCGGCCCGCATCGCCGCGAAGCGGTCCTGCTCGCGCCGCAGCTCCTCCCGGTAGCGGGCGATGAGCAGCAGGGCGTAGTCGGTGGCGGCGCCGAACACCAGCACGCTGGCGATGCCGGTGACCTGGCCCTGCTGGAGGTTGATGCCGACGGCCGGCACGATCGTGTCCACCGCGCGCAGGGTGAGTTGTTCGGTCGCGGCGACGACGACCAGCGGGACGATCCACAGGAACGGGCTGCGGTACGTGATCAGCAGCAGCAGGGCGACCACGGCGGCGGTCACCGCGAGCAGGGTGACGTCGGCGCCCTCGAAGACCGACGACAGGTCGGCGGTGAGGGCGGGGGCGCCGGTGACCTCGGCGGCCAGCGGGTCGGGCAGGTCCGACAGCGCGTCGCGCAGCTCGGCGACCCGTGCGGTGACCTCCTCCTGGCCACCGGAGGTGTCCAGCGGGACGGCGACGAGCGCGACCGTACCGTCCGGGGAGACCTGTGGGGGGCTCACCCGACCGCCCACCGCGAGTCGGCCCAGGTCGCCGGAGCGGGAGGCCAGGGCGGCCCGGTCGGCGTCGCTCAGCGCACCGCCACCCTCGCGGCTGACGACCACGATGGCCGGTTGGACGTCGCTGGTGGGCAGTTGGTCCTGGAGGCGTTGCACCTGGGTCGACTGCCACGTGGCGTCCAGGCCGGTGGCGGAGACCGGTGCCGGGTTGTCCGGCCGGGGGACACCGAAGACGACCGCGGCGACGACGAGCGCGGCGGCGACGGTCAGCCACGCGGCCAGCCGACCCCGCGCGACCCTGCTGAAGACGGACATCGCTGACCCCTAGGTCTTTCGAAAGCCAAGTATCTTGATGGCCGAGATTATCGGCGGCTGCTCTATGCTGCAACCCGGGAGACCGACGACGGGGAGAAGCGGCGCGACGTGGCGACTCACGGCATGTACCGGCGGCGCGACACGCGCCGCGAGCAGCTGGTCGCCGAGATCACCAACAACCTTCGGCGGTACGCGGTGGACGCCCAGCAGGTCGGTCACGCCTTCGCCAACCTGCACGGCCTCAACCCGACCGACCTGAACGCGCTGATCGCTGTCATGGACGCCGAACTGTTCGGCGACCCGATCACCCCCGGCCGCCTCGGTGAGCAGCTCAACCTGTCCTCCGGCTCGGTCACCGCCCTGATCGACCGCCTGGAACGGGCCGGGCACATCCGCCGCGACCGCGACACCGTCGACCGGCGCAAGGTGCTGCTGCACTACGCCGACCAGGGCGCCGCCCTCGCGATGGAGTTCTTCCGGCCGCTGGGCGCGCGTACCGACACCGTGATGGACCGCTTCGACGACGACGAGCTGGAGGTGGTGCACCGGTTCCTGGCCGAGATGGGCGAGTCGCTGCGGGCGCACCGTGAGGCGGTCCGTGCCGCCCGGCCCGGCGCGCCCCACCGGACGACGGACTGACCGTGCCCGGCCGGCTCGTCGCCCGCCTCGCCGCCGCCGCGCTGCGGCTGCCCGTGACGCGTCCCGGCCCGGTCCGGGTCACCCGGGACATACCGGTCCGCGCCCGGGACGGCGTGGTGCTCCGCACCGACCACTACGCGCCGCACCGCGCATCCGCGCCGGCCGTGCTGATCCGTACCCCGTACGGCCGGGGTGGTCCCTTGCGGCTGCTCGGCCGGTTGCTCGCCGCGCGGGGCCGGCACGCCGTGATCCAGTCCTGCCGGGGCACCGGCGGCTCGGGCGGCACCTTCGCCCCGCTGGTGCACGAGCGCGACGACGGGGTCGACACCCTCGACTGGCTGCGCCGCCAGCCCTGGTGGTCGGGGGCGTTCGGCATGTTCGGCGTCAGCTACCAGGGCTTCGCCCAGTGGGCACTGGCCGCCGACGCCGGCGAGGAGCTGCGCGCGATGGTCGCGGTGGTGACCGCCTCGGCCACCCGGGACTCGACGTACGCGGGGGAGTCGTTCGCCCTCGACACCGTGCTGACCTGGGCCGAGCTGCTGCACGCCCAGACCGTGCCGTGGCTGGCCCGGCAGCGGGAACTCAAGCGCGGCCAGCCCCGGCTGGCCGCCGCGCTCGACCACCTGCCGCTCGCGGAGGCCGACCGGGTGGCCACCGGTGCCCGCATCCCGTTCTTTCAGGAGTGGCTGCGCCACCACACCCCGGAGGCGGCGTACTGGCGCGAGCGGGTCTTCGCCGACCGGGTGGCCCGGGTGGGGGCGCCGGTGGTCATGGTCACCGGCTGGCACGACATCTTCCTGCCCGCCCAACTCGACGACTACGCCACCCTGCGCGCCACCGGCGCTCGACCGCGCCTGGTGATCGGTCCCTGGACCCACGGCAGCCCAGGGCTGTTCGTGGCGGCCCTGCGGGAGGGGTTGACCTGGCTCGACGAGCACCTCGACGGGCCACCGGACGACGAACCCCCGCCCCGCGCCGCCCCCGTCCGGTTGCACGTGGGTGGTCCCGGCGGCTGGCGGGACCTGCCGGACTGGCCACCGCCGACCGTCCAGACCGCCTGGCACCTGCATCCGGGCGGTGAGCTGGCGGCACGTCCCCCGGTCGCGTCGACGGCCGACAGGTTCCGGTACGACCCGGCCGACCCCACTCCGTCGCTGGGTGGGCCGCTGCTGGTCGCCCAGCGAGCCGGTCCGGTGGACAACCGGCAGGTCGAAGCCCGCCCCGACGTGCTGACCTACACCAGCGCGCCGCTCGTCGAGCCGGTCGAGGTGATCGGCCCGGTCCGCGCCGAGCTGCACGTCCGCAGCGAACTGCCACACCTGGACGTCTTCGTGCGGCTGTGCGATGTGGACCGCCGCGGTCGGTCGTGGAACGTGTGCGACGGTCTGGTGCGGGTGACACCCGAACGCTTCCCCACCGACTCGTCCGGGGTGCTGCGGGTGCCGGTGACGCTCTGGCCGACCGCGTACCGGTTCGCCACCGGGCACCGGCTGCGGGTGCAGGTCGCCGGTGGCGCCCATCCGCGGTGGGCACGCAACCCCGGCACCGGCGAACCTCTCGGTACGGCGGTGACGCTGCGTGCCGGTTGGCGGCAGGTCTTGCATGGTCCGGCTCATCCCTCGGCGCTGCTGATGCCGATCGTCCACTCTGCCCCGGCTTCGCCTCCAATCTGAACAGAGCGCCTCTGAGCTGGGCATTCATCGGAAATGCGGGCTATGGTTGGGTCAACGCCCGGCGCCGTGCACCACCAGACCGGGCTCGCCCACAGCCCAACACCGCGTACGCGGTGTGACGTCGTGCCCGGTCCCCGCCCCAGCTGAGAGGGGGACCCCATGACGCGGGCCCCGGACAATTTGTTGGACCTTCGACGTCTGCTCCTCACCCACCTCGACAACGCGCCCGGCCCGGACGACCTCGATCCGGCGGAGGTCGGCATCGTCGGCGACCCGGCCCACCGGGGTGGCTATCACTGCGGCTCGGACCGGGTGGTGCCGAACGACTACTCGGTGGTCGAGTCACCCCGGGACCGGTCCGGACTGACCCTGGACGCGGCGGCGATCGACGTCGGCGAGTTCGACGTCCTCTCCGGTGGCGGTCGGCACACCCTGGCCAGCTTCTCGGTGTGGTGTGTGGGCCAGTGCGTCGCGAACGCCGCCGACACCCGGGACATCCGCGAAATCATCTACAGCCCCGACGGTACGAACGTGAAGCGGTGGGACCGGCTCGGAAAGCGCACCAGCGGCGACAGCTCGCACCGCTGGCACACCCACTTCAGCTTCTTCCGCGACGCCATCAAGGCGGGCCGTGACCAGCGGCCCCTGTTTCGCCGCTACCTCAGCTCCATCGGACTCCTGGAGGACGACGACATGACCCCCGAAGAGCACAACTGGCTGGCCACCGTCCACAAGAACCTGACCGTGCTGGACGGCCGCAACCCGATCGGACAGATCTACACCCGATTGGCGGAGGGCCGGGACGACACCGGTGCCCCGGTCGCCGGCAATTGGAACCTGCAGGCGATGACGAAGCAGCTCACCGACCTGCAGACCACGCTCAACGCGCTGGCCGGGAAGGACTTCACCGACGAGGCGGCGATCGTTGCGGGCGTGTTGGCCGGGCTGACGCCGGAGAAGATCGCCGCGGCCATCCCGCCCACCATCGCCAAGCAGGTCGCCGACGAGCTGGCCCGCCGGCTGGTCGCCTGAACGGGGGCGGCCCGTAGCCGCCGGGTCGCCCCTCCCATCCGCCCATTCCGCAACGACTCTTGGGTAACAACTATTGCGCAAGAGTCGTTGCGGATGGCACCGTAGGGGTATGGAGAAGCCCGACGTACGCCAGGTCACCGACTCGCGGGTCCTCGCGGCCATGGCACACCCGCTGCGCCGCCGACTGATGGACGTGTTCAAGGTGCACGGGCCGTCGACCGTCGGCATGCTCGCCGACCGCACCGACCAGGCCCCGGCGAACGTCAGCCACCACCTCAAGGTGCTCGCCGCCGCCGACCTGGTCACCGAAGCTCCCGAACTGGCCCGGGACCGCCGCGAACGCTGGTGGAAACTGGCCAGTCGGACGGTGCGCTGGTCCACGACCGACTTCGACACCGATCCCGCCGACCGTGCCGTCGCCGACGCCGCCACCTCCCTCAACCTCGACCGGCACGTCGCGCTGGCCCGCGCCTGGCACGCCGCCGAGGAGACCGAGCAGGCCGTCTGGGGGAATGGACCATTCTCCTTGGACCGGTGGATGCACCTCACGCCGGCCGAGCTGGAAGAGTTCAGCAGTGAGATCGTCGCCGTGCTGACCCGGTGGGGCGACCGCGAGCTGCCCGACGACGGCGCCGAGCGCCAGCCGGTGTTCGTGTTCGCCCACGGCGTGCCGGCCCGGCCGTGACGGCGGCCACCCGCAGCGAACCCACGCCGGTCCGAGGGGCCGGTGGGCTGCTGCGGCACCGCGACTTCCGCCTGCTCTGGGCCGGCCAGACGGTCAGCAGCATCGGCAGCAACGTCACCACGGTCGCGCTGCCCCTGGTGGCGGTCGCCGTGCTCGACGCCAGCACCTTCCAGGTGGCGGTCCTCACCGCCGCGGCCTGGCTGCCCTGGCTGATGATCGGCCTACCGGCCGGCGCGTGGGTGGACCGGTTGCCACGCCGGCCGCTCATGGTGGTCTGCGACCTGATCTGCGCGGTCGCCTTCCTCAGCGTGCCGGTGGCTGCCCTGCTGGGTCGCCTCACCGTCGCGCAACTGCTGCTGGTGGCCCTCGGTGCGGGCGTGGCGCGGGTCTTCTTCGAGACCGCCGACCAGGTCTACCTGCCGGTGCTGCTGCGACCCGAGCAACTGCCCGAGGGAAACGCGAAGCTCCAGGCCACCCAGACGGTGAGCTACGTCGTCGGGCCCGGCATCGCCGGCCTGATCGCCCAACTCGCCGGAGCGGTCGCCGCGTTGCTGCTGGACGCCCTGACGTTCCTGCTCTCCGCGCTGTTCCTGCTGCGCATCCGCACCGCCGAGCCTCGTCCCGTCCGCAAGGACCGGTCCCGGTCGCTGCGGCGGGACATGGCCGAGGGGCTGCGCTTCGTCATTCGTGACCCGTACCTGCGGGTCCTGACGCTCATGGGGGCGGCCAGCAACATCGGCCTGACCGGCTACCAGGCGGTCCTGGTCGTCTTCCTGGTCCGCGAGCTACGACTCGCGCCGGGGCTGGTCGGCGTCCTGGTCGGGGTGATGAGCATCGGCGGGATCATCGGCGCGCTGCTGGCCACCGCCCTCGCCCGGCGCTGTGGCACCGCGCGGGCCATGCTCATCGGCGCGGCGCTCACCGGCCCGCCCGCCCTGCTCATCCCGTTGGCCGGGCCGGGAGTCGGGCTGATCTGGCCGGCGCTCGGCGGCGTGCTGATCGGCCTCGGGGTCGCCATCGGCAACGTCGTCAAGGGCGCGTTCCGGCAGACGTACACGCCACACCACCTGCTCGGGCGCGTGACGGTGAGCATGCATCTGCTCAACTACGGCACCATCCCGCTGGCCGCCGTGTTGGCCGGCGGGATAGGCGCGCGTTACGGCGTCGGCACCGCGGTGACCGTGATGACGGCCTGGTTGGCGCTGACCCCGTTGATTCTGTTGATTGGACCGCTCCGGCGGCGGCGGGACCTGCCCGCCGCCCCGGCAGCGTCGTGAGTGCACTGCGACGGCGGCCGGGAACCGACCGCCGTCACCGGCACGGAGCTACATCGGGCGGACGTTGTCCGCCTGCGGGCCCTTCTGGCCCTGGGTCACCTCGAACTCGACCTTCTGGCCCTCGTTGAGCTCCCGGTAGCCGCTCGTCGCGATGGCGGAGTAGTGGACGAACACGTCCGGCCCTCCACCATCCTGCTCGATGAAGCCGAAGCCCTTTTCCGAGTTGAACCACTTAACCGTGCCGGTTGCCATGCATCTCTCCCTGTTCAAAGCGGCGGACCACCGGCCTCGAGGCCGATGGTCGCCCGTACCTGTTCGACAGTAACGGGCAAAACCCCGATCCGCCGGCCGAAGTGCCGTAGGTCTTTTCTCGAACTCAGATGAACACTCCGCGTCGCCCGCGTGCCAAAGCCGCCCCGACCGCTTCGTCGTGGGGCATGCTTGCGCCGATGAGGGGTCCCGCAGCCGCCGCGCTGTCCGAGCTGGAGCGCGAGATCGACGCGCCCGGCGTCGGTCTGGACCGGCTCCGGCTGGTCCCCACCCCGTTCGTCCCGGAGGTGCGCCTGCACCTCGCCGAGGACGCGATCGTCTGGTGGGCCCGGATGGAGGCGCTCGCCGGACACCCCCTGACGCCGCCGTACTGGGCCTCCGCCTGGGCCGGTGGCCAGGCCCTGGCCCGGCACCTGCTGGACCACCCCGAGTTGGCCGCCGGGCGTCGCGTCCTCGACCTCGCCGCCGGGTCGGGACTCGTGGGCATCGCCGCCGCGCTGGCCGGCGCCGCCGACGTCGTCGCCAACGACATCGACCCGTACGCTGTGGCGGCCGTCACGGTCAACGCCCGCGCCAACCGGGTCACCGTCGACGTCAACGGCGACGACCTGCTCGACCGCGACAGCGCCGACGCGGACCTGGTGGTCGCCGGGGACGTCTTCTACAGCCGTCCGATGGCCGCCCGGATGCTGCCGTTCCTGCGACGGGCCGTCGCCTCCGGCGCGGAGGTGCTGGTCGGAGACCCCGGCCGGGGGCACCTGCCGGTCGACGGGCTGCTGGTGCTGGCCGACTACCCGGTGCCCACCACCGAGCCGTCGGTGGACCCGTCGCCGCGCCGGGTGCGGGTGCTGCGACCCGCCTGACCCGCCGGCCATCTCAGGGGTGACCCCGAGGTCGACACCAGGGGGCGGTAAGGGCTGCGACCGGATGTCCACGGTGGCACGACGGCCATAGCGTACGAGGCATGACGCATTGGCTGGCCCAGGTCGGAGAGCTGCCCATCCTGGTGCTGATGGGCGTACTCGGCTTGGTGATGCTCTTCGACGCCGTACCGCTGCTCGGCGTCCTCGTCCCCGGCGACGTGGCGATCCTGGCCGCGGTCGGGGTGGGCCGCCCGGCCACCGGGCTGGCCACCTTCGCGGCGGTGCTCGCCGGGTGCCTGGCCGGCTGGTCGTTGAGCTTCCTGATCGGTCGCCGGTACGCCGAACCGCTGCGCCGCAGTCGCGTCGGAGGCTGGATCGGCGAGTCGCGCTGGAGTGCGGCCGAAGGGATCCTCAGCCGTGGCGGCGGGCGGATGGTGATGGTCGCGCCGTTCCTGCCGGTGTTCAACGCCCTGCTGCCGCTGGCCGCCGGCGGACTGCGGATGTCGTACCGGCGGTTCCTCGGCTGCGCGGCCCTCGGCGCGGCGGCCTGGGCCGGTCTCTACCTCGCGCTGGGCATCGCGTCACGGTCGCTGGCCGCGCGGCGGCCGGGCGCGCCCAGTCCGTTGCTGGTGACCATGGGGGTGGGGTTGGTGCTGGCCACCGTGGTGTTGCTGGGGGCACGGCGGCGGCTGTTCGCTCTGGCTGGCTGATCGCTCTTGGTTGCTGACTGTGGTTGCGGTGGGGGCGGGGGCCTGCCGTGCCCGGCTCCGGGCGGTCAGGCTTGATCCCTGCGCCGGGCACGGCAGGCCCCCGCCCCCGTCGGGGTCTTGGTCCGCCGGTCGGGTCGCGGTCTGCCGGCGGTTGTTCGACCTTCAGTGGCTCTTGGTCAGCGTTGGGTGGCCCAATTGAGTGGCTCGGTCGGGCTCTTGTGGGTGACCCGGTCCGGGGGGTGGGGTGGGTTACCAGCCTCGGGTTCGCCACTGGGGGAGGGCTGGGCGTTCGGCGCCCAGGGTGCTGTCCTTGCCGTGGCCCGGGTAGAACCAGGTGTCGTCCGGCAGTTGGTCGAACAGCTTGTGCTCGACGTCGTCGATCAGCGCGGCGAAGCGCTGCGGGTCCTTGTCTGTGTTGCCCACTCCGCCGGGAAAGAGACTGTCGCCGGTGAAGAGGTGGGCGGCGCCGGCCGGATCGCGGTAGAGCAGCGCGATCGACCCGGGCGTGTGGCCCTTGATGTGGATGACCTCCAGCGCGCAGTCACCCACCGCGACGGTGTCGCCCTCGGCCAGGTGTTCCGCCTCGATCGGCAGCCCGGACGCGTCGTCGGCGTGCACCAGCGCCCGCGCGCCGGTCTTGGCGACCACCTCCTCCAGCGCCACCCAGTGGTCCATGTGCTGGTGGGTGGTGACCACGGCGGTCAGGCCGTCGTCACCGATCAGCTCCAGCAGCCGGGGCGCCTCGTTGGCGGCGTCGATCAACACCTGGTCGCCGGTGCCGGAGCAGCGCAGCAGGTAGGCGTTGTTGTCCATCGGGCCGACCGACAGCTTGCTGATCGTGAGCCCGGACAGCTGCCGTACCGCCGGCGGGCCGCCGTGGGTGACATCTCCGCTGTAGGTCATGACGTGTCGACATCCATTCCGATGGAGGAGGTGCTCGGCGGCCGTGCGGTGGCGTCGCGCGGGCGGCGCGGCGGTGCGCACGCGTCGACCCTAGCGGGCGGGCGCCGCGCCGTCGTCGCGGAAATCGCTTTCGGCGCGGCGCGTCGCGCCCTACCGTCGGCGTCACATGCGGCACTCGGACGTCGGACGGAGGTGGAGTTCATGCCGGACGTGGCACGCGTGTTCCGCCATCACCAGCCCGACACCGATGAGGATGCCATGACCATCGATCTGACCGCCCTCGGCTGGGACGCCGACCGGGCGTCGTACGCCGCCCGACGTGGCGAGCGCCACCCGGGCCGGGTGGCCCGGGTGGACCGGGGAGTCTGCACGGTGCTCACCGTCGACGGCCCGGTCCGCGCCAGCCTCGGCCCGGCCGTGCTGGCCGCCGCCGCCCAGGACCCCTCCGCGCTGCCCTGCGCGGGAGACTGGGTACTGCTCACACACTGGCCGGACCGCCGGATCACCGTGGGGACCGTGCTGCCCCGGCGAGCCGCGCTGATCCGCCGTACCGCCGGCAAGGACGCCAGCGGCCAGGTGCTGGCCGCGAACCTCGACACGGCCGCCGTGGTGGAGCCGGTGCACCCGGAGCCGGACGTGGCCCGCATCGAGCGGCTGCTGTCCCTGGTCCACGAGTCCGGGGCCCGGCCGCTCGTGGTGCTGACCAAGTCCGACCTCGCGGCCGACCCGGCCGCGCTCGCCCGCCAACTCGCCGCCGTCGCGCCCGGCGTGCCGGTGCTGCCGGTCAGTGCCGAGCACGGCACCGGGCTGGCGCCGCTGCGCGCCGAGGTCGCGCCGGGCCGCACGCTGGGGCTGCTCGGGCCGTCCGGCGCGGGCAAGTCGAGCCTGGTCAACGCGCTCGCCGGCGCGGTGATGATGCCGACCCAGGCGATCCGCCGGGTCGACGGCAAGGGCCGGCACACCACCACCTGGCGGGCCCTGGTGCCCATCCCGGGCGGCGGCGCGGTGATCGACACGCCGGGCGTACGCGCGGTCGGTCTCCTCGACGGCGCGGCCGGGCTGGACCGGGCGTTCGCCGACATCGCTGGGCTGGCCGAGGGTTGCCGGTACGCCGACTGCCGGCACGACGGCGAGCCGGCCTGCGCGGTCCGGGACGCGCTGCGGACCGGTGAGCTGTCCGCCCGCCGCTGGGAGAGCTGGCGGCGGCTGCAGGGCGAGGTGGCGCACGAGAGCCGGCGGCGTGCGGCCCGCCTCGCCGCCGAGCGACGCGGCGGCTGGCGCTCGGCGCGACGCCGGGCGGCCCGCCCACCGTCGCCCGGGGGTTACTGACCGGCCTGCGCCGCCGGGTACGTGCCCGGCGGCCAGGGCCGGTGCCAAAGGCTCGTGGCCGGCGCGGCCGACCGGGCTGAGCTGGGGGAATGTGCGGGCGGGGGAAACTGTCGTACCTCGGGGCTAGAGTTGCCGAGGCGTGTTTTCCGCGCCCGTACCGACCGCTCATGAGCAGCTACGACCGCTCGGAACCAGCACAGAGCGGGACAGACCCTCCGCTTCACCTTCACCCGGGAGTACACGTACCGTGGCCGACCGACTCATCATCCGTGGCGCGCGCGAGCACAACCTGCGTGACGTCAGTCTCGACCTGCCCCGGGACGCTCTCATCGTGTTCACCGGGCTGTCCGGGTCGGGCAAGTCGAGCCTGGCCTTCGACACGATCTTCGCCGAGGGGCAGCGGCGCTACGTGGAGTCGCTGTCGTCGTACGCCCGGCAGTTCCTCGGTCAGATGGACAAGCCCGACGTCGACTTCATCGAGGGGCTGAGCCCGGCCGTCTCGATCGACCAGAAGTCCACCTCGCGCAACCCGCGCTCCACCGTCGGCACCATCACCGAGGTCTACGACTACCTGCGGCTGCTCTTCGCCCGCATCGGCGAGCCGCACTGCCCGGTCTGTGGCGAGCGGATCTCCAAGCAGAGCCCGCAGCAGATCGTCGACCGGGTCCTCGCGATGGCCGAGGGCACCAAGTTCATGGTGCTCGCCCCGGTCATCCGGGGCCGCAAGGGCGAGTACGTCGACCTCTTCGCCGAGCTGCAGGCCAAGGGTTACGCCCGGGCCCGCGTCGACGGCGTGGTCCACCCGCTGACCGAGCCGCCCAAGCTCAAGAAGCAGGAGAAGCACACCATCGAGGTGGTGATCGACCGGCTCACCGTCAAGCCGAGCGCCAAGCAGCGGCTGACCGACTCGGTCGAGGCCGCGCTGGGGCTGTCCAGTGGCCTGGTGCTGCTCGACTTCGTCGACCTGCCGGAGGACGACCCGGAGCGGGAGCGCCGCTACTCGGAGCACCTGGCCTGCCCCAACGACCACCCGCTGGCCATCGAGGATCTCGAGCCCCGGGTCTTCTCCTTCAACGCCCCCTACGGCGCCTGCCCGGAGTGCACCGGCCTGGGCACCAAGAAGGAGGTCGACCCGGAGCTGCTGGTTCCCGACCCGGAGCGCAGCCTGCGCGAGGGCGCCATCCAGCCCTGGTCCACCGGGCACAACCTGGAATACTTCCTGCGTCTGCTGGAGGCCCTCGGCGAGGCCCAGCACTTCGACATCGACACCCCGTGGCGGGCGTTGCCGGCACGGGCGCAGAAGACGATCCTGCACGGCTCCGACGACCAGGTGCACGTGCGCTACCGCAACAAGTACGGCCGTGAGCGCTCCTACTACACCGGCTTCGAGGGCGTGGTGCAGTGGATCGAGCGCCGGCACTCCGACACCGAGTCCGAGTGGTCCCGCGACAAGTACGAGGGCTACATGCGGGACGTGCCGTGTGCGGCCTGCGGGGGCGCCCGGCTCAAGCCCGAGGTGCTCGCCGTCACCCTGGCGGGCAAGAGCATCGCCGAGGTCTGCAACCTGTCCGTGGGGGAGTGCGCCGACCTGCTGGCCGGCATCGAGCTGACCGACCGGCAGAAGCTGATCGCCGAGCGCGTCCTCAAGGAGATCAACGCCCGACTGCGGTTCCTGCTCGACGTCGGCCTGGACTACCTGTCCCTCGACCGGCCGGCCGGCACGCTCTCCGGCGGTGAGGCGCAGCGCATCCGGCTCGCCACCCAGATCGGCTCGGGCCTGGTCGGGGTGCTCTACGTGCTCGACGAGCCGTCGATCGGGCTGCACCAGCGCGACAACCACCGGCTCATCGAGACCCTGATCCGGCTGCGCGGGCTGGGCAACACGCTGATCGTGGTGGAGCACGACGAGGACACCATCCGGGTCGCCGACTGGATCGTCGACATCGGCCCCGGCGCGGGCGAGCACGGCGGCAAGATCGTGCACAGCGGCTCGGTGCCGGCGCTGCTGAAGAACAAGGAGTCGATCACCGGGGCGTACCTCTCCGGTCGGCGGTCGATCCCGACGCCGACGGCCCGCCGTCCGCAGACCAAGGACCGCGAGTTGGTGGTGCACGGTGCGCGCGAGCACAACCTGCGCAACCTGACCGTCTCGTTCCCGCTGGGCCAGCTCATCGCGGTCACCGGCGTCAGCGGCTCGGGCAAGTCGACGCTGGTCAACGACATCCTCTACGCGGTGCTGGCCAACCAGATCAACGGCGCCCGCCTGGTGCCCGGCCGGCACACCCGGGTCTCCGGGCTGGAGCACGTCGACAAGGTCGTCGGCGTGGACCAGTCGCCGATCGGCCGTACGCCGCGCTCCAACCCGGCCACCTACACGGGTGTCTGGGACCACGTCCGCAAGCTCTTCGCCGAGACCACCGAGGCCAAGGTCCGGGGGTACGGGCCGGGTCGGTTCTCGTTCAACGTCAAGGGTGGCCGCTGCGAGGCGTGCTCCGGCGACGGCACCATCAAGATTGAGATGAACTTCCTGCCCGACGTGTACGTCCCCTGCGAGGTCTGCAAGGGCGCCCGGTACAACCGGGAGACCCTGGAGGTGCACTACAAGGGCAAGACCGTCTCGGACGTGCTGGAGATGCCGATCGAGGAGGCGGCCGAGTTCTTCTCCGCCATCCCCGCCATCCACCGGCACCTCAAGACCCTCGTCGACGTCGGCCTCGGCTACGTCCGCCTCGGGCAGCCCGCGCCGACGCTCTCCGGCGGTGAGGCGCAGCGGGTCAAGCTCGCGTCCGAGCTGCAGAAGCGCTCCACCGGGCGCACGGTGTACGTGCTCGACGAGCCGACCACCGGTCTGCACTTCGAGGACATCCGCAAGCTGCTGATGGTGCTCGAGGGCCTGGTCGACAAGGGCAACACCGTGATCACCATCGAGCACAACCTCGACGTGATCAAGACGGCCGACTGGCTCATCGACATGGGCCCCGAGGGGGGTCACCGGGGCGGCACCGTCCTCGCCACCGGCACCCCGGAGGAGGTCGCCGAGGTGGCCGAGAGCCACACCGGCGAGTTCCTGCGCCAGGTGCTCAAGCTCGACGGTGAGGCCAAGGGCGCGGCGGCGGCCACCACCCGGGCCGCCAAGGCCAACGGCGCGACCAAGACGCGGGCGACCCGCAAGGTGCCGGCCGGCGCGCGCTGACTTTCCGCATCTCTTCGGGGCGGGTCGGATGACGACCCGCCCCTTTTGCCGGGGTCGCCCGGATGCCGGGGTGAACTATCCGGCACAGTTGCGCGTGAAAGGAAGTGTGGCCGGCTTTCGGACCGGCGCACTGGGCGAGAGAGAGGCGAGGCATGAGCGACGATCAGGCGCTGACCGGACCGGGTACGCAGACCCGTCGTACCCTGCTCACCGGCGTCGGGGCGGTCGGCGCGGCCGTCGTCCTGGCTGCCTGCGGCAGTGACGACGGCAGTGGCAGCGACTCACCCACCAGCGGTGGCCCCGCCGTGCCCAGCACCGGGGACGCCGGCGGCGGCGACCGGCAGGACGCCCAGTCGCTGGCCACCACCGCCGACATCCCGGTCGGTGGCGGCAAGATCCTCGCCGCCGAGGGCGTGGTGATCACTCAGCCCACGGCCGGCCAGTTCAAGGGCTTCAGCCCGATCTGTACGCACCAGAACTGCCCCGTCTCGAACGTCGACGGCGGCACCATCAACTGCACCTGCCACGGCAGCAAGTTCTCGATCGAGGACGGCTCGGTGAAGGCCGGTCCGGCGAAGAAGCCGCTGCCGCCGAAGGACATCAAGGTCACCGGCGACCAGATCTCCCTGGCCTGACCCACCTGGGCTCGACGGTCGCGTCGACCGACTTGGCGTTGGTCAGCGGACCGCCCCGCGCTGGTCGGTCTCGCCCGGCAAGATCGACTCGCGTTCCCGGAAGTCGGGGTGTCGGAGAGCCGCAGACACCCCGGCTTCCGGGAAGCCAGGGTGGATCACGCGCCTGCGGTGGGGTGTCGGGGGTGCGGACTAGGCTTGGCGGTGTGGCTGACCCCTCGACCTACCGTCCCGCACCCGGCACCATCCCGGAGTCACCGGGGGTCTACCGCTTCCGCGACGGCACCGGCCGGGTGATCTACGTCGGCAAGGCGAAAAACCTGCGCAGCCGGCTCAACTCCTACTTCGGCGACGTCTGGAACCTGCACGAGCGCACCCGCCAGATGGTCACCACCGCCGAGTCGGTGGACTGGATCACCGTCGGCACCGAGGTCGAGGCGCTCCAGCAGGAGTTCACCTGGATCAAGCAGTACGACCCCCGGTTCAACGTCCGTTACCGCGACGACAAGTCGTACCCCTATCTGGCCGTCACCCTCGACGAGGAGTACCCGCGACTCCAGGTGATGCGCGGCGCGAAACGCAAGGGTGTGCGCTACTTCGGGCCGTACTCGCACGCCTGGGCCATCCGCGAGACCCTCGACCTGCTGCTTCGGGTGTTCCCCGCGCGGACCTGCTCGGCCGGCGTATTCAAGCGGGCCGGTCAGGTCGGCCGTCCCTGCCTCCTGGGTTACATCGGCAAGTGCTCGGCCCCGTGCGTCGGCACCGTCTCGGCCGACGAGCACCGGGCCATCGTCGACGGGTTCTGCGACTTCATGGCCGGCCGCACCGACACCATGGTCCGCAAGATCGAACGCGAGATGACCGAGGCCAGCGAGGCGTTGGAGTTCGAACGGGCCGCCCGCCTGCGCGACGACGTGGCCGCCCTGCGCCGGGCCATGGAGAAGCAGACCGTGGTGCTCGGCGACGGCACCGACGCCGACGTGGTCGCGTTCGCCGACGACCCCCTCGAAGCGGCCGTGCAGGTCTTCCACGTCCGTGACGGCCGGGTCCGCGGCCAGCGCGGCTGGGTGGTGGAGAAGACCGAGGACCTCACCACCGGCGACCTGGTGCACCACTTCTGCACCCAGGTGTACGGCGGCGAGCACGGCGAGGCGGACGTACCCCGTGAGCTTCTGGTGCCCGAGCTGCCGGCGGACGCCGACGCGCTCGCCGACTGGCTCACCGGCCATCGGGGCAGCCGGGTGTCGTTGCGCGTGCCGCAGCGCGGCGACAAGCGCACCCTGCTCGAGACGGTCGAGCGCAACGCCAAGGACGCGCTGGCCCGGCACAAGCTCAAGCGCTCGGGCGACCTGACCACCCGCGGCAAGGCGCTCGACGAGATCAGCGAGGCGCTGGGCATGCGCACCTCGCCGTTGCGCATCGAGTGCTTCGACATCTCCCAGATCCAGGGCACCGACGTGGTGGCCAGCATGGTGGTCTTCGAGGACGGGTTGCCCCGCAAGAGCGAGTACCGGCGGTTCATCGTCCGGGGCGCCACCGACGATTTGTCCGCGATGTCCGAGGTGCTGCGTCGCCGCTTCGCCCGCTACCTCGACGCGCGCGCCGAGACGGGCGAGGTGGGCGTGGAGTCGGCCGACGACCCGGCCACTCCGGTGGACCCGGTCGACCCGCAGGTCGGCGTCCTGATCGACCCGACCACCGGCCGACCCCGAAAGTTCGCGTACCCGCCGCAGCTGGTCGTCGTCGACGGTGGCGCCCCGCAGGTCGCGGCCGCCGCGCAGGCCCTCGCCGACCTGGGCATCGACGACGTGGCCCTGTGCGGCCTCGCCAAGCGGCTGGAGGAGGTGTGGCTCCCGGACGACGAGTTCCCGGTCATCCTGCCGCGCACCTCCGAGGGCCTCTACCTGCTGCAACGCGTCCGCGACGAGGCGCACCGCTTCGCCATCACGTTCCACCGCCAGCGCCGTTCCAAGCGGATGACCGAGTCGGCGCTGGACAATGTCCCCGGCCTGGGCGAGGTACGCCGCAAGGCGCTGCTACGGCACTTCGGCTCGCTCAAGCGGCTCTCCACGGCAACCGTCGACGAGATCACCGAGGTACCCGGGGTCGGCCGTCGTACCGCCGAGGCGATCCTGGCCGCCCTGGACACAGGGGTGCCGGCCGACACCGGCGCGGAGGCGACCTCCGACGCGAGGAGCGCACCCCCTGCGGAGGCGGCCTCCGATGCGGGGGCGACCTCCGACGCGAGGAGCGCACCCCCTGCGGGGGCCTCCGTTGCGGGGAGCGCACCCCCTGCGGGGGCGGCCTCCGACGCGGGGACGACTTCTGCCGCTGAGCCAGCGGTCGAGGGCTTGCCTTCGCCATGATCGACTCGACTTCGGCGATATCGGGCTATCAACTGGCTGGGATAGCGCGCTATCGCCGAAGTCGTGTGGATCACCACCTCGCCCCGAGGCGCGGATGCTCCTACCCCGCGCCATGTGGGCGACATGCCTGATATAGGCGACCGTCCGGGCCCGTCCCGCCAGGCCGGCCAAGTGGGGTCACCGGGGCGAAGCGGCACTTTGCCGGCCCTGGGCGCTGCTCGGCACGTCCGCCCGCGGTGTCGTCCGTGAGTAACTGCCTGCCCACGCACCTGGAGGCGGAGTGCCCCGCGTCGCAACCCCATGATCGCGCTCGATCCTGGTTGTAGTGGCCTCGACCGCGCGGCGAGGGCCCTCTTTCCTGGATCGAGCACGATCTTGCCCGAATGCGCCGTCCCAGACCTCAGGCGGGCTGGTGTGCCCTGGTCGGTGAGGGAGCACTTTCGGGGATATTGCTGCCTCACAACCGGCTGAGGCAGCAATATCCCCGAAAGTGCGCCGGTCATCGGATCCGCCCAGGCCGCAGGTCGGATTTGTCCGGTTTCGGTGGTCGGGCGGCGCTTGGGCACTCGCGGTCCGTCGTGCCCGCCCCTTGATCGGCTCCGGGGTCGCCGGTGTGGCGGCATCCTCTGTGCGCGGATGCCGCCACGTCGGCGATGTCGAGTCGATCATCACCGGTGGCGCGCCCGATGGTCTGTCGCGCCTGGGAGGTTTGTCCTGTTCGGGCGTGGGTGCCGTGACGGGTCGCACCCCGGCGGCGGAATCGGCGGCCGGGCGGGGTCGTTACACCAGGCACGCCGCAGCGCCCTCCGGGTCACCGGGTGGCCGCCGGGAACACCCGCCGGGCCGGTGTCGTTACACCCCCCGCACCACCGAGCATCGGCACGCCGGCAGTCGCCGCCGGGAACACCCGCCAGGCCGGCGTCGTTACATCCCCGCACGGCCGAGCACCACCCGCGGTTCCCCCGGCGGGAATGATCCCCCGGCCCGGACCGTTGCACCACCCTCCGGGACACCCCCGAGCAGGCCCCGCCGGGCCGCCGGGCCGATCCCCAAGAACTCTCTCCGCACAGCACACCCCCGTGTGCCGAGTGCATATCCCCCGAATGAAGCAGAGGAGCACGCCATCATGCGTACCGATCTGATTCGTAAGACCGCCCTGACCGCCGCTGGCCTCGCCTTCACCGGTGGAGCGATCGCCGGTCCGGTGACCGCCGCGTACGCCATGTCCGACGCCAAGCCCACCACCCAGACCCAGTCGGACCGTAAGGGTCACGGTGAGCGGGAGCTCGGCGTGCGCTACGAGGCGCAGCCGAACTTCTACTACTGCGGTCCCGCCGCGACCCGTAACGCGCTGAGCGTGCAGGGTAAGAACATCGACGTGGACGCCATGGCCAAGGAGATGGGCACCACCGAGGCCGGCACCAACAGCATCAACGACATCACCCCGGTGCTGAACAAGGAGACCGGCAAGGCCGACGCCTACCGGTCGGTGGAGATCAGCAGCCCGGACGCCGACGCGAAGCAGACCGACACGCTGCGCGCCGACGTGGTCAAGACCGTCGACGACGGCCGGGCCGTGGTCGCCAACATCGCCGGCACCAGCACCGACACCGACGGCAACACCCACTCCTACGAGGGCGGGCACTACATCAGCGTGACCGGCTACCGCGACAACGGCAACGTCGTCACGATCGCCGACTCCGCCAACCCGGACACCGCCTCCTACCAGATCACCGTCGAGCACCTCGCGGACTGGATCGCCACCCGCGGCTACGCCACCAGCTGACAACCACACCGCAAAGGGCCGGACCCCACAGGGTCCGGCCCTTTCGGCATAAGGTCACTCGCCAGCGAGGACGGCCAGGATCTGCTCGCCGTACTTGGCGAGTTTGTTCTCGCCGACGCCGTTGACGCGGGACAGTTCGGCCAGCGAGGTGGGCTCGTCGCTCGCGATCTGGCGCAGCGTCGCGTCGTGGAAGATGACGTACGCCGGCATGCCCTGCTCCTTGGCGGTGGCCGCCCGCCAGGCGCGCAGCCGTTCGAAGACGGACGCGGCGGCCGGGGTCAGCTCGGCCACCACGGTGGACGAGCCGCGCGGCTTCGACGAGCGGCTCGACGCCGGCTTCTCCGGTTCGCGGCGCATGGTGACGGTACGGCGACGGCCCAGCACGTCGGCGCTCGCCTCGGTCAGCGCGAGCGTGCCGTAGTCGCCCTCGACGGCGAGCAGCCCCTCGGCGAGGAGTTGCCGGACCACGCCCCGCCACTCGGCCTCGCTCAACTCCGTGCCGATACCGAAGACGGTCAGCGAGTCGTGGCCGTACTGGCTGATCTTGTCGGTCTGCTTGCCGAGCAGGATGTCGACGCAGTGCCCGGCGCCGAACCGCTGGTTGCGTTCGCGGTCGAGGCGGAACACGGTGGACAGCAGCTTCTGGGCGGCGACCGTGCCGTCCCAGGACTCCGGGGGGTTGAGGCAGGTGTCGCAGTTGCCGCAGGCCGCGGTGGCGCTCTCGCCGAAGTATTCGAGTAGCTGCACCCGGCGGCACCGGACCGTCTCGCAGAGCGCGAGCATCGCGTCCAGGTGCGCGGCGAGGTTGCGGCGATGGGCCAGGTCGCCGTCGGACGTCTCGATCATCTTGCGCTGCTGCACGACGTCCTGCAGGCCGTACGCCAGCCAGGCGGTGGACGGCAGCCCGTCGCGGCCGGCGCGGCCGGTCTCCTGGTAGTAGCCCTCGACCGACTTGGGCAGGTCGAGGTGGGCCACGAAGCGCACGTCGGGCTTGTCGATGCCCATGCCGAAGGCGATGGTGGCGACCATGACCAGCCCGTCCTCGCGCAGGAAGCGGTGTTGGTTGGCGGCGCGGGTCGCCGCGTCGAGGCCCGCGTGGTAGGGCAGCGCGGCGATCCCGTTGGCGGTCAGGAACTCGGCGGTCTTGTCGACCGAGGCGCGGGACAGGCAGTAGACGATGCCCGCGTCGCCGGGATGCTCGTCGCGTAGCAGGGCCAGCAGTTGCTTGCGGGGCTCCCGCTTGGGCACGATCCGGTACTGGATGTTGGGCCGGTCGAAGCTGGCCACGAAGTGCCGCGCGTCGTCGAGGCCCAGCCTGCTGGCGATCTCGCGGCGGGTGGCGCTCGTCGCGGTGGCGGTCAAGGCGATGCGGGGGACCTGCGGCCACCGCTCGTGCAGCATCGACAGGGCCAGGTAGTCGGGCCGGAAGTCGTGCCCCCACTGCGACACGCAGTGCGCCTCGTCGATCGCGAACAGGGAGATGCGCCCCCGGTCCAGCAGGGCGAGGGTGGAGCGGACGCCGAGCGCCTCCGGTGCCAGGTAGAGCAGGTCCAGCTCGCCGGCGACGAAGGCCGCCTCGACCCGGCGACGGGCGTCGAGGGTCTGCGTCGAGTTGAGGAAGCCGGCGCGTACGCCGACCGCGGTGAGCGCGTCCACCTGGTCCTGCATGAGCGCGATCAGCGGCGACACGACGACCGCGACACCGTCGCGGACCAGGGCCGGGATCTGGTAGCAGAGCGACTTGCCACCACCGGTGGGCATCAGCACCAGCGCGTCGCCGCCGGCGACGACATGGTCGATGACCTGCTGTTGGAAGCCGCGGAAGGCGTCGTAGCCGAACACCCGGCGCAGCGCCGCCAGCGCGTCGTCGGTACGCAGGTCGGTCGGGGAAGCCATCCGGGGAGTCTACGAGCCCTCCCCGACAGCATCGCCCGCACGGCGGCCGGCGCGTCCGCCGCGCCGCGACGGTCACTGCGCCGAACTGCCGTCCCCGTCGCCCCAGCAGAGCCCGCCGATGCCGGCCGCGCTGTGGAAGCCGGGGTGTCCGTTGACGTCCATGCAGACTTCGTTGTCGGGGCCGCTCCGGCCGCAGAACACCGGCTCGACGTGGTGCCAGGCGTCGGCCCGGGACAGCAGCGCGGCCCCGGCGGCCACCTCGGGGCGCAGGGTCGTCAACCCCTCCGTGTAGACGACGGCCTGGTCGCGGGCCTCCATCAGGTCCGTCGCCAGGTAGGACAGGTGCAGCGTCCAGCGCCGGGCCGCCGGCCGCTCGCGCTCCGTCGGACCCAGAGCGATGAGGTACGACGACAGTGTCTCCGGCGTTGCCAACGCGAATGCGATGGCGGCCCGGACCCGCTCGGACACGTCGGCCCGGTCGAGCAGGTCAATCAGGTCGTCGTGGACGTCGCGGGGTTGCCGTGACTCCCGCTCCCAGCGAGACGATCGATTGTCCGTCACGATGCTCTGCCTCTCCGTAGCGGATCCTCATCAAGAGCCTGGACCAGACGGCAGCAAAATGCAACGTCGTGATTTCTGGGAAAAGATACTTGATATGTGGTCGCTCTTCGGTGAGAATCGATCACTCACAGTGGAGGTGACGGCGGCGATGGCGCAGGTGCCCAGTCCGACGATCAGAGCCCGCCGGCTGCGGCGCGAGTTGCGCCGCCTGCGGGACCGCACCGGGCACACCGCCGAGGAGGTCGCCAAGATCCTGGGCTGGCATCGGACGAAGGTCATCCGCTTCGAACTCGGACACTCGCGGGTGATGCCCAAGGACCTGCCCCCGCTGCTCGACCTCTACGACGCATCCGACGACGAGCGGGAGTCGCTGAACGCGCTGCTGCGACAGTCCCGGCAGAAGGGGTGGTGGAGCGCGTACGGCGACGTGCTGCCGGACGACTTCGTCGGCTTCGAGGCGGAGGCGACGTCGATCAGCGCGTTCGAGTGCCTGTACGTTCCGGGCCTGTTGCAGACGGAGGAGTACGTCCGCGCCATCGTCAGAGCGGGCCGCAGCACCGCCGACCAGGACGAGACCGACCGGGTTGTGGCGGCGAGGCTCGCCCGCAAGGCTCTACTGTCGCGTGACCTGCCGCCATCGTTGTGGGCGGTGTTGGATGAGGCGGCGGTCCGACGGGTGGTCGGCGGCCCGAAGGTGATGCGTGCACAGCTCAACCGCCTGATCGAAGCGTGCGCGATGCCCTCGGTCGAGATCCAGGTCCTGCCGTTCGCCGCCGGTGCGCACGCGGCGATGGCCGGAGCCTTCACCGTTCTGGACTACGCCGACCCGGTGCTCGACCCTGCGGTGGTGTATCTCAGCAACGACTCCAGCACGCTGTTGCTGGAGGAGGACCGGCAGGTGGCCCGATATAAGCTCATGTTCGACCACCTTCGGGCCAAGGCACTCGACCCTGACCGGTCTGCGGACCTTCTCGCGCGGGTTGCTGCGGAGGTCCCCGACTGAGTCCGACACCTTGGAGCGCTGCCGATGGCCCCCGCGAAGCTGGCACGGGTTTCCTGGCGCAAGAGCAGCCGTAGCGGCGCGAACGATTCGAACTGCGTCGAGGTGGCCGTACTCCCCGAAGGGCTGGCGGTGCGGGACTCCAAGGATCCGGGCGGACCGGCGCTCGTCTTCGGTTGGGACGCCTGGTCGTCGTTCGTGACCGGTCTGCGGCGCGATCCGCGCGGCTGAACGTTCCGTCGCCGGAGGGCGGCGCTACCACGCCCCCGGCGCGCGGCGGCGGGCGTGCCCGTGTCCACCCCGACCGGCGGGATAGAGTCGCTGATTGACCAATCGCGGCCGACGGCGGCCGCGGCGCCACGTCTTGGGGGTACTGGTGAGCGAGGCGCACACTGCCGGTGACGGGCAGCCGACGGCCGAGTCGGAGACCACCCTGGTGGTGGTCACCGGGCTGTCCGGTGGCGGTCGCAGCACCGTCGCGCGCGCGTTGGAGAACGTCGGCTACTACGTGGTGGACAACCTGCCGCAGGCGCTCATGCTCGACATGGCCGAGCTGGCGTTCAAGGCCGGTGGGGCCGCCCGGCGTACGGCGATGGTCCTGGACGTGCGCTCGCGCGCCTTCTCCACCGACCTGGCGGGGGCGATCCGGGAGCTGAAGGAGCGCGGCTTCTCGCCCCGGGTGGTGTTCGTCGACGCCGACGACGAGGTGCTGATCCGTCGGTTCGAGAGTGTCCGGCGTTCGCACCCGTTGCAGGGTGACGGGCGGCTCGCCGACGGTATCGCCGTCGAGCGCGGGCTGCTGGAGGAGGCCCGCGACCAGGCCGACGTGATCATCGACACCAGCCACCTCAACGTCAACCAGCTCCGCCGGCGCATCGAGGAGCTGTTCGGCGGCGAGGACGCCCGCCGGCTGCGGGTGACCGTGCTCTCGTTCGGCTTCAAGTACGGCCTGCCGCCGGACGCCGACTTCGTGCTGGACGCCCGGTTCCTGCCCAACCCGTACTGGGTGCCGGAGCTGCGCGAGCACACCGGCCGGGAGGAGGCGGTCAGCGCGTACGTGCTGGGGCAGGAGGGGGCGGACGCCTTCGTCGCCTCGTACGCCGACCTGGTCAACGCCACCACCACGGGGTTCGAGCGGGAGGGCAAGCGGTACCTGACGGTGGCCGTGGGCTGCACCGGCGGCAAGCACCGCAGCGTGGCCATCGCCGAGGAGTTGGCCGGCCGGCTGCGTCAGTCGGGGCTGGCGGCGAACGCCCAGCACCGCGACCTGGGGCGGGAATGACGACGCGCCGGGTGGTGGCGTTCGGCGGCGGGCACGGCCTGTCGGCGTCGCTGCGCGCGCTGCGGCACTGCGCCCCCGAACTCGACCTGGACATCACCGCCGTGGTGACGGTCGGCGACGACGGCGGTTCCAGTGGCCGGTTGCGCGCCGAGCGGGGTGGCCTACCGCCGGGTGACCTGCGGCAGGCCCTGGTCGCGCTGGCCGGCGACCATCCGGCCACCCGACGCAGCGCCGGGCTCTTCCAGCACCGCTTCGCGGCGGCGCAGGCTGTCCGCGTACCCCGGCATGCCGGGACCGAGGCGGCCCCGGCGGCGCGCGACGCGCCCGGCGTGGGCGCGGGCCCGGTTGCCGGAAAGCCGACAGACGCGGACCCGGCGGCGGGTGACGCGGCCCGCGCGGACGGCCTGGCCGGGCACGCGGTGGGCAACCTGGTGCTCAGTGGCCTCATGGAGCTGCTCGGCGACCCGGTGGCGGCGCTGGAGCACGCCGGGGCGATGCTCGGCGCGGTCGGGCGGGTGCTGCCGATGTCGCGCCAGCCGGTCGACATCGAGGCGCGGGTGCGCGGGGTCGACCCGGACGCTCCGGACGAGGTGCGGACCGTGCGCGGTCAACACCAGGTGGCGGTCACGACCGGGCGGGTCGAGTCGCTGCGCCTGACGCCGGCCGCCCCGGCTGCCTGCGCCGAGGCCCTGGCCGCGATCGGCGCGGCGGACTGGTTGATCTTCGGGCCGGGCAGTTGGTACACGAGCGTCCTGCCGCACCTGCTGGTGCCGCAGTTGGCCGACGCGATCGTGTCCAGCTCGGCCCGGCGCCTGGTCACGCTGAACCTGGCCGCGGAGAAGGAGACCCTCGGCCTCTCGGTCGCCGATCATCTGGCGGCGCTGCGCTGGTACCTGCCCGAGCTGAAGGTGGATCTCGTGCTGGCGGACGCCAAGGCGGTGGGTGACCCGGAACCGGTCGAACGTGCGGCAGAATCGCTGGGTGCCCGCCTGGTCCTCGCCCCCGTCGCCGTCACCGACGGCACTCCCCGCCATGATCCGGCTGCCCTGGGCGCCGCGCTGGTGCCTGTCCTGGGCGCCGATCGTTAGACACGTACGTAATCACCGGCGACACGCCGGAACAGGTCCGTGAGGGGACGCACAATGGCGATGACGGCTGCGGTCAAGGACGAGCTGAGTCGGGTCGACGTGCCCAAGCCCTGCTGTCGGCGGGCGGAGATGGCCGCGCTGCTGCGCTTCGCCGGAGGGCTGCACATCGTCTCCGGCCGGGTGGTGGTGGAGGCCGAGCTGGACACCGGCGCGGTGGCGCGTCGGCTGCGCCGGGAGATCGCCGAGGTCTACGGCTACCCGAGCGAGATCCACGTGCTCGCCTCCGGCGGGCTGCGCAAGGGCAGCCACTTCATCGTCCGGGTGGTCAAGGACGGCGAGGCGCTCGCGCGGCAGACCGGCCTGCTGGACGTGCGCGGCCGGCCGGTGCGGGGGCTGCCCCCGCACGTGGTGGCGGCGAACGTCTGCTGCGCGGTCTCGGCGTGGCGGGGCGCGTTCATGGCGCACGGCTCGCTCACCGAGCCCGGCCGCTCCAGCGCGTTGGAGATCACCTGCCCGGGACCGGAGTCGGCGCTCGCGCTGGTCGGCGCGGCCCGCCGGATCGGCATCACGGCCAAGAACCGTGAGGTACGCGGGGTGGACCGGGTGGTCGTCAAGGACGGCGACGCGATCGCCGCGCTGCTCACCCGCATCGGCGCGCACTCCAGCGTGCTGGCCTGGGAGGAACGTCGGGTACGCCGGGAGGTGCGGGCCACCGCCAACCGCCTGGCCAACTTCGACGACGCGAACCTGCGTCGCTCCGCGCGCGCCGCGGTGGCCGCCGCCGCCCGGGTCACCCGGGCGCTGGAGATCCTGGCCGACGAGGCGCCCAACCACCTCACCGACGCGGGACGGTTGCGCCTGGAGCACCGGCAGGCGTCGCTGGAGGAGTTGGGCGCGTTGGCCGACCCGCCGCTGACGAAGGACGCCATCGCCGGGCGGATCCGCCGCCTGCTGGCGCTGGCCGACAAGCGGGCCCGGGACCTCGGCATCCCGGATACGGAAGCAGCCGTCACGCCCGACATGCTCGTGGTCTGATAGGACGGTGGGCCCGTACGGTGCGCCGGGAGCACGACCCGGCGCAGCGTGGTCCCGCACGCTCGGATAGGGTCGCTGAGTACGGCAAGGGGGCCGACATCGGCACCTCTCGTCGTGCCCACCGCCTCGGGCGGTCAGGTCCTCAGACCGCGCGGCGGGGTGGCCGAGATGAACCGTCGACGGCCGGCTCCAACGGTCGGCGCACACCATTCCCGCCGGCCCGTTGAGTCAAGCCGGCGGACCAGAACGCGAGGAGATGGGACCTGTGACCATCCGGGTTGGCATCAACGGCTTTGGCCGAATCGGCCGTAACTTCTTCCGGGCAGTGCTGGCGTCCGACGCCGACATCGAGGTCGTGGCGGTCAACGACCTGACCGACAACGGCACGCTCGCCCACCTGCTCAAGTACGACAGCATCCTGGGTCGCCTGCCGTACGAGGTGAAGGCCACCGCCGACGAGATCACCGTCGGTGGCAAGACCATCAAGGCGTTCGCCGAGAAGGACCCGGCGGCGCTGCCGTGGGGCGAGGTCGGCGCGGACGTCGTCATCGAGTCGACGGGCTTCTTCACCGACGGCACCAAGGCCAAGGCGCACATCGACGGCGGCGCCAAGAAGGTCATCATCTCCGCCCCGGCGAAGAACGAGGACGTCACCGTGGTCATGGGTGTCAACCACGACACCTACGACCCGGCGAAGCACACCATCATCTCCAACGCCTCGTGCACGACGAACTGCCTCGCGCCGATGGCGAAGGTCCTGCAGGACACGTTCGGCATCACCAAGGGTCTGATGACGACGATCCACGCGTACACCCAGGACCAGAACCTCCAGGACGCGCCGCACAAGGACCTGCGTCGGGCGCGCGCCGCCGCGCTGAACATCGTCCCGACCTCCACCGGCGCCGCGAAGGCCATCGGCCTGGTGCTGCCGGAGCTGAAGGGCAAGCTCGACGGGTACGCGCTGCGGGTGCCGATCCCGACCGGCTCGGCCACCGACCTGACCGTCGAGGTCGGCCGGGAGACCACCGTGGACGAGGTCAACGCCGCGCTGAAGGCCGCCGCCGACGGCCCGCTCAAGGGCATCCTGGTCTACAACGAGGACCCGATCGTCTCCTCCGACATCGTCACCGACCCGGCGTCGTGCATCTTCGACGCGCCGCTGACCAAGGTCATCGGCAACCAGGTCAAGGTCGTCGGCTGGTACGACAACGAGTGGGGCTACTCGAACCGCCTCGTCGACCTCGTCAAGCTGGTCGGTACCTCACTGTGAGCGCGAGGAGTGAGCTTGCGAGCCCCGCAGTCGCGAACGGAAGGCTAGCTCTGTGAGTGCCCTCCGGACCCTCGACGACCTGCTCGCCGAGGGGGTGTCGGGTCGGCGCGTGCTGGTGCGCGCCGACCTGAACGTCCCGCTCGACAAGCAGTCCGGCGCCATCACCGACGACGGCCGCATCCGCGCGGTGCTGCCGACCCTGGGCGCGCTGGTCGAGGCCGGCGCGAAGGTGGTCGTCTGCTCGCACCTGGGCCGCCCGAAGGGCGCGCCCGACCCGCAGTTCAGCCTGAGCCCGGTCGCCGGGCGGCTCGGTGAGCTGCTGGGCGCTCCGGTGCACTTCGCCACCGACACCGTCGGTGACTCCGCCCGCTCGACGGTCGCCGACCTGGCCGACGGTCAGGTCGCCCTGCTGGAGAACCTGCGCTTCAACGCCGGTGAGACCAGCAAGGACGAGGCCGAGCGGGGCGTGTTCGCCGACCAGCTCGCCGCGTTCGGCGACGCGTACGTCGACGACGCGTTCGGCGCCGTGCACCGCAAGCACGCCAGCGTGTACGACGTGCCGGCGCGGCTGCCGCACGTGGCCGGCCGGCTGGTGCTGCGCGAGGTCGAGGTGCTCTCCAAGCTGACCAGCGAGCCCGAGCGGCCGTACGTGGTGGTGCTCGGCGGGTCCAAGGTCTCCGACAAGCTGGCCGTGATCGAGGCGCTGCTACCGACGGTCGACCGGCTGCTCATCGGTGGCGGTATGTGCTTCACCTTCCTCAAGGCCCAGGGCCTGGAGGTGGGCACGTCGCTGCTGGAGAAGGACATGGTCGAGACCTGCCGCAACCTGCTGGAGCGGGCCGACGGCAAGATCCTGCTCCCGGTCGACGTGGTGGTCGCGGACGCGTTCGCGCCGGACGCCGCGCACGACACGGTCCGCGTCGACGGCATCCCGAGCCACCGGCTCGGCCTGGACATCGGCCCGGAGACGGTCGCCGGCTTCGCCGCCGCCCTGTCCCAGGCGAAGACGATCTTCTGGAACGGGCCGATGGGCGTGTTCGAGATGGCCGCCTTCGCGGCCGGCACCCGGGGTATCGCCGAGGCGATCACCAAGGCCGACGCGTTCAGCGTCGTCGGCGGCGGTGACAGCGCGGCGGCCGTGCGGGCGTTGGGCCTGGACGAGTCGAGCTTCGGTCACATCTCCACCGGTGGCGGCGCCTCCCTGGAGTACCTGGAGGGCAAGACCCTCCCCGGCATCGCGGCCCTGGAGAACTGAGCATGGCGAGCACGACCCGCCGGCCGTTGATGGCCGGCAACTGGAAGATGAACCTCAACCACCTCGAGGCCAACCTGCTCGTGCAGAAGCTGGCCGCGAGCCTCACCGAGAAGCAGCTCACCGAGGTCGAGACGGTGGTGCTGCCGCCGTTCACCGACCTGCGCACCGTGCAGACGGCGGTGGACGGCGACAAGCTGCTGATCGGCTACGGCGGGCAGGACCTGTCCCCGCACGCCTCCGGCGCGTACACCGGTGACATCTCCGGGCCGCTGCTGGCCAAGCTCGGCTGCACGTACGTGGTGGTCGGGCACTCCGAGCGGCGGGCCTACCACCACGAGGACGACTCGGTCGTCAACGCGAAGGTGAAGGCGGCGCTCGCGCACGGCCTGACCCCCATCCTCTGCGTGGGGGAGGGGCTGGACGTGCGCGAGCAGGGCACCCACGTGGCGCACTGCTCCGACCAGCTCGACGGGGGCCTCGCCGGGCTCACGCCCGAGCAGGTACGCCAGGTGGTCATCGCGTACGAGCCGGTCTGGGCGATCGGCACCGGCAAGACGGCCACGCCGGAGGACGCCCAGGAGGTCTGCGGCGCGGTCCGTCAGCGGTTGGCGGAGCGCTTCGACGCCGAGACCGCCGACGCCGTCCGGGTCCTCTACGGCGGCTCGGTCAAGGCGTCGAACGTCGCCTCGATCATGGCCCAGCCGGACGTGGACGGCGGCCTGGTGGGTGGCGCGAGCCTGGACGCGGAGGAATTCGCGCAGATCTGCCGGTTCCCCGAGCACATCGCTCGCTGATCGCTCGCTATTCTGGACACCGCCCGTCCACCGGCCGGTGCCGGAGTGCCCGACCTGTCCGGGCGAGGATCGCTACGAGAGGACTGCCCCCAGCCATGCCGATCTGGTTCGCATACACGTTGATCGTGTTGCTGGTCATCACGAGCGTTCTGCTCACCCTGCTCATCCTGCTGCACCGCGGTAAGGGTGGCGGGTTGTCGAGCATGTTCGGCGGCGGTGTCAGCTCCAGCCTCGCCGGCTCCTCGGTGGCCGAGAAGAACCTCGATCGTTACACCGTTCTGGTGGGTGTCGTCTGGTTCGCGGCGATCGTCGGGCTGGGTCTCTGGCTCCGTCTCCAGATGAACAGCGGCACCTGAGCAAGCCCGCCAAGTCGTACAATCTGCGCGCGGTCCGTCACTCGACGGACCGCGCGCAGTCTTTTCTCCGCTGCACCGCGTCGCCCGCCGCCCATCCCCGACGGCGGCGGGTCCCCTCCGACGACAGGAGCGAGCAGCCGTGCCCAGTGGCAATGTCATCCGTGGCGCCCGCGTCGGGTCCGCGCCCATGCGCCCGGACGAGCGGCACCAACCGGCCCCCCGACAGGCCGTCACCTACTGGTGCCGCAACGACCACCAGACCGACATCCGGATCGCGGCCGACGCCACGGCGCCGCCGCTGTGGGACTGCCCCCGCTGTGGGCTCCCCGCGGGCCTGGACGCCGAGAACCCGCCCGGACGCGTCCGCCCCGAGCCCTACAAGAGCCACCTGGCGTACGTGAAGGAGCGGCGTACCGCCGAGGAGGGGGAGGCGTTGCTGGCCGAGGCCCTCGCCGCGCTGCGCCGCCGACGCGGCGAATAGACGAAAGGGGCCCCTCGTACGCGAGGGCCCCTTCGTCGCGATCAGCGCAGGCTGCGGCTAGCGCAGGCTGCGCAGGCGGGCCGGCACGTCCGCGGCGGCCGCGCGGTCCAGCAACCAGCGGGTACGGTCCACGCCGTGCACCCCGGCGGCCGGGAGCTGTACCGGCCCCGCGCCGGCCAGAGCCATGCCCACCGCGCGCGCCTTGTCGGCGCCGGCGGCCACGAGCCAGACCTCCTCGGCGGTGTTGATCGCCCCCAGGGTGAGGGTGGTCCGCACCGGCGGCGGCTTCGGGCTGCCCCGCACCGCGCTGACCGGCCGTGTGTCGTGGTGCACCGGGTGCTCCGGGAAGACCGAGGCGACATGCCCGTCCTCGCCCACACCGAGCATCAGCACGTCGAAGTGCGGCAGCGCGGCGTGCCCCGGCCGGGCGGCGCGGGCCAGCTCCTCGGCGTACGCGGCGGCGGCCGCCTCGGGGTCGTTGCCGGCCGGGCCGTCGGAGGCCGGCATGGCGTGCACCCGGGCCGGGTCCAGCGGCACCGAGTCCAGCAGGGCGGCCCGGGCCTGGGTCTCGTTGCGCTCCGGGTCGCCGGACGGCAGGAACCGCTCGTCGCCCCACCACACGTCGACCCGGGACCAGTCGACCGCGTCGCGGGCCGGCAGCTGCGCCACCGCCCGGTAGACGGCGGCGGCGACCCGACCACCGGTGAGGACCACCGCGGCCTCGCCCCGGTCGGCCTGGGCGTCGAGCACCTTCACCAGCAGTCGGGCCGCCACGGCCTGCGCCAGCAGATCGGCGTCGGCGTGGACGGCGACACTCGCCTCACTCATGGGTTGTGCCTTCGTTTCCGGACCGCTGGGCGGTCGCTGTCGCGTCGTATCCGGACGCCGAGCGTCCGGAGGTGGCGGTGCGGGGCCGGGACGTTTCGTCCCGGCCCTGCCGGTGTCGTACCGCTCAGCTCTCGCCGCTCGTGCCGGCGTGCGCGGTGACCCCGGCCTCGGCGCGCTGGGCCGTGGCCGGATCCTTCCAGACGTGCACCCGCTGCGGCGGGCGCTGCTCCAGACCGCGCAGGCCGGCGGTCGCGCCTAACGCCTCCGCGTACACCTGGTCGGCGTCGAGGCGGCGCAGCTCCTCGGCCAGCTCGTCGCCGAGCGGCCGACGGACCAGCGGCAGCGCCCGATCCTCCTGACCGGTCCGCCGGAACACCGCCAGGCTGTCCTCGCGGGTCAGCGTCAGCTTGTCGCCGTTGGCGCAGGTCAACTGCACCTCGCGCATACGGGGGAACTCGTCGGTGTCCACCCGGCGCGGGGTGATGCCGAGCCGGCTGGACAGCCAACCGACCATTAGCGCCGCCGTCGGGTCGCTGGGTGGCGCGACGACGGTCGCCTCGGTGACCTGCTCGTTGGTGGTGTCGAACGCCCCGGCGACCAGGGTCCGCCACGGGGTGATCCGCGTCCACGCCAGGTCGGTGTCGCCCGGGGCGTAGTCCCGGGCCCGCTGGCGCAGCGCCTCCACCGGGTCGGCGGCCTGCGCGGAGTCGGTGATCCGCCGGTCGGCGACCACACCGAGGAAGTCGGTGGCGATCTCCGCGGGCGGCTCACCGTGCCACCAGGTCACCACCGGTACGTCCGGCACCAGCAGCGGCATGACCACCGACTCGGCGTGCAGGGCGAGCCGCCCGTACATCCGGGTGACCACCGCCTCGCACGGGCCGAGACGACCGCCGACCACGATCTCCGCGTCCAGCCGGTTCCGTTCCCGCTCGATGTCGGAGCGGACCACGACCACCAGCCGGCACGGGTGGGCGGCGGCGGCGATGGTCGCCGCCGCCTCCGCCTCGCGTACGCGCTTCTCGTCCACCACCACGATGAGGGTGAGCGCCATGCCGCTGGCCACACCACCGGCGCTGCGCCGTTCGGCGGCCAGCGCCTTGACCACCTCGTTGCCGGTGGTGTCCCACAGCCCGATCATGCTCTTCTCCAAGCGCGGCCCTCACGGGCCAGCATCTCGTCAGCCGCCCGTGGACCCCACTCGCCGGCCCGGTACGGCTCCGGGGTGGTGCCCGCCCAGGCGTGCTCCAGCGGGTCGATGACCTGCCAGCTCTGCTCGACCTCGGCGGCGTCCGGGAACAGGGTGCGGTCCCCGATCAGCACGTCCAGGACGAGCCGCTCGTACGCCTCCGGGCTGGACTCGGTGAACGCCTCGCCGTACTGGAAGTCCATGGCGATGTCGCGGACCTCCATGGTGGTGCCCGGAACCTTCGAGCCGAACTTGAGCACCACGCCCTCGTCCGGCTGCACCCGGATGACCAACTGGTTGTTGCCCAGCGACTCCATGTCGGCGTCGTTGAACGGCAGGTGCGGCGCCTTCTTGAACATGATGGCGACCTCGGTGACCCGCCGGGGGAGTCGCTTGCCGGCCCGGATGTAGAACGGCACCTCGGCCCAGCGCCGGTTCTGGATGCCGAGGCGCACCGCCACGTACGTCTCCGTGGTGGAGTCGGCGGGCACGTCCCGCTCCTCCCGGTAGCCGACCGCGCGCTCGCCGCCCACCCAGCCGGGCAGGTACTGGCCCCGGACGGTGTCCCGGGCCACGTCCTTCGGCAGGGTGATCGCCTTGAGCACCTTCAGCTTCTCGGCCCGGATCTCGTCGGCGTCGAAGCTGGTCGGCTCCTCCATCGCCACCAGGGCCAGGAGTTGGAGCAGGTGGTTCTGCAGCACGTCGCGGGCGGTGCCGACGGTGTCGTAGAAGCCGGCCCGGGTGCCGATGCCGACGTCCTCGGCCATGGTGATCTGCACCGAGTCGACGTACTTGGAGTTCCACAGCGGCTCGAACAGGTTGTTGGCGAACCGCAGGGCCAGGATGTTCTGGACCGTCTCCTTGCCCAGGTAGTGGTCGATCCGGAAGACGTCCTGCCGGGTGAACACGTCATCGACCAGGTCGTTGAGCGCCTTCGCCGACGGCAGATCGTTGCCGAACGGCTTCTCCACCACGACCCGCCGCCAACCGCCGGACTTGTCGTTGTCGGCCATTCCGGTGCGGGCCAACTGCTTGAGCACGACGGGGAAGGCGGCCGGGGGGATGGAGAAGTAGAACGCCGCGTTACCGGCGATGCCGTGGGTCTGGCGCAGGTCGTCCAAGGTCGAGGAGAGCTGGTCGAAGGCGGCGTCGTCGTCGAACGAGCCGCCCACGAACTTGATGTTGCCGGCCAGCCGTGCCCAGACCTCGTCCCGCCACGGCGTACGGGCGTGCTTCTTGGCCGCCTCGCAGGCCAGGGTCTCGAAGTCGCCGTCGCCCCAGTCGCGGCGCGCGAAGCCGAGCACCACGAAACCGGGCGGCAGCAGCCCCCGGTTCGCCAGGTCGTAGACCGCGGGCAGCAGCTTCTTGCGGGCCAGGTCGCCGGTCACCCCGAAGATCACCAGAGCGCACGGCTCGGGGATCCGGGGCAACCGGCGGTCCTGCGGGTCGCGTAGCGGGTTCACGCCTTGGGTCACGTCGTCCATCCTCACGTGCGCAGCTGACCGGCCGCGTCGAGCAGTTGGGCGACCCCGGCGGCCCGGTCGGTCAGGTGCAGTCGCAGCACCGGCCGCTCCCGGCCGGCGAGGGCCTGCCGGTCGCCGGCGGCCTGCGCCGCCTGCAACTCGCCGAAGGTGTACGGCTTACCCGGCACGTCCAGGTCCTCCGCGACCGCGCCGGTCACCTGGAGGTAGCTGCCCACCTGCGGGCCGCCCTTGTGGTACTGGCCGGTGGAGTGCAGGAACCGCGGCCCCCAGCCGAAGGTGACCGGCCGGCCGGACGCGCCGGCCAGCAGCGGCCGCAACCCGGCCGTGTCGGCGTCGGCGAACCGGTCGAGGTACGCCATCACCGCCAGGTAACCGTCGTCGCCCAGCCCGTCGAGCAGCCACCGCAGCACCCCGGCCAGGTCGCCCGGGGCGCCCTGCGGCGCGTACACCTCGATCGCGCCCTCGGTGAACGACGGCTTCTCCGTCGGCAGCCCCGAGGCCAAGATCTTGTTGGTGTTCTCCTTGGACTCGGTGACGTTCGGCTGGTTGAACGGGTCGATGCCGAGCACCACGCCGGCCACCGCGGTGGCGTACTCCCAGGCCAGGAACTGCGCGCCGAGCGGGCCGTTGACGGCCACATCCGGGTCGGCGCCACCGCCGGGCACGTCACCGGCGGCCAGCGCGCCGCCGTAGCTGACGGTCAGCACGTCGGGGCCGGTCGCGCCGGGGCTCTGCGGTGACTCCACGACCACCGGCAGGATGCCCACGCCGGACTTGCCGGTCGACTCGGCGATGAGCTGCTCGGCCCAGTCGCCCAGACCGTCGATGCCGGTGCCGTCGGACACCAGGGCGACCTTGTCGCGGGCCAGCGTGGCGGCGGCGCCCAGCGCGGCGCCCAGCGCCAGCGCCGGGTTGTCGGTGTCGGCGCCGAGCGACCGGGCCAACGCGTCGGCCTGGTCGATCAGCTCCGACACGTCGACGCCGGCCAACGCGGACGGCACCAGCCCGAACGCGGTCAGCGCCGAGTACCGGCCGCCCACGTTCGGGTCGGCGAGCACGGTGAACGCGCCCATCTCGGCCGCGGTGGCCTCCAACGGCGAGCCCGGGTCGGTGACGATGACGAAGTGCCGGCCGGCCTCCGCCTCGGTCATCCCGGCGTCCAGGAACGCCTGCCAGTAGGCGCGGCGGTGGCTGTCGGTCTCCACCGTCGAGCCGGACTTGCTGGCGACCACCACCACCGTGCGTTCCAGCCGGTCACCGAGGGCCGCCCGGACCTGGCCCGGGTCGGTGGTGTCCAGCACCGTCAACGGCCGGCCCAGGGTCCGCGTGATGACCTCGGGGGCGAGTGACGAGCCACCCATGCCGGCGAGCACGACGTGGTCCAGGTCGGCCAGCTCCGCCTTCAACTCGGCGAGCTGCGCCAGCAGCTCCCGGCTGCGCTGGTGGGTGTCCACCCAACCGAGCCGGATCTTCGCCTCGGCCTCGGCGTCCGAACCCCACAGGGTCGTGTCCTTGGCGGCCAGCCGCCCGGGGACGCCGGCCTTGACCAGCGCCTCCCGGGTCGAGGCGGGCGCGGACTTGTCGACCGCGTCCGCGCCGTAGACGGCCAGCCCGGCGGCGGCCTCCGCCGGCCCGGCAAGAAGGTCACTCATGCCGCCACTCCACTTCGCTGGGTGCTGATCGGCTCGCTCACGCGCCACCGGCCTTCTCGGCGGCCTTGGCGTTGCCCTCGGCGGCCTTGTTCGGCGCACCCTGGCCCTTCGCCGCGGCCTTCAGCGACTTGCTGACGCCGTCGAGCAGCTCCTGCCAGCTCGCCTCGAACTTCTCCACGCCCTCGCGCTCCAGGGTGGCGATCACGTCCGTCATGTCCACCCCGACCGACTCCAGGTCCGCGAAGACCTTCCGGGCCGCGTCGTAGGAGCCGGTGACGGTGTCGCCGCGGGTCTCGCCATGATCGGCGTACGCGTGGATGACCGACTCCGGCATGGTGTTGACCGTTCCGGGGGCGATCAGCTCCTCGACGTAGATGACGTCCCGGTAGTCCGGGTTCTTCGTCGAGGTGGAGGCCCACAGCGGCCGCTGCGGGTGCGCGCCGGCGGCCTCGAGCGCCTTCCAGCGGTCCGAGGAGAAGACCTCGGTGTACCGCTCGTACGCGAGCTGCGCGTTGGCCACGGCGGCCTTGCCACGCAGTGCCTTGGCCTCGTCCGAGCCGATCTTCTCGAGCCTCTTGTCGACCTCGGAGTCGACGCGGGAGACGAAGAACGACGCGACCGAGCCGATGGTCGACAGGTCGTGACCGTTGGCCTTGGCCCGCTCCAGACCGGCCAGGAACGCCTCCATCACCGCCGAGTAGCGGTCCAGACCGAAGATCAGCGTCACGTTGACGCTGATCCCCTCGGCGAGCGTGTCGGCGATCGCCGACAGGCCCTCCTCGGTGGCCGGGATCTTGATGAAGAGGTTGGGCCGGTCGACCAGCCACCACAGCGCCTTGGCCTCGGCGACCGTCTTGTCGGCGTCGTGCGCGCTGCGCGGGTCCACCTCGATCGAGACCCGGCCGTCCACGCCGGCGCTGCCGTCGTACGACGGGCGCATCACGTCGCACGCCCACCGTACGTCGTACGTGGTGAGCATCCGTACGGCCTCTTCGACGTCCACGCCACGGGTGGCCAGGTCGCGAAGCTGCCAGTTGTACTCGTCGGCGTCGCTGAGTGCCTTTGCGAAGATCGTCGGGTTGGTGGTGACCCCGGCCACGTGCTTCTCGCGGCGGAGCTGGTCCAGCCCGCCGGAGCTCAGACGCACCCGGGAGAGATCGTCGAGCCAGACCGCCACACCTGCGGCGGTGAGCTCATTCAGCTTGTCGGTCATGCCGTCCACGCTCCCTCAGTTGCCGGTGGTGAAACCGGTGATGTCGCCCACCCGGGCCAGCGAGGCGTGCGCCGCCGCCACGATCCGGTCGGGGGTGAACCCGAACTGCTCGAAGAGCACGGTGTGCGGGGCACTCGCGCCGTAGTGCTCGATGCTGACGCTCTCGCCCAGGTCGCCGACGATCCCGCGCCAGGACATCGCGATGCCCGCCTCCACGCTCACCCGTGCCTTTACCCCGCGCGGGAGCACCGACTCCCGGTACGCCTCATCCTGCTCGTAGAACCACTCCTGGCAGGGCATCGAGACCACCCGGGTCGGGGTGCCGTCGGCCTCCAGCCGCTCCCGGGCGGTCAGGGCGAGCTGCACCTCGGACCCGGTGCCGATGATGATCACCTGAGGCTTGCCGTTGGACGCCTCGGCCAGCACGTAACCGCCCTTGGCCACACCTGACGCATCGCCCAGAACCTCCCGGTCCAGCGTCGGCAGGGCCTGGCGGCTCAGCGCCAGCGCGGTCGGCCGGTCGGTGTGCTCCAGCGCCTGCCGCCAGGCCCACACCGTCTCGTTGCCGTCCGCCGGGCGGACCACGTCCAGGCCCGGGATGGCGCGCAGCGCGGTCAGGTGCTCCACCGGCTGGTGGGTCGGGCCGTCCTCGCCCAGGCCGATCGAGTCGTGCGTCCAGACGTACGTCACGGGCAGCTTCATCAGCGCGGCCAGCCGTACCGAGGGGCGCATGTAGTCGCTGAACACCAGGAACGTGCCGCCGTACGGGCGGGTGCCGCCATGCAGGGCGATGCCGTTCAGGATCGCGCCCATAGCGTGCTCACGGATGCCGAAGTGCAGCGTGCGGCCGTACTCGTGGCCCGGGAAGTCCTTGGTGGCGTGCGACGCCGGAATGAACGACGGCTCGCCCTTCATGGTGGTGTTGTTGCTCTCGGCCAGGTCGGCCGAGCCGCCCCACAGCTCCGGCAGCACCGGCGCGAGCGCCTCCAGCACCTTGCCGGACGCGGCCCGGGTGGCCACACCCTTGGCGTCTGCCGGGAAGACCGGCAGCGCGTCGGTCCAGCCGTCCGGCAGCACCCGGCCGGCGAGCCGCTCGTAGAGCGCGGTGCGCTCGGGGTTGGCCTTCTTCCAGGCGTCGAACGACGTGGTCCACTCCTGCTCGGCGTCCGACCCACGACCCATCACCGTGCGGGCGTGACCCAGCACCTCCTCGTCGACCTGGAAGGTCTGCTCCGGGTCGAAGCCGAGGATGCGCTTGGTGGCCTTGACCTCGTCGGCGCCGAGCGCCGAGCCGTGGATCTTGCCGGTGTTCTGCTTGTTGGGCGCGGGCCAACCGATGATGGTGCGCAGCGCGATGAACGAGGGGCGGGTGGTCTCCGCCTTGGCGGCCACGAGCGCGTCGTACAGCGCCTCGACGTTCTCGTGGTAGTCGCCCTGGTCCGCGTCGCCGCTGCGCCAGTCGACGGTCTGCACGTGCCAGCCGTACGCCTCGTAGCGGGCCGCCACGTCCTCGCTCTTGGCGATCCGGGTGTCGTCCTCGATCGAGATCTCGTTGTCGTCGTAGATCAGCGTGAGGCTGCCCAGCTGCTGGTGGCCGGCGAGGGCGCTGGCCTCGTGGCTGATGCCCTCCTCGATGTCGCCGTCGGAGGCGATGCACCAGATGTTGTGGTCGAAGACCGACGTGCCCGGCTCGGCCTCCGGGTCGAACAGGCCCCGCTCGCGGCGGGCCGCCATGGCCATGCCGACGGCGTTGCCCAGACCCTGCCCGAGCGGGCCGGTGGTGGTCTCGACGCCCGGCGTGTGGCCGTGCTCCGGGTGACCCGGGGTCATCGAGCCCCACTGGCGCAGCGACTTCAGGTCGTCCAGGCTCAGCGGGTAGCCGGACAGGAAGAGCTGGATGTAGAGCGTCAGGCTGGAGTGGCCGGCGGAGAGCACGAACCGGTCCCGGCCGGGCCAGTTCGGGTCGGCCGGGTTGTGCCGCATGACCCGGTTGAAGAGAAGATAGGCCGCGGGCGCGAGGCTCATCGCGGTGCCCGGGTGGCCGTTGCCGGATTTCTCCACGGCATCCATGGCCAGCACGCGGACGGTGTCGACGGCCCGGCGATCGAGTTCGGACCAGTTGAGTGCGGAGTGCTCGGGTCGGTTGGCAGCCACGATGGTTGTGCTCCTCGGCAGATGGGCGGAACCCTCACTGGTGACCTTATCGAGCGTGACTAAACGTCCGCCCGGGGATCTCGCATGGTGTGCGGTACGTGACGGCGGCCCAGGTCGTTCAACCCGGGGGTGTGACGGCCCGCACCGTTGTCGGGTCGGCCGGGCAGCCAAAACGACGACGCGTAGTGTGTGGGTCGGTGTGCGGTGCCCGAGCGGGCCCCGCCGATCCGATCTCCCCGTGCCGATGCCGGAAGGTGGCAATCCGTGAGCATGATCACCGAGCGCCCCGCGAGCAACCCCGCCGGGCAGCCCCCGGCGCGGGCGGCCGAGGGTCCGGTGGCGCGGCGGGACGTGCGCGCGATCGTGTCGTCGTACGTGGCGCTGACCAAGCCGCGCATCGTCGAACTGCTGTTGGTCACCACCGTCCCGGCGATGATGCTCGCCGAGGGCGGCCTGCCGTCGCTGTGGCTGATGGCTGTCGTGCTCGTCGGTGGTTCGCTCGCGGCGGGGGCGGCCAGCGTCCTCAACTGCTACATCGACCGCGACATCGACCAGTTGATGCGGCGGACCAAGCGGCGTCCGCTGCCGGCCCACACCGTGTCGCCCCGTAACGCGCTGGTCTTCGGTCTGGTGCTGGCGGCGGTCTCGATCGTCCTGATGGCGGCGTTCACCAATCTGCTCGCCGCGGGGCTGACGCTCGCCGCGATCGTCTACTACGACGTCGTCTACACCATGTGGCTCAAGCGCTCCACCCCGACGAACACGTTCTGGGGTGGGGCCTGCGGCGCGGCGCCGGTGCTCATCGGCTGGGCGGCGGTCACCGGTGGGCTCGCCCCGGCGGCCTGGGCGCTGTTCGCGGTGGTCTTCTTCTGGCAGATGCCGCACTTCTACCCGCTCGCCATGAAGTACAAGGACGACTACGCCCGCGCCGGCATCCCGATGCTGCCCGTGGTGGCCTCGATCCGTCGGGTGAACGCCGAGATCCTGATCTTCGCCTGGCTCACGGTGCTCACCTCCCTGGCGGTCTGGCCGCTGGGGCTCAGCGCGATCTACGGCGTGCCGACCCTGGTGGTGGGCGCCATCTTCATCATCGAGGCGCACAAGCTCTGCCGGCGGGCGACGCGCGGCGAAGCGGTCAAGCCGATGCGGCTGTTCCACTGGTCCACGACGTACCTGACGATCGTGTTCGTGGCCGTCGCGCTCGACGCGCTGATCTGACGCCGCCCGGCGCGCGGGCCCGGGTTTCGCCGCCAATCCTGTGAACAGTCACCATCGTGGATGAGTTGTCCCGGTTTAACGTCACATCGGAGTAACTTTCGGCATGAGCCGGATCGGCTCAACCTGCGGGAGTTGCAGCCTGGTTTGCTCCGGAAGTTGAGGCGGGAAAGTCCTGATTTAAGCGGACAAAGAGTCCGTGCTCCTCCTCAAACCTGTAGGTAATTGGCATCACAAAAGCTTCATGGTTCTCGCACGCGCGAGTGGAACTCTGCTTAGGCTTCGCGTCATGGCAGATGGTTCCGATACGACGCTGACGGCCGAGCAGACCTCCGGCGAGCAGGCCCCCCAGGGTCTGGTCGCGGGTCTCAAGTCGTTCGCCGCCGAGCACGGCGGCGCGAAGGCCGTCATCGAGTACGTCGGTAAGCGCGGCGCACGGATCGTCCTGGTGGGCACCGACGGTGAGTGGGGCGACCAGTTCGCCGAGGACACCGTCACGGCCCGGGAGGCGTGCGCCAAGGCGGGAGTCACCGTCGAGAACGCCTGGGAGCGTGAACTGATGGACCAGATGCGACCGAGCAACGACCTCTGGCGGTCGATGGCCCGGCGCACGATGTCCCGCTGAGATAGATAGCTGAATTGACCAACCACCACCAGTCGACCCGGGGGGAACCCCGGGTCGCTCTCGTTACCTGCTCCCGCCTCGTCGACCTCGACCCCGACGACCGCCTCGTCCTCGACCCGCTCGCCGCGCGGGGGATCACCGCCGAAGCGGCGGTCTGGGACGACCCGGACGTCGACTGGTCCGCGTACGACCTGGTCGTGCTCCGCTCGCCGTGGGACTACGCGCTGCGCCGCGACGAGTTCGTCGCCTGGGCCGCCACCGTGCCCACCCTGCTCAACCCCGCCGACGTGGTGCGGTGGAACACCGACAAGCGCTACCTCGGGGAGCTGAGCGAAGCTGGTGTACCCACCGTGCCGACCGCCTGGGTCGAGCCGGGCGGGAGTTGGTCGCCGCCCGCCGACACCGGCGAGTACGTGATCAAACCGGCGGTCAGCTCGGGTAGCCAGGACACCGGCCGTTACGACCTGGCCGACCCGGAGCATCGGGCCCTGGCCGAGGCGCACGTGCGCCGCCTCTCGGCCGCCGGCCGGACGACGATGGTCCAGCCGTACCTGAGCGCCGTCGACTCCGAGGGCGAGACCGCGCTGCTCTTCCTGGCCGGCCCGGACGGTCTCGCGTTCAGCCACGCCATCCGCAAAGGCCCGATGTTGACCGGCCCCGACCTCGGTCCGGACGAGCTGTACAAGGCCGAGGAGATCAGCGCCCGTACCGCCGGGGTCGAGCAGTTGGCCGTCGCGGACCGGACCCTCGCGGCGGTCCCCGGCGGCACCCGGCAGCTGCTCTACGCCCGTGTGGACCTGATCTCCGGCCCGGCCGGCGACCCGGTCCTGGTCGAGTTGGAGCTCACCGAGCCGTCGCTCTTCCTGGGGTACGCCGAGAACGTCGCCGAGCGCCTGGCCACCGCGATCGCCGCCCACCTGACCCGCCCGGCCTGACCCCGTCCGGGTAGGGCGCCGTCCCGGCGTGTCCCTACGAGCTGCGCGTCGTGGCGTGGCGTGGCGTGTCGTGCCGCGTGGTGAGGCGGCGACGGCCCTGGAGGTGCGCGGATGCTGGGCGGGGGTGCCCATGCAGCGCTGCGTCGACGTTGGCGGCTGGCTCAGCACCGCCTCGACCGCGGCGGCGCTCGCAAGATCGCGCTGCATCCAGGATGTAGTGGTATCGCGGACACGTCGATGCCACTACATCCTGGTTCGAGCGTGACCATGAGCTCTGCGGGGCGCCCCGCCGCCGGCCAGCCCTGTCGGGACGCCCGCCCGTCCTCGCGCACCCGCGCGCCTCTCGCGCCTCTCGCGCCTCTCGCGCCTCTCGCGCCTCGGCCCTCGCCTCTGGGCCCTCGCCCCTCTCGCCCCTCGTCAAGATCCGCGCAACTTCGGGGATGTTGCTGCCTCCCGCGTCCCGGAGGCAGCAACATCCCCGAACTTGCGTAAATCTTGTGCAGGCGTGCAGACGCGATAGCGCAGGCGGGGCGGCGCGCAGGCGCGGACGCACGACGGCGCACGACAGCGCGCGAGGCGCAGGCGTGCGCCCGAGAGGTACGGGACACCGGCGGGCGCAGGACGCAAGGGCTGCGCCCCGCACGTCTCGCCCGTCGCGCCGATCTTGCACTTTCTGTCCCGACCTATCGCGCGAATATGGGCACTTCGGCGTTCGCAACTGCAAGATCGACGCGTGTAGGGCGGGGTGTGCTTGGCGCGGGGCGCGGCGAGGCGCGCGGGGCGGGGCGAGGCGCGCGGGGCGGGGCGCGCGGGGCGGGGCGGGGCGCGGGGGTCAGGCGGGGACGGGTTGGGCTTCTGGCGCTGGGGTGGGCTGGGGTGCCGGGGGGACCGGGTGGCGTTCGCGGGTGGACCACTGGACCGCGAGCGCGGCCAGGAGCACCAGGCACGAGCCGAGCATGTGCGCGCCGACCAGGAGCGCCGGCACGTGGGTGAAGTACTGCACGAAGCCGATGAGCCCCTGACTCAGTTCCACCGCCACCAGGACGATGGCGGCCCGGGTGGCCCGCCGCGCGTCCGCCGCGCGGAACGCGAAGATGAGCGCCACCGACAGGCCGATCAACAGGAAGACCCCGTCGGCGTGGACCTGGGAGATCGCCTCCGGGTCCAGGCCGTTGCGGGCCGCGCCGTGGTCGCCGGCGTGTGGGCCGCTGCCGGTGACCCAGGTGCCGATCACCAGCACCGCGACGGTGACGCCGGTGGTGATCCGGGCGAGCGCGCGCAGGGGAGTGGGCACCGCGGCGACCGTCGGGCCGTCCGGGTCGCCGATCCGCCGCCAGAGGGCGTACGCGGCGACGATCACCGCCATCGAGGCGAGGAAGTGCAGCCCGACCACCCACGGGTTGAGGTTGGTGAGGACCGTGATGCCGCCGACGACCGCCTGGGCGGGGATGCCCAGGAACACGGCGATGGACAGGGGCAGGAGCCCGGGTCGGCGGGGCCGGTGCGTCAGCACCGCCAGCACGGTGGCCAGCGCGATGAGACCGACCGCGAAGGCCAGCATCCGGTTGCTGAACTCGATCACGCCGTACACGCCCATCTCGGGTGTGGTGACGTACGAGTCGTCGGTGCACCGGGGCCAGGTGGGGCAGCCGAGGCCCGATGCGGTCAGCCGGACCGCCCCGCCGGTGACGACGATGGCCACGTTCGCGATGATCGAGGCGAGCGCGAGGCGGCGTAGCAGGACGCCGGATACCGGACGGACGATTCGGTTCACGGCGCAAATCCTACGCACCGTAGTGATCGAGGTCCGTCCGACTCCGTCGGCTCGGTGGTTCGGATCACCGGGGCCCGGGTTTGCCACCCTCCGGGTAATTACGTAACGTTGGCGTTGTGAAAAACGCGGCGGCGCTCTCCGGGCACCAGCCGGCGGCTGTCCCGGCCGTCGGCGCGTCCGCGTCCGCCCTCGTCGGGGCCTCGTCGTCCGTGCTGGGCGGCCCCCCGACGGAGTCCTCCACCCGGGACCGTGTCACCCAGTTGCTCCTGGAGCGGGGCGCGACGACCGCCGCACAGCTCGGCCTGGCGCTCGGCCTCAGCCCGGCGGCGATCCGCCGGCACCTGGACGCGATGCTCGCCGACGGTGACGTTCTCGCCCGCGAGCAGGCGGTGCAGGGCAGCCGGGGTCGGGGTCGTCCGGCCAAGGTGTTCGTGCTGACCGAGGCGGCCCGGGTCCGCTGTGGCACGCACCACTACGACAACATGGCCACCGCGGCGCTGCGCTGGATCGCCCGCAACGGTGGCCCGGACGCGGTAGAGACGTTCGCGGCCGAGCAGGTCTCCGCGCTCGAGTCGCGCTGTCGTGCCGCCATGGAGGACGCCGGCGACGACCCTCTCGCGCGGGCCGAGGCGCTCGCCGGAGCGCTGACCGCCGAGGGTTACGCTGCCAACGCGACCACGATCGCCTCCGGCGGCCAGCTCTGTCAGCACCACTGCCCGGTGGCGCACGTGGCCGCCGAGTTTCCCCAGCTGTGCGAGGCCGAGACCGCGGTGATCTCCCGTCTGGTCGGCACCCACGTGCAGCGCCTGGCCACCATCGCGCACGGCGACGGGGTGTGCACGACGCACATCCCGACCCAGCCGGGCCGTGCTCCATCCGGTAATCCCGTCACCACTGTGAGGACAGATAGATGACCGAGCAGATCGTCCAGCCCCTGACCCAGGAAGAGCAGCTCGCCGCCCTGGGTCGCTACGAGTACGGCTGGTCCGACCCGGACGCCGCCGGGGCAACTGCCCAGCGCGGCATCAACGAGGCGGTGGTGCGGGACATCTCGGCCAAGAAGAACGAGCCGGCCTGGATGCTCGACCTGCGCCTGAAGGGCCTGCGGCTGTTCGGCCGCAAGCCGATGCCGGCCTGGGGCGCGGACCTCACCGGCATCGACTTCGACAACATCAAGTACTTCGTGCGGTCCACCGAGAAGCAGGCCACCAGCTGGGAGGACCTGCCCGAGGACATCAAGAACACGTACGACCGGCTGGGCATCCCGGAGGCGGAGAAGCAGCGGCTGGTCGCGGGTGTCGCGGCGCAGTACGAGTCGGAGGTCGTCTACCACAAGATCCGTGAGGACCTTGAGGAGCAGGGCGTCCTCTTCCTGGACACCGACACCGCCCTGCGGGAGCACGAGGACATCTTCAAGGAGTACTTCGGCACGGTGATCCCGGTCGGCGACAACAAGTTCGCCGCGCTGAACACCTCCGTGTGGTCCGGTGGCTCGTTCATCTACGTGCCGAAGGGCGTGCACGTGGAGATCCCGCTGCAGGCCTACTTCCGGATCAACACGGAGAACATGGGCCAGTTCGAGCGGACGCTGATCATCGTCGATGAGGGCGCGTACGTGCACTACGTCGAGGGCTGCACCGCGCCCCTCTACTCCTCCGACTCGCTGCACAGCGCCGTCGTGGAGATCATCGTGAAGAAGAACGCGCGCTGCCGCTACACGACCATCCAGAACTGGTCGAACAACGTCTACAACCTGGTGACCAAGCGCGCCGTCTGCCACGAGGGCGCGACCATGGAGTGGGTCGACGGCAACATCGGCTCCAAGGTGACCATGAAGTACCCGGCGGTCTACATGACCGGCGAGCACGCCAAGGGCGAGGTGCTCTCGGTGGCGATGGCCGGCGAGGGTCAGCACCAGGACGCCGGCGCCAAGATGGTGCACGCGGCTCCGCACACGAGCAGCACCATCGTGTCGAAGTCGATCGCCCGTGGTGGCGGCCGGACCTCGTACCGGGGCCTGGTGCAGGTGCTGGAGGGCTCGCACCACAGCCGCAGCACGGTCAAGTGCGACGCGCTGCTGGTCGACACCATCTCCCGCTCCGACACGTACCCGTACGTCGACATCCGCGAGGACGACGTGTCGATGGGGCACGAGGCGACCGTCTCCAAGATCAGCGACGACCAGCTCTTCTACCTGATGAGCCGGGGTCTGAGCGAGGACGAGGCGATGGCGATGATCGTGCGCGGCTTCATCGAGCCGATCGCCAAGGAACTCCCGATGGAGTACGCCCTGGAGCTGAACCGGCTCATCGAACTCCAGATGGAGGGCGCGGTCGGCTGACGCCGCCGTTCCCCGCGTGGCGGGCCGGCGACGCCGGCCCGCCCGCACGAAGCCCAACCTCGCCGTCACGGAACAGACAGACCAAGGAAGACATGACTACCCAGGCTTCCGCGCCGCCGCCCAGCACCAAGTCGCAGGCGCTGCGCTCGTACGACGTCGCCGACTTCCCGGCCCTCACCGGCCTGGAGGAGGACTGGCGCTTCACCCCGCTCAAGCGCCTCCGCGGCCTCTCGGGCGACGTGCCGGCCGAGACCGGCACGGTCCGGCACGAGTACGGCGACCTGCCCGAGGGCGTGGCCATCAGCCGGATCGGCCGCGACGACGAGCGGATCGGCAGTGTGCTCACCCCGGTCGACCGGGTCAGCGCGCTGGCGTACGGCGCCGCCGCCGAGGCCCTGTTGGTGCGGGTGGCCCCGGACGTGGTGCTCGGCCAGTCGGTGGGCCTGCGGGTGGTCGGCACGGGCGCGGGGCAGCCGGCGTTCGGGCACACGTTCGTCGAGATCGGCCGCTTCGCCGAGGCGACCCTGGTGCTGGAGCACGTCGGATCGGCCACCCTGGCCGACAACGTCGAGGTGGCCGTGGGCGACGGCGCGAAGCTGACCCTGGTCACCGTCGCCGACTGGGCCGACGACGCGGTCCAGGCCCAGCACCTGAAGGTCAAGCTGGGCCGGGACGCCAAGGTCATCCACATCCAGGTGTCCCTGGGCGGCGACCTGGTCCGGCAGTTCACCTCGGTCGAGTACACCGGTCGGGGCGGCGAGGCCGAGCTGTACGGCGTCTACTTCGCCGACGGCGGCCAGCACCTGGAGCACCGGCAGCTGGTCGACCACAGCGTTCCGGACTGCCGCAGCTACGTCGGCTACCGGGGCGCGCTGCAGGGCGCGGACGCGCACACCGTCTGGGTGGGCGACGTGCTGATCCAGGCCGAGGCGACCGGCACCGACACGTACGAGATCAACCGAAACCTGCTGCTCACCGATGGCGCGCGTGCGGACTCCGTACCCAATCTGGAGATCGAGACCGGCGAGATCGCCGGCGCTGGCCATGCCAGCGCGACCGGCCGTTTCGACGACGAGCAGTTGTTCTACCTGATGGCCCGGGGTATCCCGGAGGGTGAGGCCCGTCGCCTGGTGGTCCGCGGCTTCTTCGCCGAGGTGATCAACAAGATTCCGGTCGAGGCGCTGCGCGAGCGCCTGGGCGACGCGATCGAGGCCCGGCTGGCGAAGGCCGGCGCCTGATGATCCGGATCTGCTCCACCGAGGACGTGCCGAAGGGCACCGCCATCAGAGCGGACGTCGACGGCACGCCGATCGCGCTGGTGCACGCCGAGGACGGCCAGTTCTACGCCGCCTACGACGAGTGCTCGCACGCCGCGGTCGCCCTCTCCGAGGGTGAGGTCGACGGCTGCACGCTGGAGTGCTGGTTGCACGGCTCGCGCTTCGACCTGCGCACCGGCACGCCCACCGGCCTGCCCGCCACCGAACCCGTACCCGTCTACCCCGTCGAAGTCCGCGACGGCGACATCTACCTGAGCCTGACGCCGAGTAATGGAGTGACCCGATAATGAGCACCCTGGAGATCCGCGACCTGAAGGTGTCGGTCAAGCTGCCCGAGGGTGAGCTCAAGCCGATCCTGGCCGGCGTCGACCTGACCGTGAAGTCCGGTGAGACCCACGCCATCATGGGCCCCAACGGCTCCGGCAAGTCCACCCTGGCGTACTCGATCGCCGGTCACCCCAAGTACGAGATCACCGGCGGCTCGGTGACCCTCGACGGCGAGGACGTCCTCGCCATGACGGTCGACGAGCGGGCCCGCGCCGGCCTCTTCCTGGCCATGCAGTACCCGGTCGAGGTGCCCGGCGTCTCGGTGGCGAACTTCCTGCGCACCGCGAAGACCGCCATCGACGGTGAGGCGCCGAAGCTGCGTACCTGGGGCGGCGAGCTGCGGGGTGCGATGGAGCGCCTCCAGATGGACCCGGCGTTCGCCCAGCGCAACGTCAACGAGGGCTTCTCCGGCGGTGAGAAGAAGCGGCACGAGATTGTCCAGTTGGAGCTGCTCAAGCCGAAGACCGCCATCCTCGACGAGACCGACTCGGGTCTCGACGTGGACGCGCTGCGCGTGGTCAGCGAGGGCGTCAACCGGGTCCGCGACACCGGCGACACCGGCGTGCTGCTGATCACCCACTACACGCGGATCCTGCGCTACATCAAGCCGGACCACGTGCACGTCTTCGTCGCCGGCCGGATCGTCGAGCAGGGCGGCCCGGAGCTGGCCGACAAGCTCGAGGCCGAGGGTTACGAGCGGTACGCCGCCGGGGCCGGTTCGGCCAAGGTCTGAGTGGGAGAGGCGCTGTCGAGATGACCAGCATCGCGATCCCCGAGGGGATGCCGCAGTACGACGACGTGCCGCGTTTCGACGTGGCCCGGGTGCGCGCCGACTTCCCGATCCTCGATCGGGAGATCAACGGGCACCCGCTGGTCTACCTCGACAGCGCCAACACCTCGCACAAACCGCGTCAGGTGCTCGCCGTGCTCGACGAGCACTACGCGCGGCACAACGCCAACGTCTCGCGCTCGGTGCACACGCTGGGCACCGAGGCCACCGAGGCGTACGAGGGGGCGCGGGCCAAGCTCGCCGCGTTCATCAACGCCCCGAGCGTCGACGAGGTGGTGTTCACCAAGAACTCCACCGAGGCGATCAACATCGTGGCGTACGCCTTCTCCAACGCCTCGCTGCGTCCGGACGGCGACCCGCGGTTCCGGCTCGGCCCCGGGGACGAGGTGGTGATCTCCGAGATGGAGCACCACTCGAACATCGTCCCGTGGCAGCTGCTCTGCGAGCGCACCGGCGCGACCCTGCGCTGGTTCGGGGTCACCGAGCAGGGCCGGCTCGACGAGTCGGGCCTGGAAGACCTGATCACCGAACGGACGAAGATCGTCTCGCTGGTGCACATGTCGAACATCCTCGGCACCGTCAACGCCACCTCCCGGATCACCGCGCGGGTGCGCGAGGTGGGCGCGCTGCTGCTGCTGGACTGCTCCCAGTCCGTGCCGCACCTGCCCATCGACGTGGTCGACCTGGACGCCGACTACATCGTGTTCACCGGGCACAAGATGCTCGGTCCGACCGGCATCGGCGTGCTCTGGGGCCGGGGCGAGCTGCTGGCGGCCATGCCACCGGTGATGGGCGGCGGCTCGATGATCGAGACGGTGACCATGGCCCGGTCGACGTTCGCCGCACCGCCGGCCCGCTTCGAGGCGGGAACTCCGCCGATCGCCGAGGCGGTCGCGCTCGGCGCGGCGGTCGACTACCTCACCGGCATCGGCATGCCGGCGATCCAGTGGCACGAGAAGGAGCTGACGGCGTACGCGCTGGACGCCCTCGGCTCGGTGCCCGACCTGCGGATCTTCGGTCCGACCGTGCCGATCGGCCGGGGCGGCACCATCTCGTTCGCCCTTGGTGACGTGCACCCGCACGACGTGGGCCAGGTGCTCGACTCGCTGGGCGTGCAGGTGCGGGTGGGTCACCACTGCGCGAAGCCGGTGTGCAGCCGGTTCGGCGTCCCGGCGATGACCCGGGCGTCGTTCTACCTCTACACCACCACCGGGGAGATCGACGCCCTGGTGGGCGGTCTGGAGCAGGTACGGAAGGTGTTCGACTGATGGTGCAGCTCGACCAGCTCTACCAGGAGATCATCCTGGATCACTACAAGCACCCGCACGGCCGGGGCCTGCGTGACGCCGACGACCCGGGCGACCAGGTCGCCGAGGCGCACCACGTCAACCCGACCTGCGGCGACGAGGTCACCGTCCGGGTGGCCACCGACGGCACCGTTCTGCACGACATCTCGTACGACGGCATGGGCTGCTCGATCAGCCAGGCCTCGGCGAGCGTCCTGCACGAACTGCTGCGCGGTCGGGGCGCCGGGGAAGCATTCGAGGTGCACGAGGCGTTCGTCGAGTTGATGTCCGGACGTGGCCAGGTCACGCCGGACGAGGACGTACTCGGTGACGGGGTCGCTTTCGCGGGCGTGGCCCGCTATCCCGCCCGGGTCAAGTGCGCGCTGCTGCCGTGGATGGCGTTCAAGGACGCCGCGGCACGCGCCGGTGTGGGCGTGAGCCCGGAGGTGAAGGCATGAGCAGCGAGGATACGGCTACTGCGGCGACGCCGGAGGCCGGCGACACCGTCACGGCGCAGACCGACGCGGTGAGTGGCGACGCCGCCGCCCCGGCGGGTGGCGTCAGCAAGGCCATGATCGCCGACATCGAGGAGGCGATGAAGGACGTCGTCGACCCGGAGTTGGGGATCAACGTGGTCGACCTGGGCCTGGTGTACGGGGTGCACGTCGACGACGAGAACGTCGCGACCCTGGACATGACGCTCACCTCGGCGGCGTGCCCGCTGACCGACGTGATCGAGGACCAGGCCCGGCAGGCCCTCACCACCGGCCCCGGTGGCGGCCTGGTCAACGACATCCGGATCAACTGGGTGTGGCTCCCGCCGTGGGGCCCGGACAAGATCACCGACGAGGGTCGGGACCAGCTCCGTTCCCTCGGCTTCAACGTCTGACCCGAACTCCCGACCTTTCTTCGTTCGAGCGCGGTGCCCTCCGGGGTGCCGCGCTCGACGTATCAGAGGTGAATCTCTTGTGGAACGGATCGTTCCGGTCTGCTAAGCTGAGCTTAGAACGGAGCGGAACGTTCCGTTTCGCGAGAGAACTCGGCGGACCAGCGGAGAGGGTCGGGACAATGAACGAGACGGCAGCGGGACAGTGGCGGATCGTGCTCGACGAGGCGCACCGGGCGCTGCGGACGACCGCCGAGGGAATCCCGGCCGAGGCCTGGGACCTGTCCACCCCCTGCGAGCGGTGGACGGTCACCCAGGTGCTCCAGCACGCGACCGGCGACCAGCTCGCCTACGTCGCGGCGATCACCGGCGGATCGGGGCCGGAGGAGGACCCGTTCGCGCCCTCCGGGCGGATCGAGGGGAACAAGCTGACCGGCCTGTACGCCGCCCTCGACGCGTCCGCCCTCGCCTGGCTGGGCGTCGCCGACGAGGATCCGCAGGTGCCGACGCCGCTGCCGCACGGCGCGCTACCGGCCCACACGGCTGCCGTCGCCGCCGCCCTCGACGCTGCGGTGCACGCCTGGGACATCGCGGTGGCCACCGGTCAGCCATCCCCGCTCCACGACGACCTGGCCCGCCCCCTGTTCGAGGTCGCGCGGCAGATCGTCGAGCCGCTGCGGGCCTACGGCGCGTACGCGGCGGCGCTCAACCCGGGCGCGGAAGCCGACGACTTGAGCGCGCTGCTCTCCTACCTCGGCCGCGACCCCCGGTGGGCCGAGTCGCGGCACTGACCGGTCCCGCTCCGTCAAGATCGTGCTCGATCATTGATGTAGTGGCCTCGGTGCCTCGCCGAGGCCACTACATCGTGGTTCGAGCACGATCTTCGGCTGGCGCCCGCAACTACGCCCGCCGGGTGGGACTGATCGGCCGACCGGTCCCGGCAAGATCTGCGCAACTTCACCGATGTCGCTGCTTGCGGCGTGACGGAGGCAGCAACATCGGTGATGTTGTGAGGATCTTGGCGCGGGGCGCGGGGCGCGGGGCGCGGGGCGCGGGGCGCGGGGCGCGGGGCGCGGGGCGCGGGGCGCGGGGCGCGGGGCGCGGGGCGCGGGGCGCGGGGCGCGGGGCGCGGGGCGCGGGGCGCGGGGCGCGGGGCGCGGGGCGCGGGGCGCGGGGCGCGGGGCGCGGGGCGCGGGGCGCGGGGCGCGGGGCGCGGGGCGCGGGGCGCGGCCACGACGCCGATCTTGCGCTTTCTGTGCCGACTTATTTGGCGAAGGCGGACATCTCGGCGTCTGCAAGTGCAAGATCGGCGCGAGGGCGCGAGGGCGCTGCGGGGAAATCCGTTGCGGGGGACGACTGTCGGCGCGCAGGATGCCGATGTGATCGAGGCGTACGCGATGCGGGTTCTGGTCCCTGCGACGACTGCCGGTCGTCGACAGCGGCCGGCGCCGGGGCGGGCCTCGATCCTGCGTCGACGGCCATGAGCGGGGCGTTCCTCGCCGGCCTGGTGGCCGGCTACGGCGTCGCCATCCCGGTCGGCGCGATCGCGATCCTCATCCTGGGGCTCAGTGCCCGTACCTCGTTCCGGGTCGGCGCGGCGGCGGCCCTCGCGGTGGCGACGGCCGACGGGCTCTACGCGGCGGTGGCCGCGCTGGGCGGCGCCGGTCTGGCCGGGGTCATCGCGCCCGCCGCCGGTCCGCTGCGGGTGGTCGCCGCCGTGGTCCTGTTGGGGCTGGCCGGGCACGGGCTCTGGCGGACCTGGGTCGCCCACCGTTCCCGTCCGACGCCGGCGGCGCGGGGCGGTCGGGGCATGGATACTCCGGGCCGTGCCTATGCGGCGCTGCTCGGATTGACCCTGCTGAACCCGACGACGGTGCTCTACTTCGTCGCGTTGGTCCTCGGTCGGCCGGACACGGCCGACGCGGGAGCGGTGCCGGCGGCCCTGTTCGTGGCCGGAGTGTTCCTGGCGTCGGCGAGCTGGCAGCTGCTCATCGCCGGTGGCGGCACGGTGGTCGGCCGGGCGCTGACCGGCCCGCGCGGCCGGCTGGTCACGGGCCTGCTCTCCAGCGTCCTCATCGCCGCGCTGGCGGTAGCCGCGCTGCTGCCGGGTTGACGGTCCGGTGCGCCGGCGGTGGCCGCGTGGCTGCCGGCTCGGAGTCCGGGTGCGCCGGCGGTGGCCGCGCGGCTGCCAGGCTGACGGTCCGGGGGCGGCCGGCGTTCGCCGCGCCGCTGGCGGGTTGACGGTCCGGGCGCGCTGGCGGCTGCCGGGCTGACGGGTCGAGCGCGCTGGCGGTGGCGTACGGTCGGGCGGTGACCAGTCGACCCGCCGCCGGGGGAGGCCGGTGGGTCGAGGTCGACCCGGCCCGCGTCGGCCGCTGGGTCGAGGGCTTCGCCGACCGGCACGGCCCGCCCACCACCACCGCACGGGAGTACGGGCTGCTGCTGACCGCCCCCGACGGAGCCACCGCCGAGTTGCACACGCCACCCGGGTCACCCGTCAGCGGCGACGTGGCCGCCTTCGTGGCCGCCGCCGGCACGCCGTACCGGATCGGTCTCCTGTTGGCGCGCAAGGGCGCGGTGGCGATCGGCGTGGCGCTCGGCGCCGAGCTGGTGGTCTCCAAGGTGGACACCCGGTATGTGCAGGGGCGCACCGCGGCGGGTGGGTGGTCGCAGCACCGGTTCGCCCGGCGGCGTGACAACCAAGCCAAGGCGGCGCTGGGCGACGCGGCGGACCTGGCCGTACGGCTGCTGCTGCCGGAGGCGGCGAAGCTGGCGGCCCTCGTCTGCGGCGGTGACCGGCGCGCCGTGGACACCGTGCTCGCAGACCGGCGGCTGGCCCCGCTCGTGCCGCTGCGGGCCGAACGGCTGCTCGACGTGCCGGAGCCTCGGCACGCGGTCCTGGTCGCGGCGGTGAGCGCGGCCCGGGCGGTACGGATCCGGTTGCGCGACCCCGACCCGGCCGCGGACTGACCGCGTCTGGTCAGCGGCGACGCTACGCGCCCGGGCCCGGACTGACCGCGTCTGGTCAGCGGCGACGCTGCGCGCCCGGGCCCGGACGGGCGGCGTGTGGTCAGCGGCGACGCTACCCGCGCCGGATCACGGCGGCGGCGCTGCTCTCGGCTGGTTGCCCGGTCGAGCCGGAGCAGAGACGACCGCCACCCGAACGGGGGTTCGGGGCGTGGTGCGGCGCCCATGGTCGGAGGATGGGCGCGTGGAGTTCCTGGTGGACATGGTGACGACGGTGCCCGACGGCACGTCGGAGGACGGGGTTGCCGAGATGCGTGCGCGTGAGGCGGCGCGTTCGGCCGAGTTGACGGCGCAGGGCAGTCTGCTGCGCCTGTGGCGACCGCCGCTGGCGCCGGGGGAGTGGCGGACGTGGGGACTCTTCGAGGCCGCCGACGCGGACGAGTTGGAGTCGGTCCTCGCGTCGATGCCGCTGCGCGCCTGGCGGCGGGAGACCGTCACGCCGTTGACGCCGCACCCGAACGACCCCGGTCAGCCGAGGCGGTGACCGTGGCCGGTGACGAGGTGGAGATCCTGCGCTCGGTCCTGGACCGGTGGAGGTCGGCGGTCGACGCCCACGAGCCGGACCGCGTCGCGTCGGTCTTCGCGGATGACGCGATCTTCCAGGGCCTGCGCCCGTACGCCGTCGGCCGGGACGGCATCGCGGCGTACTACGCGGCACAGCCGCTGGGCCTGACCGCCGCGTACGAGATCCGGGAGACCCGGCGGCTCGCGGACGACGCGGTCCTCGGCTATCTGGAGGTCGAGTTCGGGTTCACCGACCGGCCGGCGCTGAGGGTGTACCTCGGCGTGCTGATGCGGCGGGTCCACGACGCCTGGTTGATCGGGCACTACCAGGTGTCCCGGCTCGACTGACCACCCAACGACAATCGCGGCAGGCCCGCTCGGCGGGCCTGCCGCGACCGCGTGGAGGTGTCAGAGCTGGTCGGTGCCGAAGGTGTCGCAGGTCTTCGGGTCGCCGCTGTTGTAGCCCTGCTCGAACCACTTCTGCCGCTGGGCGGCGGTGCCGTGGGTGTACGAGCTCGGGTCGTTGCCCCGGCCGGACTTCTGCTGAATGGCGTCGTCGCCGATCGCGCCAGCGGTGTCCACCGCGTCCTGGATGTCCTGCTCGCTGATCGACTTGAAGATCGCCTTGTCGTTCTTCGACTTGGTCTCGGTGGCGTGGTTGGCCCAGGCGCCCGCGAAGCAGTCCGCCTGCAACTCCAGCCGGACCGAGCCGGAGGTGGGCCCGGACTTGCCGTCCTGCGCCTTGGCCTCGGTGCCGAGCAGGTCCTGCACGTGGTGGCCGTACTCGTGCGCGAGAACGTACGGCTGGGGGAACTCGCCGTCGACGCCGAACTCCGACTTGAGCGTGTCGTAGAAGGTCAGGTCGATGTAGACATGCTTGTCCGCCGGGCAGTAGAACGGGCCGACACCCGAGTCGGCCTGACCGCAGCCGGTGTTCACGCTGTTGCTGAAGAACCGGGTGGTGACCGGCTGGTACTGGTCGCCGAACGCCTTCGGCATGGCGTCCTTCCAGTAAGCCTGGATGGAATTGATGAAGAGGGTGTTGCGGCAGTCCTCGGTCTTGGTCGCGCTCGCGGAGCACTCGGCGTCCAGGCTGGAGTTGTCGGCTGGCTGGTCGCTGCCGCCTCCGCCGCCGAGCTGGCTGAGCCCGAACCCGCCACCGGCCAACGCCAGCACGACGGCGATGATGATGCCGATCAGGCCGCCGCCCCGGCCGCCGCCCCCGGGGATCGGGATCCCGAGGCCTCCGCCCCCGCCGCCTCCGCCGGATCCACGCATGTCCTCTACCTGACTGGTGTCGACCTGCGCGTTCTCGTTCAGCTCCATGATGACCTCGATCGCGTGAAATGTCCTGTGATAGGCCGTCAGCGCCGGACCGGGTCCGGACGGCGATTCGGTACCCGATGATCTTGATTGGTAATCCGGCCCGGCTGCTCGACCGCGCCCCGGTACACTTGTCGCCGTGCCGCGCTGCGAAGGCTGAACCGCCCCGCGCCGACGGGCCCACCGCCCGCCGGCGCTTTCGCGTGCCCTGAGTCAGCCTTCCAGACCCCGAGAGCGAGTCCTACGAGATGATCACTGCCACCGGCCTGGAGCTGCGTGCCGGCTCCCGGATCCTGCTGTCCGACACCACCCTGCGCGTGCAGCCCGGTGACCGGATCGGCCTGGTCGGCCGCAACGGCGCCGGCAAGACCACCACCCTCAAGGTGCTCGCCGGTGAGGGCCAGCCGTACGGCGGCCAGATCGACCAGCGCAGCGCCATCGGCTACCTCCCGCAGGACCCCCGCACCGGCGACCTGGAGGTCACCGGCCGCGACCGGGTGCTCTCCGCCCGCGGTCTCGATGTGCTGATGGCCCAGATGAAGGAGGTCGAGGAGCGCCTCGCCGAGGACGCCAACGAGAAGCTGGTCCGCCGCTACGGCGCGCTGGAGGACCAGTTCGCCGCCCTGGGTGGGTACGCCGCCGAGGCCGAGGCCGCCCGGATCTGCGCCAACCTCGGGCTACCGGACCGCGCGCTCGCCCAGACCATCGGCACCCTCTCCGGCGGTCAGCGCCGGCGCATCGAGCTGGCCCGGATCCTGTTCCGGGACGCCGGTGAGAACGGCGGCGGCATCCTGCTGCTCGACGAGCCGACCAACCACCTCGACGCCGACTCGATCACCTGGTTGCGCGGGTTCCTCGCCAACCACAAGGGCGGGCTCATCGTGATCTCCCACGACGGCGCGCTGCTGGAGTCGGTGGTCAACAAGGTCTGGTTCCTCGACGCCACCCGCTCGGTGATCGACGTCTACAACCTGGGCTGGAAGGCGTACCTGGAGGCCCGCGAGACCGACGAGCGCCGCCGCCGCCGGGAGCGGGCCAACGCGGAGAAGAAGGCCGGCGCGCTGATGGCGCAGGCCGACAAGATGCGGGCCAAGGCCACCAAGACCGTCGCCGCGCAGAACATGGCCCGCCGCGCCGAGAAGCTGATCTCGGGCCTGGAGGAGGTACGCGTCGCCGACCGGGTCGCCAAGGTCCGCTTCCCCAGCCCGGCCCCGTGCGGCAAGACGCCGCTCACCGCGACCGGCCTGTCCAAGTCGTACGGCTCGTTGGAGATCTTCACCGACGTCAACGTGGCGGTGGACCGGGGTTCCCGGGTGGCCATCCTCGGGCTCAACGGCGCGGGCAAGACGACGCTGCTGCGGATGCTCGGCGGGCTGCTCAGCCCGGACACCGGCGAGGTGCACGCGGGGCACGGCCTGCGGTTGGGCTACTACGCGCAGGAGCACGAGACGCTGGACGTGGAGCGGACGGTGCTGGAGAACATGCGGGCCGCCGCGATCGAGCAGTCCGACACGGACCTGCGCAAGATCCTCGGCGCGTTCCTGTTCTCCGGCGACGACGTGAACAAGCCGGCCGGGGTGCTCTCCGGTGGCGAGAAGACCCGGCTGGCCCTCTCCACGCTGGTCTGTTCGGGCGCCAACGTGCTGCTGCTGGACGAGCCGACCAACAACCTCGACCCGGTCAGCCGCGAGCAGGTGCTCGACGCGATCGCCAACTACCCGGGCGCGATCGTGCTGGTCACGCACGACCCCGGCGCGGTCCTCGCGCTCAAGCCGGACCGCGCGATCCTGCTGCCCGACGGCGACGAGGACGCCTGGAGCGACGACCTCCTCGAACTGGTCGAGCTGGCCTGACCGCTGCGGCGGGCGGTCCGGCGCCCGGACCGCCCGGTTTCCGCCCGGCAGGTCGACCAGCCGGACCGCCGGGTCTCAGCCCAGCAGGTCGACCAGCCGGCCCAGCACGCCGGAGCTGACCAGGATCACCACACCGATGCCGATGAAGATCGCCGGTACCAGCCAGTGCCCGGCACGCTCCACCAGGGCGACCACCCGCCGGTGGCCGCCCAGCCAGGCCGCGGCGGCGCACCACAGGCCGATCAGCACCACGAAGATCAGCAGGAACACCGCGCTGTCACCGGGGCCGAGGGCCCGGAACACGGGTACGTAGACGGCCACGTTGTCGGCCCCGTTGGCGATCGTCACCCCGGCCACGCCGAGTGTGCCGGTGACCACGGCGGCGGGTTCGTCGTCGTCCCGGTGCCACAGCGCGCGGACGCCCAGCGCGATCGGCAGCAGGCCGAGCAGCCCGGTCCACGGGTCCGGCACGACCAGCAACCCGGCGGCGACCACCGCGCTGGCCAGCGCGAGCGCGCCGATGCCCAGATATTGGCCGGCGACGATCTGTGCGGTACGCGGGCGGCCGGTGGTGCGGGCCGCGACGAAGAACAGCGTGAGGATGACGATGTCGTCGATGTCGGTGGCGGCGAAGACGACGGCCGCGCCGGCTGCGGTACCGAACAGGTCGATCACGTCCGGGAGCGTACGGGTGGAGGCGTCACCGCGCCGGGGTGGCCCACTCGGGACGTTTCGCGAGGATCACTCTATCGGGAACCTGACATTGCATAGCGTGTCGGTTGGCGAAGAGTTGATATCTGGCGCATGATCGTCCGAGGCGGTCTAATAGGTGGGACCGTATCCGAACCGCACAGTCTGGGACGTGAGGACACAGCATGGCAGCCACTGGCACAGCCACCAGCACTGAGAAGGGTCGCCGGATCGTCGGAGCCGAGCGTCAGACGCTCGCCAAGGACCTGGTAAAGCGGTACACCTCGGGGGAGAGCATCCGCGCGCTGGCGGCCTCGACCGGCCGTTCCTACGGGTTCATCCACCGGGTGCTCACCGAGTCCGGGGTTCAGCTGCGTCAGCGCGGCGGTGCCCGGCGCCGCAAGAAGGCGTGACCCGCCCCTTAGCGTCGTTGACGAACGCCGCTCCCCGGGCAGTCCGGTGACCACCGAGGCGACCGGGGTTCGGCTGACCTGCGACGGGCCGGTCGCCACGGTGACGTTGTGCCGGCCCGACGTGCTCAATGCCCAGACGCCGGCCATGTGGCGCGCGATGAGCGAATTCTCGCGCGACCTGCCCGGTGACGTACGGGTGGTGGTGGTCCGGGGCGAGGGGCGTGCGTTCTCCGCCGGCCTCGACCTCGCGGTCGCCGGTGCGTCCGGCCCGGGATCGTTCGCCGAGCTGGCCACGCTGCCCGAGGACGAGTGCGCCGACCGGATCGCCGAGTTCCAGGGCGGCTTCACCTGGCTGCACCGGCCGGACGTCATCTCCGTGGCGGCGGTGCAGGGGCATGCGATCGGTGCCGGCTTCCAGCTTGCCCTCGCCTGCGACCTGCGGGTCCTCGCCGCCGACGCGAGGTTCTCGATGGCCGAGGTGACGCTCGGGCTGGTGCCCGACCTGGCCGGCACGAAGCGTCTCGTGGAGCTCGTCGGCTACTCCCGGGCGCTGGAGATCTGCGCCACGGGCCGCCGGCTGGACGCCGCCGAGGCCGACCGGATCGGGCTGGCCACTCTCGTCGTACCCCCGGCGGAGCTGGACGACGCGGTCCGTGACCTCACGGCGGGCCTGCTGGCCGGCCCGCGCGACGCGGTGGTGGAGATCAAGGCGCTGATCGCCGGCGCGGCCGGGCGGTCGCACGCCGACCAGCAGCGGGCCGAGCGTGAGGCGCAGACCCGCCGCCTGCGCGACCTCGCCGGCCGGGGCGAATAGTAAGGACCGCGCGGGAAGATCTGGGTTACGAGCGAGGTTGTCACACCTGTCGGGAGAATTGAGCCGACAGCGCGGTCCGCCCGACGACCCGGAGGTGAGTGGTGTCCAGCCCGATGTCCGGCGGTGGCATGGCCGGGTGGAGCATGCTCCGGTCGATGCGCAACCGCGACGAAGTCTCCACCCACCGGCTCAAGAGCGGGGTGGCCCGCCGCATCGTCGCCTTCGCCCAGCCCTACCGGCGCGACATCGTCGTCTTCCTGGCCACGGTCGTGCTCGCCGCCATCATCGGCGTCGCCACGCCGGTGCTCGCCGGTGACGTCATCAACGCGATCAACCGGGGCGGCACCGAGGCCGGTCGGCTCGTCATCCGGTTGGCCCTGTTCATCGCCGGGCTGGCGGTCGCCGACGCGCTGCTGTCCCTGGCCCAGCGGTGGTATTCCGCCCGCATCGGCGAGGGCATCATCCTCGACCTGCGCACCCGCGTCTACGACCACGTGCAGCGGATGCCGTTGCAGTTCTTCACCCGCACCCAGACCGGTGCCCTGGTCAGCCGGCTCAACAACGACGTGCTCGGCGCCCAGCGCGCGTTCACCTCCACCCTGTCCGGCGTGGTCAGCAACGTCATCCAACTCGTGCTCACCGCCGCGGTGATGTTCACCCTCTCCTGGCAGATCACCGCGCTCTCGCTGGTGCTGCTGCCGATCTTCATCATCCCGGCCCGCCGGGTCGGTCGGCGGCTGGCCGACATCACGCGCGAGGCGTACAACCTCGACGCCAAGATGAACGCGACCATGACCGAGCGGTTCGGGGTGGCCGGCGCGCTGCTCGTGAAACTCTTCGGCCAACCCGACATCGAGGCCCGCCGGTTCGCCGGCCGCGCCGAGCGGGTCCGCGACATCGGGATCCAGTCCGCCATGTACTCGCGGACGTTCTTCGTGGCGATGCTCCTGGTCGCCTCGCTGGCGCAGGCGCTCACCTACGGTCTCGGCGGCTGGCTCGCCGTCACCGGCGGCGTCAGCGCCGGCACCGTCGTGACCCTCGCGCTGCTGCTCACCCGCCTGTACGGGCCGCTCACCGCGCTCTCCAACGTCCGGGTGGACGTGATGAGCGCGCTGGTCTCCTTCGACCGGGTCTTCGAGGTGCTCGACCTCAAGCCCGGCATCGTGGAGAAGCCCGACGCCGTCCCGGTGCCCCGGGGCGCCGGCCGGGTCGACTTCCGCGACGTGCGCTTCCGCTATCCCAGCGCGGCCGAGATCTCCCTCGCCTCGCTGGAGGAGGTCGCCACCCTCGACCGCACCGTCAACGAGCCGGTGCTCAAGGGCGTCTCGTTCAGCGTCGAGCCCGGGCAGATGGTCGCCCTGGTCGGGCCGTCGGGCGCGGGCAAGTCGACGCTGTCGATGCTCATCTCCCGGATCTACGACGTCACCGATGGCCAGGTCCTGGTCGGCGGGGTGGACGTGCGCGACGCGACGCTCGCCTCCCTGCGCGACGAGATCGGCGTGGTCACCCAGGATTCGCACCTGTTCCACGAGACCATCGCCGAGAACCTGCGCTACGCCAAGCCCGACGCCACCGACGACGAGATCTGGGCCGCGCTCGCCGGCGCCCAGGTGGCCGACCTGGTCCGGTCGCTGCCCGACGGTCTGGACACGACGGTGGGGGAGCGCGGCTACCGCTTCTCCGGCGGCGAGAAGCAGCGCATCGCCATCGCCCGACTGCTGCTCAAGGCCCCGTCGATCGTCATCCTCGACGAGGCGACCGCACACCTCGACTCGGAGAGCGAGGCCGCCGTGCAGCGCGCGCTGTCGGTGGCGCTGGCCGGACGTACCGCCCTGGTGATCGCGCACCGGCTCTCCACCGTCCGGGACGCCGACCAGATCCTCGTGCTCGACGGCGGTCGGATCGTCGAGCGGGGCCGGCACGACGAGCTGGTCGCCGTCGGCGGGCTCTACGCCGAGCTGTACCGCACCCAGTTCGCGGTCGCCGACTCGCCCCGCCCCTTCGTGGACGCGACCGGCCCCGAGCCGGTGGTCATGCCCCTGGGGACGTACGTCGCCGACGAGGCCATGCCGCCCGCCGCCGCCAACTGACCCGTCAGGCGCCGATCGTGGGGCGTTGCAGGTCGATCGCGGGAACGCCCCGGGAGCGCAGCAGCGCGTTGATCCGGTCCGTCGTCTGCGGATCGGGCTTGCGCAGCATCCAGACGCGACCCACGACGACCGGGTTGTTGGGGCCGGGCACGTCCCACGGCCCGCCGTGGGGGTAGACGGCCAGGGCGACCTGGCCGAAGCCGGGCCGGGTCAGTCCCGCTTGGCTGATCTCTTCCCAGCGGTAGCGGCGGGTGACCCGGCCGCGACGCCGAACCCATAGTCCGGTCTCGTCAGCCATCAGGGCGTCGCCCCGCTGCCGCCAGGCCACGACGATCGTGGTGAGAAGGAGAGCCACCGGCAGGAAGGGGAACGTGGGTGCCAGCCAGATGCCGACGGCGACCAGTGCGGAGAGCACTCCGACCGGGATGAGGACGGCGGGCCACAGGCGCGAGGCGAGCAGTTCGTCCAGATCAGGCTTCTGCGGGTCGGCCATACGGCGATCGTTCCCAGTTCACCATGGAACGACACCTCTCGATCATCGTGCGGGGCAACTCACCCCCGGTGCAGACGAACAGACGACGAGCCGACTACGGCATGCCGCCGGAATCGCTCGTCACGCCCGCGTCGATGGCCTGGTTCTCGTCACCGCCGCCGCCCTTGCCGCGAAGACTGCCCCGGCGACGTTTGCGGCTCTCGCGGGCGCTCTGGCGGATCGCCTTGCGCGCGGATTCCAGCCCCGCCTGCCGGCCGTCCGACGGGGCGACCCTGCGCCGACGCCGCAGCGCCACGACGGCGACCAACGAGAGGACGAGCACCAGGAACAGTGCGAGCAGAATCCGGGCCATGCGCGCAGGGTATCGGTGCCGAACAATGCAGCCCGAGCGTTCCCACCCCGGTCGATCATGAAGTTGTCGCCATCCGCGTCGGCGTGTCGTGGCAACAACTTCATGATCGGCGGGGTGCGGCGCGGTCGGGCAGGCCGGTGGTCGCCCGTAGCTCGGCGAACGCCGCGCCCAGCGTCACCGTCGTGTAGTGGGCGTTCAGGCCGCTTGGGTTCGGTAGGACCCAGAGCCGGGAGCCGGCCAGCGACTCCGGTTGCGGCCCGAAGGCGGCCTTCGGTCGTTGGAAACCGATCCGGTACGCGGTCACCCCCACCACGGCCACCCACTGTGGCCGGTACCGGGCCACCTTGTCGGTCAGGATCGCGGCGCCGTCGAGCAGTTCCTCGGCGGTCAGCTCGTCGGCGCGGGCGCTGGCCCGGGCGGCCATGTTGGTGATGCCGAGCCCGAGGGCCGGCAACTCGTGCTGCTCGCTCGGGTGCAGCAGGCGGGGAGTGAATCCGCCCAGGTGCAGCGCCGGCCAGAACCGGTTACCGGGTCGGGCGAAGTGCCAGCCGGTGGCCGCCGACCAGAGGCCGGGGTTGATCCCGACGAAGAGCACCGCCAGCCCCGGCGCTAGCACGTCGGGAATGGTCCGATCCGCAGCCGCCGCCAGGTCCGCCCGGGTGGGCCGGGAGCTGCCGGGCTTCACAGGCCCCGCAGCGCGCCGCCGTCTACCGGCACGGTGACGCCGGTCAGGTAACTCGCGGCGGGGGAGAGCACGAAGGCGGCCACCCGACCGAACTCGGCCGGGTCGCCGAGGCGTCGTAACGGGATGAGGGCCTGCGCCTCGGCGCGGGCGCGCTCCGGGTCGCCGGTCGCGGCGAACAGCTCCCGGTTGCGGTCGGTCATGATCCGGCCGGGCAGCAGGCCGACGACGCGTACACCGCGCGGGCCGTAGTCGTCGGCGATGTCCTTGGCGACGCCGACCAGGCCGGGCCGTAGGCCGTTGGAGATGCCGAGGCCGGGCACCGGCCCACGGGCCGACGTGGACAGCACCAGCCCGATCGCGCCCCCGTCGGGTAGGGCCCCGGCGACGGTGCGCGCGGTGCGGACGGTGCCGAGGAAGACGGTCTCGAAGGAGTTCCGCCACTGCTCGTCGGTGATCGACGCGGCGTTGCCGGCGGGCGGGCCGCCGACCGAGATCAGCGCGCCGTCGAGCCGGCCGAAGTGGGTGCGGGCCGCCGCGACGAGCCGCTCCGGGGTCTGCGGGTCGGTCAGGTCCGCGGCGACGCCGACCGCCTTGCCCGGACCGCCCAGCTGCTCGGCGGCGGCGGCCACCGCGTCCGCGTCCCGCGCCGAGAGCACCACCCGGGCACCGTCGGCGACCAGGCACTGCGCCGTCGCGTAACCCAGGCCGCGGGAGGCACCGGTCAGTACGTACACGCGGTCGGTCAGTCCGAGATCCATAACGCCGATCCTGCCCGATCCGGAGCGTCCCCGCCAACGTTGGTGGCGGGGCGCAGCAGCCGTACCCGACCGGCGACCTGCACCGCGACGGCCCCTGCGGCGCGGGCGACGGCCGGCAGTCGGCGCGGACGTGGCGCGGTGCGCCCGTCGTAGCGCAGGGTCGCCTCCCGGACCGCCAGCTCCTCCGCGCCCGACGGCGGCAGCGTCGCCCGCCCGCGCAGGGTCCGGGCCAGATCCCAGCCGTCGCGCAGCGAGCCCGCCGTGGGGCGGCCGGCGGCCCATTCGGCGAAGGTCGCGGGCCACGCCGCGCCGAGGCCGGCGGCGAGCCCTGGCCAGTGCCGGGCCACCTCGTCGGCGCGCTTGTTCAGCAGCGCCGCCCGGGCGGCGGCCAACGGCCCCACCGCGAATCCGGCCGGTGGCGGACCTCCGGCTACCAGCGCCGCGACCAGCTCGGCCTGCCGCGCGGCGAGGCCGGGCCGGGGTACGGGCCGCTCGGGTCCACCATCCCGGTCGCCGCCGGCAGCGCCGGTCAGGTCCCGGCCGGGAGCGCCGGTCATGTCACGGCCGGGAAGCCGGACGCCGCGGCCAGGGCGTCCAGTTCGGCGCGCAGCTCGGCGGCCGGCGGGTACCCGCCGTCGCGCTCCAGCAGCAGCGCCGGCGGCCGTCGCCGGGCACCGAGCGCGCCGACCAGCTCCAGCACCTCCGGCGGCATGGGATGGGTGTGCGTGTCGTGGTAGAAGCCGCCGCGTTCGGCCCCGCCGGCCACGTGCACGTAGCCGACCCGGTCCAGTGGCAGCCGGTCGAGCAGCGCGAGCGGGTCGGTGCCCCGGTTGCGGGCGTTGGCGTGCAGGTTGGCGACGTCCAGCAACAGCAGCGCGCCGGTGCGGTCCAGGATCTCGGTGAGGAAGTCCGCCTCGTCCAGCTCGTCGTCGGGCCAGTCGAAGAGGGCGGCGATCGGTTCCAGCGCGATCGGCACCGGCAGCTCGGCCTGCGCGCGGGCCACGTTCGCGCAGACCGCGTCGACCGCCTCCCGGCTGCGGGGAGCGGCAGCAGGTGCCCGGCCTCCAGCCCGCCGGCCCGCACGAACGCGATGTGTTCGCTGACCAGCGGGGCGTCCACCCGCCGCGCGACGGCGGCCAGGTGAGCGACGCGGGCCGGGTCGACCGGTTCGGCGCCGCCGAGGGAGAGCCGCACCCCATGGGGTACGACTGTCACGCCGCGCTCGCGCAGCCGCGTCAGCCCGACCGGGAGGGCCCGGTCGACGCCACCGACTCGGCAACCACCTCGACGAAGCGCAACCCGGGCAGCTCGGCCACGAAACCGGCGATCTCGGGGCGCCAGCCGATGCCGACGCCGTACGGGCCGGTCATCCGCCGCACCCACCGCCGCCGCACCCACCGCCTCCACCGCAGGAGCTGCCACCGCCGCAGGAGCTGCCGGTCGTACCCGACGACCCGGTGCCGGCACCCGACGACCAGCCGCTGCTGGCGATGGCCTGGCGCTGGATCTCGGCCTGCGCGGCGAAGCCCGGGTCGATGGCCCACAGCGACGCCGTGCCGTACAGCGCCACGCCCATCGCCGCGCCGGCCGCGCCGTAGGTGGCGTACGCGGGGGACGAATCGGGGGCGAGGTGGTGGTGTCGGACGCGGAGGTCGCGCAGCGCGCTGCGCCCGGCCCGCGTGGTCTCCGGCACCCGCCAGAGCAGCAGCACCGCCACCGCCACACCGACGAGGGTGAGCAGCAGAAAGCCCACCGGTCGCCCGTTGGCCAGGCCGGCGAACAGCCGTACGACGCCGAACACCAGCAGGGCGGCGAGGAGCAGCCGCCACTGTTGTGCGGTGACCCGCCGCGCCGGGTCCACCCGCAGTCCGCGCCCTACGAGGCTGGCGCCGAGCTGGTCGAGCGCGGCGGCCACCCGCTCGTCCTGGGCCAGGTCCCGGGCTCGGACGCCCTGGTGGGCGGCCCAGTGGATCGCCTGCTCCAGCGGGGTGAGCCCGGTCGGGGCCGGGCCGGTGGTGCGCAGGCGACGATCCGGGCCGACGTCGATCGCGCCGCTGCTGCGCAGACCGCCCAGCGCGGCGTGCACCGCGAGGGCCGGCCCACCGTTGAGATAGGCGACCTCCTGGGGGCCGAGTGGCTCGGCGACGAGGGGTTCCGCGCCGGTGGTGAGGCGTACCCGGTGCAGCACCGCGACGGCGGCCACCACGACGGCCACCACGAGGTAGAGCCGCAGGAAGGTCGGACCGGGGATGCCCCAGGTGTCGCCCGAGGCGGCGTGGACGATCATCGGCTGCTCCTGTCGCCGGAGGGGTCGGCGGCCCCATTGTGGAGCACCGACGCCATCCGGCTCGGCCGGGGCTGCCGCGCCGTCGCCGGCCCGCTGGCACCGCTCAGCGGCGGCGGACCGCCTCCTCGACCAGGTCGAGGACCGGACCCAGGTCACCGGCCGGTCGGCCCATGGCCAGGTGCAGCACCAGGCCGTCGTAGGCCAGCTCCAGGAACTGGGCCAGCACGTCGATCGGTACGTCCTCGCGCAGCACCCCGGCGTCGCGCTGACGGGCCAGCCGGTCCCGGGTCGCCTCCGCGATCGCGGCGGACCGCTCCGCCCAGCGCTTGGCGAACGCCGGATCGGTGCGCAGCCGGCGGGACACCTCCAGTTGACTGCCCAGCCAGCCGGTGGTGTCCGGCGAGACGGCGCGCGCCAGCAGGTCGCGCATCACCTGCACCAGACCGTTACGGGCGACCGTTTCGACCATGGCGGCGGCGTCGTCCTCGGCGACGGCGAGGAAGAGCGAGTCCTTGTCGCGGAAGTGGTGGAAGATGGCGCCCCGGGACAGGCCGGTGGCCTCCTCGAGGCGGCGGACGGTGGCCCCCTCGTAGCCGAGTCGGGCGAAACACGCCCGGGCCGCGGCAAGGATCTCCTGCCGGCGCGCGTCGAGCTGGTCCTGACTTACTCTGGGCACACCTCGATCGTCGCAGGTCACCTCGGGCGGTGCAAACCGTACGTACGGCTTGGTAACGCGACGTTTACGATCCACCGGTGACCCGCTCGTACCCCGCGCCGTCCGGCCCGCTGACCGTCGCCACCGTCCAGGCCACCCCGGCGCCCGGTGACGTCGCCGGCAACGCGGCGGCCGCCGCCGAGTTGGTCCGGCTCGCCGCCGGGCAGGGCGCCCGGGTGGTCGTCCTCCCCGAGCTGTACCTGTGCGCGTACCACCCGCCGACCCTCGCCGCCGATCCGGTCGGCACCCACGTGGCGGCCGACCCGGCCGGGCTGGTCGCCGACGGTCGGCTCGACCCGCTGCGCGCGGCGGCACGGACCGCCGGGGTCACCGTTGTGGTCGGCGCCGCGGTCCGGCACCCGGACGACCGGCGGACCATCGCCGCTCTCGTGGTCGACCGCGCTGGCGGCGTCCGGGTCGGGTACGACAAGCAGCAGCTCTGGGGCGACGAGCGCGACCTGTTCAGCCCCGGCGGGCGGGGCGCCACGCTGCTCGTCGACGACTGGCGGCTCGGGCTGGGCATCTGCTACGACGGCTGCTTCCCGGAGCACGGCCGGGCCGCCGCGCTCGACGGCGCGCACGCCTACCTGTGTCCCAGCGGCTACCTGGCCGGCTCGGAGCACCGCCGGGACCTGTACTACGCGGCGCGGGCACTGGACAACACGATGTTCGTGGTCTTCGCCAACGCCGTCGGCGGCAGCGACCCGTGGCGGTTCAACGGCGGCGCGGCGATCTACGACCCGCAGGGCCGTACGCTCGCCCGGGGCGCCGACGAGGGCGCGGAGACGCTCGTGGCGACCCTCGATCCGGCCGTGCTCACCAGCACCCGGGCAGCCCATTCGATGCTCGCCGATCTGCTGCCGGGCCAGGGCGGCGCGCGGATGTCGCTGACCGGTTAAGCCCATCGTCAACTCGAAACACGCGGGTCTGTTGGCGGACACGTCGGTCCCGTAGGGTGCCCGAGTGCCACTGCTCCTGCTGGACCTGGACAACACCCTGCTGGACCGGGCCGGACCCTTCCGCCGCTGGGGTGAGCGCTTCCTGGACCGCATCGGCGCGCCCCCCACCGACATCGATTGGCTGGTCTCGCTCGACGCGGACGGGTTGACCGACCGCTGGGACCTGGCCGACGCGATCCGGGACCGCTACGAGCTGCGTATCCCCTCGATCGACCTGGTGGAGGAGCTGCACGACGGGGTGGTGGCGCAGACCCGGCTCGACCCGCTGACCGCCTGCGCGCTGCGCATCGCCGACGACGCGGGATGGGTGCCCGTGGTGGTGTGCAACGGCACGGTACGCCTGGAGGACGCCAAGATCCGTCGTACCGGCCTGGACCGCTACGTCGCCGACTGGGTGATCTCCGAGGAGGCCGGGGTCAGCAAGCCCAACCCCCGGATCTTCGCGCTCGCCGCGCAGCGCGTCCGGATGCCGCTGCGGGGCGCGTGGGTGGTCGGCGACAGCCCGGAGGCGGACATCGGCGGCGCCGCCGCGGTGGGGCTGCCCAGCGTCTGGCTGCACCGGGGACGGACCTGGTCGGACGTCCGGTTCGCGCCGAGCCGCACGGTGGACGGGCTGATCGCCGCCGTCGCCACGGTCCTCGCGAGCTGACGGGGAACGGCGTCGCGTCCCCACCGTAATTCGGTTGACCCGCCGTCCGAGCTGCCGCGAGGATGGCGGCGCATCGTGCACCGGGCGTACCGCCCGTTCGAGGAGAGGAGGTCGGTCATGGCCGTCTTCGCAGGTCGCTTTCCGCTGCCTATCTCAGCCTCGACCAAGGGAACCTCACCACAGTGCGCGATCATGACCTCCCGGCGCTGGAGCGCCGGACCCGCGGCAAGCGCCGCTTCGACGACGACGAACCACAGTTCCTGAAGCGGGCCCGACCCACCGGGTCGCCCGCCGATCCCGACACCGAGCCCGATCCCGACACCGGCGAGCGCTGGTCGTCCTGGGACGACGCGGTGCACGGGCCCCAGCCGTACCCGGACTGGTTGGTCACCGAACTGGCCGCCAAGGACACCGAGCTGGGTGTGCTGAAGACCGGCAAGGAGGCGGACGTCCACCTGGTCCGCCGGGCGGTGCCGGACACCGACCGGTCCTGCCTGCTGGCGGTGAAGCGGTACCGGGACGCCGAGCACCGGCTGTTCCACCGCGACGCCGGCTACCTGGAGGGGCGCCGGGTGCGGCGTTCCCGGGAGATGCGGGCGATGGCCGGCCGGACGGCCTTCGGCCGCCAGATGATCGCCGGGCAGTGGGCGGCGGCCGAGTTCGCGGCGCTGGCGCGGCTCTGGGAGATCGGCGCCGGAAACGACCGGATCGCCGTGCCGTACCCCGTGCAGGTGCGGGGCACCGAGCTGATGTTGGAGTTCGTCGGCGACGCCGAGTCGGGCCTGGCGGCGCCCCGGCTCGCCCAGCTGCGGCCCGGCGCGGCCGAGCTGCGCGACCTGTGGGGCCAGCTGGTCGAGGCGCTGCGCGTGCTGGCCCGGGCGGGCTACGCGCACGGCGACCTGTCGCCGTACAACCTGCTGGTGCACTCCGGGCGGCTGGTCGTGATCGACCTGCCGCAGGTGGTCGACGTGGTGGCGAACCCGCAGGGGCCCGAGTTCCTGGCCCGCGACGTGCGGGTGGTCGGCGCCTGGTTCGTGGCCCGGGGACTGAGCGCCGAACAGGCCGATCCCGGCGCGCTGACGGGGGACTTGCTGCGCGAGGCGGGCATCCGCTGACCGCGGCGGGTCGGGTGGCCGAGGTGGCCGCCCGACCCGCCCGTGTCGATCACTGCAGGTAGCGCTCCACCTCGGGCTTGGGGCGTTCGCCCTGCGAGTCGGGGTCGCCGTGGCTGGATCGGGCGGCCCGGCGGCGGCGCAGCAGGTCCCAGCACTGGTCGAGGGATTCCTCCAGGGCGCGCAGCCGCTCGCTGGTCTCGCCCTCGGTGCCGGACTCGTGGGCCTGGGCCTCCGCGCGCAGCCGGTGCTCCTCGTCGACCAGCTCGGAGATCCGGTTCAGGATGGTCTTGTCGTCCATGCCACAGAGCCTGGCACAGGGGGCCCGCCATCGCCCGGATTCGGGGGTACCGGTGCGTCCTTGCTCACTGCGCTGCCCGCCCTCTGGGACTGCCCGGGCATGGCCCGCCCCGTCGGGTCCGGTGGACGACCGACCGCGGAACCGTCGTCGTCCGGACCGGCCGACGGCGGCGGCGGATCGATCTACGGGTGCGACCTGCGCCGGTGCCGGGTCCTGACTATCCACTCAGGACCTACCGGGGCGCAAACATCGATGTCCGTCTAGGGAAACGATCGAATCTCACCGGTCATAGGTCTGGAGGTGTCCCGGAATTGGTGAGATGCTTCCGACGCCCAGAAGGTGAAAATTCCACAGTCCCGACCGGCCGAAGTGGACCGCCCAGGCCGCCGGGGCGACGAGGAGACAGCGCATGTCCCAGGTGTCCGATGCCGGCCCCACCCCCGTCAGCACCGAACCCCGGATGATCCCACTCCGTCATGCCCTGCCCGCGCTGGTCCGCGATCCGCTCGGCGCGCTCGTGGGCTTCGCGGACGCCGCCGGTGGTGACGTCGTCCGGCTGAACCTCGGCTCGTTCCGCCCCTACCTCGTCAGCCATCCCGAGCACCTGCAACGAGTGCTGAGGGACAACGTTGCCAACTACACCCGCGACGGGGAGGGCCTGTTGTGGCGGCCCGTCCGCCGGATCGTCGGTGACGCCATCCTGGTCGCCGAGGGTGAGATCTGGGAGTCCAGCCGCGGCGCGCTGCAACCCCTGTTCACCGCGAAGCGCGCCGAGACGCTCGTCGACCGGATGGCCGAGGCGATCAACGAGGCCGTCGACGAGTGGCTGGAGCCGGCCCGCGACGGCCGCCCGATCGACGGCGGCGCGGAACTGACCCGGATCGTGCTGCGGACCACCATGCGGGTGCTCTTCGCCGACCGCATCTCGGTGCCGGACGCGCTGCGGATCAGCGCCGCGCTGGACACCGTCACCACCGCGATGCTCCCGCGCCTGCTGGTGCCGTTCGTGCCGTACGCGGTGCCGATGCCCGGCGACCGGCCCTTCCGCGAGGCGGTCCGGACCATCGACGAGGTGGTGCTGCCGATCATCCGGGAGGCCCGGGCCCGGCCCACCGACGGCGAGGACATCATCTCCACGCTCTGCCGGCCGCGCGCCGACGGCAGCGAGCCCGACGAGTACGCGATCCGCGGCGACGTGGTCGCGATGTTCTCCACCGCCACCGAGACCACGATCGCGCTGCTCTCCTGGCTGTGGCCGGTGCTGGCGTCCCGGCCCGACGTGGCGGAGCTGATGACCGACGAGATCGAGCGGGTGGTGGGCTCCGAACGGGTCGGCCGCGAGCACCTGCCGCAGCTGCGCTACGGCCGCATGGTGCTCGACGAGATGCTGCGGCTCTACCCGGCCGGTTGGATGATTCCCCGTACCGCCGTCGCGGACGACGTGCTGGGCGGTGTGCGGATCAAGGCGGGTGGCACCGTGCTGGTCAGCCCGTACGTCACCCAGCGGATGTCGACCTTCTGGGACGATCCGACCCTGTTCGATCCGGAGCGCTTCGCCCCGGAGAAGCCCCGCCGGCGCTACCGCTACTCGTACTTCCCGTTCGGTGGTGGGCCGCACCAGTGCCTCGGGCAGTACCTGTTCCTGCTGGAGGCGCAGCTCATCGTCAGCACCGTGCTGAGCCGCTACCGGTTCCGGTTGCGCGAGCCCGTCGGCCTGACACCCCGACTCGGCGCCTCGCTGCAACCCAAGCAGCGGGCCGAGCTGATCGTCACCCCGGTCGAACGCCCGGTCGTCTCGTGACCGGCGCGCCGTGGCCGGTGCAGGCCGGGCCCGACGCCGTCGCCGAGCAGGGCCGGGTGTGCGCGCTCGCCGTACGGGGCGTCCGCGACCTCCAGGGCGTCACCGCCGCCCACCCGGAACTCTTCGACGCCGCGCCGTTCGACGCCGCGCTGCTCAGCTCGGTGGCCACCGCGATCGCGTTCACCGCGCCGTGGCACACCGCCGCCGAACTGCGGATCACCACCCGTACCCTGCTGTGGGTCTTCGCCGCCGACTGGCAGGTCGACTACCTCGCCAGGTCGGCCGACGACGTCCGGCAGATCGTGACCGACTGCCTGGCGGTCGCCGACGGCGCCGCACCCCCGCCCGGCCGGCACCTCGCGCGGCTGTTGGCCGACCTGCGCGACGAGCTGGCCAACGTGCCGGCGTTCCACCGCCTGCGCCCGATCTGGCGCGAGGAACTGGCCCGGATGCTCGCCGCCGTGTCGCGGGAGTGGGACTGGAAGAACCTGCCGACCGACCCGACCACCGGGCAACGCCTGCCGGACCTGGACCGCTATCTGGACAACGCCGACAACCTGGCCTGCTCCTTCGTCAACGCCACCCACTGGATCGCCACCGGCGACGACCGGACCCTCGCCCAGTTGACCGACCTGCTCGACGCCGGCCGTGGCGTGCAACGGGTGCTGCGGCTGGTCAACGACCTCGCCACGCACGAGCGGGACGCCGAGTGGGGCGACCTGAACGCCCTGCTGCTGGTCGACGACCCGGCGCGGGTGCACGCCCGGCTCGCCGAGCTGACCAGCCGGTCCCGGGGCGACCTGACGGCCCTCGCCGAACGCTGCCCCCGGCAGGCGGACTACCTGCACCGGCAGATCTCCTTCACGGGTGGCTTCTACCAGCTCTCGGACTTCTGGGGAGCACGCGATGAGTGAGGCCCCGGGGCACGTGCTGGTCCAACCCGCCACCGACGCCGCGCGCGAGCTGATCGCCGGCCTGGCGCTGCGACCGTGGGGGCAGGTAGCCCCCTCGGTGTACGAGAGCGGCCGGCTGGTCGCCGACGCGCCCTGGCTGCCGGGGCACCACCAGCGGATCGGCTTCCTGCTGCGCGGGCAGCGCCCGGACGGGGCGTGGGGCCCGCCCGAGGGGTACGCCCTGGTGCCCACCCTCAGCGCCGTCGACGCCCTACTCGCGGCGCTTGTCGACGGAAAAGCTGCCGGTCCGCACCTGCTCACCCCGGTGCGGCGCGGGCTGGACGCGCTCACCGGCCGCCTGCTCACCACGCACGCGCGGGCACTGCCCGACACTCCGGCGTTGGACCTCATCGTCCCGGCCCTGGTCGAGTCGATCAACGGGCGGCTGACCCGGTTGGACCGGGCGATCGCCGACCGGTTGCCCCGCCCGCCGCTCGCGCTGCCGGCCGGGCTCGGCCCCGACCGGCTGCGCGCGGTACGCGGCGCGGTCGCCGCCGGGGTGCCGCTGCCGGCGAAGCTGGCCCACTTCTACGAGGTGCTGGGCGCGACACCGGCCGACGCCGGGCCGACCCTCACTGCCGTCGGCGCGTCACCCGCCGCGACCGCCGCCTGGCTGAGCGCCGCCGGCCCGGACGCCGGCCCCGCCGCGCACACGTTCCTGCTGACGCTGATCCGCGACGCCGACGGTCCGGTGCCCTGTCCGACCCCGATCACCGTGTTCGAGCGGGCCTGGGTGCTCAGCGGCCTGCGTCGTGCCGGTGTCGCGCTCAACCCGCCGACGGCCGTGCTGCGCACCCTGGCGGCCGCCACCGCCGCCGAGGGCGTCGCCACCGGGGAGGGTCTGCCGACCGACGCCGACACCACCTCGGTCACCTTGGACGCGTTGGCCCGGCTCGGCCACCCCGCCGACCCGGCGGGCCTGTGGGCGTACGAGACGGCGGACGGCTTCGGCACCTGGCCGGGGAGTGAGGACGGCTTCTCGGTCACCACCAACGCGCACGTGCTGGACGCGTTCGGCCAGCACGTGACCGGGCACCCCGGCGCGGACGAGCGGTACCACCGGACGGTCGACCGGCTCAGCGCCGTGCTGCCGGCGCACCAGCTCGCCGACGGCCGCTGGCAGGACCGGTGGCACGCCTCGCCGTACTACGCGACGGCCTGCTGCGTGCTGGCCCTGGCGGAGTTCGGTCGCGGCGGCGTGGCGGCCGAGGCGCTCGACCGGGCGGCCCGTTGGGTGCTGGAGAGCCAGCGGGCCGACGGGTCGTGGGGGCGGTGGGACGGCACGGCCGAGGAGACCGCGTACGCCCTGCAGGTGCTGGTGGCCGTGCCGACCGGAGCGCCCCGGGTCGACGACGCGGTGGCGCGCGGCCACGCCTACCTCCACCAACGGTCCGACCGGTCGGACCCTCCACTGTGGTACGGAAAAGAGCTGTACTGTCCTACCGCGATCGTTCACGCGGCTGTCCTGGCTGCCTGCCGGCTCGCCTCCGTCCATCTGGGCGGGGTCGACCGTTCGGTGGTGGATTGTGGTTACCAGGCAACAAAAACAGCGACTTGAGGGGTTGTGTGGACACTGCTAGCGTACGCAGAGCCTCAGCCCCGTACGCCCCGCCATGGCGGGACGTCGTCCTCCATGATCACCCGTTGATGAGCTGAGTCAACGCCCTGCCTGGGACGGTTCAATGCGTTCTCGCGGTACGAGTATCCGCACCAAGGTTGTCGCCCTGCTGCTCTCCCTGGTCGCGCTCTGGATGTTCGCGGCGTGGGTCACCCTGCGGGACGGCTTCAACCTGCTCGGTGTCCAGCTGCTCAACAGCAAGGTCTACGCGCCCAGCGAACCCCTGCTGCAGGAGCTTCAGCTCGAGCGGCGGCTGACCCAGGCGTACCTGAGCAACCCCGACGCCGCGCAGCGCGCGGCCCTGGAGACCGAGCAGCGCAAGGCCACCCAACTGGCGGACGACTTCGCCGGCTCGGTCCGCAACTGGCAGGTCGACGTGGCCGGCAGCTCGGCCCTCGACGTCCAGCTCGACGAGACGATCGCGCAGATCGACGAGTTGAAACAGACCCGCGCCGACGTGCTCGGCCGCAAGGTCGACCGGATCTCCGCCGCCGACGCCTACACGGAAGCCATCGAATCGATCTTCCGGATCTACGACGTCACCGGCAGCCTCGACGACAAGGAGATCGCCGCCGACGCGGCCGCCCTCATCCAGCTCAACCGGATGAAGGAGCTGATCTCGCAGGAGGACGCGCTGCTCAGCGGCCTCTTCGGCACCGGTCGGATCAGCGGTCCGGAGTACGCCCGCTACGTCAGCCTGGTCGGCGCCGAGCGGTTCCTCGGCGAGGAGACCCGGGCCCGGCTCGCCGACGCCGATCAGCGCCGCTACCAGCAGCTCGTCGAGGGTGAGGCCTTCAGCCGGCTGCGCGCCGTACAGGACAGCATCATCCGCGAGGGCCGGCCGGCGACCCAGTTGCCGGTCGGCTCCGAACAGTGGCGCGGCACCGTCGAGCCGGCGCTCGCCGAGGTCAACGACGCCGTCGTCGACGGCGGCGAGGACATCGTCGGCCGGGCCACCGGCGTGGCCGTGATGGTCGTCGTCCGACTCGTGCTCGCCACCGGCCTGGGTCTGCTCGCCGTCATCGCCTCGGTCGTCGTCTCGATCACCACGGCCCGTACGCTCCTGCGCCAGCTTGACCGGCTGCGAGAGGCCGCCTGGCAGCTCGCCGACGAGCGGCTGCCCCGCGTGGTCGCTCGGCTCGGCCGTGGCGAGGAGGTCGACGTCGCCACCGAGGCGCCCCCGCTGGAGTTCGGCACGGACGAGATCGGCCAGGTCGGCAAGGCGTTCAACGCCGTCCAGGAGACCGCCCTGCGCACCGCCGTCGAGCAGGCCGACCTGCGCCGCAACGTCCGCGAGGTGTTCCTCAGCCTGGCCCGACGTACGCAGGCGCTGGTTCACCGCCAGCTCACCCTGCTCGACGCCATGGAGCGGCGCGAGCACGACGCGGAGGAGCTGGAGGACCTGTTCCGGGTCGACCACCTGGCCACCCGGATGCGGCGTAACGCGGAGAACCTGATCGTGCTCTCCGGCTCCACCCCGGGTCGGGCCTGGCGGCGCAACGTTCCCATGGTGGACGTCGTGCGCGGCGCGGTGGCCGAGGTGGAGGACTACACCCGCGTCAACGTGCTGCCGCTGGGCGCTGTCTCGCTCGCCGGCCGGGCGGTCGGCGACATCATCCACCTGCTCGCCGAGCTGATCGAGAACGGCCTGTCGTTCTCGCCGCCGCACACGACGGTGGAGGTCCGCGGCCAGCTCGTGGCGAACGGCTTCGCCATCGAGATCGAGGACCGGGGCCTCGGTATGAGCGAGGAGGACCTGGCCGCGGCGAACCACCGCATCGTCGACCAGTCCGAGTTGAACCTGGCCAACGCCGCCCGCCTCGGCCTCTACGTGGTGAGCCGGCTGACCGAGCGGCACGGCGTGCGGGTCCGCCTCAAGGAATCGGCGTACGGCGGCACCACCGCCGTCGTCCTCATCCCGTTGGAGCTGATCACGGCGAACGGTACCGACCCGGAGGACTCCGGCGCGATCCCGGCCGGCCCGACGGCCATCGCGCTGCCGGCCGGCCCGACCGCCGCCGGCTCCGTCGAGGGCGGTCGTCCCGCCAGCCTCTCGACGGTCGCGGTCGCCACCGCGGCGACGGACACCAGCGCGGCAGGCGCCCGGCAGCCGGTCACCCCGGTCGCCCCGGCGCTGACCGAGAGCAGTACCACCACCGAGCAGACGGACGAGGGCGACAAGGACGTCGTACTCCCCACCCGCCAGCGGACCGCGGCGGCGGACCTGCCCACCCGGGCCCGGCGTGTCCCGGGCCAGCCGGCCCTGGAGGGCCCGACGGTGCCGACCGGTCTGCCCGCCGTGGAGCGGGCCGTCACCGGTGGCAGCGAGCCGAGCGCCGACGGCGGTCCGGTCCCGGCGCGGACCGAGACGGACCGCACCGGCTCCGGCCTGCCGGTCCGCGTCCGCCAGGCGAACATCGTGCCCGAGCTGCGCGACGACCCGGCGGCGACCGAGTCCGACGAGGAGGACGTGGTACGGCCACCCGAGCAGGTACGCCGGATGATGAGCTCCTATCAGACCGGCACCCGGCGTGGTCGGACCGACGCGGCGCGACTGCTCGGCGGCGCGTCGGGCGCGACGCCCGACTCGACCGACGAGGAACCGCAAGCCACCTGACCGAGCACCGGCGCTGCGGGTTCCCGCGTGGTGTGACGGTCAAGCCCAAGACGAATACGGCGCAACTGCCGGGCGAGAAGAGGACGACGAAGTGGCCCAGAAGACGGCTTCGAGTGCCGACCTGACGTGGTTGCTGGATGATCTGGTGGGCCGGGTGAAGCAGGCCGAGCATGCGGTCGCGCTCTCCACCGACGGTTTGTTGATGGCTTCCTCGCAGGGGCTGAGCCGGGACGACGGCGAGCACCTCGCGGCGATGGCGGCCGGTATCCAGAGCCTGGCCCGGGGCGCCGGCAAGCGCTTCGGCGGCGGGCAGGTGCAGCAGACCATCATCGAGATGCAGTCGTCGTTCCTGTTCGTGACCGCCGCCGGACGCAACGCCTGCCTGGCCGTCCTCGCCACCGAGGACGCCGACGTCGGTCTCATCGCGTACGAGATGGCGATGCTCGTCACCCGCGTCGGCAAGTACGTGGCCTCCCCGTCGCGGAGCGCCGACCAGTCGGCTGGCGAGAGGTAACGGCCATGACGGTGCAGGGAGAGTCCGCAGAGCATCAGTGGGTGGATGACCATGCGGGCCCGGTGGTGCGCCCGTACGCGGTGACCCGTGGGCGGGCCCGCCCGGTCACCGGCACGTTCGACCTGATCTCCCTGGTCACCGCGACCCGCGCCGACGTGACGCCGGAGATCGGGATCGGTCCTGAGCACCTGGCGATCGTCGGCCTGTGCCAGCGAATACAGTCCGTCGCCGAGATCGCGGCCCACCTCGACCTGCCGGTGGGAACCATCCGGGTGCTCCTCGGCGACCTGGCGGCCCGCAACCTCGTGCAGGTACGCGAGCCGCACACCACGGCCGGCCTTCCCGACAACAGCATCTTCGAGGCGGTAATCAATGGACTACGGGCACTCTGACCGGCCGGCGGGAGCGACGCCACTGCCCACCGCGATCAAGATCCTGGTCGCCGGTGGTTTCGGCGTGGGCAAGACCACCATGGTCGGAGCGGTGAGCGAGACCCGGCCGTTGCGCACCGAGGAGGTGCTGACCGAGACCGGTGTCGGCATCGACGACCTGTCCGGGGTGGAGGGCAAGACCACCACCACGGTGGCGATGGACTTCGGCCGGATCACCATCAGCGACGACCTCGTGCTCTACCTGTTCGGCACGCCCGGTCAGGACCGGTTCTGGTTCGTCTGGGACGAGCTGGCGTTGGGCGCGATCGGCGCGGTCGTCCTGGCCGACACCCGTCGGCTGGCCGACTGCTTTCCGTCGATCGACTACTTCGAGGGCCGGGGCACCCCGTTCGTCGTGGCGGTCAACTGCTTCGAGGGCGCGCGTCAGTACCGGCTCGACGAGGTGCAGACGGCACTGAACCTCGACCCGGGCGTACCGGTGCTGCTCTGCGACGCGCGTCAGCGGGAGTCCAGCAAGGAGGTGCTGGTGACCCTCATGGAGCACGCCATGAAGACCCGCGAGGCCCGTCGCCGCGCCGCCAGCGGAGACTGATCGAGGTTTTCTCCGGGAGACTGTCCGGATCGCTCCTGCCCGCTCGTCATGCTGGCGACAACCCGAAAGACAGGGAGCGACCGATGAAGTTCATGATGTTCGTCTGTAGCGACACCGCACCGGACACCGACCCGACCGAGCTGCCCGACATCCACAAGTGGGTGGCCGACAACGACGCCCGGGGCCGCCGCCTGACCGGCAACGTGCTGGCGCCGACCAGCGCGGCCACCACGGTCCGTGTCCGTGACGGCGAGCTGCTGGTCTCCGAGGGACCGTTCGCGGAGACCGCCGAGGTGATCGTGGGCTTCGACCTGCTCGACTGCGCCGACGTGGACGAGGCGATCGAGGTGGCCCGCACCCACCCGATGGCCCGGGAGGGGCGGCTGGAGCTGCGCCCGTTCGGCGCTCTGTCCAGTTGAGCGGATGACCGGCACCGACACCACGACCGGTGCGTCGGACAGCGTCGGCTCGGCCGCGGCGGCGCGGGCCGTCGCGGCCGCCGGCGTGGACGCGTACCCCCGGATCGTCGCGACCCTGATCCGACTGACCGGGGACTGGGCGTTGGCCGAGGACTGTGCCCAGGAGTCCCTGGCCGTCGCGCTGGAACGCTGGCCCGGCGACGGCGTGCCGGTCAATCCCGGTGGCTGGCTCATGACGGTGGCCCGCAACCGGGCGCTTGACGTGCTGCGTCGGGCCACCGTGGAGCGCCGCAAGCTGCACGACCTGGCGCTGCTCGCGCCGACCGACGCGCGGCCCGAGCACGACGTCGAGGACGACCGCTTGAGACTCGTCTTCACCTGCTGCCACCCGGCGCTCGCCCTCGACGCCCGGGTGGCGCTGACGCTGCGGACCGTCTGCGGGGTGCCGACCGCCGACATCGCCCGCCTCCTGCTGGTCAGCGAGTCGACGATGACCCGCCGGCTGACCCGGGCCCGCACCCGCATCGCGCAGGCCGGCATCCCGTACCGGGTGCCGACCGGGCCGGCGCTGGCCGAACGGCTGCCAGGAGTGCTCGCCGTGCTGTACCTGCTCTTCACCCGTGGCTACGTCCCCGACGGCGAACCGGCGTTCGCCGACGAGGCCGTGCGGCTGGCCCGGCTGCTGGACGGGTTGATGCCGGAGCAGTCCGAGGTCGCGGCGCTGCGGGCGCTGCTGCTGTTCCAGCACTCCCGCCGGGACGCCCGTCGGGACGCCGCCGGCAACCTGCTCACCCTTGCCCGGCAGGACCGCGCGCGGTGGGACCGCGCGGCCATCGCCGAGGGCCAGGCGGCTCTTGCTCGGGTACGCGACGACGGGCCGTACGCGTGGCAGGCCCGGATCGCGGCCTGCCACGCCACCGCGACATCCGTCGACGCCACCGACTGGTCCACGATCGCGCGGGCCTACGACGCGCTGGCCGACCTCCGGCCCTCACCGGTGATCGCGCTCAACCGTGCGGTCGCGCACGGCTACGCGTACGGGCCGGCCGCCGGGTTGGGCCTGCTCGACGAGGCGCGTGCCGAGGGTGGGCTGTCCGGCTACCCGCTCGCCGGGGCGGTGGAGGCCGACCTGGTGGCCCGGCTGGGCGAACGGAGCCGCGCGGTCACCCTGTTCCGGGCGGCGGCGGCAGCGGTGGACTCGGCCGCCGAGCGGAGCGCACTGCTGGAGCGAGCGACCGAGCTGTCCCGCTAACGAACCAGCCGCACTCCCCGGCAGCGCCCCCGCTCCGCGATCTTGCACTTTCTGTCCCGGTAAAAGGGGCATCCCACTCATGTGGACAACAGATACTGCAAGATCGGCGCGATCTTCTCCCTCGGCGCGCTCCGGGTCGCCGGGGCGAGGGCGAGCGCCGGGCCGGCGGGGGTCAGTGGAGTCTCGTACGTCGATGACGTCCGCGAGATTGCCGGTCACCTCGACGCGCTACTCGGCGACAAAGGTTCCTGAGCCCGGTACGCCGACCACCAGTCCGCGAGATTTGAGAGCGTCCACGGCACGGGCGACCGTCCGCCGGGCTGACCCGTACTCCTGGGCCAGCGCGTCGTACGTCGGTAGGCGTGAGCCCGGTCGGAACTCCCCGGCGGCGATCCGTCGAGTCAGATCGTCCTCGATCTCTCGGGCCGTGTACGGGATGGGCACGGACGTCATCGTCCTTCCTACCCATTCGGACCCTGCTTGCACCTATGGCACTGCTTGCCTTGATGGCACTGCTGGCACTACCTTGGAGAAGTAAGGCGTGGCCCCTGGTGGACATCGGGTCGGCACGGGTCGCTGCCGGAGAAAGGGGCGTCCCGCCTCGTGACAGGAGGCGGGCGTTCCGCCCGTCGTGTGGAGGTGGTGCCGGTGCTGCCCGAGGAGAAGCCGATGCAGGCGCCCGTCAACGTCGATGCGTGGCGATGGCCGATCCGTACCGATCGGATCGAGTGTGGCGAGTGCGGCGATGCGCTGCCGGTTGAGCGGTTCACGGCGCTGTCCGAGCTGGCCCAGACCCTCAGCGAGCACGCGTCACGCTGCCGTGTCTTCCTCTGAGGACGCGAGCGGCCGGCTGCCGTGGCCCCGTTCGGCGACAGCCGACCCGACCGGACCACGCCAGCGGTCGTATCGCCCGCCGGGCGTCGTACCCGAATCACGCTGGCGGCCCCGGTGCGGCCCGCCGGCCGGGCACACCGCCGATGGTCCTTCGTGGATCTGCGACGCCTGCGGGCGGGACTGGCCCTGCCCGGCGCTGCGAGCGGCACCGACGGACGCGGCCCGCCGGGCGACCCTGATCCCGGAGTTCTCCCGGATCACCCGCCGGGCCATCCGCGACCTGCGCGGCCAGCCGGGCGGGCCCGATCCGGTGGCCATCGTCCGCCGTTTCCTCTGGTTCCTGCCCCTCACCGACGAGGAGGCCCGCGCGGTCGCGCTGCGCCTGCGCTGAGCGGGGACCCTTGGCTGGCCGTACCTCGTTCGCGCCCTTTGCTCTGCTTCAACGGGCGCAACAGTATTGCCCGGTCAGTGTTGCCCCGAGTGAAGCAGAGCAAAGGGCGCGAGACAGCTACCCGGGGGGCACGCACGGGAAGGCAGAGACGTGAAAGGGCCGCTCCCCGCCAGCGCGGGAAGCGGCCCTTCTCAGGTGTACGCGATCAGTTGGCGATCATGCGGCGCAGCACGTACTGCAGGATGCCGCCGTGGCGGTAGTAGTCCGCCTCACCCGGGGTGTCGATCCGCACGACGGCCTCGAACTCCACGCCCGTGTCGGTCGTGACCGTCACCGTGCGCGGGGTCTCGCCGTCGTTCAGGGCCGTCACACCGGTGATGGTGAACATCTCGGTGCCGGTGAGGCCCAGCGACTCGGCGGTGACGTCCACCGGGAACTGCAGCGGCAGCACGCCCATGCCGATGAGGTTGGAGCGGTGGATCCGCTCGTACGACTCGGCGATGACCGCCCGGACGCCCAGCAGCATGGTGCCCTTGGCCGCCCAGTCCCGCGACGAGCCCGAGCCGTACTCCTTGCCGGCCAGGATGACCAGCGGGATGCCGGCCTCCTGGTAGGCCATCGAGGCGTCGTAGATCGAGGTCTGCTCGCCGGTGAGGTGGTTGACGGTGAAGCCGCCCTCCACCCCGGGCACCAGCTGGTTGCGCAGCCGGATGTTGGCGAAGGTGCCCCGGATCATCACCTCGTGGTTGCCCCGGCGCGAGCCGTACGAGTTGAACTCGTGGCGCGGCACGCCGTGCTCGGCCAGGTAGGTGCCGGCGGGGGAGTCCGCCTTGATCGCACCGGCCGGCGAGATGTGGTCGGTGGTCACCGAGTCACCCAGCTTGGCCAGCACCCGGGCGCCGGAGATGTCGACGACCGCGCTCGGCTCCTGCTGCATGCCCTCGAAGTACGGGGGCTTGCGCACGTAGGTCGAGTCGCTGTCCCACGCGAAGGTGTCGCCGGTCGGGGTGGGCAGCGACTGCCACCGCTCGTCACCGGCGAAGACGTCGGCGTACGCGGCGCTGAAGCCGGTCGCACCGATCGCCTGGGCGATGACGTCCTGGATCTCGGCGCTGTTCGGCCAGATCTCCCGCAGGTAGACCGGGTTGCCCTCGGTGTCCTCACCGATCGGCTCGTTGGCCAGGTCAATGTCCATCGTGCCGGCGAGGGCGTACGCGACGACCAGGGGCGGGGACGCCAGGTAGTTCATCTTGACGTCCGGGTTGATCCGGCCTTCGAAGTTCCGGTTGCCGGAGAGCACCGAGACGACCGACAGGTCGTGCTCGTTGACCGCCGCCGACACCTCCTCGGGCAGCGGACCCGAGTTGCCGATGCAGGTCGTGCAGCCGTAGCCGACCAGGTTGAAGCCGAGCTTGTCCAGGTACGGCGTGAGACCGGCCCGCTCGTAGTAGTCCATGACGACCTTCGAGCCCGGGGCCAGGGTGGTCTTCACCCACGGCTTGCGGGTCAGGCCCTTCTCGACCGCGTTGCGGGCCAGCAGGGCCGCGCCGATCATCACCTGCGGGTTGGACGTGTTGGTGCAGGAGGTGATGGCGGCGATCACCACGGCGCCGTGGTCCAGCTCGTACTCGACGCCGTCGGTGCCGGTGACCCGGATCGGGTTGCTGGCCCGACCGCCCGCGCCGGTGGCCGCGGTCTCCAGGTCGCGCGGCTCGTCGGCCGGGTCGCTGAACTCGTTGGCGGGCGGGTCGCTGGCCGGGAACGACTCGGCGCTGGCCTCGTCGGCCGGGCCGTTCGCGCCGCGCGGCAGCTCCTCGCGGGCCACGCTCGGCTTGAGGTCACGCTCGCCGGCGGAGTCGTCGGCGACGTAATCGGTCAGCGCCGAGCGGAACAGCGTCTTGGCGCTGCCCAGCGGCACCCGGTCCTGCGGGCGCTTCGGGCCGGCGAGCGACGGCTCGATGGTGCCCAGGTCCAGCTCGAGGCGCTCCGAGTAGGAGGGCTCGGCCGCCGGGTCGTGCCAGAGGCCCTGCTCCTTGGCGTACGCCTCGACGAGCGCGACCTGCGCGGCGTCCCGGCCGGTCAGCTCCAGGTAGCGGATCGTCTCGGCGTCGATCGGGAAGATCGCCACGGTGGAGCCGTACTCCGGGGACATGTTGCCGATCGTGGCCCGGTTGGCCAGCGGCACGGCGCTCACGCCGGGGCCGTAGAACTCGACGAACTTGCCGACCACGCCGTGCTTGCGCAGCATCTCGGTGATGGTCAGCACCAGGTCGGTGGCGGTGGTGCCGGCCGGCATCTCGCCGGAGAGCTTGAAGCCGACGACCCGGGGGATCAGCATGCTGACCGGCTGGCCGAGCATCGCGGCCTCGGCCTCGATGCCGCCGACGCCCCAGCCCAGCACGCCCAGGCCGTTGACCATCGTGGTGTGCGAGTCGGTGCCGACGACGGTGTCCGGGTACGCCTGCCCGTTGCGTTCCATGATGGTACGAGCCAGGTACTCGATGTTGACCTGGTGCACGATGCCGGTGCCCGGCGGGACGACCTTGAACTCGTTGAACGCGGTCTGGCCCCAACGCAGGAACTGGTAGCGCTCCTTGTTGCGCTCGTACTCCAGCTCGACGTTGCGGGCGAACGCGTCCTCGCGGCCGAACAGGTCGGCGATGACCGAGTGGTCGATGACCAGCTCGGCGGGGGCGAGGGGGTTGACCTTGGTGGCGTCGCCGCCGAGTTCGCGGACGGCCTCGCGCATGGTGGCCAGGTCGACCACGCAGGGCACGCCGGTGAAGTCCTGCATCAGCACCCGCGCCGGGGTGAACTGGATCTCCACGCTCGGGTCGGCGGTCGGGTCCCACCCGCCGAGCTGCTCGATGTGGTCGGCGGTGATGTTCGCGCCGTCCTCGGTCCGCAGCAGGTTCTCCAGCAGGATCTTCAGGCTGTACGGCAGCCGGTCGTGGCCGTCCACCTTGTCGATCTTGAAAATCTCGTAGCTCGCGTCTCCGACGCGTAGCTGGGTCTTCGCACCGAAGGTGTCGAGGCTCGCCACGTCGTACTCCTTCACACCAGCGACCGTGAGTAGTCCTGAGCAGTCTGTCGCACCGGCCGGGGCGCCGCCGAGGTTAGGTAACACTTACCGCCGATTCTGCTCTCAAACAAAACCGTACGTCCGTCTTGCTATTTGCGCAACCCGGCCGACCCGCTCGCCACCCTGACCCCTAGCCTCCTAGGACGCGTTACGGAATGTGCGGCAGTAGTCGAGGGACCGGTTCGCCGCGTCGGCCACGGGTAGGGTTCGAGGCCCGGCCGGAGGAGGGTCACCCGTGTTCGACGTCCAGCACTGGCTCGTGTCGCTGCCGCCGATCGCGGTCTACCTGCTCGTCGCCGGGGTGATCGGCGTGGAGAGCATGGGCGTACCCCTGCCCGGTGAGATCGTCCTGGTCAGCTCCGCACTGCTCGCGGCCACCGGAGTGGTGGAACCCGAGTGGGTGGCGACGGCCGCCGCGACCGGAGCGATCGTGGGTGACTCCATCGGGTACGCGGTGGGTCGTCGCGGGGGCCGTCCGCTGCTCGCCCGGCTGGGCCGACGCTTCCCCCGTCATCTCGGCCCCGCCCAACTCGCCCGCGCCGAGCAGAGCTTCGCCCGGCACGGTGTGTGGGCGGTGTTCTTCGGCCGGTTCGTGGCGCTGCTGCGGATCCTGGCCGGCCCGCTCGCCGGGGCCCTGCACGTGCCGTACCGGCGGTTCCTGGTGGCGAACGCCGCCGGCGGGCTGGTCTGGGCGTTCGGCACCACGTACCTGCTGTTCAGCGTCGGTCGGGCGGCCGAGCACTGGCTCAAGGACATCTCCTGGGCGGGCCTTGTTCTCGCGGTGCTGGCCGGCCTGGGCAGCACGTGGTGGCTGCGTCGACGTGCCCACCGTCTGGAGGCCGCCGAGCCGGAGCCGTCCACCGAGGCAGTGCCGTCCGCCGAGCCGATGCGTTCCGCGGAGCCAACTCGCGCCGGCGGCCGACCGCACATCTGAACGCGCAGATCTTGGACAATTTCCGTTCGGCGCTAACGGAAACTGTCCAAGATCTGCTCATGTCCCGGGCATGCCAAAGGGCCGGACCCCGTGGGGTCCGGCCCTTTTTGGTGTGGTTGTCAGCTGGTGGCGTAGCCGCGGGTGGCGATCCAGTCGGCGAGGTGCTCGACGGTGATGTCGTAGGCGGCGGTGTTCGGGTCGGCCGAGTCGGCGATCCGTACCACGTTGCCGTTGTCGCGGTAGCCCACGACGCTGATGTAGTGCCCGCCTTCGAACGAGTGGATACCACCGTCGGTGTCGGTGCTGGTGCCGGCGATGTTGGCGACCACGGCGCGGCCGTTGTCGACGGTCTTGACGATGTCGGCGCGCAGCTTGTCGGTCTGCGTGGCGTCGGCGTCGGGCTTGCTGATCTCGACGCTGTGGTAGGCGTCGGTCTTGCCGGTCTCCTTGTTCAGCACCGGGGTGATGTCGTTGATGCTGTTGGTGCCGGCCTCGGTGGTGCCCATCTCCTTGGCCATGGCGTCCACGCTGATGTCCTTGCCCTGCACGCTCAGGGCGTTACGGGTAGCGGCGGGGCCGCAGTAGTAGAAGTTCGGCTGCGCTTCGTAGCGCACACCCAACTGACGCTCACCATGACCCTTACGATCAGACTGGGTCTGCGTCTGGCTGGTCGGCTTGGCGGTGCTCTCCGCGGCGAACGCGGTCGTCACGGGGCCGGCGATGGCGCCGCCGGTGAAGGCGAGGCCAGCGGCGGTCAGAGCGGTCTTACGAATCAGATCGGTACGCATGATGGCGTGCTCCTCTGCTTCATTCGGGGGATCCGGGGGAAACCGCTCGGCACACGGGGGCGCGCCGAGGCGGGAGAAAGTTCTTGGGGGACCGGGCCCGGCGACCCAGCGGGGCCTGCTCGGGTGTTCCGGAGGGTGGTGCAACGGTCCAGGCCGGGGGATCATTCCCGCCCGGGGACCGGGGCGGCCGGTGGTGCTCGGCCGTGCGGGGGATGTAACGACCCCGACCCGGCGGGTGTTCCCGGGGCTGGCTACCGGCCTGAGCTGCTGCTCAGCGGTGCGGGGGATGTAACGACCCCGACCCGGCGGGTGTTCCCGGGGCTGGCTACCGGCCTGAGCTGCTGCTCGGCGGTGCGAGGTGTGTAACGACCACGACCCGGGAGGTGTTCCCGGCGGCGGCTCTCTCGCACTACGACCGGGGTCGCGCGGCTGTGACCCGAGGATCGCGGCGGCGTGCCACGTATAACGACCCGGTCCGGCCCGGGATTCCGCCGCCGGGGTGCGACCCGTCACGGCACCCACCCTGAACGGGACAAACCTCCCAGGCGGGACAGACCGTCAGGCCTCACCGGGGATGATCGACTCGACATCGCCGACGTGGCGGCATCCGCGCACAGAGGATGCCCCCACATCGGCGACCTGGAGTCGATCGAGGCGCGGGCACGACCGACCGCGACTGCCCGAGCGCCGCCCAACCACCAAAACCGGACAACTCGCAACGCCGACCGATCCGGCCCGACGCGAGCCGGCCCGACGCGAGCCGACGCCGAGCCGACCCGACGCCGACCCGACGCCGAGCCGACCCGACCTGACCCGACCTGAGCCGACGCTGACCCCGACAGGCCACGCCTGGGCGGGTCCCATGATGTGCGCAATATCGGGGATTTTGCTGCCTTAGCCGGCTGTGAGGCAGAAACATCCCCGAAAGTGCTGTCTCACCGAGCAGGGCGCACGAGCCCGACGGGTCTGAGAGGGTGCACACGGAGCAAGATCGTGCTCGAACCAGGAAAGAGTGCCCTCGCCGCGCGCTCGAGGCCACTACAACCAGGATCGAGCACGATCATGCCCGCGCGCCACGTTCCGCACGGACTTCCCCAGGTTGCCGGAGGTTGGACCGGCGGGTGGTTAGGCGGAGTCCGCTGCCTCATTGGCCTGGGCGTGACGTTCCCGCAGGCGCTCCCGGATCTCCTCCGGGGTGTACGCGCGTCGGCGTCGTTCGGCCCGCGCAATGACCACACCGGACGCTGCCACCCCGGCGAGGCCGGCCAGGCCGAGGACCTTCCACCACCGCACTCGTTGCCGCATCGGCCTAGGCTAGTCCCTCATGAGCATCAGCCTGGATGAGGCCGTCGAGTTGACCCGCACCGGCGACGTGTGGGTGTTCCGGGGTCGTAGCGTGCCGGACCGGGCGATCCAGTTCACCACGAACAGTCCGGTCAACCACGTCGGAATGGCCGTCGTGCTGGACGACATGCCGCCGCTGATGTGGCACGCGGAGTTGGGCAAGTCCCTGCCGGACCTGTGGTCGGGCACGCACCAGCGCGGTGTTCAGTTGCACGATCTGCGGGACGCGGTCTGCGTGTGGGCCAACCGGTACGGTCAGCGGGCCTGGCTGCGGCAGCTCGACCCGCCGGCCGAGGGCGAGATGGAACGCGCGGTGCTGCGGACCGTCGCACGCCTGGACGGCACGCCGTTCCCGTCGACCGCGCAGTTGGCGTGGCGGTGGGTGCGCGGCCGGGTGCCGTCGTTGCCGGGTCCTGGCCGGGCGGCACTCCGAGCCGTATCGCGGGCCGCCCAAGCGGCCTGGGTCGATCCCGCCGCTTCGGTCACCCCGACCGCTTCGACCAGCGGGGCCACCCCGACCGCTTCGACCAGCGGGGCCACCCCGACCGCTCCGACCAGCGGGGCCACCCCGGTCGCCGCGGGCACCGCGGCCAACCGGGGGACAACTGCCGCTCCGACCAGCGCGGCCACGCGGGACCGGGCCTTGGAGACGGCGTACTGCGCCGAGGTGGTGGCCGTGACCTACGAGGCGATGGGCCTGCTGCCCGCCGGCAAGCGTCCGAACTGGTACGACCCGGGCCGGTTCTGGAGTGGTGACGACCTGGGATTGGCCGGGGGCGCCCGACTGGGTACGGAGATCGAGGTGCGGGTCCCGCCGCGCTGAGGTTCGACCCGAGGTTTGGTCCACCCGGTGCGGGGCAATTGCTCTCGCCGTGAACGCCTCCACGGATCTCGACACGCTGACCGGGTTCTTCGACCGGTACGGCGCCGCGTTGACCTCGGGCGACCTGCCGTCCCTCGGTGGTTGTTACGCCCTGCCCGGGCTGGTGGTGGCCGACACGTACAGCTTCTCGTTCACCTCGCTGGCAGCGGTCGCGCTGTCCTTCGTGGGCGCCGCACCCGACTATCAGGACCGGGAGCTGATCGCCGCGCACGCCCGGATCGAGGACGTGCAGCCGGTGTCCGCGCTGCTGACCCTGGTGTCGGTCGAGTGGGAGTTCCTGGACAGCCAGGGGCGTGCGGTGCCGGGGGAGCGGTACCGCTATCTGCTACGGACCTCGGGTGAGGGGCCGCTGATCTGCACGGTCGTCCGGACGGGCTGACCGCCAGCGGAGCGTCGACCCATCCGAGCCGTTTTCCGTACGGAGGGGGCCGGTCGGTCCGATCCGTACCCGCCAGGTTCCCGGTCCGCCCGGCGCTGGCTACGCTGTCGCGTCGGTGGGACGAGGGGAGACCTGATGGCGGTGGGGCCGGACGGCGCGGGAGGTCCGCGGACGGCGCGAGTGGTGCTGTCGCTGCCGTGGATCGTGGTGCTGGTGGGCGTCAGCGCGCTGGCGGTGCTGTTGGTGGTCGCGCTGTTGTCGTTCCGTACCCGGGAGGGGGAAGGCACGCCGCAGGCCGCGCCGCCGGTGTTCCTGCCGACGACGCCGGCTGCCGCGTCGTCGGCGCCGACGCCGGGTGGGTTGGAGCGGCGGTCGGCGTCGCCGCGCGCGTCGCGCAGCAGCCGGACGCCGTCGCCGCGCGCCACCACGAAGTCGCCGTCGCCGGGTGCGACGAGCGCCGCGGCCCTGGCGACGAAGGACCCGGCGGTGTCGGCGCAGTACAAGGTCGGTACGGATGGCTGGAACGCGACCGATGCCACGCTGTCGGTGACCAACGGGTCGGACCGGTCGGTGGACTGGCGGGTGGAGTTGGCCTTCGCGGACGACACGCGGGGCCTGCGCGTCAGCGGCGCGGCGGGGATCTCGGTGGCGGCGCAGGGTGACGGCGCGTTCGTGCTCAGCGGCGGAGAGTCGTTGGGTGCCGGTGACACGCAGACCCTGCGGTTGCGGGTCAGTTGGGATGGATCGGCGCAGCGTCCGGTGCGGTGCGTGATCAACGGGGTGGAGTGCCGGCTCAGCTGACCGTGCGTCGAGCCGCGTCGCGCGCGACGCCGACGCTTTCCGGGTGTGCCGTCGATCGCTAGGCTGCCCGGACGGCCCGCTGAGGGAGGTACATGTCCGGCATGCGTCGTGCCCCGCGACCGTCGCACGGTCCGGCGGCCATCGCGTCGTCGCCGTGGATCGTGGTGGGCGCCGGTGTCGTCGTGATGGTGGTCCTGCTGTTCGTGGCGCTGGGCGCGTACCGGGGGCGTAGTCCGGCGCGGGACGGCGGGCCGCCACCGGCGGGTCTGCCGTTGCCGCAGGCGCCGGTGTCGCCGTCCGGGCTGTCGCCGACGCCGTTGCCGGAGAACTCGGCGCTGTTGCCCGGGTTGTCGCCGCGGGCCAGCGGGCTGCCGCCGAGCGCGCCGGTCACGCCGGTCACGTCGCGGCCGTCGACGGTCGGCCCGACGGTGGCGTCGACGTCGGCGCGACCGCCGGTCCGGCCGCCGCAGCAGCCGTCGGCGGTGAGCGGACGCTACCGGGTGGTGCAGAGCTTCGACGGCGGTTTCATCGGCGAGGTGTTGATCGTCAACTCGTCCGGTGTGGACCGTGGGTGGACGGTGCGGTTCGAGTTCGCCGGTGGTCGACTGGTGACCACCTGGGTCGAGGGCGTACCCCAGGGGACGCTGCGGCAGTTCGACGGCGGCTTCACGTACGTCAGCGGGGTGGACGTGCCGGCCGGTGGATCGGTGGCGCTGCGGTTCCACCTGCAGCGGGCGTCCTCGACGCCGCGCGGGTGCACTGTCGACGGGGCGCGGTGTAGCGGGTTCTGAGCGAGCCTTCCGCAAGTTTGCTGCTCTGTTACGACTTTGTTTGCAAGGTATTGCAGATCGTTGCGGCAAGGGTTAGCGTGCGGCCAATCACGACCAGAGGAAGGCCGTCGATGAAACCCCCGCCGATACGCCGTACCGCCCTGCTCGCGCTCGTCAGCCTGCTCACCGTCACCCTCGTCGGCACGCCGGTATCCGCCCGTCCCCTCGGCGCCGACGCCGATCCCCGGCCGTCCAGCGCCGATCCCCTGACTGCAACCGGCGCGGTGCAGTGGCGCGACGAGCCCAGCGCCGACGCGTTGCTGGCCGCGGGCGTCGACGCCGCGCGGGCCGAGCAGTTCTACTTCGTCCTGCCGGACCGGTTCGCCAACGGCGACCGCCGCAACGACTCCGGCGGGCTCACCGGTGACCGGCTGCGCACCGGTCTCGACCCGGCCGACAAGGGCTTCTACCACGGCGGTGACCTCAAGGGCGTCATCGACAAGCTGTCCTACATCCAGGGCCTGGGCACCACCGCCATCTGGCTCGCCCCGATCTTCAAGAACCGCCCGGTGCAGGGCGAGGGGAACGACGTCTCCGCCGGCTACCACGGCTACTGGATCACCGACTTCACCCAGGTCGACCCGCACTTCGGCACGAACGCCCAGCTCAAGGAGCTGGTCTCGCTGGCGCACCGGCGAGGCATCAAGGTCTATCTCGACGTGGTGGTCAACCACACCGCCGACGTCATCAGGTACGCCGAGGACCGCTACGCCTACGTGGACAAGGCGACCTCGCCGTACACGGACGCGCGGGGGCGGGCCTTCGAGGACCGCAACTACGCCGACGGCAGCCGGGACTTCCCGACCGTCGACGCGAACGCCGGCCCGTACACGCCGGTCCTTCCCGAGCCGGGTGACGCGACGGTGAAGGTGCCGGCCTGGCTCAACGACGCCAGCATGTACCACAACCGGGGCGACTCCACGTTCGCCGGCGAGAACAGCGAGTACGGCGACTTCTTCGGTCTCGACGACCTGTGGACCGAACGGCCCGAGGTGGTCCAGGGAATGACCAAGGCGTACGGGGACTGGATCGGCGCGACCGGCGTCGACGGGTTCCGGCTGGACACCGTCAAGCACGTCAACATGGACTTCTGGCCGCAGTTCACCCGGGGCGTCGAGCGGGCCGCCGAGAAGGCCGGCAGACGGGACTTCTTCGTCTTCGGCGAGGTGTACAGCGCCGATCCGGAGGTCACGTCGACGTACGTGCGCCGCGGCGGTCTGCCGGCCACCCTCGACTTCGCGTTCCAGGAGGCCGCGCGGGGCTACACGGCGGGCGGCGGCTCGGCGAAGGCCCTCGCCGACGTGTACGCCCGGGACGACCTCTACGCCGCCCGGGACACCGACGCCGGCCGGCTGACGACCTTCCTCGGCAACCACGACATGGGCCGGATCGGGTCGTTCATCGCGGGCGGCGGCACCGACCCGACCAGTCACCTTCGCCGCGACCAGCTCGCCCACCAGCTCATGTTCCTCACCCGCGGCCAGCCGGTGATCTACTCCGGTGACGAGCAGGGCTTCACCGGCCCCGGTGGGGACAAGGACGCCCGGCAGGACATGTTCGCCTCGAAGGTGCCCGACTACCTCGACGACGACCTGCTCGGCACCGACCGCACCCACGCCAGCGACCAGTTCGACACCGCCCACCCGCTGTACCGGACGATCGCCGAGCTGGGCCGGCTGCGCCAGGCGCACCCCGCGCTGCGCGACGGCATCCAGGTCACCCGGTACGCCGCCGACGGTCCCGGCGTCTTCGCCGCCTCCCGCGTCGCGCCCGCCGACCGGACCGAGTACCTCGTGGCGGTGAACAACGCCGCGACCGCGCAGACTGTCAGCGTGGACACCTGGTCGGCCGGCGCCACCTTCACCGGCATCTACGGCGCGTCCGCCAGCGCGAAGGCCGGTGGCGACGGGAAGGTCACGTTGACCGTGCCGCCGCTGTCGGCGGCCGTGTACCGCGCGGGCAGCCCCATCGCCCGGGGGAGCGGCACGCCGACCATCGCCATCACCAGCCCCGCGCCGGACGCGTCGGTGGCGACCCGGGCGGCGGTCACCGCGCAGGTGACCGGCGACCCGCTGTCGACCGTCACGGTGGCGGCCCGGGTCGGCGGCGGCCGGTGGACGTTGCTGGGCAGCGCCGACCACGCGCCGTACACCGTGCACCACGACCTGGACGGGCTGGCCGGCGGCACCCGCGTCGAGTACCGCGCGGTCGTCCGGGACGGCCGGGGCCGCACCGCCACCGCCCGGTCCGTCGCCGTCGTCGGCACGCCCGAGCTGGGTGGATCCCGGGAGTGGGCGGTGGTGCACTACCAGCGTCCGGCCGGGGGGTACGACGACTGGGGCCTGTACGCCTGGGGCGACATCGACCCGGCGTACGTCACCGAGTGGCCCACCGGGCAACCGTTCGCCGGGGAGGACTCCTACGGCCGGTTCGCCTGGGTGAAGCTCAAGCCGGGCGCGAAGTCCGTGGGTTTCGTTGTCGTCGACTCCGATGGCACGAAGGACGTCGCCCAGGACCGCACGATGGACGTCACCCGGACCGGCGAGATCTGGCTCAAGCAGGGCGACGCGACCGTCTATCCGAGCCGGCAGGCGGCCACCGGGCAACCGGACCCGGCGGTCGAGGAGGGCACCGCGGTGATCCACTATCGGCGGGCCGACGGCAACTACGACGGGTGGGGTCTGCACCTGTGGGACGGCGCGGCCAACCCGACGGACTGGGCCAGCCCGCTCGCGCCCACCTCGACCGACGCGTTCGGCGCGGTGTTCCGGGTGCCGCTGGCGGCCGGGGCGACCGGGCTGAACTACATCCTGCACAAGGGCGACACCAAGGACCTGCCCGACGACCAGCGGCTCGACTTCGCCAGCGCCGGCCGGGAGGTGTGGCTGCTCGCCGCCACCCCGGGGCGGCTGCTGCCGTCCACCGCGACCAGCGCCGGCGGGGACACCGACATCGGCAAGCAGAAGGCGCACTGGATCGACCGGTCCACCATCGCCTGGCAGACCCCGCCGACCGACGGCCGGGTGTACGCCCTGGTGGCCGCCCCGGCCGGCGGGGTGAGCGTCGTCGACGGGGAGCTGTCCGGGGCGTACACCAGTCTGCCGTTACGCGCGCAGCGCAACGGGCTCACCGAGGCCCAGCGCGCGGCGTTTCCGCACCTGTGGTCCCACCGGGCCTTCACCCTCGACCGGGGTGACCTGGCGAAGGTGCCGGCGGCGCTGCGCGGGCAGCTGCTGGTCACCGAGCGCGACGCCCAGGGGAAGCTGCTCGCCGCCACCGGCGTGCAGATCCCCGGCGTGCTCGACGACGTGTACTCCCGGGCCACCCAGGTCACGCTCGGCCCGACCTTCGCCGGCCGGACGCCGAGCCTCGCGCTCTGGGCGCCGACCGCCCGGACGGTGGAGCTGGAACTGTTCGACTCGCCCACGGCCGCGCCGAAGACGGTGGCGATGCGCCGCGACGACCGCACCGGCGTCTGGTCGGTACGCGGCAGCCACGCCTGGACGGGGAAGTACTACCGCTACCGGGTGCGGGCGTGGCAGCCGGCCGTGCAGCGGATGGTCACCGCGTCGGTCACCGACCCGTACTCGGTATCCCTCGCGGCCGACTCCACGCACAGCCAGCTCGTCGATCTCGACGACCCGGCGCTGGCCCCGCCCGGGTGGCGCACGCTGCGCAAGCCGGCCGGGGTGCCCTCGTCGAAGGCGCAGATCTCCGAGCTGTCGGTGCGCGACTTCTCCATCGCCGACGAGACCGTGCCGGCGCAGCGGCGGGGGACGTTCCTGGCGTTCACCGACCCGAAAACCGCCGGGATGACCCACCTGCGGGCGTTGGGTGACGCCGGTGTGACGCACCTGCACCTGCTGCCGGCGTTCGACTTCGCCACCATCCCCGAGAAGCGGGCCGACCAGCGCCAGCCGGCCTGTGACCTGGCGGCGCTGCCGCCGGACTCGGACCAGCAGCAGACGTGCGTCGCGGCCGTCGCCGACACCGACGGCTACAACTGGGGGTACGACCCGCTGCACTACACCGTTCCGGAGGGCGGCTACGCCCTCGACCCGGGCGGGGCGGCGCGGACCACCGAGTTCCGTCGCATGGTGGCCGGAGTGAACGACGCCGGCCTGCGGGTCGTCATGGACGTGGTCTACAACCACACGGCGGCGGCTGGCGTGGACCCCAGGTCGGTGCTCGACCAGGTGGTGCCCGGCTACTACCACCGGCTGCTCGACGACGGCACCGTCGCCAACTCCACGTGCTGCGCGAACACCGCGCCCGAGCACGCGATGATGGGCAAGCTGGTGGTCGACTCGCTGGTCACCTGGGCAAAGCAGTACAAGGTGGACGGTTTCCGGTTCGACCTGATGGGCCACCATCCGAAGGCGAACATCCTGGCCGTCCGTACGGCTCTGGACCGGCTGACCGTCGCCCGCGACGGCGTGGACGGCAAGGCGATCATGCTCTACGGCGAGGGCTGGAACTTCGGCGAGGTCGCCAACGACGCCCGGTTCGAGCAGGCCACCCAGGCCAACATGGCCGGCACCGGCATCGGCACGTTCAACGACCGGCTGCGCGACGCGGTGCGCGGCGGCGGCCCGTTCGACGCCAACCCGCGCGTGCAGGGCTTCGCCTCCGGGCTCTACACCGACCCCAACGGCGACCCGGTGAACGGGTCGGCGGCCGTGCAGAAGGCCCGTCTTCTGCACGCCCACGACCTGATCAAGGTGGGCCTCACCGGCAACCTGCGGGACTACCGGTTCACCGAGACCTCGGGGCGTACGGTCACCGGGGCCCAGGTGGACTACAACGGCTCGCCCGCCGGGTACACCGCCGCGCCGGGGGAGGCCGTCACGTACGTCGACGCGCACGACAACGAGATCCTGTACGACGCGTTGGCGTACAAGCTGCCGCAGGGAACCAGCGCGGCGGACCGGTCCCGGATGCAGGTGCTGGCGCTGAGCACGGTGGTGCTGGGGCAGGGCGCCGGGTTCGTCACCGCCGGCACCGAACGGCTGCGGTCGAAGTCGTTGGACCGCAACTCGTTCAACTCCGGTGACTGGTTCAACCAGATCCGCTGGGACTGCGCCAACGGCAACGGGTTCGGCGTCGGCCTGCCACCGGCGCAGGACAACCAGGACAAGTGGCCGTACGCGAAGCCGCTGCTCGCGGACCCGGCCCTGGTGCCCGACTGCTCGGCGATCGGCACCACCGACGCCCGGTACGGCGAGCTGCTGCGCGTCCGGGCGTCGTCGCCGGTGTTCGGGCTGGACAGCGCCGAGCAGGTGCAGCGGCGGGTGGCGTTCCCGCTGTCCGGCGAGTCGGAGACCCCGGGCGTGCTGACCATGACGCTTGACGCGCGTGGTCTGGGCGGGGCGTGGACCGCGCTGACCGTGGTCTTCAACGGCACTCCGGAGACGGCGACGCAGACGGTGACCGGGCTGCGGGGCGCGGACGTGTCGCTGCACCCGGTGCTGGTCAACTCGGCCGACCCGGCGCTACGGACGGCGTCGTTCGACCGGGCGGCCGGCACCTTCACGGTGCCGGCGCGCAGCGTGGCGGTGTTCGTCCAGAAGTGAGCGGGGACCGGCCCCCTCCCGCGTCGCGCGGAAGGGGGCCGGTCCGTGTGGTGCGTCGTGCTCGTGCTCCTGATCAGGCAAAGCAGTTCTCGATGGCGCCGCCCGGGATGGCCAGGCAGTTCGTCGGGCGGTTCGCGGTGATGGCGGACTTGTCGTCCACGTTCACCGGCCCGAAGAAGGTGAACACACCGCCCGGCGCGAAGGTCGAGAAGTTGTTGGCGACCTTCGTCTTCGACAGGTTGACCTCGCCGAAGATGTTGAAGATGCCGCCGCCGACCCCGATCGGGCCGATGGCCCGGTTGCCGACGACCTCGCTGTTGCGCAGCGTGAGGATGCTGCCGGCGTTGAAGACCCCGCCGCCGAAGAAGCCGGCGGTGTTCTCCTTGATCCAGCTGTCCTCGACGGTCACCGCGCTGTCGAAGGCGATGGCGAGACCGCCACCGACCCCGGCGGTGCTGTTCTTCGCGACCGTCACCTTGTGCAGGTTCAGCTGGCTGTCCGCCGCCGCCAGACCACCACCGGCGAGGACCGCCGTGTTCGAGGTGATCTCGGTGTCGTACGCGGTGGTGTTGCCCTCGATGTCGAGGTAGCCGCCGCCGAAGCCCAGCGTCTCGTTGTCGCTGATCACGGCCTTCTTGAGCTCGACCGTGCCGCCGTCGACGTCCTCGGTGAAGATCTCCGCGGCACCGTTGGAGATGCCGCCACCGCCGATGATCGCGGTGTTGTCCTTGATCTTCGACTCCTCGACCTTGAGCAGGCCGGCGTTGAAGACACCGCCACCGAAGAAGAAGGCGGTGTTGCCCGCGACGGTGCTGTGCCAGATCTTCGTGGTGCCGAAGTTGGCCACACCGCCGCCGTTGCCGCCGGACTGGTTGAGGACGACCTCGGACTCGATGATCTCGGCGGAGCCGCCCGGCTGCACCAGGATGCCCGCGCCGTCGTTGTCGTCCGGGTACTCGACGAGCGGCGTGACGGCGCCCGGCGCCGCCTTGGTGGCGGCCTTCGGGGTCGCCTTGGGCGCGGCCTTCAGGCCCGCCTTCGGGTTGGCCTGCCGGGCGGTGAGGGCCTGGTCCAGCGGAACGCCGGCCTTCACCTGCGCCGCGATCGCCTCGGAGTCCGAGTAGGAAGCCCAGACGGCCGCCGGCTCGACGGCGCTCAACAGTTCGAGGGTCTGACCACCCTTGACGGTCAGGCCCTTGATGGTGAGGTGTCCGCCCGGACCGACGTTGAGGATCCGGAAGTAGTCGGCCGTGGCCTCACGGGCGATCGTGGTGTGCTCGCCCTTCAGGGTGATGTTCTCGGTGATGACCGGCAGACCGTTGCCCTGGTAGTCGTTGCGGCTCAGGTTGTAGGTGCAGCCCTTGGCCAGCTCCAGCACACCGCCGTGCTTGTTGTTGGCGAACACGATCGCCTGGATCAGCTTGTCGGTGTCGCAGGGCACCTCCTTCCCACGCTCGTGGTCCTTGTCCCGGTCCTTGTCCTTGTCCTTGTTCTGGTCCTTGTCCCAGTCACGACCCTCGTCACCGTGCTGGTCGCCGTCCTTGCTCACCTGCGCGGTGTTCCAGTTCAGGCCGACCGCCCCGGCGCTGCCCGCGACGCCCACCGCCGCGAGACTGATCACGCCCGTCAGACCGGCCACGCCGCTGGCGAGCCAGAGCTTGCGGCGGCTCTTGGCCGTCGCCCGCCCGGAGGCTTCGTTGTTCGTTAGGTAGTTGGACATCGGAGCTCTCTGCCCTCTCCTCGTACCAGACAGGGTCGCCGCCCTCAGACGGTCGTCCCCTGCTACAAATCGGTTGTAGCTCCCAAAGCCAACTTATGAGAATGTTCCTCGCCTCGCGGGCGTATCCGAAACAACCCCACATTAGGTTCATGTTCGCCCGGGGTGGTCTGGTCGGGACGGGCCGGGCTGCAAGCCCCTGACCTGCCCAAATGGGTACGCCCCTCCGAGCCGTTGGCGGCTCGGAGGGGCGTTCTATATGGTTCAGCCCCACCCGATCAGGCGAAGCAGTCCCGAACGTTGAAGCAGTTGGTCGGGCGGTTGGCGGTGACGGCGGACTCGTCGTCCAGCGTCACGGTGCCGCCGAGGCTGTTGAAGATGCCCCCCGGCTCAAGGGTGGAGAAGTTGTGCGCCACCTTCGTCCGGTGGAGCGTGACCTCGCTGCCCTCGGTGTTGAGGATGCCGCCGCCGCGGGCGAACGGGCCGATGGCCCGGTTGCCGACGACCTCGCTGTCGCGCAGCGTCGTGCGGCTCTCGTCGTTGAAGAGGCCAGCGCCGCCGGACCCCGCGGTGTTGTCCTTAATGGCGGTGTCCTCGATCGTCGCGGTGCTGTCGGAGACGACCGCCACACCGCCACCGTCGCGGCCAGCGCTGTTCCTGGCCACCGTGGCGTGCTTGAGGGTGAGCTGACTGTCGGCCACGGCAACGCCGCCCCCGTCGAGCACCGCCGTGTTGTCGGTGATCTTCGTGTCGTGCAGGGTCGTGGTGCCCTCGACGTCCAGGACGCCGCCGCCGAAGCCGAGCGTCTCGTTGTCGGTGATCTCGCTCTTGTAGACCCAGACCGCACCGCCGTCGACGGACTCGGTGAAGATCTCGGCCGCGCCGTTGGCGATGCCGCCACCACCGATGATCCCGGTGTTGTCCGCGATCTTCGACTCGTCGACCTGGAGCACGCCGGCGTTGAAGATGCCGCCGCCGAAGAAGAAGGCGGTGTTGTGCGGGACGGTGCTCTTGCTGAGCCTGGCGCTGCCGAAGTTCGCCAGCCCACCGCCGTTGCCGCCGGACTGGTTGTAGAGCAGCTCACTGTCCAGGATCTCCGCCCGACCCCCGGGCTGTACGAGCACCCCGGCACCGTCGTTGAACCCGGGCTCCTCCACCAGCGGCGTCACCTGAGCTCCGGCCGCCGCCGTCGTCGTCGGGGCCGGGGCGGTTGCCGCTGCCGACTTGGCTGTGGTTCCGGTTGCCGGCTTGTCTGCCGCTGCCTTCGCCGCCGTGGCCGTCTTGGCCGTTGTCGCTGCCGGCTTCGCTGCGGCTGCCGCCTTGGTCGCTGCTGTGGGCTCCGCCGCCTTGCTCGCTTCCGGCTTGGCGGCCGCGCCCTTGACCGCCGCAGCCTTGACCGCCGCCTGCTTGGTCGTTGCCTGCTTGGCCGCCGTCGGCTTGGCCGTCGTTGTCGTCGGCTTGGCGGCCGCTGCCTTGGCCGGGGCGGTGGACGTCGCCGACTTCGCCGCCGCCGTCGTGGCCGGCTGGGCTGCGGCGCCCGCTGCGGTGGTGGCCGCCGGCCTACCCGTGGCCGCCGTGGTCCGGGCCGAGGTTGAGTACGGCCCCCAGACCGTCGCCGGCTCCACGGTCATCGCCTGCTGGATGGTCTGCCCACCCTTGATGCTCAGGCCCTTGAGGGTGAGCTGCCCGCCCGGGCCGACGTTCAGGATGCGGAAGTAGTCGGCGGTGGCCGCACGACCAATGGTCGTGTGCTCGCCCTTGAGAGTGATGGCTTCGGTGATCACCGGGAGGCCGTTGCCGTCCTGGTTGCGGGTCAGGGTGTACGTGCAGCCCTTCGCCAGTTCCAGGACACCGCCATCGCCGTTGTTGGCGAAGGTGATCGCCTGGATCAGCTTGTCCGAGTCGCAGGGCACCTGCTTGGTGCGATCCTTCTCGTCCCGCTTGTCGTCCTTGCCGGCCCGGTCGTCGAAGCCGCTCCAGTCGCCGCCGCTCCACTCGTCGTTGCCACCATTCTCCTTGCCGCCGTCCTCCTTGCCGCCGTCGGCGTTCGCGCCGGCGTCGCTGACGTTCTGCCGGTTCGTCGACGGCTGTGCGTCGGACACCCGGGCGGAGGTGGGTTTGTCGTCCCGTGCGGCCACGCCACCGAGGGCGGCCAGGCCGACCACCCCGGTCAGGCCCGCGACGCCGGCAACCCACAGGGCCCGTCGTCGTCGTGTTGGCGGAGCCGTCGAGGCCCCGCCTTCGGTACTCGTTATGTCATCGGACATCAGAGCCTTCCGCCCTTCCTACTACCAGACGGGGTCGCACCGCCCGCAGCGCCACGACCAGCTACAAATGGCTTGTAGCCTCTGATGCCCACCGTATGAGAACTATCTTCGCGAGGCGGACGTATCTGAGAAAACCCCGCATATGCCTCAAGTTAGGGCACGAGCCCGTAACGGTCCGGCGGGACAGGAAGGGGTGTGAGCAGCTCAAACACCACGAGGCGCCCCTTGCCGCCCGGCGTGGGGCGTTCGGCGGCGCCGCTGGTGGTGATCGGCTCGGGTTCCTGGAAGATGCGCTCTCCGAGCGGATCGGAAACCCCGACATCAAGGAAGTCGAGTGGATCTCGGCCGGTAGCAGGCGTGGTCCACTCCAGTGCGCCGATGGCGCGGTATCCCGGCGCCTGGATACCCCAACCTCGGTGATCTGGAGTGGATCAACGCGCCGGGCCGCGGCCGGCGGTCCGGCACCCGCCGGCCACGAGTCCAGACCGAGGCCCGAGTCCCAGGCCAGGTCCAGGCATCGGCCAGGACCAGGCCAGGTCCGGGCATCGGCCAGGACCAGGCCAGGCCCGGACAAGGTCCAGGCACTGGCCCAGGTCGATGCCGAGGCGGCGACCCCAGGGGCTCGGGGTCGAGGGGTGGGGTTTGGGTCAGCCGGGCAGGCGGGGCCCGGCCTCGCGCTGCTCGGCCAGCCAGGTCTCCACCTCGTCGGAGGTGCGCGGCAGGCCGGCCGACAGGTTCACCGCGCCGGTCGCGGTGACCAGGACGTCGTCCTCGATGCGGATGCCGATGCCGCGCAGCTCGGCGGGGACCAGCTCGTCCTCGGGCTGGAAGTAGAGACCCGGCTCGACGGTGAGCACGTAGCCCTCGCCGAGGGCGCCGTCGCGGTAGGTCTCCTTGCGGGCGTTCGAGCAGTCGTGCACGTCGATGCCGAGCATGTGACCGAAGCCGTGCAGCGTCCAGCGCCGGTAGACCGAGGACTTCTCGTCCATGGCCTCGTCCACGCCCACCGGCAGCAGGCCCAGGTCGGACAGGCCCTCGGCGAGCACCCGCATGCAGGTCAGGTGGACGTCCTTGAACTTCACGCCGGGGCGGATGGCGTCCATGCCGGCCTGCTGCGAGGCGTACACGATGTCGTAGACCTGGCGTTGCAGGGCGGTGAACCGGCCGTCGACCGGCAGCACCCGGGTCACGTCGGCGGTGTAGAGGTTGCGCCCCTCCACCCCCATGTCCATGAGCAGCAGGTCACCCGGTCGGGTGGCGCCGTGGTTGTGCACCCAGTGCAGGATCGTGGCGTGCTCGCCCGCGCCGACGATCGAGCCGTACCCGACGTCGTTGCCGTCGTGCCGGGCGCGCAGCGCGAAGATGCCCTCCAACAGCCGCTCGGAGACGGCCCGGTCGGCCGGCAGGACGCGGGCCACGTCCTCGAAGCCCCGGACGGTGGCGTCGATCGCGTCCTGGAGCTGGCCGATCTCCCACTCGTCCTTGACCAGCTTCAGCTCCGAGATGGCGATGGCCAGCTCGCGGTCGCGGGCCGGCTGCCCCTCGGCGCGCGGCCCGTCGTAGGGGCGCACGGCCGCGTCCACCTGGGCGTCGAAACCGCGCAACACCCGGGTACGCCCCGGAGCGAGGTCGGCCAGTGCCGCCTCCAGCCCGGTCCGGTCGGCGGTGGGCAGGTCCAGTTCGGTGGACTTCTCGCCGAGGGTGTGCCGCCGGCCCACCCACAGCTCACCGTGCCGGCTGCGGAAGAACTCGTCGGTCTCCCGGGACGAGCGGGGCCGCATGTACAGCGTCGCGTCGTGGCCCGAGCCGTTCGGGCGCAGCACCAGCACGCTGTCCGGGTCGTGGTCACCGGTCAGGTAGGCGAAGTCGCTGCCCGGCCGGAACGGGTACGTGGTGTCGTTGGCGCGGACCTTCTCGCCGCCGGTCGGGATGACAAGCGTCTCGCCCGGGAAGGCCGCGGAGAGCGCGGCGCGCCGCTTGGCGTAGTTGGGGACCTCGGGACGCGGCGTGACCGGGAGTTCGGTGTCGCGCCAGCCCTGCCGCATGAACGACAGGAACGCCTCCGGGAAGTCCGGATCGTGCGATTCCGTGCCGTCTGTCGGCGTACCCTCGGTGCTTTTGCGTTCCTCGGTCATTGCGCCGCTCCCCTCCGCTCGTGGCTGGTCCCGACGGTACCGCGCGCCCGGTTCGCGGTGGTGGCGGCCGGGAGCGCCCCGAACGACGGACGGCTGCGACGGGCCGACGGAGCGCGTGGAAAGATGACGACCATGTGCGGACTCCTGGCCTTCTTCAGCGCGAACGGCAACGCCGCCGCGCACCGCGACCACATCGCCGGAGCATTGGAATGCCTGCACCACCGCGGCCCGGACGAGACAGGGGTCGAGGTGGTCGGCGACGCGTCCGGCCGGTACGCGGACGGAGTGTTCGCCCACAAGCGGCTCGCCATCATCGACGTCGCGTCGAGTCACGAGCCGCTGCCCTACGCGAACGGCCGTTACCTGCTGACCTTCAACGGTGAGATCTACAACTACATCGAGCTGCGCGACGAGCTGATCCGGGACTTCGGCGCGCAGTTCGCCACCGCCGGTGACGGCGAGGTGATCGTCGCCGGCTACCACTACTGGGGCGAGCAGGTGCTCACCCGGCTGCGCGGCATGTTCGCCTTCGTCATCTGGGACCGGCAGGAGCGGCGCGCGTTCGGCGCCCGCGACTACTTCGGCATCAAGCCACTGCACTACCTGGAGACCGCCGACGGCCTCTACCTGGCGTCGGAGAAGAAGGCGCTGCTGCCGTTCGCGCACAGCAACTACCAGGGCGACGCGGGCGTGGACGCGGCGAACCTCAGCCACTACCTGACGCTGCAGTACGTGCCGGAGCCCGGCACGCTGCACAAGGGCATCAGCCGGATCGGCTCGGGGGAGTACCTGACCTGGACCCCGGGCGGGCGGATCGACGTACGGCGGTGGTACCGGCCGGTGTTCCGGCCCGCGCCGGTCGACGACGAGCAGAAGCTGTACCACGAGATCCGCGAGACGCTGCGTGAGAGCGTGCGCATGCACATGCGCTCGGACGTGCCGGTCGGCTCGTTCCTGTCCAGCGGCATCGACTCGACCGCCGTGGTCGCGCTGGCCCGCGAGTTCAACCCGAACATCCTGACCTTCACCGTCGGCTACGACGTCCCGGGTTACTCCGAGATCGACGTCGCCCAGGACTCGGCGCGGCACCTGGACGTCACCACCATCCCCACCAAGATCGGTCCGCAGGACATGATCGACGCGCTGCCGAAGATCGTCTGGCACCTGGACGACCCGGTGGCCGACCCGGCGCTGGTGCCGCTGTACTTCGTGGCGAAGAAGGCCGCCGAGCACGTCACGGTGGTGCTCTCCGGTGAGGGGGCCGACGAGTTCTTCGGTGGTTACACGATCTACCGGGAGCCGCTGTCGCTGGGCACCGTCAACGGTCTGCCCGGTGGTGTGCAGAAGGGGCTGCGGGCGGTCTCCAAGGCCATCCCGCAGGGCGTCAAGGGCAAGAGCTTCCTGGAGCGGGGCACGACCCCGATCGAGGAGCGCTACTACGGCAACGCGCGGATGTTCACCGAGGAGGAGAAGCAGCACCTGCTGCGTCGTTACGACCCCTCGGTGCGCTACACCGACGTGACCGCCCCGATCTACGCCGAGTGCACCGAGCTGGACGACGTCACCAAGATGCAGTACATCGACCTCTACACCTGGCTGCGCGGCGACATCCTGGTCAAGGCCGACCGGATCTCGATGTCGCACTCGCTGGAGGTGCGGGTGCCGTTCCTCGACCGCGAGGTGTTCGACGTCGCGGCGAAGATCCCGGTGGACCTGAAGCTGCCGCCGCGTTCCGACGCCACCAAGTACGCGATGCGCCAGGCGTTGCAGGGCGTCGTCCCGCCGGCGATCGTCAACCGCAAGAAGCTGGGCTTCCCGACCCCGACCCGGGTGTGGCTGCGCGGCGAGATGTACGAGTGGGCCCGCCACGTGCTGAGCACCTCCGGCGCGGGTGACCTGCTCGACCTGTCGTACGCGCTGCGGCTGCTCGACGAGCACAAGCGGGAGGAGTTCGACCACTCCCGCAAGGTGTGGACGGTGCTGATCTTCTGCATCTGGCACGCCATCTTCGTGGCCAAGACGCTCGACCCGGGTATCCAGCGCAACCAGTCGGCCCTGCTGACCAAGCCGGTGGTCGGTTCCATGGTCCGCTGACCCGCGGCCCCGCCCTGTCGATCAAGAGGTTTGCGTCACCGGAAGCGCTCCGGGTGACGCAAACCTCTTGATCATTTCAGGGGAACCTCAGCGACGGGCGCAGGTGACCGTTGGAAGGGCGTTCGTTCCTGTGCTGCTGGCCAGGAAGCCGAACGATGTCGTGCCCTCGGGCGCGACCGTGCCGTTGTACTGGACGTTCGTCGCGGTCACCGAGGCGCCGGACGTTGTCTGGGTGGCATTCCAGACCTGGTTGATCACTTGTCCGCTGGGCCAGGTCCAGCTTGCGGTCCAGCCGGAGAACGGCGTGCTGCCGTGGTTCATGATCGTGACTTGTCCCTGGAATCCGCCCTGCCAGGTGCTGGTCACCGAGTAGACGGCCATGCAGTCACCGCTGGACGGCGGCGGCGTGGTCGGCGGCGGGGTGGTGGGCGGCGGCGTGGTGGGCGGCGGGGTCGTCGGCGGCGGCGTGGTGGGCGGCGGGGTCGTGGGCGGCGGGGTGGTCGGGTTCGACCCGCCCGGACCCACACCGGTCACCTGACCGCTACCACCGTCGAACGTCACGTCCGAGCAGCCGAAGAAGTTCTCCTGCGAGTCCGAACGCACCCAGCGGGAGTAGATGATGTGCCGACCGCTCTTGCCCGACGGCAGGTTGCCGCTGAAGTAGTAGTGACCGTCGTTGGTGCCGACCGCGCCACGCTGCGGCGGGTTGGTCACCGTCAGGAACGGCTCCTCCAGGTCACTCCAGGCCAGCGCACGGGTCGGGCTCCAGCTGTCCTTCGTCACGTAGAAGTAGAAGGTGCCCGGGTGGTGCGCCCAGTTGCTGTACTTGAAGTCCAGCCGTGCGCCGGACGTCAGGTGGGTCAGCGGCCAGTCGGTGCGGGCCAGGTCGTAGCCCCGGTAGCCGGTGTTGCCACCGCTGCACAGCTGCCCGTCCGGGATGAAGCCGGTGGTACGGCCACCGGCGTCGGAGCGCAGCACGCTGAACCAGTTGTAGAGCGAGTTCGTGCCGCTCTGCGCCACGGCGGCGGCACAGGCCGGGTTGTTCGGCCTGATCTCGCCGGTCTGGCTCATGCCGTCCTGCCAGCAGAGGTAGGTGCGGCTGCCCGGCGTCATCGCCGCGCCGTGCGCGGCCGCCGGTTGTGGACTGGACGCCAGGGCGACGGCGCCCAGCGCAAAGGTCAGGGCCGCGGTGAGCACTGCGGCCGTACGGGAACGGTTCACGGGTTCTCCTGACTCGCGAGGCGTGCCGCCCGAGGCCGCCCCGCCGCAAGCGGATACGACGATCACCCTGGCGCGCCCCGGCAGAAGATCGGCCGGCGGACACACGCCATCGACGGTCCTGTCCTGGACCGGTGCCCTCGCGTCCAACAACCCGGCAACCGGAAGCGCGACAGCCCTCGCGCCACCCGGCACGGGCCATCCCACCACGTCGTCCGCCACCGGCGCAATAGTCGTTCCTCGATGCGTCAAACACGGCGGGCCGGCGCCGGCTCGGCGGACTCCTATCCGGTCCGGCGGGTTCCTTCCTATAGTGATGGTCTGCGCCCCGACGGTCTTCCCGCGCAGATCGCCCGCCTCGGGTCGCCTCACGCCGCCCGTGGCGTCGCGCAGACGAAGGAGGCGGCAGCGCGTGCCCGACGTGTTCGACGAACTGCACCGCCGCTGCCGGGCCGGTGAGCCGGTCGCCCTGGCCACCGTGGTCGCCACCTGGCGATCCGCGCCACAGCCGCCCGGCGCCGCCATGCTCGTCGCCGCCGACGGGTCGGTCACCGGCAGCGTCTCCGGCGGCTGCGTGGAGGCGGACCTCTACGAGCGGGCCCGCCACGTGCTCGACACCGGCGTACCGGAGCTGGTCCGCTACGGCGTCAGCGACGACGAGGCGTACGCCGTCGGGCTCACCTGCGGCGGCCTGCTGGACGTGTTCGTCGAGCGGTTCGACGGCGATGCCCTGGCGCAGCTCGACGTGGTCGCCGCCGCGCGACAGGCCGGCGAACCGGCCGCGGTCGTCACGTGCGTGGCCGCCGATGCCGGTGACACGTCCGACCCGGCGGGGCGGCTGGGTCGCCGGCTGGTGCTGACCGGGCGGCGGGTGACGGGCTCACTCGGCGACGACCGGCTGGACGACGCCGCGGCCGACGACGCGCTCGGGCTGCTCGCGGCCGGGCACAGCGGCGTCCTGGGCTACGGCTACCAGGGGCAGCGCCGGGGCAGCGGCCTCAGTCTCTTCGTGGCCGCGTACGCCACCGCGCCCCGGATGATCGTCTTCGGGGCGATCGACTTCGCGGCGGCGGTGGCGCAGATCGGCGCGTTCCTCGGCTACCGGGTGACCGTCTGCGACGCTCGGCCCGTCTTCGCCACCGGCCGGCGCTTCCCCGACGCGCACGAGGTGGTGGTGCGGTGGCCGCACCGCTACCTGCGGGACGAGATCGACGCCGGCCGGGTCGACGGGCGCACGGTCGTCTGCGTGCTCACCCACGACCCGAAGTTCGACGTGCCGCTGCTGGCGCTGGCCCTGCGCCAACCCCTGGCGTACGTCGGCGCGATGGGGTCGCGACGTACCCACGACGAACGGCACAAACTGCTCCGCGAGGCGGGGCTCAGCACCGCACAGCTCGACCGGCTGGCCTCACCGATCGGGCTGGACCTCGGCGGTCGTACCCCCGAGGAGACCGCGGTCAGCGTGGCCGCGCAGATCGTCGCGGCCCGCTGGGGCGGCAGTGGCCGCCCCCTGGCCGCGATCGACGGGCCGATCCACCACGCGGACTGATCCCGCTGTGCCAGCCTGGGGCGAGACGGCCGTCGCGGCCGCCGACGGCGAGGGGGCTCTGATGGGGTACGCGGTGGTGCTCGGCGAGGCGCTCGTCGACCTGCTGGACAGCGACGTCGACGGGGAGCGGGTCTACCGGCAGGCCATCGGTGGCGGCCCGCTCAACGTCGCCGTCGGGGTGACCAGGCTCGGCGGGGCGGCGGAGTTCGTCGGCTCGCTCGGTGACGACGCGCTGGGCCAGCGGATCCGCGACTTCCTGAGCGGGGTCGGCGTCGGCCTGGCCGGTGCGGTCACGGTGTCCGCGCCGACCACGCTGGCGGTGGTGACGTACGCCGGTCCGGAACCGGACTTCCACTTCTACGGCGAGCCGCGCTCGTACGGCCTGCTCGGCCCGGACGACGTGGACCTGGCGCTGACTGAGGGCGCGGACGTGCTCTACTGCGGCTCGATCGTGCTGCTCGAGCCGGGCACGCTGGCCGCCGCCCGCCGGGCCTGGTCGCTCGCCACCGGCCTGCGGGTCCTCGATCCGAACGTCCGTCCGCGACTGCTCGACGGGCCGGTCGCGATGGACGGGTTGCGGCAGGTGGTGGCGGAGTTCGCCGCGGGCGCGCACCTGGTCAAGTTGAGCAGCGCCGACGCCGCGCTGCTGTATCCGGGTGAGCCGGTCGAGGGGGTCGCCGCGTACCTGCGGGAGTTGGGCGCGTCCACCGTGGTGGTGACGCTCGGCGCGGCCGGCGCGGTGCTGGCCGCCGCCGAGGCCGACCCGGTGCGGGTGCCGGCGCCGAAGGTGGACGCCGTCGACGCCACCGGCGCCGGTGACTCGGTCATGGCCGCGCTCATCGCCGACCTGCTCCGCGACGGCGAGCCGGCCGATCCGACGGGCTGGGTCGATTCGGTGGCGTTCGCGCTGCGGGTCGCCGGTCTGGTCTGTGAGTCGCCGGGCGGGGCCACCGCCATGCCCACCCGCGCCGACATCGAGCGCCGCTTCGGCCGTTGAGGGCGGGTGACGGCTGGTTGACGTCCCTGTTATGTGAACGTTAACATCGGCGTCTGCCTATTTCCTGCGTGTTATCCGGGAGACTCCGATGAGACTCGTCCTGGTACCACCGTCATTCCGCCGCCTCGCCGCCGTACTGGTCGTCGCCCTGGTTGCCGTCGGCGGAGTCGCCGTCAGTGCTCCGGAGCCGGCGCGCGCCTGGGACAACGCAGTGGCCAGCACCCCGCCGATGGGGTGGAACAGCTACGACTCGTTCAACTGGAGCGTCACCGAGGCCGACGTACGGGCGAACGCTGACTACATGGCCACCAACCTGCGGCAGTCCGGCTGGCAGTACATCGTCATCGACTGGGGGTGGTACTACCCCGGACGACACAACAACAGCCCCAACCAGGACTCCAACCTGCAACCCCGGCTCCGGATGGATGCCAACGGGCGGCTGCTGCCCGACACCACCCGGTTCCCCTCCGCCGCCGGTGACAACGGGTTCAAACCCCTGGCCGACTACATCCACGCCCAGGGCCTGAAGGTCGGGGTCCACCTGATGCGGGGCATCCCCCGCCAGGCGGTGGCCGACAACGTCCCGATCTCGGGCACCAACTGCCGCGCCAACCAGATCAACAACAGCACCACCGCGGCCTGGCTCAACCTCATGTGGGGTCTGAACATGTCCAACCCCTGCGCGCAGAGCTACCTGGACTCGGTGTTCCAACTGCTCGCGTCCTGGGGGATCGACTTCGTGAAGGTGGACGACATCGCCGCGCCGACCTACCGGCAGGCGGAAATCGAGGGCTACAAGCTGGCGATCCAGCGCAGTGGCCGTCCGATGGTGCTGAGCCTGTCGCCCGGCGCGACCCCGCTGGCCAGCGGAAGCCACGTCCAGGCCAACGCGCACATGTGGCGGATCGTCAACGACCTCTGGGACAACTGGTCGTCCGTCGACGCCCTCTTCGACCAACTCCGCAACTGGACCCCGTACCGCGCCACCGGCGCCTGGCCCGACCCGGACATGATCCCCATCGGCCGGCTCTCCAAGTACGGGCCCGTCGGCTCACCGCGCTACTCCAACCTCACCTCCGACGAGCAGCGCACCCTGATGACGCTCTGGGCGATCAACCGCGCGCCGCTGATGTGGGGCGGCAACCTGGTCGAGAACCGCGCCTCGGAGCTGGCGCTGATGACCAACACCGCCGTGCTGGCCGTCGACCAGAACAGCGCCAACAACCGTCAGCTCACCGGCGGCACCCGGCAGGCGTGGACCGCCGACGTGCCGGGCAGCACCGACCGCTACCTCGCGCTGTTCAACCGCGAGAGCGGCACGGCGAACGTCTCGGTCAACCTCGCCGACCTGGGGATCGGCTCGGCCACCGTGACCGACCTGTGGTCCGGCGCGGCCCTCGGCACGGTGACCGGAACCCTCACCCGCTCGCTCCCGGCCCACGGCTCCGGGCTGTACCGGCTGACCCCGGGAAGCACCGTGCCGGTGCCGACCGCGTACACCCTCGCCGCCCAGCACAGCGGGAAGCTGCTGGACGTCTCCAACAACGCCACGACCGACGGCGCCGACATCGTGCAGTGGAGCGCGAACGGGCAGGCCAACCAGCGGTGGCGGTTCCAGGACGCCGGTAGCGGCTACCAGACGGTGGTCAGCGTGCACAGCGGCAAGTGCCTGGACGTGTACGGCGGCGCGTCCGCGACCGCCGACGGCGTCCGGGTCACCCAGTGGACCTGCAACGGGGGCACCAACCAGCAGTGGCGCGTCCAGGACACTGGCACCACCGGCGCAGTCCAGCTGATAGCGAGACACAGCAACAAGTGCCTGACCATCCTCAACGCCGCCACCACCGACGGCGCCCGCGCCGTGCAGTCCACCTGCACCACCGCCACGAACCAACAGTGGCGCCGCACAGGGGTCTAGCTCCCCCTTTTCCGCGCCGATCTTGCACTTTCTGTGGCGACATTGCCCCGGATAGGGGACCTATCGTCAACCGAAAGTGCAAGATCGGCGTGGGTTTGCGTGGTCAGGCGTCGCCGTTCAGCTCGCGGTAGCCGCGGCGGGCGGCGATCAGGGCCGCGCGTGCCCCGAAGGGCGCCTCGGCGGCCACCCGCTCCGGCGGCGCGCCGCCGGTGTGCGCGGCCCGGATCAGCCAGGCCAGCCGTACCAGCTCGGCGTGCTGGGCCCGGACGAAGTCGACGTCCACCACATCGCCGTGGCCCGGGACCACCACCGTGCCCGGCGTCGTCAGCCGCAGCAGGTCCGCGACCGCGTCCGGCCACTGCAGGGGGTACGAGTCCTCGAAGGCGGGCGGACCGCTCTGCTCCACCAGGTCGCCGGCGACGAGCACGTCCGCGTCGGGCACGTGCGCCACCAGATCGGCGTCGGTGTGCCCGCGCCCCGGGTGCCGCAGCAGCACCCGCCGGCCGCCCAGGTCGAGCGTCGTCTCCGTGTGCACCACGTGCGTCGGGGCCAGCAGCGGGGTGTCCGCCAGGTCGGCGGCCAGCTCCGGGTGCTCCGCGCGCACCTCCTCGTACGCCTCCCGGCGCAGCCCCTCCGGGTCGTCGCGCAGAGCGGCGGCGGCCCGCTCGTGCGCGTACACCGGTTGGGGTGGTTCGCCGGCCAGGACGGCGTTGCCAAAGCAGTGGTCGTAGTGGTGGTGCGTGTTGACCAGGGTCAGCGGACGGTCGGTGACCCCCCGGACGGCGGCGGCCAGCTCGGTCGCCTGCCCCGCCGAGGAGAGCGTGTCCACCAGCAGCGCCCCGTCGTCGCCGACGACGAGGGTGACGTTGACCCGCAGCAGGGGCTCGACACGCACGTACACCCGGTCGGCGACCTCGACGAACCCGCCGCTCACGACGCCCGCCCGGCCCGGTCCACGAAGCGTTGCCGGTCCACCAGGAGCCGGTCCACCCGGCCCCGGGCCACCGTCTGGTCGCCGTCGGAGACGCTGACCTCGAACGACAACCGCCGACCGTCGACCGTCGTCAGCAGCGCCTGCGCCCGTACCGTGCGGCCCACCACCGTCGGCGCGAGGTGCTCCAGCTCGACCCGGGTGCCGACCGTCGTCGAACCGGGCGGCATCGCCGTCGCCGTGGCCGCGACGGTGGCCGCCTCCGCGAGCGCGAGCGCCCGGGGTGTGCCCAGCACCGGTACGTCCCCCGAACCGACCGCCTGGGCGGTGTCCGCGTCGGTGACGGTCAGCTCGACCTGGGCGGTCAGACCCGGCGCGAGGGCCGGCTCGGGCTGCTCCTGCATGGTCGTCAGCCTAGGTGTTCGGAGAGCCCGTCGAGCACGCGCCCGGCGATCCCGGCGCCGCCCGCCCTCCCACCTGTGCGCCGCCCCGCCGGGTGGTACCCGTCGGTCGATGCCGTAGCCGTCGTTAACCTTGACCGCGATGGCCGTCGTGACTGACCCCCAGCCCCCCGCCCGGACCGACCCACCCGCGTCCCCGGACGCGGGTCGTCGGCGCATCGTCGCCATGACGATCTGGGCGGTCGCCTTCGTCGCCGCGTGGCTCGGCATCGGGCTGCCCACCGACCCGGCGTACGCCTTCGTGTGGATCTGGCTCGGGACCATCGCCTGGAACAGCGACCGCCCGTGGCGCAGCCACCTGCGCTTCGCCCGGGACTGGGTGCCGGTGGTGCTGCTCCTGGCCGCGTACAACCTCTCGCGCGGGTTCGCCGACAACGGCGCCACCCCACACGCCATGGAGCTGATCGTCGCCGACCGGTTCATGTTCGGCTGGGCCACCGGCGGGGAGGTGCCCACCGTCTGGTTGCAGGAGCACCTCTACCGCCCGCAGGTGCACTGGTGGGACATCACGGCGAGCTGGGTGTACTTCTCGCACTTCGTGGTGGCGCTGGCCGCCGCCGCCGTGCTCTGGATGCGGGACCGGCACCGCTGGGCCGCCTACATGCGGCGGTGGGGTTTCCTGTGCGCCGCCGGCCTGGTCACGTACTTCGTCTACCCGGCCGCGCCGCCCTGGTGGGCCGCGCAGAACGGCCTGCTCACCGAGGTGGCGCGGATCTCCACCCGGGGCTGGAAGGCGTTCGGCATGCACGGTGCCGGCAACGTGCTCAACGCCGGCCAGATCGCCTCCAACCCGGTCGCCGCCATGCCGTCGCTGCACACCGCGTGGGCGCTGTTCGTGGTGCTGTTCTTCCTGCACACCACCCGTCGCCGCTGGTGGCCGCTGCTGCTCGCGTACCCCCTGGCGATGACCTTCACCCTGGTCTACTCCGGCGAGCACTACGTGATCGACGTGCTGGTGGGCTGGACGTACGTCGGGCTGACCTACCTGGTCGTCGGCCTTGGCGAGCGGGCGTGGAGGTCCTACCGCGCCCGCCACCCGAAGGCCGGAACGCAACCGCCCCCCAGCCAGCCCGACCCCCCACCACCCCTCCGCGAACCAGACACCACCACCACCCACCGCTCGGTCCCCGCCGACCACTGACCGGCCCGTCCTTGTTGATCAAGAGGTTTGCGTCACCGAGTGCCCGATTCTTGACGCAAACCTCTTGATCAACAGGAGTCAGGGGGGTGAGAGTGGGGGTGGGGGTGGGGGTTCCGGGTTAGGGGGTTTGGTGGCGGGCTTGGTGGGCTCTGCGGGTTAGGTCGGCTGCCAGGGACCAGGCTTCGGCGAGGTCGCGGTCCTGGGCCGCCGCGCCCGAGCCGCCGGCCGTGTCCGCGTACACGGTCGCCAGGCGCAGCCGGCGCTGCACCGGCCCCTGCACGACGCGCACGCTCTGGATGCGGGCGTACGGCACGATCGCCAACTGCCGGGTGAGCAGCCCGGACCGGGTGGCGAAGACCCGATCGAACAGTCCTGCGCCGAGCGCGCCGCGTCCGAACGGGTGCAGCCAGCGCGTCCGGGGCGGTGGCGGGCTCAGCGTCAGCGCGTCCAGGCGTACGCCGGGCAGCACCTCGCCGACGATCATCGTGGCGGTCGGCAGGTCACCCACCGGCAGCAGCCGGTCCGGTCGGTTGCGGTCGTCGGCCTCCGCGAGCGAGTAGCCGGCCACCTCCAACCGCAGTCGCAGCCAGTCGTTGAACCGCCACAGCAGCGGCCAGGTGGCCCGTACGGTCTGGACCCGGTCCAGCGGCACGGTCTGCGCGCGGGTCTCCAGTAGGCCGTTGTGTACCCGCAGGGTGCCACCGTCGCGGGCCAGCCGGAAGTTCCAGTCGTCGAGAACCCGACGGATCGGTTGCAGGAGCACACCGGCCATCGCGGTCAGCGTGCTCGCCACCGCGATGAACGACCACGACCCGGCGGTGACGAACTGCACCACGACGAAGGCGACGCCGAACGGGAGCAGGAACGCCTGCGGGGTGAGCAACTGGCTGACCAGGAGGTTCCGGTTGCGTACGGCGTGCAGTGGCCGAGCCCGCACGGCCGTCGGCGTCTCGACCTGCGTCGCGGGCGCGGTGTCGCCGGGCGGCACCACGCGCCCGGCGAGCGCCAGCAGCCGCTCCCGCAGGCGGGCCGCGTCGGCCACCCCGAGGTACGCCAGCGGCGCTTCGGTCTTGCCTCCTCCGACGACCTCCAGGCGCAGCTCGGCCAGGCCGGTGAGCTGGGCGAGCAGGGGCCGGACCACCTCCACGGCCTGCAACCGCTCCAAAGGGATGGCCCGGGTACGCCTCCAGAGCAGCCCCTCGTGCACCCGCAGCTCGCGGCCCACCACGTGGTAGCCGGTGTTGTACCAACTGATCACCGACAGCACGGTCGCGCCGAGCGCCAGCACCACCACCATGGCGGCGAACCAACCGAAGCCGACCCGCGACAGTGTCGACCAGGACAGGCCGGCGATCACCACGACCAGTGACTTGGCACCGTGCAGCAACGGGCTGAGCGGGTGCAGCCGCTGTCGAGGCTCCCCGCCACCGCCACTCACCGGGGCGGGCCACGGCTGGACTGCCCCGGGCGGCCCGGCGGGATGCGGCGGTCCGGCCGAATACGGCGGTCCGGCCGAATACGGCGGTCCGGCGGGATGTGGCGGTCCGGCCGGATGCGGCGCGGCGGCGTGCAGCGGCGCAGCTGGGTACTGCGTCCCGCCGGCATCCGAAAACCCGCCAGGATGCGGCGGCCCACCGGCGTGCGCCGGCCCACCGGCGTGCGGCGGGCCGGCGGGGGACGCGTCGCTGTCGGGGGTGGCGGCACGGTGCCGGGCTCCACGGGGCTCTCGCTCATCGGGCCAGCGCCCAATGGCGTCGGCGGTCGCCCGCGTGGGTGGTCACAGCCCCTCCGCCCGGTCCTCACCGAGCGCGGTGAGCCGGTCGCGCAGTCGGGACGCCTCCGCCGGACGCAGGCCGGGCACCCGCGCGTCACTGGCGGCCGCCGCCGTGTGCAACTGCACGGTGGCCAGGTCGAAGGCGCGTTCCAGCGGGCCGGCGCTCACGTCGACGAACTGCATGCGGGAGTACGGGACGATGGACAACCGTCGGACCAGCAGTCCGTGCCGCACGAGCAGGTCGTCGTCGCGCTCGGCGTAGCCCCAGGCGCGTACTGCCCGGACGATGGCCGTGGCCCGCCATCCGCCGAGCACCAGCACGGTGGCGAGGGCGAGTCCGAACAGCCAGTGACCGCTCAGTGCCCAGCCGACCGCCGTCACGGCCAGGCCGATGGCCACCACGATCGCGAGTCGGATCAACTCCACCCAGATCAGGTCGGTCGAGATCGGCTGCCACCGTACGGTGTCGGGCCACGGCTCCAACGGGTCGCGGTCCGACGTCGCGGAGGCGTTCCCCACCGCCAAAAGGCCGGGAGCCGACACGGGGCCGGGAGCCGCCGAAAGGCCGGGAGCCGACACGGGGCCGGGAGGTGGCAGGAGGCCAGGGGCCGGCAGGTCGGGCGGGGGCGAGAGGGCGGCGTGACCGGGCGACGGCGGTACGGCGTTCGGCGGCAGCGGGGCCGGCGACGAGGCGTCCGGCGGCGATGGGTCCGGGCCGAGCGTGCCGGGCGCCGGGAAGGCGCCGGGCGGCGGCGCGATGCTGGGCGGTGCCGCCGCCGGGGAGGTCGGTGGGGACGGGGCGGTGGAGCCGGGGGAAGCCGGTGGGTCGGCGCGGTCCTCCGGACTCATCGACCAGATCCGTTCCACGCGCCCCGCACCGCCACGCTGCTGTGCCTCATCGCTCGCTCACACGTCGAGGGTAGGCGATCCGGACACCGGAGTGACGGTACGAAGAAAGCCACGGGCGTCCAGGAACGCTCCAAGAGTGTCCCGGTGCTCGGCGCAGGCCAGCCAGATCTTGCGCCGATCGGCGGTGTGCAGGCGGGGATTGTTCCACTCCAGGGCCCAGACGGCGGGGGCGCGGCAGCCTCGTGCCGAACAGACCAGGGCCTCGTCGGCGGGGGTGGGGACGTTCATCCGGGCCAGTCTAGGGCGGCCGGGGAGGAAGTTTGAGCGCCGGGCGGCCACGGGGGGAGCCGCCCGGCGACGGGATGAATCGTACACGCGGCGGCCCGGTCCCTGTCCACCCGTGACGCGCGATTCGATGCTCGGGACCGCGTGGCGAAAATCGGGTTCTCCCCACCTCGACACTCAGGAAGGCATGCGAGTCTTGATACCGCACCAGCCGCGACGACCGACAAACGCTGTGGAGGACCGGTGGCCCAGCCGACCACGCCCGACGCCCCGACGCCCAACGGGGCGGCACCCCAGGCGCCCGCCCCGGTGACCACGCCCGCACAGGACGCCACCCTGTTGGAGAAGGCGTTGTTCGAGATCAAACGGGTGATCGTCGGCCAGGACCGGATGGTCGAGCGGATGTTCGTCGCGCTGCTCGCGCGCGGCCACTGCCTGCTCGAGGGCGTGCCCGGCGTGGCCAAGACCCTGGCCGTGGAGACCCTCGCCAAGGTCGTCGGCGGGTCCTTCGCCCGGGTGCAGTTCACCCCCGACCTGGTGCCGGCCGACATCATGGGCACCCGGATCTACCGGCAGTCGAGCGAGAAGTTCGACGTGGAGTTGGGCCCGGTCTTCGTCAACTTCCTGCTCGCCGACGAGATCAACCGTGCTCCCGCCAAGGTGCAGTCGGCGCTGCTGGAGGTGATGAGCGAGCGGCAGGTGTCCATCGGCGGGGAGAGCCACCGGGTGCCCGACCCGTTCCTCGTGATGGCCACCCAGAACCCGATCGAGCAGGAGGGTGTCTACCCGCTGCCCGAGGCTCAGCGGGACCGGTTCCTCATGAAGATCGTCGTGGGCTATCCGACCGATGCCGAAGAGCGGGAGATCGTCTACCGGATGGGCGTCGCCGCGCCGGAACCGACGGCGGTCTTCGACACCCCCGAGTTGATCGCTCTGCAGCGCAAGGCCGACCAGGTCTTCGTGCACAACGCGCTCGTCGACTACGCGGTTCGTCTGGTGCTGGCCACCCGTACGCCCGCCGAGCACGGCATGCCGGACGTCGCCCAACTGATCCAGTACGGGGCCAGCCCGCGCGCCTCGCTCGGTCTGGTCCGGGCCACCCGCGCGCTGGCGCTGCTGCGGGGACGGGACTACGCCCTGCCCCAGGACGTGCAGGACATCGCCCCGGACATCCTGCGGCACCGGCTGGTGCTCAGCTACGACGCGCTCGCCGACGACGTGCCGGCCGATCACATCGTGCAGCGGGTGATGTCGACGATTCCGCTTCCGTCGGTCGCGCCCCGGCAGCAGGCCACCCCGCCGTCGAGCGCCCCACCACCCGGCGCGGGCTGGCCCGGGCAGCGGCCGTGACCTCACCCACCCCTCGTCCCGCCCCTCTGGGTGACCGCAGCGAGGCCGTGCTCTCCCGACTCCAGTTGCTGGTCACCCGCAAGCTCGACGGTCTGCTCCAGGGCGACTACGCCGGTCTGCTCCCCGGGCCGGGCAGCGAGGCGGGGGAGTCGCGGGAGTACCGCCCCGGTGACGACGTACGCCGGATGGACTGGCCGGTGACCGCGCGGACCACGACCGCGCACGTGCGGCGGACGGTCGCCGACCGGGAGCTGGAGACCTGGTTGGCCCTGGACCTCTCGGCCAGCCTGGACTTCGGCACCGGGCAGTGGCTCAAGCGGGAGGTGGTGGTGGCCGCCGCGGCCGCCATCACCCACCTGACCGTGCGCGGCGGCAACCGGATCGGCGCGGTGATCGGCACCGGCGGCGGCACGTCCACACCCGCGCGACGCTGGCGGGGTGGCCCGCCTCCGGCCGGTCCCGGCGCGTTCACCCGCCTGCCGGCCCGCTCCGGTCGCAAGGAGGCGCAGGGCCTGCTGCGGGCCGTCGCCGGCACGGCGATCCAGCCCGGCCGGGGTGACCTGGGCGCGCTTGTCGACATGCTCAACCGCCCGCCCCGGCGGCGCGGGGTGGCCGTGGTGGTCTCGGACTTCCTGGCACCGGCCGAGCAGTGGGCCCGGCCCATGCGCAAGCTGCGCGTACGGCACGACGTGCTGGCGATCGAGGTGGTCGACCCCCGCGAACTGGAGCTGCCCGACGTGGGGGTGCTGCCGGTGGTCGACCCGGAGAGCGGTGAGCTGCACGAGGTGCAGACCGCCGACCCCCGGCTGCGGCAGCGCTACGCCGAGGCCGCCGCCGCTCAACGGGCCACGATCGCCGCCGCGCTGCGCGGCGCCGGCGCGGCCCACCTGCGTCTGCGTACGGACCGAGACTGGCTGCTCGACATGGTGCGTTTCGTGGCCGCGCAGCGGCACGCGCGTACCCGGGGGACGACACGATGATCCGTTTTCTGCAACCGTGGTGGTTGCTGGCCGTGCTGCCGGTGCTCGCGCTCGCCGCGTTCTACGTCTGGCGGCAACTGCACCGCCGGGCGTACGCGATGCGGTTCACCAACGTGGACCTGCTGCGTACGGTCGCGCCGAAGGGCCTGGGTTGGCGGCGGCACGTGCCGGCGACCGCGTTCCTGCTCTGTCTGCTGGTGCTCGCCACGGCCCTGGCCCGCCCCGCGATCGACACGAAGGAGCCGTTGGAGCGGGCCACCGTGATGCTCGCCATCGACGTGTCGCTGTCGATGCAGGCCGACGACGTGGCGCCGAACCGGTTGGAGGCCGCCCAGGAGGCGGCCAAACAGTTCGTGGCCGAGTTGCCGGCGAGCTACAACCTGGGCCTCGTCTCGTTCGCCAAGGCGGCGAACGTGCTGGTGCCGCCGGGCAAGGACCGGGACGCGGTGACCGCCGGGATCGACGGGCTGGTGCTGGCCGAGGCGACGGCGACGGGTGAGGCGGTGTTCACCTGCCTGGAGGCGATCCGGTCGGTGCCGGCCGATGGCGCGGCGGGTATCCCGCCGGCGCGCATCGTGCTGCTGTCGGACGGGTTCCGCACCTCGGGTCGGTCGGTGGAGGAGGCGGCGGCCGCCGCGCAGGCGGCCAACGTGCCGGTCTCCACCATCGCGTTCGGCACCGACACGGGTCAGGTCGACATCGGCGGGCAGCTCCAACGGGTGCCGGTGGACCGGCTGGCCCTCGCCGAGCTGGCCGAGACGACCGAGGGCTACTTCTACGAGGCGGCCTCGGTGAGCGAGCTGAAGCAGGTCTACCAGGACATGGGCAGTTCGATCGGCTTCCGGACCGAGCCGCGCGAGGTGACCCAGTGGTACGCCGGGTTGGCGCTGCTGCTGGCGCTCTGCGCCGGCGCGCTCAGCCTGCTCTGGTCGTCACGGATGATCTGACCGCCGGCCGGGACGCCCGCCGGCCTGTGCGCGGCCGAGGCGGCCGTCGGCCGGGACGGCGGAGCGAGCGGCCGACGAACGGCCGGTGGTGGTCAGTGACCGCCGCCGGCCAGGACGAAGACGACGGCCACCCAGACGGCGGCGAGGGTGAAGCCCAGCGGGGCGACGTAGCGGCTCATGGACGGCTCCGAGTGGCGGCTGGACGGTCCGCGAGCGGGGGCGGACCGCAGGGGGTGGGGACGCGCACACGAAGTCGTGACCGGGCGGCTCCCGGCGACCGTCCGGTGACCGGACGGCGCGGCACGCACCGCGGCGTTGGCCGAGGTGGTGTGGGAGCGGAGCGGGGTCAGCTCGCCAGACTGAGTCGTGGCTCAGCGGGGCTGACCATCGGCCCGGCCACGACTGGGAGGATCGCTATCTCGCACAGCGATCACCTCCTGCAGGTCGGCCCGGTCCGAACGTCGATGATCGTACACCTGAGCCGCTCTCGGCACGCACTCGGCCGACCGGTCCGCGAGCGCTCCACCGCGCGGTCGGCCCGGCCCGGGCGGACGCGGCGTCGAGCCGCTCCCGCGCCCGCCGCGCACCACCGTGACCAGCACCGTGGCGAGCAGCGGCAACCAGCAGAACCGGGCCAGCACCCACCCGGGGCCGTCCGGCGTCGTGTGCAGTCCGGGCAGGTCCAGGCCAGCCCGGGCGGTGAGCGCGGTCACCGCGACCAGCACCGGCTGGTGCCACAGGTAGATCCGCACGGCGTCGCTGTTCACCGCGGCCACCGCCCGGCCCGCGAGCGGCCGGTCCAGCAGCCGTTCCCACCCGGCGCGGGCCAGCAGACCCAGCCCGACCTGGGTGACCGCCAGCGCCACGGCCAGCAGCGAGGGCGGGTTCAGGTTGGACACGCCGGCACCGGGCACGCCGACCGCGCTGATCGGATAGCCCACCGCCACCAGCACGGCCAGCGTCACGGCCCCGCCACCGGCGAGCAGTCCCGCCGCCCGCCGGCCGGCCAGCCGTCCGTCGGCGTACGCGACGCCGAGCAGGTACGGCACCGACCAGGCCGCCACCACACTGACCGGCGGCACGGTGACGCCGTCGGGCAGCAGGCGGACCGCGAGGTCGCTCGCCGCCACCACGGCCACCGCCGGCAGCGCGCAGCGCAGAACTCCCCATCGGCGTACGGCCGCGCGCAGCGGGCCGCTCAAAACGACCAGGAGCAGCAGCGGCGCCAGGAACCAGAGCGGGCTGGTCGCGAGGTGGAGCCCGACGGCGAGTGTGTCGTCCGGCGCGCCCGCCACGGTGGCGGCCAGCAGCACGGCGGCCCCGGTGCCCAGCAGCGCCACCGTGGGCAGCAGCAACCGACGCGAACGGCGGGCCAGCCAGCCGCCCGAGGTGCCCCGGTGACGGGCCAACGACCGGGCCGAACCGAAGCCGGCGGCGAAGAAGAACAGGCCGAGCGTCTGCAACACCCAGGTGACCGGGGCAAGGGCGGGCAGCGCGGTCAGCGGACTGGCCTGACGCAGCCCGCCGTCACCGGTCAGCACCAGCCCGGTGACCAGCCAGTGTCCGAGCACCACCCCGCCGATCGCGTACGCCCGCAGCGCATCGACCGTGCGGTCGCGGCTCATCGGGCGTCCTCGACCGGACCGGCGCCCCGCACGACCGCCGCGACCGCGATCAGGGTGGCGGTGCCCGTGGTGAGGTAGTCGTCGTGCCCGGACACCCCGTCCACCGGCAGCGGGCGGGCCCCGAACGCCGGATCGCCGGGGCGACGCCCGTACCCGAGGCCGGCGAGCCGCACGGGCGGCACCCGGCGAATCCAGTCGGACGGCGCCTCGGCCGCCCAGAACCGCAGTCCGGCGCGCAGATCGTCGGCGCGCGGCACACCTGCGCCGACGCCACCGAGGCTGACCACGTCGGTGACCTGCGCCGGGGCGTGCGCCGCCGCCAGCGCCGCCACCAGGGCCCCGTAGCTGTGCCCGATCAGCGTGATCGTCGCGGCCGGACGGCGCGCGACCAGCTCCCGCAGCAGCCGGGCCAGTCCGGTCGCTCCACGCCGGGCGTCGGCGTCGCTGGCCGCGCCCACCAACCCGTCGGGCGGGTCGTAGCCGAGCCAGGCCAGCACGGCCACCCGCGCCGTGGGGTCGCTCGACCGGACCTGCCCGTACAGCTGCCCCGCCTGCACCGACGGCGCCCGCCGCGGCACCCCGCCCAGTCCGCGGTCGAAGTCGGCGAGCGTGCTGCCCACCCCCGGCACGAGCACCGCGATCCGGTCGGCGCCCGCCAGGTCGCCGAGGACCTCCACCGCCCGCCCGTCGCCGCGCGGGTCGAAGGCCAGGAAACGGCGTCCGTCCGCCGCCCAGTCCGCGTACGGGGGGCCGGCCGCGCGCATCGCCGCCGCCGTGCCGGGGTACGCCTCGACGAACCCCACCTCGGTGACCGGCTCCGGTGGGCCGGGCAGGACCAGGCCCGCCCCGAGCAACGCGCTCAGAGCGACACGTGTGACACCTCGTCGTCGCACCACGTTCTCCCTCCCGAATGACGTCCGGAAGGGGAGAGTGCGGGGGCGAACGGGTCGCGGTCGTCGTACCGGGGAGCTGTCTCCCGGGTGGCCCCGAGGCGCTACTCGCCGGCGGCGACCAGACCCGTCTCGTACGCCAGCACCACGGCCTGGGCGCGGTCGCGCAGGCCGAGCTTGGCCAGGATGCGCCCGACGTGCGTCTTCACGGTCTGCTCCGCCACCACCAGGTCAGCGGCGATCTCCGCGTTGTTGCGGCCCCGGGCGATCAGCCGCAGCACCTCGGTCTCGCGCGGGGTCAGCCCGGCCAGGTCGGTGGGGCGGGGCCGGCGACGGTCCGGGCGGGCCGCGAACTCGGCGATCAGTCGACGGGTCACCGCCGGGGCGAGCAGCGCGTCCCCGGCGGCCACCACCCGCACCGCCTGCACCAGGTCGGCCGCGGGCGCGTCCTTGAGCAGGAAGCCGCTCGCGCCGGCGCGCAGCGCCTCGTACACGTAGTCGTCCAGGTCGAACGTCGTGAGGATGAGCACCCGGGGGCGCTGCGCCGAGCGGTCGCCCAACAGTTGACGGGTGGCGGCCAGCCCGTCCAGGACCGGCATCCGCACGTCCATCAGCACCACGTCCGGGTCGAGCCGACGGGCGGCGGCGACCCCCTGCGCGCCGTCGGCGGCGTCGCCCACCACCAGCAGGTCGGGCTGGGCGGCGAGCAGTGCGCCGAAGCCCTGCCGGACCATCGCCTGGTCGTCGACGATCAGCACCTTGATCATGTGTCCAGGCTCCCCACCTCGTACGGCAGTTCGGCCGCCACCGCGTACCCGCCCTCGGGTAGCGGCCCGGCGGTGAACGTACCGCCGAGCGAGGTGGCGCGCTCCCGCATGCCGGTCAACCCGTGCCCCGCCCCGCCGTCGGCGGTCGGTGGGGCACCGCGCGGAAAGGCGGTCGGCGGGGCGTCGGGCGGGGAGTTGTCGACGCGTACTTCCAGAGCGGACGGACCGGAGCGGACGGTGACGCGCACCGCGGCGCCGGGCGCGTGCCGGGCCGCGTTCGCCAGGCCCTCCTGGACGATGCGGTACGCGGCCAGCCCGACCGGCGCGGGTACCGGACCCGGCGGCTCGGCGTCCAGGGTCACGGCCAGCCCGGCGCGACGGGCCGCGTCCACCATCGCGCCCAGGTCGGCCAGGTCGGGCTGCGGAGCGGTCTGCGGCCCGCTGGCCTCGCTGCGCAGCACCCCCAACAGCCGCCGCATGTCGGTCAGCGCGTCGCGGGCCGAGCCGGCGATGGCGACGAACTCGGCGGCGGCCGGGGCGGGCACGTCGTCGAGGCGGTACGGCGCGGTCTCGGCCTGCACGGCGATCAGCGACATGTGGTGCGCGACCACGTCGTGCAGCTCACGGGCGATCCGGGTGCGTTCCTCCAGCACCGCGCGGCGCTCCTGCTCCCGCTCGCTCAGCTCGGTCTGCGCGGCCAGGGCGCGCCGCGACAGCCGGTTGTGACGGACCAGGTCGCCGACGATCGCCAGCGCACCGAGCAGCAGCAGGACAGGCACCCGGTTGTCGGGGTGGACCAGAGCGAGCACCGGCACCGTGCTGATCGTCACCACCCAGACCAGCACCGGCCGGTCGACCCGCGCGACGACGACCGCCAGCACCGCGACCGACCCGAGCGCCAGCGGTGGGGTCCACGGCCAGGACCGGTCGGCCGGCGCGTTGAACGTGCAGATCAGCAGGGCCAACACCGTCAGCCGCCACGCCAGCAACGGACGCCGGGGCAGCACCAGCAGCGGCACCACAGTCATCGCCGCGAACAGCAGCGCGACCGGCAGCGGCAGGCCCCACTCGCTCTCCACGCTCAGCGTGATCAAAAAGAGGCCGAGCGCGGCGAGCAGCCCCACCGGGGTGACGTAGCGGGCCAGCCAGGGCCAACGGGCCAGCAACGGTCGACCGGCCGGGGCGTCCCGCCCCCACAGGGTCTGCCCCAGCGCCCCCAGGGCCACGGCGATCGGTTGCCGGTTCACCATCCGGAGGCTACGGGCCGAGGGCGCCACGAGGCGTGCCCCCGCAGGTTGATCCCCACGTCGTACCTGGGTGGGACGCGACACCCGTTAGCGCTTACTTGCGGGTAACGCCTAGGCTCCGACGCGTCCATGCTGAGCAGTCGCAAGGAGGAACCGTGGCCCGTACCGTGCTGGTGACCGGCGGCAACCGGGGAATCGGCCTGGCCATCGCGCAGGCCTTCGCCAAGCAGGGCGACCGGGTGGCGGTCACCCACCGCAGTGGCGAGGCCCCCGAAGGGCTGTTCGGCGTACGCGCCGACGTCACCGACGCGGCCTCGATCGACGCCGCGTTCACCGCTGTCGAGGCCGAGCTGGGCCCGGTCGAGGTGGTGGTCGCCAACGCCGGCATGACCGACGACACGCTGCTGCTGCGGATGTCCGAGGAGCAGTTCACCAACGTGGTGGACACCAACCTCACCGGCGCGTTCCGGGTCGCCAAGCGCGCCTCGGGCAAGATGCTGCGGGCCAAGTGGGGCCGCATGATCTTCATCTCCTCGGTGGTGGGCCTCTCCGGCGGTGCCGGGCAGGTCAACTACGCCGCCAGCAAGGCCGGCCTGGTCGGCGTCGCCCGCTCGGTCACCCGCGAGTTGGGCAGCCGCAACATCACCGCGAACGTGGTGGCGCCCGGCTTCATCGACACCGACATGACCGCCGGCCTGTCCGACGACCGCAAGGCGGAGATCCGCAAGTCCATCCCGGCCGGCCGGATGGCCAGCCCGGACGAGGTGGCCGCCGTGGTCACCTGGCTGGCCTCGGACGGCGCCGGGTACGTCTCCGGGGCCGTGATCCCGGTCGACGGCGGCCTCGGCATGGGCCACTGACCTTCTCTGACTACGGAGGAAACCCTGCATGTCCGGACTGCTCGCCGGTAAGCGGCTGCTCGTCACCGGTGTCATCACCGACGCCTCGATCGCCTTCTCGGTGGCGAAACTCGCCCAGGAGAACGGCGCTCAGGTCGTGCTCACCGGCTTCGGCCGGCTCTCCCTGGTCGAGCGGATCGCCAAGCGGCTGCCCGAGCCCGCGCCGGTGATCGAGGTCGACGTGACCAACGCCGAGCACCTGGCCAGCCTCGCCGACCGGGTCCGCGAGCACGTCGACGGGCTCGACGGTGTGGTGCACTCGATCGGCTTCGCCCCGCAGAGCTGCCTCGGCGGTGGCTTCCTCGACGCGCCGTGGGAGGACGTGGCGACCGCCCTGCACGTGTCGACCTACTCGTACAAGTCCCTCGCGATGGCGGCGCTGCCGCTGATGTCGTCCGGCGGCGCGGTGGTCGGTCTGACCTTCGACGCCACCAAGGCGTGGCCGGTCTACGACTGGATGGGCGTCGCCAAGGCCGGCCTGGAGTCCGCCTCCCGCTACCTGGCCCTGCACCTGGGCAAGCAGGGCATCCGCAGCAACCTGGTCGCCGCCGGGCCGCTGCGCACCATCGCCGCCAAGTCGATCCCCGGCTTCGACCAGTTCGAGACCGCCTGGAGCGAGCGCGCCCCGCTCGGCTGGGACCTCACCGACCAGGAGCCCGCCGCGCGGGCCTGCCTGGCGCTGCTGTCCGACTGGTTCCCGGCCACGACCGGCGAGATCGTGCACGTCGACGGCGGCTACCACGCCATCGGCGCCTGACCCTGCCACGACGACGCCCCCGGCCCCCGGACGCGTGACCCACGCGTCCGGAGCAGGGGGCGTCGCCGGGCCGTCGGGGGCGAGGTACCAGAATGACCCCCATGGCGTACGACGCGGTGGTGCTGGTGTCCTTCGGTGGGCCCGAACGGCCCGAGGACGTGATGCCGTTCCTGCAGAACGTGACCCGTGGCCGGGGGGTGCCACCCGAGCGGCTCGCCGAGGTCGCCGAGCACTACCAGCACTTCGGCGGGGTGTCCCCGATCAACCAGCAGTGCCGTGACCTGCTCGCCGCCGTCCGCGCCGACTTCGCCGCGCACGGTGTCGACCTGCCCGTCTACTGGGGCAACCGCAACTGGGACCCGATGCTCGCCGACACCGTCAGCCAGATGCGCGACGACGGCGTGACCCGCGCGCTGGCGTTCGTCACCAGCGCGTACGGCGGCTACTCGTCCTGCCGGCAGTACCAGGAGGACATCGCCGCCGCCCGCGCCGCCGTCGGGCCCGACGCGCCGGTGATCGAGAAGCTGCGGCAGTTCTGGGACCACCCCGGGTTCGTCGAGCCCCACGTCGACGCGGTCCGGGCCGCCCTCGCCCAGCTCGACCCCGCGAAGCGGGCCACCACCCGACTGGTGTTCACCGCACACTCCATCCCCACCTCGATGGCGGCCAACGCCGGCCCGCACGGGGGCCGCTACGAAGCGCAGCTCCGCGAGACCGCCCGCCTGGTGGCCGCGGCCGCCGCCCCCGACCTGGCGTACGACCTGGTGTGGCAGAGCCGGTCCGGCCCACCGCACGTGCCGTGGCTGGAGCCCGACATCAACGACCACCTCAACGCGCTCGCCGAGGACGGCGTCACCGGCGTGGTGGTCAGCCCGATCGGGTTCGTCTCGGACCACCTGGAAGTCGTGTGGGACCTGGACACCGAGGCTCTGGAGACCGCCAAGCAGCTCGGCCTCGACTTCGTCCGGGCCGGCACCCCGGGCACCGACGCGCGCTTCGTGACCATGGTCCGGGAGTTGGTCACCGAGCGCACCGATCCGGACGGCGCGCAGCTGCGCCGGCGCCTCGGGGACCTGCCCAGGTGGGACACCTGTCCCACCGTCTGCTGTGTACCGACCCGCCGACCGACGCCTGCTGGGGGCCCCGATGCATGACCGCAAGCCTGTGCAGAGCTGGCTCACCGACATGGACGGCGTGCTGGTGCACGAGGGCCAGCCGGTGCCCGGAGCGCCGGAGTTCGTCAACCGGCTGCGCGCCTCCGGCAAGCCGTTCCTGGTGCTGACTAACAACTCGATCTACACCCCGCGCGACCTGACGGCCCGGTTGAGCCGGATGGGGCTGGACGTGCCGGAGGAGTCGATCTGGTCCTCGGCGCTGGCCACCGGTCAGTTCCTCGCCGACCAGCGGCCGGGCGGCACCGCGTACGTCATCGGCGAGGCCGGGTTGACCACGGCGCTGCACGCCGTCGGGTACGTGCTCACCGACTTCGCCCCGGACTACGTGGTGCTCGGTGAGACCCGCACCTACAGCTTCGAGGCGATCACCAAGGCGATCCGGCTGATCAACGACGGGGCCCGGTTCATCTGCACCAACCCGGACGTGACCGGCCCGTCCGTCGAGGGGGCGTTGCCGGCCGCCGGCTCGGTGGCCGCCATGATCTCCAAGGCGACCGGGGTGGAGCCGTACTTCGTCGGCAAGCCCAACCCGATGATGATGCGGTCGGCGCTGAACACGATCAACGCGCACTCGGAGACCACCGCGATGATCGGCGACCGGATGGACACCGACGTCCTCTGCGGTCTGGAGGCCGGGCTGGAGACCATCCTGGTGCTCACCGGCATCAGCAGCCGTACCGAGGCCGAGCGCTACCCGTACCGCCCGTCCCGCATCGTCAACTCCGTCGCCGACCTGATCGACGAGGTGTAACCCGCCTGCTCTCGTCGATCTTGCACTTACTGTTGCCGCTATGGGGCGTTACGCCCTTTAGGTCGCAGCAGAAAGTGCAAGATCAGTGCGGTGTCGGGGGTGTGGCGTCTCAGCGCGGGGCACGGGGGTGGGGTGTTGTCAGGGGCGTAGAGGGGCGTTGCAGGCGGCTACCAGGGCCTGGCGGCAGGCTGCGGTGAGCGGGCGGAGCGCGGCGTCGCGCTGCTGGGCCTCGTAGTTGTTGATGGCGCCGCCCGGGGCGGCGTGCCCGGCCAACGCCAGCACCCGATCGAGCACCGCAGCCCGGGCGAACAGCCGGCGGGCCCGCGGGTCGAATCCCGGTGGCAGGTCGGTGGTGCCGTCCGGGCGGCGCAGCGCGGCCAGCGCGCCGGCCAGCTCGGGCCGCCACTGGGCCACGTCGAGCCGGGTCAGCACGGCGGTCGTCTCGGCCAGCGCGGCGGCCAACTCGGCCTCGGCCTCGGCGGCCCCGGGCAGCGACAGCGAGGCGGCCGGCGCGTCGGCCGGCAGCGGGTAGACCCGCCACAGCACCGTCTCGAAACAGTCCCCGGAGCCGGAGGTGTGGCTGCGTACCTGCGGGATCAGGCCCAGCCCACCGGCCACCACCGCCTCGCCCGCCACCAGTGCCGCTCCGGCGAAGTCCCCGGGACCGGGCAGACCCCGTGGGTCACCCGGCGCGGGCAGCACCAGCCGGATCTCGTCGGGCGACAGCTTGGCCAGGGTGGGCAGCGCGGCACCCAGCGGGACGTCGGTCCAGGTGCCCGGGGCGTCCGCGACGAGATGTTCCTCGTCGCCGGCGATGGCGTCGGCGACCTCGTCGTACGGCACCAACCCAGCGCGCCACGCGCGCACCCAGGCAACGAACCGGCTCGACCGGCGCGGCGCAAGCGTGGCCGCGCCGGTTGCGGGGGTGGACATGCCGAAAGGGTACGTGGTGATCGGTGGCCCTGTCTCGGCTGCCGCTCCGGCCGCCCTCCCTGCCCCGAACTGCCCCCTTCGCCCCGTCCCATGCCGCCCTGCCCCACCTGCCACGCCCCGCCCCCGGGTCCCGCCCCTCATTGCGTCGATCATGGAGTTGTGGTGCCTGATTGCTGGCGGTTGGTAGCGCTTCGTGCACCACCACAACTCCATGATCGACGCGGCGGGGCGGGGCGCGACGCGATGCGTGGGGTGGGGTGGGAGCGGGCGGTGGCGGTGTGTCGCGGGGAGGGGGTGAGGGGAGGGCGGGTTAGCGTGATCTACATGGCGGGGCGATACGGCGAGGACGTGCTGGCGGGGGACTGGCGGCGGCGGAAGGTCACCCCCGAGGTGGACGCCGAAGCGGATCTCGTGGTGGAGGACGCCGACTCCGGCTTCTGCGGAGCCGTGGTGGGTTTCGAGGCCGGCGCGGTGGTGTTGGAGGACCGGCACGGCAAACGGCGCAACTTCCCGCTGCTGCCGGCGGCGTTCCTGCTCGACGGCCGCCCGGTGACGTTGCGCCGCCCGACCCGCGCTGCGGTACCGGCGGCCCGCCGGCGGACCGCGTCCGGTTCGGTGGCGGTGGACAACGTCCGCGCCCAGGTCGCCAAGGCCAGCCGGATCTGGGTCGAGGGCATCCACGACGCCGCGCTGGTCGAGCGCATCTGGGGCGACGACCTGCGGATCGAGGGTGTGGTCGTGGAGCCACTGGACGGCATCGACGACCTGGACGCGGCGGTGCGGGACTTCGCCCCCGGTCCGACCCGACGGCTGGGCGTGCTCGTCGACCACCTGGTGCCGGGCAGCAAGGAGAGCCGCATCGTGGCCCGGGTGACCTCGCCGTACGTGCTGGTGACCGGGCATCCGTACGTCGACGTGTGGCAGGCGGTGAAGCCGGCGGCACTGGGCATCGCGGCCTGGCCGGTGGTGCCCCCGGGGCGGCCGTGGAAGGAGGGCGTCTGCGCGGCTCTCGGGGTGGCGGAGCCGGCCGACATGTGGCGGCACATCCTGTCCCGGGTGAACAGCTTCGCCGACGTCGAGACTCCGTTGATCAACGCCATGGAGCGTCTGATCGACTTCGTCACCGAGCCGGCCTGACCGCCTGGTCCGCCGTGACCGCCCACCCGGCGTCCAAGGCCGGGCGGCGGGTCAGGGGGCCTCGTCCGGGCTACGCGTGAAGACGAACGTGGCGATGTCGATCGCCGTCGCCCGTCCGTCGTCGTCGCGCAGCACCGACAGGATCTCGCCGTTCTCCGGGCCGGAGCGTCCCCTCCAGCGGTCCGTCCCCTCGGCGGTGAACCGGCTCACCCGCTCGCCGCGTACGTGAGCCACCAGCTCACCCGCGTCCCAGCTCAGGTCCAGCGAGGTGCCCATCCACCACCAGCGACCGGTCAGCTCGGCCACCTCGGCGGCGGGCGCGGTGGTGGCCGGCCGCCACGGCTGGCCGAACGCCGGCTCGGCGTCCAGCACGCTCGTCAACAGCCGGCGGCCGAGTGCGGTGATCGGGAAGCCGTACGAGTTGGCGAAGCCGACCACGGCGGTACGGCTGGGCCGGTGCACCACGAGGGCGGCCACGTACCCGGGCATCGAGCCGCCGTGCCCGACGTACACGCGCTCGCCCTCGCGGTAGAGCTCCAGCCCCAGGCCGTGCCCGCCGGTCCACGAGTCGAGGTCGCTGATCACCACGGGGGCGCACATCTCGGTCAGCGTCTCGGCGGCCAGCACCGACGGGTCGGGTTCGGCCAGGAACGCGGCCCAGCGGCCCAGGTCCTCGATCGTCGACCAGAGCTGTCCGGCCGGGGCCATCGCGCCGGTGTCGGTGCGCGGCTCCTCCCGCAACGTGTGGTGCCAGGGGTGGACGACGTAGCCGCGGGCGTACGGCTCGGTGGCCGCGTAGGTGGTCCGGCGCAGGCCCAGCGGGGTGAGGATCCGCTGGTCGAGCAGGTCTGCCCAGGGCGTCCCGGTGAGTCGTTCGAGCACCCCGCCGAGCAGCCCGTACGCCAGGTTGGAGTAGTGGTACGTGGTGTGCGGGGAGTAAGCGATCTTGTCGGCGGTGACCCCGGCGAGCAGGGTCGGTAGGTCCACGCCTTCGTTCCGCTCCCACCAGTCGCCCTCGGGTTCGCGTTGGATCCCGCTGGCGTGCCCGAGGAGTTGGCGCAGGGTGAGCGCGCCGAGGCCGGTGCCCGGCAGGTGCTGCTCCAGCCGGTCGTCGAGAGCCAGTCGGCCGGCGTCGCGCAACTGCATGATCAGGGTGGCGGTCATCGTCTTGCTGATCGAGCCGACCCGGTACTGCAGGTCGACGTCCGGGCGGGGGTGTTCGCCGGCGACGGCCAGGTGCGCCAGCGCGCCGTCGCGGACCACGCCCAGCACCAGCGACGGGACGTGGCCGTCGGCCTGCGCCTGGGCGACCCGCGCGTCGATCTGTCGGGCGGTCTCGGGTAGCAGGGTCAACGCATCTCCTCGGGTCGGGCCGCCGCCGGATGGGCCTCGCCGAGCCTACTGATCTTCGCGGGGAGGCCGCGCGAGCATTTGCGTGTCACGATCGTGGTGTGGACGCCATGGTGTGGATCGTTCTGGGTGTGGTGCTGGCGGTCGCCGAGATCTTCACGACGACCCTCTTCCTGATCATGTTCGGGGCCGGGGCGTTCGCCGCCGCGGGTGCTGCGGCCCTGGGTGCGCCGGTCGCCGTGCAGGCGCTGGTCTTCGCGGTGGTGTCCGCGCTGAGCCTGGTCGTGGTCCGACCGGTGATCAAGCGGCACGGCCGGTCCGCGCTGGAGAGCGGCGAACAGCCGTTCGGCGTGGAGGCGATCGAGGGCTCCACGGCGCTGGTGCTGGAGCGGGTGGACGCCGACCACGGGCTCGTCAAGATCGACGGGGAGTTGTGGAGCGCCCGGCCGTACGACACGACGCAGACTTTCGAGCCCGGCCAACGGGTTCGGGTGATAAAGGTCCGGGGCGCGACCGCCCTGGTCTGGCAGGACGACGTTTCTTCCGCCGGCGAGCTGCCGGAAGCGAGAGGGTGAACGGGATGACCTTAATCGGGGTGGTGGTGATCGCGGTGGCGCTGATCGCCGTGATAACGCTGGCCAAGGCGGTGCGGATCGTGCCGCAGCAGCGCCATGACGTGGTGGAACGGCTCGGCAAGTACAAGCGCACCCTCAGCCCCGGCCTCAACCTGCTGGTGCCGTTCATCGACGCGGTCCGTACCAAGGTCGACATGCGCGAGCAGGTGGTCAGCTTCCCGCCGCAGCCGGTGATCACCTCGGACAACCTGGTGGTCTCGATCGACACGGTCCTCTACTTCAAGGTGGTCGACCCGGTCCGGGCGACGTACGAGATCTCCAGCTTCCTCCAGGCCATCGAGCAGCTGACGGTGACCACGCTGCGCAACGTGATCGGCTCGCTCGACCTGGAGCGGGCGCTGACCAGCCGCGACGAGATCAACCGGCACCTCTCCGGGGTCCTGGACGAGACGACCGGCCGCTGGGGCATCAAGGTGACCCGGGTCGAGATCAAGGCGATCGAGCCGCCGGCCAGCATCCGCGACTCGATGGAGAAGCAGATGCGCGCCGAGCGGGACCGTCGCGCCGCGATCCTCACGGCCGAGGGGCACAAGCAGTCGCAGATCCTCACCGCCGAGGGTGAGAAGCAGTCCGCGGTGCTGCGGGCCGACGGTGACCGGCAGGCCCGGATCCTGCAGGCCGAGGGCCAGGCCAAGGCGATCCGGACGGTGTTCGACGCGATCCACCAGGCGAACCCGAGCCAGAAGGTCCTCGCCTACCAGTACCTGCAGGCCCTGCCGCAGATCGCCCAGGGCAGCGCCAACAAGGTCTGGATCGTGCCGGCCGAGCTGACCAAGGCGCTGGAGGGCATGGGCGGCGCACTCGGTGGGCTGAGCCAGATGGTGGGGGACGTGCCCGCTCCGGAGGCCGCCGACCACGCGAGCCAGGTCGAGCGCGAGGCCGCGGCGGCGGCGCAGGCTGCCGCCGACGCCGCCCAGCAGATCCACGACGAGGTACGCGTCGCCGAGGCGCAGGCCACCGGCGGCAACAAGCCGCAGGGCCTGCCCGCGCCGGAGCCGGTCACCCCGGACAGTCTGGTCAACGACCCGACGGACCAGCGCGAGCGCGGCTGACGCCGAAGGACGGCCGCCTGGCCGGGTAAATACGAGAAAGGCTCATGGGGCGCTCCGACGCCTGCCACGATCGGTCCTAGGACGGGTGGTGACCAGGCAATCGGGGCGCCCCGGCGCGTCTCGCACCGCTCGTGGACGAGCGAGGTGACGCATGAAGGATCCGGCGAATCGGATGTGGTCCTCGGCCCCCGTACCCGGCGCGCACGATCCGGTCGCGCCGCTGGGCTCCCGGCGCAGTGGCGGTGGCTTCGGCGTACTGCCATTCGTCGGCGAGCCCACTCCGCTCGCCCCCGCCACGAACGCCAGTTGGGCCTGGTCGGTACGCCGGTTCGCCCGGGCCGCGGTGTGGCTGCTGCCCGCGTACGCCATCCTCTACGGCGCGGTGGCGATGGCCAGCGACGGCGGGGTGGGCAACGACCCGTATCCGGCGGACGGCCAGGCGGTGTACCTGATCGGCTGGGTGGCGGCGGTCTGGCTCGGCCTGCTCGCGCTGCTGGCCCTCACCGGCCTGCTGGCCGCGACCCGCAGCCGCCGGGTGGCCGCCGCCGGGCTGCTGGTCAGCATCGCCGGCACGGTGCTGATGCTGCCGTTCGCCGGCTTCGAGGAGCAGACGCCGGTCTTCGGCACCACCGCGCGGTCGCTGGTCCTGCTCGGCGCGACGTTCTACAGCGTGGGGTGGTTCCTCACCGGGTGGGCGGTGGCCCGCTCGGGCACCTTCAGCCTCGGCGACGGGGTCATGCTGATCATCGCCGCGCCGCTGCTCGGCCTCGGCGGCGCCCTGATCGGGTCGCTCCAGACCTTCGGCGCGATCTTCGTGTTGATCGCCGGCATCGGCATCGGCTACCGCAGCGGCCGCCTGATGCCCCGCCAAACCGCCGACGACGCGGCCAACGCCAGCCTCTCCACCCCCCCAACCTCCTGACCCGCCCCGGTCCCGCCCGCCGACGCCGCGCCGGTGCCGTTGATCATGAAGTTATTGCGCTCTGCCTCGGCGTGTCGTGGCAACAACTTCATGATCGACGCAGTCTGGCGCGTGCGAGGGGGCTGGTGGGAGGCCGTGAAGTTGCTGACAATTGGGCTTCGGGGGTGGTCGGTTGGCGTTATTTGTGGCAATCCTGGGTTGCATGGCCGCCCCCCGCTCGCCGCTGTCGCGGCTGTTCACCGTGCTGCTCACCGGTCTGCTGGCCGGGTTGGTCCTGGCCGCCGCGGCGCTGCCGGGCAATCTGCTGGTCGGGTTCACCGCGCGTGCCGCGCTCAGCTCGTACGCCGCGCTGCCCGACGCGCTGCGCACCCCGGCGACGCCGCAGCGCTCCTACCTCTACGCCAACGACGGCAAGACGCTGCTCACCACGTTCTACGACGTGAACCGGACGGACGTGGCGTTGGCGGACGTCGCCCCGGTGATGCGGCAGGCGATCGTGGCGGCCGAGGACCGGCGGTTCTACGACCACGGTGGCGCGGACCTGCGCGGCCTGGCCCGGGCGCTGGTCGCCAACGTCAAGGGCGGTGGCACCGAGCAGGGCGGCTCGACGCTGACCATGCAGTACGTCCGTAACGTCCTCAAGACCGACCCCACCCGCACCGCCGAGGAGCGGGCCGCCGCCACCGACCCCACCGTCGGTCGGAAGATCCAGGAGATCCGGTACGCGGGCGCGCTGGACAAGAGCCTCGGCAAGGACGAGATCCTGGGCCGGTACCTGAACATCGCCTACTTCGGCTCCGGCGCGTACGGGATCGCGGCGGCCAGCCAGCGCTACTTCGGCAAGGCACCGACGCAGTTGACCCTCGCCGAGTCGGCCCTGCTCGCCGGTCTGGTGCAGTCCCCGGACGCGTACAGCCCGATCAGCGGCGACAAGGACCAGGCCCTCGCCCGCCGGTCGTACGTGCTGGACTCGATGGTCGCCACCGGGGCGATCACCGCCGCGCAGGCCGCGCAGGCCAAGGCCGAGCCGCTGGCGCTGCACCCCACCGCGCAGCCCAACGGCTGCACCGCCGTCGCCCAGGGCCACGACGACTGGGGCTACTTCTGCGACTACCTGCGCCAGTGGTGGCTGACCCAGCCGGCCTTCGGGGCCACCCCCGCCGAGCGCGAGCAGGCCCTGCGCGCGGGCGGCTACACCGTCGTCTCGTCGCTCGACCCGAAGATCCAGGCCACCGCGCAGCAGCAGGCCACCAAGGTCTACGGGTACGACAACAAGCGGGCCCTGCCGATCGCGGCCGTCCAGCCCGGCACGGGTCGGGTGCTCGCCATGGCGGTCAACCGGCACTACAGCCTCGCCGACAATCCGGCCGGGCAGGCCAACTACCCCAACACGGTCAACCCGCTGATCTCCGGTGGGGCCAGCGTCGACGGGTACCAGGCGGGTTCGACGTTCAAGCTGTTCACCATGCTCGCCGCGCTGGAATCGGGCCGTACCCTCTCCACCGGGTTCGACGCCCCGGCCAAGCTGCCCACCCGGTACCCGGCCGAGGGGCCGGGCAGTTGTGACGGCAAGTGGTGCCCGGCGAACGCCAACCCGGCGTGGATGGACGGGTACCGGATGATGTGGGACGGCTTCGGCCGTTCGGTGAACACCTACTTCGTGTGGCTGGCCGAGCAGGTGGGCCAGGACAAGGTGGTCGAAATGGCGCAGCGGCTCGGCATCACGTTCCGCGCCGACACCGACGCCGCCTTCGCCAAGAACAACGCCGCGAACTGGGGATCGTTCACCCTCGGCGTGGCCGCCACCACCCCCCTCGACCTGGCCAACGCGTACGCCACGGTGGCCGCCGAGGGCACCTACTGCACGCCGGTGCCGGTGGTCTCGGTGACCGACGCGAAGGGCACGAAGGTGCCGGTCGGCGAGCCGTCCTGCAAAAAGGTCCTCGACGCCGACGTGGCGCGCGCCGCGACCGACGCGGCCCGCTGCCCCGTGGGCCAGCAGTCGCCGTACGGGCAGTGCAACGGCGGCACCGCAACCGGTGTGAACGACATCCTCGACGGCCGGCCGGTGGCCGGTAAGACGGGCAGCTCGGAGGAGAACGCCACCGAGACGTTCGTCGGCTTCACCCCGCAGGTGGCCGTCGCGGGCATCGCGGCCAACCCCGACGACCCGGCCGACTCGGTGGGTTCGGCGGTGCAGAGCAAGGTGATCGACGCGGTCGCGCGGGTCATCGCCACCGCCGTGAAGGGCCAGCCGGAGAAGGCGTTCACCGCCCCCAGCAAGGGGTTGGCCGGCGAGCCCCGCCGCCCGGTGGAGCGCCCGGCCGTTCCCGAGCGCCAGCAGCAGCCCACACCGGACCAGGACCCGCTCTCGGCCCTGCAACGTTGGCTGGACCGTCGGGGCTGATCCCGGATCCAGTGGCGGCCCGGCTCGCTTCGAGCCGGGCCGTCGTGCTTTCTCCACACGTCCGCTGGCGGGCGTCGGTCACTCCGAGAGGTCACTGCCGAGCTTGGCGGTGACCTCTCGGAGGCGACGTGACCGGACGCAGCCTCAGTTGTTGGTCGAGGCTGCTGAGATCGCGGCGCGTACCTGCTGGGCGAAACCGGCGACGGTGAAGTCCGGGGCCAGGCTGTCGACCAGGATGATGTCCGAGATCGCATTGTTCATCCGAAGCGGCAGGATGGCCTGGTACTCGGGCGAGTTGTACCACTTCTCGGCGTCGGCGCGGCTGGGGAACTCCATCAGGACGACGGTCCCGGGCCAGGCTCCCTCGACCACGTCCACGTCGCCCTGGGCGAGCCACTTGCCGCCGTACGGGTGCACGGTGGCCTCGACCTGTTCCAGGTACGACAGCCCCGCCTCGTTCGGGATGCCGCCGGGGATGCGCAGGTGGTTGATCAGGTAGGTGCTCATGGGGATCTCCAAGTCCTCGAATTTTGGATGACGCCCATAATCTAACTGGGCCTCGCGGCGACGGCAAGTTTTGGATTAGGGTCGTCCTCTATAGTTGAGGGGTCGACCGGTGAGGGGGGAGCGTGATGGGCAGGACGTCCCGTGCCGAAGCGGCGAGGCACCGCGAGGAAGTGGTGGCCGCCACCTCGAGGCTGCTCCGTGAACGCGGCGCGGCGGGCATGAGCGTGCAGGACCTCATGGGTGCCGCCGGGCTGACCCACGGCGGGTTCTACAAGCACTTCAGCTCGAAGGACGAGTTGTTGGGCATCGCCGCCGCGACGGCCTTCGGCGAACTCCTGGCCCTGCTGGACCAACTCTCCGACGACTCTCCCGACCGGTCGGAAGCGCGGAACGCGCTGCTGCGGCACTACCTGTCACCCGAGCATCGCGACACGCCTGGCACGGGATGTGCCAATACCGCGCTGGCCGCCGACGCCGCCCGGTCACCCGCCGACAGCCCGCTCCGCATGTCGTACGCGGTGGGTGTCCAGGAGACCATCAGGCGATTGACGGACATCGAGGATGGGCCCGAGGCCCGCCGGATGGCGCTCGTCGATCTCGCGACGATGGTCGGTGCGCTCACGCTGGCCCGCGCGACGGGTCAGACACCCCTGTCGGAGGAGATCCTCCAGGCCGCGCGGGAAGCCCTGTCCGGCCCGGTCAGCGCTAGCCGCGACGGGGACGGCGGCTAGCGATCGTCCCGGGGAGGCAACGGCCCCCACGACGCGATGGCGCCTCCCCACCGCAGGGAGGGGAGGCGCCGGCCGAACAGTGTGGAGCGTCGACTACTTCTTGCTCTTCAACTCGTCGAAGTCGACCACCTGGCCCTCCGGTGGCGCCTTCACGTCGTCGAAGGTCGCGCCGAACTCGCTGAACGTGATCTGACCGGCCGTGTCCTGGTCGCCTTCCATCCGGATCGGGTACGGCTCGCCGGTGGTGGCGATGTAGAGGGTGCCGCTCTTGTCGCCGTCGACGAGGCCGATGGTCTTGACGCCGTCGAACTCCTTGGCCTCACCCTTGGTCAGGGTGCCGTCCGGCTTGAGCAGTTCGTCGATGTTGGCGATGTCGAACAGCTGGGAGAAGTCGTCCTTCTTCGACACCTTGGCCCACTTGTCGCCCATCAACTTGACCATCTGGTCCGATGCCTGGGGGCCGACGTTCTTCGTCCAGAACTTCTCGTCCGGCCGGATGTACTGCTGACCGGCCACGGACAGCAGTTCCACTGTGCCCTCGTCGGTGGAGACCCGACCACCCAGGTCACTGCCGGTCACCTTGAAATCGAGGGTCATCTTCTGGCCGTCGTTGTTGACGTCGCCCACCAGGTGGTAGGACTTGGCGTTCTGCACCGCCGCCGTGGCGCGCTGCAGCGCCTCGTTCGGCGCGAGCGCGGCGACGCCGTTGTCGGCGGGTGCCGTGGACTTCGGCTGGTCCCCACCCCCGCCGCCACAGCCGGCGAGCAAGGCCACCGCCACTACGGCGGCGAGGTGTTTCCTGATTGTCGGTGCTCTCATCGTCAGCTCCCTCGTGCCACCCCCCGTGGGTGAGCAGACACGCAGGTACCCATGATCGATCCTGGGCAATCCTTCGATGTGGGGCGTCGGCGCGGGCAGCTGCGGCAGGTCAGGTTCAGCGTTCCCGGCGGCGGGGGCGGTAGCTGGCGATCGTCGCGGGTAGGCCGCGGCGAATGATGCCGGCCCAGTCGGTGTCGCCGCGCAGGACCGCGGCCGCGGTCTTGCGGGCCTGCTCGGCGGTGAAGTGTGGCGGCAGCATCAACTCGGCCGGGTCGACCAGCGCGTTGATGACCACCGGACGGTCCGCGGCGAGCGCCCGATCCCAGACGCCCGGGATTTGATCCGGCGAGTCGACCAGCTCACCGCGCAACCCGAGTACCTCGGCCCACTGGTGGTAGCCGATGTCCGGGAGCTGTTGGCTGTCCGGGAACATCGGCGTGCCCTCGCTGGAGCGCTGCTCCCAGCTGACGAACGCCAGGTCCCGGTTGTTGAGCACCAGCACCACGAACCGTGGGTCGGCCCAGCCGCGCCAGTACTTCGCCACCGTGATCAGCTCGTTGACGCCGTTCATCTGCATGGCCCCGTCGCCGATCATCGCGATCAGCGGCCGGTCCGGGTGGGCGAACTTGGCGCTCAGCGCGTACGGCATCGCGCCGCCCATGGACAGCAGCGTGCCGGAGAGGCTGGCCAGCATCCCGGGCCGGACCTGCACGTGCCGGGCGTACCAGGCGGTCGCCGTGCCGCAGTCCACGGCGAGCATCGCGTCGTCGGGGAGCCGATCGCTGAGAGTGCTGAACAGCAGTTGCGGGTTGACCGGGTCGGCGCTCTGCCCGGCCAGGTCGCGCTGGGCGCGTCGCCACGCCGAGGTGGCCTCGGCGATCTCCGCCCGCCAGGCGGTCGGCCCGGGGCCGGGGCCCAGCTCGTCCAGCAGCGCCCGCAGGGTGGGGCGGGCGTCGCCGGTCAGGTTCACCTCGGTCGGGTACCGCAGGCCGAGCTGCGTGCCGTCCAGGTCGATCTGCACCGCGCGGGCCTGGCCGGGCGGCGGGTAGAACTCCGAGTACGGCATGTTGCTGCCCACGATCAGCAGCCGGTCGCAGCCGGTCATGAGCTGCCAACTCGGCCGGGTCCCGAGCAGCCCGATCGCGCCGGTCACCCACGGCTCGCGGTGGTCGACGGTGGCGAAGCCGAGCAGCGCGGTGGCCACCCCGGCACCGAGCCGGTGGGCGATCTCGCGTACCTCGGCCTCGGCCCCGAGCGCGCCCTGACCGACCAGCATGGCCACCCGCTCGCCACCGCGCAGCACCTCGGCGGCGCGGCGCAGGTCGGCCGTCGGCGGGACGGTCGGCGTACTGCTCGGCACGTTGCTGGTGTGGTAGTAACCGTGCGCGTGCGGGGGATCCACGACGGCCGGCTCGTCCTGGATGTCCGAGGGGAGCACCAGCGCGGTCACCGTCCGACGGGACAGCGCCGTGCGGCACGCCCGGTCGACGAGGTGGCGTACCTGCGCGGGGTGGTCGAGCTGGGCCAGGAAGGCCGCCGCCACGTCCTTGTACAGGGCCAGCAGGTCGACCTCCTGGTAGTAGCCGCCGCCCTCGGCGGTGACCGCCGTGTGCCCGAGCAGGGCGACCACGGGTTGGTGGTCGAGCTTGGCGTCGTACAGGCCGTTGAGCAGGTGGATGGCACCGGGGCCGCTGGTCACCAGCGCGCAGCCCAGCGGCCCGCCGCCGTACTTGACGTGGGCGGACGCGGCGAACCCGGCGGTCTCCTCGTGCCGCACCTGGACGAACTGGGCGCGTTCGTTGGTGCGTTGCAGGGCGGAGGTGATGCCGTTGATGCCGTCTCCCGGATAGCCGAAGTACCGGCGTACGCCCCAACTGAACAAACGGGAGACGATGTGGTCCGCGACGGTCGGACGGCGGGGCAGGGTGCCCCCTTCGGCCGGTGCCGTGTGCTCTGCGCTCACCTGGCTGGTCCTTCCCGTGGCGTCCGGTATCCCACCGGTCGTTCCCCTTCTCGACCGGGCAAAACACCCCCCGCCGGGCGGACGTCGGGGTGGCAGCCGGGCGTCCGGCAGAATCGTCGGGTGCCCGTCCACCAGATCACCGACCCCGACGACGACCGGATCGCCGACTACCGCGCGCTCACCGACGTCGAGCTGCGCACCCGCTGGGAGCCTCCGCACGGCCTGTTCATCGCCGAGGGCGAGCTGGTGCTGCGCCGGGCGCTACGTGCCGGCTATCCGGCCCGGTCGTACCTGATCGACGCCAAGCGCGTCGACCAGCTGGCCGACCTGGACACCGGCGACGCGCCCGTCTACGCCGCCACCCAGGACGTGCTGGAGAAGGCCACCGGCTTCCACGTACACCGGGGAGTGCTGGCGTCCTTCCACCGCCGTCCGTTGCCGACGGCGGCCGAGGTGCTCGCCGGCGCGCGCCGGGTGGTGATCCTCGAGGACGTCAACAACCACACGAACCTGGGCGCGATCTTCCGGGGAGCCGCCGCGTTGGGCGTCGACGCCGTGCTGCTGTCGCCGTCCTGCGCCGACCCGCTCTACCGGCGCAGCGTGCGGGTCAGCATGGGGGAGGTCTTCGCGCTGCCGTACGCCAAGCTCGACCGCTGGCCGGCCGGCCTCGACGAGGTACGCGCGGCGGGGTTCACCGTCCTCGCCATGACGCCCGCGCCGGACGCCGTACCCATGCAGCGGTTGACGCCGAGGCAGCGCGAGCGGGCGGCGTTGCTGCTGGGCGCCGAGGGGCCCGGCCTGACGGCGGCGGCGCAGGCGGCCAGCGACGTGCGGGTGGTCCTGCCGATGCGGCGCGGAGTGGACTCGTTGAACGTCGCCGCGGCGGCGGCCGTGGCGTTCTGGGAACTGGGACGCGGCGATCCGCTTGCATGACCATGCGTCTTGTTGAATAATCTTCCCCGTGTCCAAGGTTCTCACCTCCCTGCCCATCGGCGAACGTGTCGGCATCGCCTTCTCCGGCGGCCTCGACACCTCGGTCGCGGTCGCGTGGATGCGCGACAAGGGCGCCGTCCCCTGCGCGTACACCGCCGACATCGGCCAGTACGACGAGCCCGACATCGGCTCGGTCCCCGGCCGTGCGCTCAGCTACGGCGCCGAGGTCGCCCGACTCGTCGACTGCCGCGCCGCCCTGGTCGAGGAGGGCCTCGCCGCGCTGACCTGCGGCGCCTTCCACATCCGCTCGGGCGGACGCTCGTACTTCAACACCACCCCGCTGGGTCGGGCGGTGACCGGCACCCTGCTGGTCCGCGCGATGATCGCCGACGACGTCCAGATCTGGGGCGACGGCTCGACCTTCAAGGGCAACGACATCGAGCGGTTCTACCGCTACGGCCTGCTGGCCAACCCGATGCTGCGCATCTACAAGCCGTGGCTGGACACCGACTTCGTCACCGAGCTGGGTGGGCGCAAGGAGATGTCCGAATGGCTGCTCGAGCGCGGCCTGCCCTACCGGGACAGCACCGAGAAGGCGTACTCCACCGACGCCAACATCTGGGGCGCCACGCACGAGGCGAAGACCCTGGAGCACCTCGACACCGGCATCGAGACGGTCAGCCCGATCATGGGCGTGAAGTTCTGGGACCCGTCGGTGGAGATCCCGACCGAGGACGTCACGATCGGCTTCGACCAGGGCCGTCCGGTGACGATCAACGGCAAGGAGTTCGGCAGCGCCGTCGACCTGGTGCTGGAGGCCAACGCCATCGGCGGCCGGCACGGCCTGGGCATGTCCGACCAGATCGAGAACCGGATCATCGAGGCCAAGAGCCGGGGCATCTACGAGGCGCCCGGGATGGCGCTGCTGCATATCGCGTACGAGCGGCTGGTCAACGCCATCCACAACGAGGACACCCTGGCCAACTACCACAGCGAGGGTCGTCGCCTCGGCCGCCTGATGTACGAGGGTCGCTGGCTGGACCCGCAGGCGCTGATGCTGCGCGAGTCGTTGCAGCGCTGGGTCGGCACGGCGGTCACCGGTGAGGTGACGTTGCGGCTGCGCCGGGGCGAGGACTACTCGATTCTCGACACCACCGGCCCCGCGTTCAGCTACCACCCGGACAAGCTGTCGATGGAGCGCACCGAGGACTCGGCCTTCGGCCCGTCGGACCGCATCGGCCAGCTCACCATGCGCAACCTCGACATCGCCGACTCCCGCGCGAAGCTGGAGCAGTACGCCTCCCTCGGCATGGTCGGTGGCGCGGGAAGCGAGCGGATGATCGGGGCCGCGCAGGCAGCCTCCACCGGACTGATCGGCGCGATGCCGGAGGGCGGCGCGGAAGCCATCGCCTCCCGAGGCGTCGCCACCGCCGCGGACGAGGCGCTCGACCGGGCGGCCATGGAGTTCGGCACGGACTGATCCGGTACCCGGCCGGTCGAAGCCCGGGGTCACGGACGGTAGCGTGTCGGCCGTGTTCCCTACCGTCCGTGAGGTCCTGGCCCTGGACCCGGTCCGCCACGGCGCTCCGCGCGTGGTCGCCGGGGACGCCGGGCTGGACCGGCCGGTCCGCTGGGTGCACGTCGCCGAGGTCCCCGACATCGCCACCCTCCTCGGCGGCGGCGAACTGGTGCTGACCACCGGCATCGGCCTGCCGGCCGACGACGCGGGACTGCGCGCGTTCATCGGCGACCTCGCCGACGTGGGTGTCTCCGGACTCGTCGTCGAACTGGGCCGTCGCTACGTCACCGGCGTACCCCGGGTGATGACCGCCGCCGCCGAACGACGCGGCCTACCCCTGGTCGAGCTGCGCCGGGCCACCCCGTTCGTGCGGATCACCGAGGCGGTGCACGCGCTGATCGTCGACGCGCAGCTCACCGAGCTGCGGGCCGCCGAGGAGATCCACCAGCGGTTCACCGACCTCTCCGTCGAGGGCGCCGACGCCGCCGAGGTGATCCGACAGGCCGCCGAGCTGTCCGGCTGCCCGGTCGTGCTGGAGAACCTGTCCCGGCAGGTCCTCGGATACGACCCGGCGGGGGAGAGCGCGGAGCTGCTGCTGGACGGCTGGGAGCAGCACTCCCGGCGCATCCGTCCGGTCGGGCGGACCGCGTACGACCCGGACAGCGGCTGGCTCGTGACCACCGTCGGCGCGCGGGGCCAGGACTGGGGACGGCTGCTGCTGCGCTGGCCGGCCAGCGGCGACGCGCCCACCGACGCTCCCCCCAATCGGCTGAACATCCTCGTCGAGCGGGCCGCGTCCACCCTCGCGCTGGGCCGGCTGATCCGCCGCGACGCCGAAGGGCTGGAACGGCAGCTCCACCGCACCCTGCTCACCGCCCTGCTCGACCACTCCCGACCGGTCGACGAGGTGGCGCTGCGCGCCAAGGCGCTCGGCGTGACGCTCGACCGTCGGCACCTCGTCGGCGTGCTGGTCCGCCACCGCGCCGACGACCCCGCCGCGGACGGCGGCCCCGAAGCCGGCCAGGCCCGGCTCCGCGACCTCTCCGAGGCCGTCGGCCAGGCGCTGCGGGAGGCCAAACTGACGGCACTGACCAGCGCCGTCGACGACAACTCGGTGGGCGCGCTGCTGGCCCTGACCGACCCGGCCGCCGAGGACCGCGCGCTGTCCGCGTTCGCCGAGGCCCTTCGTCGGGTACGCCTCGACACCGCCACCGGCCGGACCGCGTCGAACGCTTCGGGCGGGGTGATCGTGGCCGCCGGATCCGGGGTGAACAGTCTGCGCGAGGCCCGGCGGTCGCTCGTCGAGGCGCGGCAGATCGCCGAGGCCGCCCGGCGGGACCGGCGTGACCTGCCCGTATTCCGGCTGCCGCACGTGGGTCTGGCCGGCCTGCTGCACCTGCTGCGCGACGAGCCCCGACTCCAGACCTTCGTCGAGCGGGAACTCGGCCCGCTGCTGGAGTACGACGCCCAGCACCCCCGGGAGCGGCTCCTCGACACCCTGCGCGCGTACCTGGAGCAGGGCCGCAACAAGTCCGCCGGCGCGGCCGCCGCGCACCTGTCCCGACCGGCCTTCTACGAACGCCTGGCCCGCATAGCCCGCATCCTGAACGTGGACCTCGACTCGGTCGAAGCCACCCTCTCCCTCCACGTGGCCCTCCTGGCCCTGGAAGCAGTCCGCACCCCCTGACGAACCCTTCTTGATCAGCCGGACGGATCCGCCGTCCGATGGACTTTTTGTTGGGGCACGGCTTGAACCCAAGGCCACGTCGGCCCGTAGGGCGACCGAAGCGCCATCAGGGTGTAGGGGCGGGGGGACGCTCCAGATGATCTTGGGGAGGCGAGTGCCACGCCGGAAGTTGGATCACTCCACGTCATCTGGGTCAGCGCACGCACCCACGTCACAACGAGTCCCAACCGCTGAAAGAACAGAGAGGATGTCTCATGCCGCCGAGGAAGAAGACTGAAGAAGAGTGGGTGGCGTTCGAGGAGATAGCACGGAAATACTACGGGAACGGCCAAAAAAATCTGCTGACAGTTCCCCCGCAAAATTACCAGAGGCAGGCCACCAACGGAATTTGGGTAAACCTCGGACGAGACCTTTATGATTGGCGGCGGAAGGGCAGGCGGCCTCCCAGTGACATGCCCCCGCGCCTGAAGGAATTCTTGGAGGGTTGCGGAGCAATCGGCGACGTGGCGAAGGCGGTCGCGCCCACTGGTCTTAAGTTTAGTAGTGACGCCAGGTGGGAGGCGTTCGAGGAGGTAGCACGGGCCTACTACGGAGATGGCCAGAAAAATCTGCTGACACTCCCACCGGTAACGTACAGTAGGTGGGCCTCCAACGGAATTAAGGTAAACCTCGGACAAGACCTTTGCAGTTGGCGGCAGGATGGCGCGGATGTTCCGAAGAGCATGCCCCCGCGCCTGAAGGAATTTTTGGAGTATTGCGGAGCGATCGGCGCCCTGGCGAGAGTGATCGCGCCCGGAGTTGGGCGAAAGAAAAATGATGATAGGCGGGAGGTGGCGGCCCCCTTTTCTGAGGGTGCGGGTGTGGTGTCGGGGGATCATGGGGAGCGGGCTCATGATGGGGTGGAATATTCGTCTGTTTATGGGAGGCAGCATGGGGGTGCTGGGCCGGAGTCGTTTCCGCAGGGGGTGATGAGGTCTGTGCAGCAGCCGGCCGGTGGGGAGTATTCCTACGGCGGTGACGCCGCAGCGACGGCACGGGGTTACCAGGACGGTGGGTATTCGGGTGGGTATGGGGGGCAGGTTCCTGACCGGGTCGGTACCCCGTCTGGTTATGAGCGGCAGTACGCGGGCACGGAGTGGGAGTCGTTCAGGCCGATCGACGGGAGCGCCGCCCACCTGACCACCGGCGCCGGTGGCGCGGGTTCTGCTGGCGGCTACGTGGTGCCTGCGGGTCCTGCTCAGCAATCGGCCGTCGGGGCGTATTCCTACGGTGGTTATGCCGTGACGGAGGATTACCGGAGCGCTGTGTATTCGGGCGATGGCGCGTATTTGTCTGGTTATGGGGGGCAGTACGCGGGCACCGGGGGGGAGTCGTACCAGCAATTCGACCCGAACGCCGCCCACATCACTACCAGCGTTGCCGGCCCGGCCCCTACTGGCCCCTACTACGACAACAGCGGCAACCCGCCACCCGCGGACTACTCCCGGTGGGCACCCGGCAACCCCACACCGCCGCGACGGTAACCCAGCCCATGGTGGTTGTGGGCGGCGACGTCACGTACGCCGGCCACACTTTGGAGTCACCGAGCCCCAGCCGCTGAAAGAACAGAGAGGACGTCTCATGCCGCCGAGGAAGAAGACTGAAGAAGAGTGGGTGGCGTTCGAGGAGATAGCACGAAAATACTACGGGAACGGCGAAAAAAATCTGCTGACAGTTCCCCCGACGACGTACAGTAAGCGGGCCACTAACGGAGTTATGGTAGATCTCGGACTGGACCTTTATAATTGGCGGCGAGAGGGCAGGCATTTACCAGAGGGCATGCCCGAGAGCCTGAGGGAGTTCTTGGAGTATTGCGGAGCGATCGGGGACTGGGCGAAATCGGTGGCCCCCAGCAAGGTTAAGTATAGTACTGACGCTAGATGGGTGGCGTTCGGAGAAATAGCACGAGACTACTACGGGAATGGCGAAAAAAATCTGCTGACAGTCCCGCCGAAACTTTACCAGAAGCGGGCCAGCAACGGGATTATGGTACACCTCGGACAGAATCTTGCTGATTGGCGGCGGGAGGGCAAGACTGTTCCGAAGAGCATGCCCGATGATCTGAGGGATTTTTTGGAGTACTGCGGAGCGATCGGCGCCGTGGCGAGAGCGATCACGCCCAAACGGGGGGCAAAGAAAGGTGAGAAGAGGTCGAGGGCGTCGGCGCGGTTTTCTGAGGGTGCGGGTGTGGTGTCGGGGGATCGTGGGGAGCAGGCCTCCAGTGCGGTGGGGTATTCGGGTGGGTATGGGGGGCAGGTTCCTGACCGGGTCGGTACCCCGTCTGGTTATGAGCGGCAGTACGCGGGCACGGAGTGGGAGTCGTTCAGGCCGATCGACGGGAGCGCCGCCCACCTGACCACCGGCGCCGGTGGCGCGGGTTCTGCTGGCGGCTACGTGGTGCCTGCGGGTCCTGCTCAGCAATCGGCCGTCGGGGCGTATTCCTACGGTGGTTATGCCGTGACGGAGGATTACCGGAGCGCTGTGTATTCGGGCGATGGCGCGTATTTGTCTGGTTATGGGGGGCAGTACGCGGGCACCGGGGGGGAGTCGTACCAGCAATTCGACCCGAACGCCGCCCACATCACTACCAGCGTTGCCGGCCCGGCCCCTACTGGCCCCTACTACGACAACAGCGGCAACCCGCCACCCGCGGACTACTCCCAGCGGGCACCCGGCAACCGCAGATCGCCGCGACCGTAGCCACGTCGGCTGCCGCGTCACCCGTCCGGGAGATCGCCTCCGGTGGCGCAGACTATCCGTGGCGGTCAGGCGAGGGAGGTCAGGGCTTTGGCGTAGGTGGGGGGGATGTGGTTGGGGCCGCCGGGGGTGAAGACGTCAGTCGTTGCCACCGCGGACCAGGCGGTGGCCGGTACGGCGTCCACCAGGGCCTTGATCACCGGGGCGTCGCGCCACTGGTCCTGCTCGGCGAGCAGGCCGAGGGCCACGACCGACTCCTCGACCTCGCCCACGCACTCGAACGGCTTGTGCCCGTCCACGCCCAGCAGCTCCCGGTAGCCGGGGATCTGCTCCGGGTCGGCGAGCATGTCGCCGCCGAAGATGTGCGTGACCCGCTCCCGGGGCATGAACGGCGCCATGGCCAGGAAGACGAACCGGCACTTCGGGCAGTTCCGGCACCAGCGCTCGGACGCGTCGCGCAGCTTGAACGCCTGGTTGCAGCTGGTCACCACGTCGTCGTACCGGGTGAACTCGGCGAACAGTCGGGCGATGTGCAGCTCGGACAGCGACCGCAGCAGGGAGAAGTACGGCTCGGTGAGCCCGGCGTGCTCGGCCAGCGCGCCCCGCAGCAGCCCTTCGGCCTCCACGCCCTTGGACCACTGGTGGTTGATCTCGTGACCGTTCCAGATCAGGTTCGGGTCGGACGCGGAGCGCTCGTTGGACATCACCACCGGGCCCAGCCCGTGCAGCACGGCCGTCGCCACCGCGATCAGGGAGTTGATGGCGGTGACCGGGATGTGGCCGTTCAGCGCGCCGGCGGCGTTCAGGTCGAACAGCACCGGGTCGATCCGCCGGCGGGCCGCGAGCGGCGTCAGCCCGGACGCCTCGTTCACCGCGACGATCACGTGATTCGGGTTCACCGAGAACGGCACCGGGTCCAACTCGGCGCGGCGCAGCGCCTCCAAGCTCACGATCGAGTCCTTGCCGCCGCCGACCGCCGAGAGCGGGCGACGGTCCGAGTTGTCGTACACCCGGGCCGGCGTCACCGACCCGGCCGGCACCTCCGGACGCAGTTCCAGCACGTACGGCAGCTCGTTGCGGTACGCGTACTCGGCGAGGCCCTTGGTGTAGACGGCCGTGACGTAGTCGACGGTGGCCGCGCCCAGCGGCGCCGGCAGCACCAGTCGGGGCGGCGCGGCGGCCTTGTAGTAGCTGACCCCGGCGACGAGGTGCAGCACCTCCAGCACCCGGTTGAGGGTCGCCACCGTCTCGTCCGATGGCGGCTCCGCCGGCAGCGGGAGAGTGATCACCTCGGTGAACCGCTGCTCACCGGCCGGGCCGGTCAACGCGTAGTCGAACAACACCTCGCCGGTGGCGAAGTCGATCGAGTAGGACGGGAAGGTGAAGGCGTCCATCCGCCGGAGCTGCTCGTTGGGCACACGCCATACTAGGCCCTGGTTCGTCCGGCCGTGTCCGGACCGGGCCCCGCCAGCCGCCGCCGTGACCCCCGAGGAGAGCCCCGTGCGCCTGTCTGACCTGCGCGGACGTACCGTCGCCGTCTGGGGCACCGGTCGGGAGGGCCGGGCCGCTGTGACCGCCATCGCGGCGCACGGCCCCGCCGAGCTGGTCGCCGTCGACGACAGCGCCAACTTCCTGTCGCTGCCGTGGGACGGTCCGCTGGCCGAGGCGGCCCCCCTGGTCACCGGCGAGGCAGGGTTCGCCCGGCTGACCGGCGCCGACGTGGTGGTCCGCTCGCCCGGGGTGCCGCAGACCCATCCGTGGCTGGTCGAGCTGCGGCGACGTGGCGTCCCGGTGACCCAGGGCACCGCCCTCTGGATGGCCGACCACGCCGCCCGCACCGTCGGGGTCACCGGCAGCAAGGGCAAGAGCACCACCTCCAGCCTGATCAGCCACCTGCTCAGCGCGATGGGCCGACCCAACGTCTTCGGCGGCAACATCGGGGTGCCCACGCTCGACCTGCCGGACGCCGAGCTGTACGTGTTGGAGCTGTCGAGCTACCAGTGCAGCGACCTCACCGACTCGCCCCGGGTCGCCGTGGTCACCGCGCTGTTCCCCGAGCACCTGGACGCGCACGGCGGCGAGCGGGAGTACTACCGCGACAAGCTCAACCTGCTCGCCCACGACCCGCAGACGATCGTGGTCAACGGCGGAGACCCGCGGCTCGCCGCCGAGCTTGGTGACCTGCCCGCGACCCGGGCCGGCCGGCCCGACACCACCCACGTCGCCACCGGCGCGGACGGTACGCCCTGGTTCCACCTCGGTGACCACCCACTCTTCCCGCGTGCCGTGCTGCCGCTGGTGGGCCGGCACAACGAGGGCAACCTCTGCGTCGCGCTCGCCGTGCTCGACGCGCTCGGTGTCGACGTGGTCGCCGCCAAGGACCACCTCGCCGTCGCCGTCGCCGAGTTCCAGGGGCTGGCCCACCGGCTCACCGAGATCACCGACCCGTCCGGGTTGACCTTCGTCGACGACACGTTGGCCACCAGCCCGTACGCGGCCATGCACGCCATCGACGCGTACGACGGGCGGCCCTTGACGGTGATCGTCGGCGGCAATGACCGGGGGCTGGACTACACCCCGTTGGCCGAGCACCTGGCCGAGCGCGAGCTGACCGTCATCGGCATCCCGGACAGCGGCACGCGGATCGTCGAGGTGCTTGCCAACCTGCCGAAGGTGCGGACCGAGTTGGTCGACGACCTGGTCGAGGCGGTACGGCTGTCCCGGGAGGTCACCCCGGCCGGCGGGGTGGTGCTGCTGTCGCCGGCCGCCCCGAGCTACGGCCGGTTCCGCAACTTCGAGCACCGCTCCGAGGTGTTCGCCCAGGCCGTCCGCGACACCGCCGGCTGAGGCTGGTTCAGCGCAGGCTCTCGTGCAGGGCGCGCATCGAGCGGATTGCCGAGCGGATCTCCTGGAGGTAGCGGCCCGGTGTGAGGGTCTGCTCGGGCAGCGCCGCCACGTCGGCCACCGCAGGGTCCACCCCGACCGTGTCGATGTCGCAGCCAAAGGGCAGGGCCAGGGTGCGCAGCGCGTCGCAGTGCTGGAACGGCACGTAGATGGGCGCGGTGACCGTCAACACCTCGTCGCCCGGCGCGAGCCGGACGTGCCCGGCCCAGAACCGCTGGGTGTCGGCGGTGTGTGCCCGCCGCCGGTCCGGTTCGCTGGACGGCGCGGCCAGCACCCGTACCGGCGGCAGGCCCACCGGCCGGTAGGTCCGCGACGACCAGGAGTGGTGCGGGTGTCCGGCGTCCACGCCGGCCTGCTCCGCCGGCGCGGCCACCTCGAAGACCCGCCGGACGGCGGTGTCCAGCACGTCCACCTCGGTCTCGTCGGCCGGAAGACCGGCGTCGGCGAGGGTGGCCCGTTCCCACTCGGACAGCGGTCGGAAGCTGCCCAGCACGGCAACCTCACGCCGTACCGTCAGGCCGGCGCGCAGCAGGTGCGCCGCGTACCCGACGCGCCGCACGCACGCGTGCGCCAGCCCGCCCAGCACGACCAGATGGGCGTACGCCGACCGGGCCGGCGGTAGCGGGTGGACGAGCCCGAGCGCGGCGGCCGCATCGAGGACCAGCATCGCGGTGGCCGGATCGAGGTCCGGTTCGCGCGCGTCGGGTCGTTCCCGCCCGCCCCGGAAGTCCCAGTGGCGGGCGGAGAAGTCGTCCAGGTACCGCAGCGCCTCGGCGAGGTCGCCGGCTGGCCAGTCGCCGCCGAAGTGCCCGACCAGGCCGCGCAGCGAGCTGGAGCAGACCCAGGCCTCGATCCGCTCGGCGACCGTACCTGTCTGCGTCTCCTGCACCTGCCGGATGCTACCGGCCGGGCTGTTGTGGCTGATGTTTACGCTGGCCGCAGCGGCTGATGGGGGGACTTCGATGACCCGTGACGGTGCGCGCCCACGGCGCGGGGGCGGCCCCTCCGCGAGCGGCTTCCTCCGGCTGGTGGCGCACACCGACCCGGTGGCGCTGATCGGCATCACGTTGTCGATCACCCTCAGCGTCCTGCTCGACCTCACTGGCGCGGCCTCGGGCGTGGAGTCGCTGCTGGCCGGCCTGATGGGCATCACCATCTCGCTGCTGGTGGACTCGCTGGCCCGCGCGGAACGCCGGTTCCACCTGCGGACGCTGCTGGAGGGTCCACCGTGGCTCGCGCACACCGCCACCGAGGTGGTCGTCGCGATGCGGGAGGCGACGGAGCAGCACGCCGGTACGCGGGTCGCGGTGGAGGCGCGGCGACGCTACGAGCAGTTCCGGCTGGAGGCCGAGCAGTTCGCGCAGGGGCGCGTCATCCGGCGGGGCGACGAGGCCGAGGACCTGCTCGGCGCGACCCGCGCCTGCGTACACCGGCTGGACGCGTTGACCAACGTGATGCCCCGGGCGAGCGGGGAGCTGAGCTGGTGGCGTAGCGAGATCGGCCGCCGCTACTGGGAGGGGAACGTCGAGGCTCTGCGGCGGGGCGTACGGATCACCCGGGTCTTCGTCTACGCCACGTTGACCGACGAACTGTCCGACCTGGTCGGTCGGCAACGTGCGGCCGGGGCCCGGGTGGGGCTGCTGCCCTTCGGCGCGGTGGGCCCGCACCTGCTCGTCAACTTGACGCTCTGGGACTCGTCGAGCTGCTGGGAGGCCCGGATGACCGCCCACGGCGAGATCGGCGAGAACCAGTTCTCCGTCAACCGCGCCGACGTCGAGCGACTGACCCGGGTGTTCGACGCCTGCGCGAGCGCGGCGACGTTCGAGGACCCGACGCCGACGCCATGACGTGGAGCGCCGTCCTGCTGGTGACGGCCGTGGTCGGGGCGGTGAGCGTGATCCGCTCGGTACGGCTCCGGGCGCTGGTCTACAGCCTTCCGTTGCCGATGACGCTGGCCCTGGTGACGACCGGGTACGACGTCGGCGGCGCGCAGGTGCTCGGCGTGCTCGGGCTCAACCTCTTCTTCGTCACCGTGGCGGTCACCCACCGGCGGCTGCGCTGGCCCATCCTGCTCGCCGACGGCGCGGGGATCGGTGTCTACGTGGCGCTGAGCGCCGGCCTGGTGGCGGTCGACGTCCCGTTCGAGGCGGCCCTCGCCGGCACGCTCGCGTTCTGGGCGGCGGCCATGCTGCTGCGCCGCCGTCGCGCCCGACCGGTCACCGTCACCGCTGACGGGCCAGCCCCAACAGGGCTGCCGGTGCCGCTCAAGCTGGCGGTGATCTTCGTGGGGGCGGTCCTCACCGCGCTGCTCGGGGCCGTGTTGCGTCAGATGGTGGTGACGTTCCCGTACTCGGGGGTGCTGGTGGCGGTCGAGGCGCGACACCAGTTGTCCGAGTTCACCGGGCACTTCGCCCGCAACAGTCTCGCGCTGGTCGCCTTCCTCACCGCGTACCACTACGTCCAGGACGTCTCGACGGCCCGCGCGCTGGGGGCCGGCTGGGTTGCCTTCGCGGTGGTCGCCGCCGTCCTGCACCTGCCGTGGCGTCCGCGCGCCGCCTGAGTGTCAGGTCGTACCCGCTCTGCGCTACACCCTGACAGTTGTCCACACCGGCCGCCGGTGGGAGCGTGCGGTATCCACGAACGCCGCTGAAGGGTGCCACGATGACCGACGACCTGCTGGCCCGGCACCGGGCCGTTCTTCCACCCTGGATGCCGCTGTACTACGCCGAGCCGATCGAGCTGGTCTCCGGCTCCGGTCGCCGGGTCACCGACGCGCAGGGCCGCAGCTACCTGGACTTCTTCGGCGGCGTGCTGACCAACATGATCGGGTACGACATCCCGGAGATCCGGGAGGCCGTCGAGCGGCAGCTCGCCACCGGCATCGTGCACACCTCGACGCTCTACCTGATCCGCCAGCAGGTCGAGCTGGCCGAGAAGATCGCCGAGCGCTCCGGCATCCCGGACGCCCGGGTGTTCTTCACCAACTCGGGCACCGAGGCGAACGAGGCGGCGCTGCTGGTCGCCACCAATTACCGCCGCTCGCACCAGGTGCTGGCCGTGCGCAACAGCTACCACGGCCGGTCGTACGCGGCGATGGGCGTCACCGGCAACCGCACCTGGTCGGCCAGCGCGCTCAATCCGTTGCAGGTGGCCTGGCTGCACTCCGGTGACCGGGTACGCGGCCTGCTGGCCCGGTTGAGCGCCGACGAGCGCCTCGACGCGGCCGTGGAGGACCTGCGCGAGGTGCTGGCCACCCAGACGTCCGGCGACGTGGCCGCGTTGATCGCCGAGCCGATCCAGGGCGTGGGCGGGTTCGTGCACCCACCGGACGGGCTCTTCGCGGCCTGGAAGAAGGTCCTCGACGAGCACGGCATCCTGTTCATCGCCGACGAGGTGCAGACCGGCTGGGGGCGTACCGGAGAGCACTTCTGGGGCTACCAGGCGCACGGGGTCACCCCGGACCTGCTCACCTTCGCCAAGGGCATCGGCAACGGGTTCGCCCTGGCCGGGGTGGTCGGTCGGGCCGAGGTGCTCCAGGCGGTGCCGGGGATCAGCTTCTCCACCTTCGGCGGCAATCCGATCTCGACGGCGGCCGGCAACGCGGTGCTCGACTACCTGGTCGCGCACGACCTCCAGGCGAACGCGGCCCGCGTCGGCGCGATCCTCGCCGACGGCCTGCGGTCCGCCGTGGGCGGTCTCGACTGCGTCGCCGAGGTACGGGGAAAGGGGCTCATGCTCGGTGTCGAGTTCGTCCGGCCGGGCAGCGGCGAGCCGGATCCGGCGTTGACCAACCGGGTCTTCGAGGCGTGCCGCGACGGCGGTCTGCTCACCGGCAAGGGCGGGCTCTACGGCAACGTGCTGCGGATGGGGCCACCGTTGACGCTCACCGAGGACGAGGCCCGCGAGGGTCTGGCGATCCTGGTCGACGCGATCCGCTCGTCGGCGGAGGTGACGGCATGAGCGCCGGCGGTCCGCGCGGCATGAGCGCCGGCGGTCCGGGCGGCCCGAGCGTCGACGGTCCGGGCGGCACCAGCATCGCCGGTCCGGGCGGCGTGAGCATCGGCCACTTCGTCGACGGCAAGCGGGTCGGCGGCACGTCCGAGCGACGGGGTGACGTGTTCGATCCGGCCACTGGTCGTCGTACCGCCGAGGTCGAGCTGGCCTCGACCGCGGACGTGGACGTCGCGGTGCGGGCCGCCGCCCAGGCGGCCCGGACCTGGCGCGACGCCTCGCTGGCCCGGCGGTCGGCCGTGCTGTTCGCGTTCCGGGAGTTGGTGCACGCCCGCCGGGACCGGCTCGCCGAGGTGATCACCGCCGAGCACGGCAAGGTGCTCGCCGACGCCGCCGGCGAGGTGCAGCGCGGCCTGGAGGTCATCGAGTACGCGTGCGGAATGCCCTCGGCGCTGCGCGGCGCGTTCAGCGAGAACGTCTCCACCGAGGTCGACTCGTACACGATCCGGCAGCCGCTCGGCGTGGTGGCGGTGATCTCGCCGTTCAACTTCCCGGTGATGGTGCCGCTGTGGTTCGTGCCGGTGGCGGTGGCCTGCGGGAACGCGGTGGTGCTCAAGCCGAGCGAGAAGGACCCGAGCGCGGCGCTGCTGCTGGCCGAGTGGTTCGCCGAGGCCGGCCTGCCCGACGGGGTGTTCAATGTGGTGAACGGCGACGCCGAGGCGGTCGACGCGCTGCTGGACCACCCCGAGGTGCGCGCGGTGTCGTTCGTCGGCTCCACCCCGATCGCCCGGCACGTCTACCAACGCGGCACCGCCGCCGGTAAGCGGGTGCAGGCGCTCGGTGGGGCGAAGAACCACATGGTGGTGCTCCCCGACGCCGACCTGGACCTGGCGGCCGACGCGGCGGTCAACGCCGGGTTCGGTTCGGCGGGGGAGCGGTGCATGGCCATCTCCGTGCTGGTGGCGGTGGAGCCGGTCGCGGACGCCCTCGTGGAGCGGATCGCCGCCCGGATGGCCGGGCTGCGCACCGGTGACGGCCGGCGGGGCTGCGACATGGGACCGCTGGTCACCGCCGCGCACGCCGAGCGGGTCCGGTCCTACGTGGACGCGGGCGTGGCCGCCGGGGCGGTGCCGGTTGTCGACGGGCGGGAGGTGACGCCCGACGGCGACCCGGACGGCTTCTGGCTCGGCCCGACCCTTTTTGATCGGGTGACCCCGGACCTGTCGATCTACACCGACGAGATCTTCGGGCCGGTGCTCAGCGTCGTGCGGGTGGGCTCGTACGACGAGGCCGTGGCACTTGTCAACGCCAGCCCGTACGGCAACGGCACGGCGATCTTCACCAACGACGGCGGGGCGGCCCGCCGCTACCAGCACGAGGTGGAGGTGGGCATGGTCGGCATCAACGTGCCCATCCCGGTGCCCATGGCGTACCACTCGTTCGGCGGCTGGAAGTCGTCCCTCTTCGGCGACCTGCACGCCCACGGCGAGGACGGGGTGCGCTTCTTCACCCGGAGCAAGGTGGTCACCAGCCGGTGGCTGGACCCGCGCCACGGTGGCGTCAACCTCGGCTTCCCCACCCAAACCTGACCGATACCGATCACCCCCCCCGGCCCCCGGCCCCCCGCCCCCCGCCCCGCCTCGGTGATCAAGAGGTTCGCGTCACCAACCGCGCTCTCGATGGCGCGAACCTCTTGATCACCCGCTGGGGCCGGGCTGACCCGTCAGCCAGGTCAAGCAGGCCGCGGCTTGACCAGTAGGAAATCTCCTACCTATTGTGGCCGCATGACCGTGACCCATGTGCAACTACTCTCGGTACCCGTCGCCGACCAGGATCGGGCCCGCGACTTCTACGTCGACGTCCTCGGGTTCGACCTGGTCTGGGACAACCCGATGGGCCCCGACGGCGGACGCTGGGTGCAGGTGGCACCCCCGGGTGCCGCCACCGCCCTCACCCTGGTCACCTGGTTCCCGACCATGCCGCCCGGGTCGCTCAAGGGCCTGGTGCTGGAGACCGACGACCTGGACGCGGACGTCGCCCGCCTGCGGGAGCGGGGGGTCGACTTCGTCGACGGGGGCATCCAGTCCGCCCCCTGGGGCCGGTACGCCACCTTCGACGACCCCGACGGCAACGGCATCGTCCTCCAGGCGACCCGTGTCTGAGTCGGACATCTTCGCGGCGCTGGCCAACCCCACACGTCGCGAGCTGTTGCGGCTGCTGCGCGAGGGTGGGCAGCAGCCGGTGCAGCGGCTCGCCGACCAGTTCGACATGCGCCGGCCGAGCCTGTCCGAGCACCTCAAGGTGCTCAAGGAAGCCGGCCTGGTGGTCGAGCGGCCGGTCGGCCGGCAACGGCTGTACGCCCTGCGTCCGGAGCCGCTGCGGGAGGTCGCCGACTGGCTCAGTCCGTATGAGGCGTACTGGCGGGGTCGACTCGGTGCGCTGCGCGACGTGCTGGACGAGCTGGACGATGAGTGAGCGCGGCACCATCCGGGTGGACCAGTTCCTGCCCCACCCGCCGGCCAAGGTCTGGCGGGTTCTGACCGATCCTGATCTCATCGCGCGCTGGCTCATGGAGACCGACTTCGTGCCGGTCGTGGGCCACCGGTTCACGTTCCGCACCGGCCCGCGCCCAGGATTCGACGGCATCGTGCACTGCGAGGTGCTCGACCTGGAACCCCAGCGACTGCTGCGCTGGTCCTGGCGGGGCGGATCGCTGGACACGGTGGTGACCTGGACCCTCGCCGCCGAGGGCCGGGGCACCCGGCTCTTCCTCGAACACTCCGGCTTCGACCCGGACGACCCACTCCAGCAGCGCACCTACGCCCTACTTGACGGCGGTTGGCGCTCGCACGTCTGGCGTCGCCTCAGCACGGTCCTCGACATCCTTGAGTCCTAGTCTCCCGCCCGCATCGTGCCCGGCTCCGCACGCCCATGATCGCGCTCGATCCTGGAAAGAGTCCCCTCCTCGCGGCGGGAGGCCACTACTTCCTGGATCGGGCGCGATCTTGCGTCTCTGGCAGGGGTGCGGTGGCCCGGCGGCGCGCGGTGGGGTGGTCAGGGGGTGGGGAAGAGGAGGGTGTGTAGGGCTGCCGGGTCGGTGACCTCGGGGAGGTCGCGGGCAGCGAGCCAGGCGGCCGCGGCCGCGCCGTCGCCGGCGGTACGCAGGGGCGCCGTCGGCCAGCGTCGACCGATCTCGACGCGGACGGCGCGGGCGAGCGGGGTGTCCGCGATGAGCAGTCCACCGCCGAGCACGACCGGCGTCGTCGACTCCGCCGGGCGGATGCGGGTGACGCTCTCGGCCAGGTGGGCGGCGGCCTCGGCGATCAGGGCGGTGGCGACCGGTTCGCCGTCGATCGCCGCGGTGACGACGAGCGGCGCCAGCCGGGCGAGGTCGATCGGCGGTCGCCGGGTGACCGCCTGGACCGTGGCGTCCACCGTGTCGCGGGGGCGGGGGCCACGTCGGCGCTGCCCACAAGTTCGGTGAGCACGGCCGCGCCCAGCCTGCCCGGGGCGTGGCCGGCGTCCAGGTCGGCGAGGAGTCGGCGGACCGCTTCGCGGCCGAGCCAGAAGCCCGATCCGGCGTCGCCGAGCAGCCAGCCGTGCCCGTCGGCGACCCGGTCGAGCCGCAGGTCGACGACCTGCGCGGTGATCGCTCCGGTGCCGGCGATGAGGATCGTCCCGTCGGGCTCGGCGGTGCCGGAGGCGTAGGCGACGAGGGCGTCGCCGTGTACGGCGTACGGGCAGCGCAGGCCGGCGTCGTGCCAGGCGGAGTCGAAGGCGGCGCGTCCGGCGGGGTCGGCGAGCAGTCGGGCCGCTCCGGCCAGCCCGATGGTGCCGGCGGCCACCCGGGTCGGGTCGACGTCGGCGAGCGCGGCGCGCAGCGCGGTCAGCACCTCGGCGGCGGCCCGTTCGGCACCGTGGCTGGTGGGGTTGCCACCGCCGGCGTTGCCGGTGCCGAGGCGTTCGCCGGCGAGGGTCAGGGCGGTCGCCCGGGTGGACGTACCCCCGACGTCGAGACCGACCACGACGGTGTCGGACATCGGCACGGGCCTCCTTGCGCTGCGTGGTCACGGGCCTGTTCATGCTGGTCGGCACGGCCGCGATGGGCAACTCCGGAGTGCGCGTGCGGGCTGTGCGCCAGGTAACAGTTTGAAAACTTCGCCCACAGTCTTGACACGGAGGGCCGTTCAGTAAGAACTTTTACCACTAACAGTTAACAGTCTTTTCGGAAAGGTGAGGCGTCCCATGGTTGATCACGAGGTGGACACCGCCGCGGGGACCGCGGTGGTCGACGCCCACGCGATCGACCGAAGGAGCGCGGCCTCCGACGGGGTGCTCGCCCGGGTGCGCAACGGGCTCGGCGAGCTGACCGGCGCGCTACGCCGGGTCGCCGAGCACGTGCTCAGCGACCCCGAGGCCGCGGCGCGCTCGACCATCGTGGAACTGGCCGAGCGCAGCGGCACCTCACCGGCCACCATCACCCGTTTCTGCCGGGCCATGGGCTTCGAGGGGTACGCCGACCTGCGCCTCGGCATCGCCGCCGAGACCGGCCGGGCCCGCTCGGCCGGCTGGACCGTCGACATCGGCCGTGAGATCCAGCCGAACGACCCCCTCGGTCGGGTCCTCGACCAGATCATGGCCGCCGACACCCGGGCCATGCACGACACCGCCGCGCTGCTCGACCTCGGCGAGGTGGAACGCGCCGCCGTGGCGATCGCCGGCGCCACCCGGGTGAACATCTTCGGGGCCAGCGGCAGCGCCCTGGTGGGCGAGGAGATGCAGTTCAGCCTGCACCGGATCGGGGTGGCCGCCTGGGCGTGGAGCGACGTGCACGAGGGGCTGGCCAGCGCCGCGCTGCTCGGCGTCGGCGACGTCGCGCTCGGCATCTCGCACACCGGTCAGACCCGGGAGACCATCGAGATGCTCGCCGAGGCGGGCAGTCGGGGCGCCACGACCCTCGCCCTGACCGGCTTCCCCCGCTCGCCGTTGGCCGAGCTGGCCGACATCGTGCTGCTCACGGCCAGCCAGGCGACCACCTTCCGGCCGGACGCGCTCTCCGCCCGCCACCCGCAACTGGTGGTGCTCGACCTGCTCTACATCGCCGTCGCACAGCGCACCCACGACCGCGCCCACGCGGCCTTCCGGCGTACCGCGCAGGCCGTCGACGGGCACAAGGCCGCCAAGGGGGTCCTCTCATGATCAGTGCACAGGGGTACGCGGACGCGGTCCGTCCGGTGCTCGACCGCCTGCTCGACTCGGAGGCCGACGGGATCACCCGGGCCGCCGACCTGATCACCGACAGCCTGCGCGCCGGCGGCGTGCTCCAGGCGTTCGGGGCCGGGCACTCCGAGGCGTTCGCCGCCGAGCTGGTCGCGCGCGCCGGCGGGCTGGTCCCCACGAACCGGCTCTCGGTACGGGACCTGGTGGTGCACGGCGACGCCCCACGCGACGTGCTCGCCGACCCGAAGCTGGAACGTGATCCCTCCATCGCCCACCAGATCTACGCGCTCGCGGCGCCCCAGCCGCGCGACGTGTTCGTGGTGGCGTCCCAGTCCGGCATCAACGGCTCGGTGGTCGAGCTGGCGGCGCTGGTCACCGAGCGCGGTCACCCGTTGATCGCGGTCACCTCGGTCGAGCACACCGCGCGGGTGGCGCCACGGCACCCGTCCGGTCAACGGCTCGCCGACCTTGCCGACGTCGTGCTGGACAACGGCGCGCCGTACGGTGACGCACTGCTGCCGCTCGAGGGCGGCGGCGCGGTCTGTGCGGTCTCCTCGGTCACCACGGCGCTGCTGGCGCAGTTGCTGACCGCTGAGGTCGTACGACGGTTCCACCAGGCCGGGGAGGTACCCCCTATCTACCTCTCCGCCAACGTCCCCGGTGGGGACGAGCACAACATCGCCCTCGAGTCGCGGTACGCCGGACGTCTCCGGCGTACGGCCTGACCCGAATTCCACAAGGAGAGACGACGATGTCGATTACCCCCGAGCACCCGGCCGCGCTCGACCGCCGCACGGTGCTGCGTCGCGCCGCCGCCGTGGGCATGCTCGCCACCCCGGCCATCGGCCTGCTCAGCGCCTGCGCGACGAGCAGCGGCGGTGACAAGGACAATGAGAAGGCCGCCGAAGGCACCAAGAGCGAGAAGAACCCGCTGGGCGTCAAGGAGGACGCTCCCATCGAGGTGATCATCTTCAACGGCGGTTACGGCGAGAAGTACGCGACCGACGTGCACGAGCCGCTGTACAAGAAGGCGTTCCCCAAGGCGGAGATCAAGCACCAGTCCACGCAGGCCGTCTCCACGGTGCTCCAGCCGCGGTTCGCGTCCGGCAACCCGCCGGAGTTCGTCAACAACTCGGGCGAGAAGCTGATCGACTTCGGCTCGCTGGTCGCCGACGGTCAGCTCCAGGACCTCACCGAGCTGTGGGACGCCCCGTCGGTCGACGACCCGGCCAAGAAGGTCCGCGACACCGTGGTGCCGGGCACCGTCGAGGCGGGCTCGTTCAACGGCAAGCCGTACGTGCTGTACTACGTCTCCACCGTCTTCGGCATCTGGTACTCGGCCAAGCTGTTCAAGGACAACGGCTGGGCCCCGGCGAAGACCTGGGACGACTTCATCAAGCTGCTCACCGCCATCAAGGCCAAGGGCATCACGCCGTACGGGTACGCGGGCGCGAACGCGGCCTACTACCAGTGGAACGTGATCCTCACCCAGGCCGCCAAGATCGGTGGCACGGACGTGCTGAAGAACATCGACAACCTGGAGGACGGCGCCTGGAAGCAGGACGCGGTCAAGCAGGCCGCCGCGGCGTGGGCCGAGGTCGGGGCGAAGTTCAGCGACAAGAGCTTCGAGGGGCTCAAGCACACCGACGTGCAGCTGCGGCAGAACCAGTACAAGGTGGCCCTGTACCCCAGTGGTGACTGGCTGGAGGGCGAGCAGAAGCAGGACACCCCGGCCGGCTTCGACTACCAGCTCATGCCGGTGCCGAGCCTCACCGCGTCGGACAAGCTGCCGGCCACCGCGCTGCGGGCCACCGCGGGCGAGGGCTACTTCGTCTCGGCCAAGAGCAAGAACCCCAAGGGCGGTCTGGAGTACATGCGCCAGATGCTGTCCAAGGAGGGTGCGAAGGGCTTCACCGAGGTGGTCAAGGCCCCGACCGTGGTCACCGCCGGTTCGGAGGGCTTCGCCTTCCCGCCCGGTGTGGCCAGCTCGCAGGCCGCGCTCAAGGCGGCCGGCCAGGACGTGTTCAACCTGTACTTCGACGGCTGGTACAAGGAGCTCGACACGGAGGCGCGCAGCGCCACCAACGAGCTGATGTTCGGCCGGATCAACGCGGACGCCTTCGTGGAGCGGATCCAGAAGCGCGCCGACGCGATCAAGAAGGACAGCTCGGTCGCCAAGTTCAAGCGCTGATCGATCGGAGCTAGGGTCATGCGGCACGGCAAGTATCCCTTCGTGGTCGGGTTCCTGTTCCTCCCGGTCACGCTGTACGTGACATTCGTGATCTGGCCGTACGCGCAGGCGTTCCAGATCTCGATGACCAACTGGCGGGGGCTCTCCGCCCCGCAGTGGGTGGGCTTCGACAACTACCGGAGGCTGCTCGACGACGGCGCCTTCTGGAAGGCGGTCCAGCACCACGGCGTACTGCTGCTTGCCCTGCCGCTGATCACGATCGCCATCGCGCTGTTCTTCGCCTTCCTGCTCAACGTGGGTGGCAAGAGCAGCGGCGGTCAACGCCAGGGGGTCTGGGGGGCGAAGTTCTACCGGGTGGTGTTCTTCTTCCCCCAGGTCCTGGCGGTGGCGATCATCGCGGTGCTGTTCCAGATGGTCTACCGGCCGAACGAGTCGGGTCTGATCAACGGTGTGCTGATGAAGTTCGGCCTGGAGCCGATCCTCTTCCTCATCAAGCCGAACCTGGCGCTCTGGTCGATCATCGCGGTGCTGGTCTGGCAGGCCGTCGGCTTCTACGTGGTGCTCTTCTCGGCCGGGATGGCCTCCATCCCGGGCGAGATCTACGAGGCCGCGGAGATGGACGGGGCGACGAAGGTGACGCTGTTCTTCCGGGTCACCCTGCCGCTGCTCTGGGACACGCTCCAGGTCGCGTGGGTCTACCTGGGCATCGCGGCGTTCGACGCGTTCGCCATCGTGGCCGTGCTCTCGGTGGACGGTGGTGGCCCGGACGGCGCCACCACCGTCCTGGCCATGGAGATCTACCGCAACGCGTTCGTCTACTCGAAGTACGGCTACGCCTCCGCGATGGGCGTGGCGCTGTTCTTCCTCACCCTCACGTTCGCGGCGCTGACGCTGCGGCTCACCAAGCGGGAAAGCGTGGAGTACTGATGAACCCGCAGTCGACGCTGCCGCCGACGCCGGCGGCGCTACCGCCGAAGACCGGCGATCCGTCCGCGACCGGCGGCCGGCGGGGCAAGGGCCCTCGTTCGGAGGTACGGCTCTTCGCCAGCCTCGGGCACATCGCGCTCGCCGTGTGGGCGGTGATCGTGATCGTCCCGATCCTGTGGACGTTCCTCGCCGCGTTCAAGAACACCAGCGAGATCTTCAGCAGTCCGTGGACCCTGCCGGCCGAGCTGCGCTGGGAGAACTTCGGCCGGGCGTGGACCAAGGCGAACGTCGGCCGGTACTTCCTCAACAGCGTCTTCGTGGTCGCGTGCAGCACCTTCGGCACCATGCTGCTCGGCTCGATGGCCGCGTACGTGCTGGCGCGTTACAAGTTCTGGGGCAACCGGGCGATCTACTACCTGTTCGTCTCGGGGCTGGCGTTCCCGGTGTTCCTGGCCCTGGTGCCGCTCTTCTTCGTGGTGAAGCAGCTCGGCATGCTGGACACCTACCAGGGCGTCATCCTGGTCTACATCGCCTACTCGCTGCCGTTCACGATCTTCTTCCTGGCCGCGTTCTTCAAGACGCTGCCGACTTCGGTCGCCGAGGCGGGGATGATCGACGGCGCGGGGCACACCCGGCTGTTCTTCCAGGTCATGATGCCGATGGCGAAGCCGGGCCTGATCAGCGTGGCGATCTTCAACATCATCGGACAGTGGGCGCAGTACCAGCTCCCGTTGGTGCTGCTCTCCAACGCCAAGGACAAGTGGGTGCTCACCCAGGGCATCGCCGACATCTCGGTCAACGCCGGCTACGAGGCCGACTGGTCCGGGCTGTTCGCCGCGCTGACCATCGCCATCCTGCCGATGATCATCGTGTACGCGGTGTTCCAGCGGCAGATCCAGGCGGGCCTCACCTCCGGCGCGGTCAAGTAACTCCGGTCACCGCGCGTCGGCGCGGGCGTGCCACGAGCGCCAGAGCGCCGCGTACGCCCCGCCGGCCGCCACCAGATCGTCGTGGCTACCGATCTCGGTGATCCGGCCGTCCGCCAGGACGGCCACCCGGTCGGCGTCGTGCGCGGTGTTCAGCCGGTGCGCGATGGCGATGACCGTCCGTCCGACGAGCACCGCCGCGAGGGCCCGCTCGGTCCGCCGGGCGGTGCTCGGGTCGAGGGCCGCGGTCGCCTCGTCCAGGATCAGCGTGTGCGGGTCGGCGAGCACCAACCGGGCCAGCGCCACCTGCTGGGCCTCGGCCGCGCCGAGCTGCCGGGCGCCGTCGCCGAGCGCCGTGTCCAGACCGTCGGGCAGCGCGTCGAACCAGTCGGCGCCCACCATGGCGAGCGCGGCGCGCATCTGGTCGTCGGTGGCGTCCGGGGCGGCGAACGCGAGGTTGTCGCGGACCGAGCCGATGAAGACGTGGTGCTCCTGGGTGACCAGGGCGATCCGCCGTCGCCGTTCGGCCGGGTCCAGGTCGGTGACCGGGCAACCGCCGATGCTGACGACGCCCTGCCGGGGGGCGTCGATCCCGGCGAGCAGCCGGGCCAGCGTCGACTTGCCCGCGCCCGACGGGCCGACGATCGCCAACCGTTCGCCGGGCCGCACCTCCAGGTCGATGCCGTGCAGCACGTCGGGGCCGTCGGCGTACGAGAACCGCGCCTCGGCCACGACGAGCCGCTCGCCCCGCGACGTGGCCGTGCCGCCGGGCGACTCGGGTGGAACCAGCCCGACCCCGAGCACCCGGGCGTACGACGCGAACCCACGTTGCGCCTGCTCGGTCCACTGCAACAACCGGTCCATCGGGTCGATGGCCTGTTGCAGGTAGAGCGCGGCGGCGACCACCGAGCCGAGGGACACCAGGTCGGCGGAGAGCAGATAGCCGCCGACCAGCAGGACCAGGGCGATCGGCAGGGGATAGCTGGCCTCGACCACCGAGAAGAACACGGTACGCAGCGCGAGTGTCGCCCGGCGGGCCTGCCACAGCCGGGCGACGCGGGCGGTGCCGTACCGGACGCGGTCGTCGGCCAACCGCAGCGCCTCGACCGTGCGGGCGCCCTCGGCGGTCGTGGTCAACGCCTCGGTCAGCTCGGCTGCCTCCGCGCCCTCGGTGAGGTACGCGGAGCTGGCCCGCCGCAGGTACCACCGGGTCGCCGCCACGATCGACGGCAGACCGGCCAGCGCCGCGAGCCCGAGCAGCGGGTGCAGCAGGAACACCGCGCCGAACAGCAACGTCAACTGCACCGAGGCGATGACGATGGTGGGCGCCACGTCCCGGACCGTGGTGCCGACGGTCGCCACGTCCACCGAGCTGCGGGTCGCCAGGTCCCCGGCGCCGGCCCGCTCCACGACCGACACGGGCAGGGCGAGCGTCCGGTCGACGAACTGTTCGCGCAGTTCGGCGACGGCGCGTTCGCCGAAGCGGTGACCGGCGTACTGGGCGTACCGGGCGAGCAGCGCGCTCACCACGACGCAGCCGGCGATCGCCAGGGCCAGTCGATCGACCGTCGCGACGCCCGCGCCGGCCGTGACCCGGTCGACGATGGTGCCCAACAGCCACGGCGGGGCGAGCCCGGCGAGCGCGGCGGCGCTGTGCAGCGCCAGCACGACGCCGACCGCCCGGCGATGTCTGCTGATCATGTCCCGCAGGGCGCGGCGTACGGTGCCGCGATCCGCGACCGGCAGGCGGCTCACTGGTACGCCTCCTCGGCATCGGAGTGCTGCTCGTCGTCGCTGCCCCGGGCCACCAGGTGCCGGTAACCGGGGACGTATTCGAGCAGGCCGTCGTGGGTGCCGGTGGCGGTGATCCGACCCGCGCTCAGGTGCGCGACCTCGTCGGCGCGGCCGAGCAGCAGCGGCGAGGTGGCGAGCACAACCGTGGTCAGCCCGGCCCGCGCGGTCCGTAGCCGCTCGGCGATCCGGGCCTCGGTGTGCGCGTCCACGGCCGAAGTGGGGTCGACGAGGATCAGCACCTCCGGCTCGGCGAGCAACGCCCGGGCCAGCCGTACCCGTTGGCGTTGACCGCCGGACAGCGTCCAGGCCCGGGCGTCCAGCGGGGTGTCCAGCCCGGCCGGCAGGGCGTCGACGATGTCGTCGGCCGACGCGGTCCGCAGCGCGGCGCGGACCTCGTCGTCGTCGGCCCCCGAACTCAGCACGTCGCGCAGCGTGCCGGCGAAGAGGTACGAGTCGTGGTCGGCGACCAGGATCCGGGCCCGGACCTCGTCCAGGGCGACAGCGGTCAGCGGCACGCCGCCCCAGGTGACGTCGCTGGTGACGTACCGGCCGAGCCGGTCGGCAAGCGCCACGGCGTCGGCCGGGTCGTCGGCGGCCACCGCGGTCAGCCGGCCGGCGCGTACCCTGAGCCCGGTCGACGGGTCGTGCAGGTTGGCGGGACCGGTCGGCGCGGGGACGGCGTGCGGGTCGCGGGCGCCGGGGACACCGGCCGGCCACCGGCGGCCCGGCCCACCGACGTCGTCCGGGGCGAGCCGGAGCAGGCCGGCGATCCGCCGGGCGGCGACCCGACCCCGGATGAGCTGGTGACTGCCCTCCAACAGGAACCAGACCGGCACGATCAGCGTCGCCACGTAGCCGTAGACGGCGACGAGCTCGCCGACCGTGACGTCGCCGGTGACGGCCATCCGCGCGGCCAGCCACACCACCGCCGCCAGGAAGAGGCCGGGGATGGCGACCGTCGCCGCGTCGATCCAACTGATCACCGCTCCGACGCGGTAGCCCTCGGCCCGCAGGGCCTGCGATCGGGCCGCGTACCGGCGGGCGAAGAGGTCCCGGCCACCCACCCCGGCGAGCACCCGGAGCCCGGCCACGATGTCGCCGGACCGGGCGGTCAGCGCGCCCTGCTGCCCGCGGTAGACCGACTCCACCCGTTCGAGCCGGCGCAGCAGCGGCCCGACGACGAGCCCGACCGCCGGTATGCCCACCAGCACACAGAGCGCCAGCACCGGGGAGATCGACCAGAGCACCACGGCGATGACCCCGTACGCGACGACCGCCCCGACCCCGGGACCGGTCAGCGTCAGCACCTGCGCCGTCCACTCGATGTCGGACCCGCCGACGGTGGACACCTCACCGGCGGCGGAGCGCCGTGGCAGGGCCGCGCCGACCCGGGACAGGTGACGCAGCAGCACCTCGGCGGAGCGGGCCTTGGCGTCCTCGCGGATGAAGGTCATCGTGCGGTGCCGCATGATCCCCAGGTACGACAACCCCACTCCCGCCACGACGATCGCCGCGACCCACAGGATCAGGGCACGGGAGTCGCGGCCGCGCAGCCCGTCGTCGACGGCCCGGGCGATGAGGTAGGGCCGGACCGACAACCCGACCATCCAGGCCGTGCCGAGCAGGCTGCCGCGCAGCACCCGGCCGGGCTGGCGACGCACCAGCCACCACAGGTACCGCATCGGACCACGGGTGTCGGGGGTGCCAGGGTCGGGGTGCGGGATCTGGACGGGCACTCGGTAACGCTACCGAGCGGTGGGCCGACCCACCGACCCGTTTTCCTGTCGGAGGGGGAAGGCAGAATCACATTCGTGCTGGTGGCGGTGGTGGCAGATGAGCAGGGCGGGGGAGAGCTGTGCCCGCTCGACGCCGCCGGCCGCCCCGCCGGCCCGACCGAGTCCGTCACCGACCTCGCGTCCGCGGTGGCCGCCCGGGAGGCGGTCGCGCGTCCGCGCTGGGTCTGGGCGAGCGCGGGCACGATCTACCCGGCGCTGCTGCGGGCCGGGGTACGGGTCGAGCGGTGCCACGACGTGGAGTTGACCGAGGCGTTGCTGCTCGGGCACGCCGGCCGGTGGGGTGAGCCCCGCGCGCTGGCCGCCGCCTGGGCCCGCCTGACCGGCGGGCCGGTGCCGGCCGACCCACCGCCGCGTGCCGCCGCGCCGCCCGGGCACGGCCAGGGCGCGCTCTTCGACACGCTGCCGGGCCCGCCGGGCCCGGGCCTCGAGGCACTGACCCAGGTGTACGCCGATCAGCTCGCCCGGGCCTTGAGGACCGAGCACCCCGGCCGGTTCCGGTTGCTGGTGGCCGCCGAGTCGGCTGGCGCCCTGATCGCCGCCGAGATGGGTGCCGCCGGGCTGCCCTGGCGCGCCGACGTGCACGACGAGATCCTCGCCGAGCTGCTGGGTGAACCGTCCCCGGTCGGCGGGCCGCCGCGCCGGTTGGCCGAGTTGGCGGCCCGGATCGCCGACGCGTTCGGCGTCCGGCGGCTGCACGCCGACTCCCCGGCCGAGTTGCTCCTCGCGTTCGCCCGGGCCGGCGTGGAGCTGCCCAACACCCGGGCCTGGGTGCTGCGCGGCGTCGACCATCCGGCGGTGCCGTTGGTCCTGGAATACAAGGAGCTGTACCGGATCTGGACGGCGCACGGCTGGTCCTGGCGTGAGCAGTGGGTGCGCGACGGGCGGTTCCAGCCGGAGTACGTGCCGGGCGGGGTCGTCTCCGGCCGCTGGGCGACCCGTGGCGGTGGCGCGTTGCAGATCCCCAAGGTGATCCGGCGGGCGGTGGTGGCCGACCCGGGCTGGCGGCTGGTGGTGGCCGACGCCGGCCAGTTGGAGCCCCGCGTCCTGGCCGCGGTCTCCGGGGACGCGCGGTTGGCGGCGGCGGGTGGGGCCGGCGACCTCTATGCCGCCCTGGCGCGGGAGTCGTTCGGCGGTGACCGTCCCCGGGCCAAGGTGGCGTTGCTGGGCGCCATGTACGGGCAGACCGGCGGGGCGGCGGTGCCCGCGTTGGCGGTGTTGAAGAGCAGCTACCCGACGGCGTTCGGCTACGTGGAGGCGGCGGCGCGTACCGGCGAGGCGGGCGGCCTCGTGCGGTCCTGGCTGGGTCGGACGTGCCCGCCGGGTGGCGTCGGGCCCGCCGACCCGGACGAGGGGCCGATCGACCCGGACGCCGCCGCCGACCGGCAGAGCCCACGCGCGCGTGCCGCGCGGTCCCGGGGACGGTTCACCCGCAACTTCGTCATCCAGGCCACCGCCGCGGAGTGGGCCTCGACGCTGCTGGCCACCCTGCGCGCCGAGTTGGCCGGCGCCGACGCCGAGCTGGTCTTCTTCCAGCACGACGAGGTCATCGTGCACGCGCCCGCCGAGCAGGCCGAGACGGTGGCGGCGGCGGTGAGCCGGGCGGGCGAGCGGGCCACCGCGCTGCTCTTCGGCGAGACTCCGGTGCGCTTCCCGCTCGACCTGTCCATCGTCGACTGCTACGCCGACGCCACCTGAGCGGCCCGGCCGCTGGGTTCGGCAGCGGTCCGTTGCGTAACGGTTGCACTATTTTCCCTTTTCGCCCCGCCACCCGTGCGCGGCTCTCCTCGTTGCAGTGTCCGTAGGAGGGGCCGGCCGGTCACGGTCGGTCCCGTGCTTGAGGGGGCCCAGCTGAACCGGATCGCAGGAATGATCATCGCCGCAGGTGGTGGACGCCGTATCGGCGGTCCCGAGGCGCTGCTGCACCAGGGCGAGAAGCCACTGGTCAACCAGATGATCGACACGATGACCGAGGCAGGCTGCGAGCAGATCGTGATCGTGCTGGGCGCCGCGGCCGACCAGGTCCGGGAGACCGCCGACCTGGGCAAGGCCACCGTGGTGGTCAACAAGGCGTGGGGCACCGGGGTCGGCTCGTCCATCCGCGCCGGCCTGGCCGCGATGGACGACGCGGGCATCGAGGCGGTGGTGGTGGTGCCGGTCGACATGCCGGGCCTGACCGCGGCGGCCGTACGCCGGGTGGCCGCGCTGCCGTACCCGGACGTGCTGGTGTGCGCCACCTACGACGGGCTGCGCGGCTACCCGATGCTGTTCGGCCGCCGACACTGGTCCGGCATCGCCACCCTGGCCAGCGCCGATGTGGGCGCGCGGCCGTACCTGCTGGCGCACAAGGACCAGATCGTCGACATCGCCTGCGACTCGGTGGCCGACGGCAGCCGGGTCGACAGCCCGGAGTTGATGGAGCTCTACGGCCTCACTGTCCCGCCGCAGCGCGTGGGCGTGTAGTCGCACGCCTGACGTCGGCGGGGGCAGCACCCACCTGTCGCCCCTTTGCTCTGCTTCAACCCGCGCAACACCGTGTGTCCGTTATCCGGACACCAGGTGTTGCCTCCGCTGAAGCAGAGCAAAGGGGCCGAACACCCTTGCTGCCGGTCGGTAGACCCGGGCCGACTACTCCGAGAGCTGATCCAACTGGCCGGTGGTGGCGAGGCGGCGGTACCAGTGCGCGCTGTCCTTCCAGGTGCGCTCCTGGGTGTCGTAGTCGACCCGGATGATCCCGAAGCGACGGTCGTAGCCGTAACCCCACTCGAAGTTGTCCAGCAACGACCAGACGAAGTAGCCGCGCACGTCGGCGCCCTGGGCACGGGCCTCGGCCATCGCGCCGATGTGCCGACGCAGGTAGTCGATCCGCCGGTCGTCGTGGATCCGGCCGTCGGCCGACACCACATCGTCGAACGCCGCGCCGTTCTCGGTGATCATCATGGGCTGGCCGGGATGTTCGCGCTGGAGCCGCAGCAGCAGCTCGGTCAGCGCCGGCGGGTCGATGTTCCACCCCATCGCCGTGTACGGACCGGGCTGCGGCAGGAAGTCGACGTCGTTCGCGCCCACCCACGGCGAGTGCGCCGACGCGCCGTGACCGTCGGCGTCCGAGCGCGCCGAGTGCCCGTCCCAGGCGCGGACCAGGGTGCTGGAGTAGTAGTTGACGCCCAGCACGTCCAGCGGCACGGCGGCCACCTTCTCGTCGCCGTGGCGCACGAACGACCAGTCCGTGACAGCGGCCGTGTCGGCCAGCAGGTCCGCCGGGTACGCCCCGTTCAGCATCGGCCCGAGGAACGCCCGGTTGGCCAGCGCGTCGATGCGGCGGGCCGCGTCGACGTCCGCCGCCGCGTCCGAGGCCGGGCGGATGACGTGCAGGTTCAGCGTCACCGACAGCTCGGCGGTCGGCGCCGTCTCCCGGACCACGCGACCGGCCAGGCCGTGCGCGAGGTTCAGGTGGTGTACGGCGGCCAGCGCCGCCGCCGGCTCGGTCCGACCCGGCGCGTGTACGCCGGAGCCGTAACCCAGGTACGCCGAGCACCACGGTTCGTTGAGCGTCGTCCAGGTGTGCACCCGGTCGCCGAGCGCGGCGACGATCCCCGCCGCGTACTCCTCGAAGCGCAGCGCCGTGTCCCGTACCGGCCACCCGCCGGCGTCCTCCAACTCCTGCGGCAGATCCCAGTGGTACATGGTGGCCACCGGGCGGATGCCGCGCTCCAACAGCCCGTCGACGAGCCGGGAGTAGAAGTCCACGCCGGCCTGGTTGAGCCGGCCGGAGCCGCCCGGCTGCACCCGGGGCCAGGAGATCGAGAAGCGGTACGCCGCCAGGCCCAGCTCGGCGACGTGGTCGAGATCCTGCGCCCAGCGGTGGTAGTGGTCGGCGGCCACGTCACCGGTGTCGCCGTTCAGCGTCCGCCCCGGGGTGTGGCTGTAGGTGTCCCAGATGGACGGGCCCCTGCCGTCCTCGCTGGCCGCGCCCTCGATCTGGTAGGCCGCCGTCGCCGAACCCCACAGGAAACTCTCCGGAAAGGCATGTGCCGTCACTGTCCTGCCACCTCCGTCCCGGCCACCACACAGTGGTACGCCGACGATTCACCCGCCACCAGTTCCGCCCTGGCCACGCCGTCGCGGAAACCTACCTCGAACTCCGCGCCGGCCCCCTCACCGGGCGACGGAATCCGTACCCGACGCCGCTGCCCCTCGGCCGGAGCGTAGAGGCACAGGCGGACACCGTCCGCCCAGTCGTAGTCGGGCCGGTCGGAGCGCGCGCCGAACGCGATGACCGCGCCCGGACGGGCGAGCACCGGCAGGCTGTCGAACTCGTGCTTCTCGGTCACCCAGGCCGGACCGGTGAGCTGGGCGCCGGTCAGCAGGTGCGTCCAGGTCCCGGCCGGGACGTAGAAGGTGACCTGACCGTCCGCGCTGAGCACCGGCGCGACCAGCAGGTCGGAGCCGAGCATGTACTGCCGGTCCAGGTGCGCGGCGGCCGGATCGTCCGGGAACTCCACGATCATCGGGCGCATCATGGGGATTCCGTCGCGGTGTGCCTCCTCGGCCGCTGCTGCCAGGTACGGCATCAGGCTGAGCTTGAGCCGGGTGAAGTGCCGCAGCACGTCGACGGCCTCCTCGTCGTACGCCCACGGCACGCGGTACGAGCCGGAACCGTGCAGCCGGGAGTGCGACGAGAGCAGACCGAAGGCGATCCACCGCTTGAACACGGCCGGGTCGGGGGTGCCCTCGAAGCCGCCGATGTCGTGGCTCCAGTAGCCGAAGCCGGACGCCGCCAGGGACAGCCCGCCGCGCAGCGACTCCGCCATCGCGACGAACGTCGCCTCGCAGTCCCCACCCCAGTGCACCGGGAACTGCTGCCCACCCGTCGTGGCGGAGCGGGCGAACACCACCGCCTCGCCCTCGCCGCGCTCGGCCTCCAGCAACTCGAAGACGGCCTTGTTGTAGAGGTAGGAGTAGTAGTTGTGCATCCGCTGCGGGTCGGAGCCGTCGTGCCACACCACGTCGGTGGGGATGCGCTCACCGAAGTCGGTCTTGAAGCAGTCGACGCCCATGTCCAGCAGGACCTTGAGTTTGCCGGTGAACCAGGCGACCGCGTCCGGGTTGGTGAAGTCGACGAGCGCCATGCCGGCCTGCCACTTGTCCCACTGCCAGACCGAGCCGTCCGGGTTGCGGACCAGGTAGCCGGCCCGGCGGCCCTCCTCGAAGAGGTACGAGCGCTGCGCGATGTACGGGTTGATCCAGACGCACACCTTCAGGTCGCGTTCGTGCAGGCGGCGCAGCATCCCCTCCGGATCGGGGAAGGTCGCCGGGTCCCAGATGAAGTCGACCCAGTGGAACTGGCGCATCCAGAAGCAGTCGAAGTGGAACACCGACAGCGGCAGGTCCCGCTCGACCATCCCGTCGACGAACTCGGTCACGGTCTTCTCGTCGTACGACGTGGTGAACGACGTGGACAGCCACAGCCCGTACGACCAGGCGGGCACCCGGGCCGGTCGGCCGGTCAGCGCCGTGTACCGGCGCAGCACGTCCTTCGGGGTGGGCCCGTCGATGACGTAGTAGGTGAGCGACTGGCCCTCGACGCTGAACTGGTTCTGCGCCACGACCTCCGAGCCGACCTCGAACGACACGTGCTCCGGGTGGTCCACGAAGACCCCGTAGCCGGCGCTGCTCAGATAGAACGGCACGTTCTTGTACGCCTGCTCGCTGGCCGTGCCACCGTCGGCGTTCCAGATGTCGACGGTCTGGCCGTTCTTGACGAACGGGCCGAAGCGCTCGCCCAGCCCGTACACCGTCTCGCCGACGCCGAGGGCGAGCCGCTCGTGCACGTGCCGGCGGCCCCGGCCGTCGGTGACGATCCCGACGCTGCGCGCGGTGGACGCGGTGAGCAACCGGTCGCCGTGCCGGAACTGGACCCGCCAGCCGTCGACGAGCGCGACCCGCGCGGTCAGTTCGCCGCTGGTCAGCGACGCGGTGATGCCGGTGATGTCGACGGTGACCGGCTGGTCGTTGTCGGCGGTCAACTCGAAGTGCGGCTCGCGGGGGAGCCCGCCGCTGTGGTGACCGATGGTCACCCCGATGACGCCCGGCGCGGGGGAGAAGAACCGGACGGTGACGACGGGCCGGTTCAAAGTGTCGCCCCGACCGGTGATCTGACCGGCCGGCGCGAAGACGGTGAAGCCGCTCTGGTCCGGCTCGACCGATTCCACCGCGCCGGGGCGCAGCACGCTGACCCCCGGGCGCAGTTGCCAGTACCCGTCGGTGAACTTCACTTCTCGGCTCCTGCCGTGATGCCGCGCGCCAGAGTGCGCTGGAAGATGAGGAAGAAGAGGATGGCCGGCACGAGGCTGATCAGCGCGCCGGCGTTCGTCGTCGGGGCGTCCATCAGACGGTCGCCCTGCAACGAGGCGAGCGCGACCGGGATGGTCTGCGTCTGGTTGTCGATCAGCATGACCAGCGGGATGAGGAACTCGTTCCAGGTCCAGATGAAGAAGAAGATGAGGAGTACGGCCAGGGTGGGTCGCAGGTTGGGGAAGACCACCCGCCACAGCACCGTCCACTTGCCCGCGCCGTCCAGGGCGGCGGCCTCCAGCAGCGAGCGCGGGAAGGTGCCCAGGACCGAGGCCAGCAGGTACGTGCCGAAGGCGCTCTGGATCACGGTGAAGATGATGATCACCGCGAGTCGGGTGTTGTAGAGGCCGACCTCCTTCGCCACGTAGTACAGCGGGTAGATCAGCGCCTCCTGCGGCAGCATGTTGGCCAACAGGAACAGCCCGACGATCCACAGTCGGCCACGGACCCGACCGATGCCGAGGGCGTACGCGTTGAGCAGGGACACGAGGACGCCGAGTACCGCCACGGAGCCGGCGATGAGCGCCGAGTTCCACAGCTTGAGCGGGAAGTCGACCTCGTTCCAGTACGTCCGCAGGCCCTTCGTGTAGAACTCGCTGGGCCAGCTCAGCGGCCCGGCCGACGAATAGTCACCGGGTGACTTGAACGCGTTGAGCAGCATGAACGCGAACGGCACCAGCATGACGAGCGCGCCGACGGTGACCAGGGCGAGCACGACCCAGCGGCTCACGCCGCGGTGGTGCCGGTCGCGGACCGGCCGGCGGACCGGCGTCGGGGCCGGGGTGAGAGTCACGGCCATGTCAGAACCCCCGGTCCCGGCGCTCGGTGCGCGCCTGCCACCAGATGAAGACCCCGGCCACCACGACGATGATCAGTGTGAGCACCGTGGAGATCGCCGAGCCGTAGCCGACCTGGAGCTTCTTGAAGAAGGTGTAGTAGGCGAAGTAGGACGGCACGTTCGTGGCGTTCTCCGGGCCACCCCGGGTGAGCGCGAAGATCGGTCCGAACACCTTCAGCGCCGCGATGGTGCAGGTCAGAGCGACCACGAAGGTCTCCGGCCGGATCTGCGGCAGGGTGATCGCCCGGAACCGGTGCAGCCAGTTCGCGCCGTCGACCTCGGCCGCCTCATACAGCTCCGGGTCCACCCGCTGCAACGCGGCCATGAACACGACCACCGGGTAGCCGATCTGCACCCAGATCATCACCGCCATCACGGCCGGCAGCGCCGTGTCCGGGTCGCCGAGCCAGTCGTGGCGCAGCGCGCCGAGGCCGACCGCGTCGAGCAGGCTGTTGAACGCGCCGTCCGGGCGCAGGATCCAGCCCCACACGATGCCGGCGACCACCACCGGCAGCACCTGCGGGAGGTAGAAGGCGGCCCGCAGGCCGGCGGCGGTACGCGGCTGGAACCGGCGGCCGATGACGTCGAAGAGCACCGAGGCGAGCAGCAGCCCGAGCAGGGTCGGCACCACCACCATCGCGACGATCATCGCCACCGTGTTGCGGAACGAGGCCCAGAACACCTCGTCGTCCAACAGCCGCTGGTAGTTGTCGAACCCCACGAAGGTGGGGTCGCCGATGCCGGACCACTTGGTCAGCGACAGGTAACCGGTGCCGACCAGCGGCGCGCCGATCACCAGGATGAACAGCACCGCCCCGGGGAGCAGGTAGAGCCAGTACGCCGCGTTCCGGCCGCGAGGTCGGCGGCGGGGCGTCGGCGGGGTGGGTGTCGCCGTCGGTGTGGTGGCGGCGACGGTCTCGGAGACTGCCATGGGAGATCCTTCCCGGCGGTACGGGCGGGCGCTCCGGTCGTGCCGGTCGCGCCCGCCGCTCGCCGTGTCACTTACCGGTGATCTCCTTGACGCCATCGGCGTACGGCTTGGCGATCGTGTCGAGCACCTGGTCCGGGGACTTCGAACCGTTGATCAGCCCCTGGAAGCCGCCGACGAGCACGTCGTAGTAGCCGGGCACCGGCCAGTCCGGGTAGAAGGCCAGGCCGTCGGACTTGCTGACCGTGTTGAAGTCCTCGATCAGCTTGCGGTCCTTCGGGTCGCTGATCTTCGAGGCGTCGGCGGCGATCGGAACGCCACCGTTGTTGCCGATCAGGTCCTGAATCTCCGGGCGCAGGGTGATGTCGATGAAGTCGTACGCCAGGCTCTTGGCCTTGCTGTTCGACGGCACCACCCAGATGTTGCCCGACGACCCGGCGTTGAGGGTGTTGCCGGGGAAGAGGAACGTGTCCCAGTTGGCCTTCATCTCGGTCTTGAACCGGCCGTACCACCAGCTACCGGAGACGATCATCGGGGTCTTGCCGGCGATGAACGCGGTGCCCATGTCCTCGGCCTTGAGGCTCGCCGAGTTCTTGGCGACGTAGCCCTTGCGCACCCACTCGGCGAACGTGTCCGCGCCGTACTTGAGCGGGTCGGCCTTGAAGTCGACCGGATTCTTGTAGAGCTGGTAGTTGTCGACGAACTGCCGGTCGGCCTTGGAGAGCGCCAACTGGTAGAAGAGCTGCCCGGCCGGGTACTCCGCGCCGGCCATGCCCAGCGGGGTGATCTTCTTGCTGACGAAGGTGTCCATCGCGGCGGTCATCTCGGCCAGCGTGGTCGGCACCTTGACGCCGTTGCGGTCGAACAGGTCCTTGTTGTAGTAGACGGTGACGTACTCGCCGTAGTTCGGCACGCCGAACCAGTTGCCCGACCCCATCACGCCCTTGTCGCTGTACCGCGCGGTGGTCTGGAGGCTGGGGCTGAGCTTGCCGGCCCAGCCACGCTTGTCGGCCTCGGCGCTCAGATCGGTGAGCAGACCCTGCGACGACAGCAGGCCGGCCGTCGCGTTGCCCTTGTTGTACTCCATGATGTCCGGGCCCTCGGACGAGTTGATGATCATGCCGGCGTTCTGCTGGATCTGCTCGAACGCCTTGCGCTCGAAACGCACCTCGACGCCCGGGTGCTCGGCCTTGAAGATCTCGATCGCCTTGTTCCAGCCGACCCCCATCGCGCTGTTCTCGCTCTCGTAGTGCCAGAGCTTGAGGGTCTTGGCCCCGCTGTCGTCCTCGCTCTCGCCGCCGCCGCAGGCGGCCACGGTGGTCGTCGCGGTCGCCGCCAGGGCGATCGCCGCGACGATCCGGCGAAATCGCTGCATTGCTATCCTCCTCGTTGAGTATCGAGCCCGGTATCTCACTGGGCCCGTCGTCGCGTTGCCGCGCGGCGGCGGGCCGTTTTTACTGGTCAGCCCCCATGGGGTCGCTCTGCTCGTGGTGCCGCGGTCGATCCCCGGACCTCCAGCGAGCAGGGCAGCAGTTGCTGGTGGCGCTCGTCGCCGGGGCCGTCCAGGTGGCGTACCAACGCCTCGATCGCGATCCGGCCCAGGGCCGACCCGGGCGAGGTCATCGCGGTCAACGCCGGGGTGGCCAACTCGGCGACCTGCGGCGAGGTGACCATCGAAACCAGCGACACGTCGTCCGGCACCGACAGTCCGCGCCCGGTCAGCTCACCGAGGATGCCGAAGAGCGCCGTCTCGTTCATCGCCAGCAGGGCGGTCAGCTCCGGGGCCCGGGCGAGCGCGGCGGCCAGAGCCGCCCGCCCGCCGGCGGCGCTGTCCTCGGCCGGGATCATGATCGGTTCCAGGCCGTGGCCGGTCATGGCCGTGACAAACGCGTCCCGGGTACGCAACGCCGGGCCGTAACCGCTGGCCAGCGTCGCCGCCGAGTGATTGACGTAGACGATCCGGCGGTGCCCCAGCCCGACCAGGTGCGCGACGGCCTCCCGCACGGTCTGGTCGAAGTCGATGTCGACGAAGGACAGCCCGGTGGCGTCGCCGGTACGCCCGATCAGCACCAGCGGCACCCCCGCCTCCTGGAGCACGGTGACCCGCTCGTCGGCGAGCTGCACCTCCATCAGCACCACGCCGTCGAGCATCCGCTGACTGGCCAGCCGTCGAAGGTCGTCGAGGTCGCCGCCGCCGACCGGCGAGAGCACGAGGTGGTAGCCGACCGCGCTGGCCGCCGCGGCGGCACCGGTGACGAACGCGGTCTCGGTGGCGCCCAGACCACGCTCGTCCATCGGCATCAACAGACCCAGGATGCGGCTGCGCCGGCTGGCCAACCCCCGGGCCATGGCGTTGGGCTGGTAGTCCAGCTCGGCCATCGCCGCGAGCACCTTGGCGCGGGTGGCCTGGGAGATCGGCCGGGTGCCGGTGAGCACGTACGACACGGTGCTCACCGAGACCTGCGCAAGGCGGGCGACGTCGTGCATCGTGGCCACCAAGCACCTCCTCCGGCCTGGAGTGGAACCGCTTCCGGATGATCGTCGAAGCGTTTCGACGAAACGTTTCGACAGACGCTAGGTCACGTGTTACGGCACCGTCAATAGCCGATGTCGAAAAGAAGTCAGGCGTGTAGCGGCACGGTCGGGCAGGCGCCCAAGGCGGCAAGTTCACCGATATTGCTGCGTCCCGCGCGTCTGAGGCAGCAATACCGGTGATGTTGTGAGGATCTTGGCGCGGGGCGCGGGGCGCGGGGCGCGGGGCGCGGGGCGCGGGGCGCGGGGCGCGGGGCGCGGGGCGCGGGGCGCGGGGCGCGGGGCGCGGGGCGCGGGGCGCGGGGCACGGGGCGCGCCGATCTTGCACTTTCTGCGCCGACAAATTGCGCAAACACCAACACTTCGTCAACCGCAAGTGCAAGATCGCGCGAGTGGTTGGGTCCTTCCTGGCCCTCCGGGCCAGCCTCGGCATGATCGCGCTCGATCCAGGATCTAGTGCTCTCGGAGCGACGGGGAGGCCACTAGATCCTGGATCAAGCACGATCTTGACGTCGGCGACGTCCCTCATCGCGTCGATCTTGCACTTTCTGCGGCGACATAGGTCGCGAAACGGGGCGGATCGGCATCCGAAAGTGCAAGATCGACGCGGCCGGGCCGGGCCGGGCCGGGCCGGGCGGCGGAGGGGGCTATACGTCGATGTTGAGGCGTTGTAGGACTGAGGGCGCGATCAGGCCGGCGGTGGCGAGGACCACGACCACGGTCAACACGGCGCGCAGGACGACGACCTCGGTCTTGCTGCCGGTGCGCAGCGCGATGCTGTTCGGGAGGCCGATCATCGTCCACATGCGGCGGCGGATCGGAATCGGCCAGAGGATCGGTACCCCGGCCCTGGTGATCATGTCGCCGAGGATGTGCACGAGGCAGCCCACCCCGACGGCCGTGCCGATCAGCGGATAACCCCGTCCGCCCGGAAGGTTGGCGAAGGTGAACCAGGCCGCTCCGGCCGACGCGAGCGTCACGATCACCCAGCCGGCCCGTTCGGCCCACTCGTCGAAGAGCCCGCGCAGGGCCAGGCCGAACATGAAGAACAGGATCGTGATCACCGCCCACTTGCCGTACGCGGCGCAGAGCGCGGTGGTGCCCCAGCCGACCAGCAGCGTGAACGGGAGCGTGTGGGTGAGCGTCCGGTGCCCGTTGTTGCGACGCGGGTCCTTGCTGAGCTTCGTCGCGTAGTAGACGCCGAGTGAGATTTTCTCCATCACCTCGGCCACGAAGAGCGAGAAGACCCCGAACGTGCGGGCGACGGTGGCGCCACCCTGGTTGCGGGTCACCTTGCCGGACAGGTCGAGGTCGGGAAAGAGCGCCCCACCCGCGCACACCGCCGTGCCCACCGCCAGCGCCAGAGGCGACTGGTGATAGTCGGCGAACTGGTCCAGCGCCCAGGACCCGGCCAGCCATACCGCCGCGCCGGACAGCGCGTGCGACGGTCCCATCATCTTCGGCTCACCCTCCCCAGGGATCTTGAGCGCCAAAACTACGCCACTGTAGCCAGCACCGGTGTCGCAGGGGCGTCAGTTGAGGTGTCCACAGCGGACAGTGTCAGAGGGTGGGCGTGAAGCTCTGCCGGATCATCACGAAGTATGCCGCGTTGACCTGCCAGTCGAACTCCTTTGTCAACCACGAGACGGTGTAGGCGTGTCCGGCGGAGGTGTTGGCGAGCAGCCGGATGCTGTGCACCCGTTCGCCGGCGGCGTTCTCCCAACTGCACTCCCAGAGGGCCCCGCCGTCGAACACGTCCAGCGCGGAGATGTCCAGCTTGCGGTAGCCGGGGAGCGCGTCGGCGGCGACGAGCCGCTCCTCCTGGGCCCTCAGGTGGGCCAGCGGATCGGTCCGTGCCGGTCCCGCCTCGACGCTGAGCACGCGCGCCCCGCTGGGCTCCCGGAAGCAGGTCACCGCCCCTTCGGTCCAGCGTGCCCAGCCCACCGGGGCGGCGATGCGGAAGCCGGTCGGGTCGGTGTGCCAGGTCCAGCCGTCCCGTAGCCCGTACCGCGCGTCCTTCGGTGGTGGGGTCGAGGGCACCGGCGTGGCCGTCGGTGGCGGGGGCGTGGCGCAGGCGAACGCGGCCGGTCGGGTCGCGGTCGCGCCGCCGCCGGAGCCGGACGGTGGCGTGCGGTCGTCCGGGCGGTGCAGCAGCGCCGCCGTGACGCCACCGGTGACGAGCAGGGCCACCGCGGTCGCCGCGCCGCTCCATGCGATGACCCGTCCGCGTCGGCCCACGGCGCGGTCCGCCGGGCGGTGGACCGACGTCGCCGCGTCCGGCGCGGGATCGGGAGCGCGGACCGGGGCGGACGCGGCGGCCCGGGCCGCGCCGCGGACCGCCGCCACCGCCGTGGACCGTGCCGGCGAGGGCTGGTCGTGGTCGGCCGCCGCTGCCGCCGCGCGCAGCAGCGGCTCGGCCTCGGCGGCGGTCAAGCGCCGCCAGGGATCGCGCTGCAAGAGGCCGCTGATCACCGGGCGCGGGGGCCGGCCCGGCGCATCGGATCCGGCGGCTCGGTGGCCAGCGCGCTGAGCGTCGCCATCGCGCTGGACCGGGCGTACGGAGACTGCCCCTCGACCGTCGCGTAGAGCGTCGCGCCCAGCGACCACAGGTCGGTACGCGGGTCCGACACGCCGTCGCGCGCCCGCTCCGGTGCGACGAACTGTGGGGAGCCGAGGACCAGGCCCGGGCCGGTCATCGCCCCGTCGCCACCGTCGAAGGTGGCCAGGCCGAAGTCGGTGAGCACCACCCGCCCGTCATCGGCGACCAGCACGTTGTGCGGCTTCACGTCGCGGTGCAGGACACCGGCGGTGTGCGCGGCCCGCAGCGCGGCGAGCACCGCAAGCCCGATCTGGGCGGTGCGGGTGGGGTTGAGCGGACCCTCGGCGTTGATGATCTGCTGCACCGACCGGGATGCCACGTACTCCATCACGATCCACGGGTTCTCGCCGTCGTGCACCACGTCGTACAGCCGGACGACGTTGGGGTGGTTGAGCCGTGCGGCGGTGCGCGCCTCGCGTAGCGTGCGCAGCCGTAGCTCCGCCCGCTCGGCCTCGGCCAGCCAGGCCGGCGGCACGACCTCCTTCACCGCCACGTCCCGGTGCAGCATCTCGTCGCGGGCCAGCCACACCCGGCCCATCCCGCCGGTGCCGACCAGGTCGAGCAGCCGGTACCGACCCGCGATCAGCAACTGCTGCACGGTCGCTCCCCCTCGGTCACCCTGAGTTACACGATAGCCACCGTCGCCGTTTTTCTCATCCGCTGAGCGGCCTCGATCCACGCCGGACGGGGGGCCGGGCAGGGCCATACGGCGCAGGTCAGCGGGGTGGTCGGAAACTCTTTCGCACAGTGGCCCAGTCCCCGTCGGCGGTGTTCCAGTCGCGGTCGTCGGTGATCCAACCCAACGTCCAGCGCGACTCACCCACAATCTGCTGCCGGGCGTGGATCCGCGGGCCGTCCGGGGCGTCCCACCGACACTCCCACTCCGCGCCGGTGTCGCCGGGGGCGAGCCGGATCTCGTCGTAGCCGGGCAGCGCGCCGGCCCGAGTGGCCTCGTCGCGGGCCGCGCGTAGTCGGGTCATCGGGTCGGCAGCGCCGCCCTCGGCGACGCTCAACGCCCGGCCGGTGGCCGGGTCCTGGAAGCAGGCCACCGTGCCCTCCCGGGAGTAGTACCAGGTCGCCGGGACGGAGACCCGGAAGCCGGTGGTGTCGGCATGCCACACCCATCCCGGTGGCGGCCGGAACCGCTCGCCCGCGGCGGGTGACCCGACCGTGACCGGCGCGCCGACGATGTCCGGGCGGACACAGGGAAACGGCGGCGGGGGCACGTCGCGGCCCCCGGGCGGCGGCCGACCCGGGCCGCCGCGGTGCGGGCCGCCCCGGTCGTCGCCGTACTCCCCGTCCGGCCCTCGACCGTCGTCCACCTGTCCGGCGGTCGGGGTGGCGGTCGGCCCGGCGGTGTCGGTCGGGGCGTCGCCGGCCACGGCCAGCGCGGTGCCCACCCCGGCGGCCGCCGCCACGAGCAGTGTCGTGATGACCAGAGCGGCCCGCCGGGCCGCTGGCCGGCGGGCCGCTCGCCCCGTCGTGCTGATGGCGGCGTCCGGCGGGTACCGGACGTCCGGTTCGCCGCTCGGGCGATCATCGAGGGGAGCGTCTCCGGGTGGGTCGACGCCGGAGCCGATCGCGTCGGGCACGGGCTGCGGGGTGGTGGAGTGGGCGACTTCCCCGGAAGTGGACGAGATGCCGGTCGGGCCCGCGGCGGTGGCGAGCAGCCGGCGGGCCTCGTCGTGGTCGAGACGGTCGTGGGGGTCGCGGCGCAGCAGCCCGTCGAGCACCGGCGCGAGCGGACCGGCATGCGGGGCCGGGTCCGGTGGACCGGCGGCCAGCGCGCTGAGGGTGGCCATCGCGTTGCTGCGGGCGTACGGGGAGCGGCCCTCGACGGCGGCGTGCAGGGTGGCGCCCAGCGACCACAGGTCGGCGGCCACCGTGGAGACTCCCTCGGCGGCCCGCTCCGGGGCGACGTACTGCGGGGAGCCGAGCACCATCCCGGGGCGGGTCATCGCGCCGTCCCCGCCGTCGAAGGTGGCCAGTCCGAAGTCGGTGAGCATTACCCGGCCGTCGTGGGCGACCAGCACGTTCTGCGGCTTGATGTCGCGGTGCAGCACCCCGGCCGTGTGCGCGGCCTCCAGGGCGTCGAGCAGGGCCAGGCCGATCCGGGCGGCGCGGGCCGGCTCCAGGGGCCCTTCGGCGTCGAGGACGTCCTGCAGGGTGCGCGACGGGACGTACTCCATCACGATCCACGGACTGCCCTCGACCTGGACGACGTCGTAGAGCCGGACCACGGCGGGGTGGTTGAGCCGGGCCGCGGTGCGCGCCTCGCGCAGGGTGCGCGAGCGCAGCTCGGCCCGCTCGTGGTCGGCCAGCCAGTTCGGCGGTACGACCTCCTTGACCGCGACCTCGCGGTGCAACATCTCGTCGCGGGCTCGCCAGACCCGACCCATGCCCCCGCGGCCCACCAGGTCGAGCAGCTGGTACCGACCGGCGATCAGCACCTGCGCACGCTCCTCCTCAGCCGCTGTCCGGTGTACACCCTAACCAGCGGATCGGAAGGCACCTATAGGTCGTCCGACCCAGGGCCTGTTTCATAAGAACTGGTCGGCCTGCGGCGGGCCCGGACGACGCCCGGCGGCGTTGCGGGGGCGTCCGGATACAACACCGGTATCCGGACGCCCCCGCGCCTTGCCGGATCGCCGCCCGGACTCCGCCTCGGCTCGACCGCCCTTACGAAACAGGCCCTACCTCAGCAGGCGGCGTGGTCGGCGGCGGCGAGCAGATTGCCCTCCGGAATGGCGATCCGGTTCCGTCCGCCGGCCAGTCGGGCGGCGGCCCGGCGAGCCTGGAGTGGGCCGTGTTCGCGCCGGGCGGCGGCGTAGCTGGCGGCGGTGCGGGCCGCGATGGTGGCCCATCCGTAGCGCTCGCCGACCATGGTCCGGGCCCGTCGGGCGACCCGTCGGGCGAAGACCTCGTCGCCGAGCAGTCGGTCGACCGCGCCCGCGAGGGCGACCGGGTCGCTGTGCGGGAACGTCACGCCGGTGACGCCGGGCTCGACGATCTCGGCGAGGCCGCCGGTACGGGCCACCGCGAGGGGCGCTCCGGCCGCCGCGGCCTCCAGGGCCACCATGCCGAACGGCTCGTAGAGGCTGGGGACCACCGTCGCGTCGGTGGCGCCGAGCACCGCCGGCAGTTGGGTGGCGTCGAGGAAGCCGGTGAAGCGGACGGTCGAGCCGAGCGCCAGGCGACGGGCCTCGGCCTCCAACTCGGGGCGGTACGGGCCGTCGCCGGCGATCACCACGCGCAGCCCGGGGTGCCGCTCGCGCAGTCGGGGCACCGCGTGCACGAGGTGCTGGACGCCCTTCTCGTAGACCAGCCGGCCGGCGTACCCGACCAGGGGACCGTCCGCGGCGAAGCGGGCGCGGGCCGACGCGACCGCGCGTGGTCGGGCCCGCCAGGCCCGGTCGTCGACCCCGTTGGGGACCACGTCGACCAGCCCGCCCGGTACGTCGAACAGCGCGCTGACCTGGTCGCGCATGTAACCCGAACAGGTGATCACGCGGGTGGAGGCCCCGCTGAGCCAGTGTTCGACGCCGTGGATGGTGCGGTTCATCTCCTCCGGCAGCCAGCCCTGGTGCCGGCCCGCCTCGGTGGCGTGCATGGTCGTCACCAGCGGCAGGTCCAGATGCTCGGAAAGGGTCACGGCGGTGTGGGCGACGAGCCAGTCGTGGGCGTGGATGACGTCGTAGGCGCCGGCCTGGGTGGCGCGCAGGGCGGTGCGGGTGAGGGTGTGGTTGAAGGCCATGGTCCAGGCGAGCAGCGAGCCGGTGGCCAGGGGGAAGGCAACGGGGTCTTCGGGGGCGCGCAGGATGCGGACGCCGTCGGCGTACTCCTCCAGGGGTGCGCCTTCGGCGTGGCGGGTGACGACGGTGACCTCGTGGCCGGCAGCGGCCAGGGCGACGGACAGGGCGTGGACGTGGCGGCCGAGGCCGCCGACGAGCACCGGGGGGTACTCCCACGACAGCATCAGGACCCGCAGTTGGCGGGCGGGGTTGATGTCGATCACGTGGGCGTCGGGTGACATGCGGCCCCCTTTGAGTTGTCCCCGGGCGCGCGCCGACCGACACCGGAGTCGGTGTCGCCGTCGCGTCTGGATCGGGGCCAATCCTGCCGGGGCCGAGATAACCAGCGGAGACACCGCCGTTGCGGTCGTGTAAAGCGCTACTGGCCTTTTCGGCGCACCCGCAGCAACTCGGCCACCGACCACGCCTGGAACGGGCAGCCGGTCGCGGAGTGCGGCGCGACACCGTCGGCCGTCTCACTTACCGATCCTAGCCCATATTCGGTCAGATGGGACTCAATGCCAATCAATGCGTCATCGACTGGCATCTTGCCCCGACGGGTGGCGTCCACGTACGGGCCGAGCAGCCACGGCCACACCGTGCCCTGGTGGTAGCCGCCGTCCCGCTCGGCCGGGCCGCCCCGGTGGCGACCCACGAACTCGGCCGCGTCCTCCGCGAGGCTGCGCGGCCCGAGCGGGGTGAGCAGCCCGTTCGCGACCCGGCGCAGCGTCGCCTCGTCCGGCTCCAGCGGCGCGAACGGCAACGACCAGGCCAGCAACTGGTTGGGGCGCAGCGCGTCGTCGTCGTGCAGGGCGGCCCCACCCAGCGGATACGCCGGCGCGGGCGCGTCCAGCACGTCGTGCAGCCAGCCGGTCGGGGCCGGGAACCGCTCCCGGAACGAGGTGGTGGCCCGCCCGTGCAGTCGCCACAGCTCGCCCGCGTCCTGCCCGGCCAGCTCGGTCAACTCGGCGAGCCCGGCCAGCCCGTTGATCCACAACGCGTTGACCTCGACCGGCTTGCCCGTACGCGGGGTGACCGGCACGCCGTAGACCCGGGCGTCCATCCAGGTCAGGGCGGTGCCCGGGGCGCCCTGGGTGAGCAGCCCGTCGGCCGGGTCCACGGCGATCCCGTACCGGGTGCCGGCGATGTGCGCGTCGATGACCCCGCGCAGCGCGGGCAGCAGCTCGTCGCCGAGATCGGTGTCGCCGGTGACCGTCACGTGCCGGCTCACCGCGTGCAGGAACCAGAGGGTGCCGTCGACGGTGTTGTATTCCACCCGGCCGGTGTCGGCCGTGTTGGCGAGCATCCCTTCGGAGAGGGTCGCCGCGTACGCCCGCAGCAGCTCCCGCCCCTCGGCGGCCCGGCCCGTGCAGAGGAACAGCCCCTCGTACGAGATCATCGTGTCCCGCGACCAGGCCCCGAACCAGGGATAGCCGGCGACCACGTCGACCGCCGCCTGCCGGGTGCGGACCACGAACGCGTCGGCGGCCAGCGCCAGCGTCGCGTCCACGTCGTCGGCCGGCTTCGCCGTCGCCACCACCTGCCGGTTGCGTCGCCGGGCCGTCGCCACGATCTCGACGGCCGGCGGCGGCTCCTCGTCCAGCGGAGCGGCCCAGGCCCGCACCGACACCGTGTCACCGGGGCGTTCCAGCTCGCCGGCGAAGCGGCCCGCGTACCAGACGTCCTCGTCCGGGTGCAGGCCCCGGTTGGCCTCCTCGCGGTGGTGCACGCCCAGCCACCACTGCCCCTCCGGCGCCCACCCGGGGCCGGCCAGCCGGTACGCGCCCTCGACCACCGCGCCGTCGGCGACCGTCTCGACCTGCGGCGTCGGCCCGTCGGCCCGCCGCTCGCCGTGCGCGTCGCGCCAGGTGCAGGCGGCGGACAGCTCCAGCCGGACCGGACCGCCGGCGACCAGCCGGTGCACCACGGCCACGCAGGAGCGGCCGGGCAGCATGGCCAGCTCGCGTTCGATGACGACCGCGCCGATCCGCCACCGCCATCGGGGGAGCCCGTCGACCAGCTCGAAGCGCTCCAGCAGCTCGAATCCACGCGGGTCGACGTCGCCGGAGGACCACTCGTGCGCGCCGAGACGTACCCGTGCCCCGGACGGCAGGGTGACGGCCGGGTCGAGGCTGACCAGTCCCACCTGGCGGGACGCTGGCGTATCGCCGGGCACCACCAGAAGGCCGTGGTACCGGCGGGTCCGCAGCCCGCCGACGGTGCCCATGGCGTACCCGCCGAGGCCGTCGGGCACCAGCCACTCCCGGCTGGACGCGCTGGTCAGGTCGCCGCAGACCTGCGGACCGAAAATAATGTCGATCAACTTTCCTCCACCGCCGTCGAGGTGTAACACGCCACGACGAGAATGGCCGCTGTGGTGAAGTACCGCGGCGGCGTCAAAGATGTGCACGTGATCACTGACGGATCGTCCTCCGACGCCTCGCCACCCGACGCTGAGCGGCTTCGGCTCGCCCAGGCCGACTCGGGGGAGCAGGACTGGCGTGCATGGGGTCCCTATCTGTCCGAACGGGCGTGGGGGACGGTGCGGGAGGACTACAGCGAGCACGGTACGGCGTGGGACTACTTCCCACACGACCACGCGCGGTCCAGAGCCTACCGGTGGAATGAAGACGGCATGGCCGGCGTGTGCGACGACCGACAGACGTTCGCGTTCGCCCTGGCGCTGTGGAACGGCAAGGACCCGATCCTCAAGGAGCGGATGTTCGGCCTCGGCGGTGACAGCGGCAACCACGGGGAGGACGCCAAGGAGTACTGGTGGTACCTCGACAGCACCCCGACGCACTCCTGGATGCGCTGGCGCTACCACTACCCGCAGGCCGCCTTCCCGTACGACGAACTCGTCGCGGTGAACGCGCTGCGCGGCCGGGACGACACCGAGTACGAGCTCGTTGACACCGGCATCTTCGACGACGACCGGTACTGGGCGGTGACCGTCGACTACGCCAAGGCGTCCCCGACCGACCTGTGCATGGTGATCACCGTCGCCAACCGGGGCGATGCGGCGGCGACCCTGCACGTGCTGCCCACCCTCTGGTTCCGCAACACCTGGGCGTGGGGGCTGCCCGGCGGCGACCGGATTCCCCGGCTGACCGGGGAGGGCACCCGGCTGGTCGGCGAGCACCGGGTGCTCGGGCAACTGCTGCTCGAAGGCGACGGCGGCCCGGTGCCGCTGCTCTGCGACAACGACACCAACGCCGAACGGCTCTGGGGCCTGGCGGGCCGCTCGCCGTACCCGAAGGACGGCATCAACGACCACGTCGTCAACGGCGCGCCCACCGTCAACCCGGCCCGCGAGGGCACCAAGGGCGCGCTGCACTACGTGCTCGACGTGCCGGCCGGTGGGCAGCGCCAGATCCGGCTGCGGCTGACCCGTACCGCGTCGCCCCCGGCGGCCGGCCCACCGCCCCCCGCGGACCTGCGCGACGGCTTCGAGTCGGTGGTGTGGGCCCGGCGGGCCGAGGCGAACCGCTTCTTCGCCAACGTGATCCCCGAGGCCGCCACCGCCGACGAGGCGCTGGTCGCCCGGCAGGCCATCGCCGGGTTGATGTGGGGCAAGCAGTTCTACCACTTCGACGTCAAACGCTGGCTGGACGGCGACCCCGGGTCGACACCGCCGGCCGGGCGTCGGCACGGGCGCAACAGCGCCTGGTGGCACATGACCAGCTTCGACGTCATCTCCATGCCCGACCCCTGGGAGTACCCCTGGTACGCGGCCTGGGACCTGGCCTTCCACTGCGTGAGCATCGCCCGGGTCGACCCCGGCTTCGCCAAGGAGCAGATCCTGCTCCTGCTACGCGAGTGGTACCTGCACCCCAACGGGCAGATCCCGGCGTACGAGTGGGCGTTTGGCGACGTCAACCCGCCGGTGCACGCGTGGGCGGCGCTGAAGGTGTTCGAGATCGACGGCGGCAAGGACTTCGAGTTCCTGGGCCGGGTGATGCACAAGCTGCTGCTCAACTTCACCTGGTGGGTCAACCGCAAGGACACCGGCGGCAACAACGTCTTCGAGGGCGGCTTCCTGGGGCTGGACAACGTCGGACCGTTCGACCGCTCGGCGGCTCTGCCGGTGGCCGGCGTGCTGGAGCAGTCCGACGGCACCGGCTGGATGGCCATGTACGCGCTCAACCTGCTCGACATGGCCATCGTGCTGGCCGAGCACGACCGGACCTGGGTGGACACGGCCACCAAGTTCTTCGAGCACTTCCTCTACATCGCCGCCGCCGCGTACGAGCAGGGGCTGTGGGACGACGAGGACGCGTTCTTCTACGACGTGCTGCGGCTCGCCGACGGCACGAAGGTGCCGCTGAAGGTCCGCTCGGTGGTCGGGCTGCTGCCGCTGGCCGCCACCACCCGCCTCACCGCCAAGACCCTGCACCACCTGCCGGAGCTGGGCGCCCGGCTGCGCTGGTTCCTCACCAACCGCCCGGAGTACGCCGAGGTCATCGGCACCCGACGGATCGGCCCGGACGGCCGCCAGCAGCGGCTGCTGTCCATGGTCGGCCAGGAGCAGGTGGTCCGGCTGCTCGCCCGGATGCTCGACACCGACGAGTTCCTCTCCGATTTCGGCCTCCGCACGTTGTCCCGCGCGCACCTGGACAAGCCGTTCTCGGTCAACCTCGGCGGGCAGGAGTTCTCCGTGGGCTACGAGCCGGCCGAGTCGACGAGCGGCCTGTTCGGGGGTAACTCGAACTGGCGTGGGCCGATCTGGATGCCGACGAACTTCCTGCTGATCAGCGCGTTGCGCGACTACGCCGCGTTCTTCGGGGACCACCTCCAGGTGGAGTATCCGACGCGCTCGGGGGTGAAGCTCTCGCTGGACGAGATCGCTGACGACCTGTCGAGGAGACTGATCTCGCTCTTCACCCAGGACGACTGGGGTCGCCGACCGATCTACGGCGCGGCGCGGCTGTTCCAGACCCACCCCGACTGGCGGGACCTGGTCGCCTTCCCCGAGTATTTCCACGGCGACAACGGCGCCGGCCTGGGCGCCTGGCACCAGACCGGCTGGACGGCGCTGGTCGCCGACCTGATCCTCACCCTGCGCCGTTGATCCCTGCAAGAGCGCTTCCGATGGTGCCTTCGTTACGGGAACACCCCGTGTAGGGGCATTGATATTCGCCACGCTCCTTGGCTGCCTCTCCGGGTTGTTGCCCGTACCTCGTGGACCTAGCCTGAGCCCGCTCGAGTACAACGGGGGAGCGGCGCGATGAAGCTACAGATCAGGCTGCTGGGCACTGTGGAGCTGTGGGTCGACGGTCAGATCGTCACACCCGGCGCGGCGAAGCGCCGAGCGGTTCTCGCCGGCCTGGCCTTGGAGGCGAACCACGCCGTCTCGTTGCCCCGCTTGGCGGAGATGGTCTGGCCGGAGACCCCTCCAGCGTCCGCGGTGGCGAATCTGCGGACCCACGCGGCGATGCTGCGCCGCGTGCTGGGGGATCGCCTGGTCGCCCGGCCCAACGCCTACGAGCTGCGGCTGGCGCCGGGCGAGCTGGATGTCGCCGAGTTCCAGCGGCTGGCCGGGGAGGGACGCGCGCTGGCCAGTGTCGAGAGTGCCGAGGCCATCACCGCGCTCAACGCCGCCCTGTCGTGCTGGCGCGGCCCGTCCGGTGACGGCCTGCCGCGCGGCACCGCGCTGGACAACCGGTGGACCACTCTGGAGGAACAGCGACTCCAGGTGTTCGAGGAACTGGCCGACGCGCGGCTGGCCGCCGGGCAACACGGTCAGCTCCTACCCGAGCTGCGCAGACACCTCGCCGCCCACCCGCTGCGGGAGCGTGCGTGGGGGCAGTTGATGCTCGCGCTCTACCGCTGCGGTGACGTGCCAGCCGCGCTCACCGTCTTCCGGCACGCCCGTACGGTCCTGCACGAGCAGCTCGCGATCGAACCCGGCGACGAACTGGCCGGCCTGCACCGCGCGATGCTCGACCGGGCGCCGGAGCTGGCGTACGTGCCGGCTGCCGCGTCGACCGTTGTCGCGCCGGCTGCGCAGACCCGACCCAACCCTGGCTGGACGGTGCCCCGGGAGCTGCCCGCCACCCCGGCGACGTTCGTCGGCCGTACCAGGGAGACCGCCCAGGTCGTGGCAGCCCTCAGTAGCGCGCCGTCGGCCGCCGTGGTCGTCGCTGGCGCGGCGGGCAGCGGCAAGACCGCGCTCGTGGTGCGTGCCGCGCACACCGTGGCCGGTGACTTCCCGGACGGGCAGGTCTTCGTTGACCTCGGCTACGACACCACGATGACGCCGAGCGAAGTGCTGGCCCGGGTCCTGCGCGCGCTCGGTGTCCCCTCGGCCGATATCCCCGGGAACAGCGAGGAGCGGGCGGGTTGGTTCCGTTCTCTCGTGGCGGGGCGCCGGTTGCTGCTGGTCGTCGACGGGGCCACCAGGGCGAACCAGGTGCGGCCACTGCTCCCCGCCGGTCCGGGGCCGGCCCTCGTCGTCGTCGGGCAGCGGCACCTCAGCAGCCTGGACGGCGTACGCCGGGTGACGCTGCACCCGCTGGGCGCCGTGCCGGCGCGTGACCTGCTGGCCGCCTTCGCGGGCCCGGAGCGGCTGGTCGCCGACCCGGCTGCCGCCGCGGAGCTGGCGCGGCTCTGCGCTGGTTCGGTCCTGGCGCTGCGGATCGTGGGCAGCCGTCTGGCCGGGTGCCCAGCCATGCCGGTGGCCGGAATGGTCCGGGAGCTGCGCGACGGGCCGGACCGGCTGGACCTGCTGGCCTACGAGGACCTCTCGGTGCGGGCGAGCCTCGCCGCTGGGGTCGCGGCGGTCCGTTCCGATGACGAGGTAGCCGGACGGCTGCTCGAACTGCTCGCCACCCAGCCCGACCATCCGGCTCTGCTGGACCACGCCGCGGCGCAACTCGGCGTCTCCACCCGGCGGCTACGCCGTGCCCTGGAAGGCCTGGTCGACGCGCACCTCATCGATCGGGTATCCGCCGGCGGCTACTCGGTGCCCGCCCTGGTCCGTGACTACGCCGTCGAACTGGCCCTGCCGCCCACGCAGACCGGCCCACTGCCCAGACGGCGGGGGCATCCGCCGGTGGCGGCCTGACCCGGTACGACCGGCCGACCGTCGTCTACCGCCGGGAAGTCGTCGCAGAGTATGTCTTGCGGTATGCGGCCATTGGTCCAGCGTGTTTGTCCTGCCCAGCCCCGTCGGACGGCGCAAACCTGGAAGGTATCTGGGAGATAGCCGGCCGAGTATTCCTCGTTCCTAGCCTTCACCCGTTGTATAGACGAACGGGCCGGAGGGTTACGGGTGAAACGACGATCACGAGGTCCCCTGATCGGGGGGCTGGCGCTGGTCATGGTGGCCACGCTCGGCGGGATGGAGGTCCTACCGGACCGCACTCCGCAGCGCACCGACCAGGTGGACGTGGCGAAGGACGACGAGGGCCTGATCGCCCGACTTGGCGGGGCGGCCCGGCAGTTGGTGAACGGCGGTCCGCGCGGCGCGGAACCGGAGGTGGTCAGCGCCGGGCTGTCGGTCAACGAGCAGCCACCGCCGGCGAAGAAGCTGCCGACGCCGAAGCGGGTGCGGGAGGTGCCGGAGCGGCGAACCGCCAACGGGCGGGTCTTCCAGCTCTCCGACGGTCGCCTCCAGGCTGAGCTGTCGGCGCTGCCGATGAACTACCGCGACGGCAAGGGCCACTGGCAGCCGATCGACACGCGGGTCGTGCCTGCCAACCGGGGCGGGTACGTCCAGCAGAACGCCACCAACAGCTTCACCAGCCTCTTCGGGGGACGCACCGACAACCTGGTGCGCTTCGAGCGGAACGGCCGCGCGGTGCAGTTGGGCCTCGCCGGTGGTGAGCGGGCCGCCGCGCCGACCGTCGACGGCTCGACGGTCACCTACTCCGGTCTGGCCGGTGGCGCGGATCTCGTCTATGACGTCACCGCCGGCGCGCTCAAGGAGAAGATCGTGCTGCGCCAAGCCCCGCCGGGGCCGGTGTCGTACACCTTCACGCTCGACACCAGAGGTCTGGTGGCGCAGCAGCGCGCGGACGGCTCCATCGCGTTCCTCCGACCCGACGGCGGCGACCCCGAACTGGTCATGCCCCCGCCGTACATGTACGACAGCGCCCGTACGCCGTCCACCAGCACCGCGGTAACTCAGCGGGTCCAGCAGATGTACGGGCAGACCACGGTCACCGTCTCGGCGGACGCCTCGTGGCTGCGCGACAAGGCCCGAACGTACCCAGTGGTCATCGACCCGACCATCAAGATCCAGCCGGTGCCGGTCGACGGCCAGGACGTGCAGATCTCGTCGGGCAGCCCGGGCACCAACTTCAACAACACCTACCAGCTCAAGGTGGGCACCGGCAACGACGCGACCTGGCGTTCGTTGCTGAAGTTCGACGTGACCCAGATCCCGGCGAACACCACGATCGACGACGCCGAGGTGATGGTCTACTACGACCAGAGCCTGGACAACATCTACGCCAACAACGTGCCGATGGAGGTCCAGCGGGTCAAGTCGAGCTGGACCGAGGGCTCCGCGACCTGGACCTCGATGAGCGGGGCCGGCGACACCACGCTGCCCGGCACCATCGTCACCGTGGACGACGGCGACACCAACGCCACGGCCAAGGGCACCTGGAACGCCTCCACCAGCAGCCTGACCGCGTACGCGGTGGGCAAGGACTACCGGGTCAACAGCGACGCGGTCACCGGTGACACCTACACGTACACGCCGAACCTGACCGAGGCGGGCGAGTACAAGGTCGAGGCGCACTACGTGGGCGCCTCGGACCGCGCGGACGCCGCGTCGTACACCGTCTACCACAAGGGTGGCAGCAAGACCGTTCCGGTCGACCAGCGCACCCCGAACGGCACGGGGGCATGGGTCAACCTGGGCTTCTACCCGTTCGACGCTGGCACCACCGGCAAGGTCGTGCTCGGCGACCAGGCCAACAAGGCGGTCATCGCCGACGCCGTACGGTTCAGCAAGAACGGCGCAATGAAGGAGGCGTCGCGCTCCAGCACCTGGCTGTCGTTCCCGGTGCGCGGCCTCGTCCAGCAGTGGGCCAGCGGCACCCAGCCCAACTACGGCGTGATGCTGAAGGCCAAGAACGAGACGCTGGCCAAGCAGGGTGGCGCCATCTTCGAGGCCTCCGAGTACGCCTACATGAACGACCGGCGGGACTACAACCTGCCGAAGCTCGTCGTCACGTACGGCCGACCGGGTGTGGCGGTGAACCCGCCCACCACGATCACGTCGACCGGTGCCGTGCTGGACTGGCCGAAGTACAAGGACCCGGACGGGCAGGCCGGTACCGGCGACGACGTCGTCGAGTACCAGGTGCACCGCAGCCCCAACCAGACGTACACCCCGAGCGCGGCGACGTTGATCGCCCCGGTCTCGGCGACCACGTTGTCCTTCCAGGACACCACGGCCACCCCCACGCCGGCGGACAAGACCGACCCGATGGACCGGCAGTTCTACTACTACATGGTGGTGGCCAAGACGGCCGACGGGCAGCTCGTTGCCGGGCCGACGGTGCCCGCCATGCTGCCCAAGGCCGGTCAGATCACCAAGATCTTCCGGACCGGGGTTACCGACACCACCCTGTCCAAGGGTCTGCCCACCACCAACGTCAACGTCTACGACGGCGACCCGTACGTCGGCGTGGGTAACAACTCACCCACCTACGGCGTGACGCGTGGCGTGGTGAAGTGGTCCAGCCTGGGCGGGGCGATCCCGACCAACGCCCAGGTCACCGCGGCTCAACTGCGGATGTGGAACATCTCCCTTCAACCGGGGACGGACCAGTCCCAGTACGTCGACGTCTACAAGCTGAACCGAAGCTTCAACGAGGGGTCCGCCACCTGGAACACCTACGACGGCACCAACGCGTGGACCGCCGGTGGTGACTACGACACCTCGTGGAAGGCGGGCTTCAACGGCTTCACCAACGACCCGGAGTGGGAGACGTGGGACGTCACCAGCCCGGTGAAGGGCTGGGTCGCCACGCCCAGCACCAACAACGGCCTGCTGCTGCGGATGCGCGACGAGACCAACCAGAACGCCCGCGCGATGATGCTCGCCTCCGAGGCCGAGGACTCGATGTTCGAGCCGACGCTGGAGGTCACCTACCTGGAGCAGACCCCCGAGTCGACCTACTACGCGGCGAAGACGCCCACGAACCTGGCGCCGGCGTCGACGTACACCGCCCCGGTGTCGGTGTCGAACCCCACCCAGGCGGCCTGGAAGACCACCGACTGGGAGCTGGCGTACCAGTGGAGCCGCGCCAACGGTGAGGCGGTGACCGACGCCAACGCGGTCGTCGCGACCCCGCTGCCCGCGGACATCCCGGCCGGCGGCACCGTGGACCTGACCGCGCAGGTCAAGACCCCGGCGAGCACCACCGAGGGCAACAAGCGCACCGACTACGTGCTGAGTTGGCAGTTGCGCAACAAGCTGACCGGGAAGTGGCTGTCGGACACCGCGCCGATCGCCGCCCTGCCGCAGAACGTGGCGGTGGTGGAGCCGACCTCCGACCAGCTCGGTCTGGAGAAGTTCTACTCGTACGCGGGGAAGAACACCGGCGCCGGCGGCACCCTGATGAACAACCTGTACTCGGGCAACACGGTGTGGTCGTACGACGCGTTGAGCAACCCGTCCCGGGGCCTGTCGACGTTCGTCCGGATGTCCTACAACTCGTTGGACACGTCCGACACCGTCGCCGGATACGGCTGGTCCCTACAGGCGTCGTCGCTCATGCGGCTGGGCAGCCCGCTGGACTTCCACCCCAACCCGAACCCGACGAAGATCACCATGACCGATGGTGACGGCACCAGCCACTGGTTCACCTGGGACTCGGCGACCTCCACGTGGAAGAGCCCGAAGGGCGTGCACCTCTACCTGGAGAAGATCACCACCACGGACTGCAAGCCGAACACCCAGGAGCCGAGGGCCTGGCGGCTGACCAAGCCGGACCGTACCCAGTTCTGGTACGACTGCGAGGGCTTCCTCACCAGCACGGTGGACAAGAACGGCAACACGATGTCGTTCACCTACGAGGAGCGCAAGTCCAACAACAAGCCGACCAAGTTCCTTCGGTACATCACCGACGCGGCCGGCCGGAAGACCCTGACGATCGACTACTACGCCAAGGGTCAGACCTTCGACTACATCAACGACACCACCTGGGCCCGGGTGTCCGGGGCGACGAACCTGACCAACCCGAAGATCATCGACCACATCTCGCAGATCACCGACATCTCCGGTCGGAAGATGACCTTCACGTACACGGACAAGGGTCTTCTCGGCGAGTTGGTGGACGGGTACGGCTCGAGCGGCACCATGGGCGCGCCGAAGACGTTCAAGTTCGCCTACGACATGACCCAGGGCAACAAGAACGTCAAGCTGGTCAAGGTCACCGACCCGCGCGGCAACGCCACCAACCTGACGTACAACTATCCGCAGGACGGTGACGACCCGAAGTTCCACTGGACCACCAAGTCGTACGCCGACCGGCTCGGCTACCCGACGACGTTCGCCTACACCGACCCGGACGGGCCCCAGGGCCAGACCATCAACGCGACGGTGACCGACGCGGAGAACCACGCGACGGCCTACGTGATGGACGGTTACGGCCGACCCACGCAGACCACCAACGCGAAGAACCAGGTCACCAAGCTCGGGTGGGACGCCGACCACAACGTCACGAGTCTCACCGAGGACAACCAGGCCGTGTCGACCTGGACGTACGACGCGAAGACCGGCTACCCGACCGAGATCAAGGACGCCGAGGCGGTCAAGAACGGCACGCCGGGCACGGTGTTGACCTACCAGCGTCAGCTCAACGGCTACGTCGCGGACCTCACCGAGAAGACCAGCCCCGAGGGCCGCAAGTGGAGCTTCACCTACGAGCCCGACGGTGACCTGGCGAGCGTCACGGACCCGATGGGCACCTCGACCACGACGGCCGGTGACTACACCACCTACAACACCTACGACGCCTGGGGGCAGCTCGACACGGCCAAGGACGCCAACGGCAACCTCACCAAGTACAGCCGTTACGACGCCAACGGCTACCCGCAGACGATCACGGATTCCCTGACCAGGGCGACCACCTTCGTCTACGACGTCCGCGGCCAGGTCACCAAGGTCACCGACGCGCTGAACAAGGACATCACCCAGACGTACGACACCTTCGGTCGTCCGCTGATCAGCAAGACGCCGAAGGACCAGGCCGCCGGGGTGTACATCACCACTCCGGCGCCGACCTACGACGCGAACGACAACGTCACCCAGTCGATCGCGCCGAACGGGGCAGTCTCCACGGCCTCCTACGACGCGGCCGACGAACTCACCTGGGCGAAGGCACCCGTCGACGTGGCCGGGGATCCGGAGCGCAAGACGTCGTTCACCTACGACAAGGTCGGCAACCTCCGCACCACGACCGAGCCCAAGGGCAACCTCCCCGACGCGAACCCCGCCGACTACCAGACGACGAACGCGTACGACGAGATCTACCAGCTGGTTTCGGTGACGAATGCCAAGGGCGACAAGATCACCTATCAGTACGACAACGTGGGCAACGTGGAGAAGGTGGTGGACCCGCGTAAGAACGCGACCACCGACACCCTCGACTACACGTCGACGATGACGTACGACCTCGCGCACCGGGTCACGAAGGCTACCGATGCGCTGGGCAAGTTCACCAGCAGCACCTACGACCGGGACGGTCTGGTCACCGGAAGTACCGACCAGCTCGGCAACACCACGCTGGTCAATCTCGACCGGCGCGGCAAGCCGACCGAGGTCAAGGTGCCGTACAAGGACGTCTCCGGCACCATCTCGTACCGCATCACGAAGTACGAGTACGACCAGGTAGGCAACACGACCAAGGTCATCAGCCCGCGGGGCGTGGCGACCACCGACGACCCGGACGACTTCGCCCAGGTCACCGTGTACGACGCGCTGAACCGGGTGAAGGAGACCCAGTCGGCGTACGACAAGGATGACGCCCGCTACACCACTGCCGACAAGACCACCTACACGTACGACGAGGTGGGCCGGCTGGCGACCTTGTCCGCGCCGCCGTCGGCGGGTCAGTCGGTGCGCAACGACACCACCTACAGCTACTACGACAACGGGTGGACGAAGTCCTCCTCCGACCCGTGGGACATCGTCACCTCGTACGACTACAACGAGCTGGGCGCGCAGACGGCCCGGACGATGACGTCGGCGGGCGGCTCCTCCAACCGGACCATGAGCTGGTCGTACTTCCCCGACGGAAAGTTGAAGGCTCGGTCCGACGACGGTGTGCCGGTGGGCAAGCACGTGGTGCTGGTCGACAACTCGGAGTTCAACAACACCACCGCGACGGGCACCTGGCCGACGGCCAACACGGCCACCAACAGGTACGGCATCGACTACGCCACCCACGCGGCGGGCACGGGCACCAACGTGTTCACCTGGCAGTTGAACGTGCCCCAGTCGGGCACCTACCAGGTGTACGCCCGCTTCCCGACGGTGTCCGGGGCGGCGACCGACGCGAAGTACACGGTCAGCTCCAGCGCGGGCCCGACGGTGAAGACGGTCAACCAGACCGCCGGCGCCGGCACCTGGGTCAGCCTCGGGTCCTACAGCTTCGCCGAGGGCAACGCCCAGAAGGTGACGCTGTCGGACCAGGCAACGGGCACGGTCGTCGCCGACGCGGTCAAGCTGGTCCGCGACAACTCGGGCGACGTCGACAACGAGAAGCACGACTACAGCTACCGGTACGACGCCAACGGCAACCTGACCACGATCACGGACGCCTCGCCCGGTGCCCGCGTGGACAGCTATGCCGTGTCGTACACGAGGTTGAACCAGGTCGACAAGGTCATCGAGTCGAAGTCGGGCGCGGTGGTCAACTCGACGTCGTTCACCTACAACGAGAACAGCGCGCCGCTGACGACCAGCCACGACAAGCAGTACGCGTCCTACACGTACGACGAGCGCGACCTGGTCTCGAAGGTGACCAACGGCAAGTCCGCCACGGACGCGTCGCCGAAGGTCACGACCTACACCTACACGGACCGGGGAGAGAAGCTCAAGGAGGTCAAGGGCAACGGCAACAGCGTCGACTACACGTACTTCCTCGACGGCCTGCTGAAGTCCCAGACGGAGAAGAAGCCCAACGGGACCCTGGTCTCGGAGTCGACCCTCGACTACGACCTCAACGGCAACCGGTCGCACGACGTCACCAAAAAGATGAACGCCGACAACCACGGCGCCTATCTGACCACCACCAGTGACTTCACCTACGACCCGCGGGACCGGCTGGCCTCGGTGACGAAGACCGGTGACGGCGCCGGCACGGAAACCTACGTGCACGACGCGAACAACAACGTCACCAGTCAGACGGTGAAGGGCACACCGACCACGTTCAACTACGAGCGGAACCGTCTCCTGACGGCGGTGACCGGGGGTGCGACGGCGTCGTACAACTACGACCCGTTCGGCCGTCTGGACACCGTCACGGCGGCGGGGACGGTGATCGAGCGCAACGTGTACGACGGTTTCGATCACGTCGTCGAGAACCGGAAGAACAACGGCACCAGCACCTCGACGACGAAGTACACCTTCGACCCGATGGACCGCACGACGACCAAGACCACGGACGCCGGCGGTGCCAAGGAGAAGACCACCACGTTCAACTACCTCGGCATGTCCAGCGAGGTCCTGGACGAGGAGGTCGCCGGGAAGCTGACCAAGTCGTACCAGTACTCGCCGTGGGGCCAGCGCCTGTCGCAGATCACCCACAACACCGACGGCACCACCGAGGACGGCTACTACGGCTACAACCCGCACACCGACGTCGAGACCCTGACCGACAAGACCGGGGACACCAAGGCCACCTACGGCTACACCGCCTACGGCAAGAACGACGACGCCCAGTTCACGGGCATCGACAAGCCGGACGCGGCCGACCCGACCAAGGAGCCGTACAACGCCTACCGCTACAACGCCAAGCGGTGGGACCAGTCCTCCGGCAACTACGACATGGGCTTCCGTGACTACAGCCCAGGTCTGAACAGGTTCCTGTCCCGGGACAGCTACAACGGTGCCCTGGCCGACATGAACCTCGGCACCAGTCCCTTCACCGGCAACCGGTACGCCTTCGGCGGCGGCAACCCCATCAGCGCCGTCGAGATCGACGGTCACTCGTGGGGCGATTTCATCGACAACCTCCAAGGCTTCGGCAGTGGATTCGTCGACGGCGCCAAGGACGCGGCCAGCGGCCTGGGTCAACTCGGCTACGACGTGTTCGTTGGCAGCAGTCCCTTCGTCTCCGAGCAGACTCGCAACGAGACGAAGGCACGGGCGGAGGCCCGCGGCGACGCGGTCAAGAACCCCGGTCAGCTCTGGAACGCGGTGAAGCAGCCCTACGAGGAGGACATCAAGAACGGCAACGACGCGCATGCGGCCGGCCGAGCGGTCTTCGACCTAGCGACGCTGTTCCTCGGCGGCGGAGCGTCGAAGGCCGGAAAGGTAAGCAAGGCTGAAGAAGTCGTTGGCGGAGCCACCAACGCGGCTGCTCATGCCCGCTTCGCGACGCAGTTGAAGGTGGCTGAGGCGGCCAATCCGTTGGTCGAGTCGCTGCAGTCGACGGGCCGGCTCCCGGGCAACTATGTCACCAAGACCGCGGCGCAGGCGGCCGGTTACAAGCCGGGCAAGGCGCTGAACAACTACGTTCCTGGTGGTCAGATCGGCGGTGACATCTACCATAACTCGACCAACCTGCTGCCGTCAGCGCCAGGGCGCGTCTTTTACGAGGCAGACGTGGGGCTCAGCAATACCATGAGTCGAGCAAAGCAGCCTGGTAACCGCTTGGTATATTCGAATGACGGTTTGGCGTACGTCACGGGTGACCACTATGGGTCCTTCTATCAACTCCCGAACTGGAAGTGAAATGCTGGTAGAGTTGGATGGTCGGAAGATCAGATCGGCTGCTGAGTTCCATGCCGAGATAGCTCGTCTGCTTGACTTCGGGCCTTATTACGGGAAGAATCTGGACGCTCTTTGGGACCGCGTGAGCTTCGATGTTGAGCGTCCGGTGCGGCTGGTCTGGAATCACGCGCAGGTCAGCATGAAAGCCATGGGAAAGGACCGCTTTGACGAGATCGTGGCGATCCTGCGGCGAGCGGAGGAGTGGGATCGCGATCGAGGCGAAGCTGAACGATTTGAACTGTCAATAATTGAATGAAACGGGGTAGCTGCCGCTCGGCCCGGATGCGTGAGCCGAGCGGCAGCACTCCTCGTGCTGAGCCTGCGTCTCGAAAGCACCACCAGATAGCGAGGACGGCGAGGCCGCACACTGGCTCGGCTGACGGGGATGTGGGGGGCCGAGTGGAAACATTGCTTGACCTGGCTCGGACGTTGTCCACCGTGTTGAGCCTGCCGCGTGTTGAGTTGCAAAAGCCCTTGATTGAAGACTGGCGTCCAGAAATTGTAAAGGCCGTACTCGTCAGGCAGGAAGCTCAAGCTCTCGACGAGCTGTATGAGTACCCATTGCCTGAAGTGGCTGCCACCGAGGCGGAGCTCGTTGACGCCGAGCGAGTGGTAGGCGCCTTGGACCCACGGTATCGATCCTTGCTCAGATTTGCGAATGGATGGAAGGGCTTCCTGCAAGGCGTCGATCTCTTCGGGACCGCGCAGCTGCTCGGCGGGCCGTTGAAGCAGATTGCGACTGCTGGACAGCGAGAGGTAACGGGATCCGGCATTTTTAATGATGTCGGGTTTCGGATTGACGATGCGCTGGCAATTGGTGCCAGCGACACGCAGGCGGACCTGTGGTTCATCTCCGCAGCGGGTGACGAAGGCGCTGGTAAGGTGCTGTGGTTCTGGGGTGACGGGTTCGAAGTGTTTGGCTCGTTTGACGAGTTCTTTCTTTCAATGGTCGACTACAATCGACTGGAACTTCAGCGGCTGAAGAAGGGTGACAAATAGTTTCCCTGCGCGTTGATGAAACATTGAAATAGCGACTTGGGTCGGTAGTTCATCCTGTGTGAACTACCGACCCAAGAGCGCTCTAATACTCCAGCCGGGCATCGTGATCAAGGCTCGATGAGGGCTTGTCGGGCGCACACCGTCCCCAAGGTTAGGCCAGGCGATACGCCTCCACTGATCCTCCGTGCCGTCCCGGCGGGGAGCATGCGTTGAGGCTCGCGACCGTCGGAGGGCATGAAATGCGTCCGGGGTTGAGTTGGCCCGAGCTTGGCACCGCAGCGGATTTCTCCGGTGCGCCCCTTGGAGTGGTAGAGGCGAACGCCCGATTGCTTCTTCTGCTCCCCGCGCTGGGCGACCGAGATGTGCCGACCGAGGCGACGGCGAGAGTCGCCGCCGCACTGACATCTTGCGGCGCAGGGGCCAAGGTCGATGAGCTCGCCGCCCACTTGCTGGAGAGCCTGCCCCGACCACCCTGGCGAGATGTCAACGGCGTCCGGGTCAGCGATGGCCGGTACAGCATGCGTAACCCCGACGGCGGCGCTGGACCCAGCCCTGCGGACCTGCGGGAAATCTCGACAGCACTGGCGGAGATCAGTTGAGCGATCCGAGTGCGGGCTACTCGTAGCCGACGTGAATGATCAACTGCCCGTTCCGGGGTTCCGCCACCACGTAGACGGACCCGGGGTCGAGCAGCTTCGGCGGCAGGTCCTGCTGCTCGGACAGGCCCATCCGCTCGGCCAGCTCCTCGGGTGACTGGCCGGCCGGGGGCGCGACCGTGACCTGCCACGAGCACCCGCCGGAGGCGCACGTCTCGCTCTCGTCGACGACCGTCGCCCCGGCGGGCACGTCCGGGATGCGCCACTTCGGTGGCAACGACCCCTCGTCGCCGAACGCCCACAGCGCCGCGAACCACAGGCCCCAACCGCAGGCCAACAGGCCCACGACGCCGAGCCCGGCCAGGAAAAGGCGTCGAGGCGATCTCATCGCGCCAGGTTAGCGAGGCGCTGTGGAGATCCAGTGAACGTCAGCCGGTGAAGGGTTCGAGGCCGAGCCGGCCCCAGGCCACGAAGGCGGCCAGGGCGAGGTACACCGCGTTCACCGCGACGAACCTCGCCTCGTCGTAGCGCAGGTGGGTGATCATCGCGCCGATCATCAGCAGGATCCAGCAGATGGCGGTGACCGGCACCAGGACCGGTGCGATGTCGAGCACGGCGGGCAGGATCAGGCCGATGGCGGCCAGGAGTTCGAGCACCCCCAGGGTCTTGACGAAGCCGTCGCTGGCGTCCCCGGTCCACCCGCCGCCGCGGTGCGAGGCCAGCTTCTTGCGGGGTACGAAGGTCTTGGTGATGCCGCCGGCCAGCGCCACCGTGGCCAGCAGTCCGGCCGCGATCCACAGCGCGATGTTCATGGACGTTCCCTTCGGTTGAGGTCGACCAGGAGACACCGCCGGCCCGGTGGCTGTGACTCAGTCCGGTGGGTGATGTGCTGCACAGGCCCGTGGTGTCACAGGAGACCGTCGACCGGTGTCGGATGGTGGTGAGTCGACGTCGAGGACAGGAGTCGCGGATGGATCCCGCCGTGGACGCGTTCGTCACGCACCGGAACCTGCTTTTCACGGTGGCGTACGAGATGCTCGGCTCGGCGGCCGACGCGGAGGACGTACTCCAGGAGACCTGGCTGCGGTGGGCGGACGCCGACCACGCGGCGGTACGCGACGCGCGCGCCTACCTGGTCCGGATCACCACCCGCCAGTCCCTCAACCGGTTGCGGACGATCGGCCGGCGCAGGGAGTCCTATGTCGGCTCCTGGCTGCCCGAGCCGCTGCTGACCACGCCCGACGTCGCCGACGACGTCGAGCTGGCGGAGCACGTGTCGATGGCGATGCTGCTGGTGTTGGAGACGCTCGGCCCGACGGAACGGGCGGTGTTCGTGCTGCGGGAGGTGTTCGAGTTGGACTACGACGAGATCGCCGCGACCGTGGACAAGAGCCCCGCGGCGGTCCGCCAGATCGCCCACCGGGCACGGGCGCACGTCGCCGCGCGTCGACCGCGCGGCCGGGTCTCGGCGACCGAGGCGCGGCGTGCGTTGGAGGCGTTCCAGCGGGCCGTCGACCTGGGCGACGTGCAGGGTCTGCTCGACATCCTGGCGCCCGACGTCGTCCTGCTGGGCGACGGCGGCGGCATCAAGCAGGCGGTGCTGCGGCCCGTCGTCGGCGCGGACAAGGTGGCCCGTCTGCTGGCCTCCCGGCACGTGGTGGTCGCCGTCCTGTCGCTGCACCCGGCCGAGGTCAACGGCTGCCCGGCGTTGATCGTCCGGTTCGACGGCGAACTCGACACCGTCCTGACGGTGCGCGTCGACGACGGTCTCGTCACCGGTCTGTACGCCGTCCGCAACCCCGAGAAGCTGTCGCACATGCGCCAGGCCACGGCACTGCGTCGGTGATGGACGACGCCGGTCAGAACGGCGGCCTGGCCATCTCGCGGGGCCGGCGCCGGGAGTGTCGGGAGTCCGCACCGGCGACGCCGAGCAGCACCAGGGTGGCTGCCGCGCCGGCGGCGAGCGGTCGCAGGGGGAGGACCACCGGCAGCAGCAGGGCCATGACCAGCAGCCCGGCTGTCCGGGACCGGGAGATCCGGGAGAACACCTGGTATTCCAGGGCCGACCGTCCGGCGAGGAAGAGCGCCGGACCACCGAGGATGGCGATGAGCCAGGTCGGCGGGAGATGCCCGAACGGCTCGGTGATGTACAGCTCCATCCCGACGCCGGTCAGCACGATCCCGGCGATCATCGCCAGGTGCGCGAACGCCATGTCGGTGGCGAGCCGGGCGGCGTCACGCGAGGTGCCGACGGCGGCGTCCAGCGTCCCGCCGGCCAGGTGGAAGTAGATTCGCCACAGCAGGACCGTCGTCGCCAGCGCCAGCACGAAGGCGGCGGTCTGCGCGGCGTGGAAGCTGCTGCCGCTGAACGCCAGTCCGATGACGAAGATGGCCTCGCCGAGCGCGATGAGCAGGAACTGCTGGTAGCGCTCGGCCAGGTGCTCGGCGGCGAGTCCCTGCATGCCGAGTCGCTGCGCGCCGAGTCCCGGTGTCGGCCACCCGAGGTACGACCCGGTGTAGTCCACCAGGACGGCGACAGCCCAGAGCCAACCGCGAACGTCGCCGTCGTTCACAAGCCCACCGACGATCCAGAACGGCGCGTGCAGGCTGAGCCAGAACACGATCCGGACGGACTGGTGCGGGTCGGGGCCACCGTGGCCGGCGAGGTGGAAGTACCCCACCCGGGCGACCTGGAGTGCCACGAGCGTGATGGCGAAGAGCGAGGCCCGCGCGCCGAATCCGTCCGGTACGGCGACGGCCATCGTCATCGCGCCCGCCATCGTGATGACGATGACGGTCTGGACGATCATCGCCTCCGGGTCGAGCCAACTGGTCGACCAGACCGTCAGCGTCCAGACGCTCCACAGCGCCAGGAACAGCAGCAGTGCCTGACCGAGGCCCGCGAACTCGCCGCGCCCGCCCCCGGTGAAGTCGTCGATCAGCCGCAGGGAGATGCGGGTGAGGGCGAAGACGAAGACGAGGTCGAGGAACAGTTCCAGGAAGGTGGCCCGCTCGCGGGTGCCCGCGCCCCGCACCAACCCGCCGCCGGGCATCTCCCTCATCCGCCGACCGCCTCGGCGGGCGGACGCCGTCGAACGACCACGTGCCCTCCCGTCGCGGTGACCTGATCACCTAACGAACCACCACCGGGTACGGCAGCGAACGGCCTCTCAGCGGGCGATCAGTCACCAATCCGTCATGAGGCGGATGCGGACAGTGTGGGTCGTTACGCTCGGCCGGTGTCCGTACCCGCCGAGGAGGCCATCGAGCACGAGCGACGCCTGCTCGTCGTCGCTGCCGCCCGCGAGCTGGCCGAGGCCGAGGGCTGGATGGGTCTCAGCGTCCGGCGGGTCGCCGAACGGGCCGACATGGACATCGGCGACCTCTACCGGTACTTCGCCGACCAGGAGGCGATGCTGGCCGCCGTCGCGGTGCACGGCTTCGCCGACCTGGCCGCCGCGCTGACCGCCGCACACGCCGACAACCCGTGCCCCGAACGGGCCTGGGCGGTGATGTCGGGCGCGTACCTCGACTTCGCGTACGCCAATCCGGCTGTCTACGACGCGATGCTGGCGCTGACCCCGGACCTCGCCCTCGGCGCGGCGGGGGTGCCGGCGGCGCCGAGGGCCGTCTTCGCCGCGCTGCGCGCGGCGCTGCTTCCGCTGGCCCAGGGCCGCGACCCGGACACGCTCGCCGAGGTGGGCTGGAGCCTGCTGCACGGCATCGTCATGCTCACCCGCGGTGGTCGTCTGCGCCCCGAGGCACAGGAGGAGCGGGAAGCGATGATCACGGAGAGGCTGCTGTGGTGGCCCTGCCCGACGAGCGGGAACCCGGTGGGTGCGGGGCAGGCGATGCCCTAGAGTCGCGTCCGCACGAGCATGATCGCGAGGAGGGGTCGGCATGACCGTGGACCAGGAGGCCCGCCGACGGGCACAGGTGCTGATCTTCGACGCGGACGACACGTTGTGGGAGAACAACGTCGTCTTCGAGCGGGTGATCGACGACTTCCTGGCCTGGATCGACCACCCCACGATGGACCGGACGGAGATCCGGGCGATCCTCGACGACATCGAGCGGGCCAACGCGGTGGCGCACGGGTACGGCAGCAAGGTGTTCCTGCGCAGCCTCGGCGACTGCCTGGAGCGGCTGCGCGACCGGCCCGCCACCGACGCCGAGCGCCAGGAGATCGACCGGCTGGCCCTGGCGCTGGTGGAGCACCGGGTGGAACTGATGCCCGGTGTGGCCGAGGCGCTCGACGAGCTGGCGCAGCGGCACGAGCTGCTGCTGCTGACCAAGGGCGACCGGGAGGAGCAACAGCGCAAACTGGACGCCTGCGGCCTGCTGCACCACTTCGGGGCCGCGCACATCGTGGCCGAGAAGGACGTCGACACGTACCGGTGGCTGATCGGCGAGCACGGGTTCGAGCCGGCCCGCGCGTGGATGATCGGCAACTCCCCGAAGTCGGACATCCTGCCGGCCCGGGCGGCCGGGCTGAACGCGGTGTTCATCCCGAACGAGAACACCTGGGTGTTGGAGAACGACGAGTTGGACCCGACCGACACCGGCGTGCTGCGGCTCGCGGCCTTCCGGGACCTGCTGGACCACTTCTGACCGTCGAATCCGAACAGCGTCGGCGATCATGGTCGCGTTACGCGTACCTGCCGCTTTTCGCCCTTGAGATCAGTCACGTCGCGGCGGGCCCGGCAGCGCTTGTCCGGCCCGGCGCGATCCGCCTAGCCTGAGCCGGCGTTCGCGGCCTTTCGGGGTGTGCCGGGGGCGCACCGGCGTCCGACAGGTGGGCACCGTGGAGCTGAGTGCAGGGCGGCCGGGCCTCCCCACCGAGCCGCGTGGCGTCGTGCCACGCCCACGCGCGTGGTGAAATGCCGGAGCTGTCCGCTCCCCCGTCGGACGGCCGGGGGTCAGGGCCGGGTAGTTGCGGACCCGGTCCTGACCCGGCCAGTCCCTGTGAAACAGAACCTAGGCGCGGTGCCGGCCGTCGCCGGCGTGGCGGGTATCCGCCTCGTCCGAGCCGCCGCGGACGATCGAGATCGCCACGCGGCAGAACTCGTCCATGTCCGGGTTGAAGCCGGCCGCGATGTCGGGGTGCAACCCGGAGCGGGTCTCGTCCAACAGCCGCTGGCACACCTGCTCGACCGGCTCGCCCGCGTAGCTGGCGCGGATCCGGTCGGTGGCCGCCTGGAGAGCCGAGGTCAGCTGGTCCTCCAGCGGGCCACGCAGCTTCTGCTGCACAGGATCGAGCCCGCGTGGGTCGAGCGTGACATGTGGCTCCGACATCGGTGCTCCCTTCGTCGGCGTCCGCGATACCCCACCGCGGCCGTCGGTCAAACTCCGGTGGGTACGGCGGCGACCCGCACCTGGTAGGAGAAGTCTTCCGCCGGTTCCTCCTGGTACGACAACCGGCGGATCTGCCGGTCGTCGTCGTAGAGGGCGACGTCCACCAGGACGCCGAGATGCGCCAGGCCGATGCTGGCGACCCGCTTCTTGTCCTGGAGCACGGCGCAGACGCCGCCGAGCAGGGTGCTGGCGTCGGACGTACGGTGCCCGGGCGGGCACCGCAGAACCACGTCCACCTCGATCGGCCCGGGCAACGGCGTCCAGCCGGTGCGCTGGGCCGCGCCCAGGGCGGCCTGGAGCAGGGTGCGGACCCTCGTCGCCTGCCGGTGCCCGGCGGCGAAAATGGACAACGCTTCGGTCTTGACCGGTGGCAGGCCGCTCACCTCGAACGTCAGGGCGAGAGCGCGGGTGTCCTGCACGGCGGCACCTCCCTCGTTGGGGACGATCCTGCCGAACCGGTGCAGTGGCGGAAGGGCGTTCCCGCGATAACCAACCGATCGGGCAGGCTGGGTCGGCCGGAGGCGTGTCGACGGCGGCGGCGAACGCGCTGGCTGCGGCGCTGGGAAAGACGCTAGTGCACCGCGCCCGCGCTCGGTAGTCGGTCGTTCACCCGGTGGTCGACGGCGAAAAGGCGCAGAACTCGTTGCCCTCCGGGTCGGCCAGCACCCACCACCGTGCCGCGTCGACCGGCTCACGCAGCAGCGTCGCACCCGCGTCGAGCAGCGCGGTCGGCTCCGGGGCCGTCATCTCGACGTCCCAGTGCATCCGGTTCTTCCCGGTCTTGGGCTCGTCGATCCCGTCGAACACCCACGCCTGCCAGGGGAAACCGGCGGCGTCGTGCAGCGACGCGGTGTTCGGTCCGGACGCGGTCGTGCCGCCCAGCAGACCGGCCCACCACGCCGCCTGCGCCGCCGGGTCGACGGCGGCCACCACCAGCTCGACCGGACCCGGCCGGGCCTCGTCGCCGGCCGGGAGCACACAGAACTGGTTGCCCTCCGGGTCGGCCAGCACCCACCGCTCGACGTCGCCGTCCGGCTCGCGCACCGACCGCGCGCCGGCCGCGAGCAGCGCCGCCGGGTCCGCGTCGGCCAACCGCAGATCCAGGTGTACGCGGGTACGGCCGACCCGGGGCTCGGGCACCCGGTTCACCCAGATCGACTCGGCGGCCGACCGCGCCGAACGAGGGTCGATCCTGGTGTCGCCGTCACCCGCGTCGGCGACGTCGGCGTCGAGTACCCGCGCCCAGAAGCCGCCCAGGGCGAGCGCGTCGGCGGCGTCCAGACAGAGGTCCTTGAAACGAGCGATCATCGCCCCAGCATGCCCGCTCCGGGCACACCCGTGGGGGACGCCGCGTGACGGATTCAGCGCCACCCGGCGCCGCGTTCCGGCATGGCGTCCCGGTCCCCGCTCGGCGCCGCGTTCCGGCATGGCGTCCCGGTCCCCGCTCGGCGCCGCGTTCCCGCACTGCGCCCGCTCGCCGCTCGGAGCCGCGTCGCTGCACGGAGCCCGGTCGATCAAGGAGTTGTGGTGGGCGACAAAACTACCCACACCACCCGAGCCGGGCACCACAACTCCATGATCGACCGGGCCTGGCCGCGATCTTGCACTTTCTGTGCCGACATAGGCGGCATTCCAGACTTTTCGACGACCGAAACTGCAAGATCGACGCGGGCGGCCGGGCGGGGCGGGCGGGACGGGCCGGGGGCGGGACGGGCCGGGGGCGGGACGGGGGCGGGGAGGTCTGCGTGCGGGGTGCGGTCAGTGCTGCTTGGCGCGCTTCCGGTGATCAAGAGGTTTGCGTCAGGAAAGGCGTCTTTCCTGACGCAAACCTCTTGATCAACAGGGCTGAGAGGGGGCGGGGGTCGGGTTGGGGGGTTCGGTTGGGGTGGGAGCCTGACGCGCCGTGTTGCGGGCAGGTTTCGCGGCGTGGTGAGTGGGGCAGTGTAGCCGCACGGAGTATCCGAGCGGGGCGTTTTCGCAGCTCCTGGGCTCGGAGCCAGCTCACCGTGCGCCGGGGCACGGATGCCCTCCCCGGTCCGTTGTGCACGAGAGGGGGAAGGCGATGACGGACCCCGAAACGGCCCGACACCGACACCGACGCCGGCCGGTTGCCCGGGTCGGGGCGGCTGCCGCCGCGTTGGCGCTGGTCGCGCCGCTCGCCGCGTGCGGCGCATCCGACGACGGTGGCCCACCGACGCTCAACCTGTACTACCCGCCCGAGCAGAACCTCCAGAAGGTCGTCGACGACTGCAACACACAGGCCCAGGGACGGTACGAGATCGCCTACCGGGTGCTGCCCCGGCAGGCCGACGACCAGCGGGTGCAGATGGTGCGCCGGCTCGCCGCCGAGGACACCGGTATGGACATCCTCGGCCTGGACGTCACCTGGACCCAGGAGTTCGCCAGCGCCGACTGGATCCGCGAGTGGACCGGCCAGGACAAGGCCGAGGTCGAGCAGGGCACCCTCGCCGGGCCGCTGGCGACCGCCCGCTACGAGGACAAGCTCTACGCCGCGCCGAAGAACACCAACGTGCAGCTCCTCTGGTACCGCAAGGACCTGGTGCCGCAGCCACCGACCACCTGGGACCAGATGATCACCGCGGCCCGGCAGCTCAAGGACCAGGGCAAGCCGTACCAGGTGCTCACCATGGGCGCGCAGTACGAGGGCCTGGTCGTCCTCTACAACACCCTCGCCGAGAGCGCGGGCGGCAAGGTCCTCTCCGACGACGGCAAGAAGGCCGTGATGGACGACGGCACGGTCCGGGCGTTGGAACAGTTGCAGCGGTTCGCCACGTCGGGCGTCACCTCACCGTCGTTCAGCAACGCCACCGAGGACCCGGTCCGGCTGGAGTTCCAGTCCGGGTCGGGCGCGTTCCAGGTGAACTGGCCGTTCGTCTACCCGGCCCTTCAGGAGGCCAACCCGGAGCTGGCCAAGCAGGTCGGCTGGGCCCGCGTGCCGGGCATCGACGAGGGCACCCCCAGCAAGGTCACCATCGGCGGGGTGAACCTGGCCGTCAGCTCGTACTCGAAGCACCCGGAACTGTCGTTCGAGGCCGCGCGGTGCCTGCGCAGCGCGGAGCACCAGAAGTTCTCCGCGATCAACGACGGCGTGCCCCCGACCATCGAGGCCGTCTTCGACGAGCCGGAGATGGCCGAGGCGTACCCGATGAAGGACACCATTCTGGAAGAGCTGAAGGACCCGGCGACCCGCCCCCTGACCCCGGCCTACCAGAGCATCTCCACCGTCATGTCGGCGATCCTTTCGCCGCCGTCCGGGATCCGCCCGCAGCAGACCGCCGACGAGCTGCGCGACGCCATCGCCGACGCCCTGGAATCGAAGGGGGTGCTGCCATGACCCGGCCCGCCACCACGCAGACACCGGAGAGGACCGACGGCCAGCGTGCTGCGGTGCCCACCCAGCGAGGCAGCCGCCGCAAGGCGCCGCTGAGCGAGAACAAGAAGGCCGAACGCCGGCTCGGTTGGCTGCTCTGCGCGCCCGCCGCGCTGGTCATGGTCCTGGTGACCGCGTACCCGATCATCTACTCGTTCTGGCTGTCGTTGCAGCGCTACGACCTGCGCTTTCCCGACCAGCGTGAGTTCGTCGGGTTGGAGAACTACATCACCGTGCTCACCAACGAGTTCTGGTGGACGGCGTTCGGGGTGACCGCGCTGATCACGGTGGTCACCGTGGCCGTCGAGCTGGTGCTCGGCATGGGGCTGGCGCTGATCATGCACCGTACGCTCGTCGGGCGGGGCATCGTCCGTACCGCGGCGCTCATCCCGTACGGCATCGTCACGGTCGTCGCCGCCTTCTCCTGGCGGTACGCCTGGACCCCCGGCACCGGCTACCTGGCCGACCTGTTCAGCGACGGCGCTCCGCTCACCGAGCGGGCCAGCTCGCTGGCGATCATCATGCTGGCGGAGATCTGGAAGACCACGCCGTTCATGGCGCTGCTGCTGATGGCCGGGCTGGCGCTGGTCCCGGAGGACCTGCTCAAGGCCGCCTCGACCGACGGGGCGACCTCCTGGCAGAAGTTCACCAAGGTGATGCTGCCGGTGATGAAGCCGGCGATCCTGGTCGCGTTGCTGTTCCGCACCCTGGACGCGTTCCGCGTGTTCGACAACATCTTCGTGTTGACGGCCGGCGGCAACGAGACCTCGTCGGTGTCGATGCTCGCCTACAACAACCTGCTGCGGGGTCTCAACCTCGGCATCGGCTCGACGATGTCGGTGCTGGTCTTCCTCACCGTGGCGATCATCGCCTTCGTCTTCGTGAAGCTGTTCGGTACCGCTGCCCCCGGTAGCGACGATGGGGAGAGGCGCTGACATGGCTGCGGAAACCACCACGCGCGCGAAGCTGCGGTGGGGCCTGCTGGACGTCCTCGTGGTCGTCTTCGCGCTGGTCCCGGTGCTGTGGATCGCCTCGCTGTCGTTCAAGACGCCGGCCACCCTCACCGACGGGAAGTTCATCCCCCGCGAGTGGACGCTGGACAACTACCGGACGATCTTCGACACCGACCAGTTCGTCCGAGCACTTGTCAACTCCATCGGCATCGCACTGATCGCCACGCTGATCGCGGTGGTCCTCGGTGCGATGGCCGCGTACGCCATCAGCCGCCTGGACTTCCCGGGCAAGAAGCTGCTGGTCGGCATCTCCCTGCTGATCGCGATGTTCCCGCAGGTGTCACTGGTGTCGCCGCTGTTCGAGATCGAACGGCAGCTCGGGATCTTCGACACCTGGCCCGGCCTGATCCTGCCGTACATCACCTTCGCGCTGCCGCTGGCGATCTACACGCTGTCGGCGTTCTTCAAGCAGATCCCGTGGGACCTGGAGAAGGCGGCGAAGATGGACGGCGCCACGCAGGCGCAGGCGTTCCGGCGGGTGATCGCCCCGCTGGCCGCGCCCGGCCTGTTCACCACGGCGATCCTGGTCTTCATCTTCTGCTGGAACGACTTCCTGTTCGCCATCTCGCTGACCTCCACCGAGCGGTCCCGCACGGTGCCGGCGGCGCTGTCGTTCTTCACCGGCGCGTCACAGTTCGAGGACCCCACCGGGGCGATCTGTGCCGCCGCCGTGGTGATCACCGTACCGATCATCCTGTTCGTCCTCTTCTTCCAGCGCCGCATCGTCTCCGGCCTGACCTCCGGCGCAGTCAAGGGATAGGTGGGTAGTCATGGCTGACATCGTGCTCGACAAGGTGAGCAAGAGTTTCCCGGACGGGACCGTCGCCGTGCAGGACGTCGACCTGGAGATCGCCGACGGCGAGTTCGTGATCCTGGTCGGCCCCTCCGGCTGCGGAAAGTCCACCACCCTCAACATGATCGCCGGCCTGGAGGACATCAGCTCCGGCGAGTTGCGCATCGGCGGCCAGCGGGTCAACGACAAGGCCCCCCGGGACCGGGACATCGCCATGGTGTTCCAGTCGTATGCGCTGTACCCGAACATGACCGTGCGGGAGAACATGGCGTTCCCGCTGCGGCTGGCCAAGCTGGACAAGGAGACGATCAACTCCAAGGTCGACGAGGCCGCCAAGGTGCTGGAGCTGACCGCGCTGCTGGATCGCAAACCCGCGAACCTCTCGGGTGGTCAGCGGCAGCGGGTGGCGATGGGCCGGGCGATCGTCCGCCAGCCCAAGGCGTTCCTCATGGACGAGCCGCTGTCCAACCTCGACGCGAAGCTGCGGGTGCAGATGCGCACGGTCGTCTCCCGGTTGCAGAAACAGCTCGGCACCACCACCGTCTACGTCACCCACGACCAGACCGAGGCGATGACCCTCGGCGACCGGGTAGTGATCATGCGGGGTGGCGCGGTGCAGCAGGTCGGCCCGCCACAGGAGCTGTACGACCAGCCCCGCAACCTCTTCGTGGCCGGCTTCATCGGTTCGCCGTCGATGAACTTCCTGCACGCGGCGGTGCAGGAAGGCAGCCTGCGTACGGCCCTGGGCGACGTGCCGCTCGGCGACCGGTTGCGCCGGGAGCTGGAGGCGGCCGACGCGCCCCGCGAACTGATCCTCGGCATCCGGCCGGAGCACTTCGAGGACGCCGAGCTGGTCGACGACGAGACCCGCCGCCGGGGTCTGGAGTTCGAGGCCCCGGTGGAGATCGTCGAGTCGATGGGCTCGGACAAGTACGTGTACTTCACCGTGGAGGGTGAGCGGGCCAGCGCCGCCGAGTTGGAGGAGCTGGCCGCGGACGCGGGCGCGGGCGACTTCGCCGGTGCCGGCGGCAACCTGGTGACCCGGCTGTCCGCCGAGTCCGGCGCCGTCGAGGGCCAGCCCCGCCGAGCCTGGTTCAACCTGGAGAAGATCCACCTCTTCGACCCGAACACAGGCCGCAACCTGACCCTGAGTGAAGGACGCTCAGCCAGCGCCCTCACGGATTGACGACGTACCGGCACTGCCTCGTCGATCATGGAGTTGTGGTGGGCCAGAAAACGCCCGTAAAACGTCAAAGCGGGCACCACAACTTCATGATCGACGGGCCCTTGCTCTACCAACCTGTCCTGCGCGACAACCCCGGTCGTGGCAAGGTGGTCGGAGGTCGCATCGTGAGGTGGGGGCGGGATGGATCGGGGACTTGTCGCGTTGGCCGACGCGCATGGCGTGTCCACCTGGTACGAGGACTGGCGGCACCGCCGTGTCGAGGTCGCGCCGGCGACCGTCGTCGGCGTGCTCGGGCTGCTCGGCGTGGACGCCACCAGCCCTGCCGCGATCGCCGACGCGCTCGCCGCCGCCCGCGCGGTGGACCGGACCGCGCTGCCGCCGACCCTGGTGCTTCCCGAGGGCGCGACGCACGCGCTGCCCGGCCCGGGCGTGGTGTCCCTTGAGGACGGTGGCCGCCGGACGGTCGACGCGGAGCTGCCCGCCGACCTGCCGCTGGGCTGGCACCGGCTGGCCTGCGACGGGCGGGACGTGACCCTCGTCGTGGTGCCCCGGCGGCTGCCCGTGCCGCCCCGCACCTGGGGCTGGATGCTCCAGCTCTACGCGCTCGGCTCCGAGCGTTCCTGGGGGATGGGCGACCTCGGCGACCTGGCCGACTTCACCGGATGGGCGGGCGGAACGGGCGCCGGGCTGGTGCTGCTCAACCCGCTGCACGCGGTCGGACCGGCGCACCCGGTGGCCGCCTCGCCGTACTCGCCGGCCAGCCGACGCTTCGTGAATCCGCTCTACCTGCGCGTCAGCGACACCACGGCGTACGCGGCGGCGGACCCGGCCACCCGTGCGGTGGTCGACGCGCTACGCCCCGACCGCGGGGACCTGATCGACTACGACGAGGTGTGGACCGCCAAGCGGCACGCGTTGGAGCTGCTGCACCCGTACGCCGAGGCGGTGGACCTCGACGCGGACCCGGCGCTGACCAGCTTCGCCACCTGGTGCGCGCTGGCCGAGCGGCACGGCAACGACTGGCGGGCGTGGCCGGCCGAGCTGCACCAGCCGGACTCCCCGGCGGTCGCCGAGCAGCGTCGCCAACTCGCCGACCGGGTGGCGTTCCACGCCTGGCTGCAACACCTCTGTGACGAGCAGCTCGACGCCGTGACGGCGGCGGCCCGGTCGACCGGCATGCCGGTCGGCGTGGTGCACGACCTGGCCGTCGGCATCGACCCGGGCGGCGCGGACGGCTGGCAGCTCGCCGACGTCCTGGCCCAGGGGGTACGGGTCGGCGCGCCCCCGGACGACTTCAACCAGCTCGGCCAGGACTGGGGCCTCGCCGCGTGGCGACCGGACCGGCTCGCCGAGACCGGGTACGCGGCGTACCGGGACATGCTGCGGCGGACCCTGCGGCACGCGGGCGGCCTGCGGGTCGACCACGTCGCCGGGCTCTGGCGACTCTGGTGGGTGCCGCCGGGCGCCGGGGCCGCCGAGGGCACCTATGTGCGGTACGACGCCGAGGCGATGCTCGGCATTCTGGCGCTGGAGGCGCACCGGGCCGGCGCGGTGGTCGTCGGCGAGGACCTCGGCACGGTCCAGCCGGCGGTGACGCGCGGGCTGCGCGGGCGCAACATGCTCGGCTCGACCGTGCTGTGGTTCGCCCGGGACGACGACGGCGCGTTCACCCCGCCGGCCCGTTGGCCCCGCAATGCTCTCGCCACGATCAGCACCCACGACCTGCCGACCGCCCCGGGATTCCTGACCGGCGAGCACGTGCGGGTGCGCGACGAGTTGAAGCTGCTCAGCACCGATGTGGCCGTCGAACGCGCCCGGGCCGCCGCCGACCGCGAGCGGCTGCTGGCGATGCTGCGCAACGAGGCGCTGCTGCCCGGGTCGCCCGCCGCCGGGGCCGAGGCCGACGCAGCGGCAGGGGCTGCCGCCGGAGCAGAGGCCGGTTCCGGGGCGGGGGCCGGCGGTGAGCCGGACGACGGCGACGTGGTGGTGGCGATGCACGCCGCGCTCGCGGCCAGCCCGTCACGACTGCTCGGCGTGTCCCTCTACGACGTGCTGGGGGAGGTGCGCCAACCCAACATGCCGGGCACGGTCGACGAGTACCCGAACTGGCGGCTGCCGTTGCCGGCCAGCGTGGCGCAGATCCGCACCGACCCGGGCGTGACCCGGATCGTCGGCCTGCTCACCGCAGCCCGCCCCCGCCCGGCCACCCTCGACCCGACCGGGACGTAGGCCTCCGCTCAGGACGGCCAGTAGTCCGCCAGGGCCGGCGGGGCAGTAGTCAGGCCGGCCAGTCGAATTTCGGTGGTAGCCCGAGGAAGTCCGCGTACCGCGTCAGGGCCCGCTCGACGTCGACCCGTTCACCGGCGGTCATCGGCACCAGCGGCCGTACCGTCAGGGTGACGGCCTGCCGGCCGACCTTGCGCTTCCACACCCCCACCACGCGACCGGCGCGGACCACGGTCGCCTGGAAGATGCCGTTGTTGCCCGGCACCACGGCCGCCCGGTGCGCGGTGTCGAGCATCAGCGTGCGACCCCGGTAGCCGAGGAGGTATTCGTCGAAGCCCGGCAACGCGAGCACCTCGGCCGCCGGCGCGCGCGGGGTGTCGGCCAGCGCCGCGTCCACGTACATCGGCTCGCCGTCGACGCGTACCGCGCTCAGCAGGTCGTCGGCGGCGGTCAGGCCGCGCCGCGCGTCGGTCAGGGTGAGGCCGCTCCACCCGGCGAACTCGCGGTCGGTGACCGGCCCGTGGCCCCGGACGTAGCGGTGGGCGAGCAGCGCCAACGCCTCGTCCCGCTCCAGGCGGCGTTGCTCCGGCGCCCACTCGTCGAGCAGGGCGAACGTCTGCTCGGTGCCGATGGTGGGCGCCACGCAGGTCACCCCGCGCACGCTCGCGTACCAGAGCAGGTGGTAGCCGCGCTGGCCGTCGGTGCCGAGCCCCGCCTCGCGCAGGGTGGCGAGACACTGGGCGCGGGTGAGCCGGCCGCCGCCGGCCAACGCGACGCCGAGTACGTCGAGCGCCCGCGCCTCGTCGGCCTCGGTCAGCCCGAGCTGTGCGCGCCGGGTCGCCGAGCCCGCCAGCGCGCGTACGCCGGTCAGCTCCAGCATCCAGCGGGTGTCGGCGGGCGGGATGAGGTGCACGGTGCCCCGCATCGGCCAGGTGCGCAGCGCCTCGCGGCGTTCCAGCGCGGCCTGCACGTCGGTCACCGTCCAGCCCGGCAGCCGGGCGCCGAGCGACCACAGCCCGCTCGCCAGGTCCTGAGCCTGCATCGCCCCGAACCACTCGACCACCTCCGCGACGGTGCCCGGCCCGACGGGCGGGGGCAGCAGCAGGCTGGTCATCCGCAGTGCCAGCGCTTCGGCCGCGCTGAGGTCGGCAGTCATCGCACCCCTTCCGGTCGCCACGCCGCAGCCTAGGCCCGAGGACCGACACGCACGGTTAACCGCCGCGGCGGTGGGAATGCGGCCGGCCGGAAGTACGCGCGCCGCGCGTACGGAAGGGAGTCCCATGACTGCCGCAAGCCAACCGGCCCGTGGTGCCGGCGTACCGGCCGATTCTCGGGCCCATCGGGCGTCCACCGGCGCCAAGACCAGCGCGGCCGCCACCTTCGCTCTGGTCTTCGGTGTGGCCGGCCTGTTCAGCGTGTTGACAGCCATCCTCGCCTGGGTCGGGCTGGTGCTCGGCATCATCGGCATCGTCCTCGGCATCGTCGGGCTCAAGATGGCCCGCCGGCCGGGCGTGACCGGCCGGGGCGTGTCCATCGGCGGCCTGGTGCTGAGCATCCTGGCGGTCCTGATCGGCCTGGGCCTCGCCGCGGGCATCACCACGTTCGTCAACAACAAGGGCGCGGTGGACCGCCTTCAGAACCAGGTCGACGACCTACGGGACAAGCTCGACTGACACCGGGCCCGGGTGGCTGGGGGCCAGGGCATGCCGCTGGCCCCCACCCCGGCCTATTTGGACTCGACCCGCCCGACCGCGTCGACCCCCGAGGTGAGCGCCGCGCGGGTGGACTGCCACGCGGGATCTCCCGGGTAGAGCGTGCTGCGCAGGTACGCCCCGGTGAGCGCCGCGACCGCCGCGACCCGTCGCGGGTCCTCGTCGGTGGTCTCGGCGGCGTCGTAGCCGGAGATCCCGCCGAGACCGTGCTCCGCCTCGAAGAGGGTCAGGAGCGACTTGGGGGCGGGGGACAGGACGTACGGGTCGGCGTGCCACCGCGCGCCCCGCACCGTCAGGTGCTCGGAGGTGTCCCGGTCGCCGGCCACGACGAGCGCGGGCGTCGTCATCGCGGAGAAGTCCGTGGTCTCGAAGAAGCCGTAGCCCTTCGCGACCTCGGTGAGCGCGTCTCCGCCCCGGCCGGGCGCGGCGAGGAGCACCCCCGCTCCGATCCGTGGCTCGGACAGGTCGACGGGCCTCCCGTCGTGGGGGTCGGTGGGCCGGGCGCCCAGCAGCAGGCTGGCGGTGTGTCCGCCCATCGAGTGCCCGGCCACGGCGACCCGGCTCCGGTCCAGACGCCCGCGAAGCTGTCCCACGGCGGCCTCGACCGCGTCGAGTTGGTCGAGGATTCGTGTCATGTCCCGGGCGCGGGACCGCCAGTAGAGCGGCGCCTCGGGGTCGCCGGGATCGAGGCTCAGGGTCCTCGAGTCCAGGTGGGTCGGCTGGATCACGACGAAGCCCTGTGCCGCCCAGTGGTTGGCGAGGGGCCCGTAGCCGTTGAGTGACGAGAGGTTGTTGGAGAGCCCGTGGCCGTGCGAGAGCAGGATGATCGGCAGTTCGGTGCCGGTCATCGGTGCGGTGACGCGAAGCCGCAAATCCACGGCCCGGTCGGGTGCCGGGAGCACGATCGGGCCGACGGACACGATCGGGGTGTCGGCGACGAGGGTCGATGTGGTCATGGTTGCCTTCCCCTGGGACGGACGTGGCACGGCAGGGGTGTCCCCGCCTCCGCTACAGTTGAAGCGGATCGCCGTTCCACTAATATACGGAACGCTGATCCGTTTCTCAAGCGGCGTGTAGAGGAGAACCGTGTCGGCGACGAGCCAGACCCCCGAAGTGCCGGCCCGTGGCCGACGAGCCGACGCCGTACGCAACCAGCAGACGCTCCTCGCGGCCGCCGCCGCGGTCTTCGTCACCTCCGGCGTCGAAGCACCGATCCGGGAGATCGCGGCCCGCGCGGGGGTCGGCATCGGGACGATCTACCGGCACTTCCCGACCCGGGCGGACCTCGTCGTCGCCGTCTACCGCCACCAGGTCGAGGCCTGCGCCGAAGCGGGCCCGACCCTGTTGGCGAACGCCGCCTCCCCCCTGGCGGCCCTCCGCCAGTGGGTCGACCTCTTCACCGATTTCCTGGTCACGAAGCACGGCCTGGCGAGCGCGCTGCAATCGGACGCCGGCGGCTTCGACACGCTGCACGCCTGGTTCGTCGACCGCCTCGTGCCGGTCTGCGGGCAACTGCTGGACGCCTCCGTCGACGCGGGCGAGATCACCCCCGGCACGCGCCCGTACGAACTGATGCGTGGCATCGGCAACCTCTGCGTCAGTCGCGACAACGACCCGGACTACGACCCCCGCCGCCTCGTCGACCTGCTGCTGCGCGGCCTGCGGCAACCCCGGTGACCGGAGATCACAGTAGGGTGGGCGGCGTGCTCCGCCAGGTCACCGCGATCCGCTACGTCACCCCACTGCGGGAGGGTGGCTCACTGCCGGGCGTCGTCGAGGCCGACGACCTCGGCACGTACGTCGCGAAGTTCACCGGGGCCGGGCAGGGGCCCAAGGCGCTCGTCGCCGAGGTGATCTGCGGCGAGTTGGCCCGCCGGCTGGACCTGCGGGTGCCACCGCTGGTGGTCCTCGACATCGACCCGGTGATCGGGCGGGCCGAGCCCGACCAGGAGGTACAGGAGCTGCTGCGCAACAGCGGCGGCGCCAACCTGGGGATGGACTTCCTGCCGGGCGCGCTCGGCTTCGACCCGGTGGCGCACCCCGTCGATCCGCTGCTGGCCTCCCGGGTGCTGTGGTTCGACGCGTACGTGGAGAACGTCGACCGGAGCTGGCGCAACCCCAACCTGCTCATCTGGCACCGCGAGCTGTGGCTGATCGACCACGGCGCCGCGCTGTACTTCCACCACAACTGGCCCCGCGCCGACGCCGCCGTACACCGCGCCTACCGGGCCGAGGACCACGTGCTCGCGCCGTACGCCGACCGGGTCGCCGAGGCCAACGACGAGCTGGCCGCCCGGGTCACCCCCGACCTCCTGCGGGAGGTGTTGGCGCTGGTGCCGGCCCCGTGGCTGACCGCGGCCGACTTCGACTCGGCCGACGAGGCGCGGGAGGCGTACGTGTCGCACCTGTCGCGGCGGGTCGCCGACCCGGCGGACTGGCTACCGACGGGGAGCGCGGCGTGAGGCACCCCTTCGAGTACGCGGTCATCCGGCTGGTGCCCCGCGTCGAGCGCGGCGAACAGATCAACGTGGGTGTGCTGCTCTACTGCCAGCAGCGGGACTTCCTGGCCGCGCGGACGCACCTGGACGCCGACCGGGCGCGCGCCCTGGCGCCCGACGTCGATCTGCCGGCCGTCGCCGCGGTGCTGGAGTCGCTGGACCGGACCTGCTCCGGCGACGGGCCGGCCACCCGCATGCGGCTCGGTGAGCGCTTCCACTGGCTGGTCGCGCCGCGCAGCACGATGATCCAGGCCGGTCCGGTACACACCGGCCTCACCGTCGACCCGGCGGCCGAGCTGGACCGGCTGATGACGATGCTGGTCCGCTGAGCGGGCAAGGGCCTTCGACCACGGCGGACCCCTGATCGCGCTGCGCCAGCGCCGTTGCCGGCGGAGCGCGATCCCCCGTTCAGGCGCCGGTGCCAGGGGGGCGGCAGGATCGCACGCCGGCACCGGATGGCATCAGGATCGCCGTCCGCGCGGGCGACCGGTTCGGAACGTCCGGGAACTTGCGGAAAACTTGAGCCCGGACGACCGGAACACCGCCTTCCGTCGTTTGTCTCCGCACCGCCGGGGTAGTCGCGGGAGCTGACCCGAGACGAGAAGGGGACAACTCTGATGGCTGCCCAGACGAAGGTGGCGGTGATCTACTACAGCGCCACCGGCATCACCTACCAGATGGCGCAGGCCGCGTGTGAGGCCGCCGGGGAGGCCGGCGCGGAGGTGCGCCTGCGCAAGGTACGGGAGCTCGCGCCGGACGAGGCGATCCGCTCGAACTCCGGTTGGCAGGCGCACCATCTGGAGACCCAGGACGTTCCCGAGGCGATGATCGACGACCTGGCCTGGGCCGACGTGACGATCTTCGGCTCGCCCACCCGGTACGGCATGATCGCCGCGCAGTTGAAGCAGTTCATCGACACCACCGGCCCGCTGTGGGCGCAGGGCGCGCTGGCCAACAAGGTCTACGCGGCCTTCACCTCCACGGCGACGTCGCATGGTGGTCAGGAGACGACGCTGACGTCGCTCTTCAACGTCTTCTACCACTGGGGTGGTGTGGTGGTCCCTCCCGGCTACACCGACTCCAGCCAGTTCATCGCCGGCAACCCGTACGGCGCCTCGCACACCAGCAACAACGGGGAGATCGCCCCGGACGCGGTGGCGCTGGGCGCCTGCGCCCTCACCGCCCGCCGGGCGGTGCTGATCGGCACGGCGCTCAAGCAGGGCCTGGGCGGCTGAGGCGGCCGGTGGCGCGGACGGGGGCTCTCGACCCGCTCGCGCCACCGGCCGCACCAGCCCTACCCCGTGACGACGGTAACCATGCCGTGGCCGGGAGCTAACCCTGGCCGACCGGTCGCGACGCCGGCAGCAGGTCGGTCAACACCTCGGTCAGCACGGTCAGTCCGTCCGGGCTGAGCACCGACTCCGGGTGGAACTGCACCCCGGCGAAGCCCTGCCCGCGCAGGGCGTGCACGGACCCGTCGCGGACGTCCCGGGCCAGCTCCACGGTCCCGTACGCGGTGTCCAGCCGGTCCACCTGGGCGCGGGCGGTGAACGAGGAGTAGAAGCCGACCCGGCGGGACCGGCCGAACATCGACACCTCCCGTTGCAGCCCCTGGTAGGGCGCGTCCCTGCGGTGCAGGGGCAGCCCCAGCAGCCCGGCCAGCACCTGGTGCCCCAGGCAGACCGCGAGGGTGGGCCGACCGGATGCCAGCAACTCGCCGAGCAGGTCCCGCAACGCCGCCATCTTCGGATCGTCCGCGCTGCCCGGGTCACCCGGACCGGGCCCGGCCACCACCAGGTCGTACCCGTCGACCGGGCCGCCGGCGTGCCACGGGCGCAACGTGACCGCGAGACCCAACGCGCCCAGTTGGTGCGCCAACATGCCGGTGAAGGTGTCCTCCGCGTCCACGATCAGGGCCCGCAGGCCGGCCAGCCCGGGCAGCCCGGGCGCGTCGGGCGACCGCTGGTCCAACCAGAACCGGGCCAGCGGCGTGTTACGCGCGGCCAGCGCGTCGCGTACCTCCGGGTCGTCGGCCAGCCGCACGACCGGCCCGCGCTCACCGGTGGACGCCGCCGGGCCGAGACCCAGCGCGGCCAGCACCCCGGCGGCCTTGGCGTGGGTCTCGGCCACCTCGCCGGCCGCCGTCGAATGCCGGACCAGGGTGGCGCCGACCGGCACCCGCAGCCGACCGGACGGGGAGATCTCGGCGGTACGGATCAGGATCGGCGCGTCCAGCGTCTGCCGGCCGGCGTCGTCGTGGCCGAGCAGCGCCAGCACGCCCGCGTAGTAGCCCCGACCCCGGCGCTCGTGTCGGGCGATCACTCGGCAGGCGTTCTCCATCGGACTGCCCGTCACGGTGGGCGCGAACATGGTCTCCCGCAGCACCTCCCGCACGTCGCGGGTGCCCCGGCCGGCGAGCAGGTACTCGGTGTGGGCCAGGTGCGACATCTCCTTGAGATAGGGGCCGATGACCTGGCCGCCGTGCTCGGCGACGGTCGCCATCATCTTCAGCTCCTCGTCGAGCACCATGTACAGCTCCTCGATCTCCTTCGGATCGGCGAGGAACCGCAGCAGCGCCGCCCGGTCCGGGGTGCCGCCGGTGGGCCGGAAGGTGCCGCTGATCGGGTTCATCATGACGAGCCCGTCGTCGACGCTGACGTGCCGTTCCGGGCTGGCCCCGACCATGGTGCGGGCGCCGGTGTGCACCACGAACGTCCAGTAGGCGCCGCGTTCGGCGACCAACAGCCGGCGCAGCGCGGCCAGCGCGGCCACCAGCGGCGCACCCAGCACGGTGGCGTGCAGGGTGCGGTGGATGACGAAGTTGGCGCCCTCGCCGCGACCGATCTCGTCGGTGAGCACCTGCTGCACGATCCGCGCGTACTCCTCGTCGCTGACGTCGAAGGCGGCGTCCCGGGTACGGACCGGCTCGTCGGGCAGCGCGGCGAGCGCCTCGGCCAGCGGGATCCGACCGTGTTCGCGGACCTGGAGACACTCCAGCGGGGCGTCGTCGTCGACGCAGGCGAAGCCGCGCTCGGCGATCTGCCGGTACGGCACCAGGGCCAACGTCCGCGCCCCGGGCTCACCCGGGGGCAGCGGGATGTCCGCCAGCCGGTCGACGGTGCCGACCGGGCCGGTGAACAGTTCCAGGTCGTCGGCGCCCTCGCGGCGCAGCAGCGCGAAGGGGCCGGGATCGTCGCCCCGGTGGATGGCGGCGAGCAGGTCGGTCAGGGGGTTCTGGCTGGTCATCGTGGTCTCCGTGGGCGCCGGGCGCCGCCAGCGGGGCGGCCATCCGGGCCGGAGATCCGGCGGCCGCCTCGGTGGCGGCCGCGTGGATGGAGCTACGCGCGGGGGGTGGCCGCCGGATTGGCGGGCCACCAGGAGGTTGGGTGCGCGAGCATGCGCATCACCTTACGCGGTCGAGGCCTCACCCGGGACCCCATCGGGCGTACGGGTGTGCCGGGCCGGACCATCGTCCCGGCGCGGCCGGCACCGGGTAACTTGACCGGCGATGAACATTCTCGCGCTCGACCTGGGCACCTCCTCCGTACGCGGGCTGGTGCTGGACGGGGAAACCCGGCCGCTGCCCGGCGCCCTGGCCCGGCGCAAGGTCAAACTCGCCATCGGGGACGACGGCACCGGCACCCTCTCCGGCCCCGACTACCTCGCCAGCCTCGTCGAATGCCTGGACGAGCTGGCCGAGGCGGGACACCTGCACGACGTGGGCATGGTGGCGACGTCCGCGCAGTGGCACTCGGTGCTCCCGCTCGACCGCGACGGCACCCCGCTGGGCCCGGTCGTCACCTGGTTGGACACCCGGCCCGCGCCGGTCGGCGACACATCCGGCCCGGCCGACCCGGCCGGCTTCCACCAACGCACGGGCTGCTGGTGGCACCGCTCCTACTGGCCGGTGCGCCTGCCCTGGCTGCGGGACCAGTCGGGCACGCCGATCAGCCGGTTCGTCGGCCTTCCGGAGTACGTGCTGGGCGAGCTGCTCCAGACGGCGCCCATGTCGATCTCGCAGGCCTCCGGCACGGGCCTGCTCGACCTCGTCACCCTGCGCTGGGACGAGGAGGCGCTGACGCTGGCCGGCGCACGGCCCCGCGACCTGCCGCCGCTCGGCGAGTTGGACTGGCACGGCCGGCTCCGCCCCGACCGGGCCCGCCGCTGGCCGCAGTTGGCCGAGGCCCGGTGGGCGCCGCCGGTGGGCGACGGTGGCGCGTCAAACGTCGGCTCGGGCTGCGCCGACCCGAGCCGGGCCGCGGTCACGGTGGGCACCTCCGCGGCGGTACGCCTCATGCAGCGCATCCCGGCCGGCGAGCCGCTGCCGCGGCTGCCCGAGCGCCTCTGGCGCTACCGGGTCGACCACGACCACGTGGTGACCGGAGCGGCGTACTCCAGCGGTGGCAACCTGTTCGCCTGGGCGAACCGGGAAATGCGGCTGCCCCCGGGGGACGAGTTGGACGCGGCGCTGGCGCTGGTGCCGGTTGGTGGTGGCCGGCCGGCTGATCCCCGGTTCGGTGGCGACCGGGCGCCCGGGTTGGCCCCGGCGGGCACCGGCGAGCTGCGCGGTCTGAGTTTCAGCACCACGGCGGTGGACATCCTGGCCGGGCTCATGCAGGGGCTGTGTGGGCTGGTCGCCGAGGACCTCGCGGTGCTGGAGTCCACAGTCGACAAGCCGGTCGGGGTGGTGCTGGGCGGCGGCGCGGTGGCCGCGTCGGTGTGGTGGCGGCAGGCGTTCGCCGCCTCGCTCGCACCGCGACCGGTGTCGCACCAACGCAACCCGGAGATCGGTGCCACCGGAGCGGCGTTGGTGGCCCTGGGTCACTTTGATGCGGCGGCGGCGCTCGCCGACATCGGCCGGACGGACGAACTGGTCTCACCGACCACGACAGGACGTTCCCACCCGCAGTATCCTTCCTGAACTTTCGCCCTGCCCGGGCCGTTGACAGCGCCACCGAGCCTGGTTGGATGGACTCCGCTCCCCGGGTCGCGGTGGACGCGGCAGGACGGAGGAGGCAGGGTGGCGGCAGGTACCGACCCGTCGATCGGTGCGGTGTCGAACCACCGTCGGCGTCGCTTCGACGTCCGGGTCGTTCCGCATCGACGCCGCTCGCCGTTCCGGCTGCGGGACTGGCGGATGAGCACCAAGCTCGCCACCGTGCTGCTGGTGCCGTCGATGGCGTTCCTCGTGCTGGCGGGCGTGCAGACCAGCGCGCTGGTCGGTCGGACGGCCACGTTGAACGACTTCTCCCGGCAGGTCGGCATCGGCCGGCAGATCACCGCCGTGGTCGACCAGCTCCAGCAGGAGCGGGACCGTTCGGCGGGTGAGCTGGGCGAGCTGCGCCGCGGTGGCGACCGGGAGGCGGCGGCCACCGCCCTGCGGCCGTTGCAGTCGGCCACCGACCGCGCCGTCGAGGACCTCCGGCGGGCGGCCGAGCCGTTGGCCGACGCCGACGCCTCCTGGCGGGTCGCCTACTCCGAGGTGCTCGAGGCGTACGACCAGGTCGTCGACATCCGACCGGCCATCCCGCCGGCGGTGCTCAGCAACGACACCATCCTGAGCAACTACCACCGGGCGGTCGACTCGCTGTTGGACCTGCTCGCCGAGCCGACACCGGGCCAGGACCGACCGGGGTTGAGCGACGCGGTGCTGCGATACGTCCAGATCGCCCGGGTCAAGGAGCTGTCCTCCCGGGTCCGGGCGCAGCTCTACGGCGCCGGCCGGGCCGGCCGGTACGGCACTGAGGACCGGGTGATCCTCTCCGACCTGCGTGCCCAGCAGCTCACCGCGCTCGGCGCGTTCCGGGTGTCCGCCACCAGCGACCAGATCCGCCGGTACGACGAGACCTCGGTGAACCCGGGGTTCCAGGTCGCCACCCGGCTGGAGGAGCGCAGCCTGCCGGTCGGCGACGCGGCGCCGGAGGTGCTGCCCTCGGAGCAGTGGTGGTCGGCGAGCCAGCAACGCCAGGAGCTGCTGCGGCAGGTCGAGGCGAGTGTGCTCGACGACGCGGTGCGCCAGGCCGACGACGCGAGCAGCGGCCAGCTCCGGACCACCCTGCTGGTGGTCGGCGGCGTCGTGGCGGTGCTGCTGGTCGCCCTGCTGATCTCTCTGCTGGTCGGGCGTTCGGTCGCCCGGTCGATGCGCCTGCTGCGCAGCCAGGCGCTGCGGATCGCGCAGGTGGAACTGCCCGACGCGCTGGACCGGCTGCGCACCGTCACCGGTGGCGTGCCGACCATCGACGTGTCCCCGGCGGTCGTCCGCTCGCTCGACGAGATCGGTGAGCTGGCCGAGGCGTTCGTCGCGGTGCACCGCAGCGCCGTGACGGTCGCCGTCGAGCAGGCGCTGATGCGCCGCAACGTCAACGCGATGTTCGTCAACCTCGCGCGCCGCAGCCAGGTGCTGGTGGAGCGGCAACTGGAGCTGCTCGACGACCTGGAGCGTGAGGAGAGCGACCCGGACCAGTTGGAGAACCTCTTCAAGCTCGACCACCTGGCCGCCCGCATGCGCCGTAACGACGAGAGCCTGCTGGTGCTGGCCGGCACCGACTCCACCCGCCGGTGGAACCGTCCGGTGGGCCTGGGCACCGTGCTGCTGGCGGCCGCCGCCGAGATCGAGCAGTACCAGCGGGTACGACTTGAGTCGATGGGCGCCGTCAACGTGGTCGGGCACGCGGTCGGCGAGCTGGTGCACCTGCTGGCCGAGCTGCTGGAGAACGCCACGGCGTTCTCCCGTCCGGACACGTTCGTCGTGGTGACCGCCCGGGTCGAGGCGTCCACCGCGCTCATCGAGATCGTCGACGACGGTCTGGGCATGAGCCCGTCCGCGCTCGCCGAGGCGAACGCGGTGCTGGCCAGCCCGCCGGCCGCGGACGTCGCGGCGGTCGAGCGGATGGGCCTGTTCGTGGTCAGTCACCTGGCGAGCCGGCTCGGTGTGCGCGTGCAGCTCGAAGGGCGCCACAGTGGCCTCGTCGCGCGGCTCGTGCTGCCGGCGACCCTGCTGGCGCCCGGCGGCGCGGTCGAGTTGGATCCGCCCGCGCCCGCCCGGATGCTGGCGTCGAACGCGGCCCGGGCGCCGCGGCGCAGCGTGGGGCGGGTGTGCCCCGTCCGGCGGCGTCCACGGGACAGCGACCGCGCCGCTGGACCTCCCGGTGGCCGGTCGTCCGCCGGCCGCCGCCGTGCCCCGCCAGACCCGACCCGTGCCGGTACGCGCCGAGGACGTGTTGGCTCCGGCCGCCGCCTCCGCGGGCGACGGCGGTGGCTGGTGGTCCCGGCAGGGGCCGGCCGCGTCGGCGGCCCCGGTCCAGCCCGTGCCGCCCGCGACTCCGGTGACGGCCGGCACGAACGAGCGGGGCCTTCCGGTACGCGTACCCATGGCGCAGCTCTCCGCGGTCACCCGCCCCGCCCAGCCGGAGTCGTCGCCGCCGCGCGCCGACCTCGACCCGGACGCGGTCGGCGGCATGCTTTCCCGGCTCTACAACGGGGTACGGCGTGCCGAGGCCGAGGACACCACCGAGATACCGGTGCCACCCTCGTGGGGGCACGACGAAGGAGGACGACGACAGTGACGACGTTGAGCCAGGAGGCACGTGACCTGAGCTGGCTGGTGAGCGCGTTCGCGGAGCGGGTGCCGGGCGTGGCGCACGCGGTGGTGGTCTCCTCCGACGGGCTGCTGGTGGCAATCTCCGACCACCTGCCCCGCGACCACGCGGACAAGCTCGCCGCGGTGACGTCCGGGCTCATGAGCATCACGGCGGGCGCGGCACAGATGTTCGACGGCGACATCGTCAAGCAGACGGTGGTCGAGATGGGCCGGGGCTACTTCCTGGTGATGCAGGTGCGCGACGGGTCGATCCTGGCCACGCTCGCGGCCGGGGACGCCGACATCGGCGTGGTGGGCTACGAGATGGCGCGGTTGGCGAAGCAGGCGGGGGAGATGCTCACCCCGGCGCTGCGAGCGGAGTTGCAGCAGGCGCTGCCCCGCTGAGTCTTCCGGCCGTGACCCGGACGGTCACCGGCTCACCCGAGCCGAGCCGTCCGGGCCCGGCCGTCCGGGCGAGGGGTTCAGAAGCCACCCTCGGCGATGACGGAGCGGTACCAGTGGGCGCTGCGCTTGAGCACGCGCCGTTGGGTCACGTAGTCCACGTAGACCAGGCCCCAACGCTGTTCGTATCCCTCGTCCCACTCGAAGTTGTCGAGCATCGACCAGACATGGAAGCTCTCCAGCGGCACCCCGTCGGCGATGGCGCGGTGCGCGGCGGCCAGGTGGTCGCGCAGGAAGGTGATCCGGCCACTGTCGTCGACGGTGTCGTCCGCGGCCAGGGTGTCGGGGGTGGGCAGACCGTTCTCGGTCACGGTGAGCGGGATCGGGCCGTAGTCGCGGGTGACCCGGGTCAGGACGTCGTACATCCCGTCGGGGTAGATCTGCTGCCAGCCGGCCTCGGAGGTGGGCCAGCGGTGTTCGGTGCGGCCGTCGGCGGCGACGTAGATGGGCGTGTAGTACTGCACGGCCAGCAGGTCGACCGGTGACGAGATCACGGCCAGGTCGCCGTCGCGGATGCCCCGGACCATCCGGCTCTGCGGGCCGAGGTCGGCCAGGACGTCCTGCGGGTAGCTGCCCTTGAGCACCGAGTCGAGGTAGAGGCGGTTCTCGTAGCCGTCGTAGAGGTGCGCCGCGGCGGCGGCCTCGGCGGAGTCGTCGGTGGGGTAGCAGGGGTGCAGGTTGAGCGCGGGGCCGATCCGGGCGGTGCTGTCCGAGGCTCGTAGCGCGCGTACCGCGAGGCCGTGCGCGAGCTGCAGGTGGTGGGCGACGAGGTAGGCGGCGTCCGGGTCCTGCCGACCGGGCGCGTGGTGGCCCGTGAGGTATCCGTTCTGTACGACGGTCTTGGGCTCGTTGATGGTGAGCCAGACCGGCACCCGGTCGCCGAGGGCGCTGAAGACGGCGTCGGCGTAGTCGGCGAAGCGCAGGGCGGTGTCGCGGGACTCCCAGCCACCGGCGTCCTGCAACGCCTGCGGCAGATCCCAGTGGAACAGGGTCGCCATCGGGGCGATGCCGCGCTCGTGCAGACCGTCGAGGAGACGACGGTAGAAGTCGAGCCCACGCTGGTTGGGCGTTCCGCTGCCGTCGGGCTGGATGCGGGGCCAGGAGATGGAGAAGCGGTAGCTGCGCAGACCCAGGTCACGCATCAGGTCGAGGTCTTCGGCGTACCGGTGGTAGTGGTCGGCGGCCACGTCGCCGGTGTCGCCGTTGCGGGTACGACCGGGGACGCGGCTGAAGGTGTCCCAGACCGACTCGCCGCGGCCGTCCTCCTTGGTGGCGCCCTCGATCTGGTAGGCGGAGGTGGCCGCGCCCCAACCGAAGTGGCGGGGGAAGCGCAGCGGGCCGGCGGGCCCGGTAGGTATCGACATGGATTCTCCTCGTGGATACGGGGCCCACCGCCCAGATTCGGGAGCGCTCCCAGGATAGGCCAGAAGCGCTCGACCCGGTGAGCCGGCCGTCACGGCGGCCGACGATGGCGGGTCGAGGCGGTTGAGGGCCCCGGACAGCGAACGAGGCCGACCGGGCGGCGCTTCGCGCCTGTCCCGTCGGCCTCTTTTCCCATCGTGTACGGGGGTTTAGTGTGGGGACGGGGGAGGGCAACCCCCGTCCCCACCGTAACTGCACACACACGGGCGGAATTGGGTCCTGCCGTGCGTGTCGCGCGGGAGCCGGGCCACGCGAGTGGCTCTGGTTCCACCTCCCTCCCTGTGGCGGGATGATGGCTGACGGCGGCGTCCGGGCTGGCCCGCCGTCGGCCTTCGGATGGTTCCCCGGGCCCGCCACGAGGACGGTCCCGGCGATCTTCCAGTTGGAACCTTTGTCGATGGAAGCGCTCCCATCGACCGATGTTGCGACTGTAACGCCCGTCACGCCTTTGTGAAAGACCCAAAACGAGATCGAAACAAGTGGGTGTTCTCGGCCCCTCTCGGCTTGTTGTGGGAGCGCTTCCATGGCACACTGTCGATTCAACGCGACAGGAGCCAGATCGCGTGGGCGCGGGACCGCCGAGGGCAGCCGGAGCACCACCTCCGGTCACGGCACCCGAGCGAGCCGGCGGGACCCCCTCCCGCGCGGGCCGCATCGCCGCACCCCGGCCGGGCCCGGGGCTACCACCTTCCCGGGCGCCTCGAATCCCCCGCGTACCACCACCACCTGCGGGCAGGCGCCTCGCCGGGAATTACCCGGCCTGGTCCGAGGAGACACCGCGCACATGAGACATCTGGCACGACGCCGTCGAGTGGCGATCCTCGCCGCCGCCGCGCTCGCGGTCGGCGGGGTGATGCTGCCCGCTGGCGCCGCACAGGCCGCACCGGCCTGCGACGTGGTCTACGCGACCAACGACTGGAACACCGGCTTCACGGCCAACGTGACCATCAAGAACCTGGGCGACCCGATCAGCAGCTGGTCGCTCAAGTGGACCTTCCCGAACAGCGGCCAGCGGGTCACGCAGGGCTGGTCGGCCCGGTACAGCCAGTCCGGCAGCGAGGTCACCGCGACCAACGAGTCGTACAACGGCAACCTCGGCACCGGGGCCTCCACCACCATCGGCTTCAACGGCTCCCACACGGGCAGCAACCCGAAGCCCACCTCGTTCACCCTGAACGGCACGCCCTGCAACGGCACCCCGGCCAACCAGCCGCCGTCCGTCACGCTCAGCCTGCCCTCCGGGCCGTTCACCGCGCCCGCCGACGTGCCGCTGACCGCGACCGCCAGTGACCCGGACGGGACGATCAGCAAGGTCGAGTTCTACCGCAACGGCCTGCTCATCAACACCGACACCACCGCGCCGTACTCCTACACCCAGGAGGACCTGCCGGCCGGCAGCTACACCGTGCAGGCCAAGGCGTACGACAACGCCAACGGAATCGGGGTCGCCGAGAAGTCGTTCACCGTCGGCGCCGCGAACGGCCCGACGCTGGTCGCCACGCCGTCCGCGGTGAGCGTCAACGAGGGTGGCACGTCCACCTTCAACCTCAAGCTCAGCGCCGCGCCGACGACAAGCGTGCCGGTCACCCTGACCCCCTCGGGCGACAGCGACATCACGGTCTCGCCGACCACCGTCACGCTGACCCCCACCAACTGGAACACCGGGGTCACCGTCACGGTCGCCGCGGCCGAGGACACCGACACCGTCGGCGGTAGCGCCACCATCACCGCCGCCGCCACCGGTCTCGCCTCGCTGGCGGTCGCCGCCACCGAGATCGACAACGACACCCCCGGCGGCGACAACGCCTACATCAAGAAGTTCCTCGACCAGTACGGCAAGATCAAGAACTCGGGTTACTTCAGCCCCGAGGGCGTGCCGTACCACTCGGTCGAGACGCTGATCGTCGAGGCGCCCGACCACGGCCACGAGACCACCTCGGAGGCGTTCAGCTTCTGGATCTGGCTGGAGGCCCAGTACGGCCGCGTCACGCAGAACTGGGCGCCGTTCAACAACGCCTGGACGGTGATGGAGAAGTACATCATCCCGTCGCACGCCGACCAGCCCACCGCTGCCTCGGCCGGCACCCCGCAGTACGCCGCGGAGTACAACCTGCCCAGCCAGTACCCGTCGGCCCTGAACCCGAACATCTCGGTCGGGCAGGACCCGCTGCGCTCGGAGTTGCAGTCCACCTACGGCACCGGCGACATCTACGGGATGCACTGGCTGATGGACGTCGACAACAGGTACGGCTTCGGCCGCTGCGGCGACGGCACCACCAAGCCGGCGTACATCAACACCTTCCAGCGGGGCACCCAGGAGTCGGTGTGGGAGACCATCCCGCAGCCGTCCTGTGACACCTTCAAGCACGGCGGTCAGTACGGCTACCTCGACCTGTTCGTCAAGGACACCGGCGCTCCCGCCAAGCAGTGGAAGTACACCAACGCCCCGGACGCCGACGCCCGTGCGGTGCAGGCCGCCTACTGGGCGCTGACCTGGGCCAAGGCGCAGGGCAAGCAGGCCGACGTCGCCGCGACCGTGGCCAAGGCCGCCAAGATGGGCGACTACCTGCGGTACGCGATGTTCGACAAGTACTTCAAGAAGATCGGCAACTGCGTCGGGGCCAGCACCTGCCCCGCCGGCAGCGGCCGGGACTCGGCGCACTACCTGCTGTCCTGGTACTACGCCTGGGGTGGCGCGTACGACACCAGCCAGAACTGGTCCTGGCGGATCGGCTCCAGCCACAACCACTTCGGCTACCAGAACCCGTTCGCGGCCTGGGCGCTGACCAACACGCCGGAGCTCAAGCCGCAGTCGTCGACCGCGGTCTCCGACTGGACCAAGAGCTTCGACCGGCAGCTGGAGTTCTACACCTGGCTCCAGTCGTCCGAGGGCGGCATCGCCGGCGGAGCGACCAACAGCTGGGACGGCAGCTACGCCCAGCCGCCGTCGGGCACGAGCACCTTCTACGGCATGTTCTACGACGTCGACCCGGTCTACAACGACCCGCCGTCGAACCAGTGGTTCGGCATGCAGGCGTGGTCGATGCAGCGGATCGCCGAGCTGTACCTGCAGACCGGCAACACGAAGGCCAAGGCGCTGCTGGACAAGTGGGTGCCGTGGGCGATCGCCAACACGACGGTCGGAACCAACTGGTCGATCCCGTCGGACATGAAGTGGACCGGCCAGCCGACCACCTGGAACCCGAGCAGCCCGCAGCCCAACACCAACCTGCACGTCGAGGTGATCAGCAAGGGCCAGGACGTCGGCGTCGCCGCCTCCTACGCCCGGATCCTGATCGCGTACGCGGCCAAGTCGGGCAACGCGGCGGCGAAGACCACCGCCAAGGGTCTGCTCGACGCGCTGGACGCCGCCAGTGACTCGAAGGGTGTCTCCACCACCGAGACGCGTGGCGACTACAAGCGCTTCGACGACGTCTACGACGCCTCCAGCGGGCAGGGCCTCTACGTCCCGCCGGGCTGGACCGGGAAGATGCCCAACGGCGACACCATCGCCGCCGGGAAGAGCTTCCTGGACATCCGGTCGTTCTACAAGAACGACCCGGACTGGCCGAAGGTGCAGGCGTACCTGAACGGTGGCCCGGAGCCCACGTTCAACTACCACCGCTTCTGGGCGCAGGCCGATGTGGCCATGGCGTACGCCGACTACGGGACGTTGTTCCCGAACGGCTGAGAGCAACCCGGGGTGGGTGGAGTGCCCCGCCCACCCCGGGGTTCGGCCGGGTCCGGGGGAACGACGGGACCCGGCCGGCGGACGGCCTGACACCCACGGTCAGGCCGGGGTGGGCCGGTCATCTGGTCAACGCAGCGGGTCGACCGGCCCACCCCACCGCCCGGACTGAAGACTGCCGCGAAAAAGCCCAGAAATTCCGGCTGTCACGGGATCACACCAAGGACGTTGACGGAGTAACGTACGTCACCGGAGAGGCCGCTCCCCCCGTGGCGGCCTCTCCACTTTTTATGTCCGGAATCGCGGTGCGGCGTCCGGCAGCGCGGGGACCGGGTGACGCAAACCCGGGTGTTCCGGTGGCAGCGATCGGCGCAGCACCACCCAGCTCACGGCCAGCGCCGCCGCGACCAGCGGCCAGGTCAACGCGACCCGGGCCACCACGAGCGCGAGCACCTGTCCACTCAGGTAGAGCGGGACGAACACTGCCACCCGCAGCAGGTAGGTCGCCGTCCACACCCAACTGGCCCGGCCGTACCCGCGCAGCAGCGCCGGATCCCTCCGCCACCGGGCGCGCTGGCCCAGCGCCGCGCCGACCAGCACGCCCAGCAGCGGCCAGCGCACGACGATGCTGACGGCCCACGCCAGGGCGCTCGCGGCGTTCGACAGCAGCTGGATCAGAAAGAAGTTCTCGGCCCGGCCGGTACGCACCGCGATCAGCGCGGCGACGCAGACGGCGAGCAGGCCGATCAGCACCGAGCGCGGCCGGTCCCCCGTCGCAGTCGTACGCCGGCCACGACGACGCCGACGGCGAGCGCCGCGCCCACCCCGGTCCACAGCGACTCGCCGCCGATCAGCCAGCCCAGGGCGAACGCCACCGGCGGCAGGGTGGCGTCGACCGCGCCCCGCCGTCCGCCCAGCAGATCCGCCAGGGACTCAACCCGCGCGGGGCCGGGCCCGACCTGGCCGGACTCCCGCGCGGCGCCGGGCTCGACCTGGCCGGACTCGCGTTCCGGTGTGTCGCTCACCGCCACCTCCTCACCCCCGCCACAACCTAACCGCCACCGGCCGGTGGGCCACCGACCGGCCGGTCCGGTCCGGCCGCTACGGTGTGCGGATGCGCGCGACGGCACGGGGTTGGACCGCGGTCTGGTTGGTCGTACTGGCCCTCGTCCAGGCGGCCGCCTTCCTCGCCGTGTGGCGGGTTGCCATGCACACCGAGATCGGTCAGTGGGTCGACACGGTCGCCCTCACCGGCAACGAGATCGGTCACGACCGCATCGACGGGCCGGTGGACCGGATCCTGAACGCGATGTCGGTGGTGTCGCTGCTCGCCGCCACCGCGATGATCGGCTTCATCGCGCTCATCCGAGGGCGGATCGCCCTGGCCGTCACCGCGACCCTGCTCATCGCCGGGGCCAACGTCTCCACCCAACTGCTCAAGTACGGGCTGAGCCGCCCCGACTTCGGCGTCGACCCGGAGCGGGACGCGGTGGGCAACAGCCTCCCCAGTGGGCACACCGCCGTGGCCGCGTCGGTGGCGGTCGCGCTGATGCTCGTCCTGCCCCGCAAGGTGCGGGCCGTCGGCGCGTTCGTCGGCGCGCTCTACGCCGCCGTCGCCGGGGTGGCCACCCTCTCCGCCGGTTGGCACCGGCCCAGTGACGCGGTCGCCGCCTACCTGGTGGTGGGTGTCTGGGCAGCGCTGGCCGGGCTGCTCCTGCTGATCACCCAACGGGAGCAGGCCCAGATCGAGCCCGGCGACGCGCACCGCGTCGCCGCCGCCGTGCTCGGTGTCGCCGGAGTGCTCGCCCTGATCGCCTCCGGGCTGGCGCTCAGCTGGCTGGTGGATCTGCGCGGGACCGGCCCGGAGGAGCTGGCCCGCCGGCCGCTGTTCGCCGGGTACGCGGGCAGCGCCGCCGGCATCGCCGGAACGATGGCGTTGGTCATGGCCCTGGCGCTGACCGTCGTGCACCGGCTGGTACCCCGTGTGAAGGGTTGACCCGGCGAGCGTCCGGTGATCAGGCGCCCTGGCGGGGCGCGGGCACGTGCGGGGCGACGCCACGCAGGTGGGTGAGCACCACCGGGTCGATCCGCCCCGGCACCAGGCGCTCCTCCAGGTTCTCCAGGCCCGCCCAGGAGACCAGCGCCGCCTCCGGCCCGGCGTCGCCCACCGGGTGACCCAGCGCGGTGAGCAGCGCCGCCACCTCGTCGGCGACCGCGCCGCTCAGGTCGAGCAGGGTCGCCGGGTCGGGCCGGCTGAACAGCATGGTGTGCACGGTCAGCAGCCGACCGAGTTCGGCGACCGGGTCCGGATGGTCGTCCACCCGCAGGTCGACGACCACGTCGCTGGTGCCGCCGTACCCACCGCCGCGCTCGACCACCAGCAGGCCGGCGCTCTGCCGGCCGCGCCGGTCCCCGCCGGCCTCGTCACCGGCCCGCAGCGCGGCGACCAACCGCTCGGCGAACGGCAGCGTCGAGGCGCCCTGCCACGTCTCGCCCATCGCGTCGACCACCTCGGGGCCGGCCAGGATGTTGCCCTGCGCGGCCCAGCCGTCGCCGACGCGCCCGCCCGCCCAGGGGTGGCAGGCCGGCCCGGTCCAGCTCGCGCCCGGCCCGCTGACGCCCACCACGGCGAGCTGCCGGTGCTGCCGCTCGGGGTCGGCGGCGACCAGACCGGCCACCACCTCGGCCGCGGCCACCCCGGTGCGCAACAACGCGAGCCCCTGCGGACGGTAGGCGAGGTTGACGTGCGCCTGGGTGGCCAGCGCGCCGACCTCTGCCGCGGCCGCCGGCACCAACGCTCCGGCGGCGAGGAACTTGCTGGCCACGACGACGCCGTGGCGGCGGCCGTCGGCGGAGCGGGCGACGAGGGAGAAGGTCACCCGCCGAGACTAGGTCGTGTGTCCAGGCCCTCGGCCGGCCAGGGGCGGTGAGACTCGACCCAACCGGCCTGGCCGCGTACACCGGTGCCTCAGAACGGCGTCGCGGCGGCCTCCGGCGGCGCGCCGCGCGCCCGGCGGGCGTCCGCGACCGCGACGCCGCCGAGCACGACCGTGCCGGCGGCGGTGGCGACCACCGTCGGCAGGAACAGCAGCGGTACGGCGGCCGCCGCGAGCACTCCGATGGCGATCCACCGGGACGGCGACACCCGCCCGAAGACCTCGTACTCGAAGCGGGCCCGGCCGGCCAGGAACAGCGCGGGCCCGCCGAGCACCATGACCACCCACGGCGCCGGGGCATGGCCGAGTGGATGTTCGATCACCAGCTCGTAGCCGACCGCCGTCGCGGCCAGACCGATCACCATGATCAGGTGAGTGTCGGCCGCCGAGCGGCCGATGTTGGCGGGGTGGCGGGCCATCTGCACCGCCTCGCCCAGGATCTGCCCGGCGCGTTGCACGTAGATCCGCCACAGCATGATCGACGTGGCCACCGCGAACGCGAACGCCCACATGTGCCCCGACCCGTACGGGCCCTTGCTGTACGCGAAACCGGCCACCAGGATGGTCTCGCCGAGCGCCACCAGGAAGAACTGCTGGTACCGCTCCGCCAGGTGCTCGCCGGCGATCTCCCACTTCGAGACCGTGGACCGGCCCAGCCCCGGCACCGGCCACCCGCACCGAGCGGCCAGGTACTCGGCCGCCAGGGCCACCGACCAGAGCACCACCTGCGTGTTGGTGTCCAGCAGCGCCCCGCTGATCCAGAGCACCCCCGTGACGGCGAACACGACCGCCATGCGCACCTTCAGCCGGCGGTACGGGTGCGGCCCCAACGCGATCGACAGGATCACCGGTCGGGTCACCTGCGCGACCACGTACGCCGTGGCGAACATGAGCGACGTCTCGGAGAACGCCCGGGGGACCGCCACCCCCATCACCATGCTGCTCACGAGCGCCGTCAACACGACGATCTGCAACGGCGCGCGGTACGGGTCGTAGCGGCTGGTCGTCCACGCGGTGCCCTGCCAGACCGACCAGAGCGCCAGCAGCAACAGCAGCGTCTTGCCGCTGCCGGTGATCGCCGCCGCAGCGTGGTCGCGGGCCGGCTCCCGGCTCAGATCCTCGAACGCCCGCGCGGAGATCCGGGTGAGCGCGAAGACGTACACCAGGTCGAAGAAGAGTTCCAGGAACGTCGCCCGACCGGGCGCGGCTGCCGCCGGGACCGGCTCCAGGTGTCCTGCCGCCCTGGAACCCATGGTCAGCGGCCTGCGCCGGTGCTCCGGTCCACCTCGCAGTGGTAACACCTTCGGCGGCCGGGGCGCGGCGAACCGGCGATTAGGCCCACTAAGGGGATCTTGCTCAGGGGCGCCGTCACCAGGCAGGATCGATCGGTGACGAATCGATGGGGCATGACGGTGCCGTTGGGCGGGGTTCCGCTGACCGAGCACCAGGGGGTCTACGCGACCCTCGGGCGATCCGGGTTCACCGACGTGTGGTCGTCCGAGGTCGCCGGGACCGACGCGTTCACCCCGCTGGCCCTCGCCGCGGCGTGGCAGCCGCAGCTACGGCTGGGCACCGCGATCACCCCGGTCTTCACCCGTGGGCCCGGGCTGCTCGCGATGAGCGCGGCGGCGCTGGCCGAGGCCGCGCCGGGCCGGTTCGCGCTCGGCATCGGCGCGTCCTCCCCGGTGCTGGTGCGGGACTGGAACGCGGCGCGGTTCGACGAGCCGTTCCGGCGTACCCGGGACGTGCTGCGGTTCCTGCGGGCCGCCCTGCGCGGTGAGACGGTGGACGAGGTCTACGACACCTTCACCGTGCGCCGGTTCACCCTCGAACGCCCGCCCACGGCGCCGCCGCCGATCCTGCTCGCCGCGCTGCGCCCGGGGATGCTCCGGCTGGCCGGCGCCGAGGCCGACGGAGTCATCCTCAACTGGCTCAGCGCCGACGACGTGCCGCGAACCCTGGCCGAGCTGGGCGAGCGCCGGGCCGGCTTCGAGGTCGCCGCGCGGATCTTCGTCTGCCCCACCGAGGACGCCGCGTACGCCCGTACCCTCGGCCGCCGGATGATCACCAGCTACCTGACGGTCCCGGCGTACGCCGAGTTCCACCGCTGGCTCGGCCGCGACGGGACGCTCGGGCCGATGTGGGAGGCGTGGGCGGCCGGTGACCGCCGCGCGGCCAGCGCGGCCGTGCCCGACGAGGTGGTCGACGCCCTGGTGCTGCACGGCTCACCCGAGCGGTGTCGGGCCCAGGCGCGGCGCTACGCCGAAGCCGGCGTGGACGTGCCGATCCTCGCGCTGCTGCCCACCCCGGAGGTGACCGCCGGGGGTCTCGCCGCGCTGACGACCCTCATCGCCCAACTCGGCGCCGAGCCGGCGGGAGCGTCCGCGTGAACCTGACCGACCGAATCGTGGTCGTCACCGGCGGGGCCGGTGGCATCGGAGCGGCCCTCGCGCGCCGCTTCGCCGCCGAGGGCGCCGCCGCCGTGGTCGTCGCCGACCTGGACGCCGAGGCCGCGCGCGCCGTGGCCGAGGGCATCGGCCCGGTGGCGCACGCCGCCACCGTCGACGTCACCGACGAGGCTCAGGTACGGGCGCTCGTCGACGACACCGAACGGCGGTTCGGCCGCATCGACCTGTTCTGCGCCAACGCCGGAGTCACCACCGGCGGGGGAGTGGAGGTCGACGACGCGGGCTGGGACCGGGCGTGGCGCGTCAACGTGCTCGCCCACGTCTACTCGGCCCGTGCCGTGCTGCCCGGCATGCTCGCCCGCGGTGGCGGGCACCTGCTGCACACCTGCTCCGCGGCGGGGGTGCTGACCGCGGTGGGCGACGCCGCGTACACCGCCACGAAACACGCCTCGGTGGGCTTCGCCGAGTGGCTGGCCATCACCTACCGGGACCGGGGCATCCGGGTCAGCGCCCTGTGCCCGCAGGGGGTGGACACCCCGATGCTCGCCGACGGGATCGCCGAGGGGCACCTCGGCGCCCGGGTGATCACCGCCTCCGGCGCGGTGCTCACCCCGGACCAGGTCGCCGACGCGGCGATCGCCGGGCTCGCCGAGGAGCGGTTCCTGATCCTTCCGCACCCGGAGGTCGCCGACTACGCCCGCCGTCGCGCCGAGGACCCCGACGGCTGGCAGGCCGGCATGCGCAAACTCATCCGCCGCCTGACCACCTGACAGTCCCCGACTGACAGTCTCCGAGTTGACCAAGAGGTTGGCGTCAGAAAGACGTCCACCGATGACGCGAACCTCTTGATCAGCGCCGGAGGCGGCGGGCGCGGCGGAGCGGATCGGGGTGGACGGACCAGAGCAGGCGACGCCACCAGGGGCGGGCCGCCCGTAGCGTCGTCACGTAGGCGGTGGCCACCGCGGCGGCACGGGCCGCCTGGTCGGCCGTCGCGGTGCCGGGGCGAACCCCACCTGGTTGAGCAGCGTCGCCAGTTCGTCGACGGGCGGATCGGTCGTCACCTCCGGTGGCGAACCAGCCGTGCGACGGGCGTCCGTGAGAGCCTGCCGGGCGCGTCCGGCCACCTCGGTGGCCGCCAGGTCGTCGCCGACCGGCCGACCGGCCAGCCGCAGCGCGTCGGTCACCTCCCGCCAGGCGCCCGCGATGCGCTGGCCGGGGTCACCCCGCACCAACCGGCCGCGACTCAGCGAGCGGCGCATCGCCAGCAGGGTGAGCAGCAGCGCCCCCACCACCAGCAGCAACGACCCGCCGCCGCCCGCAACCAGCACCGGCGTCGACACACCACCGCGCGACGGCGGCCCGTCACCAGCGGCCACCGGCTCCGGCGACGCGCTCGGCTCCGCGGTGGGCGCGGGCACCTCCGACGGTGGCGGATCCTCGGGGGTGGGGCGGAAATCCTCCTCCACCGGCCGCGGCTCGTTCTCCGGTTGGGGCAGCGGGTTGAACGCCACCCACCCCAGCCCGTCGAACAGCACCTCCGGCCAGGCGTACGCGTCACCCGCCCGCACCGGACCCTGACCACCGGAGGAGAAACCGACCACCACCCGCGTCGGCAGCCCGGAGAGCCGGCCGAGCACCGCGAACGCCGCCGCGAACTGCTCCGACGTTCCCCGCTGCCCGCCACCGTTGCGCGGGCCGAAGAGGAAGAAGGCCAGGTTCGGGTACGCGTGCCCGCTCGGCGCGTCCGCCACCACCCGGTAGTGCTCGGCCAGGAACTGCTCGATCGCCGCCGCCCGCTCGTACGGGGCGCCGTTCTCCTCGGCGAGCTGGGTCGCCAGCCGACGCAGCGGATCCGGCACACCGTCGGCGACCCGCAGCACCCGGGCCACCTCCTCGCCGGCCGGCACGTTCGCGGTCGCCAGCAGGTTGTTGTCCGGGCGCTCCCGGACCGACGTCACCTCGTACCGCAGACCCGGCGTCAGCCCCTCCGGCCGGATCAGCGTCCCCGTCGCCGGGTCGTACGCCACCCGCGCGCCGCTGACCTCGCGAGGCGTCGCCACGGCCGGTAGCAGCCGCCCGGTCAGCTCCGCCACGGTGATCTGCTGCCGGACGGTCTGCACGGTGCTGTCCCGGGCCGGCGCGGTGGCCGGCAGGATCCGCCCCGCGTTGCGGTACGTCGCGCCGACCCGCCAGGTGATCCCGTCGTAGTCACTGAGCACCGCCAACCGGATCCGCACCCCGGCCGCCTTCGGGTCGTCCGCGTCGCCGGCCGGAGCGGTGGTTCCCGACGTGCTCACGTCGAGGAGCTTCTGTTCCGGGTGCAGCGCCCACCCCGAGATCCGGATCAGCGGGTTCTCGTCGAGCGTCTCGACCTGCGGCGGCTCCACGTAGCGGCGCGGGTCGACCGGCCGCCCGTCGACCTGACCGGCGACCACCGGGCCGAGCAGCGCCACCAGCCCGATCACCAGGACGACGCCGAGCGCCGCCGTTACGGCCAGCCGAAGTCGCACGGCCGCCCGTACCCCGGGGCGAGACCGGCCGCCGGGTCGCCGCCGGCCGACGGCGACCCGTTCGGCGCGGCCAGCCCGATTGCCGCGACCGCGACGAACGCCACCGTCGCGCCGATCGCCGGTTCGGCGTTCGGGCCGACCACGTAGAGGGCCGCCGCGTAGAGCCCCGCCGCCGGCAGGTAGCCGAGCAACACCCGGCCGGTGCGCAACGCCACCTCCGCCCCGGCCAGACCGGCGAGCCAGGCCGCCACCACCGGCACCAGCACCGTGTCCGGAGTGGGCTCCACCGGGATCATCGCGGTGAGCAGGCGGGGAATGCCGTTGCGCGCCGCGTCCGCGCTCACGTCCAACAGGTTGCCCGGCAGGTCGGCGCGGGCGGCGGCCAGGCGCAGCGACCACAGTGTCCACCCGGCCAACGCCGCCATCGACACCGGCGCCACCAGCCACGACGGCAGGCGCCGGGCGGCCACGCTGACCAGCACCGAACCCACCGCCGCGCCGATCACCAGCCGGGTCAGCAGGTCGCCCGCGTACACCCGGCCGAGCACCACCCCGGCGAGCGCGATGAGCGCGATGAGCGTCAGTGGCACGACGGCCGTCCGCAGCGCGCGTACCACCCGCCCCGCCGCGCCCGGTCCGCCCGCCGTCGCCTCCGGCGCCTCGCGCGGCGGCGCGATGTCCGTCACCACCGACGTACCCCGTCCCACTCGGCGGCGAACTGCGCGCCGTCCACCGCGTCGACCACCACCAGGCCGCCCGCGCCCGCCGGCGTCGGCTCCGCCGCGCCGAACATCCCGACCACCACCGACGGGTACGCGCCACGCAGCGCGCCGACGTGGCCCAGTCCGTCCCGCCCACCGGGGCCGGTCAGGAAGATCAGCGTGTCGCCGAGCCGGTCCTGACGCAGCCGGGTGGTGACGGCGCGCAGGGCGTCGTCGGAGTCGGACAGCTCGGCGGCGGCGAGCCGGTCCAGCGGCCCCACCCCGGCCGGCCCACCCTCGATCGACTCTGGGCCGACCAGCAGCAACAGCACCGGCAGGTCCGCGCGGTGCGCGGCGACGACGACCGACGCCGCCGCCTCGCACGCGGACTCGAACGACTCCGCCACCCCGCCCGCGCGGTGCGAATGCGCGGCCGCCCGATTGTCCAGCAGGACCACCAGACTCGGCAGGCTGGTGTCCACGTTCTCCCGCACCATCAGCTCGCCGACCCGGGCGCTCGTGCGCCAGTGCACCCGCCGCAGCTCGTCGCCGACCACGTACTCCCGCAGCGAGTCGAACGTGATCGACCCGTGCGGCACCCCGTCCACCCGGCCGTCGAGGCTGCGCCCCGCGCCGGTCGGCACCGCCGACAGCGGGTGGATCCGAGGGTGCACCCAGACCGGTGCCGTCTCCCCGTACGGTCGGGCGAGCGCCACCAGCCCCAGCGGGTCCCGCCGGGTCACCCGCAGCGGACCGACCGCCACCACCCCACGGCGGTCGGTCGGCACGTCGTAGCGGACCTCGGTGTCCCGACCGGGACGTAGGCGCAGCAGCGGCACCGGCACCGCGCGGCTCCCGCACCGGTCCTCGGCCAGCAGGTTCGCCGAGCGCAGCCGGCCCGCGTTGCGGACCGTCAGCGTCATGCTCGCCGGCTCGCCGCGTGCCACCCGGTCCGGGTCGGCCCGGCGCGCGACCACCAGCCGGGGCCGCCAGGCCGCCGTCAGCGCCGCGTAGCCGACGGCCGCGCCGGCCGCCGCGCCCAGCAACGTCAACTCGGGGTACGCGAACCGGAAACCGGTCCCCAGCAACACGACGGCGGCGACGAGCAGCCCGACCCCTCGGGCGGTGATCCCCATGGCGCTGCTGCCGGTCAGCCCTGCACCGGGGCCGGCTGCCCCGACGGCAGCGGCACCGGCACCGACGCGACGGCCTGACGCAGCACCTCCGCGGCGGTCATCCCGCGCACCTGCGCGTCGGGGGTCAGCAGCAGCCGGTGTGCGAACACCGGCTCGGCGAGCGCCTTCAGGTCCTCCGGCATGATCCAGCCCCGTCCGTCGATCAGCGCGTACGAGCACGCCGCCCGCGTCAACGCGATCACACCCCGAGGGCTGACCCCGACGCGTACCTGCGGATGGGTGCGGGTCGCGGCGGCCAGCCGGACCGCATACGCGTACAGCGGCTCGGCGATGTGCACCCGGCGCGCCATCCGGACCATCTCCCCGACGGTCGCCGTGTCGGTGACCGGGACGAGCGCCTCGGGGGAGCGGACCGTCGCGCCGCGCAGCACCTCCACCTCGACCGCCTCGTCCGGGTAGCCGACGGACAGCTTCACGAGGAAACGGTCGAGCTGCGCCTCCGGCAGCCGGTACGTGCCGTCCATCTCCACCGGGTTCTGGGTGGCGACCACCAGGAACGGCGCCGGCACCGGGTGTCGGACCCCGTCCACGGTGACGGTGTGCTCCTCCATCACCTCCAGCAGCGCCGACTGCGTCTTCGGCGACGCCCGGTTGATCTCGTCGGCGATGACGATGTTGGCGAACACCGGCCCCGGGTGGAACTCGAACTCCCGGCTCGCCTGGTTGAAGATCGTCACGCCGGATACGTCCGACGGGAGCAGGTCCGGGGTGAACTGGATGCGCCGCCACTGACCCTGCACCGTCGCGGCGATGGCCCGTGCCAGCGTCGTCTTACCGACCCCCGGCACGTCCTCCAGCAGCACGTGCCCCTGGGCGAACAGCGCCGTCAGCGCCAGCCGGACCACCTGCGGCTTGCCGAGCACCACCGCGTTGACGTTCTCGGCCAGCCGGGCGGCCAGGGCGGCGAAGCCCTGGACCTCCGGTTGGGTGAGCGGCTCGTGGGTGTTCACGGTCGGTGGTGCTCCTCGCCTGGTGGTTCAGCAGGTGGGCAGGACGTTGATGTTGTCGCCGCCTTCCAGGTTGAGCCAGGCCCAGGGAATGTAGTTCTTCCCCTCGAAGTTGACCTGCACCCACCAGGTGCTGCGCTTCTGGTCGTTGTAGATCCACGAGTCGACGTCCTCGCCGGACTTCTTGCAGTACGCCTGGAGCCGGCGACCGGGCTTGGCCCAGCCCACCTGCTTGTCGTTGTCCTGCCGGGTCACCGAGAAGATCTCGTTGCCGTTGCGGCCGTTGACCTCCGCGTTGCAGTAGGTCCGCTGGTCGCCGTCCGGGCCGTTGTTGCACGTCGCGATCCCGTACAGCGGCTGGGTCGTCTGCGCCCTCGTCGCGGTGTTCTTGCCGGCCGCGTTGGTCGCCGTCACCGTGAACGAGTACGCCGTGCCCGGCGTCAGACCCGTCATCGTGATGCTGGAACACGCCCCGGCCTTCGCCGGCTCACCCGACGTGCTCAGCGAACAGGTGGCCCGGCCGCCGCCCGCGTCCACGGTGAACGTGACGGTCGCTCCCGTCGCCGTCGCCGACGAGCCGGTCACCGTCACCCGGGGCGCCGCGACCGTGCGGGCCGTGGCGGTGGCCTCCGGGCCCGGCCCGGCCTCGTTGACCGCCTTCACCTTCACCGTGACGTTCTGGCCGTTGCCCAGACCGGTCACGGTGGTGCGGGTCTCGGTCACCTCGGTGGTCTTGCCACCGACGTCCACCTGGTACTTCGTCACCGGCCGGCCGTTCGCCTCGGCCGGCGACCACTGCACCGTGACCGCGCCCGGCTGGTCGGCGACCGTACCGGCCTGGAGATCCAGCGGACGACCCGGCGCCGCGAACGGCACCACCGTGTTGCTGACCGGCGAGGCCCCCGAGCCGGCACCCTTGTCGTTGACCGCCACGACGGTGAACGCGTACTGCGTCCCGTACTCCAGCTCACCGGCCGGAACCACCAGCTCGGTCTTGGTCGACTCGCCGGCCGGCGCGTTCGTCCCCGCCGACGTGGCCGTTACCGCGTACTTGGCGATCTTGTTGCCCTGGGCGTTCGCGGCCGGCCACTTCACCACCACCGTGCCGTCCGGCCGCTCCTGCGCCGTGATGCTGGCCGGCGGATCGGGCACCGCGGCGGTCGGAGTGACCGGGTTGCTGCTGCGCGGCGGGCCGTCACCCTTGGCGTTCACGGCGTGCACCGCGAACCGGTACGTCTCGCCGTTGGTCAACCCCTTCACCTCGACCGCGCGCTGGTTGGCGCCCACCTCCAGGCGCTGACCGGCGCCCTGCACGACGTACTTGATGATCTCCGCGCCGTTCGCGGCGGCCGGCCGCCAACTCACCCGGGCCTGGGCGTTGCCGGCGGCGGCCGTGACGCTGCGCGGCGCGCTCGGCTTGCTCACCCGGGGCTTCTTCGGCGGAGGCGGCGGCGGGGGGGCGGGCGGCGGGTCACCGCCCAACACGTCGTTGGCGTACTTGTCGACCTCGCGCACCTGGTGCTTGTCGTCCACCACCCGGGCCGTCGCCGAGTCGGGGGAGTTGATGAACAGGTGGTTCTCCCGGACCTCCATCTCCAACGGCCCGGTCGCCTTGCCCTTGATGGTGTCGACCAGCTGGCCGCCCGCGTCGAAGGAGTAGATGGTGCCGGTGGCCTCGTCGGCGCAGTAGAACCGATCGGCCCACGCCACCGCCGGGCTCAGCCGGTCGCCGCTACCCGGCACCGTGAACGTCCGCTCCTCACCGACGTCGCCCACCACCAGCACCTGCCGCTCGGCCGGCACCGTCACCGGCACCCGCGGCCCCGACGTGCGGGCCGGCAACGCCGCGGGGCCGGGCAGCGTCAACGGCGTCGGGCGCACCTCGCCGCGCTGCACCCGCAGCAGCCGGCCGGCCGTCCGGTCCAGCACCGCCACACCGTCGTCCAGCGTGGAGACCACCAGATCGTGGCTGGGGTCGGCGACGTCGTACGTCTCGACCCGCTCCGGGCTGAGCCCTCCGCCGGCCGGCGCGGCCGAAGCCGGCGCGGACGGCAGCTTCGCGGCGGTGACCGCCGAGACCGTGCCCTCGCTGGGCACCGCGATCCAGAGCCGGCCCTCGCCATCGAACGCGCCACCGGTGATGCCCGGCGGATAGCGCACCGGCTCACCCACCGGGCTCAACGAGCGGGGGTCGAGCTGCCGCACGATGCCCTGCACCGCGTCGACGACGAACGCCGCGTCCTCGTGCAGGGCGACGCTCACACCCAGGCCGGGCGTGGTCGGCGTGGTCGCCGTGAGCTGCAACGTGGCCAGGTCCAGTGAACTGATCTGCCCGGTCTGCAGGTCCCGCAGGATCAGCAGCCGGTCGGTCTGGGCGACCTGCATCGGGTGCCGACGGGCGCCCGGAATCTCGGTGCGGGTGTCCACCCGGGCCGTCACCCCGTTGACCCGGGCCAGTTCGCTGCGCACCCCGCTCCACAGCCAGGAACTCGCGTCGTAATTGGCCACCGCGTTGTCCGCCGCGCCCAACCCCAGGACGGTCAGCCCCATGGCGGCCAGCAGCGCGGTGACCGTGCCCACCGTCACGAGCCCGCCTCGCAGTCGGGACCGGGAACGGGGGGCGTCGGTCCGCTCGGCGTCGTCGATGCTGGCCACAGCCGGCTGCCTTCCCTGAGTCGTGGCAGGTGGCGTACGCCTCGCGGCGACCCCTCCCCTGAGCCGGGTGCCATCATATGGCCCGGCCGGGAACGGGGGAACCCGCACCGTCACCCCTGTGGATACCGAGCGTGCGCGGCGGACGCCCAGCTCAGCTCCACAATCGTCAATCCGACGATGACCAGCTCGCCGGCGCGTGCTCAGCTCGGCGGTGTCGACCGCTCACGATCCGTGCACACCTGACCCGAGGTGGCGAAGCTGTCCGTCGAGTAGACGGCCAGCACCGTGAAGCAGTAGTCCACCCGGGAGCTGAGCCCGTTGACCGTGTGGCGGGTCCGCCCCGGCTCCACTGTCGCCATCACCCCGAGCGCCGACCCGGCCCGCCCACCCGCGACCATGAACGGCACCGTGCCCCCGGACGGATCCGTCCAGCTCAGCGTTATCGTCACCGCGTCGTCGCTCAGCTTCAGGTCGCCGGGAGGGGGACCGGTCGTCGCCGGTGCCACCGTCACCGGTGTCCCGGACGGCGGCGGCGCGTCGTCACGGCTCAACACCACCGCGCCCAGGCCCGCGACCGCCACCAGGGCAACCCCGGCGGCCACCGCCGCGCCGATCACCGTCGCCCGGTTGCGGCCCGTCGAGCCGGTCCCATCGGGGTACGACGGCGCGTACGCCTCCTGCGGGTAGTACTGCCCCGGGTACACCTCGTGGCTGGCCGGGACGTGCTGCGCCGGGTACCGCGGGCCGGCCGGGTACTGCTCGGTGGCCGGGTACTGCTCGGTGGCCGGGTAGGCGGGCGGGACCGGCGGGTCGTAGGGCGCGGCCAGGCCCGGCACCAGATCGTCCACCGGAGTCGACGCCGAGCCGCCAGGCCCGCCGGTGAAGTACGCCGGGCCGCCGTGTCCACCCGGGACGGGTCCCGGTCCGCTGTGCTCGGTCGGGATCGGGGCGACAGGCGTCGTCGGGGCCGGTTCGAGGTTCGGTGCCCAGTCGGGTGGGGTCGCCAGATCTCCGACGTCGGGCCTGCCCAGCTGAGGGGTCGACGGCCCGACGGCCGGAAACACCTCCGTCGACGCGGACGCGAAACCTGACGCTTCGCCGGGTCGGGCCGACAGCGCGCCCGGTCCGGGCCGCTCGGGCGCGCCCGCCTGGCCGTCACCGGTGGCCGGTGAGCCCGGCGTGTCCTCAGCGACCGGTGTGGGCTGGACGTCCGCCAACCCAGGGGCGTCGGCATTCGACGCGGGTAGCGGTTGCGGAGGCGCGCTGCTGCTCCACGGCGGGGCGGTCAGTCCCCACGGCGGCGCGCTCACCGGAGGCGCCGACACCGGCTGGCCGTGGCCGGGTGGTGCGGACACAGGGTAGTGCTGGCCAGGCGGCCCGGAGACGGGCTGGCTCTGCCCAGGTGGTGCCGACACGGGGAGACCGGGCGGCCCGGACACCGGGAACGCCGAGCCCGGAGGGCCGGAGACGGGGTACGGCGGTGCGGACGTCGGCAACGTCTGGGCCGGGGGACTGGACACGGGGTACGGCGGTGCGGACGTCGGCAACGTCTGGGCCGGGGGACTGGACACGGGGTACGGCGGTGCGGACATCGGGAACGTCTGGGCCGGGGGGCCGGAGACGGGGTGCGGTGGTGCGGACGTCGGGAACGCCGGGTCTGGGGGCCCGGACACAGGGTGCGGTGGTGCGGACGTCGGGAACGTCTGGGCCGGGGGACTGGACACGGGGTGCGGTGGTGCAGAGACCGGGAACGCCTGGGCCCGAGGGCCGGACACCGGGTGAGGGGGTCCGGACGTCGGGAACGCCGAGGCCGGGGGACCGGACACGGGGTAGGCGTGGCCGGGAGGTCCGGACACCGGGTTGGCGGGCAGCCCGGACACCGGGTTGGCGGGCAGCCCGGACACCGGGTTGGCGGGCAGCCCGGACACCGGGTGGGGCGGCCCGGAGACGGGATGGTCGTACCCGGGCGGAGCGGACACCGGGCGGCCGGGTGGCGCGGCTGGTCCGCGGGCCGGCGCCACGGGCAGGGGCGGCCCGGGGACCGGCAGCGGCGGTGTGGCGGGCGTCGCGGGTGCGTGGCGCGTGGGCGTGCCCGCCGGACTGTTCGTCGTCGGGATCGCTCCGGACGGTGCCGGACCTGCTGCCGTGCCGGTCGCGCCGCTCGGCCCTGCCGCCGTGAGCCGAGCCGCCTCCTCGGCCAGCAGGGGCTCGATCTGCCGTACCTGAATCGTGGGGTCATCCCACCGCGGCGCTGGCAGGGGCTGGGGTGCGGCCCGGCGGAGGTCGGCGCGGTGGGCCGCTGCGCGGTGGCGGGCGGTCCGGCCGTGGGCGGTGTCTGCGGCCCGCCGGAGGTCGGGCGGATCGGCGCGTCGTTCGTGCGCTGGCGCGGCGGCGCGGGTGGAGGCTGCTGCCGCGGGTGTGGCGTGGGCTGGGCGGCCACCCCAGGTGGTGGGCCGGCCGCTGGCCGGGGTGCGACCGCCTGCTGCTCGACCCGCTGGCGGGGCGGCATCGGCCGTGCGGCCGGCACCGGGGGACGGCCGACGCGGGCCGCGTCGGACCGGCAGGGGTCGGCGAAGGCTGCGGCGCCCAGGGCGACGCGGGCGGTGGCGGACCGTCCGTTGTCGGGCGCATCGCGGCCAGGGTCGCCAGGGACAGCGTCGGGCCGGAGAGCGCCGACCGGGCCCCGGAGTCGGACGAGGTGGCGGAGGTCGGCGGCCCGACGTACGGCTGCTCGGCGGCAGGGCTGCCCGCGCCGAGGTAGTTACGGGCGGCGCGTACGACCGGGTGGTTCTCCCCGAGCGCCGCGGGGCCGGCGCTGGCGACCCTGGTGTAGTTGCGGCGGGCCTCGTGCCGGTTACCCAACTCCTCGGCGACCTCCGCCAGCTCGAAGGCGAGCGCGAGCATCGTCGGTTCGGAATGGTCCCAGCGCCGCTCGCCCGCCGCGAAGGCCTCCTCGAGCACCCGGCGGGCGGCGAGCGGGTCGTCGGCCTCGCGATGCAGGCGGGCCAACAGGTGAGCGGTGTGCAACGTCTCGGGATGATCCTCGCCGTACGGCGGACGGGCGGACCCGACGGCGTCCGCGAGCAACGTCCGGGCGGCGTCGTGGTCGCCCGCCGCGCGCAGCGCGAGGGCCCGTTGCTGTACGGCGGCCAGAGGAGAGGGATGGGACACAGGGCAATGCTGCCGTCACAGGGCCGCCGACGCTAGCCGGGGTCGCGCTACACGCCAACTCTCGTGACCCTGGGTGGCGCTGTGAGCAGCGACGGGAGGGTGATGTGCATGATCCACGGGCGCCGTGTACAGTAACTCCCCGTGCGGCCCGCTGGGCCGGCCTTCGGATGCAAGATCATCTGGGTCGGCGCGGTAGGCTGAACGAGCAAGTCCGGGTGGCGGAATGGCAGACGCGCTAGCTTGAGGTGCTAGTGCCCGTATAGGGCGTGGGGGTTCAAGTCCCCCCTCGGACACCAAATTTCGTGGATATCCACGCGAGATCAACTCTCTCTCGCGTGGGAGACGCGAGCCGCGGCGACTCATATGTGCCCACCGAACCCATCGAGTCGGTGTCACCTGCACTGACACCCTTGCCCTCGTGCTGGCGGGGGACTAGGTGAATCTCGGCCGCCTGCGCCCTCGCTGGCCCGATGAGCAGCTCGTCGAGGCGCTCGTTCCCACCCCACTGCCGGTCGCATCGCTGGAGCCGGCGCCGCTGCCGACACTGCCCGCGCCCGCCGCCCGCACGGGTGATGGCGTGCTGTTCGACGTGGGCCGACCCGACGCCGCCGGCCGGGTCACCGCTCGGGCGCTGCTGCGGGCGTTGGGCTGGACACCGGGCCTCACGCTGCACATCGACGTGGTGACCGGCGCAATCCTGATCACCCCGGCCGTCGATGGCGCGCACGTCGTGGGTCCTCGCGAGGAACTGCCCTACCGGCGGCCGCCCGACACCTGTGCGGTATCGCCACCGGCGAACCCGTCCTCATGGCCGCCCTGCCCCGCCAGAACCGCATTGTCGTGCACCCCTCACACACCATCGCGGCGGTCCTGGCCGACCTGCACGCCCGCATCCTCGCAGAGCCCTCATGACCACCGATCCCGATCGTGTCGCCACCGCCCGAGCGATGCTCGAGCACCTGGGCGTTACTGCTGCCGGCCTCACCGGCAGTAATCGGCCTGCCGTGCCGACAGTCGCCGAGTACCTTCCTGCTGTGGTCGCCGCGGCGAGCCCGGGAACCCGACGCACCTACGGCAGCTCCTGGCGGCGCATGGCCGCCGCCCTCGGCGATCGGCGCATCGACGCGGTACGGGCCAGCGACATCGAAGCCCTCATGCGACAGGCCGCCGCCGGCGCCCGCCCTCGCCGAAACTAGAATGGCTGGACCTTGGCCGAGGCCGCTGGCGATGCGACGCCGGATCGGTTGCAGCGGCTGCTCAACCGGTCAGTGTGGGACCCGGACGCGGTGCGCGATGACTTGTTCGCCTACGTGTCCGAGCACTTTGGTCACGAAGACGGAGTGCTGATCGTCGACGAGACCGGCTTCCTGAAGAAGGGGATCAAGTCCGGAAGCTCTGGAGTCACCCCCGGAAATACCACATCTCTAATTATTTCTCTTCATGGTTCGAGCGATCCCCGTCCCGTTGGGCGGGGATTTTGCTATGCGGGTCAGGACGCTCGTCGGGGCGATGAGTGGGAAGACCGCCGTGTCAGTTTCGATGTCCAGGCGTGGTCGCACACGATGATCATGTTGTGGAGCCGCAGGTAGCCCGCGACTCTGCCTGGATACTGGTCGCACAGCAGCGGGTGGCGCTGACGCAGGGGCTGTAGTGTCGAATTCTCGACCGCGCCACTATCGACGGCTACCTGACCGTCGTGGACAGCCTCGCCCACAAGGTTCGCAAACCCCGCCGGATGCCCAACACCCGCCGTGCCCTCACCCCGGACGAGCTGTCCGACATCAACGCCGCCGCGCGCAGCGGCGGCATCGACATCGTGCTCGACGCCCCGCTGCTGCGTCTGCACCACCGAAACGGCCTCATGAAGGTGGCCACCCGAGGGGGGCGAATTGCCTCGCAGCCGGCGGATGCTTCCGGTCGCGAAGGCGGCGGTGGCGGAGGACAGCCTGGCGGCGGGCGGCGATTCGGCTCCTTGTTCCCGGCCCGCCCCCGTACGGCTGGCTGCCATACGACGCACACGCACACCGGCTGGGCCAGGTCCCATCGATGGTGAGGCGGGCGCGGCACGAGACGCCTTGCATTGTTCGTCTGACCGAGGGCTTCGTGTGACGTCTCAGCTAGGTCTATCAACGCCTATATACCCATGACTGGATATCACCCACAGCACTGCCATCACGACCATGGATCCGACGACGAGGTGGTGCCGTACGGCCAGGTGGAGGTCGTCCCCGCAGGCTTCGGCCGACGGGCGCTTCTGGCCGGTGCCGGCGGAACTCTGATGCTGGCCGCGCTGCCGAGCGCGGCGCGGGCGGCCGGCACGAGGGTGGCCGGCGCCCCGACCGCGGCGGCTGGCGCAGGCCGGTCGTCCCTGATCACCCAGGGCACGACGTTGGTCCATGCGGACATGCACAACCACACGGTCATGTCGGACGGTGACGGTAGCGCCGAGGCCGCGTTCGCGTCGATGCGCGAGGCCGGTCTCGACGTGGCCGCGCTGACCGATCATACGACGCTTTTCTCCATTGACGGCCTCAGCTCGTCCGAGTGGCGGGCCACCGGTGACCTGGCCAATGCGGCCAACGACCCGGGTCAGTTCACCGCGATCCGCGGGTTCGAGTGGTCGCATCCGCTGCAGGGGCACATCAACGTCTGGAACACCTCTGACTTCGCTGACCTGTTGCGGGCCGGCAGCCCTGGCAGCCTGTACAACTGGCTTGCCGGCCGGCCAGGGGGTCTGGCCAGCTTCAACCACCCTGGTCGCGAGGCGGGCCGGTTCAACAATTTCTCCTTCAATGCCTCGGTCCGTGAGCAGCTCGTGGGGTTGGAGATGTTCAACCGCACCGACGACTTCCTCTTCGAAGGCTGGTCGTCGGGCATGACGTCACCGCTGGTGGCGTGCCTGAACGCCGGTTGGCGGCCGGCTCTGACCGGCGTCACTGATGAGCACGGCACCACCTGGGGCTTTCACGAGGGCAAGGGTCGCAGCGGTCTGTGGGTCGCGGAGAACACCCGCGCCGCGGTGTTCGAGGCGATGGCGGCCCGCCGTTCCTTCGCCACGCGCGTTTCGGGGCTACGGGTAGACGCCACGGCTAACGGTGTACGTATGGGTGGGGTGCTCAACGTGGCCTCGGGTGACGTCCGGTTCCTGCTGGATCTGGACCGCGGCTCGGCTTGGGACGGCAAGCCCCTGCGGGTTCAGGTTCTCCGTCCCGGCACCTCGGCGCCGACCGTCGTCGACATCGTCGACACCGTCAACGGTCAGGTCACCGATTTCACCGTCCCGCTCAACGTGTCCGACGGCGACTGGGTGGTTCTCAGGATCTCCGACCCGTCTCAGCCCAACGGCACCCCCGGCCCAGCCGGTCACCCGTGTAACGACTTCGCCGTTGCCTACACCAGCCCTTGGTGGCTTCGACCCTGACCGGCGAGGTGCCGGTCCCGGCGCCGGTGGGCGGCCGCAGGCGGCCGTCTCGGTCGACCGGGACCGACACCCGGTTGCAGGAGGCGGTCCCATCCGGCGTGGTCAGCGAGGTGCTGGAGGCAGCGCCGGGCTGTCGAGCCAGGCGGCGAACAGGTTGTCCAAGGGCTCGCGGGCGAAGCGCTGGGCGTGCAACCGGAACTGTTCGGTCGTCACCGTTGCGTGTGCGTACTCGGCGACCCAGGCTCGTAGGAGCGTGAAGAACGATTCGTCGCCGACGCTCTTTCGCAGGGCGTGCACCGTGAGCGCGCCACGTTTGTAGACCAGCGGGTCGAACATCCGGTCGACGCCGGGGTCCGCGACGACGACGTTGCGCGGGCGGGCCGCGACCCACGCGTACCACTGTGCGGCGAGGGCGTCTGTCGACAGGTCACCGCAGACACCGGACCACAGCCATTCGGCGTACGTGGCGAAACCTTCGTTGAGCCAGATGTGCCGCCAGTCCGCCACTGTGAGGCTGTTGCCGAACCACTGGTGGGCCAGCTCGTGCACGACGAGGCGCTCGTGCGTGCGCCGCCCGTCGACGTGGTTTCGGCCGAAGACGGCCATGCCCTGCGCTTCGACCGGATCGTCGAGGTCGTCGTCGGCAACGACGACGACGTACTCCCGGAAGGGGTACGGCCCGAAGAGCCGCTGCAGCGCCGACATGATCTCACCGTGTCGGCCGAAGTCGTGCGCCACGTTCCCGCGCAGCGCGGGTGGGATCGCGGCGCGCTGCACCACCTCGCCGGCAGCCAGGTCTACCACCTCGTAGCGTCCGATCTGGACGCTCATCAGGTACGGCGAGGTGGGCTCGCGCCGCTCGTAGACGCAGGTCGTGCCGCTCGCGCCCCGTTGCTGGAGCACGAGATCACCGGTCACCAGCACCCTGTACGGAGAGGGTGCCGTGACGGCCACCCGGAAGGTGGCCTTGGCGGCGGGCTGGTCGTCGCACGGGAACCACGACGGCGAGCCGTTCGGTTGGCTGGCCACGAGCGCCCCGTCGGTGAGTTCCTCCCACCCGAGTTCGCCCCACCGGCCGGAGATGGGCACCGGCTTTCCCGCGTACCGTATCTCCACCCGGAAGGTGTCCCCGGCGTCGATCGGCCGCTCGGGTTTGATCTGTAGTTTGTCCGGACGGTGCAGGTACTTGGCCGGGCGCCCGTTCACCTGGACGTCGTGGACGCGGAATCGACCGAGGTCGAGAGTGAACCGCGAGAGCGACTGCAGGGCCACCGCGGTGATGTCGGCCCGGCCCGCGAGACGGTTCGACACGACCCGGTAGTCGAGGTCGAGGTCGTAGTGCCGTACCCGGTAGCCGCCGTTGCCGTGCTCGGGCAGGTACGAGTCGTGGGAGCTGTCGGCGCCGGGCGTGGCACCGCGCGACGTCGACGCCTTCGGGTTCATGCCGGCCGCGAAGCGGGCGCAGGCCAGGTCATGATCGGGTTACCCCACCACCGACTGTCGCAGGGCACGGCGTCGCCGCGGGTCACCAGCGAGCCGGGCCCGACGGTGGTCCGCGCCCCGATGCTCGCACCTGGCAGAACGATGCCGTGCGGACCCAGCGTGGCTCCCGCGCCCAGTGCCACCTCGTCCATACTCATTACACGATCATGGAACAGGTGGGTCTGCACGACACAACCGCGGTTCACCGTCGCGCCGTCGCCGAGGCGGACCAGGTCGTACTCGGGCAGCCAGTAGGTCTCCAGCCAGACGCCCCGGCCGATCTGCGCACCGAGCGTACGCAGCCACGCCGTCAACAGTGGCGTGCCGGTGGCAAAACGGACCAGCCACGGCGCGGCAAGGACCTCGACGAACGTGTCGGCGAGCTCGTTGCGCCACACGAAGGAGGTCCACAGCGCGCGGTCGGCGACTCGGAATCGCCCGACCAGCAGCCACTTCGCGGCCGTCGCGATGGCAGCGGCGACAACCGCCGCGGCCAGCAGCACCGGCCCGGCGGCAGCCGCCGCAGCCCACCAACCGGCGGCCCGCCACACGAAGGCGAGGACGGCCAGGACGCCGATCGCAAGGGTGCCAGCGCACATCACCGGAACGATCCGGCACAGCTCGATCGCAGCCCGGGCCAGCTTCAGCCGGACCGGCGGGTCGACGGTGCGGCTGGTGTCGGCGGCCTCGACGGTGCGGCGTAGCGGCATCGGCGGCGCGCCGAGCCACGACGAGCCCTTCTTCGCCTTGATCGGCGCCGACGACAGCACCCCGACAAGCCCGCGCTTGGGCACCGAACGCCCGGGAGCCGCCATTCCGGAGTTGCCGAGGAATGCCTGCTTACCGATGCGGGCCGGGGCGATCCGCAGCCACCCGTGGCTCAGCTCGTAGGTGGCGACCATGGTGTCGTCGGCCAGGAAGGCCCCGTCGGCGACGGTGGTCATCGCCGGCACCGCGAGCACGGTGGATGCCTCCACCCCGCGCCCCACTTTCGCGCCCAGCAGCCGCAACCACACAGGCGTGAAGAGGCTGGCATAGAGCGGGAACAAGCCGACCCGGGCCATCCCCATCAGCCGCTCGGTTGCCCAGACCTGCCACGCCACCCGCCCCTGTACGGGGTGATGCCCGGCGCGAACACCGATACTGAGTGCCCGGACGGCCCCGAGTACCAGCAGCGCATAGCCCGCGACGTAGGCGACGGAAGCGAGCGCGACGGCGGCCAGCACCGTGCCGACCGTCGGTCGGACGGCGAGCGTCCAACCGAGCAGGGCAAGCGCGGGCAGGGCTGCCACGACCGGAACCAGCCCCAGCAACTGGGCGGTGATCCCGTAGGCGAACGGCCAGAGGCGTGCCCTCATCCACGATCGAGGGGCACGTTGCCCGGGCCACCCGTCCGAATCCTCGCCAGCGGCAGCGGCGGTGGCCGGTGAGCCGGCCCAGTGTTGGTTCGCCGGTACGGCGCCGGCCACCGTCGACCCCGCGGCGACCCGGGCGCCCTTACCGATTCGCGCGCCGGGCATCAGGGTGCTGCGGGATCCGACCCGGGCGGCGGCGCCGACGCGAACCCTGCCGATGCGAACGACGTCGCCGTCGACCCAGTGGCCGGACAGATCGACCTCCGGCTCGATCGCCGCACCGCGGCCGAGCTTCAGCAGACCGGTCACCGGCGGCGCGGAGTGCAGGTCGACGTCGTCGCCGATCCGCGCGCCGAGTGCCCTGGCGTAGGTGATCATCCAGGACGCTCCGGCGACGCTGGTGGCGCCGCTCAGGTCGGCGAGGCGTTCGGCGGCCCACAGCCGCAGGTGCACGCCGCCGCCGCGCGGGTAGCTGCCGGGACGTACCCCGCGCAGCAGCAGCCGCGCTCCTGCGGCGGCCACAGCGATCCGGCCGAGAGGGCTGAACAGCAGAAGCCAGCCCAGCGCCACCCACCACCAGGACACGACGGGTGCCCAGGGCGCCGGTGCGAGCAGGGTGAGCACGTTGCCGAGGGCGGCCAGGACGGTCAGCCAGCGCAACCCGACCAGGGCCAGCATCGGCACCATCAACGCGGCCTGGATCAGCCCGGCGCGCCTCGGCGTTGGCCGAACGTCCCGGCGCATCGCCGCCGTGGTGTCGAGCGCGTCGAGTACGGCCGCGAGCCGCGACAGTTTCGGGCGAAGGTAGATGTCGGCCACCGAGACGTGCGGGTGTCGACGCCGGATCCACGCCACCAGCTGCGCCGCGTTCAGGCTGCCTCCGCCGTGGGTGAAGAAGTCCGCGTCCGCCTCGGTGGGGCGTACGCCCAGGATCTCCGCCCAACCGTCAGCGAGCCATTCCTCCGTCGCGGTCAGCTCACCCGCGGTTTCCTGCGGGGTTGCCAACGGCCAGGGCAGTGCGGCCCGATCCACCTTGCCGGACGTCCGGGTCGGCAAGGCGTCCACCACGGCCAGCAGCGGCACGAGCGCGGCCGGCAGTTGCTCGCGGATCCGCAGTGCCGCCGACGCGGCATCGAACGTCGCCTCGTCGTGCGGTACCACGTACCCCACCAGCAGCTGGTTGCCCGCGGCGGTGCGCTGCACCGCCGCCGCGGCGCCGGCCACGTCGGGCAGTGACTGTAGTGCCGCGTCGATCTCACCCAGCTCGATCCGGCGTCCGCCGAGCTTGACCTGCTCGTCACCCCGGCCGACGAACAGGAGCCCTTCGGGCTCCGCCCGGACGATGTCACCGCTGCGGTACGCCCGCTGCCAGCCGAGCGCGGGCAGCGGCGCGAACTTCTCGGCGTCCTTGCCCGCGTCCAGATAGCGGGCGAGCCCCACCCCGCCGATCACCAACTCGCCGCTCTCACCCATCGCGACCGGAGCGCCGGAGGCGTCGACAACGGCAAGCTGCCAGCCGGCCAGCGGCAACCCGATGCGTACCGGCCCCTCTCCGGTCATCCGCGCGGCGCAGGCGACCACCGTCGCCTCGGTCGGTCCGTACGTGTTCCAGACCTCTCGTCCCTCGACGGCCAGGCGCTGCGCGAGCTCCGGTGGGCAGGCCTCCCCACCGAAGATCAGCAGCCGGACCTCCTCCAGCGCCTCGACCGGCCACAGTGCCGCGAGCGTCGGCACCGTCGACACCACCGAGATGCGCTGCTCGGCCAACCACGGACCGAGGTCGACGCCGCTGCGCACGAGCGACCGCGCGGCCGGTACCAGACACGCGCCGTGCCGCCACGCCAGCCACATCTCCTCGCACGACGCGTCGAACGCCACCGACAGCCCGGCCAAAACCCGATCCTGCGGACCGATCGACTCACTGGCCTCGTCGGTGAGGAACAGCCGCGCCTCGGCGTCTACGAAAGCCGCCGCCGCGCCGTGGCTGACTGCCACACCCTTCGGGGTGCCTGTCGAGCCGGAGGTGAAGATGATCCAGGCGTCGTCGTCCGGGGCGGGCCGGGCGATCCGGCCCGCAGGGGTGTGGCGCAGCGACACGGTCAAACCGTCACCGAGCACCGCGACGACCCCGGCCTCGGTGAAGACGAGTTCGGCGCGTTCGTCGGGATCGTCCGCGTCGACCGGCACGTAGGCCGCGCCGGCCGCGAGGACACCGAGGATCGCCAGGTACAGCTCCGTCGTACCGGATGAGATCCGGATGCCCACACGGTCGCCGACACCGATGCCGTGCTCGGTGAGTGACGTCCGGATGGCCACGACCTCATCGGCCAAGTCGCGGTACGTGAGCGCCGTGGCGCCGCTGTCGAGCGCCCATGCGTCGGCGTGGATGCGCACGGTGTCGTCGAAAATGTCGACAAGCGTGCGGCGGGCCGCGGCCGGGGTGGATCGGAAGACGGCAGGAATCGCCGATGCGCTGGCTGTCGGCGGTAGCGCGACCACCTGCGGTTCACTCGTCACGGGCACCCGGCGTTCACCATTTTCGTCGTGCGGATCGGCGTCGCCCACGCGTGCGGTATACGGACCGGCCCTGGGCAGCCCTCAACGCTACGTTGCATGCCGCCGTAGGGACGGGTCAGCAGCCACTTCGTGTCCACCACCACAGGAATCCGTTGCGGAAACGTCGGATGGTGCGACCCGCCGCCGGCCGATCACGCTCGTGTCTCTGCTCAAGCCGTGGTGTCGCTACGGATGTGCACGGTCGCCTTGCCGGCGCGCAGCTTCTCCGTCACCTGCTTCTCGGTCAGGGCTACCAGGTGCGAGTCGATGCTCGCCCCGTCCTTGAGGCGCTGGTGCGTCTCGTGAACGAGGGTGGAGATCTCGCTCTCGTCAGCATCCGGGAATCGTTGTTTCAGCGTCTCGACTTGGCGTTCCAACGCGATCTCCGGATCAACGAGACCGTCACTGGCTGCGGGTTCGGTCATCACACACCTCGCACATCGTTTTCAGCGGCTGCGCGAGTGATGCCCTGAGCATCCACTCGACATTCATCCGTTTGCCCAAAGTTCACCTTCGGAAGCAGGCAGACCAGCGCTCAAGGTGATCATGCGATTCCTCCTGTAGTGCGTGACCACCGTGGTCGTGTGTCGCTGCCCGCATCACGGCTGGCGCTGTTGGCATCTCGAGCCGCACTGCCCGGCGATCATGTTGCCTGGGGAAGGAGTTGCTACTTGGGCTGAGAAGGAATCGAGGGCTGAGGCTGGGGAACCCGGTCCACGTGGGACTCCGGTTTACCCTTTGACTGTGTCCGAAGACACCAGGCAGAGGGCCACCGCCGAGCCGGCACGGCAGCGGTTCGTGGTGTGCGGGGACGGCGCGGTGGCTCGTCGTCTGACCACCGAGCTGGCAGACCGCTACGGTGTCGCGGTCACTGTGGTACTACCGGTGAGCGACAACCACGCACCTGACCTTGCCGACGTCGCCGCGGAGTTCACAACGGCGGAGGGACAGCCGGAGATCATGACTGCCCGGCGCCTGACGGGGGAGGTGCTCGATCAGGCTGGGGTCCGGGAGGCCGCCGCCGTAGCGTTCGTCGGTGTCGACGATGTGGTAAACGTGGATGCCGCCATGATCACCCGGGAGTTGGCTCCGGAGGTCCGGCTCGTGGTGCGACTCTTCAACCCCGTGCTCGGCGAGGGCGTTGCCGCGATGCTCGGGGATTGCGCCGTGCTCTCCGGATCGGAGATTGCCGCACCGGCGTTCGTCGCCGCCACGCTCGGAGACGCCACGCCGACGTATCTGCGGCTGCCCGAGGGCGAGCTTCTGCGTACCGCGATGCGCAGTGACGTCGACCCGGCCGAGGCGGATGTGGTGTGCGGCCTGGCCCGCACGACCGACCCTGAGCCGGTTGTCCTTCCGGCGGATCAGGATTCGGCCGACCTGGTATTGATTCGCGCCTACGGGCGGCCCCGCGTGCAGCCTCCGCGACGCCGGCCGCGCCTGTTCCGGGCCCTCGGACTGGTGTTCAGCCGCAATCTGCGGCTGGCGTTGGCCGGCACGGCCGCGTTGCTCACCGCCGCCAGCGCCCTGCTGGCGTACACCCGCGGTGTGAACCTCGCGGAGGCCTTCTACCTGGCGCTGTTGACCACGATGGGAGGCGCCGAGGCGGACTCGGCCGCACCGCTCACCGAAAAGGTGACCGCGGTGGTGCTGGTGACTACCGGGGTGGCGCTCCTTCCGACCGTCACCGCCCTGGTGGTGGACTCGCTGGTGCGTGCCCGGCTCGCGGTCGCCGCCGGCGGCATGATCGAGTCGATAGATGACCACGTCGTCCTCGTGGGGCTCGGCAACATCGGCACCCGGGTGCTCGAGGAACTGCACGCCTTCGGCATCCCCGTCGTCGCCGTCGACCGGACGGAGTCCGCGCGCGGCATCGGTGTCGCCCGTGAACTGGGCCTACCGGTGATCGTCGGCGACGCGACCCGCCTCGAGACATTACGAGCCGCCTCCGTACACACCTGCCGGGCCTTGGTGGTACTGACCGCCGACGACGTCACCAACCTGGAGACCGCCCTGTCCGGGCGGTCGGTACACGAGGTGGACCAGGCCCGGTCGGAAGCAACCAGAGCCCCGTTGCGGGTGGTGCTGCGGCTGTTCGACGACGGCTTTGCGAAGCGCACGCAGCGCATTCTGGGTATCAACGAGTCACGCAGCGTATCGTCCTTGGCGGCACCGGCGTTCGCGGCCGCCATGATGGGCCGGCAGGTCATCGACACCATCTCGGTCGGGCGCCGGGTGCTGCTGGTGGCCGAACTTCCGGTCGGCGCCGGGTCCGAACTTGAGGGCCGGTACTACGGCGATGTCACCCGGCCCGGCGGAGTGTGGGTGATCGCGATGCGGACCGGGCGAGCGGGGCAGACCATCTGGTCGTTGCCGGAACGCCGGCCACTGGTCCGCACCGACCGGTTGATCGTGCTGGCCACGCGCGCCGGTCTCGCCGCGCTGCTGCCTCGCACCGTACCCAGCCCCGACGCCAAACCATTGGCCGACGTATCGCCCCTGCGTCTGCTCGCGCCCGCACCACGAGATGGCGGCTGAAAGGGTTCGTGTTACGCCGCGTCGTCGCTGCGGACGTGAACCGCCTCGCCGTCGCTAGGTAGACACAGGCGTCATGGACGCAAGCGAAAGCTTCGCTGGTCCACGTCCGCAGGCCGCTGTCGACGCGTCCCGATCTGGCGTTGCAGGGCGACCTCCGGGACGACATGCCGCCACTGGCTTGCGGGTCTGGTCATCGCGCACCTCGCATGTCGTCAGGTGTCTCTGCGGGCGGTGCTCCGGACGTCGACGCGACATTCGGTTGTTCGCGCAACGTTCACCATCGCGCACCTGCCCCAGCGCGCTACTGCTGTGACGTTGATAAGAATCAATTAGCCAACGTCCGGTTTGGTGCCCATGATCCTTATGGTGGTCCTCACGCTGGCGCTGCTTGGCGGGACAACGTGGACGGCGCTGCAGCAACCACTGGCCCGTAATCCCACGTTCCACCACCGGCTAACCGGGGTGCTTCTGGCGCTGAGCCTGACGGCAGTCGCGGGGCTGGTTGTGGCCGGGTTCGTGGCCTGACCGTGCCCGGACGAACATTCGCGCCTACGGATCAACCGACAGCCGCACAGCCCTAACCTGACGACTCGGGAAACATCAGCTGACGCAAGGGGTTGCGATGGCCGGCGCCACGGTCCACGTCGACACCAGCTCGGACGGCACGTCGCGCCGGACGTTACGTAGCACGAACGCCTCGTCGGCCGGGTCCGTCACGTCGGTGAAGCCGTCGAACCTGCTGACGCTCTACCACTGGCGCGATGCGCGGCCCGGGCCTGGGAAGAGGCGTGAGTCGATCCGATACCAGGCGCGCGCCGGTCTGATCGACTCGTCGAAGGCTTGTGCGATCTCGCTGACCCAGCTCGCCCTGGGGCTATCACGCAGGGAAGCCTTCAGGGAGCGCTCAACGGTCCCACCGTCAGCCTTGCAGACATCGTCGTTGCGGATGTGAACCGTCTTGCCGTCTACGCGTAAATCCTCTGTGACCTGTTTCTCGGTCATGGCGACCAAGTGCGCGTCGACAGTGTTGCGGCTGAGCCTGACGGTGGCCGCCGCGTTGATCACGGCCGTGGTCGTGATCCAGCCGTGACCGGGTGAACATTCGGCCAGCGGATCGACTGCCTGTCTTCCAGCCCTTAACCTGACAACCCCGGAAACATCAGGTGACGGAAGGTAGCGCGATGGCCGGCGCCACGGTCGACGTCGACACCAGCTCGGACGGCACCCTTGTCATACGGCCACGCGGCCTGCTCGACGCCGACGACGCGGTCGACCTGCGCCACACTGTCGTGCGGGCCATCCGGCATGAGCGGCCGATGCGATTGGTCGTCGACCTGCGCGAGGTCTGCGGACTGGACCCCATCAACATCGGCACGTTCGCCGCCGCCTGTGATCTCGGCGATGACCAGCACGTCGCCGTCTTCCTGGACTACCCGTCGAGCGCCATCGCCAGACAGCTGGTGGCCGCGGGCGTACCCATCCATCGCCTGCGGCACATCGGCACCGGCCACGACTAGGCACATTCGACGTCACTGCGGTGCTCGACGCGTCTGCGCTCATGCCTCCTGGGTGCGTCGGGGATGACGCGAATCGGTATCAACCAGAGTGGCCAGCGGGGATGCCTTGTCCGTTCTACATCGTTGCCTCCGCGGATCGTTCTCATGCCCCGGGCGCTGGTTCAAACGTGGGACTGCCAGCAGCCGTCGCTGCCGCCAAGATGGAGGCGATCCGGCAGGTGGGTGCTCAGTTGACGCGGAACGTGGTGAGCACTGCGGCGTGGTCGGAGGACCAGGCGTTGGCGGACGGGTTGGACTGGGACGGGTTACCCGTCCATAGGGCATCGGAGGACAGGACGGTGAGCGGACCTCGGTAGTGGATGAAGTCGATGCGGTCCTGCGGCTCCGGATCGCCGCGGTGGGAGTCGTAGCCGTATCCGCCGGTGAAGGTCTTGTAGACCGGGGACCAGGTGTTGCCCGGATCCCGGGCCGGGTCGGGTCGGGCCTGGCGGTAGGAGTCGACCATGCCGGCGTTGGCGGGCGCCGTGGAGGTGGGCCAGGCGACGGCGCCGTAGCCGCAGCGGGAGTTCGTCGCCGTCCAGTCCAGGTGTGACGGGGCGTTGAAGTCCCCGGTGAGCAGGACCGGCGTGGTCGTGGATGCGGCTCGAAGCGCGGGTCGAACTACACGCAAACGCTCCCGACGAAGCCGGTGCACCGGGCCGGTGGAGCTCTCGCGGGTCACAGTGATGGCATCGAGCTGCGGCTGCGGCTGCGGCTGCGCCGTCGCCTTCGGCGCGATCCCAGGTCGTGTCGCCGCCGCAGGTGCGGCGCTGGCGATTGAGGAAGCGGCCCACCGCAACAACCAAGATCAGCCGTCAATGTGACACCGCCGACCCCTGGTGACGGAGAAGCGGGATCCCGGACCGAGGCCGAACTTCGGTGGCGGATCCCGGTTGTCACTACGGGCCGAGGCCGTTGAGGAAGGTCTCCACGACCAGGTCGGCCGCCCGTGGGGGAGCCGTTTCGGGGAAGTGATGGGCGGCGGTCTCCACCAGCTGGTCGAGGACCGCCCGCGCCCAGGCGGGAGAGGTGTCGGGGCGAAGGTAGCCCTCATCGGAAGCGCGTTGGAGGAAGTCATCCAGTCGCTGACTCTGCTGCTGACGTCGACTGTCGGCGGCGGGATCCGCGCGCATCATGCGGCGCGTGTCGACGGGCCAGTCACGGCTGACCGGAATGATCCCTTCCACGTAGCGGTGCAATGCGACCGCTACCGGCGCCTCCGTAAGCCGCGAGTCGTCGAGGACTCGCTCCGCAGAGTCGAGCTTGGCCTGGAAGACGGCGCTGAGCAGGGCTTCGCGATTGGCGAAGCGGCGGTGAACGGTGGTGCGGTCCACTCCCGCCGCGCTGGCTATGGCGGAGATCGAGGTGCTCGGGTCCTCCGCCAGCAGGCGGGCCCCGGTGCGCAGGACGGCAGCGAGGTTGCGGGCGGCGTCAGCTCTCATGATAGCTCCAAGCGTAACAGTGGTAGTAGATAACCTCACGATCATCCTCACCGAGGAGCTGCTCTGGTCAGTTAGTGCTACAGTCAAGTCGCGGTTAAGTGAGAATCTGCTACGCGCATCTCGTGGCATAGGCAGGCTGAATCCGAGTGGGTTCAGTTCTAGACAGAAGGAGGTGCCATGGCACGGACATGGCTGATCACCGGCGGTTCCCAGGGTCTCGGGAAGGCCCTGACCCTGGCGGCACTCGGGGCAGGCGATCGAGTTGCGGTGACCTCGCGCAACCCACATTCGCTGACGGACCTGACTCGGGAGCACCCGGAGCGACTCCTGACCCTGCTGCTGGACGTCACCTCGCCTGAGGCGTGCCGCAAAGCGGTCGCGGCGGCCGTCGACCGATTCGGCTCCCTCGACGTGGTGATCAACAATGCCGGTTACGCCGCCAGCAGTTCGGTGGAGGACTTCCCGGAGGATGAGTTCCGGGCACAGGTCGACGCAAACCTGTACGGAACCGTCAACGTGACCCGGGCGGCGCTGCCCGTCCTGCGCCGCCAGCGCGCCGGACACATCGTGCAGATCTCGTCTATCGGCGGGCGGGTCGGCGGCACCCCAGGCCTCAGCGCCTACCAGACGGCCAAATTCGGCGTCGAGGGCTTCTCCGAGGTGCTGGCGAACGAGGTCGCCCCGCTGGGCATCAAGGTGACGATCGTCGAGCCGGGCGGCATCCGTACCGGTTGGGCCGCCGGGGCCGCGACCGCCTCCGGCCAGCTCAGCGAGGGCTACGAGCAGACCGTCGGCGCGTGGTTGGAACGGTTCGCGACCTACGCCGGCAACGAGCCTGGTGACCCGGCCCGGATGGCAAAGGCGATCGTCGACATCCTCGACGTGCCGGAGCCCCCGCGCCGACTGCTGCTCGGCAGTGACGCCCTGGAGATCGCGTTGAAATCGGGCGACGAGCGCAACACGGAGGCCCGGACGTGGGCCGAGGTCAGTCGTTCCACGGACCACCCGGTCAAGTCCTGACCGCCGGAGCCCGGCGACCTACGGACTGTTCGTGGCCGAGCATGCGCTCAGGCCGCTTGTCGCGGCTCGGTGTGGAGGGCGCAGCCGTGCCCCGAAATTCCGTGAAAGTGTGGGTGAGACGCAATGACAAAGACACTCTTGGTGACCGGAGCGGGCGGAGGCCTCGGTCGGCACCTGGTCGATGCCGGGCTGCAGGCCGGGCACAACGTGCTTGCGACGGATTTGACCACCGACGTCCTGCCGGTGCCCGACCAACAGCAGGACCGGTTGCGCGTACTCGCCGTCGACGTGACCTCCAGCGCTGACGCACAGACGGCGGTTCAGTACGCGGTCAGCGAGTTCGGCCGCCTCGACGTGCTGGTGAACAGCGCCGGATACCGCAGCGTCGGCTCGATTGAAGACATGCCGGAGGACGAGTTTCGCCGGATCGTCGAGATCAATTTCTTCGGTGCGGTCAACATGGTGCGGGCCGCCCTACCGGTGTTACGCCCACAGCGCTCCGGCAGCATCGTGAACGTCTCGACGATTGGCGGCCGACGCGCCCAGGCCGGCCTGGCGGCATATCAGGCGGCCAAGTGGGCGCTGGGCGGTTTCACGGAGATCCTCGCACGCGAGGTGGAGACGATCGGCATCCACGCCACCCTGGTCGAGCCGGGCGGCATTCGGACGCCGTGGGCGGCTGCCCCGATGTCCGTGCCGCCCATGCAGGACGAGTACGACGAGACAGTTGGCACCTTCGTACGGACGTACCGTGACAATCCGGACGTGCGGCGCGGCGATCCAGCAAAAATGGCGCGGGTGATCCTGCGGATCACGGAGGAGCCGCAGCCGCCGGCGCGGCTCCTCCTGGGCTCGGACGCGGCGTGGCTCGCGCCATTGATCGCCGAGGCCCGGGCCACGGAGGACGCCGCGTGGCGCGAGGTGAGCCAATCCACGGATCTCGACGGTCTCGGCGACTTCACCGAGACCTCGGTCGCCAAGATGGTCCGCCCCCCAACTTTCCCAATCAGCTAGGGCGCACGCCCCACCGCGCCTGACGCCCGATTTCCCTCCCCTCACTAGAAAGACGTGACCGATGATTGTTCGCGACAAGCTCTACATCGGCGGTACCTGGATGACGCCCAGCAGTTCGAAGCTGCTGGAGATCCGCTCCCCGCACGACCAGTCCGTGCTCGGCCAGGTGGCCCAGGCCGCCAACGCCGATGTGGACGCGGCTGTCGCCGCCGCCCGCACGGCGTTCGACAACGGGCCGTGGCCGCATACGATCCCGGAGGAGCGCCAAGAGGTCATCCGCCGCTACGACGCGTTGCGCGCCGCGCGGGCCGACGAGATTGCGGCAGCGATCTCGGCCGAGAACGGATCGGCCGGCTGGTTCACGAAGGCCGGCCAGCCTTTCCTGACCCGGCAGGTCAACGCCTACCTCAAGGCGGCCGAGGAGTTCGGCTGGGAAGAGGTCGTCGAGCCCTCCGACCCCACGGTGGCTTTCGACACCATCGTTCGGCGCGAGGCGATCGGCGTGGTCGCCGCGGTCATCCCGTGGAACTCGCCGTTCTCCGCCGCCACCGCCAAGCTGGTCCCCGCGCTGCTGGCCGGCAACACCGTGGTACTGAAAGTCTCCCCGGAGAACTCGCTGAGCATGATGCTGCTTGCCGACCTCTGGCACGAGGCCGGCCTCCCCGATGGCGTGCTCAGCATTCTCCCGGCGGACCGGGAGACCAGCGAATACCTCGTCTCGCACCCGGACGTTGACAAGATCTCGTTCACTGGGTCGACCCGGGCCGGCCGTCGTATCGCCTCGATCGCCGGGGAGCACCTCAAGCGGGTTGGCCTGGAGTTGGGCGGCAAGTCCGCCGCCATCATCCTGGCCGACGCCGACCTGCCCGCCGTGATGCAGGGGCTGCGCTTCGGTTCCCTGGGCAACAACGGCGAGGCCTGCATCCTGCAGACCCGGATCCTGGCGCCGCGCAGCCGCTACGACGAGGTCGTCGCGGCGCTGAAGGAAATGGTGGAGTCGCTGAAGGTCGGAGATCCGTCAGAGCCGGACACCTTCGTCGGCCCGATGATCCGGCCGGACCAGCAGCACCGCGTGATCGACTACATCAAGCTGGGTATCGCGGAAGGCGCCCGCCTGGTGACCGGTGGCCCCGAGGTGCCCCAGGGCCTGGAGCAGGGCAACTACGTCACCCCGACCGTCTTCGCCGATGTCACCAACAACATGCGCATCGCGCAGGAGGAGATTTTCGGCCCGGTCCTGGCCGTGATCGCCTACGACGACGAGGACGAGGCAGTGCGGATAGCCAACGACTCCGACTACGGTCTCTCCGGCGGAATCTGGACGACGAGCCCCGAGCGGGCACTGGACATGGCCCGCCGACTGCGCACCGGCACTGTCACATTGAACGGCTCGCCGATTAGCTTCGATGGCCCGTTCGGCGGCTACAAGGCCAGCGGCCTCGGTCGCGAGTACGGCCAGGTCGGCCTGACCGGCTACATCGAGCACAAGACGGTCACCCGCCTGCGGTGACAGCCGGCGGCGGGCTTTGAATCGCTGGTGCGCCCCGGTCCCCGCCGGCCGCATCCGTGGCGCTCACCACCTGCGCCCCCGCTCGGCCGCAGGCAAGGTGCCCCAACTCCTCGCGACTTTCGTCGGGCAGGTAATCCAGTGCCAGGCCCCGGAGGAGATAGCCCAGCGGCGGCGCGCAGGTCTCCTTCGAGGATCAAGCCGTACGTCTCTTCACCGTAATGTTTCGGCAAAATCTTGATTTTCGTGAGCTTCAGGCGCAGACAACAGACGTCACAGTGAGCCAAGGGTGGCGACCTCCCGTGTCGGACGCTCTCGGCACCGATCCGCGTTCAGACGGGATTTGCCACGGCATTCGCTGTAACGCTTCAGGGCTGATGCGCGGGGGAACCATGAGCGGATGCTGCCCGAGGCCCGATCGAGGTCCCCTCTACTCAGGGACAACGCATGTTGAGTCATGTATGGAAAGTGTCGATTAGATTGCGCAGGGTCAAGTGGGGTGATGCTCTGCGTGAAGCAGGTGCGGGGTGACCTCGAGGCCTGCCCCTGCCTGGTATGCCAGCCTGCTCGTCAGGGCCTATGCCGTCGCCAGGACTGTCTACCCCAGCTCCGACAAGGCGGTCCGGCGACTCATCCGGATCAGACCCTCGCCCTGGCGGTGCGAGCGCAGATCTGCGCGTTGCGGGGTCAGGGCCTGACGCCCGGAGCGGCCGGCTACGGCGAGCGCGAGACGGTCGCCGAACGCCGCCGCGGCCAGCACCGCGACCTTGTGCAGCAACGCCTCGCGGCTGCGAACGTGCCCGTAGAGGCTGGCGTCGGCAACCCCGAAATGACGGGCGACGGCCGCGACCGTGAGGCGTTCCAGGCCCAGCGTGTCGGCCAGCTCGGCCGCGGCCTCGGAGACGCGCTCAGTCGTCAGACCCTGGACGATTACGGCGAGAAGGGTTGGAAGTCGTTCCAGGACTACCGGGTCATCGAAGGAGCCGCGTCGACCCGGGCGACCTGACGCCGTTCCGGGGGTCAAAGATCGGAACGATCGTCGCCGCCGGTTGCGCCGGTACGCAGCTGCTCGGTCTGCCGGGGGTTGGGCCGGCGGATCGCCCCCTTCGGCCGTTGGCCCGAGCCTTGCGGGCCGAACCGCAGACGTCCGCACCTGACCAGCCACAACCGCAGTCACCAACCCGACAGTTTGTAGCCCGGCGAACAAGATCCAACCAACATCAACAAGTTAGCAACCACGTGGGGAGTAGGCCTTGACCGACCCGTACCACACCCAGCAGCCGCAGCATTCCAACCAGCCGGAGGGCACCGGCTACCCGCCGCAGCAGTACCAGCCCGGCCAGGTCGGCGCCCATGATCCCGGGATCGGCTATCCCGGGCAGGCCGTGCCGCCGCAGCCGGCCAAGTCGAGCCGTAAGCCGCTCATCGTCGCCGCGCTCGCGTTCGCCGCCGTTCTCGTGCTCGGCGTCGGCGGCTACGTCGTCTACGACGGGCTCATTCGCGAGGACTCGGGGATCGCCGCCTGCAAGGCGATGGCCGACGGCAAGCAGATGGACGGCAAACCGAAGTCGGCGGATGACGACAAGTTGACGGAGGCCGAGTACCGGGAAGCGCGGAAGATTTTCGAGGATTCGCGGAAGCCGAAGATCCGGGAGCACGGGACGGCGCTGATCGACATTCTGTGGCAAGTGCAGGGCATGGAGGACGGCGGGGGTGCGTTGGCGCTGATCGGGCCGATGGGGACGCACGTGTCGGGGTTGCAGACGGCGTGTGCTGACGAGGGGTACATCGTGAAGCTCGACTAGCTGATTTTCGTGGTGGCCGGTCGTCTGGTCTCGGTGGTAGGGGCGGGCGGCTCTTTCGTTTCGTCCGAGCAAGGCTATGGGGAACGTGGTCAGGACGCGATCATGCTGAGGTCGACGGAGTCAGCCAGGGCACTCATCCCAGCGTCGGTGAGCAGAGGCGGCGCGACCCCACGGCCTGCCGGCCCTTGCACTGGCTGTCGGGCGTGGTGGTCGCGGCTTACGCCGTACCCACGCTGGCAGGTGGACTGGGCGAGCGGCCGGCGCGGTCGATGACGGCGGCGCTGCTCGGAGGCCGCGCATGGCGATGCGCGGCCCGGTGCTGCCGATCTGGAGCTGCGGCGGCTGCGATGCACCCTGGCCCCACACGGCAGCGCGAGCTGCGAACCGAGTTCGACGACGCTCCGATACCGCTGGCTCTTTGCCTAGCAAGTGCAGCAACCGTGCCAGCCGAACCGGCCCGAGACGCGCGTCAGCAGACCGTCTGACCTCGCATCAAACGCCTTATGGACGCTGCTGATCGTCTATCGGTCGGTCGAAGTCGATGCGGTGGTCGTACAGCCAGGCAAACGCCTCAGGGGTGCTGAATTTCCTCACGAACAGGGGGAACGTCACGTCGCGCAGGACTCGACTCACGCCGGTGGCCGCCTTGCTGCGGTTGACCTGCTTGGCTCCCGCCAGCACCTTGCTGACTCGGTTGGCGCGCAACCGTTGGTACGCGTGGAACGCCGCAGGCGGATCGTCTCGATCTCGCAGACAGCGGGCCAGTTGCACGGCGTCCTCGAAGGCCATCGACGCGCCTTGGCCGGAGCTGGGTGAGCTCACGTGTGCGGCGTCACCGATCAGGACGACGCGTCCGCGGTGCCACCGCTTCGGGGCATCCATGTCGTGCATGGGAAACCACGTGTAGTCCGGCGGTGTCGCGCGGATGAGCTGCGCGGCCGGCGACCTGTCCCCGGCGAAGACTTGCAGCAATCGCTGTTGCCATTGCGCGCCGGAAGTCGCGGCAAGGTCGGCTGCGGTGGGTTCGTCGGCCCGGGGCAGATTGGCGAACCACCAGACGCTGCCGTCCGGACTGGCCATGGAGGCGAAGAACGCCCGCCTGCCGAAGACCATATTCATCACACCGGGATCGGACTGCGGTGTGGCGATGCGGGCGATCCCGCCCGTGCCGACGAGCCCGACGTATCGGGGTTGTGGTGCGTGCGGGTCGACAAAGTGCCGGGTCGTCGAGCCGATGCCGTCGGCGCCGATGAGCAGGTCGCCGACAGCTTCCGTGCCGTCGGTGAAAACTGCGGCGACCCGGTCACCGCGTTGTCCGATGTGGGCCAGGCGCTTGCCGTGGTGGATGGGCACGCCACGGCGGAGGGCCTCCTGACGCAGCGCGGCGTACAGGTCGTAGCGGCCGATGACGATGGGGAGTGTCCCGTCGGGCAGTGGAGTGCCGGTGTGTCCTTCGCCAAGGCATCTGCCGTTGCCGAGCCACATGACGCCGCGGGGTACGGGAAATCCGGCGTCGCGGACGACTGTGTGCGCGTCGAGGGTGCGTAGCGCGTCGAGACCGTTGAGGGAGATGCCCATGCTGGCACCCACGTCGTGAGCCGTGGTGGCATACGCCTCGTAGACGCTGGCGTCGACTCCGACTTTTTGGAGTGCGATGGCGGCGGTGGGACCCGCGACACCGCCGCCGATGATCAGTGCGTGAGCCATGCCATCTCGTTCCTGTTCTAGGCTTTCGACGGGTGTCATCCCACTCAGCAAGTAGCTTCTTCAAGAAGTAACTTCCTGAGGAAGCTATCCTGAAGGAGGTGAGCATGTCAACGGGGCACGAGGCGCTCGTTGCGGCTGCCTGGGTGGAGATCCCGCAGTTCGTCAGCGCCACCGCGCTGTTCCAGTCGGCGGTCGCCGACCAGCTCGGCGTACCGGTCAACGACCTGCACTGCCTCAACCTCGTCAGCGCGGGTCTTGCCGTCACACCCACTCAGCTCGCCGAACGGATGGGCATGACCACCGGCGCGGTGAGCAAGATGCTCGACCGGATGGAGGCGCAGCGCCTGGTCCGCCGCAAGCATGATCCGCACGACCGCCGCCGGATCACCGTGCACGCCAGGCCCGACCGGACCGACGAGCTGTCCGCGCTCTACCAGCCGATGGCCGCGTACCTGACCGAGCGCATCGCCGGGTTCACCGACGACCAACTGTGCCTGCTGACCGACTTCGCCCGTACCGGCCGCGAAGTGGCGCTGCGCGAGGCCACCCGGCTCCGTGAGGGTGGCAGGCCACATTCGACGCGGAAACGCCGGCGGTCGGATGGTCTAGCAAGCTGAACGTGCGAGGTGTCGCAGGTTTCGATCAGCAGACCTGGAGCGAACACCGCTCCGCTAAACGGCGTTGCTGCTGTGCGGACGCCGTGCGCGAAGGAACGCGGTGGCCATCGTGCGGCGTGCCGGCCGCGGCCAGGGCGGTCATGTACGTGTCGAGACGTTCGCGTTCGTCGTCGGTCAGGGCCGCGGCGGTCGCTTCGCCGTACGTGGGGACCAAGGGGTTGGGTGCCACGCGCTTGAGTGTCTCCCAGTCCTCGATGGGGTCGGCGGGCACGTCGACCTGGGCGCGGTAGTCCACTACCCAGTCAGCAGCGGCGCACCCGGCGTAAAGATCACAAATCGCGGAGTCTGGTGGCGGCTCCGAAAGGGTGCCGTCCGTCAGGTCGGGGCGCGTCCCGCAGATCAGTGAGGCCAACAACCTGGACGAACCTTGCTGGTTGGCGAGAAGAAAGGCCAGGTGACTGAGGTGCGGCTGTAATGCACATCGTGCAGCCAGCACTTCAAGATTCCTGGCCCAGCAATCGAACTTGTGGCAGCCGGATCGAGTCTTGAGGGCATGACAACCCAATCGATTCACGACTTGGAGCCGCAGCTCGCCGCCAACCGCCGGTACTGGTGCGGTTGGGCGGGTGCGCCATCTGACACCGACCTGCCGACCTATCGCACGGACATTCAGCACGTCCTGCTCAACGGAGTGCTACGCACCCGAAATCAGCCGCTCGACGCCGCGATCGCTGGGGCGAAGCAGCACTTGACCGGCTCGAGGTGGGGTTGGTGGGTGGGGGCGGACAGCGATGAGGGCACGGCCGAGGGACTGATTGCCCGCGGCGCCGAGCAGATCGGCGACATGCCGGTCATGGCGGTGGACGTGACGACCGTAGCGCAGACCGAGGCTCCGGCCGGCCTGGAGATCCGGACCGTCGTCGACCGGGCGGAGATGCAGGAGTACGTCGAGGCATACGCGGGACCGCTCGGCTTCTCCGGCGACCTTGGTGTCGTCGTCGACCGGGAGTTGGATTTCGCATTCCTGGACGTGGTCCGGCTTGCTGGCATCGTCGACGGCAAGACCGTCGGCACGTGCACGCTATCGCTCGGCACCGATGTCGGGGCCCTCTACTGCGTTGCGACCGACCCTGGCTTCCGCCGTCGCGGCATCGCGACCGCTCTCACCCAGGAGGCGCTGCGGATCACCCGCGGCTCCGGCCGGCGCATCGCCACACTTCAGGCGAGCAAAGAGGGCGAGCGGGTGTACCGGAAGATCGGCTTCGAGACGGTGACGCGTTACCGTCTCTTCAGACTCTCGGAGTAACCGTCTTCACGCATTCGTGTATCTAGCATGTGGGTGCCAAACGTGTTGGACGGATCACTGAATCGAGACGGGTCTGCGGGTAGATTCGTCGTCGATTGCATCTCCGCGCTCCATGGACGGGATGCTCGTACAGTCATCGCAGATCGGGGGTTGGGTGCATGGAGTTGCGTCAACTGCGCCACTTCGTAGCATTGGCCGAGGAGGGCGCTGTCACCCAGGCTGCCGTTCGGGAAAGGATCGTCCAGTCCGGCCTGTCGAACTCCATCCATGCTCTTGAACGCAGCGTGGGCTCGCTGCTGTACGTACGGGGTACGCGCCCGGTCCGTCTTACTGACGCAGGCGCGGCGCTGCTCGGGCCGGCACGACGGATTTTGTCGGCGGCTCACGACGCTCGCGCCCTTGTCCGGGACACGAGCGCGGTGCTGACCGGATCCTTGCGAGTTGGCGCGATGCAGTCTGCCGAATACCTGGTTCCGCTGGCGGCTTCGTTGGCAGGTTTCGCTCATATGTATCCCGGCGTCGACGTGCGCGTCACCCAGGACTCCGCGCTCAACATGGTGCGGCAGGTCGAGGAGGGTCGATTGAATTGTGCGGTGGTCCCATCCCTGCCGGGAAGGGAGACCTCTGTGCGGCTGATCGATCTCGTCGCTGAGCCGCTGATGCTGATTTGCCGGAACGACCATCCCCTTGCCGCAATGGGCGAGATCAGTCTGCGGGATCTGACTGAGGAGTGGTTCGTAGAAGTTCACGAGGGATGGTCCGCACGCCTTGTGAACGACGCCGCGTTCGCCGCCCAGGGCCTGCAACGGCGGATTCGCTGCGAGGTCAATGAGTGGGTGCTTCTCATCGAGTTGGTGGCAGCAGGGTTGGGCATTGGGTTTGCGCCGGTGGGCGTCGCTCTCTCCGCACTTTCCCGCCCGGACGGCGTTCTGCTCCGTCGTGAAGTTCGTGATCACCATCCGTCCAGGAACTTACAGCTGGCGTTGCCTCGCGGCGAGGAGCTATCGGCGGCAGCTCGGGCCTTCGCCGAACACCTTCAGGAGGCCACCGCCGAGCAGCGCGGATTCCCGGTCGGCTAGTAATCACACGCCGGTGACCCGGGCCGATCGGCGACGGACGTCGTTCATCCACGAGTTCGTGCGCTCGACTACCCACCGCTTGCCGATTTGGATCGGGGCGGGCACGCCCTCGTGGGCGGTGTCGGCGTCGAAGCCTATCTCGTAGAGCAGCTCACGGGTGCGGTTGCTGTCGTAAGCGCGATCTAGGTGGGCCGTGACCTGCTCGGGCCAGTGATGGCGGAGTTGGCGCCGCACGCTTCGACGGTGTCGCGCAGCGGTGGCGGGTCGTGCCGGTTGGCCGCAGCGCCGGTTCAGCGCCTCATGCCGCCCTTGCTGCGGTCGACCGCCGGATCGTCCGGTCCGAACAGTCAGCCGACGCGACGCGTCCATAGCCGGATCACATGCACCAAAGCGGCTACGACGTGCTCGAACACGACCCGGTCCGGGATCCGTCGACGGTAACAGCCCAGCGGATGGGCCCCCGCGGCGCGCAGCAGCACCTGCGTCCGCTGCACCAGCCGATGCTCGACCGTACGCGGCGTGGCAAGAGATTGTGCCCGGCGGGTGGATAGCTGAACCGGTCTCCGGCGTCTTTATACGTGACAACAATTGACTGGGGGGGTTGGTGAACGAGGACGACCGGGCGCAGCTGGCTGAGTTCGTGACCAGCCGGACACCGGCGCTGATACGGGTCGCGTATCTGCTCACGGGCGATCGACACGCGGCCGAAGACCTGTTCCAGTCAGCGCTGGCCAAGACCATCCCGAAGTGGCAGACGCTACGCAACGCCGACCCGGAGGGCTACCTACGAGCGGTGATGTACCGGGAGCAGGTCAGCTGGTGGCGGCGGCTGCGCCATCGTCGGGAGTCCATGCTCAGCGGCGCGGTAGAGCCAGTCGAGCCCGATCCGAACGGCGGCACCGACGTCCGCCTGGCGATGCGCGCGGCGCTGCGGCTGCTGCCGCCGGCGCAGCGCACGGTGCTGGTCCTGCGCTACTACGAGGACCTGACCGAGACCCAGGTAGCCGAGGCGCTGGGCTGCTCCACTGGGACGGTACGCAGCCGGACCCACCGCGCGGTCACGCGGCTGCGCGAGCTCCTGCCGGACGTCGAACTCCTGGAGGTACGGCGATGAGCACGCATCTCGAACATCTCATCCGCACCACCCTCTCCGATCTCGCCGAGGAGGCACTCATCATGAACAACCATCTGCCTCGTGCCGAGCAACGGCTCCGACACCGCCGACGCAGCGCGATCATGCTTAGCGGGGCGGGCGTGCTGGCCGCGATCCTGCTCGGCGCGCCGATCGCCGTAGCAGCGACCCAACACACCACCCCGCAGCCGTCCGCGCCAAGCGGACGGCTCCCCGAGACTGACCTGCCTACCAAGCCTGCCCCGGGGACTGACCTGCCTACCAAGCCTGCCCCGGGGACTGACCTGCCTACCAAGCCTGCCCCGGGGACTGACCTGCCTACCAAGCCTGCCCCGGGGACTGACCTGCCTACCAAGCCCGCCCGGTAACCGACAGCCCTCTTCTCATGTCTCAACCTGACGCCGTCGTCGCGGTGGCGTAACTGCCTAATCGGAGCGCAGTGGCCGTACATATCAGCAGATGACGACCACGATGGACCGAAAGCAGCGCTGACCGACCTCGGCCGGCGATCCCGCATCCTCAGCGGCGATCGCCGGCCGTTGTCGGATAAGAGCGACCGGCAATAGGTGTCACTTGAGTCGGCGGGTGGTGGACCTGGTGTCCCAGCGGTAGAGGGTTCGTGCCCGTTGGATGAGATGACGTACGGTGATGATCGCTGCGGTGCCAGGTAGGGGTAAGAGTCAATGATCGCAGCGTTGCGGTCGGTGCAGCGGCGGATCTTGCCGAATTCGTTCATCCACGAGTTTGTCCGCTCTACCATCCAGCGTTTGCCAACTTGGATGGGTGTGGGCATGCCCTTGCGAGCGATCTGCGCGTCGAAGCCGATCTCGTCGAGCAGGCGGGTGTGCTTGCTGTTGTAGCTGCGGTCGAGGTGGGCTGTGACCTGCTCAGGCCAATGATGGCGCAGCCGGGTGCCGCACACTTCGAAGGTGTCGCGCAGCAGCGGCGAGTCGTGCCGGTTGGCCGGGGCGCCGGTGACGCCGAGCGGGATGCCGTAGCCGTCAACGCCGGTGGAGCGTTTCATGCTGCCTTGGCGCGGTCGACCGGTGAGCGGCCGGCCCGGTCGCCGCAGCACGGCGCCTTGGTGATCGTGCCGTCGGCGCTGACGTCGGCCAAATCCAGGCCGATCATCCGGTCGTAGGCGCCTAGGGCCAGTTCATGGTGATCACGCCGGCTGAGTTGTCGGGCGGGCTCCGTAGTCGCGCAGGAGCCGGCGGTGGCATATGAGCCGGCCCAATGTGCGCTCGACGGCCCATCGGTGCTTGACCACGCTGAACCCTTGATAGGCGAGTCCGCAACAACCGTTGCATCCCGTCTGGCGGCATATCGCAGCGCCGGTGCCGGCCGGTGAGTGCAAAAAAGATTTCCGGGCGAACGGGCAACCTGGACGGCCACTGCTGCCGTCTGTAGCGCGGACGGAAGGAGCCACGCGAGTGCACAAGGACGACGAGGAAGAATTCCGCGAGTTCGTCACTTCCCGGATGGAGTCGTTACGCGGCTTGGCCTACCTCACCTGCGGTGACTGGCAGCTTGCGGAGGACGCGGTCTCGACCGTGTTGGCCAAGCTCTATACGCGCTGGTCGCGGGTCGTAATGCTCTACTCCTACGCCCGGCGGATGGTCGTCAACGCCGCGATCGACGAGACGCGGCGCCCCTGGCGGCGGGAGCGCTCGACCAGTCCCGAACTGCTCGATGGGCCGACACCCGGCGAGCAGGGCCGAGCGGACGAGCTGACGCACGTACGGGACGCGCTGCGGGAGGTGCCGCCGGGCCAGCGCGCGGTACTGGTGTTGCGGTTCTACGAGGGACTCAGCGTGGATGAGACGGCCGAGGTGCTGGGACGCCGCAGAGGCACGGTCAAGAGTCAGACCGCCAAGGGCCTTGGTGCACTGCGGACCGCGCTGTCGGCAGACCAGTTGGAAGTCACGATCAGGTAGAACGGAGCGATACAACAATGAGCGATATTCGTCGCCTACTGGAACTGGCGAAGTCGGATCCGCCGCCGACGCGAATGACCGTGGACAACGTCGTCACCGCCGGTCGGCAGCGTGCCCGGCGCAGGTTCGTCATCCGGTCTACCGGCGTGGCGGGAGGCGTGGCAGCCGTTGTCAGCGCCGCACTGATCGTCACATCGAGTGCGCCGCAGCCGGACAGTGCGGCCACCGTGGGCGGACCGGCAGCGGTGGCTGAGGCGAGCAGCACGGCGTCTGCCAGGTCCCCCGAGTTCACCGCGACTGTCAGCGGGTACAAGTTTGGCGACTTCGAGGTGACCGCGCCGCAGCAGGTCACCCTCGGCTATCAGCGGTCGGTGATCCGGCGCTCCAACATCGACGTGGGGGACGGGCAACGGATCACCGTTGATGCCGGCGCCCTTACCGTCTACCAGCCTGGCGTGTTCCAGCCGGATCGCTACCGCGCCGGAACGACGGTCCGGATCGGTGGCCGGGACGGCTACGAAACCACGCTGGCGGCCACGATTCACGTCGGGGGGCCGGACATCGAATCGCACACGAATCCGAAGGCGATGACCGTCCACCTGCCGGCCCTCGCCTGGCAGTACACCGACGGCGCCTGGGCCACCCTTGAGTCCAGCGATAACGAAGATCGGGGAGTACCCGCCGAGATCCTGCGACAGCTGGCGGAGCGGTTCACCACCAGCGGGCCGGCACCGGTGACGCTTCCCTTCCGGCTGACGTACCTCCCCAACGGCTGGCAGCTGGCCGCCGCAGGCCGCGGCCGGGCGTTGCTGGAAGGCGAAGTAGTGGCCGAGAGCTGGTACGCGAAGAAGGATGTCGCCTTCGACTCCCTGACCGAGCCGATTGACCTCGAGACGGGCAAGGTCCCAGCGATCTGGGTCACGGTGGAACCAAATGGCACCGAGGGACCGTACCGGCATCCCCTCGATCCGCCGTGCGGTCGGCAGTCTTGTGACATCAAGATTGACAGCAAGTACTACGCCCAAGTCTTCGACCCCTCCGGAACCCTGTCCGCCGCGGAGATCCGCCGGATTGCCGATGGCGTCCAGTTCGCCGCCCTGGCAAACCCAGGCACCTGGTATCCGGCTGCGCGCTGACCAGGCTGTTCATTAAGGGCCTCGAGCAACTCGCGGCCGCCGAGAGGGTGCCCGACCTCTTGGCGGCCGCGAGCTCCTCATGATTGAGCGCGAAGATCTCGGCGAGCCCCGTTCCGAGCTGTTCCCTGAGAAACGCCCTTGACCGGTGCGTCGCTGGATCGTTGACGGCTGCCCAGCAGCTACTGAGGAAACTGGAATAGACGGTAGCGCGTCACGGTCTCGAAGCCGATGCGCCGGTACACCGGCTCACCGTCGCTGCTCGCCTGCAAAGTAACGATGCGTCGCCCGGACTCACGGACGATCCGCAGCGACTCCAGGATGAGGGCTGTCGCGATTCCCCGGCGTCGGTAGTCGGCGTCGGTGGTGGTGCTGTAGAGGGCACCCACGCCGGTGCCGAGTGAGAGAGTGCAGGTGCCGACGGTCTTGCCGTCAATGACCGCGGCGAGTCGGACCACGTCGGGATAGGTGAAATCCAGCTCTCGGTCGACGCGTGCGTCGAGGGGGCCGTCCGGGAAGCCGAGCGGCCCGGCATACGCCCGTACGTACTCCTGCATCTCTTTTTTGCTGGTCACCGGGCGGATTCTCAGGTTGCGCGGTGTGTCGTAGGTGGCGACTTTGGTGACGTCGATCGCCATGACCGGCATGTCACTGCTCTGCGTGGCACCAAGCGCGAACAGTCCCTCGGCTGTGCCCACGTCGCTGTCGGCGCCGACCCACCAGCTCCATCGCGACCCAGCGAGCTGCCCCATGGCCTCTTCGACCGCGTCGTCGAGTGGCCGGTTGCGGACCCGTAGGACTCCGTTGAGCAGGCCTTGCGGGAGGCCCGTGCGATAGATCGGCAGGTCGGTGTCGGGCTCGCTGCCATCCCAGCCAGTCCAGTACCGGCGGTTTGCGGCGAGTTGCGGCTGCAGGTCATAGATCGAAGTTGTTGCCATACCATCAGGAGCCGGGTACGCGGAATCGGAGCGACTTCATCCAAGTCAGCCTTTGAGGACGGCGCGCGCGGCGGGCAGCACGTCGGTTTCGAACCGTCGTACCTGTTCATCGGTGTGCGTTTCCAGAATCAGGTTCACTCCGTCGTATCCATGCTCTCGGACGAACTCCACAATGATTGCAATCCAACCGTCGGCGGTCGCGCGGACGGGTTGGTTGCCCGGTCCGCTGCGAGGAGCGGCGGTGGTGGAGCTGCGGTCCACAATCGATCCGACCACTTGGATGATCCGCTGCACGTCTCGGGGATCGCGCCCAGATGCGACTGCCGCGGCGCTGATTCGATCCTGAGCAGCCGGCTTGCTCTCGAACGGCGTGCCGATTGGCGCGATCCACCCATCGGCCCGCCGCCCTGTGAGGTCGAGCATCCGGTTGCCCGCACCACCGATCAACAGCTTGATAGGGTGAGTCGGACGCGGCCCGGGGACGGCGTTCTGCAGCCGGTGAAATCTGCCGCCAGCCGTGACCGTCGCGGCAGTGCCCCAGACTGCCCGCATTACCTCGACCGCCTCGACGACGGCCTGGAATGCCTCTGCGGGACTGAGTTGCGGCCCGCCAAGGCTCTCGATTCGATCCCACTGGGTTCCCGCGCCGAGTCCTACTGCGAGCCTGCCGCCGGACAGGATGTCGAGCGTCGCGGCGGATTTGGCGAGCATCGCTGCCGGCCGTAGCGGCAGGTTAAAGACATTCGACACGAAATTGATGCGAGTCGTCGCGGATGCAAGGTAGCCGAGGAGTGCCACGATTTCCAGGCTGTCCGGCACGTAAGGATGGTCCATCAATGCGACCCAGTCGAAACCGGCCGCTTCGGCGGATAGCACCCGGTCGTGGATGGCCGACCGATCGGCGGGGGTCAGCGGCACGAATAGTCCGAGATGCACCTCACTCATCGTGCGGCCTGCTGCGATTGATGCGGCGACAACACGTGCGACCGGGATGTCGGCGGCTTTTCGTCCACGGTTCAGTCACTGGTTCTCCTTGAGTGAAGCGACGCTCCTGTCCTGCTGAACCCACAGCCTGACACTTGTACGGGCGTCGCGACGACCTGCGACGGAGATGGTCTCGATCTGAGGCGCAGTCGTGCTTCACCACCCCCGGCCGATCATCTGTATTTGCGATGGAATCCATCTGCGGCGGCCGCGGCGTATTCGGCATACGATCTGGAACAGACAGCGTTGTTATTCGTGGGCATCCATAGGGACGCCTCGAAGTCGATTTCCGAAAGGCATCTGACGCATGAGCACCACCCCTTCCGTCGCGGACCAAGTGGCCGCGACCCAGCCGTCGCGAACACGTACGGCTCAGCTCTCGCACATCTCCGGCTTCTGGTCCGTGGCTGTCGCTTTCCTAACGCTGATGGCATTTGGCACGGTACCCACTCCGCTCTGGCCGCTCTACCAGGCGCGTGACCACTTTGGCGCCACGACCGTCACGGTAGCCTTCGCAGTGATGGTCGTCGGCGCGGCCGCAAGCTTCCTGGCGCTGGGTCACCTCTCCGACCGGATGGGCCGTCGCCGCATCATCGCACCGGCCCTCGTGGTCGGCATTGTGGCGGCAGTGGTCCTCGCGGCCTCGCCGTCGCTGACCGGCCTGATCATCGGGCGCCTGTTGACCGGCGTCGCGGTGGGCCTGATGGCTGCCACTTCCACCGCCTACCTGAGTGACCTGTACCGCCAGGCCCATCCAGACCGGCCAGCATCGCCCACCCCGGCGCTGGTTGCATCGGTGGCGAATCTCGGTGGTCTCGCTCTCGGCCCGGTCGTCGCCGGCGCTCTAACTCAGTGGGTTCGCGGTCCCCTTTCCACCTCGTACCTGGTATTCGCGGTCGCGATGACGGTGCTGCTCTTCCTGGTGCTGCTGAGCCCTGAGACCGTGGACAGGACGATGCGCACCCAGGACCGCCCCGATCGATTCCGCTTGCGTGCCGGCCAGCGCGTAGCGTTCGGAACCGCAGGTGTGATCGGCTTCTTCGCCTTCGCGGTCATGGGCCTGTTCTCCTCGCTCGGCGCGATCCTCGTCCGAGGACAACTGGGCATCACGTCGCAGTTCGTGGTCGGGCTGGCGCTGTTCGCCTCGTTCGGCTCCTCCGCCGTGACCCAGATTGCCCTCGGCCGACTCTCTCAGCGACCGCTGCTCGTGACCGGAACTGTTATGTTCCCGGTAGGGCTCGCCCTTACCGCGGTCTCGCTCTACCACCCGGCTCTATCGCTCTTTTTCGTAGCAGCCATTCTGGCGGGCGGTGGCGCGGGACTGTTGTTCAAGGGCGCTGTGACGCAAACGGCCATCGCAGCCGAGCCGGCGTCGCGCGCTGGCGTACTCGCCGTCTTCTTCGTCATCGCGTATCTCGGCATGGGACTGCCCTCGATCGCGTTCAGCGTGATAATCCGGCACGTACCGCTCGCACCCACGATGATCGGCTTCGCCATTGCACTGTCGGTCGGTGCGGCTGCGGCTGTCATCACCACGATCCGCGCGGACGGGCGCCGGCCGGGCCGCGCCAACTCGTGACGGGAATGGCGCGTATGGAGTCGGGCACAGCTTCTGAGCGGTCCGACAGTGGGATGAGCACGTCGGGTACATCGCGGTGCCGTTGGCGTTACCGGAAGGTCCAGGGGGATGACAGGCGCAGGCGAGGGGCCGTCCGGCCTGCGGTCCCGGCGAGGGAGTCGTCGTCCTTTCTGTCGACAGATGGCCTGCGGATCGCATGCTCAAAGGACTGGATGGAATGGCGCGGATTCGTTGGGTTGTGGTGGGACTGGCTTTGGTTGGCCAGGGGTGTGATGGCGCGGGTTTCGGCGCATGGTGCTCAGGGTCGGGCCTTCGGGCCGGGTAATGGTCGGTTGTGGTGTGTAGCCGTGGCGGATGTGCATGTTCTGGGCATCGGTGGTGGTGCTGGTCCAGGACAGGAGGTTCACGTGGTCGAGTCGGCTGCGGTGGTGGTTGAGCAAGGCCCGGCTGGCCCGGCAGGCCGCGTGGAGCACGTTCGACGCGACAGGGGGAAGGGCCGGGGACCTGTGCTGCGGTTCGGCCGGCCGGGCATACGCGCTGCTGTGCCAGTACCGGCACCGCGGTGAGCCGGCCTGGCTGAACCGGGCCCGGGCGCTTACCGGCGAGGCGGTGGCCGGGGTACGCCGGTGGACGATGAGCCGGGACAGCCTGTACAAGGGCGATGTCCCTACCGCCGTGCTGGTGGCCCAGTTGGCACACCCCGACCATGCCCGGATGCCGCTGTTCGAGCTGGGTCCGGCCGCCTGCGGTCGGACCGTCCAGAGCGGATAGTCAACCACCGGCCGGGGTGGCCGGTATTTCACCGGCCAGCACGATGGCCTTGACCGAGTTCGCATCCGGTCGTGACGCACGCCACCGGCGCACCGGTCAAACGCCGAGCGGCCGACCGCGCGGCCTTGCCTGCGAGGGCCGCGACTTGTCCGAGCTGTCACGCCGAGTTGCTGCGGCTGGTGAAGGTCACTCCGCGGCGACGCGGAGATGATCGAGCCAGGCCTTGAGTGATCCATCCAGTGCGGTCTGCATGCCCGCAACGTCGGCGGTCACTGGGGCGCCGCTCCAGGACTCCTCGGTGTCAACCTGTACCCCGCCGTCGACGAGGGTGAATGTCCAGGAGTGGATTCCCGTGATGCCTTCGGCGGGTCCGCCCCACAACGTGTGTCGTTGCGGCTCGACCTGGTAGATGGTGGAGGAGATGGTGAGGTTGTAGGTCTCCCACGTAAAGGTCGCGCCGGGCCGGAAGTCGTCTTCCAGGTGCGACCGATCGATGGCCTTCTGCCAGTTCGGCCACGCGTTGACATCGGTGTGCAGCCGCCACAGGGTTCCGATGGGGGCGGCGATCACGATCCTGTGCCTGGAGATGACGGGTGCTTGCTCGTCGATGCTGTTTATGCTCACGATGGCGCCTCCTTGAATATGAGTTGAGCCCTACGGGGCGACAACGTCGCCGCGGCAGGCGTCGCAGCCGACTCGGTCGCGATACCGCGACCGTGGGGTAAGACGCCGGCGTGCGGGTTGGACGGCCTTGCCGACGGGTGTGACCGGCGAGTCCTGCGCGGAAGCTCCAGCGCGCGGTCGCATTCGTGGCAACCCGCATGCAGCGGGGCGGTGTGCTGTGCATTAGGCGCAACCGCTCCAGCGCCTGTTCGCGGCGGTCATGCGAGGCGCTGTCGCCGTTTTTCCGGGTTCCCCGACGCGATTCCTCGCGTCGGGGAACCGGGGTCGACTCACTGGAAGTGATGGTGGTTTTGGACCTGGGGCTTGTTCCCGGTCGTCGATCGGGGTTGTGGAGCTGGCGGGTCAGCTGCTTGTGGATGCCGTGCTCATGGACTAAATGGTCGCGGTGACGTGGGGTACGCGGGAGTCGGCCCGGCTGCGCAGGAGTGCGACGGCGACGGCGAGTTGCCAGATGACGATGGTGTAGACGGAGCCGCGTTCGATCGCACCTGAGGGCAGGCCGGCATCGAAGGTGAGGAAGAGAGCGGTCACGGAGACCAGGCCGAACGCCGCGACGATAATGCTGACCAGACCGATCAGCCGCGTCTCGGGAATCTTTCGCCAGTGGATGCCCAGGACGAGGGCGAGCACGTTCCCGCCGACGATGGCCAGCGTTGCTCCGGTGAAGTGCAGGGGAAGCGTGCCGTTCTGCTGGGCCTGTAGGGAACCGTGGAAGGTTCCGACCAGGATGTACCCGATCATGGTTACGACCCCCATCACGGCGGTGAAGGTGCGCCGTCCGCTGAGCGTCCGCGATAGCAGCACCGCGGCGATCCCGAAGAGGATGCCCTGAACGATGAATCCGGTGTTCATGACCACGTGCAGCGGGGAGTTGAGTTCGCGGCCTTGGAACACCCCGGCGGTTGCGGATCCGAGGTCGCTGATCCAGTTGTCGGCGTAGCTGTAGGTAGGCGATTTCCACGCCGCGGCCGCGATCGCTTCGGCGGCGAGATAGATCACCGGGCCCAGAAGGAAGGTGGCAGCCGCGAGGGGGCGGAGCTTGTTCATGATGTGGTCCATTTCGGTCTAAGTAACTAATTGGTCGGTCAGATTCGAGGGGAGAGGGGTGTTCGTGGCCGAGTCACGGCGGTTTCAGAGGTGGCGGGTGCCGTGGGTGAGGGGGTGTGTGCCCAGGAGGTGTCGAACTCGTACAGCCCCGCGTGGACGAAGCGGTGCACGGTGCCGGGAACCGGCGCTGGACTTCAGCCCGACGAGTTGACCTGCCGAATGATCGGGTTGTGCCGGTACGGGCACTTCGGGTGCGATGGCTGGCTCACTGGAAGGGTTCATGAGCCGCCCGCGCGGTCGGGCGCTTCGTTGGTGGGAGCGGGCTGAATGGGCTTCAGTCGTCGTTCGAACCAGAGGTGGGCCAGGACTATCAGAGCCACGTAGACCACGAGTGTTCGGGCGCTGACGGCGGTGGCGAGCAGGCCGAGCAGCAGTGGGGCCGCGATGCCGGTGGTGACCCGTGAGATCGTCCTTTGCAGATCGGAGCTGTGGCTGGCGACGCCGGTGACCACCCCGAGGGTGAAGTAGGCCGCAACCGCGCCGCACAGCAGCCAGCGACCTTGGCCGGGCAGTGGGTCGGAGCCGTGGCTGACCGCCAGGGACAGCGGTACGGCGATGGTGGCGACGACGCCGGTGACCAGGCAGTGCAGGCCGAGGGCGGCGCGGGTGGGGATCCGGCCGGCGCGCAGGTGCGGCAGGCCGGCGTATCCGAAGACGACTGACAGGCCGAACATGCCGGCCAGCAGGATGAAGGACGCGATCGCGGTGGCCAGCAGGCCGGGGTCGTACCGCGTCTCGCTGGCGGCGGCGACGATCTGGACCACCGATTCGCCCAGAACGATGATCACGAAGAGTCCCAGCCGCTCGGCCAGGTGGCCCGGATCGACCGATACCCCATGGATGACCGGTCCCGTGCGGTCGGGACGGCCTCCCGATCGAGGGCGACGTCGAGTACGTTCTGGCGCGGTGAGGTACGACTGGACCCGCTGCAGGATCCTGCTGCCGGACACGACCAGGATCAGCAGCAGGTCGAGGCTGACTCCGGCGGCCCAGAGCGCGAGCTTCCAGTGTTCGTCGGCCCAGAGCGACGCGAACCAGGGCAGCAGTCCGGCCGAGTACTGCACGACCGGGAAGTCCAGCAATACGGCGCCGCGTTGCCACGACTTGGACCCGTAGACGCGCGTGGTGATGTAAGCGATCGCGAAGACGTTGAGCGGACGGAGGTCGTCGCCGTGCTCGAGCACGGCGTGCGCCACGCCGGGCACGGACGCGGCCATGGTCCCGAGGCCGAACATGCCGACCATCAGCCGCAGCACCCGGGTCTGGCCGGCGGCTACGTTGCCGTACAACATGAACGTCGTCCAGGACAGCCACAGAGCCAGGAACAACAGGGCGTAGAGACCGAGCGCCGCGGCGTCCAGTTCCGGCCCGAGCACGTGTGCCAGGGCGGCCACGCCGGCCACCGCCACGAGGTCGAAGAACAGCTCGGCCCAGCTCGCGTGCCGCTCGATCCTGGAGTCTTGGGGCTCTTCGTCGATGGTCACCATGAGTTGCTGCCGGGTGGTGGTGTCGCGGTGATCGTGGGTGCCCGGGTGATGCTGATGTCGGTCCTCCGGGATGAGGTGGTCGGGTCGGGTCGTCGACGATCCGTCAGCGGACGAGGGTGCCGCTGGTCGTGGTAGTGATGGCGTGTAGGCCGCGGTCGAGAAAATCGACCATCCAGGTGAAGCTGTCGTCGACAGATGCGTCGAACCGGAACCCGCCGGCTGCTTCCAGGGTCGAGAACCCGTGCAGGACGCTGCGGAGCATCCGCAGGGCGTGAATCTCCTGGCTGGAGTCCAGGTGGTAGCCGCGCAGCATCGCCGCCCAGGAGGCGACAACCCGTTGCACGGCGGGGATGATCGGGTCGTCGGGCCCGGTCGCGCGGGAAGAAGCGGCATCGCCGGCCGCGTACCGGCCGGGGTGCTCCAGCACGTAGGTCCGCATCGCCTGCGCGCCGGCGGCGAGGGCCTCACTGCCGGCCCGGCCCTGGATGGCGTCACGAATGGCGTCGGCGAACTCGGCCATGGCCTGGACAGCGACACGGTGGACCAGATCGGCCTGGCTGGCGACGTGTTTGTAGAGCGCCGGGGTCTTTACCCCGAGCCGTTCCGCGACCAGGCCCATGCTGAAGTTCTCGAAACCGACCTCGTCGACCAGGGTGGCCGCAGCCTCGGTGACCGACAGCGCGGTGAGCCGAGCCCTAGGCATTCGCCAGCGTCTTGTTCAGGAAAGGCCGGGCCAGCGCGAGGACCTGATCCGGTGTCTGGGCGTGCGGATAGTGACCGGCACCCTCGATGACGGCCAGCTCGCCGAGGCCCGGGGGCAGGTCGGCGATGATCTTCTCGCCCTCGGCGCGGGGGTCGGCCCAGTCGGGGTCGAGGCTGCCCTCGATGACCAGGACCGGGCAGGTGACGTTGGCCAGCTGCGCGCCGGCGTCGCTCGGGCTGGTCTTGCACATGGCCTGCAGAACCTTCATCCGGCCGGGCTCCGTCAGCTTCGCCTCGATGCGCCTCAGTTCGGCGTCCCAGTCGGCGGGCTTGACCGGATACGCCGCGTCGAGGTACTTCTTCCAGCTCGCCAGCCTTCCCAGCACCATGACCTGCCCCATCTGGCTGTAACCGGTCCGGAAGCGCTTCACCCGCAGCAGCCCGCCAAGATCGAAGGGTTGTACGCGGGTGAACGGCGCCAGCTCGATGACGCCGTTGATCAGATCGGGCGCGGTAGCCGCCGCGATGGTCGCCGCGCCGCCGCTGATCGACTGCCCGATGATCACGGCCGGGCCGCCGAGGTGACGCACGACGGCGACGAGGTCGCCGGCGATGTCGGTGCGGCTGTACCCGTCCCAGCCCAGGCTCGAGTCGCCACAGCCGCGGATGTCGACGTTGGCGACCCGGTACCCGGCGTCGGCCAAGGCCGGAGCCAGGAAACGATACGAGTGCCGGCTGTCGCCGATACCGTGCGCCAGGACCACGAGAGGACCGTGCCCGGACACCTCATAAGTGAGGTTGTTACCGGCGATGCTCAAGGACTCGGTCATGACGACCTCCACAGAATTGGTTAACGGCGCTTCCTTGAGGTTAACGGCGTTTCCTTGGTCGAGTCAAATCTTCTTCGATGGCTTCGGCCCTTGAGGACCAACGGCAGTGAAACCGGCGCTAAGCGCTGAATCGTCTACTAAGTCCGCTATGGCGGCAGTTGATCTCAGCCGCATCGGCGCCACGGTGACCAGCCCAGGGATCGTGAACCGGCGGCCGACCCGCTCCCGCCGACGGTTGTCGCGCGGGCTCTGAAAGAGGGCGGCGACGCGGGTCCGGAGGGCGATTGGTACGGCGTAGCGAACGGCGGTGACCGGGGTGCCGTCAATGCTGACCTGGCCATGGTCGGGGCGGTGCAGGAGTGCCAGGACCCGGACCAGTGTCGACTTTCCGCTGCCGGACGGTCCGCGTAACCCGACCGTCTCGCATCGCGGCGCGCTACCTGAGAGTTTCACTGGGACTCATGGGCCGGCTGGGCATGAGATTCGGGACAGCCTCCTCGTTCAACGAGCTGGGAGGGGTACTTCGAGAGCTGCAGTAATGTCGGCTCCGCCTGAAAACTGGAGCGGCGTTGACACTCGAGCAGTCGCATAGCTTCGAGCTCACGCAGCCATGCCGTTCCAAATGGGCAGCCACGCTCGTCGGTGACAACTGTGACTCGGTGAACATTCAAATCCGCGCCCGGGGCTTGACCCTGACGCTGCGTCAACCCTTCACGCTGGGCGCCATGAGCAATTCGCCAACAAGAGCTCAGGCCGAGCAGTCCGCGATCCGCGTGCACGGCCTGGAGAAGTCGTTCAAGGATCTCAAGGTCCTGCGCGGCGTGGACATTGACGTGGCGCCGGGCAGCATCTTCGCTCTGCTCGGCTCGAACGGGGCCGGTAAGACCACCGTGGTGAAGATCCTCTCCACGCTGCTCAGGGCCGACGCGGGGACCGCCCGGGTCAACGGCTTCGATGTGGCGGCGCAGCCTGCTGAGGTACGGGAGTCGATCAGCCTCACCGGGCAGTTCGCGGCGGTCGACGAGATCCTCAGCGGGCGGGAGAACCTTGTCCTGGTCGCCAAGCTCCGGCACCTCAAAGGCCCGGGTGCGATCGCGGACGACCTGCTGCGCCGTTTCTCGCTGACCGAGGCGGGCAGCCGGAGGGTGGCGACGTACTCCGGTGGCATGCGCCGCCGCCTGGACATCGCCATGAGTCTCATCGGTAGCCCGCCGATGATCTTCCTTGACGAGCCGACGACCGGGCTGGACCCGCAGGCACGCATCGAGGTGTGGCAGGCCGTCAAGGAACTCGCCACGGGCGGGACCACGGTGCTACTCACCACTCAGTACCTCGACGAGGCGGAGCATCTCGCCGACCGGATCGCGATCCTGCACGAGGGTCGGATCATCGTGAACGGCACCCTCGACGAGCTCAAGCAACTCCTCCCACCCGCGAAGATCGAGTACGTCGAGAAGCAGCCCAGCCTCGAGGACGTCTTCCTCACCCTCGTCGGTGCCCGAACGGACAAGGAACAGTGATGAACAAGCACTTCGTCGGCGACACCACGGTTCTGCTGGGACGCTCGCTGCGCCACATCGCCCGCAGCCCGGACACCATCATCACCACAGCGGTCATGCCGATTGCCTTCATGCTGCTGTTCGTGTACGTCTTCGGCGGCGCGATCGAGACCGGGACCGACTCGTACGTGAACTACCTGCTGCCCGGCATCCTGCTCATCACGATCGCCTCGGGCATCTCCTATACCGCCTACCGGCTGTTCCAGGACATGCAGGGCGGCATCTTCGAACGCTTCCAGTCCATGCCGATCGCACGATCCGCGGTGCTGTGGGCGCACGTGCTGACCTCGCTGGTCGCCAATTTGATCTCGTTGGTCGTCGTCGTCCTCGTTGCCCTGCTCATGGGCTTCCGCACCGGCACGAGCGTGCTGGGGTGGCTCGCGGTGGCCGGCATCCTGGTGCTGTTCACCCTGGCGCTGACCTGGATAGCCGTGATCCCCGGCCTCACCGCGAAGACCGTCGACGGCGCGAGCGCGTTCTCCTACCCGATCGTCTTCCTGCCGTTCGTCAGCTCGGCCTTCGTGCCCACCCAGTCCATGCCCGGCCCCGTGCGCGCCTTCGCCGAGCACCAGCCGGTGACCTCCATCGTCAACGCGATCCGGGACCTGTTCACCCGGCAGCCGGTCGGCACCGACATCTGGATCGCCCTCGCCTGGTGCGTCGGCATCCTCGTCCTCGCCTACCTGCTCGCCAACCTCACCTATCGTCGCAGGATCTCCTGACGGTGCCGACCACTGCCGCACCACCTGCGGGCAGGATCAGAGGATGCTGACGATCAGTCAACTGGCCGCGTACGCGGGCGTCACGGTGCGGGCGGTGCGCCACTACCACCAGATCGGCCTGCTGCCCGAGCCGGAGCGGGACGCGTCGGGCTATCGGCGGTACGGGGCGACGGCAGTCGTGTCGCTCATCAAGATCCGCACTCTCGCTGACGCCGGCGTGCCGCTGTCGCAGATCAGTCGGATGCTGGAAGCCGACGCGGCAGCCTTCGCCGAGGCGATCCGGACCATCGACAAGAAGTTGCGCGACGAGATCCAACGGCTGGAGACCAGCCGCACCCACATCGCGCAGCTCACCGCCGGGGACAGCCTGGCGCTCCCACCCGAGGTCGCGGCCTATCTCGACCGGCTGCGCGACATCGGGGCGTCCCCGCGGATGGTGGAGGCCGAACGGGACGGGTGGATCCTGGTCGCGGCGCGCTGGCCCGACGGCGTCGTCGAGTGGATGCCCGGCAAGATCGCCTCTCTGGACGATCCGCAGGTCGTCCGGCTCTATCGCGTGCTCTCGGAGATCTTCGACGGGGACGAGGAGGACGACCCGCGGCTGGCGGAGGCAGCCGACATCATGGCCTGCCTGGCAGAGCAGGCCCACGCGGCCGGCCAGGTAGTTTCCGGTGAGGAGGTCGACGACGATCTGCCGCACGACCTGATCGACGCGCTCGCCGTCGAGTCCGACCCACGGGTACGGCGGCTGCGGGAGCTGCTACGCGAGCGCGGCTGGTCCGGTTGGAACCGGATGGAACGGCTCGCCGAGCCGCCCGACTGACCTGCCGGCGCCCGCTGCGCGCGTCTGACGCCACCCCGCGTCCGCTCGATGAGCGACACGTACGAGCGTCCCGTACGGCGGATGGCCGATCGGGCCCGCGTCAACCTGGGGCCGGTGGACCGAGCAGCAGGGCGTCCCTTCATCAACGTCGAGGCCGGCGCAAGCCCGATCGGCTGGCGCTGCGCTCGGGATGGTCGTGCCGCGTGTATCGACCTGCCGGAACGTGTGGCCGTCGTAGGGTGCGGCCATGGCATCCCCGGTATGGGTCGACGGAACGGCGTACGAGGCATATGTGGGTCGGTGGAGCCGTCTCGTCGCGGCGGCGTTCGTACGCTGGCTCGGCCTCCCGGGAGGGCTGCGCTGGCTCGATGTGGGTAGCGGCACCGGCGTACTGACCTCGACGGTGCTGGCGACCGCGCACCCACGGCAGGTCACCGGCGTGGATTCCTCCGAGGGTTTCGTCACGCAGGCCCGTGCTCAGGCCACTGACCCGCGGACCGTCTTCACGGTCGGCGACGCCCGGGTGCTGCCCCTGCCGGACAGCGCCGTCGACGTGGTCGTGAGTGGTCTGGTGTTGAACTTCGTACCTGAGCCGGCCCGGGCGGTGGCGGAATTCGCGCGAGTGGCGGTCCCCGGTGGGGTGGTGGCCGCCTATGTCTGGGACTACGCCGAGGGGATGGAGATGATGCGACAGTTCTGGGACGCTGCCAACGAGCTCGACTCCGCCGCGGCAGCGCGGGACGACGGCCGCCGCTTCGCACTTTGCCGGCCGGAGGCGCTTCAGACGCTGTGGCGCGAGGCTGGGCTGACCGATGTGTCGGTGGAGGCGGTCGTCGTACCGACCGTCTTCACCGGCTTCGCCGACTACTGGACACCGTTCCTCGGGGGGCAGGGCTCTGCCCCCGCTTACCTGTCCTCGTTAGCCGAGCCCCAGCGGGTCGCGCTGCGGGACCTGCTCGCCGCCCGCCTGCCAACCGGTCCCGACGGGTCGATCCGACTGACCGCACGTGCCTGGGCGATCCGCGGTACCCGGCCGACAAGCGTGTGAGGGGCGCGGCGCATGTGGTGCAGCAACGACGTCATCCCCGACGCACTGCTCCTGCGCCCGCACACCGGAACCGCCTGCCGTGGCGGCGGCGCCCTGGCCCTGCGCCTGGTCGACCTGGACGCCGTCAACGGACTCGTCCGCCTGACTGAGAAAGGTGCCACCGGACGGTGGCAACCGATCACCCCCGACCTCGCCGAAACACCCGCACGAGCACGCCCGCGCCCGGGCGCGGTCCTGCTCTCCGGCACTCCTGCCTACCCGTGTCGACGCTGGTCGAGGTTCGTGGACTTGGCCGGGCTGGCCCCCGACGACCTGACCGGGTACGCCGAGCAACTCGGCCTCGACCTCGACAGGTTCCGTGACGACCTGGCCCGCCACCGGCACGAGGCCCGGGTTCAGCGGGATGTCGATTCAGCCGACCGCAGCGGCGCGGCCGGCGCCCCCACGTTCTTCATCAACGGTCAGCGTCACGAGGGACCCCAGAACCTCGCCACCCTCAATCGCGTGATCGAGGAGCCACGGGCCCAGGCCACCGTCGTGCACCGTTGATCAACTCTGCCTGGCGACCCTCGATGGCGCGCGCCTGAATCCCCGAAGAGGAATTGAGTTGTGCACACTGGACTGGAAAACCGAACAGTGCTGGTGATCGGCCGGAGCGGCGGCATCGCCGGCGCGATCGTCTCCGCCGTACGCGCGTCCGGCGCCACAGTGGTCGTCGCATCCCGCAACCGCGATGCCCTGGCCGACGCGTACGGCGAGGAGCTGACCATCGAATCCGTCGACGTCACGGTTGAGGCGAGCGTGGCGGCGGTCGCGGAACGGTTGGGTCGCGTCGACGATGTCGTGTCGACAGCGTCGGCCCGCGCTCGCGGACGTCTGAGCGACCTGCAGCCGGCCGCCGTACCGCAGTCCCTGTCGACCAAGGTGCTCGGCCCGATCCTGCTGGCCCAACACCTCGCGCCTCGCATGCCGCAGGACGGCGGCTTCGTCTTCTTCTCCGGCGCGACCGCGCACAAGCCGGCGCCGGGCATGCTGGCGGTCGCGGCCACCAACGGCGGCGTCGACGCGGTCACCCGGGCCCTGGCCGTGCAACTCGCGCCGCTGCGGGTGAACTCAGTCTCGCCGGGCACCATCGACAGCGGTGCCTACGACGCGCTCGGCGAGCAGCAGAAGGCCGACCTCTTCGCGAGTCGGGCGGCCCGCAACCCGGCCGGTCGGGTGGGCCACCCGGACGACGTCGTCCGCGCGGTCCTCGACGCCCTCACGAGCACCTTCTGCTCACCTCGTTGATCGACGACACCGCCAACCGCACACGCTCGTTTGCCCTCGTCGCCGAAGAGTTCGGACTTGCCACAGGCTCGTCCTGAGCCGTGGCCCGACATCAGATGATCTCAATCCGAATATTCTGACTTGCCCTGTTTGCCCGGATCAAATCCGGGAAGTGCGGAGGACCTTCGATCAACGGTTCAGGCCACCGGCACCGGCAGCCCGAGTCATCCGCAGGAGGTTCCGGCATGTTCGACGGCTTTGACGAGTTCGATATCCCGACGTCGGGATCGACGATCCACGGTCGCCGCGGCGGCAGTGGGCCTCCGGTGCTGCTCTTGCACGGAATTCCCGAGACGCACCTCATGTGGCACCGGGTAGCGCCGCGGCTCGCCGAGAACTACACGGTGGTCGCCACGGACCTGCGCGGCTGGGGTGACAGCGGCAAACCAGAAAGCAGTGCGACGCACGAGCCGTACAGCATGCGAGCGATCGCCCGCGACCAGATCGAGGTGATGCGGAGCCTGGGCTACGAGCAGTTCCGCCTCGTCGGGCACGACCGGGGTGCTCGCTGCGCCTACCGCCTCGCGCTCGACGCACCCGACGTCGTCACCCGGCTGACCGTCATGGACATCGTGCCCATCGGCGACGTCTACGACCATGCCGACAGGGCGTTCAGTCTCTCCTACTGGGTGTGGTCCTTCCTGGCAGCTCCGGCACCGGTGCCCGAGCAGTTCATCGCGGCGGCGCCCGCGGTGCTCGTCGACTTCATGCTCGACACGTGGCCGACGGTGAAGGACGCGTTTCCGGCCGAGGTGCGCGCCGCGTACGTCAAGCAGTTCAGCGACCCCGCCACCGTCCACGCGATCTGCGAGGAGTTTCGCGCGGCCGCGTCGCTGGACTACCAGCAGGACGAGGCGGACCGCGGAAACCGAAAGATCGCCTGCCCGGTGCTGTTCCTCTGGAGTCAACAGGGTCAGGTCGCGAAGCTCTACGACGACCCGCTCGCGATCTGGCGCGAATGGGCCGACGACGTACGCGGCGAGCCGGTGCCGGTCGGCCACTTCATTCCTGAGGAGGCGCCCGAGGAGACCACACGGCAGCTCCTGGACTTCCTGAGGTAGCGCACCGATAGCGGGGAAGCTCAACTCTTCGAGGGGCCGTGAGAGCAACGCGAGCGCAGGCCGCATCGGACGACGGCGCCTGGCGCGTGTCAGCCCGGCGCGGAGCCGCGACGGCACACATCCACAGCCTCACCGTCAACCGAGCGCATGACCAGTCGGAGGAGACGGCCCGGCGAGTGGTCACCGGCGCGGGGCCGGCCCGCTGGACTGCCGGATGGTCAGGTGCGTGGGCAGCAGCACGGTCTCACGGGACGCCGTTGCCCCCAGGTGCTCAAGATGATTCAGCAGCATCGACACCGCCACCCGGCCGGCTTGTTCGATCGGCGCGGTGAGGGTGGTCAGCGGAGGGCTGCAGAAGTCGGCGCCGAAGATGTCGTCGCAGCCCACCACGCTGATCTCGCCGGGAACGTCGACGCCGCGTTCGGCCAGCCGCCGCAGTATGCCGATCGCCAGCAGATCGTTGAAGGTGACGCCGGCGGTGGCGCCGGTGTTCAGCAGCGCGTCCGCGGCGACCGACCCGGAGTTGCGGGACACGCCGAACGGTCCGACGCGGGCCGCGGTGAGGCCGTGTCGGGCCATCGCGGTCCGCATCGCCCGCCACCGGGCCGCGTTGGCCCAGGAGGACGGCGGTCCGGCGACGTACGCGATCGCCCGGTGGCCCAGCGAGACCAGGTGCTCGACGGCCTGCATCACCCCGTCCGGGCTGTCGATGACGACGCTGCGCACCCGGGGGACGTTGCGGTTGACAGTGACGACCGGCAGTTCGGCGGCGATGACGGAGAGGGTCCGCTCGGGCAGCCGGGAGGCGGCGAGGATCACCCCGTCGACCGACCGGCGCACCTTGTGCAGCAGATGGTTCTCCAGCTCGGCCGAGTCCTCGGTGTCGATCAGCAGCAGGGCGTGGCCGGCGGCGCGCAGTTGTTGTTGCGCGCCGCGGATCAGTCCGAAGAAGAACGGGTTCGTCGCGTCCGAGACGAGCAGGGCGACCGTTTCGGTACGCCCCGACGACAGCGCCCGCGCCTGGGTGTTGGGGACGTAGTTCAGCTCGCGGGCGGCGGCCTGGATGCGTTCCCGGGTGACCCGGTTGACCCGCTCGGGCCGGCTCAGCGCCCGGGACACGGTGGAGGCGGCAACGCCGGTGAGGGCAGCGATGTCATTGATGGTCACGCGGCCCTCCCGGCGTACCGCCGCACGGGGAGAGGACGCGCCTTCGGGGTTCATGCACATCAGCAGAGCATTGATGGCAATTAATGGCAACCGATTGCCATCCGGTTTCCATGGTTGTTACGTTCGCTCACACGTTTCATCGAACCGGGAAGATTCCCGGGCGTCTGGCTATGTGTTTTCCACGCCATTGCTCTCCGGACAGCCACCACCCAAGGAGCAGAGATGAACGCTATCCGCGCACTTCTCGCGGCGGCTCTGGCCGTCACGGTCGCCGTACCCGTCGCCGCCTGCGATTCCGGTAGCTCCGCCGAGGACGCCGGGACGCTCAACGTGCTCGTCGCGGCGAACTCGATCTATCCCGAGGAGCAGAAGCAGTGGTTCGCCGACGTCTCGGCGAAGTTCCAGGAGCAGGCCGGGGCGAAGGTCACGTTCGAGACCTTCGCCAGCCCTACCGACGAACTCACCAAGATCCAGACATCGATGCTCTCCGGGCAGGGGCCGGACATCTATGCCCTCGGCACGACCTTCACCCCGACGGCATACTCCACCGGCGCCTTCGTCGACCTCACGGCCGACCAGTGGACGAAGGTCGGCGGCCGGGACCGGTTCCTGCCGGCCACCCTCGGCATCTCCGGCCCGGACGCCGCGCACGAGGTCGGCATCCCCTTCGCCAGTCGTCCGTTCGTCATGGCGTACAACAAGGAACTGCTGGCCGCGGCGGGCATCGACAAGCCGGCCAGCACCTGGGATGGCCTGCGGCAGCAGGCCAGACAGCTGACCGGGGCCGGCAGGTACGGCATGGCCGTGGCTTACGGCGACGGCTTCGACCCGTGGAAGTTCATCTGGGCGATGAGCATCCAGGCCGGCAACCCCCTGGTCGCCGACGGCAAGGCGCGGCTGACCGATCCGGTCACGGTCAAGGCCTACCAGACGTACCTCGGCTGGCTCGCCACCGACAAGATCGTCGACCCGGCGGCGACCGGCTGGAAGAACGCGCAGGCCATCGCCGCGTTCGGCGCCGGCAAGGCCGCCTTCCTGCCGATGGTCTCGGCGACCTCGAAGGTCACGCTGGACAAGTCCGCGGTCGCCGGCAAGTACGGCTACGCGATCATGCCGACCGTCCCGCCGGGCGCCACCAGCCTGGCGTCGGGCGGCGTCGGCGCCACCAGCATCCTCTCCGGTGACAACCTGGTGATCGCCAAGTACAGCAAGAACCAGGACCTGGCGCTGCGCCTGGTCAACATGCTGACCACCGCCGAGTCGCAGGAAACCTACTACCGGACCTTCGGCGAGTTGCCGACGAACGCGGAGCTGGCGAACCGGCTGGTCGCCGACCCTGCGCTTGCGGCCATCGTGGACTCCGCGTCGAAATCGCACAGCACCCCGTTCCACGGCGGGTGGAGCAAGGTGCAGCTTGCGCTGGTCAACGTGGTTGTCCAGTCGGTGCCGAACCTCGCCGCCGGCAAGGTCGACGACACGGCCCTCAACGCCCTGCTCACCCGGGCCCAGTCCGAGGCGCAGGCCGCGCTGGACAAGGCGAAGTAGATGACCGTCACCGACCCAGCGACGGCGGACGCTCCGGACACCGGCGATGCGCGCCGGGTCGAGGTGGCCCGTCCGTCTCCGCCGCGCCGCCGTCGCGGCGCGCCCGCCGGCGGTGCCGCGTTGTGGCTGCTCGCGCCCGGCGGCCTGCTCACCCTGACCGTCATCGTCGTGCCGTTCGTCGTCGCGCTGGTGATGTCGCTGCTCGACCTCGACCAGTACACCTTCCGGCAGTGGCTGTCGGCACCCTTCGTCGGCGCCGGCAACTACGTGGAGGCGGTGAGCCGCACCAGCCTGCCGCACGCCATCTGGGTCAGCGGGTCCGCGGCGGTGATCGCGACGTTGCTCGCGTTGCCGCTGGGGGTCGCCGCCGCGCTGACCACCCACCTGCCGTTCCGTGGGCGGTCGCTGATCCGGTCCCTCTACCTCATCCCGTACGTGCTGCCCGCCTTCGTCGTCGGCACCATCTGGCGGATCATCCTGCAACCCGACGGGGTCGCCAACCAGGGCCTGGCGAGCCTGGGCATCGCCGGCGGCCTGTGGCTGAACGGGCCGAAGAGCTACTTCGCCCTGATCGTCGTGCAGGCCTGGTCGGGCTGGCCGCTGGTCTACCTGCTCGCCCTGGCTGGCCTGCAGGGCATCGACGACAGCCTGCACGAGGCCGCCGCACTCGACGGCGCGCAGTGGTGGGCGAAGCTGCGCCACATCATCCTCCCGCTGCTGCGCCCGCCGGTCGCGCTCGCCGCGATCATCTCGCTGCTGCACATGGTGAACAGCTTCACCCTGCCGTTCGTGCTGTTCGGCGTTCCGAGTCCGCACGACGTGGAGGTGCTGCCGGTGCTGACGTACGTGGAGAGCTTCCAGAACCTGAGGTTCGGGCTGAGCGCCGCGATGGCCGTGATCTCGCTGGTGCTGATCCTGGTCCCGCTGCTGGTCTATCTACGCACCGTCAAACTCGACGCGCCGGAGGCTGCCGCATGAACTCGGTGCATCGCCTGCTGCCCCGACCACTGCAGATCGGCCTGACGGTGATCCTGCTGACCATCGTCGGCGCGCCGGTCGGCTACGTCTTTCTCGCCTCGGTCAACACCGACCTGGCCGTGGCCGCCGGTAACTTCTGGCCGGAGCGGATCAGCGTCGACAACTACGTCCGGATCTGGTCGACCGTTCCGCTCGGCCGGGGGCTCGCGAACAGCCTGCTCGTCGCCGGCACGGTGGCGGTGACCTGCGCGGCGATCGCGGTCTTCTCGGCGTACGTCCTGGTCCGGCACCGGTTCCGGGGCCGGCGCACCGTGCTGCGCGCGCTGCTGGGCATGCAGTCGATCCCCGGCACGCTGCTGCTCCTGCCGGTGTTCGTGCTCTTCGCGACGATCGGCAGCAGCCTCGGCGTGCCGACGATCGGCACCCGGTGGTCGCTGGTCGTCACCTACCTCACGTTCGGGCTGCCGTTCTCCACCTGGATCATGGTGACCTACCTGCGTGAGCTGCCCGGCGAGCTGATCGAGGCCGCCCGCGTGGACGGTGCCGGGAGCTGGCAGATCCTGCTGCGTGTCGTCATCCCGCTGAGCTGGCCGGGCCTGGTCGTCGCGGCGATCTTCGCGTTCCTGCTCGGCTGGAACGACGTGCTGTTCGCCTCGGTCATGACCGATGTGGACACCCGTACCGCGGCGGTCGTGCTGCAGGTCTTCGGCGCGTCGCAGGAGGGCGGGGCGATCCCGCCGTACGGGCAGATGATGGCCGCCGCCCTCGTCTGCGCGGCCCCGGTGGTCGCCCTCTACCTCGCCTTCCAGCGCTACATCGTCAGTGGGTTGACCGCAGGAGGTGTGAAGTGACGGCGTGGACGCTGTCCGGCTTCGGCGACGAGATCGATCCCGACCCGGCGGTGCAGCTCGCGGTGCTCAATGCCCTCGGCGCCCGGCACATCGAGGTGCGCAGCGCGTGGGGCACCAACGTGGTGGAGCTCGGCGACGCCCAACTGGACGCCCTGGCGGAGGCGGTCGACGCGCGCGGCATGGCGGTTTCGGCGGTCGCGTCGCCCGTCGGGAAGGTCGACGTGACCACCGATGACGGCGGTGAGCTCCACCGGCTGCGCGCAGCCGTGGCGGCCGCGCACCGGCTGGGCAGCCGGTACGTCCGGATCTTCTCGTTCTACCGCCCGGCCGGGGTCTCCCCGGCCGAGATCCGCGCGGCGGTGCTCGCGCGGATGCGGGCCTTCGCGGCCCTCGCCGAGGACTCCGGCGTCGTGCTGCTGCACGAGAACGAGAAGGACATCTACGGCGATGTGCCGCGGCGGGTCGCCGACCTTGTCGAGTCGGTGGACTCGCCCGCGCTGCGCGTCGCCTGGGACAACGCGAACTTCGTGCAGGTCGGGGTGCGGCCCTACGACGACGGGTACGCGCTGTTGCGCCCGCACCTGGAGTACCTGCAGGTCAAGGACGCGATCGCGGCCACCGCCGAGGTCGTGCCCGCCGGCCACGGCGACGGCCAGCTGCTGCGGACGCTCACCGCGCTGCGCGACGACGGCTATGCCGGCTTCGCCTCCCTCGAACCGCACCTCGCCAGCCAGCACGACCTCGGCGGATTCTCCGGCCCGGCCGAGTTCGGCCGGGCGGCGCGCGCGTTCGTGAACCTCACCGCCTCGATAGGAGTGCATCTTCGATGACCGTTCTCAACGTCGTGATCACGGGCAGCGGGGTCATCGCCCGCACCCACGCCGGGGCGATCCTGCGGCACCCCGGACTGCGCCTCACCGCGCTCGCCGACCCGGACCCGCAGGCCAACGACCGGCTCGCCGGGTGGATCGGCGAGCAGGGTGGTCCGCCGCCGGCCCGGTACGCCTCGCTGGGCGAGGCCCTCGCGGTCGAGGCGGCGGACCTGGTGGTGGTCTGCACGCCCAGCGGTACGCACGCCGACCTCGCCGAGGAGGCCCTCGCGGCCGGCGTGCACGTGCTCGTCGAGAAGCCCCTCGATGCCTCCCTGCCGGCGGCCCGCCGCATCGCCCGGGCCGCCACGGACGCCGAGGCGGCCGGTCAGGTCTGCGCGGTGGTCTGCCAGCACCGGTTCGACCCGGCGAGCGTCGCGGTCGCCGCCCGGGTGCGCGCCGGCGACCTGGGGCGGCTCACCTCGGCGGTGGCCAGCGTGCCGTGGTGGCGGGGCCAGCGGTACTACGACTCGGCGGGCTGGCGCGGCACCTGGGATCAGGACGGCGGCGGCGCCACCATCAACCAGGGCGTGCACACCGTGGACCTGCTGCTGTGGCTGTTCGGCCGGCCCGAGGAGGTGTTCGCCTACACCGGCGTCCTCGCCCACGAGCGGGTCGAGGTGGAGGATGTCGCCGTGGCGGCGATCCGGTTCGCCGACGGGGCGCTCGCCGTGCTGCACGCCACCACCGCGGCGTACCCGGGCCTCGGCGTCCGGTTGCAGGTGCACGGCTCGCAGGGGTCCGCAGTGATCCACGACGACCAGCTGGAATACCTGCACACCGCCGACGGCCCGGACGCTTCCGCGTACGCCGACGGCCCCGACCGGTCCGGCGACGCCGTGCCACCGTCGCAGCTGCGGGGGGCGACCAAGCCCGACGACGCCTTCGTGACCGGGCACCTGCGGCAGTACCACGACACGGTCGAGGCGATCCTCGGCGGCCGGCGACCGGGGGTCACGGCGGTCGAGGCGCTGCTCGACGTCGCCGTGGTCAAGGCGGTCTACCTCTCGGCGCACCTGCGGCGGCCGGTGTCGGTGCCGGCGGTGCTGGCCGGCGACTTCGACGACGAGCTCGCCGCCGTCGAGGGCTCCGCGGCCACGGTGTCGTCCGTCCTGCGGGTGGGGGTGGCGTGATGAGGTGGTCGGTGTTCACGGCGTCCACGCCGGACTGGACGCCGGAGGAGACGGTCGGGCAGTTGGCCGCGCAGGGCTGGGACGGTGTCGAGTGGCGGGTCACCGATCAGGAACCGGCCCGACCGCCCGGGTTCTGGGCCGGCAACCGGGCGACCGTCCCGTTGACCGGGCTGGAGGGTGAGCTACCCCGGATCGCCACGATCACCCGCGAAGCCGGACTGGCGGTGTCCGGGCTCGGGGCGTACGTGCCGGCGGCCGACCACGGCAACGTCGAGCGGGTGTTGGCTGCGGCCGCCGCGCTGGGCGCGGAACGGGTCCGGGTGACCATGCCGCAACTGGGCAGCGGCGACTATCGCGAGCTGATGGCCGGCACCCGCCGGGACCTGGCGTGGATCGCCGCGCGGGCGGCGGAGCACGGGGTGACCGCGCTGGTCGAGCTGCACCACGGCACCATCGTCGCCTCAGCGTCGGCGGCGATGCGGCTGCTCGACGGCCTACCGCCGGAGCATGCCGGGGTCATCCACGACATCGGCAATCTGACCATCGAGGGGTTCGAGGATCCGCTGGCCGGTTTCCAGCTGCTCGGCCCGTACCTGGCGCACGTGCACGTGAAGAACGTCGCGTGGCGGGTGAGCGGCACCCGGGATGACGGGGGACCGCGCTGGTCGGCCGAGTGGGCGCCGTTGCGGGAGGGGCAGGCTGACCTGGCGGCCTATCTCGGGGCGCTGCGCCGGGTCGGCTACGACGGGTGGGTGACGGTCGAGGACTTCTCCACCGCCGCGCCGCTGGCTCAGCGGACCCGGGACAACCTGGCCTACCTTCGGGAGTTGGACCTTCGGGTACGCGCCGACAGACGGGACGCTGATTCCGTGAATTGACGGGAATTCATGCCCTGTGGTTCCGGTGTCGATCGAGTCAACTCTGCGGCTGCTGGCCCTGTGGTCCTGCCAGCCACGTCGTGACCTGCCTCAGGGGCTGGCTGCTGTCGACGATCTTCCTCATCCGTGGCCATGCGGCCTGGACCGGAGAGCCGCCCAGCAGGCCGCGCCGGCCCGGACAGGCGCCTCTGCCAGCCGGCCTGCCGGGCACCGGCACGACGGCGGAGCTGGGCCGGGCGATCGCCGAGAGGGTCAGCGAACGCCCGTCCGGCACCGCATGAGGTGGCGGCAGGTCGTCGCCCCGATCAGCTGACGTGGCCGACGTGAGCAGCGCCGAGGCTGACAAAGCGACCTCGGTGAAATATCAGCGGGCTGCACTCCTCGCGCGCCTCCCAGAATCCGGTCACCGTCGCTATCACGATGCGATGGTCGCCGCCAGGCACCACATCGGTGACAACGCAGTCGAACCAGGCGACCGCCTGGTCCAGTAGTGGCTGCTCACCGGGGCTTTTCCGCCAGGGGAGGCCGGCGAAGCGGTCCTCCACTGGCGAGTTGCTGAACCGGCGTGCGATGTTCTCCTGGTCGGCGGCGAGCACACTGACGGCGAATCGGTTCTCCGCGAGAACCAGAGACAGGGTCCGCGATCGCGGCGACGCGCAGAACAACAGCATCAGCGGATCAAGAGACACCGAGGTGAAGGAGTTGACGGTCATTCCGTGGGGGAGGCCCTGATGCAGTGTGCTGATGACGGAAACCCCGGTGGGATATCGTCCCATCGCCTTGCGATACTCAGCCAGCATCGGAGAGCGCGTCGTCGATCGTCTTCCACAGCAGTGTCCAGTCGTCGACCAGGTACATGTGCCCGCCGGGAAGTTCTCGCACCTCGCAATCGGCGATGGTGATATCGGCCCAGCCTGCTATGTCGTCCCTCGGCACCATCGTGTCGTCGACGCCGCGGAGAACCGTGACCGGAACGGACAGCGGCACGTCGAAGCTGTGGCGGTAGGACTCGGTGACGGTAAGGTCTGCGCGCAACGCCGGGAGCAATACCTCACGAAGGTCGGGGTCCGCGAAGGCGTCGTGACGGTATCCGACGATCGACTCCAGTTGGCTGACCAACTCGTCGTCACCTAACTGGCTGACTCCGTGGTTGGGCCGTCGCTGTGGGCAGGCGGCACCGCTGACGATGAGGCGGGTCGGCGGGAGGAGGCGGTCGGCGCTCAGGAGGCGCACCGTTTCGTAGGCGAGTATGGCACCGAAGCTGTGCCCGAAAACGGCGTAGGACTGGCCGTTCAACTCCGATCCGATCATGTCCGCGCAGGCTGCCGCCGCCTCGGACATGGTCCTGAACGGTTCGTCGAGGAAGCGCTCCTCGCGGCCCGGCAATTGCACCGGCAGCAACTGGAATCGGCTCGAAGCCTCGGATTGCCAGGGGCGGTAGATGCTGGCCCCGGCTCCGGCGAAGGGAAAACAGACGAGAGTGAAGCTCATTGCTGGTTCCTTAGAGATCGTCAAGCACGGTGACAAGGGAACTGGCCGGCTTGAGGACGGCTTGCACTGCGGCAGCGGCGGCCTGCTCGGCGGGCATCGCACCGATGCGTCCGAGCGGGCTGTTCATCATGTCGGTCAGCAATTTGGGGGCGCGCACCAGCACCGTGCGGACGTCGCGCTGACCGGCCCACGCGCGCACATAGCCTTCGATGCCAGATTTGGCCGCGACGTAGTGTGCCCAGTTTCGCCGCGGCGCGGCGACCGCTGTCGACGAAGCGACGAGCGTCCAACTCTGCGCTGTCAACAGCGCGTCCAGGGCGAGTAGAGGGCGCACGGCGAGGTTCAGACTGGTCTGTACGAAGGCCAACTGGTCGTCGGCAGCATCCGGGTGCGGAGCGATGGAGCGCAGTGGCGGGGCGGCCGACAGCACAAGCCCGTCCAAGGTGGGGCAGACCTGCCGGATCCGGTCGCGGACAGCGAGTAGCGCGTCCTGGTCGGTCGCGTCGGCGCGCAGGGGAATCACGCCCGGAAATCGCTCCGCGAGCCGTGCGACACGATCCTGGCTGTGCGCGTAGAGCGCGAACACCGTCGCCTGTTGACTGGCGAGGGCGGCGGCCATGGCAGCGCCCCAGCCGCGGCTGGCGCCGACGACCATGACATGACGCCCGGTCAGCGAGTCGCTGGGCGACAGGAATTCGGCCAACGAGGCCGGGGTGGGCTCGGGAACCGGTTGGCGTCGAAACGCTCGCACGATGGCAGTGACGGCAGGGTTGCCGCCGACGAGGGTCAACGCACCGGTACGTTCGTCAGCGGCGTCCACGCGGGCCCAGGGCACTGCCGCGGCGTCGCGGGCGGTGCGTACGGTGAACCCGGCCAGCAGTGCATCGCGCCCGGGATTACGCATACCGACCAGCCAGCTGACCCACGCCATGCCGGACAGCAGCGGCATGGGAACGGCAGCGGCTCCCAGCCGCTCGGCGAGACGCCGTAGTCGCCCCTCGTCGAGCGGGTGCTGATCGAGGTGCTCCGACTGGCCGAAGGGTTGCGCCGGCGGTGTGCCGCCCTCCTCGAAGTGCGGTGTGATCTTCACCAGTCGGCTGCCCTGCGCCGAGATCGTGAGTCGATCATCAGGTTCGCGTTCGACCGTGAACGGGGCGCCGGGAAACACCGGCTGGATGAAGGAGACCGTCAGCCCGACCATCAGGCGCAGACGCTCAGGCGGCAGCGCGGCGAGGGCCGCGACCGTGACCAACGCCCCGTGGACGATGGTTCTGCCGAAGCTGGTGCACCGGGCAAAGCTCTCGTCGGCATGCAGCGGATTGTGATCCCCGCTGGCCCGGGCGAACTCGACGACGTCGGACTGGGCGAGCTGCATCAGCCCATCCCGCGGGCCGAGCGGGCCGCCTCGATGATGCGGTCCAGCCGGTCGCAGTCGACCAGGACGGTCGCGTCCAGGGTCACGCCCAACCGGGACTCAACCGAATGAACCAGGTAGACATGGGTCAAAGAGTCCCAGCCGTCGACATCGGCGGGTGTGGTCGCACCACCCTTGCCCGGAGGCTCGCCGATGACCTCGGTGAACACATCAGTCACCACAGCGGCGATGTCAGTCATTCTCGCTCCTCGAAGATGTGCGGGCTGTCGAGATCAGCTAGCCCGTCGCGGATCCACGCCTGGCGCCCGTTGTCCGTCGCGTCGACGAAGCCCAATTGCGGGTAGAGCTCACGGACCAGGCCATTGCGTTCGGTCGGTATATGCCAGCCGACCAACCGGTCGCAGCCGGCATCGGCGGCCCCCAGCGCCAACAGGCGACGTTCCGCCGTGCGGCCGATGACCCGGCAGCTCAACAGCAGGGTGTCGATCCTGCCCACGGCGCCGTCGATCTCCAACAGGAGCAGACCAACGATGCCGTGGTCGGCGAAACGGTCCGACAGCGAGAGTGTGTAGCAGCCCCATCCCGGGTCACGGGCCATCCTGGTCAGTTCTTCGAGGCTGTGCCGGCGGGTGGTGAGGTTGAACTGGTTCGTCTTCTGCAGCAGTTGAACCGCACGAGCCAGGGCCGCTTCATCGAGCCGCCGAACGCGGGAGCGCATCTGAAGCCCGTCGAGGAACTCGGTCAGCGAACCACCTTGCCGGCGCAGCTCTTGGGCCTGCTCCAGCGCCTGATACGAAGCGGCCCGCTTGTGGTCGTCGAGCGTCAGCACACCGGCGGCCAGGGTCGGACGGTCACGCAGCATCGACACGTACGTGGCCGGGTCGGCGGGCAGGGCGACAACGTCGACCTGTGGCAGGGCGGCGCTGACTTCGGCGCACTCGGCCGGGTTGTCGTCGACGAAGGCCAGGCTTTCCACGCCCAGCCGCATTCGCGCCGCGATGTCGGCGAGCTGCTGTGACTTCGGGCGCCAGTCCGCCACGACCACGGCGAAGTCGTCCAGGTGCAGCCGCATACCGGGGACCCTGGTGAAGGCCTCCTTCACCAGGGTGAAATCGTTCTTGCTGGCGACGGCGAGAGCCATGCCGCGGCTGCGCAACCCGGACAGGTAGTCCTGGAAGGCCGCGAACGCCTCACCACGATGCCCGGTGCCGATGGCCACCCCCGCGAACCCGTCCTCGCCGATCACGCCGTCCCAGAGCGTGTTGTCGAGGTCGACCACCACGCACCGTTTGGTCAGGCCGAGGTCCGCTGCGATCACTCCGGCGGTTGCTTGAGCGATCATCCCCACCGCGTTGAGGGTGACCGGTTGCCGCAGCGTCCCCCAGAAGCGGGGGTCGCGCCATCGATCGATGCCGAATCGCGCGGCGAGCCGGGAACAGTCGACGAAGAGCACTTCGCCGGCCCCCCGGCGCCACAGCTGCGCGTTGACCGCGGCGACGACGCTGTCCGGCGCTTCGGGTACGCCTGCCGCGGCGTTGCCGTACGGGTCTTCCCCGGTGGGCACGAACGTGTGCTGCACGACTTTGGCATGCAGCTGCTCCCGTACCAGGGTCCAGAGACCGGTCCATCGCTCGACGGCGTTCTGCACGACCTCCTCGGCCGGCTGGTTCTGGCGCACACCGCGCAGGTCCTCTGCGGTGCCCGCAAGAACGACGTAGTCCGGGGCGAACGCGATCAGCTCGGCAGCGCACGGCAGTAACGACTGCTCCAGCATGCCGAACGGCATCTGGTGCACGGCCAGGTCGATGTCGGCCGCCAGCGCCGCGACCGGCAGCAGTTCGACGTAGAAGTCGGTGGTGTGCGAGGCGAGTACGGCGACCCGCACGCGCCGACGGGCTCGCTCGCGGGCCTGAGGTTCGGCGCTGAGGCGTCGTGCCGCACGACGCCAGGCGGCCGCGTCCGTCAACGGGACACGCAGTGCGGCGAGCGCGTCCGGCCATCCAGTCATCGCGCACCTCCGGGTGAGAGGGTGGCCAGCTGCCGATGCAGCTCCTCGGCGATCTCGTCCAGGCGTGCGGCCCAGTGGCCGGTGCTGGGCGCTTGCAGGACGCCTTCGTGGCCGCCACTGTGCGGCCGCAGCTCGAGCAGGATCTCGGCTTGCGGGCCGAGGGGCGGCATGTGGTCGACATGGACCGTCACATCTCCCGCGTCGAACCCTGACCCGTCGTCGTCCTGTAGCAGGAACAGAGCCTGGAACAACGGCATGCGCCGGCTACGGCGATCCAGTACCGCGGAGACGATCTCGTCGAAGGGAAGGTCCGCGTGTCGCATGGCGTCGGTCAGGACCGAGTCGACCTCGGTGGGGGTCACTGACCGATGCAGTCGGAGCGGAAGGAGCGTGATGTGGCATCCGACCTCATCCTCGGTGCCGGCCGGACGAGCGGCGAGGGCGGTCCCGACGCAGAAGTCGTCCCCACCGGACGATGTGGCGAGCGTGCGGGCGAAGGCGGCCAGCACCACCGTGGAGGCGCGCCGCGGCAGGCGTGCGTCGGTGCGGAAGGTTCGGGTCACCACCGTGTCGCGCGCCAGCTCGAGGGGACCTTGCTCGGAGCCGGCCGGCAGGTCGCTGACCCCGCGCAGCGCGTGCTGCCAATGGGCGGTGAGCTGGGCACGACGGGCCGGCGACAGCCGCGGGGCGGGGCTGCGGCGCTGCACGGCGGTACGGCCGAAGCGGTAGGCCGCGGCGAGGTCACGGGCGAAGATACTCTGCGACCAGCCGTCGAAGGCGATGTGATGCACCAGCACCCACAGGTCCGCGCCGCTGGAGGACGGCACCAGCGCGGCGCTGAGCAGCTTGCCGCTGGCAAGGTCGAAACGTGTGGTGGTGAGCTCCCGCATCACTGACCGGTGGTCGGCGCCGGGAACCAGCACGCTGAACGGGGCGGGCGTCGGATGCTCGACCACATGGCGGACGACCGCGCTGCCCTGGGCGACGAACGCCGTCCGCAGTGCGGGATGGAGCTGCCGCACCTCCTCCAACGCAGCGCGCCATCGGGCAGGGTCGGTGTAACCGGTCAGTCGCAACCTCATCAGCGACAGGTTCGCGAGCTGGGCCGGCGCGATCCGTTCCGCGAACCAGAACCGGGCCTCGGCGGCGGAGGCCCGCTCGTCGAGCACCTCGGGGCTCGGCACTCGCGGGGCACGCTCGAGGTACTCGTGCAGGCTTCGTGCGTCCGCGCAGGTGAGAACGTCGCTGGTGGTGATGGCGGCACCGGTATGCAGGGTGAGGCGGTTGGCGATGCGGATGGCATCGAGACTGTTGAGTCCGAGGTCGGTGAACGGAAGCGTCGATGCGCCGCTGACGACCGCAGCGACGATTTCCTCGACTGTGGCTGCGTGGCGGCGCGGGGACATGGCGCGTAGCGCATGGGTGTCGGTCTTGCCGGTGGGGGTCAACGGCATCTCCGGCACGTGCTGCACCGAGTCGGGTCGCAGGTGTGCCGGTAGCTCACGTACGACGAGCGCGTCCATCTCGGCGGCGGGCTTCCCGGTGGTCGTGGCGTAGTACAGCACCGCCTCGACCACTGTCCCGTCGACCATGGTCGGCAGCAGGTGGGCCGAGGTCACTTCCGGAAGGCCCAGCGCAACCGCTTCGATCTCAGCCGGTTCGATGCGTACGCCACGACGCTTGAACTGACGATCGATACGCCCGTGATAACGCAGGAGGCCGTCCGCGCCCAGGCTCACCCGGTCGCCGGTGCGGTAGGCCCGCGTTCCGTCAGGCATCCTCGTGAACGCCGGGCTGGACGCGTGTTCGCCCAGGTATCCGGTGGCGAGGCCGGATCCGGTGAGCCACAGTTCGCCGGCCTCTTGAGCGCAGACCGGGCCGCCGTCGGCACCGACCAGGTGCAAGCCGGTGCCCGGCATGGCGCGCCCGAGCGGAATGCCGAGTGGATCAGTGACATCGTCGATGGTGATGTCGTGGGTGGTGGCGAAGACCATCGACTCGACCGGCCCGTACCCGTTGGTGAGACGGATGCCGGGATACGCCGTCAAGAGCGCCCGCACCTGGCGGACGGACAGCCGCTCACCACCGATGAGCAGTTGGCACAGTCCGGCGAAGCAGTCGAGGTCTTCATCCACGGCCATGTTGAACAGGGACGCCGTCAACCACATGGTGGTCACGCCTCTGTCGCGGACGAGCCGGCGGATTTCTGCCGGGCTGTTGGCGCCGGGCCGGTCCGGCAGCACCAGCACGCTCCCGGTGCACAATGCTCCGAAGATCTCCAACGCTCCGGCGTCCCAGTGCGGCGGAGCCAGATGGGGTATGGCTGTCCCCGGGCCCGCCATCAGGTAGTCCGGTTCGGCGAAGGTGCGAACGAAGGCAGCGTGCGGCACGGCTACCGCCTTGGGTGTGCCGGTGCTGCCCGAGGTGTGGAACACGGCGGACGTCTGGCTCATCTCGACAGGTGCCGGGTCCGCGGCGGGGTTGCTGTGCGGGTGACCGGGGATGAGGCCCAGTTCGGCCGCGAACGCCTTGTCACCGACGTGATGCGCGGCCAGGTAGCGGGCACCGCACGTGGCGACGACCCGGGCGATGGTGGCGTGCGGCCAGGCCGGGTCGACGACGGTGAAGGCGCCGCCGGCGAAACCGACGCCGATGACCGCGGCGATGAAGTCCGGGGTGGCCGCTTTGCTGATCACGACGATCTCGCCGGGTACCAGGTCGGGGAGGCCCGCGGCGACCCGGCGCGCCTGTTCGTCGAGCCACGCGTAGTCCCTGTCGACACCGTCGTGACGCAGTGCGGGCGCGTACGGCCGAGCCAGCGCCTGAGCATGGACGAGGGTGGAGCTCATCGGCTGCTGAATCCGGCGTCGACGGTCACGGTGGTGCCGGTGACCCGGCGTGTCTCGTCGGAGCCGAGCCAGACCGCCGTCGCGGCCACGTCCTGCGGTTCGACGAGGGCATTCATGGGCTGGTCGCGGAGGAACAGCGTTTCGTGTTCGTCGGCTGGCACACCCAGGCTGCGGGCCACCTCGGCGAGCATGCGGCCCTCCACGTCGGCGTCATCGCGGATGTTTCCCGGACAGATCGCGTTGACCCGTACGCCCATCGGCGCATAGTCCAGCGCTGCCGCCTTGGTGAGGCCGACGAGACCGTGCTTGGCCGCGACATATCCGGCGAAGTGCCGGTACCCGACCAGGCCCGCGGTGGACGCCACGTTGATGATGCTGCCGCTGCGCGCCTCCACCATCAGGGGCGCGAAGACCTTTGTCATGCGCCAGGCGCCGGTCAGGTCGACGTCGAGCATGACGTCCCATTCGTCCTCGGTGATCTGATGCACCGGGCGGCCTGACGGAGCGGCGAGACCAGCGTTGTTGATGACGACGTCCACGGCGCCGAACCGTTGCAGGGCGAGATCGCGGAGCCGTTCCAGCGACGCCGGGTCGCGTAGGTCCGCGGTGAGCTCTGCGACACCGACTCCGAAGGTGCGGCACGTGGCGGCGGTGTGAGCGAGTTGGCTCACCGTACCCAGCGGATACGGCACCTCGGCGATGCCCGCGCCGATGTCCATGAGCACGACATCAGCGCCTTCCTTCGCGTACGCCAGAGCGCACGCCCGGCCGACACCGCGAGCAGCTCCGGTGATGACGGCCACCTTGTCACGTAAGCGCATGAACGACTCCTCCCCGGATGTCGGGCTCGGTGGTCGCCTCTGCCTGGGCGAGTTGCTCCAGCACGTCGGCGAGATGGCCTGGTGCCCGGAGACCGGCTGTGTGCTCGGCGGCCAGACGGCCGTGCAGCAGCAGCGGTGGCAGGCGACGCCAGATCTCGGCGATGCCCGTCCAGCGCCCGCCCAGCATGCGGGCGGCGAGCTCACGTTGCCGCGACGCCTGCCAGAGGTCGTCGGCCTGCCGGTAGGCGGTCGCCTGTGCGCCGTGCTCGCGGAACATCCTGGCCAGCAGACGCAGTGCGGCGCCGGCGTCGCTGCCGGCGACGGGGGTTTGCGGCACCTCGGAGGTGCCGTCGGCGTCGTAGGTCAGCCATCGGTAGGCGCTGCCCAACCGGACGTCCGTCACGCCGAGCGCCGCCTGCTCACGGAGCTCGGCCACCGGGTTGCCCGCGGGCAACGCCCGGCAGATGCCAGCGAGGTCCCGTTCCTCGACCTCGACCAGCACCGGCTCCTGGCGTCCGCTGGTCGTCATCATCCGCAACGGGTCCTCCACGGTCCATCGGCCGCCAACGTCCGGGCGGAGGAGGAACCAGTGCGGCGCGTGAGCGGTGCCATATGTGCGCTGCCAGGGCAGACGGAACGTGTCACCGGCCACGATGACCGCACGTTGCCGCGACGCCTCGTCGGCGATCAGGTGCCGTGCCGTGTTCCAGTCGGCGGCTGTGCGCAACCGGAGACCGAGCGTGGGCGCGGGGGGTCGGGTGTGGTGGTCGAAGCGGAGCAGATCACCGGGCACCGGAGTTACCCGAAGGACGGGGCCGCCGGCCAGCAACGGCCGCCACCAGTCGGGGCGACGGATCGCGAGCCAGCTGCCCAGCGCCGCGGTGTAGCAGGACAGTTGATCGGCCCACGGGGCCAATGGAGGCGCTGTCATGCGTGGTCACGCACCGTTCGCAGGGTGGCGCTACGCAGCGCGGCCACGATCAGCGCGACATAGGCGACAGCGAAGACGATGAGAACCCATCGGATCCCGGCGAGTTCGGCCAGCCATCCCGCGAAGAGGATCCCGACCGGTGCGGCGACGAAGGCGAGCGCCATGACCGCCCCGAACACCCGCCCCAGCACCTGTTCCGGCGTCCGCTCCTGGATCACGGTCGTGATCAGCGGATTGAGCGGCCCGCTCGCGAGACCCACAACGAACATCAGCACGATCATGATCCACAGGTTGGGCAGGAAGGTCATGGCGATACGCGCGGCGGCCACCACGGCGAAGCAGCCCACGAAGGTGACGTACCGGTCCTTGAGCAAGGTGCGGCTGGCCGGCGCGTAGAGGAAGGTGCCCAGCACCGCGCCGACACCGGTTGCCGCGATCAGCCAGCCGAGCAACTGCGGATCGCCCAGGACGCGCTCGGCGTACAGGGGCAGCAGCACAGGGGTGAACGCATCGTCGATAAAGTTCGTGATCACCACTACACCCAGGATGGCCAGCAGGAGAGGATGGCTGGTCAGGAAGGTCCACCCCTCCACGAAGTCAGCGCGGAACCGGGTCGCCGGCCGAGCTGATCCCTGCGGCTCCGGACGCGTCACCAGTGCTGCCACGAGCGCCGCCGAGAGCAGGAACGTGGCCGTGTTGACGTACAGGGCGGCGGTGCCACCGAGGCGTTCGACGAGGAGGGCACCCAGCGGCGGCCCGATGATGAGGGCGAGCCGGGGACCGGACTGGAACCAGCTGTTGGCGGCCTCCGGCCGGGTACGCGCAGCGGCGATCGCGGCCGGCAGCAGCGCCTGGCGTGCCGCCGAGCCCGGAGTGTCGACGAGAGTGCGCACCAGGAGCAGTGCCATCAGTACGGGCAGGGGCAGTGCCCCCGCGGCGTCCAGCAGAGGTACGCCCAACAGCACCAATCCGGCGAGCGCGTCCGCGGCAATGCTGATGCGACGGGCACCGAAACGGTCCACGAAGACGCCGCCGACCAGCCCCGCGACCGCCATCGGCAGTGCGTTGGCGAAGCCGGCCAGGCCCGTCCACAACGGGCTGCCGGTACGTTCCAGCACGTACAGCGGTACGGCGACCAGGGTGATCGCGTTGCCGAACCAGGCCACGTAGTTGGACATGACCAGGGCGGCCAGGGGGGCGCGTCGCGCCGGCGTCTGCACGGTGGTCATCGCATGCTCCGGCGGTTCTGGCTCAGTTCGGCGAACATGTCGTCGATGGCTGCGCGGGTGATACCGGTGCGGCCCGGGACGGTCGCGTCGGCAGTGGGCTCGACGAGGTCGGTGAACACCTCAGCGGCTCGTGCCGCGAAGCGTTCGATCGTGTCGCGCCGTACGCCCTGACCGTGCCGCCATCGGAACACCGCCTCCGATCCGGTGATCTCGACAATGACGTCCACGAGGTGGTGGCGGGGGGTGGCGGGGTCGACCTGGATGCTCACCTGCGTGCACCCGTTGAACAAAGAGCCGGCGACCGCCTGCGGTTCGCCGATCTCGCCCTGGTAGTTGAAGCTCACCGCGGGTGTCGGCAACGCCTCGAGCTGCCGCCGCGTCCGGGGATCAGGTGACCAGCGCAGCGCTGCATACCCCACCCCACCATGCGGTACGGCAAGAAGGCGGGAAGCCACCTGTCGCGCGTACCCAGGAAGATCCTTCGCGGTGGGAAGCGCGATCGGATAGGCGGTGGCGTAGTAGCCGACCGCCCGCAGTTCGTCCCATGCGGCCGGTTGTCCGACCGGTTCCCGGCCCAGGCCCACGATGTCGACCGCGGCGAGCTCGGGTATGGCCCGACCGAGTGCTGCCAGCGCGACGGCCTGGCTCGGTCGGGCGTCGGGCGGCAGTGGAACCGTGACCACGTGTTCGGTCTCGTCCCCGATGACGTCCGGCACGCCGGTGCTGTCCGGCAGGCCAGTGCTGGTCAGTTGGTCACGCCAGAAGCTCACCTCGTCCCGGAAGTCGACGGCGCGCAGCGCTGCCGCGTAGGCGTGCTGAGGAACCGTTTCGGCAGCCACGTCGGCGCCGGCATACGCGGCGGCCAGGTCGGCGATCAGGACCTGCCAGGAGAAACCGTCCACGACGAGGTGGTTCGCGCTGATCGCCAGCCGACGGGACGTCAGCGCGGCCGCGAAGAGTGGCCCGTGTTCCAGGTCGAACGCGGCGCGCTGACGCATCGCGACCACGGCGGCGTCCGGTTCGTCGGGTGCGTGGTCCCAGAGCCACTCGCCGCCCACCGCAACGGTGCCGTCGGGGGCGAAGACCGAGGTCAGGGTGGGATGGGCACGCACCACGCGGTCCAGTGCCTCGCGCATGCGGCCGGCATCGACCGGTTCACCGAGGTCGAGCACCAGAGTGTGCGACCACCCCCGTGCGGTCTGTCGGCCGAGCGACAGGAGGTCCTCCTGCGTGGGTGCGAGCGCGGCGGAGTTCTCCACGTTTTCGGGCGCGGCCGTAGCCCCGACTGTCGCTACCAGAGCAGCGAACGTGGGCGCCGTGAAGATGTCTCGCACCGAGGCGGTGAGCCCGAGTTCACGAAGCCGGCGGGAGAGCTTGACCGCGAGTAGTGACGTGCCGCCGGAGGTGAAGAACTGGTCGGTGTCGCCGACCTCGGACACGCCGAGCACCTGGCACCAGGCATGGGAGACCTCGGCCCGCGTGGACCCGACCTCGGGAGTACGCGACCCGGCCGGGGCCGCCGCGACGGTGCGGGGGACTGCGGCGCTGACCGGTTCCGGCCGCAACGGCTCGTTGGGCGCGGCGACGAACACCTTGACCAGTTGCAGCAGGCGACTGGCAAGGCGGTCGATGCTTCCCCGGGTGAAGAGCGCCGTCCGGTACTCGAAGCGGCCGTAGAGCCGGTCGTCGGCTCGCCACCAGCCGAGGGTCAGATCCATCGGGGAGACGCCGTCCTCGACCTCGACGCCGTGGACGTCCGCGCCGGGCACCTCGAACACCGTCTCGTTGAAGTCCAGCACCAGATGCATAGTCTGGACCAGGGGCAGCCGGTTCGCCGAACGTTCGGGGGCGACGGCGTCGACGATCTCCCCGAAGGGCACCTCTCGTTGCTCCGCGACCGCCATGGCGGCCTTGGTCGTGGCGGCGAGGATGTCGTCCGGCGACGGGTGCTCGGGCAGTTGGACGCGGATGGGCACGCTTGTCAGCAGGAATCCGACCAGGTTGTGACTGGCCGGCTCCGCCCGCGTCACGCTCGGCAGCCCTACGACGATGTCGCGCTCACCGGTGTGTGCGAACAACAGGCCGACGTAGACGGCCAGCAGGGCGGTGGCCAGGGTGGCACGACGGCCGCGGCTGTGCTCGATGAAAGCGGCTGCCACTTCGTCGTCGAGCCGGAAGTACAAGTGGGCTCCTTCGTGGTCGGTGGTGTCGGGTGAGGCGTCGTAGGGCAGCGCCAACCGGTCGGGCGCACCCGCGAGATTCTTGCGCCAGAACGCGCGGTGCCGCTCGCGCCGCTCACCGGAGAAGTAGCCGCGTTGCCACGCCGCAAAGTCGCCGAACTGCACGGGCAGGGGTGGCAGCACCGGGCTCCGGCCTTCCAGCTCCGCGCGGTAGCGCTCCAGGATTTCCCGATTGAGCCGGATGTAGGACCATTGGTCGGTCGCGGAGTGGTGCATCGTCTCGATGACCTGGTGGACCTCGTCGCTCAGGCGCACGACGAGGATGCGGAGTACCGGCCCGGTCGTGAGGTCGAAAGGCTCGCGGACGTGCCGGCGGATCTCCTCGGCCGCCCGGCGTGCCCGCAACTCGGCAGGCAACTGGCGAAGGTCGGCAACGGTGACCGGAATGCCCGCCTCGGTGTGCACACGCTGCATCGGCTGCTCTTCGATGATCGTTACGGTGCTGCGCAGCGACTCGTGCCGGGCGGCGGTGTCGTGCACCGCACGGCGCAGGACGCCGACGTCGAGCCGGCCGTTGAACTGCAGGCCGAAGCTGATGTTGTAGGTGTTGGACCGCGGATTGAGCTGGTCGAGCACCCAGAGCCGTTCCTGATCCATGCCGAGTGGGAACAGGTCGCGCGGGCCGGGTCGAGGGGCCAGTGCCGGAGCCGGTGGCGTCAAGCGTTGCAGCAGGCGAGCCCGCTGTTCCGGGGTCAGGCGGGCCAGCTTGGCGGTCATGGCATCGCTGCTCATGCCGAAACCTCGACCCGCTCGATAAGCGCGGCCAGCGCCGACAGGCCGTCCAGGACGGTGTCGGCCGGCAGACCGAAGTCGACGAGGCAGCCCACCTCGTCAGCGCCGGCGTCGCTCAGTTCGGCGAGCGCCCGGCGGGCCTTCGCCGGCGTGCCGAGCAGCGACGTGCCATGCAGGTAGCTCTGGTAGGCCTGCTCCAGCAGGGTCTGACGGTCCGCGCCGCCGGTCTCGGCGGTCTGCGCCAGGAAACCTTCCAGGTAGTCGTGCATGGCCGGACGCAGCACCGCCTCCAGGTCGGGCCGGTCACTCACGTACGCGTGCGTCATGACGACCACGTCTCCGCTACCCGGATGGCCCGCGGCACGCCATGCCGCGCGGTAGCGCTCCACGTTCTCGCGGAGCTGTCCGAGGGTCTGCCCGAGCAACGCGGTCATCACCCCGCAGCCGGCGGAGCCGGCGGCGACGAACGTGTCAGGGCTCCCGGCAGCGGTCAACCACACCGGTAGCCGCTGCTGGATCGGGCGCGGGCGGATGCGTACCGCCCGCTCGCCGCCGGCGGTCGACGGGTACGACTCGGCGGCGCCGGACCACAGGGACCGGACCTGCGTGATCGCGGCGAGCGTGTCGTCGCGGCGGGTGGCGTGGTCGGTCCGGGCAAGGACGAAGTCGTCCGGATGCCAGCCGCTGGCGAACGACACCCCAACGCGGCCCCGCGACAGGTTGTCCACCACAGACCATTCCTCGGCGATGCGTACGGGGTGGTGCAGCGGTGCCGCCACGCTACCGGCGCGGATGCCGATGCGGTCGGTCCGGGCGGCGACGGCGGCGGCCAGCACGGCCGGGTTGGGCGAGAAGCCGCCGAATCGTACGAAATGGCGTTCGGGCAGCCAGACTGCGGCGAAGCCCGCTTCGTCGGCTCGCTCGGCCGCACGAAGGATCATGTCGTAGTAGTCGGCGGCGTTGTCCCCCGCGGCCGGGAAAAAATACAGGCTGAGACGGTCGATGGTCGAGACGGGCGACTCCGGCGGGGCCTGGTTGTTCCTCAGCCGCTTGCGCAGGGCGGCGCGCTGCTCGGGAGTCAGGCGGCCGAGCTGTTCGGCGATCTCCGGGGTCATGCCACGTCTCCGTCCAGATCCAGTTCCGCGAGCAGAGCGGCGAGCTCGGCCTCGCGGGCGGTGAACAACTCTCGGGCGTGCTCGGTGAAATCGTGGAGGGTGGATCGCTCGTAGAGGTCGTGGAGTCGCGCCTCGATCATGAAGCGGTCGTTGACCACAGCGATCAACTGTGCTGCTTGCAGGGAGGTGCCACCGAGCTCGAAGAAGTTGTCGTCGGGTGTGACCGCCGGCCCGCCGAACGACTCCTGCCAGATCGCGACCATGGCCGTGTCGAAGTCGTCGCCGTGCGGCTCGGCGTTCATCGCAGGCGCCGGCGGGGCCGCGTCAGTGGCCGGCGTCGGCGCCTCCACCCAGTGCCGCACCCCAGCGAACGGGTATGCCGGCAGGGCGACGCGGCGCTCGGTTGCCGCGAGCGGTACATCGACGGGGCAGCCGACCGCCCAGGCGACCCCGAGCGCGGTCAGGTACGACGCCCCGGCCGCCGTCGCCGCGCATGACCGTCCCGCGCGGCGGGCGGCACGGCGGGCCATCGCGGTCAGAGCCGAGCCGGGACCGGCCTCGATCATCAGGTCCGGTGCGCCGGCCACCACGGTGTCGAGTGCCGCACCGAACCGGACAGTGCTGCGCAGGTGCCGAGCCCAGTACCGGGGGTCGGTGGCACGAGCCGCGTCCAGGAGCTGACCGTCGACGTTCGAGACCACATCGGACTCGGGAGCACGCAGGTCCAGCGTGGCCACGACGGCCGCGAACTGCTCGGCCGCGTCCGCCATGGCGGAGGTGTGGAAGGCGTGTCCGGTGCGAAGCAGGACGGAGTTGACCCCGTGGGCAGAGCACCGCTGCTGTAGCTGGGCGACACTGTCGGCAGAGCCGCCCAGGACGAGGTCCTGCGGTCCGTTGACCGCGCTGACCTCGACCGGTAGGTCGCCCACCAGCTCGAGAGCCTGCTCAGGGGTGGCCCGGACCGCGAGCATCGCCCCGGGTGCCGATGCCGCCATCAGGCGGCCGCGGTGTACCACCGCCGTCGCGGCGTCCTCGACCGGGAACACGCCGGCCGCCGTGGCCGCGACCAGCTCGCCGATGCTGTGACCCAGGTAGGCGGCCGGCCGGATGCCGCGGTCGTGAAGGGTTTGTACCAGCGCCAGGTCATTGACGAACAACAAAGGTTGCACGACCGACGTGTCGCGAAGGCGTGGTTCGTCGGCGGGCCATTCCTCGGCGCCGGAGAGTTCCGGCCCGCCGGCGGCTCGGACAGCATCGATGAGACACTCGCGGTGCTTGGCGAAGAGGGGGTCGATGTGACCCGGTACGGTCGCTGCGCCACCCTGCCCCGGCAGAAGCAACACCACCCTTGGATCTGGCGTGGCGCGCTGTCCCGCGCTGACCTTGCGCAGCGCTCTCACGATGGCACCGGTTGCCTCCGCCGCCGTGGGGGCGGTAATGCCCTGTGCCCAGCGGTGCCGCAACGCGCGACGCCCATGCCACAGCACCGCGGCGAGATGTTCCGAGACAGGTACGACACCGGCCTCGACGGCATCGGCCAGCTCGTGAGCGCGGCGTGCCAGGGCCGCGTCACTGGCCGCCGACAGGGCGAACAGAGCCTGCCCGGGCCAATGCGGCGGTGCTGCCGGCTCGGAGTCGGCAGCCGCGACGATGACGTGCGCGTTGGTTCCGCCAAGGCCGAAGGAACTCACGGCCGCGTGCCTCGGCTGCTCGAACGGCTGCGCCTGGCGCGCGATGTGGAAGCGCGGCGACCCGAGGTCGACGTCCTCGCCGTCGCCGGGTTGGGCGGGAGTCGGCGGGATGACACCATGTTGCACCGCGAGCACTGTCTTGACCAGCCCGACCACTCCGGCGGCGGTGTCGGTGTGCCCGATGTTGGCCTTGACGGCGCCGAGGGCACAGGCACCGCCGCCCGCCTTGCCGTACGTGGCGTTGAGCCCGGTGAGCTCCACCTGGTCGCCGAGCGCTGTCGCGGTCCCGTGCGTCTCCACGTAGCCGACGTCGGCGGGAGCGAGCCCGGCCACCTCCAGGGCCTCTCGGATCACCTCGATCTGCCCCGCCGGGCTCGGCGCCACCAGGCTCATGCGGTCGGCGCCGTCGTTGTTGACCGCAGTGCCCAGGATGATCGCCCGTGCGCCGCGGGTGTCCGCACTGCGGCGCAGCACCACAACGCCGGCGCCGCTGGCCGGCACGGTGCCGCCGGCACCGGTGGTGAAGGGCCGGCACCGGCCGTCGGGCGACACGATGTCGCCGTCGGAGTACTCGTAGCTGCCGTCTTCGGGCAGTTGGATCGTGACACCCCCGGCGATGGCGACGTCACATTCGTACGTGAGCAGACTCCGTGCCGCCAGGTGTACCGCTACCAGAGAGGTAGAGCACGCCGTACGTACCGTGATACTCGGACCGGTCAGGCCCAGCCGGTAGGAGAGGGCGGTGGTGAGAAAGTCCGGGTCGTTGCCGACCGCGATCTGCTGGCGTCCCACCGCCCGCACCACCGCGGGGTTGGGCAGCACCTGGAGGTGCCGGTAGTCATCGGCGCCGCATCCCGCGTAGACGCCGATGCGGCCGTCGAAGCGTGCGGGGTCGATCTGCGCGTCTTCCAATGCCTCCCAGGCCAGCTCCGCGAAGATCCGATGCTGCGGGTCGGTGATCGCCGCGACCGCATCGGTCATCCCGAACAGCTCCGCATCGAATTCGGCGTACCGGCTGATCTGGCGGATCCGAGGCTTTCCGTCGCCGTCGGTTCGAGGCATCTCGACAGTGCCGTTCAGCAGGTTGCGCCAGAACGTCGTGGGGTCATTGGCCCCGGGCACCCGAATGGCTACGCCGGTGACCGCGATGGTAGGGGTCGAATTGCTCACTGCGTTTCCTCACGCATGCGTCGGGGGCGCTGCCAGCCGGCCAGTGTTCGCGCCCGGTGAGTTCCGCGGGCATCGGCGCGGTCCGGTGTCGCAACCGGTCGGTCAAGAAAGGCGGCCAAGGCGCGGACGGTGGTGTGTCGGAACAGATCGCCTGCGGTGAGCTGCGGGAATCTCTCACGCAGCACGACGAGTACGCGGAGCACTCCGCTGGAGGTGCCGCCGAGCTCGAAGAAGGTCTGGTCGGGGGAGGCCGGAGCGACGCCGAGCACGTCGGCCCATACCTGATGGATCAGGCTGGCCATACCGTCAGCAACGGTCAACGTCGCCGCCGGCCGCACCGGGGCAGCGCAGGACCGTCCCCAGTCGACGATGCGTGCCCGATCGAGCTTGCCGTTGGGCAGTTGTGGCAGGGCCGCGACGGCGAACCACACGGTCGGCACCATGGTGGCCGTCAACTGTGTGGCCGCGTGATCGTGCAGATGACGGGCGAGCGTCGTCTCCAGCGGCGTCGGCTGCGGATCGGCGGCGGCCGCTGGGACCACGAAGGCGACGAGGCTGGTGCGGTCCGCACCGGGCGTCACCGCGACCTGAGCGACTCGGCCGTCGGTGCGGATCACCGCTTCGATCTCGCCGAGTTCGATCCGCTGTCCCAGGATCTTGACCTGGGCGTCGGCGCGGCCCTCGAAGCGCAGTCCCTCCTCGGTCCGCACCACGATGTCACCGGTGTCGTAGACCAGGCTCTCGCCGGCGGCGTGCAGCGGCCGGAACCGTTGTGCGGTGAGGTCGTCGCGGCGCCAGTAGCCGGCGCCCACGCCGTGGCCAGCGATCATCAGCCGGCCCGGGCTCCCAGTGGGCACCAGCTGGTCGGAGGCGTTGACGACCCAGCAGCGCTCACCGGGGAACGGCGTGCCGATCGAGACGCTCTGCCCCGGCGTGACCCGCCACCACGTGGACCAGATCGTGGTCTCGGTCGGGCCGTAGCAGTTGTAGACCTGCCCGCCGGTGAGCTCGACGAGTTCCGCGGCGAGATCGGCCGGCAGCGGCTCCCCGCCGACGAGCAGAGTGCCCACCCGCTTGAGCAGCGCCTGGCCGTCCGGTGACGAGGCCAGCAACCTCGCCACCGTGGGCGTGCACTGGAACAGTGCACCCGGGGGCACCTGCGCGGACGACACGGTGCGGTGACTGGTCAGATGAACGGTGCTGCCGCGGCTCAGGGGCCAGAACAGTTCCAGAACGCTGATGTCGAAGGACAGGCTCGTACCGGACACCACCGCTGCCGGCAACGGCCCGAAGACCTGATCGCAGGCGGCGAAGAACTCGACGAGGTTGCGGTGACGGATGACGACGCCCTTGGGACGGCCGGTCGACCCAGAGGTGTGGATGATGTAGGCGACGTCCTCCGGCGTACCCACCGGCTCGGCCTCGGGAGCGACCGCCGGGGGCAGATCGTCCACCCCGATGACCAGGGAGAGTTCGGCGTCCTCGACGATCATGGCGAGTCGGGCGGCCGGATAGTCCGGATCCAACGGGACGTAGCCGGCGCCCACCCGCCAGATACCGAGAAGGGCCGGCAGCAGGCTGAGGTCGCGCGACAACTGCACACCCACCCGGTCACCCGGGCCAACCCCGGCCTGCCGCAACGACGCGGCGATCACACCGGAGGCATGGTCCAGCGCACCGTAGGTCATCGAACCCTCGTGGCTGACGACGGCAACCGCGTCCGGATCACGTCGGCATCGGTCCAGGATCATGACGGCGACCGTGGCCGTTGCCGGCCGCACGTCGTCGACCGGCGAGCCGGCCGTCTCGTCGTCGTCAAGCAGACGAACCTGGTGACAATCGGCCGGGTCACCGGCGAGAGCGGCCAGCGCTCGTAGCAGGTGGTGGGCGAACCGCCGGGCCACGGCGTCGCCGAGAGCAGCGATCCGGTACTCCACCGCCAGGCGGAATCCGCCCGTCCCGTCGTGGCACAGCGTGACGCCGAGGTCGTACTCGACAGTGGTCGGCGTGATCTCGGCGAGCTGCCACTGCAGGCCCGCGGCGACAACCGGCGTGGACGGACGCGACTCGGTGCAGATGACGTCCGTCAGCGGTTTCCGGCCGGGCTCCCGGGCCACCGGCACGAGACTGATGATCTGCTCCACCGGCAGCGCCGCATGCTCCAGGGCGTCGTAGAGCGATTCGATGGCGTTGTCCAGCTGCGCGTCAGTGGTGGCGGCCGTGCGCACCCGAACTGGCACGGTGTTCTGGAGGCAGCCGATCGTGCGGTCCTCGCCCGAGCGGCGGCCACCGGCGACGACCGCGACCACCACGTCCGGGTCCGACCGGTACCACCCCAGCGTCAGGGTCAGCGCGGCAAGGGTCTGGGCGAACGGTGTGGCACCGGCCTGCGCCGCCCGACGCATCGCAACGGCGAGTTCTGCCGGGACGACGACCTCGTACTCGCCGCGCCGGCGATCACCTGGGTCCGCCGCCGAGATCTGCGGCAACCGGGTGGGCTCGCCGAACCCGGCGAAATAGCCACGCCAGAACTCGACGAGCTGGTTGTCCGCGACAGGCGCCGGCACGACCGCGCCGGTCAGTCCCGCGTCCGATGCGTAGGCCGCCGACAGTGCGTCGACAAGGATGGCCGAGGAGTCCTCATCGAAGACCGCATGATGCACGGCGAGCACGACGTCGGTCCGCCGGTCGCTCCGGTAGACCCACCATCGGGACAGCGGTCCGGCACCATGCTTGAACGACATCTCGGCCACCTGCCGGACACGGTCGGCGACCGGCACCGTGGCGTCCAATTCGATCGCCACGGCCTCCGGCGCGTCGATGCGCTGGGCCAGTCCTTCCGGTCCGAGGACGAGGCTGGTACGCAGCGCCGGCTGAGCGGCGAGCACGGAGCGAATCGCGCGGACCAGGCGATCCTGGTCCACAGTTCCGGTGATGGTCAGGTGTTTGACGAGTGTGCGGGCACTCCCGCCCTCCTGCTGGTCAAGCAGGTAGAAGCGGAGTTGGCCCGGCGTTGCCGGGGAGATCAAGGCTTCGTCGCTCCGATTAGCGTTGCCATGGCCGATACGGTCGAGTGTCGGAACACGTCGCGTAGTCGGATGGTGGAGTAACCGTTCTCGCGGAGGGCGGTGTTGAGCCGCACCGCCAACAACGAGTTGCCACCGAGGTGGAAGAAGTTGTCCGCGCGCCCCACCGGCACGCCGAGCACGCTCTGCCAGATCGCGGCGAGTCTGGTTTCCAGGTCGCTGTCCTCCGCCGCCGGCACAGCCTCGACCGGCGTCTGTTCGACCGGCGAGAGGGGAGCGGGCAGCAGATCGCGGTCGAGCTTGCCGTTCGTGGTCAGTGGCAGGCCCGACACCGGTGTGATCGTGGCCGGCACCATGTACTCCGGCAACCTGCCTTGCAGCCAGCTCCGCACCTGCGACAGGTCCAGATCGCCGTGCGGCACCACGTACGCATGCAGGCCCCAGGACGCCGGGTCCCCCTCGGCGCGACCGGTGGGCCCGCCGCACACCACAGTTGCGGCCTCGACCCGCGGGGCCGACAGGAGGGCGTGCACGATCTCACCCAATTCGATGCGATGCCCTCTGACCTTCACCTGGTCATCAAGGCGCCCGAGGTGTTCCAGCTGGCCGTCGAGCCGGTAGCGACCGCGATCGCCACTGCGGTACAGACGGCCCGGCACGTATGCGTTGTCGGCCGGGAACCGTTCGCGCGTCAACTCGTCACGACCCAGGTAGCCGGAACTCACTCCGGCGCCACCGACGTAGATCTCACCGGCGACGCCCGGTGCCACCGGCCGGCCCATCGGATCCAGCACGTAGAGCTGCCACCCCGGCAACGGGCGTCCCACCGACCGGCTGCCGGCCAGGGCGTCCGCCCGAGTCACGGTGTGCCACGTGCAATGCACCGTGGTCTCGGTGATGCCGTACATGTTCTCCACCCGGCACGCCGTCTCCGGGTACCGGTCGAACCACGGCAGCAGGACCCGGGGGTCCAGCTGTTCGCCGCCAAAGACGAGCAGCCGCACCTGCAGCCGGTCAGCCGCCGTGCGGTCCACCTGCACCAGATGTGTGAACGCCGAGGGTGTCTGGTTGAGGACCGTGACCTGCCGCTCGACCAGCAGCTGGTGAAAAGCACCGGGGTCCCGTGCGGTCCAGTACGGCACGACGACCAGCGTGCCCCCGGTGGTGAGGCATCCCCAGATCTCCCAGACCGAGAAGTCGAAGGCATACGAGTGGAAGAACGTCCAGACATCGTTCGGCCCGAGCCCGAAGCCTTCGCGAGTGGCGTCCAGGAGCGACACCACCTGCGCGTGGCACACCAGTACACCCTTGGGTGTTCCGGTCGAGCCGGAGGTGTAGATGACGTAGGCCCCGTCCGTCGCACGCACGGCCGGCAACTCGACCTCAGCGGCCGGTGGCTCCGCCTGCGGGCGCACCGTACGGACGATGTCGATGTCCTCATCGGTGACGACGACCTCGATGCCGGCGTCGGCGATGATCATGGCGCGGCGGGCGTTCGGGTAGTGCGGGTCCAACGGCACATACATGGCCCCGGATTTCAGCACCGCCAGCAGGGCGACCATGAGATCGACGGACCGCTGCAGCTGGACGCCGACGCGATTCCCGGGCCGCACGCCGGCCTCGACGAGGACCGCGGCGAGACGCCCCGACCGCCGCTCCAGCTCGGCGTAGGTGAGCTGTTCGTGGTCGTCAACCACGGCCACGTGCTCCGGCGTCGTCGCCGCTCGCATCGCGACTCTGGAGACGATGGTCGTGCCCGGATCAGCGGGAGGCAACTCCGGTCCGGCAGACCGCTGCAGAACATCGGCGAGATCCGCGGTGGCCAACGTCGGCACCGTGCTGAGCGACGCCTCCCCGCCGGCCGCGAACGCCCCCACCGCGATCCGCACCTGCGCGATGAATCGGGAGACAACCTCGAGCGCGAAATGTGCTTCCTGGAAGTCGACGAAACCATGAAGGCCGCCGCCCGGTGTCGCGTGCACGTACCACGTCATCGGGAACTGGGCCGTCCCGAGGTGGCGGTCTGGATACGGCTGAGCAGCGATGTCCCCTGAATAGGCTGGAAGATCGGCACACGGCACCACCATCACCGACGGAGCAGCGCCCGGCTCACCGCGACGGGCCTGCCCATAGGCGGCGAGACCGTTCTGCTGCGACCGGCGAAGGTAGTCAGAGATCGACATCGCCTCGTCGATGTCCAACCGGACCGGAGCCATGGCGTTGGAGTAGCCGACGGCGTTGGCCGCGCTCGCCGGGCGAAGCGAAACGGTCGTGCCTACGAGAACACTGTCCTGAGCGCTGTTGCGGCCGAAGGCGAGGCCAACCGCGGCCAGCACAGCGGTGTGCCGGGTCGCCCCCGCGGCGGCCGCGACGGCGGTCAGCGAACTCACCGTGTCGGCGGGAAAAGTGAAGTGCGCGCGCCCGCCCTGCGGTCCAATTACCCGCGAGTCACCACAGCCCCAGTCAACGGGGGAGACGGTGTGCCCGGCCACTGCCGGCGTCGTTGCCCCGGATATCCATCCGCCATCGCTTGCCACCGGCGCCCCGGTCGCGGCCCCGAACAACCAATCGGCGGTCACCCGGAGCGACCATTCGTCAATGACGAGATGGTGCGCCGCAATAATGAGGTCGGCCTGATCGAGGGACCAGCGCAACAAGTGGCCACGAATGAGCGGCCCCCGACCAAGGTCGAATGCCCGCCCGCATTCGCGCGCGACCCGTCGGCGGCTCGCTTCCCCGTCAGCGTCTATCCCGAATATTCGTTCCACCCAAAGATTCGGCTGATGGCGCGCGGGAGCGAAGACGACAGACGATTCGTCCTCGATCACACAAGAAGCCAGGAGGGGCACGGCCTCCAGCAGTTGCGACCAGCGGTCGAGCAGTGCGTTCTCGTTGATGTTCCCAGTCAGTCGCCACACGGCGGTCACATTGTAGGCGCCGGTCCTGCCGTGTTCGCTGAGCGCACGATCGGCTAGATAGAGGTCGCGTTCGTGATGCGTGAGCGGCCGCATCACGCCGTGACCCGCGTCCGCAAATCCTCTGCGCTCTGGGCCTGTAGAACGGTCAGATAGTCTACTTCGACCCTGGTCGCCTCAAGCAGTTTGATCGTTAACAGGACGGCCTTCAGCGAATCTCCGCCATTGGCGATAAAGCTCGAATTAAGATTGGCTTCAGAACCAAGAAATTCCCGCCATAGATCAACAATGGCGGCGTCGATAGACATTCAAAAACCTCCCCGTGTGAATGTCTGCGCTGCCCGTCGATGCTAGATGCAATAATTAATTCGGACAACACCTTATGATATTCGCCACTTTCGAGGCGTCCGGTTTGTGGGCTCTAGGCTTTATCAACGTTAAGCACCTCGTTGTGGCATTGGTGTCCATGCCCGAGGGGCGGAGCGGCCGACCGCGGCAGCGCGTACCGCAGGGAACAAGGCTTCGTGGGTACCCGCCAGGCAGCGCGGCGGGGTCGGGCGATCAGCGGCGGGCTGCTCTGCACCTGCAGTCCGCTGGCGATCAGCCTCTGAATCACGACGAGGGCCACGATCTGTTCGGCGATCGCGACACCAGCTTGCGCCGACAAGAGTGAAGCGGCGCACGGACTGCCGGTGCTGTGGACACGACCATGCCCGACCGGTGCACCGGTCGGGCAGACGGGATCGCCTCGGTCAGATCAGCCAGCGGTTCTTCTGCACGAAGGGCAGCTTGGCCCACTGCCGGCCCAGGCCCCAGGTGTGCCCGGCGTAGGTCAGGGCGAGCACGAGGGCGCCGATCGCGTAGACGAAGTGGTAGTCGGTGACCGGGTTGGTGGAGCCGCTCGGCTTGCCCGCGCTGGTGTGCTGGGCGAGGGGCCATTCGGCTGCCCACATCATGGCCATCATGACGCCGGCCGCCGTTGCGGCCAGGCGCATACCAATGCCGAGGATGAGCGCGAGGCCGATACCGAGCAGGCCGAGCATGAATGCCCAGTTGGCCCAGGCGTCGCCGGCGATGCTGTGGAAGAAGCCCTGCAACGGGCCCACCTCGACATTGGCCAGGAAGCCCTTGGTCGGTGACCCGCCGTTGATCCACGACTTCGCGGCAGGTGTCGCGTAGCCGAGACCGAAGGTCTTGTCCAGGAACGCCCACAGAAAGACGAACCCGGTGGAGATTCGCAGCACGGCGAGAGCCCGGGCCGCGGTCTTGGTGAGCATGGCCCCGGGTGCCTCGACGTGCTCGAGGTGCGCTGCGCGACTCCGGTCGATGGTGGTCATCGTTCCTCCTCAGCTGCTTCTTCCGCCTCTGACTCTGCTCCGGTCGCCGCTTTGCCGCCCGGGTCGAACCACCCGACTCGCACGGGACCAAAGTCCTGATCGCTTCGCGGCGTGCCGGACGAGGAGGCGGCTCGGCCGTTTCCGCTGGCCGACGGCCCTCTGGTCCGGGCCCTGCTGATCACGGTGGACGACCGGGACCGGGTCTTCGTGCTCGCCATCCATCACGCCGTCACCGACAACTGGTCGTACGGGGCGCTGCTGGGTGAGCTGGCGGTGGCGTACGACGCGTTCGCCGTGGTGCGCACCGACCTCGGCGGCGACCCGAGCTTCCGGGAGTTGACCGTGCGGTGCGGGAAGGAATGCTTGAGGCGCAGGCCCACCATGCCGTCCCGATGCAGCCGCTGAGGCGCGGAATGTCGGCTGCCCGGGACCGGGTGCGCCTGGGGATCAACCTGCTCAACGCGCCACTGCCGCCGACCGTGCTGCGCGGCGTACGCCTCGAGCCGGTGTCTCCCGACGACGGCTGGGCCTTCGTACACGTGCCTCCCGGCCTGCGCCCAGCGGAGGTCGATCTCGGTTTGATCGTCATGGAGGGCGTCGGCGTGCTCCGAGGGCTGTGGCTGCATGCCCCGGACCGCGTCGACGTGCGATTGGTGGGCCGCGTTGTCGCGAGCGTTCCAGCGCATCGCCCGGCACTGCTCAGCGGGACCGGTCGTCGTCGGTGCGGCGGTTGCGGAGCAGGATGGTGAGGACGGTGCGGGCGTCGCGTCGTCGTTGCGGGGTGGGGGCGAGCAGTGCGGTGAGGGCCGCGGTGGTGACGGTGGCCGTGTAAAGCACGGTGCCGATGCCGGCGGCGAGAGCTCCGTCGTGGATCAGTGCGAGCGCGGTGGACATTGAGGACTCCCTGGCCGGGTTGGGCGGGTGGTGTCCTTCGGTTCTCGGATGTCCGGTGGGTGTCCGCCGAGCCGGTGTCGGCTACGGTCTGACCGTGGCCAGCTCACCATCGGTAACGAAGTGTCCGGTCCGGTCCGGGTCCGGATACCGCCCGGACCCGGACGGTGGCAGGCGATGACCGAGAATCTGTCACCGGCCGCCGAGCAGTTGTTCGCCGCGCTGGCAGCGTTGCGGCAAGCGACCGCCGACGCCGTCTCCTACGCCACGCTGGTGCGGCAGGCCGCCGCGCAGCAGCCGCCGATACAGATCAGCCGCCAGCGGCTGAGTGACTGGTTTGGCGGCAAGGCGGTGCCAGCGGATCCCGCCGTCGTGCGTTTCCTGGTCGGCTACCTCCAGCCCCGCGCCACCCGCACCAGCGGCCACCAGCAGCATCCGCTGTCGTGGTGGCTGGACCTTCACCACAACGCCGTGCAGCAGCGCCAGGCCAATCGCGACGACAGCGGGCAGAGTGTCGCGATCCCCCGGTCGCGGCACCGGCTGGGCCGCCCGATCGACGACTGCGACCCCCTCGTGCTGGGGGTGCACCCGGCGATCCAGGTGCCCGGCACGGGCCCGGTCACCGCGTTGCCCGGATATGTGCTGCGTCCCCACGACAGGCGGTTGCGGGAGACTGCGGACCGGATGTTCGGCGACGGACGATCTCGGCTGGTGACGCTGGTAGGCGGGTCGTCCACCGGAAAGACCCGCGCCTGCTGGGAACTCGTCAGGCATATTGAGCGCGCGCAGCCCGGTCGGTGGCGGTTGTGGCACCCGTATGATCCGACCCCGCCGGAGGCGGCAGCGGCCGCGATCGGCCAGGCCGGCCCGCACACGATCGTGTGGCTGAACGAGGCCCAGTTCTACCTCGCGCCTGCCGATGTGCACCTGGGCGAGCGGATCGCCGCAGGGCTGCGCACCCTGTTGCACCAGGACCCGGATCGGCGGCCGGTGCTGGTGCTGGCCACCCTGTGGCCGCAGGACTGGACGGCATTGACCACTCGGCCTGATGCTGGTGAACGGGACCCCTATGCGCCGGCCCGGGACCTGTTGGCCGGTACCGCGATCACCGTCCCGGATGTGTTCACCCCCGACGAGTTCGCCGGACTGGACGGATCGGAGGCGGATCCCCGGTTGCGGCAGGCTGCCGCCCACGCCGAGGACGGCCGGATCACCCAATACCTGGCCGGCGCGCCCGAGCTGGAAGACCGGTACCGCATGGCACCGCCGGCCGCCCGGGCGGTCATCCAGGTGGCGATGGACGCCCGCCGGCTCGGCCACCCCCTCGCCCTGCCGCACGCGCTACTAGAGCAGGCCGCACCGGGTTATCTCGACGATCACGGCTGGGACACGCTTGGCGAGGACTGGCTGGAACAGGCCCTTGCCTACACCGCCCAGCCGTGCAGGGGCGCCCGCGGGCCCCTGACCCGCATCCGCGCCCGCCCAGGTGAACCGCTCCCTGGCGGTGGGCAGCCGTGCTACCGGCTCGCCGATTACCTCGAACAGGTGGGCCGCAGCGAACGCGTCGGAGTCTACCCACCCGACAGTTTGTGGACCGCGTTCACTACCACCGTCATCGATCCCGGTCTTTTGTGGCAACTTGGCGAGCAGGCTAGGGCCCGGGGCCGGTACCAGCACGCGATCTGGCTGTACAGCCGAGCCGCCGACCACGGCAACATCACTGCGTTGTCTAACCTGGCCAGGATGCGGAGGCGGGTCGGGGACGAGGCCGGAGCCGATGCTCTGCTGCAACAGGCCGCTGACCGCGGCGACCCATTCCAGCTGCGGCAGATGGCCGAAGAGCGGTATCTGGCGGGGGATGAGGCTGGCGCCAAGGCCCTGTACGAGCGGGCTGCCGAACGCGGAGAAACCACCGGGCTACGCCGTCTGGCCGAACTACGCCGGCGGGCCTGGGATGTGGCCGGCGCCGACGCCCTGCTGCAACAGGCCGTCGACCGCGGCGACCGATTCGCGCCGGAGGAACTGGCCTACCTGCGGTGTTCGGCAGGAGACGCCCCAGGCGTCCAGGCCGTGTACCGGCAGGCCGCCGACCGCGGAGACCCAGACGTGTTGCGACGGCTGGCCGACCTGCGGTGGGTGATGTGGACTCCGGCTACCCCCGATGTCGAGGCCCTGTACCGGCAGGCCATCGACCGTGGCAACACCGAGGCGATGCGGGACCTGGCCAAGCTCCGGAGGGAGAACGGGGACACCGCCGGCGAGGACGCCCTGCTGCGGCAGGCCGCCGACCGCGGCGACACCGACGCGTTGCGGGACCTGGCCAAGCTGCGGAGGAAGGACGGGGACACCGCCGATGTCGAGGCTCTGTACCGGCAGGCCATCGACCGTGGCAACACCGAGGCGTTGCGGGGCCTGGCCAAGCTGCGGAGGAAGGACGGGGATACGGCCGGTGCCGAGGCTCTGTACCGGCAGGCCATCGACCGCGGCAACACCGAGGCGATGCGGGACCTGGCCAAGCTGCGGAGGAAGGACGGGGACACGGCCGGTGCCGAGGCTCTGTACCGGCAGGCCATCGACCGTGGCAACACCGAGGCGATGCGGGACCTGGCCTATCTGCGGGAAAAGGACGGGGATACGGCCGGTGCCGAGGCCGTGTACCGGCAGGCCATCGACCGCGGCATCACCAACGCGTTATGGCACCTGATCGAAACCCGGCGGGAGGCTGGAGATGCTGCCAGCGCTTGTCGACTAGACCGGTTCGGGCTGACAGGGGCCGGCGAGGTTGCGGGCGCCTTGGAATTCGGTTCGCACGGTCTGATCTCCGGAGCGTGACCGAACCCCTGGTGCTCACCAGGGCGGCACTCGGCCTGTAACGCACCCTGGCAGGGTCCGTCATCGGCGACACGGGAAGCCTAGTACGCAGCCGCTGTGCCATTGCGCGAGGACAACGCGGGGCCGACCAAGCCCAGGTGAGACTGCCGAGATCAGTCCGGCAAGCCTGTGGGTTGTCGGAGATCGACAGTTCTTAAGCTGACAGTCGGGCGTGCCCGGTCAATGGTACGAGGGAGATGTGGAAGTGGATGCACCGAGAGCGACAGATCGGTTAACAGCGATCGATGAGCTGCGCGGTCGAAACTCTATCTGGGAGCGGCCCGTCAGGCGTGTGGTCAGCGGTGGCTGGTTGCGTTCCTCGGTCCGCGGGTCTCGTTTCCTACGTCGCCGACGCCACGCCCCCGGCCGCCGTGCTGCCGCTGCGGCACCAAGCCCAGCGCAACCGCTCGGTCAGCGCAGTTCGCGGAAGAACTCGGTGAGGTCGTTGGCGAGGAGTTCCGGCTGCTCGTGGGCGGCGAAGTGTCCGCCACGCGGCATGGTCGTGAGTAACTCGTCGTCGGTGAACCAGGCTGACTCTAAAATCACATTAGCTCTTGCAATTAGCGGAGCTTGTTCCTGACGGCCGATGCCCTTGGGTCGAGACTCCACGGGACCGTAAATTCTCGTCGAAGACGGAACTCCACTGAGTTTCAATGAATTCGTCGATGGCGTCACTCAGGTCTTTGCACAACTCGACGTATCCGTTCGGAAAGCCGATTCCATAATTTTCCGTTCCTCCCAGCATCACGTCCGCCCCTGTACCGTCGAAGACGGTCACAGGAACACTGGTGCTGCCTCGGTAGGCTTCGAGAATTGATTTGTCGGACACCATCAACGCAACATCGTTGCTGGGGTTGAAGAAGTCACTTAGGCAGTCGGCAAGCGAACTCCGCTCGTCGGGATCGTAAAACTTCGAATTCGCCAGCTTGTCTGCATTGGTCGTGTTCCTGGCTACGCAGGCACGGTGTGGGGTGTTTCCAATAAGGTACCGCTTCTCGAAGTTCATCCAGATCGCGGACTCGTCCTGATAGTACGGACCGGCCATGTCAATCTTAGCTAATGCATTGGAATTGATGGAGAAATTTGAAACGACTAGCTTCACCGCGCCTTGCTCGATCATGGGCAGTCTACTGGCGGGATCTACCTTTCTGAACTTCGGTTCGAAGTCGAACTTGTCTCCGAGCCATCTTGCTAGCGCTACGTCAAATCCGTTGTACCCTGAGGGATCATCGCCGTAGCTCCAGCCGGGATACTCGCCGTTGATGCCGACTTCTACTATTCCAGTGAGGTATTCTTCGGCATTGGGTCCCGCCAAATCCGGATCTTCGTCCGTAAAGACGATTGCCATCACTGCGCCGCTACAGATAAGCACAATTGAGAGAGCTGCCGACGCCCATTTCTCCCATGCGTATCGTCGTTGCCTAGGCTGATCGGGATACGGATCCGCCGTTTCGGCCGTTGCCTTCCTTTGGCGCGAGGATAAGTTGAGAGCCAAGATACCGACCATTACGCCCGAGGCGCCGATCGGTACAGCAAGTATGGTGGCCAGGTTTACGCCATTCTTAGTTGCTGCAAGTGCGACGGTGCCAGCAATGCATGCGACCAGGGCGGGCACGAGCCATAAGGCCTGACGACGCCAAAAATGACCGTCATTCGGTCGGTCGCTCGGGGTCGTTCTGCTAATGCTAGGCGACTTCTCTTCCACCTGTAAGCCTTCAGTGCCCAAGTTGTCCTTATCGGATACCACGAGCGGAACGCCCCTTCATCGCGACACTAAATCTTAGGTATGGGTTAGTGGAGGTGGCAAGGCGCAGTGTGATCGCAAATGGTGGAGTATCTAAAACATGTGCAGCGCGTACGGTTAGGCGCGTAAGCGATAGCAGGCTTATTTATACACTGCGGGGGGACGTCCTAACAGATCGTCACCGAATACTGTCTGATACCCGTCAAACCCTGACTGATTCGGAAGCTTTGCCGAATGCAAGATCATGATTCTTGAGGAGTCGGCTCAAGGCTTACTGTCTTCAGCAAGGGTCTTGTCGGCTCACGCCGTCCAAACCGGGCAGGCTGTGCCGCTGGCGTTGGTGTAAGAGCGCGTTTCACATCGCCGTCAGTCGGGTGTGTTGAAGTGTGAGGTGTTGTTGACGGGTGGCGGGTTCGCCTCGGGCGAGACGGCGGAGCATGCCACCGATGGCGGCCCATCGGATCATGGCCTCTGACGTTGCGCGGTGGGTTTCGTAGTCGCGAAGCCGGAGTCGGCAAAGACATGCCAGATCGGCGTCGCCGCGTAAGTGGCGAGCAGGGCGCCCTTGGCGCCGTCGCGGTCCTACCAAGACCCAGACGGTGACCAGAAGTCCGAAGGTATCGGTGAAGATTAATCGTTTCCGGCCGGGCGCGGGCTTTGTTCGCCTGGGGCGCGGTCGTCACCTACGCCGGCACCGGGCGTACCCCGTTCCGGGCCGATTCGCCCGCGGCGACCGCGGCCCGGATCCTGACCCAGCCGCCGGAGCTGTCCGGGTTGCCGGACCGGCTGCGCGAGGTGGTGGCCCGCACGCTGGCCAAGGATCCGACGGAGCGGCCCACCGCGCACGAACTGCTCGACCTGCTGCTGGACCTCGATACCGACGTGAAGACCAAGCTGATCCGCCCGGAGTTGCTCCAAGCAGCGACGGCGGCCCGGCGGACCAGCAGGTTCGGCTTCGGCGGCCGGCGGCCGGATCGGGTACGGCGAACGGTCCTGGCCGGTGTGGCAGTACTGGCGCTGGGCGTGACCGGGGTCATCGCCGCCAACCTGCTGCCCGGGCTGAGGGATGGGCAGAGCGGCGCTCCCCACTCGACGGTTGGCGCGGACACCTCGGGGCCGACCTCGTCGTCGAGCCGGGTTGTGGGACGCCCGGCGATCATCGACCGGCTGGACCGGCCCGGCCAGTGGACGGACAGCCGCAACGAGGCCGAGGGCCGGTGCGTCTTCGGCGACGGGCGGCTCGAGGCCCGGACCGGGATGTCGCCGGTGTACCGCTGCCACGGTCCGCAGGACTCCTTCAAGGATCAGACCGTCACCGTCGACGCGACGGTCCTCACCCCGGGAGCGTGTGCGGCGATCTGGTTCCGGGCGGCCGGTGCGAACGCCTACCTGGTGTCGCTCTGCGAGACCGAGGTCCGACTGGGCGTGGACACCGACGACGGTGTCACCCAGGAGGCGCGGGCCGCAGTCGCCGGAGCCGTCCTGGGGCATGCACGCCGGGTGGGAGTCGTCGTGCAGGGCGACAAGGCGACCGTCGAGGTCGACGATGCGCCACTGATCACCACCGCGCTCGGGCCGCCGTCCCTGACGGCCGGACGGGTGACATTCGGTGTCATCGATGACGTGATCAGCGGCGACGCCCGCGCCGCGTTCGCCCGGGTAGAGGTCACGAAGCTGTGAGACGCAAGCTGCTCGCCGCGTTGCTGTTGGTCGTGGTGGTCGGCGGATGCGGCACCGGCTCGCCGGACGCCTCCTCCGCGACCACCGCGTCACCGTCGGCCGTCGCGCGCCCCGGCGGGCCCGCGAGCGACCCGCCGGGAACCCCCACGGGTACGCCGTCGAGCGGGGCGACCGCGCCGCAGCCCCGATTCGCCGACCTCACCCAGGGCAGCACCACGTCGGTGGTGACGCTGCACTCCTACGACCCGGCGAACGCATCCGCCGTCGTGGAACCGATCCTCTTCATGACCAGCGACGCGTACTGCCGGGCATTCAAGATCGATCGATCGGACGGCCGGTGTACGCACCTGGCGTACATCACGGAGGAGAGCCATACGAAGGTCACCGTCCCGCTCGCCGACGACGTCGCCTACTTCACGTGGGAGGACGCCCAGGGGGACGTGTGTATGGACGCCCCGGAGAAGGGGGGCACGTGTCCCATGACGGGCAAACAGTTCGCCGCGTGGTTCGCGCTCAACAAGCGGGCCATGGTCGCGGTCGCCACCGAGCTCGGCGTCATCACCCGCATGGCGATCGTCTACACGCCCTGATTGTTTCCCCGTTCCGGCCCTCGGCGGCCTCAGCGGGCGGGGGAGCGGGGCCAGAGGATTTCGTCAGCGGCGTCCTCGGCCGCCTGAAGGACCCGGAGGATGTTCCGGCCGGTCAGTTTCTCCAGGTCGGCCTGTGACCAGCCGCGCTGCCCGAGTTCATCCAGCAGCCGCGGGTAGCCGGACACGTCCTCGAGGCCGATCGGCTGGCGATCGCAACCGTCGTAGTCGCCCCCGAGCCCGACGTGGTCGATCCCGGTGACCGCGCGAACGTGCTCGACGTGGTCGGCGACCTGGGCGATGGTGGCCTCCGGCCGGGGATGCGCCGTCAGCCAGGCCCGGAAGGGTTCGGGGGCGTCGGCCGGAACGCCGGGCAGTCCGAAGGCAGACGACGCGGGTACGGCGGGAAGGGACGAGGGCAGGTGTTCGCCGGGGCGCGGCGCGCGCGTCCATTCGTCCTTGGCCGGCGGCAGGCCCAGCCGTTGCCACTGCTCGGTCGCCGCCGCGAGCCACTCGGCGACCTGACCGGAGACGAACGGCGGCGCGAACGCGACCATGCACACGCCGCCGTTGTCCCGTAGTCGGACAAGGACGTCGTCGGACACGTTGCGGCTGTGCTCGGTGAGCTGCTTGGCCGACGAGTGGCTGAAGATCACCGGAGCGGTGGCGACGGCCAGGGCCGCGCGCATCGTCGTTTCCGCCACGTGCGACAGGTCGACGAGCACCCCGATGCGCTGCATCTCGGCGACGATCGCACGGCCCTCGTCGTTCAGGCCACCGACGCCGGGCCGGTCGGTCGCCGAGTCGGCCCAGGAGGTGTTGTGGTTGTGGGTCAGGGTCACGTAGCGCACACCCAGTCGGGCGAAAGAGCGCAGCACCCCGAGCGAGGAGGCCAGGCTGTGTCCGCCCTCGATGCCGATCAGGGAGGCGATCCTGCCGGCACTCAGAGCGTGCTCCACGTCACGGGCCGAGTACGCGATCGCCAGCTCTTGCGGATACTCGGCGGTCAGGCGGTGCACGGCGTCGACCTGCTCCATCGTCGCCACGACCGCGTCCGGTTCGCTGAGGTCCGACGGCACGTACACGGACCAGAACTGCCCACCCACCCCACCGGCGCGCAGCCGGCTCAGGTCGGTCTGCAACTCGGGCCGCTCATGCAGGCCGGTCACGCGATAGCCGGTCCGGGCCCGCAGAGCCAGCGGCAGGTCGTTGTGCCCGTCGATCACCGGCATGGCACGCAGAGCGGCGTCGACCACGGACATCTGATCAGCTCCTCACCGTTGGCTGTTCGGCGACGTCGACCGGGTCACGGCTGACCCCGGTGGCTCGCGTGCCAGCAACCATCGTGCTGCCGGAAGCCACAGGTGTCTTCGTGCGGTGCGACGAGACCGGGCCCGGATTCCTGTCCACCCTTCCACCACCTCTCGGGTAGCGGCCGCTGTCGTCGCCGACGACGAATCGGCAGGCGTCGTGTTGTCGGGGGCACCGAAGACAACCGGGCGCGGCGCTCGGCAGTCTTGCCGGACACGTAGGTGGGTGGAGGCGGCGCGATGAAGGCTCTTGGGTTGACGGCGGTGCTCGGCGCGGCCGTTCTGACGATGAGTGCGTGTGGTGGCGGTTCCGGCGACAGCGGCGGAACCAACCTGGTCAACGGCAAGACCTTCGTCATGGCGCTGCCGGGCGACCCCGGCAACCTGGATCCACATTTCACCTCCCTGTCGGTCACCGGCCAGGTCGGCCGATTCCTGTACGACTCGCTGCTCGGGTTCGCTCCGGACGGGCGGTTGCTTCCCGGTCTCGCCGCGTCGTGGGAGTCGGCGGGCACCACGGCGACGTTCACGCTGCGCAGGAACGTCACCTGCTCCGACGGCAGCGCGCTGACCGCGAGCACCGTGGCCGCGAACATCAACTTCGTCGGCGATGTCAAGAACGCCTCGACGCGGATCGGCACATACGTCCCGGCCGGCGCCAAGGCCACGGCGGACGACAGCGCCGGAACCGTCGCCGTGACGGTGCCCGCCCCGGACGCGTTCCTGGACCGCAATCTGGGCGGCCTTCCGATCGTCTGCGACAGCGGGCTCAAGGACCGCGCCAAGCTGAAGCAGAACGCCCTGGGCTCCGGCATGTTCACGCTCACCGAGGTGGTTCCCGACGACCACTACACGCTGACCCGGCGCAAGGAATACGCGTGGGGGCCCGGCGACTTCACGGCGGACCAGGCCGGACTGCCCGACAAGGTGGTCCTGCGGGTCGTCGCGAACGAGGCCACCACCGCCAACCTGATGCTCTCCGGCGAGGTGAACGCGGCCCGCTTCACCGGGCCGGACGGCCAGCGGTTGCAGGGCGCCGCGTACCTCAAGCGCGACATCATGGCGCCGACCGGCGAGATGTGGTTCAACCAGAAGCCCGGCCTGCCCACCGAGGCACTGGACCTGCGCCGAGCGCTGGTGCAGGCCCTCGACCTCGCCCAGCTTCGGCAGGTGTTCGCGAGCGGGCGCGGCGGCCCACCGACCGGGCTGGTCGTCCCCGCCACCAGCCCCTGCAGGCAGGACACCGTCACCGGTAACCTTCCGGACTTCGATGCCGCGGGCGCGAAGACGGCCGTGGCCGCGGCCTCGAACGGCAAGCCCGTCAAGCTGACCGTCGCGTTCGACACGTCGTCCGGTCCGGGTGCGCAGGCCGCCGCCGAACTCGTGCAGCAACAGTGGGCCGCCGCCGGCGTACAGGTGGAACTGAAGTCGGTGACCGAGACGCAGATCGGTCAGATCGCGTCCGGCCAGTTCGCCTGGGACGTGGCGATGTTCCCGATCGGCGTGTCACTGCCCAGTCAGCTGGTGCCGTTCTTCTCCGGGCCCACGCCCCCGAACGGCAGCAACTTCGCCAGCGTCCGCAACGACGCCTACGTGGCCGCGGTGACCGCCGCCGCCAGGACCCCCGGTGACGGGGGATGCGATCAGTGGGCCGCGGCGGAGAAGGCCCTGCTGCAGCACCTCGACCTGGTGCCGTTCGCGAACTCCAACGTGCCGGTGTACGCCAGGGGATCGCAGTTGGACCTCTCCACGGGCGACGTCGACCCGGCGTCCATCCGGATGCTCGGCTGAGGATCACCAGCGTGACCGCGACGACCGTGACCGCCCTGGCCGAGAACCAGTGGATCCGGTTCGCGCTGCGCCGCTCGGGAAGACTGCTGCTGTCACTGTGGGTCCTGGTGAGCGCCGCGTTCCTCATGATCCATGCGCTGCCCGGCGACCCGGTCCGGGCCGCGTTGGGCCCCACCGCTTCGAGCGCACTGGTCGAGCAGCGGCGTGCGCAGATGGGCCTGGACGACCCGCTCGCCCTGCAGTACGCGCACTTTCTCGGCCGTCTGCTCACCGGGGACCTGGGTACGTCGATGACCTCGGGCCTGCCGGTCGCCGACGTCATCGGGGACCGGATCGGCTCCACCGTCACGATGGCGGCGCTGGCGTTCGCCGTGGCTCTGCTCGTCGCCGTACCGCTGGGACTGGTGATGGCGGTGCTGGCCCGAAGTGGGCGTCACGTAGCCGACGGGGTCTTCACGTCGGCCAGCATCGTGGCCGCCACCATCCCGGAGTTCCTCCTGGCGGTCGGCCTGGTGTTCGTGTTCGGCGTGCAGCTCGGCTGGGCGCCGGTGGCCGGACGATCCGGGGCCGGCTCCTACGTGCTGCCCGTGGTGGCACTGGCCGTCGGGCCGGCGTTCATGCTGGCCCGCATCGTCCGCGTGGAACTGCTGACAGTGCTGCACGCCGACTACATCCGCACGGCCCGGGCGAAGCGGTTGCCACCGTGGCTGCTCTACCTGCGGCACGCGCTGCCGAATGCGCTGACCGCCGCCCTGACCATCGGCGGCCTCCTGTTGGGTTCACTGGTGGCCGGGACCGTGCTGGTGGAGAACATCTTCGCGTGGCCGGGACTGGGTGGCACGATCGTCCAGTCCATCCTCGCCAAGGACTATCCGACCGTGCAGGGCGTGGTCCTCGTCTACGGGGCCGGCGTGCTGCTGGTCAACCTCGCCGTCGACGTGGTCCTCGCCGTGCTCGACCCGCGCTCCGCGATCCGGGAGGGCTGAACCATGGCGGGAGCGACGGCGCGACGGTGGGTCGCGGTGCTGCGCAGTCCGCTGGGCATCCTCGCCGTGGTGCTGTTGGCGGTGGTGCTCGGCCTCACCGTGCTGGCGTACCCGCTGTGGCACGCCCGCGCGCACACGGTGGTGCCGGCGGAGATCCTGCAGGGTTCGTCCGCCCGGCACCCGGCCGGCACCGACCTGCTCGGCCGGGACATCCTGGCCCGGGTGCTGGTGGCGACCCGGCTGTCGGTCGGCCTGGCGCTCGCCGCCACCGGCATCGGCGTGGCCACCGGCCTGCTGCTCGGCGCGGCCACAGCGCTGGCCGGGAAGCGGGTCGGGCGCTGGATCGGCACGCTCGTCAACATCGCGGTGGCGTTCCCGAATCTGTTGCTGGCGCTGTTCTTCGCGGTGATCTTCGGGGTCGGGGCCAAGGGCGCGGTACTGGCCATCGGGTTCGCGACCGCACCAGGCTTCGCCCGGCTCACCCAGACGCTCGCCGCGGCCGTCTCCGGCCGCGACTTCATCGCCGCCGCCCGCATCGCCGGAGTGGGCCGCGTCCGGATCCTCTTTCGGCACGTGCTGCCCAACATCGCCGAGCCCCTCGTGGTCACCGCCACCTCGGCCGCCGGCAGCGCGCTGCTGGCGTTCGCCGGCCTGTCGTTCCTCGGGCTGGGTGTGCAGGCGCCGTCCTACGACTGGGGGCGGCTGCTCGGCGAGGGCCTGACACAGATCTACATCCATCCCGCGGGGGCACTCGCGGCAGGGCTCGCTGTCGTCGTCGCGGCGTTGGCGTTCAACCTCGCCGGGGAGGTCGCGGCTCGGGCCCTCAGCTCGCATGACGCCCGGCACGGTCTCCGGCGCCCACCCGCATCGGACCTGGCGTCCGTCGTACCAGTGGGAGAACCGACGGTGCTGGCCGTCGAGAACCTCAGCGTCTCCTTCCCGGCCGACAAGGGGTCCGTCACTCCGGTACGCGGAGTCAGCATGACGCTGCGACGGGGTGAGTCGGTCGGCATCGTCGGCGAGTCCGGTTCCGGCAAGAGCCTGACCGCGCTGGCGATCGCCCGGCTCGTGGAGAGTCCGGGCCTGGTGCGGGCCGACCGGCTCGACTTCCTCGGCACCGACCTGCGGTCCGCAGACTCCCGCGCGGTGCGCGGCCTGCTCGGCACCTCGCTCGCGATGGTCTTCCAGGACCCGATGACGTCGTTGAACCCGATCCAGCGGATCGGCCGTCAGCTCGCCGAGGTGGCCGAACGGCATCAGCGGATGAACCGGCGCAGGGCCTGGGACCGGGCGGTGGAACGGCTCGATGCCGTACGCATCCCCGCTGCCGCCCGGCGCGCCCGGCAACTGCCGCACGAGTTGTCCGGCGGCATGCGCCAACGGGCGATGATCGGCATGGGCATCATGGCCCAGCCTTCGTTGATCATCGCCGACGAGCCGACCACGGCGCTCGACGTGACAGTGCAACGGCAGGTGCTGGAACTCCTGGCCGAGGTGCGCGGCGGCAACCAGGCCGCTCTCCTGTTCATCAGCCACGACATCACCGTCGTCGCCGAGGTGTGCGTGCGGGTGCTGGTCATGTACGCCGGTCACATCGTCGAGGATCTGCCCAGCTCGGCGCTGCTACACGACGCGCGGCACCCGTACACCCGGGCGCTGGCCGCCGCCGTGCCCACGATGGAAACCGACCGGGACCAACCACTCGCCGTGATTCCCGGCCGCCCGGCTGATCCGCGCCGACCACCCGCCGGCTGCCCGTTCGCCCCCCGCTGCCCGCTGGCCACCGAACAGTGCCACGAGCAGAACCCGCCACTTGCCACGTACGGCGGCGCGCACCGCGTCGCGTGCTGGCACGCCGATCTCGCACCGCTGGCGGTGGCACCCGTCACCGTTTCGGAAGGAGACCTGAGATGAACCTCGAGCACCGGCTCGCCACGATCGCAGAACGTCACGGCGTCCCCGGCGCCGCCGTGGGCATCCTGCACGGTGACACCGTCACCGAAGCCGCCTACGGAGTCCTGAACCGGGCGACCGGCGTGGCGGCCACCACCGACTCGCTGTTCCAGATCGGGTCGATCACCAAGGTGTGGACCGCGACCGTGGTCATGCGGCTGGTCGACGACGGGCTGCTGGATCTCGAGGCGCCGCTGGTCGACGTGCTCCCGGAGCTGCTGCTCCGCGACGCCGACGTGACCAGGAAGCTGACCATGCGCCATCTGCTGACGCACACCAGCGGCATCGACGGTGACATCTTCACCGACACCGGCCGCGGCGACGACTGCCTCAAGAAGTACGTCGCACTGCTGGGCGACGCCGCCCTGACCCACCCGCTCGGCGCTACCTGGTCGTACTCGAACTCGGGGTACTCGCTGGCCGGCAGGGTGATCGAGAAGCTGACCGGCGACACCTGGGACGCGGCACTGCGGGAGTTGCTGTTCCAACCGCTCGGGCTGACCCACACCGTCACGTTGCCGGAGGAGGCGCTGCTGTTCCGTACGGCGGTCGGCCATCTACCCGGCGCCGACGGCGAGCCGGAACCGGCGCCGCAGTGGGGCATCCCCCGATCCGCCGGCCCGGCCGGCGGCGTCACCGCCACCGTCGCCGACGTGCTCCGCTTCGCCCGCATGCACCTGGACGGTGGCAGATCCGCCGACGGCGCAGCGGTGCTCAGCGCCGCCGCGATCACCGCGATGGCCGCCCACCAGGTGGAACTGCCCGACAAGCACACTGTCGGTGATTCCTGGGGGCTCGGCTGGGAGCGGATGGGCTGGGACGGCCACCGGCTCATCGGTCATGACGGCAACACCATCGGCCAGGCCGCGTTCCTGCGCCTGCTGCCCGAGCGGAACATCGCCGTGGCACTGCTCACCAACGGCGGTAACGCCGCAAAGCTGTACGAGGAGTTGTACCGGGAGATCTTCGCCGAGATCGCCGATGTGGCCGTGCCGCACCCACTCGGACCACCGGACGAACCGGTGGCGATCGACGTGGCCCCGTACGAGGGGCTCTACGAGCGGGCCAGTATCCGGCAGGAGGTGCTCACCGGCGAGGACGGCCCGATCCTGCGGGTGTCCGTGACCGGGCCGCTCGCGGAGGTGCTCAAGGACCAGAACGTCGACTACCGCATGGTCGCGGTCGCTCCGGACCTGTTCGTCTGCCAGGACCCGACGACCGGCAACTGGATGGCCGCCACGTTCTACCAGATCGAGAGCGGGGAGCGCTACGTTCACTTCGGAGCCCGCGCCACACCCCGGATCGGGTGAGGCCGACATGCCCGAGCTTGTCTTCGAGGACGTCACCGTGCGGTTCGGTGCCCGCCGGCGCGGGACCGTGGCGGTCGACAGGGTGAACCTGACGGTGCCGGCCGGGGCGGTCGTCGGCCTGGTTGGCGAGTCCGGGTCGGGCAAGTCGACACTGGCCCGCGCCGCAGCCGGGCTGACGCCCGTCACCGGCGGCCGGATCCTGCTCGGCGGACAACCGCTGGACGCGGTTCGGGCGGGCGGACGACGTCCGCTGCAGATGGTCTTCCAGGACCCGTACTCCGCACTCGATCCCCGGATGGGGATCGGCGCGTCGATCGCCGAGGCCGTGCCCCGCGGCAGCACCACGGCGCAGCGCCGCGCCGAGGTCGCGCGGCTGCTCGGCCTCGTCGATCTGCCGCCCGAACTGTCCACCGCCAGCCCGGATCAACTGTCCGGCGGTCAACGGCAGCGGGTCGCGCTCGCGCGGGCGCTCGCCGGGCAACCCGAGGTCCTGGTTGCCGACGAGATCACCTCCGCGCTGGACGTCTCCATTCAGGGTGCCGTGCTAAACATGGTCCGGGATCTGCAGCGGCGGATGCGGTTGACAATGCTGTTCATCTCGCACAACCTCGCGGTGGTGCGCTACGTCAGCGACCTCGTGGCGGTCATGCACCAGGGCCGGATCGTGGAGTACGGCCCGGTGGACGACGTGCTGATGGATCCGCGGGACCCCTACACCCGCGACCTGCTCGCCGCGATTCCGCACGCCGGGGCGTAGGCCCCGGCCGAGACAGGACGGCAGTCACTCGATGCAGCCTCGTGCGAGTCTGGGCCGGATCCTCGACGACCTCGGCGCCACGTTGCTCGATCTGGTCCACGGCGACTCGCACACCGGCGCGCCGATCGGCGGTGTCTCGATCCACGACCCGTTGGACGAGCTCGTTCTGCCGCCGCACGCCCTGGTGCTCGGCGTCGGCCTGCGGGAAGTCCACGAGATCGCCGATCTGCTGCGTGCGCTCGGCACGCACGGCGCCGCCGGTCTCGTGGTCCGGGGTCCCCTCGCCGACTCCGACACTCTGCGAAGTGCCTCCCAGGAGTCCGGGGTGGCGCTGCTCGCCCTGACCCGCGGCGCATCCTGGGCGCAGCTCGCCGCCCTGCTGCGCTCCATGCTCGGTCAGGGCGACGTCGGCGACGCCGGACCGGAGACTCTCGGCGGGATGCCCAGTGGGGATCTGTTCGCGGTGGCCAACGCGGTCGCGGCCCTGGTCGACGCGCCGGTCACCATCGAGGACCCGGACTCACGGGTGCTGGCGTTCTCCGGGCGTCAGGAGGAGGCCGACGAGTCCCGGGTGGAGACGATCCTCGGTCGGCAGGTGCCGGAACGGTACGCCCGACTGTTGGCCGAATCCGGCGTCATCCACGACGTGCACCACAGCGAGCAGCCGGTGTTCGTGGCACCGCTGCCCAGCATGGCCACCTTCCTGGTGCCGCGCGTCGCCGTGGCGGTCCGCGCCGGCGACGAGTTCCTCGGCTCCATCTGGGCAGCCGTACGCAAGCCTCTGAGCCCGGACCGGTCCCGTGCCTTCAGCGACGCGGCGAAACTGGTCGCCCTGCACCTGCTGCGGTTACGGGCCGGCGCGGACGTCGCACGGCGGTTGCGGACCGACCTGGTCAGCACAGCGCTGGAGGGAGGCTCGGGCGCTCGGGAGGCGCTGGCCCGGCTGGGGCTCACCGAACAGCCGCTGGTGGTGCTCGCGCTCGCGCCGACCGAGCGGATCACCCCGGGCGTCGACGACCGATCCGGGGTCGCCGCGCAACGCCAGCGCCTCGGAGACGCGCTGGCGATGCATCTGGGCACGGTGCATCCGGCCAGCGCGGTCGCCCTGCTCGGCGATGTGACGTACGGGCTGTTGCCGGTCGGCCGCGACGCGCCGGAGAAGCAGGCGGCCCGGGTGACCGCCGGGTTCCTCGATCGGATCGGCACCCGACTGCCGGCGATGGCCGGTGTGAGCCCGGTGGCGAACACACCCACCGACCTGCCCGCCGCCCGCACCAGCGCCGACCGGGCGCTTCGCGTGCTGTGCGCCGGGCGGGGCGGTTCGCGCCGGGTCGCTCACCTCGCCGACGTGTACACCGAGGCGTTGCTGCTCGACATGGCCGATGCCATCGCGGCTCGCGGGGACGCACCCAGCGGCGTGGTGGCGCGGCTGATCGCGTACGACGCGGAACACCAGTCAAGCCTCGTCGAAACGCTGTCGGCCTGGCTGGACGCGTTCGGTGACGTGGTCGCGGCGGCTGCGGCGTTGCACGTGCATCCCAACACGTTCCGGTACCGGTTGCGGCGCCTCGCCGAGCTGGGCGGCCTGGATCTGACCGATCCGCACGCGCGCTTCGGCGTGATGCTCCAGCTGCGCGTGTTCGGACTCTGACAGCCGATCTTGGTCGTCCGGACGAGAGCGGCGTGCCCGTCTCGTGCCGCTGCACCAAGACAGCGATCGCGGTGACCGGCAAGCTTCGTACCAGAGTCCCCCACGCCAGGAGCCACCCGGAAGGAAGGTCGACGGACATCAACGTTGAACTCTGGCAGCGTCGCCTGGCCGCGCTTGCCGAACAGCACCGTGTTCCCGGCGCCACGCTCGGCATCCTGCGACTGCGCCCGGACGGACCGGACGAACTCGTCGAGGCCGCGTACGGCGTTCTCAATGTGAACACCGGGGTCGAGACGACCACCGATTCGGTGTTCCAGATCGGCTCCATCAGCAAGGTGTGGACCGCGACCCTGGCGATGCAGTTGGTGGATGAGGGGCTACTCGATCTCGACGATCCGGTGGTCCGGGTGCTGCCGGAACTCGCCCTGTCGGACCCGACGGTGGCCGCGCGGGTGACGATGCGGCACCTGCTCGTCCACACCAGCGGCATCGACGGCGACGTCTTCACCGACACCGGCCGCGGTGACGATTGTCTGGAGAAGTACGCGGCGACGCTGCGCGACGAGGCGCAGAACCATCCGCTCGGCGCCACCTGGTCGTACTGCAACTCGGGCTTCGCGCTGGCCGGGCTCGTCATCGAGAAGCTGACCGGGATGACCTGGGACGCCGCGGTCCGGGCCCGGCTGACCGAGCCGCTCGGGTTGGCGCGTACCAGCACGCTGCCCGAGGAGGCTCTGCTGGAACGGACCGCGTGCGGGCATACCGACAGCGCCGAGGGCCCGGAACGGGTCCCGCAGTGGATGCTCCCGCGTGCGCTCGGGCCGGCCGGCCTCATCAACGCCAGTGTCGCGGATCTGCTGCGCTTCGCCCGGATGCACCTCACCGGGGGTGTGGCGGAGGACGGCACCCGCGTGCTCAGCGAGCGCAGCACCGCGGCGATGGCGGCACACGAGGTGGACCTGCCCGACCGGTACACCCTCGGCGACTCGTGGGGTCTGGGCTGGATCCGCTTCGGCTGGGACGGGCGGCGGCTCATCGGCCACGACGGCAACACCATCGGGCAGGCGGCCTTTCTGCGGTTGCTGCCGGAGCAGAACATGGCGGTGGCGCTGCTGACCAATGGTGGCAGCGCCGGGGACCTCTACCGCGATCTGTACCGGGAGATCTTCGCCGACCTCGCCGGCGTGACGATGCCACCGCCGTTCACGCCGCCCGCCGATCCGGTGTCGGTGGACGTGACACCGCACCTGGGCACGTACGAGCGAGCGAGCACCCGGTTGGAGATTCTCGACGGCGCGGACGGCCCGGTGCTGCGGATGACCGTGACCGGCCCGCTCGCCGAGCTGACGCCCGATCCCGTCAAGGAACTGGCTCTGGTCGCGGTCGGCACGGATCTGTTCGCGATCCGTCTGCCGGACCGGGACTCGTGGATGCCGGTGACGTTCTACCGGCTGCCCACGGGGGAGCAGTACCTGCACCTCGGCGTTCGCGCCACGCCGAAGGTGACGTGAGATGAGCCTGCGGGAACGCCTCGCCCGTCGTCTGCCGGACATGCTGGAGGACATCGCCGAGTTGGTCGGGTGCGAGTCGCCATCGGCCGACCTCGCCGCCGTGGCCCGAAGCGCCGACGTCCTGGCGGCCGTCGGGCAGCGGCGGCTCGGCGTGCCACCAGAGAAGATCGTTCTCGACGGGCATACCCACCTGCGGTGGCGCTTCGGTTCCGGGCCGCCGACGGTACTGCTGCTGGGTCACCACGACACCGTCTGGCCGATCGGTTCCCTCCGCGACCGGCCGTACGAGGTGTCGGACGGGATCCTGCGCGGACCGGGGTGCTTCGACATGAAGGTCGGCATCGTCCAGGCACTGCACGCGGTTGCCGAGCTGAACGACCGGAACGGCGTGACGCTCCTCGTGACCGGCGACGAGGAGCTGGGATCGCCCAGTTCCCGATCACTCATCGAACAGGAGGCGGCGGGAGCCGCGGCAGCTCTGGTGTTGGAGGCTTCCGCCGCGCGGGGCGCTCTCAAGACGGCCCGCAAGGGCATGTCCCGCTACGTCGTGCACGTCGAGGGACTCGCCGCGCACGCCGGCCTGGAACCCGAGCGTGGGATCAACGCCGGGGTCGAGGTCGCCCACCAGGTCCTGGCCGTTCTCGCCCTGGCCGATCCGAGCCGAGGTACGAGCGTGGTGCCGACCGCGATGTCCGCCGGCAGCACGGGCAACACCGTTCCGGCGAACGGCACCTTCGTCGTGGACGTGCGCGTGCGTGACATCGACGAGCAGCGACGGGTCGATCTCGCCCTGCGGGAGCTGCGGCCGGCCGTTCCGGGCACCCGGCTGAGCGTCGAGGGCGGGCCGAACCGGCCGCCGCTGCCGCCTTCGGCGTCCGAGGCGCTGTACGAACGGGCCGCAGAAGTGGCGCGAGACATCGGTCTGCCGGTCCCCGGGCGGGCTGCCGTCGGAGGCGCGTCGGACGGAAACCTCACCGCTGGCGTGGGCACACCCACCCTGGACGGGCTCGGGGCGGTCGGCGGCGGGGCGCACGCCGACTCCGAGCATGTCGTGGTCGCGGAGATCGCGGACCGGGCGGCATTGGTGGCCGCGCTCACCAGGGCCTTACTGGAGCAGCCGTGAGTGAGGCCTTTGTGGTGACCAGCACCCCCGAGGATGACGCTTCGGCCTCCGCGGCGGCGGCCCGGGTCCGCGTCGCGGCACTGACCGAGCTCGACGACCTGCGGGCCGTGCACCGGTTGCTGATCAGCATCTGGCAACGGGCTCCGGACAATCCACCGATGACGCCCGAGCTGTTGCGTGCGTTCAGCCTGGCGGGCAACTATGTGGCCGGGGCGTTCGACGGCGGTGCGCTCGTCGGGGCGTGCGTGGGCTTCTTCGCCGCCCCTGAGCGCCGCGAACTGCACAGTCACATCGCCGGAGTCTCGGCCACCGTGATGGGCCGCGGGGTGGGACACGCCCTGAAGCTGCACCAGCGGGCCTGGGCGCTGCGGCAGGGCGCGACCACGATCGCGTGGACGTTCGATCCGCTCGTCGGCCGGAACGCGTACTTCAATCTGGTGAAGCTGGCGGCGACGCCGACGCGTTACCTGACGAACTTCTACGGCAGCATGCACGACCGGATCAACGGCGACGACGACACCGATCGCCTGCTCCTGCATTGGAATCTCGCGGACCCTGAGGTACGGCGGGCGTCGACTGGCAGCGTACGCCGATGGGACGCCGCCGCACGGCGGCGGGCGGGTGCGGCGGTGGCGCTCGACCGGGATGCCGACGGTGCGCCGGTGATCGGCAGCACCGCTGGCGACGACCTGCTCGTGGCCACCCCTGCGGACATCGAGAAGCTACGCGTGGTTGACCCGGCAGCCGCCCGCCAGTGGCGCCGGGCACTGCGGGAGGTGCTGGGCTCATTGCTGGCCGAAGGCGCGACGGTCCTCGGATTCGACCGGGCAGGGTGGTACCTGCTGAGGCGTGACAGTGCGACGAGGAGAGATGGATGAAACTCACCGGCATCGAGTTACGCCGTGTCCGCATGCCTTTGGTGGCACCGTTCCGGACCTCGTTCGGGGTCGAACACGACCGGGACATCCTGCTGGTTCGCGCGGTCACGGACGAGGCGGAAGGCTGGGGCGAGTGCGTGGCGATGGCCGACCCGCTCTACTCCAGTGAGTACGTCGAGGCCGCCGCGGACGTCCTGCGTCGGTATCTGATCCCCGCCCTTGGTGCCCGGCCACCTGCCGACGCGACCGCTGTCGGCCCGACGCTGCATCGGTTCAAGGGACACCGGATGGCGAAGGCGGCGTTGGAGACAGCGGTGCTCGACGCGGAATTGCGGGCCGGTCGCCGGAGCCTGGCGCGTGAGCTCGGTGCGGTGCGGGACAGGGTGCCGGCCGGCGTTTCGGTCGGCATCATGGACTCGGTCGACAGACTGCTCTCCGATGTGGAGGGTTACCTCGATGAGGGTTATCTTCGGATCAAGCTGAAGATTCAGCCCGGCTGGGACGTCGAGCCCGTCCGCGCGGTGCGGGAACGCTTCGGCGACGACGTACTCCTGCAGGTCGACGCGAACACCGCGTACACGCTCGGGGATGTCGCGCTGTTGGCCGCGCTTGACCCGTTCGGGCTGCTGCTGATCGAGCAGCCGCTCGACGAGGAGGACGTCCTGGGTCATGCGGCGCTGGCGCGGCAGGTGCGCACTCCCATCTGCCTCGATGAGTCGATCATCTCGGCGCGTGCCGCTGCGGATGCGATCCGCCTCGGCGCGTGCCAGATCGTCAACGTCAAGCCGGGTCGGGTCGGTGGCTATCTCGAGGCCAGGCGCATCCACGATGTCTGCGCGGCCCATGGTGTACCGGTGTGGTGCGGCGGCATGCTCGAGACCGGCATCGGTCGAGCGGCCAACGTGGCGCTCGCGGCATTGCCGAACTTCACCTTGCCGGGGGACACCTCCGCCTCCGGCCGTTACTACCGAACGGATCTGACCGAGCCGTTCGTCCTGGACGACGGACACCTCACCGTGCCCAACGGCTTCGGAATCGGCGTGGCTCCGGTGCCGGAGATCCTCGCCGAGATGACGACATCGCTCGAATGGCTACCCCTGGCCTGAATCGTCCGCCCAGTTCAGGGCACGAATCGCGGCGCCGTGTCGGCGAGCGCACGGTCGAGGATTTCCAGGCCCAGGTCCAGCTCGGCGTGGGTCGAGGTGAGCGCTGGCGCGATGCGGAAGACGCCGCCCATGCCGGGCAACTGGACCACGTTCATGTGCAGGCCCAGCTCCAGGCAACGCCCTGTCACCGCGGCGCCCAGCGCGTCGGCCGGTCGTTTCGACTCCCGGTCGCTGACCAGCTCGAGCCCGACCAGCAGCCCGCGCCCACGCACGTCGCCGACCACCGGGTGCCGTTGGCTGATTTCCTGAAGACCCTTTCGCAGGTACGAGCCCAGCTGCGCCGCCTGTTCGTCGAGCCGGTCGGCCTCCAGTACGTCCAGGACCGTGTTGCCGACCGCGGCCACCAGCGGGTCCGAGACGTGTGTGGTGAAGAAGAGGAAGCCGCGCTCGTGCGCCGTCTGCTCGATCTCCGGGCTGGTCACCACGGCGGCCAGCGGCAGGCCGGCGCCGAGCGTCTTGGACAGGGTCAGGATGTCCGGCACCACGCCGTCACGCTGGAACGCGTACCACTCACCGGTGCGGCACAGACCGGTCTGCGCTTCGTCGAGGATCAACAGCCCGCCCCGCTCGTGCACCTTGTCGCGCAGGGCCGCGAGGTATCCCGGCGGCAGGTCGATCACCCCGCCGGAGCTGAGGATCGGCTCGACGACGCACGCCGCCAGGCTGCCCACCGACTGGGCGTCGAACAGCTCGAACGCGAACTCCAGTTGACGCCGCCAGTCCAGCTCGCCGCTGGCAAGGGTGAAGTCGGGCCGGTACGCGTTCGGCGTGGGGATCGCGAAGTTGCCGGGCGCCGCCGGCCCGTACCCCTTGCGCCCCGAGCTGTAGGTGGCACTCGCCGCCGCCTGCGTCATCCCGTGCCAGGACCGGGCGAATGAGATGATCTCGTGCCGGCCGGTGACCAGCTTGGCCATCCGGATCGCCGCCTCGTTGGATTCCGCGCCGGTGGTGAGCAGCAGCACCTTGTCCAGCGGCGCGGGCAGCGAGCCGGCGAGGCGGCGTGCCAGCTCGACCACGGGCCGGCTCAGCATGCCACTGAACAGGTGGTCGAGAGTGGCTGCCTGCCGGTGGATCGTGGCCACGACGGCCGGGTGGGAGTGGCCGAGGATCGCGCTCATCTGTCCCGACGTGAAGTCGAGCAGGCGGCGGCCGTCGGCGGTGAAGACGAAACTGCCCTCGGCCCGCTCGATGATCTCACGTACGAAGCTGCCCGCACCGATGTAGCGGACCAGGTGACGATCGGCATCGGACCAGAACGAATCAACCATGGACCGACGCTAGGCAGCCCGGACAGACACGTCCATCGCACATTTCCGCTGTCGCTGTTAAGCAGAGCCGTACAGTCCGGGGTCATGACGCTGAATCCGTGGCGGCTGCGCCTGCTCGCCGACCTGGCAACCTACGGCACCGTCCGGGCCGTCGCCCAGCGCGGCAACCTGAGCCCGTCGGCGGTGTCGCAGCAGCTGATCACGCTGGAACGGGAAACCCGGACCGCGCTGCTGGAACGCACCGGGCGCCGGGTGCGGCTCACCGCCGCCGGAATGTTGCTCGCCGGCCGGGCTCGGGAAATCCTCGCGGCCATGGATGCGGCCGAGGCGGAGCTGCGCCGCCTCGCCGACGAACCCGCCGGCACCGTCACCGTGGCCGCGTTCCAGAGTGCCGTGCAAGCCCTCGCCGAACCAGCGCTTGCCCGTCTCGCGGCCCGACACGCGGACGTAAGCGTGGTGTTGCTGGAGTTGGAGCCGCACGAGAGCATGCCGGCGCTGCGTCGCGGCGACGTCGACCTGATCATCACGACGGCCGACTTCGCCGGTGCCGAGCTCTCCCCGGAGATCCACCTGGTGCCGCTCGCCACCGATCCGATCGTGCTCGTGCTGCCCCCGGAGCATCCGCTGGCCAGCGGCGAGTCGGTCACCCTGGAGGCGTGTGCGCAGCAGCGCTGGACGTTCGACGTCACCGGCTCGTACATGTCCGAGCTGTCCACCCGACTGTGCCGGGAGGCCGGCTTCGAGCCCGTGGTGGTCTGTCGCTTCAACAACTACATGCTGGCGCTCCAGCATGTGGAGAACGGCCGCTCGATCACCCTGCTGCCGAAACTGGCGGTGGACCCGCGGTACCGGGTGGTGACCCGACCCCTGAACCCGCCGCTGACCCGGCGCATCACCGCCGGGGCCCGGCGACCGGCGGCGTCACGCCCCGAGGTTGCGGCCGTGCTCAGTGCCCTGAAGGCAGGATGACCGACGTCGGTCGGACCGTCGGTCGGGCGAGCCCAGCGTGACCCGTGCGGTGGGTCCACATCCGAGAGGGCATCCCATCGGCGGCGGACGCACGCGATGGAGATCCGACCCGGGGACGTGACGACAGGTGTTCAGGCTCGTGGTTGAACCAGGCCGTTGTCGTACGCGAAGATGACCGCCTGGATTCGATCTCGCGCTTCGATCTTGGCCAGGACGCGTCCGACGTGCTTCTTGACGGTGGATTCGGTGAGGGTGAAGCGTTCGGCGATCTCGGTGTTGGTGGCGCCCTGGCCGATCGCTTCGAGGACCTCCCGTTCGCGTTCGCTCAGGGTGGTCAGGCGGGGGTCTGGGGCTGCGGTCGGCGCTGGATCCTGGAGGTAGGCGTCCATCAGCTTTCGGGTCAGGCTGGGTGCTACCACCGAGTCTCCGCTGGCGACGGCACGGATCCCGGCGATCAGTTCCTCGGGGCGGGCGTCCTTGAGCAGGAACCCGCTCGCTCCGGCTCGCAGGCCGGCGTAGACGTATTCGTCCAGGTCGAACGTGGTCAGGATCAGCACCCGGGTGCGGGTGCCGGCCGCGGTGAGGCGGCGGGTGGCTTCGATGCCGTCCATGCCGGGCATGCGTACGTCCATCAGCACCACGTCGGGCCGGGTCTGATCGACCTTTCGCACTGCCTCGGCGCCGGTGGCGGCCTCGCCCACCACGGTGATGCCGGGTGTGCCGTCGAGGAGCATCTTGAAGCCCATCCGCTGCAACTGTTGGTCGTCGGCGATCAGGACGGTGGTCACGAGGGCTCCTTGAGGACGACATCGACGAGCCAGCCGTTCTCCGTGGGGCCGGCGGTCACCACTCCGCCGTACATGGCGGCGCGTTCGCGTAGGCCGAGCAGGCCGTGGCTTGGGAGGGCCGGAGTGCCCCGGCCGTTGTCGCGGACGCGTACCCGGATCTCTTGATCGCTGGCAGCGAGTGTGACGGTCGCGGACGCGCCGGGCCCCGCGTGTTTGAGGGTGTTGGTGAGAGCTTCCTGAACTATGCGGTAGACCGCGAGCTGCACACCCCGGTTGAGGGTGTGCAGCTCGCCCGAGGTGGAGTAGGTGACCGGCAGCCCGGCCGCCCGCACGCTCGGCAGCAGCCGGTCGAGATCGTCGATGCCGGGCTGCGGGCTCAGCTGTGGATCGGCGTCTCCCTCGCGCAGCACGCCCAGTACCCGCCGCAACTCGGACAGCGCCTGCCGGCCGGTGTCACCGATCAACCGCAGTGGTTCGGCGGTCTGCTCGGCCCGTGCGGTCGCGAGCGCGGCGCCACCGTCGGCCAGGCCGACGATCACCGAGACGTGATGGCCGACGATGTCGTGCATCTCGCGGGCCACCCGGGCCCGCTCGTCGGCGACGGCGAGGCGGGCCCGTTGGTCCCGCTCGACCTCCAGGCGGGCGGCGCGGTCCTCGAGGGCGATGAGGTATGCCCGGCGGGTGCGCACGGCGACGCCGAACGCGAATGCGGCCCCCGATGTGCCGATCACCAGAAGCAGCGTGGTGGTGCGGTTCTCCGTCACCGGTTCGATCAGGTAGATCTCGGCGATCAGCAGCGCGAGGGTGATCCCGGTGGCCCAGGTCAGCGCCCACCACGAAGCGCGCGAGGCCACTGCGAACAACATCACGAGCAGGATCACGCCGGCGCCCACACGGACGTCCAGCAGTCCCTGCACCAACTCGGTGGCCGCGGTGACCAGGAACGCCGGGAACGGGTACCGCCGCCGCCAGTACAGCGGCGGTAACAGGACCAGGGTCGCGATCGTCGCCGGCAGTGGATCTTCGATGATGTTGGGGATGCTGAAGAGCACGATCGGTACGGCCACCAGGGTGTCCGTGACCCACGGGCGGTGCCGGTCGAAGGCTCGTAGCCGGGCCTGCCGGTCCACCAGCCATCCCTGGGTACTCATCCCCGGATTCTCCCCTCTACGCGCTCACGCGTCGGTCGTCTTCAACCGGTACGCCGCCGCGGCGAGCGTCACGGCCACGTACCCGGCGAAGACCGCGAGGCCGGCCCAGGGGGCCAGGGTGCCGTCCGCCTGGTTCAGCGCCATCATGGCGTCGCCGGCGCTACTCGGCAGGTAGGGAGCGATGGCCTCGGAGATCGAGTTCGGCAGCAGCGCCACCAGACCGGGCACGATCAGCAGCAGGCCCGCCAGGATCGCGATGGCGCCGGCGCTGGAGCGGACGAGCATGCCGAGGGCGACGCCGAGCACCGCGACCAGGCCGAGATAGAGGCCGGCGCCGACCAGGGCCCGCAGCACACCGTCGTCATCGAGGCCCAAGGCGTCGACATTGTCGTTGAGCACGGCCGTTCCCGCCGCGAAAGCGGCGAAGGCGCCGGCGGTCATCGTGACGAAGGCGGCCGAGCCGGCCACGAGGCTCTTCGACCACAGCACCGGCAACCGGCGCGGCACCGCGGCGAGGGTCGCCCGGATCATGCCGGTGGTGTATTCGCTCGCGCCCAGCAGCGCGCCGAGCACACCGACGGCCAGGGCGGCCAGGACGCTGCCGGACAGGACCAGGCCCACCGAGCTCATGTTGTCGCCCGAGAACGAGGCCGAGGCGATCATGCCGAAGGCGATCAGGAGGAAGACGGAGATGCCGGTCGTGATCCAGGTGGAGCGCAGGGAGGAGAACTTGGTCCATTCGGCGGCGACGACGCCGCCCGGGGTGATCTTCATCGGGCGGCCTCGTATTCGACAGCGTCGCGGGTCAGGTTCATGAACGCTTCCTCCAGTGAGGCGTTCTGTGGGGTGAGTTCGAACAGCGGGATGCCGCGGGATGCCGCGGCCAGCCCGATTACGCGGGCGGAGGCCCCGGCGACGAGCAGTTCCTCGGCACCTGTCGAGGTCACCGTGATGCCCGGGCCGGCAATCGTCGTGCGCAACGCGTCCGGGGCGGGAGTGACGACCCGGACGCCTTCGGCGGTCACGAGATCGGCCACGGTGGTGTCGGCCAGCAGTTTGCCCCGGCCGATGATGACCAGGTGGTCCGCGATCAGCGAGACCTCGCTCATCAGGTGCGAGGACAGCATCACGGTGCGGCCTTCGGCGGCCAGGCCGGTGAGCAGGTTGCGCACCCAGAGGACACCTTCGGGGTCCAGGCCGTTGACCGGCTCGTCGAGCATCACCACGGCCGGGTCGCCGAGCAGGGCGGCGGCGATGCCGAGCCGCTGGCCCATGCCGAGGGAGAATGCGCCGACCCGCTTGTGGGCGACGGCCGAGAGGCCGGCAAGGTCGAGCACCTCGTCGACGCGGGAGCGCGGGATGCCGTTGGTGCGGGCCATGGCGAGAAGGTGGCTGACCGCCGTGCGGCCGGGGTGTACCGCCTTGGCCTCGAGCAGAACGCCGATCTCGTGTAGCGGTGCCTTCGACGATGTGTAGGGCTTGCCGTTGACCAGCACGTCACCGGAGGTCGGCACGTCGAGGCCGACGATCATCCGCATGGTCGTCGACTTGCCGGCGCCGTTGGGACCGAGAAAGCCGGTGACCTGTCCGGGCTTCGCGGTGAACGACAGGCGGTCGACGACTGTCTTCGCGCCGTACCGCTTGGTTACCTCGCGTATCTGAATCATGCGCGCAACGCTAGGTCCGCGCAGCGCCATGATCGTGGTACCGCGGTCGACACTTCGCGGTTGCCCGTGGTACCCCGGTACTACCGGCACTTTCGAGTCACTGACGCCGTCGTTGACGTCTCCCGAGCGGGGCCAGGGGACGGGCCGGCCGCCGTCCGGGTGCTGCGGAGATCAGACCGGTTTCTGGTATTCCGCGCCCGATCACCCGCCGACGCGGTCGAGCACGGCTTGCGCGTTCCGGACCACGACCTCGATCCTCTGCTGGGCGGCGCGTAGATCCTGGGCGTGCGCCTGGATCATCGCGGTCTGGTACGCGGACTCGACCGAGAACCAGACGCCCACGACGTTGTTACGGGTCTTGCACGCGACGTCCGCGGTCGCGGTCCGCTTCTCGGCGGTTGAGGGCGTGGCCGGGCGCAGATCTGCAGCTGCCGCAGCAGTCAACGGGTCGAGGTAGTTGTAGCCCTGTTCGTGCATGCACGCGGACCATCTGCCGAACACCTGGCGCACCCGGTGGTCCGTCCGCGCCTGGTCGAAAGCGTTGAAGTCGATCGAGGTGGCGAGGTGCTCGGCGATGTCCTCGGGGCTCGTGAGCTGCAGTTTGCGGCCCGCCTCGCCCGCGCAGCCGCCCGCGGGCACCTCGTGCCCCTGGTAGGTGCGGGTGGGCTGCCCGGCTGGCGCCGGGCGGCCGTCCTCGCTGCCGGTCCAGACGAGCATTTCGGCGGGCGGCACGGCGGCACCCGGCTTTGTGCGGGCGACGGTGCCTTCACCCGGTGCGAGGTGGTAGCCCCACCTGGCGGCGACGGCCGGGTCGGTGACGCCGTACCGGCGCGACATCGGTTCAGGGCCCGCGCGGCCGGTGGCTGCGGCGGGCTGTCGGCGATCGATCCCGAAGCGTCGCATGCAGTCGTCGATAAGGATGGATCGAGCCCGGTCCAGGGTGAGGCGCTGCTCGCCGTCGAGCCGGTACGCCTCGATGGGCAGGACCAGTCCGGCGACACCGTCGGCGCCGCGCATCTCGGTGACGGCGGGCGGACTGGTGATGGTGATCCCGCCCACGCCGTCACGGTCACCTGTGTCGTCCGGGTCGGGGGAGCAAGCCGCCGCGGTTGCGAGCAGCAGCATGAGTGCGCCCCACCGGGCGGTTCTTCGTCCGTGCGATGCCATGTTCGCTGCCCCCGGCTGTTGTCGGTGGCACATGACGCCGCGGCGGCAGGGCCGGCGGCGTCACGTGCCACGAGGGTCTGACGTGTCTGGATGTTGGCTAGTTGGGGGACCAGGAGAGCGACCGGTTGTCGTTGGTGAGACCGGCGAGGTTGTACGGCGCACTGCCCGCATCGCAGCAGACGCCCAGCGCGTACGACGGGCCAGTCATGCCGGGCTCGGACCAGATCACCGGCCGCCACGTCGTGTCGTAGTTCGATGCCGAGCCGGCGTTGTTCCAGACCCGGGTGCCGTGGCCGGAGCCGGACGGCCCGAAGTAGAGAGCCGGGCTCTTCATGTCGTTGATCAAGCCGTTGAGGCAGATGGAGGCCCCCTGCTGCTGTTGCCCGTAGTAGAGGACAACCGGACCGCCCGAGCGGACGGTGCAGTTGGTTTCGACCCCGGCCGACGCCGATTCGGGGAAGGCGATCAGCGTGGTGCTGCAGGCGGCGGCCGCAGTGACGAGTCCGTGCAGGACTTTGCGGTTGATTTTCACGGGTTCCTCCCTTGGTGCCTGGTCATACGGCCAGGCATTCGCACATTGGTCCGGTCCTATACCTTTCCGCTGGCGATCGTCGGTGACCTGCCAGCGCACAGGGCAAACGTTTGGAATCCGCGGAGACACTGAATGGACTGGCCACCCGCCGCATTGTCCGTACGCGGTCGGTGGCCTAACCGCGTGGCGAGGCTCGGTTGACCGTCATGGTCCGGGTGTCAGACCTGGCCGACATGTCGTCCCCCTGCTGCGGGCCGGTGCGCCCGGGAACAGGGCGGCATGGCGGCATGGATCCGTTCAGCGGTCCGCTCGAGCCGGGTGGTGTCGATTGTGGGTGCCCGCGCCGGCCAGATGGTCTGGATCGGATCCCCGTGCCAGCGGGGAACCAGGTGTACGTGAAGGTGGGGAATCGTCTGTGAGGCAGCCTGGCCGGCCGAAATGATCAGGTTGAGACCATCCGACGCGAGTGCCTCTCGGATGGCATGGGACACGTCGAGAACGGTGTCCATCAGCGGCTGGACGTCCTCCGAGGCCAAGGCCCACAGGTCGGTCACGTGCCTTCGCGGTATCACCAGAGTGTGCCCGGCGGCTGCGGGCAGTAGCGGGACGAAAGCCACCGTCTGCGGGGTTTCATAAATCCGCAGGGCCGTTGCCGTGCCGTCACCGATCTGGCAGAACACGCAGGTCCCGACGTCGTCGCTCATCCGTTCGCCCCTCTTCCGCCGCATGCTCCCATCAGAAGCGAGAGTCGAATTCCTCCGGCATCGACGTGTTCACCGTTCTGGTATGCGGCGCTCCCATACCGCGCCCGACTCTGCTTCAGTCGAGGTGGAAGAGTCGACGTGCGGTGGGGGGAGTGAGGGCACCATGCCGCTACCGCAGATGTGCCTTCTGCCAACGAGCACGGTGGTCTGGGCGGCCCGAATTGCCGAGGTGGTCGGAGCGATGACCCCGTATATTCGAGTCCTCCCATGGGTGGAGGCTCCAGTGAGGTTTTCGGTGCTCGGTCCGCTGCGGGCTCTCCGGGACGGCCGCCCTGTCGTCCTGCGTGGTCATCGGGAGCGGAGGATTCTGGCGGGGCTGCTGACCAGGCCGAACGGGCTGGTGACGCACGATCGGCTGGTCCGGGTGGTGTGGGACGACCCTCCCGCGACGGCGCGACGACAACTGCAGAACTGCGTCTGGCAGTTGCGGCGTCAACTCCACGATGAGGTCGAAGGAGAGCGGATCAGTGGAGCCCCTGAGGGCTACCAGATCAACGTCGACCGGACCGACCTCGACGCGCTGGTGTTCGACAGGCTCCTCGACGAGGCTCGTCGGCTCCGCGGGCGCCACCAGGACCAGGAGGCGATCGACGCGTACGACGAGGCGCTCAGCCTGTGGCGGGGAGCGGTGGCGCTCGACGGGGTGCGGACCTCCTGGATCGAGGCTTGGGCGGCCAAGCTTGACGAGCGCCGGATCTGCGGCCTGGAGGAGCGGGTGGAGGTCCACCTGCGACTGAGTCACCACCAGGCGATGGCCTCCGAACTGACGGGGCTGGTCGCCGAACATCCACTGCGGGAACGACTCGTCGGGCAACTGATGGTCGCGCTGTATCGCGGCGGCAGGCAGGCGGACGCCCTCCGGGAATACCAGCAGCTGGCCCACCGCCTCGCCGAGCTGGGGCTGACTCCCAACCCGCACCTGGGACAGCTGCAGGTGATGATCCTCCGCAACGACGCGGCCCTGGAGATCAGCTCCCAGTCGCCGGGGCATCCGCGAGCCCGGTCTGCCGTGGCGCCGTCCCGGGGAGCGGGCCCGAATCCGGCCCCACTGCCCGCGGTGTGGCTTCCATCGACGCTGCCGGACCGCTCGGTTGACGGTGCGTCACCGTTCGAAGAACTGCTGCGCCGTATGCGTCAGGCGGCGCAGACGACCAGCCCTCGGGTGTTGCTACCGACCCTCGCCGCGCAGGTGCGGACTCTGCGAGGGCTCGCCGAGGTCAGCATGCTGGCCGAGCGCGTGGAGCTTCTTCACCTGGCCGCCCGGTACGCCGAGTTCACCGGTTGGATGGCACAGGAGGCCGGCGATGACGCCGCCTGTCTGCAATGGACCCGCACCGCAGTCGCTCTTGCCGAGGCTGCCGGCGACGGGGATTTTGGCCGGTTGTTCGCAATCCGTCAGGCTGACATCGCCCTCTACGACGACGATCCGGCGCGCACGTTGACCGCTGTCGCACCAGTGGTCAGGGACGCGGACGCTCCGCCGCAACTCCGGCGGCTGGCGTTGGAACGGGTGGCTCAGGGCTCCGCCCTCATCGGCAGGTCGGACGACTTCCACGCGGCGCTGGTGGAGGTGGGTCGGGCGCACCGACAGTTGGCCGGTGGGATGCCCGTGTTCGGGTCGGGCAACATGCCGGACCCGGCGGCGATCGTGCAGGGCTGGGGGCTGGTCGATCTCGGGTCGTACCGGGAGGCTGCGCACATCCTCGATCGGGAGGTGCTCAGGATCAGCCCGGCGGCGAGCCGGGCCCGAGCCCGTTATGGCGTTCGCCGACTGCTCGCCCACGTCGGCGCCGGCCACCTCGATGCGGCCCTGGAACTCGCTCCGGACGTGCTGGACGGCATCGAACTGATCGACTCGGCGACCATCCGCACCGACCTGCGCCGACTGCGTCGGCTGCTGGCCCGCTGGTACCAGGACCCCACGGCCGCACCATTGACCGCCCGGCTCACCGAGGTCCTGACGCCGGCGGCACGAGCCGACGCGTACGGCCTTGGACCGGCCGACGATTCCAGCCGACGGATCGGGTGAGCATGAGCGGCATCTTCGTGAACTACCGTCGCCACTTCCGCGAGGGCGGCGACGGCAGCGAACCCGCTCTGGTCGAGGCGCTCGCCGACCGGCTCCGGCGGCACTTCGGGGACACCGAGGTGTTCCTGGATGTGGAGTCCATCCCCGTCGGCGAGCGGTACCCCAACCAGCTCCGGGCCCGGCTGAGCGACGCCGAGGTGCTGATCGCCATCATCGGTCCCGGCTGGCTGGCGGAGACCCGACATCGGGCGACCTGGCCGGCGAAGGACTGGGTCCGCTGGGAGATCGCGGAGGCGTTGCGGCTGCCGAGCACGGTTGTCGTCCCGGTCCTGCTGGGCGAGACCCCTGTCCCGGTGGCGGATGACCTTCCGGCGGACATGCGTGACCTTCCGGCACGCCAGTCGCAGCGTATCCGGCACGGCACGTTCCGCCTCGACGTCACCCGGTTGATCGAGGCGCTGGAGGCGCACGTCCACCCGACCTGGATTCCGCCCGAGGAGCCCGCGAAGACGGCCGGAGTCTCCGGACGGCTGACGAGGGTTCTCGCCGGTGCGGTCGGACCAGCGATCCTCGCCGCCCTTCCGTACTACTACTCACAAGCGAAAGAGTCAGAGTCAGACCCGCTTGGCGAGATTTTGCAGACCTACGCACTGGTGGTCTTCTTCGTCGCCCTGCTGCCTGTTGTCTTCTTGGCTGCGGCGTTGCATCTGGCGGAATCCTTGAACAGGTTCGAACGCGCCCTCGTGGTAGCGAACCCGGCAGCCCTGCTGCTGGGGCAGGGCATGGCGATGACCTTCGTTCTGGGATTGATTCTTGGTGTGGTGGTGGCCCCCGATGCGACCGGGGAAAGCCTCAGCTTCCTCGTCTCATTTGTCCTGGTGTTCATGGCCATGCCGATTGTTGGTGGCTATTACCTCATCCTTGAGCAGGCTGCACGGCAGTGGCCGCCGGCTGTCCCGGCCCGCGGTGAGACCGCCGGCGGCCGCGCCCTCCGGGTGATGGCGCAGTACCGGCAACGTTCGGCCTCCCGATCCTTGCCGTTGTCCCGCCTGGAGCGCGATCAGACCGCGTGGGTGCACGGGCGCCTCGAGGAGGCGATGAACGGTCTGCGCGAGGAGACTCGGCGAGGCTGGGTCGATCAGATCAAGTCGATGGAGATCTTCTTCATCCTTCTCATCTCGCTTCAACTTCCGACCGTCACTCTCCCTGCCCTGTTGCTTCCGTGGGGACTCAGTCGTCAGGGTGCGGGCCCGGTTTGGATCCTGGGCGGTGTCGCGGTGGCTCTTGTTGTCCCCATCCTCGGGCCGTTGGCGTGGGTGTTGTACGTGCGCATAAAACGACTGAGGACCGACCGGATCGTGGAGGAGATCGACTCGTTTCTGCGCGAGCTTGAGACCACGCTGGCCGCCGGCCATCAGTCGGTGGCCGTGGGTTCGCACCCGCTGTCCCCAAGGGATCAACTATGAGTAGAGCTGGGGCCAGCGCGACGGGTCAGCACGCCACGACGCGATCTAGCGGACGGTAGGCGGCAGGTGAACCCGCGACCGCCTGCCGAGGGTGACGTGCCGCCGACGCGCCGCGAGGCCGATCGGACCGTCGACCCCCGGCCACAGGTTCCCGCCACACGCCGGGAGCACCCGGTCGAGTCCGGTGTGGCCGTACCGGTGACCGCCGGTCTGCTGCGGCTGCCCGACCGGGTGTCGGGCTGGTCGGTGATCGCGGCGTTGCCGGCGGGCGCGGAGGCCGACGTCTTTCTACTGCGCGACGCGGCGGGCGACGACCGGGTGTTGAAGATCTACCGGCCGGGGATCGTCATCGACGAGGACGCGGTCGACCGGCTTGTCGGGCTGCGCAGCGAGAGGTTGGTGACGCCCATCGACTTCGGTGTCGCTGAGGGCCGGCGCTGGGAGCTGAGCGAGTATCTACCGGCTGGCACCCTGGCGGACTTCATCGACCAGGATCCCCGCCCGGTGCCACCGGAACTGCTGCGGCACGTGGTCGCCGAGCTGACCGAGGCACTCGGCGAACTGCACTCGGCGACCATCGTGCACGGCGACCTCAAACCGTCGAACATCATGGTTCGGAGCCTTCCCCCGGACCTCCGGCTGGCGCTGGCCGACTTCGGACTGAGCAGGTACCTCGGTCCAGCATCGGTGCGATTCACCAGCCGCGGCGTGACGTTCGCCTATGCGGCGCCGGAGAGTTTCGCCGGCGCCTACTCCCCGGCGGGCGACTGGTGGGCCGTCGGTGTGGTGGTCCGACAACTCGCCACCGGCCAAGCCCCGTTCGAGGGTCTCGACGAGCGAATCATCCAGCACGAGGTGACAATCCGGGGCGCTTCCGTCGACAGCGTCGCGGACCACCGGCTGCGGCTTCTCTGCGAAGGGCTTCTGGTCAGCGACCCAGACCACCGGTGGGGCGAGGCGCAGGTCCGGCGGTGGCTGTCCGGCGGATCGCCCGAGGTGCACCGTCCGGCGTCGACGCGACGGGCCACGCCGCTGATCCTGAAAGGGGTGCCCTACCGCACCCGCTCGCAGGTCGCACGCGCGATGGCGGCCCACTGGAGCGACGCGGTGGACACGTTCCTGCGACGCGTCGGCACGCGAAGAGACCCCGGCGAGGGGTGGCGCGTGCTGCGCGCCTGGCTGGAGCAGTTCGACGACGATGTCGACGAACGGATCCGGCTGATCGACCAGGCGTTGACCCACCCGGATCACACCCCCGATGTGCGAATGGTGCATCTGCTGCGCTGGCTGGACCGGGGGCAACCGGCGACCTACCTGGGACTGCGCGTGGGGTCGGAGCACCTTGCCGATGTAGCGGCTGTGGCGGTGAGGGAGCCGGACGGCCGCGCGGCCACGGCGGTCCGTGACCTGTGGCGGTACTCGCTCCTGCCGGTGCTCGCCGACTTCGACGACGGCCAGGCCCTCGTGCAGGTGGACACACGCTGGCGGAGCTCGGCACAGGACCTCGACGCGCTCGGCACCCGGGTCGATCTGCCGCCACAGGCTTCGTCGATGCTGGCGGCACGCCGAACCGAGCACCGGGCCGTCCTGCTCAGCGTCGCCGCCGATCCGGATCGGTTGCGACCGCTGCTGGACAGCGCGGTTCGGGATCGCGGAGAAGTCACCGAGCACCTGGACTGGTTCGAGGGACTGCCTCCGGTGACCGACGTGGCCAGCGCGCTGTGTGTGTTGACGGTCGTCCCCGCCGCCGTGCAGGAGTGCGCCGGCATCGTCGAGGCCCGTACCCGGGGACAGCGCGTTCTCGACGAGGAACTGAAGCAGCTCAAGGCCGGGCGGCCGAAGGCCCTGTTGCTCGCCGCGGCGGCCTCCATGATCTGGGCGCTGGTCGTCGCCGCTCCCGTGTTCCTGCCCCATTTCTCTCCCGACCCACGTCTCGTGATCACAGACATGTCGATCCCCGTCGCGGAATGGCTGGTACCCACCCTGGCCGAGGTGGGCTTCGCGGTGCGGGCTGGATCCTTCTACCATCCGCGTTGGTCCGCGCTCGACCGAATGCGGTGGCTGGTTCGTCGCGTGCCCACCGGCTGGGCGGCGCTTCGCAGGGGCGCCAACCGGGTCCGGGGCGGCGCTCCGCCGTTGCTGCTCGGTGTGCTGGCGTTGGCCTGCTGCTGCGGCAGCCCGTTCCTCTGGTCGGCAGCGCTGCTGGCCGTCGCCATGGTCGCGCTCATCGGGCCGGTGGTGCATCTCGGCTGGACCGGCACCCGGATATGGCGTTTCGGTCGGTTCCGGCGACAACGAAGCCGTGACTTGCTCGGCAGCGAACCCACTGAGCGGCGAGACGGGGGCGAAGCGGAATGAGCGCTGGCAGCGTGGTGGTGTTCCCGGTGGCGGCCGTGATCGGCACCGCGACCGTCGTCGGAATCCGCGCCACGGCGGCACTCGGCGAGCTACTCCAGGTGAGCCCAGCCGAGGCAGCCGCCCGCAACGCGCGGATCCGGGCACACACCACCGCACGGCGGCAAGCCGTCGCCGCCCAGGAGTCGCAGCGGGACCAGGCTGTCCACGCCTGGGAACTGCGACTTGAACGCCGGGCGGCCGCCCGGGTCGACGCGGCGTACGCGGCGTCCGCCCTCGCACAGCAAGGACTGCCGGCGGAGCCCGCGCTGGCCCAGCCCGCCGTCTCGGCGCCCGATTCGGTCTGGGACGCCTGGTGCGACGACGTCGGCCGGGTCCTGGAGGGAGTGTTCAGGCGCGTCTCCGCCGCCCGGGCGGCCACCGCGGCACGGAGTCTCGCGGACCTGCTGCCACCGGTGTCGGCCGCGGCGTTGCGGACTGCGGCGGACGAGATTGGCCAGCCGGAGCCGTTGCCCGGCGGTGGTTCGGACCCTTCTGCCGCGGTGGTGCGCATCCTCGCGGGCCTGGACGCGATGGCCACCGCTGAGGGCCGCGCCAGAGCCGAGGCCGCCGCCGCTGATGTCTGGCGCCGGCCCGACGAGCGACGGCCCCGCCTGCGGCAGGTGCAACTGCGGGTGCAGGAGGCCAACAAACTGGCGCGGGTCCGTCGCGCGGATGCCGTCGTCGCGGCGGAACTGCTGGACGCGATGGAACCGTACGCGGCGCAGCAGGATCTTGACACCGGCGCCCTAGACCGGGTCAGTGCGGGCCTCGTCGACGTGGTGTCCGGCCGGGCGGAGCTCAACGACGAATTGTTGTACGAGGTTGAACAACTGCGGTCGGAGATGGAGGAGCGAGCGTTGGCGATCGCGGTCCAGGACGCTGTGGCGGACGCGCTGACCGAGCTGGGCTACAGCGTGGGCACCGAGTTCAGCGTCGGGCAACCCAGTACGGGCAGGCTCGCGGTGAGCCGACCCGACGACGCGGACCACCTGGTGCGTATGAAGGTCGACGCAAGGGCGCGCAGGATCCAGTCGATGGTCTACCGGACCGGACCCGGCGAGAACCCCCACGCCGATGCGGCAGCCGAGCACCGCTGGTGCGCCGACCTGGAACAGGCGCTGAACAGTCTCCGGGAGGCCGGCCTGCCGTGCGCGCACACCGAGCTGCGTCCCCCGGGCGCCGAACCCACGCCCCGCACGGCTCCGCAGCGGCGCACCGAGCCCCGGCGCCGGCTCAGAAGCCGCGAGGCGGAGGGAGACGTACGGTGATCGACGACCTCGCGGGCTGGCCGGCGTTCGCCCGCGAACTGCACGCGACACTGCCGACCCAGTCGCAGTACGTGTTGTGGGGCAACGCCCACGATTCGTACCTCATCGACACGCCCACCGGAGTGCGGCTGCTGTCCCTCACCGACGTGATACGTGAGCTGCTGGACCGGAGCGGCTACACGTTCGTACTCGATCATGATCTGATCGATGCCGGTGTCGTGCACCAGGTCGGCAGAAGCGACGTGACGACTGCCACCCGCGCCCTCCTCGACGACGGGTATCGTCCCGGCGGCCCGACGCCCGACCTGGGCGCGCTGTTCGTCCAGCTCGCCGCGATCGCCCAGCCCCGCACCAATGTGCGGGCGGCAGCCATCGTCCGAGCGGCGCATCTGCTGCGGCATCCGAGCGATCCGGACGACGCCGAGCGGCAGTTCCTGCGCCGCATGGAGAAGCTGGCCCGTTCGGCGCGGCCGGTCGCGGCCGAATCCGGTCGGACGCAGAGCCTGTACAACCCGATGATCTGGTTGGTGGAGAACGAGAGTGACCTGCCGGCCTGGTTGACCGCGGGCAAGGACCGGATCCGCGTGATCAGCCTGCCCCGACCGGACTACGGCGATCGGGAACGCTGCGCCCGCCGGCTGTTGCAGGGCCAGATCCCCGACGCGACGTTGCCCGAGCGGGCTCGCTCGTTTGCCGAGCAGTCCGAAGGACTCACCCTGCAGGGCATGATCGAAGTGACCAGGCTGGCGCGCGATCGTGGGCTGAGCCCGGAGCAGTGGCCCGACGCGACCCGAACGTTCAAGCTCGGGGTATTGGACAATCCCTGGCGCCGCGACTACCTGCACACCCGGATCCGAGACGGGGAACGGTCCCTGCCCCAGCGGATCATCGGCCAGCGCCAAGCCGTGACCAAGACCTTGGACATCCTCAAACGCGCCGCTCTCGGCCTGTCCGGCGCCCATGCGGCACGGGCTTCGGCACGCCCGCGCGGAGTTCTGTTCTTCGCCGGTCCGACCGGGGTGGGCAAGACCGAGTTGGCCAAGGCAGTGGCCCATGTGGTGTTCGGCGACGAGGCGGCCTACCTGCGGTTCGACATGAGCGAGTTCTCCGCCGAGCACGCCGGCGATCGGCTGATCGGCGCTCCGCCGGGCTACGTCGGTTTCGAAGCCGGCGGAGAACTCACCAACGCCGTGCGTCAGCAACCCTTTCGGGTCATCCTGTTCGACGAGATCGAGAAGAGCCATCCGCGCATCCTCGACAAGTTCCTGCAGATCCTCGAGGACGGCCGGCTCACCGACGGCCGCGGCGGTACTGCCCACTTCTCCGAATGCATCCTGATTTTCACCAGCAACCTCGGCATGTACGTCGACGACGGCACGGGCCAGTTGACGCAGACGGCTACGCCGGGCACTCCCTACGACCAGGTCGAGGCGACCGTGCGGGCAGCGATCGAGGATCACTTCACCCGGGTCCTCGGTCGGCCCGAGCTGCTCAACCGCCTCGGCGACAATGTCGTGGTGTTCGATTTCATCGGGCCGGCGGCGGCCGAACAGATCTTCGAACTCCAACTCGGCAACGTGCTCCGGCGCCTCAGCGAAGAACACCACGTGTCGGTCACGCTTGACCAGCCGGTCCATGCGCGCGTGCTCAGGGAGTGCACGCGCGACCTGGCCCGAGGCGGCCGGGGGATCGGCTCGGCCCTGGAGACCGCGCTCGTCAACCCGCTGGCCCGCGCCCTGTTCGACCGGCTGGCAGCACCGGTGAGCGACGCGCCGGCGTCCGGCGACACGACGTCGCTCGTCGTGACGGCCTGGCGGCGTCAGGCCGACGTCATCACCGTGGAGCTGTCATGACAACCATCGAGATCAGTCGCCTCCACCACCCGGTCACCACCCTGGGATACGGCAGGAGGGCCGGAATTTGGCTGCAAGGCTGCACCCTCGCCTGCCCCGGCTGCCTCGCCCGGGACACCTGGTCTCGCCGCCCCGACCGGTCGGTCCCCGTCGAGGAGGTGCTCGACTGGCTCGCATCGCTTCCCCAACCGATCGACGGTGTGACGATCTCCGGCGGCGAACCGCTCCAGCAGCCGGTCGCGCTCACCGCGCTGCTGCGAGGGATAACCACCTGGCGGCACACCAGGCCGATCGACATCCTGCTCTACACGGGATACGGCTGGTCGCGTGCCGCACGGCTGCCAGAGCTACGCGCGAGCTGCGACGCGGTGGTCGCGGGTAGGTACGTCGAGCGGCGTAACAACGGTGACACCCCACTGCGTGGCTCGGCGAACCAACGCGTCATCACCCTCAGCCCGCTTGGCGACCAGCGATACGGCGAGGCCGCTCAGCTCGTCCGGGCAGGCTTGCAGACCGGCGTACTCGACGGCCGGCTGTGGCTGGTCGGGATCCCACGGCCCGGCGAACTCGACCAGATCGCCGATCATCTGAGGGCCCGCGGCATCGGCGTCGGGGAATCGACATGGAGCGGCTGATCTGCCGCGCCTGCGGCGCACCGGTCGGCTCCGGCGACATCGTGTGCGGGAACCCGGACTGCTATGCGAACCTCACCGCCGTCTCGGCGGTCATCGAGGCCGACAACCCCGTCACCCCGCAGCCGATCGACCCGGTCGCCGTGGACATCGCCTGTCCGTCGTGCGGAACGGCGTGTCCGCCGGGGAGCCGGATGTGCCCGCACTGCCTGACTGTGCTCGAAACCGTCCTGACGATCGCGTTGCTCGACCCGCCGTGGCAGACAGTGCTCGAGACCGGAGCAACCCTGATCCTCGGTCGGGACCCCGGCTCACCGGCGGCGGCCGCGCTGTCCGGCCACGACGCTGTCTCGCGACGACACGCGGCTGTCACGACGGCGCTGGACGGGGCCGCGACGGTGACCGACCTGTACTCCACGAACGGTACCTGGCTGGACCAACAGCGGCTTGAACCCGGCATACGCCACCCGCTTCGACCTGGGGCCACCCTGCGACTCGCATCGACCGCGACGTTTCAGGTCGAGTGACAACCCGAGCCAACCGCCCCCGGCGCGGCGGGCACTCGACTTTCGGCCCTCCGGACGGGCAAGGGCGGGCGGGCGCGATACCGGCGCAGCCCCTCGGCCGCTCTCCTGAGCGCCGCGCCCCACAGCGATCATTGATCTGTCCCGGTGTGCCGAGCCTTCCCGATCCGGCCGAGGTGAGTGTGCTCGAATCCCTCGGTGGACTTGAGGCCGTAACCGAGCGCGCCGTCGACCACGACATCGTCACATAGGCAGGCGAAGAATCGATGGCACGTCTCGGAATGACCACTAAGCCCGTGATCTGGAATGAATTGCCATACCTTGACCTCCATCTTATGGGCGGTATCGAGGGTCCTGGATCTGTCTTCTGCCGCCATCATTTAGTAATCTCTTCTCAATCGGCCAACATCGATTCCTCGTCGTGGGCGAGCGGACGAAGTGTGCCGAATCGGAGGGAGGGGAGAATGAGTCTCCCGAAAAGATCATTTGTGGTGGGCGCCGTCGCGGTGCTGGCACTCACCGCCGCCTCGCCGGCCGTGGCGGCCGAACCGGAAGGCACCATCCGTAGTGCCGGCGGCGCCACGGCTGTCACCGACAGCTACATCGTGGTGTTCAAGGAGAGCGCGGTGGGTCGGGCGCAGGTCGGCGCCACGGCCAGCAGGCTGGCGGGTCAGCACGGCGGAGCGGTCGCCCGGACCTACTCCACGGCTCTGCGCGGCTTCGAGATCACGGCCGGCGCCAAGGCGGCGGCCAGGATCGCCGCGCACCCCGATGTCGCGTACGTCGAGCAGAACCACACGGTCCGCATCTCCGGGACACAGCCGAACCCCCCGTCCTGGGGCCTGGACCGCGTTGACCAGCGCAACCTGCCGCTCGACAGCTCGTACACCTATCCGAACACGGCGACCAACGTGCACGCGTACATCGTCGACACCGGCATCAACTTCGCCCACAACGACTTCGGTGGCCGCGCCACGTCCGGCTACGACGCTGTCGACGGCGGCTCGGCGGACGATTGCAACGGGCACGGCACGCACGTCGCCGGCACCGTCGGCGGCTCGTCGTACGGCCTGGCCAAGGGCGTCCAGTTGGTCGGCGTACGGGTGCTGAACTGCTCGGGCAGCGGCACCAACGCCGGTGTGATCGGTGGCATCGACTGGGTCACCGCGAACGCGATCAAGCCGGCTGTGGCGAACATGAGCCTCGGTGGTAGCGCCAACTCCTCGCTCGACACGGCCATCAACAACTCGATCAACTCCGGCGTCACGTACGCGGTCGCGGCCGGCAACGGCAACGCCCTCGGCGTCCGGCAGAACGCCTGCAACTACTCCCCGGCGCGGGTGGCCTCCGCGATCACCGTGGGTGCGACGCAGAACAACGACGCGGCCGCGAGCTTCTCCAACTTCGGCACCTGTGTCGACATCCTGGCTCCGGGCGTCAACATCACCTCGGCCTGGTACAACGGCAACACCGCGACCAACACCATCAGCGGCACCTCGATGGCCTCGCCGCACGTCGCCGGCGCGGCGGCGCTGGCGCTGTCGGCGAACCCGTCCTGGACCCCGCAGCAGGTCCGCGACTACCTGGTCGGCAACTCCACCCCGAACGTGGTGACAAACGTCGGCACCGGGACCCCGAACCAGTTGCTCTACGTGGGCGGCGGCGGCACGCCACCGGCCGACGACTTCTCCGTCGGGGTGTCGCCGACGGCCGGTTCGACCGCGCCGGGCGGCTCGGTCAGCCCCACCGTGAGTACCGCGACCACCAGCGGCTCGGCGCAGTCGGTGAGCCTGTCGGCGAGCGGGCTGCCGAGTGGCGCCACCGCCTCGTTCAGCCCCGCCACGGTGACCTCGGGCGGCTCGTCCACGCTCACCATCGCCACCTCGGCGAGCACCCCTGCCGGCACCTACGGCGTCACGGTCACCGGTACCGGCACCGCGGGTGCGCGTAGCGCCACGTACTCGTTGACCGTGACCGGCTCGGGTGGCGGCGGCTGCTCGGGCACCAACGGCGCCGATGTCGCGATTCCCGACACCAACACGGCGGTGACCAGCGGCATCGTCATCACCGGCTGTAACCGTAACGCCTCCTCGGCGTCCACCGTGGCGGTCGATATCGTGCACACCTTCCGGGGCGACCTGATCATCGATCTGGTGGCGCCGGACGGTACGGCCTATCGGCTGAAGAACCAGAGCTTCCTGGACGGTGCCGACAACGTCAACGCCACCTATACCGCGAATCTCTCCACCGAGCCGGCGAACGGCACCTGGCTGCTCCGGGTGCGCGACGTCTTCTCCGGTGACACCGGCTATATCAACTCCTGGACCCTTACCGTCTGAGACGTGACGAAGGGCCCTTCCCGCTCCGATTTCCGGTAGCGGGAAGGGTCCTTGCCGTAAGTCAATTGGTGTCGACGATCATTCCGGCAGCGATGGTGCGGTTGGTGGTTTCGTCGATCAGGATGAAACCACCGGTGGTGCGGTTTCGCCGGTATTCGTCGGCGAGGAGCGGGATGGTCGTACGCATGCGGACCCGGCCGATTTCGTTGAGTCCGAGTTCGGTGGCAGCCTCGTCACGATGCAGCGAGTTCACATCGAGTCGGTAGTGCAGCTCGCGGATCACGGCCCGGGCGGTACGGGTGGTGTGCTTGATGGCGTACTTCGCGCCGGGACGCAGCGGGGTGGCCTCGTCCATCCAGCAGATCATCGCCTCGATGTCCTGCGCGACCGCCGGGCCGTTGTGGGGCCGGCAGATCAGGTCGCCCCGGGAGATGTCGATCTCGTCGGTCAACCGGACCGTGACCGACATCGGCGGGTACGCCTCGGCGACCGGTCCGTCCGCGGTCTCGATCCCCGCGATCCGGGAGGTGAACCCGGAGGGGAGAACCAGAACCTCGTCTCCCGGCTTCAGCACACCCGAAGCGACCTGGCCGGCGTAGCCCCGGTAGTCGGTGACCGTGGTCGACTGCGGACAGATCACGTACTGCACCGGGAACCGGACGTCGACCAGGTTGCGGTCACTGGCGATGTGCACCCGCTCCAGGTGGTGCAGCAGTGACGGGCCCTCGTACCACGGGGTGTGCTCCGAGCGGGTCACGATGTTGTCGCCGTGCAACGCCGAGACCGGGACGACGGCGAGGTCCGGCACCTCCAACTTCGCCGCGAACGCGGTGAACTCGTCGGCGATCCGCTCGTAGACCTCCTGCGACCAGTCGACCAGGTCCATCTTGTTGACGCACAGGACGAGGTGGGGCACCCGCAGCAGCGAGCAGAGGAACGCGTGCCGGCGGGACTGCTCGACCAGGCCCTTACGGGCGTCGACCAGGATCAGCGCCAGGTCGGCGGTGGAGGCGCCGGTGACCATGTTCCGGGTGTACTGGATGTGCCCCGGGGTGTCGGCGACGATGAACTTGCGCCGGGGCGTGGCGAAGTAGCGGTACGCCACGTCGATCGTGATGCCCTGCTCCCGCTCCGCCCGCAGGCCATCGGTCAGCAACGCCAGATTCGTGTACTCGTCGCCGTTGGCCGCGCTGGCCGCCTCCACGGCTGCCAACTGGTCCGTGAACAACGACTTGGTGTCGTAGAGCAACCGACCGATCAGCGTCGACTTGCCGTCGTCGACGCTGCCCGCCGTCGTGAACCGCAACAGGTCCATCGCCCGGCCCTCGGGCGCTGCGCCCTCGACCACCGCGACCCCGGTCGTAGTCATCAGAAGTAGCCTTCCCTCTTGCGGTCCTCCATCGCGGTCTCACTCACCCGGTCGTCACCCCGGGTCGCCCCCCGCTCGGTGATCCGGGTCGCCGCGACCTCCTCGATCACCAGGTCCACCGTGTCCGCCTCGGACAGCACCGCCGCGGTGCAGGAGGCGTCGCCGACGGTCCGATACCGCACCCGCGCCTTGAACGGCTCCTCCGAGCCTCGGGGCACGATGAACTCGTTCACCGCATAGAGCATTCCGTCGCGTTCGATCACCGTACGTTCGTGGGCGTAGTAGATCGACGGCAACGCCAGCCGTTCCTGGGCGATGTAGTGCCAGACGTCCAGCTCGGTCCAGTTCGACAACGGGAACACCCGGATCGACTCGCCCGGGTGATGCCGCCCGTTGTACAGCGACCACAGCTCCGGCCGCTGGTTCTTCGGATCCCACTGACCGAAGTCGTCCCGGAAGCTGAACATCCGCTCCTTGGCCCGCGCCTTCTCCTCGTCCCGCCGCGCCCCGCCGAACAACGCGTCGAACCGGTACTTCTCCACCGCCGCCAACAGGACCGGGGTCTGGATCCGGTTCCGCGTCCCGTCGGCGGATTCGCGGACCAGACCTGCCTCCAACGCCTCGGGTACGCTCGCCACCACCAACTGCAGGCCGAGTTCGGCGACCCGCTGGTTCCGGTATTCCAACACCTCGTCGAAGTTGTGCCCGGTGTCGACGTGCATCACCGGGAACGGGATCCGGGCTGGCGCGAACGCCTTCTGGGCCAACCGGAGCATCACGATCGAATCCTTGCCGCCGGAGAAGAGCAGGACCGGGCGTTCCAGTTCGGCCACCACCTCGCGCATGACGAAGATGCTCTCCGCCTCGATCGCGTCCAGGTGCGACACCCGGTACGCCGCCGCGGGCGTCGTGTCGTTTGTCGTCATCGCGGATCAGCCGGCTGCCGTGGCCGGTGCCGGCACCGGGGTCAGGTGTTGCCGCAGCGCGGCGAGGAGTGGGGCGGCCAGCTCCGGCCGGCAGACCACCAGGTCCGGCAGCCGGGGATCAGCCTCGTTGTAGCTCAACGCGGAACCATCGATGCGGGAAGCGTGCAGACCCGTGGCCGTCGCCACCGCCACCGGTGCCGCCGAGTCCCACTCGTACTGACCGCCCGCGTGCACGTACGCGTCGACCTCACCGGTGATCACCGCGGCGATCTTCGCCCCGGCCGACCCCATCGGCACCAACTCGGCACCGACCTCGTCCGCCAATCCCGTCAAGAAAGCCGGCGGGCGACTCCGACTCGCCGCCAACCGGATGGTCCGACCGCTGACCGTCGGTGGCCGGGTCGGGGGTGTCTCGGTGCCGAGGGTACGGAGCTGGGCCGGCAGGGCGATGGCGCCCGCCACGAGCCGGTGCTCCGTCGGCGCGTTCCGTTGCCAGAGTGCGACATGCACCGCCCAGTCCGTCCGGCCCGGCTCGGAGAACTCACGGGTCCCATCCAACGGGTCGACGATCCACACCCGGTCGGCGCCCAGCCGCTCCGGCAGCGGGCCTGCCGTAGCCGTTGCCCAGGCCTGCCGGGCGCCGTCGTCCTCTTCCGAGAGCACGGCGTCGGCGCTTCTGTGCCGCGCCAGTTCAACGCGCAGCAGTTGGTGCGACGCCCGATCACCCGCGCGCTTCAACGCTGCCGGGTCGTGGTGACCGTGCGTTGCGCGGACCTGCAGCAGCAGCCGGCCGGCCCGATCGGCCAACCAGGCGGCGAACGCGCCATCCGACGCGGGGGCCGCTGAGCTGGGGGGTTCCAGCACGTTCATCGACGAACACCTCCGATAGACGCGGTGACCGTGCCGTTCACTGGACGGCACGCCGACTGAAACTTCGGACGCTGGTGACCGTGACCATTGCGGCCACCCCGGTCAGGACCAGCAGACAGACCCACGCCGGTATGTGCGCGACGCCGGGCAACATGGCCCCGCGCACGCCCTCGGAGACGTAGGTCATCGGGTTGAGGGCGGTGACCGTCTGGAACCATGGCATCGAGGAGAGCCGCGGCCACGGGTAGTGGATGCATCCGGTCCAGATGATCGGGGTCACGACCAGCGAGAACGTGATGTTGATCCGTTGGATGGGCAGGATCATCGCCAGCGTCATGCCGATGCCGCCGCCGATCCATCCGCCGAGCAGGATCGTCAGCAGGACCATCGGTAACCGCCCGGGCTGCCAGGGGGCCGAGCCGACCATCAGTGCGCCCAGTGGGTAGATGAGGGCCGCGGCGACGAGCCCGCGCAGCATCGCGACCACGAGCTTGCCGACCGCTACCAGGTTCGTCGACAGCGGGGCGAGTAGCCGGTCCTCGATCTCCCGGGTGAAGCCGAACTCCTTGACCAGTGGCAGCGCGACGCTCTGCAGCGCGGTGGTGAGCGCGGCGAGCGCGACGATGCCGGGCAGGAACAGGTCGGCGAAGTTCCGGGCGACGATGCCCTGCCCGCCGAGCACCTTGACGAAGACGAAGAGCATGAACAACGGGGTGAGGCCGACCTGGACCAGGATGACCCAGAGTTCCTTGGCCGTCACCAACAGGTCCCGGCGCAGAATGGCCAGGAAGGCCCGACGGGCGCTGGGTCGCGCAGCTGCCGCCGTGGCGCTCGTTGCGGCAACCGGCGGGGCGTCGAGGTCGGTCACCGTGGGTCCCTTCCGGTCAGTCCGATGAAGACGTCCTCGAGGCTCGGCTCGCCGATGCGTACATCGGTGAGGGTCGCCGATCGTGTGGTCAGGACGGTGAGTGCCGGCCCGAGCACGGTGGCGGGATCGGCGGCGAGATGCAGCCGGATCCGGACGCGCTTACGCCCGCCCGGGTCGGGGGCGAGCGTGGCGACCGCCCGCTGCCGGGCCAGCGCGGTCAATGCGGCGGGCATGCCCGCCCCGAACGCCGCGCCGCCGCCGCGGCCGAGGATGGAACGGAGATTGCCGGCCCCGGCCCCGGCGCCGGGCGGCGGCGGGTCGGCGAGCCGTTCACCCTTGCGTACGCCGGAGACCTCGGAAAGCGCACTCAGCAGCTCGTCCGGTTCGTCGAGCGCGGCCAGGGTGACCGTCAGGTCGAGGATCGATCGTCCGGCGAGCCCTCCGACCAGGTTGCCCGGCGTGTCCACGGTGAGCAGCCGACCGTGGTCGACGATGCCGACCCGGTCGACCAGAGCGGCGGCCGCGTTCATCTGGTGAGTGGTCAGTACGACCGTCACACCCCGCTCGCGCATCTCGCGGATCCGGCTCCAGATGAGTCGGCGGGACTGCGGGTCCAGACCGTTGGTGGGCTCGTCGAGGAAGAGCACCGCCGGTTCGTGGATCAGCGCGCGGGCGATCATCAGCCGTTGCACCATGCCGCCCGAGTACGCCTCGATCCGCTTGTCCGCCCGATCCTTCAGGCCGAAGCGGTCCAGGAGCGCATCGGCCCGCGCGTTCCGTACGGCGCGGCCGACCCCGTGGTACGCGGCGTGGTACAGCAGGTTCTGTCGTGGTGTCAGCGACCGGTCCAGATTGTTGTGCTGGGGTACGACGGCCAACTGGGCGCGGGCCGCGACCGGATCGCCGACCACGTCGACCCCGTTGACTAGCGCCCGGCCCCCGGACGCCCGCAAACGGGTGGTGAGGATGCCGATGGTGGTCGACTTGCCGGCGCCGTTGGGTCCGAGCAGCCCGAAGATCTCGCCGGGGGCCACTGTGAAGGACAGCCCGTCCACGGCTGCGTTCGTGCTCCCGGGATAGCGTTTGACGAGGTCGGCGACCTCGACCGCGGCCGGGCTGCCACCACTACTGGGCATCTGCTGCTCCCTCTCGTGAGCTGTCGGATCAGTGGCCGCCGGTGCGGGTCAGCCGCCGGTTCGGGGGTGTGCGTCGAAGAAACGCCAGATGGTCTCGGTCGCGTCCAGCGCGGTCGCGGGTGGGTCCAGGCCGAGCAGGCGTTGCGCCTGCGGTCCGGGCCCGGCGGCACCGGGCCACTGGTGGCCGGCGCCCTCGACGGTGACCAACTCGACCGCCCGTCCCCCGGGGCAGGTGGCGACCGAGGTCCGGACCGGGCCCGAGGCGGTCGTCGCCGGCGCCGGGCATCCGTCGGTGGTACGCCAATTGCCGAGCAGATCGGGGATGGGCGGGCCATCGATCTTGACCGGATTGCGTCCGGTCCCGTCGTTGTCCCGCTTGCCCGGACCACCGCTCAACGGCACTGTCTGGTCCGCCATCCCGTGAATGTGGATCACGGAGGTCGGTGCTGGGGACGGGCACGGGCCGAGTTGGGTCGCCGCCACCGGCCCGATCGCGGCGAACAGCGTCGTGTCGCACGCCAGGCGGTATGCGAGCATCCCGCCGTTGGAGATCCCGGTGGCGTAGATCCGGGTCCGGTCCACCGGAAGCTGGTCGGCCACGGTGGCCACCATTTGCTGGATGAAGGCCACGTCGTCCACGCCGTCCCGGGCCGGTGGGCCGCAGCAGTCCGGGCTGACCGCCCAGGAGCGGCTCATCCCGTCCGGGTAGGCCACGACAAAGCCCTCCCGGTCGGCCTGGGCATTCCAGCCGTAGGAGGTTTCCGCCTGGGTGCCGGTGCCGAGCGCGCCGTGCAGCATGACCACCAGCGGCGCCGGGTTCGACCCGGCGAGGTTGGTCGGCCGGTAGAGGCGGTAGCGGCGCTCCTGCCCGTCGACCACGAGGGTGTGCGTCGAGGAGCCGGTGGGCACGGTGGTGGACACCGGTCCCACCTCGTGCCGCTCCGGATCGTCCCGGAACAGTCCACAGCCGGCCAGCAGGGTGAGCGCTCCGACGAGCGACAGGACCGTGAGCAGGTGTCGCCGCCGACCGCACGGCACCACGCGACGCATCCAATATGCACCAATTTTCACCATAATCGTACCCTGACATGTCAATGTTCAGGTTTTGTAAAGACCTGCACCGATTTGTGTTTGGCGGGGATGGCTCCGCCCGTGCCCGAGCGGAGCCAACCGGCTAACAGTGCTGCACGCTGAGTCGGATCAGTTCCCAGCCGCCCTCGGGAACGTCATCGTCCGGGTCCGTACGCAGGTTCATCGGATTGGCCATGCCCAGGTAGAGGGTCGACCCGTCGGCGATCATGTTGCGGATCCCGTAGTTCAGGTAGTTGCCGAGCCCACTGTTGTCCACCACCGTGGCCGGCCTGCTGGTCGAGTCGAAGACGAACAGGTCGCCGCCGTAGACCGGGGCCGGTGGAGGGTCGTCGGCCAATACCGAGGCCTTGCCGAACTCGGCCGCGGCGGGGCCGGTGACACCCAACAGCCGGGCGGTGTCCTGGCCCAGGTCCTTGGAGATGTAGCTCCAGTCCATGGTGCCCACGTAGAGCTTCCCGCCCGCCACCGCCATCTTCCAGGTGTAGTTGTTGTAGGGGTTGCCCATGCCCGACGGCCCGTACAACGGGGTGTATCCGGTCGAGGCGGCGGCCCAGAGGCCCGCTCCGCCGTTGCCCGCCGGGTCGTAGGCGGGCAACTGGGATGCGCCGTACAACAGGTCCACCCGCTGGTGACGGTCGCCGAAGCTCTTACCTCGGAAGATGCTGATGGCCCGCTGCGTGCTGCGGACCGTGGTCCGCAGCGCGGCCTCGTCCGCCGGTGGGTAGGTCGCGATGTGCACGGTGGTCGCCTTCATCGGCACGTGCATCGTGCCCCAGTAGAGGTAGCCGTTGAAGGAGGCGAGCCCACCCAGGGCGTAGGTGCGGGCGACGACCGGATCGGGCTCGTACCCGTCGACCGACCAGACCTGGGTCCAGTTGTCGGCGTCGGCCGGCGTGAGGCCGCGTTCCCCCTGCGACAGCTTCGGGCTCATCCACACCCCGGCGACCCCGGACAGCGGCTCGTCGGTCGTGCCGGGCACGGCGGCTGCCAGGGCGTCGTCACCGGAACCCGTCCAGGTCGTCACGAAGATCCGCCCGTCGTGCACGGTGAGATCCGCCGCCTGGGCCGGCAGGTTCGCGACCTCGACGAAACTGAACGGATTGCTCTTGGAGCCGGTCCAGCGCAGCACGTGCCCCCGGTTGCCGCCGTTCGCGCCCACCCCGACACCCGCGTAGAGCGCGCCGTCGGCCACCACGAAGTGGCGGATGTTGCCGTACGCCGGCAGGTTGACCGAGCCGAGGAAGGCGCCGGTGCCGGTGTCGAAGGCGAACAGGTTGATGCTCTCGCCCAGGGCGGGCCCACCCAGGAACGCCACCCCCTGATGGGTGCCGGCGGCCCGGATACCGGCGGTCGTGCTCAGCCGGTTGGCGTCGGTGGTGGAGGCGTTCTTCACCGCGTCGGTCTTCTCCGTCAACCGCCCCGAACGTTTGTCGTACGTGTACAGGCGGGGCGGGCGATGGTCGCCCAGGGTGGGGGGCAGAGTCGGGTTACGTTTCGCGATCTGGCTCTCGCCGTACTCGCACACCCAGTCGTCGTTCAGGTTCGGTGTCGTGTTGCGCAGGTTGCGCCCGCTGGTCATGCAGTTGACGTTCGCTCCGGTGCCGAACCACAGGCTTTGCGCGGTCTGGGTCATGCCCCACAGGTAGGACTGGTTCACCTTCGGCTGGCCGGTAGCGCACGGAGGACCGGGTGGATAGGCCACACCGACACCGGCGAAGCACTCGTCCGGGGTGCCCTTCCCGAGCAGTTTCCGATCGTATTTTGGCTGATGTCCGGCCGTACCCGGCGCATCCGCCCCGATCGGCGCGGCGGCGGCTGACGCCGGCGCCGCGAGGACGTACAGCAGTCCCAGTACGGCGGCCGCGGCGAGCGGTCGCCGGCCCGACATCCGGAGTGGTTTCACGAATGGTTCCTCTCGTTCGACGGAGTCCTGACGGTCGGTGGGGCACGATCGCGGGTCAGGCCGCGGCGACCTCGCGGGACCGGGCGGGACTGACCACCCGTGGGGCGACCCGCCGTGCCCAGTCCTCCCAGTCCTCGAACTCCAGGAACCGGGCCAGCAGGCCGAGCTGCCCGATCGGGTCGGCGACCAGGTCCTCGTAGCTCATCCGGTGCAGGTGTCGCGGAGGCAGGTCGGTGAGCGCCTGCTCGGCCTGGCTGGTCAGGAACGCGCTCAGACCGAGGTAGCGGCGCAGGTCCTGGCCCCGATCCCGGAGCAGGTCGGCGCTCAGCCGGTCCGGCAGGTAACGCTCCAGGTCCTCGGGCACCGACTGGCCGGGCTCGATCCGGAACGGGTCCAGCCCGCACCGGCCGAGGAACTCCACCCGCAGCTGAATCAGCTGGAACGACGAGTGCCGACTCATCGAGCGGGCGGTCGCCTCCCGGTCGCGGGTCAGATACACCACCTTCGCCTCGGGAAATGCCCGCAGAAGGTACGGAGCGACATGGCTGGAACCGCCGGAACGCTCGACCCAGCGCCGCTTGCCGGTCATCACGGCCAGCAGGTCGAGGAACATCCGGTGGTGGCCGCCGACCGACTGCGTCGGGAAGTCCGGCACCCGCTCGGCGAGCTGGTCGAAGAGGCGGTCCGGGTCGGGGGTCAGCTTCGACAGGGTGATGGCGAGGATCCGCGGCAGCTCGGTCATCCGGTCGGCCCACCTCCCGGTCGCGGGGTAGCGCACCTCCTTCGGCGGCAACCCGATCCGGAAGAGAGTGGCGAGCTCGGCCTTGGGGCTGCTCAGCACCGCCCAGTACGCGGCCCCGGTCAGCACCTCGGAACTGCGCGCCCAGGGTGCGACGGACATGAAGAACTCCTGCGCCGAGAGAGTCTCGGGCTGCTCCGCGATCAGATCCGAGAGCAGCGTCGAGCCGCACCGGCCGTTGCTGATGATGATCGACCTGCCGGTGACCGGGGTGTCCATCCGAGGACCTCCTGCACGTTGGGTTGTCACGGGGCGGTGGCCACCTCGGCCACCTCGACGGAGCACTCCTCGCGGAGCCACGCCAGGACGAGCCGGCGGACCGCCTCCGGCCGGTCGACCAGGACTGTGTGTTTCTCGCCGGGCAGGACCACGGTCCGCGTCTGCGGTAGCAGCCGGACGACCGCCGGTGCCAGCTCGACGACCGCGGAGTCCGCGCCGTACACGCAGAGCACCGGTACGTCGATCGCGCTGATCTGCGCGGCACTGGGCAGGGCACTCGCCGGTAGGTCCCGGGCCAGCGTGGTCGCCACGAGCAGCTCGCCGGTATCCCGGGCCCGGCGGGCCACCCGTGCCCCCCGGCCGGCGACGATCTGCGCCAGCGCCTCCGGTCGGGGCAGGAGGTCGGCGGCCCGGCCCAGCCGGCGCGCGACCCGGGCCATCCACGCCGGGGTCGGCGGCGAGGATTCGACCGCCGCGACGGAGGCGACCCGGTCGGGGTGGCGGGCCGCGTAGGCGAACGCGATAGTGCCGCCGAACGAGTTGCCGAGCAGGTGCACCGGAGCGGTGACGTCGAGTGTGGTCAGCATCGCCGACAGGTCGTCGACGAGGTCGTCGAGGGTGTAGCCGGTGGGTGGGCGCTCGCTGTGGCCGTGCCCCCGCAGGTCGTACATCACCACCCGTAGCCCGGCGTCGGCCAACGGTTTGGCGAGGGTGAAGTACCAGCTCGCGAGGCTGTCGGAGGCCATACCGTGGATCATCACGAGGGTGGCCGGCGCCGTACTCCGGCCGTTGTCGACCCCGCCCGGCTCTCCGGCCGGTGGTTCGAGGTGTTCGACGTGCACGTCGATCCCGTTGGCCCGGATCATCGTCACGAGTGGACCGCCTCGACGGCGGTGGGGCTCGCGTCGAGGGAGCGTGCGATGTGCTCGACCAGTTGCCCGACCCGCAGCTCGCCCACGGTCTCCAGATCCAGTTTGGCGACGAAGTGCGCGAAGTTGACGGTGTTGCCGTACCGGGCCTGCAGCCGGCCGGCGAGGGAGACGACGTCGATGCTCTCCATGCCGAGGTCGTCGCGGAAGGTGGTGTCCATGGTGATGGGTTCATCGGCGGCGAAGTCGCCGAGGACCGCATGGATGATCCCGGTGAGCTCGGCGAGGATGTCGGCGTGCGAGGCGGCCATGGGAGGTACTCCTTCGAATGGTCGGGAGTGGATACCGGTCACGGCTGATCGGTCCCGGTCCGCGGGCCCCAGGTCCAGGCGACCACGTACCGTCGAGGTGGTAGGTCTTCGGGATTTCCGACCTCGCGGTGCTGGACCGGGTAGCTCCGGTCGTCGACGTGGACCGTCAGCACCGTGTCCGTGGCGCTTGTCACGACGAACCGGCGCGGGCGGCCGTCGAGTCCGGTGCCCTCCGCCTTGCCGACGGCCTCCTTGGCGGCCCAGAACCGGGTGAACCACCGCCGCCGGTCCTCGGCGTCGCCGCCGAGCGAGTCCAACAAGGCCCTCTCCCCGTCGGTCAGGGCGAAGCGCAGGGTGCTCTCGGGATGGTCGGTGATCTCGGCGACGTCGATGCCGACGCCGGGCACGTCGGGCTGCGACGCCGGCCCGCGGGGCTTCGCGATCGCGACGCCGATCTCCGCGCAGTGCGCCAGCGAGACATCGCACTCGCGCAGGTCCCGGCCCGGACGTCCGTGCACCCGGGGTCGCCCGTCCGGATCGTTGCCGACCGTCAGCTCGATGGGGTAGATGTCGCGGTGCCCGTCCTCCCACAGCCGGAACCGGACGGCGTCCTTCACCGCGATCCGACCCAACAGCCACTGTTTGCGGGATCTGGCGGGCTGCCGCTCGTAGTCCTCGTACGCGGCCGAGCCCAGGATGCCCCGGGCGGCCATACCCTGGGTGACCAGGTCGGTCCAGCAGTCGAAGGCCATCGTCCAGCCCTCGGGTTGGATCAGCGACATCGGATGCCGCTCGGGGAACCGTTCCGCCGGCCGCGCCTGCGGATGGCTGTCGAAGCGCCGGTCCACCGCGCCCTCGATCTGTGCCCACACCCGGTCGTCGACCACCAGTTGGGTGTCCGCGACGAGTTGCGCGTCATCGATCGAGCGCACCCGGGCGACACACTCGAAGGCCGTACCGGGTGCCGGCGGGGGGCCGAAGTAGCGGATGTGGCGAAGGCCCACGGGCAACGCGACGGTACGGAACGGCTGTGTCGTGATGAGCCAGTTGCCGATCAGCTGTAGCGCGTTGTCCAGCAGTGCGCCCGGCGGCACGGGTGCGCTGACCACCCCCCGTACGTGCATGTCACCGAGGGCGTGCACGGCGGTGATGCCCTGGAACTGGGGGCCGTGGAACATCAGCCGCTCGGCGTACATCTCCTCGGCGCTGATCCGTGGCGGCCGCTCGGTGGCGGGATCGTGCCGCCACACCTCGGGCGGGTCCGCCGGATAGTCCGCGGCGAGTTCCACGGTCGACCGGGCGTACGGGCCGAAGGTGACCGAGACCAGGCCGTCACCGGTCGGCTTCACCGCGATCTCGACGTCCTGACCCGGCTCGGCTATCAGCCAACGGTTGAACCGGGCGTCGCGTACGGCCACCGCCCGCAGGCCCGGCATGGCCTGCTCCGCCGCGTCGACCATGTGCTGGACCAGGGTGGTGGCCGGCACCACCGGCCAGCGGTCCTCCATCTTCGGCCAGTCCGGTGGCTGGACGAAGAAGCAGTGATCTTTCAGGTACGGCATGTTCTCGACGGAGACCCGCAACGTGATCCGCCGAACCGTACCCGGGTCGCCGTTGCTGGCGCTGGCGCTGACCGCCCTGCCGGTGCCGATCCCGTTGGCCGAACCGACGCCGTTGCCCGCGTTGCCGTTGCCATGGCCACCGGGCGCGACGGCTCGGGAGGATTCGGCCGGCGGGGCGACCGGGGGGCGTTCGACACCCGGGCGCGGCGCTACCGGCGGCGCCGGTCGGGCGGCCGCGTCCAGAACGTTCACCGCGTCCCGAGCCGTGTCCTGCAACAGCGCGGCGAGTTCCGCGGCGGCGCTGGACCGTCCGGTCAGCCTGTGCAGGGCGGCAAGCGCCGCCGCCGGGTTGGTGCCGCCGAGCGCCGGCTCCGGCTGGCGCCCCGCCCCGACCGCCGGCGAGGCGCCGACCGGAACGGCCGCACCGGAATTCGGCGGACCCGCCGACAGGTGGCTCGGCTGGGCGCCGCCACCGGCTGACACGCCGAGCAGGCCGGCGGCATCCGCCCCGAGCCGGACCAGTGGGCCACCGAGATCCAGCGAGATCGACGGGCCGCGGCGTACCGGTTTCGCGGGTGCCTTCGCCAACGGTGGATCGAGCGCGGTCAGGTTCGGGCTGCCGCCCTCCACCCAGATCGCGGTGGCGACCCGGCGGAGCTGGTCCAGTCCGCTGCGGTGCTTCACGTTGACCGGCATCGCGAGATGCTCACGCCCACGCAGGTTGTCGCTGATCAGCGAGGCGAGCTGCCCCGCACCGACCTGGAGGAAGACCCGTACTCCGGCGTCGTACATGGCCGCGACGGTCTGACGGAACCAGACCGGCTCCATCATGTGCCTGACGAAAAGGGCATTGACCTGCGCCTCGTCAGCGGGGAACGGTGCCGCCAGGGTCGCCGACCAGACCGGTATCCGGGTCGGGTGCACCTCCCATTGGCGCAGCGCCGCGCCGATCGACTGTAGGCCGTCGACGAACACGGGAGTGTGGAAGGCCGACCGGAACGGCAACTTCTGACACAGCACGTTCTCCGTACGCAGGGCCTCCACGAGCCGGTCCACCTGGGGCTCGGGCCCGTTCACCACCGACTGCGCCGGGGCGTTGTCGTGCGAGAGCACCACCCCCGGAAAATCTCCGAGCATCGGGGTGACACGGTCCGCGCCAGCTCCCACGGCGGCGAAGACGTATCCGGAGACCTCGACCGAGTCGGCGTTGAACAGTTCCAGGAACTCGTCCATCGCCGCCGTGCTGATCTGCCCACTGGTCGCCGCGGCGGTCCACTCGCCGATGCTGTGTCCGGCGACCGCGTCCGGTAGCACGCCGATGTGGCGCAGCGCCTTGTCGAGGAGTTTGCCGACCTCGATCAGCCCGGCGCCGTGCCGGCCCAGGTCCGAGGCGGACCACTGCCGGTCCGGCAGTCCGAGGTGCGCGGCGATGTCCGCGGTACGGGGCGCGAACTCCGCCTCCAGGCCGGGGAAGACGAAGGCGAGGCGCCCGGTGCCGGAGGCCAGCAGCGGTGACGGGCTGAACCAGATGTCCCGTCCGCCCCGCCAGGCCTGACCGCGGGCCACCGTCTTGCGGGCGACGGCCAGCAGCTTGTCGGTCGGGCTGACGATGCCGAGCCGGCACGCTTCGGCTCCGGTGGCGGGCCGGTTGCTCCGGGCCCGTTCGACGCCGAGGGCCCGTACCTCGTGGTCGCTGCGGGACAGCAGGCCGGCCAACCGGGCGGGGTCCGGCGCGGCGAGCCAGAGCACCTGGTCCGGCTCGGTCACCGCAACCGTCGAGTTGGCCACGGTCGGGGCGGCGCCTCCTCCGACACCCGCTCCACCCACCGCCAACTGCCCGCCGGTCGGCCGCTGCCGTACACCGGCGGGCTCGGGCGCCTGCTCGATGATGACGTGTGCGTTGATGCCGCCGAAGCCGAAGGCGTTCACCCCGGCGCGACGCGGCCCGTCGCTCTCCCACGGGCGGGCGGTGGGGATCGGGGCGAACCGGGTCGCGGCCATCTCCGCGCGTGGATCGTCGCAGTGCAGCGTGGGCGGCAGCACTCCCCGGTACACCGCGAGCGTCGCCTTGATCAGGCCAGCGATGCCGGCGGCCGGCATGGTGTGCCCGATCATCGACTTGACCGATCCGATCACCGGGCGTGGCCCGTCGCCAGAGTGCGGTCCGAAGACCTCGGCCACCGAGACCAGTTCGGCCGCGTCGCCGGTGGGTGTGCCGGTGCCGTGCGCCTCCAGCAACCCCAGCGCGTCCGGCGCGGTCGGGTCCAGCCCCGCCGCTTCCCAGGCCCGCCGGATGGCCAGCACCTGTCCGGAGGAGGCCGGGTTGAACATGCTCGCCGAGCGGCCGTCGCTGGACATCCCGCTGCCCCGGATGACGGCGTACACCCGGTCGCCGTCCCGGACAGCGTCGGACCACCGCTTGAGTACGACGACACCCGTGCCCTCGCCGATCAGCAGGCCGTCGGACTCCCGGTGGAACGGCCGGCTCTCACCGCGCCTGGACAGCGCCCGCAACTGGTTGAACACCGACCAGAAGCTGATGTCGTGCACGTGGTGCACACCACCGGCCAGGACGGCGTCCAACCGTCCGCTGGTCAGCTCGGTGATCGCCTGGTCGATCGCGATCAGCGACGAGGCACAGGCCGCGTCCAGGGTGTACGCCGGACCGCGCAGGTTGAGCCGGTTGGCCACCCGGGACGCGGCCAGGTTCGGCACCAGACCGATCGTGCCCTCCGGCTGGTACGGGCCGAGCCGCTCGTCGAACTTCTCGCGTACCAGGTCGAGCCGGCTCTGGTCCAGCTCCGGAATCAGCTCCCGCAGCACCTGGATGACCTGGCTCGACATCCGCACCCGTTGGGCGTAGCGGGCCTGAGCCGGACTGAGGATGCCGCCCCGCCCGAGGATCACACCGACCCGGTCGCCGCCGGGCAGTCGGTCCGCGCCGCCGGCATCGTCGATCGCGGCCGCGGCCACGTTCAGAGCGATGAGCTGGTCCGGTTCGATCTCCGAAACCGAGGCGGGCATGATGCCGAACCGCAGCGGCTCGAAGGTCGCGAACTCGTCGACGAACCCGCCGCGCCGGCAGTACATCCGGTCCGGCCGGTGGGCCTGCTCCGGGTCGTAGAACTCCTCGTCCCACCGGTGCGCCGGCACGTCGGTGATCGCGTCCACCCCGTCGACCAGATTCCGCCAGTAGCTCTCCAGGTTGCCGGCGCCGGGCATCACCGCCGCCATCCCGACGATCGCGATCGGGTCGCTCCGATCGGTACTCGTGTTCATTTTCGGCCTCTCGCTCCACCGTCGACGGGCGTACCGGGTGTGCGGCGCGGGTGCCGCCGCATCCGCTGGACGATCACCAGCCGGAGGCGGTGTAGACCACGGAATTGATCTTCGGGTCGCCCCACGCCAACTCGCTCAGCAGGCTGAACGCACCCGCTTCGGGGTCGATCAGATCGATGCCGCGGCGCGCGTACTCCCGACTCAGCTCGTCGCTGACCATCCCGCCGTGCCCGGCACCAGGTGCCCACGGGCCCCAGTGCACGGTCAGGCAGCGGTTGCCGGTGCTGGCCGCCCAGCGGGTACCGATCGCGTCGACCGCGTCGTTCGCCGCGGCGTAGTCGCTCTGACCTCGATTGCCGTATGCCGCGGCGATGCTGCCGAACAGCACCACGAACCGAGGCGGCGAGTTCAGCTCGTCCAGGCCGGCGAGGACCGAACGGGCACCGTCGACCTTGGTGCCGAATACCCGGGCGAACGACTGTGGGTCCTTCTGCGCGATCAGCTTGTCCTCGATCACGCCGGCCGCGTACACCACGCCGTCGACCCGACCGTGCGTACGCTCGATGTCCAGCAGTAGGCGGCCGATCGCCGACGCGTCCCGCACGTCGAGGGCGTGGTAGCGCACCTCGCTGCCCAGTTCCCGCAGTTCGGCGAGGGTCGTCTCGACCTCCCGGGCGGCCAGGATCGCCTGCGCGCTCTGTTCGATCTGCGCCGGTGATCGCAGGCCCCGGCCGGCGAGCGCGGCGCGCAACGACGCCTTGTCCCGGGCCGACACCAGGTCCGGATCCTCCGGCCCGGTCGGCAGCGGTGTGCGGCCGACCAGCTCGATCCGGCAGCGGCTCGCCATGGCCACCGCGCGGGCGAACCACGGCGTGATCCCGCGAGCCCCGCCGACCAGCACCACCACCGAATCCCGGTCGAGGCCGATCGCCGCGGCCTCGGAGGCACCGTCACCGGCCGGTCCGGCACCGCTGGTCGCCACCGCGCCCAGCGCCACCGGGGTGAGGGAGACGGTTGTCCGCTCGGTCTCGCGCCGCACGACGGCCGGGGTCTCCCCGGGGAGCAGCAGCTCGTCGATCAGGTGTCGCGCGATCTGCTGCGGGTCGGCAGCACCGTCCACCTGGACGTACCTGGCCGCGACCTGCGGGTATTCCCGGGAAATGGTCCGGAACAGGCCGGCCAGACCGTCGCTACGTTCGGTACCGCCGACCGGCCCTGCCGCGAGCAGCCAGCGGGGACCGGCCGCGAGCGCCTGCTTGAGGAACGGGAAGATGTCGGGCAGCAGGGGTGCTCCGGCGCCGTCCAGACCGTCCAGCAGGATCAGCCCGTCGAAGCCGGCGAGCTGGTCGGCCTGCCTCTCGTCCACCACACCCGTCTGCCCGGCCGCGCCCTGCTCCTGGAGCAGTTCGGCGAGGTACGGCAGCGCCGGGCTGGCGCCGGTGATGAGGAAACGCGTTCCGGCGAGCACGTCGGCCGGCTGCCCGGCCGGCGAGGCGCCGGTGTCCGCGTCGGGAGGTCCCGCGACCACCGTCGCCAGGGGCAGAAGCCGCTTCGGTGTGATCCCGGCCCGACCGTTGGCGGTGACCGGCACGGTGGGGACCGGCGCGGGTGCGATGGCCGGGCTCATGGTGGCCAGGGCCGAGGGCGCTCCGGCGGGTGTGGGTGCGGTGAGGGCGAGTGGCGCGGGCGGCGGGGCCGGTGTGCCGTTACTCGGCGACGGCGCCGAGACGGCCACCTCCTGCGTCTTGTGGTTGAGCCAGTCGACCATGGTGCGTACGGTGCGGGCCTTGACGAGGTCTTCGAGTTCGGCTTCGTCGCCGTCGACGGCGAGGCCGAGTCGTGCGGCGACCTCGCCGGCGACTTCGGCGCGTTTGATGGAGTCGATGCTGAGGTCGGCTTCGAGGTCGAGGTCGAGTTCGATCAGGTCCACGGGGTAGCCGGTGCGTTCGCTGATCACGTCGAGGATCGCGGTCTGGAAGTCGGGACGGGTCAATACGGCGGTGCCGGTCGCGACCAGAGCGGTGGAGTGCGCCGTCCCGTTCGGCGGGCCGAGTACGGAGGTCGCGTGGATCACGGTCGTACCCGTCGTCGACCGGATCTTCTGGTTGAGCCAGTCGACCATGGTGCGTACGGTGCGGGCCTTGACGAGGTCTTCGAGTTCGGCTTCGTCGCCGTCGACGGCGAGGCCGAGTCGTGCGGCGACCTCGCCGGCGACTTCGGCGCGTTTGATGGAGTCGATGCTGAGGTCGGCTTCTAGATCGAGGTCGAGTTCGATCAGGTCCACCGGGTAGCCGGTGCGCTCGCTGATCACGTCGAGGATCGCGGTCTGGAAGTCGGGACCGGTCGCGGCGACCGCCACAGCGGCCACCTCGACCCCGCCCGTCGGTGCGGCCGGGGGAGCGGCCACCACCGCCGTCGTCGTCGCGACCGGGGCGATCTCGGTCCCGTGACCCGGCAGCACCATCGGCGGGTACGCCTGCGAGGGCTGCCACACGAGTCGCCCACCCGCGCCGTCGCCGAAGTACGCGAGCATCACGTCCCGCTGTGAGGCGATCATGTCCCGGCTGGTGCGGAGGAACTCGCTCAGCAACTCGTCGCGGCCGTCCCGACCACTGAAGGCGGTCCCGTTCGAAGCGGTCATTGACAACTCCTTGATCCGTCGTGGGGGCGTCATTCCGCCGGGCAGGCTGTTCCCGGACTGATCTCGTACGAGCTGGCCGTCCACGGTCCAGAACGGACGCTGGCCCGTCCTGGCCGCCCCGAGGTCCGCCGTGTCGCGGCCCTGGAACAACCAGCCGGTCCGAACCGGGACGCCGGCACAGGCCAGTTGCGCGACAGTGACGAGGAAGCCGCGCAGGCCCTCGTCGGGGCGGGGCTCGGTGGCGACCGCGAGGTGCGGCCGGTCGCCGAGGATGGCCCGGACCAGCTTGGTGAGGACCTGACCGGGGCCGGCCTCCACGAAGGTCCGCGCGCCGCTGGCGTACATCGCCTCGATCTGTTCGACGAAACGCACGGGCGCGCCGATCTGCGCGGCGAGCCGTTCGCGTACCCGGTCGGCGTCCCCGTCGTACGGGGCGGCCGTGTGGTTCGACCAGACCTGGATGACCGGCTCCCGTACCGTGCTGGACGCCAGCGCCTGGGCGAAACGTGTGGTGCCGCCGGCCACCACCGGGCTGTGGAACGCGCACGCGACGGAGAGCTGGCGGGCCGACAGCCCGCCCTCGCGCAGCGCCGCCACCGCCGACCCGACCGCGGGAGTCGGCCCGGAGATCACGACCTGCGTGGGGGTGTTCCGGTTGGCCAGCACGATGTCGTCAGCCAGTCCCGCTGCGGTGAGCACCTGGCTCACCTGCTCGGCGGTGCCGGTGACCGCCGCCATGGTGCCCGGGTCGTCGCCGGTGGCGGCGAGGATCGCATCGGCCCGTTGCCGGCTCAACGCGAGCAGGGTCTCGGGGTCGAACGCGTCGGCTACGCAGAGCGCGACGAGCTCCCCGTAGCTGTGCCCGCCGGTCAGGTCCGGCCGGATGCCCAGCCGACGTAGCAGGTGGTCGACCGCGAGGCCGCCGATGCCCAGGACGGGTTGGGCGACCCGGGTGTCGCGTACCCGGTCCTCCTGCTCGCGGGCCGTCTCCGGGTCGAACGCCGACGGCGGGAAGAGGAGGTCCGCCCACTCGGCGCCGAGGCGCAGGTAGTGCCGCAACTCGGGGAACGCGACGAACAGCTCGGCGAGCGCGCCCGGGCGCTGGCTGCCCTGACCGGGGAAGAGGAAGGCCACCTTGCCCGGCTCCGGGTCGTCCGGCGGTTGGACCAGCCCGCGCGCCGGGTCGTGCTCGCCGGCGACGGCCCGGCCCAACAGCTCGGCGAGTTCGTCCCGGTCACGGGCGACGATGGCAATCTGGACCGCGCCGGCCCGGTGGTCGGCCTCGTCGGACAGCGACGCGGCCAGGTCCCGCAACGACCACGGTCGGCCCAACTCGTCGCGGTTCGACAGCATCTCCAGCAGCCGGCGTACCCGTAGCTGTGCGGCGGGCCGATCGGCGCCGCGGAAGCAGAACAGTTCCGCCGGCCAGGACTGCCGGGTGTGCCGTGGCTCGGGGCTGTTCGCATACGCGCCGAGCACGGTGTGGAAATTCGTCCCGCCGAACCCGAAGGCGCTCACCCCGGCCAGCCGCTCGGCCGCCGGCGCGATCCACGGGCGGACGCCGGTGTAGAACGCGAAGGGGCTGCGGGCCGGATTCCACGCGGGGTTGGGGCGGGTCAGGTGGATCGTGGGTGGCTTGACTCCGGTGTAGAGCGCGAGGCTCGCCTTGATCACGCCGGCCAGGCCGGCCGCGCACTTGGTGTGCCCGATCTGCGATTTCACCGAGCCCAGCGTGCAACTGCCGGGCTCCGCGCCGGCCTCGTCGAAGAACCGGGTCAGGGTCTCCAGTTCGGTACGGTCGCCCACCACCGTGCCGGTGCCGTGTGCCTCGACCAGACCGACCTGTCGGGGCGAGACCCCGGTGCGGTGGTACGCCCGGTCGAGGGCGCGTCGCTGCCCGCTCGCCCTGGGGGCGGTGAGCCCGAGCGCACGTCCGTCACTGGAGCTTCCGATGCCCTTGATCACGGCGTAGATCCGGTCGCCGTCGCGCTCGGCGTCGGCCAACCGCTTCAGTACGACGCACGCCACCCCCTCGCCGAGGGCGATACCGTCGCCGGTGCTGTCGAACGTGCGGCACCGTCCGGTGGGGGAGAGGGCGTGCGCGGAGGTGAACATCAGGTAGTCGTTGATGCCGTTGTGCAGATCGGCGCCGCCGCAGATCATCAGGTCGCTGCTGCCGGCGCTGAGTTCCTTGCAGGCGGCGTCCATCGCCGCGAGCGACGAGGCGCAGGCGGCGTCGATGGTGTAGTTGGGACCGCCGAGGTCGAGACGGTTGGCGATCCGGCCGGCGATGACATTGGCCAACACACCGGGGAAGCTGTCCTCGGTGACCGTGGGGAGTTGGTCCTCCAACTCGGGCGGCACGTCCCCGAGGTAGGCCGGGAGCATGGTCCGCAGCGTCTGGGCGTGACCCATGTCGCTGCCGGCCTCGGCCCCGAACACCACCCCGGTCGAACGGTGGTCCGCGCCGGCCGCGTCGTACGGGTATCCGGCGTCGACGAGCGCCCGATGTGCCACCTCGAGCGCGAGCAACTGGGTCGGGTCGATGCTGCTCAGCGCCGCCGGGGGTATCCCGTACCGGATCGCGTCGAACGGGACCGGTTCGATGAACCCACCCCACCGGGAGACGCTGATCCGGCCGGCCTTGCCCGGCTCCACCTCGGGCGCGTAGTACGTGTCGACGTCCCACCGGTCAGGGGGCACCTCGGTGACCGCATCGGTGCCGCTGAGTACGGTCTGCCAGAAACTGTGCAGGTCGGGGGAGCCGGGCAGGACGCAGGACATGCCGACGATCGCGATGTCCAGCGGCGCGACCGGCTCGTCCACCGGCGCGGTCGGCGGGACGAGTTCGGCGCGCAGCGCGGCGGTCCGTGCCGCGAGGAACTCCTGTGCCTCGGTGGTGACCTGCGCGTGCAGCTCCGCGACCGTGGTCGGTGCGTGGCGCAGCACCGCGACCTGGCCGGCCATGAACATCCCCTCGTCGGCCTGCACCGCCTCGTCGACCTCCACCAGGCCGTCGTCCTCCCGGCGTACGCCCTTGCTGGCGATCCGCAGCCGACCGACGTTCAACAGCTCCAGTTGCTCCCAGACCTGGCGGTTCTCCACCCCGGCCGACTCCAGCTCCTCCCGTACGCTGTGGAAGTCGTCCACGAACGGGCTGGGCAGGCAGCGGGTCGCGTGTCCGGGTGCGGTCTCCAGCAGCGATGTGCCGGTGGCGGCGATGGCCGTACGGTGGAACAGGGGCTGGATGGCGCCCTCGGAGACCGCCTCGCTGGTGAAGAGGTAGGCGGTCCCCATCAGCAGCCCGATCTGCGCCCCGCGGCCGGTCAGCGGGGCCGCCATCGCGGCGACCATCGCGGCCGATCGGGCGTCGTGGATGCCGCCCGCGAACAGCAGTTGCAGCCGCCCGGCTTCGTCCGGCGTCTCCGCCAGGAACTCTTCGAGCACCAGCAGCTGCGCCTCCCACAGGGGGAAGCTGGCCCGTGGCCCCACGTGCCCGCCGCACTCCGCGCCCTCGAAGACGAACTTGCGCGCGCCCGCCCGCAGGAACTGCCGCAGCAACCCCGGTGACGGTACGTGCAGGAAGGTGGTGATCCCGTCCTGTTCCAACGCCGTGGCCTGGGACGGCCGCCCGCCCGCGATGATCGCGCACTGCGGTCTGATCTCCCGGATCGCCTCGAGTTGTGCCGCGCGCAGCTCGTCGGGCGCGAAGCCGAGCACCCCGACGCCCCAGGGCCGCTCGCCCAGTCGATCGGCGGTCTCCCGGAGCACCCGGCGGGACTGTTCCGCGCCGGCCAGCGCGAGCGCGACAAAGGGCAGCGCGCCGTCGGCGGCGACCGCGGCCGCGAACGGTGCCTCGTCGCTGACCCTGGTCATCGGGCCCTGCACCACCGGTATCCGGACGTTGAGGGCGTCGGCGAGAGCGGCGCCCGGCGCCAGGGCGTCCCCGATGGACGATTCGGCGAGCGCTTCGAGAAGGGTGGCACGGATTCCGCGTACGGCGGCGGCGGTGTCGGGCCAGCGCCGGGCGAAGACGGCGGCGAGCCAACCGTCCTGGCCGATCGGCAGCAGTTGTGAGGCGCTGTCGTGCGGACCGCCCCGGCGGATCCCGCGTACTCCGTCGACCAGGACCGTCTCGGACCCGTCCAGCCGACGGATCGCGCCCCGCACGTCCGCCGGGAGTTCCGACTCCGGCATGAGGGTGAGCTGGCTGTCCAGGACGACGCCGGCCGCCCCGCCGATGACACAGGCGACGGCGGTGCGGGGGCCGACGCCGCCGGCCACCCAGATCGGCAGGTCGAGGTCGTCGGCCGCGGCCAGTTGCTGGAGCAGGACGAACGAGCTGAGCTCGCTGACCGTGCCGCCACCCTCCATGCCCCGCGCGATGAGCCCGTGCGCTCCGGCGGCGGCGGCGTACCGGGCGTCGTCGAGGCTGGTCACCTCGACGAGCACTCGGTACCTGTCGACCACGTCGGCCAGTGGCCAGGGCGCATCCGGCGGTAGGACCAGGAGATCGACCCGGCCGTGGCCCGCCCGTTCCACGTCGGCCGGCGTGGCGGTGCAGCCGGCCGGTACGCGTACGCCGATCGGTCCGCCCGACCCGGCGGCGGCCTGGGCCAGGGCGGTGAGTGTCCAGCTGTCGCCGGAGGCGAGGTCCAGGACGCCGTGACCGCCGCCGTGGCGGGCGGCGGTCACGATCCCGGGACTGGGTTCGAGGAGGCTACCGGCGCTGATCACGATTACGAGATCGCGCGTGTTCGGTGCAGGGCTCATCGGACTCCCACTTCATTGGGCGCCGGGTCTCGGACGCGACCGAATGAATCAGATGATCAATCGGGGTTGCTGCCCGCAGAGAATTGTCGTCTGTCGATCTCGGGCTCCGATTAAGTTAGGCCACCTTAGTTACGGCTCAGTTAACTTTCCCAAAATAGCCGGCTGGCCTGCGGTTCTTCCGATCGCATCGATGAGACGCGGGACATCTTCCGTCCGTCGGCCATGGCGGCCTGACCTCGGGGGCCGGTCGGTGGGCGCACCCCGGTCACGAAGCGTGGTGTTAACTATCGACGTACTTTGAATTCAGAAATGTTACTAGGCCAGCAAGAAAAGTGACGTCTATCACTATCATCTTGCAGATCCGGCTTATAAAAGCACTCTTATCTGGTCGGTTTGGTGGGGCCGGAACCATTCCTATCTCCTGAGTATGGAATTGGTCCCGGTCGGCCCTCGTTGGATGGGCCGAATGCCTATCGGAGAGGGGGAGAATCGACCGGCAAAATGCCATGTCATCGAGCGGGGCGACCCGCTCGTCGCTCAACCGACCACCGCCGGAGGGGCCCCGGTCGGCTCCACCGGTCGCGCCGGCTCCGCGCCGGACGCGGCGTGCTTCGCGAGCCCTTCATGGCGGTGGCTCCACGCCATCCCTCCGTACGTCCGTTCCTCGACACCCTCGGGGTCGATTGGTCGCCACGCCCGCGTGCCCGGCGGTACCGCCGGATGCCCGTCGGCCATCACCAGACCGCCAGGACCTCACCGACGGGCCAGCCCACCCGCCCGTCCAACCGAGCGGTCCGCATCCCCTTCCACCTGCCCCCAACGAACTGGTGGTCCCTCATGCGCAAGATTCTCCTGCTCGCCCTGGTCGGTCTCGGCGCCCAACTGGTCGACGGCAGTCTCGGCATGGCCTACGGCGTGACCTCGACGACCCTGCTGCTCGCCGTCGGCGTCCATGCCGCCGCCGCCTCCGCCACCGTGCACCTCGCCGAGATCGGCACGACCCTCGCCTCGGGTGCCGCCCACTGGCGATTCGGCAACGTCGACGCGAAGGTCGTCGCGCGGATCGGCATTCCGGGGGCGGTCGGCGCCTTCGCCGGCGCGACCTTCCTGTCCAGCCTCTCCACCGATGCGGCGGCACCGATCATGTCGCTGATCCTGCTCACCCTCGGTAGCTACCTCCTGATCCGCTTCACCACCTTCGGGTTGGCGAAGGGCAACATGGGCAAGCCGCTGCGCAAGCGATTCCTCGGTCCACTGGGCCTGCTCGCCGGCTTCGTCGACGCCACCGGTGGCGGCGGCTGGGGACCCATCGGCACCCCGGCGATCCTGGCCAGCGGCAGGCTCGAACCACGCAAGGTCATCGGATCGATCGACACCAGCGAGTTCCTGGTCGCCGTCGCGGCGAGCCTCGGCTTCCTCGTCGGTATCGGTGCGGAGAACGTCAACGTCGGCTGGGTCGTCGCGCTGCTCATCGGCGGGGTGGTCGCCGCGCCGGTGGCGGCCTGGCTCGTACGCCTGGTCCCGCCCCGGGTGCTCGGCTCCGCGGTCGGCGGCGTGATCGTGCTGACCAACAGCCGGACCCTGCTCCGCAGTGACTGGTTCAACGCCCCGGCCACCCTGCGTTATGGCTGTTACGCGGTCGTCTGCGCGATCTGGGCGGCCGCCGTGACGTACTCGATCCGTGAGCACCGGAGGGAGCAGCAACAAAGCGTCACGGTCAGTAACGGCTGACCGGCCTCGATCCAAGCGACCAGGAACGTCGGCACCTCCCGGCCCGCTGTTCGGGAGGTGCCGACGTCGGGATGAGTCAGCGGATGAACCGGTAACCCGGACACCGGCAGCGCCAGGCGGGGTCTCTAGGTCGGCAGGTGCAGGTGCTTCAGGTCCTCGGGTATCGGCAGGTCCGGTCGGTAGATCAGCATCGGCGGCTGGCTGTCGGTGTCGGCGCGGGCGGCGGGAGCGTCGGCGAGGGAGAACTGGTCTCGGAGTCGACCGAAGAAGTCGTCGACGTCGGCGACGATGAGCTTCGCGCGGCGTCGGGCGGGGTAGACGGCGACCCAGTCACCGGGGTCGAGGATTCCGTGTACGCGTCCGTCGACGACGACGGTGACCTGACCCGAGCGAGGCAGCACCTGCACGCCCACTGGTTCGTCCGGGGCGGTGACCATGCTGCGGTTGAACGCCATGTGCGGGGCGACCGGGGTGAAGACGAGAGCGTTGAGGCGCGGCGACAGGACCGGTCCGCCTGCGGCGAAGGAGTAGGCGGTGGAACCCGTCGGTGAGGCGACCATGACGCCGTCGGCGGAGTAGGTGGCGAAGAGCCGCCCGGACAGGTACACCGCGACGCTGGTCTGCCGGTCCCGGCCGAGTTTCTCGAACACGACGTCGTTGAGGGCGCTCAGGCCCAACGGGACACCCCAGCCCACCTCGTCGGGCGTGCTCGGCCGGGGAAGAGGTGGGACGGCATCGGGACCGCGGCCGTAGCGCAGCAGAGTCCGGAGCTCCGATGGGACCTGCAGCGGTCGCGACGCCCGCAGGGTGAGCAGCATGCGCTCCTGGATGGGTGCGCGTCCGGCCAGGGCGGCGCCGAGCACCCTCGGCAGATCCGTCGCGGCGAACGGGGTGAGGAAGCCGACCCGGCCGGCCTTCACGCCGAGAACGGGTGCGTCGGCCTCGACGGCGACGGCCAATCCGCGCAGGAGAGTTCCGTCGCCGCCGATCGTCACGACGAGCTGAGGTCGCTGCGCCAGGTCGGCCAGCACCTCGGCGGGGCTCTGCTCGTCCTGCCAGACGTTCAGGGTCTGCGAAGCGGCACCGTGCTCGGCGCAGATCCGCGACACCATCTCCGCCGTCTCAGCGGCCTGCGGCCTGGTCGGGTGTACGACGACGCCAACGAGCATTCGAACTCCTCCACGCCATCTCGGCTGTCACCTCATCTGACGGTGAACACTGCGCATCACCCTACGTACCGGGGTCGGCGTCGCCGCGGCGTGATCGCCCAGGTCGTCGTTGTCAGACGCCCTCGAGCCGAGCGGACGACGGGCGCAGGTACACGAACCAGGTGATGACGAAGCAGATCGCGTAGAAGGCGATGAAGGCGATGTAGGCCGCATCCGCGGTCTGGTAGGTCAGGAACGACTGCCGGAAGGCAAGATTGACGAGGACTCCGCCGAACGCGCCGATGGCACCGGCGACGCCGATGAGCGCGCCGGAGAGGCGCCGTGCCTCGTGCTCCGCCGCCCGGTCGTGCGGGTCGCCCGCGCCGGCGGCGGTCGGCTGCACACCACACCTGGCCCGGAAGATCGCCGGGATCATCTTGTACGTCGAGCCGTTGCCGACGCCGCTGAACACGAAGAGTGCGATGAAGCCGACCAGGTACAACGGCAGCGAGCGTTGCTGGGAGGCGAGCAGTACGATCGACGCGCAGACCGCCATCGCCACGAAGTTCACGAAGGTGACCCGGGCCCCGCCGAGCCGGTCGGCCAGGACACCGCCCACGGGACGGATGAGCGAGCCGAGCAGCGGTCCGAGGAACGTCAGGTATGCGGCCTTCACCGGGGTGTCGAAGGTATCGGCGAACTGCACCTGGAGCACCTGCCCGAAAGCGAACCCGAAGCCGATGAACGACCCGAACGTGCCGATGTAGAGCAGCGACATGATCCAGGTGTGCGGTTCGCGGGTGACGTCGCGCATGGCCCGTTTCTCGTTGCGGGCATGGCTGAGGTTGTCCATGAACATCGCGGACCCGAGTGCGGCCAGCACGATCGCCGGAAGGTAGATGCCGGCGACGATGCCGGGCCTACCCGCCCCCAGGACTGCCAGCACGAACAGGCCGACGAGTTGGACCGCGGCGACGCCGAGGTTGCCGCCGCCGGCGTTGATGCCGAGCGCCCAGCCCTTGAGCCGGTCCGGGTAGTAGGCGTTGATGTTCGCCATCGAGGAGGCGAAGTTCCCGCCGCCGACGCCGGCCAGCGCGGCGATGAGCAGCAGCGTCGAGTACGAGACGCCGGGCTGGATCAGGAGGGCGCCGAGCAGGCTCGGGATCAGCAGCAGCGACGCGCTGATGATCGTCCAGTTGCGGCCGCCGAACCGGGCCACGGCAAGGGTGTACGGGATCCGCAGTACCGACCCGACCAGTGCGGGCACGGCGGTGAGCAGGAATTTCCCGGCCGGATCGATGCCGTACTGCGGCCCGAGGAACAGCACCAGTACCGACCACATCGTCCAGATGGAGAAGCCGATGTGTTCGGAGTAGATGGAGAAGATCAGGTTGCGTCGGGCGATGCGGGATCCCCGGCGTTCCCAGAAGACGGGGTCCTCGGGCCGCCAGTCGTCGATCCAGTGGCCGCGAAGGGTCAGGCTGCGCCGGTCCTGCTCGATGCTGCCGGGCAAGGCCGTTGTCATGGTTCCTCCCGGTGAAAGTCGTCGGTCGGCTCGACACCTTGATCGATCTGCTCGTCAGGTGGGCGGCAGGCCCACCACCAGGCGCCCGTCGGCGTCGGCACGGACCGGGTACACGGTGAGCGGGGACTGTCCGGTGGTCGAACAGCCGGTCGCCAGGTCGAAGGTGTTCTGGTGCAGAGGGCAGACGACGACCTTCATGTCCACCAGGCCGTCCGCGAGCGGCCCGCCGGCGTGTGGGCAGACCGCCGAGACCGCGCGGAGGCTGCCGTCACGCAGCCGGAAGACGGCGATCATGTCGGTACCAACGGCGTAGGCGCGCCCCTCCCCGTGGGGGATCTCGTCCACCGGCCCGAGCCGGTGTTCCACGGCGACGAGCCTGGCCATCACGCCCGCCTCGCGGCTGCCGGACCGGCGCCGTTGACCGGCACCTGGGGCAGGACCGTCAGCGGCAGGGAGGTACGGAACTGCCCTGGAGTGACGGGGTCGCTCCGTTCCAGCCACGGGTCGCGGTAGGCGGCCACGGAGGCGTCCATGGTCGCGTCGAGCCGCGCCGCGATGCCGTCGCTGTCGTCGACGACCACGGCCCGGATGTGCTCGATGCCGAGCCGGGGCACCCACGCGTACGTGCGTTCCAACCAGTTCGCGCTCTCCCGGTAGTACTGCAGGAACCGGCCGGTCAGCGTGATGACCTCGGCGGGCGAGTCGACGACGGCGAGCAGGTCTCCCTTGCGTACGTGGGCACCGGCGGCCCCGCCGACGTAGATCTCCCACCGGCCGCCGTCGATGGCGACAACACCGAGATCCTTGACGTACGCCTCGGCGCAGTTGCGGGGGCAGCCGGTGACGGCGAGCTTCATCTTGCCGGGGCCCTCGATGCCCTTGAACCGGTCCTCGATCGCGATGCCGAGAGCGGTGGAGTCGCCGACGCCGAAGCGGCAGAAGTCGGAGCCGACGCAGGTCTTCACCGTCCGGAAGCTCTTGCCGTAGGCGTACCCGGACGGCATGTCGAGGTCCGCCCACACCCCCGGCAGGTCCTCCTTGCGGATGCCGAGCAGGTCGAGGCGCTGACCGCCGGTGATCTTGACCAGTGGTACGGAGTACTTCTCGGCCACCTCGGCGATCCGCTTGAGCTGCGCCGGTGTGGTCACGCCGCCCTTGATCTGGGGGACGACCGAGAAGGTGCCGTCGCGCTGGATGTTGGCGTGCACCCGGTCGTTGATGAAGCGGGCGTCGCGTTCGTCGACGTACTCGTCGCCCCACATCATCTTCAACAGCGAGGCCAGGCCCATCTTGCTCTTCGCGTCCTCCGCGCCGCCGGGCACGAGGGTGGCGAACACCGCGGAGACGGATTTCAGGCCGTGTTCGCGGATCACCGCCATCAGCTCCGCCTTGGGCATCGGCACACCGGGGACGTACCAGCTCGCGGCCGGGTCGTCCTCGACCTTGCCGCCGGCGGCCCACTCGACGATCTGGGCCACCAGACCCTTGCACGACCCGCAGCCCTTGCCGGCACGGGTGGCGTCCATGACACCGGTGAGCGTCTTCACGCCGCCCTGCACGGTGCCGACCAGCGCCCGCTTGGTGACGCCGTTGCAGTTGCACACCTGCACGTCGTCGCCGAGTTCCGCGGCACTCACGTCGGCCGACGGGGCGCCCAGGTCGAACAACATCTCGACCCGCTCCGTCGGCAGGGGGAGCCCACGGTCGAAGGCCTGCACGAGGAACGCGACCTTCCGCACGTCGCCGAGGAGCGTCGCGCCGACCAGCCGGTCGTCGCGGATGATGATGCTCTTGTAGACGCCCTTGCGCGGCTCGGCGAAGACGACCGTCTCGTCGTCGTCCCGCTCCGCCTCCCTCAGGCCCATCGACGCGACGTCCACGCCCGCCACCTTGAGCTTCGTGGCCAGTCGAGAGCCGTGGTACGCCGCGTGCGGGTTCGTTCCGGTGATGTGGTCGGCGAGCACCCGAGCCTGCTCCCACAGCGGAGCCACCAGGCCGTACGTCTCGCCGCGGTGCTGGGCGCACTCGCCGACCGAGTAGATGTCGGCCTCGTCCTGCACGCGCATCTGGTCGTCCACCACGATGCCCCGCTCCACCGGCAGCCCGCTGGTCGCGGCCATCTCGGCGTTCGCCCGGATGCCGGCGGCCACGACGACGACGTCGCAGGCGATGGTGCGGCCATCCTTGAGTTTGACCCCGGTCACGGCGTGCTTGCCGAGCACCTCGGTGGTGTGCGCGCCGAGGACGACCTCGATGCCGAGGCGCTCGATGCTGCGCCGCAGGATCGCGCCGGCCTGAGCGTCCAACTGGGCGTTCATCAGATGGCCGCCGGCATGCACCAGGGTCACGTGGGGCAGGTGGTTCTGCAGGCCGCGCGCGGCCTCCAGACCGAGCAGGCCACCGCCGATCACCACCGCGCGCTCGTGCTCGCGGGCGTACCGGATCATGTTGCGGGTGTCGTCGATGGTGCGAAACGCGAACACGCCCTGGTGGTAGCCGCGCCCAGGGCGGTGGATGCCGGTAATCGGCGGGACGAACGCCCGGCTGCCGGTGGCGATGATCAGCTTGTCGTACGGCGTCTCGGTGCCGTCGTCCGCGTAGATCCGTCGGGCGAAGCGGTCGATGCGGGTGACCCGGGTGCCGGCGTGCAGGGTGATGCCGTTCTCGGCGTACCAGGAAAAGTCGTTGAGGAAGATGCCCGCCTCGTCGTCGGCCCCGGCGAGCACGTTGGAGAGCATGATGCGGTTGTAGTTGCCGTACGGCTCCTCGCCGAACATCGTGATGGCGAACTGGTCGCCCCCGCCGCGTTCGAGGATCTCCTCGACCGTGCGGGCGCCGGCCATCCCGTTGCCCACCACGACGAGGCGTCGGCGCTGGTCGACGACGTCCATCAGACCTCGACCAGACCCAGGTCGACGATCACGGTGCCGGACACCCCGGCGGGCGCCGCCACGTGCACCTCGATACTGGTGCCGGAATCGAGGTCCTCGACCACCCGCAGGGGCACGTGGACGTCGGACTTGGCGCCGATCGGGAAGTACCGCATCGGCTGGCCGTCGCGCATGAGCAGGACACAGATCAGCTCGGCGCTGGCATTGCCGCCGCGGAAGTAGACCGGCTGGGCCACGACGCCGCCCGGCACCACGTAGCTGAGCGTGCCGTCGACGAGGCCGGGCCGGTCGAGACCCTTGCCCTCGAAGCTGTAGACGCCTTGCAGGAAACGGGGAGTGGTGTGCACAGCGATGCTCCCTTGATCATTGAGACGCTGGGTTGGGCGCTCGGGTGGTCAGCAGGTCGGTGTCGTCCGGGCCGCCTGCGCGCGCGATCGACACCGCGCAGGCCTTGAAGGCCGGCATCCGCGAATGGCGGTCCAGCGCCGGGTTGGTCAGCGCGTTCACGGCGGAGCTGCCGCCCCAGTGGAACGGTGCGAAGATGGTGTCGCGGCGGATGCCGTCGGTGAGGCGCGCCCGGAAGAAGGCCCGCCCGCGTCGGCTGCGCAGTTCCACCACGTCGTTGTCGGCGATGCCGTGCCGGCGGGCGAGGTCCGGGTGCAGCTCCGCCCGGGCGTCGGGCAGCGCCATGGTCAGGGCACCGACCCGGCGGGTCTGGTTGCCGCTCTGGTACTGCTGCATGTTGCGGCCGGTGGTCAGCACGTACGGGTAGTCGGCGTCGGGCAGTTCCGCCGGATCGCGGTGCTCCACCCGGAAGAACCTCGCCCGCCCGTCGGCGGTCGGAAACCGGTCGGTGAACAGCCGCGGCGTACCCGGGTGGTCCTCGCTCGGGCATGGCCAGAAGACCCCCTGCTCAGCCTCGATGCGTTCGTAGGTGATCCCGGCGTAGTCGGCTGTCCCGCCGGCGCTGGCTCGGCGCAACTCGTCGAAGACGCGGCGCGGATCGTCGTCGAAGTAGCGCCCGCGGCCTAGCCGGCCGGCGAGGTCGGCGAGCATTCGCAGGTCGGTGCGGACCTGCGGCGGCGGTGACATGACCCGCTTGCGGCGGATGACGCGCCCCTCCAGATTCGTCATCGTGCCGTCCTCCTCCGCCCACTGAGCCGTGGGCAGCACCACGTCGGCCATGGCCGCGGTCTCGGAGAGGAAGATGTCGGAGACGACGAGCAGGTCCAGCGCCCGCAGCCGGTCCATCACCCGGTTGGCGTGCGGCGCCGACACGGCGATGTTGCTGGCGAGCACGAGCAGCACGCGTACTCCGTCGTCGGTCCCGAGCCGGTCGAGCATCTCCCAGGCCGACCGGCCCGGCCGGGGCAGCTCGTCCGGGTCGATGCCCCAGACGGCCGCGACGTGTGCGCGCGCCGCCGGGTCGTCCAGGCGCCGGTAGCCGGGCAGTTGGTCGGCCTTCTGCCCATGCTCGCGCCCGCCCTGCCCATTGCCCTGCCCGGTGATCGTGCCGTAGCCGGAGAAGGGCCGTCCGGGCAGTCCCAGGGCGAGGGCCAGATTGAGGTACGCCTGCGCCGTGTCGGTGCCGTTGCTGTGCTGCTCGGCGCCGCGAGCGGTGAGCACCATCGCCGAGGTGGCCGCCGCCAGCAGCCGTACCGTCTCCCGCAGGTCCCGTTCCGGTACGCCGGTCATCCGCTCCACCCGGTCCGGCCAGTACGCCGCGACGGTGGCCCGGACCGCGTCGAAGCCGCTCGTGCGGTCGCGCACGTACGTCTCGTCGACCAGGCCCTCGCGAATCGCGACGTGCAGCAGCCCGTTCGCCAGTGCGAGGTCCGTGCCCGGCAGTGGTTGCAGGTGGAGATGAGCGCCGCCCGCGGTGGTCGTGCGGCGGGGGTCGACGACGATGTGCCGTGCGCCGGCGGCCCGTCCGGCGTCGAAGTACTGCATCGACGGCGGCAGCGCGTCGGCCGGGTTGGCGCCGACCAGCAGCACAGCCTGCGCCTGGGCGATGTCGGCCAGGGGGAACGGAAGGCCCCGGTCGATCCCGAGCGAGCGGTTCGAAGCGGTCGCCGCGGACGACATGCAGAACCGGCCGTTGTAGTCGATCGACGCCGACCGCAGCGCCACCCGGACGAACTTGCCCAGCGCGTACGCCTTCTCGTTGGTCAGCCCGCCGCCACCGAAGGCACCGACGCTGTCGGGGCCGTACCGGTGTTGGCTGGTACGGATGGCGTCGACGACACGGTCGAGGGCCTCGTCCCAGTCTGCCGGTCGCAAGGGGCTGGTGCGATCGCCGGGATCCTTACGGACGAGAGGGCTCAGCAGCCGGTCACCGTGGTCGAGAAGCTCGGCGGCCGTCCATCCCTTGGCGCACAGCCCGCCCCTGTTGACCGGAAAATCGGTGGGCGCGAGCAGAGGCGGTCCGTCGCCGATCGTCAGGGACACCCCGCACTGCATGGCGCAGTAGGGGCAGTGCGTATCGATCATGGACGATGCGCTCACCCGTCCGATGCTTGCCCGGCACTGTTTCCGATCCATACCGGGGCCGTAACGCTCAGCGACCCTCGGGGTGGCCCGCCGTCCGCCACCTGATCCGCGCCGACAACCACGAGACGGCCGCTTGCTCTCGGATCTCGGCGCCTGAACACTTTCCGGCCGGATCGGCAATGTCAGGGTGGAGCGCGGACTGTGCCGAGGAGGGCCATGGCTTCGGATGCGGATTTGATAGGCCGGTCGCTGGATGGCGATGTCGACGCCTTCGTCGAGGTGGTCGAGCGCCATGAGGCCGCCGTCGGTTCGTACCTCGTTCGCCGGGCGGGGCGGGATGCGGCTGAGGACCTCCTGGGCGAGGTGTGGGTTGCGGCGTTCGAGTCGCGGCGGTCGTACGACCGGTCGTACAACGATGCGCGGCCGTGGCTGTACGGGGTCGCGTTGAATCGCTTGCGGCGCTACTGGCGGTCCCTGCCGGCCGAGGACCTGGTCGCGGACGTGCCGGATGTGGCTACTGGCTGGGATCCGTGGTCGGCCGTGGACCTCGGGGTGGACGCCCGGGCGGTGCTCCGGTCCGCACTGACGCGGCTCAAACCCGAAGAGCGGGAGGTCCTGAGGCTCGTCGCCTGGGAGGACCTGACGGCAGCCGACGCCGCCCGGGCACTCGGCATACCGGCCGGCACCGCGCGGCGGCTGCTGAGCCAGGCCAGGACGGCGCTGCGCGACGCGCCGGGGGTGTCCGCGCTTCTGAAGGACCGCAACAGCGCGAAGGAGAGACACCGATGACCGACGAGCTCGATCTGGTCGGTGCGTTGGGCAGCGCGGAACCACTACGCCCGGAGGCGTATCAGCGGGCGCGGGCGGTGCTGCGGGCGGCGATGGCCGACCCCGGAGCCGTGCGGCTGGGCGCGATATCAGCGGACGACACGACTGTGGAGGCAGCTACAACCATGGAATCGACGACAACCACGCGGGACCACGCATCCAGCCCGGCGCTCCAACGCCGCCGACGGATCGGTATCGCGGCCCGCCTGGGTATCGGCGCCGGGGTAGGGGTTGCCGCCGCGGCGGCCGTCGTCGCTGTGGTGCTGAGCTCGTCGGCGACCGGGGGCACGGAGGCCAGCCAGGATCCGTCGGCCGCCACCTCGGGCTCGACCAGCGTCGACGGGTCCGCTGAGCGCGCGCCGCTGATGACCCTGGCCGGTTCCATCAAGACGGTCACCCCGTCGGCCGGCGACGCGTGGCTGGTGAAGGCGACGCAGGTCCACGGCACCAAGACCATGCAGGTCGTCTACACGCTGTACACCGACGGTCACGAGATCTATACGGGCAACAGCATGAAGGACATCAAGCGTGCGATCGCCCGCAACCAGGACCAGATGACGGACGGCGGCTACGCACCGCTGCTCAAGGCGGCCGTCGCCGCGGCGGACAGCAGCCCGACCGACGGCCGGACCCAGATGCTCAAGGCAGCCGAGGATCCGCTGGTGGGCCTCGACCCCGCGGCGCAGAAGGCGGTGTGGGACAAGCAGCAGGCGGACGCCCAGGTGATCATCAAGCAGAAGGGCGGCCACGCCAAGCCGAAGCCGTACAGCCCTCAGGCCGTTCAGCGGCACTTCGACAACGCCCTGTGGACGTACAGCACCCAGGCGCTGTCCGCTGGCGACGGCAACACCCAGGTCCGGGCCGGTGTGCTGCGTCTGCTGTCCACCATCCCCGCGGTCAGCGTCGAGAACTCGACCACCCAGGGCAGGGCCACGTTGACGATCACCGCCGGCCCCGAGGTGTTCGGCGGCGAGGGCAGCGAGGTGCTGATCGTCGACGCCACGACCGGCATGCTGGTCAAGGACGTATCCACCGTGCCGGGCCTACCCCGGGCCTCCACGACGTACGAATCCTCCCGCGTGACGAAGGCCCGCCTGTAGGCCGGGAACCTAAACCCACCAGCATTGCGGCAGACGGGCGTGACGCGCCCGGCGTTCGGTCGACGGTGCGGGCCGCCTCCAGGCGGCCCGCACCGTCGTTCTGTCGTTCGCACGGCCCGCGCCGGACTGCGATGATCGGCGCGTGACCCACATCCCGGATCTGGTGCCCTACGACTACTACCCGGGCGCCCCGGACGCCATTGCCGTTGGTTGGCTGGATTCGAGCATGCCCTTCACTGAAGGCGCGTGCCCGCGAGACGTTCGAGATCGCTTGGCGCGGCTCGGCGCTGAACCGGTACGGCTCATGCGGGGGTACCACTACTGCCAGTTCTGCCCGGCAGCTGCCGAGCCGCCGCGCGTGGTTCGGGCGGACATCCGCCTCTATGAAGCTCCCGATGTTGCGCGCGGGAACGGCGAGATCTGGCTCACCGGAGTGGACGGGACGACCTTCGCCGCACCGGCCCTGATCGGCCACTATGTCGAAGAGCATCGCTACCTGCCACCTGGTGGCTTCATCGAGGCGGTTCGGACCGGGGTCCCCACCCCTGGCGTCGCCTAGCGGGGATCGGGTCCTGCCGCATTCGGTTGGCAGGTGGGGGGACACCTCAGGGTCGGATTTCAGCCCGGCGGGTGCATCCCGCGCCGACGCCGCAGGCGCCGGCCCATCCGTGGTAAGGGGAGCGGGTTGATCCCCGAGATACACGTCGGATGGCTATCGTCGACGCGCCGGCCGGGCCATTGGCTGCGGCAGCGGAACGTGCTCAACTGGGGCTGGTGACCACCGACCCGCGTCGCGCGGGGCGGCCCTGATCGAGTCGGCTGTAGTACCGGGAGGACAGGTGTCGCGCCCCCCTTACCGTCCTGACGTCGTGCTCGTCCCCGCGTGGGTGGTGGAGCGTCCGGAGACGGTCGAGCGACTCAACGGGCTGCTGGCCGAAGCCGGTCTCGGCCGGCCGCTGTCCCCGCCGGCTGCCCCCACGCCGCCCGCCGTCGAACTGGTCGAACTGCCCGTCCAGGGTGACCCGGTGGCCGTGGCCCGGGCCAGCCGCCGACTGGCCGGCCGATCCGACGCCGACGTGCCGGAGTGTCTGCCCGACTACGAGTGCACGGCCGCCACCGTGGAGGACGACGCCCGGGTGGAGGTGAATCTCTACCCGTACTTCCGGGCCAGCGGCTGCAAGAGCGGGCATGGGACCGTCGCCTGGCTGGCGGCGCCCGACCACGTGATGCTGCCGAAGCCCCTCCGGCGCCCGGCCAGCCAGTTTCCGGCCGGGCGACCCGTGGTGGCGCTGCTCGACACCGGGGTACGCGAGCACGACTGGCTGGTGGAGGCCAGCGGCGAGCCGTACTGGGAGGAGGCGCAGGGATGGACGCCGCCGCGCGCCATCCCGGCGTTTGCCGGGCAGGAGAGCCGCGGCGAGGAAACAGAGCAGCCGGACTTCGGTAGTCATTGGGGGCACGGGACCTTCCTCGCCGGACTGATCCGCCTTGAGGCGCCCGACGCGCGGATCCTCTCGTTGCGGGTGATGAGCGACGCGGGTCGGGTCAGCGACCTGAACGCGGCGCACGCGATGAACTGGCTGGCGGACCGGGTCGACGACGGTCAGCGGGTCGACGTCGTGCTGACCGCGTTCGGCCGTCCGGCTGCCGGTGAGGACGAAGAGATGAAGCCGGTCCGCCAGGCGCTCGGACGGTTGGCGGACCGGGGCGTTCCGGTCGTCGCCTCGGCCGGCAACGACGGTACGGACAGCCCGGTCTATCCGGCTGCCTTCGCGGTCGACCCGACTCTGACGGTGATCAGCGTCGGGGCCCACGCCTCGCCGACCACCCGGGCGCCGTACAGCAACCACGGGGTGTGGGTGCGCCAGTGGCGCGAGGGCACCAACACGGTGAGCCTCATGCCCCTGTCCACGGCACCGGTCACCGCGCTGGGCGCGTACGCCTACTGGAGCGGTACGTCGTTCGCGGCGGCCCGGTACGCGGGTCAGCTCGCCCAGAGGCTGGCACCGGCACCCGTGGCGCTGGACTGACGCCATGTCCAACGTGTCGGAGACCCCGGTGGAGCACGCGGGCGCATCGCCCGACCGGGCGGCACGCCTCGGCGAGCGCCTCGACCGCGCCAGGGCGGGCGACCGGAACGCCCTCGACGAGGTGGTCCGGGAACTCAACCCGCTGCTGTGGCACGTCGCCCGGGCACAGGGCCTCGACGCCGAGGAGGCCGCCGACGTCGTGCAGACGACCTGGCTCGAGTTGGTACGCGGACTGCACACCATACGGTCTTCGAACGCGCTCACCGCGTGGCTGGTGACCACCACCCGCCGGGAGTCCTGGCGGGTACGTGGGCTCGCCCAGCGGCAGACGCCGCACGACGCGGCGAGGCTGGAGTCGTCGCCCGACCCGGATCCCGGCCCGGCGGACCTGTTGCTGTCCGAGGAACGTGACCGGGCGCTGTGGCGGCACGTCGCGCGGCTGCCGCAGCGGTGCCGGGCGCTGCTGCGGATCGTCGCGCACGTTGATCGCCCGGACTACACGGCGGTAGCCGAGGCGTTGGGTATGCCGCGCGGCAGCATCGGGCCGACCCGCGGCCGGTGCCTGGCGAAGCTGCGGGAGATGCTGGCCGCCGACTCGACGTGGAGCCCGACATGACCGCCCCGGACCCCGCCGGCCAGCCGCTCGACGACCTGGACCAGGCGATTCTGGACCAGCTCGCCGCGGTGCTCACCCGGCTCGACCCGCCGCCGCCCGACCTCGACGACCGGGTACGCCTCGTGCTGGCCCTCGACGACGTCGACCGGGAGGTTGCTCGGCTGCGCGAGGAGCAGCTGGTCGGCGCGGTGCGGGGCACGGAACGGACCCGCACCCTGACGTTCGACGCGCAGAGCCGAACCGTGATGATCACGATCGTGGACCGGTCCGACGGCATGGTCCGGATCGACGGTTGGCTCGCGCCGGGCGCCGCCGTACGGGTCGAGCTGCGGTACCCCGCGCCCGACCCGCCTCGAACGGTGGAGTCCGACGCGTCGGGCCGGTTTGTGCTGGACGGCGTGCCGCACGGTCTGGCGCAGGTGGTGGTGCACCCGGCGCGGGGTGAGCACGCGCCACAGGTGGTCACGCCGGCCCTCACCCTGTGACATGCGCCCGGCCACACTCGCTCGGCGGGCCACCCGCTGGCACGCGGCGGGCCTGGCGTCGAGCGACGCCGGTCAGCCGGGGCGGGCTGCCCGCGAACTGCGGGCGGGCCTGCGGCTGGCCAAGCGCCACCCGGCCCTGCGCGACATCCACGTCCGTCTGCTGATCAGCCTCGCCTGGGCCGAGTCCGAGCGAGGTCGGGTGGAGCTGGGCTTCCGGCTGCTGGACGAGGCCGAGGCACTCGTGGCTGCGCCGCAGCGGCCGATCCTGCTCGGCCAGCGGGCCCTGCTCCTCAAGCGCAGCGGCCGTAACGCGGAGGCGCTGCGCCAGTACGACGAGTCCATCGACCTGTTGAGCGACCTCACCTACCCACTTGATCTGGTCAAGGCGCTCAACAATCGCGGCCTCGTGCACGTGGAGGCGGGCAACGTCCGGCTCGCCCGCGCCGACCTGCGGCGTTGCGCGGAGATCGCGGCCCGGTACGGGCTCGGTCTGCACGTGGCCATGGCGCGGACGAACCTGGGTTGTCTGGACGTGATCGCCGGTGACCTGCCCGCCGCGCTGCGGGCCTTTGCCCAGTCCGACGCCGACTACCGGGTGCTCGCGCCGGGCCGGCTCGCCAACCTGGCCGTGGAACGGGCCCGCGCGCTGGTCGCGGCCGGGCTGTACCGCGAGGCCGAACGGCAACTCGCCAGCGCGGTGGAGCGGGCGGCGCAGCAGCAGCTCGGACACACGTACGCCGATGCCCTTCAGGTTCGTGCGGAGGCGGCCCTGCTTGCCGGCGAACCGGTCGCTGCCGCGCGCTGGGCCCGACGTGCCCGTGTCGCGTTCCTCGGCCGTACGAACGTCCGCCGGGCGGCCCTGGCTGCCCTGTTCGAGCTCCGCGCCGACCAGGCGGTCGGCGAGGTCGACCAGGCGACGGTGGCCCGGCGCGCCGGGGTGCTGGCCGGCCGGTTGGCCCGGCTCGGGCTGCCCGAGGATGCCCGGGTCGCCGTTCTGGTCAAGGCCCGGGCGCTGGTGGCCGCGGGTCGACCTCGCCGGGCGGCGGAGCTGATCGGGCGACAGTCCGGACCGCGGCGGACCGATCGGCTCGACACGCGCCTGCTCTGGCACATGGCCCGTGCGGAGGTGGCGGCCTCGGTCGGCCGGTCGGCCGAGGCGCGGCGGAGTCTGCTGGCCGGAATGGCTGCTCTGCACCGGCACCGCGCCCGGTTCGGCTGCGCCGACCTGCAGACCGGGGCCGCGGTGCACGGCCGCGACCTGGCCCGGGCGGGGCTCGCCGCAGCGTTGGCGGAGGGCTCCGCCGCCGCCGTCTACCGGTGGTCCGAGCGGGCCCGGGCCCAGGCGCTGCTGCTGCCGCCGGTGCGGCCGCCCGACGACCCGGTCGCCGCCGAGGCGCTGGAAGAGCTGCGCCAGCTACAGCACCGCGTCCGGCAGGCGGAACTGGCGGGGCGTCCGACCCTGGCCTTCCACAGTCGGTTGGAGGCGCTCCAGCGGATGATCCGGGAGCGCGCCTGGGCGACGCCGGGCCCCCGGGACGCGACGCCGACGACGCCGGCGCCGCTGAGCGCCGTGACGGCGGAGCTGGCCGGCGCGGCGCTCGTCGTCTACGTGGCCGCCGGGGACATCCTGCGCGCGCTGGTGGTCACTGACCGGGCGACCTCCGTGGTGGTGCTTGGCGACCGCCGCACGGCCGAGGAGGCGGTACGACGACTACGCGCCGACCTGGACGCGCAGGCGGGCCGCTCCATGCCCGCCCGGCTGGCGGCGGTGGTCCGCGCCTCGACGCGGCAGGACGCCGACCACGTGGAGTCGATGGTGCTCGACCCGGTGCTTCCGCTGGTCGGCGACCGGGACCTGGTGCTGGTCCCGACCGGGCTGTTGCTGACCACTCCGTGGCATGCCCTGCCAGCGTGCGTGTCCCGGCCGGTCACGGTGGCGCCGTCGGTCGGGGTCTGGCTGGCCGCCCGGCGCCGCCTGAAGGACGGCGGACCCACGGCCGGGTCGGCGGCGGTGACGGTGGTGGCGGGACCGGGAATCCCCGGGGTCAGGCGGAGGCCCGGGCCGTGGCGTCGCTGCACCCAGGCGCCGTCGTACTGACCGGGGCGGAGGCGACCCCGGCGGCGACACTCGCGGCGATGGCCGGCGGCGGCCTCGCCCACGTGGCGGCGCATGGGCAGCACCAGACCGAGAACCCGCTGTTCTCCACGCTGGAGCTGGCCGGCGGCCCGTTGCTGGGATATGACGTGCAGGAACTGCGGACCGCGCCGCGTACCGTGGTCCTGTCCTGCTGCGACCTGGGCCTGACCGACGTGCGGCACGGCGACGAGGCGCTCGGCATGCCGACCGCCCTGCTCGCCGCGGGCACCGCCACGGTCGTCGCGAGCGTCAGCCGGGTCGCCGACGAGGCGGCCATGGAGATCATGGCGGCCTATCATCGGGCGGTCGTCGCGGGCCGACTGCCGGCGGCAGCACTGGCTGAGGCCGTACGCGGCGGCAATCAGCCCTCGAGCTTCGTCTGTTTCGGTGCCGGCTGAACCAACCTCGCCAGAGTCGCACCGACGGCAGGTATCCAGGATGCCGTCCCGCCCCCCAATCCAGGCATGACTGACCACACTGGAAAGAAGCTCCGACGCCGGGCGCGTCTCGTCGCCGGCCTCACCGTGCTCGCTCTGGCGGCCGGTCTCCTGACGGCATGCCGCACGAACGGCGGCGCGGCGAGCAGCGGTGCCGAGAACCGCCCGGGTACGGCCGACGGCCTCGCGAAGATCGCCGGAGGCGGCGGCTGCCCGCCGGCTGGCACCCGCAGCGGCGGACTGCTTCCGAAGTTGGACGAGGGAAGCTACGCCTCGGTCGAAAACCCCTGCCTGCCGTACGTCGACCTGGTCAGCGAGGTGACCCAACGGATCGTGCCGGGGCAGCGGCCCCGGGTCGACCAGTTCCTCGACAACCTCGGCCGCTTCGCCGACCGGCTCGGGCAGGTCAACGACGCCGTCCAATGCGCCTACCAGACCGACCGGCTGGCGGTGCGGATCTATCAGAGCCGGCGCGACTCGTGGGCGGTCGGCGTGGTGGCGGTCGTCCGTGGCCGCCTCGGCGCGGTCGCCGACACCGCCGCCTGTTTCCTGATCAATCAGATTCCGCTCCTGAGTCTGGCCACCCAGGGCATCGGACCGGATCAGGACAGCCCCGCGTACTGCTTCGACACCAGCCACCAGCGACGTGCCAGCGAGGACTACACCATCATGTGGATCGGCTCGTCGGCGCTCACCTGCCGCGGACTCCAGGACGGCCTGGTTCCCGGCGAGGGGCGGCTCGTCGCGGTGAAGGCCCGCCCCGACGCGTCGCTGCGCGCCGGCCCGTCCACGGGTGACCGGGTGCTGCGCAAGGTGCCCGACGGCACGCTGGGCCGGGTCACCTGCTACCGCACCGGGGCAGCCGTCAAGGGCGACGACGCGTGGGCCCGGACGACCGTCCTCGGCGACACCGGCTGGATAGCGGCGGCCTACCTGGACAGCGCTCAGCCGGTCCGGGCTACCGGGTTGTGCCCGGACAACTGAGGCGGCCCGGTGCGCGGTCCCACGGGGGCCGGCGGGGACGCCTGCGCCGCAGGTCCGCAGACCTCCATCGCGGACACCGTCGCTGACCGGCGGCACTCGGTCGGGAGAGAGTCCGACGGATCGGTATCTGCTACCGGCCCTGCCGCCCCGTATTCACCAAGACCGGCGGGAAGCCGTTCCGGCCGGAGAAGGGAGCAGGCCAGATGTGCGGTATTCAGATCGGTGCCGAGGAGCTGGAGAGCATTCTCGTCAACCGAGGGCCGGACGTCTCCGTTGAGGAGGCCGCCGCCTGCGGCGTCCAGATCGGGGCGCCGGAGGTGAGCCGGGTTCTCGCCAACCGCAGCGCCGCGCAGATCGCGGACGCCGCCTGCGGGATCCAGATCGGCGCGCCGGAGAACGCCACGTTGCAGCGCGACGCCGGCCCGAACGCCTAGCCGCGGGCAGCACCGCGGGGCCTGTTGGCGGCTGTGAACGGCCGACAGGCCCCGCCGACCCGACGATCCGGACCAACGCTGGAAGGAAGAGCCATGATCGGTACCCGCCTGGATGACATCGACGCGCCGCGCCTGATCCGCAGCGAACACGGCTGGTGGTTCATCGGCAACCAGACCTGGACCCTGCTGCGCCCCGACTGTGTGGGGCCGGACGGCACCGTGGACGATGCCACCACGGGCTTTCTCCGCCGCACGGGGGCGTTCGAGCCGCGCGTGCCGGTCTCGTTCTCGCTGACCGTGCTCACCACGACCACCTGCAACCTCGGCTGCGCCTACTGCTTCCAGAACACCGGGGTGGACGACACGGGCGGCGCACGACCGCCGCGGATCCGGCGGGCCTGGCTGGACACTGACACCGTCGATCGCATCATCACCTTCGCCCGGGACCGAATGCGTCAGTGCGAGCTGGATCGTCTGTACCTGCTGCTGTTCGGGGGTGAGCCGCTGCTCAACCCCCGGGGCTGTCTCACCCTGCTGGACCGAGCACGCGTGATCGGGCTCGACCGGTGCGCGATGACCACGAACGGCGTTCTGCTGACCCCGAGGTTGGCCCGTGACCTGTACGCGGCGGGTCTCGGCGGCGTGCAGGTGACGTTCGACGGCAGCCGGGCGGATCATGATCAGATCCGGGTCAAGCGGTCCGGCGCGCCCACCTTCGACACCATCGTTCGCAACGTCGCGCGTGCGACAGAGGTCACCGGCCTGAACTGGAATCTGCGGGTGAACGTGTCGCACCACAATTTCGACCGGATCGCCGACCTCGTCGGGGAACTGGCCGCCGGCCTGACCCCCGGCCGGTGCACGGTGACGTTCGCCTGGGTGGGCGACGCGGGCTTCGGATACCACAACACCATGCGGCACATCGACACCGTGAGCGACGCGTTCGCGAGTTGGAGTATCGCCGCCTTGGAGGCGGGGTTCCGGGTGGTCCGACCCAGCATGAGAACCACCTGCCACATCTGCTCGGCGCCCGGAGGTCGGTACGGCGCCGTGGTCAACGCCGACGGTCGACTCTTCAGCTGCTGGCAGTCGGCCGGAAAGCCCGGCTTCGAGGTGGGCAGCATCGACGAGGGGTACCTGGACGTGGCCAGCGTCCCGGAACGCTGGGTGCGCTGCGGTTACGAGTACGAGCAACCGGAGCCGGCGGTGGCCGACACCTTCCAGGACCGGGTCGACGGCCGGTTGCTGGACTACCTCTACAGCAGTGGGCGCCTGTAACCCTGCCGATCGGCACTCCGGCCACCCCTGAGGCCGGTCCTCGCCCGCGCCGTAGCGGACGTATCTGATGCCAACCGGCCACCCCTTCATCGATGTCGTCCCACTCCAACCGAGAGGAATGCTCATGAACATCCTCAGCCGGACGTCCACGGTGCTCGCGGTGTGCGTCGGACTCGTAGCCGCCAACCTGGCGGCCGTCTCACCTGCGAGCGCCGCCGCCGAATACTCATTCAGATCCCAGAGCTCCGCTACCAGCGAGTACCCCTTCGGCAGCCTGTGCATCGACGTGTCGTACGCCAGTACTGCCAACGGCACGGCGATCAAGCAGTGGCCCTGCTACGACGGCCCGGCCCAGAAATGGACGATGGTCTACGAGGGAAGGTGGAACGGCGTCGTCTACTACCAGCTTGTCAGCTCGCTCTGGTCGGCAGAGGGCCCCAAGTGTCTCGACGTGCCCTGGGGCAACCCGGCAGCGGGCCAGACGCTACAACTGTGGGACTGCCTGGGCGTCGCGCGGCAGCTCTGGTCCGTTACGCAGGTCCCCGGAGTGAACGGGTACGCGCTACGGAACCTCCAGACCGGGCAGTGCGTCGATGTCCCCTGGGGCGACCCCGTCGCAGGCAACGCCGTGTGGCAGTGGCCCTGTAACAACACCACCGCCCAGCAGTGGGTCTTGCGCGCCTGGTAGACGGGTCGCTGCCTGACCAACCGGTGGGGCGATCAGGCGGTAGGCGGGTCGGGCCGCGACGGACGGGACCCGCGAGCCACCGGACACCGCAGGCGCTGCGCCGGGAAGCACCGGCTCGTCCGGCGCTGCCCGGCGCGCGGCAGGTGGTCAGCCGGTCCTGGTGGCGAAGGGGCCTCCGTCGCCGAACGCCAGCCGCGCGAAGTTCTCGGCGATACGGCGATGTCCGGCAGGGTCGGGGTGCACCCCGTCGGGAAGTGGGAGTTCGGCGTAGTCCGCCTCGCCGTAGAGGTCACGTCCGTCTAGGTAGTGCAGGTTCGGGTCATCGGCCGAGCGCTGTTCGACGATCCGGGCGAGTTCGGCACGGATGACGTTGAGGGTCAGCCGCCCAGCGCTGCGCTCGGCCGGATCGCCGGTGGCCTTGAAGCGCAGGGTCCCGCCCCCGAAGTCCGGCACCAGGGGACCGGGCGTGTCCTCCTGAACGGGGCACAGGAGGGCGGACACGACCAGCAGTGGCGTGGTCGGGTGCCCTTCGCGGACCGTGTCGAGGAAGCCGTGGACCGCAGGGGTGAAGGCGCGTAGACGCATCACGTCGCTGTTGACGATGTTGATGCCGATCTTGATGCTGATCAGGTCCGCAGGAATGTCCCGCATGGTGCGGGCGGTGAACGGGTCGAGCAGCGCGCTCCCGCCGAATCCCAGGTTGACCAACTCCACGCCGCCCTCGGCCGCGGCCAGGGCTGGCCAGATGGCGGTCGGATGAGTGGCGTTCGAGCCGTGGCTGATGGAACTGCCGTGGTGCAGCCACGTCCTGCTTCCGGTGGGCGGGGTCCGCTCAACGGGCGCGTCGGTGCGCAGCGCGATCAACTCGGTGATCTCCGTGTGTGGAAGCCAGATCTCGATGTCCTTCGCACCCTCCGGCAGACCCGCGAAGCGGGCGGTGCCGGACGGCCCTTCGGCCAGCACGGAGGTCTGGGTGAACATGTCGGTGACCGTCCGGACGTTGCCTTCGGGCACCGAGGCCTGCGCGGCCAGGCGCCCGTTGATCAGCAGGTCGTAGACGCCGTCCGGCGGGGCCGGGAAGCCCTGGTAGACCCGCTTGGTGGGCAGCGTGTCCAGTTCGATGGTGGTGGCCCGGGTACGGAAGGCCAGCCGCACGCCGGACGGCTGGGCCTCGGCCATGGCCAGTTGGTCGTCGGGGATCTGCTGGCGGGCCCGGGCGGTCAGTCGGTGCGGCAGTAGACCGCGCGCGGTCGCCTCCAGATCGACAGACCCGCGCACCAGGCCCGCGGTGACCGGGGTGGTGATCCACTGGTGTTCGGTGGGCATTGCCTCAAGCCTCTCGATCGAGATCTCGATGTTCATCGGCGCGCCGCGCCGCGAACCGCTTGCGGTGGTGCGGCCGTCGTCGGGTCAGCGAGTGCCGCGGGTGCGTAACACCGCGTCGAGCGAATCCACGATCCATTCCCAGGATTCCAGCGCGCCGGGAGCGCTGTGTTCGAAACCGCCGGCCAGCTCCAAGCTGACGTAGCCGTGGAACACGCTGCCCAGCATCCGGACCGCGTGGGTCGCGTCCGGCTCGTCCAACCCGTAACCCCGCAAGATCGCCCGAGCCATCTGCGCGTGCTGGACACCGGCACTAGCGGCCGCCGTTTCCCGATCGAGCCGGAGCCGGGTGGCGGCATAGCGGCCCGGGTGTTCCCTGGCGTAGTCGCGGTAGGCGTCAGCGAACGCGGCCAGCGCGTCCCTGCCGGCCCGACCGGCGACGGCATCGGCGACGCGGTCAGCGAGTTCCTTGAGCGCGAACAGCGCGATGCGGATTCTGAGGTCCTGTGAGTTCTTCAGGTGCGAGTACAGGCTCGGGACCTTGACGTCGAACCGCCGAGCGAGCGCCGAGACGGTGACCTGGTCGAAGCCGACCTCGTCGGCCAGTTCCGCCCCTGCTCGGGTCAGCCGCTCCGGCGTCAGTCCTGGTCTGTCCATCACGCCTCCCCTATCTGCCTACAACTATTGTGCTCCTGCCTAATACCTATAGGCAAATCGGTCGTGAGGTTGCAACTGAGGGCAACGTTCCGCCTGGTCGTCTGCGCGTCAGCGCAACGGGGAGTGCCAGGAGCGGTTCAGGGATCGTGGGCGCACCCGAGGATGAGCCCTCGCAACGATTCGCCGAGTTGGGCGACGGCACCGGCTGGGCGATCGTCGTTGGGTTGGTCGTACCCTGCCGCTCGTTGTGCCCGGTGGCTGGTCTGGTCGCCCACCGCCGGGAGCGCCGGTCGCTACGAACCAGAGCAGCCGCCCTGCCGGCGGACTAGCCGGCGGATTCGGTCGACTGGCGCTCGGCGGTGATCCGGAGGAGTCCTTCGATGCCGCGAAGGAAGGTCTCGGACACCAACGCGGGGTCGAAGAGGCATCCGGCTGCCATGGCACCGTCGCGGAGCATGACGAAATGACGCGCGGCGGACTCTGCCGTCTCCTCCTGGACCTGCGCCATCAGCGCGGTGAGCGTGTCCAGGAACCATTGCCGGTGGGCGATGATCTCCTGGCGTACGGGATGTTCCGTGTCCGGATACTCCGCCGCGGCGTTCAGAAACGCGCATCCACGGAACCCCGGGGACTGGATGCTCTCGGCGATCGAGTTGGCGATGGCCAGGAGTGGTGCGACCGGTCGTGCGTCGGCGGTGATGACCGTGTCGACCCCGCCGCGATCCATCTCATGGATCTCGCGCAGGTAGGCGAGGATGAGATCGTCCTTGCTGGGGAAGTGCCGGTAGAAGGTGGCCCGGGTCACCTTCGCCTCGGCGATGATCCGATCTACGCCGACGGAATGGATGCCCTCCGAGTAGAAGATCCTGGTGGCCGTGGCAAGGAGCCGTTGGCGCGCCTCGGAGGGCCGGGCACCGGATGCGGTGGGCGTCATAGCGCCATGATAGCGGATAGAACGTTCGGTCTAAGGGTCTCGACAGTGCTAGCTGGCGGTGGGTAGCGCAGGGTCAGAGGAGTGGATAGAACGTTCGGTCTTGACGATGTGGCTTGAGCCTGTCATGCTGGACGAGACAGAACGATCGGTCTCCCAAACCCCTCCGCTGAAAGGGTCACCCGTGACCACCATTGCTGCTTCGCCCGGCATTTCCCAGACGGCTTCCGCGTTGCGGCGGCTGTACTTCGTCCGCTTCGCGTTCGCCATCGTGTGGGCCCTCGTGACGATCGCCACCGCCAAGGAGATCGGTCCGCTCGCGGTGACGCTCTTCGTGATCTACCCGCTGTTCGACGTGGGCGCCGCCATCTACGACCTCCGTTCGTCGCGGACCACCGGCTCGCCGACCCTGCTGTACGTGAACATCGCGGTAAGCCTGATCACGGCCGTCGGTCTGGGGGTCGCAGGCGCGTCCGGTATCCCCGCCGTTCTGCGGGTGTGGGGCGCCTGGGCGATCGTCGCCGGTCTGGTGCAGTTGATCGTCGGTGTCACCCGTCGCAAGATGGGCGGCCAGTGGCCGATGATCATCAGCGGCGGCATCTCGGTCCTGGCCGGTGGGTCCTTCATCGCCGGCGCCGCCGCGGACAACCCGTCGCTGACCAACGCCGCCGGCTACGCCATTCCCGGTGCCATCTTCTTCCTCATCGCGGCCATCCGTCTCGGCCGCGCCGCGAAGGGCAACTGACATGACCACCATCGAGTACGACGTCATTGTGATCGGTGCCGGTCCGGTCGGGGAGAACGTGGCCGATCGGGTCGTGCAGGGCGGGCTGACCGCCGCGATCGTCGAGCGGGAGTTGGTCGGGGGTGAGTGCTCGTACTGGGCCTGCATGCCGACCAAGGCGTTGCTGCGCAGCGCGTCCGCTTTGCGCGCGGCCCGCCAACTGCCGGGCGCGCGGGAGGCGGTGACGGGAGACCTGGACGCGGCTGCGGTGCTGAGCCGGCGGGACTCCTTCGCATCGCATTGGCAGGACGACGGTCAGGTCTCCTGGCTGGCGTCGGCGGGCATCGCGCTGCACCGCGGTCAGGGGCGGATCAGCTCCGCCCGCGTTGTCGAGGTGACCGGCGTCGACGGTGTCACGACGACGCTGACCGCGCGGCACGCCGTGGTCGTCGCGACCGGCAGCAGCGCCCTGTTGCCGGACATCCCGGGGCTGCGCGAGGCGACGCCGTGGTCCAGCCGCGAGGCCGCTTCGGCCAGTTCGGTTCCCCGTCGGCTCGCCATCATCGGTGGCGGCGTCGTGGCAGCCGAGATGGCGACCGCCTTCGCCGCCCTGGGGTCCGCGGTGACGGTGCTGGCCCGCGACGGACTGTTGCCGTCGGCGGAGCCGTTCGCCAGTGAGCTGGTCACCGAGTCGTTGCGCGAGGCCGGCGTGTCCGTACGCCCCGGCGCGGAGGCCGTCGCCGTCGACCGCGACGACAGTGGAGTCGTCCACATTGAGACCGCCTCCGGCGAGCGGATCGAGGCTGACGAGGTGCTGGTGGCGGTCGGTCGTACGCCGAACACCCAGGACATCGGCCTCGACCGGGTCGGGCTGGCGCCGGGCGCCTGGCTGGCGGTCGACGACACCTTGCGTGTCGTCGGCGGCGGCGAGTGGCTCTATGCGGCGGGCGATGTGAACCGGCGGGTGCTGCTGACCCATCAGGGCAAGTACCAGGCGCGGGCGGTGGGCGACGTGATCGTGGCCCGGGCGAAGGGTGCGAAGGTCGAGGACGGCCGGTGGGGCCGGCACGTGGCGACGGCTGACGAGCGTGCGGTGCCGCAGGTGGTCTTCACCGACCCGGAGATCGCGTCGGTGGGCTTGACCGCGGCTGCGGCCGAGGCGGCTGGGCTGCGGATCCGGGTCGTGGACTACGACCTTGGCGCCGTCGCCGGAGCTTCCCTGCACGCCGACGGCTACCGGGGACACGCCCGGATGGTCGTCGACGAGGACCGCAAGGTGATCGTCGGCCTCACTCTCGCCGGCCCGGACGTCGCGGAACTGATCCACGCCGCGACCATCGCCATCGTCGGCGAGGTCCCGCTGGACCGGCTGTGGCACGCGGTTCCGGCCTACCCGACCGTCAGTGAGGTGTGGCTGCGGCTGTTGGAGACCTACGGCCGCTGAGTTCAGGTCTGCGTCGTTAGTTTTGTCCGAAATAGAACAATCATTCTTCCACTTCGAGGAGAGTCCCGTGCCCACCAAGATCACGATTATCATCGACAACCCGGCGAGCCCCGACGACTTCGAGCGGGCCTACGCGGACGTCAAGGCTGCCGCGGCGAAGTTCCCGAAGCTGCGGCGACTCGAGTCCGCGAAGGTGTGGCCGAAGGAGGATGGCACCGCTACCCCCGCGTACCGGACGCTCGACCTCTACTTCGACAGCTACGAAGACGCCTCCGCCGCAGTCGCGACAACCGTTGCCGCTGATGTCTTCGGCACCCTCGCGGGGACGCAGGTCCCGTTCAAGGGCCTGTTCTCGGACATCGAACAGGCTTGACGATCAGCGCTTCCCGGGCGTAGGCGGAAAGGACGCCTGCGCCCGGTTCGTGCGCTGCGGCGGTCTCGGGGACCGCTTCCGCCGCGGCCGACGAAACACCTGGTCGACCTCGAGCTTCGGGCGGCGATATTTCAGGGTTGGAGCGTGCGCAGCATCAGTGCGAGATAGCGCTGGGAAGCCGTGGCGGCGTCGGGCCCAGCGGCCACGACGACGCCGTGATGGGCGGCGATCAGCAGCCGGAAATCGGCGACGGTCAGGTCGGCGCGGACGGTGCCCATCGCCTGTGCCTGCCGCAGCAGCCGGGCGATGACCCGTTCGGTCTCCTGCCGCTCGTGGTCGAGCCCGCGTCCGGTGACCACCGCCTCGACGTAGGCCCTGGTGAAACCTCTGTCGTGTAACTGGTATGCGCAGAGCGTGCGAATCAGTTCCCGCAGCGCCCGCGCCGGGTCCGGGTCGCGGAGGGCTTCGGCGTGCATGGCCGCGCAATCGTTCCACTGATCGCCGTAGGCGTCCGTGATAAGGCTGTCCCGGGTGGGAAAGCGCCGGTAGACGGTGGCGACGGACACGCCGGCGCTGCGAGCGATCCGAGCCACCGTGACGTCCTCGCCCTTCTCGGCGAAGGCGCGCCGTGCCGCGGCCAGGATTCGGCGTCGCTTCTCCTCGGCGTCCCAGCGCATCAAACGAGCGTACGCGCGGACGTTTCTCCGCATGAGGAAGTGCAACATCCGTACGCCGCGACACCTCAGTCCGTTGCCGGGCGTACGACGAGGGTCGGACCGTGGGACCTGCTTCGATACGCGACACGAAGGGGAGACCATGGAAACGATGGACGGCACGACAAGCCTCGTCACCGGCGCGAGCCGGGGCATCGGCCGCGCGATTGCCAAGCGGCTCGCTGCGGCTGGGTCACTGGTGGTGGTGCACTACGGCACGAGCGAGTCAGCCGCGCAGGAGACCGTCGCGCAGATCACCGAGGCGGGTGGCGCCGCGTTCGCGGTCGGCGCGCAGCTCGGCGTGGCGGGTGATGCCGATCGGCTCTGGGCCGGGGTGGAGGCCGGGTTGGCCGAACGCGGCGCGCCGCGCGGCATCGACGTGCTGGTGAACAACGCGGCGATCGGCGGGGCCACGCCGACGCTGGCCACCGCACGGCCGGATGACTTCGACGAGTTGTTCGCGATCAACGTGAAAGCGCCGTTCTTCGTGATCCAGCGTGGCCTGGACCTGCTCCGCGACGGTGGCCGGATCGTCAATGTCTCGTCCGTCGCCACCCGGGTCGCGATACCCGGCACTCTCGCGTACGCCATGACGAAGGGCGCGATCAACACGTTGAGCGTCACGCTGGCACAGGAACTGGGCGGTCGGGGAATCACGGTGAACGCGGTGATGCCCGGGACCACCGCCACCGAGAACAACGTGGCCTGGTTCGACGCCCAACCGGCGCTACGGGAGGTCGTGACCGGGCTCTCGGCTCTCCGTCGGGTCGGAGAGCCGGCGGATATCGCGGACGTGGTCGCTTTCCTTGCCTCACCGGGCGGGCGATGGGTGACCGGCCAGGTGATCGACGCCTCCGGTGGGACGCATCTCGGTCTCTCCGTCGACCAGGGGCCGCCGGAGTAGAGGCGACGGGGTTGCGTTTCGGTCCCTGCGGCGCTCAGCGGGCCCGGATCCCGTTCAGCACGATGTCGAGGTAGTGGCGGCCGGCGGCGGCTTGCTCCTGCGCGTCGGTGGCTGCATGCATCCGGGCAGAGAAGGCGACTCCACACATCAGTGGCGTCATGTCGGCGAGCGTGACGCCCGGCGCCAGCAGCCCTGCGTCCCTGACCCGTACGAACAGTTTGTTGAACAGCGAGGACAACTGATCGAGCAGGTGCGCGGTGCCCGGCAGCGTGGCCATGGGCGTGGACAGGACCGAGGACAGGGCAGCGTCGAGTAGTTGCGCGTCCACGACCCGGACCAGGAGATCACGGAAAGCCGTCCAGGGGTCGTCCTGCTGCACGGCCCGTTCGCCGGCCTGGATCAGCGTCTCAAGTCCGTCCACCGACACCGCCTCGATCAGCGCCTGAGGCGTCGGGAAGTGCCGGTACACCGTGGCGACGCCAACGCCGGCCACGCGGGCCACCTCGTTCAGCTGAATCGGGGTGCCGTCCGCGACCATCGTCCGGCCAATCTCGATGATCCGCTGGCGGTTGCGTACTGCGTCCTTACGAGGCGGCGGAGCGGTCACTCCTCCAGCATAAGCGGATAACAGCTCCACTTGCTCCCACTTGGAGCCATGGCCCTGAACAGGCGGCTCAGGCCGGTGAAACGGATGGTCCATCCGGTTCGTGCTACAGTTGGCAAACGGATGATCCATCCGTTTCATCGTTCGCTCGGCTCTGGAGAGAACACGCAGATCCTCATCACCGGCGGCACCGGCTACCTGGGCTCGGTGCTCGTCGAACACTTCGTCGCGGCGGGCCACGAGGTAGTAGCGCTGACCCGGTCCCCGGAATCAGCAGCCAAGGCGGCAGAGGCGGGCGCGTCTCCGCTGCTCGGCGATCTGACCGACACCGCGCTCCTTGAGAGGGCTTCCGCGGAAGCCGATGCGGTGGTGCACACCGCGGTCGACTATTTCGGTGGCGAGGACGCGATCAGGGTGGAGGCCACCGCCGTGGAGGCGCTGACCCGTGGGGCGGGCAAGGCGGGCACTGGCAAGCCGTTCCTCTACACCAGCACGAACCTGGTCTACGGGCTCGACCCCGACCATCCCCGCGACGAGGACGCGGAACTGCCGGAGCCGGGCCCGCAGCCCTTCAAGCTCGTCGGCGAGCGACTGGTGCGCGAGGCGGCGGGCCTGAACAGCATCATCATCCGCGCGGGTCTGGTCTACGGTCGGGGCGGCTCGCTGCTGTTGACCAGTCTGATCGACGCCGCGACCCGCTCGGGCGCGGCCACCTACATCGACGCCGGCGACAACGAGTGGACCCCGGTGCATGTGGACGATCTCGCCCGCCTGTACCTGACGGCCCTGGAGCGCCCGGTAGCGGGCACCTACAACGCGGCCGGACCGCGACAGTTCACCTTCCGCGAACTTGCCGAGGCGATCGCGGACCTGACCGGAGCCACCGCGACCTCGATCACCGCCGAACAGGCTGAGAGCGCCATGGGGCCGATGGCCGCGTTGCTCCGATCCTCGGCGCGCATCACCTCCCACAAGGCACGCGACACGTTCGGCTGGAGCACCAGCGGTCCTGCCCTGCCGGAGGACGTGCGCTCCGGCTCCTACCAGGTCGTGAACATCTGAGCCGTTGTCGGTGTGCTGCGCGTGGCAGGAGTGGGGCGAGGCCTCAGCTCGCGAATTTCTCGATGGCGGCCGGGGTGACCGGAGTGAAGAAGTTGACGAGGTTGCCGTCGGGGTCACGGAACAGCAGCGACCGGTTGCCCCAGGGCAGCGTCGTGGGCTCGTTGACGAAGTCTTCGACGACGCCGGTCAGGTTCTGATGCACGCTGTCCACGTCGTCGACGAGGAACTCGATGATCAGGCTGCGGTTGTCCGCCGGTTGAGCGGACCCGGGCGCGAACAGTGAGACGGTGCGAGTGCTGCCGATCGCGAGAGTTCCGGACGTGGTCCGCAGCTCAGCGAAGTCCTCGGTGGCCCAGTCCGCCCGCACTCCCGTGACCCGTTCGTAGAAGTTGACGAGGCGTGCGACATCACCAGTGATGATCCGGACTGAGACGAGGTTCATGGTGATCTCCTAGATCGGGTGGAGCCAGGTGGCACGGCCACGCTAGAACCAATACCGGACAGAATCGGTCCAGTATTCGCGGTAAATTCGGCAGGTGGCTCGACCTACCGCTCAGGTCCTTACCCTGTTGGAGCTCCTGCAGTCGGGCGGCATCCGGACGGTGGCCGAACTCGCCCACCGCCTGGGCGTCGAAGGGCGCACCGTGCGGCGGTACGTGGGTCACCTGATTGACCTCGACGTGCCCGTCGAGTCGGTACGCGGTCGTCACGGCGGGTACCGACTCGCTCCGGGGTACCGCATGCCGCCGCTCATGCTCAGCGACGACGAAGCTCTGGCCGTGCTGCTCGGCCTGGTCGCCGGTCCCCGAACAGGGTTGGCGACGACGTCCGACACGGCGATCGAGACGGCAGCGGCCAAGATCCGGCGCGTACTGCCCGAGCGCCTCGCCCGCCGACTTGGCACCGTGCTCGAGGCCCTCGCCTTCACGGCTCCGCCCGGCGAATTCCGCGCCCCGCAGACGGGGGTTCTTCTCGCTGTCGCCGATGCGGTGCGCCATCACCAGCCGTTGTCGATCAGATACACCACTGCCGACGGCCGGCGCAGTGCACGGACGCTGCACCCGTACGGGCTCGTCGCCCATTCGGGCCGGTGGTACGTCACCGGTGTGGACCCGGAGATCGCCGAGGACCGGACGTTGCGGCTTGATCGGATCAGTGACGCGCGGACCCTTCCCGGCTCTTTCGAGCCACCGGCCGGACTCGATCCGGCGCAGCGCGTTCTTTCGGCGCTCGCCACGGCGCCGTACCGGTATGAGGTGACCCTGCGGATCCAGGCGACGGTGGAGCAGCTCCGTACCCGACTTCCCGCCAGCGTCGCGATCGTGGAGGAGTTGCCGTCGCCGGCAGACGCAGATCTCAACAATGAGGGCTGGCTTCGCGTTGAACTGCGGGCGGAGCGGCTCGACTGGCTGCCCCCGGTGCTCGCGTCGCTCGACCGGCCGTTCGTCATCGAGCGGCCGGACGAACTCCGCGGGCTCGTCACCGCGCTCGCCGACCGGCTCACGGCCAGCGCTCGCAGAGTCCGTCCGGTGCCTGAGCCCAGCCCGTGAAGCGGGATCAGAGAGAGCTTCTCGACGTCAGTGCGGCTCCGGCAGCGAGAGCATGGCCAGGGGCACATGGTGCTGCCCGGCGTGGATGTCGCGGTCGCGCAGGCTGCCCTGCGCCACCGGGCGCGGGAACGAAATCTTGACGACGTTCAGCGCCGGTATCCGGAAGATGCGGATGGCCTCGGCCGGTACGCCGTAGAGGCGGGCGACCAGCGGCGCGTCCAGGAAGCCCGGGTCGGCTACCAGGGCGTACCCGGCAGTGTCGCGCATGAACAGCTCCATCGTCACCCAGAACGGGCCGGCGTTCTTCGACCGAACCTCCAGCGCGAGGTCGGCGACGGTGTGGGGGTGGGCGTTATCGGACAACGCTGTCCTCCGGGAGGTGGATGCGGAAGAGGCTGGTGGGCGAGTCCACGTCCACGACGTGGTTGAGGACGAACTCGTACGCTGCGCCGCGCTCGGTCTCCGCGGGGGAGTAGGGGAACGCGAGGCTGGGCAGGTAGTCCATGTCGGGCGTGGGCAGGTGCAGCATGAGCGGATTGGCGATCTTCGCGACGGCGGTGGCCGTCTGCTGATCCACGGCGCGGACCAGGAGCATCACGCCGACCTCGCGGGGTGTCCGGGTGTCCGGGTCCTTCGCCTCCAGCACGGCGTCGTAGCCGTACATGCGGACGTCGAAGGCGTAGTCGTCGGCACTGAGCCCGAGCGTCTGGGCGACCCGATCCGTGGTGACCCGGCGCAGCAGCTGCGCCCAGGTGGTGATCTGGCCGAGGATGTGCGGGTCGCGGATGGCGGTGAACGACATTGTCTCGTACCCGGTGATCCGGGCCCCTTCAAGCTTGTTGGTGTAGGGGGCCGGCTCGAACCGGGAGCCCTCCACCCGTACCCGCCGCTCGTCCAGGGCCCGGTAGGTGGCGTCGGCGACCATCAGCGTGCCGGCCGGTTCCCGCATCGAGAACGGGTCGGCGGTCTCGTAGAGCATGTGCGCCGCGACCGAGGTGGGCGTGCAGGCGACGGCCGGGTCGAGTGGCTCGATGGTGAAGCCGGTGGCGTCGATGGTGGCGAAGACCCCGCTGGAGCGCGGGTTCGTGGTGCACTGCGCGCCGCACTCGATGATCTTGGCGGCGTGCCAGGTCGGGCCGGCCGGCATGCCGGCCATCAGCGGGAAGGCGGCGGCCACGGCGGTGTCGGTGGCACGCCCGGCCAGTACCACGTCGGCTCCGCCCGCCAGCGCCTCGGCGATCGGCTCATGGCCCATCATCGCGACGATGTGCTGGCAGCTGTCCAACATCGCCGGATCGAGGTCGCCGGCCGGCGGGAGCGGGTGGATCCGTCCCCGGTCGAGATGGTCCTTGAGGTCGGTGGCCCGCTGCTCGCTGTAGATGGTGGCGACCCGCAGGTCCAGCCCTTCCGCAGCCAGGATGCCGCGCGCGATGCCGGCGACCCAGTCCACGCCGGAGTCGGTCCCGCTGGTACCGCACGAGCCGACGATCAGCGGAATACGCGCCTTCGCCGCCGCCCGGAGCAGCAGGCGCAGGTCGCGGGCCACGGCCGCCGCGGTGGTCTTGGCCGTGCCGGTGCCCAGATAGTACGGGCCGGAGTCGGTCGACCCTCCGTCCACGGCGATGACGTCGGCACCGAGTTCCAGCCCACGATCGACGATCTCGGGCGGGAATCCCGAGCCGAGCATGCCGGAGGGCACGAGAATGCGTACGCGGTCGCGGGTCACGGTTTCCTCATTTCGCGGGTACGAGCCGGTCATCCGACGGTGGCGGCCACGGCGCGGCCGGCCTGGCGGCCGGAGAAGAGACAGCCGCCCAGGAAGGTGCCTTCCAGCGCGCGGTAGCCGTGCATGCCGCCACCACCGAACCCACTGGCCTCGCCGGCGGCGTAGAGCCCGGGCACCGGCTGGCCGGCGCCGTCCAGCACCCGACCATCGAGGTCGGTGTGCAGGCCGCCCAGGGTCTTGCGGGTGAGCACATGCAGGCGTACGGCGATCAGCGGCCCGGCCTTCGGGTCGAGGAGTCGGTGCGGCGCCGCGGTCCGCATGAGCCGGTCGCCCCGGTAGTTTCGGAAGTTGCGGATGGCGGCGATCTGCATGTCCTTGGTGAAGCTGTTGGCCAGCTCCCGGTCGCGTGCCTCGATCGTGCGCTGGATGTCGAGCGGGTCCAGCAGAGGCTCGTCGGTGAGCGCGTTCATGCCCTTCACCAGCTCGTCCAGCCGGTCGGCCACGACGAAGTCGGCGCCCCGCTGTTTGAATGCCTCCACCGGCGCCGGCGCGCCGGCACGGAGGCGGCCGAGTACCTGTTTGACGCTGCGACCGGTCAGGTCCGGGTTCTGCTCGGAGCCGGAGAGCGCGAACTCCTTCTCGATGATCTTCTGGGTGAGAATGAACCAGCTGTGGTCGTGGCCGGTGGTGCGCAGGTGGGCGAGCGTGCCGAGGGTGTCGAATCCGGGGTAGAGCGGCACCGGCAGCCGTCGTCCGCGCGCGTCGAGCCAGACGGAGGACGGCCCGGGCAGGATCCGGATGCCGTGCTTGTCCCAGATCGGGTTCCAGTTCTGGATGCCCTCGACGTAGTGCCACATCCGATCCGGGTTGATCACGGCGCCGCCAGCGTCCTGCGTGATGGTCAGCATGCGGCCGTCCACATGGGCGGGAACGCCGCTGATCATGTGGGTGGGCGGCGTACCGAGCCGTGCCGGCCAGTTGCGGCGGACCAGGTCGTGGTTGCCGCCGATACCGCCGGAAGTGACGATGACGGCCTGCGCCGTGTAGGCGAAGTCGCCGATCTCCTCCCGCGAGCTGGCGCTGCCGCGGGCGGCCTCGCTGGGCTCCAGGACCCGGCCGGTGGCACCCACCACCGCGCCGTCGCTGACGGTCAGCGCGTCGACCCGGTGCCGGAAGGCGAACCGGACGAGGCCGCGTCGGGCCGCCTCCCGCACGATCGCGATGAAGGGTTCGAGCAGGCCCGGTCCGGTACCCCAGGTGACGTGGAACCGGGGTACCGAGTTGCCGTGTCCCGTGGCGTCGTAGCCCCCGCGTTCGGCCCAGCCGACGATGGGGAACATCTTGACGCCGAGGCCCCGCAGCCACGCGCGTTTCTCGCCGGCGGCGAAGTCGACGTACGCCTCGGCCCAGCGCCGTGGCCAGGCGTCCTCGGGGCGGTCGAAACCGGCGCTGCCCTGCCAGTCCTGCCAGGCGAGTTCGGTCGAGTCGCGGATGCCCATCCGGCGCTGCTCGGGCGAATCGACCAGGAACAGCCCGCCGAACGACCAGAACGCCTGGCCGCCGAGGCTCTGCTCGGGCTCCTGGTCGAGCAGCAGGACCGATCGGCCGGCGGCGACGAGTTCGGCGGTGGCCACCAGTCCGGCCAGGCCCGCGCCGATCACCATCACGTCCGCGTCCGCTGTCTTGGTGGTCATGCCGGCTCCTTCGGTTCGGTGAGCGAGTGGGCGGGCCGGCCGTCGAGGGCGGCGACGAGTTCCTTGGCACCCTCCATCCCCGCGGCCAGCCGGGCCTCGGCAGTCTGCCCGGCCATGTGCGAGAAGACAGTGATGCCGGCCACGCCGCGCAGGATGCTGTCGGCGGGCAGCGGCTCCACGTCCACCACGTCCAGGGCTGCGCCCGCCAGCCGGCCGGACCGGACCGCCTCGACCAGGGCAACCTCGTCGACGAGCGGCCCACGTGCGGTGTTGATCAGGTGCGCGCCCGGCTTCATCCGAGCGAACGCCGCGCTGTCGATGAGGTGGCGCGTGAGCGGGGTCAGTGCGGTGTGGACCGACACGAAGTCGGCGTCGCGCAGCAACTCGTCGAGCGTGACCCGGGTGACCGGCGCGGGAAGGCTGCCGGTGCACAGCACGGTCATGCCGAAGGCGGCGGCCAGCGGCGCCACCCGCTGGGCCACCGCGCCCCGCCCGATCAGGCCGAGCGTCCGGCCGCGCAGCTCGTGGCCGTCGGCGCGGGGCCAGCCCCGGCGGCCACCCCGGCGGCCATCGGCACCAGGCACCGGGCCTGGGCGAGCAGCAACCCCATGGTGTACTCGGCCACCGCGTTGGCGTTGATCCCGGGCAGGTTGCTCACGCTGATCCCGAGCCGGCCGGCGGCGGCCACGTCGACGGAGTCGTACCCGACTCCGGTACGCACGACGGCGCGCAGGTCGGCTGCCTGGCGCAGCACCTCCGCGGTCATCGGCTCGTTGGCGATCAGCGCCCCCTCGACGCCGGCCAGGGCCGCGATCAACTGCTCCGGCCGGCGTGGTCCCCGCATCGGGTCGTGCCGCGTCGTGAAGCCGAGCCCGGTCAGGTAGGTGTCCACCTCGTCACCGGGGGCGAGATAGTCGGTGGTGATGAGGATGGTCGACATCATTCGCTTCCCATGAGGGTGTCGGCCCGGTTGGCCCGGTGCACACGCTGCAGGCGTTCGAGGCGTACGACGACGAGCATGGCGAGTACGGCGAGCACGGCGATGTAGAGCAGCATCCCGTCCCAGCCGACCAGGTCGATCACCGCGCCGATCAGGGCGGGTCCGCCGAAGCCGCCCAGGTACCAGGTGACCGCGTACAGGCCGGTGTAGGCGCCGAACACCCGGCTGGACGGCGCCAGGTTCCACAGCGCCACCGCCGCGTTGATCGTGAAGGCGGCCGCGCCGGCCGAGGCCACGCAGAACGCGACGACCGTACCGGTGGCAGTCTGCACGATGGCGCCCGCCGCCAGCGCGACGGCGAAGACGGTGATGCCCACGGCGATGATCCGTAGCCGTCCGAAGCGCTCGGCCAGCAGCGCGGCCGGATAGGCGGCAGCCACGTAGACGATGCCGCTGGGCAGGGTGAGCCCGCCCGCGTCGCCGCGGCTCAGGCCCAGTGCCTCCATGCCGTACGGGGTGATCAGCGACCGGGAGGCGAACCATGCCCCGCCGAAGAGCAGGACGGTCAGCAGCAGCAGGAGTCGGCGGCGATCCTGGTCGGTGAAGAGGCCGGAGACGATCTGCCGCAGCGGTTGGCCGACCGGGGCGGGGCCGGCGGAGGCCTCCTCGGCCACTGCGGCCTGGTAGGCCGCAGACTGGCTGTCGCGCACGTTGGCCAGCAGTACGAACGTGGCGGCCAGCATGATCACCGACGGGATGACGAAGGCTGCCCTCGGATGCTCGTCCACCACGAGCAGGCTGATCAGTGACGCGACGATGATGGTCAGCGCGGTCGCGATCTTCACGACGGCGTTCGCCCGGCTGCGCCGTTGCGGGGGTAGGAAGTCCGGCACCAACGACTCCGCCAGCGGTCGTGTGGTGTTGGCGATCAGCGCGTAGCAGAACATCACCACGACCAGCGTGGCCAGCGACGTGGTCCACGGCAGCAGTACGAAGACCAGCGCGGCCAGGGGCATGCCCACCGCGAGGTACGGAATCCGCCGCCCCCACCGGGTCCGGGTGTTGTCGGACCGGTTGCCGATCCAGGGCTGGATGAAGATTCCCAGCAGGTTGTCCATCCCCATCAGCGCGCCCACGAGCGCCGCGCTCGTCACGTGCTCGCGCAGCAGCACGGGCACCTGGTTGTCGTAGAAGTTCCAGGTTGATTCCTGAGCGAAGAGTGCGAGGGCTATGAAGAACGTGATCCGCCGGTTGGACACACGTCCACCTCCTTGTGTCCCGGGTCACGGTAAGTTGCTGTAGCAAACTCGTCAACAGTTGCAAACAAACTTGCTATGTCATGCGCTAGAGTGCGGTCATGACGACAGCCGGCACGCTCGCCGATCAGGCGTACCGACAAGTTCGCACCGCGATCGCCACCGGCGAACTCGCGCCGGGGGAGAAGGTCACCGAGCGCGGCATGGCCGAGCGGCTCGCGGTCAGCCCGACACCGGTGCGTGAGGCCCTGCGCCGGCTGGAGCTCGATGGTCTGATCGAGCGGATCGGGCCGCGTACCGTGCTGGTCGCCGCCATCCGCGACGCCGCCATCGACGACCTCGCGGAGGTGGAGGTCGGCCTGCGTGGCCTCGTCGCCCGCTTCGCCGCCCGACACGCCACCGCCGAGCAGCTCGACGCGCTGGAAGGCATCCTCGACCGCGCCGACGACCTGCTGATCCTTCTCAAGGAGCGGTCCGCCCAGGGCGCGCCGGTCGAGCGGCACCTCACCGAGCTGCTCGACACCATGCAGCAGTTCAACGACACGGTCAGCGCCTGCGCGCACAACCCGGTGCTGGTCCGGATGCTCGAGCAGAGCCGCGTGTTCTCCCGCCCGCAGCGCCGGGAGCTGCTTCTGCAACGGGTGGCGGAGGACGACACGTTCGGCCTGGAGCGATACAGCAGCCACCGTGCTTTGGTCCGGGCGCTGCGTGCGGGTGACTCCGCCGCCGCGGAGCGCATCGCGCTCGAGGACTCGCAGGGCGGCCTCGCCGCGCTTCGGGAGGCGCCGTGACCACCCACCGGATCGCCGTCATCCCCGGTGACGGCATCGGCAAGGAGGTCGTCCCGGCCGGCCTCGACGCGCTGCACGCCACCGCACGTCGTTTCGACCTGACGCTCACCTTCGACAGTTTCGATTTCGCCAGCGCCGACTACTGGCAGCGGCACGGCGCAATGCTGCCGCCCGACTGGGAACAGACGCTGCGGGGCTACGACGCCATCTACTTCGGCGCGGTGGGCTGGCCGGAGGCCGTACCCGACCATGTCTCGCTCTGGGGCAGCCTCCTGCAGTTCCGGCGGGTCTTCGACCAGTACGTGAACCTGCGCCCCTGCCGGCTCATGCCCGGCGTCCGCAGCCCCCTGGCCGGCCGGCTCCCGGGCGACATCGACTTCGTCGTCGTCCGGGAGAACACCGAGGGCGAGTACTCCAGCGTCGGTGGGCGGATCTTCGAGGGCACCGACCGGGAAACCGTCCTACAGGAGACGATCATGACGCGCGTCGGCGTCGACCGCGTCCTGCGCTTCGCCTTCGAGCAGGCCGACCGTCGCCCGAAGCGGCACCTGACGTCCGCCACCAAGAGCAACGGCATCTCCATCTCCATGCCGTACTGGGACGAGCGGGTGGCCGCGATGGGCGAGCGGTTCCCCGACGTTCACCTCGACAAGTTCCACATCGACGCGCTCGCGGCGCAGTTCGTGCTCCATCCGGAGTGGTTCGACGTGGTCGTGGCCAGCAACCTGTTCGGCGACATCCTCTCCGACCTCGGCCCGGCCTGCACCGGCACCCTCGGCATCGCCCCGAGCGCCAACATCAACCCTGAGCGTGAGCACCCGAGTCTGTTCGAGCCCGTGCACGGCTCCGCACCCGACATCGCCGGCAAAGGCATCGCCAACCCGATCGGCCAGATCTGGTGCGGCTCGATGATGCTGGAGCACCTCGGCCACCCCGAGGCCGCCGCCCACCTGCTCGGCGCGGTCGAGGACGTCCTGGCGTACGGGCCCGGACAGGCGCCACTGACCCCCGACCTGCACGGCACCGGCACGACGGCGGAGCTGGGCCGGGCGATCGCCGAGAGGGTCAGCGAACGCCCGTCCGCCACCGCGTGAGGTGGCGGCGAACGGACGGGGGTGCGGGGAGTCGGGCACGTCCGAGCGGACTGTCACCGGGTGACGAGACATCGCTCAGTCCTCGTCCTGCCATCTGCGCAGATCCGTCTGGTCGTGATAGGGCATGCGGTCCGGCGTGGTGATGAATTCCATCGTCGTGCCCCAGGGCGTGCGGCAGTAGCAGACCTTGTTCCCAGGCCCTTGTTCGGTTGTATAGGGAATTGCGCGAGGCTCCGTGAGGGGGGTGCCTCCGGCCCTTCTGAGGCGCTCGACCGATGCGTCGATGTCGTCGGTGTAGAGGCCGAAGTGGGTGATGCCGAAGTCACTCGGTCGGACCGGCTGGGCCTGTTCGGGGCCGTGCATTTCGAAGAGCTCGAAATCGGGTCCGGTTCCGATCTTGACCATCGCCTGCGCGCGCACGGCCGTCCCGGGGTGAGCGCCAACGGCCCGCTCGAATTCGGGTCCCTGTCGGGGAGGATCCTCCGGTCCGAAGGACTGGTAGATCACCTGGGCGCCGAAAGCTTCCACGAAGAACGTTTTCGCGGCTTCGATGTCGGGCACCGTGATGCCGATATGATTGACGCCGCGAATGACAGGTGGGGTCATGACGGTTTCCCTTCCTTGTTCAACCGATCGACCGGCATGGGTGTGGGCGCAACCTGCCGGCAGTGTCGCGATCCGCCCAGCCCGCGATGGCACGCTCGCAGAATTTCACGTGGCCCTGAGGAACTCGATCAGAGCGGCCGCGACCTCATCCGGCCGTTCCTCCGCGAGATAGTGGCTGGACCGCGCGATCGGGCCGCCCGTCACATTGCTGGCGAACTCCTTGAGCATCGGCACCATCTGCCCACCGAAGCGCTGATCCCCGCCGAGACCCAGCACCGGTATCTCGATCGGTTGCTTCTTGTACTCGAGTGCGGCCGTATGGTCGACGGGGAGGGTCCGATACCACTCCATGCCGGCGCGAGTGCGACCGGGAAGCGCCATCGCCTTTGCGTAGATGTCGATGTCCGAGGGATTGAAGGTGCTGTGATCGTAGAACCGCTCAGCCATGAAGGTCGAAATGTACTCATACTCACGGCCGTGGATCAGGCGCTCGGGTAGGTCCCGGTTCATGTGGAAGCTGAAGTGCCAGAGCTTCGCGGTCGACGCCTCCCAATCGGTCCAGCCGGGAAGCGGAACGTCGAGGACGGCCAGGTGGGTGACCGCCTCCCGATAGGTGGTGGCCTGCGGCAGGGCGACCATCCCGCCGATGTCATGTCCGCACACTGCGTAGTGTTCGTGCCCAAGGGCAACCATGACTTCGTGCGCGTCGCGTGCCATCGTCGCCTTGTCGTAGCCGTCGAGCGGGCAGTCGGAGAAGCCCGCGCCGCGCAGATCGATGGCCACCACGCTGAAGTGCTCGGCCAGCAGCGGCATCGCACTGTGCCATCCCCACCAGGTCTCCGGCCACCCGTGAAGCAGAAGGATCGGCGGACCCGAACCTCCCGTGACAGCGTTGATCTTGATGCCATTCACCGGCACCAGTTGCTGGGTGAACCCCTTCAAAGTTGCGATCATGAGCGCCCTCCAGTCAGAGATCGACGTTCAGACAGGGCCCGCGGCCAGCGCTCAGGGCTGGTCGAGATCGATGGCGATCGTGTGTTCCGCCAGGCGTGGATTACGCTGCGAAAGGCAGTCGGCCTTCGTTCAGCGATCAAGTCCGTGATCGGGCCGAGCGAAGCAGGGCGTCGTCGGCGTCGACTGCCACGTCAAATCCACCGAAGGTCTCGACCGCCGCTGCGCCCGCTGCCTTGGCTGCCGCCGCATCGCTCACGTCCAGCGGCAAGGTGATCGTGCGGCTATCGAAAGGCGCGGCCATGTCCTCGATCGGCCTGACCTCGCGGGCCGGCGCGATGGGCTGATCTCGCTGTGCCTCAGCGAGCGCGGGCCGCTGACCGAAGCCGCTCAAGCAGCCTGTTGTGAGCCACTTTTCAATAGCTCCTCCCCGGGTTGTTTCCGGACGGCGCAGAGCTGTCGCCGCCACGATCCGCCATATCGGCCATGATCGACCAGTCCTGGCGCGCCTGAGGTCAAGCTACCGCGACCAGGTAGGTTCCGGGCGCGTAACTGGTGAGGTCCCGTGAGAGCGCGTTTGAGAAGGGTCCTTGTGGACGGCGTAGCCGGGTAACATCGGCGATCCGGGCCGGCAGGTGGCGCGGCGGCTGCGCGTCGTGGCTACCCTCGCATCTGCCCGATGCCCAGTGAGAACTGCCCCGATGGTGCTCATGTTTCGTCGTTGTATTCGTCAGGCTCTCACTCGATGGTCCCGGCGCGTTGCGGTGAAGGTTCGAGTTGACTCTTTACGTCGCGGGGCACCCGCACCCCGCGAGCACGCAGATCGGCGATGAAGCGGGCCGCGAGTGGGTCGGGCTCTCCCGGCGTCACCGCGACCAACTCCCGGGTCCACCGGGGCGAAAATGAGCGGACCACGCCCGGAAAGCCCGCGCTGACGGCGCTGACGGGGGTTATCGCGATGCCCAGTCCGGCCGCCGCCAGCTGGGGTGCCGCAGAGGTGACGGCCGTTCTCAGTGCCGGCTTCAGGCGGATCCCGGCTGCGGCGAGTGACCGGTCGAGCCAGCCGCTCAAGCCGTTCTCCGGCGCGAAGTGCACCAACTCCTCACCGTCGAGGTCGGAAAGCCGCACTGATCCCCGCTCTCCCAGCGGATGATGACGAGGGGCCGTCAGTACGATCTCCTCCGCGCCGAGAACCGTGGACGCGAAACGGCCGTCCACCGGGCCGGCCAGCACCAGTACGTCGACATCCCCGCCGCTGATGGCGTCGAACAGGCCGTCCGACACGACCGCCTCCCGGAGGTCGATCGCCACCTGGGCATGGTGCCGGTGCCAGGCGCGGATCACCGGCGCGAGCAGCGGCACGGTCAAGCTCTGGGCACAGACCAGGCGCAGCGACCCTCCCTTCGCCTCGCCCCTGGCCCGGGCCGAACGGATCGCCGACGCGGCCGCGTCAATCGCTCGCCGGGCGTCCGCGACGGCGGCGCGCCCGGCCGGCGTGAGCGAGGTGCCACGTGCCCCCCGTTGCAGCAGAGGCGTACGGGTCTCGCGCTCCAGCACGGTGATCTGCTGGGACACCGCGGGCTGCGAGGAGTGCAGCAACCGGGCCGCCTCGGTGATCGACCCGGTGTCCGCGACCGCGACCAGACACTCCAGGGCACGCAGCGTTGCCATTCGGAAATCTTATCGCAGACCGTCGAAAGATAAATGACGCTGAGGGAAGCGGGGCGAGTTGCCGGTTGCTGAATCGAGCAAGGACCACGACCTCCAAGGAGAACGACATGGCACAGACCTTCGTGACAGGCGGTTCCGGTTTCATCGGCCGGAGTCTGATCAGGCGGCTCGTGGCCGACGGACAGGCGGTCAAAGCCCTGGTCCGCAGTGCGACGGCTGCCAACGTGGTGGCCGCGCTGGGCGCCGAGCCGGTGCGCGGCGAGCTGACCGGTCCCGACACCTGGCGCGCCGGCGTCGACGGCAGCGAGGTGCTGTTCCACCTGGCGGCGGAGACGGACATCACCGCTGCTCGGGAGCGTCAGGAACTGGTGACGGTGGGCGGCACTCGGGCCGCCCTGCAAGCGGCTCAGCAGGCCGGGGTCGCCCGCTTCGTGCACGCCGGGAGCGAAGCCGCACTCATGGCCGGTCAGCCGCTCGTCGACATCGACGAGAGCGCGCCACTGCGACCGGACTCGGAAGCCGCGTACAGCGCGACGAAAGCGGAAGCCGAGGCACTGGTTCTGGGTGCGAACGCGCCGAGCTTTGCAACTGTGTCGATCCGGCCGCGGTTCGTCTGGGGGCCCGACAGCTCTCTCGTCGAAGGTCTCGTGCGGTCGGCCCGCAACGGCGAATTCGCCTGGATCGAGGGCGGCCGCCAGAGCACCGACGTCACGTTCGTCGACAACGCGGTCGAGGGCCTGGTCCGAGGTTGGCTGAGCGGCCGTCCGGGTCACGCCTATTTCATCACCGATCAGCACCGCGTGACCCTCCGCGACTTCCTTGAGAGCACCTTCGCGATCTATGGCGTGGACGCCACGATCCCGGACATCGACGCCGCCACCGCGGCCAAGGTGATCCCCGTACCCGCGCGCTGGTTCCTGGAGCAGACCTGCACGCTACGTACGGACAAGGCCGTTGCCGAACTCGGATACCGCCCGATCGTCACGCAGGCGGACGGACTGAATGCCGTGCGGGAAGCGGTGGCCCGCAGCGCCGCCTGAGATCGACGCCGCACACCGCTGGACAGCTTGCCCGCGAACCCCTCCTGTCCCGGCCCGGCAGTCTTCGGACCCGGGTCGGGACAGCGTCAATCAAGCGCCGAGCAGAGCGACAGTGGCAGAGCCCGTACGCTGGAGGGGTGATCGACTTTCGTGCGGCGGTCGAAGCGGGCGATCTCGACGCCATTGAGGCGGCGCTGGCCGACAACGTCGTGTTCCGCAGCCCGGTCGCGTTCAAGCCGTATGAGGGCAGGGCGATTACTGGCGCAATCCTGCGGGGTGTGTTGCGGGTGTTCGAGGACTTCCGGTATGTCCGCGAGTTGAGCGGCGAGGGCGGTCGGGATCACGCGCTGGTGTTCGAGGCGCGGATGGGTGACGTCGCTGTCGAGGGCTGTGACTTCCTGCACCTGGATGCGAGCGGCCTGGTCGACGAGTTCACGGTCATGGTTCGTCCGCTGTCCGCCGCGCAGGCCCTGGCCGCCGCGATGGCTGCCGAATTCGACCAGATCCAGCGCGAGGCGACCACCGGCTAGGTGTACTTTCTGCCCAGGGACGTTGGTCAACCTGGTGATGGGCGGTTTGCCGGCGGTAGGGGTGTGGGGCCGGCGGTGATTGTGGTGGTGGAGCCGGGCGGGTAGAGCTGCTCTCGTGAGACGTTCAGTGCAGCCTGGACAGTGGGTTTGCACCGGGCAGCAAAGGTGTCCGCGAATCGCTCGTGGTCCGAACGTCGCTGGACGTTGCTCAGCTTCCGAGCACGGTGTTGAAGCAGATGATGGCCAAGTTCGTGCAGCAGTACGTCAAATCGCATGAAGTCCCGCAGCCGAACCGCTTCGCGTGCCGGTTGTTCGTAGAGAAGGATCTCGCCCGGTGCTCTGGTCCTGCCGTAGAGGACTGATCGGCGGTCGAAGTCCTCGGTCTGCCGCAACTCGATGACGCGTAGCCCGTACCAGGCGGCGGGCCCGACGACCTCCAGCACCTCACGAACGTCACGTCCGCTTGCCGGATGCGCGTATCCCGGTCGAGCTGCGTGTACGTGGATCCGGATCCGGTCCAACCCCGGAGCGCGACGGAGCGCCTGGCGCGCCCGGGGATCTGTACGCAGACTTCGACTCACGTCGCCCATGCTCGGCGACCCCACGGTGTGCGACAACGGGTTTTCGCCGCGGAACCTACGTCCGCGCGGGCTCAATATGGCTGGCCGCACACCTCCCAGGCGCCATCCTCCTTCACCAACGCGAACAGATGCCGGTCGGTGAAGCCGCTGTCCAGGGTCAGGGCCATGCTCACCGTCGCGGACGTACGGCCGTTGATGCTCGACACATTCACGCCGTTGACCTTGTGGCCGCGGATTTTCGGCTGCTTGGCGACGCCCTGGACGAAGGCCTCTCTCGTGTACCTGACGCGCGTGTCGCCGCACAACAGTCCGTACGCCGCGTCCGCATCGTCCGCCTCCAGATCGCTGACGAACGACTCGGCGGTCTGCCGCGCCGGATCCGTTGCCCCCTTGACCCCCTTGTAGAGGAAGAAGCCGCCGATGCCGGCGCCACCGCAGCACAGCACGACGACCACGCCAACGACGATCAACACGGTTCGCAACGTCCGCCGCTTCGGCGGTTGGGGCATCTGGTACGGGTGGGTCATAGGTACGGACGGTAGGGGATGCGAAAAGTTCTCGACGCCCCACCCGCGCCGCGCGGGAAACGCGTTTCCCGGCCTGCTGGCCGTGCCATAGACTCCGCCGGTGCTTGCGGTGTCGGGGGACTTCGAGATCCACATCACGGCGTTCGCTCATCACGCCGAGAAGCTGTCGACGTTCGCCGCCAAACACGGCTTGAAGTTCGTCCATATCGTGCTCGATCGTGGTGCCAACGTCTCTCAACCGATGCTCACCCTGACCGGCCGAGGCACCCTGACCGATCAGGTTGCCGCGGTGCGGCACTGGCGACGCGAACTGCGCGAGGCAGGGATCCACCCGTGCCGTTCGAAGATCGAGGCGGCGCCGTGGTGCGTCGGCGTACCGCAGTCGGATGAGCAGGCGGCAGCCGAACCCACTGACCGGTACTTCGAGCACCACGTCAAACTGCTGCTCCCCAGTACGACGGTGGCGGATCTGATGGCTCTCACCGACCTGGTCGCTCCGCACGGGGCACGGTTGTCACGTAACGCTCGCCGGGAGCTGGTGGACGGCGCGCAGGAACGGTTCGTCAACCAGCGATGTCACGGTGTCGGGCTCGCCACGGCCGGGCGGCGGCTGGACGAGCTCGTCGCGACCCTCCGGGCCGCCGGCCACGAGCCTATGGCCGTAGAGCAGGAGTACGTCGTCTCCGACAGCGACCTGCACCACGACCACGGTTGGCTGGACTCGCCCACGCCGAGGGCGAGCGGTTGGGCGCGGGAGCGTGAGAACCGGATGAGGTCGGCGCCGGCTGGCTCGCCGGACTACCCCCCGACCTACCGGCCGCTACCCGTCAGCCCGGCCGTGCGTCAGAAGGCGGCGTTCGACCCCGCTCTCCGGCAGTACCCGAACGCCTACCACGCCGGAGAGCCCGACTTCGTCGTGGAGGCCACCGGCCAGCTGTGGACCACCGCCCGGCGTGCCGCCATGAATCACGTCCTGGCGGCCATCGCCACCACAACCTGGGCTCGGCACCTGGTCCTGCGGGGCAGCGTCACCATGGCGACCTGGGTCGGCGACGCCGCCCGCGAGCCGGGCGACCTCGACTTCGTCGTCACTCCGCACACCATCGCCAGCGACAGCACCGACGCCCGCGCGCTGCTCGATGACATCAAGACCGCCGTGCGAACCGTGCCCGGCGCCGGCCTGCAACCAGACCGGACAACCGAGGCCGCCATCTGGACGTACGAACGAGCTGACGGACGCCGCCTCGTGATCCCGTTCAGCGCCCCGGGGGCGCCGGACGGCCACGTACAGGTCGACGTCGTCTTCGGTGAAGAGCTTCCCCTCCCACCGGAGGCGCTGACACTGCCGGACCTCGATCAGCCGGTACTGGCCGCGCCCGCCTCGCTGGCGCTGGCGTGGAAGCTGTTGTGGCTGGCCACCGACAGGTACCCGCAAGGCAAGGACCTCTACGACGCGGTCCTACTCGCCGAACACACCACCGTCGACCGAGCCCTCGTCCGCCAGCTCATGCACCCCGAACTCGGTGCCGAGGCGGACAACTTCACTGCCGAAACCGCCTTGTCCTGGCAGGTCGACTGGACCAACTTCACCGACGGGTGTCCCGGCATCACGGGCACCGCCGACCAGTGGGCCAGGCGGCTGGCGCTGGCCCTCGATCATGGCTGGAGCTGAATCGCCAGGCGGATATTTGTGCTGGGTGTGCCGGCGCTGGACGGGTCAGTGCTCGTCCGGGCGGGTCTGTAGTCGGGCCAGGCTGTCCACGTACTTGATGAGCAGCCGGGCGAACTCCAGACGCTCGTGGTCCGGCCAGTCCCGCGTGATGTGCTCGTAGGCCGATCGCTGGTGGCGCCGGAAGTCGGTCAGCATCTGCCGGCCGGCGGCGGTGAGCTGGAGGATGGTTCGCCGCCCGTCGACCTGGGAGGCGGTTCGGAGCAGGTATCCCTCAATGATGCAGTCCGACACCAGCCGGCTGGCGGCGGACGGGTCGATGCTCAGGCGCTCCGCGATCACGCCGACCGTGACCTCTTCGCCCTCCCGGGTCGAACCCTCCTCGGTGACGCCCAGCACGAGGCTGCGGCTGAGGTCCTTGCGGGCGATCGGCTTCTCGGCGTTGAGCGCGGCTCCCCTGCGGAGCCGGGAGAAGGCTGGCCCCACCGCATCGAGCAGGCCGGACGCCTGTGTCTCATCCTGCTGCGGGCCAGTTCCCATGCGCGATTCCTCGGTGAGCGACGACGGAAAGATCGGATCCGACCGTACCGCATCGCCCGATGACGTGTGTAAGCTGTCAATTAAATGCATGACTACATGCATATGTTGGATCTCAGTCCAGAGCTGGTGACGCCGTCCGGCGTGCGCCCATCGCCTCCAGTAGGGGAGAAATCATGCGCATCGTCCGCCACCACGAGCACGGGGCGCCCTCGGTGCTTCGGATCGAAGAGACGGACACGCCCCGGCCCGGGCCCGGTGAGGTGCTGATCCGGGCCGAGGCCATCGGTGTCACGTTCGCGGAGGTCCAGCGGCGGCAGGGCATCCGCATCGGCGGTCACGCCGACCTTCCGGGCAGTCCGGGCGGTGACGTCGCCGGCGTCGTCGAGGCGCTCGGCGAGGGTGTCACCAACGCCCGGACCGGCGACCGGGTCGTGGTCGACGTCCATCGCGGGGCGTACGCGGACCACGTCGTCGCGGACGCGTCCTGGCTGATTCGGATCCCGGCGGAACTGGACGCCGCCGAGGCCACCCTGCTGCCCAGTCCGGCGCAGACCGCGTACCACGCGATCAAGGAGTCGGGGCAGCTCAAGCCCGGTGAGACGATCCTGATCGACGCGGCGTCCGGCGGTGTCGGACACCTCGCCGTGCAGATCGCCAAGGCGATGGGCGCGGGCAAGGTCATCGCCACCGCCAGCACCCAGGCGAAGCTCGACTTCGTCCGCGACCTCGGCGCCGACGTCACCATCAACTACACCGACGATGACTGGGACCAGCAGGTTCTCGCGGCCACCGACGGCCGCGGCGCGGACGTCGTCCTGGAGACGGTCGGCGGTGACATCCTGACCAAGAGCGTCCAGCTCACCGCCCAGTTCGGCCGGCTGGTCTTCTACGGCTCGGCGAGCGGCAACGTCCAGCCGATCCACCCGCTGACGCTGAGCCGGATGAAGACGGTCGCCGGTTTCGCGCTCTACGCGATGATCTACAACCGGCCTGAGACGATCGCCGCCGGCCAGCGGGAACTGCTCGACCTGGTCACCTCCGGCCGGGTCCGTCCGATCGTGCACACGCGACTGCCCCTCGACGAGGTGGTCAAGGCGCACGAGCTGATGGAGGCCCGTACGCAGCTCGGCAAGGTCGTACTCATCCCCTGAGGAGCCCGCCACCCCTGATCGACGCCGCCGGTCGTCGCCCTCCGGGCGCGACCGGCGCTTCGCGTCGTGCCGAGGACGAACGGGCCTCCGGCGGAGTCCGGGCACGCCGCGACCGACCGATCCGTCCATCCTCTCGTGGCAGGATCACGCGGAGTTGCGCCACTTGCGACCATTTCGGCCGATGAGCCGGTCGGCGTCGGTCGGGCCCCAGGAGGCGGCCTCGTAGGTGGGTATCGGCGACTTGTCCTTTGCCCAGTTGTCGATGATCGGGTCGACGATCCTCCAGCACTGCTGCACCTCGTCGCTGCGGATGAACAGCGACGCGTCACCGATCAGCGCGTCCAGGAGTAGCCGCTCGTACGCCTCCGGGGACTCCTCGACGAACGTCTGGTCGTACGAGAACTCCATGGTGGCGGTGCGGACCCGGAAGGAGTGGCCCGGCACTTTGGCACCGAAGCGCAACGAGATGCCCTCGTTCGGCTGGATCCGCAGGATCAGCGCGTCAGCATCGAGGCCGGTGAGCTGATCGGTGGGGATCGGCAGGTGCGGCGGCCGTTGAAACTGCAGTGCCACCTCGGTGAGCCGGGCCGGCAGCCGCTTGCCGGTGCGTACGTAGAACGGCACCCCGGCCCAGCGCCAGTTGTCCACGTTGAGCCGCATGGCGGCGTAGGTCTCGGTCCGCGACAGGGGATCGACGCCGGCCTCCTCGCGGTAGCCGGCCATCAGCTCCTCGCGGGTGCCGCCCCGGGTGTACTGACCCCGGACCGCGGCGTCGGCGATGTCCCGGTCGGTGGGGAGGCGGATCGCCTGCAGCAGCTTGACCTTCTCGTTGCGCAGGCCCTCAGCCTCGAATGAGGCCGGCGGCTCCATCAGTGCCAGCGCGAGGACCTGGAGCACGTGGTTCTGCACGATGTCCCGCATCGCGCCGGCGTCCTCGTAGAAGCCGCCGCGGCTGCCGACGCCGAGGGTCTCGGCGACGGTGATCTGCACGTGGTCGACCCAGGAGCGATCCCAGATGGGCTGGAAGATCGAGTTCGCGAAGCGCAGCGCCAGGACGTTCTGGACGGTGTCCTTGCCCAGGTAGTGATCGATACGGAAGACCTGGTGTTCGTCGAATGCGCTGTGCACGACGCCATCGAGTTCGCGGGCCGTGACCAGGTCTCGCCCGTACGGCTTCTCGATAACCAGGCGGGAGAATGAGCCCTCGCGTGGCTGGTTGAGCCCGACTCGGGCCAGCCCGTTGATCACCGGCTCGAAGGCTCCGGCCGGGGTGGACAGGTAGAAGAGCCGGTTGCCGGACGTGCCCCGCTGTGCGTCGAGCTCGTCGAGGGTCTCCACGAGCCGCTTGTAGGTATCCGGGTCGTCGTAGCCGCCGGCCACGTACCGCACGCCGCCCTGGAGTTGGCGTTTGCTGGCGACGGTGTGTTCGCCGAGTGCGCTCTCGGCGAACTGCTCGTCGGTCATCGACGTGCGCGCGACACCGACGAGCGCGAACTGGTCCGGGAGCCGCTCGTGCCGGGCCAGGCTCTCTACCGCGGGCAGCAGCTTGCGCCGGGTCAGGTCACCGGAGGCACCGAAGATCACCAGCGTGGCCGGCGGGGCACTCCGCTCCTGGATGAGCGGGGATGCGTGGTCCATGGTCTGCGTTCCTCCGGGCACAAGGGGTGTGGGGTTGGGGGTGCAGTGCTGTCATGCCAGGGACTGTGTGGCTGTGGCGGTAGTGTCGGCGGCCCCCCGGCGTGGCCCGTTGGTTGCGGAGCTTGAGCGTCGCATGCCGGCCGGGGGGTCGGCGACCCGGTGACGATCGGGTGCCCCGCCGCTGACCCGGATCGGCACGCAGAGCTGGGCGGTGAGGCCGCTGATGCCGGCGCGGCCGGGCCGGAAAGGTTGCACGGGAGGCGAGGGCGAAAGGGTGCGCTGGATCGGACGGGCAGACTGGGGTCGTGGAACGGGACGAGTTCGGCGCCGCGGTGCGCCAGCTACGGGAGCTTACGGCGCCGACCGCGGTCGGGCTGCCGGTCGGACGTCGGCGGGTGCAAGGGCTGCGGCGGGAGGAACTCGTGCCACTGATCCGGGACGGCGGCGTCCTGGTCAACACCACCGTCTGGATGCCCGCCCCTTCCGACGAGAAGCGCGGGGTACGCGGCATCGACCTGTTCGTCCGCAGCGATGCCGACCAGCTCGCTGACCTGGCCGCACGTGTCAGCACCGGCGAGCTGCGGATCCAGGTCGCGCAGCGAGTGGCGCTGGCCGACCTGCCCGCCCTGCATGCCCAGGCCGGTGCGGGGGAGCTGCCGGGTAAGACGATCATCCTTCCGCCCACCGCCTGACGCCGCCCCGCTGTCCGGGCCCTCCGCAGTCCAGGGCGGCACGGCGGCAACCGGCTTGGCGATCGCCACGCCCGCGAAGAAGCACCAGAGCCGGCCCGGCGTCCGGCCGGCTCTGGTGGCGACCGGGCGGGCAATTTCCGACCTCGCTCCCACTGCGGGCGCTCAGCGCGGCATTCCCCACCTCGCGGCCGTCGCCCTGCCCCCGGGTGGCTGCACCGCTCGGGGCGGACGCCGCTGGAGGTACAGCCTGCGCTACCGGAAAGACGCCCGCTGGCTTCAGCGATCTTGGCCGCCGGGCGACCTAGCGTTCGGGTGTCAGCGAAAAGCGCACACCGAGAGGCCTAGTGATGATCGACATGGTCGCGGTCCGGGTCGACGGAGTCAGCCGAACCTACGCCACCGACGGGGAGCCGGTCGTGGCGCTCGCCGGCGTTGACGCGAGCTTCGCCCGCGGCACGTTCACGGCGGTCATGGGTCCGTCCGGCTCCGGCAAGAGCACGCTGCTGCAGACCGCCGCCGGCCTCGACCGACCGACGTCGGGCCACGTCTGGATCGGCGACACCGAGCTGTCCACGCTCTCCGAGACCAAGCTGACCGAACTGCGGCGGGATCGCATCGGCTTCGTCTTCCAGGCCTTCAACCTGATCGGCGCGCTCACCGTCGATGAGAACATCCAGTTGCCCTCGAAGCTCTCGGGCAGGCGGCCCGATCCGCGATGGTTGGCGGAGGTCATCGAACGCGTCGGGCTGGCGGATCGTCGGTCGCGCCGGCCGTCGCAGCTCTCCGGTGGCCAGCAGCAGCGGGTCGCGATCGCCCGGGCACTGTCGGTCCGGCCCGACGTGATCTTCGCCGACGAGCCGACGGGGGCCCTCGACACCGAGTCGGCCGCCGACGTTCTGGCCCTGCTGCGCTCGGCGGTCGACGACTTCCACCAGACCGTGGTGATGGTGACCCACGACCCGGTCGCCGCCGCCTACGCCGACCGCGTGCTCGTGCTGGCCGACGGTCGCATCGTCCGGGACCTGCCGCCCCTGGGCGCTGAGAAGATCGCCGAGGTGCTGGCCACGACGCGCATGACGGGAGCCACCCGATGACCGGTCTCGCGTTGCGTCTGCTCCGGCAGCGTCCCGCCTCCGCCATCGCCACCCTGGTGGCCCTGGCCGGTGGGGTGATGATCCTGATGACCCTGGCGGTCTTCGTACAGTCCGCGCTGGTGTTCCGGCCCTCACCGGTGCAGTTCGCGGCGGCCGACGTGGTGGTCGCCCATCGGGAGCTGACCGTGATCACCAAGGAGTTCGGCGACACGACCACCACGCGGGTGCCGCTGCCCGAGGGCACCGTCCCGGTCGGGCTGGCCGATGAGATCCGCGCGGTCCCCGGCGTCACCGACGTCCGGTTGGTGGGGGCCGAGGGTGGCGTCGCGTCGGCTGTCGAGGTTCAGGCCCCCACGGACGCGTATGGGGCTATCGACCGGCTCGCCCGGCAGGCCGGCGTGGAGTCGTACACCGGGATGGACCGCGGCTGGGCCGAGCAGTCGGACTCGATCGAGGCTCGCTCGTTCCTGCTTGAGGCCGGTTCGGCGTTCGGCGGCTACGTGGTCCTGCTGATCGTCGTGGTGGCGGCCGGCACGATCGGCCTGTCGGTCCGGCATCGTCGCCGGGATCTGGCGCTGCTGCGGGCGGTAGCCGCCACCCCGCGCCAGGCGCGTCTGCTGGTCGTGGCCGAGGGGGTCGTCGTGGCTCTGGCGTCCGCCGTGCTCGGTGTGCCCGCCGGTCTCTGGTCCACCCGGTGGGTGCACCACCAGCTGGTCACCCGCGGCTTCCTGCCCGCTGACTTTCCGATCGTCAACGCCGGGGTCGCCGCTGCGGCCGCCGTCGCGATAACCGTCCTGGTGGCGGCCTCCGGGGCCTGGATCGCGTCGCGCCGCATCGCCCGCATCCGCCCGGCCGAGGCGCTCGGCGAGGCCGCGGTCGAACCGGCTCGCGGTGGCCGGATCCGGCTCGTCTTCGGCCTGGTCACGATGGCCGGCGGCGTGGCCTCACTGTTCTTCGCAGCCGGGCTGTCCGGCACGGCCGCGCTGGCCACGGCGGCCGGCATGCTCTACCTTCTCGTGCTCGCGGTCGCGCTGCTCGCGCCCTGGATCAACGGGTTCGCCGCCCGGCTCATGTCGCCGGTGCTGCGAGCGGTGTGGCGGGCGCCGGGGGAACTGGCGGCGGCCAACCTGCGGGTCAACGCACGCGGGATGTCGGTCGTGCTGAGCGCGCTCGTGCTGGCGATCGGCTTCGGCGGTTCGATCTGGTTCCTTCAGGACAACCTCCAGCGGCAGACCGTCACGCAGAGCCGCGACGGCATGCTGGCCGACCGGGTGCTGACCACGCCGCAGGGCATCTCGTCGACGGACGTGGCCAAGGTACGCCAGGTCCCGGGAGTCGAGGCGGCGACCGGCGTCCGGAACACGTCGGTGGTGGTCCGGGTCCTCGATATCGCTGAGCCGGTCGTCGCCCGGGCGGTCGACCCGAACGGGCTCACGTCGACGATCGACGTGAAGGTGCGCGAGGGCAGCTTGGCCGAGCTCACCGACGGAACCATTGCCGCCTCGACCCTGCAGGCCTCGTCCTCCGGCTGGAAGGTCGGCGAGACGGCCGAGATCTGGCTGGCCGACGGCACACCGGTCCATCCCCGCGTCGTGGCGACCTACGACCGTGGGCTCGGCTTCGGCGACGTACTGCTGCCCCAGGAACGCGGTGTCTACGACGAGATGCTCGTGCGTACCACCGGCGACGTCGACCAACGGCTGGCCGCCTTCGGTACGGTGACCGACGCCGGCACCGTGACCGGGCAGTTGAACCGCGACCTGGCCATCTCGGCCTGGCTCAACAAGCTGCTCATCACCGTGCTGGTCGGCTATTCGGCCCTGGCCGCCGGCAACACCATGGTCATGGCCGCGCTGGCCCGCAGCCGGGAACTCGCGGTGCTCCGCCTGGCCGGGGTGACCCGGCGGCAGGTGCGGCGGATGGTCGAAGCCGAACAGGTGGGCCTGCTCGGGACGGCGCTGACGCTCGGTGTGGCGATCGCCGGGATGACGCTGATCGCGGTCGTCCATGCGCTCACCGGCACGCTGATCCCGTACGTCCCACCGCTGGGCTGGGCCGCGGTGCTGGGCGGCGCGACCGCGCTGGCCCTGGTAACCACGATCCTGCCGGTTCGGCGGTTGCTGCGGACCCCGCCGGTCCGCGCCGCGGGTTCAAGGGAGTGACGCGCAAGCTGGCCGGGTGAATCAGCAGCTCGACGCCGGCTGGTCGTCCACCACAGTGGTGCGCTCTCGCGGCGACGCGGGGACCGTGACCATGGCGAGGCGCATCTCAGCCCAGGCGACGGCGGACCTGGGGCAACGACTCATCCCCACGCCCATCGGCACGAGCGCACACCGACGAGGTCCCGGTCCCCGCGCTGTCCACCGTTCGATGGACAGTCGCTGACGGTCGAGCGGTCGTTCCGCGGAAAGGGCCGCGAGCGGCACCGTCGACGTATGACAGCCATTGAGGTCATCGCGAACCTGGTCACCCCGGCGGTCAACCTCGTCGAGGAGCCGCACGCGGTGCCCGCCGACCTGCTGATCGCGGTCATCACGGGGACGGCGAGCATCTGGGTCAGCTTCTGGATCATGCGCGTGATCCGGCAGAACGTGGAACGCGGGCTCCTCATCGGTGAGCTCGAGGCGAGTCGCGCCGAAGTGGCCCGCCTCTCGCACGACGCGGGGATCTCCGCCGAGCGGGCTCGTCTCGCCAGCGAGATCCACGACACGCTCGCGCAGGGCTTCACGAGCATCGTCACGCTGCTTCAGGCGTATGACCCGGAGTTGCGCGACGAGCGTCTGGCGTTGGCGGTGCGTACCGCGAAGGAGAACCTGGCCGAGGCGAGAGCCCTGGTGGCGGCGCTCTCGCCCGTCGCGCTCGCGTCGGGGTCGCTGCCCGACGCAGTACGCCGTCGGGCCGCCTATTTCAGCGAAGAAACCGGGGTGACCGCCACCGTCCAGGTGATCGGGGCGCCCCGGGAGCTGCCCACACCGGTCGAGGTGGTACTCCTGCGGGCCGCCCAGGAGGCACTGACCAACGTACGCCGGCACGCGCACGCCACCGAGGCGCAGGTCGTGCTGGCGTACGACGACCGGGGCGTACGCCTGGTCGTGCGGGATGACGGACGCGGGTTCGCGTCCGACGGCCTCGATGGGTTCGGGCTCGCCGGCATGCGCTCGCGCGCCGAGCAGGTGCGCGGCACACTCACCATCCACGGTGGACCTGCGGGCGGCACGGTCGTCGAGCTGGAGGTGCCCGCGTGATCCGCATCGTGCTCGTGGACGATCACCCGGTCGTACGGATGGGGTTGCGCGGAATGCTCGACGCCGAGGATGACCTGACGGTGGTCGGCGAGGCGTCGTCGGGGCCGGAGGGCGTGCAGCTCACCGCTGAGCAGCACCCCGACATCGTGCTCATGGACCTGCGCATGCCGGGCGGTGACGGTGTCGAGGCGACCGGGCGGATCCGGACGCGCGTTCCGGGCGTCCGCGTGGTGGTGCTCACGACGTACGAATCGGACCGGGACATCCTGCGGGCGATCGAGGCCGGCGCCAGCGGTTATCTCCTCAAGGACGCCACACCGGCGGAGCTGGCGGAGGCGGTCCGGGCCGCGGCCCGGGGCGAGACCGTGCTCGCGCCGAGCGTCGCCTCCACGCTCGTGCGGCAGGTGCGGCACCCCGCGCCGCCCGCCCTCTCGGCCCGCGAGACCGAGGTTCTGCGCCTGGTCGCGCGAGGGCTCACGAACGCCGACATCGGGCGGGAGCTCTACCTCAGCGAGGCCACCGTGAAGACCTACCTACTACGCGTCTTCGGCAAGCTGGACGTCGCCGACCGCACGGCCGCCGTCACCACGGCGCTGCACCATGGCCTGATCTGACCCCAGAGGTACGCCTCAGCGACGCCACCTGGTCCTCCCAGTGGAACCCGAACGTGCCGGCCTCGATGCGGGAGATGAGCTGGCGGACATCGTCGGCCTGCCGGACCGCGCTGTCCCAGCCACTGCTGGTGATGTCGGCCAGGAGTACCGGGGCGGGGTCGCCGCGCAGGTCCAGCACGAGTTGTTCGCGGGGGCGGAGGCGAGTCAGCTTCTTCGTACCGTGGCCCCGGCGCGAATCGCCCGCGGTATCTCGGCGACATCGTCGACACGATCCAACAACATGGCAAGTTCCTCGCCGGACGCGGGTGAGCTCAACTCGACCTGGTAGGTGATGCCGCTCGATATCCACGCCTGCGTGTCGAAACCTCCCTCGGCCGATACACGTACCCCGTCGATCCGGATGCCGAGTTCGCCTGCCTCCCGATATATGTCGTTCAGGACGCAGCCAGCCGTAGCGAGGTGCAACAGGTGCGCCCCGGTGAAGTCCGCCTCGACCGTCACGCCCTCGGATGTCCAGCGGTGGGGGAACCGGATCGCGCCGCCGTCATCTGATCTGAACGAGCCGGCGCCGACCACGACCGCGAAGTGCTCCACCGGTTGCTCCTGTCCGCAGTGCCTGAACCGATCGGGTCATTGTTGCCCGCTACCGGCATCACCACCAGATGCCGCGACATCCGCCCCTGCCGCCGACGGTCGGCTACCCGTCAGCACCGTCAGGGGGCGGACGAGGCGACTCGCTCTCGCATCACCTGCACGGGCAGGGACGGGTTCGCCGCCGCCGACTCGGCCAGCTCGGCGTGGTCGAGCAGCTCGATGATCCGGTCTGCCGGTAGTTGGGGGCATGCCGCCATCGCCTCGCGTACTGCGGCGTCGGGGTCGTGGGTGAGTCGGTCGACGAGCGTCGGATCCGCCTGTGGGTCGCGGGCGACGAGCCGTCGGACCGCTGGCGCCTGGTCCTCGGCGAACCGGGCCAGCGCTGCCGTCGGGAAGTTCGGCAGGGCCAGCAGTCGACTGCCACGACACTGGCAGTGCTCGTACTCGCGGTACACCCGCAACAGCAGGTCGGGTGGTGCGGACGGATGGTGGTGGGCGAGGAGGGTGCGTACGCCGGAATCGGGGTCGTCCGATAGCACGGCGGCGACGTCGGCGGGCAGCCGTGGATCGACGGCGGCCCGCCGGCGCAGCAGCGGGTTGACCGACACGGCGAGGCGCACCGATTCCGCCAGTGGTGGCAGTGGCGGAGACGGCAACTCCGCCCGGTTGTGCCAGAACAGGGCGGTCCGGCGGTCGTACGGTGCCGTGGTCACGTCGATGTCGATCGCCGCACGGTCCATCTCGCTGAGCGCCGGATGGACGGAGATGGCGGTGCGTACCGACACGTCCGGATCGGCGGCGAGCCGCGCCAGCTGCGCTCTCGTCAGATCGTCGCGCTGGGCGAGGCCGCACCGGACGTCTGCCGACGGGTGGTCGAACAACGCCTCGACCACCTCCGGCGGCAGGTTCGGGTTGGCCGCCATCGCGTCGACGCCCCGCCCGCGGTCCCGACCGGACAGTACGTGCTCGATCAGCGTGGGCGACAGCCGCAGGCTGCTCAGCATGTCCCGGTACGCGTACCCGTTGCCGGGCAGGTCCGCAGGCTCCTGTACCCGTTCCCGCTCGGCGTAGAAGTGGGCGGTCGCCGCCCGGATCTCCGGCACGTCGTCGTGCAGCAGGGTTTCGCGCAACTGCTCCCGGGACGTCTCGGGCACGTTGCCGAGCAGGTCGACCGCGGCGGCACGGACAAGGGGTTCCGGGTGGGTGGCGACGACCGGCACCGCACGCCGGTCGCGAATCCCGAACTCGAATGCCTCGCCGCGCAGTTCGTCCGACGTCATGATGCCCTGTCGGAACTGTTCCACGAGCCGGTCCAGGGACCGCAGGAAGGCGCGATCCGGCAACGCCAGGTCCGGATCCTCACGAACGAGTTCGAAGACGCGACGCTCGGGGTCGTCCAGGAGTCGGAGCCGGATCACCGGGTCGACGTGGGGGTTGGCCGCGAGCGCGCCGCGTACTCGGGCAACGGGGTGCCGGATCGCCGCTGCGACGACCGCGGGCGGTAGGTCCGCTCGTCGCCGGAATGCTGCCGGGACGGCCTCGGCGTGGTTGTCGAGCAGCCGCAGGAGCACGTCGACCGGCGCCGCCGGATTACCCGCAAGGCCCCGTGCGACCGGGTCTCCGGCCGGACCGTCCAACCAGAGGTCGCCGCGGATGTAGGCAACCCTGGAGGTACCAAGGTGGTCGTCGGCCATAGCGGAATCGGTGGCCGTCCGGAGTGTCGTCCAACAGCTGTCGTTGATCACGACGAGTGAGGCTATAGCCGCGAAACCACAGCTCAACAGGCCTTTTCGCCCGACTGACATCAGTCCGGGCCCGATATATGCTGGACATGGCGTCACTCCTTGGACGCCGTCTGGCCGCGATTCGAGCCTCGCGTGCTCCCGACGCCTTCCCACCGCAGGCCGCGGTGGTTCTCCGTCGATCCGGGAGCTCACCGCGGCCTGAGGTGGGGTCAGACCGTCATCAGCCCAGCCAGGCCGATTCGATGGCGGCGGTGAGGTCGTCCGGGTGCGCGAGCATCGGCGAATGCGACGAGCCCAGCTCGATCACCTGGGTCGGTGACGCCGAGACGGCGTCGATCTCGCCGATCAGCCGTCGCTGCAGCGCCGGCGGAACGGCGTTGTCCTTGGTGCAGACCACGTACGTCTTGGGCACCGAGCCGTAGCGCTCGCGGGTCACGCCCGGGACGTCGGCCGCGATACCGACCGGCGCGGCCGAGGTGAGCAGGTTGATGGCGGAGTCGGCGGTGGTCGCGTCGACGTCGCCGTAGAACGCCTCCCGTACGGCTGCCCGATCGGTGAGCCCGAGTTGCAGCACCCCGGTCCGTGCCGGATCGCCGACCAGCAGGGGAAGGACCTGGTCGCCCGCGCTCTCCGGCTCGCTGAGGTAGAAGACCGCAGGACGGCCGCTCACCGGTGCGTGCGCGGCGACCATGAACACCCGGTCGAACAGCTCCGGAGCCTGCTCGGCGGCCGCGGTGACGACCGCGCCACCCATGCTGTGCGCCACCACGAGGCAGGGCTCGCCGCCCCCGATCCGGCGGATCTGTTCGATGAGGGTCGCCGCCGCCGACGTCGCGGTGACGCCCGCCGTCGCGGCACTCTTCAGCCCGTGACCGTCGAGATCGACAGCGACGGACGGAATGCCGCGGGTGGCCAGCCGCATGGCCACCGGGCTCCAGCACCAGCTGCCGTGCCAGAGGCCGTGTACAAGGACAACAGTTCGCATGGCGTCGACGATACGAACCGTTTCCGCCGGCAACCTCGTACTGCTTGTACGGGGATAACCGACCCGTCTCGCCTGGACTGCCGAAGCGGACGAACGCGCCGACTACGAGGGGACGGCGGCGAGTTCCGCGGCGCCGAACGAGACAGCGAATCGTTTGCACCAGATGCTGACGCTGCGGAACGCCGCCGGGTCGACTCCCGCAGCCAGCCGGTACACCTGATCACCGTGGTTGCCTTTGAGCTTGCCCAGTTCCGCGTACCGGCCGTCGTCGAACACCCGCCAGCCGGCGGTGCCGGTGCGAACCCGTTGATCGGACAACCACACCCGTAGGTCGGGGCCGTCGCTGGTGTCCAGCCCGTCGATCTCCAGCTGGTGACTGCCGTCCGGGTTGCGGACCATTCGGACCGTGCCGCTGGTGTCGTGCTCGTGTGTGACGAAGGTGCCCTCCGCGAGGACGATCGCCGAGACCGGAACATCCGCAGCTTCGGATGAGGATTGAGACGGCTGCGGGACGGTGGTGGAGAGGGGCTCCGCCACGACCGTGTCGGTGAACAACCGCCAAGGCTGGAACCAGTAGAGCGCTCCTGCGGCACCGACGCCGAGCGCGGCGGCGACGATCCAGGTGACCGGAGTGCGAAGAAGACGGCGAGTCACGGTTCAAGTCAAGCCGCCGGATCTCATCCTGGCCAGGCGGGGCCGGATTACCGATTGCTTACGACGCCGGACGATCCGGCCGAAGGCGTGGGCCGTTGCGAGGCTGCGGACGCAGCCGGGGCCGGCTCCACCGGAAGCCGGCCCCGCGTCGGGCGTACGCCCTTGACCAGGTCGTCCACTCCGGACGACCCAACGCTGGCAGAGTCACGCGAAGAGGTTGCCGGCGAGGTCGGCGTAGAAGAGGGCGGGGTCACGGGAGAGAGAGGCCTTGACGTTGGCGGTGGGCTTGTCCGCGATGACTTCGATCTTGCCCGCCTCCAGTCCGTCGAGGGCCTGGCTGACCACCTCGTGGGGCGCGAGCTTGGGGATGTCGACGCCGGCCATCATGTCCGTGTCGGCGATCGCCAGCGCCAGGGCGGTGACCAGAGTCTTCTGATCGGCCAACTCGAGTCGGATGCCGTTTGTCAGGGACCACTCGGCGGCCTTCGAGGCGGCGTACCCGTTGCTGCCGGGGGAGAAGGTGTACCAGCTCAACGCCGAGATGACGTTGAGGATGGCGCCACCGGCCAGCCTGGGCGCGAACGCACGGGTGACGTTGAGGGTTCCCCAGAAGTTGGTGTCGAGGTCTTTGCGGATGTTCTCCGTGGAAGGGCCGAGCAGCGGGGCGTCCGTGGAGGTGCCGGCGTTGTTGATGAGGATGTTGAGGTCACCAACCTGGGCCGCCGCGGCCTCGATGGACGTGGGATCCGTGATGTCCATCTGAAGGGCGATGGCACCGGGGATGTCGATGCTATCCACGCGTCGTGCGGTCGCATAGACGGTGGCGCCGCGGGCGAGGAGTGCCTCGGCGAAGGCCTTGCCGAGGCCCCGGTTGGCGCCGGTCACGAGAGCTGTTGAGCCGTTGATTCGCATACCAACACGCTAGAACCTCACGCTGACGTCAGAGGCAAATGCTGCGAGGTTAATCACGGCCGCCCGGCGCCCGGGTGACGAACAGCGCATGGGTCGCAGGAGCGCAGCGTACGTACTATGGCGCGGTGGAAAACCGCGACTGGCTGGGTGAATTCCTACGCCGCCGGCGCGAGGCCCTCTCACCGATGGAAGCGGGGTTGCCCTCGCTGCGCCGGCGGCGGACACCGGGGCTGCGGCGTGAAGAGGTGGCGGCGCTGGCGAACGTTTCGGCTGCCTACTATGAGCGGCTCGAGCAGGCGAGAGGACCTCGGCCGTCGGTGGGCGTGCTGACCGGAATCGCGGCGGCGCTGCGGCTGACCGAGACCGAGAAGGCCCATCTGTTCCGGCTGGCGGGCCATCTGGCCCCACCCCCGTGGGACCCGCAGCCCGAGCCGGTGGATCCCGGGCTCGCGTACCTGCTACGGATCGCCGCGCTCCACACGTACCGTCCATCTCTTGACGGCCAGGACGTGGTTGCCTCCGCTGGGTCCGGATAGCCTGACCGGCGTCATCGTCGCCGCCGGGAAGCCGTGTTGCCGGGCCGCCGGTCTCCTCGGCCGGTGCCGTGTCGCGGGCACCGACGCGCAACCCACGCTGGGTATCGACTGGCATCGAATGGCAAGGTTGGGCTGCGTCCGGCCTGGAGGGCGGTGGCGCCATCACCCCTGACGGCGCGAAAGAGGGCGCTGGCGGGTAGCGCACCCGCAGGCTGACCGGCAGGCGTCGAGGCTGCGGGGGGCGACCCGAACTCCCGCGCGCCGACGCCGTGAGCAAGATCCATCTGCGGGGCAGGGTGCCGGCGCGCGGGAGCTCGTTCAGGAACGCAGATCCCGGCGACGGTAGCCGGCGACGCCGAGCACGGCCAGGAGCGTCGCAATGGCCAGCATGACTGTTACGGCCGTCATGCTGGCCTTGGTGAGCGGTACGGGCGCCAGGTGAGCGAACGGCGAGATGTCGCGTACCCAATCCGGCGCCGCGACGCTCTCGGCGATGACGAGCAGCAGGAACCCGCCGGTGGTAGGAAGGCCGCCGAGGAGCATCGTCCAGCGTGGGATCCAGCCGACCGCGAACGCCGCTGCGCCGAGGCTGAGCAGCACGAGCGGCAGAATGTTCCAGGCGCCGCGCAGTGCGGCGCCTGCGGCCAGCTCACCGTCGATGGCCGTCACCCCGAGCCAGGTCGCCAGACCGGCGCAGGTGGCCAGGACCGCCGCCGCCACGGCGGTGACCGCTAGTTCGGTGCCGATCAGCCGGGTCCGGGTGATCGGTTGACTCGTGAGCAGGGTCAGCCGCCGGTCGGTCTCGGCGGTCACGAACGCGGTCATCCGGACGGCGACGAATCCACCGACGGGCATGGACAGGATAGCGAACAGGGTCGCGGTGAATCCGGTGATGCTGCCCAACCCTTCGAAGCCTGCCTGGGTGGCCTCGTCGGCCAAGGCCGGGTTGTCGCGCAGGAAGTCGGTGATTGAGACCGCGGTCATCCCGATCAGCAGGTAGTAGGCGCCGACACCGATCAGCCAGCCGGTCAGCGGTCGCAACACTCGGCGTGCCGCGAACGTCTCCGTGCTGGCCAGTAGCAGGGTTCGTGGGCGCCGTCCGGGCGCTGCGGGAATCAGACCGTCACGCACGTCGCGGCGGCGGACTGCGGTCAGGGCCAGCGCGATGATCAGGGCGGTGGCGGCGGCGAGCAGGAGCAGCGGCAGCACACGGTTGTGGACGTACGGGCCGCTGAGGGACAGCAGCCCGAACGGTGAGAGCCAGTGCAGCCAGCCGAGTGCCGTGACGCCGTCGCCGATCATCCGAATCAGCAGGCCGCAGGCCAGTACCGCCACGGCCGCGCCGGTGGCCGCCGGTCGGGCGGAAAAGATCTGGGCGGCAAGTCCGGCGACCGCGGTGAAGAACATCCCGAGCAGGCCGGTGCCGGCACCGTGGAGGAGGGCGCCGGCCGGTTCGGTGCCGGACAGTAGCAGGGCAGCCGTGATGGCGGTGGCGGTGGCCGCGTTGACCGCCATCACGGGTCCTAGATGGCGCAGGAGAACGGCTGGTGCCGGAAGACGGCCGGACAGCAGCAGGTCCCAGCGACCGGCATCCTCCTCACCGCGGGTGATCCGGGTGGTCGCCAGGACCGACCAGGCGCCGAGCAGGACCGCGATGACGGTGCCGACCCTCCACACGGTGAACCCACCGGCGGTGTCGAGGCCGACCGGGGCACCGAACAGCGTCCGGATCGCCGGGTTGCCGGCTAGGGCCCGTAGGCTGCCGGCCGCCGCCGGGTCGGCCATCACCTGCGCGTACGTGGCGGCGACCAGCGTGGTCATCCCGGCGGCCAGTCCGACAAGGATGAGTGCAGCGCGTCGAACCTGACGGATGGCCAGCCACGCGACAGCCCGGCCCGGCGCGGGATCCGCTGTCTGTTGCCGGTTGGCCGGGGCGGAAATGGTGTCGAGGCTCATCGGGCGGCCTCCGCTCCGTAGTAGTCGAGGAAGATCTCCTCCAGACTCGGCTCCCGCATGTTCAGAGCGGTGACCTCCGCCGCGGCGAGCGCTCGCAGAGCGGGGCCGGGCTCGCCACTGAGGGTGAACCGCAGTCGTCGCTCGCCGGCCGGTTCCACCGCCTCGACGCCGGGGATCACGCTCAGGTCAGGTGCCGTGCCGGTGTAGGCGATCGTCACTTCGGCGCGATGCAGATCCCGCAGGTCACTGATTCTGGAGACCTCGGCGAGCCGGCCGGCGCGCAGGATGGCCACCCGATCGCAGACCGCTTCTACCTCGCCGAGTTGGTGGGAGCTCAGGAAGACGGTCTGCCCGCGGTCGCGGGCCTGCCGGACCGCGGTGCGGAACTCACGTTCCATCAACGGGTCCAGGCCGCTGGTCGGCTCGTCGAGCACCAGCAGCCGGGCCCGGGTGGCGAAGGCGGCGATCAAGGCGACCTTCTGCCGGTTACCCGTCGAGTAGGTGCGGGCCCTTCTCGACGGGTCGAGAGCGAAGCGTTCGACGAGCTCATCGCGGTAGGCCAGGTCAGTGCCGGGACCGGTTCGGGCTTGCAGGTGCAGGATCTCGGCACCGGTCAGTTGCGGCCACAACGCCACATCAGCCGGCACGTAGGCAAGGTGCCGGTGCGCGTGGGCGACATCGGCGGCGTCGACGCCGAACACCTCGGCCCGGCCGGCGGTGGGCCGGGCGAGGCCGAGCAGGAGGCGGATGGTGGTCGACTTGCCGGCACCATTGGGACCGAGGAAGCCGAACACCTCACCGGGGATGATGTCCAGGTTCAAGGTGTCGAGAGCGGTCAGGTGGCCGTACCGTTTCGTGAGGTCGACAGCGCGCAGCGCGAAATCGGTCATCGCAGGAAGCCCTTCGGTCGGCATGGATCAATGACCGCCGACCAGGCTTCCCGGCACACCTGTGGCTCACCGTACTCCCCGTCCGCACCGGTTGGGAGCCCTGCCACGGTCGGCGCGGCGCGCTGCGTGCCATGGGTGGCTCCCCAGGACAGGAGCGGCGTGGTCGGTGGGGCCGTTATGATCTGCGAGGTTTCTGGAGCGCCGGGAAGTCTGGTCGGCACCGTGTTGAACCCTGCGCCCCGGAGGTTTCCGTGCTGCTCCTCTGCTTCGCGGCTGTCCTGCTCGCCGCCGTGCTCGTGTCGGCGCTCGCGCACCGCACGATCCTGTCCACGGCGGCGCTGTTCCTGGTCGCCGGCTTCGTCCTTGGTGATGGCACCACCGGTGTGTTGCACCTACAGGCCGACTCGCCGATCGTGGCGCAGCTGGCCGAGCTGGCCCTGTTCGCGGTGCTGTTCACCGATGGGATGCGCGTGGGCTGGGCTGACCTGCGCAGCGCGTGGAGACTGCCCGGCAGAGCGTTGGGCTGGGGTCTGCCCCTGACGTTGCTGGTGACGGCGACGCTGGGCCACTATGTGGCCGGGCTGGGCTGGGCGGAGGCCCTCCTGATAGGGGCGATTCTGGCGCCCACGGATCCGGTTTTCGCGGCCGCGTTGGTCGGCAACGACAAGGTGCCTGCGCGGTTGCGGCATCTTCTCAATGTCGAGTCCGGGGTGAACGACGGACTCGCGTTGCCGTTCGTGGTGGTACTGCTCGCGGTCGCGGCCGGCTCCGATGACCTGCACCTCGGTGATCTGACCACTGAATTGGCCGTCGGCCTGGCGATCGGGGTGCTGGTGCCGCTGGCGGCGCTCGCTTTGGAGCGTACTCGTTTCTTCGCCGCGTCGGCGGCGTACGCGCCACTGAACGGAGTGGCGATCGGGCTGTTGGTGCTGGCGCTCGGCAAGGCCACCCACGGCAATCTGTTCCTCGCCGCGTTCGCCGCCGGCATCACCGTGGCAACCTTCGGTCCCCGGGAGCGCGCGGCGTTCGAGCACTTCGGAGAGAATGTCGCCGAATTGCTCAAGCTGGCCGCACTGCTGGTCTTCGGAGCCCTGATCTCGGTCGACTTCCTCAGCGACATCTCGTTGGCCGGTTGGGTCTTCGCCGTTCTGGCCATCGTGGTCGCCCGGCCGATCGCGCTGTGGATCTCGTTCCTGCGCTCTGGGCTGGCCCTGCGGGAGCAGGCAGCGGCGATGTGGTTCGGACCCAAGGGCTTCGCCTCGGTCGTCTACGGCCTGCTGGTGATCGAGTCTGGCATTACCGCGGCAGACGAGATCTTCCATCTGGTCGCGTTGACGATCGTCATCTCGATTCTGGCGCACTCGTCGACCGACGTCGTGATCGCGCGGGCCTTCGACGACACCGCCGACACGCCCAACTGGCACAACGCGTTGCGTCGGATGCGTCGACGGCCAGCGGTCCGGGGTCGGTCCGGCGGCGAGCCCACCGCGGCTGCCACCCACAAGGGCGACGGCGAGGCCGGGACGGTCGGACAAACGCGGGGTGACGCCGCCGACGACGACTAGGTGTTCTGTCCATGGACAGAACACCTAGGCAGAGCCCGACGGCAACGGGAGTCGGGTTCCGTGCGACAACCGTTCCCTGCCGTCCCTCATGCGGCGGTCATCGCTGCGGCGACCGCCCACTCTGAGGATCGGCGGGAAGGATCTGTGCCAGCGGATGCGGCGAGTGACTTGGCTCGGCCTGTCGACCTTCGAGGCTGATAGGTTGATCTCAGGTGTGCCGGGAAGCCTGGTCGGCGTTGCGACGACGGCTGACCAGAACAGGAGAACCGCCTCATGAGCACCCTGGCCTGGATCGCGGTGGTCGTGTTCGTCGCCGCCTACATCCTGATCGCCACCGAAAAGATCAACCGGGTGACGGTGGCCCTGGGCGGTGCGTCGATCATGCTGGCGGTCGGAGCGACCGACGCCGAGCACGCGTTCTTCTCCGAAGAGGCCGGCATCGACTGGAACGTCATCTTCCTGCTGCTGGGGATGATGTTGATCGTCGGCGTGTTGAAGCGCACCGGCCTGTTCGAGTACCTGGCGATCTGGAGCGCCAAGAAGGCCCGGGGCCGCCCGTTTCCGATCATGGTCATCCTGGTCGTGGTGACCGCCGTGGTGTCGGCGGCATTGGACAACGTCACCACGGTTCTGCTGGTGGCGCCGGTGACGTTGCTGGTCTGTGAGCGGCTCGACGTGCCGCCGATCCCCTTTCTGATCGCCGAGGTCCTCGCGTCCAACATCGGCGGTGCGGCCACCCTGGTCGGCGACCCCCCGAACATCATCATTGCCAGTCGTTCGGGGTTGAGTTTCACCGACTTCCTGAACGTGATGGCCCCGCTGGTACTGATCGTGATCGTCGTGTTCATCGCTCTGTGCCGGATCATGTTCCGCAAGGCGTTCCGCTACGACGCCGAGCGTGCCGCCCGGGTGATGGCGCTTCGGGAGGCGGACGCGATTCGCGACCGCCGGCTCGTCGTGATCAGCCTGGTGGTGCTGGGCGCGGTGCTGCTCGCGTTCAGCCTGCACACGGTGCTGCACCTGGAACCGTCGGTGGTGGCCATCCTCGGCGGCCTGCTGCTGTTGGCGCTGTCCCGGCTGGACGCGCAGGACGTTGCCAAGGATGTCGAGTGGCCGACGCTCGTGTTCTTCGCCGGCCTGTTCATCATGGTCGGCGCCCTGGTCGCCACCGGCGTGATCGACAGCATCGCCCGGTCGGCCACCGGGGCTGTCGAGGGCAAGCTGTGGCCGGCCACCATGTTGTTGTTGTGGGCGTCGGCGGGGTTGTCGGCGATCGTGGACAACATCCCGTACGTGGCGACGATGAGTCCGATCGTGAGCGAGTTGGTGAACGCCGAAGGCGGCCTCGACAAGGCTCAGGTGCTGTGGTGGGCGCTCGCCATCGGTGCTGACTTCGGCGGGAACGCCACTGCCGTCGGCGCGTCGGCGAACGTGGTGGTGCTCGGAATCGCCGAACGTGCCGGGCACAAGATCACATTTTGGGGATTCACCAAGTATGGTCTGATCGTCACCGTGATCTCGGTAGCGATCGCGGTTCCGTATCTGTGGCTGCGGTTCTTCTGACGCTCAGGTGCCGAGCATCCGGTCGAGCAACCCGTCCAGGGTGATCGCGCCGGTCATCACCCGGTCGCGGTTGACGACCGCGACCAGCGGCACGTTCGATCGAGCCATCACCGAAGCGACCTCGAGCAGGGTGGCATCGGCGCTGACCGCCGGGAGGTCCAGCCGGTTGCGGGGCAGCAGGTCCGCGACGGTACGGTTGCCGATACCCTTCAAGATCACGTCGGCGGCGGCCTCGTCGATCACCCGAGCCAACGCCGGATCATCCTGGCAGTAGGACGGCAGCGCCATCCGCAGCACCTGCGTACCGGCCAGCACCGTTGACGGGCGGCCCGCAGAATCCACCACGATGAGGCCGGGTAGATCCTGCGCGGCCAGGATCCGCGCGGCCTCCCGGGCCGGCATATCCTCGGTAACGGTCTCGATGGAGGTCGCCACATCGCTCGCGCGCATGCCCCGACGATACGCCCGGCGGGCCACGTCGATCTGGTTGATGCCGCCGGTAGCCCCGTCCGCGACCGGTCTACTTCTGGTAGGTGTCGTGCTGCTCGTAGACGTCGGGCACGTCGTTACGGTCACGGTCGATCTGCTCGGTCTCGGAAATCTGCCGGTACACGCGATTGCGCATCCGCAGGATGATCGTGGCGAGCGCCGCAGCGATCAGGGAGCCTGCCAGCACGGCGATTTTGACCCGGCCGTCGGCGTCGCTGCCGATACCGAAGGCGAGTTCGCCGATGAGCAGCGAGACGGTGAATCCGATGCCGGACAGCACGGCCAGGCCGGCCACGTCGATCCAGGCCAACCCGGTGTCCAGCTCGGCCCGGGTGAACCGGGCGACGAGCCAGGTCGCCAGCAGGATGCCCAGCGGCTTGCCGACTACCAGGCCGAGCATGATGCCGATGGCGATGGGGTCGCTGACCGCCTGGGCCAGACCAGCGAGCCCGCCGACAGCCACCCCGGCGGACATCAGCGCGAACACCGGCACCGCGAAACCTGCGGAAATAGGGCGGAATCGGTGCTCGAAGTGCTCGGCCAAGCCGAGCCCGGTGCCGCCGCCCTCGGAGCGCAGCACCGGAACGGCGAAGGCGAGCAACACCCCGGCGACGGTGGCGTGTACGCCGGAGGCGTGCACCAGCGCCCAGGTTGCGAACGCCAACGGCAGTAACAGCCACCACGATCGCACCCGACGCTGCACCAGCAGCATGAACAGGCCCAGCGGCACTGCGGCGACGAACAGCGGCAGCACCGACAGATGGGTCGTGTAGAAGACCGCGATGATGACGATCGCCAGCAGGTCGTCCACCACCGCCAGGGTCAGCAGGAAGGTGCGCAGCGCGCTCGGCAGGTGCCGGCCGATCACTGCCAGCACGGCGAGAGCGAAGGCGATGTCGGTGGCGGTCGGAACCGCCCAACCGTCCACCGCGCCACCTGAGTTCACCACCACATAGAGCAAGGCGGGCACGAGTACGCCGCCGAGCGCCGCGGCGACAGGAACCGCAGCCCGGCGGGGATCACGCAGATCACCGGCGACGAACTCGCGCTTGAGTTCGAGACCAGCGACGAAGAAGAAGATCGCCAGCAGCCCGTCGGAGGCCCACGTCGCCAGCGACAGATCAAGGTGCAGCGCGTGAGGCCCGATGACAAGATCCGTCATTGCCTGATAGCGATGTGCCCATGGCGAGTTCGCCCAGATCAGCGCAACGACGGCACCGATCAGCAGCAGGGCGCCGCCGATCGTCTCCTTACGGAGCACGTCGGCGATGCGGCGTGCTTCGGCCCAGGAAGCGCGGCCGAGGACACGAGGGGGCGGTTGAGGGTTCGACGTCACAGGCGGCCAGCTTTCGGGAGACGGGTTGGATCCATCTGCCGACCAGACTTCCCGGCGCACCGATAGTCATTCTACCGGCACTCCAGAGCGCGGACGGACGGCGCTGACTACCGCCGGCCGCGCACCTCATCACTGCGCATGAGCAGTCGTAGGCGCCTGTTCCCCACACCCAACACCACGGCCACGACAAAAACTGGCGTGAAACCCACTGGGGCGGGAGTCGGTGGAGCGCCATCAGCGAGCACAGTGACGAACACGCCCTCGGCGATCGCCGCCGTGGCCAGCGTTGCGCGCCAATTGCTCAGCGACGCGGCCAGCAGACCGCAGGCCGTTGCCATCACGAGCACCCGCCCGACCGGCTCCTCGGCGGGAAAGAGCACCACCGCGAGGAACGATGTCACTACGACACCGAGCCCGCCCGCGACCAGCTCCCGGATCAGCGCGACCCTGCGGTTCTCCGCTTCGTCAGCAACGCCCACGGCCTCAGTCTCATCTCGCGGCCATCCAGACCCGACACTTAGACGGTCGGGCGCGTGCATCTCACGATAGACGTGTAGAAATTTGCTGGCTGCCCGTACCGCCGCTTCTCGCCCGCGTCAGTTCGAAGGCCCGTCGTGCGCTGTGGCCACCAATTGGGTGGCGATGCGAAGCCGTTCCGCTTCAGGGCAGCGAGCCGAGCAAGGGTGCTCCCAACGACGCTGGCGTTCCATCACTGGCTTTCCGGGTCCATCGGGCGTCGACGCGGCGCGCGGAGTACCGCGGCGCCCAGGAGCCCGCCGAGCGCGTGGCAGAGGCCCACCCCGCCCAGCAGGACAGCCACGCCGGCACCGGCCGCCCCACCGGCCAACGCGGATCCGATGGCGCCGGACGCGCTCTTCAGGCCGGCGCCGACGGTGAACACCTGGGTGTGCAGCTCGGGCGGCGCCTCGCGGCCACGAACCACCAACAGGGAACAGAACATCAGGCCGTTGATCAGGCCGCCGACCGCGAAGGCAGGCAGGTAGACGGCAGGGGTGGTGTGGAACGCGGCGGCTGCGGCGAACGGGACGGCAGTCGCGAGCAGACAGACGAGGATGACGTTCTCGGGTAGCCACGAGCGCAGTGGGAAATACACATACAGCAGCGATCCGGCCAGCGCGCCCAGCGCGATGAGGGACAGGATGACACCGGTCAGCGAGGTGCTGTGGATCCGCTGCGCCATCAGCGCGGCGGTCACCGGCAGCGCGCCGGCGCCCAACTGCCCGAGGCAGCTGCCCAGCGTGACCGAGCCGAGGGCCGGCCGTTTGATGATGACCTTGGCGGCACCGAGGAAGTCGGCGCCGCGCAGGTGATACCTCTCCGAGCGCTCGCGTCGCGCCAACGGAAGCGACCACAGCAGCAACGAGGCGGCGGCGGCCGAGCCGGCGAGGCAGAACACCGCGACCCGGCCGCCGAACGCGCCGGCCAACAGGGCCGCCGCCGACGGTCCGATGATGCCCGCCAGGCCGTACAGGGTCGAATCGATGCCGTACGCGCTGCGCAGGCGCCCGGGGACGAGCTCGTTGAGCAGGCTGGTGAGCCCGCCGCTGAGTAACGGGCCGACGCAACCGGCAGCCAGTGCGGCGGCGACGGCCACCCATCGCGGAGACGAGCCGGTGGCCACCGCGGTCAGTGCGAGCGCTGTGGCGTACATCAGAAGCGCGCCGCTGTAGAACACCTTGCGCCGGGAGGTGGCGTCGGCCACCGTGCCGACGAGCGGCGCCGCGACCACGTGCGGGACCATGATCGCGGCGACCAGCAGGCCGCCGAACCCGGCACTCCGCGTGGTCTCGACCGCGAGCAGGACGAGCCCCACGCGGGCACCCTCGTCGGCCAGCCGGGCAAGTGAGGCGAGCACCGAATATCGGACCAGATTCCTGCGCTCGCCGTCGGCGTCGCGCTGGTCCGCGCCGGCATCGGTGAGCGTCATCTCCCCTCGGGTCACCGTCGCTCCTCCCGCTGCGCCATCTGCTGGGACTTACCCCCCAACTGCCGTTCCGATCCACGGTCCCGCCATAGCACTGCGGGAAATCCCGAACGACTGGCCGGAATCCGTGCCGCCTCGACCGCTGTTCGGAGACAGACCCGGCACTGCGAGGGCAGTCGGTTGGGGCCCGCTACTCGTCGCGGGTGTGTCCGTGGGTTGTTCAGAGGCCGCTGACGCGGGTGCCGACGACCGCCTGACATGCGAATCGGCGGTGACCGTCCGGGTGGGGGTCACCGCCGATTGGTGCTCGAAACGGTCAGGCGGCGGAGCAGGCGGTGTCCAACTCCTTGGTGGCTGCTTCCAGGGCCTTCTTGCTGGGCTTGGCGTCGGCGGACTTGTTGTACGCGTCGCTCAGGCTCATCATCTCGTTCTGGATCTTCTCGGAGGCGGTGGTGACCGCGTCGTTGGCGCCTATCGTGTGCGCCAGGATCGCGACCGAGCCGGCGGCCCACTGTGCACTGACCGCGAAATGCCCGGCCGGCGGGCCGATCTTCTCGGCCTTGGCGATCTTGGTGGCGTTGTCCTTGATGTCCTTCTTGATGTCGGCGCAGGCCTTCACCGTGGCCGCGTCGTTGGCCGGAGCGCTGGCTGCGGTGGTGGCCGGACTGCCGGTCGGGGCGGCACTTGCGGCCGCCGGGGATGGCGCGGTCGCGGTGCTCTCGGATTCGGGCTGCGGATCGCAGCCCGACATCGCGATCGCCGCCGCGACGGCCAGGCCGGTCAGGACGAGTCGAGTTCGGTTCATCGATGTTTCCCCCGTGATCTTCATGTTCGGCGCACGCTACCAGTGGCAGTCGATCGGGTGGGACCAGTTATCGGGCCAACGGCGGTTTCGTCGATCGACAGCAGGAGCGGTTCGTCAACCCTCGGTGGGCGTTCGACGGGCACCGAGGGGCCAGAGAATCGTGGTCGGGACGCCGTGGCGCCGCGCCCAGTCGATGGTCCGGTCCGTCGACGCGGGGTGCAGGCCAGGATTGCCGTCCCACACCGCCACGAGTCGTTGGACCCGTCGGACCAGCTCCCGGTTGGCGACCACGTACGCGTCGGTGTCCGAGCGGTCGTATCCGGTGTGGACGACCGCCACCGCCCGGTCGAGCAGCTCGTCGAAGGTCAGCCGATTCTCCGGCCTGATGACCGCGACCCGGTAGTCCAGGGCCGGCAGGATCACCTCGTAGGTGCCCCCCAGATCGAGGATCGTGCGCGCGAAGACCTGGTCCGCGCCGGCCGCCAGGCAGGTGACGCCGTGTACGGGACGGTCGCTGATCCGGCCCAGTTCGACGCGGAGCGCGTCGGCGACGAGCAGTTCGGTGTCGCGGGTCAGGTTGATGTGCCCGGTCACGCCGACGCGGACCGGACCGAGGTCAGGCGGCATCCGTCGGGCCCGTCCGCTGCGCGGGCACCGGGGGTGCCAGACGGATCAGCTCGAACCCGCTGTCGGACAGCACGTCGGGCAGTGCCCGGACCCCCTCGCGGTTCTGCTCCCGCACCTTGGACGGCAGCTCCTCCCACGGTCGTAGGGCGGGGTGCCGCCGCTGGGCGTCATCGCGCGGGTCGCCGTACGTCCAGCCGTCCCCGCGCCGTTCCCGGCACCACCGCTCGTGCTCCAGGCGGGCGAGTTCCTCGATCCCGTCGTCGATGGCCTGCCCGGCGGCCGAGGCGTCAACGGTGTCACCGTGCCGGGGCGCCACGACACAACCGAGATCCAACAGCTTGGCAGCGATGTCCTGGACGTGGGCCCGGTTGGCCCGCCGCAACGACTCGGGTAGTCGCGCCCAGTCCACCATCGCCGGGGCGTCGCCGAGTCGTACCCCGGCGCGCTGTTGGGCCTGGACATACCGTTCGTGGATCAGCCGGGCCAGCCGCTCGGTGAGATCCTCGGCGATCAGCCGGGCGTCGCAGGCGTGGGCGAGCACCGGATAGAGGCGGAGCTTGCCGTGCACCTCGTCGAGCAGGTCGTGGCGGGAGTCGCCGTGAAAGGCCGCGGCGAGCGCCGCCTGTCGGTAGACCGGCACGAACACGGCACTCTCGGCGCCCTGCCACAGGGCGGGCGTGTCCAGCACGAACCGCAGGCCGTTGATCTCGTCCGGCGCACACACGTAGATGCGGTCGTAGCGGTCGTGGCCGAGATCGACGACGCCGTCGAGGTCCAGGTCGTACGCGGTCAACTGGCAGACGGTGGCCAGGAACGGGTAACGCGAGGACGCCAGCGCGATCTCGGCACCGGCGTCCGGTGCCACGACGTCCACCCGCAGGGGTGGCACTGCGTGGCCCCCGGGGGTGTCGGCGCGGAACGCACGCCAGTGCCGGGCGGTCTCCAGCAGGAGAGCCCGGCGGAAGCTGCCGGTGCCCGCGATGAGGATCCTCGTTGGTCGGACTCCCGCTCCGGGCAGCGGGTGGTGCCGGTGCAGCGCGCGTGCGGCGACGTCGTCGACGTGGAAGTAGTCCAGCCGCAGTCGGCTGGACCCGGCGGCGCCGAGCCGTCGGGCCTGCAGGGACAGACACATCTCCGAGTCGTGAACCAGGATGTAGACCCGCGGTGGTTGCCGTCGGTCCTGGATGAGGCGATTGGCGGTGTTGGCGATCGCGTGATTGCGGTCGTCGTCCTCGCTGCAGGCGTAGATGGTGTGGGCTCGGGGCAGCCCGGCGCCGCGCAGCACCTCGGGTCTGGTCGGGTCACCGACCACGCCGAGGTACCGGCGCCGCCGGTACTCCAGCGGCCCGAACGGCTCGGAGCGCACCACCACCACACGTTCACCGTCGGCGAAGAGCCGGTCGGCGAGCATGTGGGCGAACTGGGAGTCGCCGCAGACCAGGACGTGACCACGTGCCCGCCGGGCGCGCAGGCGGCGACTCTCGGCGGCCAACAGCAGCCGGCTGGCCTCGGCCACGGCGAGGAGCGTGAACAGCGGGGCGGCGAACCGGGCGACCTGCAGCTGCCACGGGTAGGGGCCGGCGTTCTGGAAGGGTTCGGCGCCGAAGACGAAGAGTTGCAGGTCGTAGTAGAGCACGTCGTACGGATCGTGGGCGACGTCCGGGCGGGCCTGGAGCAGGCGCTCGAAGCCGACGTAGCCGAGGACGAGGGCAGCCAGCCCGATCAGGCCGAAGAGGACTCGCAGACTCCAGCCGGTCGGGCGGGACGAGCCGGCGACCGGATCCGTCATGAGCTCATGGTATTTGACGAGGTCGATCGGGCTGTCGCTCGACGCGCACGAGGGTGTGCGCCGATGGCTCCGGTGCGGTTACGGAAAGTCGTCGGGTCGGGTGTCGGGCAGCGTGGCCAGCAGCTGCCCGGCCAGCCGCCGCACCGCGCCGTCATCCTCCTGATGCGCGAGCCGAACGAGCACCTCCCGGGTCCGGGTGTCCCCGTCGTAGTGACGGGTCAACGCGAGCAGCGCGGTCCGGCGGATCTCCCAGTCATCGTCGTCGGCCAGCCGCAGCAACAGGTCCCGTACCCCCGTGCGGCCGGCGAGGCTGGCACCCAACTGCTCCACGGCGCGGCGGCGAACCTCCAGGGCCGGATCGTCGCGGACCAGCCCGACCAGCAGCACCTGGACCTCCGGGTCGGTGCCGAAGTGCTCGCCGAGGGCGGCGGCGATGCGGGCGCGGATCGCCGGGTCCTGGTCCGACAGGCGGCGCATGAGCCGCAGCGTCACCGCCATGGATGCCGAGCCCTGCTGGGTCAGACAGCGTACGGCCGCGTCGAACACGGTCGGGTCGGTGTCGGATTCGACGCATTCCAGCAGCACGTCGGTCACCAGTTCCGGGCTTCCGTACGCACAGAGGGTTTGTACGGCGGCCAACCGGATGCCGACGTAGCTGTCTCGGCGGGCCCGCCGGCACAGTGTCTCGATGAGACCCGGGGCGTCGCCGTGGCGGGCGAGCGCCTGGGCGGCGGCGCACAGCACGTTCGGGTCGGGGTCCCGACTGACCTGCTCGGCAAGGCACTCCCGCACCTCGAGGTCGGGTGGGTCGGCGAGGCGGGCCAGGCTACGGGTGACCCGTAGCCGGACGATCGGGTCCCGCTCCTGGGAGGCGCGGCTGATGAGCAGATCCCGGGTCGCGTGGCCGAACAGCGGTCGCCCGGTGAGCAGTTCGACCGCGGCGAGCCGGACGCTCGCGGTCGGATCGCGTCGAGCGCTCTCCAGCAGCAGCTCCCCGGTGCGGTGGTCGGGGAAGGCCTCGGCCAGTGCGCGCACCGCGGCGAGGCGTACCGTCGCGTCCTCGTCGACGTGAGCCGAGCGGGCCACCACCGTCCACCCGGTGTCGTCGGCGCGGTCCCGGTCGATCAGAGCGGAGACCGCGGCGGCCCGTACGGAGGACTCCTCGTCCTGCTCGATCTGGTCGATCAGCCGGGCCCGGCAGCGCCCCTCCGGATCGGGTACGAGCGCCAACCGCTGTACGGCGACCGCGCGGACCCGGGCGGACGCGTCCGAGCAGGCCAGCTTCAGCAACAGCTCGGTGTCCTCTGGACCGGGTCGCTCCGGCAGCAGCCCGGTCAGCATGCAGCGTCGGACCTCGTCCGGGGAGTCGCCGGTGATCCGCCGCAACGCCGTGGCTCGTGCGGTCTCGGCGTACTCCGGCAGAGCCAGCAGACGCTTCAGCACGCGCTGCACCACGCCGGGATCGGTGTCGGTCGCCAGCAGGTGCTGCATCGTCTCGGGTGCGTCCGGCAGGTCGGCGCAGCGCGTGCTGAGCACGCCCGCGGCGGCTCGCCGTACCGCGACGGCCGGGTCCCCGGTGGCCCTGGCCAACACCTGACGCACGTCGTCGGAGAGTTCGGACCGGGTGCCGAGCGACTGCACGGCCAGCGCCCGCACCGCGAGATCGGGAGAGTTGGCGAGGTCGCCCAGCACGTCCACGAAATCGGGGCCGGCGCCGAGGTGGGCGACCAGTGCGCGTACGGCGGCCTGCCGTACCGCGGTGGAGACCTCGGCCTGCGCCTGGGCGAGCAGGATGTCCCGGCATCGGCCACTGTTACCGCCGGTGGCCTCGATGCGGCCGGCGGCCTCGGCCAGCCCGGCGACCAACGTGAGGCGCGCCTGCCGTTCGCGGCCCTGCCCCAGCTCCCGGACGAGCAGGTCCTCCATCTGCTCGTCGGCGGTGGACAGCACCGCCGCGATCCTGGTGGCGAAGGGAGAGCCGGATCGCCAACTGGTCCGGACCCCGCGGCGGCGGTACCAGTGCAGGAAGACCTCCCGGCCGGGCCAACCCGGGCCGAGAGTCCGGATGGAGGACAGCAGATCCTGCTCGGTGAGATCCACCAGGTTCGGGTCGTCGGCGGAGATGCCATGCTCGATGAGACGCACGACCTGGCGCAGCAGGGCGTCGCCCGCACCGGCCAGTTCGGCGGGCTGCGGCGCCTCGGCCACGCACTGCGCCGCCAGCACCAGGTTCCACGGCGGCCCGGTCAGGTTCAGCGGCGGCCACAGTTGGGTGGCCTCGGTGGCGAGTAGGGTGACCAGCTCGTTGGCGACCCGGGCGGGCAGGGCGCCGGCGACCAGTCGAAGCACCTCCCGCCACGACGGCTCGGCCCAGCGCCCGCGAAACAACGAACGCAGATGATCGAGGCCCGCGGCGGACGGATCGCGCTCGTATCTGTCCACGATCTCTTCGGCACAGAAGAACTCCAGGAACGCGCGGTGCACGAACCCGAACAGTCGTAGGCCGTAACGCTCCAGGATGAAGCTTCGCTGCCGCAATTTTTCGATCATCGAGTAGGCCATGGCGAGCGCCCGCTCATTCTCGAAACCGTATAACTCGACGAGGTTGTCGCGGAAGATGCGCGCCAATTCGTCGGACTCAATGTAGTTGCCGGCGGGGCCGGACTCGCGGAACTGCATCCAGTACGCCAGGCGACGCAGCAGCCGACGCTTCGCCTGTAGGTCGAGCGACGGCACGTCGCCGTGGCTCTCGCGCAGTTGCTTGGTCACATCCCATTCCGAGATCAGTACGTCGGTCACGTGCGCGTAGAGCCGGCGTCGGTTGCGCGGCAGCGGGTGACCCCGCCCGACGATCGCCATGAGCATCAGCAGCAGGGGGTTACCGGCGATCTCGCGCATCGCCCGGGAACTGCTCACCACGTCGAGGATCTGCCGCCGCTGCCGCTCCGCCTCCGCAGCCGACGTGGGCATCACGTAGCGGTACCAGTTGTCCAGAAACCTCGCGATCTGCTCGTCGTCGAGATCCTCCAGAGTGAAGTGGTCGAAGCCCGCGTTGGCGAACGTGTGCCGCTGGTAGCCGGCCGCCCGCGACGTGACCACGGTCAGCACCCCGGGGTATTCGTTGGCGAACGTGGCGATCTGCGCAGCCACCTCTTCCCGCTGCGCCGGGTCGAAGACCTCGTCCAGGCCGTCGAAGAGGAACAGCGCCTGGCCGCCCTGGCGCAGGTACGCCTCCAGCACGTCCTGGTCGATACCGGCCAGCCCCTGCTGGTGGCGGTGGCCGACGTAGTCGAGCAAACCGTCGCACCGGCCGTCCCCGTGATGCGTGGCGTAGGAGCGCAACTCGACCAGGACGGGTAGGTACCGGTCCAGCGCACTCAGTCGAGGTTCGACGCAGACCCCGGCCAGCGTCAGCGCCAGGTACCGCGCGGCCGCGGACTTGCCGGAGCCGGGATCGCCCAGCAGCACGATCGTGCGCCGCCCCGGGTCGGACACCACGTCGAACAACGACAGCTCGTCCTTCGCCGCGTACTCCTCCCAGAGCCGCTCCACCTCCTCCGGGTTCACCACCCCGGGCAGCCCGCCGACGTCGCCGCCCGGCGTGGACCCGGCCCAACGCCACCACGCCAGCGGCATCTCGGGTCGCGCGTCCTCGTGGACGCGGGGCTCCACGAACACGTTGGGTAGCCCGACGGTGAGGTAGCCGATGGTGGGACGCGGTGAGACGGCGTCCACCGAGACGGCGTGGTATCGCAGCGACAACTGCTTGTAGTACTGGTTGCGCACCACCGTCGGCAGATGAGTGTCCGGGTCGGCCGGCTCGCGCGCCGGGGATCTCCCACTGCGTACGTCGGCCAGTGCGGCGGTCACCTTGGCGGTGAGGTCGTCCACGCCGGAGAAGAAGGCGCAGAGGTGGCGCTCCTTGAGCTCACGGCGCAACGCGACGATCTGCTGCCAGTCGGCATCGCGGTCGATCATGTCGACCGGCCAGGGTGTGTCCTCCGCGAGCAGGAAGACCAGGCACGGCTTTCCCGCCGCGAGCGCCTCCCGGTACTCCAACTCGGTGATGGAGGACTCCTGGCCCGGCGGTCGGAACCCGTACCGCCAGGCGAACAGCCCCACGTAGAGGTCGCACCGGCGCACGTCGGCGAGGCAGCGTTCCAGCGGCGGCCGGATGTCGGCGCCGTACGCCTCCATGGCCACGTCGTCGATCTCCAGACGGCGAGCCACGGCGTGCACGGCAGCGCGGTATTCCAGCAAGTCCTTTTGGGTGGCCGAAATGTAGACCTTCATGAACGGCAAACTCCAGGGGGTGGCTGGCGACCGCATCATCGAAAATATCAGTCGTTGTCACGTCCGTCCGACCCGCGAACACTCCGAACGCCCGCCGTGCATGGGATTCCCGCCGACCCCGGGCCTATGATGGCCACCAACGGAAACGGATCCGGCGGTCGAATCGCGTACTCGTGGAGTTGCGGTTGTCCGATGCGGATCCGGGTCAGTGCCGGTCGCGAGGGGTGTACGTCAATCAGCATGAGCCGCGTACGCGGGACGAACGCGGGTCGGTGGCAGCGTCGCGGAGGAAGCCATGCTCACGGTCGGTGAGGTGCACACCAGTCTTCTGCAGCACAGCACGGCGTTGGCCCAGGAGCAGAGCGCCGACGTGCTCAGCCTGATCGAGGGCGAGGCCGTGCTGACCTCCCGGCGTCCATCGCTGTACGCGGTGTCACCCGATGTTCGCACCGGTGTCGACTGCTGGCTCCCGAGCGCCAGAAAGCGCCAGTTACGTGGGGTGGGCGCGGTTCTCACCCGGGCCATCATCACCGGCGGCCGGATCGTGCAGGCCTCCTCGGTCATCCACGTCGTCGCCGGGCAACGCCGTCGGCCGTGGTCGCACTACCTGGCCAACCCCGGCGTCCTCGAGACGGTCGGCAAGCTGGACGTCGCCGACCTGAGCGCGGGCTTCCTGCACGGCAACAACGCCGACGTGCTGAACCTGGAGGCGATCACCGGCAGGGTGCTCGACGGTGTGCAGATGTCCGACCTGCTGGACCGGCGCCCGCCCCTGCGCACCGCCCGCACACGGTTGCGCTGGACCGCGCAGACGGACGAGCGTCCCAACCGGGACGTCTCGGCGGTGGTCACCGTGGACTCACCCACCCTGCGTACGGTCGAACTCGTGCTCGCCCCGCAGGACGTGCCGGCGGCCGTGGCGGGGCTCTGCGAAGACCTCGCGTTGCACGACTGGCTGCTGACCATCCTGTCCTCGCTGGTGGAGTCCGCGGTCACCCGATCGGCCTCCGGGCAGGAGCATGTCGAGCGGCTGCGGCCGGTGCTGGAGCACCTGCTGCACCTGTGGCTGCCGGGCGCGCGGGTGCACCCGCGACTGCGGCCGATCTGGGACCAGTTGGAGCAGGTACCCGGCTTCAGCCGTCAGTGGAACTCTTCGGTCAACTGGATCCGGGACCAGATCAGCGTGAGCAACATGGCTCTGCTTCGCGACCTGGCCGGCCGGATGGCCGTCGACGAGCCGTGCGGGCGCTGAGCACACTCAGTCGCTGATGAACACGTAGCTCAGCCGGTCGACCAGCTCACTGGGTAGCTGCAGGCCCTCGCCGCCGGCCCGTTTGGCGACCTGCTGCGCGACCGTCGGCGGCACCGCCACCTGGCCGAGGATGGTCCGTACGGCCAGCTCCACCGGCAGGTACTCGGTGCCCATGAGGGTCAGCGTGCGATACGCGCAGAACGGCGCGGCCGCCGGGTTGAGCTGGACGATCGCCGGCAGCTGGTCCCAGTCCGTCGGTAGCTCGCCGACGAGCTGGCGCGGCTGGGTCATCGTCTCGCCTCGATGCCGTAGCACACCGAGCCGGGTCATCTGCCAGACCGAGGCGAGCAGGGCGCAGGCCCACACCCGGGCGTCCGGCTCGTCGGACCAGAGTTCGATGTCGACGAAGATGGAGTGCCGGGGATCGCCGGACTGCAACGGCGGAGACCACGGACGCGGCAGGGTCATCGCCGGCGCGTCGACGTGCCCGGGGGACCGCTTACCGTTGGACAGCCAGCCCGACTCGCTCAACGGGGGGCGACTCCCGGTGGTGCCCCGAGGGGGTTCCACCACCAGTGTGTCGACCACCAACCGGGCCAGCTCGGCGCCGTCGTGCCGGGCGAAACTGGACTCCCGGGCCACGTAGTCCAAGGTCAGGCCATGCTCCGCCGCGGCGCTCTGCACCTGCGGAATCACCTCGCGGGGGGTGCCGAAGCGGTGGAAGTAGTCGTCCAACATGAAGCAGGTGCTGATCCGCGGCTCCCGGGATGCGGGTAGCCCGCGTCGGGCCAGCGCCGGGATCGCGGCCGACCAGTCCGCGATCCGCTCGAACTTGCGCCTCAGCTCCTCACACCCGTCGCCGAAGTCCTCCGCGTAGAAATGCCCCAGCTCCACGGACAGATGCGAGTACGCCACGCTCTCTGTACGACGCACCGCAGCTGCCTCCTGGAACCTGACATCCATGCCGATCACGCGGTGTCCCATGCCGTCTCGTCGAAAAGCTTCTCAGTCAGGTCAACGAAGGCGTCCACCGTCTTGACGTTGGCAATTTTGGATTGCACGTCGTGGTCGGAGATCAGCTGCTCCCGCCACTGCAGCAGAGGATCCAGCGGCACCACGCCGAGAAGTGTCGTACGTCCGACACCCCGTCGGCGGGCCAGCTCCGACAGCTCCGCGTCGCACTTGCGCAGGAAGGCCTGCTGGGCGAGGCCGAGATGGCCGACTTCGGGGCCACGTGAGTCGATCACCGCCGTCCGGATGAAGCGCAGCGACTCCCGTAGCCTCTCCGGCTCGTGGCCGTACTCCTTGCCCATGGCCACGATCCCACCCGCCTCGAAGGCCAGGTCCGCCGCCGCGGTGACGTGCTGGGGAGTCCACCGGTGGAAGACCAGCCAGCGTACGGCGACCTTGCGCAGGGTCGAGGTCGCGGTCGCGGCCAGCGCGATCTGACTGGCGTACGACCGGCCGGCGCTGAGGTCCACCAGGGTCAGGTCGAACTCCTCCTCCAGTCGGAGGAAGAGCTCGGCGCAGCGCTTGGCGATGTCGTTGGTGAAACCGAACTCGCTACCGTTGCGTTGCCCCGGCAGGAGCACCAGCGGACCGGACCCGATGGGCCGCTGACGCAGGCTGGCACGTTCGGAGGTGCCCCACACGTCCAACTGCTCCGGAGACGGGATCTCCCCGCGCAGATATCGGTGCAGGCCGCCACCGTTGGGCCCGGCGCCCTCCACACCGTTGACGGCCTGGGGTATCTGGAACGTGATGCCGGCGGTCGGCGAGCCGAAGTCGTAATCCAGGTAGCAGGTGGGGTGACCGGACAACGCGCTGCGATAGGCGATGTTCGCCGCGGTCACCGACCGGCCGGTGCCGCCCTTGTGCGACGTGACGAAGACCAGCATTCAGATCCCCTCGCTGGCCTTCTGCTGCCCGGTGGCGACGTCGTTGAGGAGCAGCAGAAGCGTGTTCACCAGCGCCGCCGCCGTGCCGGGCCGCTCGTCGACCAGCAACTGTGCCCGGCCGAGGCTGGCTCGGATGCTGCGCATGCTGCGCTGCATCGCCTCACCGTCGAAGGTGCCGCGCATCAACTCCCGGTCGAACAGGTATTCGGCCTCGTCGATGAGATCCTGTGCGTAGTCGGCCAGCCGGCCGGCTCGTGGGAACGGTCGCTCCCACAGCAGCTGACCGGAGGTGACCAGCGCCTGCGCCACCCGCACGGTCAGATACCAGGAGGGTGCCTCCGGCTTCGGCGCCAGGCCGGGGAAGGCGCCACTGGCGTGGTCCCACAGCCCCTGGTGCCGGCCGTCCGGGATGCGCCGCAGCAGCAGGTGATCCCACACCTCGTCGGCCAGCTCGAGTAGTTCACTGCGCTGACGGGCGTTGCTCAGCAGACCTGCGACGGCGGCCGCCCGCTGTAGCAGCACCACGGAGAACTCGTTGACGTTCCACGTCATGATCGGCTTCGACGTGTCGTCGTTCAGGGTCACCTGCTTGCCGGGCGCGTGCACGAACAGCGCCGGCTCGCCGGGTGACGCCCGCCGGGTGATCCGCGCGCGCTGCGCCAGCTCCACCAGTACCGAGGCGATCCGCCCGAGCTCCTCGTCACCGCCGCGCCCGACGGCGAGCAGACCCTTCACGGCGAGCGACGTCGTCTGGAGCGTGTAATAGTCGGTCCGGTCACCATCGGTCGTCCGCCAGGGAATGTCCTCGATGGGCCACCGTCGTCGGTTGCCGAAGGTCGCCACCGTCGCCCAGTACGTCCGGGTGAGCTCCCAGCGAAGTTGCAGCGCCCGGGACAGCCGCTGTTGCTCCTCGTTGAGCAATCCGAGCAGCCGGGTGCGTTCGGAGTTCAGGTCCTCGATGGCGTCCATCGCGATCACGGTGAAGTAGAGGTAGGGGGCGTTCTCCGCGGAGCCCGCACGCTGTCGGCCGATCGGCTCGGTGGTCGGGACCTCCTCGGTCCCGGAGATGAGCCCCCACGACCAGCCGCACTCGAACAGCATCTCGCTGTTGTCCAGGTCCTCCGTCACCCGACCCGAACCGATGACCACGCTACGCAGGCTCGCCATGGTGTCCCGCAACTGCTCGCGCAGCGCGGCCACCAGTTCGCGGCGAGGTAGCTCGTCCTGATTGACCATGTCGCACAGGCGAATGCCGTACTCGTCGGTGGAGGTGAAGACGAAGGTGCTGAAGCTGCGGAGCAGGCCGACCATCGCCGCCGTGAGGCGCGCGCTCGCCATGGCCTCCAGTTCGTCCAGTTGCGCCAACAGGTCGCGCCGCTGGGTGGACCCCCGGTAGACCTTGACGAAACCGATCGTCGCCAACGTGAGGGTGACCGACACCGCGAACGAGTCGACGATGTCCTGGGAACGCTGCTCCTCGGTGAGCTCCGGACCACCCTCCAGCGGGGTGAGGTAACTGCCGCCGCCGAAGATCGGAGTGCCGGCGTCGTCGGTGTACCGCCGGAAATAGTCGATCATCACGCTGACCAGCCGGCGGGGAATCTCGATCGCGCCGCCGAGCGGGCTGAGCGCCTCGATCACCTCTTCGTCGGCGCGGTCCGGGTCGTCAAGTGACAGCACGGGGACCTTGGCCGCGGGGAGCAACAGGGTCAGTAGTTGCTCCGCGTCGCTGATCGAGTTGGTACCACTTCGGCCGCCCCAGTGCCATTCACCGTTCGCCCAGCAACTGCGAACCGTAGCCCGCCAGATGTCGAGGATCTCCTGGCGAGGCTGCATCCGCATGATCCACCGCCGTCTGTTGTAGTCGTCGACTTGAAACCGCTGCTATAGCCGTGCCCACGATGATCCACGGTGCCGTACAACGTCATGGTAGCGGGCCAGTCGAGTGGCACTTGAAAGGCTTCGATGGCCGCGTGTCGGCAATCCGGCCAATCGGACGCGGAGGGAATGCCCCGCCGCCCCGCTGCGCCGACAGCACGAGGTCGGCGCATTCCGCCGGTACGCATGGGCGCTATCCGCGGGTCCGGCCGGTGGCCAGCAGCATGCCCACATATCCGTCCCGCAGCGGCGGCTTGGGCCGTACCTCGTGGACGTCCAGGTCGTCCGCGCCGGCCGCGATGGTGGCAACCACGTCGGCGCGCTGCAGGGCCACGGCCGGGAACCTCCGCCGACCGACGTCGTATCCGACCGATCCGAGCATGACCGTCACGGCGAAGGGCGACCTGGGTCGCAGCGCGTCCAGAAACCGACCGATCGCGTGCTCGGCCTCGGCCTGGTCCGCCGAGATGGAGCAGGCCACGAAGAACATCGTCCCGGCGCTCCAGGCGTGCCTCGGCAGGGTGAAGACGCTGGCCCGCACCACCCGGCCAACCTGTGCCAGTCGTCGACGCGGATCCGTCAGGGCCGCGTACGCCGGGTGCTCCGTGCACACCTGCCAGTACGGGTCCCAGAGCTCGTCGTAGCTGTCGACCTGCGTACGCAGCCAGTTCACGTTCGCCGTCGACCATTCACACAGGTCGACGGCCTTCGCGAACGGGAGGAGCGACAGCGCCGGGTACAGGTTCGCCCCCGACCCCACGTCGACGCACCGCGCGTCGGAGAGCTTCGCCTCGCCGAAGAAGTCTCGGATGCGGCACAGGATCTCCCGATCGTCAGGCCGCAGATCCGCGTAGTTGTGCCGGACATACGCCTGCGGGTCGAAGCTGTCCCACTCGACGTCGGAATTGACCGGCCTCGGCGACTGAATCGGTGAACGTGGCGTCGACTCGCCGCAACCGCCCCCAGTCGCCGGGGTCAACGCCATGGACGGGCCTCCATCGGGTCGGCGGATCACATTGGTCGTTGAAGCGGCGCTCAGTACACAGCCCATTATGTATCGATGGTGGTGCGCGCTCACAAGTGCAGGAAGCCCGCCGTCCGCCCGAAGTGACGACGACAGGACGGTGGTCCGGTGCCATGCCGGCCGCGCGATGAAGGCCGGCACGTGCGGGCAGCAGCCTTCGCCATCAGTCCCACCAGAAACTCCAGCAGTTCACGCCCATGACTGATTCGGCGTACGTGCGGAAGGTGTCGGTGTTGCTCTGCCAGATGTTGTCCGGGCAGAAGGCGAAGTGTTCGGCGGTCACCCGCCCGCCAGCACTCGGCGAGGAACGCGTCGCTGTCGTGCTGCTCGGCGGTGCTGATCTGGTCGTACTCGGCGTCGACGCAGAACGGGTCGTCATCGCGGTCAGCGTCGAGTACGAGCAGAGGCCACAGTCTCGTTGGTGATCCCGCACCGAAACCCTTGGCGAACGGCATGTGGTTGGAGGGGCCCGACACATCCTCCTAGGATGCTTTACAGGTGGTGTCTAACTCCGCACTGGGCCCGTGGCCCGTTCGGTCGACTGGAGCTGCGGTACGGGACACGAGCGAGCCAGCTGGCACTTGTCGCTGACTTGTTTGTCGCTGCTTCGGGTAGTTACCCGCATGAGTGGTGCCCAGGAGCGTTCGCCCGATCCGCACTCCGGTGTCGACGCCGTGGCGAGCGAGGTGCGGCAGGCGGCAGAGCAGGCTCGCCAGCGTGGGCGTCGGGGGTGGCGGGTGCGGCTGCACCTGACGCACGTCATCCTGGTGATCACGGTCCAGGCGGCGTTGGCCGCAGCGTTGTCCTGGTTCATCGGACACGACCTGTTGGGTATTCCTGCGCCGGTGTTCGCTCCGTCCGCGGCGGTCGGAACGATCGTCGCGGCGATCGGCCAGCGGGTCCGACGAACCGTCCAGTCGCTGGTCGGCGTGCTACTCGGAATCCTCATCGGGGACGGTCTGCTCTATACCGTCGGTCCGGGACCGGTGCAGATCGGTTTAGCGGTGGGTATCGCGATCGCGATCGCGCTGGTGCTCTCCGGTGGCAGCGGTGCGACCGTGGCGCAGGCCGGTGCTTCCGCCGTCGTGGTCACGACCCTGTCTCCGGTGGATCCCAATCTCGAGTGGCCCAGAATCCTGGATGCCCTCATCGGTGGGGCGGTGGGGCTGCTGGTGGTCACACTGCTGTTCCCCGTCAACCCGATGCGCGTTCTCGACCGGGCGGCCACGCCGATCGTCCAGCTGACCAGCGCGGAACTACGGACCATCGCGACCGCGTTGAACGAACGTGACGCTGAGCAGGCCATCGCGTCCCTGCAGCGCCTGCGGGCCTCGGGACCGGATCTCGCGCGCTTGTCACAGGCGCTCGACGGGGCGAGGGAGGTGGTGAGTCTGGCACCGGTGAGATGGCACCGGCGAGACGACGTGGAACAGTTTGCCCACTTCGCCGAGCATGCCCAGCGGGTGATCGGCGACGCGCAGGATCTGGCGCGTACCTCGGCGACCGTCTTGCAGTACGACGAGGCGGTTCCGTCCGAGCTGACCACGACACTCAGGCAACTCGCCGACGCCAACGAGCGCCTGCGGGCCGAACGCGTGTCGGGACGTGAGCCGCGGCTGGCGCGAGCGACGGCCCTGGCGGCCATGCACAGCGCCCGCCGGGCCGTCGATGGTGCCACCGGCCGGTTCAGTCAGACCCTGGTCACCCAGACGCGGGTCGTGGCGAGTGACCTGCTCCGCGCCAGCGGTCTCGATCCGGAGACAGCCAACCGGCTCACGCGGGAACGTTTCGGCGAGAGTCCCTGAGGCGGCGGAGGGCATGACGCCGCTGCCTGCCCAGGTGGCCGGCCTCCTCACCTTCGCTCGTCGTACCCATCCCCGGGCTGCCGCACTCCTCGGGCTGTGACGACCGGCGGCGTTGCGGTCTTGTGGGCCCGGACACCAGGCCGCGTAGGTCCTCGGCGAGTACCCGCCGCTGTCGGGGTGAAACGGCGGCTCGTCCGTCCGCCCTCAGGTCGGTGGCCGAGGACGGCGGGTCATACCCCGGGTCAGGCGCGACTGGTACAGGCCGGCGCTGGTGATGGCGTAGAAGACGGGCAGAAGGACAAAGACGGCCAGGCCGATCAGGGGAGCGACCAGGTAGCCGACCAGTCCCGCGAGGACGTACAGGACGACCCCGGTGAGGGCACGGACTCGCTCGACGCGAAAGAAGTCGTCCTTGACCTGATCCTTCAGCAGGTCGGGGTTCCGGGCCAGGTAGTGGTAGAACGCCAGCCACGTCGCGCACAGCAACGCGCCGATCAGCGCGTAGAAGGCGACAGCCACGCGCTGGTCGGCGTTGTTGTGTTCCTGCAGCGCATCTGACACGACGATGGTCGGGAATGGCAGCAGCGCCGTGCTGAACAGCACGAACAGGTTCACGAAGTGCAGGCCGCGATCGGCCTGTTGAATGCGGTTGAACGCCGCCTTGTGGTTGAGCCAGACAACGGCCACATAGGAGTAGGACGCCAGGTACGCGACGTACGAGGGCCACTGGTCGAGCAGGCCACGCAGGAGGCGGCCAGGGGGAACGTCCGGTACCCGAAGGTCCAGGACCAACAACGTGATGATGATGGCGAATATGGCGTCGCTGAACGCCACCGCGCGGCTGGTGTCTGACCGGGTGCCTAGGTCTGCGTCTGGCCCACTCACCAACTGCGGCTACCCGCGGTCCTTGGGGGCAAACGGCCGGACATCCGGACGTCGCATCCGGCCACCGGGCGCGTCGCGGTGGCCGGATGCGGGTGGTCGTCAGGGTTTGAGGACGACCTTCTCGCAGTTGTCCTGCTTGTTCTTGAAGATCTCGAAGCCGCGTTCTGCCTGGTCGAGCGGCAGGGTGTGGGTGATGACCCGGGTGGGGTCGATCTCCCCCCGTTCGATGCGCTGCAGCAGCGGTTTCATGTAGCGCTGCACGTGGCATTGACCGGTACGCAGGGTCAGCGCCCGATTCATCCACGCCCCAGCCGGGAACTTGTCGAGGAAGCCGCCGTACACGCCGATGACCGACACGATGCCGCCGCTGCGGCAGGACAGGATCGCCTGGCGCAGCGCGTGCGGGCGTTCGGTCTCCGACCGGACCGCCTGCTTCACCCGGTCGTACGCGTTCACGTGCGTGGCACCGTGGGTGGATTCCATGCCGACCGCGTCGATGCACTTGTCCGGCCCACGTCCGCCGGTCAGCTCCAACAGCCGGGACCGCACGTCCACCTCCTCGAAGTTCACCGGCGTGTGGCCTGCCCGCTCGGCCATCTGCAGCCGGTACGGCTCCTTGTCGATGGCGATGACCTTCGCGGCGCCGAGCGCACGGGCGCTGTCCATCGCGAACTGCCCGACCGGGCCGGCGCCCCACACGGCGACGACGTCGGTGGGCTGAATGTCGCACATGTCGGCGCCCATGTAGCCGGTGGGCAGGATGTCGGACAGGAACAGCACCTGTTCGTCGGTGAGGTCGGACTCGATCTTCAGGGGGCCGACGTCGGCGAACGGCACCCTCGCGTACTGCGCCTGACCGCCGGCGAACCCGCCGGTCAAATGGGAGTAGCCGAAGATCCCGGCGACCGGGTGGCCGAACATCTTCTCGGCGATCCCGGCGTTGGGGTTGGAGTTCTCGCAGCAGGAGTACAGCTCGGCGGCGCAGGCGCCGCACGCGCCGCACGCGATCGGGAACGGCACCACGACCCGATCGCCGACGCGCAGCCGACCTGGGTCGACGCCCCGGCCGACCTCGATCACCTCGCCCATGAACTCGTGACCCATGACGTCGCCGTCCTGCATCGTGGGCACGTACCCATCGAGCAGGTGCAGGTCCGAGCCGCAGATGGCGGTGGAGGTGATCCGTACGATGGCGTCCCGGTCGTTCAGGATCTTCGGGTCTGGCACGTCACGGACCTTGACCTTGTTGCGGCCGGCCCAGGTGTTCGCCCTCACTCGCCTGCCCCCTTCGCGAACTCGGAATCCGACAGCGGCTGCGCCGGACGCTGCGGGAACTCCTTGCGGGCCCGCTTGCCCCACGGGGCACCCTCGGACCGGACCACCTGCCCGGTCTCCAGCACCTGCTTGAGCCGGCGCAGGTCGTCGTCGAGCTGCTGGTGCGGTTCCTCACCGAAGTACCTGGCGACCGCCTTGCCGACCGCGCCGCCCGGGACGTCGTACGACATGACGACGTGCACCTCGGTGCTGGAACCATCCGGGGCGGGCACGAACCGGACCGTGCCGGCGTTCGGCACGTCGGCGTTGCCGGTGGAACGCCACGCGATCTTCTCACCGGGCGTCTCGTCGGTGATCTCCGCGTCCCACTCGACGTTCTTGCCGAAGGGAGCGCTGGCGGACCAGTGGCTCGTACGGTCGCCGGTGGCCTGGATCTTCTCGAGGTGTGCCATGAACGTCGGGAGGTTGTCCAGGTCACGCCAGAACGCGTAGACCGTGGGCGCAGGTTTGCGGATGGTTGTCGTGGCTGTCAGCTCCATGGATCCTCCTTCGCGTGAGCCTCGTACCGCTGGCGCCGAACCGGTCTTCCTGGCACGGGTGGCCTGCACTGCGGTCAGCAGGTCCACCACAGTGATCCCGACGATGGCGCCAGTGACACCGACGAGGCGACGCCGGCGGTGCCCGCTGCGGTGGGCGATGGCCACCCCGAGAGACGCCAGGTCCATCGCGTCGCCCGCGACCCGGGTCCACGCCCAGATGCCCTTGCGCCGGCTCGCCAGGAGGCCGGCCGCGTGGACCAACTCCCGCGCCCCGACAAGCGGCACCACCGCCCGGGATGTCGAGGAGTCGTCCACCCCGCTGATCCGGCGCACCGTGTCCGGTGCCGCGAGCTGTGCCACACCCAGACCGAGACTCATCCAGCCGAGCCGGCGTCCTCGCCGTCGCACGTCTTCCTGCCTGGCCTGCGCAGCCTCTCGGGTTGCTAGTTGAGTCACGGGTAGCCTCCGTATCCGGTCGCAGCCCGGCCGAGCCATTCCGGCTCATGCAAGTCCGGGACGAGACCCGTAGAGGCCCGAATACCCCTCGGAAACCACCTCAATCCGTGCATCGGTCGCGGAACGGAGGTGATCCCTGTCCCGCTGCTCAGGACGGCGTGCAGGCCGCGACCGCCAGCAGCGGTACGGCCACGTCGTCGACCCCTGTCAAGCGCCCGTATCCGGATGGGGGTCCCTTCACCGCGGCGGCGCTTCGACCGGCGAAGCGCCGCCGCGGTGCGGGCTCAGGTCGGGTCCTGATCCTCCGGACTCCGAGCTCGCCGGGTCAGGCCGTCGCCATCTTGCGGACGTTCTCGCCCTGGGCGAACACCTCGACCATCTTGGCGCAGAAGGCCGGCAGGTCATTGGGGTTGCGGCTGGTGACCAGGCCGTTGTCGACCTGTACCTGTTGGTCGACCCAGTTTCCGCCCGCGTTGCGGATGTCGGTTCGCAGACTGGGGAAGGAGGTGACGGTCCGACCGTTGACCATGCCGGTCTCGACCAACGACCAGGGGCCGTGGCAGATCGCCGCCACCGGCTTCTGTTGCTGGAAGAACGCCCGGACGAAGTCCATGGCCTGCGGGTTCATCCGGAGCCGGTCGGGGTTGACCGTCCCGCCCGGCAGCAGCAGGGCGTCGTAGTCGGCCGCATTGGCGTCGTTGACGGTCCGGTCCACCCGATAGCGGTTGGCCGGGTCGATGTCCTGGTTCATCGACTGGATCTCGCCGGAGTTCAAGGAGATCAGGTGGACCTCGGCACCCGCCTGCTCGGCGGCGGCCCGGGACTGGGTGTACTCCACGTCCTCCACCCCGTCGGCGGCGAGGCAAGCGACTCGTTTGCCGGTCAGTGGCTGCTGGCTCTGCGCCATCTTGGGTGGCCTCTCCCTCGTGGCGCCGCCCCGTCGGCGGCGCATCGTTGCGCTCGCGGTCGCCTTCCCGGTGTGGGAACCGGGAAACAGCGCCGATCGCCGATCGAGAGCGGACGCACAGAGCGCGGACGAAGGGCGGGACTGCTTCCTGCCGATGCGGGTAACGGACTGAACCACTGGCGCCGAGGACCCGGAAAGGCCGACATGACTCTCCCTACCGCCTCCCTCCCACTGCCGTCGGGCCAGACCATGCCCGTGCTCGGCCAGGGCACGTGGTACCTGGGTGAACGCCCGGAGCGACGCGGGGCGGAGATATCCGCACTGCGCACTGGCCTGGACCTGGGCATGACCTTGATCGACACCGCGGAGATGTACGGCGACGGTGCTTCCGAGGAGCTTGTCGGCGAGGCCGTTGTCGGACGACGCGATGACGTGTTCCTGGTCGACAAGGTGCTGCCGTCGAACGCGAGCCGGCAGGGGACCGTGCAGGCCTGCCGCCGCAGCCTGCAGCGACTCGGCGTCGACCACATCGACCTCTATCTGCTGCACTGGCGCGGCAGCCATCCACTCACCGAGACGATCGAAGCGTTCGCCGAACTCGTCGAAGCCGGCGACATCGGGCAGTGGGGCGTGAGTAACTTCGACCTCTCCGACATGACCGAGCTACTCGACGCGGGTGGGAACGACTGCGCGACCAACCAGATCCTCTACAACCTGACCCGGCGAGGTCCTGAGTACGACCTGCTGCCGTGGCTACGTGAACACCGGATCCCGGTGATGGCGTACTCCCCGATCGAGCAGGGGCGGGTACTCGGCCACGACCAGGTCGCGGAGGTCGCCGCCCGGCACGGGGCGACGCCCGCCCAGGTCGCGTTGGCCTGGGTGCTGAGGCAGGAGATGGTCGCGGCCATTCCCCGATCGTCCAACTCGGAACACACCCGGGAGAATGCGGAAGCGCGCGACCTGCACCTGACCGAGGAAGACATCAGGGCACTCGACGTGGCGTTCCCGCCACCTGCTGGCCCGCAGCCGTTGGAGATGTTGTAGGGCCGGTCGGCTGATTCTGCCGGCGCGACTATCTTCCGGTGTGGGACCGCTCCCCGACCTTCTCGTCCCGCCAGCCGCCGGGTTGGGGGTGATAGCCGTAGGCGGCAGCTCGTACTGTCTGCTCGTTCTCCAGCCCCGAGCCGATGGCGCCGCCGACAGTGGCCAGTGAGCTGGTGATCCAGGCGAGCGCCAGATAATCACCGGCATTCACCGGGCGCTGCAGAACCTGTTCCAGCACGGATGTGTCGATCAACAGCGCCCCGACGAGCACCGTACCCACGAACAGCACCACGTAGGACACCGTGGTGGCCAGAGTGAGAGTGAGGACCGTACCCAGGTTGAAGAGCCGTGCCAGCTCAACCGGCGTCTCGCGGCTCGGTTTCTCCCACAGGTCGTGCGCAACGATCAACCAGGCGACCAACGCGGTCAACCCGAGCACCATGATCACTGTGAGCCGGAGTCCGCCGAGGGCATCGCCCATCTGCCAGATGGTGTCCGTGGTGAGCGCGAACGCAGCCGTGCCGAACGCGCCGACCAGCAATTTGGACAGGCCCAGCAGTGCACGTCCAGGTCGGTTGGCTCGGACCATGCCGGTCAACAGGCGAACTCGGCCGATCAGCCCCGAGGCGAGGTAACGCCGCTCGCCGGAGTCGGCCCCGCCGATCACTCGATGGACGGCGGGAACACGCCGTTTCGTCTCTGCCGGTGCCCGCTCGGCCGGCGGTATCCGGTGGTCGGAGGCGTCGGCCAGCAGCCGGCCCACGAGATCCGGAACGGCTGCGCGGACCGAGTGCATCTGACGCAGTCCCAGCGCGGGCAGGGAGATGACCCCGATGTGACGTTGGCCGGACGTCTGCGCGACCAGGGGCGCCCGCTCGGCATGCAGTGGCAGGTCGGTCAGGCAGATGGCGACGTCCCACTGGTCGTCCGCGCGCCGCCTAGCAAGATCATCGAGCAACGCTTCGGCGCCGCCGTCGCGGCGCGGCACCACCTCCCCCCAACCCTCCCGGACGGTCCACCGCACGTCCGCGCTCACCCGCTCGGTGAGCCCTCTGGCCAGCTCCGAAGTGAGCCGCGCGGCGACCCGGGCGGGGTGATCCGGTGGGGTTGCTACCAGTCCCACGACGATCTCCGGGCCCTGTCGTTCGCTCTGGGTCACCGCTGCTCCTCACCGGTGGTCGGGCTCGGCGCCGACGGCGAGTACCGGGGGCGTTGAGGCGTCGTCACGGCAGATCCCTTGCCGACTGACATGGTGGTGGAGCCAGGCCGCCGAGGGCGGCGCCCCGACGATTCGTACCGCGCCGACGCGACGCCTGCTCGAACCGGACGGCCCGCCCACGCAGCCTAGAAGACCATGCCGAAGGGTGCAGCGGATTCGCTGGGTTGAGTCGTCCCGAAGCCGGCCGCCACCCTGCCTCCGCCGACGAGGTGGGTCACAGGAGCCGGCCGTCGTGGGCGAGCAGGGCGATCTGGGTACGGCTCTCAAGATCCAGCTTGGTCAGGATGTGCGAGACGTGGGCCTTCACCGTCGTCACGCTCATCAGCAGCTCGCCGGCGATCTCGGCGTTGGAGCGGCCTCGCGCGATGGCCAGCACCACGTCGCGTTCCCGGGGTGTGAGCAGGGCCAATCGGTTGTTCGCCCGATCGTACGACTCGGCGTCGGAGGCAACCCGCTGCATGAGACGGCGCGTCACGCCCGGAGACAGCATCGGGTTGCCGGCGGCCACCGCGCGTACCGCTTGGCTGATCTGCTCGGGCGGGGTGTCCTTGAGGAGGAAGCCGCTCGCGCCCGCGCGCAGGGCTCGTAGCACGTGCTCGTCGGTGTCGAACGTGGTGAGCACGATGATCTCTGGTGGTCGGTGACGGCGGCGCAGGCGCTCGGTGGCGGTGATGCCGTTGACGCCGGGCATCCTGATGTCCATCAGCACCACGTCGGGCAGGTGCCGGTCCACCGCGGTGATCGCCGTGGCGCCGTCGGAGGCCTCGCCCACGACGGCGATCCCGTCGGCGCCGTCGAGCATCAGCGTGAGCATTCCCCGTACGAGAGGGTCGTCGTCGACGATGACGACCCGGATCGGCGGGGTCACGTCGGCCATGGCAGCCACGCGGTGAGGTGGAACCGGCCTGCGGCGTCGACGTGGTGGGCGACGCGACCGCCGGTGAGCGCGGCCCGTTCGGCGAGGCCGATCAGGCCGGTGCCGGCACTGTCGGTGGCACCGCAGTCCGGAGTGGTCGGGTTGCTCACGGCGATGCTCAGCCCGGAGCCGGGCGCCCCACCGAGCACCAGCCGGACCGGCTGCCCGGCGGCGTGCTTGCGGGCGTTCGTCAGTGCCTCCTGCGCGATGCGGTAGGCGGTGCGGCCCACCGGCGGCGGAATCTCGGCCGGTGGGCCGAGCGGGTCGTGGACCTCGATCTGTTGCCCGGCGGCCCGCGCCTCGTCGACCAGGCGGGGCAGGTCGGCGAGGGTCTGTCCGGGTGGCGCGTCGGTCGGCGCCTCGGTGTCGTCGTTGCGCAGCAGGGTGATGACCTCGCGTAGCTCGTCGAGGGCGTGGTGCGCGCTCGCTCGGATCACCCCCGCGGCGGCGCTGAGCCGCTCGGGCGGCGCGTCCGGCCGGTACTCCATCGCACCGGCGGCAGCCGCCAGCAGGGACAACCGGTGGGCCAGCACATCGTGCATCTCCCGCGCGATTCGGCTGCGCTCCGCCGCGCGTGCCTCGCCAACCCGCCGTTCCTGCTCCTGCTCGGCCCGCCGGGCCCGCTCCCGCAGCGCCGCCAGCAACGCGTGCCGGGCCTGCGCCCAGGTGCCCCAGCCGAGCAGGGCGGCGTACGCGACCGACATCAGCACCAGCCGCCAGCCGTACGGCAGGCTGGGCGCCGGCCGCCAGAACGCCTGCACCGCCTCGCCCGCCACGCCGACCGCCGCCACCACCGCCGCCTGCCGAAACGGTCGGTTGCGGGCGGTGAAGAGCACCGCGAAGCTGGCCACCGGCGTGGCTACCGCAGACAGCGCGACGAGCAGACCGGCCAGCACGCCACCGACCCGCGGGTGGCGCAGGACCACCGGAACGAGGGCCAGGGCGGTCACCGCCAGCGCGACGTCGAGGACGGCCAGACCGTCCGAGCTGGATCGGGATGCGGACCAGAGCATGGTCGCGACGAGGACGCCGACCGCCAGGGTCGTCACGCCGGCCGGGACGGAACGCCACGTCCTCGGCCGCCCGACCTCGCACGCCGCGGCATCCACATCGCGCAGGCTACTGGGCTCGCCACGCGCCGGACCACCTCCTTTGGTAGTACCCCGGGTCACCGGAGGACGTACCCGTCGTGGCGTCTGGACCGACGTGTCCGGCCCGGCCCGGTCCGCAGACTCAGGCCATGACGAACAACCCTCTCCTTCGACGAGCCGCGGTGGCGGCCGGTGCGGTCGTAGTGGCGGTTGCCGAGTTCGCGCTCCTGCGCTCGGTGGCCGGCGTCGACCTGGCGGTCCGCTCCGGAGGCTCTACCCGGCCGGTCACGATGGGCGCGGTCATCGGGGCGACCACGGTCGCGGCACTGGCGGGCTGGGCGCTGCTCGCGGCGCTGCACCGCTTCACCGACCGCGCCCACGTCTGGTGGACCTCGGTCGCGGTCGTGGTCCTGCTGCTCTCGCTCGTGGTCGGCCCACCCAGTGGTGTCGGCGGGGGAGCGAAGGCGACCCTCGCGCTGCTGCACCTGAGCGTCGGCCTCATCCTCATCCTCGGCCTGTCCCGGCCGCGTCCGCAAGGGGCGACGCGATGACCGCGTTGACCGTACGCAAACAGGGCGGGCACTTCGTCCTCGACTCCGGTGCGACCGGGCCGCAGGCCTCGCTGCGTACCGGCTGGACCTGGCGGTGCGGCGAGATCCGCACCGGCGCCGGCCGCTGGACGGTCGAACCGACCGGCCGCCGACGCATCGGTTTCACGGCCCAGGGTCAGCACGGTGTGGCGGTGCGGCTCGACCCGGGCCGGTCGCACGTGCCGGGGCCCGGCGGGGTGACCCGCTGGAAGGCCGGTCATGGCGGAGGGGAGCTGGTCCGCGACGGCAACCGCGTCGTGGTGCGCCTCCCCGGCCCACTGGGCGGGCCGATCCGCGTCGACGTCACGGGTGAGTGGGCCGAGGTGGAGCTGGTGGTGCTCACCGCGTGTTTCGCACTGATGAGTCGACGGCGGCGGCGCACCCTGATCATGACGGCGGCCGTCAGCGGGGGGAGTGGGTGACCGACGCTCTGGACATCTTCAGTTAACAAACCTAATAATTAGCCTCCCGTCGATATCCCTCGGCCGGGCACCCCTCGGGAGGACCGGATGGCGCGCAGATTACGAACACCGTTGCTGGCTGCCCTGGCAGCCCTGGTCTCCGCCGCCGCGGCGACCCTGACCTTCGCTTACCCGGCCCTGGCCGCCGGCCCGACGGCGGTCTTCACCAAGACGTCCGACTGGGGTACCGGCTGGGAGGGTCGCTACACCATCACCAACGGCGGGTCGAGCACGATGACCGGCTGGCAGGTGGCCTTCACCCTGCCGAGCGGCACCACCCTCGGCTCGTACTGGGACGCCACCGTCAGCAGCGCCGGGCAGCGGCACACCTTCACCAACCGCTCGTGGAACGGCACCCTGGCCCCCGGCGCGTCGGCGTCGTTCGGCTTCCTGGCCACCGGCTCCGGCTCGCCCGTCGACTGCACACTCAACGGCGCGGCGTGCGGTGGTGGCGGCGCACCCCCCACCACGACGCCACCGACCACCGCGCCACCCACCACGACACCACCGACCACCGCGCCTCCCACGACACCGCCGCCGACCACCACACCGCCCACGAGCCCGCCGCCGAACACGGGGTTGCCGAAGCACGCGCTGATCGGCTACCTGCACGCCAGCTTCGCCAACGGCGCCGGATACCTGCGCATGGCCGACGTGCCCGACGACTGGGACATCGTCAACCTCGCCTTCGGCGAACCCACCTCCGTCACCTCCGGCGACATCCGCTTCCAACTCTGCCCGGTGGCCGAGTGCCCCACTGTGGAGACCGAGGCCCAGTTCACGGCGGCGATCCGCGCCAAGCAGCAGCAGGGCAAGAAGGTGCTGCTGTCCATCGGCGGTCAGAACGGGCAGGTGCAGCTCACCACGACCGCAGCCCGTGACACGTTCGTCCGCTCGGTGTCGGCGATCATCGACCGGTACGGCCTCAACGGCCTGGACATCGACTTCGAGGGCCACTCCCTCTACCTCAACACCGGCGACACCGACTTCCGCAACCCGACCACCCCGGTCGTGGTGAACCTGATCTCGGCGATCCGCGAGCTCAAACAGCGCTACGGAAGCGGCTTCGTGCTCACGATGGCCCCGGAGACGTTCTTCGTGCAGCTCGGCTACCAGTTCTACGGCTCCGGCCCCTGGGGTGGCCAGGATCCCAGGGCCGGGTCGTACCTGCCGGTGATCTACGCGCTGCGGGACATCCTCACCGTCCTGCACGTCCAGGACTACAACTCCGGCCCCATCGTCGGGCTCGATGGTCAGTACCACACCATGGGCAGCGCCGACTTCCACATCGCGATGACCGACATGCTGCTGGCCGGCTTCCCCGTGGCCGGGAACGCCAACGCGGTCTTCCCCGCACTGCGCGAGGACCAGGTCGCGTTCGGCGCGCCCTCCTCCACCAGCGCCGGCAACGGCTACCTCGCCCCAGCGGGCGTGCAGCAGGCGGTGACCTGCCTGGTCCGAGGCCAGAACTGCGGCACGTACACCCCGCGCAGCGGAACCAATCCCAACTTCCGAGGGCTCATGACCTGGTCGATCAACTGGGACCGCTACTACTCCTGGGAATTCCGGCTGAACCACGGCCCGTTCCTCAAGGCGCTGCCCTGACCGCGAGACTGGTGCAACAGCCGGAATCAGCGTCGCGGCCCGGTCGATCCGGACCGGGCCGCGACCTGGCCCGCGCGGCGTTCCACCGTGGACGTCAGCGGCACAGCAACCTCAACGAACGACCGCAGAGCACTTCCGGTGGCGGGGCCGACATGCTTGGGTGAGCACATCACCACGGCGCGTCACTGGAGGCAGAGATGACCCGGATCTCTCGGAACACTTTCCTGGCCGGTCTGACCGCCGGCGTCCTCGTCGTGACGCTGGGCCTGCCCGGAGTCGCCACGGCTGTGCCGCAGGCGCGAACCGGCTCGGCCTGCACACTACGACCACTGCCTCTGCCCGCGGACCTCAATGGTCAAGCTCGGGCGGTCGACCCGACCGGTCGGTTCATCGCTGGTCCCGGCTACCGGGTCGATGGCGAGGATCGGCAGCCGCTGCTGCTGCTCTGGGCCACCCGGCCCGGGGTGTGGAACCAACCCCGCCTCACCGTCGTCGAATTTCAAACGGAGCCGCAGGTCGACAGCATCAACAGGTATGGCGTCGCCATCGGCACTGCCTATGTCGGTGACGTCCACCGTCCCTGGCGCTACACGCAGGGGCGGCTGGAGTGGCTGCCCGTCCCGCCGGTGGTCGCCAACGTCTCGGTGCACAGCATCAACGCTCGCGGTGACATCGTCGGCAGCGGCGCCGTCGAGGAGACCGAGACGGCTCTGCCGCTGCTCTGGCCCGCCGACCGGCCGGGCACCGTCGAGGTGATCGACATCCCGCCCCACTATGGCGCGGTGGAGATCTTCGACGACGGCACCATCGTCGGCGGCACCGGCGTATCCGGCTGGGTACGCCATCCCGACGGGACGACCGACCGGTTCACCGTCCCCGGTGCCCGGTGGGTGTACGTCTACGGTGCCCGGGGGAACTGGGCGGTCGGCCGCTTCGGCATCGGCAGCGAGGACGAGGACAGCACCCCGGTGCGCTGGGATCTGCGCACCGGCGTGGCCACCGCCCTGCACCCGGCGCTGGGGTTTCCGCAGGCCGTCAACAGTCAGGGCGTAGTGCTCGGCACCCGAGTTGTCGACCACGGCGACCGGCTCGTCACCCTGCCCGGCGCCATCCCGGACGTCCAAATCGTCATCAGCGGGGGAATCGCCGACGACGGCCTCGTCGTCGGGTACGTCAACGGCGGCACCCGACTGCTCCCGGCGCGCTGGACCGACTGCTGACATGGTCGCCGCCGCGACCTGTGTACCGACCGGAGGCCGACCCTTCCCAAGAGAGCCGGCCTCCGATCGCGTCAAGCCGCGGCCACCCGGTTCCGCGCGGCGTTCGCCAGGCCGTTCAACGTGGTCAGGTCAGCCGCACCCAGGTACGAGTCCGACATCATGACCACCACCACGTAGTGGCCAACCGCGGCGGCGACATAGCCGACGTAGCGGTCGCCTTCGTCGCAGGTGCCGAGGAACAGCACCGAGTCCGGCCCGAGGTGGTCCTCGGCGACCGGGTCGAAGCCCTCCTCGTCGCCACCCACCCCGCACCGGGCGAGCTGCGCCTTCAGTTCGGTGAGGTACGCGTGTGCCCCATCGCCGCGGTACCGGGCGACGTTCTCGTAGATCCGGAAGCGGGTACCCAGATCGGCCGCCTGGGTGCGGCTCACGACGGGCCCGGGCACGGGCGTATCCGCGCACGGCTGCGGTAGCAGCGACCACACCAGCCCGTCCTCCACCGGCCCCGGCACGGCTCCGCCGAGATCGTCCGGTTGCAACATGACCCGGTCAGGGATTCCCCGTGGCCGCTGCTGCGCCGCCGCCGGCCCGCTCACCGAGACCAGCCCTAGGATCATGGCCGTCATCACCATCAGTGTCCTTCGCATGCGAACCATCCTGCGCATCGTCGGCGAGCGATGGATCGGCACGCATACTCAGCCCCTCCTGGGTACACGTACCCCCCCCAGGCCTATCCGAGCAGCGCCGCCGTCGCGGCCAGGGTGCCCAGCGACAGCGTCGTGGTCACGACCACCGCCCGGTTGGCGATGGTCTCGCCGACGCCGTACTCCTGGCCGAAGATGAACGTGTTCTGCGCTGTCGGCAGGCCCGCGCACACCACCACGGCGAGCAACTGCGGCGCGGACAGGTGCAGGGCCAGCCCGGCCACGTACGCGATGACCGGCTGCGCGACGAGCTTCAGCGTGGCGAGCACGGCCAGTTCGGCCAGGTCGGCCGGCTCTGCCCGCGCCCCCGCCGGGCGGTGCAGCGACGCGCCGAGCGCGACCAGGGCGGCCGGAACCGCGGCGCCCGCCAGCAGGGTGAGCGACGCGTCGGCTGTCGACGGCAGGCGCAGGTCGGCAGCCGAGCACGCCACGCCGAGCAGCGATGCCAGGATCACCGGGTTGCGGACCGGTAGGGAGGCGATACGGCGGACCCGTACCCGCCCGGCCGGGTCGCTGTGCCGGTCCAGGGCGATCAGGACCACGGGCGTCACCACCAGCACCTGTAGCAGTACCACCTCCGCCAGGAACGACACGTTGCCGAGCACCTGTGTCGCGATCGGAATGCCGAGGTTCGCCGAGTTCACGTAACCGGCGGCCATGCCCCAGATCGGCCGTTCGCCGGGCGTGCGACCGAACAGCCGACTCGCGCCGACCCAGCCGAACCCGACGACCGCGGCAGTGCTCATCCCGAAGGCGAGCAGCGAGCGGCCGGCGAACCCGGAGAGTGGCATTCGGGACAGGGCCAGGAACAGGGCGGACGGCATCGCGAGGTGGAACACGAACCGGCCGAGCACCGTCGCCACCGCCTCGCCCAGCAGGCCCCGGCGACAGGCCCCGTAGCCGACCGCGGTGAGGATCCAGATCGGTACGAACGCCGACACCAGGCTCATCCGAGGGTCACTCGCGGCCGAGGGACAGGAGCAGACCGGCGACGGCCAGGGCGATCCCGGCGGTGGCGGCGTATGCCGGGAGCTGGGTGGGGATGCCGAGATAGACGGTGATGCCGAGGATGCGGGACAGGCCCCAGGGCAGCAGCGCGAGTTGGTCGTTCCACACCGTCAGCGCGCGTTCCAGACCCACCGCCCAGACCAGGGTGGACAGTGCGCCCAGCGGCACGCCCACGGCGGTCAGGGTCAGCCCGACCGCACTTGCGCGACGCAGGCCGTAGCGGTCCCGCAGGACCACCGCCGTGACCACGAACAGCCAGCAGAACGCCGCGAACGCGACGGTGACGTACGCCGCGCGCAGGCCCGGCGCGGTCCAGAAGGCGAACCAGTAGCCGCCGGGTCCGCGCAGGGCGAGCGCCGCCAGGAGAAGTACGCTGCGTAGCAGCGCGACGCCGCCGAGCGCGGCCCACAGGTGGAACGGATCCCGGCGGCCGACGACGAGGCGTACGACGAGGGCGAACAGCGCCCATCCACCGAGGGTGACCAGCAGGTGTGCCGGCGCGGCGAACCAGGTCGACACGAGCCGGCTGGCCACCAGGACCACGGCCGGGACCAGCCACACCATCAGCCGGTCCGCCCGGGTGCGGGGTGTCGGCAGCGCGGCGATCCGCCACGGCCGGAGCGCGCCGAGCAGCAGTCCGCGCGAGGCGGCCGCGCCGAACCCGCGACCGCGCAGGCCGAGCAGCAGGACCAGCAGGATCGACGCGAGCAGCGCCCGGGCCGCCCAGGCCATCGCCGGGTCCCGGTCGGCACGCCGCGCCCCGAGGTCGGCGGCGGTGAAGTTGTACGCCGGCAGGTCCAGGTCGGCGTCGTAGCGCTGCCGGTGTGCGTCGCGCGCATGCTGGTACGCCGCCGCTGCCCGCCGCCACTCGCGGAGGGCGGCCGGTGCGCCCGTGTCCAGCCACTGCGCGTGCCGCAGCACCATGGTCCGGTACGCGCCAAGCGTCTCGAACAGGTCGACCTGGTAGTCGAGCGTCGCGGTGAAGCGTCCGCGCAGTTCGGCGTCCCGCCAGGTCGCCGGGTCGGTCGCGGCCACCAGGTCGCGCATGCGCCGGGCCAGCGCGACGGCCTGCGTACCCTCTTGGATCGCCTCGTCGACGCGGCCGCCGGTCACCGCGTAGATGCTGTCCAGAGCTGCGGAGTCGCCGGTCGGGATGTCCCACTCGAAAATCCACATCATGGGCGGCGGTTCGAGCCCGAGCGCCCGTACCGAGCGGTCGGCGTACGGACCGATGTAGAGGCCCTTGGTGACCGCCTGCCGGGACAGCGCCATGGCCTGCCCGATCGCGGCGACGGTGCCCGGGTCGGCGGAGAACGTGCGGTACGCCCAGTCCGCCGTCACCTGCGCCGGGTCGACCTGCGGGTCCCAGGCCAGGCGGCCGACGGCGTACGTGTTGAGGTCGTAGAGCTGCCAGAAGCCGGCGCGCAGGTACAGCGACATGGGCCCGGCGCGCAGCGGTCCGCCGTCCTGGGTCCAGTTCCAGACGCCCTCGACGTTTGCGTTGGCGGCGAGGAACGCGCGCAGCGCCTCGCGGTGCAGCGGGCCGAGGTCGTTGGGCAGCGAACCGAACGCCTCGAACTCGCGCCGGGCCTGGAACTCCACGATGCGGCGGTGCCCGCCGCCCAGCAGGGTGGTGTTCAGCGGCAGGTGGCTGTAGAAGTCGCCGAGGGTGTACTTCGTGGACACGATCAGGTGCGGGTCGTCGAGCCCGCCGAGGACCTGCGCGTACGACTCCGGGTTGGTGTGCAGGTCGCCGACCGCGCCGACGCCCACCGTCCAGCTGCGGAAGATGATCTCCTTCCCGGCCGGGCCCGCCGTGTCCAGCAGCGCCCGCAGCATCGCGCGTACGGACGCCTCCGTGGTGACCGCGAGCCGGGACGAGAAGTCCCACCCGGTTCCGGCGTACACCTCGCCGCCCTCGCCGATGCGGACCATCAGGCCGTCGACGAACGGCATGCCCTCGAACAGTTCGGCCAGGCCGGCCTGGTAGACCGCCCACAGCCGGGGGTCGGCCACGTCGAGGCCGCCCACGGTCCGCGTCAGGTACGCCTCCAACGGGGGCGACACCGCGAGCATGTCGGTCAGCAGGAAGACCTTCATCCCCATGTCCTCGGCGTACCGGAAGACGGGCCCGAACGCCGTGACCATCGCCCGCGCCCGGTCGACGTGCGGGTCGCCGGGCGGATAGACCGCGCGTCCGTCGCCGACCGTGGCGAACGTGACGTACTCCAGGAAGCCGGGCACGACGATCCCGTTGTATCCCTGCGCCACCGAGTGGTCGACGAGCTGCCGAAACTGCGCGTCGATGCGGGCCACCGCGGCGGCGTCCACCCACGGCGCGCGGGGCAGCACCGCCGAGGCGACCACGTCGGTGTTCAGGCCGTAGTCGTCGCCGGCGGCGAAGGCGGCCGGGTCGGGCTCGCGGCCCACCGAACCGGCATCGGTCAGTCGCAGGCCGAGCCGGGGTGCGACCACCCGACCCGTGTCCCCCGGGGAGAGCGCCTCGACGCCGGAGCGGATCCGGTCGGCCAGCTGGTACATCCCGGCTGCCACGCCCGCCACGTCACCACCCTGGACGGCCAACTCGGTGCCGCGCACGTCGAGCCGGTACGACTCGGGCGTCCCACGGAGAGTGGCCAGCACGCCCGCCCGCAGCGTGCGTACCGCCGACAGGTCGGGCGGCCCGCCGCCCGCCGTACCGGTGCCCGAGGCGGTGGTCGCGGACCCGCCCGGGGCGAGCACCGGCCGGGGCCGGCCGCGGAAGACGACCGCGTCGGCGACGGCGGTCGCGGCCTTGGTGAGCCGGGGATCGTCGGGTACGACGAGGGACGCCAACGGCGGCACCGGCGCGGGCGTCCGCGCCGGTGCCGCGACAGCCTCCTCGCGCGGCACGGCGGCGGGGGAGTGGCTCAGCCCCAGCGTGTCACCGACCGCCCAGGCCGTGGCCGCTCCGAGCGCCAGCACGATCGCCACGGCGATGAGCAGCGGGTACGGCCTGCGGGCCGGGGCAACGTGAGCCACGCTCGCATGGTAGTGGTCGCACCGGCCTTCGTCCTCGACGCGCGGAAGCCGGCGGCGAGCGTCGTCGGCTACCCGTTACCGGCACCATCTCCGCTCGGAGTCAGGACGTGTCGGGTCCGGTCCCCGGTCCAGGCCGCTTCGAGGATCGCGGTCAGGCTGGCGGTGTCGGTCGGGCCCGGGTGGTTCTGGATGAGGCGGGTGACGCCACTGGCCATCTCCGCGAAGCGTGGCAGGTCGGCGCGGGCCACGCCGATGTCCGCCAGGGTGCGTGGGATGCCGATGTCGGCGAGGAGACCGTCGAGCCAGGTGAGGAACGCGTCCGCGGCCTCGGCATCGGAGGCGTCGGCCACGTCGAGCCCGCACACCCCGGCGAGGATGGCCAACCGGTCTTCGACGGCATCCCGGGCCGCGTCCAACGCGTAGGGCAGGAGCAGTCCGACGCCCAGGCCGTGCGGGGTGTGCGTGGCCGCGCCGATGGGGTACTGGAGGGCGTGCGGGGCCGCGTTGCCCGCGTGGGAGAAGGCGAGCCCGGCGAGCATCGACCCGTACGACATGTCCGCGCGCGCGTCCCGGTCGCCGCCGTTGCGGACGGCACGACGCAGGCTCCGGGCGATCCGCTCCGCGGCCAGCAGCGCGTAGTGGTCGGTGATCGGGTTGCGGCCGAGGAACACCTGCTCCACCGGGTCGCGTGGTCCGTGGGGCCGGGGTCGCGCGGTGTAGCTCTCCACGGCGTGGCAGAACGCGTCGATGCCGGAGTGGGCGGTGACGGTCGCCGGGCAGGAGTAGGTGAGCTCGGGGTCCACGATGGCGAAGTCGGGCACGATGTGGACGCTGGAGACCCCCACCTTCAGCTCGCGGTCCGGGTCGGTCAACACCGAGACGGGGGTGAGCTCGGAGCCGGTCCCGGACGTGGTCGGGACCGCGATGAGAGGGAGGGTCGGCCCCGGTACCCGCGACTCGCCGTAGAAGTCGCGCGGCGTCCCACCGTGGCGTCGGATGACGCCGACGATCTTGGCGAGGTCGATCACCGTGCCACCCCCGATGGCGAGGATCACGTCGGCCTCCACCTCGTTGGCGACCGCGACGGCCACGGCGACGTCGGCGAGTGGCACGTCCGACGTCGCGTCCGAGAACACCTCGACGACGTCGACCCGCTCCCGCACGGCGGCCACGATCTCGGCGACGCCCGGCTGGCCCAGGAGAACCTGGTCGGTCACCACGAGGACCCGCGATCCACTCTCGGCCACCACCCGGGGGATGTTCTGCGCGACCCCTTCGCCCACGATGAGCTGGCGTGGTCCGCGGACGGTCTCAAGCATGTCGGTGCCTCTCCAGAACGTCGCTGATGTGCGGGGCGCAAGCTCGGGGCGGCGCGCCGGTCACGGCAGGTCGATCGCCGCGTAGGTGAGGTCGAGGTACTCGAGGATGCCCTCGTGCGACCCCTCCTTGCCGATGCCGGACTGCTTCACGCCCCCGAACGGAGCTGACGGGTCCGAGATCAGACCACGGTTGATGCCGACCATTCCCGTCTCCAGCCCCTCGGTGAACCGCAGCGCCCGCCGCAGGTCACGGGTGAAGACGTACCCGACCAGGCCGTGCTCGGTGTCGTTGGCCTTCGCCAGCACCTCGTCGTCGGACGTGAACGAGATGATCGGCGCAACCGGACCGAAGATCTCCGCCTTCAGCATCCGCGCGTCGTCGGGCACGTCGACGACGACGGTGGGCGGGTAGAAGTGGCCCGGCCCATCCGGACGCTTGCCGCCCACCAGCACCCGGGCGCCCCGATCCACCGCGTCGACGACGAGCTCGTCGATCGCGGTGACCGAGGCCTCGTCGATCAACGCCCCGACATCCACGCCGTCGTCCAGGCCATGACCCACCGACAGCGCGCCCATCCGCTCGACGAAGCGCGCCGTGAACTCCTCGCGCACCGGCTCCTCGACGTAGATCCGGTTGGCCGCGATGCAGGACTCCCCGATGTTGCGCATCTTGGCCACCATGGCGCCGCCGACGGCGACGTCCAGGTCGGCGTCCGCACACACGATCAGCGCCGCGTTGCCGCCAAGTTCCATCGAGGTACGCAGCACGTTGTCCGCAGCCTGCCGGAGCAGCACGCGTCCGACCTCGGTCGACCCGGTGAACGACAGCTTGCGGGTCCGGTTGTCGGCCAGCAGCGCCGAGACCACCGCGCCGGAACGCTTGGTGGTCACCACGTTGACGACGCCCGGCGGTACGCCCACCTCTTCCATGAGGCGGGCCAGGAACAGCATGGTGAGCGGCGTCTGGCCCGCGGGCTTGGTGATCGTCGTACAGCCGGCGGCCAGCGCAGGAGCGATCTTGCGGGCGCCCATGGCCAGCGGGAAGTTCCAGGGCGTCACGAAGACACACGGTCCGACCGGCTTCGGCACGGTGAGGATGCGGTATCCGCCGGCGGGGGCGGCGCTGTAGCGACCCTCGACGCGGACCGCCTCCTCGGCGAACCACCGGAAGAACTCCGCGCCGTAGGACACCTCGGCCCGAGCCTCGGCGAGTGGCTTACCCATCTCCAGCGTGATCAGCCGGGCGACCTCCTCGGACCGCTCGACCAGTGCCCGGTACGTCGCGGTCAACAACTCCGACCGTTTCCGTGGTGGGGTCGCCGCCCACCCCGGCATCGCCGTGCTCGCCGCCTCCAGGGCGGCGAGCCCGTCGACGACGTCGGCGTCCGCCACCTCGGCGATGGTCTTGCCGGTGGCGGGGTCCTCGACGGCGAAGGTGGCCCCGTTCGTGGCGTCGCGCCAGGCGTCGCCGATCCGGAGCCGCCGGTGCTCGGGGGCCAGGACGGTCATCGGGTCACTCATTGCGTCGCCTCCTGTGATCTTCGTGGTGCTGTGCGGAGTGCCCCAGTGATCGCCCGTTCGTGTGGACGGACGGGTCACCCGCCCTCGTCGGGGCGGGGGCGAAGGTGTCTCGGTCTGTTCGGCGCGTTACCGCCCCGCCTCGGACAGCGACAGCCCGGTGTCCGCGTCGAACAGGTGCGCACGGTCCAGGTCGACCGTGACCGACAGTCGTTCGCCCGGCGTACCGGTGATGGTGGGTCGTGCCTTGACCTTGAGGATCTCGGTCCCCACCCGGACGTCGACCACCGTGCGGTCGCCGAGCGGCTCGAGCCCGTAGAGCTCTCCCGACAACGACGCGTCCCCGCGCTGCTCGACGGACAGGTCCTCCGCGCGTACGCCCAGCAGCAGCGCACGACCGTCCTCCGCAGTGGTCCAGCGGGGGCGCGGCAGCGTCCAGCCGTCCGCGCCGACCAGACGATCCCCCTCGGCGCGGCAGGCGAGCAGACTGATCGGCGGGCTCCCGACGAACCCCGCCACCCACTGGTTGGCGGGACGCTCGTACACCTCGGTCGGTGTCCCGACCTGCTGCACCTTCCCCTCCTTGAGGACCGCGACCGCATCGGCCATGGACAGGGCCTCGACCTGGTCGTTGGTCACGTAGACGAAGGTCGCGCCGAGGCTCCGGTGGATACGTGTGAGCTCGGTGCGCATCTCGACGCGGAGCTTGAGGTCGAGGTTCGTCAGCGGCTCGTCCATGAGGAACGCCCGGGGGCTGCGGACCAGCGCCCGAGCCAGCGCGACCCGCTGCATCTCACCGCCGGACAACTGGGCGGGACGACGCTTCAGCAGACGTTCGATGTGCAGCAGCTTCGACATCTGCTCGACGGCGGCGGCGATCTCGCTCGACGAACGGCGGCGTGCCCGCAGCGGTGAGGCGATGTTCTCGTACGCCGTGTGTCGCGGGTAGAGGGCGTAGTTCTGGAAGACCATGGCCAGGTCCCGCTCGGCCGGCGCGTCACCGGTCGCGTCTCTACCGTCCAGGTGCACCGACCCCGCGTCGAGCTTCTCGAGGCCGGCGATCGCCCGCAGGGTCGTCGTCTTACCCGCCCCGGAGGGCCCGAGCACGACGAAGAACGAGCCGTCCGGCACGTCGAGCGTCACCCCGTCCAGGGCCTGGACCTTGCCGAAGGACTTGCGCAGCCCGTGCGCTGCCACGGTTCCCATCAGGCCACCAGCTCTTCCGTGCGCACGTCGTAGACCGCCGGGGTTCCGCCGGTGTGCCGCAGCCCGACCTTCGCGTCCGGGGCGAAACGGATGGTCGGTGGCATCCGAACCCGTACGTCGCGCTCGCCGCCGTGGTCGACCACGTAGATGATCTCGTCGCCCAGCCACTCCGCCGAGACCACTCGGGCCGGGATCGTGCCTTCCGTCCCTGGCGCGGTGACTTCCAGCGCCTCCGGCCGGACGCCGGCGACCAGGCGACGGTCGCGCGGCAGGCCGGACGGTGGTGTGAGGACCAGACCGCCCTGACCGTGCAGCATGCCGTCGACCACCTCCACGTCGATCAGGTTCATCGGCGGGGAGCCGATGAACGCGGCGCAGAAGAGACTCGCCGGGCGGTCGTAGACCTCCAGCGGCGTGCCGATCTGCTCCACGCGGCCCTTGTTGAGGATGGCGATCCGGTGACCGAGTGACATCGCCTCGACCTGGTCGTGGGTGACGTAGACCATCGTCGCCCCCAGCTCCCCCTGCAGGTGCTTGATCTCCGTGCGCATGTCCGCCCTCAGCTCGGCGTCCAGATTGGTGAGAGGCTCGTCCATGAGGAATGCGCGCGGTCGTCGCACCAGGGCGCGCGCGAGCGCGACGCGCTGCTGCTCCCCACCGGACAGTTGGCGCGGTCGCCGGTCCAGCAGGGGACCGAGCCGCATCAGCCGGGCGGCCTCCTCGACCCGGGCGTGCACCTCCTGCTTGGGCAGTCCCTCGGCCCGCAGGGGGAACGCCAGGTTGTCGCGGGTGCGCAGATGCGGGTAGAGGGCGTAGAACTGGAACACCATGGCGATGTCGCGCTCGGCGGGCGGAAGGTCGTTGACCAGCGTGTCACCGATGCGGATGTCGCCGGACGTCTGCCGCTCCAGGCCGGCGATGGCCCGCAGCGTGGTCGTCTTGCCGCAGCCCGAGGGGCCGAGCATCACGAACAGCTCGCCGTGGCCGATGGACAGGTCCACCTGTTCGACCGCGACCGTGCCGTCCGGGTAGCGCTTGTGCAGCGCGGTTACCTCGATACCCGCCATCAGCGTCGCACCGCCCCGAGCGTCACGCCGGCGATGAGGTGCCTGCGCACCAGGTAGGCGAAGATGAGCACCGGCAGGGCGAACACCACGGAGGCCGCTGCCACGAGACCCCAGTCGGTGGTGGTTCCGCCGATCAGGCCGGCGATGGCGGGTGGGGCCGTCCGGACGCTGTCGCTGGACGTGAGGAAGATGGCGAACACGAACTCGTTCCACGAGAAGATGAGCGCGAAGACCGCCGTCGCGGCGATGCCGGGTAGGAGCTGGGGAAGCGTGTATCGCCAGAACGCCTGTAGCCGGGTGTAACCGTCGAGCATGGCGGCGTCCTCGTACTCCGCGGGCACCTCGTCGACGAACCCCTTCATCATCCAGATCGTGAACGGCACGTTGAACGCGGCGTAGATGAGGATCAGGCCGATCTTGTTGTCGATGAGTCCGACCTGGCGGTACATGAGGAAGATCGGGATCACCACCACCACGGGCGGCATGAAGCGGGTGGACAGGATGAAGAACAGTTGGTCCTTCTTGGCCTTCACGGCGAAGCGTGAGTAGGCCCAGGCCGCCGGGACTCCCAGCACGGTGGCCAGCACCGTGGAGGCGCCGGCGACCACGAAGGAGTTGAGGAAGCTGACGGACACGGGCGTGCGGCCGTCGCCCTGGGCGACGAACACGTCCTTGTAATGCTGCAACGTGACGGCGAAGTCGAAGAACTTGGCCGGGATGGCGTAGACGTCCCGGTTCTCCTTGATCGACGTCTCGATCATCCACAGCACCGGAAAGAGCATCACGGCGGCCAGCACGGTCAGCAGCACGACCTCCACCGCGGAGCGGCCCCGGCCGCCGGGGCGGCGCGCGGGAGGTGTGTGGTCCCCGGCCGGACCGGTGGACACGGCCTCGTCGACGGAGACGGCCATCAGTCCTCCTTGAGCTTGTTCAGATAACGCAGGTAGAGCTGCGTGAGGACGATGACGACGAGGACCATGAGGATTCCGTACGCCGACGCGGTTCCGGTGTTGAAGCCCAGGAACGCGACCTTGTAGATGTGGAACGACAACGTCTCCGTGGAGACCCCCGGGCCTCCGTTGGTGAGGATGTAGACGAGGTCGAACAGCCGGAACGCCTCGATGGCCCGGAACATCACGGCGATGAGCAGCAGTGGCCACACCAGCGGAAGAGTGATGGTGCGGAACTTGAACCACTCGGACGCGCGGTCGATCGAGGCGGCCTCGTAGAGGTACTTGGGCACCGCGCTGAGGCCCGCGAGCGCGATGAGCATGATGAACGGCGTCCACTGCCAGGTGTCGACCACGATCAGCGAGATCAGGGCCGTCCGCTGCCGGGTGAGCCACTCCACCTGCCCGAGGCCGACCGAGCCGAGCATGCTGTTGACCACGCCGAACTGCGCGTCGAGCATGAAGCGCCAGAACAACCCGACCACGACCGGCGACAGCATCATCGGGACCAGGAACAGGGTGGTCAGCGCTCCGCGCCCGCGGGTGCGCCGAGAGATCAGGTAGGCGATGCCGAAACCGAGCACGGTCTGCAGGGAGACCGCGCCGATCACGTAGACCAGAGTCGTCAGGGCCCTCGTGTGGACCTGGGCCGACGTCAGGATGGCGGTGTAGTTCCCGAACCCGACGAACTCGGCGGGACCTCCGCGCGTGGCCGAGTAGTCGGTGAAGGACAGGTACAACGACCACAGCAACGGGAAGACCGACATGGCGAGCAACAGCAGGAGCGAGGGGGAGATGAAGGCCACGGCGAGCCCTCGGTCGCTCAGCCGGCGGGACCGACCCGGCGCAGGTGGCGTCGCGGACGCCACCTGCCCGGGGTGTTCGGTCGTCAGAGGGGCGTCGCTCACAGCCCGCCGCCGCCCTTGCGGTTGCTCGAGTCGAGCACGCTCTGCTGCTCCTTGGCGATGTCGTCGAGCGCGTCCTTCGGGCTCTTCGCGCCGTTGAGGGCCGCGTTCACGTTGGTGTTCTCGATGTCGACGAGGCGCGCGTACTCGGGCACGTTCCACATGTCCCGCATGCGGGGGACCGAGTCGGCGTACACCTTGTTGAACGGCCCGGCGTTGAGGAACTCGGGTGACTGGATCGCGTCGGTACGTGATGGCACGCCACCGGCGGCGGCCCACTTCTTCTGGATGTCAGCCCGCTCGAACCACTTCATGAAGTTCAGGGCTTCCGCCTGGTTCGCCGCGCCGGAGTAGGCCGAGACGTGCATGCCCATGCCGCCGAGCGGGACGAGGTTCGTCTTCTGGGTCGGCAGGGTGGCGAAGCCCAACTTGTCGAGGATCTGCTCCCGCGTGCTGCCGAGCGTCGACTGCTTCGGATCGAGCAGGCCGCCGCTCGCCGCGATCCAGTTGAACGCGATGCACGCCTTGCCCTGGGCGACGGCCGCGTTCGTCTCGTCGATGAACCAGTTGCCGGAGCCCTTGGCGGTCAGCGGCTTCATCTTGTTGACCAGGACGTCCATCGCCTCCTGGCCCGCCGCGTCGTTGAGGACGCCCTGGATCTTGCGTGCCTTCGGGTCCCAGAGGTTGCCGCCGTAGACGCCGTTGACGGTGTTGTAGGTGACGGCCGCGGCGTCGGAGCCGTTGGCCTGGTGGAAGGCCAGTCCGCTCACACCGGGGTGCTCCGCCTGGCACTTCCCGGCGACCGAGATCATCTCGTCCCAGGTCTGCGGCGGCTTGTCGCCGATCAGGTCCTTGCGGTAGATCATCGTCCAGGTGTCGCCGAGCAGCGGCAGCCCGTACAGGCTGGCGTTCTCGTCGCGTTTGCCGGTCTCCGCCTGCGGGAACTGACCGTAGGCCGCCAGGAGGTACGGGTCGTAGGCCTGCACCTCGATGTTGTTCTTGACGAAGTCCGTGAGGTCGAGGATGTTGCCGTTCGTCACGGCCTCGCCGATGTGCTGCGAGTCCAGGATCGCGATGTCGAAGTCGGTCTTGCGCGCGGCGAACTGGGTGAACATCGCGTCGTGCCAGTTCGCGTTCGGCACGGTGTTGACCTTGATGGTCGCGTTCGGCCGCTCTTTCTTGTACTCCGCGTTGGCGAAGGCTTCCAGCGCTTGGGCGGGCGGCCAGTCGAACCAGATGAAGCTGAGGGTCAGCGGGTCCTTGCTGAGCTCCGGGACGGCCGCCGGCGCCTTGGGGGCGCTCGCCTTCGCGTCGTCGTCCTTGTCGCCGCCGCACGCCGCCAGGGTCGTGGCCACCAGCAGCATGGCCGCCGTCGCCAGCCGTGCCTTGCGACCGGGAGCGGGCATTCGTCCTATTCGCTTCTGAGCGCGCATGTTATGCCTGCTTTCTGGATGGGGACTTCTAGGGCCTCGCTATGTGCTTCGCCAAGCGGTTGCTGGGTTTTCTGGGCGTGGCGCCGGGCCGTCGTGAGGGCCGGCGTCAGAACTGCGCCGCGGGGTGGAGAATGAAGATCATCCGCCACTTTTCCTATACGATCTGGTGGGGGCGTCAGCATGCCGCAGCGCTGTGACTGATGTCAACAGGTCGCAACGGCGCAAGAAGGGACCTCACGTCACGATGGACGACGGAGCGATGATCGCGCGGGGCCGCAAGGCCGTGACGGGAGGAATGCCGGTGGGAAGATCGGGCGGCCGGCTCGCCGACGAGGTGTACGACACGCTGCTCGGGCAGCTGATGTCGCTACGGATCGAGCCCGGCTCCCGCGTCACGATCGACGTTCTGGCGCGAGAGCTGGGAGTCTCCCAGACACCGATCCGGGACGCCCTGAACCGCATGGAGGCCGAGGGGCTGGTCGTGCGGGTGCCGCACGCCGGCTACCGCATCCCTCCCCAGATCACCCGCCACCGATTCGAGGACATGATCGAGGTCCGCCTGCTGCTCGAGCCCGCGGCGGCGCGCAGGTCCGCCGAACGCGCCTCGGTGGAACAGGTGGCCGGCCTGCGACGGATGCTGGAGGAGATGGCCGAGCTGGAGGGGGGCAAGGGGCCTGCGGCGTACGGCGCCTTCGGGCTCCGCGACGCCGCGTTCCACGACCTGGTCGCCCTCAGCGCGGAGAACCAGGTGATCCGGGAGGCGCTCGCCCGTCTGCACAGTCACGTGCACCTCTTCCGGCTGCACCACGACGCCCAGGTCACCCACCTGGCCATGGCCGAGCACGAGGACGTCGTGGCCGCGATCGCCGCGCGTGACCCCGACGCCGCCGCCTACGCGATGCGTCGGCACATCCTGCGCTCCGGCGACCGTTTCCGACGATTGTTCGACGAGGTCACGGACGCGGAATCGATGGCGGTAGAGGCTTGACGGGTGGGCTGGGTCGAGGAATGCTATCGCCACCGGATCGGATCGGATTGGATCTCCACCACCCGCCACCAGACGCGAGGAGAAGCAGGTGCCCAGAGCGCTGCTCCTGACCGGCGACGCCGCCGAGGAACTCGACACCATGTATCCCTACTACCGCGTGCAGGAGGGCGGCTGGGACGTCGACGTCTCGTCACGAACGCTGCGTGACGTGCAGTTGGTCATCCACGAGTTCGACCCCAACTCCGACGCCTATGTGGAGAAGAACGGTCGGAAGCTGCCGGTCGACGTGCCCTGGGCCGAGGTCGACGTCGAGCGCTACGACGCCCTCATCATCCCCGGCGGACGCGCCCCCGAGTGGATCCGGGTTGACGCCGACGTCAGGCGCATCACCGAGCACTTCTTCGCGCGCAACCTCCCCATCGCTCTGGTGTGCCACGGCGCGCAGGTGCCAGCGGTGTACGGGCTCCTGAAGGGCCGGAAGACGGCGTGCTTCCCGCCCATCACCGGTGACATGGAGAACGCGGGCGCGACGGTCATCGACGCACCCGACGTCGTGGACGGCAACCTCGTCTCCTGCCGGGGATGGCCCGACATGCCGCAGTTCGGCAGGGCGATGATGGAGGTCTTCTCGAAGTCCGTCAGCTCCGCCTCGGCGTGAGCACACCTGGCCTGCCCCGGTGACCGCACTTCGGACCGTCACGGTCGACGGTTCACCGGTCCACGTTCTGGAGAGCGGCGCCGGGCCCGCGGTGTTGATGCTGCACGGCTCCGGACCCGGCACGACCGGGTCCGGCGCCTGGGCATCGACGGCGCAGGCGCTGAGCACGTCCTGGCACCTGGTGGCTCCCGACCAGGCGGGGTTCGGCCGTACGCCCGTGCCGGCCGGCTCGCCGAGCGGACTCCGGCTCTGGACCGAGCAGGCCGCGGGCCTGATGGATGCTCTCGGTGTCGAGTCCTACGCCGTGGTGGGCCACTCCATGGGCGGCGCGGTGGCGCTGGCACTGGCGGCGGCACACCCTGAGCGGGTGACCCGGGTCGTGGCGGTCTCCACGATGGGCGCTCCGGGGGCGCCGCTGTCCGCCGATCTCGACGCGGTCTGGGCCGCCCCCGCCGGCCCGCTCGGGGCACGGGACATGCTGGGCCGCCTCCTCCTCGACCAGGCTCTCGTGACCGACGCGGCCGTCGAGGCCCGGGCGGCGGCGATGCGGGACGGGGCGTCCGCGTACGCGTCGTTGTTCCCTCCACCGAGGGCACGATGGGTCGACGACCTCACCCTCACCACGCAGACGCTGGCAGCGATCCACGCGCCCGTGCTGCTCGTGCACGGCGCCCAGGACCGCGTCACCCCGATCGAGGCAGCCACCCGCCCCCTGCTCGAACATCTGGCCGACGTGCGTCTGCACGTGTTCGGCCGATGCGGGCACGTGCCGGCGGTCGAACACCCGCACGAGTTCCGGCGACTGCTGTCGTGCTTTCTCGGCCAGGACCGAGGTCACTGACCCACGCCCCGGTCACCGCTACCGTCCGCAGTCCGCGCAGGAAGCCCAATCCTGCCGCGAGCGATCCGCTGCGAGTACGGCTGTCGTGTACGGACGCGGATTGGTCTCCATGGCGATCATCGACGTCCCTCGCTACGATCCGACATTGAAACGTCACGATGCGTAGGGGTGTGCTGATCCACGCCCTGGACGTAGGCGATCTGAAGCCGCTGTGAATGTGGCGCCGACATGCGGATCACGCCGTCTCGACGAAGGGAAGCCGGATGACCGAGAGCGCGCAGAGCACCGAGAGCCGAACCGTTCCGCCCGCGCGGTCGTACCCGTTCAGCGTGCCCGACCGCCTCGTCGTCGATCCGACCTACGGGGAGCTGCGCGAGCACGAGCCGATGACCCGGGTGCAGCTCCCGTACGGGGAGGAGGCGTGGCTCGCCACCCGTTACGAGGACGTCCGCACGGTCCTCGGCGACGTGCGGTTCGGCCGCGCGCCAGCCGTCGACCGTGACGAGCCCCGGCTCACCCCGCGCCAGCAGTACAGCGGCATGCTGACCATGGATCCGCCCGATCACACCCGGCTGCGTCGGCTGGTGGCCAAGGCGTTCACGGCACGTCGGGTGGAAGCGCTGCGACCTCGCACCCAGGAGATCGCCGACACGCTGGTCGACGACATGCTCCGGCTCGGTCCGCCGGCCGACCTGGTGGAGCACGTCGCCACGCCGCTGCCGATCCAGGTGATCTGTGAGCTGCTCGGCGTCCCGTACGCCGACCGCGACCGTTTCCACGTCTGGTCCGAGGCGATCGTCTCGACCACCTCACTGCCTCTGGAGACGATCCAGGAGTACCTGAACAATCTCTGGGGCTACATCGGTGGCCTGGTTGCCGAGCGCCGCCGCGACCCGGGGATCGACGACCTGCTCGGCGCGCTGGTGCGGGCCCGCGACGAGAACCAGGACCGGCTCAGCGAGACCGAACTGGTGGAGCTGGCCGCAGGGCTGCTCGCGGCCGGTCACGAGACGACGGTGACCCAGATCCCCAACTTCGTCTACGTCCTGCTGCACAATCCGGACCAGCTCGCGCGGCTGCGGTCCGATCCGTCGCTGGTGCCGGCCGCGGTCGAGGAACTTCTGCGGTACGTGCCGCTCGGCGTCGGTTCCTCCTTCGCCCGGTACGCCAAGGAGGACGTCGAGGTCGGCGGGGTGCTGGTCCGGGCCGGGGAACCGGTTCTCGGGTCACTGTCGTCGGCGAATCGGGACGGTACGGTCTTCGCCGACCCGGACCGGCTGGACTTCGATCGCGAGCAGAAACCGCACCTGGGCTTCGGGCACGGGGTACACCACTGCGTCGGCGCGCAGTTGGCCCGCATGGAGTTGCAGGTAGCCGTCAGCACCTTCGTCACCCGTCTGCCCGGCCTGCGGCTCGCCGTACCGGAGGCGGAGCTGAAGTGGAAGCGCGGCATGTTGGTACGGGGCCTGCTCAGCATGCCGGTGGCCTGGTGAGCAGCGCCTGGCGGGTCGGGGTGGACCCGGGTCGTTGCATCGGCACGAGCATCTGCGCCGGCACCGCGCCCGAGCACTTTCGCCTTGTCGACGGCGTGTCCGCGCCGCTGGCCGACGTCGTCTCCCCGGCCGAGGTCGTCCTCGACGCGGCCAACTCGTGCCCGGTGGAGGCGATCATCGTCCGGGACGTCACGGACGACCGGCTGATCGCGCCGGAGGAGTGACCCGTCACCCACACCGTGCGTGAGGACGGCCGTTCGTCCGGCGTTGGCATCGCCGCGGACGCCGCCTATGGTGGAGACATGTCCTCGGTTACGTTCCGCTCTCCTGCCGTCACCGGTGTGGCGGCGATCGGGGCTGCCCACGTGGCGATGGCGGCGTGCCGGACGGTCGATATGCGGGTGCCGGTTGTCCGCGTGCCGCGCATCGCGCCCATGTCGTGGCTGACGAGCCCGGCGCGAACCGGCCGAGGCCCCCCGCGGAACCGTTGCATCACGGAACGACCGCCAGGGCGAAGCTATCCAGCTTCGGCCCTTTTCTTTTTACCCTTCGAAGGCAGAGGTAGGACCATGAGCGTCGATCAACGAGCTGTCGACCAGCGTTGGCTGGCTGATCTGCGAGCCTCGCTGGCGGAAGACTTCGCCACGCAGACGGCTCGGCTGCGGGAACTGACCGAGCTCAACGCGGACACCGGCGACCCGAGCGAGGCCCACAACCGGGCCGCGCTGCTGGTGGCCACCCGGCGCAACATCGAGCAGATCACCGGTGCGCTGAGCCGCATCAACGCCGGCACCTACGGGACCTGCGCGAAGTGCCGCCAGAACATCCCGGCCGAGCGGCTCGAAATCCTTCCGCACGCCCAGTTCTGCGTGTCCTGCCAGGCGAAGCAGAACGGCTGACGGGTGGCGTGGCTGCCGTGCCGAGGCGGGCACGGCAGCCGCTGGTCGGGACGGCCCTCGGACCGGTCCGCCGGGAAACGGTGGCGCGTGCGGGTCGGTGGTTGGGTAGCGTCCCAGGGCATGATCGAGTTTGTCGAGCGGCACACGGTTCTGGCCGTCGTGGTCGGGTCGCGGGCGTACGGGCTACACGGCCCGGGTTCCGACCGCGACCGGCGTGGGGTGTACGTGGCGCCCACGCGGGCGTTCTGGCACCTCGACAAGCCGCCCACCCACCTCGACGGTCCGGCTGCGGAGCAGTTCTCCTGGGAGTTCGAACGCTTCTGCGTCCTGGCCCTACAGGGCAACCCGACGGTTCTGGAGGTGCTCTGGTCCCCGCTGGTGGAGCGGATCACCGACGACGGGAAACGCCTGCTGGCGGTCCGGCAGGCGTTCCTGTCGAGGCGGGTGGCCGAGACCTACGGCAACTACGCGCGGGATCAACTCAACCGGGTGGCGGCCCGCCGCGAGCGCACCGGCGAGACGAACCACAAGCAGGCCATGCACATGATCCGTCTGCTGGTCGCCGGCGTCCACGTGCTGCGTACCGGGGAGGTGCTGGTCGACGTTCGGCACCTGCGCGACCGGCTGCTCGCGGTGCGGCGCGGCGAGGTGCCGTGGGAGGAGATCGACGCCTGGGCGGCGGACCTGTTTCGGGAGCTCGGCGAAGCGGCGGCCAGTACCGCGCTGCCCGATCAGCCCGACCGGGTCGAGGTGGACCGGCTTCTCACCGCGGTACGGGAAGGAAACCTGTCGTGACCATCGAGGTGCCGCCGTGGGCCGCCGACACAGCCCGCGCTCTGCCCCGTCCGCTGGTGTTCGCCACCGTCAGCGGTGCGCATCTGTACGGATTCGCGTCGGTCGACTCCGATCTGGATCTGCGGGCCGTGCACCTGCTCGCGTCCGAGGAGGTCGTCGGGTTGCGTACCGGCCCGCAGACGCTGCAGCAGATGGGCGTGCGCGACGGTGTCGAGTTGGACGTGGTCAGCCACGATCTGTTGAAGTTCGCCAAGCTGTTGACCGGCCGCAACGGCTATGTTCTGGAGCAACTGCTGTCGCCGCTGGTGGTCGTGACCACGGCGGTGCACGCCGAGCTCGTCGCTCTGGCGCCGCGCCTGGTCACCCGTCACCACGCGCACCACTATCTCGGGTTCGCGGCCACCCAGGAGAGGTTGTACGCCAGGACCGGGCAGCTCAAGCCGGCGTTGTACACGCTGCGGGTCCTGCTCACCGGGATCCACCTCATGCGCACCGGCCGGGTGGAGACGGACCTCGGGGTGCTCGGCACGGAACTGGCGTACGTACCGGATCTCATCGCCGCCAAACGGGAGGCCGAGCACGGCCCGCTCCCCGCGGACGCCGCCGCGCGGCTCGCCGTCGACGTGCCGCGACTGCGCGCCGAACTGGAGACGGCCCGGGAGGCCTCGATGCTGCCCGAGCGCGCGGACCCGGCGGCCGTGGAGGCCCTGCACGACCTGGTGGTGCGTACCCGACTGCACGGGCTCCCCGGCCGGGAACGCGTCGTCCTCCCCGGCCCGTGAGCCGGCGGCGGCCAACCAGGACCGACGACGCGGTTCTCCCCGTGCCGCGGTGGACCGCCACGGGTGCGTGGCAGTCCACCGCGGTGTCACCGGTGCCGGTTTCCGCCGAGGCTCAGCGGTTGGCCACCCCGGCGGTCGGGGTGGGCTGGACCCGCTCGAACCGCACCTTGCTCAGCCAGCCCGGGAGGTCGCTGAGCACGTACAGTTCGCCGTTCACGTCCGCGCCGAACGCCGTCGGCTGGGTGGGGAAGGTGCCGATCTCGGCGGACTCGTAGCCACCCGTCGGGTTGGGACGCACGGCGAACGCTCGGGTCGAGCAGTAGTCGCTCGCGATGTAGGTCCCCCGTGCCTCCGGGGTGACGGACCCCCGGTACACCAGGCCGCCGATGATGGAGCAGTTCTCCGTCAGGTAGTGCTCGTACTCGACGACCGGGTCGGTGAGCCGTACGCCCGGCCGGCACTGCGTCTGGTCGAAGACCGGCGTGCCCTCCTTGCAGGACCAGCCGAGGTTCGCGCCACGCTGCGACGGGCGGATGTGGTTGATCTCCTCGATCAGGCCCTGGCCGACGTCGCCGATCCAGAGCGAGTTGTCGACCGGGTCGATGGAGAACTTCCACGGGTTACGCAGCCCGTAGACCCAGATCTCCGGCCGCGCGCCCGCCGTGCGGACGAAGGGGTTGTCCACGGGTACGCAGTAGGGCTTGCCCCCGCAGCTGCGGTTGACGTCGATCCGTACGATCTTGCCGAGCAGGGTGCCGAGGTTCTGGCCGCTCTTGAACGGGTCGTTCGCGTTTCCGCCGTCGCCGGTGGACCAGTACAGGTAGCCGTCGCGGCCGAAGGCCACCTGTCCGCCGTTGTGGTTGCCGAACTCGGCGTGCTCCTGGGTGAGCAGCACCTGTAGCCGGTCGGGAGCGCCGAGCGGCACCCGCGCCAGGGTCAGCGCGCCGGCCGGCAGGCTCGTGTAGGCCACGTAGAGGATCCCGGTGCGCGCGAAGTTCGGTGCCGGCGTGATGCCGAGAAGGCCGCGCTCGTTGTCCGACGTGTCGATCCGGGCGGTCAGGTCGAGCACCGGATCGGCCGCCAGGCCGGTGGCGGGGTGGTACGCGCGGACGGTGCCGTTCTTCTCCGCGATCAGCATTCGACCGTCCGGCAGGCCGGTGATCGCGATCGGGCGCTGCAGTCCGAACGCCACCCGCTCGGACACCACGGTCAGCTCGGTGAGTGGCGTCGCGCGGGCATGGGACGCGCCGGTGGCCGCGCTGCCGGCCACCGACGCGGGTGGTGACAGAAGCACGGACAGGGCCAGGATGAGCAGGCCGGCCAGCATGGTGGCCGGACGATGTCGCCGTCGCTGCATGTTCGGCTCCTCGATCAGGTGGGTGGAGGTGGTGTGGGAGCGTTTCCACACTACATCGACCTAGGTCGATGCCAAACCCGCTGGTCGTCTGTCCTGCGCGCCACCGTCGTCGGTCGCCGGCTGTCCAGATCGAGCCGATTCGATATAGCATCGCGGCAGGGCAGTGTTACTCCGCAGGGGCGTGCGGCGCGGAGTTTTTCGCCATCCACCGGGCGGGCCGGGCAGCCGGCGGTGGCCACCGATTTCGGGCGCGGCGGGGTTGACGCCGGCTCGGCGTCACCTGCGGCGTGCTGGTCCAGTGGCGAGCGCGGTGCTCCGGTCGTCGGCCGTGCGGTCCTCCTCGGTCCCGTGCCTCGAGTCGGCAACGGACCAGCCGAAACACCGAGGAGAAGTGCACAGATGAACGACGTACCCGCTCGACCGAAGCACCGGACCAGAGGCGCCACGAGGCTGCTCCTGGGTGGTGCCTGCGCCCTGGCGATCACCGTGTCCTCAATGGCCGTGGCGACCTTCGCCCGCGCCGACCTCCCCGGATCGCCCGGGACCACCCTGAAGGCCGCCGCCGAGCGCAGCGGCCGGTACTTCGGCGCCGCCATGGGGGCGGACCGTCTCAACGACTCGGGCTTCCTGACCATCGCGAGCCGTGAGTTCGACATGATGACGGCCGTCAACGAGATGAAGCCCGACGCGACCGAGCCCAACCCGGGCCAGTTCAACTTCGATCGCGGTGACGCGATCTACAACTGGGCCACCCAGCGCGGCATGCGGTTCCGTGGTCACACCCTGGCGTGGCACGCCCAGCAGCCGAGGTTCTGGGGGAGCCTGAGCGGCAGCGCCCTGCGGAACGCGATGATCAGCCACATCAACGGGGTCATGGCCCACTACAAGGGCAAGTTCGCGTACTGGGACGTGGTGAACGAGGCGTTCGCCGAGAACGGCAGTCGGCGGTCGTCGAACCTGCAGTCCACCGGGAACGACTGGATCGAGGTCGCGTTCCGGACCGCACGCGCCGCCGACCCGAGCGTGAAGCTGTGCTACAACGACTACAACATCGAGAACTGGACGTACGCCAAGACGCAGGGCGTCTACAACATGATCAGGGACTTCAAGTCCCGGGGCGTGCCGGTCGACTGCGTGGGCCTGCAGACCCACTTCACCGGCGGCAGTTCGCTGCCCGGCAACTTCCAGCAGACCCTGTCCAGCTTCGCCGCCCTCGGGGTCGACGTGGCGTTGACCGAGGCCGACGTCACCAACGCCTCGACCAGCCAGTACCAGGGCCTCACCCAGGCCTGCATGAACGTCCCCCGTTGCGTCGGCATCACGACGTGGGGCATCCGGGACAGCGACTCGTGGCGCGGCAGCGAGAACCCGCTGCTCTTCGACCGCAACAGCAACCCCAAGGCGGCGTACACCGCCGTCCTCAACGCGCTCAACGCCGCCTCCACCACCGTGCCGGGCACGCCGCCGACGACCGCTCCGCCGACGACCGCTCCGCCGACCACTGCTCCGCCGACGACTGCTCCGCCGACGACTGCTCCGCCGACCACGCCGCCGCCGGGTGCCTGTAGCGCGACGTACCGGATGGTCAACAGCTGGAACGGTGGCTTCCAGGGCGAGGTCACGGTGGCCAACAACGGCTCCGCCACCCTCAGCGGCTGGACCGTACGGCTGACGCTGGCCGGCGGGCAGAGCATCGCCAATGTCTGGAATGGCATCAACACCGGCACCAGCGGAACGGTCAGCGTCCGTAACGCCGACTACAACGGGTCTCTCGGCGCGAACGCCTCGACCACCTTCGGTTTCCTGGTCAACGGCAGCAGCAACACCGCACCCAGCGGTCTCTCCTGCGCCAGTTGATGACCCACGACGCGTACCGGTCCCTCCGCGTCGGGACGCTGACCGGGCCCGGAGCCACCCGCTCCGGGCCCGGGCGCCGTCGTGGTCGGACCGGTACGCGACCGAAGTGACAGTCCTCGCGTACCGCACCTCGTCGATAGGGAGAACGACCATGCGCAGACTTCTCGCGGTGTTCAGCGCCGCCCTGATCCTCGGCACCACAGTCGGCAGCGCTCCGGCCGGGGCATCGGGTGCGTCCCGGCCCTCGTGCCCCCGTGGCCTGCTCTTCTGTGAGGACTTCGAGCGACTGCCGACCGGCGGGGCCAGCACGGTGAACTGGGGCGTCGACACCCGCCACGGCACGCTCACCGTCGAACGTGCTCGCCGGGGCAACCAGGTGCTGCACGTCCACACGGTCGACAACGGACGTGCCTTCCTGCGCGTCGACGACTTCGCCGCGCCGGGCAACCGCTTCTACGGCCGGATGCGCCTGCGCGTCGACGCCTTCCCCACCGCCCCGGACTGGGCGCACTTCACGCTGGTCGAGGCGACCGGTAGCGGTAGCGCGGAGGTCGTGCGTCCGGTCGGTGGCCAGTACGCGCCCACCGTGCCCGGAACGTTCTGGGGCATCGGCGCCGACGGCGGTCCCACCGGCGACTGGACCAACTGGCGGGAGTCCGCCCCAGTCGTCGAGGACACCTGGCAGTGTTTCGAATGGCAGATCGACGCGGCGGACAACCGCGTCGCCGTGTGGATCGACGGCTTGGCGAACCCGGAGCTGACCGCCTCCACGAACGACCACGGCGGTAACGACGTTCCCTTCGTGCTGCCGACCGTCGACACGGTGAAGATCGGCTGGCAGCTCTACCAGGGCGGCACGACGCCGGGTGAGTTCGACCTCTGGATCGACGACATCGCCCTGTCGACCAAGCGGCTCGGCTGCTGAGCTGACGCCCCCGCAGGTGCGCGGGGGCTCTCGACGCCGGTGGTCGTGATGACAGTCGCGATCGACGTCCCGGCCGGGGTGCGGCTCTGCTGCCGCACCCCGGCTGAACTAGTCGGCTCGCCGATCTGGAGCGCGCGAGCCGTACGCCGGACCGAACACCACCAGCAGCGCCAGGTCCTCGGTCACCTCGTCGAAATGGTGCTCCTCGCCGGCCGGCACGAAGATCACCGAACCCGGGGCCACCTCGGCCGCGCCGTCCGGGGTCACGATCCGGGCCCGCCCGGCGGTGACCACATAGATCTCGTCCTCGGTGTGCGGGCTCTGATCGTCGAGACCGCCCGCCGGGATGCAGTACGTTCCCACCGACAGGTCCGGAACCCTCAGGTGTTCGACCCAGTCGTTGACGGCTCCGCCGGCTGTGGTCCACCGGCCCGCCCCTTCGATGATCTGCATTGCCGAAACCTAAGGGACGCCTCGCCGCGCCGTCACACCAGTCGGCGACGCACCCACCAGAGCGACAGCAGGGACAGCGCGACGGTCAACGCGATCAGGAGGCCGAACTCCCGCCATTGCAGGTTCCAGAACTTCGACCCGGGCACGTAGCTCACCCTCAGGCTGAGGTTCTGTCTCTCCAGCCACCTCGGGCACGTCTCGCGGTCGTGGGGGGCCTTCGGGCCGCACTGGGTCGTGTCGGCCGGACCACTGAACTCCGCCCCGGTCGAGGTGATCGTGGTGCTCGACACGATCCAGTCGCCCCTGCGATCGGGCTCGACGTGGAGCGTCATCCGCCCCGTGTCGGGGCTCATCGAGATTCCGTACTCACCGTCCACCTCCAGAGGGCTGACCGTGGTGACCGGCTGAGCCAGCCAGGGGCGTACCACGAACGGCGCGGCGACCTGGAGGCCGACCACCAGCAGCAGGGTCACCGCCATCGCGCCGAGGGTTCGCCGTAGCAGCAGCCCGGCGGCGACACCGATCACGAAGGCCAGCGTCGCGTAGCCGATCGGCACGATTCCCCGGGCCGCGAACACCAGCGGATTCATCCGGTCGGCCGAGGCCCCGTCGATCGGCTGCGCCCACTCGGTCAGCGTCAGGCTGAGCAGGCCGGCTCCGAGAGCGGCGGCGCCACCGCCGACCGCAAGCTTGACCAGCAACCAGCGACCCCGGCTGACGGACTGGCTGAACACCATGCGGTACGTGCCGGACTCCAGCTCCCGGGCCACCAGCGGCGCGCCCCAGAAGATGCCCACCAGGGCGGGTAGCAGGTAGAGCGCCCCGATGGCGGCGATGTGGAACTCGCTCGCCCATCCCGGTTGTAGCGCCCGGAGGAAGGCTTCGCCGGCGGCCAGGCAGCCGTCACCCTGGCAGCCGGTGTACCCGGTCTGCGTGGCCAGCTCTCGCACCTCCGCCCAGGTCAGCGCCAGAGTGCCCAGGAGCACCAGCAACAGGGTGCCGGTGGCCAGGGCCGGCGTCCGGAACTGCCGCCACGTCATCCAGATCATCGCTGTCCCTCCAGGACCCGATCGGGCCGGCTGCCGGTGGCTCCGCTCAGGTACGCCAGCACGATGTCCTCCAGGTCCAGCCGATCGACCTGCCACGACGGATCAACGATCGGCGCGGTGCTGCGTACCACCAGGGTCGACTGCGCCTCGGTGTGGCTCTGCTCGATCAAGGCGTGCCCCGCGCCCAGGTCGGTGGTCGCACGCCGTTGCCCGACCAGGCGGTGGTGGGTGGCGAGCAGGTCGTCCACGTCGCCCGCCACCTGGACCCGCGAGGCGACCAGCACGATCAGGTGGTCGCAGACCCGCTCCAGGTCGGCGACCAGATGCGAGGACATCACGATGCTCATGTCCTCGTCGGCGGCCAACTCCATCAACCCCCGCAGGAAAGTGCGCCGGGCGAGCGGATCGAGTGCCGCCACCGGCTCGTCGAGCAGCAGCAGACGGGGCCGCTTCGCCGCGGCGATGGTCAGGGCCAACTGGGCGCGCTGGCCGCCGGACAGTTTGCCCGCCTTCTGCGCCGGGTCCAGGCCGATCTGGGCGATCCGCCGCCCGGCGAGCCCACCGTCCCAGGACGGGTTGAGATGGGCGCCCATCCGGAGGTGATCCGCGACGGACAGGTTGGCATAGACCGGGGTGTCCTGGGCGACGAACCCGACCTGCGCCGACCCGCTGACCGGCCGCGTACCGAGCACCTCGATCCGGCCCGTGGTCGGACCAAGCAACCCACAGGCCAGTTGCAGCAGAGTGGACTTGCCTGCGCCGTTGGGTCCGACCAGACCCACGACGTGACCGGACGGAATGTCCAGAGTGCAGTCCTTCAACGCGAAACGCCGGCCGTACCGCTTGCTCAGACCTTCCGCGATCAGCGCACTAGTCATGCTCGGGCCTCCGAAAAGACCCGAAAGCTGCTGAGGAAGAGCGCCTCGATGCTCTCGTCGTCCAGGCCCGCATCCCGGGCCTCGTTCAGCCAGCGCGTCAGGTCCTGCCGCAGCGGCTCGTGCTTGTCCAGCGAGTCGGCGCCCAGCGTGCGGGTGACGAACGTGCCCAGCCCGGGTCGGGCCACGACCAGGCCCTCGTACTCCAACTCGCGGTACGCCTTGGACACCGTGTTCGGGTTGATCGCGACCCGGGCCACCACCTCCTTGACGGTGGGCAACTTGTCGCCCTCGTTCAGGACCCCGAGCCGGAGCGCGTGCCGCACCTGTCGGATGAGCTGCATGTACGGCGCAACCCCGGACCGCGAGTCCAGGTGAAACTCGATCACCTCGCCACCCCATTCCACTAGTTGCCTAGCAGAATAGGGCTATGGACGGTCCCTTCGCTACCGAAGGCCCGAATCTCGCGCCGTGGAATCTCGACCGACCACCCGAGGGGTGGGAAAGGCTGCCCTTTTGATGCCGTCTCCGTCTTGATTGCTAAATCTGAGCGACTCTCCTGTTTTGCCCAGGAATCCGCCTCACTGTGAGTACGGTGAGGTCGGGCGATCATGCAGCATGCCGCAGCGGTCGAGGCGGGCCGTCATCAGTCACGTGCCGCTCGGCGGTGCTCCCGACGGGTTGCGGCCTCGGCTGGGTCGCGTCGGCAGCCACGCACATCTGCCCGCGTTCGGCATCCACTGACCAACGAGGGAGAACAGACATGCTCAGAATCTCGCTACGTCGGCCGAAGGTCATCGCCGCAGCGCTCGCCGCCGCAACTCTGGTGACGGTGCTCGGATCGAGCACCCCAAGCGTGTTCGCGGACGGCGGCGTGCAACCAACCCCCGACGAGGGGCACCGCACCAGACCGACGATCGTCCTCGTGCACGGTGCCTGGGCCGACGGCTCAAGCTGGAATGGGGAGATCCGCAGACTCCAGGCGCGCGGTTTCGACGTCCAGGTCGCGCCGCAACCCGGCCGAGGGCCGTCGGTCGACAGCGGCTACCTGAAGGACTTCCTGTCCACCATCGAAGGTCCCATCGTGCTCGCCGGCCACTCGTACGGTGGCTTCGTGATCAGCGATGCCGCCACCGGCAACAGGAACGTCAAGGCCCTCGTGTTCGTGGACGCCTTCGCGCCGGACAAGGGGGAGACCGTGGAGGAACTCACCGCGGGGTCCGGCTCGATCCTCGAGCCGGCCCTGACCGACCCCACGAGCGTCTTCCGGCTCGTGCCGTTCCCCGGTGCCCCGGAGGGCGCGGCCGACGCGTACGTCCTGCCGAAGGTGTTCATCAAGGGCTTCGCCAACGGTCTGCCCCGGCGGCAGGCGGAGGTGCTCGCCGTGACCCAGACCGCCCTGGCCACCAACGCCCTGGGCGAGCCGGCCACGGAGCCGGCGTGGAAGACGATCCCGGCCTGGGCGGTGGTCGGCACCGAGGATCTGGTCATTCCGCCGGCCCGCCAGGAGGAGATGATGAAGCGGGCGGGGGCCGACATCACCCGGATCGACGCCGGTCACCTGGGCCTGATCTCGCATCCCGACCAGGTCACCAGGGTCATTCTGGAGGCGGCCCGGACGACCGCCTGACGAGGTCTCGTGACATCGGCAGCAGCAGTGGCCGCGTGGGCCGGACCGGCCCACGCGGCCACTTCCCGACCGGCCGTGGCATCGCGCGGTGCGGTGCCACGGCCGGCCGGCGGGTCAGTTGGTCGCCTTGGCGGCCGCCTCGATCTGGTTGGTGACCGCACCCGGGTCGGTGACCATGGACAGGTGGGGGGCGTTGATCTGGATGCTGTGCGCCTTGGCCCGCTCGGACATGAAGACCTGCTCGGCGGCGGGGAGGACGGCGTCCTGCTTGCCGATCACCGACCACGAGGGGATCGTCTTCCACGCCGGCTCGCCGGACTCCTCGACCAGAGCGCTGAAGGCCAGCGGACGCTGCCGGGCGGCCAGCACCGCCACGTCCTTGGCGGGAATGCTCTTGCCGGCGAACGCCGTACCGAAGACCGACGGCTTCACGTACAGGTTGACGTTGCCGGGCTCACCGGGGATCGCGACCTGGTCGAAGACGGCGGACGTGTCGCCCCCGAAGACCGAGCCCGGCACGGCCGAGGTCAGCGAAAAGACGGTGTCGTGCTGGTCCGGGATGTACGCGTCGACGTACACCAGGGCCTTGACCCGCTCGTTGCCCAGGGCGGCGTTCGTGATCACCATGCCGCCGTACGAGTGCCCGACGAGGACGATCGGCCCGGTGATGGTGTCCAGGTACGCGCGGAGGCTCGCGGCGTCGCTCGCCACACCCGTGAGCGGATTCGGCGGTACGACCACCCGGTAGCCGTCGCGCTGGAGCTTGGTGGTCACCTTGTCCCAGCTCGACCCGTCCGCCCACGCGCCGTGCACGAGCACGACCGTCGGCTTGGCCGCTGCGGGGCGCGACTGCGTGACGTGAGTCGCCGAGGCCTGCGCGGTGCCGACACCGACACCGGTCAGGGTGAGGGCGCCGATGGCCACGCCTACGGCGACGAGGCGGCGCCGGAATGACAATTTCATGGTTTCTCCTTACTACTGAACGAAATCGAGCAGGGCGGCGTTGACCTGGTCGGCGTGGGTCCAGGCAATGGCGTGCGGCCCGCCCTCGATGACGAGCAACCGGGCATCCCCGACGAAGGCGGGGACCCGCTGGCCGGTCACCCCGATGGGCAGCACGCGGTCCTGGTCGCCCTGGATCACGAGTACCGGCACGGCGACCTTGGCCAGGTCGTCGCGGAAGTCGGTGAGCCAGGTGGGGATACACGCCACCGCGGCGACCGGGGACCCGGCCTCGGCCACGGCCAGACTGGCCTGGAACGCCTCGTCGCTGACCAGTGATCCGCCGTACACGTCGAAGTTGTAGAAGTTCTGCAGGAACTGCTTGAGCCACCCGTTCCGGTCCGCCCGCGCGGCCTCGATGAACCCATCGAACAACGCCTGCGGCGCGCCCTCGGGATTGTCGTCCGTCTTCAGAAGGAACGGCGGAATCGGCGACATCAGCACGGCCTTCGCGACGCGTTCGGCGCCGTAGCGACCCAGGTACCGCGCGACGTCACCGGTCCCCATCGAGTGACCCACGAGAATGGCGTCGCGGACGTCCAGTGTCGTGAGGAGCACGTTCAGGTCGCTGGCGAACGTGTCGTAGTCGTATCCACCGGCGGGCTGGCTGGAGTCGCCCCAACCGCGCCGGTCGTACGTGATGACGCGGTACCCGGCGGCGAGCAGTGCGGCGACCTGCTTCTCCCAGGCCTGCCCGCTGAGCGGGTAGCCGTGGCTGAGCACGACCGGCGTGCCGGCGCCGTGGTCCTCGTAATGGATGTCGATCGAGTCGGCTCCCTCTGAGCCAACGCTGACATGGGGCATGCACACTCCTTGGGCTTGCGTTCCGCGCTGGGAACCCTGCCGAAGGTACGGATGTGGCGGCGTTCCGGAATCACCCGAATCACGTAGTCTCCGGCGTCGTCGGCCGCCCAAAAGACAACGAGCGATGGGCGATGCGGCGGGCCCGGGAGGGGTCGCAGGCTTGGGCCGAAAAGCGAAGCCGCCACCCTTTCGTCTCTAGGATGACAATCGTGACCATGCCCGACCGCAGGCTCTCGGACGGGCCGCCGTCCCACTGCGAGTTCAAGGTCTTCGGCGGTATGGGCTGCCGGCGGGATGGCTCGGACGTCGATCTCGGCCCGGTCCGCCAGCGGGTCGTCCTCGCCAAGCTCCTCGCGGCCGGCGGTGACGCGGTCAGCCTCGACAGCATCGTCGACAGCGTCTGGGACGACCGACCTCCGGCCAGCGCCGCCAACCAGATCCACCGGCACGTCGGGAACCTCCGCCGGATTCTGGAACCGGACCTGGACGTCCGCGAGACCGGTCGTTACCTCCTACCGGCCGGTACGGGCTACCGGCTGATCCTCGCGACCGAGGCATCCGATCTGGCCATGTATCGCGAGCTGGTCCGGCGGGCCCGCGAGGCGCTGGCGAACGGGGATGCCGTATCCGGCGTGCGGGCTTACCTGACCGCCCTGGAACTCGGCCGCAGCCCCGCGTTCACCGACCTTCCGACCGGGGCGTTGCGTTCGCCGGAGTTCGTGGCCCTCGAACGGGAGCGCGTCGCGGTGGCGCTCGCGGCCAGCGACGCCGCGATGGCCCATGGCATGGCCGACGCCGCGCTGACCCCGCTGGTGAGCGTGGCCGCCGCGGCGCCGCTGGACGAGGCGCTGCAGGCGTGCCTGATGCGCGCGTACGTGGCCACCGGCCACCGGGCGGAGGCGGTGCAGGTCTTCGAGCGGACCCGTCAACGTCTCGCCGACGAACTGGGGGTGGATGCGGGGCCCGAACTGCGGGAGGCGTATCGGGAACTGCTCGCCAGCGGCGGGGGCTCGCCGGACGAGCTGCGTCCGCTGGAGGCTCCCCGACCCGCGCAGCTGCCGCCGCCGGTGGCGGGCTTCGTCCGACGGAACGACCTGGCCGCAGTGCTCGACGCCCTGCTCTCCGACGCGTTCAGCGACGCGACGATCGTGATCACCGTGCTCGGCGGCATGGGTGGCATCGGCAAGACCGCCCTCGCCGTGCACTGGGCCCACCAGATCGCCAACGAGTTTCCCGATGGCCAGTTGTTCCTCGACCTGCGGGGCCTGGACCCGGACGGACGGGTCATGTCATCGCAGGAGGCGCTCGCCACGCTGCTCGCGTCACTGGGCGAGCCGGCGGTCTCGTCACCGCAGGAGAACGTCGACGCTCAGGCCGCTCGTTATCGCAGTAGCCTCGCCGGTCGTCGCGTTCTGATCCTCCTCGACAACGCCCGCGACTCCGATCAGGTCCGTCCCCTGCTGCCGGCCTCCCGAGGCTGTCTGGTCATCGTGACCAGCCGCCACCGGATGACGAGCCTGGTCACCCGGGAGGGGGCACGTTACCTGCAGGTCGACCGGCTGACCGGGGCCGAGTCCCGGCAGCTTCTGATCAATCGTCTCGGCACCCGCCGCGCCACCATGGACCCGGCTTCGCTCGACAAGGTCATCAGCCTCTGTGCCGGGCTGCCGCTCGCACTGGCGATCGTCGCCGCCCGCGTGGCGCTCAACCCGACCCTGCCCATGAGCGCTGTCGTCAACGCCGTGTCGGCCCCGTCAGCCAGACTCGACGCGTTGTCCAGCGCGGACCCGTCAGACGACGTCCGGTCGGTGTTCTCGTGGTCGTACCGCGCTCTCGATCCATCGGCAGCGCAGGTGTTCCGTGCTCTCGCCGTCCATCCGGGTCCGGGCGTCTCGCTGGAGTCGATGGCGAGCGTCGCCGGGGTCAGTCGGGCCAGGGCCCGCACGCTGCTCACTGAACTGGTGACCGCGAACCTGCTCGACGAGGCGCAGTCCGGGCGGTATTTCCTGCACGACCTGCTGCGGGCCTACGCGGGTGAGCTTCTCGACGAGGATCGGGAGCGAGGAGAGTACGAGCGACGTCTCGTCATGCACTACCTGCACTCGGCCCGGGCCGCCTACGCGAGGCACCACCGGCAGCCGGTCGGCGCCGCCACCGGGACGCCACCGGACGTGACGCCCGAGTCGTTCGACAGCGTGTCCCAGGCTGCCGCCTGGTACGCCCGCGAACGGCCAGCGCTGTGGGCGACGATCGATCTGGCCCTCGCGCACGGTCTGGCGAGCGACGCGGCGGCAATGGTCCTCGCGGCCTCGGCGCCGGGCAGCAACTCCATCCCCGCCGGCCGGACACCGACCGTACTCGCGATCCTCGAACTGGCCGGTGCACTCGGCGAGCCGCTGATGGAGGCCGAGCTTCTTCGTACCGTCGGTGAGGTCTTCGCCCCGCTGCCACCGGCCGACGAATACCTCCGTCGAGCCCTGGCCATCTTCGAAGGCGCCGGAGACCTCGCCGGTCAGGCCGACGTCCTGCGAAACCTGGCCGTGCTCTCGTCGTCGCGTGGCGACCACGACGCCGCAAACGCGTACGGCGAACGCTCGGTGGCTCTCGCCCGGCGGACGGAGCGTCAGGAACTGCTCGCCGTCTCGCTGCTGACACTCGCGCGAGCGCGCCTCGGTTCGGGTCGGTTCGACGAGGGCCTACGGATCGCGGACGAGGGGTTGGCCATCGCGATGGTGCAGCACCTCGATCACCTGAACGTCCGCTACGCGCAGCTCCTCGCCGAATCGTCCTGGAAACTCGGCCAGCTTGAGCGGGCGGTGACGATCTCGGAGTGGGGATTGGCCGAAGGCGTCAGTGAGTCGAACGGCCCCCGCTGCGCCGTCGCGGCGATCCTCGCGCGTGCCGCGTTCGACCTCGACGACCGGGCCCGCGCGGAACAGGGCTGCCAGCGGTTCGAGGGCCTGATCGCCGACAACGGCTTCCGGGAACTCATCGAGTTCGCCGGCATCGAGGACGCCGAGACGTACCGAACCATGGTCGCGTACGTCCGGGCCCGGCTGAGTCTGATGAGCGACGCGTCGTGAGCGGGTAGGGCGCGAGCACTCAGTCTGCACTCGTCGCGCACAGCGGTGCGTTCGGATGGTCGTCGAGACCCCGAACCCCGCGCCCGAGGAGCACGATGCACTGCCCCGTAGCCGAATCTGCCCGCGTTCTTCCAGATGCGGCACTGGCCCCCCGACCGGCACTGACCCCCCGACAGGCACAGATCGCCCTGCTGGTGGCGGCCGGGTCCACCAACATCGAGATCGCGAGACACCTGGTCATCAGCCCCCACACCGTCAAACACCATCTGCGCGGAGTGTTCCACCGGCTGAACGTCGCGTCCCGCCGCGAACTGCGCAACCGGCTGAGCCACCGCCGCACGACCGATCGCTTCGCCCAGAGCCGTCGCCTGACCACTCAGGAGCGCGACATCGCACGACGGGTCTCGGACGGCGCGTCCAACCGGGAGGTGGCGGCACAACTGTTCATCAGCCCGAGCACGGTGGACTATCACCTCCGCAAGATCTTCCGGAAGCTCGACATCACCTCACGCCGAGAACTGGCCGATCGCCCTCGTCTCTGACGCGAGCAGGTGGGAGCGGTCCGAATCAGCGATGCCTCCTCCGTCGCCACAGCAGCCCGGCGCCCACCACGACGAGGACGGCGAGCGCCGCCCCGGCCCCGAGGACGGCGGCGTCGGGTCCGCGCTCGTCCTGCGCGGACGCGGCGTCGGTCACCGCGCTGACGATCGGCGCGGCGCTGGAGTCGGGGTCGGCGACCGTGAACGGGTACGAACCCTGCGCCGGGTGCCCGTCGGTGGAGACGACCCGGTAGGCGACGGTGTACGTCCCGTTGGGCAGCGCCTCGGTGACCTGGATCGATCCCTTCGCCCCGCTGACCACCGCGTCGCCGGTGGGGACCTTCCGCCGGGCGGCGTCGGTCAGCACGATGGTGGCGAACGCGGGGTCGAGCCGCTGGCCGAATTCGAGCACGATCTCGGTGGGCGCGCTGGACAGGGTCGACTCCTGCACCGGTGCCGCCGACCGCAGGGTGTTGTGCGCCCATGCCGGGGTGGCCGGGACGAGCGTTGCCACGACGACGGCGAGCACCGCCGCGACGAGCCGTACGGCGATGGGCCCCGATCGCGCTGCGGTGATGGCAGGACTCCGGTCGACGCGGCTCATCCCAGCACCTGCTCGCCGATCCAGCCGCCCGGCGGGCAGCCCGGGGGGACGGCGAAGACGGCGGATCCGATCGGCGTGGTCCATTCGTTGAGCAGGTCCCGGTCCGCCAGCCGGCGTTGGATCGGCAGGAACTGCCGGGCGATGTCGGCCTGGTACGAGGTGAAGATCAGCCCGGCGTCGGCGTGGCCGTCGGCGTTGGGGAGGCCGTCGTAGTTGTAGGGCCTGCGCAGGATCTTGAGCCGGTCGTCCGTGACGTGCGCGCGGGTCACATGGGAGAAGTCGGGGATGACGGTGAGCCCGTCGGGGCCGGTCGCCGCGAAGTCGGGTTCGTCGTGTTCGGCGCTGCCGGTGAGCGGGGCGCCGGTGTCGAGGCGTCGACCGACGGCGAGTTCGCGGTCGGCGCGGCCCAGCAGGTCCCAGGTCTCCAGGTTCATGCTGATGCGTCGGACGACGAGGGTGGTGCTGTCGCGCAGCCAAGCCGGGCCGTCGGGTACGAAGACCGCCGAGTCCATCGGCGTGCCGGGGCGGGGGTTGGCGGTGCCGTCGAGTTGGCCGAAGAGGTTGCGTTGGGTGTGGCCGCTCGGCTCGACTCCCGGACTACGGCGAAAGCCCTGCTGGACCCATCGGACGGTGGCGAACGGCCGGCTGTCCTTGAGCAGCACCCGCTGGGCGTGCGCGACCGTGATCGCGTCGTCGGCGCAGAGCTGGAGGAGCAGGTCGCCGCCGGACCAGGCCGGTTGGAGCCGGTCGACGCGGAACGCGGGCAGGTCGGTGACCGAGGCCGGTCGCCGGTCGTCGACACCTGCGGCGCGGTAGAGGCCCGGTCCGAAGCCGAACGTCACGGTGAGGCGGGCGGGAAGGAGTCCGAGTTCGGCCTCGGTGTCGGCCAGGGCCGGTTGCCCCTGGGTGAGTCGGGCCGCGTCGTCGGTGAGCAGCCGCAGCATCCGGCCCAACGCGGCCCGGTCGACGCCGGCTTGCAGGGTGAGGGCCACGAACGACGCGTGGGCCTGCGGTTCGGTCGCCACCCCGGCCTGTCGGGGCCCGTAGAAGGGCTCGACCAGGCTTCCGACGCTCGCCACCGGCGTCGCGTCGGCCGCCTGCCGCCCACCTCGTCCGGTACGGGTCGTGGCGAAGGCGGCGGCCCCCGTGAGTGCTCCTCCGGCGGCCAGTGTCCCACCGGTGAGCAGACCGCGCCTGCTCACCGGGCGGACCGGCGACGTGCCGGTCACGATGCCGGGCTCATGCTCATCTCCGGCGTGGCGCTCATGCCCGGCATGGGCTCGCCGTGCCCCGGCGCGTAGCTCTCCTGAGCGCCGGTGAAGGGCTTGGCCACGGCGGTGAACTCCTGGGTCCTGCCGTCCGCGAAGGTGAGGGTGACGGTCAGTTGATCCCCAGCCCGGACGGGTCGGGCGAGGTTCATGAGCATCAGGTGGTCGCCGCCGGGTTCCAACGCATGGCTGCCCTTGGCCTTGATGACGATGCCGCCCTGCTTCTGCTGCATGACCATCTTGCCGTCCTTCATGGTCATCTCGTGCAGTTCCATGGGGGAGGCGGAGGTCGCGACGCCGGTCAGCGTGACTTCGGTGTCCCCGTCGTTGACGAGGGTCCCGAAGGCCGCCGTCATGCCCTTGTCGGCCGCCTTCACCCACGGGTCACGGACCGTGACCACGCCTGCGGGGGCGTTGGCGGACATCGACGGGCTCGGCGGCGCGGCCGATGAGGAGTCGGACGATCCGCATCCGGTGGCACCGGTCGCCAGGAGCGCGGCGGCGACGGCGAGAGCGACGGCCGAGTGTCGATGTGAGCCGAAAGGGCTGGTGGTGCGCATGGATTCGTCCTCCGATGGTTGCTGCTGCTCGTTGGTCGGTCGCCGCAGCAGGAAAGTTCCGGGTGCGCGTTCGGGTCAGCCGACGTCCCAGCGTCCGGCGTCCGCTCCCCACCCGGGCGGCGCTGCCTCACCTACGTCGTCCCGGCTTGTCGTCCGCAGGTCGGCCGTTCGGACCTTCACCACCGGAAGGTCGAAGGTGAACCGCACGTTGGTCCCGTCCGCGAAGGAGACCGTGACGTGGGTGTCGGGCCCGGCCGGGTGGTCGTCCAGCCATTGCACGTGGACGACCTCGGCCGTCAGCGTGCCGTCCGGGCGCACCAACGCGAATCCCTCGAGGTCACCCTGGGCGAGATCCGGATGGAACCGTCGGTGCAGCTCCGCCCGCCGCTGCTCGCGCCAGCGCCGTCGTGGGTCGGTGTCCGCCATGCAGCGCATTCTGCAACGGGCGTCACAAGCGCGGAACCCGGTGTACGAGCATCCGGCGGCCCTTCGTTCGGCCGCGCGATCGGACCCCGAACGACACGCGCCGCCCGGGACAGAATCCGAGGCGGCGCGTCTCCGAAAGGTGGTGGGTGATGCCCTAGGTACGCGTGCTCCACTGCTGGTTGGCGCCGCCGTGGCAGGCCCAGAGGTGCAGCTGCGTCCCGTTGGCCGTGCCGGAGCTGACGGCGTCGAGGCAGAGCCCCGACTGCGCGGAGGTGATGGTGCCGTTGGAGTTGACGTTCCACTGCTGGTTCGACTGACCGTTGCAGTCCCAGATGATGACCGCGGTGCCGTTGCTGCTGCCGCCTCCGCTGGCGTCCAGGCACTTGTTGCCGTAGACGGTCAGGGTGCGGTTGGCGGTCCGGGTCCAACGCTGGTTGGCGCCACCGTGGCAGTCGTACAGCTGTGCGCGGGCGCCGTTGGTCGTGCTCGAGTTGGGAATGTCGACGCATCGGCCCGACTGGCTGCCCACGATCAGCACGCTCTGCTGGCTGGGCGGCGGGGTCGACGGCGGGGGCGTCGACGGCGGGGGAGTGGTGGGCGGCGCGCCGCCCCCGAACTGCGCGAAGAAGTTCCACACCTCCTGCTTGACCCAGCTCCGCGCGCCGCTCTCACAGCCCGCGCACCCGTCCACCGGGCCCTGCTGGTGGCCGCCGTCGAACGCGGCCCAGAGCACCGGATATCCGGGCTGGCAGGAGTAGGCGGTGGTGATGTGGGTCCGGCTGCCGGCCGCGGGCTCGGGTGGGTTCTGCGCGGCGCATCCGTTGTTCCGGACGAACCGGTCGCGTAGTGCCCGCCCGTTCGCGATGTTGTCGTTGATGCCGTGGATCCCCAGGTACGCCACGGGCTGGGTGCCGCCGCTGCATCCGCTGATCGGTCCCGGGGCCGCGATGGCCGCGACCGCGCGGAACACCGTCGGCCGGGAACACGCCAGCGAGTAGCTCATCGCTCCGCCGTAGCTGAACCCGACGGAGAAGAGTTGCGTCGTGTCGACGCAGAGGGCGTTCTCGATCACGCGGACCATGTCGTCGGTGAAGGTGACGTCCTCGCCGTTGGCGTTGCCCCAGCCGTTGTTGAGGCCCTGCGGGGCGACGAAGATCGTGGTGTTGTTCGCCTGGGAGAGCATGCCGTAGTAGGCCCACGGCGCGCCGTCGGTTCCGCCCGACGCGACCTGGCTGGCAGTGCCGCCCAACCAGTGGAAGCCGAAGGCCAGCCGGTGGGCGTAGGTGTTGTTGTAGCTGTCGGGTAGCCGAAGGATGAAGCTCCGGCTCTTCCCGCCGCTCTGGATGGTGTGGGTGCCGCTGGTCAACCCCGGCGCCTTACCGCAACCGGCGGTGCTGGCCGCGGCTGCCGGAGTGACAGTCGTGACGACGTAGGCTCCGATGGCGATCAGAACCAGGACCGCCATGGCTGCCCCGATCCAGGGGGCGGACAGTCTGCGAAGTGGCACAGCTGGATCTCCTTGTTCGGGTGGATGAACATCCGTCTGCCGTGCGACACCCCGGCTGCTGGGCACGGGATCCATGCGCGGCGCGGGGTGTGCCGTGACAAGGGCCGGCTCAACGCCACCGGTCCTGCGGCCCGTGCGAGACACCGATGGTCGTCGAATCGTCGGTGGCCCACAACGTTCGCCCGAACACCACGCGACCGACCGTCGGAAGATGCCGGAGCACCAGATCCGAGGTCGAACCGATTCGACTCGACGCTAGATCACGCAATCAGGGGTGTCAATGTCATGGGCGGCGACGACCGAGACTCGGCGACCGCTACCAACGTGCGGGGACGGGCGTCGCGTCAGCGGATGCCGATGCTCTGGTACTCGGGTTCGATGACGGCGACGACGCGTTCCTCGTCGCGCGGGTACGTCCCGTCGGTGTACTTGGCGACGATGCGGTCGACGATCGACCACGCGGCGTCGCCGTCGAGCCAGTTGACCACCCGGCCGCGTACGACGATCGGAGTGAACGGATCGTCGGCCGGCGCGATGGACAACGCCAGGCGCGGGTCGCGGCGCAGGTTGCGCGCTTTGCGCTTGCCGGGCCCGGTGAATATGACGACGTGTTCGCCGTGGGTTCCGACGTACACGGGGGTGGCGTGTGGTGCGCCGTCCGGCAGGACGGTGGCGAGGTGGGCGATCGGTGATCCGTCCAGCACGCGGCGGACGTCGGGACGCAGCACGGTGGTCCTTCCGGTGGTGGTCATCGGGCGTGGTAGGCACGCCACGTGACGTAGTCGGCGACGGCGGCCGTGAGGTCGAACGCCGGCGCGAAGCCGGTGTCGGTGGTGAGGCGGGAGATGTCGAGGTGGGGATCGCGCCCCGGTCCGCCACTGCGACCGTCGAGCACGTCGAGCTGCGCGTCCGGAATGGCCGCGCGCACGGCGTCGATCAGCTGCCCGTTGGTGAAGGGCTGTCCGCTTGAGATGTTGTAGACGTCGTGGCCGAGGGCGTCGGCCGTGACGAGCAGGGCGATCGCGCGTCCGGCGTCAGGGGCGTAGCAGAAGTCGCCCCCGTCGTGGGCGTGCAGGGCGCTGGGGCGTTCCCCGCGTAGCACGGAGCTGAGGTAGGGCGGGACCGCGTTGAAGGGAGTGGCCGGGTCCATGAGCGGTCCCCAGGTGCTGCCGATGCGGAGCACGAGCGCCTGAATCCCGGTGTCCCGCAGCGCATTCGTGGTGAGCGGTTCGACAGCCTTCTTGAAGGCGATGATCGGGTGCGGCGCGGCCACCGCAGGTAGGGGCAGGCCTTCGTGCCAGGTGATCTCACTGCTGCCCAGGTAGGAGCCGAGACTGCCGGCGACGGCGAAACGGCGCACGCGCCAGCTGAGTGCGGCGTCGAGCATGGTGAGCAGCCCGGCGGTGTCGGCCCGGAAGTACGCCACTCGATCCTCGCCGGGGATGCTCCCGGCCAGGTGGATGATGTCGGTGATCCGGTACCGGTCGCCGAGGGCGGACACCGCGGCGGCGTCGGTGACGTCGAGTTGTTCGACGATGACGTCGTGGGGCAGGAACGACGGGCGCTCGGTTCGCCGGTGGGCGGTCGCGACGACGGTCTGCCCGAGGTCGGTCAGGGCGCGCGCGGTCTGGGCGCCGATCATGCCGAGGCCGCCCGTCACGAGGATCACCGGACCACCTCGTAGTGCAGGTGGGTCACGCCCGGCGCGGCGACGGCCTCGATCAGGCGGAGTTCGACGGGTGCGGACAGGGTCTGGAAGTACGGCCGGCCGGCGCCCAGCAGCACCGGCCGCTGGTGCAGGATCAGCTCGTCGACCAGACCCGCGGCCAGCGCGGCGGTGGTCACTCCGCCCCCCATGAGGGCCACGTCCATGTCGCCGGCCAGGCGGCGGGCCGTGTCGACGGCCTCCTCGATGCCACTGGTCACCAGAGTCTGGCGGGGATGCTCGGCGGGCAGCGATCGGTGGCTGAGCACCACGAGCGGCGCGTCGGGGTGAGGGGTGCCGCCGCTGTCCCAGCCGGAGTCGTCGTAGGTGTTGCGCCCGGCCAGGCTCGCTCCCACCCGGGCCGCGGCCGTGTCGAAGACGCGAGCGCTGGGAGCGCTCAGCCGGAAACCGTCGAACACCGCGCTCGGTGTGTCGCCGTCGAAATACCAGTCGAACAGCATGCCGCCGTCGCCGAGGCCTCGTCGGGGTCCCGGGTCCCGGCCGGTGATGTATCCGTCGACCGAGACCGACAGGGCTGCGAGGACCTTGCTCATGTATTGCCTCTCACTCGTCGCGGGACCAGGTAGGTGCCGGCCTGCCACGGGGGACGTTATCGAGCGACGCGCTTGCCGGTCTTGAACGAATCGCGCACCGTCACGTGGTCTGCGTGTCCACCGACATGCACTCTCTCGGGCGATCGGGCCGCGAGGAACGGCGCGTACGACGCGGTGTGGTCGTGCCCGCACGAGCACCGGCCGACCTCTGCGCCGAGCAGTCCGGTCGGCGTCAGTCCGCTGAGACGCCGTACCTCCCGACTCAGGTGGGCCTGATCCGCGTACCCCGCATCGACGGCGAGTCCCACCATCCCGTCGGCCCCGCGCCGTCCGGCCGCCGTGGTGCCCGACTGCGCCAACGCCAGGAAACCCTGGAACCGCAGCGTCCGCTGCAACGACTTCGGACCCGTTCCCACCGCCCACACGCAGCGGCGACGGAACTGGCTGACCGACAGTCCGAGGTGGTCGGCGACGACGCCGACCTCGCGCGGCGCCCAGGGCATGAGCATGCGCACCGCCGCGCGAACGAGGGGATCCCTGCCGGCGGTCCACGTGCGGCGCAGCAGGAATTCCTGCAAGACGAGCAGCCCCGCCCGAGGTGTGACGGCGGTGGCGATGGCCTCGCCGAGCCGGTCCACCCACCGGTGACCGAGGTCGTCCAGCGCGACCTGCCGGTCCAGCAGGTCCCCGACGCCACCAGGTATCGGAACGGGTGCCCCCGGCTGGAATCGGACGCCCAGCAGGGTCGTCGACGCGGGGATCACCTCGACCCGGGGTCCGGTCAACGGGCCGAGCAGGCGCGGCTCTCCGCCGAGCGGCCAGTGCAGCTCCGCGCCACCGGTGGGCAGGTGCCGCTGCAGGTAGGGCGTCGTCCCGGTGGTCTGCACCCACACGGTCCGAAGGTGGTCGACCAGCCCTGGCAGCGGAGCAAGCTCAACGTAGGAGCCGTCTCCGGTCACGCGCTGGCCTGATTCCCGTCGGAGGCGATGGCCCCCTGCACCGCGTCCGCTGCCGCTCGACGCCCGCCCGCCGCCCGCACCGTCGCGGATGCGGTACGCAGACGCTCGCGGATCGTCGGATCGTATGTGAGGTCGCGGATGCCGGTCGCGATGTCGCTGCTCGGACCAGCACCGTTCGACAGGTTCACCCCGAGACCGAGAGCCTCGACCCGTGCCGCGACGACGTGCTGTTCGCTGGTACGCGGCGCGCACACCATCGGAACGCCGAACCAGAGGGACTCCATGACGCTGCCCATCCCGGCGTGCGTGACGAACAGGTCGGCCTGCGCCAACGCGGCAAGCTGGTCGACGTGCTCGTGGGCTTCGACCCGGTCGGGCAGCGTCCCGAGAGCGGCGATCGGGAGCCCGCCGGTGGACACGAGCACCCGGCGGTTGGGCGCCGCGGCGGCCGCCGCTCGGATCAGTGGCCGTAGCGCCTCGGGCTCGGCCGCCGCGGTGCCCGCGCTCACGTACACGAGGCGCTCGTACGCTGCCGGGCCGGTGCCGAGCCGCGAGCGCAGGCACGGCCCGACGAAGTGGTGGTCCGAGCCGAATTCGTCTCCGTTCCACTGAAACCACCGTGGAAGGAACGCGATCGATCGCAGCTCGCGTGCCTCGGCCAGGTCGCGTACGGTGCCGCGCTCCAGTCCCCAGCGCGCGGAGAACTGGTCGAGCTGGTCCTGCAAAGGGGTGAAGGCGGGATGTGCGGGGTCGAGGACGCTCGTCTGCCCGGTGGCGGCAGCCAACGACCACGCCGGCCCCTGCGCGAAGGACGGAAACATCGCCACCGCCGGCCGATTCAGCAACTGCGCCAGCGCACGGCCGGCCGGATGCGCGGCCCGATCGTAGAGCAGGACGTCGGGGACGTCGCCGCGCAGGACGGTGATGATCTGGGGGACGACGGCGGCTGCTTCCGCCACGAGCACGAACGGGAGCCACACCGCGAAATCGGTCGGCGGCACCGCCGACGACGGGCGCGTGACAAGCGTGGACTCGTACGTGACGACGTCCGCGCCGGCACGTCGCGCGGCGGGTGCCGCGACGTCCGGGGCGAGACAGGTGACCCGGTGCCCGCGGGCCCGCAACTCCTCGATGACGTCGAGGACGGGCAACAGGTGACCAGTGGCACCGACGGCGAGGACGGCGACGTGCGCACCGGCCTTCGTGCTCATGCGCGCAGCCCGTGCCGGGCGGTGTACCAGAAGAACCAGGACAGCAGGCCGGCGAGCATGACGACGTACTGCACGTTGGTGACCGTCGCGACCGCGTCCAGGTCGATCACTGACGCGATGGCGACGCGGACCACGGCGTCCAGCATCAGCACGACGCCGACCACCACACTCACCAGGCGCAGTCGGCGCCGGAAGACGGGATCGTCGGTCCAGCGCCGCTGCCACGCCGCAGCGCCAGCATCACCGACCTTCGCCGTGGCGATGGCCGTGCCGAGGTGGAGCATGAACGGACGCTTCATGGCCAGCGACAGCAGCACCCACGCGCCGAGCAGACCGGTGAGCCAGCCGTCCTTGACGTACAGCAACCGCGCGTCCCCGGTGACCACGCTCAGCGCGCCGCCCGCCAGGAAGAGGCTGACGACGACGAGGCCCGCGACGTCGATCCGCCGGCTGCGGGCGGCGACCAGGGCGGCGTTGGCCGCGGGGACCGCCCCGGCGGCGAGGGTGGCGGCCAGCACGTCGGCGCCCAGGGCGCGAAGCGCGTAGTAGACCAGCAGGGGCAGGACCACGTCGACGAGGATTCGTCCGACCAGAGCGCGGCGCGCGTCCTGTCCCGGACGCCCGGCGGCAGTCGGCGTCGGCTGGGTGTCGTTCCTGACCGGCCTCACCGAAGCACCTCCCCACGATCCCTCGTGGCCGGCTCGGCGGCGATCGCTCGGTCGAAGAGCGCGCACAACTCCTCCGCGTAGGCGGCCAGGTCCAACCCTCCACCGCTGGCGAACCGCTCGACGGCGGCGTCGACGGCGGCACGGACCGTCACCGCCATCACCACCGGGTCGAACGTGCGCAGTTCCCCGGACTCCTGGCCGGCGACGAACAGGTGCGCCAGCAGCATCACCGGTACGTCCTCGCGAACATCCGCATCCGCCGTGTCCCGGGGCAGGTTGCGGACGATCTCGACGGCCGCGCGGGCGTACGCCGGTCGTTCGCCCAGGAAGCGGAAGTTCGAGCGTAGGTACGCGGCGAGCTTGCCGCGTGCCGTCGACTCAGCCTCGATCGCCGGGACCATGACCTGTTGCGCCCGGTCGACGATGTGGCGCAACGCCGCGGCGACCAACTCCTGCTTGGTGTCGTAGTGGTACGTGATTAGCCGCGTGCTGCTGAGTCGCGCCGCCTCGACGATCCGCGCGAACGTCGCCCCGGCGTAGCCGTGTTCGGCCAGCAACTCGACGAACGCCTCCAGAATCTGCGTCTTTCGATCGACCTCCGGTGTTATCTGCATAGATAAAACTTCAGCAGAAGGTCGGCTTCCCGTCAAGGGCGTAGGGATCGGCGCAGCGCGTGCGGGAAACGCCAGAGCCTCCCCGGCGACGTCGCCGGGGAGGCTCTGACCAGTGAGCGGCTATCTCTTCAGGCGCGGGTCCTCCTGCACCTTCAGGGCGTTGAGGATCGGATCGCCCTCGCCCTTCTCCCGGGTGAACTGGATCGTCAGATCGCCACCGGTGTGCTCGACCGTGACCGTGTTCGTGTCGACGGTCAACGCGCCCACCTTCGCCTGCACGTCATGGTCGTACAGCACGACCTTGCCGTCGGCGAGCACGTCGAAGGCGCGCTTGCCGGCCTTGACCTTTTCGAGCTCGGCGAAGTCGAGGCCGATCCGGTACGTGCCGGCCGGGGCGTTCTTGAACACGTAGCTGAACGTGTCGCCGGTCCGCTGGGTGCGGAACAGCGCGTCGTCCGTCGTACCGGCGATGTCGGCCTTGGTGGTGAGCGCCTTACCGCTCACGTAGCCCCACTGCCGCGAGCCGAGCGCCTGGTCGGGCGCCCAGAAGAAGCCCGAGGCGTCGACGTACCCGGACCCGCCCGCGTCGACGCCCTTCCAGTAGGCCGACGTCGCCAGGCGGACCGGCTTGAGCTGGCTCTCACCCTTACCGGTGGTGGACGCCACGAGCACGTCCCCGACGAGTACGCCGGGCTTGATGCCGGCGTTGTCGGCCGTCACCGTGACCGTGGTCGACGTGCCGACCGCGAGCGTGACCGGTCCGGTCGCGGCCGGGCCCGTGAGGGCCAGCCACGGCAGGTCGGCGGCCTCGTGCCCACCGTCGTCGGTGCGCTTCTGCTCGCTGACCCGCACCTGAAGCGGTGCGGAACCGGTGTTGGTGACGGTCACGGCGGCCGTCGCCTTCTGACCCTTGTCGAGCAGCCAGTCGATGTCCTCTCCGGTCACGGTGGCGACGCCCGTGGCCAGCGCGGTGTCAACCACCTCGGCCTGATCCTTGCGGGCGATGGTCACCGGGTGGCTGGCGGTGACGTAGTTCGGCGCGTCGACCTGCACGGTGGTCCCGCCGATCAGCGCCTGGGCCTTCCACCGGCCCTTGACATCGGTCGTGATGACCCGCTCCCCGTTCGGCCCCTTGAGGGTGACGGCCGCGCCCTCGATCGGCTTGCCGTCGTTCTTGTCGGTGACCGTGCCCTCGATCGTGCCCGCCGACGGGAGGGTGTACTCCAGACCCAGGCCGGCCTTCAGGACGGGCTGGTCGAAGGAGTACTGGCTCGCGGGGTTGCGGTTCAGGCTCTCCACGCCGACCGTCGCCGACGAACCCTTGGTGAGGGGGTTGTCGCCGCCGACGCCGTCGCCGTAGCCGATCTGGATCCGACCGTCGGCGATCAGGGTGACCGAGAAGCTCACCCGGGCCGTCTGGTCGCTGTAGAAGGTGACGTTGCGCCACTCGATGACCTGCGCCGGCACCCCGTCCACCTCGGTCGTGCCGAGGTAGATGCCCGCCTCGTCGTCGACGACGAGGTCATCCCAGAACGGGTAGATCGCGTCGACCGGGTTGTCCGACGACGGCAGCTCCGTGTTGGTGGACCACACGGCGGCGCGGTCGAAGGAGAGCGAGCCGTTCGTCGTGACGCACACGCCGTCCCAGGCCGTGTCGTAGAACGGCTGGAGGTAGTTGGCGTCGAAGAACAGCGGCCCGCACAGCTCGTCGCCCAGCCACCCGGACTCCTGGGTGCCCTGACGGTAGAGCCCCTCGGTCACCTTCATCGAGTACGAGCGACCGGCGGGGGCCACCGGCACCGGCCCCGGGTCCGGCTGCTCGGGCTCCGGATCCGGCTCCACCGCGTCCGCCCGCGGGTCGAGCGTCACCCGCAGCGCGGCGATGCTCGGGGCCTTGAGGCCCTTCGAGCCCCGCAGCTCCACGGTCAGTGGACCGCCCTCGTGCTGCACGACCGCCCTACGCCAGTCGGCGGCGTTCGGCCCCACGGCTGCGGCCGGGTCGTACGCGTAGTCCCGCAGCGTCCCGTCCACGAGGACGTCGAACACCCGCTTGCCCTTCGGCGCCTTCTCGATCTCGGCGAACCCGAAGTCGATCGCGTAGGTGCCCTTGGGCGCGTCCGGGAAGCGGTAGAACAACTGCTTCTCCGGCGTGCTGCGCTGCGACTGGAACAGCAGGTCGTCCGTCGTACCGGCGATCCCGGTCTTCGTGGAGGTGACCTTCGTCTTGCCCTCGTAGCCCCACGACTTCTTGCTCGCCGGCTGGTCGGCGGACCAGGTGTAGCCGGTGCCGTCGGTGAGCTTCGCGCCGCCGGCGTTGACGCCGACCTGGTACTTCGTGGTCGTGAGCGTCACCGGCACGTACGTCTTGGACTGGCGTCCGGAGTCGGACCGGACCACGATGTTCGCGCCCTGGACGCCGGGCTTGGCGCCCTTCGAGGAGATCGAGACCTGGACGGTCGTCGACTGGCCGGGGGCGAGGGTGCCGCCGGTCGAGGAGAGCGACAGCCACGGCAGGTCGGTGAGCAGATCGTCCTCAACGTCGACGAGGACGACGTCGTCGGCGATCTGATCGACCGCCCACAGCGCTCCGGACGAGTCGGTCTCGAGGCCGCCACCCTGGTTCGCCTTCTGGCCCGGGAACCACCACGCGTTCACCAGCGAGCAGTCGTCGGGGTCGACCTGCAGCAGGCGGGTGGGCCGGTTCGAGGTGAGGTCGGTGTACCAGATGGTGTCCGACGCCTGGTTGTAGGCCAGGCCGATGATCTCGGGCAGCGGCGGGGTGCAGAAGGACAGGAGCGCGCCCGGGTTGTCGTGCGACGTACCGGCCACGGTTCCGATCTTGCCGTTCCGCCGGCCACCGACGTAGAAGACGTCCTTGGCCGGGTTGTAGGCGAGACCGGTCAGCTGCGACGTGACGAAGTCGCCCTTGATCTGCCTCGTCTCCTTGCCGGTGTCCCGGTTGAAGCAGTGGATGAAGCTGGCCGGGCTGTCCTCCATCTGGCACATGTCACCGGTCTTGGTGTCCAGCGCCATGTCGAACGCCCGGTAAGCGGGGTTCCACGCCGCGTCGAAGACCTTGCCGGTCTTCTTGCCGGTCACCGTGTAGGCGGTGTTGGTGCGCGCCTCGTAGTCGTGGACCCAGACGTCGCCGTCGTAGCCGACGCCGGTGGGCACCTTCTCCCCGACCTTGCCGGGGATCTTGATCCGGGTGATGACGTCTCCGCCGGAGGTCGCGCCGACCTTCGCTGCCGCCTGGGCCTCCGCGGTGCTCGACATGGCGGCCTTGCTGTCGCTGCTGGACGGCGTCATGCCGCTCGTGCTGGCCTTCCAGCCGGCCAGGTCGATCGTGCTGGCCGCACCCGTGCCGGTACGCGCGGTCGCGCCGGTGGCGTCGAGCTCGGGGTGCCGCGCGGCTTCGCCCAGGTCGTACGTGAGTGGGGCGGAGCCGGTGTTGGTCAGCGTCAGCGAACCCACGCCGTTCTGGTCGGTGCCCAGCAGCGTCTCGAGGCCGTCGGCCTTCAGGCCGGCGACACCCGTGGTCAGACGCGCGTCGATCTTCGCCTGCGCGTAGAGCTTGTCGAGCGAGAACGGGTACGACCCGGTCGTGTAGTTCGGCGCCTCGACCGTCATGGTGTAGTCGCCCGTCGGAAGCTGGCGGTGCACGAGGCCGGTCCCGTTGGTCGTGACGGCCTCGACGAGCCCGTCCCTGGTGCTGAAGGAGACCTTGGCGCCGGCCACCGGCAACCCGTCGTTCTTGTCCACGACGGTCGCGTCGAGGTACCCGAAGTCCGGCATGTCGTAGGTGACGACCATCCCGTCGCGCAGCACCGGGGCGTGATCGGAGAACCGGATGCCGTCGACGCCGGCCCAGCCCTGGATGCCGGTGACGGCGTTCGCGCCGGCGGTCACCGGGTCGTCGGTTCCGACCCCGTCGCCGTACCCGAAGATCATCGTGCCCGAGCGGGTGAAGGTGGCCGAGAAGTTGACCGGTTCGGTGTACTCCGACCGGGTCGGGTAGGCCCAGATTCTGGTGTTGCGGTACTCGACGACGAACGCGTCCTCACCGTTGACCTTGGTGGCGGCCGTGAAGACACCGCCGCCGGGGGCGAACTCGGCGGGGCTCTCCATGTAGAACGGGAAGGCGCCCGCGCCGCCGTAGCCGGGACCGGTGCTGCCGTCCGGGGCGATCACGCCACGCAGGCCGACGCCGAGGATGTCGTGGCTGCCGTTGTAGAGCGCGATCGGGAACGGCAGCTTCACCGTCGCCCACACACCGCTGCCGAACGTGACCTGCTCGGTGCCGCGCAGGTACTCGCCCTCGGTGACGGCGCAGCTGTAGCCGCCCTTGTCGACGACGAGCCCGACCGGGATCTCCGGCGACTCGTTCTGTGCTCCCACGGTCAGCGGGAGCGTCTTCGGTGAGAAGCAGGAGTTGGGCGTGACGGTCAGCTTGTACGCGCCCTCGGGGACAGCGGCGATCGCGAACGCGCCGTTGGCGTCCGTGCGTACCGGCTTCAGCGGCGTGTCCTGGACCGCGACGTCCGCGTTCGGCACGGGCCGCTTCTTGTCGTCGACGACCCGGCCGCTGATGTCGGGCCTCGCGGCGGCCGTGAGTGGCAGCGTGACGGGGGTGTCCTGGCCGAGGGTGATCGTGGCCTTGGCGGTCGCGGTCAGGTAGCCGAACACCTTGGTGGTGAGCTGGTAGTCGCCGACCGGCAGGTTCGTCGTGAAGCGGCCGTCCTTGTCGGTGCCGATCGACCGGCTGAACGGACCGCTGATCGTCACCTCCGCGGCGGGGACCGGGGCGCCGTTGGCGGTCACGACACCGGTGAGGGTGCCGCCCTTGCGGGGCGCGAGCTCGAGCAGGCGCACGAGGTCGAGCCGGCCCTCGCCGTACTTGTTGTTGAGCTCGGCGGTGCCGCCGCACTCGGTGTCGTCGACGTCGGTGGCCGACTCGGCGAGCAGGCGACGGGTCTCGTCGACCTGTCCGATCAGGGTCGGGTCGTAGCTCCAGAGCGCCGCGACCGCGCCGGCGACGTGCGGTGCCGCCATCGACGTACCGGCCATCTCGACGTAGTTGTCGTTCGGGTAGGACGAGCGGACGTTGACGCCCGGCGCGGAGATCTCGGGCTTGATCCGATCGCCCTCACCCTCGCCCTTGCGGGAGAACGACGCGATCGTGCCGTCCTCCGAGTAGGCGCCGACGGAGTAGGCGCTCGCCGCGGAGCCCGGCGAGGAGACCGTGTCACAGGCCGCGTACGGCGAGGTGTTTCCCGACGACCAGGTGCTGAAGATGCCCGCGGCGGTCCAGGCCTCGTCGACGGCCTGGAAGAAGTCGTCGAAGTCGTGTTCGACGGTCTGGCCCCACGAGTTGTTGACGACGTGTGGGCGCTTGGACGGGTCGGGGTTGTTGCCCTGGAGGTCGGTCGGGGCGAGCAGCCACCAGCCGGAGCGCAACAGCGACTCGACACCGGTGCTCTCGCAGCAGCCGTTCGTCGCGATCCACTGCGCGTCCGGGGCGACGCCGACGTGGTCGGTGCCGTCGACGCCGACCATGGTGCCCATGGTGTGCGTGCCGTGTCCGTTGTCGTCGCACGGCGCGGCCGAGCACGACCCCCGGGTGGCCATCCAGTTGTAGTTGTGGTCGACGGTGCCGTCCGGCTTCGCGCCGCGGTACTGACGCGACAGGGCGGGGTGGTCGAACTGGACGCCCGAGTCGAGGTTGGAGACGGTGATACCCGCGCCGGTGGCGCCCATGGCCCACGCCTGCGGGGCGTGGATGGCCTCGAGACCCCACGTGACGACGTCGTCCGCGCCGGCCTTCGGGGCAGCGGGTCGGGCCGCCTGGTCAGCGGGGAGCTTCTTCTCCACCGGCTGTACCAGGGCGACCTGCGGCGTGGCGTGGATCTCGGCGACCTGCGCCCGCGCCGCCACGTCGAGGGCGAGCTTCTCGGTGCCGCCCTTGACGAGCACGGCGTTGGCGATCGGGTAGGGGGTGTACTTGACCCCGGCCCGGTCGAGTTCGGTGGAGACGGAGGCCAGGGAGTTCTTCGACGCCGCGGTCAGCGCGTCGTAGACGAACTGGCCACGGGCCGTCCAGTCGGCGATCTTCTTCGCCGGCCCGAGGTCGGGCTTCGTGTCGAACGTGATCCAGAAGTCCGATGCCGGCTGCGTGCGGAAGCGGTCCTTCAGGGTTGGCGCGATCTTCCTGGCCGCCGTGCCGGGATCCGGCTCGGCGGCGGACGCCGGTATCGGCTGGAGCATGCTCAGGCCGACCGCTGCGGCAAGCGTTGCCGCGAGGGCTTTGAATCTCATCGGGGTCCTCCACCTACAGGGGTTGGTAGGGGTCGTGGCTCTCGTGGTCGACGGCACCGTCGGCGTCGCGTACGTCGGAGGCGTCGCGCGGGGTGACGCGCGATTCGCCGGGCCGCTCGGGTGGCGGCTGGTGTTCGAGGGCGGAGTCGTCAGGCACGACGGGACGCTCAGGCATTCATCGCCCATGGGCTATGGATCATGGACTCATGCTCGGTGAGCCGGGTGGCCTTAGCTATCCGGCGGATACGTCAAAATTCACGATGCGTTGTCGAGGGATTCGTCCTCGGCGAACACACCGGCCTCCACCGCCTTGACCGCGAGCGCGGTCCGGCTGCTCACCTTCAGCTTGCGCATCGCCGCGCGTAGCTGCTGGTCCACCGTGGCCGGCGACTTGGCCAGGATCCGGCTGATCTCCCGGTTCGTCTTGCCGGCGACGACCAGTTGGACCACGTCGAGCTCGCGGGGGGAGAGCTGGTCCCCGTACCCGCGTCGGCCGCCGCGCCACAGTCGCGGGACCTCGGCGCCGTGTTCGCGAAGCCGCTGCGCGACACGGTCCGCGTCGCCGCGGGCGCCGAGCCGGAACAGCCGCTCGTACTGTGCCGCCAGCAGCTCGCCGCCCTGCTCGGTCCGGCCCTGCGCGATGATCGCCTCGGCTTGGCGCTCGCGGGCGCGCATCGCGTCGTAGGGGCGTGGCAACGCGCTCCAGGCACGCGCCGCGCGGTCGTACGCCGTCGCCGCGCGGGCGTGGTCCCCGGTCGCGGCGAGCAGCAGGGCACGACACACGGCGAGCGCGGCGCGCGGCGCGGGCGCCGTACGGCCCCGCAGTCCTCTGGCGAACTGGTCGGCCAGGCGTGTCGCGGCCGTCAGGTCACCGGCGGCGAGGTGCGCCTCGATCCGGGCGGGGACGAGGTCCGTCGCCCAGACCCAGACGCCCTTTCGCCGGACGGTCTCCATCGGCTCGTTCGTGATCCGCAGGGCCCGGCCGCTGTTGCCGTCCGTCAGCCACAGCCTGGCCAACGCCGCGGCGGCCTCCATCGTGTCGTCGGCCGCGCCGAGACGGGCCGACTCCTCGAGGACGAGCCGGAACTGCTCCTCCGCGACCCGCCGCCGTCCGGCTGCGGCCGCCAGGCGGGCGGCGAGGCGAATGCTGCCCAGGTAGTGTGCCGGCCGGTCCCGGTCGGCGTCGGCGAGTGCCGCGCTCGCCTCCGTGAGGCCGTCCCACCGACCGGTGAGCCACGCCAGGTTGGCCTGTTCGAGTCGGACGTTGTGCTGCAACCGGGACGCCTGCTCGACCTCGGCGAGGCTCATGGCCACGTCGAGGTGTTCCTCGGCGTCGGCGTACCGACCCCAGATCAGCGCGCCGGTGCCGACATTCGTGTGGATGCGGGCCACGTCGAGACGCTCTGCCGAGGTCGTGCCACCGAGGGGCAGGTCGGCGACGACCTCCCAGGCCTCCTCCTCGCCCAGCATGAGCAACGCCGCGGCGCGGTTCCCGGCCAGGTTCAGCCTCTCGGCGGGGGAGTCGATCTGGGCGGTGAGGTCGGCGGCGCGATCGAGCCATCGCCGGTGGGTGGACGCCGGCCACGGTCCCGCGTAGGCCCAGCCGAGATAGGTCATCGCCCGGGCCGCCTCGACCGGGTCGTGGTCGAGGTTGGCGACCGCCTGCTCCAGCTCGCGAAGGGCCGCCTGCGCCTCACCCCCGGTGATGAGAAGGCGACCCAGGGGGTTACGGATCTCGGCCTGTTGCCGTGCGGAGAGGCCGGGGGTCTCCAGCACCGAGCGCAGGGTACGGATCACCCGGTGGTGGACCTGGTCGACCTCTTCCCGGCGGCCCAGGGCGGCGACTCCGGCGATGCGGGCGACCCGCGCCCGGTCCACCGGCGGCAGCACGGCCCACGACAGCAGGTCGACAAGCATGTCGACCGCCTTGGTGTGGTCGCCGGAGGCGATCGCCAACTCGGCGCCCTGTTCGGCGTACCGCGCCCAGGAGGAGGTCTCGCCGGCCTCTCGGAAGTGGTGGGCGAGGCGCGCCACGGGCGGCGGGTGGAGGTGCTCCAGGGCGCGCCCGGCCAGCAGGTGGACGTGTCTGCGGTCGGTCAGCGGGATCGACTCGTAGACCGCGGTGGCGGCCAGCACGTGCCGGAAGCGCCATCTGCCGCGGTCGTCTCCGTCCAGGACACCGGCGCTGGCCGCCTCCGCGATGGCGGCCCGGCACTCGATCGGCGACAGGCCCGCGGTCATCGCGATCGTCGCGGCGGAGGAACGTTCCGCCAACGTCGCCGCGGCGCGCAACGCCTGCTGCGCCGTGGGCGACAGGCGGCTCACCCGCTCCCGGGTGGAGTCGCGCACCGTCGGTGGCACCTGTAGCTCGCGCAACTTCAGCCGGACCCACTGGCCGTCACGGAAGACGAGATCGGCCCGATCGCACATGAGACGTACCGACTCTTCCAGCGCCAGCGGGACGCCGCCGGTCCGTTCGTGCATGAACGTCGCGAACTCCTGCGAGATCGGATTGCCGTCCAGCATGGAGGACACCAGCGCCGCCGTGTCGTCGGGTCGCATGGGCGCGAGGGCGATCCTCAGCTGCGTCACGCCAGCGGGCAGGCGGGACGTCAGCCGCAGCAGCAGCGATCCGTCGCCGACCTCCTCGGGCCGGTAGGAGATGACGAGGCTCGGACCGTCCGAGTGCTGTCGGGAGATGACGAAGAGCAGGAACTCCAGCGTCACCTCGTCGGCCCAGTGCGCGTCCTCGAGGACGAGGACGTCGACCCGCAGCGCCCGCAGCAGCTCGTCCAGGGCACGGAACAGTCGATGCCGGGCCGCCTTCGCGTCCTCCAGGGGCGGCAGCGCGGGCGGCAGGCTCGCGGACCATTCGGGGAACAGGGGCCGGAGCGCGCCCGCGAGCGCGGTGAGCCGCAGTTGCGACACCGGACTGTCGATCCCCCGGAACGCGTCGACGATCGGCCCCAACGTGAGCGACTCGCGCAGCGGTGGGCACACCGACACCAGCGCGGTGCGCCGGGCCGGGGCGGAGTGCCACTCGCGTAGCAGCCGGCTCTTGCCGATGCCCGCCTCGCCCTCCACCAGCACGATCGCCGGTGGCCGGGCCAGGGCGCCCCGGAGTGCCGCCAGCTCCCGGTCACGACCCACGAAGCGCGGGGTGGAGACGGTTGGTGCGGTCCCGTCGTCCTCGTTTGCGGGGTCGAGCATGCGTGATGATCTCGCTTTTCGGTGCGTGGACACAAGACCGTCACCGCCGGTGGTCCCGGGCGACCTTGCGGAAATCATCTTAGTCATTAAGATAACCGCATGGGCATATCGACGGACTTCTCGGTAGCTATCGCCGGCGGCGGCCTCTCCGGTCTCTGCCTCGCCCAGTACCTGACGCGAGCGGGCATCGACGCGCACGTCTACGAGCGGGACCCCGGCCCCTTCGTCCGGCGACAGGGCTACCGGATCATCCTCGACCGGTATGGGTTGGCGGCGTTGCGCGAGAGCCTGCCCCGTCCGCTGTACAACCTGGCGCTGGCCACCGGCGACGAGCCCGGCGGACACCTCCGCTTCACCGACAGCCGACTCCGGGACGCGTTCGCCATCGCCTTCAAGGACGAGCCGTACGCGACCCGCCAGGTCGATCGGTTGACGCTGCGCTCGATCCTGCAGACCGGGCTCGACGGGCGGATCCACTACGGCAAGGAGGCCGTCGCGGTGGACAGCGGCGGCCCGGCTGGGCTGCGCCTGCGGTTCTCCGACGGCGGGGCCGTCGCGGCGACGGTCGTCGTGGGCGCGGACGGCGTGGGCTCGGCGCTGCGGGCGCAGCTCATGCCCGACGCGGCCCCGGCGAGCGCGCCGATGGCGGGCATCTACGGCCGGTCACCCCTGCGCCGCAACGGGGAGAGCATGATCCCGGACGCGCTGCGCGACAGCGGCGTCCTGGCCATCGCCGATCGACCCGGCCTCGCCTTCTTCTTCACCTCCATGCGGTTCGGCGAGCGGCCACGGGAGGCGTTCGCGCGGCTGGCCCCGGGCAGCTACGCGCCCACCGGCGACGACTACGTGATGTGGGGACTGCTGCTACCCCGGGAGGAGGTGCCCGTCGGCGTCCGCGGCGACCTGCTGGCGCTCTGGCGACTGGCCGCCGGAATGAGCACGGGCTTCCACCCGCTCATCCGACGGCTGGTCGCCACGGCCGAGTTGGATGCCACTGTGCTCAACCTCTTCGCCACCGGCCGACGCCCGCAGCGGTGGGCGGTGCCCCGGGCGACGATGATGGGCGACGCCGTACACGTCATGCCGCCGTTCGGCGCCCACGGCGGCAACACCGCGCTCCGCGACGCGGCCCTGCTCGGCCGCAGGCTGCTCGAGGCCCGGGCGACCGGTCGGGCGGTGGAGGAGGCGATCGCCGCCTATCAGGACGAGATGGTGCCCTACGCCTTCCGCGCCGTCGACAGCGCCGGCCGGCTGATGCGCCGTCTCACCGGGGGCGCGACCGCACCACACTGGGTGTTGACCCGCCTGTTACCTCGGCTGCACCGGGTGACCGTGCCGGAGGCATGATTGCGGGCATGTCCCAGGTGCCGGCCCGTGCGTCCGCGATCGCCGACCTCATGCGCGCCGGGCGGGAGATGTCCCGACTCTCCATGGTGTTCCGATACGCCATCGCGGATCGGCTGGGCCTGACCGTGAGTGACCTGGAGTGTCTGGACCACCTGGCGGACGTCGGGTCGGCTACCGCGGGGCAGGTCGCCGAGCGGACCAACCTCACCACCGGGGCGGTGACCAGCATGCTGCGCCGGCTCCAGCAGGCGGGTTACGTGACGGCCGAGCGTGACCCGGCGGATCGACGGCGGGTGATCGTCACCCTGCGCCCGGAGCGGATGGCCGAGCTGACGCGGCCGTACGAGCGGTTCGCCGAGGGGGCCGAACGGCTCGTCGAGGGCTACAGCGTCGAGGAGGTCACGCTGCTGGTCCGGCACTACGACCGGATGCAGGCGATGTACCTCGCCGAGTTGGACCACCTCCGCCGCCTGCCCTGACGCCACGGTGCGCGCTGCGGTTGATCGCAGCGCGCACCGTGCCCGTTCCGCCGAACGCATGAGCACCGGTGGCCTACTGCTCGGTGGACGCCGTGACCTTGAGTTGCGTGACGAGCAGCAGAGTGTCGGCGTTGAGCCAGTAGTCGGTGATGAGGCCACGCCTGATGCGCAGCGTGTCCGTGCCGGTGAAGCGGACCGGGGTGCCGGGCGCGGCGGTCGCGCCCGGGAAGCCTCCGCCGTACGTGCCGTTGGCGACCCATCGCACGACCACGTGGTCACCGTCGATGATCGGGCCGACCTCGACGGTGAAGTGCAGGTCGGGGAAGGCGGACCGGATCTGGCCGACCAGGTCGGCCATGCCGCGCGGACCCTTGACGGCGCTGCCGTCGCCGCCGTCGAGCAGCGCGGCCCGGACCCGGACGTCCGGGGAGATGATGCGCTCGGCCAGCGTGTAGTCGCCGTTCCAGAGCTGAACCCAGGCGCGGGTTACCTGCTGCGCCTGACCGGCGCTGCCGTGCTGGTCGGGCTGCTGGTGGGCGAAGGCCTTGCCGCCAGCCGAAGCGGGTACGGCGCTGGCGAGCGCGGAACCGCCGATCAGAAGGGTGGCGATGGTGGCTGCGCGGAGATGCTTCACGATGACTCCTCAGGTGGGTAACACTCGTTCGCTTCCGTTACACCATATAACTGAAGTAATCTGATGTCAACGCGAAGGGGAGGTATGGCATGGCGGACCAGGCCCGTACGGCCGGTGGGCAGTCGGCGGAGTCGCTCGTCGGGCCGCGCGAGCGCTATCGGCGGCAGGTCCAGGACGAGGTACGCGCACACGCGTGGAAGCAGCTCGCCGAGGCTGGCGCGGCAGGGCTGTCGCTCAAGGCCATCGCCAAGCAGATGGGGATCACCGCACCGGCTCTCTACCGGTACTTCGCCAGTCGCGACGACCTGCTCACCGAGCTGATCCTTGCCGCCTACCGCGACCTGGCACAGGTGGTCGAGGTCGCCGCCGGCACCGGCGGGGCCCCACGCGACCGGCTGACCGCGATCGCGACGGTGATCCGTGACTGGGCCCGGCGCGATCCGCACCGCTACCTGCTGCTGTACGGGACGCCGGTGCCGGGCTACGCCGCTCCGGCCGAGGCCACCGAACTCGCCCGCCGCATCTTCGCCCCCGTCCGAGATGCCTTCTCGCACGGGGGCGACGATCAGTCGATGCACCGATCGCTGACCTTCTGGACCCGCGTGCACGGGGTGATCAGCCTGGAGGTCGCCGGACACTTCACCGGCATGCCGTTCGACCCGGCGGGCCTCTTCGCCGCGGAGGTCCGGTCCACCCTCGGCGACCTACCCTGAGGTGGGCCGCCGCCTCCGCAGGGGCGACACCGGACGGCGGGGGCGCGGTCAGGTCGCGGAGGGCCGTGGGTAGCCGATCTCGTACGAGATCTGGTTGGCGGTCTCCAGGAGCAGCGGCAGATTGCCCTTCAGCTCGTCGAGGCTCGCGATGACCTCGATCGCCGTGATCGAGGCGGCGGCGATGACCTGCCCTCGGGAATCCCTGATCGGTGCGGCCACGCACATCACGTAGGTGTCGTGCTCACCGTTGTCCACGGCCCAGCCGCGTTCCTGGATGTCGGCGAGTTCGGCGTCGAGCGCGCCGCGGTCGGCGAAGGTGGTGTCGGTGAACCTCTCGAAGACGACGTGCGACAGCAGCCGCTCGCGATCATCGAGGGGCAGGTACGCCAGGATCGTCTTGCCCACGGCGCTCGCGTAGATCGACACCGCGCGCCCGACCCGGGACGGGAGCTTGACGGCGTCGAACGCCGGGCTGTCCACCTTGTCGATATAGATGATCTCGTCACCGGTCAGCTGCGCGAGGTGCACGGTGTGGCCGGTCTCGCGTTGCAGCGCACGCAGGTGCGCGGCGGCCGGCTGGCGCAGGTCCATCGAGCCGAGCGCGAGGTCCGCCAGCTCGATCAGCCCGCTGCCGAGCACGTAGGCGCCCGCGCCGGTACGGCGGACGAAGCGCGCGGACTCCAGGGTGTGCAGTATCCGTAGGGCGGTCGACTTGTGCACGCCGAGCACGTCCGCGGCCTCCGTCAGGGACAGTGGACGTTCGGCCGATCGACGGATGAGGTCGATCGCGCGGCGGATCGATTGCGCCACGGCTCTGTCTCCCCTCGCACGGCGCGGCATCGCCGCGTTGCATCATGTGCAATGTAGATGACGCGATGCGCAATCGCCACTTGACAACGTTGCACATGTCGCTACGATCGTTGCAATTTATGAGCTTGACTCCGACTTGTAACGGTGGAGCGACGATGGGTAAGCGGTGCGCTCGGATCGGCCTCGCCGGGGCGACGAATTGACGGCGACCGACGTGCCCTCGCGTTCCGGGATGACCGGCGAACCCCGACGCGAGGACTGGGTCGGCACCGCCGCCGAGGCGTTGCCCGACGACGCGGGCAGCGTCCTGATCGGCCGGATCTGGGATCCGTCCGTCGGCGGCCCCACACCCGTGGTCGTCCGCGACGGTGAGGTCATCGACCTGAGCCACCGGTTCGCGACCGTCCGGGACATCTGCGAGCTGCCCGACCCCGCCGCGACCGTGGTCGGGCTCGACGGCGCGCGGGTGGGGGACTTCGGGGAGATCCTGGCCAACACGGCGGTCACGACCCGCGACCGCGACCGGCCCTGGCTGCTGGCCCCGGTCGACCTCCACGCGCTCAAGGCCGCCGGGGTGACCTTCCCCATCTCGATGATCGAACGGGTCATCGAGGAGCGGGCCCGCGGCGACCTGGCGCTCGCGGCGGACATCCGGCAACGGATGTTCGCCGACATCGGCGTCGACCTGCACCACCTGGAACCCGGCTCGGCCGAGGCGGACCGGCTCAAGGACCTGCTGGTCGCCGAGGGCATGTGGAGCCAGTACCTGGAGGTGGGGATCGGTCCGGACGCCGAGATCTTCACCAAGGGGCAGATCCTCTCCGCCGTCGGCACCGCCGTCGACGTCGGCGTGCTCGCCGCGTCCACCTGGAACAACCCGGAACCCGAGATCACGCTCATCGTCCAGTCCAGCGGCCGGATCGTCGGCGCGACCCTGGGCAACGACGTGAACCTGCGCGACATCGAGGGCCGGTCCGCGCTGTTGCTTCCCCTGGCGAAGGACAACAACGCCTCCTGCGCCCTCGGCCCCCTGATCCGGCTCTTCGACGACCGGTTCGGCATGGAACGGGTGCGCGAACTCGCGGTCCGCCTGGAAGTCCGCGGCGTGGATGGCTTCGGGCTGGAGGCGGTGTCGGAGATGACGCACATGTCGCGCGACCCGGAGGACCTGGTGCGGCAGCTCATCGGCCCGCACCACCACTACCCCGACGGTGCCGCCCTGATGCTCGGCACCATGTTCGCGCCCATCCAGGACCGGGGCAGCCCCGGTGAGGGCTTCACCCACAAGGTCGACGACGTGGTACGGATCAGCTGCCCGGCACTCGGCACCCTGGTCAACCGGGTGCGGCACGCCCAGGAGTGCGAGCCCTGGAACTTCGGCATCCGTGACCTCATGGGCAACCTGGCAAGGAGAGGACTGCTGTGAACATGGTCAGCACGGTCGATCCGCGCGACGGCCAGCGCCGCGCGACGGATCTCACCGAGACCGACGAGTCGAGGGTGGACGTGATCGCCGGCCAGGCGTCCCGGGCGGCGCGCTGGTTGGCCGACCTGGGGAGGCGCGGCCGGGCGGAACTGCTGGACGCGATCGCCGCCTCCCTCCAGGCCCGCCGGGCCGACCTGGTCGCGGCCGCCGAGGCGGAGACCGGGCTGGCCCACGCGCGGCTGGACTCGGAACTCACCCGGGCCGCGGTTCAATTCCAGATGTTCGGCGACGTGCTCCGCGACGGGGCGTACGTCGAGGCCGCCATCGACCACGCCGCCGACACGCCGCTCGGGCCCGGCCCGGACGTGCGGCGGATGCTCGTACCCCTCGGGCCGGTCGCCGTCTTCGGTGCCAGCAACTTCCCGTTCGCCTTCTCGGTCGCGGGCGGTGACACGGCCGCCGCGCTCGCCGCCGGCTGCCCCACCGTCCTGAAGGCCCACCCGTCCCATCCGCTGACCTCGCACGCGTCCGCCGCCGCGATCGAGGCGGCCGTCCGCGACCTCGGCGGGCCCGATGGCGTCATCGGGGTCGTGTACGGGGAGCAGGCTGGCCGCTGGCTGGTGCGGCACACCGCGATCCGTGCGGCCGCCCTCACGGGCTCGGTCAACGCCGCCCGTGCCATCCAGGCGGCCATCGACGAGCGACCCGATCCCATTCCCCTGTACGCCGAACTGAGCAGCGTGAACCCGATCGTCGTGCTGCCTGGCGCGGCCGCCGACCGGGCCGAGGGGATCGCCGAGGGCCTGTTCGCCTCCTTCACCGCCTCCGGTGGCCAGCTCTGCACCAAGCCGGGCCTCGCGTTCGTGCCCGCCGGTCGGGGCGGTGACCAGCTCGTCGACGGTCTGCGCGAGAGGGTCGCCGGCTCGGGCGGCGCGATCCTGCTCAACGAGCGCATCCGGGACGCGTACGAGATCCGGGCGGCCGAGTTCGAGCGGGCCGGGGCCCGGGTCTCGGCGCAGCCGCGGGTCCAGCCCGGCGCGGGCTTCGCCGTCGCGCCGAGGCTCCTGGAGGTCGACCTGCCGAAGCTGACCGCCGAGATCGCCGACGAGTGTTTCGGGCCGCTCATGATCGTGGTCCGGTACGACGACACCGCCGACCTCGACGCCGCGCTGCACGCCGTCCCACCGTCGCTGACCGGCTCCGTCCACCGTGGCCCGCAGGACGACGCCGACGTGGTCCGTGGGTTGGTCGACGTGCTCTCCGCCCGCGCGGGTCGCATCGTCTTCGACGGCTATCCCACCGGTGTCCGGGTGTCCTGGGCCCAGCACCACGGTGGGCCCTGGCCGTCGACGAACGCCGTGCACACGTCGGTGGGCGCGACGTCGATCCGACGGTTTCTCCGGCCGCTGGCATGGCAGGACGCGCCGGTCTGGGTGCTTCCCGAGGAGTTGCGCGACGAGTACACCGCGATTGTGCGGCGCATCGACGGGAGGTTGACGGCAGCGGTCGAATAATTGCGTCGACGGTCTCTCGGGTGCATTCTGGCGGCACCCGCTGCTGACGCGTGGATTCTTTTGCGGAAATGAGCGGACCGGGAACCCGCGCGCCAATTCGACCGGCGATCACCGCGTTTTCCTCGGGCGCAATTGTGTCGGTCCTGGCCGGACCGTCGACGCGATTCTCCGTACTCCCTGTGGTGGGGAATCCCCGGCCGCGCGCCCCCGGGGTGAAGCCGGGGGTGCGCGGCCGGGGTGTCCTACGGGGTCACGTCGGTGACGCGCAGCCGCAGCATGGTCCACGACGCGGGCGCGAGAGTCAGGCGGACGCCGAGGTCGCTCGCCTGGACCGTGTCGTTGGGGCGCGGTTCGGCGTGGTCCGGGCCGTCGGCGGTGTTCTTGGCATCGAGGTCGACGCCACCCACGGTGACGCACTCGACGATCTCGCCCACCTGGGCGCCGGCGAGGTCGACGGTCACCTCGGCCGGGGTGTCGACGACCCGGTTGACGAGGAACACGGTCATCTCCGCGGCGCTGTCGTCCCAGGTGGAGACCGCGTCGACCGCGTCGATGACGCCGTAGCGGTCGGTGGTCGTGGTGCTGCCGTCCCGCAGTACGTCAAGCACGACGCCCCGGGCGTGCCGGGCCGTGCGGGCGAACGGGTGGAAGATGGTCTGCCGCCAGGCCGGGCCTCCCGGCTCGGTCATGATCGGCGCGATGACGTTTACCAGTTGGGCCTGGCACGCCGCGGTCACCCGGTCGCTGTGCCGCAGCAGGCTGATGAGCAGGCCACCGACGACGACGGCGTCGGCCACGCTGTAGTGGTCCTCCAGCAGCGGCGGCGCGACCGGCCAGTCCTCGCCGCTGGGCGGCGTGGACGGCGCCGCCGACTGGTACCACACGTTCCACTCGTCGAACGCGATCATGATCTTCCGGGTGGACCGGCGGATCGCGCCCACCGAGTCCGCGATGGCCGTGACGGCGTCGATGTACCTGTCCATGTCCTCGGCCGAGGCGAGGAAGCTGGGCAGGTCGTCGTCGACCGGCTGGTAGTAGGCGTGCAGCGAGATCAGGTCGACGTCGTCGTACGCCTCGGTCAGCACGTCGCGCTCCCAGCTCCCGAAGGTCGGCATGCCGAGATGGGACGAGCCGCAGGCGACCAGTTCGAGGTCGGGATCGAAGCGTCGCATCGCCTTCGCGGTCTGCGCCGCGAGTCGCCCGTACTCGGTCGCGCTCCGCTGGCCCACCTGCCAGGGGCCGTCCATCTCGTTGCCCAGGCACCACAGCCGGATCCCGTAGGGGTCGGCGGCGCCGTTGTCGCGGCGCTGGTCGGCGAGGTGGCTCCCCGCGCGGTGGTTGGCGTATTCCAGCAGGTCGACGGCCTCGGCGGTGCCGCGGGTGCCGAGGTTCACCGCCATGATGGGATCGACGTCCGCCTTGCCGACCCAGCGCATGAACTCGTCCAGCCCGAAGGCGTTGGTCTCCAGGCTGTGCCAGGCGAGGTCGAGACGGGCCGGTCGTTTCTCGACCGGGCCGACGCCGTCCTCCCAGCGGTAGGAGGACACGAAGTTGCCGCCCGGGTAGCGGACCGTCGTGACGCCCAGCTCGCGGACGAGCGCGAGGACGTCGCCCCGGAAGCCGTCCGCGTCGGCGCTCGGGTGGTCGGGCTCGTAGATTCCGCCGTAGACACAGCGGCCCAGGTGCTCCACGAACGAGCCGAAGATCCGGCGCGGCACCGGTGCGACACGTCGCCGCGGGTCCAGGAGCAGGCGTGCGGTGTTCACGACTGCCCTCCCGGCTGGATCGGACGAGGCCGGACGGGCGAGGCGGCGCGGTGGGGGAGTGGGGGCGGCGCTGCGTCGAGGTGGGTGTTCAGGGCGGGCTCCTCTCGGAGGAGGCCTCCGACGTCGGGATCCGTGTCGCGGCGCCGGGGACCCGGGGGGTGGTGGGTCGGTGCGAGCTCTGGACATCGCCATGATCATCGATTACGTTCGCGATCGATGTAAACGTTACCGATCATGCTCCCCGGAGGGAACACCGCGTTCCGGAATGGCGCCTGACGGAGAGTGCCGTCCCGTTGTCAACGGGTAGATCCCGTGCGCGAATTGGCGCGGCTTTGCACCCCGGGAAGTCCACCTTGCACAATCCCGTCAGGACCCGCTTCCCGGTGCTCGCGCGGGAATGAATGGGTCTTGTGTTCGCAATCTCGGTCGGTTACGTTGGCAACATCCTGGAAACGTAACCGATAACGATTGCAGTCCAGAGAGAGCGGCATGATCGAAGCGAATGCGCCGGTAACAATGAGTGATGTCGCCCGGATCGCCGGCGTTTCCACCGCCACCGTTTCGCGCGTCGTCAACGGGCACTACGGCGTCAGCGCCCGCACGATCGCTCAGGTCCGCACCGCGATCGAACAGCTCGGCTACGAGTCGAGCCTGGTGGCCTCGAGCCTGCGGCGCAGCCGCACCAACGTCCTCGGCCTCGTGGCGCACAGCTTCCAGTCGTACACGGCAGAGGTGCTCAAGGGGGTCATGAAGGCGCTCAGCCGCTCCGGCTTCGACCTCATCATCTACGCCAACAGCGACCTCTACGGGTCCTACTCGGAGGGCTGGGAGCAGCGGCACCTGACCCGCCTGTCGGGCACCCTCACCGACGGATGCATCGTCGTCACGCCCTGGGGTGAGATGCGCAGCCGTACGCCGATCGTGGCCATCGACCCGGTGCGGGGCTCGACGGGGCCCTCGGTCATGGCCGACAACCTCGCCGGCGCCACCACCGCGGTCGCGCATCTGCTCGACCTGGGCCACCGACGCGTCGGGTTCATCGCCGGGCGGGACAGCCTCGCCTCGGCGTGGTCCCGGGAGGAGGGCTACCGGGCGGCTCTCGCCGCCGCCGGTGTCGCGGTCGACCCGACGTTGATCGGCCGGGGGGACTTCAATCCCGAGTCGGCCGTTCCGTTGGCGCGCGCCCTGTTGCAACGGGCGGACCGCCCGTCGGCGATCTTCGCGGCGAGCGACGGGATGGCCCTCAAGGTCCTGGAGGTCGCCAGGGAGCTGGGGCTCTCCGTCCCACGGGACCTGTCCGTCGTCGGCTTCGACAACATTCCCGAGTCGGCGTCGACCGATCCGGGTCTGACGACGGTGGACCAGTCGATGTACCAGCTCGGGTACGAAGCCGCGCGGATGCTCAAGTCACTGGTGACCGGCGAGTGGGACGAGCCGCACCAGATAGTCCTGCCGACCAACCTCGTGGTCCGTGGCTCGACCGCAGCACCGGCGAGGGACTGAAGGAGGTGAAGACACCGCACGGCGAGATCCACCGATGGGTTGAGCTGGTCAGCGGGTCGCATCCGCTGCCGGCACAGGAAAGGAGTGGAGCGTGACAACCGAACATTATCACGGGCGCCTACGCCGGCTCGGCGTACGCCGGCTCTCGGCGGTGTTCAGCGCCGGAGTCGTCGCCATGGCGGCGGCCCTGATCGCGCCGCAACCGGCAGTGGCGGCGGACGCGCCCTGGCTGGACGTCTCCCCGGACCGGTACGCCTCGTTCACCGTCCCGGCCGCGTACGTCCAGGAGCACCTCGGCACCGTCTCGCAGGTGGTCGTCGAGGGCAACTTCGGCCCGTCCGCCACCTGGGCGGAATTCGGTCTGACCCGCCGCGGCGACGTGTGGTCCGGTGTGCTCGGCGCGCTGACGCCCGGGCTGTACCGCTACCAGGTGACCGCCGACGACACCAAGACCATCAAGGACCCGACCAACAACGCGGGAGTGGCGTCCGACCCGCTCCTGAGCACCTTCCTGGTCGCCGGCGAGTCGGCGCGCTGGCTGGCCGACGCGCCCGCCGGCAGCGGCGGCACGGTCGGGACGTTGACCTACCGGGTCCGCGCCGAGCAGCGCTCGGCCCTGGTCTGGACGCCACCCGGGTACGCGGCCAGAAAGCCGAAGGGCTACCCCACGCTGTTCCTGGAGTCGGGGGGCGGCGTGGCCACCACCGACTGGCTCGACCTCGGTCGCACGAAGCAGATCCTCGACAACCTCTCGGCGGCGGGCGCGATGCAGCCGATGGTCGTGGTGATCGCCGACGGCACGGACGACCGGGAGTTGAAGGATCTCCGCAAGGCGGTCGCCGACAACTACCGGGTTCTCCGCGATCCGTCGCACCAGGGGATCGCCGGTGTCGCCGACGGCGCGGCCCGGGCGGTCCGCGCGGCCGTCGCCACGCCCGGTCAGTTCGGCTCCGTCGGCTGGTTCTCGGGCACATCGGCCCCGACGCTCGACCGCCGGGACGCCACGGCGCTCAACCACCTCAAGCTGCTGCGCCTCTACACGGGGAACGTGACCGACCCGGCGTACAACACCACCTACCGGCTGACGAAGGCGTTGGACCGGGCCGGCGTCCGGTACGAGTTCGACGGGGTCAACCCGGACGGCGGCGGGAACTGGACCACCTGGCAGGAGAACCTCGTCGACTTCGTGCCACGCCTGTTCGGGCACGTGGCGGACCACGGGCCGAGCCCGGGCCACGGCCGGTTCACGGGCGAGTTCACGCCTCCGCCGGCCGGCACCACCCCGACGCCCTTCGTCACCGGGGACGGGTTCGTCACCTTCGAGACCACCACCGACTTCGCGGATGCCCAGCACGTCACGGTGTGGGCCAACATCGCGCCGGGCGGCAGTTGGTTGCGCGTGCCGCTGACGCGGGACGGCGACCGGTGGCGGGCGACCGTGGGGCCGCTGAAGCCCTGGTTCTACTACTACCGGCTGATCGTCGACCGGGTGCCGTTCAAGGACGTCTCGAACCCGACGAAGGTGACCACGGAGCCGATGTGGAGCACCTTCCTCGTCCCGGGCCCTGCGGCCCGACTGCTGACCGACGTGCCGGCCGGCCAGGGCGGCAAGGTCGAGAGCATGACCTACACCAGCACGGTGGCCGGCCAGGACCGCACCGCGCTGGTCTGGACCCCGCCCGGGTACGACCCGCAGCGGGCTCAGCCCTATCCCGTCCTGTACCTCCAACACGGTGGCGGGCAGAACTACACGGACTGGGTCGAGATGGGCCGGGCCAAGCAGATCCTCGACCACCAGTTCCTCGACGGTGACCTCACGCCCATGGTCGTCGTGATGGGCAACGGCAACTCGTCGAACTTCAACCGGGAGCTGTTGGAGAACATCGTGCCGACGGCCCGGTCCCGGTACCACGTCTCCAGCGACCCCTCCCAGCAGGCCCTCGCGGGGTTGTCGATGGGCGGTGGGCAGGCGTTCGGTGTGCTGAAGGCCTACCCGGGCCAGTTCGCCTACGTCGCGGCCTTCTCGGCCGGCTTCGGCAGCGGCACCGGCGTCGACGTCGCGGCCGTCAACAGCGGCACCAAGATGCTCCGGCTGTACGTCGGTGACCAGACCGACTTCGTGTACCCGAGCTTCATGGCCTCGCTGACCACGATGGACGCCCTCGGTATTCGCTACGAGTTCGACGGGGTCACCCCCGGACCACACGGCTGGGACGTGTGGCAGAAGAACCTCATCGACCTGGCGCCCCGTCTGTTCAAGCGCTAGGAGCCTGCCCAGGCGACGCCACCGGGAGCGGGGTCCCGCCGCCTCCGGTGGCGCCGCCGGCGCATGGATGTCCGTGCACCGCCACCATCCGAAGGGAACCATCTCAATGAAGAGAAGACGCATACTCGCCACGGTGGCCATGCTCGCGGCCGGGAGCGGCCTGGTCGCCTGCTCCTCGGATGACGGCGGCAGCGACGCGAGCAACTGCACGAACACCATCACCAAGCAGAACGTGCCGGTCGTGACGATGTGGGGCTGGTACCCCAACACCCAGCTCGTCGTCGACAACTTCAACAAGCTGCACGACGACGTGCAGGTCTGCTGGACCAACGTCGGTCAGGGCGGCGACGAGTACGACAAGTTCCAGACGGCCATCTCGGCGGGCACCGGGGCTCCCGACGTGATCATGGTCGAGGCGGACCGGATCCCGACCTTCCAGATCCAGGGCGCGCTCGTCGACATCAAGCAGTACGGCTACGACGCGGTCAAGGCCAACTACGGCGAGGGCGCCTGGAAGGACGTGTCGGTGGGCGACGCGGTCTACGGCGTCCCGGTCGACGGCGGCCCGATGGGCATGATCTACCGCAAGGACATCTTCGACAAGTACAAGATCACCCCGCCGAAGACGTGGGCCGAGTACGAGCAGGCCGCGCAGAAGGTGAAGGACGCGGGCGGCCCGTTGTTCGGGGACCTCGGCGCGAACGTCCCGGCCGTGATGATGTCGCTCCAGATCCAGAAGGGCGCGTCGCCCTTCACCTTCGATCCGGCCCAGCCGAAGTCGATCGGCGTGAAGCTCAACGACCAGGCGTCCAAGGACGTGCTGGACTACTGGGGTGGCCTCGCCAAGAAGGGCCTGGTCGGTACGCAGGACCAGTTCACCCCGGAGTACATCTCCGGTGTGATCAACGGGAACTACGCGACGTACATCTCGGCGGCGTGGGCACCGGGTTACCTCACCGGGGCGGGCGTCGGTAAGGGCCAGGACACCGGCAAGTTCGCGGTCGCTCCACTGCCGCAGTGGGATCCGACCAACCCGGTGCAGGTGAACTGGGGTGGGTCGGCCTTCTCGGTGACCAAGCAGGCGAAGAAGCCGGAGCTGGCGGCGAAGGCCGCCTACGGGCTTTACGCCGACAAGGAGTCGCTCACCGACGGCTGGACCAACCAGATCATCTTCCCGCTGAACCTCACGGCGCTCAAGGATCCCGCGTTCGTCGACCTGAAGGTGGCGTTCTTCAGCGGGCAGCAGGCGAACAAGGAGGTCTACCTGCCCGCCGCCGAGGCCTACAAGGGTATGTCCTACGCGCCCTTCGGCCAGTACTACCTGGACGCCATGACGAAGCAGATCAGCGAGGTCATCAAGGGCTCGATCAGCGGCTCGCAGGCGGCCGACAAGCTCCAGGACGACGTGGCGAAGTACGCCAAGGAGCAGGGCTTCACCGTTCAGTGACCGCTCCGGGTGGGTCGTGCCGGCGGTGGCCGGCCGGCCCACCCACGACCTACCGCGTCCACGCCCTTCGGAGACCACAGATGACAGTACTGACCGAGAAGCGCACACCGCGTCCGCCGAGCGAGACGCGCAAGATCCGTGGCAAGGTGCACCTCCGCGAGCACCTGATGGGGTGGCTCTTCGTCGGGCCCTTCGCGATCGTCTTCCTGGCGTTCCTCATCGCGCCCCTGGTGTACGCGCTGTACCTCAGCCTTTTTCAGAAGAAGCTGATCGGCGGCACCAGCTTCGTCCTCTTCGACAACTACGTGAAGGCGTTCACCGACCCGAGCTTCCTGTCCGGAGCCTGGTTCGTCATCCGCTTCTCGCTCGTCTCCATCCCGTTGCAGATCGTCCTGGCGCTCGTGATGGCTCTCATCCTGGACGCCGTGACGACGCTGTTCGCGCGTTTCTCCCGCCTCATGATCTTTCTTCCGTACGCGATCCCCACCGTCATCGGGGCCGTGATGTGGGGGTTCCTCTACAGCAAGGGCTTCGGCCCGCTCACCGACATCTTCGGGCTGTTCGGTGCCACCGCGCCCGACTTCCTGGGCAGCGACCTGATCTTCTACGGCCTGCTCAACGTCGTCACCTGGCAGTGGGCCGGCTACTACATGATCATCCTGTACGCGGCGTTGCAGGGCATCGACCCGACGCTCTACGAGGCCGCCCGGATGGACGGCGCCGGACGGTGGCAGACCGCGACGCGTATCAAGATCCCGCTGATCGCGCCCGCGCTGATCCTGATCCTGGTCTTCTCGCTCATCGGCACCCTGCAGTTCTTCAACGAGCCGCAGATCCTGCGTTACCTCGCCGCGGGCACGATCGGGGCCGACTTCACCCCCAACATGTACGCATACCAGCAGGCGTTCTCGCTCGCCAACTTCAACTACGGGTCGGCGATCTCGTTCGCGCTCGGCGGCATCGTCTTCATCTGCGTGTACGCCTTCCTGTTCTTCACCCGCAAGCGGAGGAGCTTCCTCTAGATGGCCGACCACACCAGCGTCCGCGCCGGCGTCCGCCGGCCGCAGCGCTACCTTCCCCTGCAGATCCTCCTCGGCTTCATGGTGATCTACTTCCTGATCCCGTTCTGGTGGGTCGTCGTCAACAGCTCCAAGGACGCGCCGGGCCTGTTCGGGGGCGGCAACACCCTGTGGTTCTCCGACCAGATCGACTACGTCGGCAACCTCCGGCAGCTCTTCACCTACGACGGTGGCATCTATCTGCGGTGGATCCTCAACTCCACGCTGTACGCCATCGCCGGCGGAGTCGGCGCGACGGTCCTGGCGGTGATGGCCGGCTACGGATTCGCCAAGTACCGGTTCGCCGCGCGGCGTTTCAGCTTCGCCGTCGTGCTGGGCGCGCTCATGGTGCCGGCCACGGCCCTGGTCATCCCGACCTTCATCATGTTCTCCCGGCTCGGCCTGACGAACACGGTCTGGGCGGTGATCCTGCCGTCGCTGCTCAACCCGTTCGGCGTCTACCTGATGCACGTGTACGCGCGCGACGCGGTACCGGACGAGCTGCTCGACGCGGCGCGGGTCGACGGCGCGGGGGAGGTACGCACGTTCCTACAGATCGCGCTTCCGCTGATGCGTCCCGCGGTGGTCACCGTGCTGCTCCTGTCCGCCGTGGCGTCCTGGAACAACTACTTCCTGCCGCTGGCCATGCTCTCGGACAACCGGCTGTTCCCGGTGACCGTCGGTCTCGGCCTCTGGCAGGGGATCGCCTCGGCGAACAACTCGGGCGGCACCTCGCTGTGGAGCCTCATCATCCTGGGCTCACTGGTGTCCGTGATCCCACTGGTCATCGCGTTCTTCAGCCTCCAACGGCACTGGCGCGGCGGCCTCTCCGTCGGGGGCCTTCGCTAGATCGCGCCGAGCGATCTTGAGGCATGACAGAAAGGTGTGCTGATGTCGACGACAGATCGACCGCTGCGCAGCGCGCAGTGGTTCGGCGCCGAGGGCCGCAACGGGTTCATCCACCGGTCCTGGATGCGCAACCAGGGATTCGCGGACGACGTCTTCGACGGTCGCCCGGTGATCGGCATCGCCACCACCTGGTCGGAGCTGACCCCCTGCAACGCCCACCTGCGCGACCTGGCCGAGTCGGTGAAGCGCGGCGTGTGGGAGAGCGGCGGCCTGCCGCTGGAGTTCCCGGCCATGAGCCTGGGCGAGCCCCTCATGCGTCCCACGACCATGCTCTACCGCAACCTGCTCGCGATGGAGCTGGAGGAGTCCGTCCGCGCCAACCCCCTCGACGGGGTGGTCCTGCTCTCCGGCTGTGACAAGACCACTCCGGGCCTACTGATGGGGGCGGCGAGCGTCGACCTGCCGACGCTCATGCTGACCGGCGGGCCGATGCTCAACGGCAAGTTCCGGGGCCAGGACATCGGCTCGGGCACGGTCGTCTGGCGTTTCACCGAGGAGATGCGGGCCGGCCGGATGAGCGCCGCCGACTGCGCCGAGGCGGAGGTCGGCATGTCCCGCAGCCGGGGCCACTGCATGACCATGGGGACCGCCTCCACCATGGCCTGCGTGACCGAGGCGCTGGGCGTGCAGCTACCGGGGGCCGCCGCCGTACCCGCCGTCGACTCCCGGCGGTACGCGCTCGCGCAGGCCGCCGGGCGGCGGATCGTCGCCATGGTGGGCGAGGACCAGCGGCTGTCCTCGGTGCTCACCCGTGAGGCGTTCGAGAACGCCATCCGGGTCAACGCCGCGATCGGTGGCTCCACGAACGCCGTCGTGCACCTGCTCGCGATCGCCGGACGCCTCGGCGTGCCCCTGTCGCTGGAGGACTTCGACACCCTCACCGCCGACGTTCCGCTGCTGGTCAACCTCATGCCGTCCGGGGCGTACCTGATGGAGGACTTCGCCTACGCGGGCGGCCTTCCGGTGGTGATGAAGGAGCTCGCGCCGCTGCTGCACACCGAGCACGTCACGGTCAGTGGCAGGAGCGTGGCCGAGAACGTCGACGGCGCGCAGTGCTGGAACTCCGAGGTCATCGCCACCATGAAGGAGCCGTTCCAGGCCGCCGGCTCGGGCACCGTGGTGCTGCGCGGGTCGCTGGCGCCGTCCGGAGCGGTGCTGAAGGTCTCCGCCGCCACCCCCCACCTCCTCACGCACACCGGTCCGGCGCTCGTCTTCGACCGGATCGAGGAGTACGTCGTCGCCGCCGACGACCCGGACCTCGACGTCACACCGGACACGGTGATCGTCGTTCGCAACGCCGGCCCGCGTGGCTACCCCGGCTTCCCGGAGGTGGGCAACGTGCCCATGCCCCGCCGGCTGCTCACCGAGGGCATCACCGACATGGTGCGGATCTCGGACGCGCGCATGAGCGGCACCGGCTACGGCACGTGCGTCCTGCATGTGGCGCCGGAGGCGTCCGTGGGCGGTCCCCTCGCGCTGGTGCGCACCGGCGACCTGGTCCAGCTCGACGTCGCCACCCGCCGCCTCGGCCTCCTGGTCGACGAGGCGGAACTCGCCGAGCGTCGCTCCGCCTGGAAGCCGCCGCCGCCGGTGGCCGACCGGGGTTGGGTACGGCTGTACAGCGAGCACGTCCTCCAGGCCGACAGTGGGGCCGACCTCGACTTCCTGGTCGGTGGCAGCGGCAGTGACGTGCCCCGTCACTCACACTGACGGACGAGGAAACGACTCATGGAAGAACGGACGGCCCGCCAGTGCGAGTTCACGCGGAGAAAGCGGTGACGACCGCGCACCGGCCGCCGGTCATGGCGGACGTCGCCCGCCTGGCGGGCGTGTCCCACCAGACGGTGTCCCGGGTCATCAACGGAGCGCCCGCGATCCGGCGCGAGACGCGGGAGCGGGTCCTCGAGGCGATCCGGCGACTCGACTACCGCCCCAACACCGCCGCCCGGGCGCTGGTCCGGGGACGCTCGGGGATGATCGGCATCATCGGGACGGCCCGGACGCTGTTCGGTCCGACGAGTATCCACCGCAGCGTCGAGGACGCGGCCCGGGCCGCCGGCTACTTCGCCACCTCGGTGAGCCTGGAGGAGGTGACGGTACGGGCGCTCAGCGACGCCACCGAACATCTCATGCGCGTCGGCGTGGAGGGCGTCGTGATGATCGCCGGCAACGACGAGGCGCTCGAGGTGGTGCGGATGACCCGGTCCGGGGTGCCCTTCGTGGTGGTGGAGGGCGACCTGTCCAGGGCGAGCGTCACCGTCGGCGTCGACCAGGTGCTCGGCGCCCGGATGGCGACCGAACACCTGCTCGGCCTCGGACACACCGAGATCGTGCACGTGTCCGGTCCGCTCAACTGGGCCGAGGCCCGCGCCCGCCGCGACGGCTGGCGTACGGCGATGGTGGCCGCGGGCGTACGCCCACCTGAGCCCGTCGAGGGTGACTGGATGGCCCACAGCGGCTACCTCGCCGGGCTGCGGATCTGCGAGATGCGCGGCACCACCGCGGTCTTCGCCGCCAACGACCAGATGGCCATCGGCGTGCTGCGCGCGCTGCACGAGCGTGGTCGGCGCGTGCCGCAGGACGTCTCGGTCATCGGGTTCGACGATGTGCCCGAGGCGGCGTACCTGATTCCGCCGTTGACCACGATCCAGCAGGATTTCGGGGCGGTCGGTCGACGGGCCATCACGGCGGTCACCCAGGCCATCGACGACACGGTGCCGCAGCCCCTGCCGTTGGTCGTACCCTCGCTCGTGGTGCGCGAGAGCACGGCGCCGCCGCACGGCGGGGCGGGCCCGGCGTGATGCCGAGCCCGCCCGGTGCGCCTACGTCAGGGCCGCGAGCCGGAACTGTTGGTTGGTCTGGCCGTGGCAGTCGTAGAGCTGGATCTGGGCGCCGTTGGCGGTGCTCCAGACGTCCAGGCAGCGTCCGGACTGGACGCTGCTGATGGTGCCGTTGGAGTTGATGTTCCACTGCTGGTTGGTCTGACCGTGGCAGCTGTAGATCTGCACGGCCGCGCCGTTGCCGCTGCCTGCGGCGTCGAGACACATGTTGCCGTACACCTGTAGTTGTTTGCCCGAGGTGTAGGTCCAGGACTGGTTGATCTGCCGGTTGCAGTCGTAGAGGGTGACCCGGGTGCCGTTGGTGCGCGACGCGTTCGGTACGTCGACGCACCGGCCCGACTGCGCGCCGATGATCTGGCTCGCCGAGCTCGGCGGCCCAGTGGTGGGCGAGGTGGTCGGGGTGGGTGTCGGGCTGCTCGTCGGGGTGGTGGTCGGCGTCGGGGTGGTCGGCGTCGACGGCAGTAGCGGACAGGTGCTGCGGTAGGTCACCACACCGCTGTTGTCCAGCAGCGGGCAGAGGAACTGGCTGTACCGGGCGTCGTTGTCGATGAACATCTTGACGAACGGCAACATGGTCCGGACCATCACCGGGTTCGACCGTCCCACCATGAAGCCGTGGTCCGCGCCGGCGACCTCCAGGTAGACGCTCTCGGTCGTGCTCGGGATGCTGTTGTAGAGACCGGTGGCGTAGGACGGGGTGACCACCGTGTCCGCCTGGCCAGCGAAGATCATGGTGGGCACCCGGTCGTTGGCCAGGTTCGACGACGGCGAGTACGGCGCGATGCCGACCACGGCCTTCAGCGACGGACGCCGCATGGCGGCGCTCAGCGCCCCACCGCCGCCCATGGAGTGGCCCGCGACGGCCAACCGGTTCGGGTCGACGCGGTCGCGTACCGGGCTCTGCTGCGTCAGGTAGTCCAGCGCGGCGAGAAGTTGGGTGCCGCGCGCCGTGTCGAAGTCGTTGCGACTGTTGGTCTCGATGCCGATCACGACGAAGCCGTGCGAGGCCAGCCACGGTCCCATCCAGGCCAGTTCGGCGGAGAACAACGCCGTGTAACCCGGTGAGATCGCGATGGCCCCGAAGGTGCCCTGGCTGGTGTCGGTCGGGTAGTAGATCCGGCCGCCGTTGAAGCCGTACCCGGTCGGGACGGCGACCGACGTGTTGGCGAAGGGGCCGTTCACGGCGGTGACGCTGGTCCGGGTGGGGTCCGGGCCCCGCTGGTACGGGTTGTCGGCCGCGGACGCCGACCCGGTCGCCAGGGTGATGGTGAGCAGCCCGACCGCGGCGGCCATCCCGGCGGCGGCAATCGTGAGCAGCCGTCCCCGGATGCCCGACGACCTGCGGTCGACCGGGGTGTCCGCCGGGGGCGGTGGGTGGTCTGCGGGTCCTCGCACTGTGGGTACCTCCTGGGGGTGGTGGTGGAAAGACGGGGCGGGCGGACTCGTCCTGCGGTGAGCCCGCCCGCCCCGGCGGATCGTCAGGACGAGAGCCGGAACTGCTGGTTGGTCTGGCCGTGGCAGTCGTAGAGCTGGATCTGCGCGCCGTTGGCGGTGCTCCAGACGTCCAGGCAACGTCCGGACTGGACGCTGCTGATGGTGCCGTTGGAGTTGATGTTCCACTGCTGGTTGGTCTGACCGTGGCAGCTGTAGATCTGGACCGCCGCGCCGTTGCCGGAGCCGGCCGCGTCGAGGCACATGGTGCCGTACACCTGGAGTTGCTTGCCCGACGTGTACGTCCACGACTGGTTGGCCTGCCGGTTGCAGTCGTAGAGCTGTACCCGGGTGCCGTTGGTGGTCGAGGCGTTGGGCACGTCGACGCACCGGCCGGACTGCGTGCCGACGATCGCACCGGCCGAGCCGGGTGGGGCGGTGGGCGTGACGGTGGGGGTCGGACCCGGCGTCGTGGGCGTGGGGGTGGTGCCGGGGCCGGCGCTGTTCAGCGCCTCCAGGGTGGCCGTGTACGCGGCCTTCTTGTTGCCGCTGCAGTCGAAGAGCAGCGGGGTGCCGCCGGAGCGCCACGAGTCGCAGTCCCGCACTCCCCACACGGTGAGCCCGTTGCAGCGCGCCACGGCGAGGCAGTCGTTGACCACGCTGCGGTAGGTGTTGGCCTGCGTCGTGCCGGAGCCCTCGATGTCCAGCTCGGTGATCTGCACGTCCACCCCGAGGGCGGCGAAGCTGGACAGCGTCGTGCGGTAGTTGCTGTTGTACGGCGAGTTGGCGTTGAAGTGCGACTGGAACCCGACGCAGTCGATCGGCACTCCACGGGACTTGAAGTCGCGCACCATGTTGTACACGGCCTGGGTCTTGGCCCAGGTCCAGTTGTCGGTGTTGTAGTCGTTGTAGCAGAGCTTCGCGTCCGGGTCGGCCGAGTCGGCGGCGCGGAACGCCGCCTCGATCCAGTCGTTGCCGGTGCGCTGGAGGTTCGAGTTGCGGCGGGCGCCGCTGTTGCCGTCCTCGAACGCCTCGTTCACCACGTCCCAGGAGTAGATCTTGCCCTTGTAGTAGCCGGCCACCCGGTTGATGTGGTTGAGCATGGCGCTACGCAGCGCGCTGCCCTCCATGCCCTGCATCCAGCCGGGCTGCTGCGAGTACCAGGCCAGGGTGTGACCGCGCACCTTCCAGCCCCGGGAGAGGGCGTGGTTGACGATGCGGTCCGCGTTGCCGAACGTGAAGTTGTTCTGCTGCGGTTCGGTCGCGTCGATCTTCATCTCGTTCTCGGGTGTGACGGCGTTGAACTCGCGGTTCAGGATCGTCGTGTACGCGCTGTCGCCGAGCTTGTTGGCGGCCACGGCGGCACCGAAGTACCGGCCGGACTGGGCCGCTGCCGCGCCGAGAGTCGTCTCGGCGGCCTGCGCCAGGTTGGGCAGCATCGATACGACCAGGGCCGCAATTATCGCGGCAGTTCCGGAAAGAGTGAACGCGCGTAGTCGGATACGCCCGGGGGGACGGGGCCGGGAAACCATACTGATCCTCCGGTGGTGGGTAGCGAGAACTCGGTCGCTGTTCGGGTGGGTGGCTCCGCTGTGCTCGCCGTGGTCGCGATGCTGGGGTCGCTCGGGCGGGCCGACGGTCGCGCGCGTTGTCCGGGCGACTGTGGTCCGCCTGACCTGCGGCGGAAGGATGGCGGTGGGGGCGGTGGTGGACGCGGTCGGATGGCTCGTGACTGGGCCTGGCGGATCGGGTGAGGCGCCTCCGGTGCGGAAAATGATCATGTTAACGATCACACTGATCGATGTCTCAGGCTCGCAGAAAATTCCGGCTTTATCAACCGGTAGTTTCGGGGCTGTTGCGAGACAGGACGTCAGGGCGTGAGCCGCGTCAGACGCAAGATCGGATAACGTCCGGCGATCGGCCCTTCTGTTACTCCGGAGTGTCCACGTGTTCCTGACCTCGGTGCCCCGCACGACCCTGCTCACGGTGACGGCCACGCTGCTGGCCGCCATCATGGCCGGCTGCGGTGACGGCAACGAGACCCAGCGGTACGCCGACCGCGTACGGGTGGAGGGATTCACGTTGGTCAAGGCGGCGTACTCGAACGGCGAAGGTCGGTCCTACCTCGGGCCGGCCGGCGAAGGGGTGCCCACGGTCACCGCCCCCGGGCTCACCCTGACCTCGGGCGGCACGGACACGTCCTACCTGTTCTACGACCATCTGGCCACCGGCCAGGGCACGGACCCGGATACGGGCGCCTGCCAGGTGACCGTGTACGAGATCCGGGACCGGGCCAAGGCGGTGGACTACCTCGACGACGACCTGAACGGCAGCCAGCAGCGGGCGGTGCGGGAGGGTAGGTCGCGGATCGTGCACATCGACGTGCTGTGCGACGCGCAGGCCGACAAGTGACCCGGTGCGGGCCGGCGGCTGAGCGCCGGCCCGCACCGATCATCGGAGCGCGGTCCGTCGCGGTCAGGGGGCCCAGGGGGCGGCGATGTTCCAGGTGCTGTCGGCTGCCCAGAGGGTGGGGCTGTTGTAGGCCTCACCGCCCGTGCCGTTGCTGAGCCAGACCTCCGAGTTGTAGTGCCGGAGGTACTTTCCGCGGAAGTTGTACGACTCCAGCGACACGCCACTTCCGGTCAGCCCCACGCGGGCGCACCAGGTGGCGTCGGCCCGCAGGAGCGCCGACCCGTCGTTCGGCGAGTTGCGGACCCGGGAATCCTGGTGCCGCAGGTACTGACCGGGATAGTTGACCGACTCGAAGGAGTAGCAGGCGCCGTCGGCCAGGCCGGGCCGGATCGTGTACGTCGCGTCGTTCTTGAGCAGCGCCGAACTGCCCGCGTCGACGACCTCGGTGTACGCCAGGCTGTTCTGGTGGCGCAGGTACCGGTTCGTGTAGCCGGGGGTGGTCACCTGCAACGACCGTCGGGTGTCGACCGGCAGGGCGACGGGGGAGGAACTGCCGATCGCCCTGGACGCGTCGACGAGGGCGGTGTTGGCCGCGCGGACCCGGGACTGGTCCATCTTGACCATCTGTCGGTCGTAGGTGAGGAAGCCGTTCAACTCCCCCTCCTGGTCAGCGATCTCGGTGTAGATCGAGGCGCTGAGACCCTTGCCGAGCATCAGGTTCCGCGCGCCCTCGACCAGCCCCACGTACCGGTCGGTGAGCGCACCGGAGGTCGGCTGCCACTCGTACGCGAAGAACTGCCCGTTCGGGCTGTACTCGTGGCCGGGTGCCCGCAGGCCCAGGCCGCCGAACTCGCCGAGCACCGCGATCCGGCTGCTCGACGGCGAGGGTGAGTCCGGACCGAGGTAGACGTGCCAGTCGTCGATGTCGCCGTTGCCGGGGTTGCCGAGGGACTGACAGCAGTTGTAGCCGCTGTGCGGGTTGACCAGCCGGGTCGGGTCCTGATTCTTGATGTTCTGCGCCACGCGGCGGGTGTCGGTCAGGGAGCGCTCGCCCCAGCCCTCGTTGTAGGGGGTGTAGGCGACGACCGCGGGGGAGCTGCGGTGTTCGTCGACGATCTCGCGAGCCTCGGTCTCGAACTGCGCCTGTTGGGCGTCGGTGGGGTCGATGTTCTGCGCGGTGAGCGACGGGATGTCCTGCCAGACAAGCAGGCCGAGCCGGTCGGCGTGGTAGAACCAGCGCTGCGGTTCGACCTTGATGTGCTTGCGCACCATGTTGAAGCCCAGGTCCTTGTGCTTCTGCAGGTCGAAGGCGAGGGCGGCGTCGGTCGGCGCGGTGTACAGGCCGTCCGGCCAGAAGCCCTGGTCGAGGGTGCCGACCTGGAAGACGAACTGGCCGTTGAGCTTGGGTCGTAGTACCCCGTTGACCACGCCGGTGGTGATCTCCCGCATCCCGAAGTAGTGGGTGGTCTGGTCGACCGTCGCGCCGCTGGCGTTGCGCAGGCGAATTCGCAGGTTGTAGAGGAACGGGTCGTCGGGCGACCAGCGGCGGGCGTTGGGCACCGGGACGCTGAAGTCGGTGAAGCCGCCGGTGGCCGAGCCGACGACGGTGCTTCCGTTCAACGCCTCGGCGAGCACGCTGTGCCCGCTCACGTCGCCCCGGGTGAAGACCCGGACCCGCAGGGTGTTGGCGCTCAGGTTCGGATAGACGTCCACGCTGCTGATCGACGCCGCGGGCACCGGCTCCATCCACACCGTCTGCCAGATGCCCGAGCTGGGCGTGTAGAAGATCCCGCCGGGCTGCTTGGTCTGCTTGCCGATCGGGGGCAGGCTGCCGTTCTGCCGGGTGTCGGTCGGATCCCACACCTTCACCACGATCTCGTTCGCGCCGCCGTTGAGCTGCGCGGTCACGTCGAAGGTGAAGGCGTCGTAGCCGCCGGTGTGCGCGCCGACCCGTACGCCGTTGACCCAGACCGTGCTCTGCCAGTCCACGGCGCCGAAGTGCAGCAGGGTCCGCCGGCCCGACCAGTTCGGTGGGACGGTGACGGTGCGTCGGTAGAACAGGTAGTTGCGGTTGTCGTTGGCGGCCCGCTGGACACCGGAGAGGGCGCTCTCCACGGGAAACGGCACGTTGACCCGCTCGGGCAGGTCGGTGTTGAACTGCGGGGCATCGTCGGTGCCGGACTGCCGTAGCTGCCATTCCCCGTTGAGGTTGAGCCAGTCCGGACGCGTCATCTGTGGTCGCGGGTACTCCGGCAGGGGCGTTCCGACCAGCGCCTGGCTGGTCCACGGGGTGGTCAGTGGCGGCGTCCTGGCCGGGGCGGCCTGCGTCGGTCGGGCCGGTGCGGCGAACACGCCGACGACGAGGGTGAGGATCAGCAGTAGGGGCAGGGCGGGGCGGGCGGGGGCCTGACGTGTCATGCCGTCTCCGAGGGGCGGGTCGCCGCGGGCCGTGCAGCTGAGCCCGCAGCGCGCGGGCGGTGGACATCGGTTATAGAGGCATCCTGGACGCTCAGTCAATCGCTCACTGTCAATGCATCTCCTGTCCAGTGCTCCTCAACTCGCGTTGCCTACAACTCCAGGTGCACGGGGTCATCACCTAGCACGAAGGAGTTGTCATGGCCGAGGTCACCGCACCGCCGTGCACCACGTCGCCTTCACCGTTCGCAACCTCGAAGCCAGCGTGGCCTGGTACCAGAAGGTCTTCCAGGCCACGCTCGCGGACGGCAGGCTTCCGCACTACGGGCGGGAGTGGACCGGGTACGCCGAGCTGGTCATCGATCCGCGTACCGGCTTCTCCATCGGTCTGCACCACAACGAGGGCAACCAGGGCGAGGAGTTCAACGAGGTCCGTACCGGCCTCGACCACTTCTCCCTCAACGTCGAGACGCGTGCGGGGCTCGAGGCCTGGTCCGCCTGGCTCGACAGCCTGGGTGTCGCGCACTCCGGTATCCAGACCGCGCGGGAGCCGTTCCTCTACTCGACCGTCGTCTTCCGGGACATCGACAACATCCAGCTCGAAGTCGTCGCCTTCGGCGTCTGAGCCGCCGGACCGTGGGTATGACCGCCGACGCGACGGACGGCGGTGCCGGCCCGATGATTCAAGGAGTGGGACATGACCAAGGTTCTGATGGTGTTGACCTCGCACGACCAGCTGGGTGACACCGGCCGCAAGACCGGGTTCTGGCTGGAGGAACTGGCCACGCCCTACTACCGCTTCCGGGACGCCGGATGGCAGGTGACGCTCGCCTCGCCGCAGGGCGGACGGGCGCCCCTGGACCCGAAGAGCGACGAGCCGGACTTCCAGACCGACCAGACCCGCCGCTTCACGGCGGACGCCGAGGCGGAACGCCAGCTCGCGACGACGGTACGGCTCGACTCGGTCGCCGTCGCGGACTACGACACCGTCTTCTACCCGGGCGGCCACGGGCCCCTGTGGGACCTCGCCGAGGACGAGACGTCGATCAGGCTGATCGAGCAGGTCGTCGCGGCGGGCAAGCCGATCGCGCTGGTGTGCCACGCCCCGGGGGTGTTGCGGCACTGCGTGACGCCCGACGGAGAGCCGCTGGTGGCCGGCCGGCGGGTCACCGGCTTCACCGACAGCGAGGAGGAGTACATGGGCCTGACGAAGGTCGTGCCCTTCCTCGTCGAGGACGAGCTGGTCGCGAAGGGCGCCGACTTCTCCAAGGCGGGCAACTTCGAGCCGTACGTGGTGAGCGACGGGTTGCTCGTCACGGGCCAGAACCCGGCGTCCTCAGGGCCGGCTGCGGATCGGTTGATGTCCCTGGTGGGCCGTAGCGACGGGTAGCGGCCGTGACCTCCGTCCGGCGGGTGTGATCACCCGCCGGACGGCACCGTCAGGTGGCGACGCCGTCCGGCGGCCTCAGCGGGACCGCACGGTGTGCACCGCGGAGACCGCGCCGGCCCCCTCGCCGACGGCGGTCGCGACCCGCTTGGTGGAGCCGGAGCGGATGTCGCCCACCGCGAAGACGCGTGCGGCGCTGGTCTGGAACGGCAGCGGCGCGTCGTGCGTGCCGGGAGGCAGTCGGCCGTCGGTCAGCACGAAACCGCTGTCGTCCGTCGCGATGCCCTTCATCCACCCGGACTCCGGTTCGGCGCCGATGAAGCAGAACAGCCCCCGACAGTCCAACCGCGTGGGATCACCCTCCTTCGCCACGACGATCGCCGTCAGGCTGTCTTCTCCGTGCAGCTCCCGAAGGGTGCTGCCGGTATGGACGGTGATCCTGGGATCGGCCCGGATCCGATCGGTCAGGTACGCCGACATCTTGGCCCCGAGGTCGGCCGCGCGCACCACCAGGTGTACGGAGCAGCCGCGCGCGGCCAGGGAGAGCGCGGCCTGCCCGGCCGAGTTGGCGCCGCCCAGCACGGCGACCGGCTGGGACTCGTACCCACGCACGTCCAGCTCGGTGGCCGCGTACCGGACGCAGCCGCTCTGCTCGAACTCCGCCCACCGCTCGATGTCGAGGCGGCGGTACCGCGCTCCGGTGGCCGCGATGACCGCGGACGTCCCGATCCGGGTGCCGTCCGCCAACTCCACGACAGGACGCCTCTGGTCGGAGACGTCGAGGCCGACCACCGCGCACGGCGCGTAGATCTGGACGCCGAACTTCAGCGCCTGGAGCATCGCCAGCCGGGCCAACTGTTCACCGCTGACGCCCTCGGGGAAGCCGAGGTAGTTCTCGATGCGCGCGCTCTTGGCCGCCTGACCGCCCAGGCCGGTACCGTCCAGCAGTACCGTGATGAGCCCCTCGGACGCGCCGTACACCGCCGCGGCCAGGCCGGCCGGCCCGGCGCCGACCACGACCAGGTCGGGGTCGCGCGCCGTGGCGACGTAGGTCAGACCGAGGGCCTCCGCGACCGTGCCGGGAGTGGCGCGACGCAGTACGCGGTTGCTGGTGACCGCGACCGGAAGGTCGTCCTCGCCGACATCCTCGGCCCGCAGGAGCGCCCGCCCGGGCAGCGACGCCGCGTCGAGCCAGGTGTGCGGGAGGAGCATCTGGTTCACGTACGTCCGCAGCTCCAGCGACTCGGCCACGTGCGGCCGGCCGACGATCTCCAGGGCGTTGCCGGCCGCGCCGCGCATGAGCTCGCGCCGGGCCCGGAAGGTCTCGATCAGCACGTCGGCGATGTCGACCTGGTCGGCGAGCACGCGGCGCAGCTCGGGGGCGGTGATCCGGACGACCGTCCCGGCCGTCACGACGCGGACCGTGAGGAACACCTGCTGCCCGGTCAGCAGGCTCAGTTCGCCGAGGAACTCGCCCGGTCCACGCCGGTAGATCAGCCGTTCGGGCTCCAGCGCCGTCGCGTTGCGGACCGCCTCGGCAGTCGCCGTCCGCAGCAGGAAGAAGTCATAGGTGCTGTCGCCGGCGGCGTACAGGTGTTGGCCCTGGCGGACCTCCTCCTCGGTGCCGTAGCTGGCGAGGCGGTCGAACTGCTCCGCGTCGAGGACAGGACCGTCGGCGTCTCCGGTGCTCACAGTCGAACGGTAGGTGCCCCGAGTTGACGAGGAGTGGATCGGCGCTGAGTTCGCCGCGTCGTGTCACTCACATCGGGCCGTGTTCATGGCCGGGGCGTCGCGGACGCGACGGTTCGCCGGGGTCGACCGACGGTGGTGAGGTAGAGGACCAGGCCGGCGCTGGTGAGGACGAATCCCGCCCACACCGTGGAGAGGGTTCCCCAGCCGACGCCGAGGGCGACGGCGCCGCCGATCGCGCCGAGCGAGTTGGCGAGGTTGAGGGCGGCCAGGTTGAGCGCGCCCATGAGGGTCGGCGCGTCGGGTGCGAACTGGGTCAGCCGTACCTGGATGGCCGGAATGGCGAACATCATGGTCGCCCCGACGCCGAACAGCGCCGGCATGAGGATCAGGATCTCCCGGCCGGCGAATGCGATGGCCACGAGCAGCACCAGGACGTAGCTGAAGCCGTAGATCAGCGGCCGGCTGCCGTCCTGGTCGGCGGCGCGGCCACCGAAGTAGTTGCCGAACGCCATGCCGAGGCCGAAGACGGCCAGGGCGACCGGAATGAGCGACGCGCTCTCCCGCGCCGCGTCGGTGACGAACGGACCGATGAAGGTGTAGACGGCGAAGATGCTGGAGATGCCGAGCGCCGCGACCGCGACCATGAGCCAGACCTCGCGTCGCCGGAGGGCGGCGAGTTCGTGCGCCACCGAACTGCCGTGCAGGTCGTCGGTGCGCGGCAGACACACCAGGAGCGCCGCGCCGGCCAGCAGACCCAGTCCGACCACGCTCCAGTAGGTCGCCCGCCACCCGGCCTGCTGGCCGACGAGGGTGCCGAGCGGCGACCCAAGGATGGTGGCCACCGTCAGGCCGCCCATCACGGTGGCGAAGGCCCGGCCACCCTTGCCGGGACCGTACACGTACGCGGCGACGACCGCCCCCGCGCCGAAGAACGCGCCCTGCACGCTTCCCGTGATGAAGCGGAAGACGACGAGGGTCGCGATGTTCGGGGCCAGACCGGACAGGACGTTGCCGACCAGGAACAACACGATCAGACCCAGCAGGAGGGTACGGCGGTTGGCGCGCGCCGCGAGAAGCGTGATCGCCGGTGAGCCGATCATGACGCCGAAGGCGTAGGCGCTGATCGCGTACGTCGCGACCGGGATGGACGCGCCCAGGTCGGCGGCGAAGAGTTGCAGGATCCCGTTGCTGCCGAACTCGCCCGTGCCGATGGCGAAGGTGCCCAGCGCCAGCGCGAGGAGGGTCAGTGCCGGGCGGGGACCGGGCCGAGCGGCGGCAGCCCGCAGCGTTGGAGCGTTCTGCTGGGTTTCGTCCGGACCGCCGTGGACGGCGGGATGCGCCGACTGGAGCCGGGTGCTGTTGTCTGACGTGGTCATGGAGCCTTGTCCTCGCGGTGGAATGCCGTGCGCGGACATCCTGGCGTCAGCCAGTTGACACCTTCTGAAGTTTGTCGGACCGGGCGGCCGTTCTCGCGTCCCGGGTGAGCAGCAGGAGCGCGGCCAGCGTCAGCAGTCCACCGACGAGCGCGAGCAGGCGCGCCCCCGACGTGGGCAGGAGGGCGCCGCCGAGCAGCGAACCGCCGGCGATGCCGACGTTGAAGGCGGTGCTGACGCCGGCCGACGCGATGTCGGTGCTGCCGGGGGCCAGGTGCAGCATCCGGTTCTGCACGGCGGAGGCGAACGCCGCGTAGGCGAGGCCGAGCCCGGCGAGGAACGCGACCGCGCCGGGTCGGAACACGCCGAGTCCGTACATGCCGAACAGCGCGGCCGTACCGATGCTCAGCGGCGTCAGCAGCGAGGCGATCGGCCGGGCATCCAGGGTCCGGGCCGAGAGCAGGGTGCCGACGACGGCCGCGACACCGGCGGTGAACAGCAGCGGCGTCAGGGTCGCGTCGGTGAAGCCGCTGACGTCCAGCAGGAACGGTGCGATGTAGGTCTGCAGGGTCAGGAAGCCGCCGACGCCCAGGGCGGTGGCGGTCAGCAGCACGGCGAAGCGCCGCCCGTCCGGTGCGGTGCCCCGGGCCGCGCCGCCAGCCTCCGGGGGATAGGTGGGCACCAGGACGAGCACCGCGGTGGCGATCACCAGGCCGATCCCGGCCAGCGCCGCGAACGACGCGCGCCAACCTGCCTGCTGACCGATCCAGGTGCCCAGGGGTACGCCGAGCACCGGTGCGAGCGTCACTCCGGCCCCGAACAGCGCCACCACCCGGCCCCGCACCGCGAGAGGGAAGGGCCCGATCGCCGTCGCCGTGGCGATGGACCAGAACAGCGCCTGGGCGACACCGGTCACGAGCCGGGCGCCGGCCAGCATGGCGTACGTGTGCGCGAGCGCGGCGGTGCCGTTCGCGGCGGCGAACAGGAACATCGTGACGCCGAGCAGGTGACGGCGGGGGATCCGTCGGGTCAGCCGGGCCAGCGGGACGGACGCCAGCACGACCACGACGGCGTACCCGCTGACCAGCAGACCCACCCGCGAACGGGACCGGTCGAGATCGACCGCGATGTGGGTGAGCAGGCCGACCGGCAGCAGCTCGGTCGTGACGAACGCGAACGCGGCCAGGGAGAGCGTGACGAGGACGGCCCAGGCCCGGGACGGCGACACCTCGGGCGTCACCGTCGGGGCCACCGTCCGGCGGGCGCTTGACGGTGGAGACCGCGCCGATATAATTCATCGAACCGGGATGTCATCAGATGAGGAAACTCCTCCGTTCGGCGCGTACATACCCGTCGAGTCGAGCCGGCCCGCCGTTCGAGCAGCGTGGAGGCCTTGTGTCCACTATAGATTCGCCGCTGGCGGCTGTCCGGCACGATCTGCCCGCGCACGGCACGGGCTGGGTCGACGACGTCCTGCTCGCCGGGCCGGGCAACGAGATCTGCCTCGTCCTCGGCATGCCGATCACGCGGGCGCAGCTGCGCGCCGAGGTGGCCTCCCGGCAGGCCCGGCTCACCGACGCCGGGCTGCGTCCGGGCGGCGCGATAGCGCTGCGACTGCCCTCCTCGCTGGCGTACGTGGCCAACCTGCTCGCCGCCTGGCGGATCGGGGCCCAGGTGACGCTGCTCGACCACCGACTGTCGCGCGGCGAGGTCGAGCGGGCGCTCGAACGCGTCGGCGCGCAGTTCCTCGTCCAACCCGCCGACGCCGTGCTCCCGCCCCTGCGCGGCTTCGTGACCGTCGACGAGACGGTCATCGCGCGCCCGGCCGGCCGGCCGGCATCGACGCCGCACGCCCTCATCCAGCTGAGCTCCGGGTCCACCGGCCCGTCGAAGGTCATCGGCCGCACCGTCGACGACCTCGTCGCCGAGATCGAGCGCTACACGCTTACCGACGGCGTGCCCCAGCCTGGCGAGCGGCTCGTGCTGCTCGCGTCGATGGCGCACGTGCTCGGCCTGGTCGGCGGCCTGCTCTACGCCCTGCACGCCCGCGTCACGCTCACGCTGCCCGAGCGGATGACGGTGGGCGGCGTGCTGGGCGTCATCGCGGGTGACTCCACGCCGACCACGGTGATCGGCGTGCCCGTCCACCTCGAGATGCTGATGGCCGGCCGTCCCGCCGGGCCGTTGCCGCAGTTCGTACGGATGACCACGGCGGGCGAGCTGGTCCGGCCCGGCGTTCCCGAGCGCTTCGCGGAGTGCTACGACACCGTGTTGGGCAACATGTACGGGATGACCGAGGTCGGCGTCATCGCCACCGACCTGTTCGGCGCGCACCGGCCCGGGGTGCGCCCGGCGCCCGGAATCGACGTCCGGGTCGTCGACGGTGAGCTCCAGGTCCGTCGGCCCGTCACGCCGTACGTGGGGCTCGTCGACGAGAGCCGCTGGTCCGACGGCTGGCTGCGCACCCGTGACGCCGCCACACTCGACCCCGCCACGGGGCTCGTCACCATCCGCGGTCGCCTCGACTCGCAAGTGTCCATCGGGGGTCTCAAGGTCGACCTCACCGAAGTCGAACAGGCCATTCTCGACCTGCCCGGCGTCACCGAGGCGGTCGTGACGTTCGACGGCGGCGCCATCGAGGCGTACACGGCCGTCGACCAGCCGTTGACCGGCCGTGAGCTGGACGCCGCGTTGGAGGACGTCCTGGCCCCGTACAAGCGGCCGTTGCGGTGGCAGATCCTGGAACGGCTGCCGCGTACGTCCAGCGGCAAGCTGGTGCGCGACGTGGCCGTGCTGCGCCGCGCGTCGGCCGAGCCGACGTCGTCATGATGCCCCGGGACGGGACGTGGGTGGCGCGGACGCCGACCGGCCGTCATGACACGGACGCCTCCGGTGGGCCGATGAGCAGCCGGATGCCGCCGCCGGTGTCGCAGTGGCCCGGTCGGTCCTGCCCGGCGACGGCCAGCACCAGGCCCCCGGGAGGGTGCCGCAGGCCACACCCGCCCGGCTGCCGGGCACGGGGCGCAACGGCAGCGACCCCGGCGGGTCCGGCCAGACGGTCGGCAGCACCAGCGGCTGCCGCAGGCCGCCGCCGCGCAGGCCGGTGCCGCGGGCCTTGCCGATGGCCTCCTTCTGGGTCCACAGCCAGAGGAACGCGCTGGTGTGCAGCGACCCCGGCTGGTCGGTCAGCCAGTCGGCGTCGGCCGGCGCCATCCAGCGCCGGGCCAACGCCGCGCCGGGTAGCGCGCGTTCGCGCTCGACGTCCACACCGACCGGAGTCACCGCGGAGACGGCCACCGCCACCACGCCGCGCCCGTGGCTGATGCTCGCGTGCAGCCCGCGCGCCGCGCCGGTGAGCCTCGGCCGGCCGGTCTGGTCCCGTGCCACGCCAACGTCGGCGGCCGGCACGCCGAGCAGGTCGGCAGCGGTGCTGACCAGATGCTCCGACGCCCGGCCCCTGGGGTCGCCGGTGATCGTCGCAATCCGCACCACGACCCATTCCATGGGAGGAGTCAAGCAATGTCAGATGAGGTTCGCCAGTCCATCGTCGATGCCCTGGCCCAGATGAACTACGACGTCGATGACGTCACCGGCGACACGGTGCTCGGTCCCGCCGGGCTCGACCTGGAGTCGCTGGCCGTCGCCGAACTCGCCGTCCGCGTCGAGGACACCTTCGGTGTCAAGTTCACCGACGAGGAGTTGGAGAAGCTGGCCGACTACTCGCTCGACCGGTTCGCCGCCGAGGTGGCCGGGCGCGCGGAACCGGCGCGGAGCGCCCCCGGCGCACCGGCCACCTCGGCGGAGTGACGGTGGGCGACAGCGATCGCCGCGACGAGATCCTGTCGATCCTCGCCGACGTGGGCTACCGGAGCGTCGACGCCTCGCGTGAGCGCATCGACTCGCTGGAGCTCGCCCGGCTGGTCTACGAGATAGAGCGGCGCTACGGCCTCGACCTCGACCTGGACGACGACGAGCTGGCGGCCATGTCCACGGTGACCGGTGCGGCGGAGATCCTCAGTCGTCTTACCCTGTCGGCGGCGGAGTCGGAGTGACCCGCTCGACTGTCGTGGTCACCGGACTGGGCCTCCTGACGGCCCACGGCCGCGGCCCCGCGCCGCTGCTGGCAGCGGTGCTGGCCGGGAAGCCCGCGTTCGGCGAGGTCCGTCGCTTCGACCCGGGCCGTAGCCGGGTACGAGCGGCGGCCACCCTCGCCGACACCGGCGACCTGGCCGCCGAGGTGGTCGCCGTCGTGGCGGACGCCTGCGACGACGCCGGGTTGGCTCACCGGCGCGGCGAGTGCCCGCTGTACTTCGCCACCGGCACGGGCACCAGCGTCGTCCGCGCCGGAGGATCGGGCAACGGGCCGGCCGCGCTGGCCGCCACCGTGGCTCGGCGAAGCGGGCTCGGCGGCGTCGCGCGGGTCTACACGTCGGCGTGTGTGGCGGGCAGCACCGCGCTGGCCGAGGCCGCCTCGATGATCGCCCGGGGTCGGTGCGAGCGGGCCGTGGTCGCCGGGGCTTCCTCGTCGACGCCGACCACCAGGCCCTCTTCGACGCCGGTCGGGCCCTGTCCGACGACGGCGCCGTCCGCCCGTTCAGCAATGGCCGGCGCGGCATGCTGCTGGGTGACGCGGTCGTCGCCGTGGTGCTGGAGTCGGCGGCCGCCGCCCAGGGGCGGGGCGGTCGGGTGCGGTCCCGGCTGGCCGGCTGGGCCCGAGCCGGCGACGCCTACCACGTCTGCCAGCCCGATCCGGGTGGCGCCGGGATGACGTCGGCCATCCGTGCCGGCCTGGCCCGGGCCGGCGTGACGCCGCAGGAGTTGGCGTACGTCAACGCCAACGGCACCGGCACGACACGTGCCGATGCGTCCGAGAGCAGCGCGTTGCGCGTCGGCCTCGGCGCGGCGGCCGAGTCGGTGGCGGTGAGCTCGACCAAGTCCGTGCACGGGCACGCCCTGGAGGCGTCCGGCCTGCTGGAGTTCGCGGTCACCGCGCTGGCTCTCGACGCCGGCCGGCTGCCGGTCAACGCCGGCTTCACCGAGGCGGACCCGCAGTGCCCGGTACGGGTGGTGCGCGAGCCCGGCCCGATGGTGGGCCGGTACGCCCTGAGCTGCAACTTCGCCTTCGGTGGCGCCAATACCGCTCTGGTGCTGGGGGCGGTGTGACGGGCCTCGACACCGCCGGAGGCGCGGTCCGTGAGCTGGCCCGCGCGGCGTGGCCCGAGCCCGGCGACGCCGGCCGGCCACCCGCGGTCCGGGGGTTCGTCGCCTCGCCGTTCCCCCTGCTCGTCGTGGCCGTCGCCGGCCGCTGCCTGCGACGGCGTGCCGGCGCTGGTGCCGTCGGGCCGACCGCCGTCGTCCTGGTCAGCGCGTACGCCGACCAGGCCACCGCGGCGGCCATCGCCGGCGAGGTGGACGGGGGCCGGCGGGTGTCGCCGATGTACTTCTTCCAATCGGTGCCGAACTCGGTCCTCGGCCACGTCGCCACCGAGTGGGCCCTGACCGGACCGGTCGTGTCGCTCAGCCCGAGCGGCGATCCCTTCAGCGAGGGCCGCGCGGTGGCGGAGGGCCTGTTCGCCGACGGGGACGCGGCGGAGGCGCTGGTGATCGTCGTCGAGCACGACACCGACCCGGCCCAGCCCTCCGGCGCGACGGCCCTGCTGCTCGCGCCGGACCACGAGATGACCAGGCCGCCGACCGGCGGCGGACAAGGCGGTTGACATGACCGGATCGACCCGACCCTCGGCCACCATCACCGGTATGGGGCTGGTGACGCCCGTCGGGCGGGGGGTGACGGACTTCTTCGCGGCGATCTGCAACGGGCGTTCCGGGCTGGTGCGCCCGCCCGAGGGGCACGGCGCGGCCGCCGCGACGGAGGTGGTCGGGATCGCCCCGGACATCGACCCCACCACCGTGCTGCCGCCCAACGAGGTGCTGGCCGCCGACCGGTTCCTGATCATGGGTCTGGCCGCCGCCGACGACGCCATGCGCGATGCCGGCCTGGAGGTCGGCCGCGACGTCGACCCACTGCGAATCGCCGTGGTCGTCTCCAGCGGCGCGGGTGGTCTCACCACGTACGAGGCGCAGGCCAAGGCCCGCGAGGAACGCGGCCGCACCGCCGTGAGCGCGTACCTCTATCCGGGTTTCCTTCCCAACATGGCCGCCGCCCGCATCGCCATCAGGTACGGCATCCAGGGCTACAGCTCGTGCATCGCGACCGCCTGCGCGGCCAGCGCGCACGCCGTGGCGGAGGCGCTGCGACTCATCCGGGCCGGCGACGCGGACGTGGTCGTGTGCGGCGGGGCGGAGTCGCCGCTCGGGCCGACCGGCACCGCCGGTTTCGCCAACGCGCGGGCACTCGCCACCGGTTGGTCCGACCCGACGCAGGCGAGCCGTCCGTTCGACCGGCGACGCAACGGCTTCGTGCTCGGCGAGGGCGCCGGGATCCTGGTCGTCGAGCGCGCCGAACACGCGGACGCGCGCGGGGTTGCCGGCTACGCCGACATCATCGGATGGGGCGCCACCACCGACGCCTTCCACCCCACGTCGCCGCGGGCGGACGGCGCCGGCGCCGCGCAGAGCATGCGCCGGGCGGTCGCCGACGCCGGCGTCGCGCCCACCGACGTCGACTACATCAACGCCCACGGCACGAGCACCAAGCGGGGCGACCTGGCCGAGACCCGCGCCGTCCACAGCGCATTCGGTACGCACGCCCCGGCGGTCAGCTCCACCAAGGGTGTGACCGGGCACCTGCTGGGCAGCGCCGGAGCCGTCGAGGCGGCGGCGACGGCCCTGGCGGTCACCTACGGGATGTTGCCGCCGACCAACAACCTGGACGATCCGGACCCGGCCTGCGACCTCGACCACGTGCGGGGTCAGGCGCGTCCGGTCCGGCCCCGCGCGGTCCTGTCCAACTCCTTCGCGTTCGGCGGACACAACGTCAGCCTGATGTTCGGCCCGCCCTCCACGGCGCGGGTCCGGGAGGCGGACCCGGCGGCGGCGGTCACCACCACGGATCAACGATGAGAGGAGCGCGATGACAACGACGGAATTCACGCTGACCGACGAGGAGCGGGCCGCGCTGCCCACCGACGAGGACGTCCGGTCGTACGCCGAGCGGGGCTGGTACCTCAGCCAGAAGCTGCTCACCGACGACGAGGTGGACACGCTCGTCGAGGCCAGCGAGCGGTTCTACGCGGGTCACCGCGACCGGCGGTTGCCCCGGCGGCCGGCAAAGCTGGCCTACTGGGAGCCGGAACACGGCGACGTGCAGCGACACAACGACTACGTGCACTACGAGAGCGACGAGGTCGCCGCGATCCTGCGCAAGCCGATCATCGGCGCGGTCGCGGCGCGGCTGGCGGAGGCGGCCGAGATCCGGGTGTTCCAGAGCACCCTGATCCTCAAGCCGCCGAGCCCCGGCGAGCCGACCAACATCGTGCCCTGGCACTTCGACCGTCACTACTGGCAGACCTGCACCTCCGAGCGGATGCTGACCGCCTTCATCCCGATGCACGAGTGCACCGAGGAGATGGGCACGATCACGATGGTCGACGGCAGCCACACCTGGAAGGAGGTCGGCGGCGACGACAAGACCACGAGGCACTTCGCCGAGCGCGACCGTTCCGAGCTGGAGGATCTGCTCGTCAACAACGCCGAGTACAACGGCGCGCAGGTCAACAAGATCCCGATGCACATCCCCAAGGGCCACATGAGCTTCCACCACTGCCGTACGTACCACGGCAGTGGGGCCAACCGGAGTCCGCGCCCCCGGCGCGCCATCTCCCTGCACCTGCAGGACGGCGACAACCGCTACCGGCGGTTCCACCGCTCCGACGGCGACCTCGTCGTCTACAACCACGATTCCCTGGTACGCCGTGACGAGGCGGGTCTGCCCGACTACAGCGACCCGCAGTTCTGTCCGGTTCTGTGGCGCTCCTCGACCCCCCAGAGCGAGACGGCATGACCGTTGGCACGCCCCGGCCCGTGGCAGTCGCACGGGACCGGGGCGACAGCCGGCGCGATCCGCTGCTGTGGCCCGAGGAGTGCCTCTTCGCGGTGGCCCTCACGCTCGTCGCCGGGCTCGCCCTCGTCACCGGCGCGGTCTCCTGGGCGCTGATCGCCGCGTCGGCCGTGCTGGTCGGCGCGTCGATCGCCGGGTTCGCGCTGTCGCGGCGCAGGCGTACCGCCGCGTCCGGCGCGGCGGTACCGGCGGGCGGTCCGGCGAGGCTGGCCCGGCTCGCCGGCGGGGTGGCCAGGACGGCGGTGCCGTTCCTGTCCTGCCTGGTGATCTACTCGAGTCTGCGCGACATCACCCCGGAACTCGACTTCCCCCTCGTCGACCCCGCGTTGATCGAGTTCGACCGCGCGGTCTTCGGCGGCGACGTCAGCCGTTGGCTCAACGACACCCTCGGCTCACCCGCGTTGACGCTGTTCATGGCGATCTGCTACCTGAGCTACGGCCTGTCCCAGGCGGCGTACGCCATCTCCTCGTACGTGCGGGGTCATGCGCGCGAGTACCACGACTTCGCGCTCGCGATCTCGATCACCGCGGTGGTCGGCTACGCCGGCTACGTGCTGGTGCCGGGGGTGGGTCCGCACATCTACCAGACCGACGTCTACGCCGACCCGCTCCCCGGCCACGAGGGATCGATCGGCGGCGCGCTGGACGCCATCACCGCCGTCCAGGGTCCGGCGCGGGATCTCTTTCCCAGCCTGCACACCGCCATGACGGTGGTGCTGATGGTGTACCTGTGGCGCGACGCCCGGCGGCTGTTCTGGTGGTACCTGCCGATCGGCCTGGGTCTGGTGCTGTCCACGCTGTACCTGCGCAAGCACTACGCCGTCGATCTGCTGGCCGGGACAGCTCTCGCGGTGCTGGCCGTGGTGGTGGCCGGGCGGGTCAACCGCTGGTGGTACCGGCCCCGGATCGATCCACCCGCCGAACCAGCTCGGTGATTCGCCCCGTGACCACGTCGACGACCTGCGGATGGTCGAGGATGAAGTGCCCGCCGTCCACGACGGTCAGGTCGAAGCGTTGCGTCGTCTCCTGCTGCCAGGCCAGCGCCCCCGCCGCGTCGGCCATCCGATCGTGGCGGCCCACCAGGGCGGCGATCGGACACCCCAACGCCGCCCGGGGTGGGCGGGCGTAGGTCTCCGCCAGCCGCAGGTCGGTCCGCAGCACCGGCAGGGCGAGCCGCATCAGCGCCGGTTCGGCGAGGACCTCGGCCGGGGTGCCGCCGAGACGTCCCAGCGACTCGATCAGCCGGTCGTCGTCCAACGCGTGCAGGGGGCGGTGGGCGAGACCGGCGGCGGGTCCGTTGCGTCCCGCGACGATCACCAGTTCGGGGCCCGGGCCGGTGCGCGGCAGCGTCGCCGCCACCTCGTACGCCAGCAGCGCGCCGAAGCTCTGCCCGGCCAGGGCGTACGGACCCGACAGGCGGTCGCGCACCGCGTCGCACGCGGCGGTCACCAGCCGGGGCCAGTCGTCGATGGCCGGCTCCTGTCGGCGGGTGCCGTGGCCGGGCAGCTCCACCGGCTCGACGACCACCCCGGTCGGCAGCCACCGGCTCCACCTGGTGAAATGCGACGCCGAGCCGCCCGCGGCCGGGAAGCCGAACACCGTCAATGACGGCGGGCCCGAACGGCCGTTCTCCCGTGTTTCTTCGGCGACCAGGACGTGATCTATCAGCATTGACATCTCGCTTCTCGTCCGATGTACTTCAACGTACAGGGAAATCATCAGGCGGGGAATGGCCGCTACAGTTCACCGAACGGATGCGCGTGGGGGGTGCCGTGGGGATGCGCCGCGACCGTCGCTCAGCCGCCAGGGCAGGTGCCACCGACATCGCGGTGGTAGGCGTCGGTTGCCGGTTCCCCGGTGGAGTGGACGACCTCGACTCGCTGTGGCGCGTCCTGGACGAGGGGCGCGACGTCACCGGCCGCGTACCGGCCGGGCGGCCCGGCGCCGCCTCGCTCGAAGCGGTCGGCACCGGCGGGTTCCTGCCCGACATCGACCTGTTCGACGCCGAGTTCTTCGGTGTCTCGCCCCACGAGGCACGCGAGATGGACCCGCAGCAGCGGCTTCTGCTGACGCTCGCCTGGCGTGCCATGGAGCACAGCGGCGTGCCGCTGTCCGCCTGGGAGGGCAGCAACACCGGGGTCTACTTCGGCATCCTGGCGATGGACTACGCCGTCCTGCACGCCCGCACCCTCGGCGTCGACCACGTGGGCGCGCACTACGCCAGCGGCAAGGAGTTCAGCTTCGGGTCCGGCCGGGTGGCGTACACGTTCGGTCTGAACGGGCCGTGCATGACCCTGACCGCCGCCTGCGCGTCGTCGCTGCTGGCGGTGCACCTCGCCGCGCGTGCCCTGGCGGCGGGCGACTGCGACACCGCGCTGGCCGGTGGGGTCAACCTGATGGTCGGTCCGGAGCTGACCCTCTACATGCGACGCATCCAGGCGCTGTCACCGCAGGGGCTGTGCCGCCCGTTCGACGCGGACGCCGACGGCGTGGTGCGCGGCGAGGGCGGCGCGGTCGTCGTCCTCAAGAGGTACGCGGACGCGGTCGCCGACGGCGACCGGATCTGGGGCGTGATCAAGGGAAGCGCGACGAACCACGACGGCCGCAGCGCCGGCCTGACCGCGCCCAACGCCCTGGCCCAGGAGCAGTTGCTGCGCGACGCGCTCCGCGACGCCGACGTCTCGCCCGCCGACATCGGGTACGTCGAGGCCCACAGCACCGGCACACCGCTGGGTGACCCGATCGAGCTCAGCGCTTTGGCGGCGGTCTTCGGTCCCGAACGTGCTCCGGAGCGCCCGCTGCTCGTCGGCTCGCACAAGGCCAACTTCGGCCACCTCGACTCCGCCGCTGGCATCCTCGGCCTGCTCAAGGGCCTGCTCGTCGCGCGTACCGGGGTGGTGCCGCCGCAGATCAAGCTGGCGCAGCCGACGCCACGGTTCGGCTGGTCCGGTTCCGGGTTGGCGGTCCCCACCACCCGCACGGCGTTGCCCCACGCACCCCACCGCCTCACCGGCGTCAGCGCGTTCGGTCTGTCCGGCAGCAACGTGCACGTCGTGCTCGCCGCGCCCGCGAAGGAGCGCGCCGCGCAGCCGTCGCCGCCCGTGTCGTGGCCGGTGCTGGTGCTGTCCGGCCCCTCCGAGTCGGCCCTGGCCGACCAGGTCACCCGGCACGCGGCACTGCTCGACGACCTCACGACGGCGGAGCCCGATCAGCTCGGCGACCTGTTGTTCAGCACCGGCGCCCGGCGCAGTCACCACACGCACCGGCTCGCCGTGACCGGCGCGAGCGCCGCCGACCTGCGCGGCGCGTTGGCCGCTCACCAGGCCGGCGAGAGGTCCGCCAGCGCGGTCAGCGGCGAACTGCTGCACGACGGTCCGGCGTACGTGGTGCAGGTGTTCTCCGGCCAGGGCTCGCAGTACCCCGGCATGGGTCTCGACCTCTACCGCGCCGACCCGACGATGCGCGACACGCTCGACGAGTGCGACGCGTTGACCCGGCGGATCGCCGGGTGGTCGCTGCTGGAGGAGCTGGGTCGCCGCACCGGCAGCCGGTTGTCCGAGACCCGGTTCGCCCAACCGGCGATCTTCGCCATCCAGATCGGGCTCTCCCGGCTCTGGGCCCGGTGGGGTGTTCCGCCGGACTCGGTGGTCGGCCACAGCATGGGGGAGGTCGCCGCGGCCTGCGCGGCCGGCGCGCTGTCGCTGGAGGACGCGCTGCGGGTCATCGTGCTGCGGGGAGAGCTGTTGCAGCCGGCGTCCGGCAGCGGACGGATGGCCGCCATCGCGCTGTCCGCCGACGAGGTCACCGCCGCCATCGAGAGGTACGCCGAGGTGGTGATCGCCGCGGTCAACGGGCCTCGCTCGGTCGTGGTCGCCGGCCCGGCGGCCGCCGTGGACCGGCTGCTGGCCGACCTGACCGCCGCCGGGGTGCGGTGCGTGCCGCTGGCCGGCGACTACGCGTTCCACAGCCCGGCGGTCTCGGCGTACGGCGACGAGTTGGAGCGCCGACTCGACGGGCTGACCTTCGCCGAGCCGCGCGTGCCGATGCTGTCCAGCGTCGACCCGACCGGCGTCGTACCGGAGTTCGGGCCGGCCTACTGGGGCCGTAACGTGCGCGAACCCGTGCTGTTCTGGCCGGCGATCGACCGGCTGCTGTCCCGGCGGCCGGCGGTCTTCGTGGAGCTGGGTCCGCATCCGGTCCTGACCGGGCCGCTGGCGGCGTCACTCGTGGCCCGCTCCCGTCGGGGGGCGGCGATCGGCAGCCTGGTGCGGGGCCGTCCGCCGGTGGAGACCCTGACCCGGGCCCTCGCCGAGGCGTACACCGCCGGCGTCGCGGTGGACTGGGCGGCGGTGCACGGCGAGGGGCGGCGGTACCTGCCGCTGCCGCCGGTCCGGCTCTCCGAGGAGCGGTACTGGCTGCCGACCCCCGAGTCCGTGGCCCCGGCGTCGCCGCCGGCGGTGCGGGGAGGCTCCGTCGGCTCGGCGCAGGGTGCCCCTGGCGTCGCGGGCGTGGCGCTGGGCGAGCTGCGGGCCGAGGTACGCCTCATCGCGCCGGACGGCACCGTCGTGCAGACGCTGGCCGGGGTCGGCGTGCCGACGACCACCGCGCCCAACGGCGGCGGTGGCCAGGGTGGCGAGGCGGTCGGCGGTGCGGCGGCCAACGGCGCGACCGTCGGCGGTACGGATGCCGCGGGCGCGGGTGCCGGCGGTGGCGGGAGCGGCATCGGCGGCCGCGCAGCCACCAACGGGGCCGGCGCCCGCGCTCGCATTCCCGGGGAGCGGGAGCGGATGGCCGCCCTGGTCAACGATGCCGTCGCCGAGGCCCTCGGGTACGAACCCGGCCGCCGTCTGGCACGCGGGCGTGGCTTCTTCGAGCTGGGCATGGACTCGCTCGCCCTGGTCGCGCTCGTCAGCCGGCTCGAACGCGAGCTGGGCACCGCCCTCGGGGCTGCCGTCGGCATCGAGCACCCGACCATCGACGCCCTCACCGACCACCTCGTCGCCGAGGCGCTCCCGGCAGGGCCGCCACCTCCCGCCGAACCAACGGAGCCGCCCCGCCCGGCTGCGCCACCGCCGACCGCCCCGGCGGTGGCTGTTCCGGTCGCGCCGGTCGTACGCGGGCCGGCCGAGCCGGTGGCCATCGTGGGCATCGGTTGCCGGCTGCCGCGGGCCGACGGTCCCGAGCAGTTCTGGCGGCTGCTGTCCGACGGGGTCGACGCCACCGGCGACGTGCCGGCGGACCGGTGGGACGCCGAGGCGCTGCTCGGTGCCGGGCCCGGCGCCCCCGGCACCGTGGTCACCCGCCGTGGCGGCTTCCTGGACCGGGTCGACCTGTTCGACAACGCGTTCTTCCGGATCTCGGCCCGGGAGGCCCGGGCCATGGACCCGCAGCAGCGCCTCTTCCTGGAGGTGGCCTGGGAAGCGCTCGAGGACGCCGGGGTCACGCGGGAGCACCGGCGATCCGCCCGGGTCGGCGTCTTCGTCGGCATGAACACCACCGACTACCAGCAACTGCTCACCCGGCGAGCCCGCGACGTCGACCTCTACTACGGCACGGGTAACTCCTTCAGCGGCACGGCCGGCCGGTTGTCGTACTTCCTGGACGTTCGCGGCCCCAGCCTGGCGATCGACACGGCCTGCTCGTCGTCGCTGGTCGCGGTGCACCTGGCCGTGCAGAGCCTGCGCGCCGGGGAGGCCGACGTCGCGCTCGCCGGCGGGGTGAACGTGATGGTCCGGCCCACCGTGCACCTGGCCATGTCGGCCGCGGGCGCGCTGTCCACCGACGGTCGCTGCAAGACGTTCGACGCCAGCGCCGACGGCTACGGGCGCGGTGAGGGCGCCGGCGTGGTGGTGCTCAAGACACTCGCGCAGGCCGAGCGCGACGGTGACCGGGTCTACGCCGTGATCAGGGGCAGCGCGGTCAACCACAACGGCGCGAGTGGCGGCCTGACCGTGCCCGGCGGCGAGGCACAGGAGGAGCTGATCCGCACGGCGCTCGCCGCCGGTGGCGTCGCCGCGTCGGACGTGGACTACCTGGAGGCGCACGGCACCGGCACGGTGCTCGGCGACGCCGTGGAGCTGCGGGCGATGGCGCGTGCGCTCGGCGGCGGGCGGCAGCCGGACCGGCCGCTGCTGGTCGGGTCCGTCAAGACCAACATCGGCCACCTGGAGGCGGCCGCCGGTATCGCCGGGCTGATCAAGACCGCGCTGGCGCTGCGACACGGCGAACTGCCCGCACACCTGCACGTCACCCGTCCCACTCCGCAGGTGGACTGGGCGCGGCTGCCGGTCCGGATCACCACGTCCACGACGGCGTGGCCGGCCACCGGCGGGCGGCCTCGGGTCGCCGGGGTGAGCGCGTTCGGATTCACCGGGACCAACGCCCACGTGGTGCTCAGCGGGCCAGCGAGCCCGGCGTCGCAGAACGGGCACCGGACACCGGGCGTCGCCGCGTCGTCCGGGGCCGGCGCGATCATCTCCGGCCGGGCTCACCTCCTGGTCCTGTCGGCCGCCGGAGACGGCGCCCTGGCCGCCGCGCGGGAGAGCTTCGCCGACGTGCTGTCCGCGCGGGCCGGCGGGGACATCGCCGACATCTGCCACACCGCGGCGACCCGCCGCGCTCACCTGGAGCACCGGCTGGCGGTGGTCGGTCGCGGGATCGCCGACCTCGCCGCCGGGCTGTCCGGTGGCGACGGCGCGCACCAGGGCGCGGCGTCTGACGAGGCCGAGCGCCTGGTCCTCGTCTACGGGGACCGCGCGCCGGTCGACTGGCGTGCCCTCGATCGCGACGAGCCCGCCTTCCGGGCCACGTTGGACGCGCTCGACGACAGCGGCGCGCTGCGTACGGCGCTGACCGCCGGCGACGCGGATCGCGGCGAGCCGGCCGCCGTGCTGGCCGTCCAACTCGCGCTCACCGCCGTCTGGGAGGCATACGGGGTACGGCCCGACGCGGTCGTCGGACGTGGCGTCGGTGAGTTGGCGGCGGCGTGCGCGGCGGGTGCGCTCGACCGGGCGCGGGCGATCGGCGCGGCGCTCGACGGCACGACCGTCACCGTGGCGGCACCCACCGACAACTCCTCGGCGCCCGTGCTGTGGCTGGCCTCGGCGGGCGGGCCGGTGTCCGGGCCGCACCCGGTGCCCGCGCGGTCACCGGCGTCGGGCTGGGACGCGCTGGCCGCGTCGCTCGCGGCGGCGGGGAGCGGGTGTGGCTCGCGGTCGACGGCGGGCCGGACGCCGCGGCCGTCGCCGCGGGCGGGGAGGCGAGCCTCCTGGCGGTCGGAGCGGATCTGGGCCGTCCGGAGGGATTCCTCGACGTCGTCGCCCAGCTCCACGTGGTCGGCGTCGGCATCCACTGGGAGAGGCTGTTCGGCCGTCGACCGTACCGGGCGGTGCTGCCGCGCTACCCGTGGCAGCGACGCCGGCACTGGGCGGACACGTCGGACCCGGCGACCGGTTCGGCGGCCGTCGCCCAGCGGTCGGCCTCCGCGACCACGACGCCGGCCGTCCCGACCACTCCGGCTCTCCCCGCCGCCACCCTGCCCGCCGATGTCCGGGAACGCTGCGCCGCGCGCACGTTCACCGTCCGCTGGCGTCGCGTCCTGCCGCCCGCCCCGGAGGCGGCGGCCGGGCGGTGGCTCGTCGTCCCGCTTACGGCCGCGTCCGTCGAGGCGGGTCAGCGGGTGGCCGACGGCCTGCGGCTGGCCGGCGTCGAGGTGACCTGGCGGCCACCGTCCGCCGGCTCGGGCCCCGACGACGACCGGGCCGGTAGTCCGACCGCCGGCGTGGGGCAGGGCGACCTGCCGCCGTGGGCCGATGTTCCGCCGGACCACGGGATCGTGCTGGTCGCGGCGGCCGCACCCGGCAGCGTGCCGGTCGAGGTCCTGGTAGCGGATGTCGTGCGGGCAGCCCGTCAGCTTCGCTCCGGACTCGACGTGCCGCCCGGGCGGTTGCGCGTCGTCACCGCCGGGGCGTACCAGCCGACCGGTGCCGGCGAGGCGGACCCGGCGCAGGCGGCGGTGTGGGCGGCCGGGCGGGTGCTCGCCATGGAGGCCGCGCCCGGGTGGGGCGGTCTGGTCGACGTCGACCCGCGCCTGCTCGGCACCGCGCCGCCTCCGGCGGACGACGAGGCGGACCAGGCAGACGACGAGCCGGGCCAGCGGGACGCCGGCTGGACTCCCGGCGACGCTGCCGGACTCGCCGGTGCGCTGACGGCGCCGCGTCGGCCCGCGACCGACCCGGCCGAGGACGAGCTGCTCCTGCGCGAAGGAGCCTGGTACGCCGGACGGTTGTCGACGGCAGACCCGCTGCCGACCGCGCTGCCCGAGTTCGACTGTGATCCGGACGCCTGGTACCTGGTGACCGACGCGCTGCACCCGGCCAGCCGACCGTTCGTGGACGTGCTGGTACGCCGTGGCCTGCGTCGGCTGATCGTCGGGGAAGCCACTCCGCTCGACGCGACCCCGCTCGACGCCACGCCGTCCGACGGCGCGTCCCCGGGGAACGTACGGCTCACCGAGCTGGCAGCGGCCGGCGTGGAGGTGCGACGGATCGACCTCGCTGCGGCGGACCGTAGGGCGGACGAACGATCGGCGGCGGACCGCGCGGCCGATCTCGCGGCCGACCTGACGCCGGACGCGTTGGGCGCCCCGCTCGGTGGCGTGCTGCTCGTCGGGATGCCCGCGCCGGCCGCCCCGCTCGACACCCTCGACGAGGGCGCGGTGGCGTCGGGCGTGCGCTGGGCTGAGGTCGTACACCGGCTGGACCTGGCGACCCGTGACCTCGCGCCGCCGCTGTTCTGCGTGACCGGCGCGGCGGCCGCGGTCTGGGGGCCACCGGGATGGCCGCGCGGGCCGCCGCCGAGGGCGCGGTCGACGCGGTGACCACGGCGCGGGAGCAGGCCGGTCTACCCGTCCAGGTGGTGCGGTTCATGCCCGTCGACGACCCGGCCGAGCTGTCCCGCCGGGATCGGATGGTGATGGTCGACAGCGGTCTGCGGCCGCTGGCCGGCGCGGAGGTGGGCGAGGCCTTCGAGGTGGCGCTCCGGGCGGGCCTGACCCAGGTCACGGTGGCGGACGTGGACGCGCCCCGGTACGCGCGGGTGTGCCGGGAGCGGGCCGACCGCGCGTTCCTGGCCGAGGTGGGCGTCGAGTCCGTGGCGCGCGACGGCAGATCCCAGGAGGCGGGGCCGCCGGTCGCGCCGCTGGCCGCCGTCGTGCTGGCGCTGCCGGCCGAGCAGCGGGCCGAGCGCCTGTTGGAGGCGGTGCTCGACGCGGTGGCCGAGGTGCTGGGCGAGGCGTCCGGAGTGGACGTGCTGGCCCACCAGGGATTCTTCGACCTCGGCATGGACTCGGTGATGTCGCTGAGCCTGCGCGGCTGGTTGGAACGCGCGCTGGGAGTGGACCTGCCGGCGACGCTGACGTTCGAGTTTCCCAATGCGGCGGCGCTCACCGACCACCTGCTGACGCTGCTCGATCCGGCCGCCGACCCGGCCCGGTCGAGCACGCCGGCCACCACGCCCGCCACCACGGCGACCGGCGTGCCCGACGACGCCGACGATGACCTGGCGGCGATGTCCGAGGACGAACTGATCGCGCGGCTGTCGGCCGCGCTCGCGGAGGGGGGCTGAGATGTCGACGACTGCTTCGCGTACACCGGACAGCCGCCGGCTCATGGCCGACGCGCTGCGCACCATCGAGGACCTGCGCCGCCGCCTCGCCGACAGCCGTGATGGTTGGTTGGACGAACCGATCGCCATCGTCGGGATGGCCTGCCGGTTCCCCGGCGGCGCGCACTCGCCGGAGGAGTTCTGGACCCTGCTGCGCAACGGGGTGGACACGACCTCGGAGTTCCCGGCGGAGCGCGCCGACGCCCGCGCGTACCACGACCCGGACCCGGAGGCGCCGGGTAAGGCGTACACGATCCGGGGGGCCTTCCTCGACCAGGTCGACCGGTTCGAGCCGGAGGCGTTCGGGATCTCCCCGCGCGAGGCGCTGGGCATGGACCCGCAGCACCGCATCGCGCTGGAGATCTGCTGGGAGGGGCTGGAGCGCGCCGGCTACGCGCCCGACCGGCTCGACGGCTCACGCACGGGCGTCTACTTCGGACTGAGCACGACCGACTACGTACGCGCCCGGCAGAGCGTCGGCGACATCGACGACGTGGACTTCTACCAGCTCACCGGCGAGCCCAGCTTCCTGGCCGGCCGCATCTCGTACCTGCTCGGACTGCGGGGGCCGAGCAAGGTCGTCGACACCTCCTGCTCGTCGTCACTGGTCGCGCTCCACGAGGCGTGCCAGGCGCTGCGGCTGCGGGAGTGCGACATGGCGCTGGCGGGCGGGGTGAACCTGCTGCTGTCCCCGTACGGCTTCGTGATGATGAGCAAGTTCCGCGGGCTGTCCGCCGACGGGCGGTGCAAGACCTTCGACGCGTCGGCCGACGGCTACGCCCGCGGGGAGGGCGCCGGTGTCGTGGTGCTCAAGCGGCTCTCCGCCGCGCTGGCCGACAACGACCCCATCGTCGCGGTCGTCCGTGGCTCGGCGGTCAACCACGACGGTCGCTCCAGCGGCCTCACCGTGCCGAACCCGCTCGCGCAGCAGGATGTGGTCGGCGCGGCCATGAGCCAGGCCGGTGTCGGGCCGGACGGCGTGGACTACGTCGAGGCGCACGGGACGGGCACCTCGCTTGGCGATCCCATCGAGTTGCGTTCGCTGGAAGCCGTGATCGGTCGGCACCGCCGACCCGACGATCCGCTGCTGGTGGGCTCGGTGAAGACGAACATCGGGCACCTGGAGCCGGCCGCCGGCATGGCCGGCCTGTTCAAGGTCGTGCTCGCCATGTCGAACGGCGAGATCCCACCGCACCTGCACCTGAGCGAGCCCAACCCGAACCTGGACTGGTCCGGCCTGCACGTGCGGGTGCCCGTGACCTGCACGCCGTGGCCGGATCGGGGCCACCCGCGCACCGGCGGGGTGAGCAGCTTCGGGGCGAGCGGGACGAACGCGCACGTCGTGCTGGCGGCGCCGCCGGCCGGTGCCGTTCGGGCCGGTGCCCAACCGCCGTACGGGTTGTTCCTGGCCTCCGCGCGTACCGAGGAGGCGCTGCGCGAGATGGCCGACCGGCACGCGCGGTGGCTCCGCGGTCCGCACGCGGTGTCCCTCGGCGACGCCTGCTACACCATGCACGTCGGCCGCGCGGTCCAGACGCACGGCCTCGCGGTCACCGCCGCCGACACCGACGAGCTGGCGGACGTCCTGTCGGCGTACGCGCAGGGCCGCCACCCGCGCGGGCTGACGGTCGCCGCGCTGCCCCGCCGCCGCGATCGCAAGGTCGCCTGGCTGTTCACCGGCCAGGGCGCCCAGTACCCGGGCATGGCCCGGGGCCTGCTGGGGAACGCCGCCTTCCGCGCCGCCTTCGAGGAGGCCGCGGCGCTCTTCGACACCGAGCTGCCCCGCCGGTTGGCGGACGTGCTGTGGGCCGACGGTCCGACGCCGCTCGACGACACCCGGTACACACAGCCGGCGCTGTTCGCCGTCGAGTACGCCCTGGCCCAGATGTGGCTCTCCTGGGGCCTGCGACCGTCCGCGGTGGCCGGCCACAGCGTCGGCGAGCTGGTCGCCGCCTGCGTCGCCGGTGTGCTGGACCTGCCCGCCGCCGCGACGCTGGTGGCCGCGCGGGCGCGGTTGATGTCCGAGCTGCCGGCGGGCGGCGCGATGGCCGCCGCGGGCTGCGCGGAGGAGGTCGCCGTCGCGGCGATCGACGGGTACGCGGACACGGTCGCCGTCGCCGCGGTCAACGGGCCGGGCGACGTCACGATCTCGGGTCACGCCGCGCATCTGGCCACCGTCCTGGAACGGCTGGCGACCGACGGCGTCCGCACCCGGCGGCTGGCCGTGTCGCACGCGTTCCACTCGCCGCTGATCCGACCCATGCTGGAGCCGTTCCGGTCGGTGCTGGCCGGGCTGTCGTTCCGCCCGCCGCGCATTCCGTTGGCGTCGAACGTCACCGGTCGACTGCTCGGCGAGGACGACCTCGGTCCGGACTACTGGCTGCGGCACGCGGCCGGCGCGGTCCGCTTCCGCGACGGGGTGCGCGCGCTGCACGACGCGGGCGTACGCACCTTCGTGGAACTCGGGCCCGCGCCCGTGCTGACCGCCCTCGCGGCCCGCTCGCTCGCCGACGAGCCGGATTGCGCGTTCGTGCCCACTCTGCGGCGGGGCGGTGAGGACCTGCGTGAGGTGCTCGGCGCGGTCGGCAGCGTGAGCCTGCGGGGTGCGCGCCCCGACTGGCGGGCCTTCCACGAGGGCGAGGACGTGCGCGCGGTACCGCTGCCGTCGACACCGTGGCGCGGCGCGCACTACTGGTTCCGCGAGGTCGGGCCGGTCGCCGCGCCGGTCGCGACCGCCGCCGAGGAGACCGGGGCCGCCGTCGTGGCCGGCGACATCCCGGGTGTCGGCCGCCGCCTGCCCGGACCCGTGCCGGCGTACGAGGTGACGCCCGAGGCGCTGTCCGGCGAGTCGCCGGGTCTCGGCGCGGTGCTGGACGTGGCGGTCCGGGCCGCCACCGACTGCCTCAGTGGCGCGTGGCGGTGCGCCGAGGATCTGCGCGTCCACGCGATGGTCCCGACCGGCGACCGGGGTCAGCTGCGGCTCACCGTCACGGCGCGGGACGACGGCTCGGCCGACTGGGAGCTGGTCGGGGCCACCGCGGCCCGCGAGGCGCTGGCCGCGCCGTGGATCCGCCACGCCAGCGGGGTGCTGCGGCGCCGGTGGCCGGCCGACCGCCCGTACCCCGACGAGGACACCGACGTCGAGACCGCGCCGGAGATCCCGGTGCCGGACGGCGCGGGCTGGCACGAGGTGCTCGACGCCGCGCGGGTCGCGGTGACGGCGGCGGGCGCGGTCGATCCGGACGTCGGGTCGACGCTGGCCGGCTGCGGCGCGCTCGCTGGCACGCCCGCGACGTCGAGTGACGTCGTGCCGCCGGGCGGCGTACGAGCGGTCCGGGTCCGCGTCGGGTCCCTGCGGGCGGTCGGCGACGCGCTGACCGGGACCGTCGACCTGCTCGACGCCGGCCGCGTCCCGATCGGGTCCGCGCAGGACGTGACCGTCGCGCCGGTGCCCGCGCCGGCCCACTGGGAGGACCCGGCCGACCTGCTCTACGAGCAGACCTGGGTGCCCCTGCCCGGGCCGTCCCCGCAGCCGCCGGCCGACCTGGCCGGACAGAGCTACCTGCTGGTGGCCGACCCGACGGGTTCGGATGCCGCCCTGGTGACCGGGCTGGCCGCGCTGCTGCGGGAGCGTGACGCCGCCGTGACGGTGGCGGCGCCGCCGGTGGTGGGCCAGGGGCCGGACTGCCGGCCGGACCCCGACGCCGTCCGGGAGCTGGTCGCCACCTGGTCCGCCGGCCCGGGTCGTCCCCGGCTCGCGGTGGTCCTGACCGGGCTCGACGCGCCCGTGTCCAAGGACTGCGACGCCGCGAGCCTGCAGGAGTACGCCGGGCGCGCGGACCTGACGACCCTCGCCCTCCTGCGCGCGATGCTCGACGACCCGGCGTGCGCCGACGCCCGGCTCAGCCTCGTCACCCGCGCCGCCCTGCGGGTGAGCACGGAGACCGCCGTCCCGGATGCGGTCGCCCCGGTCGCCGGCACGCTGTGGGGCCTGGGCCGGGTGCTGGCGCTGGAGCACCCGGACCGGTGGGGCGGCGCGATCGACCTGGACCCGCAGCGCCGACCCGACGAGGACCGACTGCTGCTGGCCGCGTTGACCACGGGCGGGCTGATCCCCGCCGACCCGTCCGGCGTCGGCCCGGCCGACGCGCAGGACGGCTACGACGACCAGCAGGCGCTTCGCGCCGACCGTCGGTACGCGCTGCGCCTGACCCCCGCGCCACCACTGCCACCCGAGGCGCTGCGCCGTCGGCCGCCGGTGCACGGCGAGGCCACGTACCTGATCACCGGGGCGTTCGGCGGAATCGGCCTGACCGTCGCCGAATGGCTGGCCCGCGCCGGCGCCGGCCGCCTGGTGCTGCTCGCCCGCACCCCGCTGCCCGAGCGGGACGGTTGGGCCGACTCGACCGGGGAGGCCGCGCGGCGGATCGACGCGGTGCGGCGGCTGGAGCGGTTGGGGACCACCGTCGACGTGGTCGCCGCCGACGTGGTCGACGAGGCGGCGATGACCGACGTGTTCGCCGCGTTGGCGGGCGATCCCCGGCCGCTGCGTGGTGTCGTCCACGCGGCCGGCGTGTCCGAGCCCGAGTTCGCCCGTTCGGCCACCGACGCGGCGTACCGGCGGGTGTGGCGACCGAAGGTGATCGGTGGCTGGCTGCTGCACCAGCTCACGCGCGACGCGGAGCTGGACTTCTTCGTCGGCTTCTCGTCGATCGCCGCGACCTGGGGCTCGCAGCACCTGGCCAGTTACGCGGCCGGCAACGCGTTCCTCGACGCGCTGGCGGGGCACCGCGACGCCGCCGGCCTGCCGGCCCTGTCCGTCGCGTGGGGCCCGTGGGACCTGCCCTCCGCTCTCTTCGGCGAGGAGGTGATGGCGTTCCTGAAGGCCACCGGGTTGCGGCCATTACCGGCCGAGCAGAGCATCCGGTTGCTCACGGCGCTCGCGGCCGGCGACGCCACGCAGCGGGTGGTGTGCGCGGTCGACTGGTCGGTGTTCAAGCCGGTCATGCAGGCCCGCACGGAGCGGCCGATGCTGCGCGGCATCACCGCCGACGAACCGGCCGAGGACGACGTCGCGGAGGCGCCACTGCTGGCCGGCCTGCGCGCCGAGCGCGACCCGCGTCGGGTGCGGGCGATGCTCGGGGCGTACGCGGTCGAGTTGGCGACGGACGTCCTGGGCGCCGGTTCGGGGGCTCTCGACGAGGAGAGCGACGTGCTGGCCAGCGGCATGGACTCGCTCATGGTCATGGACGCCGTCCGGCGTTGCCGGCGGGATCTCGGCCTCACTGTGCGCGCCGGTGACCTGCTCACCCTCGCCACCCCGGCACAGTGGGCCGACCTGTTCGCCGGGCTGCTGACCGAGCGGTCCGGCGACGCGTCCACCACCGCCGACGGCCAGCCCGCCGGAGACCGGAACGGCGGCGACCTGGCGGATGACCCGGCCAGTGATCCGGCGTGGATCGCGCGCGACGTGACCCTCGCGCCGGACATCCGGGTGGTCGGTGATCCGCCGGCCCGGGTGCGCGATCCCCGGCACGTCCTGCTGACCGGTGCGACCGGCTTCGTGGGCGGCTACCTGCTGCACACCCTGCTCGAATCGACCACGGCCCGGGTGTGGTGCCTGGTGCGGTGCGCCGACGAGGAGACCGGCCTGCGGCGGCTGCTGGACAACATGGAGCGTTACCTTCCTCTGCCGGCCACCGCCGTCGACCGGATCACGGTGCTGCCGGGTGACCTGGCCCGACCCGGGTTGGGCCTGTCCGCCGAACGGTTCGACGAACTCGCCCACCTGCTGGACGGCATCTTCCACTGTGGCGCCCGGGTGCACTTCGGCTACAACTACCAGCAGCTCCGGCCGGACAACGTCACGGGCACCGAGGAAATCCTGCGGCTGGCCGCGCGTGGGCGGCCGACCGCGGTCCACCACGTCTCGACGTACGGCATCTGGGGCCTGCCGGCCCCCGGCCGCGACGTGGTCGGCGAGGACGACGACATCACCTCGGCCGGTCGGTTGGTGACCGGTTACGTGCAGACCAAGTGGGCCGCGGAGCGGCTGGTCGAGCTGGCCCGCGCGCGCGGCGTGCCGGCCGACATCTACCGGCCGGGCCGGGTGCTGGGCGACTCCCGCACCGGAGCGAGCCTGACCACCCACTTCACCACCCGGGTCATGAAGGGCTGCGTGCAGCTCGGGTTGGCGCCGGACATCGACATCAAGGTGGAGATGACGCCCGTCGACTACGTGGCAGGCGCGCTGGTGCACATCTCCCGGTACGGCCCGGCCCTGGGTGGCACGTACCACCTGGTCAGCCCGTACAAGGCGCTCTTCGCGGACGTGGTGCGCGCGCTGCGTCGGCACGGCTTCGCGGTCGAGGTCGTACCCGTCGAGGAGTGGTGGCAGGCGCTCAAGGCGACCTACGCCGTCGGCACGAACGAACTGCACCCGGTCATGCCGGTGGTCCAGGAGTTCGTGGTCGGCGGCGAGGAGGCCGTCCACTACGCCGTCGGCAACACCGAGGAACAACTGCGGGGCACCGACGTCCGGTGCCCGCCGCTGGACGACCACCTACTCGACACCTACCTGCGCTGGATGGTGCGGACCGGCTACCTGCCCGCTCCCACAGCGGCCGATGAAGGAGCTTGAGCGACATGACTGATCATCCGCGCAGCACGCCGGAGTACGACGTTGCGATCATCGGGTCCGGCCTGTCCGGGACCATGCTGGCCGCGTGCCTGGCCCGCAACGGCGCGAAGGTGCTGATCGTCGACGGTACGACCCATCCGCGGTTCGCCATCGGCGAGTCGACCATTCCAGCGACGTCGATGATGATGCGGCTGGTCAGCGAGCGGTACGGGGTTCCCGAGATCAAGTGGCTGTCCACCTTCGAGGGCGTCCAGTCCAAGATCAACACGACGTCGGGGGTCAAGCGCAACTTCGGGTTCGTCTACCACCGGCCGGGGGAGCGCCAGGACCCGCGCGAGACCCACATGTTCCCGATCCCCAAGGTCACCCACACCGAGAGCCACTTCTACCGCCAGGACATCGACAACTGGATGCTCACGGTCGCCGCCAAGTACGGCACCACGGTCCGCCAGCAGGTGCGGATCACCGGCGTGGAGATCGACGACGACGGCGCGACGCTGAAGCACACCGGCGGCCACTTCCGGGCCAAGTTCGTGGTCGACGCCAGCGGCTTCCGCTCGGTTCTGGCCGAGCAGTTCGGCCTGCGGGAGGATCCGACCCGGTTCCGACACCAGTCGCGGTCGCTGTTCACCCACATGGTCGGCATCCGGCCGTACGACGAGCTGGCCCCCAAGTCCCGCTACGGGCACCCGAGCCCGTGGCACGACGGCACGCTGCACCACCTGTTCCGGGGCGGCTGGATGTGGGTGATCCCGTTCGACAACCACCTGCGCGGCACCAACGACCTGTGCAGCGTCGGCCTCCAGCTCGACCCGCGGATCCACCCGGTGCCGGACTGCTCGCCGGAGGAGGAGTTCCGCCGGTTCATCGCGCAGTACCCGGACATCGAACCGCAGTTCGCCGACGCCCGCTCGGTGCGGGACTGGACGCGCACCGGCCGGCTGCAGTACTCGTCGCGGCAGACGGTCGGCTACCGCTGGTGCCTCACCTCGCACGCCGCCGGCTTCCTGGACCCGCTGTTCTCCCGGGGGCTGTCGAACTCGCTGGAGACGATGCACGCGTTGGTGCACCGGCTGCTCTCCGCGATCGAGGACGACGACTTCTCGGTCGAGCGGTTCGAGTACATGCAGGAGTTCGAGCAGGGTCTGCTCGACTTCAACGACGACCTGGTCGCCAACGCGTACACCTCGTTCGGTGACTGGCGGCTGTGGGACGCCTGGTTCCGCATCTGGTCCCTCGGGCAGTTCATCGCCACCTTCGAGGTGAACCGGGCGTACGCCCGCTTCCTGGACACCCGCGACCCGGCGGTGCTGGCCCCCTTGGAGCGGCCGTGGTGGCGGGGTCGGGTCATCCCGCAGGACTCGCCGTACGGGGCGGTCATGGTCCTGTTGCAGCAGGTCAACGACATGACCCGGGCCGTGCAGGAGGGGCGGGCGGACTCCGGGGAGACGGCCGCCGAACTGCTGCGGCTGCTGCGTGAGGCGGACTTCGTGCCGCCCGCGTGGGGCCTGGCCGACCCGGACAACCAGTGGACCGACGCCAACTTCTTCGAGATCGGCAAGACCCTGCGCTGGGCCCGCAAGAAGGCGCCGAAGGCCGTCGGCGACCTCACCTACGACGGCCTGACGCTCTTCATGAAGAAGCGCTTCTCGCCCGGCGAGTTCGCCGTCGGCGAGGAACTCAAGCACCTCATCGCGCGCTGGCCCGTGGTCGGCAAGCGACTCCGCGTCCCGACGCCGAAGTGAATCCAATGGATAAGGAGTCCATGATGGAAGGTGCGGCCGCGCACAACGGGATGTTCGACGTGGTGGTGATCGGCTCCGGGCTGGCGGGCTCCACCCTGGCGGCGTGCCTGGCCGCCAACGGCGCGTACACGCTGGTGATCGACGCCGGCACGCACCCCCGCTTCGCCGTCGGCGAGTCGACGATCCCGTACACGTCGATGGCGATGCGGCTGATCAGCGAGCGGTACGGCGTGCCGGAGATCAAGTACCTGAGCACCTTCGAGTCGGTGTACGCGCACATCAACACCACCGGTGGGGTGAAGAGGAACTTCGGCTTCGTCTACCAGCGCCCGGGCGAGCAGCAGCGGCCCGAAGAAGCGAACATGTTCCAGATCCCGAAGATCCTGAACACCGAGAACCACTTCTTCCGGCAGGACATCGACAACTTCATGCTCACGGTCGCGGCGAAGTACGGCGCCGTGATCCGGCAGCAGACGCGCATCGCGGGCGTGCAGGTCGACGAGGACGGCGTGACGCTCGACGTCGGCCCCGGCGCGCCCGTGCGGGCCCGCTACCTGGTGGACGCCAGCGGATTCCGTTCGGCGCTGGCCGAGCAGTTCGACCTGCGGGAGGAGCCGACCCGGCTGGAACACCACTCCCGCTCGCTGTTCACGCACATGGTCGGTGTGCGGCCGTTCGACGACTTCGCCCCGCGCGGCACGTACGGCAACCCGACCCGCTGGCACGAGGGGACGCTGCACCACATCTTCGAGGGCGGCTGGATGTGGGTGATCCCGTTCGACAACCACCCCCGGTCGACCAATGACCTGTGCAGCGTCGGCGTGCAGTTCGACCCGCGCCGGTACCCGGTGCCGGACTGTTCGCCGGAGGAGGAGTTCCGCCAGTTCCTTGACCGGTACCCGGGCATCGCGCAGCAGTTCACCAACGCCACCCCGGTGCGCGAGTGGGTGCGCACGGGCCGCCTGCAGTACTCGCCGAAGAAGACGGTCGGCTACCGCTGGTGCCTCATGTCGCACGCGGCGGGCTTCGTCGACGCGCTGTTCTCGCGTGGCCTGTCGAACACCATGGAGATCATCAACGCGCTGACCCAGCGGCTGCTGGACGCGCTCAAGGACGACGACTTCGCCGTCGAGCGGTTCGAGTACGTGCAGGAGCTCGAGCAGGGCCAGCTCGACTTCAACGACGATCTGGTCAACAACGCGTACATCGCGTTCCGGGACTGGGACCTGTGGGATGCCTGGTTCCGGGTGTGGGCGCTGACCCAGATCCTCTCCACCTTCGAGATCAACCGCGGTTACGCGCTCTACTCCAAGACCCGTGATCCCGCCGTGCTGCGGCGGATGGAACGGCCGTGGTGGCGGGTGGAGCTGCGCGAGTTCGACCGGTCGAAGGTCGACGACCCGGACCACGCCGAGGTGCTCGAGTTCCTGGCCGGCGTCAGCCGGATGATGCGTGCCGTCGACGCGGGGGAGGCGGAGCCGAAGGACGTCGCCAAGCAGATCCGCGACCAGCTCGCCAGCGCGCGGTTCGTGCCGCCGGCGTTCGGGCTGGCCGACCCGGCGATCCGGATCACCGGCGCGTCCGCGGCCAAGGTGCTCGGCACCCTGCGCTGGGCGAAGCGGGACGCGCCGCCGGCGATCGGTGAGCTCACCTACGAGGGTCTGACCCTCTTCATGCGCAAGCGCTTCGCCCGGGGCGAGTTCGAGCCGGTCGAGGAGATCAAGCAGAAACTCGCTGGCTGGCCGGTGCTCGGCTCCCGGCTGCGCGTCCCCGAGCCGAAGTAACCCGAGGAAATTGGAGTACACGGTGAGTGAATTGATCGAGGCCGAGAAGGCCACCTATGACGTCGCCATCCTCGGCGCGGGTTTCGCCGGCTCGATGCTCGGCGCGATCCTGGCCCGCAACGGGGCGAAGGTGCTGCTGGTCGATGCCAAGGCGCACCCGAAGTTCGCCATCGGGGAGTCGACCATCCCCAACATGCTGGTGTCGCTGCGGACCATGTCCGAGCGGTACAAGGTGCCGGAGTTGATGACCCTGGCGACGCTTACCGCCTGCCAGAAGATCATTTCGCCCTGGCACGGCAAGAAGGACCACTTCGCCTTCCTCAACCACCAGGAGGGCAAGCCGCAGGACCCGAAGCAGGTCACGATGTTCAACTTCCCGAGCCTGCTGCACGAGACGCCGCACATGTACCGGCAGGACACCGACGCGTACCTGTTCCACGCGGCGATCAAGTACGGCTGCACGGCGCGGGTGAACTTCACGATCGCCGACGTCGACTTCGACGACTCCGGCGTCACGGTCAGCTCGACCCGGGGCGAGCAGTTCCGCAGCCGGTACGTGGTGGACGCCAGCGGTTACCGGTCGCCGCTGGCCGAGAAGTTCGGGCTGCGCGAGGACCCGTGCCGGTACAAGCACCACTCGCGGGCCGTCTGGAACCACATGATCGACCTCAAGACCACGGACGAGGTGTTCCAGCGCACCGGCGCGGACAAGCCGCCGGTGCCGTTCTACGAGGGCACCGTCCACCACCTGTTCCCGCGCGGCTGGTCGTGGGTGATCGCGTTCAACAACCACAAGGACTCGAAGAACCCGCTGTGCAGCGTGGGCCTCACGATGGACCCGCGGATGTACCCGAAGACGCCCGGCATGTCGCCGGAGGAGGACTTCTGGAAGCACATGCAGCGGTTCCCCGGCATGGCGGCGCAGTTCGAGGGCGCCCGACCGATGCGGGAGTGGGTGGGCACGGACCGGGTGCAGTACTCGTCCAAGACCACCGTCGGTGACCGCTGGGTGCTGCTTGCCCACGCCGCGGCGTTCATCGACCCGCTGTTCTCCCGCGGTCTGTCCAACACCTGCGAGGCGGTCAACGTGCTGGCCTGGCGGATCCTGCGGGCGGTGGGGGACGACGACTTCTCGGCCGACCGGTTCGAGGGGGTGAACACCCGCCAGCAGGCGCTGTTCGACGGCAACGACAAGCTGGTCAACGCCGCGTACGCCTCGTTCGAGCACTACTCGCTGTGGACGGCCGTGTTCCGGATCTGGGCGTGGGGCTCGAACGCCGGCACCTTCCGCGCCCACGAGGCGTACCGCCGGTGGCGCTCCACCGGCGACGAGCGGCATCTGAACGAGCTGGAAGAGGTGAAGAACCCGGGTCTGCACTGGTCCGACCACGAGGGCTACGGCGAGCTGTTCGAGGACATGGTCAAGCAGTGCGGTGACTTCGAGGCCGGCAAGATCACCGGCGACGAGGCGGCGGACGCCCTCTACGACCACCTCAACCGGGCGCCCTTCGTGCCGGACCACTGGGGCTGGAAGGACCGCCACCTGCGGTTCATCAACCCGACCCCGCTCAAGATCGGCCGGACGATGCTCTGGGCCGCGACCAAGGCGCCGCCGGACGTGCGGCGGCTGATGCTCGGCTTCCTGCGCGAGGCCGGCAAGGAGCAGCTCATGGGCCGGAAGATCTTCTAGGAGACCGGATGACCACCATCGAACCCGACGCCCCGGTGTCGTACGACGTCGTGATCCTGGGCAGCCATCTGGCGACCGGCCTGCTCGCCACGGTACTGGCCAGGCAGGACCTGCGGGTCCTGCTCGTCGGCTCGCCCGACGACACGGTGCTGCCGTCGGGCGACAGCACCGTGCCGTACACGACCGCTGTGCTGCACCTGCTGGCCGAGCGGTTCGACGTGCCGGAGATCGCCTCCTTCGCGCACTTCGAGGACCTGCCGGACGCGGTGCGCAAGACCAGCGGGATCAAGAAGAGCCTCGCCTTCCTGCACCACACGGCGGGCCGCCGGCACGACCCGGCGCACGCCGTGCAGTTCCACGTGCCGGGCGAGCACAGCGAGTGGCACCTCTACCGGCCGGTCGTCGACGGGTACGCCCGGGAGCTGGCCGTGCGGTACGGCGCGACGGTGCTGCCGGAACGGGCGTCCACCACCGAGGTCCGGCTGGCCCCGGAGGCCGTACACCTGACCTTCGGCTCCGGACGGACGGTGACCGCGCGGTTCGTGGTGGACGCCCGCGACCAGGAGACACCACTGCGGGCGGCGACCGCCGAGGGTGATCCGAAGCCGCTGTTGCTGCGGTCGAAGATGATGCACGCCCACCTGCGCGGCGTCCGGCCGTTCGAGGAGTGCACCCGGCTCGCCGACTACCACCGGGCGACGACCTGGTCGCGGGGGACCGTGCACCACCTCTTCGACGGCGGCTGGATCCAGGTGGTGGACTTCCGCAACCACGACGACGCGGCCAGCGACCTGTGCAGCGTGACGGTGGGGCTGGACCACGACCGGTTCGACGACCTGCCGGCGGACCCGGACGCCGCGTTCCGGGCCCTGGTCGCGCCCTTCCCGAGCCTGGCGGAGCAGTTCGCGTCCGCCACGGCAGAGGGCGGCTGGACCACCTCGCCCCACTGGCAGCGCCGTGCGGCGGTGACCCACGGGCCACGGTGGTTCGCGATGGAGCGGTCGGCCTGCCGTACCGACGAGTTCCTGTCCCGGGACGTGACGATGACGGCGGAGATGGTCCACGCGCTCGGGGCCGCGCTGCCGCGAGCGCTGCGCGACGATCCGGCGACGGGCGTCGTGCTGGCCGAGGCGGCGGCCTTCCAGGACGCCCTGATCGAGTTCAACGACCAGATCCTGGCCGCTGCCCGCACGGCCGCCGGGAGCTTCGCGTTGTGGAACGCGTACAGCCGGGTCTGGCTGCTCTGGCAGATCCTGGGCCACCTGTCGTTGAAGCGGGCCACCAACGATGCCCTGGCCGCCGGGACGTGGGATCCGGTCGAGCGGTTCGCCGACGGCGGACTGTGGTTCCGCACCCCGGACGGTCTGCGCCAGATGTTGGACTGGTTCTTCGAGGTGTTCGCCCGGGTCCGGGCCGGTGGGCTGCGGCCGGCCGAGGCGGCGGACATGATCTTCCGCGAGCTGCGCCGGGCGCGGTTCGTGCCGCCGCTGTACCGGTTCGGCGACCCGAACGCGCGGTACTACCACTTCACGATGCCCCGTCGGCTCCTCATGGTGGCCTGGGTCATGACGGTGGCGCCCGCGGACTTCAAGCGGCTGCTCACCAAGGACAACGTGACCGGCCGGCGGGATGACGCGCCGCCGCCGACCCGGGGGCGGGCGTCGGTCGACGACGGACGGCTGGCGGCCCACGACGTCGAACGCGCGGACGGCTCGGCCGCCGACGCGCCCGGCGTCACTCAGCCAGGTCGGCGGTGAGGTAGTGCTGGATCGTGCGACCCATCATCCGGGCCAGATCGTCGCGGTCGTGCCGGGACAGCTCGGTGCCGTCGATCAGGTAGCGGCACAGGGCCAGGCCGATCACCTGGGACGCGGCGAGCGCCGCCCGCAGCTCGTGTCGGTCGGGGCTGACGCCCTCGGCCAACGTGCCGAAGAAGGCCCGGACGAACTCGTCGCGCATCAGCTCGGCGATCTCGTCGCTGGTCAGCGAGGCCGACAGCCGGGCCCGGTAGGAGATCGTCGTACGAGGGCTGTCCCAGTGGGTGAGCAGGGCGGTCGCGGTGGCCCGACCCAGCCGGCGACGGCTGCCGGCCAGCAGCTGTTCGGCCAGCTCGACGGGGTTGCCGTCGACCTGCACCGCGTGCCGCAGGAGCTGCTCCTTGGAGCCGTAGTAGTGCCGCACCAGCCGCGGGTCGACACCCACGCGTCGAGCGACGCTGCGGATGCTCACCCCGGTCAGGCCGCACTCGGAGATCTCCCGCCGGGTGACGTCGAGGATCGCCTGCCGGATGCCGCTGCCACCGTCGAATCCCTGCTGCGTCGTCAAGGCAACCTCTTACGAGTTCCCGTACGCCCGAGCGCACGGCCCGATCAAATGCCTGAGTCTAGACCTTTGATGATATGTCAGTCCGGTCCGGGTTGCTCCTGCAAGCCGGTCATTCCGTCACGCCGGTTCACGGCGCGGCCGAGGGGGCACCGTGGACTTCGCCTGGACGCCTGAACAGCGGGACGCTTACGACGAGGTGCGCGCGAGCGCCGAGCGGGCGTTCCCGCCCACCGCCGACGCCAGCCGGCTGCACGACCGCGAGGCCTGGCGGCGTCTCGGTCGGCTCGGGCTGCTCGGCCTGTGCATTCCCACGGAGTACGGCGGCGGCGGGCTGGGCGCCCTGGACACCGCGCTGCGTGTCGAGGCGTTCGGTCGGGGGTGCGTGGACACGGGTCTGGTGTTCGCGGCCAGTGCGCACCAGTTCGCGTGCGCGGTGCCGATCGCCGGGTTCGGCACACCGGAGGTGAAGAAGGGCCTCCTACCGCGAATCTGCTCGGGCGAGGTGGTGGCCGGCAACGCGATGACCGAGGCGGGCGCGGGGTCCGACGTCTCGCGGCTCGCCGTCAGCGCGACGGAGACGGCGGACGGCTACCTGCTCAACGGTGAGAAGACGTTCGTGACCAACGGACCGGTGGCCGACGTGCTGGTGACCTACGCGACCACCGATCCGGCGGCCGCCCATCTCGGTGTCACCGCGTTCGTGCTGGACCGGGACACTCCCGGCCTGACGGTCAGCGAGCCGTTCGACAAGATGGGCCTCGTGTCGGCGCCGGCCGGTCGGGTGTCCTTTCAGGACTGCCTCGTGCCGGCGCAGCGGGTGCTCGGCGAGCCGGGCCAGGGCGCCGCGATCTTCCAGCACTCGATGCGCTGGGAGCGGGCCTGCCTGTTCGCCGGATACGTCGGCCTGCTGGACCGCCTGGTGGAACGCTGCGTCGAGCACGCGAGGACGCGCCGTCAGTTCGGCCGGCGCATCAGCGACTTCCAGGCGGTCGCGAACCGGATCGTCGAGATGAAGCTGCGGACCGAGTCGGCGCGGCTGTTGCTCTATCGCTGCTGCTGGGAGATGGACAACGGCGGCGGCTCGGAACTCAACGTGGCGTTGTCGAAGCTGGCCGTCTCGGAGGCGGCGGTCGCCGGGGCGCTCGACGCGGTGCGCCTGTTCGGTGGACTCGGATACCTGCGCGACACCGGGATCGAGACCATGCTGCGCGACGCCGTCCCCAGCACGATCTTCTCCGGCACGTCGGACGTCCAACGGCTGCTCATCGCCCGCGAACTGGGCCTGTGAGGGCCGCGGCTTGACCAGGGAGGTGTCGACCGTGCGGGACGTGGACCAGTCCGACGTGCCGGGTGGCGCGGGAATCCACGGCTACGTGGCCGAGTGGGCCCGGCGTACACCGGACGCGCCGGCGGTGATCGCGGACGACGGTCAGCTCTCGTACGCGGAGCTGGCGACGGCAGCGCGGCGCCTGGCGGCGGGGCTGGCGCGCGCGGGGGTGTCCCCGGGCGACCGGGTGGTGCTCTGGTCCGACAAGCGGGCCGACGCGGTGGCCGTCATGCAGGCGGCGCTGTCGTTGGGGGCGCCGTACGTTCCGGTGTCCGCGGCGAACCCACCCGCCCGGGTGTGGCGCATCGCGGCCGACTGCGCGGCGACCGTCGTCGTGGCGGACGGTCCGTCCGCGGACCGGGTCGCCCGCGAGGGCGGCGTTCCGGACGGGCCACCGCTCGTGTCGTTGGACGAGTTGCAGCGGTTGGGAGCCGAGGGTGACCTACCGCCGGTGCACCGACCGGCCCCGGACGAACCCGCGTACATCCTCTACACCTCCGGGTCGACGGGAGCCCCGAAGGGTGTCTGCCTGAGCCACCGCAACGCGGCGGCGTTCGTCGAGTGGGCCGGTGACCTGCTCGGCGTGTCGCCACGGGACCGGCTGGCCAACCACGCGCCGTTCAACTTCGACCTGTCGGTCTTCGACCTCTACGCGGCTTTCCGCGCGGGCGCGTCGGTGCACCTGGTCCCGGCCGAGCTGGCCTACGCGCCGGTGCAGCTGGCGCGGTTCGTGCGCGACGAGGGCATCACCATCTGGTACTCCGTGCCGTCCGCGCTGACCCTGATGATCCGGGACGGCGGGTTGCTGGACGGCCCGCCGCCGCCGGCCCTGCGGGCCTGCGTCTTCGCCGGTGAGGTGATGCCGATCCGGTACGTGCACGAACTCCGTACCGCCTGGCCGGGCGTACGGCTGCTCAACTGGTACGGGCCCACCGAGACCAACGTCTGCGCGTCGTACGAGGTGACCGACGCCGACGAGGGGCGCGACCGCCCGTTGCCGATCGGCCGACCGGCCAGCGGCGCGGTGCTGACCCTGGCCCCGCCGAGCCTCGACGGGGCAGGTGCCGCTGGTGGTGGCGACTGCCCGGAGGGCGAGATCGTGGCGGACGGGCCCACGGTGATGCTCGGCTACTGGGGGCGGGAGCCGCAGCGTGGACCGTACCGAACGGGTGATCTCGGGCGGATGTCGCCCGAGGGCACGCTGGAATACCTGGGCCGCCGCGACGACATGGCCAAGGTGCGCGGCAACCGGGTGGAGCCCGGCGAGATCGAGGCCGTCCTCGCCGCGCATCCGGACGTAGCGGCGGCCGCGGTGGTCGTCGCCGGCGTTGGGCTCGCCGCGCGGCTGCACGCGGTCGTGGTGCCGGCGGGCGATCGCCGGCCCGGCCTGCTGGAGATCAAGCGCTGGTGCGCCGGGCAGCTGCCGACCTACATGATCGTCGACTCCGTCCAGGCGGCCACGAGCCTACCGCTCACCCCGAACGGAAAGACCGATCGAGCCGCGCTGCTGGCGGCGATCGAAGGAGGTGGACCATTACTGGCACCGAACTAGTCAACGTGGAACCGAGTACGTTCCTGGCGATCATGGGCTCGCTGGCCAGCGGCGTCAGCGTGGTGACCGCGATCGACGCGTCCGGTCGGCCGCACGGCCTGACCTCGTCGTCGGTCTGCAGCGTCTCCAAGGACCCGCCACTGCTGCTGTTCTGCGTGCGGCAGGTGAGTTCGACCCTGGACGCCATCCGGGAGACCGGCGGATTCGCCGTCAACTTCCTCGACGCCGACGGCCACGAGGTCTCCGAACTGTTCGCCAGCTACAGCAGCGACAAGTTCGCCAATGTGGCCTGGCGTCCCGGCGACGTGGCCGGCATGCCACGGCTGGAACCGACCGTCGCCTTCACCGAGTGCGCGCTGCATGACGTGATCACCGCTGGTGATCACGCCATCGTGCTCGGCCGTCTCGTCGGCGGGGCGACGGCGCCGGACCGATTCCCGCTGGGGTATTGGCGCGGGACATATGTCCGGGTCTCTCGCCCCCATTACCGACGAGAGGAGCGCAACGGGCAGCGTCCCAGCGATCCTTCCCAGTCAATCCATCTCGAGTAGGGAAACAGAGTGGACAAGAACCAACCAGCGACCCACAGCGCCGCATGGACCTGGGTCGCGGCCCTGGTCGCGGTGTTCATGGTCGCAATCGACACCCTCGTCGTCACGACGACGCTACCGGTCATCCGTACCGAGCTCGGCGCGAGCCTTGAAGATCTTGAATGGATCGTCAACGCGTACACGCTCACCTTCGCCGTCTTTCTGTTGACCGGCGCGGCGCTCGGTGACCGCTTCGGCCGGCGCAAGGTCTTCACCATCGCGCTGCTGGTCTTCACCATTGCGTCCGGGCTGGCGGGCCTCGCCGACAACATCGAATTCCTGATCGCCGCACGCGCGGTGCAGGGCCTGGGTGCCGCGGTCGTCCTCCCGCTGACCCTCACGCTGTTGGCCAGTGTGGTGCCGGCACGTCAGCGCGGCCACGCGTTCGGATTGTGGGGCGCGATGGTGGGTCTCGGTATCGCCCTCGGACCGGTCATCGGCGGCGCGGTGACCGAAACCTGGTCCTGGCAGTGGATCTTCTGGGTCAACGTGCCCATCGGTCTGCTGCTGCTGCCGGTGATGACGCGGGTCCGCGAGAGCCGTGGCGGCTACGGTCGCCTGGACCCGGTGGGCGTCGTCCTGGTCACCGCCGGCATGCTCGGCATCGTGTCCAGCCTGGTGCGGGGCAACAGCGCCGGCTGGGACAGCCCCTCCATCCTGGCGGGGTTCATCGTCGGCGGTCTCCTCGTCCTCGTGTTCATCTTCTGGCAGTCGCGGGCACGCACGCCGATGGTGCCGCTGTCGTTGTTCCGCAGCCGGGGCTTCAGTCTCACCATGGTGGCGACCATCATCATGCCGTTCGGCGTCTTCGGCGCCGTCTTCCTCGGCACCCAGTACCTGCAGAGCGTTCTCGGCTACTCCCCACTGGAGGCTGGCGTTCGCACGCTGCCGTGGACGGCCATGCCGATGATCGCGGCACCGATCTCGGGCATCCTGACCGACAAGATCGGTGGCAAGCCGCTGGTGATCCTGGGCCTGACGATGCAGGCGATCGGCGTGTTCTGGATCGGCTCGGTGGTCGGCGACCTGACGTACTCGAAGCTGGTGGTGCCGTTCGTGATCACCGGGCTCGGCCTGGGCATCTTCCTCGCGCCGATCGGCCGCCTGGCCTTCGGGTTCGCACCCGCCGAGTTGGAGGGTGTGGCGTCCGGTGTGTCCAACGCGATCCGGCAGACCGGCACGGTGATGGGCGTGTCGGTGGGCGGCGCGATCCTCGGCGCGAACGGCGGCTACGAGTCCGTGGCCACGTTCGTCAACGGCCTGGAGGAGGCCCACCTGGTGGCCGCCTGCGCGCTCGCCGCGGGCGCGGTCATCGCCCTGTTCATTCCGCACCTGCGCACACAGGGTCACGGCCACGCGGTCGAGGAAGAGGAGGAGGAGGTCCTCACGGCGGGCGCCCCGACCTGAGAGGTCCACGGGAATCGAGGCCCCGGCCCTGCGGTCGGGGCCTCGATCGCGCCAGGGGGGCTTGGCGCGATCGAATCCATCGATGGTGAGGTGGCTGACCACCGGTAGCTCGTGTCGCAATGCCGGCAGGCGCGATGGTGGGAGCTGGTTGCGTCGCGGAGGCGGCGGGCGCCGGCTCGACGTGCCCGGTCCGGGACGTCACGGCGCGGACCGCAGGGTCGTGGAGGGCTACATCGGCATTGGCGCACGTCAACCGGGTTGGCCGGTGGCGGCCGATTGCCGTGCTCGCATTCGTGTGCGACATCTCTGCCCGGCGCCTGATGCCCGATGAGACCTATTCGGGCCGTAACGGTCCGCAACCCGACCGGTGCCGCGTGATCGCCCACCCATTTAGGGGGGGACAGCGCGGCCGTCGGCAGGATAACATCCATCGATGAACTGGCGGTACGCTAATGGGGGATGGGGCCACCAGGGATATGAAGTCATCAGCACTGGCGGTTACGGATGTCCAGGTACTCTTCTACGAGCCGGAAGGGCTGTTATTGACAGCGGGACTATTGCCGGCGGATGTAGGTGGGCACGAGTTCCGCGTAATGTTTCAATTGAGTTACCTAGGCAGTGGTGAGATTACGGCGCACGTCGGCTTCCAACAGTGCGACGGCACCGACAAGACGGCTCCCGAGTTCGTCACGGTGGAATTGCTGGGAGCGGCACGACACCGTATGCCCATTATCTGGACGGCCTCGGCATCGGTGCGCGCGGAGCAGGTGAACTGCCGGCTCATCATCTGGGGGGAACCCGCCGGCGAGGACCTGTTGCGCGGGGAGTTGATCGCCGAGGTCTCCGGGCGGCTGCCGGTGTTGACGGCCAGTTGCCAGGCATCGGTGACGCAGGCGGAACTGCCCACCCGGCAGCGGGTCGCCTAGACGGCTGGCTGCCCTCCGTCGTGGGCGGAGGGCAGCCAGCCCTCGGGGGTAGGCGACATGGCAGCCCCTTCGCGGGTCAGCGGCTCGTTCGATCGGCCGCACGGCTGGTGAGGCGGGTTATCGGGTCACGCCTGCGGTGAGCTGGCCCCCTGCTGCCACGGCCGTAGGCGGGGAATCCACGCCGGAACCGCGGCGCGGTAGGCGTCGTACGCGGCGCCGTATCGTCGGCGCAGGCCGGGTTCCTCGTAGAAGCGCACGAACGCGGCCTGGATGAGGGCGATGGCCAACCCGTACCACAGGAGCGCGGCCTGGCCGAAGATCAGTGCCTGGCCGAGGATGGCCGTCACCACCGCGACGTACATCGGGTTGCGAACGTACCGGTAGGGCCCGCCGATCACCAGGTGTTCGGTCGGCGCCACCGGGGCCGGAGTGCCCAGACCCTCCACGACGAAGCGCACGAACGACTGTAGGAGAAACGCAACCGCGGCGACCAGCATCAGCGCGCCGAGGACTCGAACCGGCTGGTAGTAGGCGAACGGCGTTTCGACCTCCCAGTCGGAAATCCACCATGGACCGAGACCGGCAACCACGCCCGGCGCGGCGCAAAAGAAGACGAGACTTCCGACGACGGCCCGTGTTCGTAGCACTGCGCCATGCTACGGCGCGTGCGGGGCACCATGTCAAGGCATCGTTACGTACTGTTGTCGTTGCCTGCCTGTGGAACCTCCGTATTTCCGCACGTAGGAAGGCGATACTATGGCGTTTGCCCCCATACGATGAATAGGGCATGCGATGAACTGGGAAAGGTGAATCTGTGGGCGCGGAGGGCTCCCCGAACGGTGCTCCACGACGACGGACGGGGCGACGTGTCGGGCCGACGGTGAGCCATCAGCTCATCCTCGAGATCGCTCGTGGCCAGTTCGCCGAGCGGGGCTACGAGGGCACCACGGTGCGCACCATCGCCCAGGAGGCGGGCGTCGACAGCGCGCTGGTGCATCACTTCTTCCTCACCAAGGAAGGCCTGTTCGAGGCGGCGGTGCGTGGCGCCCTGCAGCCGCCGGATCTGGTGGAGCGGGCGATGAAGGGCCCGCGTGGCCAGGTCGGCCGACGTGCTGTCGAACTGTTCTTCAGTCACTGGGACGAGCCCGACACGGCGGCGCGGCTCGGCGGCATCCTCCGGTCGATGACGGCCAACGACATGGCGGCGGACGCCGTCCGGAACTTCCTCGGCGACCAGGTGATCCTCCCGCTGACCCGGGCCCTGGGCCACTCCCAGCCGGAGCTGCGCGCCGCCATGGTCGGCTCGCACCTGATCGGTCTCGCCACCACCCGGTACGTCTTCCGCGTCCCGGCGATCGCCGAGCTCAGCGCCGCCGCTCTGGCCGCGGGCACGGGCAAGGCCATCCAGACCTACCTCACGGGCGTCCTGGCCTGATCGGTCCGCCCTCGGCGGGCGGGCTCCACCGTCGTCGCGCCAGTGGCCGACGTCGATCCCTGCACGGCATCCCCTTGACGAACCCGCGTGGGCTTCTAGAATTCATCGAACAGGGATGTCATCAGAGGGGGAAGAGCCGGTGAGTTTCCCGGCCTCCCGGGTGACGCCCCACGGGGGAGACCACGTCCGGCGACCTGGGAGGGGTTTGTGCCGACAGACCAACGCGACGAGATACTCGGCCAACTGATGGTGTACGTGCGCCACGAGCTGATTGGCGACCAGGACGAGGCGGTCACCGGAGTCGACCTGCGGCCCGACTCGCCACTGCTGGAGTGGGGCGTTCTGAACTCGTTGAACACGGCTCGGCTCATCGCGTTCGTCCGGGCGGAGCTCGACGTCGACGTGCCGCCCTCGCACATCACGGGCCGGCACTTCCGCAGTCTCGACACCATCACCGACCTGATCCTGTCGTTGCCGCGCGCCTGACAGGCCCGCCGAGGAGGCGCCATGAACACCAAGCCAGCAGAGTGGGACATCGGCATCATCGGAGGCGGGCCCGCCGGGTCCACGGCCGCCGCCTACCTGGCCAAGGCGGGGCTGTCCGTCGTGGTCTTCGAGAGCGCGCACTTCCCCCGCGAGCACGTGGGCGAGTCGTTGGTCCCGGCCACCACACCGGTGCTGTTGGAGACCGGGGCGATGGAAGCCGTCGAGGCGGCCGGCTTCCCGCGCAAGTTCGGCGCGGCGTGGACGTCGGCCGAGTCGCGACCGGTGAGCCACATGGGCTTCTCCAACCTCACCCACGACTTCCGGCTCGCCGAGGTCATGTTCAACGAGCGGGATCAGGCCGGCGTCGACCGCGATTACACGTTCCACGTCGACCGGGGCAAATTCGACCAGATCCTGCTGGAGAACGCGGCGAGTCTCGGCGCGGAGGTCCACCACGGCGTGCGGGTCAACCGCGTCGACTTCGAGGGTGAACACCCCGTGCTGCACACCCGGTCCGCGGACGGGCAACGCGAGGTGCCGGTGCGCATGGTGATCGACGCCAGTGGCCGGAACACCACGTTGGGCAGCCAGCTCAAGGTGAAGGTGGCCGACTCGGTCTTCAACCAGTACGCGATCCACACCTGGTTCGACGGCTTCGATCGACAGGCGCTCTCGGCCGAGCAGGCGAAGTCGGACTTCATCTTCATCCACTTCCTGCCGCTAACCGACAGTTGGGTGTGGCAGATCCCCATCACCGAGACGGTCACGTCGATCGGCGTCGTCACCCAGAAGAGCCGGTTCGCCGAGGCGGCCCGGGAGGATCTCGAAGGGTTCTTCTGGGAGTGCGTGGGCAGCCGGCCCGAGCTGGAGGCTGCCCTGCGCAGCTCGAAGCAGGTGCGGCCGTTCAAGGCCGAGGGCGACTACAGCTACGCGATGAAGCAGATCTGCGGCGACAACTTCGTCATGATCGGGGACGCCGCCCGCTTCGTGGATCCCATCTTCTCCACCGGCGTCAGCATCGCGCTCAACAGCGCCCGGCTGGCCTGTAACGACATCATCGCCGCCGCCGAGGCGGGCGACTTCAAGCGCGAGCGGTTCGCCACCTACGAGATGCTGCTGCGGCGCGGCGTCCGCAACTGGTACGAGTTCATCTCGGCCTACTACCGGCTCAACATCCTGTTCACCGCGTTCGTCCAGGACCCGCGGTATCGCCTCGACGTGCTGAAGATGTTGCAGGGCAACATGTACGACGAGGCCGAGCCCAAGGCGCTCGTCGAGATGCGGAACGTCATCCGGGCCGTTGAGCAGGACCCCGAACACCTCTGGCATCCGTATCTCGGTGAGCTGTCCGCTCCGACGGCGGCTCCCATCTTCTGACCACAAGGGGGCCGTGCGGCCCCGGTAGGGGGGACATCAGTGAGCGTGGGCAGCAGTGTGTTCAGCGACCTGGCTGTGCACCACGTCGAATTCCACGTGACCGACGCGGTCTGGGCCGCACGCGAGCTCGCCGCCCAGTACGGCTTCGCCGTCGTCGGTTCGCGCCGCGACGAGGACCACGTGTCGGTGGCACTGCGGCAGGGCTCGACAGTTCTCGTGGTCACCGAAGGGCTCACCGACGAGCACCCGGCCAGCCTGTACGTGCAGCAGCACGGCGACGGCGTGGCCGACCTGGCGATGCGTACCGCGGACGCGACGGCGGCGTTCGAGGTCGCGGTGTCCCGCGGCGCGCGGGCGGTGGTGGAACCCACCGTCCGCGACGGGTTCGTCACGGCCACGGTCGGCGGCTTCGGCGACGTGACGCACACGTTCGTCCAGCCACCCGAGGGGTCGGCCGGCCCGGTGCTGCCCGGCCTGACGCCCGGTCTTCCGGACGGGCACCTGCCGGAGGCGGGGCCGGCTCTGGGGCTGGGTGTGGTCGACCACCTCGCCGTCTGTCTCGAGGCGGGCACGCTCGATCCGACCGTCGACTTCTACCGCACGGTGCTGGATTTCGACATGACGTTCGAGGAGCACATCCTCGTCGGCAGCCAGGCGATGTTCTCCAAGGTGGTGCAGAGCCCGTCGCGGTTGGTCACGCTCACGCTCATCGAGCCCGACTCCTCGGCCGCCGCCGGGCAGATTGACGACTTCCTCAAGGGGCACGGTGGCCCCGGTGTGCAGCACGTGGCGCTGTGCTCGCCGGACATCGTGTCGGCGATCTCGGCGTTGACCGATCGGGGCGTGGAGTTCCTGCGCACGCCGGAGACCTACTACGACCTGCTCGGCCAGCGACTCGACCTCGCCCGCTACGACGTGGACCAGCTGCGGTCCCGCAACATCCTCGTCGACGAGGACCACGACGGCCAGCTGTTCCAGATCTTCGCCAGGTCCACCCATCCGCGCCGGACGTTCTTCTTCGAGGTCATCGAGCGGCTGGGTGCGCGCACCTTCGGCAGCGGGAACATCCGGGCGCTGTACGAGGCGGTCGAGGCGGAGCGGACCAAGACCCACGACGTCCTGTGACCACCATCGCGGCCCAGGGAACCGACCTCGCCGGCCTGCTCTGCCTCGACGACGTGGCGTCGGCGGCGCGGCGGGTGCTGACCGAGCCCGTCTGGGACTACGTGGCCGGGGGCAGCGGCACCGAGTCGACGCTGCGCGACAACCGGGACGCGTTCGACCGGGTGCACCTGGTCCCACGGGTGCTGGTGGGTACGGAGACCTGCGACCTCGGCACGGAGTTGCTGGGCACGCCGATGGGTCTGCCCGTCGGGGTGGCGCCGATGGCCTACCAGCGGCTCCTGCATCCGGACGGTGAGGTGGCGCTCGCCGAGGCGGCTCGGGACGAGGGCGCGGTCTTCGTCGCCAGCATGCTCAGCAGCGAGCCGGTCGAGCGGATCGCCGCCACGCAGGCGGAGGTCTGGATGCAGCTCTACTGGCTGCGCGACCGAGGGCTGGTCGCCGATCTGGTGGCCCGCGCCGAGGCCGCTGGCTGCCGGGCTCTCATGTTGACGGTCGACGTGCCCCGAATGGGTCGTCGGCTGCGGGACATGCGGTCCGGGTTCACGCTGCCCGACGACGTGGTGGCCGCCAACCTGCCGCCGGAGGTCGGCGCGCCCGCGCACTCCGGCGGTCTGCACAGTTCGGCGCTGATGGTGCACACCGGTCTCGCGTTCGACCCGAGGCTGTCCTGGCGGGATCTGGACTGGCTGCGGCGACGGACGCGTCTGCCGATCGTCGTGAAGGGCGTCCTGCACCCGGACGACGCGGTGCGCGCGACGGACCTCGGAGCGGACGCGGTCGTGGTGTCCAACCACGGCGGCCGCCAGCTCGACGGCGCGGTGCCCAGCATCGCGGCGCTGGAGCCGGTGGTCGCGGCCGTGGCCGACCGGTGCGCGGTGCTCCTGGACAGCGGCGTCCGCAGCGGCGTGGACGTGGCGCGGGCGCTGGCCCTCGGCGCGTCCGCGGTGCTGGTGGGCCGGCCCGCTCTCTGGGGGTTGGCGGTGGGTGGCCGGGCCGGGGCCCGCCGGGTGCTCTCGTTGCTGCGGGCCGAGTTGGAGGATGCGATGGCGATGATGGGCTGCGCCGACCTGCGGGCGCTGGGCAACGGCACCACCGTGGCCGGTGGCGGGCCGGTGTCGGCGAGGCGGGGCCGGGCGTCCGGTGACGCCCTCGCGGGATGGTCCCCGTGACCGGCCGGTCGGGGACGACCACGGTGGGCGCCCGAGCGCCGATCGCGCTGGCCGACCTGCACGGTTCGCTGGCCGACCCGGTGCTCGACTCGATGACCTTCCTCAACGAGATCGCCGGTCGCTTCCCGGACGCGGTGTCGTTCGCGGCCGGCCGGCCCTACGAGGAGTTCTTCGAGATCGAGGCGGTGCATCGGTACCTACGCCGCTACTGCGACCACCTGCGTGACGAGCACGGGTTGAGCGAACGTCAGGTGAACCGCACGCTGTTGCAGTACGGGCGGACCAAGGGCATCGTGCACGACCTGGTGGCCCGCAACCTGTCCGTCGACGAGGGGATGGATGTCGACCCGGAGTCCGTCGTGGTGACGGTGGGCGCGCAGGAGGGCATGTTCCTCGTGTTGCGGGCGTTGCGGACCGACCCCCGCGACGTGCTGCTGGCCGTCTCGCCGAACTACGTGGGCATTCGCGGGGCCGCGTCGCTCGTCGACATGACCACGCTGCCGGTGCGGGACGGCTCGCGCGGCATCGACCTGGCCGACCTCGCCCGGGTCGTGCGCGACGCCCGGGCGGCGGGGCAGCGCCCCCGCGCGCTGTACCTCGTGCCCGACTTCGCCAACCCGGCCGGGGCAAGCCTGGACACCGAGACCCGGGTGGCGGTGCTGCGCGCGGCCGCCGAACACGACCTGCTGATCATCGAGGACAACCCGTACGGGCTGTTCCACGCCGGTGGCGACCGCCCGGCCACGCTCAAGGCCATGGACGACGAGCGGCGGGTCGTCTATCTCGGCTCGTTCGCCAAGACCGGGATGCCCGGCGCCCGGGTGGGTTACGTGGTCGCCGACCAGCCGGTGGTCGGCCCCGGGGGAACGGGCCTGCTGGCCGACGAGCTTTCCAAGATCAAAAGCATGGTGACCGTCAACACCTCACCGCTGGCGCAGGCGATCATCGCCGGCAAGTTGCTGGAGCACGACTGCAGTCTCGTCCGCGCGAACGAGCGCGAGGCTGGCGCGTACCGGCGCAATCTGCGGCACGTGCTGGACGGCCTGGCCGCGCGCTTCGGGCCGGGTGCCGGCGTTTCCTGGAACACCCCCGGTGGGGGCTTCTTCCTCGTGGTGACGGTGCCGTTCGCGGTGGACGACGCGATGCTGGAGCGCTCCGCCCGCGACTTCGGTGTGTTGTGGACGCCGATGCACCACTTCTACGCCGACGGAGGTGGACGTCACCAGCTCCGTCTGTCGGTCAGCCTGCTGGAGCCACCGCAGATCGAGCAGGGGCTCGATCGACTGGCGGCCCTGATCACGGAGATGAGGCCGGTATGAACGCACCCATCATGCCGCTGGCTGGCGGACAGGTCGTGATCCTGCTCGTCCAGATCGCGTCCCTGCTCCTGCTCGGCCTCGGTCTGGGCCGGCTGGTGGCGCGGTTCGGCCTGCCCCCGATCGTCGGCGAGCTGATGGCCGGCGTGGTGCTCGGGCCGTCACTGCTCGGCCACGCCGCTCCGGCGGTGCACGACTGGCTGTTCCCCGCCGACCCGGCGCAGATGCACCTGCTGGACGCGGTCGCCCAGATCGGCGTCCTGCTGCTGGTGGGGGTGGCCGGCATCGAGTTGGACACCCGGATCGTGCGCCGCCGTGGCACCTCGGCTCTCCGGATCAGCCTGGGCGGTCTGCTCATCCCGATCGGCTTCGGCATCCTGATCGGTTACCTGGCACCGGCCGTCCTCGTGCCGGACACCACCGAACGCCCGGTGTTCGCGCTGTTCCTCGCCGTCGCCATGTGCGTGACGGCGATCCCCGTCATCGCCAAGACGCTGGCGGACATGAAGCTCATCCACCGCGACGTCGGGCAGCTGATCATGACCTCCGGCATGGTCGACGACGCCGTGGGCTGGTTCCTGTTGTCGGTCGTGTCGGCCATGGCGACCGTCGGCGTGCGCGCGGGTCAGGTCGCGCTGTCCCTGCTGCTGCTGGTGGCGTTCGTGGTCGCCGCGATCGTCGTCGGCCGGCCGCTGGTGAGTGGAGCGTTGCGGCTCGCCGGCCGGTCCACCGAAAGCGGGCCGACAATCGTCACGGCCGTGATCATCGTCCTCGCCGGCGCGGCGATCACCCAGTCACTGCACATGGAGGCGGTGTTCGGCGCGTTCGTCGCCGGCATCCTCGTCGGGCAGGCGATCCGGGATCGGCGGGCGGTGCTGGCCCCCCTGCGGACCGTCGTGCTCACCGTGCTGGCACCGATCTTCCTGGCCTCCGCCGGCCTGCGGATGGACCTCGGCGTGCTGCTCGACCGCGACGTGGCGATCGCCGCCTTCGTGGTCCTCGCGGCGGCGATCCTCGGCAAGTTCACGGGCGCGTACCTCGGTGCGCGATCCAGCCGGCTCGGCCACTGGGAGTCCCTGGCCGTCGGCGCCGGCATGAACGCCCGGGGAGTCGTCGAGATCGTCGTCGCCATGGTGGGGCTGCGCCTCGGCGTCCTGGACATCGCCACCTTCACGATCATCGCCCTCGTCGCCATCGTCACGTCGATGATGGCGCCCCCGCTGCTGCGCCTGGCGATGTCCCGGGTCGCGCACAGCGCCGACGAACTCCTGCGCAAGGCCGACCACGAGGAGCAGTGGTCGACCGGACCGGCCGTTCGACCGGCGGGCACGGGCGCCCCACCGGCCGCCTAGGGCCTGTTTCATAAGGGCGGTCGAGCCGAGGCGGAGTCCGGGCGGCGATCCGGCAAGGCGCGGTTTCGTCCGGATACCGGTGTTGTATCCGGACGAAACCGCAACGCCGCCGGTCGTCGTCCGGGCCCGCCGCAGGCCGGCCAGTTCTTATGAAACAGGCCCTACGGATCAACCGAGGACGCCGGCGGGGCCGATGGGGTCGGCCTCGCCGGCATCGTGCAGGGCGAGGATGGCCTCGGCCGCGTTCGCGGGCCCGTCGGTGGCCGCGTACCAGCGCTGGACCCGCTTGGCCGCCTCGCGATAGGACGGGTCGGCCAGCATCTCCGCGGCGAGCGTCGCCAGCCTCGCGCCCACGTGCCTCGGCGCCAGCAGGCGTGCCGCGCCGATCCGTTCCAGCAGCGCGAGGTTCAGGTCCTGCTCCGGTTGGAGCGGAAAACCAAGCACCGGCGTGCCGCCGGCCATCGCGGTCTGCACGCTGCCCTGCCCGCCCGCGGTGATCGCCAGGTCCACCTCCGGCATGATCAGGTGGCTCGGCAGCACGCCGCCGACCATGACCCGGTCGCCGGCCATGTCGTGCAGGTCGTGGTGGGTGCCGGCGACCAGCACGCGCACCGGGAGGGCGGCGATGGTCGTCACCACCCGCCGCACGAAGCCGACCTCGGCCGAGTTGACCGCCACGTAGACGACCGGCCCCGGCTCGGCGAGGAAACGGGCGACCCGCTCCGGCAACGGCAGGTCGAGCCGGGCGTAGAGCGGCCCGACGCAGCGCAGCCGGGTGCCCGCCCGATAGCCGGACCGACCGTCCGGCCGCCAGTCGGCCACCTCCGTGGCGGACACGCCCAGCACCTCCGGCACCTCCGGGATGAGCGCCAGGTCGCCGAGGACGAGCGCGGCGAGGCTGGGTACGCGCGGTACGCCCAGGTCGGCCGCCAGCCGGTTGAACCCGCCGCAGTAGAAGCCGACCCGGGACGGCAGGGAGTTGGACAACCACCGCAGCAGCGGCGACGGCAGCAGGCCGAAGTGCGCCTGGCTCGGCGCCGGCAGCATCCCGCGCTCGAACAGCGGCGGTACCCAACTGCCGGCGTGCTCGGTGACCAGCCGGGCGCCGGCCAGCCGGGTCGACAGCAGGGTGGTCAGCGTGAAGCCGGTGACGACCGTACGGATGTCGTGTTGGCGGAAGTACTCGGTCTCGGCGGTGACGTAGTCGCGCATCTCCCGGTCGGTGTACATGCTCTGACCGACGTATCCCATGCCGATCTCGTCGCGGATGAACCGCTCGCACCGCTGCGGCGTCATCCGCTCACCGACGATGTCGTACGGGACGCCGACGTCGCGAAGCACGTGCTCGTAGGTGCCGCCGTGCGTGGCGATGCGGGCGGCCACCCCGCGCTGGCGCAGCGCGCGGTAGATCTCCAGCATGCGCGAGGTGGCGGAGAGGAAGCCGCAGTGCGGCATCAGACAGATCACGCGGTCGTCGCCTTCGGGAGCGGGTCGGCCTCCGGGAGCGGACCGCCCTCCGAGAGCGGACCGGGCTCCGGCGACGGGCCGACGCCGCGGGCCACCGCGCGTACCTCGTCCAGCACCCGGGCGACCGGCACGTCGGCGCGCTGGGCGACCGCCAGGGCGTCGTCGTACTCGGGTTGCACGCTGACCAGACGGTCACCAAGGTAGCCGCGTTTGACCCGTACGGCGGTGTCGCCGTACGGCATGGCGATCTGGTCGCGGCGCAGCCGGCGGCGCTGCACGGTGGACACCCGTACGCCGAGCGTGCCCGTGTAGGTGAAGACCAGCCGGCAGACCAGGTCGAGCTGCGCCGGTGCGGCCAGCACGCTGAGCAGTTGCCCGGGTCGGCCCTTGCGCATCAACACCGGCGTGCACCAGGCGTCCGCCGCGCCCACGGCCCGCAACTGTTCCAGCAGATCCGGCCAGATCCGCGGGTCCACGTCGTCGATGGTGGTGTCGACCCGGTGCAGCGGTTCGCCCTCCCAGGGCGTGGCGTCGGAGTCCGGGGCCGCCGAGGCGCCCACCAGCACCCGCAGGATGTTCGGGTGGCCGGCCGGGTCCCGGGTGCCGGCGCCGACCCCGACCGCGTGGGGCACCAACGCCGGTGGCGGCCCCCAGCCGGTGGCCAGCGTGGCGAGCAGGGCGGCGCCCGACGGCGTGCACAGCTCCATCGCGGCCGGATGGGCGGCGATCGGTGCCCCCGCGCCGGAGAGGATCTCCAGGACGGCGGGCACGGGTACCGGCATCGGGCCGTGCTCGGTGCGGACCACGCCGGAGCCGACCGCGACCGGGCCGACCATCCGGATCGGAGCATCGAGCAGCCCCAGGTCGGCGAGCGCGAGCGCGCATCCGACCAGGTCGACCACCGCGTCCAGGGCGCCGACCTCGTGGAAGTGGATGTCCGACAGGGGTACGCCGTGCACCCGCGCCTCGGCCCGCGCGAGGATGCTGAAGGCGGCGACCGCGAAGTCGTGCACCGCCGACGGGAGTGCCGCCCGGGCGATGATCGCGGTCACCGCGGCCAGGTCGCGGTGGGTGCCGCTGTCGGGTGCCGTGACGACCAGATGGGCGGCGCGCAGGCCGTGTCGGCGTACGCTCTCCAGTTTCAGTGTCACCGGCTCCACGGCGAGTCGCGCCACGCCCTGCTCGACGACGGACAGGCTCGCGCCCGCGTCGAGCAACGCCGCCAGCAGCATGTCGCCGGCGGCGCCGTTGCTGGGGTCGACCCAGAGAGCGGTCCGTGCTGCCTGAACCGCCTGCGGCTCAGCCATTCGCGTCTGCGCAGCTCGGGGTGCGGCGGGCGATCCTGGCGGCGGCGACGCCCGCGCCGAAGCCGTTGTCCACGTTGACGGTGAGCACGCCCGGGGCGCACGAGTTGAGCATGCCGAGCCAGGCCGTCAGGCCGTCCAGGTGCCAGCCGTACCCGACGCTGGTGGGCACCGCGATCAGCGGGCTGCCGACCAGTCCACCGAGGACGGACGGCAGCGCGGCCTCCATCCCGGCGATGGCCACCACCACGTCGGCGCGGGCGATCCGGTCCCGCTCGGCGAGCAACCGGTGCAGGCCGGCCACCCCGACGTCCACCACGAGGTCCGCCCGGGACCCGAAGACGGCCACGGTGGCCGCGCACTCGCGGGCGACCGGCAGGTCACTCGTGCCGCCGCAGGCGATGGCGACCGTGCCCACGGGCGTGCGCTCGGGGCCCACCACCGCGGTCCGGGACACCGGATCCACCACGTCGGCGCCGAACTCGTCGGCGCACCGGGCCATGGCGGCGTCGGTGAGCCGGGTGGCGAGGATCGGGGTGTCCGGGTGGGCGACGCGTAACGCGCGCATCGCTCCCGTCACCTGTTCAGGAGTTTTGCCCGCGCCGTACACCACTTCGGGGTCGCCGGTGCGCGACAGACGGTCCACGTCCATCCGTGCGAATCCTAGGTCGATGAATTCCGGTGCGGACACCTCACGCTCCTTCCAGTACTGTCGAGCTGTGAGACCTGATGGATGGGCCTGGGGGGCCGCGGATCAGCTCGTCGCGGAATTCACACGATACGGCAAAACGCTCGTCGCATTCTCCGGTGGCGTGGACTCCAGCGTCGCCGTGGCGGCGGCGGCGCGGGCTCTGGAACCGGCCGATGTCGCTGCGGTGACGGCGGTTTCGGCCGCTGTCCCCGCGGCCGAGGTCGCCGCCGCCCGCGACTTCTGCGCCCGGCTCGGCGTGGCGCACCACGTGCTCGGCACCCGCGAGTTGGAGGTCGAGGGCTACCGCGAGAACGGCCCGCGCCGGTGCTACTTCTGCAAGAGCACGCTCATCGACACCGTGCGCGAGCTGGCCGACCGGCTCGGATTCACGACAGTGGTGACGGGTACCAACGCCTCGGACCTGGCCGCCGGCTTCCGGCCCGGGATCGCCGCCGCGGCCGAGCGCGCGGCCCGCACGCCGCTCGCGGACCTCGGGCTCGACAAGCCGGCGGTACGCGCGATAGCGGGGCTCTGGGGCTCGACACGGCCGCCAAGCCGGCCGCCGCGTGCCTGGCCAGTCGGATCGCGTTCGGGGTGCCCATCTCGCCGGCCCGGCTGGCCCGGGTGGAACTGGCCGAGCTGGCCGCCCGTCGCCTGTTGGACCCGCACGGGGTGGTCGACCTGCGGGTCCGTGACCTGGGCGACGGCGTCCGCCTCGAGGTCGACGCGCCCATCGTGGAGCGGGCCCGCGCCGACAAGGGGCTCGCGGCGGCCATCCGCGCGGCGGGATTCCCCGACGTGCCGCTCACCGTCGAGGCGTTCCGGTCCGGATCGATGAACGAGCTGCTCGACGATCCGGACCGCTGGCGCTGACCGGCGGCGTCGTTTTTTCCGCGAATCGGTGGGCTGACGCGCGGCCCGTTTGACGCTATCCTCATCTGGTGAATTACAACCCGGGTGACCGACCCGCCACGCCGAACTGGTCTCTCGATGGTGCCCACGTCCTGCTCACCGGGGTGACCGGGTTCCTCGGGCAGGCAGCGCTGGAGCGGCTGCTCGCCGACCACCCCAACACCCGGGTGACGGTGCTGGTGCGTGGGCGCGGCGCGACGTCGGGCGCCGACCGCGTCGCCGGGCTGGGGCGCAAGCCGGTGTTCCGCACGCTGCGCCGCCGGATCGGCGGGCCGGCGCTCACGCAGCTGCTGGCCGAGCGGGTCAGCGTTCTCGAGGGCGATCTCACCGGCTCGGTCCCGGCGCTGCCGGACGACCTGACCGCCGTCCTGCACTGCGCGTCCACCGTGTCCTTCGATCCGCCGATCGACGAGGCGTTCGAGGTCAACGTCGGCGGTCTGGTCAACCTCTACGACGCGGTCGTCGCGCTGCCGCGACGTCCGCACGTGGTCCACGTCTCCACGGCGTACGTGGCCGGCGCCCGCAAGGGCGTGGTACCGGAGGCTCCGCTGGACCACGACGTCGACTGGCAGGCCGAGCTGACCGCCGCGCGGGCCGCCCGCGCCGAGGTGGAGCGCGCTTCCCGTCGCCCCGAGGCGCTGCGCGCGTTGTTGGCCGAGGCCCGCGCCGAGCACGGCAAGGCCGGCCCGCAGGCGACGGCGCGGGCCGCTGAGGAGGCGCGGCGCCGCAAGGTGACCGAGCGACTTGTCGACTACGGCCGGCTGCGCGCGCACAGCGTCGGCTGGCCGGACGTCTACACGTTCACCAAGGCGTTGGGGGAGCGGGTCGCCGAGCAGTACGCGCGCGACGAGGGGCTGCGCCTGTCCGTGGTGCGCCCGGCGATCGTGCAGAGCGCGCTGCGTCATCCGTTCCCCGGGTGGTTCGACTCCTTCAAGATGGTGGACCCGATCATCCTGTCGTACGGGCGCGGCACGCTTCCGGACTTTCCCGGCCTGCCCGACGCGGTGGTGGACATCATCCCCATCGACCTGGTCACCAACGCCCTGCTGGCGGTCGCGGCCGTCGAGCCGGAGCCCGCCGCGCCGGTCTACTACCACGTCGGCACCGGCGCGCGGAACCCGCTCACCCAACGCCAGCTCGACGAGAACATTCGCAACTACTTCCGTCGTCATCCGTTGCCGGAGGCAGGTCGGGGTCACATCGCGGTGCCGACCTGGCGCTTTCCGGGCGCGAGCCAGATCGAGCGCCGGCTGCGCGCCGGCGAGCGTGCCGTCTCGCTCGCCGAACGGGCGCTGCTGCGGCTGCCGGCCTCGCCGCGCACCCGCGACTGGATGACGAAGGTGCACAAGGAGACCAAGCGGATCGAGTCGCTGCGCCGACTGTCCGACCTCTACGGGGTCTACACCGAAGTCGAGGCCATCTACACCGACGGCAACGTGCTGGCGCTGCACCGCCAGGTGCCCGAGGAGATGGTCAGCCGGGGCAGCTTCGACGTGGCCGAGGTGGACTGGCCGCACTACCTCCAGGAGGTGCACTGCCCGGCCATCACCGCGCTGCTGCGGCAGTCGGTGACCCGGCGTCCCCGCTCCGGCGGGCGCGGGCCGCTGCCCGAGGGGCGCGACACGGTGGCGGTATTCGACCTGGAGGGCACGGTGGTGGCGTCCAACCTCATCGAGACCTTCCTGTGGGCCCGCCTGTCCGACCGGCCGAGGGGCGGCTGGGCCAAGGAGTTCGCCGCGCTCGCCGGCGCCGCGCCGCGCTACCTGCGCGCCGAGCAGCGCAGCCGGGGCGAATTCATCCGGACCTTCATGCGGCGGTACGCGGGCGCCTCCGAGGAGGCGCTGCGCGAGCTGATCCGTGAGCGGATGGGTGACGCGCTGCTGCGGCGGGCGCTGCCGGAGGCGATCCGGCAGATCCGCGCCCACCGTGCGGCCGGCCACCGCACCATCCTGATCACCGGCACCGCGGACATCCTCATCGAATCGCTGCGACCGCTCTTCGACGACGTGGTCGCGAGCCGGTTGCACGTGCGCGACGGCGTCCTGACCGGCTTCCTGGCCTCACCGCCGTTGGTGGGCGAGGCCCGCCTGGCCTGGCTCCGCCACCACGCCGACGACATCGGCGCGGACCTGCGCAGCTCGTACGCGTACGGCGACAGCTTCTCCGACCGATCACTTCTCGAGGGGGTGGGCAACCCGGTGGCCGTCAACCCCGATCCCAAGCTGTACCGCCACGCGAAGCGCCAGAACTGGCGCATCGAGGAGTGGGGCGGGCACACGGTCGGCGCGGTCGAGAACATGGTCGAGCTGACCACCTCGGCCGCCGGCCCCGGCGCGCGGGGAGCGGCCCGATGATGCCGGCCCTGGAATACCGCCAGTCGACTCCCCGCTTCCTCGCCGCCCGGGGCGCCAGCTCCACCAAACTCGGTGGCCGGATGTCCGGCGTGCTCGCCAGCAACGTGGCGCCCCTGCGCCTGGTGCACCGGGCCGAGCCCAGCCTGCCGTCGGGCGACTGGGCCCGGCTGCGACCGCTGCTCTCCGGCATCTGCGGCTCGGACGTCAGCCTGCTGACGGGCCGCTCGTCGCCGTACTTCGGAGCGGTCGTGTCGATGCCCTTCGTGCCCGGGCACGAGGTGGTCGCGGAGACCCTGGACGACCTACCCAACCTGCCCAAGGGCAGCCGCGTCGTGGTCGACCCGGTGCTGTCCTGCGCCGTACGCGGCGGGGAGCCCTGCCGGTGGTGTGTCGCGGGGCAGCACAGCCGGTGCGACCGGGTCACCGCCGGTCGTGTCTCCGCTGGCCTGCAGACCGGCTACTGCACGGACACCGGCGGAGGCTGGGGTCGGCAGATGGTCGCGCACGCGGCCCAGTTGCATCCCGTACCCGACACGATGGACGACCGCCGGGCGGTGCTCGTGGAGCCGCTGGCCTGCGCGGTGCACTCGGTCCATCGGGCGCAGGTGCCGGCCGGGGCGGCCGTGCTGATCGTCGGTGCCGGCACGGTCGGCCTGCTGACCCTGCTGGCGCTGCGTGCCCTGACCAAGGCCGGCCCCATCTACGTGGTGGCCAAGCACGCGCACCAGCACGCCCGGGCCCGCGAGCTCGGGGCCACCGAGGTGTTCCAGCCGTCCCGTGCGGCCCGCGCGGTACGGCGGGCCTGTGGCGGCACGCTGGAACAACCCATGATCGGCGGCGACTTCCTCCTCGGCGGGGCGGACGTGGCCTTCGAGTGCACCGGGGCCGGTGCCGGCCTGGACATGGCGCTGCGGCTGGTCCGGGCCGGTGGCACGGTGCTGCTGTCCGGGATGCCTTCCGGCGGGGTGGACCTGACACCCGTCTGGTTCCGGGAGCTGAACCTCGTCGGGTCGTACGCCTCCAGCGGCAGCGCGGCGGCGAGCCCGAACGCCGAGCCCGACGGCGACGCGCAGGAGGCCGACGAGCCCGTCGGCGGCACGTTCGCCGAGGCCATGGCGCTGGCCGCCGAGGCGCCCCTGGACGGCTACGTCGACGCGATCTACCCGCTGTCGCGGTGGCGCGAGGCGCTCGGCCACGCCGCCAAGGCTGGGCAGTTGGGCGCCGTCAAGGTCGCCTTCGACCCCAGCCGCAACTGACCCAGCAGCCCGACGCACACGCACGAGCCGGAACGACGAAAGGACAATTCATGAGCAGACCTGGCTTCGTGCTCGAGGTCGACGAGCGTACGCCGCCGCTGCTCGTCCACCAGGGGGAGGGTTTCCTCCTCGAGCGGTTCCCGCTCGGCACGCGGGTGGTGTACCCGCCGGACTCGCTTCCGCCCATCGCCAACGTCGACGCCGCCATCCAGCGCGCGCTGCTGCACCCGGTGGACTCGCCGCCGCTGCCCGACCTGCTCCGCCCCGGGATGCGACTGACGATCGTCTTCGACGACCTGTCGCTCCCGTTGCCGCAGATGCGCCCACCGGACATCCGGCAGCGGGTGATCGAGAACGTGCTGGAGCTCGCCGCCGAGGCCGGTGTGGACGACGTCGAGCTGATCGCGGCGAACTCGCTGCACCGGCGGATGACGCCGGCCGAGCTGAAGCGGATCGTCGGCGAGCGGGTCTTCCGGGCGTTCTTCCCCAAGCACCTGAAGAATCATGACGCCGAGGATCCGGACGGTCTGGTGCACCTCGGCACCACCCCGCACGGCGAGGACGTGGAGATCAACCGGCGGGCGGCCGAGAGCGATCTCATCGTGTACGCCAACATCAACCTCACCGCGATGAGCGGCGGCAGCAAGTCGGTGACCGTGGGGCTCGGCTCCTACCGGAGTCTGCGCCACCACCACAACGTCCACACGCTGCGCCACTCGCGCTCCTTCAACGATCCGCCGAACTCGGCCATGCACCACTCGTACGACCGGATGGCCGAGGTGCTGGGCGAGGCGGTCAAGGTCTTCACGGTCGAGACCACCCTCAACCTCGACTCGTTCCCCAACCAGGTCGGCTTCCTCAACAAGCGCGAATGGGAGTGGGGGATCGGCGACCAGCTCTCCTACCTGGCCGCCAAGCGGGCCAACGACCTGACGCCGCCCAAGCTGCGCCGACGCGTCTGGCAGAACAACGACGCGCCGTACGGGGTGACCGGGGTCAACGCGGGCCGTCCGGACTCGGTCCACCCGCTCACGCTCGCCAACGTGCACCGTCAGCAGCTCACCGAGGTACAGGGTCAGAGTGACATCGGCGTGTGGGGCCTGCCCTTCATCTGCCCGTACAACGTCAACTCGATCATGAACCCGATCCTGGTGATGTCGTTGGGCCTGGGGTACTTCTTCAACCTCTACCGCAACCAGCCCATCGTGCGGCGCGGCGGGGTCGGCATCTTCTACCACCCGATGCCCAAGGAATTCCACCCCGTGCACCACCCCAGCTACATCGACTTCTTCGAGGAGGTCCTGCCGCAGACCACCGACCCGGCGGCGATCGAGGCGAAGTACGAGCAGCAGTACGCGCAGGACCCCTGGTACCGGCACCTGTACCGGACCAGCTACGCGTACCACGGCGTGCACCCGTTCTACATGTGGTACTGGGGGGCGCACGCGATGGAGCACCTCGGCGACGTGATCTTCGTGGGCGCCGACCGGAAGACGGCGGCGGTGATGGGCTTCCGGGCGGCGTCCTCGCTCGCCGACGCGCTGGAGATGGCGCGCGACACCGTCGGGTCGAGCCCGAGCATCACCTACCTGCACGCCCCGCCCGTGACGCTGGCGGACGTCCGATGACCCGGGAGGCGACGTGCGCCTGATCGACGAGGTGAGGCTGCTGCGCGGCCGCCGCGATTGGCGTGGCCGGGCGACGACCCCTCGCTCCGCCGAGCCGTACGAGATCCGCCGTGAACGCTCCGAGTTCCCCACCGCCTGGGCCCGCACCCGGGCGGCGGGGGCGGTCCGTTTCGGCCTGCAGCGGGGCGTGCTCAAGTCGGTGGCCTGGACCCAGACCCATCCGGTCGTCCGGGGCACGGAGTACCTCGACGGTTTGCAGGGGCCCGCCGTCTTCGTCTCCAACCACGCGAGTCATCTGGACACGCCGTTGATTCTCGGCTCGGTGCCCCGTCGGTTCGCGCGGCGGCTGGCGGTCGGGGCCGCCGCCGACTACTTCTTCGACGCGCGCTGGCGCGCCGTCGTGACGTCGCTGGTGTTCAACGCCTTCCCGATCGAGCGGCAGGGTGACCGGCGGCTACGCAGCCTCGCCACCAAGCTGCTCGGCGACGGTTGGAGCCTGCTGCTCTTTCCGGAGAGCAGCAGGTCTACCGACGGCTGGATGAGCGGCATGCGGTTGGGCGCCGCGCACCTGTGCTGCACGCACAACGTGCCGGCGGTGCCGGTCGCGCTGCGGGGCACGTTCGGCGCCATGCCGCGCGGCCGGAACTGGCCGGTGCCCGGCCGGCGCACGGTCGTGGTGCGCTACGGCCGACCACTGTGGCCCCGCGAGGGCGAGGGCGCGCGGGCGTTCCACGAGCGGATGTCCGCCGCGATCGGCCGGTTGTGGGTGGAGGAGGAGGTCGGCTGGTACCGCTCACTGCGGACCGCGCCGGCCGCCGCGATCGCGTCCACCACCGGGCCGCAGGCCGCCGAGTGGCGGCGGTTGTGGGAGTCGACGCGTCCGCTTCCCGCGGCCGACGGCCGGCCGGCCCGCCGCATCTGGCCGACCAGCCGATCCTGACCGTCGGACGACTCCCGTCCGGGCGGTCGGTGTGGGGGCTACGGCCGCTCGCGCGGGAGATCGGCGATTGTCTGCCCGGCGGCGTTGCCGGCCGGGAGACGGTAACCGGCGAAGAAGACCGCCAGTCCCACCACGACGGTGAGCGCCAGCAGCGCGTTCTCCGCGACGCTGTCGACGGTTGGCAGCGCCCCCGCGTGGGCCAGGTGGAACAGCAGGTGGGGCGTGTTCGCGACAACCGACGCGGCCGCTGCGGCGAGACACAGCTCCCGCACCGGCCGCGCGGCCGCCCACCCGAGGACGACCGCAAACGCCAGGTAGGCGTAGCCCAGATCGGACAGCAGGTGCTCGTTGTACGGGCCACCGGCGGCCACCCAACCCGCGCCGAACGGGAACCAGTCGAAGAACCACCGTGGCACGACGGACGCCGGCACGCCGAGGGCGAGCATCTGCGCCGCCAGTAGTGCCGAGCCGATCCGAATCCACCGCATGGGGTTCTTCCTGGGCGCTTGCGCGTCGTGTGTCGGCATCTTGCCTCTGCTCAAAGGTTCGTTGACACCCTTCAACGAGGGCATCTATGGTTCGACCGTTCCTCGACTAATGAATTAGTAGCACAGACTCGCTTATGGGAGGGGGCTGCGACGTTGCGATCGTACGGGTCCTACATCGCAGGTCAGGACGTTCCAGCGGACAAGTGGGTACATTGCCTGCGCGCCTCGGCGGTGCTCGACGACATGCTGCCCCAGCTCTCCCTGAAGCGTGACCTGGACCGCGGCCGTCGCCACGACGGCGACGACCACGCCAGCGTCCTGGCCCGCTGCGCGGTGGCCGACGATGCCGTCGTCGAGCAGGCCATCCAGGCCGCCGCGGCGGCGGCGCCCGTCTGGGGCGCGATGCCCCTTCGGGTACGCCTCCAGGTGGCGCACCGACTCCACGAGGAGCTGCGCCGGCGGCACGACGAGGTGGTGGAGGTCCTCGTCCAGGAGGGGCACCCCCGCGCGCTCGCCGAGTGGGAGCTGGCCGGGTGCCTGCACGGCACCAGCCCCGAGACGATCGGGCTGTGCGCGGAGCAGATGCACCGGGAGTACGACGACGCGAACCGGCGTCTACTGGTGGTACGCAAGCCCGACGGCGTGGTCGCGCTGAGCCCACCGCAGAACGCGGCGGCGGTCAACTCGCTGCTCGGCGTGCCCGCGCTCGCCGCCGGCAACGCGCTCGTCGTGAAGGCGCCGCGCGGGAGCCCCTACGGCGTGATGTTCGTGCTGCGCGAGATCGTGGCGCCGATCCTCGACGAGGTGGGTGCCCCACCCGGCACCCTGAACGTGGTCTGCGGCCCGCCCAAGCGGATCCTCGACCAGTTCCTGGCCAGCCCGCTCGTCGACGACATCTTCTACTTCGGCAGCAGCGAACTCGGCATCCCGCTCGGCGCGGAGGCGGTACGTCGCGGCAAGAAGCCGATCCTGGAGTTGGCCGGCAACGACGGTTGCGTGGTGTGGCACGACGCCGATCTCGACCGTGCCGCCGAGGCGCTCACCGAGAGCTTCTTCGGGTCCGGGCAGATCTGCATGGTTCCCAACTACGTGGTGGCCCACCCGGCGATCGCGGACCGTCTGCTGGCCCGCCTGATCAGCCACGCCCGCAAGATCCGGCCCGGTCATCCCGAGGACCCGGACGTGCTGCTGTCACCGGTGCTCAAGAGTGACCAGTTCGCCCGGTACGTCGAGCAGGCCACCGAGTGCGGCGCCGAGGTGCTCGCCGGTGGGAACCGGATGGAGCTGGACGGCTCGATCTCGTCCACCGGGGTGTTCGTCGAGCCGACCGTTCTGCGGGTCAACGGCCTGGCCGACGCCCGGGCGGTGTGGGCGGTGGCCCGGGAGACCTTCTTCCCGCTGCTGCCGGTGGTGGTGCCCGACCCGGACCACGGCGACGGCCTGCTCGACGACGTCATCGACTTCCTCAACGCCAATGATTACGCCCTGCGCAACTCGGTCTGGACCGGCGACGAGTCCACGGTCGAGCAGTTCGTGGCCCGGGTGCACAACGGGGGCCTACTCAAGATCAACGACTCGCACATCGGGTTCGTCCCGTACCTGTCCACCCACGGTGGCGCCGGCCTGACCGGCGGCCCGGGGGGCGAGAGCAACTATCCCATGCTGCGTACGTCGCACCTGCAGGGCATCAGCATCGGCCGCGACGTCCAACCCCGGCGGGCGGCCCTCGCCTCCCCGCTGCGTGCCGAGCGGGAGGGCCTGGCCGCATGAGTTTTCTCGACACCGAGCGGGACACCTGCGAGATGCTGCTTCCGGGCCTGCTCAAGAGGCTCGGCGAGGTTCCCCTGATGGAACTGGAACGCCCGGGCGGGCCGGGCATCGCCCTCTTCCGGGAGGCGGGGGGCGCGGGTCTGGTGGTGCCCAAGACCTACCAAGGGCTCGGCGCGTCCGCCCTCCAGACCGTGCGGGTCACCCGCGCCCTGGCCGCCCAGGCGCCGTCGCTGGCGGTCGCCACCACGATGCACCAGTTCTCGGTCGCCGGCCTGGTGGCCCTGGCCGGGGCGAACGTCGGGTTCGAGTGGATGCTGCTGGAGGCGGTGGCCACCGATCGGCGGCTGGTCGCGTCCGGCTTCGCCGAGGGGCACGCCGGTCGCGGCATCCTGACGCCCACCATGACCGCCCGGCGGGACGGCAAGAACTGGCGGGTCACCGGAGCGAAGCGCCCGTGCAGCCTCTCCGCCTCGATGGACCTGCTGACCGCCAGCGTCGCGGTGCCCACCGAGGACGGCGGCACCCGCCTGGGTGTGGCGCTCATCCCGGCGGAGTCGCCGGGCATCACGATCGAGCCCTTCTGGGCGTCGCCGGTGCTCACCGGCGCCGAGTCCGACGCCGTGCTGCTCAACGACGTCGAGGTGCATCCGGACCTGTTCGTCTACCCGGAGGTCGCGCTCGACGGCCAGCTCGACGACCTGCAGACCATCGGGTTCGTCTGGTTCCAGCTCCTGGTGACCGCGTGTTACCTGGGGGTGGCGTCGGCGCTGGTCGAGCGCGCCATCACCAGCGGCCGGGGACCGGTCACCGAGCGGGCGGACGTGGCGACCGCCGTGCAGGGCGCGGCGATCATGTTGGACGGCGCGGCACGGAGCCTCGACGACGGCGACGGCGGCAACGACGCCCTCGGCCGGGCGCTCGTGGTGCGCTTCGCCGCCGCGAACGCGATCGCCACGGCGGTGCGCGGGTCGGTGGATCTGCTCGGTGGGATGGCGTTCATCTCCTCGCCCGAGGTGGCCTATCTCGCCGCCACGTCGCACGCGGTCGCCTTCCACCCACCGTCGCGCGTGAGCACCGCCGCGGAACTGACGGCCTGGTTCGGCGGCCAGCCGCTCGTGGTCAGCTAGGAGGAGTGGTGACAGCCAGCAGCGTAGAGACCGATCACCAGGTACGGGAGCAGGTCCGGAACAACTACCGTCGGTTCCTGTCCCGGGGTCGCGCCAAGCTCGGCGACATGTTCGGCGGGCACGTCGAGGTCGGTTCCGAGGGCGCGTGGGTGTACACCTCGGACGGCGACCGATTCCTCAACGTGGGCGGCTACGGCGTGTTCCTGCACGGCGCCCGGCACCCGGCCGTGGTCGCCGCGGTCGTCGCGCAGATCCAGAGCCATCCGATAGCCACCCGACTGATGCTGGAGCCGTCGGTGGCCGAGGCCGCGGCCGCGCTCGTCGCGGTGGCGCCGCCCGGGCTGACCAGGGTGCACTTCGCGGGCTCCGGCGCGGAGGCCGTGGAGGCGGCCATCAAGATGGCCCGTGTCCAGGGCCGGCGCAGGCTCGTCTCGACCGTCAACGGCTACCACGGCAAGACCATGGGCGCGCTCTCCGTCACCGGGCAGGACCTCTACCAGCGCCCGTTCCGCCCGCTGTTGCCGGACACCACGCACGTTCCGTACGGAGATGCCGAGGCGCTGGGCGCCGTGCTGGCCGCCGGGCCGCCGGCCTGCGTGATCATGGAACCGGTGCAGGGCGAGGGTGGGGTGGTCATCCCACCGCCCGGCTACCTGCGCGAGGTGTCCCGACTGTGCCGGGAGCACGGCGCGTTCCTGGTGCTCGACGAGATCCTCACCGGAGTCGGCCGCCTCGGTCACTGGTGGGGCGCACTCCGCGAGGGCGTGACACCGGACGTTCTGCTGGCCGGCAAGAGCCTGTCCGGCGGCATCGTGCCGGTCTCCGCCGTAGTCGCCACCGCCGAGGCGTTCCAGGCCTTCGACAAGGACCCGTTCCTGCACACGTCCACGTTCTCCGGCGCGCCGATCGCGATGGCCGCCACCCGCGCGGCGATCACGGCCGCCACCGAGGACGGGCTGATCGAGCGCGCGGCGACGCTCGGCGACGAGTTGTTGGCCCGCCTGCGGGCGGTGGCCGCCGGCTACCCGCACCTGGTTCGTGAGGTACGCGGGGTCGGGCTGCTGATCGGCGTGGAGTTCGCCGGTCCGGGGCTGGCCGGCGAGGCGATCCTCGAACTCCTCAACGCCCGGGTGATCGTGAACCACTCGCTGAACGCCAGCGCCGTGCTGCGCCTCACTCCACCCGCGGTGCTCTCCGGCGACGAGGTCGCCCTCCTGGTCGACGCGTTCGACGGCGCGCTGCGCACGCTCGGCCACCGCTATCCGACAGCAGACCGGCTGGGGGTCCACTGACATGCGACGGGTCGAGATTCAGGCATTCCTTCCCGGTGGGGACGGCGGCACGGTGTTCGACCAACTGGTCGATTTCGAGCGCTACCCGCACCTGGTCGACGTGGTCCAGGCGGTGACCGTACAGTCGCCGGCCGACGCACGACGGGTCGTCAGCTCGTGGGAGGTCCTGTTCCGCAACGGGATCCTGGCCTGGACCGAGGCCGACGACCTGGACCGCGATCGTCTCACGATCGAGTTCGACCAGATCGACGGCGACTTCGACGAGTTCTCCGGCGCGTGGACGCTGCGCCAGGACCCGGACGGGGTGGCGATGACGTTCGTGGCGAGCTTCGACTTCGGTGTGCCCAGTCTCGCCAGCATCATCGACCCGGTCGCGGAGCGGGTCCTCACCGAGACGATCCACCACGTCCTCCGGGGACTCTTCCCGGCGGTGACCATCCCGGACGGCGTCCTGGCGACCGCGTCGGCCGGCGTCAGCGGGAAGGCCTGACGATGGACCAGCTGAACACGTTCGACACGCCGACCACCGCCCGCCTGCATCGCGCCGAGTGGTTCGCCGGGCTCGCGCTGGCGAGTGGCCTGTTCATCGCGCACTGGGACGAGATCCGGTGGCTGCCGGCGATCGGGCTGTTCCTCTACATCGACCTGATCGGCTACATCCCCGGGGCGATCGCCTACCATCGCAGCCCGGACGGGCGGATTCCGAAGGCGTACTACGTCCTCTACAACAGCATGCACAGCCTGCTCAGCGCCGGACTGGTGGTGGCGCTCTGGGCCTGGCTGATCGGGCCGGAATGGGCGCTGCTGGCGGTTCCGATCCACCTCTTCGGTGACCGCTCGCTCTTCGGCAACCAGCTCAAGCCCTTCGGCGTGCCGTTCGAGCCGAAGCGTCTGCCCGCCTTCGACGCGCTGCTGCGCGAGGTGACCGGCCGTCCGTCGTCGGCCCCTGCCGGGCGAGCCGACGCACCGGTCCCGACGGCCACGTCGAGACCCACCTCGGTGGCCTGATGAGCCGGCCGGGCTCCGCGGCGAGCGGTTGGCAACGCGACGACCCACGGGCCGCGCGACTGCCCGCCCTCGCCGGCGACGAGGAGGCGTCCGTCGTCATCGTCGGAGGTGGGCTGGCCGGGCTCGCGCTGGCGTACCAGCTGACGAACCACCTGCCCGCCCGCGACATCCTGGTCCTGGAGGCCACCGAGGTCGGCGCCGGCGCCAGCGGACACAGCACGGGCATCGTCGGCCCCGGGGTCGGCGGTCCGATCACGACTCTCGTCAAACGGTACGGGCGGGACCGCGCCCGGAGCATGTTCGCCGCCACGCTCGACGGGATCGCCGCGCTGCGGCGGTTGGCCGGGGCCCTGCCCGACGGCTGTGAGCTGACGGACGGTTTCCAACTCGTGGCCGCGTCCGCGCCCGCACACGCCGGATCGCTCCGACGTCAGGCACAGACCCTGCGCGATCTCGGCTTCGACGCCTCGTACCTGGACCGCGACGGCACCACCGAGCGCCTGGGCAGCGGCCGCTACCACGGCGCGTTGTGCTACCCCGACGTGGCGCTGGTCAACCCGTGGCTGCTGGTCCAGGCCCTCCGGGCGGCGCTGCTCACCGCCGGGGTGCGCATCGCCGAGAACACGCCGGTCACCGCGATCACCGGCGGCGACCCGGTCACGGTGACGGCCGGGGGACATCGGGTACGCGCCAGACGGGTGGTCCTGACCACGGACGGCTTCACCACCGGGCTGGGACTGTTCACCCGGAACGTCGCGGTGATCCGTACCCATGTCCTGCGCACCGGCCCCGTACCCGCCGACCTGCTGGCGCGGACCGGTTGGGACGGCCGCGGCGCGGCCATCGACAGCCGGTCGTTCTTCAACTACCTGCGGATGACCGCCCGCGGCCGGCTGCTGTTCGGCGGTGGACCCGCCCTGCTGGAGCCGCGCGTCGACGAGCGCGGTGTCGCCGCCGTTAGGGAGCGGCTGGTCCGCGAACTCGCCGCGACCTTTCCGGCGCTGGCGGACGTGCCGGTGACCGACTTCTGGTCCGGCGTCACGGCGTCCACGTTCGACCGGCTGCCGATCGTCGGTCCGGTTCCGGGCCGGCCGGGTGTGTGGTTCGCGGGGGCGTGGTGTGGACACGGCCTGGCCCTCTCCGCGCTGACGGCCGAGCTGCTCGCCCCCCGGCTGGCCGACCGCTCGGATCCGACGGCGGCCGACCCGACCGCGCCGCTGCCGGAGCTGCCCTGGCTGCGCGGCACCGCGGGCCTGATGCCGACCGGCCGGATCGGCAATCTGCTGCTGGCCGGCTACCTGCGCGGGCTGGACACGGCCGACAAGCTCACCTCCGCCCGCCGCTCGCCAACCCCACCCGCCCTCGTGACCCCTGTCGCGCCGACCGACCCGACGTCGGCCGTCGAGCCAACTCAGCCCCCGGTCGCGGTGGCAACGGAGCAGCCGGTCTCCGCGGCGTCCGGGCCGGCCACAACGCCGGACCTGCCGGCCGCCGCGGCCCCAGAGCCAGCGGCCACCGCGACGGTGCCGCCGGTCGGTGCGGCCGCGCAACCAACGGGCCCGGCCACCGAATTGCCGGTGGCGGCGACGGGCGGCTCGGTCGTGGCCGGGAGTCGGGCGCTGGAGCAGCAGGTCGACGTCGTGATCGTGGGAGCCCGGGTGGCCGGTTCGGCGCTGGCGGCCCGGCTCGCGGCGGCCGGTCTGTCGGTGGCCGTGTTCGACCGCGGTGACCTGCCCGCGCCGACCCTGTCCACGCACATTCTGCACGGCACCGAGGACCTGCGGATCGAGGGCGTGTACGACACCGTCGTCGCGCAGGGCGTGCCGCCGCTGCACGACGTGTGGGTCCGGCTGGACGACGTGAAGCTGCACTTCCGCCACCCGGACGACCCGGGGCTGTGTCCGCCTCGGGACGTCCTCGACCAGGTCCTGCTGGACCGGGCGGTCGCCGCCGGCGCCAAGACCTCCACCGGCACCGCCGTCGTCGGTCTGCGGCGCGGAGCGGACGGCGCGGCCACTGGTGTGACCGTGCAGCGTGCCGACGGTTCGGTCCGGGACGTGTCGGCGCGGCTGGTGGTGGGAGCGGACGGCCGTAACTCGTCGGTGGCCCGGTGGGTGGGTGCCCGACAGTACCTGACGGCGCGCAGCGAACGGGCCCTGCTCTGGCGGTACTTCACCGGCGTACGGATCCCGCCGGCGCTGCTGTGGCACCGCATCGGGGTGCACATCGTCTCGATCCTGCCCACCGGTCCCGAGGATTTCGTGGTCATCGCGCAACCTCCGGAACGCCTACAGGGCGAGCTGGCCGGTCGGAAGGTGGCCGGGTTCCTGCGGCACGTCGAGTCGGTCAGCCCGGAGGTGGGCCACCTCGCCGCCGCCGGCGAGCCGGTGGGGGACCTGCACCGGGTGGTGCGGTACCCGTCCTTCTTCCGGCAGCCGTTCGGGCCGGGCTGGGCCCTGGTGGGCGACGCCGGGCACGCCAAGGACGCCACCCTGGGACACGGGATCAACGACGCGCTGCGCAACGCCCGCGCACTCGCGGCGGTGCTCACGGCGCACTGGGAGCGGCCGGCGGCGCTGTCGTCCGGGCTGGCCCGGTGGGCCCGGGACCGGGACCGGGCCGAGTTGCCGAACTACTGGTACGGCCAGGACATCGGCCGGGGCGGCACGGTCACCGCGATGGAGCACGCGTTCCTCGCCGGCCTCCAGCGCAACCCCCGGGCCGTGGGCCGGCTCGACGACGTGATGGGTGACCGGCTCGACGCCGACCGGCTGCTCACCCTGCCCCGGCTGGTGGGTGCCGTCGCCCACCGGGTGACCGGCGGCGAACCCGCCTCGGCCGTCGGGCGTGAGGCCGTGGATCTTGTCCAGCTCGCGTGGGCACGCCGGCGCGCGGCGACCCGCCACGACCCGTCCGCTCCCTGACAGGTGGAGGCCGCCGCCATGGAAACGATGACCGCCCTGGCCGTCCTGCGCCGGCACGCGCAGCACTCCAGCGCCGCGCTGGCGCTGAACAGGGAGACGCGGCACTTCACCGTGACCGGTCTCGACGGGTTCATCGCCTACCGGCCGGCCGGGCGGCGGCACGCCGTGCAACTGGGCAGCGTCTACGCCGACCCGGAGGATCGCAAGCGGCTGCTCGGGGCGTTCCACGGCTGGGCGCAGCAGGAGGGCCGGCGGCTGTGCGCGGTCCAGCTCACCCCGGACGACCTCGACCTGTACGCCGAGTTCGGTTACCAGCTCAGTCAGCTCGGCGCGGCGTACTCGATCGACCTGGACAGCTTCAGCCTGCGCGGCCGCAAGTTCGAGAAGGTCCGCAACAAGTTGGCGCGCTCCCGGCGGGCCGGGGTCACCGTGGTCGAGGCCGGCCGGGACGTGCCGTACGACGCGGCGCTCGCCGCGCGGCTGGACGCCCTGGACGCCCGTTGGCTCGCGGACAAGGGCCGGCACGTCAAGCAGATCGAGTTCCTGGTCGGTGAACGTGCCCGCCAGGACGATCCCGTACGCCGGCTGTTCCTCGCGTTGTCCGACGGGGAGCCGGTGGCGTACGTGTCGTACTCCCCGGCGTTCGGCCGGGAGAGCGGCTGGCTGTACGACATCACGCGCCGTGAGCCCGACGCGCCACCCGGGGCGGTCGACCTGGCGTTCGTGGTCGCGTCGCAGCGTTTCCAGGCCGAGGGCGCGCGGTGGCTGCACCTGGGCCTCACGCCGTTCCGGGAGCTGTCGCCCGGGCACCAGCCGGCCGGTGGCAGCCACCGGGGCACGGACCGGCTGGTCGGGTTCATCGCCGAGCACGGGGACTGGATCTACCCGGCCCGCAGCCAGGCCGAGTTCAAGGAGAAGTGGCAGCCGCGGGTGACGCCCGAGTACGTCGGCTTCTACCCGAGCGTGTCACTGCGTACCGTCTGGCGGTTGCTGCGGTTGACCCGGGCGGTCTGAGAGGCCGACGGTCGTCTCCGGAAGCCGCGCGGGCTTTCCGGAGACGACCGTTCCGTCTCAGCTCCGTGTCACTCGACGGTCAGGCGGATGCGCCGCCGCCGGGCCGCGACGAGCGCGACGGCGCCGGCCAGCAGCAGGATGATGCCGGCGCCGGCGATCGTGAGGGCCTTGACGCCGGTGATCGGCAGACCGGGTTCGCCGGCCCCGCCGCCGTTGCCGGTGCCGCCGCTGGGGCTGGCAGTGGGGCTGCCGGTGGGCTCACCGCTGGGGCCGCCGCCGACCGGGGCGCCCGGCTGGTCCACGGTGTACGCGCGCTCCACCGTGTCGGCGGTGACCGGGGACTTCGCCCGGAAGTAGTCGACGAGCACGGTGAGGTCGTTGTCGCCGGTCGCGAGCGGGTCGACGCCGCCGGCGAGCGCCTTGAAGTTGTCGCCGCCGGAGGCCAGGAACGAGTTGACCGTCACCCGGTAGGTGCCCTTCGGGTCGATGACCGTGCCGTTGAGGAAGATACGGTCGGCGATGACCCGGTTGCCGGCCGGACCGTTGGGGTCGTAGACGTAGCTGAAGCCCTTCGAGACGCCCAGATGCAGGAAGGGCCGCGACGCGCCCGCCGGTTGCCACTGCTGCTCCAGCGTCTCCTTGATCTCCGCACCGGTGTAGGTCTTGGTGATCACGTCGTTGGCGAACGGCTGGACGGTGGCGGCGTCGGCGAAGGTGACCGTGCCGTCGGGACTCTTGACGAAGTCGGCGCGCAGGCCGCCCGGGTTCATGAGAGCGATCTGCGCGCCGCCCCGGTTGCCCGCGCGGGTGCCCTCCAACTGGACGTCCGCGATGAAGTTGCCGAGGGTCGACTCGCTGCCACGGTCCTCGACGCCCTCGGCGGTGACGGCGCGCTTGATGTCGGCGGTGATCTCGCCGATCTTCACCTTGCCCTGCACGTCGGCCTCGGCCTTGGTGTCGGCGACGAACTGCGCGACCGCCGGGTCCGCCGGGTAGCCCTTGATCGGGAGGACGGCGCCTTGGGCGGCGGTCACCTTACCGTCCGCGACGGTGAGCTTAATCTGGTCCAACGCGTCCCCGTACCGGCCGGTCTGCACGACGGGCCGCTTGTGCCCCAGATTCGGCACGTCGTACGAGCAGTTGTACGGGACGTGGGTGTGACCCGAGATGATGACGTTGATGTCGGCGCTGGCGCCGGTCACGATCTTGCCGAAGGCAGTGGTCGGGTCCGCCACGGCGGCGCAGGCGGCGGCGTCCGTGCCGCTCGCCTCCGAGCCCTCGTGCACGAGGAGCACGACGGCGTCCACGTCGTCGTCGGCCTTCAGCTTGGCCGCGACGCGGTTCGCCTCGGCGGTCGGGTCCTTGAAGGTCAGACCCGGGATTCCGGCCGGTGACACCAGCGACGGAGTCTCCAGGGTGACCGCGCCGACGACGCCGATGCGGACGCCACCGACCGTCAGCACGGTGGACTCCGCCAGGCGGCCGGGAGCGGCCTCGGTGCCCCGGTACACGTTCGCGGCGAGGTACGGGAAGCCGGCGCGCGGGATGACCCGGTCGTTGAGGTCGTCGAATCCGCGGTCGAGTTCGTGGTTGCCGATGCTCGACGCGTCGACCCCGATCATCTTGAGGAAGTCGATCGTGGGCTCGTCCTTCTGCACGAGCGAGATGAACGGGGACGCGCCGATGCTGTCACCGGCGGACAGGACCACCGTGTTGTCGTTGGCCGCGCGCAACTGCTTGATCATGCCGGCCATCTGCGCGGCGCCACCGACCCCCGCCGTGGGCGCCTCCAGGCGGCCGTGGAAGTCGTTGAAGCCGAGGATCTGCACCTCGGTCGGCGCGGCCTGCGCCGGGGCCGGCGCGGTGCCCAGCACGACGAGTGTCGCCGCGGCCGTGGCCAGAGCCGCGCGCATAGGAAGGGAACGCAAGGGATACTCCTCATCGAACCATCGGTGGAAGCGCCGTTCGGGCGCCCTCGAAGGAGATTGCTTGATCTTCGCGCTCATGGTCAATCATCTGTGTGAATGGCGAGTAACGTACCCGTTCACGTGACCATCAGGTAATTCTCGGTGCTGAACGATGTTCGTGCAGAGCGAGCCAGACCCGGTCGGCGGTGAGAGGCAGATCGGTGAAGCGGATGCCGGTCGCGTCGCGCAGGGCGTTCGCCAGCGCCGCCGCGACCGGATTGAACGGGCTCTCACTCATCGACTTCGCGCCCAGCGGCCCGACGGCGTCGCGCGTCCGGGCGAAGTGGACCTCCGTGCGCGGAATGTCGGCGAAGGTCGGCAGGTGGTACTGCCGGAACGCGGCAGTGGTGACGGTACCGCCCGCATCGACGCGTACCTCCTCGCACAGGGCGGCCCCGATGGCCTGCGCGACCCCGCCCTCGACCTGGCCCCGGCACTGCATGGGGTTCACGACCGTGCCGGCGTCGGCGGCGTGGACGCTGCGCAGGATGCGGATCTCGCCCGTGTCCGGGTCGACCGCGACCCGGAACCACTGCGTGTTGAAGGCCACCGACCGTGGCGTGCCCGCGCAGTGCCCGTCGGCGGTCGTCTGCTCGCCGGCCGACTGGGCGAGTTCCCACAGGTCCGGCAGGGACAGCCGGTCGCCGGCACAGTCCAGGGCGTCGGCGTCGAGCCGGCAGTGCGCGACCGGTACGCCGGTGTGCGCGGACGCGAACGCGAGCAGGCGGTCGCGCAGCGCCCGGCAGGCGCGCAGGACGGCGGTGCCCGCGACGATCGTGCCGGTCGAGCCGAACGCCCCGGTGTCGTGCCCGACCAGGTCCGTGTCGGACTGGCGGATGACGATCAGGTCGGGCGTGGTGCCCAGCGTCTCGGCGGCGAGCTGCTGGTGCACGGTGGTGCTGCCGTTGCCGAACTCGGCGGTGCCGACGGCGACCTCGAAACACCCGTCGGGCAGCAGCGTCACCCGGGCGTCCGCGTGGTGCCCACCGGGTGGCGCGGTGGCGATCATCGACAGGGCCATGCCGTGCCCGGTGAGCCAACCGGGCGGTGCGGGCGGTGCCGCGTCCCGCGCGGCGGCGGCGACGACGTCCAGGCACTGGTCGAGCCCGTAGCTGCCGACGGTCAGGTCGTCGTCGTGGCCGGCCGGAGGAACGAGTCGTTCACCGGGGCGTACGACGTTGCGGGCGCGCAGGGCGACCGGATCGATGTCGAGGCGTCGCGCCAACTCGTCGAGGACCGACTCGACGGCGAAGCTGACCTGCCCGAGGCCGTAGCCGCGGAACGCGCCGGCGGGGACGGTGTTGGTGTAGACCGCGTACCCGTCGACCCTCTTGTTCGGGCACCGGTACACCGACAGGGATTCGTGGCAGCCGTGGAACAGCACACCGGGCCCGTGGTTGCCGTACGCGCCGGTGTTGGAGACAACCCGCAGGCGGATGCCGGTCAGGGTGCCGTCCCGACGGGCGCCGGCGGTCACCTCGACGGTGAAGGGGTGCCGGGTGGTGGTGGCGGTGAACTGCTCCGCGCGGGTGTGTTCGAGTTTCACCGGGCGGCCGGTCCGCAGCGCGGCGAGGACGACGAGGTCCTCGACGAGCATCTCCTGCTTGCCGCCGAACCCGCCACCGACCCGGCCGGTGAGCACCCGCACCCGGTCCAGCGGCAGGTCGAACAGCCGGCACAGCGCGCGGCGGGTGAGGAACGGCGTCTGGGTGCTGGAGCGTACGGTCACCCGTCCGTCGGCGTCGACCCAGGCCACGGCCCCGTGCGTCTCCAGGCTGGCGTGCTGCACACGTTGGGTGCGGAACGTCTGCCGATGAACGAGGTCGGCGGCCGCGAGCCCGGCGTCCACGTCCCCGACCTCGGCGTGGATCTCGCCGACCACGTTGTCGGCCGGTCGGGCGATGCCGGCCTCGGCGCCCCGGTCGCCGTGCAGGACCGGCGCTCCCGGCGCCATGGCCTCCTCGGGGTCGACGACCGCCGGTAGCAGCTCGTAGCGCACGACGACGCGTCGGCAACCCTCCTCGGCGGCGGCCTCGGTGTCCGCGACGACGGCGGCGACCCGCTGGCCCACGTGGCGCACCACGTCGTCCAGGAGCCGGGTGTCGGCCGGGTCGTCGCTCGGGTGCTCGTGCTGCGCGGTCGAGTAGCGACGGTCGGGGGCGTCCGCGTGGGTGAGCACCGCGTGCACGCCCGGCAGGGCGAGCGCCGCGCTGGTGTCGACGGCCAGGATCCGCGCGTGCGGGTGGGGCGAGCGCAGCACCTTCAGGTGCAGCAGGCCGGGTACGTCGACGTCGAACGTGTACCGGGCCGCGCCGGTGACCACCTCCCGGCCGGCCGGCGCCGGCACGTTCGCCCCGACCGCCGCGCCCGAGGCCGGCTCGTGGACGTGGCGGTCACCGCGAATGGCGTCCTCGATCGCCCGGTAGCCGGTGCAGCGGCACAGGTTGCCCTTCAACGCCTGCGGGAGCGCGTCGAGTTGGCGCTCGTCGAGGGCGGCGGCCGTCATGATGAACCCGGCCGTGCAGAAACCGCACTGGAAGCCCTGCGCGTCCAGGAAGCGCTGCTGCACGGGGTGCAGGCCGTCGGGCGTGGCCAGGCCGCCGATGGTGGTGACCTGACGACCCCGGGCCCGGACCGCCGGGTAGACGCAGCTGTGCACGGGTTGGCCGTCGACGTGCACCGTGCAGGCGCCGCAGTCGCCCGTGTCGCAGCCCTTCTTGACCCCGAAGCGACCGCGTTCGCGCAGGTAGGTGCGCAGGCACTGGCCGGGCCGGGGGGCCTGGGCGCACGCCGTCCCGTCGACCACGATTCCGTCGGTGGTCACCGCGTGCTCCTTTCGGCGAGTTCGACGCGGATCTGCTCGGCGAACAGCACGGTGAGGTGGCGTCGCCACCGTGGCAGACCGTGCACGTCGTCGACGTACCGCTCGGCGGGGATGCCGTCGGTGACGGCCTGCCGCAGGGTCCCGGCCGTGGGCAGGGCGTCGAACCGGAGCTGCACCGGTCGTACCGTGGACGCGGTCACGGTGAGCACGAACGACCCGTCCGGGTCGGTGCGGCCGACCAGCAGCGCGGCGGACCGGCCGCCGACGAACAGGGATCCCCGGCGCAACGCGGTCGGGCTGCGCAGGGTGGCGGCGGGCAGGGTCATCGACCGCAGGAACTCCCCGGGTACGAGGGCGGTCGTGCCCTCGCCCGTCACGAAGTCGGCGACCGCCAGCTCACGCCGGCCGCCCTCGGCGGTCAGCAGCAGGCAGTTGCCGTCCAGGGCCGCGCCCAGCGAGATCATCGGGCCGGCCGGCAGCGCCGTGCACAGGTTCCCGCCGACGGTCGCCGTGTTCCAGATCTTGAACGAGGCGAGGAACGCCTCGCAGCAGCGCCGGACCAGGTCCCGCAGTGCCGTCGGCCGCACCGTCGTGGACCGGGCCAGCTCCGCGATCGTGCACGTCGCGGCGATGTCCAGGCCGCGCGGTGTGGCGGTCACCGGCGGCCAGTCCTCGCCGGTCAGGTCGCGGAGCCGGCGGAGGTGCCGCTGAGGTTCGGAGAACAGGTACGTGCCACCGGCGAGCCAGGCGTCGCCCGGCTGCCAGCGACCGGCCGCCGCCGCCGGCACCACGGTCCGTACCGAGTTCAGATCCACCCCGCACACCCCGTCCCGCGAACCCGGTCGGCTCACCTGACAGCCATCTCAGCAGTGCGGGAGGCCGCAGCCCATTGGCTCAGGGCACGAAGGCTGCCGGGTGGTCGCCGCCGCGAGTTGGGCTTTCGCACAGGTCGAGCCGAGGGGCGGACGGCGGACGGCGGACACCACATTGAGAGTGATGCCTGTGAGTCATCTTGATGACCCACAGGCATCACTCTCAATGGAGCGGACGGCTCCGACCCGGCCGGACCACGGCCTAGTGGCGTTGCAGTTGCAGCGCGAGGTACAGGTCGACGCGGTCGTCGAAGCGGTGCAGCTTGCGGCCGGTGAGCTGCTCGATGCGCTGGATGCGGTAGCGCAGGGTGTTGACGTGCACGTGCAGTTCCTTCGCCGTGCGGGTCCACGAGCCGTCGCAGCGCAGGAACATGTCGAGGGTGTGCACGAGGCGGGCGTCGTGCGCGCGGTCGTACTCGGCGAGGGGGCGCAACAGCCGGCGGTGGAACGCCCGTCGGGCCTCGGTCGGGACGCCGGCCAGCAGCAGCGCGTGCGAGGACAGGTCTCCGCTGGACACCACCGCCACCCGCTCCTGCCCGGTGACGGCGTACCGGTAGGCGTGGCGGGCCTCCTCGACCGCCGTGTCCAGCGCGTCGACCCCCGATGCCGCGGCGCTGATCCCGATGGCGAACCGCGCTGCGCCCAGAGCCGGTGTCAGTGCCCGCGTCGCCTGGCGGATCCCCTGCACGAGGTCGGCCGGGCTGACGTCGCTGGGGGAGTCGACGGGGATGAGCGCGTGGACCTCGTCGCCGACGGTCGCGATGGCCGACGTGGGCGCCAGCGGCCGCACGACCTCCTCGACGACGCTGAGCGGCAGGTCGCCGGGCGTCGCCGTCGCGGTGCCGGCGGTGAGGGCGAGGAAGGTGGCGTCCGGGTCCAGGCGACACGCTTCGAGACGCGCCGCGATCTCGGCGGGCGCGGCTCCGCCGACCAGCGGTCGCAGCAGGAGCGCGCCGAGGCGACGCTCGACGTGCAGGTGCCGGTCGAGGTGGGCGCGTTCGAGGGTGAGCAGGGTGACCAGCCCTTCGACGGCCTGGCGGCGCTCGGGCTGCCAGGTGGTCACATCGCCCGCGCAGGCCAGGAACCACGTGCCGACCCGCCGGCCCGGGTGGGCGCTCGCGCCGAAGAGCGAGACGCGCCGGTCCCGGCCGACGCCGAGGACGTGGGGCAGCCGAGGGGCGGTCAGGAACGTACGCGCCAGACGGGCGCACAGGTCGCCGTCGATCGGGGCGGTGCCCGCGACGAGCCGGCCGGTGGGCGACAGGACCCAGCAGGGGATCTCGGCGGCGGCCGACGGCAGCAGGTCGGCGAGGTGCGCGTCCTCGGTGAGCGCCGCGATCAGACCCTGGTGCCGGTGCACGGTCGCGGCCAGGCCGGTGGCTCTCTCGGCCCGCAGGGCAGTGCCGATGGCATCGCTGACGACGGTGAAGGACACCTCGACGGGTACCTCGAAGACGGGGACGTCGTGACGTGCGCACGCCTCGACGACATCGGCCGGGACGGTGCCGAACGCCGCCGCCCCGGCCCCGACCGCGCTGACGCCCGCCCGCGCGACGGCCGCCGCGAACACCTCGGAGTCCGTCGGACCGCGCCTCCACATGAGACCGGTGAGCACCACCTCGCCGCCGGACAGGTAACGGCTCGGGTCGAGCAGGTCGGTGGTGAAGAACTGCTGGATCACCCGCTCGCCCTGGCTGTGGCCGCTGAGCAACGTCAGTTTGAGGCCGGCCTGGCCCAGGAGGTCGTTGAGGCGCATCGACAACTCCTTGCCTTGGAGGAAGCTCCAGAGACCGTAGGGCGGCAATGTTTCAAGTTCGGTTCGCTCGCCCAATGCACCCGGGTCGATGGCGCTGTTTGACTACCGCCACCGCAGGGTGGAGGGGAGGTCCGGTGCACGAGCGTCTGACGTGGTTCAACGCGCTGCCGGCGGCCGACGCCGAGCGGGAGCTGTCGGCGTGCTGCGCGTCGCCGCCGTGGGCGCGGGCCGTGGCCGCCGCCCGTCCCTACGCCACCCCGGCGGCGCTCGTCACCACGGGATCCGCGACGCTCGCCGCCCTGCCCTGGCCCGACATCGCCGAGGCGTTGGCGGCGCATCCCCGGATCGGGCAACGGGCCGACGGCGACGGGCGCGACGCGACCTGGTCCCGCCGCGAGCAGGCCGGCGTCGCGGACGGCGACGAGGGGACCCGACGCGCCCTGCACGAGGTCAACCGCGCCTACGAGGCCCGCTTCGGACACCTCTTCCTGATCTTCGCGAACGGACGGTCGCCCGCGGAGATCGTCGCCGCCGCCACCGCCCGGCTCGCCAACGGCGCGGCGGCGGAGCGGGAGGTGGTCCGGGCCGAGCTGACCCGGATCACGGCGCTGCGACTGACGAGGCTGATGGACGAGTGAGCCTCTCCACGCACGTCCTCGACACCGCCCGGGGGGAACCGGCCCAGGGAGTGGCCGTGCACCTGTACCGCTGGGCCGGCGACCGGTGGATCGACGTCGCCACGGGGCGTACGGACCCCGACGGGCGGCTGCGCGACTGGGTGCCCAAGCGGCGCTGGGCCCGGGGGACGTACCGACTCTGCTTCGACACCGCTGGCTATCTCGGCCTCGGGGCGTTCTTCCCGGAGGTGTCGGTGGTGTTCGTGGTCACGGATGTCTGGCGGCACGTGCACGTGCCCCTGCTGCTGAGCCCGTACGGCTATTCGACGTATCGAGGGAGTTGACCCGTTGGACGTTGTTCTCGGCCCCCACCAGTACGGCAAGGCCGAAGTGCGGCTGGTCCACGTCGTCCGCCACGGCGAACGGCACGACCTGACCGACCTGACGGTCGGCGTCGCGCTCGCCGGCGACCTGGCCGACACCCACCTGACCGGCGACAACAGCAAGGTCCTGCCGACCGACAGCCAGAAGAACACGGTGTACGCCTTCGCCCGCCAACACGGCGTCGGCGCGATCGAGGACTTCGGGCTGCGCCTGGCACGGCACTTCGTCGAGTCGCAGCCCGCCGTCACCCGGGCGACCGTCGACATCCACGAGCACGCCTGGGGACGCCTGGGCCCGCACTCGTTCGCCCGCGCGGGGGCGGAGACGCGGACGGCGACGGTCACCGTCGACGGGTCGGACGCCGTCGTCGTCTCCGGGCTGACCGGGATGGTGCTGATGAACACGACCGACTCGGAGTTCTTCGGCTTCGTGCGGGACGCGTACACGACGTTGCCCGAGGCGCACGACCGGATCCTGGCCACGGCGGTGGACGCCCGCTGGCGACACGCGACGAGCGGGAGCGACGACTGGGCGGTCTCGTTCGATGAGGTACGGCGGCACCTCGTCGAGGCGTTCGTCGACACGCACAGCCTGTCCCTGCAACAGACCCTGCACGCGATGGGGCAGCGGGTGCTGGAACACCGGCCGGAGATCACCGAGGTACGGATGTCGCTGCCCAACAAGCACCACTTCCTCGTCGACCTCGCGCCGTTCGGGCTCGACAACCCCAACGAGGTCTTCCACGCCCCCGACCGCCCGTACGGGCTGATCGAGGGCGCCGTGCGTCGCGACGACGCGCCACGGTGGGTCGAGTCGTGGTGGGACGTGTGACCTCGCCCCGGCCGGAGCGCATCGTCATCGAGGGCTGCGCGGTCGCGACCGTCGACGGCACGGGCCGCGAGTACGACCGGGGTCACCTGGTCGTCGAGGGTGGACGGATCGTCGCCGTCGGGCCCGGTCCGGCGGCCGTTACGGACGAGGCGGGGCCCGTCCGGCGCGTCGACGGCACCGGCTGCCTCGCCACGCCGGGGCTGGTCAACACCCACCACCACCTGTACCAGTGGGTCACCCGTGGCCTCGCGCAGCAGGCCGACCTGTTCGGCTGGCTGACCGAGTTGTATCCGGTGTGGGCGCGCATCGGCGAGGAGGACGTCTCGGCGGCCGTTGGCGCGGGGCTGGGCTGGCTCGCGCTGTCCGGCTGCACCACGACCACCGACCACCACTACGTCTTCCCGGCGGGGGCCGGCGACCTGTTCGCCGCCGAGGTGGCCGAGGCGGGCCGGGTGGGGCTGCGCTTTCACCCCGTCCGCGGCTCCATGGACCTCGGGGCGTCCGCCGGTGGTCTGCCTCCGGACCACCTCGTGGAGGACACCGACGCCGCGCTGGCCGCGACGGCCGACGCGATCGACCGCCTCTCCGACCCGGCGCCGGACGCGATGGTCCGGGTCGCGGTCGGCCCCTGCTCCCCGTTCTCCGCGAGTGAACGGCTGATGCGGGACGCCGCCGCGTTGGCGCGGGACCGGGGCGTCCGACTGCACACCCACCTGGCCGAGACCGTGGACGAGGAGGACTACTGCCGGGCCACGCACGGCTGCGCGCCCGCCGAGTACGCCGAGCGGCTCGGCTGGCTCGGCGACGACGTCTGGCTCGCGCACGGCGTGCACCTGGACGCCGACGCCATCGGGCGGATCGCGGCGAGCGGCACGTCGTTGGCGCACTGTCCCAGCTCGAACGCCCGGCTCGGCGCGGGCATCGCTCCCGTGCGGGACCTGCTCGACGCCGGCGCGTCCGTCGGACTCGGCGTCGACGGCGCCGCCTCCCAGGAGGCCGGACAGCTGGTCGCGGAGCTACGCCAGGCGCTGCTGGTGGCCCGTCTGCGGGGTGGGCCGACCGCCCTGACCGCGCGCGAGGCGCTCACCCTCGCCACCCGGGGCGGCGCCCGCTGCCTCGGCCGCGCGGGCGAGATCGGCTCACTGGAGGTGGGCAAGCTGGCCGACGTCGCGCTCTGGCGTCTCGACGGGCTCGGCCACGCCGACATCGCCGATCCGGTCGCGGCCCTCGTCCTCGGCGCGCCGCCACCGGTGGAGCTGCTGCTCGTCGGCGGGCGACCCGTCGTCGAGGGCGGACGGCTGACCACCGTCGACGAACAGGACCTGCTCCTGCGGGCCCGACGGGCAGCGGGTCGGCTGCGCGACGCGACCCGGTGACGGCCCACCCGACAGCGAGGACAGGAGTGCACGTGCCGACGATGACCGAACGGGAAATCCTCAGTCCCGAGGCGCTGGAGTTCGTCAGCGAGCTGCACCGGCGCTTCGACGCCCGTCGTGCGGAACTGCTGGCCCGTCGCGCCCGGCGACGCGCGGAGATTGCCCGGACCGGCCGACTCGACTTCCTGAGCGAGACGAAGGACATCCGCGAATCCGAGTGGCGGGTGCCTCCGCCGCCACCCGGTCTCGTCGACCGGCGCGTGGAGATCACCGGACCCACCGACCGCAAGATGGCCATCAACGCGCTCAACTCCGGCGCGCAGGTCTGGCTCGCCGACCTGGAGGACGCCAACACGCCCCACTGGGCGAACGTCATGGCGGGGCAGATCAACCTGTACGACGCCGTACGCGCCACGATCACTTACGACGCGCCGGACGGGCGGCACTACGCCCTGCGCGCCGACGGGCCGCTCGCCACCATCGTCGTACGACCACGGGGCTGGCATCTCGACGAGCGTCACGTCCTGGTCGACGGGGTGCCGGCCGCCGGCGCGCTCGTCGACTTCGGCCTGCACGCCTTCCACAACGCGCGGGAGTCGATCGCGCGGGGCGTCGGCCCGTACTACTACCTGCCGAAGCTGGAGAGCCACCGGGAGGCGCGGCTCTGGCACGACGTGTTCGCGTACGCCGAGGACACGCTCGGCATCGGACGCGGCGCGATCCGCGCGACCGTGCTGATCGAGACCATCACGGCGGCATTCGAGATGGACGAGATCCTGCACGCGCTGGGACCGCACGCCGCCGGGCTCAACGCGGGGCGCTGGGACTACCTGTTCTCCATCATCAAGAACTTCCGCGAGCGGACCGTCCTGCCCGACCGTGCCGCGATCACGATGACCGCGCCGTTCCTGCGCGCGTACACCGATCTGCTCGTCGCGACCTGTCACCGCCGTGGCGCGGTCGCGATCGGCGGCATGTCGGCCTTCGTGCCCGGCGGTGACGCGCAGCGGAACGCGGCGGCGTTCGCACAGGTCCGGGCGGACAAGGAGCGCGAGGCGGGCGACGGCTTCGACGGCTCCTGGGTGGCCCACCCCGCGCTGGTGCCGGTCTGCCGCGAGGTCTTCGACGGCGTCCTCGGGCAGCGGGACAACCAACTGGACCGCACGCGCGACGACGTGCGCGTGCCCGCCGACCGGCTGCTCGACTTCACGGTCGCGGGCGGCGAGGTCACCTCGGCCGGACTGCGGACCAACGTCTCGGTCGCGCTGCGCTACCTGGAGGCCTGGCTCCGGGGCGTCGGGGCCGTCGCCATCAACAACCTCATGGAGGACGCGGCCACCGCCGAGATCTCCCGCGCCCAGGTCTGGCAGTGGGCGCACCAGGGTGTCCCGCTGGCCGACACCGGCGAGACGGTCTCCGCGGACCTCGTCCGACGCGTCGTGGGGGAGGAGCTGGCCGGAATCCGGCACGCCGTGGGGGAGACCGCCTACGCGGCCGGACGGTGGCCGGACGCACGTGCCCTCGTCGAGCGGGGCGCGCTGGACGACGAGTTCGTCGACTTCCTCACGGTGCCCGCGTACGAGGTCGTCGACTGATGGGCCGCCGACTGCACGAGCGGACCGGCCTCGAACTGGACCGCCGGCTCGCGCCGGTGGACGAGGCGCTGCGGCGGCGCTACCCGGGTGCGGCCCCCGGCCGGCAGCCGGTGCACACCGTGTACGTGCCGGCGGACCGGTACACCCCGGACCTGTGCCGGCGGTGGGGCGAGCAGGCGCTCGACACGTTGAACGGGTGCCCACCCCTGCCGTTCCCGGTGGAGCTGCGCGACCGCGTGCTGGCGAAGCTGTCCACCGAGCCCATCGAAGATCTCCGTCTCGACTTCGAGGACGGCTACGGCGTACGCGACGACGACGAGGAGGACGAGACCGCCCGCGTCGCCGCGACGGCGCTGCGGGACGGCCCGCTCCCCGCGTTCGTCGGGTTGCGCTGCAAGAGCCTCGACGCCGACAGCCGGGACCGGGCGATCCGCACCCTCGACGTGTTCCTCGACGCGCTCGGTCCACCCCCACCCGGTTTCGTCGTCACCCTGCCGAAGGTCCGGGCCGTCGAGCAGGTCGCGGCGATGTCCCTGCTGTGCGCGGCGCTGGAGGCCGCGTACGCGCTGCCTGCCGCGAGCCTGCGCTTCGAGTTGCAGATCGAGACCCCGGAGGCGGTGCTGGGCGCGGACGGCACCGCCACCGTCGCCCGCATGATCACCGCCGCCCAGGGCCGGTGCGTCGGGCTGCACTACGGCACCTACGACTACAGCGCCGCCTGCGGCGTCGCGGCCGCCCACCAGTCGCTCGACCATCCCGTCGCCGACCACGCCAAGGCCGTCATGCAGGCGGCGGCTGCCGGCACCGGCGTACGCCTCAGCGACGGCTCGTCGAACGTGCTCCCGGTCGGCGACGCGACGGCCGTACACCGGGCCTGGCGGCTGCACACGAACCTGGTCCGGCGGTCCCTCGCGCGGGGTTTCTACCAGGGCTGGGACCTGCATCCCGCGCAGTTGCCCACCCGGTACGCCGCCACCTACGCCTTCTTCCGCGAGAGCCGCGCGGCCACCGTGGAACGCCTCACGGCGTATCTGGACCGCCGGGCCGGGGGCGTGCTGGACGAACCGGCGACCGCACACGCGCTCGCGGGGTTCCTGCGCCGTGGGCTCGACTGCGGCGCGCTCGACCCGGACGAGGTCGTCGTCGACCGAGCCACCCTGGAGGCGCTGTGAGCTACGACCTCGTCCTGCGCTCGACGCGGGTCGTCACCCCGCAGGGTGAGCGGCCGGCGACGGTCTGCGTCACCGACGGACGCATCGAGGCGGTGACCGACCACTCCGCCGTACCCGACGGGCCGGTCACCGACCTCGGCGACCTGGCCCTGCTGCCCGGCCTCGTCGACACACATGTGCACGTGAACGAACCCGGGCGTACCGAATGGGAGGGCTTCGCCTCGGCCACCCGCGCCGCGATAGCCGGCGGCGTGACGACGATCGTCGACATGCCGCTCAACTCCCTCCCGCCGACCGTGTCGGTGCCGGCCCTCGACGTGAAGCGCCGCGCCGCCGACGGCAGGGTGCACGCGGACGTCGGATTCTGGGGTGGGGCCGTGCCCGGCAACGCCGGAGACCTCGCGGCGCTGCACCGCGCGGGCGTCCTCGGGTTCAAGTGCTTCCTCGTCGACTCGGGCGTGCCGGAGTTCCCACCGCTGGACCCGCCGGCGCTCGACGAGGCCCTGCGCGCGGTCGACGCCCTGTTCATCGTGCACGCCGAGGACCCGGACGCCGTGCGCGCCGCACCGCCGTCGCGCCGCTACGCCGACTTCGTGGCGTCCCGACCACCGACCGCCGAGACGGAGGCCATCGCCCAGGTGCTGGACGCCGCCGGTCGCGCCGCCGCGCGCGTCCACATCCTGCACCTGTCGTCGGCCGACGCCCTGCCGCTGATCGCCGCCGCGCGAGGCGCCGGTGTCAGCGTGACCGTCGAGACCTGCCCCCACTACCTCTGCCTGACCGCCGAGGAGGTGCCCGACGGCGCCACCGAGTACAAGTGCTGCCCGCCGATCCGCGACCGCGCCAACCAGGACCGGCTCTGGGCGGGCCTCGTCGCCGGCGTCATCGACTGTGTGGTCTCGGACCACTCGCCCAGCACGCCGACGCTGAAGAGACCGCCGAGCGGTGACTTCGCCGCCGCGTGGGGTGGCATCTCGTCGTTGCAGATCGGGCTGCCGGCGGTGTGGAGCGCTGCCCGGCGGCGCGGGTACCGGTTGGTGGACGTCGTCCGCTGGATGGCGCAGCGACCCGCCGAGATCGCCGGACTGGGCGCCAAGGGGCGCATCGCTGCCGGTTCCGACGCCGATCTCGTCGCCTTCGCGCCGGACGAGCGGTTCGTGGTCGACCCGACCGCGCTGCGGCACCGCCACCCCGTCACCCCGTACGCCGGGCGGACGCTGCACGGCGTCGTACGCGACGTGTGGCTGCGTGGCCAGCCGGTCTCGCCGGACGGACCGCCACGGGGACGCCTCATCTCCCGGAGCAGCCGATGAGCACACTTCCCGACCTCGCCTCCCGGGCGCTGTCCGGTGGCGTCGTCCACGCCAACGACGAGTTCTTCGCCCCCGCCGATCACCTCGTCGACCCGAAGCCGCCGACGTTCACCCCCGCCACGTTCGGGGCCAAGGGCCAGGTGTACGAGGGGTGGGAGACCCGCCGTCGGCGTACCCCCGGGCACGATCACGCCATCGTGCGGCTCGGCGTGCCCGGGATCGTGCACACCGTCGTCGTGGACACCAGCCACTTCACCGGCAACTATCCGCCGTACGCGGCGGTCGACGCCTGCCGCCTGGACGGGCATCCGGCACCCGGGGAACTCGTCGACGCGACCTGGACGCCCCTGGTGCCCCGGGTGGCGCTCGCCGGTGACACCCGCAACGTCTTCTCCGTCGAACCGGGTCACCGGGTCACCCACGTACGCCTGTCGATCTTTCCGGACGGCGGTGTCGCCCGGTTGCGCGTGCACGGCGAGGCCACCCCCGACCCCCGGTTCCTCACCGGCGGCCTGGTCGACCTGGCGGCCCTGGAACACGGGGGTCTCGTCGTGGGATGCAGCGACATGTTCTACGGCACGCCCCACAACCTGATCGCCCCCGGCCGGGCACGCACAATGGGGGAGGGCTGGGAGACGGCCCGCCGACGCGACGACGGCAACGACTGGGTCCTGCTGCGCCTCGCCGCGACCGGCGTCGTGCGCCTCGTCGAGCTGGACACCAGCCACTTCAAGGGCAACGCGCCCGGGGCGGCGGCAGTCCGCGGGTGCGCCACCGACCCGGACGACCCGGACGGCTGGTTCGACCTGCTGCCGGTGACCCGCCTGCAACCCGACACCCGGCACCGCTTCCTGGTCGCCGACGCGGACGCCGTCACCTGGGTACGCCTCGACGCGTACCCGGACGGTGGAATGGCCCGGCTGCGTGTCCTGGGTGAGATCACCCCCGCCGGCCTGGCTACCCTGCGAAGGCGGTGGTCGTCGGCGTGAACCTGGCGTCCGCGGATCTCGTTGCAGGTGCGTGGCGTCGTCGTCGGGAGGACGGAACGTGCGGGCTCGTGGGACGTCTCTGCGCGGTCGTGGCTGGGTCGCCGGCCTGGTCGCGGTCGGTGTCGCCGCCGCCATCGGCATCGGGGTGACCGCGTACGCGCGGCAGGACGAGATGGTCGGACGGTCGCTATCAGACGAGCAGATGTCCGCCGTGCTGTCGGCGGGGCACGCCTGCCCGATGCTGTCCTCGGCCCGGATCGCCGGGCAGCTCATGGCCGAGTCCGGCGTGGACGCGAACGCGACCCGCACGGTCTCCGGCGGCAGTGGCCTGACCGGCCTCGACGACGAGCAGTGGCGACGCTGGGTGCCCTGGCCGAGCGCGCGGCGCACCGACCCGTCCGCCGCCGTGGCCGCCCTGTCGCACCTCATGTGCCAGCTCGGCGGTGAGCTCCGGCAGGCCGGCGTCAAGGGCGACCCGTGGCGGCTGTCGCTGGCCGGCTTCCGAGCCGGCGTCCCGGCGGTGACCAGGGCCGGCCGGGTCCCCGACTCGGCAAGCGAGTACGTCGACCGGGCCGCCGGCTACGCCACCTACTACCAGGGCCTGCCGCACTTCGCGGACGCCGGCGAGCTGACCCTCACGGCCGGGACCGCCCCGGACGCCGTACCCCTGCCCGAAGCGCTCGCGCCGGTCATCGCCGCCGCCGGCCGGCGTTGCCCGCAGGTCCCCGCCGCCGCGCTCGCCGGTCAGATGATGGCCGTGTCCGGGTTCCGGGCGGACGGGCCGGGCGGCGTCGCCGGGGTGCCACCGGAGCTGTGGCAGCGGTACGCGCCCGCCGACGCCTCGCCGTCGAAGGCCGAGGACGCGGTCGGCGTGCTCGCTCTCGGGATGTGCCGACTGGCGAAGGAACTGGCCGGACTACCGGGCGACCCGTACCTGCTCGCGCTCGCCGCGTGGCGGGCCGGCGAGGACACCGTCCGACGCGCCGGGGGCGTACCGGACGCGATGACACTGTCCTTCCTGGACCAGGTCCGCCGGTACACCGACTACTACCGCCTCGACACCCGGCTCGGCGTCGTGCCGGTGGCCGCGCCGTCGCCGTCCGCCCCGGTAGCCCCGTCGAAGTCCCCGGCGGCCACCCCGTCGAGGCGGGCGAGCGCGCCGCCTCCCGCGTCGCCGAAGCCGGGGACACCCAAGCCCAGTCCGAGCCGAAAGCCCTCGGGGACGATGTTCGCGCACGAGCGGTCCGGCCAGTGCCTGGACGCGGGTGCCGCCACCAACCTGCTCGCCTCCCGGATCCAGCCGTGTGACCCGGACAAGGTGTCGCAGCGGTGGAACGTGCGGTCGGACGGCACGATCCGGTCCGCTCGCAGCGGTCTCTGCCTCGAGGTCAACGACAGCGGCGTCACCGACGGCACCCTCGTGCAGACCGCCACCTGCGACGGTGCCGCCACCCAGCGCTGGACCCTCCGCGACGACGCCCTGATCAGCCCGGTCAACGGCGGTATGTGCGTGGACATCGGCTGGGACCTGGCGACCACGGCCATCTGGACCTGCAACTACGACCCGGACCAGACCTGGCGGCCGGTCACCTGATCCGGCCCTCTGGATCCGGGTGAGGGAAATCCCCGGAGATCGGCCCGCGACGCTTCCGGTCGGCCCTGTGCCGACCCGCCGGCTGGTTGTCTACCGGTGCCAGCGATCACCGGCCCACAGGAGGCAGCCATTATGGCGATCACCGATATCAGACCGGAGGACGTCGAGACGGCGGCCGACAACCACCAAGCCGCCGAGGAGGACCTCGACAGTCAGCGCAGGGGTCTCGACGACACGGTCAACGTCCTCGTCACGACCAACGCCGGCTTTCTCATGCAGAAGCTGAACGAAGTCCAGGACGCCTGGAGTACGGACATGATCGCCATTCTCAAGGATCTCGACGCCTGCGAGCAGTTCCTGCGTGAGTGCAAGACGGAACTGGAACGGCTGAACCAGGAGCAGGGCGGCTCTCTCTCCTGATCGCTGCCCCCTGCCAATTCCAATAAGGAGCATCCTCCGTGACGGATTCGGATTACATCAAGTACGACTACGCCTCCATGGACGTCGCCTACGACGAGATGAAGCGCATCAGCGACAACGTGATCGCGCAGTTGGACGTCCTCGAGCAGGAGGCGAAGAGGGTTCTCGCCTTCAACGGTGACTACGTCGACGCCTACGACCTGAAGGCCCAGAAGGTCAGGGACGGGATCACCGAGTTGAACGACGCCACCCTCCTGCGAAGCAAGGATCTGGCCGAGAAGTTCGCCGACTACCAGCAGACCGACAAGAAGCTCGGCTCCCGGTAGACCGCAGGGGCGGCGGGGAGTTCCTCCGCCGCCGCCCGCACCGCGCGACGCGCACCTCGGCCCGGAAAGGAGCAGTGAGCAATGGCCAGCTCGGACAGCACCGAGATCGACCTCGCGGCGTTGCGCGACGCGGCGAGACAGATCGAGGACCTGATGACCGACGGCAGCATGACGATCTTCGAGACGGCGGCGGACACCAGCGCCCTGGAGGCCGGCAAGCTCGACGCCGCCCAGTGGCTCGAGGCCATGGTCGCCGACCGCGGGGCCGGCCTGCGCCAGCACGCCCTCGACCTCCAGGCGTCCTTCGAGGCACTCGGCACCAGGCTGCGCACCATCGCGGACATCTTCGAGCAGCAGGACCAGGCCAACGGCGACTCGCTCCAGGGCAAGGCCGTCGACGAGATCGAGACCTGGACCAGCTCGGTTGGCGGCCTCACCATCCCGCCCGCCGACGGCGAGGAGACGTACGACACCGGCGACAACGTCAACCGCGACGGCGCGCGCCTCGGCTTCGAGGTCGACCCGATGACGGGCGAGGCGAGGAAGGCCGACGACGGCAGCATCGAGGTCACCCTGCCGGCGCCGGAGGACCTGAACGTCACCGTCTTCCCGGACACCTCCATCACCCCGCAGGTGCTCTTCACCGACACCGACGTGCTCGACTACGACTACGAGGGCGGGTTCTTCACCGACGGCGCGAACAGCCAGTCCGTGCCGCAGAGCACCAGCTTCACCACGACCGTCACGCCCGAGGACGACGAGTAGCAGGCCATGCCCGAGGACTCCGTCGGCTCACTCCAGACGCCCGCCCCCCGTGGGCAGACGTTCGCCGCACTGCACGTGTGGACGGACCTCCAGCCGTACGTCAGCGAACTGGTGGACAACACGGCGGAGACCGGCAACGCCTGGCACGACGCCGGGGCCGCCTTCGACAAGGCCGCGGCCGAACTCGCCCGCATCAACGACGAGTTCGACCGGATCAAGAAGGCGCTCGACCCGGGCTTCGTCGGCCAGGCCGGCGACGCGTTCCAGGAACGGACGACGGAACTGCTCAACCACAGCAGGGCCGTGCACGACCGGTTGGACGGGTACGGGCAACTCGTCGGCGACGTCGGGCACGACATCAAGGTGTTCGCCACCGCCTTCTGGGAGGCGGTCGAGACGTTCCACCAGCTCACCGACCAGCAGGAGGAGCTGTTCGAGCAGGCCGTGTACAACGCGTACAACGAGGTCGAGATGTCCCCACCGGCGGACATGTTGCAGAAGGCCCGCGACGCGGCGTACCAGATGGTCGAGCAGAACATCATGATGCCGCACATGCGGCAGCTGCTGATGACGCTCAGCGACAAGTACGTCATCAAGGGCGAGGCGCTGGACCCGCTGGAGATCACCCCGCCCAACGTGTTCACCAGCGCGGCGAACGACCCGTCCTCGTCGAACGGGGACGACGACTCCTCGTCGAACCAGGACGACGACTCCCCGTCCAACCAGGATGATGACTCCGCGTTCAACCAGGATGATGACGACTCCTCGGTGTCGGACGACTCCGACTTGGATTCCTCGTCGGACCGGGACGTGGCCGAGGACCGGGCGAACGACGCGATCGACAACCTCCAGGACGCCGCACCGGACGGCAGCACGGGCGGGTCGACCGGCGGCGCGTCCGGCGGGGGCCTCGGCGACGGCACGCTGAACAGCGACGGCTCCGGGGCCGGCGGCAGCGACGGCTCCGGCTCCGGGTCCGGTGGCGGCGACGGTGCCGCCGAGCGGCAGGCCGCCCTGCAGGACGCGCAGAACGCGGCCAACGACGCCATCGACAGCCTCTCGAACCCGGCTGGCGGTACCTCCGGCAGCGGTGGGGCGCCGAGCGGGGAGACCTCCGGCGCGGGTGCGGGCGGTGGCATGCCGGGCATGGGTAGCGGTGGCAGCCCCGGGTCCGGCAGCTCGGGTGGCGGCAAGGGCAGCGGTAGTGGCGGGGGTCCGAGCAGCGGCAGCAGCCCCGGCAGTGGCGGTGGTAGTCCCGGCGGCGGCATGCCTGGCGGCGGGTCGAGCAGTCCGGGTGGCGGCAAGGGCAGCACCGGCGGCGGCGAGCAGGCACGGCAGAAGGCGTTGGACGACGCGCAGAAGGCGGCAAACGACGCAATCGAGGGTTTGCAGTCGGCCGGCGGTGGCATGCCGGGCGGCGGCTCCTCGGGAGGCGGCCTGCCGACCGAGTCGTCCGGCCCGTCCAGCGGCTCCGGCGGCGGCACCGGGCCCGGCGCGGGCGGTGGACAGCCGTCCGAGGCGGCCCGGCAGCAGGCACTGAACGACGCCAAGAAGGCCGCCGACGACGCCATCGCGGACCTGTCGGGCAAGTCCGGCGCGGGTGGCGCCGAGCGTCAGCAGGCGCTCGACGACGCCCGGCAGGCCGCGGACAAGGCCATCGAGGACCTGCTGGGCAAGGGCGATGCCAGCACTCCCGGTGAGGCCCTGCAGGATGCCCGGGACGCGGCCACCGACGCCATCGACGATCTGTTGGAGGAGAACGAGGCCAGTGACGCCGATCCCGAGTCCAAGGAGCAGCGTCGCGAGGCGCTCGAGGACGCCCGGGACGCGCTCGACGACTCCATCGAGGAGATGGCCCGGTCGGCGGACACCACGGATCCCCAGGACGCCCTGCACGACGACGCCGTCCGCGAGGCCCGGGAGGCGGTCGACGCCGCGATCGACGACCTGGTCGCGGACGCCGAGGCGCAGCCGGGGGAGAGCGCCGAGGAGAAGACCCGGATCGAGGCGCTCCAGGACGCCCGCGAGAGCGCGACCGAGGCTCTCGACGACCTGATCGAGGAGAACGGCGTCCACACCGGGGACGGCCGGCCGACCAGCCTCGCCGACTTCCTGCGGGGGACCGGTTCGGGCGGCGGCACGGGCTCGACGGGCGGGATCGGCTCCGCCGGTGGCGGTGGCGGTGGCGGTGGCTCGGCGGGCAGCGCGGGCGGTGTCGGTACCGCCGGTGGCCCGCTCACCGACCTCCGACCCGCCGTTCCGGTGGCGCAGGCCGGCCCGGCGGGCCCGGGGGTGGTCGACCCGTCCGCCGGGCAGGGCATGCCGATGATGCCGCCGATGGGTCAGGGCCACGGGCAGCAACCGCCCCGCGACCGGGAACGCAGCATCTGGCTGGAGGGCGACGACGAGGCCTGGCAGGAGAACAGCGACGGGGCTTCCGCCGAGGCGATCGGGCGGCCGTCGTGACCGTCGCGGTGCTCCAGGAGGCGGCGGCCCGGCTGAGCCGTACGCCGCCCGCGACGCTCTACGCCGCCGCGGACCGCTTCGAGGAGCGTCGGCAGACCTTCGCGGAACTCGCCGACCGGTACCGTCGGGCCCTGCGCGACGCCGACGAGGCCTTCCGGACCACCGGCTCGTCGTCCTCGGTGCCGTCGTCATCCGCCCACGTCGCGGCCGTGCTCGACCAGCTCGCCGCGACCGACTTCGCGAGCGCGCTGCGCCGGGCCGGCGACTCGCTGGCCGACGCCCGCGACCGGCTGGCCGAGCTGGTCGCCCGCCAGGCCGCGGATCCACAGACGCGACCCGACGGGTACGACGTGCAGGGCCAGGTCGTCCTCTCGTCCACCGGGGCGGCGCTCCTGCGGGCCGGGCTGGACCTGCCGCCGCCGCCTCCGGTCACCGCTACCGGGCGGGAGCTGGCCGGATCGGCGCCGCTCGGCGTCGAGTTGTTCGCCGGCGACCTCGACCCCGACCGGGACGTCCCGCCCAGCCCGCCCGGTGCCGCGTCCCCCGGCGCGGGCTCCCCCATGATGCCGATGATGCCGATGGGCGGAATGGGCATGGGCATGGGCGCGGTCGGCGCGCAACAGCGCGAGCGGCGGGTGGTCGTTCCCGCACCGGTCGACCCCGGCCCCTGGGCCGAATCGTCTGAGGGTTGGGGAACCCCCGGACGCGGTCGGCCTTCGCCACCCGTACGTCCCGAGAGGAGCCCGTCATGACCGACCAGCGACCACCAAGCGACGCGACCGCCGGTTTCGAGGCCGCCCTGCAGACCCTCGCCGAGGAACGGGAACGCCTGGGACGCATGCACGAGCGGATGGCCCAGGGCACGACGACCACCTCCAAGGACCGGATGCTGTCGGTCGCCGTGAACGCCCGCGGCGAGATCCTCAAGCTGACGTTCCACAACACCCGGTACCGCCAGATGGCCCCCGCCGAGCTGGCCGCGCTCGTCACCGAGACGATCGCGGCGGCCCGCGCCGAGTCCCTGACCCAGCTCACCGACGTCGCCGGCGACGAGGTGCTGCCCGGCATCTCGTTTCAGGATCTGGCCGGCGGCCGGGTCGACCTGGAGCGCATGGTGAGCAGCTTCCTCAGCGCCTCGCTGGACGTCCTGCCGCCCGGCGCGGTGTCCGCGGCCGACCAGGCACGGCTGCGGGGGGACAACTGATGTCCGAGATCACCTCCGCGGACATTCCCGGTGTGCACGGCGTGGCCGACCGGCTCGGAACCACCGGCGACCGACTCGGCGAGGCACTCAGGGCGTTGCAGCGGGACCTCGATGCCGTGTACGGGTGCTGGGGCGACGACGACGCGGGCAAGTCGTTCGCCAACAACTACGTCGGGACCGCCGAACAGCAGCTCGCCGACATCGCCACGACGGTCACGACCCTCGGTGGGGTCGCCGACAACCTGCACGTGATCGCCGACGCGTTCCAGCAACTCGACGCGCAGGGCGGCGGCTCGCTGGAGCTGACCAGCGAGTAGCAGAGGGCACGGAGGATTCGATGGCGGAGGATTCCGGGCCCGGGGTCGTCGACCTGCCCCCCGACCTTCAACGGCTGCTGAAGGTCGTGGTCGGCATGGAGTGGCCCGAGGGCAACGAGGCGATGCTGCGGCGGATGCACGGGCTGTGGAGCGACCACGGTGACGTCCTGCGCGCACTGCGCGAGGACATGCCCGGGTTGGCCCGTTCCCTCGGCGACTCGATGACGGGGTCGGCCGCCACCACGTACACCGATCTGGTCCGCTCCGACCTCCCCGGAGTCCTCGACGCCCTCGCCAGCGTGACCGACGAACTGGCCAAGACCTCGATGAACGCCGCCGCGGACATCCAGAAGACCAAGGTCACGATCATCGTGCAGCTGATCGTGCTGGCGGCGTCGATCGCCTGGCTGCTGGCCACCCTCTTCGGCGCGCTCTTCATCCCGGTGGTGGTTGCCACCGCGCGCGGCATCCTCTACGCGATCCTGCGTACGCTGGTCACGGAACTGGCCGCCGAGGTCGCCCTCGGCTTCGGCGTGGACCTCGCCACCCAGCTCGCCCAGATCGCCCGCGGCCTGCGCATCGGCGGCCTGGACACCCAGTCGTTGCTGGTGTCCGGCGTCGGCAGCGTGATCGGCGGCGTCGCCGCCGGAGCGGGCCGCCTCGTCGCCGGCGAGGCCGCCCGACACCTGGCCAACGCGTGGACGAGCACCACCCAGAGCATCACCGGGAACGGGATGCGCGAGATCAGGGACATCCAGTTCAAGGGCGCGTACGCCGCCATCTCCGCGACCGCCCAGGGTGCCGGCGGGGCCATCGCGGACGCCAGCACCGGCGCGATCTTCGGGCAGGCGTTCAACTGGGGCTCGGTGACCGCCGCGACGATCGGCGGCGCGTCCGAGGGCGGAGCGTCCAACGGCAGTCACGGCGGCGGCGTGGGCGAGGTGGCCGTACCGGACGTGGACGGCCTGCCCACGTACGCCGAGGTGGTCGGCGACGCCGACGACAAGCCCGGCGTCGAGGACAAGCCCGGTTTCGACGAGAAGCCCGACGCGAACGCCCCGTCGGCCGGAACCGGCGGGGAGAAGGCGGGAGAGCCTGCTGCCGACCGGTCCACCTCGGACGCCGCGCCCCAGGCGGATGAGTCCGGCTCCGTTGCCGGAGCGGGGTCGCTGGGCACGTCCACCGCCGCTCCGACGACCCCCGCCCGTGCTGGCGGGACGGCCTCGATCAACTCGGCTGCCACATCCACCGGAGCCGCCCCGGCCCCGGCTACCCCGTCGTCCTCCGCGCCGCCATCTTCAGCGTCGGCTCCGGCTTCGCCCTCCTCGGCTCCGTCTTCGGCGTCGAATCCTGCGTCTACGTCCTCCGCGTCCTCTGCGTCTGGTCCTGCGTCTGCGTCTGCGTTTGGTCCAGCGTCTGCGTCGGGTCCTGCGACTGTGTCGGCTCCGGCGACGTCTGCCTCGGCCTCGGCCGGTTCGACCCCGTCCGTCGGCGTCGGCACCGGCTCCACCGCCACGTCTGCCTCGACGTCCGCTTCGACGTCGGCCTCCGCGCCGGGAGCTTCCTCGACCGGGAGTTCCGGGGCGGGGGCTGCGGTGGGACCGTCGGCGGGTACCGCTCAGGTGGCCGGCACCTCCGGTAGCGGCGCGGCGGGGACTCCCACGTCCGGGACGACCGCCGGCACCACACCGGTAGTCACCGTCGGCGGACCGTCGGGCGGGCAGACCGGCGGCGCTGCCACACCCACCGGTTCGACGCCGATGAGCACCTCGTCGTCACCCACCGGTACGTCCGCCGCGGCGGGCGGGTCGGCGGGCGCCGGCAACTCCACACCGGCGACCGGCGGCAGCCCGACGGCTACCACGACGACATCCGGCTCGACTACCGCCTCGCCCCCGGCCTCGTCGGCCGCCACCGCGACTCCCACGCCAGTCTCGTCGGCCAGCTCGCCGTCGACATCCGCCTCCGGTACGTCGGCCGCCGCGTCGACGCCGACGTCAAGCACCGCCTCGACGCCGACGTCGGCCAGTCCACAGTCGCCACCGGTGTCGGTCGCTGCACCGTCGACGTCGGCATCCGCGCCGGCAACCACGTCGAGCCCGCCGACGGCACAGGCCGCCACCTCGACGTCGACCGCCGGCTCGCCGTCGCCGACTACTCCAGCGCCGGCCCCGACGTCGCCCTCCACCGCGACCTCCGCCCCCACGTCGCCCACCACGGGGACTTCTCCCACCCCCACACCACCGACCGCGTCCACGACAACGTCCGCGCCCGGAACCGTGCCGCCGTCGCCCACGGCCGGCACTGCGACACCGAGCGCGCCCGCAACCTCGGCCGCCCCGCCGCCCGCAACCTCGGCCGCTCCGCCCGTCGCATCCGCGCCGCCGCCCCCCGCGTCGACCGCCCCGCCGCCCCCCACGTCGACCACGACGCCGAACCCGTCCGTGTCGCCGAACCCGTCCGTGACGCCGAACCCCACGTCAACGTCGACGCCGGTCTCCACCCCGACTCCCACCGCGACCCCGTCCCCGGCGGTCACGTCGTCGTCCGTCGTGGGGGACGGCTCGGCGGGCAAGCCCGTGTCGGTCGTCTCGAACGCTGATCCGGCGACGGGTTCCCGTCAGCACCCGCACACCGCCACCACGGGTCTGAGCGTGACTCCGCACGTCACCGGGCCCGTCCCGACGACGCCCGGGCGGGACAGCGGCGGTGGTGACGTGGGCGGTGTCGTGTTCGGGTACGCGGTGCCGCGTCCGGCCGAGCGTCCCCGCGCCGACGGCGAGCCGGCCCCGACGTCGCCAGCAACGTCCGACGAGTCGAGCAGCGTCGCACCGGCCGCCGCCGACGTGGCGGGCGCGGTGCCGGTCGATCGCAGCGGCTGGATCCCGGTCGGCGACCCGATCACCGTGGACCAGATGCGGGAACGCTATCCGTACCTGGACCGGGTCAACCCGCTCCGGTCGCTGCTGAACTGCGTGTTCGCGTCGATCGTCACCGATCTGCTGTTGCGCGTCGGTGGGCGGGACCGGTTCGAGGCGCCCGCGTCGGTCGTCACCGAGGTGGGGGTGCTGGGCTTCTACGCGGGACGGCCCCTGCAGGAGGTCGACGGCTACCAGGCGGTCATCGACGCGATGCGGGCCGCACCAGTGGGCTCGCGCGGCGTCCTGGTCGTCAACGACGCGACGGGTTCGGTGGCGCACTCCGTGAACGTGGTTCGTGACGAGCACGGGGTGTTCTTCCTGGACGGCCAGACGAACGGGCCCGCGACCGTGCCGCCGGTGCCGTCGCGGGTCCGCTTCGTCGCCACCACGGCGGACGTGCCGACACCTGCCGTACCAGCGGATCCGGCACCGGCGACGGAGCCGGACCTCGCCGGATCGGACCATGCCGCGCTGTTCGGCCTGCAACCGGTCGGCGGCCGGCCCCGCGACCTCGTCGCCGCCGTGCTCGCGGCGGCGGGCCGCGACCAGGATCCGGCGACGGTGGCGCAGCGCTGGGGTACGACCGATCCCGGCCGCCTCGCCGACGGCCTCCGGCTCCGGCTCGTCGTGGTGGGCGAGGACGGCGCGCTCCGGGCGTACGGCGATCCGGGGAGGCCCGAGGCCTTCGTGGCGCGCAGCGGCGGCGGCTACCTGGCGCTGACTCCGACCGCTGGCCGCGAGCCCGAGTTGCCGGGTGACGAGGATGTGGAGGCGATCGGACAGCCACGGGGCCTGACCGGCCGGGACGGCCCGGAGCCGGTACGGGCGGTGGCGTCCGAGCTGCTCGACGCCCACGACGGCGGGCTCGACCGGTACCGCTGGACGTTCGACGGTCACCAGGTGAACCTGAACGCGCTGCTGACGCTGCCGTCGGTGCACCGTCACCTGCCCCGGCTGCTCGACGACGGGCCCGTGGTGGTGCGGTCGGACCGGACCGGCCCCCGGGCGCACCGCTACGAGCTGTGGCTGACCGGTCGTCGCGGGGACGGTTACGACCTCGGCGTCGACCACCTCACCAGCCGGGTCGACGTCACCGTGACCCTGCGCCGCATCGGCCAGGTACGCGGCAGCACCACCCGCGAGTGGCCGCGGACGGTAGCGCTCACGCAGGAGTTCACGCGGACCGTCCCGCTGCTGCCGCTGCCGCCGTCCGGGATGCCGGAGCCGACGGGTGTCCCGTTCCCGGTCACGCCCGACCAGCTTCGCAGCGGCGCGGTGACGGTCGGCGCGACCCGTAACCCGTCCGACCGGGCCCGGACGGGCGGCTTCACCGACGCCGTACCGCTGGGGTTCGTGCGACTCGGCGACCAGTACCGCCTGGTGGCCCGGGCCGTCGGCGGCGCGGGTCCGGTGGAGCTGCTGCTCGACGTCACCGCCGTCGCCGAGCTGCGGGACCACTTCGCCGGACCGGGTCTGGACGCTCTCGCGTCGTACGAGCGTCCACCGGGGTACACGGAGCCGACGCGCAGCCTCGGTCCGACGCCGGAGGGGGTCGACTCGGCCAGGTGGGCCGCGCTGAGCGACGATCCGTCCGTCGACCTCGACCGGCCCCGGTGGGACGCGCTCACGGCGCTCGCCCCGGACGTGTCCGCCGTGCGCCTGCTCAGCTGGATCGGGGCGATCGGTCGCGCGCCCGGTGACCTCACCGCCCTCGCCGACCGGATGGGCGTCGCGCCCCGGTCGTTGCTGACGCTCGCCGTCGACCTCGGCGTCGACCCGCGGGCGTTGGCCGTGTTCGGCAGCCGCCTCGCGCGGCTCGACGGGGTCACCGTGCGGGAGCTGCGCCGCAGTCTCGACCCGTACGCCCGGATCACCGACGACGACGTGGTGGCGATCGCGGACATCGCCGGTCGGCTGGGCCTCGCCGCCGACGCCCTGCCGGCGCTCCTCGATTTCGTCCACTACGCGGTGCCGCTCGACCTGCTCACCGCGCTGCCGGACACCCTGCTCGCCGAGGCGGTGGCGGTGGCCCGGCTGCGGCACGACATCGACACCCGGCCCGACCGGGTCGCCGACGCGCTCGGGCTCGACGACCGTGACCAGGTCGAGGACCTGGCGATGGAGTTGGGTGTGCTGCCCGGCCACCTGGCGGTGATCGCGCCGGAGGTCCGCGACGCCGTCGTGCCGGACCTGGACGTGCCCGGTTCGAGCCGGGCGCCCGTGGCCGCGAGGGCCGAGGCCGTTCGCGCGAATCTGCGCCGCAGCGGCTACCTGCCGCACGACAACGCCGCCGGCCTCACTGGCCAACTGATGCTTGCCGGTCGGCTCGGCTTCCACCCCGGTCAGCTCTCCTTCCTGCTGCCGTCGCCGTACATCGTGCTGCTGGCCCACGAGTTCCTCGCCGACGTGCCGTTGCAGCGGGTCGAACTCACCCTGCGCCTGCTCGCCGAGGACCTGACCGGTCCGTCCGAGGCACTGCTGACCGGTCTGCCGCGCACCACCGAGGTCAGCGACGCGGAGCTGACCGCGTGGGCGGGTTCGCTGACCGGCCTGGATGCCGTCGCCCAGGAACTGCGGACTGCCGCCCGAGCGCTGCTCGACCTGCCGTGGGGGGATCTGCGCGGGGCGACCGCGCTGGGTTACCGGGTCGGATCGTCGGCGCTGAACCGCTTCGTCGACGTCGCCCGGGTCGCGGTGGCCAGCGGCCGGCTGCCGATCGACCTGCTCCGCATCGCGCACCGGATGAACCTGTCGGCGGACACGGTGCTGGTCGCGGCCGGCGTCATCGGTACCGACCCGCGATACCTGCACCCGTTCACCGCGCCGCTGCTGCGCAGTGAGCTGCCCCTGTCCGACCCGGACTACCAGAACGTGGTGGAGGTCGCCGCGCTGCTGCGGACGTTCGCGGCCCGTCGCTCGCTGGTGCAGGACGAGGCGTTGCGCGTGCCGTGGATGTTCCGGCAGGCGGCGCGGGGCGCCGTCGGCGCGTGGGGTGCGGTGGTGACCCCGGCGGTCCTGACCACGGCTCTGGGTCGGTTAAGGCACGCGGAGGTGCCCGGGTCCGACACCGACGTGTTGCGCGACCGGGGTAACCGGCTGCGCGGGGCGATGCAGCGCTTCGTCACGGACCTGCCCGCCGACCGGATCGGCGGGCTCGGTGACCTGGGTGACCTGCTGGGCGGCTGGGTGGGAGGGTTGCGGCAGCTCACCGGCTTGCATCCGGCCGTCGCGGCGGCGGCCATCAGCAGCCGGGATCGGCTGCGCAACGCCGTGGTGGCGCGCGACCAGGTGGAACGCGCGATCATCCAACTCCTGGACGACTCGACGTGGCCCGGGCCTGAGCTGCGCGCGGCGTGGGCGGACCGGGACCAGGCGGTGCGGAGCCTCACCCTGGAGCCGCAGGACCGGATCGCCCGTACCCTGCCCGGGCTCTATCTCGCGGTGCTCACCGCCGACGCCCGGTACGCCCGGCTGCTGGCCGCGGCGGTGGCGGCGAACCTGCGGCAGCGCCCCGAGCTGCGGGAGCCGGACGGCACACCGCACCCGGCCGCCGCCGAGCTCGCCGGCGCGATGGAGGCGATGGCGAGGGCGTTCGAGGAAGTCCTGCACGACCAGCCGTTCTTCCAACGGCCGGACGACCTGAGCGCGCTGGAATTCGGCGATCGCCTCGCCAACGCGTTGCCGGACACGCACGGCAGCGCCGTGACCGGGCAGCGCTCCGGTGAGGCGTGGTTGGGGACGTACTGGACGCGGCGGTTCGCCGATCCTCGGTTCGATCCGCTCAACTTTCTGCTCGACCACGAGGCGCGGCCGTGGCTCGACCACCGGGCGGTCCTGGCGCTCGCCCGGGCCGCCGGTCAACCGCCCTGGACCATCTACGAGCTGGTGGCCGACGACCTCGAGCGGACCCCGGTCGAGCTGCTGGACCCGGCCAACCGGCACGGCATCCCCCTCGGCCGTCTGGTGGACTACGTCGCTCGCTGGTTTCTCGACCCGGCCGTCTTCGGGCTGCTCGACCGGGCGGCGCTGGCCGACGACGACCGGCACGCGGAGTACGCCACACAGCTCGAGGAGCACCTGGACGCCCGGGGCAGCGCCGTCCGGCAGTTCGTGCTGGCCCGCGCGACGCAGGGCCGGTTCGCCGGTCCGCCGGCGGACACCCTGCTGTTCGACGATCCGACGGCCGTGGTGCTGAGTATGGGTCTGCCCCGCGCCTGGGGCACCGGCGACCCGGTCCCACCCGAGACACTGATCGAGTTCGGCGAGCTCCAGGTGTCGCTGATCGGCCTGATGGACGTCCAGGAGCCGTCCATCCGGCTGGGCGCCGAACTCGGCGTGCCGGCGATGTGGGCGGCCATGGTCGGCACACGGGTCGGCCGGGTACCGCTGGATGTCGCGGCGCACGCGGCGCGACTCGGGGTGGTGGACCCGCTGCTGCTCTTCGCGCTGGTCGCCGAACTCGGCGTCGACCCCGCCGTGTTCACCTCGGCCGACGGGCTACGGGCGCTCAACGACCCGGCACCCCCGCACGACCGCTACGCGCCGGTGCACGCCCTGCTGGCGGACCCGGTGACCGGCCCGCGACTCGCCACGGCGTGGACCCGCCCCGGTGCCCGGGTCAGCTTGGTGCCGGGCGGCGACCGACCGCCCCGGCCGCTGATCGAGTCGCTGTGGCAGATCTACCGGATGACCGGTCGGGTACCCAGCGATCTCTTCCGGCTGGCCGACAGCGCGTACCTGCACCCGGCGGTGCTCGCCGACCTGGCCGCCGACCTGAGGATGGACCCGCGCACGGTGTCGGCGCTGGTGCAGTCCCTGCCGGAGGGCCCGCAGCGCGACGCGGCCTCGACCGGGCCTCGCGTGCCGCGTGTGGACCGGGCCGCCCAGGTACGCGACGTGGCGGTGGAGTGGGCGGACCGGCTCCAGCGGCGCTGGTCGGTGGCCGAGGACGAGATCGCCTCGCTGTTCCACTTCCTCCGGGGTGAGGGGCACACCCTCACCGTGCTCGACGACGGGTCGGCCGCCCAGGTGGCGGGCCTGCTGGCGCAGTGGCGGGCGGAACGCGCGGCCCGGCAGGGACGTTCGGCGATCACCACACCGGCGAACTCGCTCGACCTCGACGAGGTCCTCAACGCCGCGGACGCCGGCGTCCGGCGCACCGTGATCCCGGACCCGCCCGGTCTGCTGGATTTCCTGCGGGCCATCCCGGGCGTCGAGGTCACCGACTTCGCCGACGCCGCGCAGGCGGAGGCGGCGGCGCACGGGCAGACGGCCACCGAACGCGCCGACGACTCGTCCGATACCGACACCGAGACCGACGCCGACGCCGACGCCGACAGCACCGTCGATGCGCAGACCCCCGCGCGCCGGTCTCCCACCGAACCGGGATCGGTCGGGGGCGCGGACACCCCGGACGCCCCCGGCTGCCGGCCGGCGAGATCGTCGGGCGAGCGCTGCCCGGTCTGGGCCGTGCCGGCGGCCGGGACCCGGAGCGGCTGCGACAGTGGGTGGCCGCGGTGGAGCCGGACCGGCCCGGCGACGAGGTGACACTGAGCGAGACCGACTGTGTCGTACGGGCGTACGCGGCGTTCGTCGCCCTGCACGGCCGCAGCGCGAACGTGGTCGACAACCGGGCCGCCGCCGCGCCGCAGTCGATGACCGTCCGGGACCTCCAGGATCTGCTGGACGGGTCGCTGAACCGGTTGACGGACTTGCCCGCCCTGCTGGCCGGGCTGCGCGGCGCCCCGGGAGCGCTGGCGCTCATCCACCTGCCCGCGAACGACCTGGTGCTCGCGCCGGACGCCGGTCCGGCCCGGGGCCACGTCTTCTGGCTGTGGTCCGACGACCGGACCGGGACACCGACGCTGCGGGTGATCGACACGCAACGCGCCGGCCTGCTCGCCGACGAGGCGTTCACCGGCGCGCCGAGTACCCGGTGGGAGCGGGCGCTGACCGGGTACGGCGTCCGCGCCCTGTTGCTCGACGCGGACGGCCGGCCCCGGCCGCTGCCCACGCCGGACGGTGCCGGCCGGCCACCGACGCAGTCGACGCCCGACGGTTTGCCGTCGCCGCAGCCGGTGCCGGACCGGTCCGACCTGGACGCCATCACCCTGGCGTCGCGCTCGCCCGCCGAGCCGGGTGTGCTGGGCCTGTCGGGTACGCGCCACGGCACCGGCTCGGACGCCGTCGCCGCCGCCCTGACCCTGCCCGGTCGGGCCACCGGCCGCGACCCGGACCGGTTGCGTGACTGGGTGCGTACGGTCGAGGCGCAACGCCCCCAGCTGGTGTTGCAGCACGACGTGGCCCGCGCGTACGGGGCGTTCGTCGCGCTGCACGGCCGGGCGGCGAACGTGGTGGACAGCCGCTGGTCCCCGGACGTCGTCCGGCTCACCCTGCCCGAACTCCAGCGACTCCTCGGCGGCACCGCGCGCCCCTGGGCGACGTACCGGGCATGCTCACCGCGCTGCGCGACGCGCCCGGCGCGATGGCCCTGGTGCACGTGCCCGACCGCGACCGCGTCTTCTGGCTGTGGTCGGACGACACCGGCGACGCCCCGGTCCTGCGGGTCGTCGATCCCACCCATCCCGGGCTGTTGGACCGGCCCGCGCCCGGCGTCCTGGAGCGGATGCTGCGCACACCCGGCGTCACCGTCCTGGGGCTGGACGCGGACGGCCAGCCCGGCGGCCAGGGCCCGGCCGGCGCTCTGCCGCCCGCCGCGCCGGCTGAGGGGACCACCGTGCCGTGGTATCTCGAGGACGGCGCGCTCGGCCAGTTCACCGTGCTGGCCGCCGGGCGACCGGCCACCACCCGCGCCGGCTCCGCCGCGCAGCTCGCGAGGGTCTCGCGGCCGGCCTGCCCGTCCTTGCCGGCGTGCCGACCCACCACGCGGAGGCGATCCGCGTACAGGTACGGCGCGAGATCGCCCGGGCGCTGACCGCGCCCGAGCGCGGCACCGGCCCGGCCGACGCCGCCTACGAGCAGTACCTCGAACACTGGGACGAGCGGCTCACCAGCGGCATCCACCTCAGTGTCGGCAACCGTCTGGTGTGGATCCTGCCGGTGCCCCGGGCGGCCCGTCCCGCGCCGCCCGCACCCGAGCAGGACGCCAAGGTCTACAAGGTCAGCTTCGGCTCGACGTCCCGGGGTTGGACCAGGGACAGCGAGCGGCCGACCGGCGGCATCTTCAGCCCGGACACCGCGCTCGGCGGCATCAGCCAGTACGTGACCCGGGTGATCTTTCAACTGCCGGACATCACCTTCGGAAGCAACCGCGAGCACGGCAGCTCCGAGGGGCGCAAGGTGCTCGCCGGCCGGCAGATGTTCGTCGCCGACTCCACCACGTTCCAGGCCGGACTGGCCTTCAAGGTGTACGTCGACGGCCGGCTCTGGGCCACCACGCGAACCCTGGACCCCCGCGAGAACCTGCTGCTCATCCAGTTCCCCACGCCGTACACCGACCCCGCGAACGGGCAGTTGAACCCGGCGCGCGCCGGGGCCCGGCCCGGCGCGTCACCGGCGCGCACCTCGAACGCCGACCGGGTGTTCAACGCCCTGGCCACCGAACAACTCATCACCGGCTGGCACCGGGCCCTGCGGGAGAGCCTCGACGCGGACGCGGCCGCCGACTTCGCCCGGCAGGGCGTGGCGCAACTGCTCAACGAGCGGACCGCGCTGAACCGCAACCGACGCCTGCTGCACGGTTCGGACCGTGCCACCGGCCTGCACCACGGCAGCACGACCATGTCGCTGCACCTCATGCTCCGGCCGATGAGCCTGCAACACCTCGGTGACACGCCGGACGTCGCGGTCCGCGACGACCTCGGCGTCATCGCGGAGGCCGGTACCAGCGCCGACGGCAGCCGGAGCGTCGCCGTCGCCGGCGAGGTCGCGTCGTACGGCATCAGTCACATCGCCCGTGCGCTGCCCACGCCGGGCGGGAAGCTGCCCAAGGACAACAGGTTGCAGGGCACCGTCAGCGGCGAGCTGGGCGGCAGCGTCGGTCGCGATGCCGGCGTCGAACTCGGCGAGAGCGTGCTCAACCACACCGTGTTCAAGCGCACCGGGGCGCAGACCCGGTACCGCCAGCAGTTCGAGACGGTGCTGGTGACCCAGCTGAGTTCCGGCGAGGTCCGGCCGGTGGTGCTGCTCGGCATGCCCGGGGAGGTGGCCGTCTGGCAGGACCAGCGCGGCGAGTACGAGCAGGCGTTGCTCGGTGCCCCCATGGACGGTCCGATCGTGGCGGTGCCGCCGGCGCCTCGGCGTATCGGCCGACTGGTCGACGAAGAGGAGATCCGCGACCGCCTCGGGCCCCGCGCCGTCGAGGTTCTCACCGGTGGTCGGGTCGTCGACCCGAAGACCCGACGGCTGATGCCGAGGGTCGAGACGCCGCAGCTGCGGGGCCGTTATCCGGCAACGGCGGTGCCCGGCGAGCCCCTTGCCCTGGCCACCCGGCGCGGCCTGGGCCCGAGCGCACCCCTGTCGCTGCCCGGCGCCGAGGTGGTGCTCGACACCGCCACCGCCGGGCTGCTCGCCCTGTCGCACCGCGAGGAGCTGCCCGTCGACGTCATCGAGGACCTGGAAATCCACATCGGGCGCGACGCAATGGAGGCGGACCCGAGCCGGTTCCAGACCGGAGACCCGTTCCAGGTGACCATCGAGGGCGTTCCGTACGACGTGCTCGTCATCGCCTACCTGGAGGAGTTGCGCGATACGGTCGCCTATCCGATGGACGTCAACCTGCGCGCTCTGCAGGGCAGCTCGGTGGAGGGCTCGGTCGGCACCTCCCACGGCATGGGCGGTGGCTTCGGCGGTGGTCTGCTCGTCCCGCTGCCGCTCGAGGAGTGGAAACTTCAGCTCGGGCGGGCCGAGGTGCAGGGCGAGTGGGAGTGGTCCCGCTCCGACGCGTACGACGGCGCGGTCAAGCACTACCGGCGTACCGAGACGACGCAGGGCGTGACCGAATTCCGCTATCGGGTGATCTACGAGGTCGTGTTGCGTCAGGGGACGCAGCCACGGGTCACCTACCTCATCGGCGACGACCCGAGAGACCCGAACGATCCGAACAACCCCGATGAACCGGACGTCACCGCCCTGCGGACCGTGCTGCCCGACGAGCACCGGTTGGACCGGACTGTCACGCCAGCCGAGCAGGATCAGGCCGGCCGGGTCACCGAGGTGACCTTCCGCGCGTGGGACCAGGCCGACCCCATCCCGTACGAAGACGAGTCCGCGGCCGGGGTGTTTCCCTTCCTGCCCGGGCTGCCCGAGGTCGCCGCTCAGGCCGCTCGCACGTACGCGCAGATCAACAACCTGGATCGCCGGTGGTTCACGGAACCGCTGAACTGGCCGCGTCCGCTGTGGAGCGTGGGCATCGCCAGCCAGGTCGCCGGGCGCCTCGCCGAGATGACCGACGGCTATGGCTGGCTCATCGATCTGCCCGACGAGGGCGGACACCACCAGGCGGTACGGGTGCAGGTGCGGGCGTTCAACCCCGAGCAGACCCGGCCGCCCTCGGACGTCGAGATCGAGCACTACCAGCAGTTCAGCGCCGGCCACAAGTGGTCGCACGACACCGGCACAAGCGCCGGGATCAGCATTTCCACCGGTCCGGTCCTTCCACTCGGCGGTTCCGGCACGGTCGACGATCCGACCGACCGGGTCGCCCCGTCCGACCCGACCCGTCGGCAGGTCGGCGGCGTCGGCGGCGGCGGACCGTTGCCCGGCGGTGACACCGCGGGCGAGGGTGGTCTCGGTCGCCTCGCCTTCGGTCCGTCCGGTGGCTACCGGTGGTCCCGCGAGGACGGGGTGTCCGACGAGTCCGGCTACATCGACATCACCCGGGCCACCTACGGCGGGCTCACCCAGCACTACCGCAGCGACCTCGTCTTCAAGATCAGTGCGGAGCGGTGGGACGGTGAGCAGGGCGAGGTCACGCAAGCCGTCCGCTACCTGCGGGTCAACCTCGGCAAGGAGTTCATTGCGCCGGACCGGCTCGCGGCGGCCCTCGGGCTGCCCGGCGCCACCACCGTCACGCCAGCCAGCCCACCGACGCGCCGCCCGGTCGATCCGGAGCCGGTCCGCGCGTGGTCGCACCCGGAGCGGCTCGCCGCCCGTGCCGTGCTGCCCGCCGTCACCCGTGCGCTGTCGGTATGGAAGCTGCTGCCGCGCCGCGCCAACCCGATCGACCTGCCGCCCACGCTCCTCGTCCGCGCCCTCATCGCCCGGTTGCGGCCCGCCGCCCTCGAAGGGCAGTTCGCCACCCTGACCGGAGCGGGCCTACGGGTGTGGCAGCCGGTCGTCACCGGCGGGAAGATGCGGTTCCTGCTGGTGCAGGTGACCGGCGACCTCCAGGCGCCGACCGAGGACCTGCCCCGCGACGACGTCGCCCTGACCGAACGCAGCGAGGCGGTGACGGCACACTCGACCGACACCGCGCACTCGGGCACCCTGCACGTGGGGGGCCGGACCCGGGCCCGCGGCGAGATCGCCTCGAAGGCGGACCTGGCCGGCGAGTTCCGGGCCGAGTGGCAGCGCACCACCGGCGTGGGCAGCGGCCTGGCCGACGAGACCAAGGACATCATGCGGCTCGGCATCAAGCAGTCGCACGAGTTCACCCAGCCCATCACCTTCCGTGTCGACATCGGCCTCACCACCGAACTGCCGGAACTCCTGCGGTTCCTCAGCACCACCAGCGCGAACCTCTACCGCGCCCTCGAGGGGCTGGTGCGGCGCGACACCGGCTCGTGGAGCCGCTGGTCGGCCGACGCGCCCGTGGTGGGCCGGGCCGGCTGGTGGGAGCGGACCACCACGATCACCGACATCGCCGGCAGCGGGCGGCTCGTCGTTCCCGCGTACCTGACGATCGAGGACACGCCGTCGGGCTCCACCGGCCCGGTGAACGGCAGTTGGGCCCCGGCCGGTCCGTCCCGGCCGGCGGCGCTGCCGGCGGTCCGGATCGAGCGGGGTCCGCGCCCGGCGCCACCTGCTCTCAACGCGACGGTGCTGGCCGACCCCACCTTCACCCCGCAGTCGATGAGAGCCGTCGCGCAGGCCGCCCACGCGTGGGCGAAGCTGGTCACCGAACCGCTGCGGACCTGGCCGGATGTCTTCGACGAGGACAACCCGCCCGAGATCGCCCGCAAGGGCCACCTCAGCTCCCTGGAGCGCACGGTGGCCCACCACACCTCGGACCGCCAGCTCAACCGTCGCTTCGAGGAACTGCTCGAACACCGCTACCAGGTGGGCGACACCGGCATCCGGCTCGGTCTGGACCTCCGAGGCTCGTCGTTCAACGTGGACCGCGCCCCGGACGGCACCGTGCGGCCCCGCGGTTTCGCCCACAAGGGCCGCAACTACCGGCAGCGGGACACCAGACCCAGCTACGAGGTCTCTCAGAGCACCAGCTCGTCGGTGGGCGGCGGAGCGACGCTGCGGGGGACCACCGGCAACATCCGCACCGGCCCGGGCGGCTCCGGATACGGCGGCTTCGGCGGCGGTCGGGGATACGAGGGCGAGACCAGCAACGTCGGCGAACGCAACAGCGAACGACGGGCCCAGTACCACCTCATGCGCTACGACGCGACCCTGGTGATCTATCCGCCGGGTGATCCGGGCCACCGGCTGCTGATCGACCGGGATGGCGGGCTGTTCGCGGTGACGACCGTGCGACCGGACACCACGTACCAGCCGCCGGCCCGGTTCGCGCCGACAGTCGTCGACCCCGTGCAGGGCATGGAGCTGGGCAGCCGCATCGACACCGCGCCCGCCAGCCGCCTGGCAGCGCCGTCCCCGGCCAGGATGGACGAGCCGGCGTTCCGGCGGACGGTCGACGAGGTGGCCGACGCCGGTAACGCGGCGTTCGTCCGCACCGGTCTGCTGTCGCTCGCCGAGTGCCTCGCGCTGGCCGAGCGGATGGTCACCCGGCTCTACCCGTCCGCCACGCCGGAGCTGCACGCCCTGCGCCCGAGCCGCACCCGGGAGGCCGACGCCGCGACGTCCTGGCTGAGCGATCAGACCGACTGGACGCCCGTGACGGGTTGGCAGACGGTCGAGGCGGACCTGCGGGACCGGCCCGGCACGACCGCCGTCGTACTGCTGCAACGACCGAACCAGACCGTGCACCACATGTTCCTCGCACACACCCTCGCGGACGGTCGTGTGCTCTGGGCCGACCCGGGCCGTCCGTCCGGCGAACGGGTCTTCGCGAATCCCGGGCCCTTCGCGGACGCCCGATTCGAGTCGGCCGTGGCCGCCCGAGCCCTCGTCATCGGCGCGGACGCGACCGTCGCGCCCGGCCGGGCCAGCCCGGAATCCGCCTCGACCGCGCGCGCCCTGGTGGACGCGCCGCTCGGCCACGACGTGCGCGGTGGCGTCCCCACCCGGGCCACCGCGCGGCCCCCGGCCGCCCCCGCGCCACCGTCGATCGGTGAGACGCCGGTGGCGCGGCCAGCGCCCGTCGTCGACGCCGAGCCGCCCGCGCGGGTGGCGGTCGACGTCCAGGCCGTACGCGCCACCCTGCGCGACAGAGTGGCCGCCGGCGACGACCCGATCCCGTACCGGACGGGTCCGGTCCTGACCGGCGCGGACGCCGCCGGCCTGAGCCTGACCCTGCGCACGGCCGGCCCGGTGGACCTCGCCGAACTCTCCGGGCGGCTGGCCGACCCGAGCGCGGTGACCACCGGGCCGGACGGCCACGGCGTGACCCTGCGCCTGTCCGACACCCGGGACACCTGGGCGGACCTGCGGGCCGTGGCCCGGCACGTCCGGGCATCCGGTGCGCGGATCCGGTCGGCCACGGTCGACGCCGTGCTCGGGCCCGACGAGCACACCTCGCTCGCCGCGTTCGTGTCCACCCACCACGCGGCCCTCGCCCGAATGGTCGGTGTCACCGAGGCCACCGTCGACGCGCTGCGCGCCTCGATCAACTGGACGAATCTCAACCTCGGTGTCCTGCAGGCCCAGATCCGACTGGTGCACGCGCTGCGAAACGCCGGTGGGGCGGCCGCGCCGGTGTGGCTGGGCAACCACCACTACTGGTGGCACGACGACGAGCCGGCGGTCGTGTCGCACGAGGCACGCCGCCTCCTCGACGCCGTCGCCGCCGTCCTGCCTGAGGACCCCTCCGACCTGGTCGCCCTCGCCCTGCTCGCCGACGACGTGAACCACGGGCCGGCGGTCCCCGTTGGTCAGTCATGACGATCCGCATGATCGCGGCCGACGGTGGCCGCCACGTGATGGCGGAGCATCCCGCGGATCTGCTCGCCGAGCTGATCGACGGGTACGCCCGGTTGCCGTCGCGGCACCGCCGCGCCGCACGGGTCGCCCACGCGGAGCGCTCACTGACTCGGATCCGGCAGCGGTTGCTCGCCGGGTTCGGCCCGGATGCCGTACCGCCGACGGTCCTCGTCGACGTGCGCCGCGACGGGCAGCACCGCGACGACGCCACGATCTGGTTGGACACCGATGACGACGAGCGCTATCTGCGCTCGCTGGCCGCCGCCGGGGAGATCTTCCTGACCGTGGGGGAGGGGCATTCGCGAGGGATGTCCCCCGACTTCGCGGGGGCGAGCGGTGACGACGACCCGACCGTCCGCGTGCGCTGATAGGAACCGGGCATGCGGAGACGGCGTACGGCGGTGGGACGGCAGGCGGAACTCGACGCCCTCGCCACGGCCGGACGCGACGCCGGGGACGGCGGCCGCTTCGCGCTGGTCCGTGGCGTCGCGGGTAGCGGGCGGACGGCCCTGCTGGACGCCGCCGCCGACGCCTGGCAGTCCACGGGCGTCGCGGTGCTGCGGTTGCCGCCGGCCGGTCCGGCGCGAAGCGGCACGAGTGGCTTCGAAGGGCTGCTCGACGCGGTCCGGGAGCACTACGAGTCGCTGGGCGAGCCGACCCTGGCGGCACCCGTGGCCGCCCTCGGCGCGCTGTGCCCGCCGTCCGCCGACCCGTCGCCGGGCCGCAGCGCCGTGCTGGCCCGGAGGCCGGCGCGCTCTTCGCCCTGATCGGCCGTCGGGGCCCGACCGTCCTGCTGGCCGACGACGCCGGCGACCAGCCGGCCGGGGTCCTCGCGCTCGGCGCGGCCGTCCGCCCGGGAGTCCTGGTCGTCGCCGCCACCGAGCCGGACGCGCCCGCCGCCGGTCGCCTCGACGCGCTGGCCGACGTGGTCGTCGACCTTCCGCCGCTGCCCGCCCCGGCGGTACGCGAGCTGCTCGGTCGCCGCTACCGCACCCCGTCGACGACGCGTTCGCCTCGGCGCTGGGTGACGCGCTCGGCCCGCTGGCCGGGCATCCGGCGACCGTCGTGGCGACCGTCGACGCGTTACGCCGGGACGGCCGGCTCACCGAGGCCGGTGGGCACCTGTGCCTGCGCGACCCGTCCGCGCCGATCCTCCTGCCGTCGGGTCATCCGCTGACCGTGCGGCTGCACGCGTACGGCGTCGACGCCGTACGTCTGGCCACGATGGCGTCGGTGGCCCGGTTCGGCCTCGCCGACCTGCCACTGTTCGCCACGGCCACGCTCGGCGACCCCGACGGTCACGGCGCGATCCTCGACGATCTGGTGGAGGCCGGGGTGCTGGTCGCCGACCGGCTCGGCGGCATCCGCCCGCAGAGCCGCGCGCTGGCCGCCCGTCTCGTCCACGACGCCGGACCGCAGGCGGTGGCCCGACTGCACCGGGCGTGCGCCGCCGCGCTGTTCCGCCGTACGGGCGCGGGTGACCGGGCGGACCGGGCCACGCTCGCCGACCACGTCACCTCGGCCGGCGCCGCGGTGCCACCCGATCGGCGTACCGCCCGTACGCTGCTGTCCACCGCCGCCCGGGCCACCGAACGGGAACCGGACCGCGCCGCGCACTGGCTCAGCGCCGCGCTGCGGCACTGCGACGGCGACGACACGGCCGGCGACATCCAGGCGCGACTGCTGCGGCTCCTGGTGCGGACCGGCCAGTTCACCCGGCTCACCGCCGAGGTCGACCGGATCGCCGCCCGCGGCGTCCCCACCGCGGGCCACGCCGACCTGGCCGCCGCCGCCCTGCTCGCCACCCTGCACACCGGTCGGCCGCTGTCACCGCGCGTACGGGCGGCGCTGGCCGGGCCGGACCCCATGGTGGCGTTCGGCGACGCCTGGCCGGCCGGTACGCCGATCCCGGTCACCGACCCGCCGGTCGCGGACGCGTCGCTGCTGACGGCGCACGAGTTCGCCACGGTCCGGCGGGCGCTCACCGGCGGGGCGGGGGACGACCCGCTGGTACGTGCCGGCAGCCTCGGCGACCTGGCCCTGGTGCTGCGCCTGGTGCTCGGCGACAGCCGGTACGGCGTACCCGTCGACGGTGCGGTCGCCGCCTACCACCGGTTGCACGAGCACCGCGCACGAGGCGACCTCGCCGGCGTGCTCTCCGCCGCCCGGGAGGCGAACCTCACCGACCTGCCGGACCGGCTCGTGCCCCGGCTGGCCCGACTGTGGGCCGCCGAGGCGTTGGCGCTGCGCGGGCAGCGCGAGGCCGCCGCCGAGTGGCTGCGCTCGGTGCCGGCCGATCCGCCGTACGCGGCCCTGCGCTGGTGGGTCTCCAACGGCCCCGGGTGGGAGCCAGGCGACGCGGCGGACGTCCGGGAGCGGCTCGCCGCCGGCTGGCGGGCCTACGAGGCGCACCTGTCGTACGGCAGCGTGCTCGGCGTGGAGCAGTTGCTCGTCCGGCTCGCCGAGCTGGGTGCCCGGTACGCCCCCGGCACGCCAAGCCTCCGGGTGCCGGACGGCACGGGTGGTCCACGGCTCACCACCGAGGCGGAGTCGTTGATCCACGCCCTCGTCGAGCGGGACGCTGCGGCCGCCGAGCGGAGCGTCGAGCAGACCCGCGCGCGTGGTCACCGCCTCGACCTGTGGCACGCCACCCTGGCCCTCGGCCACACCGCCGAGGATGCCGGACCGTGGTTGCGCCAGGCGTACGAGGTGGCCCGGACGCTGGACGCGGCGGCGACCCGGACGGTGGTCGCCACGGCGATGCGCCGCCGGGGCGTACCGCCGCCGCAGACCCGGGGCGCCCGGCCCGCGCTCAGCGCGATCGAGCTGCAGATCATCGAGCTGCTGCGCGGCGGGCGTACGAATCGGCAGATCGCCGCTCGCCTGCGCCTCAGCGAGAAGACCGTCGAGAACCACCTGACCCGACTGTTCGCCCGTACCGGCCTGCGTTCGCGCGTGGAGTTGGCCGCGGCGAGCCTGGACAGGGACGTTCTCGGTGCGGTGTCCTGACCGGTCGACGCGGAGGTACCACCCGGCGTGAGAAGCAAGAGGATCCTCGTCTCCCGGACCGCCCCAGCGGCCAGCCGCAGCATCCGCGAGGCGTTGCAGAAGGCGGAGCCGGGCGCGCTCATCATGGTGGCGCCGGGCCACTACCCGGAGAACCTGCTGCTGGACAAGGTGGTCACGGTGACCGCCGAGGAGGGGCCGGGCACCGTCAAGATCACCGCTGCCAGCGGCCCGGCCGTCGTGCTGACCGCCGAGTCGGCGGCACTCAACGCGCTGACCATCGAGGCGCTCGACGCGGACAGCCCCGCCGTGGCCTTCGAGGCCGGTCAGCTCGGCGTCACCGAGTGCGAGCTGTCCGCCGGCTCCTGGGCGACCGTCTTCGTCCTCGGCCGGGCCTCGCTCACCATGCGCGGCAGCCGCGTCACCAACCAGACCGGCGCGGGGGTGGTGGTCACCGCCGCGACCGGCACCGTCCTCGACGACTGCCGTCTCGTCCAACTGGGCACCTCCGGTGTGGTCGTCGGCGAGAGCGGCGTGCTGCGGATGCGGGCCAGCACCGTGCAGGGCGCGGGCGGCAACGGGGTGTGTCTCAACGGGCGCGCGTCCCTCGACCTGGAGGACTGCGAGATCATCGCCGCCGGTAAACCGGCCCTCGCCGTGGAGCAGCAGGCCGCGGCGGTGATCCGTCGGCTGACCGTCACCGGCGGCGACAGCATCGGCGCGTACCTGGCGACCACCGGCGCGGTGTCCATCGAGGACAGCGTGATCAGCGGCAACGCGCACGACGGCGTGTTCGTCAGCGGCCGGTGTGCGCCACGGATGACGCGGTTGGCGGTGCGTTCCCCCGGTCGGCACGGCCTCCGCTTCGTCGGGCAGGCCGCGGGCGTCGTCGAGCGGTGCGCGGTCGTCGGGGCCGGCGCCACGGCGGTCAGCGTCGACGAACGCTCCACACCCGAGTTCGCCGAACTGGAGGTCGACGGCGGCGGCGACTCGGCGGTACGCATCGACGGCGGCGCCGACCCGTTCTTCCGCCGCCTCCAGGTGTCCGGCTGCCCCGGTACGGCCATCGTGGTCACCGGCGCCGCGCGCGGCACCCTGGAGAACGTCACCGTGGACTCACCGGGCGGCCACGGTCTGGTCGTCGAGGACGGGGCGCGTACCACGGTCAGCGGGCTCAGCCTGCGCGGTGCCACGGCCGTCGGCCTGCGGGTCGCCGGGGCGACACTCACCTGCACCGACGCGGACATCGCCGGGTCCGGCGGCCCCGGCGTGGAGGCCGCCGCCGGGGCCGAGCTGTCCCTGACCCGTTGCCGGGTGCACGACGGCCGGGCCGACGGGTGCGCGGTGGCCGCCGACGCGTCCGGCGTCGTCGCGGAGTCGGAGTTCCACGGCAACGCGGGCAACGGGGTCACCGTCGCCACCGCCGAGCCGGTGCGGCTGACCGGCTGCGCGGCGCACGACAACCGCGGATCCGGGCTGCGCCAGCTGGTGCCGGGTGAACTGACCGTGGACGGGTTCAGCAGCGCCCGCAACGGCGCGCCGGACGCGTACGGCACCACCGCTGCCGCCACCGCCACCGCGTACGCCGCGACGGCCCCGGCGGACCGCGCCGAGATCCGCCGCGCCGGTGACCCGCTGGCCGAACTGCACGACCTGGTCGGCCTGCAGAGCGTCAAGCACGAGGTGTCGTCGCTGGTCAACCTCAACAAGATGTCGCAACGCCGCAAGGAGGCCGGGCTCAGCGCCCCGCCCATGGCCCGGCACCTCGTCTTCGCGGGGCCGCCCGGCACCGGCAAGACGACCGTCGCCCGGCTCTACGGCGCGATCCTCGCCGACCTGCGGGTCCTGCGCTCCGGTCACCTCGTCGAGGTGGCCCGCGCCGACCTGGTCGCCCAGATCATCGGCGGTACCGCGATCAAGACCACCGAGGCGTTCAACCGTGCCCTCGGCGGGGTCCTGTTCATCGACGAGGCGTACACGCTCAGCACCGGCCGGGGCGGCACCGGCCCCGACTTCGGTCGCGAGGCGATCGACACGCTGGTGAAGCTCATGGAGGACCACCGCGAGGACATCGTGGTGATCGCCGCCGGCTACTCCGCCGAGATGCAGCGTTTCCTCGACACCAACCCGGGCCTCGAATCGCGGTTCAGCCGGACCATCGAGTTCCTCAGCTACAGCGCCGCCGAGCTGGTGACAATCGTCGAGGAGCAGTGCCGCCGGCACGACTACCACCTGGACGCCGAGGCGGCCGAGCTGCTCCTGACGCACTTCGAGGCGATCCCCAGGACCGGGACGTTCGGCAACGGCCGCACCGCCCGCAAGGTGTTCGAACGGATGGCCGACCGGCAGGCGTCCCGGCTCGCCACCTCCGACCGGCTCACCGACGCCGACATGCGCCTGCTCACCGCCGCCGACTTCGCCGGTGACGCGTGACGGCCGTGGACCTGCGCGGCGGGCCGGCGCTCACCCTGGTCACCGGGCCGCCCGGCGTCGGCCGTACCCATGCGCTGCGGGCCACCGCCGACGCCGCCGCCCGGGACGGCGCGCGGGTGCTGGCGCTGCGCCTGGCGCCGGAGGACCGCCACGAGCCGTGGTACCTGGCCGGACGCATCCTTGCCGCGCTCAGCCCGGCCCGTGGATCCGGCCGGGTGGCCGAGCCACCGGCGGCCGCCCTCACCGGCACCCTGCGCCGACGACCCGGCCTGCTCCTCGTCCTCGACGACGCCCAGTGGGCCGACCCGGAGTCGGCGGAGGCGATCGGCGACGTGCTGGACGACCCGGCGGGCTCGGCGGTGCGGTGCGTGGCGGCCCTCCGTACCGGCGGTGGGCCGGCCGTCCCGCGCCCCCGGCCCGGCCTGCGCGCCCGCGTCGTGGCGCTGCGCCCACGACGCGCGGCCGAGGCCGAGGCGTTCGCCGCCCGGCTGCTGCGCGCCACCCCGCACGAGGACCTGGCCGCCGCGCTGCGCCGCTACGGCGCCGGCGTGCCCGCCGCGATCGACGCGGTCATCGCCGGCTACCGCGACACCGGGCAACTCGTCGTGGCCGACGGTCGCGCGGGCCTCCGCGATCCCGGCGCGGTCCCGGTCATCCCGACCGGACACCAACTGCTGCGGCCGGTACGTCGGCTCGACCGGTCGGCGCGCGCGGTGGCGCGTGCCCTCGCCGTGCTGCAACCGTTCGGCTCGGCCGCGCCCGCCCTCATCGGACAGGCCCTCGGACTGACCCCGGACGAGGTGGACCGGCAACTCGCCGTCGCGCGTACCGAGGAGTCACCCGGGCCCGGCCGGGCGGTTGGACGGTCACCCCGCCGGCCCTGGCGCTCGCCCTCGCCGCCGACCTCGGTCCCTACGAGCGACACCGCACCGCCCAGGTCGCGGCCGAGGCGCTCGGGGGCGACAGCTTCGCCGTACCCGATCCACACGACCTGCCCGACCGTCTCGTCGAGGCCGGCACGTGGGTCGACCCCGGGCGGCCCGTCGCGGCCCTCGCCCGCGTACGCGCCGGTCATCGGCCCGCCCGGCTCTCGCTGGCCGACCGGTGCCTCCTGGACTTCCGGGCGGGTCGCTGGACCGCCGCCCTCGACGGGGCGCTGCTCGCCGAGGCGGCCGGACAGCCCGGAACGGACGTGCCGGTCGCCCGCGTGGCCGCCGAGGTGCTGCTCGCCCAGGGCCGGCCGGCCCGGGCCCGAGCCCTGCTGGACGCCGCCGCCGACCAGCCGCCGCACCTGCTGGCACCGGTCCGCGCCGACCTGCACCGGGCCCTCGGTGATGCGGCGGCGGCCGCCGGGGTGGTACGGGACGCGCTGGAGCCGTCGACCGGCGGCGAACTGTGGGTGCTCGCCGCCGAACTGGCGACCGAACACGGCGACCCCGCCACCGCCCGGGCGGCGCGAGCGGCGACGCTGCCCGCGTACCCGGCGGCCGTGGTCCGTCTGATCGTCGACGGGGACGCCGGCGCGGCCGCCGAGGCCGTGGAGTGGACGCGACGTCAGGAACGACCGTACGAGGTGGCCCGCACCCTGGAACGCGCGGTGCGCTGGGCGGGCGCGGACCCGGGCCTGCTCGCCGAGGCGTACGACATCCTCGGCGCGCTCGGGGCGCTGCTGCACCGGTCCCGCCTGCGGCAGTTCGCCCGGCACCGGGGCGCCCCGGTCGCCGGCCGCGCCGAGACCGTCGCCGAGGGTGATCTCCTGCTCGCCGTCCTGGTCGCCGAGGGACTGTCCAACCGGGAGCTGGCCGCGGCGACGCAGAGCAGCGAGAAGAGCGTCGAGGGCCGGCTGAGCCGCCTGTTCGCCCGGACGGGCTATCGCTCCCGCGTCGAGCTGGCCACCGCCGTGCTGGCCGGAACGTTTCCGGGGCAGGTCGACATCGTCAGCGCCGTTCCGGGGCGATGAGGCTGGACAGCGGCAGCTCGATGCCCTTGGCCCGGGGCCGCCAGCGGTCGTTCTCCGCGTGCAGCACCTGGTCCACCGTCGTCCGCTCGTAGTACCGGCTGGGCAGCAGCATCGTCACCCCGTCCGCCACCAGCTCCGGCAGCCGGGACCGCACCGAGGTCAGGCCGGCCAACAGGGCGGCGCTGGCCAGTACGTCCACCGCCCGGTTCGGCGCGACCCGCAACCGGACCAGCCGGTGCCCGGCGCGGACTTCGGGACGCCGCGCCAGCAGCACCAGGAGGTCGTCGTCCGTACCCGAGGGGTCCGGTCGGTCCGGCACCACCGCCCACATCCGTCCGCCGCGCGGCGCGAAGACGACCTCGTTGGGCAGGCCGTCCGCGCCGTGCCGGGCACCGGCGCAGCGCAGCGTCAGCGGGTTGGCGGGCAGCTCGACCGGATCGCGCGGCTGCCCGGCCTCGTCCACCCGGTAGCCCTGTTCGAGACGGGCCAGGTCCAACCAGCCCGCCGGCAGCAGGAACGTCCCGTCGGTCGCCTGGTGGCGCAGGTCGGCGGGCAGGTCGACACCGGGCCCGCCCAGGTGCACCGCCCCACCCGCCTCGACCCGGAGCGCCAGCAGATGCTGGTGTGGACCGGACCGGGCCAGCCCGTCGCCGGCAAGGTGACCGACCAGATGGAGGTTCGCCGACGGCACCCCCTCGACCGCGACGCGCTGTGCCGGCCACGGCGACGACAGCCACAGTCGTACCGGCGTCGCGTTGACCTCGGGCCGCTCCGGCAGCCAGCGGACGCCGTGCGGCCGCCGGCCCCGGGCGGACACCGTCAGCGACGGCCGGGGACTCGGCGGCGGCAGCGGACCGGCCGTCGCCGGGGCCGTCGCGGCCGGCGCCACCGTGCCGCCGCCAGCGGGCGCCAGCTCCGGGACCTGCCGCCGCAGGGAGACCAACCAGCCGTCGTCGTTGCGCCACCGGCTGTCGTCCGGGTCCGGGCCGGCGGAGGCCGCGCGCTGCCAGCGCGCGGGAAGCCGCCGCTCGTCGACGGCCCGCGGCAGTCCCTCCTGTACGGACACCACGGCGCCCGGCGCGAGCGACCACACCTCGACGCCCAACTCCTCCTCCAGCACCCGCAGGTGCTCGTGCAGACCGTCCGCCCGCTCCGGCGGCACCGGGGTGAGCACCAGCAGGTCGCCGCCGTCCCAGCCGGCCATCTCCAACAACCGTCGCAACTGGGCGGTGCCGGTGGCCAGGACACCGCCGTCCCCGTGCCGCAGCCCCAGCCGGCCGTCCTCCAGGATCGTCAGGTCGACGAACGTCAGACCCGGCTCGGTGCCCAACCCCCGGTACCGGTCGCGCGTCGCCGCCTCGCGCTGCCGCGACGTGCTCATCAGCGCCACCGCGCCGGCCGAGGCCGTCGTGACGCCGTCCGCCGGGGTGAGCCGCCCGTCCAGGTCGGTGTCGAACACCGGCTCACCCGTGGCGTACGGGGGACGGGCCGCCCGCCACGGCACCGGCTGCCCGGACCGGTCGCGCGCGGCCAGGTCCCGGCAGCCCTTGAGCAGCACCGCCTCCGCGCCCACCGGAGGGGTCCACACCGTCGCGCCGGTCGCCTCGGCCAGCGCGTGCACCTGGGCGTCGAGCAGCCGCTGCTCCGCCTCGTCCACCGGCCAGCGCAGCCACAGCCGCAGGTCACCACCGTGCAGCGGGATCGACGACAGCGCGGCGGCGACCTCGTCGGCACCGTGCACCGCGCTGCGTCCCCGATAGGTGGACAGCACGAACCCGCCGCCCCGGGTGGCGAGGGCCACCGTCGCCAGATCCGGGTGCGCCGCTCCCAGGCGGGCCGCCGCCGCCCGTCGTACGACGTAGCTCTCCCGGTCGGCGAATTCGAGGCCGTTCGGCAGGGGCAGGGTGACGAGCCCGCCACGTTGCAGGACGAGACCGCCCGCCAGGTCGTACCAGCCCGGCAGCGACGTACGCAGCGACGCCGGCTGCACCAGCACCCAGTCGACCACCTCGCCGCTGGCCCGGTTCACCGGTACCGCCTCGGTCCGGCCTCCGGCCGCGGCCACCGGCTGGACCGTCGCCCCGGTCGGGGTCACCAGCACATCACTGCCCAGGGCGTCCGCCAGCCGGGCGAACACCGCCGCCTGCCGCGCGCCGTCGTCCATCAGCACCCGTAGGTCCCGCTCCCCGGCGCCGGCCTCGCGGGCGAGATCGGCCAGGGCGTCGACGGACAGCGCGGTCACCGGATCCTCCGGCGCGGCCAGCCCGCCCTCGTCGCAGCGGACCAGCGCCAGGTCGGCGAGGCCGGGAACGGGCGAGGGGCGATCGTCCGGGCCCCGCGTCACCACGTCGACCACCGGTTCCGCGGCCTGTCGCATCATGTCGTGAGCCCTTCAGCCATCGCGCGCACGGACCATCGGGCCGCCGGGGCCGCACCGATCACCACCGGCACGGTACGGTGCCCGACCGGCGTCAGCGAGCGGCGCTCCCGCCACAGAGTTCCCACGGACGTCGCCGGGCAGAACACCACCCGCAGCGGTGCCGGGTCCAGCCGCGCCAGCTCCGCCAGGGACGCGAGCCGGCGGGTCCGCTCCGGCAGTGGCTCCGCGCCGAGCGCGTCACCGATCACCACGACGTCGACGGCCGGCGCGAGCTGGGTGAGCAGTCGCACGCCCAGCCCCCGGCTCGCGTCCGGGTCGCCGCCGAGGGTGAGGACGTCCGGGGCGGCCGCCAGGTCGACCCAGAGGCGACGTCCGTCGCGCGCGCCGAGCACGACGGGGATGCTCGACGGCGGCGGGCTCCAGCCGTCCTCGAGCCATCCGTAGGCCGAGCCCCAGCGTGCCGGCCGTGCGCCGACCAGCCGGACGGTCGTGGTGGCCGTGCCGGTGGTCAGGTCTGCGACCAGGGGTGGGAACCAGCCGGGCATGGTCGCCGCGAGCGATCCGATGCCCGCCACACGTTGCAGGTCACCGGCCGGCAGCACGATGGCACGGCGCAGTCCGTCGACCACCGGCGCGGGCGTCTGCGTCGCCGGATCCGTGGCCGCCTCGTCGGCGACCGACGGGAGTCCGTCAGGCGTTGTGGACGGCTCGGCCGCAACGAGCGGGGCGTCGTCCGGCGGCTGCCGGGGCCCGGGTACGGGCGTCGGGCGGGCCGCGGCGATCGGGGGCGACACGCGGGTCGGTGGCGTGGCGGGCGTCAGTGGTGTGACCGGCTGCGGCGCGGCGGTCGGGGCCGGGCTGAGCGGTCGCGGCGCGACGACCCGGGTCGCGGCGGCCGGTGACGCCACGGGCTTCGGGCCCGGCGGCACGACCGGCTGCGGCTCGGCCTGCTCCGACTCGGCGGGCAGCGGCGCGGTGGGCATCGGCTCGGCGGGCAGGGGCGCGATGGGCTCCGGCGCGGTGGGCCCCGACTCGGCGGGCGGCGGCGCGGCGGGCTTCGGCGCGGTGGGTGCCGAGTCGGCGGGTGGCGGCGTGGTGGGCGCCGAGTCGGCGGGCGGCGGCGCGCTGGGCTTCGGCTCGGCCTCACCTGATCCGGCGGCCTCCGGTTTTACCGTCGATGGCTCGACGTCGCGTGGACCGGTGGCACGCGGCCCGGTGGTACGCGGCCCGGTCGAGGTCGACTCCGTCGTCGACGGGTCGACGGTTCGCGGCGGGGCGGTCGATGGCCCGGCGGTCGGTGCCGAGGTGCGGGGTGGCAATACCGGCGAAGGCCCGGCCGGATCGGATGCGGGGGAGTGCCGGGCGATGCTCTGTGGAGCCGGAGCCGGAGCCGGAGCTGGAGCTGGGGCCGGGGCCGGGGCCGGGGCAGGAGCTGCCGGTGCCGGTGCCGGTGGTGCGGCGGACAGCGGCGGCCGGTGGGGTTCGGCCGTGGAGGCCGCCGGCGTGGCGGAGGTCGCAATGGTGCCCGAGGGCACGCCAGGGGTCGGGTCGGACAGCCTCGGGACGAGTGGCGCGTCGGGGTTGTCGGCGGGCGCGAGCCGGGTGGCGGCGGGCGCGAGCCGGGTGGCGGCGGGCGGCCGGGCATCCTCGGGCGGCGGCGGTGTGGACGCCACTGGCGCGGCGGAGGGGCGGGTGGTTACCGGCGGCGCGTCCACGATGGAGGGGATGGGCACGGCGACGACGCCGACGGCGGTGGTCGTGTCGGCAGGCGTCCGCGTGGTGCGGTCGCGGCGTCCGCTAATGGCCCGGCGGGACGGGCCGGTCGGCGTCGGGGCACGGCGGGAGCGCAGGACCAGCAGGGGTACGGCCAGCGCGGCCAGGAGTAGAGCGGTCAGGGTGACCAGCAGGGTGGGGGACGTGCCGCCCTCGTCGGTGCGCGGCCCGGCGTCGGCGGATGAGTCCGGGGCCCCGGGCGACGGCGGGGTGGACGCCGGCGCGACGGACGGCAGTGGTCCGGTTCGCACACCGGGGCCGCGCGCGTCGGCCGGCAGCAGCAGGATCCAGCCGGGTTCGAGGACCGTCGGGTCGTCCATGACGCGGCCGTCCGGCTGCGCTCGTCCGCGGTTGAGCTCGAAGATCTCGCGGTAGCGCTTGCCGTCCCCGAGGGTCTGTGCGGCGATCGCGAAGAGGAACTCACGCCGGCCGTCGACCGGATCGCCGACCACATAGAACTTGTCGGCCGTGGCCGTGGCCGAGGGAGCCGGCGCGGCCTGCGCGTCCCGGGTCGGCCCCCACGTCAGGAGCAGCCCGATCACCACGGCGGCCAGGACCGCGGGCACTTTGCCGCGATCCGTGGCGCGGATCGTGAACAGCGGAGCCCCGCCCTTCGTTTCCATGGTGAACTCCTGAGTGTGGAGGCATTATGAGCGGAATTACACCGTATTCGTCCGGCGAGGGCAATGTCGCTGACCGATGCCGTGCCGCCGTCCTGGAAATCGGTGAACAGGTCGATCGGCTGCGTGTCCATCTTGGTCGGCTCGACCCCGAGCGGCTGCGCATGTCCCCCCTACGGTTCCAGGCACTGCTCGTCGGATTCGACATCTACGCTCGGATGCTCGACGACGCGCTGAACGACATCGTCGCCGAGCTGAGGCCGCCCGCCGCGCCCGCGCGTCGCGACCTCGAGATGGTCGCGGGTGAGAACCGATGACCGGCACACCGTACGAGGTCGACCCGGGCTCCGCCATCGGTGAGCTGGCGGCGGATCTCGTCAACCGGTTGGCCCTGCTGCGGCAGCTCGTGGAGCCCGCCACCGCGGCCGCCCCGGTTTCCGGCCTGGTCGCGTTGCCGCCGGCGCACGAGTGCGCGATAGCCGTGGACGGGCTGCTGGGGCGTACCGGCATTCTCAGCCTCATCGGCGGCGCGCTGGACGCGGGCTGGTCGGTCGGCGGCGACGCCGGCTGGGACACCGGCCACGTGGCGGGACGGGGTGAGTGAGATGTACTGCGAGGACGCCATCATGCGCGCGCAGGTCGGTCTTCTCACCATCGGTCGGGTCGACGACGCGGAACGCTCGGAGGTGGCGCGCCACCTGACCGAATGTTCGTCGTGCCGGTCCGAGCGCGACGACATCGCCCGGGTCGTCGGGCTGCTCGAGGTGCTGCGTTCCGCTCCCGGTGTCTCTTCGTACGACTCGTTCGCGTCCCCCGCCGTGGCGCGACCCCGCCCTCCGGCCCAACTCTTCGGCGCCCCCGGCACACCGCCCCCCAGCGCCCCGGAGCGGACGGCGCTCCCGCCCGGCGGTCCGTCGAGGCCGGCTCTCGAACCGGCCGGCCGTCCCGCGCCCGTGGTGGCGACGCCACCGTGGTTCGAGCCACAGCGGCGTCCGGTGTCCCCGCCGGGGGCCTCCGAGCGCCTGGTGCCGCGACCCGTCGAGGCCGCCAGCCCGGTGTCCCGCGTTCCCGCGCCGCCGTACCGCGCGGCCGTGCCGTACCGACCGGCCCTGTCGTACCGACCGGCCCTGCCGTACGCGCCCGTCGCCGCCCTCGCGTCCCGTCCCGACGGTTACCTGCCACCTCGCCCCGCCACCGGCCCCCTCTCCCGGGGCCCGCACTCGCACCGGCGGCCGCGCCGCAGGTCGGTCCGTTTCCCCGTCTCGTTGGTCCTGCTCACCGTGACCCTCACCGCCGGCGCGGTCCTCGCCCCTGGCCGTCGGCCGACGGGCGGGCCCCGGTCGTGGTGACCGCCGCCTCCGGCGACGCGGCGCAGGTCGACCTACGTGCCGTGCTGCGCGGCGGTGGTGACAGCGTGCGCGTGGAGCTGACCGTCGTCGGGCTCGCCCCGGGCACCACCTACCAGGTGTACGTCGGCACGGTGCACGGTGACCTGGAGCTGCTCGGCGAGCTGCCCGGGGACGGCGGGTCCACCGACTGGTCGGGCGCGGCGACGGTGCCGGTCGACGACCTCGCGTACCTCAGCGTGTGGGAGGTGGGGGGTTCGGTCGTCGCGGCGGCGAACGTCGTGGAGGACCCGGAGAAGGCGGTGTGACGTACGACACAACGCGGGTTTGAACGCTGTTTGCACAGGTCCCGATCCCCAATGGACACCACAGGTGTCGGTAGGGTCCCCTCGTCCGTGAACCCGGCATTCGGTGGCATCGTTATGGTTTCCGTGGATCAGGCCACCGCGCAGGCGGCGTCCGGTGAGTTGTCACAGCCTCCGGCGGATGACGAGGCGTTACGGGTTGCGTATCGGACCCATGGTCCGATCCTGCTCAACTACCTGTCGCGCATGACCATGGGCAACCGTGCCCTGGCCGAGGACATCCTCCAGGAGACACTGGTCCGCGCCTGGAACCATCCGCAGGCGCGTACGGCCGACGGGCAGTGGAGCCGAGGCTGGCTGCTGACCGTCGCCCGGCGCATCGCCATCGACCACATGCGGTCGGTGCAGGGCCGGTCGACCGAGGTCCTCGACGAGCGCGTGGCGGAACGTCAGGTGGCCGACGACGACTTCGATCGGCTGTTGAACGCGCGGACCGTGCGGGAGGCGGTGGCGTCGCTGCCGGAGCGGCTGCGCGGAACGCTCGTCGAGATCTACTTCCGGGAGAGTTCGGTCGCCGAGGCGGCCCGTAACCTGTCCGTTCCCGAGGGAACGGTCAAGTCCCGGACCTTCTACGCGCTGCGGGCGCTGCACGAGGAACTGGTGAAACGTGACTTCACGCTTTAGGGCCTGTTCGGCCGCCCTTGTGGAACGACCTCCGGGGCGTGTTCCGGTGACGGTCCGATCGATCCGGCGCTGGGCGGCGGCCGGACTGGTGGCCGCGCTGCTCGTCGTGCTGACGCCGGGCTCGGCGGCGGCGGCCGACGAGTACGTCCTCTACGCCACGGTCACGGCGGGCGGCGCGACCAAGGCGCCCACCCTGACCGACATCGCCGAGCGTTACCTGGGCGACGGCGGGCGGGCGCAGGAGTTGTTCAACATCAACAGTGGCCGCCAGCAGCCGGACGGCGCCGCGCTGACCGACCCGGACCGGCTCACCGCCGGGTGGTACATCGTGCTGCCCTGGGACGCCGTCGGGCCCGGTGTCCAGTACGGCGTCCTGCCGACCCGGCCGCCGGCCGCGTCTCCCGCTCCCACGTCGTCGTCCGTCCCCGGCGGTCCGGAGAGCCCACCGGTGGGTCCCGGCGCGGCCGGGCCGGCGCCGACGTCGCGTCCGGGCGGCAAGTGCGTGGCCGCGGCTGTCGCCAGCGACCCGTCCAACTGGGCCCTGACCCGGTTGGCGGCGAGCCGGGTCTGGCCCCGCACGAGGGGTGCCGGACAGCTGGTCGCGGTCGTGGACTCCGGAGTGGACGGCCGCCTGCCGCAGTTGGCCGGTCGGGTCGCGCAGGGAGCCGACCTGGTCACCGGTCGCGGGCGCGGTGATGCCGACTGCCTGGGCACCGGCACCGCGATGGCGGGTCTGATCGCCGCGGCCGCGCCGGCCGGTGGCGGTTTCGCCGGCGTCGCGCCGGAGGCGGTCGTGCTGCCGGTCCGGATCGCCACCGACGGCAGACCGGTGGGACCGGCCGACCAGGCCGCGGCGATCGAGGTCGCCGCCTCCGCCGGTGCCACCGTGATCGCCCTCGGCGACCACGTCACGGTCACCGACGAGAAGGTACGACAGGCGATCGACCAGGCGCTCTCACGTGACATCGTGGTCGTCGCGGGCGCTCCGGCCGGCGCCGAGAACGCCGGCGCGGCGGCGCTGCTGCCGGAGTACCTGCTCTCGGTCGGTGGGGTCAGCGCCGACGGCAAGGCGGCCGAGGAGTACGCGACCGACACCGTCGACGTCGTGGCCCCGGGCGTCAACATCTCCAGCCTCGGCATCACCGGCACCAAGGGGTTCGTCGGTAGCGGTACGCGGTACGCCGTGGCACTGGTCGCCGGCGAGGCGGCGCTGGTCCGGGCCGCCCACCCGCGCCTGTCGGCCGTCCAGGTCGCCCGCCGGATCGTGGTGACCGCGGACGAGATGGGCGGATCCCCGGCCGGGAGTCCGTACGGCCACGGCATGATCGACCCCGAGGCCGCGGTCGTCGAGGACCTGCCGGACGAGACCGAGTCGTTGCCACCGGAGTCGACCGGCACGGCCGGCGGGGTCGGAGGCGCCAGCACGATCACGCAGGTCGCCATCCTGCTGGTCCTGCTGGCCGCGCTGGTGGCCGGCGCCCTGCTGGTCGTCCGACTGCGCCGCTCGACACGTCGTACCGCCGGCGGCGAGCGCGACGATCCGCCGGCCGGCGACGAACCGGTACGGAACGCGGACGCGGAGCCGTCGACGTCGGGCGGCGGACGATGAGTCGCCCCACGACTGAACCTCCACCTGGCGACATTCGTTCTCCAGGTGGTGCAGCGGAACGTGCGGAGCGGGCGACCAGGATCATGAGGACTTGATGCCCAGTGGGCGACAACGGATGTGACGAACCGGAGGTGCGCGGCAAGGTCGCGCTCTACGTCGTCGGCCAGATTTCGGGCAGCGAGCGGTGGACGGTCGAGGAGCACCTTGCCCGCTGTCCCGAGTGCCTGGACGAGAGCCGGATCCTCGGCGACGCCGTGCTGGCCCTGACGCTCCTCGGCGACGCGGATCGGCAGGAGCTGATCGCCGAGTTCGGCGTACCGGCCGGTGTGGCGACCGCCCCCGTGGCGGCGCGCACGGCCACGACGTCCGGGCCGCCGGCGCGGGTCGACGCGGACCGGCGGCCCGCCCCCGGGCGCCCGGGACGACCCGGCCGGGTTCGCGCCCGCGTCGCCCGCTGCGTCGCGGGCCCGTCATGGTCGCGGGTGGGCTGGTCCTGGTGGTCCTCCTCGCGGTCGGCGGGGTGCTCGGTCAGGCCGCGCTGTTCGGGCCGCCGTCGCCCGCGCCGACGGCGCTGGTGGCCGACTCGGGAGGCAGTGCCAGCGGCGCCGTCCTGTCGGTGACGGTGTCGGCGGGCGGCGGCGACAGCGCCGTACGGGCCACCGTGTCCGGTCTGGAGCCGAACCGCAGCTACCGCTTCTACGTCACGGACGTGGACGGCAACAGCTACGACATGGCCGGGGTGACCGGTACGGAACAGGCCCAGGACCTCACCACGGCGTGCCCGGTCCCGATGGACCGGGTGGACCGGTTCAGCGTGACGGCCCCCGACGGAGCGCTGGTCGTGGCGGCCGTGGTACGTCGGGACACCGACGCGCCGTCCCCGCCCGGATAGCGGTTCAACAAACTCTCAGTTGATAGTTGCCCACCGGAAACAACCAGCGCCTACCATCGCCTAATGCCCACCCCCGGCGGCGCGCGCCACGCCCGTCCACCGTCGCCGCCGGCATGATGCCCGACCAGCCCCGATGGCCGAGCCGGTCGGCGGCCCGCCCCTGATGCCACCGTCCGCAGCCTCCTCCACCGGCCCGCGTCGACGTCTCTCCGGCTCCCTACGCTGGCTGGCCGACGGCCTCGCCGTCGTCGGACCGGATCCGGATGGCGTCATCGCCGTGGCCGCCGCCCAGCTTCCGGCGGAGCCCGGTGTGGTGACCGTCGTGGGCGAGGTGGCCGGGCACCAGGATTGGCAGGCCGTCACGGAGGCGCTCCCGGCGCTGGTCCGGCCGGGCATGGCCGTGCGGCTGGGTCTCTCCGGCGCCGGCACCGCCCTCGGGCCGGGCGCCACGCCGGAGTCCGACGTCTCGCCCGCCGCCGCCCTCTCCCGGCTGTTACCGACCGATGTGTACGCCCCGGACGGCCCGGTCCTGCTGGTGCCCGGCGGGACGCTGTACGCGCCGGATGGCTGGCGGCGGTTCGGTGAGCCCGGGCCACCGGATCCCACCGTCCTGCGCCATCCGCGCCCGGACTGGGAACGCGAGGTCGACACGGTCGCCCGGCACACCTCGGGTCCACTGCGCGCACGTTCCATTCCGGCCGGTCTCTGGCTGCACCGGCAGACCACCCGGTCGGCGTCGGCCTCGTACGACGACCCGGTGTACGCGATCCCGGTGGACGACGGCCGCCCCGTCGTGGTGGTCGGCCGGCCCGGGCTCGCGCCGCCGGATCCGCGCGCGGTCCGCACCGTCCTCGACGCGCTCGATCCCTCGCTGCTGTTGACGCCGTACGGCGTACCGCTGTCGCTGGTCGTGGATCTCGCGAGCGAGCTCGCCGGGCGGTGGGGCCGCCCGGTGGAGGTCGCGACCGGCCTGCCCAGCGTGGACGACCGGGCCCTGGTGTCGGCGGCGGTGGACCCCGACGGCCAGGGTTGGTGGATTCCGCCGACGTCGCGGCTGCGGTGTGCGCCCGGCCAGCCGCCGGTGCCGATCGACCCGGGACCGGTGGTCGCCGGGCTGGTCCCCGACGGCGACGCCTTCCGGCTCGGCGACGGGTGGGTCGTGGAGCCGACGGCGTGGGGCCTGTGGGTGCGCCCGCCGTCCGTCGGGAAGGACCACGACGACGTGCGCCAGCGTCCGACCGACGGCACGCGGCTCACCATCCTGGTCGGTCTTCCGGGTCAACCGCCGCCGCCCGGCGTCCGGACGCTGCTGTCGGGTCTCGTCGCCCGGCTCACCCCGCAGCAGTGGGCGCGGACGACGTTCGCGCCGGTCGAGGTCGACGAGTTGCTCGGGGGCGGCGGTGTGCCCGAGCGCGCTCACCGACCCCAGGTGCGGCCGACGAGCGCGGCGTCGCGGCCGAGCACCGGCCCGGTCGGCAGCAGCGCGAGGAACTCACGTGGCACGTCCACGGGGGACACGCCGGAGTAGCCGAGCGACGCCACGGCCTGGTCGTCGGGCAGCGGGAACTTCACCCCGAACTCCGACACCAGGTAGACGCCCGTGGGCACCGCCGCGGGGGCCGGTCGATCGCGCAGCAGCATCCCGCTGCCGGTCCGCATCACCACCTCGTCGGCCAGCCCGGCCGCGTCCGCCTCGGTGGACGCGCTGACGGCCCGCTCCAGTGCCGCGTCGGGGACGGCGAGCGCCTCGGACCGTACGCTGCCGCTGGTGATCGTGTGCCGTACGCACGCGACCGCCCCTCGCAGGTCGTTGACCGTGGACGGCGGTTCGGCGGGGAACCCGGTGAGGTACTCACCGCCGTCGAGCACGGGCGTCCCGTGCAGCGCGTCCGCGTCGATCGCGATCGGTCGTGGTGTCGAGCCGGGGTACGAGCGGCGGGTGGCGGGGTCGCCCAGCAGCAACGCGCCGACCGTACGGCTGATCGGCGCGAGCCCGTCCGCGCGTGCGATATAGAGCTCACGGGTGGCGAGCGCCGGATTCGCCACCTCGAAGATCTGCCCGACCACCGAGGGTCCGCCGGCGACGGACGGCCCCGGCCGGCCCCGCCCGGCGATCGCCGGCACGACCAGGTCCCGCCCGGAGTCGAGTGGGTTGAGCCAGGCGGCGGTCACCCGGACCGGAGGGACGCCGCCGTACCCCAGCGCGAACCGCGCCTGGTCGCCGGCGAGGCGGTAGCGGCGACCCTGCCACACCAGGTGCAGCGCGTTGTCCGGCGTGGACACCAGCAGCGCGCCCGGATCGCGGCCCTCGACGTCGTCGAGCACCAGGGTGGTGCGTTCGGTCCTGGTGCGGTCCAGCGGGCGTCGGGCGCAGACGGTCCACGCGCCCCGGTAGAGCTGCTTGCCGGTCGGTACGGCGTCCGGCGCGTCCGGGATCCCCACCGGCGCGCCGACGGGCACCCCGGTCAGCGAGTTGCGGGAGACCGATCGCACCGGGGCGGTGCTCTGCATGATCAGCGCCGCGGACGTGTAGTTGAGCACCGGCCGGAGCTCACCGCCGAGCAGCAGGTACCGCGCTCCGGTCTCCTTGACCAGGATGATCGAACCGGGCTGTCGCCACCTGTCGCTGCCGCCGGGGCGCAGCAGTCCGTAGATGCCGAAGCCAGCGGCGATGAGGACGCTGAGCAGCAGCCCCACGGCCACTCCGATGGTGAACCGTCGGTGTGGTGGGTCGTCGCCCTCCGGGCGGCCCTTCATGAGCGCGCCGATCAACCGGCCGGCCTCGAAGAGGTAGGCCTGGACCTGGTCCCTGCGCGAGCGCACGTCAGCCCGCCCAGGCTCGGATGGCGGCGTACACGCCGAGCACGGCGCCGAGCACCGGCAGGACGGCGAGAGCGACGACCAGCTCCAGGATGTCGGCGGCCCGCGCCCAGTACGGCCGCAGCCGCCGCCCCGGCAGGGCGGTGCTCGCGGCGAGGAAGGCCAGTCCGGCCGCGGCGAGCACCGGCAGCGCCGCGACGCGCAGATAGAACGGCTGCTCGCCACCGAAGCCGAGCAGCACCAGGACGATGAGGACCGTCGCCGGGACCACCACCGTCCACCGCTGGACGGTGGTGCTCAGGTGTCGGGCACGCAGCAGGAGCAGGGCCGCCGTGATCAGGGCCAGCGTGCGGGGCCACGGGCCGCCGGGCAGCGCGAGGAACACGGCCAGCGCGAGCTGCGCGGCGCCGACACCGATCAGCAGCGCGGACTGGTGGCCGACCACCGCGTTGCCGCGCTCCACCACCAGCCGGTACGGAACGGGGTCGATGTCGTCGGAGAGCTGCTCCGGCCGGCGCGGCATCATCGGCAGCGTCAACCCGCCGAGGCGGAACGCCAGCAGCGGCAGCACCATCATCACCGCCAGCGTGGTGACCAGGGCGGTACCGGCGGTCCGTTGGGTGTCGAACCCACCGGCGGCGGCGACCACCGCCGGCACGCCGGTCAGCAGCAGGGCGGTGATCGCGCCGGTGAACAGCACCGCGCCGTCCGCGACGGCGGCGAAGCCGGCACAGACCGCCGCCAGCGCGCAGAGGCACACGGCGGCGACGGTGACCGTCCACGCGGCGTCCGGCGCGGCCCACCGGGCCACCGCCCAGCCGGCCTCGGCGGCGTACGCGGCGGCGCAGCCGGCCAGGAGTGTGCCGGCCACCGGATCGGCGGCGGCCCGGCTCACCAGGCCCGCCGCGCCGACCAGCACGATCGCCGCCACCGCCGCGATGATTCCCTGGTACGCCGACGGCCCGCCGAGCGCCAGCACCGGTAGCCCGGTCAGGACGGCGAGACCGCCGTACGACAGCAGCAGTGCCCGCAGCCGGGCCGGCGTCCACGTGCCACGGTGCCGCCCGACCTGCTCGGCGAGCCCGTCGACGAGGTCGTCGTAGCCGATCGGGGGTAGTGCGGCGGCACGGGGCAGCAGGTGGACCGTGTCGCCGTCGAGCAGGTCGAGGGCGGCCGGGGTGCGCTCCTCGTCCAGCGGCGGACCGCCGATCCGTTGCAGGACCCAGCCGTCGTGGCTGGCGCCGTGGTCGCCGGCCTGCGGATCGAGTTCGGCAAGGACGACGGGCAGCACGTCGACCAGCGGCGTATCGACCGGCATCGCCAGATCCACGACATGTTCTTTCAGGACAAAACGTAGCCTTACCGGCGCTACCGTGCGATGCTGAATCAGCTCATCCATCGTTCGGACCCGGTTCCCTCCTGCCGCTGCCACGCCGACCAGATCTCGCCAGATCAGGGCCGTCACGCTAGCGGCGACAGCGGTGCGCAGCCGTCGCCGTCGCACGGTCGGTCGCAGGTAGGGGGAAAACCTCCACGAACGACAGGAGTGCACGTGGGCACCGTTCCCTTCGTCCGCCGTCCGCGCGTCGCCGGCCCGGTCGCGCCACCCGGGGAGATCGAGCTCCAGCCGCCACCGCCGGTGCCCGAACCGGCAGCGGGCGGCATGGGACAGATCTGGCTCTACATCCCGATGGGCCTCGCGTCGATGGCGATGATGCTCGTCTTCGTACGCCGGGACGCGGGCGTGCTCGCGTACATCGGCATGGGTCTGATGGCCGTGTCGGTGCTGGCCGGCGTCGTGGTGCCGTTCTTCCGGGCGGCCAGCGAGCACAAGGAACGCATGCACGGGGACCGGCGCGACTACCAGCGCTACCTCACCCAGATCCGCCGCAGCGCCCGCACCAGTCTCGTCGACCAGTACCACGCCGCACGCTGGCTGCACCCCGATCCACGGGCGCTCTGGTCCCACGCGCTGAGCCGGCGGCTGTGGGAGCGCCGCACCGCGCACGAGGACTTCGGCGAGGTCCGGGTCGGCATCGGAGCGCGCCGGTCGACGACCACCCTGACCGCGCCGCAGAGCAAACCCGTCGAGGAGCTGGAACCGATGGCCGCGCACGCGCTGCGCCGGTTCATCCGTGCCTACTCCACCCTGCGCGAGGCGCCGGTCGCGGTCTACCTCCGGGGGTTCGCCCGCTTCCAGCTCACCGGCGACGCGGCTGCCGTGCACGGCCTCACCCGCGCGATGCTCGCCCAACTAGCCGTCGCGCACGCGCCCGGTGACCTGCTCATCGCCTGTCTCGCCGCGCCCGGCCGCGAGCGGGACTGGGACTGGCTGAAGTGGCTGCCGCACGCGCAGAACGACGAGGACCCCGACGGCGCCGGCGCGGGCCGCCTGGTGGTCGCCGACCTGCCGGCGCTCGACGCGCTGCTCGCCGGGCTCGGGGTCGCCGACCGTCCGGCCTTCGAGCCGGACACCCCGATCACGGCCTCCGAACCGTTCGTCGTGGTCGTGCTCGACGGGGCGGCGATCCAGGGCGAGCACCGGCTCGCCGTCGAGGGCTACCGCAACGCGGTCGTCGTGGACACCGCCGGGGCGCTCGACTGGCAGTCCCGCCCGCAGACCCTGTTCGCCGAGGTGACCGCCGACGACCTGCACCTCGTCACGTTCGACCACCTCGGCAAGCCGTCGCGCAGCCGGCTGTGCCGGCCCGACACCATCGGCCTGCCGTCCGTCGACGCCCTCGCCCGCCGGATCTCCCGCCTGCGCATCGGCCAGGCCGTCGACACCGAGGAACCACTGGCCACCGACTACGACCTGGCCGGCCTGCTCGGCATCGCCGACCTGCGCACCTTCGACCCGGACGCCTACCGGGCCAACCGCCCGGCCGCGCAACGGCTGCGCGTGCCGATCGGCATCTCCACCACGGGTGCCCCGATCGAGTTGGACCTCAAGGAGTCCGCCGAGAACGGCATGGGCCCGCACGGCGTCCTCATCGGCGCCACCGGCTCGGGCAAGAGCGAACTGCTGCGCACGCTCGTGCTCGCCCTCGCCACCCGACACACGTCGGCCGAACTCAACCTCGTCCTCGTCGACTTCAAGGGCGGCGCGGCCTTCCTCGGCTTCGACCGGCTGCCCCACACCGCCGCGGTGATCACCAACCTGGCCGACGAACTCGAACTGGTCGACCGGATGCGCGACGCGCTCACCGGTGAGCTGGTCCGCCGGCAGGAGCACCTGCGGGCCACCGGCAACTACGCCTCCCGGCGGGACTACGAGCGGGCGCGTGTGGAGGGCGCGCCGCTGGAACCGATGCCGGCCCTGCTGATCGTGGTCGACGAGTTCAGCGAGCTGCTGACCGGCAAGCCGCAGTTCATCGAGGTCTTCGCGATGATCGGCCGGCTCGGGCGCTCCCTCGGCGTACACCTGCTGCTGGCCAGCCAACGGCTCGACGAGGGGCGCATCCACCAGATCGAGTCACACCTGTCGTACCGGATCGGTCTGCGGACCTTCTCCGCCATGGAGAGTCGCAGCGTGCTCGGCGTCCCGGACGCGTACGAGCTGCCAAACGTGCCGGGCAACGGGTTCCTGCGCTCGGACATCCAGACCCTGACCCGGTTCAAGGCCGCCTACTCGTCCGGTCCGTACCGGCGGAACGGGCGTACCCAGCGGGGCGCGGCGCGGACCAGTGTGGTCACCTTCGGCGTGGCGCACGTCGAACCGGTCGCGGCACCGCCGCAGAGCCCCGACGACGCCGACGGCGAGAAGCCGCCCATGCTCGCCGAGGTGCTGCTGCAACGCCTTCAGGGGCGCGGGCCCGCCGCGCACCAGGTGTGGCTGCCGCCGCTGCGGGAGCCGGCCAGCCTGGACCGGCTGCTGCCACCGCTCACCGACGACCCGGAACGTGGCCTGTGCCCGATCGGCGGCTACCAGCCCCTCACCGTGCCGGTCGGGCTGCTCGACCTGCCCGCGCAGCAACGCCGCGAACTCCTCCTCGCCGACCTGTCCGGCGGACGCGGCAACATCGGTGTGGTGGGCGGGCCGCAGAGCGGCAAGAGCACCCTGCTGCGGACGCTGATCTGCGCGCTCGCGCTCACCCACGGTCCGCAGGACGTGCAGGTCTACTGCCTCGACTTCGGCGGTGGCAGCCTCGCCTCCCTCGGCGGCCTGCCGCACGTCGGATCGGTGGCGAACCGGCTGGACCGCGACCGGGTCACCCGCACCGTCCTGGAGCTGTCCAACCTGCTGGTCCTGCGGGAGAACCTGTTCAGCAGCTACAACATCGACTCGATGGCGAGCTACCGCCGGATCCGCGCCACCGGTTCGCTGCGCGACCAGGACCCGTACGGCGACGTGTTCCTCGTCATCGACGGGTGGTTCTCCGTCCGGCAGGACTTCGAGGAGTTGGAACCCCGCCTCACCGACATCGCCGCCCGCGGTCTGGGCTTCGGCGTCCACCTCGTCGTCGCCGCCCGGCGCTGGGCGGAGATGCGGCCCTGGCTGCGGGACGCCCTCGGCACCCGCTTCGAGCTGCGGCTCGGCGACCCGATCGACTCCGAGATCAACAGCAAGTTCGCCGCCACCGTGCCGTCCATTCCCGGGCGCGGCATCGTGCCGGAGCGCCTGCACTTCCTCGGCGCGCTACCCCGCGTGGACGGGGACAGCGGCACCGAGGACCTGGCCGACGCGGTCGCCGACCTGGTCGACGCGGTGGCTGCCGGATCGCTGCCGCGCGCGCCGGAGGTCCGACTCCTGCCGGGAAGACTGCCCGACACCGCGCTGCCCGCGCCCACCGCCGCCCGCCCCAGCGCGGACGTGCAGGTCGCCCTGGGGCTCGACGACGTCAAACTGGAACCGCTGTGGCACGACTTCGACGCCAGCCCGCACCTGTTGATCTTCGGCGACGCCGAGACCGGCAAGACCACGCTGCTGCGCCATCTGGCCCGCTCGATCGCCACGCACCACCCCGCCGACGAGGCGCGGATCATCTTCGGCGACTTCGGCCGCGAGCTGTACGACGCCGTGCCGCAGGAACACCAGATCGGCTACTCGGTCAGCGCGGGCTCGCTCGCCTCGGCCCTGCAGGAGGCAGTCGGCCTGCTCAAGGAGCGGGTGCCCGGCCCGGACATCATCCCGAGCCGGCTGCCGTCCCGGGACTGGTGGACGGGTGGCCGGATCTTCATCCTGGTCGACGACTACGAGCTGGCCGAGGCCGAGAAGCCCCTGCAACACCTGCTGCCCCTGCTCCCACACGGCGCGGACATCGGCCTGCACCTGATCGTGGCCCGGCGGACCGCCGGCGCGTCCCGGGCCATGATGGACCAGGTCGTCCGGCGGGCCTGGGAGCTGGGCACCTCGGCCATGCTCTTCTCCTGCCCGCGCGAGGAGGGCGCCTTCCTCGGCACGGTCCGGCCCCGCGTGCTACCCGTCGGCCGGGCCCAGTACATCGACCGCCGCCGCAACGTACGGCTCGTACAGGCGCCGGTCATCGAGTGAGACGCAGGCGTCCGGGTCGCCCCGCCGAGCGGGGTCACCGCACCGGCGGGGCGACCTCGGGGTCCGGCTCGGACACCTCGGCCGTCCGCGCCGGCCGCCAGCGGCGACGGTGACCGGCGGGCCCGAGGACGGCCAGCACCGCGCCCCCGGCGGCGACCAGCAGCACCAGGGCCACGCCGGTCGCCAGGAGCGGTCCCACCCGCGCGGGACCGGTCAGGGCCGGTGCCGTCGCCCGTCGTGCCCCGACCACGGTCGAACCCGCCGTACCCTCCTCGGGCAGCACCGTCGCCAGCGCCGCCATCGGGTTGACCACGCCCCAGCCGAACTGCGCGTCCGGCAACGCCGCGGCGGGCAGATCCGCGGTCGCCTGGAGGCGGTGACGGATCTGCGCCGCGCTGAGCCCGGGACGATAGGCGCGCACCAACGCGGCGGTCCCGGCCACGAACGGCGCGGCGTAGCTGGTCCCGCTGCCCTGCCAGTGGCCGGCGCCCCGTGGACCGATGCTGACGACGTCCTCGCCGGGCGCGACCAGCGCCACCCCGCGCTCGGCGACGCCGAGTCCGACCGCCGCCCGCTGCTGTCCATCGCCCCGACGGCGAGGACGCCGGGTAGCGCCGCCGGGTAGGTGCGCACACCCGTCCCGGCGTCCCGGTTGCCGACCGCCGCGACGACCACGACGTTGCGCTGCTCGGCGTAGCGGACGGCCGCCTCCATCGCCGGATTGCGTACCGTGGTGCCGGCCGAGACGTTGACCACGTCCGCGCCCCGGTCCACGGCCGTGCGGATGCCGGTCGCGATCGCGTCCGGCGCGCCGGCGGGCTGGTCGGTGATCCGGATCGGCAGGATCCGTACTCCCGGCGCGAGGCCGGTGAACCCCGTGCCCGACGCCGGCGCGGCCGCGATGATGCCCGCCACGAACGTGCCGTGCCCCAGGCAGTCGGTATCGGCCCGCCGCCCGCCGGTCCGGGTCAGGTCGACCCCCGGCAGTACGCGCCGGGCGAGCTGCGGGCTACGAGCGTCCACCCCGGAGTCGAGGACGGCGACGACGACTCCGGAGCCCTCGGTCAGCGTCCACGCCCGCTCGGGTGTCAGGTGCCGCTGCGGCCAGGGGATGTCCGGCATCGACCCGGCCGGCGCGGGCAGGCACTGCCCGGTCCGCAGCGGCGGGAGGACGGGCGCCGCCCACACCGGTCCGACGCCGAGCAGGGCGGTCGCGAGTCCCGCCGTCGCGGCGTGGGCGAGCCGTCTGAGACGCATCCGTTGTCACCTTCTGTCCTTCTCAGGAGACGTTCGCGGTCAGGGTCCGCTCGACGAAGCCCAGCGGTGGCCCGGCGAGGCGGTCGGCGGTGCCCTCGTCGGTGACCATCCGGGGGGTGGCGGACCGCCGCCGGTCCAGCGCCCGTTGCAGCCGGCGCAGCGCTGCCCGGTCGTCGTCGTCGAGCCCGCGCCCGCTGCCGGTGTCGCCGGGAAGCAGCTCCCGCAGCAGCACGGCGGTGCCGGGCAGCGCACCCCGGTCGCCGCCCGGCTCGTCGTCGACCGCCAGGACCTTGAACCGGGTACCGGCCAGGAACACCGCCTCGTCCAGGTCGCCGTGCTCGCCGAGGAGCCCGATCTGCCGGGCGGTCCGCGACAACACCACGAAGTCGACGTCCGCGCCGTCGGCACACACGTCCATGGACGCGCTGACGGTGCGGAACGCCGGCTCGACGAGCGTCCTGCCCTCCGGGTAGAGCCGCCGGGCGGGTACGCCCAACCGCCCCTGGCCGACCACGGCCCGGCGGTACGGCGGCAGTCGCCGCAGCCCGGAGACCAGGCAGGGCAGAAAGCCCGGGGTGTCGATGTCCTGTCCCGTCCGCAGCGCGGCGTTGACCGTGGCGGCCGAGGTGCGCAGGTACGCCCGGACCGCGACCAGGTCCGACTTCTCGGCGGGCGCGATCTCCTGACGCAGCGCCGGCGAGGCGGCGAGCGCCGCGTTCACCAGGGTGATCGAGTCGTGGTAGGCGACGCCCAGGGCGGCGGCCAGCGCGGTCTGCTCCTCGGCGGTGCTGGGCCGGTCGACCACCGCCGTGCCGGACGCCGGGATCCAGCGCGGGACCTCCTCGACCGGGGGCGCCTCGGTGACGTCCGGGCCGGAGATGGTGCGCATGGCCGGGATCGGCCCGAGGCCGGCGACGCTCAGCGGCGGTACGGAGGTGCCGTGCGCGGGCCGCTCGGCGGGCGACGGCACCGGCGAGGGATCGGGCGGCACCGACACCGGCTGCACCGGCGGGGCGATGACCCGCACCGGCAGGGCGGCGACCCGCGGCGGCGAGGCGGCTGGGACGACGGGAGGTACGTCGGCGGGCTTCGGCGCCGTTACGGCGGGTGGCGGCGGGGGCGGCGGCGCGGCCGACGCAACGGCCGTGGTCAGGGCGACCGGCGGCGGCACGACCACGGTCGGCGCGACCGGTTCGGTGGTGGACGCCGTCACTTCCGCCGCTGCCGGGGCCACCGGGCGCAGCGGCAGGGGCAGCGTGAGCGTCGCCGAGTTCGCCCAGGCGGGGCGCGGGCGCCGCGCGGGCACCACCGGTTCGGTCGCCGGTGCGGCCGCCGGTGCGGCCGTCGGTTCGGGTGCCGGGTCGGCCGCCGGTGTGGGACCGCCTGGTCCGTCCCATACCCGGCGTACCGCCTCCCGTAGGGCGGGGGACGTCTCGCACGCCAGCACGAGGCGCCCCTCGACCGGGTCGACGAACGCCAGGTCCGTCGAGGCGTACCCGCCGTCGCGGCGCAGCAGCACCCCCATCGGCACGACCTCGGCGAGCAGCCGCTCCACCGTCCGGTGCCGGTAGAGCCGGTCCCCGGTGCGACGCCAACCTTCCATGATCGCCGGTGCCGCGTGTCGCATCGGTTCGGTGGGGGCCGGCTCCGGCGGCCGGGCATCGCCGAGCAGGGCGGCCAGCGTGTCCAGCCACGCCGGCTCGGGCACGACCTCCGAGGTGTCCAGCAGCGCCGCCTCCACCCGTACCGGAAAGTGTGCCGGCAGTCCGGCGAAGAGCGACGCCACGTCCGCGGCGTCGGCCGCCGGCCGGCCGACGTGGCGCAGCACGAGCGTCGGTCCGCGGGAATCGACCGGGACGCGGTACGCCGGATCCCCGGCGGCGGCCGGCGCGGAGGTGGCCAACCGCAGCAGCAGGCCGGCCGGGACCGGGTCGGCGACCAGCCGCCCGAGGTTCATCGGCCGGTCGGGCAGGCAGGGCTCCCAGGCCGGGGTGGGGCACCGGTTGGCGCTGACCGGGCAGTCACCGCCGCCGGAGAACGAGCGCCAACCCCAGGCGCCGGTGCCGCCGGCGGCGTACCAGGTGCCGTTCGGCACGACGACGACCGGCCCGTCGGGCGCGAGCAGCTCCACCCCGGTGCGCGCCGCGAGATCGGTCAACCAGGGGGCGTACGCCTCGTCGGGGCGGCCGACGCGATCCGCCGCCACCCACACACGCCGCACCCCGCCGATGTCCGCGGCCTCCTGCACGACGGTTCGCAGCAATGCGGCGCAGTCCGGCTCGCGCAGCGCCCGGTCCGACGGCACGACCAGCACGTCGGGCGGTGCCCCGGCGCGCAACAGCCGCCACAGTTCCAGCGGTTGATCCTCGACGTGCGAGAGGACGGCGGTCGCGCCGTGCCACTCGACGTGCAGGGGCACGTCCCGTCGGCGCCTTCTCCACCCGATCGCAGTCACGCCCTTGCAACGGGCCCGGCACCCCGGCCGGTTCACGCCGGGGGCGTCCGGGCAGAATCTTCGATGTCGATTGCCGTCGAAGTGAACGAGCGCGATCCCGTCCACGTTGCTAATACGTGGCTGCTACCGGGAGAGGGTGGAACACGGTGCGGGGCTTCGGGCTACAGAGGATCACCGGAACAGGCCGTGGACTGTTCGCGGGCGTGGCGGCGGTGATCGTGCTGGTGCTGGTGATCGGCCTGGGTTGGAGCTTCGCGTACGCGGGGAAGGACAGCCTCACCGGCCGCGCGCTCACCGGGGACCAGCTCACCGCGCTGTCCAGGGCGGGTCACGCCTGCCCGGCCGTGACCTCCGCCCGCCTCGCCGGCCAACTCATGGCGGAGTCCGAACTGGATCCGGCGGCGGCGCGTACGGAGTCGGGTGGACGCGGCATCGCCGGGCTCACCGACGAGCAGTGGCGTCGGTGGGCGCCATGGTCCGGCGCGCAGCGCGAGGACACCGAGGCGGCCCTGCTCGCGTTGGCGCATCTGATGTGCAACCTCGTCGGCGAGCTTCGTACCAGCGGTGTCGACGGGGACGCGTGGCGGCTGGCGCTCGCCGCGTTCCGGTCCGGGCTCCCGGAGGTCCGCAAGGCGGGCCGGGTGCCCGGCAAGGCGAGCGACTACGTCGACCGGACGGGCAAGTACGCGGCCTACTACGAGACCCTGCCGCAGTTCGCGTCCGCCGGGTCGACCCAGTCTCTGGCCGCCGGGTCGGCGCCCGCGGCGGTGCCGTTGCCGGACGAGCTGGTCCCGGCCGTGGTCGCGGCGGGCAGCCGCTGCCCCGAGGTTAGCCCGCCGGCGGTCGCCGGGCAGTTGATGGCCCTGTCCAGCTTCAACGCGGAGCAGCGCGGGGCGTCCGGTGAGCTGGGGATCGCGGGCTTCTCCGAGGATCTGTGGCAGGACAACGCGCCCAAGGGCGCGTCCGTGTGGGATCCGCAGGTGGCCGTGCCGGTGATGGGCGACGTGCTGTGCCGTCTGGTCCGCGAGCTGTCCGCGCTCCCGGGAGATCCCTACCTGCTGGCCGTCGCGGCGTGGCACGCGGGCGTCGACACGGTGCGCCGGGCCGGCGGTGTCCCGGACGCGATGACGCGGGCACACCTCGCGACCGTCGCCGCGTACACCGACTACTACCGGCTCGACACCCGGCTGGCACCGCCGTCCGCGCCACTGCCGTCCCCGTCGCCGTCCTCGTCCTCCTCGCCGACCTCCGCGTCGCCGTCGGTCCGGGCGTCGGCCCCGACGAAGTCCGCGCCGCCCGCCACCCGAGCCGCCCCGAGCCCGGCCCGCCCGGCGGCCACGACGGCGCAGGCGCCCGCGACCACGGCGGCCCCGCCGCCGGCCGTGACGACGGCGCCCACCCGCTACGGTCCGGGCGGTCCTGGCGGCGGGGGATACCCGTGTCGCCGTCGCTGCCGCTGGTGACCGTCGCGTACCACGGGTTCGTGTCGGCGAGGGTCGCGACTGGCGTCTGAGCTGCTGCCGCGGCCGTCGGCGTTACGTCTCGGCCGTGGGCGCGGCCACGGACAGCGCCGGCCGGGCCATCCGGTCCAGGGCGTCCTCGCGACTGTCGAAGATCGGGAAGACGCCGTCCAGGCGCATCGTGTGCAGGACGGTCCGGATGAACCGCGACGGCGCGGCGAGGCAGAGCGTCAATCCCCGCTCGCGGGCGTCGAGGTGGGCCCGCACCAGCAGGCCGAGGCCGGTGGAGTCGATGGCGCGTACGCGACTCAGGTCGACCAGCACGGGCGCGCCCGCCTCCGCCGCCTGCCGCAGCGCCGCACGCAGCGCGTCGCCCGTGGCGACGTCGATGTCACCGCTGGCGGTGACGATGGTGGCCTCGTCGAGGTGGTCGATGCCGAGGATCCCGCCGGGACCGTGGCCCTCGCTCGAGGCCTGCCGGGGGTTCGCGGGCGGGAGCAGGCTGCAGTGGGGGCAGCGGTGCGGGCCGGTGGCGAACGGCGAGCCGCTCCAGCCGTGCTCGGACACGAGCGTCCAGACGACCTCGGCGTCGGGCAGCACGCAGGCCGTGGCGGTGAGACTGTCGCCGCAGGTGTCACAGATGAGTGTCATCAGGTTGTCGTCCGGGACGACGGTCATACCGCTGATCCTTTCTGTCCGCCGCGAGCGGCGAGCGCCGGCTCGACCGGCCGCGACTCGTCCCGCGTCGCCGGATCGCCGGGCGACGCCGACGGCGGTTCGGTGACGATCGGCAGGACCTGGTCCAGACGGGCGTGGTGCAGGATGCGCTGGATACGCCGGTTGGGGTTGCGTACGACGAGGGTGCCGTCGACACGGGCCAGCCGGCGGTGGATGTCCAGCAGCAGCCCGATGGCGGCGGCGTCGAGGTAACGGCACTCCGACAGGTCGACGACGATCTGCCCGGGGCTCAGTGCCAGCAGCCGGTCGAACACGGCGCCGCTCTCGGCCAGGCAGCTCAGGTCCAGTTGGGTGATGCTGACCTCCACCAGCGGCAGCGCGTACGACGGAGGTTTGAGTGGTCCCGTCACTGTCGTACCCCTTTCTCGTGGCTCTGGTCGCCTGTCACCGTGCCGGTCCGGCGTGGCGGGCGTCGCGCGGATCTATGACAGTTGGGTGACAAATCCGTGGGCCGGCGGACGCGATTGGCCGTGTCGTCGTGGCCTGGGGATGATGCGGTTATGACGGCCGTACTGGTGATCGAGGACGACGACCGGATCCGACTGGCGCTGCTGCTCGCCCTCCAGGACGAGGGGTACGACGCGGTGGGCGCGGCCACCGCCGAGGAGGGGCTGCGCGCGCAGCGCCGTGATCCGGCGGACTACGTGCTCGTCGACCTGATGCTTCCCGGCCTCGACGGCTTCGAGTGCATCCGGCAGCTCCGTCGCGACGACGACGTGCCGATCGTGGTGGTCAGCGCCCGGGACGACACCCATGACATCGTCGCCGCCCTGGAGGCCGGCGCGGACGACTACCTGGTCAAGCCGGTCGCGATCAAGGAACTGACCGCGCGGCTGCGGGCGCTGCGTCGCCGTGCCCGTGCCGTGGTCGGGGGGCCGGTGCCCGTGTTGGCGTTCGGCGAGTTGGAGATCAGTCCCGACGCGGGCGAGGTGCGTCGTGGCGGCCGGCCGGTGGCGGTGACCCGTACCGAGTTCCGGTTGCTGTGCGAGCTGGCCGAGCACGCGGGCCGGGTGCTGTCACGTCAGCAGTTGCTGCAACGGGTCTGGGGCTACGACATCGGCGACGAGCGGCTCGTCGACGTGCACGTCGGCCGGTTGCGGCAGAAGATCGAGCCCGATCCGGCGACCCCTCGGCACCTGGTCACCCTGCGGGGTATGGGTTACAAGTTGCAGCGATGAGACGCCTCGGACTGCGTACCCGGGTCACCGCCGCGTTCGCCGTCGGCGCGCTCCTGCTCGCCGCCTCGATGGCCCTGGTCTCCTACGAGCTGACCCGCCGATCCCTGCTCGGGGAGCGGGAACGCACCGCCCTGCGCGCCGCGTACTTCGACGCGACGGTCGTGCGCGCCGGGATCGACACCGACACCCCCGATGTCGTGGAGGTGCTGCGGTCGCTGGACACCGGCGGCGGACGTCGCCCGGTCCTGCACCTCAACGGCGAGTGGTACGCCCGCACGGCCGACCCCGGCCCCACCACCGCCATCCCCCAGGACCTGCGCCGCGTCGTGGCGTCCGGGCAGCCAGCGGTGCAGCGGGTACGGGTGGACGGCCAGTCGGTTCTCGTGGTCGGCGTGCCCCTGTCCGCGACGGCGACGTACTTCGAGGTCAATTCCCTGCGCGAGTTGGAGCAGACGTTCCAGGTCCTGGCGCTCGCGCTGACCACCGTGGCCATCATGATCGCCGGGTCCGGCGCCGCGCTGGGGTGGCACGCCACCCGGCACGGGCTGCGCCCGTTGACGGCGGTCGCCGACGCGGCGGAGAAGATCGCGGCCGGCGACTTCACGGCCCGCCTGGACCCGGCCACCGACCCCGACCTGACCCGGTTGTCCTCCTCGTTCAACCAGATGGTCGACCGGCTCGCCCACCGCATCGAGCGCGACCGCCGCTTCGCCGCCGACGTCAGCCACGAGCTGCGGTCGCCGTTGCAGACCCTCGCCGCCGCGGCGAGCGTGCTGGCCCGTCGCCGGGAACACCAGGACGAGCGGACGGCGATCGCGGCGGGGTTGGTCGCCGACGAGATCGACCGCTTTCAGCGACTCGTCAACGACCTGATCGACCTGGCCCGCAGCGACCAGCCCGCGCACCGCGCGCCGGTGGACCCGGTGGCGCTGGCCCGCGCCGCCTGCGAGGCCCTGGACCTGCCGACGTCGATCGTGCGGCTCGCGCCCGGGGTGCCCGCGACGTGGCGGGTCGAGCGTCGGCGCGTCGCGCAGATCCTGGCGAACCTGCTGGACAACGCCGTCACCTACGGGGGCGGTCCGACGTCCGTTCTGCTCGACCGCGACGGCGGCGCCGCCGTGATCGAGGTCGAGGACGATGGCCCGGGCGTACCGGTCGAGGACCGGGAGGCCATCTTCGACCGCTTCGTGCGTGGACGTGCCGCCCACACACGTGGCGCGGGCGACGGCACCGGGCTCGGTCTCGCCCTGGTCGCCCAGCACGCGAGCGCGCACGGTGGGACCGTCACCGTCACCGACCACCCCGGCGGCGGCGCTCGGTTCCGCGTCACCCTGCCGGAGAGCCTGGCATGAGTCCCCGACGCCTGCTCGGTCTGGCCCTCGTCGCGCTGCTGGCTGGCTGCGGCATCCCCGCCGACGACGCGCCCCGCCCGGTGCCACCGCCGCGCGGACCGTTCCCGACCACCGCCGACACCCCATCCGCCGACACCGCGCCGGCCGGTCCGGCCACCGAGACCCTCTGCCTGGTACGCGACAACCGGATCGTTCCGGTGCTGCGGAGCGTCGACCGTCCACCCACCATCGAGGAGCACCTGCGGCACCTGTTCGCGGGCCCCACCACGGCCGAGCGCGACACCGACCTCACCAGCGCCCTGCCGGGGGCGGTCAACGCGGTCGGCGTGACGCTGAGCGCCAGCCAGGCCCGGGTCATGGTCGACGAACCTGGTGACGATGCCGGTCGCAGCGACGAGGTGCTCGCCTTCGGGCAGATCGTCTGCACGCTCACCAGCCGCCACGAGGTCAGCACCGTGCGGTTCCTGCGCGACGAACGGCCGCTGGGAGTGCCGCGCGCCGACGGGTTGCTGTCGGCGCAGCCGCTCAGCCGGGTCGACTACGCCCCCCTCATCGCTCCACAGTGAGCGCTCCCCGTCGAGATCGATCGCCGAATGTCGTTTCAACCGGACAGGTCCGTGGGTATCTGCCCGCCGGCTGATCGTCCGATCGACGGAGACCCTCGTGATCATGGCTTTGCTGCTCGACCTCGCCAACATCGTCGGCGGCTTCCTGCTCGCCATCGCCGTGCTGCGGTTGCTGCCGCGCGTCGGTGACGACCTGGGCCGCCTCGCCGGTCGGGTGGCGCCGATCGCGTGGGTGGTCGGGCTCGTGGCGCTGGTGACCGGCGGCTACTACCTGATCGTCCACCTGGTGTCCGGCCCCCGGGTGTTCCACTTCGAGGTGGTCGGGATCGGTGTCGGCCTGGCCCTGTTGTGGGGCCGCCTGACCGGTCGTCCGACGTCGGGCGTCGAGCAGTCGGACGGCGCGACCGGAGTCCGCCTGTTGCTCGCGATCTTCGGCCTGATCGCGATCGTCGTCGGCATCCAGGGGTTGTTCACCCCGGACGGCTGATCGTTTTCCCTACACCCCTTACTGAGGAGACCTCCATGTCCGCCCAGGCATTTCTCTACATCATCGCCGTCATCCTGATCGTGCTCGCGGCCCTGCCCCTGCCCACCCGGGGCATCTCGTTCGCGCTGCTCGGCGCCGCCTGCGCGCTGCTCGCCTACGCCTGGCCGGTGATCACCAACTGACCCCCGCGTGGTGGACAGCCGGTGGCCGGGAGCGCGAGGCGTTCCCGGCCACCGGTGGTCAGAGCGGCCGGCCGAAGTGGCGGGTGAGCGCGGCACGCAGGGTGTCGGCGTCCCCGGCCGACCAGGCGACGAAGCAGTCGGGGCGGACGAGCAGCCCGGTCGCGGTCGTGCCCTCCAGGTGGCCGGTGACCACGTCCACCCGGTCCCGCCAGGGTGCCGCGACCTCGGCCCAGGCGCCCGTTGAGTCCAGCAACAGCGGCCGGGCGCCGCGGGTCAGCTCGGCGAGGCGTACGACGCCCCGGTCGTCGTGGACGACCACGTCGGGGGCGGACCGGCCGGCCATCGGGTCGGCGGGATCGGCGGGGTAGCGGATGTCCGCGCCGGACATCAGCGCCGCGATGTGCCCGGTCACCTCCGGTATCCGCAGTAGTTCGGCGAAGAGTTCCCGCAGCCCGGTGATCTCCTCGCCGGGACCGATCAGCGCCGACTGCGCCTCGGTGGACATGACGACCCGCTCGGCGACCGGGCGACGTTCGGTCTCGTACGTGTCGAGCAGGTCCTCCGGCGCCCAGCCGCGCACCGTGGCGGCGAGCTTCCACCCCAGGTTCACGGCGTCCTGAAGGCCCAGGTTGAGGCCGGGGCCACCGATCGCGGGGTGCACGTGCGCGGCGTCGCCGACCAGCAGCACCCGGCCGGCGCGGTAGCGGGCGGCGATCCGGGTGTTGCGACCGGTCAGCCGGCGGAGCAGGCCGGGGCCGTCGGGTGGACCGAGAGGGACGTCGACGCCGAGCACCCGGGTGACGCTGGCGCGCAGCTCGGCCAGGCTCATCGGGGTCTCGTCGCTCGTCGGCGCGTCGGGCCACTCCGTGGTGCTGACCAGCGCCGGCCGGCCGGGGAACGGGGCCCAGGCGATCAGGCCGCGCGGCGTACGGGTGTGCAGGAACGGCGGCACGATCCCGTAGCCGGGGGCGAGGAGGCCGCCCGTCTCGGGGTCGAGGGACGACGCGGGGACGGTCACCGTCGCGGTACGGGAGACCGACCGGTCGTTGGTGACGCCGGGGAAGTCGATGCCGGCGGTACGGCGTACCCGGCTGCGGCCGCCGTCCGCGCCGACGACGAAGCGGGAGGTCAGCCGCGTACCGTCGGCGAGGTCGACCTCGACCGCGTCGGGCCGTTGGCGCAGGTCGACGACCTCGTGGCCGCGGCGCAGGTCGACGCCGAGTTCGGCGGCGCGGGCGGCGAGGGCGGCTTCGAGCTGGGCCTGCGGCACGCCGAGCACGTAGTGCGGGTTGTCCGTGAGCATCGTGAGGTCCAGCGGGAACGCGCCGAAGGTGAAGGCGGGTTGCGGGGACGGCGGGTTGCTGTCGCCGCTGAGGCGCGCGTACAGGCCGCGCCGGTCGAGGAGGCGGACGACCTGGCCGACGAGGCCGTTGGCGCGGGGTTCGCCGCCGGGCGTCGGATGGCGTTCGAGGACGACGGGGTGGACACCGGCGAGGGCCAGTTCGCAGGCGAGCATCAGGCCGTTCGGGCCGGCGCCGACGATGAGGACGTCGATCACGGTCGTGATCCCTTCGGGGCGTGCGTCGTCGCCACGGCGGGCGCGGTGTACGACCGGCCCGCCGCGGGGTGTGACGCGGCTGAGGATGGTGGGTGAGGGGTGCCCGGGTGCGGGCCGGCGCGTCAGCGGGGCGGCGCGGGGAGGCCGGCGGCGACCTGGGTGAAGGCGTCGGTGATGAGGTGCTCGATCGGGGTGGGCGGGTCGGCGCTGTCGAGGTAGTGCCGCATGGCGACGGCGACGGCCGCGCTGGCGGCGGCCGCGACGAGCCTCGGGTACATGTCGGTGGCGAGGTCGGTCCCGGTGCGTTCGGCGACCGCGTTGGCCAACTCGGCCTCGGCGGTCGCGACGGCGCGCAGGCGCTCGCCCTGGAGGGCGGGCTCGGCGAGCATGGTGCGGACGCCGGCCACCCACTGGGCGTGTGCGGGGAGGGCATCGCCTCGACCTCGGGGCCGCGCGTGAACTGTGCCAGCGCGGCCTGGGTGAGCGCCTCCCACAGCGGCTCGTCGGCGGGACGTTCGCGCAGCGCGGCGGCGGTGCGCAGGCTGCGGTCGAGGTGGCGGGAGGCGATGGCCTCGGCCTTGCTGGAGAAGTAGTTGTTGAAGGTGCGCGGGGAGACGCCGGCCGCCTCGGCGATGTCCTCGACGCGGACGTTGTCGTAGCCGCGCTCGGCGGTGAGGTGGATGGCGGCCCAGCCGAGCGCCGCCCGCGTCTCGGCCTTCTTGCGCTCCCGCAGCCCCGTCATGCCACCACCCTAGCACTTCTTGCGTGGCACGCAAAGATGCGTGCCACGCAACTAACTGCCGAGCCGATTTGTCGCCTCCGCGTACCCCGATGTTCGGCATCAGGTCGACTGAGATCGATAGAGTGCGCCGACCGCCACCGACGGCGGTTCTCATGTGTGCGAAGGGGAGTCGATGTCGACGACAACACGCCGCCCAGTCCGCGCCCTCGGTGCTCTCGCGGCCGCGATCGCGCTGGTGGCGGCCCTGCTGCCGGCCACACCGGCGGCCGCCGCGACCACGGCGTTGCGGGCGGCGACGCTGAACATCTACACCGGGTTGAGCCAGGCCGACTTCGCGCACGACCTGAACCTGATCGCGTCCCGGGCCGACCTCGTCGGTCTCAACGAGGTCGGCAACCGCAAGGACTTCCTGGAGAACTGGGCCGCCGACAACGGATGGTGGTTGTACGCGCCGGGCGGCACCAACCAGGCCGGCGAGGCGCTGATCGCCCGCAAGAGCATGTTCGACGTACGGGACAAGGGCTCGATCTTCGTATGTGACACCAACGGCCCGGGTGAGGTGCCGCCCGCGCGGTACAACAACTGGGTCACGTACCGCCACAAGGCCAGCGGCCGGACCGTGACACACATCAACGCCCACGCGGTGGCCGGCATCGAGGACGTCGGCCGGCCGGAGGACCTGCCGCGCACCCGGTGCGCCGAGGCGCAGTTCCAGGGCCTCAAGGACCTGGCGGTCGACAAGCAGGGCGGAGGCCAGGTCATCGTGAGCGGTGACCTCAACGTCGACTTCAGCGCCGACCGCGCCTTCGGGTACGCGAAGTTCCCGTGGCGGGTCTTCGAGGCCAACGAGCTGCCCAACCTGCGCTCCAACTACAACCTGTACGGCGAGAAGGGCACCGGTACGCACGGCAACCGGCACATCGACTACATCTACTTCTGGAAGCGGCTGCCCGAGTACCAGCTCATGTGGATGACCGGCTACGACATCGTCGGCGGCACCGCGTCCGACCACAACGGCGTCGTCGCCACGTTCACCATCCAGACCTGACCCGCCGGGGGATACCCTGCCTGCGGTGCAGGAAGGCCGGACAGGAGGTGCCGCGATGACGGCAGGGCGGGCGTTGCCGACCCAGGAGGACGTGCTCGGGTACTTCGACAGGCTGTCGAACTGGGGCCGGTGGGGCGACGACGACGAGCGCGGCACGCTGAACCACATCACCGACGACGTCCGGCTGGCGGCGGCGCGGGCCGTACGCCACGGCAGGAGTGTGTCCTGTGCGTGGGAGGTCGCCGTACCGGGGGAGATGGAGCGGTCGACGACGACGTGCCCGTACGCGGTGGAGATGCCGGGCGCCGAGAACATGCCGGCCGCCTTCCACGCCGACCGGCGGTGGGGCTTCTCGTCCGAGCGGCTGGGCATCACGTTCCACGGCAACACCATCACCCACCTCGATTCGCCGTGCCACATCTTCTGGGACGGCGCGATGTACAACGGGCGGTCGCACTCGTTCGTCGACGAGGCGACGGGCTCGGCGTGGGCGGCCGTCACGGCGGCGGCGGACGGCATCGTCACCCGCGGCGTCCTGCTGGACGTCGCCCGGGTCCGCGACGTCCCCTGGTGGGAACCGGGCCAGGGGGTGTTCCCCGACGACCTCGAAGAGGCCGAGCGCCGCCAGGGCGTACGGGTCGGCGTCGGCGACGCGGTGCTCCTGCGTACCGGTCACGGGCGGTTCCGGCGCGAGGGTCGCGCGGCCAACGGATTCGCGCAGACCGGTTGGCACGCGTCCTGTCTGCCGTGGCTCCATGAGCGCGGCGTCGCGCTGATCGGCGCCGACTCCCCGCAGGACGTCCAGCCCTCGGGGTACGACGACGTGCTGATGCCCGTGCACGCCGTCGGCCTCGTCGCGATGGGTCTCTGGCTGCTCGACAACTGCGACCTGGAGGCGTGCGCGACGACCGCCGCCGAACTCGGCCAGTGGGACTTCCAGCTCGCCGTCGCACCGGTCCGCCTCGCCGGCACGTCCGGTAGCCCGGTCAACCCGATCGCCACGTTCTGACCGGTACGCGGGGACCGGAGATCGGCCGGCACCTGCGGCGCTCATTGCGGCTGCGCGAGTTTGGCGTCGAGCGCTCCGGTGTCGGCCTCGCCGAGCGAGGTGAGGATGTCCCGCGCCCGCTGCCACGCCAGGCGGGCCGACGGGGCGTCGCCGGCGGCCAGGTGAGCGTCGCCGAGACTCACCAGGGCGTCCGCCTCCAACCGGCGGTGACCGATCTCGCGGCGCAGGCGGACGGCGTGCCCGTAGCAGGTGACCGCGTCGGTGAACGCGTCGAGCTGAAGGTGCGACTGCCCGAGGCTGCCCCAGGTGATCGCCTGCCCGAGCACGTTCTCCGCCGACGTGAACAGGGCCAGCGCCTGCTGGCAGCTCTCGATCGCGGCGTGGTGGTCGCCGAGCTGGCCCTGGGACCAGCCCACCGCGTTCAGCGCGAAGGCCTGGCCGGTGACGTGGCCGGCCTGCCGGTGCAGCCGCAGCGCCTCACGGGCGTGGCCGAGGGCCAACTCGGGCTCGCCCGTCTGGTCGCGGATCCAGCCGAGGTTCAGCTCGACGCGGGCCTGCCCGGCGAGGTCGTCCAGCCGCCGGTACCGGTCGTACGCCAGCTCCAGGTGGCGCTGGGCGTCCGCGTACCGGTGCAGCGCGATGCCGGCGAAGCCGAGCACCCCGTGGGCGTACGCCTCGGCCCGGTCGTCGGCCAGCCGGACGGCCGCCGACAACGCCGCCCGCAGGCTGCCGGTCCAGTCTTCCCAGTAGCCGCGCTGGTTGAGATAGGTGGTGATCGCCCAGGCGAGGTGGCAGGTGTGCCGGTCGAAACCGTGGTCGGCGGCCAGCCGCAGCGCCGAGAGCAGCACCGGGTGCTCGTCGGTGAACCACGCCAGTGCCGCGTCGCGGTCGGCCAGCGGCACCGGCGCGACCCCCGGCCCCGGCGGGTCGATCGGCAGTCGGTCCCGCTGCGAATAGAGCAGTTCGTCGGCGGCGTACGCGACGCCGAGGTAGTGGTCGAGCAGCCGGGTACGGGCGGCGTGACGGTCCGCCTCGCCGTCCTCGGCCGCCGTCAGCTCGGCGGCGTACGCGCGCAGCAGGTCGTGGTACGTGAACCGGCCGGGCCGGTGCTCGCTGAGCAGGTGGGCCCGGGTCAGCTCGGTCAGGTGGCGGTGGGCCCGCGCGGGCGTGATCCCGGCGAGGCTGGCCGCCGCCGCGACGGCGAAGTCCGGGCCCGGATGCACGCTCAGCAGCCGGAACAGCCCGGCGGTGGCCGGGTCGAGCGTCCGGTACGACCAGGACATGACCAGCCGCAGGTCGGTGACGGGTTCACCGCCGTCGAAGGCGTCGAGGCGATCGGCCTCCGGGCGCAGGTGCGCCGCCAGGTCCATCAACCGGAACCCACTGTGGATCGCCGCGCGGGCGGCCACGACCGACAGCGCCAGCGGCAGCCCGGCGGACGCGCCGACGATGGCGTCGACGGCCTCGGGCTCGGCGGCCACCCGTTGTGCGCCGAGGCGTCGGGTCAGCAGCTCGCGGGACTCGGCCCCGGACATGACGTCCAGGGTGACCGGATGGGCGCCGTTCACGCTGACCAGGCCCAGGAACTGGTGGCGGCTGGTGACGAGGACGAAGCAGCCCGGCGCTCCCGGCAGCAGCGGGCGTACCTGGTCGGCTTCGCCGGCATTGTCCAGCACGACGAGCACCCGTCGGCCGGCCAGCAGGCTCCGGTACCGGGCGACCTGCTCGTCCAGCCCGGTCGACGGGCGGGCCGCCGGTCCCGCGAGAGCGTTGACGAACCCGGCGAGCGCCGTGCTCGGACTGAGCGGGACGCCGCCCGGGTCGAAGCCACGCAGGTTGACGTAGAGCTGGCCGTCGGGGAAGTGCGTGGCGACGCGGTGCGCCCAGTGCGCCGCGAGCGCGGTCTTGCCCACCCCGGCGGTGCCGGAGACGATCGCGAGCCCCATCGCGGTCGGCTGGTCCACCGACCGGGCCAGGATCTCGTCGAGGCGGGCCAGCGCGCCCTCGCGGCCGACAAAGCCGAAACCGTCCGCCGGCAACTGCGCCGGAACGCCACTCGACGGGGGCGGGGTGGGCGCCCCGGCGAGGAAACGGTCCCGCCTCGACCCCTGTAGGCCGAAGGCGTCGGCGAGCAACAGCATCGTCGCGGGACGCGGTCGGGCGATCCGCCCCGCCTCCAGGTCCCGAAGGTGACGGACCGACAGCCCGGTCTTCGCGGCCAGATCCTCCTGGGTCAACGCGCTGCTGCGCCGAAGCTCCTGCACGGCCTCCCCGAACACGCGATCACCGTATCGACGGTGCTGAGCGTGGACAATCGGCCATCCGACGTACGATCCGGCACGCCCCGCGCCGTGCCGTGGCACGACCGCACGGGTACGGTTTCGATGCCCGACAAACGCCGGGGCGGCAGCGGCCGGCCCGGCGGCGACGGACGGTGGAGGGAGCGACGGTGACGCAGCCGAGAGCACTCGTGGTCCGAGGCGGATGGGAGGGGCACCAGCCGGTCAAGGCCACCGAGCTGTTCATCCCCTTCCTCGAACGCAACGGCTACGCGGTACGGGTCGAGGAGTCGACGGAGATCTACGCCGATGCCGACGAGCTGGCCGGCACCGACCTGATCGTGCAGTGCATGACGATGTCGGAGATCACCTCGGCCCAGGTGGCCGGGCTCGCCGCGGCGGTCGTCGCCGGCACGGGCTTCACCGGCTGGCACGGCGGCATCGTGGACGCGTTCCGCGCCTCGGCGGAGTACCTGCACCTGGTGGGCGGCCAGTTCGCCACCCATCCGGGCAAGGAGCCGTGCGAGCGCCACGGTGGGGAGGAGGACAACTTCCTGCCGCACACCGTGCGCGTCACCGACCTCGGCCGGGAGCACCCCATCACCGCCGGCATCGAGGACTTCGACCTGGTCAGCGAGCAGTACTGGGTGCTGCACGACGACCTCATCGACGTCCTGGCCGTCACCACCCACCCCACGCGGGAGTGGCATCCGTGGCACCGGCCGGTCACCTCGCCGGCGATCTGGACCCGCCGCTGGGGCGCGGGCCGCGTCGTCGTGACGACTCCGGGCCACAACCTCGACGTGCTGGAGCACCCGTCCGTACGTACCGTCATCGAGAGGGGGATGGTGTGGGCGACCCGCACGGCGTCGGCATCGTAGGTCTCGGGGTCATCTCCCGCGCGTACCTGGACACCCTCGCGCACCACCCCGCGGTGCGGATCGCCGCGCTGGCCGACCTCGACGCGTCCCGGTCGGCCGCGGCGGCGGCCACGGTCCCCGGCAGCGCGGCGATGAGCGTCGAGCGCCTGCTCGCCCACCCGGACGTGGACACGGTGCTCAACCTGACGATCCCCGCGGCGCACGCCGAGGTCTCCCGCGCCGCGATCGACGCCGGCAAGAACGTGTACGTCGAGAAGCCGCTCGCCGTGACGTTCCCGGACGGCCGCTCGATCGTCGAACGCGCCGCCTCGGCGGGCGTCCACATCGGATGCGCGCCGGACACCGTCCTGGGCACGGGCACGCAGACGGCGCGTGCGGCGATCGACGACGGCCTGATCGGCCGCCCGATGTCGGCGACGGCCGTCATGGTCACGGCCGGTCACGAGCGCTGGCACCCACACCCGGACTTCTACTACACCCCCGGCGGTGGCCCCCTGTTCGACATGGGGCCGTACTACATCTCGGCGCTCGTGCACCTGCTCGGGCCGGTCCGCGCGGTGGTCGGGGCCGCCAGCCGCCTGCGATCCGAGCGCGTCATCGGTTCGGGCCCACGCGCCGGCGAACACATCCCGGTGCGGGTGGACACCCACGTCACCGGCGTCCTCGAACACGTCGACGGCGCGCTCTCCACCATCACCACGAGCTTCGACGGCATCGCGACGACCGCCGCGCCCATCGAGGTCCACGGGGAGACCGGCACGCTCGCCGTACCGGACCCGAACTACTTCGACGGCGAGGTCCGCCACTTCGCGCTCGGCGGCGACGAGTGGCGTGCCCTCCAGGCGCGCGCCGGGTACGCCGGGAGCGGCCGGGGGATCGGCCTGCTCGACTTCGTCCTGGCCGATGACCAGCGTGCGCCCCGCGCCGGTGGCGACGTCGCCCTGCACGTCCTCGAGACGATGACCGCGCTGCTGGAGTCGGCGGCGCAGGGCCGCCGGATCGAGCTGACGACGACGCCGCGACGGCCCGTGCCCGTGCCGCTTACCCCGGCGACGCAGTGGAAGGGCGTCGGATAGCCATGCTCCGGGGCTGGCACGGCTGGTTCGGCACCTTCACCGGCGTCGCCCTCGTCACGGTGGTCGTCCTGCCGCTGGCCGCGCTGGCGGTGTGGGCCCTGGCGCGTCGTCGGCGTGCCGCCGGTGACCCGCACGCGTGGCGCAAGTCGGTGGCGGAGGTCGGCATCGTCTACGGGACGGTGCCGTGGGTCTGGATGATCCTCCTGCCGGGGTCGGCGGCCGGCGTCGTCGCCGGTCGGGTGAACCTCGTGCCGCTACGCGATCTGATCACGATCGTCGTCGATGGTGGCCCGTCGAGGGCGACGGGCCAGATCGTCGGCAATCTGCTGGTGTTCGCGGCGCTGGGGTTCTTCGGCCCGCTGCGGTTCGCGGCGTTGACGTCGGTGCGCCGGGTTCTGCTGCTCGGGGCGGGCTGCTCGGTCCTGGTGGAGGCCGCGCAGTACGTCCTGCGGCTCGACCGGGTGTCCTCGGTGGACGACGTGCTGCTCAACGCCGCCGGTGCGGGTCTGGCCGCGCTGGCGTCGCGACGCTGGTGGACGTCCGTACCGGCGGACGCGGTCGCGCGGCGGCCGTCAGATGGTGATGACGACCTTGGCCCGCGCGTGTTCGCCCTCGACGTACCGGATGGCGTCGGGCACCTCGTGCAGCGGGTACGTCCGGTCGACGACCGGTGTGAGCCGGCCGGCCTCGACGTGGGCGCGGAGCGTGTCGAGGTGCTGCCGGCTCGGCGTCGTGGTGAGCGTGACGACGCGCTGCCGGACCAGCGGCGCGAGTAGTCGTCCGCGCGCGATCAGCCACACCGGCCCGACGAGGCTGCCGCCGCCGTACACGCCCCCGCCGGAGAGCACCAGCGTCCCGGTCGGTGTCAGCGCGCGCCGCAGGTCGGTGAGGGAGCGGTTGCCGACCAGGTCGAGCACGACGTCGTGTCGGCGTGAGCCGTCGGCGAAGTCGTCCCGGCGGTAGTCGACGACGTCGTCGGCGCCGAGCGAGCGGACCAGGTCGACGTTGCGGGTGCTGCACACCCCGGTCACGGTCGCGCCGAGCGCCTTGCCCAGTTGCACCGCGAGGGTGCCGACGCCGCCCGAGGCCCCGTTCACGAGCAGGCGCTGACCGGGCTCGACCCGCCCGACGTCGCACAGTCCCCGGAGCGCCGTGATGCCGGCCAGCGGCAGGGCCGCCGCCTGCTGGGGGTCAGGTTCGTCGGCATGGGCGCGACCTGCGTCTGGGGCACGCACGCGTACTCGGCGAACGCGCCGTTGGCGTCGCCGAGGTCGCCGAAGACCGCGTCACCCACCCGGAGGTCGCGCACGTCGGCCCCGACGGCCTCGACGCGGCCGGCGATGTCCCGACCGCGGATGCGTGCGCGGGGCCGCGACAGGCCCATCGCCAACCGCGCCATCCGGGGATCGCCGCGCATGGCGTGCCAGTCGTACGCGTTGAGCGAGGCGGCCGCGACCCGGACGAGCACGTCGTTCGGGGCGGGCGTCGGCGTGGCGACGTCGCCGAGGACGAGGGTTTCCGGGCCGCCGTACCGGTCCTGCACGATCGCCTTCATGGGTCCTCCCTGAAGTGTACGGTGTACACCAACGGTAGGTGTACGCCGTATACCTGTCAATGGTGGTTATCGTTCAACAACCGCCGGACAGGACGAGGACGAGATGGTCGAGCAGGCTGAGACGCTGCGCCGCGCGCCGCTGAGCAGGGACCGCATTCTGCGGGCGGCCGTCGCGCTCGCCGACGGGACCGGCATCGAATCGCTCAGCATGCGCAATCTCGCCCAGGACCTGGGCGTCGTGCCGATGGCTCTCTACAAGCACGTGGCCAACAAGGACGAACTGCTCGACGGCATGATCGACGTGATCGTCGGCCAGATCGACCCGCCCGAGCGCGACACCACCTGGAAGGACGCCATCCGCCGGCGCATCCTCTCGGCGCGGGCGGTGCTGCGCCGGCACCCCTGGGCGCCGCTGGCGATCGAGTCGCGGACGATGGCGACGCCGGCCGTCCTGGCCTACCTCGACTCGGTGGTCGGCACCCTCCGGGCCGGTGGGTTCTCCGCGAACCTCGCACACCACGTCATGCACACGATGGGCAGCCGGGTTCTGGGCTTCAGCCAGGAGCTGTTCGACGACTCCCGCCGCGCCGGTCGGTCCGGAGCAGCCAGCCCCGAACCCGCCGCGGCGATGCCGCCGGAGTTCGCCGCCCGGTTCCCGCACCTGGCGGAGATCGCCACCGCCGCATCCCACGACGACGAGTCGGTCGTGGGGCAGGGCTGCGATGACCAGTTCGAGTTCGAGTTCGCGCTCGACCTGTTGCTGGACGGCATCGAACGGCTGCACGAGCAGGGCTGGGCGTCACCGCGACGACCCCGGTGACGCCGTTTCTTCACCCCGATGTCACCGGTGGACCCCACGGCTGACGCTTCGGTGTTCGTCGGTGCGGGTTGGCTGTCGGCCGTCGCACTGTCTTGATCAGGAGCTGATCCGCGTGCCTTCCTCCCGTCGTACCTTCCTCGCCGGCGGCGCCGCCGCCGGTGTGGGCCTCGCCGTCGCCGGTGGCCTGCCGTCCCTGGCGCAGGCCAGCCCCGCCCGACCGCACTCGCCGGCCCCGGGCGGTCGCGTTCCCTTCCCGCCGCTGGTGGACGACCCCAAGGGGATCCTGGCCCTGCCCAAGGGCTTCCGCTACACGATCGTCACCCGGACCGGCGTCACCCGCCTCGACCGTGGTCAGGGCGTGACCCCGGCGGACCACGACGGCATGGCCGTCTACGACGCCGGACGCGGCCGTTACACGCTGATCCAGAATCACGAGATCGACCCGGGCGCCGAGTTCGGCGTACCGCACGTCAAGGGCACCGTCTACGACCCGGGCGCCGTCGACGCCGGTGGCTGCACGGTGATCACGACCGACGTCGCGGGCCGCAACCTCGGCGAGTTCGTCGCCCTCTCCGGCACCATCTCCAACTGCGCGGGCGGCCCGACCCCGTGGGGCACCTGGCTGACCTGCGAGGAGACCGAGGACCGCGCCGGCGACAGGTGGGAGGAGGGCGACCGCTCCGGCGTCTACGCCAAGGACCACGGGTACGTCTTCGAGGTCTGGGCCGACGGCAGCGCCGACCCGCGGCCGATCAAGTGTCTGGGTCGCTACTCCCACGAGGCGCTGGCGATCGACCGGGACCGCACCCACGTCTACCTCTCCGAGGACGCCGACGAGCCCAACGGCCTCTTCTACCGCTGGTCCGCGCCGCGCGGCGTGAAGCTGGGGCCCGGTGTGCTGACCCGCCTCGCGCCGGACGCCGGTGTCCTCGCCGCGATGCAGATCATCATGGACGACGGTTCCGTGCTGCCGGACGTCGCCTACCTGACCTCCGCCCAGCTCGGCCGCCCGTTCCCGGTCCGGTGGATCGAGGTGCCGGACCGCGACGCGCGGCACACCTCCGTACGCGAGCAGTTCGCCGACGGTCAGGTCACCCGTGGTCGCAAGTTCGAGGGCGTCTGGAGCACCGACGAGGGCGTGTATGTCGTCAACTCCTACGCGTGGGACGAGGGCGACCTGCCGGCCGACGCGGCGCCGCACGACGGCATGGTCTGGTTCTACAGCTTCAAGGACCAGACCATCCAGCTCGTGACGTACTTCCCGCACCAGGCCGCCGCCGAGGAGGGGACGCCGGTCAGGTACACCGACATCACCTTCGACGGCCCGGACAACGTGACGGTCACCCCGTGGGGGAGCCTGGTGCTCGCCGAGGACGGCAAGGGCGCCTCGCACGTGCTCAGCACCATCCCGGGCGGGCCGACGTACGCGATCGCCCGTAACCAGCTCAACGACTCGGAGTTCTGCGGCCCGACCTTCAGCGCCGACGGCAAGGTGCTGTTCGTCAACATGCAGGACCCGGGCCTGACCCTGGCGATCACCGGCCCGTGGGAGAAGTACCTGGGCTGACGACGTGCGCGACGGCAGGTGGGGATCGGGCGGCGGCCCGGTGCCCACCTGCCGTCTTTTCAAACCTCGGCAGTGCCTGACTATTGTCACGAGTTCGTGTGCACCTCGCATCACGGTCGGTGACTTAGCGCACTGGAGCCCACCGGGCCCCGTCGATGAGACTCGATGCAACGCCGGACGACAGCAACCGGCCGGAATCGAGAGGCGGCGGGACAGTGGACGAACGCTACGACAGCTACTGCGCCGCGGATCGCCTGTTCTACGACTCGCTCGGCAGCGCCGTCGCGCAGCCCGTCTTTCCGGCCGCCGAGCGGGAGATCCCGACCGGCTGGCGTCGTGAGCCGCTCGACGACTGGCTGATCTACGCCCCGGACGGCGGTTCGCTGCCGCAGCAGGGCTGGAAGATCCACGTATCGGCGGGTCTGTCGAACGCCGAGCGCGTGTTGGACGCCGTCTGGGACTACTGCGTACCCCGGGGCCTGTCCTTCAAGTTCCTCCGGGGGCCCCGCACGCTGCTGCTGCGCAACTCCAAGTACGCCTCCCGGGCCGCCAGCGGCAAGTTCGTCACCGTCTACCCGCGCGACGACGCCGAGCTGGAGCTGGTCTGCAAGGAGCTCGACGAGCTGCTCACCGGCGAGTCCGGGCCGTACATCCTCAGCGACCTGCGCTACGGCGCCGGCCCGATCCACGTGCGCTACGGCGGCTTCGCCGCCCGCTACTGCCACTCGCCCGACGGTCAGGTGGTGCCGGCGATCGAGGACGACTCCGGCACGCTGGTGCCGGACCGCCGCGATCCCGTCTTCCACGTGCCGTCCTGGGTCACCCTGCCCGACTTCCTCGGCCCGCACCTCGCGGCCCGCGGCGGCACCAGCACCGACCAGGTGCCGTACCGGATCGAACGGGTGATCCACTTCTCCAACGGCGGTGGCCTGTACGTGGGCCGCGACCTGCGCACCGACACCGAGGTCGTGCTGAAGGAGGCCCGGCCGCACGCCGGCCTGGACGCCGACGGCGTCGACGCCGTAGCCCGGCTGGCCCGCGAGGCCGACGCCCTGCGGCAACTCGCCGACCTGCCTCAGGTGCCCCGGGTGCACGACGAGTTCGACCTGGGCGAGCACCGGTTCCTCGCGCTGGAGTTCATCGAGGGTCGACCGTTGAACAAGGTGCTGGTCGACAGGTATCCGCTGATCGACGCCGACGCGACGGACGAGGACCGGGCGGCGTACGCCCGCTGGGCCCGGCACGTCCACGAGCAGGTCGAGTCCCTCATCGCGGCGATCCACGAACGCGGCCTGGTCTACGGCGACCTGCACCTGTTCAACATCATGATCCGTCCGGACGACCGGGTCGCCCTCGTCGACTTCGAGGTGGCCGCGCCGATCGACGGGCACCGTCGGCCGGGGCTGCGCAACCAGGGCTTCGCGGCGCCCCGCGACCGGACCGGGCCGGCGGTCGACACGTACGCCCTGGCGTGCCTGCGGTTGGCGCTGTTCCTGCCCCTGACCCAGCTCGTCCGGCTCGCTCCGGCGAAGGCGGCGCACCTGGCCGACGTCATCGCCGCCAACTTCCCAGTGCCGAGGTCCTTCCTCGACCCGGCGGTCGAGGAGATCACCGGCGGTCCGCAGGTGACGGCCGCGCACGACGCGCCCGTCACCCAGGACAGGCTGGCGACCGCCATCCTGGCCAGCGCCACCCCGACCCGCGACGACCGGCTCTTCCCCGGCGACATCGAGCAGTTCCGCAGCGGCGGCCTCAACCTCGCCCACGGGGCGGCGGGAGTGCTGTACGCGCTGCACACCAGCGGCGTCGGACGGTGGCCCGAGCACGAGGACTGGCTGGTACGACGGGCGACCGCGCCCCCGTCCGGCACCCGCTGCGGCTTCTACGACGGCCTGCACGGTGTCGCCCACGCCCTCGAGAGCCTCGGCCGCCGGCAGGACGCGCTGGACGTGCTCGACATCTGCCTGCGCGAGCCGCTGGACGGACTCGACCACAGCCTGGCGAGCGGACTGTCCGGGATCGCGCTCAACCTGGCCGAGCTGGCGGCCCGTACCGGGGAGGTGTCGTTGCGCGACGCCGCGTGGCGAGCCGCCGAGCGGGTGATCGGGCAACTGCCCGACGATCCCGGCCCGGACATCAGCGGCGGACGCCACCCGTACGCCGGGCTGCTACGCGGCCGGACCGGACCGGCGTTGCTGCTGCTGCGGCTCTACGAGCTCAGCGGCGACGAGGACCTGTTGGGGCACGCCGCCACGGCGTTGCGCCAGGATCTGCGCCGGTGCGTGCTGCGCCCGGACGGCGCCCTGGAGGTCAACGAGGGCTGGCGGACCATGCCGTACCTGGCACACGGCAGCGTCGGCATCGGACTGGTCCTCGATCAGTACCTGCGCCATCGCGACGACGACGGGTTCGCAGAGGCCAGCGCGGGGATCCGCCGCGCGGCACGGTCACCGTTCTACGCGCAGACCGGGCTCTTCGCCGGCCGGGCCGGCATCATCGCCTACCTCGCCGCCTCGGTCCACGACGGCGACCGCCGGGAACTCGACGCGCAGGTGGACCGGCTGGCCTGGCATGCGCTGCCGTACCGGGAGGGGACCGCCTTCCCCGGTGAGCAGCTCCTCCGGCTCTCCATGGACTTCGGCACCGGCACCGCCGGCGTGCTGTACGCGCTGACCTGCGCGCGGCAGGACGACCCGCCGGTGCTGCCCTTCCTCGCGCCCCTGCCGGGCGCGCAGAGACTCCCCCGCGACAGCGGGGGCGACCGGATCGACAAAGGAATGGAAGGGAGGTGAACGACATGGCGCTTCTGGACCTCCAGGGCCTGGAGATGGCTCCGGCCGACCGCACGGGTGGCGGTAGCCGGGCGAGCCTGCTGCTCTGCGGCGACAGCTCGCTCTCCGTCACGACCTGCAACTGATCCGTCGCACGAACGTGATCGCCCTGGGTGGGTAGACGTGCCCACCCAGGGCGACCGCGTGGCACCGGGAGGCGCGATGTCGACGTTCGACGCGGGGGACCGGTTGCTGCGGCGAACGGTCCTGGCGGGCGGCGGCTGGACCGCCGGGCTCGCGGCGATCGCGCTCCTGGGCGCGGCCGCCGAACTGTTGCTTCCCGCCGCCCTGGGCCGCGCCGTCGACGCCGCCCTGTCCGGAGGCTCGCTCTGGTGGGCGGTGGCCGCCTGCGGCCTGGTCGCCGCCCTCGTCTGCGTCGACGCCCTGACCGACCTGGCCAGCGGATTCGGCGCCGCCCGCGCCACCGCCGGACTGCGCCGCCACCTGCTGGGCCACCTGTTCGCGCTGGACGTCCGTGCCACCCGCCGATACCCGGTGGGCGATCTCGTCGGTCGCCTGGTCGGCCAGTCCGCCGACGCGGGACAGGCCGGCAACGCCGTGGTCCTGGCCGCCGTGGCGGTGCTGCCGCCCCTCGGCAGCGTCGTCGCGCTCGCCCTCCTGGAACCGATCCTGGGGATCACCCTGCTCGCCGGCCTCGGCCTGCTCGCCGTCCTCATGCGCGCCTTCGTGGCCGACGCCTCCGCCGCGACGGCCGGCTACCAACGGGTGCTCGGCGTCATCGCCGGCCGACTGCTGGAGTCGCTGACCGGCGCCCGGAGTATCGCCGCCGCCGCCACGGTCCGCCGCGAGGAGGCCCGTGTGCTGGCGGCCCTGCCGGAGCTGGGCCGGCACGGCCGACGTACGTGGGACCTGCTGGCCCGGGCGAGCGCGCGTACCGCCGCCGTGGCGCCGCTGCTGCACCTGAGCGTCGTCGCGGTCGGCGGGTACGCCCTGACGGCCGGTTGGCTCACGCCCGGTGAACTGGTCGCCGCCGTCCGGTACGCGGCCATGGGCGCCGGGCTCGGTGCGGTCCTCGCCACGCTCAACCACCTGGTGCGCAGCCGCGCCGGGGCGCACCGGGTCGCCGAACCGCTGCGACAGCCCGCCATGACGAGCGGCGACCGGCCCCTACCGCCCGGTGGTGGCGCGCTGCGACTGCGGGACGTGCGCGTGTACGGCGACGACGGCCGGCCCATCCTGGACGGCATCGACCTGGACGTGCCGGCCGGCGCGACCGTGGCCGTCGTCGGCGCGTCCGGCGCCGGCAAGTCGACCCTCGCGGCCGTGGCGGGACGGCTGCACGACCCGGATCACGGTACGGCGCTCCTGGACGGCGTACCGCTGCGGGACCTCGACGCGTCGGCGCTGCGCCGAGCCGTCGGCTACGCCTTCGATCAGCCGGTGCTGATCGGCGCGACGGTCCACGACGCGGTCGGCCTGGCGTTGCCGGGTGCCGTCGCGATGCCACCGGCGGACGCGCGCCCGGCCACGCCGGCGGTTCTGCGGGCGGCCCGCCTGGCGGCGGTCGCCGACGTGATCGACCGGCTGCCCGAGGGGTACCGCACACCGCTGGTGGACGCGCCGTTTTCCGGTGGTGAGACCCAACGCCTCGGCCTGGCCCGGTCGTTCGCCGCCGAGCGGCTGCTCATCCTGGACGACGCCACGTCCAGCCTGGACACGGCGACCGAACACCGGATCACCGAAGCGGTCGTCGGGCGCCCGGGCGAGCGGACCCGACTGGTGGTCACCCACCGGGCGGCGGCGGCCGCCCGCGCCGACCTGGTCGCCTGGCTGGACGGTGGTCGGCTACGCGCGCTGGCGCCGCACCGGCGGCTCTGGGCCGAGCCGGACTACCGGGCCGTGTTCGAGCCGGCCGGCGGTGGATCGTGACCCCGCTGACCGTACGCCGGGTGACCTGGCGGGCGCTGCGGGCCCGCCGAGCCGACCTGGCCCGTCTCTGCGGGTGGTCGCTCGTCGAGGCGTTGCCGGCGCTGCTCGCCGGCCTGCTGGTCGCCCGTGCGGTGGACGACGGCTTCCTGGCCGGGCGTCTCGTCGACGGGCTGGCGTGGTTGGGGGTCCTCGCCGTGGCCGTGCTGGTCGGCGCGGCGGCGACCGGCCGGACGTACCGGAGCCTCGGCGCGGTGGTCGAGCCGTTCCGCGACGAGGTGGCCGCTCAGGTGGTGCGGGGCGCGCTCCGGGACGCCACCCGCGCGGGTGGTCGCCCGGACAGCGCGGCGATGACCCGGCTGACCCACCAGATGGAGATCGTCCGCGACACCTTCGCCGGCCTGCTGATGGTCACGCGTGGTTTCCTCTTCTCCGCCGGCGCTGCCCTGCTCGGCCTCCTCGCCCTCGCGCCGGTGGCGGCGGCGCTGGCCGCCGCGCCGCTGGTCGCCGGCCTGGCCGTGTTCCTCGCCGCGCTGCCGGCCATGGTCGCGCACCAGCGGGCGTACGTCCGCGCGGGCGAGCGGTTGGGCCAGTCGGCGGCGACGGCGCTGGCCGGTCACCGCGACGTGCTGGCCTGTGGCGCCCAGGCGCGCGTGGCGTCCGAGGTGGAGCAGCACGTGTCCGCGCAGGCCGCCGCCGAGCGCACCCTCGCCCGGATGGCGGTGATCCGCAGCCTCAGCCTCGGCATCGGCGGTTGGTCGCCGCTGGTGGTGCTGCTCGTCGCCACTCCGTGGCTGGTCGAGCGCGGAATGACGGCGGGCGAGGTGCTGGGGGCGCTGATCTACGTGTCCACCGGGCTGCAACCCGCCCTGCACACCCTCGTGCAGGGCCTCGGTGGCGGCGGGCTGCGCTACGCGGTGACCCTGGAGAACCTGCTGCGCGTCTATCCCCACCGGCCGGCGTCCACGGCGGAGACTCCGGGCCCGCGCCCGTCGACCAGGCCGGCCGGCGGCTCACCGGCCGTCGAGGTCCGGGGACTGACCTTCCGGTACGGCCCGAGCGCCGAGCCGATCCTGCGGAACTTCTCGCTGACGCTCGCCAACGGCGATCACCTGGCCGTGGTGGGACCCAGCGGCGCGGGCAAGTCCACGCTGGCCGCCCTGCTGGCCGGGCTCGTGCCGCCGCAGGAGGGCACGGTCCACCTCGCCGGTGCTCCGGTCGCCGACGCCGCCCCGGCCGTCCTGGCCCGGATGCGGGTGCTGCTGCCCCAGCAGGCGTACGTCTTCACCGGCACGCTGGCCGACAACCTCCGCTACCTCCGGCCCGACGCCGACGACGACACCCTGGCGGTCGCCCTCGACGAGCTGGGCGCACGCCCCTGGCGACCCGCCTGGGGGCCTGGACGCGCCGGTCGTACCGGCCCGGCTCTCCGCCGGTGAGCGGCAGCTCGTCGCGGCGGTCCGGGCCTGGCTCGCGCCCGCCCCGCTGGCGGTCCTGGACGAGGCGACCTGCCATCTCGACCCGGCGTTGGAGGCGACCGTCGAGGCCGCGTTCGCTCGGCGGCCCGGCAGCCTCGTCGTGATCGCCCACCGGATCAGCTCCGCCCTGCGCGCCGATCGGGTGCTGGTCCTCGACGGCGACACGCCCACCGTGGGGACGCACGGGCAGTTGCTGACCCGCTCGGCCACCTACCGGGCGCTCGTCGGCTGCTGGGAGGAGCCGGTGCCGCCGTCCCCGGCCACCCGGCCGGGCTGACCCTCCGCCGGTCAGATCCAGCCCGCCTCGCCCGCCAACCGCACCGCCTCCACCCGGGTGCGCGCACCCACCTTGCGGGCGATCCGAGCGAGGTGGTTGCGGACGGTGCCACGGCTGAGCCCGAGCGACGCCGCGACCTCGACGACCGGTGCGCCCGCCGCCGTCAGCGTCAACACCTCCCGCTCCCGCTCGGTCAGCGGGTCGTCCGAGTGCAGGGCCGCGACGACGAGGTCGGCGTCGAGGACGGGCTCCCGGCGGGCGAGCCGGCGGATCCCGTCGACGACCCGCTGAGGCGCGGCGTCGTTGCGCAGGATGCCGACGGTCCGGGACGGACTGAGCATCCCCCGCAGTCGCCAGGCCCGGTGCGGGTGGACCAGCATCAGGATGGGGCACAGGCCCAGGCGACCGGGCACCTCCTCCTCGACCAGATCGAGGTCGGCCACCACCACGTCCGGGCGTTGGGCACGGACGGCCGCGGGGACCGCGTCGCCGCGATCCACCTCCGCCACGACACGGATGTCGTCCTCGGCGGCGAGGACGAACGACAGCGCCCCCAACACCAGGGCCCCGTCCAGAGCGAGCAGGGTACGGATCACGACGAACCTTCCCGCGCTTGCATGGCGATCACTCAACGTCAATATTCAAACACGCATCCGTCGGGGCCGCACGGCGACGGGGCGGGCCCGCGACGGACCCGCCCCGATGGCTACAACCAGCCGTTGCGCCGGGCGTGCCACACCGCTTCCAACCGGTTGCGGGCCCCGATCTTGCGCAGGATCGCCGACAGGTGGTTACGCACCGTCCCGTGGGCCAGGAAGAGGCGACCGGCGATCTCCTTGAGTGGCAGACCCTCGGCGGCCATCCGCAGCACGTCCAACTCCCGGGGCGTCAACGGCACCTCCGACGGACTGAGCACCGCCACCGCGGCCGCCGGGTCGATCGCGCGCTCTCCGGCCGCGAGCGCGCGGATCGACCGCACCAACTCCACCAGCGGGCTGTCCTTGCCGACCAGGCCGCGGGCGCCGGCCGCCAGCGCCGCCTCCACGAGCGCCGGGCTCCACCGGGGGCTCATCGCCAACACGGCGGCGTGCGGTGCCTCGGCGCTGATCCGGGCGACCACCTCCACCGGGTCGGGCAGCTCCGGCGTCAGCGCCAGCACCACCACCTGCGGCCGGCACCGGCGGACCGCCGTCAACAATTCGCCGACGCCCTCGACGTCGGCGACCACCTCCATGTCCTCCTCACGGGAGAGCGCGGCGCAGAGCGCTCCGCGCAGCAAGCCCATGTCCTCGGCGACAACAACGTGGATCACCGTGTTTCTCCGATCTCAGGTGCACGTCACGACGGTCACCGAACCCGGTGTGTCCACGGGTCGGCCGCGATCGTCGTACGCGAGAAGTCGGGCGGCCATGGGCCCACCACGCCGTCAGGGCGCGGGCACGGGCACCATTGACCAGGCCAGCGGGGTGGGACCGACCGCGCGGGCGAGCAGCCCGGGGGTCGGCGGCCGGCCTCAGCCCGGGCGGGCGATCCCAGTCGGAGTTCGGCTCTCGACGAAGAGCGGCACGAGGTGGCAGAGCGCGGCGATGCCGGGGTGTGACTGCCGGTGAGCCGGCCGGATCAGGCCCGGCGTGGGCGCCGAGCCCTCGTCGGTGCCGGCGGCGTCCTGGTCGACCGGGGTGACGGGCTGACCCGGAGGGTGGGCCGCAACGGCCGGCGGCGCCGGGCGCGCGGCGAGGTGGCCCGGTGGGGCCATGGCAGGTGGGTACGCGGCCACGGGTGTCGGCGGTGGTGCCGCCGGTGTTGGCGTCGCCGCGGCGCGTACGGGTGGCAGCGCCGGAGCCGGCGGCGGGGTTGGCGGGGCCGGCGTGGGTGCCGCGCCGGGCGACGCGGCGGTCGGTTCGCGGGCCGGGGAGCGACCGGCGAGCGCGGCGCGGGTACGACCACCGCGCCGAGAGCGGGCGGCAGGACGGCGTCGACGACGCGCAGCAGCGCCGCGACGAGGGGCGCGATCGGCAGGGCGCGCACGACGTCGACGGCGGGACGCAGGACCGGGGTGAGCGGGCCCGCCACGGCGGGCGGGAGGAGCGCTTCGGGCAGCTCTCGGTGATCGGGCGCGGCGCTCGCCGGCCGCCGTGCGGAATCTGCCGCCGATCGAGGTGGGCGGGGGCGGTGGGCGGGACGATGAGTCGCGCGGGCCGCGGTCGAGGAGCGCAGCCGTTCGTGCCGTGTGGCGTCGGACCGGACGGAGGTGGCCGTCCGGGACGGCGGCACGGAGGTCCGCGCGGCGTCCGTCGGGCGGCGGGACGCGGTCGGGGACGGCACGTCGCGTGCGCCGACGACACCGGCTATCGCGCCGGCCAGCGGAGCGTGGCGTCCGCCATGGCGGCGGTCGTCGGCGGGTTCGCGGCTGCGGGGGTCGGGATCGGAACGTTCGGTGATGGTGACCCGCCGGACCGGCTCCACCAGAGCGCCGAGCTGCCGATGAAGTTCGTCGCCGGAACCGCCGCGTGTGCCGTCGGCGCTGGCCGGCCCCTGGAACAGGAGGGCCAGGACGAAGCCGCCCCCGACCGCCACCGCCAACAGCACCAGACGCCGGACGAGCCCACGCGGTCGGTCGGCCACGACGGGCGCGGGTCGACCGGGCGCGGACGTCGGCGCGGTTCCGTTGACGGGACTTCGCACGCGGGCACTACCCCCTTGCCTCGAGACTGACCCATAGTAGCGATGCGCTTACCTATTCGCATCCGCCGATGGAATCCGTCGACGGCGGGACGCGCCCCTGGCGGGTGCGATGGACGCTGGGCGCCGGATCGGTCTGCCGTGGGGCGGCGCGGGCGCAGCCGCTCGTCGACGGTAGTGTTCCCAGCGTGGCGCGGCGGTGGGCCCTGACGGTGTTGACGGCGACCTTCGGCGTGGTGGTCCTGGCTACCCAACTGGCCGCCGGGTCGCCAGTGGTTGGCGGTGTCGAGTTTCTGATCTTTCTGGCGGTGGCGTTCGGGGTGTCGCCGTGGGCTTTCCCCCGCTCGATGGGAGCCGCCGAAGCGCAGCGGGCCAGCGCGGCGGACGGGCTGCCGATCGTGTACTGGCGCCCCGGCTGCCGCTACTGCCTCCAGCTCCGCTTCTCGCTTGGTCGGCTCGCTCGGCAGGCACACTGGGTCGACATATGGCACGACCCGGAGGGTGCCGCGGCCGTTCGTGCGATCACCGGCGGCAACGAGACGGTGCCCACGGTCGTGTTCGACGCGCAGGCCGTGGTGAACCCCGACCGCGGCTGGCTCCGCGAGCGGCTCCGCCGGCTCTGAGACCCTTCCGCCGCCGGTCCGGGGCGGACTGCTCGCACCGCCGCGACCGACGTCGGCCCGGTGCGTCGCGTTCGTCGGGTGGGCCCGGAGATACTGATGGTCAGGTACGCGTGACATCCGGCGTAGCCTCGGTCCATGCGTCTGCTCGACGGTCTCGACCGCTCCAGCCCGACCGTCGATGACCTGATCCGCCTCGGGCCGGTGGCCATGTCCGCCGAGCGCCTGCGGGGATGCGCCGCCGCGGTGGCAGACGACCTGCGCGGCGAACCGGTCGTCGCCGTGCACGCCAGCGCCACCGCCGAGACCGTGGTGGGGGTGGTCGGCGCGTTGCTCGGTGGAGCCGCCGTCGTCCCCGTGCCACCCGACTCCGGGCCTCGGGAGAGGGCGCACATCCTGCGCGATTCCGGCGCGACGCTGCTGCTCGGCGGCACCGGGGACGAACCGACGCGGATCGGTGTCCGTCGGGTCGACCTGGGCCGTACCTCGGACACCCGGCACCCGGCGCCGGCCCCCGAACGCACTGCTCTGATCATGTACACGAGCGGCACCACGGGAGCGCCCAAGGGAGCGGTCCTGTCGCACCGTGCCGTCGAGGCCGGCATCGACGCGCTCGCCGACGCCTGGGCCTGGACCCCCGACGACCTTCTGGTGCACGGTCTGCCCCTGTTCCACGTCCACGGTCTCGTGCTTGGCGTGCTCGGCGCGCTGCGGGTGGGCTGCCGGCTGCACCACACCGGACGGGCGACCCCCGAGGCGTACGCCGAGGCAGGCGGCACCCTCTACTTCGCGGTACCGACGGTCTGGTCGCGGATCTGCGCCCAGCCGACGGCCGCCGCGCGCCTCAGCTCGGCGCGGCTGCTGGTCTCCGGCAGCGCTGCCCTGCCCGCGCCGTCGTTCGAGCGGATGCGCCAGCTCACCGGTCACCGGCCGGTCGAGCGTTACGGCATGACCGAAACGTTGATCACGTTGAGCAATCGCGCCGACGACCCGCACCGTCGGCCCGGCATGGTCGGCACGCCGGTGCCGGGCGCGGAGACACGGGTGCTCGACGACGACGGGCGGCCGGTACCCGCCGACGGGACGGCCATCGGGGAGCTGTGGGTTCGCGGACCGATGCTCTTCGACGGCTACCTGGTCAAGCCCGACGTGACCGCCCGGCTGCTCGACGGGGACGGGTGGTTCCGCACCGGAGACATCGCGAGCGTGTCACCCGATGGTGTGCACCGACTGGTCGGCCGTCGGTCGACCGACCTGATCAAGAGCGGTGGTTACCGGATCGGCGCCGGCGAGGTTGAGGATGCGCTGTTGGCCCACCCGGGTGTTCGCGAGGCCGCGGTCGTCGGCACGCCGAACGACGACCTCGGCCAGGAGGTCACCGCCTTCGTCGTCGCGGACCAGGTGAGCGCGGCCGAGCTCGTCGACTTCGTGGCGCGGACGCTGTCCGTCCACAAACGGCCGCGCCGGATCAGGTTTCTCGACACGCTGCCCCGCAATGCGATGGGCAAGGTGCAGAAGCACCTGCTCGCCGACTGACGACCAGCACATCGGAGGCTCGGGTTCGGCGCCGGCTGTCACCCGTGCCGGGCAGGGCTACGCGCTGCGCATGTAACGAGCGGTGGCTCGGGGCCATTCCCGGGGCCCCGGGGGGTGACCCGCCTTTGCTCTGCTTCAACCGAGGAAACATCTGCCGTCCGATAATCGGACGCTGGGTGTCTCCTGGGCTGAAGCAGAGCAAAGGACGCGCGGTGATGGGGCCCGACCTGACGGGCGGCGGGCGGTGACCTGTGCTCCTGCGATCGTCCGGGGTCACGGCGGCCGGACGCGCCAACGATTCCCCGGCCACGGGGCACTCGGTCACCACAGCGGCATGCGCGTTACGCGTGTCCTGCGTCGAACGTAGGACTTTTTCGCATAAGTCCCGTTGATGTGAGTTCGACTCGGCTACGTTCCCCGTGGGGGCGACAACCGATTTGTCGCTTTCTGCGCCGACTGTGGCGTGCAGAGACACGGGGTACGGAGAAGGGCCAGACATGTCCAACCATCGACACCCGAACGTCAGCGATGCGGCGGCAGACCAGCCACGTCCGCCGAAGAGGCGCAGGGCCCGCTGGCTCGTCGCCGGGGTGGCCGGACTGACCGGGGTCGCCGGTCTGGCGGCCGTCGGCGTGCCCGGAGGCCTGACCGGAGCGCTCGGAGCGGGCGGAGGACTGCTCGGGAAACAGGTCCTCGCCGGCAGCAGCCGGGCGGCGGACGACGACCGCGGCAAGCACGATCCGGGCGGTCGCGACAAGGAGCACGGGGGCGACAAGGAGCGCGGGGACGACGACTGGAGCGGTGGCGGCCGGGACGCCTGGGACGTGCCGTGCGGCGCCAACGAGCTGATCGCGGCGATCGTCCGCGCGAACGCCGGCAACGGGGCGAAGCTCCGGCTCGCCAAGGGGTGCACCTACACGCTCACCGCGTCCGCGCCCCAGCCGCCCGTGCCCCACGGCCCCGTCGGCCTGCCCATCGTCACCCAGCCGATCACGATCGACGGCAACGGTTCCACAATCGTCCGGGCGGCCTCCGCCACGCCGTTCCGGATCCTCGAGGTGGGGGCCGGCGGTGACCTGAAGCTGCGCGACGCCACCATCAAGGGCGGTGACGACACCAGCGGGATCGGCGGTGGCGGTGGTGGCATCCGCGTCGACGTCGGCGGTCGGGCCACCCTGGAGAACATCGACGTCGTCTTCAACCACTCCAACGGCACCGGCGGTGGGATCGCCAACTTCGGCGACACCAGGATCCTCGGCCGCAGCGACCACGGCGGCAAGGACAAGGACAAGGACGGCAAGGACGGCAACCACGGCAAGGACGGCAAGGACGGCAAGGACCGGGAGCGGTACGGCGACGACGAGAGCCGGATCAGCGACAACGGCGCGTTGTTCGACGGCGGTGGTGTCTACAACAACGGCAACCTCACGGTGCGGAACACCAGGCTCAGCGACAACAGCACGATCGGGACCGTCGTCATCCTGCCGATCGGCGGCGCGGGCGGCGGCCTGTCGAACTCCAGCACCGCCGTGCTCGACGACGTCCGCGTGCACCACAACAGCGCCGGCTTCCGCGGTGGTGGCATCCGCACCGGGATCAACGGCACCACCACGGCCAGGAACATCGAGGTCACCGAGAACACGGCCGGTAGCGAGGGCGGCGGAATCTTCACCGACGGCACCTTCCAGCTTCAGCACGGCAAGATCGTTCGTAACGACGCCGGCCAACGCGGCGGCGGTGTGTTCAACCAGATCGGCCAGTTCGTGGCCGAGGACAGCCAGATCAGTGAGAACGCCGCCAGCACGAGAAGCACCATCGAGAACGGCGGCGGCGTCTACAACGGCAGCGGCGTGGTCGTCCTGCGTCGCACCGTCGTGGCCCGCAACAAGGCCTTCGGCACGAACTCGCGCGGCGGCGGAATCTACAACAACGCCACCCTCACCCTCACCCAGACCAAGGTGACGGAGAACGTCTCCGTCGTGGCGCCGGGTGGGGTGTTCAACGACGGTGGCCAGGTGGCGGTGGACGACAAGTCGGCCATCAGCGGCAACCGACCCACCAACTGCACGCCCAGCGCGCCACCCGTACCCAACTGTTTCGGCTGACCACCGCGGCATCCGGTCCCGCCCACGCTCCGATCACCAGATCGGACCGTGGGCGGGGCCGGCCGTGTGCGGTCAGAGTCGGGAGGTGAAGGTGGCCAGGAAGCGGTGCGGGGTGACCGTGCCGGCATTGTCGAAGCAGATGACGTCGACGTCGGCGTTGGTGGTGTACGTCCACGGTTGGGTCAGGTGGCAGTAGTTGTTGCCGGCGCCCTGCGCCACCACCTGCGCGTGCGTCTCCTTGAGACCGATCTGCGGGAACGTCGCGAGGTAGCGGCCGGCGGGCGCGATCGCCGCGACGGTGTTCGCGCCGACGCCGAGCACCGAGTTGTCGTTGGTGGGCCCGCCGACGGCGGTACCCAGGTAACCGAAGTACGACGGCGGGCCGAGGGAGCCGATCACCGGTCGGCGACGGTGGTACGAGAGGACGAAGTCGGTGTTGACGGCGATCCCGGCCTGGTCGTAACAGAAGACGTAGACCTGCACCTCGGTGCCGACGGGCGCCCACGAGTAGACCTTGCACCGGCGGGGTCCGGCGTTCGGCTGCACCGCGGTGACCTGCACGTCACCGGCGAGCACGCCGGCCAGTCCGACGGCGGGCAGCCGCACCAGGTACTGCCCGATGCCCACCGGCCCGGCGGTGTTCACCGCGCCCGTCGAGTTGTACGACTGCGCCACCACGCCGCTGGTCCACTGCACGTACGCGTGGGAGGTGCCAGCCGCCACGACGCCCGAGCTGGTCGTCCAGAGCACGGTGAACGGGGTGTCCTCGCGGGTGCCGCCGGGCCGGTGGCACTGCACGTCGACGATCTCGTCGGTGCCGGACTGGAACCAGCGGACCACCTCGCAGTAGTGCCCGGTCCGGTTTACCGGCGTCACGTGTGGCACGCCCCGCGCGCCCGCGCCCACCTGCGGGAAGCGCACCTGGAAGCGGCCGGGCGCGAGCTTGACGCCGTCGGCCCAGGCGGCCGGGAAAGCCGTCTTCCAGCTACCCCACTGCCGGCTGGTGTCCAGCACGGTCCAGACCGCCACGGTGGGGTCCTTGACGTACGCGAAGCCCCAGCGGTCGGCGGTGGCGGCGGCGGCCGGCGCCGGTGGTGCGAGCGCGCTGGCGGCCAGGACGGCGGCCAGCGCGGCGGTGACGATCGTTCGGAGACGCATGGTTCCTCCACTCGACAGGGACGTGTCGGGGAGGAGTGTGCTTTCGGTGATGGCATGGTCACAGTCGGCTACTGCACGCTTCGGTGTCGGGTGTCGGCCAACGAGAGGCGGCCCCACGCCTGTGCGTGGGGCCGCCTCTGGGGTTACGTGTGGGGTCAGCCGCCGGCGAAGGTCACCTCGGTGCCGCACTTGGCCTTCTGGTTCAGGCAGGACTTCACCAGGGGTCCGATGTGGGCCGGGTCCCAGGCGTTCATGAAGTCACCGTGCATGGAGGACGGCTTGCCGGAGGAGAGAGTCAGGCCGTTGCCGCCCAGCGACTGGTAGTTGACCATGAAGGACAGGTTCGGCACCGCCACCGGGTACTTGCCGGTGCAGACGCCGTTGACCGGGTCGCCCATGTGCGACTTGTGGTCGGGCGAGTCGATGTTCTTGCCGTCCCAGCAGTCCTTGAAGACGAGCTGGAAGATGAGGTTGCCACCGGAGGCGCAGACCGGCCAGTTGCCGTCCGAGCTGCGGCCGGTCTCGGCGCTGCCGGCGCACCAGAACTGGTTGCTACCGGCGTTCTTCGGGGTGTCCACCTGCTTCTTGGCGTCGCCCTCGACCATCCGCAGGCCCGGCGGGAAGGGCTTGACGGTCGACGGGTCCTTCACCCGTGAGCCGTAGTAGACCCGGAAACTCTTCATCGGTACGGGCTTGCCGTCCTTGCGCAGCTCCGGGGTCCAGTAGGCGCTCAGGTCACCGGGGGCGTTGCAGGTGGTCGTCGAGGAGAGCAGCTTGTCGGTCGTGGTGAACGCGTCGATCTTCGGGCCGAAGAAGGTGTGCATGTGCGACGCGCCCGGCAGGCCGGGGACGACGATCGGGTCGTCCGGCGCCGAGTTCGCCAGCTCGCAGTCCGTGTGGAACTCGGGAACGCGGGTCGTTCCCGGCGTCACCGGCTTCGGCGTGATCGCGTTGAAGGCAGCCAGTTCCCGGTCCCACCTGGCCTGGTCGACAGGTACCCAGCCGGCCGCGGGCGCGGTGCCCGGCGTGGTCGGGGTGGTGCCCGGGGTGGTCGGGGTGGTGCCCGGGGTCGTCGGCGTCGCCGGGCTGGCGCTCGGCGAGGGCGAGGCGCTCGGCGTCGTACCCGTCGCGGAGCCGAACGTGAACCAGTTCAGGTTCACGAAGTCCGACCGGGAGCTGCTCTTCATGACGGCGAAGACGGTCTGCGGGCCGGCCGGCACGCTGGCCGCCGTGGCGGTCACCGTCGTCCACTTCTGCCAGCCGCCGGTGTGGGCGATCGGGAAGTTGGCCAGCAGGGCGCCGGTCTGCGTACCGAGGCGCAGCTCGACGGCGCCTCCGTCGGTGTTGTTCGCCGCGACCCGGGCCTTCAGGTCGGCGCCGGCGATCGTGACGCCGTCGTACCGCAGCCAGTCTCCGTTGCCGAGCCAGCCGACGTTCCGGCCGCCGTCGGCGTCGCCGGTGCTCTCGGTCTGCGCGCCGGACTGGGCCGCGAAGGCCTCCGCCTGGATCCGGCCCGCCACGGCGACCTCTTCGGCCTGGGCGCCGGCGATGTAGATGCCACTGCCCACCAGGGCGGCGGCGACCCCCGAGGCGAGCGTGATGCGAGCGATGCGGCGGCGCTTGCGCGCCCGGTCCGGCGGTGCGACGTGCGCGGGGGGAGGAGTCCGCATTACCAGTGATTTCCTTCGAGTCGACGATAACGCTCTGTCGGATGAAGTATGTGCACGTCGGAGACTTGCGGCAATCTGCGGAAAAAGAATTAAGGAGGGTGCCGAGTAACTGTCCTGGTAGCCGTTGAGCGGGCTTCGGATAACAATTTTTTGCCCTCGTACCCTTAAGTTTCCATTAAATCGGTCGGCGGTGGCCGTTGGAGTGCCGGCTCGGAGACAGATCGGGACGAGCCTGTCGATCGGGGCGGGTTCCGTTCGTAGCCCTGGTGAGAGCCCGGCATCGAGCCGGGCCACCCATCCGCTGGAGGGCACAATGACCACGACCACGCACGCCACCCGCGCCACGTCGACCCTTGGCACGCTGGTCCGGACCGGTGTCGTCGCCACGGTCGCCGCGAGTGCGGCCACCATGATCGTCGCCGCCGTCGGCCGGGCGGCGGGCGTGAGCCTCGAGGTGAGCGGCGCTCCGATACCGGTGGCGGGATTCGGTGTCCTGACCGCCGTCTTCTCGCTGATCGGCGTCGTCCTCGCGGCGCTGCTGTCCCGGTTCGCCCGGCGACCGCGTCGGGCGTTCGTCCGTACCACGGTGGCGCTGACGGTCCTGTCGGTGGTGCCGGATGTCATCGCCGACGCCGACACGGCCACCAAGGCGCTGCTGATGCTCACCCACCTGGTGGCCGCCGCGATCGTCATCCCGGCTGTCGCACGCCGCCTGGCCGCCTGAGCTGTCACCATCGGACCGTCGAGTTGTCGAGAGGATCGTCATGAAGCAGTACCTGTTGTCCGTACACGTCGTCGAGGGCGAGCCCGCCATGTCCGACGAGGAGACCGAGGTCGTGTTCGCCGAGACCGGCCGCATCAACGACGAGATGCGGGCCGCGGGCGTCTGGGTCTTCGGCGGCGGGCTCGTCTCGTCGGAGAGCGCCACCGTCGTGCGGATCGAGAACGGGTCCACCACCATGAGCGACGGACCCTTCGCCGAGACGAAGGAGCACCTCGCCGGTTTCTGGGTCCTCAAGTGCGCCGACCTGGACCAGGCGCTCGCCTGGGCCGAGAAGTGCGCGGCGGCCTGCGGACCGATCGAGGTCCGCCCCTTCGACGACCTGTCCCAGGCCTGACCCGGAGCCGGCCGGCCGAGATGGATCTGGCGAGCATCTACCGCGCGGAGTACGGCCGCTGCGTCGCCACCCTGGCCCGTCTCCTCGGAGACATCAACCTCGCCGAGGAGGCGGTCCAGGACGCCTTCGCCACGGCGCTCGAGAAGTGGCGGACGCCGCCACCCAACCCGGGTGGCTGGATCGTGACGACCGCCCGCAACCGGGCGATCGACCGGCTCCGCCGCGAGTCGACCCGCGAGGCCCGGCACGCCCAGGCCCTCCTGCTCCAGCACCAGGACGCGCCCCAGGAGGTGGGACCCGTGCGGGACGACCAGTTACGACTCATCTTCACCTGCTGCCACCCGGCGCTCGCCCTCCAGGCGCGGACCGCCCTCACGCTGCGCCTGCTCGGTGGCCTCGAGGTCCCCGAGATCGCCCGGGCCTACCTGGTCCGGGAGACGACCATCGCCCAGCGGATCGTGCGCGCGAAGAAGAAGATCCGGGAAGCCGCCATTCCCTACCGGGTACCGGCCGACCACGAGCTGCCGGACCGGCTGCCGCCCGTGCTCACCGTGCTCTACCTGATGTTCAACGAGGGCTACACGTCCACCGCCGGACCCTTGATCAGGACGGACCTGTGCGCCGAGGCGATCCGGCTCGCCCGCGAGCTGGCGGCGCTGATGCCGGACGAGCCCGAGGTCCTCGGTCTGCTCGCCCTGCTGCTGCTGATCGAGGCGCGTCGTCCGGCCCGGCTCGGCCCGAACGGTGAACTGGTGCTCCTGGCCGATCAGGACCGGTCACTGTGGAACACCACGCTCATCACCGAGGGGCACGATCTGGTCCGACGGTGTCTGCGACGCAACCGGCCCGGCCCGTACCAGATCCAGGCCGCGATCAACGCGGTGCACACCGACGGCGCGGCCACCGACTGGACGCAGGTCCTGGCGCTGTACGACCAGCTCCTCGCGCTCGCGCCGAACCCCGTCGTGGCGCTCAACCGCGCGGTCGCGGTGGCCGAGGCGCACGGCCCCGAGGCGGCTCTCGCCGCGCTGGAGACGGTCGACCTCCCCGGCTACCACCGGCTGCCCGCCACCCGGGCCGAGCTGCTGGCCCGGCTCGGACGTGACACGCAGGCCCGCGCCGCCTACGACGAGGCCATCGCGCTGACCGGCAACGAGACCGAGCGCGCCTTCCTCGAGGCGCGTCGTAGCGAACTCACCCACCCGAGGAGACCGGCGTGACCGCGACGTACACCTTCGACGTCTTCACCAGCCTCGACGGCTTCGGCAGCACCACCGGCGACTGGGGAGGCTACTGGGGCAAGCAGGGCCCCGAGTTGCTCCAGCGCCGCCTCGGCACGTACACGGATGACCACCGCATGGTCTTCGGCCGGCGCACGATTGAGCTGTTCGAGCAGATGCTCGCCGACAGCACCGAGGAGTCCGACGTTCGGGACGCCTGGGTCACCCGCATGATCAACCTTCCGGCCACCGTTGTGTCGAACACCATCGAGGAACCGCTCGACTGGCCGGACGCCACCCTGGTCCGCGGTGACGCCGTCGACGTCGTCGCCCGGCTCAAGGAGGAGTCCGAGGTGCCGCTGCGGTCGCACGGCAGCCTGTCGATGAACCGGGCACTGCTGGCCGCCGGGCTGGTCGACTTCATCCAGGTGACGCTCTTCCCGGTGGTCACCGGTCAGACCGGGACCGAGCCGATCTTCCACGGCGCGGCCGACTTCGACCTGGAGCTGGTCGAGTGCCGCACGCTCGACGGCCGGACCCAGGAGCTCATCTACCGACCCACCCCGCACACCTGAGCCCTCCCCGCGGCTCGTTCGGTAGCCTCTGACACGCTCTGACAACGTCTGACAAAGTCGTCTGACATGGGGGACTGATGAAGGACCAGCGTGCCGGGGAGTCGAGTCAGGACGGACGGCCCGCGCAGAGGTTCGCCGAGCAGTTGCGGGCACTCCGCAGCGCCGCGGGCGACCCCTCGTTCCGCAAGATGGCGGGGCGATCAGGGCGGATCTCGCACACGACCCTGCACGAGGCTGCCGCCGGCACCCGGTTTCCCTCGTGGGAGACCACGCGGGAGTTCGTCCGAGCCTGCGAGGCGGACGAGGCCCTGTGGCGGCGTCGATGGGAGGAGGCGCAGCGCCCGGTGACGGCCGCCCGGTTCAGCGGGGACGGTGACCCCGCGCCGGTCGTCACCGCGTCCGCGCCGGCAGAACAGGGCGCGGTGCGGGTCGTGGAGCATCCGGGGGCCGAGGATCGCGTCGTGACGACGCGGCGACGCCGTCTGCCGTGGCTGAACATCGCGGCGGTGGTGCTGGTGGTGGCGGTGGCCGCTGCCCTGGGCGCGACCGTTCGTGGCCGGTCGGGCGCCGACGGCTCCAGAGCACCGACCGCGTCACCCTCACCCACCGCGTCACCGTCCGCGACAGGGTTCTCGGACTCCCTGATTCCCGGAGACTCGAGCAGGTTCGTCGCCGACGTCACCATCCCCGACGGCACCCAGGTGAAGGTCAACGCCCAGTTCGACAAGGTGTGGGCTCTCGCGAACGTGGGAGATGTCGAGTGGCACAACCGGTACCTGGCGCGGATGGAGCCCACCGCCGACGGTGACGGCTGCCGGACACCGGACCGGGTGCCGATCGGTGACACGCCGCCCGGCGAGCAGGTGATGATCCGTGTTCGGGTCACCGCGCCGAGCCGTCCTGGCAAGTGTTGGGTCAGTTGGAAGATGGTCGACGAGGCTGGCCGGGAGTACTTCCCGACCCGGCGGCCGGTGTACTTCATGGTCACCGTGACCGCCTGAGGTTCGGTCGCGATGTCAGACCCGGGCGTCGAGCCAAGCTGACAACACCGCATTAATCGAGGTCGGTGACGGTCTGACGGATCTGACAGGCCGCCGGGGGTACCGAACAGCAGGGCGCTTCTCGCAGGGTGATGTCGAACCGAGAACGACTCACCGGCTTCGAGGAGGACCCATCTTGCGACGTCCCTGGTTGACCGTCGGACTCGCCGCGCTCTGCGTGGCCGTCGGCGCCCCGGCCCACGCGGCGGCATCCGGTGCCACGACGCAGCGGACCGCCACCGCGGCCGCGCGGCCGATCGTGGACATGGAGGCCACCGTCCTGGCCGCCCAGATCGACCCCCGTCGGGCGGACAACACACTGACCCCGGGTGCGAAGAGCTCCGTGCTCGCCGTGGAGCAGGCATTGCAGGCGCAGGGCCTGCTGAACGCGCAGTGGGTCGACGGCTACTTCGGCACGGTCACCGTCTCGGCGTACGCGGCGTACCAACGCTCGCTCGGCTACACCGGGCTCGCCGCGAACGGGCTCCCCGGCACGACGTCGCTGACCAGGCTCGGGCAGAACCGCTACACGGTCGCCAACACGATCGGACCGGGCGCGAAGGTCCCGCGCGACGGGTACGTGGTCAACGCCCGTACCCAGGCGATGCTGGCCGAGGCACAGCGCCTGCTGGGCCAGACCCTGGTGCTCGAGCAGGGCTCGTACAACCCCGGGGGTGACCCCACCTCGGCCGGCACACACGACGGCGGGGGTGTGGTCGACATCGCGGTCACCGGCATGACCGCGACCCGGCGCACCGCCGTCGCCCGGGCCCTGCGCCAGGTGGGCTTCGCCGCCTGGGTCCGCAACCCGAACCAGGGCGACTGGCCGTGGCACATCCACGCCGTGGCGATCAGCGACACGGACCTGTCCAGTCCGGCGCAGCACCAGGTCGGCGACTACTACCTCGGCATGAACGGTCTGGCCAACCAGGGCCCGGACGACGGACCCCAGATCCCGATCAAGACCTGGGAGCAGTACCAGCGCGGGCAGTGACCCGCACCCCCTCACCACCCCCGAAAGGACACCCATGAACGTCCGGAAGAGCCTGGCCGCCGTCGGCGTCGCGCTGGCCGCGACCACCTCGATCCTCAGCGTCGCATCGCCCGCCTCGGCGGCGGCGCGGGACGGGGTCTGCGACAGCGGCGAGTTCTGCTACTACTACAACAGCGACAACGCGGGATCGATCTCGGACTTCACGGGGTCGCTCGACGACTACGGCACCGAGCAGCCCTCGTGCTACGACTTCAAGGGCGCGGGCGCCGGCAAGGGCCTGTGCATCAAGAACGAGGCCGCCTCGGTCTGGAACCGCAGCACCAAGACGGTACGCGTCTACTACAACAGCGGCTACGCCGGTTCGTACCAGGACTTCGCGGCCGGTGCGAAGACCAACCTCAACGCCACGCTGAAGAACAACAACGCCTCGCACCAGTTCTCGCCGTCGACGCGTACGAACCTGTCGTACGCCCTCTACCAGGCCAGCGGCGGCAGTGTCACGTGCGGCTTCGACGGTTACACCACCACGCCCGGCCGGCACGAGGGCATCGACATCGCCCGCAGCGTCGGTTCCGACGTGCGCGCCCTGGTATCCGGAACGGTCACCTACGTCGCGCAGGGCAGCACCGGCAGCGGCGGCCTGTCCACGATCTCGGTCTACAACTCCTCGTCCAACAAGACCGTGATCTACCTGCACACCGCGCCGAGGTCCGGGGTGAGCGTGGGCGACGCCATCAGCAAGGGCCAGGTCATCGCCGACGAGTCGTGGCACGGAGTGTCCTCCAGTTCGGGCGCGCACACCCACGTCGAGGTCCGGGCCGGTCGGCAGACCCACGCGGCCGTCAGTGTCGGCGACCCCACCCTGGACAACGCCGATCCGACCGCGTTCTGGAACTCCCAGGGCTACAACGAGAAGTAGGCCGCTGTGAACATCCGTAAGGGCCTCGCCGTCGTCGGCGCCGTCCTCGCCATGTCCACCTCCATCCTGAGCGTCGCCTCGCCGGCAGCGGCGGCCGAACGGGACGGAACCTGCGACAGCGGCGAGTTCTGCTACTACTACAACAGCAACCAGGCCGGCTCGCTCTCCGACTTCACCGACTCGCTTGACGACTACGGCACGACCCAACCGACCTGCTACGACTTCAAGGGCGCGGGCGCCGGCAAGGGCCTGTGCGTGAAGAACAACGCGGCGTCGGTGTGGAACCGGACCGGCAAGACCGTGCGGGTCTACTTCAACAGCAACTTCGCCGGCGCGACGCAGGACTTCGCGGCCGGGTCGAAGGGCAACCTCAACGCCACGTTGAAGAACAACAACGCCTCGCACGAACTGCTGAGCGGGCCGACGGGCTGTAGCACCGACGGCACCAACAGCAAGCTGCCGAGCACGATCCTCGTCTACCGGGTCGGTCTCGGGCGGGTCGACCGGGTCGACTTCAAGACGTACGTCAAGAACGTCCTCCCGAACGAGTGGATCACGAGCTGGCCGGCGGCCTCGCTGGACAGCGGCGCGATGGCCGTGAAGAGCTACGGCTGGTACTGGGCGCTGCACTCGACCCGCAAGACGCCCGGCGGCCAGTGCTACGACGTCCGGGACGACACGGGCGATCAGGTCTACCGGCCGTCGTCGGCGCAGACCTCGACGTCGGCGGCGGTGGACCGGACCTGGTCGACCCGGATGACCCGCAGCGGCAACATCATGCAGGCGCACTACTGCGCGACCACCACCGCGTGCGGTGCCTGGGTGGACGGCGACTGGATGTCGCAGTACGGCTCGCGTGACCTCGCCAACTCGGGCAGCGGCTACCAGGCGATCCTGCGCCACTACTACCGCGACGTGGTCATCTCCTGACGTCCCGCGTCAACCGTGCCGCCCGCCGCGCACCCCGCGCGGCGGGCGGCACGCTCGTGGGCGGCCCGGACGGGTCGCCGGGCCGCCGGGACGCGCCGACGCCGCTCCGACGGCGACAGGTGGCAGACTCGGCGGAGTGAACGACATGGCCGCACCGACGATGGACGGTGAGCTGGAGAGCGTCAGTCTGGTGGACCTCGCCGTCGCCCGGTTGACCCGGGAGCTCCTCAGCGGCAGGAGCGATCCGGGGGAACGCCTCGTCGAGGAGCAGCTCACCCGTCGGCTCGGGATCAGCCGGGCGCCGCTGCGGGAGGCGCTGCGGTTGCTGGCCCAGCAGGGGCTGGTCGAGCACGTGCCCCGGCGCGGCGTACGGGTGGCCACCCTCTCCGACCGTGACGTGCGGGAGCTGTACGAGCTGCGGGACGTCCTCGAACGATTCGCGGTGCGGGCGGGGATCCCGGTCGGTCGCGAGGGCGACCTGGCGGCGTTGCGGGCGACGCTCGACGAGATGCGGGAGGCGACCCGGGCCGGCGACCGGATGGCGGTCGCCGAGTCGCACCGGGCGTTCCACGTCGCGCTCGTCGCGCTCGCCGGCAACCGCCAACTGTCCGACGTGTACGGCTCGATCCTGGTGAAGTTGCAGCTCTACATGGCGATCAACCTGCGGCGTGAGGCGGAGGTGGCGCAGCCCCTGGACGGGGTCCACCGGCACGAGCGGTTGTTCGAGGCGGTCGCCGGGGGAGACCCCGAGGAGGTCCTCGCCGTGCTGTCCGGGCACGGCGCGCGCTCCTACCTGGACTAGCTGTACGAGCCATTGCCGCTCCCGACTCGTCCGTGCGAACATCCATCGATGAGTGTGAAGCTCTTGCGTCGCAACAGGTCCCGCCTGTTGCTGACCGTGGCCGCAGCGGCCATGTCCATCGCGTCCCTGGGCCTCGGCACGCCGGCCGTCGCCGCGACCCCCGACGGCCACTACTGCTGGTACGTCCTGCCGGACAGCGTGCCGTGGAAGGCGGCCAACAACATCGTCAACTACACCGCGACGGTCACGTGCGACGGCGCGGTGCGGCGCGTCGACCTCACGGTGGAGTTGCTGTACCACGGGACGAGCGGCGGCGCCGGCACGACCGTGAACGGCCGGACGACGCTGTGGACCGACGGCACCTCGATCCCCGTGGTCGCGCTCGGCGTCACCACCCCGAACACGCTCTGCGACTCAGGCTTCTACTCGGGTCGAGCGACCGCCACCGTCCAGTACCGCTCGGGCGAGCCGGAGTACATCACCAGATCGATCGCGTCGCAGCAGGTATCGCTGACCTGCTCGTTTCCGGAGATTCCGCCCACCGGCCCGAATCCCAGCACGGTGACGGTCACCAACCCGGGCACCCAGAGCTCGCTCAAGGGGGACAATGGGGGGCTGCAGATGCAGGCCACCGGCGGCAGTTACTCGTACACCTGGACGGCGGTCAACCTACCGCCCGGGCTGACCATCGACCCCGGGACCGGCCGGATCAGCGGCACGCTCACCCACATCGGCTCCTACAACGTCACGGTCACCGCCGACGACGGATTCGGCAGCCTGGGCAGCACCACCTTCACCTGGAGCGTCCGCAAGGACTCTCCCTGCACGCGCTGCTGATCAACGCGGCGGCGCCTGTCCGGCCTGGCGGCGTCCGTCCGGCCCGGACGGACGCCGCCTGGCCGCGCCACCGCGCCTTGCCGGATCGCCGCCCGGGCTTCGCCTCGGCTCGGCCGCCCTTATGAAACAGGCCCAGCCGGCGGCCGGCCGGGCAGACAAGCCGTCATGTCCCCGTTACAGAACGCGTCGACCGCTGTAACAGAACGGTCGACAATCGACTGTATGCCAGAGCCAGTCGGATCCATCTCGGACCTGCGGACGGCGTACCGTGAGGGCCGCCTGACCCCGGCGGACCAGGTCGAACGCGTCCTCGACGGGCTGGCCGGGAGCGCCGACGGGCCGGTCTGGATCAGCACTGTGCCGGCCGACGACCTGCGCGCCCGTGCCGAGTCGCTGACCCGCCACGGTGACCCCACGTCCCCGCTGTACGGAATCCCGTTCGCGGTCAAGGACAACATCGACGTGGCCGGCATGGTCACCACGGCGGGCTGCCCCGACTTCGGATACGAGGCCGCCGAGGACGCGCCGGTCGTGCGCCGACTGCTCGACGCCGGCGCGCTGCTCGTCGGCAAGACCAACCTGGACCAGTTCGCCACCGGCCTGACCGGCTCCCGCTCGCCGTACGGCAGGTGCGAGAGCGTCTTCGGCGGCGGCCTCATCTCCGGCGGCTCCAGCTCCGGCTCCGCGGTCGCGGTGGCGGCCGGCCAGGTCAGCTTCGCCCTCGGTACGGACACCGCGGGCTCCGGCCGGGTGCCGGCGGCGCTCAACGGGATCGTCGGCCTCAAGCCCACCCGTGGTCTGCTCAGCACGGCCGGTGTGGTGCCCGCCTGCCGCTCGCTCGACTGCGTGTCGGTCTTCGCTCCCGACGTGGCGGGCGCCGTCGACGTGCTGCACGCCGCCCGTGGCGTCACCACGGCCGACCCGTGGGGCCGTCCGTTACCGGCGGAGCGGGTGGTCGCCCGCATGCCGGGCACGCTACGCCTCGGGGTGCCGTGGGCAGAAGACCTCGAGTTCTTCGGTGACACCGGGCAGGAGGCCCGCTTCGCCGCCGGAGTGCAACTGCTGCGTACCCTCGTCGGATCTCTGCGGTCGGTGCCGCTCGGCGCCTTCTTCGCGGCGGGTGACCTGCTCTACCAGGGGCCCTGGGTGGCCGAGCGGCTCGTCGGTCTGGGCGACTTCCTGCGGTCGCGCCCGGAGTCGGTGTTGGCGGTCACCCGGGCCGTGCTGGAGACCGGCGGGCGCTACGACGCCGTCGACGCCTTCCGGGGGCACCACCGCCTGCGTGAGCTGCGCGCCCAGGTCGACAAGCTCTGGCAGGACGTCGACGTGCTCGTCGTGCCCACCGTCGGCACCACGTTCACGCTCGACGAGATCGCCGAGGACCCGATCGGGCGTAACGCGATGCTGGGCCGCTACACCCAGTTCGCGAACCTGCTCGACCTGGCCGCGGTGACCGTGCCGAACGGCTTCACCGCCGCCGGCCGGCCGGCGAGCCTCACCCTGCTCGGTCCGGCGTTCAGCGACACCACCCTGGCCCGGCTGGCCGCCGACCTCAGCACGGGCGGCGCGGCCAACCCGGACGTCGAACCCGTCCCGCCGCCGGCTCAACGGCCGACGGACGTGCTGATCGCCGTGGTCGGCCGGCACCTGAGGGGCGAGTCCCGCAACGGCGAACTGCTCGGATACGGCGGAGCTTTCGCGGGAGCCGCCCGTACCGCGCCGCTCTACCGGCTCTACCGAATGGACACCGCCGACGGCGAGGGGCTGCCAGGGCTGGTCCGGGTCACTCCGGACACCTCGGCCGGTCACCCGATCGAGGTCGAGCTGTGGCGGCTGCCCAGCGCCGCGCTCGGTGGGCTGCTGGCCGGCGTGCCGGCACCCCTCTCGCTCGGTTGGGTCCGGCTGCACGACGGGCGGGACGTGCTCGGCTTCCTCTGCGAGGCGTACGCCGTCAGCCCGCCCGCCGAGGACATCAGCGCGAGTGGTGGGTGGCGGGCCTACCGCCGCTCCGCCGCCACCCGGCGGTGAAGCGGGCCGCACCAGCGATCACGACAGGAGGCGAGAGGATGGGAAACATCGGGCCGGTACCGGCCAACCCCTACCCGTGGCCGTACGACGGTGTGGCCGACACCGCGCGTACCGCGCTGCTCTGCATCGACTGGCAGACCGATTTCTGCGGGCCGGGCGGATACGTCGACGCGATGGGCTACGACATCGGCCTCACCAGGGCCGGCCTGCCGGCCACCGCTCGGCTGCTGGAGCACGCCCGGTCGCTCGGGATGCTGATCGTGCACACCCGCGAGGGACACGACCCCGACCTGTCCGACCTGCCGGCGAACAAGCGCTGGCGCTCGGCCCGCATCGGCGCGGAGATCGGCGGGGCCGGTCCGGCCGGCCGGATCCTGGTCCGGGGCGAGCCGGGGTGGGAGATCGTGCCCGAGGTCGCCGCGCTGCCCGGCGAGGTGATCATCGACAAGCCCGGCAAGGGCGCCTTCTACGCCACCAACCTCGACCTCGTGCTCCGGACCCGGGGCATCACCCACCTGATCCTCACCGGCATCACCACCGACGTCTGCGTGCACACGACGATGCGCGAGGCGAACGACCGGGGGTACGAGTGCCTGATCCTGGCCGACTGCACCGGCGCCACCGACAAGGCCAACCACGAGGCCGCCCTGCACATGGTCACCATGCAGGGCGGCGTCTTCGGCTGTGTCGCCACATCCGACGACGTCATCGCCGCCACGGCGAAGTGAGGTGAGACATGCCGACCATCGCCGCCGCGCGACCCGGCCCCTACTCCTTCGACATCCCGACCACCGCGCTGCTCGTCATCGACATGCAGCGGGACTTCCTGGAGCCCGGCGGATTCGGTGAGAGCCTCGGCAACGACGTGAGCCAGCTCCGCCGTACCATCGCGCCGCTCGCGGCCCTGCTGGCCGACGCCCGCGCCGTCGGCCTGGCCGTCGTGCACACCCGCGAGGGACACCTGCCCGACCTGTCCGACTGCCCGCCCGCCAAGCTGAACCGGGGCGCCCCGAGCAAGCGGATCGGCGATCCCGGGCCCACCGGCCGGATCCTGGTCCGTGGCGAGTACGGCCACGACATCATCGACGAACTCGCGCCACTGCCGGGCGAACCGGTCGTCGACAAGCCCGGCAAGGGCGCGTTCCACGCCACCGACCTGGACGTCCTGCTCGCCGAGCGGGGCATCCGCAGCCTCCTGGTCGCCGGGGTCACCACCGAGGTGTGCGTGCACACCACCGTCCGCGAGGCCAACGACCGGGGGTACGAGTGCCTCGTACTCGCCGACTGCGTCGGGTCCTACTTTCCCGAGTTCCACCGGGTCGGGCTCGACATGATCGCCGCCCAGGGCGGGATCTTCGGGTGGGTCGCCGACTCGACGCAGGTCCGCGCCGTGCTGCCCACCACGTCCGCGTTGCAACCCTCCTCCTGACCGGGAGCAGCCATGGTCTCCACGAAGCCCACCGTCGTCCCGCTCCCGTTCTGGGTGCGCGGTGACACCAACGCGTTCTTCGGTTTCGGCGTCAACGTCCTGGTCAACGTGCTCACCCTGACCGGGCTCTGCATCGGGGTGGTGAAGCTGCCCGAGGGGGAGGTGTTCGGCACCATCCTGCCGGCGCTCGGCATCGCCCTGGTCGCCGGCAACGTCTACTACACCTACCTGGCCCGCCGCCTGGCCCGTCGGGAGAACCGCACCGACGTGACGGCCCTGCCGTACGGGCCGAGCGTGCCGCACATGTTCATCGTCATCTTCGTCATCATGCTCCCGATCTACCTGCGCACCCAGGACCCGCTGCGCGCCTGGGAGGCCGGGTTGGCCTGGGCCTTCATCATCGGCGTGATCGTGCTGATCGGCGCGTTCGTCGGGCCGTACATCCGCCGGTACGCGCCCCGGGCGGCGCTGCTCGGCACGCTCGCCGGGATCTCGATCACCTTCATCTCGATGAACCCGGCCGGGCAGATGTGGCGGATGGCCTGGGTCGCCCTGCCGGTCTTCGCCCTGCTGCTGATCGGCCTGCTCACCGACGTGAAGCTGCCGTTCAACTTCCCGATCGGGCTCGCGGCCCTGCTGGTGGGCACCGCGATCGGCTGGGCCGGCGGAGCGATGTCGGTGCCGGACGTGACGGCAGCCGCCCGGGACATCGCGGTCGCCGTACCCTCGTTCAAGTTGGACCTGTTGTTCACCGGGCTGTCCGACATGGCGCCGTTGCTGGCGACGGCCATCCCCCTCGGTGTCTACAACTTCACCGAGGGCATGACGAACGTGGAGAGCGCGGCGACCGCCGGGGACAACTACAACCTGCGCAGCGTGCTGCTCGCCGACGGCGCGGGCGCGGTGGTCGGCGCGGCGCTCGGCTCGCCGTTCCCGCCCGCCGTCTACGTCGGCCACCCGGGCTGGAAGGCCGCGGGTGGCCGCAGCGGTTACTCGATGGCGACCGGCGTGGTGATCGCCGTGCTCTGCTTCCTCGGCATGTTCGGACTGCTCGCGGCGATCTTCCCGACGGCGGCCATCGTGCCGATCCTGCTCTACATCGGTCTGCTGATCGGGGCGCAGGCGTTCCAGGCGACGCCGCGGGCGCACGCCGCGGCCGTGGTCGCCGCACTGGTGCCGAACATCGCGGCCTGGGCGACCGGGCAGATCGACAACGCGCTGGCGGCGGCCGGCACCAGCGCCGCCGCGGTGGGCGACGACGCGCTCAACGGCGCCGGTGTGGTGTACGACGGGCTGCTGGTGCTGGGGCAGGGCGCCATCCTCGCCGGCCTGGTGCTCGGCGCGGTGGTGGTCTTCGTCATCGACAAGCGGTTCGTCCGCGCCGCGATCTTCGCCGGCTCGGGCGCGGTGCTGTCGTTCGTCGGGCTGATCCACGGCGAGCGGGTCGAGTGGAACGCCAACGGCCAGGTGGCGCTCGGCTACCTCTTCGTCGCGGTGATCTGCGCGGTCTTCGCGCTCGGTCGTCCCACGCCACGCGAACCGGACCCGGAGGAGGCGGAGTTGGACGAGGCGTCCGTGCCGGCCGACGATCGGGCGGCCGACGAGCAGCAGACCGCGGCGGCGCGTGGTTGAGCCGCCGGGCCGACCCGACCGGATGGAGAGGACGGACCGGATGGAGATCGATCGCGGGGACGTGGTCGCCGAGGTGGCGGCGGCCTTCGCCGGATACGAACGGGCGCTCGTCGACGGTGACGCCGAGGCGATCTGCGGGTACTTCTGGGACTCCGACCGGACGGTGCGGTTCGGCCTCGCCGACCATCAGTACGGGCTGGAAGAGCAGCGCAAGTGGCGGGCCGCGCAGCCACCGCTGCCGGCCGGCCGCCGGCTGGTCGAGACGAGGGTCAGCACGTTCGGCGCGGACCTCGCGGTCGTGACGACCCGATTCGGGTACGCCGACAGCTCCGCCATGGGACGGCAGACCCAGACCTGGGTACGCCTGCCCGACGGTTGGCGGATCGTCACCGCCCACGTCTCCGAGCCCGCGCCGAACCTCGACTGACCGGTCGACGAGCCGGCACCGGCCGGACGTGGTCGCAGCCCCAGCGCGGCCCGACGATCGACCGCACGACGAAGCGCCCCGTCCGCGGTGGACGGGGCGCTTCGTGGCGTCAGCCGGACGGCGTGCCGGGCGTCGGACGGTCCTCGTCGCCACGGGGCAGCGGCGCGGCCACCTCGATCCGGGGTGACCGGTCCGGCGGCAGGTGGGCGGGGTCGGCGATGACGACCACGTCCACCTCGCCGTCGACCATCTTCTGCTCGACGGTCTCCCACGGTGCGCGGATGATCCCGTTCAGCCGGTAGTCATGTCGGCGCAGGTGGGTCAGACACGTCGCGATGGCGTGTTCCGACGGCTCGATGTCGGCGGGTACCCAGATGATGGCTAGCTCCATGATCTCTCCTGATCAACGTCGTGGACGTGGATGGGTGATCAGGAGCTGCCGGGGTGGCGGGGGACCCCGCTGGACGGGTCGACTCGTGGCCCGACTGTCGACGGGACCGACGGCATGCCCTCGGCGCAGCGGCTCGACGGACGGCGGCGCGTCGGTCGCCGACGCGGTCAGGTCGGCGCCCCCGGCACCGGTGCTGGTGGGCGCGGACACGAATGCCAGTGCCAGCGCGGGTTGCGCCGGTAGTGGACGGGGGGTTGGGATCGGCGGTGGTGACGGTTCGGCCGTCATCGCCGCCCGCCTGCGCACCGGCACGCGACGGTCGGCGGCGTCGGCGCGGGATGCCCGCACCGTCAGCGGTGCCGACGACGGCAAGGTGGCGCGCGTGGTCGAGGACGTGACCGGCGTCCCCGCGTCGGGTGGCGGGGACGATCGCCGGGTAAGGGGTGCCCGGGTGGGCGTGGGAGCCGTCGGTTCGCCCGTCGAAATCGGTGGCGCGGTGAGGATCGGCAGCGGCAGCGAACTGGCGGTCGGCAGAGGGACTGCCGTCGGCACCGGGACAGTCGTCGGCAGGGGCAGGGGGAGCGCCGTCGGCAGGGGCAGGTCGATGTGCGGTGGAGTGTCGAGCAGGTCCCGCGCCAGCGATCCGACGATGCCGCCAGCGGTGGCGGTCTCCACCTGTCCGGTCGGCGTCGGGGTCGGCTCGGCGGAGGCGGGCTCGGCGCCCAGGGCGGCCGCGAGCGCGGCCGCGCCGAGTGCCACCGCGCCGAGGGCCACCGGGGGCGGGCGGTGCTTCGGCGGCGTCACGTGGATGCCGCCGGCCGCCGGGTCGGATCGGCCCCGGCAGGTCGACGCCCCGGCCGGAGCCGTCGCTCGTCGACCCGCGGTGTCCCACCCATGCGCGGAGTGTTGCCCCTCGGGCACTCGGGCTACACCTGTCGTCGGCCGATCGACGTCGCGCGCGGTGAAGGGGCGGGGTGGGCTGGCCCTGTGAGCGATAACAAGGATCGCTTCCATCGGTACCGCCGCACGGTCCGGCGGCCGTGACCCCGTAGCAGCATCGTCGTGAGTCAATGCGGCCACCGCGGCGTATGTCCGGCTCGTTACATCTTGACGAACAGCATGTTATCGCTCACTCTCGATGCAGAGGTCGGCGGCGTCGGTGGCTCACCGGGCGAGTCCCGTGGTCGCGCCTCGACGCGCGGCGTCCCTCCGGGCAACGGACGCCGGCTCAGGACTCGTGCGGTTCCCGGCGAACGCCGGCCGATTCCGCGTGTGCCGGTGCGAGGTGGCCCAGGATGACCGTCCCGGATTCCTCGGCCCAGCCGGCGCGCGCCGCCGGGAACAGGTCGTCCTGAGCGAAGTGGCACCTCACCACCGCCGATGCACCCACTGAGAAGGATCGACATGAGACCTAGAAAAGCTCTGCTGGCGACGGCGACCCTCGCGGTCGCGCTGACCGCGGGTATGACGGTCGCGCTGGCACCCATGGCCAGCGCCGGAACGACGTTGAAGGCGTCGGCGGCCGAGAAGGGCCGCTACTTCGGTGCCGCCGTCGCGACGGGCAAGCTCTCCGACAGCCAGTACGTCAGCATCCTGAACGGCGAGTTCAACAGCGTCACCCCCGAGAACGAGATGAAGTGGGACGCCACCGAGCCCCAGCAGGGTCGGTTCAGCTACACGGGTGGTGACCGTCTCGTCAGCCATGCCCAGGCCAACGGCATGAGCGTGCGCGGACACGCGCTGCTGTGGCACGCCCAGCAGCCGGGTTGGGCGCAGGGCATGTCCGGCACCGCGCTGCGCAACGCCGCGATCAACCACGTCACCCAGGTCGCCACCCACTTCCGGGGCAAGATCTACGCGTGGGACGTGGTGAACGAGGCGTTCGCCGACGGCGGCAGCGGCGGGCGACGTGACTCGAACCTGCAGCGCACCGGCAACGACTGGATCGAAGCGGCGTTCCGCGCCGCCCGCGCCGCCGACCCGGGCGCCAAGCTCTGCTACAACGACTACAACACCGACGGCATCAACGCCAAGTCCACCGGCATCTACAACATGGTCCGCGACTTCAAGTCCCGCGGCGTGCCGATCGACTGCGTCGGCTTCCAGTCCCACCTCGGCACCACGCTGGCGAGCGACTACCAGGCCAACCTGCAGCGCTTCGCCGACCTCGGCGTGGACGTGCAGATCACCGAGCTGGACGTGATGACCGGCTCCAACCAGGCCAACATCTACGCCTCCGTGACCCGGGCCTGCCTCGCCGTCGCGCGCTGCACCGGCATCACCACCTGGGGCGTGCGGGACAGCGACTCCTGGCGCGGCTCCGACAACGCCCTACTGTTCGACCGGTCGGGCAACAAGAAGGCGGCGTACACCTCCGTCCTGAACGCCCTCAACGCGGGCAGCGGCACCCCGACCACCCCGCCGCCGGGCTCCGGGGTCGACACCACCGCCTGGTACGTCCTGATCAACCGCAACAGCGGCAAGGCCCTGGACGTGTACGAGCGGTCGACCACCGACGGCGCCCGGATCGACCAGTGGACCCGCAACGACGGCGCGTGGCAGCAGTGGCAATTCGTCGACTCGGGTAGCGGCTACTACCGACTGAAGTCCCGTAACTCCGGCAAGGTGCTGGACGTCTACAACCGCTCGACCGCCGACTCCGCGGCGGTCGTGCAGTGGACCGACGGCAACGGCACCAACCAGCAGTTCCGGCTGGCCGACTCCGGGGGCTACGTGCGCCTCATCAACCGCAACAGCGGCAAGGCCGTCGAGGTGCAGGGCGCGTCCACCGCCGACGGCGGCAACGTCGTGCAGTACGCGGACTGGGGCGGCAACAACCAGCAGTGGCAGTTGATCAAGATCGGCTGATCATCCGTCGGTCGATTCGGCGGTGCGGTGGCGCGGATGTTCGTCGTCCGTGCCACCGTCTCCGCTCCTGGAAACGTCTATGGGTACGTGGCCGTTGCGTCGTGCGCGAGAACACGCCACGCTTCGGACAGCAGATGGACAAGCCCGGAACTATTGGAGAGCATCGATTTCATGATTATCCGGTCCGCCACCCCACCACCAACCTCGGAAGACGTGCCCCCCGAGGAGATCCCCGAGGATCGGCCGCCGGCCGACTGGGGTCGTTGGAACTGGGCGCGTTCCGAATGGACCGTGGCGGTGGCGGCGAGCCTGCTACTGGCGGTGGTGCTGACCTGGCCGACCCTGCGCCACCCGGCGACCACGATCCCCGGCGACCTGGGTGATCCGCTGTTGCAGGCGTGGCAGGTCGCCTGGTCGGGGCACGCCCTGCTGACCAGCCCGACCGACCTCTGGAACTCGAACACGTTCTACCCCGAGACGTACACGTACGCCTACAGCGACACCCTGCTCGGGTACGCCCCGATGGGGATGCTCGGCTCCGGCTTCACGGCCGCCGTGATCCACTACAACCTGCTGTACGTGCTGCTGCACGCGCTGGCGTCGTTCGGGGCGTACGCCCTGGTACGGCAGCTCGGCTCGAACCGGTGGGGCGGCGCGGTCGCCGCCGTCGCCTGGGCGTACGCGCCCTGGCGGCTGGCGCACTCGGGGCACCTGAACATCCTGTCCAGCGGGGCGATCGCGCTGTCGCTGGCCATGTTGGCCCGTGGTCACGGCTGGTCGCTGCGCCACGGGTACCGGCCCGAGCTGCGCAAGCCGGGCTGGGCGGTGGCCGGGTGGCTCGTCGCCGCCTGGCAGATCAGCCTCGGGTTCGGCATCGGCCTGCCGCTCGTCTACTTCCTGCTGGCCACGGTCCTGGTGGCGGCCGGCTGCTACGGCTGGTCCTGGTGGCGCAAGCGGGAACGACCTCCGTTCGGCCGGCGTCTGCTGATCGCGGATCTCGTCGGCGGCGGGGTGTTCGGGCTGGTGACGCTGCTGCTGGGCATGGTCTACCTGCGCGTCGTCGACCTCAACCCGCAGGCCGAGCGGACGCTGGACTGGACGAAGATGTTCTCGCCCCCGCTGATCGGGTTCGTCACCGCGCCCGCCGACTCGTGGTTGTGGGGTGAGCGGCACGCCGGCGCGCGCGAGCAGTTGTCCTGGCCCCCGGAGATGGCGCTGCTGCCGGGGATGATGGTGATCGGGCTGGCGGCGGCGGGTCTGTTCCTCTCGGCGTACCCGATGCGGCACCGGGTCGCGTTGGGGCTCGGCGTGGTCGGCACCGTGCTGCTGGGTCTGGGCGCCACCCTCGGCGGTGACGGGGACCCGGGCTATCTGACCCTGTCCACGCTCCTGCCGGGCTGGGACGCGCTGCGGACGCCCGGCCGGATGATGCACTGGACGAGCCTGCTGCTCGCGGTGCTGGCCGCCGGCGCGGTGACCGCCCTGGCCGAGTCGCTGCGGCAGTCCACGCCCCGCCAGTGGGCGCGTACCCTCACGCCGCTGGTCCTGCTGATTCCCCTGACGGTGGTCACCCTGGAGGGCGTCAACTCCACGCCCCACCCGACCGTGCCGCAGCCGCCGGCCGCGATGCGGACGGTGCAGGACCCGATCCTCGTGCTGCCGGCCGGGGGAGTGGGCGACCTGACGTACATGTTGTGGACGACCGACGGTTTCCCCCGCGTGACGAACGGTCTCGCCGGCTTCGAGCCGGTCAGTCAGGCGCAGACCCGTACGGCGGTGGCGTCGTTCCCCGATCCGGTAAGCGTCGCGCACCTACGGGGGATCGGCGTGCGGTCGGTGGTCGTCGTGCCGAGCCGGGCCGTGGGAACGCCGTGGGAGAGCATCGCGACCCGACCCATCGACGGGTTGGGCATCACCCGGGAGGATCTCGATGGCACGCTGGTCTACCACCTCTGACCGCGTGGGCGGCGGATGCCCGGGTACGGGCGGGGTGAGGTGACGAGCATGCGACTGTCCGTCGTGGTGCCCTGCTTCAACGAGGAGGCGTCGGTCGAGCGGCTGCACGAGACCGTGTGCGCCGCCCTCGCCGAGCTGCCCGACGTCGAGGTCGAGGTGGTGTACGTCGACGACGGCAGCGAGGACGGCACTCTCGAGGCGCTGCGCCGGCTCGCCGCCGCCGATCCGACCGTCTGCTACACGTCGCTGAGCCGCAACTTCGGCAAGGAGGCGGCGATGCTCGCCGGGTTGCAGCGCGCCACCGGTGACGCGGTCGTCATCATGGACGCCGACCTGCAGCATCCACCCCGGCTGCTGCCGGAGATGGTGACGCTGTACCAGCAGGGCTTCGACCAGGTGATCGCCCGGCGGGACCGGCGCGGCGACCGGTTCGTCCGCATGATCGCCTCCCGGTCCTTCTACCGCCTGATCAACTGGTGGATCGACGTGCGCCTTCAGGACGGCGCGGGCGACTTCCGCCTGCTGTCCCGGCTCGCGGTGGACGCGATACTGGCGATGCCCGAGTACAACCGCTTCTCCAAGGGCCTGTTCTCCTGGATCGGCTTCCGTACGGCCGTGGTCGCCCACCCCAACGAGACCCGGCAGGCCGGGCGGAGCAGGTGGACGCTCAGCAAGCTCTTCAACTACGCGTTCGACGGCCTGTTGTCGTTCAACAACCGCCCCCTGCGCCTGGCCATCTACGGCGGCCTGTTCCTCACCCTCATCGCGCTGGCCTACATGGCGTGGGTCGTCGCCGACGCCGTCGAGAAGGGCATCGACGTCCCCGGCTACACGACGATCATCGTCAGCGTGATCGGGCTCGGCGGTATCCAGATGACCATCCTCGGCGTGATCGGCGAGTACATCGGCCGGATCTACTACGAGACCAAACGTCGACCGCACTACCTGGTGCAGGAGACCGAGTACCTCCTGGCGGAGACCGGCGAGGCGTCGCGGCGGCCGGTGCCGCCCGCGCCGCGCTCTGCGGTACGGGGCCAGCGGGTGACGTTGGCCCGGGAGAATCCGCTCTCCCGGCCGGCGTCCCGTCGGCCGGACGACCGCGAGCTGAGCTGAGCGGGCCTGCGGGCGGTCAGCGCCCGCAGGCCCGGCACGCTGTGCGGGTACGTAGGTGGTAGTCGCTGGACGCGACGAGGAGGCCGAGTCCCAGAAGGCAGTACGCCGACATGGCCACCCAGAGGAACGCGTCGGAGAATTCGCTCTCCGAACCCGACGCCACCTGCGCCATCCCCATCCCGAAGTACGCGACGATGGCTGCCCCGAGCCCGAATCCCGGCACCAGCAACAGCCGGCGGGGAATCCGCCGACCGGCGAGCAGGGGCACCCAGCCCGGCCACACCTCGCCCCAGTGGTGCACCAGCGCCAGCGGCAACAGCACCCCGGCCAGCACCAGGCCGACCTCCAACCCGATGATGGAGGCGTCCTGCGCCACGTTGTCGAAGCCCACCACGGCCTGCGCCGCGAAGCGGGTCACGAGCCCGGCCACCGCCACGTACGCTCCCCAGCGCGCCCACGGCGCGGGCGTCGTGCGCCGCCGACCGGGTCGGATCGTCCGGCAGCAGTCGGGACAGTCGCCGCGGGTCCGGCGCTGATAACCGAAGACGGCCAGGCCGAGAAGCGCCGCGCCGGTGGCACAGGCGAGCCGACTGGCGAACGCCAGCGGGTTGAAGGACGGGCCGGGCGCGAGCAGCAGCAGGCTCACCAGTTCCGGCAGCAGGATCGCCGCCGCCGCGACCAACGCGCCGGCAACCGTCCAGGCCAGTCCCGCGAGCGCCGGTCGCCAGGTCGTCGCACGGTCCAGGGCGACCGCCACCGCACCTGCGGCCAGGCACAACGCCACCGACCACCAGCCGGTGAAACCCAGCAGGTCCAACCCGAACGGTGGGAACTCCGGCGCCTCACCGACCGTCCACACCAGGCGTAGGCCGCCGTAGGCCACGGCCCAGCCGAGCAGGGCGTACGTCAGGCTGTGGCCGCTGCCACGGGTGCGGGGTGCCGTCGTCGTCATGCCTGTGATCCTCGCGGCGTCCCCGCCGCCGGGCTTCCCTCCGGCCGGGGAAGGCGCTCCCCGACCGGAGGGACCTGGCTCACGCTCGCCGCCTCCCGGCGGTCAGAGCGTGAACACGAGGGTCGAGATGCTCCGTGCGCCGACGTTGATGGTGGCCTGGCCCCCGTTCACGCTTGTCGGCTGGCTCGCCGCGTTGGCGTTCTGCGAGGTCAGGTAGTACTCCGCCTTGCTGACGTTCTGCGGGGCCTGGATCACGGCGTTGTTGACCGCGCTGTTCGACCGGTTGAGGATGACCAGCGTGATCTTGCCGTCCCCCTGGTAGGCCGTCACCTCCAGCGGGGACGCCTTGGAACTCTTGGTCAGGGCCACCCGCTGGTAGCCCGGCCGGACGTACTTGGCGTACTGGGAGAACGCGTACCCGCGCTTGAGCGGGGCGCCGGCCGTGGTGCCGTAGGCCGCCTCGCCGTCACCGATGAAGGAGTAGTAGCGCTTGCCGTACCACCAGATGTAGGCGCTCCAGTTGGCCTCCATCGACCGGTGCACCGTCCGCATGATGTCGTCGAGCGTCTCGTTCCAGACGGCCAGGTTGCTGGGGTTGCCCCAGATGTTCGACCCGCCACCGTCCGCCGCGTGCAGGTTCCACTCGGTCATCCACACCGGCTTGTTGTACTGGGCGGCCAGGTTGTACGGCGCCAGCCGTCCTGCGGACTCGGTGCCGTACAGGTGCCCGCCGATGTAACCGATGTTGTTGCGCGCGGTCGCGTCGTTCAGGGTGGGGTCGGTGTAGCCGTAGTTCAGGTTGACCGCCTCGGCGACCATCAGCTTGCTGTTCTGCACCTTCGAACCCTGGTCGCGGACGAAGGTGCGCAGCTCGGTGCCACTCCAGTCCATCGAGTCGTAGTCGGGGTGCCAGTCCGGCTCGTTCTGCACGGACGTGACGTCGATGGTCACCCCCTGACCCCGCATGTACTGCACATAGCTGTTCAGATGGTTCGCGTAGTCGTCGTAGTAGTCGGTCTTCAGCTTGCCGCCGTTGACCCTGCTGTTGTTGGTCTTCCACGCGGCGGGCGCGGTCCACGGCGAGGCGAGGATCTTCACGTTCGACCCGTACGCCTTCGCCGTCTTCAACGAGTTGACGTGGGTCGCCCATTCGCTGGACTCCGGCGAGAGGCCGGTACGCACGATGGACAGGCCGAGCTGGTTGGCGCCCAGCCCGACCAGCGTCTGGGTGTCGGTGGTCGACCAGGCGCTACCCCAGATGGACTGGGCGGCCCCGAACCCGTCGACGGTCTGGTACCTGGTGTTGCTGTTCACCGTGATGTCGGCCGGGCCGGTGGGCGGTGGTGTGGTCGGTGGCGGCGTGGTCGGCGGCGGCGTGGTCGGCGGCGGTGTCGTCGGGGCCGGCGTGGTCGGGGCCGGTGTCGTCGGCGTCGTCCCGCCGGTGCACGTCACGCCGTTGAGCGCGAAGCTGGACGGAGCGGGGTTGCTGCCCGTCCACGAGCCGTTGAAGCCGAACGACACGGTGCCGTTGGTCGCGATGGCGCCGTTGTAGCTGACGTTCCTGGCGGTGACCGCGGCGCCGCTCTGGGTCAGTGTCGTGTTCCAGGCCTGCGTGACGGTCTGTCCGGCGCTGTAGGACCAGGTCAGCGTCCAACTGCTGACCGGGTCGCCGAGATTGGTGATGTCGACGTTCGCGCCGAAGCCGCCCTGCCACTGCGATGGCACGGTGTAGTTCACGGCACAGCCGGCGGCTGCGGCGCCGGCGGGCGCGGCCAGTGCGACCGCCGTCGACGCCAGCAGGACAGCGCCCGCCGACACCAGGGCGGCGTTGGTGACCCTTCGTTTTCTCATCAGACTTCTCCCGAGGTGGGTGGTGGCGGCCGACGCGTCCGGGCTGGTCGGTCCGGAGAACGTCGGGCGGTACGTCAGGCGTCCCCGGGAGCGCTCCCAAGCACGCGAGGCGGGGCTGTCGGATCTGCTGTCCAGATCAGCCGGGCCGGTCACCCTCGACCTGCCGGTCGCCGAGCCCGACGCCGCGACGATTCGCGGAGGGGGTCACCGGGGGAACGCCGGTGCGGCGGCCGGGGAGTCGACGCCGGATCGGCCCGCGCGCCGGCGGTGCTGCGGGGCGCGACGAGTGACGATGCGACGGGCGGGTCCGGCGGGGCTGCGGCACCCTCCTTTGTCGACCGGCTCGTGGGGCGGCCGCTCTGCTCATTCGCGGCTCACGGGTGAGTGCCGCACAGCAAGCGCGCGAAACAGTTTCTCGTAACCAGGAATTTATTTCGTTCGATGCCCCCGTGTCAACGCCACACCACCCGCCCCCGGCCCTCTCCCTCCCCGCCTTCACCCCGGTGATCATGAAGTTGTTGTCGTGGTTGTCGGCGTGTCATGGCGGTAACTTCATGATCACCGGAGCCTGGGGGGTGTGCTGCAACAAACCTGCAAGCGGTAGGTGTTGCTTCACGGAAAACGCTTTCCTACGATCGTGTCACGTCGATGTTTCGTCCCCGGATCGATTGGGTGTGCCTCGGGGTGCTGCCGGTCGCGTGCCGCTTGGCCAGCGGCTCCGCCTCGGACGTCAGGGTGGCGGTATTGCCGACGATCGATGCGTAATTGATTGTCGCCTATTCCGGGTCGGGTGACGGCCGTCGTCTGACGCCCTCCGACATCGACGCGTCACTCGATTCTTCGAAAGTGAGGCGAGATGAGACGAACACTCGTACGCCGTCTTCCGGCGGCACTCGTGACGGTGGCCGTCGGGGTCGCGGCCGGCGTGACTCTCCTGGGTCCCCGGCCGGCGGTGGCGGTGGGCACTGCCACCGGTTACGCCACCCAGAACGGCGGGACCACCGGTGGCGCGGGAGGACAGACGGTGCGCGCCAGTACGGGCACCGCGATCCACGCGGCCCTGTGCGGACGGGCCAGCAGCAGCACCCCACTCACCATCGAGGTCACCGGGACGATCAACCACGGCAACACCAGCAAGGTGTCGGGATCGAGCTGCAGCACGGCGGACGGCGTGATCGAGCTGAAGCAGATCAGCAACGTCACCATCATCGGGGTCGGCAGTGGAGCTGTCTTCGACCAGGTGGGCATCCACATCCGCGACTCCCGCAACATCATCATCCAGAACGTCACGGTCCGGAACGTCAAGAAGTCGGGTTCGCCGACCTCCAACGGCGGGGATGCCATCGGCATGGAGAGCGCCGTCCGCAACGTCTGGGTCGACCACGTCACGCTGGAGGCGTCCGGCGGGGAGTCGGAGGGGTACGACGGCCTCTTCGACATGAAGAACGACACCCAGTACGTGACCCTGTCGTACAGCATCCTGCGCAACTCGGGGCGCGGCGGTCTCATCGGTTCCAGTGAGAGCGACCTGTCGAACGGCTTCGTCACGTTCCACCACAACCTGTACCAGAACATCGATTCCCGTACGCCGTTGCTGCGCGGCGGCGTCGCCCACATCTACAACAACAGCTACGTGAGCCTGAACGAGTCCGGTATCAACTCCCGGGCCGGTGCCCGCGCCAAGGTCGAGAACAACCACTTCCGCGACTCGAAGGACGTCCTGGGCACCTTCTACACCGACGAGCGCGGCTACTGGCAGGTCAGCGGCAACATCTTCGACAACGTCACCTGGTCCACCCCGGGCAGCGACAACTACCCCGCCGGCCCCGATCCGACGTCCACCACCACCGTCAGCATTCCGTACGCCTACCGGCTGGACGGCGCGAGCTGCGTGCCGAACGTCGTCGGCCAGACGGCGGGCGCCAACACGGGCCTGCGGGTGTCCGACGGAAGCTGCTCGCCGCAGACGCCGGCGCCCACCACGCCAGCGCCCACCACGCCGCCGCCGACCACGACGCCACCCAGCGGGACGAATCTCAGCCTGGGCGCCGGCGCGGACGGTTCCAGCAAGGCCAGCGGGACCAGTTACGGCAACGTGCGCGACGGCGACATCGCCACCTACTGGTCGCCGGCCGGCTCGACCGGTTCGATCTCGATCAAGTGGGGATCCGCCACACGGGTGTCCCGCGTGATCATCCGGGAGCCCTCCGGCGCCCAGGGCTCCATCGGATCCTGGCAGCTCGTCAACCACGACACCGGCGCCGTCCTGGCCTCCGGTGCGGGTGCCGGTGCGATCACGTTCGCCGCGACGACGCTGAGCAAGATCACTTTTAAGATCAACAGCTCCAGCGGTACGCCCCGGGTCGGCGAGTTCGAGACGTACGCCAGCTGACCATCCGGTGGCGGGCGCGTCGGGCACGCGGTGAGGAGCGGCATTCCGCAGAGGTATGAATATGACCCTGAGGAATGCCGCTCTTCAACCCGTCGCCATGGCGGGCCCGGCAACGGCCCGTGGCCGTGCTGAAGAGCGATGACCGGCGCGGGCCGGTGCCCCGATCCGCAATCACGTTCGGTTGTCGCGGCGTCACTGTTAGCATGCGGCCATGTCCGCAGGTCAACGGGGAATCCAGGCAGGCGACGGCGATCCCGCGGTGACCGACGCGGGGCGCTTGGCGGCGTTCAGCGACGGCGTGTTCGCCATCGTCATCACCCTGCTGGTGCTCGACCTGCGGGTGCCGGACTTCCACGAGGGCGAGCTGGCCGAGGGGCTTCTCGGTGAGGGGCCGTCGTACCTGGCCTTCGTCGTGTCGTTCATCTACGTCGGGGTTCTCTGGCTGAACCATCACGCCGTGCTCCAGTTGGTGCGGGGCACCACCCCGGCGTTCAGCGCGATCAACCTCGGCATTCTCTTCGGCGTGGTGATCATTCCCTTTCCCACCGCGGTCCTGGCGTCGGCGTTGGCCGACGGCAACGCCGACGACCTGCGGGTGGCCGTCGTCCTGTACGCGTTCGCCGCCTCGCTGATGTCGGCGCCCTGGTGGGTGCTTTTCTCCTACGTCCGCCGCCACCCGGCGCTGCGGGCCGACACCGTCGGCCAGGACCAGGTACGGGTGCAGGAGCTCCGCCCGATCGTCGGCCTGGTCCTCTACGGCCTGACCGGTCTGCTCGGCTGGCTGGTGAACCCGTTCCTCGGCCTGATCGGCGTGGTCGTGATGATCATTTTCCACGGCGCCACCAGTCAGGGGCTCCGCTCCGGGCGGTGGTGGCCGGGGCGCGACACCCGCCGACGCTGACCCCAGCGCACCTCGGTTCGCGCAGGTCGCGGCGTTGCGGCTATGTTTGCGCACGCTCGGGGGAGCGTCAGGGGGGACAACGGCATGAACATCATCGGCGATCGGATGGCGGCGGCGTACGACGACGCCATCGAAGATCTGTGCGGAGCGACACCGAAGGGCTACTACGCGCGGCGGGGCACCGCCCGTGCGGCGGTGACCCACGCGGGAGCGGCGACGCTCAACGTGGCGTACGACCTGTCGCGGGAGCCGGATCTCGAAGCCCTGCACGAACTGGCCACGGAGGTGTCCGGGCAGGTCGAGGCCTGGTCGATCATGGTCCGGAGCGAGGTCGACGGCGCGGTGGCCGATCTCGCCGCCCGGCACGGGCTCGCCGCGCGCAGCGAGCTGCCCCTGCTGGCGTGCACGGTGGACGAGCTGGTCTTCCGGGCGGACGAGGCGCAGCGCGAGCGCGTACTGCGCGTCGGCGCGGCGGACAGCGATCGGTACACGGACGTGCTGACCAGGGGCTTCGAGGCGCCGGACGGTCTGTTCGGGTCGCTGATGGGGGGCGCGGTGCTCGACGCCGAGCGGATCGACGGCTACCTGTACGAGGAGGCCGGCCAGGCTCTCGGCACCGGTCTCGGGATGCGCACCCACGGTGTGGTCGGCGTGTTCAACATCGCCGTCGTCCCGGACGCGCGTGGTCGCGGCCTGGGCCGCGCGATCACCGAGAAGGTGGTACGCGACGGGATCGCGGCCGGCGCGGACGCGGCGTACCTGCAGTCCAGCGCGCTCGGCCGGCCGCTGTACGAGTCGATGGGCTTCCGTTTCCAGGAGAACTGGATCGCCTTCCATGCCTGAGCAGCCCTCAGGCCCGGAGAGCCGCGACGCACGAGGGGGAGAGTAACCGTGAGCTTCAGTGACGACGTCCGCTCGGCCTTCCGGCGGGGGGAGAGCGACGCGGTGGTACGGATGAGTACGGCGGAGATTGAGCGTGCTCGGGCCGTCGGCGACGCGGCGGGTGAGGTGGAGGCCCGCTACAGCCTGGCCCGGGTGGCGATTCGCGGCGGCGACCTGGCGCTCGGGGAGACGCGGGCGCGCGAGGCCCTCGACGTCGCGGTGCGCTCGGGTGACCGCGCGCTCCAGGAGCGGCCGAGGCACGTGCTGGCGGCGGTGGCGCGGATGTCCGGCGACCTGGACCGGGCGCGGGACCTGTATCGCGAGAGCATCGCGCTGAACGAGTCGCTGGGCCGACCGGAGACGGTGAATTCCGAGACGCACAACCTGGCCTCCTGCGAGCTGGGTCTCGGTAACCTCGCCGAGGCGCGGAGGCTGTTCGCCCTCAGCCGTACCCGGGTGTTCCAGCACGGCTGGGACGACTTCGTGCCGTACGTCTGCGTGGCGGGTGCGGCACTCGCGTCCGCCGAGGGTGACCATTCGCGGGCGGCGCTCATGGTCGGCCTCGCGGACGCGGCGTTCGCGGCGATCGGCCAGGTGCCGGACCCGGACGACGCGGCCGACCTCGCCGCCGTGCGCGACGCCGCGGTCGGGGCGCTCGGCCCCGCCGCCTACGCCGCCGCGCAGGAGCGGGGCCGGCAGCTCGATCCTCGGACGGCGTTCGACGACGAGCACTGAGAAGGGGCGGTCAGGCCGACCGGGCGGCGGCGACGGCCTGGCCGCGCTCCGATTCGGGGAAGCGCCGGAGCATGGCCCGCACCTCGTCGGCGCTGACGTTGGCGCCGAACAACTCGCTGCCCGGTTCGAGGCGTACGCCCTCGGCGAGCGGGCCGGCGACGACCGGATCGAAGCCGAGGGCGTCCACCAGCGAGGCCACCGGAGCGAGGTCGGCCTCGTCGTCGCCGGCGATCGCGATGGCCTTGCGGCCGGCCGTGCCCGCCGGACGGGCGCCGTCCTCGAGATCGTGGTAGCCCATGTGGTTGAACGCCTTGACGACCCGCGACCCGGCCAGGAACGCCTGGACGATCTCACTGGACGAGGTGCGCGGATCGGTCAGGTCGTCGCGGATGCCGTCGACCTCCCACCAGTAGTTCATCGCGTCGACGACGAGCTTGCCCCGCAGCGCCTCGGCGGGCAGCGCGCGGTACTTGCCCAGCGGCAGGGCGAGGACGACGATGTCGGCGTCCGCCACGGCGTCGACGGCGGTGGTCGCCACCGCTCCGGGCGTCAGCACCTCGACGGTCAGGGCGATCTTCGCCGGATCGCCGGAGCCGGCGACGAGCACCCGGTAGCCGGCGGCGAGCGCGAGCCGGGCGAGGACCGTGCCCACCTTGCCGGCGCCGAGGATGGCGAGGGTCCGTGGTCGGTCGGTACCGCTGTCGTTCATGTCTTCCTCTCCGATGATCGGCCGGTGGTCAGCCGGCCAGGATGTCGCGGACCATGGGGATCACCCGCGAGCCGTACAGCTCCACGGCGCGCATCCGGGCGCTCACGGGTTGCGCCCCGGCGGTGTAGATGAGGTCGAAACGGCCGACACCGAGACCCTTGATGGCGGCGGCCATCCGGCGGGCGACCGTCTCCGGCGAGCCGATGTAGAGCGAGCCGTGCTCCACCTCCGAGTCGAACTCCTGGCGGCGGATCGGTGGCCAGCCGCGCAGCGCGCCGATCCGGTCGCGCATGACCCGGTAGTACGGCCAGAACAGCTCCTTCGCCTCCTCGTCGGTGTCGGCGACGAAGCCGGGCGAGTGCATCCCGACCGGGTGCGCGGTGGTGCCGAGCTGGTCGGCGGCCCGGCGGTAGAGGTCGATGTAGGGTGCGAAGCGCTCCGGAGCGCCGCCGATGATGGCGAGCATGAGCGGCAGGCCGTACCGGGCGGTCCGCACCACCGACTGCGGCGAGCCGCCGACGCCCACCCAGGTGGTGAGGCGTCCCGACTCCGTCTTGGGAAAAACGTCGGCGTCGGTGAGCGGGGCGCGGGTGGTGCCGCTCCAGGTGACCGGCTGTTCGTCGAGCAGCTTCGCGAACAGCTCGATCCGCTCCTCGAACAGCACGTCGTAGTCGGCCAGGTCGTAGCCGAACAGCGGGAAGGACTCGGTGAACGAGCCCCGGCCGAGGATGACCTCGGCCCGACCGTTCGACAGCGCGTCGACCGTGGCGAAACGCTGGAAGACGCGGACCGGGTCGTCCGAGCTCAGTACGGTGACGCCGGAGGAGAGCCGGATCCGCGAGGTACGGGTGGCGATGCCCGCCAGCACCGTCTCCGGCGTCGACACCGAGTACTCGGGTCGGTGGTGCTCGCCCAGGGCGATGACGTCGACGCCGAGGTCGTCGGCCAGCACCGCCTCGTCGACGACCTGCCGGATGGCGGCGGCGTGGGAGACGGGCTTGCCGGAGTCGTCCTCCGGTACGTCACCGAAGGTGTCGAGGCCGAACACGAGATCAGACATTGGTGGGCTCCTTCGCCAACAGCTCCCGGACCCGTGGCGCGACCTCGCTGCCGAGCAGCTCGATGGTGCGCGCCCGCGCCTCGCGAGGCAGGTGCATGATGTCGTACTTCAGGTCGAACCGACTCAGCCGCAGGTCGCGGGCCATGGTTGCGATCTTGCGGGCCACCGTCTCCGGTGACCCCACGAACAGCGCGCCGTGGTCGATCTCGGCCTCGTAGCGCGCGCGGTCCGGCTTGTAGAAGCCGCGCTCCTTGGCGAGCCGCGCCACCGTGGGCTGCCAGTACCGCCACCACGTCTCGACGGCCTCCTCGTCGGTGTCCGCGACGAGGCCGAGCGAGTGTTGCCCGACGGGTTGCGCGGCCTGCCCGAACTGTTCGAGCGCCCGATGGTAGAGGTCGACGTGGCCGGCGAACCGCTGCGGGCGTCCACCGATGATCGCCAGCAGGAGCGGGAGCCCGTGCCGGGCGGCGCGGATAACCGAGTTGGGGCTTCCTCCGACGCCGATCCAGGTGGGGATTCCACCCGGGCGCATGCGCGGATGGAGCCGTTGCGCGACCAGGGGAGTGCGTACGGTTCCCGACCAGGTGACCGTTTCGTCGCGTTGGAGCTGGAGGAAGAGGTCCAGCTTCTCCTCGAACAACCGCTCGTAGTCCGCCAGGTCGTAGCCGAACAGGGGGAACGACTCCGTCGCGGATGCCCGTCCGAGGACCAGTTGGGCCCGGCCGTCGCTGACCGCGTCCAGGGTGGCGAACTCGTGGTAGAGCCGTACCGGGTCGTTCGTGCTCAGGACGGTGACCGAGGTGCCGAGCTTGATCCGGTCGGTCGCCGTGGCCATGGCCGCGAGCAGGACGGGGGTGGCCGAGTCGTTGTGCCCCTCCCGGTAGTGCTCGCCCAGGCTGAACACGTCGAGCCCGACCGACTCGGCGAGCCGGGCCTCGTCCACCAGCAGCCGGACGGTCTCGGCGTCACTCAGGATCCGGTCGCCGTCCGTGGCCACCTCGCCGAACGAGTTGAGCCCCAGTTCGAAGGGTGCGGCGGACATGTCTCCTCCTCGGCGTTCTTCGCCGTCGACACGCGGGAAGTGGCCTTCCCGGTTGACGTGTCAATGATGCTAACCTGCGAATTGACACGTCAATTCCCGGGAGGGTTCGATGGTCGACACCACACCCGAACGGCGCGGGGGCCGGCAGTTGCCGACGGCGGAGGAGCTGCGGATCTGGCGGGACTTCGTCGAGACGACAGAGGCGCTCACCTCCCGGGTCGGGTCGCGTCTCCAGGTCGACTCTTCCCTCTCGCCGGGTGACTACGCCGTCCTGCTCGCCCTCAGCGAGGCACAGGATCGGCGGATGCGCTCCTCCGCCCTGGCCGCACAGATCGGGTGGGAGCGGAGTCGACTCTCGCACCACCTGGGTCGGATGGAACGACGCGGGCTGATCCGTCGCGAGGAGTGTGCGACCGTCCCGCGCGGGGCGGAGGTGCTCCTCACCCCGGCCGGGGCCGAGGCGTTCCAGCGGGCGACCTACCCGCACCTGCGCACCATCCGGGAGCTGTTCGTCGACGCTCTCACACCGGACCAGCTCCGCGCGGCCGGCGACATCGCGCGGGCGCTGCGCGAGCACCTGGGGCCGCGCGCCGACGAGTAGTCGGCGCATGGAGGACGGCACATCGGGTACGCGCCTGCGGCCGTCGAGTCCGACGAGCGCCGCGCAGCCCGAGGAGCACCGACATGTCGATCGCGGGGCGGGTGCGACTCGCGCCGAACGTCTCCCTGGTGCTGCTGGCGTCGATCCTCGTGTCGTTCCTGGCCGCCTCCGCGGCCCCGACCCCGCTCTACGGGACCTACCAGGAGCGCTGGCACTTCTCGCCGGTCACGACCACCGTGGTGTTCGCGGTCTACGCGCTCGCGGTGCTGGCGTCGCTGCTCACCTTCGGCAAGCTCTCCGACCACGTCGGCCGGCGTCCGGTCCTGGCCGCCGCGATCGCCGTACAGATCCTGTCGCTGCTGGTGTTCATCCTCGCCAACGGCGTACCCGCGCTGCTGGTCGCCCGCCTCGTGCAGGGGCTCGCGGCGGGCGCGGCGACGGGCGCCGTCGGCGCGGCCCTGCTGGACATCGACCGCGCTCGCGGGACGCTCGCCAACTCGATCGCGCCCGGCCTCGGCACCGGCAGCGGGGCGCTCCTCTCGGCGCTGTTCATCCGCTACCTGCCCGCGCCGACCCGCCTGGTGTACGTCGTCCTCGTCGTGGTCCTGCTGATCCAGGCCGTCGGGGTCGCCTTGATGCCGGAGACCGTCACCCGGATGCCGGGTGCGCGGCGCAGCCTGCGACCGGAGATCAGGCTGCCGCGCCCGGTGCGCGGGCCGGTGCTGGTCGTCGCTCCCGTGCTGTTCGCGGTCTGGGCGCTGGCCGGCTTCTTCGGCGCGCTCGGCCCGGCGCTCGTACGCAGTCTCATGGACACGTCGATCGTGGTCGCCGGTCTGGTGCTCTTCGTCTTCGCGCTCTTCGGGTCGGTCGCCGTCCTGCTGTTGCGCGACACCGCCGCCCGGACGGTCATCCTGACCGGGGTCGTCGCCCTCATCCTCGGCATGGTCGTCACGGTGGTCGCGGTCATGGCCGAGTCCGTACCCGGGTTCTTCGTCGGTCTCGCGCTCGGCGGCGTCGGCTTCGGCGGAGGGTTCCAGGGCAGCCTCAAGACGATCATGCCGCTGGTCGAGGCACACGAACGCGCCAGCGTGCTGTCGCTGCTCTACGTGGTCTGCTACGTCGGTTTCGGCCTTCCCACCGTGATCGCCGGCTTCCTCGTGGTGTACGCCGGGGGCCTCCCGCGGACCGCCGACGAGTACTCCGTCGCCGTCATCCTGCTCGCGCTTGTCGCCCTGTTCGGGCTGCGCCGGGCGACGAGGGCGGCGCCGGGCTGATGCCCCGAAGGCCGCACCTCACCGGTGCGCAGGACGTAGCGTGGTCGTCGACGGTGGGGCGAGAAACCCAGGAGGTCGCGATGAGTCCGAACGCCGGTGAGGGCGATCTGACGTCGTACCGGTCGGCGACCGACCTGGCGGACGCGCTGCGGCGCGCGGCGGCGGCCCACGACGAGCACGAGAAGCGCACCGGCCAGCGGGACGACAACTGGCCCGACTGGTACGCGAGGTACCTGGTGGCCGAGCAGTCCGGGGCGACGCTGCCCGAGTGAGCGACGCCCAGCCGCGCCGGCCCGGTCCACCGGGCCGGCGCGGGCGCGGCTGCTGCAATCATCCGATGTATGCGCGGCGGGTGGCCTGACCCGCGCCGTCGTCATGCGCGCCGATCCGCGCCGCGAGCGCCGGCGATCGACACGACATCGCTGATGTGGGGCTGACCGGTCGGCGGGATGCCCCCACATCACTGCACCGGTGTCGATCATGGTCGGTGCGCAGGGCGGCAGCGATGATCGGCAAGCGATCGACCGTTGCCTATTGCGTGACACCGGAGTAATCTTCCCGAAACACATCGGACGTTTCGCGTCCGAGGGTCTGCCAAACGGCCTGCGCAGCGGGGCCGGTGTCACCGCGCGGACCCACCATCGGGGGTCGTCGTTGTCGCGCTTGGGTGGCCGCATCGGTCACCGTTTGGAGGATCGATGTCAGACCTGACCCGGCGGCAGGCCCTCAAGATCGGTGCGGCCGGCGCGGGTGGCGCCCTGCTGCCGCTGCCGTGGACGGCGACCGCCAACGCCGACTCCGTCGCGCCGCCGCAGGTGCTGGCGGCCAACGACCTCGCCCTCTGGTACGACGAGGGCGCCGGCACGGACTGGCTGCGGGCCCTGCCGATCGGCAACGGCCGGCTCGGCGCCATGGTGTTCGGCAACGTCGACACCGAGCGACTTCAGCTCAACGAGGACACCGTGTGGGCCGGCGGCCCGCACGACCCCAGCAACACCCGGGGCGCGGCGGCCCTGCCGGAGATCCGGCGGCTGGTCAACGCGAACCAGTGGACCCAGGCCCAGGACCTCATCAACCAGACGATGATGGGCAACCCCGGCGGGCAGTTGGCGTACCAGACCGTCGGCAACCTCCGACTCGCCTTCGGGTCGGCCAGCGGAGCGTCCCAGCACAACCGCACGCTCGACCTCACCACCGCGACGGCCACGACCTCGTACGTCCTGAACGGCATCCGCTACCAGCGTGAGGTCTTCGCCAGCGCGCCGGACCAGGTCATCGCGATGCGGCTGACCGCCGACCGCGCCACCTCGATCAGCTTCACCGCCACCTTCGACAGCCCGCAGCGGACGACGGTGTCCAGCCCGGACGGCACGACGATCGGCCTCGACGGTGTGTCCGGCAACCAGGAGGGCGTCACCGGGCAGGTCCGCTTCCTCGCCCTGGCCAACGCCACCGTCACCGGCGGCAGCGTGTCCAGCTCGGGCGGCACCCTGCGGGTCACCAACGCCACCAGCGTCGTCCTGCTGATCTCGATCGGCTCCAGCTACGTCAACTACCGCAACGTCGGTGGCGACTACGGCGGCATCGCCCGGCAGCGCCTCAGCGCGGCCCGCGCCTACAGCTACGACCAGTTGCGCACCCGGCACGTCGCCGACTACCAGGCGCTGTTCGAACGGGTGACCCTCGACCTGGGCCGCACCTCCGCCGCCGACCAGACGACCGACGTGCGCATCGCCCAGCACAACAGCGTCAACGACCCGCAGTTCTCCGCGCTGCTGTTCCAGTTCGGGCGGTACCTGCTGATCTCGTCGTCGCGGCCCGGCACCCAGCCGGCGAACCTCCAGGGCATCTGGAACGACTCGCTGACCCCCTCCTGGGACTCGAAGTACACGATCAACGCCAACCTGCCGATGAACTACTGGCCGGCCAACACGACCAACCTGGCCGAGTGCCACAACCCGGTCTTCGACATGGTCCGGGAGCTCGCCGTCGCCGGGGCGCGGACCGCCCAGGTGCAGTACGGCTCCGCGAGCGGCTGGGTCACCCACCACAACACCGACGCGTGGCGGGCCACCGCCGTCGTCGACGGCGCGTTCTGGGGCATGTGGCAGACCGGCGGCGCCTGGCTGTCCACGTTGATCTGGGACCACTACCTGTTCAACGGCGACATCGAGTTCCTGCGGACGAACTACCCGGCCATGAAGGGCGCCGCGCAGTTCTTCCTCAACACCCTCGTGACCGAGCCGACCCTCGGCTACCTGGTGACCAACCCGTCCAACTCGCCGGAGCTGAGCCACCACTCGAACGCCAGCGTCTGCGCCGGGCCGACGATGGACAACCAGATCCTGCGGGACCTCTTCGACGGCGTCGCCCGGGCCAGTGAGATCCTCGACGTGGACAGCACCTTCCGGGCGCAGGTACGGGCCACCCGGGACCGCCTCCCCCCGATGAAGGTCGGCTCGCGCGGCAACATCATGGAGTGGCTCTACGACTGGGTGGAGACCGAGCCCAACCACCGGCACATCTCGCACCTGTACGGGCTCGCGCCCAGCAACCAGATCACCAAGCGTGGCACCCCGCAGTTGTTCGAGGCCGCCCGCCGTACGCTGGCGCTGCGCGGCGACGACGGCACCGGCTGGTCGCTGGCCTGGAAAATCAACTTCTGGGCGCGGATGGAGGAGGGCAAGCGGGCCCACGATCTGATCCGCTACCTCGCCACCACCGCCCGGCTCGCCCCGAACATGTTCGACCTGCACCCGCCCTTCCAGATCGACGGCAACTTCGGCGCCACCGCCGGCATCGCCGAGATGCTGCTCCAGAGCCACATCGGTGAGCTGCACATCCTGCCCGCGCTGCCGCCGGCCTGGCCCAGCGGCCGGGTGACCGGCCTACGGGGTCGGGGTGGGCACACGGTCAGCATCACCTGGGCGAGCGGCGCCGCCACCGAGGTGCTGGTGCGACCCGACCGCGCCGGCACCGTCCGCCTGCGGTCACGGTTCCTGACCGGCACCGTCAGCGTCGTCGACACCACCGACGGTACGTCCCGCCAGGTCACCCGGGTCGAGTCCGACCTGGTCGAGGTCACCGTGCAGGCGGGACGCACCTACCGGGTCACGAGCACGGGGGCCACCACACCGACGTTGGAGCAGAGCTTCACCAACGCGGGCATCACCAACGACAGCAACACCAACGTCGGCAACTTCGACGGCAACGGTGCCACCCTGTCGGCGCAGGCCCTGGCGCAGGCCGGCGCGAGCCCGGGCAGCACGGTGAGCCGCAACGGGGTGAACTTCCGCTGGCCCAACGTCAGTCCCGGCACGGCCGACAACGCCATCGCCTCGGGCCAGACCCTCGGCATCAGCGGCACCGGCAGCACGCTCGGCTTCCTCGTGACCGGCACGTACGGGGCCGTGTCGGGTACCGGCACGGTGGTGTACGCGGACGGGACCCGCCAGACGTTCACCCTGAGCACGCCCGACTGGTACGGCGGCCCGGTGTCCGGCGCGACCGCCGCCATCGTGTCCGCGTACCAGAACCGGCCCAACAACGGTCGACAGGCCACGGCCGCGTGCATCTACTACGTGGGCGTCGCCCTACAGAACAAGGCGGTGACCCAGGTCGTGCTGCCCAACATCAGCGCACGGGCGGCGGCCAACGTGCCGACGATGCACGTCTTCGCCATCGCGATCGGGTCCTGACACTCAGCTCGCGTCGCGCCGCCGGTGACGGCACGGTCACCGGCGGCGCGGCGTGATCAGTCCCGACTCGTACGCCCACACGACCAACTGGGCGCGGTCCCGGCAGTGCAGCTTCGTCATGGCCCGGTTGACGTGCGTCTTGGCGGTCAACGGGCTGATCACCATGCGCTGGGCGATCTCGTCGTTGGTCAGCCCCCGCGCCACCAGCTCGACGATCTCCTGCTCCCGGGCGGTCAGCACGTCCCGACCGGCCGTCGGCACGGCCGGCGGTGGCCCGGCCACGAACTCGCTGATCAGCGTGCGGGTCACGGCCGGCGCGAGCAGCGCGTCGCCACCGGCCACGACGGCGACGGCCTGCAACAGGTCGGCGGGGTCGGCGTCCTTGAGGAGGAAACCGCTCGCGCCCGCGCGCAGGGCGGCGAAGACGTACGAGTCGAGCCCGTAGTTGGTGAGGATGAGGACGCGGGTGGCGGCGAGGTCGGGATCGGCGGCGATGCGCCGGGTCGCCTCGATCCCGTCGAGGCCGGGCATCTGCACGTCCATCAACACGACGTCCGGGCGGAGACGTCGGGCGAGCTGCACGGCCGACGCGCCGTCGGTGGCCTCGCCCACGACCTCCAGGTCGTCCTCGGCGGCCAGCAGGGCCCGGAAGCCGGCCCGCATCAGCGCCTGGTCGTCGGCGAGCAGGACCCGGATCATCGGTGCGACCGTCGGTTCATGCCGGCTCGTCCAGCGGGAACGTGGCCCGCACCGTGAACCCGTGGTCGTCGTTCGCGGTGGCCAGCAAGGTGCCGCCCAGTCCGGTGACCCGCTCACGCATACCGCGCAGTCCCACCCCCGGCGTCGGGGGACGGGCCGGCGACGCCCGCCCGTCGTCGCTCACCGCGACGGTCAGCCCGGCCGGCGCGTACTCGACGTGCACGCGTGCGGTCGCGGCACCGGCGTGGCGGGCCACGTTGGTCAGGGCCTCCTGGACGACCCGGTAACCGGCCTGGTCGACCTCGTCCGGCAGACGCCGTGGCCGACCGGTGACGGTCACCTGGACCGGCACGCCGACCGCACGGGTCCGTTCGGCGAGTTCGTCGACGCGGGCCAACCCGACGCCGTCGTCGTCGGGCGCGCGCAGGACGTCGAGGGTGGTGCGGAGTTCGCGCATCGCGGCGGCGCTGGCCTCCTGGATCGCCAGTAGCGTGGCCGAGGGCTCGTCGCCCTGCTTGCGGGCCAGGTGTACGGCGATCCCGGCCTGCACCTTGATCACCGAGATGCTGTGCGTCAGGGAGTCGTGCAGGTCGCGGGCGATGCGTAGCCGCTCCTCGCCGGCCCGCCGCAACGCCATCTCCTCGCGGGTGCGTTCGGCCTCGACGGCCCGCTGCTCGACCTGCTCCAGGTAGGCGCGGCGTTGCCGGCCGATCAGCCCGGCGACGTTCGCCGCCACGAACCATCCCAGCAGCAGAGCCGTCCGCTCGGCGATCAACTGGTTGGGACGGTCGACCGGGGCCACCGAGACGTCGCGGGCCAGAAAGCCACCGAGGAAGGCGACGCTGGCCACGACGGCGGCGATCCGGCGCCCCCGCCAGGCGGTCACGTAGACCACGCCGAGGACGGGGAAGGCGGCCGACACCCCCGAGTGCACCCGGATGTGCAGGGCCAGCATGGCGACGGTCACCACGCCCAGCGCGAGCACCGGATGCCGCCGGCACACCCCGAGCGCCGCGGCCATGACGAGGACCAGAGCGACGTCGAGCGCCCCGACCGTCGCGGCGTCCGGTGCGAGCGCGGCGTTGCCGAGCAGGAGACCGCCGAGGGCGAGGCCGCTGAGGACGTACGGCAGGTCGCGGCGCATGGTCGCACTGTAGAACGGCCGTCGTTGGTGGAGCATCCCGCGCGCGCGGTAGATCAGGCGTACCACGGTCGTGGTATCCCGGCGGCGCGAAGTGTCTGCGCCGGCACGACGTCTTCCGCCGCCGTCGCCACGAGCATCGACCGCATGACATACCGCTTCTTCACCCCCGTACCCACGAGGGCGGCCACCGGCCGCACCGCGGAGGTCTACCAGCAGCTACGCGAGGACTTCCTCGGACCGCTGCCCACCTTCCAGGCGCTCTCGGCCGTGCCCGAGGTGCTGGCCGCGACCTGGTCGCTGATGCGCGAGGCCCTGCTCGCCGGCGACACGTCCCGGGTCGACCGCGAACTCGTCGCGGCGGTGGTGTCCCGGGCCAACGGCTGTCAGTTCTGCCTCGACGCCCACGTGCTGCTGCTGCACGCCCTGGGCGAGCACGGGTTGGCCGAGGTCGTCGCCCGGGGCGGGACACCCGCCGACCCGAGGCACGCCGAACTCGACCGCTGGGCCCGGGCCAGTCGCAGCCCCCGCACCGGCGACTGGACCAGCCCGTACGGCCCCGAGCTCACCGGCACCCTGCTCGCGTTCCACTTCGTCAACCGGGTGGTCTCGGCGCTGCTCGACCCCGACCTGCTCCCCGGCGGCCTGCAACGCGCCCCGCTGGTGCGGTCGGTCGGTGGCCGGCTGTACGCCAGATCCGCCCGGGAACCGAAGGAGCCCGGACGCAGCCTCGGGCTCCTGCCCACCGGGACGACCCCGCCGCCGGCCTGGGCGGGGGACAGTCCGGTCGGGGTCGCGTACGCGTCGTTGCGGGACGCCGCCAACCGGGGCGGCGAGCTGCTGGGTGACGTCGCCCGCCAGACCGTGACGGCCACCGTGCGCTGGGAGGACGGGCGGTTCCCGACCCGGCCCGCGGACTGGGCCGTCGACCTGGTCCGGGACGTGCCCGGCCGGGACCGGGTCGGAACCCGGATCGCGTTGCTGACGGCGTTCACGCCCAGCGCGGTCAGCCCGGGCGACGTCGCCCTGTGGAGGCTGTCGCACCCCGCCGACGCCGACCTCGTCCGGATCGTCGCGTACGGCGCGATCACCGCCACCGACCACGTCGCCCAGGCGTTGACCTCGGCGCAACTCTAGGAGCCCAGCATGCGCAAGGCATTCGTCATCAGTAGCGGGGTGCTGCTCACCGCGTTCGCCCTCCAGTTCGTCTTCGCCGCCGTCGGTGGGTTCACCAAGCCCGCCGGGGACGGCGCGTACGCCCTGCACAGCGTCAACGGCATGGCGGTCATCCCCGTCCTCACCCTGCTCACCGTCCTGTTCGCGGCGCTGGCCAGGGCGCCCGGTCGGCTGGTCGGGCTGGCGGTTCTGCCGCTGGGCCTGGTCGTCCTACAGGCGTTGCTCGCCATGCTCGCCAACGCCGGCACCGACGCCGTCGGCGTCAGCACGCCGTTCGGCCTGGTCATCGGCGGGCTGCACGCGGTCAACGGCATCGTCGCGGTGCACGTCGTGGTCGGCGTCATGCGGGGCGCGCGCCGGCTGGCCGCCGGGACGCCGACGGGCGACGCGCCTGTCGTCGTACCCCAGGGGAGCCGGCATGACGACCGCCTCGCTGCTCGCGGCGGACCTCCTGCTCGCGGTCCTGGCCGCCGCCGGCTGGCTGGGTGGCGGGGCCGCGGCGGCCGCCCGTCGTCGGCCGTTGGCGCTCGCGCTGGCCACCGTCGCGCTGCTCGCCACGCTCGCCCGCGCGACGACCGTGCTCGCGCTCGCGCGCGTCGGCTGGTGGTTCGCCGCGGAGAAGGTCGTCGTCGCCGCGCCGCTGTCGCTCGCGGCGGTCGCCGTCGCCGGGCCGCGGCTGCTGCGGGCCGCGGGCGACATCCGGTCCGTCGCGCTGCCGCTCCTCTTCGCGGGGTACGCCCTGAGCGCCGCCCTGCTCGTCACGGTCCTGCACGGCTACCCGGTGTCGGCGTCGGTGGGGCTGCTCGCGGTCGCCGGGGTCGTCGCGGCGACGGCCCTCTCGTGGCGTCTGCTCGACGCGCGCCCGTCCCGGGCGGCGGTCGCGGTGGCGGTGGCGGCGCTGCTGGCCGGCACCGGATTGGCCGTCACCCCGGGCCCGGCGCCCGCCGCACCGCACGAGCATGGATACCCGAAGGCCCGGATCTCCGACGAACCCACCCGGCGGTTCACCCTGACGGCCGGTACCGCCACGGTGCGCGTCGGCGGCCACGACGTCGCGGCGTGGGCGTTCGACGGGCAGGTACCCGGGCCGGAGTTGACCGCCACCGTCGGCGACGTCGTGCAGGTGACGCTGCGCAACCGGGACATCGGGCGGGGCGTCACCCTGCACTGGCACGGGTACGACGTGCCGAACAGTCAGGACGGAGTGCCCGGGGTGACGCAGTCGGCGGTGCTGCCGGGCCAGGAGTTCGTCTACCGGTTCCGGGCCGACCAGGCCGGCACGTACTGGTACCACACCCACTCGGTGTCCGACGTCGGTGTGCGGATGGGCCTCTACGGCGTCCTCGTGGTGCGTCCCGGGCCGACGAGCGGCCTCGACGTGACGGTGCCGGTGCACACCCTCGGGGGTCGTCCGCTGCCGGACGCGCGAATGGAGCAGGTCGAGGCCGGCGTTCCGGTCCGGCTGCGTCTGATCAACACGGACAGCACCACGCACCGTTACGCGCTGGCCGGCACCGACTTCCGGGTCGCCGCGATCGACGGCTACGAGCTGGGCGGGCCGACGCCGCTGCGGGACACCGCCGTGCTGATCCCGGCCGGAGGTCGCTACGACCTGGTGTTCAGTGCCCCGGCCACACCGGTGGCGCTGTACGTCGACGGACGTCGGGTCTACTCGACCGGCGCGCAGTCGACGGCGACCGACGGGTGGCCCGTACTGGACCCGCTCACCTACGGCCGGCCGGCCCCGACGCCCTGGTCCCGGTTCGACCGGACGTTCACGCTCGTCCTCGATCGCGGTCTCGACCTGCGTGGACTGCTTCCGCGCTACGCCCACACCGTCAACGGCGCGGCCGATCCGGACATCCCGCCACAGGTCGTCCGCTCCGGCGACGTCGTCCGGTTCACGATCGTCAACCGGTCGCAGACCGTGCACCCGTGGCATCTGCACGGCCATCACGTGCTCGTGCTGTCCCGCGACCGGAGACCGGCCACCGGAAGCCCACTCTGGTTGGACTCGTTCGACGTCCGGCCCGGTGAGGTGTGGGAGGTGGCGTTCCGGGCCGACAACCCGGGAATGTGGGCCAACCACTGCCACAACCTGGGGCACGCCGACGCCGGGATGATGCTGCACCTCGTGTACTCGTGAGCACCGGGCGGCGCCCGGCCCCCGTCGCGTGGCGACGGGGGCCGGTACGTGGTGCGGTGGTGCGGGTCAGCTCGTGCGACAGCTGATCGTCGGCCAGGTCCAGTTGCCGTTGGCCATGATCGTGATTCCGAAGTTGTTGCCGTTGCCGTTCGGTCGGGCGGTCACCGTCCCGCTGGTGCCGCTGACGGACGCGTTCCAACTGTTCTGGATGGACTGACCGCCGTTGAGGTTGAGGCTGACGATCCAGTTGTTGGTGCCGCTGACCGCGACGTTCAGGTTGAACCGGTCACCCCACTGCTGGCCGGCCGACAGCGTCGCGCTGCAGTTGCCGCCACCCGGGTTGCCGGTGGTGGGCCCGGAGGTCGGCCCCGAGGTCGGGTTGCCGCCGCTGCCCTCGGACACGGTGACGTCGGAGCTGCCGGCGCTCTGGTAGCCCTCGGTCGCCATGATCTGGTACGCGTGGTTGGTGCCGAGGTTCAGGCCGGCGCGGGCCCAGGCGTCGAAGTGGTTGGCGGTGGTGATGGTGCCACTCGAGCGCTTGTTCTGACGGACGCTCCAGTACTGGTAGAACGTCTGGTTGCCGTCGATCGACGGGGCGTTGACCCGCTGGCTGCGCAGGATGTCGTAGGTGCCGCCGTCGGTGGTGACCGTGCCCAGCCGCTGGGCGCCGTTGCTCGGGTTGTAGCTGCCGAAGTTCTCCACCACGTAGTACTCGATGAGCGGGTTGCGCGTCCAGCCGTACAGGGCGAGGTACGTGTTGTTGTTCCCCGGGTTGTAGTTGGCCGAGTAGCTGACCGTCCGCCGCGAGCCGGTGGCCCAGCCCTTGCCGCCGACCCAGTTGTTGGTGCTCCGGTCCCAACTGCTGGAGTACCGGCCGTTCTCGCGCAGCGTCATGCTGGCGTTGCCGCCGTCCTTCCAGAAGGAGAAGTAGTAGCCGTTGTGCGTGCCGGTCAGGCTCGAGGTGAGCGTCCGGTCGGCCTCGGCGTACGCGCTGGTGGCCGTGACCGCGACCGTGCCTGTGACGGCCAGGACGACCGCACAGGCGGCGCCGAGGAGCAGCCGTATCCGGCCGCGCCGCGGTGCTGCGGTGGGAGTGTGGTCGGTGTCGATCATGTAGGTGTTTCCTCCTCGTCACGGCTGGCGCGTAGCCAGCGGTGCGGTGCGACCCGGCGGACTGTCGGCCACGGAGTCGTACCGCGTGGTGGTGGTAGACCGGTTGTCCCGCACGACGACCGGAGGCGGCAGTCGCGGCGCGGGTGGTGACGGCAATTGAGTGTCGTCGATGGGGACGGTATTGAGCCGGTCGTCCACTTGTCAACATTTTCCGGAAGCGGCACGGCGGTCACGGCCCCGCCGTCCTGCTCGGGTATGGCGACATCTGACGAGGTCAGTACTCGATCAGGGGTAGCGGGAGCGAGGGGGTGGCGGGGTCGCTCCCCGAACATCATCAGACGAATATCGCTCGGAACTTCCGGAGACTTTCCGGAGCGTAGGCGGGGCGGCATCGGGCCCGTGGCGGCGTCCGCGCACATCCTGCCGGGTGAACCGGGGGTGAAAGGTGCGCCACACCGACGCGCCGGTGGCCGAAAACTTGATCCGTTCCAAAAAAGTGAGCTAGTGTGCAGCGCGTGATGTCCGACCTCGAAGCGCAGCTGAGAGGGGTCTCGTTGCGAGTGACGCGACCCCGGCTGGCCGTGCTCGCGGTGCTGCGGGATCACCCCCACGTCGACACCGACACGGTGATCGCGCTGGTCCGGGCGGACCACCCCACCATCTCCCACCAGGCGGTGTACGACGTGCTGCGCGCGCTCACCGACGCGGGTCTGGTGCGGCGCATCCAGCCGGCCCGCGCGACCGCCCGCTACGAGTCGCGGGTGGGGGACAACCATCACCACGTCGTGTGCCGCTCCTGCGGCGCCATCGCCGACGTCGAGTGCGCCGTCGGCCACGCACCCTGTCTCACCGCCCCGAACGACCACGGCTTCGTGGTCGACGAGGCGGAGGTCGTCTACTGGGGCACCTGCCCCGGTTGCGCGGCCGACCGCATCTCCCAGCGATCCGCCAGTTCGGAAGGAAGTACATGAGCGACACCCAGGACAACGTCCCCACCAGCGCGCAGGGCGTGGACCAGAAGGCTGCGGCCGGTTGCCCGGTCGCGCACGACTCGGTGACCGCCCAGGGCAGCGAGAGCGAGAACCCGGCGATCGACTCGCCGACCCCGAAGACCGGTGGTCGCCCGCGCACCAACCGGGACTGGTGGCCCAACCAGCTCGACCTCTCGGTGCTGCACGCCCACTCGTCCAAGGGCAACCCGCTCGGGCCGGACTTCAGCTACGCCAAGGAGTTCGCCAAGCTCGACGTCGAGGCCCTCAAGCGGGACATCACCGAGGTCCTCACCACCTCGCAGGACTGGTGGCCGGCCGACTTCGGTCACTACGGCGGTCTGATGATCCGGATGAGCTGGCACGCCGCGGGCACCTACCGCATCGAGGACGGCCGTGGCGGCGCCGGTGACGGTGGTCAGCGGTTCGCCCCGCTCAACAGCTGGCCGGACAACGCCAACCTGGACAAGGCCCGCCGCCTGCTGTGGCCGGTCAAGCAGAAGTACGGCCAGCAGATCTCCTGGGCCGACCTGCTGGTGCTCGCCGGTAACGTGGCCCTGGAGTCGATGGGGTTCAAGACCTTCGGCTTCGGCTTCGGTCGCGAGGACGTGTGGGAGCCCGAGGAGATCTTCTGGGGTCCGGAGGACACCTGGCTGGGCGACGAGCGGTACGCCTCCGAGAAGGAGATGGCGGCCGGCGTCGGTTCGACCGAGATGGGCCTCATCTACGTCAACCCGGAGGGCCCCCGCGGCAACGCGGACCCGGCCGCGGCGGCGCACTTCATCCGGGAGACCTTCGGCCGGATGGCGATGAACGACGAGGAGACCGTCGCCCTCATCGCCGGTGGCCACACCTTCGGCAAGACCCACGGCGCCGGTGTCGCGGACAACCACGTGGGCCCGGAGCCCGAGGGCGCCCCGATCGAGGCCCAGGGCCTCGGCTGGCTGAGCACCCACGGCAGCGGCAAGGGCGGTGACACGATCACCAGCGGTCTCGAGGTGACCTGGACCGACGTGCCGACGCAGTGGAGCAACCGCTTCTTCGAGATCCTGTTCGGCTACGAGTGGGAGCTGACCACCAGCCCGGGTGGCGCGAAGCAGTGGGTCGCGAAGGACGCCGAGGAGATCATCCCGGACCCGTTCGACCCGTCGAAGAAGTACAAGCCGACGATGCTCACGACCGACCTGTCGCTGCGCGTCGACCCGGCGTACGAGAAGATCTCGCGCCGTTTCCTGGAGAACCCCGACCAGTTCGCGCTGGCCTTCGCCAAGGCCTGGTACAAGCTGCTGCACCGCGACATGGGTCCGATCGAGCGCTTCCTCGGACCGTGGGTCGCCGAGCCGCAGCTGTGGCAGGACCCGGTGCCGGCCGTCGACCACGAGCTGGTGGGCGACGCCGACATCGCCGCCCTCAAGGCGAAGGTCCTCGACTCGGGCCTCACGGTCGAGCAGTTGGTCTCCACCGCCTGGGCCTCCGCCGCGAGCTTCCGCCACACCGACAAGCGCGGTGGCGCCAACGGCGCGCGCATCCGGCTGGAGCCGCAGCGCAACTGGGAGGTCAACCAGCCCGAGCAGCTCGCGACGGTGCTGGGCGCGCTGGAGGGCATCCAGCAGGAGTTCAACGCCGCCGGTGGGGCGAAGATCTCGCTCGCCGACCTGATCGTGCTGGCCGGCTCGGCCGCCGTCGAGAAGGCGGCGCGCGACGGGGGCGTCGAGGTGACCGTGCCGTTCCGGCCGGGCCGCACCGACGCCACCCAGGAGCAGACCGACGTCGACTCCTTCCGGGTCCTCGAGCCGCGCGCGGACGGTTTCCGTAACTACCTGCGCGCCGGCGAGAAGACCCAGCCGGAGGTGCTGCTCATCGACCGTGCCTACATGCTGAACCTGAGCGCGCCGGAGATGACCGTCCTCGTCGGCGGCCTGCGCGCCCTCGGGAACAACGTCGGGGGCGCGTCGCACGGCGTCCTCACCGACCGGCCGGGCGTGCTCACCGGTGACTTCTTCGCCAACCTGCTCTCCCCGGGCACCCGGTGGAAGGCGTCGGAGACCGACGAGCACGTGTACGAGATCCGCGACCTGGCCACGGACGAGGTGAAGTGGACCGCCACCGCGGTCGACCTCATCTTCGGCTCCAACTCCCAGCTGCGCGCTCTCGCCGAGGTCTACGCCAGCGAGGACGCGCGCGAGAAGTTCGTGCGTGACTTCGTGGCCGCCTGGACGAAGGTCATGGAGCTCGACCGGTTCGACATCGCCTGATCCCGCATCACCCGACGAGCCCCGGCCGATTGGCCGGGGCTCGTCCGCGTTCGGCGCGGAGGGCGGTAACCGTCGTACGAGTTTGCGATGCTGTGCCCGTCTATGAGCCCGACAGCACCTCACGTGAAGGAGCACCGCGATGGCGAAGGTCATCTCCACGCTGTTCATCTCGGCCGACGGCGTGGCCGAGATCGACCCGGACTGGCACTTCCCGTACTTCGACGAGAACATGGGCCGCGCGGTCACCGAGGACTACGACACGTCCGACGTGCTGCTGATCGGCCGGGTGACCTACGACAGCTTCGCCGGGGCCTGGCCCGACCGCGAGGCCGCGGGTGGCGAGGACGCCGGGTTCGCCAAGCAGCTCGGTGACGTCCGTAAGGTCGTCGTCTCCCGCCAGCCGTTGGACTTCTCCTGGCGCAACTCGGAGCTCGTCGCCGGCGACCTCGCCGAGGCCGTCGCCGCGCTCAAGGCCGACCCCGGGATCAAGGGCATCCTCATCCCCGGGTCGATCTCGGTCGTCCAGCAGCTCCTCGCCGCCGGGCTGGTCGACGAGCTGCGTCTGCTGGTACACCCGGTGGCGGCCCGCAAGGGTCGTCGGCTCTTCGATGACGGCGACACGCCGTACCACCTGCGGGTCACCGCGACCGAGACGTTCCCGACCGGCGTGCTCCGCGTGATCTACGCGCCGACGGCGGCGCCCGGCGCGGTCGGCTACGACGAGGTCGTCGACCAGGTGCCGTCCGGCAACTGAGTCGGGCCGGCCCCGTCGCCGTGGGCGACGGGGCCGGCTCGAACTGGTCGGAACGGCTCGCTGTCGGTCAGGCGATCGCGCAGGTCGCGCCGTTGAGGGTGAACGCACCTGGCCGGGCGGTGTTGCCGGTGTGCGTGGCCTGGAAGCCGATGGTCACCGATCCGTTCGGCGGGATGCTGGCGTTGTAGGCGGCGTTGCGGGCTGTCACCTGGCCGGACGTGGGCGAGTAGGTCGCGTTCCAGCCCGAGGTGATGCTCTGACCGCCGGGCAGGGTGAAGACGAGCGACCAGCCGTTGACGGCGCTGGTTCCGGTGTTGGTGATGGTGATGTTCTCGGTCAGCCCGTTGTTCCAGGCGTTGATCGCGACGCCCACCCGGCACGCGCCCGAACTCGGCGGCGGCGTCGTCGGGTTCGGCGGCGGGGTCGTCGGGTTGGGCGGCGGCGTCGTGGGGTTGGGCGGCGGCGTGGTCGGGTTCGGCGGCGGCGTCGTGGGGTTCGGCGGCGGGGTCGTCGGGTTCGGCGGGGCGTTCAGGCCGAAGAAAGCGACGGCGGCAGCGGCCATGCCACCGGCCGGCAGGCTGTGCCCCGCACCCTGGATGCTGTACGCCTCGACCTGGACGGTTCCGCTCGCGTCGGCGTACCGGCGGCGGTTCCAGTTGGTCTGCGGCGTGTCGGTGGAGGTGGGTGTCTGGCTGAGCCCGAACACGTTGGTCCACTGCTCGATCGTCTCCTGCAAGAGCGAGAACGGAACGAGCGTGTCGCTGGTGCCGTGCCACAACTGCACCCGTGGACGGGGACCGGTGTAGCCGGGGTACGCCCCGCGCACCGCGTCACCCCACTGCTGCGGGGTCCGGTTCATGTTCCCGCCGGTGCACTGGCTGCTGCCCGGCGGGTAGTCGGCCGCGTTGGCGAAGCAGTTGTAGGGGACACCCATGAACGCCGCGCCGGCCTTGAAGACGTCGGGGTAGAGGGCCAGCATGTGGTTGGTCATCATGCCGCCGGACGAGCTGCCGGTGGCGTACACCCGGTCGGGGTCACCGCCGTACTGCTGCTGCGCGTAGCGGATCATCGAGATGATCGACACGGGGTCGCTGCCGCCGCCACGGCGCTTGGCGGCGTCCGACCAGGTGTCGAAGCAGTTGCCGAAGCCGGCCTGCTGGGTCGCCGTCGGGTAGATCACGATGAACCCGTACCGGTCGGCCTGGGCGGCGAACTCGCTGCCGGAGTAGAACCCGGGACCGGACCCGCCGCAGCCGTGCATGGCCACGACGATCGCCGGCCTGGTCGGGCGGGTGTCCGGCACGTAGACGTGCATGCGCATCCGGCCCGGGTTGTCGCCGAACGTGGTCACCTCGGTGAGCGAGGCGGCGTACGCGGGTTGGAGCGCGGGGGCCACCAGGCCGGCCGCCACCAGTGACGTGACCAGGCCGAGCAGCAGTTTTCTTCGGATTTTCACGGGGATGGCTCCTTCGATCACCTGTGCGGGGTGGGTGTGGGGTCGCGCGCTGTGCGGTCACGGGTGCGCCCGACTCCCGTGGTGATCGCGCCTCGCCCACTACGTGTGCTCGCCCTGTGCCCGGCTGCGTACGGCGTCGCGTAGCAGATAGTGTTCCTCGCGGTCGCTGAAGTGTCAATCGATGCATCTCGATCAGAAGGCGTTGGTGCCGACGCCGCCGCCCGGGCGGTCCGTCTACAGTCGGTGCACCGTCCCTGAGTCGAGCCGGGAGCGCCTGTGGCAAACCCCTTCCCGATCGAGGAGATCTATCCCGACGACGGGGACGAGCCGCCGCGACTGCCCCGGCGGCAGGCCGGCAGCTCCCCGCAGGACCTCGCGGTGACCCTGCTGGCCGACTACACGCTGCGGACCCGTGCGCGGGTCCCGTCCGCGGCCCTCGTCGCGCTGCTCGCCGAGTCCGGCGTGAGCACGGCCGGCGCGCGTGCCGCGATCAGCCGGTTGGCCCGGCGCGGCGTGCTGGAGGGCAGCCGGGAGGGTCGACGCAGCTCCTACCGGCTCAGCCGGGCCGCCGCCGCGAACCTGTCCAGCGGCGGGAGTTGGATCCTGGCCGCGACCACCGAGGTGGTCGAGTGGGACGGCTGTTGGACCATCGTCGCCTTCTCGCTGCCGCAGGACCGTGGCGCGCAGCGGCGGGCCCTGCGCGGCCAACTCCGCTGGCTCGGGTACGCGCCCCTGTACGACGGGCTGTGGATCTCGCCGTACGAGCTGAGCGCACCGGGCAGAGCCCAGATCGCCCGGTTCACCCGGGGCGCCGTCACGGTGTTCCGGGGACGGCAGGCCGACCTCGACGCCATCGCCCAGCGCTCACCGATCGACGCCTGGGACATCGAGGCGATCGGGCGGCACTACGAGGAGTTCCTTCGGCGGTGGACGCCCCTGGCGCCGCAGGCGCGGTCGGAGCGCGTCGACGGCGCGGCAGCCGTGCGCACGCGCACCGAGGTCATGGACACCTTCCGCCGCTTTCCGACCCTCGACCCGCGGCTGCCCCTGGACCTCCTGCCGGCCGGATGGCTCCGGCGGCCGGCGCGGGAACTCTTCGAGGCCATCTACGACGGCCTCGCCGCGCCCGCCGAGCGGCACGTCCGAGCGGTCGTCGCCCGGTTCGCCGAGGAGGCGCAGTCCGGCATCCGGGCGCACACCGCCGCCGACATCCTCGCCGGGGTACGCGACGTCGAGACGGCCGAGGCGGGCGAGGGTTGCGCCTCCTGAGCGCGGCGTCGGCGGGCACCCGCCTCGCCGTCGACGTGTGTACCTTGTGGAGGACGCGCAGCGAGGGGGAGGCCGGATGACGTCGCACGGCGGACACCCGGCAGCGACCGACCGGATCGACACCTCGGTCGCGCACCCGGCGCGCAGGTACAACTACCTGCTGGGCGGCAAGGACAACTTCGCTGCCGACCGGGCGTCCGGTGACGCCCTCGCGGCGGCGATGCCCACCATCCGGCTCGCCGCGATCGAGAATCGGATGTTCCTGCAACGCGCGGTGCGCTTCCTGGCCCAGCGCGGTGTCCGGCAGTTCCTGGACATCGGGACCGGCATCCCGACCGCCGACAACACCCACGAGGTCGCGCAGGCCGTCGACCCGTCGGCCCGTGTCGTCTACGTCGACAACGACCCGATCGTCCTCGCCCACGCCCGCGCGCTGTTGTCCAGCACGCCCGAGGGGCGGACGACGTACCTCGACGCCGACCTGCGCGCGCCGGCCGAGATCCTCGCCCATCCCGACCTACGCGCGACGTTGGACCTGACCCAGCCCGTCGCGTTGATGCTGGTGGCCATCCTGCACTTCGTCCGGGACGACGAGGACCCCAGGGGCATCCTCGATCGGCTCGTCGCCGCGTTGCCGTCCGGCAGCTACGTGGTCGCCTCGCATGTGACCTGGGAACATCTGCCACCTGCGGTCACCGCCGGGTTGGCCGCCAACAACCGCGACGGGCGCTTTCAGGCGCGCAGCACCGAGCAGTTCGCGGCCCTGTTGGACGGGCTGGAACTCGTCGAGCCGGGCATCGTCTCGGTGGCGCGCTGGCACGCCGACGACGCGCCGCGGCCGCGCCCGTCCGTGCAGGACGTGTCGTTCAACGGCGCGGTCGCCCGCGTCCGCTGACGACCGGCGTCACCGTCGCCGACGAATCGACCGCTCAGCGGGTCTTCTTGGTCGGCCTCTTGCGCGGCGGCGTCAGCAGGTCGGCTATCGCCGCGATCGCCGAGGGCACGATGCGGTAGTAGGCCCAGACCCCGCGCTTCTCCCGCTCGATGAGCCCGGCCTCGGTGAGAATCCGCAGGTGATGGCTCACGGTCGGCTGAGAGAGATTGAGCGGCGCGGTGAGGTCGGTGACCGAGGCCTCGCCGTCCGGGGCGGCCTGGATCAGGCTGAGCAGGCGCAGTCGGGCCGGATCGGCGAACGCCTTCAGCACCCCCGCGAGCCGTTCGGCGTCGGCGCGCTTGATCGGCTCACCGGCGAGGGGCGAGATGGCAGGCATGGCGGTATTGGCAGTTCCCACGACAGTCATCGTTCCACCAAATTGACGGTTCGAGTGGCTGAACCGGACAAATCGCCGGACCGATGATGTGCTTCGCGCGACACCGACGCGCTGGCCGACACCGATGCGCTCTCCGGCGCGCTCACCGGAGAGCGCATCGCCCCGCCGGGGCGTCCGCGTCGCGGAGCCGTGCTGCCCGCCGCGCGGGGGTGCGACGGCTCAGGCCGCCGCGAACCGCTCGCGGTGGTCGTGCGCGAACTCGGCGAAGGTTCGTGGCGGTCGGCCGGTCACCCGGGCCACGTGGTCGTTGGCGAAGTCGCCCCACCCGCTGCCGTAGGCGACCCGGTACTCGGCGAGGACCTCCGCCGACCACTCGTCCAGACCGGCCGCGAGGAGCCCGTCCCGCGTCTGCTCGGGGCTCTGCGGGACGTACCGCACCGGGCGGTCGATCGTCCGGCCGATGTCCTGCGCCGCCTGGTCGAGCGTGATGCTCTCCGGGCCGGTGGGCGTGTAGATCATGCCCTCGTGCGGCCGTGGCGCGGCGAGGATCGCGGCTCCGACGGCGGCGATATCCCGCGCGTCCACGAGGCCGACCCGCGCCGCGCCGAAGAGTCCGTAGAGCTGCTCGCCGGCCAGCGACCCGAGCAGGTTCTGCATGAAGTAACTCGGTCGCAGGATCGTCCAGGGGATGCCGGACGCCTGTACCTCGGCGTCGGACAGCGCGTGCAGGCGGCCGTTGCGGGTGGGGGCGTCGTGCGCGGCGCCGATCGCGGAGAGCCGGACGATGTGCCGCACGCCGGCCTGCCGCGCGGCCCAGACCGCGTTCATACTCTGACTGGGCGCGATCGGACCCATCGGAGTGAGCAGCCACAGGGTGCGTACGCCCTCGAACGCCGGCGTCAGCGTCGCGGGGCGGTCCAGGTCGCCGACGACGTACTCGACGCCGTCGAGCGCGGGCGCTCGCGACGGGTCCCGCACGAGCGCCCGTACCTGCTCGCTGCCGGCGAGTTCGCGCAGCACCTCCCGCGAGACCGTGCCGGTCGCTCCGGTGATCAGAATGGTCATGGTCGTCCTCCGGATTCGCGCGGACCCCGACGGGCCCGCTGGTCACCGGTGAGACGTTATAGTCCAAAACTTGTACCGTCCAATGATTGGACCAAAATATGAAGCGCAGCACACGTAAGGAGCAGGATCCCGACCTGGGCATCCTGGCCGTGCAGCTCTCCGGGCGTGTCCAGCGGGAGATCTTCACGCGCGCCGCCGAGGACGGTTTCGACGACGTGCGACCCCGCCACGGCGCCGTCCTGGCCTACCTGGATCCGGAGGGGACGCGCCCCGGCGAGCTGGCGCGACTGGCCGGGCGGAACAAGCAGACGATGGGCGCGATCCTCGACGAGCTGGAGCGGCTCGGCTACGTGCGGCGTGCGCCAGACCCGGCCGACCGCCGGGCGAGACTGATCGTGCCGACCGAGCGGGGACTTCGGCTCATGGAGGCGTCCGACGACTTCGTGGCGGCAATCGAACGGCAGCTCTCCGACGCGCTCGGCCCCGACCGGTACGCGGACTTCCGGACCGCGTTGCGCGGCAGCCTGGCGGCCCTTCCGCACGGTGGCCACGACACCGAGGGCTGAAGCCCTCCGGATGCCGCGGCCGGCCCGCGCCGCTCGGGTCCGACGGGTCAGCTCCCGGCCGGCGCCGGGGAGACGGGCATGGTGCCGGGACGCCGACGCCGGGACACCATGCCCGCGACGACGTCGACGGCTCCGAAGGCGAGCAGGCTGAGGCCGAACAGGGGTAGGGCCCAACCCACCGCCACGGTCGCCGCCGCGCCGAGCAGCGCCGCCCACCGGGGCAGCCGACGTACGCCTCCACGGGCCGGCGGTACGCCGACGAGCGCGCGACGGTCGGCGCGGGTCGGCCGGCGCTGCCACCACATGCGGTAACCCCAGACGACGACGCAGAGCAGCCCGAGGGCGAGCGCGGCGAGCAGGATCTGGTTGACCGGGCCGAAGAGCACACCCATGTGGGCCTGGGTGCCGAGGCCGCTCAGTTTCGCCAGGAGAGGCCAGTCGGCGAAGTCGCTGCGGGCGGTGATCGTCGCGCTGGTGGGGTCGACGGCGACCCGGTCCTTCGCGACCGGCCAGGTGTTGTCGATCTGCGTGACGGTCCACGCGGTGCCCGGCTCTGCCGGGGTCACCTCGACCGGACCGGAGAGGTCGGCCGTACGAGCAGCCGCCAGGACCCGGTCGAAGGCCGCCGGGTCGACGACCCCTTTCGTCGGGGCGTCCCCGTGGTGGTGGCCGCCGCCGCTCTCGGCCGGGCCGGCCGAGAGGCTGGTGGAGATCTCGGGGGAGCGCGCGTCGAGGGCGTCGAGGCCGGCGCCGAAGGTGGCTCCGGCGTAGCGGGACCAGGTCAGGCCGGTCACCGAGAGGAACAGCAGACCGACGACCAGCCAGACGCCGGTCGTGGCGTGCCACCCCCGGGTACGGCGGACACCCCTGCCGGTGGACAGGTTCGGCACGAACAGGTGCCGGGCGGCGGACCGGGAGGCCCGCCGTCGCCGCCACCACAGGAGCAGGCCGCCGAGGGCCAGCACCCAGAGCCAACTCGCCGCCAGCTCCGAGTAGTGCCGGCCCACCACGCCGAGGTGCAGGTTGCGGTGCAGGTCGTCCAGCCAGGTGGTGGCCGGCGTGGAGCCGAACCAGGTGGTGAGCTGACCTCGGACCTCGGCGGTGTACGGGTCGACGTAGACGGTGTGCACCTTCTCGCCGAGTTCGGGCAGGGAGAACGCCACCCGGGTGGTCCGGTCGCCGTCCCCGGGCTGGACGGTGGCGATGTCGCCCGTGGGGTGCGCGGCGCGGGCGGCGGCGATCTGGCCGGCGAGGGGGAGTGGACGGTCACCGCGCGCGGCCACGGTCAACTGGTCGCCGTAGAGCGCACCGTCCAGTTGCGGCGCGACCGTGTAGGCCAGCCCGGTCAGCGCGGCGACCACGAGGAACGGCGCGACGAGGATGCCGGCGTAGAAGTGCAGCCGGACCAGCAGCGCGCCGAACGGCGAGGTGCGCCGGGTCGGCTGGGTCGGGAGTTCCGCCGGGGTGGACTCCTCCGGCGTCGGCGTGCCGGACAGCTCGGTCAGTGACATGTCTGGTAGTCGCGACATCGGCCGGTGTGGTTCCCGCCACTTCCGGATCAGATCGGGGTCGTGGCGGCGGCGTGGGCCGCGGTCAGGGGACGTGTCCCGCGTGGCGTTGCCGTGGCCGCCACGCGGGACGCGTCCGAGGTGTCAGCCGGCGCCACAGGAGCGGATCTGTGGCCGGGCGCTGCTGTTGCCGTTGAACATCGTGGTGAAGCCGAAGGTGTTGCCGCTGCCGTTGGACCGTACGGTCATCACCGTGCCGCTGCTGTCCCAGCTGGCGTTGCCGTTCCAGACGCTGGAGACCCGCTGCGGCGAGGTGAGGGCCACGACCACGGTCCAGGTGCTGCTGCCGCTGACCGTGACCGAGGTGTTGTACCGGTCGCCCCACACGTTGGTGGTCGACGCGGTGGCGGTGCAGGATCCGCCGCTGGGCGGTGGGGTCGTCGCGCCGGGGGGCGGCGTGGTGCCGCTCGGCGGCGGGGTGGCCCCGTCGGGCGCGACCGCCCGGCCGGTGGACGGCGAGATCATGCCCGGGCAGAGGTTACGGCTGGTCAGGTTGGCCATGATCTGCCCGATGGCGTCCCGGGTGTTCTGGATGCCGTCGTGCATGAGGATGACCTGACCGGCCTGGAGGCGACTGGCGTTCGACACGATCTGGCTGACGCTGGCGCCGTTCCAGTCCTGGGAGTCGACGTCCCAGATCACCTGCCGCATCCCGAGCGAGGAGGCGACCGACTGGAGGGTGGAGTTGGTCTCCCCGTACGGGGGCCGGAACAACTGGGGTCGGACGCCGGTCGCCGACTGGATGGCCGAACTCGTCTGGGACAGGTCGGACTGCATCTGGGACTGACTCATCGACGTCATGTGGGCGTGGTTCCAGCTGTGGTTACCGACCCACATGCCGGCGGACACCTGCGCCTGCGCCGCCGACCGGTTGTTCTGCACGTTCTGCCCGACGTTGAACATGGTGGCCCGTACGCCGTTGGCCCGCAGCACGTTCAGCAGGGCGCTGGTGCTGTCGGTCGGGCCGTCGTCGAAGGTGAGACCGACGTAGCCGTTGCAGGTGGCGGCGTTCGACGGGGTGGCGGTGGCCGCGACGACGACGGCGCATGCCGCGGCCGCGGTGACGAGGATGGACAGCGCCGCCCGTAGTGGCCTGGACCGTACGAGCGTGCCAGCGGAGACAGTGCTCATCTGTGCCCCTTCTACCGGCCCGGTCCCGTCCCGGTGTGGAAGGAGAGCACGGTCCGGACGTGGTGGGTGGTGGGTGGGGAGATCGACGCGACCTCACGGATATCGGGTGCATCGATCACGGTGGATCGGAGTATCGCAGCGCAAATTTGAGGCCGTCAATAAGTTCCGGAAGTCCTCCGAGAGTGCTGCGAGGTCGTCGCAGCGCGGTCATCCGGGTGCGGAGCAGTGGCGATCCACCTGCGACGACGCGCCGACCGCAGGCGCGTCGGCCGCCGAGGGTCGCGCGTCGATCGCGGTGATCCGGAAATTCATCGGAACTATCGGCATCAATCAGATCGCCTGACGAGGTTCTTCGACGCCGGTTGCGAGTTCAATCTCCTGGCCAGCGTCAGGGCCAGCGAAGACGACTAATGGTTGGCCCGCCTGTGCCGTCTGACCTTTCGCAAAGTTTCCGAGAAACGTTGACATCGCAGTTCTGCCGTACCAATACTTTCGCCACCGACGGACCTCGATGCGCGTCGATCAGGGTCGTCCACGACGACCCGAACGCCGGCCGCCGATGGCGGGGCGGGCCGGCCGACGCCATCGCGTCGCACGACGTCGGTGCGCGCAGGAATCCATCCGCCGGGAGGCCCGCCCGGTCGGGTGGAGACTGCGCTGCGGGGCCGCCCGGAGCGGCGGACCGGGCGGTCCGGCTCGGCGCCGACAGGCGCTGGTGGCGCGGCGGTTGCTGGGCCGCCGCGCCACGTCGCGCCCGCCGCGCAGTCCCCGCCACGCTGTGTCGCTACACCATTACGCCACATCAAGGCCGATCCGTGGAGAGCCGGCTTTGTTGACGTGGTTTGTCCTTGATCGAACGAGATCGTTGACATGTGCCCGCAATCCATCTTGGATGGTCGATGTTGTCTTCTCGTCGGTCTGGTCGGGCGCTGGGTCGCCCGGCGTGGGGTCGGGCCGGTCGATGCCCCGATCTTGGAGGACGGATGAGCGTTTTCGCGCGGCTCAGACCACGACGGCTCCTGCCGCCGATCGCCGTGGCAGTGCTGGTGGCCGTGACGCTCGGCGTGCCGGCGTCGGCGGCCGGTCCGTCGACGATCGTCGGCGCGGCGTCCGGCCGATGCCTGGACGTGGTGGGTGGCGGTCGGACCGCCGGTACCGGGATCAACATCTATGACTGCGGCGGACAGGCCAACCAGGCGTGGACCCTCACCGCGGCCGGCGAGTTGCGGGTGTACGACGCGACGATGTGCCTGGACGTCGTCGGGCAGGACACCAGCGCGCCGGCCGCCGTCCAGATCTACGGCTGCACCGGTGGGGCGAACCAGCGCTGGCAGATCAACACCAACGGGACCATCGTCGGCGTCCAGTCGGGACTCTGCCTGGACGTGACGGGTGGCGGCACCGCCAACAGCACGACGGTGGGCCTCTGGACCTGCAACGGGCAGGCCAACCAGCGCTGGACGTCGTCGTTCGGCAGCGCCGACAGCCAATCACCCACGCCGCCCGGCAACGCCCGGGTCAGCGGTCTGACCTGCAACTCGGTGACGTTCGCCTGGAACGCCTCGACGGACAACGTGGCGGTGGCGTACTACGACATTTACCACGACGGCCAGCTGATGACGTCGGTGAGCGGAAGCACCCTGTCCGCCAACCTCACCGTCGTGCCCGGCGCGACCTGGGGCCTCTACGTCAACGCGCGGGATGCCGCCGGCAACGTGTCGCAGGCCAGCTCCACCGTGACGATCACCCCGCCGCAGTGCCAGGCCGACACCGTGCCGCCGAGCACGCCGACGCAGCTCACGGGCAGCGCCTCGGGCACCACCGTCACCCTGCGCTGGACCGCGTCCAGCGACAACGTCGGGGTCCGGGCGTACGACATCTACCGGGGTGGCGTGAAGATCGGCGCCGTGACGGGCGCACCGCCGGTGACCACCTTCACCGACAGCGGCCTGGCGGCGAGCACCACCTACCAGTACCAGGTGGCGGCCCGCGACGGGCAGGACAACGTCTCTTCGCGCAGCGCCTCCGTCGCGGTGAGCACCGGTGCCACCTGCGCCAATCCGGTGTGCACCGTGCGCCAGGTCGCCACCGACACCGACGTCCCGTGGGGGCTGGTGACGCTGCCGGACGGGAGCGTCCTCTACAACCGCCGCGACGCGCACGACATCATCCAGCTCAACCCCGCCACGGGGGCGAAGACCACCGTGGGCACCGTGCCGAACGTGCAGAGCACCGACGGTGAGGGTGGCCTGATGGGCCTGGCCATCTCGTCGAGCTTCGCCAGCGACCGGTGGCTCTACATCATGCACACCTCGCCGACCGACAACCGGATCGTGCGGATCAAGTTGGAGAACGGTCGGCTCACCACGGCCGGTGAACAGGTCCTGCTGAGCGGGATTCGGCGTAACAAGTACCACAACGGCGGTCGGTTGCGGTTCGGCCCGGACGGCAAGCTCTACGCGAGCACGGGCGACGCGCAGAACGGCGCGTACGCCCAGGATCGTGCCGCTCTGGAGGGCAAGATCCTGCGACTCAACCCGGACGGCAGCGTCCCGAGTGACAACCCGTTCGGCAACTACGTGTGGAGCTACGGGCACCGCAACCCGCAGGGGCTCGCGTTCGACTCGCAGGGCCGTCTGTGGGAGCAGGAGTTCGGCAACTCGATCATGGACGAGACGAACCTGATCACCAAGGGCGGGAACTACGGCTGGCCGGCCTGCGAGGGCACCAGCGGCACCTGCGGCACCGCCGGTTACCTCGCGCCGGCGCGCACCTACCCGACCGCCGAGGGCTCCTGCTCCGGCATCACGATCGTGCGCGACGCCCTCTACGTCGCCTGCGCTCGCGGCGCGCGGATGTACCGGGCCGTGATCAGCGGCAGCAGCCTGACGAACGTGCAGACGTACTTCAGCGGCACGTACGGCCGGCTGCGCACGGTCGAGCCGGCGCCCGACGGCGGGCTGTGGCTCACGACCACGACCACCGGCGACAAGGACAGCATCCCGAACAACAGCAACGAGCGCGTCCTGCACGTCACCCTCGGCGGTTAGCCGGGGCGTCCGCCGACGGTCACCGCATCGACAGGGTGACCGTCGGCGGACGGCAGGTGCTCCTGAGGTTCGGCGAGCGTTCACGTCCCGCTCGCGGCGAGGTCATCGGGGCCGACCGACTCCCACCTAGCGTGGCCAGGGCATCTGCACCTGAAGAGCTGAGGTTCTCGCACCATGTCCCTGCGTCACATTCTGGCGGGCCTCGTCGTCCTGCCCGCGCTCGCCGTTCCGGTGGCCGCGCACGCGTCGACCGCCGACAGTGCCAACGCGCTGCTCCCGCAGAAGACCCACTTCGACCTCCAAGCGCACCGCGGTGGCATCGGAATGACCACCGAGGAGTCGCTTGAGGGCTTCGCCAAGGCCCTGCGCCTCGGTGTCACCACCCTGGAGATGGACACCCAGATCACCAAGGACCAGAAGGTCGTCGTCAACCACGACCGCCAGGTCAGCGCGCAGAAGTGCGCCGACACCGCGCCGGTCACGGCCGGTGACCCGATGTACCCGTACGTCGGCAAGTACCTCAAGGACCTCACCCTCGCCCAGGTCAAGACCATGGACTGCGGCTACCAGCAGCTCCCGGGTTTTCCCGAGCAGGAGCAGGTCAAGGGCTTCCGGATGGTCGAGTTGAAGGACGTCCTCGACCTCGTCAAGAGCTACCGGGCGAAGCAGGTCACCCTCAACATCGAGACGAAGGTCGAGGCGGGAGCGCCCGAGCAGACCGCGCCCCGCGAGCTGTTCGTCCGGCGCGTCTTCGAGGAGATCCACGCCTCCGGCCTCGAGAAGCAGGTCACCATCCAGTCGTTCGACTGGGGCGCGCTGAAGGAGATGCACCGGCTCGCGCCGAAGTGGCCGCTGGTGGCCCTGACGAACTACGACTTCCTCCAGGTCGGCAAGCCCGGCGCGTCCCCCTGGCTCGGTGGGATCGACGCCGACGACTACGACGGTGACTTCGTCAAGGCGGCCGCCGCCATCCCCGGCGTCACCGCCCTGTCGCCGAACTACGGTTTCCCGCAGAACGGCACCATCGCCGACCCGAACTTCCGCTTCTATCCCGACGCCACCATGATCGCCGAGGCGCACGCCCGCGGCCTGAAGGTCATCCCGTGGACCTGCGACGACCCGGCGACTGTGTCGGCGCTGATGGACATGGGTGTCGACGGGATCATCAGCAACTACCCCAACCGGGTGCGGGCGATCATGGCCGAGCGCGGCATGCGCCTGCCGAAGAGCTACCAACCCCGCCACTGATCGGGTCTGCCCCGATCCGTGAACCGTTACCCGGATCGGGGCATCCAACTTCGTGACAGGTGAAAATCACGGAGAAGGGACCCCCATGCGCTACGGGACGCTCACCTCGATGGCACTGAGCCTCACCATTGTCACCGGCTGCACGCCGGAGACGGAACGGCTCGACGGCGACGCGGCGCCCGCCGGCTCAGCCTCGCCGAGCGCCAGCGCGGCGCCGCCCTCGGCGTCGAGCGCTGCCGCGACCGGCAGTCCCCGGCCGAGCGGGTCCGCCAGCCGCACCTCCGGGTCGACCGCCTCGGCCACACCCACCTCGGGGTCGGGCGCACAGCCGAGCGGAATCCGGCGGACCAACTGGTCCAACGCCGTCATCCGCAACCTGAGCTTCTGCGGCGAGTCGGACGACAGCGTCCGATTCCGCGACGGCACGAACGGTTTCGACGTGCCGTGCAAGATACTGCCCGGCGGCGCCCGTCCCGTGTACGCCGAGTTCGTGGTCGAGGAGCCGGCGAACGCGCCGTCGACGGAGGACGCGCTCGTGTTGGTGGAACTGGGTAATCCCGATGCCGCGCGCCGGCAGGCGCTGGTGCCGGTTCAGCTCGCCGAGGACGGCCGAGGGCTCAACGCGCGGCCGGTCATCCAGGGGGACGCGCCCAGTGCGAGTGGTGGGCAGGTCATGACGTTCACCTCGTACCGGGTGGTGGACGAGCATGTGGAGGCCACGGTCCGTCGCCTCGATGGTGGCAGCGAGACCCGGCGTTGGCGCAAGGTCAACTTCGCCGGCGACTGGGAGCGGTTTTAGGCCGTGTGCCGAAGTCCCTTGCCGGACCGCCGTCTGGACTCCGCCTCGGCTCGACCGAGGACTTCGACACACGGCCTAGCCGTGCACGACCGCCGGCCCGTGCACCCGCAGGGTGTCGAGGACCTCGTCGGTGCGGTCGCCCCCTCCGGTCTGTCTGACCTGCACGTAGACGCCGAAGTCGCCCCCGGGCGCGACCAGGGTGACCTCGCTGAAGGACATCGTGGTGCCGCGGCATCCCGACCATCGTCCGACGCTTCCGCTCAGGGCGCCGACCGTCACGGGGCGGTCGGCCGCGCGGGTGCACCCACCGTGGTCCGGCAGGGCCGGCCGGCCCGTCCGGCCGGCGAGGGACGGGCTCGCCCCGGCGAAGACCCCCGACGTCACGTTGCCCACATCGGGCCAGGCGGCGAGATCCGGGCCGACGAGCAGGCCCGGGGCCCGGCCGGCGGTCAGACCGACCACGGCCGGGTTCCAGCCGCGGTCGCGCAACTGCCGGGCCCAGCCGTCGGGTACGGCGATCGACAGCGCCCCGGTCACGTCGCTCACCCGCGTCCAGCCGTGCGGTGCGAGCGGAGTCGGGGTCGATCCCGCCACCACAAGCGTCACCGCCGCGACGCCGACGGCGGCCACGGACCGCAGGACACGCCGCAGCGCCGGGCGGGCCGGAACCGGCGGCGTGGCGAGCACCTCCTCCAGAGCCGAGGCGTACGCGCCGGCGGTCGGCCATCGGCGGTCCCGATCGCGGTGCAGGGCCCGGCGCACGACACGCTCGACGGCGGAGGGTACGCGGCGGGCGGTCCCCGGGGACTGTCCAGGCGGGCCTCCGGTCAGCATGTGGTGGGTCAGGGCGCCGATCGAGTAGACGTCGGCCCGTTCGTCCAGTCCACCGTTCGCGAGCTGTTCGGGTGCCATGTAGCCGGGCGTTCCGGCGACCAGTGTGAGGCCGGAGGCGTGCGCGAGCGTCTTCGCCAGCCCCAGGTCGGCGACCAGCACGCGGCTCTCCGGCCGGGCGGTGTCGAAGAGGACGTTGGAGGGCTTGAGGTCCCGGTGCAGCACCCCGTTGTCGTGCAGGACCGCCACCGCGCGGGCGACGTCGACGGAGATGCGCAGGGCCTCGCGGACCGGGAGCGGACCGCCGGCCAGCCGGTCGGCGAGCGAACCGCCGTCGGCGTACGTCATCACCAGGTACGGCCGGCCGTCAGGCAGTTCGCCGACGTCCAGCACCCGGACCAGGTGGTCGGAGTCGACCTGGCGCATGAACCGGGCCTCCTGGCGGAACCGGGCCCGGATGTCGGCCCGCTGTGACCAGTTGTCGGCGAGCACCTTGACGGCGACCGGCGACCGTAGCTCGTCGTCGTACGCCAGCCACACGGTGGCGAACGCGCCGGCCCCGACGGAGCGCGCGACGCGGTACCTGCCGATCTGCGACGGAATGGACACGGCCGTATTATGCGGCGACAACGCGGACGACCGGGGGGCGTCGACAGTGGACGGTTTGGCTACCGAGGAACTGGCCCGCCGGGCCGCGGCCGGGGAGGCGGCGGCGCTCGACCACCTGCTGTCCGCGATCGGACCGCGGGTGCTCGAGCAGTGTGGTCGGTTCCTGCCGTGCCGGCAGGACGCCGAGGAGGCGGCCCAGGACGCGCTCCTGCAGGTCGCCAGGCACATCGAGCGGTTCGAAGGCAGGTCGTTGTTCTCGACCTGGCTGCACACGGTGGTCGCCAACTCCGCCCGGCAGACGTACCGCTCGTTGCGGCGACGCGCCGCCGAGCACCCCAGCGACCTGCTGCCCGCCGAGGTCGTCGACCCGCGCACGACGAGCGTCATCGCCGGAACCCGCCTGGACCTGCTCGACGCGCTGGACAGGTTGGAGGCGCACCGGCCGGAACTCGTGACGGCGCTCGTGCTCCGCGATCTCTGCGAGCTGGACTATCCGCAGATCGCCGATCAGCTGGGCATCCCGGTCGGGACGGTCAAGTCGCGGATCCACCACGCCCGCAGACACGTACGGGAGTCGTTGCGGGAGCGGTGAGCCCGCACGGTCACCCACGAGCGCCGGTCAGGCTGGATGCTCGATGAGCCTCCTCGACGTCCGCTGCGCCGGAACACCGGCCGGACGGCCCGCGTCCACCTCCGCCGTCCACGGGGGCTGCGCGTCGGGAGTCCGCCACCGGGCGACCCGCGTCTCCGGCGCAGCCGCCGAATCCGCGTGCTGCCCGGCGTCGACGCCGGCCGTCGGGCCGCCCGCCGGGGCGATGCCCAGCTCCCGCATCCGCTCGACGTACGTGCGGTAGCGGCGTTGCGCCTCGCCGTGCCGCCCGGCCGAGCGCAGCACCTGCACCAACTCCAGGTGGGCGTCCTCGTCGTACGGGTCGCGGTGCACCAGTCGCATCAGGTAGACGACCTTCTGGTCGGTGTCCGAGGTGTGCTGGGCCAGGGCGCGCAGCACACTGGTGTGAGCGGCCTGCGCCTCCTCCCGAAGCGGCTGGGCCCAGTCCTCGTACGGGTCGTCGGAGAGGAAGTCCCCGCCGTACAACTCGTCGGCGCGCACCAGCGCGCGGGACGTGTCGGGGTGCCCGGCCCGCAGGGCGGCCTGTGCCTCCTCGGCCGCGGTGAGGAACGTCTCGACGTCCACGTCGATCACGTCGAGGTCGATCGCCACCGAACCCCGGTCGGCCAGCACCGCCCCCCGACCGCTGGTGCGGCGCCCGGTGCTGAGCACCCGACGCAGCGTGGACAGCAGCACCGACAGCCGATTCGCGGTGCGCGACGGTGACTCGTCCGGCCAGAGCAGCTCCATCAGCCGGGCGCGGGGTACGGCGCGGCCCCGGTGCGCGACGAGGATCTTCAGCAGGTCCCGGGCCTTCTTGGACTGCCACTCGCCGTACGGGACGACGGCGCCGGCCCGGAACACCCGGAAGTCGCCGAGGGTGTGGATGACCACCGCCGGTACGCGCAGCGTGATCGCGCTGAGCCCGTCGGCGACGCCCGGGTCGAGGCGTACCCCGCATCGGCGCAGTTTCTGCTCGGCGCCTTCGGCGCCGCGACGGGCCTGCCGACCCTGCAGGCGTGCGGCGATCAGCCGGACGGTGGCCTCCTCGGCCGGATCGCCCAGCTCCCGGCAGAGCGCCGCCGCGTCGTCGAGCAGCCCGGCGGACGCGCGCGGATCGTCCGCCGCGAGCACGGTGAGCTGAAGCGCCTCGATGAGGGTGGCGCGTCGCCGCCCGACGGTGGCCCCGGTGCGAGCCTCGGCGGCGTCGAAGTGGGCGGCGGCGGTGTCGCCGCGCAGCAGCGCCACCCAGCCGCGCGCCAGCAGGGCGTACGGCCGTTCGAGCTCCCGGGCCACGGTGACCGCCCGTTCGGCGAGGTCCTGCGCGGCGGCCAGGTCGTCGGCGGCGCGGATCCGCGCCAGCTCGGCGAGCACCCAGGCCGGCGAGGCGGGGCGTGCGGAAGACGTGGCCATGGCGCTCAGGGCGCCCTCCAACGCCTGCCGGGCCTGGCGTGGCTCGCGCCGCCGGCGGTGCACCATGCCGAGGGCGGCCAGCGAGAACACCTCGTCGGCGGTGACGCCCGCCAGTTCCCGCAGGCGAAGCCCGGCGGCGCCGTCGGCGAGCGCCTCCTCCAACCGTCCGAGCTGGCACTTCGCCACGGCGGCCAGGGTCAGCGCGTACGGCTCGTAGGCGGAGTCGCCCGCCACCTCGGTCAGTCGTACGGCCGCCTCGGCCTGCCGCAGCGCGTCGGCGGCTTCGCCGGCCCGCAGCAGGTGGCCGGCCAGGTCCAGGTGGACCATCAGCCGGAACAGGTTGGCGTCGGCACGGCGCAGCCCGTCGGTCGCCTCTGCCCGCGCGAGGGTCGCCGTCGGGTCGCCGGTGGCGGCGGCGAGCAGCACGACCACCCGGGCGTACGCCTGGTGGGCGGTCGGTACGGCGCACGCGTGGGCGGCGCGGGCCGCCTCCTCGACGTCGGCGCTGGCCCGCTCGATGTTGTCGTCGAGCAGGTGGTGCACCGCGGCGTGGCAGTACGTCTGCACGGCGTGCGGCCCGGTCGCGCCGATCGGCGCGGTCGCCAGGAGAGCCGTCGCCAGGTGTGGTTCCCCGGCGAGGTGGTGCCGCAGCGCCGTGCGCCAGATCTGGGCGACCGCGCCGTCGGCCTCGTCGGGGCTCGCGGCGAGCAGGTCGGTCTGGGTGGCGAGCCACAGGTGCGCGGCCCTGCGGTCACCGGCGGCGGCGAGGTGCCGCAGCGCCCGCCCCGGATCACCGCTCGTGGGTCGTCGTTCTGCTGTCGACGCGTCGCCTCCACCTTCGCTGCGAGCCGGCGGCGACGCGCGCCAGGCATGGTTGACAAGGTCTCCGGACATTCACCGCTCCTGTGTGCTCTCGTGGAGGATCAGGCGAGCGAAGAGACAACCGGGCCCTGCGAGTCGTCACCCGGCGTGGCTTCCCCCCGGCACGATCATTGCCTTCATCGAGCGGCATCGCCATAACCAAAAGAGTCGGTGTACTTACTGACTGCAATGCGCTATCGGCATAAAGCCGCGCTCAGGTTTCCCTCAGGTCGCCGCAACGGCACCCGAACGGTCCGTACAAGCAACTGGCACGGGCGCGGGCCATGCTCTCGGTCATTGCGTGTCGCCCGCCGATCGGAGCTGAGATCCGATGACCGAACAGACAATTCTTCCTGCCCTTTCCGGCTTCTGGGAGCAGCAGCTCGCCGCCCTCCCGGACCCGCCGGACCTGCCCTTCACGCCGACGGCAGACCCGCCCGGCGACGCCCGAGTTGACCTGCGCGAGGAGGTCGATCCGCAGGTCAGCGTGTTGGCCGGCCTGTTCGCGCTGCTGCACCGCTGGGTCGGTGCTCGGGATCTGCTCGCCGCGACGCCGGCCACCCCGACCGACGCTGGACGCTGGCTGCCGGTCCGGGTTCGGCTGCCCGAGGATCCCACCTGGACCGAGCTGCGGGACCTGGTCCGAACGGCGCTACGGGAAGCCCGGGCGCATGACACGGAATTGCCCGAAAATCCTCTCGACTATCGGCCGGTGGTATCGATCGGCTCCGATGAGCTGCCGCCCGGTAATCGTGGTGTGTTGCGGCTGCTGATCGACGACGCCGACGAACGGGCGACGGCCACGGTGGGCGGGCACCCGCACGTCGCGTCGATCGCGGCGGCTCTTGCCGTCCTGCTCGACCGGGCGCGGGAACGCCCCGGGGCGCGGCTGTCCGACCTGCCGCTGCTCGACCCGGCGACGGAACGGCGGGTGGTCCTTGACTGGAACGCCACCGACACCGCCTATCCACGCGAGTCGTCGGTGCCCGCGCTGTTCGCCGAGTGGGCCCGGCGGACCCCGGACGCGCCCGCCCTGCGCGACGACCACCAGAGGCTCGGCTACCGCGAGGTGGACCGGCGCGCGAACCACCTGGCCGGGCGTCTGCTCCGGCTCGGCATCGGCGCGGAGACGATCGTCGGGATCTGCCTCGCCGACACCACGACCTGGGTGGTCGCCGCCCTGGCGACACTCAAGGTGGGCGCCGCGTACCTCCCGCTGGACCCGGGTTATCCGCCGGAGCGGCTCGCGCTGATGTGTCAGGACGCCGCGCCGGGCGTCATCCTGCACGCCGCCGCGCTGGCCGACCGGCTTCCCGACGACGGCACGCCCCGGCTCGTCCTGGACCGGCTGCCGGCCGACGACGGCCCGGCCCAGCCCCCGGCGGTCACCGTCCACCCCGACCAACTCGCGTACGTCATGTACACGTCGGGGTCGACCGGCCGCCCCAAGGGCACCGGCGTCAGCCACCGCAACATCGTCCGGCTGGTCCGCGACACCACCTTCATCGACGTACGCCCCGACGACGTGATGGGGCAGGCCGCCACGATGTCGTTCGACGCGGCCACGCTGGAGGTCTGGGGCGCGCTGCTCAACGGCGCCTGCCTCGCGGACCTGGACATCAACGACGTGATCGTGCCGGAACGGCTCCGCGCCCGGCTGCGAGACACCGGCGTGACGATGATGTTCCTGGCCACCTCCGTGGCCCGGCAGGTGGCGACCGAGGCGCCGGACGCCCTGGCCGCGCTGCGCTACCTGACCTTCGGTGGCGAACAGGCCGACCGGACCGCCGTGGAGCGGCTGCGGGCCGCGTGCCCGGACACGACGCTCGTCAACGGGTACGGCCCGACCGAGGCGACCACCTACAGCACCACGTACGACTGCGCCCGGCTCACCGCTGCGGACCCGGTCGTGCCGATCGGCGGCCCGGTCGCCAACACCCGGGTGTACGTGCTGGACCGGCTCCTGCGACCGGTGCCGCCCGGCGTGCTGGGCGAGCTGTTCATCGGCGGGGACGGCGTCGCCCGGGGCTACCTCGGCCGCCCCGACGCGACGGCCGAGGCGTTCGTGCCCGATCCGTTCGGGCCCCGCGCCGGCGGCCGGCTCTACCGCACCGGGGACGTGGTCCGGCAGCGCCCGGACGGGTTGATCGAGTTCGTCGGCCGGTCCGACCACCAGGTGAAGATCCGGGGGTACCGGGTCGAGCCGGGGGAGGTGACCGAGGCGCTGCGCCGCGGCGGGCTGGTCCGCGACGCGATCGTGCGCGCCGATCGCGACGCCGCCGGTGACGCTCGGCTGGTCGCGTACGTCGTGCCCGACGAGGGAGTGGGCGTCGAGGCGATCCGGGAGCGGGCCCGCGAGCAACTGCCCGACCACCTGGTGCCGGCCGTGTTCGTGCTGCTGCCCCGGCTACCGCTCAACCGCAACGGCAAGGTGGACGTCGCGGCGCTGCCCGCGCCCGACGCCACTGCGGCAGCCGACGACGACGCTCCCCGTACGCCCACCGAGCGGGCGGTGACCGAGATCTGGCAGGACGTCCTCGGCGTGCCGGTGCGCCGACGTGCCGACGACTTCTTCGACCTGGGTGGACGGTCCCTGAAGGCGACCCGGGTCCGCTCCCGGCTCGCCGCCGCGATCGGCGCGGAGGTGCCGTTGCGGCTGATCTTCGACCACCCGACGGTCGCCGGGCTGGCCGCCGCGCTTGACGAGATCGGCGGCACACCCGCCGGGTCCGCCGAACCGGTCGCGCCGGTCGTGCTGGACGGGCCGCCCCCGCCGATCTCGCGGGCCTGCTCGACCAGCTCGAACAGGGTGCCGCCCGATGATCGGCGCGCTCACCCCCGCGCAGTTGCGCCAGCGTGTGGAGGCCCTGCCACCCGAGCGGCGGCGGACGTTCCTCGCGGCGATCCGCGCGGACGGCGACCGGTACGGCATCCACCCGCTCACCGCCGCCCAGGAGTGGATGCTCCTGCTGGCCCAGCTCAGACCGGACAGCCCCGCCTACCACGTGCCGTACCGGGTGGACCTGCGCGGTGACCTGGACGTGGCCGCGTTGCGCGGCGCGCTCGACGAGATCGTGGCGCGGCACGAGGCGCTGCGCACGGTGTTCGTGCCACTGGACGGCGAGTCGTACCAGATGGTCCTGCCTCCGACCGGTCTGCCGCTCACGGTGGTGGACGTCGCGCCGGAGCGGATCGACGGGTACGCCGCCGCCGAGGCGGTACGCCCGTTCGACCTGGCCCGGGGCCCACTGGCGCGCGCCACCCTGTGCCGCACCGGCCCGGATGACTTCTCGCTGCTGCTCAGCCTGCACCACGTGGTCTGCGACGGCTGGAGCATGGGTCTGCTCTTCGAGGAGTTGTCGGCGGCGTACGCGGCTCTGCGGGAGGGCCGTGCCGTGGCGTTGCCGACGGTTCCCCGGGACGTGCCGACGGCGCTGGCCCAGGACCGGTTGCTCGGCCCGACCGAGCTGGCCCGGCGGCTCGACTGGTGGCGTGACGCGCTGGCCGGCGCGCCGCCCGGCCTCGACCTGCCCACCGACCGGCCCCGTCCGGTGGAACTGGAGGACGCCGGCCACGAGATCGAATTCTCCTGGCCTCCCGCGTTGGCCGACCGGGTCGCCGAGGCGCAGCGACGCATTGGCGCGACCCCGTACATGATCTTCGCGGCGGCCTGGGCGGCGCTGCTGCACCGGCGCAGCCAGCAACCGGACCTGCTCATCGCCACTCCGGTGGCGAATCGGCAGACACTGGACAGCGAAACCGCCGTGGGTTTCTTCGTCAACACCCTGGTGCTGCGCAGTCGGGTCGACGGTGCGCTGACGTTCGCCGCGCTGCTGGACCGGCTCCGCGACTCGGCGCTGACCGCGCTGACCGATCCGGTGCCCTTCGACGCCCTGGTGCAGGAACTGCGCCCGGTCCGCGATCCCGGTCGTCATCCCCTCGCTCAGGTCATGTTCGCCGTCGAGGACGGCTGGGAACAGCGGCTGACGTTGCCCGGGGTGACCGTGCTGGCCAGCGGCGAGACGCACACCGGCACGTCCATGTTCGACCTGACGCTGACCGTCGTCGCGCAGGAGGGCCGCATCGACGGGCGGATCGAGTACCGGACCCGGCTCTTCGACGAGTCGACCGCCCGCGCGCTCGCCGACCAGCTCGACACCCTGCTCATGGCCGCGCTCGCCGCCCCGGACACACCGGTGGACCGGCTGCCGCTGCTCGACCCGGCCGCCGGTCGGGACCTGGTGGACCGCTGGGCCGCCACCGCGCCCGCGTCCCCCGAGCAGCCGACCCTGGGCGAGCTGGTCGCCCGCCAGGCGAGGACGAACCCGGACGCCGTGGCGGTGGCGTACCGCGATCAGGCTGTCACCTACCGGGACCTGGACGCCCGGGCCGACCGGCTGGCCCGGGCCCTCACCGCCCGGGGTGTGCGGGCCGAGACGACCGTCGGCGTCTGCCTGCCCGCCGGCCCCGACTGGGTGGTCACCTTCCTCGCCGTACTCCGATCGGGTGGGGTCTATCTGCCCCTGGACCCGCAGCTACCGGCGGCCCGGCTGGCGCACCTGCTCGCCGACTCGGCCGCCGCGCTGGTGGTCACCACCGCCGACGCGCAGCTCGCGCTCCCCGCCACCGACCTGCCGCTGCTGCACCTCGGCGCCGCTGCTGGGAACGACGCCGCCCCGGACGACGCAGCCCCGGACGCCGCCGCCGCGCCGCTGGCGGCCGTCCACCCGGACGCCGCCGCCTACCTGATCTACACGTCCGGCTCGACCGGGCTGCCCAAGGGCGTCATCGGCACCCACCGGGGGCTGGCCAACCTCGCCGAGGCGCAGGCCCGGCTGGTCGGCGTCCGGGCCGGCGACCAGGTCCTGCAGTTCCACTCGATCGGGTTCGACGTCGCGCTGTCCGACGTGGTCACCACGCTCACCGTCGGCGCGACCCTGCGCCTGCTCGGCCCGGACGAGCGCACGCCCGGCCCCGACCTGGCCGCCGCGCTCGTCCGGCACCGCGTCACGGTCGCCGACCTTCCACCGGTGGTCCTCGACGCGTTGGACCCCACCGCACTGCCCGACCTGCGGGTACTCACCGTGGGTGGGGAACCCTGCGCGCCGGACGTCGCCGCCGCCTGGTCGCGCGGCCGGCTCCTGATCAACGGGTACGGCCCCACCGAAGCCACCGTCACCGCCACGGCCGCCCACTGCGCGCCCACCGACAGCGAGCTGCCGATCGGCCGGCCGCTGACCGGGGTGCGCGCCTACGTCCTCGACACCGAGCTGCGGCCGGTGCCGCCCGGGGTGCCCGGCGAGCTGTATCTCGGCGGCCTCGGCGTGGCCCGTGGCTACCACGGCGACGCCGCGCTCACGGCCGGACGCTTCGTGCCCGACCCGTACGCGCCGACGCCGGGGGCACGGATGTACGCCACCGGTGACCTGGTCCGCTGGCGTGCCGACGGACAACTCGTCTTCCTCGGCCGGGCGGACAACCAAGTCAAGATCAACGGTTTCCGGATCGAGCTGGGTGAGGTGGAGGCGCACCTGCGGCAGCACCCGGGCGTACGCCGGGCCGCCGCCGTGGTGCGGACCGACTCGCCCGGCGGGAGACGACTCGTCGGCTACCTCGTGGGCGACGGGTTGGCGGTGGACGAGCTACGCCAGAGCCTGCTCCGGCGGCTGCCCCGCTACCTCGTGCCGAGCGCCTTCGTGGTGGTGCCCGACCTGCCGTTCACGTCCAGCGGCAAACTCGACGCGTCCCGCCTGCCGGCACCCGCCGTGGCCCGCGCCGATCTCGGCGCCGCGTACGTGGCGCCCGACGGGGCCGTCGAACGGGCCATCGCCGACACCTGGCGAGCGGTGCTCGGGCTGGACGACGTCGGTGCGGACGACAACTTCTTCGACCTCGGGGGCACGTCCCTGCTGCTGGCACGGGTGCAGACCCGACTCGCCGACCGGCTGGGCCGACCGGTTCCCGCGGTGGAGCTGTTCCGCTACCCGACCGTCGCGCAGTTGGCCCGCTTCCTCGACGGCGGGTCCGCGCCCACGGCGACGCCGACCGGTGGCCGCCGACGAGACGAACGCAAGCAGGCGCTGGCCGATCGGGCCCGCCGGGCCCGCCCGGTGCCGGCGGGGGAGGGGCGAGCGTGAGCGACCAGGAGACCGGACTGGAGATCGCCATCGTCGGGATGGCCGGCCGCTTTCCGGGGGCGGCCGACGTCGACGAACTGTGGCGCCGGGTCCTCGCCGGACAGGAGGCCATCACCCGTTTCACGGACGCGGAGTTGGCCGCCAACGGGCTGAGCGAACAGGAGCGGCGGCACCCCGACCACGTGCCGGCGCACGGCGCGCTGCCGGACATCGACCGCTTCGACGCCGGCTTCTTCGGCTACTCGCCCCGCGACGCACGGCTGCTCGACCCGCAACAGCGGCTCTTCCTCCAAACGGCCTGGACCGCCCTGGAACGCGCCGGTCACCTCGCCGGGGACCCCGACCGGCTGGTCGGCGTGTACGCCGCCGCGGCGGCCAGCGGCTACCTCCTGCACCACCTGTTCCGCAATCCACGGCTCGACTCGGTCTCCGAGTACGAGCTGATGCTCGCCAACGACAAGGACTCGCTGCCCACCCGGGTGGCGTACCACCTGGATCTGCGGGGACCCGCCGTGGCCGTGCAGACGGCGTGCTCGTCGTCGCTGGTCGCCGTACACCTCGCCGCGCAGGCGCTGCTCGCCCGCGAGTGCGACGTCGCGCTCGCCGGCGCGGCGCACATCCTGCTGCCCACCGGCACCGGCTATCGCCACGAGGTTGGCGGCATCATGTCCCGCGACGGGCACTGCCGGCCCTTCGACGTACGCGCCACCGGAACCGTGGGAGGCGACGGCGCCGCCGTGGTCGTCCTGCGCCGGCTGGCGGACGCCCGCGACGACGGCGACACGGTGTACGCCGTCATCCGGGGCTCCGCCATCAACAACGACGGCCGGGTGAAGGTCGGGTTCACCGCGCCCGGGGTGGACGGTCAGGTGGCCGCGATCCGGGCCGCCCAGGAGGTGGCCGAGGTCGACCCCGCCACCATCGGCTACGTCGAGGCGCACGGCACCGGCACCGAGCTGGGCGACCAGATCGAGCTACGCGCCCTGACCGAGGCGTTCCAGGGCGCGGCCGGGGGTGGGGACGCTGGTGGCGGTCGGTGTGCGCTCGGCTCGGTCAAGTCGATCGTCGGTCACCTCGACGTCGCCGCCGGCGTCACCGGGCTGATCAAGGCCGCGTTGGCGCTGCACCACCGGGTGGTGCCACCCAGCCCGTACTGCACCGAGCCGCACCCCGAGCTGGCCGGCGGCCCGTTCCGGGTGCCCACCGCGCCGCAGCCCTGGCCCGACCTGGGCGGGCCGCCCCGCGCGGCGGTCAGCTCCTTCGGCATCGGGGGCACCAACGCCCACGTCGTCCTCCAGGCCGCCAAACCGGCGCGCCAGCTCCCCGACGACGAGCGGTCCGCGTACGTGCTGGTGCTCTCCGCCCGGGACGCCGACGGGCTCGATGAGGCCCGTACCCAGCTCGCCACCCACCTGGAGGCGAACCCGGACGTGCCGCTGGCCGACGTCGCGTACACCCTGGCCCACACGCGACGGGCGTTCGGCCACCGCCTGGTCGCCGTCGCCCCGGACGTCCGCACCGCCGCCGCCCGGCTCGCCGACCGCGACTCATCGGTGGTCCGCACCGGCGTCGTCACCGGTACGCCGGCCGGTGTGGCGCTGCTCTTTCCCGGCCAGGGCGCGCAGTACGCAGGGATGGGCCGCACCCTGTACCACGCGGAGCCGGTCTACCGGGCGGCCTTCGACCGCTGTGCCGAACTGCTGCGCCCGCACCTCGACGTGGACCTGCGCACGCTGCTCTGCCCACCCGGCGAACCGGTCCCAGCCGTACCGGAGCTGGACGAGACCCGACTCACCCAGCCGGCGCTGTTCGCCGTCGAGTACGCCCTCGCCGAGCTGCTGCGGCACCATGGCGTACGTCCCGTCGCGCTGGCGGGACACAGCCTCGGCGAGTACGTGGCCGCCTGCCTGGCCGGCGTTTTCACGCTGCCCGACGCGCTCGCCACCGTCGCCGTACGCGGCCGGCTCATGCAGGCGCAGGCCCCCGGCTCGATGCTGTCGGTGGCGCTCGGCGTCGACGAGGTCACGGCGCTGCTGCCCGACGGCGTGGAGGTGGCCGCCGCCAACGCGCCGCGCCTCGTCACCGTCTCCGGCCCGACGGCCGCCGTCGCCGCGTTCGCCGCCGACCTGCGGGGGCGCGGGGTGGCCTGCCGCGAGGTACGCACCTCGCACGCGTTCCACTCGGCCATGATGGAGCCCGCCCTGGCCGGCTTCGCCGCGCACCTGCGCGAGGTCCCGCTCAGCCCGCCCGCCGTGCCGATCGTCTCGAACGTGACCGGACGCTGGCTCACCGACGACGAGGCCACCGACCCCGACTACTGGGTGCGGCAGCTCCGTCGCCCGGTCAACTTCACCGCCACCGCCGACCTGCTGCTGGGCGAGCGGTACGCGCTGCTGGAGGCCGGCCCGGGCCGCACCCTGGCCACCCTCGTCCGTCAGCACGGGGCGGCCCGCGGTGCGACGGTGCTGACCAGCCTGCCCGCCGACCGCACCCCGACCGGGGAGGATGACGCGGTCGCGCTGGCCGTCGGACGGCTCTGGCTCGCCGGGGCGCCCGTCGACTGGCCCAGCGGACGACGGCGGGTACCCTGCCCACCTACCCGTTCGCCCGCGAGCGGCACTGGGTCGACGCGTACCGGCCCGGCCCGGTCACGCTCGACGAGAGCGCGCCGGTCACCGCCGCCCCACCACCGACCACCCCGGACACTGCCGTCGCGCCGGCCGACGAGCCGTACGAGGTGGTGCGGCGGATCTGGGTGGACCTGCTCGGGGTGGACGAGATCGGCCCCGACGACGACTTCTTCGAGCTGGGCGGCCACTCGCTGCTCGGCACCCGGGTGGTGGCGCGGTTGCGCGACGCGTTCGGCGTCGACCTGCCGCCCGCCGCGATCTTCGAATCACCCACCCCCGCCGCGTTGGCGCGTACCGTCGCCGACCTGGCCCGGCCGGCTCCCGCCGTACCGGACGGGGACCTCACCGACCTGCTCGCGGAGATCCGGGCGCTCTCGCCTGAGAGTCTCGCCCGCGAGCTGCACCTGGCCCGACACGAGGAAGGCAACCCATGATGGCTGACGAACACCGCGTGGTGGTCAACGACGAGGAGCAGTACGCCCTGTGGCCCCGGCACCGGGAGGCGCCGGACGGGTGGCGGGACGCGGGCTGCGCCGGGAGCCGCCAGGAGTGCCTGGACTTCGTCACGCGCACCTGGACCGACATGCGCCCCCGCAGCGTCCGCGAACACCTCGCCGCCAGCTGACCGACCGGTCAGCACCCCGCCGGAAGAAGCCGGCGGCCCAGCAGGTGGCAGACCGGCAGGTGGCGGCCCGGCAGGTGGCGGCCCGGCAGGTGGCGGTCCGCTGGCGGGAGGCAGATGCCGTGTGCTGCCTGTCGAGCTGCCCCATTTCTGGGGCGGTCGGGTCCCGCCCTTGAGGTGGCGCAGCCCGACAGGACCGAGTCCTGCCCCAGAAGTGGGGCAGCTCGACAGCGTCACTGCATTGGTAGGGACACCCGGCCCGCGTGGCACTGCGGTCCGCCCGGGCACTCGCGGCGTCGAGTTGTCAATGTATCGTTGACACGATGACGACGCCGTTGGCCGGCCTGGCCGAGGTGCGTGCCGCTCGTGCGCACCTGGACGAGCGGGAGGCCGAGCTGATCGACCGGGCCCGCCATGACGGCGCGACCTGGGCGCAGATCGCGGCGGCACTGGGCCTCGGCACGCGGCAGGCCGCCGAGCAACGCCGTCAGCGTCTGGCGGCGGCGCGACGTGCGCGGCGGCAGGACCTGGACCGGGTCTACCCGCGGCAGATCGCCGCGTTGCGGGCCGCGGTGGCCGAACTGGGGCGGTGGATCGCGACGGACCGACGGTGGGACTCCCGCTTCCGTCGGGCGACACTCGTGCGGAGCACCGTGGACGCCGCCCTGGACGCCGACCCGGGCTCGCTCTACGCCCTGGTCCTGCACCTGCGTACGGACCTCGACGATGCGGACGATCGGCTGCCGCCGTCGGTGCGGACGCTGGCGGCGACGATGTCGACCGCCTTGTCAACGCGGGATTGACGTCTCCTCGCGGCATTGTCTGAGCCTGGCTCAAGAATCAGGATATGAGTCAACCTGACTCAACCTGGGAGGGCTCATGCGGCGTAACGCGAGTCTGTTCGTGGCGATCTCGATGCTGTCCGGCTTCGGCGGCGGCGCCATGGCCCTCGTGTCCGGCATCTGGATCCTGGACCTCAGTGGCTCCGCCGGACTGGCCGCCCTCGCTGGGCTCTGCGTGTATGCCCCGGTGCTCGCCGGCCCGTGGCTGGGTGGCCTGCTCGACCGGGCGTCGCGACGGCCACTGGTGATCGCCGTCAACCTCATGCTGGCGGGCGCGTTGCTGGCGCTCCTCGCCGTGCGTGGCCCCGGGCAGACGTGGGTCATCTTCGTCGTGTCCGGCGCCTACGGCGTCAGCTACGTGCTCATCGACGCGGGGGAGACCGCGCTGCTGCCGTCGGCGCTGTCGGTGGCGGAACTCGGTGCCGTCAACGGGTGGCGTTCCAGCGCCCAGGAGGGCATGAAGCTCGTCGCGCCGCTCGCCGGCACGGGTCTCTACGCCTGGCAGGGCGGCCACGCGGTCGCTGTGCTGAGCGCGGCGATGCCGATCCTGGTCGCCGTCCTCTACCTGGCGGTCCGCCTGAACCGGACGGCACCCGAGCGACTGACGAAGCCGGACCGTGGGCTCCGTGCCGGACTGTCAGTCCTGGCCGGACAGCGGTCCATCCGCGTGCCGGTCCTGCTCGCCGGCGTGTCGATCGCCATGTCCGGCTTCGTGACCGCCGCCCTCTACACGATCGTCAGCACGGACCTACGCCTGCCGACAACCTTTCTGGGGGTGCTGGCCAGTGCCCAGGGCGCCGGTTCCATCCTGGGTGGAATCATGGTGGGCCGGCTCCTGAGCCGATGGGGTCCGGTTCCCGTCGGGCTCGCCGGAACGGTGCTGTTCGCCGTGAGCTGTCTTGCCCGGTGTCTGCCCTGGTGGCAGGCGACGGTGGCGGGTGCGCTCGTCGCCGGCGTCGGGCTGCCCTGGACCCTTGTCGCGGCGGTCACCGCCGTGCAGACGCACACCCCCGCGGCGCTGCTCGGCCGGGTCGCCGCGACGGCCAACACCGCGATGTTCGGGCCGCTCGTCCTGGCGATCCCGCTCGGTTCCGTCGCCGTTCACCTGGGCGGCCGCCCACCGGTCCTCGCCGCCACCGCGCTCTGCCTGGCCGCCGCGGCCGCCTCGGCTCGCGATCGTTGGCTGCCCAGCAACACGACACACCGGCGACACCACCGCTCACCAGCCAACGATCACGACCGGCAGACCTGCGCGACCGGCTGACGAGCGGGCTACACGGGCATCGAGATCGATTCGTGGCCCTACCGTCGTTGGTCAGGTGCCGGGCGTCGTTAGCGTTCCCGCTATGCCCCCAGCCCTGTCACCGCACCGTCCGTCGGTTGACCCACCGCCCAGGGCCTCGCGCACGGGTTGGATCGTCGCGGGCGCCGTCATCTTCGGATGCCTGGCGGCGCTCGCCCTGCCGGTCGGCGGCTTTCTCCTGTGGATGTACGCCGGACCGGACGTGGACGAGCCCCGCGCGGCGGCCGACCAGTTCGTCGGTCGACTGGAGCGCAACCACGACGCCGCCGCCCACGAGTCCCTGTGCCAGCAGATCCGGGCGCGGATCGACCTGGCGGCGTTCACCGCGGCGGTGGAACGCATCGGACGGCCCGTGTCGCACACCATGGGCCGGGCCGCCTTCACCAACGAGGCCGGCAACAGCGCCTCGGTGACCGTCGAACTGACCGGCCGGAACGGTCAGACCTTGCGGCTCGACCTGCGGCTGGAGTCGGAGGTCGGCTGGCAGGTGTGCGACGAGAAGCTCTTCGGCTGACCGGCGCGTCACTCCTCGGCGAGGTAATCGGGGGACTCCAGGGCGGCCTTCACCGCCTGGAGGAAGGCGACGGCCTCCCGTCCGTTGACCACCCGATGGTCGTAGACGGCGCTCAGGTTGACGAACCGGCGGGTCACCACCTGACCGTCCGCGTCCAGCGCCAGCTCGTCCTGGGTGCCACCGATCGCCACCACGCAGGTCTGACCGGGAAAGACGATCGGCCCGGCGAGCACCACGTCGGGATCGGTGTGCAGGGACACGACGATGGTCCCGCCGGCCAGCTCGCCGGCCCGGAAGCCCTCGCCGCCGGCCCGGCTGCGGAAGTCCATCAGCGTCTCGGCGATCTCCGCGCAGGTCAGCTCCTCGACGTCGCGGACCACCGGGATGAACAGGCCCGTGCCGACGTCGATGGTGACGCCGACGTGGGCCGCCTCGGCCAGCCGTACGCTGCTGCCGTCGCCGGGGGAGGCGAACAGCAACGGGTGGTCCTCGCGCAACCCGCCGATCACCTTGACCAGCAGTTCCGGCAGGCCGACCAGGGTGCGGGTGGCGCGGGTGAGCTGCCGGGCGACCGCGAGGGCGGCGTCGGCGCGTACCTTGATCACCGCGAGCGCCGCCGGCACCTCGCGGTGCGACTCGGTGACCACGGCGGCCACCGCGCGTTGGGCGCGGGAGAGCGTGTGCACCGGGCGCGGGTCGTCCGGCTCCGGGCCGTCGCCGGCCGCCAGCGCGGCGGCCGCGGCCACCACCACCGGCTCGGTCGCGGCCGTGGGCGCCGCCGACCGGTCGGCCAGTAGGCGTTCCACGTCGGTACGACGCACGACCGCCTTGCCGATCTCGCGCAGCTCGTGGTCGCCGAGACCGTGCGCGGCCGCGAGTTCCCGGGCCGAGTCGGTGAGTACGGGCCCACCCGGTCGCGCCTCGGGCGTCGGGGCGGCCGGGGTGACCGCGAGGAACCGCTGCCGCGCGTCCTCGTCGTCGAAGACGTGCCCGATGACGTCCCCCGGGGCGCACTCCTGGTTGACCTCGACGAGCCGGTGCAGTACGCCGTCGCCGTCGCTGAGCAGCTCCTCGGCCGCCTTGGACGTCTCCACCTCGGCGATCGGCTCGCCGGCGCGGATCCGCTCGCCGTCCTCGGCCAGCCAGTCGAGCAGGACGTACGTCGTGTCGTTGTTGTTGAGCTTGGGGACGACCAGGTCAGTCACCACTGACGACCTCCTTCACGGCCTGGTGGATGTCGGCGTCCTGCACCAGCACGGTGCGTTCGAGATGCGCGGCGGTCGGGATGACGCTGTCCGCGGAGTGCACGAGGCGTACGGGCGCGCGCAGCGATCCCCAGAGCCGCCGGTGCACGACCTGCGCCAGCTCCGCGCCCCAGGTGCCGCCGGCGGTGCTCTCCTCGGCCACCACGACCCGTCCGGCCCGCGCGATCGGCGGCAGCAGGGCGTCGGTGTCCAGCGGCCAGAGCCGCGACGGCACCAGCACCTGGCAGACGATGTCGTCGCGCAGCAGCAACTCCCGGGCCACCGACACGGCCCGGGCGGCCAACCCGCCGGGTACGACGAGCACGCAGTCGGCCTGCTCCTCCTCGTCCACCCGGACCCGGGCGACGTCGGCGTCCGGGCCGATCAGGTCGTAGCGGAACAGCTCGTCCACCACACCGTCGGCGTACATGCGGGTGGTGTAGAGGACCTTGTCCTCGAAGAGCAGTCCCGGCCGGCCGGTGGCGAGCATGCCGGCGAGCACGGCCCGGTTGTCGTGGAACGGCGACACCTCGTGCACGCTCAGGCCGGGGATGCCGATGAAGTGCTTCAGCGGGCTCTGGCTGTGCGTCGGGCCGTACCCGCGGTTGCCACCGCTGGGGCAGCGCACCACGAGCCGCATCGGCACCCGCCGGCCGTACATGGCGGTGGACTTGCTGGCGAAATTGAGGATCTGGTCGAACGCCAGCGCCACGAAGTCACTGAACATGATCTCGACGATTGCGCTCTGCCCGGCCAGGGCCAGCCCGCCGGCCACGCCGACGATCCCGCCCTCGCTCAGCGGGGTGGACAGCACCCGATCCGGCCAGCGCGCCGACAGTCCCCGGGTCACCTTGAACGCCCCGCCGTACGGGTCGACGAGGTCCTCGCCGAGCACGCTCAGCGTGGGGTCGTCGGCCAGCAGCGCGTGCAGGGCCTGGTTGAGGTTCTCCACCACCCGCTCAGCCACGGTTCTCCTCCGTCCAGCGGCTCGCCGCGCGGCCGGCGACGTCGGCGACCACCTGCGCCACGTACGCCCGTTGCCGCTCGTCGTGCGCCTCGAACTGCTCCGGGTACGCCCGCGCGTAACGCGCGTACCAGTCGTGCGCCCGCGCGTGCGCGATCTCCTCGGGGCGACGGCTGTCGTCCCCCTTGCTGTGCGGCCCCACCCGGTGGGTGAGCAACTCCACCACGTACGGCGTGGACCGCTCGCGGACCCGGCGCAGCACCGGCGTCAGCGCGGCGCGGACGACCTCGGTGTCGGTGGAGGTGATCCGGAGGTGGTCCACCCCGAAGGCCCGGGCCCGGCCGCCGATGCTGCCGGCGAGCTGCGCGGTGGTCGGCGTGGACTGGGCGATGCCGTTGTTCTCCACGACCAGCACCAGCGGCAGGCCCCACAGCGCGGCCATGTTCAGCGCCTCGTAGACGGCGCCCTCGCCCCACGTGCCGTCGCCCAGGTAGACGAGCGCCAACCGGCCGGGTTCGGTGCGCTTGAGGTGCAGTGCGACCCCGGCGGCCACCGGCGCGCTCTCGCCCTGCACCCCGGTCGACAGGTAGCGGTCGCGCAGGATGTGCTGGCTGCCGCCGACGCCGTGGCACACCGCGCCCTCGCGGCCCATCACCTCGGCGAGCAGGCCGTGCGGGTCGTCGAACCGGGCCAGGTAGTGCCCGTGGCCCCGGTGGTTGCTGAACACGAAGTCGCCGTCGTCCAGCAGTGGGCGCAGCGCCACCGGCACGTACTCCTGGCCCAGACAGGTGTGCGTGGTGCCGTGCAGCTCGCCCCGCCCGAACATGTCCAGCAGCGCCAGCTCGAAGTGCCGGATCAGCAGCAGCAGGTCCAGGTCGGTGTCGGTGAGCCGGGTCGGCGCGGTGGGCGCCGCCTCGGTGCGGGTGGCGGTCACCGGACGACCCCGTCCCGCTCGGCGGCGATGAGGTCGACCAGCTCGCCGACGGCGGTGACCGCCAGGTACGCACGCAGGTCCAGCCGTACGCCGAGGTCGTCCTCCAGCGCGGAGAGCAGTCGCAGCGCCTCCAGGCTGGTCCAGTGGGCCAACGACGCGAACCGGACGTCGGGCGACAGCTCGTCGGCCGGTACGTCCGCGACCTGCTCGATGAGGCCCGCGACGGTGGTGAACAGGTCAGGCACGGATGTCTCCCTCCTCCAGGGCGATCCACGCCGGCAGCAGCCGGGGCGGGGGGTGCAGTGGCAACACGTGTCGGGTGGTGCCGTCCTCGACGGAGGCCACGGTGAAGCCGGCGGACGGCCAGACGGCCCCGCCGGGCTTGTTGCGGGCGGTGGGCCGGAACAGCGCCTCCAGGCGGGTCGCACCGGCCGAGCGGGCCAGCTCCGTCACCCGGTGCAGGGCCGCCTGCTCGACTCCCCGGGAGAACACCCGGCAGCTCAGCACGAAGTTCTCGATCACCCAGGCGTCCGGATCGGTCCGGTCGAGCCACAGGCCGCCGACCAGCCCCTCCGCGCCGAACCGGTCGGCCACCTCGACGGTGAGCACCAGGTGGTCGGGGGAGTCGGCGCGGGACCGGGTCTGCGCCTCGGTGTGCGCCCGTTCGGCCATCGTGAACTGGTTGGTGCGCAGCCCGAGCTGCGCGACCCGGGGCAGGCTGTGCGCGTCGACGTCCCGGACGGTGACCCGCAACTTCAGCTCGTGCAGGTAGTCGGCCGCCGAGTCGAACGTGGCGGCGAAGCGTTCCCGTCCGGCCCGGGCCCGGTACAGCTCGGTGCGTTCCCGGTCGGTGACGCCGGTGGCGAGCACGGTGAAGTGCCCCTCGGTGAGCAGCCGCGTGGAGAAACCGGCCGGGTCGCCGGCCAGCTCCACCACCCGTACGCTCGGCAGCTCGTGGCGTACCAGCTCGCACTCGAACGGGCTGTCGTCGGCGAACACGACGGCGTCCAGGCCCAGGTTGAGGCCGGTGGCGAGCTGGCGCAGGTTCTCGTCCTTGCGCCCCCAGTTGACCGCCTGCGCGACGAAGTCGTCGGCGCGCAGCAGCAGGTCCGGATGCTGCGCGAACGCCTCGGTCACCAGGTCCGGGTCGTTCTTGCTGCACACCGCGAGCAGCACGCCCTGCCGGCGCAGCGCCAGGGCGCGACGTTGCACGTCCCGGTGGCAGTTGCCCGGGTAGTCGGCGCCGAGTTGGATGCCGGTGAGCCCGTCGTCGCCGAGCACGCCCGCCCAGAGCGTGTTGTCCAGGTCCAGCGCGAGCACCTTGGCCGTCCGGCCGAGGACCGCCCGGCAGAACGTGGCCGCCTCGTGGGCGTACCGGCGCTCCACCGTGGGTGTCCACGCCATGCTGGCGAACCGGTACAGGCGCTCGTCGCGCACCGGGCCGTCGTGGTCGACCAGCAGCGCCTCCAGGTCCAGGGTGTACGTCGTGTCCCGTCCGCCCAGCTCCAGGAGCTGGGCGTTCAGCTCCCGCCAGAGGAGGCCCAGCTCGGCCCGCCCCCGGAAGCTGACCAGACTGCGGTGCTCCAACGGGGACAGCGGCACGGTGTGCAGCAGCACCGCGCCGTCGGTGCGGGCGGTGTACCCGCGCAGCGCGGCGCTGAGTACGCCGGCCCGCTCGCGCAGTACGTCGGCGAGGCCGGCCAGGTCGGCGGGGTCCCACTCGGCGGGCAGGAACCAGCCGTCGTGCAGCAGGCAGAGCGTGACGTCCGGCCGGAACTCGGCGAGTGCCGAGCCGGGGTCGCTGAGGTCGAGCACGAGCTGGTCGAAGCCGGAGACGTGGATCTCGGCGGCGATGCCGATCCGCAGCAGCGCCACCCGCAGCAGCGGTTCCAGCGTGCCGGGCGTGAACGTGCCGGTGACCGCGACCCGCAGCGGACGCAGCGGGAAGTCGGTGCTGGCCAGCTTCTCGACGGGTACGCCGGCGAGCAGCCGACCGGCGGACGCGACGGTGGTGACCGCCGCGTCGTCCAGGTGGACCAGGCCGGGTGTCAGCTCCGGGTCGGCGGCCGCGCCTGGTCGGCGCAGCCGGCGGATCCGGTGCAGGACCTCCTCGACTCTCATGTTCGGTGTTCCTTCCCGTGGGTGGGTGCGGCGGCCGGTCAGACCCGCAGCAGGGTGCAGACCCAGTGCATGCCGCTGCCGGTGCTGGTCAGGGCGACCAGGTCGCCGGTGGTCACCTCGCCGCTGTCGAGGTGGCGCTCCAGGCTGATGAGCTGGTCGGCGCAGCCGATGTGACCGTGCGCGAGGGCCAGCTCGACGTTCGTGCGTTCCAGGTCCACGCCGAGGTCCTTCGCCAGCTCGGCGAACTGCCGCGCGTTGTCGTGGAAGTGCACGAACCGTCGGACGTCGGCGAGCGTGACGCCGGCCCGGTCGCAGGTCGTCTGCACCACCTGCCGGTTGCGTTCGCGGATGGTCGCGACGAACCGGAACATCCGCCGTACGTCCCCGGCGAAGAACTCGTTGAGCCGGTCCGCCGGGTCACCGACGCGGGGGGTGCCGACGTCCGGGGTGAACGGCTGGGCGGCGCCACCGACGGGCATCCGCATGAAGCCCGCGTACCGGCCGTCGGTGATGGTCTCGGTGGCCAGCCACCGGCACCGGTCGTGGTCGCGGACCAGCACGGCCGCCGCCGCGCCGTCGGAGAAGACGCTGGTGTTCACCTCCATCCGGTTCCAGTAGGGCTCGCACACCCGGTTCGCGCCGATCACCAGCGCCGTGCGGTAGCCGGGGTGGGTGGCGAACCGCCCGGCCACCGTGTCGAACGCGGCCACCCCGCCGCCGCACGCCTGGTTGAGCAGCACCGCCTCGGCCCGGTGCGCGCCGAGGCGGGCCTGGGTGTGCGCGGCGGGGTCCCAGTAGAGGTATTCGGCCAGGTCGGGGATGGCGAGCACCACGAGGTCCACGTCGGCGGCGGACAACCCGGCCCGGTCCAGGGCCGTGCCGCCGGCCACCACCGCCAGGTCGGTCACCCCGACACCGGGACCGGCCCGGTGGAAGGTCCGGTACTCCCAGGACCGAAGACGATCAAGATCCTTGGTGTACGCGGCCGCGGCCGCCGCCACGTCGACCGGCTCGCCGAGGACGTGGGCCAGGGCGGCCACCCCGACGCCGACCGGCGGCGCGCTCATCGCCGTACCGCCGTCGCGGCCGTCGCCGCGTCGGCCGTCCCGGCGTCGGCTGTCGCGGCGTCGGCTGTCCCGGCGTCGGCTGTCGAGGCGTCGGGCGTCGCGGCGTCGGCTGTCCCGGACCCCGTCGTCGGGTCCACCGAGGCGCGCGCGGCGCGTAGCCGGACCCGGGGATCGGCGGGCGCCAGACCGTCCACCTCGGACAGGAAGCGCCGGGCGGTGCCGTTGCGGCCCGTGTCGGTCCACCGGACGACCACCTCGTCCGCGCCGGCCGCGCCGGCCCGGCGGGTCAGCTCCCGCAGCACGGCCGCCTCGACGCCCTTGCCCAGCACGGGACAGGAGAGCGAGAAGACGTCGACGGTCCACCGGTCGGCACCTCGATCCAGCGCGACGAGGCCCGAGGTGCCGTAGTCGCCCAGCCGGTCGCGGACCCGGATGGCCAGGAGGTCGTCGGCCCGCGCGGCCAGCGCGGCGGCCGGTGGGGCCGAGGTCAGCGCGAAGTCGTGCGCCCGGGCCACCACCTCGGCGACCTCGGCGACGCCGTCCGCGACGACGGGCAGATAGTCGACCTGGACGTCCAGGCCGGCCACGAAGTCGTCCAGGGCCAGCGCGGCGTGCGGCGCGGCGGCCGACCGGGCCGGTCCGCCGCTCCACCGCCGCTCCGGCAGCCGGTCGGTCAGCCCGGCCGCCCGCAGCTCGTCCGACCAGGCCGCCGGGTCGGCCCCGAGCAGCACGCGCCGCGGCGGCCCCTCGACCGCCGGCCCTTCGCCGGTCGGCCTTTCGCCGGTCGGTCCCGCGCCGGTCGGTCTTTCGCCGGTCGGTCCCGCGCCGGTCGGTCTTTCGCCGGTCGGTCCCGCGCCGGTCGGCCCTTCACTGCGCGGCCCTTCGCCGGTCGGCCCTTCACCGGACGGCCTGAGCTGGGCCGCGTCGACGCCGGCCAGCACGATCTGGGCCGGGGCGACGTCCAGCTCGGCGGCGATGTCCGCGAGCTGTTCGCCGATCGGCCGGTCGTCGGTGACCCAACCGTCGAGCACGCTCAGCAGGTCGACGGCGTCGCCGTCCGACCAGCAGCCGTCGCCGGTGGCCCGCAGCGCCACCCGTACGCCGGCGGCGCGCAGTTCGCGCAGCGCCGGCAGCAGGTGCGCCGCGCCGGTCAGCCCGTCGCCGTCGACGACCAGCGCCCGGCAGCCCGCGCCGAACCAGGACGCCACCAGCGTGGCGGCGCTCGCCCCGAGCCGGGCGAAGACCTCCTCGGTGTACGGCACCTTGGCGAGGCGGAACAGCACCGGGTGGTGCGCCCGCTCGTCGCCGACGGCGCGTACCGCCTCGTCGGCGTCGACGAGCAGCACCCACGGCTCGCCGGCCAGCCGGTCGCGCAGGCGTTGCCGTACGACGGTGGCGCTGGCGACCAGCCCGTCGGCGTGCATCGCGTCCGCCGGCCCGGACGGGCGGGCGGTGGGGATCGCCGGCAGCACGTACACCAGTAGGGCGCCGTGCCGACGCGCGGCGGTGACGGCCGCCTCGGCCCCGGCCACCAGCTCCGTCGCCCAGGCGTCGCCGGCCGCGCCGGGTTCGCCCGCTTCCTCGAGGCGTTGCGCCACCACCAGCACGTCCGGCCGGACGTCGGCGAGGAAGCCGTCGGTGGCCAGGCACTGCTGCACGACCTGCTGGAACGGGCCGACGGTGAGCGTGGCGGAAAGACCGCGCTCGTGCAGGTCCAGGCCCAGGTACGGCACCAGCGGGTCCGCCGTGTAGCTGGCCAGCAGGGCGACGCGCAGCGTCGGGGCCGGCCGCTGGCGGGTGAGCGCCTGCCAGCGGGCGCGTCGGGTGAACAGGACGGTGCTCATCGCGTCTCCGTGCCCTTGGCGCGCAGCACGGTCCGCAGCTCGCCGACGCTGCGCACGTCGCGGATCTCGTCGAAGGCGAAGGAGAGCCCGTAGACCTCCTCCAGGGTCACCACCAGTTGCAGGTGGCGCAGGCTGGTCCAGGTGCCGATGGTCTCCGGCCCGGACTCGTCGGTCACCTCGGCCGGGTCGACCTCCAGGACCCCGGCCACCACCTCGGTCAGCGTCACTTCGCCACCACCGCGCGGTCGTCGGTCAGCTCCTCGGTGCCGGTCGGCGACGGCAGCGGGGCCGGCGGGTCGGTCGGCTCGTCGTAGTCGGGCAGGTCGGTCTCCATCCGGCGGACGCTCGGCGAGGCGAACCCGGCCGCCGCCACGCCGATGCCGAACACACCGACGATCACGAAGATCAGGCCCATCCCGGCGCCGGGTCCGCTGCCGACCAGCCACCCGAAGTACGGCACGCCGGGGCCGCCCTCGCGCATCATCGGCTCGAACCAGCGGTCCGCGGCGATGCCGGCCAGGGCGGTGCCCCCGGGGTACGCCAGGTCCTCGATGAACTGCCGGGCGGCGAAGACCCGGCCCTGGTGGGACGGCTCGACCTTCTCCTGCCACACCGACTGGGCGTACCCGTCGATGAAGGGGATGGACAGGTGCAGGAAGAGCAGGGCGACCGACCAGACGATGATGCTGTCCCCGACGCCGTAGACGATCCGGCCGAGGACGCTGAAGATCAGGATGGCGACGAGCATCCGGCGGATCTTGTGACGGGTGTTGGGCAGCAGCCCGAGCAGGAGCGCGCCGGCCACGCCGCCCACCGCGCCGATGGTCTGCACCAGGCCGACCGCGTTGGTGCTGCTGTCGGTGCGGGCCAGGATCTGCGGCACCAGCAGGGCGAAACCGACGGCGGCGAGCACGTTGATGGCGAACATGATCGCCTCCAGCCCGGTGAACGCCCGGCTGGCCAGGATGTAGCGGAAGCCGTAGATCGTGTCGTACCAGAAGCCGCCCTCGTCCGGCTGGGTCGAGCGGGGCCGGGGTGGGAGCTGCACCAGCAGCACCGCGCCGATCGCCACCACGTAGGACAGCGCGTCGACGAGCAGGATGACCTTGATGTCCATGAGGCCGAGCAGCGCGGCGGCGAACCCGGGGGCGAAGATCACCGGGATGGTGCGGACCGCGAACATCATCGCGTTGGCCCTCGGGTACTGGCCCTTCTCCATCATCACCGTGATGGTCGCCTGGTACGCGGGGAGCTGGAACGCGAGGAACGCGCCGGTCACCAGGTTGACCAGGTAGAGGTGCCACACCTCGACCGAGCCGCTGAGGAACAACAGCAGCACGACGGCGGTGGTGAGCGCCGAGCCGATGTCACTGAGCACGATGGTCAGTCGGCGTCCCCACCGGTCGACGAGCGCGCCGGCGATCGGGCTGAAGATGACTGTCGCGCCGAACGCGAACGCCATCAGCATGGTCAGGTCGAAGGCCCGGCCGGTGGCGTCCCACACCCAGATGCTCAGGGCGAAGTTCGTCATCCGGGTGCCGAGCGCCGACAGCAGCTGGCCGAACCAGATCGTGGTGAACCCGGCGAACCGGGACGGGCGTCGGAACGCCATGGGGTCTCCTCCTACTGCCGTGGCGGTTGCCCGGGGCGTCCGGCCAGGCGCAACAGGCCTCGCCGGATGCCGTCGAGCAGGTTCTGGGCGGTCTCCGGCCGGAAGGCCGGAGTGGCGTAGCTCAGATCGACGCGCAGCTCGGGGCCGGTGAGCGACCCCGTCACGTCGAAGGGGAAGGGCCAGTGCCCGTCGGGGTCCTCGGTCGGTCCGAACGGCGCCGCGCAGACGTCGAGGAGGTGGTTGGCCGGGGCGACGTCGTCGAAGCCGTACCCGCCCATGTAGTTGACCGCCACCATCGGCGCGGCGGTGGCCGCCAGCCGGGCGCGCACGTCGTCGTCCGGGCAGAGGTGACGCAGCAGCGCGTAGCCGATGCCGTTGTCCGGCACCCGGCCGAGCTGGCGGATCACCGAGCGGACCGAGCGGGTCGCGTCGGCGGTCGGGGGCAGCTCCAGGCGCAGCGGGTAGAGCACCTGGAACCAACCCGTCGTACGGCTGACGTCGACGTCGTCGAAGAGCGGTTCCCGGCCGTGACCGGTCGTGGCGACGGTGACCGCGCCCCCGGTACGCCTCGCGACGGTGTCCACCACCGCCCACACGAGCAGGTCCCGCACGCTGGCGCGCAGCCGACGGGCGGCGGCGTGCAGTCCCCGGGTCGCGGCCTCGTCCAGGGTCACGGTGGCCAGGCCCAGGTCACCGAGGCGGAACGGCGTGGCGGACGGCTCGTCGGCCAACCGGGACAGCACCCCCTCGTCGGCCTGCGCCAGCCAGAACGGCACCTGCGCGCGTAGGTCCGGCGAACCCGCGTACCCGGCCAGTCGCCGCGCCCAGTCCCGGTACGACGTGGTCTTGGCGGGCAGCGTCGGTTCGACACCGCGTTCGAGCTGGTCGCAGAGCGTCTCCAGATCGGCCAGCAGGACGCCCCGGGAGACCGCGTCGACGACGAGATGGTGGTTGACGAGCAGCAGCCGGTCGGGCAGCTCCGGGCCGAGCCGGAAGTGCGCCACCCGGGCCAGCGGGCCGGCTTCGAGGTCCAGGCCGGTCTGCGCCTCGGCGCAGTGGGCCTCGACCGCCGCCGTCCGCTCGTCGACGGCGAGCCCGGTCAGGTCGTGGCTGACGAACGGCACGGCGTCGGCCGGGTCGCCGTGGTGCTGACGCCAGCTCCCGTCCGGCTGCCGGGTCAGGCGCAGCCGCAGCGCGTCGTGCTGGGCCACCAGCCGACGTACCGCCTCGCGGACCAGGTCGGCCGGGAGCGGCCGGGCCAACTCAAGGTAGTACGGGTGGTTGAACAGGGCGGGCCGACCCATGGTGGGGGCGATGACGTCGGTGAACCAGCGCTGCGCGCCGGTCAGCGGGGCGTCGCCGCGCACCTCGCCCTGCTCGGCGTTCGGCGTCGCCGTCGCCTCCCCGAGGCTCGCGGCCAGCTCGGCCACCGTGGGATGGCGGACGAGCTGCCGGGGGGTGAGGTGGATGTCGGCGGCCGCGCAGCGGGCCACGAGCTGCATGGCGAGCAGCGAGTCACCGCCGGAGGCGAAGAAGTCGTCGGTGATGCCGAGCTGGTTGGTCCGCAGCAGCTCCGACCAGATCGCCACGAGCTGACGTTCCCGGTCGGTGCGCGGCGCGGCGGCGGCCCGGTCGGCCGAGCGCCGGTACCCGTCGGTGACGGCGCCGCGCACCGCCGCCGCGTCACCCAACTCGGTGGCCACCTCGGCCAGCAGGCCGACGGGGATCCGGTCGACGGGCGCGTCGCCGTCCACGGTGGTGCCGGCGTCGAGCGACCAGAGACCCCGCAACAGCTCCACCGGCCCGACCCGCTCGTCGACGGGCAGCGCCGGGACGTCGGGCGGCGCGGGTGTGGTGGCCGGATGCAGGAGCAGGGTGGCCGCGTCGGTGGCGGGCGTCGGGGCGTACCCGATGATCCCGGCGGTGACCAGCGCGGACAGCTCCGCGCGCTGCGGCGTCGTGGTGAGCAGCACCTCGCGCCCGGCGCGGGCCTGGGCGGCGAGCAGCCGTGCCAGCTCCGCCTGCCGGTGCGCCGGCCCGGCCGGCACGACCAGCCGGCGCAGCGCGGGGTGCCGCACCGCCCGCCGCGCCAGCAGCGTCGCGGTGACCGCCGCCAGCTCCGGCGACCAGGCGTCGCCGGGCGGCTCCGGCACCCGGTAGCGCCGCGCCCACGCCGCCACGGAGACGACCTCGACGTCCGGCCGGGCCTGGGCCAGCCGCGCGGTCAGCTCCGCGAAGACGGCGGTGTACGGCGACGTCCGGTACGACGGCGACGGCGGGCAGACGGCGATCGTCAGCGCCGCCGCGCTGTGCGCCCGGTGCACGTCCAGCGCCGACAGCAGCTCGGCGAAGAAGTCGCGCAGCCCGACGATGCCCGCCGCGAGCGGACCGGGTGCGAGGCGGTCCTCCCAGCGCAGGACCAGCGCGTTGCGGTCGCGTCGGCCGGTCGCCAGGCCGGCGGCCGGGTCGCACAGCAGCCGCAGCAGCGCGCCGGGCGCGAGCTGGTCGAGGGTGTGCGGCAGGTTGAGCAGCCCGGCCCAGAAGCGGACGGTCTCGGCGAGCCGCGGAACCTCGACGGTGCCGCCGACCACCAACCGGGGCGCGGGCGGCGTCGGCCGCCGGGAGACGGGCGCACGGCGACCCGCGCCGATCGGCGCGTCCGGTCGACGCACCCCGTCGTCGAGCACCTTCGCCAGCCCGGTCAACAGCCGGACCATCCGCTCCGGGGTGAACAGGTCGGCCCGGTACGCCAGGTCGGCGTGCAGGTCGTCGCCCTGCCAGGTGACGCTGAGGAAGAGGTCGAAGTCGACACCGACGCTCGGCACCTCGACCGGCGTGGCGGTCAGTCCGGCGAACTCCGGCAGCTCGTCGGCGCCGTCGAGGACGTTGAGAACGCACTGGAACAGCGGGTGGTACGCGGCCTGCCGGGGCAGCCGCAGCGCCTCCACGATGGTCGCGAACGGCAACCCCTGGTGCCGGTACGCCTCCCGGGACGTGCGATGGGCCCGGGTCACGAGCTGCCGGAACGTGGGCCGTCCCGCCACGTCCATCCGCAACGGCAGCAGGTCCGCGAAGCACCCGATCAGCGGGGCGAGCTCGGCGCGTTCCCGGCCGGCGGTGGGCGTGCCGAGCACCAGGTCCGGTTGCCCGCTCTCGGCGTGCAGCAGTGCGGCGAAGCCGGCCAGCAGGACGGCGAACGGCGTGACGCCCTCCGCCCGGGCCAGCCCCCGCACCGCCGCGCCGAGCCCGGCGCCCAGCCGCTGGGCCTGATACCCGGCGACGTCCGAGCGCTCGTCGGGACGGGGCTGGTCGGTGGGCAGGTCCAGCAGCGGTGGCGCGTCGGCCAGTCGCTTGCGCCAGTACGTCAGGTGCGGCTCGACGGCGGCCGATGCCAGCCAGTCGCGCTGGTGTCGGGCGTAGTCGGTGAACTGCACCGGCAGCGGCGGCAGTGGCCGGTCGACGCCGGTGGCGTGGTGGGCGTACCGGGCGGCGAGTTCGTCGAGCAGGATGCTCCACGAGGTGTTGTCGCAGACGATGTGGTGCATGCCGAGCAGCAGGTGCCAGCGCTGGTCGGGCAGCCGCAGCAGGCGGGCCCGCACCAGCGGCCCGGCGGCCAGGTCGTACCGGTGCGCGGCCAGCTCGGCGGCCGCCCGGCGCAGCGCGCGGGCGTGCTTCGCCGCCGGTAGCGCGGTCAGGTCCAGCGTCTCCAGCCACGGGTCGACGTGCGGGTGCACGACAGGTTCGGGCTCGCCGTCACGGCCCCGGAAGGTGGTCCGCAGCACCTCGTGCCGGGCCAGCACGTCGTCGAACGCCCGGCGCAGCGAGGTCGTGTCGAGGTCGCCGCGCAGCTCGACGGCGGCCGTGGTGTTGTGCCGGACCACGTCGTCGCCGAGCTGGTCGAGCGCCCAGAGCCGTTCCTGCGCCGAGGACGCCACGGCCGGCATGCCCGCCGGGGCGGGGGTGAGCGGGGCGAGCGCGGCGGCGTCCGGGTTGGCGTCCAGCACGGCGGCGAGGCCGGCCACGGTCGGGTTGGTGAACAGGGTGTAGAGCGACACCTCCCGGCCGAACTCCGCCTGCACCTGCGACAGCAGACCGGTGGCGAGCAGCGAGTGTCCACCGAGTCCGAAGAAGTCGCTCGTCACGCCGACCTGTTCGACGCCGAGCGCGGCGGCCCAGAGACCGGCGAGCCGTTCCTCGGTGGGGGTGCGCGGCGCGACGACCTCCTCGTCTCCGGCGGTCCGGACGGGGGCCGGCCGGCTACGCTCGGCGACCGCCGCGGCGGTGCTCAGCTCCTCGACGACGTACCCGGCCCGCTCCGACCCGATCGTCGTGCACAGCTCACTCGGGCCGGCCTCCGCCAGCGGCGGGTCCAGCGCCCAGACGTGGGCGAGCTGCCGGCGCAGGTCCGCTACGCCGGTGGGCACGGCCAACGCCAGCACGCCCGGGTACGCGCCGCGCAGCGCCGCCACGGCCTGCGGGTCGGTGTCGAGGACCATCGTGGTGGCCGGGTCGGCGGCGGCGAGCGCGTCCGCCGTGTATGCCCGCACCTCGTGACCGGGCAGCGCGTCGGCGAGCCGGTCGACCGGCAACCGCTCGCCGTCGACGAGCACGAGGCGGCGTGGCTGACCGGCGAGCCGCCGCAGCTCGCGCAGCGCGATCGTGCCCAACGCCGCGAAGTACTCCCCGGTGTACGGCACGTGGCCCAACTCGTCCGCGCGCTCGTCGTCCACCTCGGCGACCGGGTAGGCGTCGGCGTGGTCGGCGGCCCAGACCGCATGGACCCCGGGGTACGCGCCGCCACCGCCGCCAGCCGGTCGTCGAGCCGGCCGTACTCCTGGTCGGCGGCGCGCGGCGAGGCGGGGCAGACCACCAGCAGCAGCGGCGCGTCGGTCCGCCGCCGGTACGCCGCCACCGCCGCGTCGAGGTCGTCCATCGCCGCGTCGAGGGCCCCGGCGGTGTTCTCCTGCCGGCGCAGCCAATCCTCGAAGCGCAGCAGGCACACCGTGGCGTCGACCGTCGGCCCGGCCAGCAGGTGGGCCAGCAGCTGGCCGTACCCGACCAGCTCCACCGACGCGGGTACGCGCAGGAAGCGCAGCCAGAACTCCACCGGGTCGCGCAGCGGGTCCACGGTGAAGGTGGCCGCCAGGGCGATCCGGTGCCGGCGCAGCCCGGGCACCTGCGACAGCGGGCGGTCCGGGTCGTCCACCATCGCGCGCAGCAGCTCCGGCAGCCGGCCCACGGTCGCGGAGATCGTCTCGTCGAGGTACAGGTCGGCGTTGAAGTCGACCGCGCCGTCGATCCGGTCACCCTCGACGGTCAGGCTGACGAACAGGTCGAAGTCGGTGAGCCCGCTCTCCGCCGGCACCGGACGGAACGTCGCACCCGCCGCCTGCCGCTGCCGTACGCCGCCGTCGGTCATGGTCGCCAACACCTGGAAGAGCGGGTTCACGCTGGGGTCGCGGACCGGACGGACCTCCTCCACCACCCGCGCGTACGGGGCCTCCTGGTGGGCGTACGCCTCGCTGACCGTCCGGTGCACCCGGCGGACGAGGTCGCGGACGCTCGGGTCACCGGTGGTGTCCACGCGCAGCACCAGCATGGTGGCGAAGCAGCCGATCAGCGGCTCCAGATCGGTGCTCGCCCGGCCGGCGGCGGGCATCCCGAGCAGCAGGTCGTCCTGGCCGGTGGCCTGGCGCAGCAGGGCGGTCAGCCCGGCGAGGACCACCGCGTTGACGGTGGCCCCGGCGCGGCGGGCCAACCCGCCGAGGGCGTCGGTCAGCTCGGCGTCGACGGTGAACGGCAGGCTCCGGCCCCGGTGGGTCTGCACCGGCGGCCGGGGCCGGTCCGGCGGCAGCGTGGACCGGGCCGGCGCCGAGGCGAGTCGTTCCCGCCAGTGCGCCAGGTGACCGGCCAGCTCCCGCTCGGCCTCCGGCCGGCGGCGGGCGGCGACGTGCGCGACGAACCGGGTGGGCAGCGCGGGCAGGCCGGCCGGGGCGTCCCCGGCGAACTCGCCGTACCAGCGCACCAGCTCCTCGACGAACACACCGGCCGACCAGGCGTCGAAGACGATGTGGTGCGCGGTCACCAGCAGCAGGTGCTCGTCGTCGGCGAGGGCGACCAGCCGGGCCGCGAGCAGAGGCCCGCTGGTCAGGTCGAAGCGGACCGCCGCGTGCGCCGCGATCTCCCGCTCGGCCGCCGCCTCCCGCTCCGACGCGGGGAGCCCGGTCAGGTCGAGCAGCGGCAGCGGCACCTCCAGCGCGTCCGACACCCGCTGGGTGACGACGCCGTCGACGGTCGCGAAGACGACCCGCAGCGCGTCGTGCCGGGCCACCACCGCGTTGACCGCCCGGTGCAGCGCCGCGACGTCGAGCGGACCGGTGATCCGCTCGGCGAAGGGCACGTTGTAGACGGGCGTGCCGGGCTCCAGCCGGTCGAGGAACCAGAGCTGCTCCTGGGTGAAGGAGAGCGGGAAGGCCGCCGTCGCGGGCGTGGGTGTCGGATCGGCGCGGCCGGCTTGGCTCTGGCCGGCGCGGCTCTGGCGTAGCCGCAGGGCCAGCAGCTCCCGCTGCTCGGGGGTGAGGTCGGCGAGGTCGGGGTGCAGGTCCTGGGTCATCGGGTGGCCCCTTCGACGTGCGCGCGGTCGGCGGCCGGCCCGCCGTCGAGCAGGCGGGACAGCGGGGGAGGGGTGTCATGCAGGTAGAGGTGGCCCCCGGGGACGACGGTCAGCGAGAAACCGGCTGCGGTGCAGGCCGCCCAGCCGGCCACGTCGTCCGGGCTGACCAGGGGATCGTCGGCGGCGGCCACCGCGTCCACGGGCAGCGGCAGCGGCGGCACGGTCGTCGGCCGGTAGGACGCGACCACGCTCAGGTCGGCTCGCACGGTGGGCAGGATCAGCTCCAGCAGGCCGGAATCGGCGAGCACCTCGTCCGGTATCCCGCCGAGGTCGTGCAGCCAGCGGGTCAGCGCCGCGTCGTCGAGGCGGTGCGCCGTGCCGAGCGGCGCTGCGTCGCGCGGCGGACGGGCCGCCGAGACCACCAGCCGCTGCGGTACCGGGCCGCCCCGGGCGACCAGGCGGGCCGCCACCTCGTACCCGATCAGGCCACCCATGCTGTGCCCGAAGATCGCGAACGGCGTCGGCACCCGCGCGGCGATCGCGTCGACAAGCGGCGGTACGAGGTCGTCCATCGTGCTCAGCGGCGGGTCGGCCAGCCGACGCTCACGGCCGGGCAACTGCGCGGCCCACACCTCCACGTCGTCGCCCAGCAGAGCGGCCCACGGCCGGTACGCGCCGCCGCCGGCCCCGGCGTACGGCAGGCACACGAGCCGCAGTCGGGCGGCCGGGCGGGGCGCGGCGCAGCTCAACCAGGAGGTGACGTCGGTGGTCGTCGGCGGTGATGCGGGTGGTGTCGCCATGCCCGCACACGCTAGGAACGGGCCGTGACAGCGGTCTTAGCGTCGGCTGAGGGTTCGTCGCGGTGTCCGCTGCGCGCGGCGCGTGAGGTGGATTCGAACGTCGACGAATACGGCGGCAACGAGAAGCGGGCAGGGCTTCAGAACCTCGCTCGCGGCCTGGTCGTCAACTGCGCCGACCGCAACAACCACCCCGATCCAAGAGCCCGGCAAGAGCCGCGCCAACGCGTGACCGGGAGTCCCCAGAGCGCTACACGTTCGGCGACGGGCTGCTGGTCAGCCACGACGGCAGGGGGTTCGAGCTGTTGGCCCTCGATGGGATGCCGGACGAGAGATGGTCGAGCCGCTTCGCCCCTTGCGCCGAGCCGCCAGTGGAACGAGAAATCCGCCGTTCGGTACTGGTCAGCTGACGTCGAGGGTGGTCAGGGGTTCCGTGGGTGGGGATGCTCGGTGAAGGCGGTGGCGTGGTCCGTGACCCACTGGCGGAACGTTCGCGGTGGTGTTCCGAGGATGTCGAATATCGTGGACGTGATGTATGCCGGGTGTCCCATCGTGGCGTCCCACGCGGCGAGGAGCATGTCCACTGCCGCGCGCGCGGCTTCCGGAGTCTCGCGCCGGAAGTCGTCGGGCGACAGTTCCTCGAACGCGATCGGGCGCCCCAGCGTGTCACCGATGATGCTTACCTGTTGAGCTTGACTGAGTGATTCGGGGCCGGTCAGGACGTAGTCACCGCCAGCGTGCCCGTCCTCGTACAGGGTGCGCGCGACGACCTCGGCCACATCTCGGTCGTCAACGGGGGCTGTCTCGGCCGCGCCGTACGGCCACCGGACCACGCCGTTGCCACGGATGGCGGCGGCCCACCAGGGGAGGGCGTTCGACGCGAACATCCCTGGTCGGATGATCGTCGAGTCGAGCCCGGCGGCCGAGATGAGCCGCTCGATCTCCGCGTGCAACGCCGCCATCGGGTTCGGTTGCTGGAAGAACGGGTGCCGGGTCTGGTGTGGTGCGGACAGGTAGACGACTCGCTGCGCCTGGGCGGCCAGCCGCTCCACGACCGCCGCCGCGGTCTGCGCCGGAGCGGTCCAGACCAGGAAGACCGTGCTGACGGCGCGCAGTGCGTCGTCGAGCGATTCGGGCACGGTGAGATCGCCGGTGACGATCTCGACGTTGGCGGGCAGTGTCGCCGCCGTCTCGGAGCGGCGCACGAGGGCACGGACCGGCACACCCGCATCGGTCAGCAGATCGACGACGCTGCGCCCGATGCGGCCGGTCGCCCCGGTGACAAGTACCGGAGGTCCTCCTATGGGTGTCGTGGCGACCTCGCCATGGTTGACGGAGTGCATCGGGGTGTCTACCTGTTCCATGGCTTCCATGAAACCGTTACTGAGTTAAAAAAGCAACCAGGTAACGAATGTTAGTCTGGCACGGTGATGGAGCCTGTCGGGCTACGCGCCCGCAAGAAGCTGCGTACGCGGGACGCGATCGCCGATGCGGCGATCTCGCTGTTTCTGGCGCGCGGGTTCGAGCAGGTATCGGTCTCCGACATCGCCGTCACGGCCGAGGTGTCGAAACCGACCCTCTTTCGCTACTTCGCCACCAAGGAAGACCTGGTCCTGCACCGTTTCGCGGACCACAACGGCGAGGCCGCACGTGTGGTGCGCGACCGTCGGCCCGACATCGCGCCGATGACAGCCCTGCACCGGCATTTCCGAGCCGGTCTCGATCGCTTCGAGCCGGTCACCGGCCTCAATGATCATCCCGAGGTGGTGGCGTTTCATCGGCTGGTGTTCACCACCCCGAGCCTGGCGGGACGGCTCACGCAGTACATGCTCGACGATGAGGAGGCACTGGCTGCGGTCCTCGGCCCGGGCATCGACGCCCGACTCCAGGCCGCCCAGGTGATCGCGGTTCACCGCGTCCTAGCCCGGACCAACTGGCAGAGGATCGCCGATGGGCGAACCGCACACGACGTGCAACCCGAGGCGATCGTCGACGCAGACCGAGCCTTCGCCCAACTGCGCCATGGAACGGGCGTCTCCTAACCCGCCGCGCAGCGGCACACAGAACAGCCCCGCAATGCGTCCAGGCGGCTGGCCGACCGGCGTCCGGTCGCCTCGTCGCATTTCCCGACACGGCTGAGGAGGCGCCCTACGCTCACCCGTCGACGGTCACCGCCGCGATGGCGAAGTGCGGCCGATGAGCGCCACCGTCGGGGCGTTCCAGACGCTCGACCTCGGTGAAGCCGGCGCGCGCCAGCCGCGCGGCGATCTCGTCGACGGGCCACCGGTAGGCGGTCATGACCTTGTGGTCGAAGGCGTCGACCTCGTCGCCGGCGAAGAGGCCCAGCACCAACCTCCCGGACGGGGCCAGGGCACGCCGGAACGTGGTGAGCACGCCGTCGAGGCGCTGCGGCGGCAGGTGGATCAGTGAGTACCAGGCCAGGATGCCGGCGACGGAGTGGTCGGCGACGTCGAGGTCGTCCAGCGACCCGAGGCGGTAGTTGCCGCCGGGGTGGGTCGCCCGCGCGTGGGCGATGAACTCGGGGACCACGTCGACCCCCGTGGCGTCGACGCCCAGCGAACGAAGGTGGTCGGTGAGGTGACCCGGGCCGCAGCCCAGGTCGAGCACCGGACCAGGTCGGCCCCCCAGGTGTCGGCCGATGAGGGCGAGGTCGTCGGGGTCGACCTGCTCACGCGTGCCGAACAGTTCGATGTAGAGATCCGCGACCGAGGCGTACGCCTGCCGTACCTGTTCCGTGCCCACCGCCCGACTATAGGAGCGCCGCGCCGGGGCCGGCCCACCGCACGCAACCCCCGGTCCCAAAGATCGTTGATGCCCGAGGGGTGCCCGGGATATCGCACGCGTGGACGGGACGGCTGCTGCCGGTGATCCGCCGTCACCCGCCTGACGGGGATCAGGGTTGCTCGGTGGAAGACCTGAGGCGGAAACCGGGGCCGTACCGGGGCTACGCCCGGAGGCCGGCCGTGCGTCACCCACCGGACGATGGCTGCCATGAGACGCGCCGCATTCTTCGTGATCGCCGGGCCGGCCTGCATCGTGGGCTACGGGCTCGTCCGACTCTGGGGTAGGTCCGACGGGACGTACGGCCCCGGGTTCGACTGGCAGGCCGCGCACCTGGTCGGCCTCGCCGGCATGGTGGCGTTCGTGCCGGCGGTGCTGGCGCTGGCCGGCCTGCTGCGCCCCGGCCCGTGGCGTACGTCGGTCGTGGCCGTCACGCTGGTCGGGCTCGCCGCCACGATGGTGCAGTTCGGCGCCGACATCGTCGAGGGTCTGCTGGCCGCCGACCGGGCGGAGATGTCGGCTCTCGGCCGGGACTTCAAGAACGTGCCCGGCGTCGAGGTGCTGTTCTACGACGTCGTACCGCAGTTGTTCTTCCTCGGTCTGCTCGTCCTCGCGGGCATGCTCGCGGCGCACCGGCGGCTGCCCTGGTGGAGCGTCGCCCTGCTGCTCGTCGGCATCGTCCTACCGGCCGTCACGCTCGACCTGCTGCCGCTCGGCGGCCTGTGTATGGCGGTGGCGCTCGCGCCGACGCTGCCGGCCCTGCGCCGGGACGACGCGCGGGACCGCGCGGAAACCGTAATCTGATCTTTCTTGCCGCAGTCGCCCTGACCTGCCGAGATAACGCTCTCTCGGATAGTGCGGAAGTCCTTGACGAGGTGGTAATCGACCCGTAACGATGCATGCACACCACCACCGGCGTGATCGGCGCACGTCGTCCCGCGAAAGGACCAATCCGTGCGCAGATCCCCGAGAGCATGGCTCGGCGCTGTGTTGAGCGCGATCCTCGTCTTGGGCGGCGTCGTCGCCACGCCACCCGCGGCCAGCGCCGCCCCGTTCACCGTCCTGGTCTTCAGCAAGACCGCCGGATTCCGGCACGGCTCGATCACCCCCGGCATCACGGCGATCCAGCAACTCGGCGCGGCCAACGGCTTCACCGTCGAGGCCACCGAGGACGCCGGCCAGTTCACCGACGCCAACCTGGCCCGGTTCGCGGCGGTGATCTGGCTGTCCACCACCGGCGACGTCCTCAACGCCACCCAACAGGCGGCCTTCGAGCGCTACATCACCGCCGGTGGCGGGTACGTGGGCGTGCACTCGGCCTCCGACACCGAGTACGACTGGCCCTGGTACGGCGGGCTCGTCGGCGCGTACTTCGCCTCGCATCCGGCCGAGCAGACCGCCACCGTGACGGTCGCCGACCAGGTGCACCCGTCCACCAAGGGGCTGCCGCAGCGGTGGAGCCGCTTCGACGAGCTGTACAACTACCGCGCCAACCCCCGGGGCAGCGTGCACGTGCTGGCCACTCTCGACGAGAGCACCTACACCGGCGGCAGCATGGGGTACGACCACCCGATCTCCTGGTGCCAGAACTACTCCGGCGGCCGGGCCTGGTACACCGGCCTCGGCCACACCGACGCCTCGTACACCGACGCGGCCTTCCGGCAGCACCTGCTCGGCGGCATCCAGACCGCGGCCGGGGCGGTCACCGCCGACTGCGGCCCGACGGTCACCACGAACTTCCAGCAGGTGGCGCTGGCCAAGGGCGCGGCCGAGACCGGCGAGCCGATGAGCCTGACCGTCCTGCCCGACCGGGGTGTGCTGCACACCGCCCGCGACGGCGTGATCCGGCACACCGACGCCGCCGGCAACACCAAGGTGGCCGGCACCCTCGCCGTCTACACCGGCGACGAGGAGGGCCTCCAGGGCATCAAGGCCGACCCCAACTTCGCCACCAACCGCTGGGTGTACGCGTACTACGCGCCCCCGTTGAGCACACCCGGCGGCGGGGCGCCGGCCACCGGCACGCCGGCCGACTTCGCCGTCTGGGACGGGGTCAACCGGTTGTCCCGCTTCACCGTGAACGCCGACAACACGATCAACCTGGCCAGCGAGACCCTGATCCTCAACGTGCCCACCAGCCGGGGCATGTGCTGCCACGTCGGCGGCGACATGGACTTCGACGCGGCCGGCAACCTCTACCTGTCCACCGGCGACGACACCAACCCGTTCGACTCGGCCGGTTTCACCCCCATCGACGAGCGGGCCGGCCGCAACCCGGCCTTCGACGCGCAGCGCACCTCGGCGAACAGCAACGACCTGCGCGGCAAGGTGCTGCGCATCAAGCCGAGCGCGGCGGGCGGCTACACCATCCCGGCCGGGAACATGTTCGCGCCGGGCACGGCCCGGACCCGCCCGGAGATCTACGCGATGGGCTTCCGCAACCCGTTCCGGATGAGCGTGGACAAGGCCACCGGGATCGTCTACCTCGGTGACTACGGACCCGACGCGGGCACCGCGGACCCGAACCGGGGTCCGGCGGGCAACGTCGAGTTCGCCCGGATCGATCGGCCCGGCTTCTACGGCTGGCCGTACTGCACCGCCCGCAACGACGCCTACAACGACTACACCTTCCCGTCCGGGCCGTCCGGGGCGAAGTTCAACTGCGCCGGCGGGCCCGTCAACGACTCGCCCAACAACACCGGCATCACCCAGCTCCCGCCGGCGATCCCGGCCTGGCTGCCGTACGGCGGTTCCGGCTCGCCGCCCGAGTTCACCGGCGGTGGCCTGTCGCCGATGGCCGGCCCGGTCTACCGGTACGACCCGAACAACACCTCGCCCGTGGCGTTCCCGCAGTACTACGACGGCACCTTCTTCGCGGGCGAGTTCGGCCGCCGCTGGATCAAGAACGTCAAGCTCGACTCCACCGGTCAGCCACTGAAGATCAACCCGTTCCCGTGGACCGGCACCCAGGTCATGGACATGGAGTTCGGCCCGGACGGCGCGCTCTACGTGCTCGACTACGGCACCGGCTGGTTCAACGGCGACGCCAACTCGGCGCTCTACCGCATCGAGTACGCCCGCGGCGGCCGCGCGCCCGTACCGAAGGTCACCGCCACCCCCACCAGCGGCACCGCGCCGCTGACCGTGGCCTTCTCCTCGGCCGGCACCCTCGACCCGGACGGTGACCCGTTCACCTACGCCTGGGACTTCGACAACAACGGCACCACCGACTCGACCGCCGCGAACCCGAGCTTCACGTACACCACAAACGGCACCCGCAGCCCGACGCTGACCGTGCGGGACACCACCGGCAAGACCGCCACCGCGAGCGTGGTCGTCACCGTCGGCAACAGCGCCCCGGTGGTCACCGTGAACACCCCGTTGAACGGGCAGACCTTCACCTTCGGGGACGCGATCCCGTTCTCCGTCACGGTCACCGACGCCCAGGACGGCACCATCAACTGCGCCCGGGTCAAGGTGAACTACGTCCTCGGCCACGACTCGCACGGTCACCAGCTCGCCAGCACGCAGGGCTGCACCGGGGTAATCCAGACCTCGGCCGACGGCGAGCACGACAGCGCGGCGAACATCTTCGGCATCATCGACGCCGAGTACACCGATCTGGGCGGGGGTGGCCAGCCGGCGCTGACCACGCACACCCAGGCGGTGCTGCAACCCCGCATCCGCCAGGCCGAGCACTTCGGTGACTCGTCCGGCGTGCAGATCGTCGCCGGGGCGGCCGGGCACGGCGGGGCGGCGGTCGGCTACATCGACAACAACGACTGGATCTCGTTCCGCCCCTACAACCTGACCGGCATCCAGTCGTTCAGCGCCCGCGTCGGCGCGCCGGCCGGCGGCGGCGGGACGTTGGAGCTGCGCGTCGACTCACCCACCGGGCAGTTGGTCGGCTCGGCGACCGTCACCTCCACCGGCGGGTACGCCAACTTCGCCACGGTCACCGGTGGAGTCACCGCGCCGACCGGCACCCGCACGCTGTACCTGGTCTTCAAGGGCGCCGGGCCGTGGTTCGACATCGACGAGTTCACCCTCTCCACCAGCCCCGGCGGGCCCGGCCCGGACCCGGACCCGGATCCCGGCACGGGCACCAACCTGGCCAAGGGCAAGCCGGCTCGGGCATCCAGCTACGAGGGCGCGTTCGTCGCGGCCAACGCGTTCGACGGTGTCGCCGGCACCCGTTGGGGCAGCGCCTTCGGCGACCCACAGTGGATCGACGTGGACCTCGGCGCGACGTACGCCCTCAGCCGGGTCAAGCTGACCTGGGAGGCCGCGTACGGCAGCGCGTACCAGATCCAGACCTCGACCGACGGCGTCACCTTCACCGCGATCCGCACGGTGACCGGCGGCGACGGCGGGGTGGACGACCTGACCGGGCTCACCGGCTCCGGCCGGTACGTCCGGCTCCTCGGCACCGGCCGCGGCACGGCGTGGGGCTACTCGCTCTACGAGTTCGAGGTGTACGGCGGCACCGGCACCCCGACCGGCGGCAACCTGCTGCTGAACAAGCCGACGACGACGTCCAGCACCGAGGGGGCCGACGTGACCGGCGCCCAGGCCGTCGACGGCAACCTCGCCACCCGCTGGTCGAGCACGTTCTCCGACCCGCAGTGGATCCGCGTCGACCTGGGCAGCCCGACCGCGATCGGACGGGTCAAGCTCGCCTGGGAGGCGGCGTACAGCAGCGCGTACCAGATCCAGACCTCCAACGACGGCACCACGTGGACCACCGTGAAGACGGTGACCGGTGCCGACGGTGGCGTGGACGAGCACAGCGGCCTCGGCGCGAACGGCCGCTACCTGCGCATCTACGGCACGGCCCGGGGGACCGGCTACGGCCATTCCCTCTGGGAGGTGGAGGCCTACACGAGCTGAACCACCACCACCACGACGTGGCCGGCACGGTTCTCCGTGCCGGCCACGCCCCGTCGTCCAGCTACCGGGGCGTCGGTGACACGCCCCTGACGAAGGGCCACGGGTACGCCCCGAACAGGTCGGTGCACGCCGTGAGCAGACCCTGCCGGGCGTCGGCCACGCGCTGGTTGGCCGGCCCCTTGTCGACGGCTGGGTCGTCCGCCACCCACAGGTCGCCGGCTTCCTTGGCGGCCGGTCCCAGCTTCTTCCCGGCCTCGCGGACACCGGGGTCGGTCGACTCGACGGCGAGCATCGCGGTGCTCACGTCCTCGACGGGTGGGTTGTTCTTCTCGATGCTCAAGGCCACGCGACTGCACGCGGAGGCCGCGGACCTGTCCGAGGGCGCGGTGGAGCGGGGAGCGGGGTCGGGCGTATCGGCGGGCGAGCAGCCCGCCAGCAGGAGGGAGGCGACGACGAGGGTACGGATCACCGCAGCAGACTAGCGATCTTGCCGCAGCACCACGAGCGGGTTAGTCGTCGGCGACCGCCACCGGTTCGGTGCCGATGCAGCGGACCTTCAACTCATGCCGGCCGGCCGAGCCCTCGAACGTGACCTCGACGTCGTCGTCCGGACCCCGGTCCACCTCGTGCACCCGGTAGCCCTGCGCGGGCGCCCACGACACCAGGCGTACCCCGTCGGCGCCGCACTCTGCCACGGCCGTGCCGCCGCCGGTGGCGAAACTCCGGCGGACCCCGGCGCTGGCCGACGGCGCGGGCGTCGTCGGTCCGCCCGCTGTCGCGCCGACGGTGCCACTCTGCGCGGGCTCGGGCGAGGCGAGCGCCCGTTCGATCTCCGCCTCGCTGCGCACCCCGCCCGGCGTGCCGGTGATGCTCTCACCCACCAGCCGGATCGCGCCCAACCCGATCAGGGTCGCCACGGCGACGGTGGCCACCCAACCGGCGGCGACGAGGACCGAACGACGGCTCATGCCACCGACTATCCCCGATCCACGGTTGTTCCAGGCATATCCGGAGGCTAAGGCACGGTTAACGTGCGCCGCGCCGGCAGTGACAGCGGTTAGCCTGCCTGCTGTGGCCCGCCTGCTGCTCATCGAGGACGACCTGACCATCCGTACCCCGCTGCTGCGCGGGCTGCGCGAACGCGGCCACGCGGTCGCCGCGGCCTCGACGGCGATGGCGGGGCTGCGCGACGCCCTCGACGACCGGCCCGATCTGGTGGTGCTCGACCTGGGACTGCCCGACCTGGACGGACGCGAACTGCTGCGGATGTTGCGCGCGGTCAGCTCCGTGCCGGTCATCGTGGCGACCGCCCGCGACGACGAGGCGGAGATCGTCCGGGTCCTCGACGCGGGCGCCGACGACTACGTGGTCAAGCCGTTCACCGCCGCGCAGCTCGACGCGCGCGTCCGCGCGGTCCTGCGACGAGGTCCCGCCAGCGTCGACGCGCAGGATCCGTCCCTCGTGGTGGGCGGCCTGCGCGTCGATCCCCGGTCCCGACAGGTCACCCTGGACGGCACGCTGGTGGAGCTGACGCCGCGCGAGTTCGACCTGCTGCACCACCTGGCCGGGCGGCCCGGTCAGGTGGTCACCAAACGCGAGCTGCTCACCGAGGTCTGGCAGATCCCGTACGGCGGGGCCGACAAGACCGTCGACGTGCACCTGTCCTGGCTGCGCCGCAAGCTGGGGGAGACCGCCCAGCAACCCCGCTACCTGTACACCGTGCGGGGCGTCGGCGTACGCCTCGAAGCGCCCATGGCCCGCCCGTGAGGGCGCGTCTGGCGCTGCTGGTCGCGGCGGTCAGCGTCCTCACGCTCGTCGCGTTCCTGGTGCCGCTGGCCCTGCTCGTGCGCACCGTCGCCCAGGACCGGGCGACCGTGCGGGCCACCGCCGACGCGCAGAGCCTCGTGCCGGTGGTCGGTACGGCCGACGCGCCCACCATCCGGCTCACCGTCGAGCGAGCTCGCCGCGGAGTCCGGCCGACCGGTGAGTGTCTTCCTGCCCGACGGCACGGTGCTCGGCGCCCAGGCGCCCCGTACGCCCGCGGTGGCCCTGGCCGCACGCGGGCAGAGCCTCACCGGTGAGTCGGCTGCCGGCCGCGAGGTGGTCATCGCCGTGCAGGGCCGGGCGGACGGCACGGGCGTGATCCGGATCGTGGTGCCCCGGCAGGAGCTGACCGCCGGGGTGACCCGGGCCTGGCTGGTGCTGGCGCTGCTCGGTGTGGTGCTGGTGCTGATCGGGTTGGCGGTCGCCGACCGGCTGGCGCGCACGCTGGTGCGGCCGATCAGCGACCTGTCCGCCGTGTCGCACCGCCTGGCGAACGCCGAACTGGACGCCCGGGTCGTACCCGCCGGCCCGGCCGAGCTGCGCGAGGTCGCCGGGGCGCTCAACCACCTCGCCGGCCGGATCCAGGTCCTCCTGCTCCAGGAGCGCGAGCAGGTCGCGGACCTGTCCCACCGGCTGCGGACACCGCTGACGGCGCTGCGGTTGGAGGCGGAGTCACTGCGCGACCCGGACGACGCGGCCCGGATCACGGCCGCCGCCGACGGGCTCGAACGGGCGGTCACCGGGCTGATCCAGCAGGCCCGCTGGCGTCGCGCTCCGGTGCCGGGCGCGGTCGCGTCCGACGCCGAGGCGATCGTCGCCGACCGGGTCGCGTTCTGGTCGGTGCTCGCCGAGGACACCGGCCGGGCCGTCCACCTCGACCTGGCCCCCGGCCCGCTGACCGTCGGGGTGGCCGCCGACGACCTGACGGCCGCCGTGGACGCCCTGCTCGGCAACGTCTTCGCGCACACCCCCGACGGCACACCGTTCACCGTCCGGCTCGCGCGGGACGACGGGGAGGTGCTGCTCACCGTCGCCGACGAGGGCCCCGGCTGCCGCCGGGCGCCGTCCAGCGGGGCGCCAGCGCGGCCGGCTCGACGGGGCTCGGCCTGGACATCGCCCGCCGCGCCGCCCAGTCCGGCGGCGGCCGGCTGGAGCTGCGCCCGGGCCCGAAAGGCGGGGCGCAGGTGCTGCTGCGGCTCGGCCCGCCGCCGCAGCGCCAGGCATAGCCGCTGCGCTGCCGGGTAGCTGCCACCCATGGCGCGGTATACGAAACCCGAGCTCAGAGAGCAGATCAAGGAAGAGATCAAGGCGTCCGACAAGGGCGGGAAGCCCGGTCAGTGGTCGGCGCGCAAGTCACAGCTGGTGACGCAGGAGTACAAGCGGCGCGGCGGTGGATTCCTGGGCGAAAAGGACGAGCGGCAGAAGGCGTTGCAGCGCTGGGGCAACGAGAAGTGGCAGACGAAGGAGGGCGACGCCCGGGCCCGCAAGGACGGCACGACGAGCCGTTACCTGCCCAAGAAGGCCTGGGACGAGATGTCCGAGAGCCAGAAGCGCGCGACCGACACCAAGAAGCGGGAGGCGTCCCGGACCGGCCGGCAGTACGTCGCCAACACCGGCCCGGCCAAGAAGGCACGACGCGACGCCACCACCGCCGGCCGGATGTCGGAGATGTCGGTGGCCGAGGCCAGCAGACTCGTCCGTGGCCTCGACACGCGACAGCTCCGGACCGCGCTGCGCAACGAGCACGCCGGCAAGGACCGCAAGACCCTCGTCCAGCGGCTGGAGGCGGAACTCAACCGGCGTGGCTAGCCGCGAGCAGGTCCGGAGATCGGCCTGCGGTCCCGAAGCCGGTCGAGGTGACCCGGTCGTCATCCCGGCGACGCAGGATCCGTACCTCGGTGGTGGCCTCGGTGCCCGTCAACGGCAGCACCGCGACCGGGGGCGGCGCCACGGCGGTGATGCTCGCCGGTGCGATCGTCACTCCGAGGCCGGCCGCGACCAGGTGCACCACCGTGGTCCAATTGCCGGCTTCCTGGACGATGCTCGGCGTGTAGCCGGCTTCCAGGCACGGCCGGAGGTTGCGCTGGTAGGCCCGCTCGCCGGCCACCCGCGGGATGAAGACGAACGGGTCGTTCCGCAGCACCGCCGCGTCGATCGCGCGGCCTCGGGCGTGCGGGTGGTCGGCCGGCAGGACGGCGACGAAGGACTCGGTGGCGAAGGTGACGCCGACCAGGTCGTCGTGGTCGTCGGCGTCCCGAACCACGCCGAGATCGACCTCGCCGTTCAACAGCCGGTCGACGATCTGCGCCGTGTACGCCTCGTGCAGACGTAGGTGGACGGCCGGATGGCGCTCCCGGAAACGACGGATCGGACCGGCCAGGCCGAGTTGGATCGCCGAACTGACGAAGCCGATGTCGAAGCGTCCCTGCTCCCCGCGTCCGATGCGGCTCGCCTCGTGCACGTCGTCGGACACGGCGGCCAGCACGCGCCGGCACCGGACGAGATACGCCTCACCGGCGGGCGTCAGCGCCACCGACCGGGAGGTGCGGACGAACAGCGGCGTACCGATCATCGCCTCGAGCTGTCGGATCTGCTGCGACAGCGGCGGCTGGGCCATCCGCAGTCGCACCGCGGCCCGACCGAAGTGCAGCTCCTCGGCGACCGCGACGAAGTACCGCAGGTGGCGCAACTCGGGATCCATACGTCGAGGATACGAATCAGTCCCAACAAGATATTGGACGTTCGAATAAGGGTGACCGGAGAATCGGGGTCATGAATCCGAGCACGCTGACCGTCACGTCCATGACGACCCCCGAGGAGGCCGAGGCCTTCCGGACGCTGAACGAAGAGTGGATCTCCCACCGCTTCACCATCGAGGAGTCGGACCGTAAGACGCTCGGCGACCCGTTCGCTGCCATCGTCGAACCGGGCGGCGACGTGCTCGTCCTGCGCGACGGCGGGGAGATCGTCGGTTGTGTCGCCCTGGTACGCAGCTCGGCGGACGTCTTCGAGCTGTCGAAGATGGCGGTGACTCCGGCGCTGCGCGGCAGGGGCCTGGGCCGGCAACTCATCGAGGCCGCGATCGCGCGCGCCCGCGAACTCGGCGCGGCCACCCTGTTCCTCGGCAGCAGCACCAAGCTCCCGAACGCCGTGCACCTCTACGAGACGGCCGGCTTCCAGCACGTGGACGCGGAACAGATCCCGCTGGCACCGTACGCCCGTGCCGACGTCTTCATGCGCATGGCGCTCTGACCGGCTTAACCCGGCCTTAGCGTTGGGACAGCGCGCCGCTATCCCGCTTGCGCCGATCCTCGGAGTCGACAACCGAGGAAAGGTGGACACCACGATGAAGCGGACCAATCTGCTCCTGGCGTCGGCCGGCGGGGCGGCGGTGCTGGCGGTGGCCGGGGCCGCGCTCGGCGTCACCGCCGCGAGGGACTCGCGCACCGACACGACGCTCGCCGCCGCGACCGCCGCGCCGACGGTCGACAGCACCACCGCCGCGCCGGCGACCGGCGGTCCGTCGTCGACCGGCACTGCGTCGGGTACGCCGACGAGCGGTGCCCCGTCGTCAAGTGACGCCCCGTCTGCGGGCGGGGCGCCGGCCGGTGCCGCTGTCGACGAGAAGCGAGCCGGGGAGATCGCGCTCGCCAAGGCTGGCGGCGGTCGGATCGTCGAGATCGAGGCCGAGCAGGAGCACGGCCGTGCGGTCTGGAGCGTCGAGGTCGTCGTCGGCGACACCGAGCACGAGGTGGACGTCGACCGTGAGAACGGCTCGGTGGTCAAGGCCGAGCAGGAACCGGTCGACGCCGACGACGACGCCGACGACAAGAACGACGACGCGGACGACGACGACGGCGACGACGACTGATCGTCGAATCTCGCCGCCCGCCCCGGGGTCAACCCGAGGCGGGCGGCGACCGTGCCGGTCGCGCGGCCCTTGGCGCTGGTGCCGTCCGGGGCGTTGCTGGGCGCGGTCTTCGGTGGGGACGCTGGCTAGATCGGCACGCGTTGTTCCTGGATCGTCGGTTGGTCCTGGGCGAACTGGGTGCGGTACAGCTCGTGGTAGCGACCGCCCGCCGCGAGCAGGTCGCCGTGTCGTCCGCGTTCGACGATCCGGCCGGCCTCCACGACGAGGATCTGGTCGGCCGCGCGGATGGTGGAGAGCCGGTGCGCGATGACCACGCTCGTGCGGCCGGTCAGGGCCTCGGCGAGGGCGTCCTGGACCGCCGCCTCCGAGGTGGAGTCGAGGTGCGCGGTGGCCTCGTCGAGGATGACCACGCGCGGCCGGGCCAGCAACAGTCGTGCGATGGTCAACCGTTGCCGCTCGCCGCCGGACAGGCGGTAGCCGCGTTCGCCGACGATGGTGTCGAGACCGTCGGGAAGCGTACGGATCAGCTCGTCGAGTCGGGCCCGCCGCAGCACGTCCCACATCTCGTCCTCACCGGCGTCGGGCCGGGCGAACGCCAGGTTGGCGCGGATGCTCTCGTGGAAGAGGTGCCCGTCCTGGGTGACCACGCCCAGCGCCGTCCGGATCGACTCGGCGGACAGGTCGCGCACGTCGACGTCGCCGAGCTTCACGGTCCCGTCATCGACGTCGTACAGGCGGGGCACCAACTGCGCGATCGTCGACTTGCCCGCCCCGGAGGAGCCCACGAGCGCGACCATCTGGCCCGCCTCGGCGCGGAACGACACCCCGTGCAGCACGTCCTCGCCGCCACGCGTGTCGAGCTTCACCACGTCCTCGAGGGATGCGAGGGACACCCGGTCGGCGGCCGGGTAGCCGAACCGTACCCCGTCGAACTCGACCGCGACCGGCCCGTCGGGAAGGGGCCGGGCGTCGGGCTTGTCGAGGATCAGCGGCCTGAGGTCGAGGACCTCGAAGACCCGCTCGAAGCTCACCAGCGCGCTCATCACCTCGACCCGGGCGCTGGCCAGCGATGTCAGCGGTGCGTAGAGGCGTGACAGGAGCAGCGCGAGGGCGACCACCGTCCCGGCGTCGAGGCTGCCCCGCAGGGCGTACAGGCCGCCCAGCCCGTAGACCAGGGCCAGCGCCAGCGAGCCGACCACGGTGAGCGCGGTGATGAAGACCCACTGGAGCATCGCCGTACGGACGCCGATGTCCCGTACCCGCCGTGCCCGGGCGGCGAACTCGGCGGACTCCTCGGCCGGTCGCCCGTACAGCTTGACCAGGGTGGCGCCGGGCGCGGAGAACCGTTCCGTCATGCGGGTGCTCATGGCCGCGTTGTGCTCGGCCGCCTCACGTTGCAGGCGGGCGAGCCGTGAGCCCATGCGGCGGGCCGGTAGCACGAAGATCGGCAGCAGGACGAGCGCCAACAGCGTGATCTGCCACGAGAAGCTGAGCATCACGGCCAACGTCAGCATCAGCGTGACCGCGTTGCCGACCACACTGGACAGGGTGTCGCTGAAGGCCCGCTGGGCGCCGATCACGTCGTTGTTCAAGCGGCTGACCAGTGCGCCCGTCCGGGTCCGCGTGAAGAACGCGACCGGCATACGTTGCACGTGATCGAAGACGGCCGTCCGCAGTTGGACGATCAGCCCTTCGCCGATGCTGGCGGAGAGATATCGCGTCACCAGCCCGAGGCCGGCCTCGGCGAGGGCGATCACCGCGATCAGTACGGCCAACCGGACCACGACGCCGCCGTCGGCGCCGTCGACGATCGCGTCGACCACCCGACCGGCGAGGATCGGCGACGCCACCGTGAGGACTGCCGTCACCACACTCAACAGCAGGAATCTGACGATCAGTGCGCGGTGCGGCCGGGCGAACCGCGCGATCCGCTTCAGGGTGGCGCGGGACAGCGGTCGCTCGTCCCGCGCGTTCATCGCGTGGCGCAGGGACGTCCACGCGGTAACTTCCATGCTCATGCGTACCTCCGGTACCGGAGGCTAGGACCTCATCCGCGCTTTAGGTCAAGCCGTCGGTCGCGGCCGGGCGTGTCGTTGACGATCAGGGTGGCGATCGCCGATGCTCGTGCCCAGCGGCCACGGGAGGAGTCATGAGGTTGCTCGACATCGTCGTCACGACCGTGGGCGGCGCGCTATCGGCAACCGTCGGCGTCGTCGTCGGCGGAATGCTCACCCGACGCGCGCAGGATCGGCACTGGTTACGGGATCGTCAGGTCGCGGCCTACCAGGACCTGCTGCGCGAGTACGCCACCTTCTCGATGATCCTGCGGCGCGCCCACCTGGGACGCAAACCCTGGGACTACGACTGGGGCGCCTGGAGTACGGCGTTGATGTCGGCCAGCCTCGTCGCGCCGAGCGCCGTCGCCAACGAGATCGACAAGTTCGGCCAGGCGGTGCGCGGACTCCTGGATGCCGCCGCGGGAGTGGACACGACGACGACGCCACTGTCCCAGGCTGAATTCGAGCAGGCGATGGTGGCGCCGGCCCACGCACAGCTGGACCTGGTCAACGCGATGCGCCGCTCAATGGGACGACAGCAACGACCTCTGTCGGTGTGGTTGGGCGGGGCCAGTGGCCGTCCCACCCACTGGCAGCCCGACGAAGCAGGCAGCCCCTCGGGACACGACGGGATGGTTGACCCTGCACGGGCCTGAAGCGCTGCAGTGTGGCCGCTTCCGGCGCGTGTCCTGCCCGATCTTGGTGACGGCTCCGGTCGGTGTGTGAGTAGGGTGCTCGTCATGATCAGGAATCCCGCGTGTCGTTGACGAATCCATGGCTGGCCGGGCCCACGCCGGTTGGGCGGCTCGACCGCGAACGGCTCGAAGAGCGCATTCTCCACCTGCTGTCGTCGCAGAACATGTGCGTACTCGCGACCACGGGTCCGGACGGCCCGTTGGCCACTCCGGTGCGGTACTACCCGCTCGACTTCACGGTGCTGTTCACGGCCTCGCCGCGTTCGCCCAAGATGCGCAACATCGCCGCCGATCCGCGAGTGTCCGTCGGGATCTTCGCGCCGCTGGTCGGGCTGGCCAGCAGCCGTGGGGCTCAGGTGTTCGGTACCGCCCGGGTGCTTGACCCGGCGCATCCGGACCGTGCGCACTACTGGGAGGCGTTCCGGTGGGAGAACGAGCACGCTGAGCGGGGTCGTCCGCTGTCCGAGCCGCCCGAGGACACCCTTGTGGTCGTTGAGCCCGAGCGGATTGTCTACACCGAGCACTGGCTGCGACGTGAAGGGTTCGCGCCCCGCCAGGTCTGGCGCCGCACGTCACCTGATCGGCCGAACCCTTCCTGAAGCCTGACGGCCCGGCCTGATCCTCGGCGCCGCTGTCATCCGGCCCAAGCTGAACGGCACTGACACTCATCCGGCGTCGATGAGCGACCACTCTTGTGGAAAGTCGGCGTGCCGCAGGTCGGTGATACTGGCGGATGGGAAGTCCGGCTAGGAACGTTGCGGGTCGTGCCGTCGGTTGAGACGGTCGTCCTAGTGGGCGAGATGCTGAAGCCAGTCCCGCAGGAGTGCGGTCTCGACGGGGCGGAGCGGGACGACCGCTGGATCCGTCCCGCCGAGGGTGGCATCGAGTGCGAGGGCGCGAGCGGCGAGGGTGGAGTCCGGGACTGGGCTCGTGTCGGTGGTCAGAGCGTCGATGAGCGCTTCCCGCATGCGCGGTGAGACCTCCGGGTCGCGTTCGCTCTCCGGGATGCCGATCAGGGAGAGCGTGGTGCCGGTTACCGCTGCCAGCGTGAGGTGGGCGGCAAGGGCGGGCGGCACCCGTAGGCGGCCGTTGGAGGCGGCGCGGTCGAGGAACGTCAAGAGGAGTTCCTGAGCCTCCCGCGCGGCAGGTGGGCGTCGGCCGGGGCGGTCGGTGCCGTACATCAGCAGGTATAGGGCGGGGTGTTTCAGGCCGAAGTCGACATGCATGTCCCATCCGCGGCGCATGTCGTCGACCGGGTCGCCGCTCGACGACAAGGTGTGCTTCTGCGCCACGTAGAGGTCGAAGGCGTGGATGGCCAGCGCCGAAAGGAGCCCGTCCTTGTCGCCGAAGAGCTGGTACAAGGAGGCGGCACGGATGCCTGCCGCCGCTGCGACAACGCGGGTGGAGAGCGCCTGGGCACCCTTGCGTTCCAGGAGCTCGGCTGCGACTTCCAGGATCTGCCGGCGACTGCGGGTCTTCGCATCATCCACGGTTGCAATGCTACGCCATAAGGCGTATCACTGGTTCGGTCAGCGATGCGGGAAATCCCGTAGCAGTGATACGGCAGGAGAGATCGATGAATCGTGTGGGATATGGCGCCATGCAGCTCGCGGGCCCTGAGGTCTGGGGATTCCCGGACGACCCGGAGGCGGCGCGGCGGGTGTTGCGCCTGGCTGTCGAGCTGGGCGTCACCTTCTTCGACACCGCGAACGCCTACGGGCCACGAACGGTGAACCAGCTGATCGGGCAGGCGCTGGGACCGATCCCCGAGGGCGTGATCGTGGGCAACAAGGTCGGCGCAGAGCGCGGCCCGGACAAGTCCTGGGTCGTCGACGGTCGCCCGGAGACGGTCCGGCGGCAGGTTCACGAGGCCCTTACCGACCTGGGTACGGACGCGAGTGAGCTGACCTACCTCCGACTCGTCGGCGACACCCCCGGCGCGCACCAGGACGTACCGCTGGAGGAGTCGCTCGGCGCACTCGTCCAGCTGCGAGACCAGGGGCTGATCCGCCGCATCGGCCTGTCCGGCGCGTCCCCGCAGGTGCTGGCCCGCGCCCAGCAGATGACCCCCATCGCGGCGGTGCAGAACCGCTTCAACCTGCTTGACCGCAGCGGCGTCCAGGTCCTCGCCGATTGCGAGACCCAGGGCATCCTCTTCATCCCGTACTTCCCGCTGGCCGCCGGGCGGCTCAGCGGCCACCCAGAGCTGACCGGCCCGGCAGAGCGCCTGGGTGCCACACCGGCCCAGATCGCACTGGCCTGGCTGCTGCGTCGTTCGCCCTCCATGGTCGTCATCCCGGGCACGAGCAGTTCCGATCACCTGCGGTCCAACATCGCCGCTTCCGAGGTTGCCGAACAGTTGACCGACACCGAGGTCGCACGCCTGACCGGACTCGTCGACGAGTCGCAAGCGGTCCTCAGCCAGCCCACGCCCCCGGCTGACGGCCACCGCTGAGAGGGCTTCGCGATGTCGCTGTCGGCCCCGGCCACATCTGACGAATGATCTTCGGGGCTCTGAGACGGCGGCCATTTCGCCTGTCGACGACCAGGGTCCACCTGGCCGTCGACGGCCGCGCGGCGGGGCCAGCAGGCCAACCGGCGTCGCCAGGGCTCCCGCGCGGGGGACCGGCCTCTCGCCCCCGACGCAGAGGCGGACCAGCAGGCGACGTCGTGGGACGCTGCTCTGGCGCTTCGCCAACCAGCAAAGTGATCATTGCTCGGACACGGCCTAGTTGCGTCGGTGGTAGTGGTTGCGGCGGGGTATCTGGTCGGGGTCCAGCCAGGCTGGTGGAACGAACATCGGTCGGTTGTCGCTGCCAAGCCGGACCGTCCATTCTCCCTTGTGTACGTGGCGATGGTGGTGGCCGCAGAGCAGGACGGCGTTGGTGAGAGTGGTGTCGCCGCCGTCGGCCCAGTGCCGGATGTGGTGGGCGTCGCACCAGCGGGGTGGTCGGTCGCAGCCCGGGAAGGCGCAGCCACGGTCGCGAAGCACGAGGGCGCGCCGCAGGGGACCGGTGATGAGGCGGCGTTGCCGGCCGACATCGAGTGGTTGGCCATTGCCGCCCAGCACGGCGGGGAGGATGGCGGCATCGCAGGCGAGCCGACGTACCGTCTGTGGGGTCAGGGAGAGCCCGGTGTCGAGCGTGCCGGCGCCGAGCTGCTGACTCAGGGCGTCGTAGCCGGTGGTGACGACGATCTGGGCGGGCTCGCCGCCGTTCGCCGGTAGGTCGCCGGTGCGGAGGGCGAGTCGGCAGACGTCGGCGAGGGCGTCGTGGCGGCGTTGGCCCGGCGTACGGGAGTCGTCCGGGTCGGTGGGGCCGCTGAGCGGGTCGATGGCGGCGCGGAGCAGCCCGGCGGTCTCGGCGTCGAGGGTGCCGGCGAGTCGCAGCCTCCCGTCGGTCTGCTCGGACACCGTCAGGTGCCGATCGCGGTCGGCTCGGCGGGCGTCGGCGTCGAGCGCGGCCTTCGCGGCGGCCTCGGCGACGTCGGGGGCGACGTGGTCGAGGATGCGCGTGCTCAACCTGCGCAGCAGGGTCGGGTCGAACTGCCCGGCCCATTCGACGAGGACACCGACGGCCTTGTCGGCGGCCGCGGTGCCGGCGGTGTCGTGCACCGTGGTGACGGTGTCGGTGATGACGCGGGCCTGCTCGGCGGTGATGTTCCCGTCCGCCAACGCCTGCCGGACTCCGCCGTTGTGTCCGTTGTCGAGGGCGGCGGCGAGGTCGACGAGCCGACGCGCGGTGGGAACGGTGAGGCGCAGGCGCTCGCGCAACCAGACTGTGGTGCTGGACGCGCCGTGGGCGCGGGCCATGCCCCGGCCGTCGACCTCGCGAACGAGGGCCAGCTCGAGCGCGGCGAGGCGTTGCGTGAGGCGGTGTGTGGCGTCGAGCGCAGCGACGAGTTCGTGCTCGGCGAGGCTCCAGGCGGACGCGTCCAGGCAGGCGGCGACCGCCGCGTCTGCCTGCGCCAGCTCCTCGACCACGGCCTGACATTAGAACAGGCGTACGACACTTTCAGTAATCATGATCGATTGGATGTCCGGACGGTGCCGATCCTCGGCGGCCGGCGAGACGGACGGTTCGATCGAGGGCCAAGTGGTCGCTGCCGGCACCGTCAATGCCGCGCGGAGCTGACGAACCAGCAACCTGACTCCACATCGAGAGGTTCGTCCACCCACGGTTGCACGATCGCGGCAAGCCGCGCAGTCATGGGCCACGCGTCCACGACCCAGCCCTCAGGCGTCATCTGAACGAGCGGACGAAGCGATTCGCTGACCGCTGTCGGCAGATCCCATGCGCGTTCGAGGAGATCGTCCGCGCCGAACTTCTCCACCGTGTTGACCACCACCGGGGCACCGTAGCGCTGCATGGGACCGACGGTCAGATGGTGATCACGCCGCCATCCGTGCCCGCCCGGGCAGGGGTGGCGGCGCGATCGATGTCGTCACCGCGCGATGCGCCGCCGGCGGGTCAGCCGATGCGGAACTGCTGGCCGTAGACGGCGAAGGCCAACGGCGTGTTCAGGTTGAAGTTGCCGTTGTTGAGGAACACCCGCTGGGCGGTGTCCACGCGGGAGGTGTCCGAGTGGGCCTCCTCCTTCTTCATCTCGATGACCCGCTCGTCGAGGAACGCGTTGAGCCAGGTCCGCTCGTCGCCACCCTGGGCCGGGGGCTTGGCCCGGGTGAGGGCGCGGCTGCGGATCTGGCGCATGCCCTCGTACCCGTGCATGACCGCCGCGTCGTAGTAGGCGAACTGGCCGAGTGCGCGTACCCCGTCGTTCTTGCCGTCGCGGACCGACGGGTTGAAGTAGACCCGGTCCCGTTCGGCCTCCTGCGCGGCCCGGAACACCGAGTCGTTGGCGGCGGTGCGCCAGTCGCGGGTGAAGTTCGGGTCGAGGCCCGAGTGCGACGCGGTGCCGTTGACGGCGCGCAGCGCCGGCAGGTAGCCGGCGAGCACGTTGCCGGGCTTGGTGTTCGTGTACGCCTGGACGAGTTCGAGCATGTCGCCGGTGCCGGAGCAGAAGCCGATGATGCCGGCGGTGTAGCCGCGGCCGTCGCCGATGTCCTCGATGTAGGAGAACTGGGCGCGCCAGTCGAGCGAGGAGTTCTCCGCCGCCGACACGAGCTGCATGGCGACGTCCTTCTTCGCCGGGTCGTCCAGGTTGGTGCCGGTGGAGCCGCTGGCGGTCGGCGTGGGGGTGGAAGTCCCGCCGCCGGGGAGGGTCCACTGCTGGTTGGTGGTGCCGCCGCAGGTCCAGATCTGGAGTCGGGCGCCGTTCGCGGTGCTCCGGTCGGTCACGTCGAGGCACTTGCCCGAGGCGGTGTTGACGAGGGCGCCACCGCTGCCGGCGGTCCACTTCTGGGCGCCGGTGTTGTTGCAGTCGTACAGCTGGATCTTGGCGCCGTTGGTGGTCGACGCGGCGGTGACGTCGAGGCACTTGCCGAGCGCGCGGATGGAGCTGTCGCTGTTGCCCACCGTCCACGTCTGGGCCGCGCTGCCGTTGCAGTCGTAGAGCTGCACCGCTGTGCCGTTGGCCGAGTTGGCGCCGGCCACGTCGACGCACTTGCCGGCCAGGCCGGTGATCGGGCCGGCGGTCGCGGCGCTGGCCGACGGCAGGCCGTAGCCGACCGCCGCGACGCCGATCAGCAGGGTGCCCACGGCGTAGGCGGCTGTTCTCTTGCGCACCATGGTGTTCCTCGGGGGAAAGGGGCGGCAGGCCGCCGACCGGTCGGGTGCCCGGCGTGGGGGAGGGCGCCGGGGCACCGCGAATATCAGGAAACTGTATTAACAGATAGCAGTATGTCGATCAACTGTCAATCGCGGCTGAACCGGGCAGGGCGGTGGTGGCTCTGCGTAGCGCGGAGACGCATGCCAGCACCGCGGGGTGCTCACCGGCACCCCTGCGGTAGGCGACTCTCGTGCGACGGCGCAGGGCCAGCGGGAGGAGGCGAACCGGCGGCGAGGGCCGCGTGATGGCGAGCTGTGGCACGAGCCCGACCCCCTCGCCCGCAGCGACCAGGGCGAGCATGGCGGTGAAGTCGTCCACGTGGTGCCGCACCGCCGGAACGAAGCCGGCCAGCTGGCAGACGTGCAGCGCGACCGAGTGGCAGAGCGTCCCGGTGCTACCGACGATCCACTGTGCGTCGCGCGCCCCGCCGACCGGATCGGCGCCGCCGCCGTCCGGCACGACCCCAGGGGGTACGGCGAGGTAGACGGTCTCCTCCAGCAGCGCGATCGAGTCCAGCGCCGGATCGGGCGCGACCGGCGTGATGTCGTAGTCGTGCAGCAGCGCGACGTCGAGCTGCCGGCCCCGCAGGGCGGCCGGCATGTCGACCGGATCCAACTCGGTGATCATCAGGTCGAGCGCCGGATGGTCGCGGGCCAGGGTGACCAGCGCCGCCGGGAGCAGGGTGCGGACGGCGCTGGGGAAGGCGCCGATGCGTACGCTCCCGCGCAGTCCCGTGCGTGCGCTCGCGAGGGTCGCGTCGGCGGCTTCCAACGCGGCCAGGATGACCTCGGTGTGCCGGACGAGTGCGGTCGCCGTCGGCGTGAGGGTGACCCGGCGGCCGGTGCGCTCCAGCAGCCGGGTGCCGGCCTCCCGTTGCAGGGCGGCCAGTTGCTGCGACACGGCGGACGGCGTGTACGCGTGTGCCTGGGCGACCGAGGCGATGGTGCCGAGACGGGCCAGGTCCCGCAGCAGAACGAGGCGACGGACGTCAAGCATCAGCTCAGCTTAGGTATTGCGTGAGTAATCGGAACTGGACCTACCCGGTTCGGTCCGTCGAGAGTGAGGGCATGACCCTGACCGGCCTGTACGTGCCCCTGATCACCCCGTTCGACGGGTCCGGAGCCGTCGCCGTCGACGCGCTGACCACCCTGGCCTTCGACGCCCTGGACGTCGGCGCGGCCGGTGTGGTCGCGCTGGGAACAACCGGCGAGCCGGCCGCCCTCAGCGACGAGGAGCGGAGCGTGGTCCTCGACGTCCTGGCCGAGGTGTGCCGGGAACGCGGCGCGCGCCTGCTCGTCGGCGCCAACAGCGTCGCGGCGGTCCGCGCCCTGGGGGAGCGGCCCGAGGTGACGGCGGCCCTGAGCCTCGTACCCCCGTTTCTCCGTCCGGGCTCGGCGGGAGTGCTCGCCCACTTCGCCCACCTCGCCGAGGAGAGCCCGGTGCCGCTGGTCGTCTACCACGTCCCGTACCGGACCGGGCAGCAACTCGACGCCGACGACCTCCGCCGGCTCGCCGAGGTGCCCGGTGTCGTCGGCGTCAAGTACGCCACGGGTGGGATCGACGCGGACACGGTCGACCTCCTCGCCGACCTCCCGACCGGCTTCGCCGTACTCGGTGGTGAAGATCCGCTCCTCTCGCCGCTGCTGGCCCTCGGCGCGCACGGTGCCATCGCGGCCTCGGCCCAGGTCGCGGCGGCGGAGTTCGTCCGGTTGGTCAGCCACTGGCAGGCGGGCGACGTCGTCCGTGGGCGGTCGCTCGGTCATCGACTCGCGGGCCTGTCGACCGCGCTGTTCGCCGGCCCCAATCCGACCGTCATCAAGGCGGTGCTGCACGCGCGGGGACGCATCCCGACCCCGGCGGTCCGACTGCCGCTGCTACCCGCCGACCAGGACGCGACCAGACGGGCGCTGCGTCACCTGGACGGGTTGGCGAGCGAGCCGGCGTGACCGGCCCGGCCGGGTCGTGACGCCGCGCCGTGACACGTCGGAGACGAAGATCATTTGTTCATCCGGCCGTTGCGCGGCCGTGCGCGTCGGTCGCTATCGTCAGCCCGCGCGCGGGCCCCGACGGTGCCTGCGAGCGCACAAACCCGTGTGCGTCAGCAGCGCCACCGATCGCGAGGAGCGTTCCATGGCAGTCGATCTCCGCCGTACCCTGCCCTGGTGGGCCGCCGCGACCGCCGTGCTCGCCGTCGCGGCGCTGTCGGCCTGCGGCAGCGCCGACGGCGCCGCGCCGGCCGCCGCGCCCACCACCAGCGGCGCGGTCGCACCGACGGCGAGCGCGCCGGCCGCGCCGGCACGGGGAAAGCTGCGCGGGTACGGCACGGTGCGGCAGCTCACCGAGGCCGCGGACCTGGTCGTACGCGGCCAGGTCGCGTCCGCCGGCTTCCGCGTCGACGAGGTGTTGCGGGCCAGGACCGATTCCGGGGTACGCCCCGGAGCGTCGATCACGCTCGCCAGCCTCGACGCCGGGGTGGCCGACATGGCCCACATGTCGACCCTCGACGTGGGTCAGAACGTGGTCCTCTACCTGTCCCAGGACACGGGGACCGCGACGCCGACGTACCGGACGCTCAGCGGCGACTTCGGCATCTTCGACGTCACCGGATCCGGCGACGACGCCGTCGCGGCCACCCGCTCGCAGGCCATGGCCGTCACCGGCCTGCGCGCCGAGGACGCGACGGCGTCGGGCAACGGCTTTCGCACCACCCTCGGCGAGTTGCGCGCGGTCGCCCAGCGGCCGTGAGGCGCTCGCGTGGTCAGTGCTCCCGGTAGGTGGCGTGGTCGAAGTCGGCGTACACCCCGTCACCACCGAGATCCTGCACCCACAACCCGACGAAGGCGCCGGTGAAGCCCCACGCCGCCGGCTCCCCGTCGATGATCAACGCGGCGTGCTCGTCGGACAGGATGGTCGCGTCCAGGTCGACGGGCAGGCGCTGCCACCCGGCTCCGAGGTCGTAGTCGAAGCGGACCACCGGCCCGTCGAACACCGCCCGCAGACCGACCCGGGTGACACCGCTGGCGTCGACGGTCAGCTCCGGGTACGGGGTGCGCCGGCCGTTGTCGGAGCTGAGCAGCTCCAACACCGTACGGCCGTCGTCGGCGCGGGTCAGGTAGAGGTGGTGCCAGTTCAGGGTGTTGTAGTACGCGGTGATCCCGGCGAGCTGCCGGTGGTCGATCGGGTCGAACTCGACGACCGTCTCCAGCGAGCAGTGCGTCGCGCCGACCCGTCGCGCGACCAGGCTCGGCGCCTGGCGACCCACCGGCGACTGTCCACCGTGCACGCGTAGGTGCGAGGGCCGGGAGCGCAGATCGACCCAGTCCGGGGTGGCCGGCCGGCGCAGCGTCGACCAGCAGGATTCCAGTTCGGCGGCGTCGAAGTCGTCGGTGGCGGGCTCCTCGGGCCACGGGTGCGGCGACAGGTCCGGAGCGACGACCTCCTCGGCCGGGACCCCGCCGGGGATGCGGGGCCAACCACCGTCCGGCCACTCGACCCGCTGGATCGCGGTCTCCCGCCCGAGCACACAGTTGCCCAGCGGTGAGTAGGGGCGACCGACCAGGTGGGCCAGGTACCACCCACCGTCGGGGGTCTGGACCAGACTGCCGTGCCCCGCCTTCTGCAGGCGCAGGTCGGGGCGGCCCACCGAGGTGAGCAGCGGCCCGTCCGGGTCCACCTCGTACGGGCCGAACAACTCCCGCGAGCGCGCCACGGTGACCTGGTGTTCCCAGCTCGTGCCGCCCTCGGCGGTGATCAGCCAGTACCAGCCGTCGTGGCGGTACAGGTGCGGCCCCTCGGTCACCCCGACCGGCGTGCCGGTGAAGAGGATGCGGGGTCGACCGACGAGACGCCGCGCCGCCCGGTCGTACTGCTGGATCTCGATGCCGCCGAAGCGGTCCCGGCCCGGACGCCAGTCCGCGCTCATGCTCAGCAGCCAACTGGTGCCGTCGTCGTCGTGGAACAGGGCGGCGTCGAAGCCACGCCCGTGCAGCTTCACCGGATCGGACCAGGGCCCGGCGATGTCGGGCGCGGTGATCAGGAAGTTCTGCGGGTCCCAGTAACCGCTGGCGAAGCTGGCCACGTCGCTGTAGACGAGGTGGAACTGCCCGTCGTGGTACGTCAGGTCGGGCGCCCACACGCCGTTGGAGTCGCCGCAGCCGCGCAGATCCAGCAGGCGGCGGTCGGTGATGATCCCACCCAGTGGGCGCCAGTTCACGAGGTCGCGCGAGTGGTGCACGCGTACCCCCGGATACCACTCGAAGGTCGAGGTGGCCAGGTAGAAGTCATCGCCGACGCGCAGGATCGACGGATCCGGGTGGAACCCGGCGAGGACGGGGTTGCGGATCGACCAGGCAGCGGTCGCCACGTCAGCGGTGTCGGTCGACACGGGGGCTCCTCTGTGCGGTGCGGCTGTGAAACTTCCGGAAACTTGCGGGGACCAGATCACTGGAAGCCCCTCGTACGGTAGCCGGTCTTATCGCGATAGGACAGGGGTCTTGACCGCTGGGGGAACTGCTCGTAGCGTCCCGGCCATCGATCGGTAATACCGACGAAGCAATGAAAGTTCCGGAGATCCAGGTTCGAACCCTTGCCGGCTCGGCCGGCGTCCGAGCACACCGTGAGTCCCCGAAGGGATGGATCATGACAGCGCACCTTTCCCGCCGATCGCTGCTCGGCATCGCCGGCGCCGGCGCCGGCGCCTACCTGCTCAGCGCCTGTAGCGGCGACGACAAGTCAAGCGACCCGAACGCGGCGCAGACGATCAACTGGTGGCACATCCAGAACACCGAGCCGATGCTGCCGGTCTGGGCCGCGATGGCCAACGAGTACAAGACCGCGCACAGCAACGTCACGTTCACCATCCAGCCGCTGGAGAACGAGGCGTTCAAGGCCAAGCTCACCACCGCCACGCAGGCCGGCGACCCGCCGGACCTCTTCCAGTCCTGGGGCGGCGGCGTGCTCAAGCAGCAGGTCGACGCCGGTCTGGTCAAGGACCTCACCGACGACGTGAAGGACCTGGTCAGCGGCATCCTGCCGGCCGCCATGGGGCCGTACACGATCGACGGGAAGATCTACGGCATCCCGTTCGACATCGGCATGGTCGGGTTCTGGTACAACAAGGACCTCTTCACCCGCGCCGGCATCACCGAACCCCCCACCACCTGGGCCGCCCTGCTCGACACGGTCCGCAAGCTCAAGACCGCCGGCATCACCCCGGTCGCCATCGCCGGCAAGGACAAGTGGCCGGCCCACTTCTACTGGTCGTACCTGGCGATGCGCATCGGCGGCGTCGGCGCGCTGCAGAAGGCCGTCGACGACAAGAACTTCGACACCCCCGACCTGGCCGCCGCGGGCGAGCGGCTCAAGGAGCTCGTCGACCTGCAACCCTTCCAGAAGGGCTTCCTCGGCGCCGAGTACGGCTCCCCGGACGGGCAGGCCGCCACCATGGGCAACGGCGGCGCGGCCATGGAGCTGATGGGTCAGTGGGCGCCGGCGGTACAGGCCTCCAGCTCGACCAGCAAGAAGGGCATCGGCGACAAGCTCGGCTTCTTCCCGTTCCCCGCCGTCGACGGTGGCAAGGGCACCGCCACCGAGGTGTTCGGCGGCGGCAACGGCTTCGCCGTCGGCAAGGACGCACCGCCCGCCACGATCGACTTCCTGAAGTTCCTGCTCAGCGTCGACAACCAGCGCCGGTCCGCCAAGACCGGCGCGGTCCTGCCCACGGTGAAGGACGCCACCGACGCCATCAGCGACCCGAACAACAAGGTCGTCGCGGAGACGCTGGCCAAGAACACCGGCTTCCAGCTCTACCTCGACCAGGCGTACGCGCCCGCGCTCGGGCAGCAGATCAACGACAGCGTCGCCGAGATCATCGCGGGCAAGAAGGCGCCCGCCGCGATCCTCAAGGACATCACGCAGGTGGCGAAGACCGTCTGATCGTGACCCCGTACCCATCCGTAGCCGGCGATAGAAACCGAGTGGAGCAGGCATGACCAGGCCATCGACCGTGTCGTACACAGGGCGCGGCGACACGGCGACAGATCCGCCGGCACCGGGGCCGGGCACCGCGCGACGGCGCGGCCGCCAGCCCCGGCCGGGGCGGGGTGGCGTCCTCGCCGTCTTTCTGACGCCCGCCCTGACCCTGTTCCTGCTGCTGGTCATCACGCCCATCCTGGTGGCCGCCTACGCCAGTCTCTACAAGTGGAACGGCTTCGGGCTTCCGGAGAACTTCATCGGGCTGGACAACTACACCCGCGCCTTCGGTGACCCGACCTTCCGCGGCGACCTGTGGCGCGGCCTCGTGCTGGTGCTGCTGTCGCTGACCGTGCAGCTACCCGCCGCGCTGGCCCTGGCGATGCTGCTCAACCAGCCGCTGCGCGGCCGAGCCGCCTACCGGCTGATCTTCTTCGCGCCGTACGTGCTCTCCGAGGTCACCACGGCGGTCCTGTTCACCCTGGTGTTCTCACCCAACCGGGGTCTGGGCGAGTCGGTCTCGAAGTTTCTCGGCGCGGAGGCGGGCGCGGTCTTCGCCGACCCGTCCACCGTGCTGTACGCCGTCTTCCTGGTGGTGTCCTGGAAGTACTTCGGCCTCTACATGATGCTCTTCCTGGCGGCCCGACAGGGCATCCCGAAGGAGCTGTCCGAGGCCGCGGTCACCGACGGCGCCACCGCGTGGCAGGCCTTCCGCCACGTCACCCTGCCGCTGCTCGGGCCGACGATCCGGATCAGCATCTTCCTGTCGGTCATCGGCACCATCCAACTGTTCGACATGGTCTGGGTGCTCACCGGCGGCGGTCCGATCCACTCCTCGGAGACGATGGCCGTCACCATGTACCAGTTCGGTTTCCGCCGGTTCGAGGTCGGCTACGCCAGCGCGATCAGCATGGTCATGTTCCTGCTGAGCCTCGTCTTCGCCCTGTTCTACCAGCGCGTCGTCCTGCGTCGGGACACCGCGGGCGCGATCACCAACCAGGGAGGCCAGCGATGACCGCCAAGACCAGTAGCGCCCAGCGGACCCGCAGCATCGTGCTGCACCTCGTCTGCATCGGCGTCGGCGCGCTCATCGTCGTGCCGGTCTGGTTCGGTGTGATCGGTGGCTTCAAGGACAACGGCCAGCTGTCGACCAACCCGCTGGGCCTGCCCGACCCCTGGGTGCCGTCGAACTACACCGATCTGTTCGCCTCCGGCGTGTTCTGGCGGCAGCTCGGCAACAGCCTGCTCATCGCCGTCACCAGCACGTTCATCGTGGTCGCCGCGGCGGCGATGGCCGCGTTCGTTTTCGCCCGGTACGCCTTCCGGGGCCGCGAGTTCCTGGTGACCCTGTTCGCGATCGGCCTGATGTTCCCGTTCGCGGTGGCGATCCTGCCGCTGTTCGTCCTGCTGCGCTCCATCGGCCTGCTGGACAATCCGCTCGGCGTCATCCTGCCGCAGGCCGCCTTCGGGCTGCCGATCACCATCATCATCCTGCGTCAGTTCTTCCGGACCATCCCGGCAGAGGTGGAGGAGGCCGCCGTCCTGGACGGTTGCAGCTCCTTCGGGTTCTTCTGGCGGGTCCTGCTGCCGATGGCCCGCCCCGCGTTGGCCACCGTCTCGGTCCTGGCCGTCGTCACCAGCTGGAACAACTTCATGCTCCCGCTGGTCGTCTTCAGCGATCAGAGCTGGTGGACCCTGCCCGTCGGGGTCCAGGCGTTCCAGGGGCAGTACGCCGACGACACCGCCCGGGTGCTCGCCTACGTCGTCCTGTCCATGCTTCCCGCGCTGGGCTTCTACGCCGTGGCCGAACGTCAACTGATCGGCGGCCTCACCGGCAGCGTCAAGGGGTGACGACACCGGATCACCGACCGACCTGAAACGCCCCGCCACACAAAGGAGCGGACCGTGGGCTCCGACAACGGCCGAAACGTCACCATCGCGATGATCGCGCGACTGGCCGGTGTCTCCGTGCCCACGGTCTCGCGGGTCATCAACGGTCGCACCGACGTCGCTCCCGAGACCCGGGAGCGCGTCGAGGCCCTGCTCAACCATCACGGCTACCGCCGACGGACCCAGGCCCGGCGTACCGAGGCCGCGCTGATCGACCTGGTCTTCAACGACCTGGACAGCCCGTGGGCGGTGGAGATCATCCGCGGGGTGGAGGACGTCGCCCGCGCCAGCGGCGTCGGCACCGTCGTCTCCGCCATCCACTGGCGCATCTCCTCGGCCAAGCAGTGGCTCGACAACATGCGGACGCGATCCACCGAGGGCGTCATCTTCGTGACCTCGATGGTGAACCCTCCACTACAGGCGGAGCTGCGCCGACTGCACCTGCCCGTTGTCATCATCGACCCCGCCGGCGTCGACCCGCAGGAGTCACCCACCATCGGCGCGACCAACTGGGCGGGCAGCCTGAGCGCCAACCAGTACCTGATCGGCCTCGGTCACCGGCGTATCGGCTTCATCGCCGGGCCGCCGCACCTGATGTGCAGCCGAGCCCGGATGGACGGCTACCGCGCGGCTCTGGGGGACGCCGGCATCGCCGTCGACGACGCCCTCATCCGGCCCGGCAACTTCTACCACGAGTCCGGCTTCACCTCGGGTACGCAGCTCCTGGCCCTGCCCGACCCACCCACCGCCATCTTCGCCTCCAGCGACCAGATGGCCCTCGGCGTCTACGAGGCCGTCCGCAAACGTGGCCTGCGGGTGCCCGACGACGTCAGCGTGATCGGCTTCGACGACCTGCCCGAGGTCCGCTGGTGCTCCCCACCGCTGACCACCGTCCGTCAACCCCTCGCGGAGATGGGCATGCTGGCCGCCCGGACGGTACTGCGGCTCGCCGGGGGCGAGAAGACCGAGAGCCCCCGCATCGAACTCGCCACCGAACTCGTCGTCCGCGACAGCGCCCGACCACCGCGCTGACCGCACGGTCCGTCCCGCCTCAGAGCCACCCGTTGGCGCGGGCGGTGCGGGCCGCCTCGATGCGGTTGCGGGTGGCGGTCTTGCCGATGGCGGCGGACAGGTAGTTGCGCACGGTGCTCTCGGACAGGTGCAGCGCGGCGGCCATGTCGGCGACGGTGGCGCCGTCCACGGCGGCGACCAGCACCTCGCGCTCCCGGTCGGTGAGCGGGTTCGGGCCGGCCGCGAGGGCGGCGGCGGCCAGCGTCGGGTCGATCACCCGCTCGCCGGCCAGCACCCGTCGGACGGCCACCGCCAGCTCCTGCACCGGCCCGTCCTTGACCAGGAAGCCGTGGGCGCCGGCCTCCATGGCCCGGCGCAGGTAGCCGGGGCGGCCGAAGGTGGTCAGGATCAGCACCCGGCAGAACGGTAACTTGTCGCGCAGTTCGGCGGCCGTGTCGAGGCCGCTGCCGTCAGGCATCTCGATGTCCAGCAGCGCCACGTCGGGGCGTACCCGAAGAGCCTCGCGCGTGGCCTGCGCCCCCGTCGCGGCCTCGGCCACGACCTCGATGTCGGGTTCGAGGTTCAACAGCAGGGCCAGCGCGCCGCGCATCATGCCCTGGTCCTCGGCGAGCAGGAGCCGGATCACGACGCCCACCGTCCGGTGGGGGCGTGGGGGAGTCGGGCGGTGAGCAGCAGGCCGCCGTCGCGCGCCGGGGCGACGTGCAGCGTCCCGCCGGCCTGCGCCAACCGCTCGGTGAGGCCGCGCAGACCGTTGCCGTACCGCGGCCGGCCACCCACCCCGTCGTCGCGGATGGTCAGCACCGCCTCGTCGGTGTCGGCGGTGACCTCGATGTCGCACCGCGACGCCCGGCTGTGCCGGACCACGTTCGTCACTCCCTCCCGCAGGACCCAGCCGAACGCGTCGTCGGCCTCGACCCCGAGCGGACGGTCGACGCCCCGGACGCTGACGGCTATCCCGACGTCGGCCAGGGCCGTACGGACGCCGTCGAGTTCCCGGGCGAAGCTGCGTTCCCGATAGCCGGTGACCGCTTCGCGCACCTCGGCGAGCGCCGTACGACCGATCCGCTCGATGTCCGTCGCCTCGGCGACGACCCGCTGCGGATCCGTCGGGGCGAGCCGGCGCACCACCTCCGCCTTTACCACCACCAGCGACAGCGTATGACCCAGCAGGTCGTGCAGGTCCCGCGCGAAACGCAGCCGCTCCTGCTCGACCGCCGTGCGGGCCAGCTCCCGCTGGGTACGCCGCAGCTCCTCCACCAGCCGGGCCGTGCGGGCGAACGCCAACGTCAGCGCGCCCGCGAGCACGGTGATCAGCGCCATCTGGGCGGTCTCGGTGGCCGGCAGCCGGTGCGCCACACCGATCACCAGGACGGCCGCCGCCGAGCCGCCGACCCAACCGAACCCCCAGGCCACGCGTACGAAGGCGACCGCGCCGGCCGCGGTGACGTACACGAAGACGACCAGCCAGCCCTCCGGCCCACCGGCGTACGCCACCGCGAGCCCGACCCCGAGCAGCGCGAAGGCGACGAGCCCCGCGTGGTGCACGGCCGGACGGACCGGCAGGTCGGCCACGGGTACGGCCACCAGGGCCAGGTAGAACAGCGCGAAGACGACGAGCCCCACCGCCGCCGGTGGTGCGGGGTGCACCTGCCCGCGTGCGATCGCGGCGGCCGGCGTCAGCAGCAGCCAGAGCCAGAGGGTGTGCGCGGCGACGAGCACGAACCCCTGTCGGGTCCGGCGGGGACCGGTCGCACCGGACGACATGGTGGACACCGTATCGGGGGTCACCGGTGAACGGTGGACCGCCGGTACGCCCACGCCGCCAGGGCCGTGAATGCCACCGTCCACCCGATGAGCACCGCGAGTCCCGACGGGCTGGGCGTCAGCCCGGCAGCCGAGCGCCAGCCGAGTTCCGCGAACCGGTACGTCGGCAGGGCGTGTGCCAGGTGACGCAGCGCGGCGGGGAAGTAGGCGACGGGCACCAGCAGGCCGCCCAGCACCGACAGGCCGAGGAAGGCGAGGAAGTTGACCGGCTGGGCGAGCTGCGGGCTGAGGCCGTACCCGATGGCGAGCCCGAGCAGGGCGAACGGCACCGTGCCGACCCACATCAGCAGCAGCAGCGCGACCCACCGCGCGGCCCCCAGCTCGACGTGGTGCGCGAGGCGTCCGGCGCAGCCGACGGCGATCACCGACGGCACCCCGCTGAGCGTGCAGACGAGGGCCTTCGCGGTCACCGCCCGCCCGGCGGGCAGTGGGGTGACGCGGAGCTGGCGCAGCCAGCCCGACGCCCGCTCCTGCGAGACCGCGGACCCTACCGAGAGCACGCCCGCCACCGCGCCGTAGCCGGCCAGGCCGACCATGAGGGCCACCGCCGCGTCGACGCCCTCCACCCGGTCGCCGTCCGGACCAACCCCCGAGAAGATGAGGTACGTGACCACCGGCGCGAGGACCGTGAACAGCAGCAGCCGTGGGTCGCGGGCCAGTCGGCGTAGTTCGAATCGCAGGTACGCGCGCATGTCAGTGCTCCGTGGGTGTCGTGGTGCGGGTCGTCGGTGCCGCGGTGCGGGTCGTCGGTGTCGTGGTGCGGGTCATCGCTGTCGTGGTGAGGGCGAGGAAGGCGGCGTCCAGGGCGGCGGTGGTGACCTCCAGGTTCTGGAAGCCACGCGTGCCGGCCAGGGCGAGGACGGTGGCGTCGGCGTCGTCGGTCGTGAGCGCGACCCGGCCGCCCCGGACCTGCACCGACCGGACCCCGGGGAGCGCGTCGAGGCCGTCGGCCGGACCGCCGGCGAGGTCGAAGGAGACGGTACGGCCGCCGGCCAGCGCGCGGATCTCAGCGGGCGGCCCGTCGGCCACGACCCGTCCCGCGGCGAGCACCACGACCCGATCGGCGAACTCGTCCGCCTCGTGCAGGTGGTGGGTGCTGAACAGGACGGTGTGCCCGTCGGCGGTGTACCGGTCGATGGCCGCCCAGAACGCCTGCCGGGCGGCGACGTCCAGCGCGGCGGTGGGTTCGTCGAGGACCAGCAGGTCCGGGTCGCCGGCCAGCGCGAACGCGAACCGTGCGCGCTGCGCCTCGCCGCCGGAGAGTCTCGTCGAGGCGGCGGCCGGCGCGCTCGGTCAGCCCGGCCAGCGCCAGCACCTGGTCGGAGGGCATCGCTCGCGGGTAGAGCGCCCGGGCCAGGTCGACGACCTCGCGGACGGTCGCGCTGGACGCCCAGCCGGCGTCCTGGAGCATCGCGCCCACCTGTCCCGCCCGGACCGCCTCGGCCGGCGGCCGACCGAACACGGTGGCGGTGCCGCTGTCCGGTCGGTCCAGCCCCAGCATGATCGAGATCGTGGTGGACTTGCCGGCGCCGTTGGGCCCGAGCAGGGCGACCGTGCTGCCCCGGGCGATGGTCAGGTCGAGCCCGTCGACGGCGCGGACCGGACCGAACCGCCGGGTGAGGCCGCGGAGGCGTACGGCTGTATCATCCATGCCCGTCACGCTAGGCAGGCGCGCGGGGCGCGGGCAGAGTCACCGGTACGCGGTCGGCCAGGACATTTGTCCCGGGCGCGAACCGGGGCACGGTCATCACCAGGCCAGCCGGACCTCGTCCTCGAACACGACGCCGGTCGGGCCATCCGCCGCGAGAGTGGCCAGGCGGATCGCGACGGCCGCGCCCTCGTCAGGTGTCCGGGTGCCACGGAAGTCGTTGAAGTCGGTGGCGACGTGGCCCGGAGCCGCACCGTTCACCTTGAGTGCGGTGCCGGCGAACTCGCGCGCGTAGTGGACCGTGAGCGCGTTCAGGGCGGTCTTCGAGCTGGAGTAGACCATCGACGGCTGACCGACCCACGCGCCCGCCTCGCCGATCGAGCCGCGCTTGCTGGTCACGTTGACGACCCGAGGAGCCTCGGCCCTGGTCAGCAGAGGTAGGAAGGCCCGCATCATGCGTACGACGCCGAAGACGTTCACCTCGTAGACGTTCTTGAAGTCCTCGGCGGTCTCCTCGCTCGGCGTGGGCAGGTGGTCGAGGTCGCGGAACGTGAGGGTGTTGACGCCAGCGTTGTTGACCAGTACGTCCAGGCGCCCGAACTCCTGGTCCACCTCATCGGCCAGGGCGTCGATCTGCCGCTGGTCGGTCACATCCAGGAGCACGGGACGTACGTCCCCGTCGATGCTGGCGGCGGCGGCCCGGCCGGCGTCGAGGCGGCGAGCGCCGAGCAGCACGGTGAAGCCCTCGCTGGCGAGTCCGCGGACGATGGCGACACCGATGCCCTTGTTGCCGCCGGTCACGAGAGCCACCGGCTTGGTAACTGTTGTCATGACAACAGCATGCCACGGCGGTGTTGTCGTATCAACACGAGGGTAGGATGCGACCGTGGGCGAGCTCCTGAGCGCGGACGAGATGCGGGTCTGGCACGCCTGGAAGGCCGCGTCCGACAGGGTGCGAGCACACGTCGCCGAACAGGTCGACAACGCCACCGGCCTCTCGGATCCGGACTTCGGCGTGCTCACGCGGCTGGTCGACCTCGGCGACGGGCAACTACGGCAGAACGAGCTGGCCGCCTCGATCAGATGGCACCGCAGCCGCCTGTCGCACCAACTGACGCGCATGGAACAGCGCGGCCTGGTGACGCGGTCCGGAGTTCCCGGGGGCATGATGGTGAGCATCACGGACCGTGGTGCCCAGCTGGTGGCCGCTGCGCGACCCGTGCACGCCGATGCGGTACGCACCTACCTGATCTCCCGCGTCCCGGATACGCGCCGGGCCGCGTTCCTCTCGATCCTCGAGTCGTTGGCAGAGGGTTGACGGCGGGTCGGATACGTCCTACCCGGGGCGAGATGACCGGCCATCGTGGACGCTATGCTGCTGGCTCGGCAGGGGGAGAGGTGGTCGGCCATGACGCAGTCCGAGCCCGGGGTGAACCTTCAGACCGACCGGCCGAACGCGGCGCGGATGTTCGACTACTACCTCGGCGGCAAGGACAACTTCGCCGCCGATCGGGCCGCCGCCGAGATGGTGTTGCAGGTCGCGCCGTGGATGCCCGAGGCCGCCCGGCAGGGCCGCGACCTGATCGCCCGTACGGTGCGCCACCTCGTCGAGGAGAAGGGCGTCCGGCAGATCCTGGATCTCGGCTCCGGGCTGCCGACGCGCGACAACGTGCACGAGATCGCCCACCGCATCGACCCGACCGTACGCGTCGTCTACGTCGACAACGACCCGGTGGTCTGCGCCCACGGGCGTGCGTTGCTCGCCGACGCGGCGACGGTGTCGGTGGTGCGGGCCGACCTGTGCCGACCCGCCGAGGTGCTCGGTCACCCGGAGGTCGCCGCCGCCATCGACTTCGACAGCCCGGTCGCGGTCCTCATGATGTTCGTGCTGCACCTGGTGCCCGACGAGCAGGCCCCGCAGCGCATCGTGGCGACCTACCGCGACGCGCTCGCCCCCGGCAGCTACCTCGCGCTGTCCCACGCCAGCACCGACGTGCACCCCGACCTGATGGCCCGCATCTCCGCGATCTACGCCCGCGCGAACAGCCCGTTCGTGCCGCGCGGCCACGCGGACGTCACCGGGTTCTTCGGCGACTTCGTCCTCGAGTCACCCGGCCTGGTCAACATGTGGCCGTACCCGGAGCCGCCGGCCACCGTCGACGCCGAGGTGGCGCGCACCGGCTACAGCGGCGTCGCCCGCAAACCGTAGGCGTCATCGGCTCGTTCCGGCGACCGTCGCGCCGCATCGGTCGGGATCCAGCCGGCCGCGATCAGCGCCCGCCGTACGGTGTCGGCGACCTCGTCGGGGCGGGCACGGACCAGCCAGGCGGGGAAGCGAAGGATACGGTCGCCGCTGGTCCAGACGTCATTCTGTCGACGCATGTCCGCCGCCCACTGCCGCGCGTCCATGTGATGCGCGCCGTCGATCTCGACCTGCACCCGCCGCTCGTGCCAGTACGCGTCCAACCAGCGGTTACGGCCCGCCGCGTCGACCCGGTGTCGTTGCAGGTCCGGTGGGGGCAGCCGGTGCCGCCGACACAACCGTACAAAATCAATCTCGGAGAGCGCCTCCGCGCCGCCGGCGATGTCGGCGACAGCCTGCCGAATCAGCCGTCGGCGGGGTGCCCGGGGCAGGACGTCGAGCACGGCGTCCAACTCCTCGGGTAGCACGCGACGCTGCTGGCATCCGGCCGCCAACAACCCCTGCGCCTCGTCCACACCGCCCGCCCATCCGGCCGCGTCCACCAGGGCGCGGGCCGTCGTCGTACGCGGCGGACGGGCGAGCTGAACATGCGCGTCGGGCAGCACCGACGTGCGATGGACCAGCACCGCGGGCATGTCGATGGGCAGTCGACGCAGGCTCGCCCGACCGGCACGACGGTCGGCCGGCACCAGCACGTGCAAGGGTTCTCGCCGCAGTCCCCGTACGCCGGCCTCGGCGGCTGCTGTCGCCCCGGCCAGGACCGCCCCCGGCCCGGCCGCCAGGACCGCCACCCACAGCTGCTGGTCGCGGGTGAGTCGACCGTTGCCAGTGAGCACGATGCCGTGGCAGATCGACCGCCAGCGTCCGGAGCGGATCCGGCCCCGGACCGCCCCCTCGCTGAGGAGCCCGGAGAACTGCGCGGTCGTCAGCACACCCGCCTGCTCGAAGGCGAGCCAGTCGAATGCGTCGGCGTCATCGGGAGGCAACATCCCGTCGAGCCTTGCCGCTTGGTTGGTGCCGCGCCGCCAGATCTTGGACACTTTGGCCGCTGGCCGCTGGCCGCTGGCCGCTGGCGCCGGCCGCCCGGGTCTCCGTGCGCGCGGCCTCGGCGCGTCTTTGCGCGCGGCGTCGGTGTTCCCGGGTCTTCGTGGGCGCGGCGTCGGTGTTCCCGGGTCTTCGTGGGCGCGGCGTCGGTGTCTCGGCGTCTGCGCGTCTGCGCGTCTCCGCGCGCGGCCTCCGCGCCTCGCCTGACGGCGCACACCGCGCAGATCTTGGACAATTTCCGTTAGCAGCTAACGGAAATTGTCCAAGATCTGCGCGGATTCGCGCGGGTGGACGGTCTGCTGGCGGGGAGAGGCCCAGGTGATGAAGCGGTCGGTCAGGTTGACGGGCGGATTGTCGGGATTGAGTGCCGTGAGGTGAGCGGCAGCCTCCGAAGCCGCAGGTCGTAACCAGCGGCCCAGAACGTCAAGCGCCCGTCCCTCCGAACGAGAGGGACGGGCGCTTTCGCTGTGCGGGGGAGCGGTCAGGCGACCACCGACCGCAGTGGCACTCCGGCGGCGCGCAGCGCGCGTACCAGATCGTTCGTGAAGGGGTGTTCGTCGGCCTGGAGGCCCTGCGGGTTGGGGATCACGACGTACGCCGAGGTGTCCTTCGCGGTCGTGCGCGCGTCGGTGGTGAAGCGTTCGACGACGGCCCGCGCGCGGGGCAGGTCGGCCGCCGCGACCTCGATGGTGATGGGCCGCCAGCCGCCGCCCAGGTCCGCCGCGACCGGCGCGGCGGCGGCGCTGGCGCGCGCCGCGTCTACGCCCGGCGTGCGTCGGGCGTCCGGCGCGCCCGGCGGGTAGAGCAGCGCGTTCGCCACCAGGTGCAGACCATTTTCGTTGTACGCCCGAAAGAGCGGGTTGAACGCGAACAGCACCGCCCGACCGGCGCCGGTGGGTTCGTCGACGACGGCGGCCGTTCCCTTGAGCGTGTCCGCGCCGACGGTGTAGCCGTTGGCCCAGAACGTGTCTCCGCTCGGGTAGCTGAGCACGTTCGTCCCGGTGCTGCTCGGGTTGAGGATCGGGTCGCTGTTGTTGAACTCGAAGTCCTCGGCGGGGCGGCCCAGGGCGACCGGGTTGTCGGTGTCGACGTCGACCCGCAGGTGTGAGCCGATCACCAGGTAGTCGGCCGGTTTGGTCTTCTCGGTGGTGGAGGTGAGGCCGGCGGCGCGGGCCAGCCGGGTGCCCTCGTTGCGCAGCCCGAGGTAGGTGTGGCCCTGGGCGATCCAGTCGCGCAGGTTGGCCTGCCCGGCGGCGGTCAGGCCGCCGGTGGGGCTGCTGCCGTCGGGGACCAGCAGTACGGTACGTCCGGTGAACGCCTCGGTGTTGTCGTTGATGTCGGCCGTGGTGACCGGCTTCAGGTCGAGGCCCCACCGCTTGCCGAGCACGTAGCGGGCCTCGCCGTGCGAGCCGGACGTGGTGGAGATGCCGGTGCCCTGGAACAGTCCGACGTCGGGCCTGGCGAGTGGGGTGCCGGTGACCCGTCCACCCGGGGTCAGGGTCACGCCGACTGACCGAGCCAGGTCGTCGATCGTACGGCTCAGGCTGCGTGCCGGGATCGCGACGCGGCCGGTGTCGAGGTCACGCACGAGCGGCACGCCCCGGCCGAGCAGGGTGAAGGTGAGTTCGGCGGCGGCGGCGGAGTCCAGCGGGTACGTGTAGGAGCCCCACGGCCAGGCCAGCCCGCTCCGGCCGCCGGTGATTGCCCGCACCAACTGGGCCTTCGGCCGGACGTTGTCGCCCGTGTAGATGGTGGAGACACCCATCAGCAGCGGGTTGCTCCAGGACGACACGTCGTAGAAGTACGGGAACGGCACGTACGGGTCCTCGCCCATGATCGCCTGGATCCAGTGCTTCTGCGGCTGATCCATCGGGATCCAGTACGCGCCCTTGGGGACCGTGACGTTTGTGGCGCTGCGGCCCCCGAAGACGCGGGCGGTGGGCACCCGGGTGGGCTTCTGCACCTCGTACACCTCGACGTCCATGCGGCGCAGCCGCTCGACGAGCCGGCGGACGTCGGCGAGCTGCCGGTCGGGCAGCAGGAAGTACGAGCGGATCGTCACGTCGGGCACCGGGAACTGGACCTCGTTGGTGGGCTGCACCACCTCGTTCGGCTCCAGGGTGCCCGCCCGGCCCTGGGCGAGCGCGTCGGTCCAGATGTCGAAGTAGCCGTCCAACACCTCGCGCTTGTTGGCGGCGGCCCAGCCGAGCGTCGACCACTGGGTGTGGAACTGCTGCTGCACCCGGTCGGCGACGGCCGAGGCGCTGCCCTTCTCGTACGTCATGCCGGCCGCCCCGAAACCGGTGGTCGGCACGGTGTCGCCGTAGCCCATGAAGAACATGTCGTACGTGTCGTAGTTGAAGTAGCACTCGGTGGTGACGGTGTCGTCGCAGGCGCCGTTGTAACCGAAGCCGGCCTTGTTGGCCTCGCCGATCCGGTTGATCCAGTCCACGGACTCACCGGCGATCTCGTGGTGGATCGGGTCGGCGTTGGGCGGGAAGAAGTACTGCCGGCCGCCCATCTCGTGCGCGTCCACGTATACCTGCGGTGGGTAGCGGCGCAGCAGTTCGAGCTTGCCGTCGGTCTCCTGCTGGGTGCGGGAGAACCAGTCCCGGTTCAGGTCGAAGCCGAACTCGTTCTGCCGCCGGGTCGCGTCGCGGCCGTCCGGGTTCTGCGTCGGCACGATGACGGTGACCAGGTTGTCGTTGCGCCGGGCGACCTCGCAGGACAGGCCGGCGGCCAGCTCGTACAGGGTCTTGAGGGCCGCGTCGGTGCCGCTCTTCTCGCCGCCGTGCACGTTCGCGGTGATCCAGACGATGGCCGGGCTGTCCTTCGCCGTACGCGCGGCCGTCCGCGCGCTCGTCCGGCGGGGATCACGCAGGTCGCGCACGTCCTCGGCGATCTTGCGCAGCGCGGACGGCCGCACGTTGCGCTCGTTTGACACCACCGCGTACGGCAGGGGTTGCCCGAGGACGCTGGACGCCAGCACTCCGGTGACGACCCGCTCGGAGGCGCGGTCGACGGCCCCCAGGTAGGTACGGACCTCGTCGTTGGTGACGACCCGTTCCTGGCCGACACCGAGGGGGAAGCCGAGCGTCGCCTCCGGGGTCGGGACGGTACCCAGCCGTGCGGTCGGGTCACTGCTGCACGTCGACGGTGGGGCGGCGCTCGCCGGTGCGGTGCCGCCGAGCAGGGGAGTCGTGCCGAGCAGGAGCGCTACGGCGGCGGCACCCGCCAACCGCCTCGGAGGGACCGTCCAGAACGGACGCGACGATGGGGTCATGTCTCGGGTTCCCTTCTTGGGGGAAAGCCTCGCAGTGGCCGGAGCCTATGAATCGGCCGACACGACGGTCAAGGCCTGATCGACTTCGGTGAGTGCGAGGGATGCCGGGTCGGGGACCGGCTGGCAGGATGGTGGTGTGACTCAGCGTCGTCCTGGAGGGAGCAGAACGTGCCGGAGGCGATCACCATCGCGGTTCGTCCAGATCTTCCGTCTGCCGATGTCCAGCGCTCGCTGGCGTCCTGGCTGCGCGCGGACGACCGGCTGCGTCACGGGGTGACCACGACGCCGCCGACCGATGAGACGTCAACGGACGGCACGGACGTGCTGCGGGTGGCGATCGGCGACGCCGGCACTGTCATGGTGCTGGTCCAGGCGGTCGCCAGCTGGTTGACCCACCGCCGCGAGGACGTGACAGTGCACCTCGTCCTACCCGGTGGATCGTCGGCCGAGTTGGACGTCCGCCGGGCGCGGGACATGGACCAGGTGACGGCGCTCATCGAGGCCGCGGTGCGCGCGGTGGCCCCGGAATAGGGCCGACCCCCTGATCACTTGATGAGCAGCAGTTCGGGAACCGGTACTGGCAACTGCTGGTCATCAAGTGATCAAGGGGGCCGCGCGGCGGGCACCTACCAGGTGGTTAGGCCGAGGCCGATCGTCCTGGTGAGGGTGGCGTTGTCGTCGTCGCCGTCGAGCGACCAGACCATCGCCCCGCCCAGGCCGGTCCGTCGGATGTAGAGCGTCTTCTGCAACACGACGGCCGGGTCGTCGTACGTCCAGAGGGTCGTACCGTCGAACAGCCAGGCGTGCCCGGCGCGCAGGTCGCGGTGCACGGCGTAGCCCTTGCCGGGCAGGGTCTTGAGGTTCTTGTAGTCCTCGTAGCCGGCCTCGAAGGCGGCCGGCGCGGGCCCGGTGGCCGGCTGGAAGAGCCCGTTGCCGCCGCCGGTGACGCCGGTCCAGCCGCGACCGTAGTAGGGGATGCCGAGGACCAGCTTGTGCCGTGGCGCGCCCCGGGCGATCCACCCGTCGACGGCCACCTCGACGGAGAAGTCCGGGTTGTCGGGCGAGCCCGCCGGTACGCGCAGCGCCGACTGCTGGTTGGCGCGGGCCTCCCAGCCGCCGTGGAAGTCGTACCCCTGCACGGTGGCGAAGTCCAGGTACGTGAAGATCTTGCGGCCCTCGTAGCCGGCGTCCATCGCGGCCGGGTTGGCCGGCAGGAAGGCCGTCAGCGGGTGGTGCGAGCGGGTGGTGCGACCGTACGCGTCGAGCTGGCGGCGGAACTCGGCGAGCAGCTTGGTGAAGTTCTCCCGGTCCTCGGGGCGGATGACGTTTCCGGGCTCACCGTCCCAGTTGGGCCACTCCCAGTCGAGGTCGACGCCGTCGAAGACGCCCGCCCCGGCGCCTGGCGCGCCCGGGAGATTGCCCTTGAGGTAGAGGTCGATGCAGGAGGTGACGAACGCCTTACGGGAGGCGTCCGTGCGGGCGGCGTTGGAGAAGTACGTCGACCAGCTCCACCCGCCCAGCGAGATCAGCACCTTGAGCTGGGGGTGCTTGGCCTTCAGCTTGGCGAGCTGGTGGAAGTTGCCGTTGAGCGCCTGGCCGGGGGCGTCGGCGACGCCGTCGACGCTCTCCTCGGCGGGCACCGGTCGCTGGTAGTCGGCCCAGGCGTCGCCCTCGCCCGGCCCGCCGTCCACATAGCAGCGGCCGTCCTCGCTGATGTTGCCGAACGCGTAGTTGACGTGGGTGAGGCGGCTCGCCGCCCCGGACGTGTCGAGCTTCTTGACCGGGAACGCCCGACCGTAGATGCCCCACTGGGTGAAGTAGCCGACCCGGTGGTAGCCGGGCTGGCGGTCGGGCTTGGCGCTGGCATTCGCGGCGGCCGGCGGGGCGGCGGTGATCAACAGGGTCGCCAGGGCGACGACGGCGGTGAGGCGGCGGTGGCGCAATGGACGCATCGGCACTCCCACGAGGGATCAAACAGAATTAGTAAAGACACTTATCTGATTGATGAAGTTAAGCCGATCACGCTCTGCGGTCAAGAGCCGTCCGTCCGCCACCACCGCCCCGGGTTGGTCAACCGACCTGGCTGTTGTCCTTCATCGACCCCCAGCCGTGCCAGCGGTCGATCTCGATCAGGGCGCTGACCCGACCACGTTCCCGACGCGGGTAGGCATTGCCCGTGTAGTGCCGCGACAGCCGGTCGATGTCGGCCAGATCCTCGTCCACGCGCAGCTCGGCGACGTGCCCGACGATGCTCACGTGGGTGTACCACCCGGCCTCGTCCAGCACGGTGAGGGAGACCCGGGGATCGTTGCGGACGTGCTCCAGGCGGCGGCGGCTCTCGTCCATGTTCACCAGGATCCGGCCGTCCTCCCACAGGTACCAGGTCGCGGCGGACACCGGCTGACCACCATTGCGAAGCGTGGTCATGACAGCCGGGTTCGGCTTCTTGAGCATCTCGACCGCGGCCTCGGGAAGCGGTGGCTTGGACATGTGTCTCCTCCTCGCGTGGAACAGTTACCCCTGCACCGTACGCACCGACCGGCGGTGGTCGGGCGACATGCCGATCAGTTCGGCGCGCCGGGGGACGCGAGGGCTCAGCGCAGTTCCTGGATGCGGACCATGTTGCCGGCGGGATCGCGGAACGCGCAGTCGCGCACGCCGTACGGCTGCTCCGTCGGCTCCTGGACGACCTCCACGTCACCGGACTGCACCTTCTCGAAGGTGCCGTCCAGGTCCCGGGTCGCCAGCAGGATCCACCCGTACGTGCCCTTGGCCATCATCTCCGCGATGGTGCGCCGCTCGTCCTCGGTGATCCCCGGATCGGCGGCCGGGGGCGCCAACAGGATGGACGTGCCGGGCTGCCCGACGGGGCCGACGGTGATCCACCGCATCGTGCCCTTTCCGACGTCGCTGCGAACCTCGAAGCCGAGGGCGTCGCGGTAGAAGGCCACCGAGGCGTCCGGGTCGACGTGCGGGAGAACGGTCGTGTGAATGGTGATGTCCATGCTGGTCATGCTAGGGAGGGCCACCGGCGGTGACTTCTCGATTCCTGATCGATGCGGCGGGTGGCCGCCGGTACGCACCCGCGTGCGGGCCACCGGAACGGGCCGGCGAGGATGGGTCCATGAGCGATCCCGTACTCCCCGCACGTGTCGTCGTCACCGGTGCCACCGGCAAGCTCGGCCGCGCCGTGGTCGCCCACCTGCGCGGCGTCGGCGTCGACGTGCTCGCGGTGGACCGGGCGGGCGGGCGCGACCCCCGCGACGTCGACGGCGAGTTCCTCCTGGTCGACCTGACCGACTACGGGCAGGTCGTCGAGGCGTTCACCGGAGGCGCGGACGAGCACGCCGGCGGCATCGAGGCGGTCGTGCACCTGGCCGCCGTCCCGGCGCCCGGGCTGATGTCGAACGCGGTCACGTTCGCTAACAACTCCGCCGCGACGTACAACGTCTTCGCCGCCGCCCGGGCGGCCGGCATCAGGCGGGTGGTGTGGGCGTCCAGCGAGACGGTGCTCGGGCTGCCGTTCGACACCCCACCGCCGTACGCGCCGGTCGACGAGGAGTACGCGCCCCGGCCGGAGTCGACGTACTCGCTGAACAAGGCCCTCGAGGAGGAGATGGCGCGGCACTTCTGCCGGTGGGACCCGGAGCTGGTCATGGTGGGTCTGCGCTTCTCCAACGTGATGGACGTCGAGGACTACGCGCCATTCCCGTCGTTCGACGCCGACCCGCGGGCGCGGCGGTGGAACCTGTGGGGCTACATCGACTCCCGTGACGGCGCCCAGGCGGTGGAACGGGCCCTCGCGTACGACCGGCCGGGCGCGGATGTCTTCATCATCGCCAACGCCGACACCGTCATGACCCGCTCCAGCGCCAGCCTGCTGGCCGAGGTCTACCCGGGTGTCGAGATCCGTAAGGAGCTGGGCGAGCACGAGACCCTGCTCAGCATCGACAAGGCGCGGCGGGTCCTGGGCTACGAGCCTCGGCACTCGTGGCGCGACCACGTCGGGCCCGCTGCGGGCGATCCGGCCTGACGAGCGGGCGTACCGGGATAAAGTTCTCTAAACCGGTACGAGGGGGTGCGGCCATGCTGACGCGCACCTGGATGCGCGGGCTGGCCGACAGCACGAGCCCGCGTTCGGCGACCGTCCTGGAGCTGCTGTTCGACATCGTCTACGTCTTCGCGCTCGCCCGCCTCGCCGGGCGGGTCGCGGACGACCTGACCATCGTCCGGCACACCCTGCTGTCCGAGGCGGGGCAGACGCTGCTGTTCTTCACGGCCATGTGGATGATCTGGTCGCTGAACGCGCTGGTGGCCAGCACCTACGACCCGCGCCGGGTGGACCTCCAGGTCCTCCTTCTCGCCACCATGTTCGGCACGCTGGTGCTGGCGGTCTCGCTGCCGCAGGCGTTCGGACAGCGGGGCATGATCTTCGCCTGCACGTACGTCGTCATCCAGCTCGGCAGGCCGATCTACCTGGTGTTCGCCCTCCGGGGTCACCCGGCGCAGATGTTCTCGTACCGGGTGCTGACCTGGCACTCGGTCTCCGGCGTGCTCTGGATCGGTGGCGGCCTCGACGGCGGCCTCGGTCGCGGTGTCTTCTGGACGCTCGCGCTCGGCATCGAGCTGGTCGGTGCGGCTTTCAACTGGCCCGTGCCGCGTATCGGCCGCGCGCCGATCGCCAGCCTGGTCTCGGTGTCCGAGGTGCACCTCGCGGAGCGGTACAACCAGTTCTTCATGATCGCGCTGGCCGAGGTGGTGCTCGAAGCCGGCGCCGCCGTCAGCTTCCCGGGTTTCTCGACCGGGCGGACCATCGTCCTCGTGTCCGCGTTCGTCGCCACGGTCTCGTTCTGGCGGATCTACTTCTACCACGTGGGGCCGGGCAAGCAGGCCAACGGCAGCGCCAGCGGGGAAGGGCTCCAGCTGTCCCGACTGGCGAGCTACAGCCTGCTGCTCATCGTCGGTGGCATCATCTGCACCGCCGTCGGTTTCGGGCAGGTCATCGAGGATCCGCACCCGCCCATCGACTGGGCGCTGGTGGTCATCATCTTCGGTGGTCCGGTGCTGTTCCTGATCGGCCGCAGCTTCCTGGAGCGCCGGTACCAGTCCGCGCCGCGCTGCCAGATGTTGTTTTTCGGCGCTGCGGTGCTGGCGGTGGCGGCCCTGCCCAGCGTCCTGCTCCCGCCGGTCGCCGTGACCGCCCTGGCGGCGCTGATCCTGGCCGGGATCGCCGTCGCCGACGGGCACGCCCACCGGCGCGGCGCGCAGACCAATCCGACGCTGTGACCGTGGGGCGTTGAACGCCGAGGACGCCTGCCGTATGGTGGCGGCACGCCGTCGAGCCGGAAGGAGGTCAGAACAATGTCCGATGTTCTGCGCCCCCTCCGCGCACCGGCGTCCGCGCGGATCTGACCCGGGGCGTTCGCTTTCCGGAGGTCCGCCATGACCAGTCTGGTCATCCGCCCGCTCGTCGCGGGCGAGGAAAACCTGTTCGACTCCATGACCGATCCGCTGCCCCAACTGCGGCAGATCCCGTACGCCGACGGCATCGCCGGCGGCGGCTACCGACCCGAGACCACCTGGATCGCCCTGCGCGGCGGCCGGGTCGTCGGCCGGGCCGCCTGGCTCCTCCCGCCCGGGGCCGTCGGCGCCCCTGGCTGGAGCGGTTCGACCTGGCCGCCGAGCCGGAGGTGGGGGCCGCGCTGCTGCGCGCCGCCCACGAGGCGCTGGGAGGTCCCGGTAGCTACTACGCGGCGCTGCCGGCGCACTGGCGGCGTCGACCCGAGGTGCTGGCCGTGGTCACCGCGCCGATGGAGGCGGCCCGGCTCGCCGGCCTGGTCGAGGTGGGTGAGCGGCTGCGCTGCTCGTGGACGGGCACGCCGCTGCCGGCGACTTCCGGCCGCTACACCTTCCGGCCACCCGTCGACGTGGCAGAGATCAACGCCCTGGTCGCCCGGGTCGCCGAGCCCGACGTCCTCACCGGCATGGAGATCGCGAGTGCCGTCAGCGGCGTCGACCTGGCCACCGATCCGGTGGCCTGGCTGGGGGAGTCGCCGGACGACTGGCGGGTCGGCGTGGCGGACGGGCGGCCGGTGGGCCTGGTCGGCACGGCCGGTGACGCCTGCTATCCGCTCCTGGCGTACCTCGGCCTGCTCGACGACGCGGCGCGGGGAGAACTGCTGGCCGAGGCGGTCCGGGTGCTCGCCGCCGGTGGCGCGCGGGAGGTGATCGCCGACGTGGACGCTCACCGCGTGGCGGTGCTCGCCGAGCTGGAACGCACCGGATTCCGGCAGCTCCGCGCCCGGGTGCTGTTCGAACCGCCTGCCCCGCCGACCGAGACGGCGTAGTCGCGTCGGGTGCGCCCCGGGTCACCGGGGCGCGCCCCCGCAGCCGTGCCGACGTCACCTCCTGTCAGGATCTGCCCATGCCGGAGTTCCTCACCCTCGTCGTCGGCGCGACGGCGCTGGTTGCGGCGGCGGTCGCCGGGCTCTACCTCTGGCCGCTGGGGCACCGGAAGCTGCGGCTCGCGCCGGCGTCACCGCTCGACTTCGAGGCCGCCATCGAGGCCGCCGCGAGCATCACGGCGGCGGAGGCCGCCGATCCGGAGGTACGGCCGGAGTCGCGCAGCCGTCTGCTGAGCCACGGGGCGCGTACCGCCCGGGCCGTCCTGCTGCTGCACGGCTACACCATGGCGCCGGAGCAGTACGACGCGCTGGCCGAGGTGTTCTTCGCCCGGGGCTACAACGTGTGGATACCGCGGGCCCCGCAGCACGGCACCGTCGACCGGCGGGCCCACCACCGGGTCGAGGCCGGCGAGCTGACGGCGTACGCCCAGCAGGCCGTGACCGTCGCGGCGGGCTTGGGGGACGAGGTGGGTGTCGTCGGCATCTCCGGTGGCGCGGTGCTGGCCACCTGGCTGGCCCAGACCCGGGGGGACGTCGTACGGCGGCTGTTGGTGCTGTCGCCGTTCTTCGGCCCCCGGCAGGCCCCGGCGTTCGCGGTCCGGCCCCTCATCACGCTGTACGGGCGGCGCGTCCTGCGGGACCGGGTCACCGCGCGCGGCTACTCGCTCGTGGCGGTCACGCGGTACCTGACGATCGTGCGCTCGTTGCCGCGTCGTTTCCGACGGACCGGCCTCGTGGGCGCGGCCGTGGCGATCAGCCCGCTCGACACGGTGGTGGACCCCGCCGCGGCGGTGCGGGTGCCCCGCCGGATCGCGCGGGCGAACGGCATCGACCTGAGCGTGTACGCCCTGCCCGAGTCGCTGGGCGTCCGCCACAACACCCTCGACCTGACCGCGCTCGACGACCGGGCCGCCGATGTGTTGCGGCGCTACGTCGACCTGTACGAGGGCTCCCCGGCGTCCCTGTCCTCGGCCGCCGACAACGCCGCCACCGGCGGCCAGGGGCGGTGACACCCGCCGGGGTGCGGCGGTGCGCCGCGAGCAAGCAGCGGCACACCGCCTCGACGCGTGACTACCGCGCGGTGTCGGCAGCGGCGTTGACGACCTGCGGGGCGTAGCCGGCCGGCTTGTCGCCGATGGAGAGACCCGGGCTCACCACCCAGGACTGGTACTGCGGGGTGAACATTCCGTACGGCAGCCCGAGGTTCGGGGCGCTGGCCTCGTCGAGCCGGCGACGGGCGTCGGCCGGGATCTCGAAGTCGAGCGCCTCGAAGTTGCCGCCGACCTGCTCGGCGCTGCTCGCCCCGATGATCACCGAGCCGACGGCGGGCTGGGTGACCACCCAGTTGATCGCGACCTGCGCCATGCTGCGTCCCAGGTCGGCGGCTACGCTCTCCAGCGCGTCGATGACCGTCCAGTCGTTGGGGCCGATCTCCCGACCCGCGGCGTTTGGGGTGGTCAACCGGCCGGTCCCGCTCAGGCCCTCGCTGGTGCGTCGGTACTTGCCGCTGAGTAGGCCACCGCCGATCGGGCTGAACGCGGTGATGCCCAGGCCCAGGGTCTGGGCCATCGCCACGTACTCCGCCTCGATGTCCCGCATGACAAGGGAGTACGGGAGTTGCAGGTTGATCATCGGGGCCAGGCCGTGCGCCTCGGCGTAGCTCTGCGCGCGGGCCGCGTACCAGGCCGGTACGTCGGAGAGGCCGGCGTACCGGATCTTGCCGGAGCGCACCAGGTCGTCGAGGGTGTGCACGACCTCCTCGACCGGGGTGATCCGGTCCCAGGTGTGCAGCAGGTACAGGTCGATGTAGTCGGTGCCGAGTCGGCCCAGTGACGCCTCGACCGCCCGCATGATGTGCTTGCGGCCGTTGCCGCTGGCGTTCGGGTCGCCCGGGTCGACGGTGTTGGTGAACTTGCTGGTGAGTACGAGTCGCTCGCGGACACCGGCCCGGTCGATCAGGCGGCCGAGGATCTTCTCGCTTTCCCCGGCGGTGTAGAAGTCCGCCGTGTCGACGAAGTTCCCGCCCGATTCGAGATACTGCCGGAAGATCGGTTCGGACTCCTCCTCGGTCTTGCCGTACGCGGCGTGGAAGCCGTCGACACCGAAGTTCATCGTGCCCAGCGCGAGTCGGCTCACCCGCAGGCCGGAGCGTCCGAGCAGGTAGTACTGGTTCATCGTCGCGCCCTCCTGGTCGCTGTGCGGGCCTCGGAGCGGGCCGCGCGTTCACGACCTTGGCTCGCCAGAAATGGACCTGCAAGTCCAAAATCCGAGCTAGGGTGAGGCCATGACTCGCGCGTTAACCCGCAAGGGCGAGGCGACCCGGGCGCGGATCGTCGCCGGCGCCGCCGCCGAGATCCGTGAGCGCGGCGTCGACGAGGTACGCCTGGAAGACGTGATGGCGCACACCGGCACCAGCAAGGGCCAGCTCTTCCACTACTTCCCGGACGGCAAGGAGGAGTTGCTGCTCGCGGTGGCCCAGCACGAGGCCGACCAGGTGCTCACCGACCAGGAGCCGATGCTCAGCAACCTGACCTCCTGGCCGGCCTGGCAGGCGTGGCGGGACCGGCTCGTCGAGCGCTACCGCGCGCAGGGCGTGAAGTGCCCGCTCAACGGCCTGCTCGGCCAGACGGGTCGGCGCGCGCCGGGCGCGCAGGCGATCGTGACCGGGCTCATGTGGCGCTGGCAGGACAAGATCGCCGAGGGCATCCGGCACATGCAGGCGACCGGAGACATCGCTCCCGAGGTGGACGCCCAGCGAACGGCGGCGGCGCTGCTGGCCGGCATCCAGGGCGGCGTCCTGCTGCTGATCAACACCGGAGAGGCCGACCACCTGGAGGCCGCCCTGGACCTCACGCTCGACTCGCTGCGGGCCGGCCGCGGCGGCAACCCGAACCTGGAAGAGGCGCGGCAGTGACCGACGACAACCGACCGCCGTTGGTCCTGATCCACGGCCTGACCTACGACCGGCGGCAGTGGGACCCGGTGCGGCGCGAGATGGCGACGATCGACCCGGGCCGGCGGATCCTCGCCCTCGACCTGCCCGGCCACGGCGACACGCCCCGGCGGGACTCCTACCGGATGACCGAGGTCGCCGAGGCCGTGCACCGCCAGGTGACCGAGGCGGGTCTCGGCACGCCGGTCGTGGTGGGGCACTCGGTGGGCGCGGTGGTCGCCACGACCTACGCGGCGCGCTATCCGGTGCGGGGCGTGGTCAACCTGGACCAGATCCTGCTGCCCGGCCCGTTCGGCGCCGCCGTACGCGAGGCCGAGCCGACGCTGCGCGGCCCGCAGTGGCGGCAGGTGTGGGACCGCATGCTGGCCGGTATGGGCATCGAGTCGTTGCCGACCGAGGCGCGGGCGATCGTCACCACCGCGACCGACCCCCGGCCGGATCTGCTGCTGGGGTACTGGGGCGAGATCCTGCACTCCTCCGACGAGGGCATCGCCGCCGCGCGGTCCGGTGACCTGCGGTCGATCGCCGAGCGGGGGGTCCCCTACCGCTGGGTGACCTCGTCCGAGCCGCCGGCTCGTTACCTGGCCTGGCTGACGGGAGCTCTGCCGGAGGTCGAGGTCACCGTGCTGCCCGGCAGCCACTTCCCGCACCTCGCGGAACCGGCGACGATCGCCCGGCTGCTGGTGAGCTGAGCGCGGCGTCGGGCCCGGACCGTCAGATCGGCCGGGGCGTTGGTCGGTCGAGCTGGTCGAGACGGGCCAATTCGCCGTCACCGGCTCGGATCACGGCTGCGGCCAGCGCGGTGGTGTCCGGGTGGACGCCGGCCCGCTGCTCGGCGGCGGCGATCTTGACCGCCTGCGCGAGATGCGCCCGTAGATGCGTGGCGAGCAGCCGCTGGAACGCCGTCCCGGTGGTCGACCGCAGCGCGGCCAGCTCGTCGGCGGTGATCATGCCGGGCATGTCGTGACCCTCGTGCGGGTTGGTCGTCGGCGCTCCGGCCTCGCCGAGCAGGTCACGGGAGCGGGTCAGGTCGGTCCGGGTGCTCGCCTGGACCCGCGCGGCCAGCCCGCGCCAGGTCGGGTCGGTGGTGTGGGTGGGCACGAGTTCCAGCACCGGGAGCAGCCGTTGCGTCATCGCCGCCGTGAGCTGTAGCCAGGCGATGTCGGTGGGGCTGAACGCGCCGGTCGACGGGGTGGCGGCGGCCGGTGTGGAGAGCGGTGGCGTCGACTCGTCCGTGCTGCTCGACGGTCCGCCGGCACAGCCGGCGGCGAGCACCGCTGTCATGAGCAACGCGACGTGGACGCGCATGCCCTCCTCCTTCCGGCGCGGCCTCGGCGTGTAAAGGGGCGGCCCGGCAGGACCGGGCCGCCCCCTCCGACGACTCAGATCGGTCGGCCGTCGTGTCCACACTTGATGACCGGACGGATGCAGTCCTGGACCCGGCGGGCCATCTCCGCGGTCGGCCAGGCGTTGAAGAAGTCGCCGTGCATCGTGTAGCCCGGCCCGGAGGCGAGCCGGAAGTGCGACGGGTCGCCGTTGACCGGGTACCGCAGCACCTGCCGCAGCTTCGGCACGTGCACCGGGTGGGTGCTCGGGCAGGCCTGGTTCACCGGGTACGCCAGGTGGCTCTTGTGGTCCGCGGAGTCCAGGTCGCGGCCGTTCCAGCACTGCGGGAAGTCCAGGTACGACTCCAGCATCGTGCCGGCCGGGCAGTTGACGAAGTCCTTGGACGGTGGCACCTGACCGGCGTGCAGGCAGGACCAGCGGGCGATGCTGTCGTTCGGGCCGGTGGCCTTCGCGTTGCCGGCGACGAGCCGCAGGCCCTGTGGGATCGGTTGGGTGTTGGCGACGACGTCGGCGCGTACGCCCTCACCGAGGTAGTAGAACGTGGCGATGGCCGGTTCTACCGCGACGTTGTCGCGGTAGAGGGTCGGCACCCAGTACGACGAGACGTCCACCGCCGGGTTGCAGGTGGTGGTGGACTTCACCAGGTCGGGCAGGGTGGTGGTGGCGTTCGTCGCCGTGCTGCCGAAGAAGCTGTGCATGTGTGAGGCCCCCGGCAGTCCGGGGAAGACGATCGGGTCGTCCGGCAGCCGGTGACTGTAGGTGCAATCGGCGGGGAACTCGGCGACCCGGATGACGTTGGCGACCGGGGCGGCGTCGGCCCGGTCGGTGGTCGAGACCAGGTACGTGCCGAGGAGGGTCAGCAGGGCGCCGATCGCCACGGTGAGGCGTAGCCGGCGGGGGACGTGGGGTGCGGCCCTGTCCATCTGGTAACTCCTGTCGGGGGGACGGGTCAGGGGCAACTCCGATGCCGCCGCCGAAGACAGCGGAGTGTGCCCTGGCCAGACTGGTGGTGGCCCGGTGGGCCGGTGCGAGAGAGCGCTCTCAGCAGTCCAAGCCTCACCCCGATGTCGAAAGTTGTCAATACGTCCCGCAGTTGCTGGAAAAATGACGACGACAGCACACCGGCCGGGCCCCGTGATGGGACCCGGCCGGCTGCCGCGGTGAGCTATCTTCCTAGGATGCTCTAGAGGGTGTGAGCGCCACCCCGAACGGCGTCAGCGTTCGCGACCGGGAAGCATCGCCAGGGCCTTCGAGCGCTGCGCGACGAGGTCCGCGTAGGTGCCGTCGCGCTCGGCCCAACGGTGCATGTGTACGCCCTTCACGAGGATCTCGCTCGGGGTGGGGTTCGCCGAGAGCAGCTGCATGACCTCGGTGGCGAAGTCGTCGAGTGGCAGCGCGCGCGGGTTCACCGTCTCCTGACCGGCTGTCGCGACGGCCGGGGGGACGAGTTCGACGACGTCGACACCGGTGCCGTCGAGTTGCGCGCGCAGCGCCTCGGAGTAGGCGTGCACCCCGGCCTTCGAGGCGGCGTAGCTGGGCATGGGCGGGAACGGCAGGAAGGCGATGCCGGAGGTGACGGTGATGAAGGTGCCCGCACCCCGACCGACCAGATGCGGCGTGAAGGCGTCGATGACCCGGATGGTGCCGACCAGGTTGGTGTCGATCGTCGTCTGTGCCGCCGCGAAGTGCGCGGGGTCGCGAAGGTCTTCCAGGAGCATGGCACCCGACATCGTCACCACCGTGTCCAGCTCGGGGTAACGGGCGAGCACGGCGTCCCGGGCAGATGCGACAGAGGCGCCGTCGGTGACGTCGATGCCGAACGTGCCGAAACCTTCCGCGGCGAGTTGCCCGAGGGCCTCGGGGTTGCGACCGCCAACGGCCACGGTGCTGCCCGCCGCGGCGAACCGCCGGGCCAACTCCCGCCCGATACCCGAGGTGCCGCCGACGATGAGAACTGTGCGGTTGGAGAGATCCACGAGATCTTCCCTTCGATCCAGAGAGCGCCCGAACAGGGCGATCGCAAGTCTCGACCGAGCCCGGCGGAGGTGGCAGGGCCCCGGTTTTCCCAGGTCCCAGCAGGGCCCCCTCTGCGGCACGCGCGCCGCACTACCGTGGTGACCATGGGGGAAGAGGAGTCGGGCGGCGGCCACCGGCTGGGCAGCTACCTGCGGGCCCGCCGCGAACTGGTCTCACCGTCGCAGGTAGGGCTCCCGGCCGGCGGCCGGCGCCGCGTGCCCGGCCTGCGACGCGAGGAAGTCGCCCTGCTCGCCGGGATCAGCCCCGACTACTACCTGCGGCTGGAACGGGGCCGGGACAAGAACCCCTCACCGCAGGTCCTCGAATCGCTCGCGCGCGTCCTGCAGCTCGACGACATCGAGCGGATGTACCTGCTCGACCTCGCGGCGGCGCGCCCCAGGACGCCGCGCCGCAAGCGCACCGAGCACGTACCAGCGCGGGTGTACGAGCTGCTCGCCCACCTTCAGATTCCCGCGTTCGTCGAAGGACGCGCCTTCGACGTGCTGGCCTCCAACCCGATGGCCGTGGCGTTCTCCCCGCGCCTGCGGCCCGGTCAGAACCGGCTGCGGTCGCTCCTGCTCGATCCCGAGGAACGAGCCTTCCACCAGGACTGGACGAAGGCCACCGCGAACTTCATCGCCACCCTGCGCACCACCATCGGGGACGACATCGACAACCCCCGGTTCGTCGAGCTGGTGGGCGAACTCGCGCTGTCCAGTCAGCGGTTCCGCACCCTGTGGGCCCGCCACGACGTCCGCATTCTCGAGGGAGGCACGACGACGGTGCACCACCCCGTCGTCGGTGACCTACACCTGCACCGCGACAAGCTCCCCATCGAAGACGTCATCCTCGTCGTCTACTACCCGGACAAGGACAGCGACAGCGACGAGAAGCTGCGGCTCCTCGCCGCACTCACACAGACCGGTAGCGCCGACGACCAGACGCGGGTGGGGCGGCCCGACGCGTCGTCGGACCGCCCCACCCGTTGACGGAATCGATCAGAAGCCGAGTACGCCCCGCCCGCCCACCACGGGCAGTCGCAGCTCGCTGTCATTGGGGGCGACCCGCAGCTCGGTGCCGCCCAACGGCAACAGGGTGTACTCCTGGTCGGAGGAGAAGACGACCACGCCGATCCGGTGACCCGCCGGGAAGACGTAGTCCTTCGGCTCCATGGTCCACCGGTAGTCGTACAGCTTGCCCTGCTTCACCGGCGCGGTGCGCGCGGCGCTGACGCGGTTCTGCGGGTCCATCCAGCCGCGCGTCACCACGACGGGCGTGGCGGTCGATCCGGCCGGCCCGTAGTCGACCAGGTACGCGGTGAGGTTGGCGTCGGGCTTGTTGTCGATCGCCATCCGGAGCCGCATCTCGGGGCGGCCGGAGATGCGGACGCTCTGGGCGAGCGCGGGGGAGCGGTAGGCGAGCCGGTTGGCGCTGGCCGTGTCCGGGTCGGCGACCAGGGTGTCCGGGTGGATCGTCCGTCCCTCGTCGACGAAGCGCTGCTCGACGCGGGCCTTCGGCGGCTTGCCCGTGGTGAGCGTGCCCGGGGCGGTGGCGTCGGTGGCGGCGAGCCGCAGTCCGACCTCGCGAGCGGCCGGGTCGGGCCAGTTGGCGTACGTGGTGTACGCCCGGTCCTCGCGCTGGAGAACCGCCGTCGGCTCGTCCATGATGCCGTTGCGCACGTTCCACAGCCAGTAGTCGAACCACCGGTTCTCGGTCTGCTTGTACGTCCAGGTCTGCCCGCTGGGCAGGGTCACCGAGGCGCTGCTGCCCGGCCCGCCGTGCCCGCCCTGGTGCAGCCAGATCTTGCGCGGCACGTGGCGCTTGGCCAGCTCGTCCCACCAGCCGGCGAAGTGCTCGGTCTTGACGTTCCAGTCGTTGAGGCCGTGCACGACGAAGACGCTGGCCTGGACGTTGCGGGCGTCGAGGTAGTCGCGGTCGCGCCAGAACGGCGAGTAGTCACCGGTGACCCGGTCCTGCTCCTTGGTGATCTGCGCGAGCTCGTCGGCGCACTGCCCCTCGGCGCGTGCCTGCCCGGCCGTGTACTGGGCCAGGATGTCGAGGTCCTCGCCCTGGAACGTGCCGGGCGCGACCACCAGACCGTTGGCCCGGTAGTAGTCGTACCAGCTGCTGATCGCCGAGACCGGCACGATGGTCTTCAGGCCCTCGACCCCGGTGGTGGCCACCTGGTTGGGCAACGTCCCGTTGTAGGAGACGCCGGTCATGCCGACCGCGCCGGTGGTCCAGCCGGCGGTGACCGGGGCGCCGTTGGCGTCGTACCCCTTGGCCCGCCCGTTGAGCCAGTCGATGACGGCCTTGGTGCCGAGCGTCTCGGCCTGGTCACCGCTGGTCGGGCAGCCGTCCGAGTCGCCGGTGCCGACGCTCTGGCCGAGCACCACCGCGTACCCGCGCGGCACGTAGTAGTCGTCCAGCGAGCCGGGCAGGTTGGCCTTGGCCTGGGCGCGCTGCGTGCCGGCGTCGAGCGCCCGCCGGCCGGAGTGGTCGGTCAGTCCGTTCTGCGGCAGGTCGTCGACCAGCACGCTCGGGTACGGCACGTCGCCCCAGGTGCCCTTGCGGTACGGGCTGTGCTCGAAGATGACCGGCACCTTGAAGCCCTCGGTGGCGGTCTCCCGGGGCCGGGAGATGTCGATCGCCACCCGGTCGGAACGACCGTCGTGATCGGTGTCCACCGGGGTCTGGACGTACACCCGCTCCTCGATGGCGTCGGCGAGCGAGAACACCGGTTGGGTCATGCCGTCGGCCACGACGATGCCGGTGGGCGCGGACGCCGTGGGGCGGGCGGCCGCGGGTGTCGGTGTCGCGCTCAGGACCAGTGCGCCGGACACGCCGACGCTCAGAAGTGCCAGATGACGGGGTCGACGCACGCGCGTCTCCCTTCGGTCGGGCTGGTTGCCGGGTCTCGGCAGGGGCCAGTCGCGAAGATCCATTCGTCGCCATGCTAGGTGCGGGTGGACGTCGGCGTCGATCCCTTCGGGTGGTCACCTCCGGCCGTTCTCCCGATCGGGATTGCGACGGTAATCGAATCGACATCGAATCAGGTAGGCCGTCGACACATGACAGGCAACGTTGTCTCGGTGGACGAAAAAACCGTCTTCGCGACCTCCCGAAGATCCGTCGCGCAGACCTATGATCTTGCGGGAAGTCGTCCGAAGAGGCGCTTTCGTCCACATTAGACGAGGAGCAAAATGCTCAGGAGAACCCGGTTGCTGATGGCGGTCGCCGTCACAGCCACGACGCTGACCGCCCTACCGGGCGGTTCGGCCACAGCCGGCGGCATCGAACGGTCCGGCGCACCCGCCGCCTCGACCGACGGCACGACGCACACCGTCACCCTGCTGACCGGCGACGTGGTGACCGTCCACAGCACCGGCTCGGGCTGCCCGCAGGTCACGATCCGGCCGGTCGACGAGAACGCGGTGATCGACCAGAGCTGCGGCCCCGACGGGCACCTGCACGTCGTCCCCGCCCGTGTCGCTTCCCAGATCGGCTCGGTCCTCGACCCCGACCTGTTCGACGTCACCGCGCTGATCGCCGACGGGTACGACGACGAGAGCACCAGCCAGCTGCCGGTCATCGTGCAGCCCGCCACCGCCTCGGCCCGGGTGGCCGCGCTGGCCGACGTGCAGACGCTGTCCAGCATCGGCGCGGTGGCCGGCCACGTACCCAAGAAGAGCCCGGCCACCGCGAAGCTCGCGACCAACTCGCTGCTGGCCGGGGCGAAGAAGGTCTGGTTGGACCGCAAGGTCCGTGCCACCGCCCTGCCCGCCGCCGCGAAGCCCGCCGGCCTGGACCGTAACCTGACCCAGATCGACGCGCCCGACGCCTGGAAGGCCGGCTACACCGGCAAGGGCGCCCGCGTCGCGGTGCTCGACACGGGCGCCGACTTCAGCCACCCGGACCTCGCCGGGCGGGTCGCCGAGCGGGCCGACTTCACCGCCGAGGGCGGTGACGCCGTCGACCACAACGGCCACGGTACGCACGTCGCCTCGACCATCGCCGGCACCGGCGCGGCCTCTGCCGGTCAGCGTCGTGGCGTCGCGCCGGACGCCAAGCTGGTGATCGGCAAGGTGCTCGACGATCACGGCTCCGGCGAGGACTCGGGCATCATCCTCGGCATGGAGTGGGCGGCCACCCGGGCCGACGTCATCAACATGAGCCTCGGCGGCAGCCAGGCCGACGACGGCAGCGACCCGCTCTCGCTCGCCGTCGACGCCCTGAGCGAGCAGACCGGGACGCTGTTCGTCATCGCGGCCGGCAACAGCGGCGCGCAGATCTCCTCGCCCGGGTCGGCCGCCACCGCGCTCACCGTCGGGGCCGTCGACCGCGACGACAAGCTCGCCGACTTCTCCAGCCGAGGACCGCTGATCAACAACCACGCGGCCAAGCCGGAGCTGGTCGCGCCGGGCGTCGACATCGTCGCGGCCCGTGCCGCCGGCACCAACCTCCAGGACCCGATCGACAGGTACTACGAGTCGCTCAGCGGCACCTCGATGGCCACGCCGCATGTCGCCGGCGCCGCCGCGCTGCTCGCCCAGCGGCACCCCGACTGGACCGGCGCGAAGATCAAGGCCGCCCTGGTCGGCGCGGCCGACCCGCTGACCGGCATCGACCCGTACGCCATCGGTGCCGGCCGCCTCAACGCGGCCCGTGCCCTCGGCGGCCCGACCAGCGACCAGCCGGTGGTCAACCTCGGCACGTTCGCGTACCCGCAGTCCGGGACCAGCGAGACGAAGCTGAGCTGGACCGGTGGGTCCAGCCCGTCCACGACGGTCCTCGACCTCGACGTGTCGATCGTCAACCACGACGGCCAGAGCGTGCCGCGCGGCGCGGCGTCGCTGTCGACGAGCCGGGTGACCCTCAAGCGGGGCGCCACCGGGGCGGCGACCCTGCGGATCAACCGCAAGGCGCTGGCCAGCCGGCCGGGCCTCTACTTTGCCACCGTCACCGCCCGCACCGGCCACAACGTGGTCGCCACGACTCCGGTGAGCTTCTACGTCGAGCAGCCCAGCTACGACCTGACGATCCACACCAAGCCGATGCCCGGCCTGCGGGAGGGCGGGGACGCCTGGATCAACCTCATGGTCGCCAACCTCACCGACCCGCTGCTGTTCTACGGCGGAGCCGGTGGCACTCAGGGGGACACGTTCACCCTGCGGGTGCCGGCCGGACGGTACTCGGTGCTCGGCGCGTCGATCGCCTACTACGTCGACAGCGACGTGCAGGAGAGCACCCTCACCGCGGCGGGTGACCTGGACGTGCACGCCGACCGGAGCGTGACCCTCGACCCGGCGCAGGCCCGGCCGGTCACGGCGACCGTCGACGGGGCGGCCACCAGGACCACCCGGACCGACCTCACCACCTTCCAGACCGCGGTGAACGGCCTGCCGTGGTGGCACCAGATCAGCGGGTTCGGTGTGGCGTCGGCGATCCGCAGCGTGGCGGTCCCGAAGCCCACCATCGGATCGCGGCGCACCTGGGCGGCCGTCAACATGGACTCGCCGGCCGGTACCGCGAAGCCGTACCGCTACAACATCGTGCACGAGTACACCAACGGCGTGCCGGCCGACCCGTCGTTCCGGGTGACCAGGGCGGAGCAGGCCCGGCTGGCCCGCATCGACGAGCGGTTCCACCAGACCGACTCACCGGAGATGTACACCACGTTCGTCCGCTTCGGTGAGACTCTCGACGGGGTGCCGGTGACCCAGACCTTCGAGGGCGTCATGCCGCCGAACCGGACGTCGTACCTCTCACCGGAGATCGTCTGGGCCGACCAGGGTGTCTACGGCGGACTGGGGGCCATGGAGGCGCCGCGCCAGTACCGGCCGGGCAGCCAGCAGTCCAAGGTCTGGGCGCGGCAGCCGCTGCACTCCGACTGGTACGACGACCCGGCCGGTGACGGCTGGAGCTGCGCCAGCCCGCCGTCGCGGACCCAGGGCAACCTGCACCTGGACATGGTGACGCTGACCGACCAGCACCAGCGCGCCGACTGCCTCCAGGGTGAGGCGATCGGTGTGAAGCGCACGCTGTCGCTGTACCGCAACGGCAAGCTGGTCGAGCAGAAGCAGGGTCCGATCGGCGACTTCACGGTGCCGCAGGCGATGGCCGACTACCGGCTGACCTTCGACGTCGACACCAGCCTCATCCTGCCGATCTCCACCAAGGTCAGCACGTCCTGGGCGTTCCGGTCCGCCGGGCCGGACGGGACCGGCCGCGTGCCGTTGCCGCTGCTCGCGGTCGACTACGCGCTGCCGATGGACCACGACAACCACCCCGTCGGCGGTCCGGCGGAACTGACCGTCCGGCAGGCGCACGGCGTCAAGGCGCAGAAGGTGACGTCGATGCAGGTGTGGACGTCGACCGACGACGGCGTCACCTGGACGTCGGCCCGGGTCACCGGAAGCGGTGACAACTACCGGTTCGACCTGCCGAAGGTCGTCTCCGGGCAGGCCGTCTCGCTGCGGGTGAAGGCCGCCGGCAACGGCGGTAGCGGCATCGAGCAGACCGTCATCCGGGCGTACCACGCCGGCTGACGGGTGACGTGGTGTCGGCTCGGCTACCGCCGGGCCGACACCACCGCCGTCACTGACCCTCCCAGACCGCCTTCGCGCCGGAGTCCCCGGTACGGACCACGTAGTACACGGCGACGGCGGCGGCCACCACCGACAGCACCTGCAACGTCACGGTCACCGCCCGATTGGCGGGTACGCCCTCGGCGGCGCGCGGCGGGACGAAGCGCACCAGGGCCAGCGCCACGATTCCCAGCGCGATCGAGGCGTACAGGGTCAGGTTGCCGAAATCCTGGTGCGCCTCCAGCTTCGGGACGAACTCCGGCGTCACCCGGTTCGCCGAGCGCAACCGCTCGAAGAAGGCGTCCCCGGTGAGCTTCGCCAGCAGCGCGCAGATGGGCGCGCCCACCGCGAGCAGCGCCAGCACCCAGCGCGTGTGCGGCCGGATCGGCGCGACGAGCGCGTAGGCGATCGCCAGGAGCGCCAGGAGCGGCACGAACACGACCGCGGCGTGCAGCACGAGCGGATGGGCGGGGATGCCCTGGAACTCTTCGAACATTCGGCGACTCCTCCGGCCATGGCGGATCTCGATGATCCGCGGCATGGAGGTTATCGGTACCGATCGGGCGTGCCCAGAGTCGTGTACGCGGAGTCGCCGCTCAGCTCCGTGAGCGCGGCAGGCAGTCCTTCTTGTACTTCAGGCCCGATCCGCACCAGCACGCGTCGTTGCGCTCGGGTGGCCAGGGCACCCGGGCGGCGGGCCGGGCCGACACCTCGGCCGCGTAGCCGGCCCGGACCGCCGCGTCGGTCGGGTCGCCGTCGCGTCCACGGGCGAACGCGTCCAGGCCGGCCACCGTCGCCCGGTACACGCCCAGCCCGGTCCGGCCGGCGCCGGTCAGCCGTACCAGCTCCTTCTCCAGCCGCGCCCGGTGCGCGTCCCAGTCCGGCCCGTACACGTCGGTCAGCTCGGGGCGGGCGGCGAGCAGCTTGTCGAACTCGTCCCGGGGCCAGAGCAGCAGATCCGACGCGCCGCCCTGACGCTCCGAGACCTGACGGACGAGCTGGTTCTCCAGCCGGTCGGCCAGATCGTCCTGCCGGTCGTGCGGCAGGTTGAGGTTGCGGCGTACCCGGTGGCGCTGTTGCAGCAGCAGGAACAGCACACCGGGGGCGTCCGGCGGACCGACCTCCGGGTCTGCCGTCGTGTCGTGCTCGGCGAGCAGCGTGCCGACCGCCTCGCTCAGCCACGTCTCGGCGGTCGACGACCGACCGGCCGCGTCCAGCGCCGCGCTCAGGTAGGCCGGCACGTCGGGCTGCGTGAGCAGCAACGGACGCAGCGCCGTCAGCTCGGCCATCGCCTCGTCGTCCCGGCCGCCGGCCTGGAACATCACCCGGGCCCGCAGCGCGCGGGCCACGCCCGCCCGGGGTCGTCCACCGAGGGGTACGCCGCCAGCGCCTGATCCGCGTACCGCAGGGCCGCGTCGGTCCGGGCCCGGATCCGGGCGATCTCGGCGGCGAGCGTCAGGGCGTCCCCGGCATCGTCCGGATCCTCCAACCGGCCCTGCTCGACCGCCTCGGCGAGGTCGGCCGCGACACCGAGCGGGTCGGCCGCACCGAGCGCCGAGCGGCGCAGTTCGGCGAGGTCAGCCTTGGTGAGTACGTCTCTCGTCGGCACGATCTCACGGTACGTCGGAGGGCTCCCGTCCGGTCCAATTATGGTCATCTGCCGTCAACCCGCCCTCGATAGCGTCCGGTCGCCAGTTTCTCGACCAGAGCACACAAAGGCGGAGTTATGGGCACGGTGGATCGGCGTACGTTCCTCAAGGCGATGGGAGTTCCCGCGATCGGCGCGGCCCTCCCGCTGGATCTCAGCAAGGCGCTCGCCATCCCGGCGAACGACCGGACCGGCTCGATCGAGGACGTCGAGCACGTGATCATCCTGATGCAGGAGAACCGGTCCTTCGACCACTACTTCGGCACCATGCGCGGCGTACGCGGCTTCGCCGACCCGCATCCGGTGACCCTGCCGTCGGGCAAGGACGTGTGGCACCAGCCCGACGGCGCCGACGAGCTGCTGCCGTTCCGCCCCGAGGTGAAGAACCTCGGCCAGACCTTCCTGCCGGACCCGCCGCACGGCTGGAACGACGGACACGCCGCCTGGAACGACGGCCGGTTCGACGGGTGGGTGCCGAACAAGGGCGTCACGTCGATGACGTACCACACCCGGCAGGACCTGCCCTACCACTACGCGCTCGCGGACGCGTTCACCGTCTGCGACAGCTACCACTGCTCGCTGATCGGGCCGACCGACCCGAACCGCTACCACATGTGGAGCGGCTGGGTCGGCAACGACGGCAAGGGCGGCGGCCCGGTCATCACCAACGCCGAGGCCGGCTACGACTGGTCGACGTACCCGGAGCGGCTGGAGCGCAACGGCATCTCCTGGAAGATCTACCAGGACGTCGGAACCGGACTCAACGCCGCCGGCTCGTGGGGTTGGACGAACGACCCGTACATCGGCAACTACGGCGACAACTCACTGCTCTACTTCCACCAGTACCAGAACGCGCAGCCCGGCACGCCGCTGGCGGACCGCGCGAAGACCGGCACCGAGATCCGTACCCAGGGCCGCGACCCCGAGGCGCTGCTGGCCGACTTCCGGGCCGACGTCGAGGCGGGACGCCTGCCGCAGGTCTCCTGGATCACCGCGCCCGAGGCGTACACCGAGCACCCGAACTGGGAACCGGCCTACGGCTCCTGGTACGTCTCGCAGGTCATCGACATCCTCGCGTCGCACCCCGAGGTGTGGAGCAAGATGGCGCTCTTCATCACGTACGACGAGGAGGGCGGCTTCTTCGACCACGTGGTCCCGCCGACGCCCCCGCAGACGCGCGAGCACGGACAGTCGACCGTGGCGACCACCAACGAGATCTTCCCCGGCGACGCCGACCACCCGGCGGGCCCGTACGGCCTCGGCATCCGCGTACCCATGATCATCGTGTCGCCGTGGACGCGGGGCGGCTACGTCAACTCCCAGGTCTTCGACCACACCTCGCTGATCAAGTTCCTGGAGACGCGGTTCGGGCACGGCCGGCCGGACCTGGTCGAGAAGAACATCACCCCGTGGCGGCGTGCCGTCGTCGGTGACCTGACCACGGCCTTCGACTTCCGACACCCGAACCGCTCGCGCGACGTGAAGCTGCCGCACACCGACGACTTCAAGCCGGACGACCTGGTCCGGCACCCCGACGAGGTGCCGGTGCCGCCGGCCGAGGGGCGGCTGCCCAAGCAGGAGCGCGGTGTGCGCCCGGCGCGGGCGATCCCGTACGCCCTGCACGCCGACGGACGTCGGGGCGACGGCGACTTCCAGATCGAGTTCCGCAACACCGGCGGCGCGGGAGCGGTCTTCCAGGTCCGTCAGGCCGGCAGCACGGCCGCGCCGCGCAGCTACACGGTCGAGCCGGGCAAGCGCCTGGCCGACACCTGGCAGGTCTCCTCCGGGTACGACCTGTCGGTGCACGGACCGAACGGCTTCTTCCGCCGGTTCGCCGCCGGCCGCTCGGATCTCGACATCACTCCCGCCTTCGACGGGCGGGGCGACAAGATCGAGCTGACGCTCACCAACCGGGGGCCGAAGCGGGTCGAGGTGACCGTCCGGGACGGCTACCACTCCCGGCCGGTCACGCTGTCACTGCGCCCCGGTCACACCGAGCGCGCCACCTGGCCGCTGGCCCGCACCCACGGCTGGTACGACCTGACGGTCGCCGTCGCGGGTGACCCCGGTTTCGCGTACCGCTGCGCGGGCCACGTCGAGAACGGCAAGGACAGCATCAGCGACCCGGCCCTCGGCGGGCTCGTCTAGCTGGTGCCGGCGTCCACCCGGGTCGTTCTCGGCCCGGGTGGCGCGCACGCCGCAGCCGGCGGTGGGCGACCTGGGCGCGGTGGCCGACAGCGTCGGCGCGGTGGGCGGCTAGTGCCCGGCGGTGAGGCGCGGATGCCCGCGTTGGGCCCGGATGCCCGCGTTAGGCGCGGATGCCCGCGTTGGGCCCGGATGCCAGGACGGTGGGGCCCGGATGCCCCGGTTGTGCGGCCGGATGCCCCGGCGAGCGTGATGCCTCAGCGGCATCTTGATGCCACACAGTCATCACGCTCGGCCGGGCGCCCGCCCTCACCGAGGTCCCCCACGGTGGCGATCAATCGGGTGACCTTGACGCCCTGCTACGGGGTGCGGGCGAGGTAGGCGCGCATCTCCTCCCGCGTTCCTGGGAGGCCGTAGCCGCCGACCAGCTCGGTGACGTTGCCGAACTGCTCACCGTCGATCAGCCAGGGGCCGGTCGACCGGCTCAATTCCTCGGCGAGCCGACGTTGCCGGGGCGTGAGGGCATCCGCGGCCGTTCCTGCCGTCGCCGGGCCGTCCGGGAACGCGAGCGGCAGCGCCACACCCAACGCCGTCAACGACCGTTCGCCGCTGACGGTCGGCAACCGGTCGAGCAGCGCGTCGAACGCGCGGTCGGCGTGCCGCGGACCGAGCTGGCGCAGGGCGAGCGCCGCGTAGCCGCCGAGATCGCCACCGAGGAACGGCACCCACTCACCCTCGGGCGGCTCGGCCGGAGCCTCGCCGGAAGCCGCCGAGGCCCAGCCCACCAGCTCCGAGACGGTCGCCGGGTCGGCCGCCGCGCCCAGGACCCGGGCCCGACCGATCGCGGCGGCCCAGCGGACCAGCGGGCGCGCGTCGGTCAGCCACCCGACGTCCGGCGCGGCGCCGAGCAGCCCCGAGGACACCAGCATGGTGGCCACCTCGCCGGGCGTCGCCGCGACCCCCGAGGCGGCGTCGAGCGCGCGGGCCAGCGCGGACACGCTGCCCTCGGCCTCCTCGGGAAACCAGGCGAGAAGGTACGTCGCGACCAGGCGCACATCCGCATCGGAGTGACCCAGCAGGGCGCGGAACACGGGAACGCCGACGCGCACCGCGTCGTAGGTCGCCAGCGCGACGTACGCCCACAGTCGGCCCTGATCCGCCCTCGACAGCGACTCGACGTAGAGGTACTCGACGTACTCCTTCTGGGTCTCGTCGCTGCCGGCCCACGGCGGCGGCTTGGCCGCGAGCAGCGCGCGCCCGCCCTCGGCGGCCCGGCGGTACTCGGCCACCGGGAAGCCGTCCGGTAGGACACCCTCGTCGTACCCGACAGCCAGGGCGCTGAGCAGCCCGAGTACCGACGCCGGGTCCGGGGTGGCCGGATCGGTGAGCATCTCCAGCAGGAACGGCACCGCGTAGGCGCTCGCCTCGAACCGGTTGCCCTGGTGGAACACGTTGCCGTAGAGCTCACCCAGGGCCTCGTCCCGGGTGGTCGCATCGGGGGAGAGCAGAGCGCGCAGTTGGCCGGGCACGTCGTCGGCCACCCCGTAGGCGTGGCCCAGCCGCGCCCAGTCGATGTCGTCAAGTCCGTCGAGCACCCCCCATGCTCTCCCGAGGTCCTGACGATCCGGCGTGGTGGGTCGGTCAGAACTCCTCGTACACCGCGGGGTCCTGATCTGACAGCCGCCCATCCGGGCGGCCCAGCGCGGTGATGGCCTCGACCTGGTCGTCGGTGAGCGTGACGTCGAAGACGTCCAGGTTCTCGACCTGCCGCTGCGGCGACGCGGCCTTGGGCAGCGGGATCACCTGACGGGCCACGTGCCAGGCCAGGATCGTCTGCGCGGTGCTGACGCCGTGCGCGGCCGCGATCTCGGCGATCACCGGGTGCTGTCGCAGGTCGTTGCCGTGGCCCAGCGGACTCCACCCCTGCACCAGGATGCCGTGCTCCCGGTGGTAGTCGAGCGCCTCCTGCTGCGGAAAGTACGGGTGCACCTCGATCTGGTTGACCACGGGCGCGACGCCGGTCTCGGCCACCAGCCGGTCGATGTGCTCCGGCAGGAAGTTGGAGAGCCCGATGTGCCGCACCAGACCCCGCTCACGCGCCTCGATCAGCGCCCGCCACGCCTGCACGTACCTGTCGACCTTGGGGTTCGGCCAGTGGATCAGGTACAGGTCGATCCGGTCGAGGCCGGTGCGGAACACGCTCTCCTCGATGGTGGTCAGCGCCTCGTCGTGGTCGTGGTGCCGCCCCGGCAGCTTCGAGGTGACGATCAGCTCGTCGCGGACGTCGCCCGCGTCCCGCACGGCCCGACCGACCGCGCCCTCGTTCTCGTAGTTGACCGCCGAGTCGAGCAGCCGGTAACCCGCCCGGATCGCGTGCCCGATCGCGTCGACGCCCGTCGAGCCGTTCAACTGGTACGTGCCGAGCCCGATCGCGGGCAGGGTCGTGCCGTCGGCGGCGCTCAGGTGCGGAATCGTCATGATCGGGACCCTACTCGCACGGGTGGCGCGTCACCGTGGGCTGGGTAGCCCAGGCGCCGGCGAATCTCAGTCGTCGCCGTAGCGGCCGCGCCACGACGGTTTGACGGCCAGCGCGGCGACGCCGATCGCGGCCAGCGGCAGCAGGACCACCACGACGTGCACCACGAGCGGGTGCAGCGGCAGGCCATTGACGGTGTCAGGCACAGGATCTCCTCGGCGCTCGGGATGTCACTGCGCGGGACGTTATAGCCGAATTCTTGCGAAGTCCTTGCGGCGTCGAGTTCCCACCCGACGGGTCAGGCCATGGGTAGCAGCAGCGTGAACGTGGCGCCCCGGCCGTGGGCGCCGGTCACCTCGAGCGAGCCCCGGTGCGCCTGCGCCACCTGCTGCGCCAGCGCGAGGCCCAACCCGAACCGGCGACCCGTCCCGGCGGTGCCATGCGCGAAGCGTTCGAAGAGTCGATCCGCCTCGGCCGGGTCCAGGCCGACCCCGTCATCGACGACCTCGGCGGCGACGCACCCCGGTCGGTGACGCACCCGCACCCGCACGTGCCCGCCCGCGCTCACGTGGCCCAGAGCGTTGTCCACCAGAGCGGTCAGCGCCCGCCGCAGGGCCACGTGGGCGCCCCGCACCGGCGCCGTCGCCTCGCCCTCGACGCGCAGCTCGACGTCCCGCTCCCGCGCGTACGCCGACATGCTCGCCACCACCTCGCGGGCCACCTCGGCCATGTCGACGACGGTGTCCGGGGGCGGCTTCTGCTCGGCCGCAGCCGACACCAGCAGATCGTCGACGACCTCACCGAGCGCCCGGGTGTCCGCGACAAGCTGGTCGAGCTGCTCGGTGAGCTGCTCCACCGGTTGGGCCCGGGCCCGGCGGGCGATCATCTGCGCCCGGGTGTGCAGCACGGTGAGCGGGGTGCGCAGCTAATGCGAGGCGTCGGCGACGGAGCGGCGTTGCAGGGTCAGCGCGGTGGCCAGGGGAGCGACGGCTCGGCGGGCGAGCAGAGCGGCAGCCGCCAACGCTCCGGCCAGACCGGCCAGTTCGGCGACGAGCAGCGCGACGCCGAGCTGCTCCTGCCGCTCGCGCAGGGGCGCGAGGTCGGCGGCGACCGCCCAGCGGCTGCCGTCGGGCCGATGAGCGACCAGTACCCGGACCGGGTGGTCGTCGCCCGCGTCGGTGTCGAACCGCCCCGGCTGCCGCCGCAGCGCGTCGTCGAGAACGCGCACCAGTTCCGGCGACGCGCTCGGGGTCACCTCGACGGCGTCGGTCCCGGCTGTCCGTTGGGCGAGGAACTGGCCGGGCGGTGGGTCATCCACGTCCTCGGCCATGGCGAGTACCTGACCCAGCCCGGAATCCAGCGCCCGCGACTCCTGGCGGCTGGTGAGGACGAACATCAACGCGCCGACCAGCAGCAGCACGACGCCGATCGCCCCTGCGGTCTGGGCCACGCTGCGTCGACGCGCACGGGTCAGCCGGGCCTCGTTCGGCATGGGTGAAGGCCGTGCTCAGCAGCTCCGCCCGGGTGAAGACCTTCAGGGGTCGGCCGGCGAGTGCCCGCAGCACGGCGAACTCGCGGGCGGACAACGGAATCTCCTGACCGTCGTCGAACACCCGCCGGTTACCCACGTCCAACCAGCGCCGTGGACCCAGGGGCAGTCGGCTCGCCGCGTCTTGATGGCGGCGGCGCAGCGCGCGCAGCCGGGCCAGCAGCTCCGGTACCTCAAAGGGTTTGACCAGGTAGTCCTCCGCGCCGGCGTCGAGCCCTTCCACCCGGTCGTCGAGGGCGCCGCGGGCGGTGAGCATCAGCACCGGGGCGATCACACCGCGTCCGCGCAGCGCGGTGACCAGGCCCAGGCCATCCAGCACCGGCAACCCCCGGTCGATGACCATGAGCTGGTAGTCGCGGGCCAACGCCTGGTGCAGGCCGCTCTGCCCGTCGGCGGCCAGGTCGACCTCGTACCCCTCGTCGGTGAGCAGGTCGGCGAGCAGCGCGGTCAGCGCACGGTCGTCCTCGACCAGCAGCAGGCGGGGGCGGGCACTCTCCACCGGCCCAGTATCACGAGGTGCGGGGGCGCTGGCCGTGCAACTCCCCTCAGACCGGCCCGGGATCGCCGACGGGGGCGTCGCGGATGGCGAGCGCGGCCTGGACGAGTGCGGCGTGGGTCAGCGTCTGGGGGTAGTTGCCGAGGTGGGCGGCCGTCGCCGGGTCCATCTCTTCGGCGTACAGGCCGAGGGGGCTCGCGTGGTCGACCATGGCCTCGAACAGCTCGACGGCCTCGCGCCGACGCCCGGTGCGGGCCAGGGCCTGCACGAGCCAGAACGAGCAGGGCAGGAACGCGCCCTCGGTGCCGGGAAGGCCGTCCCGCCCGGGCGGGTAGCGGTAGAGCAGTGGACCGCCGGCCGACAGCCGGTCCCCGATCGCGTCGATGGTGCCGCGTATCCGGGGTGAGCCGGTCCGGTCGATACCGAGCAGCGGCAGGACGAGCAGAGCCGCGTCGAGGTCCCGGGAGCCGTACGTGCGAACGTAGCTGCCCGTCGCCGGGTCGAAGCCACGCGTCCGGACCTCGGCGGCAATTGCGTCCCGGGATCGCTGCCAGCGTCGACGTTGCCGGTCCGACAGGGCGTGGGTGTCGGCGATGGCCAGGGCACGGTCCAGGGCGAGCCAGCCCATGAGCTTGGAATGGACGTGTTGGGCGGGCTCGCGTACCTCCCAGATACCGGCATCGGGCTCCGGCCAACATTGGCTGACCACGTCGGCGAAACCGCGTACCGCCCGCCACGTCTCGGCATGGAGGCGGTGTCCGGCCTGAGCGAACGCCCAGGCCGCGTCGATCACCCAGCCGTAGCCGTCGAGCTGGTGCTGACCGGCGGCGGCGTTGCCCACGCGTACCGGCCTGCTGTCGCGGTAGCCGGGCCATGAGGGGAGTTCCCGTTCCGCTGGCACGCGCCGGCCGTGCAGGGTGAGCAGCGCCGGCAGGCGTGGCCGTTGCAGCCGGCTGGCGTGCAACAGCCAGGCGAGGAAGCCCTGTGCCTCGTCGGCCTTGCCGACGCTGAGGAAGGCGCTGACACCGATGCTGGCGTCCCGGGGCCAGACGTAGCGGTAGTCCCAGTTGCGTACCCCACCCGGATCCTCGGGCAGGGACGTGGTGGGCGCGGCCACCGGCGCGCCCGAGGGCGAGTAGGTGAGCAGCCGCATCGTGAGCAGACTTCGTACGACGTGCTCCCGGAAGGGCACCCGCTCGTCGATCTCCGCGGTCCAGGCGCGCCAGCGGGCCTCGTCGGCGACGAGCAGGTCCCAGGCGGCCGTCGGCTCGACGTGGACGATCGGCTCACGGTGGGCCACGGCCAGCACGAGGGTGACCGGACGACCCGGCCGGACCGTGAGCGGAGTGGGTCGGCCCGGTTCGATCCGGAACGAGGGCGTGCTGTCCAGCGCGACCGCCAGCGCCCCCCACTCACACACCAGGGTCTGACGCCGGTGCTGGACGCGGGGCCGGCGGTGCCGGACGCCCAGGCGGGGATCGAACTCCACCACCGTGTCGACCGCCGCCCCCTCGGCCGACAGCCGGCGCACGACCAGCGTCGTGGGCAGCAGGCGACCGCTGACCTCGGCCACCATCGCCTCGGTGAGGCGGAGCCGGCCGTCGCCCACCGCCCAGGTGGTCTCCAGGGTGGCGGTGTGCTGCCGGTACCGGCGTTCGAGGACCGTGGCCGGCCGGGCCGGGCCGACCCGGAACGTCCCGGCTTCCGGGCCCCCGACGAGCCTGCCGAACAGGGGCTCGCCGTCGAAGCGCGGCACGCAGAGCCAGTCCATCGCGCCGTCACTGGCGACCAGGGCGGCGGTACGCGTGTCGCCGAGCAGCCCGTAGTCGCTGATCGGTCGCTCACCGGTCACGGCGTGTGCTCCTCGACGAGCGCCGGGTCACCGGGCCTGCAGGAGTATCCCGAGAGCGACCCCGTAGACGACGTGGACGACAGCCGTGACCAGGGGCGTCTGGACGCCGTAGTTGAGGGCGAACAGCCCGGGCGGCTCCAACACCGCCGTGCTGGCCGGTCCCGCCCGCTGCGACGCCATGCGGGGGTGGACACCGGGAAGCAGCGGCAGCAGCACCGTCAGGGCGATCCCGACGTGCACGATCCCGAGCAGCGCTCCGATCCACCAGGTGGCGCGGTACAACAGCGCGAACGTGCCCGCGTACCCGAGGGCGAAACCCTGACCGGCGCACAGGTGCAGGAAGAACCCGACGACCCGGGCCCGGTCGGGATCGGCGGTGACGAAGGTCCCGAGCACCAGAGGAAGATCGAGCCGGGTGAGGCCGGCCAGTTGAGCGGTGATCATCGCAGCGGTGAGCGCCGCGGTGGCGACCAACCCGAACAACGCCCATCCGGCCCAGTCCATCTCAGCAGTCGTCGACGCCGCGGGCGTGCTCAGTCATCGGTCCACCCTTCGGCTGAAACGGCGCGCGATCCACGGCCCGGACGCTCACCCACCGGGCGTCCGGTTTATCACCATAAGCCACTGGAGCTGTCGCGCTGGCCCGCTCGCCCAGACCTCTCTCGACCAGTTCGACCGCCGCAACTGCCTGATGGTTGTGCCCCAACCGGACCGGCCCCTCGTTCGTCCAAGATAGTGAGGACAACACCGAGGGGACTCTGTCGTGGCAGGTTGGGAACAGGCGCTGGCGGATCTCGTCAACGCCAGAGGCGCGGCGCTGAAGCGCTACGCCTACCTGCTCTGCGGCAACGACAGCGACGCCGAAGACCTGGTACAGGACGCGTTGGTGCGGGCATTCACCCGGCCACGGCGCGACGAGGTCGAGAACTCTGAGCAGTACGTGCGCAAGACCGTCGTCAACCTCTACCTCGACCGGATCCGGCGGCGGGACGTGTGGCGGCGCGTGATGCCATTCGCGCTGGCGCTGGCGCCGGACCGGGTCGAGGACGGTTCACGTGCCGCGGATGCCCGACATGACCTTCGGGCGGCGCTCCTGGAGCTCACCCCACAGCAACGTGCGTGCGTTGTCCTCTACTACCACGTCGATCTGCCCATTCCAGAGATCGCCGCACAACTCGGGTGCGGCGCCGGCACGGTGAAACGCCACCTGTACGACGGTAGGCGTCGCCTGGCCGGGCTGCTGCACGACGACATAGGGGAGGACGATCGTGCCGTCCGATGATCGTCTTTGGCGGGACCGTCTGGCAAGCGTGGCAGACGAGGCCGATCCGCCGTCGTTCGCCACCGATCGCGTGCGCGCACGTGTCCGGCGACGGCGAGGGCTGCTGGCCGCCGGAACCGGCGTTGCTTCGATCATGGTGATGTCGCTCGTGACGGTCGCCGTGGCCGGGATCGTCGGCGGCGGTGATCCGACCACCGGCACCGGCGCGAGTCCAGGTCCGTCGACTCCCACCGGGCCAACCGCCACTGCCGAGGAGCCTGGGGTGTACGTCTGCGGCGACCGCTACGACCAGCCGATCCCCACTCCGGGCGGCCCCCTCGCCGCAGAGGTGTCCTCGGTGGTCAAGGTGAAGAACGACTCCGGTCCAGCGGTGACGGTCACATTCGCCGCCACGCGGGCGGTCCATGTGGCTTCCAGTCCGCCATCGCTTCTTCAGGTGCTCTATCTGAAGGACGGTGTCATCGTCGGCGGAGGGCCGATGGTCAACAACCCGGGCGATCCCAGTCCCCAGGGCATCGATACGATCCGAAGTGGGTTTGATCTCGCACCCGGCAAACCTCACAAACTGCAGCTGGGTCCGCGAGAGATGCTGTGCCCATCCCTGACCTGGCCCGACATCTGGGCCACGCCCGATCGTTACGAGGTCGCGGTGGTGATCGGCCCGGTCGAAGATCGCGGGGATGAACTTGTCCTCAATGTTCCGCTCCCGCCCTCGGCGGCCTCGCTGGTGATGAAGGCATCGTTGCCGGGCTGAGAGAAGCCTTTCCCGCGCAGCCCGACTTCAAGGCCACGCGGGGAAGTGTCGATGCCGGAGATCAGGGTGCGAGCGACATACCAAATCATCGTCGGCACCGACAACCAGGTCCTCCACCACCGCTCCGGTCGCCGCCCACCGGATCCAGGCCACGGCGGTGTTGGTGGCCTCCGCCGCCAGATCGATTCCCGCCGTCAGCATCCACCCAACCTAACTGGGCTTGGGCGAACGTCATATCGTCCGCTGTGCTAGCTCGCGATCGGTCGAGCAGAGATCGGCAGTGCCGACGAGCTGAGGCTCGCGGCAACGGAGGCAAGGCGCACTGTCGGCGCAGCCTGAGCACCAGATTCTCAGCCATCAGCAAACGGACGGGCTGCTCGACAAAGACACCGCCCCAGCACGGGCGTCCGGATTCGTCGCGGCGGGAAGCCCTGCGGGGTCCGCCCGTGGTCAGCTCAGCCGAGGTCATCTCCGATTGCCGTCTCGTAGACAGTCTCGACTGGCCGGACCACCTTGACCATCGAGGCGAGGTACTCCCGGGTCTCGTGATCGGTCGAGTAGACGATCGTGCCCTTCATCCCACGGGTGAGGAGGACTTTGTAGGTGTTGCGAATCAGCAGGTCCGCTTCGGTGTCGCTGACCGACATGCGACTGCGGAACGCTGGATCCTTCGACTCCTCGCGTCGGGTCACCAGCTGGCCGTCCCTGGCTACCAGGTCCGGCCCGATGATGACACCGGACCAGTCGTACTCGAAGCCCTGCGCCGTGTACACGCAACCCACCTGGCCGAACCCGTTCGGGTCGGTGGCCCAGAACGCGCTGCCCGGCGCGTCTCCGACGCTGCGGTCGCTCTTGACATTCCACGGCCGCGACCACGCGCCGATCTCGACGTCGGACACCAGGCTGTCGTCCGGACGCGGATCGCTCCACGGCCAGCAGTAGCCGGCGGACATCCGGGCAGTGATCCCGGACGCCTGTTTGCGGGCGAGGAAGGCTTCCATCTCCTCCGGCGACTCGGCGAGACGCAGGTCGACCCTCCCGTCGCCGGTCCAGACCGACGGCTCATCGCCGTCGAGGCCGAGCAGGTCGACAACCCATTGCTCGTACGTCTCGCTGCCCCCGCAGCGGAACTGGCTGTGGAGCGACACGACCTCGATTTCCAGGTCGAGCTGCCTCGCGTGGGACGAGATGACCTCGACATTGCCCAGCTCACCCGGCTTCACGACCTGGTGCTCGTCGAGCAGGAACACCGGCACCCGGGCGGCGGCGATCAGTTCGTCGATCTGTGGACGAGACTTCTCCCGCTTGGCCTTCGGCGTGAACCTGTTGACAGAGGTCTCGCGGATGCGGTGCGCCTCGTCGCAGATCAGCACGTCCAGCCCGTTGCGTTCGGCGGACATGAAGCTGTTGAAGTAGCCGAAAAGGTTTTTCAGCCGGGTCGACCCCTTGCCGGCGTACCGGCGCAAGGTCTGGGTGAACGACCGCGAGCCCGTCGCGTGCATGACGGAGCGGTTCTGGCGCGCCAACTCACCGAGCACCGACAGCGCGATCACGCTCTTGCCGCTGCCCGGTCCACCGGCAACGACCACTACCGACTTGCGGTCCGCCGATCGTGCCCGCTCAACGGCGTGTAAGACCAACTCGTACGCGACACGCTGCTCATCCAGCAGGGTGAAGTGCGAGCGGTCCTTCAGCTCCTGTGCGGCGTACCTGAGGAGTTGGCGGCTGGGCCGTACAGAGCTGGTCAGGAAGCGGTCGGCGGCGCCTGCGCCTGATGCCGGAGCCAGATGAGTGCGTAGGTAGTCGAGGAACTGGCCACGCCGCTGCTTCGTGAAGATTCGGCTCTGCTCGGTCGCCGGGCGGCCGAACAGGTCACTGATGTCGCGGTCGACCGCGTTGTGTAGGTACGCGACCCCGTGCACCGGGTGGGGATGTCCGGCGAGGACACCGAGGAAATCCGTGAGGTATTCGCAGTACTGCTCGACCTGAACGCCGGGATGCAGCCGCGGGCCACGCGCGTGTTCGATCGCCACGAGGGTGTCGGAACCCTCGTAGGACTCGGCGTAGGACCATTGCTTCAGCTCAACGACCACGTAGGAGTCGTCGGACGTCCTCGGGTCCACACCGGCGAGCACCACGTCGACCCGCTTGCTGGTCAGCGGTAGCTGGTACTCGACAAGCATCTCGACTTGGCCCAGCCCTGCGTCGGCCAAATCCTGACCCAGCACCTCAAGGCTCCGCGACCAGGAACGGCGTTCCGCCGGGCTCACGTTGCGGCCGATCTGCTCGACGATCCGGTCTGCGAGTGTGCCGCTGCCGACCAGACGCAGCAGACCATCGGCGGACGTGCGGAACGCTGACAACACTTGCCCCCGGGCAGCACGAAGTGATCGTGCGCATGGGGGGCGTATCCGGCAGCCGCCGGAAGCCCGTCGTGACGCGCTCCTACGTGATGGACTGTAGCGAAGAGATCAACTCAGCGCCATGGTGGTGCTGCCTGCGGTTACCGCTTCGCCGCCGACCCGCGAGCCTGGTCGATCGGGTAGCGACGAGCCACTTCCTCGAGTTTGCGCGAAGCCGCCTCGACCAAGTCGATGCCGAGGACGTCGGCGAGCCGGGTCAGATAGATCATGACGTCGCCAATCTCGGCTTTGACCCGCGCGCCAGCCTCTTGGTCGGTCATGACGGCAGCGGCCTGCTCAGGCGTGAGCCACTGAAATTCGGCGATCAATTCGCCGACCTCACCGGCGAGTGCCATCGCTAGGTTCTTCGGCGTGTGGAACTGCTGCCAGTCGCGCTCTTCGGCGAACGCTCGTACGTGACTCGTCAGGTCTTTCATGGTGGGGAGCATCGCAGAAGTCCCGGGTTGGTATGCGACGCCGACACCAGTGGCGCGATGCTCGCCGGTCACAACGAGACGACGACCGGTTGGACCTGGACGTTCTTGGTCAGCTGCTGAGGCGAGGGGACCGGTGTGCTGATATTGACAGACAGGTTGTAACCGTAGATGGAGACTCCGTCGAGGTGGTTCGCGCCCGGCCAGTCCGACTCCAGGCGGACCGCCATCCGAGTGGGGAAGTTGGTCACCTTCTCGGCGCACGAGCGGATCAGGACCACGCTCGGAGTGGCGGTCAGGTGGGTGGCCAGCATCCGGGCCAGCTTCTTGTAGGTCCAACCCCAGTCCTTGGCACCTGCCTCGGCGTCACCGATCTCCTCGTCGTTGCCGTGCGCACGGATGCACAGTGGCTCGCCCGCCTGCACCCCCGCCAGGTAGGTGGCCAACTGCCGATCCGCCTCCGCCTGCGTGAGTCCGGCGTCGATGGGCAGGAGAGCGCCCCACGCGGCCGCGCCCGATTCGGCCCCCTCGGATTGACGGCGGGTATTCGGGTCCTGGGTCGCCACGATGAACATGACAGGCACCTCCGGGATCGCTGCCTTATTGGCGGACGAAAGGAGGTTAGCCCGATGGGCGAAGAAGCGCGCTGTCGTCTATCCGGCCCGAATTGGCGTGGTCGCATGTCAGACAACTATCGGTTGAACACTGTGGCCGGAGTTCATCAGGCTCCGTAGTTGATCCACAATTCCTACAAGAGAAATTTGCATACGGTCGGAGCCCGAAGGCGACGTGCGGGGCCCGCCCTCCGTGGCCTTGACCTGCGCTTCCGTAAGCATTGCGAAGCGGTGCCGTACCGCTTCTGCCTCCTCGTGGGGGCCGCGGCGGGCCCGCACCAGCTCGTAGGCGGCATCCGTGACCCACGGCGAGCGGTCTCGCGTCGGTCAGATCAGCGGTGCGGACCCGCCCGTCAGTTGATCACTGCCTTCCGCCAGCGAGGATGACGACGAGAGCTGCCCGGACGCACGGACTGGTTCGGCGCGGACTCAGTACGAGCGCGTGATTGCTGTGTGAGTACCAGCTACGACATCCGCATTGTGTCGCTCGACGCCACGGGCTGCGAGTAGAGGGCCTAGGACCAGGTATGCGATCCACGTCAGCGGCATCGTCACGATACCGACGACAGCGAATATAAGAAGGAAGTTAATCCAGAAGAGCCCCCAGAAGGACAGCATCAGGATCACTCCGGTTGACGTGCGACCGGCATACAGGTTGCCCACACCGAAGATGCCGAACAGGCCCAGGATCAGCTCGAGGGCGACGGCAGCACCGGCGGATTTCTGTGGAATGAGCACCGCTTGGGGTCCGACGTAGACCGACTGTGTGGGGATCGGAACGTGATATTGCTGAGTAACAGGTACCGGTAGCTGCTCGGTCGGTGCGGGCTGCCACTGCTGATAGGGATCGGGATGAGTCACTGTACGAGTCTCGCGTTCGGATAGTCTGCGAGTCACCCGCCGTTTGGTCCCGTGCATAGGACTTCAAGGGCCGTCCCCGCGGCCGTGTGGCTACCGGGTATACGACTTCAGTGGATCAGCGCGTTGTCGCGGGCGCTGCCGAGGAAGGCGGACCAAGCGGTTGGGTGGAAGGTGAGAGCTGGTCCGGCCTGATCCTTGGAGTCGCGTACAGCGACGACACCGGGGAGATTGGTGGCGACCTCGACGCAGGCGCCGCCGTTGTCGCCGCTGCGGGTGCTCTTGCGCCAGAGGGCGCCGGTCAGGTCAGTCATGCCGCATCTCCCCGGAGATCCTCTTGATCATGTCTTTTGATTCTGCCTCGTCTAGCGCCATCGCATCCAGCCCTTCCCAGACGCGTTCGTACGCGGCTAACTCGTCAGGCTTGTCGAGGTACAGCGCCCCGGTCAGCGACTCGCTGTACACGACCGAGGGTTCTGGGGCTGCTCTGCCGCCCTTGGTGGGCGGGAAGTCGAGAAGCATGAAGGTGCCAGCGACAGCGCCAGGCTGCGGTCCCACAGCCAGCGGCAGCACCCGGATGGACACATTCGGTAGCTCCGAGACCTTGAGGAGGAGGTCGAGTTGCGCGGTCATGACGCTGGGGTCGCCGACGGCGCGTCGAAGCACTGCCTCTGACAACACCGACTCCAGCCGCGGCGCTGGCGGGAGCCGCCGCAAGAGGAGCGCCTGTCGCTGAAGCCGCACTTGAACGGCGCGCTCCCTCTCTTCGTCGCTGAGGATCCTGCCGCGCCGGAACAATGCGTCGGCATAGCCCTTGGTCTGCAGGATGCCAGGGATCAGAGATTCGTCGAATCCTCTGAGCCGCGAAGCGGCGGATTCCAGGCCGACGTACAGCTCGAACCAGTTGGGCACGGCGTCGCCGTACGCGTGCCACCAGCCCTTCGACTTCGTTTCCACGGCCAGCCCGCGCATCGCCTCGGTCATCTCGGGCGACACCCCGTACAGCTCGCACATCGCCTTGACGTCGAGCACCCGGACCGAGCCCTGGCCGCATTCGAGGCGCCAGATCTTCTGCCGGCTGTATTCGAGGGCTTCGGCGGCGGCGTCGAGCGTCACCCCTGCCTCGTTGCGGAACTGCCGCAGCAGCCGGCCGAGTTGCCGGCGCGGGACGGTCGATCCAATGTCGTCGGGCATCCGCACACTCCCTGGTTCCATGGCGCAACACTGCGTGACCTACTCCTGCAACTCCTACGGGTTTCAGCAAAGAAAGTCAATGCACAACGGGGAAATCGCAGTATTGAACGTTGCGTTTCCGATGCAGAGTGTCGCAGGCTGATCACAGCACGGCGGCCGGCCGGTCCGCCCGAACGGCCGCCGTGCTCCCCGAACACCCTCGCCCCTCCGCGTCAGGAAGGCAGGCAGACATGAACGCCAGAAACCAGCGACCGGACCCGCCGCGCGGTGCTGCGACCTACCGCTCCGGCGCGTACACCAGTCTGTTGCCGTGGCAGGTGCGTGAGCGCCGCTTCCCGCCCGTCGGGCTCGGGCGTCGCGGCCTGAACCCGGACGACGTGTACGCCTTCCTCGACCGGGTCGCCGTCGACATGGCCGCCGTCTACGCCGCCCTCGCCGAAAGTCGCCGCGAGACCGTCCGGATCACGGCCGGGCTGCGCCGCTGGCAGACTGATCAGGCCCGCGCCTGCAACGAGCGGGACGAGGTCCAATGAGCCAGCGCTACGTCGTCCACCTGCCCGTCGTCGCCGCCGATCTGCCCGCCGCGCAACGTCTGGCCCGGGTCATCGGCCGCTGGATGCTGGTGCTGCCGATGGTGGACCCGGGGGAGACCACCGTCTCCGAGGAGGACCAGCAGTTCCTGCGCCACCGGGTCTTCTGCGACCTACGGCTGCCCGGCGGCCGGCGCTGCCTCCTGCGCGACGGTCACGACGGCGAATGCTCCCGCCGCCTACGCCGATGAGGGGAGCCGCCGCCGGCCGAGCGGGGCCGGCGGCGGAACCGACGCTCAGTACGTGAAGCTCCAGAGGAAGTAGAACCCGGGGGCGTTGGGACCGTACTGGCGGTACTCGCAGTAGTACCAGCTCCACTGGCCGGTCTGCACACCCTCGCTGCCGTAGCTGTTGCAGAACTGGCCGTCGTAGTAGACGCCGCGGAGCGTGCCGCCCTGCGGGTCGGCTGCCGCCGAGGCGGCGCCGGTCCCGACCAGCCCACCGACTGTGAGTGTCGCCGCCACCGCCAGCGTCGCCCATCTGCGTCCGCGCATGGAGTCTCCTTTCGTCGGCGTCCACAGTGCACGCGCTCCGCACCGAGTCGAGACCGGGACATCGAAGTTGGTGAGTGTAAGGCTAACCACCGACGCGGCCTGAATAGAACGGGCCGAATGGGTGGCGGGTGGTGGTGAAACCACCACTCTGATTCGCCCGATTGGGATGAGGCGCGCTCACCTCCGGTTCCGGCAGGTTGTCGAGGTGCGAGGGTGCGCGCCGACCAGTTGGGGATCACGGGCGAGCTCAGGGAGCGGGAACGCCAGGGAATCCTTCCGCCGTCGCCGGGAACCCAGGGGCCAGCCAGTTAGACCACGTTGACCCCTTACGCGTGAGCGAGGAGCACCGAACCGATACGGGGCGCATCGGGGCAGGGGCGCACCAACCGGCGGTTCGACGGTGATCGGGCCGGAGAGGAGAATCAGGTGGAATACGAGGATTTTGTCAACCTGGTGGCCACACGGGCGAAGATGTCGACCGATCAAGCGGCGACGGTCAGCCGAGCGACGTTGGAGACGTTGGCGGATCGGATCAGCGCCGGCCAGGCTGAGGATCTCGCCTATCAGCTTCCCGACGGGCTCGACGATCACCTGCGCAAGCCGCCACCGCATCGAAGGCAGGAAAATGCCCAGCCGTTCGGGCTCGACGAGTTCGTGCGGCGGGTGGCGGACCACCCGGCGATCGACCGTCGGCTCGCGGATCCCGGGGTCCGCGCGGTGCTCACCACGTTGCGCGAGGCTGTTTCCCGTGACGAGTTCGAGGACGCGATGGCCCAGCTTCCGAAGGAGTTCCGGCAGGTGATCGAACCGGTGGGGGCCGATAGCCGGCACCGTTCCGGATAGCCCGCACGGATTCCGCGACGCACCCCAACCGGTCCGGAAGGAGAACCTGGTGAACTACGCCGAATTTCTCGAAACCGTGGGGAAGCGGGCGCGAATGCCGGCGCCGGAGGCGGCGAACGTCGTCGGAGCCACGCTGACGGCCTTGGCGGAAGGGATCGGTGGTGGAGAGGCGCGGCACCTTGCCACCCAGGTCCCCGAGGAGTTGCGGGGGTACCTGTACAAGGACGTGGACTTCGCCGAACGGATCGACCTCGTGGAGTTTCTCAACGAGGTAGGGGTCCGCGCGGGAACGAATGGCGAGCGAACCGCTGAGGGCGCCCGCGCCGTGTTGACTACCCTGCGCGAGGTGGTGAGCGCGGAAGACAGCGAGAACCTGGAATCGGAACTGCCAAGCGACTTCCGGCGGCTGTTCCGTCCGGTGGACCGCAGCGTCGGGGCCTGAACCGAGTCGTGTCCTGGCCCGATCCGGGTACGGTGCGCGGGGCGGGGTTTCGATACGCCAGGCTGATCGTCTACGCGCCTCGGTGAACTAGCTGGTCGGCTCGGAGCGTGACCATGGCAACGGTACGGCCATCGGCATCGGCGAACTCGACCTCGTACGCAGCCGGGGGACCGCTGAAAATGTGGACGATCGTCCCCACTGTTCCGGCGGGCAGTTCTTCCCCCGGAATGGCTTCTCGGAGCTCAACCACGTCGTACAGCTCCAACATGTCAGCCTTCCTTCGGCGGGAACGAGATGGTCACCATCCGAGGCGTGGATGCCCCGTTCTCCAGTATCCAGGCCGTGCGGACGGTGATCGTGCCATCCGGCCCGGTCAGAGGAAGGTCCACCGACCACCGCTGGCCGAAATCGTCTGCCTTGCCTTGGAGAGGCTTGCCGGCGAGTACGCCTTCGCGGATCTGCTGCATGATGACGTCGGCGTCGTCCGGACCGAGGCCGGTGGCCGAGTTGATGACGCGATACTTGTTCTTGCCGACCGGGTGCTCCGGGTTCATGGCATAGGCGGTGATCTTCCGTGAGTCGATCTCGGCCTTACTGAAGTCCGGTCGGCTGGGATCACCCGGAATTCTGGTCGGCTCGGGCTTGTCGGGCCTCGGCGAGCCGGGCGACAGCTTCTGAAGCCGCCCGAGCGCCTGCTTGAGCTTTTCGATGAGATCGCCGAGCCGGCGTACCTCCGGGATCAGCCGTCGCAGGCTGGCCAGCAGGGCACGAAGCAACCGTGCGATCCGCGCTCCCCACGACGCGACCAGCGTCGTGACCTGTTCCACGACCAGCGGTGTGGCGAGTCCGCCGGTGAAGACGAGTTCGCCCGCGTACGTGATGAGGCGGGAGACGCAGGTGGCGATGGCGTCGCGGACCAGGAGCCGGACGGCGGCCACCAGGCCGGCGGCGCCTTCGGTGATGGCGGCCATGGTGTCGGCGCCCTGGGCGAGGCCGGTGATGGCCTGGTGTTGTTCAGCGGCCCAGGCGCGGTAGGCGGGGCCGGCGCTGCCGCCCCAGCCGGCGACGTCGTCGCGGACGGCGCGGGTCAGCTCGGCTGCTTCCTCGCGGAGCGAGACAGCGACGTTGCGCCAGGTCTGGGCGTGTGCGGTGATCTGCGCCGGGTCGCCGGCGAGCCAGTCGAGCGCCTCGCTGAGCGGCTTGACGTGTTCGATGAGCCAGGCGATTCCGTACTGGAGCAGTGCGCCGACCGGGTCGGAGACGAACGCGAGGGCGTCGAGGCCGGCACTCACGACGCCGAGGCTGCCGTCGATCCAACTGCCGCTGCGGATGCCCTGCGCGATGAGTTCGATGTCCTCGCAGATCCACACACCCGCCCAGGCGCTGGGCGGGGTGTCCGCCGCGGCGGCGACGAGCGGGTTGGACGTCACGGGCGCTGCCGTACCCCGTCGAGGAGGTGCTTGGCCTGGGCGTCGGAGTGTCGGTAGCGGTCGGCGCTGGTCCGCAGCTTTGCGGCGGTGTCCCGCACCGAGCCTGCGGCGGTGCCGATGCCGTCGACCAGGGTCCGCTGGAGGCCGTCGAGCAGTGTCGGCATCAGTGCGCAGAGCTGACCGTAGGCCTCGGTGCCCAACCGGACGTGCTGGCCTGCCTGTCGGGCGGTGTCGAGGCTGCCGGCGCAGCGGTCGAGGCGTGCGGCGTGGGCGGTCAGGTCGTCGGGGTCGACCTGGATGCCGTCACCGCTGGGCATCGTTCGGCCCCGGATTATGGCTCAGCCGACTGCGGTAGGAGTCGACGATGGCCTGGGCGCTCGGATCGTCGCCGAGGGTCTCCGCGGTTACTTCGGCGACCTGCCGCAGCAGGTCTGAGCGCGCGGCTCTCGTGGTGTCCAGGATCTGTTCGGCGGTGCGCGCTGCGGGTTGGTGCCGGGTGCGCTCGTCGAGCCGCAGGTCGATCAGTAGGCCAGCCGAGTCGACGGTGACCAGGACCGTCCGATCGGGGGTGTGGGCGGTGCCGGTCAGCTCCCGCATCCGCCCCGACAGCGTCTTCGCGCGTTCCGCCCGCTCGGCGAGCGACGACTCCCACTCGTCGAGCCGGCGCTCTGCCGCGTCGAGCGCGGCGTCGTCCGCCCACATGCTGACCCTCCCCAGGGGACCACCGCCGGCCGCCACCAGCGAGATCACCGGTACGCTACCAACCAGTCGCATTCCGTGCATGCCCGAGACGATCGCGAATCCGCGCCGGGCGACGGTCCGGCCGAGGAAGATTGCCTCCGTGACGAGCAACAATCCGCTCCGAGGCTGGTCCGCCCGGACGGCCTGGCAGGGGCGGATCAACGCCCCGCTGCGCGCGTTCCTGCGTACCGAGACGGGCGGCGCGCGGGTGGTGCTGGTCGCCGCCGTGGTGGCCCTGGCCTGGGCCAACCTGCACCCGTCGTCGTACGAGTCGGTGTGGCGCACCACCCTGTCGGTCCGGCTCGGCGACTGGCCCGTCTCGCACGACCTGCGTACCTGGGTCAACAGCGGCCTCATGACGTTCTTCTTCCTGGTCGCTGGGCTGGAGCTGCGCCGCGAGTTCGACATCGGTGAGCTGCGTGAGCGGCGTCGGCTGTGGTTGCCGATGCTGGCCGGGTTCGGCGGCATGCTGTTGCCGATCGGGATCTACCTGGCGATCAACGCCGGGCGGTCCACCGCCGTGGGCTGGGGTGCGGTGATGGCCACGGACACGGCCCTCGCGCTCGGCGCGCTGGCCGTCTTCGGGCCGCGTTTCTCGGACCGGCTGCGGGCCTTCCTGCTGACGGTAGCGGTCGTCGACGACCTGGTGGCGATCGCGGTGCTGGCGGTCGCCTACCCGTCGCACTCTTCGCCGAGGGCGCTGCTCGTCGCGGCTCTGATCTTCGCCGTCGTGCTCCTCCTGCGGGTCTGGAAGATCCGGCACGGCTGGTTCTACACGCTGCTCGGGGTGGCGGCCTGGCTCGCGGTGTCGGAGTCCGGCGTCGACCCGGTCGTGGTGGGCCTGCTGATGGGGCTGCTGACCTACGCGTACGACCCGGGCCGCAAGGACCTGCAGTGGGCGAGCGACCAGTTCCGCCTCTTCCGGGAGCAGCCCACCCCCAAGCTCGCCCGGATGGCCCAGGCCGGGCTGACCGCCGCGCTGTCACCGAACGAACGACTACAGAGCCTCTACCACCCGTGGGCGAGCTACGTGATCGTGCCGCTGTTCGCGCTGGCGAACGCCGGGATCGTCATCGACGGTGAGCTGCTGGGCCGGGCCGTGACGTCTCCGGTCACGCTCGGCGTGGTGGCGGCGTACGTCGTCGGCAAGCCGGTCGGCATCGTGATCACCTCGTGGTTGGTGACCCGGCTCAGTGGCGAGCGGTTCCGGCCGCCCGTCGGCTGGGTCGCCGTCCTGGGGGTCGGCACGGTCTCCGGTATCGGGTTCACCGTGGCGCTCCTGATCGCCAACCACGCCCTGCACGGCCCGGCGCTGGACGAGGCGAAGCTCGGCATCCTCGTGGCGACGGTGGGCGCGTCCGTCCTCACCTGGCTGCTGTTCCGGATCGTCGCCCGGCTCTCGCCCACGCGGCGCGCGCGTGCGCTGCTCGGCATGGCCATGGGGATCGTCGACCTGAAACTTCCGGTGGATCCGGAGCGCGACCACCTGCGCGGGTCGCTCGACGCGCCGGTGACGGTGGTGGAGTACGGCGATTTCGAATGTCCCTACTGCGGGCAGGCCGAGCCGGCGGTCCGGGAGTTGCTGGCCGACTTCGCCAACGTCCGGTACGTCTGGCGGCACCTGCCGCTCACCGACGTCCACCCGCACGCGCAGCTCGCCGCCGAGGCAGCCGAGGCGGCGGGCGAACAGGGCGCGTTCTGGGAGATGCACGACCTGCTGCTCGCCCACCAGGACGCGCTCAACCCCGCCGACCTGCTGCGGTACGCCGAGCAGCTCGGCCTGGATCTCGATGAGTTCCGGGAGCACATGGTCAAGCGGATGGGCGTCGACCGGATCGCCGAGGACGTCGAGTCGGCCGACCTCAGCGGCGTCACCGGCACGCCGACCTTCTTCGTCAACGGCCAGCGCCACCACGGGGCGTACGACATCGCCGCGCTCACGGCGGCGGTGAAGTCGGCTTTCACGAGCGCACGGCTGCAACCCGAGTACCGTCGCGAGCCCGGCCAGGGTGGGGACACGGCTGCGGAATGATCGCAATAAATGCGCTCCGACCTGCGTGAACCGTCGACGCCGATGCGCTCTACGATCGCCGGCATGCGGATCGGTCCCCCCGCCGTGACGCCCGCCCTGGACGTGGAATCGCTCCCGCTCACGGCGGACGCCGTGGACGTCTATCAAACTCTGCTGCGGGTGGCGCCGGTGGCGCAGCGAACGTTTCTGACTACCGCCTCGCCACGGGCCACGCGCGCGCTCGCCGGCCTGCTGAGCAGCGGCGCCGTGCACCGCGACGACGCCGGCGTGCTGCACGTCCGGCCACCGCGCACCGCCCTGGAGAACTGGGCCGCGCTGCGGGAGATGGAGGCCGTCCGGGCGCGCGCCGCCGCCGAGACGCTGTCCGGGCTCTACACCGCCGTGCACGGCGCCGGCGCCGCGTTCGTCGAGGTCATCGAGGGCAAGGACGCCGTCCGCGAGCTGTTCCGCCAGTTGCAGGCCGGCGCCCGCGCCGAGGTACGCGGTCTGGAGCGCGGGCCGTACCTGCGCGACACCACCCGCGTGCCGGAGGAGGTGCAGTACGACGCGCTGCGGCGCGGGCGGCGGTACCGCTGCGTGTACGAGGGCGAGCTGTTGCACGACGAGGCGATGTTGGCGGCCGTGCGCGCCACGGTCGCCGCCGGTGAGCAGGCGCGCGTGTTTCCCGAGCTGCCGCTGAAGATGATGCTCGCCGACGTCGACCGTGGTCTGGTCGTCCTGCCCCGGGCCAGCGGTGACGAGGCCGACGCGGTGCTGGTGCACCGCTCCCGGTTGTTGGAGGGGCTGTCCGAGCTGTTCGAGGTGTTCTGGCGACTCGGAGCGCCGATCCACGCCACCGCCGACACCGCCGAACCGGACGCCGAGCCGACAGTGGCCACCCAGCGGCTGCTCGCGCTGCTCACCGCCGGCCTGACCGACGAGGCGATCGCCCGTGACCTGGGCGTCAGCAACCGCACGGTGCACCGTCGGGTCAGCCGCCTCCAGGAGTTGCTGGGCGCGCGCAGCCGGTTCCAACTCGGCGTGCAGGCCACCCGCCGCGGCTGGTTGTAACTGGCCGGATCCTGCCATGACCGGTCTTCGTCACGGCGGGACGGCGGCGGCGAAACACTCCTGGGCCAGGGTGAAGGCCGTTCGATCAATCGCTGTCTGAGAGGACGGGACGATGCCCCATCCCACGACCGGGTCGCGCCACCCACGCCGCGTGCGCCGGCCGGCCGCCCTGCTCGCCGTGACCCTGGTCGCGGCGGCCCTGACCAGCGGCGCGGCCGGCACCGCCGCCAGCGCGGCCACGGCCAGCGAGCCGGACACCGCCGCCCTGGCCGCGACCCTGGCCACCCAGCGGCTCAGCTGGGAGCCGTGCGGGCTGACCGAGGTCAGCCCCGAGGACGAGGCGCAGCTGCGCCTGACCTGCGCGACGGTCACCGTGCCGCGCGACTGGCACCACCCGCGCGACGGAAAGACGATCCAGGTCCGGATCAGTCGCACCGCCGCGTCCGGCCGCGACCGTGCGGGCATCCTGCTGGTCAACCCGGGTGGCCCCGGCGGAAGCGGCCTGTCGCTGGCCCCGTACGTCGCGCGGTCCGCGCCCGCCCTCGCCGAGCGGTACGACGTGATCGGCTTCGACCCGCGCGGGGTGGGGCAGAGCACCCCGCTGCTCTGCACGGTGACCTACCGCGACACCGACAACACCAACGACCTGATCACCCAGGCCAACGTGCGCGGGTGCCGCAGCACCGAGCTGACGAAGTACATCACCACCGAGCAGACCACGTACGACATGGACTTCATCCGGGTGCTGCTGGGCGAGCGCAAGCTCAACTACCTCGGCTACTCGTACGGCACGTGGTTGGGCACCTGGTACGCGGCGACGTTCGGCAGCCGGACCGGCCGGATGGTGCTCGACTCGGTGGCGGCGGTCGGCTCGCCGACGCTCCAGGAGACCTGGGACCTGCAACCGTTCACCCGGGACCGGGCGTTCCAGGAGCAGTTGCTGCCGTACATGGCCCGCCACGACGACCTGTACGGCCGGGGCAGCGACCCGATGAAGATCCGGGAGATGTTCGAGCGGGCCGGCGGCACCCGCGTCGGCATGGGGCCGTTCATGTTCGGCTGGTTCATCCTCGGCGCGCTCTACGACACCCAGAACTATCCGACGGCTGCGGCGGCGGTGAACACCGTCATCCAGTACTACGAGGAGTGGAACGGCTGGACGCCCGAGCAGATCCTCAGCGCCGCGACCGCGAAGCTGCTCGCCGCGCCGGGCATCACGGTCGACGACCGGGCGTACATCGAGCAGTCCCGCGTCGCCGCCCAGGCGACGCTGAAGACCCAGCATGACCGGTCCCTGCTGACCCAGGGCACGGACGAGTACACGTACGACATCGACTACGTCTTCGAGGTGATCCGCTGCCAGGACGGGCAGTGGAACGACAGCATCGCGCACTGGAACGCGTTCAGTCGACGCCTCACCCGGGATGCGCCGCTGGTCGCCCCGTACCTGCAGAACCCGCCGGCGTGCGCGTACTGGCCGACCAGCAACCGGATGCCGAAGTTCGACCGTAAGACCTTCCCGAAGGTCCTGATGCTCCAGGACGAACTCGACGTGGCGACCGCGTACGAGGGCGCGCTGGCAGCCTCGAAGAAGCTCCCCGGCGCGTCGATGATCAGCGTCGACAACGAGGGCAGCCACGGCGTCTTCCCGTACTACACCCCGTGCGTGGACGACCCGGTCTACGCCTACCTGCTGGACGGTCGGCTGCCCGCCGAGACGTACACGGGCTGCCAGGCGGTGCCGTTGCCGGGCGAGAGCGCGGTGTTCGAGGTGGGCGGCAAGCTGACCGGCAAGGGGACGGTGCGGACCCGTCTGATCACCGACGACATGCGGGCCGCGAACCGCATGCTCAAGCGGATGCTGCGCAGCGAGCCGGGACCGTCGTACCCGGAGTGACGCCGATCGGGGAGCGGGCGGCGACCTGCCGCCCGCTCCCCAGTGGATAGGACGCGGCCTCTTGACTCCCGGGAAACATCGGGCCACCATCTGACAACGTTGTCAACCACCCCCGATCACCTGACAACGTTGCCACCCTGGAGGCGCAATGTCCGAGCCATCGCCCGTTTCGCGGCGTACCTTCCTCTCCGCCGGAGCGACGCTGCTGGCGTCGGTCGGGGTGACCGCCGTCCTGCCGGACGCGGTCGCTGCTGCCGCCGCCGCGCCGCCGGCCGGCGGCCCGTCGACCACCACCGACCTGGCCAGATACCGCCCGGTGGCGGTCTCCTCGACCGACTACGCGCCGACGCCCGCCACGTTCGCCGTGGATGGTCTGCCCCAGGTCGGCGTACGGGGCAGCGGATGGCGGGCCGCGAACGGTGATCCGCAGTGGATCTCGGTGGACCTCCAGGCGCAGTGCCGCGTCGAGGCCGTCACACTGGTCTTCGAGGCGACCCTCGCCGACGGGCCGTTCGACGGCAACTACACCGACACCGACGGCGACGAGATCCTCTCCAGCGCCGCGACGGCGTACCGCATCGAGGTCTCCACCGACGGCCGCGACTGGCGGTCGGTGTACGAGACCACCGACGGTCAGGGCGGCGTACAGGCCATCAACCTCCCACAGCCGGTCACCGCGCGCTGGGTCCGGATGACGGTCACCGGGCGGTCGAACACCAATCCGGTCGGCCTGAACGGCTTCCAGGTCTACGGCGTCGCCCTGGCACCTCGCCCGAAGGCGGAGGGCTGGACGAGCTGGGAGGGCGGCAACACCGGCCGGGCGCCCGAGCCGACGGTGGCACCGGACGGCACGGTCGCGCTGGAATCCGGCTGGTCGCTGACCATGGACGACTTCGCGGGCACCACCGACGGGGCCGAGCTGTCCCGGGCCGGTGTCGACGTCGGCTCGTGGCTGCCGGCCACCGTGCCCGGCACCGTGCTGGGCACCCTCGTCGAGCAGGGGCACCTGCCCGACCCGGTCGCCGGCTTCAACAACCTGCGCATCCCGGAGGCGCTGTCGCGGCACACCTGGTGGTACCGGCGGGCGCTGCGGTTGCCGCGCGGCCTGGACACCTCGGCCGGCCGCCGGATCTGGCTGGAGTTCGACGGCATCAACCACGAGGCCACCGTCTGGGTCAACGGCGTGCAGGTCGGCGGCGTGCAGCACCCGTTCGCGCGGGCCGCCTTCGACATCACCGACGCCCTCGCGGGCCGCCGCGACCACGTCCTGGCGGTACGGGTCACCCCGATGCCGCACGTCGGCACCCCCGGGGACAAGGGCCCGGACGGGCGCACCTTCCTCCAGTCGGCCCACCACTACCTCGACGCGCCGACCTACCTGGCGGTGTCCGGCTGGGACTGGATGCCCGCCGTCCGCGACCGCGTCACCGGGCTGTGGGACCACGTGCGGCTGCGCAGCACCGGTGCCGTGGTCGTCGGTGACCCGCACGTCGAGACCACGTTGCCGAAACTGCCCGACACCGGCACGGCCGAGGTGACCATCCGGGTGCCCGTGCGCAACGCCACGGCGACCGCGGCCACCGTCACCGTGCGCGCGGAGTTCGACAAGGTACGCGTCGAGTCGACGGTGACCATCCCCGCCCACGCCTCCACGACGGTCACCTTCGCGCCGGAGCGCTTCGGGGCCCTGCGGCTCGCCAAGCCCCGCCTCTGGTGGCCCAACGGCTACGGCGAGCCGCACCTGTACGACCTGACGCTCACCGCCACCGTCAAGCGCGCGGTCAGCGACCGGCGTGAGGTGCGCTTCGGTGTCCGCCAGTTCGGCTACGACTGGCACCAGCCGGTCGTGATCTCCCCGCCCGGCCAGCCTCCGCTGGACTTCGTCGACGGGGCCGCCACGCAGACCGTCACGTTCGACCGCCAGCACGCCCGGCACGTGCGTATCCAGGCGGGCCAGCGCGCCACCGGCTGGGGCATCTCGATGTACGCCCTGTCGGTGGCCGACGGCTCGGGCCCGGACCTCGCGCTGCGCCGCGACGCGACCGCCTCGTCGGCGGAGAACGACACCAACGTGCCCGCCAAGGCGGTCGATGGTGACGTGTCGACCCGCTGGGCCTCGCAGGCCGAGGACGACCAGTGGATCCAGGTCGATCTCGGCGCCGCCGTCGACTTCGACCGGGTCACCATCGTCTGGGAGCAGGCGTACGCCCTCGACTACCGCGTCCAGGTCTCCGCCGACGGAAAGGAGTGGACGGACGTCACGTCGGTCAGCAACGACACCCCGCTGGGCAGCCGCGCCACCCAGGTCGAGACCTTCGCCAGCCGCACCGCCCGCCACCTGCGCATCCGGACCGGCGCACGGGTCACCTCGTGGGGCGTCTCGATGTGGGGGCTGTCGGTGCAGCGGCAGGCCGAGCCGAACGTCGACCTGGCGCTGCACCGGACGGCGACCGCGTCGTCGTCCGACGGCGACTCCAACGGGCCGGACCGGGCCGTCGACGGCAACCCGCGTACCCGGTGGTCCTCGGCGTTCGAGGACAACCAGTGGATCGCCGTCGACCTCGGTGCTCCGGCCACCTTCGACCAGGTGACGATCGTCTGGGAGCAGGCGTACGCCCGCGACTTCGTCATCCAGGTGTCCGACGACGGGCAGTCGTGGACCGACGTCAAGGCGGTCAGCAACAAGATCACCGAGCTGAAGATCAGCGTCAACGGCGTGCCGGTGTTCGCCCGGGGTGGCAACTGGGGCTGGGACGAACTGCTGCGCCGGGTGCTGCCCGACCGGCTGGCCGACACGGTCGAGATGCACCGCGACATGAACTTCACCATGATCCGCAACTGGCTGGGCAGCAGCAACCGCGAGGAGCTGTACCGGGCCTGCGACGAGCAGGGCATCCTGGTCTGGAACGACTTCTGGCAGGCCGGCGGCTTCCTGCCCAACCCGCCCGGCTACGTCGACATCGCCGCCGACACGATCCGGCGGTTCCGGCACCACCCGAGCATCGTCGTCTGGTGCGGCGCGAACGAGGGCGACCCACCGCCGATCGTCGACGCCGGCCTCAAGCAGGCCGTCGCCACCGAGCACCCGGAGATCCTGTACATCCCCAACTCCGCCAGCGGCATCGTGAGCGGACGCGGACCGTACGGCTGGGTCGACCCGACCACCTACACCGACAAGACGATCTACGAGGCCGACTCGTTCGGCTTCCACACCGAGATCGGCATGCCCGTCGTGTCGGTGGCCGAAAGCATGCGCAACCTGGTCGGCGACGCTCCCGAGTGGCCGATCGGCGAGGTGTGGAACTACCACGACTGGTCGACCATCGGTAACCAGCGCGTCGGCACGTACCAGGACGCGATCGACACGCGGCTCGGCGCGTCCGGCTCGCTCGACGAGTTCGCCGCCCGGGCGCAGCTCGTCAACTACGAGAGCCACCGGGCCATGTTCGAGGCGTGGAACGCCAACCTGTGGCAGGACGCCACCGGCCTGCTGCTGTGGATGTCGCACCCGGCGTGGCACAGCACGGTCTGGCAGACGTACGACTACGACCTGGACGTCAACGGCGCGTACTACGGCGCCCGCAAGGGGTGCGAGCCGGTGCACGTCCAGGCCGACCCGGGGACCTGGCAGGCCCGGGTGGTCAACCACACCACGGCCGCGCTCACCGGCGTGACGGTCACCGCCCGCCGGTACGACCTCAACGGTCGGTCGCTGGGCGCCGCCCAGCGTCAGCGGGTCGACGTGGCGCTCTCGTCGACGACGCCCGTGTTCACCGTCGCCGCGGCGGACGGCGGTGGGCTGCACCTGGTCCGCTTGGAGCTGCGCGACGACCGGGATCGGTTGCTCGCGGAGAACACCTACTGGCGCTACGACAAGGCCGAGCAGATGCGGGCGCTCACCACCCTGGCAGGCGCGCGCCTGTCGACGTCGACGAGCGGCGTACGCGTCGTGGACGGCCGGAACACCGTCACCACGACGGTCCGCAACCAGGGCCGTACGGTCGCCGCCATGGTCCGGCTCGCCGTGCGCGACGAGCACGGGAAGCGGATCCTTCCGGCCCGCTACGACGACAACTATCTCTGGCTGCTGCCCGGGGAGACGCGTGAGGTGCGGATCTCCTGGCCGGCTCGGCCGGGCCTCGCCCGCAAGGCCACCGTGACCGCCCAGGCGTACAACGCGGCCTAGCATGTGGCGCGGGAAGGCGGCTCCGCGAGGGGTCGCCTCCCCGTGTCACCGGCCCCCAGTGAGGTGTTGTCATGTCGTTCACCACCCGACCGACCCTGCAGGGCACCTTCGGCATGGTGTCGTCGACGCACTGGCTCGCCAGCCAGTCGGCGATGGGAATCCTCGAACGCGGCGGCAACGCCTTCGACGCCGCGGTGACCGCCGGCTTCGTCCTGCACGTCGTCGAACCCCACCTCAACGGCCCGGGCGGTGAGGTGCCGGCGATCGTCGCCACCGCCCACGAGCCGCGTCCGAGGGTGCTGTGCGGGCAGGGGCCCGCGCCGGCCGGCGCGACCATCGCCCACTTCCGGTCGCTCGGCCTGGACCTCGTCCCGGGCGCCGGCCCGCTCGCGGCGGCCGTGCCCGGCGCGGTGGACGCGTGGCTCCTGCTGCTGCGCGACCACGGCACGCTCTCCCTCGCCGACGTCCTGGAGCCGGCGATCGGCTACGCCGCCGCCGGCCACCCGCTGGTGGGCGCGGTCGGTGCGACGGTGGCGGCCGTGCGGTCGCTGTTCGAGGAGCACTGGCCCACGTCCGCCCAGCTCTGGCTGCGCGGCGGCCGGCCGCCGGTCGCGGGGAGCGGTTCGCCAACCCGGTGTACGCGCGCACGCTGGGCCGACTCGTCGAGGCGGGGCGGGCGGCCGGCGGGGACCGGGAGGCGCAGATCGAGGCGGCCCGCCGAGCCTGGGGTACGGGCTTCGTGGCCGAGGCGATCGACGCGTTCAGCCGGCGGCCGTTCCGCGACTCCAGCGGACGCGCACACGCCGGGCTGGTCACCGGCAACGACCTGGCCGCGTACTCGGCGACCTGGGAAACGCCGACCACCCTCGACTGGCGGGGCTACACGGTGGCCAAGACCGGCTTCTGGGGCCAGGGTCCGGTGCTGCTCCAAACCCTCGCGGTGCTCGACGCGCTCGACGACGACGGCGCGTACGACACGGCGAGCGCCGCCGGCATCCACGCCCAGGCCGAGGCGTTGGCGCTCGCGTTCGCCGACCGCGAGGCGTGGTACGGCGACAGCGCCGACGTACCCGCCCCGGCACTGCTGGACCCGGCGTACGCGCGGGACCGGGCGGCCCTGATCGGGGACCGCGCGTCGGGCGAGCTGCGACCCGGAAGTCCCGGCGGTGCGCAGCCGCGCCTGCCGGACCACCTGCGGTCGGGCGTCACCCACCGGGCCGACGTGCCGGACCCCACCACGGGCGAGCCGACGGTACGGTCCGACGGGGTCACCCGGGGCGACACCTGCCACGTCGACGTCGTCGACAGGTGGGGCAACATGATCTCCGCGACGCCGAGCGGTGGCTGGTTGCAGAGTTCACCCACGATCCCCGAGCTCGGGTTCCCGCTGGGCAGCCGGTTGCAGATGTGCTGGCTCCAGGAGGGACTGCCCGCGTCGCTCGTCCCGGGCCGCCGGCCCCGGACCACGCTCAGCCCGACCCTGGTGCTCCGCGACGGGCAGCCGATCCTGGCGTGCGGCACGCCCGGCGGCGACCAGCAGGACCAGTGGCAACTGCCCTTCCTGCTGCGTCACCTCGTCGGCGGCCAGCACCTCCAGCAGGCCATCGACGCGCCCGCCTGGCACAGCCTCGGCGTGCCGTCGTCGTTCTACCCCCGCGACCGCGAGCCCGGCGTGCTGCTGGTGGAGGACCGGCTCGACGCCGCCGTGGTGACGGCCCTGCGGGCGTACGGGCACGAGGTGCGGCTCGCCGACGCGTGGAGCCTCGGTCGGCTCTGCGCCGTGTCCCGGGACCCGGCCACCGGAGTGCTCGCCGCGGGCGCGAACCCGAGGGGCATGCAGGGCTACGCGTGTGGGCGTTAGTCAGGCGCCGCGCGCGAACAGCGCGAGACGTACCCGGTTGGGGCTGTCGGTCTTGGTCATGAGGCTCGTGATGTGGGTCTTCACGGTGGTGACCCCGATGTGGAGCCGCTCGGCGATCTCGGTGTTGGACAGGCCCTCGGCGACCAGGGTCAGCACGTCCTGCTCGCGGGCGGTGAGCCCGTCATACTGCCGGGGCGGCGCGACGCGGGCCCGCACCGCGCGCTGGACGAGGCGGTGCAGCACCTCCGGGCTGAACGGGCTGTCGCCCGCGGCGGCCCGCCGAATGCCGTCCAACAGCTCGGCCGGCGGCGCGTCCTTGAGCAGGAAACCGCACGCGCCGGCGCTCAGGGCCGGATAGAGGTGGTCGTCGTCGCCGAACGTGGTCAGCACCAGCACCCGGGTCGCGGGACGTTCGGCGAGGATGCGGCCGGTCGCGGTGATCCCGTCGACGCCGGGCATGCGCAGGTCCATGACGACGACGTCGGGGACGAGCCGCGCCGCGAGGGTGACCGCCTCGCGGCCGTTGTCGGCCTCGCCGACGACCTCGATGTCGGTCTGCGCGTCGCACAGCATGCGCAGGCCCGCGCGGATGAGGTGCTGGTCGTCGACGAGCAGGACACGGATCACGCCGGCCTCCGGGTGGGTGTTCCGGGCGGGGCCGCGCGGGCCCGGGGAGCCGGCGTGGGCAGGGTGTTCGGCAGGACGGTACGCACCCGCCAGCCCGTACCGGTCGGACCCGCCTCCAGCCGGCCGCCGAGGACCTCGACGCGTTCGGTCATCCCGGTGACGCCGTGACCACCGCCGGCCGGCACCGCCGTCGACGTGCGGTCGCCGTCGACACCACCCCCGTCGTCGGTGACCTCCCAGTTCACGGCCCCGTCCCGGACCGCCACCACCAGGCGTGCCCGCGCGGACGTCCCCGCGTGGCGGGCCACATTGGTCAACGCCTCCTGGGTCAGCCGCAGCACCGCCAGTCCGCGTACCGCGTCGAGCGAGCCGATCGCCGCGTCGACGTCGGCCTCCACGGTGATGCCGGACTGGCGGGCCCGGTCGACGGCGGCGCCGAGCGCCGAGGGAGCGCCGCGGGCTCGATCGCCGTCAGCGCGGCGTCACCGCGTACCCCGTCGGGGTCGCGCAGCACCGCGACCAGCCGGCGCAGCTCCGACAGGGCCGCGGTGCCCGTGCCGTGCACGTCGTCGAACACCTCGCCCACCCGCGGATCGAGGTCGGTCAGAACGTGCCGGGCCACACCGACGCGCAGCACCATCGACGCCACGTGGTGGGCGACGACGTCGTGCAGCTCGCGGGCGATGGCCGCGCGCTCGTCGGCGCGCGCCGCACGGCCCTCCGACTCGCGGCGTCGCTGCTCGGCCAGCGCCCGCTCCAACGCCTGCCGGCCCAACTCCCGGTTGGCCCGGATGACCAGGCCGAGCAGCACCGGGACGCCGACCTCCAGGCCCAGACCGACGACGCCGGAGCCGACCTGGCGCAGCGGGTCACCGATGCTGTTGGTCAGATCGACAACGGTCAGCAGCCCGGCCGCCAGCCAGATCGTGCGGGCCCGGCCCGCGAGCATGGTGACTTCGAGCAGGGCCCAACTCGCGCCCACCTGGTTGATGGTGATGTCGTCGACGAGGCAGATCGCGACCGCCAGCAACGCCGTCTGCGCCACCAGGTTGACCACCGGCCGGCGGTACGCCACGAGCGCCACGGCGAACGCGGCCACCGCGAGGGTCCACTGTGTCGGTGTCGGCAGGGACGCGGAGTGGGGCACGAAGAGCAGGTAACACAACCCGCTGAGGTCGAGCAGCACCATCCGCACCCGCGCGTCCCGCGCGTCGAACAGCCGCCCCCACCACCCCACGATCGTCAGCCTAGGTGCTCGGTGTCGACGGCTGCGACCGCCGGCCGCCGCCACCTGGCCCGTACGCCCAGGTAGGCGGCCAGGCCGAGCGGCCCGAGCAGGATGGTCAGCAGCAGCACCGGGGCCATGACCAGCGCCGGTACCCCCCGTTCCCGGCTGTCCAACCACGCCCAGCGGCCCACGAACAGGTCGAACGCGATCATGTGCGCCCAGCCCGCCGCCGCGCCGTCGGGCGTGCCGAGCAGCCCCCGCACCCCGTCGAGGGTCGGCGACGCGACGGCGGGCAGCACCGTGCCGAACGCCGGCACCACCAGCAGCGCGTAGATCACCACGACCGGCAGCACGATCAGCGGCGAGCCGACGATCCGGGCCGTCCACGACCAGCGCGGCAGCAGGATCATCAGCGCCCAGAACGGCGCGGCCAGCGCGAACGTCAGCGAGAACAGCGCCCCGGTCATGCCGCGAGCGCCAGCTCCGGGCGGCGGCGCGCGAGCACCAGGGCGGTGGCGGTCGCCGTCGCGACCGCCAGGGCCGCGACGACGGCCAGGGTGAGGGCGTCCGGGCGCAGCAGCGGCTGCCCGCGCAGGGCCTGCCAGGTCAACACCAGAGTGAGTACGCCGTACGCCGTGCCCGCGACGACCAGCAGCCGGACGCGGGTACGCGCGTCCAGCCGGGACGCGTACCGGGTCAGCAGGATCGCCAGGAGCGGCAGGGCCTGCAGGGCGTGCAGTCCCACGAAGTGCCCGATCCGCAGGTCACCGCCCGTGGTGCTCCAACCGACCACGGGCAGCCCCGGCCCGCCGTCGGCCACGCCCACGCTGTGCGCCCCGGAGACGCCCTCGATGCCCGGGTCCTGCGTCGGAAGCACCATCGGCACGGCCGCGAGCATACCGAGCAGGGACAGGCCGAGCCCCCACCCGACGGCGGTCGCGGCGACCCGGTCGGGAATCCGCCGGATCAGCAGGACGACCGCGAGGACGAGGTGCGCGACGAACAGCACCATGATCGACGCGCCCATCACCGCGAAGAGGATCGCGTTCAGCGGGGTGGTGTCGTTGAAGTGGCTCGTCGTACCCCGGATCACCTGAGCGACGATCACCACCATCTCCACCAGCGCCAGCGCGACGATGCTCGCCGCCGCCCACTCGGCGACCCGGCTGCGACGCGGCAGCAGCGACAGCATCCACGCGAGCGTCGCGCCGTACAGGACGAAGGAGACCGCGAACTTGAACGGCTTGAGCCAGATCGGCGCCCCGGTGAGGACGCGGGGGTCGACGAGGATGCCGACGGCGGTGACGACGGCGAGCACCGCCGACGCGGCCACGAAGAGGGTCAGCGGGCGGTTCCAGCGCGCCGCCCGGCGCAGAACGGTAGTCATGCCTGTAGATGCTCGTGGCCGCCCGTGCCGTACGCGTCCGACCTCGGGCCCCGGTCGCGGCCCCGGGTCGGAGCCCGCCTCCTCCCTGGGTAGGAGGTGAGATCGGGCGCGATCCGCCGCCGATGCTGGCACAATGGCCGGCCTGCCGACCGGGGGAGTGACCGTGACGACCAGCGAGGACCGTGTCCAGCCGAACGAGACCACCGTGCCGCTGCTGCCCTGCCCGGCGCCCGAGGAGACCCTGGCGTTCTGGCGGGCCCTCGGTTTCGAGGTGACCTACGAGCAACTGCGACCGTACGTCTATCTGGCGTTCCGGTTCAGCGGGTTCGACCTGCACTACGGCCCCGCGCCGAAGGACCTCGACCCGGCCCGGGAGCAGTCCGGCGGCGCCCTGGTCATGGTCGACGCGGTCGCGCCGTACCACGCGGCGTTTACCGAGGCGATGCGCGGCGCGTACGGCAAGGTGCTCGTCAAGGGCCTGCCCCGGATGACCCGCTTCCGGGCGGGAGCGTCGCGGTTCAGCATCGTCGACCCGTCGGGCAACACCATCGTCTTCATCCGCCGCGACGAGCCGAAGGACGTGGAGTACGGCGGGTCGTCCGAGCTGCAGGGGCTGGCCCGGGTGCTGGACAACGCGCGGATCCTGCGCGAGTTCAAGACCGACGACCGGGCCGCCTACCGGGCGCTCGACTCGGGGATGCGCCGCCGTGCCGAGGACGCCCCGGTGGTCGAGCAGGCGATGGCGCTGGCCGCGCTCGTCGAGTTGTCGGTGGCGCTGGGCAAGACCGACCGGGTGCCCGAGTGGGGGGCCCGGCTGCGCGCGCTCACGTTGACGGAGTCGGAGCGTACCCAGGTGGCGGCCTATGTCGCGGACCCGGTCCTGCTGGAACCGTTCTGGTCCGATCCACGGTGACGCGGCGACCGGGGCCGGGCACGGCCCCGGCCCCGGCCCGGTCAGCGGTTCGCGGAGCTGCGGCGGAACAGCGCCGTCACGCCGGCCAGCAGGACGAGGAGCAGGCCGGTGAACCAGTTCATGGCCGTGATCGTGCTGACCGTGCGGGTGGCGATCCCGATGCCGAGGGCCGGCAGGCTCATCCCGAGGTAGGCGATGAGGAACAGCCCGGCCAGGGCCTCACCGCGCCGGGCCGGCGCGGCCATCGCCGCGACCGTGCCGACGGAGGCCTTGAACAGCACACCCGCGCCGACGCCGGCGAGCACGCCACCGAGCAGGAACGCGGTCAGGCTCGCGGTGTGCATCCCCACCAGCACGACGGGCACGCCGACGGCCTGCGCCAGCAACCCGAGCCGTACCTTCGCCGGGGCGGGCAGCCGGGTGGTGAGGCTCTGCGCCACGGCCGCGCCACCGAACACGGCGAACACGACCGCGCCGGCCAGCGCCCGCGACGGCAGGTGCAGGGCGCCGGCGACGAAGCCCGGCGCCACGGAGGTGAACAGGCCGAACACGGCGAACGACGCGAAGCCGGCGGCGGTCGCCGCCACGTACCCGGCGGGGTCGCCGTGGTCGGCGCTGATCCGCTGCGGCCGGTAGGTGGGCCGGACCGGCCGCTCCAACACGGTCTCCGGTGTCGCCGCGACCGCCACGAGGCTGACGGCCAGCAGCACGGCGAACACCAGGTACGGGGTGCGCAGCGGCGCGTCGACGTACTGGGCGAGGACGCCCGCGACCAGCGCGCCCACGCCGAGGCCGCCGATGTTCGCGGCGGTGGAGACCACCTCGAACCGCTGCCGGGACGCGCCGGGGCGGTGCGCGGTGTGCAACTCCTGGAGGTACGCGGTCGCGGTCGCGGTGATCATGCCGACGCCCAGCCCACTCACCAGGCGGGCGACCAGCAGCACCGGCAGGGACGTGTCGCCCAGGAACAGCGCGGCGGCCACCAGTTCCAGGGCCAGCGCCGGGATCAGGATCTTCTTGCGGCCGACCCAGTCCGACACGTGCCCGGCGAGCAGCAGGCTGATCACCACACCCACCGCGTACGCCGCGAACACGATCGTGACCGTGAACGTGGAGAAGCCGTCCCGCGCCATGTAGAGCGGGTACAGCGGGGACGGAACGGTACAGAACGCCATCGCGGTGAGGAACGCCAGGGCGATCGCCCAGAAGCCACGGCCGTGGCGGGACGATCCTTCGTCAGGGCCAGCCGGGGCGACGGGCCGGCGGGAGGGCAGGGTCGTTGACGACATGAGCCCACTGTCACCCCACCCGATCATCACGTCCAACGAAAGTTGACGCTAGTCACCATCGCTGCGAGTGATACTTGGGGGCGTGGAACTGCGTCAACTCGAGTACTTCGTCGCGGTGGCCGAGGAGCAGAACTTCACCCGCGCCGCCGCCCGCCTGCACGTCGTCCAGTCCGCCGTCTCGGCGGCCGTGAAGACGCTCGAACGCGAACTGGGCGCACCGTTGCTGGACCGCAACTCCAAACGCGTACTCCTGACCGACGCCGGCGTCGCGCTGCTACCCCGCGCCCGCATCGCCCTCGACGCGGCCCGCGACGCCCGCGACGCGGTCGCCGAGGTGCACGGCGGCCTTCGGGGCACCCTGCGCATCGGCACGATGACCTCGATCCGGCTCCTGCACCTGCCGGCCCTGCTCGGCGAGTTCCACCGTCGGCACCCCGGGGTGCTGCTGCACACCAGCGTCGCGCCATCCGGCTCCCAGGGGCTCATCGACGCGCTCACCGAACGCCGACTCGACCTCGCGTTCGTCTCGCTGCCCGGCACGCCACCGGCGGAGATCCACCTCACCGAGCTGGCCCGGTCGGTGATCGACCTCGTCGTGCCGGACGGTCACCCGCTCGCCGCGAACGAGGCGGTGTCGCTGCGCGACCTCGCCGGTCTCGACTTCATCGACTCCCCGATCGGCTACGGCAACCGGGCCGTCACCGACCGGGCGTTCGCCACCGCCGGCCTGTCCCGGCGCGTCACCATCGAGATCCCGGACATCGCCACCGGCGCCGACCACGTCCGGCACGGTCTCGGTATCGCCCTGCTGCCCCGCTTCGTCGTCGCCGACGCTCCCGGAGTCCGCACCCTGACCGTCACCGACGCCGACCTGGACTGGACCGCGTCGCTGGCCACGCCCGTGGACCGCCCGCTCGGCGCCGCCGCCCGCGCCCTCATCGCCCTGACCGGCGAGTTCCTGCCCTGAATCGCGCCGCGGGGCCGGCGGACCCCGCGGCGCGAATCAGAAGGGCCACCGCTCGTCGGAGCCGGCCTCGATTAGCGGGATCATCGCGAACGCCGCGTCGGACAGCCCGCCGAACGTGTGTCGCCTGGTCGCCGTCGACGTGTGCCCGACCCGGTATCCGGCCAGGTTCCAGGTGTACACGGGCACCTCCGCCGGCACCGACGCGGCCACATCCGCCGACCCGTGCCAGTGCGCCTGCTCGTCGGTGAGGATGATCAGCCGGTCGTGTGCGCCGAAGTGCTTCCGGACCGCCTTCCCGGTGTCGGTTCCCCGGCCGATGAAGTAGCCGTCCTCCTTGAACCGCCGCACCGCCGCGAGGACCGACTCGCCCGCCACCGAGGGCAACACCCGGCTGTGATCGGAGAACGACACCACGGTGGCCGCCTGCGCGCGGGCGGCCACCGCGAGACCGAACACCGTGGCGGCGTCCCAGCAGCGCAGCGTGCCGTCCTTGCTGAACGCGCTCTGCATCGAGCCGGACGTGTCGATGAGGATCAGCGTCCGTCCGTTCAGCGCGGGAACGTTCGCGAGGGCGTGCTGCAAGGCCTTCTCCAGCGGGTACCCCCAGCGCAGGTTCGGCGCCGCGTTGTACGCCGACAGGAAGCGCATCGGCAGTACCCGCGAAGTCGCCACCTGCGCCGGGTCGGAGAGCTTGGCCGCCACCGTCTCCGCGACGGCGTCGCCGACCCCGGCCCGGTCGAAGTTGCGCAGGTTACGCAGCAGCGCCAGGTAGCCCATCGTCGGGATGACGGACTCCCACGCGGCCGCGTCCATCGCCCGCTGTCGCCAGCCGGCCAGGGACTCCCACGTCATACCCGCCTCGTCCAGCACGGCCCGGTCGGAGACCTCCCCGCGCTGCTCGACCGGCATCGCCATGAGCGCGTCCCGCGCCCTCAGCATCCGCAGGGACTCCGGGACCGGGTTGTCCCGATGGTGCCGCCGATCCAGCGCGTGCCGGAACAGGTCACCCTGTCGCTCGTCCCTCGCGGCGGGGTGGGTCAGGTCGATGACGTCACCGAAGCGCACCTGACGGCCGACGGAGTCGTACTTGAGCAGGCTCCGCTCGGTGTAGAGCCGGACCGCCGCGTCCGCGATGCCCCGCTTCACCGGCTTGGGCAGTGCCCGGCCGTGACGAGCCAGCCAGTACGCGAGCGCCTCGCCCGGCTCGTCGGCACGCTGCAACGCCGCGTCGACGACCGCGCGCGAACCCGGTATGCCGGCTGCCACCTGGGCGCGGGCACCCTCAAGGGCCGCCACCACGGACGCCGAGCGCATCATCGCGCCGGTCCGGAGCCACGACACGAACCGGCCGAACCAGTCGGGGTCCGTGACGGCGACGGCGGCGACCAGGTCCCGGAAACGGGCGTCCCGATCGGTGGAGCCCTCGTAGAAGGTGGCCTCGCCAACCATGTTCGAGACACCGAGAAGGAACAGTTCGAGGCGCGGCTCACGGACGAAACCGGGCGCGCCCTCGGCGGTCACCGGCCGCTGCCGGCTCGTGCGCGGCTTGAGGTTGAACTTGGCCATGACGTCCCCCACGTCGGTCGGCCGAGAAGGCGCCACCACCACGCACACCCGAGATCGAAGTCGGCCACGGACTAGTCCGCCGTTCTGTCCGTTGAACTACCCACCCGAAGGTGTCGGGGGATTCGAACCCCCATCTGCGGATCCCGAAGTAACCGTTGCCTGCGCACCGGGTGTGCGTGTGGTCGCGCTTCCCGAGATCGAGGTCGGCGACGGAAGTCCTTCACCGGGGCCGGAACCCCTCCAGATGTATCCGTCGCCTACGCACCGGGAAGTGCGGTCACGACCGTAGCGGCGGCGGCGCCGGGCGGGCAACGGAGTTTGTGATCACGTTACGAGCGCCCTGCGTACGCGCCGCACGCCCGAGATCAGAAGTGGACACGGCGTTAGCGGGTTCGAACCGCAGGCCCTTGCCGGGCGTTACCAGAAGTAGCCGTATCCGTCGCACCGGACGTGCGGCGAGCGCACCTCCCGAGATCGAAGCGGCGACGGCGACCGGCCCTTGCGGGCCAAGGTGACCTCGGCCGCTGGTCGACGCCACCCGAAGTGGCGGTAGGATTTGAACCTACGTCTCCCCGTTTGAAGCGGAAGTAGCCGTTGCCTGCGCACCGGGAGGTGCCCCACGACGGTAGGCCCGCGTCGCCATGCCGACAACCCCATTTCGCAGCCACGCCGAGGGACGCACGTGGCTACAGCATCGCCAGCGGAGCGAGCTGCACGGTGTCGACACCGTCGAGTTTCCTCAGCTCGGACACTCCCGCGCCCTTCTTGTCCAAGGGCATCTCGAACCGCCAGGACTCGTGTCCCATCTGCGGATCGAGCTGCGTGGTCAGGTCGCCCTTGCCCTGGCAGCGCTCACGCAGACGTTCGTACGCGGCGGCCCGGTCCTCGAAGGCGACCGACCGGGCGGTCGGCAGCGCCCGTACCGCCTGCTCCAGTGCGGCCCGCTGCCCGTCGGTCGTGGACGGCTTCAGCCGGACGACGATCCCGATCCGCGACGGCAGGGGATCGACGTCCGCGACCTTGAGGACGACATCCGTGACGCCCGCGACGTCGGCCATCACCACCTCGACCGCCTCGGCGATCGGCGCGTCGGTGACCGTGGCGTGGAACAGTTCCGGCACGTACTCCGGTTTGATCTCCGCCAACAGGTCGGGGCTGTCCTTCAGCGCCTCCTTCTCTCGCGCGTACGCCTGCTCGCGGTTCTCGAACGTCACCTGTTCGACGCTGGGCATCGACCTCAGCCGCTGTTCCACGGCGGTCTTCCGGTCCGCCGTGATGTCGTGTTCCAGGAAGACGGTCAGGGCGACCTTCGTGAACTCCGCGGGCTTCGAGGGCTTCGAGGTGCAGGCGGACACGCCGAGCAGGAGGACCAGTGCCAGGGGTGGGGCGAGGCGACGCATGGGCGGAGATCGTAACGATCAATCGCGGGCGCCGCTGTCCGTCGTCGGCCGAAGCCCCTGCCGCACCGGTGCGCGGCAGGGCAGGCTCGGCGGGAGTCCGAAGAGGCCGAACAGCGCCGGGTCGACGAACGTCACGCACCGCCGGATCAGGCCATCCGTCACGCTGAAGAGCTGGAGCGAGTGCGCCCGGACGCGACCGGTGTCCGGGTCGGGCGCGTAGGCCGCCAGGGCCGTGGAGCCGTTCGCCGCCACCGGCACGAGATGCCAGCCCGCCCCCCGCATGCCGAAGACGCGTTCCAGGAAACGCTTGTAGTGCGATCTGCCGGCGAGCCAGAGCGCCACCGGAGGCATTTCCAACGCCACATCGTCGGCGAGTAGGCGGGCCAGACCGGGCACATCGGCGGCCTCGAACGCCGCCAGATAACGCTCGATCACGGCGCGCTCGGCGGGGTCGGCCGGCTCGCGAAACTCCTCCAGCGTCGGACCAGCGGCCCGCAGTGTCGCCCGGGCCCGTTGTAGACCGCTGTTCACCGAGGCCACACTGCCGCCGAGGATCTGCGTCACCTCGACGGCCGACAGTTGCAGCACCTCCCGCAGCACCAGCACCGCACGCTGCCGAGCGGGCAGTAGCTGCAGCGCCGCGACCAGAGCGAGCCGCAGCCCTGCCCGCTGTTGGACAGCGTCGGCCGGGTCACCGAGCCGCGCGTCCGGGAACGGCTGCAACCAGGGGATGTCGAAGCGGGGGACGAGCGGCGCATCCGGGTCGCCGGCCGGGTCCAACCCGCTCGGCAGCGGCCGCCGAGCCCGTCCCGCCAGAGCCGTGAGACAGGCGTTGGTCGCGATGCGGTGCAACCAGGTACGCGGCGACGACAGCTGCGGGTCGTACCGGTCAGTCGACCGCCAGGCGCGCAGCAGCGTCTCCTGCACCAGGTCCTCGGCCTCGTCGACGGAGCCGAGCATCCGGTAGCAGTGCGCCAGCAGGTCAGCGCGGTACGCCTCGTACCGCCCGTCCCGGTCCTGCGCCGTCGCCTCGACCACGGCGCAGAGCGTACGCCGAGAGACGGTCGAGATTTCTCAGCCTGGACCGATGAGTCCGGCGCGTGGCGTCGGTAGGTGGTGGTAGGAGCGGGCCGCGCTGGACCGCCACGGCGGAAGGAATTCGCATGGGCGACATCATCGTCATTCAGTTCTCCACGCTGGACGGCGTGGTCTCCGACCCGGACGGGCGCTGGGGCACCGGCCACGGCGGGTGGGCGTTCCGGTACGGGCAAGGGCCGGTCAGCGGCGACAAGTTCCGCCTCGGTGCCCGGATGGAGCAGGGCGTCCAGCTCTACGGCCGGCGCACCTGGGAGCACTTCGCCCAGCTGTGGCCGAAGCGCGATGGAGGCTACGCCTCACTGATGAACGCCGTGCCCAAGCGGGTGGCGACCACCACGGGCATCGACGCGGCGGCCTGGTCGAACTCGGCCCCGATCGACGGTGACCCGGTGGCCTGGGCCCGCGACGAGCGCACCCGGCGCGACGTGGTGGTGATCGGCAGCCTCAGCCTGGTCCGGGCGCTGGCCGTCGCGGACGTGATCGACGAGTACCGGCTGATCACGTTCCCGACGATCGCCGGTGCGGGCGAGCGTCTGTTCGCGCCCGGGGCGCGGGCCGACTTTCGCTTCAAGGAGGTGGAAGCCGTCGAGGCGGGCGCGTTCACCGTGCTGCGCCGCGACCGCTGAGCACCGTTTCAGAGCCTCGGGCATGGCGAGACCATTCCAATCTGCCCGGCTCCTGTCACGCTGGTCATCCGCTTCGTGGCTCGACGTGGCGATGTGCTGTTGAGCGGTATGCCTCAGAGGTATGAATATGACTCTGAGGTATACCGCTCACCGCCGCATCCGCCCGAACTGAGGTAACCGAGGGTCACCGCCGGCCGCCCGCTACCTGGCTCTGCCCCAGGGGAAGAAGAAGTCGTCGCTGTCGGCGAGCCACCAGTAGTAGTCGGGGGATTTGTGGTTCTTGCGGGCCACCCGGGTGACGGCGACCGACGCCGCCCGGATGCGGTCGGCGGCCACGCCCTCGTCGACGAGGCGTGCCCGCAGTCCCGCGAGGAAGTCGCCGGACATCACGAAGTCGTCGACGATCAGGATGTTGCCGCTCCGGTAGGCCAGGACGGCCTCGGGGATCGTCACGAGCCACTTCGTCGTCTCGAAGAGGAAGGACCCACTCGACTCCACCGGACCGTGCGGGTCATCCCGCCAGGTCCGTGTTCCGACGAAGACGGGCGGTTGGTTGTCGAACTCGGCCGCGAGCAGGTTGGCGAAGGTGGCACCGGGAAGGCCGGGAGTGACGATCGCGGTGGGCGGGAACTCCGACTTGATCTTTCGGCCGAGGTCGTTCGCGGCAGCCTGTAGGTCGGGCCACTCGAGCCGCTTCCGCATCTGGTTGAGCTGCTTGGCTTCGCGCGCGTAGTAGACGGTGAGCACGAGACCGACGATGCCGGTGACGAACCCACCGATTCCCAGCCACCGATCCATGCCGCCAGCGTAGGGCGCGGACGTCAGCACTGCGAGACCGTGACCGGCAGGGCTCGCGGTGGACGATGGGCCGCTGTCAGGCGGGTGGCATCGCCTGGTTCGGAGGGTTGCGCCGGCCGCGCGCCGTGTCCTCGGCGGCGAGCGCCGCGAGGACGAGCGTCGTGAAGGCCAACGGGACCTCCGGCGGCAGGTGGACCGCAACGGGGGACAGGGCGGCCAGGACGAGGATGGCGATCAACCGGGGTACGGTCACCCGGCCGAAGATCACGTATTCGAAACCGACGCGGCCCAGCAGGAACAGGGCGGGACCGCCGATGATGCCGGCGATCCAGGGCGCTGGCGTGTGCGCGGCTGGTCGGTCCATGGCCAGCGTGAAACCGACCGCCGCGAGGAGGGTCCCGGCGACCATGGTCATGTGGGCGTACGCCGACCACTGGCTGAGCCGGTGGGGATCGCGGGCGGCGTTGATGGCTGGCCCGAGCTGGTTCCCCGCCTGGTAGATGTAGAGCCGCCACATGAGCGCGGCGCTGGCGAAGGCGAGGACGAGCGCCACGGTACGACGGGGCGTGAACCCGTAGGAACTGGTGTCGGTGAAGGTCATGCCCATGGCCAGGACGATCTCGCCGAGCGCGATGATGAAGACCTGCCGGTAACGCTCGGCGATGTGGGTGGCGGTGATCTCCAGGGCCGCTCCCCGCTCGTGACCGAGCCGGCTCGGGGTGGGCCAGCGCAGTGCCGCCGCGACGTAGTCCACGGTCAGCGCCCCCAGCCACAGGATGCCGCGGGCCCAACCGTCGACGAATGCTCCGGGGATCCACAGCAGCGTCGAGATCAGGGACCAGAACCGGGCCCGCAGCACGTGGTTCAGGACGGGCGTCTTGCGGGCCGCCCGTACGACGAACAGGAAGCGCCCGAAATTGATGAGGGCGAAGGTGGCGGCGAAGAACGAGCCGTTGCCGTGGAATCCCTCGGGCACCTGGATGGCCATCAGGAAGACGCCGAACATGACCAGCACGACGTACCACTGGACCGACGCGTGCTGCGGATCGAACTGGTCGGTCATCCACGCCGTCAGGATCCAGACCCACCACAGCGCCAGCAGCAGCACGAGCGCCTCGAACCCACCCTTGAGGGTGAGGTCGTTGACCAACAGGTGAGTGAGCTGGGTCAGGGCGAAGACGTACACCAGGTCGAAGAAGAGCTCGATGAACGCGGGCTGCTTCGGAGCCGTCCGGTCGCGCAGCAGCGGCCGCAGCGATGCGTGGCGAGTCATCGCAGTTATCTCAGCACCCACGCTGGTCTTCGTAACCTGGATCCGCCAGACTCCCCGGTATGCGTGATCGTTCTCGCCGGTGGGCGTGGGTCGGTGTGCTCCTTGTCGGGCTGATCCTCTACATAGCGGTGCTGCGGACCCTGGTCAGCACCCAGAATCCGAACTTCGTGCCGGCGCTGATCCTGCTCGGCGCGACCCTGGCGCCCCTGACGTTCCTGACGTTCGCCCAGGCCCGTACCGGGCGGTGGCAGGTGCCGGCGTCGGTGCTGGTGACGTCGGCGTTCTTCGGTGGCGTGATCGGCACGGTGGTGGCCGGCACCCTGGAGTACGACACCCTGCGCGGCCTCGGCACCCTGCCCATGGTGTTCGTGGCGTTGATCGAGGAGTCGGCCAAGCTGATCGTCCCCGTGGTGCTGTTGTTCACGGCCCTGGCCCAGCACCGCCGCCGGGTGCCGTCCGACGGTCTGGTCATCGGCGTGGCCGCCGGCATGGGCTTCGCCGCATTGGAGACGATGGGGTACGCCTTCACCGCGCTGCTCAGCTCGAAGGGCAACATCGGCGCGGTGGAGCAGACCCTGTTCATCCGGGGGCTGACCGCGCCCGCCGGGCACACCGCCTGGACCGGGTTGACCGCCGGCGCGCTGTGGGCGCTGCTGGCCACCCCGAGCGTCCGCCGCCTGTTCGGCTTCCTGGGCACCTTCGTGGGCGTCGTCGCCCTGCACACGCTCTGGGACACCTTCACCGGTTCGTTCGTCTTCGTCGCCGTGGCGATCGTCAGCATCGGCTGGCTGCTCTGGGAGCTGCGCCGCTACCGGACCTTCGGTGACCATCTGGCCGTCGGGCATCCGTAGCCGACGCCCCCGTTCACCATGCCTCCCTCGGCCGCCGTGACCCGGCCGGGGGAGGCATTGCTCTGCTGATCCCGCTGCGGCGGGCCCGTCCGCTCATCTACTGTCGGAGTATTCATATTTTGGGTCTTTCGTCGGGAAGGTGCAGCGATGGGGGTGCGCCGCTGGATCGAGAGCTGGCCGCTCTATCGCCAGCTCAGCGGCACCGACCCGCTCGGTCGCGGCGCCGCCGCCAAGTCGGCCCGATCCCTCTCGCTGACCGCCCGCACCGAGACCGCCGAGAGTGTGGCGCGGTCGGTGTGTCCGTACTGCGCGGTGGGGTGCGGTCAGCGGGTGTTCGTGGCGGACGGGCAGGTCACGCAGATCGAGGGTGACCCGGACAGTCCGATCTCGCGGGGCCGGTTGTGTCCCAAGGGCTCGGCGAGCAAGAGCCTGGTGACCAGCCCGCTGCGCCAGACCACGGTCCGCTACCGCCGGCCGTACGGCACCGAGTGGGAGGACCTCGACCTCGACACGGCGATGAACATGATCGCCGACCGGGTCCTGGCCGCCCGGGACGAGACCTGGGAGGACGTGGACGAGCAGGGTCGGCCGTTGCACCGGACGCTGGGTATCTCCAGCCTGGGTGGGGCGACGCTGGACAACGAGGAGAACTACCTCATCAAGAAGTTGTTCACGGCGATGGGGGCGTTGCAGATCGAGAACCAGGCGCGTATTTGACACTCCGCCACCGTCCCCGGTCTGGGGACCAGCTTCGGTCGCGGCGGCGCCACCCAGTACCAGCAGGACCTGTCGAACTCCGACGTGATCATCATTCAGGGTTCGAACATGGCCGAGGCGCACCCGGTCGGGTTCCAGTGGGTGATGGAGGCCAAGCGTCGGGGCGCGAAGGTGTTCCACGTCGACCCGCGCTTCACGCGCACGAGCGCGCTGGCCGACGCGTACCTGCCGATCCGGGCGGGGACGGACATCGCGCTGCTGGGTGGGGTGATCCGCTACATCCTCGACAACGAGCTGGACTTCCGTGAGTACGTCCTCGCCTACACCAACGCCGCCACCATTGTGACCGACGACTTCCAGGACACCGAGGATCTGCACGGGCTCTTCTCCGGCTTCGTGGAGGCCAACGCCAGCTACGACCAGAGCAGTTGGCAGTACGAGGGCGCCCCGGAGAACATCTCCACCCGGGACACCGAGACGCAGCGGGAGACGGCGGCCGGGCTGGAGCACGAGTCGCACGGTGCGCCGGTGGGTGGGCAGACCCAGCGGGACGAGACGTTGCAGCACCCGCGCTGCGTCTATCAGATCCTCAAGCGGCACTACGCCCGGTACACGCCGGAGATGGTGGAGCGGGTCTGCGGCATCCCGCAGGACAAGTTCCTGGAGTTGGCGCGGGAGTGGACGGCGAACTCGGGCCGGGAGCGTACCGGGATGCTGGTCTACTCGGTGGGGTGGACGCAGCACAGCGTGGGTGTTCAGTACATCCGCGCCGGGGCCATCATCCAACTCCTGCTGGGCAACATGGGCCGCCCGGGTGGCGGGGTCATGGCTCTGCGGGGGCACGCGAGCATCCAGGGCTCGACGGACATCCCGACCCTGTTCAACCTGCTGCCCGGCTACCTGCCCATGCCGCATCACGCCGACCACCCGACCCTCGACGAGTGGATCGGCAGCATCGCCCATCCCGAGCAGAAGGGCTTCTGGGGCAACGCGCGCGCCTACGGGGTGAACCTGCTCAAGGCGTACTGGGGTGACGCGGCCACCCCCGACAACGACTACTGCTACGGCCACCTGCCCCGGATGACCGGCGACCACGGCACGTACCAGCAGGTGCTGAACATGATCGACGGGAAGATCAAGGGGTACTTCCTGCTCGGGCAGAACCCGGCGATCGGTTCGGCGCACGGCCGGGCGCAGCGCCTCGGCATGGCGAACCTCGACTGGCTGGTCGTGCGGGACCTGTTCATGATCGAGAGCGCGACCTTCTGGAAGAACGGTCCGGAGATCGAGACGGGCGAGATCGTGCCGCGGGAGTGCCGGACCGAGGTGTTCTTCCTGCCGGCCGCGTCGCATGTGGAGAAGGAGGGCACCTTCACGCAGACCCAGCGGCTGTTGCAGTGGCGGGAGAAGGCCGTTGAGCCGCCGGGCGACGCCCGCTCCGAGCTGTGGTTCTTCTACCACCTCGGTCGCATCATCCGGGAACGCCTCGCGCGCTCGACCCGACCGCGCGACCGGGCGCTGCTCGACCTCACCTGGGACTACCCCACGCACGGTCCGCACGCGGAGCCCAGCGCCGAGTCGGTGCTGCGCGAGATCAACGGGTACGACGTGACGACCGGCCGGCCGTTGGCGAGCTACACGGAGATGAAGGACGACGGCTCCACGGCGGGTGGCTGCTGGATCTACACCGGGGTGTACGCCGACGGCGTCAACCAGGCCGCCCGCCGCAAGCCCGGTGCGGAACAGTCCCTGGTGGCACCCGAATGGGGTTGGGCCTGGCCGTCCAACCGGCGCATCCTCTACAACCGTGCCTCCGCCGACCCGGACGGCCGCCCGTGGAGCGAACGCAAGAAGTACGTCTGGTGGGACGCGGACAAATCCGAGTGGACCGGCTACGACGTGCCGGACTTCGAGAAGACCAAGGCGCCCTCGTACCGGCCCCCGCCGAACACCTCGGGCGTCGCGGGCATCGCGGGCGACGACCCGTTCATCCTCCAGGGCGACGGCAAGGGCTGGCTGTACGCGCCCAGCGGCGTCCTGGACGGCCCGCTGCCCACCCACTACGAGCCGGTCGAGTCGCCGGTGCGCAACCCGCTCTACCGCCAGCAGGCCAACCCGACCCGCAAGGTCTACATCCATCCGATCAACAACCTCAACCCGAGCCCACCGGAGCAGCACAGCGACGTCTTCCCGTACGTCTTCACGGTCAGCCGGCTCACCGAGCACCACACCGCCGGAGGCATGAGCCGGACCGTGCCGCACCTCGCCGAGCTGCAACCGGAGATGTTCGTCGAGGTGTCGCCCGAGTTGGCCGTGCACCGGGGACTGACTCACCTGGGTTGGGCGCACCTGGTCACCACCCGCGCGGCCATCGAGGCACGGGTCCTGGTGACCGACCGCGTGACGCCCCTGCGGGTGGACGGTCGGATCCTGCACCAGGTGTGGCTGCCGTACCACTTCGGGTTCGAGGGTCTGGTGACCGGCGATTCGGCCAACGACCTGTTCGGCATCACCCTCGACCCCAACGTCCTCATCCAGGAGAGCAAGGTCGGCACGTGCGACGTACGGCCCGGCCGGCGACCGAGGGGCCAGGACCTGCTGGATCTCGTCCTGGACTACCGGCGACGGTCGGGCAACCTGAGCCACCGCTATCCGCCGCTGGTCACGACGGACGTCGCCGACAGCAGCAGCGACCAGGAGGACTGAGCGATGCCGCATGCCAACGCCCTGTACGGGCCGCTCGATCCGGCGCCGGACGCGGGTTATGTGGACGCGCCGCAGCGGATGGGGTTCTTCACCGATACGAGTGTGTGTATCGGGTGTAAGGCGTGTGAGGTGGCGTGCAAGGAGTGGAACGACGTTCCGGAAAGTGGTCTGGATCTGTTGGGGATGTCGTACGACAACACGGGTGCGTTGACGGCGAACTCGTGGCGGCATGTGGCGTTCGTGGAGCAGCCGCGCCCGCTCGGTGGGACCTCCCCGGCGTTCGCCGGGTACCCGGACGGGCCGGCGGTCAGCCCGGCGACGGCGGCCGTCGGGGCGCGGACCGTCGCCGACACCGGCACGGACCCGGGTCTGCCAGCTGGCGAGCCCGGCGCGGCGACCCGCATGTCGGGCGGGCCGGAGTTCCTGGGTATGCCGGGTGCGCGGCCGCCGGGGCGGGACAGCGGCGTGGAGGGTCGGTCGGATTTTCGGTGGTTGATGATGTCGGATGTGTGTAAGCACTGCACGCATGCGGCTTGTTTGGATGTGTGTCCGACGGGGTCGTTGTTCCGGACGGAGTTCGGGACGGTGGTGGTGCAGGAGGACATCTGTAATGGGTGTGGGTACTGCATTTCGGCGTGTCCGTACGGGGTGATCGATCAGCGTAAGGGTGATGGTCGGGCGTGGAAGTGCACGCTGTGTTACGACCGTCTGGGTGCGGGGATGACGCCGGCGTGTGCGCAGGCGTGTCCGACCGAGTCGATTCAGTACGGGCCGCTGGAGGAGTTGCGGGAGCGGGCGGCGGCGCGGGTGGCGACGTTGCACGGGCGGGGTGTTCCCGAGGCCCGCTTGTACGGGCATGATCCGGACGATGGTGTGGGTGGTGACGGGGCGTTCTTCCTGCTGCTCGACGAGCCGGAGGTGTACGGGCTGCCACCGGACCCGGTGGTGACGACCCGGGACCTGCCGGCGATGTGGAAACGCGCCGGCATCGCCGCCCTGACGATGGCCGCCGTCACGGTGGGCGCGTTCCTCGGCAGGCGGCCATGACCCGCGAGCAGGTGACCGTGCCGCCGGCCGACTTCAGCTCCTACTATGGCCGGCCGATCCTCAAGGCGCCGGTGTGGAAGCGCGACATCGCCGGATACCTGTTCACCGGGGGCCTCGCCGCCGGCGGCGCCCTGATCGGCGCGGGCGCCCAACTGACCGGCCGTCCCGAGCTGCGCCAGGTGGGCCGCTGGACGGCCTTCGGTGGCATCCTCGCCAGCGCGTACCTGCTGGTGCACGACCTCGGTCGGCCGGCGCGGTTCCACCACATGCTCCGGGTCGCCAAACCGACCTCGCCCATGTCGATGGGCACCTGGATCCTCACCGCGTTCGGCCCGGCCGCCGGGGTGGCCGCGGTCGCCGAACTCGCGCCACGGCTGCCGCGGCACGGTGTGCTGGGCCTCGCCCGTCGGCTGGCGCCCGGCGTCGGTGACATCGCCGGTCTCGCCGCGGCGGCCACCGCGCCGGCGCTGGCCACGTACACCGGGGTCCTGCTCGCCGACACCGCCGTACCGGCCTGGCACGACGCGTACCCCGATCTGCCGTTCGTCTTCGGCGGCAGCGCGCTCGTCGCGGCGGCCGGGGTCGGCCTCATCGTGGCGCCCCCGCCGAGACCGCCCCGCTGCGACGGCTCGCCGTCGCCGGCGCGGCCCTCAAGCTGGTCGGCGGTCACCGGATGGAGCGTCTGCCGGTCACGGGCGAGCCCTACCGCAGCGGTCACAGTGGTCGCCTGGTCCGGGCGGGCAACGGGTTGATCAGCGTCGGCGCGGTCGCCGCGCTGCTCTCCCGACGCAGCCGGCTGCTGTCGGTGCTCTCCGGCGCGGCCCTGGTGGCCTCGTCGGTGGCCACCCGGTTCGGGATCTTCGAGGCCGGCTCAGTGTCCGCGCGCGATCCGAGGTACACGGTCGTACCCCAGCGGGACCGCCTCGCCGACGGCGGCCCGGCGTCGGCCGACGCTGACCGCCCCGCGCGGTGAGCGCCGGTCGCCTCAGCCCGTGAACAGCTTCGCGGCCGTGCTGACGGTCTCGACGATGCCGTAGCCGAGCAGCACCGCGACGAGCAGCCACGACAGCCAGAGCCGCCCGGTCTGATCGCCGACGTGTTCGGGCACCGGTGGGCTGCTGCGTGGGCCGAGGGCGACCGGCTCGGTGACGCTGGCCCGGGCCACGGGCGAGGCCGACCCCCGGTCCGGCTCGTGGAACCGGTCGGGGACGGCACGGACCAGCAGGTTGGCGACGAAGCCGATGGCGAGCACGCCGACCATGGTGAACAGCGCGGGCCGGTACGCCGACGCGGTGAGCGTCCCGGGCTTGCCCTGGGCGTCGAGGATCCGGTTGACGATCAGCGGGCCGGCGATGCCCGCCGCCGACCAGGCGGTCAGCAACCGCCCGTGGATGGCGCCGACCTGGAAGGTGCCGAACAGATCCCGCAGGTACGCGGGCATGGTGGCGAAGCCGCCGCCGTAGAAGGAGATGATCAGAGCGGCGATCAGGACGAAGAGCGCCGTCGCCGCGTGCCCGGCCACCGCGAGCAGCGCGTAGAGCACCATGCCGACACCGAGGTAGACCAGGTAGATCGGCTTGCGGCCGATCAGGTCGGACGTCGTCGACCAGACGAACCGGCCGGCCATGTTGAACAGCGACAGCACACCCACGAAGCCGGCCGCCGCCGACACCGACACGGCGGTGGACCCGTTGTCCCGGAAGAAGTCCTGGATCATCGGGCTGGCCTGCTCCAGGATGCCGATGCCCGCCGTGACGTTGCAGAACAGCACGATCCACAGCAGCCAGAACGAGCGGGTGCGTACGGCGTTGGACGCGGAGACGCTCGCCCTCGTCACCAGCGGTCGGGCCGCGACCCGATCGGGGTCGAACCCGGCGGGCCGCCAGTCGGGCGGCGGCACCCGCACGTTGAACGGACCGAACATCATGATCACGAAGTAGCCGATGCCGAACGTGACGAACAGTCCCACGAGGGCGGACCCGGACGCCACCGCCGCCGGGTTGGCCGGGTTGTAGTCGGCGTCGTAGAGCGACAGCAGTTGGCGGGCGAGCGGACCGGCGACCAGGGCGCCACCGCCGAACCCCATGATCGCCAGGCCGGTGGCGAGCCCCGGCCGGTCCGGGAACCACTTGATCAGCGTGGAGACGGGCGAGATGTAGCCGATGCCCAGTCCGATGCCGCCGATGACGCCATAGCCGAGGTAGAGCAGCCAGAGTTGCTGGGTCGCGATCCCGAGCGCGCCGACCAGGAAGCCGGTGGCCCAGAAGCAGGCGGAGACGAACATCGCCCGGCGCGGGCCGTTGCGCTCCACCCACCGGCCGCCCACCGCCGCCGACGATCCCAGCATGACGATGGCGATGCTGAAGATCGCCCCGATCGCCGTCTGGCTCGCGTCGAAGTGCGCGATGAGCGAGTTCTTGTAGACGCTCGTCGCGTAGACCTGACCGATGCACACGTGCACGGCCAGCGCTGCGGTCGGGATGAGCCAACGGCTGTATCCCGGGGGAGCGACGGTGTGCCGGGGATCGAATATCGACAGCATGGGCTCTCACCTCCTGCGGCTGAGCGGGCAGGCGGCGGGCGCGTCCGGCGTTCGCCGTTGATCGGCTGTAGCTCACGTTACGTGCCCGTACGGCGCTCCTCCCGGATATGGGAAAACGCGCTGACCCGGGCCGTGGCGGTCGGCCCGTGCTGACGAACTGCCTGAATCAGGCAGCAGTCAGGCACGCCCGATCCGCGGGTCCTGCCGGTCCGTGAGCCGCAGCCCGACGCCACGCACCACTTCGATCGTGGCGACGGTGCCGAGGACCACCAGCTTGCGTCGCAGCCGCTTCACCAGCGACTGGACGTCCGCCCGGTGCGCGCGTGCCTCGTCGTGCCACACCGACCGGTGCAGCTCGGCGTAGCTCCACACCCGGACCGGCTCGGTGGTGAGGCAGATCAGCAGGTCGTGTTCCAACCGGGTCAGGCCGACCTCGCGCGCTCCGTACCGGGCGGTGGAGCGGGCCGAGTCGACGATCAGGGTGGGGCGGGGCTCGGCCGTGGGCGTACGACCCGGCGACGGCTCGCCCGGCGGCCCGGGCCGCTGCTGCGGCACCCCGATCAGCCGGCGCAGTTCGTCGAGGTCGGCCACCAGCAGCAGCGGCGCGACCCCGTCGAGCCGCTCCGCGAGTCGGATGCGCTCGCGCGGTGACGGCGTCACCGCGATCAGCAGCGGAAACTCCTCGTCGGCCGGGTCGCCCCCGTCCAACGCCGCGTCGTCGGTCTCCGCCACCGCACCGCCTGGAATCGATGGGCATCCCTGCCCACCCATCGTCATGGTCCTGACAGTGTTTGGCAAGCGCGTCACCAGCAGGGCAACCGGTAGCGACAAGATGCTCACAGCAAGTTCTTGATCGTCCTTTCCTCTCGATCATAGTGTCCACTCGGGCAACCGGCGTGACCCGCGCGGTGCATGGGGGAGGCATGAAGGGGTCCGTTCGCTCGGTTCCGTCGAGTGGATCTCGCGCACTTCCCACCATGGCCCACGTACACCCCTGGGTCGTTCTGAGGAAGGCGGCACCGATGTTCAGACGTCCACAATGGAGACGAACGGCCAGATCGGCGGTGAGCGCCGGCGTGGCGCTGGTCCTCGCCGCCACCTGCCTGGCCAGCTTCAGCTCCGGGGCGCAGGCCGCGCCCGGCTCGACGGGTACCGCCGTCGGGGACAAGATCCGGCCGGAACTCGCCAAGCAGTTCGAGGCCAAGAGCGCAGGGGACTTCTGGATTCGGTTCAAGGACCGCGCGGACCTGAGCAAGGCCAGCGCCATCAAGGACTGGACCAAGCGGGGCGCGGCCGTGGCGCAGGCGCTGCGGGCGAGCGCCGCCGGGAGCCAGAGCAAGGTCCGCGCCGAACTCGACAGCTCGGGTACGAAGTACCAGAGCTTCTGGGCCACCAACGCCATCAAGGTGAACAGCGGCTCCCTGGCGATGGCCCAGCAGTTCGCCGCCCACAGTGAGGTCGAGGGCCTCTACGCCCCGGTCGCCTACGAGCTGCCGAAACTGACCAAGGGCACCGACGAGAAGACCGTCAACGCGGTCGAGTGGGGCGTCGCCAACATCAACGCCGACGACGTCTGGTCCCAGTACGGCGTCACCGGCGAGGGCGTCACCATCGCGAGCATCGACAGCGGTGTGCAGTACGACCACCCGGCCCTGGTGAACTCCTACCGTGGCAACAACGGCGACGGCACGTTCGACCACGACTACAACTGGTTCGACGCCGCCGGGACGTGCGACGGCGCGCCCTGCGACGACGACGGCCACGGTACGCACACCATGGGCACCATGGCCGGCTCCGCCGGCGCGAACCAGATCGGTGTCGCGCCCGGCGTCAAGTGGATCGCGGCGAACGGCTGCTGCCCCACCGACGAGGCGCTGATCGAATCCGGTCAGTGGATGCTCGAGCCGACCGACTCGAACGGCCAGAACCCGGACGCGAGCAAGCGCCCCAACATCATCAACAACTCGTGGGGCACCCGACTGCCGTCCAACGAGCCGTTCATGGAGGACGTGACCCTGGCCTGGGCCGCCTCGGGCATCTTCGGGGTGTTCTCCAACGGCAACAGCGGACCGGCGTGCCAGACCAGCGGTTCGCCGGGAAGCCTGGCCAGCAACTACTCGGCGGGCGCGTACGACGTCAACAACAACATCGCCAGCTTCTCGGCGCGCGGCGTCGGGCAGAACGGCGAGATCAAGCCCAACATCTCCGCGCCCGGCGTGAACGTGCGGTCGAGCGTTCCCGGCAACGGGTACGGCACCGCCAGCGGCACGTCGATGGCCGCACCGCACCTGGTGGGCGCGATCGCCCTGCTGTACTCGGCGGCACCCACGCTGGTCGGTGACGTCGACGCGACGCGCGCGCTGCTCAACGGCACCGCGATCGACAAGGCCGACGACCAGTGCGGTGGCACCGCCGCGGACAACAACGTCTGGGGTGAGGGCCGGCTGGACGCCCTCGCGCTGCTCAACGCCGCCCCCACCGGCGACGTCGGCACCCTGGCCGGCACGGTCACCGACGCGGCCACCGGCGCCCCGATCGCCGGCGCGACCCTGACGCTCACCGGCCCGACGTCGCGCGAGATCACCACCGGCGCCGACGGCACGTACTCGACCCTCCTCCCGACCGGTGACTACCAGGTCGTCGTGTCCGCGTTCGGATACGGCAGCGCCACGAAGACGGCGACGGTCACCAACCGCACGACCACGACGCTCGATGTCGCCCTGACGGCGGTGCCGCGCGTCAACGTCACCGGCTCGGTCACCGACGGCTCCGGCCACGGCTGGCCGCTGTACGCCAAGGTGACCGTGAGCGGCCCGGCGGGCGTGTACGACTACACGACCCCGTCGAACGGCCGCTACAGCATCACGTTGCCGGCCGGGCAGACGTACACCCTGACGTACGAGGTGCAGTACCCGGGCTACCAGAAGGTCACCAAGGAGGTCGTGGTCGGCACCCGCAACGTGACGGCCAACGTCGCGGTGCCGGTGGACACCACCAGGTGCACGACGGCCCCGGGCTACACGTTCGGCTCCGACGGCGAGTACGAGACCTTCGACGCCACGACCACCCCGGCCGGTTGGTCGGTGGTGGACAACGTCGGCGGCGGGCAGGTCTGGAAGTTCACCGACGACGGTGGCCGGGGCAACCTGACCGGTGGCACCGGCAACTTCGCGATGATCGACAGTGACGACTACGGCGCGGGCAAGACCCAGGACAGCTCCCTGGTCAGCCCGGTCGTCGACCTGACCGCCGTCAGCGCCCCGGTCATCCGGTTCAACCAGGACTTCAACCAGCTCAACGATGACACCGCCGATGTCGACCTGAGCATCGACGGGGGAGCCACCTGGACGAACGTCCTGCGGCAGGAGACCGACGTCCGGGGACCGAAGCTCAGCGAGATCCCGATCCCGCAGGCGGCCGGCAAGTCGCAGGTCCAGGTGCGGTTCCACTACTACGACGCCAAGTACGACTGGTGGTGGGAGGTCGACAACGTCCTGATCGGCAGCCAGGTCACCTGCGTGCCGGTCGACGGCGGTCTGGTCGTGGGCAACGTCCGCGACAAGAACGACGACAGCTACCTCAACGGCGCCACCGTCACCAGCAACGACCGGCCCGCCGAGAAGGCGGTGACCGTGGCGACCCCGGACGACCCGGGGCTGCCGGACGGTTTCTACTGGATCTACTCGACGCTCACCGGTACCCACAAGTTCACCGCGACGGCCGGCAGCTACGTCAGCCAGACCAAGCAGGTCGACGTCGAGCCGGACTGGGCGACGACCGCGAACTTCGTCCTCGCGGCCGGCCGCCTGTCGGTGACACCCGCCGCGCTGAGCGCGACGCTCCAGATGCCCAGCGGCAAGGCGACCAGGACGTTCACCGTGACCAACACCGGCGGCGCCCCCGTCGAGGTCGCCTTCGGTGAGCGGGACGACGGCTTCGAGCTGCTGCGGGCCGACGGCTCGCGGGTGACCCGGCAGCAGGCGCTCGGCGCGGCCGGCGCGGCCGAGCAACGGCTGACGGTACCGACGTCGGTCGCGGCCAGGTCGTCCGGCAAGGCGGCGACGGCGACGGCCGCGGCGGCCGGTCCGCAGGCCGCGCCGTGGACCGACATCGCCGACTACCCGGGCAACATCATGGACAACCGGGTGGTCACCCTGGACGGCAAGGTGTACTCGATCGGTGGTGGTGACGGAACCGCCTCCACCGCGAAGACCTACGCCTACGACCCGGTCGCGCAGGCCTGGACGGCTGCCGCCGATCTTCCCGGCGCCCGCAACGCGCTGACCGTCGGCGTGGTCGGCGGAAAGATCATCGCAACGGGCGGTTGGGGCGACTCCGGTCCGGACGCCGCCACCTGGTCGTACGACCCGGCGGCCAACACCTGGACCGAGCTGGCCGACAACCCCGCGCCACGGGCCGCGGCCGGGCAGGCGGTCGTCGACGGCAAGCTCTACGCGGTGGGCGGCTGCACGACCGCGGCCTGCGTGCCGATGTCGAACACCGTGGTCCGCTACACCCCCGGCACCGACACCTGGGAGACGGTGGCCAACTACCCGAAGTCGGTGGCCTTCGCCTCCTGCGGCGGGATCGACGGCGTCCTCTACTGCACCGGTGGCAACGACGGCACCGCGGCGCAGAAGGCCAGCTACGCCTACGACCCGGGCGCCGACACCTGGACCGCGATCGCGGACGCGCCGACCGACAACTGGGCCAGCTCGTACGCGGTGGCCAGCGGCAAGCTGCTGGTCGTGGGCGGTTCGCAGGGCGGCGCCATCACCAACGCCGGTTTCGCCTTCGACCCGGCCACCAGCTCGTGGTCGAACCTGCCGAACGCCAACACCGCCCGGTACCGGGGTGGCGCGGCGTGTGGCTTCTACAAGATCGGTGGCTCGTCCGGCAGCTTCGACGCGGCACCGGACAGCGAGGCGCTGCCGGGCTTCGAGGGGTGCGCCGAGGCGGCGGCCGACGTCAGCTGGATGACGATCGACAAGACCACGGCCACCCTCGCGCCGGGGGAGAAGGTCACGGTCACCGTCGGGTTGACCGCGAACGTGGACCAGCCGGGCACCTACTCGGCCGCGGTCACGATCCGGGAGAACACGCCGTACTCGGTGCCGCCGGTGACGGTGACCATGATCGTGACGCCCCCGAAGACCTGGGGCAAGCTGATGGGTACGGTGACCGGGACGAGCTGCGCGGGCGCGACCGCGCCGATCGCCGGTGCGGTGGTGCAGGTCGATTCGTGGGCGATGTCGTTCACCTTCGCGACCGACGCCGCCGGTAACTACGCCTACTGGATGGACCGCCGGAACAACCCGCTCACGTTGATCGTCGCCAAGGACGGCTGGAAGCCCCAGACCCGTCAGACGAAGATCAACACCACCACTCCCACGGTGGAGAACTTCGGGTTGGCGCCGATCCGGTGCTGACACCGGAGCGCTGACGCAGTGATCCGGCCCGCCTGGTCCTCGACCAGGCGGGCCGGCCCGTTCTCAGGAAGCAGGCCTTGGGCCGTGTCTTCAAAGGATCCTGGAGCGACCGCCCACGCCAGGCGACCGACGGCGACACCACCCTGATGAGCGTGATGCCGGTGAGTCATCTAGATGACTCACCGGCATCACGCTCATCGGCATTACCGCCGCCGCTCAGCACTCCGGCCCCGACCGCGCTGGTCGCGGCCACCATCACCGCTGCCTAGATCGGTGCGAGCCGGAAGCCGACCCCACGGACCGCGTGGATCGTCGCGGCGGCGTCGAGCCGGGCGAGCTTGCGGCGTACCCGACGCACGACCGAGTGCATGTCGGACCCGCGGCCCAGGTGCCGGTTGCCCCAGACCTCGAGGTGCAGCCGCTCGTACGTCCAGACCTGCCCGGGAGCGTCGACGAGGCAGATCAGCACGTCGTGCTCCAGGCGGGTCAGGTCGATCTCCTGGTCGCGCCAGCGCAGCACGCGGCGGTCGGAGTCGACGCTCAGGTCGGGCGGCGGCTGCGGGCGCCGCGCCACCTCCGCCCGTGCGGGCGGGGTCGGGGGAGGTACGACGGGGGGCAGGTCGCCCACCCCGAGGAACTCCCGAGCCTGCTCGACGTTGGAGACGATCAGGAAGGCGTCGCTGCCGCCGAGCAGGCGTGCCAACTGCCGGCGCTCGGCCGGTGACGACGCGATGCCGATGACGAGTGGAGCGACCGAAACCCCGTGCATTGCCCAACCCCTTCCGGTTCCCCACGAACACTCCGGATGGTTTCGCACCGCCGAGAATCATCGATCGGCGTCTTGATCTTAGTGACGGCTCGTCTCGGCCAGGTAAAACATAGTTGCATGTAAGCATGTGAATGAAGGTTCACGTCTGGGCGGCGCGGGCGGCAGGACGTTCGCGGGGGAGGATCGCCCGGTTTTCTCCGGTACGAGCGTCGGTTGTGACAGAACCAAGACAATTCACGGACAGCCCCCGGATCTGGCGGGCCGAGCATGGTCGCATGTCCCACGGATCGTCGTACTCCATCGGTCGCTCGTCGGTGCCGCCGCCACCGGCGCTGTCGCCCGGCCCGGCGCGCGCGCTGGCCCCCGGCCGGCCCGCTGCGCCACCGGCTCTCCGGCTGCTCGCGGCGGGCGTCTGCTGCCTGCTCGCGCTGTGTCTGGTCGGCGTGGTCTTCGTGTGGACCCAGCCCGGTCAGTGGGTCGACGGGCTGCTCCTGCCGCGCGCCGAGCGGGGTGGGGGTTACGAGCAGGCCGGCGGCCTGTTCGGTCCGGCCACGGTCGTGCTGCGGCACTTCGGTCAGCCGGCGCCGCTGGCCGTCCTGCTCACCGCCGTGCTGGTGGTGGGCGTGCTCGGCCGTCGGCTGCTGCCCGGCGTCGTGGGCGTCGGCATGGTGCTCACCGCCGTGCTGGCGGCCGGCGTGGCGAAGTCGGCGCTGCCCCGCCCGGACCTCGCCGTTCCCAATTCGACCACCCACAACAGCTTTCCCAGTGGTCACGTCGCGGTGGCGACGGCCCTGGCGCTGGCGTTCCTGCTGGCGGCGCCGGGCGCGGCCAGGCGGTGGCTGGTGGTACCCGGCGCGGCGGGTGTCTCGGTGATCGGCGCGGCCACCATGATCGCGGGCTGGCACCGGTTCAGCGACGTGCTCGGGGGCGTCCTGCTGAGTATGGCGCTGTTCTGCCTGGCGGCGGCCGCGTTGGCGGCCCGGTCCGGCGGTGACGCGCTCCGTCCGCCCGCCGGGCCGACCTCCGGGCGGGTCCGGCGTGCTCTCGTCGAGGGCGCGGTGGGGCTGGTCGTACTGGTCTGGGCGGTTCGGGTGCTGGTTCCCGGTCTGGCCGCCGAACTGCGGTGGGGACCGTTCCTGGCCGTCCTGCTGGCGACCGCGTCGTCGATGCTGGCGGTGGGCGTGGCGGCGTTCCTGATCCGGTCGGTGGAGTTCGTCGGACGGGCGCGAGGCATCGACAAATATGAACAAACTCCGTGATGGGATACTTGACGGCATGCCCCAGGTCCTGCTGATCGAAGATCACCAGACGGTCCGCGACGGACTGCAGTTGGCGCTCACTCGGCAGGGCCACACCGTGGTCGCCGTGGCGACCGGTGAACAGGGTCTGGAGCGGCTGCGCACGAGCGCCTCCGACGTGGTGGTCCTCGACATCATGCTGCCCGGCATGGACGGGTTCGAGGTCTGCCGTCGTATTCGGCAGGACGGTGACCTGCCCATCATCATGCTCACCGCGCGCAACGACGACATGGACGTGGTGGCGGGCCTGGAGGCGGGCGCCGACGACTACGTGGTCAAGCCGGTACAGGCCCGGGTGCTCGAGGCGCGGATCCGCGCGGTGCTGCGACGCACCGGCGGCGACTCACGACGCCCCGGCAGCGAGCGGCCCGGGCTGCACCGGCACGGCGCCCTGACCATCGACCGTGCCGCGCTGGTGGTCACCAAGGACGGCGTGCCGGTCGGCCTGGCCCCGACCGAGCTGCGTCTGCTGCTCGAACTCTCGCACACGCCGGGCCAGGTGCTCAGCCGCCAGCAACTGCTGGAGGCCGTCTGGGAGCACGGCTACCTCGGCGACTCGCGGTTGGTGGACGCCTGCGTCCAGCGGCTCCGCGCCAAGATCGAGGACGAGCCCTCGACGCCGGTCTACATCCAGACGGTACGCGGCTTCGGATACCGGTTCGGGCCGCTGTGACCCCCTGGCACCGGGCCCGCGCCATGGCGTTGGGCCTGCGCACCCGGCTGCTCCTGGCGTTCGCCCTGCTGGGCGTGACCACCACGGCGGTGGTGGCCAGCGGTAGCTACTTCCAGGCGCGCACCGTCATCCTCCAGCAGGCGCAGGACGCGGCGGTGGCCTCACTGACCGACCAGCTCTCGAAGGTGTACCCGGTGCTGAGCCTGCCGCCCGGCCAGGAGGAGATGGACCTGTTGGCGGGGAGGCTCTCCGACCGGGACAGCTACGCCGTCGTGCACTACCGGGGGCAGTGGTCGTCGGGCGGCGAGGGCGCCGAACAGCTCACCCCTCAGCTGCGGCAGGAGGTGGCGCGCGGTCAGATCGCCTGGCAACGCGTCGACCGTGGCGGACATCCGGTGCTGCTCATCGGCACACAGCTCCGGCTCGACGGGTCCGACGGCACGAGCGTGGCGTCCGGAGTGGAGGTCTACTCGGTGCGCAGCCTCGCCTCCGAGCAGCAGAGCATCGACCGGCTCGCCACCCTCGCGTGGGTGACCGGCGGGCTCTCCCTGATCCTCGCGGTCCTGCTGGCCCTGCTGGCCGCCCAGGGGGTGCTGCGGCCGGTACGCGAGCTGGGTCGCGCGGCCCGCCGGCTCGGCGAGGGAGACCTGTCCGCCCGGCTGACCGTCCGGGGCGTCGACGAGCTGGCCGACGTCACGCGCACCTTCAACGACACCGCCGCGACCATCGAGCGTCAGGTCGGTGAGCTGCGGCGGATGGAGGCCGACGCGCGGCGCTTCGTGGCCGACGTGTCCCACGAACTCCGTACACCGCTGGCCGCCATGACGGCGGTCACCGACGTGCTCGACGAGGAGGCGGACCGGCTGCCGGGAGACGCCGGCCGCGCCGCCCGGCTGGTCAGTCAGGAGACGCAGAGCCTCACCCAGCTCGTCAACGACCTCATCGAGGTCAGCCGGTTCGACTCCGGCACCGCCCGGCTCGCCCTCGACGACGTCGACGTCGCCGCGGCGGTCACCGCGACGCTGCGGCTACGGGGGTGGGCCGACCGGGTACGGGCGGACCTGCCGTCCGGTGTCGTCGCCCGGCTCGACCCCCGGCGGCTCGACGTCATCGTCGCCAACCTGGTCGGCAACGCCTTCCGGCACGGCACGGAGCCGGTGTCCGTCCGTCTTGTCGCCGAACCCGACTGGTTCACGATCGAGGTCACCGACCAGGGACCGGGGTTGGACCCGGAGGTGCTGCCGCACGTGTTCGACCGCCTCTACAAGGCGGACACCGCCCGGACCCGCTCGGAGGGCAGCGGCCTCGGACTCGCCATCGCGTGGGAGAACGCGCGCCTGCACCGGCACGCCGGGCAGTCGGGGAGCCTGGTGGCGGGCAACCACCCACGGGGCGGAGCGGTGTTCACGCTCCGCCTGCCCCGGTTGGCGTCCGAGACCGTGCACACCGGAGGCGTACGGACAGCCGCGGACGCCGGAGGCGTACGGTGAGCCGCCGTCGCGGAACCCGGGCGCTGCTCGCGGTCGCGCTCCTGGTCGCGCTGCTCACGGCGGGCTGTGGAGTACGGCCCAGCGACGTCATCACGGGCCGCTCCGCGGTGAGCGGCCCGTTCGCCGGTAGGGGCCTCTACCTGATCGCGGACGGCGAACTGGCGCTTGTCGTCCGGCCGGTGAAGAACGTGCCCGGGCCACCGCTGGAGACACTCGTGCTGCTCGTGTCCGGTCCCACCGAGGCCGAGCGGAGCGCGGGGCTCACCAGCGAGGTGCCGGCCGACGCCGGGCCGGTGAGCATGACACCGAGCACCGACGAGCCCGGCATCACGGTGCGGTTCAAGGGCGCCGTGCTGCCGCTGTCCACCGTCGCGGCCAACCAGATCATCTGCACCGTGGCGCTCGCCGGCCAGCAGCCCACTTCCGCCCCGGTCACTCTCGTCGGCTCGGACGGCACCCGGCCGCCCTGGTCCTGCCCCATCGAGTGACCGGGGCGACGCCGCTCACACCAGGTCGACCGCCCGTTCCGGTCGAAGCAGCCCCGGGGAGAGGACCCGACTCCGGTCGGTGAGCGTGCCGGCCACCAGAATGTCGAGCAGGGCGGGGAACTCGATGCCCGCCCGCTGCCAGATCTGCGGGAACTGCGACTCGGCGGTGAAGCCGGGGAACGTGTTGACCTCGTTGACGATGGGCTCGGCGCCCTCGTGGGGGAGGAAGAAGTCGACCCGCAGCAGCCCTCGGCAGTCGAGGGCCTCGAAGGCGCGGACGGCCCGGTCCTGGAGCACCTCGGTGGTGGCCGGGTCGAGCTGGGCCGGGATCTGGAAGACCGCCCCGCCGTCGTACTTCGCGTCGTAGTCGAAGAAGCCCGCGCCACTGACCCGGATCTCCAGCGGCGGACCGGCCTGCACCCGTCCGTCGGGGTGCTGCAGGACGGCGATGTCGATCTCCCGGCCCTGCGCGCCCTGTTCGACGAGCACCTTCGGGTCGACCTCCCGGGCCTGCGCGAGCGCGGCGGGCAGCGCCGACCACTCCGTCACCCGGACGACGCCCAGGCTGGACCCCGCCCGCGCCGGCTTCACGAAGACCGGCAGACCCAGCCGCTGCTGGTCGGCCGGCGACAGGGTCTCCCCGGGGCGCAGGGTCACACCCGGGCTGACCCGCAGGCCCTCCGCGGCGAGCAGCCGCTTGGTGACGCCCTTGTCCATGCCCGCCGCGCTGGCGAACACCCCGTTGCCGACGTACGGCACGCCGAGCCATTCCAGCAGCGACGCGACCGTGCCGTCCTCGCCGTACGGGCCGTGCAGGGCCGGGAACACCACGTCCTGGGCGCGCAGCACCCGCAACGCCTGCGGCAGGCCCATCGGGCGACCGTCGACGTGCCAGCCGCCGTCGGTGTCGATGAGCACCTCGGTCACCTGGTACCGCTCCCGGTCCAGACCGGCGAGGATGGCGGCCCCCGAGCGCCGCGACACCTCGTGTTCGCCGCTCCGCCCGCCGTACAGCACTGCCAGTCGCGTCAACATGCGATGTCCGCCCTTTCGTGGAGATGGACGCGGCCCACCCGCGCCCCGATTCCGGTCAAGATCTCGTGCGGGTTGGTGCCGGCCCAGCGCGCCCACTCGGTGACGGTCGGGGCGTCGTCGTCGCGTCCCGTGCCGATCACGACGACCGGGTCGCCGATCCGCACCGCCAGGTCACCCACATCGACCACGCACTGGTCCATGGCGATCCGCCCGACCACCGGGCAGCGCCGGCCGCCGAGCCAGACCTCGGCCCGGCCCTCGGTGGCGCGGGGCAGCCCGTCGGCGTAGCCGAGCGGCAACAGCGCCAGCGTCGTCGGGGCGGCGGTCACGTGCTCCGGCCCGTACGACACGCCGGTGCCGGCCGGCACCCGCTTCACGTTCACCACGGTCGTGCGCAGCGTCAGGGCGGCGTGCAGCCCGAACGCCCCGGGACCGACCGCGCCGAACGGGTCGACGCCGTAGAGGGCCAACCCGATCCGGCAGAGGTCGAAGCGGGTCCGGGGCGCGGACAGCGCCGCCGCCGAGTTGGCCAGGTGGACGAGGTCGGGGTCGAGGCCGGCGGTCCGGGCGACGCGCAGCGCCTCGGCGAACGTCCGCACCTGACCGGCCAGCGCGGGCGCGCCCGGTACGTCCGCGTCGGCGAGGTGGGACCACACGCCGCGTACCCGGACCGTGCCCTCGACCTCGTACTTGCGGGCCCAGGCCACCAGGTCGGGCCAGTCGTCGCGGCCGGCGCCGTTGCGGGTGAGGCCCGTGTCGGCCTTGAGCTGCGCCGTCGCGGGCACGCCGACCCGCAGGGCCGCGTCGGCCAGCGCGTGCAGGTGGGTGATCGTCGAGACGCCCACGTCGACGCCCGCGAGGATCAACCCGCTGAAGTCGTCGTCCGGGCGGTGCAGCCAGCTCAACGTGGGGGCCGTGATGCCCGCGGCGCGCAGGGCCAGCGCCTCGGCCGCCGAGGTCACGCCCAGCCAGGTGGCGCCGCCGCGCAGCGCGGCCCGGGCGACCGGCGCCGCGCCGTGCCCGAACCCGTCGGCCTTCACCACCGCCATCAGCTCCGTGCCGGTGACGGCGGCGATCCTGCGTACGTTGTCGGCGATCGCCCCGAGGTCGACCACCGCCTCGGCCAACGCGCTCATCCGGCGACCGCCTCGCGACGCGTCCCGGGGAGCGCGAACAGCCACCGGGCGTGCACCGCCAGCAGCGCACGGTGCACGGCCAGGCTCAGCCCGGCGACGAGCGCGGTCAGCAGGATCGGGTAGCCCAGCACGATCAGGCCCTGAGCGCCCGCGTCCAGCTCGGAGACCGGGCCGGCCAGCAGGCGGTGCAGCAGGGCCAGCAGCGGCATGTGGATGACGTAGATGGGCAACGTGATACGCCCGAGCGCGGCCAGTCGGTCGCCGAGAGCGGGCCACCGGACCAGCCGGGCGGCGGCGGTGACGCCGAAGGCCACCGCGACGACGGAGACCGCCGGCCAGACGCCGAACCACCGCTGCGCGCCGGCCGCCGCCATCGCGGCGAGCGCGAGGGCGTACGCCCCGCCGGTCAGCGCCAGTCGACGCCGGGTGGCGGTGGCGGCCCACCGCTGGATGTGGGGCCGCAGGTACAGGCCGGCCAGGAAGAAGATCAGGTTCTGGTAGAGGCCGGCCCGGTTGCCCGGCATGGCCAGCAGGCCGGCGGCGGTGACGGCGGACAGCACGGCGGCGGGTACGACGACCAGCGACCGGGGCAGCCGTCGGGTCGCCTTGGCGAGCGTGAAGTAGAGCGCCAGGGCGTACAGGTACCAGAGGTTGGAGGGCGTGACGGTGAGCTGTGCCAGCAGAGCGAGGGCGGACGTGGCGCGGTCGGTCGGGAAGTCCGGTGCCACGGCCAGGACCGCCGTGTGAATGAGCAGCCAGAGGGCGTACAGGTAGAGGAACCCCGCGATGCGGCCCCGGGCGACGGCGCGCCAGGGCCGCTGTACGGCGTTGGCCGCGAAGAGGCCGCTGATGGTGAAGAAGAGCGGCATGCGCAGCGGCAGCAACTGCTCACCCAGCGTGCCCCACAGGCCCGGCACGGGTACGCCCACGTGCCAGTCGATCCGCAGGTAGTCCTTGACGACGACGTGCCATCCGACGACGAGGACGATGCATACGCCCTTCGCGGCGTCGGCCCACTGCACACGCCGCGGTCCGCCGGTGTCGGCCTGCCGGCGGTGGCGGAACCGGACGCGCGCGTCGGGGTCGTACCCGTCCGGTCGTGGCTCGGTGCGAGACAGCTCTTGGATCACTCAGCAGAAGGTGCCAGCGGGATATCCGCGCCTGATCCTCGAATTGTCATGATCCGGTAATGGACTCCGCAGCGCGTCGGACCGGGACCACCACCATCGTGCCGACGACGCGTTGGGAAACCGGGGAGCGCTACTAGGCTCGATCGCGGAGGTGCCGAACATGAAGCTCGGTCTGCACTACTGGAACTTTTCGACTCCGGCCGATCCGGCGGCCATCGCGCCGACCCTCAGCGAGGCGGCGACCATCGCCGAACAGGCCGGAGTGGCCTCGTTCACGGTCATGGACCACTTCTTCCAGATGGAGGCGCTGGCGCCGGCCGAGGAGCCGATGCTGGAGGCGTACACCACGTTGGGTTACGTCGCGGCGCAGACCCGGCGGATGACGCTGGGTGTACTGGTCACGGGTGTGATGTACCGCTATCCGGGGCTGCTGGCCAAGACCGTGACGACCCTCGACGTGCTCTCCGGCGGCCGGGCCCGGCTCGGCATCGGGGCGTCCTGGTACGAGCGGGAGCAGCGGGGACTCGGCGTGCCCGTGGTGCCGGTCGCCGAGCGGTTCGAGCGACTGGAGGAGACGCTGCGGATCTGCAAGCAGATGTGGAGTGACGACGACGGGCCGTTCGACGGGCGGCACTACCAGCTCACGGAGACGATCAACTCGCCCCAGCCGTTGAGTCGTCCGCATCCGCCCATCATGATCGGCGGCAGCGGCGAGAAGAAGACACTGCTGCTGGTCGCCCGGTACGCCGACGCCTGCAACCTGTTCGGTACGGGCGCCGAGGGGATCGCGCACAAGCTGGACGTGCTGCGCGCGCACTGCGCCGCCGAGGGCCGCGACTACGACAGCATCACCAAGACCGTGTTGGCCTCCAAGCCGCCGCTGGAGGATCTCGACGCGTTCCTCGCCGAGGTGTCCGACTATGCCGCGCTCGGCGTCAGCGAGGTGCAGGTCACGCCGGACCGGCACCCCGTGGAGTTCGCCCGGCGGCTCGGCGACGAGGTGCTGCCGCGGCTGGCCGACATCGGCTGAGTCGGGCGCGGTCGTCGACACCAGGTCAGCGAAGTCGGGCCCGGTGACCGCCACATCGGCGATGTCGTGTCGATCAAGCCCCGTCCACGACGACGAGGGCCGCCCGCCCGCCGCAGCGGGGGACGGCCCTCGTCGGTGACAGGTCAGCCGACCGAGGCGGGGAACCTCTCCCAGACCCGGTGCGCGGCCATCAACCGCTGCACCCCGGTCAGCGCCTCGGCGCCGGAGCCGGCGGCCACGATGCCGGGGGTACCGGCCACTCCGGCCTGCTCCAGCACGCTGACACCGGCGCCCCACGCGCCGATCGCCTTGGCGTGCCGCCAGCACTCCTCGACCAGGAGCAGCACGCGCGGGTCGACGGTCGCCGCGTCCGGCCGGCCCGCCTTGGCGTCGCGGGCGGGCAGCGCGTCGGGCGCGGGCACCGGCGCCCCGGCCAGCAGGAGCGCGTCGAACTCGACCGACCGGCCGGTGGCGAAGGTCCGCTGGACCGTCAGGTCGCCCACCAGTCCACCGTGGGGGGCGATCAGCAGCGGCACCATGCCGGCGTCGAATACGGCCCGGCGGACCTCGTCGACGTCGTCCAGGTCACCGTCGGGGTCGACGACGATCCCGACAGTGCGGCCGTCGGCCGGCCACTCCCCGCCGACCTGCGACAGGGCCGGGCTCGGCGTGACGTCGACGGGCGTCACCGTGGGCTGCGGCGCGGGCAGCCCCAGACCGGTGGCCACCTGCTCGCACAGCACCGCGTCGATGTTGGCGAGGCACCGCAGCTGGCGTTCCTTGATCGCCTGGTGGTAGCACTTGCCCAGCTCGAAGGTGTACGCCCGGATGATGTGCTCCCGCTCGACCGGCGACATGCTCAGCCAGAACAGTCGTACCTGGCTGTAGTGGTCGTCGAAGGACGCGGGGTTCGCGCGGACCTTGGGCGCCTGCGCCACCGTCACCGGCACGTCGACGAAGGCGTGCTCGGCGTCGCCGGCCTCGAAGGGGTTGCCGCCGTCGAGGGAGTTCGGCCGGTATGGCGCCACTCCGGCGTGCACGGCGTGCTGGTGGAAGCCGTCGCGCAGCATGTCGTTGACGGCCGCGTGCGGACGGTTGATCGGGATCTGCGTGAAGTTCGGCCCGCCGAGACGGGTGAGCTGCGTGTCGACGTACGAGAAGAGTCGTCCCTGTAGCAGCGGATCGTTCGTGACGTCGATACCCGGCGGCAGGTGGCCGAGGTGGAAGGCGACCTGCTCGGTCTCGGCGAAGAAGTTCGTCGGCGTCCGGTTGAGGACCAGCCGGCCGACCGGCTGCACCTCCGCCAACTCCTCCGGGACGATCTTCGTGGCGTCCAGCAGGTCGATGCCGGCGAAGGTCTCCTCGGGCGTGTCCGGGAAGACCTGGATGCCGAGTTCCCACTCGGGGAACGCGCCTGCCTCGATCGCGTCGTAGAGGTCCCGGCGGTGGAAGTCGGGGTCCATGCCGCCGAGCATCTGCGCCTCCTCCCAGGTCAGGGAGTGCACGCCGAGCTTCGGCTTCCAGTGGAACTTGACCAGCACCGTCGCCCCGGCCTCGTTCACGAGGCGGAAGGTGTGTACGCCGAAGCCCTCCATGGTCCGGTACGAGCGCGGGATGCCCCGGTCGGACATGTTCCAGATGGTGTGGTGCTGCGCCTCCGTGTGCAGGGAGACGAAGTCCCAGAACGTGTCGTGCGCGCTCTGCGCCTGGGGGATCTCCCGGTCCGGGTGCGGCTTGGCGGCGTGGATGATGTCGGGGAACTTGATGGCGTCCTGGATGAAGAAGACCGGCATGTTGTTGCCGACCAGGTCGAAGGTGCCCTCGTCGGTGTAGAACTTGGTGGCGAAGCCCCGGGTGTCCCGGACGGTGTCGGCCGAGCCGCGCGATCCGAGGACGGTGGAGAACCGGACGAAGACCTCCGTCTCCCGACCCTTCTTGAGGAAGCCGGCCCTCGTGACCGCCTCGGCGGTGCCGTACGCGGTGAACACCCCGTGCGCGCCCGCGCCCCGCGCGTGCACCACGCGCTCCGGGATGCGCTCGTGGTCGAAGTGCGTGATCTTCTCGCGTAGGTGGTGGTCCTGGAGCAGGACCGGCCCCCGGGGGCCGGCCTTGAGCGAGTGGTCGGTGTCGCGCAGCCGGGCCCCGTTCGCCGTCGTCAGGTACGCGCCCTGCTGGCCGTTCGCGCTCGTCGGCGCGCCGGTCTCGGCGCCGGTGGGCGTACGCGTCTGCGGCGCGCCCTGTTCGGTCCTGGGCGGCAGCGGGTCGTGCGGCGCGGTCGGCTCCTCGACGGTGGGCGGTGCGCTGCCGGGTGCGCCCGGTACGTCCGGCGTGAGGGCGTCGGCGATCTTCTCGGAGGCGGTCTTCACGACGTTCCTGACCGCCTCGGCGGGCTTGCTGGAATCCACTGGGCGAACCTCTCGCTGGAGCGTTTGGGCAGGCCCCTGCACCCCTACCCCTGCCTTGAGGGTCGAAACGCACGATAAATCCGGGACTGGTGATTTCACCGATGCGCCGGCCGACCCGGGCGAATAACACTGACGAACGTCGATATTGCTCGACTCTAGGGAGTGCCCGACGTGTCGTCACCAACCACCACCCGTCCCCGTTCCCTGCCCGCCCGAGCCGCCCGGCTCGCGCTGGCCGCCACCCTGCTCGTCGCCGGTGTCCTCGTCGGACCGACGGGTGCCGCCCAGGCGGCCGGCCCGTACGACCGGGGTCCCGACCCGACCACCGCGATCCTGGAGGCCAGCCGCGGCCCCTTCGCCACCGCCTCGCAGAGCGTGTCGTCGCTGAGCGTCACCGGCTTCGGCGGCGGGGTCATCTACTACCCGACCAGCACCAGCGAGGGCACCTTCGGCGCCGTCGCCATCTCGCCCGGCTACACCGCCGCCTGGTCCAGCATCAGCTGGCTCGGCCCACGGATCGCCTCGCACGGCTTCGTGGTGATCGGCATCGAGACCAACACCCGGCTCGACCAGCCGGACAGCCGGGGCCGGCAGTTGCTCGCGGCGCTGGACTACCTCACCCAGCGCAGCTCGGTGCGGAGCCGGATCGACAGCAGTCGGCTCGCCGTGGCCGGCCACTCGATGGGCGGCGGGGGCAGCCTGGAGGCGGCCTCGTCCCGGCCGTCATTGCAGGCCGCGGTCCCCCTCGCGCCCTGGAACACGGACAAGAGCTGGTCCGAGCTGCGCGTGCCGACGCTGATCATCGGCGGCGAGAGCGACACCGTCGCGCCGGTCGCCACGCACTCGGTGCCGTTCTACAACAGCATCCCGTCGTCGGCCGAGAAGGCCTACCTGGAGTTGAACGGGGCGAGCCACTTCTTCCCGCAGACGGTCAACACGCCGACGGCGCGGCAGATGGTGGCCTGGCTCAAGCGGTTCGTCGACGACGACACCCGCTACGAGCAGTTCCTCTGCCCGGGCCCCAGCGGGTCGCAGATCGAGGAGTACCGCAACACCTGCCCGAGCGCCTGAGCGCGCACCTCCGGGACGGTCGCCCCACGGCGGCCGTCCCGGCCGTTCGGGCGTATCGAGGGGTCTTGACGCGATCACCGAGAAACGTACACTGCGAGTGTAAATAACACCCGCCACGGCAGAGGGATGGGTGCATGGAGCGCGGCCTCGAACTGCACGACATCGGCGTCCGTTTCGGCGGCCTCACCGCCCTCGACCACGTCTCGCTCCGGGTGCCACCCTCCCGGGTGGTCGGCGTGATCGGGCCCAACGGCGCCGGCAAGACCACCCTGTTCAACGTGGTCTGCGGCTTCGTCACACCGCAGACTGGTTCACTCACCCTCGACGGTCGACCGCTGCGCCCGCAACCCCACCGGCTGACCCGGCTCGGCATCGCCCGGACCCTCCAGGGGACCGGGCTCTTCGCGGGGCTCAGCGTGGTGGAGAACGTGATGACCGGCGCATCCCACACCGCCCGTGCGGGTTTCGCGGCGGCGCTGTTCGGGTTGCCCCGCAGCGACCGCGACGAGCGCCGGCTGCGCCGACACGCCCTGGACGTCCTCGACGACCTGGGCATCGTCGAGCACGCCGAGGCCGCGCCGGGCACGCTTCCCTTCGCCGTACGCCAGCGGGTCGCCCTGGCCCGCGCGCTCGCCGCGCGACCCCGGCTGCTGCTGCTCGACGAACCCGCCGGTGGCCTCGGCGCCGACGACATCGCCGAGCTGGCGGACCTGATCCGGCGGCTGCCCCGGCGGGACGTCGACCCGTGCGCGGTACTGCTCGTCGAGCACCACATGGACCTGGTGATGGACGTCTGCGACGAGATCGTGGTCCTCGACTTCGGTCGGGTGATCGCCACCGGGCCACCGGACGAGATCCGCGACGACACGGCCGTCACCGACGCCTACCTCGGGGCCCTCGTCGAGGAGCCCGCACCGTGAGCGCGCCGGATCTGCTCGTGGTCCGGGGGCTGGTGGCCGGTTACGGGGCCGCGCCGGTGCTGCGGGCCGTCGACCTCACCGTGCCGGCCGGCACCATCGCCGCCGTCGTCGGCGCCAACGGCGCCGGCAAGACGACGCTGCTGCGGGCGCTCTCCGGCATGATCCGGCCGGCCGCCGGCCAGGTCGTCCTCGCCGGGGAAGACCTGCGGGGTACGCCGGTGGAACAGCTCGTACGGCGCGGAATGGCGCACGTCCCGGAGGGTCGGGGCGTGATCGGCGAGCTGACGGTCGATGAGAACCTGCGGCTCGGTGGGCTGTGGCGACGCGACCGCGCGGACGCCGGCCGCGCCCTCGACGAGGTCTACGAGCTGTTCGAGCCCCTCGCGCGGCGTCGTCGTCACCTCGGCCACCAGCTCTCCGGAGGCGAACGGCAGATGCTCGCGCTCGGCCGGGCGCTGGTCGGACGGCCGCGCCTGCTGCTGCTGGACGAGCCGTCGCTGGGCCTCGCGCCCCGGGTGGTCGCCCGGATCATGGCCCTGCTGCGCCAGTTGCGCGACCGGACCGGCCTGACCGTGCTGCTGGTCGAGCAGAACGTGCGCAGCGCACTCGCCGTCGCCGACCAGGGCGTCGTGATGTCCCTCGGCCAGGTGGTGATCGCCGCCCCGGCGGCGACCCTGCGGGACGACGTCGACCTGCGCCACGCGTACCTCGGTTTCTGACCAGCACCGGATGTCCCTGGAGGGAGAACAGTTGGACCGCTTCGTCTTCCTCACCGTCGACGGTCTGTCCCGGGGCGCGGTGTACGCCGCGTTCGCGCTCGCGCTGGTGCTCATCTGGCGGGCCGCGCGGGTCGTGAACTTCGCCCAGGGCGCGATGGCCGTCGCCGCCGCGTACGTCGCGTACTCGGTGTCCGCCGCGACGGGCGTCTACTGGCTCGGCTTCGTCGTCGCGATCGTCGCCGGCCTGCTGCTCGGCGCGCTGGTGGACCGGGTCGTGATGCGGCACGTGGACCACGCGTCACCGCTCAACCCGGTCATCGTCGCGCTCGGTCTGGTGCTGCTGATCCAGGCGGTGCTCGGCATGGTGTACGGCAACGAGTTCCGCCCCGCCGAGGTCCCGTTCAGCCGGTCCGCCCTCACCGTCGGCGGGATCGCCGTGCTGTCGCCGTACGACCTGTTCGTCTTCGCCACGATCGCGGTGGTGGTCAGCGGACTGGGCTGGATGTTCGCCCGTACCTCGATCGGGTTGCGGATGCGCGCGGCGGCGTTCGCGCCGGAGGTCTCCCGACTGCTCGGGGTGAACGTCGGCGGCATGTTGACGCTCGGCTGGGCGTTGGCCTCGGGCGTGGGCGCGCTCGCCGCGATGCTGGTCATCCCCACCGAGCTGGGCCTGCACCCGCACGCCATGGACCTGGTGTTCGTCTCGGCGTTCACCGCGGCGGTGGTGGGTGGGCTGGACAGTCCACCGGGGGCGGTCGTCGGCGGCCTCGCAGTGGGGCTGCTGCTCTCCTACGTGAGCGGGTACGCCGGCAGCGACCTCACCCCGCTGGCGGTACTCGTCCTGCTGCTGGCGGTGCTGCTGGTGCGGCCCGGCGGGCTGTTCGCCCCGGTCGCGGCGAGGCGGGTGTGAGCGCGACCCGGGCGGCCCTGCCGCCGAAGCACCGGCCGGCCGACACGGGTGACCGCCCGCCCGAGCCGAGACGGGGTTCCACGCTGCTGCGGCACCTGGCCGTGGTGCTCGCCGTGGGGGCGCTGCTGGTGGCGGTCAGCTACGCCGTCGAGCCGTTCCGCAACTTCCAGCTCGCCACGATCGCGGCGTACCTCTGCGCCACCGCCGGGTTGACCGTCCTCACCGGGCTCAACGGGCAGCTCTCGTTGGGGCACGGGGCGTTGATGGCGACCGGGGCGTACGCGGTGGCGCTGTGCCAGAACGCGTTCCTGGACCGGGGGTGGACCGGCGGCTGGTTGTTGGCGCTGTCGCTGCTCACGGCGGTGCTGGGCACGGTCGTGGTCGGCGCGGTGGTCGGTGTGGCGGCGGCCCGGCTACGCGGTCCCTACCTGGCCGGGGTGACGCTCGCCGTGGCCGTCGTCGTGCCGGCGCTGGCCGTCACCTTCGACGGCGTCCTGGGCGGCGAGCAGGGGCTCTTGGTGCCGGTGGAGCCGCCGCCGCTGGCGCTCGGCCCCTACTTCCCGTACGAGCGGTGGCAGCTCTGGGTCTCCGGCGCCGCCACGCTGCTGGCGCTGCTGCTGCTGGCGAACCTGGTCCGCAGCCGGTACGGGCGGACCTTCCGGGCCGTCCGCGACGACGAGGTGGCGGCCCGACTCGCGGGCATCCACGTGGCCCGTACCCAGGTTCTCGCGTTCGTGGTCAGCGCCGCGACCGCGGGGCTCGGCGGTGGCCTGCTCGCGGTGCTGGCGCAGAGCGTGTCGCCCGGGGCGTTCTCGCTGACGCTGTCGCTGTTCCTGCTGATGGCCGTGGTGATCGGCGGTCTCGGTCGCCTCGCCGGCGCGCTCTGGGGGGCCGTGCTGCTGGTCGCCCTGCCCGATCTCACCCATTCCGTGACCGAGCTGCTCACCCTCTCGCCGGCGGTGGCGCAGCGACTGGAGGGCAACCTTCCGCTGGCGATCTTCGGCATCACGTTGATCGTCGTGATGATCGCCGCGCCCGGCGGCGTGCAGGGCCTGCTGGCCCGCCTCGGTCGGGCGCTGCTGGCCCGGTGGCCGGCGCGACGTTCCTGAGCTGTTTTCCGGCCCGGCCTTCGCCGGGCGCTCCACCCACCACACCGCTCCCACCCAACCGGACCGAGAAAGGTCGGTGTCTCCCATGCACCCTATGGCGCGACGCGGTCTCGCGATCGCCAGCTCCATCGTTCTGCTCATCGCCGCCGCTGGCTGTGGCGACGACGGTCCCGCCTCCGGCGGGAGGTCGGTGCCGGGGGTCACCGACACCGAGATCGTCGTCGGCACCCACATGCCGCTCACCGGGCCGGCCTCGGCCGGCTACTCCAAGATCGCGCCGGCGACGAAGGCGTACTTCGACTACGTCAACGCCAACGGCGGCGTGCACGGCCGGAAGATCACCTACAAGGTCATGGACGACGGCTACAACCCGGCGAACACCCAACAGGTGGTACGCCAGCTCGTGTTGCAGGACAAGGTCTTCGCCATCCTCAACGGCCTCGGCACGCCGACCCACAGCGGTGTGCTCGACTTCCTCAAGAGCAACCGGGTGCCGGACCTCTTCGTCGCCTCCGGCAGCCGGAGCTGGGACCAGCCCGACACCTATCCCGGCACGTTCGGCTTCAACCCGGACTACACCGTCGAGGGCAAGATCCTCGCCGACTACGCGAAGCGGAACCTGGCCGGCCAGAAGGTCTGCTTCCTCGGTCAGGACGACGACTTCGGCCGCGACAGCCTGGCCGGCGTGGAGAAGGTCCTCGGCGCTCAGGCGGTGGCGGTCAAGCAGACGTACGTCACCAGCAACACCAACGTCGCGCCGCAGATCGGCGCGTTCAAGGCCGGCGGGTGTCAGGTCGTCGTGCTGGCGACCGTGCCCGGCTTCACCGCGCTGTCCATCGGCACCGCCGCGCGGCTGGGCTTCAAGCCGCAGTGGCTGGTGTCCAACGTCGGCGCCGACCAGCCGACCCTGGCCAAGCAGCTCGGTGCGGCCGCGCCGCTGTTGGAGGGCATGGTCGGCACCAACTACCTGCCGATGCAGAACGACACGGCGAACCCGTGGATCCAGCTCTTCATGAAGATCAACAAATCGCACAACGGGGACGCGCCGTTCGACGGCAACACCGTCTACGGCATGTCTGTCGGCTACCTGTTCGTGCAGGTGCTGCTCGCCGCCGGCAAGGACGTCACCCGCGAGAAGGTCGTCGACGCGGTCGAGAAGGGTGGCTTCCAGGGGCCCGGCCTCGCGCCGTTGCGCTTCGCCGCCGACGACCACTCCGGGTACGGCGGGCAGCGGTTGAGCCGGGTGAGCGGGGGAGTCCAGAGCTACTTCGGGCCCACCTACGAGACCGACGAGCGCGACGGGCCGGTCAAGGAGTACACGGCCGCGCCGGTCGCGCCGCCCGCGAACGGGGTGCCGACCGCCTCCTGACCCGCGCCATGTGGTCGTACGGCCCGGGGGTGACCACGTCCGGGCCGTACGACCATGCGTGGGGGTGCGCGGCCGTCGGCGTTGGCGGACGTTGACCGATACCGAACAGCTCTCATACTATTTGCACCGTGAATGCAATCCGGCCGGCCCGGATGACGCCGCCCACGCGTACGCGCAGTGTCCCGATCATCGCCTGTCTAGACTCGTCGCAGAGCCGGACGACACCGTGGCGGTGAGGGGGCGGGGGCGGATGAACAGGGTCGAGACGCCGGCGCGGGTCGACGGACGGACGGCCCGCGCCGAACGCACCCGGGCGGCCATCGTCGAGGCGCACCTGGCGCTCATCACCGAGGGCGACCTGCGGCCCACCGGCGAGCGCATCGCCGAACGGGCCGGCATCTCACTGCGGACGCTCTGGACCAACTTCAAGGACATGGAGACGCTCTTCGAGGCCAGTGGCGCGGAGGTGCTGCGGCAGCAGGACGCCGCCTACCGACCGATCGTGACCACGTTGCCGCTGGCCAAGCGGGTCGACGCGTACTGCCGGCAGCGGGCACGTCTGCTCCAGCTCATCGCGCCGTCGGCGCGGGCCGCGCAGATGCGCGAGCCGGTCTCCGAGCAGTTACGCCGCAACCGCGTCAAGCACGTGGACCGGGTCCGCGACGAGGTCGAGCAGCTGTTCGCCGCCGAGTTGGCGCGCGCCGGGCGCGAGCGCGGTCAGCTGCTCAACGCGGTGGTGGCGGCGAGCATGTGGCCGGCCTGGTCGATGCTGCGCTACGGCCTCGGTCTGGGGGTGGACGCGGCCCGCGCGGTGATGACCCGGACGGTGGGCGCGCTGTTGGCCGAGGTCGCGGCCGACTGATCCCGGCCTGTCCTCTTTCCATCCGCTTGTGGATGAGTGACACTGGGTCGCATGGTTACTGCATCACGAGTGCAAATAACTGTGCTACGCGGCCGGGATGACCAGTGCGCGGCCGTCCGGAGCCTGCTGGACGGCGTCACCGACGGTGGCGGCGCTCTGCTGCTGCACGGCGAGCCGGGGTCGGGTCGGAGCGCGCTGATCTCCTTCGCCCACCGGTACGCGAAGGACTACGCCGTCCTGGCCGCGACCGGGCTGCCGGAAGAGGCGATGCTGCCGTACGCCGGTCTGCAACGCCTGCTCGACCCGGTGCGCGACCGCGCGACCGCCCTGCCGGAGGAGCGTCGCCGCCTGCTGTACCGGGTCATGGACGGGGAGGGCTGCCCGCCCGAGCGCCGACTGGCCCTGTCGGTGGCCGTCCTCGGGCTGCTCGCCGCGACCGCCCGGGAGCGTCCCCTGCTCGCCACGATGGACGACGTGGACCGGGGAGACCCGCAGACCACACAGGTGCTCGCGGTCGTGGCCCGCCGGCTGCGACGGCTGCCGGTCGCCGTCCTGCTCACCGCGGACGCCACCGCCACCGTCGACGGACTCGTGACCCACCGGCTGGCCCCGCTCAACGAGCGGGACAGCATCGCCGTCCTCACCGACCGACTGTCCGAGCGGCCCGCCGCTCCGGTCGCCGTCACGCTCGCCGAGGTCGGCGGCGGCAACCCGCAGGCGCTCGTGGACCTCGCCGACGTACTCACCCCGGCGCAGTGGCGCGGGGAGGAAGCGCTTCCGGCCGCTCCGCCGGCCGACGGCGCGCTGGGGCGCTCCTACCGGGCCCGTCTCGACCGGCTGCCGCCGGACACGTGCCGGATGCTGCTGCTCGCCGCGCTCGACGAGTCGGACGACGCGGCGACCCTGGTCCGCGCGGCCGACGCCGCCGGCATGGCCATCGAGGCGCTCGCCCCGGCCGAGGCCGCCGGGCTGGTCCGCGTCGAGTCGGGAGGCGTCACCTTCGCGCAGCCCCTGGCCCGCGCGATGGTGGCGGCCGCCGCTCCGCTCGCGCAGCGGCGGGCCGCGCACCGGCTGCTCGCGGGCGTACTCGATCCGCTGGACCAGCGGCTACGCCGGGCGATGCACCTCGCCGACGCCACCGCGGGCGCCGATCCGGTCCTCGCCGCCGAGCTGGAGCGGGCGGCGGCCGGTGGACGCAGCGGCTGGGCCGTGGCGTCGGCGGCGCTGTGCCGGGCCGCCGCGCTCAGCGACCACCCCTATGACGCCGCCGCCCGCCTGCTCGCCGCCGCCCGCTACGCCTGGGTCGGCGGGCAACCCGGCCAGGCCCGCCTGCTGCTCGACCGCCTCCGCGCGACCCGCATGGACTCGCTCGTCGAGGGTCAGGCCGGGCTGTTGCGCGGCGAGATCGACCTGCGCTGCGAGGACGCCACCGGCGCGGCGGCCACCCTGCTGTCCGCCGCGCGGACGGTGGCCGCCGTCGACCGGGCCAGAGCCATCCAGGGGCTGGCACGCGCCGGTGAGGCCGTCTGCTTCGCCGGTGACCAGTACCGGTACGCGGAGGTGGGCCGGCGTGCCGACGCGCTCCGCCAGCGTGACGACCCGCCGGCCGTGGAGTTGACCGGATGCCTCGTCACCGGGGTGGCGGCCACGCTGCGCGGCGACCACGAGCGGGCCGGTCCCGCGCTGCGGCGGGCCGTCGTGCTGGGTGGCCGCCTCGCCGGGCCGGAGCTGACCCCGACCGCGCTCGCCTGTGCGGCGGCGGCCGGGCTGGTGGTGGCCGTGGACGGCGCCGCGCACCGCCTCGCCGAGCGCGCCGTCGGGTTGGCGCGCGAGCACGGCGAGCTGTCCATGCTGTCCCGCGCGTTGGAGCTGCGGGCGGTCGCCGAGTACTGGCTGGGCCGGCACGAGACGGCGGCCGAGACCTCCCGCGAGGGGCTGCGGGTGGCGCGTGCCACCGGGCAGTTCAACTGCGCCGACGTCCACCTGGGGATGCTCGCCGTGCTGGCCGCCGTACGCGCCGACCGCGAGAGCAGCCTGCGGCGGATCCGGGAGATCGGTACGACGTCCACGCCGGGCAGCCGACCGCACGCGCTCGCCGGATGGGCGCTGGCCGTACTGGACCTCGTCGACGGCCGGCACGCCGAGGCGGCGACCCGACTGGCGTCCCTGGCCCGGCTCGGCACCGGTCGGGGCCAGGTGCTCGTCCAGGTGATGGCCACCCCGTACCTGGTGGAGGCCGCCGCGCACCTGCCGCACCGCCCGGCGGCGACCGCGGCGCTCGCGGCCTTCGACAGGTGGGCGAGCAGTACCGCGAGCCCGCTGCGCCGGGCGCTGTCGGCCCGGTGCCACGCGCTGCTGGCGACCCGGGGCGGCGTCGAGTCCGAGCGCGAGTTCCGGACGGCGCTGCGGTTGCACCCGACGGAGGCCGGCGCGTTCGAACGGGCCCGGACCGAGCTGCTCTTCGGTCAGGACCTGCGGCGCAGCCGGCGACCACGGGACGCCCGGGAGCACCTGCACCGTGCCCGGGAGACGTTCACTCTGCTCGGGGTCGCTCGCTGGGCCGAGCTGGCCACGGCCGAGCTGCGCGCCGCCGGGGAGTCCGTCGGGCCGCCGGATCTGCCGGCGGCCCGACTGCTGACCGGTCAGCAACTGCGGATCGCCCGACTCGTCGCCGAGGGTGCCACCAACCGGGAGATCGCCGCCCGGATGTTCCTGTCCACCCGGACGGTCGACCACCACCTGCGCAACGTCTTCCACCGGCTGGGCATCCGTTCCCGCACCGAGCTGGCCCGCGCGTTCGCCGCCGAACAGCACGCCGGCCTCGCCTCCGAACGCTGAGCGCCGCCGGCCGCTCTGGACGGCGTTAACTATCACCGCTAGTTTGTGCGTCAGGCACCCTTCAGCACTAAGGACACCCGTATGCGCGTCTTCACCTCCGTCGACGAGCTGACCGCCGCGGTCGGCGAGACCCTCGGCCCCGGCCCCTGGCAGCCCATCGACCAGGACCGCGTGAACCTGTTCGCCGACGCGACCGACGATCACCAGTGGATCCATATCGACCCGGAACGGGCTGCGGCCGGGCCCTTCGGCGCCACGATCGCGCACGGCTTCCTCACCCTGTCGCTGGTGCCGGCCCTGGCCGGCCAGCTCTACCGCGTCGAGGGCGTCGCGATGGGCGTCAACTACGGGCTGAACCGGGTGCGCTTTCCCGCGCCGCTGCGGGTCGGCGCCGCCGTACGCGCCAGCGCGGTGATCGCCGAGGTGTCGCCGGTCAGCGGTGGGGTGCAGATGGTCACGGCGGTGACGGTCAACAGCGACGGCGGTGACAAGCCCGTCTGCGTCGCCGAGACGGTGAGCCGCCTCTACCGCGCGGCAACCCGCTGAGCGGTCGTCCGACGGTCGTATCGAACAGGCAGCCGGCGGCCGGCGGTGACCCTCGGTCACCTCGGTAGGGGCGGATGCCTCCTTGAGCGTGATGCCACAGAGTCATCTTGATGCCCCTGTGGCATCACGCTCAACAGCACATCGACATGGCGATCGGCCACAGCGGATGGTCGTGCGCAGGCGGGCCGGTCGCTGCGGGCGCAGGGCGATGGTGCCGTTGTAGGAGACGTTGCGGGCCGGGCGCGGTGGGCGGCGGAGCCGTCGACGGGGGCGGACACCAGATGGTGGCGGCAGGTCAGTGCGCCTTCAGGCGCTTGTGCGCGGTCTCATCGTGCCGTTCACCGTGGATTTCACGATGCATCGCCTGAACAACCTGGTGATAAAGCCGCGTTGCCTCCGGTTGTCCGGTGCGGTCGGTACCGGACGCCATTCGCGGCCACAAGTTCCAGAGCGCCCGGTCATAGACGTCGAGAGCCTCGTGCACGGGAGTAGAGGCGAGCAGCATGGCCTCGACACGTGCAGCCTCATTGTCGGCCAGAAGAGCGCTCAATCCGGCTGGCGGCTTCGCCAAGGCATCCGCCACCTCGACCGGCGTGGCGCTGCGCTGCCGATACAGATCATTCGCCGCATCGAACAACCGCTGAGCGGTCATAAGGTACCGCGCATAAGTGTCCCGGCGAGCGGTTCGGAGTTCTCGCTCGGACACGAATCGCTGCTCAAGGTGCAGCCGCTCCTGTTGCCAGCGATGAGTCAGCATGGCCGTGACGAGTCCCGCCGCAGCAGTCACCAGAACACCGCCAAGCGTTCCCGCGACGACCCACCATCCTGTCACGCTTGTATCCAACCAGCCGCATGCGTCTCCTACCGACCCGAACCTCGCTCGGCGATCTGGCTCCGGCCGCGCCCTGAGCCACGTTTACCTGCGGGGGCGGCGAGAAGAGCTCCTCGCCGCCCCCGCGTCAGGTGTTCAGGGGTGCGTCAGGCGACCGTGCAGGTGGTGCCGTTGAGCGTGAAGGCGGTCGGCTTGCCGGCGTTGCCGGTGTGGGTGGCCTGGAAGCCGATGTCGACCGAGGTGTTCGGGGCGATGGTGCCGTTGTAGGAGACGTTGCGCGCGGTCACCGCGCCGCTGGTCGGCGAGTAGTCCGCGTTCCAGCCGCCGGTGATGGTCTGGCCACTCGGCAGCGTGAACGCCAAGGCCCAGCCGTTTATCGCGCCGCTGCTCGTGTTGGTGACCGAGACGGCCGCGGTGAGCCCGTTGTTCCAGGCGTTGACCGTGTACGTCACCCGGCAGCCCGCCGCTGGCGGGGGAGTGGTGGGCGGGGGAGTGGTCGGCGGCGGGGTCGTCGGCGGGGGCGTGGTCGGCGGCGGCGTGGTCGGTGGGGGAGTCGTGGGCGGCGGGGTGGTCGGCGTGTCCCCGCCGATGCTGCCGGGAACCGTGCGCAGGGCGTCGTACCAGGCGACGGCCATCTTGCGGTAGCCCGTGGCGTTGGGGTGCACGCCGTCGGCCAGGTCGCTGAGCGTCAGCGCGCGGTACATGTCGACCAGGTGGACGCGCTTACCGGCCGCGGCCCGCGTCTGCACGATCCCCGGGATCGCCGCGTTGTAGCCCCGGACCACGTTGTCCGCGCCGGATTTCGGGATGATCGTCGCCACGAACACGTCCGCGTTCGGTGCGGTGTTGGTGATGCGGTCGACCAGGGTGGCCAGTCGGCCGGGCGCTCCGGAGGTGTCGCCGTACATGTCGTTCGTGCCGATGTGCAGCAGCACGGTGCGCGGGTTGGTCGCGCGCAGCCAGTTCACGATGTTCGCGTCGATCTGCGCGATGGTCCATCCGGAGTGGCCCTCGTGGTCGTGGTCACCGAGGCTGGACGGGCCGTTGAACATCGAGCCGACGAAGTCGATCCGGTAGCCGCCGGACGCGAACCGTTGCCAGAGTTCGATCCGGTAGCCACCCGCGACGTTGAAGCCGTCGGTGATCGAGTCGCCGAGGGGCATGACGCGTACCCCGCCGTTGGATTCGGCGCTCGCGGGCGCGGTCGCCACCGGTACGGCGGCGGTCATGGCCGCGACGGCGGCCAGCGCGGCCCACCACAGCCGGGCCCGGCGGGGCCTCGGGGTCTTCGCGGGCCTGGCGGGTGTCGGGGGGACGGGTTTACCAAGGGTCACAGTGCTCATGGGGCTTCCTCGGGTGGTGGAGCGACGACCAGGAACCCGGACGTCGGGATGTGCCCTTCACCCCGCCCGGACGCACCATAGCTTGTTATCGCTAACACCGGCAACGCATCGATCGTCGACCATGGGTACGGTCAGCCCGCGAGCGTCGCGGCGAGCCAACGCAGTTGCCGCCGGACGTGCAGGGCCTCGCCACTCTCGTGACCGTTGAACGGGTACACGTGCATCTCCCGCCGGGGCGCGTCGGGTCGTCCGGTCGCGGCGCCGTACTGGTTGTAGGCCGCGAAGCCGGTGCTCGGCGGGCACACGGTGTCGCGCAGGCCGATGCCGAAGTGCGCCGGCGCGGTGGCCCGCCGGGCGAAGGTCACCCCGTCGACGTAGGACAGCGTGCGCCGGACCGCGGCCTCGGCCTCCCGGTGCACCGCCAGGTACCGGGCGATCTCGCCGTACGGCGAGGCGTCGCTGAGCTCGATGGCGTGCTGGACGTCGCAGAGGAACGGCGCGGTGATCAGCGCCGCCGCGAGATCGTCAACCAGGCCGGCGACGGCCAGGGCCACGCCCCCGCCCTGGCTGTTGCCGAGCAGGGCGACCTGACCCGCGTCCACTCCGGGCAGGGCGCGCACCGCCTCGACGGCCCGGACGGCGTCCGTGATCAGACGGCGGTAGTGGTAGTCGTGCGGGTCGAGGATTCCCCAGGTCGCCGGCCACGGCCCGCCGGGCGCGCCGTGCCGGTCGGCGGTGTCCCCGGCGGCGTACAGCCCGGACTGGCCCCGGTTGTCCATCAACAGGTGCGCGTACCCGGCCACCGGCCAGACCAGCCGCTCGTGCGGCAGACCACGGCCGCGCCCGTAGCCGGCGTACTCCACCACGGCGGGCAGCGGTCCGGATACGCCCGCCGGGCGGGTGAACCAGGCCCGTACCTCGTCGCCGTCGAAGCCGGCGAACGTGACGTCCCAGGTGTCGAGCACGCGCAGGTCGGTGGGCTCGGGACGGACGTCGACGAGTACCGGCCGGGCGGCGGCCGCGGCGAGGGTGTCACTCCAGAACCGGTCGAAGTCCTCCGGCTCGGTGACGGTGGGGGAGTATCGCTCGAGCTCGTCGAGGCGGACAGCGGCGTCGGGCACGGGTCCTCGCAGGGTCAGCGGGGTGGGGCGGGGGGCGCGGTGCTCTCCCGGACGACCAGTTCGGTCACCAGGTCGATCCGGCTGGTCGCCGGCTCGGTGCCGGCGGACAGGTCGAGCAGCATCTGGGTGGCTATGCCGGCCATGTCGCGCAGCGGCTGGTTGATCGTCGTGAGGGGCGGGTCCGTCCAGGTGGCGAGCGGCAGGTTGTCGTACCCGATCACCGAAAGGTCCTCGGGGACGCGCAGGCCGCACCGGCGTGCGGCCCGGAGCACCCCCATCGCCTGGATGTCCGAACCGGCGAAGATCGCCGTGGGTCGGTCCGGTCGTTGCAGCAGTTGGAGGCCGTGGGTGTGCCCGGTGCCGGCGGAGAAGCTGCCGAAGCGGACCAGCTCGCGGTCGAGGGTCAACCCCGCCTCGTCGTGCGCGGACTGGAACCCGGCGGCCCGGGCCCGGCTGCACAACATGTCGGGTGGTCCGGAGATGACCGCGATCCGCTGGTGCCCCAGCTCGATCAGGTGCCGGGCGGCGAGCAGGCCGCCGTTGAAGTTGTTCGAGCCGACCGTCGGTACGGACGCCGAGGTCGCGCTGTCGGTGTCGATCACGACGAACGGTACGCCCTGACGCCGCAGGAGCTGCTGTTGCGCGTCGCTGAGGTGACAGAGGACGAACAGCACGCCCAGCGGACGCTGACCGAGCAGGGTGTCGAGCCAGCGCGACGCCGGACGGTGCGCGCCGCCGAGCTGGGATACGGCGAGACTGATCCCGGCGACGCTCGTCACCGCCTCGACCCCGCGCATCACCTCCATCGCCCAACCGGTGTCGAACTCGTGGAAGACGAGGTCGATCCGACGTGTGGCGGACGAGGAGCGCCGAGTTCGGCGCTGGTACTGGTGGCGGTCGAGACTGGCCTCGACCCGGGCTCTGGTGCCGGGGGAGACGTCCTCGCGACCATTGAGGACCTTGGAGACCGTCGCGACCGACACGCCGACGTCGTGGGCGATCGTCGCGATGGTGGTGGTGGAGCCGGGTGGGCCGAGCGGGTGGTGCTCTGTCATCGCAGCCTCATACCGCATCCGAAAGTTTCGGAGGACACTAACACGATCAGCCGACGACTCCCGTCGATGCAGCTGAGCGCGCTGGTAGGCATCCCATGACGCATTGAAACTCTTGACAGGTCCAGGCGGCGGACTTAGGTTGCCGAAAAGGTTGCTCTGGTTTCCGGAAAGTTTCGGATTGTGGAACCGCGCACCACCAACCGGTCCCACGACGGCGCAGTTCGTGGCCGGAGCTAAGGGGTCTCGGCATGAGAAGTCAGCAGCCCGTCGACGGCGAATCGGCGTCGCTCGACGCCGCACCGTGGCGCGACACCCGGCTGTCGCCGGCCGACCGGGCCGAGGCGCTGCTCGCGGTGATGTCCGTCGAGGAGAAGGTCGCCCAGCTCTTCGGGGTCTGGGTCGGCGCCGACGCGTCCGGCCAGGGCGTCGCGCCGCACCAGTCCGACATGGTCGCCAACACCCCGTCGTGGGACACGATCATCCGGTACGGGCTGGGTCAGCTCACCCGCCCGTTCGGCACCGCGCCGGTCGACCCGGTGCTCGGCGCGCGCTCGTTGGCCGCCTCCCAGGACCAGATCGTGGCTGCCAGCCGGTTCGGCATCCCGGCCCAGGTGCACGAGGAGTGCCTGACCGGGTTCGCCGCCTGGAAGGCCACCGTCTACCCGACCCCGCTGGGCTGGGGCGCCTCGTTCCACCCCGAGCTGGTCGAGGAGATGGCCGGACGGATCGGCGCGTCGATGCGGGCCGCCGGCGTACACCAGGGACTCTCGCCCGTCCTCGACGTCACCCGCGACTACCGCTGGGGCCGCACCGAGGAGACGATCGGGGAGGACCCGTACTTGGTCGGAACGACCGGCGCGGCGTACGTGCGGGGCCTGGAGAACGCCGGCATCGTGGCCACCCTCAAGCACTTCGCCGGCTACTCCGCCTCGCGGGGCGGACGCAACCTCGCCCCGGTGTCGATGGGCCGCCGCGAGCTGGCCGACCACATCCTGCCGCCGTTCGAGATGGCCCTGCGACTCGGTGGCGCCCGCTCGGTGATGAACTCCTACGCCGAGATCGACGGCATGCCCGCCGCCGCCGACGAACACCTGCTGACCGGGCTGCTGCGCGACGAGTGGGGCTTCACCGGCATCGTGGTCGCCGACTACTTCGCCGTACGGTTCCTGGAGACCCTGCACGGCGTCGCCGCTGACGCCGTCGACGCCGCCCGCCTCGCCCTGCGCGCCGGCATCGACGTGGAACTGCCCACCGTGGACGCCTTCGGCGACGCGCTGGTCCAGGCGGTGCACGCCGGCGAGGTCGACGCGGCGCTGATCGACCGGGCGGTGCGCCGGGTGCTCATCCAGAAGATCGACATCGGCCTGCTCGACGAGGACTGGCTGGCCCTGCCCGACGACGTCGCGGCCCTGCGCCTCGACGACGAGGCCAGCCGGGACGTCGCCGTACGCCTGGCCCGGGAATCCGTCGTGCTGGTGCGCAACACCGGCGTGCTGCCGCTGCCCGTCGCGACCCGGGTCGCCCTGGTGGGTCCGCTCGCCGACGACCCGATGGCGATGCTCGGCTGCTACACCTTCCCCAACCACGTCGGCGTCAACCACCCCGACCACGGCCTCGGGGTGGAGATCCCCACGCTGCGCGAGGAGCTGGCCCGCCGCGTCCCGCTGCTGGTCCACGAGCGGGGCTGCGCCGTCACCGGCGAGGACGCGTCCGGCATCCCGGCGGCGGTCACCGCGGCGGCCAACGCGGACGTGTGCGTGCTCGCCGTCGGGGACCGGGCGGGGATGTTCGGCCGCGGCACCTCCGGCGAGGGCTGCGACGCCGCCGACCTGCGGCTGCCCGGCGTGCAGGCGGACCTGGTCCGGGCCGTTCTCGCCACCGGCACCCCGGTGGTGCTGGTGCTGCTGACCGGTCGCCCGTACGCGCTCGGCCCGGAGTTCGACACGGCGGCGGCCGTGGTGCAGGCGTTCTTCCCCGGCCAACTCGGCGGGCAGGCGCTCGCGGAGGTGCTCACCGGCGCCGTGAACCCGTCCGGGCGGCTGCCGGTCAGCGTGCCCCGCGACGCGGGTGGACTGCCGGCCACCTACCTGTCGCCGCCGCTCGGGCGTCGCAACAAGGTGTCCTCGATCGACCCGACCCCGGCGTACCCGTTCGGCCACGGCCTGAGCTACACCACCTTCGAGTGGTCCGACGCCACGGTCGTGGGCGGGGTTCACGACGACCCGACCGCCTGGCCGGTGGACGGCGAGGTCGAGGTGCGGATCACCGTCGGGAACACCGGTGACCGGGCCGGCACCGAGGTGGTGCAGCTCTACCTGCACGACCCGGTGGCGCAGACCACCCGCCCGGTGCACCGGCTGGTCGGCTTCGCCCGGGTGCCGCTGGAGCCCGGAGCGCGGGCGCACGTCACCTTCGGCGTACCGGCCGACGTCACGTCGTTCACCGGTCGGTCCGGCCGGCGGGTGGTCGAGCCCGGCGCGGTCGAGCTGCGGTTCGGGCGCTCCAGCGCGGAGATCGAGGACGCCCTGGCGCTGCGGCTCACCGGTGCCGAGCGCGAGGTCGGGCACCAGCGGGACCTACTCACGTCGGTGCGGATCGAGCCGCTCGTGGCCGTTCCGCACTCCGCATAGGAGGCGAGGATGACATCCGAGACGTTACGGCCCCCGCCGCCGGCGCCACCCGGCGACGTGGTGGAGGCCACCGTCCCCGCCCCGCGCGCACCCCGTCGGCGTCGCACCTGGCGACAGGCGCTGCGCCGGGACTGGCAGCTCTACTCGCTGGCCGTCCTGCCGCTGCTCTTCTTCCTGGTCTTCCGGTACCTCCCGATGATCGGGAACATCATCGCGTTCCGCCGGTTCAAGCCGGGCGGGAGCATCTTCGGTGAGTACTGGGTCGGGCTGCGGTACTTCCGGATGTTCCTCGCCGACCCGACGTTCTGGGACGTCTTCACCAACACGCTGGTGCTCGGGGCGCTGACCCTGCTGTTCTGCTTCCCGTTGCCGATCGTCCTCGCGCTGCTGCTCAACGAGGTACGCGCCCGGCGGCTGCGGCGGTTCGTGCAGTCCGTGTCCTACCTGCCGCACTTCCTGTCGATCGTGATCGTCGCGGCGATGGTCATGCAGCTGACCTCCGTCGACGGGACCGTGAACCAGATCGTGCAGGCCACCGGCGGCGAGGCGGTGCCGTTCCTGCAACGCGCCGAGTGGTTCCGGACGATCTACGTGTCGTCCGAGGTCTGGCAGACGGTCGGCTGGGGCACCATCCTCTACCTCGCCGCGCTCACCACCGTCGACGACGACCTGTACGAGGCCGCCCGGATCGACGGGGCCAACCGTTGGCGGCAGACCTGGCACGTGACGCTCCCGGGCATCCGACCCACCATGGTCACGTTGCTGATCCTCAACATCGGCACCTTCATGGCGGTCGGGTTCGAGAAGATCCTGCTGCTCTACAACCCGCTGACCTACCCGACCGCCGACGTGCTCTCGACGTACCTGTTCCGGATGGGCTTCGGGTCCAGCAACTTCAGCTACGCCGCCGCCATCGGGCTGTTCGAGGCGGTCATCGGGCTCACGCTGGTCCTGACGGCGAACCTGATCGCCCGGCGCACGGTGGGGACGAGCCTGTGGTGACCGTCGACGCCACCGACCCGGCCCAGGTGAGCGACCTGCCCGCCCGCGTCGGACCCCGCGGTATCCGGCCCACCCGGGGCTACCGCGTGTTCCAGGCGTGCAACGCGGTTGTGCTCACCATCGTGGTGGTGGTGACCCTGTTTCCGTTCATCAACGTCCTGGCCCGCTCGCTCAGCGACGAGGGGTACATCATCGCCGGGCAGGTCAACCTCGTGCCGCGCGGGTTCAACCTGGACACCTACCGGCTCGTGCTGAACGACTCGCTGTTCTGGACGAACTACCGCAACACCGTCTTCTACACCGTCGTCGCCACGACCATCTCGATCGTGCTGACCACCTGCTACGCCTACGTGCTGTCCAAGAAACACCTCCGGGGCCGCACGGCGCTGATCGGCATCGCGGTCTTCACCATGTTCTTCACCGGCGGCCTGATTCCCAACTACGTGCTCGTCACCAGCCTGGGCATGAAGAACACCGTGTGGGCCATCGCGGTGCCCAACGCGATCAACGTGTTCAACCTGCTGGTGATGAAGGCGTTCTTCGAGTCGCTACCCACCGACCTGGAGGAGGCCGCCGCCGTCGACGGGCTCAACACGTACGGCATCCTGCTGCGCATCGTGCTGCCCCTGTCGAAGGCGATCGTCGCCACGATGGTGCTGTTCTACGCCGTGGCCTTCTGGAACTCCTGGTTCGCCGCCTTCCTCTACATGGACCAGCAGGAGTTGTGGCCGGTGACCGTCTACCTGCGCAACCTGATCGCCGGGGCCACCGGCGCGGAGAACGTCGGCGCGATCGCCGAGGCCGACGAGGTGCAGGCCGAGGCGACCCTCAAGTCCGTGACGATCGTGCTCACGACCCTGCCCATCCTCCTGGTCTACCCCTTCGTCCAGCGGTACTTCGTTCGCGGCGTGATGCTCGGCGCCGTGAAGGGCTAGCCAGCACGTCCACCCTTTCCTCCACCGAACCCGAAAGGACCGCCATGCTCCACCGATCGTGGCGCCGCGTCGCGACAGCGGTAGCCGTGCTGCTCACGGCGACCAGCATCGCCGCCTGCAGTGATGACCCGTCCGACGCCAAGGACCTGTCGGAGAACAAAGCCGGTGCGATGGCCGACTACGGCATCGGCAAGCAGTTCAAGGCGAGTGAGCCGGTCTCCTTCTCGATCCTGTACAACAACCACCCGAACTACCCGCTGCGCGAGGACTGGCTCTTCTGGTCGGAGCTGAAGTCCCGGGCCAACGTCACCCTCACCCCGGTCGCCGTTCCGCTGAGCGACTACGAGCAGAAGCGCAGCCTGCTGATCGGCGCCGGTGACGCCCCGATGATCATCCCGAAGACGTACCCGGGGCAGGAGGACGCCTACGTGTCCTCGGGCGCGGTCCTGCCGGTCAGCGACTACCTGGACCTGATGCCGAACCTGCAGGACAAGATCTCGAAGTGGAACCTGAAGCCCGAGATCGACACCCGGCGTCAGGAGGACGGCAAGTTCTACCTGCTGCCCGGCCTGCACGAGAAGCCCTGGCAGGACTACTCGGTGGCGATCCGCACCGACATCCTCGACGAGCTGAAGCTCAGCCCCCCGAAGACCTGGGACGAGCTGTACACGGTGCTCAAGGCGATGAAGGCGAAGTACCCGGACGTCTACCCGTTCTCGGACCGGTGGAGCAAGCCCAACCCGGCCGGCAACCTGCTCAACATCCTGGCCGTGTCGTACGGACTCCAGGGCGCGGGCTGGAACTTCCAGCACACGAGCTGGGACGCCGACAGCAAGAAGTTCGTCTACACCGGCGCGAGCGACAAGTACAAGCAGATGCTCCAGTACCTCAACAAGCTGGTGAAGGAGAAGCTGCTCGACCCGGAGAGCTTTACCCAGACCGACGACCAGGCCCGGCAGAAGCTCGCCAACGGCAAGTCCTTCGTGATCAGCGCCAACGCCCAGGCCGTGGTGAACGACTACCGGCCGGACCTGGCCAAGACCAACCCGAAGGCCAGGATCGCCAAGATTCCGCTGCCGATCGGGCCGGCCGGTGAGGTCAACCCGGCCAACCGGCTGGAGAACGGCGTGATGATCTCCTCGAAGGCCCGCGAGAGCAAGAACTTCGTGGCGATGATGCAGTTCATCGACTGGCTCTGGTACTCCGACGCCGGCCAGGAGTTCGCCAAGTGGGGCGTCGAGGGCAAGACCTTCGTCCGGGACGGCGCCGGCATGCCCAAGCTCGCGCCCGACGTCAACGTCATCGGGCTCAACCCCACGGCCCCGAAGCACCTCCAGAAGGACTTCGGCTTCTACAACGGCGTCTTCGCGTACGGCGGCAAGCCGGAACTGGTGCAGGGCTTCTTCGCCCCGGAGGAGCAGGAGTTCCAGAAGGTCATGAACGCCCGGACGCCGGTCGTCGTGCCCCCGCCGCACCCGTTGACCGACGAGGAGCGGGAACAGGCGTCCCTGTGGGAGACGCCGCTGAAGGACGCCGTCTACCAGGCGACCCTGCAGTTCGCGCTGGGCCAGCGGGACCTCGCCCAGTGGGACGCCTACCTGGCCGAGCTGAAGGGCAAGAACATGGACGCTTACCTGGACATGGTCAACAAGGCGTACGACCGCTACCAGAAGGACCATCGCTGAGGTGTCGGCCGGTCCGGGGACGCGCCCCGGACCGGCCGACCTCGGCACCCCCGCGTGCGACCGACCGCCGGACCTGGGAGGAGAAGGACAGTGAACGACGCGGCGCAGGCCGGGCGGCAGATCGGCGACGGACCCCTGTCCCGGATCGCGTCCCGCGTCTACATCCTGCTCGTGGTCGAGGCGCTGCTCCTTCTCACCACGGTGCCCGCCCTGCTCCCGCTGCTGCTGCTCGACCGTGACCCGAGCAACCTGCCGCTGGTCGCGCTGCTGCTGACGCCGGTCGGACCGGCGGCGTCCGCCGCCCTGTACGCCCTGCGCCACCAGCGACCCGACCTGACCGACCTGCGGCCCGCCGCGCTGTTCTGGCGGGGCTACCGCGGCAACGTCGGGGGCGCGCTGCGGGTCTGGACGCCGACGCTGCTGTGGTTGACGGTGCTCGCGCTGAACCTCGCCTACCGCGACGCGATCGGCCTACCGAGCTGGTGGGTGGTCCCGCTGATCGCGGTCGCGGTCGGGGTCACCCTCTGCGCGCTCAACGCGCTGGTGATCACCTCGCTGTTCGAGTTCCGCACCCGTGACGTCCTGCGCCTAGCCGTGCACTTCCTCGTCCGTACCCCCGGTGTCACCGCCGGCAACGCCCTGCTGCTGGCGGCGGCGGCCGGGATCACCGCGGTCTTCTCCGAGGCGGTGCCGGTGCTGCTCGCCTCGGTCCTGGCCCTCGGAGTTCTCCGTGTCGCCGACCCGATGGTCCACCTGATCCGGAAGGAGTTCACCGCATGAGCCGCTCCACGACCGCCGAGGTGATCGTCACGCGGGGGGTCGCGTGAACGCCGACCTGGAGGATCCGGTGTTCGTGGCGGAGCCGCACGACGTCGAGGATCCCCGCGTACACCCCGCCTGGCTGCCACCGGAGGCGTTCCGGGCCCTCGGCGCGCGACGCGTCCTCGTGCACGGCGACGGGCTGCTCGTCGACACGGTTCTCGACGAGGTGACGCGCGCCTGCACGCGCTACGGCGGACGGGTCTGGCACTCCCCGTCCTGGGACGTCGACGTCGACCTGGTGCTCACCCTGCGCGGGGCGCCCGAGCTGCCCAGCTCGGCGGTGCGGGCGGCCCGAGCGGCGGGGGAGGCGGCGCTCGCCGACCTCGGCGAGACGCTCGGCGACGAGGGTTTCCTACTGACCCGCAGCGGTGCGACGACAGTGGTGCTGGCCGACGCGCCCGCCGGTCTCCTCTACGGGCTGTTCCACGTCGTACGGCTCTGCGCGGCGGCCTTCGACCCGGCCCGCCCACCCGAGCTGCACCGGCCCGCGCTGCGCCGCCGCATGCTCAACCACTGGGACAACGTGGCCGTGCACCCGGTGATGGGCCAGGTCGAACGGGGGTACGCGGGCGGCTCGATCTTCTGGGCCGGTGGCCGTCCGCGCGGGGACCTGGCCCGGATCCGGGAGTACGGGCGGCTGCTGGCGGCCAGCGGGATCAACGCCATCTCGGTGAACAACGTCAACGTGGGTCGTGCCGAGGCGCTGCTGCTCACCGATCGGCTCGGTGACGTGGCCCAGATCGCGGACGCGCTGCGCCCGTACGGCATCCGGGTGCACCTGTCGGTCACCTTCGCCGCGCCGCTGCTCCTCGGCGGACTGCCCACCGCCGACCCGTTCGACGAGGAGGTACGCGCCTGGTGGGCGGCCACCACCCGGCGCGTGTACGAGCGCATCGACGACTTCGGCGGCTACCTGGTGAAGGCCGACTCCGAGGGGCAGCCCGGCCCGTTCAGCTACGGGCGGGACCACGCCGACGGGGCGAACCTGCTCGCCGAGGCCCTCGCCCCGTACGGGGGAGTGGTGCACTGGCGGGCGTTCGTCTACAACCACCACCAGGACTGGCGGGACCGGTCCACCGACCGCGCGCGGGCCGCGTACGACCACTTCGCCCCACTCGACGGACGGTTCCGTACCAACGTGGTCCTCCAGGTGAAGTTCGGTCCGGTGGACTTCCAGACGCGCGAGCCGGTCTCGCCGGTGCTCGCCGCCATGCCGGCCACCCGGGTCGCGGTGGAGGTGCAGGTCACCCAGGAGTACACGGGCCAGCAGCGGCACGTCTGCCACCTCGGCCCGTGCTGGGGCGAGGTGCTGAGCTTCGCGCCGTGGGGCCCCGGTGGGCGCACCATCGCCGACGTGGTCACCGGCGAGGCCGGCAAGGGCGGCGGCCTGGTCGCCGTCGCCAACACCGGCGACGACCCCTTCTGGACCGGGCATCCCCTGGCACAGGCCAACCTCTACACGGTCGGCCGGCTCGCCTGGGACCCGCGGCTCGACCCGACGGCGGTCCTCGACGAGTGGATGACGCTGACGTTCCCACCGTCGGCGACCGCCGACCCGGAGCTGGTCCGGCGGACGCTGCACGAGATCATGGACGACTCGTGGCGTACCTACGAGCGGTACACCGCCCCGCTGGGCGTCGGCTTCATGGTCCATCCCGGCGACCACTACGGCCCCGACGTCGACGGGTACGAGTACTCGCGGTGGGGCACCTACCACTTCGCCGACCGCGACGGCGTGGGCGTGGACCGCACTCGCGCCTCGGGCACCGGCTTCGCCGGCCAGTACCCGCCGTACTGGGCCGACGTGTACGAGTCGCCGGCGACCTGCCCGGACGAGCTGCTGTTGTTCTTCCACCACGTGCCGTACGACCACGTCCTGCACAGTGGGTCGACGGTCATCCAACACATCTACGACACCCACTTCGCGGGCGTCGAGGAGGTGACGGTGATGCGACGCCGGTGGCAGACCCTGAACGGGATGATCGACCCGGCCGTCTACGAGCGGGTGGCCGAGCGCCTCGACGAGCAGGTGCGCAGCGCCACCGAGTGGCGGGATCAGATCAACACGTACTTCTTCCGCAAGTCCGGGGTGCCCGACGCGCGGGGGCGGCGCATCCACTGACCCGGCCGGCCCGATCGGGCCGGCCGGAGCACCGGCGCCGGCGTGCTCACCAGGGGTGTACGGTCCCGTCCTCCAGCCGGTTGACCGGCAGGTACGCGGGCGCGTACGGGTAGCGGGCCGCCGCCTCCTCGTCGATGTCGACGCCCAACCCGGGCGTCTCGGCGGGGTGCAGGTAGCCGTCGGCGAAGTGGTACCCGTGCGGGAACACCTCGTCGGTCTGCGCGGTGTGCCGCATGTACTCCTGAAGCCCGAAGTTGGGGATCGAGATGTCGAGCTGCAGCGCGGCGGCCATGCAGACGGGCGACAGGTCGGTGGCGCCGTGCGAGCCGCTGCGGACGTGGTGCAGCGCCGCGAGGTCGAAGATGCGCCGCAGGTGGGTGATCCCTCCGGCGTGCACCACCGTGGCCCGGATGTAGTCGATGAGCTGCTCGCGGATGAGCTGCGCCGCGTCGAAGACGCTGTTGAAGACCTCGCCCACGGCGATCGGCGTGGTGGTGTGCTGCCGGATCAGCCGGAAGCCCTCCTGAAGGTCGGCCGGGACCGGATCCTCCATCCAGGTCAGCGCGTACGGCTCCAGGCTGCGGCCGAGCCGGGCCGCCTCGATCGGGGTGAGCCGGTGGTGCACGTCGTGCAGCAGCCGCAGGTCGGGGCCGAACTCGTCGCGGACCCGCGCGAACACGCCCGGCACGTGTGACAGGTAGCGCTGTGTCGACCAGGTCGCCTCGCTGGGCAGGGCCGCGTCGGCCGGTTCGTAGAAGAGCTTGTCGGCGCTGACCCCGTACGTCTTGGGCAGGCCCGGCACACCGCACTGCACCCGTACCGCCCGGTAGCCGAGGTCGACGTAGCGGGCGACCTCGACCAGCACCTCCTCGACGGTCTCGCCGTTGGCGTGGCCGTACACGGTGACGTCCTCGCGGGAACGGCCGCCGAGCAGCTGGTAGACCGGCAGGCCCGCCACCTTGCCCTTGATGTCCCACAGGGCGGTGTCCACCGCGGCGATCGCGCTCATGGTGACCGGGCCGCGCCGCCAGTACGCGCCCTGGTACAGGTACTGCCAGGTGTCCTCGATCCGGGCCGGGTCCCGGCCGATCAGCAGCGGCGCCACGTGGTCGCGCAGGTACGACGCGACGGCCAGCTCCCGACCGTTGAGGGTGGCGTCCCCGACTCCGGTGACGCCCTCGTCGGTGACGATCTTGAGGGTGACGAAGTTGCGGCCCGGACAGGTCACGATGACCCGGGCGTCGACGATCTTCACTCGATCTCCTTCGTGCCCGCGGGAGTCGCGTGAGGACGCTCGCAGGGGGTGCACGCGAGGACGGTCTGGTTATCGGGAACCTGCCGATAATAGCCCGCCATCGGCAGGTGACGAACGGACCCGCGGCCCCTGGCACGTGCGCAGGTGACCGCGCAATCCCTTGCGCCGAAAGGTTTCCGGAATCCTTGACAATCGAGCGACCTCGATCGAAGCTGACATCGGTCACGCGAGCCGCGGTCACGGTCGGGCGAAGGGCAGTCCTCGACTAACCCCCTTCCATGCGCCATTCTCCCGAGGAATCGCGAACCATGACACTGAAGACAAGGCTGCTCGGCGTCCTCACCGCGGTCGCGACGGTCGCCGCCGCCGCGCTGGCGTTCGCCACGCCCGCGTCGGCCGCGACGCTCACGCAGGTGACCGGCTTCGGCAACAACCCCACAAACCTCCAGATGCATCTGTACGTCCCGGACCGGGTGGCATCCCGCCCGGGGATCCTGCTCGCCCTGCACTACTGCACCGGCACCGGCCCCGCCTTCTACTCCGGCACGCAGTACGCCTCCCTCGCCGACCGGTACGGCTTCATCGTCATCTACCCGTCGGCGACCCGCAGCAGCAAGTGCTGGGACGTGGCCTCGCCGCAGGCGTTGCGCCGGGGCGGGGGCAGCGATCCGGTCGGACTCGTCTCGATGATCGACTACGTTAAGCAGCGGTACTCCGCCGACCCGGACCGCGTCTTCGCCACCGGCACCTCGTCGGGCGCGATGATGACCAACGTCATGCTCGGTGACTACCCGGACGTGTTCGCGGCCGGCGCGTCCTTCGCCGGGGTGCCGTTCGCCTGTTTCGCCACCGGGGGCAGCTCGGAATGGAACAGCCAGTGCGCGAACGGGCAGTCCATCAAGACCGCCCAGCAGTGGGGGGACCTGGTCCGCGGGGCGTACCCCGGGTACAGCGGCCGGCGGCCGCGGATGCAGATCTGGCACGGCACGAGCGACGACACCCTGCGCTACCCGAACTTCGGTGAGCAGGTCAAGCAGTGGACCAACGTGCACGGGCTGAGCCAGACCCCGACGTACACCGACTCCCCGCAGTCGGGTTACACCCGCACCCGGTACGGCAGCAGCGGTCCGATGGCCCCGGTCGAGGCGATCAGCATGCAGGGCGTCACGCACAACATCCCCGTCGACGCCGCGCAGGTGATCCGCTTCTTCGGCCTCGACGGCACCGCCCCGCCGACGACTCCTCCGCCGACGACTCCTCCGCCGACGACGCCTCCGCCGACCACGCCGCCGCCGACCACGCCGCCCCCGACGACGCCGCCGCCGACCACGCCGCCGCCGACGACCCCGCCGCCGACGACCACGCCGCCGCCCAGCGCGGGCGCCTGCGGGGTCACCTACACGGTCAACGCCTGGAACAACGGGCTCACCGCGAGCGTGCGGATCACCAACACCGGTACCACGGCCGTGAACGGGTGGGCGCTGACCTTCACGCTGCCCGGCGGCCAGACCATCACCGGTGGCTGGAACGCCGCCTACTCGCCGACCAGCGGCGCGGTGACGGCTCGCAACGTCTCCTACAACGGCACCATCGCCCCGAACACGTCGGTCGAGATCGGCTTCCAGGCCACCCACACCGGCGACGCCGGCAAGCCCACGGCCTTCGCCCTCAACGGGGCCACCTGCTCGATCGCCTGACTCCCTTTCAGTAGAAGGAGCTGCACGAATGGGAAACGCGAGATGGAGGGCGGCGTCGAGAGCCGCCGTCGCGTTGGCCGGGGCGGGCGCGCTCGCCGCCGGCATGACGCTGGTCCTGACGGCGCCCGCCGCCGCCGGGACCACGCTCGGCGCGTCCGCCGCCGAGAAGGGCCGCTACTTCGGTACGGCGGTGGCCGGTTTCAAGCTCTCGGACAGCACGTACACCACCATCCTGAACCGTGAGTTCAACATGGTGACGGCCGAGAACGAGATGAAGATCGACGCCACCGAGCCGCAGCAGAATCGGTTCAGCTACGGCTCGGCCGAGCAGATCGTCAACCACGCCCGCAGCCGTGGCATGCAGGTACGCGGTCACACCCTGGCCTGGCACGCCCAGCAGCCGAGTTGGATGCAGGGCATGAGCGGAAGCGCCCTGCGGCAGGCGATCCTGAACCACGTGACGCAGGTGGCCACGCACTTCCGGGGGCAGCTCTACTCCTGGGACGTGGTGAACGAGGCGTTCGCCGACGGCAACTCCGGCGGTCGGCGCGACTCGAACCTCCAGCGCACCGGCAACGACTGGATCGAGGCGGCGTTCCGCGCCGCGCGGGCCGCGGACCCGGGCGCGAAGCTCTGCTACAACGACTACAACATCGACAACTGGACCTGGGCCAAGACCCAGGGCGTCTACAACATGGTCCGCGACTTCAAGTCCCGTGGCGTGCCGATCGACTGCGTCGGCTTCCAGTCGCACTTCAACAGCGACTCCCCGTACGTCAGCAACTACCGCACCACGCTGTCGAGCTTCGCGGCGCTGGGCGTGGACGTGCAGATCACCGAGCTGGACATCGAGGGCGCTCCCGCCAACACGTACCGCAGCGTCGTCGAGGACTGCCTCGCGGTGGCCCGCTGCAACGGCATCACCGTGTGGGGCATCCGGGACAGCGACTCGTGGCGGTCCTACCAGTCGCCGCTGCTGTTCAACAACAGCGGCCAGAAGAAGCCCGCGTACGACGCCGTGCTCGCCGCGCTGAACAGCGGCACCACCCCGACGACCCCACCGCCGACGACACCTCCGCCGACGACTCCACCACCCACGACTCCACCACCCACCACTCCGCCGCCGGGACAGGGTGATTGCTCCGCCTCCGTGACGGTGAACCAGTGGAACGGTGGCTTCGTGGCGAACGTACGGGTGACGGCCGGCTCGTCTGCCCTCAACGGGTGGACCGTGACGATCGACCTGCCGTCCGGGGCGACCGTCACCAACGCCTGGAGCGCCACCAACAGCGGTAGCACCGGCACGACGACCTGGAGGAACGTCTCCTACAACGGCCAGGTCGCCGCCGGACAGTCCACCGAGTTCGGCTTCCAGGGCACCGGAACCGCCGGCACCCTAAGCCCCACCTGCGCAACAACCTAACCCCAAACCCCACCCCCCACCCCCACCCCCCCCGGGTCCCACCCCCCGCTCTACCTCGTGATCAAGAGGTTTGCGTCACCCGCCCCGGCGTGTCGTGACGCAAACCTCTTGATCACCGGGGTCGTGGGGAGGCCTGGGGGGGGTGGGTGGGGTGGGGGGTTAGCCGTCTATTCGGGTTATGTTGCGGATTTTGTTGGACGCGTCCAGCGCGGCTACCTTGTACGCCTCGGCCAGGGTCGGGTAGTTGAACACCGCGTCAATCAGATAGTCGATCGTGCCGCCGCAGCCCATCACCGCCTGACCGATGTGGACGATCTCGGTGGCGGCGGTGCCGAACACGTGCACCCCGAGCAGGCGGCCATCCTCGGGGGAGACGAGCAGCTTCAACATCCCGTACGAGTCGCCGACGATCTGGCCCCGGGCCAGCTCCCGGTAGCGGGCGACGCCCACCTCGAACGGCGTCGACGCGTCGGTCAGCTCGGCCTCGGTCTGGCCGACGAAACTGATCTCCGGGATGGTGTAGATGCCGATGGGTTGCAGGCCGTGCATCTCCCGGATCGGTTCGCCGCAGGCGTGCTGGGCGGCCAGTCGACCCTGCTCCATGGAGGTGGAGGCCAGCGCCGGGAAGCCGATCACGTCACCCACCGCGTAGATGTGGTCGACCGAGGTGCGGTAGTTGGCGTCGACGGCGATCCGGCCGCGTCGGTCCGCCGTCAGCCCGGCCGCCTCCAACGCCAGGTCGTCGGTCTGGCCCTGCCGACCCGCCGAGTACATGACGGTGTCCGCGACGATCTTCTTGCCGCTCTTGAGGATGCACAGCGCCGCCGTCTGGTGCTTCTCCACCGCGGCGACCTCCTCGCCGAAGCGGAACGCCACCGACAGGTCCCGCAGGTGGTACTTGAGCGACTCGACGATCTCCTCGTCGCAGAAGTCGAGCATCTGCTCGCGGCGTTCGACGACCGTCACCTTGGTGCCGAGGGCGGCGAACATCGACGCGTACTCCATGCCGATCACGCCGGCGCCGACCACGACCATGCTGCGCGGTACGGCCTGGAGGTTGATGACGCCATCGGAGTCCACGATGGTGCGCTCGTCGAAGTCGACGCTGTCCGGCCGGGCCGGGCGGGTGCCGGCCGCGATGACGGCCTTGTCGAAGGTCACCTTCGACTCGCGCCCGGAGCCCGCGTCGACCCAGATGGAGTGGGCGTCCGCGAAGCGGCCGGTACCGGTGATCATCGCGACCCGGTTGCGGGCGAGTTGGTTGCGGATGACGTCGGTCTGCCGGGTGATGACGTGCTGGGTGCGGGCGGCCAGGTCGCTGACCGTGATCTCCTCCTTGACCCGGTAGCTGCTGCCGTACAGGTCGCGCTGGCTCAGGCCGGTCAGGTAGAGCACGGCCTCGCGCAGCGTCTTGGACGGGACGGTGCCGGTGTTGATGCACACCCCACCGAGCATGTCGCGGCGGTCCACGATGGCAACCCGCCGGCCGAGCTTGGCGGCGGCGATCGCGGCCTTCTGACCGCTGGGTCCGGAGCCCAGCACCAACAGGTCGTAGTCATACACGAGCGTTAGCGTCGCAAGATGTCGCCGTCGACACCAGACCCCGGACGCGAGCGTTACTCGTCTGCCACCACACAGACGCCACCGTTGAGCGTGACCTCCTCCGGCAGTTGGGTGCCGGTGGCGACGACGCCCAGCGACACCGTGCCGCCGGGCCTGATCAGCGCGTTGTGGCTGGTGTTGCGGACCCGCAGATAGCTGTTGTTCGGCCGGTCGACGACCTGCGCGCCCCAGAGGGCCCGCACCTGCTGGCTGGCCCAGAACCGCCACGTCATCGTCCAGCCGTTCACCGCCGTCGTGCCGGTGTTCTCGACGGCGAGGTACGCCACGAAGCCGTCCCGCCCCTGCCGGACGACCGTGCGGACCGCGCAGCTCGGCGGGGGCGGCAGGGTGGTCACGACGACCGGCGGCGACAGCGCCGACCAATTGCCGGCCTCGTCGCGGGCGCGCACCACGAAGGTGTACGTCGTGTTCGGCGTCAACCCGCTGACCTGGGTCATGGTGGGACTCGGCGGGAACTGGTACAGCTCCCGGACCAGGGTCAGCTGACCGTTTGCGTCGACCCGGTACACCTCGTACCGGTCGAGCACGACGTTGTCGGTCGACGGGGTCCACCGCAGCCACACCAGGGTCGCCGCGACGTCGTACGCGACCGGCTGGCCCGGCGCGCTCGGCGGCTGGGTGTCACCGGGTGGCATGGTCAACCGCAGCGTCGGGTTGGACACCGACCGGTTGCCCGCCGCGTCCAGCCCCGCGACGCTGAGGGTGTACGTCCGGGACGGGCGCAGGTCGGTGAGGCGGATGGTGGTGGTGTCGGTCGAGTACGCCCGGCCGGTGTCCTCGAACAGCGCCGAGACCGCGTAGCCGACCACACCCACGTTGTCGGTCGACGCGGTCCAGTTCAGCTCCACCCAGGTGGTGTCGACGGCGGTGACCGTGATCGGGCCGGGGGCGGTGGGACGCTCGGTGTCGTCGGCGGCGTACGCCGGACTCGGGCCCAGCACGACCGCTGCGGCCACCAACGCGGCGACGGCCAGGGTGGTGGCCCGTGATCGGGGCCGTGTTCGGATTGGGTGCACGATGAATCCCTCGCCTCCGGTTGTCCGCAGCGGGCCGGCGATTCACTGCCGTCGATTTTAGGGCAGTGGGCGGCGCGAGGATGCCCCTAGGGCCTTTTTCATAAGGGCGGTCGAGCCCGGGCCCGCCGCAGGCGGCCAGCCCTTATGAAAAGGCCCTAGCTGACCAGGCGGCGTTCCCAGGCCCAGGCGGCGATCTCGACGCGGTTGCGGGCCGGGAGCTTCGCCTGCACGCTCGCCAGGTGTGTCTTGACCGTGCCGACGGCGATGAAGAGTTGGCCGGCGATCTCGGCGTTGGTCAGGCCCCGGGCGACGAGCTTCACGACGTCGAGTTCCCGTGGGGACAGGCCCGCGTCGTCGCGCGGCGCGGTGGGCGAGCTGAGGTGCTCCAGCAGTCGTACGGTGATGGACGGGCTGATCAGCGCGTCACCGGAGACGGCGGCGCGGACCGCCTCGACGAGCAGCGTTGGCCCGGAGTCCTTGAGCAGGAAGCCGCACGCGCCGTGGGACAGCGCGGTGTGCACGTACTCGTCGAGGTCGAAGGTCGTCACCACGACCACCCGCACCGGGTCCGCGACGCCCGGCCCGGCGAGCAGCCGGAGCGCCTCCAGGCCGTCGAGGCGGGGCATCCGGATGTCCAGCAGCACCACGTCGGGGCGGAGCCGACGGGTCATCTCGACGGCCGCGATCCCGTCGGCGGCCTCACCGACCACCGCCATGTCCGGCTGCGCCCCGATGATCATGCCGAAACCGGTGCGGACCATCGCCTGGTCGTCGGCGATCAGCACCCGGATCATCGGGTCACCGCCGCGCGCAGGGGAAACGCGGCGTCGAGCACCCAGCCGCCGGAGATGCCCGGTCCGGCGGTGACCGTGCCGTCCAGGGCGCGTACCCGCTCGGTGAGGCCGACCAGGCCGAAGCCGTGCCCCCGGGCCGGCGTCGTGCGGGGGCCCGCGCCGTCGTTGGCGACCCGGACCAGCAGCCAGTCCGGGGTACGGCGCACGGAGACCGCCACCGACCGGGCGTCCGACGCGTGTTGGCGAGCGTTGGTCAGCCCCTCCATCACCACCCGGTACGCCGAGGTGGAGACCTCCACCGGCAGTCCGTCGAGCGGACCGTCGACGTACAGCCGGGCCGGCGCGTTGGTCGTGCCGTTGTGGCCCTCCAGCAGCGGCGCGAGATCGGCCACACCGGCCAGCGGGGCCAGCGGCGCGTCCGGCGGGGCATCCGGATTGCGCAGCACGCCGACCATCCGCCGCATCGAGGCCATCGTCTCGGCCCCGGCCCGTTCGATCTGCTCCAGGGCGACGATCACCCGTTGCGGGTCCTGTTCCGCGACGAACCGGGCGCCCTGCGCCTGCACCACGATGCCGGTCACGTGATGGGCGATGAAGTCGTGCAGGTCGCGGGCGAACTCGGCGCGCTGCTCGGCGCGTACCAGCGCGATGGCCCGCTCCCGGCCGCTGGCGACGACTCGCAGGTAGATCCCGGCGGCGGCGGCGCCGACCGCGCCGAGCGCCTGGAGCAGCCCGAAGATCACGTAGACCAGGTCGGCGCCGGCGCGCAGCGGAAGCGCGGCGGCGGCGAGCGCGGCGACCACCGCCGCCCCGGGGGCGAACCGGGCCGCGCCAAAGCGGGTCACCACGAACACCACCGCGATCATCCCGGCGGACTCGGCCAGCCCCCAGGTGCCACCCAGCAGATAGGCCCCGCTCGTGCCGAGCAGCAGAAAGCCCACGGTGACGGTGAGTGAGACGGCACCGAGCGCGAGCGCCGCGATCGGCAGCGCCCGGGATTCCGGTCGGTGCACGGGCAGCCAGACCACCGCCGTCGCCGCCGCCAACCCCACCTGGAGCAGGGCCCGCAGCGCGTCGACCACCCCCATCCCGCTGGCGAGGCCGTACCGCAGGTCGAAGGCACAGAGCAGGGCCAGCGCCGTCAGACCGGCGAGCTGACCCAGGCGTACCCACCAGGTCGAGGAGATCGGCGCGTTCATCGTGACCCAGCGTAGCCACGCGGAGGGCCGGCCCAGATCGGCCGAAAGACAGACCCCTCGGCCGCGTTCCCCGACCGGGGACCGATGCGGCCGCCGCCCGGCGGGGGCGAGGCTTCCGGCGGTCACATCGCAACCACTGGAGGAACCCATGACAACCCACGCCCCACGGCAGACCGGGCAGGCGGCCGTCGCGGCCGTCGACCTCGTCAAGGTGTACGGCAGCGGCGACACCGCCGTCCGCGCCCTGGACAACGTCTCGGTCGCCTTCGGCCGGGCCGGGTTCACCGCGATCATGGGCTCGTCCGGGTCCGGCAAGTCGACGCTGATGCACTGCCTGGCCGGGCTGGACACCCCCACGTCCGGGCGGGTCCTGCTCGGCGGCACGGAGCTGACCGGTCGGTCCGACCGTACGCTGACCCGGGCTCGCCGCGACCGGATCGGCTTCGTGTTCCAGTCGTTCAACCTGCTGCCGCAGCTCACCGCCGCGCAGAACATCACCCTGCCGCTGGACCTTGCCGGCCGGGACGCCGACCGGGACCTGTTCGCGCACCTCGTCGACGTGCTGGGTCTCGGCCAGCGGCTCGGGCACCGGCCCAGCGAGCTCTCGGGCGGCCAGCAGCAGCGGGTGGCGCTGGCCCGGGCCCTGGTGTCGCGGCCCGAGGTCGTCTTCGCCGACGAGCCGACCGGCAACCTCGACTCCCGCTCCGGCGCGGAGGTGCTCGCCATCCTGCGCGACTCGGTACGCGACCTGGGCCAGACGGTGGTCATGGTCACCCACGACCCGATCGCCGCCGCGTACGCCGACCGGGTGGTGCTGCTCGCCGACGGTCGGATCGCCGGCGAGATCCACGAGCCGGACCAGGGCTCGATAAGCGACGCGCTGCGCGCCCTGGCGGTGGCGGCGTGAGGGCGGCCGTGCTGCGTACCCAGGTGATCGCCGCGGCCCGACGGCCGGGCCGGCTGGTCCTGACCGGCCTGGCGATCCTCGTCGCGTCGTTCGTGGTCTTCGGCACCGTGCTGGCGCGGGACATCACCGAACGGACCGCCCGGGACACCCTCAGCGGCACGCCGGCGGCCACCGACCTGGCGGTCGGTGACCCCGAGCGGCCGCCCGCCCTGACGGAGTTGCGGGACGTCCGCGCCGTACCCGGTGTCGTGGAGGCGGTGGGTCGGGTGACCATCGGTGTCTCGGTCGGCGGGGGATACGTCAACCTCCAGGCGGATCCGGGCCGGGGCCCGCTGGCCACGGTCCGCCTGGTCCAGGGCAGCTATCCCGACCAGCCCGGCGAGATCGCGGTGAGCCCGCGTACCGTCGAGCGGCTGGGGCTGACGGTCGGCACGGTGACCACCGGGACGGGCGGCGACCGCACGGCCGAGTCGCCGCTCACCGTCACGGGAGTGGTCGACACCCCCGTCGACGACGGGGCCAACGCCTACGCGCCGGACGAGGTCGTGGCCGCGTGGGGTCACCTGAGCCTCGTGGAGCGCATCGACCTGCGGGCGGCCCCGGGCGCGACGCAGGCGGTCCACCAGCGCCTGGCTGCGGTGGTCCCCGCCGAGCAGCCGATCCGCTCGGGCGCCGAGGTACGCGACGCCGAGGCCGACGCGGCGGCCGAGCAGGTCGGCAGGCTGTTCGCGCTGGTCGGGATGTTCGTCGGGATCGCGGTGGCCGCCGCGGCCCTGGTGGTCACCTCCACGTTCCGCATCGTCTTCGCCCAGCGGATGCAGCACCTCGCGCTGCTGCGGGCGGTCGGCGCGGGTCGGGGAGCGTTGGTGGGCGCGCTCACCGCCGAGGGTGCCCTGACCGGGTTGGTCGCCGGTGTCGTCGGGGTGGCCGCCGCGCTGGCCGTCGGGCAGGCGCTTCCGCCGGTCCTGCGCGCCTTCGGCACGGTGGTGTCGTCGCCGGGGCTGCCGCTGACGGCGGCGGTCGCGGTGGTGGTCGGGGCGGTCGTGATCACCGTGCTGGCGGTCCTCGCCCCGGCGTTCTCCGCCGCTCGGGTCTCGCCGCTGGAGGCGTTGCGCGCGGCCAGCGTCACCGCCGGCCGGCGTGGCATCGGAGCGGCCCGCCTGGTGTCCGGGGCGCTGCTGGCCCTCGGCGCGTTGCTGGCCGGCGTCGCGGCGGTGCGCCGCATGCCGACCCCGGGCGCGGAGTCGTACGACCCGACGCTCGGCCTGCTCCTGCTGGTCGCCTCGGGCGCGTTGGCGTTCTTCGCGCTGGTGGCCCTCGGGCCGCTGCTGGTGCGTCCGGTGCTGGCGGTCGTGGGCTGGCCGCTGCGCCAGCTCGGCGCCCTCGGACGGTTGGCGGTCGGCGGGATCGGTGGAACGCCGCGCCGCGCCGCGGCCGTATCCGTGGTGGTGGCGCTCGGCGTGACGCTGATCTCCGGCGTGGTCATCGGCGGCGCGTCCATGCGGGTGGTCGCCGATCGCGACATGGCCCTCTCCGCGCCGGCCGACTTCGAGGTGGCCTCCGCCGAGGGTACGGCCCTGCCGGTCGCCGTCCTGGGGCGGGCGCGGGCGGCCAGCGCAGCGCTGACCCGGGTCGTGCCGTACCGGATGGTCCACGACGTCACGCTGTCGCGGGGCGGTGCGCGCCTCGGCGACACCGAGGCCGGGTACTCGACGACCGACCTGGACCTGTCGGCTCTGCCGACCCTCGCCGACCTGCCCGTGGCGCAGGGCAGCCTCGCCGACCGGGGACCCGGCCGGATCGTGCTCGGTCAAGGGGTCGCCAGCGTCACCGGGCTGCGGGCCGGCGACACGGTCACCCTCGGCCGCGCCGCCTCGACGGTCGACGTGCGGGTGGCGGCCGTCCTGCCCGACCGTGGCCCCCTGTACGCGGGGATCCTCGCCGACCGTGCCGACCTGGACCGGATCGGTGGGCCGACGGCGTACAGCGGCCTGCTGGCCGACGCCGCCCGCGCGGGTGAGGACGGCCGCACCGCCGGGGCGCGTGCGCTGCGGCAGGCGGTCGGGAACGCCCCCGGGCTGTATATCAGCGTGCTCGCCGACGATCGGGACCGCAACGACGCGGTGCTGACCGCGCTGGTCTGGATCACCGCCGGCCTGGTCAGTCTCACCGTGCTGATCGCCGTGGTCGGGGTGGGGTCGACGACCGCCCTGTCGGTCGTGGAGCGGGTACGCGAGTCCGGGCTGCTGCGCGCCGTCGGCCTGTCCCGGGCCGGGCTGCGCACGATGCTGACCGTCGAGTCCGGCCTCTACGGGGTGATCGGGGCGACCTTCGGTCTGCTGCTCGGCGTCCCGTACGCCTGGTTGGCGGTGCGGGCGCTGGGGCTCAACGCGCCGCTGACGCTGCCGGTGCTGCCCCTGGTCGGGCTCTTCGTGGCGCTCGTCGCGCTGACCGCGTTGGCCGGGGTGCTGCCGGCGCGGCGGGCCTCGCGGGTCAGCCCGGTGGCGGCGCTGGGCGTCGAGGGATAGGTGCGGGGGCGGGCCGGCGTTCAGGGTGGGCGCCGGCCCGCCGCGCGGTCAGTTGGGGTTGCTGGCGTGGGTCAGCGTCTCCCAGGCGACGAAGAGGTTGTTGCTGCCGGCGGGACGCTGTTGCAGCGTGAGGGTCTGCGTATTGGTCATGACGTTGCCCAGCCGGTTGCTCATCGCGTTGAAACCGACCTCGGTGATCGGGCCGAGGCCCCGGGTGAGGGTGCCGCCGCAGAGCCAGGAGGGCGCCGCCTCGCCGAGTTGGTAGCGCGAGTGGAAGCCGAGGGCCTGCCGCAGCCGCTCACCGACCTGCGGGTACAGGTCGCGCTCCTGGATCCGGGAGGTCTCCGCGACGTGTGAGATGGCGGAGATGCCGTATCCGGTGTGGACGAAGTCCCGGCAGGTCTCCTGCGCGAGGCCGGCGACGAAGGTGGACTGGCCCTGCCAGTAGCCGATGATCTCGCCGCTGGTGTCCAGGCCGCTGCCGGGCACGGTGTACGGGAGCGCGCCGTCACTGGGCAGGTAGATGAAGGCGCGGGCGCGGTTGAGGAAGCGGGTCACCGCCGCGTCGTAGGCCGTCCGGTCGTCCAGGTGGACGGCGATCCCGATGGCGGCCTCCATCATGGTCAGTTCCCAGTTGCCGTTGCTGTTCGAGCCGTTGCGGACCACCGGCAGGTAGACGGTGCGCAGCATGGTGGCGAACCGGTTGGCGTTGGGCCAGCTGCTGTACGTGTACTTGATGATCTCGGCGGCCCGGGGCCAGGTCGAGGCCGCCCAGCCGGTCTGCAGGGGCGCGTTGCTGCCGGTGTGGGAGGTGATCGTCGCCGACCAGGCGTCCATGATCTGGATCGCCTTCTGGGCGTACCGGGCGTCGCCGGTGAGGTACCAGGCGAGCGCGTCGGTGTACGCGGCGATCGCGTCCTCGCGCTCTTCGGTGCAGCCGTTGTTGGGGTTGGAGTAGGAGCCGCACTCGACAACCGCGCGCGGCGCCGGGGTGCGGGACAGCGAGGCGTACCGGCTGGACATCATCTGGTTGTAGGCCGCCGCCCAGGGCTGCGCGCCTGCCTGCACCCGCCCCCGTACGAAGTCGAGCTGACCCCTGCTGACCAGCACTCCGGGGTGGGTGAAGCCGCTCGACGGCGGTGGGGTGGTGCCGCCGGTGGGCAGCGTCCAGAGCTGGTTGGCGGCGCCGGTGCAGCTCCAGATCTGTAGCGGCGTGCCGTCGGCGGAGCTGGTGCCGGTGGCGTCGAGGCACTTGCCCGAGGCCGGGTTGACCACCTGCCCCGCGCTGTACGACCACTGCTGCGCCCCGGTGCCGTTGCAGTCGTAGATCTGCACCCGGGCGCCGTTGGCGGTGCTGGCGGCCGCGATGTCGAGGCACTTGCCCAGGGCTCTGATCGTGCCGTCGTCGGCCACGGTCCACTGCTGCGCGGCGGAGCCGTTGCAGGCGTAGAGCTGCACCGGGGTGGAGTTGGCTGGGTTGGCGGCGGCCACGTCGACGCATTTGCCGCCGTACCCGGTGATGGCGCCCGTGGCGGCGGCGGCCGCCGGGGAGGCGCCGACGAACAGGCCGGTCGGTACGGCGAGCAGGGCCGCGGCGAACGCGGCGGCCAACCTGGTGCGGCGGGGCGGGTGCCCGACCGTTCGTCGCGCCATGGCGGGGTCCTTCCGGGGCGGCGGAAACAACTGTAAAGTGTGTTAATCATTACAGCCGCAGGCATCGATATCAATGTCTTCGCCACAATTGCCCGCCGCCACCGGCGTCGACCCTCAGCCGAGCGGACCGCCGACGACGGAGAGGAGGCGCAACCTGTCGTCGCTCTCGGAGCCGGGCGCGGCCGTGAGGACCAGCAGGGTCTGGGACTGGTCCGGGTCCACCAGCGTCTGGCAGTGCAACTCCAACGCGCCGACCTCCGGGTGCAGGAGGCGCTTCGGTGGGCAGGGACCGCCCGGCACCGGATGCTCCCGCCACAACTGCGCGAACTCCCCGCTCGCGGCCAGCAGATCGTCGACGATCGCCGCGGCTCGCGAGCCACCGCCATCACGGGTGTACGCCGCGTGCAGGTGCGCCACGAACAGTCGGCTCAGCACCGGGTGATCCTGCGCCGGATGCCGCTCCCGCGCCGTTGGGTCGGTGAACCAGCGGTGGTGCGCGCTGCGGGCCAGCCCGGTGTGCCGGGTCTCGTCGCCGAGCAGGGCGACGGCCGGCGCGGTCTGCGCGAGGGTCTCGCCGAGGTGGTTCACCACCTGGGCCGGGGTGTCGTGCAGCCGGTCGAGGATGCGCATCATCCCGGGGTTGACGTGGTCGGCGCGGACCGCGCGGTGGGGCACGGCGTGCCCGGCGAGTTGGAACAGGTGGTCCCGTTCGGCCAGGGACAGGCGCAGGCCGCGGGCCAGGGCGGCGAGCATCTGCTCGGAGGGGTGCGGTCCGCGCTGCTGCTCCAACCGCGTGTAGTAGTCGGTGGACATACCGCTCAACGCGGCGACTTCCTCGCGCCGCAGCCCACCGGTGCGTCGGCGCGGGCCGCGCGGCAACCCCACGTCCTCGGGGCGCAGCGCCTCGCGTCGGGTGCGCAGGAAGCTGGCGAGGTGGGCGCGGTTCACGGTGACTCCGATCGGGGTGGGCGCCGGCGGGTGGACCAGCACGGTGGGTGCAACAGACGGGCCGGCGCAGGATGTTCCGCGCCAGGCGCTTGCTGCTCGACGCTGCGGGCCACTCCGCCGATTGGCTGCAATCGGACAGCTGATCGGTTTACGCCACACGACCGTCACGAAATCCGGCGGCAGAGCGTCACAGTCCCCGGATAGTCTGCCTCCGCGCGTCGTCGCCCCGGCACGTCCCGTCCCGCGCCTGGTCGGCGCGGCGATCGCCGCCACCGCCCACCATCCGCCGGACCAACCGACCTCAGGAGAGTTAGTGACACAGCAATCCGTCGCGACATCGGACAAGCTCGACGCCGCGGTGCTCAAGGTGGCGGGTGTCGTCGTCCTTGGCGCGATCATGTCGATCCTCGACGTGACGGTGGTCAGCGTCGCGCTGCCCACGTTCCAGACCGAGTTCGACGTCTCCTACGCCCGGGTGGCCTGGACGATGACGGGCTACACGCTGGCCCTGGCCACGGTGATCCCGCTCAGCGGGTGGGCGGCCGACCGGTTCGGCACGAAGCGGCTCTACATGGTGGCGCTCACCCTGTTCACGATCGGGTCGGGGCTCTGCGCCACCGCCGACTCGATCGGCCAGTTGATCGGCTTCCGTGTCCTGCAGGGCCTCGGCGGCGGCATGCTCATGCCGCTCGGCATGACGATCATGACGCGGGCGGCCGGGCCGCACCGGATCGGCCGGCTGATGGCCGTCCTCGGCATCCCGATGCTCCTCGGCCCGATCGGTGGCCCGATCCTCGGTGGCTGGCTGATCGACACGGCGAGCTGGCACTGGATCTTCCTGATCAACCTGCCGATCGGTGTCATCGCCCTGATCTACGCGCAGATGGCGCTCCCGAAGGACGCCCCCGAGCCGTCGGAGTCCTTCGACTTCCTCGGCATGCTGATGCTCTCCCCGGGTCTCGCGCTCTTCCTCTACGGCGTCTCGTCGCTGCCGGAGGCGGGCACGTTCAGCGCGACCAAGGTGTGGGCCCCGATGCTGGTCGGCGGCGCGCTGGTGGTGGCCTTCGTGCTCTACTCCTTCAAGCCCCGGCACCCGCTGCTCGACCTGCGGCTGTTCCGCAACCGCAACCTGACCATCGCGGCGGCCACGCTGTTCGTGTTCATCATCGCGTTCATGGGCGCCGGCCTGCTGTTCCCGAGCTACTTCCTACAGGTGCGCGGTGAGTCCACGCTGGCCGCCGGCCTGCTGATGGCTCCGCAGGGCATCGGCGCGATGATCACCATGCCGATCGCCGGAACGCTCGCCGACCGGGTGCCCATCGGCCGTACCGTCCCGTTCGCGCTCGCCCTGATCGTCGCCGGCTTCTTCGGCTTCACCCAGGTCGACCCGCAGACGTCGTACTGGCTGCTCGGTGGGTCGCTGTTCGTGATGGGCCTGGGCATGGGCGGCACGATGATGCCGATCATGACGTCGGCGCTGCGCACGTTGCAGGCGCAGGAGGTCGCGCGCGGCTCGACGCTCGTCAACATCCTGCAGCAGATCGGCGGCTCGGTCGGCGCCGCCGTGATGTCGGTGATCCTCACCAACGAGCTGAACGGCTCCCGGCCGATCCCCGGCCTGGTCGACCAGAGCAGCGGCAAGCCGGTCACCGAGGCCGGGCTGGCCATCGGCGCCCAGCAGCATCCGGAGGTGCTCCAGCAGCTGCCGGTGCCGGTGGACCCGTCGATCATCGAGCGCGGTCTCGACTTCGCCGCGAGGTCGTTCGCCCACACGTTCTGGGTGGGGTTCGCGCTCGTGCTGGCCACCTTCATCCCGGCCGCCCTGCTGCCGCGTCGGCGTACGCCCGCGCAGCCGCTCGGTGACGAGCAGACCGACCTGCCGAAGACGCCCGTCGTCATCCACTGACCGACGCGCCCGCCGCGCTCGACGCCCGTTGCGGTGTCGAGCGCGGCGGTGTGTACGGGGTCAGCGCAGCGGACCGTCGCCCGACCCGTTCGGGTCGTCGACCACGTGCACCGCGGCCTCCTCGGCGCTCGCGCCACCCGCGTCGATCCCGGCGTCCCACGCCACCGAGTCGGCCTCGTCGTCCTCGCGGACGCCCTCGTCGTACTCGACGAGACGGCCCGCGCGCGCCTCGGTCTCGTACCCCCGGCGGGTCAGCTCGTCCTCGTCGTCGCCCCCCTCGGCGTACGGGTCGACGTCCGGCTCCTCCTGGGCGAGGTACTGGTCCAACGACTCGCCCGCCCGCTCCTCGGCGGGGGTGGTGCCGAACCGGTTCGCCGCCGTCCAGTGGTCCGCGGCGACGATGCCGGTGTCGAGGGGGTCGCCGACCCGATCGTCGTCCAGGGTGTCGGAGGCGTCCAGCACCCCGTCGTCCTCGGCCACGTTCCACTCGTCGACGGAATCCGTCTGGCTCACGGCATCTCTCCTTCGTCACGGCGCAGCGAAGTGCCAAGCCTATGACCGTGCAACACGGCCGGCCCCCGAGGCCTGCCCGCTGTGACGAACCGGCCTCGGGAGGCGGCGGGTATCACCGCTTCAGCAACTCCACCACGGCCTCGGTGAACTCCTCCGGCTGCTCGATGTGACCGAAATGACCGCTCTGATCCAGAAGGATCAGCCGCGAGTCCTTCAGGCCGGCATGCAGTTCCTCGGCGTAACGCGGACCGCAGATGAAGTCGTACGCCCCGACGATCACCACGGCCGGAGCGGTGATCTCACCGAGCCGGTCGCGTACGTCGAAGGGAACCGGGTCCTGCGCGCCGGCCGGCGCCGCCCAGGCCCGCAGACCCGCCTGCAACGGTGCGAACTCGGCCTGCCGAGCCCAGAAGTCCGCGAAGTAGACCGGTAGCGCGGCGCCCAGACCGGCGCTCAGCGTCTCGTCGTCGGTGGCGGTGAGGGCCCGGTGGAGGGCGGCCGGGATCTCCGCCGCCTCCGGCCGGTCCGGGTGCCGCTGCGGGTAGGCGGCGAGGTTTGTCATCGCCTCGGCCCAGAAGTCGGCGCCGGTGAGCGGTGAGGTGTCGTACAGGATGAGCCCGGCCACCCGGTCCGGGTGCTCCAGGGCGTAGCGCTGGATGACGAAACCGCCGTACGAGTGCCCGAGCAGGTATACCCGGGGCTCCCCGAGGTGCGCGACGACCGCGTCCAGGAAACGGACATAGGTGTCCATCCGGTAGTCGTCGGCACTGTCGAGTCGTCCCGACGCGCCGGTGCCGACCGGCTCGACGTACACCATCGTGTAGTGCTCTTCGAGGCTCGGCGTCCGCAGGTAGGACCACTCGATACCGGGTCCGCCCGAGTGCGCCACACAAACCGGGCCGGTGCCGGCGACGTGGTAGACCTGCCGCACCCCGTCGACGGTGAACGAGTGGGCGCCGGGCGCGAGCGCGCCGACGTCGTGGTGGGTGGAACCCATGAACTGTCTCCCGATTTCCTGACCCGTGCGGCGTGTGCCGCGACGGCAACTGGCTGGATACCGACCAGATGCGCGGGTCGTCGGGAAAGTTCGCTCGGCGGGGGAGGTTTTCTCAGAGCCGCGCCGGAACGGGGTGGAACAGCGTGAGCTGACGTACCCGCCCCTCGCGAAGCACCTGCAACCACAGCGCCGCCGGTGGGCAGTGGTCCGGGTTGTCCGGTGGGCTGAGCAGGTCGGTCTCCCAGATGAGCACGTCGCCGCTGGCCACGACGGTGCGCAGCCGTTGTCGTACCCCGGCGTTCAGGTCGCTGGTCATGCCACGCAGCGCCAGTTCGCGGCCACCGCGTGGACCACCGGGAACGACCATCTGAGCGTCCGGCCACCAGGTGTCGTGGACCACCTGGTCGAAGTCGCCCCGCATCGCCGTGGCGATCATGTCGACGCCCTCGCGCCACCGCGCGTCGCCGGCCGCGCGGACGTCGGCGTGGGTCGAGGTCGCCGCCGCGCGCAGGCCGCCGGCGAGGGCCCGCCGGGCGTGGCTGAGGCGGCTGCGGACGGTGCCGACCGGCACGCCGCACAGGGCCGCGATCTGGTCGTACGACGAGGCATCGCTGAAGTAGCGCAGCATGGTGACCAGGCGGTCGGGCTCGGACAACTCCCCGATGGCGTGCCACACCCAGTCGCGCAGCGCGCCGGAGTCCAGGGACTCCTCCGGGGTGGGTTCGGTGGCGGGGCGGGCGAACCACTCCGGATCGGCGACCGGCGTCGGACGCGGCGCGCGCAGTGTCATCCGGGCGTTGTTGCGGACGACCGTGCGCAGCCACGGCCCGACGGCAGCCGAGTCGCGGATCTCGCCGACGCGCCGCAGCGCCGTCACCATCGCGTCCTGCACGGCGTCCTCGGCATCCGGTCCGTAGCCGAGCAGGCTCACCGCGACGGCCCGCATGCCCGCCTCGTGGCGGGTCAGCAGCACGCCGAGCGCCCCCGCGTCGCCCGCCTGCGCGAGCGTCACCAGTTCGGCGTCACTCACCGTCATGCCCAGTTCCTCCCCGAACCGCCCGTTCTGAACATGTCTGCTCTTCAAGCGTACGGCGGACCGGCGCGAGGACGGTGCGGCCGTCGTCGGCGGCCGGCGGCCCCGCGTGTTCTGGGGTCGCCGATCTGCGGCCGGCACACGGTGTAGCGGTGCGCACGCCTGGGCCAGGATGGGAGCGTGGACATCGAACCGGTCGACGGCGCGCCCCGGCAGGCGTTCCGCTGGGCGCTCCTGCGTCAGCGCTGGGAGGACCTCACCTTCCTGCACTGGGCCGTCGCGCCGGAGCTTGTCGCGCCCCTGCTGCCCGCCGGCACCCGGCCGGACACCGTCGGCGGGGTCAGCTACGTCGGGCTGATCGGCTTCCGGATGGTCGGGCTGGGCTTCGGCCGCGGCCCGGGCGTGCCGTATCTCGGCACCTTCGCCGAGACGAACGTCCGGCTCTACTCGGTGGACGACACCGGGCGGCGGGCGGTCGTGTTCCGGTCGCTCGACGCCTCCCGCCTGGTGCCGGTGCTCGTCGCGCGGGCGACGCTGGGGCTGCCGTACCTCTGGTCCTCGATGCGGCTGGACCGCGACGGTGACCGACTCACCTACCGGTGCCGGCGACGCTGGCCCGGGCCGGCGGGTACGACGAGCCGGATGGAGGTCCGGGTGGGGGAGCGCATCGCCGACCCGACCCCGGTCGACCATTTCCTCACCGCCCGCTGGGGCCTGCACACCCGGGCGTACGGGCGCACGCTGCACCTGCCGAACTGGCATCCCCGCTGGCCGTTGTACCGGGCGGAGCTGCTGCGCCTGGACGACGAACTGGTCGCCGCCGCCGGACTGCCGGCACCGGTCGGACCGCCGGCCAGCGTGCTCTACTCGCCCGGCGTCGGGGTGCGGTTCGGGCCGCCCGTCGCGGCACGGCGGCCCGGCTGAGCGACGCGACGCCGGGCCGCCGGTCGCTCAGTAGCGGTCGCCCTCGGGGGCGGGCAGGGCGTCCAGGTCGGCCAGCTCCGCGGCGTCGAGCCGCACGTCGCCCGCCGCGCAGTTGTCCACCAGATACTTCGGGGTCTTCGTACCGGGGATCGGAATGATCCGGTCCCCCTGTACGACGACCCACGCCAGGGCGACCTGCGCGGGGCTGACGCCGGCCCGGTCGGCGATCTCCCGGACCCGGCCGACGATGGCGAGGTTGGCGCGCAGCGCGTCCTGCTGGAAGCGCGGCAGGCCACGTCGGAAGTCGTCGGCCGGCAGGTCGTCGACCGACGCGAACCGTCCGGTGAGGAAACCTCGACCCAGCGGGGAGAACGGCAGGAAGGCGATGCCCTGCGCGGCGCAGTACGGCAGCACCTCGGTCAGCGGGTCCCGGGTCCACAGCGACAGCTCGGACTGCACCGACGCCACCGGATGCACCGCCTGGGCCCGTACGATCTGGGCCACCGTCACCTCGGACAGGCCGATCTGTCGCGCCTTGCCAGCCGCGACGACCTCCGCCATCGCGCCCCAGGACTCCTCGATGGGCACCTCGGGGTCGACGCGGTGCAGTTGGTAGAGGTCGACGTGGTCGGTGCCGAGGCGGCGCAGACTGTCGTCGATCGCCGCGCGGATGTGCTCCGGCCGGCCATTGTTGCCGAGCTTCAGTGAGTTGCCGGTGCCGCCGGTCGGGGATGTCGCGACCAGCCCGACCTTCGTCGCCAGGACGGCCCGCTCGCGGTGGCCGCCGGCCAGCGCCCGCCCGACCAGCTCCTCGTTGGTGTACGGCCCGTACACATCGGACGTGTCGATCAGCGTGGCGCCCAGGTCCAGCGCCTGCCGGATCACGGAGATCGAGGTGTCGTCGTCGCGAGGGCCGGTGATGTCGTATCCGTGGCTCATGCCCATGCACCCGAGACCGATGACGCCGACCTCGGGCCCCGCACTGCCCAGCGTGGTGGTTCGCATGCCCCCACGCTACGACCGTTGCCCGCCACTCGCCGGCCGGCATCGGCCCGACGGACGACTGCTCTGGCGGGTTCGGTGTTCCGGGCGGTATGCTCCGCCGCGATGATCACTTCCTCTCGTCGTAGATTGGAGGACCCATCCGCGAACGGTGAGTGCTGATGCGCTCCCGGGCCGCGAATGCGGATTCTCGACTCTCCCTCTGGCGTCGCGTGCGCGAGTTCGCCGTGCCGCCGTCCATGATCGAACGTGCCACCGCTCGTCGCCAGGTCGGGGACTGGGCCGGGGCATGCGCCGCCGCGCGTGTCGCCGTCGACGTGAACCTGCGTACGGTCGCCAATCGTCACGGTCGTGAGGTGACGGCACGGCTCCGCGCCGATCTCCAACACCTGGCGCCCGACCTGCTGCGATGGCATCTGCCGAGGGTCGCTCCCGATGGCCTGCTGCGTCCGGGCACGGCCATGGCGTTGGCCCGGTACGACCCGGGGCGGCCCGGCGGCGCGGCCCCGGCATTGGTGGTCCGGACCCCGCCCGCCTGGGCCGACGCCGGGCAGCGGATCAGCCTCGGGTTGTGGGACCCCTCCGACTCGGATCCGCATCCCGACCAGCGGTTCCGGCTCGACCTGCACCGCCACCTGTGGGACGCGCGGCGATCCGCTGAGCTGGGGACCCGATCCGGCGCGCGACGGTGCGCCGCCGACGTCCCACCCGAGGGTGTCGCCGACGTCCTCGCGACGGAGGCGCGGACAGCCGGCTACGCGATCGACCGGTGGACGGCCGAGGCGGCGCTCCTGCTTCAGGCCGAAGGTCGACCCAGCGGCCCCGTCGTGGTGCGGCTCGGCGTCCGACGTCGGATCGTCCTGCACGTCGACGTGGGGGCGGTCGGTGGGGACACCGCCCCGCCGGCCACCGCGTACCTCGATCCGTCCGTGGGCGGTGGGGGTGCGCCGGTGCTGCCCGACGCGGCGACCTGGGTGCTGCCCGACCTGGCGCTGCTGCGCGCGGGGCTCATCCAGGCCGACCGGCTGCACCCCTGGTCGCGTCGGCGCTCGTACCGGAGCATCCGGTGGCCACCGGCGCGACGGTGGCGGTCCGGCCCGTGCTGCCGCGCCTGGTGTCCTGCCGGGGCGCCCGCCACCGCATCGACCTCGTCGACGGGGTGCTCGCCGCACTGGACCACGACCCGGACGAGATCCGCCGGGAGGAGTTGCTGGCCGCGCTCACCGGAACTCCGCTGCCCTGCCTGCGGGCGATCGATGAGGCGCACCGACATCCGGAGTGCCTGCCCGACGTGCGGGCCCGGCTGGACCACGGTGACACCGCCGGGGCGCTGGACACCGTCGAGGCGCTACTCGGCCCCGCCGCGCTCCTGCGGGACGGCCCGCTGCGGGACGAACTCGAGACCGCCGAGCAACGGCGGATCACCCATGGCCTGTTCCGGGCTGGCCTGATCGGGGCCGAGCGGGGCCCGACCGCCGAGGGACCTCGACGCCACGGCGAGCGACGCCGGCGTTCGCGCCACGCCACGGCGCGCTGACCCACAACTCTCTTTTTCCAATATGGCGGCTGCTCCCGCCCGCCCCCAACCCACACAAGGTGATGACACATGCTCGTATCTGCCCAGCTCGACATCGCCGACGAACTGGTCGCGCTGCTCGGCGCGACCACCACCGAACCCCGTGCGGACAACCAGCTGGCGGCCCTGACCCTGGCCGTTGCCGCCGACCTGCCCGTACTGCTCTGGGGGGAGCCCGGCATCGGCAAGACGGCCGCCCTTTCCCACCTCGCGACCACACTGGACCTACCCCTGACGACCGTCGTCGCCAGCGTCCACGAACCGTCCGATTTCTCAGGACTGCCCATCGTGGGCGACGACCCGGCCACCCAGGGCGTCCCGATGGCCCCACCGGACTGGGCGGTACGCCTGGTCCAGGCCGGCCGGGGCCTGCTGTTCCTCGACGAGTTGTCCACCGCGCCACCCGCCGTCCAGGCCGCCCTGCTACGCCTCGTGCTGGAGCGGCGCGTCGGCGCGCTGCGGCTGCCGCCCGGCGTACGCATCGTCGCCGCCGCCAATCCACGATCGACCGCGGCCGACGGCTGGGAGCTGAGCCCGCCGCTGGCGAACCGCTTCGTCCACCTCCAGTGGGCTCACGACCACGAGGTCGTCGTCCGTGGCCTCGGCGGGACCTGGCCGCTCGCGACGCTGCCCCGACTCGACCCGACCCTGCTCCCGGAGGCCGTCGCCTTCGCCCGGCGCGCGGTGTGCGGCCTGCTCACCGTACGGCCGGATCTCGTGCACCGCCTGCCCAGCACGGAGGTGGCACGCGGTGGAGCGTGGCCGTCGCCGCGCAGTTGGGAGATGGCGCTACGGCTGACCGCCTTCGCGACCGCCGCGGGCGTCTCGCGTGAGGTGCTGTCGATGCTGGTGCGGGGCACGGTCGGCGACGGTCCGGGTCTGGAACTGCTGGCCAGTATGGACCGGATGGACCTGCCCGACCCGGAGGAGTTGTTGGCCGACCCTGCTACGGCCGTACTGCCCGAACGCGGTGATCTGCGGCAGGCCGTGTTGGACGCCGTGGTGGCAGCGGTCCGCAATCGCCCCGAACGCTCGCGGTGGGACGCGGCGTGGGCGTTGCTGGCCCGAGCCGTCGAGACCGGAGCGCCCGATCTGGTGGTGGTTCCCGCGACCACCCTGGCCACCCTGCGCCGCCCGGACTGGGAGGTGCCCGCCACCATCGAACGCCTCTCGGGGGCGGTGTCGCTCTCCCGCCGTGTCGACGGGGTGGCGGTGCGTATCGCGGCCGCCGCGAAGGGCGCCCGATGAGCGGCGGAGGTACGACGACGGCAGCGGATTCGACCGCGCTGGACGTCGACAAGCTGTACGCCGCCCGACTGCACGCCGCCCGCGTGCGCCCCTACCTGGCCACGGCGCTGTTCGCCCTGCGGTCGGTGGCGTCCCGGCAGGTGCCGACGATGGCCGTGGATCGGTACTGGCGCTGCTACGTCTCGCCCGCCTTCGTCACCCGTACTCCGCTGGAGGAGCTTGCCGGCGTCTGGGTGCACGAGGTGTCGCACCTCCTGCGTGACCACCACGGCCGGAGTGACCGGGTGGCCCGGGCCCGAGGCCTGACCGGCCCTGGGGAGCGGCTGCGGATGAACATCGCGGCGGACTGCGAGATCAACGACGACGTGTTCGGTGACGGGCTGGCGATGCCGGCGGGCGCCGTCCAGCCGGCGTCGCTCGGGCTCGCTCCCGGCGAGCTGATGGAGGACTATCTGCGCCAGTTCGGGTTGGGACCGCGTACCCAGGATCTGGTCTGGCTGGACTGTGGCAGCGGCGCGGACGGACTGGCACGGGAGTGGGACCTCGGGCCCGAGGGCGCGCACAGTCTCAGCGAGCAGGAGCGGGACCTGGTGCGGCACCGGGTGGCGGAGGGCATCACCGGGCACCCCGGTTCAATTCCCCGGGGCTGGCGGCGTTGGGCGGAGCAGGCCTTCCACCCGCCGCAGCCGTGGCGGGACCTCCTGGGCGCGGCCGTCCGCTCGGCGGCGGTGGCCGTCGGGGTCGGGTCGGACCACGCCTACGGGCGGCCGTCCCGGCGGTCCGTCGGCGTACCCGGTGTGGTTTTGCCCAGCCTGCGCCGTCGCCCGCCGTCGGTGTGCGTCATCGTGGACACGTCGGGATCGGTCAGCGACGCCGAGTTGGGCAGCGTGCTGCTCGAGGTGGCAGCGATTTCCCGCGCCGTCTGCGGTCGACGGGACCTGGTCAGCGTGTTGCCGTGCGACGCGGCGGCCCGGGTCGTGCACCCGCTGTGCCGCGCGGAGGAGATCCCGCTGATCGGTGGTGGTGGGACGGACCTGCGTGCCGGATTCGCCCGGGCGCAGCGGGTGCGGCCCCGACCGGACGTCGTCGTGGCGTTGACCGACGGGCAGACGCCCTGGCCGTCCACCCGCCCGGCGGCACCGACGGTGGTGGGCCTGTTTCCCCGACACCGGCCGGCCTGGGTCCAGGAGATGGACTGGGTGCCGCCCGCACCCCCGGCGTGGGCCCGGGTGGTGACCATCGGCTCGACCTAGAATCGACAATGCTCACTGCTTTTGTCGGTGTGGGCTGGGGGCTGGCGCGAAGGGCGGTAGGCAGCATGGGACCGGACGAGCGGCGACGGTTGTTCGAGCTGGCGCGGGAGCGCTCGACGCGACAGCGGACGTGGGCGGAGGCCGACCAGCTCTGGACCCGGGTGGTCGAGGCGTACCGGGAGGCCGTGCGGGAGCCGGGCCGGGCGGCGCGGGAGGATCAGCAGCAGTTGGCCCGGGCACTGTGGCGGCACAGCATGCTGATGTCCGCGCGGGGCTTGGCCGCCGACGCGATGGCGCCCGGCGGTGAGGCAATCGTCGTCTTCGAGCGGGTGTACGACGCCGTGGCGGCCGAGTTTGCGAGCGTGCTCGCCACGCCCCGGGACGAGGCCCTGGCCGAACTGATCACCGCGCTGGTAGATCTGGCCGAGGTCTCGTTCGCCGCCGGTCAGCCCGCCACCCGACGGGACCTGTTGGAGCGTGCCGTGACGGTGGGCCTGACCTCCGCCGGGTCGCCCCCGTCCGCCGGGCCGCGGACCCGGGAGGCGATGGGGACGGCCTACCACAACCAGGCGGTCGCGCTGCTGCACCGGCACCTCACCCGGCCGTCGCCGACCGAGGGCGCCCAGGAGGCGGCGCTGGCGGCGTCGCGGGCCTGTGAGCTGCGGCAGGGTCTGCTGGACATGGCACGTCCGCTGTCGTTCTGGGAGATGGCCAACACCTACGGGGTGTACGCCCAGTGCCTGGTCCTGATCGGTGACCTCGACCGGGCGGCCATGGTGCTGTCGATGGGCAACCGGTTCGTCGAGACGCTGGGTCCGGCCGCCGCCGAGCCGGCCCAGAAGTTGCGGGTCGCGGCCGAGATGCTGGCCCGGGAGCAGGGTGGGTCGCGGGGCGCGGCCGGTTCGCGTCGCTGGGGATGGCGGCGCTGAGCCGTCCGGCCCGGCTTGCATGGACATCGTCAAGGATCGATACTGTCCGCGAAGGCGCCGCCCCGCCGCAGACCACCACCGTCGATCCGAAGCGGGTTCCGCATGCGCACACTGAGACTTGTCACGTCGCTGGCCGTCGCCGGCCTGCTCGCCGGCGCGGTGGCGACGATCGCCACGCCGGCCAGCGCGGCGACCGCCGCGTTCTCCGTGACCAACAGCTGGGGCAGTGGCTATCAGGGCCAGGTCACGGTCACCAACGACACCTCCGTGCCGATCAACGGCTGGCGGGTGGAGTTCGACCTCCCGGCCGGGTCGCGCATCAGCCAGTCCTGGAACGCCCAGCAGACGACCGCCGGCAGCCACTACACCTTCAGCAACGTGTCGTGGAACGGCGCCCTCGCGGCCGGCGCGTCGACGTCGTTCGGCTTCCTCGTCGACGGCTCGGGCACGCCGGTGAACTGCACCGTCAACGGCAACAGCGTGTCCTGCTCCGGCGGCACGCCCCCGACGACCCCACCCCCCACGACCCCACCCCCCACCACGCCGCCGCCGACGACCCCGCCACCGACCACCCCGCCGCCGACCACCGGTACGCCCGTCGAGCGGTACGGGCAGCTCCGGGTCTGCGGCACGACGATGTGCGACAGGTCCGGCGCCCGGGTGCAACTGCGCGGCGTCAGCAGCATGTGGCTCAACTGGGAGACCGCTCCCTACGCCGAGAACCTGTCCGCGCTGCGGTGGATGCGGGACAACTGGAACCTCCAGGTGATCCGCGCGGCGATGGGCGTCGAGCCGTCCGGGGCGTACCTGAGCGATCCGGGCAGGGCGCGGGCGCAGGTGGAGACCATCATCAACAACGCCGTCAGCGCCGGGGTCTACGTGATCGTCGACTGGCACGCCCATGAAGCGCAGAACAACCAGTCCCAGGCGGCGGCGTTCTTCGGTGACCTGGCACGCCGTTACGGTCACCTGCCCAACGTCATCTGGGAGACGTGGAACGAGCCGTTGCAGTTCAGCTGGACCGGCGTCATCAAGCCGTACCACCAGGCGGTCGTCTCCGCGATCCGCGCCGCCGACCCGGACAACATCGTGGTGCTCGGAACGCCGACGTGGTCGCAGGACGTGGACGCGGCGGCGGCCAGCCCGCTCTCCGGCACCAACCTCATGTACACATTGCACTTCTACTCCTGCACCCACGGCGCGTCGCTGCGTGCCAAGGGCGACGCGGCGATCCGGGCCGGCCTGGCCCTGTTCGTCACCGAGTGGGGCGCCAGCAACGCCGACGGTGGCCTCGACGGCCGGGCCTGCCTGCCGGAGGCGCAGTCCTGGATCGACTGGATGAGGGCGAACGGCATCTCCTGGACCGCCTGGAAGCTCGACGTCGGCACCGACACCACCAACCTGCTCAGCCCCGGCGCGCCGGTGACCGGCGGATGGAACAACTACCTGCACGGTCACGCGCCGTTCGTGGTGGCCAACATGCGCTGACCCGGTCGCCCCGGGAGGGCGCGCACGAAGGACGAGCGGTGTGCCGCGCGGTCAGAACGATGACCGGGCGGCATGCCGCTCGTCGCTGTCCGAAGGTGATCAGAGGCGCCGGTGACCACGAGGCGGAACAGCGCGTCACCTTAACGTGCCGGAAACACCCTCGGTACCAAGCCTGGGAACGCTCGTCGGACAGTCGAGACCACCGACACGCGAACCGGGGTGACCATGGTCGACAACACCACGAACGCGGCGACGTTCGACGGGCCGGTGGGCCGGTCCGGCAACGGACGAGGCGTACCCGCGTCCCGTCCGGCTCCGGCCCCGCCGGGTCACGACGACCCGGCGGACCTCGCCACCCTCGGCGTGGAGGAGGAGTTCCACGTCGTCGACCTGCATACCCGGGAGCTGGTGCCCCGGGCCGGCGAACTGCTCGACCGGCTACCGGCCACGTCGTTCACCGCCGAACTGCACCGCAGCGTGGTGGAGACCAACACCGCCGTCTGCCGCACGCTGGACGAGATCCGCGGGGAGCTGACCCGGCTGCGGCAGTCGGCGATCCAGGTCGCGGACCGGGCCGGACTGGGCATCGTGGCGGCCGGCACGGTGCCGCTGCGCGCCGACGGCGACCCGAGCGTCACCCCCACCTCGCGGTACCGGCGGATGGTCGACGAGTACCAGTTGCTCGCCCGCGAGCAGTTGATCTGCGGCGCGCAGGTGCACGTGGGCGTCTCCGACCGGGACCTGGCGGTGGCCGTCACCCGTCGCGTCCAGCCGTGGCTGCCGGTGCTGCTCGCCCTCTCCACCAGCTCGCCGTACTGGATGGGCCAGGACAGCGGCTACGCCAGCGTCCGCTCGCTGGTCTGGCAGCGCTGGCCCACGGCCGGCGACCCGGGCGAGGTGACCAGCGCGGCCGACCACGAGGCCCTGGTCGCCGAGCTGATCTCGTCCGAGACCATCACCGACCCCGCCATGATCTACTTCGACGTCCGGCCGTCGGCGCACGTGCCCACCGTCGAGCTGCGGATCACCGACGCCAACGCCGACGTCGAGACGATCGTCCTGCTCACCGGCCTGTTCCGGGCGCTCGTACGGCGGGAGGTGGCCGCCCTGCGCGCCGGTGTCGAGCGCACCGCCGTCCGGCCGCCGGTGCTGCGCGCCGCCGTGTGGCGGGCCGCCCGCTCCGGGCTCGAAGGTGACCTGCTCGACCTGCCCCGCTCGGCGCGGCCGGTGCCGGCCGCCGAGGCGGTCCGGCGCCTCGTGGCCGACCTGCGCCCCCAGTTGGAGGCGACCGGCGACTGGGAGCAGGTCCGCGAGCTGACCCGGTACGCCCTCGACCGGGGCAGTTCGGCCGCCCGACAGCGACGGGCGTACGAGCGACGGGGCCGACTGGCCGACGTGGTCGACCTGCTGCTCGACGAGACCCGGGGTCGGGTGCGCGCCCCCTGCCCGGGGCCACGCCCCCGCCCGCGCTGTCCACGTACGCCGACGCCGGCGACGAGGTCTTCGGCCCGGCCGGGCCGACACCCGCGTACCGTCCGCTGCTCACCGCCCTGCGTGCCCTCGGGGCCGTCGGCCTGCGCCACCGCGAGCACGACCGGGACGAGGAGCAACGCGCCCGGGGCGTGACCTTCAGCGTGGCCGGCGAGGCCAGCACCCGCCTCTTCCCGGTGGACCTGGTGCCCCGGGTGGTGCCCGCCGACGACTGGCGGACGCTGCGTGCCGGCCTGGTACAGCGCGCCCGCGCGCTCGACGCGTTCCTGCGCGACGTCTATGCCGACCGGGCGGTGGTGGCCGACGGTGTCGTACCGGCCTGGGTGGTGGAGTCCTCGCCGGGGCTGCGCCCGACCGGCGCGCTCATGGGCCGACACGGCACGCGTGCCCAGGTGTCCGGAACCGATCTCGTGCGCGACCCCGACGGCGGTTGGTACGTGCTGGAGGACAACCTGCGGGTGCCCTCGGGCATCGGTTATGCCGTGCAGAACCGCCGGCTCACCCGGGCGGTGCTGCCTGAGCTGCCGGTGCCCGACGACCTGCTGCCCGCCGACGAGACGCCGGCGATGCTGCGCCGGGCGCTGGTCGCCGCCGCGCCGGCCGCCGCCGACGACCCCGCCGTGGTGGTGCTCAGCAGCGGTCCGGGTGACCCGGCCTGGTTCGAACACCGGCTGCTCGCCGACGAGATGGGTGTGCCGCTGACCGAGAGCGGTGACCTGCTGGTGCAGGACGGCCGGGTGCACATGGTCACCGAGGGGCACCGCAGCCCGGTGGACGTGATCTACCTGCGGATGGACGAGGAGGCCCTGCTGCACGCCCCGGGCGCGGACGGTGTGCCGCTGGGCTGGCCGCTGCTCGCGGCGGTGCACGCCGGGCGGCTCACGCTGGCCAACGCGCTCGGCAACGGCGTCGGGGACGACAAGGCGCTGTACGCGTACGTGCCCCGACTGATCGAGTACTACCTCGGGGAGAAGGCGCTGCTCGGCGACGTGCCGACGTACCTGTGCGGGGTGCCCGAGCAGCGCGCCGAGGTGCTGGGCCGGCTCGGCGAGCTGGTGCTCAAGCCGGTCGACGGGTACGGCGGCGACCGCGTGGTGATCGGCCCGCGCGCCGAGTCGGAGGAGCTGGACGCCGTCCGGGAGCAGATCCTCGCCGCCCCACACCGGTGGATCGCCCAGGAGATGGTCACGCTCACCACCCACCCGGTCTTCGACGGTACGGCTCTCGCGCCTCGCCACGTTGACCTGCGGGCCTTCGTGTTCCTCGGCGAGACTGCGGAGGTGGCGCCGGTGGCCCTGACCCGGGTCGCGCCGGCCGGCAGCATGATCGTCAACTCGTCGCGGGGAGGTGGGTCGAAGGACACCTGGCTGCTCGGCGGAGCCGGAGAGCCCTCGGTGTAACCCACGCTTGATGCGGATGTCATCGGGACGCAACCGGGTCCACCAAGCCTGGACCGGTCAGCGGCCCGAGCGGACCGAGCCGATGAGAGGTGTGTGCCATGTGCGGTATCGGAGGCGAGTTCCGCCTCGACGGGGCGTCACCGGACCTGGCGGCCCTGGAGCGGATGCTCCCCGTCCTGTCCTCCCGCGGCCCGGACGGTGAGGGGCGGTGGCAGCACGGCCCGGCGGCGCTGGTGCACCGCCGGCTGCGCATCATCGACCTGTCCGACACCGGCGCCCAGCCGATGGTCGATGCTGAGCTGGGCCTCGCCCTGGTCTTCAACGGCTGCATCTACAACTACCGGGAGCTGCGCGACGAGCTGACCGCCGCCGGCTACTCCTTCCGGTCCACGTCGGACACCGAGGTGATCCTCAAGGCGTACCACCGGTGGGGGACGGCGTGCGTCGAGCGGCTGTTCGGGATGTTCGCGTTCGCCCTGGTCGAGCTGGCCACGCACACCCTCGTGCTGGCCCGCGACCGGCTCGGCATCAAACCCCTCTACCTGGCCGAGACGCCGGGCCGCATCCGCTTCGCGTCGACGCTGCCGGCGCTGCTCGCCGCCGGTGACGTGGACACCGACCTGGACCCGGTGGCGCTGCACCACTACATGAGCTTCCACTCGGTGGTGCCGCCGCCGCGCACCATCCTGGCCGGCGTCCGCAAACTCCCGCCCGCCACCGTGCGGGTGATCACCGCCGACGGCCGCAGCACCGACACCGTCTACTGGCGGCCCGAGTTCAACCGCGCCGCCGCGCCGGCCATGTCCGCCGAGGAGTGGCAGGAACGGATCATGGCGGCGCTGCGGACCGCCGTACGACGGCGGATGGTCGCCGACGTGCCGGTCGGGGTGCTGCTCTCCGGGGGCCTCGACTCCAGCCTGATCGTGGCCCTGCTCGCCGAACAGGGCCAGACCGGGCTGGCCACCTTCAGCATCGGGTTCGAGGCGGCGGCGGGGGAGACCGGCGACGAGTTCCACTACTCCGACCTGATCGCCCGCCACTTCGACACCGACCACCAGCAGATCCGCATCGACGCCGCCCGCTTCGTGCCGGCCGTGCACGACGCCATCGCGGCGATGAGCGAGCCGATGGTCAGCCACGACTGCGTGGCGTTCCACCTGCTCTCCGAGGAGGTCTCGAAGCGGATCACCGTCGTCCAGTCGGGCCAGGGCGCGGACGAGATCTTCGCCGGCTACGACTGGTACCCGCCGATGGCCAACGTCGCCCGCGAGGACGCCGTCGAGGCGTACGCCCGGGTGTTCTTCGATCGTCGCCACGACGCGCTGGCCAACCACCTGGCGCCCGAGTGGATGCTCGACCACGACGCGAGCCTGGAGTTCGTCACCGCCCACTTCGGCGCGCCGGGCGCGGACACCGCGCTCGACGCGGCGCTGCGCCAGGACAGCCTGGTGATGCTCGTCGACGACCCGGTCAAGCGGGTCGACAACATGACGATGGCGTGGGGGCTGGAGGCCCGGGTGCCGTTCCTCGACCACGAGGTCGTCGAGCTGGCCGCCGCCTGCCCACCGGCGCTCAAGCTGGCCCTGGGCGGCAAGGGCGTGCTGAAGGCCGCGAGCCGGGGCATCGTCCCCGACGAGGTGATCGACCGGCCCAAGGGCTACTTCCCGGTGCCGGCGATCCGGCACCTCTCCGGCCCGCTGCTGGACGACGTCCGGGACGCGCTGACCGCGCGCCCGGCGCGCGAGCGTGGCCTGTTCCGCAAGGACTACCTGGAGGAGTTGCTGGACACGCCGAACGCCCAGCGGACCACGTTGGGTTCCAACGCGCTCTGGCAGCTCGGGCTGCTCGAGCTCTGGTTGCAGCGGATCGGGGTATAGATGAGCGTACGGACCGAGGTACCGCGCCGGACCCGCCCCGCGCGGCACCGGCCGGCGGTGACCCCGCCCCCCGGCGAGGACTTCGCGCCCGCGCCGTCGCCGGACGGCCGGCGGGTGGCGTACGTGTCCGACCGGGCGGGCGCCCCGGCCGTCTGGCTCCGGGACGTGGACGCCGTCGAGGCCGTCGCGCTGCCCGGCGGGGACGAGCCGGTCCTCTCGGTGAGCTGGTCCTCGGACGGGCAGTGGCTGGCCTGCGTCGTCGCGCCCGGCGGCGCGCCCCGCACCGAGCTGTGGGTGCTGCGCCCGGACGGTACGGGACTCCGCCAGGTCGCCGGCTTCGGCCGCCGCAGCGCGAGCCTGTCCCGGTGGCTGCCCGGCGGCGCGCTGATGGCGGTCACCGAGAGCGCCGAGCGGAGCGCCGCCGTACTCATCGACGCCGAGACCGGGCACCGGCGGGTGCTCGCCGAGGACGATCTGCTCACCCTGCTGGACGTCACCGACGACGGCGGGTCCGCCCTGCTGCGGCGTGGCCCCCGTAACGCCCGCTGGCTGGAACTGCTCGACGTGACCACCGGCGACCGGGTACGCCTGCTGCCGGACACCGGCCGGGGCAGCACCGACCAGGGCTGGTTCGGCCCCGACGGGACGAGCGTGCTGGCGCGTACCGACGCGTTCTCGGAGCTGGCGGCGCTGGTGCGCGTCGACCTCGCGCGACCGACGTCGGCCCCGACGCGCGTCGCGGCGCGGCCGGACGCGGAGCTGGAGCACGTCGCGCTCGACACCCGGCGGGAGCGGGCCGCGCTGCTGTGGAACACCTACGGCGGGCGCAGCGAGCTGAGCCTGTTCGACCTGACCAGCGGCGTCCAGCGGGCGGTGACGGCCCCCGGCGAGGTGCTCGGGGACGCCGTCTTCGCCGACGGCGGTGACCTGCTCTGCCTCACCGCGCAGGGGCCGATGCAGCCCCGGGAGGTGTGGCTGGTCGACCTGGCGACCGGCGATCCGCGCCCGCTGCGGCCGGACACCGACGCCGCGCGTACGGGTGGCCCGGGTGTCGCGCCGCAGCTGGTCGACCTGCGTGCCCACGACGGGTTGCCGCTGTCCGGTTGGCTCTACCGCCCGGCCGGCCCGGGCCCCTGGCCGACGGCGATCAGCCTGCACGGCGGCCCGGAGGCGCAGGAACGCCCCGGCTACAACCCGCTGTTCCAGGCCCTCGTGGCGCAGGGCATCGCCGTGTTCGCGCCGAACGTGCGCGGTTCGTCCGGCTTCGGCCGCTCCTTCGTCACCGCCGACAACCTCGCCGGCCGGTACGGCGCGATCGCCGACGTGGCGGCGTGCGCCGAGCACCTCGTCGACAGCGGCGTCGCGATCCCGGGCCACCTGGGCTGCCTGGGCCGCTCCTACGGCGGCTACCTGGTGCTCGCGGTGCTGGTGAACTTCCCCGGCCTGTTCGCCGCCGGCGTGGCCGAGTGCGGCATCTCCGACTTCCGCACCTTCTACGGCGGCACCGAGCCGTGGATCGCCGCCGCCGCCGTCAGCAAGTACGGCGACCCGGTACGCGACGCGGAGCTGCTGCGCGACCTGTCGCCGATGACCCGTATCGACCAGCTCGACGTGCCGGTGATGCTCATCCACGGCGCGAACGACACCAACGTGCCGGCCGGGGAGTCGGCGCAGGTGGCGCAGGCGCTCGCCGCCCGGGACGTGCCGCACGGGCACCTCGTGCTCGCCGGTGAGGGGCACGACTTCCTGGCCCGCGACAACGCCGAGGCGGCGCGTACGGCCACCACCTCCTGGCTGACCCGGCACCTCGCCACGACGGTGATCACCCTCGGCTGAGGCGTTATCCTGCGCCGGTGGACGTCACGGCGCATGGTGCGCGGCTGGCCGCCGACCTGGGCCGGTCCCTCGCCGAGCTGACCTTCGTCGACCTGGACACGGACGAGGTCACGGCGCTGGTGATCGACGCGGTGGCGCGGTGGGCCCTGGCGCAGGGCTGGCGGGTCTATCGGCGGGCGCCCAGCGTGCTGCCGTTGCCGCCGCCGATGCAGCAGCGGCACTCGGTCCTCGACGTGGCGTGCGCCCGCCCGGACGGGCCGCCGGTGGTGGTGGAGGTCGACCACACCGACCGGGCCCGTACGGTCCAGAAGCTGACCGCGGAGGCGGACGCCGGGCGGATCCCCATCTGGGTGCGCTGGGGCGTCGGCCGGTTCACCGCCCCACCACCACCGGTGGCGATGGTGACCGTCGAGGTCACCCGACGCCCCGGGCCGGCCGGGCGCGGACGCCTGCACAGCCGCGTCGACGACCGGCCCGCGCCGGCACACTCCGCCGGCGGCGGCACGGCGGCCACGCAGGCGCTGCCGATCCCGCTGGTAGAGCCGCTCGCCGACCCGCTTCCGGACCCGCTTTCGGACCCTGGCAAGGGCACCTGAAGCGAATCGTAAGCGGGGCCGGGCAGTGTCCTGGGTGTCACCGGAGAACACGACCGACACCCAGGAGATACCGATGCGCAAGCTCGTCAACTCGACCTACATCACCCTCGACGGCGTCATCGAGAACCCGATGTGGACCGCGCCGTACTTCGACGAGGAGGCCATGGGCCTCGCCGGCGAGCTGACCGACGCCGCCGACGCGATGCTGATGGGCCGGGCCACCTACGACGGCATGTCCGTCGCCTGGCCGCAGCAGGACGAGAGCGACCCGACCACCGGCGCGGCCTACTTCAACAACGTCAAGAAGTACGTCGCCTCGACCACCCTCACCGACCCCACCTGGAACAACACGGAGGTGCTCCAGGGCGAGCTGGTCGAGGCGGTCCGCAAGCTCAAGGCCCAGGACGGCAGGAACATCATCCAGTACGGCTTCGGCTCGGTCACCGCCCAGCTCGTCGACGCGGGCCTGGTGGACGAGGTCCGCTTCTGGATCCACCCCGTTTTGCAGGGCGCGTCCAGCGTGACGACGCCGCTGAACGACTTCACGGCGTCGTTCGACCTGGTCGACACGCGGGTGCACAAGAGCGGCGTGATCGTCGCGACGTACCGGCCGAAGAGCGCCGCCTGACCGTCCCCCGACGGTCGCCTCAGAGCTGGGCCCGGGCCTCGCCCGGGCTCAGCTTCGTGCCCTCGGCTAGGAGCGCGTCGAAGCGGTCCGGCCCGAGGGCGGCCCGGACCCGCGCGGTCACCCGGTCGACCTCGTCGCGTTCGGCCGGAGCGCACGGCGCCTGGGTGTCCAGCCGGGCGGCCGTTGCCGCGCCGAGCAGTCGGGCCGCGACCTCCGGCACGCGTACCGCCGACGCCATCCCCTCCAGCGCGAAGATCGCGTCCCGGGGCGCGGCCATCGCCTCGGCGGCCTCGAACGCCTCGACGTGCAGGGCCAGCGCGGCGTCCGGGTCGCCACCCTGCTCGATCGCGTGCCCCAGCTCGACCAGGACCGGCGGCAGGTACAGCGCGGTCCGCGCCTCCGCGCGCCCCCGTTCGGCGAGGTTGCCGAGGTGGGTGACGGCCAGGTCGAGCTTGCCGTCGCGGCGGGCGGCCAAACCGAGGCTCAGCTCCGCGAAGACCAGCGCGCCCGGGGCGTCCTGCTGCACCGCCAGGTGGTACGCGCGTTCGGCCAGCTCCCGGGCCTGCGAATAGTCCCGGGTCTGCACCGCCAACCAGGCCAGCCAGGAAAGTTCGGTGCACACCTGCGGCCACAGCCGTAACTCCTGCGCCCAGCGCAGCCCCTCGGTGTGCAGGGCGGCGGCGCGTTCGTGCTCGCCGCGCATCTCCGCGAGCCCGCCCACCCACTCGGTGGCCTGGAGCCGGCCCCACCGGTCGCCGATCTCGGCGAAGAGCGCCGCGCTGCGGGTCGCCGTCCGCTCCAGGGTCGCCTGGTCACCCGCGACGTGCGCGATCTTGGCCTGCGAGGCGAGCACGGCCGCCTCGGTCCACGAGTCGACGTCTGCCGGCATCAGCTCCATGGCCAGTGCCAGGTCACTCTGCTCGATCAGCGCGTTCGCCGCGAACCACGCGCCCCGGCCGCCCGGGTCGCCGGCGACCGCCGCCCGGACATCGGCCGGTGCGACCGCCGCGCCCCGCAGCAGCGCGAACCCGACCCGCCAGGGCGCCGCTCTCCGCTCCTGCTCCGGGTCGCCGGTTACGGCCAGGGCCCGACACGCCTCGGTGGGCCGGCCGCGCAGATACCAGTACCAGCTCAGCGCGACCGCCAGTCGCAACCCGCCCCCGTGGGCCAGCGCCGCGCGCAGGTTCGCCGTCTCGGCGTCCAGCAGCGCCAGCCACCGCCGCTGCTCGGGCCCGCGCAACTCCGGGTCGGCGCGCTCGGCCAGTTCGGTGTAGTAGCCGGCGTGCCGCGTCCGGACCTCGTCGGCGTCGTCGAGGCGGTCCAGGCAGAACGCGGCGACCGATTCGAGCAGCCGGTACCGCGGCCCGTCCGGTGCGTCGTCCAACACCACCAGCGACCGGTCCACCAGCCGGGCGAGGGCGTCCAGGTCGGTGCGGCACACCAGCTCGGCGGCCTCCGGCGTGCAGCCGTCGCGGAACACCGCGAGCCGGGCGAGCACCTGCCGGTCGGTCTCGTCGAGCAGGTCCCAACTCCAACCGATCACCGCGGTCAGTGTCCGCTGGCGTGGTGGCACGTCGCGTTGCGGGGTGCTGAGCAGCCGGAATCGGTCGTCGAGGCGTTCCACCACGCCCTGCACGCCCAGGGCGCGCACCCGGGTCGCGGCCAGCTCCAGGGCCAGCGGCAGACCGTCCAGGCGACGGCAGAGCTGGGCGACGGCCGGCGCGGTGCGCTCGTCGAGGCGGAAACCGCGCTGCTGGGCGGCGGCGCGGGCGGCGAACAACCGGGCCGCCGCCGAGCGCCGGACCGCGTCCGGGTCACCGTCCGACGGCGGCAACGACAACGGGGGTACGTCCCAGAGCAGTTCGCCCGTCAGACCGAGGGGCTCCCGGCTGGTGGCGAGCACGTGCACCCCGGGCGCGTCGCGCAGCAGCCGGGCGACCAGCGCGGCGACCGGCTCGACGACGTGTTCGCAGTTGTCCAGGACCAGCAGCAGATGCCGTTGGCGCAGCGCCGTGACGAGCCGGTCGGTGGGGGACAGGCTGGCACCGGCGGCCTCGCGAACGTCAAGCGCGCCGAGCACCTGCTCGGCGACGCCCGGGTCGCCGGCCGGCAGCGGCGCCAGCTCGACCAGCAGGACGCCGTCCGGCGGAGACTGGGTACGGGCGGCCTCGGTGGCCAGCCGGGTCTTGCCGACACCACCCGGCCCGACCAGCGTGACGAGGCGCTGCCCGGGCAGCAGGGCTCGCAGCTCGGTCAACGCCTCGGCCCGGCCGACCAGCTCGTCGAGCTGCGCCGGCAGGCTGTTGCGGATGATCGCGGCCTTCGGCGGCGCGCTCAGACCGGCGTCCTGTTCGAGGATGCGGCGGTGCAGGGCGACCAGTTCGGGGCTCGGGTCGAGGCCCAGCTCGTCGGCGAGCCGGTCCCGCAGGTCGGCGTAGCTGTCCAGCGCCTCGGACTGGCGACCGGCCGCGTACAGCGCGCGGAGCTGCACCGCCCGCAGCCCTTCGTGCAGGGGATTGCGGGCCACCAGCTCGGCCAGGTCGGCGGCGGCCAGGTCGTGCTCGCCCCGGGCCACCCGCGCCTCGGCCAGCCGCTCGTGCACGGCGAGACGCTGCTCGGCGAGGCGGGTCGCCTCGGCGCGGACGAACTCGGCGTCGGCCACGTCGGCGTACGCCTCGCCCCGCCACAGCGCCAACGCCTCGGTCAGCGGGCCGACGTCGGTGTGCCGGGCCAGCTCGGCGAACCGGTCGGCGTCGACCGTCCCGGCCCGCAACAGGTAGCCGGGAGCGCGGGACTCGACGAGGTCGCGGGCACCCGGCTCGGCGTCGTTGAGCGCCTTGCGCAGCTGCGACACCCGCACCTGGAGCGCCCCGGTGGGGTTGGCGGGGGAGTCGTCACCCCACAGGTCGTCGATGAGCCGGTCGGCGGAGACGACCTGGTTGCGGTTGGTGAGCAGGTCGGCCAGGAGGACGCGGACCTTGGCGCCGGGCACCACCACCGGCTCGCCGGCGTCCGTGGTGACGGCGAGCGGCCCGAGCACCCCGAACTGCACGGCGGTCATCCTATGGTCTGTATCGACGTTCTCGGTCGGACCGGACGGTTCGGCACAGTTCCGAACGCCGGTAAGCCGACCTGAAGCGGACCGTAAGCGGGCCGGCGCACCGTGTGGGCATGGACATCTACCACGAGACCCACGGCGCCGGCGAGGGCCGGCCGCTGCTGCTCATCCACGGCGCGCTCTCCGGCATCGGCACCTCGTTCGGCACGATCCTGCCGCTGCTCGCCCGGTCCCGGCGGGTGATCGCCGTGGAGTTGCAGGCGCACGGCCACACCCCGGACGTCGACCGTCCACTGACCGTCGAGCACTTCGCCGCCGACGTGGTCGAGCTGCTCGACCGCCTCGGCGTCGACCAGGCCGACGTGTACGGGTGGAGCATGGGCGCGGCGGTGGCGCTGCGCCTGGGCACCGACCACGCCGACCGGGTGAGGCGGCTGGTGCTCGCCTCGGTGAGCTTCGACGACGCGGGCCTGCACCCCGGGCTGCTCGACGGCATCCAGGACCTGCGACCGGAGCACCTGCACGGGTCGGAGTTCCACGACGAGTACCTGCGGACCGCACCGGACCCGGCCGGCTGGGCCAACCTGGTCACCAAGATGAAGGTGCTGGACGCGAACCTGCCCCGCTGGACGCCCGAGCAGATCGCGGCCCTGGCCGTACCGACCATGCTCGTGCTGGCCGACGCGGACATCGTCCAGCCCGAACACGCGGTACGGATGTTCCGGCTGCTCGGCGGCGCGGTGCCTGGCGACCTGACCGGCCTACCCGCCTGTCGCCTGGCCATCCTGCCCGGCACCACCCACACCACGATCCCGCACCGCGCCGACTGGCTGGTCCCCATGATCGACGAGTTCCTCGACGACCCCACCCCCGCCCCCGTTCCTCCCCGCGATCTTGCACTTTCTGTCGCGGCATAGGGCGTAAATGCCGCAGAACGTCGACACAAAGTGCAAGATCGCGGGGAGGTGGGTGGGTGGGGCAGGATGGGGCCGTGAAGGTCGACGATGGTGGGGCTGTTCTGTCCATGCTGGGTTCAGAGATCGACGCGTTTGTCGGTGCGCTGGCTCAGGTGTCGGGGGCGGGGTGGGAGCGGCCGACGCGCTGCGACCCGTGGCGGGTACGTGACGTGGTGGGGCACGTGATCGTCGTACTCTCGCGGGTGCCGGACATGGTGGCGGCGCCCGCTCCCGGGCGGGCCGGGACCACGGCGGCGGAGTACTACCGCGCGGACGGGCGGTTCAGCGACGACACGAACGACGAGCGGGTACGCACGGCGCAGCGTCGCGCGGCCGACCCGGACGCGGCGACACTCGTGCGGGATCTCGCGGACACCGGGCGGACCGTCGTCGAGGTGTGCCGCGGCGAGCCTGCCGGCCGGGTGGTCCGGACCCGACACGGCGACGCCATGCTGTTGTCGGACTTCCTGACGACCCGCCTGGTCGAGGTGGTCCTGCACGGGCTCGACGTCGCCGACGCGGTGCCCCGCGAGCCGTGGCTCACCCCGGCCGCCACCGAACACCTGCTGCGCCTGCTCTTCGGCCCGCAGTGGCGGGTCGCGGTCGACGCCACCGGAGACCCGACCACCCTCCTCCGCAAGGCAACCGGCCGCGCGCCTACCACCGCCAACGACCGCGATGCCCTCGACCACCTGGGCCTACGCCCCCTGACCCTGGGCTGACCCCGCGCCCCTTTGCGCGATCTTGCACTTTCTGCGGCGACATAACCCATCCAAGGGCACGAATCGTCAGCACAAAGTGCAAGATCGCGGGGGCGGGTGGTGGGGGGAGGGGACGGGGGCGATGGCGTACGGGGCGTCGAGCGGGTAGAAACGGGTCAGAGAGCGCTCTCACCGTTGAGTGCGCCCATGGTCCGCCCAGTCGATAGGACGAACCACATGACGAGCCCGTCCCGACGTACCTTCACCCTTGCCCTGCTGGTGGCCGCCGCCGTCACCGTGAGCGGCACCGCGGCCAGCGCCGACCGCCCGACGCACAGCGCACCCGATTTCGGGCCGAACGTGACCATCTTCGACCCGTCCATGTCGGTCGGGGAGATCCAGCAGACCCTCGACGCCGCGCACGCCCGCCAGGTCGACAACGAGATGGGCACCGAGCGGCACGCGTACCTCTTCAAGCCGGGCAGCTACGGCACGGCCGAGCAGCCGTTGCAGGCGAAGGTCGGCTACTACACCGAGGTCGCCGGCCTCGGCGCGTCCCCCACCGACGTCGCCGTGAACGGCAAGATCGAGGTCTACAACCGTTGCCTCGCCGACGGCGGCACCGGCAACTGCCTCGCGCTTGTCAACTTCTGGCGCACCCTGTCGAACCTCTCGCTCACCGTCAACGCCGCCGGCCAGGACGGCTGCCGCTCGACGGCGAACTTCTGGGCGGTGTCCCAGGCGGTCTCGATGCGCCGGCTCAACATCACCGGCGGCGGGTTGTCCCTGATGGACTACTGCACGGCCGGCCCGCAGTACGCCAGCGGCGGCTTCATCGCCGACTCCCGGCTGCCCGCCACCACCAACGGCTCCCAGCAGCAGTGGCTCACCCGCAACAGCGAGGTCGCCGGGTGGTCCAACGCGGTGTGGAACCAGGTGTTCGCGGGCGTCGAGGGCGCTCCGGACGACGCCACGTTCCCCGACCCGCCGTACACCACCCTCGACACGACCCCGGTGAGCCGGGAGAAGCCGTACCTGTTCGTGGACGCCAAGGGCCACTACAACGTGCGGGTGCCGGCCGCGCAGCGCGACAGCCGGGGCGTCTCGTGGGCGAACGGCATGACCCCCGGACGGACCATCGGCATCGACGACTTCTTCATCGCGAAGCCGTCCGACCCGGTGCGCGTGATCAACGCGCAGCTCGCGCGCGGCAAGCACCTGCTGCTCACCCCCGGCGTCTACGACATCGCCCGTAGCATCGAGATCCGGCGGGCCAACACGGTGGTGCTCGGCATCGGCCACGCCACCCTCACGGCCGTGAACGGCGCCGTCCCGCTGGACGTCGCCGGAGTGCCCGGTGTCATCGTCGCGGGCGTCACGATCGACGCCGGTACGGTCGAGTCGCCGGTGCTGCTGCGGGTGGGCCGGCAGCACGGGCACGACGCCAGCAGCGCGGCCAACCCCACCACGCTGTCCGACGTGTACTTCCGGGTCGGCGGCCCGCACATCGGTCGGACGAACACCGCCCTGGAGGTCAACAGCGACAACGTCCTGATCGACCACACCTGGGTGTGGCGCGGCGACCACGGCGTCGAGGGCTTCACCGAGGGCGTCAACGGTGACACCGACCGCTGGCGCACCAACACCGGTCGGTACGGCGCGGTCATCAACGGCGACCACGTGACCGCCACCGGCCTCTTCGTCGAGCACTTCCAGCGCTACAACACTGTCTGGAACGGCGAGCACGGCACCACGGTCCTCTACCAGAACGAGCTGCCGTACGACCCGCCGACGCAGGCCGACTGGATGAACGGCCCGGTCGAGGGGTACGCCGGCTACAAGGTCGGCGACCGGGTACGCCACCACGACCTCTACGGCGGCGGGGTGTACGTGTTCAACCAGAACAACCCGTCGATCCACACCGAAGACGGGTTCGAGGTGCCGAACCGGCCGGGTGTGCGGCTGCACCACATCATGACCGTCAACCTGAGCGCCGGCACGATCGACCACGTCGTCAACGGCGTCGGCGACGCGGCCGACATGACGAAGGTCGGCGTGCCGGTCTACCTGGCGCAGTACCCGGCTTCGTAGCGTCCCGACGGGGGTCGGAGCCGAGGCGCTTCCGGCCCCCGTCGGTCCGTCGCGGCGGGCCGGGGGTCGTTGTCAGGTCCGGGAGGAGCCCGCAGCCGGCCCGTAGCCCGGCAGCGGCGGCGTCCGGGGCTGTAGGCGACCTTCCACCCCCGCCAGGGCACCAAGGATCGGCAGCCGGGCCATCGTGTTGCGCGCCCAGATGCCGGGGCGGCTCTTCGGGGCGAGCAGGCCGAGAAACAGGTTCGACTGATGTCGCTCCACCGTCTTGCGATAGCCCTGCTCGTACCGGTGAAACGCGACCCGATGATCCCCGGCAGCCGACGAGAGCTCTCCGGCGAGGCGGTAGGCGCCGACGAGCGACAGCGTCGCTCCGGCACCCGCCGCCGGTGAGGCGCAGTGGGCGGCGTCGCCGGCGAGCACCACCCGCCCCGACGACCACGACGGCATCCGCACCTGGCTCAGCGAATCGAAGTAGAAGTCGGGATCGGCGAGTGCTCCCGTCAGCAACTCCGGTACGAGCCACGGCACATCCGTGAACGCCTCGGTGAGCAACCGCTTCTGCTGCTCGACGTCCCGATGGTCGTACGTCAGGGGCCTGCTGCGGAACATGAAGTGGACCTTCGCGCCGGGATGGTTGCCGGAGCGGTAGATCGAGACGGCCCGGCCCGGCAGGTTGTAGAGCGTCACCCACCGCTTCTCGCCCAGCCCGGGGTCGGCCTCGGCGAATGCGAAGTGGTGGCCCAGGTAGGTGAGGAATCGCGCCTCCGGGCCGAAGGCCAGACGCCGCACGGTGGAGTGGGTGCCGTCGGCGCCCACCACCAGGTCGAAGCGTCGGGTCGGCCCGCGCTCGAAGGTGACCGTGACTCCGTCGTCGTCCTGGTCCATCCGCCGGATGGAGTCGTCGAAGACGTACTCGACGTCGTTCCTCGTCGCCTCGTGGAGGATCGCGGCAAGGTCGCCCCGCATGATCTCGACATCGGCGTCGCCGGCTCGACGTTGGATGGCCCGCAGGTCGAGGCGCGCCACACTCCGGTTGGCCCCGTCCACGAACGACAGGCCGACGACGTCCGCCGCCGCCGCGCGGACCAGCGGCAGGATGCCCATCCGCTCGGCGACGTGTACGGCCTGCCCGCGTACGTCGACGCCGTTGCCGCCCTCGCGCAGCCGGGGCGCACGCTCGACCACGGTGGGAGAGAACCCGAACCGGGCCAACCAGAACGCGAGGGCCGGCCCGGCGATACTGGCTCCGGAGATGAGAATCCGCCGGTTCATCGGCTCCTGCTCTCTGGGCTGTCGAGGGGTACGCGGACGGGTTTGCGCCGTCCGGGCGGGTCTCGTAGGCTAAGTGAAATGCTCGTTCCACTTAACGATATGGAATGGACGTTTCAGATGTCAACCCCTTCCGAGGGCGGTGTGCCTCGACGTAGGACGGACGCCGTCCGCAACCGCCACCTCGTGCTGGAGGCGACCAAGGCGCTCCTCGCCGAGGGCGGCGCGGCCATCACCGTCGCCGTGATCTCGCAGCGGGCGGGCGTCGGTGCCGCCACCGTCGTCCGTACCTTCGGCAGCAAGGAGGCGCTCGTCGACGCCGCCGTGGCCGACCTGCTCGAACCGCTCATCCGACGAGGTCGGGCCGCGCTGTCCGAGCCGGACGCCGAGCAGGCTCTTCGTGGGTTCCTGGTCGAGGCGATGGCGTTCCAGTCCGCTCACTGGGTCATGGGCGAGCGGCTCGGGGTGATGGAGTTGCCCGCAACCGCCGCGCAGCGGGCGGCCCTCGACAGGGTCGGACTCGATCTGATCACCAGGGCCCGCGACGAGGGGGTGATCCGTACGGACCTCGACGTGGCTGTCGTCGCCGTGCTGATCAACGAGTTGACCTACGCGATCGCGCGGTCGGCGTCCGCCTCGCGAAGTCTCTCCGAGGCCTATCTCGCGGTGATCCTGGACGGGCTCCGACCGCAGCCGAGGCAGCCCTGAACCCGGCTCCGGGTGGCCGCGCCGTCGCGCGACCTCCGACCCTTCCGCCGGTCTGACTCAAAATTTCATTGATCAGTCGTACTCTTGCGGGGTGGCATTCGATGCTGCCACGATGGCCGTCAATGCCTTCCGTCCCGAAGGAGTGGTCGTCATGGCGGTAACCCGCCGCAGGTTCGTCACGTCCGTGTTGGCGGGTTCCGCCCTCGCCGCCGCCTCCACCACGAAGCTCCTCGCCAGCCCCGCCCAGGCCGCCAGTCCTCCCGGCGACGTGGTCGGCAAGGTCACCGTCGGCTACCAGGGCTGGTTCAGCGCCCCCGGCGACTCCGCGCCGATCGGCGGCTGGTGGCACTGGAGCCGTGACCGCTTCCAGCCGCCGTCGCCCAGCAACACCACGATCGTGTCCTGGCCGGACATGCGCGAGTACACGCGCAGCTACCCCACCGCGTACCCGAACCTCGGCAACGGATCGCCGGCCACCCTCTTCTCCTCCTACGACCAGCAGACCGTGGACACCCACTTCCGCTGGATGCAGGAGTACGGCTGCGACACCGCCGCCCTGCAACGCTTCAACCCGACGGGCGACGAGGGGCCGACCCGCGACGCCATGACGCTCAAGGTCCGCGCGGCGGCCGAGCGCTACAACCGCAAGTTCTACATCATGTACGACGTCACCGACTGGCTCACGATGCAGTCGGACATCAAGACCGACTGGCTGAACAAGATGTCGACGCACACCGCGTCCAGCGCGTACGCCCGCCAGAACGGCAAGCCCGTCGTCTGCATCTGGGGTTTCGGCTTCAGCGAATCCAGCCGCCCCTTCACCCCCGGGCCCTGCCTGGAGGTCATCAACTGGTTCAAGGCGCAAGGCTGCTACGTCATCGGCGGCGTACCCACCTGGTGGCGGGAGGGTCGGGAGGATTCCCGCGCCGGCTTCCTCGACGTCTACCACGCCTTCAACGCGATCTCGCCGTGGATGGTCTACCGGACCGACACCCTCGAAGGCCTCGACTCGTACTACAACAACGTCAACATCGGCGACATGGCCGACTGCGCGGCGCGCGGTATCGACTACCTGCCCTGCGTGATGCCCGGCGACCTGGCCGGTGGGCACCGCCGCCACGGCGACTTCTACTGGCGGCACATCTACAACATGGTCCGGCTCGGCTCCCAGGGCCTCTACGTGTCCATGTTCGACGAGTACAACGAGGGCAACCAGATCGCCAAGACCTCCGAGACGCAGGCGACCACGCCGGCCGGCGCGAACATCCGCGCCCTGGACGAGGACGGCGTCGCCTGCTCCTCCGACTACTACCTGCGGATCACCGCCGACGGCGGCCGCATGCTCAAGGGACAACTCGCCCTCACCGCGACCCGCCCCACCCCGCCCATGGTCGGCACCCCACCCCCGACCAGCGGCGACCTTGCGGCCGGCCGGTCCACCTCGGCCAGCAGCCAGAACGGCTCCTTCGTCGCCCCGAACGCGGTGGACTCCGACGCCGGCAGCTACTGGGAGAGCGGCGGCGGCGCGTTCCCGCACTGGTGGCAGGTCGACCTGGGCGCCAGCCAGCAGGTCAGTCGCCTCGTGGTGCGGCTCCCCGCCGGCTGGGGCGCGCGGACTCAGACCATCACCGTGCAGGGCAGCGTCGACGGCAGCTCCTTCTCCACCATCGCCGGGGCCTCGGCGTTCGCCTTCGACCCGGCGACCGGCAACACCGTCAGCCGCACGCTGACGACCACCACGGCCCGCTACGTCCGGCTGAGCATCGCCGGAAACACCGGCTGGCCGGCGGGCCAGCTCGCCAAGGTCGAGGTGTACGGATCCAGCGCCACCACGGACAACCCACCGACCGCCCCGAGCAATCTCGCGGTGACCGCCAAGACGTCGAGCAGCGTCTCCCTGGCCTGGACGGCGTCGACCGACGACAAGGGGGTGACCGGTTACCAGGTACGCCAGGGCGGCACGGTCGTCGCCACGGTCACGGGCACCACGGCGACCGTGAGTGGGCTCAGCGCGTCGACCTCGTACACCTTTACGGTCGTGGCGCGTGACGCGGGCGGCAACACCTCAAGCGCGTCGAACGCGGTCACCGTGACCACCGATGCCCCCGCCAACTCCGACCTGGCCCGCGGCCGGACCACCAGCGAGAGCAGCCACGTCCAGAGCTACGGCTCGGGCAACGTGGTCGACGGCGACGCCAACAGCTACTGGGAGAGCGCCAACAACGCCTTCCCGCAGTGGGTGCAGGTCGACCTGGGCGCTGCGCGCACGGTCGGGCGGGTGGTGCTCAAGCTGCCGCCGTCGTCGGCCTGGGGTGCTCGGACGCAGACCGTCGCCGTTGCCGGCAGCACGGACGGTTCGAGCTTCGGGACGCTGGTTGGGGCGGCGGGGCGGACGTTCGATCCGTCTACGGGCAACTCGGTGTCGCTGACGTTCAGCGCCGCGCAGGCTCGGTATGTGCGGATCACGGTTACCGGTAACACCGGCTGGCCGGCCGGGCAACTGGCGGCACTTGAGGTGTACGCGAGCTGACCGGACGTGGGGCGGCCGCCGGACGCCGACCGGCGGCCGCTTCGCACCCAGCGCGGCTCATCTCGATTGAGGCCCACATTTGGGCCGCAGATCGAACTGCTTTCGCTGACCGGGCTGTCGTGGTGGATAGAGCATCAGCGCTCCGCTGGAGCCTCTACTGAGGGATGCCTTGCAGGGCGGCACCCGGATGAACTTGCGTCGGCACCTCAGGACCCGTTTGCCGGACCTGGCGGGTAGGTTTCTCGTGGCTTAGTCCGGTAAATTACCCGTCGAATCGTCGGATTCGTCAAATTCTGAAAAGTAGTCAGGTTCAGCAAGGGAATCTTCGGGAATAGGCACGTCCATTTCGTCGACTGCCTGAAGATCTCGTTCAAGCGCTTCGAGCCTGCGTTGAGTCAAGGAGTTCAAGCGGGCGGTCTGCGTCACAAGTGTCCTGCGCAAGCCACTGGAGACCCTTCGCTCGGTGATGCTATTAGCGAGCAGCGAGAGGGTGCGTGCCTGTCGAGCGATTCTCACATCGGGGTGACTGCGGTCAGGGAATATATCACTGGGAACGATAATCCTTACAACGGGTTCGGGAAGTTCCTGAAGCGGCCCGGGGTGAATGTCGCCTTCGTTTAGGATTGCACCGAAAGAACTTTGAGCGAGCAATTTGTGGTACACGGTGAAGCCGTATGGATCTAGCGCGGCCTTTCGTTCCCTGAAGGGTAGTGCGCCAATTTCAGGCAATGACCACATGGAAACTGTCTGCACCTCAAAAGGGTCTAGAACGTGTCTCGCAACTGCGTCCGATCGCTGTCCTGTAAGGTGCCGGCCAATCCTCATACCGAATCCTTCAGCGGTTTGGCCGACGTAAAGCGGCTCGCCGTCGAAGTCGTAGAAGGCGTATACCCCTGCTCTTGCTTGTCCAATTGTCTGACCAGGACGCTGTGGGTCCATTGCCTTCAGTGCGAGTGCGATGGCGTGCCGGATGGCTTGCACTTCCCGCGGGAGCGATGTCGTTGAGAGATCGATCCAGGGATCGTGGGGCATGCATGCCTCCGAGCGTTGGGGGTGGTTGACCGCTTAGCCTACGCTGATCTTGCTTCGCTCGGGAGGCGCAACGCCGGACGCCGGAAACCTGGGAAGTGCTGGGCACGTAGCTGCGGGATCTTGAAAGCTCTAGCCTCGCTTGTAAAGATCTAGGCATGGGCGAGAACGTGGGCAGTGCCGTGGTTGACGACGATGAGTGGCGGCAGGTGGCCGAACTCGCCGGGTCGCTAGGCCCGAAGGTGCGTGAATGGATCTTGGAGTTGGCTGGCGATGCAGGCCTCCATCTGCACTCGGTTGAAAAGAGAACCAAGAGTCGCTCGCATGCGGAGCAAAAGATTGTCAATAAGGTAAAGAGCGACTATTCGCTAGGGGACATGACGGACGTTTTGGGCGTTCGTGTTATTACTTTCTTTCCCGACGAAGTTGACGTCGTAGCTTCCTTGATCGAACAGGAGTTTGACGTTGATCGGGACAACTCGGTCGACAAGCGCGCCTTGTTGGATCCTGATCGGTTCGGCTACTTGTCGGCTCATTATGTTGTTCGAGTGCGACGTGAGCAATGCTCTCTCCGCGATTTCAAGAAGTATCAGAACTTTAAATTCGAAATCCAGATTCGAACTATCTTGCAACATGCATGGGCCGAGATCGAGCACGATCTCGGTTATAAATCTAAAGAAGAGTTGCCCTCTAGCGTTCGCCGGCGCTTCTCGCGTCTCGCAGGACTCTTGGAACTCGCCGACACCGAGTTTCAGCAAATCCGGGGTGATCTCGAAAGCTATCAAGCCTCGGTAGGTGTTGCCGTACGTGACGAACCAGGCGATGTTCCCGTCAATCGCGATTCGATCTCCGCTTTTATATCTAAATCGGATCTTATCCGTAGTTTTGACGTCAGGCTCGTTGCAGAAATATACTGTGACGCTAAAATTGCGAGTAAGCCAAGTCGGAAGTACGCCTCTAGGTTGGCCGTTCTCCTGCAAGAATTTGGATTTCAGAGCATCGGGCACATCGAAAATTCCTTGCGCGATCGCGAATCGCTCTTCGTCGCTTTCTTGGCTCAGTACAAGGCGTCTCAGAAGCGGGAAACCGTTCCGATGGGCGGGTGTCTTCTCTTCTATCTTATGTTAGAGGCAGCGCTACGTCCGGAAGAGGAGGGCCGGCAGCTTCTGAGTCAGATAACGTCCACGTTGTCATATGAGAAGGCCCGAGCTAGGGCGGAGGCGGCCCAGGCCGAGACGGCTTGAATAGTAGGTGCCTAGCAGGTGTAGGACTCGTGCGACAGCGCGGGTTCTTGTGTAGATGTTCGGCTACGTGGTCGATCGCCATTTTGACGTGCATCGGGTCCGACGCTTGCGATGGTTCAGCCGAACTGAGAAGAATTTGAGCGCATCGGGCAGCCCACTTCGAGATGCCACGCAGGGCCGTCAGCGTGTGGTCCGCGGGCAGCGACGGACGTAGGCTCGCGAGGTGCGGACTCGGGCCTACCACGCGGCGGAGGTAGCAGAACGACAACTGGCGGTCGTGTTGCCGCGTAGGTGGAGACACGTCCGCGCTGTAGCGGCGAAGGCACGTCGGTTGAAGCGCCTAACCCTCCCCGAGGATCAGGATCTGGTAGTCGCCGCTGCTTGGCTTCACGATGTCGGCTACGCCCCTAGGATCGTTGATACGGGCTTCCATGCGCTCGACGGTGCACGCTGGGTCCAGCGTCATGGGTTTGGTGACCGTGTCGCTGCTCTGGTCGCCCACCACTCGTGCGCTCTCTACGAGGCAGACGAGCGTGGTCTGGGACAGGCTCTGGCCGATGAGTTCCCGCGCGAGGAGACAGCGATCTCGGACGCTCTCTGGTACGCGGACATGACGACTGGCCCGGACGGCCAGGAGCTCACCGTGGACGAGCGGCTGGCGGAGATTCGACAGCGCTACGGGCCAGACGACGTGGTGACGCGGTTCTGGCAGAAGGCTGAGCCGATGCTTCGGGAGGTCGTGGACAGGACCCAACGTCGCCTGTCAGCTCAGCCGATGTAGGGGACAGGACGCCGCTCGAATCCGTGGTCGACCCTGAGCCGCATCGAAGTGTGCATCGGCAGCCGGTCCAGTTGGCCACGGGCCACCCACACCACAGACGAGGACTCATCGCTGGTCATCGGCTCACCGGAGAGGTAGTGGGCACGGAAGCAGATCGAGAACTGCTGCCGTACCTCGCCATCGCTGTACTCCACCACGTGCCTGGGGTCGGAGTAGATTCCGACGATCTCGGTCACCTCAACCTCGATGCCGGTCTCCTCGCGCGTCTCCCGCACGGCGGTCTCGGCAATGGATTCGCCGAAGTCCTGAGCACCGCCCGGCAGTGCCCAGAGGCCGTTGTCGGTCCGCTGGATGAGCAGCACTCGGCCCTGGCGGTCCTGAACAAAGACAGTCACCGCTACGACGATCTTGTTCGGCTTCGGAGCGTTCGGGTTGTTGAAGTGCTCGATCCGCGCCATGCCTTCAGCCTGTCAGTGTTCAGGCCACACAGCCCGCTTCTGCCCGAGCACTCGGTTGAAGCTCGCTACGTAGCTGTCGAAGAGGTCCCCTCCGCCGAGGCGCCGCAGGTGTAGCACCGGCGAGTACGCGGCCGGCGTGCCGTAAAGATGAGTGTTCACCAGCATCTCGTCATCGAAGCGGTAGATCGAGTTGTAGAGGATGGTGTCGTGGAAGTAGATCCCGACGTTGTCCAGATCCCGAAGCTCTTTGTAGAAGGCCAACGCGTTCAGGATCTTGTTGGACATGGCTGCCCCGATGCCCTCGGCGTCTCCACGTTCGGCGATGTGCACTCCCTCCGGGTCGCCGAACAGTAGCTCCACCTGCGCGCCTGTCAACGCCTTCTCGCGGAGGGTCGCGATCCACCGGTGGTTGAACTCGGGCAAGAACAGTCCTCCGTAGACCAGTACACCAACCTGCCGAGTTGCCTGCTCCAGGAGTCGCTGCCAGAGGTCGGTAGGAACGGCTCCGCGACGCGGAAAGATGTGGACCAGTTCCGATTGGCTGATCTGCACAGCTCGCTGGGTGGGTAGCGCGTCCGGCCAGAGGTACGACTCTCGCTCGTCCAGTAGCTCGGCGATGGAGTGGCGATAGCGCGGGTACGGGATGCGAGCCTGGGTCACCCACCGCTCGACGGTCTTCGGGTCGACACCGACCCGCTCGGCCAGCGCCGATGTGGTCAGGCCCTTGTTGAGCATCCCGTTGCGAAGACGATCGTTCGGCATCGCGTCTCCTGCTCAATGGGCTTGGGGACGGCATCGGGGACGACTAACCCTAGCAAGGACGTCCCCATTCGTCCGTGACTCGCGGTGAAGTCGTCATCACGAATTCGCAGAGCCTGAATTCACAACACGGTGCCATCCAGATAGGACGCGACGAGACACGGGATCGCCGCGCCGATGGCCTGATGGAGGTGGCTATGCGCGGCGACGATACGGCGAGCAAGGGTGAACAGGCTGAGGCGGCCGAGCAGGAGGCTGCCAAGCAGCGCATCCTGGCTCAGGCCGAGGCGGAACGCGTACCCGTGGACGACACGACCCGCGCGGTCCCGGACCGGCGGTGGCGGCGTGAGCAGCGATGACCTCCCCATCGGCCGACGCGTGGCCGGCTGGCGGGTACGGCGCTCGATGACGCAGCAGATGCTGGCCGATCGCCTGCGTAGGTCGAAGAGCTGGGTGGACAAGATCGAGCGCGGCGTCCGCCCCCTGGACCGGTACTCGGTCATCCAGGAGCTGTCCCGCGTCCTGCGGGTCGACCCGGAGGTGCTGCTCGGCCAACCGCCCAGCACCCCGACGAGCACCCCGCCCGGAGTGGACGACATCCGGGCCGCCCTCGCCCGCTACGACACCCCGCCGACCCCACCACACGCGCACGAGCTGCGGCGGCAGGTCGGGCACGCCTGGTTGACCTACCAGCACGCGCACTACCCGCAGTTGGTGCGCGCGGTGCCGAGCCTGCTCGACGCCGCCCAGGGCGCGCGGTCGCCGGAGGTGCTGGTGCCGGCGTACCGGGTCACCGCGCTGCTGCTGGTCAAGCTCGGCGAGGCCGACCTCGCCTGGCTGGCCGCCGACCGGGCCATGGGCGCTGCCCAAGACGATCCAGTCCTCGCGGCGACAGCGGCCATCGCGGTGGCCCAGGCGCTACGTGCGTCGGGCCGTGACCGTCTGGCCCTGTCGGCGACCCTCACCGCTGCACGCCGTGTCCTCCCATCGTCAGCCGACGAAGGTGATCAAGAGGTTTACGGCACCTTTGGAGATCAAAGTCGACGCAAGCCTCTTGATCACCGGGGACAGGGCGAGCATGCAGGGCCGGGCGACCGTCGTGGATGGGCGGTGGGTGGGACGCTGCTCGTGCAGGCCGCGCTGGCCGCCGCCGGGTGCGGCGAGCACCGCCGGGCCACCGAGCTGATCGACCGGGCCGCGGGCGTCGCCGCGAACCTCCGGGGGTACGACGACGTGCACTCCACCAGCTTCGGGACGGTCACCGTCGAGATGGCGCGGGTGCTCCTCGCGGCGCAGCGGGGTGACGTCGACGGCGCACTGGCACGGCACGTGAGCGTCGTTCGCCGGGAGGTGTGGCGGCGACTGCCGGCCGAGTATCGGGGCGCCTACCTGCTCGACGCCGCGCGGATCTACCTGCACTCCGGCGACGTGCGCGGGGCGGCGCGGGCGTTGGTCGACGCGGACAGTGTCGCGCCGGATGAGGTTCGGGGGCGGCCTCTGGCGCGTACCCTCATCGCTGATCTTGCGCGTGCCAAGCCGGCGGCGGCCGGCGTGGCGCGACTGGCGACGCTGGTCGGGCTTACCCGGTGACCGATGAGCGTCGGCGGGCCATCCACCGGTGCGCCGGCTACCAGATGATGATGCCGCCCTGTACCGCCCTGGCGCGCTGCACGGCCTCTCGCACATTGGTCAGGTAGCGGAGGATGCGTTCGGTGTCGTAGCCGGTCGCGGCGGACAGCAGCTCGACGTTCTCCGTCAGGAGGGCGCACTCCTGCGCGAAGGCGTCGAGCTGGCCGGGGGAGACCTGGAGGTGACCCCGGTTCTCGACCGTGACGTCGGCGAGTTGCGGCAGGAATGTCGCGCCCAGCTCACGAGTGGCCGCGGAACCCCACAGCGAATGACGGAAGGCTTCAGCTCCCACTGCCGTGCTCGCGTCCGGCGGGTCTTCGACGACCTGCCGGCCCGCGTAGGAGTCGTCGTCGGGTATCCACACCGCGATATCCAGGCTCAATCGCACACTCCCGCCAAGCTTCGAAGCGCGGCTCATCGATCCGCCGCCCCGACTGGCCACGATGCTAGGTGCGCGGCCCAAGCCGGCCCAAACTGTTTGTCGGCTCTGGCGCTCCCTGGCTACCGTGCCTCGCGTGACGATGTCAGACGCGGACTGGTGGTCGCTGCTGCGGGAGTTGGACGAGCCGGTCCCACGGGTGGAACACGGCCTCAGCCCGGAGTCGATCCTGCGGGCCATGGTGGACGGCACCGTTCCGCAGTCGGTGCTGACCGCATGGAACGAGCGGGCGGAGTCCGGCGCAGGTGATGGTCTGGAGATGCCACGGCAATTCGACCTCGCGGCGACCCAGGGTCGGTTCGACCGGCTCGCGGAACGATTGAGCGAGGCCTTCGGTTGCCAGTGCGTCGCGGTGCGGCCGCAGGATTCCGCATGCTTCGGCAGCATCGAGATTCCCGCCGAGGCCAGTCGCAGCCGCACGAAACGTACCCGGATCCCGCTGTCGCTGGGTGTGAGCGTGAGCAACTTCGGGGGCCTCGCCACCTACGGAGCTTCGACTCCGTGGGGCCACAAATCTCACCTGCACCCGGACGACCGCGCACGGGTGGAGGAGGCGCTCATCGGGCTCGGCTACCTCCTCGTCCCGGAGCACATCCTCGCCGCGCCGTACGACGGCCCAAATGGCTGGGTGTTCGGTCCGACGGACGACGCGACCTGGTCTACCCGATTCTTCGATTACCTCTGAACTCACACTTGGTCACCGGTACGCGGACTCTCGACGAGTGAGGCAGACGGACCGGTTGCCGGGGCCAGTCACCATGGGTGGTCCCGGCCGTCAGAGGGAGTGAACAATGCCTCGTCGCCTGCCTGGCCGCTTGACGGTCCGTACCCCAACGCGCCTGCGCGTCTCTCCTAGTGGTGGGGGCCGACGGGACGACCCGACGGGGCGCGGCGACCGCATCAAGCCGACTGACTGGGTGCAGGCGGTCGCCGCGCTGCTAGCTGTGATCGTCGCTGCACCGGCACTGTGGATCGGTCTCAACACGTATCGGGACCAGGTGCGGGTGACGCGTGCGCAACTTGAGTCGACCCGGTTGGAGCAGCGCCGCTACGAGGAGCGATACGCCGCGCGGGTCAGCTACTGGGATGAGCGGATGAAGTTGGGTGGCGAGGAATTCGCCGTGGTGAAGGTGCAGAACAGGTCGCCGGTGCCGGTCAACCGCATATCGATCCTCGCGTACTACCGCGATGTGGCGGCCGGTGCGTCACCTCCTCGGAGCGAGTGGGTTGAGTACCCGGCGAACGCGATCGCGCCACCGTGCTCAATTCTGACGTTCCGACTTCGGATGCAGGTCAACGCTGATCGGTACCGGGACTACGAGCCGAACTTCTCGCCCGTCGTGACTGCCCTACGGTTCGCCGACACGGTGCAGTGGTGGGAGTTTCAACGCAACTTCTGGACCCCGGGGGTGCTCGGGGGTCCGGAACGACTGAGGGTCGACGAGATGGACATGCGCATGGTGTCTCGTGACGGGATGAGCCTCCTCGAAGCGTGGGAGGTGCCGGGTACCCGGCAGCCGGCCGGGGACTGCGGCGAGGGCAGTTGAGCCTGGCATTCTGTCCAAGGGTGTGCTTGATTGTTGTTGATCGATCGGCGTGCCGCTGCCGGTAGCAGGAGGACCGCCCCGTTCCTCACCGTAGGACTCCGGCAGTGCACCTGGTGGTGACGGTCTGGAGGGCGTCGAGGTCGTGGCGCAGGTGCGCCACGCGGGCTTCGGCCTCAGCAACCAGCGAGTCGGAGACCCGCGCCCAGTCCTGCGCCGACGGCTTCTCGGGTAAGGCCTGGAAGATGGTGGCGATCTCCCGAACTGTCAGCCCGACCCGCTGACCGAGTCGGGCGAACCGGATGCGACAGGCCGCGTTCTCGTCGAACCGGCGCTGGTTCCCAGTGGTTCGGCGCGCTTGGATCAGACCTTGTTCTTCGTAGAAGCGCACCGCGGACGGAGCGACGTGGCTCGCGTGCGCAACGTCTTTGACGGTGAACACAAAAGATGTCGGGGCCTGCGGGCTGACGGTCATGTCCGCAACATGCTGCAACACGCTCTTGACTTCAACCTTCCTTGAACGCCCAGCATCAGTCGTATGCAGATCCCGGTAAGCAGTGGTGCCCCGATGCAGGCCGAGGCCAACCAGGTGGCCGCGTACTGGACGCGGTTGGCGTACGAATCCATCGTCCGGTTCACCCGCGACGAGCAGGCCAAGCGCGGCTTCACGCAGCCGCAGTTCTGGATCCTGCGCCACCTGTCTCCGCACGACCTCGGGCCTCGTGACGGCGCAGCCAGGACCATTCCCCAGCTTGAGCACGCCATGACCGAGTACATCCGCCCCGAGGACGACCTCGCGAGCGAGGTCGAGGTGCTCCTCAGCCGAGGATGGATCCACGCGGATGACGACGGCAACCTACGACTCACCGACGCCGGCGAGGCGGCTCGCCTCCAGATGGGGCAGTCAGCTCCCGAGATTCGGTCGCTGATCCATCGAGGTATCGATGACGCGGACTACGTCGCGGCGCTGACAGTGCTGCACAAGCTCATCGCCAACACCACCCCGGTGCCAGAGACGGAAGCCTGAGGCTTGCGTGGGAAGCGCCCGGGCCTGCCCTGGCCGTCGCGCCGGGTGAGGCTCGGGGGCGGCCTCTGGCGCGTACTCTCATCGCCGATCTTGCCCGGGCCAAGCCGGCGCCGGCCGGCGTGGCGCGGCCGGCGACGCTCGTCGGGCTTACCCGGTGACGGACTCGCGGCGGCGCACGTCGTCGGCGGGGTTGATGGTGCGGACGGGGTTCGGTGTCGGGCCGCGTCGCCGCCACTCGCGGGGGTAGCCGAGCGACACCTCCTCGAAGCGGACGCCGTCGTAGAAGGTCGTGCGGGGGATGTGCAGGTGGCCGTAGACCATCGTGGACGCGCCGAAGCGCAGGTGCCAGTCGCGGGTGCGGACGGTGCCGCACCACTGGGCGAACTCCGGGAACCACAGGATGTCGGTGGGTTCGCGCACCAGCGGGTAGTGGTTGACCAGCACGGTCGGCAGGTCCGGGTCGCGCTCGGCGAGGCGGCGCTCGGTCTCGGTGACGCGAGCGTCGCACCAGGCCTCGCGGCTCGGGTACGGGTCGGGGTGCAGCATCGCCTCGTCCGTGCAGACCACGCCGGCCGCGTACGCGATGTCGAGGGACTCCTGTTTGGTGCTCGCCTGGGGCACCCGGAACGTGTAGTCGTAGAGCACGAAGAGCGGGGCGATGGTGGCCGGGCCGCCCTCGCCGTCCCAGACCGGGTACGGGTCCTCGGGCGTGACGACGCCCAGGCGTTGGCACATCGCCACCAGCTCGCGGTAGCGGGTCTCGCCGCGCAGATGCTGGGGGTCGCCGGGCGGCGTCCACAGCTCGTGGTTGCCCGGTGCCCAGACGACCTTCGCGAAGCGGCTGCTCAGCAGCTCGAGCGCCCACTCGATGTCGGTGAACCGGTCGGCCACGTCGCCGGCCACGAGCAGCCAGTCGCCGGGGTGCTCCGGGCGCAGCTCTTCGACGAAGGCACGGTTCTCCGCGTAGCTGATGTGCAGGTCGCTGACGGCCCGCAGCCGGGGGGAAGCGCTCACGCCTTGAGGCTAGGCGGCGCTGGCCCGATCGGCACACTCCGATCCGGTCGTGTCCGTACCGGCGGGTCGGTCAGCAGAACCAGCCGTCCTGCACCCAGCCGCGCCGGTTGATGTACCCGTAGGCGAAGCCGTAGACGTAGCCGCCGCTGCGGGGGCCCTCCACCAGGAACGTCTGCCCCTGGTAGAGGGTGCCCATCCAGGCGCCGACGGGCTGCGTGCGGACGAACAGGTCACTCGCGCACACCGTCTCGCGCTGGCCGATCGTGCCGTTGGCGGCCTGCGCCGGCGCGGCGAGGGTCACGGTGGCGGCCACGGCCACCAGCGCGGCGATCACTCGTCGTCTCACCATGAGTCGTACCCGCCGATGCACTCGGCGCGCAGGTAGCCCCAGTCGTTCGGGCCGAAGTCGAACGAGGCGGCCCACCCGTTGTAGACCGGGTGTGCGCCGGGGGTGTGACCAATCTTGTTGCCGTACGCGAGGGTGCGCTTCAGGCCGGTGGGGCCGCCGGCGGAGTCGTAGTTGGCGTAGAAGCTGGCGCTCTGGCAGACCACGATGGCGTGCCGGGGCACCACCGGATCGGCCTGGGCCGGCGTGCCGGCCAGGGCGGCAACTGCCGCTCCGACGGCCAGCGCTGCGGGTACTCCTCGACGCATGCCCACCTCCGGTGTGCCGAAACTTTCCTACCGGCGAGCGTATCGACAGCGTCGATAAATGTCGATGGTCCGGTGCTACCACGGGACGTGCCGGCCGGCCGGCATATCCGCTGACCCGGCGGGAAAGCGCGGGGCGTCCGAGAGCCCGAGACCGGAGCAGGAGACGAACATGCCTTTCATCACCGTGGGTACGGAAAACTCCGCGCCCATCGACTTGTACTACGAGGACCACGGGTCCGGTAAGCCGGTGGTGCTGATCCACGGCTTCCCGTTCAATGGTGCGACCTGGGAGAAGGAGACCAGGGCGCTGCTGAACGCCGGATACCGGACGATCACCTACGATCGGCGCGGCTACGGAAACTCGGCGCAGCCGGCGTTCGGGTACGACTACAACACGTTCGCGGCCGACCTGGACGTGTTGATGACCGAGCTGGACCTCAGCGACGTGACCCTGGTGGGTCACTCGATGGGCACCGGCGAGGTGATTCGCTACCTGGGCAACTACGGTTCCCAGCGGGTCAGCCGGGCAGTGGTGCTGAGCCCGTTGCAGCCGATGTTGGCCAAGGCGGACGACAACCCCGAGGGTGTCGACCGGAACCTCTTCAAGGGCTTCCAGGACGCCATCATCAAGGACCGGTTCGCCTACCTGACGTCCTTCTGCGACGCGTTCTTCAACCCGGACCAGAACATGGGCAAGCGGGTCAGCGAAGAGGCGTACCGGGCGCACTGGCAGATCGGTGCGATGGCCTCCGGCAAGGCCACCCACGACAGCGTGGACTCCTGGCAGGAGGACTTCCGCCAGGACCTGCCGAAGATCGACATTCCGGTGTTGATCGTGCAGGGTGACCAGGACCGGGTGCTGCCGTACCCGGTGACCGGCCAGCGGCTCGGCCCGATGATGCCCACCGGCACGCTCGTCACGCTCAAGGGCGCGCCGCACGGTATCCCGTGGACGCACGCCGACGAGGTCAACAAGGCGATCATGGACTTCATGAAGCAGCCTGCGAAGGCACGCGCCTGACCCGTATCGGTAGCCGATCGGACGCCAGCGCCGTAACGGCGCTGCGGCACCCGGCCCCAGGGTTTCGCACCGGGGCCGGGTGTCGGCGTCGTTCACGCCCGGATCAGCGTCACCAGCCCCGCCGCCACCAGCACGCCGGCCCAGAGCCGGTCGACGTTGAACCACGCCTTGCGGAGCACCCCCACCCCGAGCACCTCGTAGACCAGCACCGCCACGACCAGGGCGGTGCCGAACATCGCCACGGTGTGCACACCCGCGGCGGCCAACCCGGGCAGCGCACCCACCGGCGCTGCCGCCAGGTGCCCCGAATGGCCCCCGGAGACCGGCTCGGCCACCAGCACCGGCAGCAGCATCAGCCCCGCGCCGTGCGCCGACGACATGAGGAACGACCAGCCGGCGAGCTGTGCCGCCGACAGGCGCATGCCGGCCCAGCGGAAGTGCCGCTCGGAGAGCAGCCGCCACAGTCCGAAGCAGACCAGCAGCACCCCGCCGACCACCGCCAGGGCCGTGCTCGCCGTCACCGAGCGGGTCGCCGTGACCAGGGCGGCGACGATCGCCACCGAGGCCAGGTGCCCCGCCGCGATCGGTGGCAGGGCCCGCAGCAGCGCCGACCGGCTGCGCTCCTGAAGGCCCCGGGCCACCGCGAACAGCCAGCCCATCGCCGGGTTCAGACCATGGAACGCGCCGAGCGCGGCGAGCGTGGCCAGGGTCCCGAGGGTCACGGGAAGCAGTACGAGTCGGAGGACGCATCCCCACCCTGTAGGCGCGTCTGGTGCACGCGCAGCCCCCGGAACTCGTCGCCGTGCGGGAAGAACCGCGCGTCGGGGGTGAGCCCGCCGGCTTCGACGTCCACGTCGAGCTTGGCGAGCCACGCGCCCACCCCGTCGGGATAGAACTGGTCGTCCCACGCGCCGTAGAGGGAGTTGCTGACGTAGACCCGCCGGCCGTCCCGGCTCACCTCCACCATCTGCGGGCCGCCCGCGAGGGCCTCGTCCGGGGCGGACGGGTGGGCGGTACGACGGACGATGCCGCCGAGGTGCACCGAGCCGGTCTGCACCGGGTGCAGCGGGTCGCTGACGTCGTACTGGCGCAGCTCGCCGGTGCCCCAGCACGACACGTAGAGGAAGCGGTCGTCGACGGACAGGTCGATGTCGGTCACCAGTGGCGGCACCGCGCCGAACGGCTTGAGCAGGTCGGGCAGGTCCGCCGGATCGGCCGGCTCGGCCGGGATGTCGATCACCTTGGTGACCGCCCAGGCGTCCCCGTCGCGGTGCCACAGCCACACCGAGGCGGACAGGTCCTCGACGCTGATCACCACCCCGACGAACCCGTACGACTTCGTCGGATCGTGCGCCGGCCGCAGCTCCAGCGGCATCTGGTACTGATCGCCCAGGTCGACGCGCTGCACGTGCCGGCGCTTCGCGAGATCCCAGAAGTGGATGGCGTGACCGTAGCGCCGGCCCAGCAGCAACTCCCCGATGATGCCGTCCTCGATCATCGACGGGGTGCCCCACTCGCTGGTGACCAGCACGTCCTGGTTGAGGTGCCACCACACGTCGTACGCGAGGAACTGCGGCCCCCGGTCGGCCTCCCACGCCCCGCGTACCTCGAAGGTGGTGTGGTCGAGGATCGCGACGCCACCCGGGCCCTCCTCGCCGTCCGCGCCGCCGAGCGCGGACAGGTAGATGCCGTCCGGACCACAGTGCACGGTGTGCGGCCGGGAGTAGCCGGCCCGTTTCGCCAGCTCCTCCGGGCCGATCACCTTGACCACCTGCGGCTGGCGCGGGTCGGGCTGGGTGTCGATCACGTGGATACGCGAGGAGCGCAGGCCCGGCACGATCAGGTAGCGCCGCTCCACGTGCGGGTGCGGGGCGGTCGGGCAGAGCGCGCTGCTGCACGCGTTCCAGCCGAAGTGGTGCAGCTCGTCGCCGAGGTGCGGCAGGTCGGTCCAGCCGACGACCCGGCCGTAGTCGGGGGAGTCCGGGTCGGTGTCGAGCACCACGATGGCGTCCGGGCGACTGGCCGTACGGTCGAAGGCCGCCACGTAGGCGAGCTTCTCGGCCGGCGCGGTGGCCGCCTCGCGGGGTGACGGGTAGAAGGTGGGGTCGGGCGTCCAGCGGGTCATCGCGTCTCCGCTTCGTCAGGTGGTGGTCAGGTGGTGGGCCTCAGGTGGTGGGAACGCCGAGTCGGTCGAGCAGGAGGCGGCGCAACGCGCCGAAGCCCGGGTCGTCCGGCGTGCGGGTGGGTGCCAGGTCGACGGGCAGGTCCGCGGCGATGCGGCAGTCGTCGAGGAGCAGGATCCGATCGGCGAGCAGCAGCGCCTCCTCCACGTCGTGGGTGACGAGCAGGGCGGCGAAGCCGTGTTCGGCGCGTAACCGGCGCAGCAGCACCTGCATCCGCAGCCGGGTGAGCGCGTCGAGGGCGCCGAACGGCTCGTCGAGCAGCAGCAGGTCCGGTTCGCGGACCAGCGCCCGGGCGACGGCCACCCGCTGTGCCTGCCCACCGGACAGCTCGGCCGGCCAGGCCCGGTGCCGCTCGGCCAACCCGACCTCGATCAACGCCCGCTCGATCCGACCGGCGGTGTCCGCGCCGGTCAGGCCGAGCCCGACGTTGGCCGCCACCCGCTTCCAGGGCAGGAGCCGGTGCTCCTGGAAGACCACGGCGGCGGTGCCGTGCACGACGGTCTCGCCGGTCGCCTCACCGTCCAGGCCGGCGAGGATGCGCAGGAGGGTGCTCTTGCCCGAACCGCTGCCGCCGAGCAGGGCCACGACCTCACCCCGGGCGATGCGCAGGTCGACCCCGGCCAGCACGACCGTCGGCCCGAAGGACCGGCGGATCGCAGTCGCGGTCAGCACCGGGGTCGCGCCGATCAGGTGGCTCGCAGTCCGCGTCGCCATGTCAACATCCTCCTCTCCGCCACGCGTAGGGCAAGGTCGGATATCAGCCCGAGCAGCGCGTAGACGAGCAGGCCGAGGACCACCACGTCGGTCTGGCTGAACTCGCGGGCCTCCATCATCAGGAAGCCGATGCCGGTCTGGGCGTTGACCTGTTCGCCGACCACGAGGCTGAGCCAGGCCGCGCCGATCGCGAGGCGCAGGCCGAGAAAGAGCGACGGCAGCGCCCCGGGCAGCACCACGTGACGCAGCCGGGCGGCCGGCCCGAGCCCGCAGGCCCGGGCGGCCTCCACCAGCCGCTCGTCGATGTCCCGAATGCCGGCGTACGTGTTGAAGTAGACCGGGAAGAACGCGCCGAGCGCCACCAGGCTGATCTTCAGCGACTCACCGATGCCGACCCAGATGATCAGCAGGGGCACCAGGCCCAGGTGCGGCAACATGCGGGCCATCTGCACCGGAGGGTCGACCAGGTCGTCGCCGAGGCGCAACAGCCCGGCCACCGTGCCCAGCACGAGCGCCAGCACGCCCCCGATGAGCAGCCCCGCGCCGGCCCGGGTGAGCGAGTCCACCAGGTGCACGGCGAGCGTGCCGTCGCGGGACAGCCGCCAGCCGGTCGCGAGGACGTCGCTGGGCGCGGGCAGCTTCTCCGGCGCCAGCACGCCGGTCCGGGCCGCCAGCTCCCAGCCCAGCACCAGCGCGACCGGACTGACGATCCGCCGCCACCGCCGGGTCCGCCGTGGGCCCGCTTGCGGCGTCGCTTCGGCCGCCACCTCCGGCGGCGTGTCGAGCAGAGGGGTACGACTCACTGGAACACCGCGCTGAACCGATCGTCCACCCGGCTCCTGATGTCGACCGGTCCCGGGATGAGGTCCAGCGCGATGAAGCTGTCGGTGATCGCCTGGAGTTCGTCGCCGATGGCCGGGCTGACCGGGGCGAGCGGCTTGGCGCTGCGGGCCAGGGCGCGGCTGGTGACGTCCTCCGGAATCTTCAACTCCGGGGCGAGGACGCGGGCCCGCTCCTGCGGGTTGGCGATGCCCCAGTCGGTCACCTCGCGGTACTTCGCAAGGAACGCCCGGACGTCGTCCGTGCGCTTGGTGACCGCGTCGGGGGCGGCCAGCACGTACTCGCGGTTGCTGGCCAGGCCGGTCGCGTCGGCGAGCACCCGTACGCCCGGCTGCTCGGCCAGGGCGAAGTACGGGTCCCAGATCACCCACGCGTCGACCTGCCCGCTGTCGAAGGCGGGCCGCCCCTCGGCCGGCTTGAGGTACTTGACGTTGATGTCGCGCAGCGTCATCTTGTTGGCCTCCAGCAGCCGGACCAGCAGCCAGTGCACGTTGGAGCCCTTGTTCAGGGCGACCGTTCTGCCCTTGAGGTCGGCGAAGCTGCGGTAGCCGCTGTCCGCCTTGACGAGTACGGCCTCACCCTGCGGGATCGGCGCGGAGGTGCCGATGATGGAGAACGGGATCTTGCCGGCGGCGGCGAAGACCGGCGGGGCCTCGCCCACCTGTCCGATGTCGATCGATCCGGCCTTGAGCGCCTCGGTCAGCGCCGGCCCGCTCTCGAACAGCGACCACTCGACGTCCGGGGCGGCGTCGCGCGCCTTGACCAGGCTCAGCCCGCCGAAGCGCTGGTAGCCGATCCGCAACTTGCCCTTGCCACCGTCGCCGCCGGCGTCGGCCGGTCCGCCGCAGGCGCTCACGCCGGCCGCGGCGACGAGGACGAGGGCGGTGATCGCGGCCGTGAACAGGCGGCGGCGCGGGGGATGACGCATGACGGCTCCTTGGGCGAGCGGGTGGGCCGGGCCGCGTCGACCGGCGTGGGATGGCGTGGGCGGTAGCCTACTAACCCGATAGGTTTTATGGGTAGGCTGTCGGCGGGTTCGTCCCACCCCTCAGGAGCGCCGCGCGCACACACGGAAAGAGTCCCGATGACCCTCACCTTCCACTGGTTCCTGCCCACCAACGGCGACAGCCGGGACGTCGTCGGCGGTGGACACGGCGTACCGACCGGTACGGCCGGGGGCGCCCGCCCGCCGAGCGTGGCCTACCTGGGTCAGATCGCCCGCACTGCCGAGCAACTCGGCTTCGTCGGCGCGCTCACCCCGACCGGCGCGTGGTGCGAGGACGCCTGGCTCAGCACCGCGATGCTCACCGAGGTCACCGAACGTCTCAAGTTCCTGGTGGCGTTCCGGCCCGGCCTGACCTCACCCACCCTCGCCGCGCAGATGGCCTCCACCTTCCAACGGCTGTCCCGGGGCCGACTGCTGCTCAACGTGGTCACCGGCGGCGAGTCGACCGAGCAGCGGGCGTACGGCGACTTCCTGGACAAGGACGCCCGGTACGCGCGCACGGACGAGTTCCTGCACGTCGTCCGCGCGCTGTGGCGGGGCGAGACCGTCGACCACGCGGGCGAACACCTGCGCGTCGAGCAGGCGCGACTGCACCGCCTGCCCGACCCCACACCGCCGGTCTACTTCGGTGGCTCGTCCGCAGCCGCCCTGCCCGTGGCCGTGCGGCACAGCGACGTCTACCTCACCTGGGGCGAGCCACCGGCCCAGGTCGCCGAGAAGATTGACCGGGTACGGGCCCTGGCCGCCGACGCCGGCCGGAAGCTGCGCTTCGGCATCCGGCTGCACGTCATCGCCCGCGACACCGCCGACGAGGCGTGGGCACAGGCTCGCCGGCTGCTCAACGGCATCGCCGAGGCCGACATCAAGGCGGTGCAGGAGGGGCTGCGTCGCAGCGAGTCGGAGGGGCAGCGCCGGATGCTCGACCTGCACGGCGGCTCCCGCGACAGCCTCGAGGTCGCACCCAACCTGTGGGCCGGCGTCGGCCTGGTACGGGGTGGCGCCGGCACCGCCCTCGTGGGCAGCCACCGCGAGATCGCCGACCGGATCGCCGAGTACCACGCGCTCGGCATCGACGAGTTCATCCTCTCCGGCTACCCCCACCTGGAGGAGGCGTACTGGTTCGGCGAGGGGGTGCTACCGATCCTGCGCGAGCGCGGCCTGTGGCAACACCCCGACGCCCAGCCCGTGGACCTACCGGATATCCCCTTCGCCGGCACGACAACACCCCGCCCGACGCCGGAGCCCGCGATCGTTGGTCGTTGAGCGCCACGACACGCCGTGCGGTTCGCCGCTGCGCCGCCAACGATCATCGGGTCACCCGCCCGTGCCGTTGATCAGGCCCATGGCGCGGACGATCCGGTAGGCGGCACCAGCACCCGGCGACGCGCCGCCGCCTAGCTGCCCGTTCCGGCCGTGCCGGTAGTCTCGCCGCGTGAATCCGAAGGTGATCGAGGGCCGGTTGACCCAGACGCAGGCCGGCTCGGGTGTGGAACGGCGCGTTTTCGGTGAGTTCGTCGGGTCCCGCGGTGAGCTCGCGTCGTACGCGTTCGGCTGGACGACAAACTCCGAGGACCACGTCGCTCGGCTCACGGTGGGGATCGGGGCCGGAAACCCCGGCGGCGGCAGCTTCCACGCGGTCATCTTCGAAAGGGAGAGCAGCTATGCCTGCTCGCTCGTCGACGAGCCGTTCGAGCGAGTCCCCGAGGGCGGGCCGGACCTCACCGCGACGGAGGCCCGCGCCCACGAGGATCTGCCGTTCATCTGGTGGGTGGTGGACCTCGTCATGGAGCGTGACCGGCGCGCGCGGTGGATGAAACACTGGCTGCTGGAGACCAACAGCATCCAGACCCGCGAGGTCTTCGACCAGAAAGAGCCGATCCTGTACGTCAGCCACGACGCCGACGACGGACTCTGGCAACTCATCGGCGCGAGCGACGCCGACCCCGCGACGGGCAAGCTCAGCCACCTTCACCACGCCGTGGAACACGACCTCACGCTGCTCGACGTTCTCGACCTCGGCCCTGGCGAGAGCGCCCACCGCACCGGGCCGGACGCGCCCTGGACCGCCGGGCCGTCCTGAGACGAGCGGGGGGCTTGATCAGCGCCGAGGCATCTGGCGTAGCAGGTCGGCGATCGGCGATTCCGTCGGCCCACGGCTCAGCGCAATTCGATCTCGACCTGGTGCTCCGCGAGCATGCCCAGCAGATAGTCCAACGTGGTCGCCGGACGCAGCAAATGCCGGTCGTAGCCGGCGACGAGGTGTTCGCGAGCGATGGCGGAGTTGTGCCACACCAGCCGAAATGGTGTACGCGCGCCGAACCCTCCGGCGAGGCAGTCCTCGAGGGCGTCGAGGTTCCAACCGAAGTATCCGCCCGGGCCGTTGATCGCCTCGCCGATCGCGCAGTAGAACCCTTCAACGTCGGTGACGAACCGGCCGTCGAGTTCGTACGTGCTGCCGGCCGGCTGGTCCGGCGCACCGGATTGGTGGGCGAGTGCTGCTCCTGCCCAGCGTTGGCGCAGCTCCCGGTCGTAGCCGGCCCACAGGTTCTTCTCCACGGGCCGTCCGGTCCACCAGTGCCTGAGGACGCCGAGGACGCCGGTCGGCATCGGTTCCTGCGGGTCGCTGTCGATGGTCACGTCGAGGAGTCCGGGACCGAGGCGCGACGGCTCGCCGGCCTGGACGGTTCCGGACACCACGGCGGCGATGACCGGGCTGATCGAACCGTCGGCGGCGACCATGTAGACCTCGGCGCGGATCCGGCGGCGGCGCAGGCCGCCCTTGGTCGACTGCCCGACCGCGCCCAGCGCATTCAGCAACAGTGGTTCCGGTCGGCAGCCGAGCAGCCGGACCTGCGGCACCGGCGGTGCGGCTTGCTCGCGGAACACCCCGATGACATCCCGACAGGTACCGTAGGGTGCATCGTCCGGGTCCAGGAGGACGAATTCGGTGACGTCGTCGCTAGGACGTTCGACGGCGTCCGTGCGGTCGTAGACGTGGACGAACCCGTCGAGGTCGATGTCCACGGTTTCCGGCATCGTCGCGCTTGGCCGTTGCGCGAGGACGACGACGTCGGCGAGGTCCTCGCCCCACCAGGACGGCGGCGTGCCTGGTGGTGGGGGAGGTGCCGTTACGGAGAGGTTCCCCAGCCAGGCTCTTTCGGTTCCGAGTGCCTCGGCGGGCAGCCGGTCGAGCAGATCGGCGAGCGCGCCGGCCGGGGCGCAGCCGACGAGCGTGAACCGCTCCCGCGGCCGGGGCGGCAGATCGACGAACACTCCTTCGATCTCCGCGCACAGCGCCAGCGGGATGTCGATCTCGTAAGAGTCCTCGAAGCCGGCGTCGCCGAGGAGTAGCCAGCGCGGGCTGACCGGATGCTCCCACGTCCACCGCCGCAGCTCCGGCGGACCGCCAGCATCAAGGCCCGCGCTCGTCGTCACGCCGCGACCCTACCAACCGGAAATTGCTACGGCGGAGAGCAGGTTGGGCTGCCTAACGCGCGACCAGCGGCAGATCCGGGTGTCTGATCTCGGCAGACATATGGCAGGCAGGAAGGTACCGCTCATGCCTCGGCTGGGCAGCGTTCCGTTCCGGATCATCGGCCGATCGGATGACCGAAGGCGATGGTCGGCTATTTCCATGTGCGACGGGCACCCGGCGACGCTTAGGAAGGAGGCATGACCAACGAGCGGACCGTTCCCCTGCTGCCGTGCGCCTCCGTCGACGACATCGAAACCTTCTACCGAGTTCTCGGTTTCCACACCACGTACAAGCAACGCAAGCCCAACGCGTGTGTGGGGGTTCAGCGGGAAGACCTGCACCTGCAGTTCTTCGAGATCCCCGGATTTGACCCGGAGCAGTCCTATGGGTCCTGTCTCGTACTCACCGCGGACATCGAGGGACTACACCGAGCATTCGCAGACGGCATGCGCGCCGCGTACGGCAAGGTACTGGTGTCCGGAACGCCGCGGATGACCCGGCCCAGGGCGCGGAAGAACGCCGACGGGTTGGGCGGGTTCAGCGTCATCGACCCGGGCGGCAACTGGATCCGCGTCTTTCGGGACGCCGCCACCGCACCCATGCCGGCCGCCACGCCTGCCGGGCGGCTGGCCAAGGCCCTAGCGAATGCTGTGGTGCAGGCCGATTCCAGGGGAAGCGTCGAACAGGCCGTTCGGATCCTCGACAGCGCGTTGGCCCGCCCGCAAGCCGACGACGACCCGGTCGAGCAGGTAGAGGTCCTGGTCTACCGCGCCGAACTCGCGATGGTGCTGCACGATCCGAAGACTGCGGCCGACACGCTGGCCCGCGCCCAGTCCGTCATGCTCACGGAAGACGAGTCCGAAAGGGCGGCACCCGCGTTCGACAACGCCGCCGAACTCGCAGCAGCACTGCGGTGACTCACCATTCAGCACGTCTCGGATGCTCGGTCGAGAGGCCTGACCAGATCACACCTGGTAGTGCTGGACGACGCAGAACTCGTTGTCCTCCGGGTCGGTCATGACGAGGACTGCGCCCTCTTGGTAGTCATGGCGTTCACCTGTCCACCGCCCGCCCAACATGCCGATCCGATCGACCGCTTCCTCGACGTCGGTAACGGCGATGTCGAGGTGTAGTCGCGTCTTGCCGGCCTTGGGCTCTGGGACCGGCTGGAAGGTCAGCACCGGGCCGCCCCCGGCGACAGTGACGCGCCGCCAGCCGGGAAGGGACTCCGTCACGCGTCCGCCGAGCACCTCGGACCAGAAGTCGGCCAGTCGCTGCGGATTCCGGCAGTCGACCGTGACTCCGGCAAGGCGGCCAAGTGTCTCCACGACACCGACCATAGCGACGATGTGCAGCCCTCTCCACTGGTGCGCACTCATCTCGGAAGCGGCTCCGCGAGGCGAGCCGGCGCAGCGTCAGCCGCCCGTGGCGTCCCACACCACGACGCGCACGACGAACGCCTTGTCCGCGCGGCTGTCGTTGGTGATGGTGGCGAACCCGAGGCGTCCCTCCGAGGTACGGAAGCACCAGTCGGCGCCGGGCGTGAACAAGGCCCGCGCCGAGCCGGTGGCGGACGCGACGCAACCCGCGTACGCCTGGTCGGAGTTGCCGCCGGAGTACTGGTACACGCTCGGCGTGTTGGCGACCTGGATGTTGTCCGAACGCAGATCGCCCCAGTCGTGGTAGAGGTCGAGCCCGTCCGTGGCCCCGTCGGAGTGGTGCGGCACGACCGGCTGATCCCGCTTGTCGACGTCGACGGCGGCCTCCCGGGGCAGCACCACGGTCCGCTCGACGAGGGTGCGGGGCGCGTCGGGGTCCGTCGTACCCCCGGGGGTCGGGGTGGTCTGGCCGGTGGGCGGCGCGGCCGGGCTGGCGCTCGGCGTCGCGGCCTCCGTCGGCCCTGCGGCGGGCGGTGCCGTCGACGGTGCGCCGGCCGTGGGTGGCGGCGTCGACGGGTCGCGGAGCTGGGTCGCCAGGACACCGCCGAGCAGCAGGCAGCCGAGTGCCAGCAGGGCGATCGCGACGCGGGTCCGCCGCCGCCAGAGCCAGAACGCACCGAGCACCAGGACCGCCGTCAGGGTGAGCGCGAACAACAGCACGTCCCGTTTGAGCCAGCTCTCGACCGCGGTCACCACGCCGAGGACGTTCGCCGCCACGCCGATCACGGCGAGGGTCCTGATCCGGCGGTCGTCGCCGTTGCCGTCGGCCGGTGCGGGGGGCGGGGACTCACCCAACGGTTACCTCCACTGTGGAGTCGCGTGCGATGCGGACTGTACCGCCCCCGTCATGATTTCATCGGCGCGCTCGTCGGCGGGCCGCCTTGCGGCGCGGGTCGGGTCAACTGTCCGACGTTTCCGCGTGATCTCTCATCGCGGGCACACTGTTGCCCCCGCCGGGAACGATCCTCTACGGTCGGCTCAAGCGGTGGGCGGTGCGGTCCGCATCCGACCGACACCGCCGGGTGTCCGTCGTGCGGGCCGGGATGGTGGAGTCCCGGGCCACCCCGTCGACGGTCGTCACGGCGGTCGTGTGATCCCAGCTCGTCCTCCGGGTGCTGCTGCCCGGAGCGGTTCCGCGCGGAGCCGACCGCGAGCCGACCACGCCGATCCCCACCGGAGAATCCTGTGTTTCTCAGCCCGCACGAGCAGGACCGCCTGCTCGTCCACGTCGCGGCCGATGTCGCCCGCCGCCGCCGCGAGCGCGGCCTGCGACTCAACTATCCCGAAGCCGTCGCGATCATCACCGCCTTCCTGCTCGAAGGGGCCCGGGACGGGCGGTCGGTGGTCGACCTCATGTCGGCCGGCCGGACCGTCCTCGGTCGCGACGACGTCCAGGACGGCATCCCCGAGCTGCTGAGGGAGGTGCAGGTGGAGGCCACGTTCCCGGACGGCACCAAGCTCGTGACGGTGCACCACCCGATCCCGTGATCCCCGGGGAGATCCTGCCGGCGGACAGCCCGGTGGAGATCAACGTGGGTCGGCCGGTCACCACGCTGGTCGTGGTCAACACCGCCGACCGTCCGGTGCAGGTGGGCTCGCACTATCACTTCGCCGAGGCCAACCCGGCCCTGGCCTTCGACCGCGACGTCGCCTGGGGGCAGCGGCTCGCCGTCCCGGCGGGTACCTCGGTCCGGTTCGAACCGGGCGTGAGCCGCAGCGTCGACCTGGTCCCGCTCGGCGGCGCGCGCGTCGTACCCGGCCTGCGGGGCGAGTGCGCCGGGCCGCTGGACGGTTCGTCCCAGCCCGCGCCGACCACCGACGCGCCGACGACCGACGGGCCGGCGCGGTGAGCGCCGTGCGGCGGGACCGCTACATCGACCTGTACGGGCCCACGACCGGCGACCGCATCCGGCTGGCCGACACGAGCCTGCTGATCGAGGTCGAGACCGACCACTGCGTCGGCGGCGACGAGGCGGTCTTCGGCGGCGGCAAGGTGATCCGCGAGTCGATGGGCCAGTCGCGGGCGACCCGCGCCGAGGGCGCCCTCGACACCGTCATCACCGGCGCGGTGGTGCTCGACCACTGGGGGATCGTCAAGGCCGATGTGGGCCTGCGGGACGGGCGGATCGTCGCCCTCGGTCGGGCCGGCAACCCGGACACCATGCCCGGCGTCCACCCCGACCTGGTCATCGGCCCGGCCACCGAGGTGATCGCCGGCAACGGCCGGATCCTCACCGCCGGCGCCGTCGACACCCACGTGCACTTCATCTGCCCGGAGATCGTCACCGAGGCGCTCGCCAGCGGCGTCACCACGCTCGTCGGCGGCGGCACCGGCCCCGCCGAGGGCACCCGGGCCACCACCGTCACCCCGAACGCCTGGCACCTGGCCCGCATGCACGAGGCGCTGGACACGCTGCCGGTCAACGTGCTGCTGCTCGGCAAGGGCAACACCGTCTCGCAAGAGGCGCTGTGGGAGCAGTTGCGCGCCGGCGCGGGCGGTTTCAAGCTGCACGAGGACTGGGGCACCACCCCGGCGGCGATCGACGCCTGCCTGCGGGTGGCGGACGCCTCCGGCGTGCAGGTGTCGATCCACACCGACACCCTCAACGAGGCCGGGTTCGTGGCCGACACGCTGCGGGCGATCGGCGGTCGGGCCATCCACTCGTACCACACCGAGGGCGCGGGAGGCGGGCACGCACCGGACATCATCACGGTGGCCAGCGAGCCCAACGTGCTGCCGTCGTCGACCAACCCGACCCGGCCGTACACCGCCAACACCCTCGCCGAGCACCTGGACATGCTGATGGTCTGCCACCATCTCAACCCGTCCGTGCCGGAGGACCTGGCCTTCGCCGAGAGCCGCATCCGACCGTCCACGATGGCCGCCGAGGACCTGCTGCACGACCTCGGCGCGATCTCCATCATCGGCTCCGACGCGCAGGCGATGGGCCGGGTGGGCGAGGTGATCCTGCGCACCTGGCAGAGCGCGCACGTCATGAAGGAGCGGGTGGGCGCGCTGCCCGGCGACGGGGCCGCCGACAACCACCGGGCCCGGCGGTACGTGGCGAAGTACACCATCTGCGCCGCGATGGCGAACGGGCTGGACGGCGAGATCGGCTCGGTCGAGCCGGGCAAGCTCGCCGACCTGGTGCTGTGGGACCCGGCGTTCTTCGGCGTACGACCACACCTGGTGATCAAGGGCGGCATGATCGCGTACGCCCAGATGGGTGACGCCAACGCGTCCATCCCGACGCCGCAGCCGATGCTGCCGCGACCGATGTTCGGGGCGTACGGCGTCGCGGCGGCGGCCACCAGCCTGGCGTTCGTCGCGCCGGCCGCCCTCGACGCCGGGCTGCGCCTGGACGTGCGGCGACGGGTGGTGCCCGTCGCCGACGTGCGCTCGCGGGGCAAGGCCGACCTGCCGGAGAACGACGCGATGCCCCGGATCGAGGTGGACCCGGACACCTTCACCGTCCGGATCGACGGCGTCGTGGTGGAGCCGGACCCGGTGCAACGCCTGCCGATGGCCCAGCGGTACTTCCTGTTCTGATGGCGACGTCGAGTCTGCTCCTGCTGCTCGCCGACGGTCGCTTCCCGGCCGGCGCGCACGCGCACTCCGGCGGCCTGGAGGCGGCCGTCGCCGCCGGCCGGGTCACCGACCTGGACTCGTTGGAGGCGTTCCTCGTCGGCCGGCTGGCCACCGCCGGGCTGGTCGGCGCGGCGTTCGCGGCGGCGGCGCACCGGACGGTGACGCCGGCCGGCGTCGGCCCCGGCGCGCGCCCGGTCGGCCTCGGCCATCCCGCGCGGCGGGCGACCACGCCGACCGATCCCCACCTAGGCGGGGCGGTGGCGGCTGATTCCGCCGTACGAGAGAAAGCGCCGGCCGACGCCAGCCCGCGCCGGAACGCGCTGGCGCGGCTCGACGCGGAGTTGGACGCCCGGACCGCGTCACCGGCGCTGCGGGGGTCTCCCGCCGCCAGGGTCGGGCCCTGCTGCGCGCCGGGCGGGCTATCTGGCCGGACGGCCCGTTCGACGATCTGCCCGCGACATCGCAGGGAGCGCACCAGCCGTTGGTGCTCGGGCTGCTCTGCGCCGCCGCCGGCCTGAGTCGCGCCGAGACCGCCACGGTCGCCGCCTACGGGACGGTGACCGGCGCGGCCAGTGCCGGCGTACGCCTGCTCGGCCTCGACCCGTACCAGGTGCAGGCCCTGCTGGTCGGTCTCACCGACCTCTGCGACGGCACCGCCGCCGACGCGGCGCGGGCCGCCGACGATCCACCCGAGCGGCTGCCCGCGGCCGCCGCGCCCTTGCCGACATCTACGCCGAAGCTCATGCCACCTGGGAGGTGCGTCTCTTTGCGTCCTGACACCGTTTCGCCGATCGCTGCGCCCACTGCCGAACCGCACGACGAGACCGTTCCGCACACCCACCCCGAGCCGGGGTGGACCCGCATCCGCCGCTCGCGCGGGCCGGCCGGGCGCTGCGCGTCGGCATCGGCGGGCCGGTCGGGTCCGGCAAGACCGCCCTGGTTGCGGCGCTGTGCCGGGCGTTCGCCGAGGAACTGCGACTCGGCGTGGTCACCAACGACATCTACACGACCGAGGACGCCGACTTCCTCAAGCGGGCCGGTGTGCTGGACCCGACCCGGATCCGCGCGGTGGAGACCGGGTGCTGCCCGCACACCGCCATCCGCGACGACATCGGGGCCAATCTCGACGCCGTGGACGAGCTGGCCGAGGCGGTCGGTCCGTTGGACCTGGTGCTGGTCGAGAGCGGCGGGGACAACCTGACCGCCACGTTCAGCCGGGGCCTGGTGGACCGGCAGATCTTCGTGGTCGACGTGGCCGGCGGGGACAAGGTGCCCCGCAAGGGCGGCCCCGGAGTCACGTCCGCCGACCTGCTCGTGATCAACAAGACCGACCTGGCACCCATGGTCGGCGCGGACCTGGCCGTCATGGACCGGGACGCGCGGGCCCGGCGCGGCGACCTGCCGACCGTGTTCCTGTCGATCGTCGGGGACCCGACGGCGGGTCGGGTCGCCGACTGGATCCGCCACGAGCTGGCCCACCACGCGGCCCTGCACCCGATCGCCGCGCCGGCCGGCCCGGCCTGATGCGCGCGTTCGCCCGGGTGGTGGCCCGCGCCGACGGCCGGGGCGGCACCACCCTGACGGAGCTGCGCGGCGAGACGCCGCTGCTGCTGCGGCAGACGCCCGGGGACGGTCACGTCGTGACCGTGTACGTGGTGGGCGGGGCGGCCGGCCCGCTCGCCGGCGACGACCTGCGGCTGGAGATCGACGTGGGGCCGGGGGCGGCGGTGCGGGTGCACAGCGTCGCCGCCTCGGTCGCCCTGCCCGGCCGACCCGGTGCCGTGTCGAGGATGGCGGTACGCGCCGTGGTGCACGACGGTGGCGCACTGCACTGGCTGCCCGAGCAACTGGTCGCGGCGGCCGGCTGCGCGCACCTCGCCGAGTCCCACCTCGAGCTGGCCGCCGGCGCACGGCTGACCTGGCGGGACGAGGTGATCTGCGGCCGGTACGGCGAGATGCCGGGCGCCGCCGTCGTGCACACCCGGGTCGACTACGACGGCCGGCCGCTGCTGCGCCAGTCGCTGGCGGTGGGGCCGGGAGCGCCCGGCTGGGCCGGCCCGGCGGTGCTCGGCGGCGCGTCGGCCACCGGCTCGCTGCTGGTGGTGGACCCGTCGCGCCCCGCCGAGCCCGCGTTGGTCGAGGGCACGCTCGCGCGGCTACCCCTGTCCGGTGGTCCGGCGACGCTGTGGAGCGCCACCGCGCCCGACGCGCACACGCTGCGCGCCCACCTCGGCGACGCGGCCCTCGCCGAGGTCACCGCCTGATCCGGTACGCCGTTGTGCGGCATCTCGGCCCCCCGCGCTCGCTTCGCTCCTATCCTCGAAAAGCATGCGATCGTCGGTCGCCGGAGGGCTCACAGGAGGCCTTGATGAGTGGCAAGGCTCGACCCGAGGGCATCAGTCCGACAGCCGTGGAGGGCGCTCCCGGGCTGTGGCGCGTCGATCTTCAGCGGCACGATCTCAGCATCGAGGGCCGGGAGGTGGTGCAGAGTCGGGTCGAGTTCACGCCGGACTCGCCGCCGTTCAAGCACTTCCACCCCGGTGAGGAGATCATCTGCGTGCTCCAGGGGTCACTGGAGTACACCCTCGACGGTCAGCCGCCGGTGGTGTGCAACGTGGGTGACGCCCTGACCGTGCCGTACGGGGTCCACCACCAGGCCCGCAACGTCGGCGACGGGGTGGCCGTCGAGTTGGCCACGTACGTCGTCGAGAAGGGCAAGCCGCTGCTCACCAAGGTGGAGTGAGCCCGACATCAGCGGCGCGGCCCGGCCGCCTCGGCGTGGTCGCGGCGACCGGCCGGGTCGAGGCGGGCGATCAGCTCGGCGAGGTCGTCGAGCAGGGCGGTGTCGGCCGGTACGCCCACCTCGGCGAGGCTGGCCCGGACCCGCTCGTCGATGCGGGCGTGCTCGCGTCGGCCCCGGGCAGTCAGGTAGGCCCGGATCCGTCGGCGGTCCAGCACGTCGATCCGGCGGAACACGAGGTTACGGTCGACGAGTTGATCGACCAGCTTGGTGAGGGTGCCCGGCGGCAGCGAGGCCTCGGCGGACACCTCGCTCATCGGGTGGCCCTGACCGTCGGCGAGCAGGCAGAGCACCCGCCACGCCTCGGTGGTCAGCTCGTCGTCGGCCAGGACGGCGGCCAACCGGCGGGAGAGCAGCCGTTCGGCGCGGGTGAGCGAGCGCAGCAGGTCGGCTGGCGCCCCGGGCACGTCTGACATGGAACTCCCTGGGCCGGTGGCCCTGTCATCGTAGCGAGTCGTCCCGGTCCGTGGTGAGGTCTGGTTTTGCGTCGTTGTCCGGGCAATCATGTGCTCATGTCCGCGCCGGCACCGCCGTGGCTCACCGTCGATCGGGCCGTGGTCAGCATCGCGCTGGTGTACCCGATGCGCGGTCCGGCGGGAATGTTCGGCCCGACCTGCGAACTCTGCGCCCAGCTCGCGGTCGAGGAGATCAACGCCTGCGGCGGGGTGCTGGGCCGGGAGGTACGGCTGGTGCCGGTCGACGGTGGCGCCCCGCCCGCCGAGGTGGCCGCCGAGGTCGAGGCGCTGGTGTCGGTGGGTGCCGTGCAGGGCGTGACCGGGTGGCACATCTCCTCGGTGCGGCAGGCGCTCGCGCCCCGGGTCGCCCACCGCGTGCCGTACGTCTACACCGCCCTGTACGAGGGCGGTGAGCGTACCGAGGGGGTCTATCTGACCAGCGAGACGCCGGACGCCCAGTTGTGGCCCGCCATGCGGCTGCTCGCGGGCGAGCAGGGCGTGCGCCGTTGGTTCGTGGTCGGCAACGACTACGTGTGGCCCCGGCGCACCGCGCGGGCGGCCCAGCGGTACGCGCTGCGCGGCGGTGGTCGGGTGGTGGGGCAGGCGTTCCTGCCGTTGGAGACGCACGACTTCGACGAGGTGCTGCGCCAGATCGAGCGCAGCGAGGCCGACGCGGTGGTGATGCTGCTCGTCGGCGCGGACGCGGTGCGGTTCAACCGGGCGTTCGGGCGGGCCGGGATGGACCAGCGCTGCCTGCGGCTGAGCACCCTGATGGACGAGAACATGCTGCTGGCCAGCGGTGTGGGCGCGACGCGGCGGCTCTACAGCACGGCGGGTTTCTTCGCCGGTCTCGTGACGCAGGAGAACCTGGACTTCCACGGCGAGTTCGCCCGCCGGTTCGGGGTGGAGGCGCCGCCGCTGGGCAGTCTGGGGGAGTCCTGCTACGAGGGTGTGATGCTGCTCGCCGCCCTGATCGCGCAGGCCCGCACCCTCGACGTACGGGCGATCGAGACGGCTGCCGACTCGGTGGCGTACCACGGGCCGCGCGGTCGGCTGCGGCTGCGTCGACGGCACGTGCGCCAGCGGATCTACCTCGCCGAGGCCGACGGTCTGGACTTCACCGTGCTCGCCCAGCTCTGACCGCCCGTCCGGACGCTTGACAGGTCCACCCGGCTCGGCCCTAAGATACTTCCTGCGTGAAGTATCTGGCTCGGGGGCCGGATACCGCGATTGTGTCCACCGTCGGCGGAAATCTGTCCGCCGACCATTGTGGTGGCCCTTTCCTCACCCGAATTAATCACTGCCGGCATCGTCGTGCGAACGCGATGTCGGCCATTGTGGCGTGCGCCCTCTCCAGGTTTCGGGGAAACAGTCAATTAAGGACTGGGAAACACTCACGCAATCATGTCGGTCGACGCTTTGCGTGCCCGTACCCGATGCGATGACCACCGGCGACGTCCACCCGTCGACCTCGGCATCGCCAACGTTAGCTCCACCGGACCGCACCGACCGTCCTTTCGCTACTTGAGTGCACCGCAGGGAGATTAGATGTCACTTCTTTGGAGCCGCCGCATCCTGGCGGGTGCCATGACCCTCGTCGCCGCGGCAGCCATGACCGCGTGCGGCAGCAAGACCAATGACGAGGGCGGCACGGCCGGCGTCACCGCCGACGTCTCCGGCGACACCGTCAAGGTGGGCCTGCTCAACTCACTCTCCGGCACCATGGCGATCAGCGAGGTCACCGTCCGCGACTCGATCATGCTCGCCGTCGAGGAGATCAACGCGGCCGGTGGGGTCCTCGGCAAGAAGATCCAGCCGGTCGGCGAGGACGGCGCGTCGGACTGGCCCACCTTCGCCGAGAAGGCCGAGAAGCTCATCTCCGAGGACCGGGTCGCCGCCGTCTTCGGCTGCTGGACGTCGGCCAGCCGCAAGGCGGTCAAGCCGGTGTTCGAGAAGAACAAGGCGCTGCTGTTCTATCCGGTGCAGTACGAGGGCCTGGAACAGTCGCCCTACATCTTCTACACGGGCGCGACGACCAACCAGCAGATCGTCCCCGGGCTCGACTACCTCAAGTCCCAGGGAACGAAGTCGGTCTACCTGGTCGGCAGCGACTACGTGTTCCCCCGAACGGCCAACAAAATTATCAAGGCGTACGCGGCAGCGAACGGGATGACCGTGGTCGGCGAGGATTACGCGCCGCTCGGGTCCACCGAATTCGGCACGATCGTCAACAAGGTCAAGTCGTCCGGCGCGAAGGCGGTGTTCAACACCCTCAACGGTGACAGCAACGTGGCCTTCTTCAAGGAGTACAAGTCGGCCGGGCTGACCGCCGCCGCCATGCCGGTGGTGTCGGTGTCCATCGCCGAGGAGGAGGTCAAGGGCATCGGCACCCAGTACCTGGAGGGTCAGCTGACCGCCTGGAACTACTACCAGACCACGCCCGGCGCGGCGAACAGCAAGTTCGTGGCCGCGTACAAGGCGAAGTACGGCGCGGACAAGCCGACGAGCGACCCGATGGAAGCCGCCTACGTCAGCGTCTACCTGTGGAAGGCGATGGTCGAGAAGGCCGGCGCGTTCGACGTCGAGAAGGTCCGCGGCGCGTCCGACGGGATCACCTTCGACGCGCCGGAGGGCCTGGTCACCGTCGACGGCAAGACCCAGCACATCGCCAAGACCGCCCGCATCGGCAAGATCGGCGCGGACGGTCTGATCACCGAGGTGTGGAACTCCGGCAAGCCGGTCGCGCCGGATCCGTACCTCAAGACCTACCCGTGGGCGAGCGGCCTGAGCTGACGACGCCGGCCCGGGCGGGTGGCGCGACGACGCGTCCCCGCCCGGGCCCCCCGACCAGCAGTACGGAGTACCCACCGTGACAGTCCTCTTCGGTCAACTCTTCACCGGCATCAGCATCGGCGCGGTGCTGCTGCTCATCGCGCTCGGGCTGGCGCTGACCTTCGGCCAGATGAACGTCATCAACATGGCCCACGGCGAGTTCATCATGGCCGGCGCCTACACCACGTACGTGCTGCAACAGAGCATCACCGGGGCCGGTGTGTCCCTGCTGGTGGCGTTGCCGGTGGCGTTCGTGGTCGCCGGCACGATGGGTGTGCTGCTGGAGATCCTGCTGATCCGTCGGCTCTACGCCCGCCCGCTGGACACCCTGCTGGTCACCTGGGGCGTGTCCCTGATGCTGCAACAGCTCGCGCGGGACGTCTTCGGCAGCCCGAACGTGCAGACCCGCGCGCCGGACCTGCTCACCGGCAACGTGGCGTTGCCCGGCGGCCTTACCGTCGCCAACAACCGGCTGTTCATCCTGGCCCTGGCGCTGGCCGCCGTCGCCGCGCTCACCCTGGCGCTGCGGCTCACCCCGTTGGGGCGTCGGATCCGCGCGGTGGTGCAGAACCGCGACCTCGCCGCGGTGTCCGGTATCCCCACCGCCCGGGTCGACCGGACGACGTTCTTCATCGGTTCCGGCCTGGCCGGGCTCGCCGGGGTGGCGCTCACCCTCCTCGGCCCGATCGGCCCGACCATGGGCACCAACCTGATCATCGACGCCTTCCTGGTCGTCGTGGTCGGCGGGATCGGCCAGCTCAAGGGCAGTGTGATCGTCGCCTTCGCCCTCGGCGTGCTCCAGGCCACCGGGGAGTACCTCACCACCCTCAGCGTCGCCAAGGTGATCGTCTTCGTGGCGATCGTCGCGTTCCTCCAGTGGCGGCCACAGGGCCTGTTCACCCTGCGGACCAGGAGCCTCGCATGACCGCCGTGACACCCGCGCCGCCGAGCACCGTCGGCACACCGACCCCGGCCGACGCCGTGCCACCGAGACGGCCCGGTGGTCGGTCGCGGCTGCGCACGCTGGCCGGGTTCGCGTTCGGCGCGGCGCTGCTGTTCGCCGTCGCGCCGCTGGCGCTGTCGGACTTCCGGCTGGCCCTGCTCGCCAAGTACCTCTGCGTCGCCATGATGGCCGTCGGCATCGGCATCGCCTGGGGTCGGGGCGGCATGCTCACCCTCGGCCAGGGCGTCTTCTTCGGCCTCGGCGGCTACGCGATGGCCATGCACCTCAAGCTCGCCGACGCGGGTCCCGGTGGGATGCCGGACTTCATGCAGCTGTACGGGCAGCTCGACGAACTGCCCGTGTGGTGGCGGCCATTCGCCAGCCCGTGGTTCGCGCTGCCCGCCACGGTGCTGCTGCCGATGGCCGTCGCGTTCGGGCTCGGCTCGCTGGTGTTCCGCCGCCGCGTGCGGGGCGCGTACTTCGCCATCCTCAGTCAGGCCCTCGCCGCCGCCATGGTGATCCTGCTGATCGGTCAGCAGGGGACCACGGGCGGCACCAACGGGCTCACCGACATCCAGGGCTTCTTCGGTTACGACCTGGACGACCCGGTCAACCAGCGGATGGTCTACTTCATCATCGCCGGCATCCTGTTGGCGCTGCTCGCCCTGGCCCGCCAGCTCATGCACAGCCGCTACGGCGAGCTGCTGGTGGCGGTGCGCGACGGCGAGGAGCGGGTCCGGTTCCTCGGCTACGACCCGGCGTCGGTCAAACTCGTCGCCTACGTTGTGGCGGCGGGGATGGCGGGCCTCGCCGGCGCGCTGTTCGTGCCGGCGGTGGGCATCATCTCGCCCGCCCTGATCGGCATCGTCCCGTCGATCGAGTTCGTCATCGGGGTCGCGGTGGGCGGTCGGGCCACGCTGCTCGGGCCGGTGCTCGGCGCGGTCGCGGTGGCCTGGGCGCGTACCGCCCTCTCCGAACGGTTCCCGGGCACCTGGACGTACCTCCAGGGTCTGCTCTTCGTGGTGGTGGTGGCGTTCCTCCCCGGCGGCCTGGCGTCGCTGTGGGCGCTGGCCCGCCGCCGCGACGCGGACCCCGCGTCGAGCCGGCGCGGATGGTCGGCGCTTACCAAGCGACGCGCCGACCGTACGGAGGTGGCGGCCCAATGAGCGACGACCGATTGGACGGGTTGTCCGTCCGTGACGTGCGGGTCAGCTTCGACGGGTTCACCGCGGTCGACGGCGTCTCGCTGGAGGTGCCCGCCGGGGACATCCGGTTCCTGATCGGACCGAACGGGGCGGGCAAGACCACCCTCGTGGACGCGATCACCGGCCTGGTGCGGGCCACCGGCTCGGTGTGCTTCGGCGATGCGGAGCTGCTGGGTCGGCCCGTGCACCGGATCAGCCGCCTCGGCATCGGACGGACGTTCCAGACGTCGACGATCTTCGAGGAGCTGTCGGTCGTGCAGAACCTCGACATCGCGGCCGGCGCGCGCCGGAGCTGGGCCACCCTGGCCCGGCGACGGCGGGGCATCCCCGACGAGGTGGCCGCCGCGCTGGACACCATCGGGCTGACCGGCCGGGCCGACCAGCTCGCCGGCACGCTCGCGCACGGCCAGAAGCAGTGGTTGGAGATCGGCATGCTGCTGGTGCAGGACGCCCGGCTGCTGCTGCTCGACGAGCCGGTCGCCGGGATGAGCCACGAGGAGCGCGACGCCACCGGCGCCCTGTTGGAGACGGTGAGCCGCGACCGCACGGTCGTGGTGATCGAGCACGACATGGACTTCCTGCGGCGCTTCGCGCGCAGCGTGACCGTGCTGCACGCGGGCAAGGTGCTCAGTGAGGGCACGGTGGCGCAGGTCCAGGCGGACCCGCGCGTGCAGGAGGTCTACCTTGGCCACTCGGTCGACGCCGGGTCGGTCCCCAGTCCTTCGGAGGCATGATGCTGACCCTGCGTGGGGTGCACGCCGGTTACGGACGTTCCCGGGTGCTGCACGGGGTGGACCTCGCCGTCCCGCCGGACGGGGTGGCCGCGGTCCTCGGGCACAACGGCGCCGGCAAGAGCACCCTGCTGCGGGTCGCGGCGGGCCTGCTGCGCCCGACCGCCGGCACGGTCGAGCTGGACGGTGAGGACGTCACCCGGCTCGCGCCGCACGACCGGGTGGCGCGCGGGATGGCGTACGTGCCGCAGGGCCAGCAGTGCTTCCCGCACCTCACGGCGGCGGAGAACCTGCGCCTGGTGGCCGACGGCCGGCGCGACGGCGCGGTGGCCACGGCGGAGGTGCTGGACCTGTTCCCAGCGCTGCGCCCGCTGCTGCGGCGGCGGGCCGGGCTGCTCTCCGGCGGTCAGCGTCAGCAGCTCGCCATCGCCCGCGCGTTGATCACCCGGCCGCGGCTGCTCATGCTCGACGAGCCGACCGAGGGCATCCAGCCGTCGGTGGTCGCCGAGATCCAGGAGCGGATCGTCGAGCTGACCCGGCAGTCCGGGTTCAGCGTGCTGCTCGTCGAGCAGCACCTCGGCTTCGCGCTGCGGGTGGCGAACCGTTACCACGTCCTCGAATCCGGCCGGGTCACCTCGCACGGCGACGGGGGAGTCACGGCGGAGCGGGAGGTACGCGCGGCCCTGGCGGTCTGAGCCGGGTCGGGCCGGAGCGTGCCCCGGCGGCACCTTCCGGTTCGTAGAATCCCTGCCATGGCGCAGATCGTCGAGTTGCTGGCCTCGCCCGTGCACCGCTTCCTGGGCCGGCCGAGCGACGGCCCGGCGCCCGCGCCCCCCGGCGAGCTGGTCGACGCCGTCCAGATCCGGGCCGGCCTCGGCATCGTCGGCGACCGCTACTTCGGCAAACCGGCACACCGCGACGCCAGCGTCACGGTGATCGCCCAGGAGTCGCTGCCGGCCGGCATCGGGCTGGCGCAGGTGCGCCGCAACATCCTCACCACCGGCCTCGCCGTGGACGAGCTGATCGGCCGGGTGCTGGTCCTCGACTCCGGCGACGGCCCGGTCGGCCTGCGGGTGAACCGCGCCGCGCGCCCCTGCGCCTGGATGGACGTCACGGTCGGCCCGGGCGCGTGGAAGGCGCTGCGCACCACGGGCGGCGTCCGCTGCACGCCCCTGCACGACGGCGTGCTGCGCGTCGGCCCGGTCACCGCCACCGTGAGCTGACCGGCGCTCAGACCTGGCTGATGTGCGCGGCGAGCACCCGCCACCCGTGGAGGTCGTCGTGCACCCAGGTGCGGGTGTAGCGCAGGCGCGCGCTGAACGGCTCGCCGTCGAACATCCCGGCGACCCGGGCCAGGCAGAACGTCACACCGGTCGACCCGACGACGAGCAGGTCCAACTCCTCCTCGGTCAGCTCCTCGACGACCGAGGTCCGGTCCCGGTGGGCGGCGAGGTCCTCGGCCTTGGTGTGCTTTCGGCCGTCGGGGCCGATCGCGATCAGTTGGTCGACAAGCAACTGGTCGAGGGCGGCGGCGTCCCCGGCCCGCTGCACGGCCTGCAGGGTGCGTTCGGCGTCGAGCAGCTCGGCCTCGCGTGCGCTGTCCGGCATGGCGCCGTCCTCCCGGTCTCTGCTTCCGGCGTCACCGTCCGGACTGACCGCATTGTGGCAGGCCACACCGCCCGGACGTGGGCGCATCGGGGCGGCGGCGCGCCCGCGCGTCTCGGGAAATCGCCGGCACGAGTCTGATTGATCCCGAATACTGGCTCTATGCCACGGAAGGTGATGTCGCATGAGTGCCTCTGACACGTCCGGCCAGCAGGCGGGGCTGCCCACCATCGTGCTCGTGCACGGGGCCTTCGCCGACTCGTCGAGCTGGAACGGGGTGATCGCGAACCTCAAGCGCCGGGGCTATCCGGCCATCGCCGTCGCCAACCCGCTGCGCGATGTGCAGGGGGACGCGGCGTACGCCCGCTCCGTCGTGGACAGCGTCGACGGTCCGGTCGTGATGGTCGCGCACTCGTACGGCGGAGTGGTGATGACCGAGGCAGCGGACGGCGCGGCCAACGTGAAGGCCCTGGTGTACGTCGCCAGCGTCAGTCCGGACGTCGGCGAGAGCGTGGTCGACCTCGTGATGAAGTACCCCGGCAGTCAGCTCGTCACGTCCATCGAGATGGTTCCCTACCCCCTGCCCGACGGTGGCACGGCCATGGACCAGTACATCAAGCAGGACGTGTTCCGGGAGGTGTTCGCCGGCGACGTCGACCCCGAGGTCGCCGAGCTGATGGCGGTCACCCAGCGACCGGCCTCCGCGATGGCGCAGACCGGGTCCGTGACCAAGGCGGCCTGGAAGACCATCCCGTCTTGGACCCTGATCAGCACCCAGGACCAGGGCATCCCGCCGGACCTGCAACGCTTCCTGGCCCAGCGGGCCGGGTCCACCGTGGTCGAGGTCGAGGGGTCGCACGCGGTGGCGGTCTCGCAACCGGGCCCGGTCGCCGACTTCATCGACACCGCTGCCCGCGCCACCATGGGGTAGCTCGGACGGCGGTGCGTACTAGGCTTCGTGCCATGGCGGACCAGGACGGTCCGGGCGCGCACGCCACCGGAGCGGCGCGACCGGTCGAGACGGTCGTCCGGGAGATCCTCGCGGTGGTCCCGGCCGGGTGTACCTGGCTGGTGCCGGTGCCCGACGACCACCGGGCCGTCGCCGATTGGCGGATCGCTGCGACCAGTGGGCAGGGCCAGGACATCTACGGTCGGGGCGTCGACCGCGTCGGCGCCTGCCTCAGCGAGCTGTACCCCAGCATGGTCGGCGGGCCGCTCTGGCAGCTCTACGAACGGGTGTTCAGCACCGGGTCGTCCGGCCGCCTGGCCGACTTCCGGTACGTGGAGAGGCGTACCGGGGTCGTCGCCGACTCGCTGTTCGACGTCGAGGTGCACCGCGTCCTCGGTGGCCTGCTGGTGTCCTGGCAGCGGCTCGACGAGGACCGTCGTCGCCTGGACCGCACCGAGCTGCTGGGCAGCCTCGGCTGGGCCGAGTACGACCTGGCCAGCGGGATCAGTCAGTGGTCGCCCGGGATGTACCGCGTCTTCGAGCGGGATCCCGCGCTCGGGCCGCTGTCGCGCGCCGAGCAGGCCGCCGCCCTGCTACCCGACGACTACCTGCTGCGCGAGGCGGCGTGGCAGACGCTTGACGGCGGGGAGTCCTCCGACGTGACGGTCCGGTTCCAGACGACCGGCGGAGTGCGGCATCTGCGCATCCTCTCCGACGTGTCGCGGGACGCGGACGGCGTACCGCTGAAGATCCACGCCGTGGTGCAGGACGTGACCGCCCGGGTCGACTCGCGTACCGCCATCGAACGGCTCAACGACCAGTTGCGGACGCGGGAGCTGACCGCGCTGGCCGAGCACCGGCTCGCCGGGCAGTTGCAGAACCTCATCCAGCCCGTGCCCCGCGAGACGTTCGCCCTGCCCGGCATCGAGGCGGTGGTCAACTACCTGCCGGCCGAGCACACGGCGCAGGTCGGCGGTGACTGGTACCACGCGCAGGCCCTGCCGGACGGCACGGTCGTGCTCGCCGTCGGCGACGTCGCCGGTCACGGCCTGGAGGCGGCGAACGGAATGGCGCACCTGCGCTTCGCCCTGGTGTCCTGGCTGTCGATCGGCATCGGGGACCCGTCGGTGCTGCTCGGGCACCTCAACCGACTCTGCGGTCAACTCTCGATCACCGGCACCGCGGTGGTCGCCGTGTACGACCCGGCCACCCGGTCGCTCTGCTGGGGCCGGGCCGGGCACATGGCGCCGCTGCTGTCCCGCGCCGGTCGGACCGACCCGCTCGAAAGCCCTCCGGGACTGCTGCTGGGCGCCATGGTCGACTCGACGTACCCGGTGCTCACCGCGCGACTGCGCCCCGACGACCTCGTGCTGTTCTACACCGACGGCCTGGTGGAGCGCCGGGAGCCCGAGCAGGACCGGCTCGGTCAGGTACGCGCCACCCTGTCCGCGCTCAGCGCGACGCCGGGGGAGCAGACCCTCGCCCGGCTGCGGAATCTGCTGCACCATCCCAGCCCGGACGACGACACGTGCACCCTGGCCGTCCGCGTGCTGCCCTGATCCGCGCCCGGCTCACCGCGACAGCCGGATCCGCACCACCGTGCCCTCACCGGCGGTGAACACCCGTACCTCGTCGCAGATCTGCTCGACGATGGCCAACCCGCGACCGCGTACCGCGTTGGCGGCGGGCATCTCCCGGCCGAGCGTGCGCGCCGGGCCCTGGTCGACGACGTCGCAGAACACCTGGTCACCCTCGGCCCAGAGCCGGACCCGGCCGCCGCCGCTGGTGTGCTGCAACGTGTTGGTCGCCAGCTCGCTGACCGCGAGCGCCAGCAACTCCACCCGCTCGTCCGACAGGCCCCGCGCCGTGGCGCCCTGGCAGATGAACGTGCGCAGCGCCCGCAGGTCGGCCGCCACCTCGTACGCCATCGCGTCGGTGCGCGGGGCGGACGGCGGCTCCTCGGCCACGGTGTGCGCGTTGGGTCGGTCGGCCGCCATCAGCCCCCCAGCCGCGGGTCGTCGGTGGGCGGACGCAGCAGGTTGCCCACGCCGGTGATGTCGAGGACCGTCGCGACCGGGCCGGAGGCGTTGACCGCGTACAGGTGCCGGCCGTCGGCGCGCGCCGCCTGGTGGGCGGTCACCAGGCCGTGCAGGCCCGTGGAGTCGAGGAACCGCAGTCCGCCGACGTCGACCACCACCACCGCGGCGGCCCGTACCGCCGCGGACAGCACGGTCGTCAGCTCGGGCTGGGCCGCCAGGTCGCACTCGCCGGTCAGCGTGACCACGATCCGCCCGGGTGCCGTGGACGTGCGGGCCTCGAAGTGCGCCATCGGACAGCAGCACCCTTTCTCGTCGCGTCGGCCGTTGTCGGGACATCATGTCATCCGATGGCCGGTCCGCCGTGTCCTCCGTTCGGCGGTTGATCAAGAAGGTGCGGCCACTGTGCGACGGCGGACGGGTCAGGACCCGAATCGTCCGCGACGGACTCGCTCGCGTCACCGCGCGTCCCGCTATGGGCGGATGTCCAGTGCGCCGATCAGGCCGTCGCGCAGGGTGAACCGGTACCGCAGCTCGACCGGGCTGCCCGGGAAGTCGCCCGTCAGCCGTGTGAGAACCAGGTAGGAGTCGCCCGCCTGGGGCGTGACCCGCACCGGCTCGGCGGTGTACGAGTACTCCGCCATCGAGCGCTCCCGCCAGGAGCGGATGGACGGACGGCCGTCGTACAGCCGGTCCTCGTCGGCCACGCTCGCCGTGTCCGCGAAGCAGGCGACGAAGGCGTCCACGTCCCGTTCGCCGACGGCCCGGAAGTACCGGTCGATCACGTCGGGCAGGTCGACCGCCATCTGCTCCTCCTGCGGCCCGGGCCGCCCGTCGGGGCGGCCACCGTGGTCCCGGTCCGACCCCACGGTACGAGACGCGGCAGGTGGGGCGCGGCGCAACCGGCAGAACCGCCGGGCCGGCGCCTCCCGGGGTTTGTCGCCGTCCGGCCCGGGTAGCCACGCGTTCCGGCGACGGAAGGGGCGGGTCCATGGCCGAACTGGCGTTCGTCGACAAGGTGGCGGCACGGGCGGGTATTCCGCCGGCCGAGGCACGCCCGCTGACCGAGGCCGTGCTGCGGACGCTCACCGAGCGTCTCAGCGGGGGAGAGGCCTCCGCCCTCGCTCCGCACGTGGCCGACGAGCTGGGTCCGCTGCTGGTCAAGGCCGCCGAACCGCCCGAGACATTCGGGTACGACGAGTTCCTGCGCCGCGTCGCCGATCGTGCCGGCACGGACCGGGCCGGGGCCGAGCGCGGCGTACGGGCGGTCCTGGAGACGATGCACCGGGTGGTCGGGCACCGCGAGTTCTCCGATGCCCTGGCCCAACTCCCGGCGGACCTGCGGGCACTGGCGCAGCCGCTGCCGCACGGCCCCTGACCGACGCGCGCCCGATGCGTCGGTGACCGTTCGGTCCCTGGCGTGCCGCCACGACACCGGATCTACTGTGCGTAACCGATCGAACGCGCAGTGGCGGTTGTCCCGCGCCCGTCCGCCGGGTCGTCGCCGCTCCGATCCGAGGAGCGTCGCCTTGGCGTCCATGGTGTCCCCGCGTCCCCTGCTGACCGCAGCGACGACAGTCGTCGCGATGATCACCCTCGCTCCCGCTCCCGCCGTGGCGTCCCCGCACACCTATCGGGTCGTCGACCTCGGCACCCTGAGCGGGGGTGACGGCGCTGCCACGGCGATGAACGATCGCGGCGACATCGTCGGCTGGAGCACGGTCGCCGGCGGCGCCCGGCACGCCGTGCTGTGGCGCCACGGTGTCATCACCGACCTGGGCGTGCTACCGGGTGACACCGATTCCAGCGCCGTGGACGTCAACGAGTTCGGTGACGTGGCGATCACCTCGTTCGGCTCGGACTACCTGACCCGCGCCGTGCTGTGGCGCGACGGCCACCTCCGTGACCTGGGCACCCTGGGCGGGGAGAACAGTGTGGCGATCGGCGTCAACGACCGGCGGCAGGTGCTCGGCACCAGCGAACCGGCCGGTGACATGCCGCACCGCTTCCTGTGGCGCGACGGCGTCTTCACCGACCTGGGTCGGGAGTACTTCTACGAGTTCACCGCCGACTTCAACAACGCGGGCGACGTGGTGGGCGGGTTCAACGTGCCGCCGCAGGACTACCCGTGCACCTGCGTCGGTGGCCGGCTGCGCGACGGGGTGTTCACCCAGATCGGCAGCGAGGCCCTCGGGGTCAACAACCGGGGCCAGGTGGTCGGCGCGGCGAACGGCCGGGCGTTCCGCTGGCAGAACGGGACACTGACCGACCTCGGCACGCTCGGTGGCGACTGGAGCCGCGCCACCGCGATCAACGACCGGGGTGACGTGGTGGGCCAGAGCGCCACCACCACCACCACCGCGTGGCGCCCGTTCCTCTGGCGCAACGGGTCGATGACCGACCTGACCACCCGGGGCGTGAGGGAGACCGACTGGATCGAGGACATCAACATCCGGGGCCAGCTCGTCGGCGCCCGGGGGAACCGGCCGGTGCTGTTCCGCTGAACGTCGGTTCCCACCCGGCTCACGAGACGGGGCGTGGCCTGACCCGCCGGTCAGACCACGCCCCTTCGTCCGAGGTCAGCCGGTTACCCCGCTACTGACCACCCACTTCTGGTGGGCGCCGCCCGCGTACGTGCCGAGCTGGATCTGGGTGCCGTCGCCGGTGTTACCGCCGGCGGCCTCCATGATCTTGCCGGACTGCGGGTTGCGGATCGACCCGTCGCTCTGCGGCTGCCAGACCTGCGCGCCGGTGCCGTTGCAGGTCCAGAGCTGGATCTTCGTGCCGTTCGCGGTGCCCGCGTTGTCCACGTCCAGGCACTTGCCCAGCACCCGGTACGTGTCACCGACCCGGGTCCAGGACTGGGCGGCGGTGCCGTTGCAGTTCCAGAGCTGGATCTTCGTGCCGTCGGCGAAACCGGAGTTGTCGACGTCCAGGCACTTGCCGCCGACGCCGGTGATGGTGCCGCCGATCGGCGGCGGCGGGCTGCCCGGGATGGAGTTGAGCGTGTACCACGCCTCGGTGCTCCACAGTGACTGGCCGCTGGTGGAGGTGAACGGTCGCGGCGAGCGCAGGTACACCACCCGACCGGCCTTACGACCCGCCACCACGAGGCTGACCTTCTTCCCGTCCGCCGACAGGGTGGCCGAGGTGACGGTCAACGTCTCCTCGTCGACCTTCGGCCCGCCGTAGGCCGACGTCGCCACGTACCGCCACTGCTTGATCCTGTAGTGGGACGCGAGGTTGGCGGCGGTCTCCGCCGAGACCGGCTGGGTGTACTCCACCTCGAAACCGGCGGTGGTGGCGCGCATGGCCAGCATCTCGAAGGTGCTGACGCTGTTCGGGGTGAGCTTCTGCAACCCGTACGTCAGCTTGCCGGTCTGTCCCCAGTTGCCGCCCGCGCCGAGCCCACCGACGTAGATCGCGCCGTCCGGGCCGAGGTTGACCTCGGAGACGCCCGCCTCCAGCCCCTGGGTGAGCCGGAACAGCGCACCCTGGTACTCGCCGTTGACCTTCTCCACGTTCGCGCGCTGGAGACCGCCGTAGGTGACGTCACCGATGACGAACTGGCCGGCGTACCGCCCGCTGGTGAGGTAGAGCGGCGTGCTGGGGGAGTTGGCGATCTCGTTCTGCGGCATCCACAGCACCGGCGGGGTGACCAGCTTGGCGTCGAACGGGCCGACCGGGGTCGTGTAGTGGTTGAAGAAACGGCCCTGCTTGATGTGCACCAGCTTCGACGACGGCAGCCAGCCGCCCTGGTTGTCGGTGACGAAGATGCCGCCCTCCGGGCCCCACCCGATGCCGTGCGGGGTGCGCAGGCCGCCCGCGACGTAGCTGACCGCGCCGGTGTCCTTGCTGACCTTGATGGTGGTGCCCCGGTTGGCGGCGGGCTGCGGCACGGTGGTCGCGCCGCCATAGTCGATCGACACCGACAGGTTCACGTAGAAGAACCCGTCCTGGTAGAGCAGACCGAAGGCGAACTCGTGGAACTTGCCGCCGTACGGCCAGGTCGCGACGGTATCGAGACGGTCGGCCACCTCGTCGCCGGTCGTGTCCACGAGCCGGGTCAACCGCTGCTTCTCCGACACGTACACCACCCCGTCGACGACCTTGAGCCCCATCGGCTCCTTGAGCCCGCCCGCGATCTTCTTGGTGGTCACCGCCCCGGGACTCGTCGCGCCGCCGGTGCCGCCCATGATGTACACCTCGCCGTCCTGGGAGGTGCCGGACTGGTCGCTGCCACCCCAGGTGCTGATGACGAGCCGCCCGTCGGGCAGCCAGTCCATCCCGGTGACCTTCGGCTGGAAGCCGCTGGGCCGCAGGTTCGTGAGCGTGTAACCGGGGTGCACGCCGGTCAGCGGCAGGCCGTCGCCGGGGGTGTCGCTGACACCCTCGCACTCCTTGCGTCCCGGCGCGGTGACCCGGACGACCCCGGCGTCGGTGCTCAACGCCGAGTTCGGTACGAGCACGAAGGACGACGAGCCGGGCGTCCGCCACTCCAGCGTGATCTGCTGGTCACCACCGCGCTCGAAGTGGTCGATGCGCAGCGGGTGCAGCCCGGCGGCGAGGGTGACCGTGCCCTCCTTGGGCGGGGTGGCGCCGTGCAGGCCGTCGTGGTTGACGACGACCGTGTTGTCGATGGTGAGCCTGGACCCGTCGTCGCTGCTGAGCCGGAAGGTGTAGCTACCGGCCTGGGTGACGGTGATGTTGCCGAGCACCTGCGAGACGAAGTTGTCGTCGAAGCCGAAGTCGGCCGCCGACGTCCAGTTGATCGTGGACATGAGCTTGTCCACGTTGGGGGTCTGTGCCGGCTTGAGCGTACAGAGCTCCGAGAGCGGCACCTGGACGTCGTAGACGCGCAGGGTGACACCCGGTTCCTGCTCGGCGGCGGCGTCGGCCGGATCGGCCCAGAAGCCGACGGTGAGGACGAGCGCGAGCGCGCCCAGGACGGGACTGCGGAATCGGCGAGGCAGCCGTGTACCCATCGTTCCTCCAACGAGGATGAGGAGTGACCGACGGCCGGCGTGCAGCGATGGTGAGGCGGTGGCCGCCGGCCCCGGTCCGTAACGTCCTCGACGCCGACGAGTGACGATCCGGAAACACCGGGTTGATGGGTCGAGACATTAAGGGGTTTCGATTGAGGTGTCCATGCCTTTGCATCGATACATCAAAAGTTCCCGATGTCTCTGCGAAAGCTCGCGGCACTGTTCCCGGAATGTCCGGGGATGTGACCGGCTATCCGGGCCTCAGCGGCGGCCGCGACGAGCCGGCCGGCGGTTGGTTCCGCCGCGCTGACGCGGGGCGCCGCCGCCGTGTGGACGTGCGGTGCCGCCGCGCGGGCGGGCCGCTCCGCCGGCCGGCCGTGCCGCCGGGCGACGACGGGCCGCCACGACGATGAGCGTGCCCACGACGGCGACGATGACGACGGGGATCACCCAGGACGGAAGCCCGCGTTCCTTCGAGGAAGACGGCGGCGCGGCGGCGCCGGTGACGGCCGGGTCGAGTGTCGCGGCCGGCACGGCGGACGCCGACGCGGTGCCCTCGGCCTGGGCCAGCAGGGCGGGATCGGGGCCGTTCGTCGGCGCCGTCCAACCGGCCGGGACCGCAGTGCTCGGCCCCTGGTAGTCGAAGGTGACGGTGCCCTTTACGGCCTCACCGTCGGACGCGACCGTGAGGTAACTGGCGGTGTAGCGGCCCTTCGCCGGCCAGTGCGCGACGGTCACCATCGCGGGAAAGCCGGTGTGGTACAGCCGCGGCTCGAAGGTGCCGTTGACCATGAAGTACTCCTGGACCGGCTTGTCCAACCGCTTCGGCTCGCCGTACGACCAGCCGCTGTCCACCCGTGACCCGTTCGGGCCGGTGAGGGTGAAGTGCGCGTTTGCGGCCGGCTTCTCCGTGAAGTACAGCCCGACCCTCTCGAGGGGCTGGCGCACCACGGTCCCGGTCAGCGGAGTGGAGGTCGCCAACTGGCCGTGCGCGGACGCCGGGGCGGCGGGCAGCGCCAGCGACGCGACCACGAGCACGGTCAGCACCGCCAGGGCGCGACGTACGACATTACCGACAGTGACCAGCCTCGATCGCATTCGTTCATCATGGTCATTTCCCCGCCGCCGAACAAGACGTAGAGTTCACCCTCCGACGATCACCTCGACACCCCGTCCCCCTCGCGTCGTTCGGAGTACACCCGTGCCCGTCCCCGGTTCGCGCCCCACCGCCCGCCCCACCACCCGCTCTGCCGCCCTGCTGGTCACCGGTCTGCTCACCGCCGTGCTCGCCACGGGCTGCGGGCAGGACGACGACCCGTCCGTGGCCGCCCCCTCGACGGCCCCGACCTCCGCCGCCGTGCCGACCCCCTCCGCCGCGCCGACCATGGCGGGCAGCCCCACTCCCACCCCCGCGGCCAGCACCCCCGCCGCCGTCGACCGGGAGATCACCGTGACCATCGCCAAGCGAAAGGTCACCCCGCCGACCGGCCGGGTAACCGTGACCAAGGGCCAGTCGGTCCGGATCACGGTCACCTCGGACGTCGCCGACGAGCTGCACGTGCACGGCTACGACCTGGGCGCCCGCCTCCCGGCCGGCACACCGGGCTCGGTGGAGTTCCGGGCCGACAAGACCGGGCTGTTCGAGGTCGAGACGCACGAGACCGAGCTGGTGCTGTTCCAGCTCGTCGTCCGCTGATCTCCGATGTCCGCCGCACCCACGCTGCTGGCGCACGGCGTCGGCGGCCGTCAGGACCTCCCGATCACGCTGCCCGAGCTCGTCGTGGCCGCCGCCCTGACGCTCGTCGTCACGTTCGTCGCGCTGGGCGTGCTCTGGCGCGAGCCGCGCCTGGACCGGGACGCCTCAGGTGGTCTGCCGGTGCCGGACCGGCTGGCCCGCCTCGTCGACGCCCCCGCGTTCCGGTGGGCGCTGCGCGCACTGGGCCTGCTCGCCGCCGGCTGGTTCTGCGTGGGCCTGCTCGCCGGGCCGGACACCCCGGAGAACCCGACGGCCGGAGTGCTCTACGTGCTCCTCTGGGTCGGCCTGGTGCCCGTCTCGCTGCTGTTCGGCCCGGTGTGGCGGGCGGTCAACCCACTGCGTACCGTGCATCTGCTCGGCGCGCTGGCGGCCCGGCGCGACCCGGCGCGCGGCGTCCGTGAACTGCCGGCCGGTCTGGGCCTCTGGCCCGCCGCGCTCACCCTCTTCGGGTTCGTCTGGCTCGAACTGGTCGCGCCGGACCGGGCCACGCTGCCGGTCATCACCGCGTGGCTGGCCGGGTACGCCGTGGTGATGCTGGCCGGCGCCGTGGTGTTCGGCGCGGCCTGGTTCGACCGGGCCGACCCGTTCGAGGTCTACAGCGCGCTCGTCGGCCAGCTCGCTCCGATCGGCCGGGCCGCCGACGGTGTGCTGGTGTGGCGCAACCCGCTCGACGGGATCGCCGGGCTGCGGCCCCGCCCCGGGCTGGTCGCCATGGTCGTCGTACTGCTCGGCTCGACGATGTTCGACAGCCTCTCCAACGCGCCGGTCTGGCTGCGCTTCGCCCAGGAGAACGGGCTGCCCCCGGTGGTCACCGGCAGCGCGGGACTGGTCCTGGTGATCGGGGCGGTGGCCGTGGCGTACCTCGCCGCCACGGGCGTCGCGGCCCGCGTCGGCCGCACCGAGCACACGGACGCCGGCGCGGTCGGGGCGCGGCGCGTGCCGGGCGAGATCGCGCACTCGATCGTGCCCATCGCGGTGGGTTACGTGGTGGCGCACTACTACTCGCTGCTGATCCTGGAGGGTCAACGCACCCTCGCCCTGCTGTCCGACCCCCGCCACACCGGCGCGGACGTCTTCGGCACCGCCGGGTGGGAACCGCACACCGCGCTGGTGACCCCGTCCGGGGTGGCCAACCTCCAGATCACCGTCATCGTCGTCGGGCACCTGCTCGGCACACTGCTCGCCCACGATCGCGCCCTGTACCTGTTCCCCCGGGCCCGGGCGGTCGCCGGTCAGCTTCCGCTGCTCGCGCTGATGGTCGCCTACACCGTCGCCGGCCTGCTGCTGCTCTACGCCGGTTAGGCCGAGTGTCAAAGCTCCTGGCCGGCCCGCCGACCCCCCAGGCGGCGACCGGCCGCTTCGGCCGCTGGTGGCCCGCCGCTCGCGGGCCCGTGGTCCGGCCGGATCGGAGCCACCCGCTCCAATGAGCGTGATGCCGGTGAGTCATCTTGATGACTCACCGGCATCACACTCAATGTGGTGTCCGCCGTCGGCCGTCCGCGCCGTCTGCCGCCGGTCTGCCGCCTGGACTCCGCCTCGGCTCGACCGAGGACCTTGACCACCCGGCCTGGGCGCGTCCGCGCCCGCAGACGAGGATGGGCGCGTGGACTCCGCTCTGACGCGCTACCTCGACGATCTCGTGGCCACCGCCCGGGAGGTGCTCGGCGACGACCTCGTGGGCGCGTACGCGGCCGGTTCGGTGGGGCTCGGCGCGTACCAGGCGGGCCGCAGCGACGTGGACGTGGCGCTGGTCTGTGAAGGCCCGCTCACCGGCACCGTCAAGCGGACGCTGGTGGCGCGACTGCGACACGAGGCCCTGCCCTGTCCGGCGCGCGGGCTGGAACTGGTCGTCTACCGGCGGGCGGTGGCGGCGGCCGGCAGCCCCGAACCCGGCTTCGAGGTCGAGCTGAATACCGGGCGCGCCATGCCGTTCCGCCGCACCCTCGACCCGGCCGACCGCCCGAGCGCCGACGGCCGGTTCTGGTACGGGCTGGACCGCAGCATCCTGCGCCAGAGCGGACTGGCGTTGCTCGGTCCGCCGGCGGCCGAGGTCTTCGCCGACCTCGCCCCGGCCGACCTGCGTCGCCTGTTGGTCGACGCGTTGAGCTGGTGGCTGGCCCTGCCGACGCCGCCGGACGACCGACCCGCGCCCGGCACCGAGGACGCCGTGCTCGGCGCCTGCCGCTCGCTCGTGCGGCATCGCGACGGCGTGTGGCTGTCCAAGGTGGACGCCGGCCGGCGACTCGTCGACACCGTCGGGCCCGCCGAGGTGATCCGTCGGGCGATCGCCGCCCGGCACGGCGGTCCACCGCCCACCGGCGCCGAGGCCCGCGCCTTCCAGCAACGGGTACGCGCCGAGATCGCCGGCTGACCTGGGCCTCAGCGCACCGGTCGGCTCTGCAACGAGGCGAAGAGGAGGTTGAGGCCCTCGGCCATGGTCGGATGCGTGATGATCGCGTCCCGCAGCGCGGTCCACGGCATCCGTGCGAGCATGGCCAACTGCACCGAGGTGATCACCTCACCCGACTCCGGGCCCAACAGCGCCGCACCCAGGATCAGGTCGGTGCGGGTGTCGATCACCGCCTTCCACATTCCCCGGGTCTCGCGCAGGGTGCGGGCGCGGGGGATCGCGGCGACCGGCAGGTGGGCCACCTCGACGTCGTATCCGGCGCGGCGCGCCTCGTTCTCGCTGAGACCGACCCGCGCCAGCTCCGGAGTGGTGAAGACGGTGTACGGGACGAGCCGCCCGGCCGTACTGCGCCGCTCGCCGGCCAGGTTCGCCCGGATGATCCGGTAGTCGTCGAGCGACACGTGCGTGAACTGCGGGCTGCCCGCGACGTCCCCGGCCGCCCACGTCCGCTCGGCGCTGGTGCGCAGATACTCGTCGACCAGCACGAAGCCACGCTCGTCGAGCCGGACACCGGCCGCGTCCAGCCCGAGCCCGTCGGTGACCGGCGCCCGGCCGGCCGCCACCAGGACCTCGTCACCGGTCACCACGCTGCCGTCGTCGAGGGTGACCCGGAGCGTCCCGTCGGGGTCACGGTCGACCCGGGCGACGGCCACGCCGACGCGGACGTCGATGCCGTCCGCGAGGAAGACGCGCATCAGCGCGTCGGCGACGTCGGGGTCCTCGCGGCTGAGTAGTTGCGGGCCGCCCTCGATCACCGTCACCGCGCTGCCGAACGAGGCGAACATCTGCGCGAACTCGACCCCGACGGTCCCGCCGCCGAGCACCACCAGCCGTGCCGGCAGCCGATCCAGTCGGAGAAGGTCGTTGCTGGTCAGCACTCCGGCCTCGGCCATCCCGGGTACGGACGGCAGATGCGGGCGGGTGCCCGTGTTGATGACCACGTCGGCGCCCCGCAGCAGTCGTTCACCCCCGTCGGCCAGCTGCACCCGAACGGTCCGCGCGGCGACGAACCGGGCCGCACCGATCACCAGGTGCAGACCCGAGTCGAGGAACTGCTGCCGGTTGGCGGCGACCATCCCGTCGACGACGTCCTGCTTGTGCGCCCGCAGCAGGTCGACGTCGACCCGGCCACCCTCGACGGCGAGGCCGAGCGCGGCGGCGTGCCGTAGCTGGTGGGCCGCCCGTGCGCTCGTCACCAGCGCCTTGGTGGGGATGCACGCGACGTTGATGCAGCTCCCGCCGATCATGCCGCGCTCCACCATCGCCACCCGGCGTCCGGAGCGGGCCACGTCCATGCTCAGCGTCTTCCCGGCCTTGCCGCCGCCCACGACGAGCAGGTCGAAGTCCTCCGCTTGGTCGGTCACGGGCGCTCCTTCGCGGCCACGAGGTGCTCGTCGACGCCACCCGGGCCGACGGTCGTCGGTGCGTGTCGGCCAGCCCAGCCTGCCAGCTCCGACGGGACGTCCGGGGCCGTTCCCGGCGAAAGCAGGTGGCGTACCAGGGCGGCGAGGGGTGGCCGTTGGTCGTCAGGCCTCGGCCGTGACCAGGTAGAGGGTGAAGCTCGCCAGCAGCGGACCGGCGCTGAGGCGGCGAAGCCACGGCCGGACCTCCCGGTCGATCATCTCGCCAGCCGCCACCGCGCGGGCGGAGTTGCGCCGCAGCCCCAGGATCCGATCGGCCGTGCCGAAGTCCTCGAAGACGACGGGGATCGCCTCGACCGATCGCACCCGCAGGCCAACCCGCGCCGACAACCGGACCAGCTCCCGACCGATGGTCGGATTGCGCACCTGCCCCGCCACGAACCGGGCGAAGCGGCGGCTCGTGGCCACGTCCTCGTCGGCGACGGCCAGCGTGTCCCAGTCCGGCTCGGTCACCACGAGCACACCGGTGGGGCGCAGCACCCGGCGAACCTCCGCCAACGCCGCCGCGGGATCCTCCACGTGCATCAGGACGCGATCGATCCGGGCCCGGTCCATGCTGATGTCGTCCAACGGGAGCGCGTGGGCGTCGCCCACGCGCAGGTCGATCCACGGCCGGTCGGCCAGTCGCCGACCCGCCTCCGCGAGCATCCCCGGGTCACGGTCGACGCCGACCACCAGGCCGTCGGCCCGGACCGCATCGGCCAACCGCCCCAGGTCGGTGCCCGGCCCACAGCCGACGTCCACCACGGTCTGCCCCGGCCGCAGATCGAGAGCGTCGAGGGCACGCCTCTTGTAGTCCTGCCCGACCGGGGTGGCTGCGGCCGTGTCCAGGTACGCGATCCGGTCCGCACTCGTGAGCTGGCTCATCGGCCCATCCCACCATCGACTCGTGGGCGTGCGGTGCAGCCGGTGCGTGGGTTCGGTGAAGATCGCCGACCCCTGGTCGTGCCGGGCCCGGAGAGCGCACGCGCCCCGGGCCCGGTCCAGCGGTCAGTGCCGGGAGGTGCCGTTGTCGTTGACCGGCTGCCCGAAGGCCAGGAAGGGTACGGGCGTCGGATCGGGGCGAGCGAAGATCGGCTCGGGTTGCGGACCGGGCGTCCCCGAGGTGGCCGACCGGTCGGGAAGCGCTATCGGATAGCGCACGGGCGTCCCCTCCGAGCGCTCGTCATCGGTCCGGTCACCATCGGCGTGCTCCGCATCGGCGGAGGTCTCGTCGGCTCGGGTCCCGTCGTGAGCGGCCGCCTCGTGGGGACCGACCTCGTCGTCACCGAGCCGGTCCGCGTCGACCCGGTCGGCGCGGGACTGCTCGGCGTCGTCCCCGTCGCCGCCGGCACGCTCGGCGACATCGGTGCGGTCACTCGCCGGCGGATCGACGGAGAGCAGCTCCACACTGGCGCGGGACGGTGCCGACCGTGGACCGACCATCGGATACTCGGCCGTATCCGTACCACCGGCAGCGGCGGCCATCACGGCGGCGGCGGCCAGGTCGGCCACCCGCTTCGCCTCCCGCTGCACCCGGGCGCGCACCTCCTTGGCGTGCCGCTCGGCGGAGTCGCCGGCCCGCCGGGCCTCGTCGAGCCGGGTCGCCTCGGCGGTCAGGTCGCGGCGCACCTCGCTCAGCCGTTGCTGCATCCGGGACAGCTCGTTCTCCAGGGTCTCACCCTCGTGGCGGACCTCGGCGAGCTGCTGCTGGGCGGTCTCCAACTCGGCGTGCAGCTGGGCCGACTCCTCCCGGCGCTCCTCGATCTCCTGCTGGAGCGCGGTCAACTGCTCCTGGTGGCTGGCGGCCTGCTCGTCGGCCCGGTTCCGCAGCTCGGTCACGTGCTGCTGCGCCTCGGCGAGCAGCGCGGCGATCTGCTGCTCGGTGGAGCTGCGCTGCTCGGCCAGCTCCTCCTGCGAGGCCGCCTGCAACTCGGCGATCTCCTGCTCGGCGGCGCTGCGCCGCTCGGCGACCTCGCGCTCCACGCCGGCCTGCCACTGCGCCATCTCCTGCTGGTTCTTGGCGCGGGCGGCCTGGACCTCCTGCTGGATCTGCGTACGCGCCGACTTCATCAGCGCGTCGGCAGCCACCCGGGTCTGGTTGAGCTGCTGCGCGCTCTGCTCGGTGATGCGCTTCGCCTCGTGCTGGGCGCGTTCGTGCGCGGCCTCACCGTCGGCGCGCAACTGCTCGGCGCGTTCCCGGATCGCCGTCAACTCGGCCTCGGCCACGGCGCGGCGCTCCTCGTACGCCTGCTCCTGCTCGCTGCGCCGCGCGGCCACCTCCTCGGACAGGTCCTGTCGTGCCTGCGCGGCCCGCTCCCGGGTGTCGGCGAGGATCCGCTCTGCCTCGCTGCGCAGCTCGTTGGCGCGGTCGGCGGCCGACTCGGTGATGAGGGCGGCCTGCTTCTCGGCGAGGGTCAGTATCTCGCCCACCATCGGGCCCAGGTCCTGGAACGAGGCGCGGTCCACCTGGACCGGCTGCTCGTGCATCTCGGCCAGCTCGGCTCGCAGCCGCTGCACCTCGGCGGTCAGCTCGCGCACCCGTACCGCCGACCGCCCGTGCTCGCCGCTGAGCATGGCGATCTGCCCGTCGAGCTGCTCCAGGTGCCGGTCCACCTGGCGTTTGTCGTAGCCGCGCAGGGCGAGCTCGAAGCTCGGCCGCGAGGCCGCATCGTCGCGTGTTGCGAGCGGCTCAGCGCCGATGGACATGCACCATCCTCCGTACGGTCGGGCGCAAGGTCAACCGCCCTGCGGGCCGTGAGTGTGGCGCAACGCTACCGCCGAGCCCACCCCCGTGCGAAGGCACGCACCCATCATTCGCCGATCATGGAGTCGTGGTGCCCGGAAGGCCCTGATTGGCGGCTCTTGTCACCCACCACGACTCCATGATCGACGGTGCGGCTCAGCGGCGGCGGCTCAGCGGCGGCGGGCCAGCAGGACCGCGTCGTGGTGGACGACGTCGTGGGGGCCGGGGCTCGGGCGGGTGTCGGTGGTCTGGACGTCCCAGTGGGTTGGGTTCAGCTCGGCGGCGACGTCCTCGGCGGTGTACATCATGTCCGGCATGTGCATCCGGTGGGTCGACGTCCACAGGTCCATCGGGTGGTGGCCCACGATCAGCAGCACGCCACCCGGGGCCACCGCGGCGGCGAGGTGGGCGAACAACTCCCGCCGCTGCGTCGGGGGCAGGTGCATGTACTGCGCCGTCACCAGGTCGTAGGCCTGCTCGGCGGGCGGCTTGTCGCGCAGGTCGGCGTGGGTGAACTCGATCCGGTGACCGACCCCGGCGGCGTCGGCGTGCTCGGCGGCCCGACCCAGGGCGGTGGTCGAGATGTCCACCGCGGTCACCTGCCAGCCCCGCTCGGCCAGCCACACCGCGTCGGCGCCCTCACCGCTGCCCACGTCCAGCGCCCGCCCGGGGCTGAGGTCGGCCGTCTCGGCGACCAGCTGCGGGTTCGGGCGGCCACTCCACACCGCCGGCTTCGACAGGTACCGCTCCTCCCACGCCGGCTCCTCGAAGGTCGTGGCGACCAACTGCCGGTACGCGGTCACCGCGTCCCGGGTCTCCTCGGCGATGAGGTCGGCGTTGATCGCCGCACCGGCCATCAGCCCGGCGGCGGCGGACGTGATGACCTGACCACGCAGGTCGGCCACGTTGCCGGCGACCCAGACGCCCGGCACGGTCGTCGCGCCGGTGGCGTCGGCGGGGATCTGGGTGCCCACGACGTGCCCGCCCATCGTCACCTCCTCCGGGGCGATACCCAGCCCCACGAGCAGGTCGGCGCGGGGCGACGTGCGGGTGGCGACCACGACGACGTCGAGCGCCACGACGCGGCCGTCGGCGAGCCGGACACCGCTGATCGCGTCCCCGGTCACATCGAGCGCGGCGATCGGGCCGGGTACCACCGGGATGCTCCGGGCGGCGAGCCGTTCGGCCGTCTCCTCGTCCGGGGTCGGCGCGTCGTGCAGCAGGAGCAGCACGTCGGATGACCACTGCCGCCACATCTCGGCCTGGTGCGTGGCCATCGGCCCGGTCGCCAGGATGCCGATCCGCCGGTCCCGGACCTCCCAGCCGTGGCAGTACGGGCAGTGCAGCACGTCGCGACCCCACCGCTGCGCCACCCCGGGCACGTCGGGCAGCTCGTCGGTGAGCCCGGTCGCCACCAGGAGGCGGCGCGCCCGCACCGCGTCGCCGTCGTCGAGGGCGAGCCGGAAGCCGTCGTCCTCCCTTGTCACGGCACGGACCCGGCCGTCGCGGAACTGCCCGCCGTACCCGGCCACCTCGCCGCGTCCGGCGGCGATCAGCTCGGCCGGCGGCGTCCCCTCCCGGCCCAGGTAGTTGTGCACGTGGTCGGCGGGCGCGTTACGCGGCTCGCCCGAGTCGATCACCAGCACCGACCGTCGTGCACGGCTCAGCGCCAGAGCGCCGCTGAGCCCGGCCGCGCCACCGCCCACCACCACCACGTCGTACGTCTCGTCCACCGGATTGTCTCCTTCTTCGTCGGCTGAGCCCACCATCCGTCGCCGTCGCCGGGATGGCAAGTATCGTTGCCGTTATGGCAAACGACGACAACGCCGCGCTGGCCGCCGTCGGCCCCCGGTTGCGGGCTCTGCGCCACCAGCGCGGCACCACGCTGACCCAGCTCGCCGACCTGACCGGCATCTCGGTGAGCACCCTGTCCCGGCTGGAGTCCGGCAGCCGCAAACCCACCCTGGAGCTACTGCTTCCGTTGGCCCGCGCCTACCAGGTCGCCCTGGACGAGCTGGTGGACGCCCCGGCCACCGGCGACCCCCGCGTACGCCCCAAGCCGATCGTGATCCACGGCGTGACGCACCTGCCGCTGACCCGCCGCCCGGGCGGCCTTCAGGCGTTCAAGCAGATCTTCCCGCCGGATCCGACCGCCGGGGGACGAACCCCGCAGGTTCACGAGGGGTACGAGTGGCTGTACGTGCTCTCGGGTCGACTGCGCCTGGTGCTCGGTGACCGCGACCTGATCCTGACGCACGGGGAGGTGGCCGAGTTCGACACACGCATCCCGCACCTGATCATGAACCCCGGTCCGGGCACGGCCGAGGCGCTCAGCCTCTTCGGGCCGCAGGGGGAGCGGCTGCACGTACGCGCCCGCCCCGCCACGTCCGATGAACGATGATCATCACGACATCGGCGATGTCGCGGTATCCCAGCCGCCGGGTCACCCCGACATCGGCGACCTCGTGTCGATCATCCGTAGGTCCGAACAGCTCAGCGGGGTGCCGCCAACGGTGGCGTCGACGGCCCGAAGGCGGTCAGGAACCGGTCGCGGAAGGAGTCCATCGGCCACACCGGCGCCTGTGGACCGGGCCGCAGGCCGTCCTGCCAGCCCCACCCCGCGACCCGGTCCAGCACCTTCGGATCCCGGGCGACGATCGTGATCGGCACATCGCGGCTCGCGCCCTCGCCGGTCACGACCGGTGCGGGCTGGTGGTCGCCCAGAAAGACCAGCACCAGATCGTCGTCGCCGTAGGTCTGCACGTAGGAGATCAGCGACTGGAGCGAGTAGGCGATCGCCTGCCGGTAGCCGGCCCGTACCCGGCCGGTGTCCCGGTCGTCCTTACCGCTCTCCTTCGCCCCGGCGTCGCCGTGGTAGACCGAGCCGTCGCCCACCGTGTCCCAGCCGATCATGCGGGGCACCGCCGTCCACGGCGAGTGGCTGGAGATCAGCGGGATCTCCGCCATGATCGGACGGCCCGCGTCGGCGCGCACGTGCCGCTGGAAGAAGGACAGCGTGTACTGGTCGGGCATCGGCGCGTAGGCGAACTTCGGACCCCGGTAGCCGAGCGCCTCGGTGTCGTAGTAGCGGTCGTACGAGAAGAAGTCCTTCTCCGGCCAGGGCTGGGTCGCCGCCGGCAGCACCCCGACGGTCTGCCAGCCGGCCCGGCGGAAGGCGCCGTTGAGGGTGAGCCGGTCGCTGGCCAGCAGACTGCGGTGCCGCTGCTCGTTGTCCGTCCACAGACCCGACAGCAGGGTGTCGTGCGCCAACCAACTACCGCCGCCGAACGTGGGGGAGGTGAGAAAGCCGCTGCGTGAGCCGTACCCGGCAGCGCGCAGGCTCGCGGTCCCGGCGTCCAGCACCCCGTTGACCTGCGGCGCCAACTCCGGGTCCTCGACGGCGTCGCGCCCGTAGCTCTCCACGAAGGCGAGGACGACGTCCTTGCCGCGCAGCCCGGTCAGCAACTGCTCGCCCGGGGCGTCCTGGAACGGGTCGGCGTCGATCTGGGCGGTGAACCGGCTCCGGTCGTGCAGCCGCGCGTCCACCTGCTCGGCGTGCGCGCCCACCAGCGCGGTGGTCCCGGCGTCGGCCACCGGCACACCAGGGACGATCCGCGCCCCGGCGACGGCGCAGACCACCCAGACGACCGTCAGCGCGGCCACCGCCCGCGTCGCCGTCCGTTCGTGGTCCACCAGCAGCGACGCCAGCCGCCGCAGTGCCACGGTCACCACGACCAGCAGCGCTCCGATCAGCAGCACGACGCCGACCACCGCGCCGAGCGCGCCGGCCCGCCCCGCCGAGTCCCGGACGAAGCCGAACGCGTCGTCCAGCAACAGCCAGTCGAGCACCAGGTCGAACGGCCGGTCGAGGGCCGTGCGGAACCCCAGGTCGGCGAGTTTCACGATGGCCAGTAGGCCGAGCAGCGGCCCGAGCACGGCCACCACCGTCCGTCGTGGTCGCGCCGGCAGCGCCAGCAGCAGCGCGGCCACCAGCAGACCCTCCAGCGGGATCCGCACGAACGCGCCGGGGGTCAGCTCACCGAGGCGGTCCGGTCCGACCAGGACCGCGTACACCAGCAGGACCGCCAGCGCCGTGCCCGCCCCCGCAGCGCCCGCCGCGCCGGGCCGCGCGACACGGGCGACACCACGGGAGTACGACCAGCGGCGTCGCCGGTCGACGCGGAGCGCCCGCGCAGCCGGTCGGCCAGCCGGCGTCGCCGAGGTACGAGGGTCATCGGGGCCTCCAGTCGGAGTGGACCGTACCGCCCGAGCGCGCCGCCAGCGCGGGCGTGGGCACCGGCAGCGCAGACGCGGGCACCGGCAGCCGGGAGCGAGCCGGCCGGGGTGCCGGGCGGCGACGCCACAGCCAGGCCACGTCCCGGCCGAACGACTCGACCAGCAGCGCCAACGCCGCCACCAGGACCAGCGTGGTCCAGGGTTCCGGCAGCGCCGCGCGGCGGCCACCGTCAACAGCACTCCCTGGGCGGCGGCCACCACCTTGCGCCAGAAGCGCGGCGGCAACGTGCCCCGCAGCCAGGGCAGGACCGCGCTCGCCGCGACGAAGGCGTACCGCATCGCGCCGATCGCCAGCACCCAACTTCCGGCCGTCGGGGCGACGTAGACGCTCAGGACCAGGATGAGGAACGCGTCGACCTCCATGTCGAAGCGGGCCCCCAGGGCGCTGGCGGTGCCGGTGCGCCGGGCGACCTGGCCGTCCACGGCGTCCAGGAGCAGGGCCACCGCGCTCAACGCGACCAGCAGCCCCACCGGCGTCGGGCGGTCGAACGAGTCCACGACCAGCGCCGTGACCGCGCCGACCAGGACGCCCCGGGCCAACGTCACCCGGTCGGCGGGGCCCAGGCGGGACGCGCCGGACAGGTGCAGGCCCCGGCTCAACGCGAGGCAGGTGACCGCCGCGTAGCCGACGCCGGCCAGCCAACCCGCCGCGTCCAGACCCACGGTGGCGGCCAGCGTCGCCAGCACGACCAGTTGTGCGGTGAGCCCGATCACCGGACCGCTTCGAACTGTGGGCACCGTACCTCCGTGTTTATGATCGACGACCCCGACAGAGAACACGGAAATCAGGGCCGTTCGGTTCGACCGGGACAAAAGGTGAGGTGTACGAGGGTGAACCGCGAGGCGTACGCCTGCTGGGTGCGCGAGCCCGGCGCGGCGGAGATCCGGCCGGTGTCGCTGCCCACCCCGGGCCCCGACGACGTGCTGGTCCGCGCGCGCTACTCCGGGGTCAGCCGGGGCACCGAGACCCTGGTGTTCGCCGGTCGGGTGCCCACCGACCAGTACGCGGCGATGCGCGCCCCCTTCCAGGAGGGCGACTTCCCGGGCCCGGTCAAGTACGGCTACCTCAGCGTCGGCGTGGTCGAACAGGGCCCGCCGGAACTGCTCGGGCGTACGGTGTTCTGCCTGCACCCGCACCAGAGCGCGTACGTCGTCCCGGCGACCGCCGTGGTGCCGGTGCCGGACGACGTGCCGCCTGCCCGCGCCGTGCTCGCCGGCACGGTGGAGACCGCCGTGAACGCCCTGTGGGACGCCGCGCCCCTGCTCGGCGACCGGGTCAGCGTGATCGGCGCGGGCATGGTGGGCTGCTGCGTCGCGGCGCTGGTGGCGCGGTTCCCCGGGGTGGACGTCGAGCTGGTCGACACCGACGCCCGCCGGGCCGGGGTGGCCGGGGCGCTCGGCGTCCGGTTCGCCCGACCCGCCGACGCGACCGGCGACCGGGACCTGGTCGTGCACGCCAGCGCCACGTCCGCCGGCCTGCAACAGGCGCTGGACCTGCTCGCGCCCGAGGGCACGGTGATCGAGCTGAGCTGGTACGGCGACCGCCAGGTGCAGGTGTCCCTCGGTGGGGCGTTCCACTCCGGACGGCTCACCGTACGCAGCAGCCAGGTCGGCATGGTCGCGCCCGCGCGGCGCGGTCGCCGCAGCTACACCGACCGGTTGGCGCTGGCCCTGGACCTGCTCGACGACCCGGCGTTCGACGCGCTGATCACCGGCGCGTCCCGGTTCACGGAGCTGCCCGACGTACTCGCCCGACTGAGTTCGGGCGACCTGCCCGCGCTCTGCCACCTCATCACCTACGACGACGGGGAGTGACCGTGTTCAGCGTGACCGTTCGGGATCACATGATGATCGCCCACAGTTTCCGGGGCGAGGTGTTCGGCCCGGCCCAGCGCCTGCACGGTGCGACGTTCGTGGTGGACGCGACGTTCCGCCGGCCTGACCTGGACGCCGACGGCATCGTCGTGGACATCGGCCTCGCCACCGAGCAGCTCCGGGCCGTGGTGGGGGAGCTGTCCTACCGCAACCTCGACGACGAGCCGGCGTTCGCCGGCGTGAACACCACCACGGAGGTGCTCGCCCGTACCGTCGCCGACCGACTGGCCGAGCGGGTGCACGCCGGCGACCTGGGGGCCGGTGCCCGGGAGCTGGCCGGCATCACCGTCACCCTGCACGAGTCACACGTCGCCTGGGCCAGCTACGAGCGGTCGCTGTGACCGACGCGGGCCGGCCGCCGCCGGCCCACGCCCCCGACGCTCCGCGCCGACGTACGGTGCACGTCGTCCTGCCGGGGGACATCGACGACCCGGGCACGCCCAGCGGTGGCAACACGTACGACCGGCGGGTCTGCGCCGGGCTCGCCGAGCGTGGCTGGGCGGTGCACGAGCACCCGGTACCCGGCGCGTGGCCGGAACCCGATCCGGCCGACCGGGCAGCGCTGGCCCGGCTGCTCGCCACCACGGCGGACGACGCCGTGGTGCTCGTCGACGGCCTGATCGCCTCGACGGTGCCGGACCTGCTCGCCCCGCACGCGACCCGGCTGCGCCTCGTCGCGCTGGTGCACATGCCGCTCGACGACGAGGCCGAGGGCCGTGCGCTGGCCACCGCCCGAGCCGTCGTCACCACCAGCGAATGGACCCGCCGCCGGCTGCTGGCCCGCCACGCGTTGCCCGCCGAGCGCGTCCACGTCGCGCCTCCCGGGGTGACGCCCGCGCCGGTGACGCCTGGTGACAACGCCGCCGGTGACCGGTTGCTCTGCGTCGCCGCGGTCACCCGTCACAAGGGCCACGACGTGCTGGTCGACGCCCTGTGCGTGCTGGCCGCGACGCCCTGGACGCTGGTCTGCGCCGGCACGCTGACCCGGGAACCCGAGCTGGTGGGCCGGCTGCGCGACCGGCTCGCCGGTGCCGGCCTGGCGCACCGGGTCCGACTGGCCGGCCCGCTGACCGGCCCGGCGCTCGACGCCGCGTACGCCGCCGCCGACCTGCTGGTCCTGCCCTCGCGGGGCGAGACGTACGGCATGGTCGTCACCGAGGCCCTCGCGCGCGGCGTGCCGGTGCTGGGCACCGACGTGGGGGCCTTCCCGAGGCGCTGGGTCGCGCCCTCGACGGCGTCGTGCCCGGTCTGCTGGTCCCGCCGGACGACCCGGCCGCCCTGGCCGGGGCGCTGAGCCGGTGGCTGGGCGACGAGGAGCTGCGGTCCCGGCTGCGGCGCGCCGCGCTCGCCCGCCGCGACACCCTGACCGACTGGCCGGTGACGACCGCGCGCCTGGCCACCGTGCTGGAGGAGGTGACGGGGTGACCGTCGAGGAGACCCTGCCGTTCGCCGACTGGCTGCGTCTGCGGGAGCCGGCCGACGCGGCGGCCCGCGCCGACGACCTGGTGGACGTCGTCCGACCCCGGCTGGCCGGCCACGATCCGATCGTGATCCACGACCTGGGCAGCGGCACCGGCTCGATGAGCCGCTGGCTCGCCGCCCGGCTGAGCGGACCGCAACGGTGGGTGCTGCACGACCGGGACGCCGACCTGCTGGCCCGGGCCGCCGACAGCATGGCCGGGGTGACCGCCGCCGACGGAGCGCCGGTCACCGTCCACACCCGCTGCGGCGACCTGACCCGGCTCAGCGCGGCCGACCTGTCCGACGGCGCGCTGGTCACCGCGTCCGCGTTGCTGGACATGCTGACCGCCGAGGAGGTCGAGCGGGTGGTCACGGCCTGTGTGGACGCCGGCCGTCCCGCCCTGTTCGCGGTCTCGGTGACCGGACGGGTCCGGCTCACCCCCGAGGACCCGCTCGACGCCGTCGTCGAGGAGGCGTTCAACGCGCACCAGCGGCGTACCGTCGACGGCCGCCGGTTGCTCGGCCCGGACGCCGCCGCCGTCACCGCCGCCGCGTTCGCCCGGCGGGGCGTGCCCGTGGCCGAGCGGCCCAGCCCGTGGCGGCTCGGCCCCCAGCAGGCCGACCTGGCCGCCGAGTGGTTCCGGGGCTGGCTGGGCGCAGCCTGCGAGCAGCGGCCCGACCTGGCCGGCCCGGCCGAGGCGTACGCCCGGCGTCGGCTGGCCGAGGCGGCGGCCGGCCGGCTGGGCGTGGTGGTCGAGCACCAGGACCTGCTGGCCGGTGGATGAACCATCCACACCCTGGGTACGTGCACTAAGAGAGTGGACGATCTTCAGGGAGGACCGGCGTCGATGGTGTGGGCCTGGGCACGAGTGGTCGGCGGGGTGGGCCTGCTCGCCGTCCTGCTGTGGCAGGTGGGCGGCGGCGCGTTCCTCGCCGGCGTACGGCTGATCGACGCCCCGGCGCTGGCCGCGGCCCTGCTCATCGGCGCGCTCACCACGGTCTGCGCCGCGTGGCGGTGGAGTCTCGTCGCCGGTGGTCTGGGCGTGCGGCTGCCACTGGCGACCGCGGTGGCGCACTGCTACCGGGCCGTGTTCCTCAACGCCACGCTGCCCGGCGGGATGCTCGGGGACGTGCACCGGGCGGTGCGCCACGGCCGCGACGCCGGCGACGTCAGCCGGGGCATCCGCGCGGTGGTCTGGGAACGTACCGCCGGTCAGGTGGTTCTGGTGGGCGTCGCCCTGGTCGTGCTCGCGGCGTTCCCGTCCCCGGTGCGTCCGTACCTGCCGGCCGCCGCCGCGCTGCTCGTGGCGCTCGGGCTGGCCGTCGTACTCCTGGCTCGGTTGTCACCCGGGACCGGGCGGTCCCGGTGGGCGCGTGGCGTGCGCACCGCCGTCGCCGACGTGCGGACCGGACTGCTGGGCCGGCGGACCTGGCTCGGCGTGCTGGTCGCCTCCGCCGTGATGGTCGCCGGTCACCTGGCCACCTTCCTGGTGGCGGCCCGGACCGCCGGATCCGACGCGCCGCTGACGAGGTTGCTGCCCCTGACCCTGCTCGCCCTGCTGGCCATGGGCCTGCCGTTGAACGTCGCGGGCTTCGGCCCCCGCGAGGGGGTGGCCGCCTGGGTGTTCGGCGCGGCCGGCCTCAGCGCCTCCGAGGGTGTCGCCACCGCCACCGTCTACGGCGCGCTCGTGCTGGTGGCCAGCCTGCCCGGCGCGGCCGTGCTACTCGCCCGGCGGGCCCGCGAACCCACCACCGTTCGGGAAGCCGCCTCGCCCGGCGGCTGTTGATTCAGTGGTGAAACGGTACGCGTCGCCGCCGTCCCGCGGCGCCGGACGAAGGAGTCCCATGCCCGAAGCACTGCCGATCGCCACGGTCCGTACGCAGGTCACGGTGCCGTTGGCGTTCCCCGACGGCTACACCACCACCGTTCGGGTGTTCACGTTCAAAGGTCTGGTGGACGGTCGCGAACACCTCGCCCTCGGCCTGGGCGACTGGGCCGGCGCGCTGGACCGGCTCGCCGCCGGTGGGGAGCCGCCGCTGGTCCGTCCGCACAGCGAGTGCCTGACCGGGGACGTGTTCGGCAGCCAGCGCTGCGACTGCGGGCCCCAGCTGCGTGAGGCGGTGCAGCGGATCGCCGAGAGCGGCGGGTTCCTGCTCTACCTGCGTCAGGAGGGCCGGGGCATCGGCCTGTACGCGAAGCTCGACGCGTACGCCCTCCAGGACGCCGGCCTGGACACCTACCAGGCCAACGTGGCGCTGGGCCGGGGCGAGGACGAGCGCGACTACACCGCCGCCGCGCAGATGCTGGCCACGCTCGACGTGCCGCGCGTACGTCTGCTCAGCAGCAACCCCGACAAGGCCGAACAGTTGACCCGGCTGGGCGTCGACGTCGTGGAACGCGTCCCCACCAGCGTCTTCCTCTCCCCGGCCAACGCCGACTACCTGGCGGCGAAGGCCGCCAAGGCGGCCGAGGCAGAGACGGAGGTGGCCGAGGCCGAGGCGGCGGAGGCAGACGCGGAGGCGGCCGAGGAGCGGGCGGGCCGCACCCCTGACCGGCCCGTCTACCGGTGAGCTGCCGGCCGGCGTCGCCACGGCCCTATGTGCTGCTGAGCTGCGCCACCTCCATCGACGGGTACATCGACGACGCCTCCGACCAGCGTCTGTTGCTGTCCAACGAGGACGACCTCGACCGCGTCGACGCGGTCCGGGCCGGCTGTGACGCGATCCTGGTCGGTGCCGCCACCGTCCGCCGTGACGACCCCCGCCTGCTGGTGCGATCGGCGGCGCGGCGGACCGAACGGGTGGCGTGCGGCCAGCCCGCCTCGCCGGTCAAGGTGACGCTGACCGCGCGCGGGGACCTCGACCCGACCGCCCGGTTCTTCACCGCGGGCGACTCCACCCGGCTGGTCTACTGCGCCAGCGGCGTCCTGGACAAGACCCGGGAGCGGGTCGGCGGGCTGGCCACCATCATCGACGGGGGAGAGCCGGTCGACCTCGGATGGGTCCTGGCCGACCTGGCGGCGCGGGGGGTGCGCCGTCTGATGGTCGAGGGTGGCGGGACGGTCCACGCCCAGTTCCTCACCGCCGGCCTCGCCGACGAGCTGCACCTGGTCGTCGCCCCGTTCTTCGTCGGCGACCGTCGGGCGCCGCGCTTCGTCGACGAGGGCCGCTTCCCCTGGCATCCGGGCCGCCGGGCCCGGCTGGCCGAGACGCGCCAGATCGGCGACGTGGTGTTGCTGCGCTACGCGCTCTCGGACCGCTGCCCCGACGACTGACGGCGACGCCGTAGCACGTACGCGAGCGCGCTGAGCAGGAAGAGCGCCCCGCTGAGCGCCAGCCAGCGCAGCAGGTACGGCCGCTGCGTCTGGCCGGTGGCCGCCTCGTGGGTCGTCTCGCCCCAGCGCAGGATGCCGGGGGAGTAGACCAGGAACAGCAGCGCCGTGCCGAGCGCCGGTACCCGCAGGTGGTTGAGCAACGCGACGCGACCACGTGTCGCCGCCCGCAGCACGCGGTCGACGCTCGCGTACACCGGGAACAGCACCAGGTCGTGGGCGACGACCGCGCCGACGAACCAGAGCAGCATCCGGCCGAACGTCGCCTCGTCGGCGAGGCGTAGCGCCACCCAGCCGGCGAGCACGATCACCGCCGTCACCAGGGCGAGATGCCAGGGTGCCGCGCCGTAGGCCGCCCGCAGCCGGGCGGTCCGGCCAGCCGGTCCCTGCGTCGGCCCGGTCCGCTCAGTCATCGGTCCGCTCCCGGAAGTCGATCTCGGCGACCCACTTGGTGCAGTGCACCCCGGGCAGGGCGGGCACGATGACCCGGGCCGGATAGCCGTGGTCGGGGGAGAGGTCGACGTCGTTGACCCGCAACGCCAGCAGCGAGTCGGGATCGAGGACCTGGTTGGCCGCGAGCACCGCCGTGCGGAACAGACCGGCCTGCTCCAGCGACGACACCCGTGCCGAGGCCGGGTCGGGGACGCCGGCGAGCGCGGCCAGGTCACGAAGTCGTACGCCGGTCCACCTCTGCCGGGTCGACCAGCCCTCGACGCAGGCGATGGGCAGCGCGGCCGTGTGCTGGGTCAGGGCCAGCAGGCCGGGCCGGTCCAGGGTCACCGTTCGCCCACCGCCGCGCAGCGTCAGTCGCCAGCTCGCGTCGGTCTGCTCGGGACGCACACCGGCGGCGGCGACGGTGCGGTTGACCGGGAAGCCGTTCGGTCCGGTGCCGGGCTGTCGCCCCCGGGGCAGCAGCAGCGCGGTACGCCGCAGCGGACCGTCCAGGCTCTCCCCGATGGTCAGTACGGCCAGCAGCAGCGCGCCGCCGCCCACCAGGGCCACCGCCCCACGCCGGCTGACCGTCGCCGGGCCCGGTTCGGTCGCGACCAGGCCGTCCGGGTCGGGCGGCTCGGGCCGCGTGTCGGCGCGCGTCGTCCGTAGCTCCATGCCCGGCGGGCGGGACCGCAGCGCGGTCACCAACCGGGGGAACTTGATGATCACGTGGGCCACGAAGGCCGCCGTGAAGATCCACGCGCCGAAGTAGTGGGCGGTGTAGAAGTCGAAGCCGAACACGTACGAGTACTGGATGTTGAGCAGGCCGGTGGCGATCTGGAACAGGATCCCGCCGACCAGCAGCAGCAGCGTGAGCCGTTCCAGCACCTGCGCCACCGAGCGGGCCGGCGGCCAGGTGAACAGCTTCGGCAGCACCGACCACAGCTTGCCCAGCACCACCGGGACGAGCACGATCCCGAGCGTCACGTGCAGGCCCTGGGTGACCCGGAACAGCCAGGACGGCCGCGTGGGCCAGTCGAAGACGGGCAGCCGCAGCCAGCCGACGTCCTGCGGGAACGCCTGGTCGAAACGGGGGCCGTAGGCGGCGTAGTCGAGCAGTCCCGTGATGATCACCAGTGGCAGCGCCACCAGCAGCGCCGACCCGTAGACGGCGGTGAGCCAGGGCCCGCGCAACGGACTGCGCCAGGCGCGTTCGGTCGCGTCCACACCCGGCGGACGATGCCGGGCCAACCCCCGCCAGAGCCCGCGCGGTGCGCCGTAGCCGTCCGCATCCGACGCCGGGGCCCCGCTGTCGCCCAGGTCGGGCCTGCCTCCTGGCACTCGCTGTTCCCTCCTCGTCGTCACACCCCGCCGTCGTCGGCCCGCCGGGCGCGAGCGCCGGTGGCGGGCACTGCCGGCAGGTTAGACCGCAGGGGTACGGCGCCACGGGGTTTACCGCATTACCGAACGCTTACCGGGCCACCGCGGCCGGCCGAGCTGTTGCGAAGTCCTTACGGCTACGCCGAACCGGCCCGTCGGACGCCCGACCGGCCCTACCGTGTCCGACATGCGCGTACTGGTCACCGGCGCGGCCGGGTTCATCGGGTCGCAGGTCGTCGACCTGCTCGTCGAGCAGGGCCACGAGGTGGTGGCGCTGGACGCGCTGCTGCCGCAGGCGCACGGCGGGGAGTTGCCTGCCTGGTCACGTGAGCACCAGGTGGTGCGCGGCGACGTCCGGGACGGCGCCCTGCTGGATCGCCTGCTGCCCGGTGTGGACGCGGTCTGTCACCAGGCGGCGATGGTCGGCCACGGCCTGGACCCGTCGGACGGCCCCGACTACGTCACGCACAACGACTACGGCACGGCCGTGCTGCTGGCCGCCCTGCACCGGGCGGGACTCGGCCGGCTGGTGCTGGCCAGCTCGATGGTGGTGTACGGCGAGGGGCGCTACGCCTGCCCCGAGCACGCCACGGTGCGCCCCGCGCCCCGGCGACCCGAGGACGTGGCGGCCGGCCGGTACGACCCGACGTGCCCCCAGTGTGGTCGGGGACTCGACCCGGTGCTCGTGCCCGAGGACGCGCCGCTGGAGCCGCGCAGCACGTACGCCGCCAGCAAGCTCGCGCAGGAACACCTGGCCGCCGCCTGGGCCCGGCAGACCGGTGGGACCGTCTGGGCGCTGCGCTACCACAACGTCTACGGCCCGCGGATGCCCCGCGACACCCCGTACGCCGGCGTGGCGTCCATCTTCCGGTCGGCGCTGGCGGCCGGGATGGCCCCCCGCGTGCTGGAGGACGGCCGGCAACGGCGGGACTTCGTGCACGTCACCGACGTGGCGCGGGCCAACCTGCTGGCGCTCGACAGCGACCTGCCACCGGCCACCCTGATGCCGGTGAACGTGTGCTCGGGCGAGCCGCACACCGTCGGGGAGCTGGCGGTCGCCCTGGCCGAGGCGATGGGCGGACCGGCGCCACAGGTCGTGGGCGGGGCTCGCGCGGCCGACGTGCGGCATGTGGTCGCCGATCCACGCCGGGCCGCGGAACTGCTCGGCTACACCGCCCGGGTCGGCTTCGCCGACGGCGTCGCCGGCTTCGCCACCGACCCACTACGCGAACCAGCCGCCCTAGCAAGCTGACCCCCCGCCCCGCCCCCCGCCCCCGCCCCCGCCCTGCGCCGATCTTGCACTTTCTGCTGTGACAGATGTGGGCACATAGTCCATATCGACAACCGAAACCGCAAGATCGACGCGTCAAGGGGGCTGCGCGGCCGGGGGAGGGTCAGGAGACCGTCCAGAGCAGGTGGTTGACGGCCAGGGCGGTGAGCGCCTGCGCGGCCAGCCACCAGCGCCGCGAGGTCGCCGGCAGGTGGGCGGTCGCGACCAGCAGCCAGCCGACGAACGGCAGCCAGATCCGCTCCACCTCGGCCTTGCTCAGCCCGGACAGGTCCGCGCCGAGGACCGCCACCAGGGCGGCCAGCGGTAGCAGCACCGTGGGGCCGGCTGCGCGTACTCCTGCTGCCGTAGGCAGGGCCAACCGCCCGGCGACCCGCCAGCCGGGCGCGGCCGTCAGCGCGCGGCGCAGGGCCGGCCCCAGGACCGGACCGGCGCTGAGCAGCAGCGCGGCCAGGTTGGCCCACACCCAGTAGGCGTACGGGCGGTCGGCGGCCCAGCCCTGGTAGTACCGCTGGACGACCAGGTGGTAACCGTCCCACCAGTGGAAACCCGCCGCGACGAACACCGCCGTCACGGCCGCGACGCCGACGGCGGCGGCGAGCAGCGCGCCCAGTCGGTGGGTACGGCGCAGCGCGACCACGGCCAGCGCGAGCACACCCACGAGGAGGAACCCGTACGAGAGGTGCAGCGCGAAGCCGAGCACCGCCCCACCGGCCAGGGCGGCCACGCGTCCCCGGACCACCAGCAGCGCCAGACCGGCCGCGACCACGGCGGCGAAGATGCCGTCGGCCGAGGTGCCCACCCAGACGGCCCCCGGCAGCAGCACCAGGAAGGGCACCACCGCGCGCGCCGCGTCGGGCGCGCCGAGCGCGCGCAGCGTCACCGGCACCGACACCGCGATCGTGGCGCCGAGCAGGACGCAGGCCAGCGCGGCGGCCGTGCCTCCGCCGAGGCCGACGCGGTCCAGCCAGACGAAGATGAGCAGCGCGCCCGGCGGGTGGCCGGCGGTGTGGGTGGACCAGGAGTCGGGTTGGAAGTCCACGATCCGGCTGGTGAATCCGGCCAGCATCGCCGGGATGTCGGTCACGCCGGGAACCTCGTGCAGGTACTCGGCCTGCGGGGTGAGCCGTCGGGTCAGCCCCGCCGACCAGCCGTCGACCAGGGCCAACGACATCGTCCAGGCCACCGCCGTCAGCCACGCGGCGGCCAGCAGGCGACCCCACCGGGCGGTGCGGGCCCACCGGGCGCCCCAGCCCACCACCGCGACCGCCACCACCAGCGCGGCCGGGCTGCCCCAGCCGACGTGTGGCCGCCACGTCGCGTACAGCGGAGCGGCGTCCGCGTGCAGGCCGCCGCCGCGTGCGTTGAGCAGGGCCCCCACCAGCACGGCGACGCCGAGCAGCGCCGCTTCCAGGCCCAGCACGAGCAGGTCCCCGGCGTGGCGGCGAGGCGGGGTCCGCCCGGGGGCGGCGGCGTGAACGGTGGTCGAGGCCATGACCACCGGACGGTACGGCGACAGCCCACCCTCGCGCTCGCCAATCGGCGGCCCGTCACCGGACGGTAAGAAATGCCCGGGCGGTAAGGGTTCGGTAAGCACATTCCGACCTCCGCCACGCGGACGTCCCCTTAGCGTCGGCGGTATGGCGACTGAGATCGACGTGGTGCTGCCCTGCCTGGACGAGGCAGCCGCCCTGCCGGGTGTGCTCACCGCGCTGCCGCCCGGCTACCGGGCCATCGTGGTGGACAACGGCTCCCGGGACGGCTCGCCCGAGGTGGCCGTCCGGTATGGCGCCCGGGTGGTGCACGAACCCCGACGCGGCTACGGCGCGGCGGTGCACGCCGGCCTGGAGGCCGCCGACGCCGAGCTGGTGTGCGTCCTCGACGCGGACGGGTCGTTCGACCCCGCCGAGCTGCCGGCCCTGGTGGCACCCGTGTCCGACGGTACGGCCGACCTCAGCGTGGGTCGGCGTCGGCCGGTCGGGGCGGGCGTGTGGCCGTGGCACGCCCGTGCCGGCACGGCGCTGGTCGCCGCGTTGCTGCGCCGTCGGGGCGTACCGCTGCGGGACCTCAGCCCGATCCGGGTGGCCCGCCGCCAGGCGCTGCTCGACCTCGGTGTCACCGACCGGGCCTTCGGCTACCCCCTCGAACTGCTGATCCGGGCCGCCGCCGCCGGCTGGCGCATCCACGAGACGGACGTCACCTACGCGCCCCGCGCCGCCGGCACCCGGTCCAAGGTCTCCGGTTCGGTGCGGGGCACCCTGCGTGCCACCCGCGACTTCGCCGGTGTGTTGCGGACCGTGGACGGCTCCCGGTGACCGTCCTGCTGGTGGTCGCCAAGGCACCGGTCGTCGGGGCGGTGAAGACACGGCTCTGCCCACCGGTCACGCCGGCCCAGGCGGCCCGGATCGCCGCCGCCGCACTGCGCGACACCCTCGACGCCGTCCGCGCCACCCCCGGTGTCACTCCCGTGCTGGCCTGGTCGGGTCGGCTGGCCGAGGCGGAGGACGCCGACGCGTTGACCGCCGCGCTGGACGGCTGGTCGGTGCTGGAGCAGCGCGGCACCGGGCTCGGCGAGCGGCTCGCCAACGCGTACGCCGAGGTCGCTGCCGCGTACCCCGGGCGGCCGGTGGTGCAGATCGGGATGGACACCCCGCAGGTGACGCCGGGCCGGCTGGCCGCGGCGGTGGCGGGGCTGCGCGCCTCCGACGCGGTGCTCGGTCGGGCGCACGACGGCGGTTGGTGGTCGTTGGGGCTGCGCGACCCACGGCACGCCCGGGTGTTGCGGGACGTGCCCATGTCGACGCCCGACACCGGTCGCGACACCTGGGCGGCCCTGACCGGGCGTGGCCTGCGGACCGCGCCACTGCCGGTCCTGCGGGACGTCGACAAGTGGTCCGACGCCCTCGCGGTGGCCGTCGAGGTTCCCGGTGGACGCTTCGCCCGCCAGGTCGCGGCGGTCCGCCTCACCCTGCTGCCGGAGAGCCGGCGGTGAACCCCGTCGACACCGCCCCGGTCGAGGCCGCGTCACCGGTACGGTCACCGTCCGGCCCGACGTCGCGCCGGGGGTACGACGGATCCGGCGACCCCTTCGCCGCCGCGCTCACCGCCGACCGGGTGGCCCTGCGGCGGTGGCTGGTGCACGGCGACGGTGTCCGTAGCCGGCTCCCGGTGGACCGCTGGCACGGCACGGCCGAGTCGGCGGTCACCGGCCTCGTCGCCCGCTGCGGCGGCCCGACGCTCGACCTCGGATGCGGGCCGGGCCGGCTCACCGTGGCGCTGACCCGGGCCGGCCTGAGCGCGGTCGGCGTGGACGTCTCGCCGACGGCGGTGCGGCTCACCCGCGCCCGTGGCGCGGTCGCGGTGCACGGCGACCTGTTCGGGCCGCTGCCCGCCGAGGGTCGGTGGGCGCACGCGGTGCTGATCGACGGGAACATCGGCATCGGCGGCGAGCCGGTGGCGCTGCTGCGCCGCTGCCGGGACCTGCTCGCGCCGGGTGGCACCGTCCTGGTCGAGCTGGAGCCGCCCGGCACGGGGTCGTGGCAGGGCCAGGCCCGGGTGGCCGCCGAGCAGCGGGCCGGCCGGGTGCTGCTCGGCCCGGTGTTCCGCTGGGCCCGGGTTGACGCGCGTGCGGTGCCCGCGGTCGCCGACGCCGCCGGCCTGGCGGTCCAGGACGTGTTCCGGCAGGGGCGGCGCTGGTTCGGTGAGCTGCGGGCGAACCGCTGAGAGGGCAGGCGTCAGGCCGCCGGCAGGCGCACCACGAACCGGCACCCACCGCTGACGTTCTGCACGTCCACCCGACCGCCGTGCGCCTCGACCAGTCCGCGTACGATCGCCAGCCCCAGCCCGCCGGAACCCTCGCCACCGGGGCGGGGCGTACGGGCCGGCTCGCCCCGGAACGCGACGTCGAACAGTCGGGGCAGGTCGTCCTCGGGGATGCCGCCGCAGGTGTCGGCGATCGCCAGCCAGGCGGCGTCGCGTTCGGATCCGGCGTCCACCCGCACCGTGCCGTCGCTCGGCGTGTAGTGCACCGCGTTGAGCAGCAGGTTGCCCACCACCCGGGCCAGCTCGGGTTCGCTGGCCAGCACGGTGGGCCAGCCCGACTCGGCGGCCTCCAGCCGGATGCGCCGGGCCTTGGCCAGGGGCGCGGTGCCGGCGAGGGCGTCGGAGACGACCTCACCCAGCGGTACCGCCGACAGGGTCAGGCGCAGCGCGCCGGCGTTGATCCGGGACAGCTCGAACAGGTCGTCGACGAGTCGGGTCATCCGATCGGTCTGCACGCGGATCCGCCGGTGGTACTCGGCGACCGTCGCCGGGTCGTCGACCACCCGGTCCTCCAGCGCCTCGGCCATCGCCCGCAGGCCGGCCAGCGGCGTCCGCAGGTCGTGCGACACCCAGGCGACCAGGTCCCGACGACCCTTCTCGACCCGCCGTTCCCGCTCCCGGGCCTGGGCCGCCCAGACCGCCGCCACGGCCAGTCGACGCCCGAAGTACCAGCCCACGCCGAGGCTCACCACCGCCGCCGCGGCGACCGTGAGCAGGACGACCTGGAGGTCGTGCGGGGACAGGAACATCGCCTGGGCGACCACCACCACCCCGGCCACCACGGCGACCACGGTGACGGTGAGCAGGACGCACACGTGCACGGTGATCGACCGGTGCCGAAGCAGCCGCAGGGTCAGCGCGCCGAGCAGGCCCACGCCGAGCGCGGCCGCGAGCGCCGCCCCGAAGATCAGCGCCAGGTCACGCATCGGCCGGCTCGTACCGGTAGCCGACGCCCCAGACCGTGACGATGCGTCGTGGCTCGGCCGGGTCGTCCTCGATCTTCTCCCGCAACCGGCGGACGTGCACGGTGACGGTGGACTGGTCGCCGAAGTTCCACCCCCACACGCGTTCCAGCAGCTCGGTGCGCTTGAACGCCCGGGTCGGGTGCCGCATCAGGTGCGCCAGGAGGTCGAACTCGCGCAACGTCAGGGCCAGCTCGCGGCCGTGCAGGCGGGCGATCCGTGGCCCGGTGGCCACCTCCAGCCCCGCGTCGGACAGCAGTTCGGCCGCCGGCGCGGCCGGCTCACCGGCACGGCGGAGCACCGAACCGACCCGCAGCACCAGCTCGCGCGGCGAGAAGGGCTTACTCAGGTAGTCGTCGGCGCCGAGTTGCAGCCCGAGCACCCGGTCGGCCTCGTCGCCGCGCGCCGTCAGCATGATGATGGGTACGCCGTCCGGCCGCTCCCGCAGTCGCCGGCACACCTGCAACCCGTCCAGTCCGGGGAGCATCAGGTCCAGCACGACCAGGTGCGGCGGCCGGTCCTGGACGGCCTCCAGGGCGGCCAGTCCGTCCGCGACGTGGCTCACCTCGTACCCGGCGTGTTCCAGGTAGCGGCAGACCACGTCGCTGACCGTCCGGTCGTCGTCGACCACGAGCACCCGCTGCGCCACCGGTCACCTCCCCGCGGCCAGCCTAGCCAGCACCGATGCGGCCGGCGATTTCGCAGACCTTGTGGTCTCCTTACGTCCCGTACCCCAGTCGCCTCGACGCACCGACTGGCCGGTCCGCCTGGTGACGGCGAGGCCTGTGGGGCGGAGGGGGCTGCGTACGATGCGGGGCTGAGTTCCCTCGTCACGGCGGAGGTATCGGGCAGATGGCAGGCCAGCACGAGGGTTTCGCCCTCGGCGTCGACCTCGGCACGTCCAACACGGTAGCCGTGCTGCGCTGGCCGGACGGTCGGACCCGTCCGGTGCTGATGGACGGTCAGCCGGTCAGCCCGTCAGCCGTGTACGCCGACCCGGACGGCACGCTGCACGTCGGCTGGGACGCCCGGCGGCTGGCGCAGGCCGATCCGGCCCGGTTCGAGGCGAACCCGAAGCGTCGGGTGGACGAGCCGACCGTGCTGCTCGGTGACCGGTCGTACCCGCCGGCGGAACTGCTCGCCGCGGTGCTGGCGGCGGTCGCCCGGGCCGCGGTGGGTGCGGTCGGCTTCCTGCCTCCGGCCGTGCTCACCTGCCCGGCGGCCTGGGACGAGTCACGGCGGCAGGTGCTCGCCGACGCGCTGTTGCGGGCCGGATGGCCGCAGGCGGCCGAGCACACGCTCGCGGGGCCGACGCCACCGGGCACGCGTCTGCTGCGTGAGCCGGTGGCCGCTGCCCGCTACTACACCCAGGTCCTGCACCGGCCGGTGCCGGTCGGTGGCGCGATCGCGGTGTTCGACTTCGGTGGCGGGACGCTCGACGTCGCGGTGTTGCGCAACGAGGGGGCCGACCCGTGGGGTGACTCCGGTTTCCGGGTGGTCGCTGACGGCGGTCTGCCCGACCTGGGCGGCCTCGACCTGGACGCGGCGCTGGTGCAGCGGGTCGGCGAGCTGCTGGGCGAGCGGCACGCCCGGCGGTGGGCGCGCCTGGTCCGCCCGTCGGACCCGGCGCAGCGCCGCGACCAGGTCCGACTGTGGGACGAGGTACGCGGCGCGAAGGAGACCCTGTCGCGCTCGGCAGTGGCCCCGGTCGCGGTGCCCGGGGTGGCCGAGGCGGTGCGGTTGACGCGTGACGACGTCGAGCGGGTGGCGGCGCCGCTGTTGCGTCGTGGCGTGGAGCGGGCCCGGGAGGTGATCGCCACGGCCGGCCTGCGCCCCGACCAGCTCGCCGGGCTGTTCCTGGTGGGCGGCTCCTCGCGGATTCCGCTCGTGGCACGAATGCTGCACGCCGAGCTGGGAGTGGCGCCGACGGTGCTGGACCAGCCCGAGCTGCCGGTGGCCGAGGGCGCGCTGACGGACCTGCCGCTGCGCCGGGCCCTGCCGGCGTACGCGGGACCGCAGGCCGCAGCGCAGGCCTCGCCGGCTGGCCCGTCCGCGCCGGCTGAGGCGTCGCCCGTGCCGGCCCCGGCCGGTCCGCCGGCAGTGCCGGCCCCGGCCGGTCCGCCGGCAGTGCCGGCTGCGGCGGAGAACGCGCCGACCGTGCCGTCGCAACCCGGGCCGGCGTCGGCCAGGCCGAGCCGGGCGGGCGCCACCCCGACGCCCACCCCGCCCATCCCGAGCGGCGGTACGACCTGGCGGCGGGCCCGGTGGGTGGTGCTCGGGGCGGTACTCGCCCTGGCCGGGATGGCCACCGCGGCGACGCTCTACCTGCTGCGGGACCGCTACCCGGACCTGGAGTTCGGATCGCTGCGCGAGCTGTCGAGGCTGCCGGCCGGTGCCGAGCGGCCGAGCGGCATGTGGACCGCGGTGCTCGACGACCGTGCCTACCTCGGGTACCCGCTGCCGGACGACCGGCTGGAGGTGGTCGCCGTCGACACCAGCACCGGCGACGAGCTGTGGCGCCGACAGACAGGCGTCACCGCCGACGACTGGGCCGGCCTGGTCGCCGTACCGGGGGCGGTCGCGGTCCTCGCCGACGCGCCGGGCGACAGCACACCGCGTGAACTGGCCGTGCTGGACGGCCGCTCCGGGGCCCAGCGCTGGCACCGGGCGGTCCGCGGCGACGACGACGTCTACTTCTCCGACGACACCGCAGTGCTGGTGGACCGAGCCGCCGGGCGGTTGGTCGGCCTGAAGCTGGGCGACGGCACCGCCGAGTGGAGCAAGCCCAACCCGCGCGACCAGTACGGCGGCGCACGGACCGTCGTGCGGCCGGTGGGCACCGACGAGGCGGCGGGTGGGCCGGCGTACCTCGACGGCGCTGCCCGCGACCCGTGGACGGGCAAGGGGCGACGACTCGTGCAGATCGGGGCGGACCGCTCGGCGCGACTGCTCGACATGTCCTCCGGATCGGTGCTGCGCGAGTGGGGCAACGTGGCCGACCTCGACGACCTGGTGGTGGCGCACGAGGACCGCCTCTTCGTGGCCCCCACCGACGGCGGGTACCAGGTGCTGGCGTACGACCTGGGTTCCGACGCGGCGCCGGTGGTCGTCTACCGGGCCGCGAACGCGGAGTACCGGCCGAAGGCGCTGGTGGCCTGCGGCGAGCGGCGGGCCTGTCTGGTGCAGGTACGTAACAGCGACGCCGAGCACACCGAGGTGGTGGCGGCGACCGAGGGGAAGGCGGCGATCTCCTGGTCGGCGCCGGGCACGACCGACCTGGTGCCGGTCGGCGAGCAGGTGCTCACCCAACGGGAGTACCCGAAGGCGACGGTCACCCTCTTCGACACGGCCGGCAAGGCGGTACTGACCGACCGCCCCGGCGTGGCGGCCCGACTGGACGCCGGCAACCTGCTCGTCTTCGCCGAGCCGACCAGCACGGTGGCGGACAACCGGAGCGTGGCCGGCGTGTGGGCCGAGTCGGGCGACGTCGACGAGTTGGGCCAACTCGTCGACGTGCGCAGCGCGTCCTGCTCGTGGAACACGCGGGTGATCGCGTGCGGCGCGGACAAGGACTTCGTGCTGTACCGGTTCGCCGACGACTGACCGCCGGCCGGGCAGATGCCGGTGGAGTGCGCGACGGATCCGTGGACGGCGGCCCGTACGATGCTCCGGTGAATCTTCGGGGTGTCGTGCGCGCCGATCGTCCGCTGGTGGTGCTCGCCGTGGGGGAGGAGGCCCGCTACCTGCCGGACGAGCTGCCGGTGCTGCTCACCGGCATGGGCAAGGTCAACGCCGCCAGCGCGGTCGCGGCGGTGCTGGCCGCCGGGCCGCGTCCCAGCCTGCTGCTCAATCTGGGTACGGCCGGCGCGCTGCGCCCCGGCTGGACGGGTATCCACGAGGTCGCCACCGTGCTCCAGCACGACTTGGACACCGCTTTCTTGCGTACCCTCACGGGTCAGACCTACGGCGCGCCGCTCGCGCTGGCCGCCGAGGGCGCGGTGCTGGCCACCGGCGACACCTTCGTCGCTGACGACGACGCGCGGGACCGTCTGGCGCAGCGCGCCGACCTGGTGGACATGGAGGGGTACGCGGTGGCCTGGGCCGCCGCGCAGGCCGGGGTGCCGTGTCGGCTGGTCAAGCAGGTCAGTGACGAGGCGGGGGAGGGCGCGGCCCGGACCTGGCAGGAGTCGGTCGACGCCTGTGCCCGGGATCTCGCCGAATGGGTCGGTCGACACTCGCCTGACCGGTGGAGGGGTCAGCCGGTCAGCCCTCGCGGGCGGAGCCCTCGGGTGGTCTCCCGGCCGCCGGCCCTGGGTGCCAGGACGTGCGCGGCGAGCGCGAGGGCCACGATCGCGGTGACCGTCACCGGCGACCAGCCACCGGCCCAGGGCAGTACCAGTAGGGGCAGCAGTTGTGACGCCACCCGTCGCCACGGCACGCGGGCGAACAGCAGGTAGGCGAAGAGTGCCCGACCGAGTACGAACACCAGCGGCCCGCCGATGATCAGCATCAGCCACCGCGTCGGGGTCGTTCCGGTCGGGCGGTCGACGACCAGGTCGAAGGAGGCCGCCGTGACGGCCACGCCGGCCAGCAGCACCACATGGGTGTACGGAGCGATCCGGGTGGACCGGCCGGGCACCCTGGACTCCGCCGTCTCGAGCAACTCGCCGGCCCGAAAGACGTACACCTGCCAGAGCAGCAGCATGATGGCGAACGCACAGAGCAGCGCGATGATCCTGGTGCGGTCGAACTCGCTGCGGCTGAGTTCCAGGGTGGGCACCAGGATGATGTCGCCGAGGGCCAGGATGGTGAACTGCTGGTACCGCTCGCCGAGGTGCGCGGTGGTCCGGTCGTACTGGTCGAGGGGCACCCGGCCGAGCCACGGTGTCGGGTAGCGCGCCCCCGCCGAGAGCAGGTCGATGGCGATCGCGGTGGTCCAGATCCACCATCGATCGTCGTCGAAGAGTGTCCCCACGATCCAGAGGACCCCGGACACCAGGAACCAGAAGAGGAACCGGGTGGCGCGCGCCATGGCCGCCGGGTGCCGCTGCCGGTACAAGGTGCTGACCAGGACGATGCCGCGCACCACGTGGGTACCGACGTAGGCGAGCGCGAAGAGCGTGGCCTGCCCTCTGGTGATCATCGGCAGCGACGCCGCCATCCCGACCGACCCGACCATGGCCACCATGAGGATGAGCTGGATCGGGCGCTGCTGCGGGTCGTAGAACTCGGTCGTGGTGGTGGTGACCGACCACGTCCACCAGATCGCGGTCAACATCAGCGCGACCGACGCGCTCTCGGCCCAGGACCGCTGGTCGGCGAGCAGCTTCGAGGTCTGCGCGAGCGCGGCCACGAAGACCACGTCGAAGAGCAGTTCGAGAAGCGTCGCCCGGGTCGACCCGTCCGGCCGGCGTACCAGCGCCGCGGTGCCTCCGGTGGTCATGCCCGGCCTCCCGCCGTTTCTTCGAGGATTATCGGCGGCGGGGGCGCGGCGCGTCCCCGGATCGGCGATTCCCGCTGAGCGGGGAAGAGGGCGACCGGAGGTTGCCACGGCGCCGGGTCGGAGCGACGCTTGTCGACATCCATCGATCTCGATCTCCGCCGGAGGTTCGGATGCGCCGTTCCCCGTTCGTCGCCCTCGTCCTGACCGCCCTGCTCCTCGCCGCGCCGGGCGCGGCACAGGCCGCCCCGCCCGACCGTGCCGCGCCCGACGCGGCCGGCGACCTGTCCGGGGTACGCACGCCGGGCACCGCCTGGGGGCTCGACCCGGCCAGCGGCCGGATGACCGTCACCGTCGACGACACCGTGGCGTCCGCCGACCTGGCGAGGTTGCGGGCGGTGGCCGACCGCGCCGGCGCGCTGCTGCGCCGGGAGCCCGGCACGCTGCGCCCCCTGATCGCCGCCGGCCAGGGCATCTACGGCGGTGGCAGCCGCTGCTCGCTGGGCGCGAACGTGCGCAGCGGCAGCACCTACTACGTGGTCACCGCCGGGCACTGCACCGCGACCGTCAGCACCTGGTACGCCGACAGCGCGCAGACCACCGTCCTGGGCACCCGGACCGGCACCAGCTATCCGGGCAACGACTACGGGCTGATCCGCTACACGGGCCGGATCGCGCATCCGAGCGCCGTCTACACCTATCCCGGGCTGCTGACCATCAACGGACCCGGCACCGCGTACGTGGGTCAGGCGGTGTGCCGCAGCGGCGTCACCACCGGCGTGCGCTGCGGCACGGTCACCGCGCTCAACCAGACCGTCAACTACGCCACCGGCGTGGTCTACGGCCTGATCCGCACCAACATCTGCGCCGAGCCGGGGGACAGCGGCGGGCCGCTGTACGTGGCGTCCACCGGCACCATCATCGGCATCCTGTCCGGGGGCAGCGGGAACTGCACGTCCGGTGGAACGACCTACTACCAGCCCATCGCGGAGGTGCTGGCGGCGTACGGACTGACCCTGCCCTGATCGCTGTTGCGCTCAGCGCAACGGGTTGCTCACGTGGCACAACGCGCCTAGGCTCGGCGGGACCCCGGACCCCTCCCCGAGGACGTGCGCCGCCATGCCGAGCGAGCCCCGACCCGACCGCACGGCCACCTCGGTCGGCCCGCCGCCGCCCGAGGTGGTCACGGTGGGCGAGACCATGGTGATGCTGTGCCCGCCCGCGGGTGAGCCGCTGGAGCACGCCGAACGCGTCACGGTCTCGGTCGGCGGCGCGGAGTCCAACGTGGCCGGCTACCTGGCCCGGCTCGGCCACCGGGCGACCTGGGTGGGCCGGGTCGGCGACGACCCCTTCGGCCGGCTCGTCGTACGGCACGTCGCCGATACCGGCGTCGACGTCGACCTGGTGGCGGTGGACCCGGCCGCGCCCACCGGCCTCTACGCCAAGGACCCCGGCCCCACGGCCACCTCCGTGCACTACTACCGGGCCGGCTCGGCCGCGTCCCGAATGGACGGCGACACGCTGGCCGACCCACGGCTGGCCGGCGCACGGGTGCTGCACCTGTCCGGGATCACCCCGGCGCTCTCCGCCTCCTGCCGGGCGCTGGTCGAGCGCGCGGTGACCGACCGGCCACTACCGGGCGCGCTGGTCAGCTTCGACGTCAACCACCGGGCCCGGCTCTGGCCCGCCGAACGGGCCGCGCCCGTGCTGCGCGACCTCGCCGACCGCAGCGACCTGGTCTTCGTCGGGCAGGACGAGGCGTACACCCTCTGGGGCACGAGCGATCCGGCCGCCGTACGCCGACTGCTGCCCCGCCCCCAGGCGGTGGTCGTGAAGGACGGCGCGGTCTGTGCCACCGTCCTGTTCCGTGACGCCGAGCCGGTCGTCGTCCCGGCCCCCCGCGTGTCGGTGGTGGAGCCGGTGGGCGCGGGTGACGCCTTCGCCGCCGGCTACCTGGCCGGACTGCTGCGCGACCTCGACCCGACGCGACGGCTGCGCCTCGGTCACCTCGTCGCCGCGCAGGCGCTGGGAAGCACCGGTGACGACGCGCCGCTGCCGCCGTGGTCGTGGTTCGAGCGGCTGATCGACGGTCCCTGGTCGCCACCCGACCTGACCGCCGCCCGAGCAGGGGGCTGAGCGGTGTCCGAGGGCGTCGACCGGGCGATGCGCGTGCTCGAACTCCTGGCCCGCGAGCCGGCGCAGCTCGGCGGCGTGGCCACCCACCTGGGCGTGCACAAGTCCACCGCGCTGCGGCTGCTGCAGACGCTCGAGGCGGGTGGCTTCGCGCGCCGCGCCAACGGCGGCTGGACGGTGGGTCTGCGGCTGATCGACCTCGCCCAGCAGGCCCTGGACTCGCTGGACGTCCGCGCGGTGGCCCGCCCCCACCTGGCGGCGCTGGGCCGCGACTGCGGGCACACCATCCACCTCGCGCAGGTGGTCGACGACGACCTCGTCTACGTCGACAAGATCGAGGCCCGGGGCCAGGTCCGCATGTACTCCCGGATCGGCCGCACCGCGCCGCTGCACGCCAGCGGGGTGGGCAAGGTGGTGCTGGCGTACGGTCCGGCGTCCCGGGTGTCCCAGCTGGCCGACGGCGGCACGCTGCCGGCGTACACCCCGGTCACCATCTGCGACCCGGCGGCGCTGCGCACGGAGCTGGCGGCCGTCGCCGCGCGGGGCTGGGCCGCCGACGACGGCGAGTTCGAGCCGCTGATCAACTGTGTGGCCGCGCCGGTCCGACAGGCCGACGGCGCGGTCACGGCCGCGGTGTCGGTGACCGCGCCGACGGTCGTGGCCACCCTCGCCGACCTGCGCGCCCTACTACCCCGACTGCTGGCCACCACCCAGCAGATCTCCCGCGACCTCGGATGGAGTGGACCATGACCACAACGGACTTCGCGCACCTCTTCGGCGGCGCCCGGGTGATGGCGATCCTGCGCGGCCTGCCGGTCGCCGAGACGGTCCGGCTCGCCGAGCGCGCCTGGGACCTCGGCATCGAGGTGGTGGAGGTGCCGGTCGCCACCGCCGACGCGGTGCCCGCCCTGCGCGCCGCCGTCGAGGCGGGCGCGGCACGGGGCCGGATCGTCGGCGCCGGCACGGTGCTCGACGACGAGACGGTCGCGGCGGCCGCCGACGCGGGCGCCGCGTTCACCGTCGCGCCCGGCCTGGACCTCGCGGTGGCCGACGCCGCCGCCGCGCGCGGTCTGCCGCACCTGCCCGGCGTCGCCACCCCCACCGAGGCGCAGGCGGCGCTGCGGCACGGCCTCACCTGGCTCAAGGCGTTTCCCGCGATCTCCCTCGGGCCGGCCTGGTTCAAGGCCATCGCCGGCCCCTTTCCGCAGCTCCGCTTCGTCGCGACAGGCGGCCTGGACGCCACGAACGCCGCCGCGTTCCTGGACGCCGGCGTGCGCGTGGTAGCCGTCGGCTCAGCCCTGACCGACCCCACCCAACTAGACGAGCTAGCCAAACTAACCACCCAAGCCTGACCCCCCGCCCCCGCCCCCGCGCCCCCTCCACGCGGCGATCTTGCAGTTTCTGTCCCGACGAAAGCCGTGAATCGGGGCGCATCGGCGACAGTAAGTGCAAGATCGGCGCGGGGGAGGGGCGGGGACGGGGGGCGGGTCGGGGGGGCGGGTCGGGGGTGGCGGGTTTGTGCCATGGCGTGAACGCGCCGGGGGTCGGCGGGGTGGGACAGCGGGGCGTTGCCTTGATGCTGTGCTGCGTACCGCTCCTCGACACAAAGAGGTCATCGTGGCTCTGTCTCCCAGGCGTCGCCGATCCGGGCTGATCGCCCTCGGTACCGCCCTCGCTCTGACCGCCGGGTTCACCCCACCCGGCACGGGGGCGTCCGCCGCCCCGCCCGGCAATCCCACCCGCCCGACCGGCCAGCCGCCCGCGGCCCCGGGCCGGGCGTCCACCGTCACCCTGATCACCGGGGACCTCGTCACGGTCACCACGGCGGCCGACGGCAGCACCGTCACGGCCGTTCGCCGGCCCGACGGCAGCACGCCGACCTTCCACCGCACCGTGCTCGACGGCGACACCTACGTCTACCCGGACGCCGCGCTGCCGTACGTCACGAGCGACCTGGTCGACAAGAGGCTGTTCAACGTCACCGACCTGATCGCCGACGGGTACGACGACGCGCACACGAACGCGCTGCCGCTGATCGTCACCCTGACCGACGCCGCGGCCCGCGCCCGTACCCGCCCCACTGTGGACGGCTCCGAGCTGGTGCGGCCCCTGGACAGCGTGCGGGGCGCGGCACTGAACCGCCCGCGCGAGAGCGCCGAGAAGTTCTGGGGCGCGCTGACCGCCGGCACGGCCCGCCGGACCGGCGACACGCCGACGCTCGCGAGCGGTATCGCCAAGGTCTGGCTGGATGGCCGGGTCCGGGCAGACCTCGCCGAGTCGACCGCGCAGATCGGCGCGCCGAAGGTGTGGGCCGAGGGCAACACCGCCGCTGGTGTGGACGTCGCCGTCCTCGACACGGGTGCGGACGCCGAGCACCCGGACCTCGCCGACCAGATCGCCGCGTCCAGCAGCTTCGTGCCGGACGAGCCCGACATCCTCGACTACCAGGGGCACGGCACGCACACCGCCTCGACGATCGCCGGCACCGGTGCCGCGTCCGGGGGCGTCGAGCGGGGTGTCGCCCCCGGCGCGCGGCTGCACGTCGGCAAGGTGCTCAACAGCGAGGGCGGCGGGCAGGACTCGTGGATCATCGCCGGCATGGAGTGGGCGGCCCGGGAGCAGAAGGCCCGGATCATCAGCATGAGCCTGGGTGGTGAGTCCACCGACGGCAGCGACCCGCTGAGCCAGGCCGTCGACCGGCTCAGCGCCGAGACCGGCGCGCTCTTCGTGGTCGCCGCCGGCAACAGCGGCCCGGCGACCATCGGCAGCCCCGGCGCGGCGAACTCCGCGCTCACCGTGGGCGCCGTCGACTCGACCGACCACCTCGCCGACTTCTCCAGCCAGGGCCCGCGCGCGGGCGACGGTGGCCTCAAACCCGAGATCACCGCACCCGGCGTGGACATCCTGGCCGCGCGTTCGCACCTGGTGCGCGGCGGCTCCGGGGACTACACGCTGATGAGCGGCACCTCGATGGCGACTCCGCACGTGGCCGGCACGGCCGCGCTGGTCGCCGCCGCGCACCCCGACTGGACCGGGCAGCGCATCAAGGAGGCGCTGGTCAGCACCGTCAAGGCCACCCCGGACTACACCCCGTACCAGGCCGGTGCCGGGCGGGTGGACGCGGTCGCCGCCGTGCACGCCACCGTCTTCGCCACCCCGAGCGCCTACTCCGGCTTCCAGGGCTGGCCGCAGCAGCCGGGTACGACGGTCGACCGGACGGTCACCTACACCAACGTCGGCAGCGCGCCGGTCACCCTGAAGCTCGCCCTCGACGCGCCGAGCGCCCCGGCCGGTCTCTTCGCGCTCTCCGCCGACACGGTGACCGTGCCCGCGAACGGCACGGCCACCGTCACCCTGACCGCCGCGTACGACAAGCTTCCGGTCGAAAAGCAGGTCAGCGGCATGATCATCGCCACCGACGCCGCCGGTACGGTCCGCGGTCGCACCCTGATCGGGGCGAGCCGGGAGGGTCAGCGGCAGAACCTGACGCTGGTCGCGAAGGACCGGGACGGCAAGCCGCTCGCCGGCAAGGTCCTGCTCACCACCGACGGCCTGTTCAGCGCCGTCGACCTGCCCGAGAGCGGCACCGCGACGCTGCGGCTGCCGGTGGCGAGCTGGTCCGGTTGGATCACCGCCGACGTGCGCGGTGCGCACGGGCCGCGCTCCAAGGGCATGGCGATGCTCAGCTTCGTCGACGTCGACCTGAGCGCCGACCGCACCGTCGTCCTCGACGCGCGCAAGGCCCGGCAGGTACGCGCCGAGGTGCCGCAGGAGGCCACCGCCACCTCGCTGCGGATGGACATCCACCGCTCCACCGGCGACAGTCTCACCGAGAGCCAGGTGCTGCCCGACGACTCGTACGACAGCATGTGGGCGCTGCCGACGGGCCGTGCGGTCACCGACGGCGAGTTCGAGTTCGGCGCGCGGTGGCGGCTGGAACAGCCGGCGCTGACCGTGGCGGCCGGCGGCCGGTCGTACGACGATCTGCGGGTGAAGCGCTCGACCCCGGCGTTGCCGGAGGGTCGTCGCCAGCTCGACGCGGTCTACGTCGCCGACGCGTCCGCGAAGGAGCTGGCGAAGCGGCCGGTCCGGGACCGGGCGGTGGTGGTCCGGCGCAGTGACACCGTGGACGTCGCCACCCAGGCGCAGGCCGCCGCGGCGGCCGGGGCGAAGCTGCTGCTGGTGGTCAACGACGGCGTCGGCCGGCTCCAGCCGTGGGACGAGGCGATGTGGGGCCCGGAGAGCCCGGCCCCTCCGCTGACCGTGGCGAGCCTCAGCGCCGACGAGGGTGACCAGCTCGTCGCGGCGTTGGAGCGAGGCCCGGTGCGGCTGACCGTCGAGTCGCACCCGGAGACGACCTACCTGTACGACGTGGTCCACCACTGGAGCGGCGCGGTGCCGGTCGACCCGACCTACCGGTTCACGAAGCGGCAACTGGCCCGGGTGGACGTGGAGTTCCGCAACTACCGGCAGGGCCGGGCGCTGGAGTTCCGCACCGACATCTGGAAGGGCTTCGCGTCCGGCAACCAGGAGATCGCACCGGCGCAGGGCCGGCGCACCGACTGGGTGAGCGCCGACCAGCGCTGGCTCGACGACGCCTTCATCCCCGGGGAGACCGGGCAGCACCCGATGGCGGTGGAAACCTACGCGGCGAACAAGCCGAGCACGGTCACCTGGTTCGGGCCCATCCAGCGCCCCCGCATGGGTGGGAGCTACGTTCCCGTGCGCTACCTGGACACCGTCTACCTGCCCGCGCCGGGGTGGGGCGACGGCGGCGGGCACGTCGGTGAGGCGTACGCCAACTTCGACATGGTCAACCGGACCACCCTCTACCAGGGGGACAAGGAGCTGAACTGGGGTAACGCCGAGTACCTCCAGGTGGGCGGCCTGTCCGCGCAGCGGCTGCCGTACCGCCTGTTGGTGGAGAACGACCGGGCGGCCTGGACCAACCCGTACTCCCGGCAGACCCGCACCGAGTGGGGCTTCAGCTCGGCGGCCACCGGCGCGGAGTCGGCCGAGGTGCTGCCGATGATCCAGCTCGACTACGAGGTGGCCATCGACCGCGACGGCACGGCGTCCCGGCGGGCGCCGCTCACCGTGGTCGCCTCCCACCTGGCCGGCGTCTCGGCCACGGTGGGTCCGGTCACCGTCGAGGTGTCCTACGACGACGGCAGGACGTGGCAGAAGCCACGGCTCACCCGGCACGGTGACGGCTGGCGTACGGCGCTGGACGCGCCGGCGAAGGCCAGTTTCGTGAGCCTGCGGACGACCGCGCGGGACACGGCCGGCAACACCGTGAGCCAGAGCATCACGAGGGCGTTCGGCCTGCGGTAGTGCCGGACCGGCCGCCGGTTGGGGTGCGCACGCATCCCGACCGGCGGCCGTCGCCGTGGTGGGCTCAGCCGGCGTCGTCGTGGGCTCGGCCGTCGGCGAGGCCGACGCGCTCGGGCCGGTCGAGGAAGTGCAGCCGCGCCTGCTTCTCCGGCAGCTCGATCACCGGGCCGGCGCGGAACCCGCTGCGCCGCAGCCGCCGGAGCATCCGGTCGTTGCGCACGTCGGGCTCCATGACGACCCGCAGCCGCCCCGGGTCGGCGAAGACGAAGTTCAGGATCGTCCCGAACAGCGCGCCGGTGAAACCGGGCTCGGCGCTCAGCGGGGGCCCGATGAGCAGGTGGACGCCCACGTCGCCGGGACGTACCTCGTAGCAGTCGCCGACCGGGTCGGCCCCGGGCTCGTACGTCTGCGCCAGCGCCGCCGGCACACCGTCGCGGTGCACCAGGTACGCGTGGTGGGTGGTCAGCGAATCCAGGTACGCGTAGATCTCGCGCACCCGCTCGCGGCTGGCGTCGCGCATCCCCCAGAACCGGGCCCGGTCGGTCGTGACCCAACCGTGCAGCAGGTCGGCGTCGTCGTCGGGGCGCACCGGCCGGATGGTGACCACACCGAATCCCGGGACGTCGCGTCGGTAGTGCTGTCGGTCAGTACTCATCCGGCTCCTCGGTGAGGCGGTCCCAGTCGGTCGTCACCGGCAGCAGCTCACCGGCCAGCCACGCGGACCGCTGGTCGTCGTGGTGCTCGTCGCCCGGCACCCCGCTGGCGCCGGACGGGACCACCCATCGGCTGTCCTCCCGCCGGGCCAGGTCCCAGACGTACCGTGCGGCCGGCCCCCGGAAGCATCCGTGGGTGACCCCGGGCACGCTCGACGTGGCCAGCACGCAGTCGTGGTCGCCGTCGAGGCGGGGGCCGGGCGCGGCGTCCGGGTCGGGCAGCGCCCGCCAGGTCGTCAGCCGGTGCAGGTCACCCCAGCTCACCGTGCCGTCCGTCGCGGCGGCGACCTCCTCGGCCGCCGCCCGCACCACCGCCGCGACGTCGAGGCCGGGCAGCGGGACCGCGCCGAGCAGGTGCTCCAGCGCGTAACCGACCCGCGGCGTCAGCGCCAACCAGGGCGCGAACACCTCGGGGTACGCGGGCGGCTCGGCCAGCGCGGCCAGGGCCGGGTGGTCGGCGATCCGGCGTACGACGGCGGCGCGCAGGAGAGCGAAGTCGGCGGCGTCGACGCTGTCGGCGTGCATCCGCCGGTCCCACCGCAGCAGCCGGTCGCGCAGGGCGACGGCGGCCGGACCGAGCCCGGTCACCGCGTCGAGGACACCCAGCAGCGCCCCGGCGGAACCGAGGTACGTGTCGGTGTGGATCGCCGTCATGTCTACGGCGGTAAAGTCGCGGCCGACGTCGAGCAGGTCGGCGATCCGGCGCGCGCGGTGCGGTGGGGCGAACTCGACGCCGAGCGGCGCGGACAGCCCGCGTTCGTTGGCCATCACCGCCCGGTCGGTCACCTCGGCCCGGGGCATCGGCGCGTACCATCCCCGCCAGGCGTACGCGGCTTCCCACGCCGGAACCGGCCGTCGGCCGTTGTCCGGGTGCCGTACGGGCACCATCCCCGCGACCCGGTGCAGCAGACCACCGGCGGAGTCGGCCGCCTGCACGACGTTGACGGGCTCCACCCAGTGCCGCAGGGCGTTGTCCACGTCGGACACCCTACGGGCCCGCAGCAGCTCCGGTATCGCCGCGAAGCCCAGCTCGCCGGTGACCCGGGGCGGATAGCGCAGGCTCAGCGCCGTCTCGTCGTCCGGCCCGCCGGCGATCACCGGGCCCCGGTCGGTCTCCACCACCTCCACCTCGACCGGGTCGGCTCCGGCCACCTCGATCGTCTCGACGTGGACGGACGCCTCCCGCCAGCCGTCCGTGCCGAGCGCCCGTACCCCCGTGTCGTGCCGGCGCAGCCGTTCGACGTAGACGTCCTGGTAGTCGGCCATCGCGTTGGTGATCGCCCACGCCACCGGGCCGGCGTGGCCGAAGTGTGCGATGCCCGGCACGCCGGGCACGGCCAGGCCGACCACGTCGTACTCCGGGCAGGCCAGCCGGATCTGCTGGTAGACGCCCGGGTCCTCGAGGATCCGGTGCGGGTCGCCGGCCAGCAGCGCCGCGCCGCTGGCCGTGCGGGAACCGGCGAGCAACCATCCGTTGCTGCCGGCGACGGCCGGCCCGTCGGTGGCGAACGCCTCGGCCGCCGCCGGGCCGAGACACCGCGCGACGTGCTCGCGCCAGAGCTTGCCCGGGAACCCCGCGAACAGGATGTGATGCCCCAGCCACACCGCGAGCGGCGTCCACGGCTCCCACCGGCCCGGGGCGAGCCCGACGGCGGCGAACTCCGGCGCGCGGGCTGCCCCGGCGGCGAGGCCGGCGTTCACCCCGGTCACGTACGCGCCCACCCACTCGGCGGTCGACGCGTCCAGGTTGGCGTGAGCGCGGCGGGCGGTGTCGTCGAGTCGTACCTGCCGGGCGAAACGGTCCCAGCCGAGCGCGTCGACGCCGAGGAAGGCGGCGCTGGTGCCCTGCGACCGGTGCCGCTCGACCTCGATCTGCCACGCCCGGTCGTACGCGGTCACCCGACCCTGCGCTGCCGCGAGGGCGAGCGGGTCGTCGGCGCGGACGTGCGGCACGCCCCACGGGTCGCGGAACAGTCGTGCCGTCATGCCGGTTCGGCCGTGCGTCGGCGGGCGGCCGGTACGACCAACGGGGTGCCGGTCTCCGGGTCGTCGATCACCCGGCAGGGCAGCCCGAACACCTCGGCCACCAGGTCGGCGGTCACCACCTCGCGCGGGTCGCCGGCGGCCACCACCCGACCGTCGCGCATGGCGATGAGGTGGGTGGCGTACCGGGCGGCGTGGTTGAGGTCGTGCAGCACCGCGACCAGCGTACGGCCCTGCTCCTCGTGCAGCCGGGCACACAGGTCCAGGATGTCGATCTGGTGGGCGATGTCGAGGTAGGTCGTCGGCTCGTCGAGGAGCAGCAGTGGCGTCTGCTGCGCCAGCGCCATCGCGATCCACACGCGCTGCCGTTGGCCGCCGGACAGCTCGTCCACCGGCCGGTCGGCGAGGTCGGCGACCCCGGTCGCGGCCATCGACTCGTCGACGATCCGCTCGTCCTCGCGCGACCACTGCCGCAGCAGTCCCTGGTGCGGGTAGCGACCCCGGGCGACCAGCTCGGCGACGCCGATCCCGTCCGGCGCGATCGACGTCTGTGGCAGCAGGCCGAGGGTCCGGGCGACCTTGCGGGCGGGCTGGTCGTGGATGTCCCGACCGTCCAGCAGCACCGTGCCCGCGCTCGGGCGCAGCATCCGCGACAGCGCGCGCAGCAGCGTCGACTTGCCGCACGCGTTCGGTCCGATGATCACCGTGAACGACCCGTCGGGCACCGCCACGGTGAGGTTCTCGGAGATGGTGCGCCGGTCGTAGGCGAGGGTCAGCGCGCTGCCGCCAAGGCGGGACGTCATGGGTGCTCCTTGTCCAGGGGTGGTCACAGCCGGCCCGCCCGGCGTTCGACGGCCAGCAGCCAGACCAGGTAGCCGCCGCCGAGCACGCCGGTGACGACGCCGACCGGAAGCTGATGCCCGGCGAACGCGCGCTGGGCCACCAGGTCGGCGCCGACCAGCAGGGCCGCGCCGACCGCCATCGAGGGCAGCAGGTTCGGCCCGGGCGCGCGGGTCAGCCGCTTGGCGACGTGCGGCGCGACGAGCGCCACGAACGACACCGGGCCGGCCGCCGCCGCCGCGAACGACACGAGCAGCACCGCCGCGGTGAGCAGCGTCAGGCGCATCCGGCGTACCGGCACGCCGAGCGCGCTGGCCGTGTCGTCGCCCAGTTCCATCATCCGCAGCGCCGGCGCGCAACCGACGAGCACCAGCGGCGTGAGCACGGCGGTGACGGCCAACAGCGGCCCGGCGTTGGCCCAACCCCGTCCGTCCAGGCTGCCGGTGAGCCACAGCACCGCGCGGGCGGCGTCCATCAGCGGGGCGCGGGTCAGCAGGTAGCCGTTGACGCCGGTGAGGATCGCCGCGACGCCGATGCCGACCAGGACGAGGCGGTAGCCGTGCACGCCCCGCCGCCACGCGAGCGCGTAGATCAGCAGGCCGGTGGCGAGCCCACCGACGACCGCCGCGCCGGCCAGGGCCAGGCTGCCGCCGCCCACGACGACCACCACCAGCGCGCCGGTCGACGCGCCCTGGGTGAAGCCCAGGATGTCCGGGCTGCCCAGCGGGTTGCGGACCAGCGACTGGAACAGCGTGCCACCCAGCGCCAACGCGGCGCCGACCAGCAGGGCCGTGACCAACCGGGGCAGCCGCAGCTCGGTCACGATGAACTGCTCCGCCACGCTGCCGCCGCCGGTCAGGGCGCGCAGCACGTCGGTCGGGCCCATCGGGTAGTCGCCGCTGCCCATCGCGACCAGCGAGAGCCCGGCGGCGAGCAGCGTCGCGCCGAGACCGACGGCCAGGGCCCGGGGGCGGAACCGCACCGACAACCCACCGGGGGTACGGATGACCGCGCTCACGGGGCAGCCACCCGTGAGCGGCTGACCAGCCAGAGAAACAGCGGGCCGCCCAGCACGGCGGTGACCATGCCGACCTGGAGTTCACCCGGGCGGCCGAGCACCCGGCCCAGCACGTCGGCGCCGAGCAGCAGGACCGGCGCGAGCACCGCGCAGTACGGCAGCAGCCAGCGCAGGTCGGGCCCGGTGAGCGCGCGTACCAGGTGCGGCACGAGCAGGCCGACGAAGACGATGGGACCGCAGGCGGCGGTCGCCGCGCCGCAGAGCAGGGTGACCGCGACGATCACGGCGGCCCGGATCACGGCCGGTCGGGCGCCCAGCGCCCGGGCCGCGTCGTCGCCGAGCGCGAGGGCGTTCAGCGGACGGGCGGCGCCGAGGGCGACCAGCAGGCCGACCAGGATGAACGGCGTCACGCGGGCCACCGTCGCCGCGTCCGCGCTGGCCAGCGAGCCGACCGTCCAGAACCGCAGCCGGTCCAGCGAGGCGGTGTCCAGCAGCATGACCGCGCTGACGAACGAGTAGAGGGTGGCGTTGAGCGCCGCGCCGGCCAGCGCGAGCCGGGCCGGGGTGGCGCCGCGCCCACCGCCGACGGCGTAGACCAGCGCGGTGACCAGGGCCGCGCCGAGCAGCGCGAACCAGACGTACCCGCCGATGGCCGTGACGCCCAGGAAGGCGGCGGCGGTGGCCACGGCGGCGGACGCTCCGGCGTTGATGCCGAGGAGCCCGGGGTCGGCGAGGGGATTGCGGGTGAGCGCCTGCATCACGGCGCCGGCCACGCCGAGCGCCGTACCGGCGAGCAGCCCGAGCAGGGTGCGGGGCAGGCGCATCCGGTGCACCACGGCGTACTCGGTGGCGTCGCGGTGCAGCAGCCCGGACCAGACGTCGGCGAGCGGCAGCGACTTCGCGCCGACCGCGATGCTGAGCACCAGGATCACGCCGAGCAGCGCCACGGCGGCGAGCAGGCCGGCGGCGCGGGTCGCCCGGCGTCGCTTGGGTGCGGGGGCCGTCGACACGTCCGGCACTGATGGTGTCGGACTGGTGACGGTGGGTGTGGCGTCCAGTGTGGGCTCCGGGGTGTGGCGACACGGCGAACCGCTGTTGACAACGAGCGAGGTTAGGCTAACCTAACCCCGCTGTCCCGGTCGACCCCGGCCATCCTTTGATCGAAAGACGACACCATGCCCGATGCACTGTCCGCCCGTCGCCTCTCCCGTCGTGGCCTGCTGGCCGCTGGCGGCGCCGCCACGCTGGCCGCGCTGCTCGCCGGCTGCGGCAAGGACGATTCCGCCAAACCCACGGGCAGCGACAACACCGCCGGCCCCTGGTCGTTCACCGACGACCGCACCAAGAAGGTCGAGGCGGCGGCTCGCCCGGCGCGCGTGGTGGCGTTCACCGGCGTGGCGGCGGCACTGGTCGATTTCGGTCTCGACAAGCAGCTCGTCGGCGTGTTCGGTGAGACCAAGCGCGCCGACGGCACGAAGGACCCGCAGGCCGGCGACCTGAACGTCGAGGCAGTCGAGATCCTCGGCAATGTGTGGGGCGAGTTCAGCCTGGAGAAGTACGCCGCCCTGCGCCCCGAGCTGCTGGTCACGCACATGTACGACCCCGACGCCCTCTGGTACGTGCCGGACGAGAGCAAGGACAAGATCCTGCCGCTCGCGCCCAGCGTGGCGATCACCACCGCGCGGGTGCCGATGACCAAGCCGATCGAGCGGTACGCCGCGCTCGCGCAGTCGCTCGGCGCCGACCTGTCCGCCAAGAAGGTCACCGACGCGAAGGCCCGCTTCGACGCCGCCGCCGACGCCGTCCGGCAGGCGGTCAAGGCCAACCCGGGCATCCGGGTGATGGCCTGCTCGGGCAGCCCCGACCTGTTCTACGTCTCCAACCCCAAGGTCAGCACCGACCTCATGTACTTCGCCGAGCTGGGTGTCGACATCGTGGTGCCGACCAAGCTCGAAGCCGGCGACTACTTCGAGGCCCTGAGCTGGGAGAACGCCGGCAAGTTCCCCGCCGACCTGATCCTGCTCGACAACCGCAGCACCGCCTTGCAGCCCAAGGACCTCGCCGCCAAGCCGACCTGGACGCAGCTTCCCGCCGTGCGGGCCAACCAGGTGACGCCGTGGGACGCGGTGCCCCGCTTCTCGTACGCCGGCGCCGCGCCGCTGCTGGAGAACCTCGCCACCGCCATCCGGAACGCGAAGAAGGTCGGCTGACGCCATGAGTACGAGCACCGTCGAACCCGTCGCCCTGCAGTACCGCTTCTTCGCCGCGCACGTGGTGCGGGCCCGTCAGGTGGGGGCCTCGCTGATCCGGGTCACCTTCGGCGGTGCGGAGCTGGTCGACTTCGCCGGCGGCGGCCGGGACCAGAGCGTCTCGCTGTTCCTGCCGCACCCGGGTCAGGACGCCCCGGTCGTCCCGGTCGAGCGCGGCGAGGACTGGTTCGGCGCGTGGCGGGCCCTCCCGCCGGACGTCCGCGCGGTCATGCGCTCGTACACCATCCGGGAGCACCGCCCGGCGGCCGGCGAGGTGGACATCGACTTCGTCGGCCACGGCGGCACCGGTCCCGCCTCGCGGTGGGCCAGCCTGGCGGTGTCCGGTGACCGGGTGCTGCTGCTCGGTCCGGCGGTCTACGACAACCGCAGCGTCTGTTTCCGGCCACCGGACGACACCGACCTCGTGGTGCTGGCCGCCGACGAGACCGCGCTGCCGGCCACCGCCGGGATCCTGGCCTGGCTGCCCGCCGGCACTCGCGTCCGCGCCTGGATCGAGGTCCCGGACGCGGCGGACATCACCGAGCTGCCCACCGACGCCGACGTCGAGATCCGCTGGATCGTGCGCGGCAGCACCGCGCCCGGGAGCAACCTGCTGGTCAGCGCGCTGCGCGCCGCCCGACTTCCGGCCGTCGCGCCGTACGCCTGGATCGCCGGCGAGTCCGGCGTGGTACGGGCGCTGCGCCGGCACCTGGTCGGCGAGCGCGGTTTCGACCGTCGACGGGTGACCTTCGCCGGCTACTGGCGGTGCGGCCTCTCCGAGGAGGACCTGCGCGCCGAGGCGCTGGCCGGCGCCACCGCCTGACCCGCAGTCCCACCAGAACGCAGCACGGCCCCCGGCGCGCCCACGCGCCGGGGAGGGTTCCGGCTGCCCATCGTCAGAACGTGGAAGGACATCCCGTGAGCGTGCCGACGTACCCCGACGAGAGCGACCCGCGCAGCGCACCGGCCGCTCTACCACCGGCCACAGCGCCCGCCGGGGCCCGCGCCCACCTGTTGCACGACGGGTCGGTCGAGCAGTACCGGCGCGCGATCGCCGACGGCGTCGACCGGGTCGCCCGGCGGGTCGCCACGGTGGACCGGCCCACCACCGGAATCGCTCCGGCCGAGCTGGCGCCCCTCGTCGACAGTGTCGACCTGGACCGGCCCCTGGGCGACGCCGGCGCGGCGTTGGACGAACTGGAGGGCGTCTACCTGCGCGACGCCGTGTGGTTCCACCACCCCCGCTACCTGGCCCACCTCAACTGCCCCGTGGTCATCCCGGCGCTGCTCGGCGAGGCGGTGCTCAGCGCGGTCAACTCCTCCCTGGACACCTGGGACCAGAGTGCCGGCGCGACGCTCATCGAGCGTCGGTTGATCGACTGGACCGCCGCCCGGATCGGCCTCGGTCCGGACGCCGACGGCGTGTTCACCAGCGGAGGCAGCCAGTCCAACCTCCAGGCGCTGCTGCTGGCCCGGGAGGAGGCGTGCCTCGCCGCGACCACCCCGGCGGCACGCCTGGACCTGCTGCCCCGCCTGCGTGTGCTCACCTCCGTCGCCGGGCACTTCAGCGTCCAGAAGTCCGCCAAACTCCTCGGCCTCGCCCCGGACGCGGTGATCGCGGTGCCCACCGACGCGCGGCGACGCGTCCAGCCCGTCGCCGTCCGCGAGGAGATCGCCCGGTGCCGGGCGGCCGGACTGGTCCCGATGGCCGTCGTCGGGACCGCCGGCACCACCGACTTCGGCTCCATCGACCCGCTCGCGGACCTGGCCGAGGTCTGCGCGGAGACCGGCGTCTGGCTGCACGTCGACGCCGCGTACGGCTGCGGTCTGCTCGTCTCGCCGACGCGCCGGCACCTGCTCGACGGCATCGAACGCGCCGACTCGGTGACCGTCGACTACCACAAGTCGTTCTTCCAGCCGGTCAGCTCCAGCGCGCTGCTGGTCCAGGACCGGCGGACGCTGGGGCACGCCACCTACCACGCGGACTACCTCAACCCGGCGCGGATGGTGGAGCAGCGGATTCCGAACCAGGTCGACAAGAGCCTGCAGACCACCCGCCGCTTCGACGCGCTGAAGCTGTGGCTGACCCTGCGGGTGATGGGCCCGGACGCGCTCGGCGAACTCTTCGACGAGGTGGTCGACGCCGCGGCCGACGCCTGGCAGCTCGTCAGCGAGGACCCCCGCTTCGAGGTGGTGACCCGCTCGCAGTTGAGCACCGTGGTCTTCCGTTACCTGCCCACCGGTCCGGGCCGTGAGCTGGCCGACGCCGCGAACCTGTACGCCCGGGAGGCGCTGGCCGCCTCCGGCCTCGCCGTGGTCGCCGGCACCCGGGTGGACGGCCGGCACTTCCTCAAGTTCACGCTGCTGAATCCGGCCACCACCGTCGACGACGTCGGCCACGTGCTCGAACTGATCGCCGGCCACGCCGGGCGGTACGTGCGCGACACCGTCGCCGCCGACCTGACCTGCCCCGTCGGCTGACCCCGAACCCCCGCCTGGAGTAGAAGATGTCCACCCACGACTTCGTCGCCATCGGGCTCGGCCCGTACAACCTGGGCCTGGCCTGTCTCACCGCGCCGATCGACGAGCTGGACGGGGTGTTCCTGGAGGCTCGACCCAGCCTCGCCTGGCACCCCGGCATGCTGCTGGAGTCGGCCCGGTTGCAGACCCCGTTCATCGCCGACCTGGTCAGCCTCGCCGATCCGACCTCGCCGTACTCGTTCCTCAACTACCTCAAGGAGATCGGCCGGCTCTACCCGTTCTACATCCGGGAGAGCTTCTACCCGCTGCGCGGCGAGTACGACGCGTACTGCCGGTGGGCGGCGGCGAAGCTGCCGAACCTGCGCTTCGGCCAGACGGTGACCACGGTGGAGTACGACAGCGCCGACGGGCGGTACGTGGTGCGGGCGACCACCGGCGGGTCCGAGAGCGTCGAGTACCGGGCGCGGCACCTGGTGCTCGGCACCGGCACGCCGCCGCACCTGCCGGCCGCCGTCGCCGGGCTCGCCGGGGACGCCGTGCACAATTCGCGCTACCTGGAGCACCGGGACGCGCTGCGGACCAGGCGCAGCATCACCGTGGTGGGCAGCGGGCAGAGCGCCGCCGAGATCTACCACGACCTGCTCGGCGACATCGGCCGGTACGGCTACCAGCTCAACTGGGTCACCCGCTCGCCGCGGTTCTTCCCCCTCGAGTACACCAAGCTGACGTTGGAGATGACCTCACCGGACTACGTGGACTACTTCCACGCGCTGCCCGAGGAGACCCGCTACCGGCTGGAGTCCGAGCAGAAGGGGCTGTTCAAGGGAATCAACGCCGATCTGATCAACGACATCTTCGACCTGCTCTACGCCCACAGCGTCGACGGTCCGGTGAACACCCGGCTGATCACCAACACCGAGCTGGTCGACGCCACCCACCACGACGGGGAGTACACGCTCGGGTTGCGGCAGGTGGAGCAGGAGCGGGACTTCACCCTGCGGACCGAGGGTCTGGTCCTGGCGACCGGCTACCACTACCGGGTGCCGACGTTCCTCGAACCGGTGCGCGAGCGCATCCGCTGGGACGCGCACGGTCGCTTCGACGTGGCCCGCAACTACAGCATCGACCACGACGGGCGGGGCATCTTCCTACAGAACGCGGGCACCCACACGCACAGCATCACCTCACCCGACCTGGGCATGGGCGCGTACCGCAACTCCTGGATCATCCGCGAGCTGCTCGGCCGCGAGCACTACCCGATCGAGAAGAGCATCACCTTCCAGGAGTTCGGGGTGGTGTCGTGAACGTGGTCTTCACCCGCGCCGACGACCGGCTCGGGGAGTTCGCCCTGCGGACCCTCGATCCCGAGGGCGACGCCCTGGTGCTGCACGGCTGGGTGACCCACCCGAAGTCGGCGTTCTGGTTGATGCAGGACACCGACGAGGCCCAGGTCGTCGAGGAGTACCGGCGCATCGCCGCGCACCCGCACCACGACGCGTACCTGGGCCTGTGGCGGGGGAGTCCGGCGTTCCTGGCCGAGCGCTACGACCCGGCCCACGTGGAGCTGGTCGGCCTCTACGACCACCAACCCGGCGACGTGGGCATGCACTTCCTGTGCGCGCCCGCCGGCACGCCGGTGCACGGCTTCACCCGCGCGGTGATCCGTACCGTGATGGCCTGGATCTTCGCCGACCCGGCGACGGCGCGCGTGGTGGTCGAGCCGGACGTGCGCAACACGGCCGTGCACGCGCTGAACGCCGCCGTCGGGTTCGAGGTCGTCGGTCCGATCACCAAACCGGAGAAGGAGGCGCTGCTCAGCGTCTGCACCCGCGCCCAGTTCCAGGCCGCCACCGAGCCGGCCGCCGCCACCGCAGCAGAAGGAGACCCGGCGTGACCACCACCGCCGTCCCCACCTCGCCGACCGTCGCCGGCCCGGCCGCCCCGGGCGACCCGGTCGCGCACCTCACCCCGCAGCGCTGGGCGCGGGCCAACCGGATGCTGGTCCGCAAGGCGCTCGCCGAGTTCACCCACGAGCGGCTGCTCACCCCGGCGCCCGTGCCGGGCCCCGACGACCGGCAGTGGTACGAGGTCCGCAGCGACGATGAATCCGTCACCTACCGGTTCGCCGCCCGGGTGCTCGCCCTGGCCCACTGGCAGGTCGACGCCGACAGCATCACCCGGCACCGGGACGGCGTCGCGCTGCCGCCCGACGCGGTGGACCTGATCGTCGAGCTGCGCGGCACTCTCGGGCTCTCCGCTCGGGTGCTCCCCGTCTACCTGGAGGAGATCACCTCCACCCTCGCGGGTACGGCGTACAAGCTGGCCCAGTCCGCGCCGAGCGCCACCGAGCTGGCCGACGCGGACTTCCAGACCATCGAGACGTCCATGACCGAGGGCCACCCCTGCTTCGTGGCCAACAACGGCCGCCTCGGCTTCGGCGTCGACGAGTACCACCGCTACGCCCCGGAGGCCGCCACGCCGGTACGCCTGGAGTGGCTGGCCGCGCACCGGGACCACTCGACGTTCAGCAGCGCCGCCGACCTCGACTACGACGCGCTCATCGAGAGCGAGTTGGACGCCTCGACCCGGGCCCGGTTCGCCGCCACGATGGCCGACCTCGGGCTCGACCTCGCCGACTACCACCTCATCCCGGCGCACCCCTGGCAGTGGTGGAACAAGCTGGCCGTGACGTTCGCGGGGGAGCTGGCCGAACGCCGGCTCGTGCACCTCGGCCCCGGCCCCGACTCGTACCTGGCGCAGCAGTCCATCCGTACCTTCTTCAACGTCAGCGAGCCGGGCCGGCACTACGTCAAGACCGCGCTGTCGGTGCTGAACATGGGCTTCATGCGGGGGTTGTCGGCCGCGTACATGGCCGCCACGCCGGCCATCAACGACTGGCTGGCCGATCTGATCGCCAACGACGAGGTGTTGACCGGCACGGGCCTGACGGTCATCCGGGAGCGGGCCGCGGTCGGCTACCGCCACCGGCAGTACGAGGCGGCCACCGAGCGGACCTCCCCGTACCGCAAGATGCTCGCCGCCCTGTGGCGGGAGAGCCCGGTGCCGGGTCTGGCTCCGGGGGAGCGACTGTCCACGATGGCCGCGCTACTGCACGTCGACGATGACGGCGGCTCGCTGGCGGCGGCGCTGATCGACCGGTCCGGCCTCGCGCCCGAGGTGTGGCTGCGCCGCTACCTGGATGCCTACCTGACCCCGCTGCTGCACAGCTTCTACGCCCACGACCTGGCCTTCATGCCGCACGGCGAGAACGTGATCCTGGTCCTCGACGAGCACGACACCGTCCAGCGGGTGATCTTCAAGGACATCGCCGAGGAGATCGCGGTGTTGAGCGCCGACGTCGAGCTGCCGGCCGAGGTGGAGCGCATCCGGGTCGAGGTGCCCGACGACACCAAGCTGCTGACCATCTTCACTGACGTGGTCGACTGCTTCCTGCGTCACCTCAACGCCGTCCTCGTCGAGGCCGGGGTGCTCACCGAGGACGCGTTCTGGGGCACGGTCGCGGACCGTGCCGCCGACTACTTCGCGCGGGTGCCGCACCTGGCCGAGCGCGTACGCCACTACGACCTGTTCGCTCCCGAGTTCGCGCTGTCCTGCCTCAACCGCCTTCAGCTGCGCGACAACCAGCAGATGATCGACCTGGCCGATCCGTCGGCCGCCCTGCAGTTCGTCGGCACCCTCACCAATCCGCTGGCGGCCCACGCCCCGGCCCGCTGACGCCCTCCGTCTTCATCGCGATCACTTGATGCTGACCAGTTGTCCGGCCCCTCCTGGAACTGGTCAGCATCAAGTGATCATTCCCTGCCGGGCACGGCAACCACGCGTCGTACCCGTACGTGACGGTCTCCGGATCGGCTGACCCTTCGCCTACCGGTAGTCGGCGAAAATCCGGCGTTGCGCACCGTCGACGGTGACCGGGCCGCCGTGCGGGAGGATCCACTGCGGTCTGGTGTGGCCGAACGGCACGCCGACGCAGACGACCGCCTCGGGGTTGTAGCGGTGTATCTGGTCCACGACCGTGTCGCGCTGCCGCTCGCGCAGCCGCGCCCGCTCCTTCGCGTCGGGCCGGCGGTCGAAGTCGGAGACCGGGGGACGGGCGACCAGGACGGCGTCGGCGGCGGCCAGGAGACCGCGTTCACCAAGCGAGCGGACGATCCAACCGACCTTCCGGGCGGGCAGGAGCTCCTCCGACGTCTCGATGATCAGCACGCCGCCGCGCAGCACCTCCGGTCCGAACGGGAAGCGCCCCGCCGTGAGGAGCCACTGGAGGACCTCCAGGCAGCCACCCCAGGTGGGTCCGGTGACCGTGCGGCGCGGCCCGTACCAGCTCCACGGCTCGGTCGGCTCGCGTTCCCCGAACGACTGCAACGCCCGCGGATCGTCCCAGGGGACCCCGATGTCCTCGGACTCGCCCGGGTCGGTGATCTCCAACCGCTCGCCGGTGAGCAGCGCGGCGCGCAGCGAGCGGGCGTGGATGTCGTCCACGGCGGGACCGGGGCCGAGGTGCACCTGGGACGACCCGCCGTAGAAGCTCGCGATGCCGAGCCCCCAGAGCCACTGGTGCAGGTTGGTGTTGTCGCTGGTGCCCAGGAAAGGCTTCGGGTCGGCGCGGGCCAGGTCGGCGTCCAGGTGGGGGACGACGGTGATCTGGTCGTCGCCGCCGACGACGGCCAGGATCGCGCGTACCCGGGGATCGGCGAAGGCGGCGTTGATGTCCTCCGCGCGGGCCTGCGCGCTCGCGCCGACCGTGCGGGTGGTGGGGTACTCGACCGGGACGAGGCCGGTCACGTCGGCGAGCCGGCGCATGGCCTGCTCGTGGATTTCGGGAAAGGCGCCGGCGGCGGCGAAGGACGGCGACAGGACCGCGATCCGGTCGCCGGGGCGTGCCTTCGGTGGACGTACAAGATCGTGCTTCATCCCCAGATTCCACCAGTGGCGGCGGTCGGCGCGCATCCCGTTTCGGTGCGCGCCGACGGTGGCCGCACCCTGCGGAGATCCACCGGTGTTATCGATAACACGAGGTGAAGACCCCTACCGCACCGGTGTCGCCACGCCTGATCTGCCAGCTCAGGCGTGGTGCACAGGGAGCCGTAATAGTTAGAACCTTGAATTTGTGCGTAGTCCGGCCGTAACATGCCGAACACGGATGTGAACGCTAACGTTCGGACCCCTGCATCCTGCCGAGCCCGTCCCGCCCGGTTGCCGTCCCATCGCCGGTAGCGCTCATTTGGAGGTCCCATGTCGTCCCTGCCCCTCAGCCGACGCCGCGTTCTGCAGGCCGCCGGCGCCACCGCCGTGGTCTCCGCGACCGGCGCCGCGACGCTGGGCGCCGGCCCCGCCGCCGCCGCGGTGGTCCCGCCAGCGCGCGCGGACATCGGCGTCGCGGCCTACGCCTTCGACCCCGGTCAGGTACGACTGACCAGTGGCCGTTGGCTGGACAACCAGAACCGCACCCTGAACTACCTGCGCTACGTCGACGTCGACCGGATGCTCTACAACTTCCGCGCCAACCACCGGCTGTCCACCAACGGCGCCGCCACCAACGGTGGGTGGGACGCGCCGAACTTCCCGTTCCGTACGCACATGCAGGGGCACTTCCTGACCGCGTGGGCCCATGCCTACGCGGTGCTGGGCGACACCACCTGCCGCGACAAGGCGAACTACATGGTCGCCGAGATGGCCAAGTGCCAGGCGAACAACGGCGCGGCCGGGTTCGGCGCGGGCTACCTCTCCGGCTTTCCGGAGTCGGACTTCTCCGCGCTCGAGGCGCGGACCCTGTCCAACGGCAACGTGCCGTACTACTGCATCCACAAGACGCTCGCCGGCCTGCTCGACGTCTGGCGCTACACCGGCAACACCCAGGCCCGTACGGTGCTGCTGGCCCTCGCCGGCTGGGTCGACACCCGCACGTCCCGGCTCAGCTCCAGCCAGATGCAGTCGATGCTGGGCACCGAGTTCGGCGGCATGAACGACGTGCTGACGGACATCTACCAGATGACCGGCGACAGCCGGTGGCTCACGACCGCCCAGCGGTTCGACCACGCTGCGGTGTTCAACCCCCTGGCCAACAACCAGGACCAGCTCAACGGCCTGCACGCCAACACGCAGGTGCCCAAGTGGATCGGCGCGGCCCGCGAGTTCAAGGCCACCGGGACCACCCGCTACCGGGACATCGCCAGCAACGCGTGGAACATCACCGTGGGCGCGCACTCCTACGTCATCGGCGGCAACAGCCAGGCCGAGCACTTCCGGGCGCCGAACGCGATCGCCGGTTACCTGAGCAACGACACCTGCGAGCAGTGCAACACCTACAACATGCTCAAGCTGACGCGGGAGCTGTGGCTGCTCGACCCGAACCGGACCGACTACTTCGACTTCTACGAGCGCGCCATGATCAACCACCTGATCGGCGGGCAGAACCCGGCCGACAGCCGTGGTCACATCACCTACTTCACCCCGCTCAAGCCCGGTGGGCGACGGGGTGTGGGCCCGGCGTGGGGCGGTGGCACCTGGAGCACCGACTACAACTCGTTCTGGTGCTGCCAGGGCACCGGCCTGGAGATCAACACGAAGTTGATGGACTCCGTCTACTTCTACAGTGGCACGACGCTCACGGTGAACCTCTTCGTGCCGTCCGAGCTGAACTGGTCGCAGCGGGGGATCACGGTCACCCAGAACACCACGTACCCGGTGAGCGACACCAGCACCCTCACGCTCTCCGGCACGATGAGCGGCTCGTGGAGCATCCGGGTGCGCATCCCGGCGTGGACGAGCGGCGCGACCATCAGCGTCAACGGGGTGGCCGAGTCGGTCACCACGACGCCGGGCAGCTACGCCACCGTCACCCGCACCTGGGCCGCCGGCGACACCATCACCGTACGACTGCCCATGCGGGTCGTCATGCGGGCGGCCAACGACAATCCCAGCGTCGCCGCCGTCACGTACGGCCCGAGCGTGCTCTGCGGCAACTACGGCAACACCACGCTCAACTCGCTGCCGTCGCTCGTGGTCTCGTCGGTCGCCCGGACCAGCACCAGCTCGCTCGCGTTCACGGCTACCGCAAACGGGTCCACGGTCAACCTCGGGCCGTTCCAGGACGCCCACGGCTTCAACTACACGGTCTACTGGAACACCAGCGGCAGCAGCGGCGGCGGCAGTTACCGGCTGGTCAACGTGGGCAGCGGGATGGTCCTCGGCATCCAGAACATGTCCACCGCCGACGGTGGGCTGGCCCTACAGTGGGACGACAGCGGCACCGCCGACCACAACTGGGTCATGATCACCGACGGCAACGCCGTCCGGTTCCGCAACGTCAACAGCGGCAAGGTCCTCGGTGTGGAGAACATGTCCACCGCCGACAACGCCCGCGTCCTGCAGTGGTCGGACAACGGCACCGCCGACCACCGGTGGACCCTGGTCGACAACGGCGACGGCACCTACAAGATCCGCAACGTCAACAGCGGCAAGCTGCTCGGCATCCTGAACAACTCCACCGCCCGGGGCGCGCAGGCGGTACAGGATTCGGACAACGGCAGCGCGGACAACCGCTGGCGGCTGGTGGCCAACGCCTAGGCAGTCACCGCACGGGCTCGTCCCGACCGGGGCGCGTGTCGACATCTCGAGCCGAGGATGTCGACACGCGCCCCCGTTGCTGTCTGGACGCGGTCCGCGAACTCTCTTGCGCGGATAGGTCTGTAATGCAAAGCTAACTTCATGACACACGAATCCGCTCCGCAGGCGGACGGCCCCCGCGAGCTGTTGGCGGCCGTGCGCGACCTGACCCGCCAGGTCCAGGTCGCCCAGCGCGGCACCTGGTTTCCGCTGCTGGTCTTCGCCGTGGTCACGCTGGCCGCGATACCGGTCTACCGGTACGCCCCCTACCTCGATTTGTTCGACACCTGCCGATCCCGCCCGGGGCACACGGTCTGCATGACGCCCAATCCGGCGGAGCTCGGGTACTGGACCGTCGCGCTGGTGCTCGCGTACGTGGCGATCGCCGGCTTCTACGTACGGCAGTCCCGACGCCGTGGCGTGGGCACCCCGATCCGCCCCTACGTCCTCGTCGGCGTCGCGTTGGCCGTGCTGATGGCCGCCGTGTCGATCTGGCTGACGTTCCACCCACTCATCCCCGTCCCCGCCGACCCCTTCTCGACCGACCCGGTCGAGATCGAGGTCGGGCCGGCGGCGTGGCTCGTCAACGGATTGGCCAGTCCCGTCGCGGTCATCGCACTGGCGCTGCTGGTGCTGGCGTGGGTCGAACGCAACTGGGCACTGCTGGCGTACAGCCTCGTCTACCTGGTGATCGTGATGGTGCAGGGCGGGCAGGTCATCCACTCGACCTCGCCGTGGTTCTTCCTGCCGCACCTGCTCCTCTCGGCGGCGCTGCTGCTGATCGGCAGTGCCGCCTTCGCCCTGTTCCAGTCGCGCGCCGAGGTTCCGGGGCGATGACCGACCATCCCACCAACGGCCTCGACGACGTGGTCCACCAGCGCGTCCGCCTGGGCATCCTGGCCGTCGCGCACCAGGCTCGCCAGGTCGAGTTCGGCTTCCTGCGCACCACCCTGCAGTTGACCGCGGGCAACCTCGGGCAGCACCTGACCGTCCTGGAGAAGGCCGAGCTGATCCGGATCGAGAAGGGCTACGAGGGCAAGCGCCCCCGCACCTGGGTGACTCTCACCGCTGCCGGTCAGGCCGCCCTGCGCGAGGAGATCACCCACCTCAAGCAACTCATCCAGCAGGTCGAACAGACGGAGGCCGGCCCGACCGCGGACCGGTGACCGGCTAGTCGGCTGCTCCCGCTCGCCGGAACGCGCGGGCCAGCTCGGCCAGGTCCAGACCCTCGAAGTGGCGCAGGAACCGCCGGCGTACGGCGGCCAGATGGCTGGGCCAGGACTCCTGGAGGCGGGCGAAGCCCGCGTCGGTGAGCACCGCGTTCCAGCCGCGGGCGTCCTCCTCGCACCGTTCCCGCTTGACCAGTCCCTGGCTCTCCAGCCGGATGATCGTCCGGGTCATGCCGCTCAACGAGAGGTAACAGGCGTTAGCGAGTTCGTGCATCCGCATCCGCCGCTCCGGCGCCTCGGAGAGGTTCATCAGGGCGGTGTACTCGGTCAGCGGCAGTTGCCGATCGCCGACCATGTCGGCGTCGATCGTGCGTGGCACCACGTACATCACCTGGCCCAGGGCGCGGACCAGCGCCTCCTCGTCGGGGTCGAGGGGTCGCTGCGCCTCCGGGCGGGGATCGGCCATCTCTCCAGCATAGTTGCTTGATTGAGCAATTGCTTACGGTGGGTGTGAGGGTGCTCATACCACGGTCATTTGCTTGACGAAGCAAGGAGCGGCTAGCGTTCCGGCGGTCAGGTTCGGACTACTGAAAGGCGCAGCCATGACCAGGATCGGGATCATCCTCGGAAGCACCCGCCCGGGGCGCAACGGCGAAGCCGTCGCCCGCTGGGTCCACGAGATCGCCCAGCAGCGCACCGACGCGCAGTTCGAGCTGATCGACCTGCTCGACTACAAGCTGCCGCACCTCGACGAGGCGATGCCGCCGGCGATGGGCCAGTACAGCCAGCCGCACACGCTGCGCTGGGCCGAGACCATCGCGTCGTTCGACGGCTTCGTGATGGTGACGCCCGAGTACAACCACTCGACCTCCGGCGCCCTGAAGAACGCCATCGACTTCCTCTACAACGAGTGGAACAACAAGGCCGTCGGGTTCGTCAGCTACGGCTCCCTCGGCGGCGCCCGCGCCGTCGAGCACCTGCGCCTGATCGCCGGTGAGCTGCAGATGGCCGACGTGCGCTCGCAGGTCGCGCTCTCGCTCTACACCGACTTCGAGAACTTCAGCACCTTCAAGCCCGGCGACCAGCACCTGTCGGCGCTGACCACCACCCTCGACCAGGTCGTGGCCTGGAGCACCGCGCTCGCGCCGCTGCGCCAGGGCTGACCTTACCGGTACGCCTCGAGACGGCCGCGGGACTCGCTCCTGCGGCCGTCCGCGTACCCACCGCCGTGGTCCAGCACGATAGCCTCGGCGGGATGAGCACAGAGCCCCGTGGCGGCCGGGCCCCACTGTGGCGCGACCGCGCCTTCGGCACGTACTGCATCGCCCAGACGCTCTCCGCGGCCGGCAACGCGTTCGCCTACCTGGCGGTGCCGCTGCTGGTCCTCGAAGCGACCGGGTCGGTGGCGCAGATGGGCCTGCTCACCGCCGTCGCGGGCGCGGCGTCCGTGGCCGCCGGCATCTTCGGCGGGGTGCTGGTCGACAGGTACGACCGGCGTCGGCTGATGATCGTCGCGGACCTGGTCCGGTTGGTCCTCTTTGGTCTCGTGCCGCTCGTCTGGCTCGTCAGCCCACAGGTCTGGCTGCTCTTCGTCGTGCTGCCGATCTGCGCGGCGGCCGGCATGCTGTTCCAGGTCGCCGCGGTGACCGCCGTCCGCAACCTCGTCGACGCCGACCGGATCACCGAGGCCAACGGCCGGCTCCAGGCGACGTTCGCGGCGACCGCCGTCCTCGGGCCGCTGCTCGCCGGTGTGGTGTCGGCCCGCTTCGGCCCGGCGGTCGCCATCGCCGTCAACGCCGTCAGCTTCGCCCTCTCGGCCGTTGGTCTGCGGCTGATCCGCTTGCGCACCGCCCAGCCCGCCGACACCACGCCGATGGCCCGGGAACGCCCGCTGGTCGAGTTCCTGGCCGGCGCGCGTTTCCTGTGGCGCCAGCCCGTGCTCCGCGCGCTGACCGCCCTGCTGTCGGTGTTCATCTTCCTGACCTACGGCTTCACCGACGTACTGATCTACCACGTGACCCACGACCTCGGCGGCACCGAGGGGACGGTCGGCACCGTCCTCGGCCTGGCGGCCCTGGGCACAGTCGCCGGGGCGCTGCTGGTGGCTCCGCTGCGTCGGCGACGCGGCTTCGGCGCTACCTGGATCGGCGCGCACGCGATCTGCGGGTTCGCGGTGGCGGGCGTCGGCGTCGCGACGACCGTGCCGACGGTCACCGCCCTGACCGCCGTCTACCTGTGCTGCCTCAGCGTCGGCGGGATCTGCTCGATGTCACTGCGCCAGGAGATCACCCCCGACCACCTGCTCGGCCGGGTCACCTCGGCGTTCTGGAGCACGCACTACGCCCTCGGCCCGGCCGGCGCGGCCATCCTGACCTGGGCCGCCGGCCGGTACGGCGTACCGACGGTGGCCCTCGTGGCCGGCGTCGGCTGCCTGCTGGTCGCGGTCGGCGGGCTGTTCACCCCGATCCGCCGCGCGGGCGCCGAGCCGGCGTCCACCGCACCGGGACTCGGACCGGCCCCGGCCGTGGGCGCGACCGGCGGCTGAGGCAGCGTACGGCGGGGGAGTCAGAACTCCCGGTACATGACGTGCAGGCCGACCCGCCCGAGGGTCCGGTGGCGGAACGCGCCGGGCACGGTGCCGACCACCTCGAAGCCCTCCCGCCGGTACAGCTCGACGGCCGTCCGGTTCGTCTCCACCACGGCGTTGAACTGCATCCCGGCGTACCCCGCGAGGCGGGCCCAGGCCAGAGCATCGCGGCACAGCGCGGTGCCGACGCCCCGGCCGCGGGCGTCGGCGGCCACCAGGAAGCTGGCGGTGCTGACGTGCGCGCCCGGTCCGGGGCGGTTGGCCCCCATCTTCGCGCTGCCCAGCACCCGATCACCGTCGGTCGCGACGATGGTCCGCCCGGGCGGGGCCTCCACCCAGAGGGCGTACGCCTCCTGCGCGGTCATCGCTGGGTCGTAGGTGAAGGTCTCCTGCGCCCGGACCACGTCCTCGATGATCGGCCACACCTGCGACCAGTCCCGGTCGGCGAACGTACGGATCAACACGGGCGCAGGCTACGCAGGACACGCTGGCGGGGACAACGGGTTTGCGGGCTCCTCACGAGGCGGCGTTGGCCCGCCGGGAGCGAGGTGTCGTCGTGGCGCGTGGTGGACCCGGCACCGGCCCGGCGGTGTCCCGCCGGATCAGCTCGGCCGGCAGCACCTCGACCCGGGGGGTCGGCGCCGCCGCGCCGAGCACCAGCGACATGGCCCGGACCCCCATGTCGACGAGGGGGAGCCGCACCGTGGTCAACGCGGGTGTGACGTCGCGGGCGATCGGCATGTCGTCGAAGCCGACGACGGAGATCCGTCCCGGTACGGCGAGCGAGCGGGCCCGCAGGGTGGCGAGTGCGCCGATGGCCATCGAGTCGTTGAGCGCCACGACGGCGGTCAGCTCCGGATCGGAGTCGAGCAGCCGGGCGGTGGCCTCCGCGCCGCCGTCCCGGTCGAACTCGGCGTACCGGATGCGCCGCTCGGGCAGGTCGAGGTCGTGCTCGGCCAGGGCCTGTCGGAGCCCCGCCAGCCGGTCGGTGGTGGTGGTGAGGATGCGCGGGCCGGCGACCACGCCGATCGCCCGGTGGCCCAGCGCGCAGAGTTCACGGCCGGCGAGGTGACCGCCGGCCCGGTTGTCCGGCATGACGGCGTCGCCGGAGTGCTCGTGGCGGCCGATGACCGCGACCCGCCCCCCGGTCGCCTCGTACGCGGCGAGCTTCTCGTTGAGCTGCCGGGTGAAGGCCTCGTCGTGGTAGCCGGACCCGGCCAGGATCAGCGCCGCCACCTGGTGGCCGCGCAGCAGCTCCACGTACTCCAGCTCGCGGTCCGGGTCCCGGTAGCTGTTGCAGATCATCAGCAGCCGGCCCTGATCGGTGGCGACGCGTTGCAGGCCGCGGGTGATCTCGGCGAAGTACGGGTCGGAGACGTCGTGCACGATCACGCCGACCGCGCTGCGGTGCGAGCGGGCCAGCAGTTGGGCGTGCGCGTTCGGCACGTACTGTAACTCGGCGACGGCCGCGAGCACCCGTTCGCGCAGCTCGTCGGTGACCGGTTTGCTGCTGCCGTTGATGACGCGCGAGGCCGTGGCGGGTGAGACGCCCGCGCGCCGGGCCACGTCGGACAGGGTCGCCATGGCCCGCCCCCTCGGTCTGTTGACGGCGTTTCGCCGCGCCGGCTAGCGTCACCGTACCGCAGAGAAAGCCCTTTCCCGCAGGGAGGCCCGGCCATGTCGGAACGCTTCGCGGCACTGCCCGGCGGTATCGGAGTGTCCCGGCTGCGCGTCTACGACACGGCGGCACCGGACGGCGTGGTCGGCGGCACCCCGCACGTGCACCTGTGCTGCACCGAGGGGTACGTGGTGACCGGCGGCGAGGGCGCGGTGCAGACCCTCGGCGGCGAGGGCTTCCGGGAGACCCCGCTGCGGGCGGGCACGGTGGTCTGGTTCGAGCCGGGCACCGTGCACCGCCTGGTGAACGGCGGCGGTCTGTCCATCGTGGTGCTCATGCAGAACAGCGGCCTGCCCGAGGCCGGCGACGCGGTCCTGACCTTCCCGCCCGAGGTGCTGGCCGACCCCGAGGCGTACGCCGAGGCCGCGGCGCTGCCGGACGGGGGAGCGCCGGGGGCGGACGTGCGGAGCGCGTACCGTCGACGGGACCTTGCCGTTACCGGCTTCGCGGCGCTGCGGGCCGGCGGTCCGGCGGCGCTGGCCGCCTTCCACGCGGCGGCGGCCGCGCTGCGTCGGCCGCTGCTGACGGCCTGGCGGCGGCGGTGGGCGGACGGAGCGGGTGCGGCCGCCGCCGGCACCGGCATCCAGTTGGACGCCCTGGAGCGGGGCGACTGGCGGTATCTGGGCGGGGCCGGCGTGTACGCGGTGGACGCGCCGGTCGAGCGCGGTCGACTGGGGATGTGCGGCCTCCTCGACACCTATCCGGCCGCCGGCTGACGCCGCGAGTCCGGCCCGCGAGGCTCATGATCCACTCGGGTTCAGGGACGTCGCGGTGTCCGAGGGGCAGGGAAGCCCCGGTTCCCGGTAAGCCGCCTTCACCTGGTGACCCGGCTGGCGTCGAATAGATCGAGGAAAGGCCTTGCCCGCCGTCTGGAGGCCGCATACGCTCCCAGGAAAGCGTTTGCCTGACCCGCCGACCGGCCCGGCCCCTGGTGCCGCGCCGGGCCCCGAGGAGGTTCGCGTGACCGAGAACTCTTTGGACACGGCAGGCCGGCACACCGCCGCCGACCAGGCGAGCGGTGAGCGGGAAACGGATTCAGCCGCCACGGCCGAGCCGTCACCCCGCTCGACCGAAGCTCCGGTTCGTACCGACCGCGGGCCAGAATCCACGGTGGTCGGTCGACCGTCCGACGGCGCAGGCCGCCCAGCCCGATCCACGCTCGGCCGCCGCGCGGCGGCGGTCGCCGACTCGCTCTGGCGGCCGGCGCTCGTGCTGGCCGCCTTCTTCCTCGCCTGGTGGTTCGTCGCCGCCCGGGAGTACGTGCCGAACTACCTCGTGCCCGCCCCGGGTCAGGTCTGGACCACCATGACCGACCAGTGGTCCGAGTTGGCCCGACACACGCTGGTCACCCTCTACGAGACCGTGCTCGGCTTCGTTCTGGCCGCCGCGCTGGGACTGGCCACCGCGGTCGCCATCGCCTACTCGCGCACCCTGGACAAGGCGCTCTACCCGATCGTCCTGTTCGCGCAGGTCATTCCGAAGATCGCCATCGCGCCGCTGCTGGTCGTCTGGTTCGGCCTCGGCCTCACTCCGAAGATCATCCTGGCGGTGCTCATCGCGTTCTTCCCGGTGGTCATCTCCGGCGTCGCCGGCCTGCGCTCGACCGACCCGGAACTGCTCGACCTCTCCGCCACGATGGGCGCCGGGCCCTGGCGGACCTTCCGCAAGATCCGCTTCCCCAATGCGTTACCGCACCTCATGGCCGGCCTGAAGGTGGCGGTCACCCTCGCGGTGGTCGGCGCCGTGGTCGGCGAGTTCGTCGGCGCCAGCGAAGGGCTCGGCTACGTCCTGTTGCTGGCCAACGGCAACCTCGACGCCCCGCTGCTGTTCGCCGACCTGATCCTGATGTCCGCCATCGGCATCGTCCTGTTCGTCCTGGTCGAGATCGCCGAGGCGCTGCTCATCCCGTGGCACGCCAGCCGCCGCGCCGGCGTGTCCCTCACCACCTCCTGACCGACCCCATCACGGAGGCACCGATGAAACGCACCGCCACCACCATCCTGGCCACCGCCGCCCTGCTGCTCGCCGCCACCGGCTGCGGCGACAGCGACTCCGCCGGCAGGACCGGCGCCGACGGGAAGAAGCAGGTCACCCTGACCCTCAACTGGGTGCCGTACGGCGAGCACGCCCCCTTCTACTACGGCCTACAGAAGGGTTACTACTCCGCCGAGGGCATCGACCTGAAGATCCTGCCCGGCAACGGGTCCGGCAACACGGTCAAGCAGGTCGCCCAGAAGCAGACCGACTTCGGATGGGCCGACAGTCCCGTCCTGCTCAAGTCGGTGGCCAGCGGGATGCCGGTGCGCAGCCTCGGCGCGTACCTGGAGAAGGGTCCCTCCTCGGTGGAGTTCTTCACCGAGAAGAACATCAAGACCCCGGCGGACCTGAAGGGCAAGACCGTCGGCGGCACGCCCGGCGACGCCCTCTACGCGACCTTCCCGGCCTGGTTGGAGAAGAACGGCCTCAAGAAGGACGACGTCAAGGTGGTCAACGTGGACGCGGCCGGCAAGATCGCCGCCCTGGCCGAGGGCAAGGTCGACGCCATCATGGGCTTCTTCCACGACCAGGCGCCCACCATCGAGAGCAAGACCGGCAAGAAGGTCGACGTGCTGCTCTTCGCCGACTACGGAATGAACCTCCTCGGCACCGGCCTGATCGCCAACACCCAGACCCTGCAGAAGGACCCGGAGCTGGCCCGCAGGTTCGTGCGGGCCACCCAGAAGTCCTGGGCCGACGCGGCGCGCGACCCGGCCGGCGCGGTGAGCGCCATGGTCGCCCTGGCCGAGAACGAGCCCGCCCCCGAGGTGCTCACCAAGCAGCTCACCCTCAACCTGCCGCTGCTCGGCGGCGACGGTCCGGCCGGGGTGAACACCGAAGCCCAGTGGTCCGAGACCATCGACCTGATGGCCCGCTACGCGGAGCTGAAGGACCCGGGCGCGCCGAACGCGTACTGGGACTCGTCGTACGCGGCCAAGGGGTGACGGGGTGAGCGCCGCGCCGGCGACCACCGGCACCGCCATCGGGATGTCCGGGGTGACCGTCCGGTTCACCACCCGACGTTCGCGGACCACCGCTCTCGACGACGTGTCCCTGCACATCGAGCCGGGGGAGTTCGTCACCATCGTCGGCCCGTCCGGCTGCGGCAAGTCCACCCTGCTGAAGATCGTCGCCGGACTGGTGAAGCCCACCAGCGGCGAGGTCTCGTTGCTGCGACAGCCGGTGCGCGGCCCGCAGAAGGAGATCGGCTTCGTCTTCCAGAAGGCCGCGCTGCTCCAGTGGCGTGGCGCGCGGGCCAACATCCTGCTCCAGGCGGAGATGCGCGGCATGGACCGGGCGCGGGCGGCCCGCCGGGCGGACGAGCTGATCGAGATGACCGGGCTGACCGGCTTCGAGAAGGCGCTGCCGCACGAGCTGTCCGGCGGGATGCAGCAGCGGGTGGCGCTCTGCCGCGCGTTGCTGCACGCCCCACCGGTGCTGCTCATGGACGAACCGTTCGGCGCCCTGGACGCGCTGACCCGCGAGCAGATGAACGCCGAGCTGCACCGCATCTGGCGGGAGACCGGCACCACGGTGGTGCTGGTCACCCACTCCATCGCCGAGGCGGTCTTCCTCGGCACCCGGGTCGTGGTGATGAGCGCCCGGCCCGGCCGGATCATCCGCGCCTTCGACGTCGAGCTGCCGGCGCACCGCGACTACGCGCAGGTGATGTCGGACTCCCGCTTCGACCGGCTCGCCACCGAACTGCGCGGACTGCTCGGCAGCGCGGCCGCCAACCACTGAACGACCAGCACGACGAAGGGGACCACCATGACCCGCAGGTCGATCGGCATCATCGTCAACGGCGTGACCGGACGGATGGGCTACCGCCAGCACCTCGTCCGGTCCCTGCTGGCCATCCGCGAGTCCGGCGGCGTGACGTTGGCCGACGGCACGACCATCTGGCCGGAACCGGTCCTGGTGGGGCGCAACGAGACCAAGCTCCGCGAACTCGCCGGGCGGCACGGCCTCACTGACTGGACCACCGACCTGACCGCCGCGCTGGCCCGCGACGACGTCGAGATCTACTTCGACGCCCTGGTCACCCAGCAGCGGGAGAAGGCGATCCGCCAGGCGATCGAGGCCGGCAAGCACATCTACACGGAGAAGCCGCTCGCCGAGGACACCGCCGCCGCACTCGACCTGGCCCGCGCCGCCGACGCGGGCGGTGTCCGCACCGGCGTCGTACAGGACAAGCTGTTCCTGCCCGGGCTGCGCAAACTCAAGCGGCTCGTCGACGGCGGCTTCTTCGGCCGGATCCTCTCGGTGCGCGGCGAGTTCGGCTACTGGGTCTTCGAGGGCGACTGGCAGCCGGCCCAGCGTCCCTCGTGGAACTACCGCGCCGAGGCCGGCGGCGGCATCACCTCCGACATGTTCCCGCACTGGCACTACGTGCTCCAGGAGCTGTTCGGCCGGGTCACCGCGGTCACTTGTGTGACCGCCACCCACGTGCCCGAGCGGTTCGACGAGGACGGCCGCGCCTACGCGGCCACCGCCGATGACGCCGCGTACGCCATCTTCGAACTCGACGGCGGCGTGATCGCGCAGATCAACTCGTCGTGGGGTGTGCGGGTGTACCGCGACGAGCTGGTGGAGTTCCAGGTCGACGGCACCGAGGGCAGCGCCGTCGCCGGGCTGCGGCACTGCCGGGTGCAGCACCGGGCGGTCACCCCGAAACCGGTGTGGAACCCGGACCTGCCGGCCACCGAGGACTTCCGCGCCCAGTGGACCGAGGTGCCCGACAACGAGGAGTTCGACAACGGCTTCAAGGTGCAGTGGGAGGCGTTCCTGCGGCACGTCGTGGCTGGCGAGCCGTTCCAATGGGACTTCCTGGCCGGCGCGCGCGGCGTGCAGCTCGCCGAGCTGGGGCTGCGCGCCGCCCGCGAGGGCGTCCGCGTCGAGGTTCCGGAGCTGCACCCGTGAGTGCCGTCGAAGTGGCGCTGCCGGGCGGGCGACGTCACCGGCTCACCGGGGCCGGCGGATTCGCCCGCCCGGCCGCGCCGGCGACCAGCCGGATCGCGTACGCCGCCGCGCACGTGGTCGCCGATCCGGGCGCGGAGAACGTACCGGGCGCCCCGGCGACGGTGGACTGGGACGCCACCCTCGCGTTCCGGCGGCACCTGTGGTCGTACGGGCTGGGTGTCGCCGAGGCGATGGACACCGCCCAGCGGGGGATGGGGCTGGACTATCCGGCGACCCGGGAGCTGGTCCGGCGCAGCGCCGCCGAGGCCCGCGCCGTGGGCGGGCGGATCGTCGCCGGTGTCGGCACCGACCAGCTTCCGGCCGGCCCGGCCACCCTGGCCGAGGTCACCGCCGCGTACCGCGAACAGCTCGACGACGTCCGCGCCGCCGGCGCGCGGCCGGTGCTGATGTGCAGCCGGCACCTGGCCGCCACCGCCCGCGACGCCGAGGACTACCTACGGGTGTACGACGAGCTGCTGACCGCCGCCGGCGAGCCGGTCGTGCTGCACTGGCTGGGTCCGATGTTCGACCCGGCGCTGACCGGCTACTGGGGGTCGGTCGACCTGGACCTGGCCGCCGACACGGTGGTCGAGCTGGTCAAGGCCCACCAGTCGACGGTGGACGGCATCAAGGTGTCGTTGCTCGACGCCGACCGGGAGGTGGCGTTACGGCGTCGACTGCCGGCCGGGGTACGCCTCTACACCGGCGACGACTTCCACTACCCGGAGCTGATCCGGGGCGACGAGGTGGGCCACTCCGACGCGCTGCTCGGCGTGTTCGCGGCCATCGCGCCGGCCGCCGCCGCCGCGCTGGATGCTCTCGACCGGGGCGACCTGACGTCGTACGACGAGATCTTCGCTCCGACCGTGCCGCTGGCCCGGCACCTGTTCGCGGCGCCGACCTGGCACTACAAGACGGGCATCGTGTTCCTGGCGTGGCTGGCCGGGCACCAGGACCACTTCACGATGGTCGGCGGCGCGCAGTCCGGCCGGTCCCCGGCGCACCTGGCGACGCTGCTCACCCTCGCCGACTCCGCCGGGCTGCTGCCCGACGCGGAGCGGGCCGCCGCCCGCGCACGGGCGTTCTTCACCGTCGCGGGGGTGGTCCAGTGAGCGCGAGGAGTGAGCCGGGTTTGCGAGCCCCGCAGTCGCGAACGGAGACCAGCCCACCGAGCCTCGCTCGGCTCTCGTTCAACCAGGCCACCGCGCAGCGCTGGGCGCTGCCCGACGTGGTCGCCGGCTGTGTGGCGGCCGGCGTGCCGGGCATCGGGCTGTGGCGGGAGCCGGTGGCCGAGTACGGGTTGGGCCGCTCGGCGAAGCTGGTCCGCGACGCGGGCCTCACCGTCACGTCGCTGTGCCGGGGCGGTTTCTTCGCCGCCGACGACTGGCGCGCGGAGAACCTGCGGGCCATCGAGGAGGCCGCCGCGCTGGGCGCACCGGAGTTGGTGCTCGTCTCCGGCGGACTGCCGGCGGGCAGTCGCGACGTCGACGGTGCCCGGCGGCGGGTCGCCGACGCGATCGGCGAGCTGGCACCGCACGCGGCGGCGGCCGGCGTCCGGCTGGCGATCGAACCGCTGCACCCGATGTTCGCGGCCGACCGCTGTGTGATCGTCACCCTCGGCCAGGCGCTCGACATCGCCGAGCGGTTCGATCCGGCGGTGGTCGGGGTGGTCGTCGACGCGTACCACGTGTGGTGGGACGACACCGTGTATGCGCAGATCGCCCGGGCCGGCACGCGGATCGCCGCGTTCCAGGTCTGCGACTGGGTGACACCGCTGCCGGAGGGTGTGCTGCTCGGCCGGGCGCTGCCCGGCGACGGGTGCATCGAGCTGCGACGGCTGCGCGAGGCGGTGGACGCCACCGGCTACCGGGGCCCGATCGAGGTGGAGGTCTTCTCCGCCGAGGTGTGGGCGCGGCCGGGCGCGCAGGTGCTGGACGCGGCGATCGCCGGCTATCTGCGCCACGTCGTCTGAGCGGCGCGGGGCGCAGGGGTACGCCGGACGGCGGTAGGGTCGTCGGCGTGGATCTGGAGGAGACCGCAGCCCTGCTCGGGGTGCCCGTCGAGGCCGTCGAACGGGTGCACCGGCTGGCCGGCGACCGGCCCTCGGCCCCCCTGCCCGCCAAGGCCGACGCACCCGCGATCCTCGACCGGCTCGCGGTGCCGCCGGACGACGCCGTCGAGATCATGGCGGGGTGGCCGGACCGCAACTCACCACTGTGGACGCCGGAGCTGCGCTGGTTGCTCGACCGTTCGATCGCGCTGGTCCGCGCGGATCTCGGCGGGTACGGCTGGCTGGTGCCCGGGCCGGAGCTGCCGCGCGACCGGGGCCTCGCCTGGCGGCATCTCTACGTGTACGCGTACCTCGCGCTGGTTGAGGTCGTCCGGGGCTACCACCGTGACCACGGCGTTCCCGACGCCGTCTCCTGGGCGACGCTCGCCGACCTGGGCCGTAACCTCGCCGTCGACCGGCGGATGCGCGGCGAGGGCTGGCCGGTCATGCAGAGCTGGTTGACGCTGCACGTCCGCGGCGCCGTCTACGAGTTGGGCCGGTTGCAGCACCACCGCGGCGACGGCGCCATCGGCCTGCACATCCCCGACGCGGGGCCGTTGACGCCGGAGGCGGTCTCGGCGTCGCTCGACGAGGGCCGCGCCTTCTTCCCGCGTCACTTCCCCGACGAGAGCTACGCGGCGTTCTCCTGCGGCTCCTGGCTGCTCGATCCCCAGTTGCGGGAGTACCTGCCCGAGGACTCGAACATCATCCGGTTCCAGCGACGGTTCGAGCTGGAGCCCTACGAGGAGCCGGAGGGGCTGGACGCGGACGTCGAGGTGCTGCGGTTCGTGTTCCGTACGCTGAGCACGCCGCTGGACCAGTTGCCGCGCCGCACCGCTCTGCAACGCGCGATCGTCGACCACCTGGCGGCCGGTCGGCACTGGCAGTGGCGTCAGGGCCGCTTCCCGATCGACGCGACCCACCGGCCGTACCTACCCTGATCCGGTGCTAGCCGCCGAAGCCCCGAAGATCACGGACTGGATGCAGGCGTGGGGGAGCCTGGCCGGGTTGGTCATGTCGACCTTCGCCGTCGTCTTCACCGGTCTGCTGTTCCGTCACGAGACCCAGGTCCGCCGGGAGGAGCAGGAGAGCCGCGAGGCGGCGCAGGCGCGCCTGGTCATCCCGGTACTGACCCGCGATGACGACGAGAGCGACGGCGTCGTGGTCCGGCGCGACCCGACCGAGGCGACGGTGACCCTCGTCAACCACAGCGCCGCGCCCATCTTTGATGTCCATGTCGACGTCGCCTGGCAGGAGTCGTTCCGCTGGCCCGGACGTCGCCGAGAGATGCAGGGCACCGTGATCGCGAACGGGGGCAGACGCTTCGCCGTGGTGGAGAAGTCCGAGGCGGTGCGCTTCGAGTTGACCGGCGCTGCCGCGTACCTGGGGCAGGCGAGGATCCGCTTCACCGACGCGGCCGGGCTGGTGTGGCAGCGGACGGGTCTGGGGTCGCCGGTCCGCTACACCCCGCCGGAGAGCACTCTGGGCAGGGCGTTCCGGCTGTTGCCATGGGTGCTCCTGGTGATCTACGTGGTGCTTCCCGCGATCGTCATCGCCGCCGTCTTCGCCGTGGTGCGGCTCTGGCCGTAGCCGGTGATTGTCCCTCAGCTGCGGCGAAAAAACATGATCTAGGCACGGGTGAAACATCATGATCTTATCTGCATCATGATCCGTAACACCGCTCGAATCCTCGATTAACCGTCGGGGGCTTAGGTGGGGGAGCGCTCCCATGCGGGTCGCGGTCACTGAAGAAGCTCCACACAGGAGCAATCGAAGGGAGTCTCGTGTCCACACGCACGAGCGGAAGAAATCTGCGAAGACTGGCGATACCGACGCTGGTCGCAGCGATGCTCGCCGGCACAACCGGCGTCGCGGGATCAGCGTCGGCAGCGCCGGGCGACCGGTCGGCCAGCGGCGGCGCCGGCTACTTCACCAAGGGATCGGACCGACGCACCACCCTGACCGACGGCGCCGATCGTCGCGCCGACGCCGACGGGACCAGCCCGAAGACCGCCGTGGACGCCAACGGCTCGGGCGTCTACGTCGTCGAGCTGGCCGAGGCGCCGCTGACCACGTACGTCGGCGGGACGTCCGGGCTCGCGCGGACCCGCCCCACGCCGGGCGCCCGCCTGGACGTGACGTCGGCGCCGTCGCAGGCGTACCGCCGGCACCTCGACGCGCAGCGATCCGCCGTCGCGGGCGCGGCCGGCGTCCAGGTCAAGGCCGCTTACACCGCCGCCTTCAACGGGTTCTCGGCGACGCTGACCGCCAAGCAGGCGACCGCGCTGCGGGCCGACAAGCGCGTCCGCGCCGTCACCGCCGCGCGGGCGCTGGGCACCCGATCGGCGATGCCACTCGCGGCCGCCCCGAGCGCCCCCGCCGCCGGTACGCCGACCTCCTCCGCGGCCGCCGCGTCCACGACGGACGCCGCCGCGAAGCCGGTCAAGCCGGTCAAGCCCGGCCCCGCCACCGGAGCCGGCATGGTCGTCGGCGTCCTGGACACCGGCATCTGGCCGGAGAGCGCGTCGTTCGCCAAGAAGATGCCGGCGCCTAAGACGTGGCACGGCACCTGCCAGACCGGTGTGGCCTTCGTGGCCGAGCACTGCAACGGCAAGATCGTCGGTGCCCGGTACTTCGCCGACACGTGGCTCGCCGGCGGCGGGTCCGTACCCGAGGGTGAGTTCCTGTCGCCCCGCGACGCGGCCGGGCACGGCACCCACACCGCGTCCACGGCAGCCGGTCTGCCGGTGCGGGACGTCACCATCGACGGCCGCTCCTTCGGTGCCGTCTCCGGCGTCGCGCCGGACGCCCAGATCGCCGTCTACAAGGTGCTGTGGGGCGGGATGGGCTACGACGCCGACATCATCGCCGGCATCGACGCGGCCGTCTCCGACGGCGTGCAGGTGCTGAACTTCTCCATCGGCAGCGACCTCGGCGACTGGGAGGCCAACACCCCCATCGGCGTCGCCTTCCTCAACGCCACGCTGTCCGGCGTCTTCGTCGCGGCGTCGGCGGGCAACACCGGCATCGTGAGCGGGGCCATCAGCAACGCGGCACCCTGGGTCACCACGGTGGGCGCGGCGGTGACCAACGCCAACGAGGCGACGGTCAAGCTGGGTGACGGCACCAAGCTGGTCGGCGGCTCGCTGGACGCGCTGCCCGGCGACGCCGCGCGGCCGATGGTCTTCGGCGACCAGGCCGGCTCGCTGGAGCAGGGTTCGGCGTACTGCGAACCGGGCAGCCTGGACCCGGCCAAGATCAAGGGCAAGGTGGTCGCCTGCGCGCTGTCGACCCCCTTCGACTCCGCCATCGAGGTGAAGGAGAAGGGCGGGGCGGCGATGGTCGTGTTCGTCCCGGAAGGCAACTACCGGGTCAACTCCGTCTACAACTTTCCGGTGGTCTACCTGAACACCGAGAAGCAGGCCGGCACGCTGTTCAACTACCTGATGCGCCACCCCACCGACGCCAAGGTGTCGCTGCGCACCGGTGGCGACGGCTCCAGCGTCCCGGGGATCCCGAGCGTGGCGGACTTCTCCTCCACCGGCCCGGACAAAGTGACCCTCGGCGTCTTCAAGCCGGACCTGGTAGCACCGGGGACGGACATCATCGCCGCAGTCTCACCGGCGGGTAACTTCGGGCGGAGCTACGACGCGTACTCCGGAACCTCGATGGCCTCGCCGTACGTCGCCGGCGCGGCGGCGATCCTGCGCGCCACGCACCCCACCTGGTCGCCGGGGACCGTCGCGTCGGCCCTGCGGACCACCGCCACCGACACCCGGGGCACCAGCAACCCGCTGGACCAGGGCAGCGGTTTCATCAACCTGACCGGCGCCAAGGACCCGGGCCTGGTCATCGAGCCGACCGCGGCCGACCTGGTCGAGTTCAGCGAGACGGCCCAGCCCGACGGCAAGGAACTCAACCTGCCGGCCATCTCGCTGCGCGAGTACGACGGCACCCACCCGGTGACCATCAAGCGCACCCTGACCAACGTGGGTACGACGCGCGAGACCTACCGGTCGTCGGTGTCCGGCCTGCCCGGCATGACGGTCACGGTGTCGCCCGCGTCGGTGACGCTCGCGCCCGGCAAGTCCGCGACGGTGACCATCACGCTGCGTCGCGGCAGCGCCCCCTGGGACCGGTACGTCACCGGGTCGATCACCTGGCGGGGCAAGGTCCACAGTGCCCGCATCCCCGTCGCCGCCCGCCCGTGGGGCATCACCCCCCGGCCGTACGCCGACGACGGCGAGGAGTTCGGCCGGATGACCAGCGGCTCGTTCGGCTACGCCCAGCCGGGCTTCACCGGGCCGCTCACCGGTCGCAGCACCGGCTACACGCCGATGCTCCGGGAGTCGTACTCGATGCCGGCCGGCGTGTACGGCGGCGTGTTCGACCCGAGCGCGTCCGGCGTGAAGAAGGTCGACTTCACGGTGCCGGCGAACACCGCCGGCATCATCGTCGAGGCCAACACCGAGGATCCGAACACGAACCTCGACCTGTACCTGTACAAGGGCGACAAGCTGGTCTACAGCAGTGACAGGTACTGGACCAGCGCGGAGCAGGCGTACAAGTTCCTGCCCGAGCCGGGGCGCTACACGGCCTACGTGTTCGCGCAGGTGCCCGGTGGCCCGGTCGTGGACTTCCAGTTGAGCCACGCCATCATCGGCCGCAACGCCACCTACTCGCCGGCGACGCTGACGTTGCCGTCGACGACCGAGCGCGGCATGAGCCTCAACTTCACGTTGAAGCCCAACCGGCCGCTGCCCCAGGGCGACTTCTGGGCGTACACCGAGTACCGCACCAACGGCACGGTGGTTCCCGGCAACCTCGTGAACACCCAGCAGAGTTCCTGGGAGGAGTAGCCGTACGAAAACAGTGGGGCGGCGCCGTCGTGCGCCGCCCCACTGCCCTTTCTAGCGCTGCCAGGCGTCGATGGCGCGCACACCGTCGCGCATGGTCCGGTCCAGGATGGCGGGATTGCCGCTGCTGCCCTCCCAGCCCTGGTCGTTGAACACCGTCACCACGTTGTCGACCCGAGCCACGGCGATCTGGCTGGAGGTCTCGCCGCCGGTGCGCTCGCCGCCCAGACTGGTGGCGGGCCGCGTATGGGTCACGAGCAACGCCCCGTCACCGACACCGGTCACCGCCTTGCTCTCGACCGTGACCTTGTTGCCGTCCTGGTCGAAGGACGGGCACGCCCGGACCGCGTCGCCGAGGCGGCGCAGGTAGTCCGCAGCGCCGTCCCCGTCGAAGGTGAAGATGGTCTGGTGGATCATGCCCTGCGGCGTGTTGGTGTCGGGCTCGCCGGCCTTCTTGTACGTCACCGTCATGGCCGCGCTCGCGGTGACCTGTCGGCCCCCGGTGCCGAACTCGTTGGCGCAGAGCTTCGGCAGGGCCTCGCTGACATCCGTCGGACGGCGGGGAGACCTGCGCAGCTCGGACGGCAGCTCCACGAAGGCGGACGTCGGGATGGTCGTCGGGGCGCTGGCGCTCCCGGACGGCTGGTCGGTCGGACTCGCCGGGGCCGACGTCGTCGCCGCGCTCGACGGTGTCGCGTCGGATCCTTCCTCGGCAGCCGTGCAGGCGGTGCTCAGTGCGACGGTGCCCACCAACGGCAGGATCAGCCCGAGCATCCGAGGCGCTCGGACGGTCGGCGGCAGTGCGTATCGGCTCATGGTTCCCCCTCACCTCGACCTGGGAAGTTCCCCGCCAGCGGCGACCGGAAACGATCAATGTCGCCGTGCCGACCGGGGTCGGGTGGTCGTGTCGCGGGACCGGATGCGTCTACGCGGCCGCCGGGAGGACGGCCTCGATGAGGTGCGGGCCGTCGTGGGCCAGCGCTCGGGAGAGCTGTTCCGCGAGTTGCTCGGCGGTGGTGGCACGACTGGCCGGCATGCCGAAGGCGTTCGCCAGACCCACGAAGTCGATCTGAGGGTTGGCCAGGTCGAACAGCGGGTTTCCGTCCGGGTCGGTGTGACCCGGACGGTTACTGAAGTACTCCCACTCCTGGCGCAGAATCGCGTACGCGCGGTTGTTGAGGATCACGTTGGTGATGTTCAACTGTTCGCGGACCTGGGTCCACAGCGCGGTGACGGTGTACATGACGCAGCCGTCGGCCACCAGCGCCAGTACCGGCCGGTCGGGTGCCGCGACGGCGGCACCGACGGCGAGGGGCAGACCGTCACCCATCGCTCCGCCGGTCTGCATGAGCACGTCGTGGCGCGGCGCGCCGGCGGTGGCGGCAGCCAGGGCGGTGCCGGAGCTGACACTCTCGTCGATGACGATGGCGCGTTCCGGCAGCAACGCCGCGACGACGTCCGTCCAGTTCTGGAGGGTGAGGTTCCCCTTCGGCAGCGCCGGCCGACGCGGTTCGGTCACCGGGGCGGTCGTTCCCGGTGCCACCAGGTCGGCGAGTCGGTCGAGCGCGGCGACGGCGTCCTGGCCAACCTCGGCCAGGACGTGCGTCTGCGCTCCCTCGGGTACGAGCAGGCTCGGTTGATCGGAGTAGGCGAAGAAGGAGACGGGCGCCTTGGTGCCCGCGACGATGACGTGCCGTATCCCGTGCAGTTGGTCGAGCACCTGATCCGGATAGAAGCCGAGCCGGGGGAACATGGGCAGGCCGGCGCCACGCTCGACCCGGTTGGAGTACAGCTCCTGGAGCACCCGCGCGCCCGTCGACGCCGCGATACGGCCGGCGGCCAACAGACCCGACTCGCGCAGCGCGGTCCCGCCGATGATCAGGGCGGTGGCCTCCCCGGCACGAAGGACCTCCGCGATCTGCGCGAGCACCTCCTCGCTGACGGTTGGCGCCGAGCGGGGTCCGATCGGCGGTGCGGCCGCGCCGCCGTCCGACCACGACACGTCCGCCGGCATGATGACGGTGGCGATCTGACCGGGCGGCTCCAGTACGGCGGCGAGCGTGGCCGCGCCGTCGGTCCCGGCCCCGGCCGCGTCCTCGGGTCGACGGACCGGGCCACGCAGCCATCCGCCCAGCGCGGCGATGTCCGAGTTCAACGGGGGATCGAAGGCGGTGTGGAACGTCGCGTGGTCCCCGACGATGTTGACCACCGGCGAGTTGGCGCGTCGGCTGTTGTGCAGATTCGTGAGCCCGTACGCGAACCCGGGCCCGAGATGCAGCAGGGTCGCCGCCGGCTTGCCCGCGATACGGGCGTAGCCGTCGGCCGCGCCGGTGACGACGCCCTCGAAGAGTGCGAGCACTCCGCGCAGTTCGGGAACCGACTCCAGCGCCCCGACCAGGTGCAGCTCGGTGGTTCCGGGGTTCGTGAAGAGCACCTCCACCCCGCCGTCGGCCAGCGTCCGCAGCAGTGCTTCCGCGCCGTTCACACACATCACCTCACCGACGGCTGGACCAACGATGATCCGATCCTAAGGGCGCATTTCGGACTAAAGTGGTGACGCTCGTGAAATAGCTCGACGGGGATCGGGGACCGCGGGATGAAGCAGGGGTGCGCCGAACGCGCCTACCAGGCCCGACGCCTGGACATCGGTGTCGATCGACCGTTCGAGGAGTTCCGGCGGCAGTACGAGCAGGCCGTCCCGCCCTACGACGCCGCGGCGTTCGACGCCCTGGTTGCCCGCGACGCCCCCTGGGACGACGTGCTCGCCCTGATGCGCGAGCGTGCGCCCCACGACTTCCTCATCTACTGGAGCAGCGGCGAGCTGCGGCCGATGATGGGCCTCGCGGGTGACGCCGGCAACGCTGTCGAGTACCTGATGGGCAATCACACCATCGCCGAGAAGATGTACCGGCACGACCCGACCGCCATGCTGTACGCGCCGTTGCGCACCATGATCGGCGATGTGCCCGACGGTGGGGTGCGGTTCGTGATCGAGCAGCCCAGCTGCACGTTCGGGTCGTTCGGAGTGGAGGCGATCCACGAGGTCGGCCGGCAGCTCGACCGCGAGGTCGCCGCCCTCCTGGCACATCTCGAGCTACCTGTACCAGCGTCCCTGTCGAACTAGGGCCTGTTTCATAAGAACTGGCCGGCCTGCGGCGGGCCCGGACGACGACCGGCGGCGTTGCGGTTTCGGCCGGATACAACACCGGTATCCGGCCGAAACCGCGCCTTGCCGGACCGCCGCCCGGACTCCGCCTCGGCTCGACCGCCCTTATGAAACAGGCCCTAGCCGGCTCTGTCTCGAACCCGCCCGCCGCCCCTGCTCGGGTCCATCCGCCGACACCACCGTTACGCCCGGGGATGAGCAGCCATCACGCCGGACGGGGCGCTCAGTGGGCCCATGATCACGAGCACTAGAGTAAGGAGATGTCCGAGCACCGCCCCTTTCCGCTCTGGGCGGGACGCACGGCCGCGCTGCTGGGCATCGTGCTCGTCGCTCTCACCCTGCGCCAGGCGGTTGTGGTGGTATCGCCGATCCTCGGCGACATCCGGGTGGACATCCCGATATCGAACATCGGCGTCGGACTGCTCGGCACGTTGCCACCGATCCTGTTGGCGGCGTCCGGGTTCATCGCGCCGCGCGTCGCCCGCGGAGTCGGCCTCGACGGCGGCATCGTGCTCGCGCTCCTGCTCATGACCCTCGGCCATCTCGTGCGCGCGGTCACCCCGAGCTTCGCGGTGCTGCTCGTCGGCAGTGTCGTCGCGCTCGCCGGTACGGGCATCGGCAATGTGCTGCTGCCGCCGATCGTGCGGCGCTACTTCCCCGACCGGGTGGCGCTGCTGACCGCCGTCTACGTCTGCATCGTGGGCGTGAGCACTGCCGTGCCCGCCGCGGTCGCCGCTCCGGTCGCCGAGCAGATCGGCTGGCGGTTCTCGCTCGGCATCTGGTCGGTGACCTCCGTGGTCGCGCTCGTTCCGTGGCTCGTCATCATCGCGCGGGAGCGCCGCCAGCGACTCTCGGATGCCGGCGCCGTCGATTCCTCGCCCCCCGCCCTCGTCACGCGACTGTGGCGGTCACGCGTGGCCCTGTCGATCACCGTCGTGTTCTCGACCAGCACGATCTGCACGTACGCCGCGTTCGCGTGGCTGCCCGAGATCCTCGGCGACGTCGCCGGCTCGACGCCGACCGAGGCCGGTGTGCTGCTCGCCGTCACCGGCCTCATCAGCGTGCCCGGCGCGCTCATCGCGCCCCTGCTCGTCGCGCGGCTGCGCAATGTCGGCTGGCTGATCGCCGCGGGTGTCGCGAGCTTCGTGCTCGGTTACCTCGGCCTGCTGCTCGCGCCCGCGACACTCACGCTGCTCTGGGTGCTGCTCATCGGCTCGGGGTCGATCCTGTTCCCGGTCTGCCTCGTGCTCATCAACGTACGCACCCGATCCCAGGGTGGCACCGTCGCGCTGAGCGGCTTCGCCCAGGGGGTCGCGTACGCGCTCGGCGCGCTCGGTCCGCTGATCGTCGGGCTGCTGCACGACTCCAGCGGCGGGTGGACCCCGCCGCTGTTGTTCCTGCTCGCTGTCGCCCTCGTGGCGACCATCCCGGCGATCACGCTCGCGAAGCCCGGGTTCGTCGAGGACCAGCTCGCCGCACCGATGCCCGAGTGACGCGGCACGGATCAAGGCGCGATCGTGGACAGTTTCCGTCGGAGGTGACGGAAACTGCCCACGATCGCCGAGAACCGACCGCCTGATCAGGTGACCGTGACGGTCAGGTTGAGTGAGCGGGTCTCGCCGCCGGTGTAGGTGATCGTCACGCGGGCGGTGAAGGTGCCCTTTCGCGCGTAGCTGTGACTTGTCGACCGCAGCGTCGCGCCGTGCGTACCGGTGGTGTTGTCGCCGAAGTCCCACGCGTAGTCGGTGATGCTCTGCCCGGACGGCGCGGTCGCGGTGGCGGTCAACGTGGTGGTCAGCGGCGCGGCGCCGCCGGTCGGGTTGGCCGCGATCGCCAGGCTCCCGCCCGGCTCCTGCTTGACGCCGGCGCCGTTGAACCGCATCCAGTCCAGCGACATCAGGTCCGGCGTGCCGCCGACCTGCGCGGTGTTGACGAACTTCGCGTACAGGGTGGTGGTGCCGGTCGGTTTGTTGGTGAGCGTGACCGTGGGTGACACCAGGTTGTCCCACCCGCCGGTGGAGCCGATGGTGGCCGTACCGATCAGCGTCCCGGTGGGTGAACCGGTTCGCAGCTCGATGGTGCCGCCGAGGCCGCCGTTGGTGACCCCGAGCGTGACCGAGCCGATGTTGCGCAGGTCCACCGGCCCGTACGCCGCCCAGTCGTTGTGGTCGACGTCGCCGAGCCGCTTGCCGGCGCGGGCGGTGGTCCGGTCGTTGACGATCAGGCCGGACTGGGCGCTGAAGTGCTCGGCCTCCTTGCTCTTGGGCTGCAACTGGATCCGGGTCGAGCCGGTCAGCGCCGGTACGCCGCCGGCCGCCCCACCGTCGGTGTACTGCGCGGTGATCAGGGTGTAGAGGTTCTGTCCCGGCCCGTGCCCGTCGCCGGCGTCCGCCTCGGTGGCCAGCAACCCGGAGCAGCCGGTGTAGACGTCCAGCGGGTGGGCGTGCGTGTCGTGGCCGAGTTGGGTTTGCACGGTCACCTTCGCGCAGTCGATGGTGGTGTCCTCCGGGTCGCTGACCGTCACGGTGTACGGGATCTTGTCGCCGAAGTCGAAGAAGCCGCCGTCGGGCACGGTGAGGGTGACCGTCGGCCGGGTGTTGCCGACCACCACGTCGGTGACGGCGGTGGCGGTCAGACCGTTGCCGCTGTTGCGGACGGTCAGCCGGGCGGTGAACTTGCCGGCAGCCGAGTAGGTGAAGCTCGGGTTGGCGGCGGTGGAGTCGGTGGTGCCGTCGTTGGTGAAGTCCCAGGCGTAGCTGAGGGCGGTGCCGTCGCCGGCCGTCGTGCCGGCCGAGGAGAAGCCGACCGTCAGCGGCGTACGCCCGGTGTCCGGAGTGGCGGTGATCTTCGCGGTCGGTGGGCGGCCGTTCGCCACGTAGTCGATCCGGTAGATGCCGGCGCCGGCGTTGCTGCCGCCGCGACCGCTGCCGGTGCCCTCGCCGAAGTCGATGACGTAGAGCGAGCCGTCCGGGCCGAACTCCGCCTCGAAGGGCTGGATCCAGCTCATGTTCTCGAAGATCCCGTTGATCGACTGGAGGTCACCGACGGCCGTGGGGGCGAAACGCGAGTTGCTGAAGGTCTGCGCCGTCCGGTGGATCGAGAGCGTCTTGAACCACCTGCGGGTGAACTCGTACGTGATCCACTTCCCGTCGAAGTACTCGGGGAACTTGGTGGTACGGGTGTTCGCCGGGTCGTAGTCGTAGACCGGCCCGCTCATCGGGCCGCCACCGCCGGTGCCTACCTCGGGGAACTGGGCGGAGGCGGAGTACGCGTACCAGACCAGCGCCGGCTTCGCCGCCGGCAGGGTGGTCAGGCCGGTGTTGTTGGGGGAGTTGTTCACCGGCGCCGCGCAGTTGAACTTCGCCCCGGAGGTGCTGGTCGCGAAGTTGTAGTCGTTGAACGGGATGTTGTTGCCCACGCAGTACGGCCAGCCGAAGTTGCCGGCGGCGGTGATCCGGTTGAACTCGACGGTCCCCTCCGGTCCGCGGTTCGCGTCCGCGGCGCGGGCGTCCGGGCCGTAGTCACCGACGAGCACCGCGTTCGTTCCCGGCTCGATGGTGATCCGGAACGGGTTGCGCATGCCCATCGCGTAGATCTCCGGTCGGGTCCGCGCCGTGCCGGCGGGGAAGAGGTTGCCGCTGGGCACGGTGTACGTGCCGTCGGCCTGCGGGGTGATCCGCAGGATCTTGCCGCGCAGGTCGTTGGTGTTACCGGCGGTGCCCTGGGCGTCCCAGGCGGCCCGCCCGGACTGCTCGTCGATCGGGGTGTAACCGCTGGACGCGAAGGGGTCGGTGTTGTCGCCGATCGCGGCGTACAGGCGACCGGCGGCGTCCATGGCCAGCGATCCGCCCATGTGTGAGTTGGCCCGACCCACGCCCCGGTACGTCGGGACGGTCAGCAGCCGCTTCTCCGAGGAGAGCGCGACACTGTTGTTCGCCACCGTGAACCGGGACAGGTTGAGCTGCTTGAGGGTCTTGTCCGACCAGAGCAGGTAGACCCAGCCGTTGCTGGCGAAGTTGCGGTCCAGCGTCATTCCGAGCAGCCCGTCGGACTGGTCGGTCATCGCCGAGGTGTACGCGAAGTCGAGCAGCGTGGTGACCTGGAGCGTGTCCGAGTCGACCACCTTGAGCGCACCGGTGCGCTGGATGTAGTAGACCTTGCGGTCCGGCGCGACGGCCAGCTCGAACGGGTCGGCCAGGTTCTCGGTGACCAGCCCGACGCGTTCGAACGTGCCGGTCCTGGTGGCCGAGCAGTCGCCGGCGACCGCGCCCGCGGCCCACTCGATGCCGTAGCGCAGGTGCTCCAGGAAGGTGGCGCTGCTGAACTGGGAGCTGGCGTGTCCACCGGCGGTGAACCAGGACCGGCCGCCGTCGTAGCGCTGACACCAGGAGTACGCGTGGTCGACGCCCTCGTCCAGGCCGCTGATCCCGTCCCGCACCTTGATCTGCGCGAGGGTGTGCACGTTGCCGGTCGGGTTGGTCCGCCAGTTGTACCACTCCTCGCTCTGCTCCCACAGCTCCGGCAGGTTGCGGGTGGAGGGGTGGGCGCGGTCGAGGACCTTCACCCGCCCGGGGTACGTGCCGCCGGTGGCCGAGAAGTCCGGGTGGTAGTCGAAGATGGTGCCGACCAGGCCCTCGTACCAGGACCAGTCGCGTTCACTGGCCGAGGCGGCGTGCAGGCCGGCCCAGCCGCCACCGTTGCGGATGAACGTCTGCAACGCCGCGCGCTGGCTGGCGTTGAGCAGGTCACCCGAGGCCGGGGTGGAGTTGGTGTTGTTGAAGACCAGGGCGTCGAAGGTGGCGAGGTTGGCGTCGGTGAAGGCGCCCGCGTCGGTGGTGGCGACGACCTCGAAGTTGTGGGTGGCCCCGAGCTGCTGGATCGCGGCGACGCCGGCCGGGATCGAGTCGTGGTAGAAGTTGGTGATCTTCGAGAAGACCAGCACCCGGAAGCGCGGGGCGGCCTCGGCGGGCAGGGCGGTGGTGGTGCTCAGGACGGTGGCGACGGTGAGCAGGGCGAGGCAGATCGCGCGCAGGTGTTTGGGCATGGGGGCGCTCCCTGTCGGACGGTGAGGGTCGGAAAGCGCTTTCTCGCTGCCCGCATCACGGTACTGACGCGCAGTTACGAACGTCAATAGAGCTGAGGTAAGCGGTTTCCTGGCGGCCGTGGCAGCGCGACGCGGGTACGGATAACCGCACCAGGATCGTTCGGATCGCCCGGATGTCCGGATCGCCGCCAGCGTCGAGGGTGGAACGCATGGACAACGTGGTGGAACTCGACGGGGTGACCCGCACCTACGGCTCGCGCAAGCGGCCCATCGCCGCTCTTCGCGGCATCTCGCTCGTGGTGCCGGCGGGGACGTTCGTGGCGGTGATGGGAGCTACCGGCTCGGGCAAGAGCACCCTGCTGCAGTGCGCGGCGGGGTTGGACCGGCCGACGTCGGGGCGGGTCCGGCTGGTCGGCCGGGACGTCACCCGAATGCGCGAAGGTGCGCTGACCCGGCTGCGTCGCGACCGGGTGGGTTTCGTCTTCCAGTCGTACAACCTGCTGTCGGAGTTGACGGTGCGGCAGAACGTGCTGCTGCCCCGGCGGCTGGGTGGACCGCGCCCGCGCCCGCTCGACGAGGTGCTGGCCGAGGTGGGCCTGTCCGGGCTGGCGGGCCGGTCGGTCGGTGAGTTGTCCGGAGGTCAGCGCCAACGGGTCGCCATCGCCCGCGCGTTGGCTGGCCGTCCCGCCGTCGTCTTCGCTGACGAGCCGACCGGGGCGTTGGATCCGGCGACCGGTGAGCAGGTGCTGCGCCTGCTGCGTGACGGGGTGGACCGGTCCGGGGCGACGGTGGTGATGGTCACCCACGATCCGCTGGCCGCGGTGTGGAGCGACCGGCTCGTCCTGCTGCGCGACGGCGAGGTGGTGGCGGACGTCCCGACGCCCGATCCGGCAAGCATCGCCCAGCGGTTGCGCGCCACCACGGGTGACCCGGTGGTGGCCCGATGAGCGCGGGGCTGACCAGGCAGGCGCTGCGCAAGCAGCCGTGGTCCTTCGCCGGTCCGTTCGTCACGCAGTGCCTGGCCGCCGCGCTGGTGTCCGGCGCGTTGGGCGCCAGTTCATCGCTGTCCGGTGCGAGGCTGGACCCGAGCGCCCGGCAGGTGCTGACCGAGAGTTCGATCCCCGAGATGGCCACGCTGTTCGTGGTGGTGTCGGTGTACCTGACCGCGTTGGTCGTCGGGTTGACCATGACGTCGTCGATCGCCCGGCAGGCCCGGGACATCGCGCTGGTACGGGCGCTCGGTGCCACTCCCGGTCGGGTGCGCCGCGCGGTGGCGGCCCAGGCCGCCGCGGTGGCGGTGCCGGCGACCGTGCTCGGCGTACCGCTCGGTGCCCTGCTCGCCCACGCCTGGCTGGCGGGGCTCACCGGACACCGGGCGATCCCGCCCGGCGTGACGTTCCACCCGTCGTCTGCGGCACTGCCCGTGGCGCTGGGCATCGCCGTCGGGGCGTCGATGGTCGGTGCGCTGATCGCCGGGCTGCGCCCAGCACGGGTACGCCCCGCCGCCGCGCTGACCGAGACGGCCGCTCCGCCGCGCCGGATCAGCCTGGTACGTACCGCGATCGGGGTGGTGCTCGTGGCCGGCGGCGTGGCGCTGTCGATCCAGATCGCGGGCGGCGACCCGGCGAAGGCCGGCGAGTCGAGTTTCTTCACGATGCTGGCGATGTGCGTGGGGGTCGGCTTCCTCGGTCCGGTCCTGCTGCGGCTGGCAGCTCCGCTGACGCGACTGTTCGGGGGTACCGGGGCGCTGGCCGCGGACAACCTCGCGGTGCGTGCCAAGGCGCTGTCCGGCGCTCTCGTACCACTGGTCCTGGCGATCGCGTTCGCCCTGGTGAAGGTGGTCACGCACACCACGTCCGTGCACGTGCGGGGCGTTCCCGAGCCGGCGGCGCGGGTGTGGACGGAGTACTCCGGGACCGCCGTCTACGTCGCCTTCGCCGCCGTCGCCGCGGTGAACACGCTGGCGACCGTGCTGCTGGCCCGACGCCGCGAGCTTGCGGTGACCCGGCTGGTCGGCGCGAGCAGGATGCGGGCGCTGGCCGTGGTCGTCTGCGAAGCCCTGCTGGTGACGGTGACCGCCCTGGCGATGGGTACCGTTGTCGCGATGGTCACCATGGTGCCGATGCTGCACGGCATGCTGGGCACGTGGACGCCGTACCTGCCAACCGGGCAGCTGGCCGGTGGCCTGGCCGCGGTGATCGGCCTGGTGCTGCTGGGCACCGTCGTGCCGGCGCTGGTCGCGATGCGCCGCCCGGCGGTGGAATCGTTGGCGGCGGACACGTGAGGCCGGTCGTCAGCGCGGTCCTGCGTGCTCCGACGGCCGCCCGTACCTGGCGTGAAATCGGCTACACGGTGACCGGCACCGTGCTGGCCGTGCCGACGTTCGCGATAGCACTGCTGGGGGTGGTGTTCTCCGCGCTGTCGCTGCTGACGATCGGGCTGCCACTGCTGACCGGTGTGCTGGTGCTCGGGCGGCTGACCGTGCGGTACTTCCGTGGGCCGGCCCGGCTGTTCCTCGGCTGGAGTTGGCCGAACCCGCCGCCCGTGGGCCGCCGTGGGCCGGGCCCGGTGCGTTGGGCCGGTGCGGTGCTGACGGACGCCAGCGCCTGGAAGGCCCTCGCGTACTGCTTCGCCCGGCTGCCGCTGATGGCCGCGGCCGCCTACCTCGGCGGGGCCCTCGTCGTCGGAGGGCTGGTGGGCGTCACCTACCCCGTGTGGGTGCACCGCTTTCCGCAAGACCCGCCGTGGGGCGGCACCTGGGGACTGGCCGCGCAGGGGTTGGCCGCGCTGCTGGTGTTTCCGTGGTACTTCCGGCTCATCGTGTCGCTGGACCGGTGGTTGGTGCGGGCCCTGCTCGAGCCGGGCCCCGAGCGGGTCCGGATAGCGGCTCTGGAGGCCAGCCGGGCCGCGCTGCGGGCGGACGCGGCCGCGCTGCTGCGGCGGGTGGAGCGGGATCTGCACGACGGTACGCAGGCCCGGCTGGTCGCGCTCGGCGTGGGTCTGTCACGCATCGAGCGGCGTGCCGGCGACCCGGAGCTGAAGGCGATGGTGACGCAGGCCCGGGGCGCGGTGGTGGAGACGCTGACCGAGCTGCGGGACATCGTGCGGGGCATCCACCCGCCCGCGCTCGACACCGGCCTGAGCACCGCGATCGAGACCCTGGCCGCGCGCAGCGCGGTACCCGTCGAGGTACACGTGGACCTGCCTCAGCGCCCGACGCCCGACCTGGAGTCGGCGCTGTACTTCAGCGCCGCCGAACTCCTCACCAACGTGACGAAGCACGCCGGGGCCAGCCGGATCCGGCTTGACCTTCGCGCGCAGGATGGCGTCCTGCGCCTGACCGTCACCGACGACGGGCGCGGCGGGGCGCGATCCGGGACCAGGGGTACGGGTCTGGCGGGGCTGATCCGGCGAGCCGAATCGCTGGATGGCGCGCTCTGGCTGGACAGCCCGCCCGGTGGACCGACGACCATCACCCTGGAGCTGCCGTGCGAGTAGTGATCGCCGAGGACAACCCGTTGCTGCGCGACGGCATCACGTTGCTGCTGACCGATCACGGGATCACCGTCGTGTCGACCGTGGACAACGGTGACGACCTGCGCGCGGCGGTCGACGAACACCGACCGGACGCGGCGGTGGTCGACGTACGGATGCCACCGACCTTCACCGACGAAGGCCTGCGAGCGGCGCTGGCGATCCGGGAGGCCCACCCGGACACCGGCGTGCTGGTCTTCTCGCAGTGGGTGGAGACCCGGTACGCGCGGCAACTGATCGCCGAGCACCCGGGTCGGATCGGTTACCTGCTGAAGGACCGGATCGTCAGCACCGAGGACTTCATCGACGCGCTGCGGAGGGTGGCCGCCGGCGGCACCGCTCTGGATCCCGAGGTGGTGCGCCAGTTGTTGGCGGCGCCGTCGGTGGACGCGGGCGTCGCCCGGCTCAGCGAGCGGGAGCGTGAGGTCCTGGGGATGCTGGCCGAGGGCCGGTCCAACCTCGCCATCTGCGAGTCGCTCCACCTCGCCCCGCGCAGCGTGGAGAAACACGTGACGGCCATCTTCACCAAACTCGACCTACCCCAGGCGCGGACCGACCACCGGCGGGTTCTCGCCGTGCTGCGCTATCTGAACGCGCCGCGCTGAGCGCCGACCCGGTTGGAAGGAGCGGCCGATGCAGGTCAGCCTCGCGACGAGCGCCGGTAGGGGCGACCGGCCGAACGAGGATTTCGTCGGGGCGGTCCCCGGGGCTGTCGTCCTGCTGGACGGCGCCGGCATTCCGGGGGCCGAGGCGCTCTGCGCGCACGGGGTCGCCTGGTACACCCACCGCCTGGGCGGCACGCTGCTCGGCGGTCTGTCCCGGGCCGACGGGCGGGACCTCGCGGCCATCCTCGCCGACGCCATCGCTGAAACGGCCGTCGCCCATCGCGCCACCTGCGACATCGCCGATCCCAGCAGCCCTCAGGCGACCGTCCTGATGGCCCGCGCCCACCGGGGACGGCTCGAGCATCTCCTGCTCGCGGACTCGTACCTCATGCTCGATGAGGTTGGCGGCGGCGTGCGGGTGATCACCGACGAGCGCGAGGTGGCCGCCCGGCGGGAGTGCGCGGCGCCCCTGGCCGGCGTCACACCCGGAACCCCGGAGTACGACCACATCCGCGCCTCCTGCGCCCTGGCACTGCGGGCTCGTCGGAACCAGCCGGGCGGTTACTGGATAGCCAAGGACGATCCGCGGGCGGCCTGGGAGGCGGCGACCGGCAGCCACCCGCTCGGCGAGTTGCACGGCATCGCGGTGCTCAGCAACGGCGCCAGCCGGATCGTCAGCCAGTACGGCCTGACCGACTGGCCGGGCGTGCGCGATCTGCTCGCCGCCGAAGGGCCGTCCGGCGTCATCCACCGCGTCCGGGCGTTCGAGGCCGAGTCGGGCGGCGGCCCGGACGCCCGGGTTCCGGACGATGCCACCGTCGCCCACTACCGTGTGATGCCGTGATGGAGTACGAGTTCGAGGGTGCCGTCTGGGAGTGGCGCGGGCCGTCGCCGTACCACTTCGTGACGATCCCAACCGACTGCGTCGACATGGTGCGGCAGGTGGCGTCGGCGGTCACCTACGGCTGGGGCATGATCCCGGTCGAGGTCCGGCTCGGACGAAGCCGGTGGCGCACGTCGCTGTTCCCGAAGGACGGGGGCTATCTCCTCCCGCTGCGGGACTCGGTGCGCAACAGGGAGGGCATCGCCCTCGGTGACGTCGTGCACATCCGCCTCGCCGTCCGGCCGCGTTGACGCGCAGCGCCATTTACGGCCGAGCGGGTGGCAGGAGCAGCGCCTCCGCGCCGACCGGGCGGAACCCGGCCGCCTGGAAGGCGCGTACGCTGCGGGCGTTGCCGGCGGCCTGCTGTGCCCAGAGCGGTTGCCCGCCGGGTACGAGATGCCGGGCGGCCGTGGCCAGCGCCCGCCCCAGGCCGCGGTGGCGGCAGTCCTCGTCGACCTCGATCGCCGTCTCCCAGCGGCCCGCCACGCCTCGGCCCAGCACGACCACCCCGCCGTCGGCCGACCAGACCCGGACGTCGTCACGACGTCGCCGTGCCCGGCCGGCGCGGGCGTGACCGGCGTCCGCGACCTCGGTCAGCCGCAGCGGGGGCGGGCCGGGTAGCGGATTCGCGACGGTCAGGAGGTCGATGGTGTCGGTGCGGCGCCCGGTGCGGTCCAGCAGCGCGACCAGGAAGCGCGGATTCATCGTGGCCGCCAGGCCGTCGCAGTCGAGAGTGGCCAGCGTGTGGCGTACCCATTCGGGGTCCTCGTCGGTGAACACCACGGAGTGCGCGGTGAACGCGATGACGCCGGCGTCGCGGTGGCACGGCTGCGGTACGACGGTGGTTCCGCCGTCGGCCGGCGGGAACAGCCCGTTCGCCGCCGCGCGCAGGATGTCGGCCAGCGTACTCTCGGCGATCGTCGTCTCCTCGGGTCGTCGGAACGCGCTCGGCGGCCGGCGCGTGACGCGCCGACCGCCGAGGTGAGTCGGGTTCAGCTTCCGGTGCAGGTGGCGGTGGCGCCGCCGCCGTTTCCGGTGCCCTGGAATCCGAAACTGGTGGTCTGGCCCGCAGCCAGCCGTCCATTGTAGCTCTGGTTGGCGACGGTGACGGTCCCGCTGCTACCGGTCGCGACGCCGTTCCACAGCGAGGTGACCGTGGCGCCGCTGGGCAGGTTGAGGGTGACCCGCCAGCCGCTGAGGGCGGTGCTTCCGGCGGTGACGGTGACGTTGGCGACGAAGCCGCCGTTCCACTGGTCCTGCACGGCGTAGGTCGCGGTGCAGGCGGCGCCCGTCGGTGGGGGCGTGGTGGGTGGCGGAGTGGTGGGCGGGGGAGTGGTGGGCGGAGGCGTGGTCGGTGGAGGCGTGGTCGGCGGCGTGCCGTCGTCAAGCGTCAGGTTCTTCTGCTGGACCGTCCACTGGGTACGGCACAGGCCGCAGTTGGGCCCTACGAAGTTGGCGCCGGCGGTGGTGTCGCCCTTGAGCCGCCACTTGAGGTAGAGCACCGCGACGCGGCCGAACTCGCCGCCGTTGGTCTGGTCGTACGTGCCACCGTGCCCGACGTTGAGGTTGCCCATGAAGGCGGGCAGCGTGGACGGCAGCTTGCCCCAGTCGTCGATGGCGTTCGGGTAGGCGATGTCGCTGGGCCCGCCGATGATGTAGGCGATCGGCTTGGTGAGCCTGCGGAGCTGGTAGTCGTCGGCGTCGTTGAGCAGGCCGCTGCTGAAGATGCCGGTGGTGGTGACGCGCGGGTCGTTGGAGACCGCGTACGCCTCCAGCCCGCCGCAGGAGAAGCCCGCGACCGCGACCTTCGTCGTGTCGATCTTGTTGAAGTACTTGCTGCCCTGCCGGGAGTTCTCCGCGATGGCCCAGTCGATGGACTGGGTGAGCATCTGGGAGTTGGTCGAGCCGGAGCCGTTCGGGGCGCCGTTGGCGATCGCGAGGAAGCCGTGCGAGGCGATCTCGCGCAGGAAGTTGCCCTGCGAGAGGCCGTTGGCCGAACAGCCGCCGTTGCCCCAGACGAAGATGGGCAGGCGCTCGGACGGAAGCGTCTGCGGCCGGAAGATGGTGTGGTTGGTCAGGGTGGCCGAGGTCTCGTAGTCGGCGGGGTAGGGGCCGGAACCGCCAACGGCGGCATCGGCCGGCGTCGCGCCGAGCGTAATCATCATCGAGGCGATCGGTACGACGGCAACCGCCAACCCCGCGTAGATCTTCGATCTTCTTCTCATGCGCGCCTCCAACGGATGTCACGGTGGGGCTCCCCGCGGCGGCGGTGGCGGCGGTACGTTCGCGCGGCGAGCGCAGGCCACGGGCCAGGTCGATAGGTACGCGTCGACCACCCGGCGGGGTCCCCACAGGCGATCCGATGGGAGCGGTGTGCAGTTACTATCACTGCCGCAACGAAAAGTGTCAATGTCTGTGGTTTCTCAACGCCGGCCTCGACCCGCCGTCCCGCTGCCACTCGACCCGGCCGTCGGGAGGTCGTCCGACGCCTGGAAGTGGGTGATCCACGCGGCGGCGTCCGGCCAGTGCGGTGTCGCCACCTCGACCAGCCGCGCCTGCGCGAGCGCGCCGAGCGCGGAGTGGATCTCCAGGAAGGTGTTCCTGGCCTCCTGTCGGGGCCACGGCGTCGGCAGCAGGTGGTCGGGCAGGTCCGGGTCGAGGTCGGCGAACCTCCGCCAGGAGTCCATGGCCGAGGTTCGGGCCACCAGCGCCCGTGCCGCGTCCACCTCGTTGTCGCGTACGGCCGCCCGCAGCGGTGTGTACCGCCGGGTGAAGGTCGAGTACTCCGACGCGAGAGCGGCCAGGTCGTACGCGCCGGCCGGACCGTGTGGTCCGGACTCCTCGTCGAACCGGACGTGCATCACCGACCACCGGGCGCCCTCGACGTGGTCCAGCAGCTCGCTCAGCGCCCCCTGCGCCGGCGCGGCGTCCGATCCCGGCCGGATCCACACGCTGTCGTACAGGCCCGCGAAACGTAGCGCGCCCAGTGTTCTGCGTACGGCGTGCCGTGACGCCTGCCCGGAAGTCGGGATCGAGAAGGAGGCCAGCACCCAGTCGCCCGTCCAGTGTGGTGGCCGAGCGCCGAACGTCAGGAAGTGCCGCATCCGCACGCGATGCCGGGCGATCGCCTCGGGCGTCAGGTGGTAGACCGGGGGCCGTCGGCTCGCCCTCATCGTGATCAGGCCCCGCTTGACCAGTCGGGACAGGGCGGCACGGGCACTGGACTGGCTGACCCCGAACTCCGCGAGGATCGCGATGACCGCCGCCGACGGCAGGTCGGCGTCCGCCGAGTCGAGATACTCGCCGAGTACCGTCGCCAGCAGGTGCTGCGGGCTGGACCCGGTCTGCGCTCGGGGAGCTCGCACGTCATCACCGTTCACCTCACCAGATTGCCGCACCGGGCGGTGTGCAGCCCGTCAGGTCAGCGCGGCCGCCCTGCGCAGCAGCACCGACCGTTCGCGCTGGTTGGCGCAGAGCCCGGCCGCCGCCTCCAACTCGGCGCGGGCCTCCGCCCGCCGACCGAGCCGGGCCAGCAACTCGCCGCGTACGGTCGGGACCAGATGTGATCCGGGGAGTCGGCCGGCGGTGACCAGCTCGTCCACGATGGCCAGCGCCCGCGCCGGACCGGAGGCCATGGCCACGGCGACGGCCCGGTTGAGCTCGACGACCGGTGACGGCGCGACCCGGCTCAGCGCGTCGTAGAGCCGCACGATCCGGGTCCAGTCGGTCGCCTCCACCGACGGCGCCGACGCGTGGGTGGCGGCGATAGCGGCCTGTAGACCGTAGGGGCCGAGACGACCGGTCGATGCCCTGGCCAGCGCGGCCAGCCCTCGGCCGATCGCGGCGGCGTCCCACCGCCGTCGGTCCTGGTCCTCGAGCAGGACCGGCGTGCCGTCCGGGCCGACCCGGGCCGGGAAACGCGCGGCCGTCAGCTCGCACAGCGCGAGCAGACCGTGCACCTCCGCCTCGTCGGGCTGGAGCGCCGTCAGCGCACGGGCCAGTCGGATCGCCTCGTACGCGACGTCCGGGCGCAGCAGGTGGTCGCCCGACGTGGCCGTCGACCCCTCGGTGAAGATCGTGTACAGGACGTGCAGCACGCCGCCCAGCCGTGCCCGGCGCTCGCTGGACGGCGGCAGCTCGAAGGGCACCCCGGCCGCCGCGATGGTCTTCTTGGCGCGGGTGATGCGGGCCTGCACGGTTGGCACGGGCACGAGGAACGCGCGGGCGATCTCCTCGCTGGACAGCCCACCGACCACACGCAGGGTCAGCGCCACCCGGGCCTCGGGGGAGAGCACCGGGTGGCAGCTGACGAACATCAGGGCGAGGATGTCGTCGTCGATCCGGTCGGGGTCCACCTCCTCGTCCAGCGCCGAGCCGACCGCCGTGTCGGTCGCCAGGAGGGCGTACCGCTCGCGCAGCGCGCTCCGGCGGCGGATCGTGTCGATGGCCCGTCGACGGGCCGTGGCCATCAGCCAGCCGGCCGGATTGGCCGGGGACGCGCGCGGCCACGACACCAGCGCCTCGGCCACCGCCTCCTGGGCGGCGTCCTCGGCCAGCCCGAGATCGCCGGTGAACCGGGTCAGCGCGGCGACGATCCGCGCCGACTCGACCCGCCAGACGGCCTCGACGTCGGCCGTACCCATCAAATTTCGCCGTCGTTCCCGCTGCCCAGCGGGACCTCGTCGGCCTCCGCCACCCGCCGGACCTCGATCTTGGACCCGCGGACCGCCGGGATGCGCGTGGCCCACTCGACGGCCTCCTGCTTCGAGGCGACGTCGAGCAGGAAGTAGCCCCCGAACAGTTCCCTGGTCTCGCCGTACGGGCCGTCCGTGATGATCGGGGCGTCGCCGCCGAAGTCCACCACGACGCCCTGGCCCGGATCGTCCAGCCCTTCGGCCGCGAGGAGCACGCCGGCCTTCAGCATCTCCTCGATGAACCGGCCGGTCGCGGCCATCGCCTCGTCGATCGACGCCATCATGGCCGCGTTCGAATCGTCGGTGCCCCGCATGATCAGCATGTACTTCGCCATTGCCTTCTCCTCCTTCGGCGGGGCCGCCGCTCGCCCCTCGCGCCTATTCGTCGAACGAGCTGACCGCGCATCGACACCGTCGCAGAGAATTCTCCGACGGTGCGGCGCGGACTCGCGCCGATGCCGCGAAGCGGGCCGTCACAGGTGGTCGACGCGGGCGGCGACCCTGCTCGACCTCGTCGGCGGCGTCCCCGGACGCCACCGCAATGCCGCCGGATCGACGCCCGGACTCCGCCCGGCTCGACCGCTCTCATGAAACAGGACCTAACGCCCAGGAGGGGCGCCAGGTCGGCGCGGGCAGCGGCGTCAGCCCCGCGCAGTGGTCGAGCACCGCGCGTAGCCCCGGGTGCGGGTTCGCGCGGCGCAGGAGGAGCGAGAGCGGGTACGCGAGCGTCGGGCGCGCGATCGGGATGCGGCGCAGGTCGTGGCCCGTCGGCCAGAGGTACCGGTCGCGCGCGCCGACGAGGGTCGCCACGTCGGCGGATTCGGCGAGGACGTCGAGGAGCACCTCGTTGCCGAAGTTCGGCCCGGCTGCGTCGATCCGTAGGTCGAAGGCCTCGGTGAGCTGGTCGTAGAAGTCCGCCCACTCACTGCGTGGCGCGATGCCCGGCACCCAGATCCGGTGCCCCCGGAGCTGGGCCGGCGTCAGCGTACGCGCGGAGGCGAGCGGGTGCCGTGGACCGACGAGCAGTTCCAGCGCCGAGTCGAAGGCGTGGACCATCCGCACCTCGCGCGGCAGCGTCGCCGGGTCGGTGACCGACCGGAACGAGGCGTCGACGTCGCCCGCCTGGACGGCGGCGACCGCCTCACGCGGGTCGTTGACCCGCAGCGTCACCACGTCGAGGTCGGTCTGCGGATGGGAGCGCCAGTAGTCATGCAGGACCACGGCCTGCGCGGAGCGCAGACCGAGAACGTCGATCCGCAGGGCCCGCGAGCCCGGTCTGATCGCGGCGACCGCGCGGTCCACCCCGGCGACGATGCCCCGGGCGTGCGGGAGGAACGCCTGGCCGTCGAGTGTCAGCTCGACCCCTCGGGGGGTACGCGTGAACAACCGCACGTCGAGCGCGCGTTCGAGGGCGGCGATCCGCTTCGACACGGCCTGCTGCGTCACCCCCAGCTCGTCGGCCGCGTGCTGCAACTGCCCGAACTCGGCCGCCCGCACGAACGACCGCACCGCCTCGGTATCCACCGGCTCATTATGCCCATCCACAACTGCTGGTTGTGGCTCGCGGGATCCCAGTTGTTTGCTTCCGCGCGGGCGCGAGAGTTGTGCTGCCCCCGGACGTCGGTGGATTCGGGAGGGTCGCATGCGGGGGCGGTTGGGGCGCGATTTCGGTTGGCTGTGGTCGGCGTACGCCGCCAGCACGTACGGCACCTGGCTCGCCTTCGGTGCGTTTCCGCTGATCGCGGTCCGTGTTCTGGACTCTTCGGCGGTCGCCGTGGCGTTGCTGGAGGCGGCCGGTCTCGCGGTCGCGGCGGTTGTGGCCTTCGCCCTCGGGCCATGGGTCGAGCACCGTGCGAAGCGACCGGTGATGATCATGATGGACCTCGTCCGCTTCGTCGCGATGGTCAGCGTCCCGGCCGCGTACGGCCTCGGACTTCTGTCGTACAGTCAACTACTGGTTGTGTCGATCATCTCGGGGACTGCGGGCATCGCCTTCTCCGCCGCGTCCGGGGCGTACCTGAAAAATCTGGTGCGTGGCGCCGACCTGCTGGCGGCCAACGGGCGGTTCGAGGGCACGGCCTGGGTGGCGACCGCGGCCGGGCCGCCCCTGGGCGGCGCGCTCGCCGGGCTGCTCGGTCCGGTCGTGACCGTCCTGGCCGATGCCGTCAGCTACCTGCTGTCCGCGTTCGCGATCCTGCGTGTCGGGGGCGGCGACGTCGCCACACCTCGTGGCCGCGCGGCGGGGCTGCGGCCCGCGGACCTGCTGCACGGGGGGAGGCTCATCCTCCGCGACGGCGTCCTGCGCGGGCTGTTCCTCAACTCGATCCTGGTCGGCGGCCTCATCATGGCCACCGCGCCGCTGCTGGCCGTGCTCCTGCTGGGCCGGTACCACCTGCCGGCGTGGCAGTACGGCCTCGCCTTCGGCATCCCGGCGCTCGGTGGGCTACTGGGCGCCCGCCTCTCCGCGCGCCTCGTGAGCCGCTACGGCCGACACCGGGTCATGATCGTCTCCGGCTGGCTGCGTTCGGTCTTCCCACTCGGCCTCGCCCTCGTCCAGCCGGGTGTGCCCGGACTCGTCACCGTGATCATCGTCGAGGGACTGCTGATCACGTGCATGGGAGTCTTCAATCCGATCTACGCGACCGAACGCCTGCGCCGGGTCCCCGCGGGTCACGCCGCGCGGGTGCTCAGCACGTGGAGTGCCGTCGGCAAGCTCCTGCAGGCTGCCCTGATGGTGGGCTGGGGTCTTCTCGCCACACTCACCAGCCCGCTCGCCGCGATCACGCTGTCCGGCGTACTGCTGCTTGCCACCCCGCTGTTGCTGCCCAGGCGGACACCGTCGGTGGCCCCCGAGGCGAGCACGTCCGGGCGCGACGTCCGGGTCGGGTGACCTTCCGCGGACATCCGCTTTATATTCCCGAACGTCGATGTTAACGTTCACTTAACGTCGTCGTCTGCCAGTCGACATGGTCGTCGGCAGCGGCCCGGGGATCGGAGAACGCTTATGACCACGTCCGGCAGGGTGCTCGGGCTGCGCACGGCGGCGGTGCTGACGGGGTGCGCCCTCGCCACCGCGGTCCCGGTGGCCGCGTCCGCGGCCGCGGACGCGACGACCATCACGGTGGCCGCCGACGGCAGCGGGGCCTACACCACCGTGCAGGCGGCGATCGACAGTGTCGCGGCGAACAACGGCGTTCCGGTCACCATCACCATCAAACCCGGCACCTACCGGGGCGTGGTCACCATTCCCGCCAACAAGCCCTACCTCACCCTGGTCGGCGCCGGCAGTTCCGCCGCCCAGGTGGTGATCGTCGAAGGGCATGCCTCCGGCCAGGCCAAGCCCGGTGGTGGCACGTACGGCACGTCCGGCAGCGCCTCGGTCTTCGTCAACGCCAACGACACCACGATCAGGAACCTGACCATGTCGAACGACTTCGACGAGGCCGCCAACACCCTCGACGCGGAGCAGGCCGTCGCTGTCAACACCTCCGGCGACCGGGTGCAGTTCGACAACGTCCGCGTTCTCGGCAACCAGGACACCCTGCTGGTGAACGCGCCCAGTGTCAGCTCGGTCCGGCGTCTCTACGTCCGCAACTCCTACGTGGAGGGTGACGTCGACTTCATCTTCGGGCGGGGCACCATGGTCTTCCAGAACGGCACCGTGCACTCGCTCGCCCGGGGCTCGTCGTCGAACAACGGCTACCTCACCGCCGCGGCCACCGACATCAACAACAAGTTCGGCTTCCTGTTCTGGGGAACCACCCTGACCAGCAACGCTCCCGCCAGGACCGTCTATCTGGGCCGGCCGTGGCACCCCAGCGGCGACGTCAACGCCCGCGGACAGGTGCTCTATCGGGGCGTCACGATGGGCGCGCACATCCGCACCGACCCCTGGACCGACATGTCCGGCTTCTCGTGGCGGAATGCGCGCTTCGCCGAGTACGGCAGCAGCGGGCCGGGCGCCGTCGTCAACGCCAACCGGCCCCAGATGAGCGCCTCCACCGCCACCCAGTACACGCCCACCGCCTACCTGGCGGGCACCGACGGCTGGAACCCCATCCGATGACGACGATCCGTTCCCTGCGTGCCGCAGCCCTCATCGCGGTCGCCGCCGGGGTGCTCGCCGCCGGCCTGCCGGTACTCAGCGCCCAGGCCGCGGCCGGCGACGGCACGCCGGCCGACTCGAACATCAGCTTCGTCGGCCGGTGGAACAGGACGAACGCCTCGGCCTACGTGCCCTACTGGGCCGGCGCGTACCTGCGCGTCGGATTCACCGGCAGAACGGTGAAGCTCCGGCAGCGCAACACCATCCAATTGTGGGCGAGCATCGACGGTGGGGCGTTCACGTCCTTCACCGGCTCCGGCACGATCAACCTGACGCCGACCGCGCTGGCGGCCGGCAGCCACACGCTGATCGTCAGCTACCGGCAGGTGGCCGGCTCCTACACCGGTGACGCGGTCTTCCAGGGGTTGATCCTCGACTCCGGCGCGGGCACCTTCGCGCCACCGACCCGCCCCAAGCTGGTCGAGTTCGTCGGCGACTCGATCACCGCAGGGGCCACGAGCAGTCAACTCGCCGTGACGGACTACGCCTTCAAGGTCGGTGAGCGGCTCGGGTACGACCACACCCAGATCGCGATCGGTGGCATGTGTCTGGCCGAGACGACCGACGGATGCTGGGCGCAGTCGACACGCTACTGGATGTCCTCCGGTGGCCAGGCCGGCACCGACGCGTGGGACTTCTCCCGCTACACCGCCGACGGCGTGGTGATCAACCTGGGGACCAACGACAAGAGCCACGGCGTGAGCGCCGCGGCCTTCCAGGCGACGTACACCACCTTCCTGACGAGGATCCGGGCCAAGTTCCCGAACGCCAAGCTCTTCGCCATGCGGACGTTCATCGGTCGGTACGCGACCGAGACGGAGGCGGCGGTGCGGGCACGCAACGCCGCGGGTGACGCCAACGTGTTCTACGTGGACACCACCGGCTGGCTGCCGTCCGGCGGCCTGAGCGACTCGGTCCACCCGAACGACGCCGGCCACCAGGCCATCACCGACCGGCTGGCCCCGATCCTCAGCGCACGACTGACCACGGCGCCGCCCCCGACGACGCCACCCCCGACGACGCCGCCGCCCACGACGCCGCCCCCGACGACGCCGCCGCCGCCCACGACGCCGCCCCCGACGACGCCGCCCCCGACGACGCCGCCCCCCACGACTCCCGCGCCGACGACTCCTGCGCCGACCACTCCTGGGGGCGGGGCCTGCACGGTCACCTACCTCAAGACCGGTGACTGGGGTACGGGCGCCCAGTTCGACGTGACGCTCAACAACACCTCCACCGTCGGCATCAACGGGTGGACACTGACCTGGTCCCTGCCGGGCAGTCAGCGGATCACGCAGTCCTGGAATGCCACGGTCACCCAGTCCGGCGCCGCGGCCACGGCGGTGAACGTCGCCTGGAACACGGTGATCCCGGCCGCCGGTTCGACCAGCTTCGGATTCATCACCGACAGCCCGCTCGGCGGAGCGACCGGCTTCGCCCTCAACGGCTCCCAGTGCGCCGCCGTCACGTGATGGCGAGCGCCTCCGATCGAGGCAGGAGTAACCCGATGACGGTTCGCCGATCGCGTCTCGTGGTTCTGGCGGCAACGGTCCTGACCGTCGTGGCCGGCGGGCTCGGCATCGCCACCGCCCAGGCCGCCACCCCGGCGTGCGCTGTCGACTACCGGGTCACCAGCCAGTGGACCGGCGGGTTCGGCGCGGATGTCGTCGTCACCAACCTCGGTGACGCGGTGACCAGTTGGAGCCTGGCGTGGAGCTTCGCTCCCGGGCAGGGCGTGACGCAGGCGTGGAACGCCGCCGTCACGGTCACCGGCTCGACGGTGACCGCCACCAACGTGAGCTACAACGGCGCCGTCGGCACCGGCGCGTCGGTCAACTTCGGGTTCACCGGCTCGTGGAGCGGCAGCAACCCGGTGCCGTCGTCGTTCTCGTTCAACGGCACCACCTGTGCCGGTCCACCGGCAGCAACACCCACCGCGCCGACGCCGTCGCCCACCGCGCCGTCGCCGACATCGACGCCATCGCCGGCGCCGACACCCTGCACCGGTCCGAGCACGCCGCCGGCCAGCCCCTCCACGTCACCGACGCCCGCGCCGACCAAGGTGTGGATGGCCGGCGACTCCACGATGATGAACGCCAGCTCCTGTCCGATCGGCTGGGGCAGCCAGTTCGCGTCCTACCTCACGTCGAACGTCACCGTGCAGAACAGCGCCGTCGGCGGTCGCAGCATCCAGACCTGGCTGTACGAGGGCAACGTGACCTCCACCAAGAACTCGGCCGGCGAGTGCACGCTCAGCTCGACCGCCTACAGCGCGCGGTGGTCGGCGATGCTGGACAGCGGCAGTGGCTTCAAGGCCGGCGATTATCTGATCATCCAGTTCGGCATCAACGACGGTGACTCGGCCTGCCCGCGACACGTGGGCACCAATCGCTTCAAGGAACTGCTCGGCGTCATGGCGACGGCCGCCAAGGCCAGAGGGGTGAAGCCGATCTTCGTCACGCCCGTCGCGGCGATCACCTGCAGCGGCAACACCGCCGTCGGCAATCGCGGTTTCGTCACCGAGACGACGGCTGCGGCCGCCGCCAACGGCGTACCGGTCATCGACCTGCACGCCAAGAGTGTCGCGCTCTACAACACGCTCCGGTTGTGTCCGAACAACGGTGACTACTCGGCGGGCGCGGTCGGTGCGTTCTTCTGCAACGACCACACCCACTTCGAGGCGGCCGGGGCCCGACAGATCGCCGGCCTGATCGCCACCGCCCTGCGGGCGCAGAACATCCCGCTCGCCGCCTACCTGAGGTGACCGCCACTTTTGACACCGCGGCCGACCCGAGCATGATCACCTCGATCATCAGGACGTCATCGCGGTGCGACGCCCGGGCGTGACCATTGCGCGGTGGGGCGGCCGTTGAGACGCCACGGGTGCCCGGTGACCCGCGGCCAGCCTTCCGGCGAGTTCTCCCAGTTCTCCTGCCGGCCGTACACGGTGAGGTCCAGCGCGTGGTAGGTGGTCATCAACGCCTCCACGCCCCGCCCGGTGGTCCAGTAGGTCTCGTAGACGTTGTCGCCGTCGCGCAGGTAGCAGGCGATGAACCCGAAGTCACGACCGTCGGCCAGAGCCGGGTCGGAGTCTCTCGCCGAATACCAGGGGAACGGGTAGCCCATGAACTCCGCGAACGGGGCACTCTCGTCGTAGGGGCCCTGGCAGAACACGGCGTAGGTGACGTCCCGAGCGTGCAGGTAGTCCAGCGTCTGCATGTGACAGGTCGAGAAGGTGCACCCCTCACACTGATGCTCGTACGGCTTGTCGTCGTGCCACATGTGGAAGTAGGCGATGAGCATCCGGCGGCCCTCGAACACCTCCACCAGCGGGGTGTCCCCGCCAGGGCCCCGCACCGTCACTGCCGGCATCAAGGTCATCGGCAGCTGACGGCGAGCGGCTGCGATCGCGTCCCCTTCGCGGGTATGGGCCTTCTCCCGGACCAGCAGTTCGTCGCGCTCGCGCAGCCAGGTCTCCCGGTCGACGACCGGGGGCGCGGCGGCGCTGAAGGCGGGGGTTGCCGTCATGGCGTTCTCCTTAGTAGGTGAGGATCGGTCACAGGTACAGACGACCGAGTCGGCGATCGTCATCGGTGACCGATGACGGATGGGTCCGCGGTCGTCAGTACGGTGGTGAGGACCATTCAGCCCCGGGGAAATCAGATGTCCGACTCGACCGATGAACAGGCGGTCTGGCTGCAGCGCGCCTTCGGCGAGCACCGGCGCGAGTTACACGTCCACTGCTACCGCCTCGCCGGGAACGTCACCGACGCGGACGACCTGGTGCAGGAGACATTCCTGCGTGCCTGGCGGGCTCGCGACCGCTTCGAGGGTCGGGCGTCGGCGCGTACCTGGTTCTACCGGATCGCCACGAACGTCTTCCTCGACAGCCGCAAGGCGGCCGGTCACCGGACGTTACCGTACGGTGATCCGCTGGAGTGGTCCACCGAGCTCGGTCCCTATCCCGACGCCCTGCTGGCCGACGATCCGCAGACCGGTCTCGCCGCCCGGGAGACCGTCGAGCTGGCCGTGATAGCAGCGCTCATGTACCTGCCGCCACGGCAGCGGGCGGCCTTCGTACTGCGCGACGTCCACGGCTGGACGCCGCAGGAGATCGCCGCCGCGCTCGACACCGCCGTGGCGGCCGTCAACAGCCTCCTCCAGCGGGCCCGCCACACCCTCCGCGGGCGCACTCCGTCGGACCCGAAGGACTGGCGCCGCCCGCAGCTCACCAGGGAGGACGAAGAGATCCTGCGCCGCTACGCCAACGCGAAGGGCCCGGAGACGATCCGGGCACTGCTCGCCGAGGACGTACGGATCACGATGCCGCCCGAGCCGCCGGTCGTCGGGATCGACGCGGCCGCGGAGTTCCTCGGCCGACCGCTCGACTGGCGTACCTTCCCCACCTCGGCCAACGGACGCCCGGCACTGATCAACTATCTCCGCCGGCCCGGCAGCCCGCACTACGAGGCGCTGGTCGTCGACGTACTCCGGATCGAGAACGGGAAGATCGTCGAGAGCAACGCCTTCATCGGTGCCCGTCACGTCGCCGCCTTCAGCATGCCCGCCACACTCGAGCCCTAGACGAGTAGGTCTCAAGCCAGGTGTCCGAGTCTGCGTTCAACGGCAGGCAGATGATGTGCCACCGTCCACATCGGCTTCGACGACGGCCCGGCTGCTATCGTCCAGCACCGGAATGACGATCATGGTGGATGTGGGGAGTTGCCGGGGATGCGTAGGAAGCCGAGCACGCGGTTGGCGGGTGCCCTGGTCATGGTGCCGACGACAGTGGCCCTCGTTCTGGTCGGCACCGCCTCGGCGGCGTCGGCGGCCACGGGCACGCCGAGCGGTGCGCCGCCGGCGGCCAACGGTGTCGACGTGTGGTGCGTGTCGACGACCGGCGCCAAGGCGTGCTTCGCCGCGTACGGGGACCGGGTCTGGGTGAAGGACACCAAGGCGAATGGCGCGCCGGCCGCCGGCACGATCCAGGGACCGGACTGGAGCCGACAGTGCATCAACAGCAGCGGCGCGGACGCCGGCTGGGTCATGTGCAACTTCGACGTGCCGGAGTACGACGAGGGTCTGCTGTGGGCGGTCAACAACCCGTTCATCGGCAACGAGAGCAGCACGGAGATCTACACCAGCGGCCCGATCTGACGCCGGCGTTCGCGTAACGAGCCCCGGTCCGTCAGACCAGCGGCGCCTGCGCGGACCGTCCGCCGTCGCCGGCCGCGCGCACGCCTTCGGCAGCGGTGATCGGGGCGCTGATCGGGGCGGTGATGATCCGGCTCGGCAGCACCGGCGCGTCCCGACCCGTGCCCCGGCGCGCGCCGCCGGTGGTCGACTGTTCGTGGTAGTCCTGCTCCACGTTGACCGACCAGATGTCGTGGGTGCTGCCGGTGACGATGTTCTCCACGGTCAACATCGCCGTGAGCATCGAATGGTCCTGGTTGTTGTAGCGGTGCATGCCGTTGCGTCCCACCGGGTGCACGTTCGGCACGGCCTCGGCCAGCCACGCCCGGATCACGTCCACGTTGTGCTGGTAGCGCTCGTCGTACACCGGATAGGCCTTTGGCATGCGCACGACGTAGCCGGCCTCGACGACCCCCGGCCGGACCAGGCCCAACCGCTCCAGCTCCGCGGTCGCGAGGGCCACCAGGTCGGCGTCGGCGGTACGCCACATCTCGTCGTCCTCGAAGACGAAGTACTCCAGGCCCAGGCAGGTGCGCCCGTCCTTGACGAGGTACGGCGACCAGGAGCCGAAGTTCTGGATCCGGCCCACCCGCACCGCGGGATCGTGTACGTAGATCCAGTTGTCGGGGAACGAGAACTCGGCCGGTACCACCAGGGCGACGGTCAGGAAGTCGCGGTAGCGCAGGTCGGCGGCGCAGGCCAGCACGTGCGGGGGCGCCGGTGGGCGGAGCGCGGCGACCAGCTCCGAGATCGGCATCGACGAGATCACGTCGTCGGCCGGCTCGGTACGCTGCCCGCCCGCGCCGTTGACCGTCACGCTGATCGCCCGGCGTCGTTTCGGGTCGCGGTGCACGGCGGTCACCCAGGTGCCGGTCGACACCTCCCCGCCGCGCTGGCGTACCTGGTCGGCGCAGCGTTCCCACATCATCCCCGGCCCGTACTTCGGGTACTGGAACTCCTCGATCAGGCTGGTCACGTCGGTGCGGCGGCGTCCGGGCAGCACCGCGTTGCGGATCGCCGTGGCCAGTGACAGGTTCTTGATCCGCTGCGCGGCCCAGTCGGCCCGCAGCCGGTCCGCGGGCATACCCCAGACCTTCTCGGTGTACGTCTTGAAGAAGATCGAGTACAGCCGCCAGCCGAACCGGGCCGACACCCAGCCTTCGAAGTGCGACTGGTCGCGCGGTGGGCGGACCCGCGCCCGGGCGTACGAGGCGAGGCACCGCACCGCCTCCGGCAGGCCCAGGTTGCGCAGGGCGTTCGTCGCGCTCAGCGGGTAGTTGAACAGGGCGCCCCGGTAGAAGATCCGACTCATCCGGGGCCGGGTCAGGAAGTCCTCGTCGGGCAGGATCTCGTGCCAGAACGCCTCCACCCGGGGGACCTTGGTGAAGAACCGGTGTCCGCCGATGTCGAAGCGCCACCCGTCGCGTTCCACGGTCCGGCTGATCCCGCCGACCACCTCGTCGGCCTCGAAGACCCGGACCGGCCGCCCGTGCCGGAGCAACTCGTACGCCGCCGTGAGCCCCGCCGGCCCCGCGCCGATGACCACCGTGCCGTGTTGCTCGCTCATGCCGCCGTACTCCCTGTTACTGGTCGAGGCGGCCCGCGTACCCGTTATGACCGGGATGTCACCTCGGGTCCTGGTGGGTTTCTCCTCCGGCGAGGTCTGTCGGGGCGTACAACGGGGAGGGCAGCGGGCGGTTCGGCGGACCGGGGGAGCGGGGCGGATGCACCGGTGGCGGGTCGGCCGGCGGCGTGCGACGGCGCTGGTCCAGACGGGCGCGCGACTGGTCCGCCGGGTGCCGCCGCCCTGGCCGTACCTGATCGGGCTCTTTTTCGGCGGGAAGCTGCTGCTGACCCTGCTCGGCCTCCTGGTCCTGCACGCCTGGGACGGCATCCCCGGGGCGCCGCCGCCGGACGAGGCGCTGATGTGGGCGCAGCAGCGGGAGATCTCCGGGCACCGGTGGATCTCCTTCTGGTTCGCCTGGGACGCGCTGCTCTACCTGCGGCTGAGCGAGCTGCCGCTGACCGGGCGACCGTGGGGGGACTTCGGCTTTCCGCTGCTCTACCCCTTCCTCGCCCGGCCGGTCGGCGCGCTGCTGGGCGGCGACAACGCGCTGGCCCTGCTGTTGATCAGCAATCTCGCGTTTCTGGGCGCCCTGGTGTACGGCTACCGGCTGGCCGAGCTGCTGCTCGGCGACGCCGACGCGGCTCGTCGGTTCACCCGCTACCTGGTGCTCCTGCCGACGGCGTTCCTGTTCCAGGCCGCGCTGACCGAGTCGCTATTCGTCTGCCTCGCGCTGGCCGCCTTCTACTACGCCGAGCGCCGTCGGTGGTTACTGGTCGGCGTGGTCGGCTACTTCCTGGCGATGAGCCGGTCGCTCGGACTACTCGTCGTCCTGCCATTGGCGCTCGTGCTGCTGCGCCAGCACGACTGGCGGCTCGGTCCGCGTGCCCTGCTCGGATACCTGCGGACCGGCTGGCCGGTGCTGCTGCTGCCCGCCGGATGGTTCACCTTCATGGCGTTCTGCAAGTGGCGGGGCGGGGACTGGTTCGCCTACCAGCACGCCCAGAAGGCCGGCTGGGGGATCGAGGCGCAGAACCCCTTTCCGGTGGTCCTGGGCGGGCTCACCGGCGAGCCGCGGGACGCCGCCCGGGTCCTGTTCGCGCTGGTTGTGCTGGCCGTCCTGGCCGCCGGCTTCCGCCGTCGGGAGCTGCCCTACCTGGTCTACGGCGTGCTCATGGTGGTGGTGCCGCTGTCGCTGGGTCCGGCGGTCTACAAGAGCCTGCTGCGGTACCTGCTGGCCGCGTTCCCGGTGGCCCTGGTGCTGGCCCGCTGGGCCCGCCGGGCGAGCGTCGACGGGTGGCTCACGGCGGCGCTCGCCCTCGTGCAGGGGGCGCTGTTCGTGCTCTGGCTCACCTACTGGACCCACATGATCATCTGATTGGACGGACGTTGGTCGGGGCAGGATGAGGCGATGACCGCGCCACGGGTACGCCTCGACGACCTGGGCTGCTGGCTGATCAAGGGCAACGCGGACACCGTCGACCACCTGACGGTGGCCCAGTTCGCCGCCCTGCGGACGCACCTGCCGGTCTGAGTCCCGGCGACCCTGTGCGAGCCTGGTACCCGTCGTCGCCAACTTCGGGGGAGGCCCGGTGTTCGCCCTGGCGCTGAACGAGGATGTCGAGCTGCGCGCGTTGGACCCCTGGCGGGCCGAGGAGTTCCTCGCCCACCTCGACCGGGCGCGGGACCACATAAGTCCCTGGGTGGCGCCGTCCTTCGTCGCCACCGACCTGCCGTCGGCCCGGGCCGTGCTGCAGCGCTACGCCGACCGCTGGGCGGCCGACGCCGGCGGTATCTGGGGCCTGTGGTGGCGCGGCACCCTGGTCGGCGGGGTGATGTTCGTGTCGTTCGACGTCACGCTGGGCCTGTGCGAGGTCGGCTGCTGGGTGGAGCCGGCGGCGCAGGGCCGGGGCTTCGTCGCCCCCGCGGTACGGCGCATCGTCGACTGGGCGGTGCGGGAGCGCGGCATCCACCGCGTCGAGTGGCGGACGAACGCCGCCAACGTCCGCAGCATCGCCCTCGCCCGCCGGCTGGGCCTGCGCCACGACGGCACCCTGCGTCAGGTCTACCCGGGCCCGGACGGTCGCATCGACCTGGAGATCTGGTCGGTGTTGGCCGACGAGTGGCCGGCCGCGTCCGCACCGCCGCCACCCACCGTCCACTGACGACGACTGATTTCTGTCGTACCCGGGCGGCAGCATGCATCCATGGCCATCCCCGCGCTCACCCCGCATACCGACCCGCCGCGCTCCGTGCCGCTGCGTGAGGCGCGCACCCGGTTCAGTCAGCTCGTCGCGTTGGCCGAGCTGACCGACGCGGTCACCGTCGTCACCCGCGACGGCGATCCCCGCCCGGTCGCCGCGATCGTTCCCGCCGCCGCGGCCCGCAGCGCCGCCCAGGCCCGCGCCGACGCCGACCGGCTCGCCGCGGTCACCGCCGGGTGGGCCCGCCGCCTCGACGAGCAGCACCGCCGCAGCAGCCAACGGCACGCCGCCGAGCTGGGCGCGGTCCGCGCGGCGCTGGCCGAGGTGTGGGCCGAGCTGGACCGCCGGGTCGTCCCGGGCAGCGACCCGACGCTGGCCCGGCTGCGCGCCGCGCACGCCGACCTGCTGGCCGACTGACCTCCGCTTACCGGGGCCGGTGGCGACTCGCGCCCGGCCCGGCCTGGCCCTGCCCACCGTGCGGCGGGGTCAGCTCGTCGCCGGGTAGGCGTGGGTCTCGGTCGCCTTGACCGCCACCCAGATCCGTTGGCCCGGGATCAGCCGGAGCTGGGCCGCCGCAGCCGGCGTGACGTCGGCGGCCACGCCGACCGGTCCGTCCACCTGCACCCGCACGTTGTCGCCGTGGCGCTGGACGCCGCTCACCGTGCCCGCCCACGTGTTGCGGGGGCTGCCGTCCGGTCGCGCCGGGTGCAGGGCCACCGCCGCCGGGCGGAACGCCACGAACGCGTCGCCGTCGAGCCGGTCGGCCACGCTCAGGGTCAACTCCGGCGCGACGCGTACGCCGTGGCCCTCGGCCCGACCCCGGTAGAGGTTCAGTCCGACCAGACGCGCCACGTAGTCGGTGCGCGGGCGTGCCGTGACGCTCGGGCCGTCGCCCTCCTGGACGACGCGCCCGCCCTCGACGATGACCAGGCGGTCGGCCAACGCCAACGCGTCCAGCGGATCGTGGGTGACCAGCACCGTCGCCCCCTGGTGCGCGGCCAGGTGGCGGTGCAGCTGCGCGCGGGTCTCCAGGCGCGTACGGGCGTCCAGGGCGGCCAGCGGCTCGTCGAGCAGCAGCAGCGACGGCCCGACGGCCAGCGCACGGGCCAGCGCCACCCGCTGCGCCTGCCCGCCGGAGAGCTGGCGGGGCTTGCGGCGCGTCTGGCCGGCGAGGCCCACCCGTTCGAGCCAGCTCCGCGCGGTGGCCCGTGCCGCCCGCCGGTCGACGCCGTGCCGGCGCGGCCCGAACGCCACGTTGTCCAATGCGTCGAGGTGCGGAAACAGCAGGTAGTCCTGGAAGACCACGCCGATCGGCCGGCGCTCGGTGGGCACCCAGCTCCGGCTCGTCGGGCGGTCCAGGTCGACGCCGTCGAGGGTGACGTGCCCGGCGGTGAGCGGGTGCAGCCCGGCCAGGGCGCGCAGCGCGGTGGTCTTGCCGGCCCCGTTGGGTCCGAGCAGCGCGACGACCTCACCCGGTGCGACCCGCAGCGGTACGTCCAACCGGAAGGCGCCCCGGTCGACGACCAGCCGGGCATCCAACAGCGGGGCGGTCACGGGCCCGCCATCCACCGGTCGCGCAGCGCGGCCAGGATGCCCACCGAGACGATCAGCAGCACCAGGCTGAGCACGATGGCGGACTCCAGGTCGGTCTCCAGCGCCAGATAGACGGCCAACGGCATCGTCTGCGTACGCCCGGGATAGTTGCCGGCGAAGGTGATGGTGGCACCGAACTCGCCGAGCGCCCGCGCCCAGCACAGCACCGCGCCGGCGGCGATTCCGGGTGCCACCAGCGGTAACGTGACGTGCGTGAAGGTCGTCCACCGGTTGGCCCCCAGTGTCGCGGCGGCCTCCTCGTAGCGGTGGTCGGCCGCGCGGAGCGCGCCCTCGACGGCGATGACGAGGAACGGCATGGCGACGAACGCCTCGGCCAGCACCACGCCCGCGGTCGTGAACGGCAGGGTGACGCCGAACGTGGCGTCGAGCCAGCCGCCGAGCAGCCCGCGCCGGCCGAAGACCAGCAGCAGCGCCACGCCGCCGACCACCGGCGGCAGCACCAGCGGCACGGTGACCAGGGCGCGGGCCAGCCGGCGGCCGGGAAGTCGACCCGGGCCAGCAACCACGCCAGGGGCACCCCGAGCAGCAGGCAGAGCAGCGTGGCCAGGGTCGCGGTCTGCACCGACAGGCGCAGCGCCGTCAGTGCCCCCGGCGCGGTGAGCCGCTGCGGCAGCGTCGCCCACGGTGCCCGGATCACGAGCCCGGCCAGCGGCAGGACCAGGAAGAGCAGGCCCAGCCCGGCCGGGATCAGCAACGCCGCCGGCACCCGTGCGCGCCGTCGCGACGTGGTGGGCTCGCGGACCACGCTCACGACGCCGCCTGGAACCCCGCCTCGGCGAGGACCGCCTGTGCCGGCGTCGAGCGGACGTACGCGACGAAGGCGCGCGCGCCCGCCCGATTCGGCGCGTTCTTCAGCGTGACGATCGGATAGTCGTTGATCGCCCGGGCCGACTCGGGGAACTCGACACCCGTCACGTCGGCGCTCGCGGCACGGGCGTCCGTGCGGTAGACGAGGGCCGCGTCGACCTCGCCGAGCTTGACCTTGGCCAGCGCACCCTTGACGTCCTGTTCGAGGGTGACCGGCGTCAGCGCGACGCCGCCCGCGGTCAGGGCGGTACGCGCCGCCGCGCCGCAGGGCACCTGCTCGGCGCAGAGCGCGACCTTCACTCCCGGACGGGCCAGGTCGGCGAGACCGGTCACGCCCTTCGGGTTGCCGCTGGGCACCGCGACCACCAGTTGGTTGCGGGCGAAGACGAACGGAATGCCGTCGGCGTCGCCGGCCTGAGTCACGGTCTCCATGTTCTTCGCCGCCGCCGAGGCGAAGACGTCTGCCGGAGCGCCCTGGGTGATCTGGTTGGCCAGGGCCGAGCTGCCGGCGAGGTTGAGGGTGACGGTGACGCCTGGGTTGGCGGCCTCGAAGTCCCTCGCGATGCGGGTGAACGACTCGGTCAGCGAGGCGGCGGCGAACACGGTCACCGTGCCGCTGACCCGACCGTCCCGGGTGTCACCCCCGGTCGCCGGGTCGCCGGCGCGGTCGCAGCCGGCCGTCGCCAGCATGGCCACCGCCAAGGCCACCGCGACGAATCGGGTTCGAGGCCTCATCCGTTCCCCCTCGCTCCGGCCGGGGCGGTGGGCGCGGCGCGTTCCACCACCACGGTGGTCGACTTGATCACGGCGACGGCGACCGAGCCGACCCGCAGGTCGAGGTCGTCGACCGCCTCCCGGCTCATCAGCGACACCACCCGGAACGGGCCGGCCTGGATGTCGACCTGGGCCATCACCGTGTCCTTGCGGACGTCGACGACGATGCCGCGCAGCCGGTTGCGCGCCGAGGAGAACTCGGCGCCCGCGTCCGGGTCGGCGGCCTGCGCCCGGGCGAACGCCGCGAGGTCGACGCCGTCGATGATCCGGTGGCCGTGCTCGTCACGTCCGGCGGGCAGCCGCCCGGCGTCCACCCAGCGGCGGATCGTGTCGGCGCTGACGCCGAGCAGGTCGGCCGCCGCGCCGATCCGGAAGGTCGTCACCGGATCACCATAGCTGCCGCATCTGCGAGGAAGAAGTGCCCAGGAAGCCCGATTCTGCGTACGCAAGGGCGGTTTCCCATCGCAGCTGCGACAGGGCTCAGCTGGCCCGGGTGTCGTACGTCGCGCGGTTGGCGAACACGTCGTCCATGTGCGTTTCGGCCCAGCCCTTCAGGCCCCGCACCACCTCGTGCAGGGAGAGGCCCAGGTCGGTGAGCTCGTAGGTGACCGTGACGGGCACGGTCGGCTCCACGGTCCGGGTGATCAGGCCGTCCCGTTCCAACGAGCGCAGTGTCTGCGTGAGCATCTTCTGGCTGACACCGGCGAGCTGGCGCGACAGCTCCGAGTAGCGCATCGGCCGGGGTTCGCCGGCGCAGTCGGCACCGGACTGCGGCGAGCCTCCGCCACGGAGAGCGGCCAGCACCAGAGTGACCCACTTGTCCGCGATCCGGTCGAGCAGCTTGCGGCTCGGACACTGCGCCAGGAACGCGTCGTACTCCGACTTGGCCCGCGCCCTCTTCTGGGCCGCTGTCGCAGTCGCCATCGCCCTGCTCCTTCCTGAGGGTGAGCTACGCACCTTGAGGTGCCTACTTCCGATTAGGAAGTTACACGCTGATAGTTGGTTGCGGTAACAGTGAGGCACCGGCACCACGCGCGGTGCGATGTGAAAGTCAGAGGTACGAAGATGGCTTCCCCCTCTCTTCCCGGCGGCACCTGGAGGCTGGGCGACCTGGACGTCACCCGGTTCGGCTACGGCGCCATGCAGCTCGCCGGCCCCTGGGTCATGGGACCGCCGGCCGACCGGGACGGCGCACTCGCCGTCCTTCGCGAGGCCGTCGCGCTCGGTGTCACCCACATCGACACCTCCGAGGCGTACGGGCCGCACGTCACCAACGAGCTGATCCGGGAGGCGCTGCACCCGTACCCCGAGTCGCTGCACATCGTGACCAAGGTCGGCGCGATCCGCGACGAACAGGGCGGATGGCCCCCTGCCCGCGATCCGCAGAGCCTGCGCCAAGCTGTCCACGCGAACCTGCGGACGCTCGGCCTCGACGTGCTCGACCTGGTGAACCTTCGGCTCGGCAACGCCGAGGGGCCCCAACCCGGGCCGGTGGCGGAGGCGCTCGACGCGCTGGTGGATCTCCAGCGGCAGGGCCTGATCCGGCACCTCGGGGTGAGCAACGCGACGCCGGAGCAGGTCGCCGAGGCGCAGTCGATCGCGCCGATCGTGTGCGTGCAGAACATGTACAACCTCGCGTACCGCCAGGACGACAAGATGATCGACTCGCTCGCCGACCAGGGCGTCGCCTACGTGCCGTTCTTTCCGTTGGGCGGCTTCAGCCCGTTGCAGTCCGCCGTCCTCTCGGCCGTCGCCACGCGGCTGAGGGCGACACCGATGTCCGTCGCCCTCGCCTGGCTGCTGCGGCGGTCGCCGAACATCCTGCTGATCCCCGGCACGTCGTCCGTGGCACACCTGCGCGAGAACGTCACGGGCGCGGCACTCGTCCTGTCCGACGACGACCTCGTCGAGCTGGACACGATCGGCCGCTGACTCAGGAGTTGTGGCGGGGATGGCCCTTGAGGTGTCGGCCCAGCTCCCGGGCGATCTCGCGGTTGGCGTCCCGCTCGGCGAGGGTCTGCCGCTTGTCGTACGTGCGCTTGCCCTTGGCCAGGGCCAGTTCGACCTTGGCCCACCCGTTGTCGAAGTACATCGACAGCGGCACCAGGGTCACCCCGCCCTCGCGGACCTTTTCCAGGATCTTGCCGATCTCGGAGCGGTGCAGCAGCAGCTTGCGGTTACGGCGGGGCGCGTGGTTGGTCCACGTGCCGTAGCGGTACTCGGCGATGTGCAGCCCGTACAGCATGATCTCGCCGTCGCGCTCGTGCGCGAACGCGTCCACGAGCGAGGCCCGCCCGTCGCGCAGCGACTTCACCTCGGTGCCGACCAGCACGATGCCCGCCTCGTACGTGCGCAGCACGGTGTACTCGTGTCGCGCCTTCTTGTTCGAGGCGATGAGTCGGCGTTCGGGCTTGCGGGACGGGCTCACCCGGCGACGATATCCGGCCGCAGCCTCAGCCCCCCGTCCGGCGCTCGGCACGCAGCCGCGCGGTCAGGTCCCGTACCGCCTGCCCGAACTCCTCCTGCGACTCGCATGGCAGGTGAGCGAGGATGGGTGGCGGCACGCTGTCGCTGGGCGGGGGCACGAGCCCCTGCGGGTCGGTCAACCGGCGGTCCACCGCCGCCTCCGGCCCGGTCGACGGCCCGGCGTCCCCGCACCGGTGCGGGGCGAATATCCACCCACCGATCGGGTCGGTGTCGCGCCACAGGTTGACCCAGCGCCAGCCGATGCGCTCGCCGATGTCCTCCAGCGTCGACGTGTCGACGTAGGCGGGGAACAGCCGCGAGTACAGCCGACTCAGCGGTGACCCGTAGGTCAGCAGGGCGACCCGGTCGGTGACCCGCCGTGGCAGTTGCAGCAGCGTGGCCGTGAGCAGCACCGATCCGTGACTGTGCCCCGCCAGCAGGACGCCCTCGCCCTGGTCCACGAGGTAGGTGATCCGCTTGGCCAGCTCGGGCACCGCCCGCTCCGCGTAACAGGGTGGCGCGAAGGGATGCGCTCCCCGGGGCCAGAAGGTGCCCAGGTCCCACAGGACGCCCACGTACCGGCGGAACCCGGCCGTCCGGTAGGCGAAGAACCCACCGATCACGAGCCCGATCAGGATCGCGGCGATCGCGTAGTTGCCCGCCCCGATGAGGAAGTTGACGAAGCTGTCGGGCACACCGAGGTACGCCTGGAACAGGTCGCCGGGATAGAGCTGCAACAGGCCGAGCAGGGTGGTGGCCAGCCCAATCGCGGCGAATGTGGCGTAGACCACGGCGAGGGGTTCCACGCGTTCGGTGAAGCGGGCCCGGGCGACCGCCTGCTCGACCCGTCGCAGCCGCGTCGCCGCCTCCGGCGGCGCGTCCGGGTAGTCGGCGGCCACGATCGCCCGCGCGGCCCGCCACCGGCTGGCACGGGTCGCGACGGTGACCAGCACGCCCACCAGCACCGCCGCGGCCACCGCCAGGAAAAACCCGAAGATCGCCCATTTGTACGCCAGCGGCGGGCCGAACGCGAACCGGTCTATGTGCCGCCCGTCGCGGTCCAAGACGTCCGCCACGCGGTAGACCAACTCGGCTGAGAACGCGACCGCGAGTCCGGCGGCGACCGTGACGAAGACCGGCGCGCCCAGCGCGCGCAGCCGCGGGAGCCGTTGTCCGTCGGCACGCCGTCCGCCGCCGCGCGCCCAGAGCACCGTCGCCGCGAGGATGACCAGCAGGAAGGTCTGGCTGACGAACAGCCAGGCCACGGTGGCGCTGTACCCGGGCAGCATCTCGCTGTGCGGCCAGGGCTCGCCACTGGCCAGGGTGTACGCGATCACCAGGATCGTCAGGCCGCAGGCGATCGTACGGAGCCCGCGCGTGACGCTCTCCAGCCCGGGTACGAAGCTGGTCCGGTCCATGCCGCTCACCTGGGTCAGCAGGACCAGGCAGGCGAGCAGCACGACGCCCGTAGCCACCGCCAGCGCCACCCGCACCCACGAGGAGTTCTCGCTGTCCCAGGCGGCCAGCAGGCTGCCGTCCAGCGTGGCGAACGCGGCCGCGACGTGCACGGAGCGCAGCCGTCCCACCACCGGCGTGCCGTCCCACTGGCCGACCGCGCTCAACTGCGACACGGACGTCTCCTGGACCGCCCCGGTGCGGAAGGCGTCGAACGAGTGGCTCGGCCGAGCGGACAGCCGCCACACGATCCCGATGGCCGCGACCGGCACCAGGGCCAGCACGCCCAGGCGTACGCCGGGCGAACGCCCGCCGAGCCAGGACAGCCAGTTGCGTCCGTCCAGGCAGCTCGGCGTGCCCATGCACCGCCAGGCGACGAGGTCCACCGCCACCCCGACGATGGTGAGCACGTAGAGCATCGTGAGGGTGAGTGCGAGCACCCGACCCAACGCGACGAGGGCGTGCTTCGCCGAATCGTTGGCGGGGCGCATCCAGAGCGCCACGTTGCAGAGCATGAACGGCAACAGGAACACCAGCGACAGCGTCCGTACGGCCGTGCCGGAGGGCAGGTCGTTCCAGCGGTACGCCTCCAGCGTCACCCCGTCCGTGCCGGTCGAGTCCGGGTAGCCGGGGCGGGGGCGGTAGAACCCACCGCTGCGGTCGCCGGCCACCTGGTGCACGAACGGCCGGTTGAGCACCCGGTCGGCGCCCGCCCCCGAGACGCCGTGCACCCGCAGCTCCACGATCCGACCCGTCTCCGGTCCGGTCGGCGACGCGTCCGCCATGGGCCCCCCGAGGTGTGTGACAGCCGGCGGGTCGCGGCGCCGGCCGCCCGCGGCGGTGCCGCTTACCCACCCCGAGCCGGGTCACGCCTCGCGTCGCTGCCACCGGTGGTGCGGCGCGGCCCGGCGAGGTGGTTCTATTGGCGCCATGGCAAACCCGGTGATCCTGACCGTCGACGACGATCCCGCGGTGTCCCGGGCGGTGGCCCGGGACATCCGGCGCCGCTACGGCGACCGCTACCGGGTGCTGCGCGCCGCCTCCGGGCCGGAGGCGCTGGACGCGCTGCGGGAGGTCAAGTTGCGTGGTGAGCAGGTGGCGCTGCTGCTGGCCGACCACCGGATGCCGGAGATGACCGGCGTCGAGTTCCTCGAGGCCGCCATGGACATCTTCCCGGCGGCCCGCCGGGTGCTGCTCACCGCGTACGCGGACACCGACGCGGCGATCGAGGCGATCAACGTGGTGGACCTGGACCACTACCTGCTCAAGCCGTGGCACCCGCCGGAGGAGAAGCTGTATCCGGTCGTCGACGGGCTCCTCGAGGCCTGGTCGGTGACCCCGGACGCCACGAGCGCCGAGATCCGCGTGGTCGGGCATCGCTGGTCGGCGCCGTCGTTCAAGATCCGTGACTTCCTGGCCCGCAACCTCGTGCCGTACCGCTGGTTGCTCTCGGACGACCCGGAGGGCGCCCGGCTGCTCGACGCGGCCGGGGCCACCGAGGCGGACGTACCCCTGGTGGTGACAGCCGAGGGCAAGGCGCTGGTGGCCCCCAGCGAGGCCGAGCTGGCCGCGTTGGCCGGGCTGACCGTGGTGCCGGCGTCCGACTTCTACGACCTCGTGGTGATCGGTGGCGGCCCGGCGGGCCTGGGCTCGGCCGTGTACGGCGCGTCCGAGGGGCTGCGGACCGTGCTCGTCGAGCGGCGGGCGACCGGCGGGCAGGCCGGGCAGAGCAGCCGGATCGAGAACTACCTGGGCTTCCCGGACGGCGTCTCCGGCGCGCAGTTGACCGACCGGGCCCGCCGGCAGGCGGTGAAGTTCGGCGCGGAGCTGCTCAGCGCCCGCGAGGTGGTCGGCCTGAGCGAGGCCGGCGGCGCGCGGCTGCTGCGCTTCGGCGACGGCAGCGAGATCGCCGCGCACACGGTGGTGTTGGCGACCGGCGTGTCGTACCGGGTGCTCGACGCCCCCGGACTGGCCGACTTCACCGGTCGGGGGGTTTTCTACGGCGCGGCCGCCACCGAGGCGCCGAGCTGCGTCGACCAGGACGTCTACATCGTGGGCGGGGCCAACTCGGCCGGCCAGGCGGCCGTGCACTTCTCCCGGTACGCCGCGCGCGTCCACCTGCTCATCCGCGGCGCGGACCTGACGGCGTCGATGTCGAGCTACCTCATCGACCAGTTGGCGCGCATCGACCGGATCACCGTGCACCCGCACACGGCCGTGGTCGGCGCGGCCGGCGACGACCACCTGGAGGGGCTCACCCTCTGCGACACCCGCACCGGGGAGAGTCGCACGGTCGACACCTCCTGGCTGTTCATCTTCATCGGCGCCGAACCCCGCACCGACTGGCTGGACGGCGTGCTCGTGCGGGACGGTCGGGGCTTCATCGTCACCGGCCCGGATCTGCTGGCCGGTGGGCGACGCCCGGCCGGTTGGTCGTTGTCCCGCGACCCGTACCACCTGGAGACGAGCGTGCCCGGGGTGTTCGCCGCCGGAGACGTCCGTGCCGAGTCGGTCAAACGCGTCGCCTCGGCAGTCGGCGAGGGCGCGATGGCCGTGTCGCTCGTGCACCGCTACCTGGAGGCCCAATGACCAGCCAGTCCGATCGGCTGACCCCGGCACAGCTACGTGAGCTGTTCCTGTTCGAGGCCCTCGACGACGCGCAGCTCGACTGGCTGAGCGAGCACGGCCGCGTGGAGCAGCGCGTCGGCGGCACCCTCGTGTACGGCGAGGGCGAGGCCGCCACCTGCTTCTTCGTGCTGCTGCGCGGCGCGGTGGCGCTGAGCCGGCAGGTCCGTGGCGACGACGTCGAGGTCAGCCGCACCGACCAGCGCGGCGTGTACGGCGGGGCCACCCAGGCGTACCTGGGCGACCAGGTCGAGCAGACGTACCGCAACAGCCTGCGCGCGCTCGTCGACGCCGACTTCTTCGTGCTGCCGGCGGAGGACTTCGCGCACGCCCTGCGGTCCTGGTTCCCGATGCCGATGCACCTGTTGGAGGGGCTGTTCTTCGGCATGCGGGACAGCCAGACCATCGTGGGCGAGCGGGAGCGGCTGCTGGCGCTCGGCTCGCTCTCGGCGGGGCTGACCCACGAGCTGAACAATCCGGCCGCCGCTGCGGTGCGGGCCACGTCGGTGTTGCGGGACCGGGTCGCGGGGATGCGGCACAAACTCGCGATGATCGCCGACGGGCGGCTCGACGGGCGGGCGCTGCACGGGCTGGTCGCGTTGCAGGAGGAGGCGGTGGCCCGGGTGGCGACCGCGCCGAAGCTGACCCCGGTCGCCACCGCCGACGCCGAGGACATCCTCACCGACTGGCTGGAGGACCACGGTGTGGGTGGCGCGTGGGACCTGGCGCCCATCCTGGTCGCCGGGGGCCTGGACGCGGCGTGGCTCGCCCAGGTGAAGGCGGCCGTCGGGCCGGCTGACCTGGAGGCCGCGGTGCGGTGGCTGTCGTACACGGTCGACACCGAACTTCTGATGCGGGAGATCGGCGACGCGGTGACCCGGATCTCGGGTCTGGTGGGCGCGGCCAAGCAGTACTCCCAGCTCGATCGCGCGCCGCACCGGGTCGTGGACGTGCACGACCTGCTGGACGCGACGCTCGTCATGTTCAAGGGCAAGATCCCGGCCGAGGTCAAACTCGTCCGGGAGTACGACCGGAGCCTGCCGCCGATCCCGGCGTACGCGGCGGAGCTGAACCAGGTGTGGACCAACCTCGTCGACAACGCGCTGGGCGCGATGGGGGAGAAGGGCGTGCTGACCGTCCACACCGGACGGATCGGCGACCTGCTGGCGGTGGAGATCACCGACACCGGTCCCGGTATCCCGCCGGAGGTGCGCCCGCGCATCTTCGAGCCGTTCTTCACCACGAAGCCGGTCGGGGCGGGCACCGGGTTGGGGCTGGACATCTCGTACCGGATCGTGGTCAACAAGCACCACGGCGACATCCGGGTGGAGACCGAGCCGGGGCACACCACCTTCCGGGTCCTGCTGCCGATCACCGAGGACGCGGCCGCGTTGCCCTGACCCGCCGACTACCTAGAGACATCGAACGGTTGCGGGCAGTAGTCTCGGGCGGCGTCCGTGCTTCCCGCCCCCCGAGGAGCTTCCGTGGACTCGATGGCCCGCCCGCGTACCGCGACCCACGACGACCAGCCGAACGATCCCCCCGACGACAGCTCCGTGCTGCCGGAGCTGGAGGACGCCGTCTGGATGCACCACGCGCACACCTTCGCGCACACCAGCTTCTGGGCGGTGGCCCGCCGGCTGCCGAGGCTGGTCCGTGAGGCGGTGGCCCTGGCCTGGGCCACCAACCGCACGGACACGGTCGCCTCCATCGGCCTGAACGTGGCCGCCGGGGTGATGACCACCTTCGGCCTGCTCGCCACGACCGGCGCACTGCGGGAACTCTTCGCCGCCGGTCCCACCCCGGACCGGGTGCGCGCCGCCCTGCCGGCGCTGATCGTGGCCGCGACGGCGATCTCGGCGCGCGGCGGCCTGACGATCGCCGCCGGGTGGGCCCAGGCCCGGCTCACCCCACAGATCAACTACCAGGTCGAGCTGCGGCTGTTCGAAGCCACCACGGCGGTCGACCTGGCCGCGTTCGACGACGCCGGGTTCGCCGAGGAGATGGACCGCGTCCGCGATCGGGGGATGGGCGAGGCGGCCTGGATCGTCGACCACACCGTCAACCTGGTCACCGGGGTGGTCGGGATGCTCGCCACCGCCGTCGCGGTGACCGTCATCCAGCCGCTGCTGCTGCCGTGCCTGCTGCTCGCGGCGGTGCCCCAGGCCGTCACGGCCGTGCGGATGGCCCGCCGGGAGTACCTGGCGATGCTGGCCCGGATCACCCGTCGGCGGCGAATGTGGATGCTCGCCCACCTGATGGCCAACCGGCACACCGCCGCCGAGGTGCGCGCCTATCAGATGCGCGAGTTCCTGCTCGCCGAGTACCGGGGTGTGATGGCCGTCGAGACCCGCGCCCAACTGCGGCTGGTCCGCTCGCAGACCGGCACCCGCGTGGCCGGCGCCACCGTGGCGGGCCTGGCCACCTTCGGCGTGTACGCGGTGCTCGGTGGCCTGCTGCTCGCCGGTATGGTCGCCCTCGCCGCCGCGGCCACCGCCCTGCTCGCCCTCCAGTCCGCCCGGACCAGCCTGGGCGTCGCGGTCGTCGCCACCAACTCGCTGTACGAGGACGCCCTCTACTACCAGGACTACCGGGACTTCCTCACCCGGGCGCAGGGCCGGGTGCCCCTCGGCGGCAGCCGGACGGCCGACGGCGTCGAGGCGATCGACCTGCACGAGGTGAGCCTGCGCTACCCCGACACCGACGCGCCCGCCGTGGACCGGGTCAGTCTGACGATCCGGCGCGGCGAGGTGGTGGCGCTGGTTGGCGAGAACGGCTCCGGCAAGACCACCCTCGCCAAGCTGATCGCCGGGCTCTACCAGCCGACCGGCGGCACGATCCGCTGGGACGGCGTCGACGCCGCCGAGCTGGATCCGCGCGCACTCGGCGCGCAGGTCGCGGTGATGACGCAGGAGTACTGGAAGTTCCCGTTCACGGCCGGTCAGAACATCAGGGTGGGCCGGCACGACCGTACGCCCGACCGGCCCGGCCCCAGCGTGCAGGAGGCGGCCGACGCGGCCGCCGCCCACGACATGATCGTGGGCCTGCCGCACGGCTACGACACCCTGCTCGACCGGGAGTTCAAGAACGGCCACGAGCTGTCCGGCGGACAGTGGCAGCGGCTGGTCGCCGCGCGTGGCCTGTACCGGGACGCCGCCCTGCTGATCTGCGACGAGCCGTCGGCGGCCCTGGACGCCCGCGCCGAACACGCCCTGTTCCAGCACCTGCGTCGCCGGCCCGACCGGGCGGTCGTCCTGATCACCCACCGGCTGGCCAACGTCCGGCACGCCGACCGGATCTTCGTGATGGACCAGGGTCGTCTCGTACAGCAGGGCAGTCACGACGAGCTGATGGCGGCCGGGGGCCTCTACCGCGAGCTGTTCGAGCTACAGGCCAGCGGCTACCGCGCCCACACCAGCGAAGCCCACCGCCCCTGACCCCCGCCCCCGCCCTCGCCCCCGCCCCGCTCCCGCCTGTCGCCCCCGCCCCCGCGATCTTGCACTTTCGGTTGTCGAATTCGGTGGGTATGCGCCCTTTGTCGCCGCATAAAGTGCAAGATCGCCGGTCGGTCGGTCGGTCGGCCGGCTGGGCTGGGCGGGGCGGGCTGGGGCGGGCAGGGCTGGGCTGGCTGGTCGGCTGGTCGGCCGGCTGGCCGGGCTGGCTGCGGGCGGGGTTGGCTGGCTGGGCTGGCTGGGTCGGGCCGGGTGGGCTGGGCTGGCGGGTCGGCGGAGCTGCGGCCTGGTGGGGGTCGGGGTGAGCCTCGCCTCGGGCTCGATCCACTCGGGTTCAAGGAACCCGGGGCGTCTCGCCGCCGAGGACGGCCCGACATCACCGAACCCGAGTGGATCATCGCGCTTGGGTGCGGTGATCCACTTCAGGTCGCCGAGGTGGGGGCATCGCGGCGGGGGGATATCCCCACCTCGGTGATCTGGAGTCGATCAGGCGGCGGGGGCCGGGTCGCGGGGGTCGTGGTCAGGCGTGGTGGGGTGCGGCGAGGACGTCGGCCAGGACGCGGGTGTGGTGAGGACGTCGGCCAGGACACGGGTGTGGGTGGAGAACGCCAACTGGACCGGGTCGGTGAGGACCAACCACTCGGTCGCCTCCTCGGTGGGCCGCGACGGCGGCAGATCCTCGGCGGCCCGCTCCGGCAGCATCCCGAAGATCATCATGGTGCCGCCCTGTGGTGCGCCCCGTACGGCGAGGAGCCGGGCATCGGCGGCGTCCGCGACCAGCCCGGTCTCCTCCCACAGTTCACGCACCAGCGCGTCGGACCACTCCTCGCCGTACTCGATGAAACCGCCGGGCAGTGCGAGCAGCCCGCGGGCCGGCTCGATGGCCCGGCGGACGACCACCACGCCGAGGCCCTCGGCCGTGCGGACCGGGAGCACCGCCACCGCGACGGGCAATGGGTTGCGCCAGACGGTCTCGCCGCAGGCCGCGCAGACCCGCGGCCAGCCGGCCGTCGCGGGGTAGGCGGCGCCGCAGTAGGAGCAGTGCGAGTACGGCGTACCGGTCATGCCGCAGCACGTTACCCGCCGGCCGCGCTCATTCGATCGGCGTGCCGGTGTAGAAGGCGGTGGTGCGCTCGGCGGCGGCCTTGGCCTCGTCGGGGCCGGTGCCGGCGGCGATGCTCGCCTCGCCCCACAGGTGGCTGCTCAGCTCCATGGCCCGTCGCCCCTCGGCGGAGGCGACCCACTCGGCGCTGTCCTCCGGCCGGACGCCGACGCCGCCGGAGAGGTGCGTGGCGAGGCCGAGCAGGCCCAGGTCCCAGCCGACACCGACGGCCCCCGGTCCGAACTGGGCCCACCGGTCCTGGTCGACGTGCGCGATGTGGTCCAGGTCGAGGCGGGCCTGATCGTCGCCCACCGGCGTGACCCGCACCTCGATCCAGCTCACCTCGCCGCCCATCTCCCAGGTGGCGGTGAAGCGGTGCGGGGGTTCGCAGGTCTCGATGGTGCCGCCCGCGTTGCCCTCGAGCTGGTACGTGCCGTGCAGCCGCAGGTCGCCGCTGATCGGCAGGAACCAGCGGGGGATCCGCTCCGCGTTGGTGCAGGCGTCCCACAGGTCCTCGGCCGTCGCCTGGTAGGTCTGGCTGATCGTGGTCACCCGGGCCTCGCCGGCGGCCAGGGTGCGGCTGCCGACCTGTCGCTGGACGGCGTTGATCTGCTCGGTGGCGTCGAACATCAGGTGTTCCTCTCGTCGGGTGGGTCGGCGGGCCCGCGTAGGCGCCGCTCGCGTCGGCCCCGGGCCAGCTCGGTGGCGAGCGCCGCCAGGGGTGGCGCCCAGAATCGGCGGAAGTGCTCCAGCCAGCCGTCCACCTCGCGCAACGGGCGCGGGTCGACCGCGTAGAGCCGCCGGGCGCCGTCCGGACGCACGGTGGCGAAGCCGTTGTCCCGCAACACCTTGAGGTGCTGGGACACGGCGGGCTGGGAGATGCCGAACTCGTCGCGGATGACCGCGCTCACCGCGCCGGCGCTCTGCTCGCCGTCGGCGAGCAGTTCCAGGATGCGGCGCCGGACCGGATCGCCCAGCACGTCGAAGGCGTGCACGGCGACAGTTGTATCACTCCTGGCTTATTTAAGCCAGCTCTGATACTCCGACGAGCTTGTCGAGCTGGATCGGCAGGTCACGGATGCGCACGCCGGTGGCGTGGTACACCGCGTTGGCGACCGCCGCCGCCGCGCCCACGATCCCGATCTCCCCGATGCCCTTCACCCCGGCGAGGTTCAGCTCGTCGTCGTGCTCGTCCACCCAGTACGCCTCGATCGACTCCACGTCCGGGCAGGCCGTGATGTGATAGGTGGCCAGGTCGTGGTTGACCCAGTCGCCGTACCGCTCGTCGAGCAGGCCCCCCTCGTGTAGCGCCATCGACAGGCCCATCGTCATGCCCCCGATGAGTTGGCTGCGCGCCGTCGTCGGGTTGACGATCCGGGCGGCCGCGAACACGCCGAGCATCCGGTTGAGCCGGATCTCGCCGGTGGTGGTGTCCACCCGGACCTCGACGAACTGCGCCCCGTACGCGTACCGGGGGAGTGCGGCCTGCTCGCCGATCTCGTCGGTGGTGTCCGCCTCGGCGCTCACCTCGGCGTCCGGCGGTCTGCCGTCGGGCAGTTCGGCGCGCAGCGCCGCACACGCCCGGATCACCGCCCAGCTCCAACTGGAGGTGCCCATCGAGCCACCGGCCAACGGGGCCGTGGGCAGGTCGCTGTCACCGATCCTGATCTCGATCCGTTCGGGCGGCACCCCCAGGGCGTCGGCGGCGACCAGCCAGAGCGCCGTACGCGCCCCGGTGCCGATGTCGGTGGCGTTGATCTGGACCAGGAAACCGCCGTCCGGGCGGGCGGTGATCCGCGCCGAGGACGGGCGGGACCGGGTCGGGTAGGCCGAGCCGGCCACGCCGGAGCCGACCAGAAAGCGTCCCTCGCGCCGGGACCGGGGCGTCGGATTCCGGTCGGCCCAGCCGAACCGCCGCGCCCCCTCGCGCAGGCAGGCCACCAGATTCCGACTGGTGAACGGTTTCCCCTGGTCGGGGTCGACCTCGGGGTCGTTGCGGATACGCAGCTCCACCGGGTCGATGCCGACGGCCACGGCCAGCTCGTCCATCGCCGACTCCAGCGCGTACGCGCCGGGGCACTCGCCCGGCGCCCGCATCCAGAACGGGGTGGGCACGTCGAGGCGGGTCAGTCGATGTGTCGTACGGCGGTGCGGAGCGGCGTACATGCTGCGGGTGTAGACGGCGGTCTGCTCGGCGAACTCGCGGATCATGGAGGTCTGGCTGATCGCGTCGTGGCTGATCGCGGTGAGTCGCCCGTCGGTGTCGGCGGCGAGGCGGACCCGCTGGATGGTGGGCGTGCGGTAGCCGATCGGCCCGAAGATCTGCTGGCGGGTCAGCGCCAGTTTCACCGGCCGGTCCACGTGCCGGGCCGCCAGGGCGGTCAAGACCACGGCGGCCTTGGCGTACCCCTTGCTGCCGAAGCCCCCGCCGACGTGCTCGGCGATCACCCGGACCGACTCGCTGGGCAGGTCGAACAGCTCGCTGAGGGTGGCCCGCACCGATGACGCGCCCTGGTTGGAGTCGTGCACGAGCAGCCGCCCGTCGGTCCACTGCGCCGTGGTGGCGTGCGGCTCCATGGGGTTGTTGTGGTAGGCCGGGGTCCGGTAGGTGACGTCCACCCGGACCGGCGCGGCCGCGTACCCGGCGTCGAAGTCGCCTTCGGCGGTGTCCGTCGGGTAGTGGGGATTGACCTCGTCGGGCTTGTACAGACCGGGGTGGTCGTCGGTGAGCACCGTGCTGTGCGGGCCCGTGTCGTACTCGACGCGCACCAGCCGGGCGCCCTCGCGGGCCGCCTCCAGGCTGCTGGCCACCACCACCGCGACGTACTGCCCCCGGTAGTGCACGGCCGGATCCTGAAGCAGCCACAGGTCCGGCTCCACCATGGTCGCCAGCCGGGGCGCGTTGCCGTGGTGCACGACGGCCAGCACGCCGGGCGAGGCAAGCGCCTCGGTGGTGTCGATCCGGGTGATCCGACCGCGCACCACGGTCGCGGGCACCACCCAGCCGTAGGTGACGCCGTCGACCGGGTACTCCACCGCGTACCGCGCCGCGCCGGTGACCTTCTCCCGGCCCTCCAGCCGGGGGTACGCCTGACCGATCGCCCCGGTGCTCACGACGCCGCCAGTTCGCTGAGCACCCGTACGGTGATGGACCGGGTCAGGGGCAGCTTGAAGCCGTTGTCGCTCAGCGGGCGGGCCTCGGCCAGCTCCGCGTCGGCGGCCCGCGCCGCCAGCTCCGGGCTGAACGGCTGGCCGCGCAGCTCCTGCTCGGCCCGGTACGCGCGCCACGGCCGGTGGGCCAACGCCCCGTAGGCCAGCCGCACGTCGCGGACGACGCCGCCGTCGAGGTCCAGCACCGCGGCCACCGAGCCGGCCGCGAAGGCGAACGACGCCCGGTCGCGCGCCTTGAGGTACGTCGAGCGGCGCGCGGCCGGCAGCGCCGGCAGCCGTACGGCCGTGATCAGCGTGCCCCGGGCCAGGGTGGTCTCCCGTTCCGGATGGGCGCCGGGCGAGCGGTGCAGGTCGACCATGGGGACGTCCCGGACACCGTCGGTGTCGTGCACCTCCACCACGGCGTCCAGCGCGGCGAGGGCGACGGCCAGGTCCGACGGGTGGGTGGCCACGCACTGCTCGGACCAGTCCAGCACCGCGAGGTCGCGGTTCTCGCCGTGCAGGGCGGCGCATCCGCTGCCCGGGTCGCGCTTGTTGCACGCCTTGCCGGTGTCCTGGAAGTACGGGCAACGGGTGCGCTGCAACAGGTTGCCGCCCGTGGTGGCCATGTTGCGCAGTTGCCCGGAGGCGGCGGCGAGCAGGGCGCGGGTCAGCACCGGGTAGTCGCGGCGGACCGACGGGTGCGCGGCCAGGTCGCTGTTGCGCACCGTCGCGCCGATCCGCAAGCCGCCGTCGGGCAGCTCCTCGACGGTGTCCAGGGGCAGCCGGTTCACGTCCACCAGCACGTCGGGGCGCTGCACGCCGAGTTTCATGAGGTCCACCAGGTTGGTGCCGCCGGCGAGGTACGCCGCCTGCGGCTCGGCGGCCAGCACGGCGACGGCGTCGGCCACGTCGGTGGGCCGGTGGTAGCGGAACGGCCTCATCGCGCCGCCGCCGTCTCGCGGACGGCCGCCACGATGTGCGGGTACGCGGCGCAGCGGCACAGGTTGCCGGCCATCCGCTCGCGGATCTCGACGTCGGTGAGGTCGGGAGCGGCGGTGATGTCCTCGGTGACCGCGCTGGGCCAGCCCCGTTCGACCTCGTCGAGCATCCCGCGCGCCGAGCAGAGCTGCCCGGGGGTGCAGTAGCCGCACTGGAAGGCGTCGTGCGCGATGAAGGCCGCCTGCAAGGGCGACAGTTCCTCCCCGTCGGCCAACCCCTCCACGGTGACCACCGAGCGGCCGTCCAGGGTGACCGCGAGGAGCAGGCAACTCTTCACCCGGCGACCGTCGAGCAGCACCGTGCAGGAGCCGCACTGGCCGTGGTCGCAGCCCTTCTTGGCCCCGGTGAGGCCGAGATGCTCGCGCAGCGTGTCGAGCAGGGTGGTGCGATTGTCCAGCGTCACCTCGCGTGGGGCACCGTTGACGTCGAACCCCACCCGGGAAGCGTGCTGCGCGTCGACGACCGTCTGTCTCTCTGCTGCTGCGGACACCGCCCCAGATTAGCCATGCCGGGGACAAATGCGGGCGAATAACGCGAAGAGCGCTTCGCCGTGAGGCGTCCGCCCCGCAAACGGCGACGGCCGCCCGGGTACGCGCCGCAGCGCCACCCGGGCGGCCGTCCGCCCGCCCCCGTCTCAGGCCACCGGGGTGGCCCGGGCAAGATTCCGATGCGCGCGGATCAGCTCCGCGTAGCGCAGACCGCTCGCCTTCATCGTCCGCCGCTGGGTGGTGTAGTCGACGTGCACCAGCCCGAAGCGCTTGTCGTAGCCGTACGCCCACTCGAAGTTGTCCAGCAGCGACCACACGAAGTAGCCGTCCAGCGGCACGCCCCGGGCCACCGCCGACGCGCACGCCGCCAGGTGCTGCTCCAGGTGGTCGGTGCGCTCCTTGTCCTCGACCGTGCCCTCGGGGGTGATCTCGTCGTGCCAGGCCGAGCCGCTCTCGGTGACGATGATCCGGGCCGGTCCGTACCGCTCGTGCACGTCGACGAGCAGCCGCTCCAGGCCCGCCGGGTACATCTCCCAGCCCATCGCGGTCTCCACCGAGCCGGGGACCGGCACCTGCTTCGCGTACGGCGCCGGGCCGGTCGGGTCGTCGACCACCAACTGCCGGAAGTAGTAGTTCACCCCGAGGAAGTCGGTGGGCGTCGCGATCACCGCGAGGTCGTCACCGCGTACCGGCGGCTCGACCCCGTACGTCTCGACCATGTCGGCGGGGTAGCCCCGCCCGTGGATCGGGTCCAGCCACCAGCGGTTGACGTGCCCGTCGGCCCGCCGCGCCGCCGCCACGTCCTCGGGCCGGTCGGTCGCCGGCTCGATCGGGCTGAGGTTGACGACCAGGCCCACCGAGGCGGGCCGGGCCGCGTTCGCCCGGATCGCCTGCGTGGCGAGACCGTGTCCGAGCAGCACGTGGTGCGAGGCACGCACCGCGCGGGTCAGGTCCCGCTCGCCGGGGGCCATGTTCCCCTCCAGGTGCCCGATCCAGCACACGCAGAGCGGCTCGTTGACCGTGCACCAGTCGGCCACCCGGTCACCGAGGCGACCGGCCACGACCGCCGCGTAGTCGGCGAACGCCTCGGCCGTGGTGCGCTCCGGCCAGCCGCCGGCGTCCTGCAGGGTCTGCGGCAGATCCCAGTGGTAGAGCGTGACGAACGGCCGGATCCCGTCGGCGAGCAGCGTGTCGACGAGCCGGTCGTAGAAGTCCAGCCCGGCGGGGTTGACCCGGCCCACACCCGCGGGCATCACCCGCGGCCACGCCACCGAGAACCGGTACGCGTCCACGCCGAGGCGGGGCAGCAGCGCCAGGTCCTCTGACCACCGGTGGTAGTGGTCGCAGGCCACCGCCCCGGTGTCGCCGTTGTCGACGTTGCCGGGAGCGGCCGAGAAGGTGTCCCAGATGGACGGCGCCCGGCCGTCGACGTCGACGGCCCCCTCGATCTGGTACGCCGCCGTGGCGACACCCCAGAGGAAGTCGGGTGGCAGCTTGGACAGGTCGGGCACGGGAAGGCTCTCCTCTGGGTTCGGGTGGATCACTTGACGGCGCCGGCGGTGAGGCCGGCGACGAAGTACCGCTGCAGGGCCAGGAACCCGGCGACGACGGGGATGCTGACCACCAGCGACGCGGCCATGATCTGGTTCCAGTAGACGTTGAACTGGGTCGAGTAGCCCTGGAGGCCGACGGCCAGGGTGCGGCTGCCCTCGTCGGTCATCACCGAGGCGAACAGCACCTCACCCCACGCGGTCATGAACGCGTACACGGTCACCGCGACCACGCCGGGCACGGCGGCCGGCAGGATGACCTGGAACAGGGTGCGCAACGGCCCGGCCCCGTCGACCTGCGCCGCCTCGTCCAGCCCGCGCGGGATCGAGTCGAAGTAGCCGACCAGCATCCAGATCGAGAACGGCAGCGAGAAGGTCAGGTACGTGATGACCAGGCCGGTCCGGCTGGCGTACAGCTCGATGCCGGTGGCGTTGCCCAGGTTGACGTAGATGAGGAACAGCGGCAGCAGGAACAGGATGCCGGGGAACATCTGCGTGGACAGCACCGTCACCGTGAAGACGCCCCGGCCACGGAACCGGTACCGGCTGACCGCGAACGCGGCGAAGATGGCGATCGCGACCGAGCAGACCGCCGCGAGACTCGACACCACGAGGCTGTTCACCAGGTAGCGCGCCAGCGGCACGGTGCTCCACATGTCGACGAACGGTTGCAGGGTGGGCCGGCTGGGCCACCAGGTGAACCCGTTCTGCACGTCCCGCAGCGGCTTCGCCGCGGAGGTCACCATCACGTAGAGCGGGATGACGACGAAGAGGGTGAGCAGGGTCAGCACGATGCGCCGGCCCCAGCGCTCACCGGCGGTCTCACGCATGGTCGTCCCTCCGGCGGTTGGTGATCAGCAGGTACGCGGCCGAGACGACCAGCAGGAACAGCAGCAGCGCCACCGACATCGCCGAGCCCGACCCGAAGTCCCAGGTCTTGAAGGAGCTGCGGTAGATGTGGATGGAGATCAGGTCGGCCTGCGCGGGCGCGGAGCCGCCGAAGAGCACGAACGGCGTGTTGAAGTCGTTGAACGTCCAGAGGAACAGCACCAGCAGCAGCACCAGGTTCACCGGCCGCAGCATGGGCAGGGTGACCGAGCGCAGCCGACGCCAGAACCCCGCGCCGTCGATCGCGGCGGCCTCGTACAGCTCGCCGGGCACGTTCTGAAGGCCGGCCATCAGGCAGAGGAACGCGAACGGCCAGTTGCGCCACACCGACACCACCAGCAGCGACCAGAAGCTGTTGTCGCCGATCAGCCAGAACGGTCGTTCGTTCAGCAGGCCGAGTTGGTCGACGAGCACGTGGTTGACCAGGCCGGTGTCGCGCTGGAGCAGGAAGCTCCAGGTGATCACGGCGGCGTAGACCGGCAGCGCGTACGGGGTGAGGAACAGTGCCCGCAGGATGGCCCGTCCGCGGAACGGCTTCTGCAGCACGACGGCCGCCGCGATGCCGAGCAGCCAGGCGAACCCGACCGAGAGCACGCTGTAGGCCAGCGTGATCCAGAACGAGTGCAGCAGTTCCTTGCCGGCGGCGCTGTTGAAGTCGAGGGTGGCCCGGTAGTTCTCCAGGCCGACGAAGGGTGCGGTGGACCAGTCGCGGATGTGGAACTGGGTCAGCTCCAGCATGCTCATCCAGACCCCGACCACCATCGGGATCACGTGGATGGCGAGTTCCAGCACGATGGCCGGCGCGAGCAGCAGGTACGGCAGGGGGGAACGGCGGGGGCCGCGCGGCCGGCGGGCGGCCCCCCGGGCGGGTGACCCGGCCCGGGGTGCGCGCCGGTCGGCGTCCGGCGCGGTGGTGCTGGTTGCCATCGGGGTCCTCTCGGAGGCGGTGGCCGTGGTCAGGCGACGAGCCCGACCACGGCCACCGGCGCTGCGTGGGTCAGCGCATCTTCTGCTGCGCGTCGGTCAGCTTCGCCTTCACCGATGCCTCGGTGACCGGCTTGCCGCTCGCCGCGTCGGCGAACAACTCCTTCATCGCGGTGCCGACCAGGGTCTCGAAGGTGCTCTCCTCGGGCACCTGCGGCAGCGGGGCCGCGGTGGTGACCAGGGTCTCCTGGATGCTCTTCTGCTCCGGGGCACTGAACGCCGGGTCGGCGCCGGCGGTCTTCACGGCCGGCAGCGAGCCGTACGTCTTGTTGAGGATCGTCTGCTCCTCGTCGCTGGTCATGAACTTGACGAAGCTCAGCGCGCCGTCCTTGTTCTTGGTGTGCTTGAAGACGGCCATGTTGATGCCGGCCACCATGCTGTTGACCTTCTTGCCGCCGGCCGGCGGGTTGGCCAGGAACGGCACCGGGGCCACGCCGTACGCGTCGGCGGCCATGTTCTGCGTCTTCAGGTTCGAGCCGGCGGACTGCCACAGCAACATGGCGGCCTTGCCGTTGGCGAAGTCCGAGACCGACTGGTTCTGCGCGTACTCGGCGTTGCTCGGGTTGGTGATCTTGTCGGCGGCCATGAAGTCGATGTAGCGCTTGATGGCCGAGACGTTCTGCGGGGTGTCGAAGGTCGGCTTGCCGGCCGAGTCGAACCACTCGCCGCCGTACTGCTGGCTGAAGGTGAACGCGTGGTGGGCGTTCTCCGACGGGTTGGCGCCCTCGATCGCGAGGCCCCACTTGCCACCGGTGCTGAGCTTCTTGCCGTACTCGACGACCTGCTCCCAGGTCGTCGGCGGGGCGGTGATGCCCGCGTCGGCGAACATCTTCTTGTTGTAGTACAGGCTGTACGCCATGGAGTAGAGCGGCACGGCGGCCGGCGGCTTGCCGGGCGCGCCGGCGGCGGCGAGCGCGGCGGGCACGATCCGGTCCTTGCCGCCCACGGCCTGCAGGGTGGCGTCGTCGAACTCGACGAGCGCGCCGGTGGCCTGCAGCGACGCCGACCAGGTGTTGCCGATGTTCACCACGTCCGGGCCCTTGCCCGAGGTGGCGGCGGCGAGCAGCCGGTTGAGCAGGTCCGACCAGGGGACCACCTCGACGTTGACCTTGATGCCGGTCTGCTTCTCGAACTTGTCCAGCTCGGGCTGGAGGGTGGTCTTGTCGGCCTCCAGGCTGGCGCCCTGGTTGCTGGCCCAGTAGGTGAGGGTCTTGGGCGAGGAGGCGGAGTCGTCGCCGGAGCCGCCGCAGGCGGTCAGCGATGCGGCAGCCAGTACGGCGGCAGCGAATATCCCGAGGTGTCGTCTCGACACGGTCAGCCCTTCCGGTACGTGGTGGGGGTCCGCCGGTCGTCGTCGTCGATAGGGGTGAGGCGACGGCGGTCGGCTGCGGACGGGGTTTCTCCGGACGCGCCGTCGGAGGTCCTTCGGCGTTTCCCGGGAGTTACATCACGGCTTAATGAATGTCGTCATTAAAGTGGTTGGCCGGTGGGTCGTCAAGCACGGTGCGGTTACAGTCGCCACCTACGGCCGACGGGAACGAGGTGACGAGTGGAGCTGGCGCGTGCCACCAACCGGAGCGTCCGGCTGCGCAACCGGTCCGCCCTGCTGACGAAGCTCTTCCTCGATGCCCCGCTGACCCGGCAGGACCTGGTGCGCAGCACCGGGCTGAGCCAGCCGGCGGTGAGCAACGTGGTGACCGACCTGATCGACGAGGGCATTGTGGTCGAGGCCGGGGCCGCGGAGTCCGACGGCGGCCGACCCAGCATGCTGCTGCGGGTCGCCTCCCGGTACGCCTTCGTGATCGGCGTGGACGTCGGCGAGACCCGGGTCCGGGTCGAGCTGTTCGACTTCGCGATGACGCTGCTCGCCAGCGTCGAGTACCCGCTCGACCCGGCGCGTACCGAGCCGGACCTGGTGGCCGGGCACGTGCTGGCCGGCATCGAGATGGTGACCGGCCAGGCCGGCGTGGCCACCGCCGACGTGCTCGGCGTCGGCATCGGCGTCTCCGGCGTGGTCGAGCAGGGCGACGAGGCGGTCGTGCACGCCCAGGCCCTCGGCTGGGACCGGGTGCCGCTGGAACGCCTCATCCGCGTCGGCACCGACCTGCCGCTGCACATCGACAACGGCGCGAAGACCCTCGGGCAGGCCGAGATGTGGTTCGGTGCCGGGCGCGGGGCCCGGCACGCCGTCTTCGCGCTGGTCGGGTCGGGGGTGGGCGCCGCCGTGGTGACCAACGGCGCCACCTATCGGGGCGCGTCCAGCAGCGCGGGGGAGTGGGGCCACACCACCCTGGTGTACGGCGGCCGCACGTGCCGGTGCGGCGCACGCGGCTGCCTCGAGGCGTACGTGGGCGCGGAGGCGATCATCGACCGTTACCGGGAGGCGCGTCGGGGACGCGTCGTTCCCGGCGAGGACGAGGAGTCCCAGCTCGCCGCTCTGGTCGCCGCCGCCGACAGCTCGGCCACCGCCCGACGGGTGCTGGACGACACGGCCGGCTACCTCGGCGCGGGAGTGGCCAACCTGATCAACCTCTTCAACCCGGAGCGGGTGGTGCTCGGCGGGTGGGCGGCGATGGCGCTGGGCGACCTGCTGCCGGCCGTCCGCGAGGCCGCCGGCCGGCAGGCGCTGCGTCAGCCGTACGAGCAGGCGTCGATCGAGCTGTGCCGCCTGGGCGTCGACGCGGTGGCCCTCGGCGCGGCGACCCTCCCGATAGCCCGATTCCTCACCGCCGGCGGCGTCCCTCCCTCCTGACCCCCCCTTTTTTGCGCGGTGATCAAGAGGTTCGCGTCATGCCGGGCACGGTTTCTGACGCGAACCTCTTGATCACTGGGAGTCAGCGCGGGGCGGGGGACGGCGGGAGACGGGTGGGGCCGGGGTGGAATTACACAAAATCTGATCCTCGGGATAAATAACGAAGTTATAGATCGATGTCTTGACGCCGCCGCAATCTCGCCGCAACACTCCTACGAGAGCGCTCTCCTCTCCCCGCGGCGTCGCATCGGCGGCACCACCCACGGCACCACGGGCGAAGACCGACCCCACCCGCACGGCGTCCGTAACGCCCTATCGACAGGCGATGTCATGACATCTCGTGCTACATCCGTACGCCCGCGTCCCCGGCGGCGGACCGTTCGGCACCTCCTCACCGGAGTCGCGGTGGCCCTGGTGGCAGCCCTGACCCCGGCGGTGGCCACGGCACCCGCGCAGGCCGCCCCGGCCCTGCTCTCGCAGGGCCGACCGGCCACCGCCTCGTCCACCGAGAACGCCGGCACCCCCGCCTCGGCCGCGGTCGACGGCAACACCGGAACCCGCTGGGCCAGCGCCTTCAGCGACCCGCAGTGGCTCCAGGTCGACCTCGGCGCGCGGGCCACCATCAGCCAGGTGAACCTGCTCTGGGAGGGCGCCTACGGCCGCGCCTTCCAGATCCAGACCTCCGACGACGCCGCCACCTGGACGACGATCTACTCGACCACCACCGGCGCGGGCGGCACGCAGAACCTCACCGTGACCGGCGCCGGCCGGTACGTGCGGATGTACGGCACCGCCCGGGGCACCGCCTACGGCTACTCCCTGTGGGAGTTCCAGGTCTACGGCGAGACCGGCGGCGACACGTCCACCTGCGGGAGCGCCAACGTGGCGCAGGGCAGCCCGGTGACCGCCTCGTCCACCGAGAACGCCGGCACCCCCGCCTCTGCCGCCGTCGACGGCAACACCGGCACCCGCTGGGCCAGCGCCGCCAGCGACCCGCAGTGGCTGCGCGTCGACCTGGGCAGCACCCGCACCATCTGCCGGGTCACGTTGACCTGGGAGGCCGCGTACGCCCGGGCCTTCCAGCTCCAGACCTCGGCCGACGGTTCCACCTGGACCACGATCTACTCCACCACCACGGCCACCGGTGGCACGCAGAGCCTCACCGTCACCGGTACCGGACGCTACCTGCGCGTGTACGGCACCGCCCGGGGCACCGCCTACGGCTACTCGCTGTGGGAGGTGGCGGTCAACACGACCGGCGGCGGCACCAGCGAACCTCCGGTCGGCACGACCGACCCGTACAACCCCAACCTCGGCGCGAACACGTACGTCTTCGACCCGAGCACCCCGACCTCGACGATCCAGAGTCGACTGAACACCATCTTCACGCAGCAGGAGACCAACCAGTTCGGCGCGCAGCGTTACGCCGTGCTGTTCAAGCCGGGCACCTACACCGCCGACGTCAACCTCGGCTTCTTCACCCAGGTAGCCGGCCTCGGCATGAGCCCCGACGACGTCAACCTGAACGGCCACGTCCGGGCCGAGGCGACCTGGTTCGGCGGCAACGCCACCCAGAACTTCTGGCGGTCCGCGGAGAACCTCTCAGTGACCCTGCCGTCCGGCGTGAGCGTGGAGCGGTGGGCGGTGTCGCAGGCCGCGCCGTACCGACGGATGCACCTGCGCGGCGCGCAGAACCAGATCCAGCTCTGGAACGGCGGTGACGGCTGGTCCAGCGGCGGCCTGCTGGCCGACACCCGCATCGACGGCCTGGTCGTCTCCGGCTCGCAGCAGCAGTGGTACTCGCGCAACAGCGAGTTCGGCAACGGCTGGACCGGCTCGGTGTGGAACATGGTCTTCCAGGGCGTCAACGGCGCTCCGCCGCCGAGCTTCCCCAACCCGTCGCACACCGTCATCGCGCAGACCCCCCAGGTCCGCGAGAAGCCGTTCCTCTACGTGACGGGCAGCGGCGAGTACCGGGTCTTCGTGCCCGCGCTGCGCACCAACTCCACCGGCACGAGCTGGTACAACAAGACCCCGGCCGGCTCGTCGATCTCGCTGTCGCAGTTCTTCGTCGTCCAGCCCGGCACCAGCGCGGCCACCATCAACGCCGCCCTCGCCCAGGGCAAGCACCTGCTCTTCACCCCGGGCGTACACCACGTCACCGAGCCGATCCAGGTCAACCGGGCCGACACGGTCATCCTCGGCCTCGGCCTGGCCACCATCCAGGCCGACAACGGCAGCGTCGGGATGCGGGTCGCCGACGTGGACGGCGTGAAGGTCGCCGGCATCATGTTCGAGGCGGGCACCACCAACTCGCCGGTGCTCATGGAGGTCGGCCGGTCCGGCTCGTCCGCGAGCCACGCCAGCAACCCGACCTCGCTGCACGACGTGTTCTTCCGCATCGGCGGTCCGCTCGTCGGCAAGGCCACCAACACGCTGACCGTCAACAGCGACAACGTGATCGGTGACCACATGTGGCTGTGGCGGGCCGACCACGCCGCCCAGGGCGTGCCCACCGGGTGGACGCTGAACACCGCTGACACCGGGCTCACCGTCAACGGCGACGACGTCACCATGTACGGCCTCTTCGTCGAGCACTACCAGAAGTACCAGACCATCTGGAACGGCAACGGTGGGCGGACGTACTTCTACCAGAACGAACTGCCGTACGACGTGCCGAACCAGGCGGCCTGGATGAACGGGTCCACCCGGGGCTACGCCGCCTACAAGGTGGCCGACTCGGTGACCAGCCACCAGGCGTTCGGGCTGGGCAGCTACAGCTACTTCAACGTCAACCCCGCCGTGGTCGAGGAGCACTCGTTCGAGGTGCCGGTCAACCCGAACGTGCGCTTCACCAACATGGTCACCGTCTCGCTCGGCGGCGTCGGCACCATCAACCGGGTGATCAACAACGCCGGTGGCACCGCGAACGCGGCCAACCAGACGGTGTACCTGACGAACTACCCCTGACCGGGACGCCCGCGCCGATCCGGTCGACTCATCTGACCGGACCGGCGCGGGTCGTACCCAGGGCCGAGGCCGGCCCGGTCCCGCCGAAGACCGGGCCGGCCACGGTCGTGTCCCCGTCGGGCATAGGACTCTTCGCGCGGTCGCGCTGATGATCGCGGCCAGAGCCCCCGGCTGCTGGGCGGCGAGGATGTCGGGGTGGCGTGGTGGCGTGGGCCCGTTCCCCTATTCCTCGAGGCTGGTAGTCAGCAGTTCGTCGGCGACGGCGGTCCGCACGTAGAGCACGCTGTGCCCGGTGCGGAACGCCCTCACGAGCCCGGCCTCCCGCAAGGTGGTCAGGTGATGCGAGACGTTGGCGGCGGACATCTTCAGGTGGGAGGCCAACTCCGTGGTGGAGGCCGGCATCCCCAGTTCGGACAGAAGTAGCGCCCGAGAGTTCCCGAGGACCCGCGCCAGCCCTTTCGGCACCGGCCCCAGACCGACCTGCCAGACCGCGCCGACCCCACGCGCCGGATACACGAGGCCGGGCTGCCCCGGCGGGTTGGTCTGGGAGAATACGCCCGGCCAGGCGAAGACACTGGGCACCAGCACCAGCCCGCGGCCATTGGTTAGCTGACGGGTCGCCTCGTACCATGGATGTGCCACCGTCAGCGTGTCGTCCCGCCAGCTGATCTGCGGGTGCAGGTCAGCGAATAGTCCGGCGGCGCCGTCCTGCACCATCGTGCGCGCCCGGTACAGGATCTCGCCGTCCAGCAGCCGCTGCATGCGTGGCCAGTAGGCGGCCAGCACCCGCTCCCAGTAACTGCGGATCTCGGTGGCCAGCTGGTTCAGGCCGCCCACCGGATCGCTGTACATCGCGCCCAGTTCCGGCGCCAGCGGGCGCTTCATCCGATGCAGGTCAGCGCGCACCTCCTCCGGAGTGGTCGCGACCAGTACGGCCAGCTCGTCCTCGATGGTCGGTGCGGCTGTGGCGGGCACCGGAGTCAGGAAGTCGGGGATGTAGTAGCTGGGCACCGGGACCAGGGCGGACAACAGTTCCATCGAGACCCGCTGCTGGCGCAGCTGCTGTTGGGACCGCTCCACCCAGCGCAGGTGCGGCGCGTGCCGGCGAGGTTCCTTGAGGGTCTGGACACTCGTGACCACTTCCCAGAGCGGCGAGATGGCCAGCCTGGTCCGGGCGACGTCCTGTGCCGAGAACTTCAGTACCAACATCCGTCGATGATTCCATCAGGAACGAATCATTTTGGGCCCCCTTGACCGTGCGCGAGTCTCGTTGGGTCCTGGACCGACCACAGGGAGGTCGATTCATCGTGACCGCTCGCTCAATTCCTGGCCGCGCCGACCACGATGATGGTCGCTCTGTTCACGCTGCTGTTGACCGAGGCGCCGTGGCTGTTCCTGGTCGGCGTGAGCGCGCTTTCCGCCACCGGTGTCTTGATTACGGACGGCTCGACATGCGGCGGGGACACCCAGGGCACCTCGGGCGGTAACACTGCCGCGCCGAGCCGGGCGGATCCGGTGCCCGAATCCGCCTGGCACCGCTCCGGTTCCTCACCATGCACGAAGCCGGCGTGCCCCAACCCCTACCCCGAGTTAACTCAGAAAAGGAGGAAAGGTGCTCACGATCAACCTCACCGCAGACGAGATCGCTGATGTAAACAGCCAGCTCGACAGGCTAACCGCCATCTATCCATCGGCGGACGACCCAGGATTCGTGCGCGATGTGGCCCTGCACGCCCAGGCGCTTCCCGAGCGGATGCGGCGCGATTTGCTCACCTTCAAGCTCCTGGAGCGGGAGCCGGTCTGCTTGGTCTCCGGCTACCCGGTGGACGACGCGGCCATCGGAAAGACCCCGGGCCACTGGATGGACTCGGAGATCAACCGGGATGGCCGCCGGGAAAACTTCTATCTGATGCTCTGCTGCCACGTCATCGGCGAGGCGGTTGCCTGGGCCACTGAGCAGGGCGGTCGGCTCATCCACGACGTGCTGCCGATACGGGGCAGCGACGGAGGCCAGCTCGGCACCAGCACCGACCCTCTGGAGTGGCACACCGAAGACGCGTTCCATCCGGAGCGGATGGACTACGTAGCGCTGATGTGCCTCCGCAACCAGGACCACGTGGCCACTACGTACACCTCCGTGGACGACCTCAAGTTGGACGACGCCACGCGGGAAGTGCTGGCCAGGCCGGCCTACCCGTTCCAGCCCGACGAGGGCAACCGCGCCGACCGGGAACTCCCGCCGGACACGACCGGCCTGGTCGCCAGCCTCATCACGACCAGCCACGAGCGCGTCCGGAACATGTACACCGACCCGGAGCGGGTGCCGGCACTGTTCGGCGGCCCCAGCAAGCCGTATCTGCGGGTGCACCCCTACTACATCGACGATTTCCGGGACGACCCCGAGGCGTGCGCGGCGTTCGACGCGCTCAAAGAGTCGATCAACAACTCGCTGCGGGAGGTCGTGCTCCAGCCGGGCGACGTGTTGTTCATCGACAACTTCAAGTCCGTACACGGCCGCCGCAGGATTCCCGGCCACTACGACGGCACCGACCGCTGGCTCAAGCGCGCGTTCGTAGTGCGAGACCTACGAAAGACCCGTCACCTGCGGGTCTCCGCCGAGGACCGGGTCGTGTACTGAACATGACCGGGCCTTTTCCACATGCGGACGCCGGGAGTGCGAAGCATCGCGGCTGGGTCGGCCCGGCTGGTTACTACGACCGGATCGGCGCTCTGCAATTCGCCATCCTCGTCCTGCTAGGGATGCGCGAACATCACTTGCTTCTGGATATCGGCTGTGGCTCGTTACGCGGCGGACGGCTCTCACTGGTATATCTCAACGAGGGCCGGTACCACGGCATCGAGCCGGAGCGGCAGATCCTTGAGGACGGGGTTGCGTACGAGGTCAGCGACGGCCTGGTCGCGCTGAAGAAGCCTAGGTTCAGTACGAACTCCGACTTCTCGGCCAAGCACTTCGGCGTCGACTTCGACTTCGTGCTGGCCAGCGGCATCTTTATGCACGCCGCACCGGCACAGGTCGCTCAATGTTTCGGGGCGGTGGCCGAGACACTGAGCGAGGACGGACTCTTCGTCGGCGCGTTCCTGCCCAGCGAGGCAGACGAGGTCAAGGACTCCTGGACCTATCCCGAGGTGCAGCGGTACACGCCGGCCACTCTGGAGCGGATAGCTGTCGACCATGGACTGCGGCTGCAGGCGATGGAGTGGCCGCACACCTTCAACCACCGGTGGTTCGTGGCGTGCCACCGGCACAGCCGGCGGCCGGTGCCCCAGCACCTAGACCTTTCGGTCTTCAGCTGGTCGCAGTACCTGAGAGACCAGGTTTCGGCACGTGGTGGCGCGGACCTCAGCCACGAGGAGTATCTGAAGGCAGACCTGCGGGACCGGCTGGCACCCGGTGACCGGGACTCGGTGCTGCCCCAGGTCTTCCTCTAGGGCCTGTTCCATAAGGGCGGTCGAGCCGAGGCGGAGTCCGGGCGGCGATCCGGCAAGGCGCGGTTTCTTCCGGATACCGGTGTCGTATCCGGACGAAACCGCAACGCCGCCGGTCGTCGTCCGGGCCCGCCGCAGGTCGGCCAGCCCTTATGGAAAAGGCCCTAACAGGTCCCCTTGGGAGCCATCGTCAAGCGAAGTTCTTCGAGGGTCATCTCCAACAGGAGGAGTTGTGGCGTTGACGACGTGGACGGTTGGCGACACTGTCGCGACGTTTGCGGAGCTGGGACGGCACCACGCGCTCGTGCACGTGGTGCCGTCCCGGGTGCGTGAACACGCGATGACCGCCGGCCCGCCGAACCAGGCTGACCGTTGGCATAACGACGACGGGCTGCGGACCGACGTGGTCCGGCGGGCCAACGCGGCGGGCAGCGCCCGTGTCCTCACCAGGGCGGGTGGCGTATGAGCCGGCCCATCGCGCTCATCGTCGACCCGGTGGGCAGCGGCGCGCACCTGGCGCCGCTGTTCGCTCAAGAGGGCTGGGACGCCATCTCGGTAATGTCTGGCCACGGCATCAATCCGACGATGATGGCGTCCCATCGGCCCGAGCGTTACCTCGACGACTTCGTGGCGGAGCAGCCTGCCGAGGCGCTGGAGCGGCTCGGTGGCCGTCGGGTGGACGCGGTCCTACCCGGGACCGAGACCGGCGTGGAGTTGGCTGACGCGCTCGCCGAGGCGTATGCGGTCACCGGGAACGGCCGCTCCCTGAGCGCCTGCCGTCGTGACAAGGCGGCCATGGCGGACCGGCTGCGCGTGCTGGGCGTGCCGGCAGCGGACCACGCGGTGGCTGACTCAGCCGGTCCCCTCGTCGAGTGGGCGACCAGGCGGGACACCTGGCCGGTGGTGGTGAAGCCGCTGCGCAGCGCGGGCTCGGACGGAGTGGCGATCTGCTCCACTCCAGCCGAGGTGAGCGGGGCGTTCGACGAGCTGATCGGAAGTACCAACAAGCTCGGTCTGACCAACACCGCCGTACTCTGCCAGGAGTTCCTGGCCGGCCAGCAGTACCTGGTGAACTCCGTCAGCGTGGACGGCCGGCATTACATCGGCGAAATTTGGCAGTTCGACTCCACGTACGACGGTCCGCACCAGCTCTACGACCGACAGAAGCTGTTGTCGCCCTACGGCCCGGTGCAGGACCAAATCGTCGAGTACACGCTTCGGGTGCTGAACGCGCTAGGTATCCGGCACGGTCCTGCGCACACCGAGGTGATGTTTACCGACCGAGGCCCGCTGCTGATCGAGACGGCGGCCCGGATGACCGGGCTGATCCATCAGGAAGCACTGATCGCAGCGGTAGGCCACAATCACATCACATTGACTGTCGACTGCTACACGGCGCCCGAGCGGATCCTCGCCCGGCCTCCGCGATACCGATTAAGAAAATCGGCCGGCATCGTGGCACTGCGCTCTGCCGTCGATGGTGAGCTGCTGGACGGTCCGGCGCTGGACCGGCTCCGGTCCATGCCGGAACTGGCCGGCGTCATGGGCGGAACACTGGACCCGGGCCGCCCGATCAGCCGCACACGGGACCTCTTCACCTCCCCTGGCCTGGCCTACCTGGTGGCCGACACAGCCGAGGAGGTGGATCGGGCCGCGGAGACCATTCGTGGGGTCGAGGCGTCCGGCGAGCTGTACGGTTCGGTGAGTTGAGTGCCCATGATCACCCCGATCGAGAAGCGACTGCTGCGCGACCGGCACTTCTCCAGGCTGGTCATCGCCCGCACCGCCGTGCTGCTCGGCAACACGATGGGCCCGATCGGTCTGGCCTTCGGCATCCTGCAGCTGCCCGGTGGCGACGGTGGCGAGCTGGCGATCCTGCTGGCCGTCCGCACGGCCGCGCAGGTGGCTCTGCTGCTCGCCGGCGGGGTGCTGGCGGACCGCATGTCCAAAGTCGTCGTGATGGCAGTATCGGACGGGGTGGCGGCGGTCTCGCATACCGCCACCGCCGCCCTGATCCTGATGGGGCGTAACGACGAGACGGCGTTGATCCTGTTGTCCGTCGTGGCCGGGGCCGCAACAGGTGCCTTCATGCCCGCGTCGACCGCCGTCCTCCCGGAAATCGTGCCGACGGAGGCTCTGCAACCCGCCAATGGCGTTCTGCGAGTCCTCCAGAACACCGCCACGATCAGTGGGGGCGCCGTCGCCGCCGTAGTGGTCGCGTGGGCCGGCGCGGGCACCGCCGTGGCGGTGAACGCGGCGATGTGCCTCGTCTCCGTGATCTCGCTGCTGGGGCTGCGGCGGATCGCTGTGGTGCGGCGCGGGAACGGCCTCAGCCCGTGGCGTGACCTGGTCAACGGCTGGCACGCCTTCCGAACGCGCTCATGGGTGTGGTCCTTCGTCGCACAGTTCGCGATCGTGAACGCCATCTTCACCGGCAGTATCCGGGTGCTCGGGCCGGTGATCGCGGTGCGCACACCGAACGGGCCAGCCCAGTGGGCGCTGGTGCAGGTGGCGATGTTCGTCGGGTTGTTTGCCGGCAGTGCGGTGGCGTTGCGGGTACGCGCCCGATTCCCATTGCGCGTGGCCGCCTACAGCGTGGCCGGATTTGCGCCGGCCCCGATCTTGTTGGGGTTGAATTATCCGTTTTGGACCGTGGCGGTGGCCCTCTTCGTCACCGGAGTGTGCAGCGACCTGTTCACGGTATTCTGGGAGAGCACTCTCCAGCATCGCATTCCGGCTGAATACCTGTCCCGGGTCAGCTCGTACGACACCCTAGGCTCGTACGCGCTGATGCCCTTGGGCGCCGCGGTAGCCGCACCGCTCGCGGGCACATCGGCGCAGGAGCCGGCACTGATCATTGGCGGCATGATAATTGTGCTCCTCAGCGGTGCGGTCCTGCTGTTCCCTTCAGTGCGCGCGATGCCGTCAGTAAGTCCACCGAAGGTCGAACCGGAGCCCGCCAGTGTTTCCCCGTGACAATTCGGCATCCAACCTGAACAAGCCACCAAAGGTTTGCATAAGCATCAGGACATGAAGGATGCCGACCCGGGCTCGGCGTCGACCTCCTCCAGTAGTCCGTGCGTCGCGATCAGATAGCCGAGCTGCGCCCGACTCCGGCTTCCAAGGTGTCGAGCGAGCCTGCTGGCGTACTCCGCGACGGTGCGTCGGCCGATGCCCAGGTTGCGAGCGATCTTGTCCTCGGTGCTCCCCGAGACGATCATGCGGGCGACGCTGAGTTCAATGTCGGTCAGCACGTCCTCGGGGCGGAAGCCGTAGGACGCGTTCACTGCGATGGCCCGGTCCCAGGTGTGTTCGAACGCCTTCACGAGAAATCCGACAACTCCGGGATTTCGTATTTCCAGAGCCGCCGCTTCCTCGGCGTTGTCATCGGCCGATATGAAGGAAACCCGGCGGTCGCAGATAATGAGGCGATCGATAACTCTGTCCACGGTGCGAATTTCGGCCCCCGCGGCCATCACGCGCATCGCGTATTCGAGGGTGGGCCGGTGTGATCGCACCGCGTGTTGGTAGATGGTCCGTTGCCGGACCCCCCGGCGGATGGTCTCCAGGCTGCGCGACATCAGCGCGTCCAAGATTTCGGGCGGCCGGCTCCCACCGGGTTGTATGGTCATCAGCTCGGTGGTGCAGCCGGCCACCGCGGCATCGATCACCCGGTTGATCGTGGCCAGCCCGTGCAGGCTGACCACGTCCGGCACCCGGTCCTGATGGGCGGCGTTGTACACGGCCTCGACCCGCCGAAACGTCTCGTTGAGCGTGTTCATCTGGGCCGTCGCCTCGCTCGCCGCCCGTTGGTGGGGCCGCAGCGCCACCGCGGCGGCCGTGGACGGTGGGACGACGCTGAGCTGGTCGGGGTTGGTAGCGAGCGGCTGCAGCAGCCCGAGCGCCAGCAGGCACCGCGGGGCGTCGACGGCGGCGACCTGGCCCTCTCTCGCGGCCCTGGGCAGAAACGCCAGACCCGCCTCGCAGATATCGCCGGCTGGGCACGCCACATTGACACAGCTCACGTCCGTCTCCCCCGTCGCGTGATTGTGCAGTGCGCAAACATGCTAGATCATGGCGACGATTCTCGCCAATGGGACCAGTAACCTCGGTCACCGGAGCCGGCTTTCGCTGATGGATTCCGACAAATCGGATCAGCGTCGCTGACGTTTGGCCTTTGACGACGATCACGGGGGATCATGTCAATGCGTTTATCAATTGCCTGTCTTGAATCTGCCGCCTTCACCCGTAGGGACCACGGGTGGGGGAAGGATGCCCGCCGGCACTGACACAACGAGCTGCCTGGCCGAGGCGCGTCGCCACCTCGACGCGTCTCGGCGGACGGGGCCGTGCCCGCCTGCTGCCGACTCGGTCGTCCAGGCCGCCGGCTGTCGCGCATGTGCCCGCGTAGTCCGCAGGACAGGTCGCCGCTTCCGCATCTGGCGCGGCGACCTCGCCACCGGACAACCGTAGATCTGCCCGCAACGACGGAAGTGGAAGCCTGTGGAGACGATCCTGATTGTCGGTGGCCGGGTGGAGACCCTGGTCAAGGCCCGAGAGCTCGGCCTGCGGGTGCTGTTCATGCAGCACCGCGACCGGATGCTGCCGGGCCATGTGGAAGCCGCGGACGCGTTGTTCATGGTGGACTACACCGACTGGAACCTGATCCGACCCATCGTGCTCGCGGCGCACGCCTCCTACGGGTTCACCGCGGTCGTCTCGCTCGGTGAACAGGTCATGGAGACCGTGGGCCGGATCAACGACCTGCTGGGACTCGGCGGCACCTCGTACGAGGTGGCCGCGCGGTTCAAGGACAAGTTGGCTATGCGCGCACACCTCGCCGAGAGCTCGGTGGCGACGGTGGCGGCCGAGCAGGTCGACGCCCCGGAGCAGGTGCGCGATTTCGGCCGTCGGCACGGATTTCCGATCGTGCTCAAACCGATCGACAATACCGCCAGCCGGGGCGTCCAGATCATCGAACAGGAGGAGGGCGTGCTGGCGGCCTGGCAGGCGGTCACCGCGCTGCGGACCCGCGACGACCTCATCCTCGGCCAGTTCTTCCCGGTGGGCCGGATGTTGGTCGAGCAATATATCGCCGGACCCGAGTACAGCGTCGAGACCTTCTCCTTCGGCGGCCGGCACTCGGTCGTCGCGATCACCGAAAAGTACACGGACGGTGTGGTCGAGGCCGCGCACGCTCTGCCGGCCCGGCTCACCGACGCCGACGAGACCGCGGTGGTGGCCTACGTCCGTTCCTTCCTCACCGCCATGGGGCTGCGCGAAGGCGTCGCGCACACCGAGATCAAGCTGTCCCCGGGCGGCCCGGTGGTGATCGAGTCGCATGACCGCATCGCCGGCGAACGCATTCCGGACCTGGTTCGGGACGCCTACGAGATCGACCTGGAGCAGTACGCCGTGGCGTCTCCGTTCGGCCTGCTGCCGGAGCTGCCCGACCGGCCAGAACCGCTGCGCGCCGCCGCGACCCGGTTCATCAACGCCGAGCCCGGCATCGTGACCGGCATCGCCGGGACCGAGGACGTTCTCAGCCACCCCGCGCTCATCGAGTTGGACATGTTCGTCAAGGAGGGCGACCGGAGGGTGCCGGTCACCGACAACTTCGAGCGCAGCGGTCAGGTGTTGGCGACCGGCGTGGACACCGCGGCCGCCCTGGAGACCTGCGACCTGCTCGCCGGGAAGATCGCCGTGCTCACCACGCCGGGCGCGTCGGACTGACCCCAACGCATCCGACAGTCCACGTCTAACGAGGAGTACACGCATTGCAGCAGCTGCGCATCGCCTTCGTGGAGAGCAACCTCAGCGGAACCGGCTACGAGGCCATCGAGACCGTCAGACGCCTGGGGCATCACGTCACCTTCGTCACCCGTGACCTCGACTACTACCGACGGGCCGGCGGCGGTTTCGACGACTCCCTCATCGACCAGGTCATAACCTGCGACACCGAGAACGCCCGGACGGTCGCCTCGATGGTGGCGCGGTGCGGCGGCGCCCAAGCCCTGCTCACCGTCAGCGAGTGGCACGTGGTGGTGGCAGCCGAGGCGGCCGCGCTCCTCGGCCTTGCCGGTGCTGACCCGGACGCGGTACGCGCAGCCCGCGACAAGTCGCGCACCCGCGAGCGCTGTGCGGCAGCCGGCGTGCCGATCCCGGCCTACCACCGACTGACACTTCCCGCCGCCTCGGCCGTCGGGTTCCCCCCACCCTGGGTGGTCAAGCCGGTCGACGGGGTGTTGAGCAGCGGGGTCAAGCTGTGCCTGACCGAGGGCGAGGCGCGCAATCACGCGCAGGCGCTCTTCGAGCGGTGCGTACGGCCCAACGAGCGTGGTCAGCGACGTACACCGGTGGTGCTTGTCGAGGAGTATCTCGACGGCCCCGAATTCAGTGTCGAGACGCTGACCTACGGGGGGCGTACCGAGATCGTGGCAATCACCCGGAAGTTGCTCTCACCGCCGCCGCTGTTTCTCGAGGCGGGCCACGTGGTTCCCGCGAACCTGCCCGCATCGACCGCGCGGAGCTGCGCCGACCTGGTGCGGCGGGCACTGGCGGCGATCGGGTACGAGTTCGGCGCGGCACACGTGGAGGTGCGGGTCACCGCTGACGGCCCCAAGCTCATCGAGATCAATTGCAGGCCCGCCGGCGACCGGATCACCCGCCTCGCAGCCCTGGCGACCGGCGTCGATCTGCTGGCCGCGCTGATCGGTATGCACCTCGGACAGGCGCCGAAACTCGATCCAGACCGTGAGTGCGCCGCCGCGATCGTCTTCCTGCCCAGCGGGGAGGGCGTGGTGCAGCAGATCGACGGCGTCACCGCCGCCCGGGCGATGCCCGGGGTGCAGGACGTGGGGCTCTACATCGACCCGGGTGCGGAGCTCGTCGCGGCGGAAAGCAACACCGATCGGATCGGACACGTGATCGCGGTCGCCCCGGAGCCGGACATGGCGCTCGCCCGGGCCCAGGCAGCGGCTGGGAAGGTCCGGGCCACGTTGCGGGCCGACCCTGTGTCGGCGCTGGCCTGAGTGCTTTCGCAATCCGGTAACCACCACCCAATCGATCGTAGGACCGCCATGACCCAGTCGTTCGTGCTGTTGGAAATGATGAACCCGATGCTCCTGGTCGCGCAGGAGGCCAAGCGGCGCGGTATGCGGATCGTGGTGCTCAACCGCGAACCGCTACGCGCCACCGGGCCGTACGCCGTACCCGAGGGCTTTGTCGACGAGCTGATCAGCATGCCGCCGTGGTCGGACACCGCGGCCGTGGAGGCGCACATCCGCGACGTGCATGAGCGGCATGACGTCGGCGGCACGTACGCCGGCTTCGAGCCGACGCTGCCGTACGACGCGATGCTTCGCGAACTCGCCGGCCTGCCACACAACGACCCGTCCGAGGTCCGGGGGATGCTGGACAAGCGGGCCGTACGCCGGCGTCTCTACGACGACGGTCTCAGCGGCCTCCGGTCGGCCTCGCTGGCAGAGGCGCTCACCTGGGACGACTGGCGCTTTCCCGGTCGGGCGGTGGTGAAGCCGGCCAACGGCACCGGCAGCGCCCTCTGCTTCGTCGTCTCGTCGGTGGCCGAGCTGCGCGAGGCCGCGGCGACGGCTGGCCGGGTGGCCGTGGCCAACGGGTTGATGCGCGACTACATCGAGGCCAACGGAAGCTTCGTGGTGGAGGGGGAGGCGAGCGGCGAGTTGCTGTCCGTCGAGTCGGTGGTCCACGACGGGCAGGTCCGTTCGATTGGACTGATGGGTCGGTACGTCCTCCGTGACGACCCGGTCGTCGAGATGGGCTTCCAGTTCCCGTACCCGCATCCACGGCTGCCCGACATCTTCGCCAAGGCGGACGAGGTCCACCACAGCCTGGGCTTCCGGCACGGCGCCACCCAGATGGAGATGATGGTGCCCGACGAGGGGCCGATCGAGCTGATCGACTTCAACCCGCGGTTGGCCGGCACGGCGTCGATCGTTCTGTTCAGCGAGGCGTACGGGACACGGTTCGAGGAGGTGCTCACCGATCTGGGGTGCGGGCGGCACCCGGATCTGTCCTTCCTGAGCGCCTCACCACGGAGCGCGGCGGAGATGATTCTGCTGCCGCCGCCCGACGAGACCCGGTTTGACAGCATCGACTTCGCCCCGGGGACGTTCTGTCACCGGTTGCCCAAGCCCCCCGGCACGCCGCTGTCCGGGCGTGCCGACCAGCTCGACAGTGTCGGCATGTTCGTGATCACCGCGAACACGCCGGTCGAGCTGCACGAGGCCGCGCTGCGCGCGCGTCGGGACACCAAGGTCAACGGCCGGCCCTTGGGCGACAACCAGAACAACGTGCTCGCCTGGTCGCCGTACATCGGCCGGAACCTTCCGGACCGGCGCCCCGAGGCGCTTCAGCCGGCCGGCTGGTGGGAGGCGGCCCGATGAAGACAGCCGTCGTGCTCTCCTTCCGCGCCATGGGCGCGTTCCGCCACGACCTGCTCCGCGATCCGCGTGGCATCCGGATCGTCCTGATCGTCTCCGACCTCGAGTGGGCGACGGTGGACGCCGAACGGCACGCCTACTTCCACCAGGTGCACGTGGTGCCCTGTGCGGCGCCCGACGGTGGATCGTTGCTCAGCTCGGCGGTCGACCCGCAGGCGGCCCGGGCCGCGCTGCGTGAGGTGCTCGCCGAGGCACCTGGCCCGGTCACCCTGCACTGCTTCGACGAACTCAGCATGATCTTTGCCGCCGAGCTACGCGCCGAGTTCGGACTGCGAGGCCCGCTTCCGGCGGACATCCTGCCGTTCCGTGACAAGTGCGTCATGAAGGAACGGCTGATCGCCGCGAATGTTCGGGTGCCGCGCTTCGGGCGCTACCGGGCGGTGGACAGCGATGACCTGGCACGGTACTTCGACCACATCATCGCGCATGTCGGACTGCCCTTCATCCTCAAGCCGATCGACTCGGCCGGCAGCCACGGCGTGTACGTGATATCGACCCTGGCCGAGCTGCGGGCGGCGGATGCGCGTATCGACGCCGACTACGAGTTCGAGGAGCTGATCACCGGCACGATGTACAGCGTCAACCTGGTCTCACAGGACCGGCGGGTGCTGTTCGGCGGGGTTACCGAGTATCTCGTGAACACCCTCGACGTCCGCCGTGGCCAGGTCAACGCGGACATCAACCTCGCCGACGACGATCCACGGGTGGCGCGGATGGTCGGGTTCGCCACCCAGGCCATGGCCGCTCTCGGCTGGCCCGACGGCGCCTCCCACCTGGAGCTCTTTCACACCGAGGCAGACGAACTCATCTTTCTCGAGGTGGGTGCCCGGTTCAAGGGTCTCGCCGGGCTCGCCGCCATGCAGCGCAACTACGGCATCGCCCTCGTCAACCTCGCCCTGCAGGTGGAGGCCGGCGTGGCCAGCGAGCCGTACCCCGACGAGCAGATCTACTGCTTCGACGCGGTGATCCCCAAGCGGTCCGGGGTGGTTGACCAACTGCACGGGCCGCCGCTGGTCAGCAACATCGAGATCACCTGGAAGGTCAAGCCCGGGGACCTCGTCGACGAGACGGACTCCCTCTTCGCGGCCGGCGGAACGATCCTCGTGTCCAACAAGGACTATGACGTGCTCTACCAGGACTTCTATCGGCTCGCCGGATACCAACCCATCACCTATCGATCGGAGCGCAGCCGATGACGACTTCGGTCCTGGCCAGTGACTCGCCCGCGCCCCCACGGGTGCGCCTGCGCTCCCCGCAGCTGCGCGCGACCCTGCGCATCCAGCAGCGGATCCTCATGGCGGTGCGGGAACTGCTAGCCGCCGACGGATTCGTCGAGCTGATGCCGCCCACCATCGGGCCGGTGACCGACCCGGGGGCGCGCGGCGCGAAGCAGGTCGACATCGACTACTACGGTCACCGCTACAAGCTGATGACCAGCGGGATCCTGTACAAGCAGGCTTCTCTTCTGGCCTTCGACAAGATCTTCAACATCGCGCCGAACGTCCGGCTCGAACCGCTGGAGACCGCCACCACCCATCGGCATCTGGCGGAGTTCCACCAGATCGACATTGAGATGGCCGGAGCGAGCCGGACCGAGGCCATGCACGTGGCCGAGCGGCTGATCCAGGCGGCGGTCGCCGCGGTCATCGAGCATCACGGTAACGACCTCGAAATCCTGGACCGCGATCCGGCGGCCCTGGGGTCGATCGTGGCTGGACCGTTCGAGCTGCTGACGCACCGCGCCGCGGTGACCTCCCTACACCAGTTGGGGCACGAGCAGCAGGGCGGCAGTGAGCTCGACTGGGTCGGCGAGGAACTGCTGTCGCGCGAGTACCGGCAGGCGTTCTTCGTGGTGGACTACCCGAAGGGTTCCCGCGGCTTCTACGACCGGGAGAGCCGTACCGAACCGGGGGTGCTACGCAACTTCGACCTCGTCCTGCCGGACGGGTACGGCGAGGTGGCGAGTGGCGGTGAGCGCGAGTTCGATTACGCCCGGCTGGTCATGCGGATGCGGGAGACGGCCGAGAACCCCGCCAAGTACCGCTGGTACCTCGACGTCGCCCGGGAAGGGCTGCCGCCGAGCGCCGGCTTTGGTATCGGCCTGGAGCGGCTCACCCGGTTCGTGGCGGGACTTCCGGCCGTCTGGCAGGCGAGTGCCTTCCCGAAGATTCCCGGGGTGGTCTCGCCGTGACCAGGCTGGAGGCGCCCGGATTCGCCGATGCGCAGGCTCGGGACCGCGCACGGCGGGGAGCCGCTGCGGTCTTCCCCGACCCGGGAGCCTACGGCAGCACGGTGTTCGGCGAGGACCGCGCGGCGCCGGTCGGCGACGGTATCGACCAACTGCGGTTGGTGCCGCCGGTGTTCGTGCCCCAACGGCTGGAGCGGCTGCTGGAGTTGGGCGAGGAGCCCAGGCCGGAGGATGTCCTGCTGAGCACGGTGGTAGGCGGGCTGGTCGCCCCGTATCCGTTGTACGTCAGCGCGTTCGGCTCCACCGACGTGTCCGCCACCGGAGCGGGCGTGAGCCTGAGCCGGCAGGCCGGTGAACTCGGTATTCCTCTGGTCATCGGGGAGAACGTCGTACCGGTCAGCGGGTATGGCCGGCTCGGCCAACAGGAGCGGGGTGCGCTCCTGGGCCGGATCGAGGCGTACCTGAAGGCAGGCGAGAGCGGCGGCGGCGTGGTGGTCCAGCAGTCCACTCAGGACGCCGATGCGGAGGTGTGGAACACCGTCTACAGCGACCCGACGGCGAGCAGGCTGCTTGAGCAGGGCCGGCTGGCGTTTGAGCTCAAGGTCGGGCAGGGGGCGAAGCCCGGCCTGGGCGGGCAGACTCTGCTCCGTCGCGATCAGGCCGCGGCGATGGCCGACCGTTTCACCATCGCCGACCTGTACGACCGACAGACCGACGCGGTGCTGCGCAGCGGCACCCCCGGCACGTTCACCCGTGAAATCCTCGGTCAGCAGGTACGCCTGATGCGCAACAACTACCCACGCTGCCGGGTCTGGGTGAAGCTGCCGCCGGCGCGTGATGTCGGTGAAGCGGCGGAGACATGCTGGGCGGCCGGGGCGGACGCGGTGACCGTCGACGGTGCCGAGGGCGGCACAGGCTGGGCACCGACCGTCTTCCTCCAGCACGTGGGCCTGTCACTGGCCGACTGCCTGGGCCAGGTCGACGCCCGGGGACGGAGTCTGCTCGCGTCCGGCCGGATCGTCGACGGGGCTCGTGCCGCCAAATGCCTGGCGCTGGGGGCCCGGGCGGTGGGCCTGGGTCGCGCTGCGTTGATCGCGGTCGACGAGGACCCCGACCACGGGCTGATCCGGCTGGTCGAGGCGCTGGCGCTGGAGCTGCGGTTGGTCGCGAGCGCGCTCGGCAGGTACGACATCTCCCACCTCGACCGGACGGACCTGTGGCCGCAGCCCGCGCACGCTCCGGCGGACCGTGCCCCGGCCGCGCTGGAACACAAAGGTGCATTAATGGAAAGTGCGGAGGTCGGCCAATGACCGCAGCAGGGCGGAAGACCCGTGTTCTCGTCGTGGACGGCACCGGGCGCGGACACGCCATCTGTGACCTGTTCACCCGAACCGATCCCGACGTGATCGTGTACTACGGACCCGGATGCGGCGTGATCAAGCACGACCGGATCCGCCCGGCGGGCGGGGTGACGCTCGACAACCCCCGCACGGCGCTGGAGTTCCTCCGGGCCAACCCGATGGACCTCGTCTTCGTGTCGAACATCGACGCCCTTTCGCGCGGATACGTCGACGTGCTGCGCTGCTTCGGCTATCCGGTGATCGGCCCGACCCAGGCCGCCGCCGCCCTGGAGTCGAGCAAGGCCACGGGCAAGCGGTTCTGCGCCCAACACGGCATCCCGACCGCCAGATTCCGTACCTTCAGCGACCCGGCCGCCTCGCTGGCCTACATCCGGTCCCAGCCGTACTCCTGCGTCGTGAAGGCCGACGGGCTGACGCTCAACGGCGACGGCGCCGTCGTCTGCGAGACCACCGCCGAGGCGGAGGCCGCCGTCCGGCGCTTCGCCGACGAACTGGGGGATGCCTTCCGGGTGGTGGTGGAAGAGCGCTTGTACGGCCAGGAGATCTCCGTGTTCGCGCTGCTCGACGGCAGCTCCTACGTCCTGCTCCCGACCGCTCTGGACTACAAGCGGACCTTCGATGGCGATCGGGGCGGCAACTGCGACGGGATGGGATCGATCGCGCCGCACCCGGAGGAGGACGAGACGCTCCGGGCGGAAATTCGCCACCAGTTGCTCGACCCGCTGATGCGGGGCCTGAGTGCCGAGGGCCTGGACTTCACGGGCTTCGTGTATCTCGGGGCCATGATCACCCCAGCCGGACTGCGGCTCATCGAGATCAATGCCCGGTTCGGCGACTCCGAGGCCGAAGTCGTGCTGCCCGGAATCACCACCTCGTTCGTCGAGCTGTGCCGGGCGGTCCTGGACCGGCGGCTCGGCCAGCACCGGGTCGATGTCGACAGGCTGCACCGATGCTCCGTCGCGCTCACTCAGGGCGGCCTTGATCCGGCCGACCCGGCCGCGCCGCCCGGCTGGCCGATCGGGGAATTCGTCACCGGGCAACCGGTGACCGGCCTCGCCGCCGCTGAGGCCTCGCCGCAGGCCCAACTGTTCTACGGCCACCTCGCGCTCAGCGCGGACCGTGATCCGGTCACCGCGGGTGGCCGGGTCCTGCATGTCGTCGGTAGCGGGGAGACCTTGAACGAGGCGCGCGACGCCGCCTACCGCGCGGCCGGACACGTGCAATTTCCCGGCTGCCGGTACCGCCACGACATCGGTGCCGTCCGGTCACTCACGGCGGCCGACCACTGATCCGACCGTTACGAGCGGAGCCTTCCAGATGAGCTTCACCAATGACCAGGGGGCCGGCGAGTCACAGGTCCGGAGTTACTCCCGGTCCTTCCCCACCGTCTTCACCACGTCGAAGGGCGACCTCCTTCGGGATCACGACGGCGTCTCGTACATCGACTTCCTGTCCGGAGCCGGCAGCCTCAACTACGGGCACAACCCGGAACCGGTCAAGCGACAGCTGATCGAGTACCTCGAACGCGACGGGCTTACCCACGGACTCGACCTGACCACCTCAGCCAAGCTCGACTTCCTCCACGCGTTCCAAAGCCACGTGCTGCGCCCGCGAGGGCTGGACTATCGGGTGCAGTTCTGCAGCCCGTCCGGTACCAACGCGGTCGAGGCCGCCCTCAAGCTGGCCCGCCTGGTGACCGGTCGTACCAACGTGATCGCGTTCAGCGGCGCCTTCCACGGTGTCAGCGCCGGCTCGCTCGCGGCCACCGCCTCGGACTACTACCGCGCGGGGTTGCACGGCACGCTCACCGGAACGACGCACCTGCCGTACCCGGACTCGCCGCTCGGCGGCTACGACACCCTGGACCTGCTGCGCCGGATGGTCGAGGACCCGAACGCCGGTACGCCGAAGCCGGCTGCGGTGCTGCTCGAGACGGTTCAGGGCGAGGGCGGCGTCTACCTCGCCCCGCCCGAGTTTCTCCGCGGGCTGCGAGAACTCTGCGACCGGCACCAGATCCTTCTGATCGTCGACGACATCCAGGCCGGTTGCGGCCGGACCGGCCGGTTCTTCTCCTTCGAGCGCGCCGGCATCGTGCCGGACCTGGTCACCCTCTCGAAGTCGATCAGCGGCTACGGCCTTCCGATGGCGATAGTGCTGATCAAGCCAGAGTACGACGTGTGGCGTCCCGGTCAGCACAACGGAACCTTTCGCGGTCACCAACTCGCGTTCGTCGCCGCCGCCGCGGTGCTCGACGAGTTCTGGGCGGATGGGCCGGACGGCGCGTTCGCCGCCGCCGTCCGTGCGAAAGGACGTGAGCTCGCCCGCCGGATCGGCTGCTCACCGGCGATGGACGCCGGTGCGCGACTGCGCGGGGTTGGCCTGATCTGGGGACTCGACCTGTCCGCCGTACGGGACGTATCCGCCGGCAAGATCTCGAACATGTGCTTCGACCGAGGCCTCATCGTCGAGACCTGCGGCCGCAACGGTGAGGTGATCAAGATTCTGCCCCCGCTGACCATCTCCGAAGAACACCTTGCCCAAGGGGTGGACGTCCTCCTCACCGTGCTGCGCCTGGCGATTGAGGACGCACCCACCCCCTGAGCCCGGCGTTCGCGGAAACCCAACCAGCAGAAGGGGCAAGATCATGATCGACGAGGCAACACCGGTCGCGTCGCCTCAGTACGCGTCCCGCGTCCTTGGGGTCCCGCCCGCCCGGCACGCCGCGGCGCGGGATCACTTCCAACACCGGCTGCAGTGCGAGACCGATCCGTACGACGTGTACCACGACCTCGAGGCCGGAGTCGCCAGCCTGGTCGTGCTGGACGTCCGGCGACCCGCGGCGTACGCCGCCGGGCACGTCCCGGGCGCCCGCAACATTCCGCACCAGGACATGACGCCCGAGACGCTGGACCTGCTGGACCCGGCGGCGGTGTACGTCACCTACGGCTGGGGACCCGGCTGCAACGGCGGGGTCCGCGCCGGCGCGCACCTGGCCGCGCACGGCCTACTGGTCAAGGAGATGATGGGTGGACTGGAGTATTGGGAGCGCCAGGGTTACCCGGTCGAGCGGAGCGCGGCATGATGCCGCGGCGGTCGTCCGGTCACTGCCGGGTCCTGTTGTCTAGTGTGTCGTCGGACTCGCACACCTGGAATCTCGTCTACCTGCAGTTGCTGCTGGAAGAGGCGGGACACCAGGTGACCAACCTCGGTGCGTGCGTGCCGGACGACCTGCTGGTCGAGACAGCCGCCCGGTTGCGGCCGAGCGTGATCGTCATCAGCTCGGTCAATGGTCACGGTCACCTCGATGGCGCCCGCCTGATCGGCCGGGTTCGCGCCGACGCCCGCATCCGGCACATCCCGGCGGTGATCGGCGGCAAGCTGGGCATCGCGGGGGACGACCGGCCCTACGTCGAGCGGCTCGCGGCAGCCGGCTTCGACCTGGTCTTTCCGCAGGGATCGGACGTGACGGAGCTGCCCGGCCTGGTGGAGGCATTGTCGGTCCAGACCGGCGACCGCGAGTCCGCGAGGGCGGCGTGACCACTTCGGCCGCTGCGGCCGGCGACCTGGCGGCCCACGTGCGCGCGGCAGGTCGGCTCGTGGTGCAGCCCCGCATGGGCATGAGCGATCCGGCGGACATGTCGGCCGGGCTGCGGGCGGTTGCGGCCACCGGTCTCAGCGCGGTGGCCACCATCACGGTGGACAGCTACACCCGTGTGGGCGACGAGCGGGCGGCCCGGGCCGCCCTACGCGGTGGAGCCCCCTTGAACGGCTTCCCGCTGGTCGCCCACGGGCCCGCGGTCACCGCGCGGGTCGCGGCGTCGGCCGGTGCGCTACCCGTGCAGGTCCGGCACGGATCGGCCGCACCGGAGCGGATCTTCCACACCCTGGTGGAGGCGGGTCTGTCGGCCAGCGAAGGCGGTCCGGTGTCCTACTGTCTGCCGTACGGTCGCACCCCGCTGGCCGAGTCCGTCGCCAGGTGGCGCGACGCGTCGCGGCAGCTGCACGAGGAATGTGCCGCCCGGGGCCGACGCGCCCACCTGGAGACCTTCGGCGGCTGCCTGCTGGGCCAGCTCTGTCCTCCGTCCCTGCTGGTGGCGATGAGCGTGCTCGAAGGCATCTTCTTTGTGCAGCAGGGCATACGGAGCATCTCACTGAGCTATACCCAGCAGACCAATCCGGTGCAGGATATCGAGGCGCTGGCCGCACTGCGCGCCCTCGCCGGTGACCTGCTGCCCGCCGATGTGGACTGGCACGTGGTGCTCTACGCGTACATGGGTGTCTTCCCCGCCACCGAGGCCGGCGCAGCGCTCCTCACCGGCCGAGGCGCGCAGATCGCGGTGCTCGGCGGAGCCGAGCGGCTCATCGTCAAGACCACCGTGGAAGCGCACCGGCTTCCCACCGTGGCCGAGAACGTGTCTGCCCTGCGCGCTGCCGCGCGGACGGCGGCGGCCGGCCGCGACCGTGGGCTGCCGGACCCCGGCCAGGTGGGGTATGGCGAGGTGCTCGCCGAGGCGTCCGCGCTGGTACACGCCGTCCTGCAACTCTCCGACGACGTTGGTTCGGCACTGCGGGCCGCGTTCGCCGCCGGCCTGCTCGACGTGCCGTACTGCCTGCACCAGGACAACGCCGGCCGCACCCAGGCGGCGATCGGCCCGGACGGCCGGCTCGGCTGGTCCGACCGGGGCAAACTGCCGTTGCCACCGTCGACCCGGGTCGTGCCGGGCCGGGTCACGGCCCACCAACTTCTGACGATGCTGCGGTACACCGCCGAGAAGAACGACCGACTCGCCGCCACCCGTCCGGCCAGTACAGAAGCAAGGAGTCCCGCCATGCCCGAACCGGTCCAGCCCGACTACGTCCTGACGCTTGCCTGCGACGACCGGCGCGGGATCGTCAGGGAGGTCACCGGGTTTCTGGCCGACCAGCGGCTGAGCATCTCGGAGAGTCAGCAGTTCGCCGACACCGCGGCGAACCGATTCTTCATGCGGGTGCAGGCGCGGGGTGAGCCCGGGCCGGCTGATGTCGAGCGGATCCGTAAGGAGTTCGAGCCGGTCGCCGAGAGCTTCCGCATGCAGTGGCAGCTACACGACCTTTCCGTCCCACACCGGGTGCTCGTGATGGTCTCCAGGTACGGTCACTGCTTGAACGACCTGCTGTTCCGGGCTCACACCGGCGCCCTGCCGGTGGAGGTGTCCGCGGTGGTATCCAACCACGTCGACCTGGCGGACATCGCCCGGTGGCACGGCGTGCCCTTCCACCACGTGCCGGTCACCGCCGAGGGCAGGACGGACGCCGAGGCGGAATTGGTCAGGCTGATCGACACGTACTCGGCGGACACCCTCGTGCTCGCCCGCTACATGCAGATTCTCTCGCCCCAGTTGTGCCGTCGGTTGGCGGGGCGGGTGATCAACATTCATCACAGCCTGTTGCCGAGCTTCAAGGGCGCGAGCCCCTACCGCAGAGCACACGAGCGCGGAGTCAAGGTCATCGGTGCGACGGCTCACTACGTCACGGCCGATCTCGACGAGGGACCGATCATCGAGCAGGACTTCGCCCGGGCCGACCACCGGTTCACGCCGGAGAAACTGGCCGCGCTGAACCACGATCTGGAGGCCAGGGCACTGGCGCGGGCGGTCAAGTGGCACGCCGAGCGCCGGGTCATCCTCAGCGGGCAGCGCACAGTCGTGTTCTCGTGAGCTCAGCCCGGCTCGCAGGCGGCGATCAGCGTCTGGGCCGCCGCCGTCCGCAGGTAGAGGACGCTGTGCCCGGCGCGGTGGGCGGCGACGAGGCCTGCCTTGCGAAGCGTGGTGAGGTGGTGCGAGACGTTGGGCGCCGACATCTTCAGCCGGGACGACAGCTCCGCCGTCGAGGTGGACACCTCCAGCTCGATCAGGATCCGGGCGCGGGACGGCCCGATCAGCCCCGCGAGAGCGCGTGGCGCCGGCCGGGCCCCGGACCCCCACAACTGCCCGATGCCGTGCGGGGGATACACCAGGCCGGGCTGGCCCGGAGGGTTGCTCTGGGAGAACACCCCCGGCCACACGAACACGCTGGGCACCAGCACCAGGCCAAGGCCAGCGTCCAGCGCCCGGGTCGCCTCGTAGGCGGGGTGTGCCACCCGCAGACTCGCCTCGTGCCAACTGACCTGGGGATGGAGTCCCTGGAACAGTGCGGCCGCGCCGCCGTGGGCGAGTGCCCGGGCGCGGTGCAGTACCTCACCGTCGAGCAGGCGCTTGATGCGCGGCCAATGCGGCGCCAACGCGACCGCCCAGTAGGCGCGTATCTCGTCGATCAGTCGGGCCAGGCCGGTGGCGGGGTCGCGATGCAACGCGCTGACCAGGGCCGGCCACGGCTTCGGCATCCGCTCCAGGTCGGTGCGCACCAGGCCCGGCGGCGTGGCGGCGACACCGGCCAGCTCCTCGTCCAGGGTGGGCGCCGCGGTGTCCGGTACCGGAGTGAGGAAATCCGGCACGTAGTAGCTCGGGACCGGGACCAGTGCGCTGAGCAGCGGGAAGTTGACTCCCTCGCGGCTCAGCCGGCGCTGGGTCACATCGTGCCAGCTCAGGTGCAGAACGTGCCGGCCTGGATCCTTGAGCGCCTGAACGCTGGTTACCACCTCCCACAGCGGGGAGCTGGCGAATCGGGTCCGGGCGATGTCCTCGACCGAGAATTCCAGCCTCAGCATGCGTCCCTCATCCTTCACCCGCGATCGGACCCGCGCTCATTCTCGCAGTTGCCCGCCGGGCGGGGAAACCGCCTGACCATCGTTCCGACAAGGCAGAACCGGAGGAGAAGATGACCCTCGCGGCACTTCCGCGCCCCGCCAACGACCAGCTCGCGGACGCCCTACAACTGGTGATCCTGTTGCGGGCGGGTCTGCGCGAGGACCACCGTCTGCTGGACCTGGCGTCGGAGCCGGTCGGCGGAAATCCGTTCACCCTCGCCTATCTGGCCGCCGGAAACTATTACCGTCTCGGGCGGGTGCCCGAGGGCCGGTCACGGCACGGTGGCCGCCGCCCGGGAGGAGTTCGCCGTCCCGTCAGCCTGACGGCGCCGGACCTGCGGTCGGAGCGTTTCGCCGGCCGGCTGGACTTCGTCGTCGACGGCTCCGTCATCGCGCGCCCCGACCTGGCCGACCTGACCGCCCTGGTGGCTGGGGCGCTGGCCCCCGAAGGGGTCTGGCTGGGGGCTATCGCGCGCGGCGAACCCCAGCGGCATGCGCTGACCTGGGCCGCCGGGGAGCACGGGCTGCGGATCACGTTCGTGGCAGGGCCGTCCGCCGCCGCCCAGCGATGGTTCCTGGCCTCTCGGCTGCCGGCCCCGGCTCGGGGCGTGTGCGACCTCGGGCTTTCGTCGTGGATGAGCCTCCTCGCCGAGCAGGCGTTGCCCGCCGACAACATCCTCGGGACCCGCTGCGGAATGATCTGAGCAGGAAACGACGAAGCGCAGGCGGGATTTCCCGCCCGCGCTTCGATCGCGCCAGACCGGTCTCAGCCGAGCTCGAGCGAGGTTCGCACCCCGACCACGTCCGCCAGGACCCGGAACGCCTGGCGCATGTCGGCGGGGCAGGTTTCCAGGCCGACGGCGCTCGCCTCGCAGCAGACCCGTGCCGCGCGGACCAGGTGTCGCTCCAGCCGCGGCGTGAGGTAGAACTGGAACTGCAACATCTCCAGCGGAGCCGCGAGCCGCACCAGCATCTCGTCCGGCATCTCCATAAGCCAGGCGTCGTACCGTGGAGCCTCGACGATGTCGCGTACGGCGGCCCGCACCGCCGCCGGGTCCAGCGACTCGGACTGCCGCCTCATGCGGCCACCGCCTCCTTGACCGCCGGACGGCGCGACGGCGTGGAGGGTTCCGCCGTGATCCAGTCGGAGACGCTGTTCCCGACGTAGACGTGGCTGAGCAGGCCGCCCCACACCTCGAAGTACCGGCCCGCCTGATTGGTGCCGAGGTCGGCGTTGCGTACCCAGGACGAGTTCGCCCAGTCGCACTTGGGGCGCACATGGTGAAGATCATGCTGGACGGTGTCGCCGACCAGGATGCACAAGCGGTACGGGGCGTACAGCAGCAGCATCCGTGCCCACCAGCCGGTCCAGGCGAGGCCGGCGCGGAGCGGACCGACGTCCCCGGTCTGCGGCACCGCCGTACCGCAGAACCGCCCGAAGGTCAGCTGGTCACGCTGGGGCTTGGTGAGCCGCTCGGCGTTCTGGAAGAGCCACCACCGGTGCTCGCTCAGCGTGTACAGCAGCGTGTGGTTGTGGAAGAAGAAGGTTGCCGGTAGGAACCACAGCAGCAGCCACTGCAGCCACCAGCCGGTCAGCCCGAGGAAGACCACGGTCGCGGCGAGGTAGCTCAGGCTCATCGCCAGCCGGTACGCCGGCGGCCGGGAGAAGAAGTTGCCACGCATCCGTCCGGCGAAGAATGACCAGTGGTGCCGCGGCGAGATCAGCGCCCGCCACAGGTAGCCGCGGAATTCTCGCCTCGTCATGCCCGGACGCGCCCCGGTTGAAGCCAGGTAGAGGGTGTCGCCGTCGCGCAGGGAACACGGGTGGGCGTGGTGCACAAGGTGTTCCTTGCGGTTCTCGTCGTACGGCGGGCGCCACGTCAGGGTGGTGACAATCTCGCTGACGATGCGATTCCCTCGGGTCGAAGGGGTGTACATCTGGTGCAGCGTCTGGTGCACCACCACCACGTCCAGCCGGCGTATTCCGCCGGCGGTGATCGGCCAGGACAGCAGCACCAACGGAATCCCGAGATACCAACGCGCCTGCAGGCCCGCGACACCGATGGTCACGCCCACCACGGTCTGCACGAAGCCTGCGATCAGCGCGAGCACCGGCCGCCACAGCACCCGGGGCTTGGCGCCGGTCAGCGGCATGCCGGTGACCCAGGTCAGGAACGGCTGGACGAGACGCGGCAGGCCGCGCATGGATTCGCGAGGTTGCATCGGTTCTCCCTCCATCGCGTCGCCGGTCAACTGCCGATCCGAGGGTCGCGTACGCCACCGAAGAGCGCGTCGTTGGTCTCGTGAGTCATCGGTCGGTCGAGGTCGGCGGTGCTGGCCAGCGTCATGTTGACAATCGTGCGGCGGCCCTCGCCGCGGATCGGGTGGACGCGGTGCATGGTGGTGTTGGTCTTCACGACGTACGCGTCACCCGGCTCCAGGGCGTAGGAGCGGACCTGGCTCGACAGCAGGGCCCCGTACACGTCGGGGTTGCCCTTGTCCCAGTGCGTGTTCGGGACCGCCTGGACGAAACCACCCTCGGTGTAATGCGGAGCCTCCAGCACCAGGATGATGCCGTAGGTGTAGTCGTCCCAGTGCCAGCCGTGGGTGTCACCGTTGGCGTCGAGCCGGCTGATCACGTAGTGCTCGCCCGCGTACGGGCAGGTGTGCACCGGCTCACCCACCACGTCGGCGACGAAGTCCAGCAGCACCGGGGCGAAGTAGAAGTTGTGCACCAGCGGACCCTCGTCGCGGATCACCGGCTGGCCCACCGTACGCATCCGACGGGGGGTGTTGTCGGTGATCTCGAAGGTCAGGTCGTGATAGGTGCCGTGCCGAGCCATGATGTCGACCGCCTCGTCGCGGACGGCGGCGAGGAGCGGAGGCGGGCAGAAGCCCGGCAGCGTCACAATGTGCTCATCCGCGAACCGGGCGGCCAGTTCGGCACGGCTCGCCGCCGGGAACTTCTCGGCCAGGTGGGTGGCCATCAGTTCGGCCACCGAGCTGGGCTGCACCTCGGCGGTTGCGACGGACGGAAGGATGGGGGCTTCCATGAATGTCCTTTCCGGATGTCGGAATGAGTACGCGTGAGGCCACGTGGGCGACCCGGAGGCCTCCGGGCATGGCGCAGCTGGGACCGTGGCGATCCCAGACGGGCAAGCGACTCGGTCGTGACGACTGATCAACCACATGCAGCGATAACGCCGGATTCATGTACGTTGCAGGTCGACTCTCGCACCCGGACGGGTCGATCCAAAGCGCTTCGTCGATGCATAAACTCGCATCGCACGATGACGCACCAGGTCCGGAGGAAAGTCCGATCGGGTCAGGGGCGATCTTCCGGTGACGCGCCGAGGCCGGCCCAGGAGCGCAGCAACCAGCCACCGATCGAGTCGGCGGGTCCCCCTCCGGGACCGTCGACGATCCGCTCGACCACTTCGTCGCGGGTGAACCACCGCGCCTCGAGCAGTTCCGCGCCGTCCACGTCGATCCGGTCGTCGAGCGCCTGGCCGACGAAGCCGATCATCATGCCGGACGGGAACGGCCACCCCTGGGAGCCCTGGTAGGTGACGGTGCCGACCGCGACACCCGCCTCCTCGGCGGCTTCGCGGCGTACCGTGCCCTCCAGACTCTCGCCGATCTCGACGAAGCCGGCCAGCAACGAGAAGCTGTCCGGGTCCGCGCCGTGGTGACGGGCCAGCAGGCAGCGCGGCTCCGGGCCGGGACTCTCGATCAGCACGATCACAGCCGGCTCGATCCGGGGAAACAACACCCGGGCGCAGTCCAGGGCGGTGCACACCCGGACGTGGCCGGCCTGGGCGCTGCGCGCGGGTGACCCGCAGACGCCGCAGAAGCGGGTGTGGCGGTTCCAGTGGAGCAGGCCGCGCGCGTACGCCAGGGTCGCGGCCTGCGGATGCGACAGCCTGGCCGCCAGCCTCCGCAGGTCGGTGCTTTCCTGTGCGGCGGACAGCCGCAGCGCGGTGGGCTCGTCGACGGCGCTCAGGTCGGCGGCGAAGACGGGGGTGCCGTCCTCCAGGCCGAGCAGCACAGACTCGCCGGCGGCGGCCGCGATCTGCCGACTCCGGTGTCCGGTCGCGACGATCGGGACGCCGGCGGCCAGCAGGCAGCGGTCCCTCCACATCGGTACGAGCTGGACGTCGGGGCGGGCGAACTGGTCGGCCACCCACTCGGGGTCGGCACGCCGGGCCGGGACGCGATCGTGCGGTGTCCCGGTGTAGGCCAGATCATCGAACGCCATGCGGGATCTCTACCACGGCCCGTCGCTGCCGCGGGCCAAGATTCCATCCAGATCTAATCTCTCTGTCGATCCGGTACGGCCTTCGATGCTGGAGTGGTCCGCAGCCCTTGAAGGAGACCCGACGTGGCAGCTCCACGATCCGAACAGCAAGGCTTCCTCACCGACCGACTCGGGTTGCCCCGTATGGCGCAGCACCGCAATCTCGCGTCCGCCGCGGTCATCGACAGTCTCGGCAGCGGCATGCTGTTGGCGTTCATCGTTGTCTACTTCGCGCAGACGACGTCACTGTCGCTTCCCGCCATCGGCGCAGCCATCACCATCGCCCGCCTCATCGCCGTGCCCACGGCTGTCCTGGTTGGGCCGTTGTCCGACCGGATCGGTCCACGGCGGACGGCGCTCACCGGGAACATGATCTCCGCGGTCGGCTACGCCGGCTTCCTGGTCGCCGACAGCGCCTGGAAGATCGTCGTGGTCACCCTGCTGACCCAGGTTGGCGCGGTGACCTACTGGACCACCAGCAACGGCCTGGTGGCGCTGGCCGCGCAGGGAACGCAGCGGACCCGATGGTTCGCCATGCTGCACATGTTGCGCAACGTCGGTCTCGGGCTGGGTGGCGCGCTCGGCGCACTGCTGGTGGGCTTCGACGGATCCACCGGCCTGCGCATCCTCGTCGCCGCGAACGTCTTGAGCTACCTGGTGGCCGCGCTGCTGCTCGCGCGCTGGAAGCCCGACGAGCGGAAGCCGGAGCCCTCCTCCGCCGAGACGCCCGACCTGCCTGCCGTGGGATACCGCACGGTGTTGCGCGACCGACGGTACATGCTGCTGGTAGCGATCAACGTGTCGTTCGTGTTCGCGGCTCTGGTGCTGAGTCTGCTGTTGGGCGTGTACATCATCGAGGGCCTGGGTGAGGGCGCCTGGATCGCGGGGGCGCTGCTGGTGCTCAACAGTGTGCAGGTTGCGCTGACCCAGACGGTGGTCAGCCGGGCCATGGAGCGATTCCGGGCGACCCGGGTCATCGCAATCTCCTGCTTGATCAATGCAGTCGCGTTCGGTCTCTTCGCGGTGCTCGTCGCGGCACCGCCATGGGCGGTGATCGCCGGCCTGTTCGCCGCCACGGTCCTTTACACGACCGCCGAGACGACCGCGACCCCACTGTACGAAAACCTGAGCGTCACCCTCGCTCCGGACCACATGCGCGGCCGCTACCTCGCGGTCTACCAGTTGTCCTGGACGTTCGGGCAGACCACCGCCCCGGCGCTGCTGACCTTCCTACTGGCCGCCCAGCCGTGGTGGCCCTGGCTCTTCCTCGGCGTGCTCAGCGTCGCCGCGGCCCCGGCCGTCCTGGTGCTCGAGAAGATGGTGCACGGTCGGCAGACCGATCGGCCGGTGGTCACCCAGGAGCCGGTAGCTCAGAACACCTGAACCACCACGCTCCCCGCGTAGGCGAGGGCGGACACCGGTGCGGAGCCCCCCCGCGCTGGTGTCTCGCCATGCCCTGGGCCGGCCACCGGGGCGACGGTGGTCGGCGTGGCGGTAGACCCTTCGGCGTCGGCGGGCCGACCCCGGTCCGGTCGGCCTGTCGATGTGGGCGGTCGCCGTTCGTGTGGAGGATGAGGGGTCGACGTGCGGTCGACCCGCCGCCCGCGAGGAGGAACGATGACGCTCTATTTGATCAGCATGCACCAGCCCGACGGCGGGACACCGGAGCCGGAGTTCCTGGCCCAGGTCATGCGCGAGGTCGGTGAGCTGCGGGACGAGCTCGTCGCGGACGGGTCGTGGGTGTTCGGTCAGGGCCTGCACGGGCCGGAGACCGCCACCGTGCTGCGTCCCCGCGACGGCGACGTCCTGGTCACCGACGGGCCGTTCGTGGAGGGCAAGGAACACCTGGGCGGAGTCACCATCATCGACGTTCCGGACCTGGACGCCGCCCTGCGCTGGGGGCGCCGTTACGCGCTGGCCACCACCCTGCCGATCGAGGTCCGCCCCTTCCGGTCCGCCGCCGGAGGTTGACAGTGCCCGACGTGGAGGCGGTGTTCCGCGCCGAGTACGGGCGCGCGGTCGCCGTCCTGGTGCGCCTCCTCGGCGACATCGACCTCGCCGAGGAGGCCGTGCAGGACGCCTTCACGATCGCGCTGCGGCGGTGGCCGACCACCGGCCCACCGCCCAGCCCGGCCGGTTGGATCATCACCACCGCCCGCAACCAGGCCATCGACCGGCTGCGTCGGGAGGCGACCCGTGCCGACCGGCACGCCCAGGCGGCCCTGCTGTACGCCCCCGACCCACCCGCCGAGGAGGGGCCCGTGCGCGATGACCGGCTCCGTCTGATCTTCACCTGCTGTCATCCGGCGCTCGCGCCGGCCACCCGGATCGCGCTCACCCTGCGTCTGCTCGGTGGCCTGCGGACCGCCGAGATCGCCCGCGCGTTCCTGGTGCCGGAGGCGACGATGGCGCAGCGGTTGGTCCGCGCCAAGTCGAAGATCCGCCACGCGCGCATCCCGTACCGGGTGCCGAGCGACGCCGACCTGCCCGACCGGCTGCACGCCGTCCTCGCGGTGCTGTACCTGATCTTCAATGAGGGTTACACGGCCAGCACCGGCCCGCACCTGGTCCGCGCCGACCTGTGCGCCGAGGCGATCCGGCTGGCCCGGCTGCTCGTCGAGCTGATGCCGGACGAGCCGGAGGCGCTCGGACTGCTCGCGCTGATGCTGCTCACCGAATCCCGCCGAGCCGCCCGCACCACCGTCGGCGGTGACCTCGTGCCGTTGCCCGAGCAGGACCGGAGCCGGTGGGACGCCGTGTTCGTCGCCGAGGGGCAGGCGCTGGTGCGCCGCTGCCTGCGCCGCGGCCGGCCGGGGCCGTACCAGATCCAGGCCGCGATCGCCGCCGTGCACAGCGTCGCGCCCCGCGCCGCCGACACCGACTGGGGACAGATCCTCACGCTGTACGACCAGCTCACGGCCGTCGCCCCGGGCCCGGTGGTGGCGCTGAACCGGGCCGTCGCGCTCGCCGAGGTCGCCGGCGCGGCCGTGGCGCTGGCCGAGGTGGACCGCCTCGACCTGCCCGGGTACCACGTGGGGCACGTCGTCCGCGCCGACCTGCTGGCCCGGCTCGGCCGCGACGCCGAGGCCGTCGAGGCGTACCGGACGGCCGTGGCGTTGACGGACAACGCGGCCGAGCGGGCCTTCCTCACCGCACGGGCGGCGGCGCTGGCCCCGGGCTGACCGCGCGTTTGCCGGTGGCCCGACCGGGAAACCGAGCCGCCCGTCGGCCCGGCTGCCCGCCCGGGGCCGCAGCAGCGGATGGAGGCGGAGATGGCGTACCGTCCGGCGACCGTCGACGCCGTTGCCGACCTCGACACGCTCACCCTCGGCGTCGAGGAGGAGTTCCTGCTGCTCGACCCGTCCAGCGGAGGCAACCTGCCGGTCGCCGACGAGGTGCGGGCCGCGCTGCGCGGCCCGGCCCGCGACCAGAGCCGCCAGGAGTTCCGGCACAGCATGGTCGAGATGGTCACCCCGGTCTGCGCCGACCTCGACGAACTCCGTACCCACCTGGTGGCGCTGCGGCGATCGGCCGTCCAGGCCGCCGCCCGGGCCGGGGCCCGGCTCGTCGCCGTCGGCGCGACGCCGGTGGGCGAGCCGCACCGGACGGTGCCCGACGAGCCGCGCTACCACGCCATGTCGCGCCGGTACGGGCCGGTGGCACACGATCCGGCGGTGTGCGGCTGTCATGTGCACGTCGGGCTCCCGGACCGGGAGCTGGCCGTGCAGGTCTGCAACCACCTGCGGGTGTGGCTGCCGGTGGTGCAGGCCCTCACCACCAACTCGCCGCTGCACGACGGGTACGACACCGGCCACGCCAGTTGGCGGTCGATGCAGTTGGAACGCTGGCCCAGCATCGGGCCGACCCCGTACTTCGACTCGGTCACCGACTACGACCGCACGGTCGACGAGCTGATCGCCGCCGGCGTCATGCTGGACGCCGCGATGGTCTACTGGTACGCCCGGCCGTCGTCGGCGTACCCGACGGTCGAGGTGCGCGTCGGCGACGTCTGCCCGACGGTGGACGACACCGTGCTGGTCGCCGCCCTGGTCCGCAGCCTGGTCGCGACGCTCGCCGACGACGTACGCGCCGGTGTGCGCGCCCCGGCAGTGCGCGACTGTCTCGTCGCCGCGGCGCACTGGCGGGCCGCCCACGACGGCCTCGACGGCGAGCTGATCGACCTGCGGGCCGGCGGTGCCCGCCCGGCCTGGGACCTGGTCGACGACCTGATGGCGACGATCGCCCCGGCGCTGCTGCGGCACGGCGACCTCGGCTACGTCCTGGCCCAACTGGCCCGGCTGCGCCGCGACGGCACCGGCGCGACCCGACAGCGCCGGGTGCTCGACGACACTGGCGACCTGCGTGCCGTCATCGACGACCTCGCCGCCCAGACCGCCGCCGCCTGACGGGCCGGGCCGCTCCCGTTCGCACGCCGCAGGAGTCGGTGGTGGCTCAGGTGATGCCGTGGATCTGTAGCCACAGCTCCAGCAGGCCGAGCTGCCACAGCTTGTTGCTGCCGGCGGCCGCCTCGGCCCGGTCCGGCTCGGCGAGCAGCCGCGAGACGTACTCGGGACGGAACAGCCCGCGCTCGCGGGCCGCCGGGGCCTGCAACGCCTCGGCGACCAGCTCGCGCACCGGTCCGTCCACGTTGCGCAGCGCCGGCACCGGGAAGTAGCCCTTCGGCCGGTCGATCACCTCGGCCGGCAGCACCTCCCGGGCCACCTCCTTGAGTACGCCCTTGCCGCCCTGGGCCACCTTGTGCTCCGGCGGGCAGTGCGCGGCGAGGGCGACCAGGTCCTGGTCGAGGAACGGCGTGCGCACCTCCAACCCCCACGCCATGCTCATGCTGTCCACCCGCTTGACCGGATCGTCGGGCAGCATCAGGTGGGTGTCCAGGCGCAGCACCGCGTCCAGCGCGGTCTGCGCCCCGGGCGCGTCGAGGTGCCCGGCGAGCAGGTCCCGGCTGGCGTCATGGTCCAGCGCGTACGCCGGGCCGACGACGGCACCCAGCCCGTCGTGGTCCCGGTCGAAGAACGCCGCCGCGAACGTCTCGGCGGCGCCGTGCCGGGGCGCGTCGACAAGCGGCTGGTGGTAGCCGTAGCCGGCGAACACCTCGTCCGCGCCCTGCCCGGACTGGGCCACCTTCACGTGCTTCGCCACCTGTTCCGACAGCAGGTGGAAGGCGACGACGTCGTGGCTGCCCATCGGCTCGGTCATGGCCCGCACGGCGTTGCGTACGGCGGGCGCCAGGTCGTCGTCGGCGAGCCGGATCCGCTGGTGGTCGGTGTCGTACGCGCGGGCCACCAGGTCGGAGTAGTGGAACTCGTCGCCGGACTCGTCGCCCCGACTGTCGAAGCCGATGCTGAACGTACGCAGGTGCTCCTGACCGGCCTCGGCGAGCAGCGCCACGATGAGGCTGGAGTCCAGACCGCCGGAGAGCAGCACACCGACCGGGACGTCGGCCACGAGCCGGCGGCGTACGGCCGTGCGCAGCGCGTCCCCGACGGCGGCCCGCCAGTCGGCGGCGTCCATCCCGGCGTCGGCGGGTTCCCGTACGTAGTCGGGCTGCCAGTACACCTGCTCCCGGCTGCGCCCGTCGGCCTCGACGATTCGCAGGGTGGCCGGCGGCAGCTTGCGGACGCCGCGCAGCACGGTCCGCGGCGCGGGCACGATGGAGTGCCAGGACAGGTAGTGGTGCAGGGCCACCGGATCGATGCCGGTGTCGACGTCCCCGCCCGCCAGCAGCGCGGGCAGGGTGGAGGCGAACCGGAGCCGTCCGGGACTCTCGGCGAGATAGAGCGGTTTGATGCCGAGCCGGTCGCGGGCCAGGACGAGGCGTCGCCGGACCCGGTCGACCAGGCCGATCGCGAACATGCCCACCAGGTGGTCGACGAAGCGTTCGCCCCAGTGCGCGTACGCCACCAGGATCACCTCGGTGTCGCTGGTGGATCGGAAGGCGTACCCGGCGTTCTGTAGCTCCTCGCGCAGCTCCGGGTAGTTGTAGACGCAGCCGTTGAAGACCAGCGCCAGACCCAGGTCGTCGCGCGCCATCGGCTGGGCGCCGGCGTCGGACAGGTCGATGATGGTCAGGCGGCGGTGCCCGAGGGTCACCCAGTCGTCGGTCAGCAGGCCCTCGGCGTCCGGTCCGCGGGAGCGCATCGCCTCGGTCATCCGGGTGACGGCCGCCGCGTCGGGCGATTGGCCGTCGAAGCGTGCCTCCCCGCTGATCCCGCACATCAGGCGGGACAGTGCTGGTTCAGGGCGGACATGGCCCCTCCTGTCAGGTCTCCCCGACTGGTGGTGGCGGGGCCCTCGGTGAAAACGGGGGCGCTGGCTACCCGCGCAGCGGGCGGACAAACCCGCAGGGGAATTCGCGGCCGGCTCAGCCCCGCAGGGTGCGCAGGATGCGGGCCAGCTCGGCCCGGTCGGTGTCCGGGAGGTGGCCGAAGAAGCGGTCCGCCTCGGCGCGGCGGGCGGCCCGGATGGCGGCGCTGACCCGGGTGCCCTCGGCGGTCGGCGCGACCAGGGTGGCCCGCCGGTCGGCCGGGTCGGGTCGCCGCTCGACGAGACCCCGGGCCTGGAGGTCGTCGATGACCTCGGTGGCCGAGCGGGGCGCGATGCGCAGGTGCTCGGCGAGGGTGCCGGGGCGTACCTCGCCGTGGCGGCCGAGCACGCCCAGCGCCCGGGCCTGGCTGGGGGTGACGTCCCACGGGGCCAGTGACTCGCGGGTCTGCCGGCGCAGGCGGGACGCGACCGCCCAGAACGTCTCGGCCAGGCTCTCGTCGCCGCTGTCGGCGGTGTCCTCGGTCACCGGAATACGGTAGCAGCCGATGCTGTTGTTCCCTCATGTTGAGGTAACCTCAGCATATCCTTCCGGAAGGAGTTCCCCTTGGAACCCACCCCGATGGGCCGCGACCGCGGCCACCGCACCGTCAGCGCCGAGGAGAAGGAGCAGGCCCGCCAGGTGTCCCTGCGCCGCATCGGCCGCCTCTTCACCCCCCACCGACCCGCGCTGGCCATCGTCACCGCGATCATCGTGCTCTCCTCGATCGTCGCGATGGCGAGCCCGTTCCTGCTCCGTACCGTGATCGACCGCGCCCTACCGCAGGGTGACGTGACCCTGCTGGTCTGGCTGGTCCTCGGCATGGTCGCCGTCGCCGCCGTGACCGCCGCGCTCGGCGTCGTCCAGACCTGGATCTCCACCCAGGTCGGCCAGCGGGTCATGCACCGGCTGCGCACCGACGTCTTCCGCCACCTCCAGCGTCAGTCACTGGGCTTCTTCACCCGCACCCGCACCGGCGAGGTGCAGTCGCGCATCACCAACGACATCGGCGGCATGCAGTCGGTGGTCACGTCCACCGCCACCGCCGTCGCGGCCAACCTCACCACCGTGGTCGCCACCGCCGTCGCGATGGTCGCGCTCTCCTGGCAGCTCTCCCTGGTCTCGCTCGTGGTGCTGCCACCGGCCATCTGGCTGACCCGCCGGGTCGCCCGGATGCGCCGCGAGATCACCGCCCAGCGCCAACACGAACTCGCCGACCTCAACGTCACCGTCGAGGAGGGGCTGTCGGTCAGCGGCGTCCAGCTCGCCAAGACCCTGGGCACCGGGCCCGCCCTCATCGAACGGTTCACCGCCTCCTCGGCCCGCCTCGTCGACCTGGAGCTGCGCAGCGAGCTGGCCGGACGCTGGCGGATGGCCTCGATGAGCATCATCTTCGCCGCCGTACCGGCCGTCATCTACCTCGCCGCCGGCCTGCCCGGCGCCGCCGGGACACTGAGCATCGGCACCCTGGTCGCTTTCACCGCCCTACAGGGCGGCCTCTTCCGGCCGCTGATGGGCCTGCTCAACGTGGGCGTGTCGCTGACCGCGTCGCTGGCCCTGTTCGCCCGCATCTTCGAATACCTCGACCTGCCGGTCGACGTGGACGACCCCGCCGAACCGGTCCGCCTCGACCCGGCCCGGGTCCAGGGACACCTGCGCCTGGAAGATGTCACCTTCGGCTACCCGGGCAGCGACACCGCCGCCCTCGCCGGCATCACCCTCGACGTGCCCGCCGGCACCAGCCTCGCCCTCGTGGGCGAGACCGGATCCGGCAAGAGCACCCTCGCGGGCCTGGTCAGCCGCCTGCACGACCCGACCGCCGGTCGCGTCACCATCGACGGCGTCGACCTGCGCGACCTGCGCCTGGCCGACCTGGCCGCGATCGTCGGCGTGGTCAGCCAGGAGACGTACCTGCTGCACACCACCGTCCGGGAGAACCTGCGCTACGCCCGGCCGGACGCCACCGATGCCGAGATCGAGGCCGCCGCCCGCGCCGCCCAGATCCACGACCTCATCGTCGCGCTCCCCGACGGGTACGACACCGAGGTCGGCTCGCGTGGGCACCGGTTCTCCGGCGGCGAGAAGCAACGGCTCGCCATCGCCCGTACGCTGCTGCGCGACCCGCGCATCCTGGTCCTCGACGAGGCCACCAGCGCCCTCGACACCGAGACCGAACGCGCCGTGCAGAGGGCGTTCGACGTGCTCGCCCAGGGGCGTACCACGATCACCATCGCCCACCGCCTGTCCACGGTCCGCGACGCCGACCAGATCGCGGTCCTCGACCACGGCCGCATCGTCGAGTCGGGCGACCACGACACCCTGCTGAACCGCAACGGCCGCTACGCCGCGCTGGCGGCCTGAACGTCGGCTCAGAATCCGACTAAAAACCGGCGCATTGTTCCGCGTCGAGGTGTCGGTAGACGGTGGCCCGCCGCGCTGCTGCGACTGCCCGCCCTGCTCGTGGTGGCCGGGGTCGGCTGACGGCCGGGACTGCAAAATTGCGGACAGCGAATTGGCCGTGCGGGAACTACGGTCCCGGCATGGCGTCGTCAATCTCCAGAAGTCTCAGTGCGAAAGACGTTGCCGACACGGTGAGCGACCGTGCCAGCGGGGAGTCGGCGCTGCCCTCGGTGCCGAAAGACCTGGCCAGCCGAGAGCTGTGCTGTGCCATGCACCTGCGTCCGCCGCTGGCTGCGCAAGTGTTGCTGCATTACAGCATCGACAACCCCAAGGCGTGGTGTCCTCCTTTCGGGGTGGACGCGGTTGCGGTGGTGCGCCACGCCCAGGCGGCCGACACCCATTGGCGAAAGCTGTACGACGCGGTCGCGATGACGCGTTATTCGTTGCTCGGTCTGGTCGCGATCGGCCTCTTCCTCCTCTGGCGCGACGGCCCGGTGACGGCGACGCTCTCGCTGCCTTTGATAGCTGTCGCGTGCGGAGTCGGGTGGCGCACGACGTTCCTCAGTCTTCGGGAAACCCGCGCGGCGGCGATCGGCACCATGGTGGAGGGAAAGGCTCTGGCCGCCCAGGTGCCAGGGGTCGAATCCGACCTGGAAGAGGAGCTTGCCGCCCTGCAGGACGCCAACATGATCGTCTTCGACGGTGCCGCGGGCAGCCCGTTCGTCGGCAGCGGCACCGAGATCGGCCGATGGGCCCTGCCACCCGTCGACGTCAGCCGTAGCCGGGAAGAGAGTCGAGACGATACGAAACCACCTGCGACCTTCTCCGTCCGAGAGCTGCACGACGATCTGATAAGGCTCGCTCGGTCACGGCTCGGCCTGAGCGACATCGAGGTGACCAAGCGGATCTATGTGCGGGGGGACGTGCTGCCGGATTGTGAGGGCCTGTTCCATCCCGACGACGTACGCCCGCCCTCCCGGCTGGACAAAACCTGGGTCGATGTGGGCAGCGACGCGCCCGGCGAGCAGGCCAGGACGTATGTGTGCCTGGCCAAGAGCCTCGTTGGTGGCGAAATCGTCGTCACCCTCTTCGTCCGCTACACCCTCGAACAGGGCATCTTGTCCTGCGAGTTCGCCGCTTTCGTCCTGCCGCCCATTCTCCGCGGCTCAGCGCCCGCCACAGGGTTCTACGGGCTGTTCGACGATGATCTGACCCCGTTGCACGGGCGCTCAACCACCTGGGCCCTTGCCGTCGCGGCGTGGCGCACCTACGTTGCCGAGCTGTTCCTGCGCTCAGACCGGGGCATCGATCTGGACGAGGCGCACGATGACCGGGCCCGGCATCACTACGAGGCACTCCAGGAGGGTCGACGTTACGACTACGGGGCGGCGTTCAGCGCCCGGGAACTGGCGGCGACCACGAGCATCGAGAACTATTTCGAAGTCGCGGATGTGCGTGACTGTCTGTTGCGGATGCAACGAGGCGTGATCGATTGTCTGGTCGGGTTCCTGCGGGACAAGGGAATCGACACGTCCGAGCTGGTCGCCGGACGACAGCGGATCATCAACAACATCACCAACATCGGGGAGGTGTCCGGCCGGGGGAACATCTTCGGGAACCACGGGCGGGTGTCGAATGCCGACCGCATCGACCAGTCGGATTGATCGCTTGTTGTTCTGCTTCTGTTCTGCGGATCCGGCCGGAAGGATGAGTAGATGAGCCAGTTCAACTTCAGCGGTGACATCAGCGGCGAGGGGAACGTCTTCGGGGACCACGCGCAGGTGCACAACCGGAGCAACGACTTCAGCCGAGGCTCGGACCTCGCCGGGCTCGTCGCTGCCCTGATCGAGGAGATCGCGCAGCACCGGACGGAAGTCCGCGAGGCCGATCGGCTGACACAGTTGGCGGGCACGGCAGCGGTCTACGCCGCCGAGCCGCGACCCAACGTGGAGGGCATCCGCAGCCTGCTACCGGCTCTGCTGGCCGGTGCCGGAACGGTGACCGCCGTCGCCGATGCCGTTCTGCGCGTCTCCCAAGCCGTCAACAGCCTGTAGTGCAAGTGCGCGTTGACGGGGCACCCAACCCGTGAGCACGGGGGACGGGCGCGGCCTGTTGACATGAGCTCCTGGTCGACTGGACCGGATCGCCCGGTTGGATGCGCGGCTCGGTGACTGTGAGCCACACGGGGGTCAGTTGGCACTGGCGGACCAGTGCTGACCGCTGTTTCCTAAGCGGCCGACCCGTTGTAGGTGTGCCAGATCGTGGACGACGATCTGACGGTAGCCGGTTCGGATGACTCCCGCCCGCCGTAGTTCCCGGGAAGCCTCCTCGACCGTCGGCTCCGCGGTACCGGGACCGGAACCTCCGGTTTTCGTCGGTACGACCTGATCCCGACTGGCTGACCACCCCCGAGCGGCTGACCCTCGCCGTGGCGACCGTGCCGAAGCTGACCGACCGGTCAGCGCTGCGGACGCTGCTGACCCGGCTGCCGAAGCCCGTTGGAGATCTGGGGCCACGACCACGTCTTCACCGGCCCGACCATGCCGGTGTTCCGCCGGCAGGTGCCGATCCGTCTGGGGCGGCGCACCGTCTACCTCGACATGTTCGCCGAGCGGGAACGGGTCAACATCGAACTCGACGGCGCCACCACCCATGGCGACACCCGACAGCGGGAGATCGACCTGCGGCGGGACGCCCTGCTGGCGACCGTCGGGATCCTGGTGGTCCGCTTCGCCCATCGCCGCCTGGTCCACGAGGCCGACGACGTACGCCGGGAGACCCTGGCGATCCTCGCGACCCGCACGGCGATCTGAACAGAGTCTCAGGCGGGTAGCACCGGCAGCCCTGGGTCGTGCATGCGTCGGTGGGTCGGGCACACCCACAGGAACTCCCCGGTGGGTGTGAGCACCCGGCCCAGCCCTCCGAAAGCGCGGACGGCGTCCAGCTGCATGAGCAGCACCTTGAACGAGCGCAGCGCGGCGCCCTCGGCCACGGACAGGGTGTGCCGTGACTCGGGCGGCGCGGCCAGCGCGTCTTCGACGAGCGCCGTGGGCAACGAGTCGATGAGGCTCTTCATCAGGTCCAGTTCCCGCTGCGCCTGATCCAGGTTCGGCGCGACGTAGCCGGCCACCGCGGCCGCCACCGGATACACGAGGCGCAGAGTCTTGAACACCAGGTTCAGGTACGGCCCGACCTTCCGCAGCCAGTCGCGCGGCTCGGTCACCTCGTAACTCGCCCCGTCCCAGGTGTGCCACTCGCCGGGCTGTTCGCACCAGAGGGTGATCCGGATCGGCTGCTGCCCGAACGAGAGACGGCGCCAGCCGACGGGCGGGATCGTGGCGACGGTGAACAACCGTGGGCAGTCGTTCACCTCCGTGCCGACGGCCCGCACCAACCGACGGAGCTGGTGTGCCGTGTCTGCGGCGAACGACGCGGTCTCCGCAACGTGGTCCCCAATGACGCCGACATCCTTGCTGAGGGCGCCGAGGCGCCGCTCCAACTGCTGCAGCTCAGCGCCGAAGGGCTGCGGCGCCACGAAGCCGGTCAGCAGGCCGGCGACGTCGTGGTCCTGGTGGCACGTCAGGCAGGGGAGTACGACCTGCGGCCGGTCCGCCCCGGCCCCCAGGGTGGCCTCGAACAGGCCGACGGGTCGGACCGACCCAGGACGAGTCGAACGCTCCCGGAACTTGATCAGCCCGTCGAGTGGGAAGCGCCCGGTGCAGGCGACACCGTCGTTGCCACGGGTCGGGCACGGTACGAACAGCGCGAAGGGCAGGCCCGGCCAGCGCGTCGTAAGAAGACGCTCCAGGCTGTCCCGCAGCACGTTGAAGAAGAGGTCGGGTGACGGCGCGCGGACCTCGATCGTCAAGCGGTGGTCAGCCTGCAACTCCACCAGCGCCTCGGACCGGTACGCCGCGATCGGATGGCGCAGGAACACTCCTCGCCGCCAGTGCTGGCCCGTCGACGCGTCGTGATGGCGCACGGTGATCCACGAGATCAGGCCCGGCGGCGCGCTCTCACCGAGTTCACAGGTGAGCCTCAGCACCCGAATGCCGTCCGGCAGCGGCCGTGTCGCCTCCCACGGCGGCTGCGCGCGTTCGTACGGGACCAACTGGGCGATCAGGCTCCGGTCCCGGTCGCTCAGCCGGTAGGAGACGTCGAACTTCTCCATCAGTCGCAGGAAGAACGGGTGGTGGACGGGGTTGTACGACAGCCCGTCGTCCCGCTGACGCCAGATGCGCCGCAGCTCGTGGTGGTCGAGGATCCCGCTGCTGGCCCGGACGCCGTGGTCCTCCAGCACGTGACTGATCGCCTTGGTCAACCACTCGGGGTTGAGGATGACGATGTCGCGTAGGCCGTCATCGTCACCGTAGTAGATGACCTGGCCCAGGTCGTGGAGCAACTCCGCCAGGTGGACGACCTCGTCGTCACGGACCTGGTGCCGACGGCAGATCGCGGCGAAGTCCTCGAAGGGCATCTGTGGCTGAGCGCCGGCCTGCGCCAGGATCTCGTCCCGCGCGCTGGCCCATCGTCGGCTGAACAACTGGCCCATCTGCGGCAGCCGTGCCGCCTCGCCGCCGATGGCCTCCCGCAGGGCTCCCACGCCCTTGTTCGTTTCGCTGTCCACCGCGTACTGCCCCGCGATCATCCCCGGGAAGGCTTCGCTCAGGCGCGGGAAGTCCAACTCCGGCCGCCGCTCGTCCGCGTGGGTCGCCACGATCATCACCCTGGCCGCCGTTCCCACCCGCAGCCGGATGCGGCGCAGCCAACCCTCGACCTCGCCCTGCTCCTGCCCCTCCCGGGGGTGCCAGACGAGCAGGTAGATGGCGCGCCGGCTGAAGAAGAACTGGTGGGTCACGCGGTAGATCTCCTGGCCACCGAAGTCCCAGGTCCGTAGTGTCAGCATCTCGTTCAGGAACGGGTGCCTCAGGGTCAACTCCCGGATCTGGATGCCGTGCGTCGTCGGACGACCCGGCACGAACTGCTCGCCGTTGAGCGCCCCGACCAGCGACGTCTTGCCGACGTTCCCCTCGCCCACCAGCAGGATCTTGGCCTCGTACTGCGGAACACCGTCAGCCAGGCTCTGCAGGTACGTCCCCAGCGCGGCGTCGCCACGGTGCAGCGTCTCGACCAGCGCCTGGTCCAGTGGGTTGTCGTCGAGTCGGATGGTCAGCTGACCCCGGATCAGCAGCGGCGCGAGACTCGCCGGGAGGGTCTTGAGCAGGTTGCCCCGCAGGTCCAGCAGTTGTAGATCGGGCAGCGCACCAAGCTCCTCGGGCAGGACGGTGAGCCGATTCCCGCCGAGGTCCAGCTCGCGGAGGTGCTTCAGCTCACCGATCTCGCGCGGGAGATCGCTCAGCCTGTTCCCGGCGAGGTCCAGCTTTCTGAGCTGCCCGAGGGCGCCGATCTCCGGCGGCAGTCTGCGGATCTCGTTGCCGTACAGCGACAGCACCTCAAGCTCGGTCTGCTCCAGCAGGTCGGGCGGGACCGAGGAGATGCCCGACCGGCCCAGGTTGGCTACCGTTTTGATCATCGGTTGTCCGTCCTGTGTGACATCGCGACCGTCCACCACTATGGACGCCGGGTGCCACCGGGGCGTCCGTCAATCAGGTCACGTTTCCGATCGAAGCAGGGGGTGGCAGGGCCCGCCCCGGTACGGCAGCCTCGGCAGCGTGGGCACCTTGTTGACGCAACTTCCGGCGCTTCTCGGCGTGCTGGTCGGCACGCTGGGCACGATCCTCGCCACCTCGCTCGCCGACCGCGCACGTTGGCGGCGTAGTCAGAACGTGCGCTGGGACGAGCGACGCCTCGACGCGTACGTCGACTACGCACACGCACTCAAGGAGAGCTACGCGGTGGCGCTGCGGATGACGGCCCACCTGCGGCCCGGGTCCCACAGCCACCCGATCGACCGGGACGAAGGTCTCGTACGGCTGGCCGAGTCGGACGCGCGGCGCACCGTCGTCTGGGAGAACCTGCTGCTCCTCGGCGACGAGCCGACGGTGGTGGCCGCCGCGACGTGGCGCGACGCTGTCTGGCAGGTGGAGCGGCTCGCCCGAGGGATCGTCGGAGCACCGACGGGCATCTCGGAGCAACTGGCACGGGTCAACGAGGCCCGAGACGGCTACTACCGGGCGGCCCGACAGAGTCTTGGTGTCCGGGGTGGCTCGGTGGAGCAGTCCGCGGCGCTGCGTCAGGCGCTCACCGACCGGACGATGGTGGCAGCCGACAGCGCCGTGCGCGCCAACGACGGTTGACGAACCGCGGAGCGGATTCTGCCGGTGCCGGTCGGAGGTCGGAGACCGGCAAGCTGTACGAAGATCTCGCGTTTGACGGTCGCGTCGCCCCGACGGTCGAGGACGTAGCCCGTCAACCAGACCCAGCCCTCGTACGTCGGCTGGGTCGACACCGACACGACGCGGAAGGTCAGGGCGCGTTCCCCGGCGAACTGCACCGAAGCTCGGCCGTCGACGACGAGCAAATCGCCGGGGGAGGGGCGCGCGGTCACCAGTGGCCGGAGTTGGGTTGATCATGCGGCGGTCGGCACTCCCGAGCATGCATGGTCTGCCAGTCGCGCAGCGCCCGTCCGAGCCGGCCGTTCTCCTGACTGAGCAGCCGTACCGTCTCGTTCAGTGTGCTCAGCTCGTCGGCCACGCGGGCCTGGAACTCGCGTACCTCATCGGGGTCGACGCCGCGCCGACGGGCGGCGAACTCGCGGGTCCGCACCTCGAACGGCGTCAGCCGGGCGGGGTAGCCGGCCGGCTCGGGTTGGCTTCCTCGATACACCTGAGCCACGACGATCCTCTCTGAGGCAGCGGGGATTGCGGGGTCGGGGCGGGTGCACGCACCCGCCCCGACCGAGGGGATGAGCCGCACTCGTTGCCACGCGAGGAGCGGCTCGGGATCAACATATCTAGACATGCTAGATGAGTCAACGCTGCTTGTTAGGCGCGTCGCGGTGTGATCAAATCGGATTGCCACGCGAGGAGTGCCATGCGAGAAGTGCCGGATTACTGGCGCATCGCCGACGATGTGATCGCCGACGTCAGGTCGAAGAAGCTCAAGCCGGGGGACAAGTTGCCCTCGATCGCCGAACTGCGATCCCGCTACGACGTCAGTCATGGGACCGTGCAGATGGCCTACGCCCGCCTGGAGGCGCTGCGGGTGATCCGGCGGCACCAGGGCAAGGGCATCTTCGTGACCGACCCGAAGACCTGGATGCGGGAGCCGTAGGTGGCGTGGGACATCTCGGAACACGCCGCCTACGCGGGCGGTCTCGCCACCCGCGTGGCGGACCTGCGGCAGCGTTTTCCGGACGCGCTCATGACGTGCGACGTTGCCGACGAATTCCCCGGGCCCGAACTCATCTGCTGGAACGCACACCCTCGCGAGATCTGGGTGTGGGTCTTCGAGTCGGATGATTCTGCGGGGGCCCGACGAGCCTCGGCCCGGCTGGGGCAGCTGCTCACGGCACCACACGAGCTGACCGCTGTCGTGGACAAGCCGGTGGTGGCCGGCCCGAACGACGTCTTCGACAAGGAGTCCGTCACCGCGTCCAGTTACTTCGACGTGGATGGGCGGATCGAGGTCCGGAACGGGCCCACCGCGCGGTCGCGCGCTGACGAACGGCGTTGACGCACGCTCTGTCCCGTCACATACCACGTCGAGGCGCGGTATGGGGCGGCGGCCACAGGAGCGCGCGCTGTCCACAGGGGCACCCGCGCGGCCGGTGTGCCGGGGCGCGGTACGGCAGGTTCGGCCCATGGACTCGCGACTGTGCGCGCTCGTGGCTTCGGGTGGTGGGGTGTGCACCTGGCGGGAGATGGTGCGGGCGGCACCCGAATGGACGGTTCAGGCCGCGTGCCGGGCCGGTCGGCTGGTCCGGGCGCTGCCCGGGGTCTACCTGGACGCCACCCTGCTCTCCCGGACGAGCACCGCGGAACCGCTCCTGGCCCGCGTCGAACCCGAAGTGACACGGCGGGCGGCTCTCGCGTACGCCGACGGTCGGGGTGCGCTCAGCCGGCTGACCGCGCTCGACGTGTCGGGCCTACGCCGCCAGCCACCCGGCGAGCCGGTGTACGTGGACGTACCGATCGGCTCGGGTCTGCGTGGCCGGCCCGGGTTGATTCTGCGTCACCGCACCGGATTCGCGGCCGAGCCGCCCCAGGTGGTGGTACGGGCTGGGCTCCCGGTGACGCGACTCGACCGGACCCTGGTGGACTGTTGGTCGCTGCTGCCGGCGGTCGATCGTCCCGGGCCGGTCATCCGCGCGGTGAACGACCGGCGCACCACACCGCAGCGGCTCGTCGTCGCGCTGGCCGAGGAGCCCCGGTTGACCGACCGCGCGGCTCTGCGTGGCCTGGTGGACCGGCTCGCCGCCGGCTGCCGTAGCCCGCTGGAGATCTGGGGCCACGACCGTGTGTTCACGGCCCCCGGCATGCCGGCGTTCATCCGACAGGCGCCGGTGCGAGTCGGCGGCCGGACCATCTACCTTGACATGTTCGCCGAGACCGAGCGCGTCAATGTCGAGCTGGACGGCGCAACCACCCACGGCGACCCGGCCGAACGCGAGATCGACCTTCGCCGCGATGCCCTGCTGGCAACCACGGGAATCCTCGTCGTCCGCTTCACCCACCGCCGCCTGCTGGCGAACCCTGCCGACGTCCGCCAGCAGACCCTGGCGATCCTGGCCAGCCGCCGCCCATCCTCATGATCACTTGATGGTCACCAGCTCTCCGGGACCTCTGGCAACTGGTCACCATCAAGTGATCATGAAAAGCCGCGTCAGGGGGTTGTGGCGAAGGCCAGGGCGCCGCAGGCGGCGATCAGGAGGAACAGGGTCAGCAGGATGAGGCTCACGATCGCGCCGGGGCGTTGGATGACCGGCTTGCCGGGGTCGAGGGGCGCGGGCAGGTGCGCCGCGACGCCCGGCGTCGGCTGGGGCGGGGCGAGCCGCAGGATGCGCCGCAACCGGAAGCGGTCGACGCCGAGGAAGATCGGAATGCCGATGATCCCGATTCCCCACCAGCCGGCCAGCAGGGTCTTGTTGGTGTGGTGGCGGTACAGCGAGAGGCCGCAGGCGCGGCACATCCAGCCGCGTTGGGAGGAGACGACGTACAGGATCACGATGCTCGTCATCGACTGGAACGAGACCCGCGCGGCGGGGTGACTGCCGCAGAACTGGCACTCCCCGTCGGCGGGTGGCCGCAGGGCAGGGGGTGGCACGGGCGCGGGAGTGGGCATTGTCGACATTGATGGCTCCGAGACTCAGGCGGCCGGCGTGGGGTAGCGGTCTCCGCCGTACTGGCGCAGCGCGGCCGCGACCTCGTCGCGGGACTGCCGGGTGTTCCGCAGGTCGGCGACGCGGTAGCCGCGTAGGCCGGTCAGCTCGACGTCGGGCGGCACCGCGCGCTGCGTCTGGTCGGCCACCCAGACGGTGAGCGTGCTCGGCTTCTCCAGCTTGCCGGCGTTCGGCTTTTTCTCGATCGCCACCCGGGTCACCTCCGACCACTCGAACTCGGTGGTGTTCGGTCCCTTGGTCCAGGTGATGCCCTGCTCACCGATGCGCAGGGCGAACGCCTCGCGGCTCTCCCGCACCGCGCCCAGGCCGCCGATCAGGGCCAGCGCCGCCATCGCGTACCCGACCCAGTTGCCGAAGGTGAACTCCTGGTTCATCATCGCCAGCAGTTCCGGCGAGAACAGCAGGACGACGGCGAGGACCAGCAGCGCCGGGCCCTTCGCGTACGGCTTCCAGTTGCGTTCAAGTTGCATCGTGTGTTCCTCCCCCGTGCCTTCCCTGGCGGAAGGACGGGAGGATGCTAACCAGTCGCGATCAAGTTTTGGTGACCCGGTGGTGAAGAAGGTCGCCGATCCAGCGCGCGGCCTCCCGCTGGGCGGCGAGCAGGTGCTCGCGGGCGTCCGCCATCTCCTGGTCCGCGTCCTCGTCGAGGCGGTCGCCGAGGATCGTCGCCCACCGCCGGCTCAACTCCTCGGCGTAGGTCGCCCGGCGCATCTGCTCGTCGAACTGGTACTCCATCCGCACCATCGCGTCGACGTGGGGTCGTAGCGCCGGCATCATCCGCTCGTCGAGGCGTACGGCGGCGTCGGGTCGGCAGGTCACGAGGACGTCCCCGCGCCGGTAGGACCAATCCGGGTCCTCGGCGAGCGCCTGCTGCAACGCCACCTCCAGGTCGGCGGCCCGGTGCGGGGGCAGGTCCCGGGCGGCATCGGCGGCGAGCCGGGTCAGGCGTTGGATGGCGTTCGGCTGGAAGTACCCCACGTACCAGTTCAGCACCTCGGCCCGCAGGCTCGCCGGTGACGACCAGGCGAAGGTGGCGCGGACGTAGAACGAGTAGACGTACCCCTGCGCGGGCACCGCGATCAGCCGGGGCGCGTCGCGCTGCTCGACCAGCGGGCCGGGCGGGGACGGACCGGCGCCGGCGCCGACGGGGCCTCGTCCTGGAGCGCGGCCACCAACCGGTCCCAGGTGCGCGCCCACCACCGCCAGCCGCGCACGCTGCCGTCCCGGGTGATCCGCAGCGCGCGGACGCTCCGCTGCCGCCACAGATCCGGGGGTCTCGGTCTCTGCTCGGGAGCGTCCGTCATGGCACCCCTTCACGGTCACGGGTCCGCGCGCCCGCAGCTCACGCTAACAACGGATGACCGAAATGCCCGCCGCCGCGCCGATGTACAACACAATGTCGGTTGCCCGCGGTTCACCGGGCATTGTGGAGCAGTTGGGCCGACGGGACTGTTGCCGAGCGCGGGCAACGGCCAGACTGAGCGCGACCCGCCACTCACGTGGGTCGATGGATCGGATGGTCTGGAGGCAGCCTGTGTCCACCCTCGTGTCCCCGCTGGCCACGCTCGGCGCGATCCGCCGGCGTACCACCACCCTCGCCCTGCTCCTCGCCCTGGTCGCCGCCGCGCTGGTCGGCCCGTCCGTGGTCACCCCACGGCTGACGGACTCCGCGTCGGCGGCGGTCTACAGCTCCTGCACCATCAGCCGCTGCGCGGACGCGCGCACCGCACGGTCCGGCTGGTCCGCCAAGGGCTTCCCGACCAGCCGCGGCTGGTACTCCTGGAGTGGCGGGCTGTCCAACTTCGCCGGTGGCCGGTTCTACAACTACGAGGGTCAACTGCCCACGAACGCCACCTACTACGAGTACGACGTGTACCCCCGCACCCAGGGCGCCGCCCGCGACGCGTACCGGATCGTGGTGAACCGCAGCACGGGCGTCACCTGGTTCTCACCCAACCACTACACCGACTTCTACCGGCTCTGACCGACCCGGTGGCCAGCCGGTCCAGGAGGAACGCGCATGGACGACGCTGAGCAGGTTGGCGCGGTGGCGCTGGCCGGGGCGGCGGTCCGCACCCGGCCCGCGCTCTTCGCCGCGCTGTCCGAGGCGCTGGCCCTGCCGGCGTACCTGGGCGACACCTGGGACGCCCTCGCCGACGCGCTCCGGGACCGGCTGGACGCCGGCCCGCTGACCCTGCTGCTCACCGACGCCGGTCAGCTCCTCGCCGACGAGCCGCCCGGCCAGCACGCGCTGCTGAGGGCCGTGCTCGACGACCTCGCCAGCACCGCCCCGCACCCCCTGCGCGTGGTCCTGCGCCCCTGAGGCCGGGAGCGGTCACCGGTCGGGCTGCCGACAGTTCGGCCGATGGTCGAGGGCGGTGACGGTGGCGGTGACGCTCGGGTGACGGCCCCTTCGCGATCCTCGTGCCGGACCGGGCGGTGTGCCCCGGCGTGGGCAGCGGGGGAGGCGGCGGCGTGGACTTCGTCGACGGTGTGCTGGTGCGGTTGGCCGACCCGGGCACCCGCGCCGCGCTCTTCGACGACGCCTCGCTGGCCCACCTGGTCGACGCCGCGTACGACACCGAGGCGATGCCCGTCGCGCCCCCGTACGCGGCGGTCTTCGATGAGCTGACCCTCGGCTTCGCCGCCGCGCCGGTGACCCTCGCCGAGGGGGAGTGGCTGGGCGAGGGCGGTACGGCCCGTACCGAGCTGCGTGTGCGTCTGCACGGCCTCGGCGGGTCGGCGCTGCGCATCGACGCGCTCTGGCGGGGGAGCCTCGTGGTGCGCACGAGCGCCGCCCGGGACCGGGTCGAGGACCTCGACGTGGCGATGCCTTCCTTCGACGTCGACCCGCAGATCATCGCCGACCTGGGCGCGTTGCCGGCCGATCCGACGCTGCTGGAGACCGAGCGCCGTACCCGACTGGTGGCCCGGCTGCGGGCGGGCCTGCACCAGCCCGCCGCCTTCACCGACGCGCACCTGGACCGGCTGCTCGCCGGTGTCGGCGCGGCGAACGCCGGTGACCTGGTGGACCGGATGCGTGGGCAGGCCGCCGGCGCGACCGTGCGGCTGCGCTACGCCGCGCCGCCGGCCACCCCACCCACGCCCCGTCCGCTGCCGTTCGCCGCCGCCGTGCTGGTCCGCGACAAGGGTTTCTCCCTGGCCGACCTGCTCGTCGAGACGCGGCTGGTCCGGGCCCGCGCCGAGGAGCTGGGGCTGGACGTGCCCGCGCCGGAGGATGTCCGGCGGCGGCACCGGGTGGTCGCCGTGTGGGTGGTGCCCGTCGAGACGTTCGACGACGACGGATGGCCCGGCGGTGACACCGGCACCGCCGCGCAGAAGCGGGCCGCCCGGTTCGCCCGTGCCGGTCAGTGGCTCGCCCGCAGCGGCATCGGGCTCGCCGCAGTCCCGACCTGAGATCAGACCAGCAGCAACTTCGTCCGGGAGGACCCGTGGCACCGACAGCAGCATTCCCGTTCATCGAGGTCCGGATCGTGCCGCCCCCGGCGCCGCTGGCCCAGCGTTCGCCGGGCGTCATCGCCGTGGTGGGCAAGACGCCGTCCACGGCCGACGGTGGTTCCGCCCCGGCCAACACACCGGTCCGGATCGAGACCCTCGACGACGCGGTCACCAACTTCGCCCGCCGACAGGCCGGCAACGTCGTCCGCAACGCCCTCTACAACTCGCTCGAACTGGCGTTCCTCCAGGACCCGCGCCCGGCCAAGGTGTACGGCGTCAAGGTCGCCGGCGACGACTACGCCGCCGCGCTCAGCGGTCTGGAGGCCGCCGACGACGTGACCATGGTGTCGCTGGCCAACGAGTCGACCGTCGGCAACCCCGCCGGAGCGGGCGCGCCCACCGGGCTGCACGCGCTCAAGGCGCACGTCGAGACGATGTCCGCCGCCGGGCAACGCCGCATCGGCTTCGCCATGGTCAACCCGGCGACCGAGAAGAGCCCCACCTACGTCACCGATATCACCACCGCCGCGAACCCGCTCAAGAGCAGCACCAGCCGGATGCTGATGATCGCCGCCCGGGGCGCGGACGGCGACGCGGCCACCGCCGCCATGGCCGCCGTGGCCGGGCTGCCGGTGCACCACAGCATCGTGCTCAAGAAGATCCGCGGGGTGGCCATCCCGGTCGCCAAGCAGTACAGCCCGGCCGAGATCAAGGGACTCTCCGAGGCCAACCTCACACCGATCATCGACCCCACCCTGATCACCGGCGAGAGCCTGCACTTCGCCGACGGGCGGCTCTTCACCAGCGACGCGAGCCTGCTGCACGTCGACCTGGTCCGCACCCTCGATCAGATCGAGTTCATGCTCCGCGCCGGACTCATCGGCCTGGTCGGCGACGCCCGCATCACCAAGCCGGGCATGACCCTGCTCAAGACCCAGGTGGATGGCATCCTCGGCCCGCTCAAGCGGCAGGCCGTGATCGACGACTACCGCATCGAGATCCCGGTGCTGGACATCCTCACCATCCCCGAGGCCGCCCGTACCGCCACCGACACGTCGATCGTCACCACCGCCCGGGCCGACCGCACCGTCGACCTCGTCGTCACCGTCACCTACGGCCCGGCCGTGAGCCGCCTGCTGGTCACGCTCGTGGCCAAGTTCTGACCGGAGGAACCAGACCATGGAGTGGAAGACCCGCCTCGCGGTGCAGTACACCAAGGGCACCGAGACGGTGTTGATCAGCCCGATCGACTCGTTCAGCCCGTCCTTCTCGCTCAACGTCGAGGCGCTGCACTCGTGCGAGGTGACCCACATGGGCGCCATCCACGCGCCCGTGTCGATGAACTTCACGATGACCGTCAAGGCGATCGGGGACGTCGCCGGCCGGCTCACCAAGCTGGCCCTCGACGGCGAGCTGTTCGACATCGCGCTGCTGGAGCACACCGGCGACGACTGGGCGTTCTCGTCCTTCGTCTTGCAGGACTGCCTGATCACCAGCGCCACGCCGACCACCGCCACCATCTCCGGCGCACCGGCGGCGACGTTCAGCGGCTTCAGTCTGGCGGCCTCGGTCGACCCGAAGACCGGCGACCCGTCCGTCCTGCCGTAACCCCACCAGGATCAACCGGAGGTATCAGATGGCGACCGGAGCTGGCCGCGCCGCCCGGGTCACCCGTACCGGGCTGGCCCTGGTGCACGCGGGTGAGCTGGTGTTGCCGGCGGCCGGCAGCGAGGCCGAGGCCGAGCAGGTGGCCGAGGACGATCGCGCCGTCATCGCGTACCACTTCCCGGTGGAGATCGAGGTGGTCGCGGCCGGCGGCGCGTTCGACGCCGACGCGCTCGCGGACCTCGCGCTGGCCCGTCTCGCCGAGCACCTGGACGGGCGGTTCTGACGGTGGCCATCTCGGTGCACGTGCCGGTGCGGATCCGGCTGGACGCCCGGTCGGTGACCGAGCGGCCGGAGGCCGTGACCGACGCGCTCGCCGCCGGCCTGGCCCGCGCGCTGGAACGCTCCCGCCAGGAGGCGGTCGTGCCGCACGGTGGCTACCTTGAGGTACGCACCGACGCGCCGGAGTTCCGCTGGACCGGCGCGGCGCGGGAGCACGTGACTCCGGACGAGCGTCGTGCCTTCGAGGCCCGGCTGCGCCGGCGCGTCGACGAGGTCGTCACCGCCGCGCGGCTCGACCCGGGCCTGCCGCCCGGGGTGCCCCTGCCGCTGAGCGAACCGGCTACCGAGCTGTTCGACCCGCAGCGGATGCGCCACCTGCTCGCCCTGTACCGGGTGCCGTCCTACGACGCCGGTGGGGACGCCGCCGAGGTGCCGGTGGACGGCCCCGAGCCGCCGCGGGTGACCTACCAGTGGCTGCTGCGCCCGGCCGCCTACCTGGCCGGTCACTTCGCCGAGCTAGCCCGCGAGGCGGTACGCCAGCACGGCGGCCTCCCGTCGGGCACCCCGCAGGGGATCATCGCCCGGGTCATCGGCGTGGACGGACGCCCGGTCTGGGCGATCATGGTGACCACCACTCCCTTGTCGGTCCTGACCTTCGAGCAGTTCGGCGAGACGGTGTTCCGGGCCACCCCGCAACCCCACTTCGAGGTCGAGGCGCGGGTGCCGAGCCCGCAACCCGGGACGGTGCAGCGGCGACCGGTCGCCGACCGCAGCGCCCTGGTCGCCATGGTGGACGAGGAGTTGAGCGGCGACATCCGGCGGCGGCTGCGGATCGCCTCGCCGCGCGGCGAGACCACGAGCGTCGAGGAGTACCAGGCGCAGATCGAGCGGGCCGTCGACGCCGAGGTGACGCGGCGGGTCGACGCGATCCTCGCGTCGGTGGGCGGGGCCACGCCGACCAGCCTGGTGGTGGTCGACATCGGCGGCGTCTCCCTGTTGCTGGTCAGCACCGAGGAGACCGACGCCACGCTGCACTTCACCGGTACGGCCAACCTGTTGCCGATCAGCGTCGAGCAGCGTCCGGTCGCCGCGCCGGATCCGAACGCGCCGCCCGGCGGTGGCGTCGGCACGGGCACCGGGGCCGGTGCGGGGAACGGAGCCGGCAGCGGAGCGGGCAGCGGCCCGGGTGGCGGTGGCCCGGGCGGCACCGGGGCGGGCGGCCTCGGCACGGGTAGCGGTCCCGGTGGCGGGGCCGGTGGCACCGGCGACGGTGGCACGGCCGCCCGGCGGGGCGGGTTCGTCTTCGACCCGAGCAGCCCCAGCGCACCGCCGGGCGTCGAGGGGCGGCGGTTCCCCGCCGTCGGCACCGGGCACTCCACGATGCCCGCCTGCGCGTCGTTCAATGGCGAGCCGGAGCTGGCGGCGCTCGGCCCGGACGGCGACGAGCTGCGCCGACTCATGGACGACATCGCGTTCCGGTTGCAGATGGGCGAACCCTGCCGTTACCCGGCGAACTTCTGCCTCCAGGCCGCCGCCGTGCTGCGCGGCCGGGCCGCCGCGATCAGCCTGCTCGTCGGCTCGGCCGAACGGGAAGCGTTCACCCGGCCGGTACCCGAGGGCAGCGGACGACTCGGCCCGCTGGACTTCCGGCCGGTCGCCTCGCCGGCCGTGCAGTTCCTGCGCCACCTGGCCGGCGTCGTGCCCCGCCTGGACCACCTCGCCCAGCTCGTCATGCGCCGTTACAGCCAGCCCGAGCACTTCGGGCGGATCCAGGGCGGCTGGATCGACACGTCGGCCTCCTGGAACCTGCACTTCGTACAGGCGCTCAGCCCGGCCGTGAACGCGGCGGTCGGGCAGCTGTTCGTCGTCGGCAGCCAGGCCATGCTGGTACAGCTCCTGCTGAGCTCCCGGACCGGTATCGAGGCGCGGATCGCCCACTTCGACCAGTACGCGCCGATCTTCGAGCGGTTGATCGTCTCCCAGCTCACCGACTACGCCGAGTTGCAGGGGCTGCGCGAGCGGCTGCGCCGCCACGAGGCCGCCCGGTGGACGCAAGAGCACACCGACCTCGGCGGCGGCGCCGTCGCCACGCTGAGCATGCTGAACCCGTCCACCGCCTGGTACGGGGCCGCCCGCGCCATCTCGAGCGCGTTCCTCGCCACCGAGGCGGCCCTGACCAGCCCCGGCGCGGCCGGCGAGATCGTCGAACGCGACGGCGTCACCCGCATCCGCGACTCGCACGCGGTGCTCTGGACCCTCGGCGAGATCGAACAGGCGCTGGTCATCCAGCGCGGCGAGGCCGAGGGCGTCGACCCGCTGGTCAAGCAGATCAGCGACCTGCCCGACGTGCTGGCCCGCTTCGCCGGTAACCGGTCGGCGATCCGCGACGAGCTGTGGCGGGTGTTGCAGGACATGCGACGCCACAACACCGAGATGCTCGGCCGCGCCCGCACCGACGCGCACTTCGCCTTCCGGTCCAGCCGGATCAGCGAACACATCCCGTCGGCCACCATCGCCGGCGGACGCTACGCGTTGCAGGGCATCCACCTCGTCACCCACCAGCAGCTCGGCGAGTTCTTCGGCGGCAACCCCTACTACGCCAGCGGCGTCGACAGCCTGTTCAGCACCGAGCTGGGCCGGGAGGCGCTGAGCGCCTTCGCCGTCATGGTGGGGATCATCGCGCTGTCGCTGCTCTGCCCGCCGCTGGGCTTCGTGGTCGGGGTCGCCGTCGCCGCCGTCGACGTGGCGCACGCCCACCAACGCGAGCGCCTCTACTCCTCGATGCTGGACCCGGAGCTGGTGCTCACCCGCACCGAGATCGAGGTCGAGCTGTTCGCCGCGTACCTCGGGTTGGCGATGTCGCTGATCCCGGAGGCCGGCACCATCGGTGGCGCGGCCGTGCGCGGCGGCCGGGTCGCGCTGCGCTTCGGCGTCCGCGCGGGGCTGCGTGCCGCCCGGGGGTACGTGGTACGCCGGGTCACCCGACAGATCGTCGAGGCCGCGTCCCGCGACCTGCTCCAGGGGTTCCTCACCGAGATCCTGCTCAACGAGGTGCTGGAACGCGTCGTGCAGAAGCTGATGGAGCCGATCCTCGCGTACGTGGAGCGCGAGGCGATGCTCAGCGGCGCCGTCGGCGGCCCGGAGGGCGCCCGGTTCATCCTCATGGTGCTCGACTCGCAGCCCGGCGGTGCCGCCGCCGGCCCGCGCGTGCCGGTGGTGCGGCCGTGACCGGGCCCCGCCGGTTCCGCGCCGGCCGGTTCCTCGACGCCGCCGCCGTGCACGCCGCCGCCGACGCGAACCCCCGGCTGCGGCGCTTCATGCGGACCATCGCCGAGCACAGCGAGGCCGGTGAGGTGCGCTCCCGGCGGCTACTGGAACACCTCATCCGCCGCATCGTCGACGACGTCGGCGACCTGCACCTGGGCAACGCGCTCAACCGGCTGGAACGCATCGCCGTGCTGCGGGACAACATCGCCGCGATCCTCGACCACGTGCTGGAGGGAGGCACCCTGCCCGAGGGGGTGCGGGTGGCCACCCTCGGTGAGTACTTCGACCAGCTCAGCACCGAGATGCGCGAGCTGAGCCGACCCCGCGAGGGCATCGTCGGTGACGCGCCGCTGCGGCTTGCCGACGACGCGGGCGCGTACGCCGACTCGCTGCTGCGGGAGTTCGACGGCGGCGGCGCGGCCGGCCGGCACGTCGAGCCGGCCGCGATCGTCGGTGACGCGTTCCGGGCCATGCCGGCGGACCGGCAGGCGGCGCTGCGCCGGGCCGCCGAGCTGGAACCGGCCGCGCTGTGGCGCGCGGTCGCCGCCGAGAGCGAGGCCGGCAAACGGTCCGCCGTCGCCGACCTGCAGACCCGCCTCGGCGGCCGGCTCACCCCGACGAGCTGGCCCGGCTGCGCACCGCCGTCGACGACCTCGGCCGGGCCCGCTCGCGTGGCCTGCAGATGAGCGACGCCCGGCTCGCCGACGCCCTCGCCCGCATCGGCGATCCGGACCTGCGGGCCGTGGTGGCCGGCGGTGACGTCTGGCTCACCCAGCAGCTCGCCGTGCACAACCCGGAAGCGCTGGCCACCCTCTGGCGGCGCTTCCGCGACGGGGGCGGACGCGCCGACGACGGTCCCGGCTTCCGCGCCTACCTGCGCCACGACATGGTCACCTACGGCCGGGGCGTCCTCGGCGAGTACAGCGCGGCGTTCTCGCTGAGCAGCATCGAGCTGTTCCTCAAGGGACCGGACGCCAACGTCAAGGTCGCCGGCACCGACCTCGTCGGCATCGGGCACGACGGCTGGGTGTGGCTCCTCGACGACAAGTCGCACCGGGCCGCCAGCGTCAGCGGCGTCAGCGCGCTCACCGACAACCTCGTGGCCAACCTGCGCCGCGACGCCGCCGACTTCCGCGACGCCATCGCCCGCCTCCAGCGCGACGACCCCGGGTTCACCCCCGACCCGCGCATCCTCGACGCGATCTCCCGGATGGAGGACGCCGCCGCCGAGATCGACCGGATCAACCGGCGCGGGTCCGCGTCCACCCGGCCCGTCCGGATCAGCGCGGCCCTGGCCGAGCGCCGGCTGCGGCTGCGCGTCACCAGCGCCGCGGGCGAGGTCCGCGAGATCACCCAGGCCCTGCGCGACCTCGGCCTGGCCGTCGAACCCACCGGTACGCCGGTGCCGCTGCCACCCACCGGAGGACGCTGAGCATGGCGATCACCAGCAGCTTCATGCGGTACGGCACGGTGCCGTCGGCGATCATCAGCGACGGGGTGCTGCCCATCCCACTGTGGGCGGTCACCGCCATCTCCCTGGCCCAGACGTACCACCTGCCGCCGATCGGCTCCACCGCCCACAAGGCCATCGTGGCCACCCACGACGACACCATCACGCTCACCGGGGTGCTCGTCGGCGCGGAACGCTACGCCTGGAAGTTCGCCCTGGAGACGATGGCCGAGGCGAGCAAACGCGGCACCGCCCTCGCCGCGTACTCCGGTGGGAAGTTCGGCGGGCTGATCCTGGTCACCTCCATGACCATCCGCACCGACATGCAGGTGCAGTCGCTGACCTTCAACGCCTCGGCCGCCCGTCGCGACGTCCTGGACACCACCATCACCCTCGTCCACGTGCCCCGTCCCAGCCTGCTCGGCAAGCTGCTCGACGTGGCCAGCATCGGAGTCGGCGCGCTCGCCGACGGGTTGGGCAACTGATGCCACCATTCCCGATCGACCGCTACCTGCTGCCGGAGACACCGATCGAGGTGCCCGACGGGTTCACCGAGGTGCGCCAGGGCCTGACCGCCGGCCTCCCGCACCGCGTCGAGCTGGGCGCGGGCGTGCACGCGGTGCTGATCCTGCCCACCGGCCTGGCCCGACAGTGGCTGTCCACCGACCCACTCGCCGTGGTCAGCAGCTCCGCCGACGACCTCGCGCCCCGACCCACGCCGACGGCCACGTCCCGGCCACCGGCGCTGGTCGGTCGGGTGCCGCTGCGTCTCGTCGTCCGCCAGGGCACCCGCATCCTCGGCTCCGTGCCGCTCGCCACCGGCCTGCGCCGGGTCTGCCCGGACGCGGGCACACCGACCGCCCCCGGCGTCACCCCGGTCGTCGTCGAGGTGCTGGTGCTGGCCTGGCTGCTGCACGCCGGGACGGTCCGCGGCTCCGGCGACTACGGCTCCTACCTGACCATGGCCTGGCGGCCCGCCGACCGGGCGGTGGACCAGTTCGGGCCACCACCGATCAACGAGTTCGTCTGGCGTCGCCGGCCGCCCGCGCAGCGCGTCGAGTCCGACCTCGGTCCCGCCCGGCTGCGCTACCGCTACCTGCTCGACAAGAAGATGCGGAGGGTGCTGCGGTGACGCTCACGCCGTTCCAGACCGGCCAGGTACGCCAGGGCGCCGTCGGCAACGACGCCGGCTGGACCATCACCTTCCACCGGGAGACCCCGACCGGCATCAGCCCGGACGCCGCGCTCACCCTGTCCAGCGCCGACTACTACGCGGCCATCGACGCCGCGCTGCCCGACGGGCTGGGCCCCGGCGCGTACACGGTCACCGTGCAGGGGCTCGTCGACGAACACTTCGCCGCGCTGCGCACCGCCGAGGGGCAACCGCCGCTGGTGGCGAAGCTGCACCTGTACTGGCGCGACGCCAACACCTCGGTCGGCGCGTTCTTCACCAACCTGGTCGGCGTGAACGCCGGCCCGACCCCGGCCGAGCTGACCCAGGCGCTGGTCGCCGTCCTGCGCGTCACGAAGGTGCGCCGGCTCACCGGCGAGCGGACGTACGACACCGAGCTGACCCTCGTCGAGCAGGCGTACGCCCGGCTCGGGCAGCGGGTCACCGAACGGTTCGAGGCGGCCACGTTCACCGCCGCGATCCGCGCCATCGGCGAACGGACCAGGGTGGACGTGACCGGGTGGGGCGCCAACCCGGACGGCACGATGACCCGGGGCGCGACCGAGGCGGCCGGCGACGAACGGGTCGCCTTCGGTGCCGGGCTGCTCTACCGCGCCGCCCTGGAACGCCTCGGCGGCGCGTTGCAGCAGTCCCTCAACGCGTACGGGCGGGGGATGTTGCTGATCCGCGACGGCACCGTGCACGTCGGCAAGCGCCCCATCCCGTACCCGGAGGGCGAGCCGAAGCCGCTGACCCTCGCCACCGGCCTGCTCGCCTGCACCGAGAACGGCACCCAGGACACCGACCCGTACGCGGCCACCGAGACCGGCGGCACCGCCGCGCCGCGCCGTCGGGCGTGGACGCTGACCCTCAAGGGCCGCCCCGACCTGAAGCCCGGCGACCTGGTGCGCTTCGACCCGCCCGCCACCGACGAGGCCACCACGCTGGGCAGCGTCGGCGCGGCGCTGCTCGGCTCGTTCGCCGCGCCGTTCGCCCCGTCGACCGGGGAGCTGGGCGCGGGGTCGAAGCTGCTCTACCTCAGCGCCGCCCGGCACACGCTGTCGCGTACCGCCGGGTTCGTGACTGTCGTGCAGGGTGTCGAGGTCGCGTCGAGCGCGAGTGCGTGGGACACCTGGAGCGACGCGTCCGGCGTGGGTACCGCCGAGCCGGCCTCTCCGGCGTCATCACCCGGGGTGGCCGCCGCCGAGGCGGTGCGCCGGGCCGCCCGCGCGGCCCGGGGTGAGACGCGCGGCCTGGAGATCGGCGAGGTACGCGCGGTCGCCACCAACGCCAGCGGCGCGGTCGAGCCGCCCGCCCAGACCGAGACGGTGTGGGAGGGCCTCGTCCGCCCGGACGGCCGCCCGAACGGCGTCCGCCGCCTGCCGGTACGCCGGCAGCAGCCCGCGCCGCTGCCCGGAGTGACCTACCTGACCCCGTTCGCCTGGGGCGGGTGCGGGCTGATCCTGCCCCGCTACCCGGGCACCAGGGTGGCGCTGGCCTACCGCAACGGCGCGCCGGACGACCCGGTGGAGGTGGGCGCGCTCTGGCCCACCGGGCACGCCCCGGTCTCCGAGCCGGGGGACTGGTGGCTGTCGCTGCCGGTCGGGGTGGCCAGCAGCAGCCGCTCGTCCATCGCCGACACGGTGACCCCCGCCGACCACGACGGCAAGGTGGCGCACGACCTCACCGACGGCGACGGCAACCGGGTCATCGAGCTGGGCGAGCTGACCGTGCGGGTGGGTCGGGCCCAGCTCAAGGGTCGCGGCCAGCGCCCGGCGCGCGCCGACGAGGCCGACAGCATCACCATCGAGCACGCCGGCGGCGGGTCCTCGATCGTCATGAAGCAGGACGGCTCGATCACCATCACCGCCACCCAGATCGACCTGGACGCCGGCAACGGCGCGGTGAACATCAGCGGCGGCACGGTCAGCATCGCCGCCGACGACGTCGACGTCCAGGTCAGCAACGCGATGAACGTCCACTGAGGAGAGCGACATGGCATTCGTGCTCACCACGTCGAGCGACGTGCACTGCCCCAACCAGGGGAAGGTCTCTCCGACCGGGCAGGGCAAGCTGACCGTCGACCACAAGCCGGTGGTCCGCCTCGACGGCATCAACGGCAAGTCGGTGGCCGGCTGCACCATCACCACCAGCAACTCCACCAAGCAGTGCAGCACGGTGACGTCCGCGACCGGGGCGGCCGGAAAGCTCACGGTCGGCAACGTGGCCGTGGCGTTGGACTCGCTCAGCGGCGCCACCGACGGCTCCAGCCCCGGACTGTCCGCCAGCGCCGGCCAGAGCAAGCTGAAGGCGGCCTGACGTGGACCGTACCGAGCGCGAACGGCAGGCCGCCCAGCGCCGCTACCTCGGCTGGGGCCTCGCCTTCGAACCCACCATGCCCGGCGTCGACCTGGCCCGGGACATCGTCTTCGACGATGGACCGAACGGCCGGACGTTGGCGCTGGTCGAGGGCACCGGCAACGTGGCGCAGAGCCTCGCGGTGGCGCTGACCACGCTGCGCGGCTCGAACGTCTTCGACGCGACGTTCGGCTTCGACGGCCTCAACGCCCTCGCCGAGCAGATCGAGCCGAACCTCATCCGCGAGCAGGTCCGCATCGGCATCATCACCCTGCTCGACCGCGATCCGCGGGTCCGCAAGATCGTCGACGTCAACCTCGACGACGGCCGGCTCGGCGCGGGCCGCGCCGACGACGCCTCGGCCGCCGCGCTGCGCGCCTCGCGCACCCTCCAGGTCCAGGTCCAGTTCGAAACCATCACCGACGACCGGCTCTCGGTGCGCCTCGGGGAGCTGCCAAGTGTCTGACCCGACCCTCCCGGCCGAACTGGCCGACGTCCTCGCCGTCGACGCCGCCGCGCTGCGGGCCACCGGCTCGACGGGCTTCGGCGTCGTCGAGACCGGCTTCGTGCCCAAGTCCTTCGCCCGGTTGCTCGCCGAGAAGCTGGCCACCGCCCGGCTGCTCTTCGGCGAGGACGTCGACCTGACCAGTGGCGCGGTGCTGCGCAAGGTCCTCGAACTCGCCGCCCTGGAGGACGCCCGGATGTGGGCCGCGCTCGGCGCGGTCTACGACAACTCCTTCGTGGTGTCCGCGACCGCCGACGCGCTGACCCGCCTCGGCGAGGAACTTGGCATACCCCGGCCGTACCTGCCGGCCCGGGGGACGGTGAAGCTCAAGCTCAAGGCCGCGCTGCCGACCGGCCACCCACAGCTCACGCTGCCTCGGGGCGCCCGACTGTCCACCCCCGGCGGGCACCACGTGGCCCTGGACGAGACGGTGGTGCTCTCCGCCGCCGTCGGTGAGCGCGAACCGGCCGTCGCCGCCTTCTATCCGGGCCCGGCGCACAACCTCGACCCCACCCAGCCGCAGCAGAAGATCGACCGCTGGAACCGCGCCGACACCCTGCTGGCCGACCTGGACGACGCCGAGCAGGCCGCCGGCAAGGAGCTGGTCGAGATCACCCACGCCGTCGCGCTCACCGGCGGCGAACAGCAGGTCTCCGACGCCCGCTACCGGCAACTGCTGCTCGCCGCGCCCCGCTCCATCTGGACGGCCGAGGCGATCGGCCTCGCCGTGGCCACCGTGCCCGGTGTACGCCAGGTGCAGGTCTTCGACGGCCGGGGCGGACTGGACCTCAACCAGTCCATCTTCGGCAACTTCAACTTCATCGAGCGGGTCTTCAGCACCGAACGCGACCTGGGCAACCCGTACTACGTCACGGTGCTCGTCGCGCCGACCGCCGCCGCCATCTGGGACGGGCCGGACGGGCTGCACGCCGCCGTCGAGTCGGTCATCGAGGACCTGCGCCCGGTGGGCATCTTCGCCTCGGTGGACCGCGCCGACGAGGTCGGCATCGGCGTCGAGGCCGACCTGGTGATCCGGGGTCTGCCGCTGCCCACCGGCTCGAAGGAGACGATCAACGCCTCCACGGCCGCCACCGAGCTGCGCGCCCGGCTGCACGCCCGGCTGCGCCGGTACGTCGACGAGCTGCCCTTCGGTGAGCCGGTCCGCGCCGCCGAGGTGATCTGGACGCTGATGAACGAGCCCGGCGTCGCCGACGTGCGCAACCTGCGGCTGGTCCGCTTCCCGGCCGACTCGGCGGTGGTGGTGACCGGCAGCGCGCCCACCGGCGACGGGGTGCAGCGGCTGCCGGTCGGCGACAACGCGGTGCTCGCCGCCAACCAGGTGCCCGTCTACGTCGACCGGGACGACCCCCGGCCGTTCCGGATCGTCTGAGCGGGGGCGCGATGACCGACATCCGGGTACCCGTGGACGGCGTCGACGCGTCCGTCGAACGCAACCTGATCGACCAGTTGGAGGGTCCGTACCCGGGGACGGTCCGGCGGGTCGTGGTGCCGCTGGCCGGTGCCGGTACGGCCGCTGTGGACTGGACCAGTCGACACCCGCTGCTCACCGTCGTGCTGCGCCGCGACCTGGCCGAGGAGAGCGTCCGGGTGACGGTCACCGTCGACCCGGGCGGCGCGGGGCAGCGGGTGCTGCCGCCGGTGGTGTTCGCGCCCTGGTCCGCCGAGGGCGCGTCGGTGCCGGCGTACGTGCCGGACACCGCCGACGAGCCGCTGGTCGCGCCGTTCGCGGTCGCCGTGTCGGCCGAGCGGGCCGTCGAGGGCGCGGCCGCCACGGCGGTCACCGGTACGGCGCTCCCCGCCCTCGTCGAGCTGGCCGTGGTCGAGGGCAACCTGGGTCGCCTGCTCTACCTGGTGTCGTACGAGAAGCACCGGCTGCGTCGGGCGGCCCGGGAGGTGCACGCGTACCGGACCCTGGCCCACGCCCGGCGCGACGCGCTGGACCGGATCGGCGCGGACGTCGGGGTGGCCCGCTTCGTCGACGAGCTGGTGCACGAGCCGACCAACGGCGAGGTGTACGCCCGCCGTCTGGCCGCGCCGGCCCGTGAGCCGGACGACGCGTACGCCCACCGGCTCGGGCTGTACCGGCGGTTCCTGCTGCCCACCCCGGGCGCGGTACGCCGGCTGCTCAACGGCCCCGGCGCGGACACCGACCCGAACACGGGCCTCTTCGCCGACCTGCCCGGCGGGGCACGTTTCACGCTGCGCGAGGACGACGACCAGTTCGCCGTGGCGGTCCGGCTGGTGGCCGTCGGCGACCCGCAGCACCGCCCCAACTTCCTCGCCCAACTGCGGCGCGACCGCCTCGTGCTGCCCGCCAACACCCCGCCGAACAACACCGTCCACGCTTCCCGGGCGCTGCCGGCCAGCCGGCTCGCCGAGGTCACGGCCCTGCGGGCGAGCCTGCGCCAGTCGTACACCTTCGACAGCGCGCACGGCATCGCGCCGCCGCTGGCCACGGCCCTGGACCGCGCGGGGCGGGTGTGCCGGGCGCTCGGCTCGACGATCGTGTGGCAGGTCAGCCGGGCCCAGGACGACGCCGGTGGGAGCCGCTACGAGTTGGGTCTCGGCGTCGACGTGAGCTGGCCGACCCCGGCGCAGGCCACCGACCTGCGTAACCGGGTGCTGGACACCGGCCGGACGGTGACCGCCGACCGGACCGCCGAGGCGCTCATCGCCGCCGCCCGCGCCGCCGGCGTGCCCACCGTCTCGGCCGACGGCGAGCTGGCCTGGCTGTGGCGGGTCTGCGGGTTGCCGACCACGCACCGGCTCAGCACCACCGTGATGTACCTGTCGCACCTGCCCACCCGAGGGCTCGCGGTGACCGCGCCGCTCACCGCTTCGGTCGGCGTCGACGCGCCGGTCGAGGCGCAGTTCCATGCCCCGGGCGACCCGGGTGGCAACGCCCTGCTGTTGGCCGGTCTGGCCGCGGCACGCACGGCCTGGGTGGCTGCCGGGGAGGCGGCGTGGTCCCCGTTGACCGACGCGGCGGCCCGGACCCGGTGGGCGGCCGTGCCGACCCGACCGGCCGGGCAGCCGGTCGACGCGGTCCTCGCCGCCGCCGGCCTGCCCGCCGTGCGCGACCCGGCGCCCGTGGTGGCCGCGCTGAACCGCCTCCCCGACGAGCTGGTGGAGACCATCGAACTGCCGGCCGCGCTGGCGTCCGCGCTGATCGCCGGCCAACCGGCCGCCGCCGACCGGCTGGCCCGGCTGGTGGGGCTGCTGCGCGACCAGCACCTCGCCGCCGTGCTTCCGCTCGTCGAGACGGGCAACCGGGTGCTGCTGGTGTGCGGCGTCATCGGCCTGCCGCAGGCCGGGCTGAACCTGAGCGAGCGCCGGGCCACCGGGTTCCGCTGGTACACGGTGGGACTCGGCGGCGGCACGGCGGAGATCAAGGCGGTCGGCGCGCGGACCGCGCTGCGCCCCACCCACGCCGGCCTGGTCGCCGTGGTGGCGCTCTCCTACGTACGGACCGGCCGGACCGATCCGTACGAGTTCCGGGTCGAGCTGCCCGACGGGGTGACGTTGACCCTGGAGCAGTACGAACGGCTGATGAACACCCTGACGAGGATCTGCCCGCTCGGGGTGGAGATCAACACCTTCGGCATTCGGCGTGACCACGTCGACCTCGACGACGACGGGACGGCCGAGCCGCTGCGCCCGGCCGTCGCCCGGACCTTCCGCACCTTCCAGCAGCGCCGGCACCGCGGCGTGTACGACCAGCTCTGAGAGGGACACCACGATGGCGAACGAGATCAACTACGACGGGGTGACCGTCACCGAGCTGTACGAGGCGTTCACGCGCCACGGCATTCCCGCCTCGGACGCCAGCGTGCTGGTCTCCTCCTGGATCTATGAGAACGTCGGCACCGCGAAGCGGGTGTTCAGCTACGCCGAGTCGTTCCCGGCGGTGGAGCCGGGCTGCGCCCCACCACCGTTCGCCCGCACGTTCGCGCACACCGACTGGGTGGACGGCGAGGACGTCGTACAGGCCGGCCAGACACCGGGGGAGCAGGGCTTCAACGAGCGGTTCCACCGCATCGAGCACGACCTGGACCACCTCGGCACCGACCTGGCCAAGGCGTTCACCTGCATGGCGGCGATGCGGGTGAGCCTGCGCCGGTTGCTCGACGAGATCCGCGCCGAGATCAACCGGCTGCACTCGACGGTGCACGAGAACAAGATCGTGCCCGGCCCGTACACCTTCGAGCAGATCCCCAACTACATCGGCGCGTTGGACTTCGGCAAGTACATGGGCACCACGATGTTCATGGACAAGAAGGTCAGCATCTGGCAGACCAAGGCCGGCACGATCGTGCTGCCCGCCGTGGAGACCCTCGGCGTGGACGTGGTGGTCGGTCCGAAGGTGCGCGGCGCCGCCCAGGTCGCCCGCTATGCCGTCGAGCACGGTGACGTGCGGCAGCGCTTCCCGCGCGAGGTGAAGGTGGTCGAGTTCATCCGCTTCTTCGGCGAGGACGAGGTGGCCGACGGCCGGACCATCCGCGACGTGCTCAAGGTGCTGCCCGCCGACAGCAGCTACCCGAGCCTGGATGCGATGATCGCCGAGGTCAGCGAGCGCGAGGCCGTCATCGTCCGGACCACCGTCGGGGCCCAGTCGGCGGTCTCGGCGGCCCTCGGCGTCGACGCGGGGCTGGAGAACGTCGCGGACGCCGACATCGCGATGCTCGCCGGGGTGCCGACCAAGGCCCGCGCGGCGCTGGCCCGCGCCGGGATCAGCACGCTCGGCAAGCTCGCCGAGGCGCCGGCCGAGCGGGTGCTCGGCATCATGAAGGAGGCCGGGGTACGCGCCGAGGCCGGCGACGCCGCCGAGTGGACCGGGTACGCCCAGACGCTGAGCAAGCTGCGCTGAACGGCCGGCGACGACTCCGGCGAACGGTTGATCCGCGCCGTTCGCCGGGTCGGTGTGACGACACTGCGCTGGCGTACCGACCCTCCACACCCGACCGTGAGAATCCCACGGGGCGATCGGGCACGAAGGGCGCGCGGATGGCAGTTCACGAGGTGTCACAGGACCTCCGCCCCGGGGCGCAGGAGACCGAAGCGGCGCGACCAGCGCGCTACGCGTTGCGGCTGCTCGGCGGCTTCGTGCTGGAACGCGACGGCCGGTCCGTGGTGGTGCCGCAGGGGGCCCGCCGGCTGCTCGCCTACCTCGGCGTACGCCAGCGGTGTGCCCGCTCGGAGGCTGCTGGGACGCTCTGGCCCGCCTCCCACGAGGATCGGGCGCGGGCCAACCTGCGCACGATGCTGTGGCGGCTGCACCGGGTGACGCCCGAGCCCTTGGTCGAGGAGGACGACGGGCTGGCCCTGGCCGCCGACGTCACAAGTGACGTGGCCGCCCTGAGCACGGCGGCGGCCGTCCTGCTGGCCGGCGGCTCACCCGTGGGCACCGTGCCGGCGTTGGCGACCGGCGAGCTGTTGCCCGGCTGGTACGACGACTGGGTTCTGACGGAGCGGGAACGGCTGCGCCAGACCCGGCTGTACGCGCTGGAAGCTCTCGCCGAACGCCTCACCGCCCAGGGACGCTTCAGTGAGGCGGTGCAGGTGGCGTTGACCGCCGTGCACCTGGAGCCGCTGCGGGAGAGCGCCACCCGCGCGCTGATCGCGGTGCACCTGGCCGAAAGCAACATCAACGAGGCGGTGCGGCGGTTCGAGCTGTTCCGCGCCGACCTGGGCCGGGAGTTGGGCGTCGCTCCGACACCCTGGCTGGAGCGTCTGGTGCAGGCTGGCCGCTCCGGCGCCGCGGTCCCGTATCCCTGAGCAACCGCACCACCCATACCGACAACGCGCCCCCGCGTGTCCCGCCCGGCCTCTACCTGTCTGGCCTGGCCTCTACCTGTCTGGCTCCTGCCCGGCCGTCGGTCTGCCCCCGCCAACAGTCCGCCCAGTCCGCCCGGCCGCCCGCGGGCGGCGGCCACGGGTCTCCTGCGCGCCCTTTGCTCTGCTTCAACCCGCGCAACACTGAGACGCCGTCAGTGTTGCCTCCGTTGAAGCAGAGCAAAGGACGCGCGAGGGGGTGGGGTAGGGGCGTCGGGTTGGCGGGCGGGCGGGCCGCTGGTGAGCCGGGTCAGTGGGTCGCGGGCGGGATGCTCTGCTCGTACTGGAAGACGTTGTGCGGGTCGTACTTCGCCTTGATCTTGCGCAGTCGCGGGAAGTTGCGCCCCCAGTAGGCCTCCTCCCACTCCGCCATGCCGATGTTCGGCACGTTGACGTACGCGCCGTCCACGTAGGGTCGCAGCGCCTGGCTGAATTCGGCGATCCAGGTCTGCGCGATCGGGGTGATGGCGTCGCCGCTGTCCGGCTCGCCGCGGGTGCCCCAACCAGCGCCGGGCTCGGAGTAGAAGAGCGCGTCACGGTGCGGGAACGCCGAGCCGCCGAAGGGCTCCTGCCGTTGGGCGCCCCGGCCGAACGCCTGGGTGAAGAAGTTGCTGTCCGGCGACGGCGCCTTCTCCATGAACTCGCGGACGATGCTGATCGCCCTTGTCGGGAAGGGCTCCCTGGTGAACTGGGAGAAGAACTTCCACTTCGCCGGCTCTTCGTCGTTCGGGACCTGGAATCCGGCGTACGTCTCGCTCCAACCGCCGATCTGCACGCTGACCTCGGGGTTGCCGATGGAGAGCAGCGGTTCCAGCAGCCTTCTCACCTCCGCCTCCGAGCCCTCGGCGAGCACCCCGAACACCAGGATCTCGGTCGGGTGGATCTCGACCTGGCTGCCGAGGCGGGGGTCGGTGAACGGCGCGACGCGCTGCCAGGTGTCGAAGACGTCGTGCAGGTCGTCGAGGCCCGACCAGGTCGCCTGCAGGTACGCCACGCTCTCCAGCGGGGCCACCTGGTAGGTCAGGGAGGTGACGATCCCGAAGTTGCCGTTTCCGGCGCCGCGCAGCGCCCAGAGCAGGTCCGCGTGGTTCCACGGGTCCACCTCGAGCACCCTGGCGCCGTTGGCGCCCGCCGCGACGACGATCTCCGCCCCGATCAGGTTGTCGCAGGCCATGCCGAGGTAGCGGGTGAGGAACCCGAAGCCGCCACCGAGGGTCGCGCCGGACAGGCCGACGGTCCCCTCCGTTCCGGTCGTCGCCGCGAGGTCGTACTCCCCGAGCGCGGTGATCGCTTCCGACTGGTTGAGCCCCGCGCCGAGCTTCGCCGTGCGCGTGGCGGTGTCGATGTGGACGTCCTTCAGCTCGCTGACGTCGATGACGAGGCCGTTGTCGACGTTCGACCAGCCTTCCAGGCTGTGCCGGCCGCTGCGTACCCGCAGCGCCACGTCGTGCTGCCGAGCCCAGGTGAGGGCGTTGACGACGTCCTGGGTCTCCTGAGCGAAGACGATGACCAGCGGGTAGCGCACGAACAGCTCGTCCCAGCCGATGCTCGCCTCCGCGTAGTCGGGGCTCTGGGGGCGGACGATCCGGCCGGTCAACGTCGCGGGCGGGTACGAGTCGTCCACGGGTGGGCCGTCCGCCGCCACCGCCGAACTGCCAGCCATCACGCCGGGCAGGGCGATCGCTCCGGCGCCGACGGCCGTCGCCCTGAGCAGATCGCGACGAGAAAGGTCGCGCATGGTCCGAATCCTCTCGACGGGGGTCGCGTCAGAGATTCGACCGAGAGGAGCTTTGCCTCCCAACTGACGCAAAACCACCGTAATTCCGCAGGCTGCGGCGCAGATCCGAGAACCTGTCACAGAACCCGGTCGGGTGACGCGACGGCAGGTCAGTTGGCGTGCGCGGGCTGGTCCAGGATGGCGCTGAACCGCTCCTCGGCAAGATCGAGCTGACCGAAGATGTGCCGCTTGACCCCCGCCGACAACGGTGTGTCCGGCCGGCCGATCAGATCCCGGAAGAGCGGCACCAGCGGCCGGTACTTGCGGGCCGACGAGACGACCTTCGGCCCGACCGTGTGGATCACGCCGACGCCGTTGTCGGTGAAGTCCGAAACCTTGATCACCCGGGCCCAGGGCTCGCGGTCCAGGCTGACCGCCAGGTGCTCCCGGTACTGCGTGTTGCGGTCCCGCTCGGGGTCGTACACCGGGTTCGTGACGGCGGCGACGAGCGTCGCGACACGCGTCCCGAACCGCGCGGCGAGCGCGGCCAGCGCGGCCCCGGCCGGGTCGGCGTAGGCGGCACCGCCGGCCAACTCGACCGGATGGTCCTCGACCGCGTCGTGCAGCAGGCCGGCCACGACCACGTCCACGTCGCGCACCTGGTAGTGGTGCATCAGCCGGATCGCCACCCGCAGCAGGTGGTTGAGGTACGGCTCACGGACGCGCCGGTCGTCGCGGTGCAACTCGGCGGCCAGGTCGAGCGCGGCCGTCAACCGCTCGCGGGCGGCGTCGTCGAACTGTTGGATCTCCAGCCGGAAGCGCTCCAGCAGGCCCGGTTCGCCGTGGATCTCGGTGATCGCGTGCATCGGCATGCTGCCCAGGTGCGGCGGGAAGTCCATGCGTCACTTATAGCCGATCTTCACCACATCGATGAGCCCTTACGTCGTCGACCCGACCACGAACTTCGGCGGGTCGAGCCGTCAGATCGGCAACCGGTCGGCCCCGGCCAGGGGATTCACCACGAGAGGGACCAGCGGCGCCGGTAGCACGGGATCACGACGCAGGGTGGGCGTCCAGCCCGCGTCGGCGGCCAGGTCGGGATCGTGGACCGCGTTGTACGCGGCCAGCAGGTCGACCGGCCGGGCCCGGCCGGTGCCCTGGCGCACCCAGGAGCCCCGCTCGGTCAGCCCGGTGCCACCCCAGTCGTAGAGCAGGTCGGCCGGGTCGACCGCCGGATCCAGGGTGAAGAAGTTGTTCTCCGCGTAGATCGCCGACTGGACCCCGACGCCGAGGGCGTACTGGAAGCCGTCCCCGCCGAGCCGGTAGTGGTTGTTGTAGACGTCGACCTGACCGAACCGCACGCGGGGGAGCCGTTGCAGGACGCCGTCGAAGAGGTTGTGGTGCACGGTGACCTTCAACCGGCCCACGTCCGGGCCGACGGTGTTGGACGAGCCGATCAGCATCAGCTTGTCCCGTCCCGTGAAACGGTTCCAGGACGCGGTGACTCCGCTGGCGGTGTGGGTGACGTCCAGCGACCCGTCGTGCACCTGGTATGGCCGCCCGAAGTAGCTGGGCTGGGCGCTGTCCGGGTTGTCGCCGTCGGTGAAGGTGTTGTGGTCGACCCACACGTTCTCGCTGCGGCGGACGGAGATCTGGTCGTACTGGCTGTTCCAGTTGCCGGTCTCGCCGTCGGTCGGCGACCAGGCGGGGAAGCAGTCCCGGGCGTCCACGAAGGTCAGGTTTCGCACGATGACGTTCGACGCCCGGTCGATCATGAGGGTGAGGCCGGTCAGCCGGGCCCCGCGCAGCCCGACGATCGTCGTGTTGGGGCCCACGTTGATCTGGGTCTGGCGGGTCTGGTTCGCCACCGACCGCACCCGGGCCTCCTCCAGCGGCCCGGCGGGGGCCACCCGACCCCACACCGCCGGGTCGTACGCGGCCAGATAGGCGTCCAGCCGGTACGCCGGGTCGGCCAGGTCGGCGCAGTTCAGCGCCGTACCGTCGGGTGCTTCGAAGCCGTCGACCGCACCCGCCACGTAGATCAGCTTTGGCGTGGCGTCGGTGGCGTTGGTGGCGTTGTCGCCACCGAGGGCGGCGACCAGTTCAGCCCTGCTGCGGACCACCCGCGTCCGTTCCGGTGCCGCCGCCGAACCACCGGTGGTGCCGACGCCCTCGGCCGCCCAGCCGTCCCGCTCCGGCAGGGTCTGCCGGCCGAGTTGACGGGCCGACCAGGGGAGCCGGTCGGCGGCTGACAGGTCGGGGCGGGGAGCGGCGACGGCCGGTGTGGCACCGACCAGTACGGCGATCACCATCGCCCCGACGAGGGGTGCGCGCATGGGGATTTTCCGTTCGCTGATGGCGGTATACAAATTGTTTGCAGAAATGTTGCAGTGGTGCCGGCGACGGGAGGGGCGGGCACCGACCCGTCGCCTCCTTTGCATTGCTTCAACCAAGGCAACACCTGCGGGGCAAAAGTGTTGCCCCGGTTGAAGCAGAGCAAAGGGCAATCTGAGCACCCTCGCCACCGCTACGCCAGGTCCGCGCGGTAGGTCGGCACCGCCCACGGCACGCCTTGCTCGCTGGGCAGCGCGCCCTGCTCGGCCGCCTGACGCAGCACCTCGACCACGCCGCGAATCCGCAACACCCGCTCGTCACCGTCGCCCACCGCGTCGACGAGCTCCCCGTCGAGCAGTCGGGGTTCGGGCGCGGCCCGCAGCGCGTCCAGCAGGGCGGTGAACGGCGCGGTACGGGCCAGCGGGGCGATCAGCGGCACCGTGGCCGGGTCGACGCGGTGGGCGAGCAGGTTCTCCAGCAGGCCCTGTCGACCGGGCACGTGCCGGGGTGCCGCGTCGCCGGGCAGCCGCAGCCGGTCGGTCGGGTATTCGAGCACGGCCCGCCCGGTCGTACCGGTCACCGTCACCTCGCCCGGCACGAACTGCGCCGAGGCCATCGTGACCGCTGCCAGTACGGGCGGGCCGGCACGGAACCGGACGCGCAGCACCGCCGTGTCCTCCACCTCGATCGGTCGGACCCGGTAGCGCTCCACCTCGATCGCGACCGGCCACGGTGGCACCCCGCCCAGCGCTTCGGCGACGGCCAGGCACTGCATCACCGCGTGCGCGAACGGGTTGGCCAGCGCGCCGTCCAGCGACGGTCGGCCGTCCAACGTCCGACGGCCGGCCCAGGCGGATCGGGCGTAGTAGGCGTCCGGCCGCTGCCACGCGGCGACCGTGGCGATGCCGGTGACCGTGCCGAGGCGGCCGGCGGCCAGGGCGTCGGTCAGCGCGGTGAGCGCCGCCGAGCCGAGCGCCTGGAAACCGACCTGGGCCACCCGGCCGGCCGCCGCGAGCGCGTCGGTCAGCTCGTGGTGCTCGGCCAGCGACAGCACCGGCGGCTTCTCCAGCAGCAGGTCCGCGCCGGCCGCCACCGCGTCCCGGGCGATCGGCAGGTGGGTGTGCGGCGGGGTGCAGATCACCACCACCTCCGGGCGGGCGGCGGCGAGCATCGCCCGGTGGTCGGTGAACACGTCCACGCCGGGCGGGACCGGCGCCTCCCGTTCGTCGCGCACCGGTGCGACGTCGACCAGGGCGACGAGCCGCAGCCGGCCCTCGGCGTGCAGCGGGGCGATCACCCGCCGGTGCCAGTGACCGTGCCCGTTCGCCCCGATCACCGCCACCGTCGTCGGCGGCACCCACCCGTTCACGGCACACCAGCCAACGCCGCCGCCGAGACCGTCGACGTGCCGCCGGGCCGGCTCACCGGACGCCGGCCAGGGTCGCCTCGACGCCGTGTCGCCCGAGCGCGGTGAGCCAGGCGGTCACCTGGGCGCGTACCTCGTCGTCGTCGGCGACCTCGGCCGGGATGACCTCGCGGAGCGCGAAGACGGCGTCCACCGCGCCGGCCGGGCTCTGCGCGCCGGCGTCCAGGGCGGCCCGGATAGGCCCGGCGAGGGGATCCTGCAACGGCAACGGGCGGCCGTCGTCGGCGTACCCCAGCGCGAAGCGCAACCAGGACGCCACGACCAGCGCGCCCCAGCGCGCGGACCGTCCGGACGCGCGCAGGTCGGCGATGGTGTGCAGGATGCGTTGCGGCAGCTTCTGCGAGCCGTCGATCGCGACCTGGAGGGTGCGGTGCCGGATCGCCGGGTTGCCGAACCGGGCCAGGACCTGCTCGCCGTAGTCGACGACCCGCACGCCGTCCGGCGGTGTGAAGCTGGCCGCGACGTCCTCGGCGATCAGCCGGCGCAGCACGTCGGTCAGGTGGGGGATCTCCAGGGCGTCGGCGATGGTCTCCCGCCCGGCCAGCGCACCGAGGTACGCCACGGCCGAGTGCACACCGTTGAGGGCGCGCAGCTTCAACCGCTCCCACGGCCCGGCGTCGTCGGTCAGCACCGCCCCGGCGTGCTCCCAGCCCGGCCGCCCGCCGGGGAAGTCGTCCTCGATGACCCACTGCGCGTACGGCTCGGCGGCGACCGCGGCCAGGTCGGTGACGCCGAGCGCCCGGCGGGCCCTGTCGATGGTCTCCGGGGTGCTGGCCGGCACGATGCGGTCCACCATGGTCCCCGGGCACGTCACGTTGGCGGCCACCCAGTCGACGAACCCGGCCGGCGTCCCGGTGGCCCGCTCGATCGCCTTGTCGACCAGGCCGCGCAGCCGTCGGCCGTTGGCCGGCAGGTTGTCGCAGCTCACCAGGGCGAGCGGCCCGGCGTCCGCCTCGGCGCGGGCCGCCAGCCCGCGCAGCAGCAGACCCGGCACGGTGGCCGGGGGCCGATGACCGGCGAGGTCCGCGGCGAGCGCGGAGTCCGGCGACAGCCGGCCGGTCACCGGATCGAGCTGGTACGCCTTCTCGGTGACGGTGAGCGTCACGACGCGGACCGCCGGGTCGGCGAGCAACGCCACCACGGCGTCCGGGTCGCTCGGCGCGTGCCGTACGCCGCTCAGCGCGCCCACCACCCGGGTGGTGGCGTCGGCGGCGGACAGGGCGCTCACGCTGAACAGGTTGTCCTGGGCGGCGAGCGCGTCGACCACGGCGGTGCTGCGGGGCGCGACGGCCACGATGCCCCAGTCGCCGCCGGCCGCGCCGACCGCCGCCTCGGTGTAGACCGCCTGGTGCGCGCGGTGGAAGGCGCCCAACCCCAGGTGTACGACGCCCGTCGGCACGGTGCCCGGCCGCACGAGGGGACGGGAGTCGACGGGCAGGTGGCGCAGCACCCCCAGGCCGAGGCGGGACGCGCCGACGGTCACCGCCATGCCGGACCGTCCGGGAACCGGAACTCGGCGATCGACGACTGTTTCATGGTGGCGCTGTAGCCGGGCCGGTCGGGCAGCAGGTAGCGGCCGCCGCGGGTGCGGACCGGGTCGGCGAAGTGTTCGTGCAGGTGGTCGACGTACTCGATCATCCGGCCGTCGAGGCTGGCACCCACCCGCAGGTAGTCGAAGACCGCCAGGTGCTGGACGTACTCGCAGAGGCCGACTCCGCCCGCGTGCGGGCAGACCGGCACCCCGAACTTCGCCGCCAACAGCAGCTCGGCCAGGACCTCGTCGACGCCGCCGACCCGGCACGCGTCGACCTGCATCACGCCGATCGCCTCGGCCTGGAGCAACTGCTTGAAGATGACGCGGTTGGCGGCGACCTCACCGGTGGCCACCCGGCACCGGCCGCCGGTCAGCTCGGCGACGGCGCGGTTGATCCGGGCGTGCCCGAGGATGTCGTCGGCGTGCGTCGGCTCCTCGATCCAGTACGGGTCCACCTCCGCGAGCGCGGTCATCGCGGTGATCGCCTCGTCGACGTCCCAGACCTGGTTGGCGTCCATCATCAGCAGCGCGTCCGGGCCGATCTCGGCGCGGATGATCCGGGCCCGGCGCAGGTCGTCGGCGAGCGGGCCGCCGACCTTCATCTTCATGGCCCGCCAGCCGTCGTCGTACGCCTGCCGGGTCAGCGCCCGCACCTTGTCGTCGGGGTAGCCGAGCCAGCCGACCGAGGTGGTGTACGAAGGAAAACCGTCCCGTTCCAGCGTCGCCAACCGGTCGGCCAGGCCGTCGCGTCCCTTGTCGAGGATGGCCGCCGCCTCGTCGGGCGTCAGCGCGTCGCTGATGTGGTGGAAGTCGACGCTGGCGACGAGGTCGTCGGTGGGCAGCTCGGCCAGGAACCGCCACATCGGCTTGCCGGCGATCCTGGCTCGCAGGTCCCACACGGCGTTGACGAGCGCGCCGGTGGCCATGTGGATGACGCCCTTCTCGGGGCCCAGCCAGCGCAACTGCGCGTCCGCGCTGAGCGAGCGCCAGAACGCCACCGGCTCGGCGGCGATCTGCTCGACCGTACGACCCTCGACGTGGTGGGCCAGCGCCCGCACCGCCGCGCAGGTGATCTCGTTGCCCCGGCCGTTGGTGAAGGTGAACCCCGCGCCCACCGGGCCGGAGTCGGTGCCCAGCTCGACGTACGTCGCCGAGTAGTCGCCCCGGTTGATGGCATCGGACCCGTCACCCCCGGCCGCGGTGGGGAACCGTACGTCGTGCACCTCGACGGAGGTGATGGTGGTGGTCACTGGTCGGCCCCTTCGAAGTGGAAGACCCGTCTGGGTATCCGGTACGCCAGGTCGACGATCGTCTCGGCGGCCTCGTCCATCGCGAGCCGGTGCTCGGCGACCAGCCGGGCCAGGAAGCCGGCGTCGACCCGGCGGGCCACGTCGTGGCGTACCGGGATGGAGCAGAACGCCCGGGTGTCGTCGACGAACCCGGTGGTGTTGTAGAAGCCGGCGCTCTCGGTGACCGCCTCCCGGAACCGCCGCAGCGCCTCCGGAGAGTCCAGGAACCACCAGGGCGCCCCGAGCAGCAGCGCGGCGTACCCGCCGGCCAGGGGCGCCAGCTCGCGGGTGAAGGTGTCCTCGTCGAGGGTGTAGAGCACCACCGTCAGCCGGGGATCGTTGCCGTAGCGGTTCAGCAGTGGGGCGAGCGCGTGCACGTACTCGGTGGCCTGCGGCACGTCGCCGCCGACGTCGCGGCCGTGCCGCTCGTACAGCCAGCGGTTGTGGTTGCGTACCGCGCCCGGGTGCAGTTGCAGAACCAGGCCGTCGTCGAGGGACATGCGGGCGAACTCCATGAGCATGTGCGCCCGGAACGCCTCGGCGTCGGCGGCGTCCGCCGCGCCGCGCAGCCCACGGTCGTAGAGGCGGGCGGCCTCCGCCGGAGTCAGGTCCAGGGTGCGCGCGGTGGGATGCCCGTGGTCCGACGAGGTCGCCCCGGCCGCGACGAACGCGGCCCGGCGGGCCCGCAGGGCGGCCAGATAACCGGGGTACGCGCCGGTGTCCTCCCCGGTCAGCGCGCCGAGCCGCGCCACGTTGGCCGACCAGCCGTCGAACTCCATGTCCACCACGTCATCCGGGCGGAACGTGGTGACCACCCGACCGCCCGGCCCACCCCAGCCGTCGGCGGCGAGCTTGGCGTGCGCCGCGAGGTCGTCCAGCGGCGACTCGGTGGTGGCGAGCACCTCGATTCCGAACCGCTCGAACAGCGCCCGGGGCCGGAACTCCGGCTCGGCGAGCCTCGCGGCGATCTCGTCGTAGAGGGCGTCGGCGGTGTCGGGACGCAGCGGGGTGTGCGCCCCGAAGACGGTGCGGAGGGTCTGTTCCAGCCACAGCCGCGACGGGGTGCCCCGGAACAGGTGCCAGTGCGCGGCGAAGCGCCGCCAGATCACCCGTCCGTCGGCCTCGACCGGGCTGCCGTCGCGGGTGGGCACCCCCAGGTCGCCCGGGGGTACGCCCTGACTGAGCAGCATCCTCGTCAGGTAGTGGTCGGGCACGATGAGCAGCCGCGCCGGGTCGGGGAAGGGGCGGTCCTCGGCGAGCAGGGCCGGGTCGACGTGCCCGTGCGGCGAGATGATCGGCTGCCGGGCCGCGAGGGCGTACAGCTCCCGGGCCAGCGCGCGCTGGCCCGGCTCGGCCGGCAGGAGCAGGTCGGTGTGGTCGGACGTCGGCACGGGGCTCCTCGTTCTGCTTCTCAGCGGGTGGTGAGCAGGTCGGCGACGCGCACAGGCCGTCCGGTCTCCAGGGACCGGTTGGCGGCCAGGCCGGTGAGCAGGGCCAACGCGCCGTCGTCGGCCGTCGCGGCGCGGCCCAACGGATCGGGCTGGCCGCCGAGGAGCACCGCGGTCATCCGGGCGTCCGCGCCGCCGTGCCCCTGACGGGTACGACCCTCGACGAGGATCCGTCGGGGAGGTTCCCAGAACGGGCGCACGGTGAGCGTCGCGCCGCCCCCCTCGGCGGGCGCCTCGACGCCGTGCAGGGCCGCCCCCTTGACCGCGCCGGCGGTGCCCCGGTCGACGTAATCGTTCTCGGTCACCTCCAGTTCGAGGCGTCCCCGGCTGCCGTTCACCATCACCCGGTAGCCCTCCCAGGGGGCGTACGCGGTGAGGTGGTAGGTCATTGTCGCGCCGGTGGAGTAGCGGGCCAGCACCGCCATGTCGTCCTCGATGCTCACCCCGGGGGCGAAGACGTTGCGGTCGCGTTGGTAGCCGTCCTCGGCCTCGGCGTCGAGGTACAGCTCGCGCAGCCGGGGGTGCGCGTCGAGCCGCAGCGCGAAGGGGTCGTCGGCGGCGGCCGGGGCCCCGTACGCCCGGTCGTAGTCGCGGGCGTAGCCGTGCCGGCGGCCGTCCTCGCCGTAGAAGAAGAGCCGGCCCGCCGCGTACACCTCGACCGGTGTGGCGGCCAGCCACCAGTTGACCAGGTCGAAGTGGTGGCTGGCCTTGTGCACCAGCAGGCCGCCGGAGGTGGCCTTGTCGCGGTGCCAGCGGCGGAAGTAGTCGGCGCCGTGGCGCACGTCGAGCAGCCACTCGAAGTGCACCGAGCCGATCTCGCCGACCGCGCCGTCGGCGAGCAGCCGGCGCACCTGCTCGTGCAGCGGGTTGTAGCGGTAGTTGAAGGCGACGGTGACGCGGCCGCCGGTCTCGGTCACCGCGTCCAGGATGCGCCGGCAGCGGGGGGCGTCGACGGTCATCGGCTTCTCGGTGACGACGTCCCGGCCGGCGCGCAGCGCGGCCACCACGTACTCGTCGTGGGTGACGTCCACGCTGGTCACCAGGACGACGTCGACGCGTTCGGCGTCCAGCATGGAGGCGAACTCGCCGGCCGGGTACGTGCGCACCGGCGGGTGTCCCAGCTCGCCCAGCCAGCGGTTGTGCGCGTCCATCCGGGTCTGGTTGACGTCGGCGAGGGCGACCAGCTCGGTGGAGTCGGCGTGGTCGAGCACCAGGGCCCGGACGAACATCTCCGCTCGCGCGCCGGTGCCCACGACGGCGTAGCGGACCCGCCCGCCGGATCTCGGTGACATGCGATCGCCCTCCGGATGACCCCTGCAAAGGTTTGCAGTGAAGTAACCACGATCAATGTGATGGCGTCAACGACAGCGGCACAATCGGCGGCAATTGTGGGTTTTTGCGGGGTTGAAGGCCACCGTTGGGCGTCTCGCTGCAACAGAGCTGCAAACATTGACCGTTGACAGTGGAGCAACCGTTTGCATTAATTGGCGGCACCCGCGTGACCACCGCCGCACTCGGACGAAGGGGCCGCCGTGCCAGTCACCATCCGGGACGTCGCCCGCGCCTCCGGGGTGCACATCTCCACCGTGTCCCGCACCTTCTCCGCCCCGCACCTCGTCAACCCCGAGACCCGGGTCCGGGTGCTGGCCTGCGCGGAGGACCTGGGTTACCGGCCGAACCGCGCCGCCCGCGCCCTCATCACCGGGCGTACGCACAACATCGGGCTGATCATCGCCGACATCGCGAACCCGTTCTTCCCACCGCTGATCAAGGCGGCCGAGAGCCAGGCACGCCATCGCGACTACCACGTCTTCGTGGCCGACACCAACGAGGACCCGACCGCCGAGGAGGAGTTGGTCCACGCCCTCGCGAAGCAGGTCGACGGGGTGCTGCTGTGCAGCCCACGGATGAGCAACAGCCTGATCGAACAGCTCAGCCGCGAGGTGCCGCTGGTCGTGGTGAACCGTCAGGTGACCGGCCTGCCGTGCGTGCTGATGGACGTCGGGCAGGGAGCCCGGGCAGCCGTCGAACACCTGATCGGTCTCGGTCACCGCGACATCGCCCTGCTCGGCGGGCCGCGCAGCTCGTGGACCAACCGGGAGATGCGGCGCGCCGCCACCACGGCCGTCCGGACCGGTGGCGGCGAGTTGACCGTGCTCGGCCCCAACGCTCCCACCGAGACCGGCGGCTCCGCCGTGGCCGAGCAGGTACGGCGCAGCGGCGTCACCGCCGTGCTCGCCTACAACGACCTGATGGCGATCGGCCTCATCGAGGGGCTGGACGCGCTCGGGGTCCGGGTGCCGCAGCAGGTGAGTGTCGTCGGGGTCGACGACATCGCCCTGAGCCGGCTCACCCGACCCAAATTGACGACGGTGGCCACACCCACCGGGGCCGCCGGCCGGACGGCCGTCGACATGCTGCTGCAACAGGACATCGAGTCACCGCGCGGCGCGCGGGGGCCCGGTGCTGGCACGGCGGTCGGCGTCCGGCGTACCACCGCACAGGTAATGCTCCAGACCGACCTGGTCATCCGAGACTCGACCGGGCCGGGTCCGCATGCCCGGCCGGCACGTCCCCGGGCCGCTTCCCATGGCCCGGACCCGCACTGCCCTGCGGGCCCGGGCATCCCGACCGCGGCCTCGGGTGATGCCGTCGCCTCCTAAAGCCGAGGAGTGAGCGCACATGCACCCCGCAACGTCCCCCACCACGAGCACGCCCGTCGGGCGTCCTCAAAATACCCCGCTGCCCCGGCGGCGGCTGCTGCGCGGCCTGCTCGCCGCGACGGTCGCCGCGCCGCTGCTGTTCGGCGCCGCCGCGTGCGGCGACGACGACGACGCCGACCCCAACGCCCCCGTCAAGCTCTCGATCTTCTGGTGGGGCGGCGACGCCCGGGCCAAGCTGACCGAGGACGCCCTCGCCCTCTACACAAAGAAGCATCCGAACGTGACCTTCGAGAAGACCTGGCAGGCCAACCAGGGTTACTTCGACAAGCTCGCCACGCTGACCGCCGGCGGCAACCCGCCCGACCTGTTCCAGATCGACGACAACTACCTCGCCGAGTACGCGGCCCGCAACACCACGCTCGACCTCACCTCGTACCAGAAGTCCGGCAAGCTGGACACCTCCACGTTCCCCAAGAGCCTGTGGCAGTACGGCGTCGTCGACGGCAAACTCGCCGGCCTGGCCGCCGGGGAGAACACGCAGGGTCTGGTCTACAACAAGACGCTGCTGGTGAAGCACAACCTGCCCGAGCCGACCACCGGGATGAGCTGGGAGCAGCACATCGCCTGGGCCCAGGAGGTGTCCGCCAGGACGGGGGTTCCCGGCACCCAGGATCCGAGCGCCGACTACAAGGCGTTCTGGGTCTGGCTGCGCCAGCAGGGCAAGGACCTGTACAAGGGCAAGGATCTGGGCTTCACCGCCGAGGACGTGACCGCCTGGTTCGACCTGTGGAAGGGCGCGCGGGACCGTAAGGCCACCCCGACCGCCGACGTCATCCACGAGGGCAACTCCAGCGACGTCACCAAACAGTTGGTGGTCACCGGCAAGTCGGCGACGTCCTGGGTCTGGGCCAACCAGATGCCGGACCTGAAGAAGAACACCAAGGACGAGCTGGGTGTGATCGCCTACCCCGGCGATCCGAGCGCGCAGTGGGCCCGGGCCTCGATGTACTGGTCGGTGTTCAAGGGCAGCAAGAACAGGGACGTCGCGGTCGATGTGATCAACTTCCTGGCCAACGACCGGGAGGCCGTCACCCTGCTCGGCACCGACCGGGGCCTGCCGTCCAATCTGGACCTGCGCCAGGTGGTCAGCGACGGCACCACAGATCCCGCGATGAAGCAGTCGATCGCCGTCGAGGCGGAGCTGACCCAGAAGTTCGGCGAGTCGCCACAGGTGCCCATCAAGGGACACAGCACGGTCAAGTCCGAGCTGGTCAAGGCCGCCGAGAGCGCCCAGTACGGCCGGGCCACCCCCGCGCAGGCCGCCGCCCAGTTCCTCGAGGCCTGCAAGGGCGCCATCGCCTGACCCGCCCCACGAGGCGAGGAGAGGAGCCGATCGTGGCGTTGACCACGGCGCCCGACCCGACCCGACCCGGCCCCGGATCCGCCCGGACCCACCCCACCCGGCGTGGGTCCGGCGGCATCCGGCACCGCGAGGGTCTGGCGGGGTACGTCTTCCTGTCGCCGTGGCTCATCGGCCTGATGGGTGTCACGGCCGTTCCCATGCTGCTGTCGCTCTACCTGAGCTTCACCAACTACGACATCCTCACCCCGTTCTCCGAGGCGCGGTGGGTGGGGCTGGCCAACTACGAGCGGATGTTCACGGCCGACCCGTCGTACTGGCACGCGGTGCGGGTCACCCTGACCTTCGCGCTGGTCGCCGTACCCCTGAAACTGGCCGCCGCCCTCGGCGTGGCGCTGCTGCTCAACCGCGCGTGGCGCGGCGTCGGGCTGTTCCGCGGCCTGTTCTACCTGCCGTCGCTGCTTGGCGGCAGCGTGGCGCTGGCCATCGTCTGGGTCAACATGTTCAACCGCGACGGTGCGTTCAACTCGTTGCTGAGCCTCTTCGGCATCGAGGGCAGGCCCTGGGTCAACGACCCGGACTGGGCCCTGGAGACCCTGATGGTGCTGGCCATCTGGCAGTTCGGCGCCCCGATGGTCATCTTCCTGGCCGGGCTGAAGCAGGTGCCCACCGAGCTGTACGAGGCCGCGTCCGTCGACGGCGCCGGTCGGTTCCGGCAGTTCCGCGCCGTCACCCTGCCGATGCTCTCCCCGGTCATCTTCTTCAACCTGGTGTTGGAGACGATCAACGGCTTCCAGGGCTTCACCGCCGCGTTCGTGCTCAGCAACGGCACCGGCGGCCCGGTCGACTCGACCCTCATGTACACGCTGAACCTCTACATCACCGGCTTCACCGACCTGGAGATGGGCTACGCCTCGGCGATGGCCTGGGTGTTCCTGCTCGCCATCGCGGTGCTCACCGGGATCTTCTTCAGCACCGGGCGGTTCTGGGTGCACTACTCCGACGGAGAGGACCGGTGATGGCGATTCCGACGGCGGCGGCGCCGCCCGGAGCGGGACGACGCCCCGGCGGCCGGCCCGTGCTGCGGCTGCTGATCCTGGTGGTGATCGTGGCCGTGGTGCTCTACCCGCTGATCTGGATGGTCGGCACCTCCGTGAAGTCCCAGGAGGAGATCGTCAACAACGTCGGGCTGCTGCCCGAGCGGTTCACCCCGGGCAACTACACCGCCGGGTGGTCCAACTTCGACGTCGGCTTCGGCCGGTTCTTCCTCAACAGCGCGCTGGTCAGCCTGCTCACCGTCGTCGGCAACGGGCTCTCCTGCCTGCTGGCCGCGTACGCCTTCGCCCGCCTGAGGTTCCGGCTGCGTGGCCTCTGGTTCGCCGTCATGATCGGTACGCTGCTGCTGCCCCAGCACGTGCTGATCGTGCCGCAGTACATCCTGTTCCGCACCCTCGGTCTGGTCGGTGGCGAGTGGCCCTACCTGCCGCTGCTCATCCCGCAGTTCCTGGCCACCGAGGCGTTCTTCGTCTTCCTCATGGTGCAGTTCATGCGCGGCGTCCCACGCGAGCTGGACGAGGCGGCGCGGATCGACGGCGCGGGCCCGTACGGGATCTTCCGGCACATCATCCTGCCGCTGAGCCGACCCGCGCTGGTCACCACCGCGATCTTCTCGTTCATCTGGACCTGGAACGACTTCTTCCGCCAGTTGGTCTTCCTGTCCCAACTCCAGGACTACACGGTGCCGGTGGCGCTGACCCTCTTCATCGACTCGACGAGTCAGAGCGCGGTCGGGCCGATGTTCGCCATGTCGGTGCTGTCGCTGCTGCCGGTCTTCCTGTTCTTCGTCGCGTTCCAACGGATGCTCGTCGAGGGGATCAACACCAGTGGCATCAAGGGCTGAACCCGTCGACGTCGCCGAACGGCGGGACTGGCGGGACGTCGCCCGCGACGCCGCGGACCTGGCGCTGCTCGGCATCCTGTTGACCCTCGCGGCGGCGCCGCTGCTCACCGCCGCCGGGGCGGCGGGTACGGCCAGCGCGGCGGTGCGCGACTGGACGCGTACCGGCGGTTGGCCGTCGGCGCGTACGACCCTGCGCCGATTCGGCCGCTCGGTGCTGCCCGGCGTGCCGGTCAGCCTGCTCGGGCTCGGCGTGCTCGGGCTGCTCGCCGCCGACCTGGCGGCGCTGACCGCCGATCGGGTGCCCGGTGGCCCACCGGCGCTGGCGGTGACCGGGCTGGTCGCGGCCGCTCTGGCCGGGTACGCCGGGCTGGTCGTCGTCGAGGCGGGCCGTAACGGGGGCGGGCGGTGGCGGGTCGCGGCCCGGTCCAGCGCCCGCGCCTGCCTCGACGCGCCCACCCGGTGGGCCGCCCTCACGGGCGTGACGGCGTTGGCCGGGCTGCTCGCCGTCCTGGTCACACCGGTGGCCGTGCCCATCCTCGCCGGCTACGCCCTGGCGGCCCTGCACGCCGTCGCCAACCGGATGACGGTAACCACGGACATCGGTCGCGCCTTCGCCGCTGACGCCGGCGGCCGCGAACCGGCCGCCGCCCGGACGGAGCTGCCGTGACCGCCGATCCCGCCGCCGACCCCGCTCCGGTCGCCGAGGAACCGGCTCGGCTGCTGGTCGGCGGGACCGAGGTGGCCCGGTACGTCGTCGACCCCGCGTTGGACGCGCGGCACGGCCCCGGCCGTACCTGCACCCCGTGCGCACCCTGGGGGGCACGGCGGTCACCGACGCGCTCCCCGCCGACCACGTCTGGCACCTGGGCGCCTCCCTCGCCGTGCAGGACGTCGACGGCGTCAACCTGTGGGGCGGGCGCACCTACGTGCGCGACGTCGGCTACACGTGGCGCGAGGACCACGGGCGGATCGTCCACACCGGCTGGACGCGGCGCTCGGCCGACCGGCTGGCCCATCAGCTCCAGTGGCGCGATCCGCGCGGACGGGTGCTGCTCACCGAGCGGCGTCGGCTGGCCGTGTCGGCGGTGACGCCGGACGTCTGGCGGCTCGACCTGGACTCCGCGCTCACCGCGCCGCCCGACAGGTCCGTGCGCCTGGGCAGCCCGGCCACCAACGGTCGCCCCGGCGGGGCCGGCTACGGCGGGTTCTTCTGGCGGGCGGTCGCCGACGAGGAGGCGACGGTGTTCACCGCCGAGGCGGCGGGGAGGAGGCGGTCAACGGCAGCGCCACCCCGTGGCTGGCGCTGGCCGGCACCGGCCCGGGCGGTGGGGCGTACACCCTGGTCTTCGCGGGCCTCGGCCCCGGCGACCGGTGGTTCGTGCGGACCGCCATGTACCCCGGCGTGTGCGTGGCCTTCGCCTTCGACCAGCCGGCGGAGGTCCCCGCCGGAACCACCCGCCACGGCCGCTACCAGGTGTGGATCGCCGACGGCACCCTGCCTCCCGACCAATGCGCCACCCTCGCCAGCGCGCGTCGATCATGAAGTTGTTGTCCCGACACGCCGGGCGTGGTGACAACAACTTCATGATCGACCGGGTAGGGCGGCGGGGACGGCGACGGCGGTGACCCGGATGGCCTTGACTATCGCCGGGATGGAGCCGATCAGGAGGACCAGGCCCCAGATGATGGCGATGATGGCGAAGACGATCGCGCCGATGCCGTCGAGGATGCTCACCAGGATCACCGGCACCAGATTGTGCAGGAATTCCAGCACGACGGTGCACAGCAGGGTGGTGATGATTATCAGGACGAGGCCCTTGTTCTGCAGAAACCGGGGCTGGGCCAGCACCAACAACCCCGCCCAGACCAGCTTGAGCAGCAGCGCCAGGCCGAGCAGCACCGCCGCGTCGCCGACCGGGAAGAAGCCCCACAGCGCCAGGTACGCCAGGGTGCCGAACGGCACGGCCAGGAACAGCGACACCATGATCATTAGCTCCACGAACGCGATGATCAGCAGGATCAGCGAGCCCAGGATGAGCAGGATCGAGAAGATCAGCGTCGCGACGCCCTGGATGCGGCCCTGCACCCGCTCCGGCACCACCAGGCTGAGGCAGAACAGGCCGGTGGTCCAGAGCGCCACCGCGTCGATCAACGCCAGGTAGCTGGTGCCCCGTCCGGAGGGTTCGCTGACCCCGGCCGCGTCCACCTCCACGCCGAGGTCCGCCGCGCCGACCAGCAGCGCGCCGGTGGCGTCGCCGCCTCCGGTGAGCAGCGACGATCCCACCTCGACGAGGACCACCAGCGTGATCGCGACCAGCGCGAGCAGCAGGAACGGCTTGCGCAGGTCACCCATGGCGGGCCTCCGTACGGTCGGGGAGCGCGCCGGCGGGTGGACCTGTCACTCGGCGGCGACGGTGACCGTGCATCCCACACCTCCCGGGCAGCCCAGCAGCACCGTGGTCGCGCTGTCGACGGCGATCCGGGCGACCGCCTCGCCGCCGTCGTCCGGTTCGACCTCCGAGCGCACGGTGAGGTCGGCGTCCCCGGGCGCCGGGGCGCTCACCGCGAACGTGCGGCCACTGCGCAGCACCAGGGTCCGCAGCTCGCCCGGGTCGGCGACCCGTACCGCGCAGCCGCCGACGAAGGTGAGCACGTCGCCGGTACGGTCGCAGTCGGCCTGCACGGTCGCCGGGTCGATCGTGCTGCTCGCGCCGGCCAGCCGGCCCAGCCGCTGCACGATTCCCGGCCGGTCGCTCGCGCGGCCCTGCTCGCCGCCGCCGACGCCGACGGCGAGCGCGAAGAACGCCACCAGCAGCACCGCCAGCGTCACCAGGACGACCTTCTGCCGACCGCTCATCGCCGCGCGACCGCCCCGGTCACCTCGGTGAAGCGGATCTGGTCCACGCCCGCGAAGTACCTGTCGAAGCCCTGCGTCTTGCCCACGGCGACCAGGGTGAGCGTGTGCCGGCCCGCCGCCAACCGGACGGTTCCCACGTCGGTGAAGTCCTGCAGGATCACCGTGGGGCTGAAGCCGAAGAAGGTGCTGCCGAGCTGCACGCCGTCGATCTGCCAGATGGTGTTGGCGTAGTCGAAGCTCGTGGTGCGCGTGGTGGAGAAACGCCAGAGGGCGTCGGCCGGCAGTTCGACGGTGACGTTCACCCGGTCACCGGGCGCCAGGCCCGTGAAGAACAGTTGCGCGTCGTCCGACCAGGTGATGTCGCAGCAGTTCGGCTGCGCGTCGATGCCTGCGGCGGTCTTCGCCGGGGACTCCACCTTTGCCCCGTCGACCAGGCTCTCCGCCTCCAGCGTCACGACCCGTGGCGTGCCCGGCGTCGGTGGGCCGTCGGAGCGGGTCAGCAGGTAGCCGACCACCCCGGCGACCACGAGCACCAGCGCCGCGGCGGCGGCGATCCACGGCCACGGCGTCCGCTTCGGCGCGGCGACCGCCCGGACCTCGTACGTCACCCGGCCGCTGGAGCGCGAACTCTCCTCCGGCGCGGTGTTCGCCGAGTACGCGAACCCGGTCATGTCGTAGCGGCGGGGCGCGGTGCCGGCCGGCACCGCGAGGCGGACCAGGAACGAGACCGAACCCTGACCGGGCACCACCCGCTGCGGCTCGGTGACGGTGAACCAGGCCCGCTGGCTGCCCTCGCCGGGCGCCACGTCGAAGACGACGGTGTCCGGCGCGAGGCCCGGGTTGGAGACGGTGAACGTCAGCTCGCCGTGGTTGGCGGCGTCCAGGGTGAACTGCGACGCGGCGCCGACGACGGCCCATTCGGTGGTCATGAAGGCTCCTTAAGCGGACGGTGCCGCGGTCGGCTGATCCGATGGTGGCGAGGCGGCGAGGACGACCTCGGCGGTGGTCGCCGCCGGCTTCTCCGCCTCGACGATGCGGGTGATCACGGCGAGGTGGTCGGCGGCGTCCGCCGGCACCCGCACCACGATGTGAAAGGGCCTCTCGTCGGGCTCGTCGATGGCGAAGCCGCTCACCCCGGTGGCCACCTCCAGGGCCCGTCGCATCCCGTACGGGGTGCCACGCCACCGCGCCAGCAGCGCGCCGTGGGCCACCAGGTCCCGTAGCCGCCCGACCGGCAGGGGCAGCGGCGCGTCCGGTCGGTGCGACGCCACGACGTGGTCCATCGCCACCCAGCGGGTCAGGCGTACGACCATGTCGTCGGGGGCCCGGTACGGGTCGAACAGGGCGTCCACCTCGGCGAGGATCGTCTCGTCCGGGGCGTGCAGCCCTTCCATGACGTCCAGCAGCGCCCAGAGCACGCTGCCCGGCACGCACGCCCGCTGGTACGCGGCGGGCAGCAGCCGCTCAATCGCCGAGCGTCGCATCCTGGCGCACCACCTCGATGTCGTGCTCGCCGGAGCAGAGCAGCCACGTGTCCGGGACGGTCACCACGTCGGCGGTGGCCTGGTTGGCGCTGGCGGTCCAGGTGACCGCGTCGGCGCTGCGGTACACGCCGCGCTCGCCGCAGGCCAGCACCAGCCGGTCCGCCGCCGGTCCGCCCGCGCCGGAGGTCGCCGGACCGCCCGCGCCGCCGGCCGCCGCGGCAGGGCCGCTCACGGCGACGGCGTCGACCGGCACGAACCGGGTCCGGTCGCGTAACGGCAGCCCGCAGTTGACCGAGACCGGTTGCCACTGCGGCTGGGCGGCCAGGGTGTCCAGCCGCAGCACCCCGCCGCTCTGCGTGGCGGCCACCACCTGCTGGCCGGCGAACGCCAGATCCCGGCAGGTGCCGCCGATCCAGCCGGCCTGCACGGACTGCCACTTGACGTCGGACTCGAACAGCCGGGTGCGGTGACAGCCCTGACCGGGCTTCTTCGGGTCCGGCTCGCCCGCGCCACTCCACAGCAGCGTGGCCGGGCCGTCGTACTGCACCGCGAGGACCCGGTTGTCCACGTTGGAGAGCCCGACGTGCGTGAAGGTGCCCGGCCGGCCGCCGGCCGTCGACAGGTACACCCCGAAGCTGGCCTGCGCCGCGACCGCCACGCCCGGCGCGCCGCGCTCGGAGACGAAGGCGCGGACCGCGTAGAAGCCCCGGTCGGCGTCGGAAGGGTCGACGAGGATCTGCAACGGCACCGCGCCGGGCAGCAGCGACACCTCGTACAGCCCGGTGTCGGTGGCCACCAGCAGCGCTCCCGCGCCGTCGCGGTCCAGCCACGCCACGTCGGAGATCCGCGAGTCCAGGTCGGTCAGCAGCGACCACGTCTCACCCAGGTCGGTGCTCAGTCGGACCCGGGAGCCACCCGACTCGCGCACCGTCACCACGGCCACCGAGCCGGGACGCGCCACGATGCCGGGCCGCACCGGTGCGGGGGCGGGCGCGACCCGTAGCACCGTCTCGTCGTCGTCGAACCGGCCGGCCGGCTCCCAGCCCGAGCCCGCGTTGCTGGAGCGGAACAACACCGGGCCACGCCCGGCGTACCAGGTGCGCGGCTGGTACGCGTCGACGGCGAGGGCGCGGACGTTGGCGTCGGGCGCCTCGTCGACCACGAACCGCACCGACTCGACGTACCGCACGCCCGGTTCGGCCTGCTCCAACAACCGGTACACGTTGGATGCCCGCAGCGGCTCGCCGAACGGCCACCCGCTCGGGTTGAGCGCGGTGGGCAGCGGGCTGAGCGTCTGGTGCAGCCGGTCGTGGATGCGCCGCCGGACCGCGTCCACGTCCTCCTCCCGCCGCACCACCACCCGGGCCCGCACCGACACCGCCTTGAACCGGGCCCAGCTCGCCCGCGAGCGGATACCGACCATCCGGCGCTGTTCCAGGTCCGCCTCGACGCGGTGGCGGGCCTCGGGCACCTCGTACTCGCGCAGCACCGCCACCGGCAGCCGGCCGCCCGGTCGAGCCTCCGGCGGCACGTACGGCACCAGCACCACCTCGACCTCACCCGGGCGGGCGAAGCTGTAGACGGCCGAGCGGGTGAACGCGCGGGCCCGTGCCACCGCGCCCGCGCTGGTGGCGAGGACCTCGAAGTCGCGGGCGGTGACCGCGCGCTGCTGGGCGAAGAACTCGTACGGGCCGCGCAGCAGCACCGATTCCAACGCCTCCATCTCCCGGCCGCCGGCGGCCCGGGTGGGGTTGTCGACGCGTACCCCGGGCAGTGGATCGCGCAGGGTGGTCAGCGTGCCGGCGGCGACGTTGCCGGCCGGACCGCCGCCGGCCCGGTACCAGAGGCGGACCTGCCGCCCGGCCGGGGCACGGCCGCCACCGGCGTCGGCCCGGCGGTGCCGTCGGCGGGCGGCCGCAGGTCCAGGGCCGGGGCGAAGGTGACGGTGCCCGAGCAGCGGTCCACCAGGTACGCCTTGGCCTGCGGGCCGAGCCCGGCGAAGCTGTCCACCGGCTGCCAGATCTCGAACGTGCGGCCCTCGTGCTCGCGGGCCGCCGCCCCCAGCTCCACCGAGCCGGTCGGCACCTCCACCCCGAGCAGCAGGTCCAGCGGCTCGCCGGTGTGGGCCAGGGAGCGCGGGCCGCGCGCAGCACCTGCCCCGGCTGGCCGGTGCCGAGACCCAGCAGCTCCGCGTCCACCGGCTCGCAGTGGTGCATCCGGACGGTCACCGAGGACTCGCCGGCCGGCAGCGTCGCCGGCTCGGTCGTGACGAACACGACGGGCCGGGGATCCGCGCCACGCGCCGCCGCGACCCGCAGCCCGGCCGGGATCCGCACCGCCGAGGTGTCGGCGCCGGCGCGGGTGAACACCACGTCCGCCCAGGCCGCGGTGGGCGCGTGCCGCGCCACCCCGAGCAGGTTCAGGAACTGCACGTACGCCTTCTCCGGCAACTGGTTCAGCCGGTAGATCATCACCTCGGTCAGGTGCGCGAACGCCTCCACCAGCGCCATGCCCGGGTCGTGTGCCGACAGGTCGGTCCAGCCGGGGCAGGACTGGCGGATCCGCTCGCGGGCCTCGGTGACGAGATCGAGGAACCCCCGGTCGTCCAGGTGCGGCACGGGCAGCGTCATGACGATTCTCCCGGTTCGTCGTCGGCGGGGAGCAGATCCACGGAGAACACCAACTGGCCGGGCGTGAGGCTGGCCCGCACCCGGTAGTCGAGCCGGATCACCAGCCGCCACGCGTCGTCCACGTCGGGCCCGGCGTCGACGTCGATGACCTCGACCCGGGGCTCCCAGCGGGCGATGGCCTGCCGCACGTAGTGGATCGCCAGCCCGGCCGTGGTGTCGTCGTTGGGCGCGAAGATCAGCCGGTGCAGCCGGGAGCCGTACCCGGGTCGCATCAGCCGCTCGCCGGGCGTCGTCGACAACAGCAGGAACAGCGCCTGGCGTACGCTCTCGTCGCCCTCGGTCATGGCCAGCCCGCCGGCGGCGGTGAGCGCCAACCCGCCGGCCCGGCCGGCGTCGAAGCCGGCCCCGACGAAGCGGAACGCCCTCACCGGTCCGCCCCCAGGAAGCGCTGCCGGGGGTCGCGGACGGTGTGGTGGATCGCGTCCGGCGGTGTGCCGTCGGTGAAGCCCTCCAGGTGCGAGAGCACCACCCGGTGTCCGTCGACGCGGAGCCAGTCGCTGTAGCCGACGTGGACGGTCCGCGTCTTCGCGCACGGTTTGATGGTCGGGCCGTAGTTCGGGCAGGCGACGATCTTCCGTCCCTCCGGGTCGTCGTCCACCAGCACCGGCACGGCGGTGACGGTCACCCACCGCTGCGACGGTTGGTTCTCGACCCGGCCGTCGTGGTCACAGGCGATCACCGAGTCGCGGTGGATCCAACGCATCAGCCGCCTCCTTCGTGGTGGGCGCGGGCGAGCGAACGGGCCTGCCGCGCCGCGGTGGTCGGGTCCTCGGTCGCCTCGGCGTGCAGGAAGTCCACGCTGCGGGCGCGGACCACCATGGCCCGGCCCGGTGCGGAGATCACCAGGTCCGTCGCCGCGTGCAGGGTGGCCAGGTCGGGGGTGAGCTCCAGCCAACTGCCGCCCTCGGTGCCGAGCCGCAGGCTGCGCTGTACGTCGTCCACGACGATCGACTGTCCGCCGGCCGTGCGCAGCGTCCAGCGCCGCGCCCGACCGTCGTCGATGCCCGCGTCGTACGGCTCGACGGCCCCGAACAGCGAACCCAGCACGATGCCCGAGGCCGGCTCGCCGCCGGGCAGCACCACCAGCACGGTGTCGTCCGGATCGGGGAGCGCCACCAGACCCTTGCCGCGCCCCGCACCCGGGCAGAGCACGCCGAGCCAACCGGCGTCCAGATCCCCGTACGCGGGCAGGGTCAGCCGTACCCGGCCCATCCCGTCCGGGTCGGCCACGTCGGTCACGGTGCCGAGCGTGACGACCGCGCCGCCGACCGCCGTGGGCGTCGTGGCCGGTGGCACGGTCGAGAACCGGGTGAGGTGCCCCTCGCCGTCCACGGTGTGCACCACCTCGGTCAGCACGTACGCCCCCGCGAGAGGGTCGGGCACCCCCGCCAGGTCGATCCGCCGGCCCGGCCGCAGCGCCGGATCACCCTCGGCCACCCCTCGGCGGTGGACAGGGCGGCGGCGCGCAGGTCCAGTCGCGCCTGGGCCAGCGCCGCCACCTCGTCGTCGCTGCGCCCCGGCTGGTCGACGGCGGTGCGCACGCCGTCGGCCCCCACGTCGGCCGGGTCCGGACGGTCACCGGACGGCCGACCGCAGCGCGCTTCGTCGGCCCGCTGGCTGATCGGCTCGGCCCGCTGCGGGTGCCACCCCAACGCGACGCTCGCGCCGCTGGCCTGGTCCGCGTTCGTGGACAACCGCAGGGTGTGCACACCCCCGCCGAGGGTCAGCGGGACCGGCTCGCCGTAGCCGGCGAGGGTCACCAGTCGTACGCCGTCGCCGTCGGCGGCCAGGTGCAGCCCGGCCCGCCCGGCGACCTCGCAGAGCAGCTCCAGATCACTGTGCCGGTGCTGGACCAACCGTTCCAGCCGCGGGCCGTCGTCCTCGGCCGTCACGGTCAGCCCCACCCCGCCGCACAGGTCCCGGGCCAGCTCCGCCGCCGTCACCGAGGTGAAGACCCGCAGATCCTGCCGCTTGCGCAGCCGGTGCAGGGCGTCGTACGCCCGCAGCCGCAGCACGACCGCGCCATCGGCGGCGTACTCGACCTCCACGCAGGTCACCTCCCCGACGAACAGCGCGTCGGCGTGGTCGGCGAGCCGTACGTCGAGGGTCGTTCCGGGGCGCACGGCCGGGTCGAGCGCCGCGGTGCCGGCGGCGGTCGCGAGGACCAGCTCCGCCTGGGTCGGCTGGTCGAGCCGCGCGGCCACCCGCAGCGAGCGGATCCGCTGGCGGGCCACGGCGTTCAGCTCGACGCCGTCGAGCAGGACGGTCAGCGCGCGGGGCGCGACGCTGGTCACGGCGTACCCCCGCGACTGGTGCGCCGCCGGCCGACGCGGTCCCGCTCGCGGTGGCCGTTCCGGTCGGGCCGGTCCGGGTCGCGGTGGCCGTTCCGGTCGGGCCGGTCCCGGTCGCGGCCGCGACCGAGGCGGCCCAACTCGCGGCGGCGGCGATCGAGGCGTCCACGAACGACCCGCCGGCCCGTGCCATCGCGCCGAGCGCCGACTCCGGCGCGGAGCCGCCCGGGCCGACGGGGGAACCGCGAGGGTCGTACCGGCCGGCACCGCGAGCGGGTCGGTGATCCGGTTGTGTTCGGCCAGCAGCCGCCACCGCAGCGGCGAGCCGAGCGCGTCGTTGGCCAGCAGGTCGAAACGGACACCGGCGTGGCCCGGCTCGGTCGCGCCGTCGCCGGCCGCGACCACGGCGCTGCCCGGTGCGGCGACCGGCGTACTCGCCGCGGCGAGCTCCTCGGCGAAGCCGGCCTGCGCCTGGTCGGCGCTCTCGGCGGTCCGGACCAGCTTCAGCCGCAGCCAGGAGCGCCGGGGCGAGCCGGTACCGGTGAACGCGTCGAACCGCTCGGCCACCGCCACGATCACGCCCGGCACGTTCCACGTCTTGCCCCAGACCAGCCGGACCAGCGGCGGACGCAACCAGCCGTGCTCGACGTCGGAGTTCTCCGCCAGCATCCACAACGGTCGGGTCAGCATCCGTACGTCGGTGGGGCGCACCTGCGCCTGGACGAAGTCGACGTCGAAGAGCAGATCCAGCACCAACTCCGTACGACCACCGCCGGTGAAGACCAGCGGGTCGTCGGCCAGACCGGAACCGGTGAGCTGCGCGCCGCCCGCACCCCGATGGCGTACGCCGGCGAGCCGGGTCACCTGCACGGTCTCCGGGTTGAGCAGGCAGTCCACCCGCTCCCCGGTGGAGTCGATGAGGAAGGCGACGCGTTCCATCAGCCGCCCGCCTGCTCCCGGTCGAGCCGGCGCTCGTGGCCCGCGTCGAGCGCCGCGCCGGGCACCGTCCACAGCGGTCCGTCATCCGGTAGAGCCGGCCACGGGTCCACGCCGGGCCCGACGGCCGCCGACGGGAACGGCGCGCTCACCGGCCAGTGCCCGGTGCCGTCGACCTCGGCGGTGCCCGTCCGGTACCCCGGTCGGGCGTCCCACCGCCCGACCTCGCCGCCGTGCCGCACAGCGGCGTACGGGTAGTCGGCGCGCTGGTCGCGGTCCGGCCGGGTGCGCGGGCCGTGGCGTGGTGCGTCGTGCTGTGCGGGCCCCTCCGGCTCCCCGTACCGGCCCGTTGGTTGCTGGTCAGGGAGCCGGCTCGCGTGCTGCTCGGGCAACTGCCGGGAGCGTCCACGGAGGTGGTGCTCGGGGAGCCGGTCGCGGTGCTGTTCGAGATGGTGGCCGGCGTGGGGCTGACCCTCAGTGGGGTGCTCCGCGAGTCGGGCCGGCCCAGCCGGCTCGTCCGGCAGTGCGGGCCAGGACGGTCCGCCCGCCCTGCCGTCGCCGCGTCCGTGCCGCGACGTCGTGGCGTCCAGAGCGGGTCGTCGAGAGAGAGCCCTTGCGGAGGTGCCGAAACCTTCGCCGGGCGGCACCGGCGTGGGGGGCAGATGTGGCGCGGTGCCGGGGATGGCGACCGCCTCCCCGGGGTGGTGGGCGGCACCGGGCGCGCGGAACGGCCCGCCGACGCTCGCCGCGCTGGCACGCCCGTTCGCCGACGCGGAGCCATCGGACCGGGCCGTCCCGCTGCCGTCCGGGATCGCTGGGCGGACGATCGCGAGCCGTCGTTCGGACCCGCCGTCCGGGTGTCCGGGACCGCCCGCCTCGGGACGAGGGTGGACGTGATCACGAGCGCTGCCCGGTCGGGCGCGCGGCTGCGGGTCGCCGAATCGGCCGTGGGCGGTGGTCGGCCGGTCGGTCCGACCCGCCACCGGCCGGTCGGTCCGACTGGCGACCGGTCTGAACGCCGGGTCGCCCGGGTCGCCCGAGTCGCCCGAGCGGTCCGGCCGCCGCGTTGGCGCCGCGCCCGGCGGAGTCTCGTTCCGCGTCGGCACGGCCTGGTCGACGTCGACGTCCAGCTCACGGAGCAGGCCGGGGCGTGCGCGGCCACCAGGTCCACCCAGTGCTGCGGCGGCTCGCCGAGACGACGCGGCGGGTCCGCCGGATGTTCCGGCTCGGCGGTCGGGGTGTCGACGCGTCCGGCGAGGCGCTGCACCGCGCCGGCCACCGAGCGGAGGCGACCGGCCAGCCAGCTACGCGGGCGTCGGCGCGGCGGCACCGCCGGCCTCCAGTTCGAGGCCCTCGTAGCGCAGCGTCAGCGACGCGATGGCGATCTCGTGGCTCACCGTGTTGAGGTGCGCTCCGCGCCACCGGGTGGGCCACGCGTCGATCAGGTTCCAGCGCAGCACCTCGGCGGTGCCCGCCGCGTCGAGCAGCACCACCGACACGTTGCGGCGGTTGAGGGTGCCCTTGGCGGTGGCGTTCACCCAGTCCCACAGCTCACGGGACGCGGTGAGGCCGAAGTGCAGTGTCACCGGCTCGTACTCGGCCTGGCCGGGGACCATCCGCGTCGGTCCGGGGCCGTGCTCCCGGTACGGCTGCCCGGGGATGTTCACCTCCAGTCCGCTCATCTCGGTGAAGTGGCCGTTGGTGACGCCGTTGATGAGCAACCGGAAGTTGTAGGCCCGGTACGGGTCGACGGGCGCGCCGGGCTGCGGGGTGGCGGGAGTGGCCATGTCAGCCTCCGATCGTCTCGGTCTCGGTGCCGCCGGCCCACTGGCTGAGCTTGAACACCACGAATTCGGCGGGCTTGACGACGGCAATACCGATGTGGGCGATCACCATGCCGGCGTCGCGGACGTCCGGCGGGTTGGTCTCCTCGTCGCACTTGACGAAGAACGCCTCCTCGGGGCTGCGCCCCAGCAGCGCGCCGTCGCGCCACACCCGGGTGAGGAACGCCCCGATGTCGCGCCGGATCGAGCGCCAGAGGGTGAAGTCGTTCGGTTCGAAGACCATCCACCGGGTGCCGTTGGCGATGGCCTGTTCGATGGCGATGCTGAGTCGCCGGACGTTGAGGTAGCGCCACTCGCTGGCCTCGGCGGCGAGCGTACGGGCGCCCCAGACGCGGATGCCCTCGCCGGCGAAGTAGCGGATCACGTTGACGCCCTTGGGGTTGAGCACGTCGTGCTCGGGGCGGGTGACCCGGTAGCCGAGGTCGACGGCGCCCCGGACCGGTTCGTTGGCCGGCGCCTTGTGCACGCCGCGCAGGGCGTCGGTGCGGGCCCAGATGCCGGCCAGGTGCCCGCTCGGCGGCGTCAGTTCCAGCTCGCCGGTGATCGGGTCACGGACCTGTAGGTACGGGTAGTAGAACGCGGCGAACTCGGACTGCCGGGGCCGGTACGCCGGGGGTCCCTCCCCGCCGCCCGGACCAGCGGCAGGGCCGCCACCCTCGGCGGGTTTCGGCGGCTTGCCGGAGGACGGGGTGGCGACCCGGGTCAGCGCGGAGATGTCGTCGATGTCCGGGGCCGGGTCGCAGATCGCCACCATGGTGCGGGTCCGCTCGGCCATGCTGATCAGCGCGTCGTGGGACACCGGGTCGGAGAAGCCCGGAGCGGCGATGATGGAGATCTCGTCGACGGCCTCCAGCAGTTGCAGGCCGCCGCGTTGCTTGCCGGTGCCGGTGATGGCGCCACCGTCGCCGACGTTGACCACCCAGCAGCGCGCGCCCCCGTTGTCCAGGAAACCGAAGACGGCCCGCGCGAGGGGGGTGCTCTCGACCTGGTCGCCGTCGGCGAAGAGCCGCAGGAACTCGGTCCAGTTGTTGACCGGTACGGCCTTGCCCAGGTGGGCGTCGCGGTTCGGGGCGACGCCGACGAACGCGGCGATGCTGGTGCTCACCGGGCCGATCGGTCGGGCGCCGCTGGGGACCTCCTCGACGTAGATGCCGGGGGAGAAGTAGCTGGGCATCGGTCCTCCTGTGCGGGTGGGCGTCAGTGGGTCGGTGGAGCGCAGACGATGACGATGTCGTCGTCGTCCGCGTCCACGTCGGCGGTGAGCACGAGCCCGCGACCGCTCAGCCGCAGCCGTACCGGGCGGGGGTGTTCGGGGTCGTGCGGGACCCCGGCGATCTGGAACCGGCCGTCGGGCCCGGTGCGGGTCGCGGACGTCGTGCCCGGCACCTCGACGCGCATCGCGGCGAGGGGCTGGTCCTGCGGGCCGACGACCCGGCCCGCGAGCGCGCGCACCGTGACCTGACGCAGCCGCAGCGGCTGCAGGACCGGGGCGCGGCCGCTGTCGGGTGGTCCACCTGAGCCGGTACGTCGATCAGCAGCGCCGGGCGGGGCGCGGCGTCCAGCGCGCGCCACAGCGCCGCCGCTCCGGCTTCCAGCACCACCGGGTAGCGGCCGTCCCGGGTCGTGGCGGTGAGCACCCGGTCCAGCACGGCGAGCCCGGCCGGACCGGCCACGCTGAGCAGGTAGCGGACCGTGAAGCGGTACGGCTCGCGGACCGCGCCGCTGGAGCGCGTCTGCTGGGCCGGGCGCAGTTCGAGGGGCCACAGGGTCAGCCCGTCGGCGTCGCCGCCCGCGCGGGGTGGACCGATCGGGACTGGTTCCCCCGCCGCGCCGGTCAGCCATTCGACCAGCTCGGCGGTGGCCGTCTCGATCGGTCCGCGCCCGTCGACGGTCATCGCGGCGGCGTCCCCTGGATGCGGTACGCGATGGCCTCGTTCCACACGTGCGGGTAGACGCCGATCTCGAAGTAGCGGGTGAACCGGTTGATCGGCGCGTTGGTGTGGTCGTGGTAGAGCAGCCAGATCGGCGCGATCGTGAAGAGCGCGTAGTTCGCCAGCACCAGCGGGATGTACAGCGGTCCGAGCAGTCGCGCCTGGAAGATGTGCACGTCCTCGTGGCGTTGGATGCCGGAGTTGGATCCCGCGCAGACGGTGCCGATGGTGGTGGCGTAGCGCGGGGAGACCCCCTCCACCACGCAGACCCGGCCGCTGGCGGCCGACGTGGGCCGGTCCAACGAGTGTCCGAAGACGAGGTGCACGACCAGGTAGATGGCTCCGACCAGCGTGTTGAGCAGGCTCCACGTATGGTCGACAACGAAGAGGACGATGCCGCGCGCGTCCGGGGCGTACACCCCGGCGGAGGTGACCGCCCAGCCGAACACGGCCCCGACCAGCAGGCCCACGACGGCCCCGACGAGCAGGCCGATCGGCCCGCCGGCCAGGAGGCCGAAGACGGCGCCGGCAGCCATCTGGATCACCGCGCTGAGGATTCCGAAGATCATGACGACACCCCCTCAGACCCAGGAGCGGAAGACGCGGGGCTCGCGACCGCTCGCGAGCTGGGTGGGGGTGGCCTGCCGGTTGCCGGGCGGGAACTGGTTGACGCCGAGCGCGGCGGAGAAGATGACCAGCGCGTTGAAGAACGCGATGACCCACTTCTCGCCGCCGACCTCGTCGGCGAACGCCGCCGAGAGGTAGGACAGCAGCAGGGCGATGGCGATGGCGATCCACTTGCGGAGCTTGTCGCCGCTCGGACCGATCAACCCGCCGATGACGTTGGTGGCCAGCAGGGTGGCGGCGCTCGCTCCCGCGAGACTGCCCAGGGCTGCCCAGGTGAAGAGATCGTTCACGGCGATCCCCCCTTTTCTGCAGTGGTGCGACCGGGATGTGGTGGTGGTGAGGCCGGCGCTCCCGCGCGGGGAGCACCGACGCCGGTCGCCGTCGTCGCGGGGCGGCCGGAGCGGGGACGCGGCCGGCCGAGGCCGGCCACCGGATGCGTCAGCCGGGCCCGGGCGCGCCGGCGGGCGGCCCCGGCGGGGTCGGGCCGGGCGCGGTCGGGTCGGTCGCGGTCGGACCGGCTGCCGCCGGCGCCGTCGAACGACGGCGACGCAACAGGAGTACGGCCACAGCGGTGAGGACGAGCAGCAGGAGTACGCCGCCGACGACCAGCAGCCACGGGAAACCACCCGAGTCGGTGTCGGCGGCTGCCGGCGAGGCCGAGGGGCGCGGCGGCGCCTCGGCGACGGCACGCAATTCCATCGGCTTGTCCTGGTTGGAGTCGACCTTCCAGGTGACCGATCGACCGTTGACGGTGCCATTGGTGTCGATCACCCGTCCGGGAAAGGTCACCGAGATCTCGAACGACATCAGCTTGAGGAAGGCCTGCTGCTGTTCTGGATTCTGCTGGGCGGCTTTCCCGCCGTATTTCTTCGGATCCAGCGGTAACGTGAAACGGTAGAAGTCGCCGTCCCGGACCAGTTTGACGCTCTCGCTGTCGAAGCCCGCCAGCGGCGCCTTGCGGTAATTGATCTGTGCGCCGAAGAGCTTGCTGTCCTCGTAGCCCGTCTCCTCGCCGGGAGGCAGCGCCGGAATGTTCTTCCGCAGCTCGGCGAACGCGGCCGGAATGTTCTTGTTCTGGGAGCTCAGCACCGACTTCTGGGCGGTCAGCAGCAACTGCCCGTCGACCGTGTCGTCGGCGTTCACGGTGAGCCCCATGTTGAGTTGCATGCAGCCGCTCAACGCGGCGAGAAGAAGGAGGCACACCGCGACGCGGAGTGCCCTACCGCGGTTGACGCTCCTGTTCATGCGCTCAGTGTGTGTGATCCAATTCACTATGAGCAGTCAGCGATCGGTCACTAGGTAGTCGCCGATTGTACCGGCGCACTGTCGTATTTGGCCGAGGCAGTGAGCGGTCCCGAAGAATAGACTGAAGCTTTGCGCCGCCGGCCGTATTGACGGGCGACTCAGCCCTGCGGCGGTCGCCAGTCGACGCACCAGGTCATGCTCCGCAGCGTGACGCTGGCCGGGACGAGGCGCAGCGCGGCGGTACGGGCCGCGAGGGCGAGAGGGCTCCGCAGTTGCTGGCCGTACCGCCCGGCGCGCAGGGACGCGCGGGCGATGGCCTGGGTGCGGGGGCGACGCTGCTCGTCGTACGCCGCCAGGGCGGCCGGCAACCCCTGCGCGCCCCCGGCGCAGGCCGCGCCGAGCACCACCGCGTCCTCGATGGCCTGGCCGGCGCCCTGCCCGAGGTTCGGCGTCATCGCGTGGGCCGCGTCGCCGAGCAGCGCCACCCGGCCCCGCACGTAGGACGGCAGCGGTGTGGCCAGGTGGTGGATGTCGTTGCGCAGCACCGCCCCGGGCGGGGTCGCCGCCAACAGCGCGGGGATGGGGTCGTGCCACGTGCCGAAGTGCTCCCGAACCGCCGCCAGCTCGTCCGGGGCGTGGCCGCCGGGCGGGGCGTTGCGGGCCGCGTACCAGTAGAGCCAGCCGTCGCCGATCGGCACCATGCCGAACTCGGCGGCCGGGCCCCAGGTGATCGCGGTCGGGATCGGTTCCGGGAACGCGATCGCGGCCCGCCAGGCCGTCGAGCCCGCGTACACCGGGGCGGGGATCTCCGGCCAGAGCTGGGCGCGCAGCCGGCTGCGCAGGCCGTCGGCGCCGACCACCAGGTCGGCGTGGAGGGTTCGCGGGCCGTCGGGCCCGCGGTAGCGCACCGTCGCGCGGTCGGGGTCGGAGTCGACGTGCTCGACCTCGGCCCCGGTGTGCAGCGACGACGCGGGCAGCGCCTCGCGCAGGATGCGGTGCAGGGTGGCCCGGTGGACGCCGAGCGCGCTGGTGCCGAGCTGTCGGACCATCTCTGCCGCGTCCATGCGGGACAGCCACCGGCCCTGTCGGTCGCGGACCCCACCGGGGGCCTCGGCGTGCGCGTTGGACCGCAGGGCCGAGCTGAGGCCGAGGGCGTCCAGGGCGCGTAGCGCGTTGGTCATCAGAGTCAGGCCGGCGCCCACCTCGCGCAGCTCCGGGGCGCGTTCCAGCACGGTGACCCGCCAGCCGCGCCGGTGCAGGGCGAGAGCCGCGCTCAGCCCGCCGATGCCGCCGCCGACCACCACGGCGTGCGAGTCGCTCATGTCGACCACCTTTCTACACCTGTAGAAGAGCGATACTACCTGCGCACCGCGCAGAGGAGGAACCCCGTTGAACGCCCGCGCCCACCGGATCGCGCTGTTGACCGACGCGGCCATCGAGCTGATCGCCGATGGCGGCATGCGGGCGCTCACCCACCGGGCCGTCGACGCCCGCGCCGAGCTGCCGCCCGGCACCACCTCGGCGTACCTACGCACCCGCCAGGCGCTGATCGAGGCGGTGGTGCAGCGCCTCGTCGAGCGGGACCGGATCGACCTGGCCGCGTACGACCTGCCGACCGAGCCGCCCACCCCACAGCCCGGTCCGCGCCTGGACGGCGACGACCTCGACCAGCTCGCCGCCGGGGTGGCCGAGGTGCTCGACCGGTGGCTGAGCGTGGGACGCAGCCGTACCCTGGCCCGCTACGCCTGCCTGCTGGAGGCGGTGCACCGCCCCGAACTACGCGGCATCCTGCGACACGGCACCGGCATCCGGGCCCAGTCCCGCGACCTGCTGACCCGAGCCGGCGCCACCGACCCGGACCGGCAGGGCGACCAGTTCGTCGCGTACGTCGACGGGTTGCTCTTCGACCGGCTGGTCGGCACGGGCGCGCTCACCGCCCCGACCCCGGGCACCCCGGCCAGCCGCGCCGATCTCGCGGACGCCGTCCGTACGCTGCTGCGCGCCCTGACCGGGAGGTGACCGGGGGCCGGTGATCGCGCGACGGCGGTCGGCGGGCGGCCCGGTAGGCGGCTGCGCCGCGCGATGGTGGACGATCGCGGAGGGAGCGAGCCGGCGGACGCCGGTGATCGCTGACGGCCGTACAACGCGTCGGTCGACCGGTGGGAGGTGGCGATGGCGTGGTTCGCGGGCCTGCGGGTCGCCGGCCACCGGTTGCGCCAGGGGTGGCGGCCGGTGCTGGAGGCGACCGTCGCGGCGACCGTGGCCTGGCTGCTCGCCACCCGCCTGCTCGGGCATCCACAGCCGTTCTTCGCGCCGGCCGCCGCGCTGATCGTCCTCGGTCAGGCCCGTGGGCAGCGCATCCGGCGGGCCGTCGAGGTCGTGCTCGGGGTGGCCGCCGGGGTGCTCGTCGCGGACCTGGTCGTGCAGGCGCTCGGCCCCGGCAGCACGTGGACGGTCTGCACGGTCATCCTGCTCACCGTCCTGCTCGCGGTCGCCTTCGGCGCCACCGGCGTCACCCTCGTGCAGGCCGCCGTCTCCGCGCTCTACCTGGTGGTGGTCGCGCCGCCGGACGGGTCACTGGTGCCGTTCCGCTTCGTCGACGCGCTGATCGGCGGCGCGGTGGCGCTCGCCGTCAGCCTCCTCGTCGACGCCCGGCACCCGCTCGCGCCGCTCGTCGTCGAGGTGCGGCGCACGTTCGACGAGCTGGCCGGTCTGCTGGGCGAGATCGCCGACGCGCTGGACGGGCGCGACGAGCCGGCGGCGGTGGCCGCCCTGGCGCGGGCCCGGGGCATGGACGCCCGGGTCGACGGGCTGCGGGACGGCGTGCTGGCCGCCGGCGAGGCGCTGCGGCTCAACGTGCGCCGACGCCGGCACATCGGTCGGTTGCGGTCGGTGGACGAGTCGGTCCGGCAGATCGACTACGTGGTCCGCAACGTCCGGGTGCTGGCCCGCGCGGGCGTGACGCTCAGTCGACTCGGGACCCCCACCCCGCCCGAACTGGGCGACGCGCTGCGCTGCCTGGTGGAGGCGGTCCGGGAGGCCGGCGCGGCGCTCGCCGCCGACCTGGACGGGCAGGAGGAGGTCGCCGACCGGCACGCCCTGCGGGCCGACGAGGCGGCGCTGGCTGCCGTCCGTACCGCGGGGCAGCTCTTCGGGTCGACCCAGACCCTCCCCCTCGCCATGATCATCGGCCAGGTCCGGGCGACGGCGATCGACCTGCTGCGGGGCGTGCACCCCGACGACGACGTCGCCGTCCTGGCCCGCGTGGACGCGGCCCTCGGCCTACCCGCCGTCTGACCGACACCGAGGGTCACCCGGTGAGCCACCCGGTGGCCCTCGCGCGGATGTCCGCGGGCAGCTCGTGGCCGCCCGGGAACTCCTCGTAGGTGACGTCGTAGCCGATCCCGCGCAGGTGCGGCACGAAGCGGCGGCTGCACACGTCGACGGGTAGCACCGGGTCGTCCACCCCGTGCGAGACGAAGATCCGTGGTCGCCCACGGACGACCGGCGGCGCGGCGAAGCCGGGGGAGAAGGCCAGCACCGCGTCGACCAGGTCGCCGTTGGCCAGGCCCAGCGAGAGCGCGTACGACGCGCCGTCGGAGAAACCGCCGAGCGTCACACCCTGTACCGGGTAGCCGTCGAACGCGCTGGCCAGCAACGCGTCGATGTGCCCGACGTCCACCCCGAGGCCACCGGCGATCAGGTCCCAACTGGTCGCCGACGACTGCGGGGCGATCAGCAGCAGGTGGTGCGCGTCCGCGACCGGCAGCAGCAGGTCCAGGCCGTGCCGGGCGGAGCCACCCGCCCCGTGCAGGAGCACCACCAGCCGGTACGCGGCCCCGTCGGCGGCCGGCTCCGGCACGTACGCCATCGCGGGCCGGCCACCGTCACCGCCGGGCAGCGGCACGATGCCGCTCGGCCCGGCCACCACCGGCGGGTGTGGGCGTGTGGTCAACCGGCCGTGCCGGTGACCCTGCGCGGGCGCCCGGCTCGGCGGCGCGGGGTCGGACACGGGCCACCAACTCCTCGCGGTCGACGAGAGGTGCGAGGCGGTTACCCGGCCGGCCGCCGGTTAACCGGGCGGCCGCTCAGGCGCTGTCCCGGGTCACCAGGTCGGACGGGAAGAGCGTCACGGGCGCTCCCGGGCGACCGGCCAGCACGGCGGCGGCCGCCGCGGCGGCGATCCGGCCCACTGGGTGGCTCGCGGTGGTCAGCGCCGGCGCGGTCATGCCGGCCAGCGGGATGTCGTCGAAGCCGGCCACCGCGACGTCACCGGGCACCCGGACGCCCTCCTCGCGCAGCTCCGCGATCACCCCGAGGGCCGTCTCGTCGCTGATCGCGTAGATCGCGTCGACGTCCGGCCAGCGCCGCAGCGCCTCGCCGGCCGCCTCCCGGCCCCGCGCTGCCGTGAAGTCCCCCACACGACCCGCTCCGGCAGGCCGGCCTCGCGCATCAGGTGGCGGTACGCCCGCACCGGCCGCTGCGCGCACGGCAGCCACCGCGGACCGGTCACCATGGCGATCCGACGGCGGCCCGTCCCGTACAGGTGGCGTAACACCGCGCCCGCGCCGGTGGTGTTGTCGACGTCGAACGACGGCACCGTGGCCGAGCCGATGCCGATCGAGGCGATCCGGCCGTGCAGCGCCCGGGGTACGGCCGCCAGCAGGTCCTCGGTGGTGTTGACCAGCACGACCCCGCACACGCTGCGGTCGGCGGCGAGCTGGTCGAGGCCGCGCGGGTCGCCCAGCGGCAGCCAGTGCAGGGCCACCCCGACGCCGGCCGGCGCGCACACCCGGGCGGCCGAGCCGACCACGCGGTCCACGTACGGGTCGTCCAGCACGGCCGCGCTGGTCCCCAGGGCGGCCACCACCAGCCGTACGCCGCCGCCGCGGACCAGTGCGCGGGCGGCCGGGTTGGGCACGTAGCCGAGCTGGTCGGCGGCCGTCACCACCCGTGCCCGGGCGGCCGGCGAGGCGAACCCGGTGCCGGCGATCACCCGCGAGGCGGTGGACCGGGACACTCCGGCGGCCCGGGCGACGTCCTCCAGGGTGGCTGGGCGCGGTGCCGCTGCCGTCATCGTGTCCTCCCCGACGACGCCCGCCCCCGGCGGGCGTGCGCCTGCCGGCCATCATCCCCCGACCTGCGGGCTTGCGGTAAGGGGTGGGGCCCGCTTGTGGTGGTAGCGCTCTCAGGTGTGCGATCGTGCCAGGAGATCACCCCTAGGAAGAGGACCACCCCGTGAGTGCCCCCACCAGTCCCGCCGTCGCCCCGGACGCCACCGCGCCGGCGCGGGCCGTCGTGCTCGCCCGCAACGGCGTCGCCCTGACCTTCACCCTGAACGGCCTGGCCGTCGGTAGCTGGTTCTCCCGGGTGCCGGCCGTCCGGGAGGCGCTGGACCTGTCCGCCGGCCGCCTCGGGCTGCTGTTGCTCGCGTTGAGCGTCGGCGCGCTGCTCGCCATGCCGACGTCCGGGCTGCTCGCCCAGCGCCTCGGCTCCGCCCGCACCGTGACCCTCTCGACCGTGCTGGTCGCGGTGGGCCTGATCGTGGCTGGGCTGGGCGCGACGGTCGCCGGGTCGGCCGCCGTCGTCGCGCTGGGCATGGTCGCCTTCGGCTACGGCTCCGGCGCGTGTGACGTGGCGATGAACGTCGAGGGCGCGGCGGTGGAGCGTCGGTTGGGGCGTACCGTCATGCCCCGTTTCCACGCGGCCTGGAGCCTCGGGTCGGTGGCCGGCGCTGGCGTCGGCGCCGGGGCGGCCCGCCTGGACGTGCCGGTGGGCGCGCACCTCGCCGTGGTGGCCGTGGTGGTCCTGGTCGGCACCTTCTTCGCGTCCCGGGCGTACCTGCCCCAGCCCGTCGTGGACGCGGCCAACGGGCCGACGGACACCAGCCCGGCCGGCCGTCGGCGGGCCCAGCTCGCCGCCTGGCGCGAGCCGCGCACCCTGCTGATCGGGCTGTTCGTGCTGGTGGCGGCCTTCACCGAGGGCAGCGCCAACGACTGGCTGGCGGTCGCGTTCGTGGACGGCCGGGACCTGAGCGAGGCGGCCGGTGCCGCGGTCTTCGGTGTGTTCGTCGTCGGCATGACCCTCGGTCGCACCGCCGGCACGGTCGCGCTGGACCGTTGGGGGCGGGTGCCGGTCCTCACCGGCACCGTCCTGCTCGCCGCCGCCGGCGCGACGCTGGCCGTGCTGGCCGGCTCGGGGCCGGTGGCCATCGTCGGCGTCGCGCTGTGGGGGATCGGCGCGTCTCTCGGCTTCCCCGTCGGCATGAGCGCGGCGGCCGACGAGGAGGCGCACGCGGCGGTACGGGTCAGCGTCGTCGCCGTGATCGGCTACACGGCCTTCCTGGGTGGCCCGCCGCTGCTGGGCCTGCTCGGCGACCACGTCGGCGTCCTGCGGGCGCTGCTGGTGGTGCCGCTGCTGCTCCTGCCGACGTTGGCCCTGGTGCCGGCGCTGCGCCCGCCGCGCGCCGCCGAGCGGGAGCAGTCGTCGGCAGCACAACAAAACTAGCCCGGATCAGGGCGTAGCGGTATCGGGCGCGCGGCCGAGTGCGCCGCGCGCCCGTGCTGGCTACGGTCGCCCGATGCCAACCGACGAGATCACCGCCGCCGCGGCGGGCACCTGGACCCTGGGCGACCGCACGGTGCGCCGGATGGGCTTCGGCTCGATGCGGATCACCGCGAACCCCGACCGCGAGCGCGCGATCGCGCTGCTGCGCCGCGCCGTCGAGCTGGGCGTCAACCACATCGACACGGCCGCGTTCTACGTCTCGCCCGGCGGAACCCTGCGGGTGGGCACCGGTCCCGCCCGGTACGCCACCGAGCTGATCCACGCCGCCCTCGCTCCGTACCCGGACGAGCTGGTGATCGTGACCAAGGTCGGCTTCGGGTACGACCCGGTGGACGGGTTCCGCGAGGCGGTCACTCCCGCGCAGTTGCGCGCGCAGGTCGAGGAGAACCTGCGTCGTCTCGGCCGCGACCAGCTCGACGTGGTGAACCTACGGCTCGGTCGGGGGCCGGGGGCGGTGCCGCTGGCCGAGCGGTTCGGCGCCCTGGCCGAGCTGCGCGACGCCGGGCTGATCCGGCACCTCGGGCTGTCCAACGTCCGGCCCGAGCAGCTGGACGAGGTGGCCGGCATCGCGCCCGTGGTCTGCGTCCAGAACAACTACGGCGTGGACGCCTACCGGGAACAGGACGCCTTCGTCCGGGCCTGCGGCGAGCGGGGAATCGCCTACGTGCCGTTCTTCGCGCTGGCCGGAACGTCCCGCGAGGCGGGAGCGACCGCCGCGCCGGGCGCGGCCGTCGAGGCGGTCGCCCGCGACCACGGCGTCACCCCCTCGCAGGTACGCCTGGCCTGGACCCTGCACCAGGGCCCGCACGTCCTCGCCATCCCCGGCACCGGCGACCCGGCACACCTGGTGGAGAACGTAGCCGCCGCCGCCCTCCACCTGACCCCGGAGGACCTGACCCGCCTGGGCTGACCGAACCTTGTCCCGGTGATCATGAAGTTGTTGTCAGGGATGCCGGCGTGTCACGTCAATAACTTCATGGTCACCGGAGCCAGACGCGCAGGGGGCCGATGGGGAGGAAGCCGGCTCGGCGGGCCGGGGGCAGGTCGGGCGCGGACTCGTAGCCGAGCAGGGTGACGTCGGGGCGGGTGACGACGACCGCACGCCAGATCTCGTCCGGGTCGTCCGTGGTGCTGAACAGGTTGGAGACGCCGCACGGGTCGTCGCCGCTGACCACCGCACCGCCGCTGACCGTTCCGTTCTCGTCGTAGCGGGCCAGCACCCGGATTCGCGGGTCGGCCAGCAGCGCCGGGCGGAACAGCTCTCCACCGCCGTGCGCGCTCGCCCAGGCCGCCAGCTGCTGCCCGGTGGTGACCGGAGTGAGCGGCGGGCCGTCCAGGGGCTCGGTGGGCGGGCGGTGGATCCACTGCGCGTCGAAGAGGATCCGGAACCCGTACGCCGTCAGGTCGAGGTCGGCGAAGCTGTCCTTCACCGACGCGCCGGCCCCGGCGTCGATCCGCGCGAGCAGCGCTTCGGGGTCGACGCCGGGGCGCAGGGTGACCGCGTCCGGATACCAGGGTGGGGAGCGGCGGGGCACCGACCACGCGTCAGCGTCGATCCGGCCGACCAGCCCGTGGCTGGCGCACACCACGTCGCACCATCGCGCGTTGTCGTGCGCCGCCGCCTCCCGCACGTCGTCCGGCACGCCCGGCAGCCTAGTCGGCGAGCACGACGAGCCGCTGGGTCGCGCGCGTCATCGCGACGTACCTGTCGACCGCCCCCTGGACGCCCTCGCCGAACGCCTCCGGCTCGACGAGGACGACCAGGTCGAACTCCAGCCCCTTGGACAGTTCCGGGCTCAGCGACCGGACGCGATTCGTCGTCGGCCGGAACGTGGGGTCCCCGATGACGCAGGCGATCCCCTCGGCGTGCTCCGCGAGCCAGCCGTCGACGATCGCGTCCCGGTCGCGTACCGATCCGTGGGTGACGGGGATCGCGTTGCCGCGGATCGAGGTCGGCACGTTCGCGTCCGGGAGTACGGCCCGGATGACCGGTTCGGCCTGCGCCATGACCTCCCGGGGCGTCCGGTAGTTGACGGTCAACGAGGTCAGGGTCACCTCGTCGAGCCCGACGCGGGCGAGTCGCTCCCGCCACGAACCGGTGAATCCGTGCCGGGCCTGGGCCCGGTCCCCGACGATCGTGAAGCTGCGCGACGGGCACCGCGACAGCAGCATCTGCCACTGCGCGTCGGTCAGCTCCTGCGCCTCGTCCACCACGATGTGCGCGAACGGGCCGGCCAGCAGATCCGCGGCGACGCCCGGGAGGACGGCCTCGTCGACAAGCGCGTCCTGCAGGTCCAGTTGGCGCAGGCTCGACAGCACGCCCTCGCCGTCGTCGTAGGCGTGCGCCTCGATCAGCTCGTCGACGACCGTCGCCATGCGTGCCCGTTCGGCGGCGATCGTGGCCTCGCGGCGGCGGGTACGCCGCGACGCCTCCGCATCGCCGAGCCGCTGTCGTGCCGCGTCCAGCAGCGGCAGGTCGGACACCGTCCACGCGCGGGCGTCGGCACGCTGGAGCCGGCGGACGTCGTCGGGACCGAGCCAGGGGGCACACCTGCGCAGATAGGCGGGTACCGACCACAGGTCCGCGACGATGTCGGCCGCGTCGAGCAGCGGCCAGGCGCGGTTGACCGTCGTACGGAGTTCCGCGTCGCGCCGCAGCGACGCGCGGACGAGGTTCTCGGGTTCGTCGCCGTCGTACCTGCCGACCAGGATGCTCAGCAGCTCGTCCCAGATCTCGTCGCGGGCCTCGTTGTGCGGGGTGCCCGGTCCGGGCGCCTCGAACGCCTGGGCCCAGTCGTCGGCGCTCAGCCGGATGTCGGTGTCGCCGGCCGTGACGGTCAGCGCCGTCGTCGGCGGCTCCTCGTAGAAGCGGACGGCCGCGTCGATCGCCCGTACCAGGCCGAGCGAGGACTTGAGGCGGTCCACCTCAGGGTCGCTCTCGACGGTCGCCGAGGCGCCCTGGGGTACGAGGTCCCGCAGGGTGCAGGTCTGCACGTCCTCCTCGCCGAGGCTGGGCAGGACGTCGGCGACGTACGCCAGGTAGGGCTGGTGCGGCCCGACGAACAGCACCCCGCCGCGCCCCTGCCGCAGGCGCGGGTCGGAGTAGAGCAGGTACGCGGTGCGGTGCAGGGCGACGACGGTCTTGCCCGTGCCCGGACCGCCGTCGACGACGAGCGCGCCCCGTGATCCGGCCCGGATGATGGCGTCCTGGTCGGCCTGGATGGTGCCGAGCACGTCGCGCATCCGGGCCGACCGGTTGCCGCCGAGGCTGGCGATGAACGCCGACTGGTCGTCCAGCGCGGCGTGCCCCTCGAACCCGTCCGGGGTGAACACCTCGTCCCAGTAGTCGCTGATCCGGCCGAGGGTCCAGCGGTACCGACGTCGGCTCGCCAGGCCCATCGGGTTGGCGTGGGTCGCTCCGAAGAACGGCGCGGCGGCCGGTGAGCGCCAGTCGAGCAACAGCCGGCGGCCATCGCCGTCGCTGAGGCCGAACCGTCCGATGTAGACGGGCTCGGGGTCGTCCGCGTGGACCATGCGGCCGAGACACAGATCCAGACCGAAACGAGACAGCGCACGCAGGCGGGCGGTCAGCCGTCGGATCTCCTCGTCCCGGACGACCGCCTGCCGACCCTTGCCCGCCGGTGCCCGACGCTCGGCGTCGAGCCGGTCGGACAGCTCGGCGGTGGACCGCTCGAGGCTCGCCGCGATCACGGCGAAGTGCTGCTCGTCCCGGGCGACGAGCGCCGGGTCGGCCTTGGCCGCGAGGTTCCCCGGTAGGTCGAACACACTGGCCGCCGCCGACGACACGTTCATCCTCATGGCTCCCGTTTCCGCAGGTCATGGCCTTGGACGGGCCATTCTGCGGCACGACGGGGGCCTTGCCGCAAGTCCCCCCATGCGGTATATGTTGGATATGGCGGGAGGGTTGTCCCCGCCCTCACGGCTTCCGTTCGGCGTAGACGAGATCCATCGTGTCGGTGCGCCCGGCCCACCGCAGGTCGAGATGCCAGCACCCCGCCTCGGGCAGGTCGATGATCGACGGGCCCGGCCCGCCGGCGACCTCGTGCGCCACCCTGGTGTCGGTGCCGTCCAGCGTCGCGGTGATCTTCAGCGTGGTCGACTCGCCCGGGTCCGGCGAGGTCGTCGCGGGTCGGGCCACCCAGAGGATCTTGTTGCTCGACGCGTCCGGTCGGACCTGCGCCAGCGGGTGGCCGAACAGCACCGCCACGATCTCACCCCGTGCGCCGAAGACGTGTGGCATGCGGGTGTCCCCGTGGAACCCCTCGTCCGCCCAGTCGGGCAGTGAACCCGTCTCGACGTGTCCCGCGCAGCCGGTCGGCGCGCTGGGATCGCCGGCCGCCGGCGGCGTGGCCCGCTCCCCGACCGAGCAGCCCGCCAGCACCAGTACCGACCCCAGCACGAAACTGCCCCAGGTGATCATTGCGCCCCCTCTCATACGGATGTCCCGCACCAGTCAGACACCGCCCGGGCCGGGCGGGTTCCTCGGCCGGGGACGCCGCCACCTGCGCCGACCACCTCTTCGGGCACACTTGGCGCCGTGGAACGTCACGAGTTCGGCACCGCCGTGCGCCAGTTGCGGGAGAGCACCGCTCCGGAGAAGGTCGGCCTGCCGGTCGGCCGTCGACGGACCCAAGGGTTGCGGCGGGAGGAGCTCGGCGAGCTGGCCGGGATGTCCGCCGACTACGTGCGCCGGTTGGAGCAGGGGCGCAGCCACCCCTCGGCCGGGGTGGTGAACGCCATCGCCCGCGCTCTGCGCGCCGGGCGGGCCGATTACGAGCGGCTCTGCGCGCTGGCCGGGTACGCCGCCGCGGACGGGCAGGTGCCGACCGAGGTCGGCCCGGGTGCGATGCGGCTGCTCGAACGGTTCACCGACACTCCGATGTTCGTCTCCGACGCGGCGATGAACCTGGTCGCCGTGAACGGCGCCTTCCTGGCCCTGAAGCACTGGCAGCTCACCGGGGACCCGTGGGAGTGGAACATCGCCTGGCGGTCGTTCTGCGATCCCTTCGACGGCTTCATGCAGTCCGCCGCCGACGCGACCGATCATGAGGCGGTCCTGGTCGCCCGGCTGCGGAGCGCGCAGTTGCGCTACCCAGCCGACGTGCCACTCGCCGCGCTGGTGGACGAGCTACGGAGTCGCAGTCGCCGGTTCGACGACCTGTGGCGGGTGCCACGATCGGTGGCGGCCCACGAGAGCAGTGCCGCCTTCATCCATCCGGACGCCGGCCCGGTCACGCTCGTTGGCAGCATGCTCGCCATCCCGGGCGACGATCTGGCGGCGCTGATGCTCACCGCGGCGCCCGGCTCGGCCGACGCGGCGCGTCTCGCCGAGATCGTCGACGCAGCCGGCGAACCGACGATCGTCAGGGTGGGCCAAGCCGGCCCAGGTTAACCGCGCCGGATCCAGCCAGAGTGGGTGACGTCCCCAGCGACACCCAACGAAAGCAGGTCCAGCAATGAAGGCAGTGCGTTTTCACGAGTTCGGTGGTCCCGAGGTCCTACGGTACGAGGATGTCGAGCTGCCCACCCCCGGTGCCGGTCAGGTCCGGATCCGGGTCGCCGCGACGTCGTTCAACGGTGTCGACGGCAACATCCGGGCCGGCTTCATGCAGGGCCCGATCCCGGTCGAGCTGCCGCACACTCCCGGCCTCGACGTCGCCGGCACGGTTGACGCGCTCGGTGACGGCGTGGACGACGTCGCGGTCGGCGACCAGGTCGTCGGCTTCCTGCCGATGACGGGGACCGGAGCGTCCGCGGAGTACGTGATCGCGCCGGTGGAGATCCTGACCGGCGCGCCCGGGAACATCCCCCTGGCCGATTCGGCGGCGCTCCCGCTGGTGGGCCTGACCGCGTGGCAGGCGCTGTTCGACCACGGGAAGCTGACCGCCGGCCAGCGGGTACTGATCAACGGCGCTGGAGGAGCGGTCGGCGGGTACGCCGTGCAGCTGGCCAAGGAGGTGGGCGCCCGGGTCATCGCCACGGCCAGCCCTCGCAGCGCCGAACGGGTCAGGACCGCGGGCGCGGACGAGGTGATCGACCACACCACCACCGACGTGACCGAAGCGGTGACCCAGCCGGTCGACCTGGTCCTCAACCTCGCGCCGGTCACCCCGGAGCAGTTGGCCGCGCTGGTCACCGTGATCCGGGACGGTGGCGCCCTGGTCAACACCACCGTCTGGATGCCCGCCCCCTCCGACGAGGGGCGCGGCGTGCGCGGCATCGACCTGTTCGTGCGCAGCGACGCCGATCAGCTCGCCGACCTGGTCGCCCGCGTCGGCACCGGTGAGCTGCGCGTCGAGGTCGGCCAGCGGGTGCCGCTGGCCGATCTGCCGGCCCTGCACGCGCGGGCCGGCGAGGGTGAGTTGCCGGGCAAGACCATCGTCGTCGCGCCCACGGCCTGAGCCACCCCGAGGAGCGCGCCCACGGCCTGGACCAACCCCGAGGAGACGGTACAGCCGCTGCGGCGCGGCCCGACGACGTGACCGACCTTCGCGCGACGCGCCGTCGCCGACGGCATCCGAGTGCTTGAGTCGCTCTCGAACCGAGATTTACGAAGGAGAAACCAGGATGATCCCCGACGACGACCCGTCCCGGTCGCTGACCGTTGCCGACCCGGACGACCCCGGTACGACGTACCTCTCGCTGGTGGGCAACACGTACGGCATGTTGATCACAGGCGAGCAGACCAACGGCAGGTACTGCCTGATCGACATGCGCGTCCCCGACGGCGGCGGGCCGCCGCCGCACCGGCACGACTTCGAGGAGATGTTCACGATTCTGGAGGGCGAGATCGAGTTCACCTTCCGCGGTGAGCAGCACACCGTACGGGCCGGTTCCACGATCAACATCCCGGCCAATGCGCCGCACAACTTCCGTAACGTCTCGGGAGCGCCGGCCCGGATGCTCTGCATGTGCACCCCGGCCGGGCAGGACGAGTACTTCATGCGGATCGGGGACGTCGTCGCGGGCGCGGACGCGCCGCCGCCGCAGCTGACACCCGACGAGCTGGGGGAACGCCGCCGTCGCGCGGCGGAACTGGCCTCGACGTACCGCAGCGAATTCCTCTGACACGTCACCGGGGTAGCGAGCCGGCGATCTCCAGCGCCTCGGCCTGGGTGCGTGCGCCCTCCAGCCGGTAGGTCACGCCGGCCTGCTCCCAGATCAGGGTCGACGCGGCGAGTCGGGCGGTCTCCCGCCGGATCTGACCCGACCGGTCGACGTAGGAGAGCACGTGGGGACCGTCGACCCAGATGGCGAAGTCGCCCTCGACCTGCGTCCACTCCGCTCCCGGCCGGCTGGTCCGCTTGTGGAAGGTCAGGTCGAGGCGACCGTCGAACGCGTCGAGTCGTACCGTGCCGCCCTGGTAGAGCAGCGTCGCGACCCGGTACGCGCCGGCGCCGTCGGGGTCGGCGATCGACACCCGCTCCGGCGGACCGAGCGCGGCCGGCACCCGGATCGGGAAGCGCACCGCCCGCCGCGCCTCCTCGAGTCCCACCGACCGCAGCGACGGCAGGGGCGACGGCTCGTCCCCGGGCGGCGACGGACTGGACGACGTGTCGATGCCGACGCCGGCGAAGCGCAGCACCTCGCCGACCGCGTCGGCGACGGCGGCACGCGTCGGCGGCAGCGCCGCGACCAGCAGGGCCACGAGCGCCGCCGCGGCCAGGGAGCGCCACCGACGTCGCCCGCGTACGTCCCCGACGAGCCGGTCGCGCACCCGTGCGGTCATGTCCGGCGTGGCGGGCGTTTCCAGCCAGCCGCCGAGGTCACGCAGCTCCGCTTCCAGGCCGTCCCGGGCGAGGTCATCCATGACGCACCTCCTCGTCGGCGAGCAGGGCACGTAGCTTCGCCAGTGCGCGGGAGGTGCGCGACTTCACCGTTCCCCGCGGCCAAGCGAGCATGACGCCCGTCTCCTGCTCGCCGAGATCGAGGAAGAACCGGCAGACGATCACCTCGCGGTCGCGTACCGGCAGTTGTCGCAGAGCCGCCACCAGCGTGGCCCGACGCTCGGCGGCCAGGACCGCGTCGACAGCGTCGTCCTCGACGATCTCCGGTGGCGGATTCGCCGCCGCCCGCAGGACCAGGCCATCCCGCCGCGAACGGGACCGGTGCAGGTTGCGGGTCTCGTTGGCGACGATCGCGAGCAACCAGGAGCGGAAGGACGACTCTCCCCGGTAACGGGACAGCTTGCGGTAGCCCTTCACGAACGCCTCCTGGACGACGTCCTCGGAGTCCGAACCCGCGCCGAGCAGCACCGCCGTCCGGTACGCGGACGCGGTGTGCCGGGCGACCAGGAGGTCGTACGCCTCCAGGTCACCGGCTCGGGCGCGGCTGACGAGCACGTCGTCGTCCAGGGGAACCTCCGGTCGGACTCGCACTGATGACACCACCCGCGCCCGTCGGGTTCCGCCCCAGCGGAGTCAGATTTCTCCCACCCGCCGTGCAGCCTATTGCCAGGAATCGGTGCTCAACTGGGAGTGGCGTCGAAGGAGAGGGGCTGGGCATGGGCTGGTTCAACCGGCGGTCTCGCGGCGGCGAGGCGACCCCGACGAAGCTGGACCGTGAGGCCACCCGGGACGACCTCGCCGCGCTGGAGGCGTTCGTCACCAGCCGGCGGGGCGTGGAGTTCTACCTGGAACCGGAGACGACCGCCACCGACACCACCGTCGTCGCGATCGCCCACGACGGGGAGTGGATCCGTCGTCGCACCGGCACACCCCGTGCGGCGGGCGACATCGCCCGCAAACACGCGGTGCCGCTGTACGAGGCGGCCCGCACCGGCTACCCGGAGCGGATGCGGGTGTGGAATCGGGCACACCCGGAACGCCACGCCCGCTGAGCCGGTCAGGCCGTAACCGGGCTCAAGCGGGTTTCGCCTGCGCGAGTGATCGCTGGATGAGCGTGAGGACGGGTGGAAGGATCAGCTCACCGCCGCCGATCGTGGCGGCAGCGTTCACGTGGTGGGGCGTGCCGTCGATGTCGACCACCAGCGCGCCAGCCTCCCTGGCGATGACGACGCCCGCGACGGTGTCCCACGGGTTGTTGTTGAGCATGACGAACGCGTCGATCCGGCCGTGCGCCAACCAGGCGAGATCGATTGCGGCTGACCCGTGCATGCGTATCCGTTGGACGTGCCGGGTGAGCTGCTCGGTGATGGCGAGGCGCTCAGTGTTCTTCCGGCTGGCCCCGGCACCGACCGCATAGTCGCCGATGGCGACGACGGCGTCCCGCAGATCGGTGACCTGGCTGGCGCGGATGCGCCGGTTGTCGGCATAGGCGCCGTGCCCCTGCACGGCGTGGTAGCGGGTGCCGAGGAACGGAAGGTCGATGACACCAAGGACGGCGTGTGTGCGGTGGATGAGGCCGAGAGAGATCGCGCACAGGGGCGAGCCGTGGATGAAGTTCACGGTGCCGTCGACTGGGTCGAGCGCCCAGGTCAGCGCGCTGGTGTCGCCGCTGCTGCCGTACTCCTCACCGAGGAAACCGATGTCAGGCGCCTTGGCGGCCAGATGCTCGCGGACCGCTCGCTCGATGGCGTAATCCACGTCCGAGGCCATGTCGCGGTCACCCTTGAAGGTCAGCGCACCGGGCTGGAGCCTGCGCATCAGGTCGTGCGCCAGGTCGACGGCCTCCTGTGCGAGGGGGAGGAGGTGCGCGTAGCCGGTCATAGCTGGCGGCTGCGCTCCCACAGCGAGTTGAACATCTCGTCGAATATCGGGTAGAGGCCGGAAGGGCTGGGGGTGGCGCTGCGCTCGATGACCAGCGTCGGGCAGTCGACACCGCGCATCTGCGGTAGGTAGTGCTGGACAACGCAGAGTCGACCATCGATCAGAAGGACGTTGGCGCGGATGGACTCGTCGTAGACGCCGATAGTGAGGTTGTCCCGGGCGTCCGCCGGGAGCCGGTCACGAATGCGACGGGCCAGGTTCTGGATGTTGAGTTCGGTGAGCGCGCTGAGGTGCCCATCTGGATAGTCGTCCTCCCGCTCCTGCCGCCTGATCGCCTCGCCGGCCGGGTCAAGGAACAGGCAGCGGAGGCGGGTGCCGGCGGCGAGGAGTCTCAGGAGGCGATTGTCGCCGTACTGCTGACAGATGAGGTTCAGTGACAGCCCGGCCGCTCGGATGTCCGTGGCATGGTCGAAAAGGGCTTGCGGGGGCAGCTCCGCCATAAAATCTGATCGGCTGGAATAGATCGCGCTGACATCAGCGCATTGGTTCCGTACGGCCGTGCTGAGCTGGTGTCCGGCTAGGTCCGGGGCCGGCTCGCGTTCGCCGAGGAGAAGCGTCATTCGTGCGTGGCGGGGCATGGACAGGCCGGTGCAGATGCGGGTGAGGACATCGATGCTGCTGACCCGGCGGGCACCGCTGGTGATCTCGCTGATCTGAGCCTGGCTGAGGCCGGTGGCGACGCCGAGAGTGGTCTGGCTGGCGCGGGTGGCTCGCTGGACGAGGCGGAATACCTGAGTGATGTTGCGAGCGGCCAGGGCGTCGAGCATGTCAGTGGTGTCCCACAACAGGTCGTCAGTGGTAAGCGTGGCAGTTGCGCGGACGCTCACGGCTGGCTCCCTTCCTGCTCAAGGGCCGAGGGCCAGCCTATTCAGTAGTGGGATGGCATACCGGGAGGACATCCGGAGGGCGGATGACGGTTATCCATCGAGGAATCACCCGCTGTGATGGATCGCTGCGATTGTGGTGAGCAGGGTCGTGGTGTGAGTCTGCGGTCCCGCCCCCACCTGCCCATGCGCCCCGCCTGGTTGTGCCGCAACTGTGCCGCAGCATGGCCATGCTCCCGCGCCCAACTCGATCTCGTCGCCGAGTTCTACGGTCACTCGCTGGCGCTGGCCCTCTACCTTACGTCCTGCATGAACGAGGCCATCCACGACTTGTACGGTCTCGGCGGTCGCCCCGACCTTGCCCTGATGCACGCGCGTTTCCTCGGCTGGCTGTCGTTGACTCGCCGGCCGCGTCGCTTCAACCATGAGTGACTCGCCCCGATATATTCGCAGGTCAATGTGGTGCTCGTGACCGGGTGGCACCGGGGTCCGCGTTGACCGGCGGCGCGAGGGTGTGGCAGCATTCGCGGCCTGACGGCAGTGAAGGAAGTCGGTGCGAATCCGACGCGGTCCCGCCACTGTCACCGGGGAGTGATCCCCCCTCGCGAGTCACGGCCGTGTGTCTGCGGTTGGAAGGCCGGGGGAGAGCGTCGATCCGGAAGCCAGGATACTTCGGCCGTCGGGACGTACCCCAGGGCGTGGACACCCGAGGAGGACCCGATGACGCATGGCGTCTTGCGCACCGACGAGCACCGTCGTACCCCGAGCGGCGGTCGCACCGCCGCGCCCCGACCCGGCCGCACGACCGCGCCGGCATCCGCTCGCTTGGGCGTCGTTTCCCGCTGAGTTCCGCGCCACGCCACCCGTCGCCGCCGGCCCCGTGCCGGTGAGCGGTCCGGGTCGCGGTGCCCGCTGAACCCCGCGCCCACCCGCACGTCGTCGCCGAACCGCTTCCGCGAGCGCGCCGACGTTACCGTCCGGAGCCTGCCGTGCGCATTCTGCTGCTCTCCACCGCCGACACCGACCTGCTGGCCGCCCGCGCCAGCGACGCCGACTACCGGCTCGCCAACCCCGCCCGGGTGGCGGCCGACGAGGTGCCCGCCCTGCTCGACGGGGTCGACCTCGCCGTCGTACGCCTGCTCGGCGGTCGGCAGGCGTGGCCGGACGGCCTCGCCGCCGTGCTCGCCAGCGGCGTGCCCACGGTCGTCCTCGGCGGCGAGGCGCTGCCGGACGCGGAGCTGATGGCGGTCTCCACGGTGCCGTCCGGCGTGGTCGCCCAGGCCCTGGCGTACCTGGTCGAGGGTGGTCCGGACAACCTCGGGGAGCTGGCCCGGTTCCTCTCCGACACGGTCCTGCTCACCGGGGAGGGATTCGCCCCGCCCGCGCCGACCCCGGCGTACGGCGTGCACGGCGAGCACCCCACCGACCCGGATCGGCCCACCATCGGAATCGTCTTCTACCGGGCGCACGCCCTGGCCGGCAACACCGCGTTCGTCGACGTGCTGGCCGAGGCGGTCCGCGCGGCCGGCGGCAACCCACTGCCGATCTTCTGCGGCTCGCTGCGCGGGCTGACCACCGGCGCCGGCCCGCTCGGGCTGTTCGCCCGCTGCGACGCGTTGCTGGTCACCGTCCTCGCGGCCGGCGGAGCGGTCGCGGCGGACGCCTCCTCCGGCGGCGACGAGGACGCCTGGGACGTCGGCGCGCTCGCCGCCCTGGACGTGCCGGTCATCCAGGCGCTCTGCCTCACCAGCACACGTGAGCAGTGGGCTGGCAGCGACGCCGGACTGTCCCCGCTGGACGCGGCGATGCAGGTGGCCATCCCCGAGTTCGACGGCCGGATCGTCACGGTGCCGTTCTCGTTCAAGCAGGTCGACGCCGACGGTCTCTCGGTGTACGCCGCCGACCCCGAGCGGGCCGCCCGCGTCGCCGGCATCGCGGTGCGGCACGCCCGGCTGCGGGACGTGCCGAACGCCGACAAGCGGATCGCCGTGATGCTCAGCTCGTACCCCACCAAGCACTCCCGGGTCGGCAACGCCGTCGGGTTGGACACCCCGGCCTCGGCGGTCCGGCTGTTCGCCGCGCTCGCCGAGGCGGGCTACGACCTCGGGGGCACGCCGCCGCCCACGGACGGCGACGCGCTGATCCACGCGCTGATCGCCGCCGGCGGGCACGACGTGGAGTGGCTCACCCCGGAGCAGTTGGCCGCCGCCGAGGCCCGGATACCGGGGCAGACGTACCGGCGCTGGTTCGAGGGGGTCCCGGTCGAGCTGCGTGAGCGGATGCGGCAGCACTGGGGCGAGCCGCCCGGCGAGCTGTACACCGACGGCGGGGACATCGTGCTGGCCGGGCTGCGCTTCGGCAACGTGGCGCTGCTGATCCAGCCGCCGCGTGGTTTCGGGGAGAACCCGATCGCCATCTACCACGACCCGGACCTGCCGCCGAGCCACCACTACCTGGCCGCGTACCGCTGGCTCGCCGCGCCGGTCGCGGACGGCGGCTTCGGCGCGGACGCCGTGGTGCACCTGGGCAAGCACGGCACCCTGGAGTGGCTGCCCGGCAAGGGGCTCGGCCTGGCCGCCGACTGCGCGCCCGACGCGGTCCTCGCGGACCTGCCGCTGGTCTACCCGTTCATCGTCAACGACCCCGGCGAGGGCACCCAGGCCAAGCGGCGGGCACACGCCGTGGTCGTCGACCACCTGGTGCCGCCGATGGCCCGCGCCGAGACCTACGGCGACCTGGCCAAACTGGAGCAACTGCTCGACGAGTACGCCACCGTGCAGGCGCTCGACCCGGCCAAGGTGCCGACCGTGCGGGCGCAGATCTGGGACCTGGTCCGCGCCGCCGAGCTACACCACGACCTGCACACCGAGGCAATGCCCGACGCGGACGACTTCGACGACTTCGTGCTGCACCTCGACGGCTACCTGTGCGAGGTCAAGGACGTGCAGATCCGCGACGGCCTGCACATCCTCGCCGACGCGCCCACCGGAGAGCCCCGCGTCAACCTGGTCCTCGCCGTGCTGCGCGCCCCGCAGATCTGGGGTGGCGCCCAGGCACTGCCCGGCCTGCGGCAGGCCCTCGCCGCCGCGTACGGCCTCGACGAACAGGAACTGCTCGCGACGCCGGGCCAGCGGATCGCCCTGCCGGTCGCGTTGACCGACGCGGTGGACGGGCCGGCCGGCACCGCCGCCGATGTCATCGACCTGATCGAAGCCCTCGCCCGGCGGCTGGTCATCGGCATGGAGACCCTGGGCTGGACCGCCGAGACGGCCGAGGCGGTCGTCGCCGAGGTGACCGGCCAGCCGATCCCGGACGCCGCCAAGGTGCTGCGCTTCGCCGCCACCGAGTTGGTGCCCCGGCTGGAGCGCACCACCGACGAGCTTCGCAACACCCTCGGCGCGCTCGACGGTCGGTTCGTGCCGCCCGGCCCGTCCGGCTCGCCCACCCGGGGCCTGGTCAACGTGCTGCCCACCGGCCGGAACTTCTACTCCGTCGACCCGAAGGCCATTCCCAGCCGCAACGCCTGGGACGTCGGCGTGGCCCTGGCCGACTCGCTGCTGGCCCGGCACCTCGCCGACACCGGCGCGTACCCCCGCTCGGTGGGGTTGACCGTGTGGGGCACCAGCGCGATGCGCACCCAGGGCGACGACATCGCCGAGGTGCTCGCGCTGCTGGGCTGCCGGCCGGTGTGGGACGAGCGGTCCCGGCGCGTCACCGGCGTCGAGGTCGTGCCGACGGCCGAGCTGGGTCGACCCCGCGTCGACGTCACCGTCCGGATCTCCGGGTTCTTCCGCGACGCGTTCCCGCACGTGGTGGCGCTGCTCGACGACGCCGTCCGGCAGGTCGCCGCCCTCGACGAGCCGGACGAGGAGAACTACCTGCGGGCGCACGTCACTGCCGACGTGGCCGAGCACGGCGACGAGCGGCGGGCCACCGCCCGCATCTTCGGCTCCAAACCCGGCGCGTACGGCGCGGGTCTGCTGCCGCTGATCGACGCCCGGACGTGGCGCAGCGACGCCGACCTGGCCGAGGTGTACGCGGTGTGGGGTGGCTACGCGTACGGCCGGGGGCTGGACGGTCGGGAGGCGCGCGCCGACATGGAACGCTCGTTCGCGCGGATCTCGGTCGCGGTGAAGAACCAGGACACCCGCGAGCACGACATCGTCGACTCCGACGACTACTTCCAGTACCACGGCGGAATGGTGACGATGGTCCGCCACCTCACCGGCACGTCCCCGGCCGCGTACGTGGGCGACTCGGCCATGCCGCACGACGTGCGGACCCGCACGCTGGGCGAGGAGACCCGGCGGGTGTTCCGGGCCCGGGTGGTCAACCCGAAGTGGATCGCCGCGATGCGCCGGCACGGCTACAAGGGCGCGTTCGAGCTGGCCGCCACGGTGGACTACCTGTTCGGCTACGACGCCACCGCCGGCGTGGTGGACGACTGGATGTACGAGCACCTGGCCGCCGCCTACCTGTTCGACGACACCACCCGGGAGTTCCTGGCGCGGTCCAACCCGTGGGCGCTGCGCGGCATCACCGAGCGGCTGTTGGAGGCCGCCGATCGGGGGCTGTGGGCCAAGCCCGAGCCGGCCACCCTGGACCGCCTGCGCGACGAGTACCTGGCCAGCGAGGGCGATCTGGAGGACAAGGCGTGAGCGCGAGGAGTGAGCCGGTTTTGCGAGCCCCGCAGTCGCGATCCAAGGAGGCTCAGTGAGCGCGAGGAGTGAGCCGGTTTTGCGAGCCCCGCAGTCGCGAACGGAAGAAGGCCCAGCATGAGTGCCACGTACCCGTTCAGCGCCGTGCTCGGCATGGCCGACATGCGGCTCGCGTTGCTGCTCAACGCCGTCTCCCCGGCGATCGGCGGGGTCCTGGTGCGCGGCGAGAAGGGGACCGCGAAGTCCACCGCCGTCCGTGCCCTCGCCGCGCTGCTGCCCCCGGTACGCCGGGTCGCCGGCTGCCGCTTCGGTTGTGATCCGGCCGAAACCGACCCGGGCTGCCCGGACGGGCCGCACCCGGTCGGGGTGGCCGCCGAGACCGGGCCGGCGCGCCTCGTGGAACTGCCCGTCGGCGCGGCCGAGGACCGCGTCGTCGGGTCGCTGGACCTGGAGAAGGCGCTCGGGGAGGGCGTACGCGCCTTCGAACCGGGCCTGCTCGCCGCCGCCCACCGGGGCGTGCTCTACGTGGACGAGGTCAACCTGCTGCACGACCACCTCGTCGACCTGCTGCTGGACGCGGCGGCGATGGGCCGCAGCCACGTCGAGCGCGAGGGCGTGTCGGTGAGCCACGCCGCCCGGTTCCTGCTGGTGGGCACCATGAACCCGGAGGAGGGGGAGCTGCGCCCGCAGCTGCTCGACCGGTTCGGGCTGACCGTGGAGGTGAACGCCAGCCGGGACCCGGAGATCCGGGTGGAGGTCGTGCGCCGTCGGCTCGCCGCCGACGCCGACCCGGCCGGGTTCGCCGCCCGCTGGGCCGACGCCGACGCCGAGATCGCCGCCCAGGTGGCCGCCGCCCGCCGCCGGCTTCCCGGGGTACGCCTGCCCGACGCCGCGCTGCGGCAGATCGCCGAGGTGTGCGCGGCGTTCGACGTGGACGGGATGCGCGCCGACATCGTCACCGCGCGTACCGCTCTCGCCCACGCCGCCTGGCACGGCCGGGACCGGGTCACCAGCGACGACGTCCGGGTGGCGGCCCGGCTCGCCCTGCCGCACCGCCGTCGCCGCGACCCGTTCGACACGCCGGGGCTGGACGAGAAGCGCCTCGACGAGGCGCTGCAACGGGCCCAGGACAGCCATCCCGATGACCCGGACGACGATGGCGCCCCGGACGACGGCGGCTCCGCCGGCCCGCGCCCCGACGGTCCCGCTGGTGGCGGCCCGGGTGGCGGCGCCGGTGGCCCGGACGGTGGCGGCCCAGGCGGCAGTGCCGGCGGTTCGCGTGGCCCGGACGGTGAGGGAGGCCCGGACGCCGGGCGCCGTTCCGATGGGTCCGGACCGGATGCTCGTGGCGGTGACGCCGATGGTGCTGCGACCGATCCGACCACCCCGGAGGGTCCGGAACGTCACGGCTCCGCCGGTGGAAACGGCGCCAGCGCGGGCGAGCGCGGCGACGGTCCCGAGCCGCACGTCGCCGACGCGGGCGCAGAGGGGCCTTCCGATCGCTCGCAAGCCGACAGCAGGGGCAGACAGCGTCGACGGGCCGGAGGCGCTGAACCGAGCGACGCCGGAAACGATCGGGACTGGGACGGCGGAACGGTGGCCGTACCCCGGGGTGGTTTGCGGGCCCGGCTCCTGACGGCGCCCGGCGTTGGTGACGGGGTGCCGGGCCGGCGCTCCCGGGCGCGGACCGGGCGGGGCCGCACCACCGGGGCCCGGGCACCGGCGGGCCGGGTCGGCGCGCTGCACCTGCCGGCCACCATCCGTGCCGCCGCGCCGCACCAGGCGGCCCGGGGTCGGCTCGCCGGCCCGTTGCGGCTGCGCCCGGAGGACCTGCGGGAGGCGGTCCGGGAGGGTCGTGAGGGCAACCTGGTGCTGTTCGTGGTGGACGCCAGCGGGTCGATGGGCGCCCGGCAGCGGATGACCGCCGTGAAGGACGCCGTGTTGGCGCTGCTCACCGACGCGTACCAGCGGCGGGACAAGGTCGCGGTGATCGCCTTCCGGGGCACCGGTGCGCGGACGCTGCTGCCGGCCACCTCCTCGGTGCTGGCCGCGTCGACCCGGCTGGCCGAACTGCCGACCGGCGGGCGGACGCCACTGGCCGAGGGCCTGCTCGCCGCCGCCGATCTGCTGCGCGTGGAGCGCCTGCGCGATCCGAAACGCCGCCCCCTGGTCCTCATCGTCACCGACGGCAGAGCCACCGCCGGAACCCGCCCGCTCGACCGGGCGGCAGGCGCCGCGGCGGTCCTCGCGGCGACGGGTGCCCCCTGCGTGGTCGTCGACTGCGAGACCGGCCCGATCCGCCTCAACCTGGCCGCCCGCCTGGCAACCCAGCTGACCGCCCCCCTACACCCCCTAACCACCCTGACCCACCCCCGCGATCTTGCAGTTTCTGTCGCGACATAAAGGACGAGATACGCATATGAACAACAGAAACTGCAAGATCGCGGAAGGCGCGCGGGGCGCGGAGGGCGCGCGGGGCGCGTGGGGCTTGACGATGAGGGGGGAACTCTGATGCCGCAGGGACAGCCGAGTCACGTGCCCGCCGACGGGTTGACCACCCGGCAGCGGCGGAATCGGCCGCTGCTGATCGTCCATACCGGACAAATGAAGGGGAAGTCGACGGCCGCCTTCGGGCTGGCGCTGCGGGCCTGGACGGCCGGCCTGCCGATCGGCGTCTTCCAGTTCGTCAAGAGCGCCAAGTGGCGGGTCGGGGAGGAGAACGCCTTCCGGGCGCTCGGCGAGGTGCACGAGCGTACCGGCCAGGGCGCGCCGGTCGCCTGGCACAAGATGGGTGAGGGCTGGTCCTGGATCCAGCGCGGCGGCGAGGCCGACCACGCCGCCGACGCCCTGGAGGGGTGGCGGCAGATCCAGCGGGACCTGGCCGCCGAGCGGTACGGGCTGTACGTGCTGGACGAGTTCACCTACCCGATGAAGTGGGGCTGGGTGGACGTCGACGAGGTGGTCGCCACCCTCGCCGACCGGCCCGGCTTCCAACACGTCGTCATCACCGGTCGCGACGCCGACCCGCGCCTGGTCGCCGCCGCCGACCTGGTCGCCGAGCTGACCAAGGTCAAGCACCCGATGGACGCCGGTCAGAAGGGCCAGAAGGGCATCGAGTGGTGATCGCCCCCGCCGAACCGTTGTCGCTGCCCCGGGTGGTGGTCGCCGCGCCGGCCAGCGGCCACGGCAAGACGACAGTCGCCACCGGGCTGCTCGCCGCGCTGCGTCGACGCGGCCTCACGGTCAGCCCGCACAAGGTCGGCCCGGACTACATCGACCCCGGCTACCACGCCCTCGCCGCCGGCCGGCCCGGCCGCAACCTCGACCCGTTCCTGGTCGGACCCGAGCGGATCGCCGGCCTGCTGCGGCACGGCGCGAGCGTCCCCACGCCCGCCGACATCGCCGTCATCGAGGGCGTCATGGGCCTGCACGACGGCGCGGTGGGCCGCCGCGACTTCGCCTCCACCGCGCACGTCGCCCGCCTCGTCGACGCGCCCGTGCTGCTGGTGCTGGACACCACCGCGCAGGGCCGCTCCGCAGCCGCGCTGACCCTCGGCATGGCCGCCTTCGACCCCGCCGTGCGGATCGGCGGCGTGATCCTCAACCGGGTCGGCTCGCCCAGGCACGAGACCCTGCTGCGCGACGCCCTCGCCGAGGTGGGCGTACCGGTGCTCGGGGCCGTCACCCGCGCCGCCGAGGTCGCCGCGCCGGCCCGGCACCTGGGGCTGGTACCGGTCGCCGAACGGGCCCCGAATCGCTCGCCATCGTCACCGCCCTCGCCGAACTGGTCGAGGCCACCGTCGACCTCGACGCCGTCCTCGACCTGGCCCGCACCGCCGGGCCGCTGACCGCCCCGGCCTGGGACCCGGTCCAGGCCGTCGGCGGACCGGCCGGCGTCGGGCGGCCACGGGTCGCGCTCGCCGGCGGTCCGGCCTTCACCTTCTCGTACGCCGAGACCGCCGAACTGCTCGTCGCGGCCGGCGCGGACGTCGTCACCGTCGACCCGCTGCGCGACCGCTCGCTGCCCGCCGGCACCCGCGCGGTGGTCATCGGCGGCGGCTTCCCCGAGGCGTACGCCGAGGCCCTCGCGGGCAACGGCACGCTCCGCGCCGAACTGGCCGATTTCGACGGGCCGATCGTGGCCGAGTGCGCCGGGCTGCTCTACCTCGGGCGGTCCCTGGACGGCGTACCCATGTGCGGGCGGCTGGACCTGACCGCCCGGATGACCGGCCGGCTCACCCTCGGCTACCGCGGGGCGGTGGCCGTGACCGACTCACCGGTGGCCCGGACGGGCGAGCCGGTACGCGGCCACGAGTTCCACCGCACCACCACCGACCCCGGACACGGCAAGGCGCCGGCGTGGCGCTGGAACGACACCGAGCACGGCTTCGTCGACGGTCGGGTGCACGCCTCCTACCTGCACACCCACTGGGCCGGGCACCCCGCGGCGGCCCGTCGGCTGGTCGAGGCGGCCCGATGACCGCCACGCTGACCGGCGTCGGCGTCGGACCGGGCGACCCGGAACTGCTCACCGTCAAGGCGGTGCGGGTCCTGCGCGAGGCCGACGTGGTCTTCGTACCCGTGATGGCGGACCGGGCCGGGACCAGCGCGACGACCGGTCCGACGCCGCCGGGCGCGGACGCCGGACGGGCCGAGGCGACCGTCCGGGAGTACGTCGCGGCGGAACGGCTGCGCCGGCTGCCGTTCGCCCTCGACGACCGGGGTGGGGTGACCGCCCGTCGCGCGGCGGCCTGGGACGAGGCCGCCCGGACGGTCGTCGAGGCGATCGACGCGGGCGCGGGGTCGCTGGCCTTCGCGACCATCGGCGACCCCAACGTCTACTCCACCTTCGGCTACCTCGCGCAGAGCGTGCGGGCCCTGCGCCCCGCCGTGCGGGTGGCGACGGTGCCCGGCGTCACCGCCATGCAGGAGTTGGCCGCGCGCAGCGGCGTCCCGCTGGTCGAGGGACGCGAACCGCTCACGCTGCTGCCGGCCACCGCCGGCCTCGCGCCGTTCGCCGACGCCCTCGCCGGGCCGGGCACCGTGGTCGTCTACAAGGGCTGGCGACGGCACCCCGAGCTGCTGGCCGAGCTGCGCCGGCAGGGCCGCCTGTCCGACGCCGTGCTCGGGCGAGCACTGGGCCTACCCGGCGAACGGATCGGCCCGGTCGACGACGCCGTGCCGGATCTGCCGTACCTGTCCACGCTGCTGGTCCCCGCCCGGCGCGCGCACCGAGGAGGAAAACTGTGACCAGCGACGGCAAGGTGTGGTTCGTCGGCGCCGGCCCGGGCGCGGCGGACCTGCTGACCCTGCGGGCCGCCCGCGTGATCGCCACGGCGGACATCGTGATCTGGGCGGCCAGCCTGGTGCACGCCGACGTGCTCGACCATGCCCGCCCCGACGCGGAGGTCGTCGACTCGTCGCAACTGCCCATCGAGGGGGTGCTGCCGCTCTACGAGCGCGCCGCCGCGCAGGGGCTGACCGTGGCGCGCATCCACTCCGGCGACCCGGCCCTCTGGGGCGCGGTGCAGGAGCAACTGGACCTGTGCCGGGCGCTCGACCTGGCCGTCGAGATCGTCCCCGGGGTGTCGTCGTTCACCGCCGTGGCCGCGATCGTCGGGCGGGAGCTGACCGTGCCCGAGGTCGCCCAGTCGGTGATCCTCACCCGCCTCGAAGGCGGCAAGACCCCCATGCCGCCCGGCGAGCGGGTCCGCGACTTCGCCCGACACGGCACCACGATGGCGCTGTTCCTCTCCGCCGCCCGCTCCGGGCAGGTGCAGGCCGAACTGCTGGCCGGCGGCTACCCGGCGGACACCCCGGCCGTCGTGGCGTACCAGGCCACCTGGCCCGATGAGCTGGTCGTGACCTGCACGGTCGGCACCCTGGAGGCCACAGTCAAGCGGCACAAGCTGTGGAAACACACCTTGTTCCTGGTCGGACCGGCCCTCGCCGCGACGGGCACCCGCTCACACCTGTACCACCCGGGGCACTTCCACACCTTCCGTCGCGCCGAACCGGCCGCCCGCGCCGAGCTGCGCCGCGCCCGCGCCGGAGAGACAGAAACCCCATGACGTACGCCGAACCGCCGCTGCGCGAGCCGGACCTGCCGCGTACGGCGAAGGTCCGGCCCACCGCGCTGCGGACCGGCTGGACCACCGGCGCGTGCGCGACGGCGGCGGCCAAGGCGGCGGTCACCGCCCTGGTCACCGGCGAGATCCAACCTGAGGTGGAGATCGGCCTGCCCGCCGGGCGGCGGGTGCGCTTCCCGGTGGAACGCTGCGAGGTGACCGGCAGCCCACCGGTGCGCGCCGAGGCGGTGGTGGTGAAGGACGCCGGGGACGACCCGGACGTCACCCACGGCGCCGAGCTGACCGCCACCGTGGACTTCACCGACGCCCCGGGGCTGCGGTTGGCCGGCGGCACCGGCGTCGGCACCGTCACCAAACCCGGCCTCGGGCTCGCCGTCGGCGGCCCGGCCATCAACGACACGCCCCGCCGCATGATCGGCGAGGCGGTGGCCGAGGTCGTCGACCTCACCGAGGTCGGTGTGCGCGTGGTCATCAGCGTGCCCCGGGGCGAGATCATGGCCCGCAAGACCACCAACCGGCGGCTCGGCATCCTCGGCGGCATCTCGATCCTGGGCACCACCGGAATCGTCCGGCCCTTCTCCACCGCCTCCTGGCGGGCCAGCGTGGTGCAGGCCGTGCACGTCATGGCCGCCCAGGGCGAGCGGACCGTGGTGCTGTGCACGGGTGGGCGTACCGAGCGGGCCGCCCGCGCGCTGCTGCCCGACCTGCCCGAGGTGTGCTTCGTCGAGGTGGGCGACTTCACCGGCGCGGCGGTGACCGCCGCCGTCGAGGACGCGATGACCGGCGTGGTCTTCGTCGGCATGGCCGGCAAGCTCGCCAAGCTCGCCGCCGGCATCCTCATGACCCACTACACCCGCTCCACGGTGGACCTGTCCCTGCTCGGCGCGGTAACCGCCGACGCCGGTGGCGAACCGGCGCTCGCCGCCGCCGTGACCGAGGCCAACACCGGGCGGCACGCGTACGAGCTGTGGGAGGCGGCCGGCCTCCTCGGTGCGGCCGGAGACCTGCTCTGCCAACGGGTCCAGGCGGTGCTGCGACGCTTCGCCGGGCCGACGGTCACCGTGGACGTGGCGATGGTCGACTTCGCCGGAGCGCGGGTCGTCGCCTCGTCCGGCCGGTGGCCGCGATGAGCGCCCCGGACGCGCCGGTGGCTGCGATGAGCGATCCGGACGCGCTGGTGGACGGGGTGACATCGGACGACGCGACGGCGACGGTGGCATCCCCGGACGCGCTGGTGACCGTGGTCGGGCTGGACGCCGCCGGAACGCCGCCGCATCCCGCCCTGGCGTCCGCGCTGGCCGGCGCGGGGCTGGTGGTCGGGGCGGCCCGGCACCTGGCCGCGGTGCCCGTACCGGCGGACGCGCAGACCATCGTCCTCGGACCGCTCGCCCCGGCCCTGCACCGGCTGGCCGACGCCGTCGACGCCCGGGTGCCGGCCGTCGTGCTGGCCAGCGGCGATCCCGGCCTGTTCGGGATCGTCCGGCGGCTGCGCGCGGCCGGGCTGCCGCTGCGGGTGGTGCCGGCGGTGTCCAGCGTGGCCGCCGCGTTCGCCCGCGCCGGACTGTCCTGGGACGGCGCGGCCGTGGTCACCGCGCACGGCCGGGACCTCCGACCGGCGCTGAACGCCTGCCGGGCGCTGCCGCTGGTCGCGGTCCTCACCGCGCCGGGGGCCGGGGCCGCCGAACTGGGCGCCGGCCTGGTCGGCTGGTCCCGACGCCTGCTGGTCGCCGAGAACCTCGGCACCGACGCCGAACGGGTGCGGGAGACGACCCCCGCGCAGGCCGCCGCCGGCACCTGGCCCGACCCACACGTCCTGCTCAGCATCGCCGTGCCCGTGCCCGCCGCGTCGGTGTCTGCCGCCGCGCGGGCCGTGCCCGCGCCCGAACCCGTCGCGGTCGGTGGGATGCGTGTCGACAACCAGCCGGCCGCCGCACCGGTCGGCGGCTGGGCGCTGCCGGAGAGCCGGTACGCCCACCGCGACTCGATGATCACCAAGTCGGAGGTGCGTGCCCTGGTCGTCGCGCGGCTGCGCCCCGGCTGGGCCGGCTCGTCTGGGACGTCGGCGCGGGCAGCGGCTCCGTCGGCATCGAGTGCGCGCTGCTCGGCGCGGCCGTGCTCGCCGTCGAGCAGGACCCGGCGTCCGCCACGACGATCCGGGACAACGCCGCCACGCACGCCGTCGACGTCCGGATCGTCGTCGGGCGTGCTCCGGCGGCGCTTGACGGTCTGCCCGAGCCGGACGCGGTCTTCGTGGGTGGCGGCGGCGTCGACGTTCTCGCCGCCGTGGTGGCCCGCCGCCCCGGGCGGATCGTGCTCACCCTGGCCGCGCTGGACCGCGTCGCGCCGGCGGTGGCGCTGCTGCGCGCCGCTGGCTACCGGGTCGAGGGCAGCCAGCTCGCCGCCGCCCGTCTCGCCGACCTGCCCGGCGGGTCGATCCGTCTCGCGGCCACCAACCCGGTGGTCGTCCTCACCGGGGAGCGCCCGTGAACGACAACACTCCCGCACGGATCGGCCTGGTGGCGGCGACCGCCGCCGGCCGGCGGCACGCCGACACCCTGGCCGCCGCCTGGCCGCACGCCCGGCTGGTCGAGCGCGACAGCGTCGCCGACGCGCTACGCGCCGCCTGGGCGGAATCTGACGGGGTGGTCGCGTTCCTGGCCACCGGCGCCGTGGTACGCGTCCTCGCGCCGCTGCTCGGCGACAAGCGCACCGACCCGGCCGTGGTGGTCGTCGACGAGGCGGCCCGGCACGCGGTGGCGCTGCTGGGCGGTCACGCCGGCGGCGGCAACGACCTCGCCGAGCGGGTCGGCGCGTTGCTGGACGCCCGACCGGTGGTCACCACCGCCACCGACGCGGTCGGGCTGCCCGGGCTGGACACCCTCGGCTGGCCCGTGCGGGGCGCGGTCGCCGCGGTGTCCCGGGCCATCCTGGACGGTGAGCCGGTCGAGCTGGTCGCCGACGCCGATTGGCCACTGCCCGCCCTGCCACCCAACGTGGGTCCTACCGGCGGGGACACGGCCGACGGCGGGTACCGGCTGCTGGTCACCGATCGGGTGGTGCCGATCGACGCGTGGACCGCCGTCCTGCGACCGCCGTCGCTGGTCGCCGGTGTCGGGGCGAGTCGGGGCGTACCGGCCGCCGAGGTGGCCGAGCTGCTGCACCGGGTGCTGGCCGAGGCCGGCCTCGACCCGGCGAGCCTGAGCTGCCTGGCCAGCGCCGACATCAAGGCCGACGAGGCGGGCATCCGCAGCACCGCCGACGCGCTCGGCGTACCCCTGGTGACCTGGCCCGCGACGCGCCTCGCCGCGGTCGACGTGCCGCATCCCAGCGAGGTGGTCCGGGCGGCGGTCGGCACGCCGAGCGTCGCGGAGGCCGCGGCCCTGCTCGGCGCGGACGGCCGGGCCGACGACGCGACTCTGCTGGTGGGCAAGACCGCGTCGGCGATGGCGACCGTGGCGGTGGCGCGGCACGCGCCGCGCGGCCGGCTCGCCGTCGTCGGCCTCGGGCCGGGCGCGGCCGACCTGCGCGCTCCCCGGGCGGTGGCGGAGCTGCGCCGCGCGGCCGTGGTGGTGGGCCTGGACCAGTACGTCGACCAGGTCCGCGACGTGCTGCGGCCGGGCACCCGGGTACTCGCCAGCTCACTCGGCGCGGAGGAGGCGCGGGCCCGGGCCGCCGTGGCCGAGGCCGCCGCCGGCCGCGCGGTCGCGCTCATCGGGTCCGGCGACGCCGGGGTGTACGCGATGGCGAGCCCCGCCCTCGAGTACGCCGACGAGCGGATCGACGTGGTGGGCGTTCCCGGGGTGACCGCCGCGCTCGCCGCCGGGGCGCTGCTCGGCGCACCGCTCGGGCACGACCACGCCTACGTCAGCCTGTCCGATCTGCACACCCCGTGGGAGGTCATCGAGCGGCGGGTGACCGCCGCCGCCGAGGGTGACTTCGTGACGGTGTTCTACAACCCGCGCAGCCGCGCCCGCGACTGGCAGCTCGGCAAGGCGCTCGGCATCCTCGCCGCGCACCGGCCACCGGACACGCCGGTCGGGGTGGTGCGCAACGCCAGCCGCCCCGGCGAGCGCGTGCACCTGGCGACGGTGGCCACGCTCGACGCGGCCATCGTCGACATGTACAGCGTGGTGGTGGTGGGCAACAGCGACACCCGGCTGGTCGCCGGGCGGATGGTCACACCCCGGGGGTACCGGTGGCGGTCGTGACGATCGACGCCTGCCAGGGCTGCGGCGCGTGCCTGCTGACCTGCCCCACGCACGCGATCAGGCCGGTCGCCGGCGGCCTCACGGTACTGGCCGACCGCTGCACCGGCTGCCTGGAGTGCCTGGAGATCTGCCCGGTCGACGCGATCCGCGTGACCGAGCCCTGGGAAGGAGCCCGATGAGCCGGATGGTGCATCCCATCGAGGTCGAGTCGTACCGCATCCTGCGCGAGCGCGTCGACCTGTCGCACCTGCCGCCGTTGAGCCGTGCGGTCACCGAGCGGGTGGTGCACGCCAGCGCCGACCTCGCGTACGTCGACGACCTGGTCTGCGACGAGGCGGCCCTGGAGGCGGGACTGGCCGCGCTGCGCGCGGGCGTACCCGTGGTGACGGACGTGGCGATGGTCGCCGCCGGTATCACCCGGGCCGGCCTGGAACTGGTCTGCCCGGTCGCCGAGCCGGCCGCCGCCGAGCTGGGCCGCGCGGCCGGCATCACCCGCTCGGCGGCGGCCGTGCGGATCGCCCTGGACCGGGTCGGCCCCGGCGCGGTCTGGGTGGTCGGCTGTGCGCCGACCGCGCTCGTCGAATTACTCACCCTGGACGCCGCCCCGGCGCTGGTCGTCGGCCTGCCGGTCGGCTTCGTGGGCGCGGCCGAGTCGAAGGCGGCGCTGCGGGCCAGCGGCCTGCCCGGGGTGTCAAACGTGGGCGAGAAGGGTGGTTCGGCGGTCGCCGCCGCCGCCCTCAACGCCCTGCTCTACAGCGAGGAGAAATCATGACCGGGTTGGTCATCGTCGGGCACGGCACGCGCAGCGCGGCCGGGGTCGACCAGTTCGCGGCGCTCGTCGAGCGGGTCCGCCGTCGTGCGGACATCGGCGACGTCGAGGGGGGATTCATCGAGCTGTCCCGTCCGCCGCTGACCGACGCGGTCGGCGCGCTCGTCGCGCGCGGCCACCGGTCCCTCGTCGCGTTGCCGCTGGTGCTCACCGGCGCCGGGCACGGCAAGGGCGACATCCCGGCCGCGATGGCCCGCGAGCAGCAGCGGCACCCCGGGTTGACGTACCGCTACGGGCGTCCGCTCGGCCCTCACCCGTTGCTGCACACGGCCATCGAGGAGCGCACCGACGCCGCGTTGGCGGGCACCGTGTCGGCGGACGCCGAGCGGGCTGGCATCGCGTTGGCGGACGCCGACCGGGACGGCGTCGTGTCGGCGGACGTCGACCGGGCCGGAACCTGGGTGGCGCTGATCGGTCGTGGCTCCACCGACCCGGACGCCAACGCCGAGGTCGCCAAGGTCGCCCGGCTGCTCTGGGAGGGGCGCGGGTACGCGGGCGTCGAGCCGGGGTTCATCTCCCTCGCCGAACCGTCCGTGCCGGCGGTGCTGGAACGGCTGCGCCGGCTCGGCGCGCGGCGGATCGTCGTCGCGCCGTACTTTCTGTTCGCCGGGGTGCTGCCCGACCGGATCGTCGCCCAGTCGGCCGAGTTCGCCGCCGCCCACCCTGACCTGGACGTCCGCGTCGCCGACGTGATCGGCGACTGCGACGCGCTCGCCGACCTGGTCCGCGAACGTTACGACGAGGCGCTGGGCGGGGACATCCGGATGAACTGCGACACCTGCGCATACCGGGTGCTGATGCCCGGCTTCGCCGACAAGGTGGGCCGCCCGCAGCAACCGCACGACCACCCGGACGACCCGGTTGGCCACCACCATCACCACCACCATGGGCACGGGGCGATCGCGGTGGCCACCGGGTCCTGACTCTCACTCGCTGCGGGCCGTCTCCGGGCCGGTGACGCGTTCCAGCAGCGGCATGGTCGAGGCGATGACACCCAGGCAGGCGGCCAGGCCGACGACGACGATCACGGCGAAGCGCGGCGGCGGCGCGACGAGCGTGTAGCCCATCTGCGCCCGCAGGAAGAGGTGCGCGGCGAGCAGACCCATCCCGATGGCGACGGCGGTGACGGCGAGCATCGGTACGGCGCTCTCCAGAGCGACGACCCGGCGCAGCACCCGTACCGGAGCGCCGCTGAGGCGGAGCAGGCTGAACGGTCGCCGCCGTTCGGTCAGGCCGCCGATCACGCTGACCGCGAGGCTGCACCCGCCCAGCGCCAGGCTGGCGATGATGACGACGTTCGCCAACTGTTCCCAGCCGCGCAGCGTGTTGGCGAAGTCGGACTCGAAGTCGCCGGGCACGTTCGGCCCCACCCAGAAGGTCGGGTAGGCGATCTCGAGCAGCGTACGGGTGCGTTCGATGGCGGCGGTTGAGCCGTCCGTGCCGACCACGACCGCCACCACCGGCAGTCGCCGCAGCTCGTCGAGGGTGAGCGGCACCGCTGTCCACACCGTCGCGGGTGATGCCGATTCCTCCCAGCGGCTCAGGCCCAACGGCACCTCGATGACGCTCGCGCCCTCGGCGCACCGACCGTACGCGTCCGGGAGGTCGGCGCACGCGATCACCCCGCCCTCGCCGCCGGTGTTGATGTCCGGGGCTTCTCGGATCGCGGTCGCGGACGACACGCCGCTGATCGCCCGCAGCTCGGCGAGGAGCGTGTCCGGCGCCGCCGTCGTCTTCTCGTCGAAGACGGTGGTGACCGTGCCCGCGTCGGTCGAGCCGAGCGGGGCCGGGCCACGTTCGTCGACGATCGTGGTGATCACACCGACGGCGACGCTGGTGACGAAGAGCGCGAGCATGATGCCGCTGATCGCCCGGAAGCCCGCCTTCGGGTTGTCGGCGAGGCGACGGGCGGCGATGAGCGTGGCCGGGCGGTTGGCGTACCGGGCCATCACCCGGGCGCCGACCATCGTCAACCAGGGGCCGGCGAACACCAGGCCGGCCATGATGAGCAGCAGGCCGGGCAGGAACACCGCCGCCTGGCCGTCGGACGTCGCGGGCCGGAAGCTGATGGCGAAGACCAGCACGGCGACGCCGAGCACCATCGGGATCAGCCGGTACGCGCGCGGTGGCCGGGGGGTGACCCGTCGGGTGACGCCCAGCGGCGAGATCCGTACCCGGCGCAGCGAGATCTGGGCCGCCAGCGCCGCGCCGGCCGGGACGCCGAGCGCCACCAGCAGGACGTCCAACCCGGTGAGGGACATGTCGCCGGGGAAGAACGGCATGCCGGTGAACGGGATGCCCGCGAGCGGGTCGCGGAAGGCGTAGAACAGGCCGAAGCCGACGGCGGTGCCGACGACGGCGGCGAGGCCGGCCTCCACTGCGGCGACCAGCGAGATCTGCCGGGGTGTCGCGCCGACCAGGCGCATCGCGGCGAAGCGCTGCTCCCGGCGGGCGGCGCTGAGCCGGGTGGCGGTGCCGATGAAGATCAGCACCGGGAACAGCAACCCGCCGGCGACCACACCCAGGATGAGGTCCACCGTGGTCTCGGGAAGGGCGGGCGTGTCACCGATGTCGTCGACCTGCCGTGCGTTGGGCAGCTTGCCGACACTCGCCGGTGTACCGCCCACGATGGCGAGCAGGGTGTCCGGTGAGGTCAGCCCGGACGGTCCGACGGTGCCGAGCTCACGCCCCGGGTATCGGTCCGCGAGTTGATCGGCCGGCTGTGCCGCGAACAGGTCCCGTAGCGCCGGCGAGACGTAGAACTCGCCGGGGCCGGGAGTGGTCGGGACGCCGGCCGGGACGGGCGCCGTCGATCCGGTGGCGGCGACGTCGATCCGGATGATCTGCTCGCCGTGGAAGTAGTCGTCGCGGGTCGACCACCACAGCTTGTCGGCAGCACCGGTCGTGGAGGCGTGGGGATAGATCGACGCGTACCGGGTGAGCTGGGCGTCGACGGCGTTGACTCCGGCGAGGGTGGTCAGCAGCAGCCCACTGCCGATCGCGACGGCGGCGGCGATGACGAGCAGGCGGGTGAGTGCCTCCCGGCCACCGGCCACGGCGAGGCGGAGACCGAAGCGGATCATGAGGCGATCCGTTCCGGCGCGTTCACACGCCCGTCGCGGACCATGACCTCGCGGTCGGCGTACGCGGCGATCCTCGCCTCGTGGGTCACCAGGATGACTGTGGTGCCCTGCTCGCGGGCGGCGCTGACCAGCAGGTCCATCACCTGTTCGCCGGTGAGCGAGTCGAGCGCGCCGGTCGGCTCGTCGGCGAAGAGCACCTGCGGCTCGGCGACCAGGCCGCGGGCCAAGGCGACGCGTTGCGCCTGCCCGCCGGAGAGCTCGCCGGAGCGGCGCTGCTCCAGGCCGTCCAGGCCGAGGCGCGTGAACCAGGCGCTCGCCTTCGGCAGCGCCTGCTTGCGGTGTACGCCGCCGAGCAGCAACGGCAGCGCGACGTTCTCCACGGCGGTCAGCTCGGGGACGAGTTGACCGAACTGGAACACGAAGCCGAACCGGTCCCGGCGCAGACCGCTGCGCCGGCTCTCGTCCATGGCGTCGACGCGTGCCCCGTCGAAGAGGATTTCGCCGGAGTCGGGCACCAGGATGCCGGCCAGGCAGTGCAGCAGGGTGGACTTGCCCGAGCCGCTGGGCCCCATGATCGCGACGATCTCGCCGGTGTCGACGCTGATGGTCGCACCCCGCAGGGCGGGCGTCTGTCCGAAGGCGAACGTCACGTCGCGGGCTTCGATGACGACGCTCATGGCCGTACCTCCTTGCGCAGGGCGTCCAGTCGGGCGCCGGTCATCTCGATCCACCGGAGGTCGGCCTCCAGGTGGTAGAGGCCGTGGTCGGCCAGCAGCGCGTCGACCAGGTTGCCGGAGCGCTTGATCTCGGTCAGCTCGCGCATCCGGTGCAGGTGCGCCCTGCGCTGGGTGTCGAGATAGTCGGCGGCCGGTCGGTCCAGCATCAGCGCGAGGACGACCTTGGCGAAGAGCACCGTCTGTAGGTGCGGCTCCGGGTCGACGGGCTGGGTCAACCACTGCTCGACCTCGGTCGCGCCGACGTCGGTGATGATGTAGCGCTTGCGGTCCGGGCCGGCGCCGGGCGCGACGTCGCTGATCACGACCTTTCCGTCCCGGGCCAGCCGGCTCAGGGTGGAGTAGACCTGGCCGAACGGCAGTGGCTTGCCCCGGCCGAAGAAGGCGTCGTAGTCGCGCTTCAGGTCGTAGCCGTGGCTGGGCTCTCGTTCGAGGAGACCGAGCAGGGTCAGTGGCACGCTCATGCCCAGGAGACTACACCGAGGGTATACCTCGCGTATATACCCTGAGGGTGTTCCCCTGGTCGGGTGTGCTGGGTGTTTGCAAGGAAGGGGCCGTTACTAACGCTATGCGTTAGTAACGGCCCCTTCCTTGCGGGTCAGCCGGTGAGGGCGTGGGTCAGGGCGTAGCCGGCGCTGGCCGCGGCGAGCCCGGCGGCGACGCTGCCCGCCACGTTGACCAGCGCGAGCAGCCGGCGGCCGCCCCGGGCCAGCCGCAGCGTCTCGTAGCTGAACGTCGAGTAGGTGGTGAGCGCCCCACAGAATCCGGTGCCGACGAGTGCGCTGACCGCCGGACCCGCCGGTACGCCCACGAGAGCGCCGAGCAGCAGCGAGCCGACCACGTTGACGGTCAACGTGCCCCAGGGGAACGCCGAGGCGTGCCGCGACTGCACGGCCCGGTCGGTGAGGTAACGCAGCGGAGCCCCGACGGCCGCGCCCAGGGCGATGAGCAGGACGGTCATCGGGCCGCCGAGCCGCTCAGCAGTCGGGCGGTGACGGCATCGCCCAGCGCGACCGCGACGAGCGCCCCGAGCAGCGTCGCGGCCAGGTAGGCAAGCGCGGTGCCTGCGGCGCCCGCGGCCAGCGCCTGCTGGATGTCGACCGCGTAGGTGGAGAACGTGGTGAAGCCGCCGAGAATCCCGACCCCGAGGAACGGGCGCGCGAGGGGGTGCCCCCCGCCGAGGTGCCCGAGCACCGCCATCAGCACGCCGATCAGCAGACAGCCGGACGTGTTGACGGCGAACGTCGCCCACGGGAAGCCGGTCGACGCGTGCGGAGCGAGGTGTTGCAGGCCGGCCCGGCCCAGCGCGCCGAGCACGCCGCCCGCCGCGATGGCGGCGATGATCGTCGCGGGGTGCGCGGTGAGTTCACCCCGGTCGGCGGGCACCCGGAGGTCGACGTCGGGGTCGGTGCGCGGGTCCAGCGGCTCTGCCACGGGTTCTCAGCGTACTGCCGCCGCCGGCGGGGTCCGCGTACGGCTCACGGACGATGCCCGCCTCAGCGTACGGCCGCGACGGCGGCGTCCGCGCCGCCTCGCCAGAGGGTGCCGACCTGGTCGAAGCCGGCCGCCGTGAGGGCGCTCAGGTGCCAGGAGATCGGCGGGGTCCATTCGGGGCTGTGCCCACTCGGATAGATCGTCTGCCGCTGGGCGACCAGCGGGGCGAGCGCCGGGTCGGCGCCGGCCCGGGCCCACCAGTCCGACCAGGACAGCGTCGAGCCGGCGGCGTAGCGGGCTTCGCGTCGGTCGCGTGCCCGATCCAGGAGTCGCTTGGTCAGCTCCGGCAGCGCGTCGTCGGGCATGTGGTCGGCGTTGACGAGGACGCCGCCCGGGCGCAGCACGTCGCGCAGTTCGGCGTAGAGCTGCCCGAGCCGGTCGGCCGGCAGCCAGTGCAGGGCGGTGGCGGTGAGGACGGCGTCGTAGTCGCGGTGGGGGAGCGCGGCGTGCCAGTCGGGGGCGCCGAGGTCGGCGGTGACGATGGTGGCACGACCGCCGAGCGAGGCGTGGGCGATGGCGAGCAGCGCCGGATCGAGGTCCACCAGGGTCACGTCGGCGTCGGGGAAGCGGGCCAGCGTGCGCAGCGAGATGGTCCCGGTGCCACCCGCCAGGTCGAGCACGCGCGGCCCTCGACCGTCGACGACCGCGTCGACGGTGTCGAGCATGGCGGTGAACCGGTTCTCCCGGTCCGGCAGGTACGCCTCCTGCTGGCGGTCCCAGCTCTCCTGCCACGCCCACGGATCGGTGATGTAAGGACTCATGGGAAGAAGGCTAGTTACAGCACCGGAGCGTTGTCCAGACCTTGTTGCACATCTTTTGCAACTGCGAGAAGATGGCAGGGCGATGATCGAGGTGACGCCGGGTCAGGCGACCGCCCGACCCGGCGTCGTCGTCTCGGCGGTCAGGCCGCCGCGCTCGTCAGCTCCTCGTCGGCCGTTCGCGCCGGCTCGTCTCGCCGGGCCAGCCGCAGTGCCCCGACGAGGACCAGCAGCCCGGCCAGGGTGAGCGCGGCGCCGGCCCAGATCGGCGAGGTGTAGCCGAACCCGGCGGCGATGGTCACCCCGCCGATCCAGGCGCCCAGCGCGTTGCCGAGATTGAACGCGGCGATGTTCGCGCCGGACGCCAGGGTCGGTGCCTGGCGGGCGTAGTGCATGATCCGCATCTGCAACGGCGGGACGGTGGCGAAGCCGAACCCACCCATCAGCACCAGCGCGACGATGGTGAGGATCGGGTTCGTCGCGGTCAGCGCGAAGCCGACGAGTACCACGGTGAGCGCCGCCAGGACGGTGACCAGCGTGCGGGACAGTGACCGGTCGGCCGCCCGGCCACCGAGCAGGTTGCCGGCGAAGAGGCCCACCCCGAAGAGGACGAGCAGCCACGGCACCGTGCCGCTGGCGAAGCCGCTGACCTCGGTGAGGGTGTAGGCGATGTAGGTGAACGCGCCGAACATTCCGCCGAAGCCGAGGACGGTGATCACCAGCGACAGCCAGACCTGGGTGTGGGTGAAGGCGCCCAGTTCGCCGCGCAGCCCGGTGGCGGGGCGGTCGGCGTCGGCGGTGTCGCGGGCCGGGATGAGCACGGCCAACCCGATCAGGGCGACCACGCCGATGGCGGTGATCGCCCAGAACGTGGAGCGCCAGCCGAAGTGCTGCCCGAGGAAGGTGCCGAACGGTACGCCGAGCACGTTCGCGATGGTCAGTCCGGCGAACATCATGGCGATGGCGCCCGCGCGACGGGCCGGCGCGACCAGGCCGGCGGCCACCACGGCGCCGATGCCGAAGAACGCGCCGTGGCAGAGCGCGGCGACGATGCGCCCGGCCATCATCACCGGATAGTTCCCGGCGACGGCGGAGAGGAGGTTGCCGACGATGAAGAGCACCATCAGGCCGAGCAGTACGGGCTTACGGGGGAGTCGGGTCACCGCCGCGGTGAGAGCGACTCCGCCGACGGCCACGCTGAGCGCGTAGCCGGAGATCAGCCAGCCGGCGACCGGCTCGCTGACCGCGAAGTCGGCGGCCACCTCGGGCAGCAACCCCATGATCACGAACTCGGTGAGGCCGATACCGAAGGCGCCGATGGCGAGCGCGATCAGGCCGGGCGGCAGGGACTGTTGGCGTGCGGACATGGTCTTCCCATCGGGGAGGGGTCGGATGTGCAGCGTGTGCAACTACACGCGTTAACAACGAGATGCTTGCACACGCTTTATATGAGCGCAAGCGTGGTAGTCTGGGCTCCGGTCAGATCACACCCAGGAGGCCGACATGGGCATCGCCGACGACGCGGTCGAGATCCGCGCCCAGGGCTGGCGCACCCTCGCCGCCCTGCACGGGCTCATCGAGGCGTCCCTGGAACGGGCGTTGCAGGCCGGCCACGAGCTGTCCGTCGTCGAGTACACGGTGCTCGACGCGCTCTCGCGTCAGCACGGCTGGCACATGCGGATGAGTCAACTCGCCCGTGCCGCCGCGCTCTCCGGAAGCGCCACCACCCGTCTCGTCACCCGGCTGGAGCAGCGCGGACTGCTGACCCGCATCCTGTGCGCCGACGACCGGCGCGGCATCTACACCGAGCTGACCCCGGGCGGGTCCGAGCTGCTCGCCCGCGCCCGGCCCACCCACGACCGGGTACTCACCGACGCGCTCGCCGAGGCGCACGCCACCCCCGAGCTGGCGCCACTGGTCGACGCCCTGCACCGGCTGCCGGCCGTCCGCTGACCGTCGGGTGAGCCTGACGACGGCGGGCGTACGGTACCCGGGATCGCCGCACCAAGGGAGGCACGCGATGCAGGACCGCACCCCGGCACGTGAGGAGCTGGAGCCGATCGAGCGCGCCGACGTCGACGAGCTGCGCGCCCTGCAACGCGAGCGACTGCGCTGGTCGCTGCGGCACGCGTACGACAACGTGCCGCACTACCGCCGGGCCTTCGACGCCGTCGGCGCGCACCCCGACGACTGCCGGGACCTCGCCGACCTGGCCCGTTTCCCGTTCACCGGCAAGGCGGAGCTGCGCGACAATTACCCGTTCGGCATGTTCGCCGTGCCCCGGGAGCAGGTCGCCCGACTGCACGCTTCCTCCGGCACAACCGGCCGACCCACCGTGGTCGGCTACACCCGCGACGACCTGCGCACCTGGGCCCGGTTGATGGCCCGGTCCATCCGGGCCTCCGGCGGACGACCCGGCGACCGGGTGCACGTCGCGTACGGCTACGGACTCTTCACCGGCGGCCTGGGGGCCCACTACGGCGCCGAGGAGTTGGGGTGCACGGTCATCCCCGTCTCCGGTGGCATGACCGAGCGGCAGGTCATGCTGATCCGCGACTTCGAGCCCGAGATCATCATGGTGACACCCAGCTACATGCTCGCCATCGTCGACGAGATGCGGCGTCAGGGCGTCGACCCGCGTGGCACCTCGCTGCGGGTCGGCATCTTCGGCGCGGAGCCGTGGACCGAGGACATGCGCCGTGAGATGGAGCAGCGCCTGGACATCCACGCGCTGGACATCTACGGGCTCTCCGAGGTGATGGGCCCCGGCGTGGCCACCGAGTGCGTCGAGACCAAGGACGGGTTGCACCTCTGGGAGGACCACTTCTACCCGGAGATCATCGATCCGGTCACCGGCGCGGTGCTCCCCGACGGCGAACAGGGCGAACTGGTGCTCACCTCACTGACCAAACAGGCGATGCCGGTCGTGCGCTACCGCACCCGCGACCTCACCCGGCTGTTGCCCGGCACCGCGCGCCCCATGCGCCGGATCGAGAAGATCACCGGCCGGACGGACGACATGATGATCGTGCGGGGAGTGAACGTCTTCCCCACCCAGATCGAGGAGCTGATCCTGCGGACGCCCCAGCTCTCGCCGCACTTCCAGTGCGTCCTGGATCGGCAGGGCCGGCTGGACACCCTCACCGTACGGGTCGAGCGGCGCGCCGACGTGGCCGTCGACGCCGCCGAGCGGGCGGGTGTCGCGTTGGTGGAGCTGGTGAAGAACACGATCGGGGTGAGCGTGACCGTGGACGTGCTCGCCCCGGACGCGGTGGAGCGGTCGATGGGCAAGATGCGCCGTATCGTCGACCAGCGACGGGCCGGCTGACCCCGCCCGGTCAGCGGGGCAACGGATCCGCCGGTGTCGACATAGGATTTCGCCATGCGTGTGCTGGTGGTCTCCGCTCCACTGGTCGGGCACGCCTTCCCGCTGGTGCCGCTGGCGGTCGCGTTGCGCGACGCCGGTCACGACGTGCTGCTGGCCACCGGCGGCGGCGCCCTGGCCGCCGCGGACGCCGGTCTGGCCGTCCACGACATCGCGCCCGGTTTCGACTTCGGCCGGATCGCGCTGCGGGTCCTCCTGCGCCACCCGCTGATCGCCCGCGCCGAGATGGCCGGCATCGCGGGCACCCGGGGCGCGGGCCTGATCTTCGGCGCGCTCAACGACCAGCTCATCGATCCGGTCGTCACGCTGGCGACGCGGTGGCGACCGGACCTGGTGCTCCACGAGCCGTTCGCGGTCGCCGCGGCGGTGGCCGCCGCACGGCTGGGCGTGCCCGCCGTACGCCAGGAGAACAGCCTCTTCGACGGCCGGGAGCTGGTCGCCGCCACCGTCGCCCGGCTCGGCGCCGCGCTGCGGCGGCACGGCCTGTCCGAGCTGCCCGCCCCGGCTGCCGCCCTCGCCGTCGCGCCGCCCAGCGTGGCGACCCAGGACGGTTGGCCGATGCGCCACGCCTCCTACGTGGGCGGCGGTGAGCTGCCGGACTGGCTGCGCGAGCCGGCCGAGCGGCCCCGGATCCTGGTCACCCGCAGCACCCTGACCGGCCCCGGCGACCGGGGCCCGATGCCCGCCGTGGTCGCGGCCGCGCCCGACGTGGACGCCGAGATCGTGCTGGTCCGACCCGACCGGCGTACGGCGGCCGGTCCGTTGCCCGACAACGTCCGCGTCGTCGACTGGATCCCGCTCGATGAGGCGTTGCCGGCGAGCGCGGCGTTGGTCCATCACGGCGGCGCGGGCAGCGCGCTCGGCGCCCTCGCCGCCGGACTGCCGCAACTGGCCACCGTCGGCCCGGGAGACCGGCGGCACAACGCGGAGCTGGTGGCCCGCCGGGGCGCGGGTCTCGCGGCCCGCCCGGCCGACATCACCGCGCGCACGCTGACCCGGCTCCTCACCGACGAGACCCTGCGGACCGCCGCCGTGCAGGTCAGCCAGGAGATCGCCGCGATGCCACCGCCGTCGGCCCTGATCGCCCGGCTGGCGGCGCTGGTCTGAGCCCACCCCCGCGTGTCCGCGCCGGTCGGCGGCGCGGCGGCGGCAGGATGACCGGATGCGCCACGTCGTGCTGTTCCACTCCGTGTACGGGCTGCGGCCCGCCGTCCGCGCCGCCGCCGACCGGTTGCGCGCCGCCGGGCACCAGGTCACGACCCCGACCTGTACGGCGTTCCCGCCGCCGACACCGTCGAGGACGGCTTCGCGCTGCTCGACAAGATCGGCCACGAGCTGGTGCTCGACCGGGCCCGCGCGGCGCTGCGCGACCTGCCGCCGCAGACGGTCCTCGCCGGCTTCTCGATGGGCGCGGGAGTGGCCGGGGCGCTGCTCGCCGAACGCCCCGACGCCGCCGGTCTGCTCCTGCTGCACGGCACCGGCGGTGCGCCGGACGTGGTGCGGCCCGGGTTGCCGGTGCAGTTGCACGTCGCCGACCCGGACCCGTACGACGCACCGGACGAGATCGACGAGTGGCAACGGGCGATGGCCGACGCCGGCGCCGACCTGACGGTGTTCCGCTACCCCGGCGTGGGCCACCTGTTCACCGACCCGGCCCTGACCGAGTACGACCCGGACGCCGCCACGGCGCTGTGGCCCCGGGTGCTGGCCTTTCTGGCCGACACCTGACCGCGCGTCCGCGCGCGGTCAGGTGTCTCCCCTGCCTCTCGCCCCACCCGGCTTCGGCGGCGTCTTCGTCTACCGCCCCACCCCCGGAGCGGCGGCGTCCTGCCCCCGCCGACGCCGCAGCGGCGGCGGAACCGGTACGAGCCGATGACCGCCCGGGTCCTTGCCGCCATGCCAGCCCGGCTCGGCGACGTCCGTCGCCGGTGCCCCCAATCCGCCGGCGGCGGCCGACCCCGCCGCCCCCTCGTCGGCGCGGTCGATTCCGCGAGATCTTGGACAGTTTCCGTTAGCTGCTAACGGAAACTGTCCAAGATCTCGCCGCCAGCGACGTGTTCAGCTTGCGTTCGCGCCGATGCGCGGGGGCGTGGCCGTGCCGTGGACGCGCTTGGCGTACGTGCGGTAGAGCCGGGGTCCGACGATCGGCATGAGCAGCCGCGCCGGCAGCGGGGCGTGCGCGAGCACCGCCTTGATCACCGCGGCGTCGCCCTCGTACATCGCCATTCCGAAGATCAGCGGCAGGTCCTTCTTCGGGGTGTCGTTGAGCCCGTGCTCACCGAGCTTCGCCCATTCGGCCGCGGTGACGTGCCGCTGCGCCATCGGCAGGATCTCGGCCTCCTCCAGGGCCATGTGCTCGGCCGCTACGGCCCGGAGCTGCTCCACGGCGTCGGCCACCGCCGCGCCGTCGTGTCCGGTCCGGCGCCAGGCGGGGAGCAGCGCGACGACCGCCTCGTAGGCCTGCTCGATCGCGTGGTGCTGGGCCTGCATCGCGGGGACGACGGCGGCCGCCTCCGCGCCACCGCGCTCGGCGAGCAGCGGCCACAGGAAGAGGTCCTCACCCTCGTGGTGCAGGTGCAACTGCTGGCACAGGAGCGCGGCGTGGGCGCCGACGACCTCCGCGCGCTTCGCGTCGCCCGTCCGTACGCCGCGGACGAGTTGCGGGAGCAGGCCGAGCTCGCGACGGAACATGATGTGCACCATGTACATGTCGCGGACGTCGGCCATCGCTTCCTGGTTGGTCTGATTCACGGTTCCCTTTCCAAGGATTCGGTGGGTCGAACACGACGATCATTCGCGCCGCCACTTGGAACCCACTTGGAATCCGGAGGGAGTCAGTCGGCCAGCGCCGCCGTCGCCTGGGCCAACCAGTGCGGCGACCCCCACCGCCGCGCCAGGGCCGCCGCCAGCCGGAAGTGTTCCGCGGCCTCCTCGGTACGACCCGTCAGGCGGAACAGCTCCCCGAGCGTCAGCGCGACCGGCCGTACCACGGCCGCCGTGGTGGAGAGCCCGGCCAGTTGATCACGGAACGGGAGCAGCGCGTCGATCACCGGCTGCGCCAGGTCGCGCCGACCCAGGGCCACGATGACCATCGCCCGTACGCTCAGCAGGGACGACTGGAAGTAGTCGGGGCGGTAGGTGTGCCGGCCGATCGGCATGGCCCCTGCCTCGTCCACCCGGCCGCTCTCGATCAGCGCCAACGCCAGCAGGTCGTCCACGATCGGCCCCAACGACGGCCGCATCCGGCGGGTCGCCTCCACGTGCTCGCCGAAACGGCCCTGGCTCATCAGCAGGGTCGCCACGGCGAGGTAGTGGAAGGCCTCGGCGTGCAGCGATCCCTGCCGCCGCATCTGCTCGGCGACCTCGTCGTAGTGTCGTCGCGCGGTCCCGAAGTCACCGGCGACGTGCGCGAGCACGGCCAGGGAACACAGGTGCAGCACCTGGGCCTCCTTGAGCTGGTACGTCTCGGCCAGCTGCCCCTGCCGCGTGACGCTGGCCCGGAGCTGCTCCGGGTCGTTCAGCGCGGCGGCGCAGTGACCGATCACCTGCTCGGCGACCCAGCGCCAGGTCACCAGGCCGTGCTCGTCGGCGAGGTCCCGTAGCTCCCCGGCCAACTCCAGGCGCTGCGAGGCCTCCAACTCGTAGTTCATGGTGCGGGCGCGGGCGGCCAGCGCGAGGGCGCGCAGCTCGGGATCGTCCAGCCGCCGGGAGACCGCCACGGCCTCCCGGCCGGCCGCCACGCCACGCGGGTCCGCTTCACCGTCCAGCTCGGTGGCGAGCGCGTCGAGCAGCCGGCACCGGGTGACCGGGTCCAGGTGGTCGGCGCGCAACAGCCGCGTGAGCAGCTCCACGGCCGTGTGGTCCACGGCGCCGTACGCGTGTCGCAGCCAGGGGCTCGGCACGGTCCACGCGGTGAAGGCCGCGATGAGCAGCTCGTCGCGGCCGGCCGCGATGGCGATGTCGACGGCCCGCGTCCGCGTCTGCTGGGCGGCGGCCACCGCGCCGGCCCGGGCCTGGGCGCGCAGCAGCCGACCCAGCAGGTCGACCCGGAGCGCGTCCCGGTCCCCGGGCACCGACGCGGCCGCGTCGACGGCGTTGCCGAGCAGTTCGATGGCGGCGTCGTACGCGTACCGACGCTCGGCCAGCTCGGCGGCGCGGACGGCGTACTCGACGGCGAGGGGCGCGGTGTCGGTCGACGCGGCGCGCGAGTAGTGGTACGCCAGGGCCGGGTAGTCGTCCGGGTCGAGCCGGCGGGTGACGGCGGCGATACGGGCGTGCAGGCGGGTGCGCCGGAGCTGCGGCAGGTCGCGGTAGATGGTGTCGCAGACCAGGCCGTGGACGAAGCGGACCCGTCCCGGTGCCGGCTCGGTGAGCAGACCGGCGCTCAACCCGGCCTCCAGCCCGCCCAGGACGGTGCCCTCGTCGGCGCCGGAGGCGCCCACGAGTGTCCGTACGTCCGCCTCCCGGCCCACGGTCGCGGTGAGGCGCAGCACCGACACCGCCGCCGACGGCAGGTGGGCGAGTCGCCGGCGCAGCACGTCGCGTACGCCCTCGGGCACGTCGGAGGTGGCGACGAGGGTGCCCTCGGCGGCGAGCAACCGGGCCGACTCGCGGACGTAGAAGGGGTTGCCGCCGGTGCGTTCGGCCAGCGCGGCTACGGTGTCCGGATCGACGGTGGTCCTGGCCAGCGCGCCGAGCAGCCGTTCGACCTCGGGCGTCGCCAGACCGCCAAGCGCGATCCGCTGCGGCGACCGGCGGGCCAGGACGGCCATGGTGTCGGCGAGCCGTTCGGCGTTCTCGGCGGGCCGTAACGCCGCGACGAACAGCACCGCTCCCGCCGTCGTCTCGGCCACGCTGGTCAACAACAGCAGCGTCTCGGCGTCCGCGGCGTGCAGGTCGTCGAGCACGACGGCGACCGGTCGGCCGGCGGCCGCCGCGTCCAACCAGGCGGCCACGGCGCGGTGCAGCCGGAACCGGCCGGCGGTGACGTCCCCACCGACCTCCCCGTCGCCCTCGTCGAGCAGCGGTGCGAGCGCCGGTGCGAGAGCGCCGGGCGGCGCCTGGAGGGCGAGGTGCCGTAGCGCCTCGACCCACGCCCAGGCCGGCGGGGCGCCCTCGACCTCGGGGCAGCGGCCGAGGGCGACCAGCCAGCCGGTGGCGCTCAGGTCCTCGACGAACCGGCTGAGCAGACGGGTCTTGCCGGCGCCCGCCTCCCCGCTGACCAGCGCCACACGCGGGCCCCATACCCGCGCCTCGGCGGCGGCCTGCCCGAGAGCCGCCAGCTCGGCCTCCCGGCCGACGAACATCTCCTCCGGCCGCTCGGCCTCGACGGCCGTCGTCGCGGCGGCCGGCGGGAGCAGGTCCAGGCGTTGGCCCAGGATCGCGGCCTCGACCTCGACCAGCGCCGGGCCGGGGTCCAGGCCGAGCTGGTCCACCAGGGTCGCCCGGGCCCGCCGCAGCGCGGCGAGCGCGTCCCCTGCCGGCCGGTACGCCACAACGCCAGGGCCAGCAGCCGCCACGCCTCCTCCCGCAGTGGCGCCTGGCGGGTCAGCAGCTCCGCCTCCGGCACCGCCTCGGCGGGGTCGCCGCCGCGCATGGTCACGTCGACCAGCAGCTCCCGGGCGACCAGTCGCAGCTCCTCCAGCCGCAGCACCTCCGGCTGCGCCCACGGCTCACCGACGAACTCGGCGTACGCCGGGCCGCGCCACAGGTCGAGCCCGGCACGGAGCAGCCGACGGGCCCGCTCCGGGTCGTTCGCGCTGACCCTGCGGGCCTCGGCCAGCAGCGACTCGAACCGGCCGGCGTCGACGGCGTCGGCCGGCACCCGTAGGGCGTACCCGGGTGGCACGGTGACCAGGACCCGCGCCGGCGCCCGGCGCTCGCGGGTCGGCTCCACCACGCGGCGCAGGTGCGAGACGTACGCCTGGAGCGAGACGATCGCCCGTGGTGGGGCGTCCCCCCGCCACAGCAACTCGATCATCCGGCCGACGGAGACGACCTCACCGCGGGCCGCCAGCAGCAGCGCGAGCACGGCGCGTTGACGGGGGCCGCCGAGGTCGGTCGGTCCGCCGGTGTCGACCTCGACCTCGAGCGGTCCGAGCACCCGTAGCAGCATGACTGCGCCAATCCTAGTCACCGGCGTCGGGCGACCCGCCCGTGCACGGTCGCCACGGTCAGGCCACGGCGGCCAGGTCGCCCGGCGCAGGCGTCACCGGTAATCGGAATCCGGTCCGGGCGCGGCCGGGGCGAAGCGCCGTCCGGGCGCGGCCGACGGGCGTCGGGGCGCTCGTCCCAACCGGCGGCACGTCGCCGCCGGTGACCGCGAGCAGTCGGCGGCGGACCGGCGCGCGGTCGTCCGGGAGCGTCGGCGAGGCGGGCGTACGGGCCTCCGGGGCGGTCAGAAGCGGTCGGAGAGTCGGCGCGCGGTCGGCCGTCGGCCCCGGCGGGTTGGCTCCGCGCCGCTGCTGACCGGTGGACGGCAGCGCCGCGGGTTCGCCGACGGTGTCGGATGCCGGATTCTCGGCGGCCCGCCGGGTGAGCATGGCGCGCAGGGCGTGCGGAAGACGCTCGGCGGCGACCTGACGCAGCGCCGGCGCGACGAACGCGTACCCCCGGACGTGGTCGGCGCGCAGCAGTCCGGCGGAGACGAGGGCGCCCAGCAGGGGAGCGGACCGTCCCGGCCGCCAACCGAGTGCCCGGTCGACGTTCGGGCCGGAGAGCATGCCCGGGAGGGTGCCGGCGGCCATCAGCACCGCCCGGCCCTCACCGCCGAGCCGGTCCAGTTCGGCGCCGGTGCTGCGACGTACCGGCTCGGGCAGCGTCGTCGGGTCCGCGCCCGCCGCGATCGAGGTGACGTATGCGACGGCGTGCCCGGGCCGGCCGCCGACCAGCGGCAGCAGCCGGTCGACCAGGGCCACCGGCTGCCCGGCGCGGGTCAGCAGGTGGCGCAGGAGGCGGCCGGACTGGACGGCGGCCAACGGTCGGATCGGCACCCGCCGGGCGGGGCCCGGTCGGGTGTCGGCCCACTGCGGCTGGTGCACGGTGAGCACGGCCAGCGGCACGCCACGCGCCGTGGCCGCGGTGAACAGGTCGTGCAGGAAGCGACTCACGGCCGGCGCGGCACGGTCCACATCGTCCACGGCCACGACCAGCGGCCGGTGGGCGGCCAGCCGCAGGAGGGCGTCGCGGCAGATCGCCGTGGCGGCGAACGCCTCGGCCGAGGCGTCCGGGGTGGTCAGCAGCCGGTGCAGCGCCGGCACCGCCGCCGCGACGCGGTCGGGCGGGTACAGCGGCGTCAGGGCGTCGGTCAGGCGTTCGCGGACCGCCGCCGGGCCGTCGCCGGGGCGGGTGCGGGCCAGGACGCGGACCAGCTCGGCGACCGGCGCGAGCACCTGATCGGGGTACGGCGGGCAGCTCACCACGCACCAGCGCACCGGCAGCCCGTCCACCGTGTGCAGCGTCCGGCTCAGCTCGTGCAGCAACCGGCTGCGGCCGCTGCCGCTCGGACCGACGAGGGAGATCCAGCGCGGTTCGCGCGTGCGCAGCGCCTCGCTCACCTGTTCGCCGATGCCGGCGAGTTCCCGGCGACGTCCGATGAGCGGGCCGTCGTGCCGGTCGGCGCCGGGACGGGCGGGACCGCTGGCGTGCCACACGGGCATCGGCGCCAACCGGCCGGCCACCGGCATCGGCGCGAGTTGACGCTGGGCGATGAGGCCGGCGGTGGCCCGCGCGGTGACCGCGCACAACGAGACACCGCCGGGTGCCGCGTAACCCTGTAGGCGGGCCGCGGTGGTGATCACCGCGCCGCTGGCCACGCCGTGACCACCGCTGACCGCGTCGCCCAGGTCGACCACCACCTCGCCGGTCGCGATGCCGACACGCACCCGCAGGACGATGTCGCCGAGGATGGGACGGCGGTCCAGCGCGGCCTGGATCTCCAGGCCGGCCCGCACCGCCCGGTACGCGTCGAAGCCGTCGGAGTGCCGTGCCCCGAACAGCGCCATCACCGCGTCGCCGACGTACTTCTCCACCACGCCGTGCCAGCGGCTCAGCACGCCGGCGACCCGTTCGAAGTAGGCCCGTTGCAGGGCACGGACGTCCTCGGGGTCGAGCTGGTCGACAAGCGCGGTGGAACCGACGATGTCGACGAAGAGGACACTGACCGTCCGTCGTTCCTCGGGCACCGGCCAGTGTGGGCGGTCGGTCCGCTGTGTGTCGGCGACGATGGTGATCATGGGTGGCGCACCCGACCTTCCCGGGTGATGGGCTGACGACCCTCGGAGATTGGCATCCCTGGGCCGACAGGGGATCGGCAGAACGACGTATGTCGGCCACCCGCAACCTTTAGTCGCAATGTCGACGCGAGGAGTACCACAAGCGGCAGATGGCCGTAGAACGGTCGGGGGGCCTGTGATTAGGCTGCGTGCCATGGCCAGCGATGTGGACACCGCACCGCTCGTGGGCCGGACCGAGCTGGTACAGACGGTTCGGTCGGCGCTTCTCGGTGACGTGGCACAGGGACAGACGGCCGCGGTCTTCCTCACCGGCGAGAGCGGTGTGGGCAAGACCCGGATCCTCGGCGAGGTCGGCGTCCGACTGCGTGCGGCGGGCGCGTTGGTGTTGACCGGCAGTTGCCTGGACATCGGCGACGCCTCCCCACTGCACCCGTTGCTCCAGGCGCTGCGGCGTTTCGACGCCGACCTGACCGCCGCTCAGGCGCGTACCTCCTCGGCCGTACGTGGGCTGTTGCAGGTGTTCGCCGACGAGACCGGCGGCCCGGACGGCGCGGGCACGCTGCTGGAACGCGTCTCCCGGGGTCTGCACCTGATCGCCGAGGGACGACCGCTGGTGCTGATCCTCGACGACCTGCAGTGGGTCGACCGCAGCACCCGGCAGCTCCTGCTGTACCTGTTGGCCGGTCTGGGTGACCTGCAACTGTCGGTGCTGGCCGCGGTACGCGCCGAATCGTTGCAGGGCGCGCACCCGCTGCGCCGCGTGCTGACCGAGTTGCGCCGGTTGCGGACGGTACGGGTGCTCGATCTTTCTCCGCTGGACCGTGCCGACACCGAACAGCTCGCCGCCGCGGTGGTGGGCCGGCCGCTTCCCGTCGAGGCGGCCGAGCAGGTCTGGCAGCGCAGCGGCGGCAACCCGTTCGTCATCGAGGAGCTGGCCCGCGACCTGCGGGACGGGCGGGACGGGCTGTCCGAGACGCTGCGCGAGATCTTCCTCGACCGGGTCGACGCGTTGCCGCAGCACGCGCACGCCGTGGTGCATGCCGTGGCGGCCGGCGTCGAGCCCGTGCAGCACTGGTTGCTGGCCGAGGTGCTGCACCTGCCCGACGGCGAGTTGATCGAGGCCGCCCGGGCCGCGGTCGCGCACCGGTTGCTGGTCAGCGCCGACGACGGCTACCGGCTACGGCACCGACTCGTCGCCGAGGTGCTGGCGCACGAGCTGCTGCCCGCCGAACGCTCCGGGCTGCACCGCCGCTACGCCGAGGCGCTCACCGCGGCGCCGGGCGAGCTGCGGCAGGCCCGGTTGGCGCATCACTGGCGGCTGGCCGGCGAGCCGGCCCGGGCGTTGCCCGCCGCGGTGGGCGCCGCGCAGGAGGCCGAACGGCTGCACGGTTACGCCGAGGCCCACCGCCACTGGACGGTCGCGTTGCAGTTGGCCGGCGACTCCGCCTCGCCGGAGGTGGACCGGGTCGAGCTGCTCGGTAACGCGGCCGAGGCGGCCCACCACTGCGGTGAGCACGCCCGCGCCCTGGCGTTGCTGGAGGAGCTGGTAGCGCTGCGGGGTGGCGCGCCGAGCTGCGCGCTGCACATCCGCCGCGCGCGATACCTCGCGGCCGCGGGCCGCTCCGCCCTCGCCGAGAAGGAGTACGAGCGGGCCCTCGACGCGGCGGACTGCTCGCCACGGGAACGGGCGACCGCCGCCGCGCGGCTCGCCGAACTGCTGCTGCACCTGGGCCGGTACGCCGACGCGGGCCGGCGTGCGCGGGAGGCGCTGGCGTTGGCCGCCGAGGTGGAGGGGTCCACCACCGAGGTGGTGCTCGCCAGCTCGGCGCTCGGCTTCAGCGACGCGTACCTGGAGGACCCGGAGGCCGGGCTGGCCGTCGTGCGTCAGGCCCTGGAGACCGCCGAGCGCTCCGGCCAGCCCGAGGACGTGGCCTGCGCGTACCTGCACCTCGCGGAGTTGATGACCGGGCCGCTGAACATCCTCGAAGAGGGTGTCGTGGTGGCCCGCCGGGGCGCCGAGCGGGTGGCCGAGCTGGGCCTCGGGCGTACCTATGAGACCCGCCTGTTGGCCATCGCCACCAACGGGCTGTTCCGGGTGGGGCAGTGGGCCGAGGCGGAGAAGGTGGTGGCCGCCGCGCTGCGGCACCGACCGTCCGGGGCGGACGCCGTCGAGCTGCTGCTGGCCCGGTGCCGGCTGTCGGTGGGCTACGGCGACATCGCGGCCGCCGACCGGGACCTCGACGCGGTGGCGACGGTGCTGGCCGGAGGCGGCGCCCGACACGTCATCCCGCTGCTCACGCTGCGCGCCGGGCTGTCGATGTGGGAGGGCCGGCACGACGTGGCGCGCCAGGCCGTGCAGCGCGGCCTCACCGAGAGCCGTTCGGACGACGTGACGATCCTGTCCGCGCTGGTGTGGCACGGGTTGCGCGCCGAGGCGGAGGCACACACCAGCCGTACCGTCGACGTGGACCCGACGGCGGTACGCCGGTTGCGGGACGTGGCCGAGCGGGTGGCGCGCAAGAGCGCGTCCGCGGCCCGACCGGTGCGGTCGGTGGTGGACGGCTTCCTGGCGCTGTGCGCCGCTGAGGTGAGCCGCCTGGACGGCAGTGACCCGGAGCTGTGGGCCGCCTCGGTCGTCGAGTGGGACCGGCGTAACCACCCCTATCCGGCGGCGTACTCGCGGCTGCGCCAGGCCGAGGCCCTGTTGGCCCGACGGAGCCGGGTGGCCACTGCGGGCAAGTTGCTCCGGGAGGCGTACCGGGTGGCGCAGGCGTTGGGCGCGGTGCCGCTGACCTCGGAGATCCGGGAGTTGGCCGGGCGGGCCCGGGTGTCCCTTGAGGAGCGGGACGGCGCCGACGGCACACGCGCGGCCGGCTCGGTCGAGCCGGCCGACGACGAGTTGGCGACTCTCACCGCGCGGGAGCGGGAGGTGCTCGCGCTCGTCGCCGAAGGGCTGACCAACCGGGAGATCGGGCAGCGGCTGTTCATCAGCGAGCGGACCATCGGCGTGCACGTGTCGCACATCTTCGACAAACTGCAGGTCCGCACCCGTGTACAGGCCAGTGCGATCCACCTGCGTAACGCGCGCGGCTGACCACCGCACTACGTATCCCCGGCGCCCGTGTGCGCCGGGGATACGTCGTTCTACTGATCCCGGCGGCGGTTGCCGGCTGAGAGGCTGTGGCCCGTCGGCGGCGTCGCGCAGGCGCAACGACCATCATGGAGGAGAGATGACCGAACCGGTCTGGGGGCCCGTGCACCGGGACATCGTCGACCTGCTCGCCGATCACCCGGCGGACGTGCCGGCGGTGGTCGACCATCTCACGAAGCTCCAGGACCTGCTGGTGCGGTTGCCTCCGTTGGAGGCGAGCTGCCCGCTCGCCGACTTCAACAGGTTGTACCTGACGATCACCAGCAGTGTGCTGGACGGCCTGTACGACGACCGTTTCGTCGATCCGGTCTTCCTCTCCCGGCTGGACGTCGAGTTCGCGGCCCGCTACTTCGACGCCCTGCGGCTCTGGACCGACTCCAGCCCGGGCACGCCGAAGGCGTGGTCGTGCCTGTTCTCGCGGATGCGGGGGCCCGACGCCCGCCCGTTGCCGTCGGCGGCGGCCGGTGTGAACGCGCACATCAACTTCGACCTGCCGTTCGCGTTGGTGACGACGTTCGACCACCTCGAGTCGGAGCCGGTCGACGGCACCGACCAGCACCACGACTACCTCGAGATCAACAACATCTTCGCCGACAAGATCCCCGGTCTGCGCCGGGGCTACCTGGAGCGGTGGCAGCTGCTCATCGACATGCTCAACGGCGACATCGACGACTGGTACCAGGGGGAACTGGTCGAGTACACCCGCGATGTCGCGTGGCGCAACGCGCAGAAGATCTGGCGGTGCCGGCACGATCCGGACGCCCGAGAGTGCGAGCGTCTGCGGCTGGACGACAACGCCGCTGCGCTTGGACGGTTGCTGCTCTCGCCCCTCGGGGCGTTCCTGCAGTAGCCGGGACGGGGGGTCCCCGCGCTCCGCCCGTGGGGCGGCGGAGCGCGGGGCGCAACCACCCGCCCGCTCCACCTCCCCGCGCGGTCCGCCGGCGCCCGTCGGCGGCGGCGGCCGGGGAGTCGGCCGGTCGGCCCGGGGGTGTCGACCGTCCGCCGTCGTCGGCCGGCCCGGGGGTGCCGGCCGGCGACGGGGGAGCGGCGGGTGCGGCGAATCCGGGGGTGTCGAGCGATGAGTTCCGGGTACGCCCGCGCCATGACCGTCCTGGCCCGGCGTCGTCCCGCTGCCCGACCTCGTCCCGCGCGGCCCGGCCCGCTGCGCCCGGGCGGCCCGGTCTCGCGGCCGGCGGCCCGGCCGGGTGCCCGATGACCGACGTGCCGATCCGGTTTCCGTTCCGCTTCGACGCGGCGTTCCGTCCCGCGCTGGTGCTGGTGGGGGTCCGCCCGGCGACGGCCTGGGTCGCCGTCGACGACCGGGACCTGGAGATCCGGTACGGGCCGTGGCGGCTGCGGACCGGCCGGGACAACGTGCTCGGCGCCGAGGTCGGCGGGCCGTACCGGTGGTGGCGGGTGATCGGCCCGCGGCTGTCGCTGGCCGACGGCGGCGTGAGTTTCGGCAGCAGCGCGCAGGCCGGGGTCTGCGTGCGCTTCGGCGTACCGGTGCCGGCCCTGGCGCCCGCGGGCTGGCCCCGGCACCCGGCGGCCACGGTCACGGTTGCCGACCCGGCGGCCCTGGCTCGGCTGCTCGGCGGACCGGACCTGCCCTGAGCAGCCCACCTACCTGCCCCGTTCGGCCGCTCGGGCCGTGGGCTGGCACCTACGGTCGGATCAGGACCTGCGAGGGTGGGACGGGCGATGGCTGACGAGCACCGGGCGAGACCGCGACGCTGGGGCGGACGACGCCACACGCCGACCGGGCCGGACCCGGCCCTGCGCGCGGCGCGCGACCCGGCCCGGCCACACCCGGGCGGTCGGCCGGGGGTCGTGGTGCCGGAGCGGGTGGACAGCCCGGCCCGCTCGACGCCGCCGGCCAGCCCGCTGCGGCGGTGGCTCTTCGAGCACCAGGTGCAGCCGCCGGGCCCGGAGACGAGCGAGGGACAGAACCGCAGGCACGCCTGGTGGCAGGTGATGTGCCTGACCGGCGTGGACTACTTCTCCACCCTGTCGTACCTGCCGGGCATCGCGGCGGTGGCCGCCGGCGCGCTGTCTCCGCTGGCGACCCTGCTGATCGTCGCGTTGACCCTGTTCGGCATGTTGCCCATGTACCGGCGGGTCGCCCAGGAGAGCCCGCACGGGCAGGGTTCGGTGGCGATGCTGGAGCGGCTGCTGCCGTTCTGGCGGGGCAAGATCTTCGTGCTCGTGTTGCTCGGGTTCGTGGCCACCTCGTGGATCATCACGATCACCCTGTCCTCGGCCGACGCCACCGTGCACCTGCTGGAGAACCCGTTCCTGCCGGACGCCCTGCACGGCCCGGCGGTGCCGGTGCTGGTCACCGTGGCGCTGCTGCTCGTCCTCGGCGGGGTGTTCCTGCTCGGCTTCCGTGAGGCCGTGGTCGTCGCCATCCCGTTGGTGGCCGTGTTCCTCGTGCTCAACGCGGTGATCGTGGTGGTCGCGGTGGCCCGGATCGTCGGCGATCCCACCATCGTGTCGAACTGGACGGCGGCGCTGACGGCGAGCGGCGACGGACCCGCCGACGTGCTGCTCACCGCCGTGTTGGCCTTTCCGCTGCTGGTGCTGGGCCTGTCCGGCTTCGAGACCGGAGTCAGCATGATGCCCCTGGTGGCGGCCGACGGACCGGACCGGCAGGCCCGGCTCGCCGCCCGGATCCGGAACACCCGGCGGTTGCTCACCACCGCCGCGCTGATCATGTCGGTGTACCTCATCTCGACGACGTTCGTGACCACCGCGCTCGTCCCGGCCGCCGAGTTCCGGCCCGGTGGGGCGGCGAACGGACGGGCGCTGGCGTATCTGGCGCACACGTACCTCGGTGAGGGGTTCGGCACCGTCTACGACCTGAGCAGCGTGCTCATCCTCTGGTTCGCGGGCGCGTCGGCGATGGCCGGGCTGATCAACATCGTGCCCCGCTACCTGCCCTCGTACGGCATGGCTCCGGAGTGGGCTCGCGCCGTACGTCCGGTGGTGATCGTCTACACCGTCGTCAGCGTCGCCATCACGGTCGCCTTCCGTGCCGACGTCAACGCCCAGGCCGGCGCGTACGCCACCGGCATCCTGGCGATGATGGTGTCCGGCGCGGTGGCGGTGGCCATCTCGGCGGTCCGGAGCCGCCAGCGCGGCGGCGCCATCGGCTTCACCGTGCTGACGCTGGTGCTGCTGTACGCCCTGGTCGAGAACGTCATCGAGAAGCCGGACGGGATCACCATCTCGGCGCTGTTCATCCTCGGCATCATCGCGGTGTCCCTGGTCTCCCGGGTCACCCGGACCACGGAGCTGCGCGCCGAACGGATCGAGTTCGACGAGGCGGCCCGACGGTTCGTCACCGAGTCGCTCGCCCACGACGGCCAGTTGCACCTGATCGCGAACAAGCGCCAGGGCGGGTCCCTGAAGGAGTACACGCTCAAGGAGCGGGCGCAGCGCGGCATGAACCCGGTGCCCGGCGCGTCCGACGTGCTGTTCCTGGAGATCGAGGTGGTCGACCCGTCGGGGTTCAGCCAGGTGCTGCGGGTGCACGGGGTGGAGGTGGGGGGCTTCCGGGTCCTGCGGGCCAGCAGCGCGGCCGCGCCGAACGCGATCGCCGCGATCCTGCTGGCGCTGCGCGACGCGACCGGGGTACGCCCGCACGCGCACTTCGAGTGGTCCGAGGGCAGCCCGATCGCGCACCTGCTGCGGTACCTGATCCTCGGCCGGGGGGACACCCCACCGGTGGTGCGGGAGATCATCCGCCGGACCGAGCCGGACCCGCTGCGCCGCCCGGGTATCCACGTCGGCGGCTGAGGACGCGCGCTGTCTGGTACCGAAAAAGATGAATGGCAGCACTATTCACGTTCACACCTCCCTGTCCGGATTGCGGTCATATCGTGACCTCTGGTGGTCGGCGGCACGTCCGACCCCCCGCGCCCGAAGTGGGGCACGGTCATGGCACGTACGCAGGAAGGCAGGAACCGGATGTCCACGTACCGACCAGGAGACCGCCCAGCTCGACCTCGACGGCGGTCCCGATGGTTCTTAGCCGGCGGGCTCCTGGCGGGGAGCCTGGTGGTGGGCGCGGCCGGGGTCGCCGGCGTCGCCGCCGCCGCCGACCGTGACCTCTCCCTCGGCGTCCTGGGCCGGTTGACCGCCGCCGACCGCGACGACGACCGGCGCTCCGGCGAGCGGTCCACCCCCGAGCGCGGCGGGGACGACGCCGAGCGGGCCCGGCCGCAGACGCCGGGCACCGGCAAGCACGGCGTGGTCGAGGTGCCCTGCGACGCGGCGAAGCTGGTGGCCGCGTTGGTGGCGGCCAACGCGGAGGGCGGCGCCGAGCTGCGGCTCGCGCCCCGGTGCCGGTACACGCTGACCGAGGCGTTCCACGAGACCGACCAGTACGACGGCGGCATCCGGGACGCCCGGGAGCAGGCCGACGCGGCGGAGACCCCCGGGGACGCCGACGCCCCGCCGCACAACCCGGCCGACGACACGGCCGGCCTGCCGGTGATCTACCAGCCCATCACCATCGACGGCGCCGGCGCGACGATCGCCCGCGCCGTCCAGGCGGAGGCGTTCCGGTTCTTCACCGTCCGCGACGGCGGTGAGCTGACCCTGCGCGACGTCGAGCTGCACAACGGCCGCTCGGCCATCGAGGGCGGCAGCGTGCACGTCGTGCACGGCGCGACGGCCGTGGTGGAACGGGTCACTGTCACCCAGAGCACGTCGCTGTCGCCCGAGGGCGGCGGCGGTGGGATCTTCAACGACGGCAACATGGTGGTCACCGACTCCACGTTCATCGGCAACAGCGCCTCCGGCGCCGCGGGCAAGGGCGGGGGCCTGCTCAACGGCGGAGTGTTGACGCTCAAGCGCTCGGAGTTCCACCACAACAGCGCCAACGGCTACGGCGGCGGGCTCGGCAACTACCGGGGCGCGGCTGACGTGGAGAGCACCAGCTTCGCGCAGAACAGCGCCGGGCAGGGCGGTGGCCTGGCCAGCTTCTCGGCTCGGACCAAGGTGTACGACACCGAGTTGCTGAACAACACCGCGCAGGTCGGCGGCGGCGCCGCCAACTCCGACGCGGTGCTGGTGATGCGCAAGATGACCATCCGCGGCAACACCTCCACCGTCAACGGCGGCGGCATCTCGACCGTCAAGGGGCTGCTGCCCCTCGACGACAGCGTGGTGGCCGGCAACACCACGCACGGCATCGGGGCGGGCATCTACACCGAGAAGTCCAACCTGCTCGTGCGCGGCAGCGACGTCACCGGCAACGAGGCGGTCGGCGCGACGTCCAAGGGTGGCGGCATCTACGCCACCGCGGGCGCCGTGGCGCTCTACACGAGCAAGGTCACCCACAACGCGGCCACGGTGAAGCCGGGCGGCATCTTCGCCGAGCACGCCCAGGTCAAGATCGACGACGAGAGCGTGGTCGTCGAGAACGAGCCGACCAACTGCGAGGGCAGCGCCGTACCGATCGCACACTGCTTCCGCTGAGTTCCACCCGTCCTCCATCCTGAGCGCAGACGCCCGCCCGGACAGTCGTCCGGGCGGGCGTGCCCGTGCGCGGGTGCGGCCGGTCAACTCGGCGCGCGCAGCCGCCCGGACAGGTCGGTGGCGAAGAAGTCGAGGAAGCCATCGGGGTCCGGACCGGCGTTCTGCAGCACGATGTGGTCGAATCCGGCGTCGACGTACGACCGGACCTTCGCCACGTGCGCCTCGGGGTCGGGGCCGACGGCGAACAGCGCCCGGACGTGCTTCTCCTCGACGTGCGCGCTCGCCGCGTCGAAGTTCACCGGGTTCGGCAGCTCACTCATCACCTTCCACCCGGTGACCATCCATCGGCTCTTCTGCAACACCGCCCGTACCGCCTGTTGTTCGTCGGTGGCCCAGGCCAGCGGCACCTCGGCGTAGCAGGGGCCCGATCCGCCGGCGCGCCGGTAGTGCTCGACGACCGAGGCGTCCGGATCGGTGGCGAACAGTCCGTCGCCCAGTTCGGCGGCGAGCCGGGCCGACGCCTCCCCGCTGGCCGCGACGGCGATTACCGGCGGGGTGTCCGGCAGGTCGAAGACCTGGGCGTCCTCCAGGTGCAGGTGCCGCCCCTCGTACGACCGGTAGCCGCCCTGCCAGAGCAGTCGGATGATCTCCAGTGCCTCGCGCAGCCGTTCGTGCCGTCCCCGTACGCTGGGGAAGCCCTGTCCCACGACGTGTTCGTTGAGCCGTTCACCGGCCCCGACGCCGAGGGTGAACCGTCCATCGGAGATCAGCCCCATGGTGGCCGCCGCCTGCGCGATGATCGCCGGGTGGTAGCGCACCGTCGGGCAGGTGACGCCGGTGGCGAGTCGCAGCGTGGTGGTGCGTGCCGCGATCGCGCCCAGGACGCTCCAGGTGAAGGACGAGTGGCCCTGCGCCTCCAGCCAGGGGTGGTAGTGGTCGCTCATCTCGACGAAGTCGAAACCGGCCTCCTCGGCCCGGACGGCCTGGCGGATGATCTCCTGCGGCCCGAATCCCTCCGAGGCCAGCTTGTAGCCGATTTGCATGGGCGCGCCCCCGATCCGTTCCGGCCCTGACGGCAGTCGGTTCCCGACCGCAAGACCGACAAACCAGCCCCATGGGCCGCCCGTAGTTTTCACACACCGGAAACATTCCAGGCAGTTGATCTAGGGCCGTCACGTGGGTCGGGTCCGCAAGCTGAAGGTTTCCGGGCAGCCACTTCAGCTGTCTTCCGTGCTCCCGGCACGTGGGAGGCGGTCGGTGCCGGTGCCGACGGTGCCCAGGTCGGTGAGGGGTGGAAGGTCGAGATCGGTCACGTCTTTGTTGCCGGCCGGGGTCGTGTCACGAACTTTGACCCATCTTTAGATCTGCATGTATCGATGCAATCGATCACTGACTGTTAGTAGCCTGCTGCGGACCGTCCGGTCGAATGTCTCTCGAGGGGAGAACCAGGCGTGCAGAAGAAGAAGTTGTTTATCAGCAGCGCAGCGGCACTATCGGTCAGCGGACTTCTGCTGGTCGTTCCTCTGAGCGGGGCGAACGCGGCTGACACCAGTCCCGCCGCGAGCAAGAAGCCGTCCGGGATGACCGCACTGTCGCAAACGACAGGGACTCCCGTGACAGTGGTGGCGGGCGCGAACAACATCTCCTTCGCCACCTGCCCCGCCGGCACGATCGTCACCGGAGGAGGCGGACAGACATCCGCGTTCGACATCTTCCTCACTGACTCGTTCGCGTCGGGCAACGGCTGGGCGGTACGAGGCTCCAACCGGGGAACCACGGCTCAAACCCTGACTGCCGTCGTCACCTGTCTCGGGTAAACCAGCTCGCAGATGGGCCCGTTACCCCCGGTGTCGGGGGTAACGGGCCCGCGGTCGTCCCGGGCGCTGACAAAGCCCTGGGCTGGTATGGCGGCGTGGCGGGTCACGAACTTCATGATCGACAGCACCGGCCGGGCGGCGGGAATATTGTCCTAGGACGCTTTAGGGGGTGTGGGGGGTGGCACCGAGGTGGCCCCGGGTGGAGACGAAGTGGTAGCTCATCACGGCGAACGCCGGATCGCGGACCAGGCGACGGAAGGCGCCGAGCTGCTGCGGTGACAGGCCTGCCGCCAGCAGGTCCGGCTCCAACTGGCGGGAGTTCGTCTCGTAGAGCGACGTGCCGGTCGACCCGCCGGCCCAGCTCTGCGAGTGGGTGACGGTGTCGACGTCGGCGAGGCCGGCGAGGGTCATCTCGGTGTGCACGTCCTGCGCCCACCCCAGGTCGGCGCCGTGGTCCTGGAGCACCCCCATCATGGTGTCCATCACCTGCGCGAACAGCTTCGCCGCGTCGTCGCTCGGCGCGGTGAGCACCCGTACCGGCGTGGTGCAGTCGAACTCCTCGACGACCAGCCAGCCGCCGGGGGCCAGCGCTCCGGCGAGGGTACGCAGGACCCGCCGGCGCTCGGGCAGGTGCAGCAGCACCAGCCGGGCGTGGATCAGGTCGAACGCGTCCCCGGGTGGGGGATCGGCGCGCACGTCGTGCCGGCGTACGCGCAGGTTGCCGTCGGCCACGAGGTGCGTGGGGTCGATGTCGGTGGCCAGCACGCTGCCGTCCCCGCCGACCGCGCGGGCGATCCGCCGGGCCATCGAGCCGCCACCGGCCCCGACCTCCCAGCAGGTCGAACCGAGGCGCAGGACCGGGCGGCCGAGGCGGCGCATCGTGATCGGGTCCAGGAAGGACTCCAGCGCCCGCATCTGCGGTACCGCGTCCGGTGCGCCGTTGTCGAAGGTGTACGTCCCGTCGCTGATCGGGGTCGCCATACGTCGTCCGCCTCTCCGATTGGGTGACTGCGGGATGTCGGTGCAGAGCAGGGCTACGGGGTGTCGGCCCAGAGCCGTGGGGTCGCTCCGGTGCCCGGGGGCGTGCGGGTGGCGGTGATGCCGACCATCGCCTCCAGGCGGCCCGGGTCGCTGCGCGCCTCGGTCGTCGGCCGGTCGTAGACCACCCGGCCGTACTCCAGCACCGCCACCCGGTCGGCGATCTCGATCGCGTGGCGGAGTTGCTGCTCGACGAGCAGCACGGTCAACCCGTTCGCGGCGAGGTGACCGACGAGGTCGCGGACCCGCGCGGCCAGGTCCGGCGCGAGCCCCTCACAGGGTTCGTCGAGCAGCAGCACCCGTGGCTGGCCGAGCAGCGCGCGGGCGATGGCCAGCATCTGCTGCTCGCCGCCGGAGAGTTCGCAGCCGCGGTGTCGCAGCCGTACCGCCAGGCGCGGCAGCAGCTCGAGGATCCGGGCCACCGTCCAGCCCTCGCCGCCGGGTGTCGCGGCCCGCCACGGCGCGGCCGCCAGGACGAGGTGCTCGGCGACCGTCAACCGGGAGAAGACCCGCCGGCCCTGCGGTACGAGGCCGACGCCGGACTGGGCGACCCGGTGGGGTTGCCGGCCGGCCACGTGGACGCCGCCGATCTCGACGCGCCCGCTGGAGGCGCGCACCAGCCCGGCGATGGTGTGCACGAGTGTGCTCTTGCCGGCGCCGTTGCGACCCACCACGGCCTGGATGGTCCCTGCGGGCACCCGCAGGTCGACGTCGTGCAGCACGGTCCCCCCGGCGTAGCCGGCGCAGAGCCGCTCCACGTACAGCATCAGGACACCCCGTCGGCGTAGGCCCGCCGCACCAGCGGCGAGGTACGGATCTCGTCCGGTGTGCCGGCGGCCACCGTCCGGCCGTCGCGCAGCACGGTGACGGTGTCGCAGAGGGCGTACACCAGGTCCAGGTGATGTTCGACCAGCAGCACGGCGACCTGGCGGGGCAACGCCGCCAGCAGCTCGGCGAGCCGGCCGACCTCGGTGGCGGACAGTCCGGCCGCCGGTTCGTCGAGCAGCAGCAGGCGGGGACGGCCGGCGAGGGCCATCGCGATCTCCACCTGCCGGCGTTGCCCGTGTGCGAGCTGGCCGGCGGGTACCGTCGCGAGGTCGGACAGGTCGAGCTGATCGAGCAGCGCGGTGACGCGCCGTCGGGCGGCGTCCCGGGTTCCACCGGGCCACCAGCGGTGTGGTCGGACCGTCCGGGGCAGCGCGGCGACCTCGATGTTCTCGCTGACGGTGAGGGTCGCGAAGACGGCGGGCCGCTGGTGTGTCCGGTCGATGCCGCGGCGGGCCCGTGCCGCCGGTCCGAGCCGGCTGACGTCGTTCCCGGCGAAACGCACCGTGCCACGCTGCGGGCGGGTCGTCGCGCCGAGCACGTTGAGCAGCGTCGTCTTGCCGGCCCCGTTGGGCCCGATCAGGGCGTGGCGCTGGCCGTCGTGCACGCACAGGTCGACGTCGGTGAGCGCGGCGAGCGAGCCGTACCGAACGGTGACCTTCTCGGCGCTGAGCAGGCAGGTCATACCCGCAGCTCCGGTGTGCGGGCCGCTGCCGGGGGCGGGCGGTCCAGCGTGGGGACGCGTTGCCGCGACCCAGGTCGGCGGACCCGCGTGACGCCCGTGGGCAGCAGGTAGACCGTCGCCACGAACAGCACGCCCAGCACCAGCGGCGCGTGACCGGGCAGCACCCCGAACAACCAGTCGCGTACGGCGATGACGAGAACCGCGCCCACCAGCGCGCCTCCGACCGACACGGTGCCGCCGACGACGACGCCGAGCAGCAGCAGCGCGGACGTGTCGAAGCCGAAGTCGGCGGGGGAGATGTACTGCTGGGCGACGACGAGCAGGGAGCCGGCCGCGCCGGCGATCGCCCCGGCGGCGACGTGCGCGCCGGACAGGTAGAGCGGCACCCGGTGCCCGCTGGCGCGTAGCCGCGCCTCGTCGTCGCGGGCGGCCCGCAGCAGCAGCCCGCCGCGGGTGCGCACCAGCAGCAGGACGGCGCCGACCAGCGTCGCCACGACGACGAGGGTGTAGACGTACCGGGCCCGGTCGGAGGCCAGCACCGCCATTCCCCACAGCGGACGGACCGGGGTGATCCCGGCCAGGCCGTCCGTGCCGCCGGTCACTGACCGCCAGCGTCCGAGGACGGTCACGACGAGCTCGCCGATCGCCAGGGTGATCATCAGGACGATGACGCCCCGGGCCGGCACGACCAGCGGCAGCGTCACCGCGGCGAGGGTCGCCCCGGCCAGCGCCGCCACGGCGACCTGCACCACGCCGACGTCGGAGACCTGGCTGCCGAGCACCGCGCTGGCGTACGCGCCGGCGGCGTACGGCGCTGTCTGGCCCAGCGTGGGCAGGCCGGCGACGCCGGTGAGCAGCGCGACGCTCACCCCGACCAGGCCCAGCGCGAGGGTCCGGGCGAGGATCGCCGCGGTGTAGTCGTCGACCACCCACGGGGCCACGATCAGGCCGGCGACGACGAGCGCCGCGACGGCGGCACGAGCCCGGCGGAGCACCCCGTCCCTCACGCCGCCGCCCAGCGCAGGGCCAGGCCGCGCGCCCGAACGGCGAGCACGGCGGCCATGGCGGCGAACAGCAGGAACGGGGCGGCGGACGGCAGCAGCGCCACGCCCAGCGTCTGGATCTCGCCGACCGCCAGCGCCGCGAGCAGGGTGCCCACCATGGACCCGAGTCCACCGAGGACGACGACGACAAGCGACAGCAGCAGCACCGTGTCGGCGGTGTCCCCGCCGGGGCCGATGATGGGCGCGCCGAGGACCCCGGCCGCGCCGGCCAGCGCGCCACCGGCGGCGAGCACGCCGACGCGGATCCGTGCCGGGCTCACGCCCAGGCAGGCGACCATCTCCGGGTCGTCCACGGCGGCGCGGACCAGCATCCCGGCCCGGGTCCGCCGCACCGTCAGGTAGAGACCGGCGGCCAGCGCCGCCGCCACGACGATGAAGACCAGCCGGTACGCGGCGTAGCGGTGCCCGGCGATCGCCACCGACCCGTCGAGGGCGGCCGGGACCCGTACCTGCGGATCGTCGGGGCCGAAACCGGCGACGAGGAGGCTGCCGCCGGCCAGCGCCACCCCGAAGGTCAGCAACGCCTGGGTGAGGTGGTTGCCGGTGGCGACCGGCGTGAGCAGCCCGGCGAGCACCACGCCGGCCGCGGCGGCGGCCAGCACACCGACCCCGAGAGCCAGCGCGAGACTCGCCCAGCCGCCGTCGAGCACCGCCGCGGCGGTGTAGCCGCCGATCGCGTAGAGCATGCCGTGTGCCAGGTTGAGGATGTTGGCGACGCCGAAGCAGAAGACCAGGCCCGCCGCGGCGACGAACACGAGCAGCCCGTAGGCGACACCGTCCAGCGCCGGGATGAGGTACGGGTCGATCCGGTTCGTGCCGGCCGCGACGGTGTTCACCGGCCGACGGTCGCGAGGTCGCCCACGACGGTGTTGGACAGCGCCCGACCGTCCTGGCGGACCTGACGCAGGTACCACTTCTGCACCGGCGAGTGGGTGACCGAGGAGAACTGCCACGCGCCGCGCGGGCTGGCGATCTGCCCGAGCTTGCCGATCTCCGCGTTGATGGCCTCCGGTGTCGGGTCGCTGCCGGCGGCCCCGATGGCGCGGTCGAGCACCGCCGCCGCGTCGTACGAGGCCAGGGCGTACGTCGTCGGCGACCCGTCGTGCTTGGCCTTCCACGCCGCGACGAAGTTGCGGTTCTCGGCGTTGTCGAGGTCGGGGGAGTAGTTGAGGACGGAGTAGATGTCCCGGGCCGCCTCGCCCTGGGCGTTGAGCACGCCGCCCTCGGTGAGGAATCCGGCCGCGTACAGCGGAATGTCCTTGATCTCGGACTGCGCGTACTGCTTGACGAAGTCGACGGCGGCGCTGCCGGCGTAGAAGGTGTAGACGGCCTGCGCGCCGGAGGCCTTGATCCGGGCGAAGTACGGCGTGAAGTTGGTGGTGGCCGGGAACGGCGTGAAGGTGGTCTTGCCGTCGGGGTTGGCGAGCGCGCCGCCGGCCTTGCCGAACGCCTCGGTGAAGCCCCGCAGCTCGTCCCAGCCACCCTGGTAGTCCGGGCCGATGGCGTACACCGAGCCCTTGACGTTGTCCTTGACGTGCTGGGCGATCGCGGCGCCCGGCTCGTCGGAGAGGTACGAGGTGTGCCACACCCGGGAGACGTCCTTGATCTCCGGCCGGCCGTTGGAGCCGACGAGCGGGACCTTGGTCTCCTGCAGCAGCGGGTAGACGCCGGCGACCGAGCCGCCGCCGACGATGCCGGTGAGCGCGGCGACGCGGTCCTGCTTGAGGAGCTTGGTCGCCGCCGGCACGGCGGTCGCGGCGCCGTTGCCCTCGTCGGCGACGACGAGGTCGACCTGCCGGCCGCCGAGCTTGCCGTCGTGGGTGTCCAGGTACAGCTCGAAGCCGTCGCGGATCTCCTTGCCGACGGACTGGTACGTCCCGGACAGCGACGCGAGGAGTCCGATCTTGATGGACCCGCCGCCGCTCATGGCCGGTTCGTTGTCCGCGCAGGCCGTGCTCACGGTGAGCACGAGCGCGAGCAGCGTGGCGCCGACGGCACGGCTGCGCGCAGGGGTGGTGAGGGACATGTCGTCTCCAGGGGAAGGGGAGGAGGGGGTCGGTCGGTGGGTCAGCGGCTGCGGGCGAGCGCCGCCCGGGCCGCGGGGGTCAGCGCGTCGCCGATCCGGTTCGCCAGCTCCGTCATCTCGTAGGACACCTTGCCCACGTCGCAGTCGGGCGCGGCGAGCACGAGCAGCGACGCGCCGTCGTTGAAGGCCATCGAGAACATGAAGCCGCCCTCGAGCTGGGTGACGTTGGAGATCACCGCCCCGGCGTCGAAGAAGGCCGCCGCGCCCCGCAGGAGGCTGACCAGGCCACTGCCGGTCGCGGCGAGCTGGTCCGCCCGGTCCGGCGGCAGGTCGCGGGTGGCGGCCACCATCAGGCCGTCACTGGAGATGGCGATCGCATGGCTGACCTCGGTCGCGCGCTCGGCGAAGCTGTCCAGCAGCCAGCCGAGGTCCTGGTGGTCGGTCACGTGCTCTCCTGTCCCGTCACTTGTTGCTGAGGTTGATCGGGGTACGCCGGCGGGCCGCCACTCCGCGCGCGTACGCGGCCATCGCGGTGGCGACCTGGGCCGGGTCGCGGTACTCGGAGCGTTGCTGCGGGGCGGGCGGGGTGACGCCGCCGGGCACCAGATGCCGCTGCGGTTGTCGTTTGGGCAGGCCGGCGGTGGTGGTCGTGGCCACCTCGGGCGTCTGGGCCTGGGCGGCGGTCTGCCACGCGTCGTCGGCGGGGCTGGACCACTGGCGGCCGTTCGGGACGTCCACGACGTCGGTGTGGAACCAGTGGTTGACCTGTTCGAAGATGAGCAGCTCCTCGGTGGGGGCGTCGGCGGGGTCCACGCGCGGCGTCGGGCGGAACACGGGCGCCGCCGGCAGCGTCCGCGTGGCGGGGGCGTGCCCGGCGGTCGGTTCCGCGCCCGGTCGGTACGGGGGCGGCGCGACGGACGTGCGGGCGGACCGCCGGGACAGCCGGCCGGGCGCGAGCAGGTACTCCTCCGGCGGCAGCGACCGGATCATGGCAGCGGGCAGCGTCGCCTCGGCGAGGGTGCCGCGTCGGGGGCCACGGCGCAGTTGGACGCTCGCGCCGAGGCGGGCGGCGAGCTGACCCACGACGACCAGGCCCATGGCCCGGACGGCGGCGACGTCGATGGCGGGTGGCCGGGCCAGCAGCTCGTTGAGCTGCTGCAACCGTTGCGGGGGCAGGCCTACGCCCTCGTCGCTGATCTGGACGATGACCCGGTCGCCGAGGCTGCGGCCGCTCACCCAGGTCTCGCTGCCCGGCGGTGAGTACGCCGTCGCGTTGTCCATGAGTTCGGCGAGCAGGTGCACGACCTCGTCGACGGACTTCGCGGCCACCGCGACGTCGCCGTCGACCATGCCGAGCCGGATCCGCGCGTAGTGCTCGATCTGGGACTGGGCGGCCTGGAGCACCTGTTGCAGGGGGACGTCGTGTTGGCGTACCCGGCCGACGCCGACGCCGCCCAGCACGAGGAGGCTGGCGTTGATCCGGCCCATCCGGGTGGCCAGGTTGTCCAGGGCGTAGAGCTGGTGCAGGCGGTCGGGGTCGGTCTCGTCCCGTTCGACCCGGTCGACCTGTGCGAGGACGGCGTCGACGAGCCGCTGTTCGCGTCGACTGAGGTGGATGAAGATGTCGGCGGTGTTGGCGCGCATCACAGCCTGTTCGGCGGCGGTCCGCACGGCGGCCTGGTGCACGGCGCTGAATGCCTGACCGAGTTCGCCGATCTCGTCGTCGCTGGACGCCTCCAGGGCCGTCGTGGACTGTTGGCGGGCCAGCTCGTCGGGGTCGACGCTGGAGCTGTCGGGGCGTTGCAGTCGGGCCACCACGGCGGGGAGCTGTTCGAACGCGACGGCGTTGGCCGCGTCGCGCAGTCGTCGCAGCCGGCGGGTGATCTGCCGGGCGACGGCCCAGGTCACCAGGGCGGTCAGCACCAGCGCCAGCAGTACGCCGACGGCCTCGGCCACGGCCCGGCGGCGCTGGTCGGCGTAGGCGGCGCGTACGTCGTCGAGCACCGCCACGTCGACGCGGCCCCGCAGGTCGGCCAGGCGGGCGGCGCGCTGTTGCGTCGTGGTGACCCAGTCGGTGGTCGCCAGGCGCAGCGACGATCCCGGTTGGGCGCGGTTCACCTCGTCCTGCATCCGTTGCAGGGCGAGCGCCTCCGGGCCGGTGCCGGCCTGTTCCCACCAGAGGCCCCACTCGGCCGGGGCGAGGGCCAGGAACGACAGGCTGGACTCGGTGTAGCTGGTGCGGGCCGCGGTGATGTCCTGCTGGGTGGCGGGGGTCAGCTCGCCGGCCGCCACGGCCCGCAGGACGGCGACCTGCTGCTGGCCGATCGCCTCGGCGGTCTTGGACAGCGCGGCCGAGGCGCGGATGCCGTCGGCGAGCCGCGCGTTGACGACGCCGTGCGAGACGTTGTCCCGGAAGGTGATGAGGTCGGCGATCGCGATGCGGTAGCTGAACGTCATCGCGGACACCGAGGCGTGTTCGGCCGTACGGACCTGGGTACGCAGCGGTGCCAGGCCGTCGAGCGCGGCGTCGACGCGGCGCAGGAGCGGGGCGTTGGCGTCGGTGGGCACCCGGTCGCGCTGGCGGCGGTAGCGCGTGACGGAGGCGTCGGTGGCGGCCATCTCCGCGCCGAAGGCGTCCTGCTGTTCGGCGGCGGCGTTGGTGAGCAGGTCGGCGGCCGCGACCCGTTCGCGTTGCAGCCGGTACGCCAGGTCACCGGCCTCCGCGCCGAGGCGGGCCAACACTTCCAGGTCGCTGGCGCGGCTCGTCTGGCGGGCGCTCTCGGTCAGCGCGAGGCCGGCGAACCCGATGACGGCGACCAGTGGCGCCGCCACGATGAGGCGCATCCGGCCGGCGATCTTCCAGCCGCGCTGGCGGGTCGGGTAGGGTCGGGCCGCGTGGGACCTCGTGCTCGACGCCAAGATTGACTCCCGCGACTCGTCGATGACGGTCTATACGCACCTTGCCGAATGCAAGTCCCATTCCGCCGGAACCCGCGCTCGGAGGCCAGACCTCGCGGTGGTACAAACTGGCCGTACCAGCATCTGTACCCAGAGTCAGCGACCGGTGGCGTGCTGCCTCCGGCCGGTGTGGGACGTGCTCAGCGCTGATCGTCGAGGCGCTCGGACCCGCGCCGTGGTGCGGCGTCGTCCGCCTCGGGTTGGCTGCTGAGCACCTGACCGATCAACTCGCGCAGCTCGTCGATGGCGTCCACCACGGCGCCCGGGTCGCGCGCGTCGCGACGACCGCGCTGGTGCGGCACGGGTGGGTCGAGGCGAGCGCGGTCCGACGATCGCGGGCCCCGTCGTCCGTCCGCCGCCAACTGTTCGGCCGCGACCTGCGGCCACAGTGCGGCCAGTAGACCGCCGGTGTCGAGCACGTCGTCGCAGCGGACCGCGAACTCCTGGCTGCCGAAGCGGCGGCCCGACTCCACCGCCGCGACCGTCTCCCGGCTGAACCGCACCAGGTCCGCCAGCGCCCGCTGGGTCAGGCCCCGCCGTACCCGGCAGGCGCGCAGCTCCCACCGGAACTGTTGGCTGGCCGCGGAGTACGCGGCGCTCGGCGGGGGCGTGTGCTCCATGCGCTCACCTTCGTGGCGTCCGCGAATCAGCGACGGGCGTCAGATCGAGATTGACCGACGGGTCGGACATTCATAGGGGGCAATTCTTAACCCATGACACGATGGGTGTGAAGACGTGCGCGATGAATTGTCGCGCAATGCGCGAGAGATCCACGCGCCCGACTCGTCCCCAGGTGTCGGCAGCGTCCTGCCGATCGGACCCGGCCGGCGCACCGGCCGCCGCACCGGTCGACACCGCCGTGGCCTGCCCGTCAGGCGGCCTGTGCCGTGGCCGGAGCGGTCGGGGTTGCCTCCGGGACGTCGGCGGGCGCGTGGATGTCGATTGTCGCGAGAAGAGCGTCGTGCGCCCGGAACGACACATTGGGTGTGAACGAACGGCGATGGTCGGGGGAGAGGCGCAGGCCGGGAATGGTCGCGGCGAGGTGGGTCAGAGCGACGTCGGCCTCCAGTCGCGCCAATGCCGCGCCGATGCAGAAATGTGGTCCGTGGCCGAATGACAGGTGATCGGCGGCGTCCGTACGGTATGGATCGAACCGGTCCGGTCGGGCGAACACCAACGGGTCCCGGTTGGCCGCCCCGATCATCAGCAGGCAACGTGCGCCCGCCGGAATGGTGACCTCGCCCAGGGTGACGTCCCGACGGGTCACCCGCAGCCAGCCGTCGATGGCGGGCGCGAACCGGAGGGTCTCGGCCACGAACGCGGGCACGGATCGCGGGTCGCCCACGAGTGCGCGCCACCGGTGCGGGCTGGACAGGGCCGCGTCGAGCGCGTGGGCGAGCAGCCCGGCGGTCGTCTCGTGCCCGGCCACCAGGAGGTTGAAGGCGAGGCTCGCCACCTCCGGCACCGTCAGCACGTCATCGTCATCGTCGCGGTAGGCCAGGGCGCGGCTGATGAAATCGCCGCCGTCAGCGCCAGTGTCGAGTCGCTGCCGCACCAGGTCCTGGCAGTAGCGCCAGAAGTCCAGCAGGCCCCGGGCCAGGCGTACCTGCTCGTCCTCGTCCGGTTGCCCCCAGATGAGGGCCACCTGGCCGTCCGCCCACCGCCGGATCCGGTCGACGTCGGCGTCGGGAACCCCGAGGATGTCCAGGATGACCAGCAGCGGAAGCTCGGTGGTGAACTCCCTGACGAGATCCACCCGCCGACCCTGCTGGGCGACGAGCCGGGAGACCAGGTCCTCGACGCGGCGGCGGACGATCGGGCCGTACTCCGCCTCGGCCCGATCGGCGGTGTTGGCGAAGGTCGCCCGGAGGGCGCGGCGGGTGCGGGGATGTACCGGTGGGTCGGCCGCGACCGTGGTCGGCGGCGCGTCGAGCTGCGTGACGACGCTCATCGCCGCCGGGCAGACCTCGTACACCGGGGCCAGGGTGAGGGCGTTGCCGAACGTCGTGGCGTCGGCGAGGGCCCGCCGGACGTCCGCGTGCCGACTGATCAACCACAGGCCCAGATCCTCGGCGTACAGCGCCCGAGCGGGATCGTCGAGAATGCGTCGCCAGGTGGCGGCCGGATCGCTGAGATAGGCTCCTGAGTACGGATTCAACTGCATCGAATGCCTCCTGACACGCCGCGCGAATTCAGCGGCGCTCGCATTCCGTCCGTCGCGCGAGGCGGGCCGACAATGGTGGGCATCCGCCGCCTGCTCCTCACGGTGCGCTGCTCCGATGCGTAAGTCAAGATTGGTGTTTATCTATTTAGTGGTGCCGTGATTTGTGAAATGCAGGACCATGTCGGCCCTCGCCCGCTGCACCTTGCAGGCCGGTGCTTGCCCTGATCCGTCGTACCCGCGCTTCCCCATTTCCGGGCAACGATCGCCCGGGCCCCGGGTGACGGCACCGCGCCCGCCGTCGGCCGGGGCACGGCCGACGGCGGGCGCGGATGGACCGGTCAGGAGTACGGAAGGCGGAGCACCGACTGGTTGCCGATGCCCAGGGTGGTGGGGTTGTTGCCGATGGCCGACCAGACCTCCACCCGGACCGTGCCGTTGCTCAACGTGCCCAACGTCCCGGTCGCCGAGGCCAGGCCGGCGCTCTGCGTGTAGTGCTCGTAGCCGGTGACCGGGTCGGTGGCGAAGTAACGCCACGTCTCCGTCCGGTCCCAACTGCCGTTGCCGGTCAGGTCGTAGGAGACCCGCACCTGCGTGCCGTTGCCGACGGCCGTTCCCGCGTCCACGAACAGGTCGAACGCGGTCTGCGCCCCGGAATAGGTGAGGTTGAGGCCGGTCGCCGTGAACACCTGGGCGTTCGTCGGCGTACCGTCGTGGTTTCCGTTGGCGGCCGCGACCGTGGTAGTGGCCGTGCTGCCCGCGTTGCCCAATCCGCCACCGGCGAGCAGGTACCGCGTCGGCGAGCCCGAGCTGGGCGGCGGCGTGGTCGGCGGGGCCGTGGTCGGTGGCGCCGTCGTGGGCGGTGCGGTGGTCGGCGTGCCCGTCGGCGGTACGCCGCCGGAGGCGTTGCCACCGCTCCAGGTGTACGCCCCGGTGGTGGCCGTCCGTCCGGCCCCGACGGTGAGCCGCGTGCCGTTGGAGAAGGTGACGGTGATGGGGCTCGCGGTCGGGTTCGATGCCACGTAGGTGCGCGCGCCGTTACGGTTGAACACCGCGCTGAGCGGGTGGTTGGCGCTCACCGAGGTGTCGACGGTGCCCAGCGCCGCGAGGTTACGGATCCAGTGGAAGGTGTGTGCCCGACTCTCGCCCTCCTCCGGGGTGTAGCCCGGGTTGGCGCGCAGGTTGGCCAGGGCCGCCTCGGGGTCGCCGAGGGCCTGGAACTGCCACAGGATGTCCTGCCACACCGTCGGCGGCCCGCCGTTGTTGCGGACCAGTTCGGCGTAGTTGGTGCGCACGTACGCCGGGTTGGCGCCCAGGTACAGGTGGCCGCCCGTGATGGGCAGCAGGTTGATGCCCTGGATCATCTCCGGCTCGCCGCTGAACCAGGTGGCGTACGCCCCGCCGTCGCCCCAGACCATGCCGACGGTGGAGTGCCCGAAGGCGGCCGGGAAGTTCTGGTCGCTGACGTCGAACCAGTACTCCTGGATCGCGGCGGCCTGCGTCGTGTAGAGGAAGATGCCGGCGTCCCGGACGGCGGTGTCGCCGGTGACCTGCCCCCACTGGATGAGGGCGTTGGCGAAGTTCATCCCCTCCGAGGACGACTCCTGGTTGTTGCCGGAGCCGAACGAGCCGTGCCCGGACGCCCAGTCGTGCCCCGCGTAGATGTCGAAGTCCCGCAGGTACGGGAAGCGGGTGTCGTCCCGGCGGTAGTTGTTGGCGTCGCGGATCAGCAGGTCCACCATGCCGCCGTAGCGGCTGCTGGCGGCCCACGACGGGTCGAACTTGGCCAGCGTCGCGGCGGCGGCGATGAAGTAGCCGTAGTGGAAGTGGTGGTCGTTGAGCTCCTGGTCCGAGCCGTACGACGCCGGGTAGCCGATCAGGGTGCCCCAGTTGGCGTCGTAGTAGAAGACCTTGCTGGTCTTGCCCGTGGAGGCGGTGAACCAGTCGGTGAGCGTGGAGCGGATCGCGTTCAGCGCGCTGTCGCGGGTGGTGGTGTCGTTGACCAGGTCGGCGATCTCGGCGATCCGGGCGGCCCGGCCGAGCCCCTTGCCGGTCCAGTACGTGTCGTTGCCGCGCTGGTCCATCGGGTTGCTCCGGGCCGCGGCCAGGTGACCGGTCAGCGTAGACAGGTCGCTGCCACTGCCGTCACCGACGGCCGGCAGCTCCGGCAGGACGCCCTGGAACGTCATGGCGGTGCGGAACTGGGTGATCCCGGTGAGGACCTTCATCCGGCCCCGCGCCGACGGGTAGGTCGGCGTGATCGGGGTCGAGCCCGACAGGGACTTCCACTGGTGCGGGTAGAGGCTCACCACGGTCTGCGTGGCGCTGCCCTCGCGGGCGGTGGTGGTGAAGGTGTACGTCGTGCTCAGGCCGTTGGTCGACGGGTCGTAGGAGTAGGAGAGCCGGGTGCCGGTGACGTGGGCGTGCGCGTACCGGCCGTAGGTGGTGGCCAGGTCGGCCCTTTCGCTGGCGCTGCCCGTCGGGGGCAGCAGGGCCACCGAGAAGTAGCCGCGACCGGCCAGGGTGGACGAGATGCGGCTACCGCTGACGGTCCAGCTCGCGCCGCTCGGTGCGTACGCCACGTAGTCGTGGCCGTTGACCCGGAAGCCGATGGTGGTCCCGCTGTTGGACCACACCTCGGGGGTGCCGGACGTGCCGATCACCGCGTCCCCGCCGGTGGCCTGGAAGTAGGCGAACGGCAGGCCGTGGCCGATGGTGGCGCGCAGGGTGCGGGCGCCGTCGCTCCAGTACGGGCTGACCGTCCAGTCGGTCCAGCCGTCCACTTTGACCTGCGGCGCGGCGAGCCCGGCCACGCCGACCCGGATGTCCTGCACGTACGGGTAGTGGTACTCGCCGACGCCGGTGGCGGTGCCGCTGATGGCGGGGGTGGAGTTGGCCGAGAAGCCGAGCCCGTCGGTGAACGTGTCGTACGAGGTGGGGTGGGCGTGCAGGGGCTCGCTGAAGGCGCAGTCGGTGCGCTTCCACAGCAGCGAGGACCACCAGTCGTTGGTGGGCACCGCTCCGGCGGGCGCGTTGGCGGTGGCGAACTGCCGGGGGTTGCTGGACATCTGCCCGCAGCCGGTGGGGAGAGCGCCGACCGGGGTGGTGGTGTAGCTGCCGGCGCCGACGGGGGCGGCCTCGGCGGCACGGGTGACGGGGATCGTGAGGCCACCGACGACCAGGGCCAGGGCGGTGGCGGCTGCCAGCGCCCATCGGCGGTGGGGGACGGGAGGTTTCATGGTGCCTCCATCGCGCGTCCGGGCGCGGATCGTGCCGCCCCGGCGCCTTGCGTCTGAATTGTGGAAAACGTCGATCGAGAGAGCGCTCTCTCAGACGGCACGGTAATCGACCGTCGAGATTCCCGTCAATGTGTCCGTTCGGTTGCGTGCGGATGTCGCGAACTGACCGGGGTTACCGGCCGACTCCGTCCAGCTCGGCGTGCAGCGCCTCCGGCGCGCGCATCCGCCAGGCGTCCGTCACCAGCTCGGTGAGCCGGTCGACGTCGACGGCCGCCAGGCGCAGCAGCACCAGCGGCAGGCCGTCGTACCCGGGGGTGGTGAAGAAGACGTCGGGCTCGCCGAGCAGCAGGGCCTGCTTCTCGGCCTCGTCCCCGACGAACAGCACGGCGATGTCGAGGCGGATCACCCGTGGCCGGCCGGGCGTGCGCTCCGGATAGGACCAGACGAAACCCTTGTCGGCAACCCGGAAGTCGAAGCCCTCGCTGTCGATCTCGACCGTCTGGGGCAGGGCCAGGGCCAGGCGGCGGACGTCGTCGGCGTCAGCCACCGGGACCCCACACGTCGCGTGCCATCCGCATGAGCCGAGAGTACGCACCGGGACCGACAGGACTCAGCCGGACAGGTCGACGGCCGCGGCGCCCACGACCACCCGGTCTGCCTCGCGCTGGACGTAACCGATCACCGTGGCCTGGCCCGGGTCGAGGTCCTGCGGCACGGCCAGCTCCACCTGCCCCCGCTCGCCGTGCAGGGGTGTCGACGCGAAGGCGCGTACGACGTTGTCCTGCCGCAGCGTCCGGCCGGCGTTCTCACCACGGGCGATCGCGCTGTCCAGGCCGCGCTGCACGATCGCCACGTTCACCACCGCGCGCGGCGGCGGCCGCTCGACCCGGTAGTCCAGGACCAACGGTGTGCCGCCTCCACCGACCTGCGGCACCGACACCGTCAGGGGCGCGGCGGCGGGCGACGTCAGGGCGGACGCGATGGCGCTCGCCGCCCGGCCCCGGTCGGAGCCGACGAACTCCACGGTGCCGTTGACGATCATCTGCGGGGTGTAGAGACGTCCGGAGCCGAAGGCACGGGCGTACGCCTCCTGCCGTGCGGTGTGTGCCGCGTCCGCGAACTGGTCGGGCCAGCCCAGGTCGTCCCAGTAGTCCACGTGGAAGCCGAGGGCGAACACCGGCTCCCCGCGCGTGCGCGCGTCGCGCTCGATCTCGGTGAGCAGCTCCTCGGCGGGCGGGCAGCTGTTACAGCCCTGGGAGGTGAACAACTCCACGACGGCGACACCGCCACCGTTCACCGACGAGCGTGGACCCGGTGCGGGGTTCGTCATGGTGTGTCTCCTCCGGTGCGACCGCTGACCGCTCTGCGATTCCCGTTACCGCGCCGGCGACGCCTGGGCAGCGAGGCGGTTCCGGCTCCTGGTGCGCCTCTTGTAGCACAAATCCACCGTTACGCGCGGCGATGCCACTTACGGGTAACCGACCGCGAAGGGGGATCTTCCTCCGATAGCTTGCGAAGGAGAGAAAAACTCTCATTCCTCGTGAGTTGCGGCTAAGGAGATCAGTGATGAAGCGCAGCGTAGCGCTAGCGGCGGCCCTCCTGGTGGGTCTGACCAGCGCCGGAACCCTTCCCGGGGCCGCCTTCGCGGACGGCGGTCCCGCCGGTGGCCACGATGACCGCGGGGGACGTGGACACCACCGGGGCAGCGACGGCGCAGTCTTCGTCCAGACCAACAAGGCCGAGGGCAACACGATCAAGGTGTACGAGCGCGACGACGACGGCCAGCTCAGCAAGGCGGGGGAGTACGAGACCGGGGGCCTCGGCGGCTTCACCATCGGTGCGCCGGTCGACGCGCTGGCGTCGCAGGGTTCGTTGATCTACCACCGTGGGCTGCTGTTCGCCGTCAACGCCGGCAGCAACACCGTGACTGTCTTCGACGTCGACGGCACCCGGCTGCACAAGCGGCAGGTGATCTGGTCCGGAGGTCTGCTCCCGGTCAGCGTCACGGTCCGCGACCACCTCGTCTACGTGCTCAACGCCGGTGGCGAAGGCTCGGTGCAGGGCTTCGAGCTGGACAAGGGACGCCTGTCGCCGATCCACGACGCCAACCGGTCGCTCGGCCTGCACAACGGCAACCCGCCGGCGTTCATGAGCGCTCCCGCCCAGGTCAAGATCGACCCGGAAGGCGAGTTCGTGCTGGTGTCGACCAAGAGCGCGAACGTCATGTTCAGCTACGAGATCGGTCGCCACGGCGAGCTGTCCCGCAACCCGGTGATCAGCGACGCCGGGTCCGTGCCGTTCGGCTTCACGTTCGACAGCGAGGACTCGGTGCTGGTCACCGAGTCCGGCAGCAACGAGGTCAGCCGCTTCGAGATCGACGACGACGGCGCCCTCGACCAGTTCGGGCCGTCGGTGCCGAACGGCCAGCAGGCGCCCTGCTGGATCCAGCGGGTCGGCGACTACTTCTACGTGGCGAACGCCGGCAGCTCCACGATCAGCGCCTACAAGGTTGACGACGACGGCAAGCTCCAGCTCGTCCACGCCGTTGCCGCCGACACCGGCGGCGGGTCGATCGACATGACCACCAGCGACGGTTTCCTCTACGTCCAGAACGCCGCCGCTGGCAACGTGCAGGGCTACGAGGTGAACGACGATGGCTCCCTTCGTCTCGTCACCACCGTCGAGGGCCTGCCGAAGTTCACCGACGGCATCGGCATGGAGGGCATCGCCGCCTCCTGACCGTCGACACCCCGCTGGTCCCGGTCGCTTGCGGCCGGGACCAGCGCGCGTCCCCGTCCCAGCCCGAACATGACAACTGTGTGACAAATCAGCCCGTGGGCCGATCGCCGGTTTCGGCGGGGCCGGACGCGGGGCAACCAGACGTCGCTGACGACAACACATTCGGAAGGGACGGCCCCCGTGGAAATCCAGGGCTTCTTCACCGCCATCATCATCGGCCTGGTCATCGGCGCCCTCGGTCGCCTCGTGGTTCCCGGCAAGCAGAACATCTCGATCGTGCTCACCCTCGCGATCGGCGTGCTCGCCGCGATCCTCGGCACGCTCGTCGCCGGTGCCCTCGGCGTCGACGACACCGCCGGTATCGACTGGATCGAGCTGCTCCTGCAGGTCGTGTTCGCCGCGATCGGTGTGGCCGGCGCCGCCGCCGTGTTGGGTCGGCGACGCCCCTGACGTCCCGCTCTTTCGGGGGCCCGCCGGCCCCCACGCGCCCGTGGCGACGACCGGTCGCCACGGGCGTTGTGCTTGGATGATCCGGTGCAGTTCACCGTGACAGACGTGCCCGCGCGGGAGCGGTTCGAGGCGCGCGACGAGACGGACGCGGTCGCCGGCATCGTCACCTACCAGCTGACCGGCGCCATCATCGCCTACACCCACACCGAGGTCGATCCGGCGTACGAGGGTCGGGGCGTCGGGTCGACCCTGGCGCGCGCCGTCATGGACGACGCGCGCGCCAAGGGCCGCAGCGTGGTGCCGATCTGCCCGTTCCTCGCCGAGTGGCTGATCAAGCACCCCGAGTACGAGGACATCGTCGTCCGGTCCACCCGCAAGGTGAAGTAGCCCCGCACTCAGTGCCAGTCGCTGATCGCGACGTCGTCCGGGGCGGGCCTGCCCTGCCCGGTCTCCACCAGCTCCTTGAGGCTCATCAGGAACGTCGCCCACTTGGTGCTGCAGTGGTGCATGAACTCGCCCGGCTCACGCCAGCCCTCGTGGGCGAACAGGACGATCGTGTGGTCGCCCCGCTGGTCAAGGTGCCAGTCGACCTCGGTGCCGACCCATTCCTCGGGGCCCCCGGTGACCCGCCAGCGGACGTGGCCGCCGGGGTCCAGGTCGAGGACCCGCATGTCGAAGCCACCGACGTCGCCGAACCGGAAGGCCAGCTGCCCGCCGACCTCGCTCGTGCCGACCGTGTCGGTCGTCCACCAGCCGGCGAGTCCCTCCGGGGTGGCCACCGCGCGGTAGACGTCGTCGAGCGGGGCGACCACGCCGACCCGGTGCAAAATGTCGACCATCTCATTCTCCGTGGTTGTCGGTGCGGTGACGTTCGATCGTCTCGGCGATCCGCTTGATCCGGCGCAGGCGGGCATCCCAGGTCGCCCCGACGGCGGTCAGTTGGGCGACCGCTCGGGCCAGTTGCTCCTCGTCGACCTGGTAGTGACGCTCCCGACCGGCGGGAGCCGAATGGATCAGGCCCACCCGGTCCAGGACGGCCAGGTGCTTCGAGACGGCCTGTCGGGTGACGGGAAGTCGCTCGCTCAGTGACGTGGCCGTGCCGGGCCCGCCGGTGAGCAGCAGGTCGATCATGCTGCGCCGGATGGGATCGCCGATCGCCGACCACAGGGCGTCGTCGACTGCCGTGGTCATGACGTGGCGACCAGCCGGGTGACGTACGCGCCGAGGTTCGGGACGTAGTGGTTCCACCCGCTGACGTGGTCCTGGTACTGCTTCTCCAGCATGGCGACCTCCCAGCCCATCTCGCGGAACCCGGTCTCCGTCATCCGGACGCGGGTTCCCGTGGCGGTCGGGACGAGGTCGAAGGTGACCAGCAGCGACTGGCCGCCGCGGTCCGGCTCGGTGAAGCACCACCGGAAGGAGAAGCGCTTCGGCGGGTCCACGTCGACGACGGCCAGGTCGACGGTCGTCGTCGCGCCCGTCTGCGCGTCGCGCCACACCAACTCGCCGGGGGCGCCCGCGACCGGTTCGAACCGGGCGTCGTCCGGCCACCACTCCCGTACGTGCTCGGGCTGGCTGATCACCTCGAAGACCACCTCGGGTGAGGCGTCGACGTCGATGTCGCGTTCGATCACTCCGTACTCCATGCGTACCACCCTCTCGCAACCTTTGGTTGCGTCACGGTACAACGGTCCGGCGGCCACGTGCAACCTTTTGTTGCGCGTTCGCGCGGCGCGTTCCCAGGCGGGCACGGAGCGTGCGATGGCGGTACGGTCCAGGACGGGTGGCCTGTCCGGCCCGCACCGTCGTCCCTCCACGACCCCCGGGAGACCTGAACGATGACTGCCTCCGTTCTCCGCGCCCTGCACCACGGCCGCCCAGTCGGCGACCCGCTCGTCCTGCCGAACGCCTGGGACGCCGGCAGCGCCCGGGTCTTCGCCGACGCCGGCTTCGACGCGCTCGCCACGCCGAGCGCCGGAGTCGCGGCCTCCCTCGGCTACGAGGACGGCGCGACCCCGGCCGCCGAGATGTTCGCCGCAGTGGCGCGGATCGTCCGGGCCGTGTCCGTACCGGTCTCCGCCGACGTCGAGGACGGGTACGGGCTGACGCCCGCCGAGCTGGTCGAGCGGCTGCTGGAGGCCGGCGCCGTCGGCTGCAACCTGGAGGACTCCGAGGGGCACGCCACCCTCAAGGACCCGCAGCGGCACGCGGACTGGTTGGCCGAGGTGCGGGCGGCGGCCGGCGACGCGCTCGTCATCAACGCGCGCGTCGACACCTTCCTGTTCGGTACGGGCGATCCGGCCGACGCGATCGCCCGCGCGAAGCTCTACGTGGCGGCGGGGGTCGACTGCGTCTACCCGTTGCGGGCACCCATCGAGGTGCTTCCGGCGCTGCGCGAGGGCATTACCGGCCCCATCAACATGGCCGCCGCGCCGAGTCGGGAGTCGGTTGCCGAGCTGGCCCGCAACGGCGCCACCCGCATCACCTTCGGCCCGGGCCTACAGCGGTACGCGATGGGCGCGATCGGCGACCTGGCGGCGAACCTGCGACCCTAGGGTCGGTGCCCCGAGACCGTCGCGTTGCCACATCCGGCCTCGGGAACATGCCGAGTCCTGACCGTGTCAGCCGTTGAAGTCCGTCATCAGCCAGATCCGGTCGAAGGCGCGCTCGGCCAGGTCCGCATGCTTGATCATGAAGTTGACGACGATCAGCGTCTCGCCGAACGCGTCACCCACCTGCCCCTCGTCCAGCCAGACGGTGGCCAGCACGGTGTGCTCGGTGGCGTCGAGGATGGGATTGTCCGCGCCGCCGGTGCTGGCGGCGCCGTAGCCGCCGAGAGAGAAGTCGTGGTCGTTGCCGTCGAGGTACCACATCACCTCGCCGATCGCCTCCTCGACCTCGTCGTCCAGGCGAAGGTCGAACGGCGCCTCGCGCTCGTTCTCCGGAAGGCTCCAGCCGGCACGAGCGTGCAGCGGAACCGGATCGAAGACCGGCACTCCGGGGTTGGGGCGCTCCGTCACCGCGGCGCCCGCCGGCACATGGACGACCCGACACCGGGTGGGCGTGAAGCGCGGCTCGACGAAGAACAGCAGCGACCCGTCGGCCGGCAGGTCGAGGTCGTGCCCGTGCGAGGGAATCGCGGCGAGGTCGAGCGTCAACACGAGACACTGCCCGGGCGGCCACTCCACACCCGGCGGCAACGCCGCGAGACCGCCGAACCGGCCGACCACCGGCAGGCCGTCGCCCTTGGGAACCAGCTCCGTCTGTGGTCGGGCCAGCCGCACCCAGCGCTCGATCTCGGCCAGCGGCACGCCCTTTTCCCGGGCCGCGCCCCGGAACTCCTGTCGTACGTCCATGGCCGGGCATTGTGCCGGAAAGATCCGACAGACATCGGGGCGCGTCCGCCACGCGGGTTCGACGCCGTCCGCCAGGCTGCGCCTTCTCAGGCGGCGTCGACGCGGGCGGCCAGGGCGTCCACGAGTCGTCGGGCGGAGCCGGCCAGGTTCCACCGGCCGGCCAGGTCGAGCAGCCGCTCCGGGTCGGCGGGGGCCGTCGGCAACGCGGTGGGCAGCTCCGGCAGGGCCACGTCCAGGGCCACCCGGACCACCGTCGGCGCGACGGCCAGGTAGTCGCGGGCGCCCGCCAGCTTGGTACGCAGACCCGGCGCGAAGGACGAGTCGGAGTCGTCCAGCGCGGCCAGGACGCCGTCGATGCTGCCGTACCGGGCGATCAGCCGCGCGGCGGTCTTCTCGCCGACGCCCGGCACCCCGGGCAGCCCGTCGCTGGGGTCGCCGCGCAGGGCGGCGAAGTCGGCGTACCGGTCGGCGGGCACCCCGTAGCGGGCGCGGACCGCCGCGTCGTCGCAGTCGTCGAGCTTGGCCACGCCGCGTCCGACGTAGAGCAGGCGCACGTCCCGGGAGTCGTCGACGAGTTGGAACAGGTCCCGGTCGCCGGAGACCACCTCGACCGGACCCGGCTGGGTCACCGACAGCGTGCCGAGCACGTCGTCGGCCTCGTAGCCGTTCGCGCCCACGGCGGTGATGCCGACCGCGTCGAGGACCTCCAGGATCATCGGCACCTGGGGGGAGAGCGTGTCGGGGACGACCTCGCCGCCCTGCGGGGCCACCCGGTGCGCCTTGTACGACGGCAGCAGCTCGACGCGCCACGCCGGTCGCCAGTCGTAGTCGAGGGCGCACACCATCCGGTCCGCGCCGCGACCACGGATGAGCGTGGCGAGCATGTCGAGGAAACCGCGCACCGCGTTGACGGGTGTGCCGTCCTCGGCGCGCGCGGCGGACTCCGGAATGCCGAAGTACGCCCGGAAGTAGAGGCTGGGTGCGTCGATCAGCAGGATCGGGGATCGGTGTGCCACGCCCGACAGCCTGGCACAGCCCCCCGACGATCAGCGGTACGCCCGGCCGCCCGGCGGTGTCAGCGCCGCTCGTCGTGGCGGTAGACGGTGTCGCGGCGGGCGAGGTGCTGCACCACGTAGCTGGTCACCAGCAGCAGGATCGCGACCAGCACCTCGACCCAGGCGGCCACGCCGTCGGCCGCGGTCAGCCCGATCACGAGCAGGACCAGGCCGACGAGCGCGAGGACTCCGGCCCACAGTTGCCGACGGCGACGGGTCGCCGCCCGGTTCGCGTCGTTCGCTGCCACGTCCGCCTCCCGGCTCGGGAGCCGCCCGCGCGGGCGGCCCGATCCCAGGCTATGGCCCGCTCCCCGGTCCTACCTGGCAAACCGCTCACCGATCAGCGGTGACGGCCGGACGCCGGGTCTCGTCACGGTCGTGGTCGGTGAGGTCGTGCAGGTGCCGGACGGGGGAGAACAGCAGCGCCAGGGGCGCGCAGATCAGGGTCGCCGCGACGACGAACAGGGTGGCGCGGGCGCCGAGCGGGCCGGCCAGCGCGCCGGCGACGAGCCCGCCAACCGGGATCGCGCCCCAGGAGACGAACCGCACGGTCGCCATCACTCGCGAGAGCAGCTCGGGTGGGCTGGCGATCTGCCGGTACGTGCGGGTGGTCACGCTGAGCACGACGGTGCCGAGGGAGAAGACGATGCTGCCGGCGGCGAAGGCCACGTACGCGGGCCAACCGGTGCCCCCGGGGATCAGGAACGCGCCGACGACCGTCGTGAATCCGGCGGCGACCAGCGCGCGGGCGCTGCCGAGCCACGTGGTGATCCGGTTGGTGAGGGCGGCGCCGACCAGCGCGCCGACACCCTCGACGGCGAGCAGGACGCCGACCAGGCCGGGGGGCGCGTGCAGGTCGCGGACCAGGTAGAGCGGGTGCAGCGCGAACTGGGCGCCGCAGACGAAGTTCATGGCCGTCGCGGCCCACATGCACGGACCGATGACCGGGTGGTACGCGGCGTAGCGCCAGCCCTCGCGGATCAGCGCACCGACCGGCGGCCAGTGCTCGGGCGCGTCGACGCGGCGCGCGGGCAGCGTACGTAGGAGAGCCGCGGAGACGAGGTAGCTGGCCGAGTCGACGAGCAGGGTGGGCACCGCGCCGAGCGCCTGCACGGCGAGCCCACCGAGGGACGGGCCGCTGAGCAGGGTCGCGGCGTGGGTGGCCGAGGTGAGGCTGTTGCGCGACTGCAACTGCTCGCGCTCGACGATGCTGGGCAGGAAGGTCGAGTTGGCCACGTCGAACAGCACGTTGGCGAAGCTGACGACCAGCGCGGTGATCACCAGGTGGGTCACCGTGAGCTGCCCCCACCACCAGGCCAGTGGGATCGACGCGACGGCGAGGGCCCGGGCCACGTCCGCACCGATCTGGGCGCCGCGCAGCGGCAGGCGCTGCACGATGACACCGGCCGGTAGGCCGATCACGATCCAGGCGACGTAGCTGGCCGCCGCGATCAGACCCATCTGCCAGGCGGAGGCGTCCAGGACGACCAGCGCGGTCAGCGGCAGGGCCACCGCGCCGACCGCCGACCCGACCATGCTGGTCGTGCCGGCGGTCCACCAGCGCCAGAACACCCCGGCCCGTGCGTCGACGTGCATGTCGTCGGCCCCCGTTCGTCGCGCCGCGGCGTTCCCGGTGTCAGTGCGTTCCATTCTGGAACGGACTATAGTCGGGTCAGGACGGAGGAGGAAGCGGGTGCGACGGGAGGATCTCGCCGACGCGGACTGCGGCATCGCGCAGGCGCTCGGTGTGCTGGGGGACTGGTGGACGTTCCTCATCGTGCGCGATATCGCCGGCGGCACGACCCGCTTCGACGCGCTCCAGCGCGAGCTGGGCGTCAGCCGACGGGCGTTGACCGAACGTCTGGCCGCGCTGGTGGAGCACGGCGTGCTGGAACGCCGCCCGTACTCCGCGCACCCGCCCCGGCACGACTACCTGCTGACCGCGCGGGGCGAGGGCCTGCTACCGGTGCTGGTCGCCCTACAGGACTGGGGAACGAGGCACCTGATGGGTGACGGGGAACTGACCGCGACCGCCGGCGACGCCTCCGCCGAGGCGCGACGGGTGCACCACCTCGTCGGGCGGCGACTGCCCGAGGTCGTCCTGCCCGGGCCGGACGGACGGCGGGTCCCGGTGGCCACGCCGGACGCCTGGAGCGTCCTCTACCTCTTCCCGGGCGCGTACGCGCCGGGCGTGAACGCCTATCCGCCCGGCTGGGCCGACATCCCGGGCGCGCGGGGCTGCACCCTGGAGTCGACCACCTACGCCGACCGGTATCCGCGGTTCCGGGACCTGGGGGTGCGGGTGTACGGCATCAGCACCCAACGACCGGACCAGCTCGCCGACTTCACCTCGTACGCCGGGTTGCCGTTTCCGCTGCTGTCCGACGAGGACGGCGGGCTCGCCGCGGGCCTGCTGCTGCCCACGTTCCGGGCCGGCGGGGTGACCCGGTTCAAGCGACTGACGATGCTGGTCGACCCGACGTCGGTGGTGCGGGCGGTGCAGTTCCCGGTCACCGATCCGGCCGGTTCGGTCGACGAGATGCTGGCCCTGGCCCGCGACCACGCGACGATCCCCGGCTGACGCGGGTCGTCAACCGGGGATCGGGGCGTACGGGCGGGTCAGGCCGGGAGCGTCCAGCGCTGGTTGGCGCCGGCGAAGCACTCCCAGATCTGCAGGCGGGTGCCGTCGGCCGAGGTGTTGTCGGTGACGTCCAGGCACTTGTTGGACTGCGGGTTGCGCAGCGTGCCGTTCGACTGTGCCTGCCACACCTGCGCGCCGCTGCCGTTGCAGTCGTACAGCTGCACCTTCGCGCCGTTGGCGGTGGAGCCGCTGGTGATGTCGGCGCACTTGCCGAGGGCGCGCAGCGTGCCGTCGGTGGCGACGGTCCAGGTCTGCGCGGTGGTGCCGTTGCAGGTGTAGATCTGGACGGCGGCGCCGTTGGCGGTGCTCGCGGCCGCCACGTCGACGCACTTGCCGCCGAGCCCGGTGATCCGGCCGGTACGACCCGACGGCGGCGGGGTGGTGCCGCCCATGATGGTGTCGTACATGGCGCTCACCAGCGAGGTGGAGCCGGTGGTGTCCTGCGACAGCTCCCAGTTCATCACGCCGCCGGCGTTGGCGAGGGCCCACTGCGTCTTGCGCTTGACGGTCGGGATGCCGTTGTAGCACTGCTGCGCGCCGCCGGCCGTGGTGCAGTCCCGGTTGGCGTTGGCCGGGTCCAGGGCGACGAGCGCCGAGTACGTGTAGTAGCCGGGGCGGCTGTAGAAGGGGATGCCGAGGACGGCCTTGCTGGCCGGCAGTCCACGGGACTTCCACAGGTTGATGCTGTTGATCGACCAGTCGTAGTTGGAGTGCGGGCTACCGCCGTCGTACGCCATGATGTTGAGCCAGTCGACCTGGCTGAACACGGCCGTCGGCACGCCGTCGAGGTAGTAGCCCTCGGAGACGACGGCCGCGGTGAGCAGCTTGCCCCGGCTGTGCATGGCGCTGCCGAGCTGGGTCATGAGCTGGGTGTAGTTGTTGGCCGAGGCGCCCGGGTCGGGGTACTCCCAGTCCATGTCGACGCCGTCGAGGTTGTACTGGTTGACGAAGTTGACCAGGTTGTTGACGAACGCCGTCCGGCTGCCCGAGTTGCCCGCGAGGGCTTCGAAGGCCGAGTCGTTGCCGTCGTTCCAGCCGCCGACGGCGATGGAGACCTTGACGTTGTTGGCGTGCGCCTGGGAGACGAGCGAGGAGAGTTTGCTCGGGTTCTCCACGGCGCGCAGGCTGCCGTCGTTGTTGGGCAGCACGAAGGCGTAGTTGATGTGGGTGAGCTTGTTGTACTGGATCGTGTTGACGTTGCCGGCCCACGAGGGCATGTAGCCGACGCTCTTGAACCCGTTCGGCAGCACCACGGCCTGCGCGGCGGTGGGCACCAGGGCGACGGTGGTGGCGGCGGTGGCCAGGGCGAGCAGGCCGGCGCTGAGGACGCGGCGCAGTGGTGAGGACATGGGGGCCTTCCCGTGGGCGGGGGACGACACCCGCCCGCGCAGGGTTGTCGCGGGCGGGACATGGGGGAGCAGGAACGGGTGGGCCTCGAGGTGGCCAAATCTTAAAGAGTGTTAACTGTCCGAGTCAATCAACACCGATGGATTTCCGTCGCCGAGTCCACGCGGCTTCTGACGATGCCCAAACGACCGTTAAGCTGACGGGGTGGGAATCGACGAGCTGTACCCGCCGGACCGGCTGGTCGCCGCGCAGCGCGCCACCGCCGCCGCCGGCCTGGACGCGCTGCTGCTCACCCCTGGCTCCGACCTGCGGTATCTCACCGGCTACGACGCCCACGCGGGGGAGCGCCTGACCTGTCTGGTGCTGCCCGCCACGGGCGAGCCCACCCTCGTCGTGCCCCGGTTGGAACGTCCGGCGGCCGAGGCGGCGACGACGACCGGTCTGCGCATCGTCGACCACGCCGACGGCTCAGACCCGTACCCCCTTGTCGTCGCCGCCCTCGACGGCCCGGCGGCGGCGGTGGGGCTGGCCGACCGGATGTGGGCCGAGCAGGTCCTCGCCCTGCGCGCGGCGCTGCCCGGCGCCGCGCAGCGGCTCGCCGGCGAGGTGCTGCGCGAGTTGCGGATCCGCAAGTCCCCGGCGGAGGTGGCGGCGCTCGCCGAGGCCGGCGTGGCGATCGACGAGGTGCACCTGCGCATGGGCGAGTGGTTGCGCCCAGGCCGCACCGAGGCCGAGGTGGCCGCCGACATCGCCACGGCGATCCGCGCCGCCGGACACGCCACCGTCGACTTCGTCATCGTCGCCGCGGGCCCGAACGGGGCAAGCCCGCACCACGGCACCTCGGACCGGCCGATCGGCGTCGGCGAGCCGGTGGTGGTCGACATCGGCGGCACGATGCCGTCGGGCTACCGCTCGGACTGCACCCGCACCTACGTGGCGGGTGGCCCCGCGCCGGCCGACTTCGTGGACTACTACGCCGTGCTGGACGCGGCCCAGCGCGCGGCCGTCGCGGCGGTCCGGCCCGGCATCACCGCGGCGGCGGCCGACGCGGCGGCCCGCGCGCCCATCGCGGACGCCGGCTACGGCGACGCGTTCCTGCACCGCACCGGGCACGGCATCGGCCTGGACGGTCACGAGGAGCCCTACCTGGTGGCCGGGAACGACCGGCCCCTGGAGGCCGGCATGGCGTTCTCCATCGAACCCGGCATCTATCTGGCGGGCCGGCACGGCGCCCGCATCGAGGACATCGTCGTCTGCACGACGGACGGCGTGCAACGGCTCAACACCACCCCCACGGAGCTCATCGCGCTATGACCATCGACCGGATCCTCCCCACCGACGAGGCCCACGACCTGCTGGACCTCGCTACCGAGCTGGCCGACCGTGAGCTGGCGCCCAAGGCCGCCGGCTTCGAGGAACGCGCCGAGTTCCCCCGCGAGGTGCTGCGCACGATCGGCCGCGCCGGCCTGCTCGGTCTGCCGTACGCCGAGGAGCACGGCGGCGCGGCGCAGCCGTACGAGGTGTACCTCCAGGTGCTGGAGATCCTGGCCAGCCGCTGGCTCGCGGTCGCCGAGGCGGTCAGCGTGCACACCCTGAGCTGCTACCCGGTGGCCGCGTTCGGCACCGACGAGCAGCGCAAGCTGCTGCCGGACATGCTCGGCGGCGAGCTGCTCGGCGCGTACTGCCTCTCCGAGCCGCAGGGTGGCTCGGACGCGGCGGCACTGAGCACCCGGGCGGTCCGCGACGGCGACGCGTACGTCGTCTCCGGCACCAAGGCGTGGATCACGCACGCCCACAGCGCCGACTTCTACAACGTCTTCTGCCGCACCGGCGGCCCCGGCCCGAAGGGCATCTCCTGCCTGGTGGCCGACGCGGGTACCGCCGGCATCGCGCCGCAGGCGGCGGAGCGGACCATGGGGCTGCGCTCCTCGCCGGTGGCGCAGATCGTCTTCGAGGAGGCACGGGTGCCGGCGGACCGGCTGGTCGGTGGCGAGGGGGCCGGGTTCACCATCGCGATGTCCGCGCTGGACTCCGGCCGGCTCGGCATCGCGGCCTGCGCGGTGGGGCTCGCCCAGGGGGCGCTGGACTACGCCGTCGGCTACGCGCGGGAGCGGCAGCAGTTCGGCCGGTCCATCATCGACTTCCAGGGCCTCGGCTTCCTGCTCGCCGACGCGGCCACCCAGATCTCCGCCGCCCGCGCGTTGACCCTGGCGGCGGCGCGGCTGCGCGACGCCGGGCGGCCGTACTCGATCGAGGCGGCGAAGGCGAAGCTGTTCGCCACCGACATGGCCATGCGGGTGACCACCGACGCCGTGCAGGTGCTCGGCGGCGCCGGTTACGTGGCCGACCATCCGGTCGAGCGGTACCTGCGCGAGGCGAAGGTGCTGCAGATCGTGGAGGGCACCAACCAGATCCAGCGGTTGGTGATCTCCCGGGCGCTCGCGAAGAGCTGACCAGGCCCGGGGCGGCGCGGCGGGGTTCCTCGTCGCCGTCGCGCCGATTTCCCGGTAGGTTGCTCGCCGTGGAGGAGATCGACCGCGCCATCGTCGCCGCCCTGACCGCTGACGGCCGCCTGTCGTACACCGACCTGGCCGAGCGGGTGGGACTGTCGGTGTCCGCCGTGCACCAGCGCGTGCGGCGGCTGGAGCAACGCGGCGTCGTCAAGGGGTACGCGGCCCGGGTCTCCTTCGAGGCGCTGGACCTGCCGCTGACCGCGTTCGTGGCGATCCGGCCGTTCGATCCGTCGCAGCCGGACGACGCGCCGGAGCGGCTCGCCCACCTACCCGAGATCGACTCGTGCTACTCGGTGGCGGGGGAGGACTTCTACCTGCTGTTGGTGCGGGTGGCCAGCCCGACGGACCTGGAGCGGGTGTTGCAGGAGATCCGCACCTCGGCGAACGTGACGACCCGGACGACGGTGGTGCTGTCCACGCCGTACGAGAACCGTCCGCCGAAGATCAGTGCCGGGGCGCCTGGTCGGTCGCGGTCCCGGGCGCCGGAGGAGCCGGCTGGTTCCACCGCAGGATGACCTGCCGGCCGTGCTCGTGACCGAGCGCGCTCACTGTCGCGGTGTCCAGGCGCAGTCGTCCGCCGGCGGACGGCGGTAGCCCGATCCAGCGGGCGCCGAGCACCCGAAGGCTGTGCGCGTGGCCGACCAGGGCCACGGTGCCCCGGTCGAGCATCGGGGTGACGCGGGCCAGCACCCGGTCGAGACGCTCGCCCACCTGGGCGGGTGACTCCCCGCCGGGGCAGCCGTCGGTCCAGATGTTCCAGTGCGGGTCGTCCTCGTGGATGTCGACGGTGGTGCGGCCCTCGTACTCGCCGTAGTTCCACTCGCTGAGGTCCTCGTCGACGGCGTCGACGGTGAGCCCGGCGAGCTGCGCGGTGCGCAGCGCCCGGGAGCGGGGACTGGACAGGACGGTGGCGAAGCGCCGGCCGGCGAGGAACGCCGCGAGGGTGCGGGCCTGTCGCTCGCCGTCGGGGGTCAGCTCCAGGTCGGTGTACGAGGTGTGCCGCAGGCTGGCGCTCCAGGTGGTCTCGCCGTGCCGGATCAGCAGGAGCTCTCCCATTCGGCCAGTTAACCATCGTGGCGGCGTGGTCCGGGCCACCCTCCCTCAACCTATCTTCCTAGGATGCCTTACCGGGCGTGCCGACCGGCACCACCGGTTTCAGCACCGGAGGACCGGGCAAGCGAGCGGCGACAACCGCCAGACCGAGGAGGCGCGATGAGCTTCACCGAGAAGGCAAAGAACAAGGCCGAGCAGATGGCCGGCGCCGCGAAGGAGCGGGTCGGCGACATGACCAACAACGAGCGGATGCGTGGCGAGGGCGCCAGTGAGCAGAGTGACGCGCGCGCCAAGCAGGCCGGTCAGAACGTGAAGGACGCGGGTCGCAACGTGAAGGACGCCTTCAACAAGTGACCTGAACGGTCGTGGGGTCCCCGAGCAGATGCTGTTCGGGGACCCCACGCGTGCGAGCCGTTAGGGTCGGCGGCGTGACCGTGCTTCGTTCGCTGGTGTTGTTCGCGTTGGCAGCCCTCACCGAGATCGGCGGTGCCTGGCTCGTCTGGCAGGGTTGGCGTGAGCAGCGCGGTCTGTGGTGGATCGCCGCCGGTGTCGTCGCCCTCGGCTGCTACGGCTTCGCGGCCACGTTCCAGCCGGACGCGAACTTCGGCCGCATCCTGGCCGCGTACGGCGGCGTGTTCGTGGCCGGCTCGCTGGGCTGGGCGATGGTGGTCGACGGATTCCGTCCAGACCGCTGGGACCTGACCGGCGCAGCCCTGTGCCTACTAGGCGTAGCCGTCATCATGTACGCCCCCCGCACCCCAACCCCGTAACCCCCTCCACGCCCATGCCTGCTAGGAGGCCCGGGGCTCCCGCTTGCGGCGATCTTGCACTTTCTGTGGTGGCGTAAGGGGTCATCTCGCTTATTTCGGCGACCGAAAGTGCAAGATCGGCGTGAGGTGGGCGGGGCGGGGCGGGGGGCGGGGCGGGGGGCGGTGAGACGTATCCGCTTCTGCGATGATGCGGCGCGTGATGGGACCACGGCTGCGCTCGTTCCGGTGTGGGGTGCTGGTTGTGGTGGTTTCGCTTGGCGTGGGCGGGTGCGCGGCTTCTCGGGTGCCGCCGCCGGAGCGGCCGACGTTCGTTGGATCCTCCGCCGCGCCCTCGGTGTCGGCGGCCGCGCCCTTGGCCAGCAGCGCCGCATCGACAGCTACTCCGACGCCGGGCGTGGCGAGCGTCCCGGGGGCGTCGAGGGTGGGGACCAGGGCGCCGGTGGTCGACCATGGGCCGCGGGTTGGCACCCGGGTCGCGCTGACGTTCGACGCGGACATGACCGACGGGATGCTGGCCAATCTGCGCGGTGGCAAGGTGCGGTCGTACGCGAATCTGCGGATCCTCGAGCTGCTGGAGCGGGAGCAGGTGCCGGCGACGTTCTTCCTGACCGGCAAGTGGGTGCAGCGGTACCCGGAGGTGACCCGGCGGATCGCCGGCAATCCGCGCTTCGAGGTGGCGAACCACACCTACGGGCACGCGGCGTTCACGGCGGACTGTTACGACCTGCCCCGGCTGCCGGTCGACGAGCTGGCCGCCGACGTGGCGAAGACGTTCGAGGTGATCGCGCCGTACGGGGGACGGCAGACGCGGTACTTCCGCTTCCCGGGCCTGTGCCACGACGCGGCGGCGTTGGACGCCCTCGCGCCGTTGGGCGTGACGGTGGTGGACGGGGACGTGGTGAGCGGCGATCCGTTCGCGAAGGCGTGGAGGCCGCTGGTGCGGGCCGTGCTGGACCACGTCCGTCCCGGCTCGGTGGTGATCATGCATGTGACCGAGGCGAACGCGGCGATGACGGATGAGGCGTTGCCGCACATCCTGGCCGGGTTACGCGAGCGTGGGTTGACGCCGGCGCCGTTGTCGGAGGTGCTGGCCGGCGCCTGAGGCGGGGTGCGGCAGGCGGCGGTGGCAGGTCAGCGTTCCGGGGCGTCGTCGACGGTCAGGACGATCTTGCCGCGGCGGGGTCGGTGCTCGGCCGTCTGGTGTGCGTCGGCCGCTTTCTCGAGAGGGAAGGCGTCTTCGATCGGCACGGTGAACCGGCCCTGGGTGAAGAGTTCGGCGGCGTCGGGCAGGCCGTGGCGGCCGTCGGGTTCGCCGGACAGTTGCCCCCTGGAGAGGCGGACGCCGTGTGTGGGGGCGGTGAGGTCGGCAAGGGTGACGACGGCTGTCGGGTCACCGGTGAGGTGCAGCAGTTCGGTCAGGGAGCCGGCGCCGGCGACGTCGAGAGCGCGGTCGATGCGTGTCACGCCCAGGGCGGTGAGGCGGTGCGGGAGGTCGGGGCCGTAAGTGACGGGTGCGACTCCGAGTTCGCTGAGGAGGTCGTGGTTGGCGGCGCGGGCGGTGCCGATGACGTGGATGCCGCGGGCGGCGGCGAGTTGGACGGCGATGCTGCCGACGCCTCCGGCGGCGCCGTCGACGAGGAGCGTCATTCCGGGCCGTAGGTTCAGCAGGTCGAGGGCTCGGGTGGCGGTTTCGATGCTGGTGCCCGCCGCGCCGGCCTGGGCCCACGGCATGGTGGTGGGTTTGTGCACCCAGAGCTGCAGGACGGCGAACTGTGCGCTCGCGCCGCCGAGCGTGGTCAGCTCGACGCTGCCGAAGACGTGGTCGCCGATGGTCACGCCGTCGACGTCCTGGCCGATCTCGTCGACGATGCCGGCCGCGTCGACGCCGGGGATGTGCGGTAGCGGTAGTTGGGCGCTCATCGGGGTGCGGCCGGAGCGGAGGCCGACGTCGACGGGGGAGACTCCGGCGGCGTGGACGCGGATGCGGATCTGGCCGGCCCGTGGTCGTGGCGCGTCGGTGGTGGCGAGGTGGAGTACCTCGGGACCGCCGAATCGGTCGTACTGCACGGCGAACATCAGTGGCTCCTCTGCCTGGTGGCGTGGGTCGTGGTCGTGGTCGTACCGTAGGCCGGAAACGGAGCAGCCGTTCCGCTGTGGGGTGAAGTGAGAAGGGGGCCGGTCGGAGATGTCTCAGATGCGGCGTGCCGATGCCCGGTCCAACCGTGACCGGGTGGTGGTGGCGGCACGGGAGGCGTTCGCGGCGGCTGGGCTCGAGGTGCCCATGCGGGAGGTGGCGCGGCGGGCGGGGGTCGGTGTGGCGACCCTGTACCGGCATTTTCCGACGCGTACGGATCTGGTCACCACGGTCCTCGTCGAGCGCATCGACGACTGCGGTGTGCAGATGCGTCGCGCGCTGGACGATCCTGACCCGTGGCGGGCGTTGTCCGCTACGGTGCGCGGGTTCGCTGAGCGGCAGATCCATGACCGGGCGCTCAACGAGGCGCTGTTGGGGCCGGGTGGGTTCGGTGCGGCGTTCGAGGAGGAGCGCCGGGAGCACGCGCGGGCGTTGACCGTGCTGGTGTCCCGGGCGCGGGCGGCGGGCGTGCTGCGGGACGGCGTCGGCGTGGACGACGTCCGCGCCGGGCTGCTGGCCATCGCGTCGCTTCGGAGGTTGCCGGAGGCGACGAGCGCCCGGGTGATCGGTAGGGTCGCGGACCTGGTTCTCGCTGGTCTCCGCGCCTGATCAGTGGACGGTGTGCGACAGCCCCCGGCGTGAGGACACCCGGGGGCTGTCGTCGTTGGTGCGGGTCAGTCGTCGCGGTGGTCGCTCCACCACTGCTGGCCGCCCTCGGGCAGGGTGTCGATCGGGTCGTAGTAGGCGTAGCGCTTGTTGAGCGCCTCCAGGTCGGCGGACTCGATGGAGGTGCGGTAGTTCTTGGTCCAGTAGGAGATGCCGCGCTCACGGTCGTAGTCAGTGAGCATGTGGACCCAGCGCTTGCCGACGAAGGGGACGTCGCAGACGATCCGCGGGGTGGCGTAGCCGGGCAGGTAGCCCATGATGTCGTGCTGGAGCTGCTGGGCGTGCCAGACGGGGACCCGCCAGTGCTCGGCGTTGGGGATCATGTCGCACATGTAGAAGTAGTACGGCAGGATGCCCGCTTCGCCCTGGAGGGCGAAGCAGAGGTCGAGCAGGTCGGCGTTCGTGGCGTTGACGCCGCGCATGAGGACACCCTGGTTGCGGACGTCGCGTACGCCGACGTCGAGCGCGGTCTGGGCGGCCTTGGCGACCAGTGGGGTCAGCGACTGGGCGTGGTTGACGTGGGTGTGGATGGCGAGGTTGACGCCGCGTCGGGCGGCGGTGCGGGCGACCCGTTCGAGGCCTTCGACGACGTCGGGCTGGAGCCAGTGTTGGGGGAGGCCCATGAGGGCCTTGGTGGCGAGCCGGATGTCGCGGACGGTTTCGATGTCGAGCAGCCGCATGAGGTACGACTCGAGGTTGCGCCAGGGGACGTTGGCGACGTCGCCGCCGGAGACGACGACGTCGCGTACGCCGGGGTGGTTCTTGAGGTAGGCGATGTGGGCGTCGTAGCGGTCGACGGGCTTGAGGGTGAGTTTGAGTTTCTCGACGGCAGGGGTGGAGTTGCCGACGAGGTCCATGCGGGTGCAGTGCCCGCAGTACTGCGGGCAGGTGGAGAGCAGTTCGGCGAGGACCTTGGTGGGGTAGCGGTGGGTGAGGCCTTCGGCGACCCACATGTCGTGCTCGTGGAGGCTGTCGCGGCTGGCGTAGGGGTGTGAGGGCCAGTCGGTGCGTCGGTCCGAGGCGACCGGGATCATGTAGCGGCGGATCGGGTCGGCGAGCAGCGCTTCGGTGCTCATCGCCTCGAACGGCACCATCGTGTTGATCATCTGTGGGGGCACCAGCATGGACATGGTGGCCAGTGCCTTCTGGTCGGCCTCGAGGTCGGCGTAGAAGGTCTCGTCGACGGTGTCGCCGAGGACGGCGCGCAGCTGCTTGATGTTCTTGACGCAGTTGACGCGTTGCCACTGGGCGCTTTCCCACTGGTCGCGGGTGACGTGTCGCCAGCCGGGGAGGCGGGTCCAGTCGGGTTCGACCAGGGGGCGGCGGTGGTATTCGTACGGCTGCCCGGCGGTCGGTGTGGCGACCGGGGCGTGACGGGGTTGGGGGATGGTCTGGGTCACGGCCCCTCCTCGGTGGTGCGGTGGATCATCGAAGCTCGAAGGCTACTGGAAAATATTCGGCAAAGAAATTAGTCTGCCGTAAGTTTTCCCGTTACGCGAGCCCTGGCCGGGGCTTCGAGCGGCTGCGCAGGGGAGGTTGGCGTGACGTCACCGGTGGGACTGCACCGCGTCGTGCAACCGGCGGGGGTGCTGCCGCAGGCGGCGTGGCGCCTGGACGCGTCGAGGGAGATCGCGCCGAACGAGGTGCGGATCCGGGTGCGGCGTCTGAACCTGGACGCGGCGAGCTTCCGCCAGTTGTCGGAGAAGCACGGCGGGAACGGTGACGCGGTACGCGCCGAGGTGCTGGAGATCATCTCCACGCGGGGCAAGATGCAGAACCCGGTGACCGGCTCGGGTGGGATGTTGATCGGCGTCGTCGAGGAGGCCGGTCGGCGTTCCCCGCTGGGACTCAAGGCCGGCGAGCGGGTCGCCTCGCTGGTGTCGTTGACGCTGACGCCGCTGGTGATCACCGACGGGTTGGCCCGCTGGGACGGTCGCAGCGAGCAGGTGCCGTGTGACGGGTGGGCGATCCTGTTCGCCCGGTCGATCGCGGCGGTGCTGCCCGAGGACGAGGATCCGCAGTTGTCCCTCGCCGTGCTGGACGTGTGTGGGGCGCCGGCGCTGACGGCGCGGGTGGTGTCGCGTCACGTCGAGGACCGGCGGCGTGCCGGCGATCCGACGCCGGTGAGCGTGGCCGTGATCGGTGGGGCGGGCAAGAGCGGGTCGCTGTCCCTGGCCGCGGCGCGGCGCGCGGGTGCCGCCCGTACCGTCGGGGTGGTTCCGGTGGTGGCGGAGCGTGACGCGCTGACGGCGGCCGGGCTGGCGTCGGTGGTGGCGGTGGCCGACGCGCGGGATCCGGTGGGCCTGTCCACGGCGGTGACCACGGCGTTGGGTACGCCGGCGGATGTGACGGTGGTCTGCGTGGACGTGCCGGGTTGTGAGCACGGGGCGGTCCTGGCGACCGCGGACGGCGGCACGGTGATCTTCTTCTCGATGGCGACGAGCTTCTCGGCGGCGGCGTTGGGCGCGGAGGGGCTGGCGGCGGACGTGACGATGCTGGTGGGCAACGGGTACGTGCCGGGGCACGCGGAGTTGGCGTTGGGATTGCTGCGTGCCGAGCCGGGGGTGCGCCAGCTTTTCGCGGCGCGGATCGCGGCAGACTGAGGTCATGACGAACCCCTCGACGTTGTACCGCGGCGGCGTGTTGCACTGTCCGGCGGATCCGAGCGCGACCGCGCTGCTGGTGTCCGGTGGGCGGATCACCTGGTTGGGCACGGACGGTGACGCTCCGCCGGCCGAGAAGGTGGTGGACCTGGGTGGGGCGCTGGTGACGCCGGCGTTCGTGGACGCGCACGTGCACGCCACGGACACCGGGTTGGCGTTGTCCGGGCTGGAGTTGTCTGGCGTGCGCTCGGCGGGGCAGTTGCTGGACGCGGTGGCGGCCTTCGCGGCGGGTCTGCCGGGGGACGCGGTGGTGCTGGGGCACGGCTGGGACGAGTCGGGTTGGTCGGACGCGACGTTGCCGGACGCGGCGGCGTTGGACCGGGCCGCCGGCGGCCGGCGGGTGTACCTGTCGCAGGCGTCGATCCATTCGGCGTTGGTGTCGTCGGCGTTGCTGGCGGCGTGCCCGCAGGTGGTGGACGCGGCCGGTTACGACCCGTCGGGTTGGCTGCGTCGCGACGCGCACCACGTGGTGCGGGCGGCGGCGCAGGGGTCGGTGACGCGGGCGCAGCGGGTGGCGGCGCAGCGGGTGGCGCTCGGGCACGCGGCGTCGCTGGGTATCGCCGCGGTGCACGAGTGCGGCGGTCCGGAGATCTCCGACGAGGAGGACTTCACGGGGCTGCTGGGCATCTCGGGCGCGGGGGTGCCGGAGGTGTACGGGTACTGGGGTGAGTTGGGTGGCGCGGCGCGGGCGCGGGAGTTGGGCGCGGTGGGCGCCGGTGGGGATCTGTTCGCCGACGGGGCGTTGGGGTCGCGTACGGCGCACGTGTCGCAGCCGTACGGCGACGGCGACGGGTGTGGGCACGGCTACCTGACGGTCGAGCAGGTGCGTGATCACCTGGTGGACTGCGCGGCGCACGGTCTACAGGGCGGGTTCCACGCGATCGGTGACGCGGCGATCGGCACGGTGCTGGACGGGTTCGCGGCGGCGGCGACGACGCTGGGCGTGGAGCGGCTGCGGGCGGCCCGGCACCGCATCGAGCACGCCGAGATCATGAGCCGGCGGATGATCGCGCGGTTCGTGGAGTACGGGATCGTGGCGAGCGTGCAGCCGGCGTTCGACCGGCTGTGGGGTGGTGCGGGCCGGATGTACGAGGCGCGCCTGGGCCTGGCCCGGTCGTTGGAGTCGAATCCGATGGGCGCCATGCACTCGGTGGGTGTGGCGTTGGCGTTCGGGTCGGACTCGCCGGTGACGCCGTTGGACCCGTGGGGGTCGGTGCGGGCGGCGGCGGCGCATCACAACCCGGCGCAGCGGATGAGTGTGCGGGCGGCGTTCGCGGCGCACACGCGCGGTGGGTGGCGGGCGGTGCACCTGGACGTCGAGGGTGTGCTGGCGTTGGGCGCCCCGGCGACGTTCGCGGTGTGGTCGACGCCGGCCGGTGTCGAGCGGGGCCTGCCGGTGCTGCTGGCCGAGGATCCGGACCTGCGCGGTCCGGACGACCCGACGCCGCTGCCGGTGTGCCGGCGGCTGGTGCTGCGCGGCGAGGTCATCTATGAGGAAGGGTCGTCGTGAGCGAGCAGATGAGCGGTGTGGTGTGACCGGGAAGCTTGATCTTGATCCGGTGTTGGTGGCGCGGGCGCGGGAGTTGGCGCGGCGGGCCGGGCAGCCGGTGGTCGACCTGGCGCGCAGCCACACGACGGTGTCGGTGGAGCGGGCGGTGCTGCGCCTCGCCGGGGTGACGGGCGCCGACCCGGACGGCATTCCGTGGGTGAACCGGCTCGTCGACGCGGTCGTCGCGGACGTCGGCCTGGGGCACGGGGTGGCGGCGCCGGTGTTCGACGCGCTGGTGCGCGAGGGCAGCGCCGACGTGACGTTGCTGGCCCAGAAGGCCGCCGCCGGGTCGGTGCGGTTCGGCGTGCCGTCGGGTCGGGCGGCCACGGCGGCCCGGTCGGCGGCCCGCAGGGCGGTCGGCGCGGGCATCCGGCGGATCGATCGGCGGCGCGCCGAGCGGGAACGCCTCGTCAAGCGGCACGGTGACCCGGCGCAACGGCCGTGGATCTACCTGATCGTGGCGACCGGGGACATCTACGAGGACATCCCGCAGGCGCAGGCGGCGGCGCGGGCGGGCGCGGACGTCATCGCGGTGATCCGGTCGACGGGTCAATCGTTGCTCGACTACGTGCCCGAGGGCGCGACGCGGGAGGGGTTCGCCGGCACGTACGCCACGCAGGAGAACTTCCGGCTGATGCGGGCGGCGTTGGACGCGTCGTCGAAGGAGTTGGGCCGGTACGTGCGGCTGACGAACTACGCGTCGGGGCTGTGCATGCCGGAGATGGCGACCCTGGCCGGCCTGGAACGCCTCGACATGATGCTCAACGACTCGATGTACGGGATCCTGTTCCGCGACATCAACCCGGTGCGCACGTTCGTCGACCAGCGGTTCTCCCGGCAGGTCCACGCTCGCGCGGGGATCATCATCAACACCGGTGAGGACAACTACCTGACCACCGCCGACGCCGTCGACGAGGCGCACACGGTGACGGTGTCGCAGTTGCTCAACGAGTTCTTCGCCCACGAGGCGGGGCTGGCGGACTGGCAGTTGGGCCTGGGGCACGCGTTCGAGATCAACCCGGAGGTGCCGGAGTCGTTCCGTCTGGAGTTGGCGCATGCCCTGCTGGCGCGGGAGTTGTTCCCCGACGCGCCGCTGAAGTGGATGCCGCCGACGAAGCACATGACCGGCGACGTGTTCCGGGGCAACCTGCTCGACGGGTTCTTCAACCTGGCCGGCGCGCTGACCGGTCAGGGCATCCTGCTGGTGGGGATGATGACCGAAGCGGTGGTGACGCCGTGGCTGTCCGATCGGGACATCGCCCTGCAGAACGTGCGGTACGTCCTCGGCGCGGCCGGCGGGCTGCACGAGGACTTCGTTCCGGCGGCGGGCGGGTTCATCCGTCGTCGTGCCAACCAGGTGCTCGGTGAGGCCCTGGACCTGCTGGAGCGCATCGGGGAGCAGACGCTGCTCACCGCGATCGCCGAGGGCACCTTCGGGATCATGAAGCGGCCCGCGGACCGGGGTAAGGGCCTCGACGGGGTCGCCGCGCACGAGGGCGACTACTACAACCCGGCCACGCAGATCCTGGAGGCGGGTCGTGAGTAAGGCGATCGTTCGGCCCTACGGGGACACCACGGGCGACGGGATGGTGCAGGTGTCGTTCACCCTGCCCGTGCCGCACGACAAGCGGGCCGAGGGCGCGGCGGTGCAGTTGGCCAACAAGATGGGCATCGACCCGGCGATGGTGGTGCACGCCAAACCGATGGGGGACGGGTTCACGTTCTTCGTCGTGTACGGGCGGGTCAACCACCTCGTCGACCTGGCCGCCGTGCAGGTCGTGGAGCGGGACTTCGCGCTGCTGTCGGCCAAGGACGTCAACACGGTGATCAAGCAGCGGCTGCGGCGCAAGCTGTCCGTGGTGGGCGCGTGCATCGGCACCGACGCGCACACCGTGGGCATCGACGCGATCCTCAACGTCAAGGGCATCGCGGGGGAGAAGGGCCTGGAGTACTACCGGGAGCTGAAGGTCACCAACCTGGGCGCGCAGGTCAGCGTCCCGGAGTTGGTGGAGGCCGCGCGGGCGGAGAAGGCCGACGCGGTGCTCGTGTCGCAGGTCGTCACGCAACGCGACGCGCACCTGCACAACACGCGGGAGATGTCGGCGGCGTTCCGGGAGGCCATGCCGGCGGGCAAGCGACCGCTGCTGATCGTCGGCGGTCCCCGCTTCGACGAGACGATGACCGACGAGTTGGGCGTCGACCGGATCTTCGGCCGGGGCACCACGCCCGGCGAGGTGGCCAGCTACCTGGTGCACGCCCTGATCACGCAACGGAAGGCGAACGCATGACCGACGACGCGCGACTCGGGTTGACGGTGACGCACCGGCGGTACGTGCCGTACGCGCACGCCCACTACGCCGGCAACCTCGTCGACGGGGCGTACGCCCTGGGGCTGTTCGGTGACGTCGCCACGGAGGTGTGCATCCGCACCGACGGCGACGAGGGCCTGTTCGCCGGGTACTCCGACGTGCGGTTCACCGCGCCCATCCGGGCCGGTGACGTGGTCGAGGTGACGGCGCAGGTGTCGCGGGTGGGTTCCCGCAGCCGCACCCTGGAGTTGAGCTGCGTGGTGGTGTGCCGGGGCCGCCCGGACCGCTCCGAGTCCGCCGCCGAGGTCCTCGACCCGCCGATCGTCGCGGTGACCGCGACCGGCACCGTGGTCGTACCCGCAAACCCATGACCCTCGCGGTCTGCGCGGACGTCGGCTCGACGTACACCAAGGCGGCCGTGGTGGACCTGGCCGCCGGTGTCCTCGTCGGCGCGGCGGCCGCGCCCACCACGGTGGGCAGCGACGTGCTGCGCGGCCTGGACGCCGCGGTCACGGCGGCCACCGCCGGGCTCGGGCTGCGCGACGTGCCGTGGTACGTCTGCTCGTCCGCCGGCGGTGGGCTGCGGTTGGCCGTCATCGGCTACGAGGCCCTCGTCACCGCGCAGGCGGGCCGGCGGGTCGGGTTGTCGGCCGGCGCGCACGTGGTGCACACCGCCGCCGGGCGGCTCGACGCGGCGGCCCTGGCCGCGCTGCGGGCGGCCCGGCCGGACGTGGTGCTGCTGGTGGGTGGCACCGACGGCGGCGACGCCGACACGATCCGCCACAACGCGACCCGGCTGGCTCGCGCCCGCTGGCGCACGCCTGTCGTCCTGGCCGGCAACGCCGATGTCCGCGCCGAGCTGACCGCGCTGTTGGGGGATGCCGGGGTGCCGGTGAGCGGCGCGGACAACGTGCTGCCGCGCATCGGGGTCCTCACGCCGGCGTCGGCGCGGGCGGCGATCCGGGCGGTGTTCCTGCGACACGTCATCGGTGGTAAACGACTGTCCCGGGGCACCCGTTTCGCGCGGCTGGTGCGGGCGGCCACGCCCGACGCGGTCCTGACCGGGGTGGAGGTGCTGGCCGACACCATCGGCGGCGACCTGGCCGTCGTCGACGTGGGTGGGGCCACCACCGACGTGTACTCGGTGCTCACCCCCGACGAGCGGGCCACCGGCCCGGGCCGGGAGGTCGCCGGCAGCCTGTGGCGTGCCCGCACCGTCGAGGGCGATCTCGGCATGCGGTGGAGCGCCCCGGGCGTGGTGCGCGCCGCCGTCGAGGAGCGACTGCTCACCGACGCCGACGACCTCACTGTCGCCGCCGACCGGCGGGCGGCCGACCCGGCGTTCCTGGCCGCCGACGACGCCGAGCGGGCCGTGGACGCGCGGATCGCCACCCTGGCGGCGACGGTGGCCCTGCGTCGGCACGCCCGTGGTGTCGCCACCGGCGAGCGGGCCGGGCGGGACCTGCGGGACGTGCGGCTGCTGGTGGGCTCCGGCGGGGTGCTGCGGCACGCGCCGGCCGACGCGTCGGGGCGGGTGCTGGCGTCGGTTTTGGCCGACCACGCGGGTGGGTGGGCGGTGCCGCGCGCCGCCCGCGCGGTGGTGGACGTCGACTACGTGCTGGCCGCCGGTGGGCTGCTCGCCGAGGAGCACCGGACGGCGGCGCAGGCGCTGTTGCGCCACCATCTGTGCCCGCAGTGAGACACACCGATCCGACACGCCGTGGCGCAACACACGACAGGCCGGGGTGGGTTGACAGGAGGCGGGGTGCAGCACGTACCGTCTTTGAGTCCTACCACGGGAAGCGGCTGTTGTTCGCTTCGTCCCTTCGTCCGCTGGCCGAGCGACATGTTTTCAGCGTCATCGTCGCGGCGGCCAGGTCCAGCGGGCGGGGGTCGGCGGGGCGGCGCGAACCGGCCGCGGTTACCGGTGTACGGGCAGGGTGAGGTGCACGGCCAGTAGACAACGGCCCGGCGGGGGCAGCCAGTCAACCGCCTGGTCGGTCCGAAGGTCGGCGTGCCCCATCCTCGCCCCACCGGCCGGGAAGGGCCTGGGAGCATCGGGGCGCGGCGCAAGCCGCGCCCCGATTTCATGCGCCCCCAACGTCGCCCCCAACACCTCGCCGATCTTGCGGTTTCTGTGGTCGAGTTGGCCGGCAACGCCCCTTCTGTCGCAGCGGAAACTGCAAGATCGCGGAGCTGGGGCGGGGCGCGGATGGCGGCCGGGTAGCCTTCGGCGGGTGATCGAGGTGAAGCAGCGGTGACGACGCTGGACCGGGACGAGAGTCACGTCCCCACGGTGACCAGTGCGCCGGTCGCCGCGGGTCGACCGCTGCCGCTGCGCGTGGCCACGCCGATGGCCGTGGTCGCCGGGCTGGCCCTGCTGCTGGCGTTCCCGCCGTACGGGGTGTGGCCGCTCGCGCCCGTCGGGGTGGCCCTGCTGGCCGCCGCCGCCCACCGACGGCGGTTGCGCGCCGGCGCCGGCCTGGGTTTCCTCACCGGGGTGGCGCTGTTCGCGCCGATGCTGGCCTGGACGAACCTGCACACCGGCTACCTGCCGTGGGTGCTGCTGTCGCTGCTGCAGGCCGGCTACCTGGCGCTGCTCGGCGCCGCCACCGCCTGGGTGTCCCCCCTGGCCGACCGGGGCCCCTGGCAGTGGCCGGCGCTGACCGGGCTGCTGTGGGTGGGGCAGGAGGCGGTGCGCGACCGTACCCCGTTCGGCGGTTTCCCGTGGGGTCGCCTCGCGTTCAGCCAGGACGACTCTCCGCTGCTGCGCCTGGCCGCCCTCGGCGGAGCGCCACTGGTCACCTTCGCCGTGGCCCTCGCCGGTGGCCTCCTCGCCGCCGCCGTCTGGCGGGGTTGGGCGGCCCGCCGCGACGCCCGGCCCGAGTGGTGGCTGGCGGCGGTCGTACCCGCCGCCGTCGCCGTGGCGGTGGGCGCGGTGAGCCTGCTGGTGCCCGTCGCCGCCGAGGGCGGCGGCAAGACGGTGACCGTCGCCATCGTGCAGGGCAACGTGCCGCGCCTCGGGCTGGACTTCAACGCCCAGCGCCAGGCCGTGCTCAACAACCACGTCGACGCCACCATCGAGCTGGCCGCCCGGGTCGTCGCCGGCACCGCGCAACGGCCCGACCTGGTGGTGTGGCCGGAGAACTCCAGCGACATCGACCCGCTGCGCAACCCCACCGCCGGGGCCCGCATCGCCCAGGCCGCCGACGCGATCCGCGCGCCCATCCTGGTCGGCGCGGTGCTGCTCGGGCCCGGCGCCGGACAGGTCCGCAACGCGGGCATCCTGTGGCGACCCGGCACCGGGGCCGACATGGCGCAGCTCTACACCAAACGGCATCCTGTGCCGTTCGCCGAGTACGTGCCGTTGCGGGACATCGCGCGCATGGTCAGTGACAAGGTCGACCTGATCCGCACCGACTTCGTACCCGGCAGCACCCCGGGCGTGGTACGCGCCGGACCGGCGACCCTCGGCGACGTGATCTGCTTCGAGGTCGCCTACGACGAGGTGGTCCGCGACACGGTCACCGGCGGCGCGCAACTGCTGGTGGTGCAGACCAACAACGCCACCTTCAACGAGGCGGAGGCCCGCCAACAGCTGGCCATGGTGCGGCTGCGGGCCGTCGAGCACGGCCGCCCGGCGTTGATGGCCTCCACGGTCGGCGTGTCCGGGTTCGTCGCCCCCGACGGGCGGGTAAGCGATGCCACCGGGTTCAACACCCGGGAGGTCGTGGTGCGGCAGCTACGGCTCGACAGCGGGCTCACCCTCGCCACCCGCCTCGGCTGGTGGCCGGAACTGGCCCTGGCCGCTCTGGCGGTGGCCGCCCTGGTCGGCGCGGGTGTGCTGCGGCGCCGCCAGCGGGTCGTGCCCGGATAGCAGCAGCCGGTACGCCGGCGGGAGCGGAGGAACCGTGGTCCAGGCGACCGATACGATCCGGCGTCCCGACGAGGTGCCCGGCGTGGGTCGGGTCCTCGTGGTCATCCCCACCTACAACGAGGCCGACAACGTGGCGGCGATCGTGGGGCGGGTCCGCCGGGCCGCCCCCACCGTGAGCATCCTCATCGCCGACGACAACAGCCCCGACGGCACCGGCGCGATCGCCGACGCCCTCGCCGACGGCGACCCGCACGTGCAGGTGTTGCACCGCCGGGGCAAGGAGGGGCTCGGCGCCGCGTACCTGGCCGGGTTCGGGTGGGCGCGCGAGCGCGGCTACCACGCGGTGGTGGAGATGGACGCCGACGGCTCCCACGCCCCGGAGGACCTGCCGGCGCTGCTGGAGGCCGCCCGGGACGCCGATGTGGTGATCGGGTCGCGGTGGACCAGCGGGGCGCGGGTGGTGAACTGGCCGCTGCGGCGGCTGCTGCTGTCGCGCGGCGGCAACCTGTACGCGCGTCTCGCGCTGGGCATGCCCGTCTCGGACGCCACCGGCGGTTACCGGGTGTACCGGACCAGCGCCCTGGACGCCATCGACCTGGCGTCGGTGACCTCGCAGGGGTACTCGTTCCAGGTGGAGCTGTCGCGGCTGGCGCACCGGGCGGGGGTGCGGATCGTGGAGGTGCCGATCACGTTCGCCGAACGGGAACGCGGCGACAGCAAGATGAGTCCGCGCATCGTCGCCGAGGCGTTGTGGCGGATCACCGCGTGGGGTGTGCAGGACCGGCGGCAGGCCGTACGCCGCAGCCTGAACGGCACCCCCACCGGTCAGGTGCGGTGGCCGTGAGCGCGGCCGTGTCATGCTGGATGAGCGGTTCGTGTCGTGCCGCGGGATGGCGATGAGGTGAGATGCGCCGAGGACTGAGGTTCGTGCCGCTGGCCCTGCTGCTGACGGTGGTGCTGGAGCTGGCGGTGTTCGTCGTCGTGGGCAGGGCGGTCGGGTTCGGCGCGGCGGTGCTGCTGGTGTTCGCCGCGTCCCTGCTGGGGCTGGTGCTGCTGCGCCGCGAGGGAATGCGCGCCTGGCGGGGGTTCCGCACCGCCGCGCAGGCCGGGCAGCCGCCGGGACGGCAGGTGACCGACGGGCTCGTCGGGTTGGCCGGCGCCCTGCTGCTGGCGATACCCGGCCTGGTCAGCGGCCTGGTCGGGTTGCTGCTGATGGTGCCGCCGGTGCGCCGGTTGGCCCGCGTCGGGGTGCAACGCGCCGCCGAGCGGCGGGTGTCGTCGATGGTCGCCGGTGACCTGTTCGGGCCGCGTACGGTCCGGGTGCGTCAGGGCGCGCCACAGCCGCCGCCACGTCCGCAGCCGGAGCAGCCGGTGGTCGTCGACGGTGGCCGTGCCATCGAGGGTGAGATCGTCGAGCCGGGCCGCAACTGAACCCACACACACGACGGCGCCCCCGGGAAACCCCGGGGGCGCCGTGTCGTGCGGGTGCGGCTCAGGCGCGGCCGCGGCGGGTACGAACCTCCTGGAGCCGCTCGGCGAGGATGTCCTCAAGCTCGGCGATCGAACGCCGCTCCAGCAGCATGTCCCAGTGGGTACGCGGCGGCTTGGCCTTCTTCTGCTCCGGCTCGCTGCCGTCGACGAGTCGGGCGACGCTGCCGTCGAACTTGCACTCCCAGGTCGTCGGGACCTCGGCGTCGACGGCGAACGGCACCTCGAACTGGTGGCCCTTGGCGCAGAGGTACTCGCGGGTCTGACGCGGCGCGAGCTCCGTGTTGCGGTCGGATTCGTAGCTGACCGCGCCCAGCCGGCTTCCGCGCAGCATACGCTCGCCCATGATCGACTTCCCCTCGTTCGTGGTGCTGGTCTTCTGGGTGTAACGGCGCGTTCCCGTCGCCCCATTCCCGCCCGAGGGCGTGAGGCGTCCACGGGCGGGCCGGAACCAAGGGTAGCCGGCCACGACCGGGACGCCACGGCGGTGGCGTGTCGTGACTGCCACCGGGGATGTTAAGGCGTGCGAGGACTGTGCCACACGCCCTAACCGCCCGAACGCGGTCAAGGTTGCGGCGACGTCGCACCCGGGTCGGAAGCGCCCGCCCCGACGGGTGCGGCCGCGCCGAGGCGGGCCAACGCCAGCGCCAGGTCGCTGACCTGGTCACCGAGCTGCGCCACCCGCCGCTGGGCCACGTCCCGGTCGGCCTCGGCGGCCTCGAGCCGTACCGTCAGGGCCGTGAGTCGACCCTCGGCGGTGGCCGCGGCCTGCCGGGCGGCGGTCAGCTCGGCGGTGAGCGTGTCGCGCTGCTCGGTCACGGCGGTCAGCTCCGCGCGGAGCCGGGCGGCCAGCTCGGCGGCGTCCTGCCGGGCGCCGTCGGCCTCGGCGGCGACGGCCTGGGCGCGGTCCCGGGCCCGTTCGGCCTGCTCCCGGGCCCGGGCGGCGTCCGCGGCCTCGGCCCGGGTCCGGGCGGCGTCGGCGCGGGCCTGGTCGATCTGACGGCGTACGTCCTGCGCCTCGGCCTGCCACCGCGCGGCCCGCTCGCCCGCGTCGGCGGCGTCCCGGGTGGCCCGTTCGGCGTCGGCGCGCGCCGCGTCCCGCTCGACGGTCAGGTCGGCCGCGCGCTGCCGTTCGGTGTCGCGCTCGGCCCGCAGGTCACGGACCTCGGCGCGGGCCTGGTCGCGGTCGCGTTCGGCCTGGGCGCGCAGCGCCTCGGCGGCGCTGACGTCGTGGCGGGCCTGGTCCCGGGCGGCCTCGGCCTGTTGGGCGCGTTCGTCGGCCGCGTCGGCACGGTGTACGGCGGCCTCGGCGCGTCGGGTGGCGTCGTCGGCCTCGGCGCGGGCCGTGCGCGCCTGCTCGCGGGCGCGCGCCGCGTCGGCCGACGCGGTCTCGGCGTCGTCGCGGGCCTCGTCGCGTTCGGTCTGCGCGGCCGCGACCTCGGTGGCTGCCTCCGCGCGGGCCTGCGCGAGCTGCCGCTGCACACCCACCGGGGACAGTTCGGCGTGCAGCGCCTCGGTCAACGTCTCGACGATCTGGTCGAGGCGGTCCACCGCCTCCCAGGTGCGGGCCACCTGCCCGGGCAGGCCGGGGGCGTTGCGGTGGCGCATCCGGCTGTTACGCGAGGCGCGCTGGCAGGCGCCGTCGTTGTCGCGGCAGTAGCGGAACGGCCGGCCCGCGCCGACACGCTGCGCCACCGGCGCTCCACAGTGGGCGCACGGGCGGGTTTCGGTGGGGGTGAGCGGGGCGTCCATCAAGGGCGAAGTCTAGTGCGGCCGCTCAGGTCGCCGCCCGGGCCGTCGCGTCCAGGGTGTAGCGGCGCTGCAGCAGCAGCGCGGCGAGCATCGCCGCCGCCGGCAGCAGGCCGAAGCCGTAGCGGACCGCCGCGAGCGCCGCGTCCGGCTGGGCCGGTGACTCACCGGCGGTCGACGCCACGAAACCACCGGCCGCCAGGCAGAGGGCGTACGCGTAGGGGCCCAGGGCCGCGCCGGTGGCCTCGGTGGCCGTCCACACCCCGGTGTAGGTGCCGGCGCCCGTGGTGCCGGCGGCCCGGATCACGTCGGGCAGCATCGCGAACGGCAACAGTTGCATGCCGGCGAAGGCCACCCCGAGCACCGCCACCGCGCCGACGAGCACCGGCAGGCCGGCCGGTCTGCCCACCGCCAGCACCAGCGACCCGGCCGCGAACGCGCCCTGCGCGCCGAGCAGGGCCCGCTGCTTGCCGATCCGGCGGGCCAGCACCAGCCAGGCGGGGGTGACCAGCAGCGCCGGCGCGACGAACGCGGCCACCAGCACCGTGGTCAGGGCGGGGGCGCGCAGCTCGTACTCCGCGTAGTAGGGCACCCCGGCCAGGACCAGGTGGGTGGTGGTGGACATGGCCAGGTAGGCGGCGACCAGCGGGCGGAACTGCTCGTCGCGCAGGGCGGTGCGCAGCGCCCGCCACCCGCCGTGGCTCGGCGCCGTGCCGCCCGACGCGACGCCGCGCAGCCGGGCGATGCCGACCACGCCGACCAGCATGGCCACCAGCATCCCGGCGGCGAGGACCAGGCCCATCCGCTGGTAGCCGCCCCGGGTCGCGGCGTCGGCGTCGGTCAGCAGCGGGGCCAGCAGGCCGGAGGCGAGGATGCCGAGGGTCAGCACGACCATCCGGAACGCCATCAGCCGGGTGCGCTCGTCGTAGCCGATGCGCAGGTCGGCCGGGGTGGCCAGGTAGGGGACCTGGTAGGCGGCGAAGAGCAGGTTGCCGGCGACGAAGAACACGGCCACCCAGGCGGCGGCCGGCGTGCCGGTCAGGCCGCCGGGCACCGCGAACAGCGCGGCGAACGCGACCGGCAGGGCGCAGCCGAGCAGCAGCAGCCGTCGTCGGTCGCCCCGGCGGGCCTGTTCGACGTCGGCGCGGTGCCCGACCCACGGGTGCAACAGCACGTCGGCGATCTTCGGCAGCAGCAGCGCCAGACCAGCCAGCCACGGCCCGACGGCCAGCACGTCGGTGAGGAAGTAGAGCAGCAGCAGGCCGGGAACGGTCACCCAGATGCCCATGGCGAGGGAGCCGGCGGCGAACCCGGCGAGGGGGCCGCGGGGCAGCGTCGCGTCGGTGGCGGCCGCGGGCCGCCGGTCGAGCCCGGTCATCGCCGCATCCTCTCCGCAATCCAACGGTTGCTGGATTCTAGGGGCAGAATGGCGTCCATGACCATGCCCCGACGCCGTCCGGGTCGACCTCGGCGCGAGCAGGCCCGACCCACCCGCGAGGTGGTGCTCACCGCCGCGACCGCGCTGTTCGCCGAGCGTGGCTTCGACGCCGTCGGGCTGCGGGAGGTCGCGGCCGCCGCCGGGGTCGACGTCGCCACGGTCGCCCACCACACGGGTACGAAGGCGGCGCTCTACGAGGCGTGCTTCGCGCGGGTGTTCGACGTCGAGCGGCAGGTCCTCACCGAGGCCGCCGAGCGCGCCCGCGCGGCCCTCGACACGGGCCCGGACGCGGCGCGGCGGGCGTTGCACGACCTGGTCGACGTGTTCGTGGACTTCCTGCAGGACCACCCGGAGACCACCGCGTTGTGGCTGCGACGCTGGTTGGAGCCGCAGCGGCACGCCGAGCTGGACCAGCGCTACGCCGAACCGCTCTACCGGCTGGTGGCGGAGCTGCTGACCGCCGCCGCGGCGGCCGGCGCGCTGGCCGAGCCGACCCCGCACATCACCGTACGCAGCCTGGTCTGGGCCACGCACGGACACGTCGTGGCGTTGGCCGCGGGCGTGCCGGCGGCCCGGGAACGCCGCGAGTTCCGGGCGTTCGTGCACCGCTTGCTCACCGCGTTGTACGGGCCGACGGGTTGACGGGCCGTCGCCGCCCGACGATTATCCATCGGACGTTGGATAACGCGGGGGAGCGGCGATGCGGGCAGAACCCAGGGTTGCGGTGATCGGCGCCGGCGCGGCCGGACTCGCCACCGTCAAGGCGCTGCGCGACGCCGCCGTCGCCGTGGTCTGCTTCGAGGCCACCGACCAGGTCGGCGGCCTCTGGGTGTACGGGGCGCCCGACTCACCCGCGTACCGCACGCTGCACCTGAACACCAGCCGTGGCCGTACCGAGTTCGCCGACCACCCGATGCCCGCCGACTGGCCCGACTACCCGGACCACACGCGGGTCGCCGGCTACCTGGCCGACTACGCCGACCGGTTCGGGTTGCGCGACGCCATCCGCCTGCGGCACACCGTCGAGCGGGTCGTGCGCCGACCGGACGGCACGTGGACGGTCACGGCCAGCGGGCCGGACGGGCCGGTCGAGGTCACCGTCGAGGCCGTGGTCGTCGCCAACGGCCACAACCGGGTCCCCCGGCTGCCCGAGCCGTCGTACCCCGGCACCAGCACCGTCGAGCAGATCCACAGCCACGACTACCGCGGCCCCGAGCAGTTGGCCGGCCGGCGCGTCCTGGTCGTCGGCGGCGGCAACTCCGCGATGGACATCGCGGTGGACGCCTCGTACGCCGCCGAGCGGACGCTGCTGTCGCTGCGCCGGGGCGTCTGGGTGGTGCCCAAGCACCTGCTGGGTCGCCCCTCGGACACCCTCAACGGCGCGCTGGCCCGCCGGCTCCCGTGGCGGCTGCGCCAGCGCATCAGCCAGACCATGCTCGCCGCCGCCGTCGGCAACCCCGCCCGCTACGGGCTGCCCGCGCCGACGCACGGCTTCCTGCAGGACCATCCGACGCTCTCGGACGGCCTGCTGTCCCGGCTCGCCCACGGCGACGTCGAGGCCCGCCCCGGTGTGGCCGCCCTCGACGGCGACCGGGTCGAGTTCACCGACGGCCGCGCCGACCAGGTCGACCTGATCGTGTGGTGCACCGGCTACCGGGTGGAGATCGGGTTCCTGCCGGCCGAGCTGCTGGGCGGCGGGGCCGACACCCTGGCGTTGTACCGGCACGTGTTCCACCCCGAGGCCCCCGGCCTGATGTTCGTCGGGCTCATGCAGTCCACCGGATCCGCCTTCCCGCTGGTCGAGGCGCAGGCCAAGCTGGTCGCCGCGCAGCTCGCCGGCCGGTACGCCCTGCCCGACCCCGCGCGACAGCGGGACGCCTGCCGGGCCGAGCTGCGAGCGGCGACGGCCCGCTGGGGCCAGCGCCGCCCGGCGATGCGGGTGGACTTCGACGTGTACCTGGCCGAGTTGACCCGGGAGTTGAAGACCGGAGCACGCCGGTGACGGCGCTGACCGGCCGGCGGGTCCTCGTCACCGGCGCGAGCGGCACCTTCGGCCGGCACCTCGGCGTCGCGCTGCGCGCCGGCGGCGCCCGGGTGGTGGGACTCGACCTGCGCGCCCGCGAGGACGACGACCTGCCGGTGCTCGGCTGCGACCTGACCGACCCGGCCGCCGTCCCCGCCGCCGTGCAACAGGCGGTCACCCGGCTCGGAGGGCTCGACCTGCTGATCAACAACGCCGGGGTGGGCGGTCCCGCCCCGGCGGAGCTGGCACCGGACGAGGTGGTCCGCCAGCAGTTGGAGGTCAACCTGCTGGCCGCCTGGCGCACCACCGCCGCCGCGCTGCCAGCCCTGCTCGACACGCGCGGACGGGTGATCTTCGTGGCCAGCCGGATGGCGGTGCTGCCGCTGCCCCTCGCCGCCGCCTACGGGGTCAGCAAACGGGCTCTCGTCGCGTACGCCGACGCGCTGCGCCACGAGGTGGGCACCCACGTCGGGGTGAGCGTCGTCTACCCCAGCATGGTCGCCTCACCGATCCACGACAGCACCGCCGAGGCGGGCCTGTCCCTGCGCGGAGTGTCCCGCCCCGAGCCCGTCGAGGGTGTCGTCGCGGCGATCCTGCGCGCCGCCACCGCCCGACGCGCGCCCCGGGACGTGGCGACCACCCGACGCGGCCGGCTGGAGATGGCCGTCGGCCGGCACGCGCCCGCGCTGGCCGACCGGCTGGTACGCCGTACCCTCGCAGCCCGGCTCGCCGCCGGCGACCTGGACGCCGCGCCGCTGGCCGCCGGGATGGTCCGCCGCCACCGTGGCCGGTGAGGACCGGGTCAGGGTACGGCGACAGCCGCGCGGGAACGGTCGGCGGCGATTCGGACGGCCAACGCGGCAAGGGCCGTACCGGTCACCCACCGCTGGACGCGCAACCACGTCGGCCGGCGGGCGAAGAACCCGGCCAGCGCCCCGGCGCTGAGCACGATCATCGCGTTGACGCTCAGCGCGACGGCGATCTGGGTCAGGCCGAGCAGCAGGCTCTGCGCCGCCACCTGTCCCCGCGCCGGCTCGACGAACTGCGGTAGCAGCGACACGTACAGGATGGCGATCTTCGGGTTGAGCAGGTTGGTGACCAGGCCCATGGTGAACAGCCGCCGGGGCCGGTCCGGTGGCAGCAGCGCGGGCGTGAACGGTGACCCACCACCCGGGCGCACCGTGCGCCACGCCAGCCACAGCAGGTAGCCGGCGCCGGCCAGTTTCACCACCGTGTACAGCGCCGGTACCAGGACGAACACGGCGGCCAGGCCGGCGACCGCCGTGGCCAGGTAGACGCCGAAACCGGCGGCCACCCCGAGCAGCGAGATCAGGCCGGCCCGGCGGCCCTGCGCCACCGACCGGGAGACCAGATAGACCATGTTCGGGCCGGGCGTGAGCACCAGACCCAACGCCACCAGCGCGATACCCAGCAGCGCACCCGCATCGACCATGACGTCGCCCCCGTTCACCGTCCCCCGGCCGACGGTAGGCCGGACGGCGACCGGTGACCCAGAGCCACCTGCGAGGCGGTGGCCTGCCGCGCGGGAATGGTCACCGGCCCGACCGCGCTGACCTGTTGCAGCGTGTGTCGCCGGTCGGAGGCGGCGCGTTACGGTGGCCGGGGGAGGTGCCGCAGGGTGACCGAAGCGTGGGACGCGGCCGTGGAGGCGCAGATCCGGGGCGCCGCGCAACGCGGCGAGTTCGACAACCTGCCCGGGATGGGAAAGCCGATCCCCGGACGCGGGACGCCGTACGACGAGTCGTGGTGGATCAAGAGTTTCCTGGAGCGCGAGAAGCTGCCCAGTGACCTGCTGCTGCCCACCCCGCTGCAACTGCGTCGACGTGTCGAGCAGGTCCCCGACGAGGTCCGCGACCTGCCCACCGAACAGGCCGTGCGGGCCTTCGTGGGGCAGCTCAACGCGCAGATCGTGGCCTGGCTGCGTAACCCCGACGGTCCCCGGGTCGCGATCCGGCCGGTGAACGCCGACGAGGTGGTCGCCCGCTGGCGTGCCGAACGCGCCCGTCGGAACGTGACCGCCACCGCCACCGAGCCGGCCCCCGTCGCCGCCCCGGCCCGCCGATCCCGCCGGGCTTGGTGGCTGCCCTGGCGTCGCCGGGCCTGACGCCCCGCTGCCCCGAACAGATCCGAACAGTCCCGAACACCCGCTTTCGCCCTCTTTCCCCGCGCCGCCGCTACGGTCGGCACCGGGCCACCTGACGGCAGGCACGGGGAACGGGGACGACGTGAGTGAGCGCGCCGCGACGTACGCCGAGGTGTTCGCGGTACGCGAGTACCGCCACCTCTTCGGCGCGTACCTGCTGTCCCTGGCGGGCGACCAGCTCACGGCCGTCACCGTGGCGTACCTCGTCTACCACGGGACCGGATCGGCGGCGCTCGCCGCCGCCGCGTACGCCAGCTCCTATCTGGCCTGGCTCGTCGGCGGACCGCTGCTGTCCGGCCTGGCCGACCGGTATCCCCGCCGCCGTGTCCTGATCGTGTGCGACCTTGCCCGCGCGGTTCTCGTGCCGGTGGCGGCGCTGCCGGTCGTCCCCGCGCCGGCCCTGGTGGCGATGCTGTTCGTGGTCAACCTGATGCGGCCGCCGTTCGTGGCCGCGCGCGCGGCGTTGCTGCCCGACGTGCTCGACGGCGACCGGTACGCGGTGGCCAACGGCGTGGACAACATCTGCGCCCAGGTCGTGCAGGTGCTCGGATTCGCCGTCGGCGGGAGCCTGGTGGCGCTGCTGTCGCTGCGCGGCGCGCTGCTGGTCGACGCCGGCACCTTCCTCGTCTCGGCCCTGCTGATCGCGCGCGGCGTCCGGGCACGCCCGGCGCCCCCGGCGCCGTCGGGTCGGGTCCGCGCTGGTCGCGTGGACGGCCTGCGGGTGCTCGTCGCCGACCCCCGGCTGCGCGCCTACGTGCTCGTCCTGTGGACGGCCAGCGCCTGCACCTACGCCGCCGAAGGGCTGATGGCGCCACTGGCGCGGCAGTACGACGGCGACGCCGCCACGGTGGGTGTGTTGCTGGCCGCCGCGCCGACGGGCATGGCGCTCGGCGGGGTCGCGCTCACCCGGTTCTGCCCACCGGCGACCCGACCCCGGCTCATCCTGCCCCTGGCCGCGCTGTCCACCGGCGTGCTGACGGCGGCGTGGCTCGTTCCGCCGCTGTGGGTGCTGCTCCTGCTGTTGGCGCTGGCCGGGGCCGCGAGCGCCTTCGCCGTCCCGCTGAACGCGCTGTTCGGCCGGGCGGTGCCGGCGGAGTACCGGGGACGCGCGTTCGGGGTCGCCGTCACCGGCCTCAGTGGCCTGCAGGGGACGGCGATGGTGCTCGCGGGTCTGGCCGCCGACCGGTGGCCGGCCACCACGGTCGTCGGGTTCAGCGGACTGTCGGGCGTGGTGGCGGTCCTCGCCCTCGGTCCGCTGTGGAGACGTGCCGCCCGTTTCGCGCCGTTCGGGCACCGGGTCGTACAGACCCGAACGGTCCCGAACGCCGAAAGCCCTACCGCCGAGGTGGGCGGCGGTCGACGCTGAGGTCGTCGGGCGGACACGGGGCCGCCCCGAAGGGGGAAGGGAGAAGCGCATGCGTGGCGTTCGCGAGCGCGGCATCAGCTGGACCTGAGGAACTACCTGGAACGGCGTCGGCATCCCCGCGGGTGCCGACGGCGTTCAGCAGAGCAGGCGCGGGTGCCGCGGAGGTCGTTGGTCCCTCGACCTCCGCGGCACCCGCCCGACCGGCTGCCGGGGTCACTCCACCGCGGCCCGCCACGTCCAGGAGGTACGCCGTGCCCGACCCGGCAGCTCACCACGGCCGGTCATCCACAGCAGCACGTCGGGCGCGTCGCCGGCCGGGGCGTCCGGGAAGAGTCGCCGCAGCACCAGCGCGCTCAGGCCGTGCGGCGGCTGCCACGGCACGCCGAGGCCGAGGGCGATGTCGTGGGTGTGCAGCATCGTCTCGGCCACCCCCATCGCGGCGAACCCGGCCGGGTCGCAGGGCCCCCAGTGCCAGGCCCGCTCGGTCGGTTCGGCGGCCTCGACGGCGACCGCGAGCAGCCGGGCACAGGCCCGTACCACGTCGAGCACCCGGGCCGGGCTCGCCGTGGGGGAGACCCGCAGGTCGTACGGCAGGTAGCTGTCCTGCGCCAAGCCGGTGACCTGGCCGGCGTACGCGAGCAGGTCGTGCGCGACGTGCGCGGCGGTCGTCCAACAGCTCCAGCTCAACGTGCCGGCGGGCACCGACCAGTCGCGGTCGAGGTGCGTGTGCAGCACCCGGGTCATCTCGTCGGCCGCCGCCCGTACGTCGGCGCCGGTCATCGCGGACGTCCGTAGGTCGATGCGTGCAAGAATCCATCCTCGTGCTCGGGGGGAGGCGGACACCATGTTGCCCAACCTGGTGGTGGACACGACGGTACTGCCGCCGGCGGACCGGTTCGAGTTCTGGTACGCCCTGATCGCCCAGGAGACGGGACCCGTGCACATCACCAGCGCACGGCTGGACGACTTCGTCGCGTACGCCCAGGCCATCGACCTCGGCCGGATCCGATTGGCCTCGCTGCGGTACCCGTCGCTGCTCGCCACCCGGCCCGCCGGGCTGGTCCGCCGAGCCCAGGCGGACATCTACCAGCTCACGCTGCCACTGACGGGTCGTAGCACCCTGGTCCAGGGTCGCACCGAGACCGCGCTCGTCGCCGCCAGCCACTTCACCCTGCTGGACACGGCCCGTCCGCACATCGCCCGGCACCGGGCGGACAAGCCCGGTCTCGCCACGACGATCACCGTGCAGATCCCCTACGCGGCGCTGCCGTTGCCGCCGGATCGCGTGCGTCGCCTGCTGGCCACGCCGATGTCGTCGGGTTCCGGCGTCGCCGGGCTCCTGGCCCACCATCTGCGCAGCATCGCGGCGCACCCGGAGCAGTACGAGCCGAACCAGGCCGAGATGCTGGGCGGCATGGCGTTGGACCTGCTCGCCGCCACGCTCGCCCAGCGCCTCGACATCGAGGGCGTTCTGTCGCCGGAGACACGGCACGCCGCGTTACGCGCCCGCGTCGTCGCCTTCATCGACCGCCACCTCGACAGCGCCGAACTCAACCCCCGTAGCGTCGCCGCCGCCCACCACATCTCCCTGCGCTCCCTGCACCGCCTGTTCGACGGCGAGGCGACGACACCTGCCGAGCTGATCCGGGCCAAGCGTCTGGAGCGGTGCCGGCGGGACCTGGGCAACCCTTTGCACGTGCGACAGCCGGTGCACCTCATCGCCGCCCGGTGGGGTTTCCCGGACAAGGCCCACTTCAGCCGCCTCTTCCGCGCCCGCTACGGACGTTCACCGCAGGCGTACCGGGCCGCCCACACGCCACCGGGCCGCTGAGCCGGCAGCCGTTACCGCCCGCGGCGGTCGGTCGGGTCGTCCGCGTCGAAGTCGCGTACGGCGGTGCGGATCATCTCGCCGTACGGGTCGTCCGGTAGCTGATCCAGGTGTTCCCGGGCCCGGGCGAGGTGCTCCCGGGCCGGGCCGGCGTTGCCCAGTCGCCGGTGACAGTCGGCGAGGTTGAGGTGCAGCGACGGCAGGAGCGCCCGGACCTCGAGCGAGGGCACCTGCCGCCGGACGCGTTCGTCGGTCAGCTCGGACACCGCCACCAGGGCGTGTTCGTCCCAGCTCAGCTCCGCGTCGAGGGTGTCCTGAAGGTCGGCGAGATGGTGGGCCACGGTGCAGCGGTGCAGCGCGTCGCCGGTAGGGCCGAGGTCGTCCCACAGCGCGGTGAGCAGTTCGCGGGCCTCGGCGGTGTCGCCGGTCTGGCCGAGCCGCACCGCCTCGATGACGCGGGTCATGGTCGGGTCGGGGGCCATCTGGTCGTTCATGTGGCCGATCGTCAGGCCTCAAGGAGGTCGAGGGTCAACCGGCGACGCAATGGGGTGGACGAGCCGCTGCTTGGACTTGTACGGTGCAGTCGACCGCGACCCGGCCCGAGGAGGTGAGACCCATGAACGCTGGTTCGATGTGGGTGCTCCCCTCGCCGTCAAGGTTCGGCGACTGACGTAGGTGTCGCCGGGAGCGCCCTTCTACCAAGGCGCTCCCGAAAGGCACTCCCGTGTCGTCTGTTCACCTTGATCCCTCCTCCTCGCCGAGCCCCGACGCGGCTCACCCGCCGCACCTGTTCGACGTGATCATCGTCGGCTGCGGGCCGACCGGCGCCATGCTCGCCGCCGAACTACGCCTGCACGACGTGCGGGTCCTCGTGCTGGAGAAGGAGACCCAGCCTCCGTCGGCCGTCCGCATCGTCGGTCTGCACATCCGCAGCCTCGAGGTGCTGGCGATGCGCGGACTCCTGGACCGCATGCTCGCGCACGGACGGCGACGTCCGGCCGGTGCCTACTTCGCCGCCATCGACAAACCCGCGCCCACCGGGCTGGACTCCCCGTACGCCTACCTGCTGGGCATCCCACAGCCGGTCATCGAACGTCTGCTCGCGGAACACGCGACCGGCCTGGGGGCGCAGGTCCGGCGTGGGCGGGCGGTCACCGGTCTCGCACAGGACGACGAGGGGGTGACCGTCGAGCTGTCCGACGGGGAACAACTGCGCACCCGCTACCTCGTCGGCTGCGACGGCGGCCGCAGCACGGTGCGCAAGCTCCTCGGCGTCGGCTTCCCCGGCGAGCCCACGCGGAACGAAACGCTGATGGGCGAGATGGAAGCGGGTGTCCCGCCGGAGGAGATCGCCGCCACCGTCGCCGCGATCGGCGGAGCCCGGCACCGATTCTGGGTCCGACCCGCGGGCGTCGGGGTCTACAGTGTCGTCGTCCCGGCGGCCGGAGTCAGCGATCGCGCCCAGCGGCCCACCATCGAGGATTTCGCTCAGCAACTGCGGGCCGTCGCCGGAACCGACTTCGGCGTGCACTCGCCGCGCTGGATGTCCCGCTTCGGCGACGCCACCCGGCTCGCCGAGCGGTACCGGGTCGGTCGGGTCCTGCTGGCCGGCGACGCCGCCCACATTCATCCGCCCATCGGCGGTCAGGGCCTCAACCTGGGCGTGCAGGACGCGGTCAACCTCGGCTGGAAACTGGCCGCGCAGGTTCGGGGCTCGGCCCCGGACACCCTGTTGGACACCTACCAGGCCGAACGTCGTCCGGTCGCCGCCGACGTGCTGGACAACACCCGCGCCCAGACGCAACTGCTGTCCGACGAACCGGGCGCCCGGGCCGTACGCCGTCTGCTCAGTGAGCTGATGGACTTCGACGAGGTGAACCGCCATCTGCTGGAGAAGATCACCGGAACCGGCCTCCGCTACGACCTGGGCGAGGGCCCGGACCTGCTCGGTCGCCGGCTGCCCGACGTCGACGTGCGACAGGGCAACCTCTACGGGCTGCTGCATCGCGGCCGTGGCCTGCTGGTGGACCGCACCGAGCGACTGACCGTCGAGGGCTGGGAGGACCGGGTCGATCATCTCGCGGACGCCGGAGCGGCGGTGGACGTCCCGTGCCTCCTGCTGCGTCCCGACGGCCACGTCGCCTGGATCGGCGACGACCAGCGGAACCTCGACGACCATCTCGCCCGGTGGTTCGGCGCACCCACCCCCTGAGTACGCCCGCTGTTCAAGTTGACGCTTGATAAAGCAACTGCTTGAATAAGGTCATGAGCGCGACCGTCGACGACCAGCAGCTGGATGCCCTGTTCACCGCACTCAGCGACCGCACCAGGCGGGACATCGTGGCTCGGCTGACCACCGGACAGGCGACTGTCAAGGAGTTGGCCGAGCCGTACGCCATGAGCATGCAGGCCGTGTCGCAGCACATCCGGGTGCTCGAGCGGGCCGGCCTGATCAGTCAGGGGCGGCACCGGCAGAGCCGGCCGTGTCGCCTCGAACCCGCGGCGTTGGACGCCGCGCTGTCCTGGATCGAGCACAGCCGCCAGGCCTGGGCGGATCGCCTGGACCGCCTGGAGACGCACCTCGCCCACCTGCAGGAAGGCTGAAATCCGTGGGTGAGGACGAACTCGTCTACCGGCGGGTCTTGCGCGCGCCGCGCGAACTTGTGTGGCGGTGCCTCACCGAGCCCGACGAACTCGCGCAGTTCTGGGGACCGCACGGCACGGTGACACCGGTCGAGGGCATCGTCGTCGATCTCCGGCCCGGGGGTCGGTTCGAGACCCTGATGATCGGAGACCAGGGCAGCTACCGGATGGTCGCCACGTTCACCGAGATCGTTGCGCCCGAGCTGCTCGCCTGGGTCGAGCCGGCGACCGGGATGCACACGACCAGCACGTTTCACGATCTCGGCGACGGCGGAACCGCGGTCGTCATCCACCAGCGGCACGTGCCCGAGGCGATGCGTACGCCCGATGCCCGCGCTGGTTTCGCCACCTCGCTCGACAAGCTCGCGGAGCGCCTCGCCCACCTCACCCGGAAGGATCAACCATGACTGACCCGCAGCCGTGGGTCGCATCGACCTACCGAGGACTCGCCGACCTTCTCGCCACCTCGGCCATCGACATCTGGGACGCGCCCACGTTGTGCGAGAACTGGCTGGTGCGGCACGTCGTCGCGCACGTCACGATGCCGGTGCGGCTGACCCCCGCACAGTTCGCGGCCGACCTGGCCGCGGCCGGCGGTGACTTCACGGTGCTCTCCGACACCGTGGCCGCGCGCGACGCCGCGCTGCCCCGCACCGAACTCCTCGATCAACTCCGATCGCCGACACTGCACGCCTGGCAGCCGCCGGGCGGCGGTGCCGCGGGCGCGGTGAGTCACGCCGTCATCCACTCCCTGGACGTGACGATCGCTCTCGACCGGCCCGCAGTCGCACCGGCAGGCGCGGTCAGCGCCGTCCTGGACACTCTCACCAACGCGAGCGGCACCATCTTCGGAATCGACCTGGCCGGTGTCCGACTCGAAGCGACCGACACGGACCGGCGCTGGGGGAGCGGTGAGGTCGTCCGTGGTGACAGCGGTTCTCTGGTGGCGCTGCTGAGCGGTCGAACGCTGCCCGACGGCCGGAGCCTACCCCGCGGCTGACGCCGCGATATCGAACCATGACCGACCGCGAAGTTGTGTGTCGTGTCCGGGTAATTACGCAGGTGGCGACGGCGCTCCATGATGGTGCCAGGATGTCGATCTGGACGTTCGGTGCGTCGATCGGCTTCGGTTCTCAGATTCGAGACGGTGACGCCGACCCGGTCGCCAGAGAACGAGAGTGCGCCTACCACCGGCGAGGAGCGACGTGACCCCGGATATTCAGGCGGTGCTGGCCATCGGCGCCACGACGCTGGTGACCGCCGCCGCTACGGACGTGTGGAACGGGTTGGCTCGCCCGGGGTTCATCCGGCTGTTCGGACGCGGTCGCGCCGACCAGGAGGCGAAGGCCGCGCGTCGGCTCGACGCGCTGGCGGCCACCGTGGAGCAGGCACCGGCGGACAAGCAGGTCGAGGTCCGGGCCCAGCAGCAGCCGCAATGGCTGACCCGGTTGCAGGATCTCGTCGAAGACGACCCGACCGTCATCGACGACCTGCGGGCGCTTGTCGCCGAGCTCACCGTCCGGTTACCCGCTGAGCAGAAGGTGCAGATCCAGAACATCGTGGCCCGTGACCACGGCGTCGCGTTCGGCGTCCAGAACGGCAACATCATCTACCACGAGGCGTCACCGTCGACGGAAGCGTGAGCGGGAGTCGATGGATCGCATGGTCACGGCGGAGGAACCACACCCCCTTTTCCAGCAGGTCACCTCAGTCGCCGGGTTCGCCTACGGCGTGATCAACGCCGACATCCATGTCTTCGCCAACGGCGAACCGCTCTACCTGCTGGCCAACTGGCAACCCGAACCGGACGCCGACGTGGACTGGCTGCGGCAGATGCCCAGCCGCATGCTCAACGCCCGACGCGCCGTGGTGCCGTTCACCGGCCGCGATCAAGAACTCGCCGACCTGCGGCAGTGGCGCGACAGCGGGCCGCCGCGGATGAGCGTGCGCTGGCTGCACGGGCCCGGCGGGCAGGGCAAGACCCGTCTCGCCGCCCAACTCGCGGCCGAGTCGCTCACCGCCGGCTGGAAAGTGGTTGCCGCGTTCCACGGCCCCGACGCCGACCGGCCCGAGCCCGGCAGCCACGACCTCGCCCTGACCGGGACCGCCGGGTTGCTTCTCGTGGTTGACTACGCCGACCGGTGGCTGTTGAGCAACCTCACCTGGCTGCTCAAGAACGCCCTCCTTCACCAGGACGGCGTCCCCACCCGAGTTCTCATGATCGGCCGCAGCCTGGACACGTGGCCGGCGATCAGCGCCATCCTCGACAACTATCGGGGCCACACGAGCGCCCAGCGGCTCCCCGACCTGCCCACCGATCACGCCCGACCCACCATGTTCACCGCGGCCCGCGATCGGTTCGCCGCCATCTACCAGTATCGCCGCCCTACCACGATCCTGCCCTCGGTCCAGCTCGACAGTCCCGAGTTCGGGCTCACCCTCGCCGTACACATGGCCGCCCTGGTCGCCGTCGACGCCGCTGTCAGCGGCGAGCGGCCTCCCGAAGGCATGGACGCCCTGACCCGGTACCTCCTCAATCGGGAACAACTGCACTGGCGACGGCTCTACCACGACGGCGTCACGGGAACCGGAAGCGGCTATCGGACCCCCGGCGACGTGATGAACCACGCCGTTTTCACCGCTGCCCTCACCGGCGCACTCGACCGCACCGCCGGCGCCGAGCTTCTCGAACACCTCGGTGTCGGGCCAGATGTCGAACAGATCCTCCGCGACCACACGGTCTGCTATCCACCTGCCGAACCCAACCAGCCAACCGTCCTGGAACCCCTCTACCCGGACCGGCTCACCGAGGACTTCCTCGCACTCACCCTGCCGGGACACGACACCGACTACCCCGCGCAGAACTGGGCACCCCGCACCGCAACCGCTCTCCTGACCGCCCGCTCCCAGGACGACTCGACAAGCTCGGTGCTCTCCCGATCGGTCACATTCCTCGCCGCGGCCGCTGACCGCTGGCCCCACGTGGGCAGCACTCTCCTCTACCCGCTATTACGCACCTATCCCGATCTCGCGATCAGAGCGGGCGGCACCGCGTTGACCGCTCTCGCTACCAGCCGATCCGTGAGCATCGAGGTGCTGGAGAGCATCGAACCTCTGCTACCGATCGACAGGCACATAAACTATGACATCGCCGCGGCCGCCGTCACGAGCGTGCTGACCGCACACCGCCTCGCCCACACCACCGATCCCGCCGAACAAGCTGTTCTGCAGTCCAAACAGGTCTTCCGCCTTGCCCGTGTCGGCCGCCAGGAGGAGGCTCTGGCCGTGGCCGAGGAGGCCGTGGCCACCTGGCGGCGGCTGACCGAGGCAGACCCGGACGCCTACCAAGAAAACCTCGCCACCTCGTTGAGCGACTTCGGCCTCCGTCTGTCCGAGCTGGGTCGCGGCGAGCAGGCCGTGGCTCCGGTCCAGGAGGCTGCCGCCGTATTCCGTCGGCTGGCCGCGGCAGACCCGGGCGACTACCTACCCTTTCTTGCCACGTCGCTGAACACTGTCGCTGCCGTCCTAGCCCGGCTGGGCCGCCTGGCGGAGGCTCTGGCCGTGGCCGAGGAGGCCGTGGCCACCTGGCGGCGGCTGGCCGAGGCGAACCCGGACGCCTACCTATCCGACCTCGCCAACTCGTTGAACAACCTCGGCGCCTGCCTGTCCGAGCTGGGTCGCCCCGGGCAGGCCCTGACCCCAGCCAAGGAAGCCGTGGCCATCCTGGGGCGGCTGGCCGAGGCGAAACTCGGCTTCTACGTGTCCGACTTCGCCCTGTCGTTGAACAACCTCGGCGCCTGCCTGTCCGCGCTGGGCCGCCGTGAGCAGGCGCTGGAGGCGACTCAGTCGGCTGCCGGCACGTACCGGGTACTGGCCGAGGCGAATCCGGACTCCTACCTACCCGACCTCGCCCTGTCGCTGAACAACCTCGGCCTCCGCCTGTCCGCGCTGGGCCGCCCTGAGCCGGCCCTGGCCCCGGCCGAGGAAGCCGTGGCCATCCGGCGGCGGCTGGCCGAGACGAACCCGGACGTCCACCTTCCTCACCTCGCTGACTCGTTGAACAACCTCGGCGCCTACCTGTTCGAGCTGGGCCGCCCTGGCCAGGCCCTGGCCCCGGCCGAGGAAGCCGTGGCCATCCGGCGGCGGCTGGCCGGTACGAACCCGGACGTCCACCTTCCCCACCTCGCCGACTCGTTGACCAACGTCGCGGCCTACCTGTCCGCGCTGGGCCGCCCTGAGCCGGCCCTGGCCCCGGCCGAGGAAGCCGTGGCCATCGGACGGCGGCTGGCCGAGACGAACCCGGACGCCTACCGACCCCGCCTCGCGGCGTCGTTGACCAACCTCGGCACCTGCCTGTCCCGAGTGGGCCGCCATGAGCAGGCGCTGGCTGCTGCTGAGGCCGCCGCCGTCATTCACCGGCGGCTGGCCGAGGTAAATCCGGACGCCTATCTACCCGACCTCGCCACCTCGTTGACCAGCGTCGGCAGCATCCTGTTCGCGCTGGGCCGCCGCGAACGGGCCATCGCCCCGGCCGAGGAAATCGTGGCCGTCCGGCGGCAACTGGCCGAGACGAACCGGGACGCCCACCTACCCGACCTCGCCATGTCGTTGTGGACATACGCCACGGTGTGCGCAGACGCGAAGCAGAACCTGCCCGAAGCCTTGAAGGCGATCACCGAGGCGACTCAGCTCTACGGATCGTTGGCCAAACGTATGCCGCAGAAGTTCGCAGGCCAAGCACTCTCCGCGTACCGGACTCTGGCCGATGTGCTGGAAGGAGTCGGCCGCAGGGACGAAGCGAACGGTCTTCGGCAGCAGCTCGACAGGATTTCGATCAGAACCACGGATTGAGCACCCCTGTTCGCCTTCCGGGACGGTCAGGGCCCCACGACCTGCGCCACTCGTCGGCGTCAGCCGAGCACCGGCACCGAGCGCCCCTCGTCAACCGTGTAGGCGCCCGTCGAGAGGACGCCGAGGGTCGCCGGCGTCAGGGTCAGCGACACGACGCCGCCGGGCAACACGCGGATGCCGTCCTCGGACGCCGCGAACGTCGCGGGCGTCGACCCGTCCGGGAACAGGCGCTTCCCGCCGCCGACGACGACCGGGTACTGCAGCAGCCGGTAGAGGTCGACGAGTCCGGCCTCGTGCAGCGTCTGCACGAGCCGCCAACTGCCGTGCACCTGGAGTTCCCCGCCCGGTCGTTCCTTGAGCCGGCGGACCGCGTCGACGACGTCGGTGCGCAGCACCGTCGTCGGGCTCCAGTCGGCCTCCTCGTCGGTCAGGGTCTCGCTGACGACGTACTTGGGCAGGGTGTTGAGCTTGGCGGCGATCAGGTCGTCGGGTGCGGTGACCTTCGGCCAGTAGCCGCCGAGCAGGCCGTAGCTCGTGCGGCCGAACAGGAACGCGTCGGCCGCCCGGAACCAGCCCTCGACGACCTCATTGGTGTGCGCGGACATGTGCGGGACGAGCCAGCCGCCCCGGTCGAAGCCGTCCGAGCGGTCCTCGTCCGGGGCGCCCGGTCCCTGCATGACGCCGTCGAGGCTCACGAAGACGTTGACGCTGAGCAGCACGGTTATCCTCCGTTGGGTGGGTCGGGCCGCCGCCCTCCGGCGGCCGGCCGACGGAGGTTAGCTGCCGGGTCGCGGATCGGTCTTGTACAGGAACGACATCGTCGGGTCGTCACCGGCGCCCAGCCCTCGCGCGGTGTGTCCGACGAAGCGCCGCAGCGCGTGTGCCAGGTGGGCCTGGTCGAAGTAGCCGAGCGCGCCGACGACGGTGCGCCAGTCGAGGCCGTCGCGCAGCATGGTGGCCGCGGCGTTCGCGCGGTCGATCTGCGTCACGGCGGTCGGCGACAGACCGGTGACGGCACGGTGGTGCCGCTGGTGGGTTCGCGTGGACCCGTGACGGTCGGCCTCGGTGCCCGTCAGGCGTGAGGGCACCAGCAGCCCCGCGTCGCGCAGTCGTCGTACGAACTGTTCGACGTTCTCGTACGTCGGCGTCTCCCAGTCCTCGCCGCCGATGACCACCCGGCCCGAGCGTGTCACCGGGAAGGACACGTGGCTGTCGACGATCGAGGTCGCGGGATGCGGCCGGAAGAGAGCGCCGAGCGTCAACCGGATCCCGAGGAACTCGGCGTCCGGCGGGACCGGTGCCGTGGTCGCCCTGGTCTCCGGCCCGCGTAGCGAGACCAGGAGCCGCCCGGCCGAACGCGTGACGATCAGGTGGCAGCACGTACGCGCCACGGACGTCATCGTCTCCTCGGCGTCGCTGGTGGTGCGCCACACGCGGTCGACGATGTCCGCGTCCGCGTCGGTCGGACGATGCTCGAACCGCAACGCCATGACGCCTCCGAGCTGTCCCGATACCGGCTCCTGAGCCTAGGGCGTGTGCTGGCGGACGCGCGACCAGGGATCGAGAGGTTGGTCGGGACGGGTCAGTCGGGGGTGCTCCAGACCAGGGGCGCTTTGCGGGTCCACGCGTCGCCCTCGATCGTCTGGACGAGGAACCGGGCGAGGTCGGCGCGGTTGATCCGTGCGCCGGGCTTTTCGGTGCCGGCCTCGGCCGCCCGCACGGTGCCACCGGTGGGCTCGTCGGTCAGGGTCACGGCGCGGACCAGGGTCCAGTCGATGCCGGACGAGGCACGGATGACCTGGTCGACGCCGGTGTGGTCCTCGAAGCCTGCCTTGATGTTCGACAGCTTGATGAACGCCTTGACCAGTGGGTTGAGCCGGGCCCAGTCGTGCGCCACAGGGGCAGCATCTGACCGCGCCGACACGCCCGCAACCGTTCGCAACCCTCGGGGGACCGGGTCGCACCAATTAACGGATTACCGGTAATAACAATCCTTTAATCCATGCCCACAAACGGGACATAACGCGCGCGCACCATAATGACAGTTCCTGTGCGTAAGGTTTTAGACTGTTGTACTGCGCCTATTCCGCAGCACTGAGGGGTTTCGTTGGCGGTGCGGATCATCGCCAGCCCGAACGTAGGTGGGGCTCAGCAGACAGTTCGAGGCGGCACGGTTAGCGGCTCGGACCGCAGATAGTCCATAGCGCGGCGCAACGCCTCCACGTTGTCCCGGAAGTGCCCAAGCGCCGAGTTGCACCCGTTGCACAGAAGGCCACGAATGGCGTTGGTGCTGTGACAGTGATCTACCACTAAGCGGAAGGCCTGCGCCGAAGGCATGCCGTCCTTGCGGGGCCGACCCACCGGAGTGGCTGGAATCTCATCCTCATGCACTCCGCAGATGGCGCAGCGGTACCCTTGCCGTGACCTGAGGTCGTCGTAGTAAGCCTCGGTGATCCGGTACTTGCTCCAGAGATTCATCGCGCGGTTGGAGCCTGGGCGGGCGTCTCTACTGGCCTGATTGATGCGGCGGGTGTATTCGCGGCATGGCTGGCAGGAGAGCAAGGGACGACCGGTTGCACTGAGGAAGGACTCCGGCGGCCGAGGTTGTCCGCACCGCCCGCACTTCCTGGACTCGTCCACGACTCCCGAGAATACCGATTCTTGAGGGCGGCCCCGGCCCCAAATCGCGTCGGGCTGAGCCTTCGAGCGGCGTACGCAGTTCAAGGTCGGCGTGGACGAAGGGCCGTTCACTTCGTCGCGGTGGCCCACTCGGCCGCCGTCGAAGGGCTGTAGTACCGGGTGAAGCCACAGCCCCACGCGATCGGGTCGGCGAGCGCCGCGCCGCCCCAGCGGGGCATGCCGGACACGAGCAACCGGGTGCCGACCCGATAGGCAGGGCCACCCTCGGACGTGGCGTCGCCCGTCCCGGTCGCGGCGGCGGGCGGCGACATGTCCACCACGGCGGTGCCCGCGGATCCGCCCCTGAACCAGGTGTGCACCTGGAACGTCACCGATCGCAGGTCCAGGGGAGGATGCGCGTCGCGTTCGGTTCGGGCCGGCCCGATGCCCGTCACGGTGCCGTCGAAGGCGAAGGCCTGCTCGGCGAGCGTCTGCGGTGCGTACGCCTTGACGCACTGCGCCGCGCCGAAGGCGAGCGGATCGCCGGGCTTGACCCCGGCCGGCAGGTCGGCCGCAGGCGTCGGAGTGACCGGTACGGACGAGGGAGTGACCGGCGGCTGTGCCTGCGGCGTCGCGGTCGGCCGGTGGACGCCGTACACAGCCGCCGCGATGATCACCGTGGTCGTGGCCGCCGCCACCGTCAGGGTCCGGCGCCTGCGGTGGACCCTGCGCACCGCCCCGGCGACCACGGCCAGTTCGTCGGGGGCGTCGGCGGCGTCGGCGGCGAAGAGGTCGCGCAACTCCCGCTCGGTCGACTGGTTCATCGGGTCTCCCTCTGTGCGTCGATGGCCGCTGACCCGCGCAGGCTCGCCAGGGCACGTGAGGCGGTGGCGCGCACGGAGCTCTCGCTGACCCCCATGGCCGCGGCGACCGCCGCGTCGTCCAGGTCGGCGTAGTAGCGCAGGACAAGCACGGTGCGGGCGCGCGGGGCGAGCCGGCTCAACAGCACCCGCATCTGGTCCCGGGCGGCGACCGCGTCGGCCGGGTCGGCCACCGTGGCACCGGTCTCCTGGCGCAGGTCGGTGGGCCGCTCCGTCGTCCAGCGCCGGCGACGCCAACTCAGATGCGCGTTCACCAGCATGCGGCGTACGTAGGCCTCCGGGTCCGTCGCCGCGCGCACCCGCTTCCAGTGCCGGTACACGTCGGCCAGCACGGTCTGCGCGAGATCCTCCGCCACCTGCCGGTCGCCGCTCAGGACGAACGCCAGGCGCACCAGCGACCGGCCGTACCCCGCCACGAAATCCTCGAACGACACGCCCGCTCCCGTCAGTGCTTCCCACTAGGAAGACGCATCGGCCGCCGCCGGGCGCTGCACGGCTGCCCCCGGTCGAGCGCTGGTCGGCGTTCGACACCGGCTCCGGACCCGCAGGCCCGGAGCCGGTGTCGTTGCCCGGTCTACCTCGCGGCCGGTGAGGCGTACCCGACGATGGACGAGGCCCAGTTGCTGTACTGCGGGTGGGTCACGCCGTCCGACTGGTTGCCGCCGACCACGTAGTGGTTGCCGTCCGTGCTGGTGTCGTAGTACGACGTGACGATGGCGACGTGATCGTAGGTGCCGTTGCCGTCCCAGTCGTAGACCGCCGCGTCACCCTTGCGCGGGACGTAGCCGCTGCCGCGCCCGTGCCAGGTGCCGTTGTTGATGCCGTACGTCCGGAAGCTACCGGCCGCCGCGGTGAGACCGCTGTACTTCGCGCCGCCCCAGTAGAACGCGAACTTCGCGAAGTCCGCGCACCATTGCCGCTTGCGCCACGCCACCGGTCCCCAGGCCTTGGTGCCGTCGCGGTACATGTAGCCGTTGGTGGTCTTGCCGCACTTGCCGTAGGTGGAGGCGGTGCCGTCATAGCGGTCGTTGGCCGGGTCGGCCCAGAAGCCGGTGTAGAAGTTGCAGTCCTCGGTCGATGTCTCGGACAGCCGTGCCTGGACGTCGGCGTTGGTGGACGTGTACTGCTCCCACGCGATGTTGCCGACGTCGATGCCGAGCTGGGTGTCGCCCGCGGCGTACGCGGGGCTGGCCACGCTGAGGGTCGACGCCGCGAGGGCGACCGCCGTGACCAGCGCCATACGGATCCGTCTCATCGGTTCTCCTGCTTTCTGACTGACGAAGGTGGACGTCAGAAAGCGTCGACGGGCCGGCTTGCGCGGCCCTTGAGGGAGTCTTGACTCTCCTCTTCGACGACGGTGGTGGAGGCGGTCAGTCGTCGAGGTCGCGTAACGCGTCGGCCACCGTCTCGGCGTTCGGATGGTCGAGTTCGCGAAGGATCGTCGCCGCCTGCCGCAGGAACTCGCGCGCCTGCTCCGCCTCGCCGGCGGCGGAGTGGCTCTGCCCCAGATGCGTCAGGATCTCCGCCTCGTTGTACCGGTCCCGGAAGTTGCGGACCAGCTTGAGGGCCCGCTGGTAGCAGGTGTTGGCCTCGGCGTGCCGGCCCAGGTGGTGGTACGCGTAACCGAGGCTGTCCCAGGCGCCGGCCTCGGCGTGCTGGTCGCCGATCTCCTGGTTGAGCTCCACCGCCCGCTCGCAGTACGCCACGGCCGCGCCGTGGTCGCTGAGCTGGGTGTGCAGCCAGCCGACATTGTTGACGGCCATCGCCTCCCCGGCCCGGTGCCCGGCCTGCCGGTAGAGCTCAAGGGCCAGCTCGTTGTGGCGCAGCGCGTCGGACCAGCGGTCCTGCTGGTTGAAGGCCCAGCCGAGCCCACGGTGGGTGTGCGCCTGGCTGACCGGGTCGCCCAGGGCCTCGAACAACGCGAGCGCCCCCTGGTAGTGCCGGTGGGCCTCGTCGAGTTCGCCGAGCTGGGTGTGGGCCACCCCCAGGCTGCGGTGCGAGCACGCCTGCCAGCGCCGCTCACCGAGCCGGCTCGCGGCCCGCAGCGCCGCGAGCTGCGTCGCGGTCCAGTCGCGCCAGTGTCCCTGCTCGTCGAGGTAACTCTCCATCGTCCAGGCCAACTGCCAGGTGTACGCGTCGAGCCCGTCGCGCGCGGACTGCCGCAGGATGCCGAGCAGCACGGCGTGTTCGGTGTGGAACCAGGCCAGCGCCTGCGCCTGGTCGGCTACCGGATCGAGGGTGAGTTGGGGCTGTGCGGGCGGCAGCGTGATCGGCTCGCGGGCCGGGTCGAGCAGGCACGCTGCCGCGTGGGCGGTGTGCAGGTAGTGGTCGAGCATGCGGACGAGGGCGGCCTGCCGGTGATCCGGGGCGTCGCGCCCGACCTGCTCCGCCGCGTACAGGCGGACCAGATCGTGCAGGCGGTACCGCGTCGACGTCTGCTGGTGGACCAGGTGCGCCTCGTGCAGGTCGTGCAGCAGCGGCCGGGTCTGCCGCGGGGAGAGACCGTTGAGGCTCGCCGCGGCCCCCAGGCCGACCTCGGGGCCGGGAGTCAGACCGAGCAGCCGGAACATCCGGGCCGCCTCCGGCCCTAGGGCGCGCGTGGAGGAGGCGAAGACCGCGCGCAGGTCGGCGCTCAGGTCGCGGTGGTCAGGGCGTCCAGCCGCGTCGCCTCCTCGGACAGTTCGTCGACCAGCGCCCGCAGCGGGAGACCGGGGTGCATCGCCGCCCGCGCCGCGACGATGCTGAGGGCCAGTGGCAGGCCGTGGCACCGGGCCAGCAGCGCGGCGACGCTGTCGGGTTCCTCCGCGAGGAGTCGCGGTCCGAACCGGCGGGACAGCAGGTGGTGGGCCTCGTCGTCGGTGAGCACGTTCAGGGTGAACCCCTGTGCGCCCTGCGCCACGAGGCCACCGAGGCGGCGGCGACTGGTCACCAGGACGGTGCAGGTGGGGCTGCCGGGCAGCAGGGTGGCGACCTGCTCGGTGTCGTGGGCGTTGTCGAGCACGATCAGCATCCGCCGGTCCGCGAGCAGCGTGCGGTAGAGGGCCGCCTGCGCCTCCAGGCCGGTCGGGATCGCCTTGGGGGGTACGGCCAGGGCGTCGAGGAGGCCGCGCAGGGCCACCGGTGGCGGCACCGGCTCGGCGGCGGGGTCGAACCCGCGCAGGTTCACGTACAACTGGCCGTCGGGGAAGCGGTCCAGGTGGTCGTACGCCCAGCGCAGGGCCAACCAGGTCTTGCCGACGCCGCCGGTGCCACCGATCACCGCGACGGCGACGGCGTCCGCGTCGTCGGTCTGGCTCTCGACCAGGCGGGACAGCGTGGCCAGTTCGCGGACCCGGCCGGTGAACAACGGCGGTGGGGCCGGCAGCTGCCGGGGGATCGGAGGAGCCGCCGCCGCCTCGGGCGTCGGCGCGGCGAGAGTCGGGTCGCCGTTGAGGATGCCCAGGTGCAGCGCTTGCAGATCGGGACCGGGGTCGACGCCGGTCTCGTCGGCCAGGACACGGCGCAGCCGGTCGTAGTGCTCCAGCGCCTCGGCCTGCCGACCGCAGCGGTACAGGGCGCGCATGAGTTGCCCGGCGAGGCGCTCGTCCAGCGGATGGGCCGGAGCGTCCCGCAGGAGGTCCGGCAGCAGGGACGCGTGCAGGCCCAGGCGGAGCGCGGTGTCCGTGCGGTCCCGTTCGGCGGCCACCCTCTCCTGTGTGAGCGCCTCGCGCGTCTCGTTGAGCCACGGGGTGTCCAGCTGGGTGAAGGGCTCGCCACGCCACAGGCCGAGAGCCTCGTCGAACCGCCCCAGCGCGACCTCGTCGTCGGACACGGCGCGCGCCCCGGCGACCAGGTCGCGGAACCGGTACAGATCCACCGCGGCCGGGTCCACGCTGAGCAGGTAGCCGCCCGAGCGGCGGGAGATCTCGGCACCGCCGGCCAGGCAGGACCGCAGGCGGGACAGGTAGCTGTACAGCGAATTCACGGCGCGCTGCGGACGATGGTCGGCCCAGACGCGGTCGAGGAACTGGTCGACGTGCACGACGCGATTCGCCTCGATGAGCAGGATCGCCAGGACGCTGCGCTGTCGAGCGTGGCCCAGGTCGACCCATTCGCCGTCGATCTCCGCCTCGACCTCGCCGAGCAGCCTGAACTTCACCGACACCGTCCCCCGCTGTCGCCGATCCCGGCCTGACCAGGCGATTCAAGATTCGCTCAAGAAGTCCCTCCATTGTATTCGGAGGCCGTCTCGAATCCGGACCGCGAGGACCGCCGTCTACGTGCTGGGACGGCACGGCAGCGGGACCTGGGACTCCCTCAAGGAGTCCCAGGTCCCGCTGCGGCGGTGGTGCGCGCGCAGGGCGTCAGTCGCCGGCGGAAACCTCGTAGAGCCGGCTGCCGCTGTACGAGCCGCCGTTGATGGCGTAGTACGAGTGGCCGCCGTAGCAGGCCGAGGGCGGGCCCGCCGCCGCCTGCGCCGACGGTGCCGCCGCCGAGGCCGGTGCGGCGAACGTCAGCACCGCGCCGAGGGGGCGCGGCGTCAGTTCGGCAGGTACGCCGAGCGGGCCTGGCTCACCTCGGCGGCCTGGCGCTGCCGCCACCGGCGTTGGCTGTCCCGGTTGCAGGCGCGACACGTCCGGCGGTATCGACCCGTCGACTCGTCGATCTCGCGGTCGTGCCCGTTGCGGCAGGTCGGGCCCTGCGCTCGGGTGCGGCAGTTCTCGGCGCGGCTGACCTGCCGCAGGTGGGTGGGCTCGATGCAGTCCTTCGCCGGGCAGAGGTGGTCGACCTCCAGATCGGGGCGGTACCCGCCGACGAAGACCACGTACGCGGCGATGTGCGCCCAGGCGCGGCCGGCGATCTTCTGGTGAACGCCGCGCCGCGTGCCGTACCCGCTGATGATGAGGCAGCCGTCGTCCTGCCGCACCGAACGCCGCAGGAGATGGTCGCGCAGACTGGCCTCGGTGAAGTGTCGGGACAACCCCTTGACCTCGCTGAGCACGGCGTCACCCTATCGGAGGCGGGCGGCGTGCTCGGGCAGGTCGACGTCGGTGTCGTCGGCGACGTCGGCGCAGTCCACCAGTCGTACGGCTGGTGCGTGGGCGCGGAGGTAGTCGCGGGCGCCCCGGTCGCCGGTCGCCGCCTCGGTGACTCCGGCCCAGTGGTCGCGCCCGAGCAGCACCGGATGTCCGCGTCGCCCCTCGCGGTAGGTGGCCATGGCGAGGGATTCGGCGGTGGCGTCGCGGGCGACGCGGCGTACCGCCTCGGGGGTCAGGTCAGGCTGGTCGACCAGGGTGACCACGACGGCGGCGGCCGGGCTGGACGCCAAAGAGTCCAGCCCGGCCCGCAGCGACGAGCCCATGCCCGACGCCCATTCGCCGTTCACCACCACCTCGGGCAGCCGGGTGCGGGCGCGGATCTCATCGGCCTGCGCGCCGAGCACCACGAGCACCGGTCGGCAGCCGGCGGCGGTGAGGAGGTCGGCGGCGTGCTCCACGAGCAGGCGGCCACGGTACGGCAGGAGGGCCTTGGGTTGGCCGAGCCGTCGGCCGGCGCCGGCCGCCAGGAGGAGACCCGCCGTGACCATGAGCCGAGCGTAGCCCGCCCGTCACGGTGGAGCGTCAGCGCGCCAGCCACTCCCGGTACGAGGTGGGCGCGAGAACGGCGTCCTCCTTGCCGGTGAGCACGTCACCGGGGGCCGCCGCGAACATGCCGGCGGTGTCGTCGGTGGTGACGGTCCGCTGGTCGCCGCGCGCGGCGAGGGTGATCCGGCCCAGCTCGTCGAGCCCGAACACGTCCGGGCCGGCGACGTTGCGGATGCCCTGAAGGGGCGCGCCCACGCTCACGTCGGCGACGGCCTGGGCCACGTCGGCGGCGGCCATCGGCTGTACGGGGGTGCTGGGCAGGCGTACGCCGGTCTCGTCGGCGGTCCAGGAGATGACCGCGTCCATGAACTCGAAGAACTGGGTGGCGCGGACGATCGAGTACGGCACCCCGCTGGCCTTGAGGATGTCCTCCTGGAGCACCTTCGCGCGGTAGTAGGCCAGGTCGGGCACCTGGTCGACGCCGACGATCGACAGGACCACGGCGTGTCCGACGCCGGCCTGCTCGGCGGCGGTCAGGAGGTTGTCCATGGTGGTCTGGAAGAAGGCGGGGGAGGCCTCGTCGAAGGTCGGCGAGTTGGTGAGGTTGACGACGACGTCGACGTCCTTGAGCGCCTCGGGGAGGCCCTGCCCGGTGAGGAGGTCGACTCCGGTCGACTGCGAGTGCCCGAACGCGTCGTGCCCGGCCGTGCGCAGGATCTGGACGACCTGGGAGCCGATCAGGCCCGTCCCGCCCATGACAGCGATCTTCATGTCCGTTCCACCTTCCGTGTCCTGTTCGTCCCGGCCCCCCGGTGGGGCCGCCAAACTCGGACCTCTTATGTCCGAGAACTATACTCGGATAAGAATGATCCGAGTATGAGGGGTGGCTAGGGTGAGGCGATGAAGATGTCCGGCGGTGTCGAGTGGGCGCTGCACTGCTGTGTCGTGCTCACCACCAGCAGCCGGCCCGTCCCGGCCGCCCGGCTCGCGGAGCTGCACGACGTCTCCGGCAGCTACCTCGCCAAGCAGCTCCAGTCGCTGGCCCGCGCCGGACTCATCCACTCCGTGCAGGGCAAGTCCGGTGGCTACGCGCTGACCCGCGCGCCGGAGTCGATCAGCGTGCTGGACGTGGTCCACGCCGTCGACGGGCCGGGTCCGGCCTTCGTGTGCACCGAGATCCGCCAACGTGGCCCGCTGGCCACCCCGCCCGCCGACTGCACCGGCGCGTGCCCGATCGCCCGCGCCATGTGGACCGCCGAGACGGCGTGGCGCGACGCCCTGGCCGGCATCACGATCGCCGACCTCGCCCGCGACGTGGACGTCGACTCCGGCCCCGAGGCCCTGGCCACCGTCCGCGCCTGGCTCACCGGCGACCCCGCCGGCTGAGCGCTCGGCGGGCGGGACGTGGCTCAGCCGGCCCGGCGTACCTCGGTGTCCCAGATCTCGGCCCACGGACGCCGCAGCCCCCGGCACACGTGGATCGGGCCGCCGTTCTCGTCGTTGGCCACCTCGACCCGCTGGTCCACCCGCCCGGCCAGCACACACTGCTCGAACCAGCCGTTCAGCACGTCGGGGCGCTCCCAGCCGACCGCGATGACCACGTCCGCGCCGGCGGGCGGGCGGCCGAAGTCGAGCATGCTGTTGTGACCGGAGTACGCCCGGGGCAGCCCCCGTGCCGGCCCGTAGCGCGCGACCGCCCCGGCCTCGCCGTAGTTGGCGGTGAGAACGACAGCCCGCGCGCGATCGGACTCCGGCAGGCCACGGTGGACGGTGGCGAGCGAGTCGGCGAACGCCGGCCAGCCGATGGTCTCGCCGGCGTCGTAGTTCACGTCGACCACGAAGGCGGGCAACCGGTCGGCCGGCAGCACGGGCAACAGCAGCACGATGCTGGGCAGCAGGAACGGCACCGCGCCGACCGCGAGCAACCCCCGCCGCAGCCACACCGAACCACGCGACGCCCAGGCGGCGGTCACCACCGCGCCCGCCGCGACGAGCGCCAACAGCAGGGGAGCGTCGTAGTAGCCCTTGCCGCCGGCCACCAGAACCACACCGAACACGACAATCCAGGCCCAACCCATCGCCCGGTACGACCGCCACGTCGGCCGACGCAGCAACGCGACGAGACCCGCGATCCAGATCGGTACGGCGTACGGGCTGATGATGAGGAACTGGAGGGTGAGCGCGTCGAGGCGGCCGCTGTAGGAGCTGTCCCCGTCGGAGATGGACGCGGCCACGCCGAGTTGCGGGAAGCCGTGTGCCGCCTGCCAGATGAGGTTCGGCGCGGCCAGCACCAGGGCGATCGCGGCGGCGGCGAGCACCCGCCGGTCGCGCAGCAGCCGACGCGGCCCCGCGATCAGCACCCCGGCGAGCAGGCCCACGGCCAGCAGCGCCGGCAACAGCTTGTTCAGCATGCCCACGCCGAGCACCAGCCCGAGCGGGAGCGCCCAGCGGGTGTCGCCGGTGCGCAGCAGTCGCACCGCGCACCACGCCACGCCGAGCCAGACCAGCAGGTCGATGGTCGTGGTGCTGAGCAGGTGCCCGCTGGCGAGCACGATGCCGGAGATCGCGGCGAGCACCGCCGCGAAGCTCTGCGCGCCCCGGCCGCCACCCAGCTCCCGGGCGGTGGCGGCGACCAGCAGGACCGCGCCCCCGGCCAGCAGCGCCGACGGCGTCCGGAGGACCACCAGGTTGCCCGGCGCGATCTCGTCGAGCAGTCGGGCCAGCGCGGGGACCAGCGGGCCCTGGTCGACGTAACCCCAGTCGAGGTGCCGACCGCAGAGCAGGAAGTACAGCTCGTCGCGGTGATAGCCGTAGCGCCCGGCGAGCAGCAGCAGCGTCACGCTGGTCGCGGCGGCCACCAGCCACGGACCGCGGGTGGGCGCGCCGGGCGCGGGTGGCGTCACCGACGGCGGCTGCGGGGTGGGCCGGTGCGGTCGGTCGGTATCGATCGCGGGCTCGCTCACCCGCTCATGATGACCGGCGGCGTAGCCGCGTGGGTGCCCGTGCCGGGGTTCGGGATCGTCCGTGTGCGGGCGGTGGGGACGAGTGCGAAGATCAGCTTTGTCACTCGGACCGAAAGGACGATATGCGCTATCGCAATCTGGGCGCCACCGGCACGGTGGTGTCGACTCTCTGTCTGGGCACCATGACCTTCGGCGCGGAGACCGACGAGGAGGGCAGCTTCGCGCAGCTCGACCGGTTCGTCGAGGCCGGCGGCACCTTCCTCGACACCGCCGACGTCTACTCCAGGGGCATCTCGGAGGAGATCGTCGGCCGCTGGCTGCGGGCCCGGCCCGACGTGCGTGACCGCCTCGTCATCGCCACGAAGGGCCGCTTCCCGATGGGCCCGGGGGCGAACGACGCCGGCCTGTCCCGGGTGCACCTCACCCGCGCCCTGGACGCGAGCCTGCGGCGGCTCGGCGTCGAGGCCGTCGACCTCTACCAGGCGCACGCGTGGGACCCACTGACGCCGCTGCCCGAGACGCTGCGCTTCTTCGACGACGCGGTACGCGCCGGCAAGATCCGCTATGCGGGGGTCAGCAACTTCACCGGCTGGCAGTTGCAGAAGGCGGCCCTGCTCACCCAGCACCTCAACCTCACCCCGATCGTGACGCTGCAACCGCAGTACAACCTGCTGGCCCGGGAGATCGAGTTCGAGCTGGTGCCGGTCTGTGAGAACGAGGGCATCGGCATCCTGCCGTGGTCACCACTGGGTGGGGGCTGGCTGAGCGGCAAGTACCGGCGCGACACCACGCCCACCGGCGCGACCCGACTCGGGGAGAACCCGGAGCGTGGCGTCGAGGCGTACGCCGGTCGCAACGGGCAGGAGCGCACCTGGCAGGTGCTCGACGCGGTCGGCCAGGTCGCCAAGGACCTCGGCGCGTCCATGTCGGCGGTGTCGCTGGCGTGGCTGGCGGCCCGACCCGCGGTCACCTCGGTGATCCTCGGCGCGCGCACCATCGAGCAGCTCGACGACAACCTGACCGCCGCCGATCTCGTCCTGAACGACGAGCAGATGCGGCTGCTGGACGAGGCGAGCGCGCCCCCGGTGGGCGACTACCCGTACGGCGGGGCCGGGATTCGGCAACGCGGCCGCGACCTGCCGAGCGGCTCATGACTGCTTTCCCCGAGCCGACCGCGCCGGCCGGCAGCCGTACCGAGGTCTTCCTGCGCTACCTGGACTACTTCCGCGAGTCGGTGGTAGCCAAGGTGTCGGCGTTGGACGAGACCGAGCTGCGCAGCAGTCGACTGCCGTCCGGGTGGACGCCGCTGGAACTGCTCACGCACCTGCGCCACGTCGAGCTGCGCTGGATCGAGTGGGGCTTCGAGGGCCGGGACGTCGCCGAGCCGTGGGGCGACCGTCGGGACGACCGCTGGTACGTCGCTCCCGACGAGACACGCGACGACCTGGTCGCGGCGTTGCGGGCGCAGGGCGCACACACCACGGCCGTCGTGACGGCGCACGACCTGGCCGAGATCGGGGCGCCGGGCCCGCGCTGGGACGGCGCGGACCCGGCGTCGTTGGAACGGGTGCTGTTCCACCTGGTGCAGGAGTACGCCCGTCACCTGGGCCACCTCGACGTGGTCGCCGAGCTGGCGGGCGGCCCGACGGGCGAGTGAGACCATCGGCGGTTCCCGCGACGCGCGATGATCGCGCTCGAACGTGGATGTAGTGGCCTCCTCGCTCAAGGAAGGCCACTACATCATGGATCGAGCGCGATCATGAGGCGAGTGAGGCCGCCGGCCCGATAATGGGCGGATGCCGCTGCTCGTCACGCCCGCCCTGCCGGCCGGGAGTCTCGCCGCCCAGGAACAACCCCACCTTGAGGTACGCCCCGGGCTGGCGCTGCGGCCGTGGCGCGACGACGACGCCCCGGCCGTCCGTACGGCGTTCGGCTGCCCGGCGATCCAGCGGTGGCACGTGCTCCGGCTCGACGACGACGCCGAGGCCAGGGCGTGGACGGCACAGTGGACCGGTCGGTGGCGTGCCGAGACGGCCGTGAGTTTCGCGATCGTCGACGGCGACGACCGGCCGGTCGGCCAGACGGGACTGCGGGACGTGCTGCTGACCGAGGGGTCGGCGCAGATTTCGTACTGGCTGCTGCCCGACGCGCGCGGTCGAGGGCTCGCCACCGAGGCGCTGGAGGCGCTGACCCGGTGGAGCTTCACGCGGGCCGGGTTGCACCGGTTGGAGCTGAACCACTCGACGGCCAACGCGGCGTCATGCCGGGTCGCCACGCGGGGCGGCTTCGCGGTGGAGGGGGTGGCGCGTCAGTCGATGCGGCACGCCGACGGCTGGCACGACATGCACCAGCACGCACGGCTGCGCAACGAGGGGCCGATCCGGTCAGCGGGCCTGCGCCCAGCCGACGAAACGCGGGGTCAGGTCGGGTAGCGCCACGTCGGGGTTGAGCGCGGCGAGGTCGGCCTCGGCCTCCTGCTGGACCGCCGCCAGGTGCGTCAACAGACCCGGGCGGTCCTCGCGGTACCGGCCGAGCAGGCGCAGCTTCGCGGTCGAGCACGGCCACAGGATGCCGCAGACTGGGCAGCGCCACGACGGGCGCAACGGGGCGTGCGCCTTTTCCTTGTGCGGCACGACTGTCCTCCTCATCGGCTGGTGGAGGCGGGGGTCGCTTCTGATCGCGGAAGCGGCCCCCGCCGCGAACGCGTCCGCCGGGTTCGGGTCCCTGCCGGCCGCGCCGTCGATACCCCACTTTGCCGGGAGTCTCTGGACAACCACACAGCGTTACGTAATCTCCTTGGCGCAGCTCATTTGCCCCCAGGGAAGGAACGGCATGAACCACGCCTTTGTCGCCGCGCTCGCCGAGGCGGGTCACACGGCCGAGAGCCTCGCCGACCGGATCGGTGTGCACCCGAAGACCGTCGCCCGGTGGGCGAACCCGGGCCACGTTCCCCAGAGTCGACACCGCGGGACCGTCGCCGAGCTGCTGGCGCGCGACGCCGAGGCACTGTGGCCGGACGCCCTTCGTCGCCGCGAACCCGTGTGGTTCCGACCCTGGGTCGACATCGAACGCGAGGCGGTGACCCTGCGGTCGTTCGAGTTGACATGGGTGCCGGGGCTGCTCCAGACCGAGGCGTACGCGCGGGCGACCCTGGCCGGCGGGGTCCTCACGGCGGACGCGGTCGACGAGTTCACCGAGGCGCGGATGAATCGGCAGTCGATCATCGAACGGGAGGCCGAGGGACCGCTGCTCATCGCCCTGCTCGACGAGGGGGTGCTGCGCCGCCGCGTCGGCGACGACCGGGCGTTGATGGCAGCGCAGCTCACCCGCCTGCTCGGCTACGTCGAGACGGACACCGTCCAGCTTCAGATCGTGCCGGCCGACGCCCCCAGCTATCCCGGGCTCGACGGACCGTTCACCATCGCCGACCTGCCGGACGGCTCGCGCCTCGCCCACGTCGACAGTGCCGCGCAGGCGCAGATCCTCGACCGACCATCGGAGCTTGTTAGCCTGGAGCGGCGGTGGGAGCGGATTCGCGGCGAGGCGCTGCCCCGGGGACGTTCCCTGGACCTTCTCAGAGAAGCGGCGGGATCATGGACATGACCGGGGCACGGTGGCGCACGAGCACGAGAAGCGGCGGCAACGGCGGCAACTGCGTCGAGGTCGCCGACAACCTTCCGGGCGTGGTGCTCGTGCGTGACTCGAAGGACCGCGACGGCGCGACCCTCACGTTCCGCCCGGACGCGTGGCGCGGCTTCGTCGCCATGGCCCGCGCCGCCGGCTGACCGTCCACCCCGGCCCGGCCTGGTCAGCGCACGCCGGCCGGGTCGGCCGGTTGCGGTTCGCGGGCCGTCGGCCAGGTGAGCTGGCGTACGCCGGGCACGAGCGCGGTGCCGCCGTACGCGGCGAGGACCAGCAGGCCGATGACCGCCAGGGGTACGGGTGTGCCGACCGGGTTGAGACAGCCGAGGGCGGTCAGCGCCACGGCGTACGTGACGATCACGGCCGGGGCGGGCGCAGCCCTGCGGTAAATCCGTTGCCCACCAGGAACAGGTTGACCATGCTGACGCGCATGGATCAGTGACCAGTGGCGCACGTGCGCGATGAGGACGGGTTCGAGTGACCTCCCCGCCTCCGTCCGCCGTGCCACTCGAAACTCGCACCGCAGGACCGGTGCGGGTTTTTCGTCCGCGACGTGATCTGCGACGTCGCGCCAGCCGGAGACACCCGGCTACCCGCCACTGGATCCAGGAGGCCCTTCGGCGCCTCCCGCCGAGACCTTGGAATCACCGAAGCCATGAACGGTTCCCGCCCTGTCCGCATGCCGGCCTTCGTCCACGCGGACCCGCCTCCCTTCGAGTTCGACGCTTCCGGCGTCTTCTCGCCCCCACCGCTGCCACGCACCCAGCGGGCCACCCCCCGGGTGGACCTCGCCGCGGCAGACCTCGCACCACGATCGTTTCCACCGCTGATCGCTGTTCCGATCTTCCTCAACCTCGATACGAGGACCAGCAGGCTGGCGACAGTGCGGCTGGGCGCGTACACCGGAAATCGCCTGGCGGCTCCCGTACGCCGATGGGAGGGTGACCGGCATGACTGCACACGCACTGGCCGGGGCCCTGGCCGACGACGGACGGCGACGGATCTTCGCGGCGGTCGCGTTGGGATCAACAAGCGTGCCCGAGGTCGTGCAGCGCTCCGGCTTGGCCACCCGGGCCGTGCGCACCGGGCTCGGTCGGCTCGCCGCTGCGGGCCTCATCACCGGCGGTGATGGCGCGCTCGCGGTCGACGAGGCGTCGCTGCGGGCCGCGGCGCGCGACAGCCGCCCGGCCGACGACACCGGGTCGACCGAGGACCCGGTGCTGCGCACCTTCCTGCGCGGGGACGTGCTGGTGGGCATGCCGGCGCAGCGCGGACGGCGCCGGACGCTGCTGGCCCACATCGCGCAGCGGTCGTTCGCGTCGGGCACCCGCTATCCGGAGCGGGCCGTCGACGACGCGCTCAAGCCGTGGTGCGCCGGCGGCGCGTCGGACCACGCCACGTTGCGCCGCTACCTGGTGGACGAGCGGTTGCTGACCCGTGAGCAGGGCATCTACCAGCGGACCGACACCGAAAACCCGTTGACCGGCCACTGATGATCGACGGGTGACCACGACCGTCCGACCCGACTGGGTGACCGCCGCTGTCCGGCCCGATCATCCGGACGCGACACTCCTGCTGCGCGAGTACATGACCGAGATGGTGGTGCGCTACTACGACCGCCCCGAGCGACCCGGCGAGGTCGACGCCGCGCTCGCCGAGATGCCCAGCGACGACCTGGCGTACCCCAGTGGTGTGCTCCTGCTCGCCCACCGCGGCGCGGAGCTGGCCGGCTGCGCCGGCCTGCGGTGGCGGCCCGAGTTCGCCGAGCTGACCCGGGTGTTCGTACGGCCCGCGCACCGCGGCACCGGCGGAGGGGCCGCGCTGTTGGCCGCCGTCGAGGCGCGGGCGCTGGCGGCCGGAGCGGACCGGATCCGCCTGGACACCCGCTCCGACCTGGTCGAGGCCCGGGCGCTGTACGCCCGGCACGGCTATGTCGAGATCCCCGCCTACTCACACGGCCCGTACGCCCACCACTGGTTCGAGAAGGAGTTGACGGCCGGCTCGGGACGCGCTAAATAAGAAGAGGAAGTTGAGTCACCTCGACTCAACCATCACCTTCGGCCAGGAGAACCGAGGAGGCATGACCATGTTGATGCGCACCGACCCGTTCCGCGAGGTGGACCGGCTCGCCGAGCAGTTCTTCGGTACGACAGCCCGTCCGGCGACGATGCAGCTCGACGCCTACCGCGACGGAGACTTCTTCTACGCCGCGTTCGACCTGCCCGGCGTCGACCCCGACACCATCGACTGCACCGTCGAGCGCAACGTCCTCACCGTCCGCGCCGAGCGCCGCCGACCCTCCGGGGACGGGATCGAGCTGGTCGCCGCCGAACGTCCGATGGGCACCTTCACCCGGCGGCTTTTCCTCGGTGACACCCTCGACACCGACAAGCTGGAGGCGGGCTACGAGCACGGGGTGCTGACGCTGCGCATCCCCGTCGCCGAGCGGGCCAAGCCCCGCCGGGTCACCATCACCGCAAACGGCAACGGCCGCCGGCAGATCAACGCCTGAAAACCGCCTCGATGGCCGGCGCCCGCCCCGGGGTGCCGGCCATCGGCGCGTCGCCGGCCTTCGGCTCCCGGGCAGGCGCGTCGCCGGCCTTCGGCCCTCGGGGGAGCGCGTCGCCGGACGGTGGGTAGAGGGCGGCGAGGGCGTGGGCGGTGCTGGCGACCAGCTCGCGTAAGTCGGTCGGGGTCAGCACCTCCACCTCCGCGCCGAGCTTGAGTATCTCGACACAGCCGTGGCGGACCGACTCGATCGGCACTGTCGTCGTGACCCAGCCGGCCGCGTCCGGCGCACCGGCGTTCTCCTGCGCCGCGCGGCTCATCGCCGGCGGAAACAGGTACGTCGTCCGCGCCAGCGCCGCCACGGTCATCCGTACCCGCGCCTCGGCCCGGTAGACGCTCCGCTCGTAGCGGGTGGCCAGTTCCTGCCAGCTCTCGGCGAGGTCGAAGCCGGCCGGCCGTTCGGCGGACTCGTCAAGCACGGCCAGGTCGATGATCGCCGCCACCCGATAGGTCCGCACCTGTCCCGACGCCGCGGCGACCAGGTACCAGCGGCCGGCCTTGAGCACCACGCCGAACGGATCGAGGGTGCGCGTCACCTCCCGAGGCGCCTTCCACCGCCGGTAGCGCACCCGCACCCGGCGGTCCTCCCACACGGCTGCGGCCAGTGCGGCCAGGTGTGGTGTGGGCTCGGGTTCGCGGAACCAACTCGGCGCGTCGAGGTGGAACCGCTGCCGGAGCCGGGCGCCCCGGTCGGCGAGGTCCGCCGGCAGCGCGGCGCGCAGCTTCAGCTCCGCCGTGGCCAGCACCGAACCCAGGCCCAGCTCGGCCGCCGGGCCGGGCATCCCCGCCAGGAACAGTGCCTCGGCCTCGCCGGCGGTCAGGCCGGTGAGCCGGGTGCGGTAGCCGTCGAGGAGGCGGTAACCACCGGCCGGGCCCCGCTCGGCGTACACCGGCACGCCGGCGGCCGCCAGCGACTCCACGTCGCGGTACACCGTACGCACCGACACCTCCAGGGCATCGGCCAGCTCGCCGGCGGTCATCCGCCCCCGGGCCTGCAGGAGCAGCAGCAGGGAGACCAGCCGGCTGGCACGCACGATGCGACCGTAGCCCACCCCGGTGTCGCCGCCGCGAGGGCCGGCCCTCGGCGCGCCTGCGTGGCAATCCCATCCGCTGCTGAGAACCTTTTTCACATGGTGTTCTCCGACGCGCCCGTGCTCTCCCGCCCCACCGCCCGACCGGCCCTGCCGAGCGCGCCGATGGACGTCACCGAGGCGTGGCTGCGCAACCGTCGGCTCTCCGAGCACACCCGCGACGCGTACCGGCGCGACGTCGCCGCGTTCCTCGGCTGGTGCGCCGAGCACGACCTGGATCCGCTGCGCGCCACGTTCCTGCACGTCAACGAGTACGCCCGCGCGTTGGAGTCCACCCTCGTGGCCCGCAGCGGCCGACCGTTGACCCCGGCGACCGTCGCACGTCGGTTGTCCGCCCTGTCGAGCTGGTACGACTTCCTCGTCAAGCTCGGTGGCGTACCCGCCAACCCGGTCTCCGGCGCGGACCGGCCCCGCGTCGACCGCGACCACTCCGCCACCATCGGCCTCACCCCCGAGGAGGTGGACGCCCTGCTCGCCGCCGCCGACGCCGAGAACGGCCCGACGGCGGCGCGCAGCCGGGCCGCTGTCGCGCTGCTGGCCGACCTGGGCCTGCGGGTCGGCGAACTGGTCTCGCTGGACCTGACCGACCTCGGCGCCGAACGCGGGCACCGCAGCGTGCGCTTCGTCGGCAAGGGCGGCAAACAGCGCCGCCGCGCCCTCACCCCGGGCACCGCGTACGCCGTCGACGCGTACCTGGCCCAGCGGGCCGCCGCCGAAGGCGTGCCGGTGACGCAGCTCAGCGGGCCGCTGCTGGTCACCGCCAGCGGCGCACGACTCGACCGGCACTCCGTGTTCCGGATGGTCCGCCGCCTCGCCCGGGCCGCCGGCATCCCGGCCTGGGCGCGACTGTCGCCGCACTCGCTGCGGCACGCGTTCGCCACCACCGCCCGGTCCGAGGGCGTTCCCCTCGAAGACGTGCAGGACGCCATGGGGCACGCCGACCCGCGCACCACCCGCCGCTACGACCGGGACCGGCACAACCTCGACCGCGACCCGGCGTACGCGGTGTGGGCCGCCCGGTCGCGCCGTCGCGCCTGAGGGTCGTACCCCTGCCCTACGGTCGGCGAGATGAGACACGGCCTGGAGATTCCCTGCGGCGGCGACGACATCGCCGTCGCCACCCTCGTCGAGTTGGGCGAGCTGGCCGAGCGCGCCGGATGGGACGGGGTGTTCCTGGAGGACTACGTCATCCACTACCGCGGCGACGACCCGTCCACCTACGACCCGTGGCTGGTGCTCGCGGCGATCGCCGGGCGCACCGAGCGGGTGCGCCTCGGCACCACGGTCACCGCCCTGCCGCGACGCCGTCCGGCGAAGTTGGCCCGCGAGGTGCTGACCCTCGACCACCTCAGCGCCGGTCGGGCCACGGTGGCCGTCGGCGTCGGCGACCCCGGCGACCGGGGCCTGGCCGCGTTTGGCGAGCCGACCGAGGTGTCCGTGCGCGCCGCGATGCTCGACGAGGGTCTGGACCTGCTGACCGGCCTGCTCAGCGGTGAGCGTGTCGAGCACCGGGGCACCCACTACCGCGCCGACGACGTGGCGCTGCGCCCACCGCCGGTGCAGTCACCCCGGGTGCCGGTCTGGGTCGGTGGCAGCACCCAGGCCGGGGCGGTGCGTCGGCGCGCGGCCCGGGCCGACGGCATCGTGCCGTACAAGCTGACCGACACCGACGGCTGGGCCGACTTCACCCCCGACGAGGTCCACGAGCTGGTCGAGGCGCTGCCGGCGACCCGGGCCGACGGTCAGCCGTTCGACGTGGCGATCGGCGGGCGGCGTCGCCGCCCGGACGAACGCGCCGAGCGGGCCTACCGCCGTGAGCTGGCCGCCGCGGGCGCGACCTGGTGGCTGGAGTACGTCCCGGTCGGCGACCCGGCGGCGATGCGCGACGCGGTGGCCCGCGGCCCGCTGCGCTGAGCACCGCGCGTCAGCCCTGCGGTCGGCGGCAGAGGCAGAACGGCTGCCCGATCGGGTCGAGCAGCACCACCCACGTCTCGCCGGGCTGGAACTCCGGCTTCGACGCGCCCGCCGCCACGAACTCCTTCTCGGCAACGGCCAGATCGTCGACGTAGAGGTCGAGGTGGTACCGCTTCTGCCCGGTCGAATCCGGCCAGGCCGGCGGTTCGTAGCCCTCGACGAGGCCGAATCCGATGGACACGCCGCCGTTGCGGATCATGGCGTACTCGGCTTGGCTGTGGGTGATCTCCCAGCCCAACGCCCGGTGGTAGAAGGCGGCGTGCGCGGCAGGGTCGGAGCTGTCCAGGTTGACCATCGCGAGGTCGGCGGTTGTCGTCATGCGTGCAGTCTGCGCCGGTGCACCTGCCAACTCCTGTCAGGTACGTCGACTTTTCTCGACGCCGGCGGCCGTCACCCCCGCTCCCGTCGACCCGCTCAGCAGAGCAGGTCCAGGTGGTGGTGGGCGTCCCCGGCGATGTCCTCGTGCCGCAGCCACCGCCGCGCCCACAGCCGGGCCGCCAGCTCCGCCTGCTCGTCACCCCAGGCGGCGTGCTCCACGAGCAGCGCGGCGGTCAGCGCGTACGCCAGACGCAGCGCCAGCGCACGGGCACCGGCGATGACCGTCGCCGCGCCCGGGTCGGCCGTCACCATGGCGATGGTGTCGCGGAGCTGCCCGGCGACGCCGGCGAGGGTGTCGGCCAGCGCGGGCGACAGCGGTCGGGCCAGGTCGACGGCGGCCGTCAGGCGGCTCAGCAGCGGCGTCCCGGCGTCCTCCCGGGTCAACGCGCGCAGCACGTCCAGGGACAGCACGTTTGTGGTGCCCTCCCAGATCGGCAGCACCTGCGCGTCGCGCAGCAGCCGGGGCACTCCGGTGTCCTCCACGTAGCCGGCGCCGCCGAAGCTCTCCACGTACTCGCTGGCCGAGCTGACGGCGAGCCGGCCGGTGGCGAGCTTGGCCAGCGGCGCGACGATGCGCAGCTCCGCGACCGCCTCCGGGTCGGCGCCGACCTCCACCCGCCCGAGCAGCGCGAACGCGTGTCCGGCCAGGGCGAACGCGCCCGCCGCGTCGACCGCGAGGGTGCCCAGCGTGGCGCGGTGCAGCGGCGAGGACGACAGCGGGCCACCCGCGACGTGCCGCGCGTCGGCGAACGCGCGGGCGTACGCGAGCCCTCGTCGCATCCCGCCGGCAGCGGCGGCGGCGTTGTGCACCCGGGTCACCACGACCAGCGTCATGGCCCGGACCAGGCCGGGCACCGTCGGGTCGCCCAGCGGCACCGCGTACGCGTCGCGCATCCCGATCTCGGCGGTCGGCAGCGCCCGGGTGCCGAGCTTGTCCTTGAGCCGGTGTACGACGACACCGGGAGCGGGCGCGTCCGGTGTCGCGCCGGTGGCCAGCGGCGAGTCGGCCGCGTAGCGGGGTACGAGGAACGGAGCGAGCACTCGGCTGCCCCGCCCGGCGCCCTCGGGACGGGCCAGCGCCACCGCCATCGCCGCGTCCGCCGCGGAGCAGAACCACTTCTCCCCGGTCAGCCGCCACGAACCGTCCGCCGCCGGCCGGCCGATCGTGCTCGACCGGCCCAGGTCCGAGCCGCCCTGCGACTCGGTCATCCACTGCCCACTGGTGATCGCGGTGTCCGGATCGGTGGAGGTCAACCGGGGCAGCCAGGCGTCGCGGACACCCGCGTCGACGTCGGGCAGGCTGAGCAGCGCCGCCGCGCCGTCGGCCATTGCCACCGGGCAGGAGAACGTGGCCGACTCCGGCCCGTACAGGTGCAGCAGCGCATGCTGCACGACCCGCGCGGCGGCGCCCCAGGTGCCCCGCGCGTTGGGCAGGTAGGGCAGCGCCACCACCGCGTGCCGGGCGGCGGCGGCCCGCTGCGCCTGCCAGCCGGCGGACACCTCGATGCGGTCGACGCGGGCGCCCCACGGGTCGTAGCGGACCAGCGTCGGCGGGTGCGCCTCGGCGTCGGCGTGCGCCGCGCGCAGCGGCCCGGTCACGTCGGCGGCCAGGTCGGCCAGGCGGCCCTTCGCGGCGGCGTGACCGGCCGCGCCGAGGTGACGCTCCAGCCAGGACCGCAGCAGGGCGTCACCGGCGTACGGGTCGGCAGGGGGTGGTACCGGCTGCACGAAGCGGCTCATCGATCGGCTCCCTGGCGCTACGGGGGTGTGCGCCGACGGTAGACGATGCGTCGCCGCGCCGAAAGAAGGCCCAGTTTCCAGCTTGCCGTGCCTCACCGCGACGACGTTCTCTACGGTCGGTAGTCGTGGGTGCCGGCCAGTCGTGGAGCCGACCGGCCCGGCGGCGCCGCCCGATGCGTGCCGGGCTGGCCTTCGCCGGGTTCGGCATGGCGCTGTGCTGCGTCGGAGTCGCCGGACTGGGAGCATGGAACCTACAGACCGTGCGGCAGGCCGCCGGCCCGATCCGGGAGACCGCCGACGGGTTCCTCAGCGAGGTGTCCCTCGGTGACAGCGACCGTGCGTACGAGCGGCTGTGCGCCGACGCCCGTACCCGCTGGAGCGCGATCGGGTTCACCAGTTGGGTGCGGACCCCGCCCATGGTGACCGACTACGAGATCACCGATGTGTCGGTGTCCACCAAGGGTGGGCGTCCGCGCGGCACGGTGACCGTGAAGGTGACCCGCGCCGGCGGCATCAGCGAGGAACGTCGCCTGCCGGTGGTCCGCGAGGGCGGCGACTGGCGGGTGTGCGGTGACCCCTTCTGACCCACCCGTCGCCGCGGTGCGTCCACAGCTGTTGCGACCGCGTCAGGGCGTGCAGCCGACCACGTCGACGGAACTCTTCTTCGACCTGGTCTTCATCTTCAGCATCACCCAGTTGTCCCACTACCTGATCGCCCACCCGCACTGGCGAGGCGCCGCCCGGACGGCGCTGCTGCTGGCGCTGGTCTGGTTCGTCTGGGTCTACACCACCTGGCTGACCAACTGGTTGCAACCGGACCAGGGGCCGGTACGCGCCGTGCTGCTCGGGGTGGCGCTGGGCAGCCTGTCGTTGTCGGCGGCGATCCCGCAGGCGTTCGCCGGGACCGGCCTGCTCTTCGCCGTGGTCTACGTGGCCGTACAGGTGGGCCGGACCCTGTTCGCGTTGTGGGCGGTGCGGGGCAGCCCCTGGCTGGTCGCCGGGTTCCAACAGTCGCTGCCGTGGATCAGCGGGACGTCGGTGCTCGTCGTGCTCGGCGGCCTGGCCGGCGGGGTCGCCCGGGAGGCGTTGTGGGCGGCGGTGGTCGTACTCGAGGTGGTCGGCCTGCTGATCGGCTACCCGCTGCCGGGGCGGGGCCGCAGCCGCCCCGAGCGGTGGATGGTCGAGGGTGGGCATCTGGCCGAACGGTGCGCGGCGTTCGTCCTGATCGCGTTGGGTGAGTCGATCCTGGTCACCGGGAGCACCCTCACCTCGCACGTGGACCTGGAGGCGTCGGGGGCGTTCCTGCTGGCGTTCGCCGGTTCGGTGGCCCTGTGGTGGGTGTACTTCGCCCGGTCGGCCCCGGCCGCGACCGAGGTGATCGCGGGGGCGGGCGAGCGCACCGGCGCGTTGAGCCGGGTCGCGTTCAACTACCTGCACCCGGTGATCGTCGCCGGGGTCATCGTCGCCTCCGCCGGCGACGAGGTGTTGCTGCGGCAGCCCGGAGAGCCCGCCACCCCGGTCGCCGCGCTGTTCACCCTGGGTGGTCCGGCGTTGTTCCTCGCCGGGCACGCCGCCTACAAGGCGTTGCTGTGGCGCCGCCTGCCGACCAGCCGGATCACCGCCGTGCTGGTGCTGCTGGCGTTCGTGCCGGTCTGCGTGGGGCTGGAAGCGCCCGTCGCGGTGTGCGCCGCGCTGGCGTTGGCGGTGACCGTCGCCGTCATCGTGGCCGACCGGTCGCGGGCCCGGTCCGCCGCCCGAGAGCCGTCCTGACCCCGGCCGGCGGCACTGCGTCGGTTCTCGGACAACGCCACCGTGGGCGGACCGCACGATGGTTAGCGTGGGCTCACCGGCCCTCCGGGTGGCGTTCCTCGGTGCTCGGCCGGGCGGAGGCGACGTGATGGCAACCGACCGGCGGACCCGAGCACAGCGGTGGCTGCTGCTGGTGGCCGCCGCCGGTTACGGCAAGAGCACCGCCCTCGAGGCCATCGGCGGGGACGGTCCGACGGCCTGTCACCGGGCGGCGGATCTGATCGACGCGCTGTCGCACCCGACCGGCCCGTCGGACGCGGACCCGCCGGCCCGGATCGCCGTGGACGAGGTGTCCGCGCTCACCGGGGACGAGCAACTGGCCCTGGTACGGCTGTTGGGCGCGCTGCCGGGTCAGCCGGCGGTGACGCTGGCCGCTCGACACCCACTCGCCGACGCGGCCCGCAGCGCCTGTGTCGGAACCGTGGTGCACCGAGGACCGGAGACCCTCGCCCTCGGTCGGGACCAGGTCGCCCGGATCCTGCGCGACGAACACGCGGTCCCCGACAGTGACCTGGCCTACCTGGTCTACGAGCTGACCGCCGGCTGGCCAGCGTGGGTACACCTCGCCGGTGACGCGCTCGGCCGCCAGGGCGTCGGCCGGCGGGAGCTGCTCGCGGCCCTGACCGAACCCGGCACCGCCGGCGGGCAGTTCGCCCGCGACGAGATCCTCACCGACCTGCCCGCGCGGGTGGCGCGTCTGCTCGGCGGCATCCATCGTCTCGACCCGATCACCGCGCCGTTGTGCGTGGCCATCGACGCCGACGCGCCCGCCGACGCCACCGAGCGGGCGCTGCGGTGGGCGACCCGCACCGGGTTGCTGGTGGCTCACCCCCGCCGACGGTCCGACCCCACCGCCTCGACGGTGCGGCTGGTACCTGTGCTCGCGGCGGTGCTGGCCCAACAGGAAGGCCGACCGGACACCTCGGGCCGGCGCCGGTTGTCCGCCGCCGCCGACTGGTACCTCGCCCACGCGTACCCCTCGCCGCCGCCCGAGCCCTGCGCCACGCGAACGACACCGCCCGGTGCGCGGCGCTGATCGTCAGCCACGGCGCGGAGATGCTCGCCAGCGGTGGGGCGGCCGACGTCACCGACCTGATCAGCGCGCTGCCGCCGGCCGGGCAGCACCCCGACCTGCAACTGATCCTCGGCGACGCGCTGCGGATGTCCGGCTCGGTGACCTGGGCGTCGCGCGTCTTCGCCCCGCTGCTGACCCAGGCGGACCACGACCGTCGGTGGCCGGCGCGGCTGCTCTGGCGGGCCGCGATGGTGCCGTACCTGCGGACCGACTACGCCGGCGCGCTCGCGGTGCTCGACCGGGCGGACGCGGCCCCGACGCCCGCCCCACCGGGCCCCGACGACGTCCTGCTGCTGGCCTGCCGCGCCAGCACCCTCGCCCAGCTCGGTCGGGTCGACGACGCGGTCACCACCGGGGCCCGCGCGCTCGTCGCCGCCCAGCGGGTGAACGAGGACGCCCCGTTGGCGGCGGCGCACATCGCGGCCGCGCTCACCTCGTCCGGCACCCGCCGTGACGGGCACCTCGCCGAGGCCCTCGCCGCGGCCGAACGTGCGGGCGACCTGGTCCAGCAGGCGCGGGTCCTGGTCAACCAGGCGCACTGCCTGCTGCGGGAGGCCCGGTACCCGTCGGCGCTGGCCACCGCGGTACGGGCGGTCCGCGCGGCGGAACTCGCCGGACCGCCGGGAGTGCTGGTGACCGCTCTGCACAACGCGGGTGAGGCGCTGGTCCGGCTGGGCCGCTACGACGAGGCGACCCTGCACTTCACCCGGTCCAAACTGGTCTCGCAACGGTTGGGGCTCAACCGGGCCGCCGCCGGGGTGTACGGGTTGGCCGAGGTCAGTCGCCGTCTCGGCCGACGGGAGGAGGCGTTGGCGGCCTTCGCCGAGGCCGCCGAGCTGGCCCGTGACGTGGGGGACCTGCAGGTACGCATCCCGGCGCTGGCCGGCCTGGCCCGGCTGCGCTGCGAGGGCGCCGCCGCCGACCTCGACGGCGCCCGTGCCGCCGCCAACGAGGCACACCGGCTGGCGCCGACGTTCCTGCTCTCCTGCGCGCTGGCCGCGACGGGCTGGGTGGCGTACGCCGAAGGTGACCTGGAGGTGGCCCGGCGGCGGGCGGCCGAAGCGGTACGGGCGGCCCGGACCGGGCGGCAGGCCGACGCGTTGGCCGAGGCGTTGGAACTCACCGCCGCGGTCGCCGTCGACCCGGCCGCGAGTCGCGACGCCCTGGTGGAGGCCGGCGCGATCTGGCGGGCGGCGGGCGCGGATCCGGCCGCCGAACAGACAGTGGTCCTGCTGGGCCGGGTTCCGGGCGCCGACGCCGCGCAGCGCTCGGCGGCGCGGGCCTCGGCCAACCGGTTGCTGGCGCTCGGGGTCGAGACGGTCGACGGCCGGCAGTTGTCCGAGCTGTCCGTCGACGGTGGGACCGTCGAGGTGCGGGTGCTCGGCCGGTTCGAGGTCATCGTCGGCGGGCGGGAGGTCCCGCTGCCGGCGTGGCGGTCGCGGCAGGCCCGCACGCTGCTGAAGATCCTCGTCGCCCGGCGTGGACGCGCCGTGGGACGGGCCGAGCTGTGCGAACTGCTGTGGCCCGACGACGAGCCCCGGCGCACCGCGCACCGCCTGTCGGTGTTGCTGTCCGCCGTGCGTGCCGTGCTCGACCCGCCCCGGCGGTGGCCCGTCGACCGGTACGTGCGCGCCGACCTGACGGGCGTACGCGTCGACCTGACCCGGGTGGTCGTCGACGCGGAGACCCTCCTGGCCGACGTGCCCCGGGCCGAGCGGCTCGCCCGCGAGGGTGAGCCGGCGCAGGCCCGCGCGGTGCTCGCCGACGTGGACGCCGCCTACCGGGGGGACGCGTTCACCGACGAGCCCTACGAGGACTGGGCCGACGGGCTGCGCGAACAGGCCCGCTCGATGTGGTTGCGGGCGCTGCGGGAACTGGCCCGGCAGTACCGGCGCGACGGCGACTCCGACCGGGCCGCGACCACCCTGGTCCGGCTGCTCGACGCCGACTGCTACGACGAGTGGGCGCACCGGGCGCTGGTCGCGACGCTCGTCGGGGCCGGCCGGCACGGGGAGGCCCGGCGGGCGTTCGACAGGTGGGTCGGGGCGATGCGTGCGATCGACGCACCGCCCCCGCACCCGGATGTGCTGCGCGCCAGGGCCGGTCAGCAGGGGTAAAGGTTCTCGTTGCCCGCGTCGGTGGCCACGTACGAGTAGAAGATCACGCTGGCGTCGGGGTTGTCGTCCTGGGCGCAGGTGTCCGTCCCGCCCCCGCCGGCGAGGATGTCGCCGTTGGTGGCACTGCCCCAGACGATGACGCCGGCCTTGCCGATCAGCAGGTCCGCGCCGTGCGCCCCGTTGAGATGGTCGTTGCCGTCGAGACCGGCCAGCACGTCGTCGTTCGGACCGCCGACGAGGGTGTCACCGCAGCCCTCACCGAACAGGATGTCGTTGCCGGCGCCGCCGTAGATCGTGTCGACGCCACCGCCGCCGTAGATGGTGTCGTTGCCGCCGAGCCCGTGGATCTCGTCGGGACCGGCGCCGCCGTAGATGACGTCGTCGCCCTCGGTGCCCATGATCGGGTCGCCGTCGGTGGAGGCGCACGGGTTCGCGTCCGGGTTGGCGTACGCCGTGCCACCGCCGACGCCGATCAGAGCGCCGCTGACCAGGAGGGCGGCCAGCGCCGCCGCTCGGATACGCATGATGGGACCTCCCGTTCGTGGACCCCGTCCGGAGTCCGGTGACGCCACGGTGACGTCGCCGGCAGGGTCGCAGCCGCCCGTCATCGTGGCGTCAGTACGCCGTCCGCGTCCGCGCCGCTGACCGGCCCCTGACGAGGGTGCGGAGTCTGGTCGCAACGCCGTCGTCGACCGTCGACGAGGCAGTGCGGAGGGAATCCAATGAACCGGAAACTGGCTGGTCTGGCAGTGCTGACCAGCGTGGCGGCGGCCACGACGCTGCTCGCGCCGAGCACAGCGGCGCAGGCGTCGGTCGGCCTGTACCGGGTCGCCGCGACAAGCGTCCTGGACGCGACGAACGCCAAGACGATGACCATCTCGTGCAACGGCGTCGACCAGGTGGTCGGCGCGGGTGGGCGGATCAACGACGGTCAGGGTGACGTCCTGATGACCCGGGTCTACGCCGACGCGACCCTGCGGACGGTGACGGTGTTCGGGGTGGAGGCCAACGCCACGAACGTGCCCTGGTCGGTGGACGCGTTCGCGGTCTGCGCCCCGGCCGGGGCGGTGTCCGGCCTGCAACTGGTCACCACCACGTCGGCGAACAACGCGCTGGACAAGGTGGGGATCACCGCCGTGTGCCCGCCGGGCAAGAAGACCTTCGGCGGTGGGTACCGGATCGACAACGCCAACGCCGCGGTGGCGATCGACGAACTGGCGTTCACCTCGGCGCTCGGTTCGGTGTCGAGCACCGCGTACGTGTTCGGCGCTCCGGGCAACTTCACGTTGCAGACCCAGGCGTTCTGCGCCACCGCGCTGCCGGCGATGGCGTTGACGGAGGCGACGAGCGTGTTCAACGCGAACGCGCCGAAGTCCGTGACGACGCCGGCCTGCCCGGCGGGATCGCAGACCGCCGGGGTCGGCGCGGTGCTGACCGGGCTCTCCGGGGCCGGCTCGGTGGCGACGCTGGTGCCCCGGCCGGCACTGGACACCGCCGAGGCGACCGGACGGGAGATCGTCGCGTTCGCCACGCCGTGGAACATCAGGGCGCAGCAGGTCTGCGTGGGCTGACCCACCCGTACCACGGCCGGCCGTCCCCAGCACGGGGCGGCCGGCCACCGCGTCAGTCGCGGGGGCCGAGGTCGCCGCTGCGGTAGTGCCGCCGGCAGAGCACCTGGTAGCGCACGTCGGCGGTGTCCACGGTGTCGCCGATGACGACCTGTTCGCCCTCGCGGACCACCCGATCGTCGACGACCCGCGCGTTGAGCAGCCCCTCCCGACCGCACCAGCACAGCACCTCGACCTGGATGCGGGCCACCTCGTCGGCCAACTCGAACAGGCGCTGCGCGGCGGGGAACAGGCAGGACCGGAAGTCGGTGGCGAGGCCGAACGCGAACACGTCCACGTCGTAGCTGTCCACCAACTCGGCCATCTGCTCGACGTGCTCGACGGTGTAGAAGCAGGCCTCGTCGCAGATCAGGTAGTCGACGCGTACCCCGTCGGCCCAGCGGCCGCGCACCAGCGCCCGCAGGTCCAGGTCGTCGGTGACCTCGATGGCCTCGTGGGCCAGGCCGATGCGGGTGGTGACCTGTGGACCCAGCGACCGGTCGATGCGGGTGGTGACCAGGCCCCGGCGGCCCTGCCGGGCGTGGTTGTAGTTCATCTGCAACGCCATCGTGGACTTACCGCAGTCCATCGGCCCCCAGAAGAACTTCAACGCCGCGGCGTGCACCGGCCGCCCGTCGAGCCCACGCGCGGCCGCGCAGGCGGCGGGAGCGTGCGGCTGGCCGGGGAACGGGTGGGCCAGGCAGATCGGGGTGGCAGCGGCGTCGTCGGTCACGGTCGGGCAGCCTAGCCGATCGACCGGCCCGGATCTGTCAGGTGCGTCGCACGTGCTCAGAGCACCCGTGGTGGGGTGTTGCCGGCCGCGATGATGGCCCGGCGCATCGGCACCGCCAACAGCAGCAGGAACCCGACCACGAAGAAGCCCACCAGTGAGACCAGGCCCACGCGGTAGGAGGCGGTGAGTTGGAACACGATGCCGAACGCGAGCGGGCCGAGCCAGCTCGTGCCCCGGTCGCTGATCTCGTAGAAGCCGTAGTACTCGCCCTCCTTGCCGGCGGGGATGAGCTGGCTGAACAGGGACCGGCTCAGCGCCTGACTGCCGCCCAGGACCAGGCCGATGCAGGCGCCGAGCGCCATGAACGGCAGCGGCGCCTCGGCGGGCAGCCAGAACACGCCGAGGATCACACCGGTCCAGAGCACCAGGCTGATCAGCACCGTCTTTTGCGCGCCGATGCGCCGGGCCAGCGCGCCGAGGAGCAGGGCGCCTCCGAAGGCGAGGAACTGCACCAGCAGGATCGTGACGATCAGGGTGCTCTGCTCCAGCCGCAGCTCCTCGGTGCCGTACTGGCTGGCCATCGTGATGACGGTCTGGATGCCGTCGTTGAAGACCAGGAACGCGAGCAGGAAGAACAACGTCAGCGGGTACGCCCGGATCTCGCGCAGGGTCTGCCCGAGCTGCCGGAACCCGTCGGTGAGCACGTTGCCCCGCGCGGCCACGGCCGCCGTCACGGGACGGTCGCGCAGCCAGCGCAGCGGCACCAGGGTGAACGCCGCCCACCACACGCCGGCGGACACGATCGACCAGCGCGCCAGATCCAGGGTGCGCTGCGGGTTGTCGTCCTCGCTGAGCAGGGAGACCGTGGCCAGGTTCACCGCCAGCAGCAGGCCACCGCCGAGGTAGCCCAGCGCCCAGCCACGACTGGAGATGCCGTCGCGCTCGTCCGGGCCGCCGAGCTGCGGCAGGAACGAGTTGTAGACCACGATCGCGGCGCCGAAGGAGATGTTGGCGACCAGGAACAACGCGCCGCCGAGCAGGTACCGGTCGCCGGTGACGAAGGCCATCGCGATGGTCGCCCCGGCGCCGGTGAAGGCGGCCCCGCCGAGCAGGCGCTTCTTGTGCGCCGACCGGTCGGCGATCGCCCCGATGACCGGCAGCGCGAACACGGTAAGAAACACCGACAACGAGATCAGGTACGGGTAGTACGACCCGGCCGCGACCCGGATGCCCAGCGGGTGCACGTACCCGTCGCAGCTGTCGGCGCCCAGCTCACAGCCGGCGGCCGTCTCGGCGATGGTGGTCAGGAACGGGCCGAGGAACACGGTGATCACCGTGGACTGGAACGCGGAGTTCGCCCAGTCGTAGATGTACCAGCCTCGGCGCTCGCGGGGGGTGCTCGCCGGAGGCGGGGTGTCGGTCACCGTGGGGGTCACGGTCTCGGCCATCGGGGGTTCCTTCGGTGCTTTTCAGGCGGTCCAGTGGCCGCGGCTGCGGTAGACGTCGCGCAGCACGCCGACGTGATCGGTCATGATGCCATCCACGCCACGATCCAGTAAGTCGTGCATCTGGTCCGCGTCGTCGATCGTCCAGACGTGCACCTGAAGGCCGAGCCGGTGGCAGTAGTCGACGAACCGGCGGTCCACCACCGGCACCCGCCCGTAGCGGGGCGGCACCTGCGCGGCGACCACCGACGGGGGCAGCCGCAGCGGCCGGCCGTGCAGCGAGGCCAGTCGCAGCCGGGCGACTCCCCGCATGCCGAGGCTGGTGGCGACGCGCCCCTGGGTAAGCGCCCGCAGCCGGGTCAGTCGGGCGTCGCTGAACGAGGCGAGCAGCACCCGGTCGGCCGCGCCGACCCGGGTCAGGGTGGCGACCGTCGGCGCGACGCCGCCGTCGGCCTTCACGTCGATGTTGAAGCGGACCTGCGGCCACGCGTCCAGGACCTCGTCGAGCCGGGGTACGACGGCGGCGCCGCCGACGCGTACCGAGGCGAGGTCGGCCCAGCTCAGGTCGGCGATGCGCCCCGCCTCACCGGTGACCCGCGCGAGCGTCGGGTCGTGGAAGATCACCGGGACGCCGTCGGCGGTGGCGTGCACGTCGGTCTCCACGTACCGGTAACCGAGCCCGACGGCCCGGGCGAACGCCGCGGTGGTGTTCTCGTCGCCCTCGGCGGCGCCGCCGCGGTGGGCGAACGCCAACGGCGCGGGCGCGTCGAGGTAGGCGGATCCGTTGAGCACGCGACGCAGTATGCACGCGGCCGGTGGAGCGTAGGTGGCCTGCCGGCGACATTCGTCCGCCCGCGCCGGGTGCTCCCGGCCCGGGCCCCTGGCGGCTCGGTCAGGCGGTGGGCGCGGACGGTGTGGTGACGCCGTGGGCCCTGGCGCTTCCGTCACCCCCGTGGGACGCAAGCGCCAGGGGGCTCACGGACGGGCGCTGTCGGAGCGCACCACGTACCCACCGGCGAGGATCGGGTACCGAGGGCGCGCGGGCACCTCGGGGGGCAGTTCCGTCTCGGGATCGATGCAACCGGTGGGTGGCGGTTCGGTCCCGTTCTGTGCCTGGGCGTCGACGATCACGTCGGGCTGGCGTCCGCCGTCGATGATTTTCACGTAGTAGCCGTGGTTGCGGACCGGATCGACGCCGTCGGGCACGATGGCCGTGAACACCGCGACGTCTCCGACCACCCGCAGGCAGGTGACGTCGGCCCGTCCCCGCGCGACCTCGGTGCCGTCCGGCAGCGCGTGCCGGTAACGGAACTCGCCACGCGTCGACCCGTCGACGGTCGTGACCGCCGCGACACCGAACCAGATCCGGTGCCCCTGCGTGTTCGGCTCGTCGTACACGAAATGCCCCACCCCGGCGACCATGGCGGCGGCTCTCGGCGGCGACGTGCCGGTCGGCGCGGCGGGTCGCGCCCACGCCGTCGACGACCCCGCCGCGACCAGCGCGACCGTTGCCGCTGCTGCCGCCGTCACCACCGGTGTGAACCTGACCATCGGTACCCCCTCGCGCGTTGACTGACGAGTCCAGCCTCGCCGCCCACCGACCGCCCCTCCTCCCCACGCCGAGCCAACCGCCTCCCCTTCCCGGGGGAGCCCGCAACGCTCGGTGTCTCGCCCCCCGCAATCCGCGCCGATCTTGCACTTCCTGTTGTCGTTCTGCGTGCGATGCGCGTTATCTCCCAACAGAAAGCGCAAGATCGCCAGGGCTGGGCTGGGGCTGGGCTGGGGCCTGTCGCCGTGCGGTCGGGGTGACGCCGATCTTGCAGTTTGTGTTGTGGTTATCGGCGGGATGCGTGTTATGTCGCCGCAGAAAGTGCAAGATCGGCGGGTGCTGGGGTGCTGGGGTGCTGGGGTGCTGGGGTTAGGGGTTGGGGGTGCGGCGGTGGGTGCGGGTCGTGTCGGTGGGGCGGCCGGGGTCGAGGTGGCGGGGGCCGTCGGGTTCGTCGGGGCGTAGGGGAGCGAGGGTGTCGGTGAGGGCGTCGATGATGCGGTTGGTGGCTCGGCGGGCCGCCCCGGGGGTGGTGGCGTTTGACTCGCCGAGGTCGACGGGTGTGCCGAAGTGCACCCGGATCACCGGGCGACGCCACAGGGCGCGGGCGATGCCGGGCAGCATTCCCCGGGGCGCCGCGTAGGGCAGCACCTCATGCGCGCCCCACTGGGCGACCGGGATGACGGGAGCGCCGCAGGCCAGCGCGAGCCGGGCGACGCCGGTCTTGCCGCGCTCGGGCCACATGCCGGGGTCCAGGCCGATGCGTCCCTCGGGGTAGATGAGGATCACCGAGCCGGCCGCGACGGCCTCGGCCGCGTCGTCGAGCGCCTGGTGGACGGCGCTGGTGCCCCGGTCGACCCGGATGTGCCCGACGTGGCGCATGGCGGCACCGAGCACGGGTGCCCGGAACAGTCCGGCGGTCGCCATGATCCGTGGGGCGATGCCCCGCTCCCGGCAGGCGGCGATCATGACCAGGGGGTCGAAGGGGCTGATGTGGTTGGCGGCCAGCACGAGCGGACCCCGGCGCAGGTGCGCGGGGACGTCGCCGGTGACCTCCAGGCGGGCGAGCAGGGCCACCAGGGCGCGGGCCAGCATGAGGGCGGCCCGCCAGAGCAGTGGTGGCTGCCAGGTCGTCGTGTCCATCAGCGCGCCATCCTCGCACGAGGCGGTGGGGCCGCGAGGGCGAGTGGCCGGAGTGATCAGGGTCATTGGTCCTGGGCCGGTTTGGGCCGCCCGGCCCTGCCCCTTTCTCTACGACGAGCAGTAGTATTTACTACGTCTCGTAGTACGCATAGTTGGGGGTCCAGGTGGACGCGTTGGACGTCGCCCGGTGGCAGTTCGGTGTCACGACCGTCTACCACTTCCTGTTCGTGCCACTGACCATCGGCCTGTCCGTGCTGGTGGCGATCCTGCAGACGATGTGGCACCGCACCGGCAACGAGCGCTACCTCAAGCTGACCAAGTTCTACGGCAAGCTGTTCCTGATCAACTTCGCGATGGGCGTGGTCACCGGCATCGTGCAGGAGTTCCAGTTCGGCATGAACTGGAGTGACTACTCCCGCTTCGTGGGCGACATCTTCGGCGCGCCCCTGGCCATCGAGGCGCTCGTGGCGTTCTTCCTCGAATCCACCTTCATCGGCCTGTGGATCTTCGGCTGGGACCGGCTGCCCAAGCGCGCGCACCTGGCCAGCATTTGGGCCGCCGCGATCGGCACGAACCTGTCCGCGTACTTCATCCTCGCGGCGAACTCGTTCATGCAGAACCCGGTGGGCTTCCGCATCAACCCGGACAGCGGACGCGCCGAGCTGACCGACTTCCCGGCCGTGCTGACCAACAAGGTCGCCCTGATCACCTTCCCGCACACCCTGGCCGGCTCGTTCCTGGTCGCTGGGTCGCTGATCGTGGCGGTCGGCCTGTGGCACGTCATCCGCAACCGGGACTCCGCCGACACCGGCGCGTACCGCTTCGCCACGAAGTTCGGCTCCTGGGTCGTCCTGGTCGCCTCCGCGGCCGTGCTGTTCACCGGCGACATCCAGGGCAAGATCATGACGGACGTGCAGCCGATGAAGATGGCCGCCGCCGAGGGTCTCTACACCACCGAGAGCCCCGCCTCGTTCTCCGTGCTCACCATCGGCAGCCTCGACGGCAGCCGCGAGGTGTTCGCCCTGAAGATCCCGTACCTGCTGTCGTACCTGGGCACCGGCGACCCCAACGGCACCGTGCACGGCATCAACGACCTCCAGGCCCAGTACGCCACCCAGTACGGCCCGGGCAGCTACACCCCGATCATCCCGGTCACCTACTGGAGCTTCCGCTTCATGGTCGGCTTCGGGTTGGCGGCCGGCGCGATCGCCCTGCTGGTGCTCTGGAGCCAGCGCAGGGGCCGCACCCCGCGCAGCAGGTGGCTGCTGCGCGCGGGGCTGGCCATGCCGGTGCTGCCGTTGCTGGCCAACTCGTTCGGCTGGATCTTCACCGAGATGGGCCGCCAGCCGTGGATCGTCTTCGGCGAGATGCTCACCCGCAACGGCGTGTCCCGCAGCGTCTCGCTGACCGAGGTACTCACCTCGTTCACCGCCTTCACGCTGATCTACGCCACCCTCGCCGTGATCGAGGTCAAGTTGCTGCTGCGCTACGCCAGGGCCGGCGTGCCCGACGTCAGCGAGCAACCTCCCACCGACGACACCGACGACGCCGAGCGCCCGCTCGCCTTCGCCTACTGATCCCGGAGCCCATCGTGGACCTGACCACCATCTGGTTTCTCCTCGTCGCCGTGCTGTTCACCGGGTACTTCATCCTGGAGGGCTTCGACTTCGGCGTCGGCATGCTGCTGCCCGTGCTCGGCCGCGACGACCGGGAACGCCGCGTCCTGATCAACACCATCGGCCCGGTCTGGGACGGCAACGAGGTGTGGCTGATCACCGCCGGCGGCGCGATGTTCGCCGCGTTCCCCGAGTGGTACGCCACCCTCTTCTCCGGCTTCTACCTGCCGCTGCTGCTGATCCTGCTGGCCCTGATCGCCCGCGGGGTGGCCTTCGAGTACCGGCACAAGCGCCCCGAGGCGTCCTGGAAGCGCCGCTGGGACGCGGCGATCGTGGTCGGCTCGCTGCTGCCGGCGATCCTGTGGGGCGTCGCCTTCGCCAACATCCTGCGCGGTGTGCCCCTGGACGCCGACCACGAGTACGTCGGTGGCCTCGTCGACCTGCTCAACCCGTACGCCCTGCTCGGTGGCGCGACCACGCTCGCGCTGTTCCTGACCCACGGCGCGGTGTTCCTGGCCCTGAAGACCGCCGGCGACATCCGGGAGCGCGCGGGCGCCCTGGCGGTGCGCCTCGGCGTCGGGGCCGCCGTGCTCGCGGTCGGCTTCCTGGCCTGGACGCTGAGCATCCGCTCCAGCGCGGCCGCCGTCGTGCTCGCCGTCGGCGCGGCCCTCGCCCTGCTCGGTGGCCTCGCCGCCGCCAAGGTACGCCGGGAGGGCTGGGCGTTCACGGGTACGGCCGTGGCGATCGGCCTGGCCGTGGCGACCCTGTTCGCGGCGCTGTTCCCGAACGTGCTGCCATCCACCCTCGACGCGGCCGGCACGCTGACGGCCACCAACGCCGCCTCCACCCCGTACACCCTGAAGATCATGACCTGGGTGGCGGTGATCTTCACTCCGGTGGTGCTGGCCTACCAGGCCTGGACGTACTGGGTGTTCCGCAAGCGCATCGGCGTGGCCAACATCCCCCAACACTGACCCCCCGCCGCGCCCGCACCGGCTGGGGCGTCGAGGGCGCTTCGTCACCCACCACGACTCCATGATCGACGGGCGTCCGGCCGGGGCGGTTATCGGCTGGTCGGTGTCGGGGTGGGCCGCTACGGTGTGCCGATGCGCGTTCGTGAACTCACCATCGACGACCTGGACGACGCCTGGGAGCTGGGCCGGTTCGCCTTCGGCTCCGATGCGCAGCGGTCCCCGCACACCACCGTCGAGGTGCCGGGCATGACCCGCTACGGCGCGTTCGACGACACCGGCCGGCTCGTCGGCAAGGCCGTCGACCTGCACCACGACCAGTGGTGGTCCGGGCGGGCCGTCGCTGCGGCCGACGTCGCCGGGGTGGCGGTCGCGCCCGAGGCGCGGGGCCGGGGAGTGGCCCGAGCCCTGCTCACCGCGCTGCTGGTCGGGGCCCGCGAGCGCGGCGCGGCGATCAGCGCGCTGTACCCGACCGTCGCCGCCCCCTACCGCGCCTGCGGGTGGAGGCCGCCGGTGTGCTGCGCACCGTCGACCTCGCGACCGCCGCGCTGCCCCGGCACCGGCCCGCGTCGCACCTGACCGTCCGCGCCGGCACCCCCGCCGACCTGGACGCCGTCGCCGCCCTCTACGAGCGGGTCACCCGCCACCGCAACGGCATGCTGACGCGCCGGGGCAAGCTGTTCGACTTCTTCGCCGCCGACGCCAAACTGCCCGGTGACGGGATCACGCTCGTCGAGGACGACGGCACCCTCGTCGGCTACGCCACCTGGCAACGCGGCCGGGGCTACGGCGCCGACTCGGTGCTCACCGTCGACGAGGCCCTGGCCACCACCGCCGACGCGGCCCGGGAACTCGTCGGCGTGCTCGGGAGCTGGGCCAGCGTCGCGCCGACCCTGCGGCTGTGCCCGCTCGACGGTGACGCCGTCAGCGTCCACCTGCCGTTGGAGGCGGCCCGGGACCACGAGCGGGACCTGTGGATGCACCGCCCGGTCGACGTCGTACGAGCGGTCGGCGAACGCGGCTGGCCCGCCCATGTCCGGGGCGTCGTCGACTTCCACCTCACCGACGCGCTCGCCGACTGGAACACCGGTACCTGGCGCTTCGCCGTCGCCGACGGCGAAGCCGAGCTGACCCGGGTCGACGGCGAGGCGGACCTGCGGCTGGACGGGCGCGGGTTCGCGCTGCTGTACGCGGGCGCGGCGGGTGCCCGCTCGGTGGCCCAGGCCGGCCTGCTGCACACCGTGGGCGTCGAGCCGGACGCCCTGGACCTGCTGGGCGCCGGCGGTCCGGCACAACTGCTCGACTACTTCTGATGGCCCCTTCGGGGACGGGTGGCAGTCCGGCGCGCCGGTAGGGTATGCCGGTGGAAATCCTGGCTCGCGTCCAATCCGGAGCGACGGCGCAGCGGCTGCTGCCCCACCCGCGCCTTCCACTGGTGGCGGCCTGGGACGCCGACCGTCCGGCGATCCGGATCTGGGAGTACGGGGACGGACAACTGCGGCAGCGGGCAGCCCTCGGCGTGGATTCGGCCGTCTATGTCGAGGACGTCAACCATGAGCGGACACCCTCCGCCGCCTGGCATCCCGACGACCCGTTGTTGGCGGTGGCGGACGCCGAGAGCGTTGTCCTCTGGACTCCCTCGGGCACGTCGCCGGTCGACGCCGTCACCTCGACCGAGTACCAGCGGGAGGTGGCGTTCAGCCCGGACGGTCGTACGCTCTGGTTGTCGCCCGCCGCCGGAACGGACGGCTGGGAGCACTCCGTCGCCCTCGACCTCGCCTCGGGAACGACCCTGATCGGCCCTCGGTGGGACACCGGGGTGGTGGCGCATCCGGCGGGCGGCCTGGTCTGCACCCTCGAGAGCGATCAAGGTGCCACGCTGGTGCTCTTCTCGGCGGACACCGGGCCGGTGCTGCGGCCGGTGCGCCGTGCGCTGGTCCTGGACTGCGACGGCTACGAAGCGCCGATCTTCAGCTCGGACGGCCGGCACTTCGCGGTACGGGGCAACGCGTACGACAACTCGCTGGAGGTGTTCGAGTTCCCCTCGCTGCGGCGCGCCCTGGGCATGACGCTGGGGGAGCCGAGCCCGGGGTACCCGTACCCGCAGGAGTGGCTGGACGAGATGAACGCCTGGTCCCGCCACAACGTCGCGTTCGGTCGGTCGCCGCGGGTCCTCTGGATCGGGACACCCGACGGCGTGGTCGTCGAGCTGGACGTCGACGGGAGTCGGGTGGTCGAGCACGAGGTGCTGCCCGGGGCAGCGGTGACCGCGCTGGCGGCCACCGCCACCGGTGAGCTCGTCGTCGCCGGCGACGACGAGCTTCTTGTCCTGTCGGTGGGCACGGCCGACCCGGGCGAGGCAGCAGGGGCCTCAGTGACCGCGTTCCTCGCCGGCACCGCCGAGGCGTCGGTCGTCGACATGGACCAGCTCGACCTCACCGACGGCACGCGGGACTGGCAGTCCGGCGACCTGGCGACGGTCAGCGAGACCTCCGCGACCGACCCGTCCTGGCTGCGGATCCGGGCGGCCATGAACCGACGCACCTGAGTCGCTTCCGGAGTCAGGCCACGTCCGCCGGTTGAACCGCGTTCCGGCGTCAGGCGACGCCCGCCAGCTCGTCGTTGGCCCGCTCGGTGACGAGCGTGAGGACGCGGGCGGCGACGTCGGCCTCGGCGGGCGGGATGTCCCCGTACAGCCGGGCGGTGATGCCCCCGACGGCCTCGGCGACACGGGCCTGCGTGCGGTGGCCGGCGTCGGTGAGCGACACCTGCGGCTCGGCGGTGTCGTCGAGCCGCGCCAGGCCGGCGTCGACGAGGCCGGCGATCACCTCGCGCACGGCCGACTCGTCGACCCTGCGGGCGCTCGCGAGGCGTCGCACGAGCGAGGTCCGGTCGGCGGGGCCGGCGGTGAGGGCGTTGAGGGCGAGGACCTGGGCGAAGTCGACGCCCAGGGGCGCGACGGCGCGGTCGAGCAGGGCCCGGGTGGCGAAGTGGGCCTGACCGATGACCTGACCGTTGAGAGTGGACACGATGCCTCCTTCGAAAACGTTGGCTGAGCCAACGTTGGTAGAACCAACGTAACATGGTTTGTGGGTCACGCCAACGATTACTGTTAGGCTCCCGCCATGGACGCCACCGCCCCGCAGTCACCCGCCGGGCTGCGTACCACCGCGAGCTGGCTGCTCAACCAGGCCGCCGCCCACGCCGGCCGACTCGCCAGCGCGGGCTTCGCCGCACACGACCTCCGCGGCTACCACTTCCGGCTGCTCGCCTCGCTGGCCGAGGACGGCCCCGCGAGCCAGGCCGACCTGGGCCGCCGCTGCGCCATCGACCGCAGCGACGTCGTGGCCGCCATCAACGACCTGGCCGGCCGGGGACTCGTGGTACGCGCCCCCGACCCGGCCGACCGCCGCCGCAACGTCATCAGCCTCACCGACGCCGGCGCCGACGAAGCCCACCGGATGGCCGACACCGTCGCCCGCGTGCAGGACGACCTGCTCGCGCCCCTGTCCAGCGCCGAACGCGCGCAGCTGATCCGCCTGCTCACCCGACTGCTCGACCACCACCACAACAACTGATCCCGACACCGCCACGGCGGGCCCACCCCACCGGGCAGACCCGCCGCGAGCAGGAAAAACCAGCGCTCAGCTCGCCTCGCGCAACTCCGCCAACCGGGCCTCGATCTCGGCCAGCTCCGCCCGCAGCTTCTCCGCCTGCTGCTCCGCCTCGGCCCGCTCGGCGCCCAGGATCTGCTCCACCGCCTCCTGCACACCCGGCACGTCCACCAGCGCCACCATCTTCAACGCCTCGGCCGGCTTCACCACGTACGGCTTCGCCAGGGCCTTGCTGCCCTGCTGAGCGGCGACCGTCCACTCGCCGTCCGCGTACGCCAGGGTCACCGTGAGGCCCGCGGGCCCCTTGGGCTTCGCGGCCTTGACCGCCCGCCGCGCCGGCGGCTTCTCGGCCTGCTCCACCTTCGGCTCCTCCTGTCGCTGCGCGGGCACCCGCGGCGTGTCCAACACGAACTCCGGCGCGGCCACCACGGGCGCCTCCGGCTCCGGCTCCGGTTTCGGCTCCGCCACCCGCCGGCCCGCGCCCTTGGGCGCGACCGCCAGATCGGCGGCGGAGAACGGCAACTCGTCACGACCGAACCGCACCACGACGAACTCGTCGGACACCTCCGGATCGGTCAACTCGACCACCTGGCCGACCTGACCGGCGATCTGCCCCGCCGACGCGGTGAACACCACCCTCGGCTTACGGCCGGCCGCCAACGCCTCCCGGATGCTGCGCACCTCGTCAGTGGACAAACCCTGGCCGGCATCCATCACAACCCTCTTCCGTACACCTGTTTGATTGCTGTCTTGATACCAGTCGGCTGCGACACCCACCGCACGGGGCTCAACCGCCCAGGGCCCGCAACGCCCGATCGGCGTGGTCGTTCATGCTGACCTCGCTGTGGATCACCTCGATGACCCGCCGGTCCGTGCCGATCACGAACGTCATCCGCTTCGTGCTCAACGCCCCCAACGGCACCCGCCGCCGCACCCCGAACGCCCGCGCGACCGTCCCGTCCACATCCGACAGCAGCGGATAGTCGAAGCCGTGCATCTTCGAGAACTCCGCCTGCTTGGCCACCTCGTCGCGGCTGATACCCACCCGCGACGCGCCCAGCGCCGTGAACTCCGCCGCCAGATCCCGGAAGTGGCAGCTCTCCGCCGTGCACCCCCGCGTCATCGCCCCCGGATAGAAGAACAGCACCACCGGCCCCGACGCCAGGAACTCCGACAGCCGCCGCGGCGTGCCCGTCTCATCCGGCAGCTCGAAGTCGTCCACGACATCGCCGACACCCACACTCGCCACCGCGCACCTCCGTAGTCCGAACGACCGCGCGGGAAGCGTAAGCGATCACACCCGCAGCGCCTCGTGCGCCACCAGCACCAGCGCCCGCCGCATGTGACCCTCCTTACGACGACTCATCTGCGCCGGTCACGGTAGCGTCGGCCCAACCCGCCCGAAAGACCCGGAGGCGCCATGGCACCCGTCACCGTCATCACCGGCGGCGGCCGCGGCATCGGCGCGGCCACCGCCCGCCGCCTCGCCGCGGCCGGCCACCACATCGCCCTGTGCTACCGCCGCGACGACGCCGCCGCCGCGACCGTCCTGGCCGACCTGCACGCCACCGGCGTCCAGGCCATCGCCGTGCGCGCCGACACCACCGACCCCGGCCAGGTCACCGCCCTGTTCGACGCCGCCGCGCAGCTCGGCCCCCTCACCGGCCTGGTCAACAACGCGGGCGTCACCAGCCTCATCGGCCCGTTCACCGAGCTGCGCGTGGACGACCTGCGCCGCGTCGTCGACGTCAACCTCATCGGGTACGTCCTCTGCGCCCAGCAGGCCGCCCGCCGCCTCACCGACGGCGGCGCCATCGTCAACGTCTCCTCCGCCGCCGCGACCCTCGGCAGCCCGGGGGAGTACGTGCACTACGCCGCCGTCAAGGCCGCCACCGACACCCTCACCGTGGGCCTGGCCAAGGAACTCGCCCCGCGTGGCATCCGCGTCAACGGCGTCGCCCCCGGCCTCGTGCGCACCGACATCCACACCGACTCCGGCGTACCCGACCGCGCCGACTCCGCCGCCGGCCGTATCCCGCTGGGCCGTGCCGGCGAACCCGACGAGATCGCCGCCGCCATCGCCTGGCTGCTCAGCCCGGACGCCTCCTACACCGCCGGCGCCGTGCTGCGGGTCTCCGGCGCCCTGTGAGCCGGGGCGCGCGACACGCGCCCCGGCCCACCGCACTCAGTGCGTGAACAGCTTCGCCGCGGTGATCACCGTCTGCACGACCCCGTAGCCGAGCAGCACCGCCACCACCAGCCAGGAAATCCACAACCGGGCCTGCTGCCCGCTCCGACCGTCGTCGCTCATCGCGTACCACTCCTTCCCGCCGCCGTGACCTCGTCCACGTCCTGCTCCACCGGCTCGTGGTAACGCTGCGGCACCGGTCGCACCAGCAGGTTCGCCACGAAGCCCACCGCGAGCACAGCCACCATCGTGAGCAGCGCCGGCCGGTACGCCGCCGCCGTCAACGTGCCCGGCTTGCCCTGCGCGTCGAGGAACCCGTTCACGATCAACGGACCCGCGACACCCGCCGCCGACCAGGCCGTCAACAACCGGCCGTGGATCGCCCCCACCTGGTACGTGCCGAACAGGTCCCGCAGGTACGCCGGCACGGTCGCGAAGCCGCCACCGTAGAACGACAGGATCACGCACGCGAACAGCACGAACAACGCCGTCGCCGTGTGCCCGAACAGCGCCAGCAGCGCGTACATCGCCATGCCCACGCCGAGATACACCAGGTAGATCGGCTTCCGGCCGATGACGTCCGACGTCGACGACCACACGAACCGGCCCGCCATGTTGAACAACGACAGCAGACCCACGAACCCGCCGGCCGCCGCCACCGACACCGCCGACGTCCCGTTCTCCCGGAAGAAGTCCTGGATCATCGGGCTGGCCTGCTCGAGGATGCCGATACCGGCCGTCACGTTGCAGAACAACACCACCCACAACAACCAGAACGACCGCGTCTTCACCGCGTTCGCCGCCGACACGTTCGCCGTGGTGACCAGCGGCTTCGCCGCCACCGACACCGGGTCGAAGCCCGCCGGACGCCAATCCTCGGCCGGCACCCGCACGTTCGCCACCCCGAACATCATGATCACGAAGTAGCCCAGGCCCAACGTCACGAACAACCACACCAGCGCGCTGCCCGACGCCGTCGAACCCGCGTTCGACGGGTCGTAACCCGGGTCGTAGAACGACAGCAACTGCCGCGACAGGGGAGAGGCCACCATCGCCCCACCACCGAACCCCATGATCGCCAAACCGGTCGCCAGACCCGGCCGATCCGGGAACCACTTGATCAGCGTGGACACGGGGGAGATGTAACCGATACCCAGACCGATGCCGCCGAGCAGGCCGTACCCCAGGTACAGCAGCCACAACTGCTTCGTGGCGATGCCCAGCGACCCCACCAGGAAACCCGCCGCCCAGAAGCAGGCCGACACGAACATCGCCTTACGCGGCCCGTTCGCCTCCACCCACGTCCCGGCCACCGCGGCGGACAACCCCAGCATCACGATCGCGATACTGAAGATCACCCCGATCGCCGTCTGACCCGTGTCGAAATGGGCGATCAACGAATTCTTGTAGACGCTCGTGGCGTAGACCTGGCCGATACAGAGGTGGATGGCCAACGCCGCCGGGGGAATGAGCCACCGGCTGTAGCCGGGCGGCGCGACGGTATGCCGACGATCGAGTGCGGACAGCATGCGCTGCTTCCTCTCCGAGGCGGACGAAACGTGGTCACAACGTGCCCACCCCGCACCCAAGGAGCAAACCTCACCATCGCCGGACGGTCCCTCCCGTGAGCTGAGCGGTCACTCAGCCCACGCCGCGACTACCGCAGCTCCGGCGCGTGCCAGCCACCCGCCAACGCATCCGCGTCCGCCGGACCCCAACTACCCTTGTCGTACGAGCGCACCGGCGCCGCCAGATCCAGGATCGGCGCCACGATCCGCCACTCCTGCCGAATCGTCTCCGCCCGCGCGAACCGCAGATGCTGCCCTTCCATCGCGTCGTCGAGCAACCGCTCGTACGCCTCCTGACGCCGACCCAACGCCGCGCCGAAGTCCACCGACAGATCCACCGGCCGACTCGCCACCTCCGCGCCCGGACTCTTCGCCTGGATCGACATCGTGATGCCGTCCCCACGACCCAACCGGAACCGCAACAGGTTCGCCGGCGCCTGCGCCCCACCCTCGGCCGGGATCAACGACCGCTGCGGCCGCTTGAACTCGACCACCACCTCCGTCGCCGTCCCCGGCAACGACTTACCCGTCCGCAGATAGAACGGCACACCCGCCCACCGGGGCGAATCCACCGTCAACCGCGTCGCCACGAACGTCTCCGTGTTCGAATCCGGCGCGACACCCGGCTCGTCGCGGTAACCCGCGTACTGCCCCCGCACCGTCGACTCCGGCGACAACGGCACGATCTGCCGCAACACCGCCGCCTCCGCCTCGCGGAACGAGTCCACGTCGTCACCAGCCGGCGCGTCCATCGCGATCAACGCCACGACCTGCAAGATGTGGTTCTGCAACACGTCCCGCGTCGCACCCACCGTGTCATAGAAACCGGCCCGACCCTGCGTACCGAAACCCTCCGCGAGGGTCACCTGCACGTTGTCGACGTGCTCCCGGTTCCACAACGGCTCGAACAGCCGGTTGGCGAACCGGAACGCGTACAAACCCTCCACCGCCTCCTTGCCGAGGTAGTGGTCGATCCGGAACACCCGACTCGCGTCGAAGGCCGCCCCCAACGTCCGATCCAACTCCTCGGACGAGGCCAGGTCACGCCCGAACGGCTTCTCCACGATCACCCGACCACGGTCGGCCAACCCGACCGCCGCCAGGCCCCGCACCACCGAACCGAACACCACGGGCGGAATCGCCAGATAGAAGATCGGCCGCTGCGCCTCACCCAGACGCTCCGCCAACCGCTCGTACGTCGCCGGATCCGCGTAGTCCCCGGAGATCATCGACAGGTTGGCCGCCAACGCGTCGAACGTCTCGTCATCCACCTCGTCGGAAGCCTCCGACACCGACTTACGGGCGGTCGCCACCAACTGCTGGTCGTCCCAGGGGGAGCGGGCCACCCCGATCACCGGAACGTCGAGACGCCCCCGCCGCGTCAACTCGTACAGCGCCGGAAACAGCTTCTTCGAGACAAGATCACCTGTCACACCGAACAGCACAACCGCGTCTGAACGCACGCGCATGACACTTCCATCCGATCGTGTGGACCTGATCTTCCGAACGGACAACGGCGCCTCCCACCCGAGGAATTCCCAGCGAACGGCCCACGTGAGGTCGGCGACAGCGCCACAACGGAAGATGACCCCACAGCGCACCCCGCACCCCAGGAAGGACCAGAATGACCCTGGCCGCCGACCGCTCACCGCAGACCGGCCCCGACGTGGTGTGCCTGCCCATGTTCGGCATGACCCGCGCCGCCACCGCCGCCGCCTTCCACCCCGCCCTCGCCCACACCGGCCTGCGGGAGACGTACCTGGACCTGCCCGGGCACGGCGACACCCCACCCACCTGCCCGCCCACCTCCCAAGCGCTGCTCACCACCATCTGCGCCTGGCTCGACCACCACATCGACGGACCGGCCCTACTGGCCGGCGCCTCCTACGGCGCCTACCTCGCCGCCGGCATCGCCCGCCAACGCCCCGACCTCGTCCGCGGCCTACTCCTCGTCTGCCCCGGCATCACCATCGCGCCAGCCAGCCGCACCCTGCCCGAGCACCGCCCGCCGCCAGGACCCACCGGCTGGCTCGACGACGCGCCCACCGACCTACGCCCACACCTCGACACCGCGCTGGGCCACCGCACCCCGACCGTCGTCGCCACCGTCCTGCGCGCCCTCGACGCGGGCGGCCCCGGCGACCACACCTTCCAACAGGAACTGCGGACAGGCCCCGGGTACGCGCTCCCCGACGAGACCGCCGACACCCCCTTCGACGGGCCCGTCACCGTGCTCACCGGCCGCCAGGACGGCATCGTCGGCTTCGCCGACCAGTTCCACGCCATGCGCCGCTACCCCCGAGGCACCTACACCACCGTCGACCAGGCCGGGCACTACCTGCCCTACGAACAACCAGCCCTGCTCCGCGCCCACACCCAGGCGTGGCTCCGCCGAACCCCACGGCCTGAGGCCGGTACGCGACAATGACCGCCATGGTTGAATTCGGCGACACCAAGGCCGCGATGCACTACTACCACCGCAGGCACCGCGACGACCTCATCTGGAAACTCGACGGCATCAGTGAACGCGACGCCAGAACGCCCCGCACCGCCACCGGCAACAACATGCTCGGCGTCGTCAAACACTGCCTCAACGTCGAGGCCGCCTACTTCGGACCTACCTTCGGCCGCGAGTTCCCCACCCCGCAGGAGTTGGTCCCGCTCAGCGCGTTCGACGACGACCCGCAGGCGGACTGGTACGCGTACGAGAACGAGACCAAGGACGGCCTCATCGACCTGTACCGTCGCGTCGGCGCCTTCGCCGACGAGACGATCGACCAACTACCGCTCGACGCGCCGGGGCAGGTGTCCTGGTGGCAACCCGGCCGCCAGGACGTGACGCTGGCCCAGATCATCATGCACGTGAGCGGCGACCTCGCCCGGCACGCCGGTCAGCTGGACATCATGCGCGAGCAGCACGACGGGGCCATCGGGTGGCGCAAGGACGGCACCAGCATCCCCGACTACGACTGGCCGGCGTACGTCGACAAGCTCCGCAAGCTGGCCGACCAGTTCGCCTGACCGAGCTGGGGGAGAGGGCCGCGGAAACGACTCTGCCCTGCCGGTGCTACCGGGCACCGGCAGGGCAGTCACGCCGCCTGAAATCAGTTGTCGGTGCCCTTCAGCCCCTGCAACATCTCGGCGAAGTCAGTGGTCTCGGCCGGCGGAGGCGTCTCGATGGTGACCGCCTTGCCGTAGTCGGTGTAGTCGACGACGACGTCGCCCATCGCGCCCATGACCGTGGCCGCACGGCGCGGCCGGTACTGCTCGTCGACCCAGAGGTCGACCTTGACCTCCTTGACGCCCGCGGCGGTGAACTGCTTCTCGACAGCGTCCCGCAGCTTGGCGTCGACCTGAGCCAGCTGCGTCGCCACCGGAGTGGTGACGGTGTAGTGGACGGTCCGCGCCCCGTTCACCGTCTCCTCACCGACGACCGTCACGCCCTCCGACGCGAGCAGCGTCTTGACCTGCTTGGTCGGGTCGATGTCCTCGAACTGCTTGCTGAAGTCCATCCCGGCCTGCTGGCCGATGCTGCCCATGTCCATCTTCAGCCAGCGCTTACCGCCCATGCTCGAGCGGTCCTTCGCCGGCACCTCGACGTAGAAGGCGGTCCCGATCAGCCGAACGGTGGTCGGGCCGTCGCTCGGGTCCGCCATCGTCATCTCGGCCTTGACCGGGTCACCCAGGTCCAGGACACCCTGCATGGAGATCTTCTGGCCGGCGGCCGTTCCCGTCATCGTCAGCGTCACCGAGTCACTCTTGTCGGTGGCGTCGATCGTCTTCTGCAACGACCCCTTGAGGTCGCTGGCCAGCAGCTCAAGGACGCTGGTCTGCTTCGGCGCGTCGGACGAGCCCGACGAACCGGTCGCCACGCCGCAGGCGGAGGCGGTGAGCGCCGTAAGCGCCGAGACCGCGACGACGGCGGTCTTCTTCCACAGTGACACGTGATCGCTTCTTTCCGACAAGGCTGCGGGGAATCTCCCCAGTAGATCGACGACACGCTAGCCCACCGGGTCAATCTCCGGGTGCCGCAACACATTCGATAATGCACCTTATGTAAAGCAAAGGTCAGAAGAGGGTCCCCGACCACCCCGCGCCCAGGATCTGAGCAGATCTTGGACAGTTTCCGTCAGCCGCTAACGGAAACTGTCCAAGATCTCGTCGGTACACAGGTCGGGCAGGCGGCGCACCCATGCCGCCGCGTCGAACCGCGCCGCCGGGAGGACGTCGACCTGGCGGCGGACGGCACGCGCGCCCGGGACCCGGAGCCCACACTCCAAGACACCTGCGGCGGCGGCCGTCATGCCCGCACGGCGGTCCACGTCGCGTCCGTCCGGACACCCGCCCCGCGTCGGGACGGGCGCAAAGGTCGACCTCGCGTCCATGCGGGCGGCTCACGTCGCGCCCGTCCAGTCGGTCACCGGGATCCGGAACGCTCGGTGTCTCGGCCCCCCGGAATCCGCAGGCCCTCTGCTGGCCCGGCGGCGCGACTCCCCCTCTTTCGCTCTTTCGGGCAACGCGAGAATCATGCATAATATGCCTTATGCATGACAAACAGGACGAATCGCTCAAGGTGCTGATCGAGGAGTTCCTGACCGCGCGCGCCACCCGCAAGCCCTCCCCCCACACCCTGGCGGCCTACCGACGTGACCTGCACGCCGTGGCCGCCTTGGTCGCCGATGGTGATGCCACTCCCCTCCCCCTCGACGAAGTGTCGATCACCGACCTCTCCCCCCGGGTGATGCGGGCGGCCTTCGCCCGGTTCGCCGCGCCCCGCGCGCCCGCGTCCGTACACCGCGCCTGGTCCACCTGGAACAGCTTCTTCACGTTCCTGGTGGCCGACGGGGTGGTGGCGGGTAATCCGATGCCGGCGGTCGGGCGGCCTCGGGCGTTACTCCCCCAGCCGAAGCCGTTGCGCGGTGCGGACACCCCCGAGGTGCTGCTGGCATCGGTAACGCGTGACGACGGGCGGCAGCGGGACCCGTGGCCGGAGCGGGACGTGGCGGTGCTGGCGGTGGCGCTGTGCGCCGGGTTGCGTCTGTCCGAGCTGCTGGCGTTGCGGGTGGGGTCGCTGGGTGGGCGGCCGGGTGAGCGGCGTATCGAGGTGGTCGGCAAGGGTGGGCGTCCCCGGGTGGTGCCGATCGAGACGGATCTGGACCGGGTGTTGGCGGACTATCTGGCGAGTCGGGCGCGGCGGTTCGGGTCGCGGTCGGTACGCCCCGACTCGGCGTTGCTGGTCGACCGGCGGGGTGAGCCGTTGCGCCGCGGTGGCCTGCAGTATCTGGTCGAGTCGTGTTACCGGCGGGCGGGTATCGGGGACCGGGTGCCCAAGGGGGCGCGGTTGCACGCGTTGCGGCACACGTTCGCGACCCGGTTGGCGGAGGACGGCGCGGGCGCGGCGGAGATCATGCGGTTGTTGGGGCACGCGTCGTTGGCGTCGTCGCAGACGTACATCGAGGTGACGGCCGGGCAGCAGCGGGAGGCGATCCGCGCGAGTCGTACCCATCGGGTGTTGGCTGCTCTGGTGTCGGCGGACGGTGAAGCGGCGCGCTGAGGGTGACCTCAGCCGAGGTCGACGAGCAGGGGTCGGTGGTCGGAGATGGTGGACGTCGGCGTGGTGACGGCCCGTACGGGTGGGAGCGCGTCGAGGGCGTGCCGGTCGGCGAGGATGTGGTCGAGTTGGACGCGGGGTTGGCCGGAGGGGTAGGTGGGGCGGCGGCCGAGTGGCTGCCAGCGGGACACGAGGCGGGCCGGGCCGGCGGGGAGGTTGAGGTCGCCGAGCAGGAGGCGGGGGCCGGGTAGGGCGCGCAGGGCGCGGACGGTCTGGCGGAGTTGGCGGGCGTTCCAGCCGGGTACGAAGGACAGGTGGGTCGCGGCGACGGTGAGGGGGCCGTGGGGGGTGTCCAGGATGGCGGCCAGGACGACGCGGGGTTCGTCGTCGAGGAGGATGAGGCCGCCGCCGGGGCCGGGGGCGTAGATGGGTGAGCGTACGGGCGCGGGTTTGAGTCGGGTGATGTGCCAGCTGCGCACGGGGTGGCGGCTGATGAGGCCGATGCCGTAGCAGGGTTCGCCGTGGCCGTCGTCGTCGTGGCGCAGGGGGCGGAACCGTTCGCCGGGGGTGCCGACGACGGCGGCCGCGAAGCGGTGGTGTGGCGCGTCGAGGGCCCGGGCGGCGATGGCGGTGAGGTCGAGGTTGCCGCTGCGGTGTTGGTCGCGGTCGACTTCCTGTAGGGCGAGGACGTCGGCGTCGAGGGCGCGTACGGCGGCGGCGAGTCGGTCGGGGTCGACGAGGCCGTCGGTGAGGGATCGTCCGTGCAGCAGGTTGAAGGTGGCCAGGCGCACTCCTGCACCTTACGTGCCCGTGGCAGGGTTGCCGCGTGGTGAAACTGTTGCTGTGTTCGATGCTCGTGTTCGTGGCGGTCGGGGCGTGGGGGGTGTGGTTGCGGCGTAGGCGGGGCCGGTGAGCGGTGAGTCGCGCCACTTGATGGGCTGGTGGGGCGCGGCGGGTGGGGAGAATTGCCGACCGTGGACGCCGTATCGCTGAGTACCCTGCTGGCCGCCGCGGCGATGGCCGGGTGGGTGGATGCCGTGGTCGGTGGTGGCGGGTTGTTGCTGCTGCCGGCGTTGTTGGTGGCGGCTCCGGGTGTGCCGGTGGCGACCGCGTTGGGCACGAACAAGTTGGCGGCGATCTTCGGTACGGCGACGGCGGCGGCGACGTACGCGCGGCGCACGAAGGTGGACTGGCGGGTGGCGGGGCCGGCTGCGGGTGTGGCGGTGCTCAGCGCGGGGGTGGGCGCGGCGTTGGCCGGGGCGGTGCCGGCGGCGGCGTACCGGCCGGTGGTGTTGGTGGTTCTGGTGGCGGTGGCCGTGTTCGTGTTGCTGCGTCCCCGGTTGGGGGTGGTGGCCGTGCCGGCGCGGCGCACGAGGGTGCGGGTGGCGGCGGCGATCGGTGTGGCCGGGGTGGGCATCGCCCTGTACGACGGGTTGATCGGGCCGGGGACGGGCACGTTTCTGGTGCTGGCGTTCACGACGTTGGTGGGTGCGGATTTCGTGCACGGGTCGGCGATGGCGAAGGTCGTCAACGCGGGTACGAATCTGGGTGCGTTGGTGGTGTTCGCGGTGACCGGGCACGTGTGGTGGTGGTTGGGCGCGGCGATGGCGGTGTGCAACATCGCGGGCGCGGTGGTGGGTGCGCGGATGGCGTTGCGTCGCGGGTCGGGGTTCGTGCGGGTGGTGTTGCTGGTGGTGGTGCTGGCGTTGGTGGCGAAGCTGGGTTACGACCAGTGGGCGGCCCGGTAGGGGCGTGGGTTCAGCCGCGGCGGCTGGGTGAGTCGAAGCGGCCGGCGCGGATTTCGCGCAGGGCCCGGCGGCGGGTGTCGCCGCGCAGGGTGTCGACGTAGAGGGTGCCGCGCAGGTGGTCGGTCTCGTGTTGCAGGGCGCGGGCGAGGAATCCGCTGCCGGTGATGGTCAATGGTTCGCCGTGCTGGTCGACGCCGTGGGCGGTGGCGTGCAGGGCGCGCACGGTCGGGAAGTACAGCCCGGGGATGGACAGGCAGCCTTCGTCGTCGTCCTGGAGTTCGTCGGACAGCTCGAGGGTGGGGTTGATGAGGTGGCCTCGGTGGCCGTCGGCGTCGTAGACGAATACCTGGGCGCTGACGCCGATCTGGGGTGCGGCGACGCCGGCGCGGCCGGGTGCGCCGAGCAGGGTGTCCATCAGGTCGGTGACCAGGGCGCGCAGCTCGGCGTCGAAGGTGGTGACCGGCTCGGCTTCGGTGCGCAGGACGGGGTCGCCGATGATCCGGATGGGCCGCATGGTCATGGGGGTCAGCGTATCGCCGGCGGTGGTGTCAGCGTCCGGCCAGGGTGGCGCGTACGGGTGCGGTCTTGGCGGCGGCTTCGGCGACCTCGGCGGTGGGGTCGCTGTCCCAGGTGATGCCGCCGCCGGCCCAGGTGTGCAGGGCGTGGCTGTCGGCGGCGGCGGTGCGGATGGTCAGGCCGAGGTCGATGCGGCCGGGGGCGATCCAGCCGAGGGCGCCCATGCTGGCGCCTCGGCCGACGGGTTCGGCGGCGGCGATGTGGGTGAGGGCGGCGAGTTTCGGCGCGCCGGTGACGGAGCCGCCGGGGCAGGTGGCGCGGAGCAGGTCGGCGAGGCCGAGGCCGTCGGCGGCTTGGGCGCGGACGGTGGATTCGGCCTGCCACAGGTCGCACCAGCGGCGTACGGCGAACAGTTCGTCGACGGTGACGGTGCCGGTGTGGGCGATGCGGGCGAGGTCGTTGCGTTCGAGGTCGACGATCATGATGTGTTCGGCGCGTTCCTTGGCGCTGGTGAGTAGTTCGGCGCGGCCGGTGGCGGTGGCGGGGCGGGTGCCCTTGATGGGTCGGGTGATGATCTGGCCGTGGTGGACCTCGACGAGGGTTTCCGGGGAGGCGCAGCCGATGGCCCAGCCGTCGCCGGTGAGGACGCCGCCGTAGCGGGCGCCGGGGAGGGCGCCGAGGCGGCGTAGGGCGGGCAGCGGGTCGCCGCTGTAGGGGGCGGCGGCGTGTCCGACGAGGTTGGTCTGGTAGATGTCGCCGCGGCCGATGGCGGCGCGGACGGTGTCGACGGCGGCGGCGTGTTGCGCGGGTGTCCAGCTCTCGGTCCAGGGGCCGAGCCACCAGGGCGTGTCGTCGGGGGCGGTGGGTGCTCGGGTGGGTCCGTGGTCGTAGACGACGACGGCGAGGTCGGGCAGGGTGGGTGCGGGTTCGGGCGCGGTGGTGGGTACGCCGGCCAGGTGCGCCCCGGCGGCGGCGGACAGGTAGAGCGCGGCGCCGCAGACGGTCGGGCTGTGTGCGGCGGGTCGGTTCAGGTCGCGCAGGTCCAGGTCGTGTGCGGCCAGGAACTCCTCGGCGAGTACGGCGGGGTCGCCGCCGTCGGCGCGATGCCACTGGAGTCGGGCGCGTTCGACGAGGCGGTCGCGGCATCCGGCGGGTACCGCGGGCGCATCGACCAGCACCTGTGGGAGCGTTTCCACGCCGTATGGTCCGATCTTCCTCATCCGTTCAGTGGATTTCCGGTACGCCAAGGCGACACCTGCTCGATGCTGGACACTTTCGCTTGGTACTGTGCGTCACTGGTCATGTGAACCATGACACAGTGCCCCCACAGTCCGGAGAACCCGATGTGCCAGCACCAACCGACCTGCCCCTTAGCTGAAGCCACCGACCGGGAAGCCGCCCGGGTCCTCGCCTGCTTCCCTGAGCAGGGGTGGAGCCTGCTCTGCAACGGCGTGATCGTCTTCGAGGACACCGGTGAGCTGCTCCCCGACGGCAGCAGCATCGCACCCCACCGCGGCCCCGCCCGCCACGCCCTCGTGGCCTGAACGACCACCCAGCGTCACCACACCAAGTCGCTGTCCAAGCGCGCAGCGGCTGCCGGGACGGGCCGATACCGCCCGCCCCGGCGTGCCCGCCGTCAGTCCTCGAACGCCTCCGGCGACGGGCACGAGCAGACCAGGTTCCGGTCGCCGTACGCGCCGTCGATTCGCCGTACCGGCGGCCAGTACTTCCCGGCCCGGTCCACCCCGGCCGGGTACGCGCCCACCGACCGCGGGTACGGGTGCGGCCACTCGTCGCCGCTGACCATCGCCGCGGTGTGCGGCGCGTTCGCCAGTGGGTTGTCCCCCGCCGGCCACTGCCCCGAGCCGACCTGCTCGATCTCGGCGCGGATCGCGATCATCGCGTCGCAGAACCGGTCCAGCTCGGCGAGGTCCTCACTCTCGGTCGGCTCCACCATGAGCGTCCCGGCCACCGGGAACGACATCGTCGGCGCGTGGAAGCCGTAGTCGACCAGGCGCTTCGCCACGTCGTCCACGCTCACGCCGGTCGCCTTCGTCAACGGCCGCAGGTCGAGGATGCACTCGTGCGCGACCAGGCCCTTGTTGCCGGCGTACAGCACCGGGTAGTGCTCGCGCAGCCGCGCCGCCACGTAGTTCGCGGCGAGGACCGCCACGCCGGTGGCCCGGGTCAGCCCCTCGGCGCCCATCATCCGCAGGTACGCCCACGGGATCGGCAGGATCCCCGCCGACCCGTACTTCGCCGCCGAGATCGCCGGGGTGGCGTCGACGTGTGCGCCCAGGGGGTCGCCGGGCAGGAACGGCGCGAGGTGCGCGCGGACCGCCACCGGGCCGACGCCGGGGCCGCCGCCGCCGTGTGGGATGCAGAACGTCTTGTGCAGGTTGAGGTGCGACACGTCCGCGCCGAACCTGCCGGGCTTGGCGTACCCGACGAGGGCGTTGAGGTTCGCCCCGTCGACGTACACCTGACCGCCGGCGTCGTGGACCTTCGCGCACAGCGACGCGATGCCCGTCTCGTACACGCCGTGCGTCGACGGGTACGTCACCATGATCGCGGCGAGCGCGTCGCGGTGCTTGTCGATCTTCGCGTCGAGGTCGACGAGGTCGACGTTGCCGTCGTCGTCGCAGGCCACCACGACGACCCGCATGCCGGCCATCACGGCGCTGGCCGCGTTCGTGCCGTGCGCCGACGACGGGATGAGGCACACGTCGCGGTGCGCCTGGTCCCGCGACGCGTGGTAGGAGCGGATGGCCAGCAGCCCGGCCAGCTCACCCTGCGACCCGGCGTTGGGCTGCACGCTGACGGCGTCGTAGCCGGTCACCTCGGCCAGCCACGACTCCAACTGGCCGATCATCTCCCGGTACCCGGCGGTCTGGTCGTCCGGCGCGAACGGGTGGATGTGCGCGAACTCCGCCCAGCTGATCGGTTCCATCTCGGTGGTCGCGTTCAGCTTCATCGTGCACGAGCCGAGGGGGATCATCCCCCGGTCCAGGGCGTAGTCGAAGTCCGACAGCCGCCGCAGGTAGCGCAGCATCGCCGTCTCCGAGTGGTGGCTGCGGAACACGGGGTGGGTCAGGAAGTCGGTGCCGCGGGTCAGGTCGCCCGGCAGGGCCGCGTCGACGTCGCCGTCGAAGGCGGGCACGCCGAACGCCTCCCACACCTGCCGCAGGTGCGCGTCGGTGGTCGTCTCGTCGCAGGACATCCCGACCCGGTCGGCGTCGACCAGGCGCAGGTTCACGCCCCGCTCGGCGGCGGCCGCGACGACCCGCGCCGCGCCGCCGGGCACCGTCGCGGTGATGGTGTCGAAGAACGCGACGTCCGCGACGTCCACGCCGCCGGCGCGCAGCCCGGCCGCGAGCCGCGCCGCCATGGCGTGGGTACGCGCCGCGATGTCCCGCAGCCCGTCCGGGCCGTGGTAGACGGCGTACATGCCGGCCATCACCGCAAGGAGCACCTGCGCGGTGCAGATGTTGCTGGTGGCCTTCTCCCGCCGGATGTGCTGCTCGCGGGTCTGCAACGCCAGCCGGTACGCCGGGTTGCCGTCCGCGTCGCGGGACACCCCGACCAGGCGCCCCGGCAGCATCCGCTCCAGGCCCGCGCGCACCGCCAGGTAGCCGGCGTGCGGCCCACCGAAGCCCATGGGTACGCCGAACCGCTGGGTGGTGCCGGCGGCGATGTCCGCGCCGATCTCCCCGGCGCCCGCAGCAGCGTCAACGCCAACAGGTCCGCCGCGACCGTCACGAGGGCGCCGGCGGCGTGCGCCGCCTCCACCAGGGCGGTGTGGTCACGGACCGCGCCGGACGCCCCCGGGTACTGAAGGTGCAGGCCGAAGAACTCGGCCGGCAACTCGTCACGCGCGACGTCGACGACCCGCACGTCGATGCCGAGCGGCACCGCCCGGCTGGTGATCACCGCGATGGTCTGCGGCAGGGCGTCGGCGTCGACGACGTACACCCCGCTCTTGCTCTTGGACGCGCGGCGCGCGAGGGTCATGGCCTCCGCCGCGGCGGTGCCCTCGTCGAGCATGGAGGCGTTCGCGGTGGCCAGGCCGGTCAGGTCGGTGACCATGGTCTGGAAGTTCAGCAGCGCCTCGAGGCGGCCCTGGCTGATCTCCGGCTGGTACGGCGTGTACGCCGTGTACCAGGCCGGGTCCTCCAGGACGTTGCGGCGGATCACCGCCGGGGTGTGCGTGCCGTGGTAGCCCAGGCCGATCATGGACACGGCGACGGTGTTGCGGGCCGCCAGGGCCCGCAGCTCGGCGAGGGCCTCGGCCTCGGTAGCCGCGTCCGGCAGGTCGAGGGTGCCGTGCCAGCGGATCACCTCGGGGATCGCGGCGTCCATCATCTCGTCGATGGAGTCGTGCCCGACGACCTCCAACATGCGGCGCTCGTCGTCGGGGCCGGGGCCGATGTGACGGGTGGCGAACTGCTCTACGGACATCAGGGGCGCTCCCGGGCGAGGTCGACGGGTCGGCCTCCCCCTCTGTCACACCCCACCGGAGCGCTCCACAGTGCCTGCCCACGAGGTCCTTTTGCCTGAGAGGTTCCGGGGAGGATTTGCCCCTTCGGCGCCGCCCCTGCTGTCGAGGCGGTCTCTCCCACGTGGGTGGTACCGGCATGGTCAACGCTACCAGCGCCGGTGTTTCCAGCAGATGTCCTACCCCGCGGTAGCTGTCACACCGGCACCGCCGACGCGCCGGTCACCCGCTCGGCGAGCACCGGCAGCACCTCCCCCAACGGCGCGTCGACGCGCACCGTGGCGTACCCGTCACCCCGGGTCGGACCCTGGTTGACGATCGCCACCGGAATGCCCTGCTTCGCGGCCCGGATCACGAACCGGCGACCCGACATGACCGTCAACGACGACCCCAGCACCACCACCGCCCGGGCCTGCTCCACCAGCGCGAAACACCGCGCCACCCGCTGCGGCGGCACCGTCTCGCCGAAGAACACCACGTCCGGTTTCAGCATCCCCGTCCCACAGATCCCGCAGTCCACCGGCCGGAACCCCGCCACCTGCTCGTCAGGGAGATCAACATCACCGTCCGGGTTGACCGCGGCGACCCGGGCCACGAAGTCCGGGTTCGCCTCGCGCAGCCGCCGGTCCACCTCCTCGCGCGAGGTCAGGTTGCCGCAGTCCAGGCACGTCACCTCGTCCAGGCGCCCGTGCAGCTCCACCACCGGGTCGCTGCCCGCCGCGCCGTGCAACCCGTCCACGTTCTGCGTGATCACCGCGTCGACCAGACCGGCGTCCTGCAACCGCGCCACCGCCCGGTGCCCCGCGTTCGGCGTGGCCCGCGCGATCAACCGCCACCCCAGGTGACTCCGCGCCCAGTACCGCCGCCGCGCCACCGCGTCCCGGGTGAACGCCTGGAACGTCATCGGGGTGTGCCGGCGGGCCACCCCGCTGGGCCCCCGATAGTCCGGGATACCCGACTCGGTGGACAGGCCCGCCCCGCTGAGCACGACCACCTGACCGCCGGCCACCAGCGCGGCCAACTCCTGCACACTCGTCGTCACCCCTTCATGCTGCCTCAGCGCACCCCCCGATGCCGAGCACCCGCCTACGCCGCGACGACGTCGGCGACGACACAGGCGATGTTGTCGGGCGCGCCCGCGGCCCGCGCGGCGGCCATCAGCTCCCGCACCGTGCGCTCCGGGTCGGCTCCCGCGCCCACCGTCGAGGCCAGGGCGGCCCGGTCGACGACCGCCCACAGCCCGTCGGAGCACAGCAGGTACCGGTCACCGGGCAGCGCCACCCGCAACGCCAGATCGGCCTCCACCTGCCGACCGCCGCCGAGCGCGCGCACCAGCAACGCCCGCTGGGGGTGCGCGCCCGCCTCGGCAGGGTCGAGCCTGCCCTGATCCACCTGCGCCTGCACCCACGTGTGGTCCCGGGTCAACACCGACAGCTCGCCGTCGCGCAGCAGGTACGCCCGGGTGTCCCCGACGTGCGCCAACGCCAGGTGGGTGCCGCTGCGCAGCAGCGCGGTCAGCGTCGTCGCCGGCTGGTGCTCGTCGGTCGCCAGCCTCCGCACGGCCCGGTCGGCGTCGGTGACCGCGCCGGCCAACGCCGTCACCATCTCCGTCGCCGACCCGTCGGTGAGGTCCAGCGACGCGAGCGCGTCGATGGCGGCGGCGCTGGCGGCAGCGCCGCCGGGCCCCGCACACCGTCGGCGACGGCGAGCAACCGCCCGTTGGCGTACGCGGCGTCCTCGTTGCTGTCGCGGGCGATCCCGTTCTCACAGCCGGTGGCGTAACGGACACTCATCGATGACATGGTGGTGCTCCCCTCGGACAGGTCCCGCACGAGGAGGGCGGCGAGCCGCGCGCGGGCGGCGGTGTCGACCGACACCCGCCGCCAGTACGCGGTGACCATCTCGGCCGCCGCCGCCGGCTCCAGAGCACACACGGTGCGGATCTGCGCCAGCGGCATGCCGATACGACGCAGCTGAGCCACCAGCCGGGCCAGCGGCACCTGCCGCGGGTCGTAGAGCCGGTACCCGGACTCCGCGTCCACCGCCGCCGGCACCAGCACCCCACCCGGCCGTACAGGCGCAACGCCTTCGGCGTCAGACCCGCCGCCCGGGCGAACGCCCCGATCGTCAGCAACCCCACGTTGGGTTCCTCCTCGCGCCGGTCACCGTGACCGGCGCACCCCACACTGGGGGTTGCCCACAGGTCAAGGTCAAGCCCGGCGGGTGCCGGTAGGTTGGGCCCATGCGTGTCGTCATCGCCGGAGGCCACGGCAAGATCGCCCTGCTCGTGCAGCGGCACCTCACCGCGCGCGGTGACACCGCCGTCGGCCTGATCCGCAACCCCGACCACGTCGACGACCTGCGCGCCGTAGGCGCCACCCCGGTCCTCTGCGACCTGGAACACGCCGACGTCGACGAGGTCGCCGCGCACCTGCACGACGCCGACGCGGTCATCTTCGCCGCCGGCGCCGGTCCCGGCAGCGGCGCCGCCCGCAAGGACACCGTCGACCGGGCCGCCGCCGCGCTGCTCGCCGACGCCGCCACCCGCGCCGGAGTCCACCGCTACCTGCTGGTCTCCTCGATGGGAGTGGACCGGCCACCCGCCGCCGGCACCGACGACGTGTGGGCCGCCTACCTGCGCGCCAAACGCGCCGCCGAGGACGACCTGCGCGGCCGCGACCTGGCCTGGACGGTCCTGCGCCCCGGCCGCCTCACCGACGACGAACCCACCGGGCACGTCACCCTCACCCCACACGCCGGCCGGGGCGCCATCAGCCGCGCCGACGTCGCCCTCGTCCTCACCGCGCTCCTGGACGAACCCCGCACCGCCGGGACGACCCTGGAACTCGTCGACGGACCCACCCCGATCGCCGACGCGATCCACGCCGCCACCACCTGAACCTCGACCGGGGGTGGGGCCTCACACGTAAGGCCCCACCCGCCAGGTGTTCAACGCTGGTGGTGACGCGGCAACGCCGTCTGCCCCGCCGCGCCACCCACGAAAGGCGCCCCCGGCGTCTCCTTCGCGATCCGGTCCATCGTGCGCACCAACTGCTCACTGCCGTCGTCCAGGTGCCGCGCCGCCGCCTGCATGTGCGACACCATCATCTCGCCGAAGATCCGCAACGCCTCCCGGGTCGCCACCGAGTCGTCGAAGCTCGACCCGGCCGAACTGCGGTACTCCGCCACCGCACGCTCGGCCTCCTGCTTCGCCTCCTCCGCCGCCGCCCGCATGTAACTCTCGTACTGCACCCGGGCGTACTCCGCGACCCGCCGCGCGTAGTCGTGCGCCTGCGCGATGATCTGCTCGGCCTCCCGCTGCGCCGCCGACAGCAGGTTCACCTCCTTGGCCGCCGGCACCTGCGCCGCCGCCCCCGCGCTCGGGATCACCCCGTGGCGGTGCAACTCCACCCGATCGGTCAGCCGCTCGTTCTCCGCCCGCAGATGCGCGATCTGCGTCGCCAACAGATCCAACTCGTCGGCGATCTGCACCCGGAACCGGTCAACGTCCGCGTGGTCATAGCCCCGGCGCGCGAACGGCGCCGTACCGAACTCCCACCGCCGAACCCGGTCGGAGGTCATCCGCACCTGCACACCGCCGGACACCTGAATCCCGTCGTACCGGCTGATCGGGCTCGCGCTCATTGGTCACCCCCTGAACTCGACTGCTGGACCGCCGTACGCCACGCCGGGCCGTACCACTGCTTGCCCAGACCCTCGTGATGCACCTGACCCTCGTGGTAACCCGCCCGCGCCAACGTCTGCGCCGCATGCGACACCATCTCGTCGGACCCGCACACGTACACGTGCCGCGAACGCCAGTCACCATCGGCCAACGCCCGGTCCACCGCCTGCACGAACTCACCCGGCCGGTTCACGTCCGCGCCCACCACGTACGTCACCGTCAACCACGGGAACGACGACGCCATCTTGTCGATCGCGTCACTGTCGTAGAACTCGCTGCGCGACCGCGCACCCACATACAGGTCCACCCGGCGACGGGCGCCCTCCGCGGCGATCTGCTCCACCAACGCCTTCATCGGCGCCCAACCCGTGCCCGAGGTCAACAACAACAGGTCACTGGAACCCGCCGACCACAATGCCAACCGCTCCCCCACCGGCGCGGCCAGATTGACGCGGTCACCCACCGCCGAGCCGTACACCAGCCGCGACGACACCGCGCCACCCGGAGCGGCCCGCACATGCAACTCCAACGTGCCGTCCGCGCGCGGCGCGTTCGCCGGCGAGTAGTACCGCCACGACCGCACCGACGGATGCGACACCCCGATCGACTGACCCGGAGTGAACGGCAACAGGTACTGCGGACGCACCGTCAACACCGCGACGTCGAACGCCCGCCGCTCGTGGGACACGATCTCCGCCACCCACCACGGCGGGTTCACCGCCTCGGCGGCCTGCGCCGCCTCCGTCATCACCTGCGCGACCAACCCGTACGCGCCCGCCCAGTCCTGAGCCAGGTCGTCGGTCCACTGCTCGGCCAGGAAATGCTGCAACGTCGCCAGCAGCGCCTCACCGACCGCCGGGTAGTGCTCCGCGCGCACCGCGAACTTCCGGTGGTCCGCGCCGAGATCCTGCAGGAAACCCACCAGCCGATCGACCTGGTCCACATGCGACACGATGTGCCCCAACGCGGTGACAAGGCGATCCCGCTGCCCCGCCATGTTCGTCGGGAACATCTGCCGCGTCTCGGGATGGGCCAGGAACAACGTCGAATAGAAGTAGAGCGGCACCTCGTCGCCGTGCGCGGCGACGAGGGACCAACTCTGCTTGAGTCGGGCCGCGTCCACGCTCAGACGCCCGGACGCTCTCCGGTGGACACCACCTGGTCCTGCACCTGCCCCAGCACCACGCGCACGTGGTCCAGGACGTCGGCCGGCACACCCAACTCCGTCAGCGTCGTGATCAGGTGCACGCCCACCTTCGCGTAGTGCTCCGCCGGGATGCCCAGCGGCTGGTGCGCCTCGGCCAAACCGCGACCCGCGTACTCGTTCGGGCCGCCCAACACCACCGCCAACATCAACGCCAGGTGCCGACGCTGCGTCGCCATGTCCACAGTGGCGAAATAGCCCGCCAGCTCGGGATCGGCGAGGACCTTGTCGTAGAACAGTTCGACGGCCGCCTTCACCGAACTCGCGCCGCCGATGCGGTCGTAGTGCGAGGCGGCAGCGGTCTCTTCCGTAACCGTCACGGTCGTTCCTTCCGGGGGTGAAAGGTCGCGCGCGCTGACGCGCAGGGGCTACGGCCACCGACGCGACACCCGCGTGCCACGGGGCACCACGGCGGGGACCGTGACGGACCATAGCGTGCCCGCGACCTCCGGTCAGGGCCCCCCTATCCGATTCCCGACAACTGGTGGACACACACCGTCACCACCGTCCACCCGAGATTCGACCCACCGCAACCGGAGCACCACAGAAAGTGTCCACCATGGATTCATCGACCGGGGAACGGCCACCCGACGTCGACCGTCCTGACCCACAGTCACCGGACGGGCGTGTCCAAAAAAGTCACCCACACCAACGGACCGCGCACCGACAGACGCGCAGCGCTACTCAACCCGCGCGCCGCCGCGCCCGCCGCGCCGCCAACTCGTCGCCCACCGGATCCGACGAGGACCCCACCACCGGCTCCGCCGGGCCGCTCGCCGCCGGCTCCGCCGGCAGATGCGACAACGACCCCTGGATCTCCTTGAAGGCCCCACCGATCGCGATCCCGAACACGCCCTGCCCACCCTGCAACAGGTCGACCACCTCCTCCGGGGACCGGCACTCGTACACCGTCGTCCCGTCAGAGATCAGCGTGATACCCGCGAGATCCTCCACACCACGCGACCGCAGCGCCTCAATCGCCTTACGGATGTTCTGCAGGGACACCCCCGCGTCCAACAACCGCTTCACGACCTTCAACACCACCAGATCGCGGAACGAGTACAACCGCTGGGTCCCCGAACCCGACGCGTCCCGGACGCTCGGCACCACCAACGTCGTCCGAGCCCAGTAATCCAACTGCCGATAACTGATGCCCACCGCGTGGCACGCCGTCACACCTCGGTAGCCCACCGAGCCGTCACCCTCAGGCGTCACACCCGGCTCGTTCACCTGTGTACCCGGATCGGGATCCTGCGGCTCGTGCATGCGGACAACCTCCCCGTCAGTGCGGCGACGCATCGTTTCCTGCGACGCGCACCCCTCGACACGGCAACCCTAACGCCACCTTCAGGGGTTACCGCGGAGGAACCGGCACGACACGCCGCGCAGCCAACGAGAAAGATCACCAACCACGCGCCGGGGTCACCCACCGTGACACCAGCCGGGGACCCGAACCGCTCAGCCCGCGAAGTCCTCCGGACGCACCTGCTCCAGGAACTCGCGGAACTTCTCCACCTCATCCTCCTGCTCGTCAGGGATAACGATCCCCGCCTCGCTGAGGACCTGCTCGGCACAACGAATCGGCGCACCAACCCGCAACGCCAACGCGATCGAATCGCTCGGACGCGCCGAAACCCGCACCCCGTCACCGATCAACAGGTCGGCGTAGAACACGTTCTCCTTGAGCTCGGTGATCTCCACCGCCTGCAACGGCGCCTGCAACGCCGCCAACACATCCCGCAGAAGATCATGCGTCAACGGGCGGGCCGGCTTGACCCCCTGCTGCTCATAAGCGATAGCCGTGGCCTCGACCGCACCGATCCAGATCGGCAGATAGCGGTCGCCCTCGACCTCCCTGAGCAGGACGATCGGCTGGTTGCTGGGCAGCTCCACCCGAACTCCGACCACGCTCAGCTCGCGCACCGCCGCCTCCGTGTCGTCGTCAACCTACGCACCGCGCCCTTCCCTGCACGGTACACGGACCGCAACACGGCCGTCCCATGCGCTGCAGCACCACGTCCGCGCCAGAAAGGGGTTACCCCGGCAAGCCTACGGCACGCTTCGGAGAAGAGATCTTTCCGCTCCGCCGCACCTGCCGGGCACCTCACCGACCCAACGTCGACCGCAACCCCACCCGCACCAACGCCGCGTGCAACTGCTCCGACAACGCCACCAACTCCCGCGCCGTCTCCGCCGCCCGCGCCCGCGCCGCCGGGTCACTCTGGCGCGCCAACGGCGCCACCAACTGCGCGAACAACCCGACCTCACGATCGGCCGCAGTCCGATAACCCCGCAGATGCCGCGGCTCCAACCCGTACGCCGCCAGACCCGCCACCGCCGACGCGATGATCAACGCATCCGCGTCGTACCACCCCGGCGGATCCGACACCAGCACACCGAGCCGCTCCAACTCCACAAGCGTCGACTCGTCGACCCCACTGCGGGCCACCAACTCAGCCCGGCCGAGCCGCACCTGCGACGACTCGGCCGGCTCCGCCGACTCCCGACCCGGCACCGCACCATCAGGTCCCACCGCCACCAACGCCGGCCGCGACCGCTCCGGCTGCTCACCGGACGAATCCCACTCGGCCAACTGCTCACGGATCACCCGCAACGGCAGGTACCTGTCCCGCTGCGCGGTCAACACGAACCGCAACCGCGCCACATCGTCCCAGCTGTACTTCCGGTAACCCGACGCCGTCCGCTGCGGCTCAACCAGCCCCTCGGCCTCGAGGAACCGCAACTTCGAAATCGTGGTGTCCGGGAAATCCACCCGCAACTGACCCAGCACCTCACCGATGCTCATCAGCGGCTGGGACCGGGCCGCCCCGGGTGGCGTGGAGGCCGCAGGCTCGTTCACCCCCGGCCGGCCTCCTCCTCCGGGCGCGGACCGGCGATGAACACCACCCGGAACTTACCGATCTGAACCTCGTCACCATTGCTCAACGTGGCCGCCTCGACCCGCTCACGATTCACGTACGTGCCATTGAGGCTACCCACGTCCCGCACCGTGAACGTCCCACCATCACGGTGGAACTCCGCGTGCCGACGCGACACCGTCACGTCATCGAGGAAGATGTCACTGTCCGGATGCCGGCCACTGGTCGTCACGTCGTGGTCCAACAGGAACCGGGCACCCGCATTCGGGCCGCGACGAACCACCAGCAGCGCCATACCCGGCGGCAACGAACCGGACATCCGGCTCGGCACCACATCGGTGTCCGGCCCCTCCAGCACTTCGTCGAGCGAGCCGAGATTGAGCGTCGAAGTGACGTCGAGCGGGGGGAACTCGTCGTCTGGGCGCGTCATGGGACCACCTCACGGATCTGTTCGGTCGGCGTCGGGTAATGGCGGGTCTGGCCGCCGGGCACTCCAACACCCGGCGGCTGGCTCCCCGTGCCCGGGAAGGCAATTCCACAACGCACAACTAATGGGTTCTTCTCGGTCGACTGGGCGAGCCTAGCCAGCGCCGAAATGCAGGGCAACCGGACGCGCGCAGACATCCCGCACGCCGGATCAAGCACACTCAGCCTTCGGTGATCTTCTGATACGCGCCCGCCGTGAGCAACCCGTCGGTCGCCGTCGGATCAGCCGGCGTGATCTCCACCAACCAACCCTCACCGTACGGATCCGTGTTGATCAGCTCAGGAGTGTCACCCAGCGCCTCGTTCCGCGCGGCCACCGTACCCGCGACCGGCGCGTAGATCTCCGACACGCTCTTGGTCGACTCGATCTCACCCAACGAGTCACCGGCCGCCACGACCGCACCCGCCTCCGGCAACTGCACGTACACGATGTCACCCAGCGCGTCCTGCGCGAAGTGCGTGATGCCGACCCGGATCGAACCGGTGCCGTCACCCGCCACCCACTCATGCTCGGCGGTGTATCGCAGATCCTCGGGAATCACCAGACGCGTCCTCATCCATCGTGCCCCGGACCACCCGGGCCCGGCGCGGCCGCGCCGGTCAGGAGACCGGACGGGCGTGTTTCCTACTTGGTCGGCACGTGCAGCGCCGAAACCTCGGCAACCTCACGCTCCCCAAACGTCACGTTACCGCCGTCACCCCGGACCGACGCCACCACCCCACCAGGAATGTTCAACGCCGTACGCATCGTCGCCGGATCACCGATCACCGTGATCGTGTAGGGCCCCGTCAACCGGCGCCCCTCCACCATCAACGACCCGTTCTCCCCATCCAGGAAGTACGTCGACGCGATCACCCGCACCGTCGCCCGGTCACCACCGGAGATCTGCATCGCCTCCGCGCCCGCGCCCCGCAACTCCTGCACCGCGTCCAACACCCGGTTCGCCGTGATCGGCTTCACCCCGCTGGAGAACTGCACCGTCAACCCCGGGCCCACCGCCGGCAACGTACCCGCCAGAATCCCCAGCTCGTCCGCCCGACGCGTCGCCTCGTCCAACGCCGCCTGCCGACCCTGCTCACCCGAGGCCAACTGCCGCTGACTGTCCTCCAACGCCCGGATGTCCTGCTGCAGCCGACTCTCCCGCGCGTCCAGGTCCGACAGGATCCGCACCAGGTCCTCCTGACGCGTCGCCCCCAACGTCGGATCCGTCGACGTCGTCTTCAACTGCACCACCAGCGTGAAGCCCAGCAACGCCAACAACACCGCGATCATCACCCCGGCCGCGCTCCACCGCGACCGACCGGTCACCGCGGGCGCGGCCGGCAGCACCTCGGGCACGTCCGGCTCGTCCGACGACACCGCCGGCTCCCCCGCCCGCGACACCGCGCGCAGGTCCACCGTCGCCCCATCATCGGCCGGCTGCGGCTCCGGCTCCGCGTCGTCCGGCTCCGGCTCCGACACCGGCTCGCGCGGCGCCAACGGACTCAACTCGTCCGGATCCGGCGCGTCCGGCCGCGGATCCGGCTCACCCGCCGGCCCGCCGGGCCGCCCCGGCACCGCCGGCTGCGGCCAGCCCGTCCCCGTCTCATCCTGCTCGTCGCTCATCGCTGTCAAACCTACGCCCGGAACAGGTGCCGGCGGATCGCCGCCACATTTCCGAAGATCCGCACACCGAGCACGACCACCACACCGGTAGACAACTGCCCACCCACGCCCAACTGGTCACCCAGATACACGATCAGGCCCGCCACCAACACGTTCGAGATGAACGACACCACGAACTGCTTGTCGTCGAAGATGCGGTCCAACTTCGCCCGCACCCCACCGAACACCGCGTCCAACGCGGCCACCACCGCGATCGGCAGGTACGGCTGCAACGCCGACGGCACCGTGGGATCAAGCCACACCCCGAGCACCACACCGGCGAGCAACGCCAGCACCGCGATCATCCGCCACCTCCGGAAGGACTAGCGGTCCCCGGCGAACCCGACGACCCAGGACTGCCAGACCGGCCACCCGCCCCCGAAGGGCTCGGACTGACCGACGGCTTGGCGTAGCGTAGCTGCGGCTCCGGAGCCGCCGGCAGGGTGAGGTCCTCCGCCTCCCGCACACCGAACGACAACCCGGTCTTCTGCGCGACCTCCCGCATCAGCGCCGCGTTCCGACTGTCCTCGAACTTGCGCCGCATCGACCCCGGACCCGTCGCCGACACCTCGTACGGCCCCGTCACCGGCCGGAAATCCACCAGGATCGCCTCACCCGCCGAACGGATCGTCGACGTCGACGTCAACCGCTGGCCGTTGATCGCGATCGCCTCCGCGCCGGCGCTCCACAACGCGTTCGCCACACCCTGCAGATCGCTGTACAGCACCCGCGGCGGCCCCGCGCCCGCACCGGTCACCGCGTCCGCGTTCCCCGGAGCGTCCGCCAGGCGCACCACCACACCGTCACCCCGCACCCGACCCAGCCCGGTGCTCGCCTCCAGATCCCGCAGACGCGCCGCGGCCGAACCGCTCAACGCCGCGTCCCGCTGCCGGCTGACCTCCTCACGCAACTGGTCCGCGCGCGCCGACAACCGGTCGGTCTGGCTCTCCCGCTCCTTGATCTGCGCCACCAGCCCCGAACGCGCCTGGGCGCGCCCCGGCTCGTCCGCCATCGTCTGGCGGTACGCCACCGCGAACAGGAAACCCAGCACCACCACCACGACCAGGCCGACCGACCGCGCCGCCCAGCCCCGGGACGCGTCCGCAGACGATCCCCGCCGGCGCGCGGCGGCCGCGTCCGCGTACCCCGGGTCCAGCGGGTTGCGGAACAACTCGGTGAGGAAGTCCGGCGCGTACACCCGATCCGGGCGGGGCCGCGGCGGCGTCGCGCTCACGCGGCCGCTCCCCGGTCACGCGCCCCACGCACCAACCGCGACGCCTGCACCACGTACATCGCGCCGGCCACCCAGTAGAGCACCAGCCCCCACCAGGCCAACCCCCAGCCGATCGCGGCCGTGGCCGTCGCCGCCGCGCTCCACTCGGTGGCCAGCAGCAGCACCGGGAACGCCGCGAGCAGCAGGAACGTGGCGGTCTTGCCCACGTAGTGCACCGGCGGCGGCCCGTACCCGAAGCGGCGCAGCACCGCCAGCGAACCGAGCAGCAGCAGCTCCCGGGCCAGCAGCGCCGCCGTGAACTGCCACGGCACCACCTCGCGGGCGGTGAAGGCCAGCAGCGTGGCGAGGATGTAGAGCCGGTCGGCGAGTGGGTCGAGCAGCTCACCGAGCCGGCTCACCTGCCGCAGTCGACGGGCGATCCAACCGTCGACCCAGTCGGTGGTGCCGCCGATGGCCAGCACCACGACCGCCGCGACGTCCGCCCGGGCCACCAGGAAGAGATAGAGGAACAGGGGTACGCCCAGCAGCCGCCCGAAGCTGATCAGGTTGGGCAGGGTGAGCACCTGGTCGCCGGGCGCCTGCTCGCCGGTGTCCCGCGGGTGCTCTGCCTGAGCCGGCCGACGCGACACCGAACCTCCTTCACGGCACGCCCCGACGCCAGGCCGAGATCGGGCGCGGCGGAGGTCGTACGCGCTGTCGGGCCGGCAACCACCGGCTCCCCTGCGGCCCCGGGACGGGACCTCTGCCCTGATACGGCCCGCGATCTCCGAGATCGCGGGCCGGGTAAGTGCGCTGCCACTATATCGGGCTCTCGTCGGCGGCTCGGCCGCCGTGCGGTGTCGGCGCGGTGGTGTGGCGGTGTGGTGTGGATTACCACCGCTAGGGCGTCCTAGGATACTGGTGGAAGGCGTCAGGCCGTCTGGACCGCTGCCGGGTCGCTCTGCTGCTCCGGCACCGTCTGCGTGGCCGCTCGGCCGAACGCCATCAGGGACGCCAACAGGTCGTGCTGCGTCCGGGGCGGCATCCTGTCCAACACGGCCTGCACCGCGCGCTGGCGCCGCTCCGCCAACTCCCGCAACAGCGTCAACGCGGCAGTGGTGGGCACCAACCGCACCTCCCGCCGGTCCCGCGGATCCGCCACGCGACGCAACAGGCCGGTCGCCTCCAACCGGTCGCACAGTCGGCTGGCCGAGGAGGGCACCACGTCCAGCAGCTCCGCCAGCCCGTTGACATTGGTCTCCGGACGGCCACTGATCAGCATCAGCACCCGCAACTGCGTCGGTGGCACCTGATGCCGCGCCGCCGCCGAGTCGAGCACGGCGATCAGCGTCTCTGCGGCCGCGTTGATCGCCGCGGCGAGATCCGCCGGTCGCTCCACCCGATGTCCCCTGCCGTCGTCGCGATGGTGCCCGCCCGGGACGGTGGCGGCGACTCTCATCCGCCATCCCGCCCACGCGGACCATGCCAGTCGAGGCAGACGACGACGGCGTCGTCGCGCAAATCGGAATCCGCGTGGTAGGCGTGTAGTTCGCGCATCACCGTACCAACCGCCTCGGTCGCCGGCTGCAACCGAGTGGCGCGCAGCGAACGCGCCATCATCCGCTGCCCGTACGGCTCCCGCCCCGCCGGCTCGGCCGCCCACACCCCGTCGCTGACCACGAAGACCCGGTCACCCGGCGCGAGCTGGAACTCCTGCACCTCGTAGCGGGTCTCGGCGAACATGCCCAGCGGCAACTGCTGATCCAGCGTCATCGGCTCGACGGTCGCGCCGCGCATCCGCAGCAGGTGCGGCGAACCGGCGTCGACCGCCCGTACCCGCCCGGTGACGATGTCCAGCTCCAGCAGCAACGTGGCCACGTGTCGACGGCCCCGGTGCTGGTAGTAGACCGTGTCCGAGGCCAGCTCCGCCTGCTCCACGAGGCCGCCGTCGGAGCGGCGGGCGTTGCGCATGGCGTTGACGGTGACCGCCGTCAGCAGCGACGCGGCCAGGCCGTTGCCCTCGCCGTTGAGCACCGTCAACGTGAGCCGATCCCCGTCCAACGACCAGTCGAAGTGGTCTCCCCCGACGGTGTACGCCGGTTCCAACTGCCCGGCCAGGTTGAAGCAGCGGTGTGCCACGCTGCGCCCGGGTAGCAGGTCCCACTGCATCTCGGCGGCCATGCTGAGCCGCTCCCGACGACGGGCCCGGCGGTACCGGTCGGTCTCCCGGTCCGCGGCCCGCATCGCCACCGCCAGGTCACCGGCGATGTCGGTGGCACGGCCGGTGACCGCCGGGCCGGGCACGGTCGGCAGCTCGATGAGCAGCACGCCGAGGCGCTCCCCCCACACCGTCAGGGGAAGGTAGAGCCGGCAGGCCCCGTCCTCGAGACCGTCGCGCACCGGCTGCTGGCTGGAGAAGCAGCGCTGCGCCACGGTGTGCCGGGCCAGGGCTCCGGCCGCCGGCAGGTCCGGGTCCAGCACGGGCCAGAGCCCGCTGATCCGGTAGTCCGCGACGAACACGTCGGTGCGCACCGCGCCCAACGCCGCCCGGATCGCCCGGTCCGCCGCCTCCGCCAACTGGTCGGGCGCGGCTTCGCGCAGCGCGCGCGACACCCCGTCCGGCGCGTCCACCATGCTTGGTCGTCCCTCCAAAAACTTGCTACAGGGCAAGCATCATACGGAGACCCCCGGACAACCCGTCGTCGCGGGTCAGTCGACGCCGCGCGTCGCCAGGACGCCGTGGAAGGCGTCCGGCACGTCGACCGGCACGCCGGCGGGCCGCGCGATCGCCCGGACCGCCCGGCCGAGAAACGCCCGCAGCTCCGCGAAGACCGGCGCGCACGGCCCGTACGCCTGCTCGAAGGCGGTCGCGGCGGCCACGTCGACGTCGAAGTGGTGCTTCGACGACGCTCCTCCCTCGGGCCGTCAGCGTACCGACCGGTGCGCGAGCGGCGGTATCGCTCCGCCGCGCCGCCACGCCCGCGATACTGGCCCGGCGGGGGTGAGGCGGTGAACGCGGCGGACAGCGCGGCGGTGGTGGTCGGCGTGGACGGCTCGCAGGCGTCCCTGCGCGCCGTGCGCCTGGCCGCGGCCGAGGCGGTCCGCCGGCACCGGCCGCTGCGGGTGGTGCACGGTTTCATCTGGCCGCTGCTACGAGTGCCGGTGGCACCTGCGCCCGACGCGCCGCCGGGCGCCGGTCTGCGCGAGCGGGCACAGGAGTTGGTCGCCGCCGCGGTGGCCGAGGCCGAGGCGACCACACCCGGGCTGACGGTCTCCGGGGAGATCATCGACGGCGAGGCCGCCGCGGTGCTGGTGGGCGAGTCCCCGACCGCCGCGCTCATCGTGCTCGGCGACCGTGGACTGGGCGGCTTCTCCGCGCTCGTCGTCGGCTCGGTGGCGGTGCAGGTCAGCGCGTACGCCGACTGCCCGGTGCTGGTCGCCCGCGGCGAGCAACTCCCCGACGGTCCGGTGGTGGTGGGGCTGGACGGCTCACCGGCGTCGCTGCTCGCCGCCGACGTCGCCGCCGAGGCCGCGGTGGCGCGCGGCGTGCCGCTGCGCGCGGTGCACGCCTACCGGCACCCCGGCAGCAGCGGTCCCGGCGACCTGCAACCCCTGGTGTACGACGAGGCGCGGTTGCACGGCGAGCAGGAGCGGCTGCTCGGCGGCTGGCTGGATGGCCTGACGGACCGTCATCCGGGGTTGCGTCTGACGTGCCGGGCGATCCGGGGACGCGCCGGCACCGTGCTCGCCGAGGCGTCCGGTGACGCGCAACTGCTGGTCGTCGGGGGGCAGGGGCGCGGCGAGGTGACCGGGTTGCTGCTGGGGTCGGTGAGCCAGTCGGCGCTGCACCACGCGCGTTGCCCGGTCGAGGTGGTACGCGGCCCCCACTGACGCCCGGGGTTGGTCCGCCGCCCAACGGGTAGACGGCCGCCGTACGCCAACGGCGACGAAGGAGGCAGCAGATGCCAGGACCACGGCCGGGCAGCAACGCGTACGACAAGCAGCGGGCGCGCCTGCGCAACGCGATCGACGACTCCGGACGTCGGGTACCCGACGGCAAGGCCAATCAGGTCGCCAACCGGATCCTGCAGGAGGATCGCGGCCAACGGGGCGTCGTCCGCGGTGAGCGCACGTACGGTCCCAAGAGCGAACGCGAACCGGGCGACCCGAAGTGAGGGGCGTCGACCTGGCCGACGGCGCGATCGCCGGCGCGGTCGGCAGCACCGCGCTGAACGTGGTCGGCTACCTCGACATCGCGCTGCGGGCGCGGCCGGCGAGCAGCACCCCGGAGCAGACCGTCGACAAGCTGGCCCACATCGCGCACGTGGACCTGGGACCGGAGCCCCGGGCGGCCACCCGCCGCTCGGGGCTCGGGCCCCTGATCGGGTACGGGCTGGGCATCGCCGCCGGCATGGCGTTCGCGCTCTACGCCGGTGGCCGACGGCAGCCGCTGCCGATGGCCACCGGCGTGCTCGGCGCCGGCGTCATGGCGATGACCGACGGCTCCATCACGGCGCTGGGCATCAGCGATCCCCGCACCTGGCGGCGCTCGGACTGGATCTCCGACATCATCCCGCACGTGGCGTACGGGCTGACGGCCGCCGCCACCTGGAACAGGTTGCGACGGCCGTCAGGTAACGGTCGTTAGGAGCGGGTGTCGCTGTCGTCCTCGGCGACCGGCTCACCCGCCGGGCCGTACGGCGAGACCTGCCCCTTGGGCACCGGCCGGCCGGCGTCGCCGCGCGACGAGCCACGGTTGAGCGGATGACCCGACGGTCCGGGCCCCTTGCTGTCCTGGCTGGTCGCTCCCTTGGCGTTACGCCGGAACTCCTCCTGCTGCGGGTTCACCACGAGCGTCTCCCTCCCGGTACGGCAGGCGGCATCGACCGCCTCCACCGCCCGCATACCCGTCGGATCCGGCCACATTCCGGTCCTGGCGGGCGTCGGGAGGGCTAGCCGGGCGTGCGGTGGGTACCCGCGTGGTGTGGGTGACGATCGAGCGGTGGTGCGGGTCCTGCTGGACCGGCGGGGCGACACGTACGCCGAGGAGGCCGGCATCCGGCTCGCCGACCGTCCCGGTCCGCTGTACCAGCTGCTGGTGCTGGCCACGCTGCTGAGCACCCGCATCCGGGCGTGCGTCGCGGTGGACGCCGCGCGGGAGCTGTTCGCGGCCGGCTACCGCACACCGCAGGCGATGGAGGCGGCGAGCTGGCAGCAGCGGGTCGACGCGCTGGGCCGTGGTCACTACCGCCGCTACGACGAACGCACCGCCACCATGCTGGGCACCGGCGCCCGACTGTGTCTGGACCGGTGGCACGGCGATCTGCGTCGGCTGCACCGCGACGCCCAGGGCGACCCGGCGGGCCTGCGTCGCCGGCTCACCGAGTTCCCCGGCATCGGGCCCACCGGCGCGGACATCTACCTGCGCGAGGCGCAGACGGTCTGGTCCGACGTGCGCCCGTACGCCGACCGCCGGGCCCTGGCCGGCGCCAAGCGGCTGGGCCTGCCCGGCTCACCGGACCGGCTGGCCTCCCTGGTCGAAGAGCCAGAGTTCGGTCGGCTCGCCTCGGCGCTCGTACGGGTGGCGCTCGGCGAGGAGTCCGCCGGTGAGGTCGCCCGCGTCGCCGCCGGGTGAGCCGCTCACTTGACGGTCTTGTCCCCCGGTCGGGTCAGGTGCCACACCAGCAGCGCGGCGAGCAGCGCCAGGACGATCACGCCGCCGGAGATGCCACGGCCCTCCTCGGGGCTGCGGCCCGTGCTGCCGAAATAGATCACCGCGAGGCCGGCGAGGACGGTGACGAACGTACGTAACCCTCGGTCCTTCACGTACCGCACCGTAGGCACGCCCCGGCCGTCCGGTGCCTTTTTGCGCGGGTTGTCCCTCTTTTGGGTGCCAACTCACCGCTCGGTGACGAAGCCACGCAGCCGTACCCGGCGCACCGCCCGGTCGGCGACCTCCACCACCTCGATGGTCAACCCGGGCAACCGCACCGTCTCACCGGGAGTCCCCGGCAGGTGCCGCAACCGTGACAGCACCAGCCCCGCGATTGTCGTGTACTCGCGGGACAGCGGGAAGCTCAGCCGCACCCCCACGTCGGGCAGATCGTGCAGGGGAAAGTCACCGGGCACCAGCAGCGATCCGTCCGACTCCCGGACCACACTCCGCATGTCGCGGTCGGTCTCGTCGTACAGCTCGCCGACGACCTCGGCCAGCAGGTCCTCCAGCGTGACGATGCCGTCGATGCCGCCGTGCTCGTCCACGACCAGGGCCATCTGCTGGTGTTCCTGACGCAGGCAGCGCAGCGCGTCGGCGACCGGCAGGGTGACCGGCAGCAGCAGCGGCGGCCGGGCCCGCTCCCCCACCGTGCCGGCCTCGGCCCGGACCAGGTCGCGGATGTGCACCACGCCGACCACCTCGTCGAGGCCGCCCAGGCCGGTGACCGGAGCACGGGACCGGCCGCTGACGCCGAGCAGACGAACCCCCTCGTGGGCGGGCAGGTCGGCCCGCAACGTGGTCACCTCCCGCCGGGCCACCAGGATCTCCCGCAGCGTCCGACCGGCGATGTCGAACGCGCCGGTCAGGATCTCCCGCTGCTGCGCCGACAGTCCCCGCTGGGTGGCCAGCATCTCCCGCAGCTCCTCCTCGGTGGTCTCCTCACGACTGGCCCGTGGGTTCCCGCCGGCCAGCCGGACCACCACGTCGGTCGTCGAGCTGAGCAGCCACACCGCCGGGCGGGACACCCGGGCGAGCAGGTCCAGTGGGCCGGCGCTGAGCAGCGCCCACCGTTCGGCGCGCTGCATGGCGAGGCGCTTCGGCGCCAACTCGCCCACGACCAGCGTGACGAAGGTGAGGGCCACCGTCACCAGCAGCACCGCGGCCGGACGGGCCGCCGCGCCGAGGAAACCCAACGGGCCGACCAGCGGCTGGGCGAGCGACACGGCGGCCGCCGCCGAGGCGAGGAACCCGGCCAGGGTGATGCCGAGCTGGATGGTGGCGAGATAACGGTTCGGGTCCCGGGACAACCGCACCAGCCGCTCGCCGGCCCGGCTGCGCCGACCCAACCGTCGCAACTGCCCCTCGCGCAGCGTCACCAGCGCCATCTCGCTGCCGGACAGCGCGGCGTTGACCAGCACCAGGACGGCGACCAGCGCCAACTGCCCCAGCTGACCGCCCACCACGCACCCCCGTCGACCGCCTTCCGTCACTCAACCGCAGCGCGGCCGGCCGCGGGCCCGGTTTCCGGCTGTCGGCGCTCAGTCGACCTCCAGGTCGTCCAGCGAGATGGAGTGCGTCATCAACCACCGGGCCAGCGCCGTCATGCCGAACAGCCACAGCGGCACCGACTCGGTGGGCCCGTTCGTCGCGTAGATGGCGAACCGCAGGTCCGGGGCGCGGTACGCCTCGATCCGCCACTGGTGCTGCCGGTCCCGCCAGACCGCCGAAGGGTCCATGGCGTCACCGTAGGTGACCGCCGACGGTTTGGGGGCCGGTTGGCGCGGCACCACGGCGGCACGGCCGCACTTCTTCATCCATCCTCGCGGCACACCTCGCCGACCACCCGACGTGTGCGCCTTCAACGTCACCCACTGTCGTCATCCACGTCGACCGTCGCTCGGCTACGCAGCGTCTGGCTCCGGCCGGCCCTCGACACCCTCCGCGGCCCCTTTGCTCTGCTTCAGCGGAGGAAACACCGGCTGCAAGCTGGGAAAACCTGGTGAGCGCATCTCACACACAGGACCCATCGGTGTGACCCTACGTAGCTGTTTCCTCTGTTGAAGCAGAGCAAAGGGGTCGCAGGTCGGTGGGCGAGGATCCACCGACGGCACGCAGGGTAATGGCCGATTCGGGCCCTTGCGGCGTCACGAGCAGTCGCGGCACAGGTGAACCCACCCGGCACCACGATGAGCGCCACGACCACGGCCGGTCCTGCGGCACGGGCGCGTCCGAACCGGCGTTCAGGTGACGACGACCCGCGCGTCGTCGGGCAGCCGACGGGTCGCGCCACGCCGGTCCAGCAGTTCCAGCAGCGGCACCGCCACCCGTCGGGTGGTGTCCAGCGCCTGCCGGGCCGCCGACAGGGTGAACGGCTGGGGCAACCCGGCGAGGACGGTGACCGCCGCGTCGAGCGCGTCGGGCAGCAGCACCACGGTGTCGGCCAGCCGCAGCAGCGCGCCGGCCCGTACCGCCGCGCCGATCTCCCGGGGTCCCAGGCCCAGTTCGACGAGACGGTCCGCCTCCGGGGCGCGGAACGGCCGACCGGCGTACTCGGCGCGAACCCGCTGCACGGCCCGCGCCACCGGCTCGGGCAGGGTGTCGACGGCGGCCGTGCCGATCCGGCCACCGTGCACCCGCAGCGGCGGACGCACCAGCGCCTCGACCAGCGCCCGGTCGGGCAGGGCGAGACGTTGCCGCAGCGCGTCCACCGGCATGCCCGCCTCCAACGGGTGCTCCCGGGCGTAGCGGGTGACCTCCTCGGTCACCTGGTCGCCGAGCTGCCGCCAGTGCCCCGGGTCGGCCAGCCAGTCACCGGCCACCGGCGTGGCCTGCACCGGCACACCCATACGCCGCAGCGCACCGACCCGGACCAGGCGACGGCGGCGCAGCTCGCCGGCCAGGTCGGGACGACCGTCCAGCTCGGCGAGGACCTCCGCGCGGGCGGCCGCCGCGCCACGGCGGGACAGCGGCGGCGGCGCGACGTCGAGGACCCGTACGCCACCGGCAACGTGATGACGGCCGGGGTCACGTAGCAGCGCCCGGTCGCCGACCAGCAACGGCAGCAGGCGGGCCAAGCGGAGCCGTACGGTGTCCACGCCGAGCGGCCGGACCCGCACCGGAACGGCCGCCGACCCCACGTGCAGGGTGAGGGTGGCCGGCAGGTCGGCGGCCGGGTCACCGGAGAGCCGCACGTCGACGAGGTCGGTGCGGTGGAACCGCCCCGGGGTGAGCAGCGCGTCGCCACGGCCGAGCCGGTCGCGGGGCGTACCCCGCAGGTTGACCGCCACCCGGGCGAGGGCCGACGCCTCCGCTCGAGCCTCGCCCAGGCAGTGCAGGCCGCGGACCCGGACCGGCTCGTCGACGCCGGCCAGTTCCAGGGTGTCCCCGACCCGCAGCCGGCCGGCGCCCAGCGTTCCGGTGACGACGGTGCCGCTGCCCCGCACGGTGAAGCTGCGGTCCACCCAGAGACGCACGGGCGCGTCCGCGACGGGGTCGGGCAGCCGCGCGACGAGCCGGTCCAGCGCGGCCCGTAGCTGCGGCAGCCCGGCGCCGGTCAACCCGCTGACCGCCACCGTCTCCACCGCGCCGAGGCTGCTCGCCGCGATCTCGGCCCGGGCGCGCTCCGCCGCCGGCCGCGGGTCGGCGAGGTCCGCGCGGGTCACCACCAGCAGGCCGTACCCGACGCCGAGCGCGTCGAGCGCGGCCAGGTGCTCGGCGGACTGCGGCATCCATCCCTCGTCGGCGGCGACCACGATCAGCGCGGCCGGCACCGGGCCGACCCCCGCGAGCATGTTCGGCACGAACCGCTCGTGCCCGGGTACGTCGACGAAGGCGATCGTGCCGCCGGACGGCAACGTCGTCCAGGCGAACCCCAGGTCGATGGTCATGCCCCGACGGCGTTCCTCGGCCCACCGGTCGGGTTCAATCCCGGTCAACGCCCGGACCAGGGTCGACTTGCCGTGGTCGACGTGCCCGGCGGTGGCGACGACGAACATGCTCAGTCGTCCCCGGGTACCCGCAGCACGGCGGCCAGGACCGCGTCGTCGGCGTCGACGGGCACGCACCGCAGGTCGAGAAGGAGCCGGCCCCGCACCACCCGACCCAGCACCGGCTGGTCTCCGGTGCGCAGCGGCACGGCGTACCGCTCGGGCAGGCTCAGCGCCCACGATTCCAGCTCGACACCGGGAGCGCCGCCACCGCCGACGACGGCGACCGCCTCCACGACCTCCGCCTTGCGTCCGTCCGCGCCGAGCCGGTCGCGCAGCAGCTCCACCCGGCGGCGCAGAACGGCCGGATCGGCGTGCAGCGCGGTCCGCGTCGGAGTGTCCGGCCGGTGCAGCGTGGCGGCCAACGCCGCCAGGGTGAGCTTGTCGACGCGCAGCGCGCGGGCCAGCGGGTGGCGGCGTAGGCGCTCGACGAGCGCCGCGTCGCCGAGCAGCAGGCCGGCCTGCGGGCCGCCGAGCAGTTTGTCGCCGCTCGCCGTGACCAGGGCCGCGCCGGCACGCAGGGTGCTGGCCGCGTCCGGCTCGTCCGGCAGCAACGAATCCGGTGCGAGCAGCCCGGAGCCGATGTCGGCGACCACCGGCACGTCGAGGGTGGCCAGTTGGCGCACCGGCACGGCCGAGGTGAAGCCGGTGACCTGGAAGTTCGACGGGTGCACCTTCAGCACGAACCCGGTCTGCGGGCCGACGGCGGCGGCGTAGTCGTCGAGCGTCGTGCGGTTGGTGGTGCCCACCTCGCGCAGTCGCGCGCCGGTGCTCTCCAGCAGGTCCGGTAGGCGGAAGCCGTCGCCGATCTCGACGAGCTCGCCGCGGCTGACCACGATCTCCCGGCCGGCGGCCAACGCCGTGGCCGCCAGCACCAGCGCGGCGGCGCCGTTGTTGACCACGTGCACGGCGGCGGCGTCGGGCACGGCGGCGGCGAGCGCGTCGAGCGCGTCGCGGCCCCGGCGGGCCCGGCGCCCGGTGTTCAGGTCCAGCTCGACGTCGGTGTGCCCGGCGGCCGCGACGACCGCCGCGACGGCGGCCGGCGACAGCGCCGCACGGCCCAGGTTGGTGTGCAGCACGACGCCGGTGGCGTTGAGCACCGCGCGGGGACCCGGCGCGGGCAATCCGGCGACGGAGGCGTCCCGCACCTCGTCGGGGGCGATCTCACCACGGCGGGCCCGCGTCTGCGCCCGCACGACGGCGGCCTTGACCCGCTCGCGGCCGAGGGTCGCGATGGCCGCCGCCAGCTGCGGATCGGCCAGGAGGGTGTCGGTGCGGGGCACCCGACGTCGCGGGTCCTCGCTGCCGTCACGCATCACGTCACTCCTGCCGCCGTTGGCGGAGACGGACGGGAATCGAACCCGCCTGGCCCGGGTCCCGGACCACACCGGTTTTGAAGACCGGGAGGGGCACCAGCCGCCTGAACGCCTCCGTCGCACATTCGATCACAACGACGGTGCGAGCGCTCAGTCAGTCGCCGGATCCGCCTCGGCCCGCCGGGCGTTCACCCGCTCGCGTTGCGGCACGACGGTATAGCGGGGGTCGCGGGCGGACGCGACGCCGCCGTAGAAGATGCCGAACCGCGTCGCGACCGACGCGCTCAGCAGCGCGGCCCCGGACAACGCCCCGACGGCGCGACTGCGCCGGCCCAGCAGCGCCCCGGCCACCCCGACGGTGGTCAGCAGCCGACCGGCGCGCAACAGCCGGCCCGGCCGACCGGACCGGTAGGGCTCGCTGAGCAGCCCGAGACGGGTCTCCACGCGGTGCGCGCCGTACAACTCCAGGGCCGCGCCGGCCACCGCCATCCGGCGGGCCGGCCCGGCCTGCGACGGCGGCGCTGCGAGCAGACCGACACCCGCGCCGCTGGCCAGCGCGCTGCCCGCGAAGATGACCGGCAGCTCGGGGTACGCCTCATGCCACGACGGCACCGCCGTGTCGGCGAGCAGGACCCCGGTGTACGTCGCCAGGGCGGGCGCGGTGACGGCGGCGACCAGCCCGGCGGCGTGCCCGACCGGCGGCAGAGCCCGACCGACCAACCCGAGCGGGCCGTGCCGGGGCAGCCAGCCGGCGGTCTCGGCGATCGCCGCCACCCCGGCGGCCGGCCCGAACGCGGTGAGGATCCAGGTGCCCACCGACATGGGCGAGGTCAGCTTCGCCACCCGCAGCATGTGGTGGAACCGCTCCGGCCGGCCCAGGTCCCGGATGAGGAAGACCGCGCTGGCGCTGACGGCGCCCAGCGCGGTGACCCGGCCGGCGCGGCGCAGCGCTGGCCGCCGGGTGAGTTGACCTCCGGCGGCCAGCAGCGACGAGCCGGCGGCCAGACCGCCGGTGAACAGGTACGCGGCGATGTCCCACTTCCACACCGGGGCCTTGAGGACGGGCCGGCCGTAGTAGGAGGTGAACTCGGCCTCGGGGACCCGCAGCTCCTCCCCGCCGCCGCGACGACCGCGCCGGGAACGCCGCGCCGCGTTCTCCCCGGGTTGCGGGGTCCGATCCTCGTGGCGTCGCGGGGTCCGATCCTCGTGGGCGTGGGCCGGCACGGCCACGTCGACGCCGTCGTCCGCCGGCCTCTGGGCCGGTAGGTCGAGGCTCGCGGCGGCCAGTCGGTCGCGGAACCGGCGGAACCGGTCGCCCACCGGGAGGCGCTCTGGGGTCACGAGGATCTCCCGACGAAGGCGGCGACGGTGGCCGCCGCCATGGCGAGCGCGGCGATGCCGGCGCGTTTCCACATGGCCGGTAGGTCCCGGGTGGTCACCACCGGGTCCGGCGGCAACCCGTACACCTCGGGCTCGTCGAGCAGCAGGAAGAACGCCCCGTCACCACCCACACCATCGTCCGGATCATGCCCGTACAAGCGGGCCTCGGGAACACCCCGACCGTGCAACGTCGCCACCCGCGCCGCCGCCCGCTCCCGCAACTCCTCAAGCGGCCCGTACTGAATCGACTCCGTCGGACACGCCTGCGCACACGCCGGCGTCATCCCCGCACCCAGACGGTCGTAACACAGCGTGCACTTCCACGCCCGACCATCACCCCTACGCTGATCGATCACCCCGTACGGACACGCCGAAATGCAGTACCCACACCCATTACAGATGTCCTCCTGCACCACCACCGTCCCGAACTCCGTCCGGAACAACGACCCCGTCGGACACACATCCAAACAAGCCGCATGCGTGCAGTGCTTACACACATCCGACATCATCAACCACCGAAAATCACTCCGACCCTCCACGCCGCTGTCCCGCCCCGGCGGCCGCGCACCCGGCATACCCAGGAACTCCGGCTGCGCGGCGACCGCCGCGCTGCCATGTCCCGCCGGGCGCGGCTGCTCCACGAACGCCACATGCCGCCACGAGTTCGCCGTCAACGCACCCGTGTTGTCGTACGACATCCCCAACAGATCCAGACCACTACCCGGAACGTCGTTCCACTCCTTGCACGCCACCTCACACGCCTTACACCCGATACACACACTCGTATCGGTGAAGAACCCCATCCGCTGCGGCGCGTCCACATAACCCGCGTCCGACGCCGGATCGAGCGGCCCGTAGAGGCTGTTCGGGTCAGGAATCACCGCTGTCCTTCCCCTCCTGGTCGGTGGTGACGGCCGGAGCGTGCCCACCCGGGGTGATCCCGGCCCGCCGTTGGTAGTCGGCGACCAGGTCGAGCAGTGCAGGCCCGGTGGGCCGGCGGCCAGGCCGTACGTCGCAGGTACCGATCTTGCTCTCCTGGATGAGGACGTTGGGGTCGAGGGTGATGCCGAACAGGTCGTTGGCCGAGTCGCCGGTCACCAGACCCTCGAACCCGAAGTGGTACGGCAGCCACACCTGGTGGATGACCCGACCGTCCACCCGCAACGGAGTGAGCCGGTCGGTGACCAGCACCTTCGCCTCGATCACCGCCCGACCGCTGACCAGGTGCGCCCACCCGAGGTGCGCCAACCCGGTCTCGGCGGCCAACTCCGGCGACACCTCGACGAACATTTCCGGCTGCAACTCGGCGAGGGGTCGTACCGTCCGGCTCATCCCACCGGCGGTGTGGTGCTCGGTGAGGCGGCTGACCGTGAAGATGTACGGGAAGACCTGACTGTGCTCCTGCGGCGGGCTCGGGTTCACCGAGTTGACCGGGTGCGCGTACGACTTACGGGTCGGGTTGGCCTGCTGGCGGTAGAGCGGGTTGCGCACCGGCGACTCGACTGGCTCGTAGTGGGTGGGCAGCGGGCCGTCCAGGACGCCGCTGGGCGCGTACAGCCAGCCCTTGCCGTCGCCCTGCATCACGAACGGGTCGTCACCGGCGATCCCCTCCGGACCGGACGCGCCGGCCGGCGGCCGGTACGACGGCGGCTTGGTCTTCTCGAAGTCCGGCACGTCGTGGCCGGTCCACTCGGATTTCTCCGGGTCCCACCAGATGTGGCGCTTGCGTTCGCTCCACGGACGGCCGTCCGGGTCAGCCGAGGCGCGGTTGTACAGGATGCGCCGGTTCGCCGGCCACGCCCAGCCCCACTCGGCGGCCACCCAGTCCTGCTCGTGCCGGGACTTGCGGCGGGCAGCCTGGTTGACGCCGTCGGCGTACACGCCCGTGTAGATCCAGCAGCCGACGGCCGTGGAGCCGTCGTCGCGGGCCTCGGCGAAACTGGACAGCGGCTGGCCGGTCGTCACGTCGTACCCGTTGATCTCGCGCAGCACCGACTCGGCGCTGGGCTCCGCGTGCGGACCGTGCGTGGGGTAGTCCCAGGTGAGGTCCAGCAGCGCCCGGTCGCGCGGCAACGACGAGCCGGCCAGCTTCTCCCGCAGCCGGCGGCCCAGGTGGTAGAAGAACCACAGCTCGGAGCGGGCGTCGCCCGGCGGCTCGACGGCCTTCTCCCGCCACTGCAACAGCCGCTGGGTCTGCGTGAAGGTGCCCTCCTTCTCCACATGCGACGCGGCGGGCAGGAAGAAGACCTCGGTGCGGCACTCCTCGGGCACGATCTCGCCGGTGGCCACCTCGGGGCCGTTCTTCCAGAAGGTCGCGCTCTCGATCATGAACAGGTCCCGCACGACCAGCCAGTCGAGGTTCGCCATGCCGAGGCGCTGCGCCCGGCCGTGCGCGGACCCGACGGCCGGGTTCTGGCCGAGCAGGAAGTACCCCTTGATCTTCCCATCGATCATGTTGAGGACCTGCTGGTAGGTGCCGTGGTCGCCGGTCAGCCGGGGCAGGTAGCCGTAGCCGAAGTCGTTCTCCGGCGTCGCGGCGTCCCCCCAGTACGCCTTGAGCAGGCTGGCCGCGTACGACCGGGCGTTACCCCAGAAGCCCTTCTGCCCGGGGTGCCGGATGCTGTCGACCCACTCGTCGAAGGTGGGGTGGTCGGCGTGGTGGGGCATGGGCAGGTAGCCGGGCAGCAGGTTGAACAGGGTCGGGATGTCCGTCGAGCCCTGGATGCTCGCGTGCCCGCGCAACGCCATGACCCCACCCCCGGGCCGGCCCATGTTGCCCAGGAGAAGCTGGATGATGGCCCCGGCACGGATGTACTGCACGCCGACGCTGTGCTGCGTCCAGCCCACCGAGTAGATGAGCATGCCGGTACGCTCCCGGCCCGAGTTCGCCGTCCACTCCCGCGCCAACTCCAGGAACTTGTCCTGCGGGATGCCGCAGACCCGCTCCACCATCTCCGGCGTGTACCGGGCGTAGTGCCGCTTGAGGATCTGATAGACGCAGCGCGGGTGCTGCAACGTCTCGTCCCGCTGGGTCTGCCCACCCACCGGCGCACCATGCGACTCGTGCTCCAACCCGGCGGCGGTGTCCCGCTCCTTCGCGGTGTGTCCACTGCCCGAGGAGTCCTCGTGGCCCTCGTACTGCCAGCTGTCCTGCACGTAGCTGCCGGTCTCGGGATCGAAGCCGGAGAAGAACCCGTCGCCGTCCTCGGTGTCGCTGAACCGGTCGCTGACGATCGTCGCCGCGTTGGTGTAGGCGAGGACGTACTCGCGGAAGTCCAGCTCGTTGTCGAGGATGTAGCGGATCACCCCACCCAGCAGCGCGATGTCCGTCCCCGCCCGGATCGGCAGGTACGCGTCGGCCAGCGCGCTCGTGCGCGTGAAGCGCGGGTCGACGTGGAACACCTTCGCGCCCCGACGCTTGGCCTCCATCACCCACTGGAACCCGACCGGGTGCGCCTCGGCCATGTTCGAACCCTGAATGATGATCACGTCGGAGTTCGACAGGTCCTGCTGGTACTGGGTGGCGCCGCCGCGACCGAAGCTGGTCCCCAGACCGGGGACGGTGGCGGAGTGTCAAATACGCGCCTGGTTCTCGATCTGCAACGCCCCCATCGCCGTGAACAACTTCTTGATGAGGTAGTTCTCCTCGTTGTCCAGCGTCGCCCCACCCAGGCTGGAGATACCCAGCGTCCGGTTGAGCGGCCGGCCCTCGGCGTCGCGGTCCTCCCAGGTCTCCGCACGGGCCGCGAGGATCCGATCGGCGATCATGTCGACGGCCGTGTCGAGGTCGAGGTCTTCCCACTCCGTGGAGTACGGCCGGCGGTAGCGGACCGTCGTCTGGCGCAGCGGACTCGTCACCAGGCTCTTGCTCGCGGACCCCTTGGGACACAACCGGCCCCGCGAGATCGGACTGTCCGGGTCACCCTCGATCTGCGTGACCTGCCCGTCCGCCACGAACACCCGCTGACCGCACCCCACCGCGCAGTACGGACACACCGACCGCGCCACACTCTCGGCGGTCTCGGTGCGCGCGGTCAGCGCGGCCGACCGCGCCGACTTCGCGGCGGCGCCCCGGCCCAACGGATCCGTGCCGGTGAGCTGGCGATACACCGGCCAACCCTCGATGAAGGTCCGTAGACCCATCCCCGACACCTCCTTGCCCGTGAGCGCGCGAGCGAGCGACCTCCCGAACATAGGTCAGATGAGGAGTCTTCGCTAATCGAGCGTCCGTCCGTCGCGGCGACGGTCCAGTCGGCCCAGGCGCCACGTCAGCGCCGGGACCATCACCGCCGCGGCGACGAGGTGCAGCACGACCAGCGCCACGACGGTCACCGGCGCTGCCCCGCAGAGAAACGGCGGGACCAGCGAGATCGCGGTCAGCACCACCGCCGTCCACAGGAACCGGTCGGCGGGACGCGCGCTGAACCGACCGAGTACGACGGCGAGAACGACGCCCACCACCGAGAAGACACCCGTCACCACGGCGAACCCGGCCACCGGGATCACCTCGCCACCCTCGGGAATTTCGAAGTCGACCCCGGCGGCCCCGGCGAGCGCGGCGGCGAGAGTCGTCGTGGCCATCGCCGCCACGGTGGCGACCAGGCCGAGACCGACGAGCCCGAGGAGCCGGTGGGTGCGGTAGGGCGTAGCCGAGACACTCACCGCGCACCACCCGCCGACAGTCGCTCCGGCAGCCCCAGCCGCGGGAACTGGTCGGCGTGAAAGATGACGATCTCGGTGATCGCCCCGCCGGTGACGCGCAGGACGTCGATGGTCAACGGCAGGTACGCGCCCTCCGCCTCCCGCCAGTGGTAGAACGCGACGGCGGGCTGCCGGTTCACCGAGGTGGGCACACCCCGCAGGCCCGTCATGCTGTCGAAGCCGTCCCCGATCCAGTCGGCCACCACCGCGTCCCGGCCCACGTGCAGGCCCGGCGTGGGCGGCATCGAACAGCGCACGTCCTCGCGCAACATCGTGGTGAGCCGGCCGATGTCCGTGGCCACGCTCGCCTCGGTGAAGTGCCGCACCAGCTCGCGCGTCCCGGCGTCCTGGTCGCCACCGGTCCAGTCCTGCCGCTCGGCGGGCAGGTGCTCCCGCATGCCGGCCCGGGCCCGTTGCAGGGCGCTGTTCACCGAGTTCACCGAATCCCCGAGCAGCTCGGCGACGTCCTTCGCGGGCCAGCCCAGCACGTCCCGCAGGATCAACACGGCCCGGGGACGCGGCGCGAGGTGCTGGACCGCCACCACGTACGCCAACTCGATCGTCTCCCGCGCGACCGCGACCGCCTCCGGCTCGTCCGCGTCGCCCGCCGGCAGCTCGTCGAGCAGCCGGTCCGGGTACGGCTGCAACCACCGCACCTCACCACCCCGGGCCGGCTCCGGGCGGCACCTGGCCAACAGGTCCAGGCAGGCGTTCGTGGCGATCCGGTACAGCCAGGCCCGCACCGTCGACCGGCCCTCGAACGTCTCCCGCCGCCGCCAGGCCCGCAGGAACGTCTCCTGCACGGTGTCCTCGGCGTCCTCGAACGACCCGAGCATCCGGTAGCAGTGCACGTGCAACTCCCGCCGATGTCGCTGCGCCAACCCCGCGAAAGTGGTCTCGTCGGCCTCGGCCAGAGCGCCCGCGCCCTCGCTCCGCGTGTCCGTACCCATCACGTCATGCTCCCGTCTCGTCGTGTCCCGTCACACCTATGACGGGCCCGGGCCGGAGAACTCATCACCCCGCCCGACCGCGCGTCCGGACGTACCGTGGCGACACCCGCACCGACGGGCGTTACCCTGACACCATGCAGGCCGTCTCGCCCCCCGCGACCGGCGTGGCCTTCCTGGCCCGCCCGGGTCGCCCGGCCGTCGTGGCGCGCACGCTCACCGAGCTGGCCGGCCCCACCCGGGGCGTCGTCGAACTGCCGGTGCGGTTGATGTGGAACGCCGAGCGCACCTTCGACCTCGGCGACCCCGACCAGCTGCTCTGGATGTACGAGAACGTGCTGCGCGAGACGGCCAGCGCCGACGACCTGCGCACCCTCATCAACGGGCGCACGCTGCGACGGGTGTGGCGGCTGCTCAACCTCCCCCGGGGCGTCCGCCAGGCCTGGGAGAGCCGGCACCGCGGCCTGCGCGCGGCGTGATCGCGGCACACCTGCACGACTTCTACCGGGAGGTGGCCCGGGTGGCGTTGACCGCCGCCGGGCCGTACCGGTTCGTGCTCGGCGGCGGGGTGGCCTGGGCCGCGCACGGCCTGGTGGCCCGGCCCACCGAGGACGTGGACCTCTTCGCCGACGTGGAGGGCGCCGCCGCCGCGGCCTCCGCCGGGGTACGCGCCGCGCTGGAACGCGCCGGGTTCACCGTCAGCGACGCCGACCCGGACAGCGACCTGGCCGACCTGTTCGACGGGTACGGCCGGGACATGAAGGACTTCGTGGTGAGCCGCGACGGACGGCAGATCCGACTCAGCCTGGCCCGACTCGATCGACAGCAGAGCCCGGTGGTGATGGACCTCGGCCCGGTGATGGACGTCCGCGACCTGGTCGCCAACAAGATCGCGGCGCTGGTCAACCGGCGGGAGGTCCGCGACTTCATCGACGTCGCGGCGGCGCTCGAGCACTACGACGTGACGCAACTGCTGGTGCTGGCCCGACAGGTCGACCCCGCGCTCGACCCGGACGACGTCCGCGCCGCCGGGCGGTACCTCGACCGGCTGTCCGACACCCGTTTCGGCCGCTACGGCCTGAGCCCGGACGACGTCACCCGGGTACGCCGACGCTTCACCGCCTGGCCCCGCTGAGACCGGCCGGCCACCCCGCGCCGTGTTGCGGAAACCGGGGCTGACGTGGCGGGAGTGACAGGGGCTCGTTATGGTGCGCGAGGCGCTCACGAGGCGCGTCAACCCCCATCGAAGGGCACGTCATGACCTCTGGATCCGGTCCGTCGCGTCGCCAGGTGCTCGCGGTCGCCGCCGCTGCGGCGACCGCCCCGCTGATCGCCGCCGCCCCCGCCCAGGCGGCGGGGCCCGCCCGGTCGCGCACCTGGGACCTCACGCTGCTCGGCACGTCGGACACGCACGGCAACGTCTACAACTGGGACTACTACCGGGACGCCGAGTACGACGACAGCAAGCACAACGACGTCGGCGTCGCGAAGCTGGCCACCCTCATCAACCAGATCCGCCGCGAGCGGCGCGGCAAGGCCACGCTCGTGCTCGACGCCGGCGACACCATCCAGGGCACTCCCCTGGCGACGTACTACGCCAAGCAGGAGCCCATCACGGCCACCGGCGAGAAGCACCCGATGGCCCGGGCGATGAACGTCATCGACTACGACGCCGTGACCCTGGGCAACCACGAGTTCAACTACGGCCTGCCGCTGCTGGACCTGTGGATCCGCCAACTCGGCTTCCCCGCCCTCGCCGCCAACGCGGTCAACGCCAGGACCGGCAAGCCGGCCTTCCTGCCGTACGTCATCAAGAAGGTCTCCCTGGGCTTCGCCGCGCCGACCCTGCGGGTCGGCATCCTCGGCCTGACCAACCCGGGCGTCGCCATCTGGGACCGGGGCAACGTCGAGGGCAAACTGCGCTTCGACGACATGATCGCGACCGCCGCGAAGTGGGTGCCGATCATGCGGGCCCGCGGCGCGGACATCGTGCTGATCTCGGCCCACGGCGGCGACAGCGGCACCTCCAGCTACGGCCCCGAGCTGCCGAACGAGAACCCGGTGGCGCTGATCGCCCAGCAGGTGCCCGGAATCGACGCGATCCTCTTCGGGCACGCCCACAACGAGGTCGTCGAGCGGTTCGTCACCAACGAGCAGACCGGCACGCAGGTGCTTCTCTCCGAGCCGTCGAAGTGGGGCCAGCGGCTCACCCGGATGGACTTCACCCTCACCCGTGAGCATGGCCGGTGGACGATCACCAAGAAGGCCGCCACCATGCTGAACACCAACACGGTCGTCGAGGACCCGAAGGTGCTCGCGGCCGTCCGGGCCCAGCACGCCAAGACCGTGGCGTACGTCAACCAGGTGGTCGCCACGTCCACCGTGGAGTTGTCGGCGGCGGAGTCCCGGTACAAGGACACTCCGATCCTCGACTTCATCAACCACGTACAGACCGAGGTGGTCGGCGCGGCACTGACCGGTACCGCGTACGCGGACCTGCCGGTGCTGTCGATCGCGGCGCCGTTCAGCCGTACCGCCGTCTTCCCCGCCGGAGACGTCAAGATCCGCGACGTGGCCGGCCTGTACGTGTACGACAACACCCTCGAAGCCGTCGTGCTCAGCGGTGCCGAGGTACGCGCGTACCTGGAGTACTCGGCGAAGTTCTTCCGCACCCTCGCGCCGGGCGCTCCGGTCGACCCGGAGCAGATCAGCGACCCGGCCGTGCCGGACTACAACTACGACGTGATCTCCGGCCTCGACTACGACATCGACATCTCCAAGCCGGTCGGCCAGCGCATAACCCGACTGGTGCTGCCCGGCACCGACACCCCGGTCGCGGACGACGCGCAGTTCGTGGTGGCGGTGAACAACTACCGGCGCAGCGGCGGCGGCAACTTCCCCGGCATCGTGAAGACCCAGGTCTACAACGCGCAGCAGGAGATCCGCCAACTGCTCATCGACTGGGCCCAGGCCAAGGGGACCATCAACCCGGACGACTTCTTCCAGCCCAACTGGCGTCTCGTCCGCGAGGGTGTGCCGGTCTTCTGACCGTGGCATGACGGCGGGCCGTGGGTGACGACACCCGCGGCCCGTCCGCGTATGTTCAGCCCTGCACGTTCCAGCGGACCGGGTCCTCGGCCTTCTCCGGCCGGTCCCGCCCGGGATCGGTCTCGGTCAGCGCGACCTGGTCCTCCGGACGGACCGCGGGTGGCAACTCCCCGAACCGGATGTGGCGCAGGAACGCGTACTCGTCGTCGGTGAACGGTTGCTCGGCCATCGACACCTCCTACTCCCCCGTCATTGTCCAACGGCGGGTCCTCGACGCATCGGTCCGTTGGCTGACAGATGGTCGACGTTGGGTGGACCCTGACACACCCCGTAAACCATCCTAGGATCCTGGCCCATGGCGACGTCCTTCGCCGATCTTGCACTAACGGTTGGCGAGGTGTGCGGCTTCGCGCGGAATGTCGCCACAGAAAACGCAAGATCGGCGCGGGCTGGGCGCGGGGCGGGCTGGGCGCGGGGCTGGTGGTTTGCGCTCAGGAAGGGGCGTCGGCGGGCGGGCGGCGCGGGGTTGGGAGGCGGTCCAGTACGGCCAGGGCCGCGCGGATCGGTCGGCGGCGCAACATGTCGTCGAAGCTCGCCTGCCCCTGACAGAAGCGCACGAACATCCGCCAGCCCGGCGGGGTCGCCAACAGCCCGTGGAACACCTCCGGGCGCCGGGTGAACAGGTCGAGCAACCGGAACCCCGCCCGCATCTCCGGCGTCAGTCGCTCGGCGACCGCCCGCTCGTACCCGGCCAGATCCCCGGCGGCGACCGCCGCCCCGGCCAGCTCGCCGGAGCGCAGGGCGAAGCTGATGCCCTCGCGGCTCCACGGCTCCAACAGCCCGGCCGCGTCCCCCACGACGAGCACCCGGCCGTTGCGCAACGGCGAGTCCTCCTCGCGACAACGCGTCAGGTGACCCGAATCGTGCGCCGCCGGCAGCCCGGTCAGACCCAACCGGTCGACGAACTGCCGCAGGTAGGCACGGGTCCCCTCCCCCGCGCCCCGACCCGCGATCACGCCCACCGTCAACCGGTCACCCTTCGGGAACACCCAGGCGTACGAGCCCGGCATCGCCCCCCAGTCCAGCAACAGCCGCCCACGCCAACGCTCCTGCTCGGCGGACGGCACCGGGATCTCCAGCTCCAGCCCCAGATCCACCTGGCGGTAGCGCACCCCCACGTGCCGGGCGGTCACCCCCGACGAGCCGTCCGCGCCGATCACCGTGCGGGCCGCCAGGGTCGTACCGTCGGCCAGTCGCAGGCGTACCCCCTCGGGGTCCTGCTCGATGGCGCGGACCGCGACCTGCTCACGCAGCTGCGCGCCGGCGGCGACCGCCGCCGCGCGCAGGCGATCGTCGAACTCCTCCCGGCGCACCATGGTCACCACCGGGCTGGCGTTGCGCCGGGTGAACTCCCGCCGGCCGTCGCGGGTGAACGTCACCCGGTCGACCCGGTCGTGCGCCGGCACCTCGATCCGCTCCCGCACGGCGGCCAGGGAGGTGCCGATGAGGCCACCCCCGCAGGTCTTGTAGCGCGGGTGCGTGGCCCGCTCGACAACCAGGGTACGAACGCCCGCGCGGGCCGCGGCGTGTGCCGCGGAGAGCCCGGCGGGGCCCGCGCCGACGACGACCAGATCCCAGACGATCACCATCGCAGCGTAGGGCGTGCTCACCCTCCACCGCCCGAACGGGTGGGCATCTTCGGTCGGGCAGGGGGTAACCGATGCGGCGCAACCGTCCGCGTCCGGCGGGTGGGCGAAGGAGGAGATCATGCAGCGGATGGAGCTGTCGGAGGTCGAGCAGCGGGTGTACGAGGCGGTCACCGCCCTCGAAGCACGCGGCCAGGTGCCCTATCCGGACCTGATCGCCGAAGGGTCCGGGCTGACGGAGGAGCAGGTGCACGCCCCGCTGCACCAGCTCACCGAGAAGGGTCTGCTGCACCGCGAGGACTCGCCGATGGCCGGCCTCGACTTCGGCCCTCGGTTCTGCGCACGTCAGATGGCGTGACCCTGGACGGTTCGCCCCCGCTGGTCGGGGTAGCGGTCAGGAATGCATGATCGACCGTCAACGGGGGGCACGATGAACGCGGCGCGCGAGCCGCAGCCGGTCGACGCGGCCGAGAACCGCCGACGCTGGCAGGCCGTCGGCGTCGGGCTGGTCGCCGCGTTCATGACGCTGCTCGACGTGAGCATCGTCAACGTCGCGGTGCCGTCCATCGACCGCGCGCTGGACGCCTCCCCGAGCGACCTGCAGTGGGTCCTCTCGGGGTACGCGCTCACCTTCGGTCTGGTGCTCGTACCGGCCGGCCGCTTCGGAGACTTCCGAGGTCGGCGTAACGCGTTCGTCTTCGGTATCGCGTTGTTCACCCTGACCAGCGCGCTCGCCGGCCTGGCGACCTCACCCACCTGGCTGGTCGCCGCCCGGCTGCTCCAGGGCGCCGCCGCCGGCATCATCAACCCACAGGTGATCGGGCTGATCCAGCAGTTGTTCCGGGGGCCGGAGCGGGCCCGCCCGTTCGGGTTGCTCGGCGCGACCATCGGCATCTCCACCGCCGTCGGGCCACTGCTCGGCGGCCTGCTCATCGCCCTCGGCGGTGAGGAGCACGGCTGGCGGTGGGTCTTCTTCGTCAACGTGCCGGTCGGCATCGTCGCGGTGATCCTGGGTTGGCGGCTGCTACCCGGTCGGCCCGACGGGCAACCCGGCCGCCGTCGACTCGACCCGGTCGGTGTGCTGCTGCTCGGCGTCGGCGTGGTGCTGATCCTGCTGCCCCTCGTGCAGGAGCAGCAATGGCGTACGCCGTGGAAGTGGGCGCTCATCCCGGCCGGCCTCGCGGTGCTGGTCGCCTTCGGCCTGTGGGAACGGTGGTACGCGCGACACCGCGAACCGCTGTTCGACCTGCGCCTGTTCACCTTCCAGTCGTACACGCTCGGGTCGCTCATCGCGCTCATCTACTTCGGCGGCTTCACCGCGATCTTCTTCATCTTCACGCTGTTCCTGCAGAACGGGCTCGGCTACAGCGCGCTCGTCGCCGGTCTCGCCATCACGCCGTTCGCGCTCGGATCCGCCGCCGCGTCCGCTCTCGGAGGACGCATCGTCAACCGGTTCGGCCGCCCCCTGGTCGCCATCGGCCTGCTCGCCGTGGTGATCGGGCTGGCCGCCACGGTGCTCGCCCTGCACCTCGCGCCGCACGCCCCGGCGCCATGGGTCACCGCCGGTCCGCTGCTCGTCGCCGGCATCGGCAGCGGCCTGGTCATCGCCCCCAACCAGACGCTCACCCTCGCCCAGGTGCCGGTCCCCCAGGCCGGCAGCGGAGCGGGCATGCTCCAGACCGGCCAGCGAATCGGCGCCGCCGCCGGCATCGCCGCGGTCGGCTCGATGTTCTTCTCCTCGCTGGCCGACAGTCACGGCGACTGGACGGGAGCTTTCGAGAAGTCGTTGCTGCTCGCCACGGGCATCATCGCGCTGGCGCTGGTGGCGGCGTTGATCGACATCTTCCGCAATCACCACCGCTGACGCGATCCGCGGGTACGGCGATGGCCGGCGCCCGTTGTCGGGTGCCGGCCATCGGTGATCTCTTAGCTGTTCCAGTTGTGGGCGACCAGGTCGGTGGCCTGCTGTTCCCACTGGGCGTACGCGTCCGGGTAGGCCGAGACCTGCACGGTCTGCGCGGCGTCGGTCAGCGGCATGTCCTGCCAGCCGTCAACCTGGCGCAGGCCCTTGAGGAACGCGGTGGTGGAGTACTCGGGGTTGGTGATCTGCTCGGGCGTGCCCCAACCGGAGGTCGGGCGCTGCTGGAACAGACCCAACGAGTCGTGGTCGTTGGCGTCGCCGAGGTGGCCCAGGTTCTCCAGCTTCGACTCCTGCAGGCTCGTGGCGATCGAGATGACCGCGGCCCGCTCGGGCAGGCCGGCCTTCTTGGTGGCGGCGATGATGGCCTTGGCGTTGGCGGTCTGCTCGTCGTTGAGGGTGATGTGCGACTGGTCGCCCTGCGGCTTGGGTGCCGCGGTCTGCACCGCCGCTGCGGTGGCGGGCTTGGCGTCCACGGCCGGGTTGGCGTGGGCGGCGATGGGGCCGGCGAAGACGCCACCGGCGAACGCGAGACCAGCGATGGACAGCATGCTCTTGCGGAAGATCGTGTTCATCAGGGGTTGCTCCTTCGGGGGTAGGAAACACCCACACGTCACCGTTCGGGGGATCAGGTGACGGGGGTGTCAGCACCTCGTCCGGGCGCTCAAAAGTCTTGGGAGGGGGGCGGCCTGCGAGCGGGGGGCTCGTGGCGGCCGGTCCGTGTGTAACGACCCGGGGCTCGGGGCCATTCCCGGGGCTTGGCGATCCGCGGGGAGCGGGGCTCGTCGCGCCGGGACCCTGTGTAACGACCCGGGGGTCGGGGCCATTCCCGGGGGCTTGGCGATCCGCGGGGGGCGGGGCTCGCCGCGCCGGGACCGGGTGTAACGACCCGCGGTCCGGGGCCATTCCCGGGGGCTGACGACCCGCGGGGAGCGGGGCTCGCCGCGCCGGGACCGGCTGTAACCGACCTGCGGCTCGGGGTCATTCCCGGGGGGCGCCGGGGGGCGGTGACCCGCCTTTGCTCTGCTTCAGCCGAGGAAACACCTGCCGTCCGATAATCGGACACCGGGTGTTTCCTGGGTTGAAGCAGAGCAAAGGACGCGAGGTGATGGGGCCCGACCCGACGGGCGGCGGGCGGTGACCTGCGCTCCTGCGATCGTCCGAGGGCCACGACCGCCGGCGCCCCAACAACTCCCCGGCCACGGGGCACACCCGCCACGGCAGACCCGCCACGGCCCAGCCGCCACGGGGCACCCGGCCACCACAGCAGCCCCCGCCAACCGGACATACCGTCCGCGTCCGGAGGTCGGACCGGATGGTCGACTCCAGATCGCCGAAGTCGGGGTGTCCGGGATCGGTTGATGCCCCCACATCGGCGGACTCGTGTCGATCATGGTGGGAGCGGCTTGATCGACTACAGGTCGTTGACGTGGGGTCGCATCCGGCGGCCCGACGCACGCTAAGCGCGTGGCCCACTCCTTCGATACCCCGCGACGGCGATCTGGAGTCGATCGTGTCGAGGCGGTGTCGGACCGGGCGAAACGCGACACCGTCCCGCGACGTGAACTGGCGCCCGTCGGGACAATCCGACGGGCGCCAGTTCGGGGTACGTCCGGGGCAGCGCCCCGTTTGTGGTGCCGGTTAGTGCGCAGCTCCACCGAAGCGCTGGCGGCGACGCCAGGCCAGGGTCAGCAGCAGCATGATCGCGCCGGCGCCGACGAGGCCGCCGCCGAGCTTCATGGGCGTACCGATGCTGTCACCGGTGACGGGCAGCGGCTGCTTGCGGTGCAGCACCCGCAGCTCGGTGCTCGCGGTCCGACCGGACTCACGGCCCGTGGCGGTGAAGGTCAGCAGACCGGTCACCGACGGCTTGTAGCTCTTGGTGAAGCGCCCCTGGGCGTCGGTGTACGCCGTGAAGTTGAGCGGCGCACTCGCCTGGTACGCCACCGGCGCCATGGCCACGGTGGTGCCGTCGCTGCGGCGCGCCGGCGCGTTGCCGGCGGCCGGGGCAGCGATGGGGGTGACCGTCACCGAGATGTCGACGGTCTCGTTCGGACCGAAATTGGTGCCGGTCAGGATGACCGTCTCGCCCAGGAAGATCGTCGGCCGGTTGACGGTCAGGGACGCGACGACCGGCGGGTACGGCGGCGGCTGGGGCGTGCCGGTGGGCGCGCTGGGCGTCGGCTGCGGCTGTGCCGCCCCCGCTGCCGTCGGCACGGCCACCACGGCCAGGCCGACCGTGAGCGCCATGATGATGCGGGATAGCCGCATGATTGGTTCCCTCCTACTGGTCACAGCTTCGTGCGGAATGAACTTGGGTGGTCCAAGGGCTGGCGGTGGGGGTCAGCCACAGCTCGGCCTGCCCGACGCCGGTCTTGGCCGTCAAGACGGTGACCTCCAGCGCCCTCTCGACGCCGGGGCCGATGTCGACGTTGGCCGTCGCCACCTGGCGGCGGCGTTCGGTGCCGCTGCCCAGTGCCGTCTCGGCCCCGTCGAGCCGGGCGTCGAGCACGGAGCCGCCCGCCGGGCTGAAGATCGACACCAGCGTGCGCGCGGTGTACGGGTCGCCAGCCAGACCGAGGCCAAGGATCGACTTGCTGAGCCCTGACTTCGGCGCCGTCGAGCGCAGAGTCACCCGCAGTCGGAGCTCGCGGCGGCCGTCGGGCCGGCATTCGCCGACCGTGAGGCTCGCCGTCGGCCGCAGGTAGTAGCCGAGCTTCGCGCCGCTGCCGTCGTTGAGAAACACGCCGACCGTCGGCACGGTGTCCTGTTCCGGCAGCGTCCCGGCCATCCGGCTGTTGCCGAAAGTCCGTTGTTCTTCCGGGTGAGCACTCCAGAACAATATCCGGCGTTCCGTGATAGCACGGTCAAATGCGGACAACAACACCCTAGGGTTGACATTCTTCTTGAAGAAGGCGTCAAACACCGCAGCGGCCGAGGACGCGAAGTAGGCGTCCTGCTGCGTGGTGTCCAGCCGCTGGTAGGTCTCGTTGAGCAGGGTCTGCACGGCCTTCTCGCTGGCCAGCGGCACCCCGCCGGGCACCAGCACCGGGCCGGTCGCCTTGAGCAGGTAGGACAGCACCACCGGATCCACGGCGAGCACACCGTCAACGGTGGTACCGGTCTTGCGCCGGTACATCTCCCGGTAGAGGGAGGCGGCGGTCGGGAAGTGCGGGGTCAGGTTCACGTCGGCGGGGTAGATGCCGGGCAGGTCGGTCCAGATCGCCCGGGTCTCGGGGGGCAGCTTCAGCGCCGGGGTGAACCGGCCGAGGGACGCGCTGCTGCCCTGCTGGCCCATCCGGACCCGCCCGTTCTCGGCCTCGATCATCGCGTACGCGCCGAACATGCCGCCGGTCGCGCGCAGCTCGGCCAGGTTCTGCGAGACGAGCAGGTAGCGCCGGGAGCCGCTGGCGCCGAGCAGCGGCGGCAGCAGCCGAGCGCCCTGGTCGGCTGCGGCGGTGAGGCCGGCCAACCGGTCGATCTCGCCGCGGAGATCGGTCAGCGCCTGGCGGACCTGGCTGACCAGCTGGTCGGCCGGCACGGCGGCCAGGTCCCGACGGGTGCCCTGCACCGAGTCGTTGACCCGGGTCAGTTCGCCGGAGACCGACGTGAGCCGGGCCAGGTCCAACCGGCCGCTGGCCGGCACGAGGCTAGTCAGGTCCGTGCGCAGAAGGCTGGGGAACGCCTGCCGGGCCAGGTCGTCGATGGCGATGGCGATCAGCCGGACCGCGTCGAGATCGTCACCGGCCGCCGGGGTGTGCCGACCGAGCCTCCAGCTCGGATCGGACGTGGCGGCCCGGGCCGCGCCGGACTGCTCCTGTAGGGCGGAGAGGGTGCGCAGGGCACGGTCGGTGTCCCCGCCGACGACCTGGGCGCTCAGCTCCCGGGCCAGGCCGGCGGCATTGATCAGGTGCGCCCTCGCCTGCCAACCGCGAAAACCGATCCACCCACCAGCGGCCAGCACCAGCGATCCGACCACGAGAGCGCCGAGCAGTGCCCGGCGCAGTCGCGCGCGCCGGCGACGCCGGGACCGGCTTCGTCGTCGACGCGGTCGTTCGCTCTCCGTCACACCACACTCCGATCCAGGAATCGGACAGTCTGTCGAATTCCCTGACGTTCTTAGCACGTTACGAGGACTCTCGTACCGTTATGGCATTTCTGGTCCTTTACGCGAGGTTTCCTCGCGGTGCTGTCGCTCCCTGTGGGACGCGGCCGGCGGCCTCGTGCAGCAGCCGCTCGATCCGGTCGACGCCGGCCGGCAGCGACATCTCCCGCAGGTACGTCTGCCGCCCCCGCCGGCCCATCTCGGTGCGCGCGGGCGGCGGGATGGTGGCGGCCAGCCAGAACCGGTCGGCCAACGCGGCCCAGTCCTCGGGTGGGCAGGACAGCCCGGCTCGGGCGCGTTCGACCAGCTCGACGGTGTCCCCGCCGGCCGACGCGACGACCGGCGCGGCGCACGACAGCGCGGCCTGCAGCTTGCCCGGCACCATGCCGCGAAGCTCGGGCAGGTCGCGCAACATGATCAACTGGTAGTCGGCGGCGGCGTACAGCTCGGGCATGTCGACAGGTGACCGCCGTTCGAGGAAGCGGACGTTCTCCGCCTTGAGGTCGGCGGCGAGCCCCCGCACCCGCCGCTCGTCCGCGCCCGAGCCGACCAGGACCAGGTCCATCGTCCGGTCCAGCGCCGCCGCGGCCCGGACCGCCGTCTCCAGCCCCTGGCGGGGTCCGATGGTCCCGGCGTGCATCACCACGCATCGGCGGTCGCGGCGGACCATCTGCCGGGCCGCCGCGCCGGGTGTCGCCGGGTAGAAGATGCGCTCGTCCGTCCAGTTGAGGACCAGACGGACCCGGCCGGGGTCGGCGCCGGCCGCGACCACCAGGTCGCGCATCGACGGCGCGGCCACGGCGACCCGCGCGGCCGACCGGTAGACGCGGGTCATCGCGGCGTCCATCCGCGCCAACCAGCGGCCGCCGCCGGACGCGTCGACGCCGTCGCGGGCCCAGACATCCTGTACGTGCAGCACGGTCGGCACCCTCGCGAGGAGCCGCAGGACGGCGGCGGTGGCGAACGTGGTGGCCGGCAGTTGGAAGACGTAGAGCGCGTCCACGTCACCCAGGAACCGGCGGGCCGCCAGCGACGCGCTCCCGGCGAACGACAGGTAGCTGGCCATCCGCGCCCGGGTGGTGGTGGCCCCGCCGGAGACCCGCGGCACCCGGCGGACGGACAGCCGATCGCTGTGCGTCTCGTGGTGCCACCGCTGCCGCCACCCTGGATAGACGTGCCCGCCCGGGTAGTCGGGGAATCCGGTGAGGACGCGGACTTCGTGCCCGCGCGCGGCCAGCTCCTCGGCGAGGCTGCCGGGGATGAACGCCGGCTCGGGCGGGAAGTGGTACGACAGGATGCCGATCTTCACCGCGACACCGCCGGTGGGCGCGGATCGGGCTCGGCCGGCGCGGCATCGCGTCCGACGCGGCGGCCCGCGTAGGATGCTGGCAACCCCTCCCCGCGCGCCCAGCGGCGTCGACGCACCACCCTCACGGTGTGGCGACCCGTGTCCGCATCCACGAGAGGGCTCCCGATGGCCGATCGCGTGCTGTTCGTCTGCCACGCCAATCTGTGTCGCTCGCCGATGGCCGAGCACCTGGCCCGACGGCTGTTGGCCGACCGTCCCGTGCTGGTGTCCAGCGCCGGCACCGACGCGATGGACGGGATGGCCATGCACCCGTACGCGGCGGAGGTCGTGACCGAGGAGGGCGGCGACCCGACGGCGTTCAGCAGCCGTACGCTGCGGGCCGAGCAGCTGACCGATGCGACCCTCGTGCTGACCGCCACCCGGCGGCAGCGGTCGGTGTGCACCTCGCTCGCGCCCGGCGCGCTGCACCGGACGTTCACCCTTCGCCAGTTCGGCCGGCTCGCGGCGGCGGCCGAACCGCCCGTCGAATCGACCGACGATCCGCTGGCGGCCGCCATCGCCGCCGCCGCCAGCGCCCGGGGGCGGCTGCAACCCGCCGCCCCCGACGCGGACGACCTTCGGGACCCGATCGGCGGTACCGTCGCCGACTTCCGTCGCTGCGCCGAGGAGATCGAACGCTCGCTACGACCCCTCGCCGCGCTCATCGGGGCAGCCGGGTGAGTTCCTGGGTACGGTCGCTGACACCGTTGACCCCGGCGTCCTCACTGTGGCGGGCGGCGGGGGCCCGGTCGGTCGGGACCGACGGCGTGGCGGTCGAGGCGACCACCCGGTAGGCCTCGTACTGGTACGCCTCGGCCTTGGCCACCTTCGCCATGTTCAGCACGCAGCCGAGCAGCCGCACCGAGACCGAGTGCAGCGCGCGGGCCGCCGCGGCCACCTGGGTGCGCGACGTACGACCCTGCTGGCTCACCAGCAGCGCGCCGTCGGCCTGGACGGCCACCACGACGCCGTCGGTCACCGCGAGCAGCGGCGCGGTGTCGATGATCACGATGTCCGCGGACTCGCGCAACGCGAGCAGCAGGTCCGCCATCGCCTTGGAGCCGAGCAACTCGCTCGGGTTGGGCGGCGCGGAGCCACTGGGCAGCACCAGCAGGGACTTGTCGCCCCACCGCTGCACCACGTCACCGACCTGGACGTCGCCGACCAAGACGTCGGTGAGGCCAACGCCGGCGTCCAGGCCCAGGTAGTCGTCGACCTTCGGGCGTCGCAGGTCGGCGTCGACCAGCAGCACACGCCAGCCCGCCTCAGCCAGCGCGATGGCCAGGTTGCACGACATCGTCGTCTTGCCCTCGCCCTGCAACGCGCTGGTCACGGCGATGACCCGGGCCGGCTCGTGCACGTCCACGAAGCGCAGGTTGGTCCGCAGCTTGCGGACCGCCTCGGCACGGGCCGACGTGGCGGCGTCGCCGACGATCAGCGGGGACGTGCGGGCGGCGCTCTCGAACGGGATCTCGCCGAGCAGCGGGCTTCCGGTGGCGCGTTGCAGGCCGGCGGCGTCGCGCAGGCGGACGTCGGCGACGCCGCGCAGGATCGCCAGGCCGACGCCGAGGACGAGGCCGAGCAGACCGCCGAGTACGAGATTTCGCAGCGGCTTCGGCGAGACGGGGCTCGCGCTGACCCGTGGGCCGCTGACCACCTCGATCTTGATGGGCGACTTGCCCTCGGGTGGCGTCTCGACCTTCTGCACGAGTTCGACGAACTTCGCGGCGAGGGTCTCACTCAACCGCAGGGCACGGGCCTGGTCGGTGTCGGTGACCGAGGCGCGCAGCAGGACGGTGCCCGTCTCGGTGGAGGTGGTCACCCGGCGCTGCACCTCGTCCGCGGTGAGCCCGACCGGCGTCTCGGCCGCGACACTCTGTGCCAGGCGGTCGCTGCTGAGCAGGTCGGCGTACGACTTGACGCGCTGCTGGAGGAACAGCCCGCCCTGGTAGGCATCGGAGACGCCCTGGTTGGGGGTGGTGACGAAGAAGGTCACCGAGGCGACGTACCGGGGCTGCGCCCGTACGGTCAGGAACGCCGAGACGCCCAGGGACACCATGATCGTGAGCAGCACGACCCACCAGTGCCGACGCACGTGGCGCAATTGGCGAAGCAGGTCCATCAGGCTTGCCTCCGGACCGGTCCGGTTACGCCAAAGAACTTCACGAAAACCCCCAAGGTCGTCTGTCAACTCGTGAAACCATTAAAGCCCCTCATAGGACTTATGTCCGGAGTTATGCATTTTCGGCGTCCGTAATCGCGCCGCCCCGCATGACCAACCCGGCAAAGGGCCATTCGGCAGCGGCGACGCCCGGAAAAGTCGACGACCGATTCCCCGCGCCGATCCCGATCGCCGCGTCGCCTCGCGCACGATCACCGGCGTGCCGCCGACCGGATAGGGTCGACAGTGGTGTGCCGGGAAGTCTGGTCGGCGATTGGATCCCTGCCGTCCCGACACCAGAGGTGAGCCCCTTCATGACCGGCCGTACCCCCCACCGCGACCGACTCTTCGCGCGGTCGTCCTGGCCGGAGGCCCGGTACCTGGCCGATGTGCTGCGCACCGAAACGGTCGGCGGCGCCCTGCTGCTGCTCGGCGCCGTCCTCGCGCTGCTCTGGGCGAACTCGCCGTGGAGCGAGGCCTATGTCCGGCTCGGGGCCTGGGTGCCCTGGCCGGGCGGCGCGCGCTGGCACCTCGACCTGAGCCTCGCCACCTGGGCCGCCGACGGCCTGCTCGCCATCTTCTTCTTCGTGGTGGGCCTGGAACTCAAGCGCGAGTTCGTCGCCGGGGACCTGCGCGACCCGCGCCGCGCGGCGCTGCCGGTGGTGGCCGCCCTGGGTGGAATGGCGATGCCCGCGTTGGTCTACGTGGCCGTGCTCCTCGGCACGGGCGGCGAGGGACTGCGGGGCTGGGCCATCCCGACCGCCACCGACATCGCCTTCGCGCTGGCCGTCCTCGCGGTGGTCAGCTCACACCTGCCCCAGGGCCTGCGCGCCTTCCTGCTCACCCTGGCCGTGGTCGACGACCTGTTCGCGATCACCATCATCGCGGTCTTCTACACCGCCGACTTCCACCCGCTGCCGCTGCTCGCCGCGCTCGCCCCGATCGGACTCTTCGCGTGGCTCGTGCGGCGGGGCCGCACCTGGTGGTGGGCCCTCGTCCCGCTCGCGGTCGCCACCTGGGCGCTGGTGCACGCCTCGGGGGTGCACGCCACGGTCGCCGGCGTGCTGCTCGGCTTCACCGTGCCGGTGCTGACCCGCGCACCGGGCGGCACCGCTGCGACGGCCGACCGGGCGGAGTCGGGAGGCGCGGACGCGGGCGGGCTCGCCGCGCACCTGGAACACCGGTGGCGACCCGTGTCGGCCGGCTTCGCCGTGCCGGTCTTCGCCCTCTTCGCGGCCGGTGTGACACTCCGTGGCACCGATCTCGGGGCCCTGCTGACCGACCCGCTGGTGATCGCCGTGGTGGCCGGCCTGGTGTTCGGCAAGAGCATCGGGATCTTCGGCTCGACCTACCTGCTGGCCCGGTTCACGCGCGCCGAGTTGGACGAGGACATCACCTGGTCCGACCTGTTCGGCATCGCCCTGTTGGCCGGGGTCGGGTTCACCGTCTCGCTGCTCATCGGCGACCTGGCGTTCGGCGCGGGCAGTACGGCCGACGAGCGCGTCAAGGCGGCGGTCCTCGCCGGATCGGTGATCTCCGCGGCGCTCGCCGCCGCCGTGCTCGCCCGCCGCAACGCCGCGTACCGGCGGGTGGCCGAGAAGGAAAGCCTCGACGCCGACGGCGACGGGGTGCCCGACGTCTACCAGCGGCCCGGACGGGACTGACCGGACCGGCCCGCGACCCGGTCAGCGGTGGCCGTCGTGCGGCGCCCGCTCCTCGGTCTCGTCCGCGAGGGCGTCGGTCGTGGGGGCGGTGAGGTCGTCGGCGGGCACCGCCACCTCCTCCGCGAGGTCCTGCTCGTCGGGCTTGCCGCCGGGCTGCGGCTCGGGAGCGGTGGCGCCGCCGGCGTATCCGTACTCGTTCGGTTCGTCGTGCCGGCTCATGTGGTTATCCTCCCGCTTTTCCCGGTTTCTCTGGTACCGCCCACGGTAGGCGGTGATCGTCGCCCCCGCAGCGCGGCGAGGATTGTCGCCGCGACCACGGCGGCGGGAGACTCAACGCCGCCGCGAGCAGTTGCCGCAGCGCGACGATCGCGGCGGTGGTGGCCAGGCCGCTCCACGCCGGATCCCCGGCGAGACGCAGCAGGCCGGCCGCCGTCAAAAGATCCAACAGCACGCGTACGGCGACCCGCACGTCGCCGGTGCACAGGACCGTGACGACCCCGGCGACCAGCGCCAACGCGGTCACCGCCTCGACCAGCGCGGTAATCACGTCCGCTGCCCGTCGGAGACCTGCCGTTGCTCCTGCCGGATCTCCCGGCCCAGGAAGTAGTTCAGCGCCGTCCGGATCGTGGCGATCGCCGCCAACTGGCCGATCTGCGTGAACGACGGCGACACCGCGGTCCGCAGGACGTCGGCCGCGAGCTGGAACTCCAGACCGAGCGTCAGGAACCGGCCCAGCGACAGGCGGATCGGGGTGAAGACGGCGGCGGTGCGGTGCCGCAGCCCCTCGGCCACGAACCGCACCGCCGCCCAGAGCGCGCCCACGACGATCACCAGGGCGCCGGCCACCTCCACCACGGCGACCAGCACCTGGTCGCCGTGGCGCAGCAGCTCCGCCGGCTCCACCCGCAGGCGTTACCCGCCACCGGGGCGGCTAGTCGGCGCTCAGGTCAGCTCGTTCACGGCCTCCAGGATCAGCCAGAGGCCACTGATGGCGAACAGCACCGCGGCGCCGTACCTGATGGTCTTCTCCGGCAGCCGGCGGCCGAGCATCCGGCCGACCAGGATGGCCAGCGCGTCCGCGGCCACCATGCCCACCGTGGAGCCGAGCCAGGTGCCGAACCAGCCGTACTTGGTGGCCAGCGTGATCGTCGCGAGCATCGTCTTGTCGCCCAGCTCGGCCAGGAAGAACGCCACCGACACCGCCACGATCGCGGTCTTGCTGGTCTTCTCGGCCTTACGCTTCTCCTCCTCGGTGAGCTTGTCACCGCGTAGCGTCCACGCGCCGAACCCGAGGAAGGCCACACCGGCCACCAGCGAGATCCATTCGGTGGGCAGCACGGCGCCGAGACCCGAACCGATGGCGACCGACGCCAGGTGCACCACCGCCGTGGCGACGGTGATGCCGATCAGCACCGGAAGCGGCTTGAACCGCGTGGCGAACGTCAGCGCCATCAACTGGGACTTGTCTCCCAGCTCGGCGACGAAGATGACGCCGAAGCTGACGACCAGCGCGACGAGGAATCCCTCCATGACATCCTTCCCGTTCAGACCGGGAGGAGGTGCGGGGGCGCCCTCGACCCGGCTGCGACAGCCTGAGTCGAAGGTCTCGCCCGCCCCGGAGACCGGGGCCGCGTGGCCGGATGCGGAACGCACCAGTATGTCGACCACGACATTGGGGGCTACTCCCCTTCGCGCGACCAGCCTAACCGATCAGCGAGCGAGCCGGACGGCACGGGTGAACAGGCTCACCGCGCCCGCGCCAGCGTCACCCCGAACAGCCCGCCCGGGTCGGTCCAGAAGTACGACGCCGCGAAGCCCGCCGCGCCCAGTTCGGCGGCCACCCCCTCCGGGCGGAACTTCGCCGACACCTCCGTCCGCAGTTCCTCTCCCTCGTCGAACGCCACCGAAAGGTCCAGCACCCGGACCCGCATCGGACGCGTCGCCCGCAGACGCATCTCGATCCACTCTCGCTCCGGGTCCCACCGGGCGACATGCGCGAACGCCTCCGGGTCGAAGTCGGACCCCAACTCCCGGTTGATCACATACAGCACGTTGCGGTTGAACTCGGCCGTGACCCCGGCCGCGTCGTCGTACGCGGGCACGATCACCGACGGGTCCTTCACCAGGTCGGTGCCGAGCAGCAGCCAGTCCCCCTCCTCCAGCGCGGCGCGCATCGCGGTCAGGAACCCCGCCCGCTCGGCCGGCAACAGGTTGCCGATCGTGCCGCCCAGGAACACCACCAGCCGCCGCCCGCCGGTCGGCAGCCGGTCGAGCTGGCGGGTGAAGTCGCCCACGATCCCCCGGACCCGCAGCCCCGGATAGTCGGCGGCGATCTGCGCCGTCGACCCGAGCAGGGCGCTGACCGAGACGTCGAGCGGGACGAACGTGCCCAGCCCTCCCCGGCGGGTGAACGCGTCCAGCAGCAGCCGGGTCTTCTCCGACGAGCCGGAGCCCAGCTCGATCAGAGTCTTCGCGCCGGTCAGCGCCGCCACGTCGTCGGCGTGCGCGGCAAGCACCGCCCGCTCGGCCCGGGTCGGGTAGTACTCGGGCAGCCGGGTGATCTCCTCGAACAGCTCGCTGCCCCGCGAGTCGTAGAACCACTTCGGCGGCAGCCACTTCGCCTCGGCGGTCAACCCCGCCCGGACGTCCGCCCGCAGGCCACTCTCCAGGTCCTGCGGCTCGAGGTAGATCTCCAACGGTTCCGCACTCATCGCCCCCGCCTCTTTCGTGGTCGTCAGACACCTCGCGTAGCCCGGCCGGCAACGCTCACCCGGCCGGCAGCCCGCACACCCGCACCTCGTCCGCCGTGGCGGTGACCAGGCGCTGCTGCGGCACCGGCCGCCACCCGGCGTCGTCGTCGTGCGGCTCGGACGCCACCACCACCGAGCCCGCCCCCGCGCGCACCGACAGCGCGTGACCGACCGCGGTGGCCACCGCCCGCCGTCCGTCGGTGAGCAGCAGATTCAGCCGCGACCCCGGAGCGGCGGCGGCGACCTCGACCACCGTCCGGCCGACCGCCTCCGCCGGGTCGTCACCCGCACGGAGCCGATGCCGCACCAGCGCCCACAGCAACGCCGAGTCGGTGGCCGCGTCCAGGGTCAGCAGGTCCCGCACCGGCAGGCCGGCGGCGAGCGGCACCATCGAATCCGGCCAGCCCCGGATCACACCGTTGTGGCTGAACAGCCACCGGCCCTCCGCGAACGGCGCGGCCGCGCCGTCGACCACCGCCATCCCCACGGTGGCCGACCGGACCGCGGCGAGCACCGCGCCGGCACGGGTCACCGCCGCCAGCTCGGCGATCGTCGGGTCGCTCCAGATCGGCTGGGCACGCCGGTACCGCACCGGAGGACCGTCGTCCGGATACCAGCCGACGCCGAACCCGTCGGCGTTGATCGTGCCGCCGCCGCGCATGTCACGCGGCGCCCAGGACTGACGGACCAGCGCGTACGCCGGCTCGAACAGCAACGCGGCCAACGTGACCGGCGGGCCGAGGTAGACCAGGTGACGGCACATCAGCGCACCCCGCGTGGCGTCGGGCGCCTCACCGCGGCGACTCGTCCGGACCGGCGTCGCGGGCGCAGCGGAAGCCACTGAAGATCTGCCGGCGGATCGGATAGTCCCAGTTGCGGAACGTCCCCCGGCACGCCGACCGGTCCGTGCCGAACGAGCCACCGCGCAGCACCCGATGGTCGTCACCGAAGAACACCTCGGAGTACTCGCGGTACGGGAACGCGACGAAGCCGGGATGACCGGTGAACGGGGTCGACGTCCACTCCCAGACGTCCCCGATGAGCTGGTGCACGCCGAGCGGCGAGGCGCCGGCCGGGTACGCCCCCACCGGCGCCGGCCGCAGGTGACGTTGGTCGAGGTTGGCGTGCGCCTCGGTCGGGTCGTCGTCGCCCCACGGGTAGCGGCGGGACCGCCCGGTCGCCGGGTCCCACCGCGCCGCCTTCTCCCACTCCGCCTCGGTCGGCAGACGCTTACCGGCCCACGTCGCGTACGCCTGCGCCTCGTGGAAACACACGTGCACCACCGGCTCGTCGGGGCGTACGGCGTCCCAGCGGCCGAACCGCCGGTACACCCACCCGTCACCGTCGCGACGCCAGTGCAGCGGCGCGACGAGTCCCTCGCGCACCCGGTGCTCCCAGCCCGCCGCGCTCCACCACCGCCGGTCGGAGTAGCCGCCGTCGGCGATGAACTCCTCGTACGCGCCGTTGCTGACCGGTGCGGCGTCGATGACGTACGCCGGCAGGTGGACCTGGTGCGCGGGCCGTTCGTTGTCCAGGGCCCAGGGATCGGTGTCGGTGCCCATCGTGAACTCTCCGGCCGGCACCAGCACCTCCCCGCCGACCCGGACGGTCGGCTCGGGTGGCGGCGGGGCGTGCAGCACCGCCGCGCCCGCGCGCAGCTGGTGGGTCGCGAGCATCGTCTCGTCGTGCTGCTGCTCGTGCTGCACGATCATCCCGAAGGCAAACCCGTCGGCGACCAACGGCCGGTCGGTGAAGCGCACCGCGTCGAGCAGGTCGTACACCTTGTCGCGGACCGTGCCCACGTAGGCGCGCGCCTCCGCCGGTGGCAACAGGGGCAGCCGTGGGCGGTCCCGGCGGGGCTGCTTGAACGCGTCGTACAGGTCGTCGATGTCGCAGCGGACCGGCTCACGGCCGCCCACGTCGCGCACCAGCCACAGCTCCTCCTGGTTGCCGACGTGCGCCAGGTCCCAGACCAACGGCGACATCAGCGGAGAGTGCTGGCGCATCAGGTCGGCGTCGTCGACCGCCTCGGTCAGCAGGGCCGTGCGGGAGCGGGCGCGCGCCAACTCCTGTGCGATCCGCCCCCGCAACAGCTCACCGTCGGCATGCTCCGTCGTACTCGCGCTCACCCGTCGCACCTTTCGTTCGAGGCTCGCTCTCGCGCTCACCGGCCGGCCCTTGCGATGGCGGCGAGCCGCCGCCGTACGCCGTCCTGGATGTCGTCGTCGGTGCCGTCCGGCAGGCCCAGGCGCGGCAGGGCGGCCAGCGCCAGGTCGAGCAGCGCGGCCGCCGCGGCGGCCAGCGCCGGGTCGGCGAGGCCGCGCCGGGCGGCGGCCGACCAGCGGTGCGCCACCGGCGCGCCGATCGTGTACGCCGCGCGGACCGTGCCCGGGTCGGTGAACAGCGCGCTCAGCACCGCCAGCGGTAGCCGCCAGTCCCGGTCGGGTTGGGCGTCCAGGTACCGCAGCTCCAGGTAACCGCGCGGGCGCACCGGCGGGAAAAGGGTGCTGACGTGGTAGTCGAGGTCGTCGGTGGTGGGCGGGCGGGGCAGCGCGCCGTCCAGCCAGTCGGCGAAGGTGACACCCGGTGGCGGGGCCCAGTCCGGGCCGGGCCGGCGCAGGCACAGCAGCGGCGCGGCGAGCACGTAGCGGGCCCAGGCGGCCGGCGGGTCGTCGTCCGCGCGCTCGGGCGCCCACACCGGGCGGGTACGCGCCGGATCGATCGCCAACCAGGCGGCCATCCGCGCGGATGCCCAACCGGTGCGCCGCCCGGCGTGCCGACTCGCCGAGGCGAACGCCGCGAGCAACGGTGGGCCGACGGCGTGCGCCGCCGCCCAGCGCGGGGCGACCTGGTCCGGCTCGCCGATGTCGAGGCACACCTGCAGGCCGGCGGTGCTGTACATCATCGTCCGGCCGGCCGGGCCGCGCCGGTCGAACACACGGCGCATGGCGCGGTAGCGGGAGTGTCCAACACCGGGCGGGGCCGACGGTGCGGGTCGATGCCGCTGCGCCCCAGGGTCAGCCCGGCGGCGGCCAGCAGGCCGGCGACCTGGGCGATGTCGGCCTCGGTGGCCTGGATCAACGCGCCGGCCGAGGTGCGCGGCGGAGTGGAGATCTCCAGTTGGCCGCCCGGTTCGAGGGTCACCGTGCCGCCGTGTCGCAGCGGCTCGGCGGGGCTCGCCGGATCCAGCGTGGTGGGGCTGTGCCGCCCCAGCGCCGTCCGCAGCCGCGCCGGGTCGACTCCTCGGGTGGGGTCGGCGGCGTCGTGCACGGTCCATTCCAGTTCGACGCCGGTGTACGTGGGAGGGCCGGTCTTGAAGCAGATGCGTGCGAGGTGTCGGCCCGCGGCGGCGGACTCGCGCAGGATCTCGCTCTGGTCCAGCTCCGGCGACGTCACCATCGGTGCAGCCTCCCTCGTCGTGCGACGACCGCGTGCGCCGTGCGTCAGCTCCGGAACACGGGTGCCACCGTAGACCCGGCCACCGACACTCCCCTTTCCGAGCGTCGACGGGACCACCAACCCCTGTCTAACAGACGCGTTTCCCGGTGCAGGGCAGAACGAACCGCGCGCCCGTACGCTCAGTCGCGGGCCGGGTCGGCCGGGTGCGAGGGCTTGATCTTCGCCTGACCGGGTGGCGTCGCCGCCGGGGACGGTTCGGCCGGCGGCGTCGGTCGCGCGGGAGCGGAGGGCACCGGCGACGGGGACGGCGGCGACGGGGAGGGCTTCGTCTCGGGCACCAGCCGCTGGCAGTACTCCTCGACCGCGCCGATCCCGCCGGCGGCCGTCACCAATCGCTCGAAGGCCGGCGTTCGCAGCGCCTTCTCGCGCTGCTCGGGATTCTTGGCCTGCCAGGCCTGGCACAAACCGTGCACCTGACCGTTCGGCGACGCGCCGATCGGCGGCGAGCCGGACAGCGAGGGGCGGCCGGGCGGTGTCGATCCGCTCGGCGCGACGGACCCGGTCGTCACGTGCGCGCTGGCAGTGGGTGGCGCGCTACTCGGCGCCGGCGGCGGTTCGGGTGCCTTCTCCAACCCGGCCGCGGCGAATGCGACGCCAGCGGTGGCCGTGGCCGCCAGCGCGCCGATCCACGCCACCGCGCCGGTCGTGAGCCGCAGACGGCGTGGCCGTCGGGCCACGGCGGGCGTCGGGACGGCGCGGGCGGCTCGGAACGCGGACAGCGCCGCCTCCTCGCCCGCCATCTCCGTCGGCCGGGCCGGGCCAGCGGCAGCGGCGAGCAGCCGGGCCAGCGGCTCGGTCCCGGAGTCCGGCGAAGCCCCGGACTGCCGGACGCTCGCCGCACCCGGGTCGGCGACGTCCCGCGGGAGGGCGGGGGCCGTGTCGATGCGGGCGGCGTCGAGCAGCCGTTCGGTCTCGGCACGGCCGGCACGCCGGTCCGGCCGGTGCGGGTTCATCCGAAATCCCTTCACGTCAGCCCTCCGCCTGCTCGGCGTGTGAGGTCTGCTGCCGGCTACGCCCGATCCGGCGACGAGGGGCGGAACCACCTCGGCGCCGACCGCCGGTGGGCCGCCGTCGGCCGGCGCGCTCGACGTGTCGGGCGCGAGCAGTGGGGCGGTGGCGTCGCCGTCGACCGACGGCGACGGTACGGCCTGCCGGTCCAGCAGGGTGGCGAGTCGCCGCAGACCGCGGTGCGCGGCGGTCCGGACGGCGCCGGCCCGGCGGCCGAGCACCCGGCCGGCGGACTCCGCGTCGAGCCCGATCACGGCCCGCAGCAGCACCGCCTCGGCCTCGCGGGGTGGCAGCGTGGCGATCAGCGCCAGCGCAGCCTCGGTGCTGATCGTCTCGTCGGCCCGCTCGGCGGTGTCGCCGTCGCCGGCCAGCTCGGTGAGCGCCTGCACCGGCACCGGCAGCGACGGTCGTCGCCGCAGCCGCCGCAGGTGGTCCATCGCGCGGTTGCGGGCGATGGTGACCGTCCAGGCGCGGAACTCGCCGCCGGTGAAGGTGGGCAGGTCTCGGGAGATCTGTAACCAGGTCTCCGACGCGACGTCCTCGGCGTCCGCGCCGACCAGGGCGGTCAGGTACCGCAGCAGCCCCGGCTGGAGGCTGCGGTACAGGAAACGGAAGGCGTCCTCGTCCCCGGACTGCGCGGCGGTGACCGCCTCGGACAGTTCGCCCGTCATCGGCGGCCCACGGGTCGCACGGAGCGGATCGGTGCGACACGCGCCGGCGTCGTGTGCGCACGGTAAACCGTCGGCCCCACCCGCTTCCGCACCCGCACCGCCCCCCGCCGATTTCGATTGGGCCCGCGTCCGGCCGCCGGCCGGGGTGTGCACACCCGACGATGGCCCGGAACGGGCTGCCCGTCGGCGGCCCGAGCCGGGCTAACGGTAGGAGGGGACGTTTCATGCGACAAGTTGGGATCGCATTACAGAAGAGTGACAATTATCAAGCCGTCCGACCGGCGTGCCGCCGTAACGGACGATGCCCCTCGGGCGCTCCTCGGCTCAGGTGAGCGTCCTCGGCACCGACCAGGCGGGCGTACGCCGAAATGTGTCGGCTTTTGTGACCTGGCGTCATCGACGCGTCACACACCGGCCCGTCCGCCGGAGGCCGCCCCCGGCGGACCGACGGGTGCGGCCCCGCACCGGGTCCACCACAGCGAGCCGTTGGTCGCCACTCTGGGTACGGTAATGCTGTGTTGTCATCGGAGGTCGTGCTCAGCGGTCGGTACCGCCTGGACGAACGTGTCGCCACGGGCGGCATGGGCGACGTCTGGCGTGCCTCCGACCTCGTCCTCGGCCGACAGGTCGCGGTCAAGGTCCTGCTGCCGGCGCTGGTCTCCGACCCGGACTTCATCGCCCGATTCCGTGCCGAGGCGCGGATCATGGCGGCGTTGCGGCACCCCGGCATCGTGCAGGTGTACGACTGCGGGGAGGACGACCTGCCCGACGGCGGCCGGGCCGACTATCTGGTCATGGAGTTCGTCGAGGGCGAACCGCTGTCCAAGCGGATCGAGGCCGCCGGCCGCCTCGACGTGGCCGAGACGATGTCGATCGTCGCCCAGGCGGGGCACGCGCTGGGCGCGGCGCACCGGGGCGGCATCGTGCACCGCGACGTCAAGCCCAGCAACCTGCTGGTGCAGGAGGACGGCACGGTCGTCCTGGTCGACTTCGGGGTCGCCCGCTCCACCAACGTCACCAGCATCACCAGCACCAACGCGGTGCCCGGCACCGCCCTCTACATGGCGCCCGAACAGGCCGCCGGCCGGCCGGTCAGCGGCGCCACCGACATCTACGCCCTCGGGGCGGTCGCGTACTGCTGCCTCACCGGCGGCCCGCCGTTCACCGGTGACAACCCCCTCCAGGTCGCCGTCCGGCACCTCGACGACGAGCCCCCGGAGCTGCCGCACGACATCCCGGAGGCGGTCCGCGCCCTGGTGTCGCGGGCCCTCGCGAAGGACCCGCTGGACCGTTTCACGAGCGGCTCGGCGATGGCGGAGGCGGCGCGTACCGCGGTGACCGGCGGCGAACCGCCGACGGCGCTGGCGTCGTCGGTGCCGCTGCGCGAGGCGGGTCCGGGCACCCGCACCGACGTGCCGGTCGGCGCGGCGGTGGCGGGCACGACCGACGCGGGACGCCCGCGACGCCGCGGGCCGCTGGTCGGTGCGGCGCTGGCCATGCTGGTCGCCCTGGTCGGCCTCGGCGCGGCCCTGGGCGCGGCGCGCAACACCGGCAACGATCCGGCCGTCAAGCTGCCGTCGGTCGCGCCGACGCCGGGGCCGACCGAGCAGGTGGAGTTGCCGGCGGCGAACGAGCAGATGACCAACGACCCGGGCCGGCCGAACCGGCCGACGGTCCCGGACACCACGACGTCCGCGTCGGTCAGCGCCACGCCGAGCGTGCAGCCCAGCCAGTCCGCCAGCTCGCCATCGCCGACGCCGAGCGCGACCACCGCGCCGCCGCCGAGCGACCCCCCGAAGACCCCGTCGTCGCCGAGCAACTCGCCGGCGACCGACCCGAGCCCCTCCACCGATCCGTCGACCGGTTCCGGGGACGTAGACGGCTGACCAGCCGTCCCACCAGCACCGATATCCCCAAAACGGACTTACGTCGCCGAAAACCGCTCTAGGCTCTCCGCAGGTCATTTCCACCGTCTGCGGGAGCCCGGGTGAGCGCTGAGAAGCTGGTCGTGATCGGCCAGGGGTACGTCGGACTGCCGCTGGCCATGCGTGCCGTCGAGGCGGGCCTGGACGTCGTCGGCCTGGACGTCGACGCCGACCGGGTGAAGCGGCTCGCGTCGGGTGAGTCGTTCGTCGAGGACATCCCCACCGACCGGCTGGGCCGGGCGCTGGGCAGCGGCCGGTACCGCCCCAGCACCGACTACACCGACGCCGAGGGCTTCGACGTCTGCGTCATCACCGTGCCCACCCCGCTGCGCGACGGCACCCCGGACCTGAGCTTCGTCGAGCAGGCCGGTATCCGCGTCGGCCCGTACGTGCGGCCGGGCTGCACGGTCATCCTGGAGTCGACCACCTACCCCGGCACCACCGAGGAGCTGCTTCGGCCGCTGTTGGAGTCGGCCAGCGGGCTGACCAGCCCCGGCGACTTCCACCTCGGCTACAGCCCGGAGCGGATCGACCCGGGCAACCCGACGTGGCGACTGGAGAACACCCCGAAGGTGGTCTCCGGGATCGACGCGGCGTCGCTGGACCGGGTGCAGGGGTTCTACCAGCGGCTCGTGGAGCGCACCGTCCCCGTCGACTCCACCCGGGTGGCCGAGTTGACCAAGCTGATCGAGAACACGTTCCGCCAGGTCAACATCGCACTCATCAACGAGCTGACGATGCTCTCGCACCACCTCGACATCGACGTCTGGCAGGCGATCGACGCCGCCGCGACCAAGCCCTTCGGGTTCCTGCCGTTCCGGCCCGGCCCGGGCGTCGGCGGGCACTGCCTGCCGATCGATCCGTGCTACCTGTCCTGGCAGGTCAAGCGACGCCTCGGCCGGCAGTTCCGGTTCATCGAGCTGGCCAACGACATCAACCACGAGATGCCCGAGCACGTCACCCAGCGCATCATGGCTGGGCTCAACCGCGCCGGCCGGGCGGTCAGCGGCGCGCGACTGCTGCTGCTCGGGCTCGCGTACAAGCGGAACACCGGTGACATGCGGGACTCCCCCGCCGTCGACGTGGCCCGCCGTCTGCAGGCACTCGGCGCCGAGGTGCACGCGGTCGAGCCGTACGCGGAGGCCCATCAGATCCCCGCCGGGGTCGCGGTCGTCGGGCTCACCGAGCGGGAGGTACGGGCCGCGGACGCGGTCGTGGTGGTCACCGACCACGATTGCTTCGACTACGACCTGGTGGTCCGGCACGCCCGCTACGTCTTCGACACCCGCAACCGGTGCTCCGGTGAGGTGGTCGAGCGCCTGTAGGGCGCGCCCCGGACCCGGCACCGCTGGCCGGTCCCGCCGCCGGGGAAGACGGCGGGGCCGGCCGGCGGATGTCGCATCTCTTGGCCGACACGCGCCCTAGTCGGCGAGCGCCTCGACGACGGGCCGCGACAGTGCCCGGCGGGCCGGAAGCACCGAGGCGAGCAGAGCGGCCAGCACCGCCACGCCGAGGATCGACCCGAGCTGTCCGAGTGGCAGCACCACGTGGAAGTCCCCGCCGAGGCGGGCCAGCAGCGCCATCCCGGCGGCGCTGACGCCGGTGCCCAACCCGATGCCGAGGATCGCGCCGACGAGCGTCATGAGGATCGCCTCGACCGCGAGCATGGCCCGCATCCGGCCGCGGGACAGCCCGACCGCCCGCAGGACGCCGTTCTCCCGGGTGCGCTCGACCACCGACAGGCTCAGCGTGTTGGCCACGCCGACGAGGGCGATCACGACGGCCAGGCCGAGCAGCGCGGTGACGGAGGCCAGCAGCATGTCCACCGTGCCGGTGAGCATCTTCTTGTAGGCGCCCTGGTCCATGAGGTTCGCCGTCGGATAGCGGGCGAGCACGGCCTCGATCGCGGCGCGGGCCCGTTCGGCGCTCACGCCGTCGGCCGGATCGATCTCGGCCAGGAAACCCCGTTCGCGGGGAAAGAGCACCGCGAAGTCCCGGTCGTCGAGCTCGATGACGTGTCCCTCGGGCGCGGCGCTGGAGACCATGGCCGGCGCGTCGTCGGCGACCACCGCGGCCACCCGGAACGCCCGCCCCTGGATGGTGACGGCGGAACCGACCTGCCAGCCGTGCGCCCGCGCCAACTCCTGGTGCACCAGCACCTGCCCCGGCCCGAGTCGGTCTTCGTCGCCGGCCACCACGCCGGACAACGTCCGGCCGACCAGCGCCGGGTGGGCGGCCCGGACCTCGATGTCGCCGGTCACGACGCTGCGCTGCTCGTGCACCACGCCCAGCTCGGGGCGTGCGGCCAGCTCACCGGCGAGCGCGGCGGGCAGATTCTGGCCGATGCCGCTGACCACGAAGTCCGTCCCGATCTCGGCGTCGACGCTGCGTTCGATGCCGTCCTTGGTGCTGCGCGCGCCCACCACGAACGCCGACACCAACCCGATTCCGATGACCAGGGCGGTCGCCGTCGCGGCGATCCGACGCGGGTTGCGAACCGCGTTCGCCACCGCCAGCCCGACGGTCATACCGAACATCCGGCGGGCCGGCCAGCCGATCAGCCGGACCAGCGCCGGGACGAGCACCGGACCGAACAGCACGATGCCGAAGAAGGCCAGCACACCGCCCACGGCCACGAGGAGCACCTGACCGGCGTCGGCCGCGCCGGCCAGCGCCGCGACTCCCGCGCCCAGCACCACCGCGCCGAGGGCGAGGCGCACCCGGCCCGCTCCCCGGGCGGGCTGCACGGCGGCGTCGGTCAGCGCGGCCACCGGTGCGACCCGGGTGCCCCGCCAGGCCGGCAGCAGGGCGGCGGCGACGGTGAGCCCGGTACCGAGCAGCAGGCTCGTCAGCACGGTCGAGCCGGCGACGGTCAACCCGCCGGAGAGCGGCACGTCGAGTCGAGACATCAGCAGCCGGAGTCCGCCGGCGAGTGCCACCCCGAGCACCACGCCGAGAGCGGAGGCGACCAGGCCGAGCAGCGCCGACTCCAGCAGCGCCGCCCGGAAGACCTGCCCCCGCGTCGCGCCCACCAGGCGCAGCAGCGCGGTGCGGCGGGTGCGCTGCGCCAGCACGATCGCGAAGGTGTTGGCGATCACGAAGCCGGCCACCACCACCGCGACCCCGACGAAGATGAGCAGCAGCATCAGGAACTGGTTCAGGTTGCGGACGGCGTCCTCGACGGCCTCGTCGAGGATCTGCTGGCGGCCCTTCACGTGGACGTCGGCGCTCCCGACGGCGGCGCGTAGCCGGTCGGCCAACTCCGCCTGGGCCGTTCCCGGCCGGGCCGCCACCATGATCCGGTCGTAGCCACGCCCGCCGGTGACCGCGAGCGCGTCCGCGCCGACCAGACCGATGAACGGGCCGCCGACATCGCGGACGCTGCCGGCCACGTCGACCGTGCCGACCAGGGTGTACGGACGGGCCGCCCCGCCGGTCCCGCCGACGAGAACTTCAGCGCCGAGGGTGAAGCCCTCCTTCGCCACCGTCGGCGCGTCGAGCACCACCTCGCCCGCGCGGTCGGGGAGGCGACCGGCGACCACGTCGTACGAGCGCAGGGCCGTCTCGGTGGGGATGGCGGCGAGCACGGCGTAGCCGAGCACCGGTCGCCCGTCCGCGCCGAGGAGTCCACCGGCGCCGAGCAGCTCACCGGCTGCGGCGGTGACCCCGTCGACCGTACGCACGTCGTCGACGAGCCTCGCCGGGAGCGGCTGGTCGCCGTCGGGGTAGACGCCGAGGTCGGTGTGCCGGTCGAAGGCGCCGGCCCGGTGGTACGCGCCCGCGCGCATCCCGTCCACGACGATCAACGTGCCGGCGACGAAGGCGACGCCGAGCACGACGGCGAGCGCGGACAGCAGCATGCGCAGCGCCTCGGCGCGCAGCGTACGCAGGGTCAGGCGGATCATGTGCGGGCTCCCGGTGCCGGCGCGGATCGGACCCCTCCGACGCTATGGCCGGTCCGGTCGGATCGATCTCCACCTGCGCTCTCGACCCGCGTACGCCCCAGGTGGCGCACGGACACGCCGGCCGTGCGACCGCGGTCGTACGACGGGTCAGCGCCCGGGTGTGACCAGGCCGCTCTCGTACGCCAACACGACCGCCTGCACCCGGTCGCGCAGGTTCAGCTTCGCCAGGATCCGCCCGACGTGGGTCTTCACCGTCGCCTCGGCCACGTGCGCCTTGACGGCGATCTCGGCATTCGACAGTCCCTGCGCGACCAGCAACAGGACCTCCCGCTCCCGCTCGGTGAGCTGGGCCAGCCGGGGGTCGGCGGTCGGGGTGACCCCGAGTTGGCCGGCGAAGCGGTCCAGCAACCGCCGCGTGATCGACGGGGCGACCACCGAGTCGCCCCGCGCGACCACGCGGATGGCGTCCAGCAGTTCCTCCGGCGGAACGTTCTTGAGCAGGAAACCGCTCGCGCCGGCCCGCAGCGCGGCGAACGCGTCGGCCTCGGTGTCGAAGGTGGTCAGCACCAGCACCCGGGGCGGACCCGACGGCCGGTCGGCGCAGATCCGGCGGGTGGCCTCCACCCCGTCCATGGTCGGCATCCGGATGTCCATCACCACCACGTCCGCCTCGGTGCGGGCCAGCACGCGCAGGGCGTCGGCGCCGTCGATGGCCTCCCCGACCACCGTCAGGTCGGGCTGCGAGTCCAGCACCATCCTGAATCCGGCGCGCACCAGCGCCTGGTCGTCCACGATCACCACCCGGACCGTCATGCCGCGATCACCTCCGCTGAGGGCTCCGACGGTAGCGGGAGCCGTACCCGCACCTGCCAGCCCCCGGTCGGCCGGGGGCCGGCGGTGAGGCTGCCGTCGTACACCGCCACGCGCTCGCGCATGCCGAGCAGACCGTGACCGCCGGGCGGCGCCGGACTGACGACCGGGCGGCCTCGACCGTCGTCGACGACCCGGACCTCGACGGCGTCGGCGGAGTACGTCATCCGCAGGTCGACGGTGGCGCCGACGCCGGCGTGCTTGAGCGCGTTGGTCAGCGCCTCCTGCACCACGCGGTAGACGGTCAGTTCCAGGCCCGGCGGCAGGGCCGGTGGCTCGCCGCCGACGGCGTCCCGGACGCGCAGTCCGGCGTCGCGGAAGCGGGCCAGCAGGTCGGGTAGCTCGGCCAGGGCCAACCGGCGGTGCTCCGGGTCGGCGGCGACGACGTCGGCGCCGGCGGGGCCCGCGTCGCGCAGGACCCCGACGAGCCGCCGCATCTCCTCCAGCGCGGAGCGGCCGGTGTCGGCGACCACCTTCACGGCGGCGCGCGCCTGCTCGGGGTCACGGTCGAGCATGAACCGGGCGCCGTCCGCCTGGACGATCATCACCGCCATGCTGTGCGCCACCACGTCGTGCAGCTCGCGGGCGATGCGGGTGCGCTCCTCGGCGACCGCCGCCCGGGACTCGGCCTCCCGCTCGCGTTCGAGGGTGGTGGCGCGCTCCTCGAGGCTCAGCACGTACAGGCGGCGGGTCCGCACGTTCAACGCGACGAGCCAGACCGCGCCGGTGACCAGCGCGTACCACAGCGCGGTCACCCACCACGTGATGACGCCGGGGGTCTGCGCGGCGGCGAGCAGCACGCCCACGGCCGCGACCGCGCCGGCCAGCACGCCGTCCCGCAGCCGCCGGCCGTACTTCACGACGCTGTAGAGCGCGATCAGGACGGCGACGTCGAAGGCTTGCGGACCCCAACCGGCGATCACCTGGACCAGGGCGAGCGCCGCCACGACGACGGTCACCGCGCTCGGATGGGTGCGGCGGAACAGCAGCGCCACCGCCATGCCCAGGCCGACGCCGGCGGCGGCCCAGCCGCCGGGTTGCGACACCGCCGAGGCGAGACCGACGAACGCCACCACACCGGTGACGGCCACGTCGAAGGCGACGCCGCGCAGGGGGCGGCCGAACAGCGTGCGTCTCACGGTCACCCAGCGTACGGGTCGTCGACGGTCAGGGCGGCGTCAGCTCGCGTAGGCGGTTGATCTCGATGGCCTGTTCGGTGGCGAGTGAGGTGGCCAGCTCGTTGAGGGTCGCGTCGGCCCCGACCGACAACAGATCGGTGGCCATGGTCACGGCGCCCTGATGGTGGTCGGTCATCATCGTGATGAAGAGCCGGTCGAACTCGACGCCCCGGGCGGCGGCCAGTCGCCGCATCGCGTCGGGGGACTGCATGCCGCGCATGCCGGCGTGGTCGTGGCCGGGCGCCGTCTCGGGCAGCCCACGGGTGGCGAGCCAGCCGCGCAGGACCTTGATCTCGGGGCCCTGGCCGGCGCGGATCCGGTCGGCGTACGCGCGGATCCGCGGATCGGCCGCGCGGTCCGTCGCCAGCGTGCTCATCTCCAGCGCCTGCTCGTGGTGCGGAATCATCATCTGGACGTAGACGGTGTCCAGGCCGTTGTAGCGGGGCGGGCTGTCGTCGCGCAGCTCGTGCGCGGACCGGGCGACGGCCGGCTCCCCCGGGCGGCCGGGCACGAGGACCGGCGGCGGTGGTGGACCGGTCGGGCCGGCCGTCGTCGCCGCGGCTGACGCCGAAGCGGGCGCGGCGGCCGGCCGGCCGGGATCACCGGCGGCGCGGACGGCCAGCACCACCAACACCAGGACGATGGCCGCCGCTATGACGACGGCGAGTAACCGACCACGTCGGACAGTCATGCCGCACTCCCCTCAGGTCGAGGTCGCAGCGATCCTATCCATTGAAGAGTCCACGTATATGTGACCCGGCTCACATCGATGATCTCCGAGGCTCGGTAAGGTACCGACAACGTCATCCCCCCTTTCGAAGGGCGCCGCCAATGATCAAGTTGGCCACCGCACGGCTCCGACAACTCCGCATCATCAGCCTGGCCGCGACCGGCCTGCTGCTGACCAGCGTCGTCCTGGCGACACCGAGCAGCGCGCAGGAGGCCGCACCGGCCGCACCGGCCGCCGCCGCCAGCGACATCCCGGGCGTCGACGAGATCCGCAGCAGCCCCAACCTGCGGCAGATCGCCAACCTCCCCAAGCAGGCGCCGTTCGACACGACGGCCGCGCTCAACAGCGACATGGCGTTCCAGGGCAAGTACGCCTTCGCCGGCAACTACAACGGTTTCGTCATCTACGACATCTCCCGGCCCAGCGCGCCCACGATCACCGCGCAGGTCAACTGCCCGGGCTCGCAGAACGACATCTCCGTCTACGGCAACCTGCTGTTCGTCTCCACCGACTCGTCGCGCAGCGACGACTCGTGTGCGAGCGTCGCGCAGCCGGCGTCGGTGAAGGAGTCGTGGGAGGGCATCAAGGTCTTCGACATCAGCGACAAGGCCAACCCGCGCTACATCAAGTCCGTCGAGACCGCCTGCGGGTCGCACACCCACACGCTGGTGCCGGGCAAGGACCGCAAGAACGTCTACCTGTACGTCTCGTCGTACAGCCCGCGGGCCGAGTTCCCCGACTGCCAGCCGCCGCACGACTCCATCTCCATCGTCAAGGTGCCGGTGAAGCAGCCGACCCAGGCGGCCGTCATCTCGACGCCGAACCTCTTCCCGGACGGCGGTTTCCCGGGCAGCGAGACCGGCTCGGCGACCACCGGCTGCCACGACATCACCGCGTACCCGGCGAAGGACCTGGCCGCCGGCGCCTGCATGGGTGACGGCATCCTGCTCGACATCAAGAACCGCGAAGCGCCCCGGCTGATCACCCAGGTCCGGGACACGGTCAACTTCGCGTTCTGGCACTCGGCCACCTTCAACAACGCCGGCACCAAGGTCGTCTTCACCGACGAGCTCGGCGGCGGCGGCGCGGCCACCTGCAACGAGACCGTCGGCCCCAACCGGGGCGCGGACGCCGTCTACGACATCACCGGCCGCGGTAACGCGCGGAAGCTGGAGTTCCGCAGCTACTACAAGATCCCCCGGACCAACGGCGACACCGAGAACTGCGTGGCGCACAACGGCTCGCTGGTCCCGGTGCTCGGGCGGGACATCATGGTGCAGGCGTGGTACCAGGGCGGCATCTCGGTCTGGGACTTCACCGACTCGCGCCACCCCAAGGAGATCGCCTACTGGGAGCGCGGCCCGCTCTCCGACACCCAGGCCCTCACCGGCGGCGCCTGGTCGACGTACTACTACAACGGCAACATCTACTCCAACGACATCCAGAAGGGCCTGGACGTCCTGGAGCTGAACGACTGGCGGACCTGGTCGGCGAACCTGACCCGGTTCAAGGAGCTGAACGTGCAGACCCAGCCCGGTTACCTGAGCTGGTAGAACCGACGCGCGAACCGGGCCCGGCCTCTTCTCGAGGGGCCGGGCCCGGCCACGTCAGGTGGGCCTGGTCACCCGGGCCAGGGTTGACGAGCGCCTGACCGGGCGCTGTGTCAACGTGGTCACCTGTGAAGTCTGCCGCCGGCGCGCCGCCGGCCCCGCCCGAGCCGACCGCGCGCTGGCGTCCCCACCCGCTCGACCTGGTGGCCGTCGTCCTCGCGGTGGCCGGCGCGGCCTTCGCGCTGAGCGGGCTGCTGCCCCGCGCCGAGACCACGGGCACCCTGCACCGCATCCTGCCGCTGCTGCTCTTCCTCGGCACCGTCATCGTGCTGGCCGAGCTGACCGCCGTCGCGGGCGTCTTCGACGTGCTCGCCAGCCGGCTGGCCATCGCCTCCCGGGGCCGCTGGGCGGCGCTGTTCCTGCTCTGCGGCGGCCTGGCCACGGTGACCACCCTCGTGCTCAACCTCGACACCACGGCCGTGCTGCTCACCCCGGTGCTGCTCGCCCTGGCCCGCAGCCTGCGCGTCCCCGCCGGGCCGCTCGCGGTCACCACGGTCTGGCTGGCGAACACCGCCAGCCTGCTGCTGCCGGTGTCGAACCTGACGAACCTGCTGGCCGCCGACCGGGTCGGCCTCACCCCACTGGCGTACGCCGGGCGCATGGCGCTGCCGCAGCTCGCCGCCGTAACGGCCACCATGGCGCTGCTCTGGTACGCCTGGTGGCGGCGCGAACGGCCGGTCGGCGGACGCTTCGTCCCGCCGGCCCCGCACGTGCCGGCCGACCCGGTGCTGCACCGCACCGCGCTCGCTGGCTGCCTGCTCTTCGTCGCCGGCATCCTCGCCGGGGTGGAGATCGGGCTCGCCTCCACCGTCGCCCTCGCGCTGGTGCTGGTCGGCTTCGTGGTCCGCTCCCCCGCGACGCTGCGCGTTCAACTGGTGCCCGTACGACTGCTGCTCTTCGTCGTCGGCCTGTTCCTGGTGGTGCAGACCCTCGGCCGGCACGGGCTCGACGACCTGGTGGCCGGCCTGGTCGGGTCCGACGGCGGGGCGGTCGGCGCGCTGCGTGCCGGGGGCACCGGGGCGCTGCTGGCGAACGCGGTCAACAACCTGCCGGCGTACCTGGCCGGCGAGTCGGTGCTGCCGACCGTCGACCACACCCGCCTGCTGGCCCTGCTGATCGGCACGAACGTCGGCCCGCTGGCCGCCCCCTGGGCGTCGCTGGCCACCCTGCTGTGGTTCGAGCGGTGCCGGGCGGCCGGGGTGACGGTGCCGGTGCGACGGTTCGTGCTGACCAGCGCCCTGCTCGCCGTCGTCGGCACGCTCGCGGCGGTCGGCGCGCTGCTCCTGGTCGGCTGAGGGCCGTCACCCGGCGGCCCGCTCCACCACGAACATGAAGCAGCCGTAGATCACGTTGCGGCTGTGCAGTTGCTGCACCTGCGGGTCGGCGAACAGCTCCGCGATCACCGCCTCCGGGTTCGTGCCGTCGTGCAGCCGGCCGCCGCAGATTCGTCCCTGCCCGTCGTACGCCCGCAGGACCTGGGCACGTCCCCGCCAGCCCGCCGGGTGGCCGCCGCCGTGGTCCGGGCCGGGGCAGGCGGCGGCGTGCGCGAAGACCGGCCCGATCTCCCGGTACACGGCGGCGGCGATCGGTGGGGCGTAGCCGAAGAGCAGCACCGCCTCCCCGCCCCGGCGTCGCGCAGGCAACACCGCAGCGGCTCCCCGCCGCCGGCCAGGCGCCCTTCGACGCGATGGCCGGCGGCGTCTCGGCCGGTCCGGCGGACGAGCTCCAGCGCCGCGGGCGGCACGGCGTGGATGAGGAAGGTGGCGGTGGTCGTCATGCGTTCAGCCTGCCCCGGTGCCGGTACGGGTGCTGGCGGTGATCGGACCTGGCGCTCGGGACCAGCCGCCGGTGCGGGGGCGAGCGCCGTCAGGCGCGGTCGACGGCGAGCTGAAGCTCGGTAACGCCCTGTTCCGGGGAGTCCTGGCGATAGTCCAGGTACACCTCGCGGGCGAACCCGTCCGGGCGGTACCCGTTGTCCTCGATCCACCGGGCGAGCGCCTGGACGCTCCGGTCGGCGTCGTCCATCGAGCCGTGGTGCACGATCGTCGCGGCCGTCCCGACCGCCGGCAGGTCCCGCACCGTCACGTCGGGAACCGCCACGACACCGCCGCCGACGCTCACCCCGGCGTGCACCACCACCGCCTCGCCCTCGTCGTCGGCCGGCTCGTACCAGGCGATGGCCGGCCCGGACGGGGTGATCCCGGCGGCGTCGAGCCGGCGGAACAGCTCCGGATAGAGCGGCTGGATCACCGGACCGATGTCCTGACTCTGGTAGCTGGGCGCCACGGCGGTCAGCTCCGCCACGCGCACCGGCGCGATCTGCTTGAGTACGACGTCCTGGTTGGTCATCCGACCCTCCGATTCGATCATCCGGAGCCTCGCCTCGACCGCCGCGAGCCGGGCCGTGTCGGCGGCCAGCCGGCTGGCCAGCTCGCTGCGACGCAGCCGCAGCATGCCGCGCAGCTCGGCGGTGTCGACCGTCTCGTCCAGGATCGCCCGCACCTGCTCCAGGGTGAGCCCCAGGTCCTTGAGGGCGATCACCCGGTTGAGCCGACGCAACTGCTCGGCCCGGTAGAAGCGGTAGCCGGTGTGCGGATCGACGCTGGCCGGGTGCAGGAGGCCGATGCTGTCGTAGTGACGCAGCATCCGCACCGACACGCGGCCCAGTCGAGCGAAGTCTCCGATGGTGAACATGATCCCCTCACGCTGGTCCCTGACACGGTGTCAGAGTCAAGCGTCGGGCGGGGGTCAGCCCACCGGTGAGCGGCGGGACGGACGGGGTCCGACCAGTCGGCGGACCATCGGCGCGGCGTTCCACTTCGCGGCCCCGACCAGGTCGCGGGCGTGCTCCAGGACCGTGTAGTCGGGTCGGTTCATCCCGTCGGCGATGGCCCGGTCCAGGTCGTTGCCGCACCCGCTGAGCACGGTGTCGAAGTCGCGGCGGACCGGCTCCAGCAGGTCGTAGCCGAACGACCGGTGCATCCGGGCGAAGAGCGGCTTGTAGAGCCGCACCCGCTCGTGCAGACCGGAGGAGTACGACATGGGGTGCTTCGGCCGCCGCACGACGTAGTCGGGCAGCACGTCGGCGAACGCCCGCCGCACGATCCACTTCTCCTGGCCGTCACGCACCTTGAGGTTCAGGGGCAGCCGCATCGCCAGCTCCACGACGCTCAGGTCGAGGAACGGCACCCGCGCCTCCACCCCGTGAGCCATGGCGGCCCGGTCGACCCGCTGCAACTCGGTACGGCAGAGGTTGCGGATCCGGTGCAGGAACAGCCGGCGGGACGCGATCGGGTCGACCTGGCGGTACATCGGGTACCCGCCGAACAGCTCGTCGGAGCCGTCGCCGGTGAGCACCACCTTGACGCCCAGGTCGCGCAGCCGCCGGAAGATCGGCACCGACACGACGGCGTTGATGATGTCGCCGTACTCGGTCAGCTCGCAGATCCGGATGGCCTCCCGGACGTCGGCCAGCCGGATGTCGCGCGGGCGCAGCTCGACCACGACGTGCGGCACGTCGAGGTCGGCGGCGAGCCGACGGGCGTACGCGACGTCGGGGCTGTCCGGCACTCCGACCGTCACCGCCACGCAGTCCGGGTGGATGTCACGTACCTGCCGCAGCGTCAACGAGCTGTCCAGCCCACCGGAGAGGACGACGCCGACGGTCAGGTCGGTCTCCACCCGCATCCGGATGGCGTCGGTCAGGGCGGCCCGGACGAGCAGGGTGGCCTCGTCCGGGTCGTCGATGACCGGCAGGCCCGCGCCGATGGTGAGCAGGTCGACGTACGGGCGCAGTCGCACGGACCCGTCCGGCTCCGCCCAACCGTGGTGCCCAGGGGGCACCTCGCTGACCGGAGCGTGGTGCCCGACGAGCGCCTTGACCTCGGAGGCGAGGTGCAGGCAGCCCGGCCGTCGGGACCAGTACAGCGGTTTCACGCCGAGCGGGTCGCGGGCCAGGTACGCCCGGCCGGTGGCGCGTTCGACGACCGCGAAGGCGTACTCGCCGCGCAGGCGGGTCACCGCCGACTCGCCCCACTGCTGGAACGCCGCCAACAGCACCTCGGTGTCGCTGTCGGTGCGGAACACCTGCCCGAGGCGGGTGAGCTGGGCGCGCAGCTCACCGTGGTTGAAGATCTCGCCGTTGAAACAGAGCAGCCACCGCTCGTCGGTCGACGTCCAGGGCTGCACGGCCCGGTCGCGGTCGACGACCCGAAGCCGGCGGGTGCCGGCGAGCAGTCCCGTCTCACAGCGGGTCTCGGTGACCTCACCGCGCGGGGCGAGGAGGGCGAGCATCCGTCGGAAGGTCGCCGGGTCGGCCTCGGGGCCGATGCTGAGCGCGATGCCGCACACGGTCTCAGACCCCCATCTCGGCCTCGTACGCCCGGCGCAGGCGATGCCGGGCGGTGGGCGCGAGGCACAGGTGCCAGGCCTGCCCCTCGTCGATCACGTTCAGGTCGCCGGCCTCCTGGCGGGCCAGCAGCAGCTCCGCGAGGGCGTCGCGCGCGCCGAACCGCGTGAACCAGGCCAGCTCGACGTCGACCGAGTAGCCGAGGCAGTGGCCGCTGGGCAGCATCGCCGCGTAACCCAGGCGGCGCAGCCGGTACTGGTGCTCGGTGCTCCGGACCAGGCTCGTCACCCAGAGCGGCGGGGTGCCCGCGGGCGCGGCGGCGGCGAACTCCCGGGCCAGTTCGTTGAGCAGCGCCACCACCTCCCGGCGGGCCCGACGGAACAGCAGACCGGCGGTGCGCGGGGTCACGTCGGGGCGCAGCCGCCGGCGTAGTCCGCGCGCGGCCCGGCCCAGCACGGTCGCGGGTTGCTCCTGGTAGCGAAAGCGCAGCAGGTCCCGGCGGCGCAGCCACTCCAGATCGACCAGTTCCGCGCTGCCGTTGACCTGGTCGTCGGTACGGAACACGGGGGCGTCCTGCCACCACAGCACGTCGATGCGGGAGAGCAGGTAGATCCGGACCAGCGCGGTGAGGTCGCGTGCCGAGGTGCGCTCGTTCGGCTGGTAGCGGGCCATCTCCAGCAGCAGCGTCTCGCGCGTGCCGAGCAGGCCCTGCGGGGTGGCGTCGAGCACGGCCGCCAGAGCCGGTTCGCGGAGCCGCTCGTCGATGAGCACCTGACGTGCCCGGGTGCTGGTGGCGTCGGCCAGCGCTCCCACCTCGACGAGCAGGTCGGCCACGGCCGCCCGGTAGGCGGCGAGGTCGGGGGTGGCGGCAGGCGACGGGCGACGGGCGGCGGCGCCGGAGGGTCGGCGGCGAGGTGGGGCGGTGGGCGACGCGGGCTGCTGTCCCGGACTACGGCTGGGCACTCGCATGACGGGGTCCCTTCTCCGGTCACGGCACTGGGTGGATCGCCCTGAAAAACACCGTAATCACCAAGACCGGGTACAGACCGAACGATCCTCCGATTTACCCCCGAACGGACGCGACGACCAGCGGAGGCCGGCGGGACCGTCAGTCGCCGTCCGTCGGCACCAGGTCCTGCACCTCGGCGTACGACGGCAGTTCCGCCGGTACGGCGCCCCCTTGAACGCGGACCGCGTCGGCGGCGGCGATCGCGGCACCCAGCGCGGCCCGGAAGAGCAGGGAGCCGGTGCTGACCCGGGCCACCCCGGCGCGACCAAACTCGGTCAGCCCGGGCCCGCCCGGCTGGTACAGCGCGTTCACCGGCGCGTCGAGCCGCTCCGTGAGCAGGCGCAGCGTCGCCTCGTCGACGACGCCTGGCACGAAGATGCCGTCCGCGCCGGCCGTCCGGTAGGCGTGGGCTCGACGGAGGGCCTGCGGCAGCGGGTCGGGCACGTTCAGCCACCACGTGTCGGTGCGCGCGTTCACGAACAGGTCCGGCACCGCCGCCTTCACCGCCGCGATCTTCTCCGCGACGCACTCGGGATCGGCAAGGGTGCCGTCGGAGCGCCCGTCCTCCAGGTTGATCCCGACCACACCGAGGGCGGCCAACTCCGCCACGTACCCGGCGACCTCCAGCGGGTCGTCGCTGAACCCGGCCTCGACGTCGACGCTGAGCAGCACCGGCAACCGGGCCAGCCGACGGGCCAGGGCCAAAGTCTCCTCCGCGGTGGCCGCCGCGCCGTCGGGAAGGCCCGCGGTCGCGGCGACCCCGAGGCTGGTGGTGCCGATCGCCGGATGGCCACGCGCGACGAGCGCCGCCGCCGAGGCGTGGTCCCAGGCGTTGGGCAACAGCAGGGGACGGCCGGGGTGGTGCAGGGCATGGAACTCGGCACGACGCTCGATCATCGGACGCTCACCTCCACCGTGGTCGGGATGCGCAGGGTCGGGTGCGGCTCGTGGCGCACCGGAGTCGGGGTGCGCCGGCAGCGTTCCCGCAGCACGTCGAGAACCCCTCCGGCCAGCGCGAGGGCATGGCGGTCACCGGGGCAGCCGCGCTCCCCCGCGCCGAAGGTGAGCAGACCGCCACCCGGCCGGTCGGGTCGGAACGCCTCCGGCTCGCCGAACGCCAGCGGGTCACGATTGGCCGCGTCGAAGCGCAGCAGCACCGGGCTGCCGGCCGGCAGGTCGCGTCCGCCCAGTCGTACCGCGTCGACGGTGACCCGTCGAGTGGCCCGGACCGGCGGATCGAGGCGTAGCACCTCGGCCAGCAGGTCGCCGGTCCCCGCCGTGGTCGGGACGGCCGGACGCAGCAGGTGGTGGGCGGCGGCGCCGATCAGGCCGGCGGTCGCGTCGCACGCCTGGACCAGCAGACCGATGAGGTTCGCCCGTACCTCCGGCGGGGCCGGCGGGCAGAGCGCCAGCAGCGCCGCCACCGCCCGGTCGGCCCGCGCGGCCAGCGCCGGATCAACCCCGGGTGGTACGCCGCGGCGACGACGGCGACCGCCGTACCGGCGGCTGCCGGATCGACGAGACCGAGGCGACCGGCCAGCACCCGCAGTGGCACCGGCCGGCCCAGGTCACGCATCACGTCCAGGTGGTCACCGGCCCGGTCGACGAGGGCGATGGTCAACCGGGCCGCCGCATGGCGCAGTTCGTCCGGGTCCAGCTCGGCCAACGCGCGCACCCCGATCGCGCGGCGCCCGGCGTGCCGCTCCGGCGGGCTGAACCTGCTCACCGAGGCACGCAGCCAGGCGAGCGTGCCGGGCGGACCGATGTCGACGGCTGGCACCCCGAACGCCGGGTCGGTCAGCGCCGCCCGGACGTCGGCGTGCCGGGTGACGCACCACCCGCTGCCCGGCTCGAAGGTGGGCGGGCCGCATGGCGGCGTTCCCGCGACGGGTGCGATGTCCGGCCAGATGTCGATCACCGCTCGACCGTAGAACCCGAACCGTTCGCTCCCCACCGAACAGTCCCGCACCTCACCTCGCCTCGGCGCGGCGCGGCGGCCGGCGGTGCGGCGGCCGGCGGTGCGGCGGCCGGCGGTGCGGCGGCCGGCGGGTGCCGAGCCGGAGCGCGGCGGCCGGCGGCCGGCGGCTCAGGCTCGGCCGCTGGACGGCGCGCTTGGCGGGTCGGGGACGAGGGTGTGCACGGGCACGTGCAGGCTCTCGGCCAGGGCCGGGCGGCCGATCGTGGTGAGGCGTACCGCCCGGCCGGCGCCCTGGGTGATCCAGCCCAGCTCGGCGAAGCGGCGGCGGAGTGCCGCGCCGAGCGCGCCGGCGAGGTGCGGTCGGCGTTCGGTCCAGTCCAGGCAGTCCCGGACCACGGGTCGGCGGGCGGCGCGCAGCACATCCACCGGTACGCCCAACCCGGCCGCCCAGGCCCACCCGTCGGACGTCAGCGCCAACCCACTGGATCGGTCCAGCCGGCCGTCGGCCAGCAGCGCGTCGTACAGCAGGACGCCCAGCCGTCCGGCCAGATGGTCGTAGCAGGTCCGGGCGTACGCCAGGGCGGCGGTGGCGCTCGCCGCGCGCAGTGAGGTGGTCGGCGCGGGAGGGGCCGGCGCGTGTCCCGCGAGGTCCTCGATCAGTTGGGCCACCGACGGCCCGGCCAGGCGCAGGTAGCGGTGCCGGCCCTGCCGCTCCTCGACCAGCAGCCCACCCCGGACCAGCCGGGTGAGGTGTTCGCTGGCCGTGGACGGGGCAACCCCGGCACGTCGGGCCAACTCGCCGGCGGTCCAGGCCCGCCCGTCGAGGAGCGCCAGGCAGATGCCCGCCCGGGTGCCGTCGGCCAGCAGGGCGGCCAGCTCGGCCATCCCCCCGCCGTCGACGCCACTCATGGCCCCATCATCGCCGACCACCACCGCACCGATCAGGCGGGCCCGGTCGCCGTGGACGCCGCCCGTCGACGGCGGTCACCGTCTCGCCCGCCGTGGTGGATCACGAGATGCGGTGCCGCACCGGGACGATCCGGAAGTCGACGGTGCAGTGGTCGATCGTCGCGTGCACCGGCGAGTCGGCCATCTCCGTCATGATTCCGGAGGCGCTACGCCGGCCGTCGGCCGCGGAGTCCCAGGCGACGACGTCGGTGATCGTGCCGTCGTCGGCCTCGGTGATGCGACGCCACCGAAAGCCGTGCTGACGCCGCAGGTAGTCGTCGATGTCCTCGTTGGCCTTGACGAAATCCGTGACGGTGAGGCCGGCGACGAGGCGGAACGTCGTCATTTCGAGTGCTTCGCTCATGGTCGACTCCCTGGTGGTGAACGGTCAGCCCTGCGCCGTGGAACGCATGACGATCTCGTTGACGTCGACGGTGTCGGGCTGCGCGATCGCGTACGCGATGGCGTCGGCGACCGCGGAGGCCGGCATGCCCAGCTCCTCGGCCGCGGCGCGGGCCGCGGCCCGGATCTGCGGATCGCCACCACGCTCGGTGAGTTCCGAGTGGGTGTAGCCGGGGCTCACCAGGGTCACCCGCACGTCGCGGCTCTCCTGCCGCAGACCTTCGGCGAGCGCCCGGACGGCGTACTTCGTGGCGCAGTAGACGGCGGCGGTCGGGTCGACGCGGTAGGCGGCGGAAGAGCCGATGGTGATGATGTGACCCTTGCCGCGTGCCCGCATCAGCGGCAGGGCAGCCGCGATGCCGTGCAGGGTGCCGCGCAGGTTGACGTCGATCATCTGGTCCCACTCGTCGGTCCGCAGCGCGTCGAGGGTGGACAGGGCCATCACACCGGCGTTGTTGACCAGTACGTCGACGCGACCGTGCCGGTCATGAGCCCCGGTGACGAACGCTGCCACGCTGTCGCGGCTGGTGACGTCCAGCTCCTGGTGGTCGGCGGAGCCGCCAGCGGCGCGCAGCTCGTCGACGAGCGCGGCGAGCCGGTCGACGCGGCGGGCGCCGAGCACGACGTGGTGGCCGTCGGCGGCGAGACGGCGGGCGGTGGCCTCGCCGATGCCGCTGCTCGCGCCGGTGATGAGAACGATCTTGGTGGGTGAGCTGGTCATCACTGCTCCGGGTCTCGGTTGGTGCCTGCGGCGACGCACCGCGCGTCCCACCATCCTGCGGGGCTCCACACCTCGGAAGGGCGGCTTTTCCTGGGTGCGCGGCACCCTGGCAGTGGCGCTCTCGGTGGACCTGTTCGAGCAGGTGAGCGCCGTTTCAGGGCCGACGTCCGGTTACCGGCGGCCGGCGTCGTCGGTCGCTGCTGTCGTCGCCGTGGAGCGCGTCGGACCGGGGAGCGGGAGCTCTAGGCTGGTGGACATGGCCGCCACCAGCAGTCGTCTCGGCGCATACCTGCGGGCCCAGCGCGCCCGCGTCGACCCGAGGGAGGTCGGGCTGCGCGGGGGTGGCGACCGGCGGGTGGCCGGGTTGCGCCGCGAGGAGATCGCGGTGCTGGCCGGCGTGAGCGCCGACTACTACGCCCGCCTCGAACAGGGCCGGGAACGCAACCCCTCCGCGCAGGTGCTCGACGCGATCGGACGGGCGCTGCGCCTCGACCCGGACGCGCGCGGTCACCTGTTCCGGCTTGCCGGGCTGAACCCCAGCCGGGGCCTGGACAGCTCCCGGGAGTCGGTCCATCCCGCACTGCTGCGGTTGCTGGACGCCTTCCCCACGTCCGCCGCCTACGTGCTCAGTCCGGCGTTCGACGTGCTGGCCACCAACAGTGTGGCCGCAGCACTGCTGGCGCCGTTCGGGGACACCGTCAACATGGTGCGTGTGCTGTTCGAGCACCCGCAGGCGCGCGTCTTCTTTCCGGACTGGTCGACCCTGATGGCGAACGTCGTGCACGCGCTGCGGCTCAACGCGGGCCTCTTTCCGGACGATCCAGGGATCCAGGCGCTCGTGGCCGACGAATGGCAGCGCTCGCCGGAGTTCCGCCTCCTCTGGGAGGACCAGACGGTGGGTGGCCTCAGCCGCATGTTCAAGGTCCTGCACCACCCGGAGGCCGGCCGGATCGAACTGACCTACCAGACCTTCGACGTCCGCGACGCGCCCGGTCAGCAACTGCTGGTGGGCACGCCGGAGCCGGGAAGCCCCAGCGCCAAGGCTCTCGCCCACCTGGCCGCCGTCCACGTCTCCGCCTGAACCACGGCGAGCGCCAGCACCGCGGGTGGCCGCCCGACGTCTCTTCACAACGTTGTATCCATCGTCCACCGGGTGCCCACCCCGCCCGCTCGACACCCGGGCCGTCCGGCACCTCAGCGACCGACCAGCGGACGTCACGTTCCGCAGCCGCACGCCACCAGGCGGGTGGGCTCAGGCCGGTGACAGTCGCGGTCACCTCTCCGCCAGAGGCCCGTTCTGGCTCGCCCGCGGATTCGCCGAACGGTCGGGCGTCGGCACTGTGGGGTCCCGGTGCGACTGTGCGCGACCCGGACGGGACGCTGTCCCACTCGGACGGGACTCCGCGCCACCCCGACGGGACGGTGCGGCACTCGGTCGGGCAGTGGGGGTCGGCGGCGGAGGATGCCGTTTCGAGCTCGCCGTCGGACTCGGTCGGGCGGCCGGCACGCCGACGGGCGGCCCGGTCGGGTGCGTCCTCGTGGCCGGTGTGGTCGATCTCGACCCGCCCGGGGTGCGGCTCGGCTCGGGGACGGCCACCAGGGATCCCTGGCTCGCCGACGTGGCCGGCGCCGTCCCGGAGGGAACCGGCGCGGTGCCGGTGCCCTCCGCAGGGGAGGACGGTTCGGCCACCGGGACCGGTGGAAGCAGGAGCCGCAACTCCTCGGCCTCTCTGCGGAGGCGAACGGCGGCAGGGTCCGCACCCATGGTGCGCAACAGATCCTCGGCGCGCGCCAACTGGCGACGCGCGTCGTCGTGACGCCCATCGGCAAGATCCTGCCGGGCCTGCTCCAGCATCCGGCCGACCTCACGTTCGGCGACCATCGACTGCGCCCGCTCGGCGTAGACCAGTTCGGTGACCGGCCACAACAGGCCGCCCGGTTCCGCACGGGCGGCGCCGAACCAGAGACCGCCGACGACAGTGACCAGGGCGAGCGTGGCGGCAGCGTACGCGGGCCGCCTGCGTCGCCGACGAGCGACGCCGGCCGGGGCCGCGATCAGGGAGCGTCGGCGGACCGTCCGCATCGGTCGGCTCGGAGCGGGCCGTTGCGCCACCGTCGCCACGTCCGGCTGAACCACGTGTGGGGCTGCTGCCGGTTCCCCCGTCGTCTCAAACTCCTCCGACCGCCGCACCACGTCCGCGTGCCAGTCGGCCAGCAGGGCGATGACAGCGTCGTCGTCCGGGTGCTCGGCCGGCGGACGCTCGCCACGGCTGATCGCGTCGAGCAGTTGGTCAGCCTGCCCGACGGGGTCCGGCGGCGTCGGTACGGATTCGGAAGCGCTCACAGGATCACCCCGGCGAGTGTGTCGCCCACGAGGGCGCGGAGCCGGGTGAGAGCGCGGTACTGCGCGAGTCGGACGGCGCCTCCCGTCATGCCCAGCACCGTACCGACCTCGTCGGCGGTCATGCCGACCGCCAGTCGGAGCACCAGGATCTCACGGTGGGTCGCCGGCAGCTGGGACAGCAGCCCGGCCAGCTTGGCGTTCAGGTCGGCGGTCACGGCCCGCGATTCGGGGCCGGGAGCCGGGTCCGGAGCGTCCGGAGGGTGGGCGACGCTGTCGGTGCGGTCGCGGGCCGCGGCGCGGCAGGCGTCCGCGACCTTGCGGGCGGCGATGCCGTAGACGAAGGCGAGGAAGGGGCGACCCTGGTCGGTGAAGCGCGGCAGGGCGCGCAGGACGGCGACGCAGACTTCCTGCGCCACGTCCTCGGCGGTCGCTCCGGCAGCGCCGACCGGACCGAGGCGGGCCAGGCAGTAACGCACCACGATCGGCCTGATCTGGGTCAGGACCTGCGTGACGGCCGCAGGATCTCCCTCGACTGCGCGACGCACGGCGTCGGGATCCGGTACGTCCATCGGCCCGGCGGACCCCTCTCGTGCGGCTGGTCCGACGGTAGCCGCTCGACCTCGGCACACCAAGCGGACCGAGGTGAAACACGAAGGCGCCGGTCGCCGATAAGTCAGCAGAGGCTTTCGCGCTCGGCGTCACCGACGTCGAGTCAAAAGTTATGCCCGGTTGATAGGCATTTATATATTTCTAGTAACGAATGGATTTGTTGTCTGGTCCGTCCACGCCGGATGCGACAGCCTCGACGTGGGCCAACCGCCCGCACCGCACGTGGAGAGGAACCCCCATGCGCAACAAGCTGGGCGTCGCGATGCTGACCGGCATCGTCGTCGCCGCCGCCACGGCGTTCGGCGCCACCGGCGCCACCGCCGCCGATGCGGCAAGCGACTGGATCGTCGTCCTCCGCTCGGACGTCAACGCGCCATCGGTCGCCGCCGAGCACGCCCGCGCCGACCGGGCGACGGTCGGGTACGTCTACGCCAACGCCGTGCAGGGCTACTCGGCCCGCATGAGCGCCACGGCCGCCGCACGGATCGCCCGGGACTCCCGAGTGCTCTTCGTCCAGCCGGACGGGGTGGTCACGGCCAGCGCCCAGACGACGCCCACCGGCATCAACCGGGCCGACGCCGAGCTGAGCCCGACCGCGAAGATCAACGGCGTCGACGAGCGGGTCAACGTAGACGTGGCCGTCATCGACTCCGGCGTCGATCTGGACCACCCCGACCTGAACGTCTACACCGCCGGCGCCAAGAACTGCTCCACCGGCAGCAGCGCCGACGACGGCAACGGCCACGGCACGCACGTCGCGGGCACCATCGGCGCGCTCGACAACAGCGTCGGCGTGGTCGGCGTGGCGCCAGGCGCCCGCATCTGGCCGGTCCGGGTGCTCAACAACGCGGGCAGCGGGTCCTTCTCCGCCATCATCTGCGGCATCGACTACGTGACGGCCCACGCCAGCGAGATCGAGGTCGCCAACATGAGCCTCGGCGGCTCCGGCTCCGACAGCGCCTGCGGCAGCAACAAGGACGCCATGCACGAGGCGATCTGCCGGTCCGTCGCCGCGGGCGTGACCTACGTGGTCGCCGCCGGCAACGAGACCGACAACGCCGCCAACCACGTGCCGGCCGCCTACGACGAGGTCATCACGGTGAGCGCCCTCGCCGACTTCAACGGGCTGCCCGGCGGCGGCGCCGCGGCCACCTGCCGCAGCGACGTGGACGACACCATCGCCGACTTCTCCAACTTCGGCGCGGACGTGGACCTGATGGCGCCGGGCGTCTGCATCTACTCGACCTGGAAGGGCGCCGGCTACAACACGATCTCCGGCACCTCGATGGCCAGCCCCCACGTCGCGGGCGGGGCCGCGCTCTACAAGGCCACCCACCCCAGCGCCACCCCGAGCGCGGTCAAGTCGGCTCTCCAGGCGGCCGGCACCACCACCTACAGCTGGCCGGCCGGCGACCCGGACGGCATTCAGGAGAAACTGCTCAACGTCGCCACCTTCTGACCCCCACCGAACCGTCCCGGCCCCGATCAGGGCCGGGACGGTTCCGTCAGGCAGGTGACCGTCCGGTCCGTACCGTCGTAGCTGCGCGCCGCGTCGAACGCGCCGGTCGGGCGCTGCCCACCGGTCACGGCGCGGGCCATCCGCAGGTCCGCGTCGCGGAACCGCAGCGCCAGGCTGAGGTGCGGCACCCACGCTCCCGGTGCGTGCCAGGGGCGGTGTCCGTCGGCCCGGTCGAGGACCTCCCAGACGGCGGCGTGCAGCGCCGTCAACGCCGGCGTGGGCCGTACGAGCCAGACCAGCGGGGCGCTGCCGTCGAGGACGACGACCCGGTCGAGCGTGACCGGCAGCGGCAGAGCGGCGTCGAACAGGTCGGCCAGTCGCCGCTCGACACCGGACGGGAAATCGTCCACGGCCGCCATGGTCAGGTGGGGCCGGTTCGTCGGATGGATGTTGCGGGCCAGGCTCGGCAACCCAGCGGCGGCCAGCCGCGTCCAGGCCGTCCGGATCGCGGCGTCCAACCCGGGCGAGCAGACCAGTTCCACCGTACGCACGCAGACACGCTAGCCCGAACGCGTCACCGACCCCGGCCGTACCGGTGACCGGCGCCGCCGCCGGCCGTCGGGTTGACCGCGCCCGCGAGCCGCGCCCGGATCGTCAGGCCGAACGCGGCGACGGCGGTGATGGTCGCCGCGCCCAGCAGACCGACTGCCAGTGGCGGAAGTTGTGCCGCCACCGGGCTCAGGATCAGGCAGGCCACCACAGCGGCCAGGCAGTACGTGGTCAACTCGCCGAACACCCACGCCTCGAAGATGAGCAAAGGGCGAGGACAGGTCAGAGCCAGCCGTTGTCTCTGGCGGTGCGGACCGCCCCGGCCCGGTCGGCCGCGCCGAGCTTCTGGACGGCGGCGGAGAGGTGGTTGCGCACGGTGCCGGTGGACAGGTGCACCCGTCGGGCGATCACGGCGACCGGTGCGCCGAACTCGGCCAGCCGCAGCGTCTCCAGTTCGCGGGGCGTCAGCGGGCACGCCGGCAGCGTCAACGCGTCCGCGGCCAGGGACGGATCGACGTACCGGCCGCCGGCGTGCACCCGGCGGATCACATCGGCGAGCGCGCCACCGGGCGAGCCCTTGGGCAGGAAGCCCCGGGCGCCGGCGGCCAGTGCCTGGCGCAGGTGACCGGGACGACCGTGCCCGGTGAGGACCACCACCGCGCACTCGGGGCGCGCCCGGGTCAGTTCGGCGGCGACCGCGATGCCGTCCAGGCCGGGCATCTCCAGGTCCACGACGGCCACGTCCGGGCGGTGCGCCAGTGTCGCGGTTACGGCCGTCGGCCCGTCGGCGGCGTGTGCCACCACCTCGATGTCCGGCTCCAGGCCGAGCAGCGCGCCGACCGCGACGCGGACGAGGTCCTCGTCGTCGGCGAGCAGGACGCGGATCACGTCGTCACCGGCACGGTGGCCTCGAGCGTGAACACGGCGTCCTCCCGGCGTACCCGCAGATCGCCCCCGGCGGCGGCGAGCCGGTCGGCCAGGCCGCGCAGGCCCTGGCTGTGGGCGTCCGGGCCCCGGTCGTCGGCGCCGTCGTTGACCACGGTCATCCTGGCCACGTCGTCCTCCCGGTCGATGCGGATCCGGCACCAGTCGGCCCGGCTGTGCCGCAGCACGTTCGTGCCGGCCTCGCGCAGCACCGCCGCCAGCTCGGTGGCCGCGGACTGCGGCAGGTCCACCGGCGGCGGCAGGACCGTGCACCGTACGCCGCAGGACCGCAGCACCCCCACGATGGCGGTGAGCTGTTCGTCGAGGTCGACGACGCGGTAGCCGTGCACGGTCTCGCGGACCTCGGTCAGCGCGGAGGCGGCGAGCCGCTGGACCTCGGCGGCCTCCCGAGCGGCCCGCTCCGAGTCGACCGGGGCGAGCCGGGCGGCGAGTTCGGCCTTCAGGGCGATCACCGTGAGGCGGTGGCCCAGCACGTCGTGCACGTCGCGGGCGAAGCGCAGCCGCTCCTCGGCGGCGGCCAGCCGGGCCTGGGCGGCCTGGCCCTGCCGCGCGTCCATCAGGAGATCCCAGAACCAGACCTGGAAGCCGTTGACTGCGGCGATGCCCGCCCCGACCCCACCGGTCACCGCCAGGTGGCGCGTGACGGAACCGCCGGTCCATTCGGCGACGGCCACCGACACCAGCAGGACGGCGGCTGCCACCGCGCACGCGGCCCACGGCCGGACGAGCAGCGGCGCCATACCGATCAGCGCCGCCCCGAGCCAGGCCCACGTCGGCCAGGCGCCGGCCGCCACCGGCCCCACCAGCGGTACGGTCAGCACCGCCGCCCCGGCCAGAGCCAGGTGGAAGCGGCGACGCCAGCGCGGGTCGAGCCACGGTGTCACGGCCGCGTACAGCACGGCGGTCTGGGCGATCAGGAAGGCGAGTACGCCGACCGCGCCGAGCGCCGCGCGGACCGGCTCGGGCTCACGGAACAGACCGACCGCGGGCAACAGGAGACTCGCCCAGACGCCGGTGACGAGCGACAGCAGTGTCGCCCGACGGGCCCGGCGCAGTCGGCGGTCCGCCCGGGGAGTCTCCGCCTCACTCAACACGCGTCGATCCTAGGACCGCCGCGCGCACGGTCCACCCCTGCGATTCGTCACGGTTCAACCGTGCGGCCCGCACGGTTTTCCGGTGACGCACGCATCTGCCCCGCATGCGCCCCCGGCCGGCAGGGTCGAGGCATGCAGAAGACACGGATGTACGCGGACACCGCACCCGTCGTACCCCTGACCGCGCCGCTGCCGAGCGACCAGCCGGCGTCCCCGGTCGCGGCGGGGACCGGCGGGAGGCGGGGCTGGTGGTGGCATCTCGGCGAGATGGCGCTGGCGATGATCGCCGGGATGGTGCTGCTCGGGCCGCTGGTCGAGCTGGCCGGTGCCGCTCTGGGAGCGAGCGGCGCGCTGGCCCGCCCGGAGGTGGCCGCGCTGGTGATGGCCACCACCATGACCGTCGGGATGACGGTGTGGATGCGCTACCGGGCGCACCACTGGCGTGGGGTCGGCGAGATGGCCGCCGCGATGTACGTCCCGTTCCTGCTGCTGTTCGTGCCGTACTGGGCCGGCCTGCTCGATGCCGGCGGTCTGCTGCTCGGCGGGCACCTGCTGATGGTGCCGGCGATGGTGCTGGTGGCGGTGCGGCACCGGCACGCGTCGCCGGCGGTGATCCGTCGACACCCGGCCGTGGTGGCTCTGGCCCGCCGTTGGCCGGCCGGGCTGGCACTGCTGCTGACCGCGGACATGTGGCTCGACCCGATCGTGCTCAGCCCGTGGACGATGCTGGTGCTGCCCGGCGGCTATCTGCTGATCGGCCTGTTCCGGCGCACGCTGCGCGGGCCGGGTGTGCTCGCCACCGAACTCGTCGGTCTCGCCGTCTGGGGCGCCCTGACGCTGGTCGGGATCATGGCCGGTGGACGGACGGCGGCGTGGCTGGTGGCGTTGGGGTGGCTGGCGCACGCCGGCTGGGACGTGGCGCGCCACCGCACCGGCCGGGTGGTGCCGCGCGGCTACGCGGAGTTCTGCGGGGTCCTAGACGTCGTACTGGCCGGCATCATGATCCTGGCGATCCTCACCACCGACGCATGATCCGCCCAGATCGTGCGGCCCCGCCCGCATGTTGTGCCGGTCGGCGCAGCGGCCTCGACGGGGTGATGAAAGGCTTGGCACATGAGTTCCGCACCTGCACAGCACGACGCACCGACCGCCAGCGAGCCCGAGGTGACCGCGTTCACGGACCTGGGGCTGCGCGACGAACTGCTGGGCGCGTTGTCCGCCCTCGGTTACGAGGAGCCGACGCCGATCCAGCGGGAGGCCATCCCACCGCTGATCGAGGGTCGGGACCTGCTGGGTCAGGCCGCCACCGGCACCGGCAAGACGGCGGCGTTCGCGCTGCCGCTGCTGCACCGGATGTCTCCCCACCGCGACGGCGGGGACCCGGTGGCGCTGGTGCTGGTGCCGACCCGGGAACTGGCGGTGCAGGTGTCCGAGGCGTTCCACCGGTACGGCAAGGATCTGGGCGCGCGGGTGCTGCCGATCTACGGCGGACAGCCGATCGGCCGGCAGTTGCGGGCGCTGGACAGCGGCGTCGACGTGGTCGTGGCCACCCCCGGGCGCGCGCTGGACCACATCGCCCGGGGCACCCTGCGCCTGAGCGGCCTGGCCACCGTGGTGCTGGACGAGGCCGACGAGATGCTCGACATGGGCTTCGCCGAGGACATCGAGGCGATCCTGGAGCACGCGCCCGCCGAGCGGCAGACGGTCCTCTTCTCGGCCACCATGCCGTCGCGGATCGACGGGATGGCGCGCCAGCACCTGACCGAGCCGGTGCGCATCGAGATCGGCCGGGAGCAGCCGGTGGCGGGCGAGGCGCCCCGGGTCCGGCAGAGCGCGTACATCGTGACCCGCGCGCACAAGCCGGCCGCGCTGGGCCGGGTCCTCGACGTGGAGTCGCCCACGGCGGCGATCGTGTTCTGCCGCAGCCGCGAGGAGGTGGACCGGCTCACCGAGACGATGAACGGCCGGGGTTACCGCTCCGAGGCGCTGCACGGCGGGATGAGCCAGGAACAGCGGGACCGGGTGATGGGCCGGCTGCGGGCCGGCACGGCGGATCTGCTGGTGGCGACCGACGTGGCGGCCCGTGGGCTGGACGTCGAACAGCTCACCCACGTGGTCAACTACGACGTGCCGTCGGCGCCCGAGTCGTACGTGCACCGCATCGGTCGGGTGGGCCGGGCCGGACGCGAGGGCGTGGCGATCACCCTCGCCGAGCCGCGCGAGCACCGGATGCTCAAGACCATCGAGCGGGTGACCGGCCAGCGGATCACCATCGACAAGATCCCGACCGTGGCGGACATGCGGACCCGCCGGCTGGAGCTGACGCAGGCGGCGCTGCGGGAGAGCCTGCTGGAGGACGACCTCGACCCGTACCGGGTGATCGTGGAGACGCTGACCGACGAGTTCGACCTGATGGAGGTCGCCCTCGCCGCCGTGAAGCTGGCCCACGAGGTGACGTCGCCGGGCTCCGACGACGAGGAGGAGATTCCGCAGGTTCCGGTCCGCGCCCCGCGCGAGGGTCGCGCGGAGTTCGGCGGGCGGGGTGGCGATCGGCGCGGGGGCGCCGGCCGGCCGCGCCCCGGGGGCGGCAACACCGTCCAGGTCTTCGTCGGCCTGGGCCGGCGGGCGGGCGTACGCCCCCAGGACCTGGTCGGGGCCATCACCGGCGAGACCGGCATCCGTGGCCGGGACATCGGCTCGATCGAGATCGCCGACCGGTTCTCCCTGGTCGAGGTGCCGCAGGGCGTCGCCGACGAGGTGATCTCCGGGTTGCGCCAGAGCACGATCAAGGGCCGCAAGGCGACCGTGCGCCGCGACCGCGGACGCGACGAGCGCTGAGCTGAGCCGTCGGCGACCGCCCGGGTACGGCGGTCGCCGACGGGCCTTTCAGAAGGAGTACGGGCCGAACCGTCCCCACGCCACCACGGCGGCGAGGACGAGCAGCACCGCGCAGGTGATGGCGCCCTGGATCTCCAGCCGACGCTCGGCCGCGGTCTCCCGCTTCTTCCGGTCGCGCAGGTGCACGAGGATGCCGCCGATCATGACGATGACCAGCCCGACGGCGGCCAGCGGCGTGAGCACGGTGGCGATGCCGGTGAGCGCGGGCAGCACGAGCCCGAGGGCGGCCGCCACCTCGACCGCGCCGAGGGCCTTGACCTGCGACGGCGGGACCGGGTCCACCCACCGCATCATGGTGCGCAGCTTGTCCTTGGGTTGGGTCAGCTTGGCCAGGCCGGCGCCGGCGAAGACGACGGCGAGCAGGATCTGGATGATCCAGAGCACCAGGTTCACGGGGGTTACCTCCGGGGGCACCGCCTCGCGGCGGAGAGGTGGTCGACGCATCGAGCGGAACAGACACTAGCCCTCGATGCACGGACGCCGATGACCCCCGCCGTCGACGGACGGCGGGGGTCATCGTGGTGGAGCGTCAGACCGTGAAGAGCGCCGGTCCGTCCAGCGCCTGGACGTCGGCCGGGCGCAGCGCCAGGGCGAGCACGTCGGCCACGTCGGCCAGGGTGTGCACGGTCAGCGCCTCGCGCACCTCGGCCGGCAGGTCGTCCAGGTCCGGCTCGTTGCGCGCCGGGATGATCACCTCGGTGAGGCCGGCCCGGTGCGCGGCGAGCAGCTTCTGCTTCACCCCGCCGATCGGCAGCACCCGACCGGAGAGGGTCACCTCACCGGTCATCCCGAACTCGGGACGGACCGGCCGGCCGGTGACCAGCGACGCCAGGGCCGTCACCATGGTGATGCCGGCGCTGGGGCCGTCCTTGGGCACCGCGCCCGCCGGGAAGTGGACGTGGATCCGCCGCCCGGCCAGGGCGTTCGGGTCGATGCCGAGCCGTCGCCCGTTGGAGCGCAGGTACGACAGCGCGATCTGCGCCGACTCCTTCATCACGTCGCCGAGCTGACCGGTCAGGGTCAGTCCCGGCTCGCCCTCCATGCTCGTCGCCTCGATGAAGAGGACGTCGCCGCCGGCGCCGGTCACCGCGAGCCCGGTGGCGACACCGGGAACCGCCGTACGCTCGGCCGACTCCGGGGTGAACTTCGGCCGCCCCAGATAGCCGCTGAGGTTGTCGGTGTCGACGCGTACCGGCGACGGGTCGGTCGCCAGCGTCACCGTCACCTTGCGCAGGATCTTGGCCAGGGCCCGTTCGAGCTGCCGGACACCGGCCTCGCGGGTGTACTCCCCCGCGATCAGCGCGAGCGCCTCGTCGGCGACGGTCACCTCGTCGTCGGTCAACCCGGCCCGCTCCCGCTGCCGGGGCAGCAGGTGGTCACGGGCGATGGCGACCTTCTCGTCCTCGGTGTACCCGTCCAGCATGACCAGCTCCATCCGGTCCAGCAGCGGGCCGGGGATGGACTCCACCACGTTGGCGGTGGCGAGGAAGAGCACGTCGGACAGGTCCAGGTCGACTTCCAGGTAGTGGTCCCGGAAGGTGTGGTTCTGGGCCGGGTCGAGCACCTCCAGCAGGGCGGCGGCCGGGTCACCGGCGTAGCCGGCGGCCAGCTTGTCCACCTCGTCGAGGAGCACGACCGGGTTCATCGAGCCGGCCTCGCGCAGGGCCCGGACGATCCGGCCGGGCAGCGCGCCCACGTAGGTGCGCCGGTGGCCGCGGATCTCCGCCTCGTCGCGGACGCCGCCGAGCGACACCCGGACGAAGTTACGCCCGAGGGCCCGCGCCACGGACTCGCCGAGGCTGGTCTTGCCGACCCCGGGAGGGCCGGCGAGGGCGAGCACCGCGCCGGAGCCGCGTCCGCCGACCACGCCGAGGTTGCGCTCGGCACGGCGGTTGCGCACGGCCAGGTACTCCAGGATGCGGTCCTTCACGTCGGACAGACCGGCGTGGTCGGCGTCGAGCACCTCCCGGGCCGCGGCCAGGTCGGTGTTGTCCTGGGTACGCGTGCTCCACGGCATCTCGAGCACGGTGTCCAGCCAGGTACGGATCCAGCCCGCCTCCGGGGAGGCGTCACTGGCCCGCTCGAGCTTGCCGACCTCGCGCAGGGCCGCCTCGCGGACCTTGTCCGGCAGCTCGGCGCTCTCCACCCGGGAGCGGTAGTCGGCGGAGCCGTCCGGCTCGTCCTCGCCCAGCTCCTTGCGGATCGCGGCGAGCTGCTGGCGCAGCAGGAACTCCCGCTGCGACTTCTCCAGGCCCTCGCGGACGTCGCTGTTGATCTGCTCGGTGACCTCCTGCTCGGCCAGGTAGTCCTTCACCCAGCCGACCAGCAGCTCCAGCCGGGCGGTGACGTCCGGCGCGGCGAGCAGTTCGGTCTTCTGCTCCAGGGTCAACCACGGCGCGTAGCCCGCCGAGTCGGCCAGCTCGGAGAGGTCGGTCATCCGCTCCACGGCGTCGATGACCTGCCAGGCGCCCCGCTGCTGGAGCACGGAGGTCACCAGGGCGCGGTACTCGCGGGCGAGCTCACGTGCGCGGCCGGCGGGAGCGGGTTCGTCGAGTTCGGTCGCCTCGACCCAGAGCGCCGCGCCGGGACCGGGCACGCCGGAGCCGATGCGCGCGCGGGACAGGCCACGGACGACTGCGGCGGGCTCACCGTCGGGGAGCCGGCCGACCTTTTCGATGGTGGCGACCACGCCGATCGGGCCGTACTCGCCGTCGATACGCGGGACGGCCAGCAGCTTGCGGTCGCCGGTCGTCCGTGCCGCGTCGATGGCGGCCTGGGTGGTCGGGTCGAGGGTCACCGGGATGACCATGCCGGGCAGCAGCACGGCGTCGGTCAGGGGCAGAACCGGAAGAGTTGCCATCGAACACCTGCTATCCATTGAGTTGAGCGTGTCTCACTCAAGTAACAAAGCGTTCCCCTTGTTCCGGTGTGTGACCCAGGCCACTGTCCGGGGCCCGGCGGTGACCCGGCAGCAGCAGCTCCCGCACCGCCCGGCCGCCTCCGGCCAGCGCCACGGCGACGGGGATGGCCAGGCTGGTCAGCGCCAGCGCGAGGACCACCCGGGCGGGCAACCCGACCCCCACGGCGAGCGCCGTCAGCACCGTGCAGACGACCAACTTCACCCGGGTACGCGACAGCGGGACCGCCGCGGACTCGCGGGCGGGCGCGACGACAGACATGCGCTTCTCCTCCTTCGTCGACCGACAGATCCGGTGCCGCCGGGCCGTCCCGCGTGGGACGACCGGTCCGACACCGGTCGACCTCGTGACGGTGTTCACGACCCGGCCGAGCCGCCCGGGTTGGTGCCGTACAGCCGCGGGTCACCGGGCGGCAACACCGGCTCCGGGGCGTTCGCGCGCGGGTTGTCGTCGTACCGGAACTCACGCTTGCCGTCCGGCGCGGGCCCGGACGCCCACCGCCCCTGGGCGGCGTCGGTGCCCGAGGAGAAGCCCAGGTAGGTGTAGCCGAACTCGTCGGTGAACTCCTCCGAGTCCGGAAAGGCGTCCGGCACCGGCATCTCCTCCAGGCCGTCCTCCTTCAGCTGCTCGATGGCCGCCAGCCACATGTTCTGGTGCATGGTGTCGCGGGCCAGCAGGAAGCGCAGCATCTGCTTGACCCCGGGGTCGTCGGTCATGTTGAACAGCCGGGCGACCTGCAACCGGCCCTGCGCCTCGGCGGTGACGTTGAGCTGGAAGTCGGCCAGGAGGTTGCCGCTCGCGGTGACGTACGAGCCGTTCCAGGGCACCCCGCTGGCGTCGACGGGCAGCGCCCCGCCCCCGCCGTGGATGAAATGCGCCGGGTTCGACCCGGCGTAGACCGCCCCGCCCCCGGGGTTGTCCGCGATGGCCTCCGACAGCGCCAGCGGCGCGCTGTCCAGCAACCGGCTGATCATCGTCACGATCATCTCGACGTGGCCGACCTCCTCGGTGCCGACGTCGAGCAGCAGGTCCTTGTACTTACCGGGGAGTCGGCAGTTCCAGCCCTGGAAGAGGTACTGGTTGGCGACGGTCATCTCGCCCCACTTGCCGCCCAGCACCTCCTGAAGACGGCGGGCGAACGCAGCGTCCGGAGCGTCCGGCTTGGCCTCGAACTGCAGGTCCTTGACGTGACTGAACATGCGACCTCCTCGGCACCGGGTGGCTGGCGCCAAGGACGATTCCCATCCCGCTGACCCGGCCGGGCCAATGCGTGTCCCGCGCGGGTCAGCGCAGCGGACCGACTGCCGGCAGCAGCACCTCCAGCGCCACGCCCCGCGGGCGCAACCGGTGCGCCCGCAGCGCTCCCCATCGGCGGCCACCAGGTGCCGCACGATCCACAACCCCAGACCGGACATCCCGACCACGGGGGCCGGACGGCGCAGCGCCACCAGCAGCCCGTCGTCCACCCGCCCCTCGTTGGTGACCACGATGCTCAGGCCGGGGCCGCGCAACGCGGCGTAGAGCCCGACGGGCCCGTTGGCCGGCCCGTGCCGCAGCGCGTTCTCCACCAGGTTGCCCAGCACCTGCCGGGTGCGACCGGCCGGTACCGGCCAGGAGGCCGCACGTCGGGTGGCGCGGACCCGACGCCGGCCCGCCGGCACGAGCGCGGCCGCCTCACGCAGGAGGCCGACCAGGGGCACGGTCGCCTCCGGTTCGGCCACCGGCGTCAGCACGCCGGCGCCGGCCGTCGCGTCGCGCAGCAGGCCCTGTAGGTGGACGGCCTGGTCGCGGGCCAGCGCGCTGACCGCCCGCCGGTCCGCGCCGGTCAGCGGCCGGTGGTCATCGGCCAGCGCCCGCGTCAACGACGTCAGCGCGCTGACCGGGGTACGGAACTCGTGACACAACACCCGCAGCAGCAGGTCCGCGTCGACCGCCGGGGAGGGTGGGATGCCCGGTCCGGACCCGGTACGTCGCAATCCTCGCAACAAGCCCTGCCACCCCTGGCGTGCGCGCATCCATCCGACTCCCCCCGATCGGTGCGTACCCGCATGATCGGTACCCGCTGGGGAACGGCCCAGACATGCCGGACGCCCCCAACCTCAGACTCGCTGTCGTGGACGATCACCCCCTGTTCGTCCGTGGCTTGGAGCTGCTGCTTCCGGTGACCACCGACGGACGCGCCGAGGTGGTCGGCTCGACCGGGGACGCCGCCGCGGCGGCCAGCATGATCAGTCGTTGCCATCCCGACCTCGCGCTGGTCGACCTGCACATGCCACCACCCGGCGGCGTCCGGGCGGTGGCGGCCATCCGGCGGACCACCCCCCGCGTACGGGTGGTCGCCATGTCCGGCTCGACCGACCCAGCGCCCGCACTGGAGGCGCTACGGGCCGGCGCGGAGGGGTTTCTGCCGAAGACCAGCGAACCGGAGGAGCTGCTACCCCCGCTGCTGGCCATCCTCGACGGCTGGGCGGTCCTGCCGGCGGAACTGCTGCGCGCCCTGCTCGGACCCGCCCGAGCGGCGTCCGTCGACCTCGACGCCGAGGAGCGCCGTCTGCTGCGGGCGATCGCGACCGGGCGCAGCACCGTCGACATCGCCGAGGAACTGCACGTGTCGGAACGGACGGTGAAACGAATGACCGCCTCTCTGCTGCGCAAGCTGCGGGTCTCCAACCGGGCGGAGGCGGCGGCGGTGGCCGGCCACGCCGGTCTGCTCACCGATTGACACCGCACCGCGACCTGCGATTACGGCCAGTCCGCTGTTTTGTGCCCCGCTGAATCGCGACGCGCCGAAATGAATGGCACGCACATTGTTGCGGATTCCCCGGGTGATAGGTCAGACTTTGGAAACATCCCGCCACACACAGGGAGTAATCGGCAATGGCGAGAAAAGTAATCACGGTGCTGACCGACGACCTCGACGGCGGGAAGGCCGATCGGACGGTCGAGTTCAGTCTCGACGGCGTCGCGTACACCATCGACGTCTCGGACGAGAATGCGGGTGTCCTGCGTAAGGCGCTGGACCCATACATCAATGCGGGCCGGCGGATCGGCCGAGGCCCGGCGGAGAACACGCGGACAGTTCGGCGGCCGGGGCGACCCACCGGCGCGGGAATGGACCGCGAACAAAACCGGGCGATCCGGGAATGGGCCGTCAAGAACGGCTACAAAATTTCCGAGCGGGGCCGGATCCCGGTCGAGGTCGTCGAGGCGTACAAGAACCGCTGACACGCGGCACAGCGACGGGGTCCCGCCAAAACGGCGGGACCCCGTCGCTGTGTGCGTGGCCGGCCACCCGGGGTGCTGTCCACCCGGGTGGCCGGCCACTCATCGACCGGTCAGTTGACGGTGACGCGGATCGAGTCGAACGCCGGGGTCTGGTTCGCCCGCTCCATCATGGGCAGACGGTGCGAGCCGTCACCGGCCCAGACCGAGCACTGCGCGGTGCCCGACTCCGGCAGACCCGGGATCTGGATGGTCACCTCGTCCGGCTGGGCGCCACCGCGGCCGTCCTCGGTGGCGACGAAGAACGCCGGCACCTCCTGCGGCTCGGGCGGAGCGGTCAGGCTGTCCAGCATCCGGCAGGCGGTGTGGAAGTGACCCCGGACCAGGCCCTGGTCGTTGAGCAGCGAGCTCTCCACGTAGTAGCCACCCTGGCCGGCCGCCAGGAACCGGTCCCGGACCAGGTTCTTGGTGCTGACCCGCAGGGTGAAGGGCTGGTTGCGGCCGACCTGCTGCGGGAACTGGGTGATCAGCAGCGACGGGTTGTTGGCGGCGGCGCCGACCTCACCGAACTCGGTGCTCACACAACGGTTGCCGAGCTGGAAACCGTTGTGCGGCTCCAACTTGCTCTCGTCGCAGTTGTTGGCCAGCACACCGAGGCCAGCGCCGGGGGCGTTGCCGCCGTTGTTGCCACCGCCGGTGTTCCCACCGTTGTTGGTACCGCCGCCGGTGTTCCCGCCATTGCTGCCGCCACCGTTGTTGTTACCGGTCGGCTGCACCTGACACTGGGCGAGTTGCGCCAGGCCCTGGGGGCGGGGCCCGACCCGGTCGATGGCGGTCGTGATGCGGTCCAGAACCGCCTTACGCTTGTCGGCCAACGGCCGCAGAATCGCGTTGTTGATGAACGCCTGACCCTTGTTGCCCTCGGCGGCGAGCCGGCGGTCGGCCTCGGCGATCTGGGTCTGCAGCTGCGCGAGGTTACGGTCGACCTCGGCGCGCGCCCGCTCCGGCACCTGCGGCAGCTTGGACAGGACATCCGGACAGGCGATGGCCGAGCCGGTGCCGACCGTGCCGTCCTTTCCGTCCTCGCACTCCGCGACCGACTCCTGACCGTCACCCCAGTGGTTGCGCACCCACCGACCGTTCTGCCACGTACGGCTGGTCGAGGTGCCGCTCGGCGCGGTCGAGCCGGGGCTCGGTTCCACGCATTGCCCGGCGACGGGCCGAGGCTTGTTCGTCCGCCGGTCCTGGGCCGACGAAATCTGGGTGACGGCGACTACTCCACCGAAGACCACCAGCGTGCCGACAACGGCCAGCAGACGCTTGCTCCGCGCGATGCCGGGTGACCGGCGCGCCCGAGTGGACCTGCGCATCGAATTGCTCTCCTTCTCGATCCGGTAGTGGATTCCTGCCCTCGGCGGACCGACGGATGTGAGATGGCACGCCACGGTGGCGGCCACCGCGACCTACCCGGTAACGTGTCGACGGCCGACGATGCCCTTTCCGCACCGTCGCCCGCGCCCGATCGACGCGGTTGGGGAGATCCTCTTCATTCGCGCAGGAGTACGGGACGGCGACGGGGAAGGTTCAACCACCCCAAAGAAAAATGCTCGGCACCCGAACGGATCGGGAGCCGAGCGGTCTTGGGCAGCGGAGAGTCGCCGGTCAGTCCACGCAGAGGTGATCGAAGGCGAAACCGCCCACCAGTTCGTCGCGGCGGCGGCTCAACGCGGCGATCTCGGCGGTGAGGTCCGCACGCGCGAGTAGATCCGGGTCCTCCGGCCGGGCGACGCGCAGCCGCTCACCGATCGCGACGGTCGCGAGGTCCTCGGCCAGACGGGCCTCGTCGACACCGCAGGAGAAGCGCTGCGCGGTGATCGACACCCGCTCGACGAGGCAGCCGTCCAGGCGTGGCTGGACCCAGCTCCACCCCTGCGCCCGGCCCTCGGTCCAGCGCACGTGCAGCCCACGCACGATCGGGTCGGCGAGCTGCCCGGCCACGTACGCCTCGACGGCCGCCGCCCGGGCCAACGCGCCGAGGTCGTTCACCGGGCCGGTCCGCCCGTCCGGCATCCGACCGAGGATGTCGCGGAACCCCACCGGGGCGGGCTCGTCCCCGGTGCCGCCCGCCGCGTAGGCGCGCGCGTCGAGCACGTACTCGATCAGACGCCGACCGTGCTCGGCGGCCCGCAGCGTCGGCGACCCGATGCGCAGCACGGGCAGGCCGACGGCCGCGCCCACGGCGTCGGCGAGCCGCTCGGCGCGCTGCTCGGCCGACCCGGGCAGCGGGACCGGTCCGACCGTCACGGCGACGACCGGCCGCTGGGTGTCCGGCGCGCAGACCACGAGGTCGAACGCCGTTCGGCTGGCCGAGCCCCACTGGCTGCCGGTCACACCCGGCGGACGCCCCTGCACCAGTTCGCTGAGCCGACGCGTCCCGTACACCCGGTGGCCGGCGCGGCTGAACAGCGCGTCGCGTCCACCATCGGCGGGCAACGCCCGCAGCCAGCCGCGCTCGTCGGTGCTCGTCATCTGCCTGATCCATCCGCCGGTCGGTCGAACCGCGCCGAGTCTAGGCGGTCGATCACCCGTTCCGGTGGCGCGGCCCGCCGGCCGCCGCGCTAGCGGCAGACGGCCGTGACGACGACGGGCGCCTGCGGCAGGGTCGGCGGGTGGCAGCCACCGGGCGCTGTCGGCCGCCACGCCGCCGCAACGTTGTAATACCAGTCGTCCGGCACGTACGTGGCCCATTGGGACAGGTCGTTGCCGCCGTTCAGGCCACTGGCCAGCACCACGCCCCGGAAACCGCTGCGCAGCGCGGCCAGCAACTGCAGCATGCCGACCGTCGGATAGCCGAGCGCGGCGCATGCCTGGTCGCCCTCGCGCCAGCACGTCCAGGCCAGTGCCGGGTCGGCGATGGCCCGATCCGGGTACGGGGCCGTGAACAGGTCGAACACCACCGTCTCGCCGAGGATGGTCTGACCGACGCTCTGCCAGAAGTCGATCGCGTACGCGGCGTCCGGCATCGGCTTGGCGCAGACGGCGCGTTCGTCCCGGCAGGTCGCCCCCGGCCCGGTGTAGCGGCCGTGGCTCCAGGCGAGCGCGACGATGGGCGTGATACCGGCGGTCGTCAACCGTTGCGTGTACGCCACGATCTCCTGCCGGTACGGCTCCCCGCCGTAGCGGGGGTCGACGTACGACAAACCCAGCCAACAGGCCTCGTTGAGGGGGATGTACACCGCCTGCACGCCGCGTGCGGCGAGCCCGGCCACGGCGGTGGCGTCGACCGCGCCGTCCCAGATGCCCCGCCCCTGCACGCAACGGGCCTCCGCTCCGGTGCGCGCGAGCGGCGTCAGGCGTCGGGGCGCCGCCGTGTCGATGACCGGGGAGATGCCCCAGAGCTGGTCGCGCACCACGCTGACGTACGGCGCCTGCCGCTCCTCGCCCGGTGTCAACACCCGTACGGAAACGCTCCTCTCGCTGCTCAGCGTCGCGCCCTGGTCGTCGTACACCTGGGCATTCACGGTGTAGAGGCCGGCCGGCAGATCAGGCCACCGTGCGGTGTACGGCGCGGTCGTGTCGGTGCCGAGCGAGATCCTGTCCGACCAGCTGTCCCAGCCGAAGAATTCGACGCGGGTGATCCGTCGGCCGGGCGCGGCCGTGGCGGCGGCTTCCACGGTGATGGTGGCCGGAGCGAAGAAGTGGTCACCCACCTCGGGCTTGGTGATCCGGATGGACGGACGGTTCGGGTCGGGGGTGCGGCTGGGCGACTCGCTCGGCCGCGGACTCGGCGACGTCGGCGGGCTCGACGGGGGCGGAGGCGCGGGCACGGAGGTCGTGCAGGTAACGCCGTTGAGCGTGAAGTCCTGCGGCTGCTCGGTCCAGACCACCCCGTGTGTCATGGCATACGGGAAGGACACCGTCTGGTCGGCCGGCAGCGTGACACCGGGCAGGTTACGGATCGTGACCTGCGCGCCGTGCTGTTCCCAGCGCACGCCCTCGACGTTCTTGATCTGCTCGGTCGGGTAGCGCAGTGGGAACCGCAGCGTCCACTCCGCGAGCGGCCGACCGAAACTGTGCACCCTGAGTTCGCCACGCAGCATCGACGAGAACCGGGCGTGGACCAGGAGCCCCGCCGCGCACCCACTGGCGGCGGAGGCCGGGAGAATCACGGCGAGAGCACCCGTGACGGCGACGAGCGCCACAACGGCCAGCGAGACGATCCGATTCCTCATCAACGACCCCCGTCATCGATATTCGTCACTGGGATCGTCGCCCCGGCCAGTGCCGGACGTCAAGGCGCGCAGGGCTGCGTCGCCACCCCGGGGAAGGGCGTCGACGCCAACCCCACGCCGCCGGCCGGGCCGGGGGTGGGCGCACGGCGTCCCCTCAGGCACCCATTACAACGTTGTAGAAGCGAGCCGAGGAACGCCGGGCCACACCAGCGCCGACCAACCTGCTGTGACCCGTATCACACTGCTGTTGCGTTCCAGTCGACCCGCCGGGGTGTATCCAGCGAGGTCGCCCGAAGGCGGATCGGCTGGGAGGTCGGAGCATGTCGCGACAGCTGCGGTTCGGCGCCCTCGCCCCGAGCGGGCCGCGTCGACGCGAGGGAGAGCACCCGCGCCGGCCCCGGCACCCGCGACCGGCCGGCGAGCCGACCATCCGCCGTCGACCGAGCACGGATCGGGCGGAACGACACCACCGGCTTCCCGGGCGGCCCCCTACACCCGTGCCACGCCGGCCGACGGCCCGCCGCCGGGCGTCGAACCACCGCGCCGCGACACCGGCGCGGCAGCGCAGATCGGTCGGAGCGCCGTCGCCGCCGCCGGCCGGGTGCCGGGCATCCGCGACGTCCGCCCGGTCACCGTCCGCGTGGACGACCGGACCGTGGGCCTCGACCTCGACCTCATCACCGAGTACGGACACAGCGTGCCCGCCGTCGCCGACGCGGTCCGGCGCGCGGTCGCCGACCGGGTGTACGCCGACACCGGCCACACCGTCGTCGCGGTGACGATCACGGTGCGGGATCTCGTGGTGCCCGGCTCGGACGAGGCCGCTTCCCGCCCCCCGACCACGCGGGGAGAGCTGACCATGGCGACCGTCAACCGGGTGGCCTCATTCCTGCTCGGTGTGGCCCTGCTGGCCGGGGGCGCCCTGCTGGCCGCGCAGGCGCTGCTGGTGACGCTCGACGTCCCGACGCCACCGCTCGTCCGCCCCGGCTGGTACGAGGCGCTGACCAGCACCCACTGGGCCGATCCGGGCGTCCGGGCGGCGGCCGGCGCTGCCGTCCTGCTGGGCCTCGTCGTTCTGGCCGCTCAACTGCGCCGGTGGACGCCGGTTCGGCTGCGGGTCGACGAACGCGACGGCTGGCACCTGCGCCGACGGTGTGTGGAACGTCGACTGACCGAGGCGGTGGACACCGTCCCGGGCGTACGCCGGACGAGAGCGCGCGTCCGCCGCCACAGCGACCGGTGGCGACCCCGGCTGCACGCCACCGGCGACCCCGCGGCCCGCGCCGAGGTCGAGTTCGCCGTGCGCCAGGAGCTGCGCCGGCTCGCCCGGCCACACGTCGACCGTGTCGAGATCCGACTGCTGCCCTCCCGGCGACCGGCATGACCGACGCCGCACACCGCCTGCTGTGGACGATCGTCGCGCTGCTGCTGGTGGCCGGTGGGGCGACCGCGCTGGCGATCGGCGCCGGCGCGCTGTCGGGCGGCGGCCCCGACCCGGTCCTGCTCGGCGGCGGCCTGGTCGACGCGTGGCGGCTGGCGACGCCCTGGAGCACCCTGGCCGCCGCGGTGGCCGGGCTGCTGACCGCCGTCGCCGGCCAGCGCCTGCTGCACCGGACGGTACGCCGACCCGACCGACCCCTGCGGGGCATGCTGAGCCACGCCGGGAACCGTCCCGGTCGCACCCGGCTGGCCACCGAGGTGCTCGTCCGCGCCCTGGAACGCGACCTGGTCCGGGCGGCCGGGGTGCGCGGGGCCCGGGTCGTGCTCACCGGCGCGCCACCGCGACCCGACGTGTGGGTCCAGGTGGACCTGACCAGCGACGCCCCCGCCGCGCGGGTCCGCGAGCACGTCCATGCCGCCGTCCACCGGTTCGCCACGACGGCCGGCTGCGCACCCGCACACCTCGACGTGACGGCCCGGGTCGAGCCGGACCGGCCGTGAGCCGAGCGTCCGTGCGGGTCAGCGCGCGGCCCGACGGCCCGCCACGACGCTCGACGAGATGGAGACCGCCAGGGTCAGCAGCACCACGGCGAGCGTCAGCCAGACCGGCAGCTTGCCCACCGGCGTCTCGGCGAGGATCAGCTTCACCCCCGCGAACGCCAGCAGCAGCGCCAGCCCGTACCGCAGGTGACCGAAGTGCCGCAGCAGGCCCGCGAGGCAGAAGTAGAGGCTGCGCAGCCCGAGGACGGCGAACGCGACGGCCGTCCACACGAGGAACGTGTTGGTGGTGATGGCGAGGATCGCCGCCACCGAGTCGACGGCGAACACCACGTCGGTGGCCTCGATCGCGACCAGCGCCACGAACAGCAACGTCGCCACCCGACGCCCGCCGACCCGGGCGGTGAAGCGGTCACCGTGGTAGCTGGCGTCGGTCGGCACGACCCGACGGAACAGCCGGACGGCGAGGACGCGGTCCGGGTCGACGTCCGGTTCCCCCCGTACGGCCAGCCGCCAGCCGGTCCAGATCAGGAACGCGCCGAGCACGAACCCGGCCCAGGCGAGCCGGGCCAGCAGCTCGGCCCCGGCGAGGACGAACACCAGGCGAAAGGCGAGCGCGCCGACGACACCCCAGAACAGCACCTTGTGCTGGTAGCCCGCCGGCACCCGGAAATAGCCGAAGAGCAGGGCGAAGACGAAGACGTTGTCCACCGAGAGCGCCTTTTCCAGCAGATAGCCGGAGAAGTACGCGACGGCCGGGTCGCCGCCGAGCGCCCACCAGACGACCAACCCGAATGCAAGACCCGCGCCGATCCAGACGGCGCTCCAGAGCAACGCCTCGCGCAGCTCGATGACGTGGTTGTCCCGGTGCGCCACCACGTCGATCGCCAGCAGCACGGCGAGCAGACCGCCGACCGCCGCCCAGGCCCACAGCGGCACCGTGACCGTCGCCTCTGCCACCGGTGCCCTCCGCATCGACCACGGCGCACCGCCCGCTGCCCCCGCCGGCCGGCGCTCCCGAGCCTATGCGAGCGGCTCACCCGCCGTCGGCGCTCCGGCGAAGTCGACACCCCACGCGGTGCCACCAGGCCCAGCCGTCAGGGGTCCAAGGTCCCGGGCCGGTGCGGTCCGGTCGGCCCTGCCGCCCCCCGGGGCCGAGGGCGTCCACTGGAGGTGCCACCGGGAAGCGCGGTGCGAGGCTGAGAAGGGACGTGGACACCATGACCGCGACGATCGAGCGGACCACCGCCGAGACCACCGCTCCGGCGGCCGGCACCACCCGGGAGAGGGCCGCCCGGTACGTCCTGGCGGGCACCCGGCTGGCGCTCGGCTGGATCTTCCTCTGGGCTTTCCTCGACAAGCTGTTCGGCCTCGGCCACGAGACCGAATCGAAGAACGCCTGGATCAACGGGGGCAGCCCCACCAAGGGCTTCCTCACCTTCGGGGTCGCCGGCCCGTTCAAGGACATCTACACGAACATCGCCGGCGCCGCCTGGGCGGACTGGCTGTTCATGGCCGGCCTCGCCGGGATCGGCATCGCGCTGCTGCTCGGCGTCGGCATGCGGGTCGCGGCCGTCACCGGCGGGCTGCTGCTGGTCCTCATGTGGACCGCCGTCCTGCCCCCGGAGAACAACCTCTTCATGGACGACCACCTGATCTACGCCGCGGTGCTCGCCGTCCTGGCCCTGCTCAACGCCGGCGACACCTGGGGCCTCGGAAAGGTGTGGGCGAAGCTGCCGATCGTCCGGCAGGCGCCCTGGCTCCGGTGAGCCCCTCCGACGCGGGCGTCACCCCCCCGGGGGTGACGCCCGCGAACGTGCGCGTGCGGCCGTGGGCCCGTAGCGGTGTCGATCATCCGCGGTCGGTTCACGGGTGTGGCGTACATCGGCCGTCGGCGATCCGGCAGGATCGACGGTGACCGGACACAACACCGCAACACGGCAGGAGATCCCGCATGAACCAGGCAGCAGGCGCCCGATCGGGCAAGCCCGAGGTGGGCCCGATCGAGGGTGCGCCGCCGGCCGACCTCGTGATCGAGGACATCACCGTCGGCGACGGCCCGCAGGCCGAGCCCGGCCAGTTGGTGAGCGTCCACTACGTCGGCGTGTCGCACTCCACGGGCGGCGAGTTCGACTCGTCGTGGAACCGGGGCGAGGCGTTCGAGTTCCCGCTCGGCGGCGGTCAGGTCATCGCCGGCTGGGACCAGGGCGTGGCCGGCATGCGCGTCGGCGGCCGGCGGCGTCTCACCATCCCGCCGCACCTGGGGTACGGCGACCGCGGTGCCGCTGGCGTCATCAAGCCGGGCGAGACGCTGATCTTCATCGTCGACCTGCTCGGCGTGCGCTGACCGACACGGCGTGGGGGTCGTCCGGCTCGACGCCGGGCGGCCCCTTCGTACGTCAGGCACAGCGGCAGAAGGTCGGCGTCGCTCCGCAGCACCTCAGCGTCCCCGGCCGTCGGTCGCGGCATGTCCAGTCAGGCGGCGCCGCACCTCGACACCTCAGCGGCCCTCGGCCACCTGAGAGTCAGGCCGCCAGCACCAGGTCACCGGGCGCGGCCGGTGGACGGCGGACGGGCACGACCAGGTCGGCCGGCGTCCCACGACGGGCGGCCTCGACCACCCGGGCGGGCTCGAGGATCGGCACCACCCGGTGCAGGCCGGTAGCGCGCAACACGCGGGCCACCATCGGCGTCGGATCGACCACGACCAGCTCGCCGCCCCGCGCCCGGACACGCAGATGCGCGGCCAGCAGGGCTCGCACCCCGGCGGCGGAGAGCAACCGGAGCCCGGACAGATCGAGCTGGACGACCGGACGCGCCGGCGCGGACCACAGCGCGGACCGGAACGCGGCCACGGTGGCGATGTCGACCTCACCGGTCACCCGCACCTGGACCACCTGGTCACCCACGCTGACCTGCACGTCGATCCGGTCGCTGCGCTCTTCCATGCCCTGAAATCTAGCCCCCACCACCGACAGTTTCGCCCGTCCGGGGAGTGATTCCGGGTACGTCCAGGGTCATCCCCCAGGCTTCCCCTCATCCGCCCGAGGATGGAGGTCAGGGCCTCGGGGTCGGCCGAACGGCCAGGTGGCGCGCCGGATCCGGTACGACCCACATCGGCGTTGGAGAATGAGCCGATGGTGATCCCCCGACCCCGGCCGCCACGGTTGATCCGGCCCGTCCGCGAACCGGCCACCGTCCCGCCTCCGCTTCGCGGCGTGTGGGCGGCCACCGATCGCCGCCTCGACCAGGTCGACCTCCTGCCCCTTCCCGAGGGGGCCGTCGGGCCCGAGGACGTGCTCGTCGACCCGGCCGGTCGGGTCGTGAGCGGCGACGAGGACGGCAACCTCTGGTGGTGGCCGGTCGACGCGCCCGCCGGCACCCGGGGACGGCTCCTGGCCGAGACCGGCGGCCGACCGCTCGGGATCGAGCTGGACCCGTCCGGGGAGGCTCTGGTCGTCTGCGACGCGTACCGGGGGTTGCTGCGGGTCACGCCGGACGGAACGGTCCGCGAGCTGACCGGGACGGCGCCGCCCGTGCACCTGGCCAACAACGCGACGGTGGCCCGCGACGGCACCGTCTACTTCACCGACTCGTCGGACCGCTTCCCGGTCTCGCACTGGAAACGGGACCTGCTGGAGCACCGCCCCAACGGCCGGGTGCTGGCCCACCACCCGGGCAGTGGGCGTACCGAGGTCGTGGCCGACGGGCTGTACTTCCCCAACGGCATCGCCCTGACGCCCGACGAATCGGCGCTGATGCTGGTGGAGACGACCACCCACCGGCTGCTCCGCGTCGAGCTGGGCGGCGGGGTGCGGGTGCTCGCCGACCTGCCCGCGTACCCGGACAATCTCTGCGCCGTGGGCGACGGGACGTACTGGATCGCCCTGCCCAGCCCCCGCGTGCCCATCGCCGAACGGCTGCTGCCGCACCCCCGGCTGCGCCAGCTCGCCGCGCTGCTGCCCGACGCCATGCAGCCGCAGCCACGCCGCTACGGGCTGGTCGCGCTCGTCGACGGCGAGGGCACGGTCCGTCGTACGCTGCACGGCCCGGCCGGGCACTACTCGATGATCACCGGGGTACGACAGCACGGCGACCACCTGTGGTTGGGCAGCCTGACCGGATCCGGCGTGGCCCGCGTACCCCTGGGGTGAAGAGCCTGGCCCGCGCCCCACGCCGCCGGGCGGCGGCCGGCCCCGACGGCGGGAGTCCCGCCCCCGCGAGGGCGAACGGGCCGGCCCACCGCGTGGGTGGACCGGCCCGGAGGGCGTGTGTCAGCGGCCGCTCACCGAGGGCGCCGGGGCCGGCGACCCACCGGCGACCGCGCCCGGGTGCGCCGGGGCGGCCGGCGCGGGCTTGAGCCCCGGAGGTACCGGTAGCGCGCTGCCCTTGACGAACTCGTCCCAGCTCACGTTCCACGCCGTCCAGCCGTTGCCGGGCTGCAACTCGACCTCGGTGCCCTTGACGGTGACCAGGTCGCCGACCTGGGTCACGCCCATCAGCCAGTCCGCGGCCGTGGCCGACACGTTCGCGCAGCCGTGCGAGGTGTTGGTGTAGCCCTGCTCGCCCTCCGACCAGGGGGCCGAGTGGATGAACTCGCCGCCCCAGGTGAGCCGCTGGGCGTCGTCGACGTCGACCACGTAGCCGCCGTTCGGCTCACCCCGGGTGTCGAAGGTGGTCCGCTCGTGCTTCTCCATGATCACCATCTTGCCGCTGGAACTCGGCGTGCTCGGCTTGCCCAGGCTGACCGGGATCCGGCGGACCAGCTTGCCGTCGCGCAGCACCGACATCTGCTTCGTGGCGTTGTCGATCTCCAGGGAGACCTGCTTGCCGATCTTCGACGTCGCGGTCCGCTCGGCGTCCCCCATCAACTTCTTGCCGATCGGCAGGCCCTGGAGGCCGGCCCGGACGCTGATCGTCGTCCCCGGTTGCCAGAAATCGGGTGCCCGGTAATAGACCTGACTCCCGTCGTCCAGCCACGACCAGGTGCCCGGCTGCGGCGGATTCGTCTTCACGAACAACCGGCGCTGCACATCCGCCCTGGCCTCTTTCGGAATTGCCGGGTCGAACGCCACCGTTACCGGCATGGCAGTACCGTACGTCCGGTTGCCGACGAAATAGAGCGTGCTGGTCACCTGCGGCTTCGTGGACGTGGCCATCGTGGTGAACGTGGTGGTCCGCGTGGTCGTCGCGCCCGAGTCGCCGGTGGCCGTCACCTCCGCGGTGTACGTGCGCCGGGGCTGCAGCGGCTTGCTCGGCACCCAACCCGAGCCGTCCTCACGTGGCTCCGCCTTGACCTGCGTGCCCTTGTCGTCGGTGAGTCGGACGGCGGTGACCCGTCCGCCCTTGACCACCGTGCCGACCTCGGCGCTGACCGGGATCTCGCGGGTCTTGTCGCCCGGCGTGACGGTGAGTTCCGGCGGCGCGGCGCGCCGCTTGGCCGGCCCGGCCGCCGGATCCCCACCGATCGTGCACCCGCCCAACATGAGCGGTGCGGCCGCGACAGTTACCGCCAACAGCGTCAATCGCCGCCTAGACGTCATGTTCAGTCCCCCCGTTTTCGGCTTCCCTCGCTCATATTCTGGCCGCCTCGACAGGAGCATTCAGGGCATTCGGAGATAATCGCGAGCGCATTTATCGACGCATTTTCCGCCGCTGAGCCGCTTGCCGAGAAAGCGCACCTCTGCCGGTTGTGGGTAGTCTCCGGCCGTCCGCACGCCCGCCGACCCGCAACGTCCCGTCCGACCACGCCGCCGCCACTCCCGCACCTTGCGCCCTAGGTGCACGACTGACGCAGCAAGCACAGGACCGGCCGGGCCGGGCTGGGCTGGGCTGGCCCGGGCAGGGCTGGGCTGGCCCGGGCAGGGCTGGGCCGGGCCTGGCCGGGCTGGGCTGGGCTGGGCCGGGCCGGGCCGGGCCTGGCCGGGCCGGGCCGGGCTGGGCTGGGCTGGGCTGGGCAGGGCAGGGCAGGGCAGGGCAGGGCCGGGCAGGGCAGGGCAGGGCCGGGCAGGGCCGGGCAGGGCCGGGCAGGGCCGGGCCGGGCAGGGCCGGGCAGGGCCGGGCAGGGCCGGGCAGGGCCGGGCAGGGCCGGGCCGGGCAGGGCCGGGCAGGGCCGGGCAGGGCCGGGCAGGGCCGGGCAGGGCCGGGCAGGGCCGGGCTGGGCAAGATCCGCGCAGTTTCCCCGATGTTGCTGGCTCCGGTGCGCGGGAGGCAGCAAGATCCCCGATGTTGCGTGGATCTTGGCACGCCCTCGACCCCACGAGCAGCGATCGACCCTGCGCGAGGGACGAGGGTCCGGCTCATAGGTCTCAAGATCACGCTCGAACCAGGAAGTAGTGGCTTCGAGACATCAACGAGGCCCCTACATCCTGGATCGAGCGCGATCACGGCGCACGCGGCAGGCGCGGGGCGCACGCGGCAGGCGCGGGGCGCACGCGGCAGGCGCGGGGCGCACGCGGCAGGCGCGGGGCGCACGCGGCAGGCGCGGGGCGCACGCGGCAGGCGCGGGGCGCACGCGGCAGGCGCGGGGCGCACGCGGCAGGCGCGGGGCGCACGCGGCAGGCGCGGGGCGCACGCGGCAGGCGCGGGGCGCACGCGGCAGGCGCGGGGCGCACGCGGCAGGCGCGGGGCGCGCGGCGGCGGGCCGGGCGTGACAAAAGGCAAGGCCCCGCGCCTCCCGCCCGCCCCCTCTGCGCCGATCTTGCACTTTCGGTTGCCGTTAGGACCCGGTATGCCCGGCATGTCGGCGCAGAAAGTGCAAGATCGGCGCGGGTGGAGGCGGGCGGGGATCCTGGGGTCCCGCACCTGGTGGGCGGACTTTTGTCAGGTGGAGCGAAACTTCTGCTGATCGCGAGGGAGCTTTGCCTTTGTCCATAGTCAAGGGTAGGGTCGCTTTTCAGATAGAGGGTTGCCCATTCGTCGATCAGCCTGCCTGCCGCCCCTGCCGGGGTCGGCCGCGGTCCGCCCACAGGGTCCCCGACCGCGGAACAACGCGTCGTCCACACCGTCCACGCCGGAGCACATCTCCGGCCGGTTCGGCGCGTCCCGGTACGGGCAGCCGGTTGACCGCTGCCGACGGCACGCCATCCGTCAGGAAGGAACCACCACCATGGATCACCAGGCCAACCGCTCGGAGTCGACCGGGGCGTCCGAGTCGGTCAGTCGGCGAGGATTGCTCCGCGCCGCGACCGTCTCCGCCGCCGCTGTCGGCGCCGCCGGGCTTTTCGCCGGCCCGGCCAACGCGGCGCCTGCCGGTGACACCGCCGCCGCGGGTCAGTCCCACGGCCGGCGTCGGGTGCCGGTGGACCGCATCAGCATCCAGCTCTACACCCTGCGCGACCAGCTCGCCGCCGACCTGCCGGGCACCCTCGCCGCCCTGCGTCGCATCGGCTACCGGCGGGTGGAGCACGCCGGCTTCGTCGGGCGTACGGCCGCGGAGTTCCGCGCCGCGCTCGACGCCGCCGGGTTGCGGGCCACCTCCGGGCACACCGGTATCCCCCAGCCGTTCGACGCCGCCACCTGGGAACGCGCCCTCGCCGACGCGAACACGCTGGGCTCCAAGAAGATCGTGCACCCGTACTTCGGTCGGGACGCCGAGGGCCGCCCGTACCGGGACCCGGCCATCTACCGCGCCCTGGCCCGGGACCTCAACCAGGCCGGCCGGCTCGCCGAGCGTGCGGGCCTCGACTTCGGCTACCACAACCACCAACTGGAGTTCGTGCCGCTGACCGACGGGTCGACCGGCTTCGAGATCCTCACCGGGCAGACCGATCCCCGGCTGGTCCACTTCGAGCTGGACCTCTACTGGACCTGGCGGGGAGCACACGACCCGGTCGACGTGATCCGGGAGAACCGCGGGCGGATCCGTCAGGTGCACGTCAAGGACCTGGACGTCGAGGGTGGCTTCGCCGATCTCGGCAACGGCGTCATCGACTTCGGTCGCATCTTCGCCCACGAGCGCGAGGCGGGCATCGAGGAGTACATCGTGGAGCGCGACGACGCGGGCACCTCGCCGCGGGTGCCGGCCGACGCCCTCGAGACCGCCCGGGTCGGCTTCGACTATCTCGCCTCGCTCCGGTACTGAGCACCGTGAAGGGCTATTTGATGAACAAAACCGCATTCGCGTCCGCCCTGCTCCTGGTGACGGCCGGCCTGGTCGCGCCGACGACGGCGGCGACCGCCGCGCCGGCTCCGCCACCGGACAGCAGCTTCCAGAAGGTGACGCTCAACGACTTCCCGGGCGAGCCGATGAGCCTCGCCGTCCTGCCCGACCTGCGGGTGCTGCACACCTCCCGGACCGGCGAGGTACGCATCCACGACCCGCGCACCGGGCTCAACACCCTCGCCGCCGACATCGACGTGTACCAGCACGACGAGGAGGGGTTGCAGGGCATCGCGATCGACCCGAACTTCGCCCAGAACAAATGGGTGTACCTGTACTACTCGCCGCCGATGGACACTCCGGTGGACGACCCGGCCACCCCGGGTGTCAACGAGGGAGACGCGCCGGAGACCGGCACCGAGGCCGACTGGCAGCGGTTCAAGGGCGCGCTGCGGCTGTCCCGGTTCAAGCTGGAGGGGATGAAACTCAACCTCGCCAGCGAGCAGCAGATCATCGACGTGCCGACCGACCGGGGCATCTGCTGCCACGTGGGCGGTCAGGTCGACTTCGACAGCAAGGGCAACCTGTACCTGTCGACGGGTGACGACACCAACCCGTTCGCCTCCGACGGCTACGTCCCGATCGACGAGCGGGCCGACCGGAACCCGGCGTACGACGCCCAGCGCACCGCGGCCAACACCAACGACCTGCGCGGCAAGCTCCTGCGCATCAAGGTGAAGGCCGGTGGTGGGTACACGGTGCCGGCGGGCAACCTGTTCAAGCCGGGCACCGCGCAGACCCGACCGGAGATCTACGCGATGGGGCTGCGCAACGCGTTCCGGTTCGTCGTCGACCGGCGCACCGACAACGTGTACGTGGGCGACTACTCCCCCGACGCCTCCACGGCGAACCCGCAGCGCGGGCCGGCCGGACACGGCCGGTGGATGGTGGTCGACAAGCCGGCGAACTACGGCTGGCCGTACTGCGTGACGCCGACCATCGCCTACCGCGACTACGACTTCGCCACCGGCGAGTCCGGTCCGAAGTTCAACTGCGCGCGCCCGGTCAACGACTCACCGCACAACACCGGCAAGCGGGTGCTGCCGCCGGTCGAGGCCCCGCAGGTCTGGTATTCGGCGGCCGCCTCGGCCGAGTTCCCGCAGCTCGGCACGGGTGGCATCGCCCCGATGGGCGGCCCGGCGTACGAGTACGACGGGACCAGCACGTCGCGTACCCGGTGGCCGGCGTACTACGACGGGGTGCCGCTGTTCTACGAGTGGACCCGGGACTACATCAAGGAGTTCCGCCTCGACGCCGACGGCGACGTCACGGACATCCGGCCGGTGGCGCCGTCGATCGTGGTGGACAACCCGATGGACATGGAGTTCGGTCCGGACGGCGCGCTCTACGTTCTGGAGTACGGCGACGGGTACTTCGCCGAGAACCCGGACGCGCAGTTGTCGCGGATCGACTTCGTCCGGGGCAACCGGACGCCGATCCCGAAGATCAGCGGTACGCCGACCGTCGGGCAGGCCCCGCTGACCGTGGCGTTCTCCAGCGCCGGCACCACCGACCCGGACGGCGACAAGCTGAGCTACGCGTGGGACTTCGACGCGGACGGCTCGGTGGACAGCACCAACCCCAATCCGACGTGGACGTTCCAGGAGAACGGCTCGTACACACCGACGCTCAAGGTGACGGACCGCACCGGACGCTCGGCCTCGGCGACCCTGCCGTTGGTGGTCGGGCCGACCGCGCCGGTCATCGAGTTCGTCGCCCCGGTGGCCGGGCAGCCCTTCCAGTTCGGGCAGACGGTCGCGTACGAGGTCAAGGTCACCGACGACCTGCCGGTGGACTGCTCGCGGGTGAAGGTCACCTACGTGCTCGGCCACGATGAGCACGGGCACCCGCTCTCCACCGCGACCGGATGCTCCGGCACCATCCCCACCTTCCTCGACGGTGGGCACAGCGGCGCGGACAACCTGACCGCGGTGTTCGTCGCGGAGTACACCGACGCGCCGACGGAGCCCGGCGTGCCGCCGCAGACGGCCTCGGCGACGGTCGTGCTCGATCCGACACCGGTGGCCGGCCTGGCCGGCTGACGGGCCGCGACACCAGCACGAACCCGCACCGACGGTGGCGGCGACCGGAGAGCCTTCCGGTCGCCGCCGCCGCGCGTTCCGGCCCGGCCGGTCAGCTCCAGTCGTTGTCGACGTGGTTGTCGCGCCAGCGTCCGCCCACCGGCGGGGTGTCCAGGCACATCCCGTCGTCGGCGTTGCCGGCCAGGTCGTTGTCCTCGACCCGGCAGTCCACGCAGCTTCCCCGCCCGGTGATCCACAGGCCGTGGGTCTGGGTCCGGTCCTCGTGGTTGTCCCAGATCCGGTTGCCGCGGACGGTGGCCGAGTCGAACGCCGCGTCGATGGTGATGCCGGCCCGTCGCTCGGGTGGGGCGGACAGCTCGTACCGGCACCCCGGAGGCGGGATGTCCCCGCTCCACGCGCTGATGCCGTCGGGACGTACCGGGGCGAGGGTGAGTTCGTCGCCGGTGTTCGCGGCGACCATGGCCACGGCCCGCCCCACCCGCAGGACCTTGCCGCGGTGACCGTCGTGCGGCCAGTTCGCGGACCGGTCCACCACGGACCGTTCGGCGTAGCGGACGGTCTCGCCGCTACCGCTGGCGGCCTGCGCGTACTGTCGGCCGTTGTTGCGGATCCGGTTGTTGAGCAGCACCGCGTCGGTCATCTGGTGGTCGATCCGGATGGCGTCCAGCCCGTTGCCCCAGAAGTCGTTGCTCTCGATCACCACGTCCCGCATCGGGCCCTGGTAGCCCCGCCCGAGGTCGTGCGCGTGGTAGCCGTGCTGACCGTTGCCGCTGATCCGGTTGCCCCGGATGGTGTACGGGCCCGGGGTGTTGCCGACGCTGACCCCGTCGCGGATGTTGCCGTCGATGACGCAGTCGGCGACCAGCCCGCCGCGCCCGGCCACCGCGGCGGTGCCCTGGGCGGAGATGTCGAAGCCGGCCTCCAGGTTGCCGGCCATCGTGCAGGCGGAGACGATGAGACCGTCGGCGCCCCAGTCGGAGATGCCGAACCGGTTGCCCTGGCTGTGGCAGCCGATGATGCGGTAGCCGCGCGGCGGCGTCCAGTAGTCCTTCTGCAGTTCGAGGAAGATGCCGTTGGTGCCGTTGGCGAGGGTGGTGCAGTTGGCGATGGTGAGGCGCTCCATCGGACCCCACCCGCCGATGCCCACGCCGATCCCGGCGCCGCCGATCTGCTCGCCGTTGTCCAGCCGGCCGCAGCCGACCACGACCACGCCGTCGATCAGCGAGTCCTGGAGGAAGTCGCAGCCCAGCCCGGTGGCGGCGGTGTGGTGGATGTAGAGGTTGCGGAACACGCCGCGCACCACGTACTGCAGGCCCAGCCCCTTGGCGAGGTAGTTGTACTCGGCCATCGCGACGCCGGAGCCGTCGATCTGGAAGTCGGCGAAGGTGCAGTCGGCGATGTGGCGGTCCCGGTCGGCGCCGTGCTGCACGGTGGTCCAGAAGGCCAGTGGGGTCGGGTCGGCGCGGTTGCCCTCGTTGCTGAGCATGAACCGGGTCGCCGCCGGGCCGGCGCCGACCAGCGAGACGCCGCTGCGCCACACCGTTCCGGCGTCGCGGATCGAGTAGATGCCGGGCGGGCAGTAGATGACGCGGGCCCGGCCGTCCGAGGCGTACCCCGCACCGAGACGGTCCACGAGGGCGGCCAGCGCCGGCTGGTCGTTGGTCGCGCCGTCACCGGTCAGGCCGTACTCCCGGGCGTCGCAGTAGAGCGGCGCGCCGGCCGCCGCGGGCCGCCGCACGCGGATCGAGTTGAGTAGCAGCTCGTTCGCCACGGCCACCTGTCGGCTCCCTTCGACGCGTCCGGCGCGTACCGGCGGGGCCGACTTCCCGGTGACACGGCCGGGAAACCCCAGGCCGCGCGCCGGCCCCGACGCCGCGCAAGCGGCGTCGGGGCCTCAGGGGGTACGCGTCAGACGGCGGCGATCAGCAGCGCCGGGCGCTCCACGCAGTCGGCGACGTGTCGCAGGAAGCCACCGGCCACCCCGCCGTCGCAGACCCGGTGGTCGAAGGTGAGGCTCAACTGGGTGACCTTGCGGACGGCCAACTGCCCGTCGACCACCCACGGCTTGTCCACGATCCGCCCCACGCCGAGCAGCGCCGCCTCGGGGTGGTTGATGATCGGCGTGGAGCCGTCCACGCCGAACACCCCGTAGTTGTTGAGGGTGAAGGTGCCGCCGGTGAGCCGGGCCGGCGCGAGCGTCCCGGCCCGGGCCGCGGCCGTGGTCTCCGCCAGCGCGGCGGCCAGTTCGGCGGTGGTGAGCCGCTGGGCGTCCCGCAGCACCGGCACCAGCAGGCCCCGGTCCGTCTGCGCGGCGATACCCAGGTGCACGCCGGCGGACTGGACGATCCGCTGGCCCTCGGTGTCGACGCGGGCGTTGAGCTGCGGGTACCGGCGCAGGCCGCTGAGGCAGATCCGGGCCAGCAGGGCCAGGATGCTCACCGGGGCGTCGGGCGTCGCCGCGTTGATGGCCGCACGGGTCTCCAGCAGCCCGGTGGCGTCCACGTCGACCCAGATGGTCACCTCGGGGATCTCCCGCCGGCTGCGGGAGAGCTTGTCGGCGATCACCTTGCGGATGCCGGTGAGCGGGATGACCATGTCGCCGTCCCCGGTCGGGGCCAGGGTGACGTGAGGCTCCGGCACGGCGGCGAGCCGGGGCGCGGTCGAGGCCGCCTCCACGTCGGCGCGGCGGATCACCCCGCCGGGTCCGGTGCCCCGCACCGCGCTCAGGTCGACGCCGCGCTCGCGGGCCAGCCGACGGACGATCGGCGAGATGACCAGGGCACTCGACGACTGGGCACCGACCGTCGCGCCGTCGTCGGCGGCAGCGGAGTGGGAGGCCGGACTCGCGCCGGGCCGGTCAACCCCGACCGCGCCGGTAGCGGCCGAGCCAGTAGCGGCCGAGCCAGTAGCGGCCGGGCCGACGGCAGCCGAGCCAGTAGCGGCCGGGCCGACGGCAGCCGAGCCAGCGCCGGTCGCGCCAACGCCGGTCGGGCCGGTGGCGGTCGGCGCGGCGTCGGTCGGGTCGGGGGCAAGGGTCAGGCGCGGCCGGCGGCGACGGCGGGTCGCGCCGCCGTGGCCCGTCCCGTACCCGATCAGGACGTTGCCGGAGCCGGCCCGCTCCTCCTCGCGGTAGGTGGCGTGCCCGGCGGGCTCGCCACCATCGCCGTCCAGCGGCGCGATGGTGATCAACGGCTGGCCGACCGGGCGGACCTCGCCGGCCGCGCCATGCAGGGTCACGACCCGTCCGGCGTACGGGCAGGGCACGTCGACGACCGCCTTGGCGGTCTCCACCTCGACCACGCTCTGGTCCACCTCGACGACGTCACCGACGGCGACCCGCCACTCGACGATCTCGGCCTCGCTCAGCCCCTCGCCCAGGTCGGGCAGGAGGAAGACCTGGGTCCGCTCGACGGTGGTCATGCCGCCGCCCAGCGCGCGTCGGGCTGGTCGTCCCACTGCAGGCGGGCGACCGCGTCGAGGACGCGGTCCACGCCCGGCAGGTGGGTGTGTTCCAGCATCGGCGCCGGGTACGGGATGTCCAGCCCGGCCACCCGCAGCACGGGAGCGTGCAGCGCGTGGAAGCAGCGCTCCTGCACCCGGGCGGCGATCTCCGCGCCGACGCCCGCGAAGCCGGGCGCCTCCTGGATGACGACGCACCGACCGGTGCGCCGGACCGAGGCGGTGATGGTGGCGTCGTCGAACGGCACGATGGTGCGCACGTCCACGACCTCCAGGTCCCAGCCCTCCTCGCGCGCGGCCTCGGCGGCCTCCAGGGCGACCGGCACCGCCGGTCCGTACGCCACCAGGGTCGCGTCGCGGCCGGGCCGGCGCACGACGGCCCGGCCGAACGGCTCGGTCCGCGTCGGCAGGGCCGCGTCGGCGCTGGCGAAGTAGAGCTTCTTGGGCTCCATGAAGACCACCGGGTCGGGGTCGTCGATCGCCTCCCGCAGCAGGGAGTACGCGTCGTCGACGGTAGCCGGGGTGACGACCTTGAGGCCGGGCGTGTGCGCGTAGTACGCCTCGGACGAGTCGCAGTGGTGCTCGACCCCGCCGATCCCGCCCGCGTACGGCACGCGGATGACGATGGGCACGCTGAGCGCCCCGCGGGTGCGGTTGCGCAGCTTCGCCACGTGCGAGGCGATCTGCTCGAACGCCGGGTACGCGAACGCGTCGAACTGCATCTCGACCACCGGCCGCAGCCCGGACATGGCCAGGCCGACGGCGAAGCCGACGATGCCGGCCTCGGCGAGCGGGGTGTCGAAGCAGCGCTTCTCGCCGAAGCGGGCCTGGAGGCCGTCGGTGATCCGGAATACGCCGCCGAGCGCGCCGACGTCCTCGCCGAAGACGACTACCCGCTCGTCGGCCGCGAGGGCGTCGGCGAGCGCGGAGTTGAGCGCCTTCGCCATGGTGGTGGCCATCAGGCGTCACCCTCTTCGTCGTGCGCGGCGGCGAGCTCGGCGCGGACCTGCTCGCGCTGCTCGACGAGCTGTGGGGTGGGCTCGGCGTAGACGTGGTCGAACAGGCTCAGCGGGTCGACCGTGGGCTGGCTGTTCATCCGGGTACGCAGGTCCGCCGCGTACGCCTCGGCCTGCTCGGCGATCTCGGCGACGGCCGCGTCGTCGAGCACCCCACGGGCGCGCAGGTAGGCCTGGAGGCGGGCGACCGGGTCCCGGTCCCGCCAGGCGTCGACCTCCGCGCCGTCGCGGTAGCGGCTGGCGTCGTCGGCGTTGGTGTGCGGCTCCATCCGGTAGGTGTGCGCCTCCACCAGGAACGGCCCGTTTCCGGCGCGGGCGTGCGCGACCGCGCGGGTCAGCACGGCGAGCACGGCGACCGGGTCGTTGCCGTCGACCTGCTCACTGGGTACGCCGTAGCCGACGCCCTTGTACGCCAACGAGGGCGCGGCGGTCTGCCGGGACAGCGGGACGCTGATGGCGTACCTGTTGTTCTGCACGAAGTAGACGACCGGGGCTTTGAACACGGCGGCGAAGTTGACGCCCTCGTGGAAGTCGCCCTCGCTGGTCGCCCCGTCACCGATGAAGGCCAGCGCCACCGTGTCGCGCCCCTGGTACGCCTCACCGTGGGCGAGCCCGGCGGCGTGCACGCACTGGGTGGCGAGCGGGGTGCACTGCGGCGCGGTGTGCACCCGGGTCGGGTCGTAGCCGCAGTGCCAGTCGCCGCGCAGCAGGGTGAGAACCTCGACCGGATCGATGCCTCGGGCAACCAGCGCCATCGATTCGCGGTAGGTGGGGAACACCCAGTCGGTGTCGCGGACGGCGAGCGTGGCGGCCACCTGGCACGCCTCCTGGCCCCGGGACGACGGGTAGACGGCGAGGCGGCCCTGCTTGGTCAGCGCGGTCGCCTGGGTGTCGAACCGGCGGCCGAGCACCATCCGGCGGTACAGCTCCCGCAGCGCCTCGACGGGCGGTTCCGGGTAGTCGGTGCGGGCCGGCAGCGGCGTGCCGGTCTCGTCGAGCAGGCGGACCGGTTCGGCGTCCGGCAGCAGCGAACGCGCCGGGTCGGGCGGGGTGACCGTCCGACGGGCGCGCGGGGATGCCCTGCGGACCGCCTGGGGTGTGGTCGTCACGGCGGGACCTCCTGGGACGTGTGGTGAGCCTATGCTTCCGCCTGACGGATGATTGACTCAAGATCCACGAAGAAGGCGGGACGTCTGGCATGCGGGAGGCAGATCGGTGAGCCAGGAGGCCGAAGACGGGGTGGGTCGGGCGGCCGGAGCGGGACGATCGGCCCGAGCCTTGGACGAGGTCGACCGGCGGATCGTGGACGAACTGGTCCGCGACGGGCGTACGTCGGTGCGCACGCTGGCCGAACGGATCCACATCTCGCGCACCAACGCGTACGCCCGGGTCGAGCGCCTGGTGCGCGACGGCGTGATCACGGGGTTCCGGGCACAGGTCGCGCCCGAGGCGGCCGGACTGGGCACCTCGGCGTACATGGCGTTGACGATCGAGCAGAACACCTGGCGGGAGGTGTCAGCCGAGCTGGCCCAGGTGCGCTACGTCGAGCACGTCGCACTGCTCAGCGGCGAGCACGACGTGCTGGCCCTGGTCCGGGCGCCGGACAACGCCGCCCTGCGGGACGTCGTACTCGACCGGGTGCAGCGCATCTCCGGGGTGCTGTCGACGCGGTCGTGGCTGGTCTTCGAGGAGTTCGAGGGCACGCAGAGCCCGTGGCAGTAGGTCACCGTACGGGCGGGGCCTCCAGGCCTTCGCGGTCGGCCAGTTCCAGCAGCGGCTCCAGCGAGTGCCGGTCGCCGTCCAGGCCGGCGTGCGGGTCGCCGCGCTCGGCGAACCGGGCCGGCATGGTGAGCACGTCGAAGTCCTCCGGACGGGCGTCGTCCAGCTCCGCCCAGTCCAACGGCGCCGACACCAACGCCTGCGGCGTCGGCCGGATCGAGTACGCCGACGCCATGGTGTGGTCGCGGGACATCTGGTTGTAGTCGACGAAGACCGGCCGGTCCCGCTGATCCCGCCACCAGGTGGTGGTGACCAGGTCCGGCAGCCGACGCTGCATCTCCCGTCCCAGCGCGAGCACCGCCCGGCGGCACTCGCCGAAACTCCACCGCGGCTCGATCGACAGGTACACGTGCAGGCCCCGCCCGCCGGTCGTCTTCGGGTAGCCCGTCATGCCCAGTTCGGCGAGGAACGCGCGCACCTCCCGGGCCACCGGCACCACCTGCTCGAAGCCGACGCCCGGCAGCGGGTCGAGGTCGATGCGCAACTGGTCGGGGCGCTCCACGTCGCGGGCGGAGACCGGCCACGGATGGAACCGCAGGGTGCCCAGGTTGGCCGCCCAGATCACCACGGCCAGCTCGCTCGGCGCGACCTCGTCGGCCGTCCGGCCGCTCGGGAACGTGATGTGCGCGGTGCGCACCCACTCGGGCGCGCCCGCCGGCAGCCGCTTCTGGTAGAACGCGTCGCCGCGGTTGGTCTGCCGGGTCGCGATCGTCGCGCCCTCGAAGACGCCGCGCGGCCAGCGTTCCAGCATGGTCGGCCGGTCGCGCAGCGCCCGCAGGATCCCGTCGCCGACCGCCAGGAAGTAGCGGACCACGTCCAGCTTGGTCAGCCCACGTTCCGGGAAGTACGGCTTGTCGGGGCTGGAGACGCGGACCAGCCGCTCCCCCACCCGGATCTCCTCCGCCGCCGTGGCCACGCCCCCGAGGGTACGACGTGGCGGCGGACCCGGTGGGCTACCGGCCGGTGACCAGCGTGGCGTGCTGCTGCGGCAGTTCCTCGGTCGGGCCGCCGACCGACGCCGGCTGCGGCTCCTCGGCCACGGCGGTCTGCTGCTCGACCGGTACCGTCTGCGCCGTGCGGCGGGCCACGAAGCCCGGCGTCCAGTCCTTCAACCGCAGCGCCGGGCGCTCGACGAGCTTCCACGAGACGAACGCGGCGACGAAGGCGACCGCGAGCGACATCGCGGCGAACGGGACGTACCCCCAGCGGCTCCAACCCAGACTCGCCATCACCTGCTGGCCGACGAACCCGTAGATGTAGATGCCGTACGAGTAGTCGTTCTTGCGGCCCACCCAGTGCAGCTGGCGGGGCATCCGCACCGACAGCCACACCAGCAGGTACGCGAACGCCGGCAGCCCGATGGCGAAGAACCCGCCGAAGAGCAGGGACAGTCCCAGCGCCACGGCCGAGCCGATGCCCAGCGCGTCGTTGATCGGCACCCGCTCCCGGTAGAGGTCCAGGGTCGCGCCGAACGCGAACAGGAAGCCCAGGTAGACGATGTAGTGGAAGCTCATCACGCCGACCAGGGGCGAGTCGAACGACCAGCTCGCCGTGGACGCCGGCCCGCTGAACTGCCCGGAGCTCACCCAGTCCTGCAGGATGCTCAGGTAGAGCGCGACGGTCAGGAACAGCACGAACCGGCGGGCGTTGCGCAGCACCGCGGTGATGGCCAGGACACCCACCACGACGTAGCAGAACATCTCGTACTTGAGTGACCACAGGGCGCCGTTGAAGACGCTGGAGCCGCTCTTCTCACCCCACGGGGTGGTCGCCTTGAGCAGGTCCTGAATGCCGTACTGACGGACACCGGTCCACCAGTTGGCCTGTAGGTAGGCCAGCGGGCCGCCCCGGTCCCAGGCGTTGTCGAAGAAGCCGGCCGTGGTCCCGTGCTCGCGCAGGGCCACCAGCGGGGCCACCACCAGCGCGGTGATCAGCAGGCACACCCAGAGGCCGGGGAAGATACGCAGCGCGCGGTGCCAGGCGTAGCGGATGATGCCGGTACGCCGGGCGCTGCGGGTGATCAGCAGGCCGGAGAGCACGAAGAAGCCGTACACCGCCATGGTGCCGACGTTGGTCTGCCGGCCGGTCAGGTGGTAGCCGAGGTCGTTGGCGCCGAAGCCGAGCGGCTTGGAGTGCGACAACACCACGCCGACCGCGAGGCAGAGCCGGATGAGCCCGATGCCGTTGCTGCGGCCGGAGAGCAGGTCGGCGAGCGTGCCACGGGAGCGGACGAGGGCGGGGGTAGTCATGCGGTCAGGACCTCTCGACCATCAGGCGGGCACCTCGGCGCCGGCGTGCTCCCACAACTGCTTCATTTCGGTGTGCAGATCGTCGCTCGGCGACCAGCCGAGCACCTCGGCGGCGAGCCCGACGTCCAGCCGCTGCCAGCTCGTCTCGGCCGGGCCGGTGTGCTCGGCCTCGACCAGATCGGTCGGCACCTCACTGACGTCGATGAGGAGCTGGACCATATCACGGGCACTGGCGGCGACTCCGCGACCGATGTTGATCACGTGGCCGGCCGCTGCGGGACGGGTCGTGGCCAGCAGCACGGCGGCCACCACGTCGCTCAGGCCCACGAAGTCACGCCGCGAGCCCAGCGGAGCCAGCTCCAGCCGGGCCCGCTCGCCGGCGCGCTGGGCGTCGCGCAGCCGACCCGCGACCACCCCGAGCAGGCTGTGCCCGGGCTGGCCGGCGCCGATCACGTTGCCGACCCGCAGCGTCACGCCCTCGATCAGGCCCGCCCGGTCGGCCTCGGCGACCGCGGTGGTGCAGCGGAGCTTGAACTCGCCGTACGGCATCACCGGCGCGGGCCGGAGCCCTTCGGCCATCGACGTGTCGACCGGCACCAGCCCGTACTCGTGCACGCTGCCCAGCTGGACCACCCGGACGCGTCCGGGCAGTCGGCCGGCGGCCTCGATGAGGCGCTCGACCAGGGTCACGTTGACGGCGAGCATCTGCGCGTCGTTGAGCCCCCACATGCCGCCGGCGGAGTTGACGACCACGTCCGGTTCGAGGTCGCGCAGCAGGGCGGTGATCTCGTCCACGTCGGCTGCGGCGAGGTCCAGAGCACGGACGGCGACCCCCGGCCCGATGTCGCGCGGCGTACGGGCGACGGCGATGACGGTGTGCCCCGCGTCGGCCAGCGCCCGGCAGATCGGACGGCCCAGGAAGCCGGTGCCGCCGAGCACCACCACCCGCCGCCCGTCGGCCTCCGGCGCCGGCTGCCGCTGCTCGACGATCATGGCTTCTCCCTGGCTGTGGTCGCTCATCGGCCCGGCCCGAACGCGTGCCGCGACAGGCTCTTCACACCGGTCATCCGGCCGGCGAGCACGGCCGTCGGCAGCAGCGTGATGGCGTGCAGCCGGGACGACATGTAGCGACGGGCCGCCCGTGCCGCCCGGGGCCAGCCCTGCTCGTCCATCCGCCGGGCGACCTGGACGAAGTACGCCCGCGCCTCGGTGAACCGGGTGCCGGTGATCGCATCGGCGGCGGACTTGCTCACCGCGTGTCGCCGGTACTGGAAGCACAGGGTGTTGTCGATCGCCATCTGCTCGCCGCGCTGGATCAGGTCGATCACCAGCGCGAGGTCCTGGATGACCTGGAACTCCTCGCGGAAGTCGACGGCCTTGAGGGCGTCCGTCCGCCAGCAGATCGACGGGAAGTAGAACCAGCAGCCGCGCAGCAGGCTGGCCGCCAGGTCCTCGCCACCCATCAGCGTCCGGGACTCCACGCGCGGGGCGTAGAGCCGACGCTTGGCCTCGTCGACGATGGTGTTGACCACCGTGCCGTCGGCGTCGATGATCTCGACTCCCGGCTGCACCATACCGACGCCCGGGTACTGCTCGATCACCGATCGCACGGTCGCGACGTAGTTGGGGTGCATGATGTCGTCCGTGCCCATCATCACCAGATACTCGTGCTCGGCGAGGCCGACGCACTTGCGGTAGTTGTTGGTGATGCCGAGGTTGCGCTCGTTGCGCTGGTAGCGGACCCGCTCGTCGGTGATCTGCGCGAACCACTCCGGCACGCCCGGCTCGGTGCCGTCGTCGACCACGGTCAGACGCCAACCCGGATCACTCTGTGCCATCACGCTGCGCACCGCCGCCTGCATGAGGGGCACACTCCCGTAGTACGGCAACATGATGTCGACAATCATCGGTTCCCCGGGCCTTACTCTGCGTGGTGGACGTGCGCGACGGGCGCGGGCCACATTATCAGGCACGGCGTCCGAATCCAGTACCGGCGATCCGGCCCCGGGGCTCGCCGCGCCACCACCGGCGGTGACCGGACGACGGGTCCTCCGGCGACCACGCCGACGGCTATCATCGTCGCGCCCACTCCCCGCTCGCCCCCGATCGGACGCCGATGCCAGACCGCGCCGTCACCACGGACGCGCCTCCCGCGCCCACCGACGCGGGGCCGCCCCCGCCCGCCACCGAGTCGGAGGGACGGCGACCCCCTCTCGCCCGCCGACTCGTGCTCAGTGTCTGGTTCTGGCCCACGGCGTTCGCGGCCCTCGCGATCGGCTGGCGTCTCGGCAGCCCGGAGATGTGGCACGACGAGTTGGTCACCGTCGACGTGGCGACCCGCTCGACCGGGCAGATCCTGGGGATGCTGGCGAACGTCGACGCCGTGCACGGGGCGTACTACCTCTTCATGCACGGCTGGACGAGCCTGTTCGGCACCGACGCGGCCGTCGTACGGCTGCCGTCGGCGCTGGCGATGGTCCTGGCGACCACGTGCGTGGCGCTGGTCGGACGTCGGATCTTCGACCGGACGGCGGGTGTCGCCGCCGGCTTCGTCTTCGCCCTCGTGCCCACCGTCACCCGCTTCGGGCAGGAGACCCGGTCGTACGCCTTCGTGGTCCTGGCCGCGGCGGCGGCCACGCTGTTCCTGCTCCGGGCGTTGCAGCGCCCGGGGTGGCTGCGCTGGATCGCGTACGCGCTCGCCGTGGCCGGCATCGGCCTGGTGAACGTGGTGGCGCTCACGCTGCTGCTCGGGCACGGTGTCGCCGTCCTGATCCACGCCTGGCGGGAGCGCCGCTGGTGGTCGCTGGCCTGGTTCGTGCTCGCCACCGCCGCCGGGGTGGGGATCGCCGCCCCGGTGATCCTGCGCGGTATGAAGCAGGCGGGACGGCAGATCAGCTGGATCCCGGACAGCGCGCCGTGGACGGTCTGGGAACAGGTCTTCGGGTCGGTGCTGCTCGCCGCCGCGATCACCGCGCTGGCCGTGGTCGGGGTGCTGACCCACCTGCGCCGCGACGTGGCCGCGCGGACGGCCGCCGCCGCGGTGATCGCCGCGCTGCCGGTGCCGGTGATCCTGGTGGCCTCCACCGGCGACATCAACTACTTCTTCTCCAAGTACCTGCTCTTCCTCGTGCCGGCGTGGGCGGTGCTCGCCGGAGGCGCCGTCGCCGCGCTGCGCCGCGCGCCGCTGGTCGCGGTGGCAGTGGTGGCGCTGGCCGCCCTGAGCGTGCCCGGTCAGCTCGCGCTGCGCGGGGAGTACTCGCACGGCTGGTACACGTACCCGCAGAAGCGCGCGTTCGCGCCGTTGTCCTACTCGCAGGCGGCGCGGGTCATCGAGGCCGGCTACCAGCCCGGCGACGGCCTGGTCGCGGGTGGCCCGTGGTGGTGGATGCACGAGCCCGGGGTGCGCTACTACCTTCCCGCCGACATCTCGCCGCGCAACGTCTTCCAGCAGCGGTCGGCGGCTCAGCGCGACGAGCTGTTCGGCGCGGACTGCCCGACTCCGGCCCGCTGCCTGCGGGACGAGCCGCGACTGTGGGTGCTGTTGCCGACGGTCACCGACGCGCCGCTGACCGGCCTGCCGAAGAAGCAGGCCGCCGCTCTCGCCGAACGGTACGAGGTGGTCCGCGTCACGCACGTGACCGGGCTGACCGTGGCCCTGCTGCAACGGCGCGGCTGAGTCGACACCCGGCCCGGCGCCGGCACGGTTACCCCGTGCCGAGCCCGGGTACCGGGGTCGGCATGGCGGAACTGTCGACGCTCTGGATCATCCGGCACGGGGAGAGCACCGCGAACGTGGCGGCCACCCGGGCCGAGGAGAGCGGCGCGGACGTGATCGCCCTGAGCCACCGCGACGCCGACGTACCGCTCTCGGACACCGGCGAGGAGCAGGCGCGGGCGACCGGTCGCTGGCTCGCGGGGCTGCCCGAGGACCGGCGACCCGACGTCGCGGTGGTGTCGCCGTACCTGCGGGCGGTGTCCACGGCGAAGCTGGCGCTGCGCGGCACCGGGATTCCGGTGAGCCGCGACGAGCGGCTGCGCGACCGGGAGCTGGGCATCCTCGACGGCCTGACCGGGCACGGGGTGCGCCAGCGGTTTCCCGACGAGGCGAAGCGGCGTGACCGGCTGGGCAAGTTCTACTACCGGCCGCCCGGGGGTGAGGCCTGGACCGACGTGGCGCTGCGCCTGCGGACGCTCCTCGGTGACCTGCGCCGCGACCACGAGGGCCAGCGGGTGCTGCTGTTCGGCCACGACGCGCTGGTCTTCCTGCTGCGCTACCTCATCGAGGGATTGACCGAGCCGGAGCTGATGGCGTTGACCCGCGAACACGTGATCGCCAACTGCTCGGTCACCGACTGGTCCGCCGACGAGCAGGGCCGCCTGCGGCTGGGCGGCTTCAACGAGGTCGGCCACCTGCACCGGCAGGGCGCCGAGGCGACCAGGGAGGACGAGATCCATGCCGAACCGGTCTGAGGTGAAGGTGATCACGCCGGCGCTGCTGCGGGACTGGGCGCTGCCGGTGCCGGCCGGGGGCAAGGAGAGCCGGGGCACCGTGCTGGTGATCGGCGGCTCCCGCTTCACCCCCGGGGCGGTCCTGCTCGCCGGAGTGGCCGCGCTGCGCGCCGGCGCCGGGGTCCTGCAGCTCGCCCTGGCCGAGTCGACCGCCGCCACGCTGAGCATCCAGGTGCCCGAGGCGCTCGTGGTGGGGCTGCCGGAGACGTCCGACGGCACGGTCGCCGCCGATCGGGCCGGCCAGCTCCGCGAGTTGGCCGGCGCGGCCGACGTGGTGGCCCTGGGTCCGGGGTTGACCGGCATCGACGAGACCTCCCGACTGCTGGACCTCGTCCTGGAGGCGACCGGGCCGCAGACCCCGCTGGTCCTGGACGCGTACGCCCTGGGCGCGCTCAGCCACGAGCCGAAGCTGCTGGTCGGCTCCGGCCGCCCGGTGGTGCTCACCCCCAACGTCACCGAGGCCGGCCACCTGCTCGGCCGTGACCCGGGCGACGACCTGAGCGCCGAGGCCGCCGAGCTGGCGCACCGGTACGAGGCGGTGGTCTCGCTCTACGGGCACGTGGCCGCCCCGGACGGGCGTGGCTGGCGGGAGGAGAGCGGCGACGCCGGCCTTGGCACGTCCGGCAGCGGAGACGTCCTCGCCGGCCTGCTGGCCGGTCTCCTGTCCCGGGGCGCCGACCCGGCGCAGGCCGCCTGCTGGGGTGCGTTCGCGCACGCCGTGAGCGGCCAGCGGCTGATTCCCCGGTACGGCCGGATCGGTTTTCTGGCCCGGGAACTGCTCGACGAGATCCCGCGCACCCTGGCCACCGTCTGACCAGGCGAGGTGAGCCGGGTTCGTCTGTTTCGCCACTCCGGCTCGGGGTACCGGATCGACACCAGCCGAGCTACCGAACAAGGGGGCACACCGGTGTCGACCGATGCCATCGTCCTGCTCAAAGAGGACCACAAGGAGATGCGCCGTCTGTTCAAGGCCTTCCAGGACGCCGAGGAGGGACCGGCGAGCCAGCGGCAGAAGCTGGTGGACCAGATCCTGGAGGCACTGACGGTGCACACCTACCTGGAGAACGAGGTGATGTACCCGGAGGTCCGCCGGCTCCTGCCCGACCTGGAGGACGACATCCTCGAGTCGTACGAGGAGCACCACGTGGCCGACCTGCTCTGCCTCGAACTGGCCAGCATGGACGCCAAGGACGAGCGCTTCACCGCCAAGACGACGGTGCTGATCGAGAACGTCACGCACCACGTCGAGGAGGAAGAGGAGGAGTGGTTCCCCAAGGTCCGCGAGGCGTTGGGCCGTAAGCAGCTCCAGGAGATCGGCGAGAAGATGATCGCGCTGCGCGCCGACGCGCCGCGTACCCCCACCCAGCCGAAGGCGATCAAGAAGGCGCGCGACGCGGTGACCGCCTGAGGCGACGCGTTCGCACCGAGGGGCCCGGCACATCGCCGGGCCCCTCGGTGTGCCGCCCCGGCCCCGCCCCCGCCCCCGCCCCGCGATCTTGCACTTTCTGTTGCCGATTGGCGATGTTTCGTGCTGTTTTGTCGCGACAGAAAGTGCAAGATCGCGGGAGGCGGGGTCGGGGCGGGGGCGGGGTCGGGCGCGAAGCCCCCTGGCCCCATGCCCGAGCGAGGACCGTTCAACCACCTCGGCGGGCTCGCGTCGGGAGGTCGGCCGGGTCGGCCGGCGCCGGCCCGGTAGGATCAGCGCGGGCCGTTACTGGCGCGTTGGGATGGAGAACCATCGGGGAGCGGCCCCGTCACGAGGACGTTTGCCGTGCGCCTGGGCCTTCCGCACATTCGTAGGAGGTCGCATGTCGCGCAACGCCGAGTCCACCGCATTCCGGAGCGCCCTCGAGGTGATCCGGGCTGTCGAGCCGCGGGTGGCCGACGCCATCGGCGCCGAGCTGACCGACCAGCGGGAGTCGCTCAAGCTCATCGCCAGCGAGAACTACGCCTCCCCGGCCACGTTGCTGGCCATGGGCAACTGGTTCAGCGACAAGTACGCCGAGGGCACCGTCGGCCGCCGCTTCTACGCCGGCTGCCAGAACGTCGACACCGTCGAGGCGCTCGCCGCCGAGCACGCCCGGGAACTGTTCGGTGCCGCGCACGCGTACGTGCAGCCGCACTCGGGCATCGACGCCAACCTGGTCGCCTTCTGGGCGGTGCTCGCCGACCGGGTGGAGTCCCCCGCCCTGAAGAAGGCCCAGGTACGCCAGGTCAACGACCTCACCGAGGCGGACTGGTTCGAGCTGCGCCGCGAGCTGGGCAACCAGCGGATGCTCGGCATGTCCCTGGACGCCGGCGGTCACCTCACCCACGGGTTCCGGCCGAACATCTCCGGCAAGATGTTCGACCAGCGCAGCTACGGCACCGACCCGGCCACCGGGCTGATCGACTACGACCGGGTGGCCGAGGCCGCCCGCGAGTTCAAGCCGCTGATCCTGGTGGGCGGCTACTCGGCGTACCCCCGGAAGGTGAACTTCCGGATCCTGCGCGAGATCGCCGACTCGGTGGGCGCGACCTTCATGGTCGACATGGCGCACTTCGCCGGTCTGGTGGCGGGCAAGGTGTTCACCGGCGACTTCGACCCGGTGCCGCACGCGCACATCGTCACCACCACCACCCACAAGTCGCTGCGCGGCCCGCGCGGCGGCATGGTGCTCTGCCAGCCGGAGCTGGCCGACCAGGTGGACCGGGGCTGCCCGATGGTGCTCGGCGGTCCGCTGCCGCACGTGATGGCCGCCAAGGCCGTCGCCCTGGCCGAGGCCCGCCGTCCCGACTTCGCCGACTACGCCCAGCGGATCGTGGACAACTCGCAGGCCCTCGCCGACGGGCTGCTGCGCCGGGGCGCGAAGCTCGTCACCGGTGGCACCGACAACCACCTGGTGCTGATCGACGTGTCCGGGTACGGGCTCACCGGCCGGCAGGCCGAGCAGGCCCTGCTCGACTCCGGCATCGTCACCAACCGCAACTCGGTCCCGCAGGACCCGAACGGCGCCTGGTACACGTCCGGCATCCGGATCGGCACCCCGGCGCTGACCACCCGGGGCCTCGGCACCGCCGAGATGGACCAGACGGCGGAGCTGATCCACACCGTGCTGACCCAGACCACGGCCGGCGCGAACGCCGACGGCACCCCGTCCAAGGCGAAGTACACGCTCGACGCCGACCTGGCCGACAAGATCTCCCGCCAGGCCGCCGACCTCCTGGCCCCCCACCCCCTCTACCCCGCCGTCGACCTGACCTGACGGTCCCTCGCCCCGCCCCCCCGCCGCGGACGGGGGGGCGGGGCGAGGTGTTAGTTCAGGGGGCGTTTTAGGTGGTAGCGGTGGACTTCGGTGCTGCCTTGGACGTTGTTGACGTCCTCGGCCGCTGAGACCAGCTCCCAGCCCTCGCGGCCGGCGCGGTTGAGGTGCGCGATGGCCGTGTCGCCGTAGGCGGTGATGTCCTTACGGGACCCGTCCGGGCCGTACCAGACGAACGAGACGGTGAAATTGCGACCCTGTCCCTGATAGCGACGAACGAGCAGGGCGTACTCCCAGGCAACCATGCGGCCCATTATGACCGTCCACGCAGGAGCTCGTCGGTGACGAGGGCGGCGAGTCGGTCCAACCCGACGTCGATCTGCTCCGGCGTCACCGCGCTGACCGACAGCCGCAGCGCGCGCACCGGCGCGGTGTCGTCGTAGAAGTGCGCCATCGGCGTCCACAGCACGCCGTAGTCCCGCCCCGAGATGTCCAGCAACGCGTCGTCGACGACGAACGGCACGGTCACCACCACGAAGAACCCGCCGGCCGGCACCGTCCAGCGCACCTCCGGCCGGTCCGCGAAACGCCGGGCCAGGCCGGCCACCAGGTGGCGCAGGTTGCGGGCGTACGCGGCCCGCTCCCGGGTGTTCGCGGGCACCAGGCTGCACCCGTGCTCCAACAGCCGCCCACCGATCACCGCCTGCGCGAGCGGCGAGGTGTTCACGGTGACCATGCTCTTGATCATGGCGAGTTGGTCGGCGAACGGCCCGACGCGGCCGTCCCGGTCGGCCACCCGCTGGTCGGCGACCACGTAACCGACCCGGGCACCGGGCAGCACCGTCTTGGCGAAGGAGCCGAGGTAGACCACCCTCCGGTCGGTGTCCAGCGCCTTCAGCGTGGGCGGACGCGGCCCGTCGGCGACGGCGAACAGCCCGTACGGGTTGTCCTCCAGCAACAGCAGGTCCTCCTCGGCGGCCAGCGCCAGCAGCCGCTGCCGGTCGGCGACGTCGATGCTGACCCCGGACGGGTTGGCGAAGTCCGGCATCACGTAGCAGGCACGCGGCCGCAGGCCCGCCTCTCGGGCCTTACGCGCCTGGGCCCGCAGGTCGGCGAGGTCCACGCCGGACGGTCCACCGGCGACCGGCCACACCGGCAGGTCCACCAGCCGAGCCGCCCCGGTCAGCCCGACATAGGTCGGCGCGACCGCCAGCAGCACGTCCGTCGGGCCGGTCCGTAACGCCCGCAGCACCAGGAACATGGCCTCCTGACACCCGACGGTCACCACGACGGCCTCCGGATCGACCGTGATCCCCTCGTCGAGGGCGAGGTTACGGGCGACCAGGTGGTGCACGATGCCCTTGGTCCGGCCGTACTGCATCAGCAACCGGCGTGCCTGCTCGGGCGAGTGCCCCCGCTCGTCGACGAGGTGCCGGTGGAACGTGTCCAGGTGCCGGTGCACCGCGGCGACGTCGAGGAACTCCTCGTACGGGCGGCCGGCCGCGAGCGACACCGCTTCCGGATACCGTTCGGACACCTCGTTGAGGAAGTTCATCGAGGTCAGCGCCGGGTCGCCGAGCGCGGGGTGCAGATCAGCGACGGTGAGGTCGACCGATTCGGTGGCGTCCACCGGCTCAGCCCGTCCGGAGGGTCCGCAGCGCGGCCGCCGCCGCCGGGTCGGCACACCCGGCGAGGGTGAGCGCGTCCCGCACCTCGGCGGCGAGCAGCGCCAACGCGTCCTGCGCGCCGCGCCGCCCGCCGACGGCCAGCGCCCAGAGCAGCGGTCGACCGACCAGAACGCCCGCCGCGCCCAGCGCCAGCGCCCGCAGCACGTCGGTGCCGCCCCGGATGCCGCTGTCGAGCAGCACCTGACAACCGTCGCCGACCGCGTCGACGACCTCCGGCAGCATGGTGACGCTGGCCGGGGCGCCGTCCAACTGCCGGCCCCCGTGGTTCGACACCACCACCGCGTCCGCCCCGATCCGTACCGCCTCGACCGCGTCACGGGGGTCCAGCACCCCCTTGACGACCAGCGGCAGGTCGACGTGCTCGCGCAGCCAGGCCAGATCCGCCCAGCGCAGAGCCGATTCGAACGACGCGTCGGTGTGCGCGGCGATCGCCGAGACACCGGGGACGCCCGCGTGGGCGAGCGTGTCCCTGCCGTACGGCAGGTTCGCGGCGACCACGTCGGGCGGCAGCCGGAACGCGTTGCGCAGGTCGCGGGGGCGTCGGCCGAGCACCGGGACGTCCACGGTGACGACGAGGGCACGGCAGCCCGCCGCCACGATCCGGGCCAGCAGGTCGCGGACCAGAGCCCGGTCGCGCAGCCAGTAGAGCTGGAACCAGACGTGGGCGCCGGTCGCGGTGATCTGTTCGATCGGTGTGCTGCTCAGCGTGCTCGCCACGAACGGCACGCCGGCCGCGCCGGCCGCCGCCGCGAGGCCCGCCTCGCCGTCCGGGTGTACGAGCCGCTGGTAGGCCATCGGCGCCACCCCGACCGGCAGCGCGTACGGCTCACCGAGCAGTCGTACGCCGGTGTCCACCGCATCCCTGCCGCGCAGCACCCGGGGCAGCACGGCGACCCGGTCCAGCGCGGTCCGGTTGGCGGCCAGGGTCACCTCGGCCGCGCCACCGCCGGCGACGTAGTCCCACACGTCCGGGGTCAGCACCGCCCGCGCCTGTTCCCCGTAGTCGGCGAACGTCACCGGCCGGTCGGCCAGCACCCGCTCAACCACCGCGTACCCCCGTGCCCTCCGGCTGGGCCGGCGCCGCCTCCCGATCCGACGACACACCGAACCGGTCCCGCAGGAACGCCGCGGCGCTGTCCTGCGCGCGCCGGCCGTCGGTGAACACGCCGGGCATGGCGAAGAACCCGTGGATCATCCCCGGGTAGTAGTCGGCACGGACGGGCACGCCGGCGGCGTCCAACCGCTCGGCGTAGCGCTGCCCCTCGGCGCACAGCGGGTCCAGCTCGGCGGTGATCACCAGAGCCGCCGGCAGGCCGGACAGGTCGTCGGCGCGCAGCGGCGACGCCAGCGGGTCCCGCGCCCGCTCGGCGTCGGTGAGGTAGTGCGTGCGGTACCAGGCCACCGAGTGGCGGTTGAACAGGGTCGGGTCGTCGCCGACCGGACCGGACGGGTCGCCGCCGATGTCGGTGTTCGGGTAGACGAGCAGTTGCGCGGCCAGCGCGGGCCCGTCCGTGCGGCAGAGCAGGGTCACGGCGGCGGCGAGGTTCCCACCGGCGCTGTCCCCGCCGACCGCCAGCCTCGTCGGGTCCACCCCGAACCGGGCGGCGTTCTCGGCGATCCAGACGGTCGCGGCGTGGCAGTCGTGCACGGCGGCCGGGAAGGGGTGCTCCGGGGCGAGCCGGTAGCCGACGGTCACCACCTGGCAGGGCACCGCGTTGGCCAGCCGGCGGCAGATCCCGTCGGCGGTGTCGATGCTGCCGAGGGTCCAGCCGCCGCCGAAGAAGTACAGCAGGGTGGGCAGCGGACCCGACCCGGCCGGCCGGTAGACCCGGATGGGCAGATCACCACCCGGACCGGGGATGTGCTCGTCGCGTACCTCGGCGACCTGCTCGACCGCGCCGCCGCCGGCGCGGATCGCGGCCAGGTCCGCGGCGCGCGCCTCGGCGAGGGTCTGCGTGTACAGCGGCGGCGTGCCCGCCGCGGCGCGGGCGGCGCGGTAGGCCGCCACCTCCGGGTGCAGGGCCATGCTGATCTCCTATCCGCCGGTGCTGACCAGCAGCTTGTCGATGCCGCGCAGGAAGAGGCTTCCGCTGTACGTGGGGGTCTCGGTGACCGCGAGCCGGGGGAACCGGGCGAACAGGCGGGGCAGCGCGAGGCGCCCCTCCAGCCGGGACACCGCCGCGCCGAGGCAGAAGTGCAGGCCCACCCCGAAGGCCAGGGACGGCGGGCCGGCGCGGGTCGGGTCGAAGACGTCCGGGTCGGGGAAGCGCGCCGGGTCCCGGTTGGCCGCGCCGATGATGATGAGCACGTTGTCCCCCTCGGTGACCGGCACGCCGGCCAGCACGGTGTCCTCCGGCGCGGCCCGGGCGAGGAAGTGCACCGGGCTCTGCAGGCGCAGCACCTCGTCGACACACCCGGCGGCGCGGGCGTCGTCGGTGGGCAGCGCGGTGACCGCCCCCGGGTGGGCCAGCAGCAGCGGCAGGCCGTTGCTGAACATGTAGACGGTGGTGACGAAGCTGGCGTTGAACAGCACGATCAGGTTGCTGATCAGCTCCTCCTCGGTCAGCTCCACCTCGCCCGACCCGACCGCCTCGACCAGGGCGCTGATCAGGTCCTCCCCGGGCGTGCGGCGGCGGTGCGCCAGCAGCTCCCGGTAGAACGCCCGCAGCTCCTGCGCGGCGGTGTTCGCGGCGGCCAGCCGCTGCGGGGTCTTGCCGGCCACGTCCAGGAACTCGTCGATGCGCTCCACCCGATCGCGGTACCAGGTCAACTCCCCCGCCGGGATGCCGATGAACTCGGCCATGACCAGCGCGGGGATGGGGTACGCGAAGTCGGCCACGAAGTCGACGACGCGGTCACCGGCGTCGGCCATCCTGTCCAGCAGGTCGTCGACGACGCGCAGGATCACCGGCTCCAGCGCGCCGAGGCGGCGCGGGGTGAAGGTGCGCGAGAAGACGTGCCGCATCCGGGTGTGGTCGGGCGGGTTGATGAACATCATCGACGTCTGGAAGGTGCGCAGGATCTCGTGCTCCTCCCAGCCGGGCGGTGGCTGCTTGGTCCACCGTGGATCGCGCAGCATCTGATCGATCAGGTCGTAGCCGACAGCCACCGCCGCCACGGTGCGGTGCTCGGCGCGCGGCGGCACCGCGCTGACCGGCCCGAGCCGGTGCAGGCGGGCGTACCACGGGTACGGATTCTGGCGGCCCTCTTCGCTGTAGAGGCCGGTGAGCAGGTCCTGCACCGTCACGACGTACTCCTCCCCAGGATGTCGGTGCTCCGGGGGCGGCGGGGTGACCCGCCGCCCCCGGCGGTGTCACAGACCGAGCAGCCGTAACGGCACGGCGTCGGCCATCGCCTTGTTGCCGGCGTCGTTCGGGTGGATGTGGTCCCCGGAGTCGTACGCCGGCAGCAACTGGCTGGGCCGGGCCGGGTCCCGCAGCACCCGGTCGAAGTCGAGCAGCCCGTCGAACTCCCGGCTGCCGCGCAGGTACGCGTTCACGGCCTGCCGGGTGGCCTCCTTCTCCGGCGTCCACACCGTCGGCGCGCCGTGCCCCTCGTACGGCGTCAGCGTGGCCACCAGGCTGGTCAGGCCGCGCTGCTGGAGCTGCTGGTTGATCTGCCGCAGGGTGGCGATGATCGCCTCGGACGAGTCGTTGGACATCCAGATGTCGTTGATGCCGAGGTGGGTGACGACGGTACGCACCCCGGTCTGGGCGAAGACGTCCTCGTTGAGGCGGGCCGCCGCGTTCGGGCCGAGTTGGAAGTAGCCAGGGTAGTCGCCCGCGCCCGGCTCGGTGCCCTCGTGGTTGAGGCGGTTGCCGGCCAGGCTCAGGTTGAGCACGCCCGGGGTGCGCTTGTCGGGCCGATCGGCGAGCAGCCGGTCGGAGAGCAGGTCGGGCCAGCGCCGGTTGGCGTTGACGGTACTGCCGTTGCTGTCCCCGATAGAGTCACCGAGCACGACCAGCGCCCCGGGGGTGCCCTTGCGCTGCACGTCGACGCCGGACAGGAAGAACCAGCAGCAGTTCGGTCGGATGGTGAAACCGGCCCCGTCGGCGGCCCCGGTCAGATCACCCGCGCCGATGAAGTTCGTCTGCTGGGACTGCCCGTGGAAGGTGGTCGGCCCGGTCGGCGTCGGGAAGTGCAGGGTGATCACCAGGTCGCTGTCGTCGGCGACGGCGAAGGTCAGCGGGTCGCTCAGCAACTCCGCGCCCCGGTTCATGGTCGCCGAGGCCGCGCCGGTGAAGGTCAGCGGACGCAGCGAGGCCGGGTCGATGTCGGAGACGTCGTCGACGGTCGCGGTGTTCGGTCGGGCGACGGTGGCGCGCCCCACCCGGACCGCCTGCTCGCCGTAGAGGTTGCTGAGTCGTACACGCAGCGCCGGGCCGCCCACCGAGACGTGCACGACCATCCGGACGCTCTGGTCGTTCAGGCCGGTGTTGGTCAGACCGACCGAGTTGCCCCGGGTGACCGCCGCGGCCCAACTGCCCGCCCACTCACCCCGGTCCGGTCGACCGGCGACAGTGGAGGATCCGCCGGCGGTGGCGATGACGGCGGGTGTCGCGGTGACCAGTAGCGCCGCGAGGGCGGTGACGACATGCCATCTCTTCGGGGTCGACATGGAACCTCCATCGTGTGGCAGCCCAGGGCCGTCCGCTGACGGCTCCCGCCTGGACGATGGTCCAGAAACCTAGCCGCCGCCGATGACGGGCGTCAATCAACTGATCGACACGATCAAATGTCCTCCGGGCCTGCGGTTTCGCCCTTCGGCCCGGTCCCGGCGCGTCCCCGTCGGCCTAGGCTCGCAGGCGGCGGCGGTGCGGTCGCCCGAACGCGCGCCCCACCGCCCGCGACGTCACCGGGAACCGACCCGGAGACCGCCGCTCTCCTGCGATGGGGGTTTGCCGGATGACTGACGGACCCGGGCACGCGACCTATGTGGACAGGGCGCTGGACCTGTTCGCCGACTTCGGCGATCGGGAGGCGCTGGTCGGCGGTGGCCGCCGCCTGACCTACACCGAGGCCGCCGAGTCGGTACGCGCGATGGCCGGGGCGCTGATCCGGCACGGCGTACGGCCGGGCGCGGCGGTGCTGGTGACCATGGCCAACGCCGTCGAGGGGCCGTTGCTCCAACTCGCGCTGCACCTGCTCGGGTGCCGGACGATGTGGGTCGCCCCGGTCACCGCCCGCCGGGAGGTCGACGAGTTCGTCCGGCTGGCCCGCCCCGACGCCCTGGTCTACGACGCCCGCGACCCGGCCAGCCTGGGGCCGGAGCTGGCCGCCGCGCTGCCCGGCGTACCGGTGTGCTGCCTGGGCCCCGGCGGCGCGGGCCCGGACCTCACCGCGGACACGGGCGGTTCCGTGCCGCCGACGACGGAGGTGCCCGCGCCGGAGTCGTTCCTGCAGACCAGCGGCACCACCGGCGCCCCGAAGCTGGTGCACCACACCGAGAGCTTCTACGCCCAGATCCTCACCCTCGCGGCCGACTTCCGCGCCGCCGGCTTCCCGCTGCTGCGGCACCTGTCGCACTCGCCCATGTGGTTGGCCAGCGGCCAGATCACCACCCTGTTCAACCTGTTCACCGGCGGCGTGCTGTTCCTGCGCGACGACTGGGACCCGACGGCGTTCGTGGCGACCGTGCAACGGGAGCGGATTAACTCCACCTTCGTGACCCCGCCGATGCTCTACGAGCTGCTGGACCATCCGGCGCTGGCAGGCGCCGACTTCTCGGCCATGTTCATGTTCAACGTGGGCGCCGGGCCCGCCGCGCCCGCCCGGCTGCGCCAGGCCATCGCGCGGTTCGGCCCGGTGCTGCGCATCGTGTACGGCCTCAGCGAGGCCGTCGTGATCACCGCGCTGCCTGGGCTGACCGACGATCCGGAGCACCCGGAGCGGCTGCGCTCCTGCGGGCGTCCCTACGGCGACGTGCGGATCGAGATCCGCGACGACGACGGCGTCGTGCTGCCGCCGGGCCACGACGGCGAGGTGTGGGTGCGCAGCCGGCTGAGCTTCGCCGGCTACCACGGGCAGCCCGAGCTGACCGCGCAGACGCTCGTCGACGGCTGGGTCCGCACCCGCGACATCGGCCACCTCGACGAGGACGGCTACCTCTACCTGGTCGACCGGGCGCACGACATGATCGTCACGCACCGGCGGAACTGGGCCATCTTCTGCCGCCCCATCGAGGACGTGCTGGCGGGGCACCCGCAGGTGCGGGCCGCCGCCGTGATCGGCGTGCCGGACGACGAGGTCGGCGAGGCGCCGTACGCGTACGTGGTGCCCGCGCCGGGCGCGACGGTCACGGCGACGGAGTTGATCGACCTGGTGACCGCCGAGCTGAACGAGATGTGGGCACCGGTCGGGGTGGAGTTCGTCGACCGGTTACCGGTGAACCGGTCGGTCAAGGTGGACAAGCGGGCGTTGCGCGCCGAGTATGCCGCGCGGCGGGCGGCGGCGGTCGGGGCGTGAACCCCCGCCGGCAGTTGGTCGTCCTGGTCGGCGCGGACCTGATCTCCAACCTGGGCACCCGCATCTCGGTGGTGACCATCCCCTGGCTGGTGCTGGTCACCACCGGCAGTCCGACCAAGATGGGTCTGGTCGCGTTCGCCGAGACCCTGCCGTACCTGCTGTCCAGTGCCCTCGGCACGCCCTGGGCGGACCGGATCGGCCTGCGCCGGACGTCGATCCTCTGTGACGCGGGCAGCGCCCTGGCGATGGTCGTCGTCGCGCTCACCCCGTGGCTGGGCTTCGCTCCCCTGGTGGCGCTGGTCGCGGTCGCCGGCGCGCTGCGCGGCATCGGGGACCGGGTCAAGCACGTCATGTTCCGGCCGGTCGCCGAGGCCGCCGGGGTGCCCCTGATCCGCCTCACCTCGGCGTACGACGGGTTGACCCGGGTGGTGACCCTGTTCGGCGCGGCCGTGGGCGGTGTGCTGATCGCCGCGTTCGGGGTGACCCAGGCGATCCTCATCGACGCGGCCAGCTTCGCGATCTGCGCGCTGCTCATCGGCCTCCTGGTCCGCCCGCCGGCCGCCCCGGCGACGCCCACCGCGCCGGTGGGCTACCTTCGCGCGCTGCGGGACGGCTTCGGCTACCTCGGTCGGGACCGGCCGCTGCTGGGCATGCTGGTGGTCGTCTCGGCGCTGAACATGGTGGCCAACGCGAGCGTGGCCGTCTACATCCCGTTCTGGGTCGCCCGCGAACTGCACGGTCCGAGCGGGCTCGGGCTCGTGCTCGCGGCCTTCTCGGCGGGCGCGCTGCTGGGCAACGTGGCGTTCACCGCGCTCGGGCCCCGGCTGCCCGGCCGGCTGACGTTCCTCATCGGGGCGACAGTCGCCGGCACACCCCGACTGGTCGCCCTGGCGATCAGCGACGAGCTGCCGGTCGTCCTCGTAGTGACCTTCCTGTCCGGGATCGGCATCGCGGCGGTCAACCCGCTGCTGGGGGTGGCGCTCTACGAGCGGGTGCCACCGGACCTGCAGACCCGGGTGCTCGGCATCGCCGGTTCGCTGGCCTTCGTCGGCCTGCCGGTCGGCGCGCTCCTCGGCGGCTGGTCGGTGGACGCGTTCGGCCTCACCCCGGCGCTGCTGCTCATGGCGGCGGCCTGCCTCCTCGTCACCACATTTCCGCTGGTGGCCAGGGGGTCCAACCCGAAGGCGCCGACCCGGCCGACACCTGCCGCCGCCTGATGTCCCGCTGCCCAGCGGCTCCCAACCGTCTCGTGCGCCCCCTTTGCTCTGCTTCAACCCAGGCAACACTTTCGGGGCATCGGTGTTGCCCCGGTTGAAGCAGAGCAAAGGCGGCAGTTGAGGTACGGCCAGGCGCCGCACCTCCCGGACACCTGTCCCGAGCGTTGGCCCGACCGGTCCCCTCCTGCGGGCAAATCGGTTGCGGGCCGGCCGGCCGAGCCCGCAGGCTCGGGCGGATGAACGCACAGCCCGCACCCGACGTGCCGCAGATTGACGAGACGACAGCCGAGCGCATCGACGTGGGCCTGGTCCGTCGACTGGTCGCCGAGCAGTTCCCACGCTGGGCCGACCTGCCCGTCCGTTCCGTCGAGGTGGGCGGCTGGGACAACCGCACCTTCCACCTGGGCGACGAGATGACCGTGCGGCTGCCCAGCGGCGAGGGGTACGTGGCCCAGGTCGCCAAGGAACAGCGGTGGCTGCCGATGCTCGGCGCGGCCCTCCCACTGGAGATCCCCGTGCCGCTGGCCCACGGCCGGCCGGGAGCGGGCTACCCGTACCCCTGGTCGGTGTACCGCTGGATCGACGGGCACACCGCACGCCCCGCGCGGATCGACGACCTGACCCGGTTCGCGACGGACCTCGCCGCCTTCCTGCGGGCCCTACGCGCCGTCGACGCCGCCGACGGCCCCGCGGCCGGCCCGCACTGCTTCTGGCGGGGAGGACCGCTGTCCACCTACGACGCCGAGACCCGGGCGGCGATCGAGACACACCGCGACCGGCTCGACGTCCACGCGGTCACCGCCGTCTGGCAGGACGCGCTCGATGCCACCTGGTCGGGCCCGCCGGTGTGGTTCCACGGCGACGTCGCGTACGCCAATCTGCTGGTGCGCGACGGCCAGCTCGCCGCCGTCATCGACTTCGGCTGCTGCGGCGTCGGCGATCCCGCCTGCGACACGGTGATCGCCTGGACCCTGCTGCACGGCGACAGCCGGGCCGCGTTCCGCGACGCGTTCGACGTCGACGCGGGCACCTGGGCGCGCGGACGAGGTTGGGCGCTGTGGAAGGCGCTGATCACCCTGGACGGTCCCGACCCCGCCGGTTCCCGGCGCGTCATCGACGAGCTGCTCGACGAACACCGCTGAGCCGTCAGCGGCCGGCCGCCGCCGAGGTGGCGTGTTCGGTGTGGCCGCGCGGGCACCGCAGCCGACGCCGTGAACGACGCCCTTGCGACAGGACATCGTTCGTCCTCCGTTCTCCGCACGGCCGTCCGGGCGTCGACGGCGGCGGCTAGCGTCGTCCGTCGTCACCGGGACGTTCCGCCCACCAGCGCCAGGAGGCCCGTCGCGCATGACGTCGTCATCCACCCGTCGCACCAGCGCCGAGGTCGTCGCCGTACGCCGGATCGGCGACAGCGCGCCGCACAGCGCGTTCACCGACCTCGTCCGGCACGCCGGGACGTGGTTCTGTGCCTTCCGCGAGGCCGACGGCCACCTCTCCGACGACGGCGTGATCCGGCTGTTGACGTCGACGGACGGACGGGCATGGAGCTCCGCGGCGGTCATCCGGGCGGCCGGCGACCTGCGCGACCCACGGTTCGTGGCACGCCCCGACGGGCGGCTGCAACTGCTGGCCGCGGCCCGGACCGAGACGTTCACGACCCTGTCCTGGATCTCCGACAACGGTCGCGCCTGGGGTGAGCCGACGCCGGTCGGCGAGCCGGACGTGTGGGTCTGGCAGGCTGCCTGGCACGACGACGCCATGTACGGCATCGGCTACGCCACCCGAGGGCCGCGGCTCGCCCGGCTCTACCGCAGCATCGACGGTGTCGACCTGCGGCCGTGGGTGCCGACGCTGTTCGAGGGCGGCTACCCCAACGAGTCCGGGTTGGCCTTCGCCCCGGACGGCACCGCGCACTGTCTCCTGCGCCGCGACGGCGACAGCGCCACGGCGCAGCTCGGGCGGGCCGACCCGCCGTACCGCGAGTGGTCCTGGACCGACCTGGGCGTCCGGGTCGGCGGCCCGGCGCTGCGGCGGCTGCCCGACGGCCGGCTGATCGCCGGGGTACGCCTGCTCGACGGCGACGTCCGGACCGCGATCTGCGCTGTCGACCCCGAGCGCGGCGCGCTGACCGAACTGGTCGCACTGCCCTCCGGCGGCGACACCAGCTACCCCGGTCTGGTGTGGCACGACGACATGCTGTGGGTCAGCTACTACTCCTCGCACGAGGAGCGGACCTGCGTCTACCTGGCCGAGGTGAGCCTGGCTGAGGAGGCGGCGGTCGGCTAGCGTGCCGGCATGCCATCGACGCTGAGCGAATCGACGGACCCGTACTGTCTGCGTCCCGGCGAGGCCACCGAGCTGCTGCGCGCTCACCCGTGGCGGCGGTTCGTGGCGCTCGGCGACAGCGTCGTGGAGGGCATGTGCGAGCCGACGCCGGGCTACCCGGACGTGCAGTGGGTCGACCGGCTCGCCACCGAGCTGAGGGCCGTGCGCCCCGAGCTGACGTACGTGAATCTCGGCCGACGCGGTCGGCGCGCACACCAGGTGCGGGCCACCCAGCTCGCCCCGGCGCTCGCCGCCGAACCGGACCTCGCGCTGGTGGTCTGCGGTGGCAACGACGCCTTTCATCCCGCGTACGACGCGGACGCGGTCGACGTCGAGCTGACCTCGATAATCGAGGAATTGCGGGACGCGGGCGCGGACGTGATCACCATCGGCATGTTCGACGTGTCGCACAGCCCGGCCGTGCCCGAGCACATGCGGGCCGGCCTCGGCGAGCGGATGCGCCGCCTCTCCGCCCACACGGCGCGGCTGGCCGACCGCCTGGGAACGGTCCACGTGCACCTCACCGACCACCCGCTCACGGCCGACGCGACCCTCTACAGCACCGACGGCCGCCACGGCAGCGGCCGCAGCGACGCCATCGCGACGGCCGAAACCCTCCGCGCCCTGTCCCGCCACCTCCGGCCCTCGCCCGAACCCCGTTGATCATGAAGTTATTGCGGCCGTCATCGGCGTGTCGGGCGATAACTTCATGATCGACGGGGAGAAGGGCTGGTCAGTTGTGCAGGAGGATTCCGGTCAGGAGGACTCCGTGGGCCAGGTTGAGGATGCCGTCGCCGCCGGGGTAGCCGACCCGCGCCAGGCCGCCGGAGGCCGTTCGGCCGAACAGGTACGGGGCCAGGCTGTACGGGACGTCCGCCGTGACCGTCTCGCCGGTCTCGATCTGCACGAAGTCCATCGGCACCCGGTCGGCCGGTAGGTACTGCTGCAGGATCGCCCCGCCCCGGTCGACAGCCGCGCGCAGGCCCTCGACCCAGTCCGACGGGCTCAGCTCGGGGCCGATCAGCACGCCGTGCCCGGCCGAGCCGTCCGCCGGCTTCGCCACCAGCGAGGCCTGCTCGGCGATCGCCCGGTCGAGCACCGCGGCGGTCAACGGCACCGTGTACGGCACGTGCCGCTGGATCAGCGTCCGGTCGTCGGCGGGGAGGGTGTCGACGTCCTCCCACAGCCAGGCGAAGGTGGTCTTGTTGCCGAGCAGCCAGGCCGCCGCCGACACGTACATCGGTAGCGTGCCGGCGGCGAGGGCGCCGGCCACCGCGTCCAGACCGGCGGTGGGGGTGACCCGGTTGGGCACGAACAGGCGGAACAGCGCGTCGACCGGCGCGCCGTCCACGACGAGGCGGTTGCCGGCGTCCAGGGTGGCGCTGGACAGGGGCGCGATGACCAGGTCGATGCCGAAGTCCCGGGCCCGGACGGCGAGGGGGCTGAGGATCCGGATGAACGTCTCCGGGTCGTCCAGGCCGGGGTAGTCGGCGTCGAAGTCCATCAACAGAGCCAGCCGGGCGCCCTCGGGCAGGTCGAGTTCGTCGCGGATCGCCACGAACCGCTGGTCCAGCAGGGACGGCGCGGCCCGTAGCGGCAGGTCGTCGAGGAGCCCGTGCTCGGTGTAGAGCTGCGCGAACCGCTGGATGACGGTGTCGGCGTCGAACCCTCCCCCGAGGCTGCTGTCGATGTTGTACTCCACGAACTTCGGCACGCCGTCGGTGAAGATGACGTCCGGCCGGTACGCGGCCAGCAGCGCCTCGGTCAGCGGCTCCGACTCGTCCAGCAGGCGGGTCTCCCCCGCCGGGACGCCGAGCAGCCGGCGCAGCTCACCGGCGGTGTCCACCCGACGGCGGCAGGCGTCCAGGATGAGTTGGGCCAGCCGGTCGCAGACGTCGTTCAGCTCCCGCCAGGTGTCGGCGGCCAGCACCGGGGGGCGGGCCAGCCGCCACTGCTTGTTGTAGGTGGCCCGGCCGTGAAAGACGCGGTCCCAGGCGGCGGCGCCGGTCGCCACCATGGCCCGGCGGGCGGGCTCGGGCAGGTCCGTCCACGCTCCGTCGGCCGACGGCCAGGGATAGTTCGGGTCCATCATGAGCCGTCCTTCATGGTCAGGTGGATGGCGGTGGCGAGCTGCTCCCGACCGGGCTGCACGGCCCGGTCCAGGGCGGGGGCGAACGGCAGCACCGCGCCGTCGGGTCGGGTCACCCGGCGCGGCGGGGCGAGCAGCCGCACCCGCTCCACGACCGAGGCGATGATCTCGGCGGCGATGCCGCAGGAGCGGTTGGCGTCGTCGATGACGACGAGGCGGCCGGTACGCGCCACCGACTCGCAGACGCCGTCGATGTCGAACGGATAGAGGGTGCGCGGGTCGAAGACCTCCACCGACACCTCGTCGGCCAATTCCTCGGCCACGGCGAGCGCGTCGTGCACGAGGTGCCCGACCGCGACCACGGTGACGTCGTCGCCGCGCCGATGCACGCGACCCCGACCCAGCGGCACCGGTTCCAGCTCGGCGACGTCGTCCCGGACGTCCATCGCGCCGGCCGGCGCGAACACGACCACCGGGTCGTCGTGCCGGATCGCGGTGACCAGCAGCCCGTACGCGTCGGCCGGGGTGGCCGGTACGACGGTGACCACCCCGACGTGCGCGAAGAGGCTGTACGGGTGGTCGGAGTGCTGCCCGGCCCAGCCGGTGCGCGACCCGGAGCCGGGCACCAGGTAGGTGACCGGCACCGCGCACTGCCCGCCGGTCATCAGCGGGAACTTGTGCGCGTGGTTGACGATCTGCTCGAAGACGAGGAACAGCAGCGACGGGATCTGGAACTCGATCACCGGCCGGAGCCCGGCCAGCGCCGCCCCGGTGGCGAAGCTGGTGAACGCCTGCTCGGACAGCGGCGTGTCGCGGACCCGGTCGGTCCCGAACCGCTTGGCCAGGCCGGTGGTCACCAGCGACGCGCCGACCTGGACGTCCTCGCCGAGCACGAACACCGCCTCGTCGCGGGCCAGCTCGTCGGCGAGGGCCCGGGTCAACGCCCGCCGGTACGACAGTCGGGGCACCTCAACCACCTCCGGTGCGGGCGGTCAGGCCGCTGGCGTACAGGTACGCGAGCGCGTCGGCCGGCTCGGGGTGCGCGCTGGCCAGGGCGAAGCGCACGGCCTCGTCGAGGGTCGCCTCGATCTCGGCGTCCACGGCTGCCCGGTCGGCGTCGGTGAGCCGTGCGCCCTGGATGTCCACCGGGTCCCGGGACCGACCCCGGGACACCTCGTCGGGCGGGCGGTAGTCGAGGCGTACCCCGTGTTCGAAGGTGTGATGGACGTCGAAGCGGTAGGTACGGGCCTCGACCAGCTCCGGGCCGCCGCCGGCGCGCATCCGCGCGACGGCGGCGGACGCGGCGGCGCGTACCGTCTCGGGGTCCTGGCCGTCGACCTCGACGGCGGGGATGCCGAAGGCGGCGGCGCGCCCGGCGATGCTGCCGGCGACCGCGCCGGCGACCGGCATGGTGGTGGCGTAGCCGTTGTTCTCGCAGACGAACAGCACGGGCACCCGCCAGAGCGCGGCCAGGTTGAACGCCTCCAGCAGCATCCCCTCGTTGACCGCGCCGTCGCCGAAGAAGCTCACCCCGATCGTGTCCCGGCCCTGCCGGCGACGGGCCCAGACCGCGCCGGTGATGATCGCCCCGGACGCGCCGACGATCGCGTTGGCGCCGAGAACGCCGATACGCAGGTCGGCGGCGTGCATCGAGCCGCCGCGGCCGGCGTTGAGGCCGGTGACCCGGCCGCACAGCTCGGCGAGCATCCGGGCCGGGTCCGCGCCCCGGGCCAGCACGTGCCCGTGCCCGCGGTGGGTGCCGGCGAGCACGTCGTCGACGCCCAGCGTGGCGCAGACGCCGGCGGCGATGCCCTCCTGACCGAGGTACGGGTGGATGCCGCCAGCGATCTGCCCGCCGTGGACCAGCTCCACCGCCCGCTCCTCGAACCGGCGGATCAGCCGGACCGTGCGGTAGAGCCGGACCGGGTCGGCGTCGCTCACGCCGGGGCCTTGATGGCGGCCAGGATGTCGTCCCAGAGCCGGGCGCGGGCGGCGAGGGCGGTGTTGACCGTGTCGGCGCACTCCTGCCACTTGGCGTCGTCGTCGCCGCACAGGTCGGCGAGCATCTGCATGGCCATCGGCGTGTGCTGCTCGCCGTCGACCTCGATGTGCCGTTCCAGGTAGTCGACGAACGTGTGCAGCCGGTTGCTGCGCTCGTTGACGGCGACGACCTGGGTGAACATGTCGGGGATCAGGTCCTCGCGACCGAACGCGAACGCCGCCGCCTGGCAGTGCACCGGGGTCGACTCGATGATCTGCCAGGTGGTCGCGGCGAACCGGGCGGACGCGGCCGGCGCCCCCGCCTCGGCGAGCGCGTCGGTCACCGGCCGGCCCGCGCGCAGCAGGTCGACGAGGGCGTTCACGGCGGTGGTGTCCGCGCCGGCCTCGGCCATGCCCCGCACGTACAACTCGAAGTGGCTGATGTAGCCCTCGCCCAGCTCGTCGCTCTCCTCGACCATGACGATGTCGTTGATGAGCCGACGGCTGCCGGTCGGGCCGGTCGGGATCCACGGCACGCTCACGCAGGTCAGCTGCCGCTGCAACGACTTGAGAAGCGACATGAAGTCCCAGACCGCGAAGACGTGGTGCTCCATGAAGGTGACCAGCGCCTCGTGGGTGTCCAGGTTGGCGTAGAGCGGGTGCTTGACCACGGCGTCGCGCCGCTCGGTCACCGCCGCCTCCAGCCGCTCGATGCCCGGGTGCGTCCTACCCCAGTCGTACCGTGACATTGTCAGCCTCCCTGCTGGGCGCGGTCGCGCCAGATGACCGGGCAGTAGTCGGGGTCCGCGTAGTCCGGCCGCCCCTCGTGGGTGCGGCGGACCAGCACGTCGTGGTTGTACGCGGCGAGCGTGCCGTCCGAGAGGGGATACTCCCGCCAGGCGTTGTCGCCGTCCTGCAGGTGCAGCGAGATCGCCTGTCGGGGACGACCGCTGACGTTGGGGCCGCTGCCGTGGTAGGTGCGGCAGTGGTGGAAGCTCACGTGTCCCCGGGGGATCACCATGGGGATCTTGCGGATCTCCGCGCCGTTGTACGCGGCGTTCTCGGCCAGCATCTCCTCGAGCTGACTCCGGTCGCGGTCGGCGAAGTGCCGTACCACGGTGTCGTCCGCGCCGATCTCCTTCCACAGGTGCGAGCCGTCGACCATCGTGATGGTGCCCATCTCCTCCCCGCAGTCGTGAAAGGGGATGAACGCGGTGAGCATCTTCTCCGACGACGAGGACGCCCAGTAGTGCTTGTCGAAGTGCCAGGGCACGATGTTGCTCGGCTCGCCCTCGATCGGTGGCTTGAGGATGAGGGTGGACTGGAAGACACGGATCTCGTCGGCCTGCGCCAGGCGGGCGGCCACCGCGCCCAGCAGCGGCTTGCGCAGGATCGCGCCGAGCCCGTCGTGTTCGTGGTGGACGTAGTCGTTGTGCCGCTGCACCGGCCCGTTCGACGGCTCCCAGTAGGCGAGCTTCGGTGGGCGTACCGGCAGGCGGCGATCCCGCTCGCCGTCGTAGTAGCGCCCCGCGGCGGCGGCGAGCGCCTCCACCTCGTCATCGGTGAAGATCTTCTTGGACAGGTACCAGCCGTGCTCGGCGTAGTGCCGCACGTCCTCGTCGGAGGGCAGCAGCGCCTGTTCCGCGCCGGTCAGCGCGCTCACGCGACCACCGCCTGCGCGGCCAGTTCCCGCTCCTTGGCCTCGTAGAGCGCCTTGATGTTGCCGCTGCCGAAGCCGCTCGCGCCCCGCCGCTCGATCAGCTCCAGGAACAGCGTGCGGCGCACGTGCATCGACTCGGCGAAGATCTGCAACAACTGTCCACCGTGGTCGGAGTCGACGAGCACCCCCAGCTCACGCAGCCGGTGCAGCGGCGCGTCCACCCGACCGACCCGCGCCTGGAGGGTGTCGTAGTAGGCGCCGGGGGTACCGGCGAAACGCACCCCGCGCCGGCCGAGGGACTCCACGGCCGCCACGATGTCGTCGGTGCGCAGCCCCAGGTGCTGCACGCCCCCACCGGCGTGCTGGTCGAGGAACGCGTCGATCTGCCCGGGCCGGCGGGTGCGGTCCGGCTCCAGCAGCACCACGGTCACGCGCCCGGACGGGCTCTGCACCACCTTCGAGTTCATGCCCTGTCCGGCGACCTCGACGTGCTCCTCGAAGATCTGCGCGAAGCCGAACAGCTTCTCGAAGTGCCGGACGGTCCCGTCGAGTTCCCCGGGCGACACGCACACCGCCAGGTGGTCGACCTCGGCGAGGACGGGTTCCTCCTCGTTCGCCGGCGGCGTCGGCGTGATCACCCCGGGCAGGAACTCGCTCCGACTCCCCCGACGCTGCACCAGGCGGTGCCGCACGTCGGCGAAGCCCTCCACCTCGGCGGTCACCACCTCGGCGTCCGCGCCGGTGCGGGTGGTCGGCGGCGTCACCCCCGTCGCACCCCGGGCCAGCAACTCGGCGTGCGCGCCCACGACGTCGTCGACCTCGACGGCGACGACCGCGATGCCGTCGCCGTGCCTTTGCACGTACCGGGCCGCCGGATGGTCGACGCTCAGCCCCGAGGTGAGCAGCAGTCGGATGTCGCCGTGGCGAAGCAGCAGCGAGCGCTGCCCGGTCAGCCCGGTCTCCGGGCCGCCCTGCCCGCAGAGCTGGAAACCGACGGCGGTGCTGAACCAGAACGCCGCCTGTCGGGCGTCGCCTACGTAGAGTTCGATGTGGTCGATACCACGGATGTCCATGTCGTCACGTGCCCTTCCCCATGCTTCGCCCGTGTTGCCGTCCGGACGCCCCCAGCCCGGGATGCGCGTCGCTCACCTCCTCGGCTCGGCGACCCGCGCGAGCACCAGGCTCACGTTCTGGCCGCCGAACCCGAACGAGTTGGTCAGCGCGTACTCCGCATCGGTCCGGCGGGGCGCCCCCCGGATGTGATCGCCCGGGCAGGCCGGGTCCAGGTCGTCGAGGTGGTACGTCGGCGGCAGCAACCCCCGACCGAGCGCCAGCGCGGTGGCCGCCGTCTCCAACACCCCGGACGCGCCGAGCAGGTGACCGGTGAGCGCCTTGGTGGAGCTGACCGGCACACCGCCGTCACCGAACACGTCCCTGAGGGCCGTGGTCTCCGCGATGTCGCCGAGCTTCGTACCGGTGCCGTGCGCGTTGACGTAGCCGACCGCCGCCGCGGGCACTCCCGAGCTGCGCAGCGCGCCCCGGATGCACGCCGCCGCGCCCGAGCCGTCCGGGCGCGGGGCGGTCGGGTGGTACGCGTCGGTGGTCGCGCCGTAGCCGGCCACCTCGGCGTACCCCGGGCGCCACGCGCGGCGGCGTGCTCGGCGCGTTCGAGGACCAGCAGCGCCGCCCCTCGGCCAGCACGAACCCGCTGCGGGAGGTGTCGAAGGGCCGGCTCGCCCGGGTCGGGTCGCCGCCGGCACGGGCCAGTGCCCGCGCGTTGCCGAACGTGTCGGTGAAGGTCGGGAAGAGCGGCGCCTCGCTCGCCCCGCAGACCACGACGTCGGCCTCCCCGCACCGGATCAGCCGGACCGCGTCGGCCACCGCCTGGGCCCCGGAGGCGCAGGCCGTGCCGACCGACGAGCTGTAACCCCGCATGCCGTACGCGATGGCGATCCTCGCCGCCGGCATGTTCGGCAGGATGCCGGTGAGCAGGTACGGGCTGACCGCCGACCGTCCCCGCGCCGCACGGGCCAGCACCTGCGACTCCAGGGTGGCCAGCCCGCCGACCCCACCGACGATCACGCCGATCCGGGAGGGGTCGACGTCGCGGCCCACCTCGATGCCGGCGTCGGCGAGCGCGTCGGCGGCGGTGAGCAACGCCAGGACCACGGTCCGGTCCAACACCCGGCTCTCCGGGCCGGGCATGACGCTGCGCGGGTCGATGTCGGGCAGCAGGCCGGCGACGTCCAGCGAACCCGACGCCGGATGGCCCTCGGGTGGGCGGGTCAGCCCGGACCGCCCGGTCGTCAACGCCTCGAAGGTCTCCTCGACGCCCCGCCCGACCGGAGAGAACAGGCCCATCCCGGTGATCAGCGCGCTCACGCCGGCGCTCCGCTTCGCTCCGCGCCGGCGCGAGACTCCGAGCGGCTGAGCTGCCTGGTTCGCTCGCTCACGACGGCCCGCTCACGACGCGGCCTCGGTGAGGTAACGCTCCCGCAGGGCCACCTTGCGGACCTTGCCGGTCACGGTCACCGGAATGTCGTCGGAGCGTACCGGCACGACCCGGCGCAGCGTGGCGCCGACGTCCGCGCCGAGGGCGGCGCGCACCCGTTCGGTGCGGTCCTCGGCCTCGTCGGCGCCGGCGGCCAACTCCAGCAGCACGTCGGTCACCACCCGCCCGCCCTCGGCGACGATCACCACCGTGCAGTCGGTGACGTCCGGGCAGGTGGCGAGGATCCGCTCCTCAGCCAGCGCGGTGAAGAACCGCCGCCCGTCCCCGGCGTCGACCGAGTCGACCGCGCGGTCCAGGTGGTAGTACCGGCCCTCGGCGTCGGCACGCACCAGGTCGCCCGTGAGGTACCAGCCGCGCTGGCGGAACCGGTAGGTGGTGGCCGAGTCGTTCCAGTAGCCCCGGAACAGCGACGGCGAGTCGACGCCCAGGAAACCCACCTCGCCGACCGGCACCGGCTCGCCGTCGGCGTCCAGCACCGCGACCTTGGTGAACTGGTACGGCCGGCCGATGCAGCGGCCGTACCGGTCGGTGTCGGCGCGGTGGGTGATGTGGAACATCGAGTGTCCCATCTCGCTGGAGCCCAGCCCGTCGATGAACAGCGAGCCGGGCACTCGCGCCACCCCGTCGCGGGTGACGGTGTCGTGCCAACCGACCGCGACGAGGCGGCGGATGTGCGGCTCGTGCGAGCAGTCGCCGGTGTTGAACCACAGCCGCACCGAGTCCAGGTCGTACGCGGACAGGTCGAACCGGGCCAGCTCGGCCCAGGTAACCGAGAAACCGAACACCCCGTCGGGACGCCAGCGTTGGATCGCGTCGAGGACCCGCTCGCCGCCCTGCTCGGAGAGCAGGAACATCTCCGCGCGGTTGCCGAGCGCCTGGTTGACCATCAGCACGGTCGCGGTGTGCGGCGCGGGCAGCGCGTTGAGGATCCGGCTGGTGCCCTGCGCCTGCGGCATGCTCAGCAGGTGCCGGGTGGCCGCGAAGAGGCTGGCGTGGGAGTGCAGCACCGCCTTGGGCACCCCGGTCGTCCCGGAGGTGTGGGTGATCACGATCGGGTCGTCCGGGTGGTGCCGGTAGTGCGGCGGAGCCGCCGCCGGATCGCCGGTGCCGGCCCGCGCGGGCGTGCCCAGCACCGGTACGCCCAGCTCGTGCCCGGCCAGCAGCGCGGTGTGCGCGTCGTCGGCGAGCACCCCGACACCGCGCAGCCGACGGATGTACTCGGCGGCGATCTCCGGACGGAGCTTGCCGTTCATCAGCGCCGGGATCGCGCCGAGCCGGGCCAGCGCCAGGAAACTCAGCACCATGTCGGCGGCGGCGGTGGCCCAGACGGCCACCGGGTCGCGGGGGCGTACCCCCTGCTCGTGCAGCCACGCCGCGCGGGCGGCGACCCGCTCGTCGAGCTGGCCCAGCGTGAGGGGCGCCTGCGCCGGATGCCCGTCGACGGCGGTGTCGAAGGTCAGCCCCGGCCCGTCCGGGTCGGCGCCGTGCGCCAGCACGCGGGCCAGCATGTTGCCCGCGCCCAGCTCGGTGTCGGCGGCCAACCGGCCGCGCAGTCCCGGTTTCCTCATGGTCGTGCTCCTCCCCCCAGCAGCACCGCGACCGCCTCCGTGGACAGGTCGGGCGTCTGTTCGATCAGGATCAGCAACACCTCGTCGGCGTCGCCGTCGTCGCGCAGCAGGGCCGCCTGCGCGGTGCCCTCGGCGTACGGGTCGCCGGTCGGGCTGAGGCAGACCACCGGGCCGCGCAGTCCCCAGCGGGCGGCGAGGTGCCCGGCGACGCTGTTGGGCACGGACTGGTAGAAGAACAGCGGCCCGATCCGGCCGCCGGCCTCGACCGTCACGCGTACGTGGTCGGCGCTGGCCCGGTCACCGCTGGCGCTGACCAGCACGATCGCGGTGCGCACCTCCTCCGGCAACGGCTGGTCCCCGTACCGCCGCCGCAGGCACCGCTCGCCGACCGCCACGACCGTGGGCGCGAACGTCGAGTGCACGAACCCCGGCACCCCCGGCAGAACCCCGTCCCCCGGCTCGGGCCAACACGCCCGCGCGAGCTCCCGCACCCCTGCCTCCCCCACCCCTACCTCCCGCGATCTTGCGGTTTCTGTTGTGGATTCGCGTTCTTCGCCGGATTCGTCACCACAGAATGTGCAAGATCGCGGGAAGGTGGGGGTGGGGGAGGTCGGAATGGTCATGGCGTGCCGACCAGGAGCGCGGTGTTGGCTCCACCGAACGCGGAGTTGAGGGTCAGGGCGTGGGTCACCCCTGCGCGGCGCGACGCCGCCGTGATGACGTTGACGGGACACGCCTCGTCGGGGGCCTGCCAGCCGGCGTTGACCGGCAACTCGCCGGCCCGCAGCGCCATCGCCGTGACCACCAGTTCGAGCAACCCGGACGCCTCCAACGCGTGCCCGTGCAACCCCTTCGTGGAGCTGACCGGCACGTCGGTGGCGTACCCGTCGAGGGCCCGCCGCAGCGCCGCGGCCTCGGCGGCGTCGCTCTGGGCGGTGCCGGTGGCGTTGGCGTTGACGTACCCGATCGCCTGCGGCGGCAGCCCGGCCCGGCGCAGCGCGGCGCTGGCGGCGCGGGCCAGCCCGGCGCCGGTCGGGTCCGGCTGGCACGGGTGGTACGCGTCCCCGGCACGTCCCCAGCCCGCGACGGTCGCCACCGGCTCCACGCCCCGCCGCGCCTCGGCGCGGGACTCGACCACCACGGCGGCCACGCCGTCACCGAGCAGCAACCCCCGGCGGCCGGCGCTGAACGGGCGCACCGCGCCGTCGTCGGCGAGAGCACGGCCGGCGTCGAAGAGCGCGAACTGGTCCGGCTCGACGAGATAACCGGCGGCCACCACCACCCGGTCCAGATCACCCCGGCTGATCAGGGTGGCGGCGTCGGCCACCGCCGTGCTCGCCGACACGCACGCGCTGGTGTAGACCCGGGTGTGACCGGACAGCCCACACCCGGCGGCGAGTTGACCGGCGAGCGCGGACGGGACCGGCTCCACGCCGGCGGCCGGGCCGCCGTGCACGGCGAGCAGCAGCGCGCACCCCGCGCGCCGGGCGCGGTCCAGGCCGGCCGTCCGGCAGGCCGCGTCGATCGCGTCGGCCAGCTCGTCGGCGAGGGTGCCGACCTCGGACAGGGTGGCCGCCACGGTGACCCGGCGTGCGCTCGTGTCGAAGCGACGGATCGGTCCGAAGGCCGGCGTGGCGGCGAGCTGCGCCTCGGCGCCCCGCCCCAGGGCGCTGACCGCGTGCACACCGGTGAGCAGGACGACGGGCGGCTCAGCCATCTGCGGGAGCGGTCAACGACGCCCGCAGGACCGCCAAGGCGTCGTCGACGGTACGGATGCCGGCCAGGTCGTCCTCGGTGAGGTCCAGCTCACGCTGGTAGCGCTGCTCGACGAGGTGTACGAGCCAGGCCAGTTCCATCGAGCCGACCCGGTCCGGGACCTCGTCGGCGGGTTTCGCGGTGAGTTCGGCGAGCATGCTCAGCAGGTCAGCTCGCCCCAGGTCGGGCTGACCGGTCATCAGGCGTCGTCGCGCTTCGCCTCGGCGACGCGGTCGGCGACCATCGTGGTGAACTCGCCGACCGTCATCAGCGCGAGCTTCTCCGACTCGTCGTCGGCGAACGTCAGGCCGAACTGGTCCTCGACGCGGACGGCCAGATCGGACAGGGCCAGGGATTCCAGGTCGACGCCGGACGGGCCGAGCGTCGTGTCGTCGTCGAGCCCCTCGACGTCGTAGTTCATGTCGACGAGCTGCTCGACGACGAAGGCGCGGACCTCGGCTCTCATGGATACCCTTTCTGCGTGAGCCACGTGACGGTGTCCGATCGGGACACCGAATGGGTCTGGGGCGGTCGGGACGCCGGCGGTCGGCCGGATCCCGCCGTACGATCGCCGCGCGCGGTTGGCGGCGCGGTAGTCGGCGCGCTTGGCGGCGCGGGTGTCGGCGTCGAGGTGGCGCAGCGGGCCGGTCACGACGTCACCGCCGAGCGCAACGCGTCGGTGGAGCGGACCAGCTTGCCGGTGGTGGTACGGGGCAAGGCCTCGAGCAGGCGCACCACCCGTGGTCGCTTGTAGCCGGCCAACCGCTCAGCGAGGAGCTTGTCCAGGATCTCCTCGGACAACGGGCCGTCGGGCTGGACGTAGGCGGTGATGCCGTCGTCCCACACCACCACGGCGGCGGCCACGCCGGGCAGCTCGGCGACGGTCGCCTCCACCTCGGTGAGGTCGACCTTCATGCCGCCCACGGAGACCTGCGAGTCGAGGCGGCCGCGCACGGTGACCAGGCCGGTGTCGGCGTCGACGGTGCCGGCGTCGCGGGTGTGCAGCCAGCCGTCGGCCCAGCGGGTGGGGTCGCTCAACCCGACGTACGGCGACGCCGGGCAGGACACCCACAGCTCACCGCCGGACTCGCGGACCTCGATGCCGGGCGCGGGGGCGATCGACGGGCGGTGCGCGCCGTACAGGTCGGTGCCGATGACCCCGACCTCGGTCATCCCGTACATGTTGCCCAGCGGGACCCCGTACCGGTCGGTGAAGGCCCGGGCCACCGCGGCCGGGACCAGCTCGCCGCCGGTGGTCATCCGGCGGAACTGCGGCAGCGGACCGGTCGGCCGGCTGGAGGCGAGCAGACCGATGTGGAACGGCACGCCCAGCACCGTGGCCGGCGTGGCCTGGGCGGCGATGGCGGCCAGCACGGCGTCGCCGCTGAGCCGCTGCGGCGGCACCAGCTCCACACCGGCGTGCAGACCGTAGAGCAGGCCCCCGACCAGGCCGAGCACGTGCACCATGGAGGGCAGCAGGATGATCCGCTCGCCGGGCAGCGCCACCCCGTCGATACGGGTGTAGCGGCGCACCTCGGCGACCAGGTCCGCGGCCGTACGGCCGATCACCTTGGACGGGCCGGTCGAGCCGGAGCTGAGCTGGATCACGGCGTGGCCGCTGACCGCTGGGCCGTCCGCGTACCGGGTGACGCTCTCGGTGACGTCGACGAACACCTTCAACGCGCCCCCGCCGGTTCGCAGCGGCGCGACGACCACCTGCGGGGTGAGCCGGGTAAGCGCCCGGTCCACCTCGTGGTCGGTGAGCCGGTGGTCGAGCAGGATCGCCTGCGCTCCCGCCCGCCAGGCGGCGAGCAGGTTGACGACGTACGCCAGCGACGGCGGCAACCGCAGCGCCACGGCGCCACCGGCACGTAGTCCGGCAGCGGTCAGCCGGTCCTGCGCGGCGGTCACCAACCGGTGCAGGGTGGCCCGGTCGATCGGTTCCGGCAGGCGGAGACAAACATCGGTCGGACGGCCGGCGAACAGGACTTCATCCACCCAGCCGGGGTCATCTACCGTAAGGTTTTCGGCGGCATGATTCATTGCCCCCACCATTCGACGCGCAGCGCAAAGTAGGGCATAGGAGCCAATTTCTGGCATCTTTCGAGGTGCTGCCGGAACCCTACGACAGCCGTGTTGAGCATCGCTAGATGCAAATGGCTAGATCACTTTGAGCGCCCGGACCGATTGCCGCATACCGCCGCCCACCACCCGTTCCCACCTGCCGGCCATGATCGACTCGGCTTCCTGGAAGCCGGGCTGTCCCCCGCGATTGGACACCGCAGTTTCCGGGAAGCCGAGTCGATCAGGCACGGGATAGGCCGATGAGGTCGGCCAGCCGAGCCACGCCGGCGGCCGCCGGGCCGCGATGGGCGATCTCGGCGATGAGGGTACGGGCGGCGGGGCGACAGCCGATCTCGCCGGGTGCGATGGCGTGGGCGTCGGCCAGCGCGCGCCCGGCCCCGGCGAAGTCACCGCTGTCGAGGTGGGCGCGGGCAGCGTCGACAAGGTGCGCCGCCCGATGCTCGGCGGGCAGCAGGGACCAGTCGTCGCGGCGGACGGCGGTCCGGTGGTGGCGCAGGGCCTGGTCGGTGTCGCCGAGGCGCAACGCGGCGAGGAAGCGGGCGTGCAGCACAGCGGTGGGGCCGAACGCGGTGTGGTGCGCCGTCGGAAGGGTGCGAGTAGCCCGCCGGTCGCCGCACCACTCAACATGGGCCAGCTGTGCGGACGTCCGCGAAGCCCACCCATGTTCGCGGTGATCGTGGCTGCTCGGCGCCGACGGAGAACCGTCGCGGACGTAGCGCCGCGTAAGCGGACCCGACAGGAAGCAACCGATCAAGACGGTTGGGGGGCTTGCGGGCGCTAAGTCCGCAAGCCCCCCAGCTCAGTCAATTACGTTCGGTCCGCTGGTAGGGCTGGTAGGAAAATCGCCGTTCAGTGTTCGTCCTGCGAACTGCGCCGGAGTCACCTACGACCGAGCCGTCATCGAGTTCGATCGCCGCGCCGCGCCGCCGGCCTGAATTAACCAATGCCACCCGCCCATCGATGCACGCGCCGATTACTTTCGCAATGAGCGGTAGGTCCTCGTCGCCCGGCCCGAATTCTATGCGAGAGTTGAGCGCGAAACCGACAACAGTCTCGTGCGCACTCCAGGCCACGCTGAATGGACAGGGCCCGGCGTTGATCGGCTCCACAAATAACGTTGAAACCCCGCCTCGATCAATATCCCACCTGATATTTGCCGAATCATTAATGTCTGCAATCATGCTCTGCAGAAACTCTTCCATGCTATTTCCTACGTTCGCGGTCCATTAATGATGTCCCACTTCCGCCCACCGCCAGTGCGGACACGGAAGATCCAGCCATATTCTCCGTTCCCACGTGGCTTTACACTCCACCCCACACGCCAGCCCTTCTTGCCAGGTCCGTTGAAACGACCTGCTCGCGCTCCCTTTCCGGCGCCCTGATTGCCGAACCACTTGCTTCGCACACCAAAGAACTTGCTTGACCAGAGTCTTCGTCCGGCGGCCGACCAGGCTGACCTGACCCCCTTCGCCCCACGAAGGAATCCTCGCGCCGCAGTTTTGGCCTGCCATCTGGTGACTTTGGTATTAAGGCGCTTGGCACCATCGATTACACGCTGAAGCCAACGTTTTACTGGCCTCTTCCAGCCGTAGTCGCTACTACAGCCGCATTCTGCTCGCTTTCCGTCGAGGTCGAAGCAGTTGACCGGGTCGGCTCCGCAGTATTCGTAGGGGTTGGCGCTGCCGCCGTAAACGGGGTCGACTTGGAGGAAGCGGCCGGTGGTCGGATTGTAGAGGCGGACGCCCATGAGGACGATGCCTGACGGTGTGTCCGCTGCTCGCTGCTTGGCGCCGAGCCAGCCGTACCGCTGCGACCCGACGTCGTCTGGATTACGCGGCGTGCCGTATTCGTCGGCCTCGCTGGTGCGCGACAGACCCTCGTCGTCGGCGTGAATCGTCGCGACCAGGTCTCCGTGCAGGTTGGTGATCTGCCAGTCGACCTTGGCGCTCTCGCTGTCGAAGACGCCGGCCATCGCTGACAGGCCCGACACGGGTCGGGTGAACCGGTCAGCGGTCTCCTGCGTCCACGACGGGTTGTCCTCGTCTCCATCGTAGTGGTGCACCGATTGCACGGCAGTGCCGCTGGCGTTGTCGGTCCACGAACGGACTCGCTCACCGGTCACGTCCAGGACGTAATCGGTCGTGCGTCCGCCCTGGGTGATCGTGTCCACCAGGTCCGTCGAGTGATACGTGAGGGTTACGTTCCCACCCGAGGAGATGGCAGTGTCGATCGCTGGCAGCGTCGTGGTCCGGCCGAGCGCGTCGTACACGTAACCAGCGGTGTTGACCCGGTCTGCCGTGTCGTAGGTCCACGTTCGCGACGACGCCGGAGTCGTCGTCTGGCAGGCACCGTCTGCGCCTGGGCCGTAGGTGCTCATCGACATGCGGTTCGACGAGGTGCTGAGCCCGTACGACCGGGTGGTGCACTGCCCGCCGATGGTGTCCCGGATCGAAGCGAGCCGGCCAGCCTGGTCGTAGCTGTAGTTTTGCTTGGAAAGGCTGGACGACCGGTCTCGCCATTGGCCGTGCATCGATTCCACCACCGACTCGGTATGCAGGGTGCAGTCGGTGGCCGCGCAGCCCGGCTTGACGTACGTCATGCCGACCGGGGTGCCCGTCTCGTCGGTCTGCGTGGTCACCTGAACACCGTTTGGCCAGGTCTCCGCTGTCAGTGTGCCGTCGGCGTCGTAGCTGCCGGAAAAGACGCCGGCCTGCGTGTCGTTGACCGAGGTGAGCAGGCCGCGCCGCTCGGCGCCACCGTCATAGGTGTAGGTCCGGGTGACCTTGCCGTCGTTGCTGGTCGCCACCCGCCCGAGCAGGTCATACGTGGTGATCGAGGTGACTCCGTCGGAGTCGGTGTACGAGGTCTGTCGGCCCAGGCTGTCGTACCCCTTCTCCACCTGGGCGGTCGCCAGTCCGCCGACCACCTGCTGCCTGCGCAGCAGGCGGCCGGTCGCGGGTTCGTAGACGTTCCGGCTGATGGGTACTGCCGTGCCCAGGCCGGCGGCGGCCACGCTCGTCTCGTACGCCCGGCCCGCGTTGTCGTAGGTCGTGGTGGTGGTCCGTAACGTGCCGGCGCTGGTCTTCTCGGTGACCACCCTCGGCTGGTTCAACATGTCGTAGGTCGTGGTGGTCGCCGGTAGTTCCGGCCCGCTGGCGGCTTGGCCGCCGGGCTGCACCCGGCAGGGCAGGTTGGACCACTCCGGCTTGAGGTCACACTCGCTGTAGCCGGAACCGGAGGTAGCCCGGTAGTAGATGGTCATCTGGGTGGCGGGCGTGTTGGTGGTGGCACCGCCTGCCGGAGCCGTGGTCGAGGTGACCAGGGCGGTGATCGGGTCGTACGTCGTGCGCGTGGTCTGGGCCAGCCCAGCCGGGTCCACCGTCACCACGGTCGGGTCGCGCAGTGCCCAGTCGTACGCGGTGGTGGTGGTCCTCTGGTCGACGTCGGTCTCGATGCCGTTGCTGTCCCAGATCCGGGCGGCGACGACTTGGGTAGTCACCAGGTTGTACGGGCCGCCCGTGGTCGGTGCGCCCTGGTCGTAGGTGCTCATGGTGTGCTTGCGTCCACGCACGGTGGTGCCGTTTGCCAGCATGACGTCGTGCTCGGGCTCCTGTGTGCTGGTGAGCCGTTGCCCGTCGGAGGAGTAGATGTTGAGGGTGGAGTAGCGACGCGCGAGTAGGCTCTCCGCCGCAGCGTCGTCCGACGAGGCGGTGTTGAGGGCCCGGACCCGGTTGCCGGCGGTCAGTGTGCGGATGGTGTTGCCCCACTGGTCGTACCAGGTGGCACCGATGTGCCCCCCTGGTGAGGCGGTGTTGACTTCCCGGGCGTTGGCATCGAGGTAGGTCACCGTCGCCCGTTCGTACGACGACGGCAGGCTGCCCGCTGCCGGGTTACCGTCCGGTACCTGGTTGGCCGGGAAGATTGCGGTGGCGTCGGTTGGTGCTTCGGCCTGCGCCCACCGGATGGTCTGTACTGGTGAGAGGTCATAGGGCGCCCCGGTGCCGAACACCGGAATCTTGTAGACCACCGTTTGTATGGCGGTTCCGGCGGTGAGCGCCGAGCGGGTCACCTTGTGCAGCCGGCCCAGCCCCGGGTCGCCCGGGATGGTGGTATAGCTGAGCTGCCACGGCTCCTCGGCGACCGGCTTGATGACGCTGAGGATCCCGTCGGCGTTGTAGTCGTAGGTCTCCCGCAGCTGCCGTATGGTGCCGGCGTCGTTCCAGTCGAGCCTCGGATCCCACATCGCTCGTAGCCGACCAGCGTTGTCGTAGGCGTACCGGGCCATCGGCACGGTACGCATCGCGGGTGTGGCCAGGTCCGGATCCCAGGCGGTGAAGGAGATTTCCTTCACCCGGCCGGTGTAGTCGCCCCATGCCGGCTCAGCGGTGCCGGTTGCCGTCGTCGTCGTGGCATAGGTGAACGTCAGTGCCCGGCAGCCGCGGGTCAACGTCGTGCAGTTGATCCCATCCTGCACCGGAGCCAGCATTCGGGTCGGCCGGACAACCTCCTTGCCGGCGACGGTGGCCTTCTCCCAGCCCAGCGTCGTGGTCTGGTTGCTGCCCGGCACGGTCACCGAAGTCGGGAAGTACTTGCCCGCAGCACTCCCGGGGACCCTGGTGAACAACACCGAGTTGCCGTCCTCGTCCGTCATCGCGTACGAGTCGCCGGTGGAGTTGTAGGTCAGTTTGAGGAACTCCGACCCGACCTCGGGATCGAAGACGGTGGCGTTACGTTTGGTGAAGCCGATCGTGTCACCCTCCGGCAGACCGACCTGCACCAGTGAGCCGTACACGGTCAGTGACGTGTAGGGCGACGCCGCCTCCTCGACCACCGCCCCGGACACCCATCCAGGTCCGAACATGTTCGCCGCGTCCGTCTCGCCCGCCCGTCGCGTGTTGTACGAGCGGGTGAGCGTCAGGTCGCTGCCGAACGAGTCGACGGAGACGTCGGTGTCGGTCACCGTGTAGTTGCCGGTGATGAGGTTGACCGAGCCAGGCCCGATCTCCTGCGCCGCAGCCGATGCCTGGTCCCGGTCGAAACTGATCTTGACCGTACTGGAGGTGCCTCCGCTGCCACCGGTGAAGGTGCCCCGCATCTGGAGCGGACCACTGCGGGCGATGGACTCCGCGTCAACCGCCGCGAGGGTGGCCTCGAGGTTCCAATTGAGCTTGGGGAAGTTACCTCCACCGCTGGTCGGCAGCGGCCAGGTCACGGCGCCCCCGCCCGCAGCAACGGTGACGTGCCCGGCCGGGATGTCCACCCACCCATCGGCGTCGCCGCGCCGCCACTGGTACGTCACACCGGTGGCGGCCGCCTGGCCCACACCGGTGACGGCCACCTTTGCCGCACTGATGTCGCCTTCCTTCGGCGAGGTCACCGCACCGGAGCCGACGTTGAAGGTGTACGCCTGGATCGCCGACTGGTTGCCCGCCCGGTCACGCGAGCGCACGTACAGTGTCTGCGGCCCATCGGCGGTCGGGGTGATCGAGGCGGTCGCACTGCCGCCGAGGGTGGCCGCGTTGACGGTCTGATTGGGCGGGTTGACGTTCAGGCCGTACTCGTAGGCGGAGACGTCGCTCACGCCGGAGGCGCCGAAGGTGAAGCCACCCGCCGTCCCGGCCGCTGCGGCCCACTGCCCCTGTGGGTACGTCGTAGACGCCACTGAGGGTGCCGCCGACGGCGCGACGGTGTCCACGATCATCGCGCAGTTCCCGCTCCACGGCCCGTCGACCAGGCCGTCGGTCCCGCGGACCCGCCACGAATATGTTGCACCCTCGCCGAAGACGCCGGCCGGCACCGAGGTGGCCAGCCACGAGCCCGACGCGCCCGGCCCGACGATCGCACCACCGAGCCGGGTGCCACCGCCGGTCAGCCACTCGAACTCGGCCTTCACCTGCCCCCCGCCGGGGTTGGTGACCTGCGCCCGGAGCTGCGGCGTCCGCGTGTTCACGTAGGGGGTGCTGGACCCGGTCGCGCACGGTGATGACGGCACCGTCGCCCGCGCGGTGACCGTCGTGTACGAGTCGTAGTTGACGACCGCGTACGGCACCTCGGCCGGCTCTGCCGCGTTACGGGACCGGAACTGCTTGAAGGCGGTGGCGTCGGTTTCCGAAGTGGACCGAATACCCATATCGGCCCGCGTGTCGCCGACATTCGCCGCGCGTTGGAAGAAGCTCGTAGCCGCGATGGATGACCAGCCGTCGTCGCAGGTTGCGTTGAAGCCCTTGGTGGCCGTCGACGTAGCCTCGCGGTAGTTCCACGCCGGCTGGGTACTCCAGAGCACCCCTTCGGAGACGGGCCCAACCGACCACAGCTCCCACGATCGTGCCGAGCAGGTCCCCGACCAGAAATTCCAGAAGTACATGGTCGCGGAGTTGATTTTCTTGCCTACCAGAGCCGTGGTGTCCCAGCGGGCCAGGGCGCGAGCGATGAGTCCGTCCGAGGAACGGCCCACCTGCAGGTCGTTGGCACCACCCCGGTCGACGCCGTCGTTCTGCTTCACATACGTGTCGAACGTCGTCAACACTGGGTTGAGCTGCGGGTCAATGACCACCGGGTACTGCCGCTCGGGAGCGGTCAGCCATTTCATGTCCGGGCGCAGGCTGAAGTCGGCACGACGGCCCCGGTTCTTGACCTCAGTCAAGGAACCGACCTGGGCAGAGACCACCTTTTGCGCGGCTGGCCGTCCCACCGCGTCGACGTGGGCGTCCCACATCTCCGGTGCGGCGGATGACGCGATCTGCCGACCCCCGCCGTCCCGGAACTTGATGTTGCCGTTTGGCTCCCGCGCAAGCGACTTCAGTCCCTCACCGGTGACGGGCATGTTCACCTGAGCGACGTGAGCCGCCGCTTCGCGGGACTTCACCACCAGGAACGTCTCGACACCGGTCCGAGTGGCCTCCACCACAAGGTCCACGCCAGGGAACACCTCGGGGTACTTGGCCTTCGTGCCCTCGATGGCCGGTGCCGGGAGCCGTCCGCTCCAGCCAAGAGCCATCCGACCGCTACCGGTCTCCAGCGAGGCCAGTTCTCCATTGGACGACGCTGGCCGTGCTCCAGACAGGCGCAGGTCGCCGGGATGAGCCTTCGGTGCCACCGAACCGTCCGGCTGAGCGGCCATGGCGAGATCCACCGGAACCCAGCCGCCGCTTCGCCGCATCCGCACCGGGGCGAGGTGGACCTCCGCTTCCACCCGCCCGTCCGGCAACGCCCAGAACTCGGACGTCTCCGACGTCATCCCGGTGATCCGGACCTTCTTGTTGGTCAACCGCGCCGTCACCAGCGCCGCCGCCTCATCCGGCCGCTCCAACACCTGCGGCTCGGCCTGAGCACGCTCGGTCGGCTTCGGAGCCGCAGCGACCGGCTGCGCGGCCACCCAGTCCGCCATCGTCGCCGCCAACACCAACGACAAACCGGCGGCAAGCATCCGCCCGGCGGGCCTACGCGACAGGCGTGGGATCCGAGACACCGGGCCCCACACGGATCTTCTTCGTTCCACTGAACCTCCTAGATGAATACAGATCGTCGATCACGTAACTACAAAAGTGAGTTGTGATCATCAGCTGGACGGACATCGATGATCACGGCTCGGGGGATTGCCAGAGGCACTGCTCCATCGAGCCTGTGGATCCAGGCGGGCTTCCGACCTGACCCACCGGCCGATGTGCCTGGTGAGGCGGGTGCCTTGATGACCGCGACGCTGAATATCGAGACCGGCGGAAGAAGCGACCCGATTTGTCCGCGGAGGCGAAACCCCATCGACCCCGACGACAAGGCCGAGGTCTACCGGCAGCTCGGACTCCGACTCACCTACCAGACCACCGGCGGGACAGAGGAACGGCAGCTCTCGGCGCGCCCGACACGCACCGTCTTCGCGCTACGAACCTCGAGCGACAGCCAAGACACCCCTGCTTGGCCACCTGGCCCGCAGGAGTTGGTGGGCGCGGCGACCTATCGGAGACCCGGCGTTGGCAGCGCGACGGGACCTGGGACAAGGCCCTGTCCGCGTTGCAGGCGGCCGGCGACGCGACTGGCCGTATCGGTTGGACGGAGAGCGTGGACTCGATGACCAGCCGCGCCCGCCAGTGCCCGCCGGCGCTCGCACCGACGGGCATCGGCCGAAGGAGCGGGTCCGCTTCCAAGCCGTCCTCACCATCACGATCATCACCGAGTGGCTCTGACCGGGTTAGGAAACACGCCTTAGCCGGGTGTGATGCTGGCGAGTTGGACGAGCAATTGGACGAGCCGGTACGCCTCGGCGACATCGGCCGCGCGGAAGGCGACCGTCCGGCCGCCGCCGACCCGGGTCACACCCGGCACCAACACCGCGACGTCGACCATGTAGGGGCCGTACAGGTCGACCTCGACGTCCACCGGCCCGGCCATCGTCCACGGGCGAATCGAGGCGCGTCGGGTAATGGCGTCGGCGGCGGCGCGACGCAGCCGCTCGCGCGACTCCTGCGGATGCAGAGCCACCGCGGCGGCCTGACCCAGGGTCTGCTTCACGGCGACGGTGACCGCCGAGGGCACCAGCTCACCGAACTCGGCGCAGGCGGCGTCGTCTCCACTGAGCAGAACGACCGGCACGTCCAGGTGTCCCGCCATGGCGGTGTTGAGGCCGATCTCGCCCAGCGACCGCCCCGCGACGCGTACGTCGAGGATGGCGTCACTCATCGTGTGGGCCAGCACGGCCGGGCCAGCACCGGCCCGAGCGTGATAGCCGATGAACATGACGGCATCCGTGTGCTCGTCCAGCCCGGCCAGCATTCCCAGCGGGCGGGGTTTGCCGCGCACGAGGTGCGCCCGGCGGTCGAGGTCCTCCGGCAGGATGTTGCGGAACGTGCCGTGCGCGTCGGCGACCCACACCACGGCGTCGGGTGCGGCATCGAGGACGCCCGCGGTCACCGCGTTCGCCTCGGCCGTCATGAGGGCCCGGCCGCGCTCGTAGTCGTACCGATCGGGATTCGTCTCGGTGGGATGCACGATCCCCGAGACGCCTTCCATGTCGACGGAGATCAGTACCTTCATGACCTTGGGATCCTACGCGCTCCCGATGGTCACGACGGTGGTCGAGTTGATCGACAGCAGGTCGCCGGGGTGGGGGCATCCACCCGCTCCGGATACCCCCACCTCGGCGATCTGGAGTGGATCAAAGCCCGGTGGCGGCCGCGAGGCGGGCCTCGTCCGGGGTCTGGGCATGGATGTGGAAGCGCAGTGAACGGGCGTCGGTGAAGCACTCCCGCATCGGCCGCACCAGGTCGCGGTGCTCCTCGGTGCGCTCCCACGCCTCGAAGTCGGCGAGGCTCGCCCACTCGCTGGTGATGAGCCACTGCTCCTGGTCGGTCGACGAGCGGCACACCTGGTCCACCAGGTGCCCCGGCACGCCGTCGGCGACCAGGTGCCGGATCTGCTCGTACGCGGCCAGAAACTTCTCCGTGCGCGGCGCCGGCACTCGGACCAGGAAGACCACTCGGGCCCGCTGTTCGCTCACGGCGTCTCTCCTTCCGTCGGCGCGGCGCCCCGCAGGACCAGCGCGCTGTTGAATCCGTCGAAGCCCCGCGCGCAGACCAGCGCCAGCCGGCTACGCGGTCGGCGATGCTCGCGCAGGAAGTCCAGCTCGCACCCGTCGGCGACCTCGTCGGGGCCGGCTGAGGCGGGCAGCGTGTCGTGCGCGAACGCGAGCAGGGCGGTGGCCACGTCCAGTGCCGAGCCGCCCTGGTGGGCCCGGCCGGTCAGCGGCTTCTGGGTGGTGACCGGGGGCGGCCGGTCGGCGAACACGGCGCGCAGCGCCGCGGCCTCGCTGCGGTCGTAGCGGGGTACGCCGAGGGCGTCGGGCAGCACCACGTCGATTCCGCTCGACGCGACGCCCGCCCGGTCGAGGGCCAGCCGCATCGCCCGCGCGTACTGGATCGGGTCGCCGGCGCTGTCGGCCGTGGTGTGCGCGGCGTCGTGGGTGGCCCCCAGCCGCTGACCTCGCCGTAGATCCGGGCGCCCCGGGCCAGCGCGTGTCCCAACTCCTCCACCACGAAGACCGCGCCGCCCTCGGCCGGGAGGTAGCCGCTGGCCGTCGCGTCGAACGGCCGGTACGCCCGCTCCGGGTCGGCGACGTCGCTGAGCAGCCCGGAGCGCAACTGGCAGGCCAGGGCGTACGGGCTCAGTGGACACTCGGTCGCCCCGGCGATCACCACGGGCGTCCCCCGGCGCACCGCGCGGGCGGCGTGCGCGAGGCTGTCCAGCCCGCCGGCCGCCTCCGCGACCAGCACCCCGCTCGGCCCCTTGAACTGGTGGTGGATGGAGAGCTGTCCGACGCTCGCCGCGTAGAACCAGGCGATCGACTGGTACGCGCCGACGGTGCGCGACGGCCCACCCCAGAGCCGTTGCAGTTCCCGCTGCCCGAACAGGTTGCCCCCGGAGGAGCTGGCCAGGGCCACCGCGTAGCCGTACGGGTCGGGCGCCCGCTCGGGCAGCCCGGCGTCGGCCAGCGCGAGGCGGGTGGCGGCGAAGCCGAGGTGTGTCCATCGGTCGGTCTGCACCAGTTGCCGGCTCTCGGCGTAGGACTCGGCCGCGAAGTCGGGCACCTCGCCGCCCAGGCGGGTGGGGTAGCCGGCCGGGTCGAAGAGCGTGATCGGCCCGGTGCGCCGGGTGCCGGCCAGGACGGTACGCCAGTGCGCGTCCGCGCCGACGCCGCTGGGCGCGACCACACCGATGCCGGTGACGACCGCCCGGGCGGTGCTCACGCCGCCGCCGGAAGTCGGCGGAACACCATCGCCGACTGGAAGCCACCGAACCCGCTGCCCACCGACAGCGCCACGTTCACCGGCACCTCCCGCGCCTCGTTGGGTACGTAGTCCAGGTCGCACTCGGGGTCGCGGGTGCTCCAGTTGGCCGTCGGCGGCACCACCCCGAACTCGATCGCGAGAGCGCAGGCGGCCATCTCGATCGACCCGATCGCCCCGAGCGAGTGCCCGACCATCGACTTGATGGAGCTGATCGGCACCCGGTACGCGGCCTCGCCCAGCGCCCGCTTGAACGCGGCCGTCTCGTGCCGGTCGTTCTGCCGGGTGCCCGAGCCGTGCGCGCTGATGTAGGAGACCTGTTCGGGGTTGATCCGGCCCTGTCGCAGCGCGTCGCTGACGGCGAGGCCCATCTCCAGCCCGTCGGGGCGCAGCCCGGTCATGTGGAATCCGTTGCTGCGGCTGGCGTAGCCGGCGACCTCGCAGTAGACGTGGGCGCCCCGCCGTCGGGCGTGCTCGGCCTCCTCGAGCACCAGCACGGCCGCGCCCTCGGCCAGCACGAATCCGTGCCGGTCGGCGTCGAACGGGCGGGAGGCGTGCGCCGGGTCGTCGTTGTCGGGACTGGTCGCCTTGATCGCGTCGAACGAGGCGACGGTGACCGGTGAGATCGGCGAGTCGGCCGCGCCGGCCAGCACGATGTCCGCCTCGCCGTCCACGATCATCTGGTGGGCGTAGCCGATGGCGTCGATACCGGACGTGCAGCCGGTGGAGACGACCTGCGCGGGGCCGTGCAGGCCGTGCCGGCAGGCCACGTCGGCGGCCAGGCTGCTGGGCACCAGCGCCTGGTACAGGTACGGGCCGCCGAGCGCCGCGTCGACCAGCCACCGCCGACCGTGCTCGCTGACCCGGACGTACTCCTCTTCCAGGGCCATCGTGCCGCCCACGGCGGTGCCGAGCACCACCCCGGCGCGGTCCCGCTCGGCGTCGTCGAGCACCAGGCCGGCGTCGGCGATGGCCTCGGTGGAGCAGGCCAGCGCGAACTGCACGTAGCGGTCGGCGCGACGCCGCTCGGCGTCGGTGAGCCCGGCGGCGACCGGGTCGAAGTCACACTCGGCGGCGATCTGCGAGCGGAACGGCGACGGGTCGAAGAAGCTGATCCGCCGCGTGGCCGTACGCCCCTCGGTGATGGTCTTCCAGAACCGGTCCCGGCTGGCGCCGCCGGGGGCGACGACGCCCACCCCGGTCACCACCGTGCGCCGCCCGGTCACCGCGCCACCTCTGTTCGCGACTGCGGGGCTCGCAAACCCGGCTCACTCCTCGCGCTCACGACCCACCCCCTGTTCGACGAGTTCGGTGTCGACGTGCCCCAGCTCCGGGCGCGGGGCCAGCGGGCCCAGGTGGAAGACCACCTCGGCCGGCTCGGTGCCGGTGTTGCGCAGCCGGTGCCGCACGTTGACCGGTACGAACAGCGCCTCGCCGGTGGCCACCTGCGTGGGCTGGTCGTCCAGGTCCACGGTGATCGTGCCGCGAGCCACGTACAGGAACTCCTCGCTGTAGGGGTGGTAGTGCTCGGCGATCCGCTCGCCGGGCGCGAGGGTCGCCACCCCGAGGAAGCCGGAGGTGCTGCCGACGGTGCGGGGGCCCAACAGCACCCGCAACTCACCGCCGCGTCGCCGGTCCGCCGTCACGTCCGACACCGCTATGAGACGGGTGCCCAGATCACTCATCGCCGGCCTCCCCCGCGGCGGAACCGGCCTGCGCCGAGGCGGAACCGACCTGCGCCGAGGCGTCGCCGTCGACGGGTCCGGCCTGCGCCGGAACCGAGCCGCCGAGCGGGCCGCTCTGGCCGGCACGGTCCCGGGCGATCCGCTCCACCCGATCCTTGATCACCGCGAGTTGGATGACGCTGTTGGTGTTGATCCGCTCGGTCATGGCGGCGTTGTCGACGGGCGCGGTCGGCTTCATGGCGAAGTCCTGCGTCCAGGTCATCCGGGTGCCGCCGGTCTCCTCGGCGTAGCGCCAGTGGATCCGCATGTACTCGAACGGCCCGGTCTCCACCCGGTGCGCCCGTACCTGACGGCTCACCGGGTCGGCCGTACGCTCGCTGACCCAGCTCCACGCCACCCCGTTCTCGTCCGGGTACATGGTGAGCCGGAACCGTACGGTGAGCCCGTCGCGGTGCAGGATCTCCACCACGGCGTACTCGGTGAACAGCTCGGTCCAGTTCGCCACGTCGTTGGTGACGTCCCAGACCAGCGCGAGCGGCGCGTCGATGACCACGGTGTTCTCGGTGTGCCCGGGCGGGTCGCTACGGCGGGCGACCAGGTCGGCCACCGCCGCGATGCTCAGTTGCCCGGCCTCCTCGGGGATGCTCACCTGCCACCGGTCGGCGACGACCGCCGAGAGTTCCAGCAGGGCGAGCGAGTCCATGCCGAGTTCCTCCAGCGACGCGGCGGGCGTGCGGGCCGCGGCCTCGGCGTCCAGGCCGCAGTGCGCCACCAGGATGTCGGTGATCTCGGCGGTCATCGGGCGACCATGAGTGACGGTCATCGGGTCCTCCTGTGGGTTACGTCGGGCTCCGCGGCGGGCGCGGCGCGGGGTGTGGGGGTGGCCGCCGGCCGCGACGCGGGCGCGGCGAGCAGGCGGTCGACGAGGCCGGTGGTGTAGCGGCCCTTGCGGAACCCGGCGTCGTCGAGCACCCGCCGGACGAACGGGATGGTGGTGTGCACACCCGGACCGGCGATGTCGAACTCGTACAGGGCGCGTTCCAGCCGGTTGAGCGCCGACTCCCGGTCGGGCGCCCAGACCACGACCTTGGCCAGCAGGGAGTCGTACCAGGGGCCGACCAGGTAGCCGGCGCGGGCGTGGGTGTCCACCCGGGTGAACGGGCCGCCCGGCGGGGTGAACCGCTCGAGCCGTCCGGGGGTGGGGGCGAAGCCGCGTGACGGGTCCTCGGTGTTCACGCGGCACTCCACGGAGACGCCGCGCAGTTGTATCTCCTCCTGCCGCCACCGCAGCGGCACGCCGGCCGCGATGTGCAGCTGCTCGTGCACCAGGTCGATCCCGGTGACCATCTCGGTGACCGGGTGCTCCACCTGGATCCGACAGTTGATCTCCAGGAAGTGGAAGCGTTCCTCGGCGTCGACCAGGAACTCCAGCGTGCCGGCGCCGACGAAGCCCACCTCCAGCGCGCCCCGCAGCGCGGTCTCGGCGATGGAGTCGAGCGTCGCGGCGGACAACGCGGGTGCGGGGGCCTCCTCGACGAGTTTCTGGTGCCGGCGCTGCACCGAGCAGTCCCGGGTGCCCAGGTGCACGCCGTTGCCGTGGGCGTCGCAGAGCACCTGCACCTCGACGTGCCGGGCCTCGGTGAGGTAACGCTCGACGTACACCCGGTCGTCGCCGAAGGCGGCCTGCGCGGCGGCCCGCGTCCGCGCGTACGCCCGGGCCAGCTCGGCCGGACGGCGCACCACGGTCATCCCCGGCCGCCGCCCCCGGCGGCGGCCTTGACGATCACCGGGTAGCCGACGGCGTCGGCGACCTCGGCCGCCGCCGCGGCGGTGGCCACCGGCGCGACGCTGCCCGCCGGCAGCGGCAGTCCGGCCCCACTCATCAGGGCCCGGGCCGAGGACTTGTCGGCCAGCGCCGCCATCACCGCCGGCGGTGGGCCGATGAACGTCAGGCCGTTGTCCGCGCAGATCTCGGCGAAGTCGGCGTCCTCGGAGAGGAACCCGTACCCGGGGTGGACGGCCTGCGCGCCGACCTGGCGGGCAGCCTCCACGATCGCGGCGGCGTTGAGATAGCTGCGCCGACTGGACGCCGGTCCGATCCGGACGGCCTGGTCGGCGAGGCGGACGGCCGCGGAGTCCGCGTCGGCGGCGGAGTAGACCACCGCGGTACGGACGCCGAGTTCCCGGCAGGCCCGCAGCACCCGCAGGGCGATCTCGCCCCGGTTGGCGATCAGGACGGTCTCGAACATGGCCATCCCCGCCGTCAGGCCGGATCCAGCTCGACCAGTGGCTGGTCGTACTCCACCGGCTGACCGTCCTCGACGAGGATCGCGACCACCCGGCCGGCCCGGTCGGCGCTCACCTCGTTCATCAACTTCATGGCCTCGACGATCGCCACCGGCTGACCGGGGCGGACCAGGTCGCCGACCGCGACGAACGGCCGCGCGCCCGGCTCCGGCGCGCGGTAGAACGTGCCGACGATCGGCGCCCGGATCGCGGCGCGGCCAGGAACCGGGGGCGGATCAGCGCGGCCGGCGAACCGGGCGCGGCCGCGCTCGGCGGCGGCGTGGCGGCCGTCGCCGGCAGAGCCGGAGGTACGACCGAGCCGCCGGCCGGCTCGTCCGGATGCCACTCGATCTCGAGCACGGTCGCCCCGCTGCGCAGCCGGATCCGACGTACCGGCCCGGCCAGCTCGGCGAGCAGGTGCTGGGCCTGTCGGCGTAGCCCGGCCAGCACCTCCTCGCCGTCCGCGTCGAGCCCGTCCGCCGGGAGGCGCCCGTCGACGTCCGCCCGGCCGTTCGGGCCGTCGGCGGTGGACATCGTCGCGCCGGCCGTCATCGGGCACCCGCCTGGGTGCCGGCGCGGGTGCCGCCGAACCGACGGAAGCGCTGCCGTCGCAGGCGGACCAGCATCGCGGGCGGCACGTCCAGCAGCGGCACCAGATTGGCCAGCAGGGCGGCGCGCAGCCGCCGGGCGGTCTCGGCCGGGTCGTCGTGGGCCGCCGTCGCCGGCTCGGGGACGATCTCGTCGACGACGCCGAGGCGACACAGGTCGGGCGCGGTCAGCCGCAGCGCGCGGGCCGCCTGCGGGGCGGCGGAGCGGTCCGGCCAGAGGATGGCGGCGCAGCCCTCCGGGCTGATCACCGAGTAGACGGCGTGTTGGAGCATCAGCACCCGGTCGGCGACGCCGAGGGCCAGCGCGCCGCCGCTGCCGCCCTCGCCGGTGATCACCGTGACGACGGGCGTCGGCAGCACGGTGAGGGTGAGGATGTTCTCCGCGATCGCCGCCGCCTGCCCCTGCTCCTCGGCGCTGATCCCCGGGTCCGCGCCGGGCGTGTCGACGAGGGTGACCACCGGCAGGCCGAGTCGCGCGGCGAGACGCATCAGCCGCAACGCCTTGCGGTGCCCGGCCGGGCTGGCCATGCCGAAGTTGCGGGCGACCAGGTCGGCGGTGGTGTGCCCCTTCTGGTGGCCGATCACCATCACGTGCCGCCCGGCCAGCCGGGCGATCCCGCCCACGATGGCCGGGCAGTCCCCGCCGAGCCGGTCGCCGTGCAACTCGACGAACCCGTCGAAGACCGAGTCCAGGTAGTCCATGGTGGTGGGTCGGCCGGGATGGCGGGCCGTGCGCACGGTGTCCCACGCGTCACGTACCGCCGGCTGCGTGCCGTCGTCGGCCGCCGCCGTGGGCGGTCGCTGCCCGTCGGCCACCGCCGGCGGGACCGCGTCCGCCAGACGCTCGTGGTGTCGCGCCGGCTCCTGACGGGGTACGGACGCCCGCGCCGGACGGCCGGTGCGGGCCGCGGCCAGCAGCGCCGCCAGCCGACCGCGTAGCGACCGGCGCTGCACCACCATGTCGACCTGCCCGTGCCGCAGGAGGAAGTCGGCGGTCTGGAACCCCTCCGGCAGGGCCCGACCGGTGATCTGACGGATCACCCGCGGACCGGCGAAGCCCATCCGGGCGCCGCTCTCGGCGAGCACCAGGTCGGTGTTGGTGGCGAAGGACGCCGCCACACCGCCGTAGGTCGGGTCGGTGAGCACGCTGACGGTGAGCAGGCCCGCCTCGCGCAGGGCGGCGATCGCCTGGCTGACCGTGGCCATCTGCATCAGCGACAGGGCGCCCTCCTGCATCCGTGCGCCGCCGGACGCGGTGACCAGGATGAGCGGCACCCGGTCGTCGAGCGCCCGTTCGGCGGTGCGGGTGATCAGCTCGCCCACCGCGGCGCCGAGGCTGCCGCCGAGAAAGCGGAAGTCCATCACCGCCAGGGCGGCCGGGTGCCCGCCGATGGTGGCGGTGCCGCAGAGGACAGCCTCGGGCAGGCCGGTGGCGGCCCGCGCGGCGGTGAGCCGGTGCGGGTACGGGAGCACGTCGACGAAGTTCAGCGGGTCCGCCTCGGGTATCCGGTCGGGCAGCAGGCGCAGCGAGCCCGGGTCGACGAGTTGCCGCAGCCGCTCCGGCGCGCCGAGTCGCGAGTGCTCCCCGCACTCCGGGCAGACGTCCAGGTTGCGACGCAGCCGCTTGCGGTAGAGCAGGCTCGCGCAGCCGGCGCACCGGGACCAGAGTTGCTCCTCCTGCCCCGCGGCGGCGGTCACGAGCGCCCTCCGGCGTCCGGGGCGTCGAACCGGTAGAAGCAGCGCGCCATCGCGTCGCGGGGGGAGCGCCAGGTCGGCAGGTACGGCGAGACGTACGGCCGGAGCCGGTCGCTGACCCGGATGAACTCGGGGTGGCCCCGGGCGGCCTCCACTGCGGGCTGCGCCGGCTGCTCGGTCTCGAGCAGGTGCACGTAGAGGTCGTGCAGCCGGTACAGCGCGCGGTGCCGGACGCCGACCAGGCGCGGCAGCTCGGTCGCGTCCGACTCGGCGAAGATTTCGGCGACCTGCGCCTGCGCGGTCGGTACGACCTTCGCGATGATCAGCGATCGGTCCATGGCTGGGCCTCCCCCCACAGCGTCCGGGTCGGCCGAATGAGGCTCGGACGCGCTGGACGACTGCCGCCACGATGCGGCAGTCGTCGTCACGGCGGCGTCACCGCGACGGATCGACCGGCGACGCCCAACGGTGACGCTGCGTTGACGCAACCTGTGCATGAGCTATGCGTCCCTTGTGCGGCACGGCTCGAAGGATCGACGTTTTTGCAGTTCAGAAGCGATTTCATGGGCGAGATAGGGCCAACGCGGGCGTTGACTCAACGTGACCGTAATTGATAATCTTCACGGTGGTCAGCCCGGCGGCCCCGGCGGGTGGCGCCGCGCCTGGACAGCCGTGGTCGGATTCCATCGACGGAGCCGACGGTGGCGACGCGGGCAGCCGATCCGGGACACAGCAGACAGTCGGGACGAGCGTTCCACAGGGGGTGCCGCCGTGGCCGCTGATCCGTCCGTGCCGACCGCCGAAGGTCCCGGCGAGGGCGACCTCTCGCTGCACCTGCTCGGTGGCTTCCGCCTCCTGCACGCCACCGCGCACATCGTGGTGCCGCGCGGACTGCAACGGGTGATCGCCCTGATCGGGCTGCGCCCCGGCGCCACCCGCAGCCAGCTCGCCGGGCTGCTCTGGCCCGACGTGTCGGAGGAGCGGGCGCTGTCGTCGCTGCGGACCGCGCTGTGGCGGCTGCGGCAGGACCCGTGCTGCCCGATGGTGGTGGCCGGCGACACCGTCCGGCTGTCCCCGGCCGTCCGTCTCGACGTGGACGACCTCGTCGGGACGGCCGAGCGTGTCCGCAACGGCGACGACCCGCGGACCACCGCCGGGGCGCTCGTCGCCGGCCGGCACGACCTGCTGCCCGGCTGGTACGACGACTGGGTGTTGCTGGACCGGGAACGGCTGCGGCAACTGCGTCTGCACATGCTGGAGCAGGTGTCCGCCCAGCACCTCGCCGCGGGGCGGCACGGCGAGGCGTTGGAGGCCGCGTTGGAGGCGATGGCCGCCGAACCGCTGCGCGAGACACCGCACCGGCTGGTGGTCCGCATCCACCTCGCCGAGGGCAACGCCTTCGAAGCCGTGCACGCCTTCTACGTCTACCGGGACCTGCTGCGCCGCGAGCTGCGCCTCGAACCCAGCCCGGCGATGAGCGCCCTGCTCGACGACACGCTCGCCCCGATCCGGGCGGCCACCCGCCCCGCCGTCGGCCGGGACACCGCCATACGACCGTCACCGGCCGGTCGGCGCACGTGACGGTGACGTGACACGGCCTGCGGCACGGTGACCGCATCGAGCACGTGACCACCGGCCTGCGGGTCGGGATCGGCCACCGGCGGAAGGGGTCCCATGAGTCGTCTACTGATCGTCAGCCGGATCATCCCGGGCGCGGAGGGGCGGGTCGCCCAGATCTTCGCCGAGTCCGACGCCACCGAACTGCCCGGCCTCACCGGCGTCACGCACCGGTCCCTGTACGGCCTGCACGACGTGTTCGTGCACCTCATCGAGACCTCGGACGTCAATCCGGGTGCCCTCGCCGCCGCCCGTAACCATCCGCTGTTCCAGCAGGTCAACGAAAGGCTCGCCGCGCACACCTCGCCGTACCTGTCGACCTGGCGCTCCCCGAAGGACGCCATCGCCGAGTGCTTCTACCGCTGGGACGCGGCCGACGTGGCGGCGCCCCACCCGGCCGGCTGACATGTCCACCACCGGACCGCACGTCCTGGTCATCGGCGCCGGCACCGGCGGCCTGTGCCTGGCGCACGGGCTGCGCCGCGCCGGCATCAGCGTCGCCGTCTACGAGCGGCACCGACACAGCGGAGAAGGGCTGCTCGGATACCGCGTGGGCATCGGTCCCACCGGCAGCCGGGCACTGCGCGACTGCCTGCCACCCCAACTGTTCGCCACGTTCCTGGCTACCTGCGCGCGGCCGCCGAGCTACTTCAACGTCGTCACGCAGGGGCTGCGCGAGACCGCGTCGTTCGAGCTGCGCCCGACCGTCGATCCCGTACGGACGGAACACTCGGTGGCCCGGATGGTCCTGCGCCAGGTGCTGTTGACCGGCCTGGCCGACGTGGTGCACTTCGACAAGACCTTCGTCCGGTACGAGCAGCACGACGACGGCACGGTCACCGCCCACTTCGCCGACGGGACCACCGCCACCGGCGACCTGCTGGTGGCGGCGGACGGCACGCACTCGGCGGTACGCCGCCAGTACCTGCCGCACGCGGTCATCCGGGACGCCGGGACGATCAACATCGCCACCCGCATCCCGCTGACCGCGCAGACCCGCGGTCTCGTACCCGAGCGCGTCGCCAAGGGCATCTCGCTGATCTTCGGCGCCGGCGGCACGATGGGCGTGCTGCACGTGATGGAGTTCAAGTGGGACGCGAACCGGACGATCAAGCCCGGCGTCGGCGACGACGACGCGGCCCTGCTGCGGGCCTGGTCCGGCCTGTCCGAGCACACCAGCGCCGACTACATCAACCTCATCATCTGGAGCACCGCCCGTCGGTTCCCGTCCGACGTCCTGGAACGCCGGGGCGAGGACCTGAAGCGGGTCGCGCTGGACCTGACCCCGAACTGGCACCCGGACCTGCGGGAACTGTTGCGGATCAGCGATCCGGGCAGTGTCCTGCCGATCAGGGTGAGCACGTCCGAGCCGACGCCACCCTGGAAGAGCAGCACCGTCACCCTGCTCGGGGACGCCATCCACACGATGACCCCGGGGCGCGGGGTGGGGGCGAACACCGCGCTACGCGACGCCCGCCTGCTGTGCCAGCAGCTCACCGGCGCCGCCGCCGGGGACAAGACGCTCGTGCAGGCCGTGGCGGACTACGAAGCCACCATGGTGCCGTACGGCTTCGCCCGGGTCGCCGAATCGCTGAACCGCAGCGGCACCAACGGCGAGGACCGGATGTACCGCCCGGTGGTGGGCCGTCTCGCCCTGCTCGGCGCGCGCGGCTACTTCGGAGTGACCAGTCGGGTGCCGCCTCTGCGACGCCGTTTCGTCGACGACTTCCACACCTACGAGGGCGACGAGGACTGACCGCGGCACCCACCGACCCGGGTACGACGTGCGAGCGTCGTACCCGGGTCGCCTCGTGCCGGCCGCGACGTCGGCGCTGGTGGGCGCGACGCTGCGTCACCCGTCCGGCACCCCGCGAGGTGGTGGACGTCGACGCGGGCCGTACGACCGGTCCTGTCTGTCGTCGTCCGATCGCGTGTGCGAAGCTGCGGCGAGTTTTTCTCGTGACTTTCTCGACGAGGTGAGAAGGAGGTTCGCCGTGGAGTGGTCTATCGGACACTCGCTGATAGTGGTCGTGGCGGTGTTGCTGGGCCTGGCCGCCGGATGGTTGCTGCGCGGCCGGCAGGGCGCGGGGGCCACCGCACGGCCCATTGTGGACGGTGATCCCGTCGCCGGCCTGGCCGTGGTCACCAGCCCGGAGCCACCGGCCACGACCGACGAGGCCCGGCCGGCGGCGAGCATCGACTCCCCGCCCGCGGCGGTCGCGGACGAGCCGACCCCGGTCGACACCGTCAGCGCGCCGGCCGCCGTCACCACGTCGGACGATTCCGCGCCGGACGCCGTCGACCCCGGCGACATGGCCCTCACCGAAGCCCCGCCGGCCGTTCCGGCCGACGACCGGACCGACGCGGTCGACGAGCCGGGCACGGTCGACGAGCAGCCCGCCCCGGCGACGGTGATCGCCCCGCGCCAGCCGCTGGACGACCGCACCGACACTCCGTCGGACGAGCCCACCGCCGCAGAGCCGGTCGACACCACGCCGGTCGAGCCGATCGACACCACGCCGGCAGAGCCGGTCGACACCACGCCGGTCGACACCACGCCGGTCGAGCCGGTCGACGCCACGCCGACCGCCAGTGACGCCACACCGGCCGAGACCGTCCCGGCCGCGCCGGACGAGCAGGCCGACGCCGTTTCCGCCGAGAGCGCGTACACCGGGACGACGCCGGCCGACACGACCCCGGCGGTCGCGGCCGGCCTGCCGACGGCGGACGTCGACGAGGCCGAGCCGGCGCGGGCCACGCCGCCGGTCCGCGCGGCCGACGCCGCGCCGATCCCGGCGGCCACGGCGGACACCGACCCGACGGGCCCGGCGGACGACTTCCGTCGGATCCAGGGTGTGGGTCCGAAGATGGCGGCCGCGTTGCAGGCGGCCGGAGTGCGCACCTACCGCCAGCTCGGCGAGCTGGACGAGCCGGCGCTGCGCGACCTGATCCGGACCGCCGGCCTGCGCGCCGCGCCCGCGCTGGCCACCTGGCCCCAGCAGGCTCGGGTGCTGGCCGGCGCCGGTGACGCGGCGAGCGCCGTCCTGCCCGGCGGCGACCAGGGCTGACGTACCACCGTGAACCCCCGGACGTCCGCGCGGACGTCCGGGGGTTCGCTCGTTCCGAGTGTCCGGAGGTCGGGACGCGGGTCGACCGACGCCCGGTCGGGGGACGGTGGGACGAATCCCGAGGTGACGGGGTGGGCCGCTGGCTAGCGTCGGTCGAGGTGGGCCGGACGGTCCGCCGAGTCGACCGGCACCGCAGGAGCGAGCGTGCAGTTCTCCGCGCCGGAGCCCGGGCCGGGCAGGACGCGACCACCGGTACGCGACCCGGATTCCCCCCGCCGAGTGACTCTGCTCGAACTCTTCTTCGACCTGGTGTTCGTGGTCGCGCTCGCGCTCATCTCGCGCGGCATGGTCGACCAGCTCGACTGGCACCGCGCCGGACAGGCGTTGATCCTGCTGGCCGCCGTCTGGTGGACGTGGGCGATCACCACCCTCGTCACCGACCTGTACGACCCGGAACGGACCGAGATCAAGCTGCTGATCGCCTCGGTCATGTTCGGCGCGCTGCTGATGACCACCGCGATCCCGGAGGCGTTCAACGCGCGCGGCATCGTCTTCGCCGGCACGTACGTGGCCATCCACCTGGGGCGCGGTCTGTTCCTGATGCCGGCCGTGCGCCGCCAACCACAGACCCAACGCCGGGCGTTGCGCATCTTCACCTGGTTCGTCGTGTCGGCGATCCCCTGGATCATCGGCGCGTTCGTCGCCGGTGACGCCCGGATGGCGTGCTGGGCCATCGCGCTGGCCATCGACTACACCGGCTTCCGGCTCGCGTACCCGGTGCCGGGCCTGGGGGTGGTGCCGGAGCCGCAGCGCAACGTCACGGCCGAGCACCTGTCCGAGCGGTACCAGCAGTTCTTCATCATCGCGCTCGGCGACGCCATCCTGACCATCGGCACCATGTTCAACCTGGCGCACACCGAGGCCCAGAACATCGCCTCGTTCGCGGTGGCGTTCGGGACCACCCTGCTGCTCTGGCGGATCTACGTCCACAAGTCCGGCCAGCTGTTGCCGGCGGCCATCAAGATCTCCGGCGCGCCGGCCAAGTTCCTGTTCACCGCCCCGTACACCCACCTGCTGATGATCGCCGGGGTGGTGACCACGGCCTCCGGGTTCGACCTGGTGCTGCACGACCACCCGGGACGTACGCCGCCGGCCTGGGTGGCGGTGATCCTCGGCGGCCCGGCGCTGTTCCTGGTCGGCCGGTCCTCGTTCGAGTACGAGGTGTTCAGTCGGGTGTCGCCGTCCCGCCCCGGTGGGCTCCTCGCGTTGCTGACGATCGCGCCCGTGGTGATGTACCTGCCACCGCTGGCCGCCTCGTTCGGCGCGATGCTGGTGCTGGCCGGGGTCGCCTACGCGGACCACCGCCGCAGCCGTGGCAAGCCGCCGGAGTCCCCCGCGCCGCCGCACTGAACCGGCCGCCGGCCGGCGGGTGGTCACACCAGCGCGCCCGCGTACCCCCGGGCCTGTAGCCGCTGCCCGGCGGTGTTGCCGAGGCGCACCTGGAGACCCAGTGGAACGGCCGCCCGGCGTACGTCGTCGACGTGCAGCGAACCGTGCCGGTCCACGGTCAGCACCGGCGGCTCCTCCAACTCGCCGACCGGCGCGTGGAAGGAGAGCAGGGTCACCGAGGTGGTGAGGTAGCCCGGGTAGACGGCGCGGGCCACCGCCTCGTCCGGGTGGGCGAGCACCACCAGGTCGCGCAGGTGGGCGAAGTCGGCGGCGAGCGCGCCGGCCTTCCAGTGGGCCGGCTCGTCGGCGGCGCCGGTGTGGTGCCGGGACCGGTTCGCCGACGTGATGTAGAGGTGGTCGGTGCCGGCCTCGGCGAGCGCCCGCTCGAAGAACATGTTGGACGGGCAGGTGAGGCCGGGAGCGATGACCTGGGCGGTCCGCAGTCCGCAGTCGACCTGGGTGAGGTGGTCGGGCAGCCGCTCGGCGGCCGGACCCCGGAAGCCGAACGGTCCGGCACCGTAGAGGGCGTCCATCAGGGCCCGTACCCGGCCGACCGGCAACCGGGGCGAGATGCGGGACCAGTCGAACATCCCCGGGATACGTCCGATCGCGGTGGTGATGCTGCCGACCTGGTCGACGGCCCGGCCCTTGGCCAGGTTCACCCGGCGGACGGTGGCCGGGTCCGGGCGGGCGACGAGGGCGTAGACGTTGGCGAACGCCACCGCGACGACCGCGCCTCGGGCGAGCGCGCGGGCGGCGACCGCGACGTCGTCGGGGCGGTCGACGTAGAGCGATGGTGTCGGGACGTCCATGGGTCCTCCTCGGCGGGCCGTGAGGCAGTTCTACGTCCGATGCCCCGCGCGGCGGCCGGGTCGGTCGGCGATCCGATAGCCGCGCGGGGAGACCTCGTGCGGGCGGCCGATGCCGGCATCGGCCGGACGGACGATGCGGCGGGGGTGCGACGCGTCCACCGTTAGCGGCGCGACCCGATTGGGTACAACGCGTGCACCTCAGCTCCACCACATTCCTTCAGGAGGCAGCGATGCGCGGCACCTCGATACTCGGAGTCATCGTCGTTATCTGGCTGGTGATCGGCGCGGTCGCCGCCGGCCAGCGGGGCTACTACAGCGGCGACGACACCAACTGCGCCGAGGCGGGCACGATCCTGGTCACGATCGTGGCCGGACCGTTGAACTACATCGGGGCCAACCCCAAGATCGACTGCAAGCTGCCCGAGCCGTCCAAGTAGGACGAAGGTGGTTCGCCCGGCCCGCGCCCGTGATAGGGCGCGGGCCGTTTTCGGTCCCGGGCGCCCGGTCGGTCGGTCCGCCGAGTGGCCGGTCGGGTGAGGGTGCGGGCAGCACCCAGGGCGGGCGCAATGGGGTGAAGAAGCCGAAAGGTGATGTCAGGGCGTTCATCGCGAAGAGGGGACATCTATCCGGCACCCGGCGGCTGACAGCCAAAAAGTTTTGTGGGGTCTCTACAAATCAGCGGCGGTTGGTTCGGCCGTTGCACCATGGCGCCGTCCGCTCCGAGCCGGAAAAGTGATCACTGCCGGGAGCCGTCACGTCTCGGCACGTACAGATGGTCTACCAAAGGGGTCAGTCGGGTGTTCAACCGCGTCGCCATCGTCAACCGTGGTGAGGCCGCCATGCGGCTCATCCACGCGGTCCGGGAGCTGGCTGCGGAGACGGGCAGCCGGATCGAGACGGTCGCCCTCCACACCGACGTCGACCGCACGGCCACCTTCGTGCGCGAGGCCGACATCGCCTACGACCTCGGGCCCGCGTCGGCCCGCCCGTACCTGAACCTCGCGACGCTCGAGCGCGCCCTGACCGAGACCGGCGCCGACGCCGCGTGGGTCGGCTGGGGCTTCGTCGCCGAGGATCCCGCCTTCGCGGAGCTGTGCGAGAAGATCGGGGTCACCTTCGTCGGACCGAGTCCGGAGGCCATGCGCCAGCTCGGCGACAAGATCGGCGCGAAGCTGATCGCCGAGGAGGTCGGCGTACCGGTCGCGCCGTGGAGTCGCGGCGCCGTCGAGACCCTGGAGGCCGCGACGGCGGCAGCGGCCGAGATCGGCTACCCGCTGATGCTCAAGGCGACCGCCGGCGGCGGTGGGCGCGGCATCCGCGTGGTCACCAGCGACGCCGAACTCGCCGACGCGTACGAGCGCACCAGCCAGGAGGCGGCGCGGGCGTTCGGCAGCGGCATCGTGTTCCTGGAGCGCCTGGTCACCGGCGCCCGGCACGTCGAGGTCCAGGTGATCGCCGACGGTCAGGGCACCGCGTGGGCGCTGGGCGTGCGGGACTGCTCGGTGCAGCGGCGCAACCAGAAGGTCATCGAGGAGTCGGCCTCGCCGGTGCTCGACAAGGCGCAGGCCGCCGAGCTGAAGACGTCGGCGGAGCGGCTCGCCGTGGCGGTCGGCTACCGGGGCGCGGCGACCGTCGAGTTCCTCTACCACCCCGGCGACCGGCTGTTCGCGTTCCTGGAGGTCAACACCCGCCTGCAGGTCGAGCACCCGATCACCGAGCTGACCACCGGATTCGATCTGGTCAAGGCGCAGCTGCACGTCGCGTCGGGCGGCCGGCTCGTGGGTGACCCGCCGGTCGAGCGCGGGCACGCCATCGAGGCCCGGCTCAACGCCGAGGACCCCGACCGCGACTTCGCGCCGTCGCCGGGGCGGATCGCGCGGCTCGATCTGCCCGCCGGGCCGGGCATCCGGGTGGACACCGGCGTCAGCGAGGGCGACACCATTCCGGCCGACTTCGACTCGATGATCGCGAAGATCATCGCGTACGGACGGAACCGGGACGAGGCGCTGGGCAAGCTGCGGCGGGCGATGGCCGACACCACCGTGATCATCGACGGTGGCGCGACGAACAAGAGCTTCGTGCTCGACCTGCTCGACCAGCCGGAGGTCATCGACGCCAGCGCCGACACCGGCTGGATCGACCGGGTCCGGGGCGAGGGCCGACTCGTCACGCACCGGCACTCCGCGGTCGCCCTGGCCGCCGCCGCGATCGAGTCGTACGAGGAAGAGGAGCGCGCCGAGCGGCAGCGGCTGCTGTCGACCGCCGCCGGTGGACGTCCGCAGGTGCAGCACGCCAGCGGCCGACCGTTGGACCTCAAGCTGCGGGGCGTCACCTACCGGCTGCGCGTGGCCCGGATCGGGGCGCACCGGTTCCGCGTGGGCATCGAGGTGGGCGGCGACGTCCGCACGGCCGACGTCGAGCTGGACCGCTTCGACCGGCACACCGGTCAGATCGCCGTCAACGGCATCCGCTACCGCCTGCTGACGGGCACCCACGGCCCGACCCACCTCGTCGAGGTGGACGGCGTGACGCACCGGGTCAGCCGCGACGAGGGTGGCGTCCTGCGCTCCCCCATGCCGGCGCTCGTCGTCGCCACCCCGCTGGAGGTGGGCGCCGAGGTCGAGGCGGGCGCGCCGGTGCTGGTGCTGGAGGCCATGAAGATGGAGACGGTGCTGCGCGCGCCGTTCCGGGCCCGGCTCAAGGAGTGCGCCGTCTCGGTGGGCAGCCAGGTGGAGGCCGGTGCGCCGCTGCTGCGGCTGGAGCCGGTCGCCGACGAGGCCGCCGACACCGTGGCCGCTCCGAGCGGCCCCACCGTCGAGCTGGACCTGCCCGCCGCCGACGCCGGTCTGTCGGCGTACGAGCACAGCCGGCGCGGTCAGGAGGACCTGCGCGGCCTGCTGCTCGGCTTCGACGTCGACCCGCACGACGACCGTCGGGTGCTCGACGACTATCTCGTCGTACGCCGGTTGGCGGCCGAGGACGGGCACCGGCCGCTGGCCGCCGAGGTGGACCTCATCGACGCGTTCGCCGACCTGGCCGAGCTGAGCCGCAACCGGCCGACCGGCGAGGACGGCGGCGCGCACGCGCGCAGCGACCGGGAGTACCTGCACACCTACCTGCAGAGCCTCGACGTGGAGCGGGCCGGCCTGCCGGATGCCTTCCAGGCGAAGCTCGCCAAGGCGCTCAGCCACTACGGCGTGACCGACCTGGAGCGCTCCCCCGGCCTGGAAGCCGCCGTGTTCCGGATCTTCCTGGCCCAGCAGCGCGCGTCCGTCGACGCCACCGTCGTGGCGTCGCTGCTGCGCGAGTGGCTGCGCGAGACGCCGCCGGACGAGTCGCTGCGGGAGCCCGCCGGTCTGGCGTTGGAGCGGCTGGTGGCCGCGACGCAGGTCCGCTTCCCCGCCATCGCCGACCTGGCCCGGGGCGTGGTGTTCGCCTGGTTCGCGCAGCCGCTGCTGCGCCGCAACCGTGCCCGCGTCTATGCGCAGGTACGGGCCCACCTGCGACACCTGGACGCCCACCCGGACTCGCCCGACCGCGCCGAGCGCGTTGCCGAGATGGTCCGCAGCACCGAGCCGCTGGTCCGTCTGCTGGGCCAGCGCCTCGTGCGGCACCACCTCGACAACACGGTCATGCTGGAGGTGCTCACCCGCCGCTACTACGGCAACAAGGCGCTCAACCGGGTGCGGACCCGCGAGGTCGCGGACTGCTCCTTCGTGGTCGCCGAGCGGACGGACTCCACCGTGGTCTCCGCGGCCGTACGCTTCGACGGGCTGGGCGACGCGCTGCGCGGGCTCGCCGAGCTGGCCGGCGCGGAGGACTCCGTCGACGCCGACATCTACCTCGGCTGGGAGAACCAGCCGGAGGACTTCGACGCGATGGCCGCCGCGCTGCGCGACGTGCTCGCCGCCCATCCGCTGCCGGCGCAGGTCCGTCGGCTCACCGCCACCGTCGCGGGTCGCGGCGGGGCGGTCATGCACCACCACTTCACCTTCCGCCCGTCGGATGCCGGGATGGTCGAGGACCGGCTGATCCGCGGTCTGCACCCGTACATCGCGCAGCGGATGCAGTTGGAGCGGCTGCACAAGTTCGACCTGACCCGGCTGCCGTCGTCGGACGAGGAGGTCTACCTCTTCCAGTGCGTGGCGCGGGAGAACCCGGCCGACGAGCGCCTGGTGGCGTTCGCCCAGGTGCGTGACCTGACCGAGCTGCGTGAGCAGGACGGCCGGCTGGTGGCGCTGCCCACCGCCGAGGACGCGGTGGCGGCCTGCCTCGACTCGATCCGCCGGGCCCAGTCGCGCCGGCCGTCGAAGACGCGCTTCACCACCAACCGGATCGTCGTCTACGTGTGGCCGCCGAGCGAGCTGACCCGCGAGGAGATGGAGATGATCGCCGGGCGGGTGCGCCCGACGACGGTGGGCGCCGGCCTGGAGGAGATCCTGTTCATCGCGCGTCAGCGCGATCGTCGCACCGGCGAGCTGACCAAGATCGCCGTACGGATCTCGTTCGACGCCCAGGGCGGCGCGGAGCTGACCGTGGGCGAGCCGCCGGCCGAGCCCGTCGAGCCGCTCGACGAGTACCGGCTCAAGGTGCTGCGGGCCAGCAGCCGCAACACGGTGTACCCGTACGAGCTGACCGGTCGGCTCGGTGAGTTCGTCGAGCACGACCTCGACGACGCGCACGTGCTGGTGCCGGTGGACCGGCCGAGGGGGCGCAACCGCGCCGCGATCGTCGCCGGTGTCGTCACCGCGCCCACCGAGCGACACCCGCAGGGCGTGACCCGGGTCGTGCTGCTCGGCGACCCGACGAAGTCGTTGGGCGCGCTGTCCGAGCCGGAGTGCCGGCGGGTGATCGCCGCGCTGGACCTGGCCGAGCGGATGCGGGTGCCGGTGGAGTGGTGGGCACTGTCCGCCGGGGCCAGGATCTCGATGACCTCGGGTACGGAGAACATGGACTGGGTGGCGGCGGCGCTCAAGCGCATCGTCGAGTTCACCCAGGCCGGCGGTGAGATCAACATCGTGGTCGCGGGCATCAACGTGGGCGCGCAGCCGTACTGGAACGCCGAGGCCACGATGCTCATGCACACCAAGGGTGTCCTGGTGATGACCCCGGATTCGGCGATGGTGCTCACCGGCAAGCAGTCGTTGGACTTCTCCGGCGGCGTCTCCGCCGAGGACAACTTCGGCATCGGCGGGTACGACCGGGTGATGGGCCCGAACGGGCAGGCGCAGTACTGGGCGCCGAACCTGACCGCCGCGCGGGACGTGCTGATGGCCCACTACGAGCACACGTACGTCGCGCCCGGCGAGGACGCCCCGCGGCGGGCGACCAGCACCGACCCGGTGGACCGGGACATCTCGGAGTTCCCGCACGACGTGGCGGGCAGTCCGTTCCGCACGGTCGGCGAGATCTTCTCGGCCGAGGCCAACCCGGACCGCAAGAAGCCGTTCGACATCCGGACGGTGCTGCGGGCCCTGGCCGACCAGGACCGCCCGGTGCTGGAGCGGTGGGCGGGCATGGCCGACGCCGACACGGCGGTCGTGCAGGACGCCCACCTGGGCGGCATCCCGGTGTGCCTGCTCGGCATCGAGTCCCGGTCGGTGCCGCGTCGGGGGTTCCCGCCCACCGACGGCCCGGACACCTACACGGCGGGCACGCTCTTCCCCCGCTCGTCGAAGAAGGCCGCGCGGGCCATCAACGCGGCCAGCGGCAACCGACCGCTGGTCGTGCTGGCCAACCTGTCGGGCTTCGACGGCTCGCCCGAGTCGATGCGCAAGCTGCAACTGGAGTACGGCGCGGAGATCGGCCGGGCGATCGTCAACTTCCAGGGTCCGATCGTGTTCTGCGTGATCTCGCGGTACCACGGCGGCGCGTTCGTGGTGTTCTCGAAGGCGCTGAACCCGAGCATGACGGTGCTCGCGTTGGAAGGCTCGTTCGCCTCGGTGCTCGGTGGCGCTCCCGCCGCCGCGGTGGTGTTCTCCGCCGACGTCAACGCCCGTACGGCCGCCGACGAGCGGGTACGCGCCCTGGAGGCCCGGGTCGCCGCCGCGTCCGGCACCGAGCGCGCCGCGCTGACGGCCGAGCTCGACGAGCTGCGCTCCTCGGTGCGGGCGGAGAAGCTCGGCGAGGTGGCTACCGAGTTCGACCGGGTGCACAACATCCAGCGGGCCGTCGAGGTCGGCTCGGTGGACGCCGTCATCCGCGCTGCGGAGCTGCGTCCGCGCGTCATCGAGGCGATCGAGACACGGCTGAACGCCTGATCCGCCGCCGGTCCCGCCGAGTGGGGACGGCGCCGACCCATCCGGGTCGGTGCCGTCCCCACTGCCGTTGCCGCCCTGCGGCTCGGCGCGGCGGCGAAACTTTCATCCGATGACTATCCACAGTCGCGCAGCTCACCCGACTGTTTTCCGGAAGTTTTCAGAGTTGACGGGGCCCATCGACGCCCATAATGTTTCGAACGAGTTTCCGGTTCTTCGAAGCCACTCCCCGTGCCCTTTCATTCCCGGGCCGCACCCTTCCTTCAAAGATCGACACTTGTCGATCATTATCGAGAGGCAGGCAGATGAAGCCAAGACGGTGGATCAGCGCCGGCGTCGTCGCCGTCGCGACCGCTGCGGCGTTGAACGCGGTTCCGGCCACCGCGAGCCGGCCGTACGACCCGACCACCCAGACGCTCGCGGCCCTCGGCCAGCGCCACGGCCTGAAGATCGGCACCGCGGTCAACGCGGAAGCCCTCAACGACGCCAACGACCCGCGCTACCGCCAGCTCGCCGCCTCGGAGTTCTCCTCGGTCACCGCCGAGAACGCGATGAAGTGGGAGAGCCTGGAGCCCACCCGGGGCACCTACGACTGGACGGCCGCCGACCAGCTCATCCAGTTCGCCCAGCGCAACCGCCAGAGCGTCCGGGGCCACGTGCTGGTCTGGCACAACCAACTGCCCGCCTGGCTCACCAGCGGCGTCGCCGACGGCACCATCAGCAAGCAGGAGCTGCGCGAGTTGCTGCGCAAGCACATCACCGCCGTCGTGAGCCGCTACCAGGGCAAGATCTGGCAGTGGGACGTCGTCAACGAGGCGGTCAGCGACCCCTGGGACACCCCGTCGACGCTGCACTACAAGGGTTTCTGGGCGCAGAACCTGGGTCCGGACTACATCGCCGACGCGTTCCGCTGGGCCCGCGCCGCCGACCCGAAGGCGCTGCTGTTCTACAACGACTACAACATCGAGGCGTTCGGTTCGGGCAACCCGGCCGACGACAAGACGCAGTTCGTCTACGACATGGCCAAGGGCCTGCGCGCCAAGGGCGTACCGATCGACGGCGTCGGCTCACAGGGCCACCTGGGCACCCAGTACGGCAACTTCGACACCCTCCAGGTGACCGCCGCCCTGAAGCGCTTCTCCGCGCTCGGCCTGGCCACCGCGTTCACCGAGGTCGACGTCCGTAGCCAGATGACCGCGGGCGTCCAGGCCGGTAACTCCGAGGAGATCAACCCCCGGTTGCAGGCGTCGGCCGCCAACTTCAGCGTGCTGATGAAGGCGTGCCTCGCCGTACGCGACTGCCTGTCGTACACCGTCTGGGGTTTCAGCGACAAGTACTCATGGGTGCCGGACTGGTTCAACGACCCGCCGGAGGGCCTGGCCACCATCTACGACGAGAACTACCAGCCCAAGCGGGCGTACCAGGAGCTGAAGTCGGATCTGATCTTCGCCGGCCCGCCGTACGTCCTGCCGCGCGTCGCGCCCCGACCGCACCGCTGAACCGGCACGGGTCGTGCGGGGTCCACCCTCCCCGCACGGCCCGTGTCAGCGGGCCACTGTCAGGTCGTCATCGGGCAGGAGCGGGCGCATGAACGTCCGCTCGTAGCGCACCACACAACCCGACTCGTCGCGGATGGCGTCGGCCGCGACGAACTCCGGGTCGTGGCCGAACCGTGCGCGGTACCGCTCGTACGCCGCGAGGCTGTCGAAGCTGAACAACGCCTCGGCCCGGTCGCTGGCGCCCTCGGCGGGCAGGAAGTAGCCGTGGTGCACGCCGCCGTGCCGGGCCACGAGCCGCATCCACGCGCGGGCGAACTGTTCGAACGTCTCGATCTGCGCGGGGTCGATGGTGTAGTGCACGACGCAGGTGATCATCGGTCCACCATAGGGCTCCTTCGCCGGGACGACCGGCAGTAGGATCGCGGGCACCTCGGCGACGATCGTCGCCGCCCGGCCGGAGCCCCCATGTCCACAGATCCGCCCGGCAACACCAGCCACCGTCGAGGCAGACCCCTCGGTACGCACCGGGTGATCCGTCGGGCCCTCGCCGTCGCCTGCCTGGTCGCCGTCGCCGGGCTGCCCGCCAGACCCGTGCCCGCGTCACCGGCGCCCACGACGCTGATCGTGGCGCAGATGAACCTGTGCAACAGCGGACGCGCCGGCTGCTACACCGGCCGGTCGCTGGCCCGGGCCGCCGAGCTGGTCCGGGCCGAGCGCCCCGACCTGGTCACTCTCAACGAGATCTGTCAGGACGACGTACCCTCGCTCGCGGCGGTGTTCGCCCGGGCCCACGGCGGCGCGGAGGTCGTGTCGGCCTTCCAGAGCGCCGGCGACCGGCCCAGCGGCGCCGACACGTTGTGCCGCAACGGCCAGGCGTACGGCATCGGTCTGCTGACCCGGCTGCCGTGGGCGGGCAGCAGGTACGCCGTGCACAGTGGAATCCACCGGACGCAGGACCTCGCGGACCCCGAGGAGCGACCCTGGCTCTGCGTGCACGTCGACGGGGCGCTCAACGCCTGCACCACCCACCTCGCGGCCACCAGCCACGCCGTCGCGCTCGCCCAGTGCGGCGACCTGCTCGACGAGATCCTGCCCGCCATCGGTCCGCGCACCGGGTACGCCCGCACCGTGCTGAGCGGCGACCTCAACCTGCGCGTCGATGACGTGGGGTCCTGCGTGCCGCCCGGTCACCACCGCGTCGGTGACGGCGCGGTGCAGCACCTCGTCACCAGCGCCGACGTCACGCTCTGCTGCGCGCGGTCGGTGGGCATGGGCGGAGCGACCGACCACCCCGCCCTGTTGGCCACCCTCGTCGTCGACGGCGCTCGGCGCTGACGACGACCGTCAGTCCTCGTCGTCGTCCGGTTCGAGGTCCTGCTCGTAGTAGTCGAGGTCCTCCTCGTCCATGTCCTGCGCGGCCAGGGCCTTCTCGGCCTCGTCCGCGCGACCCTGGGCCCGCAGCGCCAGGGTCAGCACCGCGGTGGCCTCGTAGCCGTGTTCGTCGGGGTCCTCGGCCAGTACCTCCCGGGCCTCCGCCTCGGCGCGCGCCGGCTCACCGAGACGCAGCCGCAACCGCGCCCGGTGCAGCCGGGCCGAGCGACGATCGTCCGCCACCTCGTCGCCGTCGAACAGGGTGACGGCCCTGTCGAGCCGGTCGAGCGCTTCGGCGGTACCGCCGGCGCGGTCCAGCAACTGCGCGGCGGCCACCTGGTCCCGGCCCGACAGCTCAGCGGAGGTGGGCCGCGCCGCCGCGCCGAGGGCGTCGACGCGCGCCAGCACCGCCCAGGCGACGTCGTCCGGCGGCCGGTTGGCGAGCCGACCCAGCGCCTTGCGCAGCACCCGCAGCTCGGCGTCGGTGTCGCCGTTGGCCCGGTGCCGGTCGGCGGCCGTGACCAGGTGGGTGACCCCCTCCGCACCGTGGAGCAGGTCGGCGGCGTCCTCCAGGACGACCTCCAGCGGCGGCAGCCCGTCCGGCAGGTCCCCGGCCCGGATCAGCTCGGCCAGCACCACCCGCGCGGCATCGCGGTGGTGGTAGCCCCGGCGGTACAGCTCCCACAGCAGGTGGCGGCAGCGCAGCCCGTCGTCGCGCAGACCGATCCGGTCGAGGCTGCGGACCGCCTCCTCGGCGGCCTCGATCGCGTCCTCCTGCCGGCCCGCGTTGCGCAGGGTGTGCGCCACGTCGAGCCGGGTCCGCGCGGCGCCGGCCTGGTCGCCGGCCGCGGTGAGCGCGGCAACCTGTTCGACGAGCGCGGCCAGCGCCGGATCGGCCGCCCGCTCGGACGTGGTGACCCGCCCGGCGAGGACGGTGAGCGGCACGTGCTGCGCCACCGGCGTCGCCGCCATACGCGCCTCGACCCGCTCGCTCTGGTGCCGGTTGCCGTTGCGGACGTCGAACCGGGCGGCGATGGTGCGGGCCTGCGCGGCCAGCTCGTCGTGGACCTCGGCGACCGTCGTCTCCCAGCGGCGGGTGCCGTCGTCCGAGCGGCGGGACACCACCAGATCCGCGTGGCCCGCCGCGCGCAGCCGGCCGAGCACCAACGCGGCGGACGCGGCGAACTCCATCGCCGCGTACGGCGACGAGGGGCGCTCCAGCCAGCTCAGGTGCCGCTCCACCAACTCCAGGCCCCGCGCCTCGTTGCCGGTCAGCCCGCAGAACAGCACGTGCTGGGCGAGGTTGTCGAGGTGGTGACGGTCGTCGCGGATGCGGCGGTAGCCGTCCCGGTGGGCCTCGACGGCCTCGTCGAAACGGCCCGTCCGCAGGTACGGCGTGAGCAGCTCGCTGAGCATCCACTGTGGCTGTTCGGTGCAGCCGCCGCGCTTGTACGGCTCCCCGATGGTGATGGCCTCGTCGAACCGGCCGAGCGACGCGAGGTGCCGGACCTGCCCCGACGGAACGCATGCCTGGCAGTCGGACATCGAGTCCCGCTTGGCGGTGACCATCCGGTCGTACGCCTCCTGGGCGGCCGCCATGTCCCCCACGTGGTGCGCCACGAGCCAGCGGTGCTGGTGCACCGCGTGCAGGCTGTGCCCGGCGAGCTGGTAGCGACGCTGCATGTCGTCGAGCACCGCCATGGTGCGCTCCAGCGGGATGTCCGGGAACTGGGGCAGTGCCCAGACGATCCACTTGAAGTCCCACAGCAACGTGCGGGTGTGGTGCCCGTGGACCACCTCGGGCTGCCGATCGGCGGTCGCGAGGCACCAGGAGAAGGCGAGGAACGCCCGGGTGGGGTCACCACCGTGATGGAAGTCGCTGATCGCGTTGATCCGGGCCGAGAAGGCGAACGGCACGTCGCCGGCCGCGTCGGCGTGCCGGAAGACCGCGTCCAGCGCGGCGAACCGCACCGGGCCACGCGGCAGCGCGTACGCCTGGCTGAGGCGTTCCCGCAGTTCCTGCTCGGAGGTGGTCATCGGGTTCCCTCCATGGCGCGCGCGAGCAGCCCGAGGAACGACTGGTTCAGGGCGGCCGTGTCGGCGGGCCGCAGCGGTTGGTGGCCCAGCAGCAACGCCTGCACGTACAGGCCCTCGATCGCGAGCGTCGTCAGCTCGTCGTCGCCGGTGGCGATGGCCTGCCGGACGAGGGGGTTGCGGTGGTTGAACACGAGCTGCGGTCGCTCGTCGCGACCCTCGGTGAAGGTGCCGAGGATCGACGACCACAGCTCGTCGGCCTGCTCCTGCCCCTGACGCAGGTCCACCGCCAGGGCGGTGTCACCGTCGAGCAGGTGCAGCGCCGGCATGCTGGCCGGTTCGAAGGCACGCACCAGCACCTGCACGCCGAGCCGGTCGAGGGTGCGCTGCGCCAGGACGAGGAAGGGCCGCACGGCCAGCTCGACGTCCGGGTCGAGCGGTTCCAGCCGGGTCGCCAGGTCACTCGCGGTGAGGATCTCGGTGGCGACGCCGCTGTCCACGTCGGGCAGCCGACGCAGCAACTCGGCGTCGTAGACGTAGCCCGCGTTGACCACGGCGATCCCCTGGGCGGCGGCGACCGCGGCGAGCTGCCGGAACTCGTCGACCGACGGCGTGTACCGCACCACGCCGTGCCGCTGGAGGAACTCAGCGAGCGTCAGCGGGCCCATGTTCGTCTCGAACGGCCACCACTGCTCGACCAGGCGCAGCATCTCGTCGTCGTGCACCGCCAGGGCCTTGACGCCCAGGTGGTGCACCCGCAGGAAGGCCTGGAGGCGACGCGGGTCGGTGCGCCCGAGCCGGGTCATCCAGCCGCGCAGGGTGTCGCCCAGCGCGTCGCGGACCTCGTCGAGCAGCTCGTTCTCGTAGAGCGCCTCCCGACTCGCGGTCGGGCGCAACTCGGTGGTGTCGACCACGCACCGGACGAAGAAGGCCCACTCCGGCAGCAGCCGTTCGATGTCCTCGGAGAGGAGCATCTGTTTGAGGTAGACCCGGTGGGCCACCCGCGACGTCGGGTTGGCCGGCATGGGCAGCACGAACGCCACCCCGCGCAGGCCCGCCGCGGGCACCGCCAGGTCGATCACGTCGAAGGGCGGAAAACCAAAGACCTCCTGGGCGTACGCGTCGAGACGCTCCCGCCGTGCCGCCGCCGGCTCGGCCGGGTCGTTCTCCCAGGGGGCGGGGCCGGTGGTGATGGCCTCGTGCTCGACGTGGACGTCGATCGGCAGCAGCGACCCGTACAGCGCGGCGATCTCGACGACGGTGTCCCTGCGCAGCCAGTGCTCGGCGCCGCGTCGGGGCACCAGGGTCACCGTGGTGCCCTGCGCGGGGCGTTCCCGCTCGGCCGGGGCGACGTGCAGCTCGTAGCGCCCGTCGCCGTAGCCGATCCACTCGACGGTCGGCGAGCCGGCGGCACGGGTGCTTACCCGGATCTCGTCGGCGACCAGGAAACAGGAGAGCAGCCCGATACCGAACTGGCCGAGGAACTCGTGCCGGGCGAATCCCAGCTCGTCCCGCTTGGAGCTGCGGCCGATCGTGGCGAGCAGCTCGTGCACCTGCGCCTCGGTCAGCCCGACGCCGGTGTCCTCCACGCGCAGCGTGCCGTCCCCGGTGGACTCCGGTGGGAAAATGCGGATCGCGCCCGGCGCGCCGGGCTCGCCCACCCGACGGGCGGTGATCGCGTCGACGGCGTTCTGCATCAGCTCGCGGACGTAGACGCGCGGGCTGGCGTACAGGTGGTGACTGAGCAGGTCGACGATGCCGCGCAGGTCGACGTGGAAGGTGTAGCTCACAACCGCCCTCTCCCGTGATCCGATCGGCTGCACACTAGCGGCTGACCTGATCCGCTGGGGGGCGCGTTTTCGTCGGACGGTCGTGCCATGCTGCCGCTCACCTTCAGGGCGAGGAGCACAACGGATGGTCACGGTGATGGTTCGGGACGAGACGGCGACCGGCAGAGCCGTCGACAGCTGGCCGTTGACCGGCCTGCCGGAGCGCATCTCCGCGCGGGAGTTGGTCCGGCTGCGGGTCCGCGAGGAGGTGGCGCGGTTCAACGCCGAGCGGCCCCGGCACTTCCGGGGCCTGGTCCAGCCGACCGACACGGAGGCCACCCTGAACGGCTACCGGGTCGCCCCGGGCCGGCGACTCGACTGGGAGGCGCAGGCGGACCGGGCCTGCGCCGCGTTCGCCCACAACGGTTTCCTGCTGCTGGTCGGCGACCACCAGGTCGACGACCTCGACGAGGAGATCGACCTGCGAACCGACCCCGACGTGGCGTTCGTCCGGCTCATCGCGTTGGTGGGTGGCTGACATGGGTGCCTGGACGGCACTGCTCCCCCACCTGAGCGACGCGGACCGGCGGCAGGTGGAGACCGGTCTCGCCGAGGCCGACGAACGGATCCGCGCGGTGCTGCGCATCGCCAGCACCTACCACTGGGGATCCTCGGTGACGAACGTGCCCGAGTGGTCCACCGTGGAGTCGTGGTCGGCCGAGGAGCACCGCCGCGCCGCCCTGGCCCTGCACCGGGGATCGACGTCCGGGATGAGCGGGGTGATGCCCGATCTCGCCACCGAGGATGTCCACTTCACGCGGGCGGACCTGCTGTGGTGCCTGGACGTGGTCGCTCGCCGAGGCGGCGTCGACGACGGCACCGACCTGGAACTACCCGCCCTGATCGCGCCGCGCCTGACGGCCGCCGAGCTGGCCGACCTGGTGCCGGCGCTGTCCGCCCTGAGCAGCGAGCTGCTCGACGACCACTTCGTCACGGCGGCGACCCGACGGCGTACCGTCACGCTGCTCGGCCAGGCCATCGACCGCGCCACCGGCAGCCGCCTGCCGGCGTGGCTGCTGCACCACGGGGATACCTTCGGGCCCGCCGTCCGCGCCGACCTGGGGGGCGACCTCGTCGAGCCGGGCGTGCCGGAGCTGCTGGAGCACTGCGCCGCGCTGGACAAACCGGCGGCGACCGCGAAGTGGCTGCGTCGCCTCGACGAACTGCTCGTGGCCGCGCACGGCGGCCGGCAGGTCGTCCGCCGGCTCCTCGACGCGTTCACCGCCCACGGGCGGAGCGTGCACGACGACACGGACCGCCTCCTGCGCGGGCTGGTCTGGGCGCTGTCCCGCGAGCGTGACGAGCGGGCGACGGAGCTGCTGGCCCGGGCCACCACGAGCGCGGCGTCCGCGCCACGCCAGGCCGCCGGATTTCCGTACGCCTCGCGGACGGCGATCGCGGCGGTACGACTACTGGCCGACCGGGACGGCGACGTGCCGCTGCGTACGCTGGCCCGCCTCGCCGTGACGGTCCGCAACAAGGCCGTACGCAGCCGGGTCCAGACCGCGCTGACCCAGCTCGGGGCCCGGCGCGGCTGGTCGCTCAGCGAGGTCATGGAGCTGGCCGTCGATGACCACGGACTCGGACCGGACGGGCGGCTGACCCGGGCGGTCGGCCCGTACCAGGCGACGGTCGAGATCGTGGGCGAACGGGCACGCCTGGTCTTCGCCCGCGACGGGGCCACCCTCAAGGGCGTTCCGGCGCAGGTGAAGCAGTCCCACGAGGACGATCTCGCCGAGTTACGGAGCCTGGTCAAGCGGATCGGCGCGACGCTGGTCAGCGAGCGGCAACGCGTGGAAGGGCTGCTGTCCGAGGAGCGCGTCTGGTCGTACCCCGACTGGTCGTCGCGCTTGCTCGACCACCCGGTGACCGCGACCTACGGGCGGCGTCTGCTGTGGGAGGCCAGCGCCGACGGCCGGCGCTGGACGGCCGGTCTGCCCCGGCGCAACGGCGACGGGTGGGCGATCGTCGACCGGGACGGCCACGCCCTCGCCGACGGAGCGGTCCGGTTGTGGCATCCGGCCCGCGCGGACACGGCCGAGGTGCTGGCCTGGCGCGCGCACCTGGTCGCCGCCGGCCTGACGCAGCCGTTCAAACAGGCGTTCCGCGAGGTCTACCTGCGCACGCCGGCCGAGGAGAAGACGGAGACCTACTCGAACCGCTTCGCCGCGCACATCCTGCGCTACCGGCAGGCCAACGCCCTGCTGCGCGCCCGTGGCTGGCAGGCGGGCTACCTGGGCACGTGGGACGGCGGGTACGACAGCGAGGCCACCAAGGTCTTCGGCGGCGGCGCGTGGCAAGCGTCCTTCCACCATGCGCTCGTCGACGACCAGGAGGAGCGTCGCTACGACGTCGAGTACTGCGCGACCGACCAGGTGCGCTTCGCCCGGCACGACGGCAGGACGTGGCAACCGGCGCGCATCGTCGACGTGCCGCCGCTGGTGTTCACCGAGGCCATGCGCGACGTGGACCTGTTCGTCGGCGTCACCTCGATCGCCACCGATCCGCAGTGGGCCGACCGTGGTGAGGACCGGTTCTCCGCCTACTGGCACCGCACCGCGGTGGCCGAGCTGACCCCGTCCGCGCAGGTACGCCGGGACGCGCTCGCCCGGCTGCTGCCCCGGATGGCGATCGCCGACCGGGTGGACCTCGCCGAGCGGTACCTGCGGGTGCGGGGCAACCTGCGCGCGTACCGCATCCACCTCGGGTCGGGCAACATCATGATGGAGCCCGACGACAGGTACCTGTGCATCGTCGCCGCCCGCAGCCAGACCGGCCGTCTGCATCTGCCGTTCGACGACGACCCCATGCTCGCCACGATCCTGTCCAAGGCGATCATGCTGGCCGCCGACGACCGCATCACCGACCCCACCGTCCTGAGCCAACTCCGACCCACGGTGATCGGTTGATGCCGACCGAGAGAGTGGACTACCGGCGAAGGATCGCGGGTTGGTCGAGGGACACCCCGGTAAGGGTGTCTACGTGGCTGAAGCGGAGCAATCCGAATAGCCAATCCGGCCGGTTCAGGGCACGTCGATGACGATCTTGCCCGTGCTGGTGCCGGCCTCCACGACGGCGTGGGCGTCCGCGACGGTGTCCAGCGTGAACTGTCGGGGATCGACGATCGGCCGCAGCGCGCCCGCGTCGCCGAGGGCGCTGGCCTCGCGCAGGATCTCGCCGTGCGCGTCGCGTCCCTGACCGGTCAACAGTGGCAACAGGGTGAAGACGCCGGAGTAGCTGGCGCCCCGGAACGACAGCGGCGCCAGGCTGTGCGTACCCCAACCGAGCGCGCTCACGACGTGGCCGGTGTAGGTGCGCACGGCGGTGAAGGACTTGTCCAGGGTGGCGCCGCCGACGGTGTCGAAGACGACGTCGAAGCCCTCGCCGCCGGTGTGCGCGGCCACGTAGTCCTCGACCGCGGTGGCGTTGTAGTCGATCGGCGTCGCGCCGAGCCGCGCGATGGTCTCCAGGTTCCGGGGTGAACCGGTGGCGAAGACCTCCGCGCCCCGGGCGCGGGCGATCTGGATCGCGACCTGACCGACACCACCGGCCCCGCCGTGCACCAGGACCCGCTGGCCGGCGTGCACCTGCGCCCGGTGCACCAGCGCCTCCCAACTGGTGATGACGGCCAGCGGCAGCGCCGCCGCCTCGCGCAGGCTCCACGCCTTCGCGGTGCGGGCCAGCAGCCGGGCGTCGACGGCCGCGTACTCGGCGAGTGACCCCTGAACATCACCGACTCCGCCGGTGAGGCCGTACACCTCGTCACCCTCGGCGAAGCCGACGACGCCCGGGCCGACCTCCGCCACGACCCCGGCCAGGTCCAGGCCGAGGACGACGGGCGGATGGTTCCGGGCGTGCGGCGCCTTGCCCTCCCGGATCTTGGTGTCCAGGGGGTTGACGCCACTGGCCGCGATTCGGACGAGCACCTGCCCCGCGCCGGGGACCGGCGTGTCGACCTCCTCGACGACGAGCGGGCCGCCGAATTCGCTGAGCACTACCGCGCGCATGGCGCTACCTCACCTTTCCGTTCCTGATGAGCACGTTTCGGGTTCATGCCGTCTGGTGAGCGACCAGCGACCGGGCGGCGTTCTTCGCCTCGTGCACGACGACCCGGTCCTGCAGAAGGCGGCCCGAGGCCAACGCGCCGTCGATCAGGAGCCCGATCTGGCGGGCGAGGTCCGCCGGATCGCTCGCACCGGCTCGCCTGGTCAACTCGGTGAGCCACGTCTGGCGCCGCTCGATGTGCCGGATGGTGATGGCGCGGGCTTCCGAGTCCAACGATGCCTCCACGGCGGCGCTGACGAAGGGGCATCCGAAAAAGCCGTGTCGGTCGAACGCGTCCAGGAGGGCGTCGAAGAGGCCGATGAGCTGATCCGCCGGCCGGTCACCGGCGCGCTCGGCGGCCCGCTGCAACTGCGCCATCCACGAGTCGTCGGTACGCCGCAGGTAGGCGGCCACAAGTTCGTCCTTGGTACGGAAATGGACGTACAGCGTCGACTTGGCCACCCCGCTCTCGGCGATGACCTGTTCGATGCCGACGCCGCGCAGGCCGTGGGCGTAGAACAGGTCGGCGGCGGTGCTGAGGATCCGTTCCTCGGTAGTGGTCTTCCTGGTCTTCGTAGCCATGATCCCTCCCTTAATCGAACAGACTAGTCCGTTCGATTAAGGGAGCCCACATGAGCGCCGTCACACACCGTGACAGGCGTGGGTCAGGGCAGCAGGAGGATGTGCAGGCGGCGTGGACCGTGCACGCCCTCCACACGGATCAACTCGATGTCGCTGGTGGCCGACGGCCCGCTGATCCAGGTCAGCGGGCGCTGTGGCGTCAGCCGGGCCAGGGCCTCGGGCACGGTGGCCACGACCTGGTCGGCGCGGACCACGCAGACGTGCAGGTCCGGCAGCAGGCTGAGCACGCGGCGTCCCTGGTCGGGCGAGCCGTCGAGGACGACCGTGCCGGTCTCGGCGATCGCGACCGCGGCGGCGGTGACGACCCCGTCCGCCGCGCCGATCCGCGCGTGGTCGAGACCGTCGTCGGGCAGCGCGGTCACCGTCGGCGGCAGCCAGGCGGGGGCCAGACCCGGGGGTACGACGACCGTACCGCCCGCCGGCAGGATGTCGGCGATCGTGTCGGCGACGGCGGCCTCGGGAACCCGGTGCACCTGCGCCCGGTAGTCGGTCAGGCGCTGCGCCAACTGGTCGAGGTCCGCGTCGGCGGTCCGGCGGTAGTCGCGCGGCACCGGCACCGGATCGGCGGGACTGCCGGCGAGCGCGGCACGCAGCCGGCCGAGGACGAGGTCGCGGGAGGTCACCGGGCATCCCACCACTCGCGGAAGGTCTGCTCCGGCGGGTCGGGCAGGTCGCGGCTGGCGGTCCAGCCGTTCAGCGGCGGGGCAGGCCCCGGCCCCGCCGACCGGCGAACCGGCTCAGCCGGGCCGCGCGCTGCCCGGCCGCGAACAACCGGGGTCGGTCCATCGTGTACGCGGCGGCGGCCATCGCGATCGACTCGGCGGTGGGTCGCTGTCGCGCCTCGACGGCCTCGGCACGCAGGTGCACCAGCACCTCCGGAATGTTGATCTTCACGGGGCAGGCGTCGTAGCAGGCGCCGCAGAGCGTCGACGCGTACGGCAGGGACGCATTGTCCTCGATGCCGGTGAGCTGGGGAGACAGCACCGCCCCGATCGGACCGGGATACACCGACCCGTACGCGTGCCCGCCCGCGCGCTCGTACACCGGGCACACGTTGAGGCACGCCGAGCAGCGGATGCACCGCAACGCCTGCCGGCCCACCTCGTCGGCGAGCACCGCGCTGCGCCCGTTGTCCAGCAGGACCAGGTAGAACGCCTGCGGCCCGTCGCCCGGGGTGACGCCCGTCCACATCGAGGTGTACGGGTTCATCCGCTCCCCCGTCGACGCGCGCGGCAGGAGTTGGAGGAAGACCTCCAGGTCACGCCAGGTGGGCACCACCTTTTCCACGCCCATCACGGTGATGAGGGTTTCCGGCAGCGTCAGGCACATCCGGCCGTTGCCCTCGGACTCCACCACCGCGAGGGTGCCGGTCTCGGCGACGGCGAAGTTCGCGCCGGACACCGCCACCGGCGTACTCAGGAAGGTCTGGCGCAGGAACCGGCGCGCGGCGGCCGCCAGGGCCGCCGGGTCGTCGGTGAGCGCGGGGTCGACGCCGGGCATCTCGCGCAGGAAGATCTCCCGGATCTCGGCCCGGTTGCGGTGGATCGCGGGTACCAGGATGTGGCTCGGCCGGTCGTCGCCGAGCTGCACGATCAGCTCCGCGAGGTCGGTCTCGACGGCGGTGATCCCCGCCGCCTCCAGGGCCTCGTTGAGCCCGATCTCCTGGGTCGCCATCGACTTGACCTTGATGACGCGGTCCGCGCCGGTCGCCTGGACGAGGTCGGTGACGATGCGGTTGGCCTCGATCGCGTCCGCCGCCCAGTGCACCACGCCGCCCGCCTCGACGACCTTCGCTTCGAGCTGTTCCAGCAGCTCGGGCAGGCGGTGCAGGGTGTCGGTCTTGATGGCCGCGCCGGCCGCGCGCAACTGCTCCCAGTCGGTCTGCTCGGCGATCACCGATCCGGACTTGGTCCGGATCGTCGTCGTCGCGTGCCGCAGGTTCCGCCGCAGCTGCGGGTCGGCCAGGCTGCGCCGCGCGGCGGTCGGGAACGACTCGTCGCCGCGCAGGTGCCCCACGCCGCCCGGCGCGGTCGTCGGCATCCCGAGGAACGTGCGGCGGGTCACGACCGGACCGCCGCTGCGCCGCTGGTCTCCGTCGACGCCAGGATCTCGGCCAGGTGCACGGTACGCACGCCGGTGCGCAGCCGGGACAGTCCACCGCCGATGTGCATGAGGCAGGACACGTCACCGGCGGCGCACACGTCGGCGCCGGTGTCCAGCACGTGGCGCATCTTGTCCGCCAGCATCGCCGTGGACGTCTCCGGGTTCTTCACGGCGAACGTGCCGCCGAAGCCGCAGCACTGCTCCGCCGCCGGCAACTCGACCAGGTCGAGGCCGCGCACCTCACGCAGCAACTGTCGCGGCCGGTCGCCGACCCGCAGCATCCGCAGTGAGTGGCAGGTCGGATGGTAGGTGACCCGGTGCGGGTAGTACGCGCCCACGTCGGTCACCCCGAGCACGTCCACGAGCAGCTCCGACAACTCGTACGTCCGCGCGGCCACCGACTCGGCCCGGTCGGCCAAGCCCTCGTCGCCCGCGTGCCGGGCCACCATCGCGTGCTGGTGCCGGACCGACCCGACGCAGGAGCCCGACGGCGCGACGATCACGTCGTACGGATCGAAGGTACGCACGTGGCGGCGCACCAGCGGCACGGCCTCGCGCCGGTAGCCGGTGTTGACGTGCATCTGCCCGCAGCAGGTCTGCTCGGTCGGGAAGACGACCTCGTGGCCGAGCCGTTCCAGCAGCCGTACGGTCGCCGTGGCCGCCTGCGGGAACATGGTGTCGGCCAGGCAGGTCACGAAGAGCGCGATCCGCACGGCACACCCCCGCCCGTCGTCACGGTCGGACCCGCAGGTGGGTGACCCCACCGTCGACGTCCAACACCGTACCCGTGGTCGATGCCGACCGGGGTGACGCGAGGTAGAGGATCGCGTTGGCGACCTCCTCTGGGGTGACCAGCCGTCCGATGGGTTGGCGGGCCCGCAGCGCGGCCCGCTCGGCCGCCGGGTCGTCCGCCTGCGCGAGCAGCCGCCCCACCCACGGCGTGTCCGCCGTGCCGGGGCAGACGCAGTTGAACCGGATGCCCTCGCGGACGTGGTCGGTGGCCATGGCGAGGGTCAGCGACAGCACGGCGCCCTTGCTGGCCGAGTAGAGCGCGCGGCCCGGCAGGCCGTTGAGCGCCGCGATGGACGAGATGTTGACGACCGACGCGTGCTCCGAGCGGCGCAGCCAGGGCAGCGCGGCGCTGACCACCCGGGCCATGCCGACCACGTTGACGTCGAGCACCCGGCGCCACTCGTCGTCGCCCTGGTCGGCGACGGTTCCGGTCGCGCCGATGCCGGCGTTGTTGACCACCACGTCCAGGCCGCCGAGCACGCTGGCCGCCTCGGCGACCGCCGCCTCCACCGACGCCCGGCTCGACACGTCGGCGGTGATGCCGGCGATGCCGTCGTCAAGCCCGCTCGGGTCGAGGTCGAGGACGGCCACCCGGGCGCCCCGGGCGCTCAACTCCACGGCGGTGGCGCGTCCGATGCCGGACGAGCCGCCCGTGACGATCGCGGCCAGCCCGGCGAACTCCGCGGTCATGCGACGGCCAGCGTCTGGCGTGCCCGACCCAGGCCGGCGACCTCCAGCTCCACCACGTCACCGGCGCGCAGGTACGGGTGATCCGGAAGACCCAGCGCCACCCCGGCCGGCGTTCCCGTGTTGATGACGTCGCCCGGGTACAGAACCATGAACTGACTCAGGTACCACAGCACGTGCGCCACCGGGAAGATCATGTTGGCGGTGGACCCGTCCTGGCGGAGCACACCGTTCACCCAGAGGCGCAGCGCGAGCGACTGCGGATCGTCGACCTCGTCGGCGGGCACGAGACTCGGCCCCAGCGGGTTGAAGGTCTCGCAGCTCTTGCCCTTGTCCCACTGGCCGCCGCGCTCCAACTGGAAGGCGCGCTCGGAGACGTCGTGTGACACCGCGTACCCGGCGACGTGGCGCAGGGCCTGCTCCGGAGACTCGGCGTACCGGATGGTCGTTCCGACGACGACCGCGAGTTCGACCTCCCAGTCGGTCTTGGTCGAGCCACGGGGGACGAGGACGTCGTCGTACGGCCCGACGATGGTCATCGGGTCCTTCATGAAGACGACCGGCTCGGCGGGCAGCGCCGCGCCCGTCTCCGCCGCGTGGTCGCGGTAGTTGAGTCCGATGCAGACGATCTTCGCCGGACGCGCCACCGGGGCGCCCACCCGCAGCGACGCGGCCCCGGGCAGCTCGGGCAGCTCGCCCCGGTCGAGCGCGCCGCGCGTCCGCGCGATCCCGTCCGACGCCCAGAACGCCCCGTCCAGGTCAGCGGTGAGCGGCCGCAGGTCGAAGGTCGTACCGTCGTGCTGGACGACCGGGATCTCCTGGCCGCTCGGGCCGAGGCGCTGGAAGTTCATCTCACCCTCCTCTGTGTCCGGGCTGACTCGCGGGGGTGGCGGACACCACCGCATTCAACACCGACACGCCTCGCCGCCCGCACGGCGGGATCACCTCGGTCGGCGGACTGGGACGCGGCCACCGCGCCGCACGCGCCGCGTCGGCGGTGTGGCGCGATGATCCGGGTCGCCTCAGCGCCGGACGGCACCGGCCGGCGTCAGCGCGGCGGATTGTCCCGGCGGGAGGGGAACGGGGTGCCGGGCTGCCCGAGGGTGGAGCGGGCGCGCAGCCCGACCGGGTCCGGGGCGGCTGCCGGCGCGACCGGGGTGGGCTCCGGGGTCCGGCGCGCGTCCAGGTACGCGGCGGCAGCCAGGTCGTCGTCGGTGGGCGCGGCGAGCAGGGCGTAGAGCAGCCCGACCACGCCGAAGATCACCGCCACGACGATCGGCACCAGCAGGGCGCTCACCCCGGCACCGGTCACTCCGCCCGAGCGCTCGTGCAGGTGCACCGAGAGGGCGCTCATGCCGGTGAAGTGCATGCCGTTCACCGCGACGCCCATGACCAGCGCGGAGGCGAAGATCGCCAGCCCGCGCCGGACGGTCATCGCGAGCCACAGGGCCACGGTCGCGGCGACGACGGCGATGACCACGGAGAGGACGACCCGGATGGTGTCGTAGCCGAGGCTGCCGTTGAGGCGCATCGCCGCCATGCCGGTGTAGTGCATGGCGGCGACCCCGGCGCCGGTGAACACGCCGCCGGCGATGAGGCGTACCGGGTTCAGCCGGCCGGTGCCGACGATGGCCAGGCCGATGCCGACGGCGACCACCGCGATGGCGGTGCTGGCGGCGGTCAGTGGCACGTCGTACCGGATGCGGGTGCCGTCGACGGCGAAGCCGAGCATGGCCATGAAGTGCATGGCCCAGATGGCGGTGCCGCCGAGCGCCCAGGCGGCCAGCAGGCCCCACCAGGCGCGCTGGCGGGCGGTACGGGCCGTGCGGATGCGTCCGGCGCAGACGAGCCCCAGGACCGACCCGAGCACCGACAGCGCGTAGCTCAGCGCGGGCGTGATCCACCCGTACTCAAAGTGATTGATGTCCGCCACGGCGATGTCTCTCCCCACTCGTTACCGGCGCGTATGCACAGCGCCGGGGCAATGATCAGGGGTGCTCCGAGCAGGCGCAATAGCACCCCCGGGCTATTCGTGGGGTGCCGTCACGGTGACCGTCTGATGCGTCGATTCATCGGGACGGTTGACCGAAAGTGATCATCAAGCCGAGGTGTGGTACGCCAGCACTCCCCGGTTGATGGCCGCAATGGCCTGCCGGGCCGTGGAACGCAGCTCCGGCGAGGCGCCGCCGGAGTCGGAAAGTTGACCAAGAAGGTCGACCACCTGCCGCGCCCACCGGACGAAGTCGCCGGCCGGCATCTCGCCGTCGATCTCGTGCCCGCTGCCGAGCACCTTCGCCAGGGCCTCGCCCCGGGCCCACCGGTAGACCGGCCAGGCGAAGCCCAGATCCGGCTCGCGGGTCGCGGTCAGGCCACGGGCGGCCTCGTCGGCCTCGATCTCGCCCCACAGCTTCAGCGTCTCGTCCACCGCGTCGGAGACCGGGCCGCGCGGCAGGGACGCCCGCTCGTCGACGTCGCGGCGCGCCTCGAAGACCACCACGGACACCGCGGCGGCCAGCTCGGCCGGGGAGAGCCCGTCCCACACGCGTCGACGCAGGCACTCGGCGACCAGCAGATCCGCCTCGGTCCAGATCCGGCCGAGCATCCGACCGGCGTCGGTGACCGCGCCGTCGCGGCCGAGGTACCCGCGCTCGGTCAGCAGCGCGACGATCCGGTCGAACGTCCGGGCGAGGGAGCCGGTACGCCCGGAGACCCGCTCGCGCAGCTCCTCGGTGTCCCGTTCGAGACGACGGCGGCGCTCCGCCCAGCGGGCGTGCTCCTCCCGCTCCGGGCAGGCGTGACAGGGGTGGTTACGCAGCTCGGTACGGAGCTGGCTGAGCCGGTGGTCCTCGCCCGGCGTCTGCCGGGAGCGGCCACCTCGGCGGCCGCCGTGCCGGTCCAGGCCGGTGCCGCTGACCTCGGCGGCCAGATCCCGCCGAGCCCCAGGCGAGCGGTGGTTGAAGTGCTTGGGCACCCGGATCCGGGCCAACACCTCGGCGGGCGTGGTGAAGTCGCCCGGGCTGACCCGCCCCGCCCAGCGGTCCTGGGTGAGCACCAGCGGACGGGGTTCGCCGAACCCGCCGGTCGCCGGGTCCAGCACGACGGCCAGACCGGCCCGTCGGCCCGACGGCACCCGGATCACATCGCCGATACGCAGCCGCTCCAACGACGCCACCGCCGCGGCCTTGCGCTGGGTCTGCCCCTGCCGGGCGATGGCCTTCTCCCGGTCGGCGATCGCCACCCGCAGCGCGAAGTACTCGTCGAAGTCGCCGTGGTGGCAGGCGGCCTCCGCGCCGTACGCCTCGATGGTCTCGGTGTTGCGCTGCACCTGCCGCGCCAGGCCGACCACCGACCGGTCGGCCTGGAACTGGGCGAACGAGGACTCCAGCAGCGCCCGGGCGGGCTCCGCGCCGACCGAGCCGACCAGGTTCACCGCCATGTTGTACGACGGCCGGAAGCTGGACCGCAGCGGATAGGTGCGGGTGGAGGCGAGCCCGGCCACGTGGCGCGGATCGGTCTCCGGGGACCACACCACCACGGCGTGCCCCTCGACGTCGATGCCCCGTCGGCCGGCGCGGCCGGTGAGCTGGGTGTACTCCCCCGGGGTCAGGTCGACGTGCGCCTCGCCGTTGTACTTGACGAGGCGTTCCAGCACCACGCAGCGCGCCGGCATGTTGATGCCCAGCGCGAGGGTCTCGGTGGCGAAGACCGCCTTGACCAGGCCCCGGACGAACAACTCCTCGACGACCTCCTTGAACACCGGCAGCATGCCGGCGTGGTGGGCGGCGAGGCCGCGCTCCAGCCCGTCCAGCCACTCCCAGTAGCCCAGCACCGTCAGGTCCTCGCCGGGGATGGCGGTGACCCGGGACTCGACCACCCGGCGGATCTCGGCGCGCTCCTCGGGCGAGGTGAGCCGCAGCCCGGCCGCCAGGCACTGCTGCACGGCGGCGGCGCAGCCCGCGCGGCTGAAGATGAACAGGATGGCCGGCAGCAGGCCCTCGCGGTCGAGCCGGTCCACGATGTCCGGGCGGATCGGGCCGCGCCAGCGCGGACCTCGGCGTCCGGAGCCCGGCCCGGCGCTGCGCCCCTCCCCCAGCTCCAGGCGACGCATCGTGTCGCGGGTGTAGCGCAGCAGCTCCGGGTGCACGTCGTGCTTGCGGGCGGCGTCGGCGTCGTGGAACAGGTCGAACATCCGCTTGCCGACCAGCATGTGCTGCCACAGCGGCACCGGCCGGTGCTCGCTGACCACCACGGCGGTCTCGCCGCGCACGGTGACCAGCCAGTCGGCGAACTCCTCGGCGTTCGACACGGTCGCCGACAACGAGACCAGGGTGACCGACTCCGGCAGGTGGATGATTACCTCTTCCCACACGCCGCCGCGGAACCGGTCGGCGAGGTAGTGCACCTCGTCCATCACCACGTAGGCGAGCCCCTGCAAGGTGCTGGAGCCCGCGTAGAGCATGTTGCGCAGCACCTCGGTGGTCATCACCACCACGGGCGCGTCGCCGTTGATCGCGTTGTCGCCGGTCAACAGGCCGACCTGCTCGGCGCCGTACCGGTCGACGAGGTCGTGGTACTTCTGGTTGGACAGCGCCTTGATCGGCGTCGTGTAGAAGCACTTGCGGCGGGCCGTCGGCGGTGTCGCGCCGCCGGCCGCCGGCGGGTCGTCGGGCCGCCCCCGCAGAGCCAGGTGTACGGCGAACTCGCCGACCACGGTCTTGCCGGCGCCGGTCGGGGCGCACACCAGCACACCGCTGCCCCGCTCCAACGACTGACACGCCTCGCGCTGGAAGTCGTCGAGGTCGAACCCCAGGTCCAGGGCGAACTCGTCCAGCGCCGGAAACTCGGAGGCCTGCGCGGCCCGGCGGCGCGCCGCGGCGTACCGCTCGGCGGGGCTCGACATGGCACCAAGATTAGTGCGTGCCGGCACAGTGCACCCCACAAGGCCGTCCGGCAGGGCTGTCGGCGAGGGTCGGTAGGGTGCACGGCGTGCCGGACCATGCCGAACCGCCCCAGACCACTCCGCCGGGCAGCGCCACCGCCCGCCGGACGTCCCGACGGCCCGTGAAGGCGGTGCTCTTCGACTTCCACGGCACCCTGGCCCAGGTGGAGGAGCCTCGGCAGTGGGTGCTGGAGGCCGCGGCGGCGTGCGGGGTCACCCTGGACCGGGTCCGCGCCACCTCGCTGGCCGACCGCCTGCTGACCGCCGGCCGCGCGGGCGGCCCGCTACCGGCCCGGGTTCCGCCCCGACTGGCCGAGCTGTGGGCCGACCGGGACCTCTACCCGCACGCCCACCGGGGCGCGTACACGGGGCTGGCCGAGACCGTGGACGCCGGCATCGAGGGGTTGGCCGACGCGCTCTACGAACGGCTGCTCCTCGCCGAGGGCTGGGTGCCCTACCCGGACACGGCCCCCACGCTGGCCGCGCTGCGCGACGCCGGCGTACGCGTCGCGGTGGTCAGCAACATCGGTTTCGACCTGCGCCCGCACTTCGACGCCTGGGGGTTGACCGACCTCGTCGACGCGTTCGTGCTGTCGTACGAGGTGGGGCGCTGCAAGCCCGACCCGGCGATCTTCTGGCGCGCGTGCGGGCTACTGGGCGTCGACCCGGAGCAGACGCTGATGGTCGGCGACAGCCCGGCCGACGCGGGCGCGGTGGCCGCCGGCTGCGCGGTGCTGGTGCTGCCGGCCGCCGAGCCGGGCCGGGAGAACGGGCTGGGCGCGGTCCTGGACCTGGCCCTGCCCGCCTGATCCCGGGCTGATCCGCGTCGAGGCCGCCCGCGCGTCCCGGGAGCCGACCGCCTAGCGTCAGGGCCGTGACGGACACCCTCCTGCCTGCGTCGACACCGACCGACGCGCCCCCACAGCGGCACGGTGGTGTCCTCGCCGTGGGGCTGGTGCTCGGCGGGGCGCTGTCGGTCCAGTTCGGGTCCGCCGTCGCCGCGCTGCTCTTTCCGCGCACCGGCGTGGCCGGGGCGGTCACCCTGCGGCTGACGATCTCGGCGGTGTTGCTGCTCGTCGTGTGCCGGCCGCGACTGCGCGGGCACGACCGCTCGGCCTGGCTCGCCGTCGGCGCGTTCGGGCTGGCCCTGGCCGGCATGAACTCGCTGTTCTACCAGGCCATCGAACGCATCCCGCTCGGACCGACGGTGACGCTTGAGGTGCTCGGTCCCCTCGCTCTGTCCGTGTTCACCGCCCGCCGGTTGGCGAGCTGGTGCTGGGCGGGGCTCGCGCTGGCCGGGGTGGCGCTGCTCGGGCAGGGCGGCTTCGACCGGCTCAACCCGGCCGGGGTGGCGTTCGCGTTCGGCGCGGGCACGATGTGGGCCGCGTACATCGTGCTCAGCGCCCGCGTCGGCGGCCGGTTCCCCGGCGCGGACGGGCTCGCCCTCGCGCTCACCCTGGCCGCGCTGGTCACCCTGCCGCTGGGCATCGCCGACGGCGGCGCCGTCCTGCTCGACCCCCAGGTGCTCGCGTTCGGCGCGGCCCTGGCGGTGCTCGCCTCCGGCCTGCCGTACACCCTGGAACTGCTGGCGCTGCGCCGGATGCCCACCGCCACCTTCGCGGTGCTGATGAGTCTCGGCCCGGCCGTCGCCACCCTCGCCGGCTGGCTGGTGCTGCGCCAGGCGCTGACCCTGACCGAATGCGTCGCCATCGTGCTGGTGATCGCCGCCAGCATCGGCGCGGTACGGGTCAGCGCAGCAGTCGCAGGGCCCCGGGCACCGCGGTGATCGTCACCGGGAGGCCGAGCGAGCGTTCCCCGTCGGCGTACGTGACGATCCCGTCGGCGGCCAACTCCACCGTACGGGCCCGGTAGCTGCTCACCACCGGGTGCTCGACGTGGGTGCCCTGGTAGATGTGCGGCTTCACCCGGATCATCGTGCGCCGGTCGGCCCGGCCGGCCACCACCACGTCCAGCAGCCCGTCGGTCGGGTCGGCGTCGGGGCAGATCCGCATCCCACCGCCGTACGACGGGCAGTTGCCCACCGCCACCAGCACCGAGTCCATCTCGTGCAGCACCCCGTCGAGGCGCATCGTGTAGCGCCGCGGCTTCAGGCGGGCCATCTCGATCAGGATCGCCAGGTCGTACCGGCGGGGGCCGCGCGGCCACCGCATCCGGTTGGCCCGCTCGTTGACGATCGCGTCGAAGCCCGCCGCGAGGACGGCCCCGTACCAGCGTTGCTCGCCGTCGACGCCCGTCATCCGGGCCAGGTCGACCTCGCGGCTCCGACCGTCCCGCAGCGCCTCGGCGATCACCTCCACGGCGGCGACGGGATCGGCGGGAAAGCCGGTGTCGATCGCGAAGTCGTTGCCGGTGCCGGCGGGCACCGGTCCGAACGGGATGTCGGTGCCGGCCACGGCTTGCAGCGCCCGGTGCACGGTGCCGTCCCCGCCGATCGCGACCAGTGCGCCCGCGCCCTCGGCGACCGCCGTGCGACAGGCCACCTCCGCCTCATCGGGGGTGGACGCCGACAGCACCGTCACCGGCCGGCCGGCTGCAGAGCCCGACGCCGTCCCCGGCCGGCCGTCGGGTTGGCGAGCACGGCCACCGGGCCAGCGGCCGACGCGGCGTCCTCCGCCGGTCCGGGCCGAAACTCTTTCACGGTCACGGCCAGCACCGTACTCGTCGTACATCTGATGTTCATCGTGCGGAGGTAGCGCTCCCAGCCCACCGGGCGGCTCGATTCGGGCGACGGCGGACACCGCGACGCCGCCCCCACGTGGCGGGGACGGCGTCGGCTGGCTCTGGCGGCGCGGGGCCGTCAGGTCATGTCGTCGTAACGGCGTTCGATCGGCGCCGGCTTCGCGATCGGCTCCGGAGCGCCGATCGGCGCGGTCGCGTCGACCCGCTGCCCGGCCACGACCGGGTCCGTGTCGAACTCCAGCGGCGAGACCTCGTCGTCGTCGAGACCGGCGTAGACCTCCTTGCCGCGACCCCGCCGCTTGTCGTTGATGAACGCGACGCCCACCGCGCCGAAGTAGAGCGCGGAGAGGCAGACCGCCAGGGCGGTCATCCCGAACGGGTCGGGAGTGGGGGTGACCACGGCGGAGAACGCGAAGAACACGAAGATCGCCACCCGCCACCAGCTCAGCAGCCGCTTCGCGCTGGCCAGGCCGACGAAGTTGAGCATCAGCACGATCAGCGGGAACTCGAACGCCACCCCGAACAGCAGGATCAGGTTGGTGACGAAGGAGATGTACCGGGTGACTTCCAGCGTGGTCGAGATGTCGTCGCCGGACACGTTCATCAGGAACTCGAGGCCCTTGGCGGTGACGAAGAAGGCCAACACCGCGCCGGCGGCGAACAGCGGCGCCGCCAGGGCCGTGAACGCGTACGCGTAGCGCCGCTCGTGCCGGTGCAGCCCGGGCGCGATGAACGCCCAGAGCTGGTAGAGCCAGATCGGCGCCGCGATGATCAGGCCCACCCAGAGGCCGATCTTCAGGTTCAGCAGGAAGAGGTCCGCCGGGCCGAGCTGGACGAACAGGCACTTGCCGGACGCGTCCTTCGACCCCGGCAGGTCGCAGTACGGCTGCGACAGCAAATGCCGCACCGGCTCGGCCAGCCAGATGCCGAAGCCGAAACCGACCAGGATCGCCAGCGAGGCGCGGAACAGACGGTTGCGCAGCTCACGGACGTGCTCGATGAGCGTCATCGAGCCGTCGGCGGCCCGCTCGAACGTGCTCGGGCCGCGCTTACGCAGGGCGAAGGCCACGGTGCGAAGGCCCTTCGGTCAGTTGTCGCGGACGCGGTGCACCGGGTCGACGACCGGCTGCTGCGCCGGCGCCTGCTGGTACGGCGGCTGCTGCGGCTGCCCGGCGTACGGCGCCTGCTGCCCCGCGTACGGCGCCTGCTGCCCGGCGTGCGGCGGCAGCGGCTGGTAGCCGGCCTGCGCGTCGGCCTTCTCGGCGAGGTCGCGGTCGTCGTCCTGCAGGCTCTTGGTCTCGGCCTTGATGATCCGCAGCGAGCGACCCAGCGAGCGGGCCGCGTCGGGAAGCCGCTTCGCGCCGAAGAGCAGGATCAGCACAACCACGAGAACGGCGATGTGCCACGGCTTGAGGGCACCCATGAGAAGCTCCAGTCGCTCTGTGTCCGGGGGGTGGTACGCAGCCCATCGTACGTGCGGATCGGTGCGATGCCACCCGCCGGGTGGTGGTGGTCCGGCCCGGCCGGTGAAGTCTTGACCAACGCGCGATGATCCGTCAACCACCTGGGCCGACGGCGCGGTCAGCCGCGCTTGGCCTTGATCAGCTCAAGGCGCTGCTGGGCGGTGTCGAGCTGGCGTTGGACGCCCTCGGCGCGCTGCTGCAACGCCTCCGCGGTCTCCCGCAGGGCCTCCGCCTCCCCGGCCCGGCGCTGCAACGCCTCGGCGGCACGGCGCAGCTTGGGCAGCCGGGCCAGCACCGGGCGCACGGCCAGCGCGAGCACCACGAGCGGGAGCAGCACCAGCGCGAGCACGATCCAGATCAGCACGCCGGCCAGCCTACTGGGTGCGGCCGGCCACCGCCGGATCGCCCGACGGCGCGCCGGGGGCCACGGCCGCGCGCTCGTCCTCGGGCAGCCGCGTCACCGGCGCGGGCACCGCGTACGCGTCGAGCGCGGCGGACGCGGTCGCCCGGACCTGCTCGGCCAGCTCGACGGGGGCGACCACGGTGACGTCCGGGCCGAGGCCGAGCACGAATCGTCGCGCCCAGCCCAGGTCGGTCACGCGCAGCGAGACGAGCCACTGGTCACCGTCGCCGGCCTCGACCCGCTCGCACGGGTAGTACTCGGTGATCCACCGTTCGCCGCGCCCGATCCGCAGGGTGATCAGCGGCAGGTCGGGCGACGGCCGGAAGACCCCCTCGGTGCGGTCGTGCGGGACGGCCTGCGGCGGAACGGCGGCCGGCTCGTCCAGCTCGGTGATCGCGTCGATCCGGTCGGCACGGAACAGCCGCACCGCCTCCGCGCGCCGGCACCACGCCTCCACGTACGCCCGACCGCCGACCATCAGCATCCGCAGCGGGTCGATCACCCGCTCGGTGGTCTCGTCCCGGGCCGCCGTGTAGTAGGTGATCCGCAGCGCCCGGCCGCCCTCCACGGCGGCGCGCAGCGCCTCGACCCGCCGGGTGTCCCCGGGGAGCCGGACCGCGACCGGCGCGCCCACGAGGTCACCGGCGGCGTCCTCGATCTTGGCGAGGGCCCGTTCGATGGCGTCCCGGTTGGCGACGCCGGGGGTCTCGGCGAGCATCCGCAGCGCCACCACGAGCGCGAGGGCCTCGTCGGGGGTGAGCCGCAGCGGCCGGTCGATGCCGGCGTCGTAGGTGATGGTCACCCGGTCACCGTCGAACGCCATGTCGATCAGATCGCCGGGGCCGTAACCGGGCAGCCCGCACACCCACAGCAGCTCCAGGTCCTCGCGGAGCTGCCGTTCGGTGACACCCAGGTCACCGGCCGCCTCGGCGACCTCGATGCCCGGTCGGGCCAGCAGGTAGGGCACCAGGTTGAGCAGGCGGGCCAACCGGTCCGCCGAGGTCTTGGAACCGCCACGGGCGGCCGGGCGGGTCACCGGGCACCCCCGGAGACCGCCAGCTCGTCGTGGCGGACCGCGATCTCCTTGAGCCGCTGGATGACCGCCTCGCGGACCTCCGGTGGGTCGAGCACGCGTACGTCCGGCCCGTAGCCGACGAGGTGGCCGGCCAGACCGTCCGGGTCGGCGTACGGCAGGACCAGGTGGTCGCCGTCCGGCCCGGCGGTCACCTCGACCGCCCAGCGACGCAGGCCGGCGGCCCGGCCGGGCGCGGCCAGCACGGTCGCCCGGCCGGTGCGCTCCACCGGCCCGGACCAGCGGGCCACGTGACTGATCAGGTCTTCTCCCAGCGGCGGCTCGTAGGCGCCGGACGCGCCGGTCACCCGGACCGCGCCGACCACCCGGGAGAGTCGGAAGCAGCGGGTGGCGTCCCGGTCGAGGTCGTGGCCGACCACGTACCACCGGCCCCGCCAGCAGACCACGCCCCACGGTTGGAGCCGGCGGCGGCTGGGGGCGTCCCGGTCGGGTACCCGGTAGTCGAAGCCCACCTCCCGGCGGTCCCGCGCGGCGGCGGTCAGCGGCGCGAACGCCGGGTCGACGGTGACCATCGGCTCCAGGCCGAGGGTGGCCTGCGGGTCGACGTCCACCCCGGCGGCGCGCAGCTTGGCCAGCCCGGAGGACGCGGCGGCGGCCAGCCCGGCGTGCTGCCACAGGCGGGCGGCGATGCCGACGGCGGCGGCCTCGTCCGGTTCGAGGGGTATGTCGGGCAACGCGTACTCGCGGTGGGCGATGCGGTAGCCGGGCTCGGCGTCGAAGACGCTGGCCGTGCCGGTCTCCAGGGGGACGCCCAACTCGCGCAGCTCGGCCTTGTCCCGCTCGAACTTGCGCTGGAACGCCTCGTGGTCGCGCGCGTCGTCGGGATCGTGCTCGTAGCCGGGCACGGTCGCGGCGATCTGCGCGGCGGTCAGGAACCGTCGCGTGGACAGCAGGCAGATCACCAGGTTGACCAGGCGTTCGGTGCGGGTCCGCGACACGCGGTAGACGCTAGCAGCCGACGCGCCCGCATCGTGCACCCACGCGGGGCGTGCCGCACACTTGTTCGGATCGGGTCCTCCCCCGGCGCGCCGCCGCCCACCGCCATAGGGTTCTCCTCATGTCGCAAGCCGGGATGAAGACCGAGAGCGAGAGCGTCGGCACCGTGGTCGTCGCGGGCGTCGCCAACCTCGCCATCGCGGTCGCCAAGCTGGTCGCCGGGCTGATCTCCGGCTCGGCCGCGATGCTGTCCGAGGCGGCGCACTCGGTCGCCGACACCACCACCGAGGTGCTGCTGTTCCAGGCGCTGCGCCGGGGGGCCCGGCCGGCCGACAAACGGCACCCCTTCGGGTACGGCAAGGAGAGCTACGTCTGGGCGTTCTTCGCCGCGATGTTCACCTTCGTGGCCGGCGCCGGTTTCGCCGTCACCCACGGCGTCACCACGATCCTCGTGCACGAGCACAGCGGCGACTACCTCGTCTCGTACATCGTGCTGGCGGTCTCGTTCGTCATCGAGTCGATCTCGCTGGCACGGGCCGTCCGGCAGGTCCGGCGCGAGTCCGAGCGCTGGCAGACCACCCCGCGACGGTTCCTGCGGCTCACCGCCGACACCACCGTCAAGGCCGTCTTCCTGGAGGACAGCGCGGCCCTGATCGGCCTGGTGCTCGCGGGCCTCGGCGTCGGCCTGTCGCACGCCACCGGCGACGAGGTGTGGGACGGCGTCGCGTCGATCCTCATCGGCCTGCTGCTGCTGACCGTCGCCGGGATCCTCGCCGGCAACAACCTGTCGCTGCTGGTCGGCCGGGCCGTGCCGGAACGGCTGCGCCGCGAGATCGAGCAGGAGCTGGCCGAACTGCCCGAGGTGGAACGCATTGACACCCTGCTGACCATGCAGCTCGGCCCGGACGACATCCTCGTCGCCGCGAAGGTCGACTTCCGCGACGAGGCCACCGGCGCGCAGATCGAGGCCGCCGCCGACGAGGCCGAACGGCGGCTCACCGAGCGGTACCCGGAGATCCGGTTCGTCTTCCTCGACCCGACCCGCTCACTGCCGGGCGCCACCGGCACCGCCCGGCACACCCAGGCCGCGCCGCCCGCCTCCCCAGGCGACGAGCGGACCTGAACCCGAGCGGCGTCGCACCCGGTCGCGGTCCGCCGCGCCCGCGCGGCTAGCGTGCCCGTCATGGTGCGATGGCGTACGGGGACGGTGGCGGCGCTGCGACGGCAGTGGACCGGAGCGGTGGAACTCGACGTCGACCTGCCCGACGGCACGCGCATGCGGGCGCTGGCCTATCCCGAGCTGGTCGGCACGCCCGAGCCCGGCGACCGGGTGCTCCTCAACGCCGGCGCGCTGCTGATGGGGCTGGGCACCGGCGGGTACGCCCTCGTGGTGGCGGTGCCGGACCGACTGCCCCCGGACCCGCCGGACGCCGGCGACACCCGCGACGCCGGGCACCTCGTCAAGGCCCGCTACACGCCGTTGCAGCCGATCCTGCTCGGCGTCGACGAGGAGGCGTCCCCGCACCGGGCCGTGCTGGCCGACGCCGACGACCTGGGCGGCCTGCCCGTGGTCACCGCCGACCTGCACTCGGCGTTGCCGGCGATCCTGGCCGGCATCCGGGCCGACGCTCCGGGGCGCGGGTCGCGTACCTGCTCACCGACGGTGGCGCGCTGCCCGCCTGGTTCTCCCGCACCCTGGCCGGGCTGCGCGACGAGCTGGCCGGGACGATCACCGTCGGGCAGGCGTTCGGCGGCGACCTGGAGGCCACCACCCTGCACGGCGGTCTGCTCGCCGCCCGCCACGTGCTGAACGCGGACGTGGCGATCGTGGCGCAGGGCCCCGGCAACCTGGGCACCGGCACCCGGTGGGGATTCTCCGGCGTCGCCGTCGGTGAGGCGGTCAACGCGATCGCCACGCTCGGCGGGCGGCCGGTCGGCTCGCTGCGCATCTCCGACGCCGACCCCCGCCCCCGGCACAACGGCGTGTCGCACCACAGCCTCACCGCGTACGGCCGGGTGGCGCTCGCCCCGGCGGAGCTGGTGGTGCCCGACGACCTGGACCCGGCACTCGCGGCCGAGGTCGACGCGGCCCTGGCGCCGCTGGCGGCCCGCCACCGGATCGTGCGGGTGCCCACCGCCGGCCTCGACGCCGCGCTGCGCGCCAGCCCCGTCCCCCTGTCCACCATGGGCCGCACCCTGGACGCCGACCACGTCTACTTCCTGGCAGCAGCAGCCGCCGGCCGCCAAGCCACAACCCACCTCCCCTAACCCCCCACCCCCACCCCCAGCCCTGGTGATCAAGAGGTTTGCGTCAGAATCCGGCGCGATTTTGACGCAAACCTCTTGATCACCGGGACCGATCGGGTGGGGGTCAGCGGATGACCGGGCGTTGGTCTCGGGGTAGGGCCTCGATGAGTTCTCTCGGCAGGTTGAGAGTCGCCGCGCTGACCTCGGGCGGGGTGTTCGCCATCCACTGGGTCAGCGAGACGGACTCGAACCGGGGCTTACGGAACATCTCCAGGAACACCAGCGGCTCGGTGCCGAGGTTCTCGATGTAGTGGCCGTAGGCGAACGGCACGTACCCGACGTCGCCGGCGCGCATGTCGAAGGTGCCGGCCACACCGGAGCTGGCGAACACGCCCATCCGGCCGTGACCGGACAGGTAGTACTGCCACTCGTCGTCGGTGGGGTGCCAGTGCAGTTCCCGCATCCCGCCCGGATCCACCTCGACCAACGCGGCGCAGATCGTGGTGGCCGCGGCGAACTGGGTGACGTCGGCGATGCGGACCTGCCCGCCCGGGAACCGCTGCGGCTTCTGGGCGAGCAGCCGGTGGCTGAGGGTGCGGGGCACGTCCCCGGTCGGGCTGACGACCCGGTCCTGGTCCAACGGCGGCGGCACCTGGCCGGCGAAGATGTACTTCTCGCGCTCGGGGATCGTGTCGAGCTGATCGAGCCGCCACCCGAAGTTCTTGGCCAGCACGTCCTTCGGGGTGTGCGCGAAGAAGTCGCTGATCAGGAAGGTGCCGTTCTCGGTGAACGCGCCGTCGTCGAAGACCAGCAGGAACTCCACACCCTCGTCGAGCGCCTGGATGTGGTGCGGCACCCCCTGCGGAAAGAACCACAGGTCACCGGCGCGTACGTCGTCGAGGAAGTTGCGGCCCTCCTGGTCGACGGCACTGATCCGGGCGCTGCCCCGCGACACGTACGCCCACTCGGACTGCTTGTGCCAGTGCATCTCCCGGTACCCGCCCGGTTCCAGCGCCATGTCCACGCCACTGAGCTCGGTGGCGATGGGCAACTCCCGTACGGTCACCTCCCGGGTCCATCCGCCGCGCTGCACCCGGGTGTGCGCGTCCGAAAAGGAGAACCGCAGGTTCGGCAGCGTGCCCGCGTCCGTGCTCGGTGGGGTCAACAGATCGGGGTTCTGCCGGTCGCGGACCACGTCACGTGGCCCGGGGTCCACCCAGCCCCCACCGTCGCGTTCCGGCTGGGGCACCGTCGGGTCGTTCATGATCGCCTCCCGCGTCGTCGCGTCCTGGCGCCGCCGGCACGCTGGGCGGCAGGACGGCCCGCGACGGCGACGGCCAGCGGATACCCGGCGGTACGACCCGGCCGGGCCAACCCCTGGCCCCGACGGGTCAGCACGCCGGACAGCGGGCGACGGCGCGGGGCGAGGATCACCGGACAACGGGCGACGGGGCGGGGCAGGGATCACCGGACATCACGCGCGAGCGCGCGGGGCGGATCAGGAGAGGAAGATCAGGGCGAGCCAGCCGCCCACGATGAGCGCCAGCGCCACGGCCAGTACCCAGGTCGGCACGGTGTACTCACCACGCCGGTTGCGATCGATCTCGGCGCGGATCTTCTCCCGCCGGCGCTCGACCCAGTTCTGCCGCGCGCCGCCGCGCTCGGAGGGTTCGGATGGTCCAGAAGTCGTCATGGCGCGCCCAGCCTACCGGTTGCGCCGGCCCCGTCGGCGTACACCACCGTCGGGGCCGGCGGTCCCGTCACATGCTGGCGATCAGCCGCTCCACCCGCTCGTCGTACGCCCGGAACGGGTCCTTGCAGAGCACGGTGCGCTGCGCCTGGTCGTTGAGCTTCAGGTGCACCCAGTCGACGGTGAAGTCGCGCCGCTTCTCCTGGGCGTGCCGGATGAACTCGCCGCGCAGCCGCGCCCGGGTGGTCTGCGGCGGGGTCTCCTTGGCCTCGAAGATCTCCGGGTCGGTGGCGACCCGGTCCACCTCGCCGCGGCGCTCCAACAGCCCGTAGAGGCCCCGGCCACGGCGCACGTCGTGGTACGCCAGGTCCATCTGCGCCACCCGGGGGTGCGACAGCGGCAGGTCGTGCTTGCGCTGGTACCGCTCGATCAGCCGCAGCTTGCTGACCCAGTCGATCTCCCGCGAGACCGGCTCCAGGTCACCGCTCTCCACGGCGTTGAGCACCCGGCCCCACAACTCGACCACCCGCTTGGCGGCCTGGTCGCCGCCGCGCCGCTCGACGAACTCGGTGGCCTTGGCCAGGTACTCCTGCTGGATGTCCAGCGCGCTCACCTCCTTGCCGGAGGCCAGGCGCACCTTGCGGCGGCCGGTGATGTCGTGCGACACCTCGCGGATCGCCCGGATCGGGTTCTCCAGCGACAGGTCCCGCATGACCACGCCGGCCTCGATCATCCGCAGCACGATGTCGGCCGTGCCGACCTTGAGCAGCGTGGTGACCTCGTTCATGTTCGAGTCACCGACGATGACGTGCAGGCGCCGGTAGCGCTCGGCGTCGGCGTGCGGCTCGTCGCGGGTGTTGATGATCGGTCGGCTGCGGGTCGTCGCCGAGGAGACGCCCTCCCAGATGTGCTCGGCCCGCTGCGACAGGCAGTAGACCGCGCCGCGTGGCGTCTGCAGGACCTTGCCGGCACCGCAGATCAACTGCCGGGTGACCAGGAACGGGATGAGTACGTCGGCGAGCCGGCCGAACTCCCCGTGCCGGGAGACCAGGTAGTTCTCGTGGCAGCCGTACGAGTTGCCGGCCGAGTCGGTGTTGTTCTTGAACAGGTAGATCTCACCTGCGATGCCCTCGTCGTGCAGCCGCTTCTCCGCGTCGACGAGCAGCCCCTCCAGGATCCGCTCGCCGGCCCGGTCGTGGGCCACCAGGTCGGTCACCGAGTCGCACTCCGGTGTCGCGTACTCCGGGTGCGACCCGACGTCCAGGTAGAGACGGGCCCCGTTGCGCAGGAAAACGTTGCTCGACCGACCCCAGGACACGACGCGCCGGAACAGATACCGCGCGACCTCGTCCGGGGACAGCCTGCGCTGCCCGCGATAGGTGCAGGTGACGCCGTACTCGGTCTCGAGGCCGAAGATTCGCCGCTCCATGATGAGACATTAGCCGCCCGGAGGCCCGGTTCGTCACTGTCACACCACAGGTCGTGCCCGAGGGATGGTCACATACCGGCTGAGTGCGACATTCCGTCCGGTCCAAGGCTGGCCACGAACCGCCGGCAGGCGTCGTACTCCGGAAGCAGGCCGCTCTCGCGGGCCTGCGCGAGGGTCGGCGCGGCGTCGTCGCGCGCGGACAGCAGTGGCGTGTCGGCCGGCCACTCGATGCCCAGTTCCTCGTCGAGCGGGTGCACCGCGTGCTCGCCGGTCGGGTTGTACGTGGCCGAGCAGAGGTAGCTCAGCGTCGCGTCGTCGGTCAGCGCGCAGAACCCGTGCCCCAGGCCCTCGCTGAGGTAGACGGCCCGCCGGTCGGTGTCGTCCAACCGGACGCCCTCCCAGCGGCCGAAGGTCGGCGACCCCACCCGCAGGTCGACGATCATGTCGAGGACCGCCCCGCGCACGCAGGTCACGTACTTGGCCTGCCCGGGAGGCACGTCGGCGAAGTGGATGCCGCGCACCACGCCGCGCGCGGAGACCGACAGGTTGGCCTGGGCGAGGCGCAGCGGGTGCCCCACCGCCTCGGCGAGCTTGTCGAAGCGGTACCACTCCATGAACATGCCGCGCGGGTCGCCGTGCTGCTGGGGGGTGATCTCCCAGGCGCCCTCGATGCTCAGCTCGCGGATCTTCACCGGCCCACCTGCGCTTCGTTCTTCTCGGCCAGAAGGCCGAACAGGTAGTCGCCGTACCCGCTCTTGACCAACGGCTCGGCGAGCGCCCGCAGCTGGTCGTCGTCGATGAGGCCGGCCCGCCAGGCCACCTCCTCGATGCAGCCGATCTTCAGACCCTGCCGCTCCTCGATCACCCGGACGAACTCGCCGGCCTGCATCATCGAGGCGAAGGTGCCGGTGTCCAGCCAGGCGGTTCCCCGGTCCAGCAGGGTGACGGACAGCTCGCCGGTCTCCCGGTACGTCTCGTTGACCGCCGTGATCTCCAGCTCGCCCCGGGCGCTCGGGGTCAGCTTGGCCGCGATGTCGACCACCCGGTTGTCGTAGAAGTACAGCCCGGGGACCGCGTAGCGGGACTTCGGCCGGGCCGGCTTCTCCTCGATCGAGAGCACCCGCCCCTCGGCGTCGAAGTCCACCACGCCGTACTCCTGCGGGTTGGCCACCGGGTAGGCGAACACCCGGCCACCGACCAGGTCGCCGTGGGCGGCGAGCTGCCGGCCCAGGCCCACCCCGTGGAAGATGTTGTCGCCGAGGATCAACGCCACCGACTCGCCGCCGATGAAGTCCGCCCCCAGCACGAACGCCTGGGCGATGCCCTCCGGGCGCGCCTGCGTCACGTACTCCAGCCGCAGCCCGAACTGGCTGCCGTCGCCCAGCAGTCGACGGAACTGGTCCTGGTCCTCCGGGGTGGTGATCACCAGGATCTCCCGTACCCCGGACATCACCAGGGTGGAGAGGGGGTAATAGATCATCGGCTTGTCGAAGACCGGCATCAGCTGCTTGGACACTGCCCGGGTAATCGGCCAGAGCCGGGAACCGGTGCCGCCGGCGAGTAGGATTCCGCGCACCGGGGGAGCTTAGCCGCTACCGGCCCGTCGGCATGTCGGTGGTCGCCGCCGAAAGCCTGCCGACCGCTTCGCGTACACTCCTGGACCCGTGAGGATCCTCGTCACCGGCGGTGCCGGATTCATCGGTTCAGAGTACGTCCGCATGCTGCTGGGCGTGCCCGGTGGCACGGCCGCGGGGGTGCCGGCGCTCGACCCGGCCGGCGTGACCGTGCTCGACAAGCTCACCTACTCGGGCAACCTGGCGAACCTGGACCCGGTGCGCGACGACCCCCGGCTGCGGTTCGTGCAGGGCGACATCTGCGACCCGACCGTCGTCGACGAGGTGGTCGCCGGGCACGACGTGATCGTGCACTTCGCGGCGGAATCACACGTCGACCGCTCGATCGCCGGCGCCGCGCCGTTCGTCACCACCAACGTGCTCGGCACCCAGACCCTGCTCGACGCGGCGCTGCGCCACGGCACCGGCCGCTTCGTGCACGTCTCCACCGACGAGGTGTACGGCTCGATCGACGAGGGCTCCTGGACGGAGACCTGGCCGCTCGCCCCCAACTCGCCGTACTCGGCCTCGAAGGCCGGCTCCGACCTGCTCGCGCTGGCCTACCACCGCACCCACGGCATGGACGTGGTGGTCACCCGCTGCTCCAACAACTACGGGCCGTACCAGTTCCCCGAGAAGGTCATCCCGCTCTTCGTCTCCAACCTGCTCGACGGTGGCACCGTCCCGCTCTACGGCGACGGCGGCAACATCCGCGACTGGCTGCACGTGCACGACCACTGCCGGGGCATCGCGATGGTCCAGCAGAAGGGCCGCGCCGGCGAGGTCTACAACATCGGCGGCGGCACCGAGCTCACCAACAAGGAGCTGACCGGCCTGCTGCTGGAGGCCTGCGGCGCCGGCTGGGACCGGGTCGTCCCGGTCGCCGACCGCAAGGGCCACGACCGGCGCTACTCGCTCGACATCACCAAGATCAACCAAGAGCTGGGGTACGCCCCGAGCATCGACCTCACCGACGGTCTGGCGCAGACCGTGCGGTGGTACCGCGACAACCGCGCCTGGTGGGAGCCGCTCAAGGCGGCGCCGACCGCATGAGGAGGGCGAACACCAACGTTCGGTCCCCCCGTTCCGCCCCCCGAACGGCGTACAGTCTGCTAGGGAACGGCCGTTGGGCCGCCACCGGTGTGCCACCCCTTCAGGGCGCGCGCACCACCCTGGCCGCCACGTACGCCTCCGCCGCTCCCCCCGCCCCGTGGAAGGTCGCATGAAGCTCACCCTCGTCACCGGCCTGACCGGCCTGATACTGCTGGCCACGATCGTCGAGCTGCTGCGCCGCCGGCAGCTCCGCGAGAAGTACGGCATGCTCTGGCTCTGTGTCCTGGTGATCGTCATTCCGCTGTCGCTCTTCCCCCGCCTGCTGGACAACGTCGCCGAACTGCTCGGCGTCCAGTCCGGCGTGAGCCTCGTGCTCTTCCTCGGCATCGTCTTCCTGCTGCTGGTCTGCGTGCACCTCAGCTGGGAGGTCAGCGCCCTGGAGGAAGAGACCCGGACCCTGGCAGAAGACTTCGCCCTGCTGCGCGCCGAGATCGACGCGGACCGGGCGGCCCGAGACGAACTGGTGTCGCACGATGGTTAACGGCAAGCGGGTCCTGATCATCATCCCCGCGCTCAACGAGTCCGGGTCCATCGCCGACGTCGTGGGCGAGGTCCGTGGCGAGCTACCCGGCGTCGACGTGCTCGTCGTCGACGACGGCTCCACCGACCGCACCGCCGCCGTCGCCGCCGCCGCCGGCGCCCGGGTCGCCAAGCTGCCGTACAACCTCGGCGTCGGCGGCGCCATGCGCCTCGGCTACCGGTACGCCCGCGACCACGACTACGACGTGGCCATCCAGATCGACGCGGACGGCCAGCACGACCCCCGGTACGTGCCGAAGCTCGTCGACCTGCTGGACGACACCGACCTGGTGATCGGCGCCCGGTTCGCCGGCGAGGGCGACTACAGCGTCCGCGGCCCCCGCCGCTGGGCCATGGTCATGCTCTCCGGCGTCCTCTCCCGCGTCGCCCGCACCAAGCTCACCGACACCACGTCCGGGTTCCGGGCCGCCAACCGCCGGGTCATCGACATGTTCGCCACCTGGTACCCGGTGGAGTACCTCGGCGACACGGTCGAGACGCTCGTGCACACCGCCCGGCGGGGTTACACCATCCGCCAGGTGCCGGTGGCCATGCGCAAGCGGATGGCGGGCACCCCCAGCCACTCCCCGGCCAAGGCCATGATCTACCTCGGTCGGGCCTTCGCCGTCCTCACGTTGGCGCTCATTCGCCGGTGATCCGGCGGCTGCTGAGTCTGGTCCCACCGGGCACCGTCGCCGTCGGCGCCGGCCTGGCCCTGCTGGGGCTCGCCTCCTACGTCCACCTGGCTGTCGCCGGGCACAGCCTCACCGAGGCTGACTACTCGTCGCTCGCGGCCCTCTGGACGATCGTCTTCACCCTCGGCATCGGCCTGTTCATGCCCGTCGAACAGGAGGTCGCCCGCCTCGTCGCCGGCCGGCACAGCCAGGGCCTCACCCCCGGGCCCGTACTGGCCCGGGGGGCCGCCCTGGCCCTCGGCCTGCTCGTCGCGGTCGTCGCGCTGATCATCGTCGCGCGGGCGCCGCTCGCCGACCGGCTCTTCGCCGGCGACGACCGGATGGTCGCCGTCCTGATCGGGTCGCTCGCCGCGCTCGCCGTCGCGCACACCACCCGTGGCGTGCTCTCCGGCCTGCAACTGTTCCCCTGGTACGGCACCCAGCTCGGCGTCGACGGCGGCCTGCGCATCGCCCTCGTCGCCCTGCTCGGCCTGACCGGCGTCACCTCCCCCGTCTGGTTCGGCGCGGTGCTGATCGCCGCGCCCCTGATCGGCGTGGCGATCACCGCCGCACCCGTGCTCCGGGCCGTCGGCGGCGGCGTCCCCGTCGCCTGGGCCGCGTTCCTGCGCGGCCTCGGCCTGCTCATCACGTCCAGCCTGCTCTCCCAGGTCGTCGTCAACATCGGCGTGATCAACGTGAAGGTGCTGGACCCCTCCGACGTGGCCACCGCCGGCGCGCTGCTCTCCGCGCTGGTGCTCGTCCGGATCCCGCTGTTCGTCTTCGCCTCGCTCCAGGCGTCCCTGCTACCCGGCCTCGCCACCTCCGCCGCGACCGGCGACCGCACGGCCTTCAACAGCCTCCTGCGGCGAGCCCTGGGCATCGTCACCGCGCTCGGCGTCACCGGCGCCGTGCTCGCCATCCTGCTCGGCCCGTGGCTGGTGCAGACCCTGTTCGACGCGCCCGACGTCCTCGGCCACGGTGACTTCGCCTGGCTCGCCGCGGCCACCCTCGCCTACCTCTGGGCGATGGTCCTCGGTCAGGCGCTGCTCGCCCTCGACCGGCACCGGGCCCAGGCCGTCGCCTGGGCCGTGGGCGTGGCCGCGCTGGTCGCCGCCACCCTCGCACCCGTGGCCACCGCGCTGCGGGTCGAACTCGGCTACGCCATCGGCTCCGTCGTGGTCGCCGCCACCATGGCCGCCCTCCTGCGCGGCACCCGGTTCCCCACGCCGGCCTCCACCCCCACCCACGAAGCCGTCGCACCCGAAGTAACCACCGCCCCCTAACCCACCCGTCCCAGACCGCGCCGCGCCCCGCCCCGCCCCGCCCCGGCCCGGCCCGGCCCGGCGATCTTGCAGTTCCTGTCGCGACCAATCGTCATCAAACTGGCTTTTCGTCAACCGAAAGTGCAAGATCGGCGGGCTGGAGCGGGGTGGGAACGCATACGGCGGGCAGCCCGGTCTCCGGGCTGCCCGCCGTATGCACGTACGGGAACTACTTGCCGTCCGCCGGCTTGTCCTCCAGGTCGGCCGAGCCCGCCGACGTCGTCGGCTTGTGCGCCTCAGTGGTCGGCTGCGCCGGCGTGTCCGGCCCACCCGCCTCGGCGGGCTCCTCCGCCGCCGCGACATCACCGTCGAGCAGCGCCGTCAGCGCCGCCCCCGTGATCCGCCGGAACGTACGCCCCACCCGCTGACGGTCCAGCACCGCCACCTCGAGCTGGTTCGCGGCGATCGTACGGGCCGCGCCACCCTCACCGCCGACGGTGCTCAACGCCTGCACCGCCACCCGGACGGCCTCACCGAGGGACATGTCCGCCCGGTGCTGCGACTTCAACACACCGGTGATCGCCTCGGCCTGGCCGCCCATCGCCATCCGCCCCGGCTCGTCGTTGACCGACCCGTCGTACGTGAGCCGGTACAGCTCGTCGTCGTCCGGGGTCGCCCCGACCTCCGCCACACAGATCTCCACCTCGAAGGGCTTCGACTGCTCGGTGAAGATCGCGCCGAGCGTCTGCGCGAACGCGTTGGCGAGGGCCCGCCCGGTCACGTCACGCCGGTCGTAGCTGAGGCCGTTCAGGTCGGCCATCCGCACACCCGCGCGGCGCAGGTTCTCGAACTCGTTGTACCGGCCGACCGCGGCGAAGCCGATCCGGTCGTAGATCTCGCTGACCTTGTGCAGGGCGCTGGAGAGGTTCTCCGCGACGAAGAGCACCCCGCCGGAGTAACTCAGGACCACCGCGCTGCGACCCCGGGCGATGCCCTTGCGGGCCAGCTCGGAGCGGTCGCGCATGATCTGTTCGGGCGAGGCGTAGAACTGCATGGCCACGGCGGCGGTTCTCCTTACGGCGCTGTGCTGACGACTGCTGACTGGTGGGGGTGGACGGCGCTCAGCCGCCCGGATTCTCCATCCGACCGGCGACCACACCCTCGGCGATCGCCGCCGTCTCGGTGTCGGTCAACCGGCGGGTGCCCTCGGCGGTAGCGGTCATCACCACCGGATAGATCCGGCGGGTCAGGTCCGGACCGCCGGTCGCGGTGTCGTCGTCGGCCGCGTCGTAGAGCGCCTCGACCGCGAGCCGGGTCGCGTCCTCGAGGGACACGCCGGTCCGGAAACGCTTCTTGAGCGCCGACTTGGCGAAGAGCGAGCCGGAGCCGATGGCGTCGTACCCGGTCTCCTCGTACGGGCCACCGGTCACGTCGAAGCTGAAGATCCGCCCGGCGCGCGCCGGGTCACTGGCGGCCAGGTCGAAGCCCGCGAACAGCGGGACCACGGCGAGGCCCTGCATGGCCGCGCCCAGGTTGCCCCGGATCATCGACGCCAACCGGTTGGCCTTGCCGTCGAGCGAGAGCATCGCGCCCTCGATCTTCTCGTAGTGCTCCAGTTCCACCTGGAACAGTCGCATCAGCTCGATGCCGATGCCCGCGGTGCCCGCGATGCCGACCAGCGAGTACGCGTCGGCGGGGTGCACCTTCTCGATGTCGCGCTGGGCGATCAGGTTGCCCATGGTGGCCCGCCGGTCGCCGGCCATCACCACTCCACCGGCGGCCGAGATGGCCACGATGGTGGTCGCGTGCGGCGCCAGGTCGGCGGCCATGCCCGGCGGGAGCGGCCGACGACCGGGCAGCATCTCGGGGGCCACCCGGCTCAGAAACGTGGTGAAGGAGGACGTCCCCGCGTTGGTGAACACATCTGGTAGACGCCCGGATGGATCAAAGCCCGCTGCCACGTGGTTCCTCTCAGGTACGTGATCGCCCTGGCCAGCCTCGTAGGACTGTCACGGAACTGGCCAAGACCACCGTTGCAGTTGAAGCAGAGTATCCCGCGCACCCATCCGGTGCGATGATCGTGGTCCAGATGTTGCGGGTCCGCGCCCCCACAGATCGCGCAGACCCCGTCCTGCTCGGCCAGGAGCTCCTGAAACTCCTTCTCCCCGATGCCGTAGCGCCGCTGGAGGTGGTACTCGCGACTGCCGCCATGCAGTCGGAGCCTGCTCTCCTTGCCCTTCTCGTTGTGGCAGGGCTTGCAGTATCGGCCGTAGCCGCTGCGGGCGGAGCGGTTACGCGGAAAGTCATCCAGGGGCTTTGTGACATCGCAGTCAGGGCACCTTCGATGCCCTTCCGGCACCGCGGGCAACTGCCGCACGTCCCTGCCCTGCTGCTCCTTCACGCGCTTGGCATAGCTCGCCTTGGATCGAGCGTTGAAGCAGGGCTTGCAGTAGCTACCCCGACCCTCCGGCCGCTTGCTGTTCGCGCAGAATTGATCAAGGGGGAGCCACTCACCGCAGTCGCGGCAGCGGCGGTGGCCATCTTGGCCATTCAGAGCCATGTCCGTTTTGCGCGGCTATGCCCTATTCGCCCCCTTTCTGTACATAGCCCCTCACGAACTCTTCTGCGTTCTCCTCCAGGACGGAGTCGATCTCGTCGAGCAGGTCGTCGACGTCCTCGGTGATCTCGGCGTGCCGCTCGGCCACCTCGGGGTTGGCCTCGGTGGTGACGTCCTCGATTTCCTCGCCCTGGCGGGACTTGCCGGACTGCGACTGGCCGCCGCTGTCATGAGTGGCCATTGCTGCCTCCTCCACGATCGTCTGCGATGAACTTACCTCGCTGGGGCGACGAAAAGCCCGCCGCGCGCCGGCTTGCGGCACACGGCGGGCATTCGGTTGGCGCGTTCAGCCGCCGGTCAGCGTCTCCAGCAGGTCCTTGGCGCTGGCGCAGCGGTCGAACAGGGCCCCGACGTGGGCACGGGTGCCCCGCTCCGGCTCCATCATCGGCACCCGGACCAGCGACTCCCGACCCACGTCGAAGATCACCGAGTCCCAGCTCGCGGCGACCACCTCGGAGGCGTACTGCGCGAGGCAGCGGCCCCGGAAGTAGGCCCGGGTGTCCTCCGGGGGCTCGGTCATCGCGCTGCGGACCTCCTCGTCGGTGAGCAGCGTCTTCATCGCCCCTCGGGAGACGAGCCGGTTGTAGAGGCCCTTCTCCGGGCGTACGTCGGAGTACTGCAGGTCGACGAGCTGGAGCTTGTGGGAGCCCCAGCCGAGCTTCTCCCGCTCCCGGTAGCCCTCCAGCAGCCGTAGCTTGGCCACCCAGTCCAACTCGTCCACGCAGAGCATCGGGTCGCGACCGAGCCGGTCCAGGACGCCCTCCCACCGGTCCAGCACGTCGGCGGTCTGCTCGTCGACGTCGGCGCCGTACCGGTCGTCGACAAAGGACCGGACCCGTTCGAGGTACGCCCACTGCACGTCCAGGGCGGTCAGGCGGCGGCCATCGCGCAGCCGCATGAGGTGCGTGAGGGACGGGTCGTGGCTGACCGCGCGCAGTTCGCTGACCGGGTCAGCGATGCCGAGGTCGGCGCTGAGCGCCTTCTCCTCGATCATGGTGAGGATCAGCGCCGTGGTGCCCACCTTGAGGTAGGTGGAGATCTCGGAGAGGTTGGCGTCGCCGATGATGACGTGCAGCCGGCGGTACTTGTCGGCGTCGGCGTGCGGCTCGTCGCGGGTGTTGATGATCGGTCGCTTGAGGGTGGTCTCGAGGCCGACCTCGACCTCGAAGAAGTCGGCGCGCTGGGAGATCTGGAAGCCGCTCTGCCCGCCGTCCTGTCCGATGCCGACGCGGCCGGCGCCGCAGACGATCTGGCGGGTCACGAAGAAGGGCGTCAGGTACGCCACGATGTCGGCGAACGGGGTCTGCCGGCGCATCAGGTAGTTCTCGTGGGCGCCGTAGCTCGCGCCCTTGTTGTCGGTGTTGTTCTTGTAGAGGTGGATGGGCTGGCTGCCGGGGATGGTGGCGGCGCGGCGGGACGCCTCGGCCATCACCCGCTCGCCGGCCTTGTCCCAGCGCACGATGTCGCGGGGAGTGGTGACCTCGGGGGTGGAGTATTCGGGGTGCGCGTGGTCCACGTAGAGGCGTGCGCCGTTGGTGAGTATCACGTTGGCCAGGCCGAGGTCCTCGTCGGCGAGGGCCTCGGCGGGGTCGTAGGCGGCCCCGGAGTAGGTGAAGCCGCGGGCGTCGCGCAGCGGCGACTCTTCCTCGTAGTCCCAGCGGGCGCGACCGCCCCGGTTGAGTTCGGGCCGGGCCCCGTAGGCGTTGACCACCTGGGACGAGGTGACCATCGGGTTGGCTCCGGCCTGGCCGGGCACGGAGATGCCGTACTCGACCTCGGTGCCCATGATCCGTCTTACGCTCATCGACCTACCCGCTTCGCTCGCCCGACCCGGTCCCCGTCATGTCGAGCGTAGTCCGACTGTTCGGGGTCGGGGGCGCGCCGGTGCGGGCGGGTCACGGGTGTCGCCCCGCGTCCCGCCCGCCGCGTTCAGTACTTGATGATCATTGGAACGGTGGTGACCCGACCGCGCAGGTCCGGGTACCTGGTCAGCAGCTTGTCGACGCGTCGTTGCGCGGCCGGGTCGCTGATCAGCAGGCGGAGCGGACCGCGGGTCGAGCGCAGGATCTCGCGGGTCCGCTCGGGTTCCTCGAACATCGGCAGGTAGATCGCCGGCTCGCTCTGGGCGGTGGTGCCCTGTAGGGCGGAGAGGCAGATCGATTCCACGTAGCCGCGGTAGCCGGTCCGGTCGAGCACGACGGTGATGGTGCCCGGCTGGTCGGGGTGGCGGCGGTAGGCCGCGGCGCAGACCTGGGCGACCCTCGACGGCTTGTCGACGCTGTGCTGGACCCAGAGCTGGGTCCAGCTCTGCTTGTCCACCGTGAGCAGGCTCCGACTCCAACCGGTGAGCCCGCAGAGGATCACGACGGTGAGCACGGCCAGCGCGGCGGCGAGCGCGGGGACGGCGGCGGCGCGGGCCCGGTTGGCACGTGCGTCGGCCTTCGGCACGGGCAGCAGCACGACCAGGGCGGCGGTGCCGACGATGAGCCCGACGGTGGCGAGGTGCACGCCCTTCATGAAGTAGTAGGCGGGTTGGACGCCGGCGAGGATGTTGGCGAGGGCGATGGCGAGGGCGAAGCCGACGGCCACCAGCACGGCGGCGAGGTGCCGGCGCCAGGCCCGGTCGGCGCGACGGGCCTGGATCACCAGGCCGATGAGGACGATCGGGGTGAGGCCCAGCAGGGCCCGCCAGGCCTCGGCGAGTTCCAGGCCGGCCTTGGCGTCGAGGGCCTCGGTCTGGCCCGCGGCGAAGATCCCCAGCAGCAGGGGCAGCGGCGCGAGCACGGCGGTGACCAGGCCGACGACGAGCACGGTCCGGCGGATGCGGAGCAACTCCCGGCGGTGCGCGATCAGCCAACCGAGCACCAGCAGCCCGGCCGGGGGGAGGAACAGGTAGTAGGTGAAGCCGATGCCGATGAGCAGGGCGCCGAGCAGAACGAGCTGTTCCCGGTTGCCGGCGAGCGGGCGTACGACGAGCGCGGTCAGCGCGACGGCGAGCGCGAGCCCCAGCACCTCGCTGGGGTAGCCGGCGATGAGCAGGCGGGGCAGTTGGCTGCCGAGGACGAGGGCGCCGACGACGACGGTCAGGACGACCCGGTGCAGCGGGTGCAGGGGGCCGGGAAGTCGTTGGGCGGCCCAGAAGAGGGTGAGCACGAACAGGCCGAAGGTGGCGAAGCACCACCACTCGTAGTGGCTGAGGCTGCTGGCACCGCTCGGGGTGCCGGTGGCGGAGCGCAGATGCGCGTCGAGCACGGCGGCGTTGAGGTGCCAGCCCTGCGGGTAGCGGGCGAGCAGGGAGACGATGTCGTCGCGGGCGGCCGACGGGTCGAGGAAGACGTAGCCGCCGAGCCGGCCGATGGCGTCGACGAGGGCGACGTGGCGGAAGTTGTCCTCGCCGAGGGCGAGCAGGCTGAGGCGGCCGACGAGCGCGCTGGCCCGCAGCCAGGGCGACGCGAGGTAGCCGACGACGGCGACGGTGGTGACGACCGGCAGCAGGTCGGTCCAGCCGGGCCGGGGCAGGGCGGGACGTCGGCCGGTCAGCACGGCGGTGAGGGCGAGGACGGTGAGTGCGGTACCGCTGACCGCGACGGGGTGCAATCCCCAGGGCCAGACGGTGAAGAGCAGCCCGCCGACCGTGGTGGCACCGACGAGCAGCAGCATGGCGAGCACGAGCCGGTCGAGCAGGGTGCGGCCGCCGCGTAGCAGGCTGGCCGTGGCCAGCAGCACGAGCGGGGGCAGCAGCCAGGCCAGGTGCAGGGGGTACGCCACCGCGGGTACCAGCCAGGCGACCGCCAGCGCGATGGGCAGCGCGCGGTACGGGCGGGTGGGAGGAGGGGTCCGCGGGTCGACCGCCGGGCGTGCCGGCGGGTCGGTGACGGTGAGTTCGGACGGCACGCGGATCCTCGACGTTTCGCAGGGTTGGAAGCGCCACAGCGTACCGGGTCGGGTGGGCGGGTGTGGGCCGGTGTGAACGGGCGGGGCCCGGGACGCGATGCGTCCCGGGCCCCGCTGGTGTCAGCGCCTGCCTACAGGTACTGGCCGGTGTTGCTGGCGGTCTCGATGGACCGGCCGGCCTCGGTGCCCTTGCCGCCGGAGACGAGCGTACGGATGTAGACGATCCGTTCGCCCTTCTTGCCGGAGATGCGGGCCCAGTCGTCGGGGTTGGTGGTGTTGGGCAGGTCCTCGTTCTCGCGGAACTCGTCGACGCAGGCGTCGAGGAGGTGCTGCAGGCGTAGGCCCTTGCGACCGGAGGTGAGGAATTCCTTGATGGCCATCTTCTTGCTCCGGTCGACGATGTTCTGGATCATCGCGCCGGAGTTGAAGTCCTTGAAGTAGAGGACCTCCTTGTCACCGTTGGCGTAGGTGACCTCGAGGAAGCGGTTCTCCTCGGTCTCCGAGTACATCCGCAGAACGACGGCGTCGATCATCGCGGCCACCGTGGCCTGCGCGTCGGTGCCGTGTTCGGCGAGGTCGTCCGGGTGCAGTGGCAGCCCGGAGAGGATGTACTTGGAGAAGATGTCCTTGGCCGCCTCGGCGTCCGGCCGCTCGATCTTGATCTTGACGTCGAGCCGGCCCGGGCGCAGGATCGCCGGGTCGATCATGTCTTCCCGGTTGGAGGCGCCGATGACGATGACGTTCTCCAGCCCCTCCACGCCGTCGATCTCGCTGAGCAGCTGCGGGACGATGGTGTTCTCCACGTCGGACGAGACGCCGGAGCCACGGGTCCGGAAGATCGAGTCCATCTCGTCGAAGAACACGATCACCGGGGTGCCCTCACCGGCCTTCTCCCGAGCCCGCTGGAAGATCAGCCGGATGTGCCGCTCGGTCTCGCCGACGTACTTGTTGAGCAGCTCCGGGCCCTTGATGTTCAGGAAGAAGCTGGTGTGCTTCTCCTTGCCCTGCCGCTCGGCGATCTTCTTGGCCAGGGAGTTGGCCACCGCCTTGGCGATCAGCGTCTTGCCGCAGCCGGGCGGCCCGTAGAGCAGGATGCCCTTGGGCGGACGGAGCTGGTGCTCACGGAACAGGTCCGCGTGCAGGAACGGCAGCTCCACCGCGTCGCGGATCTGCTCGATCTGGGACTGGAGGCCACCGATGTCGGAGTAGTCGACGTCCGGCACCTCCTCCAGGACCAGCTCCTCGACCTCGCTCTTCGGGATCCGCTCGTACGCGTACGCCGAGCGGGGCTCGATCATGAGCGAGTCGCCGGCCCGGATCGCCGAGCCGATGAGCGTCTCGGCGAGGTGCACGATGCGCTCCTCGTCGGAGTGGGAGACCACCAGCGCCCGGTCGCCCGGCCCGCCGTTCGGCCCCTCCAGCACCTCCTTGAGCATCACGACCTCGCCGACCCGCTCGTACCCGAACGCGTCGACGATGTTGAGCGCGTCGTTGAGCAGGACCTCCTGGCCGCGCCGCAGCTCGGCCACGTCCAGCGAGGGCGAGACGGCGACCCGCAGTTTGCGGCCGCCGGTGAACACGTCCACGGTGCCGTCGTCGTGCTTGGCCAGGAAGACTCCGTAGCCACTCGGCGGCTGTGCGAGCCGGTCGATCTCCTCCTTGAGCGTGACGATCTGCGTGCGAGCCTCCTTGAGGGTGCTCACCAGCCGGTCGTTGTTCTCGGTCAGCCGCGCCAACTGTGCCTGGGTGGCCGCCAGCCGCTCTTCGAGCTGCCGGACGTGTCGGGGGCTTTCGGTCAACTTGCGCCGCACCAGGGCGAGTTCCTCCTGAAGGAACGCGACCTGCGTGGAGAGATCGTGGGCTTCCTTCTCCCACCGTGCGGCGCGCGAGTCCGCGTCGTCGCTGCGTGCTGCCACGTCCCACCTCCCCGGGGGGCTTGAACGTTCTGAGCTAACACTAGCCGCTATGAGCCCGATTCGGTCCCACGCAACACCCTCGTCACTGAACCTTGATCGCCAAGGGGTGGTCTGCGGGGTCGTTAACGGCGTTCGGGTACCGTCGGAGGCTGGTACGGGAGAACATGGGGGGTGCACCGGTGGCCGAGGTCGCGACCGACCAGTTGCAGGTCTGGGTGGACCAGGATCTCTGCACGGGCGATGGGCTCTGCGTGCAGTACGCGCCAGAGGTGTTCGAGTTCGACATCGACGGCCTGGCGTACGTCAAGGGCGCCGACGGTGAGCTGAGGTTGGCCCCGGGCAGCCGGGTCGACGTGCCCGAGCACCTGCGACTCGAAGTGATCGACTCCGCGAAGGAGTGCCCGGGCGACTGCATCCACGTGGTGCGCGGCGACGGCGTCGAGATCGCCGGCCCGGACGCCGAGGACGACTGAACCGACGCCGCGCGGTCCGCGCGACGCCGGCCCGAACCGGGTACGCCTCAGAGCATCGGGCGGCCGACCACCGAGGCGACCAGCCGCGCGAACTCCTCCAGCCGGGCGATCTGCCCAGCCCCACCGTCGTCGAGGGTCTTGCCGAACCGCAGCGCGTCGTGCCGGGGCGTACCGGCCATCTCCTCGCTCGGCGGCGCCTCGTCGAGCGAGGTGAGCAGCAGGTAGACGTCGATGCTGTCGACCCGGATCTCGCCGCTCTCGGAGCGGTTCAGCCGCCGCCGGCAGCCCACCTCGGTGACCGTGGAGACGGGCACCACCCGCAGTGACGACGTCATCGAACCCGGCGGCCCCTCCCCCGGCGGCACGTCCTCGCCGTGCCAGAGGATCAGCCGGCTGCCGTCGCAGACGACGACCTCCTGCCACACCCCGTTGACCTCGTTGACGAAGCGTTCCAGGGTGAAGCCGAGCACCGAGGCGCCGCGCAGCACCCCGCCGAGCGCTTCCAGCGCGACGTCCGGGTCCCGCAGATAGGCGCGCGCCGCCGACTCCAGGTCCTGGTAGGGCGACCAGTCCGGAAACACGGCGGGCAGGTCGCCGCCGCCGTAACCCGGTCGGCTCATCGGGCCGCCTCCCCCCGCTCACCGATGGTCACGGCCTGTCCATCTCCCCCGTCGCGTCGGGCTGCGCGTCGGTGGCCTGGGCGGCGGCTGCCTGGCGGGCCGCCTCGGCCGCGCGCAGGTCCTCGCGGCGCTGCACGTACGCCTCGGTGCCCTTGCTGGGTTTGCGGCGACGCGGCGGCGCGGTGACGCCCGGGGCGAGCTTGCGCGCCGAGACCAGGAACGCGGTGTGCGCGATCATCCGGTGGTCGGGTCGGACGGCGAGGCCCTCGGCGTGCCAGTCGCGCACCAGCGACTCCCAGGCGCGCGGCTCGGTCCAGCCGCCGCGCTCACGCAGCGCCTCGACCAGCTCGGAGAGCTGCGGGGTGGTGGCGACGTACCCGATGAACACGCCGCCGGGCACCAACGCCCGCTCGACCATGTCGAGGGTCTCCCAGGGGGTGAGCATGTCCAGGATGATCCGGTCGAAGCCGGTCTCCTGGCACTGCGCGACGTCGCCGACGTGCAGGTGCCACGACGGGTGCGGCCCGTTGAAGAACGCCTCGACGTTGCGCTTGGCGATCTGGGCGAAGTCGTCGCGTACCTCGAACGAGTGCAGCTCGCCCTCGGTGCCGACGGCGCGCAGCAGGGAGCAGCTCAGCGCGCCGGAGCCGGCGCCGGCCTCGAGGACCTTCGCGCCGGGGAAGATGTCGCCCATCGCGACGATCTGCGCCGAGTCCTTCGGGTAGATCACCTGGGCGCCGCGCGGCATGGAGAGCACGTAGTCCGACAGCAGCGGACGCAGCGCCAGGAACGCGGTGCCGCCGCCGGAGGTGGTCACCACGCTGCCGTCGGGCAGCCCGATCAGCGCGTCGTGCGCCAGGATGCCGCGGTGGGTGTGGAACTCCTTGCCGTGCTCCAGCGTGACGGTGTGCATCCGCCCCTTGGGGTCGGTCAGCTGCACCCGGTCGCCGGGCCGGAACGGGCCTCGGTGCACGGGTGTCAGCGTCCGGGGGGCGTCGTCGGCTGCGACGGTGGAGGGAGTTGCGGTCACGGTGTCATCTTCCGGTTGGGTTCGAGGAGCTGTGCCAGGTCCCCGATGTGCAGAATGCCGACGACATCTTCGCCTGACGTCACCACGTACTGCGCGCCCGGGTGGGTCTGCACGGCCTCCATCACCCGTTCGCCGTCGAGTCCCAGCGTCAGCGTGGGGAGCGCGGTGAGCGGCCGGGCGACCGAGTCCACCGCCAGCCAGGCGCGACGCTCGACGGGTACGGCCGCGGCGGCGGCCGGGTCGACCAACGCCACCGGGTGACCGGTGGAGTCGGTGATCAGCAGCGCGGCGGCGGGCTGCCCGCCCTCGGCGCGGCGGCGCTGGGCCTCGGCCAGCGGCGTGCCGGTGGTCACCGGCCAGATCGGCCGCGCCAGTTGGGCCAGGTCGATCAGCGGGAACCGTCGGCTGACGCGCGCGGCGCGGATCGACTGCCCGGCGCCGCGCCAGAGGGTGACGGCGACCAGCAGCATCAGTGGCAGCGCCACCGGGGCCAGGTGGTCGGTCGCGGTCAGCAACCCGACCAGCGCGGCGGTGCCGACGGCGACGACCCGGCCGGCCCAGCCGGCGACCTCGGTGCCACGGTGCCGGTCACGGGTGAGACCCCACACGGCGGCGCGGAGCGCCCGGCCGCCGTCCAGCGGCAGCCCGGGCAGGATGTTGAACACCGCCACGATGACGTTGCTCAGCGCAAGCTGGAAGGCGAGCTGATGGCCGACGGTGCCCGCCGGCAGGGCGAGGGTGGCGGCGACCGCGAGGGCGCCGAGCACCGCGGAGACCGCCGGGCCGGCCAGCGAGACCAGCAGGTCGATCCGGGGCGTCGGGGCGTCCCGCTCCATCTCGGTGTACCCGCCGAGCAGTTCGAGGGTGATTCCCCGCACACCGATGCCGTAGCGGCGGGCGGTGAGCGCGTGGCCCAGCTCGTGCAGCAGCACCGAGCCGAGCAGGGAGACCACGAATCCGAAGCCGATGAGGTAGCCGCTGATCTGCGGCAGGTCCAGTTGTCGGCGGGCGAACTCGGCGTAGAGCACGGCGACCAGCACGGCCAGCAGGAGCATCGACGCGTTCAGGTGCAGGGGCACCCCGAACACCCGGCCCACGCTCAGACCGGGTCGCCGGTCGGACCGGCGCGGCGGCCGGGAGGTCTGCTCCATCGCACCGATGCTACGGACCGGTCACCTGCGGGGCGGGCGGCGGGCGGTGTCACACCGGTGCCCTAACCTTTGCGCACATGACGGCGGAACCGGTCACCACCCCCCAGTCCTCTCCCCCGGCGCAGACGCCGCCGACGGTGCGGGCCTCGCTGTCGCCGTCGCGGGCGGCGGATTTCAAGACCTGCCCGCTGCTCTACCGGTTCCGCAGCATCGACCGGCTGCCCGAGCGGACGACCCTTGAGCAGGCCCGGGGCACGCTGGTGCACGCGGTGCTGGAGCGGCTGTTCGACCTGCCCGCGTCGGGCCGCACACCGGCCGCGGCCGGTGACCTGGTGGCCCCCCAGTGGGACCGGCTGGTCACCGAGCAGCCGGAGCTGGCCGCGATCTTCGACGACGCCGAGCCGGCCGGCCCGGTGGAGTTCCTGCGCTCCGCGGCGGGGCTGCTCGAGGGCTACTTCGCGGTGGAGGATCCGACCCGCCTGGAACCGGCCGAGCGCGAGAGCCTGATCTCGGCGGTCGTCGACGAGGAGCTGCTGATCCGGGGCTACCTCGACCGGCTTGACGTGGCACCGGACGGCGCGCTGCGGGTGGTCGACTACAAGACCGGCGGCGCGCCCCGGGAGGCGTTCGAGGCGCGGGCGCTGTTCCAACTGAAGTTCTACGCGCTGGTGCTGTGGCGCACCCGTGGGGTGGTGCCCCGGGTCCTGCGCCTGCTCTACCTGCGCGACGCCGAGGTGTTGGACTACACGCCCGACGCCGACGAGCTGGTCCGCTTCGAGCGCACCGTGGTGGCGCTGTGGCGGGCGATCGAGCAGGCCACCGCCCGGCAGGACTTCCGACCCCGTCCGAGCAAGCTGTGCGACTGGTGCAGTCACCAGGCGCTGTGCCCCACGTTCGGCGGCACCCCACCCCCGTTCCCCGTCGAGGCGACAACCGCCAACCCCCTCCACGACGCCCGCACCACCCCCGCACCCCCCGGCGCCGACGACTAACCCCCGCCCCGCGCACCGCACCGCACCCCGCCCCGCCCCCGCCCCCGCCCCGCCGATCTTGCACTTTCGGATGTCGACTTCATCGAATTCGCACCATTTATCCCCGCAGAAAGTGCAAGATCGACGGCGGCAGGAGGGTCAAGCCCCGGCACCGCCCGACCGGAGCGGTGCTGTCCGGGTCGGGACAGGGCACCCGGCCGACCTCTACCGTGGTCCGCGACGCACAGGCCGGTGGAGCGGGGACGGGAGACGACATGAGCGATCGGGTGGCCCCGGCGCGGCCGGTACGGATCCTGCTCGCCGACGACCAGCCGCTGCTGCGGACGGGCTTTCGGATGGTGCTGGGCGCCGAGGGCGACCTGGACGTGGTGGCGGAGGCCGGTGACGGCGTGGAGGCCGTGGAGCTGTCCCGACGGCTCCTGCCCGACGTCGTGCTGATGGACATCCGGATGCCCCGCATGGACGGGGTGGCGGCGACCCGGGCCATCGTCGACTCCCGCCTGCCGGTGCGGGTGCTGGTGCTGACGACGTTCGACCTCGACGAGTACGTGGTGGGGGCGCTGCGCGCGGGCGCGAGCGGATTCCTGGCCAAGGACGTACCCGCCGAGGAGCTGATCGCGGCGATCCGCACGGTGGCCGGCGGGGACGCGGTGGTCGCGCCGCGGATCCTGCGGCGACTGCTCGACCGCTTCGCCGACCTGTTGCCCGACCCGGCGGCGACGCCGTCGGCGGCCCTCAACGCCCTCACCGACCGGGAGCGTGAGGTGCTGGTACAGGTGGCCCGAGGACTGTCCAACGCCGAGATCGCGGCGGTGTTGTCGGTCAGTGAGACGACCGTCAAGACCCACGTCGGACACCTGCTGACCAAGCTGCGGCTGCGCGACCGTGTACAGGCCGTCGTGCTGGCGTACGAGTCGGGTCTGGTCCGCCCACGGGCGTAGCCGCCGCGCGGCGACTACCTCACCCGGCGTACCCGAAGATCCCCCCGGGGAGGGACGGCCCGGGTTGCCGTCGTCACCTACCGTGACCGGAGGCGGCGTCGCGCGGTTGACCCTCCTGTGACGTGCGGGGGAAGTGTGCAAAACCGGTCGATCGGCCGTCGGGTCAGGGGCAACCCTGATGCGGCATGGGGGTGCACCCGCAGCGGGAAATCCGCTGCGCGTCCCCCCAGGGGCGGACGGGACGGGCGCTCGCAGCGCCGATGATTGAACGGTCGCGCCGGACCATCGGGGGGCGGCGTGGGATTCGGACAGACGGAAGAGGTAGATGACGTGACCGCGACGGTAGGCCGGCAGGCGCAGGCCGCGGCCCGGGCGAACGACGTGTGGAAGGTGTACGGCAGCGGCGAGGCCCAGGTCATCGCGCTGCGGGGGGTCAGCGCGGAGTTCGAACGTGGCCGCTTCACCGCGATCATGGGGCCGTCGGGTTCCGGCAAGTCCACGTTGATGCACTGCCTCGCCGGTCTGGACTCGGTGACCCGGGGGACGGTGTCGATCGGTGAGACGACGGTCACCGGGCTGGGCGACTCGGGGCTGACGAAGCTGCGCCGGGAGAAGGTGGGCTTCATCTTCCAGCAGTTCAACCTGCTGCCGACGCTCACCGCGAAGGAGAACATCCTGCTGCCGATGTCGATCGCCGGGCGCAAGCCCGACCAGGCCTGGTACGACACGGTGATCAGAACGGTGGGCCTGCAGGACCGGCTGGACCACCGGCCGGCGCAGCTCTCCGGCGGTCAGCAGCAGCGGGTGGCGTGCGCGCGGGCGCTTGTCGCCCGCCCTGAGGTGATCTTCGCGGACGAGCCGACCGGAAACCTGGACTCGCGCTCCGGCGCGGAGGTGCTCGGCTTCCTGCGCGACTCGGTGCGCGAGCACGGTCAGACCATCGTGATGGTCACCCACGACCCGACGGCCGCCGCGTACGCCGACCGGGTGGTCTTCCTGGCCGACGGGCAGATCGTGTCGGAGCTGATCGAGCCGACCGCCGACACCGTGCTGGACACCATGAAGAAGCTGGACACTCCGGCCGAGGTGGGCAACTGATGTTCCGGGCGACATTCAAGAGTCTGCTGGCCCGCAAGGTCCGGCTGATCCTGTCCGGTCTGGCGGTGGTGCTCGGGGTCATGTTCGTCTCCGGCGCGTTCGTGCTGACCGACACGCTGGGTCGTTCCTTCGACTCGGTGTTCGCCGACGGCTTCTCCGAGATCGACGTGAACGTCGCGGCGAAGCCCAAGGTCGAGGTCAACGAGTTGGAGGGCGAGCAGACCGCCGCTCCGCTGCCGGCCGCCGTGGTCGACCGGGTCAAGCAGGTGCCGGGGGTGGCCTCCGCGACCGGTGTCGTCAACGCCGACGGCGCACGGGTGATCGGCAGCAACGGCAAGGTCGTCACGTCGTTCGGTCCGCCACAGCTGGGGGAGAACTGGGTCGGCGAGAGCGACCTGCTGCAACTGCGCGAGGGCCGCGCTCCGCAGGCCGAGGACGAGATCGTGATCAACAAGTCGCTGGCCACCTCGGCGAAGGTGCGCGTCGGCGAGAAGGTCGGCGTGCTGACCGCGTTCGAGTCGAAGAAGCGGGACTTCACCCTCGTCGGCATCGCCGGTTACAGCGGTGACCGGGACTCGATCGGCGGCGTCAACGAGGTCTTCTTCACCACCCCGGTGGCGCAGCGGCTGATGCTGGGCGAGCCCGGGATGTTCAGCAGCATCACGGTGACCGCCGCCGGCGGCGTCTCGGACGAGGCGCTGCGCGACGACGTGGCCCGCACCCTCGGCGCGGATTTCGACGTGAAGACCGGTGAGCAGGTGGCCGAGGACGCTGCAGCCGGCCTGAAGGAGGGCCTGTCCTTCTTCAACAAGATCCTGCTGGGCTTCGGCGCGGTGGCGGTGCTGGTCGCCACGTTCCTGATCCTCAACACCTTCTCGATCATCGTGGCGCAGCGCACCCGGGAATTGGCGCTGATGCGCGCTATCGGGGCGAGCGGGCGGCAGATCATCGGCTCGGTGGTGCTGGAGGCCGTCACGGTCGGTCTGCTCGCCTCGGTGCTCGGTCTCGCCGCCGGCATCGGGGTGGGGGCGCTACTGGCGTTCCTGTTCGGCAAGCTGGCCGGTGGCCTGACCCTGGCCGGTATCGGCGTGCCGGCGGCTGCGGTGATCGGGTCGTTCGCCGTCGGTCTGGTGATCACGGTGGTGGCGGCGCTGCTGCCGGCGCTGCGGGCGTCGCGGATCCCGCCGATCGCCGCCATGCAGGACGTGGCCACACCGGACCGACCGTTGACCAAGATCACCGTGGCCGGTTCGGTGGTCACCGGCATCGGCGCGGTGCTGCTGTTCCTGGGGCTCAGCGGCAACGCGGGCGGCCAGACGCTCGTCACCATCCTGGGCGGCGTGCTGTTCGCCTTCATCGGCGTGGCGCTGCTGACCCCGCTGATCAGTCGGCCGGTGGTGAACCTGCTCGGCGCGATCTTCTCCTGGTCCGTGCCGGGCAAGCTGGGCCAGCTCAACTCCGGGCGCAACCCGCGCCGCACCGCCATCACGGCCGCCGCGCTGATGGTCGGCATCGCGCTGGTCATCGGCATCACGGTGATCCTCGACTCGGCCAAGAGCAGTATCAGCGCGCTCGCCCAGGACACCATCAAGGCCGAACTGGTGATCGCCGGTCAGCAGGGCGGCCCGCGTCCGCCGAGCTTCGACCCGAGCGTGCTGGACCAGGTGAAGGCGCTGCCCGGTGTGCGGATGGTCGACGGCGAGTACGGCGACATGGGGCGCATCGACGGCGAGAGCACGTGGGTGGCGGCGAGCAGCGACATCGCGTCACTGCGGCAGATCTTCGGCGCGAAGGCCACCGCCGGTGACATCGACCGGCTCTCGCCGACTCAGATGCTCGCCAGCTCCGACACCGCCAAGTCCCGGGGCTGGTCGGTCGGCTCGACCGTCAGCGTGCAGCTGACCCGGGGCGAGGCCCGCACGTACACGATCAGCGGCATCTACGAGTCGTCACAGCTGACCAACCCGGTGACGTTGCCGGCGACTGCGGCGAAGGACTTCGCGATCCCGCAGCCCATCCAGGGCTTCATCCAGCTCGCGCCCGGGGCCCGGGTGGCCGACGTGCAACCGCGGGTGGAGACGTTGCTCGCGGACAGCCCCGAGGTGTCGGTGGCCGACCGGGACGCGTTCATCAAGCAGCAGACGAGTTCGCTCGACGGGCTGCTCACGATGATCAAGATCCTGTTGGGGCTGGCCATCATCATCGCCGGGCTCGGCGTCGTCAACACCCTGGCGCTGTCGGTGCTGGAGCGCACGCGGGAGCTGGGTCTGCTGCGGGCGATCGGGCTGCGCCGTGGCCAGACGATGGGCATGATCACCGTGGAGGCGGTGGTGATCTCCGTGTTCGGTGCGCTGCTGGGCGTGGCGGTCGGCACCGGCCTCGGCGCAGCGGTGGTCGAGGCGCTCAAGGACGAGGGCATCACCGAGCTGAACCTGCCCTGGCTCCAGATGGCTGTCTACCTCGGTTTCGCCGCGCTCATCGGGGTGGTGGCCGCGGTGCTCCCCGCCGTGCGGGCGGCCCGGATCAATGTCCTGGGCGCGATCGCCCACGACTGACACCAGGTACGACAACGAGGGGGTCCCGCACCGCGGGACCCCCTCGTTCTCTCCGGCCGCGGCTTTCTTTCAGGCCGCGGCGCGGTCGGTCAGCAGCGCCGCGAGCGCCTCCAGGTCCACGCCCACCAGGCTTCGCACCTGGCGTACGCCCTCGATGGGAGGCAGCGGCACTTCGGCGGGTACGGCCAGCACGGCCGCGCCGGAGGCGAGCGCGCTGGCGACGCCGGTGGGCGAGTCCTCGATCGCCACACACCGCTCGATCGGCACGCCCAGCAGCCGGGCGGCGGTCAGGTACGGCTCGGGGTGCGGCTTGGCCGCGACCACCTCGTCACCGGCGACCACCACGTCGAAGCTGTCCCGCCCGAGGGTGTCCAGGGCGATCTCGACCAGCGCCCGAGGGCTGGAGGTGACCAGGGCGGTGGGGACTCCCGCCACGCGGACCGTGTGCAGCAACTCGAACGCGCCCGGCCGCCAGGGCAGGCCGGTACGGAACAGCTCCAGAATCCGGGCGTTGATCCACGCCGCGCTGATCTCCGGATCGCGCTCTGGTTGGCCCAGGTCGTCGTGCAGGATGCGCATCGACTCGGCCATGGCGGTGCCGATGATCGACCGGCGGGCATCGGCGGACAGCTCCCCGCCGTACTCGCGGGCCAGCTCCTGCAACGCGACGTCCCACAGCTTCTCGCTGTCGACCAGCGTGCCGTCCATGTCGAAGAGCACAGCGGCGGGGTGTTGGCTGCTCAGCGGATCCTCCAGGGGTCGTGACCGACACCGGGGATCCTGCCAGCCGGGTCCGCCGCCGGTGGCGGCAACGGCTCCGAGGGTGACCGGGGCAACCCCGCTCAGCTCAGGTCGCACTCCTTCAGCGAGCGTTCGTAGCCACGGAAGAACCTGTCGGTACGCTGTTCGGCGGTGCCGTGCGCGCCCTCGGCGAACCACGGCTGGTCCGGGTCGTCGCCGACCGCCGCCACGCCCTCGCGAAACTCGTCCAGGTCGCCCTCGGCGAGTTTCAGGTCGCCGGCGCGCACCGAGTCGCCGAGGTACGCCCCGGCCATGCAGTCGGCCTGCAACTCCTGCTGGATGGTGAAGCTGTAGTTGATACCCAGGCGCACCTGGATGCCGTGGGCGTACTCGTGCCCGAGCAGATAGAACACGAACGCGTCACCGACCTCGCGGAACGCCGCCACCGACCAGGCCACGTCGTACGCGATGAAGTCGCCCTGCGAGCAGTAGACCGCGTTGTTGCGCGGCAGTGGCTGACCGCCGCAGGAGACCTCACCGGCCCGCTGGTAAGGGGTGACCCGCCGGATGGGCGTGAAGCGCTGCCCGGACGCCTTGAACTGGGCCGCCCAGTAGCGCTCCGCGATCGCCTGCGCGTCGGCGACGTCCTGTTTGAACTCGGCCACGCTTGTGGTGCTGTCGGCGCGGGTGGTGTTCGGCTCAGGTGAGGCGGCCGGCGGGTTGGCCCCTGGACGTTCGCCCTCCGGTTCGGCCAGCCCACCGCCCGCGCAGGCGAGCGACACCAGCGCGACGACCACCAGGCCCACGAGAGGTCCCCGCGCGACGCGTCCCGACCATGCCCCCACTGTGCCTCCCCAGACCTCGGCGCTCGCACCACGCCATACCCCGACGGTACGACCACCACGCCCACCACCGGATTCACGCACAACCGACCCGAACGGTTCACGCCCCGAGCACGCCCCCTCCCCTCCCCCTCCCCCCGGACCCCCGACCCCGCCTCCGGACCCCCGGACCCCCGACCCGCTCGGCCCGGTGATCAAGAAGTTTGCGTCAGCCCGTCCGGCGTGTCGTGACGCGAACCTCTTGATCGACAGGTTCGGGGTGGGGTGGGGACGGTTCGCCTGGTGGGGGTCGGGCGGCCACAATGGGCCGGGGCGGAGGTGGCCGTCCGGTCGGGAGGGCGACGTGCACGTACTGGGCAGCCGTCGACGAAGCCAGCCGGCCCCGGCGCATGTCGTGTGGCGGTCGCTGCGGGACCCGTACGAGCCCGGAAGCCGGCCCTGGCTGGAACTGCGCGACGACGAGGTGCCGCCACGGGTGGTGGCGGGGTACGCGCCGGTGCTGCTGGTGTGGTCGTCGCTGTGGCCGCACCGGCCACTGGACGAGATCCGTTTCGACATCTCGCCCGGGCTTCCCGGCGATGACTGTGCGGTGCGCTGGACACTGACCACCCCCGACCCGGACCTGCCCAGCGAGAGCACCCTCGGCTACCTCCGCCACCGCCTCAACTATCTGATCAACAACCGCCTCCGCCTCTCCTACGGCCAATAACCCCGCACCCCGCACCCCCACCCGCCGACCGCCGACCGCCGACCGCCGTTGATCATGAGGTTATTGCGCCGACACGCCGACATCGGTGGCAATAACTTCATGATCAACGGGGCGGGGGCGAGAGCGGGGGCGGGGGCGAAAGGCGAGGGCGGGGGCGGGGGCGTCCGGGGAGGGGGGGTTGGGTTCGACGTTTCTGGTGAGCGGTGCCGGGGCGGCACCGGGAACAGGAAGGCCACCATGAAATACATGATCATGCTTTACGGGTCGCAGCGGGACTATGACGCGTTGTCCGGCCGGCCCTCGGACCGGCCGGCCATGTCGGCCGAGCAGGTGGCGGCCATGCACCGGCACATGGAGACGTTCCACCAGGCGCTCGCCGAGTCCGGGGAACTCGTCGACGCGCGGGGCTTGAGCGAGCCCGTGCACGCCCGTCGCGTACGGGTGCAGGGCGGGGCGCCCGTGGTGACCGACGGCCCGTACGCGGAGACGCAGGAGGTCCTGGCGGGTTACACGGTCGTGGAGTGCGTCAGCTTCGACCGGGCCACCGAGATCGCCGCCGGTCTGGTCGACCCGGACACCCCGGGGGCGTACGTGGACGTGCGGCCGGTGCTGGACGGCGTCGAGGACCTGGCCGGCTGAGCACGTGCCCGAGACACCCGCCGAGGACCTGCTGCGCGAGTTGGCGCCGCAGGTCCTCGGCGCGCTCGTCCGCCGCTTCGGGCACTTCGAGACGGCCGAGGACGCGGTGCAGGAGTCGTTGATCGCGGCGGCGGACACCTGGCCGCGCGATGGCGTACCGGACAGTCCCCGCGCCTGGTTGATCACCGTCGCGTCCCGGCGGCTCACCGATCTGCTCCGGCGCGACCAGGCGCGGGCGCGGCGGGAGGAGACGGCGGCACGGTGGATGCTGCCGGAGCAGTGGCTCGCGCCGGCCGCCGACCGACTCCAGGACGCCGACGACACGCTCATCCTGTTGTTCCTGTGCTGCCATCCGGCGCTCACCCCGGCGTCGCAGATCGCGCTGACGCTGCGCGCGGTCGGCGGGTTGAGCACCGCGGAGGTGGCCCGCGCGTTCCTGGTGCCGGAGGCGACCATGACCCGGCGGATCAGCCGGGGAAAGCAGCGGATCCGCGACAGCGGCCTCCGGTTCGCGCCACCGACGGCGGCGGAGCGCGCCGATCGGGTCGCCGCGGTATTGCACGTGCTCTACCTGGTGTTCACCGAGGGGTACGCGCGCACCGCCGGGCCGGGACTGCTGCGCGCCGACCTGACCACCGAGGCGATCCGGCTGACGCGCTTGGTGCGCCGGCTGCTGCCCGACGACCCCGAGGTCACGGGACTGCTCGCGTTGATGCTGCTCACCGACGCCCGCGCGCCGGCACGGATCGGGCCACACGGCGAGTTGGTGCCGATGGCCGAGCAGGACCGCACCCGGTGGCGGGCCGACCAGATCGCCGAGGGCGTCGCGTTGGTCGGCGAGGCGTTGCCGCGCGGGCCCGTCGGGCCGTACCAGCTCCAGGCGGCCATCGCGGCCGTGCACGACGAGGCGCCGAGCGCGGCGGCCACCGACTGGGCACAGATCACCGCCCTGTACGAGGTGCTGCTCGGCCTGTCCGACAACCCGGTGGTGGCGCTCAACCACGCCGTCGCGGTGGCGATGAGCCGGGGGGCGCGGGCCGGCCTGGCGCTGCTCGCCGACCTGGACGGGGACACCCGGTTGGCCGACGACCCACGGCTGCCGGCCGCGCGCGCCCACCTGTGGGAACTGATCGGTGAGCGGGCCGCGGCGCGCGAGGCGTACCGGATGGCGGCCGCGCGCTCGACGAACCTGGCGCAGCAGCGCTACCTCAACTCCCGCGCGGACGCCCTGTCGGACGACGCGGTCACCGGCTGAGCGGCCGACGCGGGCGCCAGGCCGAGGGAACGACGCGGGCGTGGGCCGGGCCGGGCCCGGCCGCACCTCACGGACTGGCGGCGAGGAAGACGAACGCGGCCAGCAACACGAGGTGGACGCCGCCCTGCAACACGTTGGCCCGCCCTGGTACGACGGTCAGCACCGCGGTCACCGCGGTGAGGGCCAGCAGCGCGAGCTGGGTGCCGCCGAGGCCGAGCAGCAGCGGCCCGTCCAGCCAGATCGAGGCGATGGCGATGACCGGAATGGTCAGACCGATGCTGGCCATCGCGGAGCCGAGGGCCAGGTTGAGGCTGATCTGTACGCGGTCGCGGCGGGCGGCGCGGGCGGCGGCGAGGGTCTCCGGCAGCAGCACCAGCAGGGCGATGATCACGCCGACGAACGCGTGCGGCAGGTTGGCGGCCGCCACGCCGGCCTCGATGGTCGGTGAGACGGTCTTGGCGTCGCCGACCACCGCGACCAGCGCCACCAGCAGCAGGGCGAGGCTGACCAGCGCGGCGCGGGTGGTGGGCGGTTGGGCGTGCTCCTCCGCGTCGATGACCCGGCCCTCGGTGTCGACCGGCAGGAAGTAGTCGCGGTGCCGGCCGGTCTGCACCAGCACGAACAGCCCGTACAGCGCGAGCGAGGCAACGGCGGCGAAGGTGAGCTGGGCCGGGCTGAACTCCGGGCCGGGGCGGGCCGTGGTGAAGGTCGGGATGACCAGGCTCAGCGTGGCCAGGGTGATCACGGTCGCCAGGGCGCCGCCGGTGCCCTCGGGGTTGAACACGGCCACCCGCCGGCGCAGCGCCCCGAGCAGCAGGGACAGGCCCAGGATGCCGTTACATGTGATCATGACGGCGGCGAAGACGGTGTCGCGGGCGAGCGACTGGGTCTTCTCCGGGCCGCTGATCATCAGGGTGACGATGAGGGCCACCTCGATGACGGTGACCGCGACGGCGAGCACCAGCGAGCCGTACGGCTCGCCCACCCGGTGCGCCACCACCTCGGCGTGGTGCACGGCCGCGAGCACCGCGCCGCCCAGTAGCGCGGCGACCACCATGACGACCGGGCCGGGGAGATCTCGTCCCCACGTCACGAGCAACACCAGCACCGCGAGCACGGGTACGGCGACGGTCCAATCGAGCAGGCGGGATCGAAGCTGGGCTGGCATGCGTCAAGGGTGCCAGGTCACGTGATCATGTGCCCACCATCGACGCACCTCGTCGCGTAATCCGTAACCTTTGGGTTACGCTTCCTGGCGTGGACGAGGTGGCCGTGGCGATCGCGGACCCGGTACGGCGGCGGATCCTGAGCATGCTGCGCGACGCGCCGCTGGCCGCTGGCGAGATCGCCAATCGGTTCGCCATCAGCCGCCCGGCGGTCAGCCGCCATCTGCGGGTGCTCCGCGAGAGCGGGCTGGTCCGCGACGAGCTGGTCGGCCGCACCAGGATCTACCGCCTCGATCCCGGCCCGCTCGCCCCGCTCGTCGACTGGCTCGGCGGGCTGGTCGCGCCGGAGGAGTGGGAGCAGCGCCTCGACGCCCTGGAGACCGAGGTCTATCGAACCCGCCGGGAACGCCGCACCCGCGGCCCGGCCGCCCATCGAACGGAGCACACCGCATGACCCGTACCCCCGCTGGCCGCCTGTTCCGCACCGCTACCGGCCACGACCTCGTCCTCACCCGCACCTTCCGCGCTCCGGCGGCGGACGTGTGGGCGAGCCTGACGGACCCGGAGCGCACGGCCCGCTGGTTCGGCCCGTGGGAGGGCGACGCCCGGCCCGGCAACACCATCCGCGTCCAGATGGCGTACGAGCAGGAGCAGCCCTGGTGCGACGTACGCGTCGAGGAGTGCGAACCGCCCCGCCGCCTGGCCGTGTCGATGGTCGACGATCACGGCGACTGGCTGCTGGGGTTCGCGCTGACCGAGACCGACGACGTGACCGAGCTGCGCTTCACCCAGCGCCTGCGCAGCCTCGACGGCGTCGCCGAGGTGGGCGCCGGCTGGGAGTACTACCTCGACATGCTGGTCGCGTACCGGGACGGCACGCCCCGACCGGAGTTCGACGAGTACCACCCGGCCATGCGGTCCTACTACGAGGCGCTGGCCGAGGGGGTCTGAGAATCGACCTCCCGCCGCAGTCGGGCGAACTCGGCGGTCAGCGCCGGCAACGGAAAGTGGGCGTTCAGGCCGCTGGGGTTGGGCAGCACCCAGACCCGGGTCGGGCCGATCCGTTCCGGCTGCGGTCCCAGCGCGGCCTTCGGCCGAACGAACGCGATCCGGTACGCGGTAACCCCGAGCACCGCCACCCACCGCGGCCGGTACCGCTCGACCTTGACCGCCAGCCCGGTCACCCCGGCGACCAGCTCGGCGGCGGTCAGCTCGTTGGCCCGGGCCGTGGCCCGGTTGCTGAGACTGGTGACGCCCAGCCCCTGCCGGAGCAGCTCGGCGCGCTCCCACGGGCGCAGTTCCCGGTCGGTGAAGCCCGCGCCGTGCAGGGCCGGCCAGAAGCGGCTACCCCGCCGGGCGAAGTGCTCCCCCACCGCCGCCGAGTAGAGCCCCGGGTTGAACCCGCAGAACAGCACCCGCAGGCCGGGGCCGATCACATCCACCAGGCCGCGACCGGCCGCCGCCGCGACCTCGTGGCGGGTCGGCGGCCGCCACGGCGGTGACCCGTCCGCGTCCATGACACCGATCCTGCCGTACGCGCCGACGCCCGTCCCCGCTTGCCGACGACGCCGACGCACCGGACCCGGTGTGCGCCGATGGTCATGCTTTGACACCCTCAACCGATGCAATCCACCGACCACCTCGCCGCCAGCCGTTACGCGCGGATGCGCTGGAACACGCCCCTGTCGGAGGAGCACGCGGCCCTGCTGCTGCGGCGCCTCGACGTACGCCCCGGCGCGCGCGTGCTGGACCTGGGCTGCGGATGGGGTGAGCTGCTGCTGCGCGCTGTCGCCGCCGGCGGTGTGGCCGGACCGGTCGCGACGAGGGGCGTGGGCGTCGACACCGACGAGGCGGTCCTCGCCCGGGGCCGCAGGCTCGCCACCGAGAGATCGCTGAACCGGCACGTCGCCTTCGTGGAGGGCGAGGCCGCCGCCTGGCAGGAGCCGGCCGACCGGGTTCTGTGCGTCGGCTCGGCGCACGCCTTCGGGGGCACCGGAGCGGCTCTCGACGCCCTCGCCACCGTGGTCCGCCCCGGCGGGCGGCTGCTGTTCGGCGAGGGGTACTGGCAGCGCGAGCCCAGCGCGGAGGTCACGGAGATCTTCGGTGCGGACGTCACCGACCTCGCGGGCCTCGTCGAGGCCGCCCGTGAGCGGGGCTGGCGGCTGCTTCATCTCAGTACCGCCGACCAGCGGGAGTGGGACGACTTCGAGTCCAGCTGGCTCGCGGGCCGACAGGAGTGGCTGTTGACCTATCCCGAGGATCCCCGCGCGGCACAGGTCCGCACCGAGCTCGACGACCGGCTCCGCGAGTACGTGGGCGGCTACCGCGACGTGCTCGGCCTCGCGTACCTGGTCCTCGGTCGCTGACCCGCGTCCCAGGCCACAGCCCGTGGGGTTGACGGGCGCAGACATCGGAGGTTTACTGCCTCAACGACACCAGTCGATACCATCCGTCCGTCCACACTGGCCGGTCGGAGTCGTCGGCTGGGTCGTGTACCGCAACACGGCACCATCACCACCGCTCCACATCACCTCAGCCGAGCATCGGCGGCCCGGCTTCCGCATCACCGCCACCATGGCCCCTGACGCGCCCACGTGCGCTGTGCGGGGTCGACGCTCAGCTAAGGAGCATCACCATGCGTTCCCGTCCCCGCCTGTTGGCCCTCGTCACCGGCCTGGCCGTGATGATGGCCGGTCTGGTCGCGCTGCCGACCACCGCCTCGGCGGCACCACTGACCAAGGTCCTGGTGTTCAGCAAGACCGCCGGCTTCCGGCACTCGGCCATCCCCAACGGCATCGCGGCCATCCAGCAGCTCGGCGCTGCCAACGGCTTCAGCGTGACCGCCACCGAGGACGCCAACCAGTTCACCACCTCCAACCTGGCCCAGTACCAGGCGGTGGTCTTCATGTCGACGACCGGCGATGTGCTCAACTCCAGCCAGCAGACGGCCTTCGAGCAGTACATCGCCGCTGGCGGTGGATACGTCGGCGTGCACGCGGCCGCGGACACCGAGTACAGCTGGCCGTGGTACGGGCAGTTGGTCGGGGCGTGGTTCGACTCGCACCCGGCGATCCAGACCGCGACCGTGAAGATCGAGGACCGGAGCAACCCCTCGACCGCGCACCTCGGCGCCACCTGGGTCCGCTCCGACGAGTGGTACAACTACCGCACCAACCCCCGGTCCAGCGCACGGATCCTCGCCAGCCTCGACGAGTCGTCCTACAGCGGCGGCAACATGAACGGCGACCACCCGATCACCTGGTGCAAGGCGTACGGCGGCGGACGGGCCTGGTACACGGGTCTCGGGCACACCGAGGCGTCGTACACCGACCCGAACTTCACCCGGATGCTGCTCGGTGGCCTGCAGGTCGCCGCTGGTTCGGTGAGCGCCAACTGCTCGCCGGGGACGAACCCGACCACCCCGCCGCCGACCACCGCTCCGCCGACCACCCCGCCGCCGACCACCGCTCCGCCCACGACGGCCCCGCCGACCACCCCGCCGCCCGCCGTCGCCGGTTCCACCCTGCGGGCCCGCGCCAACAACCAGTACGTCAGCGCGGCCAACGCCAGCACCCCGCTGATCGCCAACAAGACGTCCGTCGGCACCAGTGAGCGGTTCGAACTGGTCAACCTCGCCAACGGCAACGTCGCGCTGAAGGCCAAGAGCAACGGGCAGTTCGTCGCGGCGGAGAACGCCGGGGCCAACGCGCTGATCGCCAACCGGGCCACCGCCGGCGCGTGGGAGACGTTCCAGCTGATCCGCAACTCCGACGGCACGGTGAGCCTGCGGGCCACGGTGAACAGCCGGTACGTGGCCGCCGACAACGGAGGCTCCTCCCCGCTGATCGCCAACCGGACCTCCATCGGTCAGTGGGAGAAGTTCGACCTCGTCACCACCAACTGACCGCACCACGACCCACACCCCGCCACCCACACCTGGTCGTGGTGCGCCCCAGCACGCCCCGGCCCTGGTCGTCGAGGAAGGACGATCATGCTTTCGAAATCCCGGCGCTGGTCCCGGGCACTCGTCGCGGCGGTCACCACCGTCGCGAGTGTGACCCTGGCCGTGGCCGCCAACTCCCCCGCCGCGCAGGCGGTGGTGATTCCCGCCAGTGACTACCAGCAGATCAAACTCGCCACCGGCTCCGCCGAGCTGGGCGAGGCCATGTCCCTGGCCGTTCTGCCCAACCGCTCGGTGCTGCACACCGCCCGCAACGGCGTCCTGCGGGTGACCGACGTGGCCGGCAACACCAAGACCTCCGGCACCCTGTCGGTCTACACGCACGACGAGGAGGGGTTGCAGGGCGTCGCCGTCGACCCCGGCTTCGCCACCAACCGGTGGATCTACCTGTACTACTCGCCGACGCTGAGCACCCCGTCCGGGGACGCGCCCACCACCGGCTCGCAGTCCGACTGGGACCGGTGGAAGGGGCACCTGCGGCTGTCCCGGTTCACCCTCAACAGCGACGACACGCTCAACCTGAGCAGCGAGAAGATCGTGCTCCAGGTCGCCAACGATCGTGGGCAGTGCTGCCACGTCGGTGGTGACCTGGACTTCGACGCCGCCGGCAACCTGTACCTGACCACCGGCGACGACACCAACCCGTTCGAGTCGTCGGGCTACGCGCCACTGGACGAGCGGACCAACCGCAACCCGCAGTTCGACGCCCAGCGCTCGGCGGGCAACACCAACGACCTGCGGGGCAAGGTGCTGCGGATCACGCCGCAGGCGGACGGGACGTACACCATCCCGTCGGGCAACCTGTTCGCGCCCGGCACGGCCAACACCCGTCCCGAGATCTACGCGATGGGTATGCGCAACCCGTTCCGGATGAGCGTGGACAAGGCGACCGGCGTCGTCTACGTCGGCGACTACGGCCCGGACGCGGGAAGCACCAACTCGAGCCGGGGCCCGCAGGGTCAGGTCGAGTTCAACCGGATCACGGCGCCCGGCAACTACGGCTGGCCGTACTGCACCGGCAGCAACACGAGCACGGAAACATACAACGAATACACGTTCCCGTCCGGGCCGTCGCAGTCGAAGTACAACTGCACGGGCGGGCCGACCAACAACTCGTTCCGCAACACGGGCCTGCAGACCCTGCCCGCGGCGAAGCCGGCCTGGATCAAGTACGCGGGCGACTCCGGCTCACCGTCGGAGTTCGGCAGCGGCTCCGAGTCGCCGATGGCCGGACCGGTGTACCGGTACGACGCCTCGCTCAACTCCAGCGTCAAGTTCCCGCAGTCGCTGAACGGCCTGTTCTTCGCCGGTGAGTACGGTCGCCGCTGGATCAAGCCCATCGCCATCAACGCCGACGGCTCCCGGGGTGAGATCTCCAGCTTCCCGTGGTCCGGCACGCAGGTCATGGACATGGCCTTCGGCCCGGACGGCGCGCTGTACGTGCTGGACTACGGCACGGGCTCGAACAACCAGGCGCTGTTCCGGATCGAGTACATCGGCGGCGGCAACCGCAACCCCATCGCGGTCGCCTCGGCGAACCCGACCTCCGGGGCCAACCCGTTGACGGTGAACTTCTCCTCGGCGGGCAGCTCCGACCCCGAGGGCGGGGCGCTGAGCTACCTGTGGACGTTCGGTGACGGCACCACGTCGACGGCGGCGAACCCCACCAAGACGTACACCACCAACGGCACGTACTCCCCCACGCTGAAGGTCACCGACCCGACCGGGCTGACCGGTACGGCGAGCCTGGTCGTCACCGTGGGCAACACCGCGCCGACGGTGACGCTCACCTCGCCCGCCGACGGGCAGCTGTTCAACTTCGGTGACACCATCTCGTACCAGATCAGCGTGAGCGACCCGCAGGACGGCACCATCGACTGTTCCAAGGTGAGCCTGACGTACGCGCTGGGCCACGACAGTCACGCTCACCAGATCACCTCGAAGAACGGGTGCAGCGGCTCGATCACCGTCCCGACGGACGGCGAGCACGACTCCGCGGCCAACATCTACGGGGTCTTCGACGCCGCCTACACCGACAACGGCGGGCTGACCACGCACAGCATCCGGACGCTGCAACCGAAGCACCGCCAGGGTGAGCACTTCGGCGGCCAGTCGGGTGTCCAGGCCACCGACCACACCAGCGCCGAGGGTGGCCGCACGGCCGGGTTCATCGAGAACAACGACTGGATCTCGTACACGCCGTACAACCTGACCGGCGCGAACCGCATCACCGTGCGGGCGTCGTCGGCCGGGGCCGGCGGCACGATCGAGGTGCGGACCGGGTCGGCAACCGGCACCCTGCTGGGCACCGTCACGGTGCCGGTGACCGGCAACTGGGAGACCTTCACCGAGGTGTCCGGCACGATCAGCAACCCGCCCAGCGCGTCGACCACCCTGTACCTGGTGTTCAAGGGCGGGTCGGGCTACCTGTTCGACGTGGACGCGTTCACCTTCACCACCGGCACCGGTGGCAGCACGCCAGTGACCACGCTGCGGGCGCAGATCAACAACCAGTACGTGTCGGCGGTCGGCACCACCGCGTTGATCGCCAACAAGGCCAGCGTCGGCAGCACCGAGCAGTTCGACCGGGTGGACGCCGGCAACGGCAACATCGCCCTGAAGTCGCGCTCCAACGGGCTCTACGTCTCGGCCACGAGCACTACCGCACCGTTGGTCGCCACCGGCACGTCGATCGGGGCGGCGCAGACCTTCCAGATCGTCAACAACTCGGACGGGACGGTCAGTCTGCGCGCCACGATCAACAACCAGTTCGTGTGCGCGGAGAACTCCGGGGCCGGGTCTCTGATCGCCAACCGCACGTCCGCCGGAGCCTGGGAGAAGTTCTACCTGACCACCGGCTGACACGTGGTGGGCCCGGCCCGTTCGGTGACCGGGCCGGGCCCACCGCACCATCGACTGCCGACGCGCCGCGTCGAAGAGGGGTCCCCGCCGTCACGAGTCGGCGGGGACCCCGCTGTCCAGTTGCCCGATCACCGGCGCCAGCAGGTCGTTGAGTTCCCGGGCCAGCACCGCGACCGCCCGACGCGCCGCGGCGGGGACATCGTCGTCCGGGCCGTCGGGTGTCGGCGGCAGGCCGTCGAGCGGCAGCGGCGCCTCCACCTGGAGCAGCGCACGCAGGTGCGGACGGCGCGTCCGGTCCTGCTCGGTGGGGGTGGTGAACTGCCCGAACATCTGTGGCCAGTTCTCCCACCCGCGGTCGCGTTGCCACTGCTTGCTCCAGGTCAGCTCGGCGGGCCAGCGGGAGGCCACGGTGACCGCGCAGACCATGCTGCCGTCCCACGGGCTGCGTTCGCAGGTCGCCGAGATGATCCGCCGGTGCCACCGGACGAAGCCGGGCGACAGCTCGCTGGCCACCCGCCAGGCCGTCGCGGCGAACGCGACCGGCGCGAAGTCCCCCCAGGTCTCGGCGAAGTCACCGATCCGACGGAGCACCTCGGCCTCGTACCGGCCGTGGCCGTCGACACCGTGCTCACGGTCGAACTGCTCGTCCAGCCAGAAGGCGCGCGGTTCCGGCATCCTCGACCCCGTTCTCAACGATCGCGCCCGCCACGGTCACGCGTCGGTCACGCACGGATACGGACGCCTCTATCCCACCATGATGCAGAACGGGTGGCCGGCCGGGTCGGCGTACACGCGCAACGGCTCCTCGGGGTCCTCGATCCGGTCGTAGCGCAGCCGGCCGCCGAGGCGCAGCACGCGCTCGTGCTGGACCAGCAGTTCGTCGACGGATTCCACGGTCAGGTCGAGGTGTAGCTGTTGTGGCACGTCGTTCTTCGGCCACGTCGTCTCGGGCAGGTCGTCGACCTGCTGGAACGCGATCTGCGGGCCACCGTCCGGTGACCTGAGCACCAGCCAGTCACGACCGCGCTCGTCGGGTCGGCCGTCCGTCGGTGGCTCGTCGCCGGGCCGGTAGACGAAGCCCATGAGCTGCCGGTAGAACTCCGCCAACTGCCGCGCGTCGGTGCCGTCGAGCACCACCGATGTCAGCCGGGGAACGCTCTCCTGGTCGACCATCCACGATCACCTCCGGACGCCATTCTGGTCGGCCCACGCTGGCGTCGCATCCGCAGGCGGCACCGTACTTGACACGTACCCCGTTGGACAGTGGACGATTCAGCGTGCGAATTCTCGTGGTGGGTGGCAGTGGCCTGATCGGCGCGCACGTCGTGGAGGTGCTGCGCGAGCGCGGCCACGACACGACCTCGGTGGCGCGTTCCGCCCAGCCGGGGGTCGACCACCTGCTCGATGTGGGGTCCGTCTCGATCGACGAGCTGCGGCCGTTGCTCGCCAGTCACGACGGCGTCGTGTACGCCACCCGGACCGACGAGCAGCGGCCGTTGCCGAAGCCGATCTACCCGCAGTTCCGGCGCGAGAACGTCGACCCGGTGGTACGCCTGTTCACCGCCGCCCGCGACGAGGGCCTCACCCGTGGGGTGGTCATGGGCTCGTACTACACGTACTTCGACCGGCTCCATCCGCAGTGGCGGCTCGGTGAGCGGCACACGTACATCCGCTGCCGGCTGGAGCAGGCCCTCCAGGGGCGGGCCGCCGCCGGCCCGGGGCTGCCGGTCGCCGTACTCGAACTGCCCTTCGTCTTCGGTCGGGCCGGTGACCGGCTGCCGAACTGGGCCGGTCCGCTGGACCGGTGGGCGCGCTCTCGTACCCCTCTGCTGGCGCCGACGGGCGGAAGCGCCGCGGCCTCGGCGCGCAGCGTGGCCGAGGTCGCGGCCGACGCCCTCGAGAGCGCCAGCGGCGCGGACATCCCGGTCGCCGACGAGAACCTCACCTGGCACGACATGCTCGCGCGCATCGCCGACGCGGTCGGCCGACGCCGCCGGGTCGGCCGGCTGCCGGCCGGCGCGGCGCGGACGGCGCTGCGACTGGGCGGCGCGGCGCAGGCGCTCGGTCGCAAGGAGTCCGGAATCAACCCGACTTTCCTCGCCGACCTCCTGCTCGCCGAACTGTTCATCGAGCCGACGACCGGCCGTTCGCTGGACGCCGCGCTGCGCGAGACCTTCCCCGGTTAGCGGGGTGGACGCGCGAGGTACGCCGTCTTGACGTCGGTCAAGAACCCGCAGGCACGATAGAAGGCGTGCGTCGCCGGGCTCCGCGACCCCGTCATCAGCATCGCCTTGTAGCAGCCCGCGTCCCAGGCGGCCTGGAGCGTGCCGGCCATGATCTGCCGGCCCAGACCGGTACCCCGCCGCGATTCCTCGACGACGACGTTCTCGATCACCGCATACGGCGACGCCGACCGGCTCAGATTGGGAATCACGTTGAGGTACGTGGTGGCGACGACGATCCCGTCCAGTTCCAGGACGAACAGCCGCAGGCCTGGTGAGCGGAGAATCTGCGCGAAGGCCGCCCGGTCGGTGCCGTCGTCCAACACCGGATCGTCCGGGTTCAGCTGTCGGTAGAGGCGGATGATCTGCGCGAAGTCGTCGGGCCGGGCCGCACGGAACATGCCGGCAGCGTAACGAACGCCGGTGCCGGTCGCCGTTCGCGCGGCACGTCCCCTGCCTGACCGATCGCGATCAGGATCTTGACAGCCCTGGGTGGGAAGGGAAGCATCATCGCCGATTAGACAACGTTGTCACACCCGTGTTCGGCTCCGATGTGGAGCGCGAACGTGTGACGGGTCGCCCCGCCGAGCTTCGTGCAGACGGTGCCAACCGAAGGGCCAACACTGTGTCAGACACACCGGCGCGCCTGGCGTACACCGCCAAACGCCGAACCCTCGCCGCCGCCACCGCCGTGACCGTGGCGGCGCTGGCGGCGGTCTCCGCGGGCACACCCGCCGCGGCCGCCGCGCCTGTCCGCCTGGTCACCGACCCCGCCGGGTACGTCAACCCGCTGATCGGGTCCACCAACCTCGGCAACACCTACCCCGGAGCGGTCCGTCCCTTCGGGATGCTGGCCTGGAGCCCGCAGACCAGCACCGGGAAGCAGACCTCCACCCCCGCGCCCGGTGGCTACGAGTACGGCGCGACCCGGATCCGCGGCTTCAGCCTCACCCACCTCAACGGGGTCGGCTGCAACGGCGGTGCGGGCGACATCCCGATCATGCCGATCGTGGGTGACGTCACCTCCTCGCCGTCCGTCGACACCTCGGACGCGACGTACGCGAGCAGCTTCTCCCACCAGAACGAGACCGCGCGGGCCGGGTACTACCGGGTGGGCCTCGACAGTGGCGCGTCGGCGGAGCTGACCACCACTGCACGCACCGGCTCGGGCCGGTTCGGCTTCCCGGCCGACCAACCCGCCAGCATGCTGTTCCGCACCTCCAACTCGGAGACCGGCAGCACCGACGCCACCGTACGGGTGGACGCCGCGGCCCGAACCGTCACCGGCTCGGTCACCGCCGGCAACTTCTGCGGCCCGCACAGCGAGAACAACCGCAAGTCCCTGTACACGCTGCACTTCACCGCCCACTTCGACCAGCCCTTCGCCAAGGTCGGCACGTGGCAGGACGGCACCCGGACGCCGGACGCCACGACGGCCGCCGGCGGCACCGGCCTCGACGCGGGCAACCCCGTGCCGGGCAAGGGGTCCGGCGCGTACGTCACCTTCGCCCAGGGCACCACGACCGTCGGCGTGAAGGTCGCGATCTCGTACGTCAGCCTGGACAACGCCGAGGCCAACCTGCGGGCGGAGAACCCGCGGCAGAAGAGCTTCGACGCGGTCCGGTCGGAGGCCACGGCGGCCTGGCAGCGCGAGCTGAGCAAGATCAAGGTCGGCGGCGGCACCAACGACCAGCTCAGCACCTTCTACACGGCGCTGTACCACTCCATGCTCGAACCGACCCTGACCAGTGACGTCGACGGCCGGTACCTCGGCGCCGACGGCAAGCCGCACCGCCTCACCAAGGGCCAGGACGCGCAGTACGGCACCTTCTCCGGTTGGGACCAGTACCGCGCCCAGGTGCAGCTGATGACGCTGGTCAACCCGAAGGCGGGCAGCGACTATGCGCAGTCGTTGTTCAACTACGCCACCCAGCGGGGCGGCGAGTGGGACCGCTGGCTGCTCCAGCACGGCAAGACGAGCGTCATGTCCGGCGACCCGTCGGCCCCGGCGGTCGCCGGCATCCACGCCTTCGGCGGGCGGGACTTCGACGTCAAGGGCGCCCTCCGGTCGCTGATCACCGCGGCGACGGTGCCGAACGCCAACGACTCCGACAGCGCCGGTTGCAACGTGGCGTGCGTCGGTCAGCGTCCCGCCCTCGACAAGTACCTGGAGTTGGGCTACGTCCCCGCCGACGGCTGCTCCTGCTGGGGCGGCGCGGCCGAGACGATGGAGGACGCGGTCGCCGACTCCGCGCTCGCCGAGCTCGCCGGGCAGGTCGGCGACCAGGCGAACGAGCGGGTCTTCCGCAAGCGGTCGGGCACCTGGAGCAACGTCTTCGACCTGACCGCCACCGCGCAGGGCGGCTACCCGCGCTCCCGCAAGGCCGACGGCACCTGGGCGGAGCGCGCCTTCCAGCCCGCGACCGAGAGCGGGTTCGTCGAGGGCAGCAGTGCCCGCTACACCTGGATGGTCTACTCCGACGTCGCCGGCCTGGCCCGCGCCATGGGCGGCAACAAGGTGGCTGAGCAGCGCCTCGACGCCTTCTTCCGTACGCCGGACGGCGCCTTCGACTTCTCGGCCCGCGACCTCACCCGGTACGACCCCACGAACGAACCGGACATGAACGCGCCCTACCTCTACAACTACTTCGGCGCGCCCTACAAGACCCAGCAGACGGTCCGCGCGGTGATGGACCAGCTCTGGGGCAACACCCCCGGCGGCATCCCGGGCAACGACGACGCCGGCACCATGTCGTCGTGGTACGTCTTCTCCGCGCTGGGCATGTACCCGCAGAACCCGAGCCGGGCTGACCTGGTGCTCACCGCGCCGCTCTTCCGGCGCGCGGTCATCGACGCCGGACCCGGCCGCCGGATCACCGTCGACGCCCCGGCCGCGTCGGCCCAGAACACGTACATCCAGTCGGTCAAGGTAAACGGTAGGACGTCGACCCGGAGCTGGGTCCCCGACACCCTCGTCAACAAGGGCGGCACCGTCGCCTTCGTACTCGGCGACAAGCCGAACACCACGTGGGGCAGCTCCCCCGCCGACGCCCCACCCTCGTACGGCGACGGCCGGCGGCCGTACCTGACGGGCGCGAGCCCGCAGACGCTCAAGGTGGAGCCGGGTAGCACCTCGGCGACGACGTACAAGATCCAGGCATTGACCGAGGCTCCCACCACCGCGCGCTGGAAGGTCAACGCGCCCGCCGGCCTGACCGTCACGCCCGCGCAGGGCGAGTTCAGGCTGACCGGCGACGGGTTGGGCAGCAAGGAGCTCACCGTCTCCGCGCCGGCCGACCTCAAGCCCGGCGCCTACGCCGTGACGGTGACCGCCAGCACCACCTCCGGTACGGCACTGCCCACCGTCACCATCCCCGTGACGGTGGCCGTGCGGGACAGCGTGTTGTGGAACCTCAACAACAACGGCATCTCGGCCGACGACACCAATCCGCAGGCCAACTTCGACACCGGAGGCTGGAGCTACTCCGCCACGGCGCTCGCGGCCGCCGGGGTGCGGCCGGGATCCACCGTGTCTGCCAACGGGTTCGACTTCACCTGGCCGAACGTGGCCCCCGGCGACCCGGACAACATCCTGGTCGGCGGCGGCGGTCAGGTGCTCAGCGTCCAGGCCGCCGAGAGTGACACGAAGCTGAGCCTGCTGGGCAGCGCCGCGTTCGGTGCCACCACCGGCACGGTGACGCTGACGTACACCGACGGCACGACGCAGCAGGCGACGGTCGGCTTCAGCGACTGGACGCTGGGTGGCGGCGGCGACCAGCCGTCGTTCGGCAACGTGACGGCGGTGCACACCACCTACCGCGACAAGATGGGGTCGGGGGTCGAGCCGGTGGCGACGTACGTCTTCGCGACCGCCCCGATCGACCTGCTGCCGGGCAAGCGGCTCGCGAGCCTGACGCTGCCCACCACCGCCGAGGGCGGCGTCCTTCACCTCTTCGGGGTGGCGACGGCCTGACGCACGGCAGAGGGGCCTGCTCCGCCGCGCGGCGGAGCAGGCCCTTCCGGGTAGTCGGGGGGCTGGCCTCAACGCCAGCGCTCAGCCCAGCTCCTCGGCCAACCCGACGACGATGCCCTCGGGGCCGCGGACGTAGCAGAGCAGGAAGATGTCCTCGTACCGCTGCACCTCCCCGACCAGTTCCGCCCCGTGGCGGCGCAGCCGGGCGATCGTGTCCTCGACGTCGTCCACGGCGAACATGATCCGGCGAATGCCGAGGGTGTTCGCCGGCGCGTCCTCCGGCTCGTGGCGAACGGCCTTGGGCGCGTGGAACATCGCCAGCTCGACCTTGCCGTGACCGTCCGGGGTCCGCAGCATGGCGACCTCCTGCCGCACGTCGTCGATGCCGATGACCCGCTCCACCCAGCGCCCCTCGACCGGTCCCCGGCCCTCCACCTCCAGGCCGAGTTCGACGAAGAACGCGATGACCGCGTCGAGGTCCTCGACCACGATGAGGACGTTGTCCATCCGCCGGATCGCCATGCTGCTTCCTCCTGCTCTAGGGCCTGTTTCATAAGGGCGGTCGAGCCGAGGCGGAGTCCGGGCGGCGATCCGGCAAGGCGCGGTGGTGTCCGGATACCGGTGTTGTATCCGGACACCACCGCAACGCCGCCGGTCGTCGTCCGGGCCCGCCGCAGGCCGACCAGTTCTTATGAAACAGGCCCTACGTGCGGTCGCCGGGATCGACGTCGCCGGCCTGCCGCGCGGCGATGTCGACGAACTCCCGCACCAGCGGTGACCGGTTGTTCTCGGCCCAGGCCAGGCACACCTGGTTGTCAGCGAGGTCGCCGACGGGCACGTGGACGACGTCCGGCCTGGTGTAGAACCTCGCGATCGACACCGGCAGGATCACCACCCCGGCCTCCGCGGCGACGTGCTCCAGCTTCTCCTCGACGGAGGTCAGCACCGGCCGGGGGCGGGGCTCCGGGTCCATCGGACGATTCGGCAGGTCCCGCCACTCCGGCACCGCGTCCGGGTCCTGAAGCAGGCGCTCCTCGGCCAGCTCGGCGAGGTCGACCGACTCCTTGCCCGCCAGACGATGTCCGGCGGCCAGGACCACGACACGGGGTTCGGTGAAGAGGGGGCGGAGGCACAGGCCCCGCTGGTCGACCGGGAGCCGCACGTAGCCGACGTCGGCGCGCCCCTCGCGGAGAACCTCGGCCTGGTCGTCTCGGGAGGTGCGGACGACACCGACGGCCAGGTCGGGGTGCATCTGCGCGATGGCACGGGCCTCGGCCGTGACGATGATGCCCGGCATGAACGCGATGGTGAACGTCGGCCGGCCGTGCGCCGCCCGCTGCACCCGCCGACCCAGGGCCTCGGCCGAGGCCAGAAGCGGACCGGCGTCGGCCAACAGTTGACGACCGGCCTCGGTCAGCACGGTGGAGCGGCGATCCCGCACGAACAGCTCGGCGCGGAGTTCGCGCTCGAACGCCCGGATCTGCCGCGACAGGACCGGCTGGGCGATGTGCAGCCGCGCGGCAGCCCGGCCGAAGTGCAGCTCCTCGGCGACGGCCACGAAGTAGCGGAGCTTACGCAGATCGACGTCCATCCGACCCCTCCCGTCCAGCACCCACCATACCCGTCGGGTATCACAGCAGCTCAAAGAGGTCTTGGACGTGAGGGTCAGCGCCGACGCACCGTGGTGAGCGTCAGCCGAACACGATCCGGAAGGACCATCATGACCCTCACCGACCAGCGCGTCGTCGTCCTCGGCGGCACCTCGGGAATCGGGCTCGCGACCGCCGCCCGGGCCGCCCAGGAGGGCGCCCAGGTCGTGGTCGCCTCGCGCAACCGGCACCGCGTGGACCGCGCCCTCGCCGCCCTGCCGGCCGGCACCCAGGGGTACGTCGCCGACCTCGCCGACCCGGCCGACGTGACGCGCCTGTTCCAGGGGCTCGGCCCGTTCGACCACCTCGTCTACACCGCCGGCGAACCGCTCGCGCTGATGTCCGTCGACGCCCTCGACCTCGCCGCCGCCCGCACCGCCTTCAACCTGCGCTACTTCGGTGCGCTGGCGGCGGTCCACGCGGCGCTCCCGCACCTGCGGCCCGGCGGGTCGATCACCCTCACCACCGGCACCGCCAATCACCGGCCGAAGGCGGGCTGGTCGGTGGTCGCCGGCATCACCGGAGCGATCGACGCGCTGGTCCGCTCGCTCGCCGTCGAACTGGCACCGATCCGGGTCAACGCCGTCTCCGCCGGCGTCATCCGCTCACCGCTGTGGGACTCGCTGTCCGAGGACACCCGAGAGCAGATGTACGACCATCTCAGCACGTCACTGCCGCTCGGCCGCGTGGGCGAGCCCGAGGAGGTCGCCGAAGCGTACGTCTACCTCCTGCGGTCGACGTACGCCACCGGCACACTGGTCACCGTGGACGGCGGCACCCTGCTCGCCTGAGACCCGTGCGCCGCTGCCCTGCGCCGTTCGTCGCCGCCCGTCCCCGCTACGGAGTGAGGACGATCCGCCCGAAGACCTGGCCGGCGTCCATCCTCTGGTGGGCGACCACCGCCTGCTTCAGAGGCAGCACCTCGTGCACCACGGAGACCAGCTCGCCACGGGCCGCCGCGGCGAGCTGGTCTCGCCGCACGGCCTGGCGAGCGGGTTCCGGTACCGTCGCGGCGCTGAACGTGGCGAAGGACAGGGACTTCTGAAAGGAGGCCATCAGCGTCGCGCCGAAGTCTGCCGGCGGCTGACCCCCGACCGCGCCGACGAGCACGAGGCGCCCGTTGGGATTGAGCCGGTCGAAGAACGAGGGCATGCGGTCGCCCGCGACAACGTCGATGATCACGTCATAGCCGCGAGGAGCGTCCGACCCTCCTGCTCCGGCACGGTCGAGCACGTGGGTGGCGCCAAGGCCACGCAGCCGACGACCACGCTCGGGTGACGAGGTGGTGACCGCGACGGCGCTGGCGCCACGGCGGGCCGCCAGTTGCACCGTCATGATCCCGATGCTGCCGGCGGCACCGCGCACCAGAACGGTCTCGCCTTCGGCGAAGTGCGCCTGGGCGAGACCGAAGTGGGCCACGACCCCGGAGCTGCCGAGCGTCACGGCGTCGACGACGGAGAGGCCGGCGGGGACGGGCAGCACCTCCGAGATCGGGGCGACGGCGCGCTCGGCGTAGCCGCCGCCGGTGCCGGTGAACGCCCACACGCGCTGCCCGATCCACGCCGCGTCGACACCTTCGCCGACCGCGGCCACCGTCCCCGCCACCTCGCCGCCGAGGAGGTGACCCTCCTGGAAGCCGTACGCGGCGAGGGCACCGCTTCGGATCATGACGTCGGCGCCCGCGACACCGACCGCCTCGACGTTGATCATCACCTGCCCCCGAGCCGGAACCGGGTCAGGGATGTCGGTCACCGACAAGCCCCGAGGATCGCCGAACTTACTGATCATGACTGCCTTCACGGGTGCCTCTTCTCGAGCCGGACCGCCCTGTGGTCAGCGCAAACGGTAGTGGACGCCGGCGTCCGTTTAGCTAAAATGAGAGCGTGACCGAGCAGTTGACTCGAAACCTGCGGTCGGACGCGCGGGACAACCGCCAGCGGATCCTCGAAGCCGCCCGGACGATGTTCGCCACCGACGGCATGGACGTGCCGATGCGCGAGATAGCCCGCAGGGCCGGGGTGGGCCCCGCCACCCTCTACCGGCGCTTCCCCACCAAGGAGGCACTGGCCACCGAGGCGTTCGCCGAGCAGATGGACGCCTGCCAGGTCATCGTCGACGAAGGGCTCGCCGACCCCGACCCGTGGCATGGCCTGTGCCTGGTGATCGAGAAGCTCTGCGAGCTACACGCCCGCGACCGGGGTTACACCTCGGCGTTCACCGCAGCCTTCCCGCGTGCCGTGGATCTCGCCGCGAAACGCGAAGCGGCCCTGGCCGCACTCGCCGAACTGGCCCGCCGAGCCGAGACCACCGGCCATCTGCGGTCCGACTTCGTCCTGGACGACCTCATCCTCGTCCTGATGGCCAACGGCGGCCTGCACGCGACCTCGACCGACACCCGGGTCGCCGCGTCCCGACGCTTCGCCGCGCTCGCCATCAGAGCGTTCCGCGCCTGAGGCGAGTCGTTCGCCGCGCCTCGTGCTACTCCTCACACCGTCGCCGACGACAACCGCATCTTCTGCCAGTTGCGGAACACGAAGCGGTGCACCGACTTCAACCCGACCCACAGGGCCGGATAGAGGGCCGCCCGACCGAACCCGCGAACCGTCACCGTCGTCGTCCGGGTCACCTGCGTGCCGCGCTCCGTCCCGGTCAACTCGAACACGTCACCGAGCTGGTCGACGAAGCGGTGGAAGCCCAGGTCGGTCGACTCCATGTGGAAGGCCAAGCGGCTCGGCGGCTCCCACGTCGTGATGCGTTGCCGCACCACACCCTGCTCCGACACGCACTGCCGAGCGGCGCCCACCTCACCCGGGCCCTCGGGCAGGCGGCACGTCGTCGGCCGGGGCGTACCCAGATAGAAGACCGGACACCGGGGCTGCAACTCCAACCGGGAGTCGCACAGCGCCGGCCACAACGCCTCGGGCGGGTGGGGCATCATCCAGCGCGTACGCACGATCATGCCCGTGACGGTAGCCCGGGTGTCGACGGTGCGCTGCCTCGGCCCCTCGTGGCAGGCTGCGGCGGTGACGACGTTCAACATCCGTACCGCCACGCCGGCTGACCACGGTTTCCTGGTCGACATGCTCGTGCAGGCCGTCAACTGGCTGCCCGAGCGCAACTGGTCACGTGAGGAGATCCTGACAAAGCCCGAGCTGGCCCACTACGTCGCCGGCTGGATGCGACCGGAAGACTTCGGAGTCGTCGCCGTGGACCCGGCTGATCGGCCGATCGGCGCGGCCTGGTGCCGACACCTGACGGCCGCCGACCCGGGCTACGGGTACGTGAGTGACGACGTGCCCGAGCTGACCCTCGGCGTGGTGGACTCCTGGCGCAATCGCGGCGTGGGCCGGGCGCTCGTACGCGCGGTTCTGTCCGTCGGAGCCGAGCGCGGCCTACGGGCGGTGTCGTTGAGCGTGGAGCGGGCCAACTTCGCCGCGAAGCTCTACGCGAGCGAAGGCTTCCACACGGTCGAGTCGTTCGACGACGCTGACACCATGGTGGCCCACACCGGCCGCCCCTCGGCCGACGCCGACCCGTCGGTCAGCGCGAACCCCTGACCGTCGATGTCGCGGTCTACTGCCCGGGCCGCGCACCGTCCGGCGCGACCGACCCGTACACGTGGCGACGCACGAGGTCGTCCCGTTCCAGGATCACGTCGACGACCTGCCAGAACTCAGCGATCCTCGGGTGATCCAGCCCTTCTTCCCGGCTGAGCTTGCGCCCGAAGACCGGATTGTCACCGGCAACCTCGCCACCGTTGACGAGCGTCGCGGCAGGGGCCGGGGAGCCGACCACCGGACCGACCCGGCAGCCGAACGTGATGTGGTCGTCGACGCGATCCTGGCCCCAGGTCCCCAAGATGGCATCGATCCAAGCCTCGTGAACCCCGTCGTGGTGATAGCAGCTTGCGAAGTAGACAGCGAAGGCGGTGTCGCCCTCGTAGATGTTGGCCCAGGTCCGATCCGCCTGCGTGTCGCAGCACTGGCACACGAACTCGCGTACCTGACGGCTGCTCTCATCGATCACGAGATTCACGGCGCGAACTCTAGCGGCACCGAGCGCAATCCCTCGACGGCGGCAATACTCGATCAGAGTGCGACGTGATCGTCATCCAGCGACGTCGTCCGCACTGGATCTCCTACGCTGAATCTCCGCGTTGATCTCGGCCGCCCGCCTCTGCAACGGCAGCGCCTCCTCCACCAGCCCCAGAGCGCGCAACGTGTACGCCAGGTTGTGCAACCGGATCGCGGTGTCGGGGTGCCCCGCTGGCAACGCCGCCTCACTGATCTCCAACGCCCGCCGCTGCAACGGCAACGCCTCACCCGCTCGCCCCAGAGCGCCCAACGTATGCGCCAGGTTGTTCAAACGGGTCGCGATGTCGGGGTGCCCCGTTGGCAACGCCGCCTCACTGATCTCCAACGCCCGCCGCTGCAACGGCAACGCCTCACCCGGTTGCCCCAGCTCCCCCAACGTGTACGCCAGGTTGTCTAATCGAGTCGCGATGTCGGGGTGCCCCGCCGGCAACGCCGCCTCACTGATCTCCAACGCCCGCCGCTGCAACGCCAACGCCTCACCCGCTCGCCCCAGAGCGCCCAACGTGTACGCCAGGTTGTCCATCCGCAGCGCGATAGTGGGATGCCCCGCCGGCAACGCCGCCTCACTGATCTCCAACGCCCGCCGCTGCAACGGCAACGCCTCACCTGCCTGCCCTAGATCCCCCAACGTGTACGCCAGGTTGTCTAATCGAGTCGCGATGTCGGGGTGCCCCGCCGGCAACGCCGCCTCACTGATCTCCAACGCCCGCCGCTGCAACGCCAGCGCCTCACCCGGTTGCCCCAGCTCCCCCAACGTGTACGCCAGGTTGTCTAATCGAGTCGCGATGTCGGGGTGCCCCGCCGGCAACGCCGCCTCACTGATCTCCAACGCCCGCCGCTGCAACGGCAACGCCTCACCCGGTCGCCCCAACTCCCCCAACGTATGCGCCAGGTTGTTCAACCGAGTCGCGATAGTGGGATGCCCCGCCGGCAACGCCGCCTCACTGATCTCCAACGCCCGCCGCCGCAACGGCAACGCCTCACCCGCTCGCCCCAACTCCCCCAACGTATGCGCCAGGTTGTTCAACCGAATCGCGATAGTGGGATGCCCGGCCAGCAACGCCGCCTCACTGATCTCCAACGCCCGCCGCCGCAACGGCAACGCCTCACCCGCTCGCCCCAACTCCCCCAAAGTGCGCGCCAGGTTGTCCAACCGAGTCGCGATAGTGGGATGCCCCGCAGATAACGCCGCCTCACTGATCTCCAACGCCCGCTTATCGGCCTGTAGGGCCTGGTGGTACCTGCCCTGCGTGTAGTGATAGGAACCAAGCTGTCCCAGCAGGTTTGCGAAGGTCAGATCTGCGGTGTCCTGGGAAATGTGTTGGGCGAGCGCTTCGACGTGGGGGGTGAACAGTCTCCACTGGGGCCAGATGTCCACGTCTTCTTGTAGATTGCCCGGTGGGAGGGCTTCGTCGAGCAGCGCCAAGGCTTGGTCGACGATCCCGTACCAGAAGGATTCGGGCGGATCGCTGCGCTCGTCGTGGTCGTCAGCCTCGGCCTGCGTGTGCGTCTGGCTGCGGACCACCGTCTGCAGGAGTCGGTGCATGCTGACCGTCGTCTGCGTGAGTATGACCAGGTTGTACGACGCCAACGCCGCCAACGCCTGGTCGACAGCACCGGCCTGCTCGGCATAACCAGCCAAGATCGAACGTGGGACGTCATCGGGCGCGTAGCACGACAGAATCCGCAGCAGGTCGATCGCCGCCGGCCGGACCTCGCGTAGCTGGTCGAGGGTGAGGAGCCACACCTGGGCCACCGCCCGCTCCGCCTGGTCCCCCTCGGCGATGGTGTTCAAAACCTCGGACGGCTGCTCCCGTAGCCGATCCAGGTAGGCCGACACCGGCAGGCGGGTCTGCCTCAGGTAGCCCGCCGCCTGCTGCAACGCCAACGGCAGGTACCCCAACTCGTCGGCCAACACCGCCGCCGCCAACACATCCCGCTGCTCCCCCGGCTCCAGCAGAAGCCGCACTGCGGACTCACGATCCAGCATGTCGAGACGTAGACACCCGTCGACAAGCGTCTCCCAGTTCACATCACGCCGCGTCGTGATCAACAAGTGCCCGGTGTCGAGCTGCGCCAACAGAGGTTCGACATCCGAGCGCTGCTCCACGTTGTCCAGCACGAGCAGCCAGCCCGACTGGTTCTGCAACCAACCGACAGCCCACCTCGCGGCCTCCGCGGCTGTCGCCGTCAGCATCAATTCCGGGTTCATGCGGGCCGTCAATGCGGCCAAGCCGTTCTCGATCGACGCCGGGCTGTCAGCGGTCACCCACCACCGCATCGGGTACCGATCACGCCGCTGGTGGGCGTATTGCAACGCCAACTCGGTCTTACCCACCCCACCCAGGCCGTGCACCGCCTGGCAGATCACCCCGCTACCGGCGGACATCACCGCCTCCAATGCCGCCAACTCGTCCTGACGGCCAACGAACAGCCGCGTCGCCGGCTTGGGCAGGTTGTGCAACCGCTTCCCCGTGTCGGGCGCCGTCGACGCCCGATGCAGCTCAATGCGCCGCGCGTCGACCTTCGCGTCGTCCCCGGTGATGGCGAGCCCGCTGATCTCCCGCGCCGCGATCGACCGACGGCCCTCGGCGCTCACCTCACCGGACTCCCCCGGGCCGGGGGCATCCCGGTCGCTCATCGAGTCACCTGGCCACCGTCCCCGGTGATCACCACCCCGCTGATCGTCTGGCCGGCGACAGACCGTTCACCCGATGCCGTGATCGTCACCCCCGCCGACGCCAGCATCTGCGACAACTCGGCGGCCAACCGCGCATCGGCAGTAACCGCCTTACGGATCTGCCACCGCAACGCCGCCAACCGATCCTCATCGGCCGGGTCCTCGGCCACATCCAGCACCGCCGCCTCCACCAGTGGCGCCGACTCCTCCCGTCCTAGCAACCGGCGCAGCAGCCGTCCACCCAGACCGACCGTCGCGTCCGCGGCCACCTCCTGCACGCGCGCCACCACACCCGCCCCGTACGCTCCGGCAGCCGCCGCCACGTACGGCACCACCGCACCAGCCAGCGAAGTCACATCCGGATCCATCAGCCCTCGCCCTCCGAGCCAGCAACCAGCGACCTCGATCAGTACCACACCGATGCACGTACCGTCACGGCACGACCACGACCACGACCGCCGCGGCGGCCACCAGCGGCGGGACGTGCCACGTTAGGCTCGGTGCGCTGCCTGACCTTCGAGGAGATGTCGATGCGCGTTACCCGCAGGCACCTTCTCATCACCGCCGTGCTCGTCGGCTGCTTCGTCTGGGCGATGGTCGTCGTCGGGCTGTCGTTCGCCATGGCGGAGCACGACAGGCGACAGTGGTGGGTCATTCCGCTCTTCGGCGCGTTCGTCATGTCGATCGCGGTGCTGGCCGTCCGCTGGATTCCCGCGAGCACGTCGGTGGCCGGCACGGCGCCGGCGGACCCGCCTCCACCCGCCGCCGCCCCGGGGTCGCCGACCGTCGCCGTGCGACGCAAGCCCGCCGAGACGCTCAGCGCGCGCGAGGTGGAGGTGCTGCGCCACCTGGCGGCCGGTCGCACGAACGCGGAGATCGCCAAGGCACTCTTTGTCGCGCCCGGCACGGTGAAGGCGCACCTCAACCACATCTTCCGCAAGCTCGACGCGGCGAGCCGTCTGCAGGCCGTGGCGCACGCCCGCGAGGCCGGGTTGCTCGACTAAACCCGGTTTAGGCCGCCGGTACGCCGTTCGGCAGATGCCGTAACCAGCGGCGCTTCCTAGCGTCCGGGGCATGAAGCAACGTGTTGATCAGGTCGTGCCATTCGTTCTCGTCGCGGTCTTCACCATCGTGGTGCAGGGCCTGTCCCTGATGGAGTTCCTGCCGCTGCCGGTGGCGCTGCTGATCGGTGCCGCCTGGGCGGTCATCGTCGGGCTGGCCGCGCGCTGGGCCAGCCGTGGACCGACGCGGAGCGCCCGGGTGGAGGACAGCCTCGTCGCGCTGGGCTGCGTCACCATGGCACTGTTCGCGTTCGGAGGCGCCGTCGGTCTGCTGATGCTGGGCACCGCACTGGACAGCTCCTCGATCACCGGCGAGACGATGGTGACGATGTTCCTGCCGAGCATCCCCATCGCGATCGCGGCGAACGTCCCCACCGAACTCATCATCCTTCCGGGTCTGCTGATCCTCGGGTGGCGTCCCGGCACTCGCCGAGTCCTCTTCGTCACGGCGGCCGCGCTGTACTTCGTCCACCGGATCTGGACCTATCTGGTGTTCGCCCCCGACCGTCTGGACTTCGCCGCGGCGGAGCGGTCCACAGCGGCACTGACCCCGGCGGAGAAGGAGCAGTTCGCCGCAGCGCTGCACGTCGACGACCCGCGGTGGATCCTCAACCTGGTGATCTTCGCGGTCCTCCTGCTCTCCGCCTTCTTCTCCCGACTACGGGAGGTCAAGGACAACCCCGTCGCCGCCACGGCCCGGCGCATCAAAGCTCGTTAGGGCGACCAGTGCGGGTCGAGGCTCTTGCCGTGCCCCCGGGGGCATCGTCCGTAGCCGGTGCTGGACACGTTCCAGTGGTGGGAGCAGTACGGGACGTCGCACTGCGCACAGAATCCCGCGTCGTCGTAGAAGCCGGCCGTCGTGACGGCGGCGTACCGGTACGGCTGGGTGAAGGCGTCGACGATGCGCTGTGCCTCTGCCGGGTCCGCCGGTCGGCCGAGCCCGTTACCCGCCGCGATTCCGGAGTACAGCAGCCACCACTGCTGGCCGGTGTGGCGCTCTCGCGCGGCGGTGTAGGCGTCGCGCTGCGCCGGTGACCAGCGCTGCCAAGCGACCGGCTTGCCATCCGGTGGGACGAGTTCCACGTGGGTCGCCGGTCGCCCACACACCGCGCACGGCGGCTCGAAGACGAAGGCTTCAGGCACGCCCCCATCCTCCTACGACCGCCGGCCGAATACGACCGTCGATGCCGTCGACGCCGGGGGTGAGCCGACACCACCGTCATCCACCTGCTCATCGACGGCGTCCCACCCAAGACCGTGCCCCCCGTCCTGAGACTCGACATCACCTGCAGCCCGGCCTGTCCCGTCAGGGGCATGCATGACACTCGCGTTCCACCACGTCCTTACAAGATCCGTTCGGCTAGTCGATGACGGAGTGGCTCGGCGGAGATGATGTCGGCATGGACGCATGGGTAGACGGCGACCTTGCTGGCGAGTTCGAGCGGCAGCTTGATGACCTCCTGGCTGAGCTGAACTCAGACTGGGTCGAGCCCGAACTACCGCCGAGGTTCGCGAGTGACGAGTCGTTCCGTCGCTACCACCGGAGAAATGGCAAGCGCTGGCAGCTTGCCTGCGTTCTTCGAGAACGTCCTAACCTGGCGGCCACCCTGGCCGACCGAGTCCTGGCCGCTGTGGTCTGCGACGAAGATGTGGCCGCCAACCGCCAACTCATCGAGCCGATGTTGACGGCTGTGGGTCGTCGCAGGGTTCAGGAGTACCTGATCTCGGTCGTCACCTCTGGACCGCTACTGCAACGCGTCTGCGCAGTCCGCGCCTGGTATTGGTCGCAGGCCGTGCTCGTGTACGGGTCGACTGAGGCGCTGCACAGCAGACAGCCCACGACGGTCAGCCAAACCCAAGATGATGAGGTTGCCGACCTGCGCGCGTGGTATCGCGCAGCCTGCCTCACCGCCTTCGTCGAGTGCGACCACGACACCACGCGTGAATGGCTGGCCCGAGGCTTCATTCTGGACGAGTCCTTCTACCCGTCGAACCTGCACCGCAGGGTGGCCCAGGCCCGGGCTATCGCCGAAGCCGACCCGGTCCGGTTCAAGGAACTCATTGCCAAGACCACCGACGGGACGAACCTCGCGGCCATCCGGCGACGTGATGGACGATGAGTCCGGCGCAACTCGCCCGGACCTCGTGACATCCGTATCGAGAGGCTTGGTATGGATCCCACACTCGGGTGAGTTCCGCACGCCGTCGACGGCGTGGAGAAGGCATGATCGCGGCTCATTATCCACCAGCCGTTGCCCAGAGACCTCCGCACGTCTCAAGTGTGGCCCACGGCCGGCGTTCTCACGAGCGGCGATCGGCTACGTGAGACGTGACCGCTTCGTCCCGAAAGAACGATCAGGGTCGCTTGAGCTGGGCGAGCATCTGTGCTGAGCTGCCGGAACAGTCCACCACCGTCCATGGGCGTCCGGCGTCGCCCACCCCGTCGTCACCCAGCTAGTCACCCACGTACCCGGCACCCGGACCCATCACGACCTGGACCAGGCGGTCCAAGACGAGCGGGGGCCTAGACCCTGGGTACTGTGCCGGTATGGCTGAGCCACCGGAGTACGACCGATACCGGCGGGACGTCGAGGTCCTGGGCAAGATCGGGGCTCATCTGGTTTCCGTGGTCCCCTACGTGGAGTGCACGATCCCCAAGAGCCTCGCCTCAGCTGCCGTCGCTGCTTGGGAGCGAGACGAGGAGGGACCGAGGGCTGAGGAAACCTGCGAGCAGGTTCGTTCCCGGCTTCGCGCTGGTGATCTCGCCTTGCTTGGGCTTGAGGTCTCCAAGAGCGGACGATCATCGGGCGACGTCGTCATCGTGAGGCTTGCGGCCGCACAGTTCGCCGCAGCCGTCGACGCCTGGGCTGAGTCGCAGTAAGCGGCCTCGCCCGACAGGCGCGAGCACCGCACGAGCCTCGCCATCCCGCCGCCGTCGACCCGCCCTTGTGGGAGCGGGCCGCCGTCGGGGCCGCCACGTCAAGACGGTCTTGACGCACGGACGGACGCTGGCGGCCCCGGCGGTCGTCTGCTCGGCTCGGCCCGGGTCGTCGGCGGTGGGATGGCCTACCGCAACCACCCACGGACCGTGACCCGCCAGCGCAGCCCGGCCATCCTGGAGCCGGAGCGCCCCGTACGCGCCGAGCCATCGATGCAGCCTTCGGTGAGGACCAATCAGCTGCGGACGGCCCGGATGCCGTTGACGGCCCGGAGACGGCATGATCATGGTTCAGCGGCCTTCCCGGCAATCTCAGGCGCAGGTCAGGGCACTTGCGCCCGCTACTTGGCGTTGAAGTAGCTGGCCTCCGGGTGGTGGACCACAATGGCGTCGGTGGCCTGCTCGGGCATGAGCTGGAACTCCTCCGACAGCTCGACGCCGATCCGCTCGGCGCCCAACAGGTCGACGATCTTCGCCCGGTCCTCCAGATCGGGGCAGGCCGGGTAGCCGAACGCGTACCGGCAGCCCCGGTAGTCGTTGCGCAGAATGCCCGCCAGGTCCTGCGGGTCGTCGTGGCCCAGCGGACGCCCGTCGGGCAGGGTCAGCTCGGCGCGCACGCGCCGGTGCCAGTACTCGGCGAGCGCCTCGGTGAGCTGCACGGACAGCCCGTGTACCTCCAGGTAGTCGCGGTACTCGTTGCGGGCGAACAGCTTCGCCGCGTACTCGCTGACGGGTTGCCCGACCGTGACCAGTTGCAGCGCGACCACATCGAGCTGGTCGCCCTTGGGCCGGAAGAAGTCCGCGAGGCAGAGCCGTCGCTCCTGCCGCTGGCGGGGGAACGAGAACCGGGCGCGCTCCGCGTGCCCGTTCTCGTCGAGCACCACCAGGTCATTTCCTTCGGAGTACGCCGGGAAGTAGCCGTACACCACGGCTGCCTCGAGGACCTGGTCGGCGATCAACCGGTCCAGCCAGTACCGCAGACGGGGGCGGCCTTCGGTCTCGACCAACTCGTCGTAGGAGGGCCCGTCGCCGCCGCGGGCGCCGTTGAGCCCCCACTGCCCACGGAACGTGGCCCGCTCGTCGAGCAGCGCCGCGTAGTCGGCCATCGGAACGCCCTTGACGACGCGCGTGCCGAAGAACGGCGGGGTGGGTACCTCCACGTCGACGGCCACGTCGGAGCGGACCGAGGAGTCGTGCAGCTCCGGCAATGAATCGGTGACCATGGTGCGCTGCCGTTCCCGGCGGGCGCGCCGGGCCGCGAGGGCGGCCTCCCGCTCCGGGTCGATCACCGGGGCGCCGCCTCGCTTGGCGGTCATCACCTTGTCCATCAGGGACAGTCCCTCGAACGCGTCCCGCGCGTAGTGCACCTGGCCGGGGAACATCGACCGCAGGTCGTCCTCGACGTACGCGCGGGTCAACGCCGCGCCTCCGAGCAGGACCGGCCAACGCTCCGCGACTCCGCGGGTGGCCATCTCGGCCAGGTTCTCCTTCATGATGACCGTGCTCTTGACCAGCAGCCCGGACATGCCGATCGCGTCGGCGCGGTGCTGCTCGGCGGCGTCGAGGATCGCGCTGATCGGCTGCTTGATGCCGATGTTGACGACCTCGTAGCCGTTGTTGGACAGGATGATGTCGACCAGGTTCTTGCCGATGTCGTGCACGTCGCCGCGCACGGTGGCCAGCACGATGCGGCCCTTGCCGCCGTCCTCGGTGGTCTCCATGTGCGGTTCCAGGTACGCCACGGCGGTCTTCATCACCTCGGCGGACTGGAGCACGAACGGCAGCTGCATCTGCCCGGAGCCGAACAGCTCGCCGACGACCTTCATGCCGTCCAGCAGAATGTCGTTGATGATCGACAACGGGGACCGGCCGCCGGCCATCGCCTCGTCCAGGTCGGCCTCCAGGCCGTTGCGCTCACCGTCGATGATGCGGCGCTTGAGTCGCTCGTCCAGCGGCAGCGCGGCCAACTCCTGGGCGCGGGTGGCCCGCGCGCTGGTCACGTCGACGCCCTCGAACAGCTCCAGGAAGCGCTGCACCGGGTCGTACCCCTCGCGACGCCGGTCGTAGACCAGGTCGAGCGCGACCTCCCGCTGCTCGTCGGGGATCTTCGACATCGGCAGGATCTTGCTGGCGTGCACGATGGCCGAGGTCAGACCGGCCTGCACGCACTCGTGCAGGAACACCGAGTTGAGCACCTGCCGGGCCGCCGGGTTGAGGCCGAAGGAGATGTTCGAGATGCCCAGGGTGAAGTTGACCCCCGGGTAGCGCGTGGCGATCTCCCGGATCGCCTCGATCGTCTCGAGGCCGTCGCGGCGGGTCTCCTCCTGACCGGTGGCGATCGGGAACGTCAACGCGTCGATCAGGATGTCGGCGCGGTCCATGCCCCACCGGCCGGTCAGGTCGTCAATCAGCCGCGCCGCGACCCGGACCTTCCACTCCTTCGTCCGCGCCTGGCCCTCCTCGTCGATGAGCAGCGCCACCACGGCGGCGCCGTGCTCCCGCACGACAGGCATCACCCGCGCGTAGCGGGAGTCGGGGCCGTCGCCGTCCTCGAAGTTCACCGAGTTGACCACGCACCGGCCGCCGAGCATCTCCAACCCCGCCTCGACGACCGCCGGCTCGGTGGAGTCCAGCATGATCGGGAGCGTCGACGCGGTGGCGAACCGACCGGCCAGCTCGCGCATGTCCCGCGTGCCGTCGCGGCCGACGTAGTCGACGCACAGGTCCAGCAGGTGCGAGCCGTCGCGGGCCTGGCTGCGGGCGATTTCGACGCAGGCGCGGAAGTCACCGGCGAGCATCGCCTCCCGGAACGCCTTCGAGCCGTTGGCGTTGGTCCGCTCCCCCACCATCAGCACCGAGGCGTCCTGCGCGAACGGCACCGGGTGGTAGACCGACGAGACGCCGGCCTCGTGGCGGGGCTCGCGCCCGGCCGCGGTGACGCCGTGCAGCCGCTCGGCCAGCACCCGGATGTGCTCCGGGGTGGTGCCGCAGCAGCCACCGACGAGCCCCACCCCGTACTCGGTGATGAACCGTTCCAGAGCCTCGGCCAGCTCCACGGGAGTCAGCGGGAAGTACGCCCCGTCGGCCGTCAACACCGGCAGGCCGGCGTTCGGCATCACCGACAGCGGGATCCGGGAGTGCTGCGACAGGTAGCGCAGGTGCTCGCTCATCTCGGCCGGGCCGGTCGAGCAGTTCAACCCGATCAGGTCGACCCCGAGCGGCTCGATCGCCGCGAGGGCCGCGCCGATCTCGCTGCCCACCAGCATCGTGCCGGTGGTCTCCACGGCCACGTGACAGATGATCGGCACCTGCTGGTCCAGCTCGGCCATCGCCCGCTTCGACCCGACGATCGCCGCCTTGACCTGCAAAAGGTCCTGGCAGGTCTCGATGATCAACGCGTCCGCGCCGCCGGCGATGAGGCCCGCGGCGTTCTCCTGGTACGCGTCGCGCAGCGTCGCGTAAGGGGCGTGCCCGAGGGTGGGCAGCTTGGTGCCCGGGCCGATCGAGCCGAGCACGAAGCGGGGCCGCTCCGGCGTGCTGGCCGCGTCGGCGGCCTCCCGGGCGATCCGCGCGCCCGCCTCGGACAGCTCGCGGATGCGCTGCGGGATGTCGTACTCGGCGAGGTTGGCCAGGTTGGCGCCGAAGGTGTTGGTCTCCACGCAGTCCGCGCCGGCGGCCAGGTACGCGTCGTGCACCCCGCGCACCACGTCGGGACGGGTGACGTTGAGGATCTCGTTGCAACCCTCGAGGCCGTCGAAGTCGTCGAGCGTGAGGTCGGCGGCCTGCAGCATCGTGCCCATCGCCCCGTCGGCGATGAGGATCCGATCGGCCAGCACATCCAGCAACGAAGTCCGCACCCGTTCAGGTTAGTGCGGCCCCAGGCGAACCTGAGCCCCGTCCACGCCCGATCCCATATTGTGTCGGGCGGATCACCCTGTCCGGTTCGCCGCCGTATGCCCGGTGGCACAGCGGGTGGACCGGCGCGGCCGACGGGCCGCATCCCTGCTCGGCACGTAGGCTGACGGACGTGAAGGAGAACAGGGACGCCATCGTGCACCACGGTTCGACAACCGGGCGCGGTCCCGGTGCCGGCCGCGACGAGCAGGGTGAGGTGACGGCGTGACCGAGTTCGACGGACTGCCGGTCCTGCGGTCCCCCGTGGCCATCGCCGCGTTCGAGGGCTGGAACGACGCCGCCGACGCGTCCACCGCGGCCGTCGAGCACCTGGAACAGGTCTGGAACGCCCGACAGATCGCCGAGCTGGACCCGGAGGACTTCTACGACTTCCAGGTCAGCCGGCCGACCATCACCATGGCCGACGGGGAGACCCGCCGAGTGGAGTGGCCGACGACCCGGTTCATGGTGGCCAGCCCCGAGGGCACCGACCGCGACGTGGTGCTGATCCGGGGCATCGAGCCGAGCATGCGCTGGCGGACGTTCTGCGAACAGGTGCTGGAGATCTGCCACAGCCTGGAGGTGGAGCGGGTCGTACTGCTCGGCGCGTTGCTGGCCGACGTGCCGTACACCCGGCCGTTGCCCATCAGCGGCAGCGCCTCCGACGCCCAGGCCGCCGAGCGCTACCAGCTGACGCCCACCCGTTACGACGGGCCGACCGGCATCGTCGGCGTGCTGCACGACGCGTGCGCCCGCGCCGAGGTCGACGCCGTGTCGTTCTGGGTGCACGTGCCGCACTACGCCAACAACCCGCCCTGCCCGAAGGCCACCCTCGCCCTGCTGCACCGGGTCGAGGAGGTCGTCGACCTGCCGGTGCCGATGGCCGACCTGGCCGAGGAGTCCGCCGAGTGGGAGCAGCGGGTACGCAGCGCCGCCGAGCAGGACGCCGAGCTGGGCGAGTACGTCCGCGAGCTGGAGGAACGCGTCGGCGACGAGGGCATCACCCCGTTGACCGGTGACGAGATCGCCCAGGAGTTCGAGAAGTACCTGCGGCGTCGAGGCGGTTCGGCCGGCCCCACCGCCGGCTCCTGGTAGCACTGTCCGTCGCGGGCCCTCGGATCTTTTCTGGTCCGAGGGCCCGTTTTCGCGTGTTCGGGGTGGCGCCGTCACACCCTCTAAGGCATCCTAGGAACCTAGATGTGATCAAGGAGGCGGGTGTGCAGATCAATCCCGGCGCCGCCGAGTTTCCCCACCGGCAGATCGCCGCGCAGCTCAAGGCCCAGGTCCGCCGCGGCGACTGGGGCCCCGGCGAGCGACTGCCGTCCATCCCGGCCATCGCCGAGATGTTCGGCGTCGCCAAGCAGACCGTCCAACGCGCCGTCGACCAGCTGCGGGTCGAGGGCATCCTGATCACCAAACCCGGCTCCGGTACGTACGTCCGCGGCACCCGGCGTCGACTGAACCGCCTCTCCCGGGGCCGGTACGGCGGGTTCCGCGGCTACCACACCGACCTGGCCGCCCGATACCGCCAACAGCTCGTCTCCGTCGGCCTCTCCCCCGCGCCCGCCGAGGTCGCCGACGCGTTCGGCGTCTCCGACGGCACCAACCTGCTCTGCCGTCGCCACCTCGTACGCACCGACGACTCTCCCGTCGAGGTCGGCGCCTCCTGGTTCCTTCCCCGCGACACCGACGGCACATCGCTGGAGCGGGCCGAGGCGTTCGGCCGGCCGCTCTACCAGGAGGCCGAGGAGGCCACCGGCCGCCGGTACGCCTCCGCCACCGACACGATCAGCGCCCGCCAGCCCAGCCGGGAGGAGGCCGAGACCCTCCAGATCCGGCCCGACACACCGGTGCTGCACCTGCTGCACGTCGCGTACGACAGTCACCGCAAGCCCATCGAGGTCGCCCAGGCCACCTGGCCCGGCCCGATGACCACCCTTACCGAGGAGTACCAGATCCCCGCCCCCACCCCCGACCCAGACCCAGACCCGGGCCTGGTCCTCGGCTAACCCCACCCGCCCGGCCCCACCCGGTCCCAGTCCCACCCCACCCCGGTCCCGGTCCCGGTCCCGGTCCCGGTCCCGGTCCCGGTCCCGGTCCCGGTCCCGCCGTCGATCTTGCACTTTCTGTCGACGCTTTGCCCCGATCGGCACCTTTCGCAACGTCAGAAAGTGCAAGATCGACGGCGAGGCAGCGAGGCTCGCGTCGATCATGGAGTTGTGGTGCCTCAAATAAGGGGCATAGCACCTCATGACGGCCACCACAAGTCCATGATCGACACTGAGCGACGGGCACACAGGCGCCCGCCGCGAGCGCGAAGGCCCGCCAGCTAGCGCGGGAGCCCGCCAGCTAGCGCGGGAGCCCGCCAGCTAGCGCGGGAGCCCGCCAGCTAGCGCGGAGGCGCCAGGCCGCGCGTGGGCGGGGGGCGTTACAGGCGGATGCCGAGGAGGGCGTCTACTGTTTTCCCGAAGAGGGCGGGGGCTTCCGGGTCTTCCGTGGCGCCGGAGAGGGCCGCGTCGGCCCAGTGATCGGCCACCACCAGAGCGCCGGGAGTGTCGAGGTCGTCGGCCAGTCTGGCGCGTACCCCGGACAGCAGCTCGGCCCCGGACGGCCCGGCGGGCGCGGCGGCGGCCCGCCGCCAGCGGTCCAGCCGCTCCTGCGCGGCGGTGAGCAACTCGTCGGTCCAGGTGCGGTCGCTGCGGTAGTGCTCGGAGATCAACGCGAGGCGGATCGCCATCGGGTCGACCTTGTCGGCGCGCAGCCGGGACACGAAGACCAGGTTGCCGCGGGACTTGGACATCTTCTCGCCGTCCAGGCCGATCATGCCGGCGTGCACGTAGTGCTCGGCGAACGGGGCCTGGCCGGTGAGTCGTTCGGCGTGCGCGGCGGAGGCCTCGTGGTGCGGGAAGAGCAGGTCGTTGCCGCCGCCCTGCACGTCGATGCGGTCGCCGAGCAGGTTCAGTGCGATGACCGCGCACTCGATGTGCCAGCCGGGCCGGCCCGGGCCCAGCTCCCCGCCCGGCCAGGACGGCTCACCCTCGCGCGCGCCCCGCCACAGCAGGGGGTCGAGGGGATCGCGCTTGCCGGCCCGGTCGGGGTCGCCGCCGCGCTCGGGGAAGATCTCCAGCATCTGCTCGCGGGTCAGGTTCGACTCGTAGCCGAACCGGCCCGTGGCGGAGACGTCGAAGTAGACGTCGCCGGTGCCGTCGTCGAGTCGGTAGGCGGCGCCGTCCTTGAGCAACACCTCGACCTTGTCGGCGATGTCCGGGATCGACTCGACCGCGCCCACGTAACGCTCCGGCGGGATGATCCGCAGCGCCTCCATGTCCTCGCGGAACAGGGCGGTCTCCCGCATCGCCAGGACCACCCAGTCCTCGCCGTCGCGGGCGGCCCGTTCCAGCAGGGGGTCGTCGATGTCGGTGACGTTCTGCACGTACCGCACGGGACGGCCGGCATCGCGCCACATCCGCTGCACCAGATCGAACGTGATCATGGTGGCGGCGTGACCGAGGTGGGTGGCGTCATACGGGGTGATGCCGCAGACGTACATGCTCGCCGCGTCGGCCGGGTCGCTCGGGTGGACACTCTGCCGCGCCGAGTCGTACAACGCCAACGGCTCGCCCCGACCCGGCAGCCGTGGCACCTCGTGTCCCGCCCAAGACTCCATGGCCTCAGCCTAACCAGCCCTCAGGCGACACCGGGACGCCCCACGGGTGATCAAGATGACAGCGGGGTCACATGGGGGGCCAGGGTATCGCCGGCCAGTCCTCCGGCGGCTGCGGGAAGCGGCCGGTCTCGCGCAACCTCTCGACGCGGGCGGCCAGCTCGGCGATCTCGCTGATCGTCAGGTGGTCGGCCAGCTCCTCGCCGAGCGGCCCGGCGACCTGCGCGGCGAGCCCGTCGAGCATCTCCACGGCGTCCGGCGGAACCTGCTTGCCGGCCCAACCCCAGAGCACCGTACGGAGCTTGTCCTCGACGTGGAAGCTCACCCCGTGGTCGACGCCGTAGATGCGGTCGTCGGCGCCGACGAGCACGTGCCCGCCCTTGCGGTCCGCGTTGTTGATCACCGCGTCGAGTACGGCGAGGCGGGCCAGCCGTGGATCGTCGGCGTGCGCGAGGGCGTACGCGGCTCCGTCGTCGTCCCGGGCCGCCGCGATCGGGAACCAGCGGGGCGGCACCTCCTCGGCCGGCACGAACCCGACCAACGGCTCCGCGTCCTCCGGTTCGTCGATCCAGAGTTGGCAGGAACCGGGGCCGAACGGACCATCCCGCAGCACGGTCGGCGGCACCAGGCCCCAGCCGGTGGCGTGGGACACCAGGTACGCGGACACCTCCCGGCCGGCGAGGGTGCCGTCCGGGAAGTCCCACAGCGGGCGCTCCCCGCGGACCGGCTTGTAGACGCAGCGGGCCGTGACGCCGTCGAGGGTCAGGATGCCCCGCAGGGTGGTGTTCGACGCGTCGACCAGCCGACCCTCCAGGTCGAGGGTGCCGTCGCGGAGCAGCCGCAGCGCGGCGTCACCGTCGCGCAGAGGTTGGAGGCCGGACAAGGTCACCGGTGGTAACCGTTGTGCCGCGGGCACAGGTGCCCGGCGGGGTCCAACGGCTGGCCGCACAGCGGGCACGGCGGCCGGCCCGCGTTGACCACGCGCCGGGCCCGCTCGATGAACTGGCGGGTGGCCTGCGGTGTGAGCCGCACGCGCAACCGGTCCAGGTCCTCGTCCGGCTCCTCGTCCTCGTCGTCCTCTTCGTCGTCCTCGTCGCCCAGCTCGACCTCGGGCTCGACCTCGCCGGCGGCGATCGCCTCGATCACCACGGTCGCGGTGTCGACGTCGAAGGCCAGCCCGAGCGTCCCGACCCGGAACTCCTCGTCGACCGGGGTGTCCAACGGCTCGTTGTCGCCGGTCACCGGCGCCAGCTCGGGCAACTCCACCCCGAAGCGGCGCTGCGCCTCGGTGAGCAGTTCCTCCAGCTTCTCGGCCAGCAGGGACACCTGGACCTTTTCCAGCGCGACGCTGACCAGCCTGCCGCCGCCGCGGGCCTGCAGGAAGAACGTGCGCTCCCCCGGCGGCCCGACAGTCCCGGCGACGAACCGCTCCGGCGGTTCGAAGGCGTGCACCTGGTGGGTCATACCCACGACCCTATCCGGCCCACCATGGCATCGCGCACCCCACCGACCCGAATCGCCGCAGGGGCAACGCGCCCGGTGTACCGGCCGTCACACCCGGGCGTGGCGGCGTCCGTCCCGGTCATGGCGGTCCCGGACGTCGCGGCGGTGGGCGCCGGGATCCGCACCGGGCGCCTCATCGGGTCGCGCCCGCCCCGCCGCCGACGGCGGCGTCCGAGTCGGCCGCCCGCGTGGTCCGCCGACGCCGCTTGCGCGGCGGCGGGACCAGCGCGGCGAGGTCACCGCCCGTGTCATTGAGCCGGACCAGGAAGGGCCGCAGCGGCGTGAAGCGGATCGCGGTCACCGACGCCGGGTCGGCCACGATCCGCTGAAAGGCATCCAGGTGTACGCCGAGAGCGTCCGCCACGATGGCCTTGATCACGTCGCCGTGGCTGCACGCGAGCCAGACCGCCTCGGGCCCGTGCTCGGCGTTCACCCGGGCATCCCAGTCGCGGACGGCCGCCACCGCGCGGGCCGCCATCGCCGCCATCGCCTCGCCCTGCGGGAAGACCGCCGCGCTGGGGTGCTGCTGGACCACCGGCCAGAGCGGCTCCTTGGCGAGCTTCTTCAGCGGCTGCCCCTCCCAGCTGCCGTAGTCGCACTCGATCAGCCCTTCCTCCACCACCGGCGTGGCCTGGGGTAACGCCAGTTCCAGGGTCTGCCGGCAACGAATCAGCGGACTGGTGACGACCGCTGCCAACGGCACCGCCCGCAACCGCTCGCCGACCGCGGTGGCCTGGGCGCGCCCGGTGTCGTCCAGCTCGACCGGCTGCCGGCCGGCCAGGCCGCCGTCGGCGTTCGCGGTGGTACGGCCGTGTCGCAGAAGCAGAAGGGTCGCCACACTGATCACCCTAGGGCCTCCCCCACGCCCACGATCGCCACGGGCTCGGTGGCCACGCCGCTCGGCCGGAACGAGCATGATCGACTCGACATCGCCGATATCGGGGCATCATCCGGCTCCGGACACCCCGACTTCGGCGATCTGGAGTCGACCATCCGGTCCGACTGCCGCACGCGGGCGGTATGTCCGATTGGCAGGGGCCGCTGTGGTGGCCGGGTGCCCCGTGGCGGCTGGGCCGTGGCGGGTCTGCCGTTGCGGATGTGCCGTGGCGCGTGTGCCCCGTGGCCGGGGAGTTGTTGGGGCGCCGGCGGTCGTGGCCCTCGGACGATCGCCAGGAGCGCAGGTCACCGCCCGCCGCCCGTCGCCCGTCGGGTCGGGGCCCATCACCTCGCGTCCTTTGCTCTGCTTCAACCCAGGAAACACCCGGTGCCCGATTATCGGACGGGCAGGTGTTTCCTCGGTTGAAGCAGAGCAAAGGCGGGTCACCGCCCCCCGGCCCCCCGGGGAATGACCCCGAGCCGCGGGTCGTTACACCCGGTCCCGGCGCGACGGGCCCCGCCCTCCGCGGATCGTTAGCCCCTGGGAATGGCCCCGGCCGGCAGGTCGTTACACACGGACCGGCCGCCACGAGCCTCCCGCTCGCAGGCCGCCCCCCTCTCAAGACTTTTGAGCGCCCGGACGAGGTGCTGACACCCCCGCCACCAATCCCCCGCAACGGGTGGTGTGTGGGTGTTTCCTACCCCCGAAGGAGCAACCCCTGATGAACACGATCTTCCGCAAGAGCATGCTGTCCATCGCTGGTCTCGCGTTCGCCGGCGGCGTCTTCGCCGGCCCCATCGCCGCCCACGCCAACCCGGCCGTGAACGCCAAGCCCGCCACCGCAGCGGCGGTGCAGACCACCGCACCCAAGCCGCAGGGCGACCAGTCCCACATCACCCTCAACGACGAGCAGACCGCCAACGCCAAGGCCATCATCGCCGCCACCAAGAAGGCCGGCCTGCCCGAGCGGGCCGCGGTCATCTCCATCGCCACCAGCCTGCAGGAGTCCAAGCTGGAGAACCTGGGCCACCTCGGCGACGCCAACGACCACGACTCGTTGGGTCTGTTCCAGCAGCGCCCGTCCAGCGGTTGGGGCACGCCCGAGCAGATCACCGACCCCGAGTACTCCACCACCGCGTTCCTCAAGGGCCTCAAGCAGGTTGACGGCTGGCAGGACATGCCCCTGACCGACGCCGCGCAGACCGTACAGGTCTCCGCCTACCCGGACGCGTACGCCCAGTGGGAACAGCAGGCCACCGACCTGGTCGCCCACAACTGGAACAGCTAAGAGATCACCGATGGCCGGCACCCGACAACGGGCGCCGGCCATCGCCGTACCTTCAGTGCGAGCGGTCAGGTGGCGCTGATCGTGCCGGTCAGCAGGAGCGCCAGGACCAGGGTGCCCAGCGCGACCCGGTACAGGACGAAGACGTACAGGGTGTGGTGGGCGACGTAGCGCAGCAGCCAGGCGATCGCCGCGTACCCGATGCCGAACGCGATGAGGGTGGCCACGACCGTCTGGGCCACCGTAGGCACGGACGTCCCCGGGGCGGACGGTTCGAAGACGTCCCCGAGGCTGAACACCCCGGACATCACCACCGCCGGGATGGCCAGCAGGAACGAGTAGCGCGCGGCCGCCTCCCGGGTGAGGTTGAGCAGCAGGCCGGCGGTGAGCGTGCCCCCGGAGCGGGACACGCCGGGGACCAGCGCCATCGCCTGGGCGAAGCCCATCACGATGCCGTCCTTCATCCGGAAGTTCTCCAGCGTGCGCGTCTGCCGACCCCAGTACTCGGCGAAGGCCAGCACGAACGCGAACACGATCAGCGTGGTCGACACCAACCAGAGGTTGCGCCCGGCCGTCTTGATCTGATCCTTGAAGAGGAACCCGAACAGCCCGATGGGGATCGAGCCGACGATCACGTACCAGCCCATCCGGTAGTCGAGGCTCGAACGCACGGACTTGTCCTTGAGCCCGACCAGCCAGGTACGGGTGATCCGCCAGATGTCCTTCGCGAAGTAGATCAGCACGGCGGCCTCAGTGCCGAGCTGGGTGACCGCGGTGAACGACGCGCCCGCGTCGCGGTCGAAGAAGATCGCCGAGGTGATCCGCAGATGCCCCGACGAGCTGACCGGCAGGAACTCGGTCAGCCCTTGGACGATGCCCAGGACGATGGCCTCAACCCAGGTCACTCGCCGACTCCCGAGAGCTCGAGAGCCTCGGCGACGGTCCGCAGGGTCTGCACGCCGCTGTCCCGGTCGGCCACGAACAGGCTCACCGACAGCGTGGTGACGCCGGAGGCTGCGTACTCGCGCATCCTCTCGGCGATGCGCTCCTTCGGGCCCAGCAGCGACGTACGGTCGATGAACTCCATGGGTACGGCGGCGGCGGCGTCGCGCTGGCGCTTGGCCAGGTAGAGGTCCTGGACCTCGCGGGCGGCGTCGCCGTAGCCCATCCGGGTGGCGAGCTGGTTGTAGAAGTTCTGCTGCCGGCTGCCCATCCCGCCGACGTAGAGCGCGGCGTACCAGCGGACCAGCTCGGCGCAGGAGGCGACGTCGTCGCCGACGACGACCGGCACGGACGGCACCACGTCGAACCCGGCCAGTTCCTTGCCGGCCTTGGCCCGGCCGGCGGAGACGGCGGCGAGGTGCTCGTCGGCGAACTCCGGGGCGTAGAACACGGCGAGCCAGCCGTCGGCGATCTCGCCGGCCAGCTCCAGGTTCTTCGGGCCGACCGCGGCCAGGTAGATCGGGATGTGCTCGCGGGGCGGGTGGAAGCTCAGCCGCAGCGCCTTGCCGGGGCCGTCGGGCAGCGGCAGTGTGTAGTGCTCACCGTCGTACGCCACCTCCTTGCGGGCGATGGCCAGCTTGACGATGTCGACGAACTCGCGGGTACGGCCCAGGGGCTTGGCGAACCGCACGCCGTGCCAGCCCTCGGAGACCTGCGGGCCGGAGACGCCGAGGCCGAGCCGGAACCGGCCGCCGGACAGGGCGTCGATGGTGGCGGCCGTCATCGCGGTGGCCGCCGGTGTACGGGCGGGGATCTGCATCACCGCCGAGCCCACGTCGATCCGTTGCGTCTGGCCGGCCATCCAGGCGAGCATGCTGGGCGAGTCGGAGCCGTACGCCTCCGCGGCCCACACCACCGAGTAGCCGAGGCGGTCCGCCTCCTGAGCGAGCGCCAGGTGGTCGGCGGGCGTACTCCACGCTGTCTGGTATCCGAGGCTGAGCCCGAGTCGCACTGGTCCTCCCCCATCCGTGGCACAGGTCGCACCAGGTTACGCAATGCCGAAAACGGACCCGATCACCGGCTCACCGCCAATGATCCCCCGTCCGTCGCGGTGCCTTCCGGAGGCGGAACCGGCAGAACCGGCAGAGATGACGGGAGCGAGGATATCCGTGGCGGCGGGTTCGAAATAAGGTTCACCCATGCAACAGCGACCGCTCGGCCGAAGCGGGCTGGCGGTTTCGCGGCTCGCGCTCGGCACCATGACCTGGGGCCGGGACACCGACGCCGACGATGCGGCCGCCCAGCTGAAGAGTTTCCTGGACGCGGGCGGCAACCTGATCGACACCGCCGACGTGTACGGCGACGGCGATGCCGAGTCGGTGATCGGGTCGCTGCTGGGCACCCTCGTCCCGCGCGACGAGCTGCTGATCGCCACGAAGGCGGGGTTGCGTCCGGGCAGCGCCCGGCGGCGCGACGGCTCCCGGGGTCACCTGCTGCGCACCCTGGAGGCGTCGCTGCGTCGGCTCGGCACCGACCACGTCGACCTGTTCCAGGTGCACGGTTACGACCCGGACACCCCCCTGGAGGAGACCCTCGCGGCGCTGGACCACGCGGTGGCCAGCGGGAAGGTCCGTTACGTGGGTGTGTCGAACTTCTCCGGCTGGCAGACCGCGCGGGCCGCCGCCTGGCAGACGGCCTGGCCGGGGCGGGCGCCGGTGGTCGCCACCCAGGTGGAGTACTCGCTGCTGGAGCGGGGGGTGGAGCGGGAGGTCCTGCCGGCCGCAGACGCGTTGGGCCTCGGCGTGCTGCCCTGGTCGCCGTTGGGTCGGGGGGTGCTCACCGGCAAGTACCGGCACGGGCGTCCGGCGGACTCCCGGGCCGCTTCCCCGCACTTCGAGCGGTTCGTCTCCACCTACCTGGAGCCGCGCTGCTCCAGCATCGTGGAGGCGGTGGCGACCGCGGCCGGCGGGCTGGGGGTCTCGCCGCTGGAGGTGGCGCTGGCCTGGATCCGGGACCGGCCCGGGGTGACCGCGCCGATCCTGGGCGCCCGGACGGTCGGGCAACTGCTCGGCGCGTTGCAGGTCGAGCGCATCACGCTGCCCGAGGAGATCACCACGGCGTTGGAGGATGTCTCCGGGGTGCCGGTCGGCTACCCGGAACGCGACGGGTGACCCGAGACGGCCCAAGGACGGCAGGAACCGGGCACGGCAGCGGCGTCGGTCACCCTCCAGGGGGTGGCGGACTGCCGCCGGGCTGGGCAGCATGGGTGGCATGGACTACGAGTACGCGCCGCTGCGGTTGCCGCCCAACGTCGACCGGTTGACCGCAGCGGCGCAGTTGGCGATCCAGGCGGAGTTCTCCGGATGGGAGTTGGCCCGGGTACGGCTGTTCCGGGACGGCACGCGGCAGGTCATGTTGCGCCGTCGGCGGGTCAACCAGCCGCAGCCGGGCCTGTCGTACTGACACCCGGCCGGGGCACCGCGACGGAACGCCCGGGACCCGAACCGCGCTCGGTCGGGCCCCGGGCGTCGTACGGCCCGAAACCAACTAGTGCTGGTGCCCGGCGTGGTCGTGGTCGTCGTCGAGTTCCAGGAACGGGTGCTCGTCGAGCCGGCCGACGAGCCGGTCGTCACTGGCCGGCTGGAACGGGCCGACCGCGTCGTCGTCGTCGAACGACTCCAGGTCGACCGGGGTGCCCACCTCGCTGACCATCACCACCCCGTCGAGCGGTTCCAGCTCCGGGACGTCCAGCGCGCCGAGCGAGCCGTCGCCGCTCTGCAGCAGCTCCAGCACCGCCTCACCGACGCCCTCCACCGGCGCCGGCTCGTCGTCCTCGGGGGTGCCCTCGCGGCGGGCCGCCTCGGCCGCCCGCAGCAGCGCGGAGATGCTCGGCACCCGGTAGTCGCGGCGTTGGCGCACCGAGATCACCCGGGGGTGCGGGTCGCTGGCCTCGACACCGTCGCCGCCGAAGCGCTCGTCGGCCTCGTCCGGGTCGATGGAGTCGACGTCCCACGGCGTGACCTCACCGAAGGCGTCGAGGAGCTGCTCGTCGTAGGCGAAGGAGGCGTTGTTCAACGCCACGTACGCCTGCCAGACGTCGTCGTCGTCGACGCGGCCCTGCGCGGCGCGTACGGCGGCCAGGTGGTGGCGGGCCGCTTCGATCACCCGCTCGAGTGCGGCGTCCAGCTCACCGTGCTGGTCGGTCATGTGGGGCAGTCCCTTCACGATGGGTAGGTAACGCGGACACTGCTAGCAGGTGCGGAGGAACCGGTCGAGAACCCGCACGCCGAACTGTAGTCCGTCGACCGGAACGCGCTCGTCGATGCCGTGGAACAACGCGGAGAAGTTCAGGTCGGCGGGCAGCCGCAGCGGCGCGAATCCGAAGCAGCGGATGCCGAGCGTCGAGAACGCCTTCGCGTCGGTGCCGCCGGAGAGCATGTACGGCACCGGCCGAGCGCCCGGGTCCTCGGCGCGCAGCGCCGCCGACATGGCCTCGACGAGGTCGCCGTCGAAGGTGGTCTCCAACGCGGGCTGCCGCTGGATGTACTCGATGTCGATGTCCGGGCCGACCAGCTCGCGCAACTGCCGCTCCAGCAGCTCGGACTGGCCGGGGAGGCTGCGGCAGTCGATGGTGGCGGTGGCGCGGCCCGGGATGACGTTGTCCTTGTAGCCGGCGGCGAGGCGCGTCGGGTTGGCCGTGTTGCGGATGGTCGCGCCGATGATGTTGGCGATCGGGCCGAGCTTGGCGATGGCGACCTCCGGGTCCTCCGGGTCCAGCTCGATGCCGAGCAGGTCGGAGACCTCGGTCAGGAACGCCCGTACGGTGTCGGTGACCACCACCGGGAAGCGGTGCCGACCGATGCGGGCCACCGCCTCGGCGAGGGCGGTGACCGCGTTGTCGTCGTGCACCATCGACCCGTGCCCGGGTCGGCCCTTGGCGTGCAGCCGCAGCCAGTCGATGCCCTTCTCGGCGGTCTCGATGAGGTAGAGGCGCTGGCTGTCGTTCACCGAGTAGGAGAACCCGCCGACCTCGCCGATCGCCTCGGCGCAGCCGTCGAAGAGGTCGCGGTGGTTCTCGACCAGGAAGCGCGCGCCGTAGTCGCTGCCCGCCTCCTCGTCGGCGGTGTACGCGAGGACGATGTCGCGCGGGGGCCGGACGCCGGTGCGCTGCCAGTGCCGCACCACGGCGAGCACCATCGCGTCGAAGTCCTTCATGTCGATGGCGCCGCGACCCCACAGGTAGCCGTCGCGCTGCTCGCCGGAGAACGGGTGCACCGACCACTCGTCGGCGTCGGCGGGCACCACGTCCAGGTGGCCGTGCACCAGCAGGGCTTCCCGGCTCGGGTCGGCGCCGGGGATGCGGGCCACCACGTTCGCCCGGCCGGGCGCGGACTCGTGCAGGACCGGCTCGATGCCCACCTCGGCGAGCTTCTCCGCCACGTACTCGGCCGCGCGGCGTTCGCCCACGCTGGTGTCGTTGTCACCGGTGTTGGTGGTGTCGATGCGCAGCAGGTCGCGGCAGAGGTCCACGACCTCCGCGGTGGGGTCCGGTCGGGCGGAGGCGGCGTCGCTCGTCATCGCCCCTTCATACCAGCCCGGAGTTACCGGCGGGCCGGCGCACCGACGGGACGCGGCCGGGCATCCAGGTCGACGAATCGGGCGGCGGTTTCGCGGCGGCCGCGTTCGGGTACCGCCGCCCACGACCGCACATCCCCTGCCGGGGCTTCCGCCCGCCAGTCGAGGAGGGCATCATGTCCGCCGTTCCCCTGCCCCCGTTGCCGCCCACGCCCGCCCCCGACGAGGGTTACCGGCCCGGCGGCCGCAGCGTCGCCGACATCGTGGACCGCGAGCACCGGCAGTTGCTGACCCTCGTGGACCAGCTGAGCGGCCCGGACGCCACGCCGAACGAGGCACTCGCGGTGCTCACCGCCGCGCTGTCGCGGCACATCTCCGCCGAGGAGCAGTACCTGCTGCCGGCGGTGCGGGCGGCGCTGCCGGCCGAGGCCGCCCGGGTGGACGCGGAGATCGACGGTGACGCGGCGCTGCTGGCCACCCTCAAGGGGCTGAACGACGAGAGCGTGACCGAGGTCGCCGAGCGGGTCCGCCGCCACGTCGACGGGGTGGGCGCGCTCGTCACCGAGCTGCGCGCGGTGGCGACGTCGGAGGAGCTGATCCGGCTGGGCAACCGGTTGGAGATCGCCGAGGAGGCCGCGCCGACCCGGCCGCACCCGGGCACTCCGGCCACGCCGCCGTGGAACCGCATCGTCGAGCCGGCGGTGGGCGTGGTGGACAAGCTCCGCGACGCGGTGACGCGGCGGCCGACGTACCTGAAGGACCTGCCGGAGCCGCCGCGCGACTGAAGGCGCGGGCCGCACCACAGAATGCATTCAATGTCACCGATCCACTTGGCCCCTTCCGCAGGCTGCGACGTGGTCCTACCGTCACCGTATGAACCTGGAGCTGCGACACCTACGGGTGGTCTGCGCGATCGCGGAGACAGGGAGTGTGACCAAGGCGGCGTCGGCCCTCGGGCTCGCCCAGCCGGCGCTGACCGCCCAGCTCCAGCGGATCGAACGGACGCTGGGCGGGCCGCTGTTCGACCGGGACCGGCGCGGCGCCCGCCCCACCGCGCTCGGTGAGCTGGTGCTCGCCCGGGCCCGGTGCTGCTGCCGGCCATGAAGGGCCTACAGGACGAGGCGGCGCGGCTGGCCGGCGCCGCCGAGGTGTCGCGCTGCTACCGGCTCGGCGGCGTGAACAGCCCGATCCTGGGCCGGCTGGTGCACCGGCTCGCCGCCGAGGAGCCGCCGGCCCAGATCACCACGTACGCCTCGTGGTCGGTGGACGAGCTGGCGCAGTTGGTGGCCGGCGGACGGTTGGACTTCGCCCTCACCGGCGTCTGCGGCGATGCCACCCCGTCGGCCGAGTTCGGGTTGAGGTGGCGGGAGGTGGCCGTCGATCCGGTGCTGGTCCTGCTGCCGGCGAGCCACCCGCTCGCCGACCGGGACGAGGTGCGCCTGGCCGACCTGCGCCACGAGCAATGGGTGGCGGCGCCCGGCGACGGCTGCTTCGGCGACTGTTTCGCCGCCGCCTGCGCCCGCGCCGGCTTCACCCCGCGCAAGGTGTACGAGACCGACATCCGCGGCTGCGTCGACCTGGTGGACGCCGGCGTGGCGGTGGCCCTGTGCCAGGCGACGTTCCGGCCGGTGGCCGGTCTGGTCACCCGGCGGTTGGCCGGTGTCCCGCTGCGCTGGCGACTGCTGCTGGGGTGGCATCCGGAGTCGCCCGCCGCCCGCGACGCCGAGCTGCTGCTGGCCACGGCGAAGGCGGCGTACACCGACTCGCTGGCGTCGCACCCCACCTACCTGGACTGGCTGGTGCGCAATCCGGCCTTCGGCGTCCGGCAGCCCAGCGCGGCGTGAGGGCCTACTGCCCGACGGGCTCGGCGGGTCGCCGCGTGAAGAAGCGGACGAGGTCGTCGGCCGCCGTCGGGGACAGCATCATCGCCTGGACCCGTGCGCACATCTCGGCGATCGGCTGGACCCGGGCGAACATCGCCTCCTCGTACGCCCGGATCGCCGCGTCCGGGTCGTCGGGGTGGACGACGAGTTCGTGGGCGAGTTCGGCGGCGTCGAGCATGGCCTGGTTGGCGCCCTCGCCGACCGGGGGCATGAGGTGCGCGGCGTCACCGAGCAGGGTGACGCCCGGCTGGTGGACCCAGCGCGCGCCGACCGGCATCGCCTCGACCCGGCGCGGCGTCGGCGCGTCGTCGCCGGCGTCGATGAGCGCGACCAGGCGCGCGTCCCAGCCGTCGAAGAGGGCCCGTAGCGCATCCTTGCTGCGGTAGGCGTCCAGGTCACGGCCCTCGGCACGGAGGGAGATCCCGACCCGGATGCTGCCGTCGCCGAGGCGCTGGGCGGCGAGGATCTGGTTGACGCCGACGCACCACAGGTTGCCGGGGCCGACCATCTCGGCGAGATCCGGGTGGCGTCGGTCGGCGTCGCCGATGGTGAGATCCACGTGGGTGGAGACGTACGTCAGTGGCGCGTCGATCAGCAGCGGTCGGACCACCGAGCGGGCGCCGTCCGCGCCGACGAGCATGTCGCACTCGACGCGACGACCGCCGTCGAAGGTCAGCAGGAAACCGCCGGCGGGTCGCGGCGTCGCCCCGACGAGGCGATGACCCCAGGCGACCGCGTCGGACGGGAGCGCGTCGAGCAGAAGATGACGCAGGACGGTGCGGTCGATCTCCGGGCGTCCGTCGAACGAGCCGGGGCGCGGTGTGTGGTGCACGAGCGTACGCCCGGCGGGGTCGAGGATGCGGTGCTCCTCGCCCTCGGGCCGCGCCGACGACCGGAACTCCTCGCCGAGGCCCGCCTCGGCGAGGGCGCGCTGCCCGGACTCCGGGTGCAGGTCGAGCATCCCGCCCTGCGAGCGCGCGGCCCGGTCCGCCTCGCGTTCGTGGACCACCGCCTCGACGCCGTGCCGGTGCAGGATCCGTGCCAGTGTCAGCCCACCCAGGCCGCCGCCCACGATCGCCAGTCGCATCGCCATGCTCCTTACCGTACACTGTATTGCGTGGATACACCGTACGGTAGCGAAGTGGTGCCCGTGTGGGAACGGCCCGAGCCCCGCCCGCGGGCGACGCCGGTGCCGCTGAGCCGCGCGAAGATCGCCGACACGGCGATCCGGCTCGCCGACGCGCACGGCCTCGACGGCCTGTCGGTCCGCCGGATCGCCAAGGAACTCGGCGTCGGCCCGATGCGCCTCTACGACTACGTGACCAACCGGTCGGAGCTGCTCGACCTGATGGTCGACGCCGTCTACGGCGAGATCGCCGAGGGCGGCCCGCACCCCGGGTGGCGTGCCACGGTGCTGGCCATCGTGCGACGGACCCGCGCCGCCGCCCTCGACCACGAGTGGTTCTCCGACCTGCTCGGCGGCCGACCACAGCTCGGGCCGCACGCGCTCGCCGTGGGCGAGTCGACCGCCGCGGCGCTCAGCCAGGCCCCCGCCGTACGCGACGTCGACGACCTCCAGCGGGCCCTGGGCGCCCTCAACGCCTTCATCATCGGAGCGCTGCGGCGGGAGGTCACCGAGCGGCGCACCGCCCGGGCCACCGGCACCGAGTTGAGCGCCTGGCAGGCCAGCCTCGGCCCCTACCTGACGCGCATGCTCGACACGGGCCGCTACCCCACGATCGCCCGGCTCGTCGTCGACGGCGCGCACCTCGACGCCGAGGAGACCTTCGACCACAACCTGACCACCCTCCTGGACGGCATCGCCGGCCGGGGAGGCTAGATGAGGCGAGACGAGGGCCACCGCCGGTGCGAACCGCCGCTGTCCGGGTATCTGGCGGACATGACCGATCTCTACCCGCCCGCCGACGACCGCGAACTGCTCCGCCAGGCCGCCGCCGCGCACACCGCCGCCACCCGTCAGGTGGAGGCTTTCCTGCGCCGGCTCCCGGAGGTGCCCGACCCGGCCGACGTCACCGAGTACGCCAACCTGCTCACCCGCGAGGACCAGACCCGGGGCGAACGCGACGCCGCCGCCGACGCGGCGGGGCTGACCATCGGCAGCCTGGAACCCGACCAGGGCCAGTAGGGCGCGACGACGGCGCCGACCCGGTACCGGGTCGGCGCCGTCCCGTACGGCCGCGCTCAGCGTTCCACGAGCGGATCGTGCCCGAGGTCGAGCAGCGAGTGCCGCCACTCGTCGTCGGCGTTGCCGCGCCGGGGCTTGGCGTCCATCAGCTCGCGGATCCGCTCGACCGCCTCGCGCATCACCTCGATGTCCTCCGGCGTGAGGTCGACCTTGCGCTTGTTGAGCACCTTGAGGATCTCCCGCCCCGGCTGGGGCAGATCCAGGTCCGGGTTCGGACTGAACGACTCCTCCCCCGATCCCCTGGTCAACAGCCAGGTGCGCAGCTGCTCCGACGGGACGTTGACCTCGGCGTGGAAGTCCTCCCAGAGCACTTCCACCTCGGGGTCGAGCCGCGTGTCGCGTACCATCACGTCTCCTCTCGCGTCTCCGGGTCGTCCTGGTCGGTCTTGGGGTGCAGGCCCTCGGCTGGTACCCGCGTCCGACGTGGATTGGCCGTCGGGGGCGCCAGGATCGGGTCGGGGTGCTCGTCCGCGTCCTCGTGCGGCTCGTCGTGGTCCTCGCGTCCCGCCGGCCCGCTCATCGTGGGTGTGTTGTCGTGGCGGCGGTGTAGCCCCGCTCGCCCGCGGTCACGTCGAAGGTGAGTTGCCCGTCGCGGGCGTCCACGACGACCTTCTGGCCGGGTGAGATCGCCGATTCGAGCAGCATCCGGGACAGGTGGTTGTCGACCTCGCGCTGGATCACCCGGCGCAGCGGACGGGCGCCGAACTCCGGCTGGTAGCCGTGCTCGGCGAGCCAGTCCACCCCGGCGGTGGTGAACTCGACCTGGATGTCCTGGGCGTGCATCCGGCGGCGGGTCTCCTCCAGCAGCAGCGCGGTGATGTCGCGCAACTGCTCGGCCTCCAGTCGACGGAAGATGATGACCTCGTCGATGCGGTTCAGGAACTCCGGGCGGAAGTTCTCCTGCAGGCGGCGCATCAACCGCTCGCGCAGCTCGTCGTTCTCCTGCTCGCTGCCGGGCGCGCCGGTGCCGAAGCCGACGGCACGCTGGGTGCCGGTGATCAGCTCGGAGCCGAGGTTGCTCGTCATGATCAGGACGGTGTTCTTGAAGTTCACCGTACGGCCCTGGCTGTCGGTGAGCCGTCCGTCGTCGAGCACCTGGAGCAGGATGTTGAACACGTCCGGGTGCGCCTTCTCGATCTCGTCGAGCAGCACCACCGCGTACGGGCGGCGGCGTACCGCCTCGGTGAGCTGGCCGGCCTCCTCGTAGCCGACGTACCCGGGCGGGGCGCCGACCAGCCGGCTGACGGTGTGCCGCTCCTGGAACTCGCTCATGTCGACCCGGACCATCCGGTCCGCCTCGCCGAACAGCGCCTCGGCCAGGGCGCGGGCCAGCTCGGTCTTGCCGACGCCGGTGGGGCCGAGGAACAGGAAGCTGCCCATCGGGCGCTCCGGGTCGGCCAGCCCGGCCCGGGACCGGCGGACCGCCTCGGCCACCGCGGTGACCGCGTCGTCCTGGCCGACCACCTTCTCGTGCAGGTGACCCTCCAGGCGCAGCAGCCGGTCGCGTTCCTCCTCGGTGAGTTGGCTGACCGGGATACCGGTGGCCCGGGAGACAACTTCGGCGATCTCCTGCGGACCCACCTCGGGCACCTGCGAGGACGACTGGCCGTCCTCGCCGTTGGCCCGCCGCATCTCCTCCTCCAGCTCGGAGATCCGGTCGCGCAGCGCCGAGGCCCGCTCGTACTGCTCGTCGGTGACGGCCTGCTCCTTGTCGCGGCGTACGTCGTCGAGCTCCTGTTCCAGCTCCCGTACGTCGGACGCCGGGGTACGGGTGCGCAACCGCACGCGCGCGCCGGCCTGGTCGATGAGGTCGATCGCCTTGTCCGGCAGGAACCGGTCGGTTACGTACCGGTCGGACAGCTCGGCGGCGGTGACCAGCGCCTCGTCGGTGAAGCGCACCTGGTGGTGCGCCTCGTACCGGTCCCGCAGTCCGCGCAGGATCGCGATCGTGTCGTCGATGCTCGGCTCGGGCACCAACACGGGCTGGAAACGCCGGGCCAGCGCGGCGTCCTTCTCGATGCTCTTGCGGTACTCGTCAAGCGTGGTCGCGCCGATCACCCGCAGCTCGCCCCGCGCCAGGGCGGGCTTGAGCATGTTGGACGCGTCCATCCCGCCCTCGCTGCCGGCGCCACCCGCGCCGACCAGGGTGTGGATCTCGTCCAGGAAGATGATCAGCTCGTCGCGGTGTGCGCGGATCTCGTCGATGACCTTCTTGAGGCGTTCCTCGAAGTCACCCCGGTAGCGGGTGCCGGCGACCAGGCCGGCGAGGTCGAGCTGGACGACCCGCTTGCCGAGCAGGGTCTGCGGGACGTCCCCGTCACAGATCCGCTCGGCCAATCCCTCGACGATGGCGGTCTTGCCGACACCGGCCTCGCCGATGAGCACCGGGTTGTTCTTGGTCCGGCGGGACAGGATCTCCACGGCCTGCTCGATCTCGTCGGCCCGGCCGATCACCGGGTCGATCTGGTCGTTGCGGGCCAGGTCGGTGAGGTCCTGGCCGTACTGGTCGAGGGTGGGCGTACCCCGGTCCGGCTTCGGTCCGTTCATCGGGCCGCGCTCGGCGTTGGCCGCCTGCAACGACTCGGGTTGGATCCGACCGGCGGCCAGCATCCGGCCGGCGGGCGACTCGGGGTTGAGCGGCAGGGCCATCAGGATGTGCTCGGGGCCGATGTAGTTGGCGCCCATCGCCCGGGACAACTGGTGGGCGTCGAGCAGCGCCCGCTTGGCCGCCGGGGTCAGCGAGAGGTTGGGCGGCACCTCGCCGCGCGGCGCGCCGTCGCCCTTTCCACCGAGGGCGTTGAGCAGGGTGTCCGGGTCGGCGCCGGCCCGGCGGACCAGGTCGCGCAGCGGTTCGCGTTGCAGCGCGGCCCAGAGCAGGTGGTCGGTGTCCAGGTCGTTGCTCTGCCGCTGCGCGGCGCGACGGGCCGCGTCGGCCAGCATCTCCCGCGCGTCGGCGGTCATCAGTCGGGTGATGTCGACCCGGTGCGGCGGTCGGCGTCCTCCCTCGCCCCGGCCGAAGTACCGGGCCAGGAATTCATCCCACGGGTCGGAGCCGAGATCACCGGGTCCCATCATGTCTCTCCTCCGCAGTCGGGCGCGGCACGGTCGGCAGGGGCTACCCGGCACCCGGCCCGACAAACGCCGCAGGCGGTGGCGCACCTCGCCGTGGAGTGGCGTCCGGCCGGTTCGGTCCGGTGGTGGCAGGCTGGCGGCATGACGGAGAACCCGCTGCTGATCGTGGACGGTGCCAACGTGGTGGGCTCCCGCCCCAACGGGTGGTGGCGAGACCGGGCCGGGGCCGCCGCCCGGCTGCGGGACGCCCTCGCGCCGGTGGCCGCCGAGGGGCTGCCCGCCCGGTTGACGGCACCGGTCGACGTGGTGCTCGTGGTCGAGGGCGCGGCGCGGGACGTGCCGGGCATCGACGAGGTGCGCGTGGTCTCCGCCCCCGGTTCGGGGGACGACACGGTGGTCGAGCTGGTGCGGACGGCCCCGCAGCGCCGCCGGCTGGTGGTCACCGCCGACCGGGAGCTGCGCGAGCGGGTCACGGCCCTGGGCGCCGAGGTGTACGGCCCCCGCTGGCTCCGCGATAACTGAAAGGTTCTCGCACTGGGACTCCCACAGAACGGACTCCCGGCACTTCACGGGGGTTAACGGTCAGGCGGGCATCAACACCGCCAGGGCGGATGTTCTCCCGGCGACGCCGGTAGGCTCTAATGGAGATCTCCCCGCCCCCAGGAGGTTCCGCCGTGGCGAGCGTCGCCGAGCTGAAGGCTGCCATCGATGTCGCCCTCCAACAGATCGGTGACGGGCAGACAGCCGTCCAGGCGGCAGGTGAGAAGCTGGCCGAGGCGCAACAGACACTGGCCGGCGCGCTGGAGGGCAGCGGCCACGAGACGGTCGAGGCGGCCCAGGCCTCGCTGACACAGGCCAGTCAGGAGTTGGAGGAGTGTCTCGCCGCGACACTGGTCGCGGTGGAGCAGGCCCAGCTCTACGTCTCCACCCTGTAGGCCGACATGTCCATCATCGAGGACATCGGCGGTCAGGTCCGTGCGGCCAGCGAGGAGTTCCCGGTGGGTCTGCTCGGTCAGGCCCTGGAGAAGTTCGGCCTGGCCGCCGAGCGGCTGCGCTGGGTCCGCCAGGAGTCGGCCAACCCCATGGGCGTGCCCGAGCTGTCCGCCGCCACCGAGCACGCCGAGAGCGCGAACTACGCGCTACGGGTGGCGCAGGAGCAGCTGTCGGCGTACCTGGCCGCGATCGGGTTGGCCGCCGACGGCGCCCCGGCACCCCGACCGCAGCAGCGCGACCAGCGCCACGACGAGGCGCCGTCGGACGGACCCACCACTGTGGCGCCGGAGCGGCCCGAGCAGGTACGGATGCGTCGCTGGTGGTCCGTACGGGTGGCCGAGCTGACCGGCGGGCGCGAGACCGACGCGGACGAGCCCGACGAGCGGCTACGCGACTCGACGGAGCTGCTGCGCCGGGTCGTGGGCGGCGTACGCGCCGGTGACCGCGACCGACTGCGGACCGAGCTGCGCCGCGCGTCGGCCGACGTGGGCCTCGGCATGGCGGCGCTCGCGCCACCGTTGCTGCGCGAGCTGGCCGGTGAGCTGCTGGGGCACCCGCCCCGCGCCAGCGACCTCGGCCGGCTGCGCGGGGAGCTGAACGGCCGGGTACGGGACCTGCTGCCCGGGCTGCCGCCGCCGGTGCTGGAGACCCTGCTGACCCGGGTGTGCCGGATGCCGCCGCCACGCTCGTCCGGGGAGCCGCCGCACGCCGCCGACTCGGCCGTGGCCGCCGGGGTGACGGCCGGGCTGCTGCTCGCCCGGCTGGGCCGGGACCTGCCCACGGGAACGCCGCGGGCCGCCGCCGAGCCGGACGCCGGCCCGACTCCACGCCGCGACGACCCGACTCCACACCGCGACGACAAGCGCGCCGGCGCCCCCGATCCGGCGGTCCACCCGACGGCGGCGCGGGCCCACGCCCGAGCATCCCGCGCGCCGGTGGTCCGCCTTCCGGCGCGGCGGGCGGGCAGGCGTCGGGTGGGGTCGTGCCGCCGCGCACGGGCAGCCCGTGGCGGGACGCGCCGGCTCGCCGGAGCTCCGATGGCTGACCGGCGCGGGCAGCTCGCCGCGCGGGTCCGGGACTCCTCGCCGAGGCGCTGGGCGCCACCCGTACCCGGCTGTCGGCCGCGCAGGCCGACCTGAGCGCCGGTCGCGAGCGGCTCGCCCGGGTCCGCCGGGCCGCCGCCGCCGTACCCGAGCGGGTGGGCAGCCAACGCGACCGCCGCCTCGCCGAGATCGACGCCCGGCACGCCACCCGCATCGCGGAGCTGGCCCGCCACGCCGCCGACGCCGCCCGCCAGGAGGCGCCCGGCTGCGCCGGCGCCGACTGGCCGGGCTGGACCCCCACGCCCCTGCGCCGGGCCGAGCCACCCGGCGCGCTGCGGGTCGGCACGGTCCGGCTCGACGACGTCGAGCCGGTGCCCGCGCTGGTGCCGCTGCTCGACGCCGGGCACGTCCACCTGTCCGGCGACGACCGCGCCGGCTGCGACGCCGTGGTGTCCGCGCTGCTGCTGCGGGCCGTCGGCCGCGCCGACCCCAGTGGGGTACGACTGATCGGGTACGACCCGGAGCACCTCGGCGGCGGCCTGGCCGGGTTCGCGCCCCTGGTCACGGCGGGGCTGCTCACCTTCGTCGGGCCGGGCGGACTGGGCCCGCTCCTGGACGACCTGGTCGAACAGATCCGGCGGATCAACGAGACGGTGCTGGCCGGCGAGTACGGGTCCCTGCGGGAGCTGGCCTCGGCGACCGGCCGCCGCCCCGAGCCGTGGCGGGTGGCGGTGCTGCTCGGCGGCGACGAGTTGAACCGGCACGAGCGCGGGCAGCTCGACCGGGTGGTCCGCGCCGGCGCGGCCTGCGGGGTGCACCTGGTGGTCCGTGGCGTCTCGCTGCCCGACGACCCGACGGTGACCCGGGTGGTGGCGGACGCGTCGGGCGCCCGCATCGGCGGCCCGTCGGGCCTGTCGGTGCGGCTGGACCCGCCGCCGCCGGCGACGCTGGTCACCGAGACCTGCCGCGAGGTCGCCGCCCAGGTGAACGCCGGCCCGCCGCCGACGCCGTTCGGCGACCTGTTGCCGCCGCCGGAGCTGATGTGGCGGGAGAACTCGGCGGACGGCCTGACCGTGCCGATCGGCGAGGGACCGCAGGGTCGGCCGGTACGCCTGACGCTCGCCGACTATCCGCCGCACGCCCTCATCGGAGGTCCGTCCGGCACCGGCAAGACGAACCTGATCTTCGCGTGGATCGGCGCGCTGGCGGCCCGCTACTCCCCCGCCGAGCTGGAGTTCTATCTGCTGGACTTCAAGGAGGGCGTGTCCTTCGCCCGGTTCGCGCAGGGCCGGCGTGACCCGAGCTGGCTGCCGCACATGCGCCTGGTGGGGATCAACGTCAACACTGACCGGGAGTTCGGGCTGGCGCTGCTGCGCTTCCTCGCCGAGGAGCTGCGGCGGCGGGCCGACGCGGCCAAGAAACACGAGGTCACCAAGCTCGCCGAGCTGCGCGCGGTGGACCCGACCGGGCACTGGCCGCGGATCGTCGCGGTGGTCGACGAGTTCCAGATGCTGCTGGCGGGCCGTGACGTGGTGGCCCGGGAGGCCGCCGACCTGCTGGAGGACCTGGCCCGCCGCGGCCGGTCGCAGGGCATCCACCTGGTGCTCGCCTCCCAGGACGTCCGGGGCATCGAGGCGCTGTGGGGGCGTCCCGCGCTGGTGGCGCAGTTCGCCCTGCGGATCGCGCTGCCCAAGGCGTTGCGGATCCTCGCCGAACGCAACGACGCGGCGCAGTCACTGCCACGCTGGCACGCGGTGGTCAACGCCGAGTCAGGCATGGTCGAGGGCAACGAGGTCGCCCGGATCCCGGCCGCCAGCGACTGGGAGACGTGGAGCGGCCTGCAACACCGCCTGTGGCGGATGCGCCCGCCGGACGCGGCGCCGGCCCGGCTCTTCGACGGTGACGCGATCCCCCGGCTCACCGAGGCCCCCGACTTCCGGGCCCTCGAAGCCCCGGCGGACGGCCGCGCCCCGCGCAACCCGGTGGCCCTGCTCGGCGAGATCATCGACGTGCAGGCGCGTTCGGCGGCGCTGCGGCTGCCCCGCGCGCCCGGACGCAACCTGGCAGTGCTCGGCACGCGGGTGGACGAGGCGTGCGCGGTGCTGGACGCGGCGGCCCGGTCGTTGGCCCGCCAGCACCCGCCGGGCACCGCCCGCTTCTCCATCGCCTGCCTCGACCCGGACGCCGACGGCATCGCCCGCACGCTCTACGACGACCTGGCCGACGACGCCGCCTGGTACGACGAGGAGACCGTCGGCGAGTTGATGTCCGAGACGGCCGACGGGTTGTCCAGCACGGGCAGTCCGCACTACCTGCTGCTGTTCGCGGTCGACGCGGCGGCCGGCGCCCTCGCGGCGCGGACGGGCCGGCGCACCGGCCTGGAGCAGTTGCGCCGGATCCTGCACGACGGGCCGGAGCGGCGTACCCACGTGCTGGCCTGGTGGCGTGGCGTGGCGCGGATGCGCGCCGACCTGGGTGGTCCCGCCGCCCGTACCGACCAGATCGGGGCCTGGGTGGCGTTGGACGCGCACGGCGGCGAGCTGGGGGCGTCGCTCTATCCGGGCACCGGCGGCCCGGACTGGTATCCCCGCCCGTGGCGGGGGCTCTTCTTCGACCGGGCCGTGCACCGCACCGGTCACGTGATCATCCCCTATGGACCGTCACGATGAACGAGCCGGTGGCCAGTGAGACGTACACGGCGCAGCTACGACGGCTCGCCGAGCTGACCGCTCGGGTACGCGAGCAACGCGCCGAGGCGCACACCTGGTACGAGCGGCAGTGCGCGGCGGCCGAACGCGCGGTCGACGAGGCCGTCGCCGAGGTGCGACGTGCCGAGCAGGAACTGGTCGACGCCCGCGAGGAGCAGGAACTCATCGACGCCGAGGTGGCGCACCTGTGGCAGCAGGCCCGCGCCCGGCTGGGCGCCCGTCGCATCGGCGGACCGCCCGTGCCGGCCAACGGCAGCGCCCCCGCCGACCCGGCGGTGCTGCTCGGCCGGGTCCGTGACCTGCTGAACCGGGCCGGGCAGCCGGGTGAGCTGCCGGGCTCGGTCAACCCGTTGCTGGCGCTGTGCGGGGTGGGCGGCGCGGTGCTCGGTTACGCGCTGGGCGTTGCCGCGCGGGCGCTCGGCGTCGGGTACGGCGGCGACCTGGCGGTCGGCCTGCCGGTGCTGGCGCTGGTGGTGACGCTGCTCGGGCCGCTGATGGGGCTCGCGCCGGCGCGGGCGCTGGCCGACCGCCGACACGCGATGCTCGGCCCCCAACCGATCATGGTGGTACTCGGCGCCGGCCTGGTAACAACGGTGCTGCTCCTGGCGCTAGCCCGCTGACCGACCGCCCCCCTGCTCTCCGGTTGATCAAGAGGTTTGCGTCATCGACCCGGCGTGTCGTGACGCGAACCTCTTGATCAACCGGCTGGAGAGGGTCAGGCCGGCACCAGGACGGCCTCGCGCAGGAGGCGGCGGGCCAGGGTGACCCGGTCGGCGTCGTCCGGCAGGCCCGGTAGGTCACCGACGCGGGTCGCGGTGCCGCTGAGCAGCGTGCGGGTGGCTGGCTCACAGTCGGCGGGCAGCGTGATCGTGCGGTCGAACAGCCGGAGCGCCACCTGGCCGTCCCCGTGCGGCGCGAGCTGCCACCGCAGGCCCGGTCGCAGGACGAGCCGGGAGTCGGCGTCCAGCGTGGCCAACGCGCCAGCCTGGGCGAGCGGGCGGATCGGCGCCGGGCGGGCCGCCGGCCAGGCGCGCTGGCGCAGCCGCGCGGCGACCGCGCCCGGGTCGGCCCGCAGCAGCCAGTCGCGCAGCGCCTCCACCGTCTCGGTCAGCTCCGGCTCGATGGCGTCCGGGTCGGCGACGTCGGTGCCGAACGGCAGGCTGGCCCGTAGCCGCTGGTCCTCGGCGGCCAGGGCGAGCAGTTCCTCGACGAGCGCGTAGCGGGTCAACGCGCGGATGCCCACGGTCAGGTGTAGCGAGCTGGCCTCCTGCGCCTGGGCGCTGTGCAGCCACCCGCGCGGCAGGTAGAGGGCGTCGCCGGGCGCGAGCACCACGTCCAGCGCGGCGGGACCCTGCGCGGTGGCGCCGACCTCGTCGGCGCGGCCGCCCCACGGCTGCTTCTCCAGCGGGTCGGGCAGCACCGGCGGGTGGATCCGCCAGTGTTTGCGACCGTCCACCTGGAGCACGAACACGTCGTGGGTGTCGTAGTGGGTGGCGAAGCCCTGGCTGCCCGCCGGGGTGAGGTAGGCGTTGACCTGCAACGGCTGACGCAGCGCAAGGCCCAGGTCGCGGGCGAAGTCCACCAGCGGCGGCCAGATCCGGTGCAGGCCCTGCAACACCAGGGTGGCACCGCCGGCGTACTGCTCCAGGATCCGCTCGTCGAGCACCTGGTCGCCAATCTCGGCGCCGGCCCCGCCGCCGCCGGTCCAGCGGGCCGCCGGCACGAGCTGGCCGTCCTTGGCGACCCGAAGGAAAGGGGTACGCAGACCGCGCCGGCTGAGCAACTCGTCGGCGTCGTCCGGGCTGAAGAGGTCGGTGAACCCGGCCGGGTCGGGCAGCTCGGCGGCGCGAGACAGCAGCGGGGTGTGGCCCCAGTGCGCGGCGGCGAACTTGGCGGGCTCGACCGACACGCAGCGCGCCAGCGCGGCGGCGGCCGCGCCGTCGGGGGCCACGGACGGAACCGCCGGGCGGCCGTGGCCGCCCGGCGGGTCGAGGTATGTCATGACGTGCCGCTACCGGGCGCTGCCGTCGGCGCCACCGTCCTGGTGACCCGGGGTCGCGCCACCATCGGCCGGACCCTCCGCGCCACCGTCCGCGCCACCGTCCTGGTGACCCGGGGTCGCGCCACCATCGGCCGGACCCTCCGCGCCACCATCGGCGCCACCGTCCTGGTGACCCGGGGTCGCGCCACCATCGGCCGGACCCTCCGCGCCACCGTCCGCGCCACCGTCCTGGTGACCCGGGGTCGCACCGCCGTCGGCCGGACCCTCCAGGCCGCTGCCGCCCGTGGTCTGCATGTCATCGTCGTTGAGTGCCATCGGTACTCCCTCGGGTGTGCCGCCCCGCCGTACGCCGGGGTCCGTCGTGCTGCGGGTGGTACCCCACGCGCGATCTTCTCTAACCCACACCGTAGACGCCGAACCGGGACGACACGGTCGGTTCGCGGGCGGCGGCGGAGAGTGCCAGGATGAGGCGGTGATCCTGGTGGGCACGTCGGGCTGACGGGTCGTCGGCCCTCGCATGATCGTGCTGCATCCAGGATGTAGTGGTGTCGGCGCGTCGAGGAGGCCACTACATCCAGGTTCAAGCGTGACCTTGGAGTGTCAGGCGTGATCTTGAGGGTGCTACGGGCCCTTCGCGGCGCTGGCCGGGGGTCCGGACAGCGCCGCTCGATAGGCCGGTCTCAGGGCAGCATCATGGCGAGGTCCTTGGGCATGGTGTCCTTCACGTCCTGCCACTCGCCCTGGGTGACGTGCCGACGCAGGGTGTCGAGCACCACCTGCGTCACCCGCTCCGCGCCGCCCTCGGCGTCGTACGGGAAGCCCTGGCGGACCTCGTAGAGGAAGTCGTCGCGGTTGAGCTTGATCGGCACGTCGGACGGGTTCCAACCGTCGAAGTAGATCCCCCGGACCAGCACAGGCAACTGCTGGGCGAACTCGACGCTCTCGTTGACCGCCAACCGGTCCCGCAGCAGGTGCAGCACCGTGCGCAGCGCCGCGTACGACTGGTTGCGCCGCTCCTTCGGCCACCCGTAGGCGTCCTCGATGTCCTTGAGGATCAGGTTGGTCTTGTCCAGCGAACTCTCGAAGGCGGAGATCATCGAGTCAGGCATCGGCCGACCCCCGTTCCGTGGTTTCCCAGCGTCGCTCGTCGGTACGTCGCGGCGGCCCCACGGGACCGCGCCGGGCGCGTACCGGGCTGCCCTGGGGGGCACGTCGGGCGTTGTCCGCCGTGCCGACCACGTGCAGGACGGCACCGCGCCGTCGATCCGTCACCAGTCGAACCGTCATCCCCCGTCACCTCCGTGTCGTCTCCGGCCGTCGGGCGGCCGTCACCACCGTGCCCACCCTGCCGGGCGAGCGGGTGAGCCGGCCCCACCCGGATCGGGTGAGACCGGCACGGGGTCGAAAGGTCGCCCGTTGTGGATTCAGCCTTGACGGCTGCTGCCGGCCGGCCGGCTCACCGGGCTCACGGTCAGGATCCGGGCGAGCAGGTCACCGAACGTCTGCAGTTCCTGTTCGCTGAGTGCTGAGAATGATTCGGCCAAAACTCCGTGCACGATCTGGCCTGCTTGTTTGCGCAGTTCCTCGCCCTTGCCCGTGAGCCGGTGGCGCACGGCCCGGCCCGGCCCGGGCACCCGCTCGATGAGACCGCGGTCGATCATGCGTGCGGCCAGCGAGCCGAATGACTGATCGGTCTGGAAGGTGAGCTGCGCGAGGTCGTGCAGCGACGCGTCCGGTCTCTCGTGCAGGTGGCGTAGCGCGTCCCATTGCACGATCGAGAGGCCGAGCGGGGCCAGCCGATCGTTGGCGGTGCGATGGTGGCGCACCTGCAGGCGCTTGACGGACAGTCCGATCTCCCCGATGTCTCTGGGCATGAGGCCAGAGTACCAGCTTGCTTATATAAGCACCCTGATATAAGGTTACTGATATAGCCGAGAACGAGAACGGGCCGTATCTGTCGCCCAGCCGCTCGGCCCTAGGAAGGACCGCATGATGCAGATCCACGACCTGGACATCGCCGGTACAACCACGCCCGTCTCCTACACCGAACGCGGCGACGGCCATCCGTTCCTCGTCCTGCACGGCGGCGGCGGCCCGCAGACCGTCACGGAGTTCGCCGACCTGCTGGCCGCCGAGTGCCACGCCCACGTGATCACCCCGACCCACCCCGGTTTCGGCGGCACTCAGCGCCCCGACCCGCTCACCACGATCGGCCAGCTCGCCCAGCTCTACGTCGCCCTACTCGATCGGTTGAACCTCGACGACGTGACGGTCGTCGGCAACTCGATCGGCGGCTGGATCGCCGCTGAGATGGCCCTGCTCGACACCACCAGGATCAGCGGCATCGAGCTGGTCGACGCGGTCGGCATCGAGGTCCCCGGCCACCCCGTGGTGGACTTCTTCGCGCTGACCTTGCCGGAGATCGCCCAACACAGCTACTACGAGCCCGGTAGGTTTCTGATCGACCCGAGCACGATGAACCCACAGCAGCAGGCGGTGCTGGCCGGGAACCGGGCCGCGCTGTCCGTCTACACCGGCGACACGTCCATGAGTGACCCGACCCTGCGCCAACGCCTGTCCGCGGCGGCTCTCCCGACCCGTGTGATCTGGGGAGACCACGACCGCATCGCCGACCCGGACTACGGCCGCGCCTACGCCGCCGCCATCCCGGGCGCCGAGTTCGTCCTGCTCACCGAGACCGGCCACCTGCCACAGCTGGAAACCCCGAAGCGCCTCGTCCCGGCAGTCTGGGACTTCGCGGACGCGCACGCCCGCAACCGCCCACCCCGGTAGGAGGCACCCGCCATTCGGCGACTCAGCGGGCGGGGCGGTCAGGTGTCCAGCAGCCCGATCAGCGTCGTGGCGTTGGTCTGTGCGTAGTCGCGGTAGCAGTTGTTCATGAGCACGTGGGTCTGGCCGGCGGAGTCGGCCAACTCCCGCAGCTTGGGTGCCCAGTCCTTGAGCTCCCGCTTGGAGTAGTGGTAGCCGAACTTCTCGTGGATGTCCTTGCTGGTCCACTTGTCACTGTGGCCGTGAAAGCGCATCACGGCCAGGTCACCGGTGGCGGCCAGCACCGGGGGCACCGACGAGCGGTGACCCTGCGGCATGTCCACGCAGACGTACGACAGGTCGTGCTCGCGCAGGAACGTCAGCGTCTCGTCGGCGTTGTCGCCGTCGAACCAGGAGGCGTGCCGGAACTCGTAGACCGGTCGCAGCGGGGCGCAGCGCTTCGCCACCTCCAGCAGGTACTGCTTGTTCGCCCGCTTGATCGTGAACCAGGGCGGGAACTGGAACAGCAGCGCGCCCAGCTTGCCCGCCTCCACGAGGGGGTCCAGCGCGGACAAAAAGCGCGTCCACACCTCCTCGTACGCCTGCGCGGGCAGGTCGTCGGGGTAGACGTTCTTCTTGTCGGTCTCCGGTCGCAGGTCCTTGTAGAGCGCGTTGACCCGGGTGGGATGGCCGGTCAACAGGCTGAACGCCTTGATGTTGAACGTGAACCCGGCGGGCGTGCGGTCGACCCACAGCCGCGCGGTCGACTCGGCCGGCGGCGAGTAGTAGGTCGCGTCCACCTCGACCAGTCGGAACTGCCGGGCGTAGTACGCGAGGCGTTTCTCGGGGTTGTCCGCCGTCTGGGGATACCAACCCGAGTCGAGCAGCGTGCGGTCGGTCCAGGACGCGGTGCCCACCAGAATGTCACCCATGGGTGGAGTCCATCGTGTCGCGGACCGACCGGCAACCGCTGCCGTCGCTCAGGCCGCCCGCCGTTCGCGGGTCTGCTTGCAGGTGACACACGTGGTGGCGGCCGGGAAGATCTCCAGCCGCTCGACCGGGATCGCCGCCTTGCAGCCCTCGCACCAGCCGTACGTGCCCTCGGCGAGGCGGCCCAGGGCGTGCTCGTACTGGGCGCGTCGGTCGAGGATCGTGCGCAGGAGGGACTGGGCGGTGTCCCGCTCGGCCGTCTTGGTGCCGCTGTCGGCCTGGTCGTCGCCGGCGGTGTCACCGACCTCCACCAGACGCAGCACCTGACTCTGCAGGACGGCCTGGTCGTACTCCGCCGTCAGGTCGTCGTAGCGCGCCTGCAGGGACTGCCGGATCTGGTCGATCTCCGTCTGGGAGCGGCCGGTGTCGACCGTGTCGTGGACGAGCATCGCTGCCTGCCTTTCCTGGCCTGTGGTTCCCGTGAACCGGGTCCGGCGGCGTGGTGCCCCGGGTAGCGGTCGCATGCGGTACGCGGGCGATCACCCACGCTCTGTGAGCCGGGCGAGTACCCGCCGGACCCGGCCCGCAAACGAGCCAATTTCAGCCCTCGCCGCCAGCCTCGACGAGCGCGGGATGGCGGGGGTCGTCGGCGCGTACGACCACGTCGGCGAAGCTGGCGGGAACCACCTCGTCGGCGTAACGGTCGAAGGCCGGCAGGGTCCACCCCCGGGCCGGATCGGTGCGGCGACGCAGGGCCGCCGTGGACACCTGAAGATGGACGGTCACGTCGAACGGCAGCGCTCCGCCGAGCAGGAGCGCGCCGCTGACCAGGACCACGCCGCCCGGCGGCAGATCGAGGTACGCGGCGCGGCTGGCCCGGTCGGCGACCGGGTCCCACAGCGACGGCAGCACCCGCCCGTCGCCGCCGGGGCCGGCCGGTTCGAGCACCTCACGGCGCAGGCCGGCCTCGTCGAGCCAGCCCTCGTAGTAGGCGTCCGGGTTGGTCCGGCCGAGTTCGAAGCGCAGCGACGCGGGCCGGAGGAAGTCGTCGGCGCGTACGTGCAGGACCGGACGACCCCGTGCGCGCAGCGGGTCGACCAGCGCGGCGGCCAGCTCGTCCGGGCCGGCGGCGGGAGCGCCGTCGACCGCGACGCGCAGCCGGGCGGGCTCGACGGTGGCCGAGGCCTCGGCGAGGCGGCCGGTCAGTTCGGCGACGAGCAGGTCGGGCGAGATGGGACGGATGCGCACCGGTCCATCCTGCCCCGCCGGAAAGCGGCGGGCGGTGGTGGCGGTCAGCCGGTGCGGTCGACGGTGACGCGCGCGTCGTCGGCCAACCGGTAGCCCACGCCGTAGACCGTGGTGACCAGGGGCACGTCGACGCCGACCTTGCCGCGCAGCCGGCGCACGTGCACGTCGACGGTGCGGACCCCGGCGTGCTCGTAGCCCCACACGGCGTTGAGCAGTTGCAGCCGGGTGAAGACGCGGCGGGGGTGTGCGACGAGGTGCAGCAGCAGGTCGAACTCCAACCGGGTCAGGGGCAGCGGCTCGTCGTCGCGCAGCACCGACCGGGACGACGCGAGGATGTGCAGGGCGGGGATCGTCGGGGTGAGGGCCCGCACGGGTGACCGGTTGGCCGGCACACCGTCGGCGCGGCGCTCGGCCGGAGCGGAGCTGGTGACCACGCCTTCGCCACGTTCGAGCAGCTCACGGGCGGCTTCGAGCAGCCGCAGGGCCGGCGGCGTCAGCGACTCCTCGCAGGTCAGCGGGATCGACAGCGTCACGGTGAGCACGGGCGCGGCGGTGTTCGCCGGGCGGCGTTGACCGCCGGGAGGTCGACCGGGCACCGCGGGTTGGGACGTATGCCATCCGGCGCGCGACGAGGCGGGGCTGACCGACATGGTCCTCCTTGGGCTGGTCCGGGTATCTCCCCACGGCCCGGGACGCCGCTTCATCGATGCTTCCCGGCGTCCGGGCGAGGGTCAAGAGGCGGCTGCGTTGCATGAATGTGACAATTGACGAACGCATCGGAGCCAGACGCTCGCTCTGCGTACGAAGCCAGATGATTACAGCAGAGCCACCCGGATGCCCCGTTGCGGGGGTCCCCGTCCTGTTCACCATGCGGATGCCGCCGCGCCCCGGCCGGCCACCCGGCCCGCTCAGCGGGTGTGGTCCACGCTGATCCGCGCCTCGTCGCCGAGGCGGTAACCCACCCCGTAGACGGTGGTGACCACCTCCGCGCCGTCGAGCTTGGCGCGCAGCCGCCGGACGTGCACGTCCACGGTCCGGGCCACGGCGTGCTCGTAGCCCCAGACGTTCGACAGCAGCTGCAGGCGGGTGAAGACCCGGTGCGGACGCTCGGCGAGAAAGAGCAGCAGGTCGTACTCGATGCGGGTGAGCGCGACCACCCGGTCGCCGTGCCGGACGGTCCGCGACCCGGCCAGGATGCGGACGTCGGCGGCGTCGGCCACCGCGGACGCGTCGACGACGGTCGGGCGCGCGAGCGGGCGCGGCGTCTGCGGTACGTCGTCGACGGGGCCCAGCCGACCCTCGCCGGCCTCGGCCAGCTCGCCGAGCAACTGCACCAGCCGGGCCAGCCGGGGGCTCATCGGCCCGGGAGCCAGGTCGAGGGTGATGGTCAGGGTCGGTCCGGTGCGCGGGCGGCCGACGGCCCGTCCCGGGTGACCCGGCGAGTAGGGACGGGTGGGGATCGCGACGACGGACATCGTGCCTCCTGATGGCGGTACGCCCGCCACGCCCGGTGCGGCGTGGGGGTCAGCGGCGCGCCCAACCGGCGGTGACCGGGGGTGCGAGGGGGTTGCGCGGTGCAGGGGTCGGACCGAGCGCCGGCAGGCCGGCGATGCGCCAGGCGGCGAACCCGCCGTCGACGTCGGTGGCCCGGCGCAGGCCGATGTCCTGCAACGCGGCGGCGGCCAGTGACGAGGTGTAGCCCTCCTGGCAGAGGATCACCACCGGCACGTCGTAGTCGACGGCTTCGGGCAGCCGGGCCGGGCAGCGCGGGTCGAAGCGCCACTCCAGCACGTTGCGCTCGACCGTGAGCGCGCCGGGCACGACGCCGTGCGCGGCGCGCTGGGCCGCCGGCCGGATGTCGACCAGCAGAGCCCCGGCCCGGTACGCGAGGTGCGCCCGCTCCGGGTCCAGCCGGTCGAGCCGGGCACGCGCGGCCGCCAGGATCTCGTCGATGCCCCGGGAGCCCGGCGGTGGCACGGGCGCCGGACAGTGCTCGGCGGTGAGCTGCATTATCGATTCCTTCCGGGAGAGAGGGGGTCGGGGCGGTTCACCAGGACCGGCCGGCCTCGGCGACCTCGGCGGTGCGCAGCCGACCGTCCACGAGGTCGTAGCGGGTCATCCGGCGCAGCGCGGGCCGGTAGACGTGCACACTGACCGCCGGGTCCGCGCCGCGGTTGGTGACCTGGTGGACGTGGTGAGCGCCGAAACGGCGGCCGGCACCGGCGGGCAGCACGCGGGGCAGCAGCCGTCCCCGGCTGACCGTCTCCTCGGTGAGGGCGCCGGCCACCACCCGGAACGCGCCGGCGGAGCCGCCGTGGTCGTGCAGGTCGGTGCCCTGGCCGGGCAGCCAGCTCAGCGCCCACACCTCGTGGTCGTCGGCGGTGGCGAGCCGGGCGTACCAGCGTTCGCTGGGATCGAAGCGCAGCGTCACCGGCCAGCCGGCCGGGTCGGCCCAGCGGGCGGCGACGGCGAGCAGGTCGGTGGCCGGGCGATCGTGGGTCATCGGTGGTTCCTCGCGGGTCGGTGCGTGGGGTGCCCCCGTACTCTAGACGGCAAAGCCTATAGGTTTAGTAGGTAATTCCACATGCCGAGATGACCGGCCCGGGTGCGGAGTCCTCCGCCGCGCCCTAGCCTGGACCGGTGACCGACGACCTCGACGCCGAGACCCTGGCGTTCGCGCACCGGATGTTCGACCTGGCCCGCGCGGGCGCCGCCGACGAACTGGCCGCCCAGGTCGACGCCGGTCTGCCGGTCAACCTGACCAACGACAAGGGCGACACCCTGCTGATCCTGGCCGCCTACCACTCCCACCCCGACACGGTGGCCGCGTTGCTGGCCCGGGGCGCGGACCACACGCGTACCAACGACCGAGGTCAGAGCGCCCTGGCCGCCGCGGTCTTTCGGAGCAGCGCCGACGCCGTCCGCGCGCTCCTCGCCGCCGGAGCCGACCCGGCGTACGGCAACCCCTCCGCCCTGGAAACCGCGCAGTTCTTCGACCTGCCGGACATGGTGCGGCTGCTGCGGGCCGACTGACGGTATACAGGGGCGGTGGAAGATCCTCTGCCCGAACAGATGCGTGCCGCCGGCAGCGCGCTGCTGACCGCGCTCGACCCCGCGACCCGCGTCGACGTCGTGTACCCGTTCGACGACGAGCCCGCCCGGCGCTGGCTGGAGTACCGGCCGCGCCCACGCCCCGGCGTCTGCCTCGCCGGGCTGGACATCGCCGGGCGCAAGGCCGCGCATCGGCTGCTGGCCACCGCGCTCAGCCCGTCGGCGTACGCCCAGGCGATGGCGATCATCGCCCTGGAGGAGGTCCTGGACCGGGCCGAGGGGTGGCGTCGCGGGCGGCACAGCGGCGACTACTGGATCGCCGTGTTCGGCGACCCGGCGCGCGACGACCGCTGGGCGTGGCGGCTCGAGGGGCACCACCTGTCGGTGACCATGACCATCGTGGACGACCAGGTCTCCCCCGCGCCGGTCTTCTTCGGCGCCAACCCGGCCGCGGTGCGGTACGCCGGGCGGCCCGTCTCCCGACCGCTCGGCGTGGAGGAGGATCTGGGCCGCGCCCTGCTGGACGCGCTGGGCCCCGCCGGACGGGCCGCCGCGATCATCGCCGACGAGGCCCCGACGGACATCATCAGCGCCACCCGTCCCCGGGTCGACGGGCCACTCGAACCTCTCGGCGTACCGGCCGACCGACTCGGCCCCACCGGCCGGGCGCTGCTCGACCAGATCGTCGCGCTCTACCTGGACCGGCTGCCACCCGAGCTGGCCGTACGCGAGGCGACCCGCCTAGCCGGCGGCCCACTGCACTTCGCCTGGGCCGGGCCGACCAACCCGGGGCAGCGCCACTACTACCGGGTGCAGGGCGACGACCTGCTGATCGAGTACGACAACACCAGCGACGACGGCAACCACGCGCACACCGTGCTCCGCCGCCCCGCCAGCGACTTCGGCGCCGACATCCTGGCCGCCCACCACAACTCCCACCCCCACTAACCCGCCCCCGCCCCGCCCCGCCCCGCCCTTGGCGATCATGGAGTCGTGGTGGGAACGAAGGACGCGAGCGGGCGCATAACGCCCACCACAAGTCCATGATCGGCTGGCGGCGGAGAGGCGCCGTCCACGCGATGCCGCCCCCGCCTCCCCCAGCCCTCTTCTCGTCGATCTTGCGATTTCTGTGGCGACTAAAGGCGTCAATGGTGCAAAACGCCAACAGTAAGTGCAAGATCGGCGCGGGGGGCGGGGCGCGGGGGTGGGAGGGGGTTAGGGGTGGGTTGCTTCGATGAGGAAGCGTTGGGCGTGGGCTACGAAGGGGCCCTGCTCGACGATGCGGCGGTGTAGGGCGAGTAGCGGCGCGCGGTGGCGGTCCACGTCGAAGCCCGGCACGGTCCAGACCACCTTGCGCAGGAACCAGACCACCGCGCCGATGTCGTGAAACGTCGCGCGCAGCGTGGCCCGGCGCAGGTCGACCACGCGCAGGCCCGCCGACTCAGCGGAAGCGACCGCCTCCTCTGGGTGCCGGCCGTCCGGGGGTGGCAGCGGGCCGAGGATCGCCTCGCTCAGCTCCCGCATGGTGCCCGGCCCGATCTGCTGCGACAGGTACGTCCCCCCGGGGCGCAGCACCCGGGCCGTGTCCGCCCAGTCGGTGCGTACCGGGTGCCGGCTCACCACCAGGTCGAAGGAGCCGTCCCGGAACGGCAGCGCCGAGTCCGGCGCGACCGCCACCACCGTCGCGTCGAGCGGGCGCAGGTTCCGTCGTGCCACCAGGACGTTCGGCGGCCACGCCTCCGTGGCCACCAGCACCTTCGGCGGGCGCGGGACCTCCGCCAGCACCTCGCCCCCGCCGGTGTCCACGTCCAGCGCGGCGGCGGCGCGACCCATCCGGTCGGCGACGAGGTGGGCGTACCCCCAGGGTGGACGCTCCTCGGTGGCCCGGCCGGCCAGCCAGTCGAAACCCCAGCCGTCGACGGGCGCGGCGGCGGCCTCCGCGATCAGGTCCTCGGCGGTAGGCGCGTCAGTCACGGCGATCAGCCTCGCCGGCCCGCCACCCGAGCGGCAATCCATTTACCCGGCGCTCGATCGACTCGCGTTCCTGGAAGCCGTCCTGTCACCGAGCCGCCGACGCCCCGTCTTTCCAGAAACCGAGTCGATCAAGCAAAACCGGGTCGGTCACGGGCGGGGGCGGACGACCTCGACCGTGCCACCGGCGAGGGTGTCCAGGCTGCCGGTCTCGACGCGACCCCCGTCGAACTGGCGCATGAGCCGCGCGCCCAGGTACACCCCGACCCCGCCGGCCGTCAGCGCCAGCAGCTCGGTGAACAGGGTCGCGGCCGTCGCGCCGCGATCCGGCGAGTGGGCGCGGACCAGGCTGGTGATCAGGAACAGCCCTGCCATGGCGGCGTTCACCAGGTTGAAGGCGATGGCGGTACGGCGGGTGCCGTCGACCGGCACGTCCCACAGGTCGACCATGCCCGCGATGGCCGTCATGGCGGCGGCGAAGAGGGCGGCGACGCCGGTCCAGTAGCCGACCTCGCCGAGGAAGACCGGCCCCCCGGCGACATCGGTGAGGTCGAAGACCGTGGCGCTGACGAAGAGCCCGAGCGGGAACGTCACCAACATCGGTTGGATGGGGTGCCCCTGCACCCGCAGCCGGCTCTGCATGGGGCCTCCCCAGGGTCAGGCGCAGTCCATCGGTACCAGAGTGCTACCCGAGCGCCCGAGAGGTGAAACGACGCCGCCCGACTCGCCGCCGACCGGGAGAACGGGCATCCACCCGCACCGTTCGACGGTCAGGTCTCGCGGGGGCGGGAGACCGTCCGTACGAGGCGTTCGGCGACCTCGCGCAGCGGTATGTCCAGCGACGAGGCGGCGGTACGCAGCACGTCCAGGGCCTCGGCGGCCGGGCACCCCCGCTGCGTCATGATCACCCCGATCGCCTGGCCGACGACACCCTCGTGCAGGAGCGCGGCGTCCCGCTCCCCGGCGAGCGCCTGCTGGCGGCCCCGGTCCCGGACGGCGGCCAGCAGCAGACCGGCGTGTTCGGCGAGCAGCATCGCGGTGAGTTGGTGCTGCGGGGTGAGCACGTCGGGCGCGGCGGCGTACAGGTTGATCGCCCCGATCACCTGGTCGTCGATGTCCACCGGCGCGGAGATCACCCCTCGGACGCCGAGGTCACGGGCGCGCGGCGTCCAGGTCGGCCACCGTGGCTCGCCGGCCAGGTCGACAGCGAGGATCATCTCGCGGCGTCGGATCGCGCTCATGGCCGGCGTGTCGGGCCCGTGGCGCAGGTCGTCGAGGCCGGCCATCCGGTCGTCGGAGGCGGCCAGGCTGGCCGGCTCGCCGGCGCGCAGCGCGGTGAACCCGCACCAGCGCACCCCGGCCACCGCGTCCCGGGTGACCCGGACCAGCGCCAGCAGTGCCTCATCGAAATCGGTCAGGCCAATCAGGCCGGCGGTCAGCTCCCGCAGCAGCGCGGCTGTCTCCAGCACACCGAGTCGTTCGACCACCGGTTCCCGCGTGTCCAGGTTCACCGTCGCACTGCCCTCGTACGCCCTCGCGCCCATCCCGCCGACGTCGTCACGTGTGCCATCGTCTGCTCTCTTCCGCCTTGACCGACCCGCCCTACTACCCTCGCAAACCGGGATCGAAACGGCGCGAGCAGGGGTCTCCGCCCTACCCGGAGGTACGGCAGAGACCCCGGCGAGCCAGGTCAGCGCGACGCGCCGCTGAGCCGCCGACCGATCGAGGCGATCAGCCGGTCGAGCTCGGAGCCGAACGGGTTGTCGTGCACCAGGTACGTCCAGGTGGCGGTCGGCCGGACCAGGGTGCCGTCCTCGGGCTCCCAGTCCTCATCGAATTCGGTCTCGTTGAACGTGGCGATAGTGCGCGCCTCGATCTCCGGGACGAGGTTGTTGAACGCCGGCACCGCCGCCCGGTGGAACTCGTCCAGCGGGTCGAGCCGCCCCAGGGCACGCAGGTGTACGCCCTCACGGACCTCGGACAGCTCGGCCAGGTGCTCGGCCCAGAGCCGGTCCAGGTGGAAGAGCGCGATCGACCGGGCCGCCCGGGCGAGCAGGTCCTCGTCCATCTCGCCGGCCTTCTCGGGTTCCTTGTCCAGCAGCATCAGGGCGGCCACGTCGCTGGTCAGCAGGCGCTCGCGGCGGGCGGCCAGGGCGATGCGCTGCTGCTCGATCACCACGCTGTAGCGCCAGGTGTTGCGGTGGATCTCGTGGTTGACGCCCTCGGCGACCCGCTGGGCGTGCTCGACCGCGTAGTCGACCTGCTCGTCGGTGACCAGGCCGTCCGCGTTCATCCGCGGCGACGGGGGCACCGCGTCGGCGGCGTGCCGGACGACCAGGTCGTCCTCCAGGCTGACGAAGAAGACCGAGCCGCCCGGGTCGCCCTGTCGGCCGGCGCGGCCCCGCAGCTGGTCGTCGACGCGGCGGCTGTCGTGCCGGCCGCTGCCGATCACGTAGAGGCCGCCCAGCTCGGCCACCCGGTCCCGGTCGGCCTGGTCGCTGCCGCCGAGGCGGATGTCGACGCCCCGGCCGGCCATCTGGGTGGAGACCGTCACCGCGCCGTACGCGCCGGCCTCGGCGATGATCGCCGCTTCCTCGTCGTCGTTCTTGGCGTTCAGCACCACGCAGGACACGCCGGCCGCGTTGAGCCCGGCGGCCAGCGCCTCGGACTCCTTGACGTCCAGGGTGCCGACGAGCACCGGCCGCCCGGCGTCGTGGCAGCGGCGGATCTCGTCGATCAGCGCCTCGTCCTTCTCGGCGCGGGTGGCGTAGATCCGGTCCGGCTCGTCCTCGCGGACGCACGGCGTGTTCGGCGGGATCACCGCGACCTCGAGGTCGAAGAACTCCCGCAACTGGTCGCCGACCAGCACCGCGGTGGCGGTCATGCCGCACACCTTCGGGTAGAGCGCGATGAACGCCTGCACGGCGATGGTGCCGAGCACCTCACCCTCGGCGGTGGCGTCCAGCCCCTCCTTGGCCTCGACCGCCGCCTGGAGCCCGTCGGGCCAGCGGCGGCGCTGGGCCACCCGGCCGCGCATCTCGTCGATCAGCTCGACCGAGCCGTCCCGGACGATGTAGTCCACGTCACGGTGCAGCAGGGTCTGGGCGTGCAGCGCCACGTGGACGGCGGAGAGCTGCTCGACGTGCTCCTCGTCGTACAGGTCGATGCCGAGCTTGGCCTCGACGGCGGCCAGGCCGGCGGAGGTGAACGCCACGCTGCGGCCGTCCTCGGCGATCGTGTAGTGCCGGCCCTTGCGCAGTCCGCGCACCAGCGCGGCGGCGGCGTGCACCGGGTCCTGCTCGCCCGGCACCGCGCCGGCGAGCACCATCGGCACCCGGGCCTCGTCGATCATGATCGAGTCGGCCTCGTCGATGATCGCCGTGGTCAGCACCGGCTGCACGCGGTCTTCGACGTCGGTGACGAGCTGGTCGCGCAGGTAGTCGAAGCCCGCCTCGCTGACCGAGATGTAGGTGACGTCGCAGGAGTACGCGTCGCGCCGCTCCTGGGGCGTGGACGCCTCGTTGACCCAGCCGACGGTCAGGCCGAGCAGCGTGTAGACGGGCTCCATCCACTGGGCGTCCCGGCGGGCCAGGTAGTCGTTGACGGTGAGCACGTGCACCGGACCGTTGCCCAGCCGGACGTGCCCGTACGCGGCGATGGTGGCGGTCAGCGTCTTGCCCTCACCGGTGGCCATCTCGGCGACCTTGCCGGAGAGCAGCGCCATCGCGCCGAGTAGCTGCACGTCGTACGGCCGCTGGTCGAGGCCCCGGCGGGCGGCCTCGCGGCCGACCGCGCAGATCTCCTCGTAGCCGGTGGCGGCACCGGCGGCCTCGGTCAACTCGGCGTCGTCAAGCGCGGCGAGGTCGTCCTCGCGCGCCGCGATCGCCGGCAGCAGCTTCTCCAGCGGAGCAAGATCCACGGTTGATCCCGGGCGCTGGAGGAAACGCCGGAACTTGCTCTTGAACCGTTGCGACACACCCATGAGCGGCAACGGTACGCGATTCTCGACCGACACGGGCGGCCCGGCCGCCCGGCAAGTTGGGCCCCCTCAGGCGACCAGCAGTTGGTGGGTGGCCAACTCCCGGTAGAGCGGGTCGGTGGCGGTCAGTTCGGCATGGGTGCCCACGGCCACCACCCGGCCGCCGTCGAGGACGACGATCTGGTCGGCGTCCACCACGGTGGCGAGTCGGTGCGCCACGATCAGCAGCGTACGGCGCACGGCCACCGCGTCGATGGCGCGGCGCAGCGCGGCCTCGTTGCGCGCGTCGAGGTTGCTGGTCGGCTCGTCGAGCAGCAGCACCGGCGGGCCGGCCAGCAGGGCCCGCCCGATGGCCAGCCGCTGCCGCTCACCCCGGAGAGCAGCACCCCGCCCTCCCCCACCTGCACGTCGAGGCCCTGCGGGGCGCGCTGGGCCAGGTGGGTGAGGTTGACCTCGTCCAGGACCTCGCGCAACCGGTCGTCCGTCGCGTCGGGGGCGGTGATCAGCAGGTTCTCGCGCAGCGTGCCGGCGAGCACGGGCGCCTCCTGCTCCACGTAGCCGAGCCGGGCCCGCAGCGCGTCGCGGGGCAGCTCCCGCACGTCCACGCCGTCGACCCGGACCGCGCCGGCGCTGACCTCGTAGAAGCGCTCGACCAGGGCCAGCAGCGTCGACTTGCCGGCGCCCGACGGGCCGACCAGGGCGGTACGGGTGCCGGTCGGCACCGCGAAGCTGACGTCGTGCAGCACCGACGCGCCGCCCGGGTAGCCGAACCCGACCCGGTCGAACTCGATCATGGGTGCGGGCCGGCGCGGGGTCGTCGTCGCGGGCCCGGCCGTCGGTCGGTCCGCCGCGCCCTCCGCCGGCACGTCCAGGATCTCCTCGATCCGCTGCAGGGCGCCCAGACCGGACTGCAACTGGGTGTACGCGCGCAGCACCTGGCCCAGCGGCAACGCCAGGAGGAACAGGTACATGACGAAGGCGACCAGATCGCCCACGGAGATCGCCCCGGCGGCGACCCGCGCCCCGCCGATGCCGAGCACGAGCAGGAACGCCCCCTGCACGGTGACCGAGCCGATCGGGCCGATCAGCGCCTGCACCCGGGCCACCCGCAACCCCGCCCCGTACGCCTCGCGGGCGCTCACGGCGACGGTGTCCGCCTCCCGCGCCTCGGCCCGGCTGGCCCGGATGGTCCGGGCCGCCGAGATCGCCCGCTCCACCGCCGAGGTCATCTCGCCGACCCGCTCCTGGGCGGCGCGGGCCAACGCCCGGACACGCCGGGCAAAGGTCGCCGCGAAGCCCAGCCCGAGGCCCACCCCGAGCAGAGTGACGCCGAACAGCAGTGGGTCGAGCAGCACCATCGCGGTGCCCGCCCCGACCACCATCACCGCTCCGGTGACCACCTCGAACAGGCCGGAGGTCACCACCGCCCGCAGCAGGGTGGTGTCCGAGCCCACCCGGGAGAGCAGGTCGCCGATACGCCGCTGGTCGTACTCGGCGATGGGGAGCCGCAGCAGGTGGGCCGCCAGCCGTCGCCGGGTGCCCAGCACCAGCCCTTCGGCGGTGCGTTGCAACAGGTAGTCGCGCAGGCCGCCGATCGCCGCGCCCAGCACCACGAGCCCCACCAGCACCGCCACCAGCCACCAGACCGGGTGCTCGCGGCCGATCCGGTCCAGGACCGACCGGGTGAGCAGCGGTTGGGCCAGTGACGCCGCCGAACCGGCCAGCGACAACACGCCCACCACGACGAGGGTGCCCCGATGCTCGCGCAGGTACGGCAGCAGGGCGCGAAGACCGATCGGGCGGCTGTCGACCGGCGTGTCCGTCGAGGTGCTCATGGGGCGAACGGTAGCCGGCCCGCTCACCCCGCGACGGCTCCTCAACCGGCCAGGACCACCTGTAGCTCCTGGCGGCGGCGCTCGGCCAGGTCGGTGAGCAGGGTGGGCGCCTCGTCGAACGGGACCACCGCCGAGACCAGGTGCTTGCGGATGACGTCCCCGTACGTCCGCAGCAGGTCGACGGTCTCGGCGGAGAGCCGCTCCCGGTCCCAGGTGGGCGCGAGCCCGCGCGGCACCCGTCCGATCTGCGCGCAGCGCAGGGCCAGGCCGTTGTGGTGGAACTCCTCGCCGAGCCGCACCGCATCCGCGCCGCCCTGGTAGAAGGCCAGGTCGATCACGGTGCCCTGCGGGCGCAGGAGCCGCAGCGCGAGGTGCAACGCCCACGCCTGTCCCCGGCACTGGAACACCACGTCGGCGCCCCGGTCGCCGGCGACATGGGCCCACCGGGTCTTCAGCACCACGGCGGGGTCGTCCGCCTCCGGGTCGAGCGATTCCAGGCCCAGCGCGTCGGCGACCCGACGACGCTGCGGGGTCGGGTCGAGCACCACCACCGACGCGGCGCCGTGCCGGCGGGCCAGCAGGGCGGTCAGCAGGCCCACCACTCCGGCGCCGACCACCGCGACCCGCCGGCCGCGTACCCCGTCGCCGAGCGAGCGGACGTCCGCGCCGTGCAGATCGGCGGCGGCGTGCAGCAGACCGTTGGCGCAGATCGGGCCCATGTGCGCGACGTAGACGCCGAGCAGCGGGTCCAGGTCGTCGGGCAGCGGCACGAACCGTTCGGCGACCGGGTCGGCCAGCCAGCCGGTGCGGTGCCCGTACGTCATCGCGCCGACCGTGCCCACCGCCACCGCCGGGGTCGCGCTCTCCACCACCCGGCCCACCTGCATGTAACCCAGCCGGGTCACCGGGTACGGGGTGCTGGCCGCGCCGGGTTGGAAGAGCCCGAGGTCGGCGTCCCAGGTGACGTTCAGGTAGGGGTTCGTGCCCTTGACGTAGCTCAGCTCGGTGCCCGCGGAGACGCCGCTGAACATCGTCTCGACGCGGAACGTGCCGGGCCGCAGCGGCGCGGCCTCCTGCTCGACGATCTCCACCCGACCGGGGGCGGTGACCGCGACGACCCGATCAGGCATCGACGGTCACCCCGGTGCTCACGACGCCCGAATCGGCGGGCGTGGTGAGTCGGATCATCCGGCCACCGCGGGCCGAGTCGGCCACCGCGAGGGCGAGCCGCTGGGTCTTCAACGCCTCGGCGTACGGGACCCGCACGTCGTCGCCGACACCGCGGACGGCGTCGACGAACGCGCGGTCCACCGCCACCCGGGCGGCCTCCGGATCGGCCGGGACGTGCCGTTCGCCGTCGGCGTCACGGATCAGCAGGCCGTCCTCGCCCAGCGACAGGGCCAGCCCGTCGGCGAGGATCTCCAGGCCGGCGCGGTGCTTCCAGCCCAGCACGCAGGCGGCGCTGAGCGTGCCGACCGCGCCGCTGGCGAAGCGCAGCGTGGCGGTGGTCACCGAGTCGATGTCGGCGCCGTCGACAGGCGGTGGCGTGCCGTTGCCGTACGCGGTGACCTCGGTCACCTCGCCGGCCAGCACCCGGATCAGGTCCAGCACGTGGGCTGCCTGCTCGACGACCGGGCCGCCGGACCGGTCGCGCCGCGACCACCAGGCCACCGGCGGCACCTTGTCCAGCCACGTGCCGCTGACCATCCGCACCGGACGGTCGGCGAGCAGCTCACGGGCCGTGTCGAGCACGCTCAGGTAACGCCAGTGGTGCCCGACGGCGGTGCGCAGTCCACGCCGGGCGACGAGGTCGGCGATGCGTTCGGCGGTGCCCAGGTCGACGGCGACCGGCTTCTCCACGAACATCGGCACCCCGGCGTCGATCACCGCCTCCTCGGCGGGGCCGTGCGCGAAGGGCGGTACGCAGACGTACACCGCGTCGGGGCCGGCGGCCAGCAGCTCGGCCACGTCGGTGAAGGTCCGCGAAGCGTGCCGCGCGGCCAGCTCCGCCGCCGCCTCCGGAACCACGTCGGTCACCCCGACGATCTCGACGTCGTCGAATCCGGACAGCACCCGCGCATGACGCTGCGCCACTCCCCCGGCACCGACCAGGCCCACCCGACAGCTGACCATCCGACAACCTCTCCCGAGAACGTTTCGGCTCCGTCGGGAGCAGTCCCCTGGCATGCGCGCAATCAAACGTTCATCCCCCGGGAACGCGCCGATGCCACGTCGTGATCAAGCTGTTGCCCTGGGAACGGTTAGCGCGAGGCGGCAAGTGGGAACTAGAGCCCTGCTTGTACCACGCACGAAAAAGAGGGGGTGCCCGTGCGGGATACGACCGTGTCACCGGTGGTGGAGGCGTGGGCCACGTACCGGACCACGTCGGCGGCGGACTGGCCGGCACGCCGGTTGCTTCGTGCCAAGGGTGAGAGCCGGGTCAGCGTGGTGCTGCCGGCACGGAACGAGGAGGCGACGGTCGGCGCGATCGTGTCGACCATCCGGGAGCACCTGATGGACCGGGTCGCGCTCGTCGACGAGCTGATCGTGGTGGATTCGAGGTCGACCGACCGTACCGCCCAGGTGGCCCGGGCCGCCGGCGCGGAGGTGGTCAGCCAGGACGCGATGACCCGGGGCCTGCCGCGGCTCACCGGCAAGGGCGACGCGCTCTGGGCGGGGCTGGCCGCCGCCGGGGGCGACGTGGTGGCGTTCATCGACGCCGACCTGCGGGAGTTCCGCCCGCACTTCGTCACCGGCCTGCTCGGGCCGCTGCTCACCGACCCGTCGGTGGACTTCGTGAAGGGCTTCTACCACCGCCCGCTCGTCGGATCCGCCACGGTGGAGCAGGACGGCGGCGGGCGGGTGACCGAACTGATGGCCCGACCGCTGCTCAATCTCTTCTGGCCCGAACTGGCCGGCTTCGTGCAGCCGCTCGCCGGTGAGTACGCCGGCCGCCGCGACGTGCTGGCCCGGGTGCCGTTCGTCTCCGGGTACGGCGTGGAGACCGCCATGATGATCGACCTGCTGGACCTGGTCGGTCTGGACGCGCTGGCGCAGGTCGACCTGGGCGAACGCAAGCACCGTCACCAGGACACGGCGGCGCTGGGCCGGATGTCCGCGCAGATCATGCTGACCGCGTGGTCCCGGCTGCAACGACGCGGTTGGGCGACCCCGGGTCTGATGCCGGAGGCGCTGCTGACCCAGTTCCGCCGGGGCGGGTCGGACACCCTGCCCAACCTGGACCGGGAGGTCGTGGTCAGCGACGTGTCCATCGAGGAGCGCCCGCCGCTGGCCGAGCTGCGCCACCGGCTCCCCCGCCGACGGGTGGCGGCCGCGTGAGCGCCCCGCTTCGGCGGCCGGCCACCGCCCGGGTACGAAAGGACCGCCGATGAGCCTCACCGTGCTGATGAACGCCGGCCCGTGGCTGTCGGTGCCCCCACCCGGGTACGGCGGCATCGAGAACGTGATCGCGACCCTGGTGCCGGAGCTGCGGCGGCTCGGCGTACGCGTGGTGCTCGCCTCGGTGGAGTCCAGCGCTCTGCCGGTGGACGAGAAGGTGTCGGTCTTCTCCGACGGGCAGTTCGGCGCGCTGCAACGGCCCTACAACCAGGTCTGTGGCATCGCGCAGGCGCACCTGGCCGGGGTGGTCCGCGAGCTGCACTCCCGCGACGACATCGACCTGGTGCACGACCACGTGGAGGCGGTCGGGCTGGCCACGCTCACCGCGATGGGACCGTCCGGGCCGCCGGTGCTGCACACCCTGCACTGGGACCTGGCCAAGCACCCCGCGCTCTACGGCACTCTCGACGGCGGCGACCGGGTCCGGGTCAACGGCGTCTCGGCGTCGCAGTTGGCCCGGGCGCCGCTGGCGCTGCGGGAGCACTCGGTGGGTCACGTGCACCTGTCCACCCCGCTGGCCGTGGACGCCGACCGTCGGCCCGGTCCGCCCAAGGGCGATCACCTGCTCATCCTCGGGCGGATCAACCCGGGCAAGGGGCAGGACGTGGGCGCGCGGCTCGCGCGGCGGATCGGCGTACCGCTGGTGCTGGCCGGTCCCGTCGGGCCGTACCACCGCCCGGCGGACCTGGCGGCGGCCGGCGACGAGGCCCGGCAGAACCCGGACGTGCGGTTCTTCCTCGACGACGTGGCGCCGCACGTCGACGGCGACCTGGTCCGCTGGGTCGGCACCGTGGCCGGGCAGGAGCGCGACGACCTGCTGGCCAGCGCCCGCGCCTCGCTGTTCCCGCTGCGCTGGGAGGAGCCGGGGGGCACGGCCGTGGTCGAGTCGCTGGCCCTGGGTACGCCGGTGGTGGCCACCGCCCGGGGCTGCCTGCCCGAGTTGATCGAGCACGGACGCACCGGCCTGCTCACCGGCGATGAGGATGAGCTGGCCGATCTGGTGCTGGCCGCGGACCTGCTCGACCCGCACGAGTGCCGCCGGGTCGCGGCGCAGCGGTTCACGCCCGCGGTGATGGCCCAGCGCTACGTCGAGCTGTACCAGCGGGTCCGCGAGCTGGCGACCACGCCCCGCCTGCAACCGGTCTGAGCCGCGGTCGCCGCCGGCGCGTTTGCCCCCGGCGGCGACGGGTAGGCGCATCCGTACGCCTGCCGCGCAGCGAGGGAGCCGGTGATGGTCGGACCGATGGCGCACTCCCGGGCCCGGGCCAACCCGGCCGACGGCAAGCCGCCGGTACGCCGCGCGGCCAGCACCGCGTCCGTCGTGTTCCTGCTGGTCGGTGTGCTCGGCTTCGTCCCGGGGATCACCAGCGGTACGCAGAACCTGCGCTTCGCGGGGCACACCTCGGGCGCGTTCCTGTTCGGCGCCTTCCAGGTGTCGGTGCTGCACAACCTCGTACACCTGCTGTTCGGGGTCGTCGGCCTGGCGCTGGCGCGGACGGTCGGCGGCGCGCGGACCTTCCTGGTCGGCGGCGGCGCGGTCTACCTGGTGCTCTGGCTCTACGGACTGGCGGTGGACCACGACACCGGCGCGAACGTCCTGCCGGTCAACGCCGCCGACGGTTGGCTGCACCTCGGCCTGGGCCTCGGTCTGATCGCGCTGGGTCTGCTGACCGCGCGGCCCCGGCGACCGTGAGCCGCGTCGCCGTGGCGACCGGTCCGGTTTGATGGCGCGGCACCTCGGGTAGTGGGCAGATCCCGACCCACAAGCGAATCGAGGACGCCCCGATGGCCAGCCGGATCACCTGCGAGGTGCGCGACACGGCACCGGTGGCGGTCGTCCGGCTCACCGGCGCCCTCGACCTGGGCACCATGCGGTCGGTGCACCACGCGCTGAACGGGGCGCTGGCGGCCCAGCCGGAGGCGCTGGTGGTCGACCTCGCCCACGTGACCGTGCGGGACCGGTTGGCGCTGTCGGTCTTCGCGGCGACGGCCCGGCGTGCCGAGGAGTGGCCGGCCGTGCCGGTGGTGCTCTGCGCCCCGCCGCCGGCCGCCGCCCGGTGGCTGGCCGAGTCGACGACGTGCCGGGTGGTTCCGGTCTCGCAGGACTGCGCGGAGGCGACGAGGGTGGCCGGCGCGCAGGGAGCGCTGCGGATCCGCGCCCGGTTGGAGCCGGTGGCGGAGGCGTGCCGGCGAGCCCGGGAGCTGGTCGGCGACGCGTGCGCCCGGTGGAACCTGCCCGACGCGGCCGGCCCGGCGGCTCTCGTGCTCACCGAACTGGTCGGCAACGTCGTCCGGCACGTGGGCACCCCCATGCAGGTGACCGTGACGCTGCGGCGGCCGTACCTGCACCTGGCCGTGGTGGACGGCAGCCCGGCGGCGGCCCAACCCGCCGGTTTGGACCTGCGGGCGGAGGGTGGCCGAGGGCTGCTGCTGGTCCGCGAGCTGGCGCAGCGGTGGGGCAGCGTGCCGGCGGGCGAGGGCAAGGCCGTTTGGGCGATGGTGCCGGCGGCCTGAGGCCGCGGGGCACTTCGACCGGTACCAGCGATCTGACCGAATTCACCGCTTAAGCCTGGTTACATGGTGCAAGGGTCGGGTAGGCACGCCCGTCCTTTCTGCCGTCACGACGGGGTGAGCAGCCATGCCCAAGCGGGTAACCACGGAACCCGTTCGCGATCGGGGGCCGGCGATCCTGGCACCGGCCCGCTTCGGGGGCTTTCCCGGGTCGCTGCGGACGCCGGTCCCCGGCAACTCCCTGATCAAGTTCCTCGCCACCACCGACCACAAACAGATCGGCGTGCTGTACCTGCTGACCTCCTTCGGGTTCTTCCTGGTGGCGGGCCTGCAGGCGATGGTGATGCGCGCCGAGCTGGCCCGGCCGGGCCTGCAGTTCCTCTCCTCCGAGCAGTACAACCAGCTCTTCACCTCGCACGGCGCGGTGATGCTGCTGCTGTTCGCCACGCCCGCCGCCTTCGGATTCGCCAACTTCATCGTGCCGATCCAGATCGGCGCGCCGGACGTGTCGTTCCCCCGGCTCAACGCGCTGGCGTACTGGCTGTACCTGTTCGGCGGCCTGATGGTGATCGGCGGGTTCGCCGCGCCGGGCGGTTCGGCGGACTTCGGTTGGACCGCCTACAACCCGCTGAGCAGCGTCGAGAACAGCCCCGGCGTGGGCGCGAACATGTGGGTGGTGGGCCTGGTGCTCTCCGGCCTGGGAACCATCCTGGGCGCGGTCAACCTGATCACCACGATCCTGACCCTGCGCGCGCCCGGCATGACCCTGTTCCGGATGCCGATCTTCACCTGGAACATGCTGTTCACCAGCGTGCTGGTGATCCTCGTCTTCCCACTGCTGGCCGCCGCGCTACTGGCGCTCTCCGCCGACCGGTTGCTCAACGCGCACGTGTACGACGCGGCCACCGGCGGCCCGATGCTCTGGCAGCACCTGTTCTGGTTCTTCGGCCATCCCGAGGTCTACATCATCGCGCTGCCGTTCTTCGGCATCATCACCGAGATCATCCCGGTGTTCTCCCGCAAGCCGCTGTTCGGCTACACCGGGATCGTGCTGGCCACCATCGCGATCACCGTGCTGTCCATGACGGTGTGGGCGCACCACATGTTCGCCACCGGGCAGGTGCTGCTGCCGTTCTTCAGCATCCTGAGCTACCTGATCGCGGTGCCCACCGGAGTGAAGTTCTTCAACTGGATCGGCACCATGTGGAAGGGGCAGCTCACCTTCGAGACGCCGATGCTGTTCGCCATCGGCTTCCTGGTGACCTTCCTTCTCGGCGGCCTCACCGGGGTGCTGCTGGCCAGCCCGCCGGTCGACTGGCACACCCACGACAGCTACTTCGTGGTGGCGCACTTCCACTACGTCGTGTTCGGCACGGTGGTCTTCGCGCTCTTCGGTGGCTACTACTTCTGGTGGCCGAAGATGACCGGACGGCTGCTCGACGAGCGGCTCGGCAAGGCGCACTTCTGGACGATGTTCATCGGCTTCCACGGCACCTTCCTGGTGCACCACTGGCTGGGCGCGGAGGGCATGCCCCGCCGGTACGCCGACTACCTGCCCAGCGACGGCTTCACCACGCTGAACACCATCTCCAGCATCTTCGCGTTCATCCTCGGCCTGTCCACGCTCTTCTTCATCTACAACGCCTGGAAGTCCTGGCGGTACGGGGCGATGGTCACGGTGGACGACCCGTGGGGCTTCGGCAACTCGCTGGAGTGGGCGACCACCTGCCCGCCGCCCCTGCGCAACTTCGACAAGATGCCCCGCATCCGCTCCGAGCGGCCGGCGTTCGACCTGAAGTACGGGCCGCTCGTCGCCGACCTGGGCCGGGACCTGCCGCAGCGCACCACGAAGCCGCCGCAGCACTTCGGCGACGAGATACACCTCGAGCACCACGCGCCCGAGTCGCCCGCCCCCGAGGGCGCGCACGGCGCCCCGGAGGCGGCCCGCTACCACCCGGCCCCCGAGTCCGGCGCCCGCCCGGTGGACGTGCCGGTGCCCGAGGGCGTACGCCGGCCCAGCTTCGAGCAGAGCGACGCGCCGCAGGACGCGCAGGACGCGCCGAAGCCGCACGAACGCTGGCGGCACCCGCACAGCGACGGCGAGGACCAGGACCGCTGAGAGTCGGTACGCGCCACGGGCCCGACACCTGTGCGGTGTCGGGCCCCTGCTGTCGTCGGCGGATCAGTCCCGGGCGGGCGGCAGTCCGGCGGCGGTGAGCGAGCGGCGCACCGCCGGCTGCACCCGGGTCAGCCGCAACGGCACGCCGGTACGCTCGGCTGCCTCCCGACCCGCCACCAGCGCGGCGATCCCACCGGCGTCGAACCCGCCCGCGCCGACCAGGTCGACGACGACCTCGCTCGGCTGGCCGGTGACAGCCTCCAACATCGCGCGGCGTAGCTGGTCCGCGCCGTCGCGGTCGACCTCGCCGCCGACCTCGACAACCACCCGGTCACCGTTCTGCCGTACCGAGATGCGGGTCTTGCCCGGATCCGGTTCGGCGGCGCCGTTCTGCCAGGGCGGTGGGGCGTCGGCGAGCATGGCCTGCCGCAGCCAGGTCAGCGCCCGCGACAGCAGGCGGGACACGTGCATCTGCGAGATGCCGAATCGGGCGGCGATCTCCGCCTGGGTCTGGTTGCCGTAGAAGCGCATGGCGAGGATGCGGCGCTCACGCCAGGGCAGCCGGTGCAGCAGGCCGCTCACCGTCACCCGGTCGTCGACCGATTCGAGGGCGTTGTCCGACTCGCCGACCAGGTCGCCGAACTCCGCGGAGCTCTCCCCGCCGACCGGCGCGTTCAGCGACGCCGGACTGTAGCCGGCTGCCGACTCCAACGCCGCGAGAATCTCCTCCTCCGGCGTCTCCAGCCGGGCCGACAGCTCGGCCACCGATGGCGCGCGGGACAACTCGCTGGTCAGCGCGGCGGTGGCCTGCCCCACCTCGAGGATCAGATCACGCAGCCGCCGGGGTACGTGCACGCCCCAGGTTCGGTCCCGGAAGTGGCGCTTGATCTCGCCCACGATGGTGATCGCCGCGTACGCCGTGAACGAACCCCGCTCCGGGTCGTACCGGTCGACGGCGTTGACCAGCCCCAGGCGGGCCACCTGCTCCAGGTCCTCCAGCGGTTCGCCCCGCCCCCGGTAACGGCGGGCCAGCCGGCCGGCGAACGGCAGCGCGAAGCGGACCAGGTCGTCCCGCGCCTCCTGTCGCCGCTCCGGCGGCAGCCCTTCGATCCGGGCCGCGTACGCCAGCGCCGCCGCGTCCAGGTCCTCCAGACCACGCTCGGTGGGTGGTGGTGTGGTCGTGGTCGTGCTCGTCTGTCCGAACATCCGCGCCTCCCTCAGGAAGGTCCCCCGCCCGGATCGGGAAACCGGTCGTGCGCGTGGTCGAGCCACGCACCGGGCCGGAAAGTGGGTCAGTGACTGGGATGCCAGCGGGCGACAACATCTCTACGCAGCGCGATCAGGTCGTCGCAGCCAGCGATGTTCCCGCTCCGTAGGTACTCAATCACGGGACCCCGGGTTCGCGAGGAAGTTTCGGCGTCCTCCCCTTCAGGAGACGAGCAACCCCTGGTGGCCGCCGGTGTCACGGAGCACCGACAGGGCCTCCGCGACCCCCAGCGGGGGCGGGACGGGCAGGTCGTACGGCTGGGCGCGCATGACCTCGGTGGCCCGGCGCGTTGGCACGGACGTCACCGGATAGCCCCGCGCGGAGGTCCGGTCCAGCGCCCGGCGTCGTCGGCCGAAGCCCGCCACCGCCAACCACTGCGGGAGCCCGGCCAGGGCGGGCGAGCGCATACCGGGCGGCTCGGGCAGGACGTCCACCGAGCTGAACTCCTCGCTGCCGGCCAGCCACCACTCGGCCTCGTCCACGCTGCGGCGGGTCGCGTTCTCGCACCAGTACGGCACCAGCCCCGCCCGCACCACCTGCCACGGATCGAGCAGCCGACCGCATTCCACCACCAACCGGTCACCGGTCTTGCCGGCGGCCCGCAACCAGCGCCGGTAGAGGTCGGCCACCGCGGCGCTCAACGCTCCCGGCCGGGGCACCAGCACCCGATGCAGCGGGCGCCCGTGACGGCCCGCGAAGTCCCGGGCGGCGAGCTCGAATCCGGGGTCCATGCCGTACTCGGCGTCGCCCGACGGCACCGACACCTCCGGTGGCGCCCACCGGGCGGCGTCGCCGCCCACCGCCCGCAGGACCTGCCGCAGGGCGTGGCTGTCGGGATGGAAGTCCACCGGGTCCAGTCCGCTCGCCGGGCAGCCGACCTGGAAGCTGTACCCGGGCCCGCGTTCCAGCACGGGCCACGTGCGCGCGTCCCGCACCAGCAGCACCGGGGCGTCGGCGCTCAGCCGGTCGGTCAGGAACTGCGCGTACGCGGCCGGCAGCGACCGCCAGCGGGCGGCCAGGGACACGGTGACGCCGGTGAGGGTTCCCCGACTGGCCGGGCAGTGCACCTGGCGCAGGTGCACGTCGGGGTTGCCGCCGACCAGCCGCTCGGCGAGCGCGCCCCGTGCGCCAGCGCGTCCCGGGGACGGTCCACGGCCCCGTCGCTCCAGTGCACGGTCATCTCGAAGCCGGCGGGCAGCCACGGCACGCCGAGAGCGATCGCCAGGTGGGCGGCCGCACCGTGCGGCGAGCCGATGAGCACCCCGGGATAGCTGCGGCGCGGGTACTGGTCGACGAACCAGCGTGCCACCCGGGCCGCGTCCACCTCACCGATCTGGTCGACGGTGAGGGCGACCCGCCCGGCGGCCCGGGTCGCCGCAGCCCGGCGCACCGGCTCGGGCGCCGTCGGGAACCGCGAGATCGGCCCGGTGTGCCCGAGGTCGGCGCAGTCCGCGCCCCGCAGCGCCCGGGCGGTGGCGGCGACCAGCACCCGGGCGGCGCTGCCCTGGGCCACGACCCGGTCGCCGGCCAGACCGGCGCCATCGGCCGTGAGCCCCTTGTGCACCTTGTGCACCGGCCCCACCTTGCCTCGTTCGCTCACCACGCGGCCCGGCTTCCCGTCCCGATGGGGTTCAAACGGGGCATCACCCACCCGGCAGTCACAATCCGCTGGTCAGCGGGTTGCGCCGGTCATCACCGGCGATCGGCCGCGCAGGTTTCACCGGGGCTGGGCCGGGCACATCGGGGCCCATGCGCACCGACGACACCAGCGAGCCCGCCGCCGCCACGATCACCCCGTACGAGGACGGTCCACTGCTCGTCCGCGGCGACTTCGCGCTGGTGACCCCGGACGGCGAGCGGATCGACGCCCACCGGGGCACGGTGGCGCTGTGCCGCTGCGGCAAGTCGGCGCTCAAGCCGTTCTGCGACGGCACCCACAAGATGGTCAACTTCCGGGCGGGGACCACCCGCGAGGGGTGAGCCGACGTCGTCACGGCCCTCACGACGGGCGCGGCCGCCTCCGCCGGGCGCCACCAGGCTCGCTTCAGCGGACGCCACCAGGCTCGCTCCGCCGGGCGCCACCAGGTTCGCTTCCTTTGCTCTGCTTCCACGGACGCAACACCCACGGCCCGTCACTGTCGCCTCGGTGGAAGCAGAGCAAAGGGCGAAGGTGGACCGGGCCGACCCGCCGGCACAGCCAGCGGTCCGGCGGCCAGGGCGACGGTCGACCGGGCCGACCCGCCGGCACAGCCAGCGGTCCGGCGGCTGCGGCGGACCTTCGGATCAGACGAGCGCGATCTGTTCCCGCGCGCCCCCCGAGGCCGCCGGAGTCACCGGGGTCGACCCGACGAGCGGGACGGTCGGCGGCGGGGTCGGCGGGGCGGGTGACCGCAGCGAGCTGCGGCCGGCCGCCCAACTGTCGAGCAGGTGCGCCGCGAAGAGCCGGTCCACCGCGAGCGCCGCCGCCGCGCCGAAGAGCACGTCCGGGGCGAGCGCCGGCTCGGTCCGGACCAGGCCGCCGCACAGGTCGTGCGCGGCGATCTGCTCGTGCACCGCGTCCGCCTCCACGTGCTCGTCGTAGAAGCGGGTCGCCACCTCGTCGAAACCGAGGCGGCGCAGCCCGTTGCCGTAGCGGCGGTTCGGCAGGGACGAGGTCATCTCGAAGGCCGCCAGGTGCCCGAGCAGCGCCCCGCGCAGCCGTCGGTGCAGCCCGAACAGGGACATCAGGTTGTTGGTCGCCAGGGTCACGGCGGGCACCACGTCCAGGTGAGCGCCGTAGCTGATGTCCAGACCCAGCCGTTCGAGGGTGCGCCGGAACAGCTCGGCGTGCATCCGGTCCAACCGCCCGTTGCCGTACTCGTCAGTCTGGATCTCCACGAGGGCGGCCTTGGCGGGACCGCCCAGGCGCGGCAACGCCCAGCTGTGCGGGTCCGCCTCGCGCAGGTGGTAGACCGAGCGGTGGGCGACGAACTCGCGGAACTGGGTGAGGTCGGCACGCCGTTGGAGCGCGGCGGCCAGCGACGGCCCGTCATCGGCCGCGACCAGCTCGGCCAGCCCGGCCGCGACCCGGCCCGCCAGCTCCGCCGCGTGGCGGCCAGCGGGCATCGCCGGTACGCCGGCCAGTCGGCGCAGCGCCGCCTCGAAGGGGCGTTCGACCCGGGCCCGCAGGGCCAGCAGCGTGGGCTGCCACTCCCAGCCCTCGTCGACGCCCTGCCAGCCCCGGTAGTGCAGCTCGTAGCAGAGGAACAGGGTCAGTTGCAGGTCCTCGTCGGTCACCGGGTCCGCCGGGTCGAGGTCGACGCCGAGGTACGCCGGCAGGTCGTACGGCGCGCGGCGAAGCGCGTCGGTCACCGCCGCCGACAGTGGGCCGCGCGGCTGCGGCAGGGGCGCGGGACCATAACGGCGGTCGGCGGGTTCCGGCATGGGACCTCCAGGGTCGTCGGGCCGCTACTGATGCCCTGGTCGGGTGCGCCTAAACGAGATCCTCGACGGCCACGGCCTGCTCCACCTGCTCGCGGACCCGCCGGGCCGGTTCCCCCTCGTCGTACAGGCCACGCAGGTCGGCGAAGGCCGGTTCCGGGGGCGCCAACGAGACCGTCGCGTCGACGACCGCCTCCAGGACGCAGGGCCGGTCCGCGGCGAGCGCCTCGTCCCAGGCCGCGCCGACCAGCTCCGGACGGTCCACCCGGACGCCGTGCAGCCCGAGCAGCCGGGCCCAGCCCGCGTACGGGACGTCGGGGCGGCGGCCCATCGGGTCCCTGGACGACTCCCGTCCACCGCCCATGCCGTTGTGGTCGCGGTTGTTGAGCACGAGCACCACCAACCGCGGGTCGGCCCAGTCCTGCCAGTGGTGCGACACCGTGATCATCTCGGCGAGGCCGTTGAGTTGCATGGCCCCGTCGCCGAGCAGCGCGATCACCGGCGCGTCCGGGGCCGCGAGCTTGGCGGCCACCGCGTACGGCAGGGCGCAGCCCATCGAACCGAGGGTGCCGCAGAGTTGCGCGTTGACCCCGGGCGGCAGGACGAGGTGCCGGGCGTACCAGTAGAGGACCGAGCCGACGTCGACCGCCACCGACCCGGCGTGCGGCACCCGCGTGGACAGTTCCTGGAGGACGAGCTGCGGGTTGATCGGTTCGGCCGGCGCGGCGGCCCGGTCGGCGGCGGTCGCGCGCCAGCGGTCGACGGTGCTCTCCACCGTCGCGCGCCACTGTTGGTGCGGCCGGGCGGGCACCCGCTCCAGCAGTGCCCGCAGCGTCTCGGTGGCGTCGCCGACCAGCGGGACGTCGGCCGGGTAGCGGCTGCCGATGCGCGTGCCGTCGATGTCGATCTGCACCGTGCGGGCCTGGTCGGGCATCGGGAAGTAGTCGGTCCACGGGTCGTTCGTGCCGACCAGCAGCAGCGTGTCACAGCCGCCCATCAGCTCGGCCGCGGCCGGTGTGCCGACCTCCCCGAGCACTCCGGCGTGAAAGGGCAGGCGCTCGTCCAGGATCGGCTTGCCCAGCAGCGACGTCGCCACCCCGGCGCCGAGGCGGTCGGCCAGCTCGACGATCTCGGCGGCGGCGCCCCGGCCACCCTGGCCCACCAGGATCGCGGTGCGCTGGCCGTTGCCGAGCACCTGCGCGGCGGCGTCGAGGTCCACCTCGTGCGGCAGCACCCGGGCCAGCGGCTCACCGGGAGTCGCCGTGATCACGCCCGCCGCGTGCGTCCCCAGGTCCGGCACGAGGGCCTCCTGGAGGTGCCGGGGCAGCACCACGCACGTCGGGCTCCGCGTCGCCGCCGCGGTGCGGAACGCCTGGTCCAGCAGCGCGGGTACGGACGCCGGGCTGCGGCCGTACCGGACGAACTGGTTGCACACGTCGCCGAAAAGCCGGCTCAGCCCGATCTGCTGGTGCGCGCCTCCCAGCGGCCCGGTGACGTCCTCACCGACGATCGCCACGACCGGCTTGCTGTCGAGCTTGGCGTCGTACAGGCCATTGAGCAGTTGCACCGCGCTCGGTCCCTGGGTGGCGAGGCAGACCCCGATGCCGCCGGTGAACTTGGCGTGCCCGGTGGCCATGAACGAGGCGGTCTCCTCGTGCCGGGCCGGGATGAACGCCGGGTCGCCCCCGGCGTCCTCCAGTGCCTCGACCAGCGGGGCGATCGCCGCTCCGGGGTAACCGAAGGCGCGCGGTACCCGCCAGGCCCGCATCCGCTCGACCACCAGGTCCGCGACCCGGCGCTCAGCCATTGCCGCGTCCCGGGGTGCCCTCGTCGACGTAGCGCAGGACCGCGCCGACGCCGTCGGTGAGCTGCGGCGCCTCGTCCGCGCCGAGCACCGTCAACGCCGCGTCGGTGCCCACCAGGGCCCGGACCAGCGCCGCGTCGGCGCGGACCCGCTGCGGGTCGCCGACCGACATCGCGCTCAACTGGGACGGGTCGACGGCGATCTCGGTGGGCTCGGGGCCGATCCACAGCTCGCCGTTGGCGGACGGGTCGTCGACGATGAGCATCGTGTCGACCTGGTTGCGTTGCAGGGCGGACACGACCGCGTCGAGTCCCGCGCCGACGTCCTCCTGCACGCCGAACTTGTCCAGCGCGGCGGTGATCCGCTGGTCGGCGACCTCGGCGATGGTCTGCACCGTGAGGTCGTCCAGCATGCTCTGGTCGGCGCCGCCGGCCCGCGAGCCCGCGTCGGTACGGACGACCAGGTCCTGCCAGCGCGGCGGCATCTGCGCGGCGATCATCCCGGTGGCCCGGACGTCACCGGCCACCACCACGACGTCCGCGCCGACGCGGTCGGCCAGCTCGACGGTCGCGGCGGTGACGTCGCCGGCGTTCTGGTGCCACGCCTCCATGGCGGCCCGCTGGTAGCGCGACTGCGACCACCCGCCGGGCTGGACCCGACGCAGCGGGAAGCTCTCCCGGCCGGCCACGTGCGCCCGCCGGGGTACACCGCCCGCGCTGACCGCGACGGCGTCGCCCCCGGTCCGGTCGGCGACCACCCGGACCCACGCCACCTGTTCGCCGCGCTGGGCGAGCAGCGGCATGACGTGCGGCAACGGCCCGAAGCTCGCCAGATCGCGCAGCGGCGGCGCGGACAGGTACTCGGAGAGCACCACCCGACCGTGGCTGGCGAAGACCGCCAGGCCGTAGTCCCCGACCATCGGGTCGTGACCCCGGATCACCCGGTCCAGCGCGGCGACGCTCGCCTCGTCCGCCCCCTGTTCGGCCAGGCGGCGTTCCAGGGCGCGCCAGCGCAGGTCCAGCGCCGGGTGGGCGTCCTCGGTGTCGGCGGAGGCGTCCAGGTACACCGAGCACCACGGCCCGGGTCGGTCGTAGAGCGGGCGCAGGAAGGACAGCTGCATGCTCGACCCCTTTCCAGCTCGACCGCCCGCTTACCCCCGTCGCCCGGGATGTCACCTCGCGGGCGTGAGCCCGTGACCAGGTTTCATTCACGTCGTTCAACCGGGGACATCGATACGATCAGTGAACACAAGCGGACTCTCGGTGGTGGACATGGACAGCGGACTCGATACCCGGCGGATCGTGCACCCGACGGAGCGGATCGTCACCGGGCGGCTGGTCCGCCTGCTGGACGGCTACACCCGCGAGATACGCGTCGGCCAACCGGTGCTGGTGGCGGTGCTCGCCGCGGCGGCGTTCGCCCGGCTGCCGGCCCTGCTGCTGCGCGCGCTGTTCTCCTTCGGCGGCGGTGGCGCCCGCCGGCGCTGGAAGGAGCTGAAGCAGGGCCCGGAGTACCTGGTCACCCCGGTGCGCCTGCGGAACACCGCCGGTCAGCTCTGCGAGGTCGAGCTGCACGGGCACCTGCCGCAGAGCGCCCTGCACCCGGCCGACCAGGTGCAGCTCACCCTGCGCCCGCAGCGCGACCCGGAGCTGCCGCCGCGGATCGAGCGGATCGTCAACCTGACCACCGGGCAGCTGCTCACCCCGCGCACCGCGACGCTCTGGTCGCATCTCGGCCCGCCACTGCTGTTGCAGGCGACCCTGGGCGCGCTGCTGCTCGCCGGCGTGGTGGCCTGCTCCGCGCTGACCTGAACGGCCGGCGCGCGTTTCCGGGCCCGTTCCGGCGGGCACCGGCACGCCATGTTTCCCGGATTCGCCCTCGACGAGATCGACGTCGGCCCGGTGCGCCTGCGGGTGCGCCACGGCGGCTCCGGCTCGCCCGTGGTGCTGCTGCACGGTCATCCCCGTACCCATGCGACGTGGCACCGGGTGGCGCCACTGCTCGCCGAGCGGCACACGGTGATCTGCCCGGACCTGCGGGGGTACGGCGGTTCAACGAAGCCGGCGGAGACGCCCGACCACGCCGCGTACGCCAAGCGGGCGATGGCCCGCGACGTGGTCGCGCTGCTCGACGCGCTCGGCCACGAGCGCGCCGCCGTGGTCGGCCATGACCGCGGGTCGTACGCGGCTATGCGTACCGCCCTGGACCACCCGGAGCGGGTCAGTCGTCTCGGCGTGCTCGACGGGGTGCCGATCGGGGCGGCGCTGGCCACCTGCGACGCCCGGTTCGCCGCCCGCTGGTGGCACTGGTTCTTCCTGGGTCAGACCGACAGGCCGGCGGAGCGGGTGATCAACGCCGACCCGGACGCCTGGTACGGCGGCTCCCCCGCCGAGATGGGCGAGGAGGCGTACGCGGATTACCACCGGGCCATCCACGACCCGGCGACGGTGCACGCGATGTGCGAGGACTACCGGGCGGGTCTGGGGCCGGACCGCGCCGCCGACGACGCGGACCGGGCGGCCGGGCGGAGGATCGGCTGCCCGGTGCTGTTCGTCTGGTCCGAGCGCGACGACATGGTGGAGTTGCACGGCGACCCGGCGGCGGTCTGGCGGGAGTGGGCGGACGACGTACGGGCGGCGTCGATCGACTCGGGTCACCACATGGCCGAGGAGGCGCCGGAGGCGCTGGCCGCCGTGCTGAGCGACTTCCTGACCGCCTGAGCGCTCAGCCGACGGGCGCGGGCTCGCGGGCCGGGCGGGGGTCGACGCCGAGGATTCCCCTGCGGCGGGCCCAGCGTTCGAAGATCACGGTGGCGAACGGCGGCACGGCGCACGCCAGCGCCACGAGGGTCACCGGCAGGCTCCAGCGGCGCAGCCGCGCCACCGCGAGCACCAGCAACCCGTACGCGATGAACAGGCCGCCGTGGATCGGACCGAAGACCTTGACGCCCAGCTCATTGTCGGGCGGACCGTACTTGACGGCCATCCCGGCCAGCAGGGCCAGCCAGGAGCAGGCCTCGGCGATCGCCGCCGCGACGAACAGCCGGGTCACCTTCTCGCGCATCCGGCAATCCTAGCGGCGCCGGCCGTTCGCGCCCTCGCCGACCACAGAGCGTGCGACAGGGGTCACGGGGCTTGCCACTGGGTAGGAAAGAACCCTCGGGTCTTCCCCGCCCGCACGGCCGCGTGCGAGGTTAGGGGGAACCAGCGGTGACAGGGCGGTGACCATGGGCGAGGATGTCGGCGTACGGACCTTCAGTCGGGAGGATCGGGCCCGCTACCGGGAAAAGGTGCGGAACTGCCTGGATGTCTTCGCCGAGATGCTGCGGGAGTCGCGGTTCGACATCGACCGGCCGATGACGGGGCTGGAGATCGAGCTGAACCTCGTGGACGAGGCGTCGAATCCGGCCATGCGCAACGCCGACGTGTTGGCGGCCATCGAGGATCCGAGCTTCCAGACCGAGCTGGGCCAGTTCAACATCGAGATCAACGTGCCGCCACGCCGGCTGACCGGCACCGGAACCCTCGACTTCGAGGAGCACGTGCGGGCCAGCCTCAACGCCGCCGAGGAGAAGGCCCGCACGGTCGGCGCGCACATGGTCATGATCGGCATCCTGCCGACGTTGCGCCCCGAGCACCTCACCGCCGAGACGCTGTCGGCCAACCCGCGCTACAAGCTGCTCAACGAGCAGATCTTCGCGGCGCGGGGCGAGGACCTGCCGATCGCCATCTCCGGGGTGGAGCGCCTGGCGGTCACCGCCGACACGATCACCCCGGAGGCGGCCTGCACCAGCACCCAGTTCCACCTCCAGGTCAGCCCGGCGCAGTTCGCCGACTACTGGAATGCCGCCCAGGTGGTCGCCGGCATCCAGGTGGCCCTCGGGGCGAACGCGCCGCTGCTGTTCGGTCGGGAGCTGTGGCGCGAGACCCGCATCCCGCTGTTCCAGCAGGCCACCGACACCCGGCCGGAAGAGATAAAAGCCCAGGGGGTACGCCCCAGAGTCTGGTTCGGCGAACGATGGATCACCAGCGTCTTCGACCTGTTCGAGGAGAACGTCCGCTACTTCCCGGCGCTGCTGCCGGTGTGCGACCCGCAGGACCCGGCGCAGACCCTGGCGGCCGGCGAGGTGCCGAACCTCGCCGAACTGCGGCTGCACAACGGCACGATCTACCGCTGGAACCGTCCGGTGTACGACGTGTCGCGCGGCCGGCCGCACCTGCGCGTGGAGAACCGGGTGCTGCCGGCCGGGCCGACCGTGCTGGACACCATCGCCAACGGCGCGTTCTACTTCGGACTGGTTCGCGCCCTGGCCGAGTCGGACCGGCCCCTGTGGTCACAGATGTCGTTCAGCGCCGCCGAGGAGAACTTCACCAGTTGTGCCCGGCACGGCATCGACGCGCAGGTCTTCTGGCCCGGCCTCGGCTACCTGCCGGTCACCGAACTGGTGCTGCGTCGGCTGCTGCCGATGGCGCACCACGGCCTGGACCGGTGGGGCCTCGACCCGACCGAGCGGGACCGCCTGCTGGGCGTCATCGAGCAGCGCTGCCTGACCAACCGCAACGGCGCGACCTGGCAGGTGGCGACGCTGCACCGGTTGGAGTCCGCCGATCACCTGGACCGGCCGGAGGCGCTGCGCGAGGTGGTGCGGCACTACGTGGAGCTGATGCACAGCAACCGGCCGGTACACGAGTGGCCGATTCCCTGACGATCGCCGGTCCTTTGTGGACCCCCCATTACATCGACCATCGTCATAGGCTGTAGCGGCTCGGACGTCGCACGTCGATGACGATGGAGGCAACTGTGGCCGGTTCCGGCGCGGATCCCGTCCCGACCCGCACATCCGCTCGGCTGGCCCTGTCGCGTCGTCGCATGCTGGGCATGGGAACGGCGGCCGCCGGCACAGTGGTGCTCGCCGGCCATGCCGACGCCGCATCCGCGCACAGCGCGCCCGAGCCGAAGGCGCGGCCGGCGCTGCGGGCGCCGGCGCTGGCGCCCGGGGACCGGGTCCGGGTCGTCTCTCCCGGAGGCACTCCCAACCCGACGAACATGGCGCGCGGCATCGAGATCCTGCGGAGCTGGGGTCTGGAGGTGGAGCTGGGCGAGCATGTCTACGCGAAGTACGGCTACCTGGCCGGCACCGACGCGCAGCGACTGGCGGACCTGAACGCCGCGCTCAACGACCCCGGCGTACGCGCCGTCTTCGCCGCCCGTGGCGGTTACGGCACGCAGCGGATCGTCGACGAGATCGACGTGTCCGGCCTGCGCCGCGACCCCCGGGTGGTCGTGGGCTTCAGCGACATCACCAGCATCCATGGCCGGCTCTGGCGGGAGACCGGGCTGGTCACCTTCTACGGGCCGATGGTCAATTGGAGCGACAGCCGCACCGGCCCCGAGTCGGCAGAGGCGTTGCGGAGCGCGGTGATGACCACCGCGCCCGTCACGGTCACCAGGGACCCGGCCGAGACGGCCGCCCCGGTGGTGGTTCCGGGGCTCGCGTCGGGCCCGCTGCTCGGCGGGACCCTGACGATGCTCTCCACGTCGCTCGGCGCGGCGGACGCTCCGCGGTTCGACGACGCGATCCTGTTCTTCGAGGACGTGGACGAGGCTCCGTACCGCATCGACCGGATGGTGACCGAGCTGCGCCGGGTGGGCGTGCTGTCCCGGGTTGCCGGGGTGGTCATCGGTCAGATCACCAACAGCGTTGGCGGCGCTGGCGAGTGGGACGCGGCTGCGGTGCTCAAGGACCGCCTGTACGACCTGGGCGTGCCCGTCCTGGGCGGGCTCCGCCTGGGGCACGGCCCCGGGCAGCTCACCGTCCCACTCGGCGCACGGGCCACGATCGACGCCGAGGCGGGGACCCTGACCGTGGAGGCCGGGGTCCGCGCCCGTTGAGAGCGTGACCGCCCTCAGCCGCGTGGGGTGGGGACACCGAAGAGGTCGGTGATGCCGCCGGGCAACTGCGCCAGCAGGTCGTGCCGGTCGTCGTCGTCGAGCGCCTCGGCGACGGTGTTCAGCACCACCTGGGCGTGTTGACGCACCTGGTCCCCGTTCGACACCTGCTCACGGTCGCCGACCTTCTTCAGGAACTCCTCGACGTCCCACCGGCGTCCCTGCGGGTTTCGGGTGACAGAATCGTTCAGCCGATCGGGCAGCTGTGCCGCCAGGTTGTCGGCCTCCTGTCCGGCGAGCCGTTCGCCGAGCACCGACAGGACGGCCTGCACCGAGCGCACGGCCTCGTTCTCCCCGAGCCCTCCGCGCTGTCGTACGGTCGCGATCATCTGCTCGTACTCCATGACCCGCTCCCTCCCGTCTCCGGAACGGACGGCGTTCCCGAGCCCACGGACCACAAACGCGCCACCCCCCTCGCGCCGATCTTGCGGTTTCGGTTGTCGACATGGGGCGGTATGCCCCTTGTGTCGCCACAGAAAGTGCAAGATCGGCGCGAGGGGGGTGGGGGCGGTCAGACCTTGAGGAGCACCTTGGTGCAGTCGTCCTGCTTCTTCTGGAAGATCTTGTAGCCCTTGGGGGCGTCGCGCAGCGGCATGCGGTGGCTGACGATGAAGCTCGGGTCGATCTCGCCGCGTTGGATGCGTTCCAGCAGGGGGCGGGTGTAGCGCTGCACATGACACTGGCCGGTCCGCATGATCAGTGACCGGTTCATGAACGCGCCCATCGGGAACTTGTCGACGAAGCCGCCGTACGCGCCGACGACCGACACCACTCCCCCGGATCGGCACGCCAGGATCGCCTCCCGCAACGCGAACGGCCGTTCCGTCTCGGTCCGGGTGGCCTGTTTGGCCCGGTCGTACGCGTACCTGGCGGAGTTGCCGTGGTGGCCCTCCAGACCGACCGCGTCGATGCACGCGTCGGGCCCCCGACCGGCGGTCATCTCGTTGAGGGTGTCCAGTACGTCGACGTCCTCGTAGTTGATCGTCTCGGCGTCGGCGTGCTCGGCGGCGAGCCGCAGCCGGTACGGGAAACGGTCGATGACGATCACCCGCTCCGCGCCGAGCAGCCGGGCGCTGGCCGCCGCGAGCAGCCCCACCGGTCCCGCGCCCCAGATCGCGATGACCTGCCCGGGTTTGATGTCGCACATCTCGGCGCCCATGTAGCCGGTCGGGAAGACGTCGGCGAGCAGGACGGCCTGGTCGTCGGGGATCTCGTCGGGCACCTTGAGCGGGCCGACATCGGCGAACGGCACCCGCGCGTACTCGGCCTGGCCGCCCGCGTACCCGCCGAGCAGGTGGGAGTAGCCGAAGATGCCGGCCGGCGAGTGGCCCATGACCTTCTCGGCGATGCCGGCGTTGGGGTTGGAGTTCTCGCACACCGAGTAGAGGCCGCGCTGACAGGAGGAGCAGTGCCCGCAGGCGATCGGGAACGGCACCACCACCCGGTCGCCGGGCTTGAGGTTGCGGACCTGCGGCCCGACCTCCACCACCTCGCCCATGAACTCGTGGCCGAGGATGTCGCCCTTGCGCATCGCGGGGATGTAGCCGTGGTAGAGGTGCAGGTCGGAGCCGCAGATCGCGGTGGTGCTGACCCGCACGATGGCGTCCCGGGCGTTCATGATCGTCGGATCGGGCACGTCGATCACCTTGACGGTGTCGGTGCCCATCCAGGCGGTGGCCTTCATGTCGCGGTCCCTTCGGATCCGGTGGTCAGCGACGGGACGCCGGGAGCGGCTGCGCGGGCCGCTGCATGGCCTGCTGGCGTACGGAGATGCCGTTCGGGCTGCCCTCGGAGCGGACCACCTCGCCGGCCTCCAGCACCTGCTTGAACCGGCGCAGGTCGTCGCGGACCTGCTGCTCGGGCTCCTCGCCGAAGAGCTTCGCCACGGCCCGGCCGAGCGCGCCCGCCGGTGGCGCGTAGCGCAGTTGCACCCGGACCTCGGTGCCGCGGTCGCCCGGAGCGGGCACGAACGCGACCCGACCGGCGTTCGCCACCCGGCTGCCGGGCAGCGACCGCCAGGTGATCGACCTGTTCGGCTGATCGTCGATGATCTCGGCGTCCCACTCGACGCGGCGGCCGGCCGGTCCACGGGCGACCCAGTGCGAGAGACGCAGGTCGTCGGCGCGTACCGACTCCAGGTGCGCCATGAACCGGGGCAGGTTCTCCATGTCACGCCAGAACCGGTACGCCTCGGCGGGCGACCGGTTGACCGTCACCGCGATCTCCATCCGGATCATCCGCGCCCGGGCCCGGCGGGCACGCCCGGCGGCGATCGCGATGGCGACGTCCAGGGCGGTGATGCCGGCGATCGTGGCCGTGGTCAGGGCCAGGCGACGGCGTCGCTCACCCCGCCGGTCGGCCATGGCCCGGCCCAGCAGGGCCAGGTCGAGGGCGTCACCAGCGACCCGGGTCCACGCCCAGCCGACCGGGCGGCGGCCGGCGAGCAGACCGACGGCGTGCGCCAGTTCGCGGGCGCCGACGGCCCCGATGACGGCCGGCGCCGCCGGGGAGTCGTCCACCCCGGTCAGTCGCGCGAGCGGTCGGGGCGCGGCCAGCGCGCTCATGCCCAGGGCCAGGCTCAGCAGGCCCAGAGCCCGCGGCAGGGTCGGCGACACCGGTCCCTCCAGCTCCGGCAGGAGCACGGTCTCGACACGGCTCATGTCCGGTCCCTTCCGGTAGGCGTCGCCGCCGGTCCGGCGGGCAGCGGTATCCGCTCCGGTGACGCTATGCGGTATTTGTGGACTGTGCGCCTGGTTCGGGCAGAAGGCGGCATCCGCCGCGCGCCCGGCACCTTCAGTCAGCATCACGACATTGACCGATTTGGATCAACCGCAGGCCGTTACGGTCGGCTCACCCCCGTTCCGTCGCCGCGAGGAGCACGCCTGTGAGCCCTACCCTCCTGCGCAGACTGACCACCGCCATCACCGTCGCGTTGCTCGTCGCGGAGGCCGCCGCGCCGGCTCTGGCGCGTACCGCCGAGTCCGCGCCCGCGCCCGGCGGCGTCCGCGCCGTCGTGCGCGACGCGGCCACCGGCGTGCCGGTCCCCCGCGCCTGCGCCGCGCTCGTGCCCGTCGACGCCGCGGCGCTCGCGGCAGTCACCCTCGGAGAGGACCAGCTCGGCCGGTACGGCGGCTGCGCCGACGAGCAGGGCAGCCTGGTGACCGGTGACGTCGCCCCCGGGGACTACCGGTTGCTCGTGCGGCCCTACGACACGACCCGGCACGGCTGGCAGTGGGTCGGCCGGCACGGCGGCACCGGCGAGCGCGAGCGCGCATATGTCATCCGGGTCCGGGCCGGCGCGGTGACCAGCGCGCCGGACATCCGGCTCGATCCGCCCGGCACGGTCGTCGGAGTGGTGACCGACGCGGCGACCGGTGCCCCGGTCCCGCGAGCGCTGGTGATGGTGGTGCCGTACGTGCCGGACCCCAAGTACGGCGACCACGGGCCCACGACCGATGAGAATGGCCGCTACACGATCACGGGCCTCGGGCCGTACGAGTGGCCGGTGCAGTTCGCGGCGGGCGGGTACGCCAGCGTCTGGTCCGGCGGGGTGGGCAGCCGGGCGCAGGCGCGAGGAGTACGGGTCCGCGCCGCGCGGACGGCGACCCTCGACCAGGCGCTACCCGCCGGCACCCCGGTCGGCGGGGCGGTACGCGTCGACGAGCTGCTCACCTACGCCCAGGTGCTCGCCTTCGACGCGGCGACCGGGGACCTGGCCGGCGTGGCGGACGTGGGCGACGGCTACGCCCTGCGGCTGCTCCCCGGGCAACGGGTGCGGCTGCGCTGCGACTGCGCGTACACCCAGCCGGTGTGGCACCGCGACGCGGCCAGCTTCGACACCGCGACTCCCCTGCGGGTCCGGCACACGCCGGTCGTGGTCGACTTCGACCTCGGCTAGAACACCCACCGGAGCACGGTGACCAGGCCGACCACGCACAGCGCCACCAGCACCACGCCGATCACCGCCGCCACCAGGCAGCCCAACCCCTCCCGCCACGAACTCGGCTCCTCGGGACGTGGCCCGTCATCGGTCCAGGTGACGGGCCCGTACCGGCCGGCCTGCTCCAGCAGTCGCGCGAAGCGCGCGCCCGCCACCGGCCCGAGTCTGGCGCTGGGGTCGGCGGTCACCCGCAACGCCCGCAGACGCCGCCAGGCGTTCCCGTAGGCCCGCTCGAACGCGGCGACCTCCCGCGCGTCGGCGTCCTCGCCGAGGAAGCCCCACCGCCCCGCCTCGGCCACGTTGCCCACCTGCCGGTAGAGCGCGGCACGCCGCGCCCGCACCTCCAGGTCGTCGGGGTACGCGGCGGTCAGGCTCGCCAGGCGTTGCATCGCCGGGTGCACGTGCCCGCGCTCCAGATCCGCCGCCACCCTCGCCAGCACCTGTTCCTTCGCCACGGCGGACATTCTGAGCGGTGCGCCTGCCACGCCGACAGCTCATTTCCGTCGGTCGGGCGTTAGCAACGGGCCGCAGCGGGTAGCCGTCGTCCGCTCTTTCTCGGGCCGGGAGGTGGGATGACGACGGCGACCAGCGACTTCTTCGAGCGGCTGGCGGCCGCGTGTCGGGATCCGCGGTTCAGCAAGGTGTGCGGGAGCGTGCGCTTCGACATCGCCGACGGGGACGCCCTGGAGCAGTGGCTCCTGGTCATCGACCACGGCAAGCTACAGGTGTCGCAGAGCGGAGACCCGGCCGACACCGTCATCAGGGTGCCGGCACAGGTGGCGGAGTCGATGGCGCGCGGCGAGGTGAACGGGCTGGCGGCGATCGAGCGCGGCGAGATCCTGGTCGACGGCGACCTCGCCCTGGCGTTGCGCATCGGGCGACTGTTTCCCCGGGGGGCCGATGGTGGCGCGGGAGCCGACCAGCCGACGGCGACCAGCGCGCCGTGAGGGACATCCCGGGCACGGTGTCGTGCATCGACGGCAACACCTTCATCGTGTCGGACGCCAGTGGAGACGTGGAGTCGTCGCCCGCAACGCCGGTGGGGCTGTTCGCCAACGACACGCGCTACCTGTCCCGCTGGGTGCTCACCGTCAACGGCGAGCGGTTGGCCGCCCTGTCGGTGGACGACAGCCAGTACTACGAGGTCACGTTCTTCGTGGTGCCGGGCGGGGCCGTCGACTACGTGGAGGCGGACGTGTCCGCGATCCGGCGGCGACGCATCGGCCCGGACCTGACCGAGACGCTGACGATCTTCAACTACGGCCAGGGAGTGGTGGACCTCGACGTGCGACTGGAGGTCGAGGCCGACTTCGCCGACATCTTCGAGATCAAGTTCGACATCCAGGACAAGGCGGGCAGCTACTACACCGACGTCGAGCCGAACGAGTTGCGGGTCGGTTATCGACGCGGGACGTACCGGCGTGAGGTCGTCGTGTCGACGAGCGAGTCGGCCACCATCGACGCGCGCGGTCTGCGGTACGCGGTGCGGCTGCCGCCCGGGGAGCAGTGGGACACCCGGTTGCGGGTGGTCATGCGGGCGCTGCGACCGGACGGCGTCGACCTGCGCGCCGCCCTGCGCGCTCTCCGCCCGGACGAGTCGACACTGCCGGACAGCGTGCGCGAGTGGGTGGCGCAGGCGCCGACGTTGGACACCGAGAGCGCCACCCTCCAACAGGTCTACCATCGCAGCCTGGTGGACCTCGCGGCGCTGCGCTTCGCGCCGCTGTCGCTCGGTGGAGCTGCCGTACCCGCGGCCGGGCTCCCCTGGTTCATGACCCTGTTCGGCCGCGACAGCCTGCTGACCTGCCTACAGACCCTGCCCGTCACGCCGTCGCTGGCCCCGCCGACACTGCGGATCCTCGCCTCGCTCCAGGGCGCCCGGACCGACGACGTGCTGGAGGAGGATCCCGGACGGATCCTGCACGAGCTGCGCTACGGGGAGTCGGCCGCGTTCGAGGAGCAGCCGCACTCCCCCTACTACGGCACCGTCGACGCGTCGCCCCTGTTCGTGGTGCTGCTCGACGAGTACGAGAGGTGGAGCGGCGACACCGCGTTGGTGATGGAGTTGGAGCAGGAGGCGCGCGCGGCCCTGACCTGGATCGACGAGTACGCGGACCTGACGTCGACCGGCTACGTCTGGTACCAGCGGCGCAACCGGGCCACCGGCCTGGACAACCAGTGCTGGAAGGACTCCTGGGACAGCATCTCCTACGCCGACGGCCGGTTGCCCGGGTTCCCGCGGGCGACGTGTGAGGTCCAGGGGTACGCCTACGACGCCAAGCTTCGCGGGGCTCGACTCGCGCGTACGTTCTGGGGCGACCGCGAGTACGCCGAGCGCCTGGAGCGCGAGGCGGCGGCGCTGTACGAACGCTTCAACCGGGACTTCTGGCTCGAGGACCGCGGCTACTACGCCCTCGCGCTCGACCACGACGGCACTCCCGTGGACAGCCTCTCCTCGAACATCGGCCACCTGCTGTGGAGTGGCATCGTGGCCCCCGACCGGGCCGCGCGGGTCGTCGAGCACCTGATGGGTCCGGCGCTCTTCTCCGGCTGGGGCGTGCGGACCTTCGCCTCCGGGCAGAGCCGCTACAACCCGCTCGGCTACCACAACGGCACCGTCTGGCCGTTCGACAACTCGTTCATCGCGTGGGGCCTGCGTCGTTACGGGTTCCTGAGCGAGGCGGGCCGCATCGCCGAGGGCATCCTGTCGGCCGCGACCTACTTCCAGGGGCGGCTGCCCGAGGCGTTCGGAGGCTTCGACCGCAGCACCACCCGGTACCCGGTCCGGTATCCCACCGCCGGCAGCCCGCAGGCGTGGTCCAGCGGTGCGCCGATGCTGCTGCTGCGCACTATGCTCGGCCTCGACCCGCACGAGGAACACCTGGCCGTGAATCCCGCGCTGCCGTCCGCCTTCGACCGGATCGCGCTGCTGGACATTCCCGGACGCTGGGGGCGCGTCGACGCGTACGCCCGGCACCGCCCGGACCGGAACTAGCGCGTGTGCAGGACGGCACGGGCCTGTTCGGCGGCGCGCGTGATGCTCTCGCTGATGAAGTCGAGGAAGCGGGCGATGTTCTCCAGGCGGGCGGCGGCCGGGGTGCCGGGGCCGAGGACGGCGACGCCCTCACGTGCTGTCGCGATGAGTTGGTCGTTGGCGCGGGCGCTGGCCATCGTCGCCTGGTAGAAGAGTTCGGTGTCGATGACGTAGCGGTCGCGGCGGCGCTCGTCGCGCTCGCGGCGTACGAGACTCTGACTCTCCAGGAAGCTGATGGCCTTGGAGATGGACGCCGGGCTGACGTGCAGACGCTGGGCCAGCTCCGCCGCGGTGAGGCTGCCTGTGTCGGTGGTGAACAGGCAGGTCAGTACCCGGGCCCCCATCTTGTTCAGACCCGTCGCCATGAGGACGGTGGTGAACACCTCCTCGTACCCGGCGACGGCCTCGGCATCGCGGCCGTGCGGCTGCGGGATCGCCTCGGCGGTCCGGGTGGCGGACGGCACGCGGCGGCGGGCGCGGCGTTCGGTGGCGCGGTGGGCGAGGTCGGCCCGGTAGGCGTTCGGGCCGCCGTTGCGCAGCACCTCGCGGGTGACGGTCGAGGTCGGACGGTCGAGGCGTCGGGCGATCTCGGCGTACGGGAGGCTGTCGGCCAGCCCGGACGCGATCTGCTGACGGTCCTGCTGGGTGAGTCTGCCTCCCGGCACGGTGATCTCCTCGGTGGTCGTCCTCAACGGCATTGCCACCATAGCGTTCACCACCAGTTGATTGCAATGGCGGCAACGCCGGGCGTTGCTTTAGCGACAGATCGGTTGCAACGTTTACAACGCTCTTAGCTGCTGTTACTGCCTATCTACGCAACATGGCTGTTGCCGCAAACTGGAAAGCAACGTAGCGTTTCCAATGTCAGAAACACCGGAGAGAGCATCGGAGAACGCCGTGCAGAGCTTCGCCACCCCCGCCCCCATCGCCGCCGTCCTGGACATCCCCGCCGGGCGCGTCCAACTCATCGCCGCCGACCGCGCGGACACCACCGTCGAGGTCCGGCCCGCCGACGCCGGCCGCGGCCGCGACACCCGGGCCGCCGAGCAGACCACCATCGCGTACGCCGACGGCGTCCTGCGGGTCACGACCGCGTCCCCCGACAACCAGCTCCTGGGCCCCACCGGCTCGGTGGAGGTCACCATCCAACTGCCCGCCGACTCCCGCGTCGAGGTCCGGGCCGCCAGCGCCGAGCTGCGCGGCGTCGGACGCCTCGGTGACGTCACCGTGGACGGCGCGTACCGCCACATCAAGGTCGACGAGGCGGCCAGCATGCGCCTCACCGCCGTCGACGGCACCGTCGAGGTCGGTCGGCTCAACGGACCCGCCGAGATCAGCACCACGCGGGGCGACATCCGCGTCGCGCAGGCAACGCGAGGCCGGCTCGTGCTGCGTACCCAGTCCGGCGACATCTCGGTCGCCGCCGCCAGCGGCGTCTCGGCCGCCCTGGACGCCGGCACCGGCCACGGGCGCATCAGCAACGCCCTGGTCAACCACGGCAGCGCCGACCTCGACATCCACGCCACCACCTCGTCGGGCGACATCACCGCCCGCAGCCTCTGACAACCCAACCCCTTAAAGGAGTACGACAATGACGACGAACACCCCCTCCTCGACCCCTTCGCCGTGGACCGGCATGGTGCCGGTCGACGACACCGCCCTGGCCGTCACCGACACCGGCGGCACGGGCGTCCCGGTGGTCTTCCTCAACGGCCAGTTCGCCACCCAGGGGTACTGGCGGAACGTCATCACCGACCTGGGCACCCGATGGCGGCACATCACCTACGACGAGCGGGCCCGCGGCAGAAAGTCGGGACGCTCGGCGGACTACTCCTTCGCCGCGGCCGTCCGGGACGTCGACGCCGTTCTCGCCGCCCGGGGCGTCCAGCGGGCGGTGGTCGTCGGCTGGTCGTACGGGGCCGTCGTCGGCGCCCACTGGGCCCACCGCAACCCGGACCGCACGATCGGCGCGGTGCTGGTCGACGGAGCGTTCCCGCACGACTGGCTCGACGACGCCATGGAGCAGCGGATCCGTAAGCTGTTCCGGCGGATGGGCTGGTTCACGCCGCTGCTGCGGCCGACCGGCCTGACCCCGCGCATGAGCGCCGCCCAGCAGGCGGAGAGCAACATCGAGCTGGGCCGGCTCTCCCGGGAACGCGAACTGGGTCCGGTGCTGGACGGCATCACCGTTCCGGTGCGGTACGTGGTCGCCTCGGGAACGTCCCTCGGCAGCAAGGGAGACGAGCAGGAACGCATCCGCGCCAGCCTCGACGCGGTGACCGCGCGCAACCCGAACATCCGAATCCACGCGAAGGTCGCCAGCAACCACGGCGCGATCCTGAAGAAGGACTTCGCGGCCGCCGCCCAGGCCGTACGCGAGGTCGCCGCCCTGGACAGCGAGCACCGCTGACACACACCGACCCCGGTCCCCCGGCCGCCGCGCGCGACCGGGTGGCCGGGCGTCGGCGGGGAATCGGCGCACCACTGTGGATGATCGCCTGGTAGGAAGAAGGCAACCGCCTCACCCTCGGGAGATCACTGTGCCTCGTACCCCTCTGTCTCGCCGTTCCCTGCTGGCCGCCGGCGGCGCGACGGCCGTCGCGCTCGGCGCGGCCGTCGCCGGTCCGTCCGGGGCGAGCGCCGCCGCCGCGCCGCCGGCCGACGACACCGTTGCCACGCCGGCCGAGGCGCTGCGTCGGCTGCTCGCCGGCAACCACCGATTCACCAGCGGACACGGTCGGCACCCGCACCAGGGCATCGACGACCTGCACCGCCTCGCCGCCGGCCAGCACCCGTTCACCATCACGGTCGGCTGCGCCGACTCCCGGGTCGCGCCCGAGGTGCTGTTCGACCAGGGGCTCGGTGACCTGTTCGACAACCGGGTGGCCGGCAACATCGTCGACGACCTGCTGCTGGGCAGCGTCGAGTTCGCCGTGGAGGAGTTCGGCAGCCTGCTGATCGTCGTCCTCGGGCACGAACGCTGCGGCGCGATCACGGCCACCATCGACGCCATCCACACCGGCGGCACCGCTCCCGGACACATCGGCACCATCGTCGACAGCCTCCGCCCGGTGGTCGAGCCGGTGCTGAGCCAGCCCGGCGACCCGGTGGAGAACGCCGTCCGCGCCAACATCGCCGCCCAGGTTCGGGCACTGTCGGCGCGCAGCCCGATCATCGCCGAGAAGGTGCGTCAGGGCGCGCTGCGGGTCGTCGGCGCGCGCTACGACCTGGACAACGGACGGGTCTCCCTGGTGGCCTGACGACGTGTTTCCCGGTCGCCCGTCCGGTACGGGCGGCCGGGGCTACTCCAGCGTCCAGGTGACGGCGGGTGGGCGGACCCGAGCGCAGACCGGCCCGCCGGCCGCGTCCGTCAGCCCCAGTCTGCTCACCAGCAACCCCCCGCTCTCGTGCGCGGCGCGCAGCAGGGTGGTCGGGATGTCGGTGAACATCAGCTTGGCTCGCCGGAACATCACGAACCCGTCATCGATCACCGCGCCCCAGCTCAGGTAGAGAAAACGCCCTCCGGGTCGTCCATGCACGAACGGCCCGCCGACGTCCAGCACCCCGTCGATCTCCCGGCTGGACACCGCTACGTTCCAGACCACCCGTGCCGCGTCGACCCGTACGCGATCGATCACCTCGGTTCTGCGCTGGATGCCGACGTGTACGTTGCCGAGCCGCAGCGCGTCGGCCTCCGCGCCCGCGCGCCGGCCCGGCAGGTCACTGCCCTCGATCCGGATCCGCACCCCACCAACTCTAGTTTCTCCGCCTCGACCGCCCGATGGTCGCCGCTGACCGACCGCTCGCGGCTAGGGTGCGTTCATGGTTGACCGGCGTCAGGTGATGGCCTACCGCGTGCGGGCGCAGCAGCTGGACCGGGACGAGGGCTCGCTGGCCGACACCGCCGTCCTGGACATCGGCGTGCAGAACACCGGGCCGGACGGCGCCCGCTGGGCCCTGGCGGTGCGTGGCGTCGACGTGACCGCGCTGTCCGACGCCGACGTGGTCCTGTTGTGGACCGTACGGGGTGCTCCGCACCTCTATCGCCGGGCCGACGTCGGGCAGGTGGTGGCCGCGGTCGAGCCGTTCTCCGACGCCGACGCGGGCAAGCGCATCTACGACGCCTCGAAGCCGTTGAGGGCCGCCGGCATCGGCAACCTCGCCGCCCTCGACGAGGTGGCCGCCAGCATGCGGGCGATCGTCACCGCGCCAACGGTCAAGGGCGACGTCTCCGGCCGCCTGGCGACCATGCTGCCCGAGCCGTACCTGCGGTTCTGCCGGCCGTGCGACGCCACCCACCTGTACGAGATGCCCTTCCGGCTGGCCGCCGCGCGGGCCGGTCTGGAGTTGCAGCTCGACACCTCACCTCCGGTCCTGCGGCGCATCACCGGCTTCCGCCGGGCGTCCGCACCGGGCGACCGGTTCGACATCGTCCGCGCGTACCTTCGGCTGCTCGGCCCCGCTACTGCGAAGCAGGTCGCCGACTATCTCGACGCGCCGGTCAAGGATGTGAAGGCACGCTGGCCCGACGACGTGGTCGACGTGACGGTCGACGGCGAATCGCGCTCGCTGCTGGCCGCCGACGAGGCGGCGCTGACGTCGGCCGAGGTGAGCGTGACCCGCCTGCTCGGCCCGTTCGACCTGTTCCTACAGGCGAAGGACCGGACGACACTCGCGCCCGACGCCGCCCACGCGAAGGAGTTGTGGCCGGTGCTGGGCCGCCCGGGCGCGGTGCTGGTCGACGGCGAGATCGTCGGCACCTGGCGGCCCCGCAAGTCCGGCAGGTCGTTCACGGTGGCGGTCCAGCCCTGGCGCAAACTGTCCGCCGGCACGCGCGACGCCATCACCGCGCAGGCCGAACGCCTCGCCACGCACCGCTCCGCCACGCTCGCCGCCGTCGACTTCGCCAGCTAGCGGCCCGCACCGTCAGCGCGGCGCCCGCGTCCGCCGGTAGTAGGACCACCCGGCCAACGGCAACGCGATCGCCCAGGCCAGGAGCAGCGGAAGGCCGATCAGGACACCCGTCGGGGTGAAGATGTCCTGCGCGCTGGATTCGGAGAGGTCAGTGGCGAACTGCCAGGGCAGGGTCGCCGCATAGCCGATCATCAGGGCGGACCCCAGCACCGTCGGCGTGAGCGGCACCCACGGCGGCACCCGGTGGCCGCGAAGCCACGGCACCCACCGGGGAAACGTCCGCCCCCAGTCGCTGATCAGGCCGAGCGCCAGCACTCCCCCGAGCCCGGCGAGGACGCACAGCAGGCCCAGGTAGAACGCGCCGGCCGGCAGGCCCAGGAACCCGTCGACGGGGTGGTCCCCGACGCCGGGCCCGCGACCGTGGTACCACTCCTCGAACGGTTCGGCGTGTGCGAACAGCGGGATGCCGAGGATCCAGGGAACGTGCAGCGGGATGAAGCCCAGAACGGGCGCGATCCACGCCACGTGACCGGCTCGGCGCGCCCACGGCGGCAGCTTCGATGCTTCGGCGCTCTGGTTCACGATCGTCACTCCGTATCGATGCGGGGGTTTCCTCCGGTCCCACGCTGCGCTGCCGGCGTGCCTGGCGGATCCCCGCGCAGAGGGAGCTGGGTCCCCGTGCCCGGGGGCGCGGCCCGCACGACGAACGCCCCAATCCACCGATGCGGGCGGCTGCGAGCTGGGAGACTGTGAGCTGCCGTCGGCAATCAGTTGACCCCCCTCCACGTTCGGCCGCGCCAAGCGCCGGGGCGTCGGGTGGAAAAGGGGGGCGAGGATGCAGCCGACCTGGCTCCCGACGCTCTCCTGGGTCTCACTCGCGGTCGGTGTCGTCAGCTTCGCGGTCGTCCTCGTCGACACGTACCTCTACGGGCACCGTCAGCCGGTCAGGGTCATGGAGATCGTCTGGCTGGTGACCGTCCTCTACGTCGGTCCGGCAGCCGTCCGCCTCTACTGGAACTGGGGCCGGCCCGAGGCGCTCACACCGTCGCCGCGGACGGATCGACCCCACCGGGGCATCATCGTGACCCAGGTGTCCCGTTGTGGCGCGCACTGCGCCCTCGGCTTCGTCGTCGCCGAGGTCGCCCTGTACGGATTCGATCTCTCCCGGGGCGCGCTGTGGATCGGCTACGCGGGCGACTATCTGGCGGCGGTGACGATCGCCGTCCTCTTCCGGCTCTTCGAGGGCCCTCGTCGCAGCCTCGCGGAGGTCTGGCGTGCGCTGGCGACCGTCGTGAAGGTGGAACTGGTGACCATCACCGCGTTCGAGGCGGCGCTGTTCGTGTGGCTGACGCTGGCGCACCACATGGTCTTCCCGGAGTCACCCCTGCGGCTCGACAGCCCCACGTTCTGGTTCGCCGGCCAGATCGGGCTGATCGCCGGCTTCGTCACGGCCTGGCCCGCCGCTTCCTGGCAGGTCGGCCGTGGGCTGAGCGGCGGGACCCGCTGACCTCCAGCACGGTGGCGGGGCTGGTGGCGGACTCAAACAACCGGGCCGCCACCCGTAGCCGACGGTGTCCGGTAGCGGCGCCGCCGCTACCGGATCACCTGCCTGGTGGGCGCGGTCACGCCGCGGCGGCCGCCTGGCCAACCGGGAACCGCACGCCGGTGAGGTCTTCCGAGACGGCCCACAGGCGCTGCTGCACGGTCAGGTCGTAGGACTCGGGGCTGGACGTGACCAGCTTCGGGTGGCCGCGCGTCTCGCCCAGGCCGTCGGGGCCGTAGTACTGCCCGCCGAGGACGGACGGGTCGGTCGCGGCGCGCACGGTGGGCAGCGCGCCTGCCGCAGCGGGCTGGGTGACCACCGGGGCGAGCAGGGTGATCGGCGCGCGGACGAGCGCCGGGGAGTTGCGGACCAGTTCGGTGTCGGAGACACCGGGGTGTGCGGCCACCGCGACGGTGGTGCCGTGTGGGGCGAGCCGGCGCTGCAACTCGTAGGTGAACATCAGGTTGGCGAGCTTCGACTGACCGTACGCGGCGACCCGGCCGTACGACCGTTCCCACTGCAGGTCGTCGAAGTGGATCGCGGCACGGATCCGGTGGCCGACGCTGCTGACCGTGACCACCCGGGAGCCGGGCACCGGCAGTAGCAGGTCGAGCAGCAGGCCGGTGAACGCGAAGTGACCCAGGTGGTTGGTGCCGAACTGCATCTCGAAGCCGTCGCGGGTGGTCTGCTTCGGCGTGTACATGACGCCGGCGTTGTTGATGAGCAGGTCGATCCGCGGGTGGGTGGCGCGCAGCCCGGCCGCGGCGGCGCGCACCGACTCCAGCGAGGTCAGATCCAGTTCCTGTACGGAGACGTCGCCGTTCATCCGGGCGGCGGCGCGCTTGCCCTTCTCGGTGTCGCGTACGGCCAGCACGACCGAAGCCCCACGTTCGGCGAGGAGCCGGGCGGTCTCGAAGCCCAGGCCGGTGTTGGCGCCGGTGACCACGGCCACCCGGCCGTCCTGGCGCGGAATCTGCTGCTCGGTCCAGTTCATCTCGGGCTCCTAAGGTACCGCCGGTAAGTTATGCTCGAAACGTTAATGTACCGCCGGTACGCTGTCAAGAGACCGGCGGTACCTAAGTTAGGGTTGGCGCATGACGTTCCAGCGGGCGCGCAGCGAGGAGCAGCGCGCTGTCCGTCGCCAGGCGATCCTGGAGACGACCTCGGCGATGCTCGACGAGATGCCGGTGGCCGACGTGACCCTCAACGAGCTGAGCCGGCGGGTCGGCCTGGCCAAGACGGCGGTGCTGCGCTATTTCGAATCCCGCGAGGCGGTGCTGCTCGACCTCCTCGACGACCGGACGACCACCTGGCTGGCCAAGCTGGACCAGGAGTTGGCCCGGGGCGTCGAGCCGAAACCATCCGCGTCGGAGCGGGCCGAGCAGGTGGCCGACGTGCTCAGCCGGTCGCTGGCCACCGAGACGGTGCTCTGTGATCTCTTCGGCGCGCAGGGCGGGGTGCTCGAACACAACGTCTCGGTCGAGGCGGCCCGCCGGCACAAGCGAGCGTCGCTGGCCAACCTCACGGCGATGGCCGACCTCATCCGCCGGCATTTGCCCGAGGTCGGCGACCGCGCCGACCTGTTCTGTCTTCAGGTCCTCATCGTGGCCGGCGCGTTCTCCGCCTACAGCACGCCACCGCCGAGCCTGCTCGCCGTCTACGAGTCCGAGCCGACGCTCGCGGTCTACCACATCGACCCGCAGACAGCCCTGCGCATCGCGATCATCACGCAGCTCGTGGGCGTCCTGCCGCGCGCCTGACTCCGACCCATCCCGGCCGTTCCGGTGCCGAGCCTCGCGATATTCGATGGCCCTGGGGCTTCGTCCGGTCTATCGTGACCCGCCGTGCTGTCAAACGAAGAGATCATCGGACGGGCCCTGGACCGGATCGAGGCCGGGTACGTCTTTCCGGCGAAGGTCCCGGACATCGACGCCACGATCCGGCGTCGTCTCGCAGCGGGTGAGTACGACGACCTGGACGGGCCGGTGCTCTGCGAGACGGTGACCGCCCACCTTCAGCAGGCGTGCCCGGACAGGCATCTGCGGCTGCTGTGGTCGGACCAGCCACAGTCGCTGGATCCAGCGGACGAGGACGGGGGCAAGGCGGCGTTCCTCGCGCTGCTCCGGACGGAGAACCAGGGCATCCGCCGGGTCGAGCAGGTGGACGGCAAGGTCGGGCTCATCGACGTGCGGCGCATCGCGTACGCCGACGAGGGGGCCAGCGTGATCGGCGCCGCCATGCAACTGGTCGCGCTCAGCTCGGCGCTCATCCTGGACCTGCGCGCGTGCTCCGGCGGAGCGCCGGAGGGAGCCGCGATGTGGTGCAGCTACTTCTTCCGCGACGACCAGGTGCACCTCAACGACTTCTACGAGCGTTCCACCGGCGCCACCCGCCAGTTCTGGACCGCCGCGCACCTTCCCGCGCCGCGCTACGTGGACCGCCCGGTCTTCGTGCTCACCAGCGCGACGACGTTCTCCGGGGGCGAGGACGTCGCGTACACCCTCCAGGCACACGGTCGTGCCGTCGTCGTCGGTGAGACGACACGGGGCGGGGCCCATCCGACGGCCCGCCACGCGGTCACCGAACACATCCTGGTGACCGTTCCGACCGCCCGGACCATCAACAGCGTCACCGGGAGCAACTGGGAGGGCGTCGGAGTGGTCCCCGACGTACCCGTTCCGGCCGACCAGGCACTCGACACGGCGCTGAAGGCCATCGCGGACGCCTAGGGCACGCGGTCGATGATCGGATGCCGTCATGCCGGGGACCTGTCGTACGTCCTCGACCTCGTACCGGGCCGCCGACGGCACTGAGCTGCCCCTGTTGGTCTTCGAGCCGGGCGACGACGTACCGCCGCGCGCTGGCGTCGTCCTGTTCCATGGCGGCGCGCTGCGCGGCGGATCACCCGACGGGCTCGCGCCGCACTGCCGGACACTGGCGTCGCGGGGAATCCTCGCGGTGTCGGCCGCGTACCGGCTGCTCGGTCACGGCGCGACAAGCATCGACGACTGCCTCGCCGACGTGCGGCGCGCGGTCGCGCGGTTCGGGCGGTTGGCGGCGTCGCGCGGGCTCGCAGCGTCGCAGCTGGCCTCGGGTGGCAGCTCGGCCGGCGCACACCTGGCGATGCTGGCGGCCCTGACGCCGTCCCGCGCGGCACCGGAGCCCGGCGTCGCGGCCGTGGTGGCCCTCAACCCGGCGGGACTCGACCTGGGCGTCCACACGCCGGACGCGCAGCGCCGCCTGGAACGGCAGGTTGGCCTCGATGCGGGCAGACTGATCGAGTATTCGCTGACCGAGCGGGTCCGGCCGGGCAGTCCGCCGACGCAGATCCACCACGGCACCCGCGACGAGGTCGAGCCGATCGACTGCGCGCGGCGCTTCCGCGACGCGATGGCGCGCGCCGGCAACGAGTGCGCCCTCCTCGAGTACGAGGACGCCGAGCACGGATTCCACTACCCCCGCGACGGCGGGCACTTCGACGACGTCATCGACGCCACGGCGCTGTTCCTCCTCGACCGGAGGGCCACGAGCTGAGCACCGACCTGCCGGCCAGACCTCCGGCTTCGGCGCGTACTCCCGAACGTACGTCGGGCCGGATCCTTCCGGGGTCGACGCCCCCGACGGCGTCACGCCCGGTCGCTGGTGGACGCAGTACTTCAACTCCCGCCCGACCGTCCGGGTCTACGCCGCCGCCCGCGGCGTGCCAGCAAGCCCGGGAAGGAGGAACACCGCGCACGGCGGCTCCGCGCGATCGGAGGTCGCTAGGCGTCGCGGCGCAGTGTGAACCAGAAGGTCGGCACCGCGTTGGTGCCCGGTGTGACGTCGACAAGTGCCCAGCCGGGGAACCTGGCGCGGACTTCGTCCGCCGTGACGCCGGCCGCCCATGACGCGATCTCGGTGGTCGGATTGTCGAGTGGCTCGGGGCCGTACCCGAACATCAGCAACAGTGCCCCCGGAGCGGCGCGGTGGGTGAGCCCGGCAGCGTAGGCGTCGCGGCGATGCAGTGGAATTCCGCAAAAGCAGCTCAGGTCGAAGAACAGGTCGAAGGGGCCCGGCACGTCCAGCTCGTCGAGGCGGGTGGCGTCTCCGTGCCGCACCCGTACCGCCACTCCCGCCGCCGCGACCTTCTCCCTGGCCAGGTCGACGGCGGTGTCGATCAGATCCACGGCGGCCACCTCCCAGTCGTGCCGCGCGAGGTAGACGGCGTTGGTCCCCGTGCCGCAGCCGAGTTCGAGGGCCCGCCCGGGCGGCAGCGCGTTGCGCCCCTCCACCAGGTCGACCAACTCGGGCGGTGTCACGCCGGTGTCCCATGGCGGCGTGCCGGCGCGGTAGTAGCTCTCCAGTGCGCGGTGAACCGCTTCCTCCTCCTGGTCCCGCTGCGGGGAGGCCGGGGCGGGGGCCGACCCCTGGGCGGCGTTGGGCTGCGTCATCGTCTCCTCCAAGAACTTAGAGTTAAACTCTAGTGACATACTCTGAAGATAGGCTCGCATCATGAGCACGGTCAAGAGGCCGGACAAGCGAGCCGAGCGCTCGCACCGCACCCGCCAGAAGGTCATCGACGCGGCTCGCGAGCTGTTCGTCGCGCAGGGGTACGGGGCGACGAGCCTGCAGGAGGTGGCGGATCGCGCGGGGGTGGCCGTCCAGACGGTCTACTTCGTCTTCCGTAACAAGCGCACCCTGTTCAAGGACGTCGTCGACACGTCCATCGCCGGGGACACCGAGCCGGTCGCCACCATGGACCGTGAGTGGTTTCGCGCCGCGTGCGCCGAGCCCACCGCAGCCGGGCAGTTACGCGCACACGTGCACGGCACCGGCGAGATCCTGGGCCGGGTCGCCCCGATCATGCCGCTCATCGCGGCTGCCGCAGCCACCGACCCGGAGATCGCCGCACAGTGGACGGATGGCCCCGATCCGCGTTACACGGTGCAGTACGCAGCGGCCGAAGCCCTCATGGGCAAGCCCGACGCCCGCACCGGCCTCTCCGTCGACATGGCGGCCGATCTGCTGTTCGGCCTGCTCAGCCCGCAGCTCTACCTGGTCTTCGTCCGCGACCGCGAGTGGTCACCGGAGGCGTGGGAAGAGTGGGCCCGCACCGCCCTGACCACCCAACTCTGCGCCGACCCCGACTGACCAGCCGCCGAACGCGCGCGGTGGTCGTAGCCAGACCGGCCGGAGTGCCCTCGTACTCAAGAAAATTAAGGTTTGACTCTTGGAAGTTCAGGATTCTTAAGATATAACTTTAAGTATGACAGAGCAGGCGATGGACTGGCAGGAACTGACCAGCCTGACGCGAGGTCAGCCGTTCGTCGTCGAGCGCGTGCGCCTGGCGAGCAACGGCGTCGCGATCGAGGGCGCGTTCGAGCTACCGCAACTGGCCCAGCTCAACGTCGAGGACCAGGTCTTCGTCACGGCGTTCGTGCGCTGCCACGGTTCGATCAAGGAGATGGAACGCATCTTCGGGGTGAGCTATCCGACGATCAAGTCGCGGCTCAACCGGATCACGCAGATGCTCGACTTCGTCGAGACCGATCCCGCCCCGTCCCGGGCCGACATCATCGACCGGTTGCGCCGCGGTGAGATCACGGCGCAGCAGGCGTTGGCCGAGCTGGACGGCCGCTCATGATGCCCCAGCTGGTGACCGTCCGGGTCAATCGCACCGCCCGCCGACCCGTCCGTTTCTGGGTTCCGGTGCTCCCCGTGGTGCTCGTACTCCTGCCGGTTCTGCTCCTGGTCGTCCTCGCGGCGATCGTGGCCTGCCTCGTGTTCCGCATCCGGGTGATGCGGGCGCTCGGCGCCGGATGGCGCGTCGTCTCCGCGCTGCCCGGCGCCCGCTTCGACATCGAGCAGGGCCGCCTGGCCGTGCTCGTGGCCATCCGATAGGAGAGGTTCGCATGACCGAACAACGCAAGGACATCCTCGACATGCTTGCCGCCGGCAAGATCACTGCGGAGGAGGCGGAGCAGCTCATCGCCGCCCTCGAACGGGACCAGGCACCGGCGGTGGCGGGCCCCGACGCCCGGCCCAAGGGGAAGGTGAAGTACCTGCGGGTGGTGGTGGACGCCACCGACAACGGCGAGCCGTCGCGGGTCAACGTGCGGGTGCCGCTGCAACTGCTGCGGGCCGGCGTGCGGCTGGCGGCGCTGGTGCCGCCGCAGGCCCTGGTCAAGGCCAACGCCTCGCTCAGCGACTCGGGGGTGCCAATCGACCTGACGCAGCTCAAGCCCGAGCAGTTGGAGGCGCTCGTCGAGCACCTCGACGACGTGACCGTGGAGGTGGACTCCCCCGATGCCACCGTGCGGGTCTTCTGCGAATAGCCGCCGTCCCGACGGGACGGCCCCTCGAGAGGGTGCTGCAACACCCTCCCGAGGCTGCGCCCGCCGCAGCGGAGCGCAGGTGAAGTGCCAACCTGAAGTCTAGCCACTCCTCGACGACCAGCGAAGGGACCACTCGGGCGAGTGGTCCCTTCGCGCCGTGACGGACGGGCGCTACCGCGGGAGCTGTCCTACAGTCGACGGCACGGTCGACGGAGGGACCATCATGGACGAGAACGACCGGACGACATTCCGCACGTCGGCCCGCCTCATGTTCGTGTTCATGCTGCTGCTGGGCCTACCGGCCTGGGTTCTCGTCCAGGCTGTGCTGGCACTCGTCGCTGGGCGGATGGCGACCGACTACACGAACATCGCTGTCACAGGTGTCATCTACGCCGTCGGCTTCGGCGCTTTCACGGTTCTGTTTCACCGGAAGTCCTGGTCATCGGTCGACGTCACCGGCTCGGCACTGGGCCTCGTCGAGAAGGGGCGATCGGTCCTCCTGCCGTGGGAGACGATCCAGTCGGCGACGATTCGCCGTCCGGGCCCATTCGCCGTCCTCCAGGTGACCCTGCGCCCGGGAGCGGACGCACCGCCCGCCACGACGCTTCGTCCACGGATCCGTGCCGATCAGCCGGTCTACACGGTCCACGTCGGTCTGGTTCGGCCCGGAACCGGCGTCCTGCGTAGCGAACTCGCCCGCCACCTGCCACCGGTCGCGGCGTCGGAGCGCAACGCGCCCGCTGGATGAACCTGGCGTGCAAGGGCCGTGCTCGCGGCAGCAGGCACGGTCGCCGATCATGACTCGCTCTTGGCCTTTCGGCGACGGACCCGCCGACGAGGGGTTTCGTCGCCGCCGGCAAGCCGGGTGAAGGTCAGCATGTTCGCCAGCGCCACGGCGACGATCGCGAGGCCGACCTGGATCGCGAGCACGATCCAGTCCCAGCGCAGCACCCACGCCTTCACGCCGGCGTCGTCGTCGACGTGCAGCGCCCGGGCGACCACGGTGCCCAGCACCGCCGAGCCGACGCCGAGGACGAACGTGGCGAAGATGCCGATGCGCTGCCTCCCCGGCAGGATGAGCCGGCCGAGCAGGCCGACGAGTGCGCCGATGAGCACCGCGCCGAGATAACCGGTTACCAACATCGCTGTCTCTCCCCTTCCAGCAGTGTCGGAATACATGCCCGGATCTCACGTTCGCGGAAACCCGACCCCCGATACGCTGACGGGCCTTTCACCCCTGAACGAAGGACGTACATGGGCCGCCCCTACCGCCCCGGACCGAAGCAGTTCGTCTTCACCGCCGGTGACGGCACCACGCGCCAGGTCTCGGTGAGCGACCCGCAGGAGGCCTACGTGGCGTTCTCCGCGTTCTTCCGGGGCCGCGAGTCCGCCACGTACACGATCAGGGACGAGCCAGCGCGGCAGACTTTGGTGCTCATGCCCCACCTGGGGGTGATCTCCCGGATCGAGGAGGCGGACCCGCCCCGGTCGGCACACCTACGGGTCGATCGGCCCAACCGCTACCTCCCGAGCGCGATGCTGTTCTTCGAGAACGGCTGTCGCGGCCTCGACCACTTCGGCCAGTGGTTCGCCGACCTCGCCGACCTCGACGCGGCACCGGAGGCCCGCGGTGCCGCCCGCGCCGCCACGATCACGACGGAGACAGCGGCGCTCGAAGAGGTCGGCCGGATCTGGGCCGACTCGGGCTACGTCGACCCCAGCGACCAGCACTACGTCTTCTTCGACGGGCACGACGTCGACGACGACCGGGCCGAACGCGCCACCCTGCTGCCGCTGATCGAATTTCTCGGCCTCGAACGGGTCGACTCCCCAGCCGAGGCCGCCGGGGGCGAGGTCTGGGTACGCACCGACCCACGCCTCGTCGCCGAGTGTGCCCGCTGGTCGTGAGCAGTCAGCCCGACCAGCATCGGCAGGTCAGCGGCGTAGGCAGAAGGGATGGCCGGCCGGGTCGCGCAGGACGCGATAACGGTCCGGCGCGAACTGCTGCTCTTCCTTGACCGCTCCGAGTTCGATCGCGCGGGCCTCAGCGTCGTCGAGGCTGTCGGGGTCATCGGCGGCCAGGTCGAAGTGGATCTGCTGCGACCGCTCGCCCGAGGGCCAGGTCGGTGGCTGGTAGTCGTCGACGCGAACGGCGCCGAGCAGCAGCGGCCCCGCCTTGACCGCGCAGAAGTCCGGCGTCTGGACCGCGACCTCACCGTCGAGCATGGCGGCCCAGAAGCGGGCCAGGTCGGCCGGGTCCGGGCAGTCCAGGTTGATCGCGGCGATGTGAGCTACCGGCATGGCTCCTCCAGAAGACGGGACGCTGATCGACCCTAGCACCAAAAATGACGGTTCACTCTTTTTTGCTCAGCCATCTCCGAGGGCCGTCGTCCGACTCCCGGCGCGGTGATCATGAAGTTATTGCCACCGTCATCGGCGTGTCGAGGCAACAACTTCATGATCACCGGGGCTGGGCGAAGCCGTCCGAGGGCGTCGTCCGAGGCCCGGACGAGCGCTCGCCGGCCGGCGGCGATCGGGCCCGCCTAGGCGTTGATGATCGCCATCAACGCTGCGGCGTAGGGTGCCGGGTCCACGTCGCCGCGGACCGCCAGTTGCAGGCTATAGCTGACGCAGAGGGCCACGAACGCTTCGGCGATTTGTCCGGCTCGCGGGCGCTGACGGTCGGGCACCAGCTCGGCGACCGCGGCCCGCATGGCCGAGAGCTGCCGTTGCACAACGGCCGCCAGCAGCGGCGACACCGCCGCCTCGGCGTAGATCTGGGCAACCAGCCGGGCGTGGTGGGTGTCCCGGGCCTGGGTACGCACGTACTCGAGGAAACCCCCCACCGCCTCGGCGGTGAGCGCCCTCGGCAGCGCGTCGGTCCCCTGTTCGCAGACCGCGACGACGATCTCGTCCTTGCTCGTGAAGTACCGGTAGATGGCTCCGTTGGAGAGCCCGGACTCGGCGACGATGTCGGCCATCGACGTGTGGGCGAAGCCGTGGCTGGCGAACCGGGCGCGGGCGGCAGCCACGATCTGCTGGCGGCGAGAGTCGAGATGGGCTTGACTGACCCTGGGCATAAAGAGTGACCCCTCGTTTTTCTTGCTACTGTCGAGAGCGTACCTCCTCGCACCGCAACTCAGGAGCCCGCCATGCGCTACCAGACCTTCGGCCGTCTGACCGGACTGCGTGTGTCGCAGTACGCGCTCGGGACGGCGAACTTCAGCACCTCGGACGCCGGCGCCGGCCCGGAGGCTTCACGACAGATCTTCGAGGCCTTCGTCGAGGCCGGCGGCACCACGTTCGACACCTCGAACCTCTACCGGGACGGGGAGGCCGAGACCGTGCTGGGCGGGCTCCTCGGGCGTCAACGGGACGACTTTGTGATCATCACCAAGTACAGCGGGAGCCGGCAGGCCCAGCCGCGCCCCGGCACGACCGGCAATAGCCGCAAGATCATGGTCCGGTCTCTCGAGGCGAGTCTGCGCCGCCTGAACACCGACTACGTCGACATCTTCATGCCGCACTTCCCCGACGGTGTCACGCCGATCGAGGAGATCCTGGCCGGGTTCGACGACCTGATCCGCTCCGGCAAGATCCTGCACGGCGCGTTGTCCAACTTCCCCGCCTGGCGGGTCGCCGGTGCCGCGGTCCACGCCGAGCTGCGCGGCCTGGCTCCCCTGGTCGGCATACAGACCGAATACAGCCTGGCCGAGCGATCCGCCGACCGGGAACTGCTGCCGATGGCGCAGGCCCACGGCCTGGGCGCGGTCCTCTACTCCCCGCTGGCCGGCGGGCTGCTGACCGGCAAGTACCGGCAGGGCGCACCGGGCCGGCTGACCGCCCGGGGCGACGCGGTCGAGGGCACCGCGCAGCGCACCGCCGTCGTCGACGCCGTACTCGCGATCGCCGAGGAACTCGGTGTGAGCGCGGCCCAGGTCTCCCTGGCCTGGCTGCGTCGCCGGGCGGCACTGGCGTCCACGGCCATGATCCCGATCGTCGGCCCGCGCACCCCGACCCAGTTGGAGGAATACCTGAAGTCTCTCGACCTCGACCTCAGCGACCAGCACTACCGGCGTCTGGACGACGTCAGTGCCGTCCGACCCGGCGCCCCGCACGAGGATGTCGCGGCCGCGCTGGATCAGGGCGTCGACGGCGACCGCACCCTGCTCGACCGTCCTGTCGTTCCCGCCATCTGACAACGCCGCCGGGGCGCCGGCAGCTGACCCCGAAATTCACCGGTCCTTGCGGAGCAGGAGGGTCACGGCCTCTCCGTCGGCCGTGCCGAAGGGGCCGTCGGTGGGGTGGCCCAGCGCGACGCCGAGGGTGCGTACGTGCAGGTCGACCACCGCCTCCACCAGGTCGGCCAGCACGGACACCGTGCCCCGGCCCCGTCGCCAGCCCGCCACGCACAGGCCGAGGCCGACGACCGCCGCGGGCCACCACAGCAGGCCGAGCGCCAGATACAGCAGCCCCCAGCCCACCCGTCGGGCGGCGGCGGCGAAGTCGGCCTGCGCGAGGGCGAGCGGCCCCCTGGTCTCCTCGGGCAGTAGCAGCCACAGCCGGGGCCAGGCGGCGGCCAGGTCCAGGCCGTAGCAGGCCCGCACCCGTACCTCCGTGGCCTGCATCCGGTCACCGATCCACGTCGGGCGGTCCGGCTCGGTCAACGCGATCCGGTCGCAGGCGCGGGCGAGCGCCTGGGTGTCCGGTAGCGGTCCCGCGTCGTCGGCGGCAGACCGCAACCGGCGTGCCTTGTCCCGCAGGGCGTCCTCGTACCGGTCCATGGCGGCGTTCCACCGGCGCCGCCGCCGGCGGGTCAACGCGTCGCCGGCCCGACCCCAGTGCTGGGTCCACAGGGCCACGACCAGGCGTTCCAGGCTCTGGGCGGTCATCGCGGCGACGACACCGCCCAGCACGACACCGAGGACGATCAGCAGCGCGGACCCGGTGCTCCGGGCCGGTGGTCCGAGGGCGAGCCGGTCCGCCTCCTGCCGCAACAGCCCCAGGTCCCACCAGTGGGCGTGGCCGAGTCGCGCCGCCGCGGCGACCGTCGCCACGAACACCACACCGGGCAACGCCAGCCCGGCGAGCCACCGCTCTGCCAACTTGCCGCCGAGCGAGGCGATGAGCGCGTTCACCGGTCCATCCGGAACGTCGGCAGTGGGCAGTCCCACACGGCGCAGTGCGGCGACGGGCCGGCGTCCGGCCGGGGAATCTCGACCCGGTCGCACAGGTCGGCGGGGCACACCTGGACCACTTCCGGGCGGCGGCCGTGGATGCCGGCCAACGGCAGGTAGCGATCTCCCCGGACGGTGGTGTCACCACCGACCAGGCCACCGACGCGCATCAACTCGGTCACCTCGGCGAGCACCGCGTCCACGTCCTGGTCGGACAGTGACCGATCCCGCAGCCGCGCCAGGGCCCGGGCCGGCTCCGGCCCGAGCAGGTCGCCCACCTGCGCGATGTCGGCGCAGATCCGGGCCAGCCGGGTCGCCCGGTCGCCGTCGAGTCGCCTGTCCGGCGCCGATTGGCTCATCGGCTGATTATCTCCTGTCGATGTGGCGCACGGCTGGCAGGCTGGGGAGCAACCGCGACGGGGAGGTGCGCCGGTGGGTCGCAACGCAAGGGACGCCGTGAACGACTGGCGTCGTGTCGCGGCCGGTCAGCGGCGCGGGGACCGGCGCTGGGCGGAGGCCCAGGTGGAGCTGGGGGCCGCGCTGCTCGACCGCTACCACGCGGACCGGGCGCGGCAGGACCTGATCGAGGCCACCGTCGTGCTGGAGGCCGCGATCCGCACGATGGCCGACTCCTTCCTGGCCGACGAGTTGGGTACGACGCACGGTGTCCGCGCGCTGGTCACGTACACCGATGTGCTGCTGGCCCGGGCCCGGATCGAGAGTGAGCCGCAGCTCCTGGACATCGCCGAGCAGTATCTGCAGTTCGCCGAGGACGCCTCGGCCGACCTCGGCAACAGCGCGGTGCTGATGCTCAAGAAGTGCCAGGTCTATCGGGTCCGGCACGACTTCGACGGCTCGGTCGACACGCTCTACCGGCTCACTTCCATCGCGCAGTTGGCCGAGAACTGGATCAGCGAGCAGCACCGACCCGCGTTGCGGGGCATCCACGCGGAGGCGCTGTTACGCGCCTACCAGCTCACCGGTGTGGAGGACTACGTCGACGAGGCGCTGGACCTGCTGTCGTCGGTGGATACCAGCGGGCCCAACCAGGACCAGATCGTCATGTTGCGAGCCCGGTGCCTGCTGGCCAGGGCGGCCGGGACCACCCACACCGCTGATGTCGAACGGGCCGTCGCGGTGCTGCGGGACCACGGTTCGCAGAGCGTCGACGTGCGTTTCCTGCTCGGGCAGACGCTGCTCACCCTTGTCGACCGCACCGGCCGTGCCGAACTGCTCGGCCAGGCCTGGGAGGAGTTCGCCGGCGCGATGGGCACCGTCGGCGAGCGCCATCCGCACCATCGGAGGGCGCTCGCGAGCCTGTCCACCGTCGGCATGAAGACGCACCAGCTGACGGGCGACGTCTCCGCCCTGGAGATCGCGATAGGCCTGCTACGCCGGGCGCTCGCGCTGTCCGTACGCGGCGAGGGCAACCACGCGTTGTACCTGGACCAGTTGGGCTACAGCCTGCGGTTGCTCTACGACGCCACCGGGGAGCCCGCCTACCTGGAAGAGTCGCTCGTCCTGCTGCGCGAGGCGCTGGACGCCCTGCCGGCACGCGATCCGCAGCGGGTCGAGACCGGGCTGTCCATCGCCCAGGCGTTGCGGGCGACGTACCTGCGTACCGGCGAACCCGCCCTGCTCACCGAGGCCGCCGAGCGGGCGCTCGCCGCCGGCCGGATCGAGTCCGGTGCCGTGCCGGTCCGGATCCAGGCCTTCGACAAGGCGGCCTACACGCTGACCGCGCTGGACCGGTGGCGGGAGGCGGCGGACGCCTTCGACGAGGCCATCACGCTGCTGCCCCGGTTGGCGTCACGGGGGCGTACCCGGCACGACCAGTACGCCGACCTCGGCTCGACGGCCGGGCTGGCGGCGACCGCCGCCTCCTGCGCGATCGGCGCGGGGCAGCCGGAGCGGGCCTTGGAGCTGCTGGAGCGTGGCCGGGGCCTGCTGCTGCACCAACGGTTGACGGCGGACGGCGAGTGGGCGGCGCTCCAACGCGCCGACGGGCGTCTGGCGGCCGACTTCCAGCGGATGCGCCGGGACTTCGAAGCGCCCGCCCCCGAATCGTCCCGACCCACCACCTTCGGCCGGGACCGGGAGACCGAGTGGAACGTGCTGCTGACGACGATCCGGGAGCTGCCCGGCCTGGGTGACTTCCTGCGCCCGCCCAGCGCACGACAACTGCTCGACCAGGTCGACGGGACCGTGATCGTGCCGATCGCGAGCGAGTTGCGGTGCGACGCGCTCATCCTGCGGGAGCACCGCGTGACGGTGCTGCCGCTGCCGGATCTGTCGCTGAGCGACGCGGTGACGCAGTTGCGGCTGCTCCAGGAGGCCACCACCACGGCGTCCGATCCGTCGGCGGACGCGCGGAGCCGCCTGCGCGCCCAGTCGGTGCTCGGCGACGTACTCAATTGGTTGTGGTCTTCCCTGGTCGGGCCGGTGCTGGACGCGATCGGCGCGCCCGAGGCGGGCGGCGAGCTGCCGCGCGTCTGGTGGTGCCCGGTCGGCCCGCTGGCGTTCTTTCCCCTGCACGCCGCGCAGGCCGACGCCGGCCGGTCCGCCCTCGACCGGGTGGTCTCCTCCTACACACCGACGGTGACCGCGCTCGCCCGGCGACGCACCGCGCAGCGGCGGTCCCGCGGCGACGCCCGGTCCTGCGTCGTGGCGATGCGCGCCACCCCCGGCGGTCTGGGCGCGCTGCCCAGCGCCGAACGCGAGGCCGCGTCGGCGGCGCGTGCGCTGCCGGGGGCGTGGACCGGGCTGGACGCGACGGCCACCCGGCAGCAGGTCCTGGACCGGCTGGCCGACTCGGCCTACGCGCACTTCGCCTGCCACGCCGTGGCCGATCCGCACGACCCGGCGCAGGGCCGGCTGCTCGTGCACGACCACCAGGACAGCCCACTCACCGTGGCCGACGTGTCCCGGCTCGACCTGGACGCGGAGTTCGCCTTCCTGTCGGCCTGCGCGACCGCCCAGGCCCCACCGACCCTCGTCGACGAGGCGCTGCACATCACCGGCGCCTTCCAACTCGCCGGGTTCCGGCACGTCATCGGCACCCTGTGGGAGGTCGACGACGCGATCTCCCTCGCCCTGACCACCGCCTTCTACGCGCACGGCGACGCGACCGGATCGGCGGCGTACGCGCTGCACTCGGCCGTGCGCGGGCTGCGGGACCGCTATCCGCTCGCGCCGACGCTGTGGGCGGCGCACATCCACACCGGAGGCTGACCCCGTCGGGGTCAGCGGGTACGCCGGACCAGCGCGCGGGCCTTCTCCGTGTCGGGGTGACCCGGGCCGTGCACGCGTTCGCAGCCGGCCAGCGCGGCGCGCGCCACACTGCCCGCCCGCCCGTCCCCCGCCTCGATGAGCAGTTGGGCGAAGAGCGTGCGCATCTCCAGGGTGCCGGGATGGTCGACGCCCCGGCCCCGCTCACTGTCCGGCAGCGTGTCGGCCAGCAACCGGATCGCCTCAGCCTGCCGCCCCGTTCCGGCGAGCGCTCTGGCCAGGGAGTGCCGGGCATGCAGAGAGACACCGTCGGTGGTGCTGAGCACGCGCCCCGCGTCGTCGGCGAGCGCCCGGGCCGGGTCGACCGCCTCGGCCGCCCGGCCGGAGTCGAGCAGGACGACAAGCAGGTTGCTGCGCGCCTGGAGCGTCACCGGGCTGGTGGGCCCCAACGTCCTGGTCATCCGCCGGACCACGTCCCGCAGGGCCCGTTCGGCCGGCTGGCTGTCGCCCCGCAGGTGTTGAAGGCCGGCCAGTTTCATCTGGCAGGCCAGGGTGTCCGCGTCGTCCCGGCCCAGCGTCCGCGCCATACCGTCGGCGACCCGCCGCAGCAGCGGCTCGGCCTCGTCCATCCGACGCAACTCGATCAGCAACCAGCCGAGGTTGTTGCCGCTGCGCAACGTCTCGGCGTCGTCGTCGCCCAGCACCCGGCGGCGTGCCTCGTAGACGTCCCGTTGCACCAGTTCCGCCTCGGCGTGCGAACCGCGCTGCCAGAGCGCGAAGGCCAGGCTGTGCTTGGTGCGCAGGGTGTCGGGATGCTCCGCCCCCTGCGCCGAGCTGCGCAACCCGACGACCTCTTGGTAGACGGTCACGGCGTTGTCGACGTCCCTGGTACGCATCAACTCCTGCGCGTAGCGGTGTCCCGCGTCCAACGTCCGCGGGTCGGCCCCGCCGTACTGGTCGTGGAAGGCGTGGTACTGCAACCCGAAGGCGGTCGGACCACCGATGGTCTGCGTCACCGGTGGACGGCCGCCGCCGCTGACGGTGATCTCGATGACCGGGCCGGTCGGCTCGGGTTCGCGCGGCGGCTCGTCGTCACGCTTGCGGCTGCGGTTGAACCATCTGCCCACTGCACGCACCTCCCCCGGTGTCGACGACCTCACGGCCCGTCACAGGGAGCAGACTATCGATCCTGGCTGATTCCGTCGCCGCAGGTTCTCAACGGGTGAGGCCGACGAGCGGCGTCGGTCGGTACGTCATCAGGACGACCCCGGAGGCGAAGGGTTCGGCGGACACCAGCTCCAGTCGTACGGGCGGCTGACCGCTGTCGAACAGCGCCTTGCCCTGGCGGAGGAAGAGGGGGTGCACGAGGAGATGGATCTCGTCGATGAGCCGGAGATCGGCAAGGGACCGGATCACGCTGAGGCTGCCGTAGACCACGATGTCCCCGCCGGACCCGCGCTTGAGCTCGGCGATCTCGTCGGGGTCGATACGGGCCAGTCTCCGGGTGTTGTTCCAGGTCGCGGTGTTGCCGGAGGCGGAGATGACGATCTTCTCCAGGGCGTCGACGCGCTGGGCATACCCCCGAACCTCGTCCGGTTCATCGGGGTTCTGCGCGGCCAGCGGCCAGTAGCTGGCGAAGTCGGCGTGGGTGACCCGGCCCAGCAGCAGGCTGCCAGCGTTGTCCACCAGGCTCCGCTCGTACCGCTGAAGTTGCTCACCGAACAGCAGCCAGTCCATCTCGTCGTCCGGACCGGCGACGAACCCGTCGAGCGTGGTCCACATCGACACGACTATCTTGCGCATACCCTCGTCCTTTGTGATGGTTGGGGCTCGGTGACCGCCGCTGAGCGCGGCTCGGACGGGTTCTGGTGTCCGGCTCGGGAACCGCTGCTGGAAATCGATGAGTCCGACCCAGGTGGGGCGCAGGCCGATCCGGACCATCCGCAGGCCCGGCTTGTCGATCGCCTCCAGGTAGGCGGCACCCGCCTCGTCGCCCATCCCGGCGCGCTGGATGGTGGCGTACTCGGGTAGGACGCCGTCGACCTCCGCCAGGGTGACCTTCCCGCGCAGCATGAGCACCTCCGGAAGCCCGTCCGCCGTGTCGATGCAGATGGCCACGTCCGGCCGGGCGCGCAGGTCACGGATCTTGTAGGTGCCGGCGAACGCGCCGACGACCAGCTCGTCACCGGTCCACAGGAAGTTCACCGGGATCAGTCGCGGCGTCAGGTCCCGGCTGGTGTAGGCGAGGCGTGCCACGGGCGCGCCGAGCAGGCGTTGCGCCAGGGCGGTGTCCAGCAGCTTCAGGTCACCTTGCGGCAGGTTCGCCGCCTCGGCGTCGGGCAGGCTCATGGGAGTCAACGTAGAGGGTCAACTCCTACAGAACAAGTGCAACTCCTAAAGCAGGATCGAGGTAGGCTGACGGTCATGAGCGGCGTGCGTAGCTATGGGGATCCGTGCGGTGTCGCGCGTGGACTGGACGTCATCGGGGAGCGGTGGGCGCTGCTGGTGGTCCGCGACCTCCTGCTCGGCCCCCGGCGTTTCAACGACCTGCTCGGCGGCCTGCCCGGCGTGAGCCCCAACGTGCTGAGCCAGCGGCTGCGCCAACTGACCGAGCAGGGCGTCGTGCAACGGCGGGACCTCGGGCCGCCGACGCGGGTCCACCTCTACGAGCTGACCGAGTGGGGCCGCGCCCTGGAGCCCATCCTCCTGCAGTTCGGGCGCTGGGGAAGCCAGTCACCGCAGATGCCCGAGGGCACTCTGGGCATCGACTCTCTGCTGCTCAGCGTCAAGGCGTCCTTCGATCCGGCGCGAGCCCCGGAACTCGCCGGCACCTACGCGTTCCACATCGACGCCGACACGATCCTCGCCGAGGTCGCCGAGGACGCGGTGCAGATCCGTCGCGGCACGGCGCCCGACCCCGACGCGACGCTCACCACCGACATCGACACCCTCCGGGCCGTCTGCGGCTCCGAGATCACCCTCTCGGCGGCAGTGGAGTCGGGCGCGTTGCGCCTCACCGGCGACGAGGACGCCCAGCGGCGCCTCACCGACCTTCTCCTTACCCCGTTCACGTCGGCGTTCACGCGGTGAGGCCGACAAGCGTCGCCAGTCGCGCCACGCCGGCCGGGGCCGGCTGCGCGCGGGCGACATCGGCGATGAGAGTACGCGTCAACGGGCCAGACGCACGGTATCGGCTTGTTGGGCAACTACGCTGCGCACTACTCTCCTGACCGACAGCACTTGTCAGCCCGTCCGCTTCTCTGATGGAGGTCACCATGAAGCTGACCAAGCTCTACAAGGATCCCGGCTCGGGTGGGAACGGGTGCCCTACCGTCTACCTCGGAGAGAGCGGGGAGCTTGTCGTTCAGGGGAACCTCATCGACGAGGACACCGTCGGCCAGCTGGAGAACGTTCTTCCTGGTGAAGGCGCGGTGCGGATTCCCGCCCAGGTTCTGCTCGGTGCCATTGAGCGCTACCGCCAGTCCGAGCAGCGGTGATCGAGCGTTGACCCGGTCGTTCACGTCCCTAGATGACGACGAGTTCAACCAACTGTTCCGCGACTTCCGTTACACGGCCTACCGGCTGGAGACGCTTCAGCAATACGACGTGTCGTACGAGCAGGACGAGTTCGCGCGGTTCCTGGCGGGTGAGACCCGCGGCGAGTTTCCGGGGATCGCGGCTTGGTGCGACACCGTGCGGGCGGCGGTGTCGGCGGGCAAGCGCATGCATCGGGTCCATGTCATCACCGAGCCGCCGTCGGATTACGTGCGGTTCGAGTGCGGCTGGGCCTACGAGCACACCGTCGAGGCAGGCGAGGACGTCCGCCTCATCGTGGTCTCCGACGACGACTGGCCGGCCGCGTTACCGCACTACGACTACTGGTTGTTCGACTCAACACGGCTGGTGGCCATGCACTACGACGAGGAGGGGCGCTTCGTCTCCGGCGAGTTGGTCAGCGAGGCAGAACAGATCGTGCAGGCCAATCTGTGGCGTGATGCGGCCGTCGCGGCATCGGTCCCTTATAGGAAGGTCACAGACCTGCGACAGATCAAGGTCCCATGACTGATCGCTCGCCGACGGGGTGGCAGCGTGCGGGCCTCCAGCCGCCGCGTCAACTTCCCCGCAACGCGACCGGCTTCGTCAACCGCGAGCAGACCCTCACCCGCCTGGACGCGGCATTGCCGACCGATGAAAACCACACGGTTGCGGGCCTCCCGATGACCGTGGCTGCCATCGCGGGCGCCCCCGGCGTTGGCAAGACAGCGCTGGCCGTCCATTGGGCTCACCGAGCACGCAGCTGGTTCACCGACGGCGATCTCTACGTCGACATGCGCGGCTACGGCCCTGGTCCAGCCCTCGATGTCGGCCAGGCACTGGACACGTTGCTCCGCGCTCTGCACGTACCGGCGGAGCAAATCCCCACGGACACTGACGGACGTGCTGCCCTGTTCAGGTCCGTCCTGAGCGGCAAGCGCGTCCTGATCGTGGTGGACAATGTGTCCACCGTCGGTCAAGTCCGGCCGCTACTCCCGGCCACACCGACCTGCATGGCGATCGTCACCAGCCGCAGCCGACTTTCCGGCCTCGTGGCACGGGAAGGAGCGTCACGGATGACTTTGGACGTTCTGTCTTCTGACGAGGCAATCGCGCTGCTCAGCGACAGCATCGGCGGGGACCGCGTCGGAGCGGAACCGCAGGCCGCCGCTGAACTTGCTCGCCGCTGCGCCTACCTCCCCCTCGCTCTGCGGATCATCGGGGAGCGCATCGCCAACTCTCCCCATGTCACCCTCGCGGAGTTCGTGGCAAATCTCGCCCTGGCCGAGCATCAACTTGACGCCCTCGCGGTCGACGATGACGAGCTTTCCGACGTACGGGCGGTGTTCTCGTGGTCCTACCAGACGCTGCCCACCGACACGGCACGGTTCTTTCGACTACTCGGCCTTCACGCCGGCTCCGACATCTCGGCGGCGGCAGCGGCGGCCCTCGCTGGCGTGAGTCTGCCCCGAGCCCGCAGTCTGCTCGACCAGCTCACCGCAGCGCACCTGGTGCAGAACCCCGCCCGCGACCGATACCTGTTCCACGATCTTCTCCGCGCCTACGCGCTCGAACGAGCACAGGCCGAGGAGACGCCCGAGCAGCAGCGCCAATCACGCCGCCGTGTCTACTCCTGGTATCTCTTGATGGCCGAAGAGGGCCGCAAGGTGATTCTGCCGTACTCGCATGCCGTGGGCCTGGCCCCAGCCGAACCAGGCGTCGCCCTCGCCGCTCCACGCACGGTGGCCGAGGCGATGGCATGGTTCGAACGTGAGCGGCTGAACCTTCTGGACACCGTCCGGCAGGCCGACGATCTGGGAGAACTCGACATCGCCTGGCAACTGCCGGTGGTCAGCGACGGTTTCTTCGAACTGAGGTCGTACTGGGCCGACTGGCGCGATATCCACCTCACCGGCCTACGCGCGGCACGCTCGGCCGGATCGCGTCTCGGCGAAGCCGCCAATCTCCGCTGCCTCGGCGACGCCTACTGGCGCACAGGGGAGCGCGACACCGCGCTCGACTGCTATCACCAAGGCGTCGCCGCGAGCCGTGAGGTCGGCGACCACTGGGTGGAAGGATTTTGCCTTCGCGGCCTGGGCCTCATCCACGAGGAGCTTGGGCAGACCGACGAAGCCATGGAACTCTACCGGCAAGCGCGAGAGGTCTTCCGCCGCCACGACGTCACCCGAGGTGAGGGCATGTCGTTGCTCAGCCTCGGCAACGGGCACCGCGCACGAGGACACCTCGACACGGCCATCGCCCATTACCAGGAAGCAGTCGCCATCCTCGGCAGCATCAACGATGACTGGAGCGTCGCCTGGGCCTCGTATCCCCTCGGCCTGGCGTATCAGCAGCTCGGCCGACTCGACGAGGCCCTGGAACGGCACACGCACGCCCTGGATCTGTTCCGCAGGTTCGACGACCGACGCTGCGAAGGACTCACGCTGGCAGCGCTTGGCGACACCCATCACGCCGCAGGCCAGCACGAAGACGCGCAACGCTGTTGGCAGCAGGCACTACAGATCCTCGATCCCCTGGCAGATCCCCATGCTGGTGTCGTTCGCAGCTCTCTCGCGCAGATCGGCAGCGACCAGAGCACCTAACCACGATCGAGTGCCGTCGTAGCGCCGGCACGCGTCGCGTCAACTATGCGGGGGTTGCCGCGCGCCGTCGGCGACGCCGTTTGCGAAGCTCATGGATGACGCCCCAGAGCCCGACGAACGCGAGCGCTATCCCGCCGAGCGCGACCAGATACTCCGCCCCGCCTCGGGACACCCACAGCCGGCCCCGCTCCGGGGCATCCGGCGAGTAGAGGACCGTGACCGAGTCACCGTCGCGGTTCGGGGAGCCGCTGCGGGTGACCAACTCCTGGAGGAGCACCTGCCGTCCATCGGGTACGGCGTACTGAAACTCGTAGTACGTGCCATGGCGACTCGCGCGTGGTGGCGTCTCAGATGAGCTGATCAGCGTGGCGCTGGTGTAGACCTCCCCCGGCCACCCTCGATGATCCCAAACGATGGTGACGCCGAGACCGGTCACCAGGATTCCGCACATGATTGCCGTCAGTGCGGCCCGCAGCGCCGAGACACCAGTGGGATTGCGGTACTCAGCCATGGCCGAGAGGTTATCCGTGCCACGCAAGGGGTTGCGGGGTAGGCACGGTCCTCAGTCCACCGGCTGGCTGATCGTCGGCGTGGCGCAGCGCCCGAGGCAACTCCCGATTGAGGCTGATGACTCTGAGGCATCAAAATACCGCTGAGTCATCAACCTCATCGGAGTACCCGCCCCCACGCCCTGGTGCGCCGGACCCGCCGACCAGGCCGATCAGCTCGGCGGCGTACCGATTCATCGGGTGAGGCCGACCAGCGTCGCCAGTCGCGCCACGCCGGCCGGCGCCGGCCGCGCCCGCGCACAATCGGCGATGAGGGTACGCGCCAGAGGCCGCCCCCGAACCTCGGCCGGCGCGACACTGTCCGCGTCGACAAGCGCCCGTGCCGCCCCGCGCAGGTCCCCGGCGTGCACGTACACCCGCGCGGCGTCGAGCAGGTAAGCGCCCCGATACTCGGCCGGCAACCACCGCCAGCCCTCCCGCCGCACCACGATCGAGTGCCGCCGTAGCGCCTCCACCGAGTTGTCCCGCGCGGCCGCCAGCAGCACCCGTACCAGCTCGACGGCGACCGGGCCGAAGCTGGTGCGATGCTGATCGTCGTACCCCCGAAGGTTTGCGGCGACGCCCGCGGCCCGGTCGGTCAGCGCGGCGGCGTGCCGGTGCTCGCCGCAGCCGGCGGCGGCGAGAGCGGCCTGGAGAAGCAGCGTCCCGCCCACGGCCCACTCCCCGCCGACCGCTGCGGCCGGACGCGGTTCGCGGCGGCGAGCGTCGCGGCCAGGGCCAGGCGGTCACGGCCCGACGCGCGCAGCGCCTGCCCGACCGACACGGCCGCCGTCGCCGCGAGGACGGGGTCGTCACCGGCGGCACCCATCGCCCGGTCGGCGGCCAACCAGGCAAGATCGGCCTCGCCGAGTTTGACCAGCAGCGACGAGGTGATCCGGTACGCCGACACCAGCAGCTCCGCCGACCGCGCACCCTGGGCGGCGTCGAGCAAACCCGGCAGCACCCGCAGCAACTCGCCGTAGTGCGCGTGCTGATAGGTCAACCAGGCGTGCCCGACCTGCCGTCTAGCCTCTTCCGGCGTCTGCTGGGTAGCCTCCGGGACGTCGTAGCGGGCGAGCGCGGCCCGGATGTCGTCCACCCCGTCCGGCGTACCCGCCGGAGTGCCGCGCGGCGGGCCGAGCAACGCCTCCGGCTCGACCCGCAGGACGTGGGCCACCTCCTGGATGACCGAGTACCGGTCCAGGGGGCGGACGCCCCGCTCGATCTTGTCGACCCAGCTCTTCGACCTACGCAGCCGGTCGGCCAGCACCTGCTGGGTCATCTGCCGCCGTACCCGCCAGCTCGCCACCCGCCGCCCGATCGGGACGTCATCGCTGGTCACGCCGCCACCGCCGGTCCGGGATCGCGCGGGTCGTGTCCTCCACGGGTACGCGCTCCGCCTCGGCCTGAGCCAGGATGCGCTGCTTGGCCGCCTCCCGCTCGGCAGCTTCAGCCTGTTCACCCTTGCTCGACTGCTCGTCGCCTCGCACACCCACCTCCATCGACCAGTGGGCACGGCGTCAGCCATCTAACCCGTCACCCACCACCATCGTCGATGCGAAAATCGGTGCCTTACCAGGCGAAACGCGTCCGTCACGGCGTAGCGGACAGGCGAAGGTGGTGGACCGTCTCGGCCACTTCACGGGCGAGTTCCCGGGAGGCTGCGGCAAGGGCGATGGCGTCTGCTGCCGCGTTGGTTTCGCGCGCAGCCGCCACGTCCCCGGCCTGCGCCTGCGCGACGGCGAGGTGCAGCTCAGAAGCCGAGTCGCCCGCTTCGGTCGACTACGCCCTCACGTCCGATCAGTACGACGCCAAGTAACGACCTCAGGTATACGGGTGCTTCCGCCCGTCCGCGGACGACAATGCCGATAGTCCAGACGTGACGGCGACAGTCGGCAGCGTTAGCGTGACGGATGGCAATCCTTGACCCGCAGGGGTTGGAGAGCTGCCACCAGTCGACCTGAGGTGATCGCGATGACTGAAGTGTCGTTCTCCGAGCGCATGCGCCAGCTTCGCGGCCAGCGTGGTCTGTCACTGCGTGAGCTTGCGAAGCTCACCTACTACGGCAAGTCCTACCTGCACGAGCTGGAGACCGGCGCGAAGCCACCCACCGCTCAGGTCGCCCGACACGTCGACGAGGCTCTTCACGCCGGTGGTGAGCTGTCCGCACTGGCCGCAACGCGTCAGGGCATCCGCCGTCGTGATTTCGTCGCCGCCGCCGGCCTTACTGCCACACTCCCACAAACCCTGCTCGCCCGCGGTCGACATGTCGGGAGTGGCACGCCTGCGCAGCTGGCTGAGCGCACGGCGAGATTACGCCGGCTCGACAACTATCTCGGTGGCGCTGACACCCGTCAGATCTACGCGGCCGAGGTGGAGACGACAACGCGACTGATCCAGAACGGCGTGTACGCAGAGCGCACCGGCCGCCGACTGCTGGCGGTCCTCGCCGAGCAAGCGCAGTTGGCCGGTTGGGCGGCGTTCGACGCGGGTGACCATCCCGACGCGGATGGCAAGTTCCGAATCAGCCTTGCCGCCGCACGGGAGGCCGACGACAACGCGCTAATGGCGAACGGGATGGCATTCCTTGCGTACCAGCAACTCGCCACCGGGCATCGGGGTGCGGACGTGGCCAGCGCGGCCTGCGAGACCGCCGGCACCACGGCGACACCACGGGTACGGGCGTTGCTGCACCTGCGGGCCGCCTGGGCATCCGCTGTCGCCGGCGATGCGCCCACCGCCGACCGGCATCTCGGAACCGGTACGACCCTTCTTGCCGAGCACGACAACCGGCCCGAGCCGGACTGGGTGTACTGGGTGGACGGCACAGAAGGCGAGATCATGACCGGCCGCTGCCAGACCGTGCTCCACCGGCCGCTTCGCGCAATTCCGGTGTTGGAGCGCGCCTTGGCGACCTTCTGCGACACGCAGGCCCGCGATAAGGCGCTCTACCTGTCCTGGCTTGCTGATGCCTACCTGGACGCGAACGAGATCGAGCAGGCGTGCCAGGCTGCGACAAGCGCCGTCCGCCTTGCCTCCGGCGTCGGTTCCGTCCGGCCACAGCAGCGAATTGACGCATTCCTACGTCGCGTGGAGCCACACGCAGGGCTGCCCTGCGTCGCCGATCTTCGGGCCCTCGTTGCGGCTATGCCTCCGCGCCCTCGACGGAACGACTCAACCACTCCAGGTACTCCGTCGAACCCTGCACGATCGGAACCGCACTGATCTGCGGGTTGGTCCACGGATGCTCGTCCAAGACGAATCGCTCCAACTGTGGGTATCGCTCTGCCGTGGTGTAAAGCAGCACCTGCCACTCCTCGCCCGAGCCCTGTGCGCCGTGGTGCCAGAACACACTGGTGACGGGACCGATCACCTGTCCGCTGGCGGCGAGCCGGGCGGCGACAGCCCCTTTCGCGAGCCGGACGCCGACCTCGCGTGTCTCGGTGGCCGTTGACACTTGGAGGTAGTCGCTCATCCGTTACACCCTAGCGGCATCGCGACACGACTCAAACCATCCAGAAATGCGACAAATAGAGGCGTTATCTGGTGTGGGCTGTTCGGAGACAGCCCGGATGCGGACAAGCCCTGCCGACCGATGCGCTGAGAGCCACCACCCGAGAGATCGTCTGGGACGCTCATTGCCATTACTGTTCGCGCCGTGAATCTCGTGATCGATGAGAGCAGCCGCCAGGTACGCGAGTTCGTGTGCCAGTGCTGCGACACGCGGGCGGACCGGACCTGGGCCAACATCTACGAGGGTGACACCGCCTTCGCTGTGGCATCCTCGAAGCGGCGGTAGCCAGCGAGCAGCCCAACGAGTGCCGCCGCGGTTGCCCGATCGACCCGATGCGGGTGCACCACCGTGTACGCCAACCGACCGCCACCCTCGGGTGCGTCGATAACGAGCCTCGCCAGGGCGCCGCCCGCCGTCAGCGCCTCGTCAAGTCGAGCCGCCACGTCGACGGTCGGCTTCGCCTGTCCGGCTTCCAACTGGTAAATCAGGCTCTTGCCGTAGGTGACGGCGGCGAGCTGCCGGAGAGACGGGCCCCGCGCCTCGCGAAGTCGCCGTAGTTCACTGGCGAACCGAGGGTCGACGATTGTGGTTGCACGTGGGGGCATCGCTTCACTCCTACCTTGCGGCGGCGGCGATGATTACCGGCAGTCCCCCTTCATCGACCGTACTCCCCGCCTGTCCGAGACTGACGGGACACGCTCACGTCCCACCAGGCACCGTAGGACAGATTGATGGTGTAGTGATTACTGGCAGTTATGCCGCCAGGTTGATGCCGATGCGACCGGACAGCAGGCGCAGGTCGTCGGGGATGGCGCGGCGCTGGGCGCGCTGGGCCAGGGTCACCACGGCGTCGCGGGCCAGCGGGTTGATGGCGAACGGGATCGGCGCGGCCCGCTCAGCCTGCACGAACGCGGCGAGCGCTTCGGCATCCCGCCGACCACCGTCCGCGAGAGCGCGGCCGACGTCGAGCCAGTAGGACAGTTGGCGGTTCAACGCCTTGAGCACCTGCGGCGGGATCGTCTGGGACAGCTCGATCACCTTGCCGGACTCGCCCTGTTCCGCCGCGATCGACATCTTCCAGAGCCCGACGTTGGTCGGCCCGAAGCAGCACCCGTTGAACCCGCCACCGTCGGCGGGATCTCCCAGGCTCTCGGCCTCGCGCGTGGCCTCCGCGAGGTGGTCGCGGGCCACGTCGGAACGTCCGTCCACGGTCGAGGCGAGCCCGGCCATGAGGTGGAGTTGGCCGAGCATCTGACGCACCCGGATGTCTGAGGCGTCCCCCTGAAGCTCCGTCAGTGACCGGTCAGCGGAGTTGGCCGCCAGTCGCGCGGATTCGATCGGAAGGCTCTGCGCGTACACGAACCGAGACCCGCCCAGCCACGCTCGATCGTCGACGTCCTCGGCGGTGGCCACGGATACCCGGGCCGCGTTGAGGGCCAGGTGGCGGTAGCCGAGGTGCCGGATGCAAGTGGAGGCCAGGTAGGCGACCTGGCCGAGCGTCGTCCCGCCCACGGCAGCGGCTTCGAGCAGCAGGCCCGGGAGCATCCGCGCCATGGCCGGGTAGTTGCACGAATTGCGGAGTTGATCGGCTCGGGCGATCTCGGCTGCCAGGCGTTCCGCCGGGTAGGTCGACGCACGGCGCTCGCCGTAACGGCGTCGATCTTCGGGAAGGCTTGGAACGTTCGGAGGCATCAGCTATGGCAGGAGATAGCTTTCGTTAATACGTCCGCAAAACGTTCTCGTGAACCTAATATGCGCCTCGGCTGTCCAGGATCGCGCCGGCGGTCTTCCAGAGGATGGTAAGGTCGGCGGCGAGCGACCAGTTCTCCACGTAGTAGAGATCGAGTCGGATGCCGTCCTCCCAGCTCAGGTCGGAGCGGCCGCTGACCTGCCACAGCCCGGTCATGCCGGGCTTGATCAGCAGCAGGCGGGCGACGTCGCCGTCGTATCGGGCGACCTCCGAGGGCAGTGGTGGACGCGGCCCGACCAGGCTCATCTGGCCCAGCAGCACGTTGACCAGCTGCGGCAGCTCATCGAGCGACCACTTGCGCAGCAGCCGGCCGACGCGGGTGAGCCGGGGGTCGTCACGCATCTTGAACATCAGGCCGTCGGTCTCGTTGCGGGCCGCCAGCTCGGCGAGCAGCGCGTCGGCGTTGACCACCATCGTCCGGAACTTGAAGACGCCGAACTCCTGCCCGCCCCGGCCGACGCGAACCTGCCGGAACAGCACCGGACCCCGGCTGTCCAGCTTGATGGCCAACGCGATGAACGCGATAAGCGGCAGCAGCAGTGCCAGCGCCAGCGACGACACCGACCTGTCGACGAGCCCCTTGACCAACTTAGGGATTCCCCGAAATTCAGGTGCCTCCGCGTGCATCAAAGGCATACCAGCTACCGGCCGCACGTCAATGAGTGGACCTGCAACATCAGTGAGGGCGGGAGCAAGCATAAGTTCGATGCCAGAGCCTTCCAACTGCCAGCCAAGGCGCCGTAGGCGGGTCGCCGTCAACTCCCCCGAGGCCGTAACCGCAACCGTGTCAGCGCCCACCGCCACAGCAGCGTCGGGAATTCCCCGAAAGGAGCCAACCACAGGGACACGACCCACGACTTGAGCGACCGGAGCAAGGAGTGCGTCCGGTAAGCACGCCCCCACTACCTGGTAGCCCGCCCGCCTGTCCTGATGAAGTGTCTGAACTAGGGCCAGCACATGTCCCGTGTCTCCGACGACAAGCACCCTGCGAGACCAGCCTTTGCCCCGACTCCGGGCTCGATACAGTCTCTTGCGAGCGGCAAACCGACTAGCGCATACAGCCAACGTGCCCATAGCGAAGGCGACAGCGAGAAATCCACGAGATACTCGAAAATCGATAACGAATGCTGCAGCCGCCACCGATACGGCGAGACGCAGACTTGCATTCATAATGCGTCGATACTCGTCCGCGCCGTATCCGAGCACCTCATCGTCATACGACCCCTGCAACTTGAGTGAGATCAACCAAGTCGCCAGCAGCGCAGGTACGACGATGGCGTACGGCACGTCCGCCGGGGTACTCGGGCTCCCCTCGAAGCAGAGGACGTAAGCGCCAAGCACAGCAAGACCGAGTAGGCCCGTGTCGAGCACAACGAGGGCACGCACGTAGGCGCGCCGCGCCTGCCCCACTTCCTCAAGCAGCGAAGGATTCTCAGCTTCCCGCCTTGGGGAATCCGCGCCGGTGGGATCTACGGCGTACGTCCTTGGCACTTCCTCGACGTTAAATGGCTGCATGATCGCGGTCCCATCTACGGGCTTCCTCAACCTGAACACGAGGGCCACATCCTCGACGGCTATACCAGCCCACATCCCGAAACTGGACAGTCGTTCGCGCCTGGGATCTTGCTGTACGCCGGTTAGTTGGTTCCATCAGATGAACCTCCGGAAGTCGCCAGGCGAGCAGTCCCAGGCGAGAATGAGAAGAGGTAAGTCCCGCTTTGCCCGACAGCACACACACCTGCGCTTCCCGACACCCAACTGGTGGACATCAAAACACCGTCCACACGCATTGACGCTACCAAACACCGATCACGCATGCTCCATATACGCAACGTCTTATCCTCTCCCGTTGATGCCAACCATAGGCCGTCAGGCGATACGTCGCACGCGGTCACGCTCCCCGTGTGGCCTTCCAGAGAGTCGAATATCATCAAGTCAACCGAACGCCACATCCGAATCGCACCATCGATACCGCCTGTTAGCAATGTCCTTCCATCAGGAGAGAAGGCACAGCACCGGTTGGCAGCCCCGTCAGCAGGAAGCCTCGCTTCAAGTCGACGACTTGATACACTCCAAACAAGTGTTTGCATATCATCTCCAACCGAGACAAGCCAGCGGCCGTCGGGGGACGCAGCGCACCGATTCACTCGATCCAAGTGTCCTTCAAGGATGGACACACATTTCCCTGACCTCGCATGCCAGATCCGAATAGTCTGGTCATCGCCACCCGTGGCAATCCATGAGCCGTCGGGGGAGACTGCAGCGCAGTGAATCTGGTCAGTATGGCCGGTAAGAATTCTAACTTCTTTTTCTTGGCGAGGATCCCATATCCGAGCGGTGCCATCCAAACTCGTTGTTACAACCCACCGTCGCCGAGGTGCGACGGAACAAGCAGTAACCTTATCCTCGTGGCCTCGAAACACCTGCCGCAATTCCTCAGAAACCGGATCCCATAACCTGACCGTATGATCCCAGCTCGATGTGACAAGGGTTGCGCCGCCCGACAATGCGCAGCAGGAAGTGACGACATCGGTGTGCCGCTGAATCTTGGCTTCATCCGTCTGTTCGTGGGGGTTCCAGATCCTCGCAGTATTATCCCAGCTACAGGTGACCAGCCACTCACTATTAGGCGCGGCAGCGCAGCTACTCACCGGTTCCGTGTGGCCGGTAAGCAATAGACGGAGAACGCCGGAAGCGGGATCCCAGATTCGGGTTGTGCGGTCCGAGCCCACCGTCGCCAGCCAGCTTCCATCTCCGGAAACGGTACAGTCGTTAACGGGCCCAGTATGCCCTATAAAGACGCCTCGTCTTCGGCCGGACTCGGCATCCCACCGACCTACGACACCGTCGTCGCCTGTTGTATATACCGATCGCCCATCGGGCGAGACGGAGCAGGAGTTAATGGCTCCTTCGTGCGCTCGAACCGAAAATACCTGCGAACCAATCCGGACGTCCCACAGAATTAGCAAACCATCTATGCCACCCGTCACCAAGAACTTGCCGTTGGGCATGAAGGCGCAGGCGCTGATTCGATCTATGTGATCAGAGAGGCGCCGCCCCCCAAGGTTTGCTAACTGCCTTCCCGTATTCGCATCCCAGATACGGAGAGCCCTATCCTGCCCAGACGTCGCTATTAACCCCCCGTCGGGAGAAATTGCACAGCTGAGAACCGGCGCTTGATGCCCGGCCAAGACTTTCCGCAGGCCGCCCTCAGCACCCCAGATGCGCGTGGTCCCATCGATGCTTCCGGTCACGAGCCAATACCCGCTGGGAGCGATTGCGCATGCACTGATTGCGGATGCATGACCAATCAGACGAGCTCGTTGCTCGCCTGTAATGGAATCCCATATGTAGCCAATGCCATCCAGCCCGGCCGCCAAGAGCCACGAGCCATCAGGAGCTACTGCGCAACTGGTTAGAGCCCGCTTTGCACCAGTCAAGACGCGTTCAAGAGCGGGCTGACGATCTGGCATTCTCCAGCGATTGCGAAGTCCTGGGAGGGCCGCTGGACGATTTCCCGCATAGGCTTCGACGATCTCCCTCAAATCAGGCTCGTCACGAAGCCGAGACGCTAAAACGTCTCCTCGCGAGTAGTCAGGCTCTATAGGGTCGAGCAAATGGGAGTTCCGTGCAATTGCGCGCTTAAGTGCTTTGGCAAGCGGCTCGTCACTCCGCTGCAAGTCGGTCTCAATTGACGCCACACCATGACACCTTATCCGTGCCTCTACCCATCGCAGATCGCAGACAAGCGTCACTAATTCATCGAACTTGTGGGCCTCGGCCAGGTGGTAGGTTATCGAATTCCAAAAGAAGACCTCGCTCTCAGCCATCAGCCACCATGCGGGCACTGTCGAGTTAATGTCGCCGTTAAGCGGCACTACAGCGTCCTGAACGCGCTTGAGATATTTCTTGTTACCTTGAATGAGCGCATCCTCGCCGAGGCTGTGACGCAAATATGCCCGCAGCACGTCGTGGATCTTGACCACCCGGCGGGCTCTGTCATAGGTACCGATTAGCGATAGCTCGAAAAGCTGAACACAGATCTGATCTGTACGTGCCTCGCTGACGCCCGAGTCGGACCAGAGCAGGGCGACCGCGTCTAGCGACACCTCGGTTGCCTCTGGAAAGATTGCAAGCTCGAAGTAGCGCTGGCTGTCGAATTCTGGAAGTATTTCCAGGCTTGCACGTATCGCTCGCTCTACCGCTCGGTCACGGCGGGTTTCGATTGATGTATCGAGAGTCGTCGGACCATCTACCTGAAGACGTTGCGCCAGCTTTAGAGCTGCTTCGTCAATGTTGACATTGTCCCGACTTGCTTGCCTTAAGGCACCGTTCACCAGTGAGAGCAATAACGGCCACCGGCCGGTCAATTCGAGAAGTTTATCTACATGATGCGGCGCCTCGCCGGGCAGTCGAGACCAGATGACCTCCCGAGCCTCCGTGGTGGTCATCTCAACGACCCTAACGATAGACGCATCGTAAGGAAGAACGCCAGCCATTCGGGTTGTTACTAGACGGACCGCTTCCCTCCCTCCGGCAAGGAAGGGACGAAGCTGGTCCACTGTCCAAACATCGTCGATCACGAGAAGAGTCGGCGGGCGCGAGTCGAGTAGCTGACCTAAGTGATAGCCAGCTTGTTCAGGGTCGGCAAAGGCGGGCCGCCGTCCTGCCAACTGTTCACTAAGGTCGTTTAGCGCGCCTGCCAGTTCCGGCCCGCTTCTCGCCTCCCCGATTGTGACCCAGAGGAGGCCACCTGGGAAGTGGACGCGCCATATTTCTCCCTGACAAACCTGAGACGCTAGAACGGTCTTTCCAAATCCACCCGCTCCCACTAGCGCCGTAACGGATCCTTGCGGATTAGAGGCGCTTGGAACAAGTAGCCGCTCAAGCTCTTGAGCCAAACCCAAACGGGAAATTGCTGGGCTGTCAATCCGGGGTTGCATCCACGGAACAGATTGATCTGCGCGCTGCTCCTGCCGAGTGCTGATCGCCGCGCGGAGGATACTGCCGTTGCCATCAAAAATTGCTTCATGGGCCGTTGAGGCATCTAGGATTGCCCAACCGATGCCTGTCAAAATTACCCCAGCCGTAATCCACCATCTCCACCTACCGACGTCGAAGCCGCTCGTAGCTAGATTTGTTAGAGCGCTAACGACAACGCTTACTAGCACAATCGTGGCCGGTCGCCAATTGGCTCTGATCATCGGGCGCACCGATCGCCCACTGCTCCTGCCGAGGATCGAGCAAAGGTAGCGATGTTCCGACGTCCGTTCCAAGGAGGACCAAGGGCGACCACGACCGAACTTCGGGTTGGATCCGTCATAAACCGGGCATTCCGTACAGGTAGGCGTTGGCGCAGGACTCAGACCCCCGGCGGCCGTTTCCAGGAAAGTCCGGAAGCGTTGCTGCCGATCCCTTGACGGACCCTGCTTTAAGGTCGAGCCTGGCCATCCAGCGCACCACCCTTTAGCCTCCCGCACCTTGCTCCTCTTGGGACGTGCTTAATGGCTGTCCCAATCGATCAAGGAATACTTACAGCAGCAGGCGGTTGAGAACACCCTACAACTGGTTGATGGAGTGTCGGCAATAGGACCGGTGGCATCAGGACCGGTGGCATCAGGACGAATGAAGGCCTGGTGTAAAACCTTCCTGTTCCACCCGCCCTGATGACCGTGCTCCTGCACCGGCCAGGGCCCCGCGAGCAAGTAACGCAGACCTCACAGCGCCACGATCGCCGCTGTCTCCGCTGGCAGCTCGATCCGGTCCCGCATAACGGTGACGCCCTCCCCCGTAGCCAGCAGCACCCGCCGAGCCACCCCAGGCAGCGACACCCCCTGCCCCCGCCCAGCGAAGTTGGCGACCACCAACGTGTCCCCCCGCCGCATCAGCAGGAACTGATCGCCGTGCTGCACAGAAACCGCGTGCATCCGAGGATCCGACAGGTCCGCCACCGACCGCCGCAACGCGATCAACCGCTGGTAGAACGCCAGCATCGAAGCATGCTCGGGCTTGTCCAGCTCGGCCCAGTCCAACCGGGACCGTACGAACGTCTCCGGGTCCTGCGGATCGGGCACGTCCCCCTCAGGCCACCCGTGCGAAGCGAACTCCCGCCGCCGCCCGGTCCGCACCGCCGAGGCCAACTCCGGCTCCGGGTGCGACGTGAAGAACTGCCACGGCGTAGACGCGGCCCACTCCTCCCCCATGAACAGCATCGGCGTGAACGGCGCCGTCAACAGCAGCATCGCCCCGACCCGCACGAGCGCAGACGACAGGGAGGCCGAGATCCGGTCCCCGGTGGCCCGGTTGCCGATCTGGTCGTGGTTCTGCAAGTAGGCGACCAGCCGATGACCAGGAACGCGCGAATCCAGGGGCCGCCCGTGGTGCCGGTTACGGAAGCTCGACCAGGTGCCCGCGTGGAAGAACCCACCGGTGAGAACGTCTGACAGGGTCTCCAGGGAGCCGAAGTCGCCGTAGTAGCCCTGCCGCTCCCCCGTCAGCAGCGTGTGTAGGGCGTGGTGGGCGTCGTCGTTCCACTGGGCGTGCAGCCCGAACCCGCCCGCCTCCCGGGGCGTGATGAGCCGCGGGTCGTTCAGGTCGGACTCGGCGATCAGCGACAGCGGCCGGCCCAGGTGCGTCGACAACGACTCGACCTCGACGGCAAGCTCTTCGAGCAACGGCACCGCCCGGGTGTCCGGCAGCGCGTGCACGGCGTCCAGGCGCAACCCGTCGACGTGGTAGTCGCGCAGCCACATGAGCACGCTGTCGATGATGTAGCGGCGTACCTCGTCCGAGTGCGGGCCGTCCAGGTTGATCGAGCGGCCCCAACTGTTGCTCTGCTCGGCCAGGTAGGGGCCGAACCTCGGCGCGTAGGCCCCGGAGGGCCCGAAATGGTTGTAGACGACGTCGAGGATCACCCCCAAACCGCGAGAGTGGGCGGCGTCGACGAACCGTTTCAGGCCGTCCGGGCCGCCGTAGGGCTCGTGTGGGGCGTACCAGCAGACGCCGTCGTACCCCCAGTTGTGTTCGCCGTTGAAGGCGTTGACGGGGAGCAGTTCGATCAGGTCGACGCCGAGGTCGACCAGGTGGTCGAGGCGGTCGATGGCCGCGTCGAAGGTGCCCTCCGGGGTGAAGGTGCCGATGTGCAGCTCGTAGAGGACGCTGCCGGGCAGTTGGCGGCCCGTCCACGCGCTGTCGGACCACTCGAAGGCGGAATGGTCGTAGCGGCGGCTCGGCCCGTGCACACCCGCAGGCTGCCACGGCGAGCGGGGGTCGGGCAGCGCTGTTTCGTCGTCGTTCAGCAGAAAGGAGTAGTCGAGGCCGGCGTCGGGCACCTCGACGGTCCACCAGCCGTCGGCGGCGGCGCGCATGTCGTGGTCGGTGTCGCCGGCCAGGCGTAGGCGCACCCGGCTGGCGTCCGGCGCCCAGACGGAGAATGTGGTCATGACGAGGCCTCCTCGGCAGCGGTGGGAGGAGCCAGCAGAGCAACGGGGTAGTCCGCGAGGAGATTGTCCAACGGGACCTCCCCGCCACTGTAGACCCGGCCGGTGAACAGGTCCTTCACTTCGTTAACGCCGAGCGACAGGGCTGTGTCACACCAGCCACCGGCCCGTGCCAGGCCGAGCGGCAGGCGGGTCGCCACGGCGATCACGCCACCCCGGTCGAACGCCACCACGTGCCGACCGACCGGGCCGTGCGCCGGCACCGGCCGGTAGGTGGTGAACAGCTCCGGGTGCGCCCGCCGCAGCCGCAGCGTCCGCGACACGACGAGCAGCTTCGCCGCTCCGTCGGTGTCGACCGGGGGACGCCAGCCGCCGTCGAGCCGTGCCAGCATCTCCCGGCGTACGTCGAAGTCGACCGGCCGCCGATTGTCCGGGTCGACCAGGGAGTTGTCCCACAGCTCGGTGCCCTGGTAGGTGTCCGGGACGCCGGGCATCGTGAGCTGGATCAGCTTCTGCCCGAGCGAGTTGCACCAGCCGGCCGGGGCGATCGCGGCGGCGAGTTCGGTCAGCTCGTCGTGCAGCGCCGGGTCGTCGTACATGCGGTCGATGACCGCGTGCATGGCCTGCTCGAAGCCCGGGTCGGGGTCCGCCCAACTGGTCGAGGCCGCGGCCTCCCGGGCGGCCTTCTCGGCGTACGCGTGCAGCCGCTCCCGCTCGATCGGCCACGCGCCGACGGCCGTCTGCCAGAGCAGGTGGGCGAACGCCGGGTCGGGCAGCGGCGCGTACTCCATCCAGGTCTTGACCTGCTCCGCCCAGCGGCCCGGCAGCTCGCTGAGTACGGCGAGGCGGGCGCGCACGTCCTCGCCGCGCTTGGTGTCGTGGGTGGAGAGGGTGGTCATGCTGGCGGGCCAGCGGACCTGCTGCGCGGCGGCGTAGCGGTGGAACTCCGCCGGCGGCACCCCGAAGTGGGCGGGGCTGCCGCCCACCTCGTTGAGCGCCACGAAGCGGGTCCACCGGTAGAAGGCGGTGTCCTCGACGCCCTTGGCCATCACCGCGCCGGTGAGCTGTGGGAAGCGCATGCCCAGCTCGTCGTCGGGGTCGCGCAGCCGGCGGGTGATCGCGTCCAGCGCGCCGGTCAGGTCGGGGCGGCGACGGCCCGCCTCGGAGCGGGCGGCGGCGAGGTGCCGGGCGCCCTGCGGCGGGTAGCCCCGGTAGACCGGGAACACCGCGGCCAGCTCGGCGAGCGCCGCGCGGGCCTGCTCGGTCGGCACCTCGGGCGCGAGCGCGGCGAGCCGGGTCAGCTCGGCACCCAGCAGCGTCGTGGCGGCGGCCAGCTTGGTCGAGTGGGTCAGGTCCTCCCACGAGGTGCGCTGCCCGGTCAGCCGGGTGTCCAGCACGGTGAAGTCGCCCTCGGCGTCGGTGTCGACGAAGAGCCCGTTCACGGCGGCGAGAGCGTCGTACCCGGTGGTGCCGTCCACCGGCCAGTCCGGCAGCTCCTCGCCGTACTCCAGGATCTTCTCCACCACGAGCCAGGCGTCCGGCGCGGCCTCGCGCAGCCGCGCGAGGTAGCCGGCCGGGTCGCGCAGGCCGTCCGGGTGGTCGACGCGGATGCCGTCGACCTCGCCGTCCGCCGCCCAGCGCAGGATCAGCTCGTGCACGGCCGCGAACACCGCCGGGTCCTCCACCCGCAGGCCCGCCAGGCCCGCGATGGCGAAGAACCGGCGGTACGTCAGCTCGGCGTCCCCGCGTCGCCAGGAGACCAGCTCGTAGCGCTGTCGGTCGTGCACCTCGCGGGCGCTGCCGTCGCCGGTGCCGTCGGCGATCGGGAAGCGGTGTTCGTGGTAGCGCAGCTCGCCGTCGACGACCTTGAGGTCGTCCAGGGCGGCCGGGTCGTCGGCCAGGACCGGGAGCAGCAGCCGGCCCCGGTCCCAGTCGATGTCGAACCAGTCGGCGTACGACGAGTCGCGCCCCCGGCGCAGCACGTCCCACCAGGCCGGGTTGGCCGGCGGTACGGCGACCCCGGCGTGGTTGGGCACGATGTCGACGACCAGGCCGAGTTGCCGCTCGCGCAGGGCGCGCACCAGCCGCTGCCGGGCGGCCTCCCCGCCCAACTCCGGGTTGACGGCACGGTGGTCGACGACGTCGTAGCCGTGCTGCGAGCCGGGCGTGGCGGCCAGCAGCGGGGCGGTGTAGAGGTGACTGACGCCGAGGTCGTCCAGGTAGTCGACGATCGCGGCGGTGGCGTCCAGGTCGAAACCGGGGCGGACCTGGACGCGGTAGGTGGCCTTGGGAGGGGTGGCCGGCATGTCAGATCATCCTCTCCAACACGACGAGGGACCGGTCCGGCACCCGGATGGTGCCGCCCGCGCTGATCACCGTGGCGTCGCCCGGCTCCGGTTCGGCGGTGCTGATGACCCGTTCCCACTTCTGCCCGTACTCGCTGCCCGGCATCGTGAAGTCCAACGGCGCGTCGTGGGCGTTGAAGCACAACAGGAACGAGGCGTCGTGGTGCTTCTGGCCGTACTGGCCGCGCTCACGGATGCCCTCGCCGTTGACGAACAGCGCCACCGACCGGCCGAAGTCGTTGCCCCAGTCGTCGCCGGTCATCTCCCGCCCGTCCGGGGTGTGCCAGGCCAGGTCGGGCAGCGGCTCGTCGGTGCCACGCCCGCCCACCGGCAGGCCGGTGAAAAACCGGCGACGACGGAACACCTGGTGGCGTTTGCGGAAGTCGGTGAGCGTGCGGACGAAGTCCAGCAACTGCTCGTCGGCGTTGTCCCAGTCGACCCAGGCCAGCTCGCTGTCCTGGCAGTACACGTTGTTGTTGCCGTGCTGGGTACGCCCCAACTCGTCGCCGTGCCCGATCATCGGCACACCCTGCGACAGCAGGATCGTGGCCAGGAAGTTGCGTCGCTGCTTGGCCCGCAGCGCGAGCACCGCCTCGTCGTCGGTGTCGCCCTCCACGCCGCAGTTCCACGACCGGTTGTGGCTCTCGCCGTCCCGGTTCTCCTCGCCGTTGGCCTCGTTGTGCTTGTCGTTGTACGACACCAGGTCGGTGAGGGTGAACCCGTCGTGCACGGTCACGAAGTTGATGCTGTGGAACGGGCGGCGGCCGTCGTCCTGGTAGAGGTCGGCCGAGCCGGAGATCCGCGACGCGAACTCGGCCAGGGTCGCCGGCTCACCGCGCCAGAAGTCCCGCACGGTGTCCCGGTACTTGCCGTTCCACTCCGTCCACAACGGCGGGAAGTTGCCCACCTGGTAGCCGCCGGGGCCGACGTCCCACGGCTCGGCGATCAACTTCACCTGGCTGACCACCGGGTCCTGCTGCACCACCTCGAAGAACGTGGACAGCCGGTCCACCTCGTAGAACTCGCGGGCCAGGGTGGCCGCCAGGTCGAAGCGGAACCCGTCGACGTGCATCTCGGTCACCCAGTACCGCAACGAATCCATGATCAGTTGCAGCGAGTGCGGGGCGCGCACGTTCAGGCTGTTGCCGGTGCCCGTGTAGTCGACGAAGTAGCGGCGGTCCTCCTCGCTGAGCCGGTAGTAGCTCGGCGCGTCCACGCCCTTGAAGCTCAACGTCGGCCCGAGGTGGTTGCCCTCGGCGGTGTGGTTGTAGACCACGTCGAGGATGACCTCGATGCCCGCCGCGTGCAGCGCCTTGACCATGCCCCGGAACTCCTGCACCTGCTGTCCCAGACGGCCGAGCGCCGAGTAGCCGTGGTGCGGGGCGAAGAAGCCGATCGTGTTGTAACCCCAGTAGTTGCGCAGACCCAGGTCGTGCAGCCGGTGGTCGTGCACGAACTGGTGCACCGGCATCAGCTCGATCGCCGTCACCCCGAGCCGGGTCAGATACTCGATCATCGGCGGGGAGGCGATCCCGGCGTACGTGCCGCGCAGCTCCTCCGGGATGTCCGGGTGTCGCATGGTCAGCCCGCGCACGTGCGCCTCGTAGATCACCGAGTGGTGGTACGGGGTGCGCGGCGGCTTGTCGTTGCCCCAGTCGAAGTACGGGTTCACCACCACCGACTTCGGCATGAACGGCGCCGAGTCGGTCTCGTTCATCGTCTCCGGGTCGCCCAGCTCGTAGTCGTACACCGCCGGGTCCCACGTGACGTCACCGTCGATGGCTTTGGCGTACGGGTCGAGCAGCAGCTTGTGCGGGTTGCAGCGCAGCCCGTTCGCCGGGTCGTACGGCCCGTACACCCGGTAGCCGTAGCGCTGCCCCGGCTCGATGCCCGGCAGGTACGCGTGCCAGACGTACGCGTCGACCTCCCGCAACTCGACGCGACGCTCCGCGCCGGTGTCCCACTCGTCGAACAGGCACAGCTCGATCCGCTCGGCCACCTCGGAGAAGATGGCGAAGTTGGTGCCCATCCCGTCGTAGGTGGCGCCCAGGGGATACCGCTCGCCCGGCCAGACCTGCATGTCGCTCCCTCAAGCCATGGTGATGTGCGCGCCGGCTCAGCGGCCCGCGCGCAAGCGGGTAGTGCCCCCGCTCCGGGCGCGCCAATCCATCCTTTCAGGCGGTGACCGGAATCCACCTGTCTGATGCGCGCTACACCCTCAGGTGTCTTCCGTCACCATGGCCGATTTCGAGATGCGAACCGGCGTCCGATGGCCTTTGCTTGTCGGGGGACACGCACCCGCGTGCGCCCGTCGGCCCTCGGCCACCCTTTTTCCACCCTCTCCGCCGCCACTGACGCCGGCGCGCCCCACCATGCCTGGACGGAGACAGATGTGACGACCCTGCGGGTCGATGAGCAGCTCGCTGCCACCAAGGACCGGACCCACCGACCCACCGTGACCTCCCGGCCCCAGCCTTCGACCTCGCCCGGTCCGTCCGCGCAGCCCGGCTCCGCCGTGCCGGCGCAGCGCGGGCCCGGTGTGCCGCCGCAGACCCGTCGCATCCTCATGCTGTCGTGGGAGTACCCGCCGGTGCTGGTCGGCGGCCTCGGCCGCCACGTCCACGCCCTGTCCGTGGCCCTGGCCGCCGCCGGGCACGAGGTCACCGTCGTCACCCGCCACACCGAGGGCGCGCCCCTGGAGGAGTACGCCGACGGCGTGCGCATCTTGCGCGCCCCCGAAGACCCGGTGACGTTCCCCCTGGCCACCGGCTCCCTGCTGGCCTGGACCATGGCGTTCAACCACACCCTCACCCGCACGGCCCTGCGCGCCACCCAGGCCGGCGCCTACGACGTCATCCACGCCCACGACTGGCTCGTCGCGCACACCGCGATGACGTTGCGCGACCACCTGGACATCCCGCTCGTCAGCACGATCCACGCCACCGAGGCGGGCCGGCACCAGGGCTGGCTGCCCGAGGAGATGAACCGCACCATCCACGGTGTCGAGCAGTGGCTCAGCAGCGAGTCCAACCGGGTGATTGTCTGCTCCGGCTACATGCGCGACGAGGTCAACGCCCTGTTCGGCGTACCGGCCAGCCGGGTCGACGTGGTCGCCAACGGCGTCGAGTCGTACCGCTGGAAGGTGCCGGCACGCGACGTGGCGGCGGCGCGCGCCCGGTTCGCCGAGGACGGCCCGCTGGTCACCTTCGCCGGCCGCCTCGTGTACGAGAAGGGCGTCCAGCACCTGGTCGCCGCCCTCCCCCGGCTGCGCGAGCGGCACCCCGGGCTGCGCGCCGTGATCGCCGGCGACGGCCCGTACCGCGCCGAGCTGGAGGCCGAGGTGCACCGCCGTGGCCTCGGCGGCATGGTCAGCATGCCCGGCTTCCTCGGCGGCACCGACCTGCCGGCGCTGATGGCCGCGTCCGACTGCTTCGCCGTGCCGAGCATCTACGAGCCGTTCGGCATGGTCGCCCTCGAAGGGGCCGCCGCCGGTGCGCCCCTGGCCGTCGCCGCCACCGGTGGTCTCGCCGAGATCGTCGAGTCGGGAGCGACCGGCATGACGTTCCGCCCGCACGACCCGGACAGCCTCGCCGATGCCGTCGACGCGCTGCTGTCCGACCGCGAACGGGCGCGCGCCATGGCCCGCCGAGCCCGTCGGATGGTCACCGAGCAGTATGGCTGGACGGCCATCGCCCAGCGCACCGCCGCCAGCTACGGCGCCGCCATCGCCAACGACGCCGCGTTCACGACCGAGCGCGCCGAACAGCGCATGTCGCAGGGCCGGGCGCTTCCGGCGCTGCCCGACGGCAACCTGCTGGCCGCCGCCGGCCTCCGCTGAGGCCCCGATCGGGTGATCGACCCGGGTTTCATGAAGTCGGGGTGTCCGACGTCCTGGGACACCCCGACTTCCGGCAAGGCGAGTCGATCGCCGGGCGGCGGTCGGGCGGCGCCGCCCGGCGGCGGGCAGCCGGGGCTGCCAGACTGTGCGGATGTCTCATCCTGTCGACTCCCTGGATTCGGCCTTCCCGGTCGCCGCTTCGATCGCGCTGGACCTGATCCGGCACCCCGAGGTCGCCGCGCGGTGGTCGCGCCCGAGCGCCCTGCCGCACCTGTCCGTGGGTGGTCTGGCGTGCCACCTCGGACGGCAGGCGATCCGTGCGGCGGAATTGCTGCCGACCCCCGCCGAGCTGCCCACGCTCGACTCGGCCGACGACCACTACGAACGGGCCTCCTGGGTCACTGAGGGCACGCCGGACCAGGACGCGGTCGCCGAGGGCCCGGACGAGGCTGACGCGGTCCGTGGACCGGACGACCTGCACGCCCGCTCCACCGAGGCCCTCGCGCAGGTCGGTGACCTGCTGACCCGGGGAGCCGCCGTCGACGTGGTGCCGATCCCGTGGCAGGGCTGGTCCCTGCGCCGCGCCGACTTCCTGCTCACCCGCCAGTTGGAGATCGTCGTGCACTCGGACGACCTGGCGGTCAGCGTCGGCGTGCCCACGCCGGTCTTCCCGCCGGAGGTCTTCGACCCCGTACGCGACCTGCTGGTCCGGCTGGCCGTCCGCCGGCACGGTCAGTCCGCGCTGATCGGCGCGCTCAGCCGCAGCGAACGAGCCCGCGACATCGCCGCCTTCTGAGCCCGGCCGCACACCTCCGGTCTCGCCCCCAGGTCTCTGGTGCGTCCCCTGTCGAGCTGCCCCAGAAATGGGGCGGCTGCCCTGCCCCGCTGCGGGCGGCTGCCCGCCGCGAGCCCGAAGCCCCGGGTAACTGTGACCGGCAGGTCCACGGACCTGGACGCCACCTTGATCGACAAGCGGCGCGACCGACCGTCGAGGTCGCTCAACAAGGGGCGGTGCGGCCGGGTCCGGGCAGCGGTGCGCCGTCCGCCGGGCCGACGCTCGCGAACCGGCCCGCCGGCACGACCGGGATCGGGTGGGGGTGAACCCGCCACTCCGCGCCCCATATCCGGGGCAGCTCGACAGGAGGCGAACAACAGACCCGGGGTACGGCGGGCCACCCCGAATCACCGCGGGCCACCCCGGGCCACCGCGGGCCACCGCGGGCCACCGCGCAGAAGCGTCACGGACCACCGCACGGCAGGACCCTGGGAACGACGCAGGCCGCCGACCCCGAATCGGGTCGACGGCCTGTGGTCGTGCCAGGAGCGGAGGTCAGCGCTCGTTGAACGGGACGTAGTCCCGCTCGGCGGCGCCGACGTAGACCTGCCGCGGACGGCCGATCTTGGTCTCCGGGTCGCTGATCATCTCGCGCCACTGTGCGATCCAGCCGGGGAGCCGGCCGAGCGCGAAGAGCACCGTGAACATCTTCGTGGGGAAGCCCATGGCCTTGTAGATCAGGCCGGTGTAGAAGTCCACGTTCGGGTAGAGCCGCCGGGAGACGAAGAAGTCGTCGGCGAGGGCGATCTCCTCCAGCTCCATGGCGATGTCCAGCAGCGGGTCCGGCTTGGCCATCCGGCCCAGCACGTCCTGCGCGGCCTTCTTGACGATCGCCGCCCGCGGGTCGTAGTTCTTGTAGACCCGGTGGCCGAAGCCCATCAGCTTGACGCCGTCCTGCTTGTCCTTGACCTTGCGGACGAAGGACCGGACGTCGTCGTCGCCAGCGTGGATCTGCTGGAGCATCTCCAGCACCGCCTGGTTCGCGCCGCCGTGCAGCGGGCCGAACAGCGCGTTCACGCCCGCCGAGACGGAGGCGAACAGGTTGGCGTTGCTGGAGCCGACCAGCCGGACGGTCGACGTGGAGCAGTTCTGCTCGTGGTCGGCGTGCAGCACGAAGAGCATGTCCAGCACCTTCGACATGACCGGGTCGACCTCGTACGGCTCCGCCGGCACGCCGAACGTCATGCGCAGCAGGTTGTCCACGTACCCGAGGGAGTTGTCCGGGTACAGCAGCGGCTGCCCGATGGACTTCTTGTACGCGTACGAGGCGATGGTGGGGACCTTCGCCATGAGCCGGACCGTGGAGATCTCCACGTGCTCGGAGTCGAACGGGTCCAGGCTGTCCTGGTAGAAGGTCGACAGCGCGCTCACGGCGGACGACAGCACCGCCATCGGGTGGGCGTCGCGGGGGAAGCCGTCGAAGAACCGACGCATCTCCTCGTGCAGCAGCGAGTGCCGCCGGATCCACTCGGTGAACTCGGTCAGCTGCTGCTCGGTGGGCAGCTCACCGTAGATGAGCAGGTACGAGACCTCCAGGAAGGAGGACTTCTCGGCCAGCTGCTCGATCGGGTACCCCCGGTAACGCAGGATGCCCGCGTCGCCGTCGATGTAGGTGATCGCGGATGAGGCAGCCGCGGTGTTGACGAAACCGGGGTCGTACGTCGTCATCCCGGTTTCCTTCAACAGCTTGCTCACCCCGATGCCAGCGGGGCCCTCGACCGCGGAATGCACCGGCATCGACAGCTGCCCGCCGGGGTGGTCGAGCTTGACTTCCGTCATGTGGTTCCTCGCTTCGCCGGCAGATCTACGTTGAATTGCCTTCGCTTCTACCGTAATTGCGGCTCGGGGGACACTGCCCGCCGTGGTTCGGCGGTGAGGTATGCGTCACCCGATTCCCGACCAGCAGGCCGGGAAACCCGCAATCCCGGCAGGCGGGAAGCCCACGAAAGCCGCAAACGACCTGTCCCCGGCAGTCCGACGGACAGCCGGTTTCAGGACAGCGCCAGGCGGCGCAGCGTACCCGTGGCCGTGACCTGGTAGACGTCGAGCTGGTTGGTGCCGGCGTGGAACAGCCGGTCGTCGGTGAGCAGCGCGGCGAACCGACGCCCGCCCGGGTCGGTCGGCACCACCGGGACGACCGCGCCGATCCGACCGTTGACGGCGACGGCCAGCAGCGTGCCGTCCGGGATGGCGTCGGGGACGTCACCCCAGATGAGCGCCGGGAGGGTGCCGGTGTCCGGGTCGGTGGCCCGGAACGCGGCCAGGTCGGCGACGCGGGCGCTGCCGCCGCTGGGGCCGGCGCGTACCTCGGTGCCGACCAGCCGGTGTGGTGTCGGCAGCGGCGGTGGGGTGGGTACCCCGCCGGGGAAGGTGACCGCCTCGCCGGGGGTGTCGTAGAAGTGTTTCGTGGCGTCGGCGCGCGGGCTCTGGCGGGCGGAGCGACCGTCGACCCGCCAGGGCAGGCGGATGCCGGCCTCGTCGGCGACGGTGGGCAGCAGGTCGACGTGTTCCCAGTTGCGGTCGTCCACCCGGCCGTTCTGCTGCCGTGGTTCCTTGACGAACATCGGCACCCAGGCGACCTCGCCGGCGGCTGCCTTGATGGCGTCCATCCCCCGGCCCTGCGCGCCCGGTGTGAAGCTCACCCCGTGGTCGGCGGTGACGACGACGAGGGCCTGGTCGTAGAGGCCGCTGGCGCGCAGTGTGCGCAGCGTCTCGCCGATCAGCCGGTCGGTGTAGCCGAGTTGGGCGAGGTGGCGCTGACGGGCCAGGTCGATCCAGCCGGCGCCGTCGTTGGGCAGGTCCTCGGGTGCGTCGTACCGCGCGCCGGACGGCAGGTACGCCCACGGGGAGTGCGGCATCAGCAGGTGCAGGAAGTGCAGGGTGGGCCGGGGCTGCGGCTTCAACCCGGCGAGGAAGCTGGTGAACCGGGCGGGCTGGTTGTCGTCGAGGCTGTCCCAGCGGAACTTGGGGTCGGCCGGTACCGGCTCGGCGGCGTCCAGGCCGGCCTCGGCGCGCGTCCGCTCCCGGTACGAGTCCTCCGGGTCGACCGCGCTCTCCGTCGGCCCGGCGACCCGGCCGAGCAGCTTGCCGGTCTCCTTCACCAGCACGCCGAGGCCCTGTTCCGGTGCGACCGGCTCTTCGCAGCGGCTGGGTGGGCAGAGCCGGGTGATGCTCTCCTCGGCCTGGATGTCGTACAGGCCGCCGAAGGCGGTGAAGAGGTTGTCCGGGTACTGCGAGTAGTGCGGTGCCACCGACCGCGCCGGGTAGCGACCGGTGAGCATCGCCGGCAGCGCGTTGGGCGTCCAGCCGCTGACCCCGGTGGCGTTGCGGTACCAGGTCGACGCTCCGGCCAACTCGGCGAAGTGCGGGAACCGGGCCGCGTCGATCCGGCCGTCGCCGCCGAGCAGGCTGACCAGCGGCAGCTCGTCGAGGATCAGCATGACCACCGGCGGGTGCACGGCGGTGCCCTGCGCGGTGCCGACCGCCCCGCCGTCGCCGCGCGGCAGCACGACCGCCGAGGTGGGCGACACGAACAGGAACAGCGCCACGAACGCCACCGGCCCGGCGGCGGCCAGTCGCAGCGCGCGGCCCGGGGCCCGCCACCGCCGGTGCGCCGCCGCGCCGGCCACACCGGCCAGACCGGCAAGCCCCAGCAGGGGTACGCCCCGAAGCGTCGTCACGTGCCGGCCCACCTGCACGGCGAGGGCGGCGACCAGCAGGCCCACCAGCACCGTGTGGGTGAGCGCGCGGGCGGTCCGGCCGACCAGTCGACTGAGCGCGCCCAGCGCCGCCACGGGCAGGGTGGGTACGAGCGCCACCAGCGTGACCAGCAGCAGGATCTGGCCGGTGTCGGCGCGGTGGAACAGGAAGAAGTCGGGGCTGCGGCCGAGCACGTCCAGCAGCGGCTGGGTGACGACCAGCCCGACCAGCGCGACGATCTCCAGCACCCGACCCAGCTCCCCGCGCCACCCCCGCTCCCCCCGCCCGACAGCGGCGGGTGGCCGGGTCGACGGTGACGAGGCGGGTGGCGCGGGCTCGACGGGCGGGTCAGCCACCCATCACCGTCCGGTAGAGCGTGCGGGTGCCCGAGGGCAGTTCCAGCCGGTCGGTGATCCGGCCCCGGGCGGCGAGGAGCCGTTCGAAGGTGTCCCGCCGGTAGTCCGGGAAGAGGCCGTCGGGCTTGTTGGCCAGCAGTCGGGCGGCCATCGGGTCGTCCGGGTGGACGAACTCCACCACCACGGCCCCGCCGGGAGCGGTCAGCCCGGCCAGCCAGTCGACGACCTCCGGCAGCGGCACGTTGCGGCCGATCGCCAGGTGGTGCGCGAGAGCCAGCGCGAGCACGACGTCCGCCGACGCCCGCTGGGCGAAGCCGGCCCGCTCGACGCCGCGCCAGCCGCCGCCCGGGGACGGGTCGGCCAGGTCGACCACCAGCGGCAGGATCCGTTGCTGCCCCTCGGAGCGCAGCGCCCGGTACAGCTCGTCGACCACCGCCGGGTCCTGCTCGACGGCGACCACGTAGTCGGCGTGCCCGGCCGCCAGTCGGGAGTACCGGCCGTCGTTGGCCCCGAGGTCGAGCACCAGGCGGGGACGGCCGGCGGCGGCCACGGCGGCGACCACGAACTGCTCCTTGGCGACCCGGTCGCGGGCCGAGTAGCCGCAGGTGCGCTGGTAGTCCGACCAGTGGCTGCCGGAGGGGCGGTGCTCCAGGCGGCGAACCAGCTTCTCGATGCCGCGTACGGTGGCCGCCTGCAACTGGCGCGAGTAGCCGGCGGCCCGGAGCTGGGCCTTGACGTCGGTGGTGCTGGCGGCGGCGTTGCGTTGCTGCATGGCGCCGTGCAGGTGCAGGTGGGTCAGGACGCCGGGGCGCAGCCGACGGGTTCCGCCGAAGAGGGGACGCAACTGCTCGGCCTCGATGCCGTCCACCTGGGCGCGTAGCCAGGGTTGGAAGTCCACGCCCAGGTGCGCGGTGAGCAGCAGCGGGTAGAGCAGGGTCTGGCAGAACTGGCGGTAGCCGGCCCACGGTTCGCCGTCGCGGACCGGCGTGAAGGAGCCGATGTCGATGAAGACGGGTTTCGCGCCGCGCCACTGGAGGTTGTAGGCGGAGCCGTCCTTGGTGGTGAACCCCTCGGCGAGGGCGGTACGCAGGATCTCCAGGTGCAGCAGCGCGGCGTCGCGCAGCATGGCGAAGGACCACTCGTACGGGTGCGAGACGAACGGGATGCGTTCGTGGCGCAGCACCGCCGCCCATTCGGGGCCGGCGGCGGGCGCCAGCGTCGCGGGGGCGTCCTCGGTGGCGCAGACCTTGCCCGCCGAGACGAGGGTGGGAAAGAACGGGCTGGCCGCGAGGGTGCGCCAGTGCGCGGCGGCCTGGGCGTCGAGGCCACGCAGCACCTCGTCGCCGACGTGGAAGACCCGGTTGGCGGGGTCGCGGAAGGAGGCGGGCTCGGGGCGTACCCCGGTGGGTGTGCTCGTCATGGTCGCCGCGACCGTTACCGCTGGTCGGTGGGTTGCCGGCGGAACCGGTCGACCAGCCGCCGCCAGTAGAGCTTGGCGGCGACCGCGACGCCGGCCACCCCGCCGACGACGGCCTGCACGATCAGGCTGCCCGATCCCGCGTCCAGGTAGGCCAGATGGATCACCGACCGCTCCTTCCCCTCGCCCGTCTCGACACCGGCGTCCCGGGGCGGTAGCAATGAGGCTTTTGACCCAGTAAGCCGGACTTGTCCATCACCGTACGCTGCTCGTCCGCGCCACCGCGCCCACATCCGAGGACTCCCAGCCCGGCCACAGGAAGCGACCTGCGTCGGTAGGCTGCGAAGCGTGCGCTGGATGGTCGTGGACGCGCCACTGGACTCCTCCGGCGCTCGGCGCGGCGAGGAACGGGCGCCGGCCGCCCTGCGTCGGGCCGGCCTGCTGGACGCCCTGGCCGCCGACGACGACGGGCAGATCGACGAGGCCCGGTTGCGGGACCCGAACCGGGAGCCGGCGAGCGGGGTGATCGACGCCGCCGGCCTCGTCCGGGCCGGCGCCGCGATCAGCGCACGGATCGGCGGGCTGATCGCGGACGGTCACCGACCGCTGGTGCTCGGCGGCGACTGCGCGATCCTGCCCGGCATCTGCCGCGCGCTGCCCCGCACGACCGAGCTGTGGTTCGTCGACGCGCATCCCGACTTCCTCGACGGCGCGACGTCGCCGACCGGCGAGGCCGCCGACATGGACCTGTCGGTGGTCACCGGGCACGGCCCGGCCGCCGCGATCGGCGTCGACGACGCGCTGCTCGACCCCGCCCGGGTGCACCTGCTCGGCCACCGACCGCCCACCGACGAGGACAGCCGTGTCGAGGCGGCCCGGATCGACCCGGCGATCCACCAGGTGCCCGCCGCCGACCTGCTGCGCCTCGGTGCCGGGGCGGTCGGGGCGGGCCTGGCCAACGGCGACGACGGGCCGGCCTGGCTGCACCTCGACCTGGACGTGGTGGATCCGCGCGACCTGCCGGCGGTGACCTACCCGGAGCCGGACGGGCCACGGTGGGCGGACCTCGTCGCACTGGTCACGCCGTTGGCGCGCGCCGACCGGCTGCTCGGGATGAGCGTGACCGACCTGAACCCCGACGAGGACCCCGACGGGCGGCACACCCGGCGCGTCGTCGAGGTCCTCGCGCAGATGCTGGCCTAGCTGCGCCGGTGGTGCATGCCCAGGCGCAGCAGCACGAAGCGCAGCACGGTGGCGACCAGGTTCGCGACCACCAGCACGGCCAGTTCCACCGACCGGGCGGGTACGGCGACGAGCGCGTGCAGCGCCGCCAGCGCGCCACTGGTCAACGCCAGGCCGAGGCCGAACGCCAGCAGCCCCTGCGCGTGGTGCCGACCGGCATTCCGGCTGCTGGTGATCCCGAACGTCAGCCGTCGGTTCGCGGCCGTGTTCGCCACCGCCGTCAGAAACAGCGCCAGCAGGTTCGCCGGCTGCGCGCCGAGGGCGCCCCGGGTGGTCACGAACAGCAGCAGGTACGCCAGTGTGCTGGCCACCCCGACGGCGGCGAACCGGACCAGCTGCCCGGGAAGCCCGACCGGCACCTGTGCCGGTGGCGCGGCCAGCGGTGCCCGACCGAGCTGGGCACGTAGCTCGGCCAGGGGCAGCGCGCCGGTCACCAGGGACCGCCCGAGTCGACCCATCCCCCGCAGGTCGGCCAGGGCGGTGGCGACGATGTCGACGCGACTGTCCGGGTCGTCGACCCAGTCCACCGGCACCTCGTGGATGCGCAGCCCGGCCCGCTGCGCCAGCACCAGCAGCTCGGTGTCGAAGAACCACCCGGTGTCCCGCACGAGGGGCAGCAGCTCACCGGCCACGTCCGCGCGGATCGCCTTGAACCCGCACTGCGCGTCGGAGAACCGCGCGAACAGCGTGCCGCGCAGCAGCAGGTTGTAGGCCCGGGAGATGACCTCCCGTCTGGCGCCGCGAACCACCCGGGACGTACGCGCCAGTCGGGTGCCGATCGCCAGATCGGAGTGGCCGGAGATGAGCGGCGCGACCAGCGGCAGCAGCGCCGCGAGATCGGTGGACAGGTCCACGTCCATGTACGCCAGCACCGGCGCGGACGAGGCCGACCACGCGGCGGACAGCGCTCGCCCCCGACCCTTGGCGCCCAGGTGCAGCACCTCGACGCCCGGCAGTTCGGCGCGGAGGCCCTCGGCGACCGTCAGGGTGCCGTCCACGCTGGCGTTGTCGGCGACGGTGATTCGGAACGGGTACGGGAAGTGCTCGGTGAGGTGGGCGTGCAGCCGGCGTACGCACGGCCCGAGGTCGATCTCCTCGTTGTGGACGGGGATCACCACGTCCAGCACCGCCCCGCCGGTGGTGGACCGGGTCCGGACGGCGGAACGCGGGCCGCCGAGCGCGGTCACGACGCGTCCGCGCCGGTGCTCAGGTCGTAGACGGTGGCCCCGTCCACGGTCTGTGCCGTGAAGGTCTCCTCGACCCAGGTGGAGATCTCCTGCGAGGCCGAGCTGCCACCGTTGGCGCGGAAGCCGCCACCGCCCACGAAGTAGTGGATCTTGCGGTCGGCGACGTAGCGCTGGAACTGGGCGAGGGTCGGTGACGGGTCGCTGCCGTTGAACCCGCCGATCGGCATCACCGGTTCGCCGGTGGCCAGCTGATAGCCGGAGGCGTTGTTGGAACCGATGGTGGCCGCCACCCAGGTGTAGTCGTCGCTGTCGCGCTCGAGCAACTCGCGCAGCGCGGCGCTGGGCTCGCGGGCGTCGAGCAGACCTCCCATGCCGCCGCCGCGAGCACCGGGCATCTGTCCTCCGCCCGGAAGGCCCGGGAACCGCCCACCGTCCTGGTTGCCGTTGCGGTTCTCGCCGCCCGGCACCGACGCGCCGTTGCGGCCGTCGCCGGGGAACTGCCCGCGGCCGGGGAACCCCATGCCGCCCGGCGGTCGTCCGCCGGGGAAGCCACCGCGGCCGAATCCGCCCGCCACCGCCGGGCCGGCGCTCGGGATCGAGCCGGTGTGCGGGGTCGCGGCGGTCTGCGCCGCGTACGCCGCCGGCCCCGCGAGGGCCGCCGCCGCGCCGACGCCCAGTGCCACGGCCCCCAGCCACCGGGGCAGTCGGACGGTCCACAGGAGCAGGGCCGCGCCGAGCAGGCCGGCGACCAGCACGACGGCACGCAGCCACGGGTACCAGTCGGGGCTGCGCCCGAGCAGCACCCATGCCCACCAGACGGTGACCGCGAGGGTGGCGGCGAGGGTCGCCGTGGCGGCCAGTGGACGCCACCGCTGCCACCGGGACACCACCACCGGTTCCTCGTGTGCGTCGGCGGCCGGGGCGGGCCGCGGTCGGCGCTGGCGCCAGAGCAGGGTGACGCCGATGCCGACCAGCGCGCCGACGGCCGGCGCGAGCGCCACGGTGTAGTAGGCGTGGAAGATCCCGGACATGAAGCTGAAGATCAGTCCGGTGACCAGCAGCCAGCCACCCCACAGCAGCAGACCGGCCCGGGTGCGGTCGGTACGCGCGGCCCGACCGGCCACCAGCAGGCCCGCGACCAGCAGGATCAACGCGGCCGGGAGCAGCCAGGAGATCTGACCGCCGACCTCGCCGTCGAACATCCGCAGCAGGCCCGTCCGCCCCGAGAACGGCCCGCCGCCACCGCCCATCCGTCCGGCGCCGCCGCCGACGCTGCCCACCTCGTCGCCGGTGATCCGGCCGAGACCGTTGTAGCCGAGGGTCAGCTCCAGGATGCTGTTGCCCTGCGACCCGCCGACGTACGGACGCGCGCTGGCCGGGACGAGTTCGACGACGGCCACCCACCAGCCGGCGGACACCACCACCGCGAGGCCGGCGAGCAGGAGTTGCCGCACCCGCCGCCACAGCCCGGTCGGGGCGGCCAGCAGGTAGACGCCGGCGAACACCGGCACCAGCAGGAAAGCCTGGAGCATCTTGGTCAGGAAGCCGAACCCGACCAGCACGCCGGCCAGCACGATCCACCGGGTACTCGCCGTCTCCACCGCGCGCACGGTGGCGTACGCGCCGCCGAGCAGCAGGAGCACGAGCAGGGCGTCGGGGTTGTTGAAACGGAACATGAGCGTCGCCACCGGGGTGACGGCGAGTACCGCTCCGGCGATCAGGCCGGCCACGGGCCCGTACCAGCGCTTCACGCTCGCGTACAGCACGCCGACGGAGGCGACCCCGCACAGCGCCTGCGGGACGAGCATCGCCCAGCTGTTCAACCCGAAGATCCGCACCGACAGGGCCATCAGCCAGAGCGAGGCGGGCGTCTTGTCCACGGTGATCGAGTTGGCCGCGTCGGACGAGCCGTAGAAGAACGCCTTGCCGCTCACCGAGCCGGCCTGCACGGCGGCAGCGTAGAACGAGTTGGCCCAGCCGGAGGCGCCCAGGCCCCAGAGGTAGAGCAGGCCGGTGCCCAGGAGCAGGGCCACCAGAGCGGGCCGGGTCCAGGTCGCCGCACGGCCGGCCGGAGGCGGATGTTCCTCGGGGCGCGTGCTCGGGTGCGGCGGCCCGACCGGGTCGCCGGGCGTCGTCGACAGGGTGTCTGTTCGGTCCATGCCGCCAGCCTTGGCGGCCGAACTGGCGGGACCCCGTGCGCCGCCTATGCGTCAGCTGTGGGATCCGGCAGGCGGACGGCGAACACCGTCCGGCCGGGACGGCTGTCGACGCCGACCGTGCCGTGGTGCGCCTCGACGACAGCCGCCACGATCGCCAGGCCGAGCCCGGTGCTGCCGTGCGCCCGGGAGCGGGAGCTGTCACCCCGGGCGAACCGCTCGAACATCTCCGGTCGCAGCTGGGCCGGCACGCCCGGCCCGTCGTCGGCGACGGTGAGGACGGCGGCGTCCGCCTCCACGGCGAGAGTGGTGGTGACAGTCGTGCCGGGCGGGGTGTGCACGCGCGCGTTGGCCAGCAGGTTCGCCACCACCTGGTGCAGGCGGGCGGCGTCGCCGGGCACCCGGATGACGACCTCGGGCAGGTCGAGCCGCCAGTGGTGCTCGGGGCCGGCGACGTGCGCGTCGCTGACCGCGTCGACCACGAGGGCGGACAGATCGACCGGGTCCGCCGCGAGCGGCCGGCCGGCGTCGAGCCGGGCCAGCAGCAGCAGGTCGTCGACGAGGCTGGTCATCCGGGCGCTCTCGGACTCGACGCGGCGCAGGGCGTGCGCCACGTCGGCGGGGACCTCGTCGCGGCCCCGCCGGGCCACCTCGGCGTACCCACGGATCGCCGCGAGCGGAGTGCGCAGCTCGTGGCTGGCGTCGGCGACGAACTGGCGTACCCGGGTCTCGCTGGCCTGCCGCGCGGCCAGCGCGTCGGCGACGTGGCCCAGCATCCGGTTCAACGCCGCGCCGACCTGGCCGACCTCGGTACGCGGGTCGGTGTCGGCGGCCGGCACCCGGACGGCGAGCGCCACCTCGCCCCGGTCCAGTGGCAGCTCGGTGACCCGGGCGGCAGTCGCGGCCACCCGGTTCAGCGGTCGCAGCGTGGCCCGGACGATCAACGCGCCCGCGCCACCGGCCAGGAACAGGCCGAGGCCGACGACCCCGGCCTGCGCGGCGACCAGCGCCCAGACGGTGTCCTGCACGCCGCTGAGCGGAATGCCCACGGCGACCACGACCCCGTTGGGCAGTTGCCGGGCCACCGCCCGGACGTCCCCCTGGTCGAGGGTGACGGTGCGGGGCCGGCCGTCGGTGGGCAGCGCGACCAGCCGTGCGGCGTCGGCGGCGGGCACGTCGGCGAGGCTGCCGCTCGCGGTGCTCCGCGTCGCCGTGGTGACGCCGTCGGCACGGCGGACGGCGAGCGAGCCCGGCGGGAAGCCGCGCGGAGGCTCCGGCGGGGTCGGTGCGGCCACGCCCGGCCGTGGGGAGGGCCGCCCGGGGTCGCCTCCCGGGCGGAACCACGGCGGCAGGTCGCGCGGCCGGTCCCCCATCGTCAACTGGGTGTCGACCTGGGCGACCAGCACGTGCCGCAGGGCCAGCGTGGTGAGCCCGCCGATGGCGACGCTGACCAGGGCGAGCAGCGCCACCAGGGCGAGCACCAGCCGGGTCCGCAGCGGTCGGCCGGCCCACCAGCGCCGCAGCCGGGCGAGTGCCCTAGTCGGCGGGTTTGAGGACATAGCCCGCGCCGCGCAGCGTGTGGATCATCGGCGGTCGCCCGGCGTCGATCTTCTTGCGCAGGTACGAGATGTACAGCTCCACCACGTTGGCCTGGCCGCCGAAGTCGTAGTTCCACACCCGGTCGAGGATCTGCGCCTTGCTGAGCACCCGGCGCGGGTTGCGCATCAGGTAGCGCAGCAGCTCGAACTCGGTCGCGGTCAGCGTGACGAGCTGGCCGGCACGGCGGACCTCGTGACTGTCCTCGTCGAGGCTGAGGTCGCCGACGGTCAGCAGCGCCTCCTCGTGGGCGGCGACCGCGAAGCCCGAGCGGCGCAGCAGCGCGCGGAGCCGGGCGATCACCTCCTCCAGGCTGAACGGTTTGGTCACGTAGTCGTCGCCGCCCACGGTCAGCCCGGCGATGCGCTCCTCGACGGCGTCCCGGGCGGTCAGGAAGAGCACCGGCACGGTCGGGGCGTGCTCGCGCAGCCGACGCAGCACCTGGAAGCCGTCGAGGTCGGGCAGCATGACGTCGAGGACGACGGCGTCCGGCTGGAACTGCCGCGCGGCGCTCAACGCCGCCATGCCGTTGCCGGCGCTGCGCACCTGCCAGCCCTCGTAGCGCAGCGCCATGGAGAGCAGATCGGTAAGCGTCGCCTCGTCGTCCACCACCAGCACGCGGACCGGTTCACCGTCCGGGCGGCGCAACTCGATCCGGCCCGGCACGGTCTGCCCCTGGATGACCATGCCCCCCATCGTGGACACCTCCGCTGTGTCGCGCCTCTGCGCCGCCTGTGTGCCAGCTGTGCGGCCGGGCCGCCGGGCCACCGCTCAGCCTCCGACCGTGGTCACTCGGACACCCCGTACGCGTCGGTCCGGACGAAGCGCATGCTCCACCCGCCCTGGCCGTCGGGCTGGTCGCGCTCGTAGAGGTGGTCGGGGCCGGGCTGCGTCGGGCCGGTGCCGCCCGGATGCCGCATGATCCACCGGTGCGGAGGAGCGCCGTCCGGCTCGGCCGGTACCGCGCGGACCAGCCCGTCCGCGGGACCGCCGACGAAGCGTACGGTGACCTCACCCATCGCGGCGCTCCCTTGCGTGACGACGCCGGCACGCTCGGTGCGTACGGCCCTGGGTCGCAAGCTACCGCACCCGGCGGCGACCCCGGCCGAGGTACGGCGTGATCGGCGGCCGTCGCGGTTTGCCCAGCTCGGCCCCCGGGTACCGCGATTCCCAGGCCCCGCCGCCGGGTGGGACGAGGACGAGGAGCTGACGATGCGGACGCTGGACGGGCGGTACCAGCTCGAACAGCGCATCGGCGTCGGCGGGATGTCCGAGGTGTGGCGGGCCCACGATCGGGTGCTGGACCGACCGGTCGCCGTGAAGCTGATCGCGCCCGGCCCGGACGGCCACCACGACACGGTGGACCGGATCCGCACGGAGGCCCGTTCGGCGGCCCGGCTGGTGCATCCGAACGTCGCGAGCGTGCACGACTTCGGCACCTCCTCGACGCTTCCCGGCCGCCAGGCCCCCTACATCGTCATGGAGCTGGCCGAGGGCGAGACCCTCGCGGCGCACCTGCGGGCGGGCCCGCTGGACTGGCGTATCTCGGTACGGGTCTGCGCGGAGGTCGCCGCCGCGCTGTCCGCCGCGCACGCGAGCGGCATCGTGCACCGCGACGTCAAGCCGGCCAACGTCATGCTCACCCCGGCGGGGGTGAAGGTCCTCGACTTCGGCATCGCCACCCCGACCGGCACGGCGGACCCGATGCCCGACGGCATGCTGCTCGGCACCCCGGCGTACCTGGCGCCCGAACAGCTCGACGGCGCCCCCGCCACGCCGGCCGCCGACATGTACGCCCTCGGCGTGCTGCTCTACTACTGCCTCACCGGTCGTCTCCCCTACCGGGCCCAGACCCCGGCCGAGCTGCTGGCCGCGCGCCGGTCCCGGCCGCCCGAGCCGCTGCCGGAGGTCGACGGCCTCCCGCCCGAGGTGTCCGAGTTGTGCCGCTCCTGCCTGGACGACGATCCCGCCGAGCGTCCGACCAGCCTGGTCGCGGCCCTCCTGCTGGCCGAGGTCGTGGACGCCCGGGTGTACGTGCCGATGGCGATCCCCACCCAACGGCCACCGTCGCCGTCGCCGTCGCCGTGGACCGAGCGGGCGGCGGCGCAGCCCACCGAGGCGCTGTCGGTCGTCGACGGGAGCTGACCTGAGCGTTTCGCCCGCCCCCGGCCGGGTAGCCGGGCGGGTGAGCGACGGGAGGAACGCGATGCCGAGTCCGAGTTCCTGGCTGCACGAGGCCACCGCCACCGCCGAGGGTGGCCACGTCCGAACCGATGACGGCGGGCTCTCCACGCCGCTCGCGTCGCCGCTGGCGGCGCACTGCACCGGCCTGAGACCGGAGCAGCTGTTGGCGGCGGCCTTCGCCTCCTGCCTGCACCACGCCGCCGTGGAGGCGGCCGGGGAGATCACCGACGAGGCGCACACGGTCCAGGTGCGCGCCGAGGCGAGGTTGGGGCGCGACGACGACGGCCGGTACCGGGCCGACGTGCACGCCTCGATCTCGTCGGCCGGCCTGAGCCGGGCGCAGTTGGCCGACCTGGTCGAGTACGCCGATCGACTCTGGCCCTTCTCCAGCAGCGACAACACGCGGCACCGGTTGACGGTCAGCCCGGCGGAGAACGGCCGGCACTGAGGCCCACCTTTCGGTGGATGCGACCATCCACCGGTCGGACGAGGGCCGGAGCGCGAGCCACAGCGACGTGCGCGCATGTCCCGGTGACCGGTCTGACCAGGCGAATCGGGAATACCCGGCTCGCCTGATCGGCGAGGTTATGCCGGTATAAGCGGAGTTCGACCGGTCCCGCACCATGGATTCGGGCAAATTGTGGCGCATGCCACTCTTGGGGCCGGTGGCAGCGGGCAGCCGACTATCTAGCCTCGGCGGGTGCATCCCGACGACCCCACCGCCCAGAAGCTGACCGACGCGCCCTCGACCACCCGCACGAGGGACGCCGCATCAACCGAACGGACGATCGGCCGTCACCGGGCCCCCGAACCGCCGCCGCGCCGCGCCCTGCTCGGCTCCACCCCGGTCCGGATCGCCCTGGCCACCGGCGTCACCTGCTGCCTCGGCCTGGGCGCGTTCGCCGCCGCCCGCGACGGGCAGGAAGCCCCGCAGCCCGTCCGGCCGATCGCCGACGCGCTGGCCGACCGTGCCGCCATCGCCGACGAGCGCGCCTCCCGGTCGCTGGACCGCGACCTCGCCCCGGCCCGGGCCACCCCCACCCCCACGGCCTCGCCCACCCCCCGGCCCACCGTCACCCGCAAGGCGCCCAAGAAGCCGGTCAAGCCCCGCCGGCCGCGCCCGGTCGCCGGGCTCGACCAGCAGCAGATGGACAACGCGAAGATCATCGTGGACGTCGGCGTGGAGCTGAAGATGCCGCGTCGCGCCCTGGTCGTGGCGCTCGCCACCGCGATGCAGGAGAGCAACCTCTACAACCTGGCCAGCGACGTGCTGCCGGAGTCGAGCGAGTACCCGCACCAGGGCAGCGGCTCCGACCACGACTCGGTCGGGCTGTTCCAGCAGCGGCCCAGCAGCGGGTGGGGCACGGTCGCCGAGCTGATGCGCCCGTCGTACGCCGCCCGGGCCTTCTACACCGCCCTCGCCGAGATCCCCGGCTGGGAGGACATGAGCCTCACCGCCGCCGCCCAGGCCGTGCAGGTCTCGGCGTACCCCGACGCGTACGCCCCGCACGAGGACCGTGCCACCACCGTGGCGGCGGCGCTGCTCGCCTGAGGCGGTCTCAGCGGGCCGTACGCCCGGTGGGCGGCTGCGCCCCGCTGTCCCGGTCGCCGGCCGCCGCCCGGGTCGCGGGTACGCCCGTGCCGGCCGCCGCCGTGGGCGTGTCGGCCGGCACCGGCTCGACCGTCACCCCGATGAGGATCTCGTCCACCAGGGCCTCGCGGCGGCGGCGCGCGTGCAGCGCCTCTTCGAAGTCACGCCGGGCCTGCACGGCATCCGCGTACGCCTGCTCCCGGACCCGACGGGCCTCCTCGCGGGCCTCGTCCAGCGCGCGGCGGGCCTGTGCCAGGATCTCGTCCGCCTCCTGACGCACCACGTCGCCGGCCCCGCGGGTGGCCGCGGCGTCGTCCAGGTCCAGTCGCTGGAGCAGCCCACTGAGCCAGGTCGCCTCCTGGCGGATCTCGTCCCACTCCCGGGTCGCCCCGGCCGCGCCCTCCGCCCGCGCCGCCAGCCGGGACAACCTGATCCCCAGCTCATCCAGGCAGGAATCCACCTGTCGCTGGTCGTAGCCGGTCTTCACGACGGAGAACCTCATACTGTCGCCCCCAGGCAGCCGCTGTTACTTCCCCACCTGGATCCTCGGGCGCGACGACACCTACCGAGGCGGTTCGGGAAAATTGTTCAGCATGCGCGGGACGGGCGGATCAGGGGCGCTTGGGCAGCACGACCACGCGGCCGAAGAACTCGTCGATGCGGCGCACCACGTCGTTGAAGTCGTCCAGGTCGATCGGCTTGGTGACGTACGCGTTGGCCTGCAACGTGTAGCTGCCGACGATGTCGGTGTCCGCGTTGGAGGTGGTCAGCACCACGATCGGGATGGTCCGCAGATCCTCGTCCTGCTTGACCGCACCGAGCACCTGACGCCCGTCCATGCGCGGCATGTTGAGGTCGAGCAGGATCACGTCCGGCCGACGGGCCTGCAAGTGGCGACCCTCGGCGCGGAGGAACTCCATCGCCTCCTCGCCGTCGCTCACCACGTCGATGATCTTCTCGACGTCGGAGTCGGCCAGCGCCTCCTCGATCATCAGCACGTCGCCGGGATCGTCGTCGACCACCAGGATGCGTACCGGCTGCGGGCTGTCGCCCATCACTACCTGCCTCGGGTCGGCGGAGCATGGAAACCGGACGGTCACCATGCTGGCGGGGAAATCTAGCCCATCAGAGGGCGCTGTGGGACGCCGGGTCGGCCGTGTCGGGCACGTAGCGGAGCACGTCGGCCAGACCGGTGATCCGCAACACGCGCTCGACCCGACCGGCGGCGCCGGTGATCCTCAGCCAGCCCCCGTCGGCGGCCGCCTGGTTGTCGCCCCGGACGAACACGGCCATCCCGGTGGAGTCGCAGAAGCTCAGGTCGGTGAGGTCGAGCAACACCCGGCGCTCGCCGTCCGCGGTGAGCCGGTCGATGGCGGCGGTCAGCTCGTCCGCGGTGCTCAGGTCCAGCTCACCGGCGAGCCGCAGGCAGGCGACACCACCGTCGCGCCCGGCGTCGCTGACACTGAACGTCACCGTCTCCCCCTCGCTCGCTCCACCGGCGGGTGGGACGTTTGCAGTGCGGCAAGTATACGCAGGGGGGTACGACGCTCCGCAGCGCGTGGTGATCGTCTGGCCGACCCGGGTCAGCCGGCGGAACGGGACGCGGCGGCCAGCCCGGCACGCCCCAGCTCCAGCGCGTGCGCCGCCCGGGGGTAGTCCCGCAACTCGGCGGCGAAGTGCTCCAGGGTCAGGGCGACGGCGCTGGCCGGCACCCGCCGGCTCGTCAGGATCTCCGCGAGCCAGTCGACGAACTCGGTGAACAGCGAGGCGTCGTCGACGTACAACGCGGCGGCCAGCGAGTCCAGGATGTGACCCAGGTCGCTCACCGTCGAGTCGAGCTGGGTGGCCGTGTACTCGCGCGTCGCCGGCGCCGTCTCCCGCAGATCGGTCAGCGCGCTGTCGATCAGATCGCCACGGCGGCGGACCAGACTCGCGTACTCGTCATCGGCCAGGTGCGCGAGTCGCGCCGCCGGCACCCGCCGCAGCGCCCGCTCGTCGGCGATCACCTCGGCCGCCGCCGGCGCGTTCGGCGCCCAGGCCGCGCCGAGCCGGGCCGCCCACCGGCCGTCCGCGCCGAAGCCCCGCCCACCGACCACGACCGGCACGTCCGAACGCCGGCACGCCTCGATCATCCGGTGGGCGTGCGGCAGCCGCATCGGCAGCGCGCAGGCCAGCGCGACCGCCTGCGCGTCGTTGCGGTGCAGGTACGACACGAGGTGCGCGGCCGGCACGCTGGCGCCCAGGAAGGTCACCTGCCAACCGCGGAGCCGCAGCACCTCGGCCACCAGCCGGGGCGGCAGGGCGTGCCACTCGCCGTCCATGCAGGCCACCACGACATGACCGCCGGTCGGACGCGATTTGGCGTGCGCCGCCACGGCGGCAACTACCCGCTCGCTGATGTGGGTGGCGGCGTGCTCCTGCGCCACGCTCCACTCGTTGCGGGCCCACCGCTCGCCCACCTCGGCCTGTGCCGGCGCGACCAGGTCGAGCAGCACCCGCTCCGGCGACACGCCCGCCTCCAACAGGCCGATCGCCACGTCGATCGCGGCGTACTCGTCGGCGTCGGCGAGGCAGGCCAGGTAGCCGGGGTAGGCGTCGGTCGGTTCCGTCGTCGCGGCGGGGGCGGTCACGCGGGGCTCATCCTCTGTTCGTCGGCGGTCGTCGGGGCGGGAACGGCGTGCAGGTGCCGCGCGGCACGACCGCCGGGGCTGACCGCGCGCAGCGCCAGGACGGCGATGTCGTCGTGGTCGCCGTGCCCCAGCCAGTCACAGGTGACCTGCTCGACGCGCTCGGCCAGGGCCGGCGCCGGCATGCGCTGGCAACCCGTCACGGCCGTCACCAGCCGCTCCGCGCCGAACTGCTCGTCACCGCGACGACCCCCACGGGCCTCGGTGACGCCGTCGCTGTAGAGCAGGCAGGTCTCGCCCGGCGCCAGACGTACGGTCACCTCGCCGACGCGCGGGTCGGGCACCACCCCGATCAGCATGCCGCGCAGCGGCACCGCCTCGACCTCGCCCGAGTCGCGCAGCACGAGCGGCGGCAGGTGCCCGCCCCCGGCCATCGTGAGGGTGACGCCTCCGTCGCGCTGCGGACGGGCCACGCCCAGCACGATGGTGGCGAAGCGGCCCTGGCCGTTGGCCTGGGTCGTCTCGAACAGGGCGTCGTTGAGCAGCCGCAGCAGCCGGCCCGGGTGGGACTCCACCCGGTGCAGCGCCTGCAGGCACTGGCGGAGCTGACCGGTGAACACGGCCGCCTCGACGCCCTTGCCGGAGACGTCGCCGAGGAAGAAGACGGAACCGCCGTCGGCGAGCCGGTGCGAGCCATAGAAGTCGCCGCCGATGCGCAGTCCCGCCTGCGCCGGACGGTAGGCGGTGCCCCACTGCACGCCCGCGGTCTCGGTCGGCTCGACCGGCAGCAGGCTGGCCTGCAGGGTGTCGGCGACCTCCGCCTGGTCGCGGTAGAGCTGGGCGGTGGTCAACGCCGCGCCGGCCCGGGCCGCGAACGCCCGGATCAACTCGACGTCGTCCTCGTCGTACCAGCGGCTGGAGCGCCGGGCGACCAACAGCACCCCGACGGGGGTGTCGCGGCCGGGCAGCGGGACGACCCGGGCGGTGCTGTCGACGCCCGTGAGGCCGGGCAGCCAGCCGGCGTCGACCGCCTGCTCCACCAGCCAGTCGACCGTGTGCGGCTCGACACCGGTCAGCCCGTCGGCGATGGCCGGCGGGAGGGTGCCGCCGGTCAGGACGCCGCTGTCGACCATCGGGGCCTCGTCGTCGACCCGGGTGGCCCGCCACCAGCGGCCCCGCCCGCGCGGGGCGCGAGCACCAGCACCGCCACCTCGGCCAGGGTCGGCACGGCGAGTCGGACGACCGCGGCGGCGGCCCGGTCGGGGTGCAGCGGGTTGCCCAGCTTGTCGCCCACCACGGCCAGGAAGGCGGACCGGGCCCGCTCGGCGAGCAACGCGTCGGCCCGGCTGACGCTCTCGGTGACGTCCTCGACGTACCAGCAGCAGCGGCCGGCGGACAGCGGCACCCGGCGGGCGGTGAGTCGACGGTCGTGGTGGGTGAAGTTCCCGGGCACGCCCTCGCCCAACCCCGGCACGCCGGACGCGGCCAGCGGTTCACCGGGTACCACCTCGGGCAACAGCCGCTCGGCCACCGGGCTCACGTGCCGGACGACACCGTCCGCGTCGCAGACCACCAGGCCCTCGCGGAAGTGTTCGACGACCTCGGACCAGTCCGGAGTGGCCGGGTCACGGTCGGGGGCCAGCGGCGGCAGCGCGGGCGCGGACCAGGACGGTGCGTCGGCGGACCACGCCGGGGCCCGTGTGGTACTCGGCGTGGAGATCCGTCCGTCGCCCGGGTCCCAGTCCCTGACGTCGGAAGCAGTCACCAGCTGAGCCTCACTCCTTGTCGTCCACCCGAACGTGCACCTGGCCACCCACCCTACGCCGGTGCGCCGTGACCGGCATCCGACAGCAGGTCGGGCCCCGGTTCCGGTAGCGAGCGGCCCCGCTCGACGGTTGTTACGATCCCTTCGCGCCGGTCGGAGTGCCGGCCCGGGGGAAGGGGCCTGATCGTGCTGTCGGAAGGGCGTAGGGCCGACGCGAAGCCACTGAGCGTCGCCGTCGACCGGTCCGACCCCGACGTGCCCCTGATCCGCGTCGGCGGCGAGCTGGCGTACGCGACCTCGGCCCCTCTGCACGCCGAGATCGACCGGATCCTGGCCGACGCGCCACGCGCGATCGTGCTGGACTTCGCCGATCTGACCTTCATCGACAGCACCGGTCTCGCCGTCATCGTGCACGCCTGGCGGGAGGGCCAGGCGGTCGGCGCCGCGCTGCGGCTGCGCTCGGTCCCCCGCTTCCTGGCGACGATCCTGGACATCACCGGCGTGGCGACGCTCATCGGTCGGCCGTTGCCCACCGCCCGTCCGGAGGACGGCCCCGACGCCGAGGCGTTTTCCGCCACGGCGTGATCCGGCGACGCGCGGCCCCACAGTTTGCGTTCCGCGCGCGGACTGGGAACATGGTGCAATGCCCCACCAGCTGTTGACCATCGAGGTGAGCCGGCCCGACGCCGGTCACGTCCGGCTACGGCTGACCGGCGAGCTCGACTACGACACCGCGCCCGAGCTGGTGGCCGCCGCGGCCGGCCTGCACGGCGAGCAGCAGGTGACGATCGACCTGAGCGGCGTCGGCCTCTGCGACTCGTCCGGGCTCAGCGCCCTGCTGATCGCGCGTCGGAGCGTCGGCGCGATCCAGCTCACCGGGGTCAGCCCGCAGATCCAGCAGTTGCTGGACCGCACCGGCCTCACCGAACTGCTGGCCGTGCAGGGCGACGACGACCTGCGCGCCACCGGCTGACGGGCGCACCGAGCGACCACCCCACGCGCGAGGGGGGTGGCCCCCGACCCTGGGACCTGGGGCCGGGGGCCGGAAAAATGCCTAGGGCGCGGTCATCGGCTGGAGTCGGGGCCCGCCGTCGCGCAGTTCGACGGTCGACGGAGGTTCGATGTCGTCGGGTTCCCCCGAGTCGGGCGTCTGGTACAGGTAGCGGACAAACTCCCCACCCGCCTCGTTGTCGTCCGCACCCGGCCACTGGCCGATGCAGTCCATTCCGACCACTTCCCGGCCGGTCCCGTCGGCCTCCTCCAACAGCGCCCACAGGCTCACCGGGTAGCACCGGGTGGCGTCGGGCGTGAGCTGCCAGCGGGCGTACCAGCCAGGTCGAGCGGGAACGATTTCGACGATCCGTTTCATGACGACCTTCCTTCCGCGTACCTCGGAAGAACTGCCTCCTGCCCCGATCCTGCGGGCCGCGCGGGTGAGCGCCCCTCACCCCGGGCGGATGAAGCCCGGCCCACGCTCAGCCCTACTCGGCCGGCAGCGTCCGTTTCGGCTCCCGGGACGGCGGGAACGCGACCGTCGCAGGATCGATCCCCAGCGGAAGGGGCGTCACCATGCGCAAGCAGATGGAGGGCGACAACCAGCGCCGCCGGGCGCTGGCCCGGCAGGCCCGCGAACAGGGCGGCCAGCCCAGCGAGTACGGCGCGAGCCTGAGCGCCTCCAAGCAGCTCACCAGCCTGGACCAGAGCAGACGGGCCGGGCCGCCGCCGGCCGGACGGCACAAGGCGGACACCACGCGTGGTGGACCGGCGCCGCCGTCCAGGGGTACCCCGGACAATCCGCGACCGCAGCCGCCTCCCGGTGGCGCGGCCGGTGTGACGAGCGTGGGCTACAAGGACCTGGTCGAGGACGTCGGACGCCGGTCCGGGGTCGACTTCCCGACGGCGAAGGTGGGCGCCGAGGCGACCGTGCTGGTGCTGGCCTTCGCGCTCGACACGGCGGAGCGGCAACGACTGCTCGCCGCCGTGCCGAACTCGCTGCACGACGTGGTGCCCGTGGACGGCATCGAGCGGCACCGGGATCTGCCCGGCTTCCTGGCCGAGGTGGGCCGGATCAGCGGGCGTACGCCCGAGCAGGCCCGCTACCAGGCGGAGGCGACGATCGCCGCGCTCGCCGAGCAGGACGGCGACCTGATCGAGTCCCTGCACGTCCCCGACGGCCTGCGGGAGCTGCTGAACCCGCCAGCGGCCGGCGGTGGCATCGTGGGGGCCTCCACCACCACACCCACCCTGGACGAGGAGCAGGTCCAGGCGGCGCTGGACGACCTGCCGTACTGGGCCGGCGACACCACCGCCCTGTACCGGGTGGTCGCGCTGCCGCCGGACAACCTCGACCGGGTGCTCGCCCGACTCGACCGGCTGCGTCAGGAGACCGGCCGGGGCCCGAGCATCGGGCGGCCCGGCGACACGGCAGCCGTGCTGACCGTCCGCACGAACCAGGCGGACGGGGTGAGCGCGCTGGACGTGGACCTGGCCCACGCGATCGACGACGCGATCGACGAGGTCGGCGCCGGGATGGCCGGCGGCTGACCACCGTCACGGCGTACGCGGGCCGGCGGACGCGGGTGCTCCCGCGCCGCCGGCCCGTCGGCTGCTCGGTTAGCGTGCCGTCATGAACCGCGCCGCCGACCGTCTGGAGTTGGTCGCCGATCCGGTCCGCAGGACCGGACGGACGCTGCTCTCCGCCGGCGTCGAGCAGTCGTACGTGGACGTCGAGGACCCCCGGCACCTGCACTTCGAGTACGTCCGCCGGATCGCGTCGGCCGTGGATCTGGCGGCGCCGGCCGGCGTACCCCTGGACGTGCTGCACCTCGGCGGCGGCGCGTTGACGCTGCCCCGCTGGCTGGCCGCCACCCGGCCGGGCTCGGAACAGCGGGTCGTGGAACGGGACCGGGCGGTTGTCGACCTGGTGGCGCGGGAGTTGCCGCCGCTGCCACCCGAGGTGCGGGTGGAGGTCGGCGACGCGCGGGAGGCGGTCAGCGCCGCCGAGGCGGACGCGTACGACCTGGTGATCGCCGACATCTACCGGGCCGCCCGGATGCCCGGGCACGTCCGCACCGTGGAGTTCGCCGCCGAGGTGGCCCGTGTCCTGCGGCCCGGAGGGCTCTACCTGGTCAACGTGACGGATCTGCCACCGCTGGTCGGCACCCGCGTGCAGGTGGCGACGCTGCGGGCGGTCTTCGGGGACGTCTGCGTGTTCGGCGACCGCCGGATGCTGCGTGGTCGGCGCTACGGCAACCTGGTGCTCGCCGCGACGCACCGCCCCGGCGGGCTGCCGGTCGGTCGGCTCGCCGTGGCCGCGCTGCGCGACCCGATCGCGGGTGGGCTGCTGCACGCCGCCGCCCTCGACACCTTCGTGGCCGGCGCCCACCCGCTTCTCGACACCGACGGCTGATTAGGGCCGACCGGCCGCGATGCCGGGTTTCCTACGGTCTGCGCGGGGAAGGCGCGGCGGGTGAGCAACGCCGACGATCGGGCCACCGCCCGCCGGACCCTGGTCGTGATCGCGCTGGTGCTGGCCACCGCGCTGGCGCTCGCCTTCGTGTACGCGACCCGCCGGGTGCTCGTCTGGGCGGTGGTGGCCGCCTTCTTCGCGGTCGCGCTCAAACCGGCCGTGGACCGGCTGCAACGCCGGTTCGTCCGCCGCCGGGCGCTGGCCACGCTGCTCGTCTTCCTCGCCGCGTTCGTCGTGCTGACGGTCCTCGCCACGGTGATCCTGGTGCCGCTGTTGGACGAGGTGGGCCGGTTCGCCGAGCGGGGGCCCGAGCTGCTGCGCGACGCGCGCGCCGGGCGCGGTCCGCTGGGTCAGTTCCTGGAACGCACCGGGGTACGGCGCTACGCCAGCGCGCACGCGGACGAGCTGCGCAACGCCGGAGCGCGGCTGCGGCAGCCCGCCGTCGGGGTGCTGCGCGGCGTGGCGGAGGGGGTCGCGGGGCTGGTCACGGTCGTCGTGCTGGCGTACCTCATGGTGTTGGAATCGCCGCGGATCACCCGCGGCGTGCTCGCGGTGGCCGGGGACGGTCCGGGCGAGCGGTTGCGCCGCGTCGGCCGGGAGGTGTCCCGCACGGTCACCGGCTACCTCACCGGCAACCTGCTGATCAGCGTGATCTGTGGCGCGTTGACCTTCCTGGTGTTGAGCCTCACGGGGGTGCCGTTCGCCGGGGTGATCGCGCTGCTCGTGGCGGTGGCCGACCTGATACCGCTGGTGGGCGCGACGATCGGCGCGGTGCTCGCCGCCGGGGCGGGGTTCCTGCACTCCCCCACCGCCGGCGTCGTCGTGCTCGTCTTCTTCGTCGTCTACCAGCAGGTGGAGAACCACCTGCTCCAGCCGCTCATCCTGGCCCGCGCGGTACGACTCAATCCGCTGACTGTGCTGCTGAGCCTGCTGCTCGCGGCGGAGCTGGCCGGACTGCTCGGCGCGCTGCTGGCCATCCCCGCCGCCGGCATCGTCCAGATCCTGCTGCGCGAGTACGGCCCGCGACGGGCGAACCCGCCCCGCTCAGCGACCGCGCGCCGCGACCTCGGGTGAGGTGCTCTCCAACGGCACCGCGTTCGCCGGGACCAGCCCCAACTGCACCGCCGAGCGGGTGAGCGCGGCGTCGAGCACCCAGTCGGCCCCCACGCGGGTGCGGTTACCCGGCATCGCCATCAGGTGGTACGCCCGGGTGACCGCCTTGGCGGGCAGCCCGGCCAGGTTGACCTGTAGCGGGTTCGCGGCGGCGTCCTTGCCACCCAGGTCGACCACCCAGCCCAGGTCGTGGTGCTTGTACGGCCGGCGCTTGCCGAACCCGTACGACGCGGCGATGTTGTGCGCCACCCGCTTGCCCTGCCGCTCCGCGTGCTGCGCCGTCATGCCGCAGATCTGCCCCGGGTTGACCAGGTCGGGCACGGCGGCCGCGTCACCACAGGCGAAGACCTCCGGATAGCCGGGGACGTTGAGGTACTCGTCGGTGACCAGCCGGCCCCGCTCGGTGCGCAGGCCCAACTCGTTGACGAACGGGTCGGGCCGTACGCCCACGCACCACACCAGCGTGCAGGTGGGGATGTACTCGCCGTCGGTGAGCTTGACCCCGTCGCAGGTCGCCTCGGCCACCGAGGTGCCCATCCGCACGTCCACGCCGCGCTTGTTGAGCACCTTGTGCGAGGTGTCGGACATTCTCTTGTCCAGCTCCGGCAGCACGCGGGGGGCGACGTCGAGCAGCATCCAGCGGGGCCGGACGGTCAGCCGGGGTCGCTGCGCGTGCAGGGCGTCGGTGAACAGTTGGCCGTGCGCGGCAACCTCGGTGCCGGTGTACCCCGCACCGACCACCACGAAGGTGGAGCGGGCCCGCTGCTCGGCCAGGTCCTCGGCCTGCTCGGCCAACTCCACCTGGCGGACGATGTGGTCGTGCAGGTAGACGGCCTCGGGCAGGCCGCGGAAGCCGTGCGCGTACTCGGTGACGCCCGGGATGGGGAGCAGCTTGTTGACGCTGCCCACGGCGAGGACCAGCCGGTCGTACGCCAGGCGGTTCTTCTCCCCCTCGGGCTGGGTGAAGCCGACCCAGCGGTTCTGGAGGTCGACGTGGTCCGCCTCGCCGATCACGACCCGGACGCCCTTGAGGGTCCCGGTCAGCGGCACGGCGATGCGCGACGGCTCGACCACCCCGGCCGCCACCTCGGGCAGCAGCGGCAGGTACAGGAAGTAGTCGGTGGAGTTCAGCACCACGATCTCGGCCCGGTCCCGGGCGATCCGGCTCAACGTCTTCGCCGCGTGGTAACCGGCGAACCCGGCCCCCACGATCACCACACGAGGTTTCGTCATTGCCGGCCGTTTCCCGCCGCAGCCCAGGACAAACGTCGAAGCGCAGGCGCGCGGTCAGCTCCGCTCGATCCAGACGTGGCCGCTGGAGCCCGTCGCCTCCACACCCCACTCCTGACCGAAGGCCCGCACCCGGTTGGCCGAGATCCGGCCGATCTCCGGTGGAACCGCCGGGTCGAGCACGAGCCGACCCTCGACCGGGTTGAGCCCCAGCATCGCGCGGACCAGCGCCAGGGGCGCTCCGGCCGCCCACGCCTGTGGGCTGCACGCGGTGGGATACGGGATGGCGAACAGCAGCCGTTGCCGGTCGGACCCGCTGAGCGCCTCGGGCAGTCGGTGATCGAACTGCTCGGCAGCGTCGATCATCGCCAGGCTGACCCGGTTCGCCTCCGCCCGGTAGCCGTAGCGGGCCAGGCCGAGGGCGATCAGCGAGTTGTCGTGCGGCCAGACCGTGCCCAGGTGGTAGCTGAGGGGCCGGTAGAGGCGTTCCTCGGCGGACAGCGTCCGGATGCCCCAGCCGGAGAACATGTCGGGCGACATGAGCTGGCGCACCACCGCGTCCGCCCGCCCCGGCGGCACGATCCCGCTCCACAGCAGGTGACCCATGCTGGACGTCTTGGAGTCGACCACGTTCTTGTCGCCGTCGAGGGCCACCGCGTAGTAGCCGCCCCGCTCGTCGATCCAGAAGTCCCGGTTGAACCGCTCGTACAGGGTGCCGGCCTCGTCGCGCAGCCGTGCCGCCAGGGTGGGGTCGCCCAGCGGGCCGTCGAACAGTTCGGCCAGCCGCACCTTCGCGTCGAAGGTGTAGCCCTGGACGTCGGCCGTTGCCAGCGGCAGCACCGGGATACGCCCGTCGGCGAAGCAGACGCCGTCCGGCGAGTCCCGCCAGCACTGGTTGCCCAGCCCTTCCGGAGACCGGGTGGCGTACTCCACGAAGCCGTCGCCGTCGCGGTCGCCGTACTCGTCGATCCACCGCAGCGCGGCCAGCGCGTTGTCGCGCAGGTGCCGGACGGTCTCGTCGTCGCGGGTCCACCGCCAGTACTCCGAGAGCAGGATCAGCCAGAGCTGAGTGGCGTCGGCGGTGCCGTAGTAGGGGCCGTACGGCTTCTGGCCGGTACGGGTCAGCTCGCCGCTGCGGGCCTCGTGCAGGATCTTGCCAGGCTCCTCGTCGGTGAAATCGTCACAGGCCTCGCCCTGTAGTCGGGCGAGCGCGAGCAGCGCCCCCTTCGCCAGCGCCGGCCCGGCCACCAACGTCTGGTACGCGGTGATCAGCGTGTCCCGCCCGAAGACGCTCAGGAACCAGGGCAGCCCCGCGCCGGGCAGCAGGATCCGCTGACCTTTGACCTCCAGGTCGAGCCGCAGCGCGGCCAGGTCGTCGCGGGACTGGCGGACGGTGCACTCCAGCGCCTGGCTGTCGCTGCGCAGCACGGCCCGATCCTCGGTCCACCGGCGCAGCGGGTCTTCGGCCCTGCCTTGGAGGACATCGATGATGTCGCCCCGCACCGGTTCGACCACTCCCAGGCCCGGCGCCAGCGGCACGTGTAGGTCCACCAGCCAGTCCTCGCGCGGACGCAGGTGCAGGTCCCAGACCAGATCGTCCCCCTCGATCCGGTCCGCCGGGGTCGCGCAACGCACCCGGGTCTCGGCGGTGAAGTCTCCGTTGCGGTAGGAGAAGCACAGCTCGGAGCCGTCGGCGGCGTGGCCGCGGACGATCTGCGCGGAGCGGTCCCGGACCACGGACTTGACCTCGAACAGGTCGGCGAAGTCCACGTCGACGGCGAGGCGCAGCTCCACCCGCACCGGCTCGGGCTGGTACGACACCAGCTCCACCCGCTCGTGGAAGCCGTCGCTGACGTAGCGCAACCGCCGGATGGCGAGACCGTTCGGCGCCAGCCCGGGCAGTTGCGGGTTGGTGAGCACGTACTGCGCGGAGTAGTGCTCGATGGTCCTGGCCCGCAACACCAGCAGCTGACCACCGTTGACGGTGAGGGTCCAGCCGCTGATCAGGCGGGTGTCCAGGTGCACGAGCCCGCCGATGCTGCCGGGTGGCACGTCGCCGCGCGCGTCGGAGTAAAGGAAGGTGGGGCCGCTGAGCACGGCGAGCGAGTTGGGGCCCAGCTCGGGCGGCATCGCGCGCTGGTCACCACTATCCCCCGTCGCGGAAGCCACGCCCACGGTCGGGTTGGCGGGGGTCGCGCGCACGACAGCCATGACACCCACCGTAGGGACCGAGTTACGGAGTGTCATCACCCGGATCGGGTGAACTCCCCCAACATCCACGTCGAACGATATGGACAGACACCACCATCGATGGGCAGGATGCCCCAATGGGATCAGACGACATCGGCGGGTCGCCCACGAGGCCCACCCGCCGCACCTTCCTGTCCGCCTCCGCCGCCACCGCGGCGACCGCCGCCACCGTCGCGCTGCCGGCCCTGGCCGCGCCCGCCGCCGCTGACGCCGGCCCCGCCGGCCCCGGGCGCGCAGCACACCCGCAGCGGCCCGACCGCGAGCTGCGCGAGCTGCTGCGCCAGGTCGACCCACGCCGGATCGAGGCGATCGTGCGCCGGCTCGCCGCGTTCGGCACCCGGCACACCCTCTCCAGCCAGGACGACCCCGAGCGGGGGATCGGCGCCGCCCGGGACTGGATCCACGCCCGGTTGCAGGAGTACGCGGCCACCTCCGGCGGCCGGATGACGGTCGAGCTCCAGTCGTACGTCCAGCAGCCCGCGTCCCGGATTCCCACCGCCACCCGGATCACCAACGTGGTCGCGACCCTGCGTGGCGCGACGTCGCCGAACCGCACCTACGTGGTGACGGGCCACTACGACTCCCGGGTCACCGACGTGATGGACGCCGTCAGCGACGCCCCCGGAGCGGACGACGACGCCTCGGGCGTGGCCGTGGTGCTGGAGCTGGCCCGACTGATGGCCACCCGGCCGACGGCCGCCACCATCGTGTTCGCCGCAGTGGCCGCCGAGGAACAGGGCCTGTACGGCTCGGCGTACCTGGCCGCGCAGCTCAAGGCGGCCGGCGTCGACGTGCAGGGCATGTTCAGCGACGACATCGTGGGCAGCAGCACCGCCGACGACGGCGCCCGCGACCCGTACACGGTGCGGCTGTTCGCCGAGGGCGTGCCGACCGCGGAGACTCCGGAGGAGGCCACCACCCGCCAGTCCGTCGGCGGCGAGAACGACTCACCGTCGCGCCAACTCGCCCGGTTCGTCCGGGACGTGGCGGACAACGAAACGACCGGCATGCGGGTCCGGGTGATCTACCGGCGGGACCGCTACCTGCGCGGCAGCGACCACATCTCGTTCCTGCGCGAGGGCTGGCCGGCGGCCCGGTTCACGGAGCCGAACGAGGACTTCGCCCACCAGCACCAGGACGTCCGCGTGCAGGACGGCAAGCAGTTCGGTGACCTGCCGGAGTTCTGCGACTTCGCGTACATCGCGCGGGTGGCGAGGGTGAACGGCGCCGCGCTGTGGTCCCTGGCCCAGGCCCCCGGTACGCCCAAGGGCGCCATCATCGTGACCACCGACCTGACCAACAACACCACGCTGCGCTGGCAGCGCGGCGACGAGCCGGACCTGGCCGGCTACGAGGTGGTGTGGCGCGAGACCACGGCCGCCGAGTGGCAGCGCGTCATCGGGGTCGGCGACGTCACCGAGGTCAGCATCGACCTGTCCAAGGACAACGTCTTCTTCGGCATCCGCGCCGTCAACCGCGCCGGCCTCCACAGCCCGGTAGCCTTCCCCCGCCCCGGCGCCTAACCCCCCTGCCCCCTGCCCCCTGCCCCCTGCCCCCTCCCCGCCCCACCGTCCCGGTCTTGTTGATCAAGAGGTTTGCGTCACGCGCCTCGGCGTGTCGTGACGCAAACCTCTTGATCACGCGGGAGGTGGGGTGGGGGTGGGTGGGGTGAGGGCTGTTATGGCCCAGCGTTCGTGGTCGCGCCAGGCGCCGTCGATGAAGAGGTAGTCGGGGGAGAAGCCCTCCAGGCGGAAGCCGAGCTTGCGGGCGACCCGCCGGGACGGCTCGTTGCCGGGCTGGATGTTCGCCTCCAGGCGGTGCAACCCCACGCTCGTGAACGCGTGGTCGATGACCAGGGCGATGCCCGCCGAGGCGTGGCCGGTGCCGCTGTACGGCTCGAACGCCGCGTACCCCAGGTACCCGCCACGCAGCGCGCCGAGCACGATGCCGCTGATGTTCACGTAGCCGGCGATCGCTCCGCTGGCCCGGTCGCAGATCAGGTAGCCGGCGCTGTCCCGGCGGCGGATCCGGGCGAGGTAACGGTCGTACTCCTCGGGCGTTTCCGGCGCGGCCAGCCACGGGTGGTGCAGGTCCCGACTCCGCCGCACGGCCGCCACGAACTCGTCGACGTCGGTCGGCCGGGGTCGCCGGATCGCGGCGGGACCACCGCTGCGCAGGTATCTCACGGCGGACCACTCTGACGACCGGCGCGACAGTTGTCCAACCGGCCCGCCGTTCATACCGGCCGCACGCCCAGCCGGGGACGGCCTAGCGGGGCGTCAGCAGCCGGAAGGGGGTGCCGTCGGAATCGGCCAGCACCACCGCGCCCGCCGGGTCGGTGCCGACCCGGGTCGCGCCGAGGGCGAGCAGACGGTCCACCTCCGCCTGCTGGTCACCGTCGACGGGTGGGGCGAGGTCGAAGCTCACCCGGCCCCTGCCCTCGCTCGACATGTAGGGCGGCCCACCCCAGGTGATCTTCGTGCCGCCGCGCGGGGACTGGATGGCGGTCTCCTGGTCCTGGTCCCAGACCAGCGGCCAACCGAGCGCCTCGGCCCAGAAGTACCCGACCTCCGGCGTGCCGTCGCAGGCCAGCGCGCCGACGAACCCGCAGCCAGCGAGGAAGTTGTTGCCCGGCGGGATGACGTCGAACTCGTTGCCCTCCGGGTCGGCCAGCACCACGTGGTCGGCGTCCGGGCCCTGGCCGATGTCGAGGTGCCGTCCACCCAGCTCGATCGCTCTGGAGACCGTCAGCTCCTGATCCTGTAGCGAGGTGCTCGTCAGGTCGAAGTGCATGAGGTTCTGGACGACCTTCGGCTGCTCGGTCGGCGGGAAGCGGAGGCGGAACCCGGTGTCGTCGGTGGGCACGAGCCCCACACCCTCGCGCGGATCGTCGACGATCTCCCAGCCGAGGATGCCGGACCAGAACCGCGCCAGCGGCAGAGGTTCGAGCGCGTCGAAGCTGATCGCGAACAGGTGAGAGGTCATCGGTCTGCTCATCTCCGATCCCAATGCGGACGCCGTGGAGCGGAAGCCTAAGGATGAGCACGCCGGTCCGCATCCGAGTATTCGACGGAGCCCCTCGTCCGGCGCGAATCCCGCTACCGCCGCGCCCGCCCGCCGCCTAACCTCGCACCGTGGCCAGGACCCGTAAGCGGACGATCCGCGTCGACGACGTCGACTATCGATGGACGGTCAGCCAGGCCGATCCGGGCCACGTCGTGGTCCGGGTGTGGACCGTCGACGGCGGCCCGGACGTCCGGCTGGAGGAGCGGGTCGCCTTCGACGACCCGTGGCTCAACTACGGACCGATCATCACCACGGATCCCGAGCGGGTGGCCGAGGTGTTCGCCCTGGAGCCGGTCACGCCACGGCTGGTCGAGAGGCTGATCCGGTCGGCGCTCGCCGGCCCGGTCAGTGGCGCGTGACGAACGTGACGAAGGCCCGCCAGGCCGCCGGGGTGACGACCAGCGCCGGACCGGCCGGGTCCTTGCTGTCGCGTACGCCCACCACGCCCGGCAGGTTGGCCGCGACCTCGATGCAGTCGCCGGAATTGCCGCTGCTGCGGGTGCTCTTGTGCCAGATCGCGCCGGTCAGGTCCATGCCGCTGCCGCCTCCGTGATCACGTCGAGGGTCTGCCGGTGCGACAACGCCTCGGCCCGTACCGATTCCCACGACTGCCGCAGCGATAGTACGTCGGCGGTGCGCTCGACCACCGTCCCCTGTAGAGGATTGTCCAGGTAGGCCACGTCCTCCCCGTCGGCCGGCGTGGCGATCACGAAGGCGCCGTTCAGCCCGGGATAGGCGCCCACACTACGAGGTACGAGGTGCAGGTGCACCCGTGGCCGCCGACCGACCTCAAGCAGGTGCTGTAGCTGCTCGCGCATCACCGCCGGCCCGCCCACGGGCCGTTCGAGGACGGTGTCGTCGAGCACGGCGACGAACAGGGGCGGCTTCTCGCGAGAGAGAATCCCCTGACGTTGCATCCGGGCAGCGACCTGCTGCTCCATCTCATCACCCAGCAACGGACTGGCACCCTGGTGCAGCGCCCGCGCATAGCGCGGTTCGTCGGCTGGACCCCGTACCGCCGCCCGCTCATCGCGCCGGACTGAACCACCGGGCCAGCCACGGGGTGAGCGCGACGAGCGCGAGGGCGAGAACGGTGATGACGGCCTGCCCGATCCGGCCCGGGGTGACGCCACCGGCCGGGTCGAGCACGTAGTTGGCGTACCCGTTGGCGGCGGCGTCCGTGACCAGCACGGCGCAGCCCAGCGCGAGCCCCGCCGAACGGCGGGCCGCCAGCAGCAGCGCCGCCAGCGGATCCCACAGGGTCAGGGACGCGAAGTAGACCGCGAGCCAGCCGGGCAGGGCGAGCTGCGGCCGGAGACCGGGGACGAACAGCTGGAGTACGTGCACGACGCCGCCGTACGCGAAGACCAGCACGGCCACCGACACGACCAGCCGGACCCGCAGGGGAACGTCGCGCCACCGACCGGTGCTCATCCGGTCAGTCTGCCGTGTGGCCCCGACACGGGTGGCACCCCGATCGCCGATGTGGGGGTATCCGGGGCGCTTCGACACCCCCACAACGGCGAAACGGAGTCGATCAAGGGCTGAACCGCCGGCTACGCCGGGTTGTTGGCGTGGGTCAGGGTCTCCCAGGCGACGAAGAGGTTGTTCGTGCCCTGGGGACGCTTACGCTCGGTGTAACTCTGGGTGTTGGCCATGCCGATGCCCATCCGGTTGTGCAGCGCGTTGAAGCCGACCTCGGTGATCGGGCCGAGGCCGAGGACGACCGAGCCGCCGCACACGCTCGACGGCACGGCGGTGCCGTTCTCGTACTTGGTGTGGAAGCCGAGGGCGTGGCGCAGCCGGTCCTGAAGCTCCGGGTAGAGGTCGCCGCCCTGGATGCGGGTGGTCTCGGCGACGTGCGAGATGGCGGAGATGCTGTAGCCGGTGTGGACCCAGTCGCGGCAGGTCTCCTGCGCGTGACCGTCGGTGTAGGTGGCCTGGCCGTGCCAGCGGGACACGAGTTCGGCGGGCGTGTCGACGCTGGTGGCCGGCGGGTACAGGGGTCGGACCCCGTCCGCGGCGATGTAGATGGACGCGGCGGCCGCGGCCCGGAACCGGGCGAGCGCCCGGTCGTACGACGTGCGGTCCTCCAGGAAGATCGAGATGCCGATGGCCGCCTCGGCGAGGGTCAGGTCCCAGTTGCTGGTACGGGAGTCACCGGCGATGACCACGGGCAGGTAGACGGTGCGCAGCATGGTCGCGAACCGGGCCTGGTTGGGCCAGTTGCCGTACGTGTAGCGGATGATCTCGGCGGCGCGCGGCCAGACCGAGCCGGCCCAACCGGTCTGCAACGGGGCGTTGGCGTTGGTGTGCCGCTGGATCGTGGCGGACCAGGCGTCCATCAGGGCGATCGACTTCTGCGCGTACGCCGAGTTGCCGGTGATGTACCAGGCCAGCGCGTCGGTGTACGCGGCGATGGCGTCCTCGCGCTCGTCGGTGCAGCCGTAGTTCGGGTTGGAGGTCTGACCGCACTCGACGGTCGCGCGCGGTGCGGGGACCCGGGACAGCGAGGCGTACCGGCTGCCCATCATCTGGTTGTAGGCGTTGCGCCACGGCTGCTCGCCGGCCTGCACCTTCGCCTTGACGAAGTCGAGCTGCGGCCGGCTGACCAGCACACCGGGATGGGTGAAGGTGGCCGGGGCAGCCTGGGCGCTCGGGGATGCGGTGGTGGTCACCGCGCCGGCGGCGAGCGCGATGACCACCGCCAGGAGTACGCGTCGACAGCGCATGGGGGCTCTCCTCGGTACGGGTGGATGAATAGACAACCGTCTTAACAGTTGCCGGACATCCGACCGCATACCGGGAAACCGGGCAAGAAGGCATCGATAAATTCAAGACTATGGAAAATCAAGTATTTATCCACTTTCCCGCGCTCACCCCGCTGAGCTGCCCCGTCAGAGCGGCTCGGGCAGCGTCTGCTCCATCGGCATCGGCACCTGGAGGTAGGTGACACCACGCATGTCCAGCCAGGCCCGGTCCGGCCCGCGCACCAGCCGTACCATCACCGACTCGCAGGACGGGCAGCGGCCGACCAGACCCGGGGCGTGCGAGTAGACGTGCAGGCTGGCCATCGATCCGGTCATCCCGCAGTTCTCACAGCGGCCCATCGCGGTGCTCAGATCGACGGCGAACAGCTCGCGCAGCGGACCGTCGAGCATGTTGCCGTCCAGGTAGGACATGTTGGTCATCGGATCTCCTCGACAAGACGGTGAGCGGCGGGCGGCGCTCTCAGCCGGTGGGGCCGAAGCGTTCGGTCCTGATCCGCCGCGACGGATGGCCCAGCCCCACCAGCAGGTCGGCCACAGCCTCCACGAACCCGGTCGGACCGCAGACGTACGTGAGCGGTTGCAGATCCGGCGGCCAACCATGCGTGTTGACGTCGGCCAGGCCGACCCGGTGCGGCTCGCCGCGCCACCCGTCGGGGGCCTCGCGCGTGTAGACGTACGCCACGTCCAGGCCGAAGTCGTCGCGGCCCCGACGGCGCAGCTCGTCCGCGTAGATCACGTCCTGCGGCGTCCGGACCGAGTAGATCAGCCGGAACGGCACCTTGCTGCCTACCTCCCGCCGCGCCCGGATCATCGCCATCAGCGGGACGACCCCGGAGCCGCCGGCCACGAGCTGCACCGGATCGGTCTGCTCCGGACGCCAGATGAACCAGCCACCGAGCGGTCCGCGGATCTCCACCGGGTCGCCGGCGGCAAAAACGTCGATGAGGTACGGAGACACCTCGCCGTCGTGGACCCGCTGGACGGTCACCTCGATGCGCGGGCCACCGGGCCCGTCCACGACCGGCCCGGCGATCGAGTACGACCGGGCGGCCTGGTAGCCGTCCGGGGCGGTCAGGCGCACGTCGACGTGCTGGCCGGGCAGGTGCCCCGGCCAGTCGGGCACCTCCAGCACCAGCGTCTGCGCGGACGCCGTCTCCACCCGGCGCTCCACCAGCCGGGCCACCTGCCACTTGATCGGCGCGCGGGCCGGGGTGCCCGTCGCCACGGCCCGCTCAGTCACCCTGGTACCGCTGCTCGCGCCACGGGTCGCCGTAGTCGTGGTACCCGGCGGTCTCCCAGAAGCCCGGCTCGTCCATCGTCTTGAGCCGGATGCCGCGCACCCACTTGGCGGACTTCCAGAAGTACAGGTGCGGCACCAGCAGCCGGGCCGGACCGCCGTGCTCGGCCGGCAGCGGCGCGCCGTCGAAGGTGTGCGCCACCCACGCCCGGCCGCCGCGCAGGTCGTCCAGGGGCACGTTTGTGGTGTAGCCGCCGTAGGAGTGCGCGAGCGCGAAGTGCGCGCCCGTGTCCACACCCTCGAGCAGGGTGTCCAGGGAGACGCCCGTCCACGAGGTGCCGAGCTTCGACCAGTGGGTGACGCAGTGGATGTCGACGGTCGGCGTCTCCTGCGGAAGCGCCATCAACTCCTGCCACGACCACCGGTACTCGGCGCCGTTCTCGGCGGCGATGACGAACTCCCAGGTGTCCAGGGAGACCCGGGGTGTCGGGCCGGCCGAGAGCACCGGAAAGTCCTCGGTCAGGTACTGACCGGGCGGCAGGGCCGGCTCCTGTGATCGGGGCCGACCCTGGAAGCCCGGTGACACGATTCCCATTGCACAGTCGTACCACCCGGGCCGGCCGGGCGGGAGCTTTCCCGCGTACCCCCTCGTGGACCCGGCGCGGCGCGCTCAGTGCCGTTCGGTCACGACCTCGCGCTCGGCGGGCGTGTCGCCCCGGGTGGCGCGCAGACTGGTCAGGGTGACCACCACCAGCACACCGATGATCACGCCGAGCGAGGCCAGGGTGGGGATCTGCGGCACGCTCTCCCAGATGCCGTGCGCCCAGTGCAGACCCAGCTTGAGCCCGATGAACGCCAGGATGATCGCCAGGCCGTAGCTGAGGTGCACGAGCCGGCTCAGCGCCGCGTGCAGGACGAAGTAGAGCGCCCGCAGGCCGAGCAGGGCGAAGGCGTTGGTGGCGAAGACCAGGTACGGGTCCTCGGTGATGCCGTAGACCGCCGGCACCGAGTCGACGGCGAAGACGATGTCGGTGGCCAACACCGCGACCACCACCAGGGCGAACGGGGTGAGCGCACGCCGTGCGCCCTCCCGGACGGTCATCCGGGTGCCGTGGTACTCGTCGACCACCGGCATGACCTTGCGCAGCAGCTTGACCGAGCGCATCTTGTTGATGTCGACCTCCTGCTCGTGCCCGGAGAGGGCGTCGCGCAGAAGCTTCACCGCGGTGGCGATGAGGATGATCGCGAAGAGCAGGAACGCGAAGTCGAGGGTCTGCAACGCCGCCGCGCCGAGGGCGATGAAGACCGCCCGCAGCACCAGGGCGCCCGCGATGCCGTAGAGCAGCACCCGCTGGGCCAGCACGGCCGGCACCGCGAACGCGGCCAGCAGCAGCATGAAGACGAAGAGGTTGTCGACCGAGAGAGACTTCTCGACGAGGTAACCGGTCAGGTACTCCACGCCCTGCTGGGAGCCGTAGCGGGCCCAGAGCCACCCGCCGAAGGCCAGCGGCAGGGCGATGTAGAAGGTCGACCAGCCGATCGCCTCCCGCATGGACACCTCGTGCGGCTTGCGCGTCACCAGGAAGTCCAGCACCAGCAGGAGCAGCACGCCGGCGATCGTCACCGCCCAGAGGGTGGGCGTACCGATCGACGACAGGTCACTCGCCGCGGCCAGGGGGGACAATTCGGTCATGGGGTCTCCTCGAACACCGTGTCATGTTCGAGGTCTCCTTCACCCATCACCCGATGGGCAACCACCCGAGGCACGCCGGGCGTGCCGTACTGACCGGAATGGTTCGTGGGAAGTACTCCCCTCGCCACGACCAGGTTAGGCCAGGCCGGATCGACACGCCAAGCCGGACGTCGATGGTTGCCCTGGCCAACCGCTGTGTGCGCCTGCTCTCCCACCCGCCCTCAGGCGCGCCGTAGCGTCGCGCCGGGGGCCATCGCCTGCTCCACGAGATCCCGATAGTCGCGCGGCAACTGCGTCGCCACGTCGTCGAACTCGCCGCCCGTGATCGCCTCGCGCAGCGTGGTGAACACCGCCCGGACGGCGTCCCGCGCCGCCGGCTCCTCGACCCGCGCCCGCAACGCCACGCGCGCCACGAACTCGGCCGCACCGAAGCGGTCCGCCTGCTCGGTGCTCGGGCTCGGCTTGAGCACCAGTTGCAGCGGCTGCGGCAACTGGGCCGCCAGGTCCAGCACCTCGCCACCGGTCAGCCGCTCGGCGAACGTCTCCAGCACCGCCCGGGTCAGCTCGACGGCCTGCTCCGACGACGTACGGGTGCGCTGGGAAACCTGGTCGACGAAGGTGTCGTAGTTCATCGCGTACTCCCTCGAACGGTGTCTGCGGCGCCTGCGGGTACCCGCGGCGCCCCGGTGGAAACGACGCCGGATTTCCCCTACCGACCCGGGCGTGACCCGGCGGCGGACGGGTAACCGCCGCCGGACGCGACCAATCCATGCCCCGAGGGAGCCCCAGACATGGCGAGCTACGCGGACGTCCTGCAGTACCTGTCGAGCCTGGACTACCCGGCCGAGAAGGACGACGTGATCCGCGAGGCCGAACGCGAAGGCGCCCCGCCGGACGTGCTCAAGGCGCTGCGCGCGCTGCCCCCGGTCGACTACGCCAACGGCACCGAGGTGGCCCGCTCGGCCGGCATCGAGGCCGCCCCCGAGGTGGGCCCGGCGCAACACGCGACGGCCCAACGCGCCATGCAGGCCCGGGACAAGAAGCACAACCGGGTGTCGCAGCATCTGCGCGGCATCTGACCGCGCCGTGGAGGTGTCCGCCGTGCCGAGCCGGCGTCGCGGATGACCGGCACCGGTCCGCTGTCCCGCCCGCCGGACGGAGGCATCCCCGCGGCGACGCAACTGGTGATCGTGGCAGTGGTCGGCATTCTCGTGGGCGGCGTCTTCGCTCTGACGCTGTCGCCCGCGCTGTCCCCGCTGGCCGGCTGGGACGCCGCCGCGCTGAGCTGGCTGGTGCTGGTGTGGCACAAACTCTGGCCGATGGACGCCGCCCGCACCGCCCAACTCGCCGTGCACGAGGACCCCAACCGGCCCACCCGGGACGTGGTCCTGCTGATCGCCTGCCTCGCCAGCCTGCTGGCCGTCGGGCTGGTCCTGGCCAGCGCGCACGCCGCGCCACCCGGAGTGCGCCGCGACCTGTACGGCGTACTAGGCGTCCTCAGCGTGGTGCTGTCCTGGCTGGTCGTGCACACCGTCTTCGCCGCCCGCTACGCGCGGATCTACTACACGGGCCCGGACGGCGGGGTGAACTTCAACCAGAGCGAACCGCCCCGGTACTCGGACTTCGCGTACGTCGCGTTCACCGTCGGGGCGACGTTCCAGGTCTCCGACACCAACCTGACGAGCAACGAGATGCGTCGGACGGTGCTGCGGCACTCGATGGTGTCGTACCTGTTCGGCGCGTTCGTCATCGCCGTCACGGTGAACCTGCTGGCGGGGCTGGCACGCTGAGTGGGTGGGCGCGGGCCGGCGCCCTGTCCCGTCGGATCCTGCCTGCTCGACGGTCGTGCCGGAGTTGGCGAACGTTCGCCGGGACAGGCGGGCGCCCCTTGGCCACGAACCGCGACCGGGGGCGCCACGCAAACCTGCCCAGGCGGTGGACCACGTCCGAACCGGTCGCGGCCACCAGGCGGTGGATGCCCGCCCGAACCGAGCGGTCAGCACTGCCGGGTACAACCATACGACAGAACATCCTCCGTACGGTCAGTTTTTGCTGAACTGTGGGCCAGCCCACGTCAGCGCCCGGCGGCCGTTGCGGAGAATGCGTCGGGTCAGCCGTGCATGCCGCCGGTACGGTCGCGGGCCTTGAGCCGGGTGGTGGGCAGGGCGGGCGCGGGCAGCGGCGACGCCGCGTCGTCGGCCACCACACCGAAACGCCGCCCGGCCATCCAGTCCTCCCGAGCCGTGGCGATCTCCTCGTGCGAACGGCCCACGAAGTTCCACCACATGACCAGCGGCTCCTCGAACGGCGTACCGCCCAGCAGCAACAGCCGCGCCCCCGCCCCGCCGCGCACGGTCAGCTCACGCCGACCCGTACCCAGGTAGAGCAGCGCCCCCGGCTCGAAGCCCACCCCGGCGGCCTCGGCCGCGCCGGACATCGCCAGCACGGCGTACTCGAAGTCGGGCCGCAACGGCAGCGTCGTGGGCGTCGACCCGCCCAGTTCGAGCTGCACGCCCACCAGCGGGGTGTGCACCACCGCCGGCGACCGCTGCCCGGCGAACTCGCCCACCAGCAGCGTCGCGTCGACCTCACCGTCGCGCCAGCGCGGCAGGTCGGCGTGGTGGGCGAAGTCGGCCGCGCCGGCCCGCGCCGGGTCCGGCAGCGCCACCCAGAGCTGCACCCCGTGCATGACCGGCGGGTGCGTGGCCGGCGACCGCTCCGAGTGGGCGATGCCGTGCCCGGAGGTCATCACGTTCAACTGGCCGGGTCGGATCGCCTGGACGTTGCCCAGGCTGTCCCGGTGGATGATCTCGCCGTCGAGCAGCCATGTCACCGTCTGCAGCCCCGTGTGCGGGTGCGGCGGAACCTCCATGCCGGGTCGCTGCGCCACATCGTCCGGGCCGAAATGGTCCACGAAGCACCACGCGCCGACCATCCGTCGGGGCCGCTGCGGCAGCAGACGCCGCACCGTCGTGTACCGACCCAGCGGCACGTCGTGGCCGGGCAGCAGCACACTGCCGGGATCGACGTCGGCCACGCCGGGCGGTCGGGTCTGCGCCAGCATCGATTCGGTACGCTCCACCGCCCGACTGTACGCTCGCGCGCTCCCCCGACAGCCGCGCTTCCGATTCGGGGTGACCGCCACCTCAACCGCGCGGGCGTTCGGATCCGCGCTCGATCCACCCGGCGTCGCCCCGGCCATCGACGCCGGGCCGCCACCGCCACCGCGCCTCGGTCACCGCGCCTCGGTCACCGCGCCTCCGTCACCGCGCCTCCGTCACCGCGCCTCGGTCACCGCGCCTCGGTCACCGTCACCGCGTTGACGCCCGCGACCAGGTCCAGGAAGATCCGGTTGGGCGAGCGGTCCCATCCCGGCGTGCTCACCAGATCCCCGGCGGCGACCCCGTTCCACCGCTGGTCGCGGACCACCACCGAGCCGGCGCCCGCGCCCGCCCGCACCCGCACCGGCGGCACGCCCGGCACCCGGACGGACAGCCGGCTGGTCCCGCCGGTCAACCGCACCGTCATGACGCCGCGATCCACGGGCGGCAGGATGAGATCGGTGCGAGCGGAACCGCCGACAAGGTCCACTCCCCGCAGACGCGCCCGCGTCAGATCCAGCGCCTGGTCGCTCACCCCGCCCTCCAGGCGCAGACGCCAGGCGACCCGCTCGCTGAGCAACACCCGTACGGCCCGTCCGTCGGACGCGCCGGCGGCCACCACGCCGAGCCGGACCGTCTCCCCGTCGAGCACCGGCCGGGCCGCCACACCCGTGCCGGACGGACTGCTGATCCGGTACAGGTCGTCACCCAGGTCCGTCACCCGCAGGTCGAACGACGTCAACCCGTCGACGAGCACGAACGTAGCCTTCTGCCGGCCCGCCAACGGCGCGGTCATCGTCTGATCGGAGGCCGCCGCCGCGTCCTGCCTCGTGTCCCGTGGACCCGTGTCGCTGTAGGTCGGACCGAGGCGGTAGGGGTCACTCACGATCACCGCGACCGCCATGACGCCGAGTACCAGCACGACGGCAGCGGCGGTCAGCAGCAGGCGGGCACCGACGGACCAGCGTCCCGACGCGACGTCCACTTCCGGTGGCGCCGGCTCTGTCTCGGGCGGCGGTTTCCCCGTTGTCGCCCGGTCCCGGCTGGCCGGCTCGGGCACTGGTTGGTTCGTCGCAGGGCCGTCGGCGGGCAGGTGCGCCGCAGCCGTCCGGGCCGCGGCCGTCGTCTCCGCAGGTCGCCGACCTGCGCGGCGTGTCGCTTGATGCTCGCTTCGATGCTCGCCTTGAGGTTCGTTGCCGTCACCCACCACGGCCATGCCCTGTCCCTCCGCCGGTCCCCGCCGGAGGGTACGGACACGACCGTCGATCGGATCAGCGGGCGGCGACAAGGCCACTGCGCTACGTCGCCCCACGAGATCTTGGACAGTTTCCGTTCCGAGCTGACGGAAACTGTCCAAGATCTGCGAGTACGGCGATGGCCGGCACCCGTTGTCGGGTGCCGGCCATCGGTGATCTCTTAGCTGTTCCAGTTGTGGGCGACCAGGTCGGTGGCCTGCTGCTCCCACTGGGCGTACGCGTCCGGGTAGGCCGAGACCTGCACGGTCTGCGCGGCGTCGGTCAGCGGCATGTCCTGCCAGCCGTCAACCTGGCGCAGGCCCTTGAGGAACGCCGTCGTCGAGTACTCGGGGTTGGTGATCTGCTCGGGCGTGCCCCAACCGGAGGTCGGGCGCTGCTGGAACAGACCCAACGAGTCGTGGTCGTTGGCGTCGCCGAGGTGGCCCAGGTTCTCCAGCTTCGACTCCTGCAGGCTCGTGGCGATCGAGATGACCGCGGCCCGCTCGGGCAGGCCGGCCTTCTTCGTGGCGGCGATGATGGCCTTGGCGTTGGCGGTCTGCTCACCGTTCAGGTCGATGTGGGACTGGTCGCCCTGCGGCTTGGGCGCGGTGGTCTGCACCGCGACGGTGGCGGGCTTGGCGTCCACGGCCGGGGCGGCGTGGGCGGCGATGGGGCCGGCGAAGACGCCACCGGCGAACGCGAGACCAGCGATGGACAGCATGCTCTTGCGGAAGATCGCGTTCATCAGGGGTTGCTCCTTCGGGGGTAGGAAACACCCACACACCACCGTTCGGGGGATCAGGTGACGGGGGTGTCAGCACCTCGTCCGGGCGCTCAAAAGTCTTGAGAGGGGGGCGGCCTGCGAGCGGGGGGCTCGTGGCGGCCGGTCCGTGTGTAACGACCCGGGGGTCGGGGCCATTCCCGGCGGCTGACCATCCGCGTTGAGCGGGGCTCGTCGCGCCGGGACCCTGTGTAATGACCTGCGGTTCGGGGCCATTCCCGGGGGCTGACGATCCGCGGTGAGCGGGGCTCGTCGCGCCGGGACCCTGTGTAACGACCCGAGGGTGGGGGCCATTCCCGGGGGCTGACGACCCGCGGTGAGCGGGGCTCGCCGCGCCGGGACCCCTGTGTAACGACCCGAGGGTGGGGGCCATTCCCGAGGGCTGACGACCCACGGGGAGCGGGGCTCGCCGCGCCGGGACCCCTGTGTAACGACCTGCGGCTCGGGGTCATTCCCGGGGGCCGGGGGGCGGTGACCCGCCTTTGCTCTGCTTCAGCCCAGGAAACACCTGCCCGTCCGATAATCGGACACCGGGTGTCTCCTGGGTTGAAGCAGAGCAAAGGACGCGAGGTGATGGGGCCCGACCCGACGGGCGACGGGCGGCGGGCGGTGACCTGTGGTCCTGCGATCGTCCGGGGGTCACGACGGCCGGGCGTGCCAACGACTCCCCGGCCCCGGGACACCCGGCCACGGGGCACCCGGCCACCACAGCAGCCCTCGCCAATCGGACATACCGCCCGCGTGCGGCGGTCGGACCGGATGGTCGACTCCGGATCGCCGAAGTCGGGGTGTCCGGGACCGGTTGATGCCCCCACATGGGCGAAGTCGTGTCGATCACGGCACCGCACGACCGCCGGGTCAGGGGGCAGGGCGGCGGACCTCACTCCCCCAGGCGGGATCGGACCTTGTTCGCACAAGACTCCAGAACGGTCTGCGCGTCGAGTCCCAGGCTCTCGATCGCCACCAGGGCGGTGAACACCACGTCGGCCAGTTCGGCTGCCACGTCCTCGCGCGTGTGGGTGACACCCTTGCGCGGATTCTGCCCGAGCAGACCGATCCAGGCGGCGGACGCCTCGCCCGCCTCCTCGGTCAGCTTGAGGATGCGGCAGGTCAGTTCCGTTTCCCCGGTGCCGTTCGCGGTGTCCAGCCAGCTCCGCGCAGCCCGGGCCGCCGCCCAGATCGAGTCGTCCACGACGACAGTCAACCGCAGCGGACCGGACCAACCGAACACCGGCACCCGCGCCGAGAGCCGGACCGCACCAGCCCGACGGCCGCGGCCTGACCGTTCGGTCAGCGTATCCATTGACTCCGGTCGACGGCGGTCCTAGGTTCAGGGCGCTACCGGCCGGTAGGCAACCGTCCCGCCTGGTCGCCCCGCAGGCGACATCCGTCCGATGGGGAGCATCGATGCTGTCCGTACCCGTTCGTACCCTGCGCCGCCTGATCGCCGCCACCGCGACGCTGACCCTGGCCGTCGGGCTGATCGGCCCCGCACCCACCGCCGCCGCAGCGGCAGGCGCCGCAGCGGATCGCGGCTCCGACGGCGACCAGCCGCTGCCCGGCTACACCTTTCAGAACCCGCCGCTGACGCCGCTGACGGTGGCGGGTAAGCCGACGACGGTACGTCAGGGTGTGCACCGGCACGCCGCGTACATCATCGAGGTTCCCGCCCGGTGGAACGGCGACCTGGTGCTGTGGGCGCACGGCTACCGGGGTCAGGGCACGGTGCTCTCGCCGGAGCCGCCGGGCCTCGAACTGCGCCAACGGATGCTGTCCCAGGGGTACGCGTGGGCGTCGTCGTCGTACGACCGCAACGGCTTCGACATCCGCTCCGGGGTGCTGGGCACCAAGGATCTCGCGGACCACTTCGGACGGACGGTGCGCCGACCGCACCGCACGTACCTCGCCGGGGTGTCGATGGGCGGGTACGTCATCGGTCGCTCGCTGGAGCAGTATCCCGGCTACTACGACGGCGCCCTGCCCATGTGCGGAGTGCTCGGCGACCAGGCGCTGCTCGACTTCTACCTGGACTACAACCTGGTCGCGCAGGCGCTCGCCGAGGTGTCGGCCTATCCCACGCCGGCCGACTACCTGAGCAACGCCGTGCCGCGCATCCAGGCGACGCTGGGGCTGGCCGGGCTCTCGCCGACCGGCCCGGACACGACCACCGAGCGGGGCAAGCAGTTGCGGGCCGTGACGGTGGACCGTTCGGGCGGGCCGCGTCCCGGCGCTGACGCGGCGTTCGCGGTGTGGAAGGACTTCCTCTTCTCGATCATGGTGACCGACGGCGGCGACTCCCCCGCCCAGCGGCCCGGACAGCTCGCCACGAACCTGCTCACCCGCTACCGCCCGAACAGTCCGGTCGACCTGAACTCGACCGTGCGGCGGGTCGCGCCGGAGAACGTCCGGCAGCGGCTCCTGCCGACGCTCACGGAGGTGCCGCGCATCGCCGGCCGTCCCAGCGCGCCGGTGGTCAGCCTGCACGACCTCGGCGATCTGTTCGTACCGTTCAGCATGGAGCAGGCGTACGCCACCGACGTGGCACGGCACGGTCGTAGCCGGCTGGTGGTGCAGCGGGCCATCCGGGCCGCGCAGCACTGCGAGTTCAGCCCGGCCGAGGCCGGCGCCGCCTGGGACGACCTGGTGTCCTGGGTACGCACCGGCAAGCGCCCGGCCGGCGACACCGTGACCGATCCGGCGGTGGTGGCCCGACCCGACTACGGCTGCCGGTTCAGCGACCGGGAGGCGTACGCCGCCGGGGATGGCACCCGCCGCCTCTACGCCCCCTGCTGACGAAAGACGAGACCGGCCGGCCCCCGTGACGGGGGCCGGCCGGTGTGTTCAGGATGCGGTCACCAGAGCTGCTGGACGATGTCCGCCGCCTGCTCCTCCCACTGCGCGTACGCGTACGGGAAGGCGGAGACCTGCACGGTCTGCGCGGCGGTGGTCAGCGGCAGGTCCTGCCAACCGCCCACGTTCTTGAGCGCGTCGAAGAACGCCGTGGCGGCGTACTCCGGGTCGGTGATCTGCTCGGGCGAACCCCAACCGGACGACGGACGCTGCTGGAACAGGCCCTGCGAGTCGTGGTCGTTGTACGCGCCGAGGTGGCCGAGGTTGTAGAGCTTCGACTCCTGCAACGAGGTGGCGACACCGATCACCGCGCCACGGTCGCCGACGCCGGTCTTCTTGGCCGCGTCGACGATCGAGCGGGCGTTGTCGAGCTGCGCCTTGTCGAGCGGGATGCGCGACTGCGCGCCCTCGATGCCGTGCGGGATCAGCTCGTCGCGGCTCGGCTTGCCGGCCGGCGGCTTGCCGGTGGCGGAGCCGGTGGTCAGGCCGGATTCGACGGGCTGCTCCTGGTGCTGCACGGCGGTGGCGGCCTTGCCGGTGGCGAGGTCGATGGCGGCGACGGCGCCCTGGTGCGGCCCGGAGGTGACCGGGGCGGCGGTCGCGGTCGGCGCGAGCGCCAGACCACCGAGGGCGGCCACACCCACCACGCCGAGCGCGGTCTTGCGGTACGAGTCCTTGGCGATGGCGGGGAGCCATCGAGTGAAGTCGGGCTTCACGATGGTTCCTTTCGATCGTGCGGAGCGCTCCGGGGTGAACGCCCCTCGGGAGTGACCGCGGAAAGGGGTTTGGGCTCCGGCGGTACGGGGGACACAACCGGGTTGACGAGTCGGTCATTCCGGAAATGCCGGAGTCACCCCGAGCTGGGGACCCGGTCACTCCGGGGAATTCGGATGGCCGGCCGGACCCGGGTGACCGGTGGGCGGAACCGGACCATCGACGCAGACGGGTCAGCCCGGATGGGCGACGCCGAACCGGACGAGCACGTGCCAGAGCTGCTTGAGGTGCGCAAGGGTGTCGGCCACCGGACCCCGGTCGGCCCACCGCTGGGGCTCGGTCACCAGCGACACGGCGCCCCGGCCGATCAGTGCCGCGTCGACCGGCGCGTCCGGTTGGCCGAACTCCCGGTGCAGACGTGCCGCGAGCACCGGGATGGCGGGACCCCGGAACTCGGCGTCGACCTCCCCGACGGGCAGCACGAAGCCGGGGTGCCAGCGCAGCGGGAAACCGTACCGACGCGCGAGACATTCCAACTGCTCGCCGGTGGCGGTGCCGACGAAGGACGGGTCCGCCACCAGTTCCTCGACGTCGGACGCGAGGTCGAGGGTGCCGTGGACCTGGGCCTCCACGTAGTCGTCGAGCGCCCGACCGACCGTTCCCGGCGTGGGCGGGCCGTCGAGCAGCGTCCGCGTCAGGGAGGCGACGTCCGTTTCGGCGCGGCCGAGGCACACGCCAGTGCGGGCCACCTCGGCCAGGAGCCCGGCGAGTAGCGCCTCGAAGGCGTCCACCGTCCCCGCCACCCGGGGGCCGAGGTAGCTGTCGCCGAGGCAGAAGGTCGCCCGCGCCAGCACCGCCGGGCGCAGCCGCAGGTGGCAGGAGCCGAAGCGGGGGCAGGCGCCGTCCGCGTGGTCGAGCAGGTTCAACCCGCCGTAGATCGGGCGGTCCGCCGGGGTCACCCCGGTCTGTTGGTACGCGCCGCCGAACATCCGCCGCTCCCAGCGGTCGCGGTCGCCACCGGGGTACGCGGTGAGCCCGCCGGCGGAGATCCCTGTGACGAACTGACTGCGGTACACCCCGTCCTCGGCCAGGGCGGTCGCGACGGTACGCCCGTCGGCGCACAGTCGATCCGGGTGGAAGTTGACGGTGATCCGGCCGCGCTCGACGGTGGCGAGCAACCGCTGCGCCGGATCGTCGACAGCGGCGGCGGCGAGGTGGCGGGCGATCGTGGTGAGCGCCGCCGTCCGCTCGGTCATCGCCGCCGACCGCACGTACGCGAGGGCAGTCGCCTGCGCCGGCGTCAGAGACCCGGAGCGCGGCTCATCGCGCTCCGACGTCGCGGTCACGGCGTGTCCGGCTCCGTGTCCAGCTCCTGGAAGACGGTGATGTGCAGGTCGGCGGGGGCGTCGAGGCGCGCGTTGAGGGACTGCCACGGCGTCAGCGTCGGCGGCGCGACCTCGCTCGCGCCGGCGGCGACGAGTCGGGCCGTGGTCGCGGCGGCGTCGTCCACCTCGAAGGCCACCCGCATGCGCGGGGCCACCTGACGGCCCACCTCGACCTCGTCGATCAGGCGCTTCTGCGCCGGGTTGGCGATCTCCAGCGTGGCCCGGCCGGCGTCCAGGATCACCACCCGCGCGTCCCCGTCGCTGGTGAACTCGGCCTCCACTGGCAGGCCGAGAGCGTCCCGGAAGAACGCCACGGCGGCCTCGTGATCGGCCGCCTCCACGACGAGACGCAGCTGACGGACGACGGGGGCGGTGTGCTCGGCGGCCATGCGCCGGATCGTAACCCCAGGGCCTGGTTCCGGTGCTGGGCGCGGCCGGCGAACGCCGACGCGTCCGCCGGCCGCTCGGGTCAGTGACCCCGGGCCAGCCACTCCGGCAGGTGCGGGGCCTCCGCGCCGATGGTGGTGTCGTCGCCGTGGCCGGTGTGCACGACCGTGTCCGGTGGCAGGGTCAACAGTCGGGTACGGATCGACTCGACGATGGTGTCGAAGTCGCTGTACGACCGCCCGGTCGCGCCCGGTCCGCCCTGGAACAGGGTGTCGCCGGTGAACACCGCGCCCAGGCCCGGGGCGTGGAAGCTGCACGCGCCGGGACTGTGCCCCGGGGTGTGCAGCACCTCCAGGGCGGTGCCGGCCACCTTGACGATCTGCCCGTCGTGCAATTCGCCGTGCGGCGGCAGGTGGGGGTGAACCAGGTCCCAGAGCACCCGGTCGTCGGCGTGCAGCAGGATCGGGGCGCCGGTGGCCTCGGCCAGTTCGGGAGCGACCCATACGTGGTCGTCGTGCGCGTGGGTGGCGAGGATGGCCCGCACCCGACGCTCGCCCACCAGCGCGAGGATCGCGGCCACATCGTGCGGCGCGTCGAGAATGACGCACTCGTCGTCGTCGCCGATCACCCACACGTTGTTGTCCACCTCGAAGGTCTGCCCGTCGAGTGAGAACGTGCCGGCGGTGACCGCGTGGTCGACCCGGAGGGTCATCAGAACACCACCACCGAACGCAGCACGTCGCCGTGGTGCATCCGCTCGAACGCGTTCTCGACCTGGTCGAGGGCGATCTCCTCGGTGACGAAGGCGTCCAGGCCGAGGCGGCCCTGCCGGTACAGCTCGGTGAGCATCGGGAAGTCCCGGCTGGGCAGGCAGTCGCCGTACCAGCTGGACTTGAGCGCGCCGCCGCGCCCGAAGACGTCCAGCAGTGGCAGCTCGATCCGCATCTGCGGGGTCGGTACGCCGACCAGCACGACGGTGCCGGCCAGGTCCCGGGCGTAGAACGCCTGCTTCCAGGTCTCCGGTCGGCCCACCGCGTCGATGACCACGTCGGCGCCGAAACCGCCGGTGGCGGCGCGGATCGCCTCGACCGGGTCGGTGTCGGAGGCGTTCACGGTGTGCGTGGCACCGAACTTCCGCGCCCAGTCGAGCTTGCGGCTGTCGGTGTCCACGGCCACGATCGTCGTCGCGCCGGCGAGGGCCGCGCCGGCGATCGCCGCGTCCCCGACGCCACCGCAACCGATCACCGCGACCGAGTCGCCGCGGGTCACGTTGCCGGTGTTCATGGCCGCGCCGAGACCGGCCATCACGCCGCAGCCGAGCAGGCCCACCGCGGCCGGCCGCGCCGCCGGGTCCACCTTCGTGCACTGCCCGGCGTGCACCAGCGTCTTCTCGGCGAACGCGCCGATGCCCAGCGCCGGGGCGAGTTCCGTGCCGTCGGTGAGGGTCATCCGCTGCTTCGCGTTGTGGGTGTTGAAGCAGTACCAGGGCCGGCCGCGACGGCAGGCGCGGCATTCGCCGCAGACCGCCCGCCAGTTGAGCACCACGAAGTCGCCCGGGGCCACGTCGGTGACGCCCTCCCCCACCTGTTCGACGATGCCGGCCGCCTCGTGGCCGAGCAGGAACGGGTACTCGTCGTTGATGCCGCCCTCGCGATAGTGCAGGTCGGTGTGGCAGACGCCGCAGGACTGGACCCGGACGATCGCCTCACCGGGGCCGGGGTCGGGCACCACGATGGTGGTGACCTCGACCGGTGCGCCCTTGCTGCGGGAGATGACTCCCCGGACTTCCTGGCTCACTGCGCCTCCTGGTGGTGGTCGGTGGCGGGACCCGGGGCCGGGCGGTGAAGCGGGCTCGGCGGTGGGCCCCGGGCGAACCTACCGCGATCACCACGGCCGGCCCAGTCGGCCGGGGGGCGGGTTATCGCGGGTCACGCGGGGTACGCGGGCCACGATTCGGACCACGGCCACCGGGAGTGATCATGAAAATCGCGCACCTGCCGCTGCGGGCCAGCATCGGCGCGTACTTCCTCGACTCGGGTCTCGGCAAGCGCAATCTGGAGGGCGAGGCCGCGCAGGCCATGCACGGGATGGCGGTGGCGGCGATGCCGCAGCTCGGCCAACTGGACCCACCCCGGTTCGCCAAGCTGCTGTCGTACTCGGAGATCGCCCTCGGAGCGGCGCTGCTCGCGCCGTTCGTGCCGACGCCCCTGGTGGGGCTCGGCCTGACCGCGTTCGGCGCGGGTCTCGTGCAGCTCTACCTGAAGACGCCGGGTATGCGGCGGCCCGGCAGCATCCGACCGACGCAGCAGGGCGCCGGGCTGGCCAAGGACGTCTGGCTGGTCGGCGCCGGCCTGACGCTCGTGCTGGAGGGGCTGACCCACCGCCGTCGGCGCGGCTGACCTGGCCGAACCGCGCCGCCGGCACCCGTTATCGTGTGCCCGACCCCGACGGCCGGCCTGAGGAGCTGCGGTGACCAACAGTCGTTCGGTCCGGCCGTTCTACCGGCCCATGCGGCCCCGACGCCGGGACGAGCCACACCGCGCGGCCACGCCGCTGGAACTCTTCTTCGACCTGTGTTTCGTGGTGGCCGTGGCGCAGGCGGCGTCCGCCCTGCACCACGACGTCGCCGAGGGGCACCTCGACCACGCGCTGCGCAGCTACCTGATGGTGTTCTTCGCGATCTGGTGGTCGTGGATGAACTTCACCTGGTTCGCCTCGGCGTACGACACCGACGACGACGTCTACCGGATCACCACGCTGGTGCAGATCACCGGGGCGTTGATCCTGGCGGCCGGGGTGCCGCGCGCGTTCACCGAGGGCGACTTCACCGTCATCACCTACGGGTACGTGGTCATGCGGCTGGCCGCCGTCGTGCAGTGGAGCCGGGCCGCCGCCGGCGATCCGGCGCACCGGGCCGCGGCGCGCAGGTACGCGATCGGCGTGACCGTCGTGCAGCTCGGCTGGCTGCTGCGGTTGGCGCTGCCCGACGGCTGGGCCATGGTCACGTTCCTGCTGCTGGCGTTCGCCGACCTGCTCGTTCCGGCGGTGGCCGAGCGGCCGGGCATGACGCCCTGGCACCCCGGGCACATCGGCGAACGGTACGGGCTGTTCACGCTGATCGTGCTCGGCGAGGCGGTGCTGGCGATCTCGGTGGCGATCCAGACCGGACTGGACGCGGGCGACCACGGTCTCTGGGCGCTCGCGGCGGCCGGCGCGGTCATCGTGTACGCGCTCTGGTGGCTCTACTTCGACCGCCCGGTCGAGGCGCCGGACCGGCTGCCGTACTCCTTGATCTGGGGCTACGGCCACTACCTCATCTTCGGCGCGATCGCCGCCGTCGGTGCCGGCCTGCCCGTGGTGGTGGACCACGAGCGGCACCTCGCCCACGTGTCCGGTACGACCGCCGCGTACGCGGTGGCCGTGCCGTTGGCCGTCTTCCTGCTCACCGTCTGGGTGCTGCACGTCCGCCGTCAGCAGCACGGCGCGGTGGTGGTCGCCTATCCGGTCGTCGCCGGGGTGGCGCTGCTCGTGCCGCTCGGACCGGCCCCGGTGCCGGTGCTCGCGCTGCTGCTGGTCGCCCTCGTGGCCGTGACGGTGGTGCTGCGCAGACGTGACGCCGGGGCCGTCACGAGCCGCGCCGCCTGACATCGATCTGGATCAGACATCGATCATCCGGCCTGCCGGCGCGCGGGACGGCCCGAAAATGGGCAGAATTGCGGGATGTTACGCCGCCGATGGTTGCTGGCCGACCAACTCGGGCCACATTTCCTCGACGACCCCGATCAACCGGTCCTCCTGGTGGAGATCCGGGAGCTGTTCCGCCGCCGTCCGATGCACCGGCAGAAGGCGCACCTGATCCTCTCCGCCCTGCGCCACCGCGCCGCCGAGCTGGGCGACCGGGCGCTGCTGCTGCGTACCGACACGTTCCGCGAGGCGCTGACACAGGTCGCCGAGCCGGTGGAGGTGTGCCACCCGCACTCCCGGGCCGCGCTGGCGTTCGCCCGTTCGGTGCCCGGCCTGACCGTGCTGCCGCCGCGCGGTTTCATCACCAGCCAGTCCGACTTCGCAGCCTGGGCGGACCGCACCCGGCGCGGCCCGCTGCGGATGGCCGACCACTACCGGCAGGCCCGTCGCCGGCACGACGTGCTGACCGGGCCGGCCCGGCTCCCCGCCACGGCCCCGACGCCGCGCCGCCCGCGCGGTGAGGCCCCCGCGGTACCCGCCACCCCGCCGCCACCACCGCCCATCGTCGAGGACGACATCGACGCGCAGGTCCGCCGCGACCTCGACGGGTGGGCCGCCGACGGGGTGCGGTTCGTCGGTCGGGACGGCCCCCGGCGGTACCCGGCCACGCACGAGGAGGCGCAGGCCCGGTTGGCGCACTTCCTCGCGCACCGGCTGCCCGGGTTCGGCCGCTACGCCGACGTGATGAGCGCCGACGACCCGCTGTTCGCGCACTCGACGCTCTCGTCGTCGTTCAACCTGGGGCTGCTGCACCCCGAGCCGGCCGTGCGCGCCGCCGAGCAGGCGTGGCGGTCCGGTGCCGCCCCCCGTACGGCGGTGGAGCCGTTCATCCGCGGGCTGCTCGGTTGGCGGGAGTTCCTCTGGCAGTTGTACTGGTACCACGAGCCGCAGTTCCGGGGCGCGAACTGGCTGGCCGCGACCGAGCCGATGCCACAGTGGTTCGCCGATCTGGACGCCGACGCGGTGGAGGCGCGCTGTCTGGGCGACGTGCTCGCCGCCGTCCGGGACCGGGCCTGGACGCACCAGAGCCCCCGGCTGCTGGTGCTGGGCAACTACGCGTTGCAGCGCGGCTGGCGTCCCGCCGAGGTGGCGGACTGGTTCCAGCGCTGCTTCGTCGACGGCGCCGACTGGGTGATGAACGCGACCGTGATCGGCATGAGCCAGTACGCCGACCTGGCCAGGGTGGACACTCGCCCGTACGCGGTGGACGGCACCGACATCGACGAGATCAGCGACTACTGCGCCGGCTGCCGGTACGCGCCGGAGCGGGCGCTCGGCGAGTTGGCCTGCCCGTACACCGGGGGTTTCGAGAGCTTCCTGCACCGCAACCGGGAGCGGTTGGTGGCCGACCCGCGACTCGCCGCCGAGCTGGCCCGCCGCGACGAGCCCGAACACCGGGAGGCGGTGCTGGCCCAGGAGGAGAAGCGCGGCGGCAGCCCGCCCTGATCAGGTGGGGTCGGCGACCGGCGGCGGGACCGGCGCGGGCCGGGCCACGCCCCGGTTCAGGCCGACCATCAGCACCCGGTGGTACGACGCCGGCATGATCCGCGCCAGCAGGTCGGGCACCTTCGCCGACCAGCCGATGAGCACCCGGCCCCGCCGTCGCTCGACGCCCCGCAGGATCACCTCGGCGGCCCGCTCCGGAGCGATCGTGAGCAGCTTCTCGAACTGCGCCCGACCGGCGGCGTACTCCTGGGCCGGCACGCCGCTGCCGACGCGGGCGTTCTCGGTGATCCGGGTCCGGATCCCGCCCGGGTGCACCGACGTCACGCCGATGCCGTCGTCGACCAACTCGTGCCGCAGCGCCTCGGTGAGGCCCCGGACGGCGAACTTGCTCGCCGCGTACGCGACCTGCCCGGCCGGCGCGATCAGCCCGAACAGGCTGGAAATGTTGACCAGGTGCGCGCCCGGTTCGGCCTTGAGCGCGGGCAGCAGCGCGTGCGTCATCTGCGCCACCGCCCGGAAGTTGATCTCGATGACCCAGCTGAACTCGTCGAACGTGACCTGGTCGAACCGACCGCCGAGGCCGACACCGGCGTTGTTCACCAGCAGCCGGATCCGCGGATGACGCTGGCCGATCTCGGCCGCCACCCGCGCGGTGGCCGCCGGGTCGGCGAGGTCCACCCGGTACGTGCGCACGCGTCGGTCCGGGTGGGCGAGGCCGATGGCGGCGACGACGGCGTCCAGCCGCTCGGCGTCCCGGTCCAGGAGCACCAGGTCGGCGCCCCGGTCGGCCAAGGCGTGCGCCAGCGCCGCGCCGATGCCACTGGCCGCGCCGGTCACCACGGCCGTCGCGCCAGCGAACTCAAACCTCCGCACGATCGGTGCTCCTTCCCTGGCGGGCGCGGCGGGAGAACCGCACACCCTCGTCGGTGAGCCGGCCGTGCCGCATCAGCAGCACGTCGCGGACGTAGTTCTGGTGCAGCCGCCACGGCGTCCGCGCGCCCTGCCGGGGCAGGGCGGCGACACCGCGCAGCACGTACGAGGAGCGCAGGTCGATCAGCGGCACCCGCTCGTCACCGGGCGGCGGCAGCGGGGTCACGACGTGTTGGCCGGTCCGGTCCAGGTGGCGCAGCAGCCGGCAGACGTAGCCGGCGACCAGGTCGGCCTTGAGGGTCCACGACGCGTTGGTGTAGCCGATGGTCAGCGCGAAGTTCGGCACGCCGGAGAGCATCATGCCCTTGTAGGCGACGGTGTCGGCCAGGTCGACGTCGACACCGTCGACGCGCAGCGTCAGGCCGCCGAGGGCGAGCAGGTTGAGCCCGGTCGCGGTGACCACGATGTCGGCGCGCACCTCGTCGCCCGAGGCCAACCGGAGGCCGTCGGCGGTGAACGTGTCGATGGTGTCGGTCACCACCGACGCCCGGCCCTGCGACACGGCGGTGAAGAGATCGCCGTCGGGCACCACGCAGAGGCGCTGGTCCCACGGGTCGTACCGGGGCGAGAAGTGCCGGTCCACGTCGTACCCGACCGGCAGCAGGCGCGTCGCGGCCCGGCGCAGCAGCCGTCTCACCAGCCCCGGCGCGCGCCGGCTGAGCTGGAACGTGGCCGTGGACAGCAGCACGTTCTTCCACCGCACCACCGGATACGCGACGCCCGCCGGCAGCCGACGCCGCAGGGAGTCGGCCAGCCGGTCGCGTGCGGCCAGGGCGATGAGGTACGACGGTGAGCGTTGCAGCATCGTCACGTGGGCGGCCCGCCGCGCCAGGGCCGGCACCAACGTCACGGCGGTCGCGCCGCTGCCGATCACCACCACCCGCTTGCCGGCGTGGTCCAGGTCGTCCGGCCAGTGCTGCGGGTGCACCAACCGCCCGGCGTACGCGTCGACGCCCGGCAGAGCGGGCGTGTAGCCCTCGTCGTACCGGTAGTAGCCGGTGCAGGCGAACAGGAACGAGCAGGTCAGCACCACCGTCTCGGCGGTGTCGGTGCGCTCGGCGGTGTCGGTGCGCTCGGCGGTGTCGGTGCGCTCGGCGTACACCGTCCAGCGGGCGGCGGCGCTGTCCCACTCCGCGCGCGTCACCCGGTGGGAGAAGCGGATGTGCCGCTGCACGTCGTACTCCCGGGCCGTTTCGCGCACGTACTCGAGGATGCTCGCGCCGTCCGCGATCGACCGCGCGTCGGTCCACGGCCGGAACGAGTAGCCGAGGGTGAACATGTCCGAGTCGGACCGGACGCCCGGGTAGCGGAACAGGTCCCAGGTGCCGCCGACGGCGTCGCGCGCCTCGAGCACCGCGTACGTCTTGTCGGGGCAGTCGCGGCGCAGGTGGCAGGCCGCGCCGACGCCGGACAGGCCGGCGCCGACGATGAGCACGTCGACGTGGTCGGAGGGCATCGCTTCCTCCATCCGGGGCGGTGATCGGACCCTAGCACCGCGACCGAACGGCCGTTAACTAGCGCCGGACCACCTGCGGGCCAAAGCGGCGGGACGCCCGCTCGGCGTCGAGCCGAGCGAGCATCCCCTCGAAGTCGTCCGAGGAGAGGACCGGCCCGACGTTCTTGCGCCAGCCCACCTCCCGGGAACGCCGCTGCACCGCCGACTCGAACGCCCCGCTCGTCGTCTGCACCCAGCAGGCGTCGCGCACGGTGGGCTCGCCGAACAACAGCGCGGGACGCGTCTCGAATCCGGTCACCTCCGACCACCGCAGCGTCCGAGTACGGAACACGTGCCGCAGCCGTACGCCCTCGTCGTTGACGTAGACACCGGCCAGGTACATCCGCAGGACGAAGGTCAGCCACAACCCGAGGAACGGCAGCGCGACGGCCAGACTGAGGACGGCCGGCGCGACCATGCGGCCCTGCACCAGCCCGCGTCCGGCACTGATCACTACTGCGACAGCCATCGCCGACCCGGCCAGCACCATCAATCCGGCGAACGCCTGCGTCGCACCCCACGGATCCATCCGCCGCCATCTGCGCACGACCCGCAGGCTAGTCCATGGACGCTCGCGTCGATTCCATGATCCAGTTCGTCTCCCAGGTGCGTTCGCCGTCGACCGAGAACGCCTGCTCCCAGCGGGCCGTCGTCGCGGTGATCCCGGACCAGATGAACCGGCACCGGACCGGACGCCCCTCGTGCTGGTCGTCGGCGTAGAAGCGGCCGACCCCGTCGACGAAACGACCGACCACCGGCGGCTGCTCCAACTCGCCGCGACCGCTGTTCATCCAGTAGATCGACCACTGCTCGCTCGCCGGGTCGAAGATCCTGATCGTGGCGCCGGAGAAACCCCTGGTGGGAAAGGTGATCTCGTCGAAGTTGCCGCCCCCGCCGAAGAAGCTGTGCGCCACCGACACACCGGGGAACTCGTCCCACTCGTCGCAGCCGGTCAGCCGTTCGCGGAGCCGCCGATTGACCACGTTCCAGGTGCCCACGTAGAAGTCGAAGTCGCCCATCAGTGGCCCACCGGCCCGTCCGCTCGCGAGTCGCCCAGGTAACCGGCCAGGTCGGGGCTCTCCGGGGCCAGCAGGTGCCGGACCCAGGCGGCCCGCTCGTGCTCCAGCACCGCCAGCTCCCAGACGCAGCCGACCTCGCGCCGAGCCAACTCGACGAAGTGGGTCGGGTCGTCGTCCGGGCAGTCCAGCACCGGCTGACCGGCCACCGCGATGTGCACCTGCAACGCGTTGTCCCACACCCAGGTGTACGCCAGCAGGTAGGCGCCGGTGTCCGCGCCCCGGTGCAGCACCACCCACCCGGCGGCCGGTGTGTCGTCACGCACCGCGCGGGCCAGCAGCGCCGGCAGTACGTCGTACGCGGCCTTCTCCACCTCCGGTTCGATCGGCTGCCCCGGCTGGTCGATGTGGTAACGCTTGAGCTGCCAACCGTCCACCACGATCGGCTCCAGCGTTCGTAGATCCTTGTCGTGAAATGCCATGCCGGGACGGTAGGACCACTTCGCTGACAGCTAGTGTCAGTGAAATGCGGGCCAGTCGACTCATCTCCGTCCTGCTGCTACTCCAGTCGCACGGCCGGCTGACCGCCGCGCAGCTCGCCGAGCGGCTGTCCGTCTCCCCGCGCACCATCTACCGCGACGTGGAGTCGCTGCACGCCGCCGGCATCCCGCTCTACTCCGAGGCCGGGCACGCCGGCGGTTACCAGCTCGTCGACGGCTGGCGGACCCGGCTGACCGGCCTGACCGCCGAGGAGGCCGAGCGGCTCTTCCTGGCCGGGCTGCCCGGCCCCGCCGACGAGTTGGGCTACGGCGACGTGGTGGCGGCACTGCGACTCAAGCTGAACGATGCGCTGCCGACGCCGTTGCGCGACCGCGCCATCCAACTTCAGCAACGCTTCCACCTCGACACACCCGGCTGGTACGCGGACGGCGACGCCTCCCCCGAACTGGCCCGCACGGCCGAGGCCGTCTGGCGGCAGCAACGCGTGCGGGTGCGTTACCGCGGTTGGCGGGGTGAGGTGACCCGGGTGCTGGAGCCGTACGGCCTGGTCCTCAAGGGTGGCCGGTGGTACGTGGTGGCCACGCAACCGGGCCGGGCCGAGCCGGCGACCTACCGGGTCAACCAGATCCTCGCGTTGACCCCGCTCGCCGAGGAGTTCGACCGGCCGGCCGACTTCGACCTGCCGGCCTGGTGGCGGAAACACGTGGTGCGGTTCCGCGCCCAACTGCACCGGGACGAGGCCACCGTACGCCTGTCCCCCGCCGGCCGGGAGCGGCTGCGGGAGATCGGCAGTGATCCGGTGGTGGCCGCCGTGGACGCCACCGCCGGTCCCGCCGACGCCCAGGGTTGGGTGACCGCCGTGCTGCCGATCGAGTCGTTGACCCACGCCCACGGTGACCTGTTGCGTCTCGGCGCCGACGTGGAGGTGCTCAGCCCGGGCGCGCTGCGCGAACGCCTGGCCGCCACGGCCGCCGGCCTGGCCGCCCTCTACGCCCCCGGGTAGGCGCCGCCGCCTTCCACCACATTGGAAGATCCACGGGACATCGACTGTCGGCCACGTATGCCACCCTGGGACGCGTCAGCGGTCACCGGAGGTGAGGGCAACGTTACGACTACGCGCGCTGGTCGCCGTCCCCGGCACCGGGCCGGCCACCCTCGACGTCGCGCCCGGCGGGACGGCCGCGCTGGTCGCGCCGCCCCGGGTCGGCACGGCCGTGGCCCGGGTGCTGGCCGGCCTGGCCGCCCCGGTCACCGGTCGGATCATGGTGGGCGAGCGGGACGTCACGGCGCTGCCGCCGCCGCGCCGGCAGATCGGCTACGTGCCGGCGGGCGGCGCGCTGCTGCCGCAGCTCACCGTGCGCCGCAACATCGAGTACGGCCAACGCAAACGCGAACGGGTGCACGAGATGGCCGACGACTGGACGACGACGGTGGTGGAGCGGCTGGAGTTGGCGCCGACGCTCGACCTGCTTCCGCACGTGCTCTCCGACGCGCAGCGGTTCCGGGTCGCGCTGGCCCGGGCCGCCGTCTGCCTGCCCGAGGTGCTCGTCGTCGACCTGCCGGTCGAGCCGGCCGGCGGCAGCCGCCTGGGCGACCTGCTGCCCCGACTCGCCCCGTCGGAGACGCCGGGGGTCGCCACGCTGGTCTGCACCGCCGATCCGTCCACCCTGGCCGAGATCCCGACGCGGCACCACCTGTTCACCGAGCCCGACGAGGTCCCCCGGTGACGCCGGCCGGCGGCCTCACCCGCCGTACGCTGCTGCGCGCCGCCGCCGTCGGCGCGGCGGCCACGGCGGCCGGGTGCGGCGGCGGCACCCGCTCGATACAGGTGGCGGTGGTCTGGAGCGGCAGTGAGCTGGAGCGCTTCCAGAAGGTCGTGGACGCGTACCGCGCCCCCGCCCCGGTGCGGGTGGTCAGCGCCGGCAACGACATCGACGCGTTCCTGCGCGCCCGGCACCTCGCGGGCACCTCGCCGGACGTGGCGATCCTCTCGCGTCCCGGCCTGGTCACCGAGTACGCCGCGAAGGGCTGGCTCCGCCCGGTACGACCGTCGGTCGAGTACGCGGTGCCGATCGGCCTCGGCGACCTGCTGATGGCCAAGGGGCAGCGCTACGGCCTCTGGGTCAAGGCGGCGCACAAGTCCCTGATCTGGCATCTGCCCTCGATGCTGCCCGAGCCGCCGACGAGCTGGGACGAGCTGGTCTCGTTGACCCGTCGTCTCGGCGCGCTCGCCCGCGACGGCGGCCCGGCGCCACTGGCCATCGGCGCGGCGGACGGCTGGGTCCTCACCGACTGGTTCGAGAACGTGCTGGCCGACCTCGCGCCCACCGCGTACGACGCTCTCGCCGCCTCCGAGGGTGACTGGCAGGGCCGGGCGGTGCGCGACGCCCTGGACCGGCTCGCCGAGCTGTGGAGCATCGACGGCGCGTTTCCCGGCGGTGGCAAACGTGCCCTGCTCACCCAGTACGAGGAGTCGGTGATCCAGGTGGTGCGCTCACGGCGGGCGGTGATGGTCTTCGAGGCCGATTTCACCGCCGAGGTGGTGGGCCGGTTCCGCGGCGGCACCGAGGAGCCGGTCACCTTCCGCTTTCCGAGCGCGGGGGCGGGCAGCGGCGCGCTGATCGTCGGCGGCGACGTCGCGGTGGCGTTCGACCACGACCGGGGTGGCCTGGAGCTGGTCGAGTGGTTGACCCGGGCCGACTCGTTCGCTCCCTGGTTGCAGGCCGGCGGCTACCTGTCGCCGAACACCACGATCGCGCTGACCGAGTACGACGACCCGGTCCGCCGGCAACTGGCCCGCGAGATGCGCGGACCGGACACCCTGCACTTCGACCTCTCCGACCAGCTGCCGGGGGCGTTCACCGGCTCCGACGGCGTCGGCATCTGGCGCATCATGCAGGACTTCTTCGCCGACGTCACCGGCGGCGTGCCGGCCCGTCGGGCGATCGACGACGCCACCGCGCAGCTCGCCGCGGCGGCCCGTGACGCGGGCAGTGACCGGTGAGCGAGACCCGGGTGCTCGGCGAGCTGGCGGTGCTCGACGACGTGGGCCCGCCGCGCCGGGGCCGGGCCTACCCGGCGGCCGGCGCGACCTCCGCGCTGCTGCTGCCGGCCGCGCTGCTGCTCGGCGCGCTGGTGCTGTGGCCGGTGCTGCGCACGCTGCACGCCAGCGTCACCACCGACGGTCACTGGGTCGGCGCGGAGCACTTCCGGGCCGCCCTCGACGCGCCGCACACCGGCGCGGTGGTCGGCCGTACGGTGCTGTGGGCGGTGCTGGTGCCGGCCGTGGTGACGGCGTTGGGCTACCTGTTCGCCGTCGTGTCGCGCCGCTCCCAGGAGGGTGGCCTGGTCCGCCTGATCCTGCTGGTGCCGGTGGCGTTGCCGCTGGTCGTCACCGGCGTCACCTTCCGGCTCATGTACGACCCCGACCCGACCCGTGGCCTGGTGACCCTGCTCGCGGCGCGGGTGACCGGACGCTGGGCCGAGGACGCCCCGCAACTGCTCGGGCCGGGCCTCGTGACGGTGGCGTTGATGTCGGCGTTCGTCTGGGCGTGGGTGGGGCTGGCCGTGCTGGTCTTCCGGGCCGCGCTGGACCGCGTACCGCCGAGCCTGGCCGACGCGGTGCGCGCCTACGGCGGCGGCCGGCGACACGTCCTGTGGGACGCGCAGTGGCGGCCGCTGTTGTTGCGTACCGTCGCGGTGGTCTTCGCCCTGGTGGCGCTCGGCACGAGCCGTACCTTCGACCTGATCCTGGTGATGACGCCCGGGTCGGTCCGCGACGACGCGGCGGTGCTCGCCCTGCGGGTCTGGCAGACCTCGGGCGGCACCACCACCGGGCAGGGCGCCGCGCTCGGCGTCGTCTGGCTGGCGGCGGTGGCCGCCGGAATGCTGGTGGCGGCGTTCTTCGTCCGCCAGGCGTGGCCGCCGCCGCGCGTGGAGGCGACGCCCGATCCGGCGCCGGTGCTGCCGCCGCGCCGGCTGTTCCGGGTGCTCGCCGCCGCCGCCGCGGTGGCCTGGCTCTTTCCGCTGGTGGTGCTGCTGGCGACCTCCGCGCACGGGCAGGTCGACGCCGCCGCGCAGGGCTGGTGGTCGGCCCCGCCCGGCGCGGGCTCCTACGAGGCCCTGCTCGGCGGCGACGAGCTGTGGCGGGCGCTCGGCTTCACCCTGCTGCTGGCCACCGTCGTCACCGCGACGGTTCTCGTCGTCGGGCTGCTGGCCGCCTACCCGCTGGCGTGGCTGACCGGCCCGGCCGCACAGGCGACCGGCCTGCTGCTGATGGCCGCCACCGTCGTCCCGGTGCAGGTGATCGCCGGGCCGGTCAACGAGGTGCTCGGCCTGGTGCTCTCCTCCGGCACCGCACGCGGGTTGGCGCTGGTGCACGTGGCGCTCGGGGTGCCGTTCGCGGTGCTGGTGCTGCGCAACGCGTTCGCCGACCTGCCGGCCGACCAGGTACGCGGCGCTCGGCTGGGTGGTCGACGCTGGTGGGGGACGCTGCGTCGACTGGCCCGGCACAACCTGCCCGCCGTGATCGCCGTCTCCGTGCTGGAGTTCGTCCAGGTCTGGAACGACCTGGCGGTGGGCCTGCTGTTCAGCGGCCCGGAGGCCACTCCGCTCGGGTTGTTCCTGGCCGGGCAGAGCCGCGGCTTCGTGTCCAACAGCGGGATCCTGGCCGCCGGCTCGGTGCTCGCCTCGGTGCTGCCGGTGGCGCTCATGGTGCTCGCCCGGCGGCAACTCGTCGCCGGCCTGGTCTCCGGGGGCGTACGGTGACCCGCCCCACCGGGGCGCCGGGCCGAGGGCCGAGGTGGCCGCTGCTCGCCGCCGTCTTCTCGCTGCTCGGCGGCGTGCTCGGCAACGTGGGCATCAATCTGCTCTCCGAGCTGGTGAGCAGTGCGCTCGGCCCGGCCGCCGAGCTGCTCGGTCCGGCGAGCATCGTGATCGGGCTCGTCGGTGCGATCGGCTTCGGGGTGTACGCGCATCAGCGCCGGTCGGGGCGGGAGACCTCTTCGGAACCCACCGAGGTGGTCAGCACGCCGGTCGACGATGTGCCGACCCTGCCGTACACGGCGGGGTTCACCGGCCGCGACGAGCACGTCCGGGCGGTGCTGGACCTGCTCGCGCGCGAACATGCCGTGGCGGTGCTGGGCCGGCGGGCGGTGGGCACGTCGGCCTGCGCCATCGAGGCGGCGAACCTGTGCCGGGCGGACTTCCCGGACGGGCAGTACCACTTCGACCTGCGCCGGGGTGGTCGACCCCGTTCTCCCCGACAGGTGCTCACCGCGTTGGCGGCGGTCCTGGGCAGCGCACCACCGGTGTCCGGTCGCCCGGACGCCCTCGCGGCCGCGGCCGCCGCGATCCGCCGCAAGATCGACGGGCGCAAGATCCTGCTGGTCCTGGACAACGTCGACCGGCCCGAGCAGGTCCGCGCGCTGCTACCGCCGACCGCGCGTACCTGCCGGCTGCTGCTGGCCGGCGGACCCGCGCTCAGCGGCTTGAACGGAGTGGTGGAGCACTGGATCGCCGAGCCCGGCCCGGACGAGGCGGTCGAGCTGTTCGCCGCCGCGGGCGGCGCCGCCCCGGCCGCCCGGGTCCGTCGCGCCGACCCTCGTACCGACCCGGCCGTGCGCGAGATCGTCGACCTGTGCGGCCGGCAGCCGCGCACCGTCCGCGCGCTGGGCTACCGCACGGCCCAGCACGGCTGGCGGCACATCGACGTCCTGGACGCGCTGCGCCGGGCGGTACGCACCCCGCCGCACCAGCGGGTCGCCGTCTCGCCGGCCGCCCAGCTCGTCACCGAACGGGACACCGCCTACCGGGCGTTGACCCGCGAGGCCCGCCGGCTCTACCGGCTGATGTCGCTGGCGCCCGCCCCGGTGGACCGGCCGACCATCGCCGCGCTGGCCCGCCGGCACCCCGAGCGGATCACCGGGCTGCTGGACCAGTTGGCCGCCGCTGCGTTCGTGGTCGGCGCCCCCGGCGACCGGTACGAGGTCCGTCCGCTGCTCGCCGCGAACGCCCGCCTGCACCTGCGCGACGCCGATCCGGCCCGTTCCCGGGTCGCCGCGCAGGCCCGGCTCACCCGGCAGCTGGCCCGGCGGGCGGAACGGCACGCCGCCAACCTGACCGTGCTGGGCTCCCCGCCGGACCGGGAGTGGTCGCTGCCGCTGGACGACGACCCGTACGGCTGGTTCGACCTGCACCAGGAGTTGCTGCTCGCGGTCGTCCGGGTGCCCGCCGGGGCGGCCGAGACGCTGCCCCGACGGGTACGCCGGTGGTGGTTCCGGTTGGCCGTGGCGCTGTGCGGATGGCTCGCCCACGTCGAACGGCTCGACGAGTGGGAGCAGGTGTGCCGCACCGTCCTGGCCACCCCGACGGCCGACGACCGACCGGAGATCGCCGGCTGGGCGCACAACGAGCTGGGCGTGCTGCGCCGACGTCGGCACGACCCGCAGGGGCGGCAGCGGCGCTCACCCTCGCGGTGGCCGAACGCGGCCGGCGGGGCACCGCCCAGGCGCGGATGAACCTCGGCCTGGCCCTGCTCGACCTGGGGCAACTCGACGACGCGGTGGAGCACCTGGAGCTGTCGCGCCGGCACCGATCGTCCGCGGACCGGGCCGGGCACGCCCTCACCCAGCTGGGCCTCGGCGCGGCGCAGCTGGCCCGGGGCGAGCTGGACGCCGCGCACCACCATCTGGTGCGGGCGGCGAACACGTTCCGGTCGGTGGGTGACGCACGAGGCTACGCCGCCGCGCTGACCAACCTGGTGCTGGTGCACGCCAGCCTCGGCGAGCACCTGGACGCGGCGCAGGCCTGGCGGGCCGCCCTGCGCGAGTACGAGTCGGTCAACGATCCGACCAGCCGCGCCGCCGCGCTGCTCAACGCCGGGGCGACGCTGCTGACCAACGCGCCCGGGCAGGCGCGGACGGCGTACGAGCTGCTGGCCGAGAGCCGACGGCTGCGCGAGGACGTCCGGCCCACGGCGGGGCTGGGGCGTACCCTGCTCTACCTGGGCGACGCCGCCGCCGCGCTGGGCGACCGGTCCGACGCGCGGCGGCTGTGGGCGGACGCGGCGACGGTGGCCGAAGAGGTCGGCGACGATCGGGCGCTGGCCGCCGCCGACGAACGCCTGGTACACGACGTCGAAGCGCCGCCGGCCACCCACTGAGCGGTGTGTCCCCCCGGGTCGGCGTGATGTCGATCGCTCGTCGTGGTCGGTGGCGTCGGTCTGGGAGAGTGTGTGACCGTGGACGCTCTCTCGGTGCGGGGACTCAGCCGCAACTTCGGCAACCTGGTCGTGCTCGACGATGTGACCTTCACGTTGCCGCCGGGCCGGATCGCGGTGGTGCTGGGCCCCAACGGCAGTGGCAAGACCACGCTGCTGCGCTGCGTGGTGGGCGCCGACCGGCCGGACGCGGGCGAGGTGCGGGTGCACGGGTACCGGGCCGACGAGACCGACCCGCAGGTGCGCTCACTGGTGGCCGCCGCCCTGGACGACATCGACTTCTTCCCCGACCTGTCCGTGGTCGAGCACCTGGAGCTGGTCGCGTACGCGCACGGGGGCAACGCCGAGCCGGTCGAGGAGGTCCTCACCGAGCTGGGCCTGGAACCGGCCCGTGATCAACTCCCGGTCACCCTGTCCAGCGGGCAGCGCCGCCGGCTCGCGCTGGCGTCCTGTTTCGTCCGGCCGCGTCGGGTGCTGATCCTCGACGAGCCGGAGCAGCGCCTCGACGTCGCCGGACGGCAGTGGCTCGCCGACCGGCTGCGGCGCGAACGCGACGCCGGCACCACCGTGCTGATGGCCTCGCACGACCCGGAGCTGATCGACGCGGTCGTGGACGAGCGGATCGAGATCGGCCGGTGACGGCCGCGCCGACCACGATCGCCGAGGCGCCCGCCGGGCTGCCCACGGCCCGACAGGTCCGTACGCACCTGCGCCGCGCCCGCCGCCGCCACCACGAGCACTCGCTCGGCGATGTGCTGGGCGACGCCTACGTCATGGTCCTGTTCGTGGGCATGTACGGCTGGTTCGCGATCAGCGCCAGCCGCAACATGCTGGACTCCCCCACCGTGGGCCAGGCCGAGCCGGGGGTGCGGTGGTGGCTGGCCCTCGCCGCGCTGCTCGCCGGCGCCGGGCTCGTCTGGCGCGGCCTGCGCGCGTTCGGCCCGCTGCTGGTCACCCCGGCCACCCAGAGCTGGGTGACCAGCGCGCCGATCGATCGGCGGGCCTGGCTGGCGCCGCGCCTCGCGGTCCTGGTGGCGGGCGCGGCGGTCGGCACGGCCGCGCTCGGGGTGGCCGTGGCGGCGCTCGGCGGTGTCAGCGACCCGGCGACCCTGGGCTGGGCGGCCGCCGCCGGCGCGGGCTGGGGTGCCGCCACGCTGGCGCTCAGCGTCGTCGCCCAGAGCAGCCGCACGGGACGGCGGTGGCCGGCGCTGGCCGGCGCGGTCCCGATGGTGGCCGCGGCCTTCATCACCGCCGTCGTGGTGCTCACCGGCCGCCTCGGCGAGGGACTGCCCCGGCCCTCGTCGACGCCGACGATCGCGCTGGTCGCCGTCGCCGTGCCGCTCGCGGTCGTCGCCACGGTGTTGGCGGTACGCGCGCTACCCCTCGTCGACCGGGCCACCCTGACCACCGGCGCGCAGTTCGCCAACGCCGCCGCAACGGCCACGATCCTGCTCGACCCGAGCCTGTTGACCGGCCTGGTGGAGAGCCGTCGTTGGCGGCGGGTCGGCCGGGTCCGCAGCAGCCGATTCCTGCCCGGTCCGGGCTGGTGGGCGTTGCTCCAGGCGGACGTCCGACGACTGCGCCGGCACCCCAGCGCCCTGCTGATCTGGGCGGGTCTCGTCGGTGTCCAGTACGCGGCCGCGCTCGCCCTGCCCGGCCTGGCCGGGGCCGCGCAGGTGGTCTTGGCGTACCTCGCCGTCGACCGGCTCACCGGCGGACTGCGCGCGGTCAGCCGGTCGGCCGGGCTGCGCCGGGCGCTCGGCGGCAGCGACGCCCTCCTGCGCGGCGTCCACGTGGTGGTGCCGGCGATCGGCGCGGGCCTGTGGTGGCTGCTGACCCTGCCGAGCCTGCCCAGCGTCGGCGCGGGCCCGACCTGGCTCGCGCCGACGCTGGTGCTCGGGGTGGTGGCCGCCGCCTTCCGGGCCGGCACCCGCCCGGCGATCGACTACGGCGGCGCGACGGTCAACACGCCGTTCGGAATGGTCCCGGTCGACCTGCTGCGGCAGGGTTCCCGAGGGCCGGCGCTGCTCGCCGTGGTCGTCCTGCTCCAGCTGTTCCTGGGCTGAGGGCCATCGCCGTCAGCCGTCCAGGCGGCGGACCATGTTCATGATCGTTTCGAGCTGGGCGCCGCCCTTGATCGGGAAGTTGGTCGCGCCCAGGTAGCCCCACCAGTCCCAGCAGCCGTTGGGGTTGCTCAGCGCCGTGCCGGCCTGCGGATAGAGCACGACCAGGTTGTTGGTGTCCGCGTACTGGTTGAGGTTGGCCCGGTCGACGAACGCCGTGCCCACCGACCCGGCCCCCTGCGCACAGCCGTGCAGCGCGACCAGCAGACGGCACGACTGGCCGGCCGCGCACGCCGACGGGACGTACGCGTAGCCGTTGGCGTCCATGCTCAACCCGTTGGCCCACCCGTTGACGGCGAACGTGTTCTGGTCGAAGCGCACGAGCGTGCCGCCCAGCGCTCCGGTGTTGCGCGCGTTGACGCCGCCGAGCAGTTTGCGCAGCAGGGCGTTCTGCGGATCGGTGCCGCAGTCGTTGAGGTAGGGCGACGCGGTCGCCGTACATCCCAGCGTGCCGTACGGGGTGACCCACGCGTGGCCGGCGGCCGAGCCGCTGTCGTACTGCACGCTGGCGCCGAAGCGCTGGTAGTAGCGGACCAGGTCGTCGGTGACGGACTTCTTGACGGCGGTGTCGTTGTTGCCGTGGAACACGTACACCGGATCGCCGGAGAGGTTGCCGACCGGGTCGACCCAGCCGTACGACGCCCAGGCGCGGGTGTACGTCTCCAGCGCCGACACGTTCGTCGGGTAGATGTTGTCACCGCAGCCGTAGAGCGCCTGGGCGACGGTGTTCTGGGAGCAGTAGTAGGGGCCGGCGGCGAAGACGGCCGCGCCCCGGATCCGGGACGAGTAGGCGACGTGCAGCTGGGTGGCCATGTAGCCACCGGAGGACACCCCGGCCACGTACACCCCGGAGATGTTGTAGGTGCCCAGCGAGCCGGACACCGGTGGCGTGGTGGCGGGGGTGGCGGCCTGGGCGGGGGCCGCGGCGGTCAGGATCAGCAGCAGGACGGCGGTCAGGGCGGTGGCGGCTCTGCGCGGTGTGGTCATGGACGCTCTCCTCGGCAGCGCCGGCGGGGGCGTCGACGCGCGCCGAAGCTATCGTGACGTGGACCACACCCGACATGAGCCCGACCGACACGCTTGTCGATGCCGTTGTGTGCGCCGCCCACCCACTGGGGTGGTGGCGACGCGCCCGCCGCCGCCAAACGACTCACCAGGGCACCGGCGTTCCGTCCCAGGAGAAGAAGCCACCGGTGGGGCCGTCGTCCGGCAGCAGGGCCAGGCGGAGCGCACCCTGCGCGGCCTCGGCCGGGTCACCGCCGGAAGCGGCGGCCCGGGGGTTGAGATCGGTGGCCCGCAGGCCGGGGGCGAGCGCATTGACCTTGAAGCCGTCGTCCGCCAGCGTCTGGGCGTACAGGACGGTGAGGGCATTGAGAGCGGCCTTGGACGACCGGTAGGCGGCTGCGGCGCCGCTTCCCGGGGTGAACTGGGGGTTGGGGGTGGTGCTCCAGGTCAGCGACGCGGTGCCACTGGAGATGTTGACGATGCGCGGACTCGGGGACCGGCGCAGGGCGGGTAGGAAGGCATTGGTCACCGTCACCACCCCGAACACGTTGGTCTCGTAGGTGCGCCGGTACTCCTCGACGCCGGTGCCGGTCGGCGGATCGAGGGACGGCGAGATGCCGGCGTTGTTGACCAGCACGTCCAAGCGGTCGAGCTGAGCCGCGGCCTGTGCGACGGCGTCGGGATCCGTCACGTCCAGGATCAGCAGACGGGCTCCGGCTCCGATCTCCTCGACGGCCCGCTGCCCGCGCCCGGGGTCACGGGAGCCCACGTACACGGTGACACCCTCGGCCGCGAGCAGGCGGGCGATATCCTTGCCGATGCCCTTGTTGGCGCCGGTGACCAGAGCTGTGCGTTCATCCATGACCCCAGTTTTCCCTGGTCGGGGGTGCCCTGGCAGGGACAGCCGGTACCAGGCAGTCAAGGAGGCGACATGGCGAGGCAGGAGCTGGCGCACTACCTGCGGGACCGCCGGGCGGCCCTGCGTCCGGCCGATATCGGCCTGGCGGTGACGGGCACCGACCGCCGTACGCCGGGTCTGCGCCGCGAAGAGGTGGCGGAACTCGCCCACATGTCGGTCGACTACTACACGCGGCTGGAGCAGGCCCGGGGGCCGCGGCCGTCGCCCCGGATCCTGGACGCGCTGGCCCGCTCACTGCGGCTCACGCCGGCCGAGCGCAGCCATCTGTTCCGCCTGGCCGGTTCGAGCGCGCCGCCCGGCGTCAGCGCAGTACGGCGGGTGCGCCCACACGTGGCCCGGATGCTGGAGCGGCTGCCGGAGACCGCTGCCATCGTCACTGACGCGGCGTACGACGTTGTCACCTGGAACCCGCTGGCCCGAGCACTGCTCGGCGACCTTGGAGGCGGGACGACGAACCTGGCCCGACGCCGTTTCCTGGGCCAGGGGCAGATGTACGAGAGCTCCAGCGCCGAGGAATTCGGGCACATCGTGGTGGCGCGGCTACGCCGGGCCGCAGACCGCTACCCGCGTGACCCGCAGCTGGCCGCGCTGCTGGCCGAACTGCACGCCGGCAGTGCGGAGTTCCGACAGATCTGGGAGGCGCGTCCGGTCCACGCTCCCGGGCATCGCACCAAGACCCTGGACCACCCAGAGGCCGGTGCGCTGCGGTTGAACTGCGACATCCTGCTCGTGCCCGAGGATGACCAGGAGGTCGTCCTGATGACGGCCGACCCCGGATCACCTGCCGCGCGGGCCCTGCGCCGGCTGGCCACGCAGGCGACCTGAAACGAGGGACGCGCTGACGGCCGCGTCGCTCAGGCGGTGTCGCCCGGGGTGAGGTGGCGGTAGCCGGGAATGGTCTCGGCGAACCAGCCGGCCACACTTGCCAGGCCACGGTCGTTGAGCTGCGCGTCGTGGATGGGGTACGCGGCCTCGGCGTCCACCGCGCGGGCGAAGCGGATCGCCTCGTCGAGGCGGAGCCACGACCCCTGGGCGGGCACGAGCAGGGTGCGCACCGGCTCGTCCGGCACGTGCACCGAGTCGCCCGGGTGGTAGAGCCCGTCACCGACCAGGTAGCCGAGGTTGGGACAGTCGGGCTGACCGTCGTGGATCACGGCGTGCCGGCCGCCGTGGGCGCTCACCGGGATGCCGGCGGCGGTGAACCGCTGCCCCGGACGTACCCGGGTGACCGGCAGCGGGGCGAGGTCGGGCAGCCGGGCCCCCTCTGGGGCGTACACCGGCACGCCGAGCCCGGCCAGCCGCAGCACGTCCACGTGGTCGGTGTGCTCGTGAGTGACCAGGACGGCGTCCGCGCCGACCAGCGCACGCGGTTCGCTCCAGGTGCCCGGGTCGATCACCAGCACCGCGCCGCCGTGCTCGACGCGGACGCAGGAGTGCGTGAATCGGGTGATCCGCATCCGGTGACGGTACCCGCGATCATCAGCGACGACCGGCGCCGGATCTGGTGGTACGTCCCCTCGACATGCGGACGATGTAGAGGAACTGCGCTCCGAACGCCGCGAGCGCGACCGCCACCCCGGCGACGACCATCAGCCAGTGCCAGTCCCCGACCATGCCGAGCACCAGAGCGACGGCCGACCCGACCAGCGCCGCGTTGACCGCGCCCACGAGCGCGGCCGTGGTGAGCAGGAACTCCCAGCGCCCGGGCCGGGTGCCCACCAGCATCCGGGCCGCGTCCGCGCTGTCCTCGGACGCCACCGCGTCGGCGAAGAAGTCGTGCTCGCTGGCGAGACGGTGGTGGTAGTAGGCACGGATGCGCTGGATCCGCCTCATGTCCAGCGAGTTCTCCACCATGGTCTCGACCAGCCGCAGGAAGGTCAGGAGCCCGATGACCACCAGGATCGGCAGCACCGCGCCCAGATAGGGCCGGACCACCTGGTCGTTGCCGGCGGCGAAGCCGAGGCCGATCAGGGCCGCCGACAGCACGGACAGAAAGATGGTGGCACGGCCGGTGGCCTCGTCGATCGTGCCGGCGCGGGACGTCTGCAGGGCGTAGTGCTCGGTGTTGAGGACGCTCAACAGCGCCTTCTCGCGTTCCGCGTCGTCCACACCGTCACCTTCCGCGCTCGCCCGACTCCGATACCGTCACCCTACGAGTGGCACAGCGGGCCCGGCCGGCGAAAGCGAACGGGACAGCGAGCGGCAAAGCCGGCACGTATCCTCCGCATCCTGGTGGGCACGGGCCACGACGGAAGGGGACCGGATGCCCGAGTGGGTGGGTCGGGGCGAGAGTGGTGGCCGGCAGCGACGCGCCTTCGTCGTCGGTGGAGCGCTGCTCGGCGTCGCGGTCGTGATGCTGCTGGCCGCCTGGCGCAGCAGCGGCTTCCTCAGCGACCTCCTGCTCAACATCGGCTCCAGCGTGGTCCTCGCCGCCATCTCGTACGTCATCTTCGACCCGTTGTTCGAGGAGGCCCGCCGGGCGCGGGTGCAGGAGCACCTGAGCTTCGACCAGCACGCGTTCGTGGCCCGGCTGCACCGCTGCGCACGCCGGGTGCGCATCCTGGACACCTGGACGATCCTGCTGGAGGACACCCACCGGGAGGAGACGTTGCGGGCGGTGCGGACGGCCCTCGCGAACGGCGCCCAGGTGCAGTTGCTCCTGCTCGACCCGGACTGCACGGCCGCCCAGCAGCGCTCGGAGGAGTTGGAGAGGCAGCGGGTGGACGTGCCGCGCCAGATCCGTACCAACCTGCGGCACCTGGCGCTGTTCCAGGACACCCTGGACGCCCGGTTGCAGCGCCGGTTGCAGGTTCGCCTGTACGACGCGTCCCCGTCGATCCAGCTCTACCAGTGGGACAGCCGGGCGCTGATCTCGTTCTTCCCGATCGGGAAGCTGTCGTTCAACGTGCCGCAACTCGAGGTCGACATGGACAGCCCCTGGGGTGGGTTCGTGCACGCGCGTTTCGAGGAGCTGTGGGAGCACGAGCAGGCAACCGTCAACTTGGAGCGGTACTGGTCGGTCACGGTGACGCTGCGCCACGACGACTCCGACGTGGTCACCATGCAGGTGCCCTATGTCAGCGTGGACGGGCAGCACTACGTCGACTGCGGCGGGGTCCAGGTGAACGGTCCGCTGACCGTGCGGGCCGTGCTGCCACCGCGCGCCCCGGGTGGCACCCCGGCGGTGTTCGCGCTGGCGGAACCCGTCGAGGAGGACCCCACCCCGGCCGCCACCGTGCGCCGGCACTTCGATCAGAAGTACGGCGGGGGCCAGCGGGAGATCCACCGGCTGGTGCCGCCACCGGGCGGTCCGCGTACCCCCGATCCTCGCTCCGCGGCGGCCAGCGACGCGCACTGACGGTGACCCCGTCCCCGGCGGGGACACGACCCCCGCGACAATGGGGGTACGCCGCCCCGATCGCCAGGAGGACCGCTCACGTGTCGACGCACCCCGCGGGGCCGCCCGGGCCGACCCGTCTCGCCGCCGACTGCGCGCGCTGCTTCGGGTTGTGCTGCGTGGTGCCGGCCTTCGCCGCGTCGGCCGACTTCGCCATCGACAAGCCGGCCGGGCGGGCCTGCCCGAACCTGCGCGCAGACCACCGCTGCGGCATCCACACGGAGCTGCGGGAGCGCGGATTCGCGGGCTGCACCGTCTTCGACTGCTTCGGCGCGGGGCAGCAGGTCGCGCAGGTCACCTTCGGTGGGCGGGACTGGCGGGACGCTCCGGAGACCCTGCCCGCGATGGCCGAGGCCTTCCGGGTGCTACGCCCGCTGCACGAACTGCTCTGGTATCTCACCGAGGCGTTGTCGCTGGGCCCCTCGGCCGGGCTGCGCGCCGAGCTGGACCGCGCCCGCGTCGAGATCACCGGTCTCACCGAGGGCGATCCGACAGGCCTTCGCGCCGTGGACGTCGACGCGCACCGGGCCCGGGTCAATCCGCTGCTGTCGCGCGCCAGCGACGCGGCGCGCGCTCCCGGAGGCATCGACCGTCGGGGCGCCCACCTCCTCGGCGTCGACCTGCGCCGGACGGACCTGCGCCGGGCCAACCTGCGCGGCGCGCTGCTGATCGGCGCCGACCTGCGCGGCGTGGACCTCGGCCTGGCCGACGTCACGGGTGCGGACCTGCGCGGGGCCGACCTGCGCGGCACGGACCTGCGGACGACGCTGTTCCTGCACCAGTCGCAGCTCGACGCCGCGCGCGGTGACGCGCGCACGGCCCTGCCGGCGACGCTGACCCGGCCGCCGCACTGGACGGCGCTCGCGCTCACCCCGGTGCGCGCCCCGCTGCGAGCCGCCGTGGGCGGCGACGCTGACGACGGTACGAGGTCGGCGTCCGCCGGCTGGTCCCGCGACTGCCGAACGCCCCGCCGCCGACAACCCCGGTCACCGAGCCGGCGGCTGCCGGCGGGCGAGGTTTCGTGGGTGACGCGCCGGGTAGCCACCGCCGACGCGGACCGGCACCGACGGGAGGCACGGCGTGGGCTACCGAAAGCGCGACGGTGAGCTGCCGGGCGACCCGCAGCACAGCGAGGACGAGGCCGGCCAGGTGCCGTTGGTGCAGGTCGAGGCGGACACCGAGGTCCCCGCGCCGGCCGACACCGACGAGCGGCCGGACATCGTGACCGAGGGCGACAATTCAGGTGTCGCCGGGGGCTCGTCCGGCAGCAGCGGCGGCGGGTCGAGCATGCCGGGGCACCCCGACGCGACCCGCCGGGGTTAGCGGCTCGCCAGCGCCGCGCGCGCCTCGGTCATGCCCTTGTTGGCCAGACCGTCCGCGCGCTCGTTCTCCGGGTGACCGTTGTGCCCCTTGACCCACAGCCAGGTGACCTCGTGGCGCTCGCAGGCCGCCTCCAACCGCTGCCACAGGTCGGCGTTCTTCACCGGCTGCTTCGCGGCGGTACGCCAGCCGTTGCGCTTCCACGACGCCAGCCAGCTCGTGATGCCATTGCGCACGTACGTGCTGTCGGTGTGCAACTCGACGGTGACCGGCCGGTTCAGGCTCTCCAACGCCTGGATGGCGGCCATCAGCTCCATCCGGTTGTTGGTCGTCGGCGTGGCCTCGCCGCCGCACAACTCGCGCTCGTGGTCGCCGTAGCGCAGCAGCGCCCCCCAGCCGCCCGGCCCGGGGTTGCCGCTGCACGCCCCGTCGGTCCAGATCTGCACGCCCCTGCCCTCCGCCATGGCAGGCAACCTACCGGGCGGTGACCCCGCGCCGGCCGTTCGGGGGCCGCCACGCCCGGACCAGGGGTCTGCCGAACCGCCCGGCACACTGCGCGGTCGCCAAGGCGGGTACGGCGGTCGCGGAAAATCGCGCGCCCCGGCGCGGCCCGATCTGTCAGAGTCGTTCGCCGTGGACGGAAACTGGGACGGCCTGCGGGCCGACGTACGGCGCACGATCGACGAGCTGATCGCCAGCGGGCGCGAATCCGGGGTGCAGGTCGCCGCGTACCTCCACGGGTCGCCGATCCTGGACTTGCACGCCGGCAGCGCCGACCGGGCCACCGGCCGCACGCTGACGGCCGACACGCCGATCTGGAGCGTATCGACCGGTAAGGCCCTCACCGCTACCGTGGCGCACGTACTGGCCGAGCGCGGCGAGCTGGACTACGACCTGCGGATCGTCGACGTGTGGCCGGAGTTCGGCCGGCACGGCAAGGACGGGGTCACCCTGCGGCACGCGCTCACCCACACCGCGGGTGTGCCCGCCCTGCCGGTGGACGTGACGCCGGAGGACTTCACCGACTGGGACCGGATGTGCGCGATCGTGGCCGACGCCGAGCCGATCGCCGCGCCCGGCGCGGTGAAGGCGTACCACGCGTGGACGTTCGGCTGGCTGGTCGGTGAGGTGGTTCGCCGGGTGACGGGCCGGCGCGTCTCGGCGGTGCTCGCCGAGGACGTGGCCGGGCCGCTCGGCGTCACGGACGAGCTGTACCTCGCGGTACCGGCTGCCGACCTGCCCCGGCTGGCCCGGGTGGAGGACCGCAACCTGTCGGCGCTGTTCGACTTCGCGAGCGCCAACCTGCCGAACTTCGACCGGGTCGCCCCGCCCGGCGTCCGTCCGGGCGCGCAGGTCGGCAGCCGGGCCGACGTCCTCACCGCCGAGGTGCCGGCCACCGGCACGATGACCGCTCGCGCGGCGGCGCGGATGCTCGCCGCGCTGATCGGCGAGGTGGACGGCGTACGGCTGATCTCGTCGGCCCGGCTCCGGGCCGTGACGACGCCGGACGGGCCGCCCGGCCCGGAGTGGGTGTTCGGGCAGGAGACGACGTGGGGACTCGGGTACGCGGTGGACGACGACGGCTCGTTCGGCGCGGCCGGTAGCGGCGGCAGCCTCGCGTACGCGTACCCGGAGCTGGGGTTGACGGTCGCGGCGACGAAGACCCTGCTGGCGGCCGGGGACGGTGACCCGATGGAGGACCTGCGGGTGTTGATTCGCGACGCGGTGTCGGCCCGGCGCTGAGCAGGTCGGGTCAGTTCTCCGGGTCGGGGACGGGTCGCTGCGGACCGCCCACCACGGCCGCCGGGATGGCCGGAGCCGAACGGGCGGGCCGCAGGCGATCGCGTAGGCGTTGCGCCGCGTCGCCGGCCGTGGCGGCGATCATCGGTCCGAGCCGGGTCGAGTTCATGATCGCGATCTCCTCGGCCGGGGTGGTGACGCCGTCGAGGAAGCGCAGGACCCGCTCGGCCGGGTTGCGGTCGAAGAGCCGGTCGAAGAAGTCGGGTCCGCCCACGCCACCGGAATCCAGCGCCCGCAGCGCCACCGCGTCCATCCAGCGGTGCCGGGCCGGATAGGCGGGGGCCGGCACCGGCGGCCGGCCGGCGGCGAGCGCGCGGGCCACCTGGTCGGCCTGGCGGTACATGGCGGAGAAGGTGAAGCCGGTGGAGGGGCGGGTCGCGCCACCGGCCGTGCCGAGGCGTACGACGCGCGGGGAGGGCCGGGCCGGGAACGGCGCGTCGGTCATCGGGATCACCCCGTTCTCGACCTCGCGGACCCGCAGCCCGTCCGGGTCGAACCCGAGCAGGTCGCGGTAGTCGGCCAGCGCCGTGTCGTACCCGGCGTCGGTGAGCAGGTCGGGCGAGAACTCGGTGTACTCGACGAGGGCGTACCGGTCGCTCACCGGAAGCACGTAGCCGAAGGAGACACCCCGGGCGGGCTGCGGGGTGCGGAAGTCCATGAGCACCGCCCGTCGCCTGTCGAACACCGGCCGGTCGGCCTCCAGCCACCAGCCACGGAAGTGCTGCAACCAGGTCGTCCGGCCGGCACGTGCCGGTGGCCGGGGGCGGGAGTCGAGCGCCCAGCCGGCCCGGATCTCACGCCCGTCGCCGGCGCGCACGACCACCCCGGTGCCGTCGTCGCCGACCACGTCGGCGGGTGCCGCGATCCGCGTCGCGTCCAGCCGGCGCTCGGCCTCGGCAGCCCGGTCGTAGACCGGGCCGGAGCGCAGCATGGCGTACCGCAGGGGGGTCAGGTCCAGGACGCGACGCTGGGCGGGCGTGACCACCTCGACCTGGTGCCAGCTCGCGCTGAGCAGCGGGTCGAGGTCGGTGTCGGGATGGCCCCAGAACGCCCACGTGCGGTCCTGACCGCGCCGACGGACCGGGTCGACGACGGCGATCCGCAGGCCCCGGACGCCGTGCCGGTCCAGGGCGGCGAGCACCAACGAGGCGGCGCCCCCGCCGCCCACCAACACAAGATCAACGTCGAGGTGGCTCACCCGCACCACGCTGCCACACCGCACTGCCACGACACCCTTCGCACCGCGATCTTGCAGTTGCGGTGGCGACATACAGGGCATGGCACGCATGTCGGCGACCGAAAGCGCAAGATCGGCGCAATCCTGTCGGCCCGCACCAGGACCCGCCTTCGGGTGGACACGTGACGGCAACGAAGGTTTCTCATTTTCACCTGATCGGGGTCCCAACCCACCTAGTGTTGGGCACACCGGTGCTAGTCACGGAGTTGGCCACCCGAACGACGTCCCACGCAGTCAGCGGACGAAAAGTGAGGGAAGACGCGTATGAAGGTCTCAACAGCACTCTGCTCGGCGGCGCTCGGCGTGGGTCTCGGCACGCTCCTGCTGCCGGGCGCCGCACTGGCCGACACCGTCGTGTCACCGGCCACCACCCCGGTCGGAGGAACCGTCGTGCTCACCGCGACGACCTGCAACCCGAAGTCGGGTGACGTCATCTTCCGGGTCACCGGACCGAACCGCGACGAGAACGTCCGATCCACCACGGCCGCCGCGGGCGGCGGGCTCAGCGCCGAACTGTTCACCGCCGGCTTCACCCTGGGCACGTACACGGTGGCCGCGACCTGCGGCGACGGCAGCTCGGCGGGCAGCGCCACCTTCACGGTCACGCCGATCGGCGGCGCCCCGGCCGGGTCGGGCGGCGACAGCCGGGACGGACGCGACGCGGGCGCGCTCGCCGCCGGCGGCACGCTGCTCGGCACTGCCGCCGCGGGCGCGGTGCTGCTGGTACGCCGACGCCGACCGGTGTCGACCGTCGCCTGACCGGCGACCGCTCCATCCCAAGAGGACGGGTGCCCGTGCCGGTGTCGCCGGCACGGGCACCCTGACCATCGCGTACGGAGGTGGGCACGTGTGGTGGCGGCGACGCACTCTGGCGGCGGTGGTCGCCCTGCTCGGCGTGTCCGGACTGGGGCTGATCACGGTCGGCCTCACCGACGGCCCGGCCCGGCCGCCACGCCCGCCGGCCGTCGCGCCGACACACTCCCGGCCCGCGCCGGACCTGGCGCCGCTGGCCCGCGCCGCGCCCGTCCGGGTCCAGATTCCCACCATCGGTGTACGCGCCGAGATCGTCGCCGTCGGCGTGGACGCCGCCGGTGTGCTGGAGGTCCCCCCGCTGGACAAGCCGACCCTCGCCGGCTGGTACCGGCACGGGGTGAGCCCCGGCGAGACCGGCAACGCCGTCCTGGTCGGACACGTCGACTCGCCGGCCGGCCCGGCGGTCTTCTTCGACCTCGGTCGGCTGCGCGCCGGCCAGGAGATCCAGGTCACCCGGGCCGACGCACGGGTCGCCACGTTCACCGTGGACGAGGTCCACGCGTACCCCAAGGACCGCTTCCCCAGCGGCCTGGTCTACGGCCCGGCGGACGTCGCCGGGCTGCGCCTGATCACCTGCGGCGGCCGGTTCGACGACGCGACCGGCAACTACGTGGACAACATCGTCGTCTTCGCCACCCGTACCGCCTGAGCCGAGTCCTGACTCAGGAAGAGGGCTGGGGCCAGGCTAACGGCGCTGGCCATCCGGTTTGGCTGCCGGCCGTGTTGATGTGCTGTTGAGCGGTATACCTCAGAGGTATGAATATGACTCTGAGGTATACCGCTCACGACCGCATCCGCCCCTGCGGAGGTGACCGAGGGCCACCGCCGGCTGCGCCCACCGCCCCAGCAAAGGGTAGGGAGTTACCCGTCTAGACGACGCTGCCGTGTTCCGCGTACGAGGACGTGCCGTTTTTCAGAGCTGCGATCGAAATGCGGATCCTGCGGGCGAGCCGGCGTGGCACGTACCCTTCCAGGGACTCTGCGCTCACATAACGCCACTCGGTCAGTTCGCCGTCCGCGAAGCGGATGTCGCGCTCCTGCTCAGGGCTGAGCGATCCGCCGTTGAAGATGAAAAGCAGCTTGTCGCCCTCGTGTTCTGCGGGTGCCCAGTCCACGACCAGCATCGACCCAAGCGCCGGGGAGAGGTCGAGCTCTTCGCGAATCTCGCGTATGCACGCCGCACGAGGCGATTCGCCGGGTTCGACGTAGCCGCCCGGGATCTCCCAGTGCTCCTTGTAGCTCGGGTGTACGAGCAGCACCCTGCCTTCGTTGTCCAGGAAGAGGGCGCCGGCGGCGACGCGTGGGGTTGCCACGGTTGGCATCTCATTCGCCGTCACCAGGGCAGCCTAGATGAGCGCTATCCCTCAGGCGTGACATGCGCAACCCACCCCGTTGTCGGGGGCGGGACGCCGCTGGGCGGAGTCCGATGGCACCATGCCCTGCGAGCACCGTGGCCGCGACGGTGCGCGGGAGGGGGCGCGTCGTGGATCAGCGAGCGGTACGGGACCGCGCCGGTCGGGGCGTACGTGCCCTGGCCCGTCGACTGCTCGGTCGCCCCGGCGGTGACACTCCCGCACCCCGGCGGTCCAACCCGGACGCCGTGGTCGACTGCGCCGTGTACGTCAAGGGTCGCCGCGAGCCGGGCCGGCCGCACTACGACGACGCGTACGCGAGCGCCCGGCGGAGCCGCGACGCCTTCGTGTGGCTCGGACTGCACGAGCCGGGGCCGGCGGTGCTCGCCGCGGTGGGGCGCACCTTCGGCCTGGACGAGCTGACCGTCGAGCAGGCGCTCGCCGACGGGCACCGTCCCACCGTGCAGCGGCACGGGCCGGTCACCCTGCTGGTGCTGCGCACCGCCGGGTACGTGGAGCACGCCGAGCTGACCGACACGTCCGAGGTGATCGACACGGGTGACGTGATGGTGCTGCTCGGTGACCGCTTCGCCGTGACCGTGCGGCACGGCGCGGCCGGGGCGTTGCGCGACGTCCGCGCCGACATCGAACGCCGGCCGGCGCTGCTCGCCGCGGGTCCCTGGGCGGTGGCGTACGCGGTCTGCGCCCGCATGGTCGACACGTACCTGGAGGTGGCCGGGCACGTGGAGCGCGACCTGGAACGCGTCGAGGAGGCGGTGTTCGCCCGCGACCGGTCGGCCGACATCCAGCACATCTACCAGCTCAAGCGGGAGGTCGTGGAGTTCAAGCGGGCGGTGCTCCCGCTCCAGACGCCCCTGCGGACACTGCTCGACCCGACCGACGACGGACCGCCGCGCGTCCTGCACCGCTGGTTCGTGGACGTCGACGGCCGACTGGGTCGGGCCGTGGACCGGGTGGCCGCGTACGACGACCTGCTCACCTCGATCGTCCAGTCCCGCCTGGCGCAGCTCGCCGTCGAGCAGAACAACGACATGCGCAAGATCGCCGCGTGGGCCGCGATCGCCGCCACGCAGACCGGCATCGCCGGCGTCTACGGCATGAACTTCGATCACATGCCCGAGCTGGCCTGGCGCTACGGGTACGCGGGCGCGCTGGCCCTGATGGCGGTGGCCGCGCTCGCCCTGTACCGCCTGTTCCGCCGCTCGGGCTGGCTGTAGAGGGGCAGCGGATCAGCGGCGGGCGAGGAAGGCGCGGATCCGTTCGCGGGGACGTTCGGTCAACTCCGGCCCGTGGGTGAACGCCGCGACGTCGTACTCCAGCTCCCCGAGCACGTGGGCGGTCTGCTGCGTCATCCGGAAGTCACTGCACAACAGCTTCGGCGCCCAGCGCACGCCGAGCACGTTGAACAGCGCGTCCCCGGTGATCAAGAGCCGGGTCGGCTCGTGCAGCAGCGACACGTGGCCGGGTGAGTGCCCGGGGGTGTGCACCACCCGCAGGCCGCCGCCGACGTCGAGCACGTCGCCGTCGGCGAGCGGCTGCGCCACCCGCACGGCTGGAAACTTGCCGCCGGCAACCCGGGCGAAGAACCGCCCGCCGGTCACCGCCGGGTCCGGGGGCGGATTGTGGCCGGCCTCGGCGTACTCGACGTCGGCGGCGTGCGCGGCGACCGGCGCGCCGGTGCGGCGGGACATCTCGGCCGCCCCGCCCGCGTGGTCGGGGTGTGCGTGCGTGAGCACGATGCGGGTGACGTCCGCCGGCGTCTTGCCCATCGCGGCCAGTCCGCGCACGATCCGGGCCGGGGCCTTGGCCAGCCCGCAGTCGACGAGCGTCACGCTGCCGTCGTCGTCCACGAAGGCATACGAGTTGACGGCCGAGCGCCCCACGGTGGGAATGCGCCAGACGTTCGGAGCGAGCGACACCGCCGGGGAACGCGTCATGCCCCGGGAGTCTAGAGACGGCCGTCAACCATCGGTGCCCGTCGACGACCGGGCGGCCGATCGCCGGGGCCGGCCGGCGGTGCGGCAGGATGGCCGGGTGGGCAAAGCGGGACGAGGCCGGCGGGCGAACGCGACGACCGGCAAACTCTGCCCCTGCGGCACCGGCCGGGCGTACGCCGACTGCTGCTCCCCCGCGCACAGCGGCGCCGCCCCGGCGTCGACCGCCGAGGCGTTGATGCGCTCGCGGTTCAGCGCGTTCGCGCTGGGCGACGCCGACTACCTGCTGCGCAGTTGGCACTCCTTGACCCGGCCGGAGCAACTCGTTCTGGACCCGGCGCAGCGGTGGACGCGGCTGGAGATTGTCGAGACCGAACGCGGTGGCCTGCTCGACGCCACCGGCACCGTGACGTTCCACGCCCACTACCGCGCGGCCGGCCAGCCGGGCACGCTCACCGAACGCAGCCGCTTCGTCCGCGAGGACGGCCGCTGGGTCTACCTCGACGGCGACCAGCCCTGACGACTGCGCGGACGGCCGATCCGGGCGTACGATGACGGCGGCGTAGTCCTGCGCCGCACCTCCCTCCCGGCGCTCACGCCGCCGGCCACGCGGAGGCAAAGGGGGCCCGGAGCCCTCGGGACGTGGTGCCACATGCCCCACTCCGGCGGGGTCGGCGGGAGCGTGAGTCCCGGTGACCGTGCCGTTGACCGGGAGCATGTGATGACCGAGCAGAAATCGTTCAAGACCCGGGTCCGCGCCCGGATGGCGAAAACCGGCGAGAGCTACACCACTGCCCGTCGGCACCTGATCAATCGGGCCGCCGGGCCGACCCCGTCTCCGGAGTCCGCCAGGGCACGGACCGGACGATCCTCCGACGCGGCTGCGGCGCCCGCTGCCGCACAGATCGAGCGGATCGCCGACGACCTCCTTCGCGACCGGACCGGTCAGGGCTGGGCGGACTGGTTCGCCGTGCTCGACGCCGCGTCCGCCGCCGAGCGGACACACACCGAGATCGCCCGTCTGCTGATCGGGCACGAGGTGCCCGGATGGTGGGCGCAGACCATCACCGTCGGGTACGAGCAGGCACGCGGCCTGCGTTCGCCGGGCCAACGCCGCGACGGCGGCTTCGACGCCAGCGCCAGCCGGACGGTGGCGGTGCCGGCAGCGCTGTTGTTCGAGGCTGTCTCCGACGAGGCGGTACGCGCCCGTTGGCTGCCCGGCGTCGAGGTGCGCGTCCGCACCGCCACCGCGCCGCGCAGCTACCGGGCCGACTGGGACGGCGGACCCACCCGGATCGTCGTCGGCTTCGACGAGGTCGGCGAGTCGAAGACCCGAATCAACGTCCTGCACGAGAAGTTGACCGGAGCCGAGCAGGCCGCCGAGTTGAAGGCGTACTGGCGGGAACGGCTCACCGCGTTGAAGGTGCTGCTCGAGTCGAACGGAGACGCCTGATGACCATGACGTTCATCAACCTGCCGGTGCGTGACCTGACCAGCGCGGCCGAGTTCTACCGCGCGCTCGGTTTCGGCACCGACCCAGCCGGACCGGCCGGGGACAGCATGACGCTCACCGTGTCCGAGGGCACCCGGCTCGTGCTGCACGTGCGCTCGGCCTTCGAGGCGTACACCGGGGTCGCCGCAACCGACACGGCGGTCAGCCGGGAGGTCATCGTGGGGTTGTCGGCGCAGAGCCGGGAGCAGGTCGACGAGCTGGTCGACCGTGCGGTGGCCGCCGGCGGCGAGTCGCTGGGCCCGGGGTTTGCGAGCGGGCCGATGTACATGCGCGGTTTCCGCGATCCGGACGGCCACCAGTGGTCGTTCCTGCACGTCGCCGGTTGAGCGGACGCCCGACGGCGGGAACGCGCCCACCCGCCGTCGGGCCACACCCTCAGCCCGGGCCGCGCGCGCCGGCCGCGGCGACGCCGCCGCGCACGGCCGCGGGGCGCCGGCGGCGGATCAGCAGCGCCAGGCCCACGATGAGGTACGCCCCGGCGGCCACCGCGAACGCGACCGCGTTGCCGGCCGCCGTGGCGACCAGCCCGTACCCGGCGTACGTCCCGATGATCAGCACGTCGGTGAGCATCCCGGCCAGCGAGGTGACGGTGGCGCGGCTGCCGCCGGTGATCCGGGCCTGTAGTCGCGCGTCGGCCAGGACGGTCGTCAGTTGCGCGGCCGCGAACGCCACCGCGAGCAGCGCGAAACCGGCCGGATGCCGGACGAGTGCGCCCCGGCCAGCGCGACCGCGACGAGCCCCAGCAGCGCGGCGTAGCCGCGACGGCCGAGCCGTTCGCCCACCGGGGCGAGCAGCCCGCCCACGGTCACGCCGGCCCACAGCAGCAGGAGCAGCAGCGGCACCGCCCGCACCCCAGCGCCGGTGTCCAGGGCCAGCAGCGGCGTGTACTCGTCAAGCGCTCCCCAGTCGGCGGCGACCACGGCGACCAGCAGCACGGCGGCTCGCACGGGTGGCCGCGTACGAACCTGTCGCACACCGGCCCGCATCGTCTCGGTCCAGGTCAGCTCGTCGTCGTGGTCGTCCGGGCTGGACGGCGCTTCCGGCGGCGGGCGGTGCTCGGGGAACCGGGTGGCGACGGTCGCGGCGAGCAGGCAGGCGAGCACGCTGCCCGCGCCGACCGCCGGGTACCCACCGGCGGCGAACACCGGGCCGGCGAGCACCCCCGTGACCACCACGCCCAGGACGCCCGCGGTGCGCGCGCGGCCGAGCACCCGGGCGTACCGGTCGCTGACGTCGAGGCGGGCCAACTCGGTCCAGACCAGTGCCTCCAACGCGCCGGAGACCAACGCGCCACCGGCGCCCCAGAGCAGGAAACCGACCGCGAAGGCCGGGTACGACGGGAGCAGCACCCAGAGCGCGTAGCCGGCGGCGGTCACCAGCGGGGCGAGGCACAGCAGCAGCCGGCGGGACACCACGTCGGCCCACGCGCCGGACGGCACCTCGAACAGGATCCCGGCGCCCGACCAGATGACGAACAGCGACGAGATCTGCCCCACCGACAGGCCGGTGTCGGCGAAGAGCACCACGTACAGCGGATAGAGCAGAACGAGGTCGCTGAGGAACGCGTACCCGTAGAGGGTCGCCGAGAGGCGGCGCACCGCCGGGTCGGGCACGCGCGCGGCGAGATGGTTCATGAGGGCCTTCCCGTGGGAGTGGACGCGGACACCGGACGGGCGGTGTCCGCGGTGGCCCACGGGTGTGGCCTACGGGACGGGATCAATGTCGCCAGGTCATGTCGGCGATGGTAAACCGGCCGCGCCGACGCCGGCCAGGCGTTTCGACGGGCCGGCGAGACGGGAGCGGGGCGGGATCCCGGTGGATCCCGCCCCGCTGGACCGCCGCTGGGCCCGACCCGGCTCAGCGCCGGCCGGGGTCCACGGGCGGGATGACCGTCGTGGTCTCGCTGTCGTCGCCGGTGCGCTGACCGGGGACCGTACCGCCGCTGATCACCTGGGTCGTGTCGGCGTCCCGGCCGGGGGCCACCACCTGCGTCGTGTCGTCGGTCGACGGCCGCTCCTGCGTGACGTCAGCGTCCGACGGCCGGGTGACCACCTGCGTGACCTCGGGATCGGACTGACGAGGGGTCACCTGCGTGGCGTCCGCGTCGGACGGCCGGGTCACGACCTGCGTGGCGTCCGCGTCGGACGGACGGGTCACAACCTGCGTGGCGTCCGCGTCGGACGGACGGGTCACGATCTGCGTGGCGTCGGGGTCGGAGGGTCGGGTCGTCACCTGCGTGACGTCGGCATCCGACGGGAGGGTGGTCCCCGACGTGCGGTCCGCCTCGAAGGGGCGGCCGACGGCCGACGTGCGGTCCGCGTCGGCGCGGGCGGCGGTCGAGCGGACCGCTTCGGCCTCGACACGAGCGGCTTCGGCACGGGCCTCTGCCGCGCGAGCCTCCTCGTCACGAGCAGCCTCGGCGCGGGCGGCTTCGGCTTCGGCCTCGGCGCGGGAGGCCCGGTAGGCGCGGGCGTGCGTGGCGATCAGCTGCGACTCCTGCTCGGCGCGGGTCAGCCACGACTCCCAGCGGCTCTGCATCGGACGGATGAGGCCACCACCGACTCCGACCACGAGGATGCCGCCGACGGTGGCCAGCACGGCGATCAGCACCGGGGTGGTGACCGCGGTGGCCACGCCGATCTGGTTCAACGCGGCGATGACGCCCAAGCCGAGGATGAACACCGAGGCGATGCCCGCCAGGGCCCGGCCGTACGACAGCCCGCCGAGCGCGCCGCCGATGATGTCCTTGACGGCGTTGGCGATGGCGGCGGCGACCACGACGATGACGATCGCGACGAAGGCGCGGGGCAACCACGCGACCACGGCGGTGATGAGGTCGGAGATCGGGTTGGGTCCCCAGATGCCGAAGGCCAGCTGGAGGGTGAACAGCAGCACCGCGTAGTACGCGAGCTTCGCGACGATGTCGCTGGCGTCGTAGCGGGAACGGTTGAGGGCCCGACGGATGCCGCCGCGCTCGACGGCGCGGTCGAAGCCGACCCGTTCGAGGACCTTCTCGACGATCTTCAACACGGCCTTGGCGATCAGCCATCCGGCCACCAGGATCGCCACGAAGGCGACGGCCTTGGGCAGGAAGAGCATCACCGAGCGGAGGGCGTCGCCCACCGCGTCGCTGACGTTGTCACTCATCTGGTCATTCCTTAGGGGCAGCGGGGATAGTCCGCCCCACCTACCCCCACCAGCGCGCAGGGAAACGCCGCCGACCCCTGGCGCGCCGGCGGGTCTGGCAATATTCTCCGTGTTGCGTGCGGCCACTGGAGCTACTTTTCATCCCCCCGCCGTCGGCCGCAGGAGGAGATGTCATGCACGTCGAGCATTCCGAAGTGGACCGCCGGACACTGCTGCGCGCCGGTCTCGGCGCGGCCGCGGTCGCCGTCGTCGGAAGCGAACTCGCCTTTTCGGGTGCGGCGCAGGCCGCCCCCGGCACGGACCTGGACTGGATCATCGGCTGCGACGAGTGGGGCGCCCGCCCACCGGCGGACCCGCTGTCGGTAAGCGCCATCGCCACCAACAAGATCATCGTGCATCACATGGCGTTCCCGAACGTCACCGACTACTCCCGCGAGCAGGCGGTCAAGCTGGCCCACGACTGCCAGGACCTGCACATGGACGGCAACGGCTGGTCGGACACCGGTCAGCACTTCACGGTGAGCCGGGGCGGCTACGTACTGGAGGGCCGCCGGGGCAGCCTGGAACGCCTCGAAGCCGGCGACCGCCAGATGATCGCGGCGCACTGCCCGGGTGAGAACGGCCGGGCCATCGGCATCGAGAACGAGGGCACCTACGTCACCGAGACGCCACCGGAGGCGCTCACCGACTCGCTGGTCAAACTCTGCGTGACGATCTGCCGGCAGTACGGGCTGCACGCGTACGACATCTTCGGCCACTGGGACTTCCGCACGACCGATTGCCCGGGCGCGGCCTTCTACCGGCAGTTCCCCGAGCTGCGGCGGCGCGTGCACGCCGCCCTCGGCACCTCGCTCGGTGATGTGCCGGCACGTCGCTGGCCCGACCTGTGGCGGTTCGTCGGCTCGCCGTCGGTCCGGGTGGTGCAGCACCTGCTGGCCTTCCGGGGCTACGCCGTGACGGTCAGCGGCACGTTCGACGACGCGACCGTGGCCGCCGTGCAGGACTGGCAGGCCCGCAACGGCATCCCGGTCGACGTGGACGCCACGCTCACCACGGCGACCTGGGAGACGCTGGCGCCCGAGTTGGACCAGCACGCGAGCGGAGCGCCGGTCACCGCGGTGCAGGAGATCCTGGCCAAGAAGGGGTACGCGGTCACCGTCACCGGCGCCTACGACCACGCCACCCGCAAGGCGGTGCAGGACCTTCAGGCGCTGCACGGCCTGCCCCGCAACGGCAAGCTCAGCACCAGCACGTGGTGCACGATCGTCGGCGGGTCCGTCCGCGAGTCATTCCGGCACGGCTGAGCCACCGCGTGCGGTGCGGGTCGAACCCGCACCGCACCGGGCCCGCCACCAGCGCGAAGCCGCGCGTCTCGTTGTCGGCCCTCCGTCGGCCTGCGACGATGCGGCATCGGCTGGCTGGTCAACATCTCCCAGCCCGGGTCCTGACCAGCGCGTCGGCGCGACCGGTCGGTTTGGCCGACGGTGCGGGCGGAAAGAGTGCTGGGCATGACCTGGGCCCGTCGAGCCGTACCCGCGGTCGCCGCCGCCGTCGCGGCGCTCGCCGCGAGGGATCTGATCCAGCGCGACCACGCGCTGCTGCGCAACTTCCCGGTGCTGGGCCGCGCCCGGTACCTGCTGGAGGCGATCGGACCGGAGCTACGGCAGTACATCGTGGCGGGCAACGACGAGGAGCGCCCGTTCACCCGGGACCAGCGCCGCTGGGTGTACGCGTCCGCCAAGCAGGAGAACAACTACTTCGGCTTCGGTACGGACAACAACATCGAGTTCACGCCCGGGTACCCGATCATCAAACACCGCACGTTCGGCCGCGCCGTGCCACCGTCGTCGCCGACGGCCGGGCACGATGTCCGCCTGCCGTGCGCGAAGGTGCTCGGCGCGGCCCGGGGTCGGGCGCGCGCCTTCCGGCCGGAGTCGGTGGTCAACATCTCCGGGATGAGCTTCGGCTCACTCTCCGGCAACGCCATCACCGCGTTGAACAAGGGCGCTGCCCTCGCCGGGTGTCTGCAGAACACCGGCGAGGGTGGCCTTTCGCCGTACCACCGCAACGGCGGTGAGCTGGTCTTCCAGCTCGGTACGGCGTACTTCGGCTGCCGCGACGAACACGGCCGGTTCAGCCTCGACCGGCTCAGGGACCTCGTCGCCGGCGCCCCCGTGCGCGCCTTGGAGATCAAGCTGAGCCAGGGGGCGAAGCCGAGCCTCGGCGGCCTTCTCCCCGGAGCGAAGGTGTCCGCCGAGATCGCCGCGACCCGGGGCATCCCGGCCGGGCGGGACTGCGTGAGCCCATCGCGGCACGCCGAGTTCTCCGACTGCGACAGCCTGCTGGACTGGGTGGAGCTGCTGGCCGCCGAGACGGGCCTGCCGGTGGGCATCAAGTCGGCGGTCGGCGACCTGAGCTTCTGGCAGGAGCTGGCCGGTCTGATGCGGGACACGGGCCGGGGCGTCGACTTCGTGACGGTCGACGGCGGCGAGGGAGGCACCGGCGCCGCCCCGCTGATCTTCACCGATTCGGTGTCGCTCCCGTTCCAACAGGGCTTCTCCCGGGTCTACAAGGTCTTCGCGGAGCACGACCTGCACGAGCAGGTGGTGTTCGTCGGCAGCGGCAAGCTCGGCCTGCCGGACAACGCCGTGGTGGCGTTCGCACTCGGCTGCGACATGGTCAACGTGGGCCGGGAGGCGATGCTGTCGATCGGCTGCATCCAGGCGCAGAAGTGCCACACGGACACCTGTCCCACCGGGGTGGCGACACAGAACGCGTGGCTGGCCCGGGGCCTCGACCCGACGCTCAAGTCGATCCGGGCGGCCAGCTACCTGGCGACGTTGCGCCGGGACCTGACCAAGGTCGCCGAGGCCTGCGGTGTGGAACACCCCGGCCTGATCGGCACGGACGCCGTGGAGATCCTGGACGGCCGCACCGGCTCCACCCCACTGCACGAGGTGTACGGGTACCGGCCGCACTGGGGCCTGCCCTCCCCTGCCGACCAGAAAGAGATCATCCGGCTGATGACCCCGGAGGCGCCCCAGGGCGGCAGCGCCCCGCCGTCACCCACCGCCGTCGGCTGATCCTGCCCACGGCCCAAGGGCCCAGCGCCCCACCGCCCACGCCCCCCGGGCCGAACGGCCCAGGGCCCAGGGCCCACGGCCCACGGCCCACGGCCCACGGCCCACGGCCCACGGCCCAGGGCCACGGCCCACGGCCCAGGGCCCAGGGCCCAGGGCCCAGGGCCCAGGGCCCCAATGAGCGTGATGCGTGTGAGTCATCAAGATGACTCACAGGCATCAGGCTTCTTGTGGTGCTTCCGTCGCGAGGCCTCTGCGGTGGCCACCCGATGCCACCCAAGACGCGGGTCGGCCAGAGTCTCCCGTGGCGTCGTCCGATACCACGCGAATAACTCGTGGAGTCGCGTTCCCGGCCGGCCTATGGTGGCGCGGTGCTGATCCGACGCGAGACCCCCGCCGATGTCGACGCCATCCGGGCCGTGCACGCCGCGGCCTTCTCCGCCGCCGATCACGGCCCCGCCGACGATCCAGACCACGGGCCGGACCAGGGGCCGAACGACGATCCGGGCCACGGGCCGGAACACGGGCCCAGCGCGGACACCGCCACCAGCAGCGCCGACGCCGGTCGCGACGGTCGCCTGCCGGTCGAGGCCACGCTGGTTGACGCGTTGCGCGTCGACGACGGGTGGCTGCCCCCGTACTCCCTGGTGGCGGTTGATACGGACGGCCTGGTGGTGGGTCACGTGGTGGCCACGCGGGCCCGCGTGGCGGACGCGCCGGTGGCGTTGGGCCTCGGACCGCTCGGCGTGCTGCCCGGCTGGCAGCGGCGCGGGGTCGGCAGCGCCTTGATGCACGCGGTCCTGGGCGCGGCCGACGCCCGAGACGAGGCGCTCGTGGTGCTGCTCGGGCACCCCGAGTACTACCCGCGTTTCGGGTTCCGGCCGGCCGTCGAGCTGGGCGTCACCCCGCCGCAGCCGTGGGGCCCGCAGTACTTCATGGCCCGACCGCTGACCGCCTGGGACGGATCGATCCGGGGCGAATTCCGCTACGCCCGCCCCTTCGACGACCTGTGACCGGACCGCACCCGCTGTCGCACCGATCCTGTCGGTCCGTCACGAGAGGATGGCGGCATGACCGACCAGACCGGAAACGAGGATGCAGCCATGGCCCGTGAAGTGCAGATTACGTTCGACGCCGCCGATCCGGCCGCTCTGTCGGCGTTCTGGGCCGACACCCTCGGCTACGAGTTGCAGGGCCCGCCCGGGGGCTTCGACTCGTGGGAGGCCGCGCTGGACGCGATGGGCGTGCCTCCCGAGCGCCGCAACGACGCGTCGGCGGTGGTCGACCCGGCGGGTGCCGGGCCACGGCTGTTCTTCCAGCGGGTGCCGGAGGGCAAGCAGGCCAAGAATCGCGTCCACCTCGATGTGCGGGCCGCGCCGGGGCTGACGGGCGACGACCGGATGGCGGCCCTGGAGGCGGAGGCCGACCGGCTCACCGCTCGGGGCGCCACGCGGCTCGCCCGCCACGAGCCCGCTCCCCCGCTCGGCGCCGGCCACATCGTCATGGCAGACCCGGAGGGCAACGAGTTCTGCCTCGACTGAGCGGGCGTTCTCCCAGCTCACTGCCGCGACGATCGGCCACCATGCGAACATGTGTACGTGTCGCACGACGCCCACATCCTGCACGCCGACCTGGACGCCTTCTACGCGTCGGTCGAGCAGCGTGACGACCCGCGCCTGCGCGGGCGGCCGGTGATCGTCGGCGGTGGCGTGGTGCTGGCGGCCAGCTACGAGGCGAAGGCGCGGGGCGTGCGCAGCGCGATGGGCGGTCAGCAGGCACGACGGCTCTGCCCGGACGCGATCGTGGTGCCGCCCCGGATGTCGGCGTACACGCAGGCCAGCCGGGCGGTGTTCGAGATCTTCCGGCAGACCACGCCGCTGGTCGAGGGGCTCTCCATCGACGAGGCGTTCCTCGACGTGGGCGGGCTGCGCCGGCTGGTCGGCACACCGGCCGACATCGCCCAGCGGCTGCGCCGGGAGGTCCGCGACCGGGTCGGCCTGCCGATCACGGTGGGTGTGGCCCGGACGAAGTTCCTGGCGAAGGTCGCCAGCGGAGTGGCGAAGCCGGATGGGCTGCTTGTCGTCGCCCCCGACGCCGAGACGGCGTTCCTGCACCCGCTGCCGGTGGAACGGCTCTGGGGCGTCGGCCCGGTCACCGCCGCGAAGCTTCGGGACCGCCGGATCCGCACCGTCGCGGACGTGGCCCGGCTCGGCGAGGCCGCGCTGGTGTCCCTGCTCGGGGCGGGCGCCGGCCGACACCTGCACGCTCTCGCCCACAACCGGGACCCCCGGGCGGTGCAGGTGGGCCGCCGCCGGGGCTCGATGGGCGCGCAGCACGCGTTGGGGCGTGCCCCCATGCGCCGGCGGAGCTGGACGCCATCCTGGCCGGCCTGGTCGACCGGGTCACCCGGCGGATGCGGGCGGCCGGACGGTCCGGACGCACCGTGGTGCTGCGGCTACGTTTCGGCGACTACACCCGCGCCACCCGCTCGCACACGGTGCGCAAGGCGACCGCGGACACCACCCCGCTGCTCGCCGCCGCCCGGACACTGCTGCGGGCCGCCCTACCGGAGATCGACCGACGCGGTGTCACCCTGCTCGGCGTCTCGGTCGGCAACCTGGACGACAACCCGGTGCAGCCGGAACTGCCGTTCCAGGCCGACACCGGGGCCGACCTGGACGCCGCCGTGGACGCGGTCCGCGACCGATTCGGCTCGACGGCGCTCACCCGGGCGGTGCTGCTCGGCCGCGCTCCCGGTGTCGAGATGCCGCTATTGCCGGACTAGAACGCCCTGGTTGCTGCGACCGGAGACACATCACAGCAGGTCGGCGGTTTAGCCGACCGCACACAGGTGAAATCTTGAGGGGAATGCCTGACGAGGGGGGCCCATGTCCGACGAGACCAGCAACCGACCGAGCCGTAGCGCCGAACGCCCGGACGACGTGACCGACCCGCTGCTCTGGCAGCTCGCGGTCGACGTGCTCGAGGCCCACGAGGCCGACGACGAGGGTCACTGCCGCAACCTCCAGTGCGCCGGCCAGTCCTGGCCGTGTGCGGCGCGTACGACCGCCGAGCAGTCGTTGCGACTTGCCCGCAGCACCTCCGACTCGGTCGAGACGGCCATCGACGGTGGCGGGCGCGGCACCGGCTGGCCGGCCGAGCCCGCCGCGCCGGCGCAGCGCTGGGGCTGGAACGGCGACGTGATGGCCCGCCGCGAGGCGAGGTCGGCCGCCTCGGCGGCGTGACCCGTCCCGCGAGGACAGCGCCAGACGAACGAACGCTCGGCCGGTGACCCGGCCGAGCGTTCGCCTGTGGGTACGTCAGAGAGCGAGCCGCTGCCCCGGGAAGATTAGGCCCGGGTCCGCGCCGATCAGCTGACGGTTGCGCTCGTACAGGGCCTGCCAGCCGCCGCTGCGGGGGTGCCGCTCGGCGATCTCCGACAGGGTGTCCCCCGGCGCGACCACGTACGTGTCGCCGCTGGCCGCCGGGGCGGTCCGCTCGTGACCACGGGTGGCCGGCTGGTCGCCGCGGGACGGCCGCTCCTTGCCGGAGGTGGACGTCGACGACTTGGAGGTCGACTTCGTCGGGGACTTCGCGGTGGACTTCGTCGAGGTACCGCCGGACGAGCCGCCCTTGCGGCCGCAGGTCGGCCACGCGCCGATGCCCTGCCCGTCGAGCACCTTCTCGGCGATCGCGATCTGCTCGCCACGGCTGGCCAGGTCGGCGCGGGCGGCGTACTTCGTGCCGCCGTAGCCGGCCCAGGTGCCCTGGGAGAACTGCAACCCGCCGTAGTAGCCGTTCCCGGTATTGATTTTCCAGTTGCCGCCGGACTCGCACTGGGCGATCGCGTCCCAGTTGACACCGGCCTGGGCCGGGGCCGCCGGGCCGAAGAGGGCGACGGCGCCGGTGACCGCGCCGACGGCCAGGGTACCGACGGCGACGCGGCGGGTGGTGACCCGTCGATGACGGGGGGTGTACGTAGACGTCATGGATCGTTCCTCCACGCCGGCGAGGTGAGCTGTCGGGTTCGGGCCGAGGAGCCCGGCCGCGCGCTGGCGGCTTCACCCCGAGGTGACATGCACCGAGGAACGTTGGGTCCCCCGCTCCTGCCCGGGTTCTGTTTCCGACGACCGGGGGCAGGATTTGGCGTTGCCGGTCGCGGCGTCCACGGTGGTGGACCCGACCGACGGTAGGCACGGTGGGTGACGGTCGCCCAACGCTTGTGAAGTTGTTCACCGGCTCACGCGGGGCGCTCCGGCCAGCGGTTGCGGACGACCTGCACCTGTGCAGCGGCCATCATGGACCGTTTCCGATCAGGGTCTGCTGCCACGGTGAATTGACGTTCGGACAGGAAACCGTAGACAGGCGGTCGCGATGCTCTGGAGCACACCGGGTCCGTCCCGGAAACGACACCCCAGGAGGAGATCATGCCGCTCCAGCAGCGTCGCAACGGCCGTCGCCGCGCCGCGTTCACCCTCGTAGCCCTACTGGCCGGCACCGGCCTGACCCTGGCCGCGCCGACCGCCGCACAGGCGTCCAGCCCGTGCACCAGCCTGACCTTCTACCGGGTCGGCGGCTACCCGGGTGGCGCGGACATGCACGTGCCCACCGTCGGCTGGCAGACCGGAAACAAGCACTGCTACCTCACCTACGGCCACTCGGGCTCCGCGGTGCTGGTGCTCCAGGAGGCGCTGAACAACTGCTACGCGCGGTCGCTCACCCTCGACGGCAACTACGGTCCGAAGACCCGGGACGCCGTCCGGTACGCCCAGCACAAGATCAATGAGGACATCGTGTACGCGAACATCGCCGAGGACGGCGAGTACGGCCCGCAGACCCGCGCGTACATGGGGTTCGCGATCTTCGGGGTCAACGGTGGACCGGTCATTCCCAACGTCTGCTACTACCCGGGCTGACCGCCGTACAGCGCCGGCCGGAGTCCCCGTGGACTCCGGCCGGCGCCGTGGCGGCCCCTCCCCGGTGCGGCGTCGCCGGCTGCCCCCCTGCCCGGCGACGCTCGCGGATCAGCAGACCCGGACCGCCTCGATCCGCTGGTTCCAGGTCCCCCCGATCGCCGCCGAGTCGTACGCCAGGTTCGCCCGGTAGCCGTAGGCGTGCTGGTAACCGAGCAGGCCCGTGGCGTTGGCGTTGTCCCAGAAGGTGGAGACGGTGCCGGACGGCCGATTGTTGATGATCGACTGAGTCTTGTTGCGGAAGTACGAGGGCAACGAGACGTCTTTACACCAGTTGTACGGCCCGTCGAGCAGGAAGATGTCGCCGCTGAAGTTCGCCCCGGAGTACAGGCAGAGCAGTCCCGACGGGCAGGCATAGTCGGCCTGGGCCGGGCTCGGGGCGACGCCGATCGCGGCGCCCAGGGCGACCGTGCCGAGCAGGGCGGACGCGAACCTTCGCAAAGCACTTCGCACGATGATGACCTCCGGTGTCGTCACGACCGGGACCGGCCGTGAGTAGAGTTGCCGACATCGCATTGATCGATGTCCTTGTGCCAACGATGATCTGCGCGGAAGGTCGACGAATTCCTGCCGGAACCTCAATCCGGCTGTCTCGGGGGTGCCGGTGGGGCGACCGGCGGTACAGCGAGTGGCGGTTCATGGAGATTCGGGTCCTCGGGCCGGTCGAGGTCTGGGCGGATGGTCGTCCGGTTGATGCCGGAGCAGCCCGCCAGCGCGCCGTACTGGCCGCACTGGCGGTCGACGTGGGCCGACCGGTTCACCTGGACTCCCTGGTGGACCGGGTCTGGGGCGACTCGTCGCCGCCCAGGGTTCGCCACAACCTGCACGTCTACCTCGCTCGGCTGCGCCGCGTGCTGGCCGACGCGGGCGCACCGGACGTGCTGGCGCGACGGTCGGGCGGTTACCTGCTGGACCTGCCACCGGAGACAGTGGACGGCCCGCACTTCGACGCGCTGCGGCAGCGTGCCGACCGGCTGCCCGACGGGGACCCCGAACGGGTGGAACTGCTGCGCCGGGCGCTTGAGCTGTGGCGTGGCGAGCCGCTGGCCGGGCTGCCGGGCGAGTGGGCGGCCCGGGTCCGGCAGGACTGGCATCGCCGGCACACCGACACCGCCGTGCAGTGGGCCCGTGGACTTTTGCGACGGGGCGAGCCGGATGCGGTGATCGATCCGCTGACCCGGCTCGCCGACGAGCATCCGCTCGACGAACCGGTCGCCGCGGTGCTGCTGCACGCGTTGGCCGCGGCTGGTCGCGGGTCGCAGGCACTCACGTACTACGCCCGGCTGCGGGACCGACTCGCCGACGCGCTCGGCGTGGACCCCGGCGTCGAGCTTCGCCAGCTGCACCAGGCCATCCTGCGCGGTGAGGTCCCCGCGCCGACCCCGGAGGTGTCCCCGTGCCGGCCGGCGCGGTCATCGTCGCCCCGTCGCGGCCGGACCGCCCGGTCCCCGCGCAGTTGCCGTCGGATGTCCGGGGCTTCGCCGGGCGACGTGCGGAGCTGGCACGCCTGGACGCGCTGCGGGCGTCCGCCGAGGAACGACTCGGGGCCGTCCCGCTGGCCGTGCTCTCCGGAGCGGGCGGGGTCGGCAAGACGGCCCTCGCCGTGCACTGGGCACACCGGGCCGTCGGGCACTTCCCGGACGGGCAGCTCTACGCCAACCTGGAAGGCTACGGCCACAGCGGCGTCGTCCGAAGCGCGGAACAGGTCGTCCGGGGCTTCCTGGCCGCGCTCGGGGTGCCGCCACGCGAGGTGCCGGCGGACGAGCAGGCGCAGACTGCGTTGTACCGGAGCCTGCTCGCCGGTCGGCGGGTACTGGTGCTGCTCGACAACGCCCGGGACGCCGCGCAGGTACGGCCGCTGCTGCCGGGGACGGCCGGATGCCTGGTGCTGGTGACCAGCCGGGACCGGCTCACCGGTCTGGTGGCCACCGAGGGCGCCGAGGCGGTCGTGCTGGACCTGCTCAGCGCCGACGACGCCCAGGCCCTGCTGTACGCGCGGATCGGGGCGCGGGCGGAGGCGGAGCGGGCCGCGGTCGACGACCTGGTCCGACTCTGTGACCGGCTACCGCTGGCCCTGGTCGTGGTGGCGGCCCGGGCGGTGGTCCGGCCCCAGCTACCGCTGGCCGAGTTGGGCGCGCAGCTGCGGGCCGGCAGCCGGTTGGACGGTCTCGACGCGGGCGACCACGACAGCAGCGTGCGGGCCGCGTTGTCCTGGTCGTACCGGCTGTTGTCGGCGCCGACCGCCCGGCTGTTCCGGCTGGTCGGGGGCAGCACGGACGTCACGGTGAGCACGGCGGCCGGCGTCAGTCTCGTGGGTGCCGGATACCGGGCCGTCCAAGCCGCGTTCGCCGAACTGGCGGACGCGCATCTGATGCTGGAACGCGCCCCGGACCGGTACGCCATGCACGACCTGTTGCGGGCGTTCGCGGCCGAGCTGTCCGCCGAGCATGATCCGGCCGGCGACCGGGCCGAGGCGCGTGGCCGGCTCTTCGACCACTACCTGCACAGCGCGCACGCCGCGGCCGTGCTGCTGCATCCGCACTGGGATCCGATCACCCTCGCCCCGGCCGTCGCGGGCGTACGGCCGGAGAAGTTCGGCGACCACGACGAGGCGGTGGCGTGGTTCACGCGCGAGCGCGACGTGCTGATCGCGCTCGTGGAACGGTGCGCCGCCAGCGGCGCCGACCGGCACGCCTGGCAACTGGCGTGGAGCCTGACCAGTTTCCTGGACCGCCAGGGCGGCTGGCACGACCAGTTGGCGGTGCAGCGTTCGGCGCTGGCGGCGGCGCGGCGCGCGGGCGCGGCGGTCGGGCAGGCGTACGCGCACCGCAGCCTGGCGCGGGCGCGGGCGCGGCTGGGCCGGCTCGACGAGGCGCCCGGTCAGCTCCGGCGGGCGCTGGAGCTGTTCCGCGAGCTGGGTGACCCGGCCAACCAGGCGCACACGTACCTCGATCTCGCCGAGGTGGCCGACCGGGAGGGCCGGCGAGCCGAGGTGGTCCGGCATGCCGAGGCGGCGTTGGCGCTGTACCAGGAGGCGGGCCACCGCTACGGGCAGGCGATGGCCTTGAACGCGGTCGGCTGGTATCGGGCCCAACTCGGCGAGCACGACGCCGCCGTTGAGGCGTGCCAGCAGGCGCTGGAGCTGCTGCGCGAGTTCGACGACCGGCAGGGCCAGGCGCCCACCTGGGACACCCTCGGCTACGCGCAGCACCGCGCCGGGCGACCAGCGGAGGCCGTGGTCGCCTACCGGCACGCGCTGGCGCTGTACCGGGAGTTCCGGGACCGGTACTACGAGGCGGACACGCTGACGCACCTGGCGGAGGCGTTGGTCGACGCCGGCGACCAGGCGGAAGCGGCGCGGAGTTGGCGGACCGCGCTGGGCATCCTGGACGAGCTCGGCCACCCGGACGCGGAGCGGATCCGTCAACGGCTCACCGCAGCCGACGGGTCGTGACGGCGGGGACCGCCCGGCCGATGACCGGTGGCGACGTCACGGTCTGCCGACCTCGTCGATCATGGATTCATGGTGCCTGTCAGGCACCGTGATGAGCGCTTTGTCACCCACCACAACTCCATGATCGACGAGGCGAGGCAGTTCGCGAGAAGGCTTACAGGGTGCGCGCCAGCCGGTCGGCGAGGGTACGGGTGAACCGGGCCGGGTCGGCCAGCTCGCCGCCCTCGGCGAGGACCGCCAGGCCGTACAGCAGCTCGGCGGTCTCGGTCAGGGCCGGACCGGAGTCGCCCTGCTCGTGGGCCTTGCGCAGCCCGGCGACCAGCGGGTGACCCGGATTGATCTCCAGGATCCGCTTGGTCGAGGGGACCTCGTGCCCCATCGCCCGGTACATCTTCTCCAGCGTCGGCGTGAGGTCGTGCGCGTCGCCGACCACACAGGCCGGTGAGGTGGTCAGCCGCGAGGACAGGCGGACCTCCCGGACACTGTCGGCCAGGGTTGTGCCCAGCCAGTCGACCAGCGCGGCGAACTCCTGCCGCTGCTGCTCACGCTCGGCCTCGGCCTGCTGCTTCTCCTCGTCGGTGTCCAGGTCGACCTGGCCCTTGGCGATCGAGCGCAACGGCCGGCCGTCGTACTCGCCGACGCGCTCGACCCACACCTCGTCGACCGGGTCGGTGAGCAGCAGCACCTCGTGGCCCTTGGCCCGGAACGCCTCCAGGTGCGGGGAGTTCTCGATGGTGGTCCGGGAGTCGCCGGTGGCGTACCAGATGTCGGTCTGGCCGTCCTTCATCCGCGACACGTAGCCGGCCAGGTCGGTGGGCTCCGCCGCGTCGTGGGTGGACGCGACCGACAGGATCTCCAGCAGGGTGTCGCGGTTGTCGGCGTCGTCGATCAGCCCTTCCTTGACCACCGCGCCGAACTCGGTCCAGAAGGTGCGGTAGCGCTCGGCGTGGTTGGCCTTGAGGTCCTTGACGGTGGCGAGGACCTTCTTGACCAGGCGGCGGCGGACGATCTGGATCTGCCGGTCCTGCTGGAGGATCTCGCGGGAGATGTTCAGCGACAGGTCGTGGGCGTCGACGACACCCTTGACGAAGCGCAGGTAGGTGGGGACCAGCGCCTCGCAGTCGTCCATGATGAACACGCGCTTGACGTAGAGCTGCACGCCGCGGCGGCCCTGCGGGGAGAACATGTCCAGCGGGGCATGGCTGGGCAGGAACAGCAGCGCCTCGTACTCGAAGGTGCCCTCGCCCTTCATGTGCACGACCTCGAGCGGGTCGGCCCAGTCGTGGCTGACGTGCTTGTAGAACTCGTTGTACTCGGCGGCGTCGACCTCGTCGCGGGGACGCGCCCACAGCGCCTTCATCGAGTTGAGGGTCTGCACCTCGCTGGTGGGCGGCTCGCCCTCGGCGCCCGAGCGCTCGACGCTCATGCGGATCGGCCACGCGATGAAGTCGGAGTAGCGCTTGACGATCTCGCGGATCGTCCACTCGGCGGTGTAGTCGTGCAGGTTGTCCTCGGTGTCGGCCGGCTTGAGGTGCAGGGTCACCGAGGTGCCCGCCGGCGCCTCGTCGACGGACTCGATCGAGTAGGTGCCCTCGCCGGTGGACTCCCAGCGGGTGCCGCCGGTCTCGCCGGCCTTACGGGTCAGCAGGGTGACCCGGTCGGCGACCATGAACGCGGCGTAGAAGCCGACGCCGAACTGCCCGATCAGTTCCTGCGAGGCGCGGGCGTCGGCCGATTCGCGCAGCTGGCGCAGCAGCTCGGCGGTGCCCGACTTGGCGATCGTGCCGATCAGCCGGACCACCTCGTCACGGGTCATCCCGATGCCGTTGTCCCGCACGGTCAGCGTGCGCGCGTCCCGGTCGACCTCGATGGTGACGTGCAGGTCGTCGGTGTCGGCGACGAGGTCCTTGTCGACGAGCGTCGCCAGCCGCAGCTTGTCCAGGGCGTCGGACGCGTTCGAGATGAGTTCCCGCAGGAAGACGTCCTTGTTCGAGTAGATCGAGTGGACGACCAGCTGGAGGAGCTGACGCGCCTCGGCCTGGAACTCCAACGTCTCGGCCTGGTTGCTCACACCGTCTCCCTTCTCGGCTCGTACGGAGGTTCGCGCAAAGGATACGAGTCGTCACGGGCGCAGGTGTGTGCGCCTCCGGGTCGTATTCCCGATTCCCGTGCGCCCGTCGCGTGACCTACCTGACTTTGCCTAACAGAAGTCAGCCGGATAGCGTTCCGGTCGAGAAGCCGCCACGAACCCTGGAGCACTCCATGAAGATCGCTGGAAGCACCGCCCTCGTCACCGGCGCCAACCGGGGCTTCGGCCGGCACCTGGCCGCCGAGCTCGTCGCCCGCGGAGCCACGGTCTACGCCGGCGCGCGCAACCCGGACAGCGTCGACCTGCCCGGCGTGACGCCGGTCCGGCTGGACATCACCGACCCCGCCTCGGTGGCCGCCGCCGCGAAGCTGGCCGGCGACGTGAACCTGCTGGTCAACAACGCCGGCATCGACAGCCGGGCGGACCTGCTCGAGGGTGACCTCGACCTGATCCGGCTCGAGCTGGAGACGCACTACATCGGCAACCTGTCGATGATCAGGTCCTTCGCGCCGGTCATCGCCGGCAACGGCGGCGGAACCATCCTCAACGTCCTGTCCGTGCTGTCCTGGGTGAATTTCCCCCTGCACGGGTCGTACGGCGCGGCGAAGTCGGCCGAGTGGGCGATGACCAACGCGCTGCGCCTCCAGCTCGCCGAGCGGGGCGTCCGGGTCGCCGGCCTGCACGTCGGCTACATGGACACCGACATGGCCGCGACGGTCACCGGCCCCAAGTCCGACCCGGCGGAGATCGCCCGGATCGGCGTCGACGGCATCGAGGCCGACGCGTACGAGATCGTCACCGACGACATCAGCCGGCAGGTGCAGGCCGGGCTCGCGGGCGGCGTCGCCGCGCTCTACCCGCAGCTCCCCTGACCGCTCCCCCACCGGGAACGCGACGGGCCGCCGCCGGCATGCACCGGCGGCGGCCCTTGATCGGGTACGCGGTCAGCTCCCGCCGCGTACGCCGTCACACTCGCGGTCAGCAGCCACCGCAGGTGTAGAAGAGGATGTCCCAGTGGCTCCCCTCCTTGGTGTAGAGGTTGCCCGACGGCGCGCGGTACTGGTACCCGAAGCCGGAGATGTAGCCGACGTACGCGTAGTTCGCGGAGATGTAGTTCTGGATGCACGTGCTCAGCGCGATGTCGAGCTTGTAGCCGTTCCAGTGGCTGTACGTGCCCCCGGCGTGCCCGACCTCGGTTCCCGCGGTGATGGTGACCGCGCAGCCGCTGGCCCGCTTGAAGGTGATGATGCCGTCGATGGTGGCCTGCCGGACCCCGTCGAACGAGGTGCAGGTGGACACGTTGCGGTCGCTGCAGTTGCCGCTGGAGGTCCAGGAGATGCCGGCGGCGCGCAGCTGGGAGGTGGCGCTGGAATGGCTGATGGCGAAGGCCGGGGCGGCCAGGCCGAACGTGGCGCAGACCGCCGCCAGGGTGGCCACGAGCAGCGTGAGCACGCGGCGGCGCAGGGTGGATCGAGTGGGTGACATGGCACTCCCGTTCGCGAGAGGGGCGGAATTCTGCGAATCAGGGGCCGGCCTTGGAGGATTTCTACCAGAGATAGACGGGCGTGACCAGATGTCGGGTGGGAGCGCGCGACGAACGCCCCCACCCGACGCGCCTCAGCTGGCCTGCAGCGTCACGTCGTCGATCACGAAGCTGGTCTGCAACGACGAGTCCTCGGTGCCGGTGAACTTCAGGGTCACCGTCTGCCCGGCGAACCCGGCCACGTTGAACGTGCGCTGGGTGTAGCCGGAGGCGGCGTTCAGGTTCGAGTAGGTCGCCAGGGTGGTCGAGCCCACCTGGACGGTGAGCTTGTCGTACGCCGTGGAGCCGGTCGTCTCGGCGGTGTCGATGTGCAGCCAGAACGACAGCGTGTAGCTGGCGCATCCGGCCGGCACGGTCACCGACTGGGACAGGGTGTCGGTGTGGGTGCTGCCGTACCCGTCGAGCCACGCCTTGTACGACCCGGTCCGGGCCGCCTGGCCGCTGGAATTGGTGATCACGCCGGAGGAGGCGGTCCACGGCGTACTGCCGCTCTCGAAGCCACCGTTGCCGATCACCTGCCCACCGGCACAGCCCCCGGAACCGGTCACCGTGAGGGTGAGGCTGGCGGTCCGGGTGACCGAGCCGGTGCCGGTGACCGTGAGGGTGACGGTGCCGGTGGCGGCGCTGGACGACGCGGTCAGCGTCACCGTGGCCGAGCCGCCGGAGGTCACCGACGACGGGCTGAACGAGACGCTCACCCCGCTGGGCGCGCCGGACGCGCTGAGGCTGACCGTCTGCGCCGAGCCGGAGGTGGTCGCGGTGCTGACCGTGGCGCTGGTGCTGGCGCCCCGGGCCACGCTGAGCGCGGTGGGGCTGACCGCGAGCGAGAAGTCGTTGGTCGGGGTGCCGGTGCCCACGGCGAGCTGCCACAGCGCGTACGCGACACCGTCCGCTGACCGGTTCAGCACGGTGGCGCTGACGTTGGCGGTGGTGTCACAGGACCGGTGGTAGCAGGAGTCGTACGCCGCGTTGGCGGTGCCGCCCCACTTGGCCGCCTGGCTGCTGGTCTTACGGGCGCTCGCGCCCGCCGCGTACCCGGAGGTCGGGATGCCGGCCTGCTGGAAGTAGTAGTCGTCGGAGCGGCCCTGGCCCTCGACGTTCTCCTCCGGTTGCAGCCCCAGCGAGTCCCAGTACGCCTTCAGCGGCGCCGCCGTGGTGGAGCTGACCCGGTTGATGAAGTAGCCGCCGTTGGTGGAGCCCACCATGTCGAAGTTGTAGTAGCCCTTGATGTAGCCACGCTGGGTGGAGTTGAGCGAGTTGACGTAGAAGCGGGAGCCGTTGAGCCCCTGCTCCTCGTCGGTCCACCAGGCGAACCGGACCTTCTTCGTCACGGTCGGGTTCTGCGCGGCGAGGACCAGGGCGTTCTCCAGCAGGGTGGCCGAGCCGGAGCCGTTGTCGTTGATGCCGGGGCCGGCCGAGACACTGTCCAGGTGGGCGCCGAACATGACCACCTGGTCGGCCGGGCCGCCGGGCCACTCGGCGATGAGGTTGTTCGACGGGTACGTGCAGCTGGAGCAGTACTGCTCGCTGACGGTGTAGCCGGCCGCCTGGAGCTTGCCCTTGACGTAGCTGAGCGAGGCGGTGTAGCCGGCGGACCCGGCCCGCCGGTTGCCGCCGTTGCTACTGGCGATGGAGTTGAACTGGGTCAGGTGCGCCTGGACGTTGGTGACGGAGATGTCCGGCGCCGCCAGGACGGCGGCGGACGCGGCGATCGGCCGGCCCGCTGTCGTCGCGGCGGAAGGTGACGCGGTCGCCGGCTGGGCGGCCAGCGTCACCGTCATCCCGGTGAACACGGCGAGCGCGATTCCCGCGCTCAGCGTTCTACCTCTCATGGGGGCTCCTCGGGGTCGGAGAGATAACCGAGACACTTACAGATATCTATGTCTGTGACATCGGACGTTCGTCCCGAACCCCCGCCCGTTAGACGGTGGGTACCGGCGTCGGCACAGGTGAGTAGAGGTGCCAGGATGGGTAGGTAACACCAGCAGGGGTCGTCGGGCCCGGAACGGGGGGCTAGCGATGAGGCCGGGTCGAGCGTGACACGACCCCGCACCGACCTGTTCGACGGCGGCGGGGCCACCGGACGGCTGATGGCGGAGCTGGACTGGGCCGACACACCGCTCGGCGCGGTGTCCGACTGGCCGCAGAGCCTGCGCTCCGCCGTACGGATGGTGCTCTCCTCCCGCTACCCGATGCTGCTGCTCTGGGGCGACCGCCTCTCGCAGCTCTACAACGACGCGTACTCGGCGCTGATCGGCGACAAGCACCCCGGCGCGCTGGGCGACGACGTACGGGTGACCCTGGCCGAGGGCTGGGACGTCCTCGCACCCCTGATCGAGCGGGCCATGGCGACCGGGGTGGCCAGTTGGGTACCCGCCCTCCAGCTCCTGCTGGAGCGCGCCGGCTACCGCGAGGAGGCCTACTTCAGCGTCTCGCACGCCCCGGCCCGCGACGACGACGGCCGCACCGTGGGCGTGCTGACGGTGTGCAGCGAGGTCACCGAACAGGTCGTCGGCGAACGGCGACTGCGGCTGCTGCGCGACCTGTCCCTGCGCGGCGACGGGCGCACCGTCGACGTGGACGCGACCTGCGCGCGGCTGATCGACGCGATCGGCGGCCACCCCCTGGACGTGCCGTTCGCCGCGATCTACCTGCGCGACGGCGGAACCCTGCGGCGGATCGCCCACGCGGGCGGCGACGCGCGCGACGCGACCATCACCGGGTCGCTGCCGACCGTCGTCGACCTGGCCGACCCGGGCCCGACGGCCCGCGCCTGGGGGCTACCGGACGCGGCGGCGGGGCGGCCCACCGACGTGACCGGCCTCGACGGGCGGCTGTCACTGCCCGCCGGCCCGTGGGGCGATCCGGCCCGCGCCGCGCTCGCGCTGCCGCTGCCGTCGGGTGCCGAGGACCAGCCGCTCGGCGTCCTGCTGGTCGGCGTCAGCCCCAACCGCTCGCTGGACGAGGCGTACCGCTCCTTCTACCAACTGTTGACGCAGCAGGTCTCGACGGCGGTGCGCAACGCCCAGGAGTACGAGCGGGAGCGACGCCGGGCCGAGACGCTGGCCGAGCTGGACCGGGTGAAGACCACCTTCTTCACCAACGTCAGCCACGAGTTCCGTACCCCGCTGACCCTCATGCTCGGGCCGTTGGCCGACGCCCTCGCCGACACCGCCGCGCCCCTGACGCCCCCGCAGCGCGAGCGGGTCGAGACCGCCTGGCGCAGCGCGACCCGGCTGTTGACGCTGGTCAACAGCCTGCTCACCTTCTCCAGCCTGGAGGCCGGCCGGGCCCGCAGCGACGCACACGAGGTCGACCTGCCGGCGCTCACCGCCGAACTGGCCAGCGTCTTCCGGGCCGCCGTCGAGCGGGCCGGACTGACCCTGGACGTCGACTGCCCGCCGCTGCCCCACCCGGTCACCGTCGATCCGGTCAACTGGGAACGCATCGTCACCAACCTGCTGTCCAACGCCCTGAAGTACACGTTCATCGGTGGCATCCGCGTCGCCGTGGACGCCGACCACGACGAGGTACGCCTGACCGTCGCCGACACCGGCATCGGGATCGCCGAGGCGGACCTGCCGAAGCTCTTCGAACGCTTCCACCGGGTGCAGGGCGCGCGGTCGCGCAGCCACGAGGGCACCGGGATCGGCCTGGCCCTGGTCAACGAGCTGGCCCGGCTGGAGGGCGGCGAGGTGCGGGTGACCAGCCAGGTGGGCGCCGGCACCACCTTCACCGTGGCCCTGCCCTGGTCGGCGGCGCGGCGCGCGGCGACGACCGGTCCGTCCCCCGAAGGGCGGGGCGACGCGGCACGCGCCGCCGTCCAGGAGGCGACGGGCTGGCTGACCGACCCGGCCGGAGATATCGCCGAGGCCGCCCCGGCGCCCGGTCCGGCCGCCGACGAGCTGGCCGGCGCACGGATCCTGCTCGCCGACGACAACAGCGACATGCGCGCGTACCTGAGTCGGCTGCTCGCCGCGCAGGGCTGGCGGGTGCGGTCGGTCACCGACGGCCGGCAGGCCCTCGACGCGATTCACCGGGAGCTACCGGACCTGGTGCTCACCGACGTGATGATGCCCGTGCTGGACGGCTTCGACCTGGTCCGCCGGTTGCGCGCGGACCCCGCGACCCGGTCGCTGCCGGTGCTTGTGCTCTCCGCGCGGGCGGGCGAGGAGGCCAGCGTGGCAGGTCTGAGCCTGGGCGCCGACGACTACCTGGTGAAGCCGTTCGCCGCCGCCGAGCTGATCGCCCGGATCCGGACCGCCATCCGCCGCGCGCGCACCGAGGTACCCGGCGACGCCGCCCCGCGCCGGCCGCCGCCGGCGACCCGACGCCGCCCACCTCCGCCCGACCCACGGCGGTCGAGGTCCAGCCCGGTCCGAGCGCGCCCCTCGCGGATCGCGTGACCGGCGATCCGGCCGCCAAGTCCACGGCCGGTACCCCGGACGACGACGGGATCGGCGACCGGCTGGACGAGCAGTGGACGTACCCGTCGGTGCCCACCTCGGCGGCCGCCATGCGCCAGGACGTCCGGCTGGCGTTGGACGACCTGGACGTCGACGGGGACGTGGCGGAGGATCTGCTGCTCGCCGCCTCCGAGGCGATGAACAACGCCGTCGAGCACGCGCAACGACCCAGCCGCCCCGAGGTGCGGGTCCGGCTCCAGGTGGGCGACGCGCTGGTCCGGATCTCGGTACGCGACTTCGGCACCTGGCGGGACCGTCGACCGGCCATGGACCGGGGCCGGGGCGCGCTGCTGATGAACGCCTACGGCGACGTACGGCTCGTCTCCACCGGCGAGGGCACGACCGTGACCATCGAACGCCGGCTGGTCTGACGCCGGACGGCCTGAGCAGGATTTACCCGTCCAGGGCACGCCCGGCCTCAGAGCCGTCGACCGGCACCGTCGTGGGCGACGATGCCGTCCAGCCGCCTGCCGGGGGTGAGCGTGCTCGGATCGAACCAGAAGATCACGACCTGCTTGTCCAGACTCCATCGCCGCAGCGTGGCGTCGACCTGCCGACCGTCGACGGTGCCGGTGATCCGCGCCGCCGGGCCGACGAAGTAGCCGAAGGTAGGCACCGGGAGGACCGACTCGCTCCCGTCGTACCCGATCTGGTGGAAGCCGGGGCTGCGGTCGGCGCCCTCGACGTCGTTGACCAGGAGGTCCGTGCTCACCGTGCCGTCCGCGGCACGGCGACCGGCGGCCAACCCGATGGTCACCTTGGGCACCCCCGGGACCGTCACCGCGACGAAGAAGTAGACCCGCCGGTCGGTGCCGTGCCCTACTCCGGAGTCGATCACCTGGCCCAGGGGCTTCGGATGCGGCACGCCACGAGCCTGCGTGGGCGGTGGCGTCGAGTCGTCCGACATCGCCGCCGTCGTCGGCGCGACACCGGCCGGAGGTGAAGCCACGGCGACCGGGGGCGCGGGCTCCGTCGGCGCGGAGTCGCGCGAACCGCTCGGGTCGACCGTCACCGCGGTCACGGCGACCAGCCCGGCCGCGAGTGTTGCCGCAGCGGCTCCGGTGACCCGCCGACGGGTCCGCAACCGCCGCCCGTCACGCATCACCCGGGCCAGGTCGATCACGGCGTCGGGGCGTTCGGTCGCCCGCATGGCGTCCCGGAGCCGATCCAGCTCGCTCATCGGCGCGCCCCCTCGTCGGTGGTACGCGGCGCGGCGGTGCGCAACTTCTCCAGCGCCCGTGAGCTGGTGCTCTTGACGGTGCCCACGGACACGGCGAGTTCTCGGGCCACCTGCGCCTCCGGCAGGTCGAAGTAGTACCGCAGTACGACGATGGCCCGCTCCCGAGCGCTCAGCGCGCCGAGGATGGCGACCAACCAACGCCGGGTGGCCACGTCGTCGCCCACGTCGTCGGCCACGTCACCGCGTCGCTGCTCCGGCACCTCGTCGGTCGGGTACTCCCGCATCGGCCGTCGCCACCGGTCCACCAGGTGGTTGACCAACGTGCGACGCGCGTACCCGTAGGCGTCGTCGTCGTGGATCCGCGACCACGACGCGTAGGTGCGGACCAGCGCGGTCTGCGCGGCGTCCTCGGCCTGGTGGTGGTCGCCGGTCATCAGGAACGCGGCGTGCACGAGCCGCGCGGACGCCGCCCGCGCGAACTCGACGAACTCCGCGTCACCCCGCGCCACCGCGAACCCTCCCCCGTGCCACATCACCTCAGACGGGTGCGCCCGCCGAAAGGTTGAGACCCGGATCACTTCAACTTTTCGTCGCCACGACCCGTCTTCTCCTGTGCGCCCGCCTCCAGGCGACGCGCGAGGGGAGAGACATGTCGACGAAGGGTACCCGCCGGTGGCATCTGGCCTCGGCGGCGTCACTGCTGGCGGTGGCGCTGCTCACCGGATGCACGGGGCCAGCGGCCGGGCAGCCCGCCGGAGACCCCGCCACCGGACCGCGACCCGGTGACCACGCCACGAACCGGCCGACCGGCGTCGGAATCCTCGGCACCCGCAGCACGCCCAACCGTCCGGTCAGCTATCCCGCGACCGGCGGCAACCGCTGGACGATCGCCGCCGCCGAGACGACGCGCGGTGGCGCGGAGAGCGGCACCTTGCTGCGCTATCGGGTCGCCGTGGAACGCGACATCCATGGTCTCGCGGCGGGTGACATCGCCACCGCGATCACCGCGACGTTGAACGACCCGCGCGGATGGACGGCGGGCGGGGACTGGCGGCTGCGGCGGGTGGGCTCCGGCGATCCGGCGGACTTCACCATCTACCTGGCGACCCCCGGCACCCGCGACACTCTCTGCCAGGACGTGCCGGACGGCTACACGTCCTGCCGCAGCGGCAACAAGGTGGTGCTGAACGTGGCGCGCTGGGTGTCGAGCGTGCCGGACTACGGCGCGAGCCTGACCACCTACCGGCAGTACATGGTCAACCACGAGGTGGGGCACCGCCTCGGGTTCGGCCACGAACGCTGCCCGGGATCGGGCCGGCCGGCGCCGGTGATGCAGCAGCAGACGTTGGGCCTGCACGGTTGCCGTGCCAACGCGTGGCCGTACCCGAGCGGCGCGACCCGCTACCACGGCCCGTCCGGGGCGTACGACGACGCGATCCCCCGGCGCGAGGGCGCGTACCCGAAGCACTGAGACCGCCGGTCAGGGTCGGCGGCGGCGCTCCTGCTCGAGTCGCTCGTCCAGCCGACCCAGCTCGTAGATGGCGTTGAGGCTGGTCGGCAGGCGGCGGACGTTGTCCGGCCCGGGATCGGGATCGGGAGATGGCGTCGGGTCGGGAGTCGGTGCGGGAACCGCCGAGGGACCGGCACTGCTACGACGGCGCAGCAGCAGCACCGCCAACCCGACCAGGACCGCCGCCACCAGGAGATAGGACACGGGTGGCCAGCCGTCGCGGACGGGGTCGGCGATGGCCGGCGCGACGATCGGCGCCGGGGTGTCGCCGCCCCGCACGGGCACGGCCGGGTCGCGTCCGTTGGTGCCCGCGCGCCCGTCGGGGCGATCGGGCGGGACCGTGGCCCGGGCACCGGCCGGCGACTCCGCGGGCCCGGGGTTCGCGCCGGGCGTCGACGGGCTGGGCGCGGTCGCGGATGGTCGGCTCGGGCCGGAGGTCGGGGCACGGGTGCCGCTCGACGTCGGGACCGGTGTGGGCGTACCGCGGCCGCCCAGCAGGTCGCCGACGATCCGGCCGACACCGCCGACCAGTTCACCGAGCGGACCCGGTGTGGCGGACACCGTCGGCGTCGGCGCGGGTGTGGGCGTCGGGGCGAGGGCGAGGGTCAACGCGAGGACGACGACGGCAGGCATCCATCCACCTCCGAGGTGCCGATGCGACGCACCGTATCGCAAGGTGGGACGCCGTGGGGTGCCACGCCACGCCACGCCGCAGCTGACGCCGATAGCGGCGCGTCGTCGGCTGTTACCCAGCGGTTACCCGGCGGCGAGGTGCCCGTGTCGGGGCGGGACGACGGTGACGACTGAGGGTCACCGGCAGAGCCGCCGCGACGTGACCCCGGGACACCGAACGGAGAACCACGATGAGGATCAGGAGCGCGCTGACCGCGACGGCGGTCGTCCTCGCCGGAGTGCTCGCCACGGCGGGCAGCAGCGCGGCGGGCACCAGCAGCGCGACAGGCGCCGGCTCGGCGCGCGCCGCCACCGAGGCGGCGTACTGCGGGATCACCTGGGGCAGCGGGGAGAAGTCGGCCGGCGCGCTCAGCGACGCCCCCCTGGTCGACGTCCGGACGGGCCAGCACGACTGCTACGACCGGGTGGTGTTCGAGTTCGCCGGCCCGGTCGACGGGTACACGATCGGCTACGGCGAGACCTGGACCGAGGGCGAGGGGCTCGCGCTGTCGCCGTACACCGCCGGAGGCGCGCTGCTGCGGGTCTCGCTGCGGGCCCCGGCGTACGACGCCGACCACCTCGGCACGGTGCCGTACCCGGTCGGCACGCACGTCACGAACCTGCTGCGCTACCCGACGCTGCGCGACGTGGTGTTCGGCGGCAGCTTCGAGGGCTACACCACCTTCGCCGTCGGCGTACGGGCCCGGCTGCCGTTCCGCGCCGTCGTGCTGGCCGGTCCGGGCACCCACAGCCGGATCGTGCTCGACGTCGCCCACCAGTGGTGACCGCCGCCGTACCCCGGCCCAGCCCGGTCGGACCCGGGCGACCGTGCCTCAGGGTGGTGGCATCCGCGCGGGGATTTCAAGAACGAATTCCTGCGCACCACGGTCGACGGGCTGAAGAATCGAACCGAAACCACGATCGGCACCGTCAACTCCGATTATCTCGAACACTTCGTTCCCGGCTTCCGGCGCGTGACGACGGTCGAGCGCATCGTCGGCGCACCCTGGCCGAGCTGAAAGACCACGAGCATGAGAGCCATCACCGTACGCGACCGTGACGCCGGGGTGCAGGGACTCACCCTGACCGACATGCCGTACCCCCACGCCGCGGAGAACGACGTCATCGTGCGCGTCCACGCCGCCGGTTTCACACCCGGGGAGCTCGACTGGCCGACGACGTGGACCGACCGCGCGGGGCGTGACCGGACGCCCACCATCCCCGGCCACGAGCTCTCGGGTGTCGTGGCCGACCTCGGCTACGGCACCACCGGCCTCACCGTGGGTCAGCGGGTGTTCGGCCTGACCGACTGGGCCCGCGACGGATCCCTCGCCGAGTACACGGCGGTGGAGGCGCGGAACCTCGCCCCGCTGGCGGCCGACGTCGACCACACGGTGGCCGCGACGCTACCGATCTCCGGACTGACCGCGTGGCAGGGGCTGTTCGACCACGCCCACCTCACGGCCGGTCAGACCGTTCTCGTGCACGGCGCCGCCGGAGGTGTCGGCTCGATCGCCGTCCAACTCGCGCGGGAGGTGGGCGCCCGGGTGATCGGCACCGGTCGCGCCGCCGACCGGGACGTCGCGCTGTCTCTCGGCGCGCAGGCCTTCGCCGACCTGGACGCCGACGACCTGCGACAGATCGGCGAGGTGGACGTGGTGCTCGACGTCATCGGTGGCGACATCCTGCGACGGTCGACCGAGCTGGTCCGCCCCGGCGGCACCGTGGTCACCATCGCCGCGCCGCCCGAGGTCCAGCCCAGGGACGGGCGAGCCGTCTTCTTCGTCGTCGAGCCGGACCGTGCCCGGCTGGTCGACCTCGCCGAACGTGTCCGCACCGGACGGCTCAGGCCCATCGTGGGCGCGGTACGGCCGCTCGACGAGACGGCCTCGGCGTTCGCCCGACGCCAGCGCACGGCGGGCAAGACGATCATCAAGATCGCGGACTGACCGGGATCCGCGCCGGCTCCCACCGAGGTCGAGGCGGGAGCCGGCGCGCCGACCGTGGAACGGCTAGCCGGCGGAGCCCTGCGGGGCCTCGTCGGCCAGGTGCCAGACCTCGCGCATCGGGGCCCACCAGTCCCCCGAGCCGGGCTCGGCCAGCGACTCCTGGCACGGGTCGGTCAGCTTCCACCACTCCTGGGTCTGCGGGTCCGCGGCGATCAGCCGCAGGTCGGCCTCGTAGTCGTCGCCGACGTACTCGTAGTAGCCGAAGAGCAGGTCGTCGTGGAGGAAGATCGTGTAGTTGCGGAAGTTCGCCTCGCGCAGCGTCTGCTCGACGCTCGGCCAGACGGCGGCGTGTAACCGCAGGTAGGTCTCCCGCTGCTCGGGGCGGAGTCGGATCACGCAGCCATGACGTCGCACGTCGTGCCCTTTCGTGTGAGGGGGATGCCCGGAGGCACCTGACCGTAGCGGGTGGACGGTGCCGGGATGAGGACCCGACCGGCCGCCGATGACGACCGTTCCGCCAGGGTTACGCACAGTGGTCACGGGTCTACCCTCGACTGATGGAGGGCCGCGTACTGGTGGTCGAGGACGACGTCTCCATCCGGGAGGTCACCGCCCTCGGTCTGCGCCGCGCCGGCTTCCGGGTCGACACCGCCACCGACGGACGACAGGCGCTCGTGACCTGGCGCGCGCACCCGGTCGACCTGATCGTTCTCGACGTCATGCTGCCCGAACTGGACGGTCTGGAGGTGTGCCGGGAGATCCGGCGCACCAGCCAGGTGCCGATCCTCATGCTGACCGCGCGCACCGACACGCTCGACGTGGTGGTCGGTCTGGAGTGCGGCGCGGACGACTACCTGCGCAAGCCCTTCGACCTGCCGGAGCTGGTGGCCCGGGTCCGCTCGGTGCTGCGGCGGGTGAGCGCGCCGACGCCGTCGCGCACCATCGCCGTCGGCGACCTGGAGATCGACCCGGGCGCATTCGTGGTACGCCGGGACGGCCGGGAGGTGGAGCTGACCGCCACCGAGTTCCGGCTCCTGCTGGAGCTGGCCCGACGCCCCGGCCAGGTCTTCACCCGGGAGCTGTTGCTGGACCTGGTCTGGAACCACCGCTTCCTGGGTGACTCACGGCTCGTCGACGTGGCGGTGCAGAGGCTGCGCGCGAAGGTCGAGGACGATCCGGCGCACCCGCGGCGCATCCGCACGGTACGCGGCGCGGGCTACAAACTGTCCGACGGTTGACGGGAGGTCGGCGATGGCCGTACGCCCGGTGCCGCCCGGCCGGCTGCGTCGCCGACTGACGATCGCGTTCGTGCTGGTCGCCGGGGTGTCCGCCGGGTTGCTCGCCGGCGGGACCGGGCTGCTGCTGCGGCAGTCCTGGTGGGACGCGTCGCTGCGCCAGGCGACCGCCGACGCCCGTTACCAGCTCGTGCTCGCCGGACAGTTCCCGCCGTTGAACGACCAGCGCGACGCCGAACTGCTCACCAGTTTCGAGGGCAGCGGTCGGCACGTGGTCCTCGTCGACGGCGTCACCCGTCCCTCCCACCCCGGGTACGCACCGGCCCTGGGTGCGCGCCTGCGGGCGTCGGTCGCGGACGGGCAGCTCGCGTACCAGCGGTCGACGTCGGCGCAGCGCCCCCGACTGCTGGTGGTGGGCGGGCGTATCCCCGGTTCGACCGCCGAGCTGTACGTGATCACCGTGGAGGACGACATCGCGGCCGACCTGAACCAGGTGTACGCCGCGCTGCTGGCCGGCTGGGTGGTGGTCGTCCTGGTCGCCGCCACGGTGGGCAACCTCCTGGCCCGCCGCGCCCTGGAACCGGTGGGCCGGGCCAGCCGCGCCGCCCGGGCGCTCACCGAGGGGCTGCTCGCCACCCGTCTGCCGGTACGCGGGCGGGACGAGTTCAGCGCGTGGGCCGCGTCGTTCAACGAGATGGCCGAGGCGCTGGAGGCGAAGATCGCCGCCCTGTCGGCCGCGCAGGCCCGGGAGCGACGGTTCACCGCCGACGTCGCGCACGAGCTGCGTACCCCGGTGACCGCCCTGGTGGCGGCGGCCTCGCTGCTGCGCGAGCAGCTGGACCGGCTGCCCGACGACGCCCGGCCGGCCGCGCGGCTGCTGGTCGGGGACGTGGTCCGGCTGCGCCGCCTGATCGAGGACCTGATGGAGATCTCGCGGCTGGACGCCGGGCGGGACCGCCCGAGCGTCGAGCCGGTGGACGCGCTGGCGCTGCTGCGCGCGATCGTCGCGGCGCGCGGCTGGTCGGACCGGGTGCTGGTGACCGGCGATCCCGTCGCGCTGCGCACGGACCCTCGCCACCTGGAGCGGGTCCTGGCCAACCTGGTCGCCAACGCGGTCGAGCACGGCGGCGGTGAGATCTCCGCGAGCGTGCGCGCGGCGGGCCCCGGCGTCGTGTTCGAGGTGGCCGACCAGGGGCCTGGCATCCCGGACGCGCACCTGCCGTTGGTGTTCGACCGGTTCCACAAGGTCGACGCCGCGCGCTCGGCCTCGGGCAGCGGCCTCGGTCTGGCGATCGCGCGGGAACACGCGGCGGTGCTGGGCGGGGTGCTGAGCGTGCGCAGCGCGCCGGGCGTCGGCACGCGGTTCCGCCTGGAACTGCCCGCCCACGGCCCCGGCCAGCCGAGCCCGACCCGACCCGACCCGACCCGACCCGACCCGACCCGACCCGACCCGACGAGAGCGTGAAGGAGGGAGGCGGGATGAGCCGCTTCGGCGCGACGGGGCGTGACTGGTGCCGTGCGGCGGGCAGCGCGATGCTCGTCGCCGCGCTCGTCCTCGCCGGCTGTGGCACTCCCCGTTCCGGTGTCCTGGGCGCGGCGCCCACCGTGTCGCCGCCGACGGTCGCGCCCACCGCAGGCAGGGCGTCCGACGCCCCGGTTCCGGCGTCGGAGCCGGGAACCCCTCCGCCGACCAGCGCCACCCCGCCGCGTCCGCCGACGCCGGCGGTCACCGGGACCCGCCGGCCGGAGCCGGTGACGATCGAGCTGTGGTACGTCCGCTCCGGGCGGCTCGTGCCCACCCGGCGCACCCGACCGGCCACCGTCGCGACGTCCCGGCTCGCCCTGACTGAGCTGTCCGCCGGGCCGACGCCGGCCGAGGCCGCCACCGGGATGGTCACCCTGCTGCCGAACACCGTCGAGGTCACCCGCATCGCCGACGGCGTGGCGACGCTCGGTCCAGTCCCACTCGCCGACGACCCGCCGGACCGTCGGCGGCTGCGCGAGGCGCAGGTGGTGTGGACGCTCACGCAGTTCCCCACCGTCCGGCGGGTCCGCTTCCCCGGTGGCGCACCGGTCGGTCGGGCCGACTATCCGGGACTGCTCGCGCCGATCGTGGTCACCGGGCCGAGCGTCGGCGAGAGGGTCACCGCCCCGCTTACCGTCAGCGGCACGGCGGACGTGTTCGAGGCCACGGTGAGCGTCCGGGTGCTGGACGACGCCGGCCGCCAGGTGGCCACCGCCTTCGGCACGGCGAGCTGCGGCAGTGGCTGCCGGGGCGACTACCGGGTGGTGGTGAACTGGCGTACGACCAGGCAGCAGCACGGCACGATCGAGGTGTACGAGGTGTCGGCCCGCGACGGCACACGGATCAACACGGTGACCGTGCCGGTGCTCCTCGCGCCGCCCGACAGCTGAGCGCGAAACGCGACCGTTTCGCTCGCTCGATGCGACGCACCTCATAAAAGCCTGCAAGAAGGGCTCCGAGCGAACTATGGTCAGTACGACATCGTTTCACGGGGGGTGCCAGTGCTGGAGGGTCAGCAGGTGAGCGCGGGCGTCGGCGTGCCGGCCGCGCGGTCGGCCCGGTGCACGAGCACCGACCTGTTCAGCGTGGTGATCGACCTGCTGCGCGAGGTCGGCTACGACCGGATGACCATCGACGCCGTGGCCGCCCGCGCCCACGTGAGCAAGGCCACCATCTACCGACGGTGGGACGGCAAGGCCGAGCTGGTCGTCGCCGCCCTGAGCGACCGCCAGGTCGGCGTGCTCAACCCAACCGACACCGGCTCACTGCGGGGTGACCTGCTCGAGCTGCTCCGCGCCACCGCCGCCATCTGTGTCGCCGACTGCGACCTGATGCAGGCGCTGACCTTCGCGATGCGGACGAGTCCGGAGCTGGAGCGTCTGGTACGCCACCAGGTGCTGCCCGCCGGTCGGGTGGCCAGCACCGCCGTCCTCGTCCGCGCCGCCGCCCGTGGGGAGATCCCCCCGGAGGCCGGCGAACGGGACCTGTTCCACGATCTCGCGCCCGCGCTCCTCATGTCCCGACTGGTCGCGCACGGTCTACCCGCCGACGACGCGTTCCTCACCCAGGTCGTCGACCAGGTGCTGATCCCGGTCCTGACCTACCGGCACGACCGCCCGTCCCAGGCCTGATCCATCAACATCCGCACCACGGAAGGCTTCACCATGCCCGGAACCACCTCGACCGCCCCCGGCGCCCCCGGCGCCGGGACGTCGACAGGCGCCCCGCACCCGCGGCGCTGGATCGCCCTGGGGGTCATCGCGGTCTCGCAGCTGATGGTCGTCCTCGACGCCACCATCGTGAACATCGCGCTCCCGCAGGCCCAGGCCGACCTGGGGATCACCGACGCGAACCGGCAGTGGGTGATCACCGCCTACACGCTGGCCTTCGGCGGTCTGCTCCTGCTCGGCGGCCGGATCGCCGACTACTGGGGGCGCAAGCGCACCTTCCTGGTCGGCATGACCGGCTTCGCGCTGGCCTCCGCGCTGGGCGGCCTCGCCACCACCGGTGGGATGCTCTTCGCCGCCCGCGCGTTGCAGGGCGCGTTCGGCGCGCTGCTCGCGCCGGCCGCCCTGGCCCTGCTCACGGTGCTGTTCACCGAGGCCACCGAGCGCGCCAAGGCGTTCGCCGTATACGGCGCGATCGCCGGTGGCGGCTCCGCGGTCGGGCTGCTGCTCGGCGGGGTGCTGACCGAGTACGCCGACTGGCGCTGGTGCCTGCTGGTCAACATCCCGGTCGCCGCCGTCGCGATCGCCTTCGCCCTCCCGCTCGTGCCGGAGAGCCGGGCGCACGGCAACACCCGCTACGACGTGCCCGGCGCGGTCGTCGTCACCGCCGGTCTGGTCTCCCTCGTCTACGGCTTCACCAAGGCGGCCGAGGACGGTTGGGACGCGACCGCCACGCTCGGATTCATCGCCGCCGGTGTGGTGCTGCTGGCCGCCTTCGTGGTGATCGAGCTGCGCACCAACCACCCGCTGCTGCCGCTGCGGATCATCCTGGACCGCAACCGGGGCGGGGCGTACCTCACCTCGACGCTGATCGGCGCGGGCCTGTTCGGGGCGTTCCTCTTCCTGACCTTCTACTTCCAGGTGGTGTTGCAGTACAAGCCCCTGGAGGCCGGCCTCGCGTCGCTGCCGGTCACCGCCGGTGTGCTGATCGCCGCGGGTGGCGCCAGCCAGCTCATGCCGCGACTGGGCGCCAAGCCGCTGATGGTCGCCGGTGCGGTGCTCGCCGCCGCGGGCATGCTGGTGCTGACCCAGATCGACGTCGACACCTCGTTCCTCACCCACCTGCTGCCCGCGCAGGTCGTCCTGGGCCTGGGTCTCGGCTTCACCTTCGTCCCGCTGTCCAGCCTCGCGCTGGTCGGGGTGCCGGAGCACGACGCCGGCGCGGCCAGCGCGACGCTCAACGCCACCCAGCAGGTCGGTGGCTCACTCGGCACCGCGCTGCTGAACACCTTCTACACCAGCGCGGTCGCCGCGTACCTGGTCGGCCGGGCGCCGAACCCGGCGACGCAGGTGGAGGCGCTGGTGCACGGGTACCGCGTCGCGTTCGCCTGGGGCGCGGTCCTGATCGTGCTCGCCGGGCTGGTCACCCTGGTCCTGGTGAAGGTGCGCAAGGAGGACATCCCGGCCGGCAACGCCGTGCACATGGGCTGAGCCCGAACGACGCCGCCCGGCCCGCGCCCGATGGGGTACGGGCCGGGCGGCGCACACCGGGTGCGTCCGGCCGGCGCAGACCGTCCGGTAGCGTCCCGACCATCGTCGAAGATCCGTTGAGGAGACACATGTCCACGGCTGCCGACCAGATCATCCACGCGCTACGGGCGGGCCACGAGGAGCTCGCCGCGCTCGTGCGCGACCTGAAGGACGACGACCTGCGCCAGCCCTCCGGGGCCAGCGAATGGCAGGTCTCCCAGGTGCTCAGCCACCTGGGCAGCGGCGCCGAGATCGGCCTCGCGGGCCTGAACGCCTCCATCGAGGGCACGCCCGCCCCGGACGGCGACTTCAACCGTGGCGTGTGGCAGCGCTGGGACGCCATGTCCCCCGAGGAGCACGCCGCCGGCTTCCTGGCGTCCAACGAGCGTCTGGTCGAGGCGTACGAGGCGCTGGACGCCGAGACCCGCCAGACACTGCGGATCAACCTCGGCTTCCTGCCCGACCCGGTCGACGTAGCCACCGCCGCCCGGTTCCGGCTCAGCGAGTTCGCCCTGCACCAGTGGGACGCCGAGGTGGCGTTCAACCCGTTCGCGGCGGTGACGCCGGAGGCGGTGCCGCTGCTCCTCGACCAGCTCGGCGGCATGCTGAGCTGGACCAGCCGGCCCGCGGAGCTGGCCGGCCGCGAGGCGACCCTGCTGGTACGGCTGCGGGATCCGGAGCGGACGTTCGGGCTGCGGCTCGGCGAGCCGATCGCGCTGACCGACACGCCCGAGCAGCCGGACGGCGAGTTGTCCCTGCCGGCCGAGGCGTGGCTGCGGCTGGTGGTCGGCCGGCTCGGGTCCCGCTATACGCCGGACGGTGTACGGGTGAGCGGCCCGGTGACCCTGGACGACCTGCGTCGGGTCTTCGTCGGCTTCTGAGGATGACGCGCGGGCCGGTGCTCCCGGCCCGCGCGTACCCTCTTCAGCCCTTGACGCAGACGACCTGCTTGAGGTGCGCGACCACCTCCACCAGGTCTTCCTGCTGGGCCATCACGGCGGTGATGTCCTTGTACGCGCCGGGGATCTCGTCGACCACCCCGGCGTCCTTGCGGCACTCCACGCCGGCGGTCTGCGCGGCCAGGTCGGCGGTGCTGAACGTCCGCTTCGCCTGCGCCCGTGACATCCGCCGCCCGGCACCGTGCGACGCCGAGCAGTACGCGTCCGGGTTACCCCGGCCCCGCACGATGTACGACCCGGTCCCCATCGAGCCGGGGATGATGCCCAGGTCACCCCGGCCGGCCCGGATCGCGCCCTTGCGGGTGACCAGCACGTCGACGCCGTCGTAGCTCTCCTCGGAGACGTAGTTGTGGTGGCAGGAGATGGGCTCGTCGTAGCCGACCTGCGGGAACTGCTCGCGCACCACGTTGCAGAGCAGGGCCAGCATGACGGCCCGGTTGCGCCGCGCGTACTCCTGCGCCCACCACAGGTCCCGCCGGTACGCGTCCATCTCCGGCGTGCCGGCGAGGAACACGGCGAGGTCCCGGTCGGGCAGGTCGGCGTTGTGCGGCAACCGCCGGGCCACGCCGATGTGCCGCTCGGCCAGTTCCTTGCCGATGTTGCGGGACCCCGAGTGCAGCATCAGCCAGACCCGGCCCTCGTCGTCGCCGCCCTGCTCGAGGCAGACCTCGATGAAGTGGTTACCGCCGCCGAGCGTCCCGATCTGCCGCTGGGCCCGCGTCTCAAGCTGCGCCACCCGAGGGTCCAGACCGGCGAAGCGACCCCAGAAGTCGTCCCAGCCGGCCTGCTCCAGGCCACGGACCCGACGCGGGTTGACGGCCTCGGGCCGCTGGGCGAAGCCGACCGGGATGGTGGCCTCGATCGCGGACCGCAGCCCGGCCAGGTCGTCGGGCAGGTCGACGGCGGTCAGCGAGGTGCGTACCGCCGACATGCCGCAACCGATGTCGACGCCGACGGCGGCCGGCGAGACGGCCTGTCGCATGGCGATCACCGAGCCGACCGTCGCGCCCTTGCCGAAGTGCACGTCCGGCATCACGGCGACACCCTGCACCCAGGGCAGCGCGCCGATGTTCCGCAGCTGCTTCGCGGCCTGCGGCTCGATGGCGTACGGGTCGGTCCAGACCCGGACCGGCGCCCGGGTCCCGGCGAGCGGGGTGAATCCCATGATGGTCTCCTTCTGTCGTGCGGGTGACCGATATCGATCATGCGCCGGCCGACTGTGGGCCGGCGGCGGTACGCGGATACGAAAGGGCCGCCCGATCCCGGTGGGATGGGCGGCCGGCGGACGCGATGAGCGTCGGCGTCAGTCGCGCCACCCCGACCCGTTGCCCCGCAAGGTGCGATAGGCACACGGGGCGGTGATGTCGAGCGCGGGGGTGCCGGTGGGGAGCAGACACCGGCGGGCGTCGGTGCGGACGCGGCGCGACATGGCGTACTCCCTCCGGGGTTGATCAGTTGGCCGTGCGCCGCCGAGCCTAGAAGGGGCGGCGGCGAGTCCGCAATGGATTATCGCCGCCGCCCCGAGCGACCGCGGGCGGGCGATGGTGGTCGAGTCCACCTTTGCTCTGCTTCAATCCAGGCGACACCCTGACGTCCGATAGTCGGACACCCGGTGTTTCCTCCGCTGAAGCAGAGCAAAGGAGCCGACGCGCAGGTGGCCTCCTCCGGCGCGGGACCGTGACGGAGCCGACGAACCGACCGTCGTCGTACTGGCCCTACGACGCGGCCACCAGCCGGAACGACTGTGCCGCGGTGCCGTTGCAGGTGTACTGGATGAGCTGGACGCTGTCCGCCGTCGATGCTCCCGGCACGTCCAGGCACTTGCCGCTGCTGCGGTTGACCAGGCGGTAGTAGCCGCCGCCCTCGGACTCCGCGCGCCACTGCTGGTTGACGCCGCCGCTGTAGGACCAGAGCTGGATGGGGGCCGAGTCGGCGGTCGACCGGTCGGTGACATCGAGCACCTGCGCGCTGTTGTTGCGGTTGTTGACCCGCAGGTAGCCGTCGCTGGTCGGGACGAACTGGTACTGCTGGGCGGTGCTGTTGTTGCAGGCGTACTGCTGGATCGCGGTGCCGTTCGCGGTGCCGGCGGCCCGCGCGTCCACGCACTTGCCGCTGCCCCGGTTGACGACGGTGTGCCAGGCGGTCGGCGAGATCGGGCCGGCGCTGCCGGTCGGGGTGGGCGTGGGGGTCGGGGTCGGCGACGTGCCGACGCCGGCGAGCCAGTGCAGCCCGTCGATCAGCAGCTTGTTCTGCTGGGCGCTGTCGAAGGTGGACGACAGGCCGGTCTTGGTGCCGTAGTCCATCTTGTTGTGCCCGAAGTTGGCGTAGATCATCTTGTACTGCCGATTGCTCCAGACCAGCGGGTAGTAACCGCTGTACCAGGACTGGTTGGGGTCGGTGCCGACCGGGAAGCTCGACGGGTCGACCGAGGCCAGGATGTCGATGTTGGAGTTCTGCCGCAGGTCGTTGCTCCACGAGTACCACTCGCTGAACGACGACGAGAACGTCGCCGGCAGGTTCCGGGTGGCCGCGTGGGTGCGGTTGTCGACGCGCATGGTGACCCGGGTCGGGAGCCAGGTGTTGGTCCGGAACGAGCCGGAGCCGAGGAACGTGTTGTAGTACCAGCTCCAGCTCGACGGATTGTCGGTCCACGCGCTGACGTGGAAGCCCATCCACGCGCCGCCGTTCTGCATGTACTGCTGGAAGGCGGGGCGCTGGGCGGCGGGCGGCGCGTCGTCCAGGAACATGACGACCTTGTACTGGGCCAGGTTGGACGTGTTCAGCAGACTCCAGTTGTTGGTGGCCTCCCAGGAGAAGCCGTACTGGGCGGCGGCCTGCGGGAACCAGGCGCGCGCGTCCTTGACGAAGTCGATGTGCGCGTCGTCCCAGGTGCCGTTGTAGAAGGCCAGGACCTTGAACGTCGGCGCGGCCTGCGCGCTGTGTGCGACGCCGAGGCCGACGCCAGCGCTCACGGCCACGACGAGGGCGACGAACACGGACAAGATCCTTCTGGTACGAACGGAGAGTTCTGCGATCACCTGATCGTCCCTTCGGTCGGGACGCGCGCCGCCGCGTCAGACGTATATCTGTTCACAAGGTTTACAGATAGACGAAAGGTTATGCGTTCCCGACCTGCGGCGTCAATCGCCAGGACGGCGATCGGGTGGGATTCCTGCGGCAACGGGTACTCCGGCCCGATGACCAGCCCGGACGCCGTCGACGTCGACACGCCGCTGGCCGTGGACGTACCCGCCGCGCCGCACGACGCCAGCGGCGAGCGGGTGCCGATCCGCGACCTGGCCGCCCTCGCCCCGGCGGCGCGACCCGCGCGTCGCTGGACCCCCGGTCGGGTGGTGGCCACCCCCGCCGCCCTGGACCACCCGCACGGACAACGGATCGTCGACCGGGTTCAGGCGCTCGGCATCGAGGTGGAACGGCTCCGCTCCAACCGACTCAGCGGAGTACGCGGGCAGACCGACCGCGAGACGTACGCCCGGGCCAAGGCGACCATGGCGATCGTGGCGAGCCCGCCGTCCCGCCGCGACCTGCAACCCATCGCGCCCAGCGCCGACTGGCGCGTCGACCTCGCCGAGGGCTGCCCCGCGCACTGCCAGTACTGCTACCTGGCCGGCTCGCTCTCCGGCCCGCCGGTGACCCGGGTGTACGCGGACCTCGACGAGATCCTCGCCGGACTGACTCCGTACGCCGGGCGCGGCACGGTGACCAGCCGCGACGCGCGTCGCGCCGACGAGGGCACCACGTTCGAGGCGTCCTGCTATACCGACCCTCTGGCGCTGGAGCACCTGACCGGCAGTTGGCAACGGGCGGTGCGGCACTTCGCCGACTGGGACGCCCCCGTGCAGTTGCGCTGGACCACCAAGTACGCCGACGTGGACAGCTTCGTCGGCCTGCCCCACCACGGGCGCACCCGGGTCCGGTTCAGCGTCAACTGCGCGCCGGTCAGCCAGCGGTTCGAGGGCGGCACCGCCCGGGTGCCGGACCGGCTCGCCGCCCTGCGCCGGCTCGCGCTCGACGGTTATCCCGTCGGGCTGACCATCGCGCCCATCATCGCGCTGCCCGACTGGCGCGAGGCGTACGGCGACCTGCTGGACCAGGTCCGCGCGGCGGTCGACGGGGTGCCGGAGCTGGACCTGACCGCCGAGCTGATCACCCACCGGTTCACGCCCGGCAGCCGGGAGGTGCTGCTCGGCTGGTACCCGCGTACCCGGTTGGAGATGGACGTGGCGGCGCGCAGCCGCAAGCACGGCAAATTCGGCGCGGTGAAGTACGTCTACCCCCGGGACACGATGGCCGAGCTGCGAGGGTGGTTCACCGACGAGCTGGCCGCGCGGATACCCGCCTGCCGCGTCCTCTACTGGACCTGACCGCCGGGTCTCAGCCGACCGACGAACGGGCGACCGGCGCGGCGAAGAACCTGTTCGGGTACGGCTCGTCACGCAGGCGGTAGTGCCACCATTCCCGGTCATAGTTCACGAATCCGGCGTCGGTCATCAGCCGTCGCAACAACCGCCGGTTGTCCCGGGCGGTCCCGGTGATCCGGGGGTCGTCGGTGTGCGCTCGGGCGTCGAAGCAGTCGAAGCCCGTACCCATGTCGATGCTGTTGTCCGGGAAGCGTCGCGCCCGGGGCGCGGTGCAGGCCACCAGCGACTGGCCGGGCCGGTACGGGGGCTGGCTGGCGGCGGGCTCGTCGACGAGGGTCAGGTCTATCGTGCTGCCCCGGCTGTGCGCGGTCGGCGCGCCGATGTAGCCGTCGGCGAAGAGCCGGTCCTTCGCCAGGTCCGGGTAGAACTCGGCCTTGGTCTGCTGCTCACCGGGACGCTTCGACCAGGCGACGAAGTCGTCCACCGCCGGCTGCGGGCGGTAGCAGTCGTACACCTTGAGGCTGTGGCCCCCGACGAGCGCGGCGTCCTGGACCCGGCGCAGCCCCTCGGCCGCCGACCGGGTGAGCAGGCACAGCGGTTCGCGGTAGCCGGCGATCGGCCGGCCCACGAAGTTGTGCGCCGTGGCGTACCGGATGTCGGCGTGGATTCGCGGGTCGACGTCGGTCAGCACCACGAAACCCGGCAACCCGCCCGCGCGCGGCGGGGTCGCGCTCGGGCGGGCGGTAGGGCTGCCAGGCGTCGGTCGAGGGCTCGCCGAGACCGGGGTGGCGACCGTCGGCGCGGGGCGTGGCGGCGAGGAGCAGCCACCCAGCGCCGCGGCGAGCGCGAGCACCGCAACGCCACCCAACCGTCCTGCCCTGCGCACAGGTCCTGTCTACCAAAACCTGTCGGCGACGCGCGGCAGATCGGTCGGCGCGTCCCGCGCTGGTCCAGCGGTTCCGCTCACGCGCCGCGCGTCAGCGGAACCGGGTGGACGGCGGCCTTCGTCGCCTCGGGTGTCTCGACCAACTGCGCGGCGAGGAAGCGCAGGGCCGCCTCGTCGTCGTCGATACCCCCGGCCTCGTGGCCGTTGTAGCGCCACACCGACAACTCCGTCGGCCCGGCGTGGGAGTTGTGGGCGGCGTAGACACCCGAGGGCGGCACGATGTCGTCCATCAACGCCACCGAGTAGCGGGTGGGCCGGCGACAGCGCCGCGCGAAGTTGACCCCGTCGACGTACGACAGGGTCGTCAGCGTCCGCTCCTCGGCGTCGCGGTGGATCGCCAGGTAGTCACGGATCTCCCGGTACGGGTGGGCATCGGTGACCACAACGGCGCGGGGGATGTCGCACAGGAACGGCACGAGGGCCACCACCGCCCGCACACCGGGCGCCAACGCGCCGGCCGCGAGCGCCATGGCCCCGCCCTGGCTGTGCCCCAGCACCGCCAGTCGGGTCGGGTCGACCATGGGCAGGGTACGGGCGGCGTCCACGGCCCGTACCGCGTCGGTGATCAACCGTCGGTAGTAGTACGTGCGTGGGTCGGCGATGCCCCGCGTCGCCACGCCGGGCGCCTGCGCGCCTGTCGCGCCCAGATCCGCGGTGTCGCCCCGGCTCCAGCCGGAACCCTGCCCCCGGGTGTCCATCTGTAGATGGGTGAACCCGGCGGTCGCCCAGAGCAGGTTCTCCAGTGGGTGCCCACGCCCGCCGCCGTAGCCCACGTACTGCACGACAGTCGGCAGGGCGGTGCCGGTGCCGTGGGGAACCCTGAGCCAGGCCCGTACGGGCTGTCCGGCGAAGCCGGGGAACGTCACGTCGTACACGTCGATGGCGGTCAGCCCGGTCACCACGGGTTCGAGCCGGACCGGCCACGCCGCCTCGCGCGCCTGCACCAGGGTGCGCGCCCAGAAGTCGTCGAAGTCGGCGGGCTCGCGCACCACGCCGCGGTACTCGCGTAGCTGCTCCTCGGGCAGGTCCGTGTACATGGCGTCCTTGTCTGTCACGCGGGACGGTACGGCGAGACGCATCCGACAAATTACCGGAACATTTCCGCAACTCTGCCGAACGCTATGACCGACCTGGCGTGTCGTCAACCCCCCTCGGTGAGGCAAGATGACCCGAGGAGCGGGCGTGCCGTTCCGGGACACGGGACGGGCGACGCGGGCGGTGGCCCCTCCCGGAGCGGTGAAGGAGACACGGGTGGACGCGGACGACGGACGCAGGGTGACCATCACCGCGATCGCACGGGAGGCCGGCGTCTCGGTGCCGACCGTGTCACGGGTGCTCAACGGCCGGTCCGATGTGGCCCCCGACACCCGGGAACGCGTCGAGGAGCTGTTGCGCCACCACGGCTACCGACGCCGCAGCAGCCGCAGCGTCCGCCGCGCGGGCCTCGTCGACCTGGTCTTCAACGACCTGGACAGCCCCTGGGCCGTGGAGATCATCCGGGGCGTCGAGGACGTCGGGCACGGCGCGGGTGTCGGCACCGTCGTCTCCGCGATTCACCGGCAGCCCACCGCGGCCCGGCAGTGGTTGCAGAACCTGCGCACCCGGGCCACCGACGGGGTCATCTTCGTGACGTCGCACCTGAGCCCGCCGCTGCACGCACAGCTACGCCGCCTCAACGTGCCGGTGGTGGTCGTCGACCCGGCCGGCGTGCCGGCCATGGACGTGCCGACCATCGGCGCCACCAACTGGGCGGGCGGGCTCGCCGCGACCGAACACCTGCTGGCGGTCGGTCACCGCCGGATCGGATTCGTGGCCGGACCGACACATCTGCTGTGCAGTCGGGCCCGACTCGACGGCTACCGGGCCGGGCTGGAGGCCGCCGGAGTGCCGGTGGACGACGCGCTGATCTACCCGGGCGACTTCTACCACGCCTCCGGCTTCGCGGGCGGCACGGCGCTGCTCGACCTGGCCGATCCGCCGACCGGCATCTTCGCGGCCAGCGACCAGATGGCGTTCGGCGTCTACGAGGCCATCCGCCGGCGAGGGCTGCGGGTTCCCGACGACGTCAGCGTGGTGGGATTCGACGACCTGCCGGAGGCCCGCTGGGCGTCCCCGCCGCTGACCACCGTCCGGCAGCCCCTGGTGGAGATGGGCCGCCTCGCGGCGCGGACGGTACTGCGGCTGGCCCAGGGTGAGGGCATCGACTCCCCCCGGGTGGAGCTCGCCACCGAACTGGTCGTCCGGGACAGCACCACCGTGCCGTCGACCGGGTGACCCCCGTCGTTCCAACGGCCTGAACCGGGTCGGATACCTGGTTCCGCCGCTACCGGTCGGGATACCGGAAATTCCGGCAACCGGCGTCGCGGTGAGCGGCCCTCGCCGCCCACCGCGCCCAGCGGATCAGTGGTGGTGTGCGCGTACGGCCCGACAGATGGTCACCGGCAGGGCGGGCGCGCCGTCGACCGGCGCGGGATCCTCGGCCGTCGGCGCGATGCCTCCGGCGGCGATCCGGTCCAACGTGTCCAGCCCGGCCGCGTCGACCGTCCCGAAGATCGTGTAGTTGGGGCGCAGCGCCGAGTCCGCGTACACCAGGAAGAACTGGCTGCCGTTGGTGTCCGGACCGGCGTTGGCCATCGCCAGCACGCCCCGCGCGTAGAGCCGGCGTACGCCGGTCGGGTCGGTGGGCGCGGGCGGCAGGTCGGTGGGCAGTTCGTCGCGGTACCGGTAGCCCGGCCCGCCCTCGCCGGTGCCGGACGGGTCGCCGCACTGCAACACGCTGAGCGTCGGGTACGCGGTGAGCCGGTGACACGGGGTGCGGTCGTAGAACCGCTTACCGACCAGGTGTAGGAAGCTCTGCACCGTGCACGGCGCGGCAGCCCGGTCCAGGGTCAACCCGATCGGCCCCTGGTTCGTGGAGAGCGTCACGCGGACGGTGCCCCGGTCCGGCGTGCGGCGCGGGTCGGGTGGCAGCGGCACGGGTCGGGCGGCCGGCTCGTCGGGCGTCTCGGTGTACGCGCACGGGCCGTGCGTGGTGCGCGGCGGGCGGTCAGCGGCGGGCGGCGCCGGAGCGTGCGCCACGCTGGCGACGCCGGACGCGTCGACGGTCGCGCCCGGCGCGGCCAGCGCGGTGGCCGAAGCGCCGACGACCAGCGCCGCGGCGATCGCCGTCACGCCCGCGAGGCGGGTCAGCGCACGTACCGACGGGCGGGGTGCCGCCGCGCCGGAGGGCGTTTCGCGTTCACTCGACACAGGGATCCTCCTGGGACTCGCGCTGCCAGAAAGACCGGAGTCTATGGATGCCGCAGCCGGTTGTCGATCGCTGCGGCCGGTTGCCGACCCGTCAGGACAGCCGGCGGCGACGGTGCCACAGCAGCCCGCCGAGCAGCACCAGCACCCCCGCGCCACTGAGCGCGGAGACCGACCAGAGCCAGCCGGAACCGGTGTGCGCCGGACCGCTGGCCGCCGCCGGGCGGGGCGGACCGGGCGCGGCCAGCACGGACGGGGTGGCCGACGGTGTGGCGGTCAGCTCTCCCGGCTCGACCAGGCGACCGACACCGGCGTCGCGGGGCAGTGAGAAACCCCAGTCCAACAGGGCCGCGCCCTGCTCCCAGCCCCGCTTCGGCGTCGGCTCGGCACCCAGCAACGTCACCACCAGTCGGCGACCGTCGCGTTGCGCCGCGCCGACGTACGTGTGCCGCGCCAGGTCGGTGAAGCCCGTCTTGCCGCCCAACGCGCCCGGGTACCGGTAGATGAGCTGGTTCTCGTTCTGGATCTGGAAGCCCTTCGTCCGCTGTGCCGGCTGCGCGGGGATCGTCGCCAGGTCGGTGAGCGCGTACCGGCGGAACGTCGGCTGCGCGAAGCAGGCCCGGGCGATCAGCGCCAGGTCGTACGCGCTGGTGAACTGGCCCTTGCCGTCCAGACCGGACGGGGTGACAGCGTGTGTCTGGAGCGCGCCGAGGTGGTGCGCCTGCTCGTTCATGGCGCGCACTCCCCCGGCCGCGCCGTCCGGGCCGCCGCCGAGGCGGGCCAGCGCGTTCGCCGCCTCGTTGCCGGAGTTCAGCAGCAGCCCCAGCCAGATCGTCTCGATCGTGTAGCGGCCGCCCTCGACCAGGCCGACGGCGGACGAGCCGGGCTCGATGTTCATGTCCGCCGCGGTGACGGTCACCGTCTGGGCGGGGTCGAGTCGGGGCATCATCGTGGCCGCCAGCAACAGCTTCTGGACGCTGGCCGGGGTGCCGTACTCGTGCGGGCCGCAGCCGCCGAGCACCTGGCCGGAGTCGAGGTCCGCGACCAGCCACGACGTGGCGGTGATCGCCGGTGGCGCGTCCACGCCGGCCGGCACGACCAGGCCGCTGGTCGCCAGTGCGACGCCGCCGACCACCCGAGCCTCGGGCACGGCGGGCGGGGGCGACGGGCGCGGCGGCCGGGACACCGTCGGCGCCGACGCCCGCGGACACCGCACGGCCGACGGGGCGGCAGCGGTACGCGTGGCCGCAGCCGCCGTGCCGACAGCCGGCGCGGGAGCGAGCAGGACGGCGGACGCCGTGACCGCCAGCAGCGCAGCAGCTCTCATGTGCCCGACCCTAGTCAACAAGATCGCCCGGCGGGGGCGGTTGGCGGGTCGGCGGTGCGGTGCTCAGGCGATGGTGCGTAGCCACCGCCGCTGCCAGGGTGTCTCGACCGCCTTCGGGTGGTAGCCGGCCCGGACCCAGGGCACCGCCCGCTCGGCCGGTAGTCCGTCGAGGATCGCCAGCGCGGCCAGCGCCGTGCCGGTGCGGCCGATCCCGCCCCGGCAGGCCACCTCGACGCGTTCGCCGTCGCGTGCTCTCCGCAGCGCCTCGCGCAGCGCGTCGAGCGCGTCCGCACGGTCGACCGGTACCCAGAAGTCGGGCCAGCGGATCCGCCGGTGTGGCCAGGTCGGTTCCGGACCGGGCGCCAGCAACAGGGCGAAGTCGGCCGGCGAGGCGGTCGCGGCGATACGGCGTCCTCGTACCCGCGCCCCGCTGGGCAGTACGAGCACACCGGGCTCCTCCGGCCAGGTCTGCGCGGCATCCATCGGCACATTGTGCCGCGACCGAGGGTGGCTCGTCGTGCCCGGCGGGCACAGCAGCGCCGCCCCCGACCGTGGTCGGGGGCGGCGCCGGTGTCGGTGTGCAGGTCGCCTCTCGGCGAGTGGCGCGACGCGGTTCCAGCCGAACGGTATTCCGCGAGGGCTATGTAGGTGAGGCCCGGGGACACTGAGTCACACCGACACTGGTTCACAACCAGCCGACGCCTCCCGGTGTTCCCGCTCCGGCGAGGTCGTTCGGGCCAGGGCCGGGTGGGTGAAGATGCCGATGGCCGGCACCCCGGGGGGCGCCGGCCATCGGTCGGGTCGTGCGGTGGGTCAGCTGTTCCAGTACTGGCCGACCAGGTCGGCGGCCTGCTGCTCCCACTGGGCGTACGCGTCCGGGTAGGCCGAGACCTGCACGGTCTGCGCGGCCTCGGTCAGCGGCATGTCCTGCCAGCCGTCAACCTGCTTGAGGCCCTTGAGGAACGCGGTGGTGGAGTACTCGGGGTCGGTGATCTGCTCCGGCGTGCCCCAACCGCTCGACGGGCGCTGCTGGAACAGACCCAACGAGTCGTGGTCGTTCATGTCGCCGAGGTGACCCAGGTTCTCCAGCTTCGACTCCTGCAGGCTCGTCGCGATCGAGATGACCGCGGCCCGCTCGGGCAGACCCGCCTTCTTCGTGGCCGCGATGATGGCCTTGGCGTTGGCGGTCTGCTCGTCGTTCAGGTCGATGTGCGACTGGTCGCCCTGAGTGCCGTGCGGGATCAGCTTGCTCGGGTCGGGCTTGTCGGCCTGCACCACGGCGACCGGCCGGGCGTCGGTGCTCGAGGCGGCGACATGGGCGATCGGGCCGGCGAAGACACCACCGGCGAACGCGAGACCGGCAACGGACAGCATGCTCTTACGGAAGATCGTGTTCATGGGGGTAGCTCCTTCGGGGGTAGGAAACACCCGCGTCACCACAGGGGAACGGCGACGCGGATGTGCGCACCTCGTCCGGCGCCGCACAAATCGGGGAAGGTCTTCGTTCCGGGGGTCTGCAACGACCGGGTCCGGCCGACCATTCCCCCGGTCGGGGTGGCCGTGGTCCTGCGATCGTCAGGGTGTGTAACGACCCCGGGCCGGCCACGATTCCGGCCCGGGGATGCACCCGGTCACACCCCATAACTGCCCACGACTGGACATACCGCCCGAGCGATCGGCTAGGGCGTGCCCAGGTAGCGCAGGACCGCGAGGATACGGCGGCTGTAGCCCGTCGTGTGGGCGAGGCCGAGCTTGTCGAAGATGGCGTTGACGTGCTTCTCCACGGCGCTCTGCGACACGTGCAACCGCTGGGCGACAGCGGCGTTCGTGTACCCCTGGGCCATCTCGTGCAGGACGTCCCGTTCGCGTGGGGTGAGTCGGCCGAACGGATCGGGTCGCTCCGAACCGGCCACCACCTGACGGACCACCTCCGGGTCGAGCGCCGTGCCCCGGGCGGCGACCCGGTCGAGGGCGTCGAGGAAGTCGTCCACCTGGGCGACCCGGTCCTTGAGCAGGTAACCGACTCCTTCGGGACGGTCCGCGAGCAGCCGGGCGGCGTAGCGCCGCTCGACGTACTGGGAGAGCACGAGGACCCCGGTGTCGGGCCAGCGCTCGCGGATCTCCAACGCGGCACGCAACCCGTCGTCGGTGTGGGTGGGCGGCATCCGGACATCGGTGACGACCACGTCGGGACGGGACCGGCCGACCGCCTCGACAAGCTCGTCGGCGGTGCCGACGGCCGCGGCCACCTCGTGGTCCTCCTCCGCCAGCAGCCGGGTGAGGCCCTCCCGGAGCAGGGTCGAGTCTTCGGCGAGAACTAGGCGCACGGCAGTTCCGCGAGCACGATGGTCGGACCGCCGGCCGGGCTCGTCACGCCCAGGCGGCCGTCCAGCGCGGCGACCCGTCGGGCCAACCCGGAGAGCCCGCGCCCGGTGAGATCCGCACCGCCGACGCCGTCGTCGTGCACCCGCATGCGGATCCACCCTTCCCGTACCCCGATCTCGACCGTGACCAGGGTAGCGGCGGCGTGTTTCGCGGCGTTGGTGAGCGACTCGCAGGCCACGAAGTAGAGCACCGTCTCGATCTGTCGTGCCGGGCGAAGCGGCAGGTCGCAGCGGATCCGCACCGGCACCTCGGAGCCACGGGCGACCATGGCCAGCACCTCACCCAGATCGCTGGCGTCCAGCGCCGACGGGTAGACCCGCCACGCCACCTCCCGCAACTCCGCGACGGCCCGCTGCACGTCCTCGTGTGCCTGGGCGACCAGAGCGCGGGCGCGGTCGGCGTCCCGGGCGCGGCGGGCCCTCCCGAGCAGCATGCCGAGGGCGACCAGCCGCTGCTGGAGACCGTCGTGCAGGTCGCGTTCGATGCGCTGCCGTTCGGCGTCGACCGCTGCGATGACCGCCGCCCGGCTGCTGGTCAGCTCCTGCACCCGCCGGGTCAGCTCCGCCCGACGGCCGGGGCGCAGCAGCCGCCGGGCCAGCCGGACGTCCAGAGCGGCGATGCTGGCGAGGGCCTGGACGTTGAGCAGGAGCAGCACGGCCCCCACGGCGACCTGGGACAGCGCGTCGAGGAGGCTCAGCTCACCGCGTACCGCCGCCCGCAGCACGATCCCCGCGAGCACCAGCCCGATGCCCAGCACGGCGTACGCCAGCAGGCCGAGCATGCCGGGCAGCAGCCGGGCGGCCAGGTAGCCGACCTGTCGCCGGGTGGACACTCCGGGTGCCGCGGGCGGCTCGTTCGCGCCGAGCAGACCGGCGAGGCGCCGACGTTCCAGGTGTACGAGCTGTCCCGCGTACCGTCTGGTCAGCTCCGCGGTCCGGCGGCCGGGCACGAGCGCGGACGCGGCGAGCGCGACCGCCGCGACGGCCAGGAAGCCAAGCTCGACGACGGCCGTCGCGCTCCCGGCGGCGACGCCCACCGGCAGCCGCACACGGGCCCACCAGCGGCCGGTCCGCCGTTCCCCACTCACCTGGCGACCCCTTCGTTCCGCTGCACCGGAGACATCTCGCGGAGGCGACGGGCTAGCGCTCGTCCGAGGCCCAGGAGGCGCCCCGGTAGAGGGTGCCCCGGCCGTCGGGATCCGGCGTCCCCGCCGGGGGCGCACCGTGGCGAGAGAGAGCCGGGTCCGATTCGGGGTTCCGGTCGGCGCGGCGGGCCTTCAGCACCCGCGAGCCGACGAACCAGGCGACGGCCGCGACGCACGCGATGATCACCACGTTCTGGAGTGTGCCGACGTAGCCCTCGACGAGGTGCCAGTTGTCACCGAGCAGGTAGCCGGCGAGCACGAAGGCGCTGTTCCAGATCAGGCTGCCCAGCGTGGTGTAGAGCAGGAAGGTCCGCACCGGCATCCGCTCCACCCCGGCCGGGATGGAGATCAGGCTTCGGAAGATCGGGATCATCCGGCCGAAGAACACCGCCTTCACCCCGTGCCGCAGGAACCACGCCTCGGTCCGGTCGACGTCGCTGAGCTTCACCAGGGGCAGTCGGGCGACGATGGCGCGCATCCGGTCCCGGCCCAGGGACGCGCCGATCAGGTAGAGCGCCAGCGCGCCGACCACCGAACCCAGGGTGGTCCAGAAGATCGCGCCGACCAGGCTGATCCGACCCTGCGCGGCCACGAAGCCGGCCAACGGCAGGATGACCTCGCTCGGGATCGGCGGAAACAGGTTCTCCAACGCCACCGCCAGACCGGCCCCCGGCCCGCCGAGCCGTTCCACCAGATCGCTGACGTACCCGACGATCCCGCCCTGCGGCGGTTCGGCCGCGGCGGCGGGGGTTCCGGTGGCGAGGACGGCGTGCGACGTTCGAATCATGTCCCCACGCTACGAACCGATCCTGAGAATCGACCATGAGGCGGACCATCCGACGCCGCGGGTCGCCCCCACCGGTCAAGGTGCGGAAAACCGCACCCCTCTGCGGCTCGCGGTGGCGCAGCCGCCGTGCGTACCCCTGGACGTCGCGGAGAACGCGCGGGCGCACGCCGACGCGGTCCGCGCGGCGCGCGCCCGGGTGGTGGTCTTCCCGGAGCTGTCCCTGACGGGGTACGAGTTGCAGGGGCCGATCGTGCCGCTCGACGACCGGCGGTTGACGCCACTTGTCGACGCGTGCGCCGAGGTGGGCACGGTGGCGCTGGCCGGCGCGCCGGTGACCGGTGACCACATCGGAGTGCTGGCGGTGACCGGTGACGGGGTGACGGTGGCGTACCGGAAGATGTGGCTGGGCGGCGTCGAGCCGCAGCGGTTCCGGCCGGGCGACGCACCGGGCGTGCTCGACGTCGACGGATGGCGGATCGGGCTGGCGGTCTGTAAGGACACCGGTGTCGCCACGCACGCGCGGGCGACGGCGGCCCTGGGGATCGACGTGTACGCGGCGGGGGTGCTGGAGTCGGCCCGGGACGCCGCCGTGCCGGACGAGCGGGCGCAGCGGATCGTCACGACGCACCGAGTCTGGGTGGTGATGGCGAGCTTCGCCGGGTCGACCGGCGGCGGTTACCGCGAGGCGGCCGGCCGCTCGGCCATCTGGACACCGAACGGTGACGTGGCCACCCGGGTCGGCACGACACCGGGCGAGTGGGCGGCGACCTCGATCCACTGAGGACGCCGGCGTTTCCTGTCGTACGGGTGCGGCAGGATCGGGCGATGAGCGCGATTCCTCCTCGACTTTCCGTGGTCACCCTGGGCGCCCGCGACCTGGGCCGACTGCGATCCTTCTACCGGTCCCTGGGCTGGCCGGAGCTGCCCGCCAGCGACGACGGCTGGTCGGCCTTCCTGCTCGGAGGCGTTCTGCTCGCCCTCTACCCGCTGCCCGAGCTGGCGGCCGAGGCGGCGCCGGGTGTCGCCGATCCCGCCGGTGGCTGGTCCGGCGTGACGCTGGCCTGCAACGTCGACGACCGCGCGGAGGTCGACGCGGCCTTCGAGGCGGCTGTCGCGGCGGGGGCGTCGGTCGTGGCGGGGCCGACCGACCGTTCGTGGGGTGGCCGCTCGGCATACATCGCCGACCCGGAGGGCAACCGGTGGGAGATCGCCTGGGCGGGTACGGCGGTCTTCGACGAACGCGGCGCACTCGTCTCGTTCGGCGGGTGAGCCGTGCCTTGGTTGATCCCGGGCGACGCCCTTGACATGCTTCGGTCCATGACCGTTTTCCCGCCCACCTTCGCCGACGACGTCGTCGACCAGCCAGCCCAGACGCAGATCGAGGCCTTCATCGACGAGCATCGCCGCGCGCTCAACGAGGCCCTGGACGGGCTGACCGAGGAGCAGGCACGACGCTCGCTGGTGCCGTCGCGGACGACACTGCTGGGTCTGGTGAAGCACGCGGCCTTCGTGGAGAAGGTCTGGTTCGACGAGGCGATCACGTGCCGGTCGCGTGCCGAGATCGGCATCCCGGCGACGCCGGACGAGTCGTTCATCCTCGACGACGGCGACACCATCGCCAGCATCCAGCAGGCCCACCGCGAAGCGTGCGAGGCGTCCCGCCGCGCGACGGCGTCGCTGGGTCTGGACGACGTGCTGCACGGCAACCGACGCGGCCCGCTGCCACTGCGCTGGATGTACCTGCACGTCCTGCGCGAGTTGGCGCAGCACTGCGGGCACGCGGAGATCCTGCGCGAGCAGATCCTGCGCGACTGACGCCCCGGCCCGGCGGGCGTCGACGGATCAGAGCGCCAGCCGACCCTGGACGGTGTCGCCGAAGCGGCGCAGGGTCCAGCGGGCCGGCGGCCAGCCGCCGGTGTCGTGGTCGGTGACCCACTCGCTGATCGACGCCGGGGGCACCTCCAGGTCGAACGCCCGGAAGATCGGCTGCGCGGCGAGCGCGTGGAAGGCGCCCTCCACGGTCTCGCTGTGGCCGACCAGGACCACGGTGCCGCCCCGGTGCCGGTGCGCGATCTCCATGACGGCGCGGCTGACGCGGACGACCAACTCGGCCCAGCTCTCGTTGCCGTCCTCGAACGGGCGGAACACTCCCCCACCGGCTACCGCGTGCTCGGTGCGGAAGCGGGTGACCGGCAGCCCGTCGGCGTACGGCGGGGTGTGCCAGGTGCAGAGGCCGCAGTCGGCCAGCGGCCGGACGCCGAGCGCCGCGGCGATGGGCTGCGCGGTTTCGACGGCGCGACGCAGCACCGACGAGTACACCGCCACCGACCCCTCGACGGCGTAGTCGTCGACGAGCCGCTGGGCCAGCCGGTGGGCCTGGTCGTGGCCGAGCGACGTCAACCCTCGGCACCCGTGCGGTCCGCCCACGATCCCGTCGACCTGGTGGACCGACTCACCGTGACGCACGAAGATCAGCCGTGTTCGCATCGGCCCATCATGCCAGCGACGCCGGCGGATGGATCAGCCGTCCGGATCGACGACGGCGTCAGTCGGCGTCCAGGACCTCGCGCAGCCGCGCGGCGAACTCCTCCGGCTTGCCCGCGTATCCGTGCTCGCCGCCGAGGAAGCCGCCGTGGTGACTCGGGAACACCACGGCCTCCTGGCCGAGCAGCGCCGCCGTGCCGAGGGCCGTGCGTGCGGTGTAGGTACCGGCCGACTCCGCGCCGACCGCGACCACGATCCGAGTCGACGCCGCCGTGAGGACGCCCGCGTCGGGGCGGTAGTCGGTGATCGCCCATGAGCTGTTGGACAGCAACGGATCGTCGCGGCTGCCGTCGTCCTCGGTCGGCAGGCCGAACATCGCCGGGTCCGGCGCGAGCTGGGCGAAGTAGGCGTCGGTGAACTCGCCCTGCCACGACGTCATCGCGGTGAAGGCGGCCATGCCGGCGCCGAACCCCTTGGCGCGGTACGCCTCGTAGAACGCGTTCCGAGCGCGCTCGGCTGCGGCGGCGTCCGGAAGCACCGCGTTGATCGGCGGCTCGTGCGCCACCAGCGTGCCGACGTCGCCGGGGTGGGTCGCGACGAGTTCGAGCGCGGTCACCGCGCCGCCGCTGCTGGCGAACACGTCCACCGGCCCGGCGCCGAGGGCCTCGACGAGCAGGTGCAGATCGGCCGCCTGCTGCTGTGGCGTCTGGTCGGACCGACCGTCGCTCCGGGTACTGCGGCCGAGACCGCGCGGGTCGTACGTGATGACGGTCCGGTCCGTGAGGTGCGGGGCGAGCGCGCCGAAACCCTCCGCCGTCATCGGCTGGCCGATCAGAAGCAACGCGCGACGCACGCCGGTCGGAGGCAGTGGACCTCGGACGTCGTAGACCAGGTCAGCACCGGGTACGGCGAGGCGGTGTGTCTGCGTCGTCGTCATGCCGGTGAGACTACTCAGTCGTTGGCGCGATCGGTGGGTAGCTCACGGGTCTGGGCCAGCAACGCGTCGAGCTGGACGGCGGTCTGCCGGGGCAACCGGCCACGGTCCACCAGCTCGCCGATGGTGTCCCGCAGGTCGGCGATGCGCCGCTCGCGGTCCCGGGTCCGTCGGTTCACGTCGGCGAGGTCGTCGCGCAGCTCCTCGGCGGTTCTGCGGTCGACGTCGCCACGGGCCACCGCCGCGGCGAGCACCTGGTCGAACTCGTCGCTGACCTGGCGGAAGCTGACCGGCAACCCCTGCCCGACGGCCGACGGCACGGCGCTGCTGGGGCGGGGCGACGGGGAGGTCGACGTCGCCGGCTTCGGCGACTGCGACGGCGTCCGGGGCGAGGGCGCCGTGGTGGAGGGCGACGACGGGGCGGCCACCGGCCCGGGGCCGGACGTGTCGGGTGCGCCGAAACCCTGGGTGAGCAGCGCGCCGACGCCGACAAGCACGGCGAGACCGGCCGCGAGGGCGAGCGCCAGGGGCCGGCGCGGACGGCGTCGAACCGGCGCGGACACGACCGGCGCGGGCCGGGCGGCCGAGCGGTCGATCACGGCCGAGCGGTCGATCAGGGTGGGCGGGTGGGCGGCCGGGACGATCCGGAGCAGCTCGGTGGGGGCTCGACCGGCTGGCCGGCGCCGAACCGGCGGGCGAGCTGTGCGGCGCTGGGCCGACGGGCCGGGTCGGCGGCGAGGCAGGCGAGGGTCAGCTCGGCGATGTCGGCGGGTAGGCCGGGCACTCGCAGCGGCGGCACCGGCGTGCCCCGCCGGTGCACCTCGATCGCGTCCTCCCAGGTCTGCACGGGCAGCGGAGCCTCGCCGGTGAGCATGCGGTAGAGCAGCGCCCCGAGGGCGTACACGTCGCTGGCCGGGTCGGGTGGGCCGGCGGCGAGGCGTTCCGGGGCGAAGTACGCGGGTGTTCCCATCACCGGCTCGCCGGACTGGCTGTCGAGCCCACCGAGCGCGGCGATGCCGAAGTCGAGCACCTTGGCCCCGGTGTCGGTGAGCATCACGTTGCCCGGCTTCACGTCGCGGTGCACGACCCCGATGCGGTGCGCGGCGGCCAGCGCGGCGGCGATGTGCCCGGCCACCCGGACCGCCTCGGGCCAGGGCAGCGGGCCGGAGCGCAGCCGGTCGGCCAGGTTGTGGCCCTCGACCAGCTCCATCACGAGGTACGGGACGACGACACCATCGGCCAGGGTCGCCTCGGCGTAGTCGTACACCTGGGTGACGTGCGGGTGGGTCAGCCGGGCGGCCGCGCGGGCCTCGCGCTGGATGGTGGCCCGCAGGTGCGGGTCGGCGGCGAGCTGGCCGGCGAGTACCTTGATCGCCACCGGCCGGCCGAGCACGTCGTCGTCGGCCCGCCACACCTCGGACATGCCGCCGAGACCGATCCGCTCGTGCAGCACGTAGCGGTCGTGGAGGCGGAGGGTGGGGGTGAAGGGTGACATGGCCAGACCAGTCTGCCCGGCGAGTGCGCGATCGACCACCCTACGTGTCCGGACCGGCACTGTTCGTCCTCGGAGTGCCGGAATAGGCGGGTGTTCAGGAGCAGCGGGGCACCGGTCGGGGCTGGATCCGGTCGGCGAGCCGGCGCAGGGCGACGGCGGTCAACTGCCGGGTCGGGGCGAGCAGCGGCCGGCGGGCGCGCTCGACGACGACCGGGGCGTCCGGTCGGGCCGAGGAGACGTGGCGGTTCATCGCGTCCAGGGCAGTGACGTATCCGGTCGGAAATTCCATGGTCAACTCCTGACGTGAGGTCCGGTGGAGGCCCGGACGACGAGTTCGGTGGGTAGCAGCACGTGACCTGCGGCAGCGTCCGAGGGCGGGTCGAGCAGCAGTTCGGCGGCGATCCGGCCCTTCTCCTGCGCCGGCTGCCGGACGGTGGTGAGGCCGGCCGCCGCCGCCTCGGGCACGTCGTCGAACCCGGTCACCGAGACCGGCGGGTGGGTGCCGTTCGGTCGCCGGGCCAGGGCGTCGAGCACGCCGAGGGCGAGCACGTCGGTGCCGGCCAGCACGGCGGTGGGCGGCTCGGACCGGTCGAACAGCCCGGCGACGGCGGCCGACGCGGCGTGGCCACTGTTGCCGGGGGCGTTGAGCAGTGTCAGCTCCGACCAGGCGACGCCGACCTCGGCGAACGCGTCGGCGAATCCGGCGAGCCGGCCACGGGTCGTCGGGTGCCGGGCGTGCTCGAACCCGGCCAGGGTCACCGGACCGGCGGGCGCGTCGGGCAGGACGGAATCCACGAGCAGGGCGACCCGCCGGTGGCCGAGACCGGCCACGTGCGCGGCGACGCTGCGCGCGGCGGCCCGCTCGTCGATGCCGACGAACCGCTTGTCGGCGGCGGCGTCCTCGGGTACGGCCGTGCTGACGTACGGCAGGCCGCGCGCCCGGATGACGTCCAGCGCCCACTCCTCGTCGGCCACGCAGTACACGCAGAAGCCGTCCACGGCGGCGTTCTCCACGGCCCGCCGGGCGTCGGCCTGCGCCTGCGGCAGGGGAACGAGCAGCATGCTGGTGCCGTGTCGCTCGGTCGCGGCGCCCACCCCGGCGAGGAAGCGGACGGCGAAGGGGTCGGTGAAGGCGTACGACAGCTGCGACGTGAACAGCACGCCGATCGAGCCGACGAAGCCGCGGCGCAGGGAGCGGGCGGTCGGGTTGGGTCCCGGGTAGCCGAGCTGGCGCGCGGCGGCGAGGATCCGCTCGCGCAGGGCCGAGGAGAGCTGGTCGGGGCGACTGTAGGCATTGGACACGGTGCTGCGGGAGACACCGACGGCGTCCGCCACGGCTTGCAGTGTCGGCTTCACTCGACGCCCCTCTGTATCGATTCAGACTGGATCGATACAGAGACTAGCCCGACACGTCAGCAGCGGTCAATGCGAACGAACCCGCGCGCGCCTCAGGGCACCGTCACTGCGGGTAGGTCTCCTCCAGCAACCGGCCCAGGATCTCCGGCGTACGCTCCGGCGGCTCCGCCTCGACGCAGAGCCGTTCCATGGCCACGGCGTAGTAGTCGAGGTCGTCGCGCTTGTCCAGGTAGAGGGCGCTGGTCAACTGTTCGATGTAGACGATGTCGGGCAGCTCCTGGTCACCGAAGCGCAGGATGGTGAAGGCGCCACCGGCCGCCGCGTGACCACCTGCGGCGAAGGGGATGACCTGAAGTCGGACGGTGGGCGACTTGGTCGCCTCGATGAGCGCGGTGAGCTGGCCCCGCATCACCTCGGGACCGCCGATCGGGCGGCGCAGCGCCGCCTCGTCCACCACGGCCCAGAGCAGCGGCGGCTTGTCCCGGAGCAGCAGTTGCTGACGCTGCATGCGCAGATCCACCCGGCGGTCGATCTCGGCGACGCCGGCGCCGCCGTGCCCGAGCAACACGACCGCCCGGGCGTACTCCCGGGTCTGCAACAGGCCGGGCACGAACTGCACCTCGTAGCTGCGGATCAGCGCCGCCGCCGCCTCCAGGCCCAGGTAGGACTGGAACCAACTGGGCAGTACGTCGCCGTAACGGTGCCACCAACCAGGACTGTTGGCGTCCCGCGCGAGCTTGAGTAGCGCCTCGCGCTCCCCCTCGTCGCTGACGCCGTAGAGGGTGAGCAGGTCGGAGACGTCACGTTCCTTGAAGCCGACCCGGCCCAGCTCCATCCGGCTGATCTTCGACTCGGAGGAGCGGATCTCCCACCCGGCGCCCTCCCGGGTCACCCCGCTGGACTCCCGCAGCCGACGAAGCTGGGCGCCGAGCAGCATGCGCAGCACGGTCGGCCCGGTTGTCGGGCCGCCCTCGGCGGGAACCATCGTCACGTGCGGACCTCCGGATACCGACCACGTGGTCGGGCACCGAGCCCGACCGACGTGTAAGCATGCCATGGACCGACAGTGAGGTGAACTCCTCCGGACCGGCGATTCAGTCCCATCGCTGGGACCGCCCCGCGCGGCCGGTCAGTTGATCAGATGGTCGAAGTCCCCGTCGCGGGCGCCGAGCACGAAGGCGGCGATCTCGTCCACTGTGTAGATCAGCGCCGGCCCTTCCGGGTGACGCGAGTTGCGGACGGCGATGCCGGCCCCTCCGGGCAGTTCGGCGAGTTCGACGCAGTTGCCGCTCGGGTTGCTACGGCGACTCTTCTGCCAGGTCAAATGGGGCAACTGAGGGATCGGAACGCCATTGGGTGGCTGCTGCATGAGAGGCGTCTTTCTGCTCACGAGTCCGCCGGTGCCCGTGGGAGGAGCGGTGACGCGGCGAGGGTGCGGTATCGGGGTCGGGCCGTTATGCACGTGCATCTGCTATTGCATCTGCACCGGATGGCGAGCATGATAACGCACGTGATCGGTGCTTATCCGTTCACTTTGCGTTACCCCGAGCGGGGTGATGACCAGGGAAAACTGACCCCGACGCGGCAGGCGCGCCGCGCAGACCGAAGGCGGGAGGCGGTCGCGGCGATGGGAGGTCTCCTGCCGGATCCGATGAGCGTTGCCTCCGGCGTCTGTGCCGCGGGTGCCCTGCTCTCCTCCTGGCAACTGCGTCGCCGCGCCGTACGCGCCGAGGCCGAGATCGAGCACCTCCAGGCCGAGCTGGCCGCCGAACGCCACGCCGCCAGTCACGACCCGCTCACCGGGCTGCCCAACCGCCGCGCCTTCTACCGTCTCGCGGCCGCCCTGCTCACCAACGCCGACGGCCAGCCGCTGATCGCCATCGTGCTCGACCTCGACGACTTCAAGCAGATCAACGACCGGTACGGGCACGCCGCCGGCGACCAGGTGCTGATCAGCGTCGCGGAACGACTGGCCGGGTTCGCGGGCGACAACCTCGTCGCCCGCCTCGGCGGCGACGAGTTCGCGGGGCTGCTCGCCAGTCCGACCGTCGACCGACGCTGGATCGAGCACGCCACCCGACGCCTCAGCGAGACCGTCGCCGCGCCGATCCGGCTGACCGGGTGCAGTGTCCGGGTCACCGCGTCGGTGGGGCTCGCCCCGGTGACCTGTCCGGCCCAACTCACCGACGCGCTCAGCCGCGCCGACGCGGCCATGTACCAGGCGAAGAGCCTCTCCGGCCCGCGGGCGCCGCGACAACTCGTCGACAGCTCCCTCTTTCGGGACTAGCGGCTCGCGCCGAACCACCGGCGCAGCTGGCCCACCAGGTCGCTCTGATCGTCACCGACCCACGCCACGTGGCCGTCCGGACGCAGCAGCACACCGGGTACGTCGAACCCGTCACCGACGTCGACGACGTGGTCGACCCGGTCCGCCCACCCGGCGACCGAGAGGCGACCGGTCGCGTCCAGCAGCAGCCCGCGGCCGGCCCGCATCAGTTCGTAGAGCCGTCCCCGGGTCAGCCGGACGTCCCGCAGGTGCCGCCCGAGCAGCTCGTGAACCGTGCCGAAGTCGTAGCGGACGCCGATCGCGGTGACCTTCTCGATCAGGTACCGGTTCACGTCCTCGAAGTCCATCAGCTCCGACAACAGGTGGCGTACCGCCTGCGGCCCCGGGTCCGGTGACAGCAGGAACATCTGCGCACGGGTGTTGACGAGGACGTCCGCGGCCACCGGGTGCCGCTCGGTGTGGTAGCTGTCCAGCAGCCCGTCGGGCGCCCAGCCGGCGACCTCGGCAGCCAGTTTCCAACCGAGGTTGACCGCGTCCTGGATGCCGAGGTTGAGGCCCTGCCCGCCGGTCGGTGGGTGGATGTGCGCGGCGTCGCCGGCCAGCAGCACCCGGCCGACCCGGTACCGCTCGGCCAACCGGGTGGCGTCGCCGAAGCGGGACAGCCAGCGCGGCGAGTGCACGCCGAAGTCGGTGCCCGCGTACGCCCGCAGTTGCTGTTGGAAATCCTCGATCGTCGGCGGGATGTCGCGGTCCTCGGCCACTGTGTCGGCGGGCACGAGGACCCGGTACACACCGTCCCCGAGTGGCCCGAGACCGAAGCGGAGGTGGGTCCTGCGCACCTCGGCGACCACGTCCGCCACCGTCTGCGGGGGTACCCCCACCTCCATCTCGCCCAGCAGCGAGTCGACCCGGCTGGGTTCACCCGGGAAGTCGACGCCGAGGAGCCGACGGACGGTGCTCCGACCGCCGTCGCAGCCGACGAGAAACCGCGACGTCAGCCGCGTGCCGTCGGCCAGTTCCACCGTCACCGCGTCGTCGTCCTGGCTCAGCCCGACGACCTCACAGCCGCGCCGGAATTGGACGCCGACCTCCACGGCGTGTTCCGCCAGGAGGCGGTCCGTGGTGGTCTGCGGGATACCGAGCACGTACGCGTGGGCACTGTCGAGGCCGCCCGGCGGCGGCTTGGGGATCGCCGCGAAGTAGCCCCCGAGCGGATGCCGCGTACCCAGGGCGAGGAAGCGCTCCAGCAGTCCGCGCTGGTCCATGATCTCGATGCTGCGCGCGTGCAGGCCGAGTGAACGGACGAAGCGGGTCGGCTCGGCATCCCTCTCCAGCACGACCACGCGTACGTCGTGCAGTCGCAACTCACTGGCGAGCATCAGACCGGTCGGTCCGCCGCCGGCAATAATGACATCGATCACGATTCCCCCGATTTTCCCAGGTTTGGGCTTCGGGTGACGATTCTGCGGCACGACGGGGGTCTTGCCGCAAGACCCCGGGTGCGATATACGTTAGAGGTGGCAGGGAGCTTGATCTCCCTGCCGTTTCGCGTTTCCGGGCCTCTCAGCGCCGTTCGTCGAGGTCACGCAGTGCCACGTCGGCGAGGGTGACCAGGCCGACCGGCGACACCAGCCCACGGACGATCCGGGCGGCCGTCGCGCGATCGTCGGGGCTGCCGCAGGGGTCCAACGCCTGACGGGTCCAGTCGCTGAGGTCGTCGAGCGCGCGTACCGCGAGGAACCAGGCCAGCCGCGCCGCGTCGACGTCGACCGCGCCGTACCCGGCGAGCACGGCCCTCTCCTGCCCGGGGGTGATCGGCGCGAAGGCGAGCACCCCGCCCACGACGAACATCAGGTCACACTCGCGCGGGGCGAGCACCGCGTCGTCCCAGTCGATCAACCAGACCTGGCCGTCCGGGCCGAGCAGCAGGTTGCCCAGGTGCGGATCGCCGTGGCAGACCACCGTCGGCCCCGCACGTCGGCCGGCGAGCCGTTCGACCCCAGCGAGCAGCGTGGACACCCGGTCGGCGTCCGCCGCCCAGGTCGCGGCCAGGTCGGCGACCAGCGGATCGCCCGAGTCGGCCTGGTCACGAAGCCGTCCGGCCACGTCCCGGGTCGCGGCCAGAATCGAGGGGTACGCGTCACCGCCGCCCGGCAGCAGCCGTTCCAGTTCACCGGTCACCGGGACCGCGTGCACGGCGGCCAGCAGTTCCCCGTAGGCACGCCAGTGCGCCTCGCTCATCGGGCCGTCCAGCGCCCGCAGGTCGGACACCCACGGGACCACGGAGAGGCGTACCCCGTCGCGCTCGGCGTACAGCCGCCCGGCACGGGTGCGGACCGGCGCCGCGACACCCGGCACGCCCCGCTCGGCCAGGTGCGCGGCCACGATCAGGCCGGCCGGCGTACCGCCACCACTGACCTTGACGGCGTACCGCCCACCGTCGTCCGTCCCACCCCGCCAGAGCCGAGCCCGCGGATCAGCCCCATACGGAATCTCGTCCATAGTGGACAACCGAAGCCCGAACGCCTCCTCAACCCACCCCACAACCCCCGCACCCCGCACCCCACACCCCACCCGTGTCGATCAAGAGGTTCGCGTCACGATCGGCTCATATTCTGACGCGAACCTCTTGATCAACGTGGTCCGGTCCGTCAGTGCAGGGTGGACAGGTGCCGGTCGAGGGCCGCGTACGACTCGGCGGTGCCCTGCGCCATGCCGGTCTCGACCATGCCGTCGCGCTGGGCGGCGGTGTCGAAGCGAGTGGTGCTGGTGAGCAGCGTGCCGCCGTCCTGCTCGGTGAAGACGAGCGTCTCCACCGCCACCTGGCCGGGCATGCCCTCGAACTCGAAGGTCTGCACGATCCGCTCCGGCGCGGCGATCTGCCGGAACTCACCCCGGAAGGCGTAGTCGTTGCCGTCCGGAGCGTGCTCGACGATGCGATAGCGGCCACCCTCGCGGAAGTCGATCTCGACATCCGCCGGATTGCCCCGGCACCACCATTGCTTGAGGTGCTCGGCCTGGGTGTGCGCGGCGAAGACGAGGTCTCGCGGGGCGTCGAACGAACGGACCATCGTGATGTCCCGCTCGGAGGACACGTCGACCGTCAGGTCACGGGTCTCGGTCATGGCTGGTCTCCTTCAGGTCGTGTAGATAGTCGTCGAGGGCGTCGTAGCGTTCGGCCCAGAGCCGGCGGTACTGGTCGACCCACTCGGCGACGGTGCGCAGCGGCGTCGGGTCGAGGCGGCACCGCCGCCACTGGGCGTCGCGGGTCCGCACGATCAGCCCGGCGCGCTCCAGCACGCCCAGGTGCTTGGAGATGGCCTGGACGCTGATCGGGAACGGCGAGGCCAGTTCGTTGACCGTCGCCTCACCGGTGGCGAGCCGGGCCAGGATGGCGCGGCGGGTCGGGTCGGCGAGCGCGCCGAACACGGCGCTGACCGGGTCCGCTGTCATGTCGCTTTCAACCACCTAGCTAATTAACCGTCGGGTTGAATCTACAGCTCGACCGCCGCCCGTCAACGGTTTCACCGAAACAAGACCGTGATTCGGCCCGACACACGGGTACGGGGAGAACAGCCCGATACGACCGACGAGAGGAACCCCTCGTGGTGAGCGTCCGCGCCCTGGTACTCAACTGCACCCTCAAGCCGTCGCCGGCCCCCTCCAGCTCCGAGCAACTGGGCCGGGAGGTGCTGGCCGAACTGTCCCGTCAGGGCGTGGACGGCGAGATCGTCCGGGTGGTCGACCACGACGTGCGCTTCGGGGTGTCGACCGACGAGGGCAACGGCGACGGTTGGCCCGCCATCCGCGCCAAGCTCCTCGCCGCCCAGATCCTCATCATCGCCACCCCGATCTGGCTCGGCCAGCCCGCGAGCGTCACCAAGATGGTCCTCGAACGCCTCGACGCCGAGCTGTCCGAGACCGACGACGAGGGACGGCTGCTCACCTACGGCAAGGTGGCCGGCGTCGCGGTCGTGGGCAACGAGGACGGCGCGCACCACACCATCGCCGAGGTCCAGGGAGCGCTCAACGAGGTGGGCTTCACCGTGGCCGCGGCCGGCGCGACCTACTGGGTCGGCGAGGCGCTGCACACGGTGGACTACCGCGACGTCGGTCCCAAGCCGGACACCACCGGTCGTACCACAAAGGCCCTCGCGCTCAACAGCGCTCATCTCGCCCGGCTGCTCGCCGAGCAGCCGTACCCGCCGCCGGAGGCGCAGGGCGCCGCGGTCGGCCCGAGCCGCGAGCCGGCCTGATGGTCCGTCCGGCCGCCGAGGGTACGGTCAGCGCCAGCCGTAGCCGGCGCGCAGCGCCTGCCCGACCCGGTCGAACCGGGGCCGATCCAGCACGGCGCCCTCGCGGCGGATGCTGTCCTCGCGCATGGTGAGCACCCGGTCCAGCCGGACCCAGCTCGGCCGCTTGTCCCGGTCCCACTCGCCGGGGCCGAGCGCGAACCAGTGCCGCTGCCCGTCCCGCTCGCTCTGACTGGACAGCATCAGCCCGAACAGCGTCCGGCTGTGCCGCCCCACCACCAGCACCGGGCGGTCCTTGCCCTGGCGGGGGTCGTCCTCGTACGGCACCCACGTCCAGACGATCTCACCCGGGTCGGCCTGGCCGTCGACCTCCGGCGCGTAGCTCAGCTCGCGCCGCTGCAACGCGTTCACCTGGCGGGGGCGGGCCACCCGCGCCGGAGACGGCCCACTACGCCGGGGCGACGGAATCGCCGCGCCCACCCGGGAGATGCGTTGCGCCACGTTCCTCAACAGACCAGCCACGGCGGGCAGCCTACCGGCCCCCGCGCGGACCCCCGGAGCCGGAGCGCTGCGGCAGACTGAGCCGATGGACCAACTGCCCGACGACCTGCCGATCCTCGAACGGCGCGCGGTGCGCGTGGTCGTCATCGACGACTCCGACCGGGTGCTGCTGTTCCACACCCGCGACCCGGACCACCCTCGGCTCGGCACCTGGTGGGAGCTGCCCGGCGGCGGCATGGACCCGGGCGAGACGTACCGGGAGACTGCGGTGCGCGAGCTACGCGAGGAGACCGGCATCATCGTCACCGCCAGCCAGGTGGGCGCGCCGACCTGGCGACGGCGGGCCAGCTTCCCGCACCGCCAGTTGCGCCACGTCCAGGACGAGGTGATCGTCGCCGTACGACTGGCCGTTCCCGGCCCGGACGTGGACGAGACCGACCGGCTCGACTACGAGCGGGAGGACTACTTCGGCTTCCGCTGGTGGCCACTGGCCGACGTGGTGACCAGCGCCGAACGCTTCTATCCCGGTCAGCTCCCCCGGCTGATCACGCCCTTCCTTGCCGGTGAGCGGATCGACGAGCCGTTCGAGCTGTGGTCGTGACCGGGTCGGTGCGGATGCCGGACCGGGTCGCGCCGGGCAGAGTGGGGGCATGACGACCGACCTGCACGGCCCGCTGTCCGCGTACGCCGAACGGCTGCACGCCACCATCGGCGATCGGCACCACGTCGCCTCCCCGCTCGGCGCCTGGCTGCTGCTCGCCGTCAGCGCCGCGACGACCGAAGCCGCCCAGCCGACCGGCCCGGACGCGGCCGACTCGGACGCGGCCGACGCGGACGCGGCCGACGCGGACGCGGCGAGCGGGCCGGAAGCGGTGACCGGGTCAGACGCGGCGGCCCGGTACGCGACGGGCGAGGGGCTGGTGGCGGCCCTGGGCACCGACCTGGCCAGCGCGGCCGACGTGGCGCGTGTCCTGCTGGATTCGCCGCACCCGCTGGTCGCGTCCGCCACGGCGCTGTGGCTCCGAGCGGTTCGAGGAGTCGACGAGTCGGCCGGATGGCGGGCCACGCTCCCGGCGACGACCGAGGTCGGGGCGCTCCCCGACCAGGCCGGGTTGGACGCCTGGGCGCGCGAGAACACCGACGGCCTGATCGAGACGTTCCCCCTGAAGGTCCGCCCGGACGTGGTGTTCGCCCTAGCCAGCGCGCTGGCCACCCGGATCTCGTGGGCCGAGCCGTTCGACGTCACCGACGCCCGCGCGCTCGGTCCCGGTAGCGCCTGGGCCGGCGATCTCCGTCAGGCGTTGCGCAGCCCGAGCCACGGGCACCGGAGCGCCATCGTCGCGACCGAACGGGCGGGTGACGTGATCGTGCACGCCGCCCGCGCCCAAGCGAGCGAGGGCGCGGGGCTGGTGGTCCTCTCGGTGGCCGCCGCGCCGGACGTGCCGGCGAGCGATGTGCTCGCCGCCGCGTACCGTCTCAGCGCCGGCGCGGCCGACGGCGCGCAACCGGCGGGCCAGCGGTCACTGTTCGACCTGCCCCTCGGCGAGACCCCGCTGTGGACGCTGCGCGAGGAGCCGGTACGGACCCGTGCGCGCGATGGCCGCGAGGAGCGGCATCAGGCGGTACTCCCCTGCTGGTCGGCGCGGAGCGAGCACGATCTCACGGCCGAGACGTTGGGCTTCGAGGCCGCGGTCGTCACACTGGCTCGGGCACTCGGCCAACCGGTCCAGGGTTTCGAGGCGGGTCAGGTGGCGATGGCCCGGTACGGCCGGTACGGGTTCGAGGCGGCGGCGGTGACCGGGATGTTCGGCACGGTCAGCCTGCCACCGGAGGGGGTCGCCCGCACTGCCGAGCTTCGCTTCGGCCACCCGTACGCCGTGGTGGCCGTCGCCACCGACAGCAGGGCGGACGGGAGCACCGGGCCCTGGCACGGGGTGCCGGTCTTCTCGGCCTGGGTCACCGAGCCCGAGGAGCTGCCCGACGCCGAGAGGTGACGCCGTCGATCCGCACCGGATATCACCAATCGCTCGTCGGCCAGACGGGATCGGGCTCGCTCCCGTCGCGGGGCAGTCGGGCCACCATCTCGTGGAACTCCCGTACGGTCACCGCCTCGCGCAGGGTCGCGAAGACGGCGCCCGTGCCCAACCGTGCCGTGGCCGCGTCGACTCCGGCACGCTGGCTCACCCGGCGCAGGAAGTCCACCGGACCGGCGTCCATGGGTGGCGGCGTGGCCGGCCCACTGACGTCGAGGCCCACACCGGTGTCGAGCACGTCACCGCCGGTCGTGACGGCCGGGACCGGGTCGGTCGGGTGGGCGTCCGGCGCGAAGTCGTACAGGTAGCCGTCGACCTGGTCGGGGAGGTGCCCGGCGGGGTCGGGCGCGGCACCGGTGACGCGTTCCGCCATCGTGGTGAGCACCGCGCGGGCGAGAGCGGCAGCCTGCCCGGTCGGTAGGCCGGAGCGCCGGGACACCGCGTCGATGAAGTGCCCAAACCCGTCGCCGCCCGCGCTGTCGGTCACGCCCGGGCGGTTACCCGCGCCCGACGGGAGCAAACAGCGCCGGAAGCGGGCCAGTCAGCGCAGCAGGTCGGCGGCCAACAGGTGGTCGAAGATGAGCTGGTCGACCGGGGAGGTGAGGTGCCGGTCGGCGTACCCGAGCCAGGCCATCTCGGCGATCTCGCTGGCCGGCTGCAACCGTCCCCGATATCCGGCCTGGTAGCAGATCATGCGCACCGCGACGCCGGCCGCGTGCCCGTGCGCCTGCGCGGTGAACGTGCCCAGGTGCGTCGCCCCGCGCACCTCCACCTCGACGCTCAACTCCTCACCGATCTCCCGGCGCAGGGTCTCCAGGTCGCTCTCCCCGGGCTCGCGCTTGCCGCCGGGCAGGTACCACACGTCCTTGCCCTGCGACCGGGTGCTCAGCACCCGGGCGTCCTCGATCAGGATCCACGCCACCTTGTCGATCTCGCGCACGCCGCCTCCCGCCCCGCTGGGAGCGCGCACGTTACCACCTCACGCCGGCGAGAACATTCACGCGGCGAGGAGGTCGAGCAGGAGCGCGGCGGTCCAACCGAACGACGGTGAGCCCAGCCCGGCCCCCGTGTCGGGGTGGAAGTACTCGTGGCAGCCCGCGCCGGCCACCAGATCGATCATCGAACGGCGTAGGCCGGCGGCCAGCTCCGGGTGACCGTGGGTGGTCAGCCCGCGCCGCACCAGCCAGCCGATGTTCAGCCAGCTCGGCCCCCGCCAGTAGCGCAGCGGCTCGAAGTCGGGCGCGGTGCGGTCGTGGCTGGGCAGCGGCCGCTCCATCCGCTCGGCCACCCCGAAGCGTGCCGACGTCGCCTCGGCGACGAGCGCGTCGACCTGCCGGGCAGGCAGGTTGGGCAGCAGCAGCGGCGCGAGCCCGAGAACGGTACGCGCGCCGACGAGCCGGCCGGTGCGCAGGTCGCGGGGTTGGAACGTGCCGGTGACCGGGTCGTACAGCCGTCGTACCAACGCCTCGGTGACACGGTCCGCGCGGACCCGGTGTGGGCCCGGGTCGACGCCGATCAGCGTGGCGATGTCGGCAAGCGCGTGCTCGGCGGAGCCGAACGCGGCGTTGAACAGCGGGCACTCCACCAGGAACGGATGGCCGTCGGCCAGGTCTCGGTCGGCGTAGCCGTGGTCGCGGTAGGCCGCGACGATCGCCAGGTAGCGCGCGTAGTCCAGGTCCGTGGGGCGGTGCGCGGCGTCGGCGTGCGCGGTGTCGTGCCGGCGGTACGCGCGCATGACGGCCGCCTCGGCGTCGACCGCGGCCATCGGCTCGTCCCAGGCGGGGCTGTTGTCCAGACCGGACTCCCAGGGGTGCACGACGCACACCAGCCCGCCGCCGGCCACATCCCGACGCTCGGACAGATAGCGCTGCTGGGCGACCAGCGCCGGGTAGAGCCGGCGCAGGGCGGCCAGGCCACTCTGGTCGGGCGCCCGCCGATAGGCCAGCAGCGCGGCGAGAGCGTGCACCGGCGGCTGGACGAGGCCGGAGGTGTCGACCCCCGGGGCGCCCGGCACGTCGGCCGAGCGCCACAGCTGCGGGCCGGGGAAGTACGCGCCGACCCGCAGCGCCGGGTTGAACACGATGTGTGGCACCCGTCCGTCGGCCCACTGCGCCCGGAACAGACTCGCCAGCTCCCGCCAGGCCCGCCCGGGCCGGACGTGGGCCAGCCCGATCGCGATGAACGCCGAGTCCCAGCTCCACTGGTGCGGGTAGAGCGTGCGCGACGGCACCGTGTGGTCGTGCTCCCAGTTCGCGTCGAGGGTGGCGACGGCCAGCCGGCTCAGCCCGGCCGGCTCGGCCGTACCACCGATGCGGGCCGGTACGGCGTCGGCGGTCATGCGGCGGCCCGGCGGGGCAGCGCGTGCCGCAGCACCGTGACGGCCTCGCCGAGGGCGCGGACGGGGTCGCCGCGTAGCCGGCATTCGAGGGACAGCCAGCCTGAGTAGTCCAGCTCCAGCAGGGTCCGCACAAGGCCCGGCCAGTCCAGGTGCCCGGCGCCGGGCTGGTACCGGTTGGAGTCGCTGACCTGCACGTGCCCGAGGTACGGCGCGGCGGCGCGCAGCGCCCGGTGCGGGTCGTCCTCCTCGATGTTCATGTGGAAGGTGTCGGCGACCACCCGGACCGAGGGCAGCCCGAGGGCGGCGCACAGGGCGACCGCCTCGTCGAGCCGGTTGACCATGTGGTCCTCGTACCGGTTGAGGGGTTCGAGGAACAGGGTGACCCCCTCGGCCCGGGCGTGTTCGCCCAGCTCGCCGAGGGCGTCCAGGAGCACCTGCCGGTCGCCGGCCGGCGGGCGTGGCGGTTCGAAGGGCGGCAGCCGCCGGGAGAACATCCCCCACGCGGCCGGGGTCATCACCCCGATGCCGCCCAACTCGGCGATGACCGAGAGTTGGGAGCGCAGGTTGCGGACCGCGTCGGCGGACCGGTCGGGGTCGAAGTCGCCGATGAAGTGGGTCATCTCGACGCAGACGGTGGGCATCACCACGCCGGCGGCGCGGGCCCGGCGCAGCTCGGGCAGGCGGCGGGCGAACGCGAGGTCACCGCGACCGCGCAGCTCGATGCCCTGGTAGCCGAGCGCGGTGGCGAGGGCGTACTTCTGGATCAGGTTGGTGCCCGGCAGGAGTTGTTCCTGGCAGGCGAGCGCGATGGTGGTCATCTAGAACCTCAACACCACTTGGAGGACGTCACCGGCGCCGCGGTCGAGCAGCGCGAGGGCGTCGGCGACCGCGCTGGCGTCGACGATGTGGCTGACCAGCGGCAGCGGGTCGACGCTGCGGTCGGCCACCAGCTCCATGAAGGTCTGTGCCACCCGGTCTCCGGTCCACCGGCCGGCCATGCCCGGCGCGGGGGTGGGCCCGGAGACCTGGGCGGCCACCAGCTGGATGCGGTTGTGGTGGAACTCCTCACCGAGGCCGAGCCCGTCGGCCTGGCCCTGGTAGAAGCCGGCGGCCACGACCCGGCCGGCGTGGGCGGTGGAGCGGATCGCCTCGTGCAGCGCCGGGTACGCCCCGGACAGCTCCAGGCAGACGTCCGCGCCCCGGCCGCCGGTGGCTTCGCGCAGCACGGCGGCGGCGGACCGGACCTCGGCGTCCACGGTGGTCCGTGCGCCGTAGTGGGTGGCATGGGCCAGCCGGCCGGGCACCCGGTCGACGGCCACCACCCGGGCGCCGGACAGCGCCGCGAGGCGGGTGGCGAGCAGCCCGATGACGCCCTGCCCGAAGACGCCGACCCAGTCGCCCAGGTGCAGGTCGCCGGCGAGCACGGCGGTCAACGCGATGGCCCCGGGCCGGGCGAAGACCGCGGCGAGCGGGTCCAGCCCGACGGGCAGGGGACGGACCGCGTCGGCGGGGAGCACGGCCTCGGCGCGGTGCCCCCAGATGCCCCACACGAGCTGGCCCGGATACCGGTCGGCGACCTCGGCGGCCACCTCGACGACCTCGCCGACCTCCTCGTAGCCGAAGCCGACCAACGGGTACGGCACGGGGGCCTGACGGGGGACGAACATGCGGGCGGTGTCGTCCCAGTCCTTGCGGAGCCGGGGATTGCTGCCCCGGTAGAGGGTCAGCTCGGTGCCGGCGGAGATGCCCGAGTAACAGGTGCGGACCCGGACCTGGCCGGGACCGAGCGGATCTGGCGGGCAGGGCTCGAGACTGATCTGTCGAGGCCCGGCGAGGGAGACCACCCAGTTGCCCATGTGTCACATCCCGGTAGCACTGGGCTCCAGGATAGCCAAAAAATAGCCATATGTCTTGCTATTGATCAATCGAAGGTGTTGGATCCCTCTTGTACCCTTCGAGAGGAGTGCCACCGATGTCAGCACCTCCGAGGCGGATACTCGCCACCACCCTGATCCTGGCACTGACCACGTCCACCCTGCTGGCCTGCGGAGACGACGGGTCCGACAGCAACAACAAGAAGATCACCGTGTGGAGCCTGGAGGACGTCGCCGACCGCGTCACCGCCACCAAGGCGATCATCGCCGACTTCACCGCCAAGACCGGGATCCAGGTCGACCTCGTCACCGTCAACGAGGACCAGTTCCCCTCGCTGATCGCCGCAAACGCCGCCGCCGGTGAGCTGCCCGACGTGGTCGGCTCGGTCTCCCTGGCCGGCATCCGTACGCTCGCGGGCAACGAGCTGCTGCACGCCTCGGCGAACGCGGAGGTCGTCGACGAGCTGGGCCGGCAGACGTTCTCCCCCCGGGCGTTGGAACTCACCTCCGACGACGGCAAGCAGCTCTCCGTGCCCAGCGACGGGTGGGGGCAACTGCTCGTCTACCGCAAGGACCTGTTCGACGCCGCCGGCCTGCCCGCCCCCGACACGTACGAGCGGATCGCCACCGCCGCGACGAAGCTGAACACCGGCGGGGTCGCCGGCATCACCGCCGCCACCTCGGCGAGCGACGTGTTCACCCAACAGACCTTCGAGCACCTGGCCCTGGCCAACGGATGCCAGCTCACCGACGACTCCGGCGCCGTCACCCTCGACTCCCCGCAGTGCGTCGAGGCGTTCCGCTTCTACGGCGACCTGATCCGCACCAGCTCTGTCAAGGGCGCGCAGGACGTCGACACCACCCGGGCCACCTACTTCGCCGGCAAGGCGGCCATGGTGATCTGGTCGCCGTTCATCCTCGACGAGTTGGCCGGGCTGCGGAACGACGCCAAGCCGACGTGCCCGCAGTGCCAGGGCGACCCGGCGTTCCTCGCCAAGAACAGCGGGTTCGTCACCGCGATCAAGGGTCCGAACGGCACCGAACCCGCCCAGTACGGCGAGATCAGCTCGTGGGCGGTGCTGGACGGCGCGGTGACCGACCCGGCCAAGTCCTTCGTGGAGTACCTGCTCGGCGACGGATACCCGCGCTGGTTCGGCATGTCCCCCGAGGGCCGCTTCCCGGTGCGCAAGGGAACCCCGGCCGAGCCGGAGGCGTTTCTGAACGCCTGGACCACCAGCCCGGCCGGCGTCGACACCAAGAAGCCCCTCACCGACGTGTACGGCGACGACGTGCTCGCCACCCTGCGGCGCAGCCCGGACACGTTCGGGCGCTGGGGACTCAGCCAGGGCCAGGGCAAGCTGGTCGGCGCGATGCTCGGTGAACTTCCGGTGCCCAAGGTGCTGGGTGACCTCACCGCCGGCAAATCCGACGCGGCGGCCGCCGCCGGTCGGGCCAAGAAGGACGTCGAGGCGATCAAGGCAGGCGTCAATTGACCACCACCGCGCCCGGCCGCTCCCCCACCGAAGAGCGGCCGGAGCGGGCGCGTCGTCGTCCGCTGACGCTGCGTCGCCGAGAGTCCCGCGCCGGGCTGGCGTTGGTCGCGCCGACCCTGCTCGTCACCATCGTCGTCATCGGCATCCCGATCGTCTGGACCGTGGTGCTCGCCTTCCAACGGGTCCGGCTCGCCACCCTGCGCAAGACCGGCCTGTTCGGCGAGCTGACCCTGGACAACATCGACCGGGTGCTGCACACCCCCGGCTTCGCCGACACGCTGTGGGTCACGCTGCTCTACAGCGTCGGGGGCACCGTCGGGTCGATCGTGCTCGGCCTGATCGCCGCGCTCGTCGTCCGCCGGCCGTTCCGCGGCCGCACCCTCGTACGGGCCTCCATGCTGCTGCCGTACGTGGCGCCGGTGGTCGCGGTGACCTTCGTCTGGCAGGTGATGCTCGACCCGCAGCTCGGCATCGTGAACCACTGGGGGCAGCGCCTGTTGGGCTGGGACGCGCCGGTGCCGTTCCTCACCCAGGAGTCGACCGCGCTGGCCACGGTCATCACGTTCGAGGCATGGCGGTACTTCCCGTTCGCGTTCCTGTTCCTGCTGGCCCGTCTCCAGGCGGTGCCCGGCGAACTGGAGGAGGCCGCCCGCGTCGACGGGGCCACGCCCACGCAGCGGTTCCGGCACATCCTGCTGCCGCAGCTCCTGCCGGTGATCGCCCTGCTGGGCGTGCTGCGCTTCATCATGACGTTCAACAAGTTCGACGACGTCTACCTGCTCACCGGCGGGGCCGCCGGCACGGAGGTGGTTAGCGTCCGGGTCTACGAGTTCCTCACCGCCCGGACCGACGTCGGGGCCGCTGCCGCGCAGGCGGTCGTGCTGGCCGTGGTGCTCATCGTGTTCGTGCTGATCTACCTGCGCTTCTTCGGACGGAGGGTCGGCTGATGGACCGGGACATGGTCGAGACGGTGAGCCTGCGCTGGCTGCGCCGCCTGGTGATCGCCGCGTTCCTGGTGGTCACCGTCTTCCCCTTCTACTACATGCTGGTGCTCTCGATACGCCCCATCGAACGGCTGCTGCTCGACCCGGGCGCGCTGGTCGTCGGCTTCGGCGAGCTGACCGTGGCCACGTACGCCGAGGTCCTCAAGGCCACCGACGACGGCGGCCAGGGATTCCTCACCTTCATCCGCAACAGCGCGTTCGTGGCGGTCGCGGCGACCGTCCTCACGCTGTTCGTCGCGATCCCCGGCGCGTACGCGGTGGCCCGGCTGCGGTTCTTCGGTCGGCGGCAGGTCGACTTCCTGTTCCTGGCGGTCTACCTCTTCCCCTCAATCGTCATCGCGATCCCGCTGTTCGTGGTGTTCAGCCTCGCCGGGCTGCGCGGTTCGCTGTTCGGGCTGGTGCTGGTCTACGTCTCGCAGACCCTGCCGGTGTCGGTCTACATGCTGAAGAACTACTTCGAGACCATCCCGGTCAGCCTGGAGGAATCCGCGGCCATCGACGGCGCCGGTCGGCTCGGCATCATCCGCCGGGTCAGCCTGCCCCTCGCGATGCCGTCGATCATGGCGGTCGCGCTCTACGACTTCATGATCGCCTGGAACGAGTTCCTGTTCGCCCTGCTGTTCCTGGTCGACAAACCCGACCGCTGGACGGTGTCGCTCGGCCTGTCGCTGCTCTCCGACGGCGTGGAGGTGCCCAAGACGGTGCTGATGGCCGGGTCGGTCGTCCTCACCCTGCCCATCGTGATCCTCTTCTTCGCCAGCGAACGGCTGCTGACCGAGGGCCTGACCAGCGGCGCGGAGAAGGGCTGAGCCGCCACCGATCGGCGCACCCGCCAGCCCGGCCCCGGCCGACCCGGTTACCGTGGGCCGTATGGCCAATCCGACCCGCTGGGCGACCGACACCGGTCCGGAGCACTCGCAGTGGTACGTCGACCGGTTCCGCAAACTCGCCGCCGAGGGCGCCGACCTGGCCGGCGAGGCCCGACTGGTGGACACGCTGGTCGAGCCCGGGTCCCGGATCCTGGACGCCGGCAGTGGCACCGGTCGGGTCGGCGCGGCCCTGGCCCAGCGCGGGCACACCGTCGTCGGGGTGGACGCCGACCCCGTCCTGGTGGAGGCCGCCCGCGCCGATCATCCCGGTCCGCGCTGGCTCGTCGCCGACCTGGCCGACCTGGACCTGCCGGCCATGGGAGAGGGCGAGCCGTTCGACGCCGCCGTGCTCGCCGGCAACGTGCTCGCGTTCGTCGCCGTCGGCACCGAGCCGGAGGTGCTGCGCCGCCTCGCCGGGCACCTGCGCCCGGACGGCGTCCTGGCGGTGGGCTTCGGCACCGAACGCGGTTACCCGCTGACCGCGTTCGACGCCGACGCGGTCGCCGCCGGGCTGCGCCTCGAACACCGCTTCGCCACCTGGGACCTGCGCCCGTGGCGGGACGACGCGCCCTTCGCGGTCAGCGTCCTGCGCCGGCCGGCAACCTGACGCCCGGGCGGCGTCGGGACGGCGCCGCGAACGGTCCGAGCGGCGTCAGGACGGGGCGGCGACGGCCCGGGCCGCGGCCGGGTCGAGGGTCGCGCCCGCCGGCACGAGACTGACCAGGCCGGCCGGCAGCCGCACCGGTCGCACGTCGCGGTACCCGAGCATCGGCAGCACCTCCCGGTCGGCCAGCACGTACCGCCGGCCCAGGTCGGTGACCACGGACACCGCCCCGCCGGACGCGCCGGGCGCCGCGGCGGCCTCGACCACCGCGCCGCCGCCGGGCTGCACCACCACGTGGTCGGCCAGCGCCGCGCCGCCGGACGGCGCGGTCCGCGGAACGGCCGCCAGGTCCGGCAGGTGTACGCCCCAACGCACCTCGCCCGCGTCGTCGTCGCCGACGCGGGCGCAGATCGCCGCCTCGTCGGTGGCGGCGAGCCTGGGCGGGGCGGGCGGCGGAGCGGTCGGGCCGCTCGGGGCGAGATCGGGCATCGTGGGCAGCGCGGCGAACCGACCCAACGTCATCGGCTCCGACTCCCCCTGCCCGGTCCGGGCCAACAGCAGCCCGGCCTGCAACTCGGTGATCCCGGCCAGCCCGTCGTCGAGCGCCACCGCGTACTGCCGGCCGCCGCCGGAGTTGCGGACCAGGTAGACCTGCCCGATGGTGGCGCCCGGCACCCGGGCGGAGGGCCGTCCCTCGCCGGGCAGTTGCGGCGGGGCCAGGTCGACCCCGGCGGGGAGGGCGTTGAGCAGTGCCGGCGCGACGGGCACCGCCCGCGTCCGGGTGGTCGCGAGCGCGGCCAGCACCCGGTTGGGATCGCGGATCAGGTAACGACGCTGGTGCCACACGAGGTGCAGGTCGCCATCCGGATGGCGGAGCAGCAGCGCCTCGTCGCCGAGGGGCCGGCCGCCGTCGGGGTCGACGCCGATGAGCAGCGCCGAACGGGAGTCCGCGTCGGCCGTCGTCGAGCAGACCGTCCAGGGCGACTTCGCGAGGCGACCCGGCGCGGGCAACGAGTCCGGCGCGTCGGCGATGCCCAGTGGCAGGCCACGCGGCACTCCGTCGATCGACCGCCGGGAGACCAGTACCGTCTTCGACCGGTCCGCCCCGACGATCAGCAACGCCGAGGCGTAGTTGAGCACCGGGTGCAGCTTCTCCTCGCGGTACACGAAACGGGCGCCGGACTCCTTCTCCACGATCACCGCGCCCGGGTCCCGCCAGCCCTTGCCACCACCGGCGAACAGGCCGTACAGCGCCGCTCCCCCGAGCCCGATCACCGCGACGAGGACGCTGGCCAGGCCCGCGCCCGCCAGCCGTCGGAACGGCGACTGGGCCGGGTCGGTCTCCCGCATCACCAGCGCGGCGACCGCCCGCTGGACGCTGAACTGGTAGGAGTGCAGCTGATCCTGCCGCGACGGCATGGGGTCCCTTCCGCTGGTTCGACCGGGCACAGGATATGCGCTGCGTCGATGTCCCGTGGACCCTGCGTGGCGGGGCGGAACCCGGTCGGTACCATTCGGGGACGAATCCGGCGGCGAGAGGGCACCGTGGGCGCGCGTTTCGAGGAACTGGCCTGGCGGGAGACACCGATCGGCGCGATCAGCCTGCGGCGGCGTCGCGACCCGGCGCTCCAGGTCGAGGTGTACGAGGTCAAGCTCGACGACGAGTACCTGATGTCCAGCCTCTTCCCCGTCGCCGAGATCGAGCTGGCCCGCCTCGGCCTCGCCGAACTGGCCGGTGACACGCTCGACGTGGTGGTCGGCGGCCTCGGACTGGGCTACACGGCGTGCACCGCGCTGGCCGACCCACGGGTACGGGCGCTACTGGTGGTGGAGGCCATCGAGGACGTCATCGACTGGCACCGGCGAGGGCTGCTGCCCTTCGCGGCCGGGCTGGCCGAGGACCCGCGGACCCGGTTCGTGCGGGCCGACTTCTTCGCCGCCGTGGCGGGCGACGAGGGGTTCGACGCCGAAGCGCCCGGGCGACGCTTCGACGCGGTCCTCCTCGACGTCGACCACTCGCCGCGCAACGTCCTGCACCCGAGCCACGCGCCGTTCTACACACCGGACGGCCTCCGTCGGCTCGCCGCGCTGCTCCGTCCGGAGGGTGTCTTCGCGCTCTGGTCCGACGACCCACCGGACGACGGGTTCACCACGGCGCTCGGGAAGGTGTTCACGACCGTACGGGCGCACGTCGTGCCGTTCGCCAACCCGCTGACCGGTGGCCAGTCCGCCAACACCGTCTACGTCGCCCGCCCCTGACCCACCCCACCCCCGCCCTCGTCCCCGCCCTCGTCCCCGTCCCCGTCCCCGTCCCCGTCCCCGTCCCCGCCGATCTTGCAGATTCTGTTGGTGATCTGCGGACTTAAGTCCCTTTCGCCGGGGCAGAAAGTGCAAGATCGCGCAGGGGTGGACGCCCGGGGGCGTGTTTGGGTTTCGCGGGGGCGGGAAGGTCGGGCCTGGGGTCGCCGCATCTCGCGCCGCGGCCGAGTTACGGGAGGTCGCGATGCGTGCCCTGCTCTGGGTCGTCGGCGTGGTGGCTGGCGTGCTGATTCTGCTCGGGCTGATTCTCGAAGCGGTCCGCTGGCTGATCATCATCGGTCTGATCGCGCTGGTGATCGTGATCATCCTGGGTGTGGTCAAGGGGCGGCAGGCCATGCACCACCAGGGCCGTCGACGCTGACACCGGGCCCGGTCAGAACCAGTCCGCGCGCATGTCGAGCGCGGTGCGGTCGAGGCTGTCCAGCAGGTCGAACTGGGGTCCCGTGCGGGGCAGTTCGACACTGAAGAAGTAGCGGGCGGCCTGTCGCTTCCCGGCGTGGAAGGAATCGCCGCTCTCGGCGGGCGGCAGCGCCAGCACCTGCTCGAGCCAGATCCAGGCGACCACCACGTGCCCGACCGCCTCGAGGTACGCGCTGGCGTTGGCCAGGGCGAGCACCGGGTCGCCGCCGGCCCAGAGCCGCCGGGTGACGGTGGTGATCCGTCGCACCGCCGTGTCCAGCCGCTCGGCCAGTTCAGCGGCCTCGCCGCCGGCCAGCCGCGCCCGCGCGACGGTGTCCCCCATCGTCTCGGTCAGCAGGAGCAGGCCCGCGCCGCCGTGCATGGTCATCTTGCGCCCCAGCAGGTCCAGCGCCTGGATCCCGTGGGTGCCCTCGTGGATCGGGTTGAGCCGGTTGTCGCGGTAGTGCTGCTCCACGTCGTGGTCGCGCGTGTAGCCGGCGCCGCCGAGGACCTGGATGGCCAGGTCGTTCGCCGCCAGGCACCACTGCGACGGCCAGCTCTTGGCGATCGGGGTGAGCACGTCCAACAGCAGGTGCGCCCGCTCGCGGTCCGCGTCGGTCGGCGCGGTCTTCTCCTCGTCGAGCAGCCGGGCGCAGTAGAGCACCAGGGCGAGCGCCCCCTCCACGTAACTCTTCTGCGCCAGCAACATCCGGCGTACGTCGGGGTGGTCGATGATCGGCACCTGCGGCGTGGCCGGGTCCTTCGCGCCGACCGGTCGGCCCTGCGGCCGTTCCCGGGCGTACGCCAGGCTCTTGAGGTAGCCGGTGTAGCCCAGCGCGGTGGCGCCGGCCCCGACGCCGATCCGGGCCTCGTTCATCATGTGGAACATCTGGGCCAGTCCCTGGTGGGGCGCGCCGACCAGGTGGCCCACCGCGCCGGACTGGCCGCCCGGGGTGTGCCCGCCGTCGCCGAAGCTGAGCAGCGCGTTGGTGGTGCCGCGAAACCCCATCTTGTGGTTGAGTCCGACCAGCGCCACGTCGTTGCGCTCCCCCAGCGAGCCGTTCGGGCCGACCAGCACCTTGGGTACGACGAACAGCGAGATGCCCTTCACCCCGGGCGGACCGCCGGGTATCCGCGCCAACACCAGGTGGACGATGTTCTCGGCCAGCTCGTGGTCTCCACCGGAGATCCACATCTTGGTGCCGAACAGGCGGTACGTGCCGTCGGTCTGCGGCTCGGCCCGGGTGACGATGTCGGCCAGTGAGCTGCCGGCGTGCGGCTCGGACAGGCACATGGTGCCGAAGAACCGGCCCTCGAGCATCGGCCGGACGTAGGTGTCGACCTGCTCGGCGCTGCCGTGCGCCAGCAGCAGGTTGGCGTTGCCCAGGGTCAGCAGCGGGTACGCGGAGGTGGCCACGTTGGCCGCCTGGAACCAGGCGAAGCAGGCCGCGGCGACGGCATGCGGCAATTGCAGACCACCGACGGAGTCGTCCATCGCGGCGGTGAGCAGGCCCGTCTCGGCGAAACTGCGCAACGCCGCCGCGATCTCCGGGATCGTCCGCACCCGGTTCCCGTCGACCGTGGGCTCGGCGAGGTCGGCGGCCCGGTTGTGCGGGGCGAACTGGTCGGTTGCCACCCGTTCGGCGAGGTCGAGGGCGTCGTCGAAGGTCTCCCGGGAGTGCTCGGCGTAGCGGGGACGCTCGACGAGGTGCGACACCCGCAGCCAGTCGTGCAGCAGGAAGTCCAGGTCACGGCGGGAGAGCAGGGTGGAGGGCACGAAACTCCTCGGCGGGGTTCGGGGGTGTCGGGTCGGGGGCGGCCGGCGTCGACCCCGACCCATCCTGACCGATGCGCCGGGAGCACACCACCGCCGCCCCACGGCGGGCGTCGTTGTCGTACCCGCCGACTAGGGTCCCTGCCCGTGACCGCACCCGGAGACGTCGACCCCGAGGTTCTCGACCGGCTGCGCCCGGTCTGCCGCGGATTGCCGGAGACGTACGAGGAGCCGGCCTGGGTGGGCACGCGTTGGCGGATCCGACGACGCACGTTCGCCCATGTGCTCACCGTCGACCCCGACCGTCAGGCGGTGCACGCGCGCGCCGCCGCGCTCGACCGTCCGGCCTGCCTCTTGGTCTTCCGATCGCCGCTCGACGAGATCGCTGGTCTCCTGAGCATCGGCCATCCCTTCTACAAGCCGGACTGGAGCCCGAACGTGCTGGGCATGGTCCTGAACGCGGACACCGACTGGGACGAGGTGGGCGAGCTGCTCACCGAGAGCTACTGCGTGCAGGCGCCCAAGCGGCTCGTCGCACTTGTCGACCGGCCCGGCTGAGGGCACCCGGCGAGGCCGGAGTTTCGCCGGGGCCGGCACGGGGATACCGCGCCAACGGCGGACCATCGACGGCTACGGCGACGTCGCCCGTGGCGCGAGGAGCGGACCCATGTCTTTGCGGGGAACCGAGGAGGACCCCCGGTTGACACCGGTGCTCGCCGAGGAGCGGGTGTGCACTGGTGTGACCACGCTGCGGGGGCGGATCTTCCTGAGCTATCCCTCGGCGGACGGGCCGGGTGTGCAGGTGGTGGAGGCGCTGCCGGACGGCCGTCGAAACCCGTACCCGGACGCCGCCTGGAATGCGCAGGACCAACCGCCGGACGGGACGTTCGTGCACGTCAACGCGTTGCGCGCCGGTCCGGACGGTCGACTGTGGATCATCGATTCGGGGGCGCCGCAGCTCGGCGGCGACCAGGTGCCCGGTGGGGCGCGGCTGATCGTCGTCGACGTGGACGGCGACCGGGTGGACCGGGTCTACCACCTCGACGGCGCGGTGCGTCCGCACAGCTACGTCGACGACGTCCGGTTCCACGACGGCACGGCGTACGTCACCGACGCCGGCGCGCCCGGCCTCATCGTCGTGGATCTCGACTCGGGCGCGTGCCGACGGGTGTTGGACGGGCACCCGAGCACGGTGGGCAGTCCGGTGGTCGCCGACGGTCGAGCGCTGCGGGATCCCGGCGGCGCCGAGGTGTGCCTGCACGCCGACCAACTGGAGGTGTCGCCGGACGGTCGGTGGCTGTACTACCAGCCGGCCTCGGGTGGAATGTCCCGGATCGGCACCCGGTGGCTGGACGACCCGACGCTGTCGGCCGACGAGTTGGCCCGGCGGGTCGAGCCCTGGTCGGACACCCCGAGCACCGGCGGCACGGCCATCGACGCGCGCGGCACCATCTACGTCAGCGACGTCGAGAACCGCCGCATCCTCGCGGTGGGGCCGGACCGCAGCGTGCGTACGCTCGTCGCGGACCAACGCCTGAACTGGGTGGACGCGATGTGGCTCGACACCGAGGGGCAACTCTGGCTGCCGGCGGCCCAACTGCACCTGACGGCCGGGTTCAACGGCGGGCACCCGGCCGTCGCCTACCCGGTGCACATCTACCGGATGCCCGTCGATGCCGGCCCGCCACCGTCGGACCACGGCTGAGGCCGCGGTCCAGCGCAGATCGCCACGGCGGGCGGCCGGTGGCCGTCCTGGATATCCTGCCTCGCATGCATCGAAGCCGTGTGTACGCGTTGCTCATCGACGCGCCCGAGGCGGAGGCCGCGCGGGCGGCGGAGTTCTGGTCGGCGGCCCTGGGCGTCGTCACCCGGTCCCACCCGGAGGAGCCGCAGTTCGTGGGTCTGCACGAGGCGGTGCCGGGCCTGGTCACCGCCGTCCAGGCCGTCGACGACGCGCCGCGCTACCACCTCGACATCGAGACCGACGACGTGCCGGCCGAGACCGCCCGGCTGGTCGGCCTGGGCGCCACCGAGGTGACGCGGTGGATGGAGTGCCGCATCCTGCGGGCGCCCGGCGGGCACCTGCTCTGCGTCCTGCCGGTCGAGAGTCCACCTGAGGTGTTCGACGCCCAGGCCCGGACCTGGTCGTGACGCGCGCACCTGTCGCAGGGCCGCAGTAGGGTTCCGGCCATGGCTGATCTGGTGTTGGTGGCAGGAGCGTGGCTGGGGTCCTGGGCGTGGGACGAGGTGACGCCGCCCCTGCGGGCGGCCGGCCACCAGACCTTTCCCCTGACCCTCTCCGGTCTCGCCGAGAGGCAGGGAGTGCCGGCCGGCCAGCAGACCCACGTGCGGGACATCGTCGACGAGATCGAACGCCGCGACCTGCGCGACGTGGTGCTCGTCGGGCACAGCTACTCGGGCATCCCGGTGGGGCAGGCCGCCGAGCGGATCGGCGACCGGTTGACCCGCGTGGTCTTCCTCGACTCGGAGGTGCCGGTCGACGGCGGGTCGTTCGCATCCGGCTGGTGGCAGGGTCAGGCGGCGTTCGAGTCGGTGCTCGCCGACAACGGCGGCGACTGGCCGCCGCTCGCCCCGGCCGAGTTCGACGGTCAGGGTCTCACCGACGAGCAGATCGCGCGGCTGCTCAAGGGCGCCACTCCGCATCCGGGGCCCTCGCTGACCGAGCCGGCCGTGCTGACCCGTTCGCTGGGCGAGTTGCCGACGACGTACGTCAAGTGCCTGCTCGACGGGCCCGAGCCCAACGACGTCGTGGCGACGCTGCTCGCCAGCGAGCGCTGGCGGCTCCTCACGATGGCCACCGGTCACTGGCCGATGTTCTCCCAGCCCGCCGAGTTGGCCGCGCTGCTCGCGGCGGAGGCGAGCTGACCGGCGGCCGGTGCCGGCACGCCGTCCAGGTCGGCTCGAGGGGCTATCGGTGCGATGAGCGTGATGCCGGTGAGTCATCAAGATGACTCACCGGCATCACGCTTCGGGAGGCAGTTGCCTCCAGTCAGGAGCGGCACACGCGAGGCGACGGCCAGTCAGGAGCGGCACAAGCCGGGCGACGGCCAGGCCGGGACGATCACGGCGTGACGCTGTCGAGGGTCCTGATGTGGCGTACCGGGGACGCGAGCAGCCACAACACGGCGAGCACACCGCCCAGTCCGGCGACGACCAGGGTCGGCCGCAGTCCGAGGGTGGTGCCGAGCGCGCCGCCGACCAGCGCGCCGAGCGGCCGGATGCCGTAGTTGACGGCGCTGTACGCGCCCGCTCGACGACCGCGCGCGTCGTCCGGGGTGACGGCGGCGAGCAGGGCGTTGAGGTTGACGTCCATCAGCATCACGCCGACGCTGGACACCAACTCGATGGCCGCGAGCATGGCCACCTTCGCCCAGGTCGGGCCGTTGATCAACGCCGTCAGCGCCAGCGGGGCGGGGAACACCACCGCGCCGATCATCGCCGTCCGGCCGAGCCCGATGGCTCGCGAGATGCGGGGCGCCAGGGCCGCGCCGGCCAGGCCGCCGAGCGCTCCGACGCCGAACGCGACGCCGATCGCGCCGGCCGACAGGCCGAGTTCCCGGTTGGCGTAGAGCACCAGCAGCGCCGAGGCGATGAAGGTGAAGAAGTTGACGGTGCTGGTGCAGCCGAGCGCGGCGCGCAGCACCGGGTGGCGCAGCACCAGCGTCATGCCCTCGCGGACCATGCCGAGCGTGGACGTCTTCCGTGGCGGTGGCGGGGGTTCGGTGACCGGGATACGACGCAGCAGCAGCGCGGAGAAGAGGAAGGACACCGCGTCGACGAGGATCGCCACCGGCGCGCTGAGCGCCTGGACGAGCCCGCCGCCGACGGCCGGGCCGACGATGAACGACAGGGACCGGCTCACGCTGAGTTTGCTGTTGGCCTCCACGTACGCCGAGCGCGGCACCAGGGCGACGAAGAACGCCTGTTGCCCCAGGGCGAACAGCACCGCTCCGGCGCCGGTGAGCAGCGCCACCAGGTAGAGCTGGGTCAGGGTGACCGCGCCGAACAGGTACGCCACCGGGAGGCTGAGCAGTACGACAGCGCGGACCAGGTCCGCGATGATCAGGAGACGGCGTTTGTGGGTGCGCTGGTCCACCCACGCGCCGAGGAACAGGCCCAGCAGGTTGGGCAGCCAGATCAGCGCGGTGAGGACACTGACCTGCACGGGAGTCGCGGCGAGCAGGGCGACGGCGATCAGGGGCAGGGCCAGCTCGCTGATCCGGTCGCCGAACGCCGTGATCGTCTGACCGATCCAGAAGGTACGGAAGCGTCGGTCGCGGTGTGGGGCAAACGCGGTCGGGGCGTCGACGGCGGTCATGACGCGGACTCGTCGTCGGCGGCCTCGGGCAGCAGGTAGCGCAGCATCCGTACGACCTGCGCGCCGGCCGGGGGTGTGTCGTCGTCCTTGCGCCGCACGTACGGGGCCAGCAGGTTCTCGATCGCCTCCTCCAGCTGACGCATCTCGTCGGGAGTGGCGATGAATGAGGTGTCGGCCACCCCGGCCAACGCGCGCCAGGTGTCGTCGAGCCGGGGCTCCTCCCGCAACAGCCAGTGCTGGGGCGTCTCGGCGTACCGGGCGAACATCTCGCCGCGGAGCTGCCGCGCCGCGGCCTGCCCCTCGGCGTCGTCCGGAAGGCTGAAGCGGAACCCGCGGGCGGTCGCCTGCCACCAGCGCTCCCGCTTGCTGGTGCTCCCGTCCGCGTCGGCGACCAGGCCGAACGTCGCGAGGTGGCGCAGGTGCCAGCTCACCACCGACGGCGTGGCCCCGACGTGCGGCGACAGCCCGGTGGCGGTGGACGGGCCGTGTCGCTGGAGCCGGTCGAGGATGGCCAGGCGGACGGGGTGCGCCAACGCCCGCAGGGCCTGCGGCTCGGTGATCTCGAAATCCCCGTACGGATTCTTGAGAGACATGTTTCGAAAGTAGTCTCTCAGATCTGTCGGGGCAACCCGGTCAGCTCACCCCCAGGCGAGCGAGCGGCTCAACCAGCTCCCGCTCCTCGTAGCTCAGGTGCGACAGCAGGGCGTCGGTCAACAGGTTCACCGCGGCGCGCAGCTCGGCCAGCCCGTCCGGCGCGCCGACGTACGCCACCAGCGCCTTGTCGACGCCCTCCAACACCTCGTGGATGACGTGGTGCTCCTGCTCCAGCCGGTCGACGACCGGGCGCAGCCGCGGGTCGGCCTGCCGCAGGCGCGGAAAGAGCGCCTGGTCCTCGATGGTGTGGTGGGTGGTGACGATGCGGCAGTAGGACTCGCAGTACGCCCCCAACGTCCACCGGTTCTGCCGCATGGTCATCGTGTTGATCTGTGACCGCGCCGCGCCGGCGTCGATCTCGCCCGCCGCGACCTGCTCGATCAGGTCGTGGATCTGCGCCAGCTCGGCGCGCAGCCCGTCGTGCACCTGCACCAGGTGCTGGCCGGTGGCCTGCTCGTGGGCGGTGTAGGTGCGGGTGGGATCGGGCGTCGGCCCGGTGGGGCGGGCCGCCTCGTCCCAGACCTGCCGGTCGCTGAGCCGGCGGCCGTCGTCGGGGGTCGGCACGACCGCGAAGGCGCCGGCGCTCACCCGCGCCCGGGCCCGCGGCGCGGAGGGCGCGACGACCGCCGCCGGCTGGGTGTCCGCAAGGACCTCGGCGGGGGTACGCACCGACGCGGCGCCCCGGTCGCGCTCGGTCGCCACCAGTTCGCGCACGGCGGGCGCCACCTCACCGGCGAATCGGCGCAGGTCGTCGGGGTCGTCGCTGGCCAGGATGAACGTGCCGATCCCGTCCCCCAGCGCCAACTCGGTCAGCTCCCGCACCCACTGCTCGACGGGTCCGTGCAACGGGCCGCGGCCCACCGTGGAGAAGGTGCCGGAGATGTTGAGCAGCCGGCGGACGTCGGCGGGTGAACGGCCGGCCTCGTGCGCCGCGTCGTCGATGACGGCGTTGCCCCGGGCCAGATCACCGGGTTCGAGGTAGCCGAGCGAGGGCAGCCAGCCGTCGGCCCGGCGACCGGTGAGCGCGAGCATGCGCGGCTTGTACGCCCCGAGCCAGATCGGCACCGCGTGGGCGGGGGCCGGGCCGCGCTTCGCGCCGACCACCCGGTGAAACTCGCCGTCGACCCGCACACCGCCGCGCGCCGGGGCGTCCCACATCTGCCGGAGGACGTCGATCCCCTCCTCCAACGCCCGGACGCCCTGCCCGGGGGTCAGCCGCCGCCCGCCCATCGCCTCGATGGCATCCCAGAACGCGCCCGCGCCGAGGCCCAACGCGACCCGACCTCCGGTGAGCAGGTCGAGGCTGGCGACGCTGCGGGCGAGCACGGCGGGTGGGCGCAGCGGCAGGTTGGTGACGTTCGCGGACAGGTGCACCCGGTCGGTCCGGGCGGCGACGAAGCTCAGCAGGGTCCAGGTGTCCAGGAACCGTGGCTGGTAGGGGTGGTCCTGGAAGGTGACCAGGTCCAGACCGACCTGCTCGGCCAGGACGGCGAGCCCGACGGTGCGGTCCGGGTCGTCGTTCCCGGGCGTGGTGAACGAGCCGAAGACCAGGTCGTGGCCGTAGTCGCTCATGTGCGAGCCTCCTGTCGTACGCGCCGCGTCGCGCGATGCGTCGTGAGGCCAACCTTATGCCAGACAGAACATCTGCTGCCAACAAGGTCTGTGACTTCGGCTATCGTCGGGGTATGACGGGTGCCACCGACCGGCCGGAACGGCCCGATCCGCTCGATGACGACCTGGGCTGGATGCTGGGAATCGTCTTCCGTGGCTACGTCCGAGCGGCCGAGCACGTGCTGACCGATTTTCCGGGTGGCCCGCGCGGTTATCAGGTGCTCACCGCCTCGGTCACCGGCCCGGGCCGTAACCAGGGCGCGATCGCCGAGGAGTTGGGGATCGACCGCACCGTGCTGACGTACCTGATCGACGACCTCGAACGCCCCGGATTCGTGGCCCGGCGGCCCGACCCGTCCGACCGGCGCAGCCGACTGGTGGACGTCACCGACGCCGGGCGGGCGGCCTGGGAGCAGCGACGCGAGGCGCTACGACGGGTGGAGGCGCACCTGTTGGGGTCGCTCGCGCCGGCCGAGTCGACGACCCTGCGGACCCTGCTGCAAAGAGTGGCCTGCTCCACCCAGGCCACCGATCCGCTCCGCAACCTCTGCGAAGCGGTAACCCACATCCACCCCGCTCCACCCACGGAGCCTCGTTGATCAAGAGGTTCGCGTCACCGAAGGCCGGAATCCTGACGCGAACCTCTTGATCAACAGGGGGGGTGGGGTGGGATCAGCGGACGTGCACGAACACCGGGTTGGAGTAGAACCACAGGTCGTCCCACGGGCTCTCAAGGCCATCCGCGAGGGGCTCGGCCTCGTCGGTGCTGGTGCCGCGCACCCGGGCGTACGTGTCGGCCTCGACGTTGCGCAGGGTGTGCCGGATGACGTAGTCGTGACCCTGCCGACGCCAGTCGCGCGGGCCGAACCGGGCCACCACCTTGGTGGTGGGGTTGGTGTCGGCGTCCAGGTTGGCGCTCGGTCCGGTGATCTGCCCGACGATCAGGTCGACGCGACGGACCTCCGGCCGGTCGCCGTTGCCGTTCACCCCGTCCTGCGGGCGGAACCGGATCTCGATCTCGACGTCGGTACGGCTGCGACGGTTGACCGTGATGGTCTCGCCGACCTCAGCCGTCTTGCCCTGCGACGTGGCGCTCACGTCGAGGCTGCGGATCAGGTCGCCGGTGGTCACCCAGATCCGGCCGTTGCGCAGGCCGTCCATGATGTCGCCGTAGTCCTGGCGCGCGTACACGTAGGTCTTGCTGTACTCCCCCGGCCAGAAGTCCGAGCCGCCGCGCGTCCAGTGCACGTGCGAGTCGGACGTCGCGGTGATCCACCAGCGCCGACCCTCGCCGAGGAGCGAGTCCCAGAGGCCACCGACCCGTGCGGTCATCTGGTCGAAGCCGCCGTAGGTGGGGTGGTTGCCGTACCCGCCACGCTTGCCGCCGTTGAGCGGACCGGCCTGGTGACCGGGCGCGCCCTCGAAGCCGATGTACACGTCGGGCGCGGCGTTGTTGCCGTTACGGAACTCGCGCGGGGTGTCCTGGCCGTAGACGCCGAGGCCGGGCGCCGAACGGGAGGCGTGGTGGGCGATCACCAGCGGCTTGTGCGGCATACCCCGGGCGACCTTGAGGAACTCCACCATCTTGGCCTCGGTGTCGCGGGCCGGGTCGGTGGGGAACGCGTCGTACTTGGCGAAGCGGCTCTCCAGCTCGAAGAGCTGCTTCGCCTCGTCGTCGTGGCGCGGGATCATCAGCGTGTGGTGGTCCAGCGAGGGCGCGTCGAACTCCATGCCCCAGAACTGGAGCACCTCGGGGACGAGCTTGCGCGAGCGCAGCAGGTCGGGGTACGCCTGCTCGATGTTGACCTTCGAGTGCGTCGGCCCACCGTGGTCGGTGCACATCGCCCAGGTCAGGCCGAAGTTCTTGGCCATGATGGCGTTGGTGACGATCGGGTAGACCGCGTCCGCGCCCTTGTGGAAGACGATCGGGCTCTTGGTGGTGTCGAATTCGCCGCTGTACTCGGAGTGGACGTGGTGGTCACCCGCGCGCCACGACCGGTTCTTGACACCGCCCCGGTCGGCCTCGTCGTCGCCCGGCCGGCGCTCCTCGTCGGCCCACGCAGCCCCGCCGCCCACCAGCGGGCTCGCGGCGGCCAGCGTCGCGCCGACACCCGCGTACTTGACCAGCTTGCGCCGCGACAACTGCGCGCGCTCGACCTCTTCGGCTTGCTTGTCTCTCACGTCAGAGCCTCTCCTCGATCAAGCGAATGCTCTTTCGATCAAGGAGCCTCGAAGAGGTCGGTGAACGCCCGCCGTACGCCGGACGGGTACCCGGTGAACTCCCTGGCCGAGCCCGTTGAAGGGCACGGTGACGCGCCGCTGGGTGACGAAACGACAGCGGGGCGGCAGGATCAGGGCCGTTGGCGCTCCCGCTCCACGCGTGCCGATCCGGCCGTCGACGGCGCGGCGGGTGCGGTGACCACCGTGGGCGCGACGTCGACGGCGGGCAACCCGGTCCGGCCGGCGACCGGCAGGACCAGTTCGCTGCGCCCGAGGTCGACCCGGACGGTGGCGTCCTGGTCCTCGGCCATCGTGAACTCCGGGTCGCTCTGACCGAGCACCAGGCCGAGGACGTGCCCGGCCGGCACCACCGCGTCGTACGCGTTCAGCGGCACGGTGACCGTGTACCACCGGTCCGCCCGCAGCGGCGTGGTGAACCGCAGCGAACGATGGTGCGCGGCGTCGAGCCAGCCCCGGGCCAGCACCGCGTGGTCGGACACTTCGGTGATCTCCTCGGTGTCGTGGTAGCAGGCGTCGTCGGCCGGGGTGGACGCACCCCAGCAGGATTCGGTGTCCAACGTCCGCACCGCCCCGAACCAGCTCCGCTCGGCGGTGCCGTAGTCGACCAGGCGGGCGCTCAGCTGCGTGGTCGGCCGATCCACCCGGACGCGCAGTCGTACCGACGCGCTGCCGGAGATCCGCAGCGCGGAGTCCAGCGGACCGGAGAGGAAGACCAGCCGGCCGGCGGTCGCCCTGTTCGGCTCGGCGACCACCGCGTCCTCGGTCAGCGCCTCGTCGACGTACGACCGTTCCTGACCAGGCCGCGCACCGCGGCCGCCGAGGGTGCCGGTCACGCCGTCGCCGACGCCGAGGGGAACCCGCACGTTTCGGGTGCCGGGCGCGGGCCAGTCGCGCTGCGTCGTCCACCTGCCGGGCGCGGTCTCCAGGTCGACCCTCGGTTCGTCCATCACCCCGTTCGGCAACTCCTGCAACCAGTAGTCGAACCAGCGGTGCAGGGTCGCCACCCACTCGGCGCGTCGTACGTCGAACGGATCCTGGTGGCCGGCCTGGGAGAGCCACAGCTTGCGGGGTACGCCCCGCTCGGCCAACTCCTGCCACCAGCGGGCGAACTGGTTCGTGGTGACGTTCAGGTCGTTGAGACCGTGTGCCACGAGGACACTGGCCCGCACCCGGTCGGCCGACGGTCGGTAGTCGCGCTGCCCCCAGAACCCGTTGTAGTCGCCGGTCTCCTCGGCGCTGTCCGCCCGCAGCCGGGCGAGCATCGCCGCGCAGGCGGCCTCCGGGCGGCTGCTGACGACCGAGTGCAGCCAGCCGGGATAGTCGGTCGACACCAGCGTCCCCTGGTATCGCACGTAGTCGTACCAGCTTGAGATCGCCGAGATGGGCACGATGGTGGCCAGGCCCGGCACGCCCGTGGCGGCGACCCCGTTGGCGACCGAGCCGTCCCACGACTTGCCGATCATGCCGACGCGGCCGGTGCTCCAGCCGGCGTCGACCGGCCGCCCGTCGGCCGTGTACGCGCGGGCCCGGCCGTTGAGCCAGTCCACCACCGCCCGGGCGCTGCCCACCTCGACCGGGCCTCCGACGTCCTCGCACCCGGTCGAGCGGGCGGTGCCGGCGAGATCCACGGCGACGAAGGCGTACCCGCGCGGGACGAAGTAGTTGTCGTAGAACAGGGGCACCGAGGCGATGACGCCGGACGTGTCGTACGCCTTGAACTCGCCCTCGTTGCCCCGTCCGCAGCAGAGGTAGTAGGGCGACGCCTCCATGACGACCGGTACGCGGACCCCTGCGGCGGCGGCCTCCCGGGGCCGGACGATGTCCACCGCGACCCGGTCGCGGACGCCGTCGCCGTCGCTGTCGGTACGGGTCTCGACCCAGACGCTCTCCCGGATGGCGCTGGCGTAGGAGTAGGCGGGGACCGTGGCGGTGCCGACGACGTGGGGTGGGGCCGGACGGTGACGGTCGGACGGGTCGGCGCTGGCGGGAGCGGCGGCGAGCGTCGCGACCAGCAGGCCGGCGATGGCAGCGGCACTACGTGCGCGGGTTCGGGAGGTCGGCATCGGTGTCCTTCCGGGTACGACGCGTCCAGGACATTCCATCGCATCGATGCCTCTTTGCCCAGCCCCCACGGCGGCGCGCCGTCGTCAGATCCGGGCGCGGGGCAGCCAGCCCAGGAAGCGGTGTCGTGCGCTGGGCAGGGGCAGCGTCGGCAGGTCCTGGGCGGCGGCGACGAGGCACGAGCCGAGGTAGACGGCGAGGGAGGCGCGCGCGCCACCGAACTCGGCGAGCAGTTGACTCTGCTTGGTCGCGCAGGGCCATTCGCGGCCACAGCCGGTACACGTCCAGCTCGGCGGGTTGGGCAGGTGCTCGGGCAGCTTGGCACGCCGGTAGCGGCCCACGACGCTGTTGTCCGCGCGGACGTCGCGTCGCCGGCGCTCGGGCCCTTCGTTGCGGTGCGCGGGCGGCCGGGCGCCGGGCAGGTAGCGCCGGACGGTGCCGAGGAGCGCCCCGACGCGTACCAGGGCGTCCGGCCCGACGTGGTGGGCCAGCAACGCCGTGAGCAGGTAGTGCCCCAGAAGGTCGAACGAGTCGCGGTTGAGCCGCAGGTCGCGGCACAGGTCGACGAACTCGGGCGTGGTCAGCGGGACGCGGTCGTCGAGCGCGCGGCGCAGCACCTCTCGCAGCGCGACGCCGAGGCTCATCAGCGCGTCACCCTCGCCCAGTCCTAGGCTGTCCTCGTCCGCCACCCGCGCCAACGCCTCGGCCACCGCCAGTCGTACGACGCGGTCCGGATCGGTACCGTCCAACGACTCACCCCCGCCTGTCGGCCGGATCTCCGGCTGTTGTCCGGGCGTCGGGACGCCCGGGAGATCATGAACAAGATTTCGCTGCCGCACCGGAGGCGACTAGGACAGCGGGCGCAGGATCACCGCGTGCGATAGCCGGAAAGCGAAATCGACTCGGCAAAACGGCGGATCGACCGACGTACACGGCCGGTTGCCGTATGGTGGAATTCCCATAAATAGATATGTGATTCGCTGGGAATGACGCCACCACCACCGCCGATCCGGTCGGCAACGCGCCGCGATCACCGGCACGTGCGCCCAGCCACGTCCCGACCACACCGCCGGTCCCGATCCGACCGGCGGTCTCCTCTCGGACGGAGACAGCGGATGACGTCACCAGTGCAGGCCCGAGCATTCGAGAGTCACGACCCGGCGGCCATCCACCGCTTCCTGGCCAGCACATACACCGCGGACCTGCGTATCCACGCGGGCGGGACCGGCTACCACCTCGTCCACCAGCGCGTCGACGCCGGGCCGTTCGCCCTCGCCACGACCGGCCAGAGCGCCCATCTCGACATCGAGGTGGGCGACATCGACGGGCTGATCATCTGCCGTACCCGCAGCGCCCTGATCAGCCGTACCTCTCAGGGGGAGACCCACCGCTTCGGCCCCGGCGACGTGTTCCTGACCAACCGGCCGGGCGAGCCGTTCAACCTGCGGTGGGAACCCGGCGAGGTGGAACTCTGCGTCCTGGACCTCGGGGTACTGAGACAGGTGGCGACCGCCGCGCCGGCTCGGCGGCCCGGTCCGATCCGTTTCACCGACCTCGGCCCCGTCGACGCGGCCCTCACCCGGCAGTGGCGACGGACCACCAGGTACGTGAACGACGTCGTCCTGAACAGCCCGACCGCCAGCGCCCAGCCGCTGGTGATCGGCAGCGCCGCCCGCATGCTCGCGGCGGCGGCGCTCGCGATCCTTCCCAACACGGCGTTCACCGACGAGACGGCCCGGGACCGCCACGACGCCAGCACCGCGACCCTGCGTCGCGCCATCGCCTTCATGGAGGAGAACGCCGACCGGGACATCGGCGCCGCCGACATCGCCAACGCCGCCGCCGTCTCCCTGCGCGCGGTGCAGCTCGCCTTCCGTCGCCACCTCGGCACCACACCGATGGCGTACCTGCGCCGGGTCCGGCTCGACCGGGCGCACCACGACCTGGTCCGGGCCGACCCTCGACGGGAGACCGTGTCGGCCATCGCCAGTCGTTGGGGATTCGCCAGCCACAGCAGGTTCACCGCCTGGTACCACGCCAGCTACGGGGTGCCGCCCCGCGAGACGCTGCACGCCTGAGGTCGCCCCGGCGTCGACCTTGTGACACGTCTTGGCAGCGACGAAAATCGATGCTGTGAAGCTACCGTCGAGGTTCGCCCGACCGCTGGTGTGCCTGCTGCTCCTCACCGGCTGCGGCACCTCGCCCGGGACCACCGACGGCCCTACGGGCGACCCCCCGCCCACGTCCCCCTCCCCCGGAACCTCCGTCTCCCCCGCCGCCTTCGACAAGGCGCTGCACGACGAGTTGATCGCGATGCTGGAGCGCGACCAGGCCGACCGCGAGGGCACCCCGCAGACCGAGTCCGACCAGGCCCGTACCCTTCGCCTGAAAGAGATCATCCGTACCCACGGCTGGCCGACCTTCGCTCTCGTGGGCGAGGACGGGGGCAACGCCGCCTGGGCCATCGTCCAGCACTCCGACCTGGACCCCGCCTTCCAACAGGAGGCGCTGGACCTGCTGCGCGCGGCCGTCGCCGCCCGCCAGGCGTCGCCGGGCAACCTCGCCTACCTCGAGGACCGGGTCGCCGTGGCCAAGGGCGAGCCCCAGGTGTACGGGACACAGATCCGCTGCGGGCCGGACGGTCCCGTCCCGGCGACCCCGATCAGGGACGAGCCGGGCGTCGAACGCCGCCGGGCCGAGGCTGGCCTGCCCACACTAACGAGCTACCTCGCCGAGATGACCACGATCTGCGCCCAGGACACCAACTAGGGTGATCGTCCAGCGCGGGACGGGCCCTCAGGGCCGCTCCCGCTCGCGGGCGGCCCGCACCTCGGGCACCGAGGCTTCCAGCAGGTCGGCGAGACCACGGAGCTGCTCGGCGACCCGGACACCGAGCGGGGTGAGCGTGTATTCGACGCGCGGCGGGATCGCGGTGAGCACCTCCCGGGTGAGCATCCCGTCGCGCTCCAGCGTCTGCAGGGTCTGGGAGAGCATCCGCTCGCTGACCCCCTCGATGCGCCGCCGCAGGGCGTTGAACCGGTAGCTGCCCTCGCCGAGCGCGAGCAGGGCGAGCGAGGCCCACTTCGACGTGACGTCCTCGAAGGCGGCACGGGAGGTGCAGCTCCGTGCGAAGACATCGCTGACGAATTCCTGGATAGGCCCCGCCGGGTCCTGGGCCGGCATGTCGGTCACGTCACCAGCCTACCCGAAGCTTACTCAACGACTTGTGCTGTAGATTCGTAAGTGCTTACTAGAAGTAACCGCTCATCGGAGGTCCCCATGCCCACCTATGCCGTCACCGGCGCCACCGGCCGTCTCGGCCGGCTGGTGATCGAGCACCTGCTCGACGCCGGTGTGCCCGCCGCCGAGATCGCCGCCGTCGTCCGCAGCCCGCAGAAGGCCGCCGACCTGGCCGCCCGCGGCGTCGAGATCCGGCAGGCCGACTACGACGACCCCTCGACGCTGCCCGGCGCCGTGGCTGGCGTACGCCGTCTGCTGCTCATCTCCGGGGACACCCCGGGGCAGCGGGTGCCCCAGCACACCGCGGTCATCGACGCCGCCCGGCTCGCCGGGGTGGAGCGCCTGGTCTACACCAGCATCCTGAAGGCCGACACGACCACGAACCCGCTCGCTCCCGAGCACAAGGCCACCGAGGAGGTGCTGGCCGCGTCGGGCCTGTCGTACATGGTGCTGCGCAACGGCTGGTACACCGAGAACTACACCGATCAGCTCCCGCAGTACCTGGCGAGTGGCACCATCCTCGGCGCCACCGGCGGCAGCAAGGTCTCGGCCGCTCCCCGGACCGACTACGCGGCCGCCGCCGCGGCGGCGCTGACCCGGGACGAGGGCGGCAACGCCGTCTACGAGTTGGGCGGCACCGCGTTCACCTTCGACGAGCTGGCCGACGCCGTCACCGAGGTCACCGGCACGACCGTCGTGCACCGGGACATGTCGACCGCCGAGTTGGCCTCCGCGCTCCAGAACGTCGGGCTCGACGCCGGCACCGCCGGGTTCGTGGCCGCGCTCGACCACTCGATCGCCATCGGCGAGCTGGCCACCGACAGCGACGACCTCGGCCGGTTGATCGGTCGACCCACGACCGGGCTCCGCGACGCCATCCGCGCCGCGCGCGCCTGACTCGGGCCCGGGTTCGTCATGCGGGCGGGCGACGGGGCACGCCCCCGTCGCCCGCCCGTTCAATCGGGGGACGCCGGCGTCAGCAGTCCGGTCAGCAGGCTGCGCAGCGTCCGCTCGAAGAGGTCCGTCGGGGGCGTCGGCGGCCCGACCCGGCCGAGGGCCGCGACGAGATGTGGGTACGCCCCGAGGTCGACCCCCGCGAAGCTGGGTGACCCGGCGGCGGCCTCGCTGCGGGCGAACAGGCTCACCACGCCGGTCAGCACGGCGATCGCCTCGAACTTGGCGCTGACGGCGCAGCGCACGGGTTCCATGATCCGGATGCAGTTGTCGAACCAGGCCAGGCTCTCGGGACCGACGCCCGACGGCCGTTGGATCACGTCCACCAGCCACGGGTGGGCGCGGAACAGGGCCAACTGCTGGCGGGCCACCAGCAGCATCTCGTCCCGCCAGTCGTCCCGCTCCGGCGGGTACGGCCGCAGCTCCCCCACGACGTGGTCGGTCATCAGGTCGAGCAGGTCGTCGCGGGACGACAGGTAGCGGTAGAGCGATCCGGCGCCGGTGCCCAGCACCGCGGCGACGGCCCGCATCGACACCGCGGCGAGCCCTTCGGTGTCGGCCAGGGTGATCGCCGCCGCGACGATCGCCTCCCGGCTGTGCGTCGGCGCGGGGCCACGGGTTCCCCGTTGGGGTCTGGCCCAGACCGGCTGCCGGCCGGCCCCGGAGTCGCCGGACCTCCCCGCTGCGTCGGTCACCGACCCACTCTAGAGCCGCTGACGGGGTCCGCCCGCAGGCACCGCGCAGGGTCGCGCGGCGGGCACTCCTTAGGCGGGTTTCTCGGGCCGGGACCCGCTCCGCTACGCCCAGAATCGGCGAAAGCGAATGCGAATGTCAGTCCGATCGAATAGACGGGCTTGGGCTATTGTCCCAATTCTCCTTCATTGGCACATTTGACGTGGTGTGGTGGTCAGCGCGCTTCATCGGCGCCATTCAGGCCGCATCACGCAGGACGCCACTCGTTGGACGTCTCCTGCGAGTAGTACCCACGGAGGGTGTTCTGTGACAGCTAAACCCAAGATTTGGCTACGGCGGCGGGTGGTCCTGCCGTCGCTCGCGGCTTGCGCAGCCGCCACGGTGGCAGCCAGCCTGCTGCTCTTCAGCTCGACCGCCGCAAACGCGCAGGAAGCACCGGTCAACCTGGGGACGGCGGCCGACTTCTCCGTCCTCGCCGGCGCGGAGCCCACCAACACCGGCCCCAGCTTCCTGGCCCAGAGCCTCGGGCGGTTCCCCGGAAACACCGCGTCCGGCTTCGGAACGGCCACCATCGGCGGGGAGGTGCACCTGGGCGACGCGGTCGCGCTCCAAGCTCAGAGCGACCTGACCATCGCCTTCAACGACGCCGCCGGTCGGACCCCGTTCACCAACCTCCCGGCGGAGCTGGGTGGCAACACACTCAACGAAGGGGTCTACCGGATCGGGGCCGCCCAACTGACCGGAGCGTTGACGCTCAACGGCCAGGGCGACCCGTCGGCCGTGTTCATCTTCCAGGTCGACTCCTCGCTGACGACGGCGTCGAACAGCAGCGTCGTCCTGATCAACGGGGCGTCCGCCTGCAACGTGTTCTGGAAGATCGGCAGCTCGGCGACGATCGGCACCGGCACCACCTTCGTGGGCACCATCATGGCTCAGGCCGCGATCACGATGGCCACGGGCGCGACCCTCCAGGGCCGCGCGCTGGCCCGCACCGCCGCCGTCACCCTCGACACCAACGTCATCACCGCACCGATCTGCGCCGGGCCGACGGGCCCGCCTGGACCGACCGGCCCACCCGGGCCCACCGGCCCACCCGGGCCCACCGGCCCACCCGGCCCGTCCGGCCCGCCCGGTAGCCCCGGCGCACCCGGCAGCCCCGGCGCCCCCGGCGCCCCCGGCAGCCCCGGCGCCCCCGGCAGCCCCGGCGCCCCCGGCAGCCCCGGCGCCCCCGGCAGCCCTGGAGCACCCGGAGCACCCGGTAGCCCTGGAGCACCCGGCGCGCCCGGCGCACCCGGCAGCCCCGGCGCGCCCGGCAGCCCCGGCGCACCCGGCAGCCCTGGAGCACCCGGCAGCCCCGGTAGCCCGGGAGCACCCGGCAGACCTGGTGGGGGCGGCAATCAACCCATCCTGCCGGTCACCGGCGGCGGTGCAGTCCCGGCCATGACCGGCGTCGGAGGTGTGATGGTCGTCCTGGGCGCGGTCGCGTTCCTCCTCGCCCGGCGTCGACGCCTGGAGTCCTGATCGGTGGGCCCGGCCGGTGTGATTCCGGCCGGGCCACCTCACGTTGTCGGCCCGCTCCCCACCGGGGGCGGGCCGACGACGTATTCGCCATGGACCGTCAGCCGGCGAGCCCAGCTCGCGCATGAGGTCGTCCGCGCGCACGTGCAAACGTAGAGCAGAATCTGTGGTTGGTCGCCCTCGCAGCGCACCAGGTAGGTCTGTGCGAACTGCAAGCTGCCGGCCTTGCCCTGCGACGGCGCGAAGTCCAATGTCCACTCGGTCGGTATGAGAACGTACCTTCGGTGCGAGATCGAGAACGTCGAGGACCGTCACCCTGGCTCCGGTAAGACCAAATTGCTCGGTCATCGCCGTGTGCGGTTCGTCGAGAACGGCCCGGTACCCGGCGTCGTTGATGACGGCCGCCGCCCTGCCCGGGTCACCCTCGATGGACGTCTCGGCTGTAGCCCGCGGCAACGGCGACGATGTCGCCGGCCTCGACGGCCCGCGCGTAGCCGTGCGGGAAGGCGGTGATCTGGTCGCGTGCCAGTGTCTCCGGCGACGGCATCCTCGCTCCTCTCGGTTCGGCAGCTGTCAGTCGTTCCAGGCCACCGTCACTATCGCCGCGATACGCCAATGGTTGTGAACCTTTGAAAACGCGGCCTAGGGTGGTCGCCATGCTCCCGCGCCGCCACCACGACCAAGGGTGGGTCCTGGCGGTGACCCTGGCACGTTCCGACAGATCGGCCGCCTGGTGAGCGGTGCGCCCGCTCCCGCGCAGCGAGGTGAGCGGTCACGCCCCGACGATCGCCGGCCCACCGTCACCGACGCCTGCGCACGGCTCGCCCGGTCGCGTCCCTTCGAGATCGGCATCGTCGTCGTCATCCTCGCCAACGGGATCGTCCTCGGGCTGGAGACGTACGAGGGGCTGTTCCCCGCGACCGGCGCGCTGCACGGGCTGGAGCTGTTCTTCCGCGCCGTCTTCACCATCGAGATCGGCGTCCGGTTGGCGGCGTACGGCCGGCGTCCACAGGACTTCTTCCGGCACGGTTGGAACGTCTTCGACTTCCTCGTGATCGCCGCCATCTTCGTTCCGGGCCTGCACGGCGACGCGGCGCTGTTGCGCGTGGTGCGGGTCGCCCGGATGGTCCGGCTGGTGCGGTTCTCGCCGGGCCTGCGGACCATCGTCTCCGCGCTGTGGCGCAGTCTGCCCGGCGTCACCGGATTCCTCGCGCTGGCCGTGGTGACGCTCTACGTGTACGGGATGGCCGGCTGGCTGATCTTCGGCGACCGGTATCCCGACGAGTACGGGGACATCGGCAGGTCGTTGCTGACGCTGTTCGTGCTGCTGTCGCTGGAGACGCTGCCGGACCTCGTCGAGCAGAGGCTCGCCATCTCGCCGTGGACGCTGCTCTACTACGTCAGCTACGTGGTGATCACGGTCAACCTGCTGCTCAACATCCTCATCGCGGTCATCGTGAACTCCATGGAGGAGGCCCGTCGTCTGGAGATGACGGAGCGGTTGGCCCCCGGCTACGACGAGGACGGTGACGGCATCCCCGACGAGGTGGACCGCATCGCACTCACCCAGCGGCTGGACGACCTGCGCGCGGTCATCGGCGAGTTGGAGCGGGAGTTGCGGATCGACCGGGAGGACGCGCACGGCCGGCCGCATCGCGTCCAGGTGCGCGCCGAACGCTGACCCCGCGTTCGTTCCCCGCGCGTAGCGTGGAACCGTCATGGACACCGAGCCCAGCGCGATTCGCGCGGATCTGCACCGACGACGCGACGAGACCACCGCCGAGATCGCCGCGCTCGAGGGCGACCTGCGGAGCCTGTTCGAGACGTCCCGGTCCTCGAACGCCGACGACGAACACGACCCCGAGGGCAGCACGATCGCGTTCGAGCGGGCACAACTGAGCGCCGTGCTGGCCGCGGCCCGTCGACGCGTCGCCGAACTGGACGAGGCGCTGAGCCGCGTCGCCGCGGGCACCTACGGCGTCTGCGAACGGTGCTCCCGCCCGATCCCCGCCGAACGGCTCGCGGCCCGCCCGTCGGCGCGTACCTGCGTCGCCTGCGCCAGCCGACGATGACGGTGGCGGCGCCCGCGGACCCGGTGCCCGGCGGACGCGGCGGGGGTGTCCGGGCGCGGACGGGTTCCGGTCAGACGACGGTGGAACTGCGGCGTTCCAGCAGGACGACGTCACGCCAGCGGTCGTGGTGGCGGCCGATCCGCTCGCGTACGCCGATGACACGGAAGCCGGCCCGGCGGTGCAGGGCGAGGCTGGCGGTGTTCTCGGGGAAGATGCCGGACTGGATCGTCCAGATGCCGGCGCCCTCGGTCGAGGTGATCAGCGCGTCGAGCAACAGCCGGCCGACTCCGCGTCCCTGAGCCGCCGGATCGACGTAGACGGAGTGCTCGACGACGCCGGCGTAGACCGGGCGGCTCGACGTCGGCGTGACGGCGACCCAGCCGAGGACGAGGCCGTCGGCGACCGCCACGAACCGGTGCGCGGCGATCCGGCTGGCGTCGAAGGCCGCCCAGGTCGGTGCGGTGACCTCGAAGCTGGCATCCCCGCCGTCGAGGCCGAGTTGGTAGATCGCCAGGACGCGGTCCGCGTCGCCGGGGCTCATCGGTCGCAGGGTCGTCTCGGCCACGGTCAGGCTCCGATCTTCTGTCCACGGTGTCGCGGGTCTGCTGTGTCAGACAGTTGTACCGTGCGGGGACACCGGCTTTCCGCCGCGCTCACCGGCATCCCGCACGTCCGGCGTCCGCTCGTCGAAAGATGTGATGTATCGATTCGATGCTGGCAGCTCGCCACGTCGGTTCGATCGGCCGCGAATGTGAACGTCCAATCTTCCCCGCAACTCGCAGGTTCCCTTACCGCAACCGCGCCGCAACGGCGTGAGCCGCCGCGAGCGACCGGCGCGGTCCGTCGCGAAGAGCGCGAGGAAACGTTGGATGTCTATGCGTATGGGCTCGATGGCGTCGTTGACGCATCCAAACCGCCCTCCGTATACTCCGAATGATCATCTGATCTTTAGCCGAGCCGGGCGAGGAGCGCATGCCGCAGATCACTGGCGTCACCGTCGAGGACGTCCGCTTTCCCACCTCGCTGACCGCTGATGGGTCCGACGCCATGAACAAGGACGGCGACTACTCGGCGGCCTACGTCATCCTGCACACCGACGGCGTCGACAGCGCCGGCGTACCGCTCGCGGGTCACGGCCTCACCTTCACCATCGGTCGGGGCAACGACATCGTCGTGGCGGCGGCGGCCCACCAGGCCCACCGCCTGGTCGGCCTGGACGTCGCCACGATGGCCGCCGACATGGGCGCGGTCTACCGCCTGCTCACCTCCGACACCCAGCTGCGCTGGCTCGGCCCGGAGAAGGGCGTCGTCCACCTGTCCCTGGCGGCCGTGCTGAACGCGGCCTGGGATCTGGTCGCGCGACTGGCCGACAAACCGCTGTGGCGGCTGCTCACCGACATGTCCCCCGAACAACTCGTCGACATCGCGGACCTGCGTTACCTGTCCGACGCGCTGACCCGGGACGAGGCGCTGGACATCCTGCGGGCACAGCAGAGCACGAAGGCCGACCGCCTCGCCGAGCTGGCACGCACCGGTTACCCGGCCTACACCACCTCGGCGGGCTGGCTCGGGTACGGCGACGACAAGCTGCGCCGGCTGTGCCAGGAGGCCGTCGACTCCGGCTACGGTTACGTCAAGCTCAAGGTGGGCGCCGACCTCGACGACGACATCCGTCGGTGCACCATCGCCCGGGAGATCCTCGGCCCGGACCGCAACCTGATGCTCGACGCCAACCAGGTGTGGGACGTCGACCAGGCCATCGAGTGGGTCAGGGCGCTGGCCCGTTTCACCCCACTGTGGATCGAGGAGCCGACCAGCCCGGACGACATCCTGGGCCACGCGGCCGTGCGCCGCGCCGTCGCTCCTGTCGGCGTCGCCACCGGCGAGCACTGCCACAACCGGGTGATGTTCAAGCAGTTGTTCCAGGCCGAGGCCATCGACTTCTGCCAGTTGGACACGGGCCGGCTGGCCAGCGTCAACGAGATCGTCGCGGTGCTGCTGCTCGCCGCGAAGTTCGGCGTCCCGGTGTGCCCGCACGCGGGCGGCGTCGGGCTCTGCGAGATGGTCCAACACGTGTCGGTGCTCGACTACGTCGCGGTCTCGGGGGATCTCACCGGCCGCGTCACCGAGTTCGTCGACCACCTGCACGAGCACTTCACCGATCCGTGCGTCATCCGGGACACCGGTTGGGGCAGCGGATACGTCCTGCCCGACGCGCCCGGCTACTCCACCCGTATGCACCCCGAGTCGATCGAACGGTACCGGTTCCCGGACGGCCGCTACTGGGCTTCGACCGAGGCGGCTACCGTGTCATCTCCGGAGCCGTACGTCATCGCGGGTGGAGCCGCCACCCCCGCCGGCCGCTAGGAGGTGTCATGTCCCGCACCGACGAGGTCGTGAACGGCATCAAGCGGATGATCCTGGAAGGGACGTTCAAGCCCGGGGACCGGCTGCCCATCGAGAAGGACCTCGCCGAATCCCTCGGCGTCTCGCGGGGCTCGCTGCGCGAGGGGATGTCCGCGCTGTCGATCCTCGGCATCGTCAACATCCGCCAGGGTGACGGCACGTACGTCACGAACCTCGACGCGCCGCAACTGCTGGCCCCGATGGGCTTCGTGGTCGACTTCCAGGGGCAGGGCGACGGACGGCACATCCACACCGTCCGCCGCCTGCTCGAGTGCGAGGCCGCCCGGTTGGCCGCGACCAGGATCACCGACGAGGCCCTGGCCCAGGCCGCCGAACTGCTCGACGAGGCGGCCCGGATCGCCGGCCGGTCGCCGCAGGACCACGAGCGCATCATGGAAATCGACATCGCGTTCCACCGGATCATCGCCGCACACGCCGACAACCCGGTGCTCATCGGCCTGATCGAGGCGTTCGCCGGGCGCACGCTGCGCGGGCGGCTCTGGCGGAGCCTGCACGAGGAGGGCGCGGACCGGCGCACCCACGACGAGCACGTGGCGATCCTCAAGGCCCTCCGGGCGCGCGACCCGGAGCGGGCCCGCACCCGGATGGCCAACCACCTGATCGGTGTGGAGGAGTCGCTCCAGGGGTTGCCCGACGAGGGCTGACCGGCGCCGTCGACTGATCGCCCGCCCGTGCCGCTCGTCGGTGGCACCGTTCCCGGTGCACCGCGCGCTCACGGGCGGGCGACCCCTGTCACCGCTCGTCGCTCTTGCTTCCGGTCATCGCCGCGACCAGATCGTCGGTGCTGACCTCGTCGGCGCGCAGCCGAGCCGCCCGCCGGCCGAGACGCAGCACCTCCACCCGGTCGGCGATCTCCAGAACCTGCGGCATGTTGTGACTCACCAGCACCACCGACATGCCCGCCTCACGCGCCCGCCGCACCACGTCGAGCACCCGCTCGGTCTGCACGACGCCCAGCGCCGCGGTGGGCTCGTCGAGGATGACCACGTTCGTCGCCCAGATGATCGCCCGCGCGACCGCGACGCACTGCCGCTGCCCGCCGGACAGCATCGCGATCGGCGTGGTGACCCGTGGGATCCGTACGCCCAACTCGTCGAGGGCCGCGGCGGCGCCGTGGCGCATGGCGCGCTTGTCGAGCAGGCCCAGCCGACCGAGCGGCCCGGACCGCAGGATCTCCCGCCCGAGGTAGAGGTTGGCGGCGACGCTGAGGTCGTCGGCGACCGCGAGATCCTGGTAGACGGTCTCCACCCCCGCGCGCCGGGCGTCCACCGGAGTCCCGAACTGAACGGGACGACCACCTATCCGGATCTCGCCCTCGTCCGGCGCGTGCACGCCGGAGAGCGTCTTGACCAGCGTGCTCTTGCCGGCGCCGTTGTCACCGATGAGGGCGACGACCTCGCCCCGGTGGACCGTGAAGTCGGCGCCGCGCAGCGCCTCGACGTGGCCGAACCGCTTGACGATCCCCCGGGCTTCGAGCACCGGCGGCTCCTCGGGAGACCGCCGCTGGTCGTTGTCGGTCGTCGGCGCGGAGGTCGTCGCCATCACTGCACCGGGGGGTTGGCGCAGCTGGGCTCGAGCACCGCCTTGATCTCCGGCGAGTCGATGTTCTTCTTGGTGACGAAGGTGACGCCGGTGTCCGCCGACGCCAGCGGCGCCTTGTCCCGGAGGTGCTTGACCATCTTGTCGACGCCGAAGTAGCCCATCTTGAAGGGATTCTGCACGACCAGCGCGGAGATCTGGCCGTTACGCAGTCCGGCGATCTCGTCCGGGGCGGCGTCCCAACCGATGATGACCACCTTGCCGGACTTGCCCGCCGCCTGGATGGCCTGCGCCGCGCCGAGCACGCTCGGCTCGTTTGCGGCGAAGATGCCGGCGAGGTTGGGGTTCGCGGTGAGGATGTTCTCGGTGACCCGCCGCGCCTCGTTGACGTCGCTGCGGCTGGGCTGCTGGCCGACCAGCTTGAGGTTGGGGAACTGCTTGAGGCCCTCCTTGAAGCCGTCGACCCGCTCGGTGTTGGTCTGCGAGCCCGGCTGGAACTCCACCAGCGCCACGTCGTGGTTACCGGGGCCCAGCTCGGTGGCGAGCAGCTTGGCCGCCTCGACGGCCGACGCCTTGTTGTCGGTGGCGAAGAGCGGCACGCTCGACGGCTGCGGGCTGGTGCCCGAGTCGATCATCGCGACCGGGATGTTCGCGCCGATCGCCTGGTCGGTGGCCGGCGCCAAGGCGCGGGAGTCGGTGGCCGCGTAGACGATCCCGTCGACCTTCTTGGTGACGAAGTTCTGGATCAGGTTGACCTGACCCTCCACGTCGGTCTCGGTGGTCACCCCGTCCCACTGGACGGTGACGTTGCCGGCGCGCTGCGCGGCGCACTCGGCGCCCGCCTTCACCGTGTTCCAGTAGTCGGCCCCGACGGCCTTGGGTACGACGGCGAGCTTCAGCGGCCCGGAGGCGTCCTTGGTCGCGCCGTCGCCTCCGTCGCGGACCTCGACTCCGCCGCAGGCGCTGAGCAGCGCGGCCGCCGCGGCGGCGGCGAGGATGGCCTGCGCGCGCAGGAGGTGACCCCGTGGACGTCGGCGGATGGTGGTGTGTGCCATGGTGTGCGTCCTTCCTCTGGTGAGCTGCGGGAACGGCAGATCAGCCCCGTGACTCCAGCCGCCGACGGCGGTACTGGTCGAAGTAGACGGCAGCCCAGATGATCAGGCCGACGATCACCTGCTGGTAGTGGATGCTGATGTCGAGCAGGACGGCGCCGTTGCGGACCAGGGCGATGAGGAAGGCGCCGATGATGGTCCCGACGATGCGGCCCTGCCCGCCGAACAGGCTGGCGCCGCCGATGACCGCGGCGGCGATGACGTCGAGTTCCAGCGAGATTCCGTAGTTCGGCTGCCCGGAGTTGACCCGGGAGGCGGCGATCATGCCGCCGAGGCCGACCAGGACACCCGCCAGGACGTACACGTAGGTCAGGTAGCGACCCACCGGGATGCCCGAGCGGCGGGCCGCCTCCAGGTTGGAACCCATCGCGTAGGTGTACTGCCCGAAGCGGGTCTGCGAGAGCAGGAAGGCCACCCCGACGGCGACCAGGGCGGTGATCACGACGGCGAACGGAATGCCGATGATCTCTCCGTTGCCGAGCAGCTGGAACGACTTGGGCAGCCCGTAGACGCCGACCGCGCCGGTGATGATGAAGACCAGGCCCCGCCCGACCGACATCGTGCCCAGCGTCGCGATGAACGGGGGGATCCGGGCGACGGTGACCAGCAACCCGTTCAGCAGTCCCGCCAGGGCGCCGACACCGATCGCGACCGCCGTGGCCGCGAGGAGCGGAAAACCCAGGTCCCGTACGACCATCGCGCCCGCCACGCCGGCGAGCGCGGCGACCGAGCCGACCGACAGGTCGATGCCCTTGGTGATGATGACCATCGTCTGCGCGGCGGCGATGATGGCGATCACCGCGGTCTGCGCGCCGATGTTGAACAGGTTGTCCGCCGTCAGGAAGTAGGGACTGGCGAAGCTCAACGCGACGAACAGGACGACGAGCGCGGTCGCGGCGGTGAACTCGGACAGCGCGTGCGAGATCCGCTCGCGCAACCAGTCGTTGAGCGCGCCGCCGTGGGCCTGATCGGTCGCCTCGACGGCACTCATCGCCGGGCCCGGCCGTCGTCCACTGTGTCTCGCCCGGCTCGGCACGCGCCGCCGCCGGTGATTGACGCTCTCGCTCGCAACCGGACCTCCCCAGGAAGTCACGCACGGGCCACGCCCCGCAATGCCCGCACGATAGATCAGATGTTTGCAATGATCAGGCGTTACCTTGCCATGGTCACACTCGTGTTGCCAAGGTCTTACCGGCATGTTGTGGCATCGTTATTCGCACCTCGGGCACGATACGTCCGACCAAAAGACCCGCCGACCGGGTCCGGTCCGGGAGGGCCGCCAATGTGGTCAGCGGAGGCGTCTGCCGCACGGCCACCGGCCGCCTTGAGCATGTTATCGATAACATGCTATGTTCCGCCAAGGAGTCGAGGGCACGTCCCTCCCGTTCGGAACCACCGGCACCTCGAAGGGCATCGGGTCCCACGACCCGGTCGACGGCCGGTGATCTGTCCGAGCCACACCTGTCCGGCGTTACGTCATTCCCGCGTCCACGCACGCGGCTGTCCATCGTGACGTCCGCCCCGCAGACAGCACCGTTGTCGACCCGTCGGCCGTCCCGGGCACCGCCGAATCCCGCCCGTACGGCCCCCGGCAGTCCCTCGCCGGTCGGGCAGGCCGACCTCGACTCCGCCGCCACCATTTGTCGAAAGGCAGGACCATGGACAAGATCCCCGACGAAAGCGCACCGCGACCCCGGTTCCGGGGCCGTCGGGTGCTGGTGCCGCTCGCGGCCACCCTCGCGGCGGTCGCCGCGACGGTGGCGGTGACCTCGACCGCCAACGCCGGCACCACGCTGGGCGCCTCGGCGGCCGAGAAGGGCCGCTACTACGGCGCCGCGGTACCCGCCTTCAAGCTGTCCGACAGTCAGTTCGCTGGCATCGTGAACCGGGAGTTCAACCAGCTCACTCCCGAGAACGAGATGAAGTGGGACGCCACCGAGCCGCAGCAGGGCCGGTTCAACTACAGCGGCGGGGACCAGATCGTCGCCCACGCCCAGTCGCACGGCATGATCGTGCGCGGCCACACGCTGCTCTGGTACCAGCAGCAGCCGGGTTGGGCGCAGGGCATGTCCGGCACCGCGCTGCGCAACGCCGCCATCAACCACGTCACCCAGGTCGCCACCCACTACCGCGGCAAGATCTACGCGTGGGACGTGGTGAACGAGGCGTTCGCCGACGGCGGCTCCGGCGGGCGACGCGACTCGAACCTGCAGCGCACCGGCAACGACTGGATCGAAGTAGCGTTCCGCGCCGCCCGCGCCGCCGACCCGGGCGCCAAGCTCTGCTACAACGACTACAACACCGACGGCATCAACGCCAAGTCCACCGGCATCTACAACATGGTCCGCGACTTCAAGTCCCGCGGCGTGCCGATCGACTGCGTCGGCTTCCAGTCCCACCTCGGCACCTCGGTGCCGGGCGACTACCAGGCCAACCTGCAGCGCTTCGCCGACCTCGGGGTCGACGTCCAGATCACCGAGCTGGACATCGCCCAGGGCTCCAACCAGGCCAACGCCTACGCCCAAGTGACCCGGGCCTGCATGGCCATCCCCCGCTGCACCGGCATCACGGTGTGGGGGGTCCGGGACAGCGACTCGTGGCGCAGCAACGACAACCCGCTGCTGTTCGACCGGTCGGGCAACAAGAAGGCGGCGTACACCTCCGTCCTCAACGCCCTCAACGCGGGCACCGGCACCCCGACCACGCCGCCGCCGACCACCCCTCCGCCGACCACTCCACCGCCGACCACTCCCCCGCCCACGACGCCGCCGCCGACCACTCCTCCGCCCACCGGTAGCGGGTGCACCGCCTCGGTGTCGCTGAACTCCTGGAACGGTGGCTTCGTCGCGACGGTCAAGGTCAACGCCGGCTCGACGGCCGTGCGGGGCTGGTCGGTCCGGATCACGCTGCCCTCGGGCGCCGCCGTCACCAACACCTGGAGCGCGCAGGCCAGCGGCTCCTCGGGTGCGGTGGACTTCCGCAACGTCGACTACAACGGCCAGATCGGCGCGGGCGGCAGCACGGAGTTCGGTTTCCAGGGCACCGGCGCCGGCCCGTCCGCCACTCCGACCTGCACCGCGAGCTGACCCGTCCCCTCTCAGCTCACCCCCTGAGCGCCCCCGGGGCCGCGCGGACCACCGCGCGCCCCGGGGGTGCTCGCCGTCATGGGGGTACGCCTACCCCGCCTCAGGCGTCGAGGCAGGAGCGGACGGCGGCGGTGAGCCGGTTGGCGCGCTCGTCGCCCGCGCCGTACATCTGGTTGACCACGTAGCCGAAACCCACCTCGTGGTACGCGTCGGCGAAGGCGAGATTGCCGCCGGCGCCGTCGTGGCCGAAGCTGCGCTCCCCCAGCAGCGGCCGGGCCGGCTCGGAGTGCAGCAGGAAACCGGTGCCCCAGCGCTGGCCGGTGTCGGGCGGGCCGTGCCGTTGCTGGCCCCGCGAGCGGACGACGACCGCGTCGTCGACCGACGCCCCGGTGAGCAGGGGCCCGCCGCCCACGTCGGACACGCAGGCCGCGTAGAGGCGGGCGAGGCCGTCCGCGGTGCTCACCGCTCCCGCGCCCGGAATGCCGGCCGCCTGGATGTCCGGGTCGTTGAAGCTGACCAGACCGTCGGCGTCGGCGGGGAAGGCGAACGCGCCGCCCATGGTGATCCCCCGCTCGGCGACCGGGTCGACGAAGGGATCGGCGTCCGGTGGTGGGGCCAGATCCCAGGCCACGTCGTCGCGCTCGGCGGCGGGCAGCCCGAGCCAGGTACGCAGTCCCAGCGGGCCGGCGACGGTGTCGCGGAAGTACGCGCCGGGAAGCTGACCGGTGACCCGGTGGATGACCTCGCCGACGAGCCACCCGTAGGTCATCGAGTGGTAGCTGTGCGCCGTACCCGGTTCCCACAGGGGGGTCTGCGCCTCGATCGCCGCGATGACCGGGTCCCACGCGAGCACCTCGTCGAGGGTCAGCGGCCGGTCCAGCGCCGGCAGGCCGGACTGGTGGGTGAGCAGCCACCGTACGGGAATGTCCGCCTTGCCGTGCTGGCCGAACTCCGGCCAGTAACGCGTCACGGGCGCGTCGAGGTCGAGGCGTCCCTGCTGGGCGAGCAGGTACGCGCAGATCGCCAGGATCCCCTTGGTGCACGAGAAGACGACGACCGGCGTGTGCGCCGTCCAGGGCCGCCCGGTGCGGGAGTCGGCCAGCCCGCCGTACAGGTCGACGACCTTGCGGCCGCGCACGTAGAGGGTGACCGCGGCGCCGACCTCACCGCGGAGGGTGAAGTTGTCGCGGAACGCGTCGGCGACGCGCCCGTAGCGCTCGTCGACGTCGCCGTGGATCTGCGGCTGCGTGGCCACTGCCTATCCCTTCAGTGAGCCCTGGATCAGGGCCTTGATGAACTGTCGCTGGAAGATCAGGAACACGATGAGGGTAGGGGTGAGGATCAGCAGCGAGCCAGCGCACAGCAGCACCAGGTCGGTGCCCCACTGGCCCTGAAACGCGCCGAGCGCTCCGGCCATCGTGCGTTTGGTGGCGTCGTCGACCAGCACGATCGCGAGCAGGAACTGGTTCCACGTCCAGAGGAACATCAGGATCGTCAGCGAGGCGATGGCCGGTCGGGCCAGCGGCACATGGACCCGCCAGAACAGCTGCCAGGTGCTGCTGCCGTCCACCCGGGCGGCCTCGGACAGCTCGACCGGCACGTTGGTGAAGTGGGCGCGCATCCAGAACACCGCGAACGGCATGTAGAGGCCGATCAGCGGCAGGATGATGGCCCACCGGGTGTTGAGCAGGCCGAGGTCCTGCATCTGGTAGTAGAGCGGGGTGACGACGGCCTCGAAGGGCAGCGTGAGGCCGAGCAGCAGCAGACCGAAGACGAGCCGGCCGCCGGGCACCCGCAACTGACCGAGCCCGAAACCGGCCATGGTGGCGATGAGCACGGACACCGGTACGACGCCCGCCACGATGAGCAGGCTGGAGCGCAGCAGCGCGCCCATGTTGGCGGCGGTGAACGCGTCGGCGAAGTTGCCCCACTGCGGGTCCGACGGCCAGGCCAGACCGTCGGGCACGGTGCCGCGCGGTTGCAGGGCGGCCGAGAGCATGCTCACGAACGGCAGCAGGGTCACGAGGATCAGGGCGATCAGGAAAACCCGACCGGTCAGCTGCTCACGTCGGCTCAGGTTCACGGCTTCTCCCCCCGGGTGAGTCGCTGGATCGGCAGCACGAACGCCAGTACCAGGACCATCAGTACGACGGCGAGCGCCGAGGCCAACCCCACCTGACGCTGCGAGAAGGCCAGCCGGTAGATCTCCAGACCGGGGACGGTGGTCTGCAGGCCCGGTCCGCCGCTGGTGGAGATGTAGACGATGTCGAAGCTGGCCAACGCGGCGATGCTCGTGACGGTCAGGCAGACCCCGATCTCCTGACGCAGGCTGGGCAGGGTCACCGCGAGGAACTCGCGGACCGGCCCCGCGCCGTCCAGCCGGGCGGCCTCGTAGAGCGCCGGATCGATCTTGCTCATGCCGGTCACCAGCAGGATCGTGCAGAGGCCGAGCAGGACCCACGCCCCGATCACCCCGACGGCGGGCAGCGCGGTGTCGAAGTCGCCCAGCCAGGCGCGGGCCAGGCCACCGAGCCCGACGGCGCGCAGCACCTGGTTGACCAGACCGTTGGTCGAGAGCAGCCAACTCCACGCGATGCCGGCCGCCACCAGGGGAATGACCTGGGGCAGGAACAGGATCGTCCGGACCACGGTGCCGAACGCGCCGGTGGTGATCCGGCGGACCACGCTCGCCACCAGCAACCCGAGCGCGACCGGGATGAGGCTGAAGAAGACGATCAGGATGATCGCGTTGGAGATGATCTTCAGTAGGTCGCTGTCGGTGAAGACCGTGACGTAGTTGTCCAGGCCGGCCCAGCGGGCGACCCCGATCCCGTTCCAGTCGTAGAGCGAGTACTGGACGGTCAGGGCGAGGGGCCGCAGGACGAAGACCGCGTACATCACGAAGGCGGGCAGGACGAACAACCAGCCGGTCCCGGCCGCGCGGGCCCACCGGCGTCGGTGGGCCCGCGCGGAGGCGGGACGAGCGGGACGATCCACGGACGACGCCCGGCCGTCCCGCCCTGGTGGTGCGCTGCCGAGGGCAGACGTCATCGGGACAGTTCCTTCTCGTACTCGGCCTGGACCGCCTTGACGTACCCCTCGGGCGTCTGCTGGCCGGCGACCAGCTTCTGCATCTCGGGCGTGATCGCGGCGGCGAAGATGCCACCGGTCGCGTTCGCGGTGAAGTCGACCGCGCCGTTCTCGGCCCCGAGCTGCTGCGCCGCCTTGAGGGTCTCGGCCAGCACGGTGTTCGGGGCGGCGGCCGGCACCGGAAGGTCGCTCGGGCCACCCGGGCTGGACCCGCCGACCGTCACGGCGATCTCTCGCGCCTTGGCGTTGGTGTGGACCCAGTTGAGGAAGAACGCGGCGGCGTCCGGGTTCTTGGCCTTGGCGGAGACCCCGAAGGTGTTGGGGGCGGACATCGCCACGTGCTTGGCGCCGGCGGCCTCGCCGGGGAACAGGAAGAAGCCCACGTTGCCGGCCATCGTCTTGTCGAGGTTCGCCGACTCCCAGTCGCCGTTGAACATGAACAGACCGTTCCCCTTCTGGAACTGCCCGACCATGCCCGCGTAGTCCAGGGCGTTGGCGTCCTTGGTGAAGTAGCCGGCCTGCGCCCACTTCTGGATGGTCTGGGTGGCCTTCAGCGCGGCCGGCGTGTCGAAGGTGGCTCCCGGCTTCTGGAAGATCCAGTCCGCCACCTGGGCCGGGTCGCCGAACTGGTTCTGCAGCGCCTGGTGCGGGAAGTTGATGCCCGCGGTGTTCTTGTTGAACTGCATGATCGGCTGGACCCCGCTGGTCTTCGCCTTCGCCAGCACCTGCTGGAACTCCGCGACCGTGGCCGGCGGCTGGGTCATGCCGACCTGGGCGGCCAGCTTCTTGTTGTAGAAGACGCCGGTGACGCTGTAGCCGAGCCCCATGCCGTAGAGCGATCCGACGCCCCGCGTCTCGTCGCCGACGCGCAACTGCACGAGCTGCGAGGCGGGGAACTTGTCCCAGCCGTACGCGGTGACGTACGGGTCGAGGTTCTTGAGCAGGTCGTCCTTCACGAGGTCGACCATCGTGGGGAGCCGGATGATGTCGGGCGCGTTGTCCGAGGCCATCACGCGGGGGGCGTTCTCCACGATGACCGTGAACTGGTCCTCGCGGATGTTGAACGTGACGTTCGGGTGCTGCTTGGAGAACTCGTCAGCCAGCGCCTTGGCCAGCGGAAAGCCGGTCTCCGCGTACATCTGGAGGGTGACCGGCCCGGTGCCCAGGTCCGTCTTGACGGCGGCATCGGGCCCGGCGGTCGACGACCGGTCGGCTCCGGGCGCGCTGCACGCCGTGGCGGCGAGCCCCAGCACCAGCAGCGGTCCGAGGACCAGCGCGCCGCGTCGCGGGAATGTCGTCAGCGTTTGTGCCATGTCATGACTCCTATGTTTCCTCCGCGCGTCCCACGACCCACGGCCGCGCGACGGCTCCACCGGGACCTTCGCGACGGGCGAGCCGCCACGACACGTACACCGTGACCACCTCGCGCCGCCGCGCTCGCGTACCGACTCAGCAGGCGACCGACGGCGTCTACCGACGCGCCAAAAGTGGCCGCTAAACTGATTTAGCAGAGCATGCGCGTGACACCGGAGGCTGTCAAGGACAACCTGGCAACGGTCCGGAAACATCGGGTTCACACCACGCCCGACCCGACCGGGGCCGGGCTCCGTGCGCCGACGCATCATGATGGGCGGGAGCGGGAGCCCGTGGCGCCGCGCCTGATTCGGAGGACAGATGGGCCGCAACAGAGCAACCCTGGCCGACGTCGCACGGCGGGCCGGGCTGTCCAAGACCGCCGCGTCGATGGTGCTGAACGGCAGGGAGGGCACCCGGCTCTCGGCCGAGGCACACCAACGCGTGTTCGCCGCCGCCGAGGAGCTGGGCTACCGGCCCAACCTGGCCGCACGCAGCCTGCGTACCCGCAAGACCGCGACCATCGCGTTCGTCTCCGACATCGTCGCCACCACCCGCTTCGCCGGCGGCCTCATCCGCGGCGCGCTCGACGCGGCCCGGGAACGCGACCACGTGCTGCTCATCACCGAGACGCAGGGCGATGCCACCTTCGAGCAGTACGCCATCGAGGCCATGCTCGACCGGCAGGTCGACGGGGTGATCTACGCGGCGATGGCCACCCGGCGGCTCACGGTGCCCCCCGCCATCCTCGGCGGCCCGGTGGTGCTGCTCAACGCCACCAGCTCGGACAACCTGCCCTGCGTGCTTCCCGACGACGACCGGGCCGGTCGCGCGGTCGCCACCGCCCTGCTGGAGTACGGTCACCGCGACGCCATCGCGCTCATCGGCCGCAACCGGATCAAGGAGGGCGACCAGGAGATCTCCCTCGCCGCCCGGGCCCGCCTGCACGGCATCCAGCAGGCGCTGAGCGACGCGGGCGTCACCCTCCTGGCGGAGTCCTTCTGCACCGAGTGGCTGCCCGAACACGGTTACGCCGCCACGCGCGCCCTGCTGAACCGAACCCAACGACCAAGCGCCATCATCTGCATGAACGACCGGCTGGCGTTCGGCGCCTACCAGGCACTCGGCGAGGCGGGCCTGACCGTCCCGGACGACATCTCGGTGATCTCGTTCGACGACGATCCGATCGCCGCCTGGCTACGTCCCAGCCTCGCGACCACCGCGCTACCGCACGAGCAGATGGGGAGGCGCGCGGTGGAACTGCTCCTGGACAGCGGGGCCGCCGAGCGGTCGCTCGTCGCGATGCCGCTGCGCCGACGCCGGTCCCTCGCGCCTCCCGCCGCCTGATCCGGGCGCTCCCTGCGCGGGCGGGCCCGCACCGGCACACGCCCGCGCCCGGCTCGACGGGGCCGGACGACGACAGGTCCGGTCCGGGGCCGTGCCGCCCCGGACCGGACCTGTCGAGCTGTCAGCGCGGTGTGGCTAGCGCCGGGTCCAGCGTTGGTTGGAGGCCCCGGTGCAGGTCCAGAGGAGCACCGTGGTGCCGTTGGCGGTCGCGTTGTTGTTGACGTCGAGACAGAGGCCCGACGACGCTCCGCTGATCGTGCCGTTCGAGTTGAACGTCCACCGTTGGTTGGCGCCGCCGTTGCAGTCCCAGATCTGGACCTTGCTGCCGGCGCTGGCGTTGGTGGGCGCGTCCAGACACTTGCCGAGCGCCTGGAGGGTCTGTCCGTTGGCCGTCCACCGCTGGTTGGCGGCCCCGTTGCAGTCCCAGATCACCGGCTGGGTGCCGTTGGTGGTGTTGCTCTGCGGGACGTCCAGGCAGCGGCCGGAGGCAACGCTCGCCAACGCGAAGGAGGTCGTCGGCGGCGGGGTGGTGGTCGGCGGCGGCGTGGTCGGCGGCGGGGTGCTGGTGTCGCCGCCACTGACCCGGTACACCACCGTGCCGTGCGCCGGGACGCTGGCGGAGATGGAGCCGGTGCTCGTGCTGGTGGTGTTGTTCCAGGCGTCCACCAGGGTGAAGGAGCTGCCGGACTTGCCGACGGCGGCGGCCGTCGTGGAGATCGTCGTCGTCGAACCGCTCTGGTTGAACAGCGCGACCGCGACGTCACCGTTGGCCAGCCGCTTGGCCAGCACGCGACGGGTGCCGTCGAACGACACCTGGCCGGCCTGCAAGCCCAGGGCGTCCTGGTTGATGCCGATCAGGTTGGCGTTCTTGAGGATCGTCTGCGTCGCGGCGTTCATGTTGCGGACGTCGTTGCCGGCGATCAACGGCGACGCCATCATCGCCCACATCGCGAAGTGGCTGCGCATCTCGGTGTCGTTCATACCGCCCCGGCCGACCTCCATCATGTCCGGGTCGTTGAATCCACCCGGGCGCGCGTACGAGGCCAGCGGCACGGTCACGTTGATGATGTTCTGGATGCCCATCGGGTAGCCGTTGGTCTGCCCGGTGTCCCACGCGTTGGTGATGTCCTCGGTGGTGCGCCACATGTTCGCCACGTCGCCCCAGTTGCGCTGCGGGCCGGTCTTGGCGTGGATGCTGTTGGAGTTGATGCTGTAGACGATCGGCCGGCCGGTCGCGGCCAGCGCGTCGCGCATCTTCGCGAACGTGGTGACCTGGTCGTTGATGCTGCCGTTCGGCGAGCACCAGTCGTACTTGAGGAAGTCGACGCCCCAGGCGGCGAACTGTCGGGCGTCCTGCGCCTCGTGACCCTGGCTGCCGGTCGCGCCCGGATAGCTGTTGAAGTACTGGGCGCAGGTCTTGTCCACCGGCACCTGGTAGAGGCCGAACTTCAGCCCCCGGGCGTGCAGGTAGTCGCCGAGCGCCTTCATCCCGCTCGGGAAGCGGGTCGGGTCGCCCTGGAGGTTGCCGGAGCTGTCGCGGTTCGGGTTGAACCAGCAGTCGTCGACCACGACGTACTGGTAGCCCAGATCGCGCATTCCGTTGCTGACCATCGCGTCGGCGGTCTGCCGGATCAGCCCTTCGTTGATGTTGCAACCGAAGGAGTTCCAGCTGTTCCACCCCATCGGGGGTGTCCGGGCGACGCCGTTCTCCAGCGCCTGGGCCCCGGGAGCCCGCAGGCCCACGAGGGCGGCGGCCACGAGAAGCCCGGCCGCCGCTGCCCGCCCCCAGTGACGGGCTCGGAATCGCTTCATTCGGGAGCGTCCTTTCGGTAGTGCCATCCACGGGGGACGGCAACCCGGATGAGGCGGGCACCGTCGTGTGCGCGACCACTGTTAGCGTTAACAGCGGACGCCGGTCATATTACGGAGCCGTTTCGTCGAATTCAACTAGTTCTATGTTTTGACGTCTTGCCAGTTCCCGCCGGTCGAAGCTCGGGCCGGCCGTCGACGTGCAGGGGCAGCCCCCGTCGGTCTCGGGTGACCGACGGGGACCGCCTGCCGGGGCGGGCCCTGGCTCAGCCGCGCAACTGCCACTGCTGGTTGGTGCCGCCGTTGCACGACCAGAGGATGAGCTTCGTGCCGTTCGCCGTCGCGGCGCCGTTCGCGTCCAGGCAGAGGCCCGACTGCACGCCGGTGATCGTGCCGTTGGCGTTGACGTTCCACTGCTGGTTGGCCTGGCCGTTGCAGTCCCAGATCACCACCTTGGTGCCGTTGACGGTGCCGGCACCGGAAGCGTCCAGGCACTTGTTGCCGTACACCATGAGCTGCCGGCTGGCGGTCACCGTCCACCGCTGGTTGGTTGCTCCGCTGATGCAGTCCCAGAGCTGGGCCTGCGTGCCGTTGGTGGTGACGGATCCGCCGATCTCGGCGCAGCGACCCGACTGGACGCCCACGATCTGCCCACTCTGCGGGTTGGTGTTGCCGCCGCTCTGGACGCCGGCTGCCGCGATCACGGACTGCGCGCCCGACGGCCAGTTTCCGTTGGAGACCGTGACGTTGCTGTTGACCACGTTGCCCCGGTCGCCGTTCGTCACGTTGGTGCTGCCGTTGGTCGACCAGTTGTTGGTGACGGTGAAGTTGCCCATGTTCTCCGCGTAGTAGTAGTTCGCGGTAGCCCAGGTGCCGGTGGAGGAGAACACGTTGTTGCGGGCGGTGTAGTAGCGCGAGCCCTCGTCGAAGTAGAGCCCGAACCAGCCGTTGGTTCGCAGGCAGTAATTCTGGTTGATGGTCCCGCCCGGGTTCGCCGAGAGCGTGTAGATGCACCCGCCGTCGGTCATCTGCTGCATCACGTCGTGCACGTAGTTGCCGATGACCTGGTTGTTCGACGCGGTCGTGGCCGTGGAGTAGCGCGGCTGGTAGTTGTAGAGGCCCCGGTTGGCGTAGTGCTGGCTGCCACCGGCGTCGTTGGCGCCCCAGCCGTAGCCGACCGACAGCCCGGTGTACGGCATGTTGTAGACCTCGTTCTGCGAGACCAACGAGGTGCTGACGTAGGTGGTCAGGATCGACACCACGCCCCGGTACTCCACGCCCAGGTCGTGCACCCGGTTGTTGCTGATGGTGACGTTCCGGTTGACCATCCGCTGGTCGCCGGGGTGGTGGGCGTCGGCGCGCACGCCGCCGACCACGATGCCGCCGGCCGAGTTGCGGGCGATCTCGGAGCGGGTGACCGTGATGTTGCTGGTGCCCAGGCCGACGCCGCTCGCGTGGGCGTTGGCGTCGTTGCCGATGCCGATGGCCGTCTGACCCAGGTTGACGAACTGCGAGTCGCTGAAGGAGATGGTGTTGGCGGCCGACACCTGCACGGCCGCGGGCATCTGGGCCCAGCTCGGCCGGGTGGCCTCGAACAGCGGGCAGCCCTCCTGGCAGGAGGTCAACGCGTCGGACGGGCGGGCCCAGGTGCCGACGATGTGCGCGCCGGTCTGCTGGTCGGCGAAGCCGTTGCTGCTGCTCGGGCCGAGCCAGCTCGTGCCGGTGAAGGTGATGCCGCTGAACGAGATGTGGTGCGCGGGCGCGTCGTACGTGCCGCCCACGTTGACCAGCGACTGGAGCTGCGGCAGCTCCACGCTGACGCTGTTCATGTTCTGCCCGGCGAGCGGGATGTAGTTGAGCTGCCCACTGCCCGGGTTGAGATACCACTCCCCCGCCGAGTCGAGGAACTCGTACGCGTTGGCCAGGTAGAACGGCCCGGCCCGGTGCGGACGGGACAGGGTGTCGAAGCCGAACGTGTTGTTGTTCCAGGCCGGCTGCTGCATCGTCAGGAAGTTTCCGCTGATGCTCTGCACGGGCGAGTACCGGTCGGTGAACGAGCCGACGCTCTCCACCTCCACCCGGCTCTGGTTACCGACGTTGTTCAGGTAGCTCAGCGCGCTGTTGCTGAACCGCATGCCGCTCGTGGTGAAGGTGAAGTCGGCGCGGTTGACGGCGGTACGCGCCCGGGTGGCGATGGCGCCGTTGACGTAGAGCTGACGGCTGTCCAGCCCGGCGGGGACGCTGGCCCGCCAGATGTTCTTCGCGGAGTCGACGAGCGACCAGCCGGTGACCGCCCGCGCGCCGCTGATCGTCGGGCGGGCCGAGGCGGCCGCCCGCCAGATCACCTGGTAGCCGCCTGAGCCGGAGTCGGCGGCGGTCAGCCGCAGCGGCGAGGTGAGCCGGTACACGCCGTCGGCCAGTTCCACGACGATGTCGCCGGACATGGAGCTGTTGAGCGTCCGGACGGCGGCCTGGGCGCCGGCCAGCGAGCACGGCTGGCTGGCGGAGCAGGTGCTACCGCCGCCGGACGGGGACGCGTAGAGGGTGGTGGTCGCCGCGGCGGCCGGTGTGGCCGAGGCGGTGACGGCGACCAGAGCGGTCAGTGCCGCCGTGGCGGCGCCGGCGAGAAGCCGGCGCGCCACGGAGATGGATGAGACGGACACGGGACGGTCTCCTGGGGGGTAGAGGTGGGGTGGTGGGGTTAGCGCTAACAACATGGGCGTGCCGGCGCCCGGTCAGGCGACGACCTTGCGGAGGTGGTGCAGGCCGTCGACGGCGAGGCGGTCCTGGGTGGGGGCCAGGGGCCGCCAGATCGACGCCGCGGTGGCGATGGTCGCGTTGTCGGCCGTGAACGACTCGATGCAGACCGCGCCCCGGTAGCCGGTGCCCCGCAGGACGGAGAAGAAGCGGGGCCAGTCGAAGTGGTCCGCGCCGGGAGCGCCCCGATCGGTGCCACTGACCTGGACGTGCTTGATGTGCGGACCGGCCAGCGCGAGGGCCGCGTAGGGGTCTGCCTCCTCGATGTTCATGTGGTACGTATCGATCATGATGCCGACGCTGTCGGGCAGACCGTCGATCGCCTCGATCGTCTGCTCGACGGTGTTGACCACGCTCGTCTCGTAGCGGTTCAACGCCTCGACACCGATGCTCACGCCGCACTCGCCGGCCCGGTCCGCGACCGGCGCGAGCGCCCGCCGGAAGTCGGCGTAGCAGGCGGCGCGGGCCGCCGCCGACATCCGCCAGGTGCGCCCGACGGCCGCGTACACCGGACCGCCGACGCAGGGCGCGCCGACCGCCGCCGCGCTCGCCACACACCCCATGAGGTACGCGACGGTCGACTCGACGACGGCCGGCGTGGTGTCCACCAGGTCCCGCCCGGGCGGGGTGACCGCGCAGACCCCGGCCGCAGCGAGGCCGTGCTCGGCCAGCAGGTCCCGCGTGCGGACGGGATCCCAGTCGCCGGGCTGCTCGATCGGCAGTTCGACCGCGTCGAATCCGAACGAGGCGATCCGCGGGATCAACCGGGCGAGAGCCTCGTCGTCGACCGGCGAGGCCCACACCCAGGGGTTGACGCCAATGGCGTACACCGCAACCTACTTCCAGCGCTGGGGGTAGCCGGGCAGGTCACGGCAGCCGCACATCGCGTAGTGCAGCGGCGGCATGCTCGCGTCGAGGTACTGGTCCAGGTTGTCCTGGGTGATCGTGGGCTGCGGCAGCTTCCACGGGCTGGACACCTGCTTACCGTCGAGGATGTCCAGAGCGGCGATGACCGGCGTCCGCCACTGGTACGTCGGGTAGGTCGGCGCGATGGCGGTGAGCTGCTTGTCCTTCCAGAGCTTCAGGAAGTCGAGCTGGTCCTCGCCGTTCATCGGCGGCACGGGCTTGCCGGCGTCCTGGAACGCCTCGACCGCCGCCACGGCGACCGCTCCGGCGTCCATCCAGACCCCGTCGATCGTGCCGTACCGCTGGATGTAGTCGTTCACGATCTTCTTGGTCTTGGCGGGGTCGCCGTCGGTGAACTCCACGCCCACGACGTCGACCTTCGCCTTGTCCAGCGCGATCTTCGCGGCCGACCAGCGGGTCTCCAGCACATCGACGCCGGGCAGGATGCGCAGCGCCAGCAGCTTGCCGCCGGGCTTCATCTTCTGGCTGACGAACTCCGCGCCGACGTGGCCGAAGCCGTAGCCGCCCACCGGGTTGATGAACGTCACCGGGCAGGTCGTGTTGACGCCCCGGTCGAAGACGACCACCGGCAGGCCGGCCTTGCAGGCGGCCTCGACGGCCGGGGTGAGCGTGGCGGTGGTGTTCGGCGACACGATGAGCGCGTCGCAGCTCTTGCCGAGCAGATCGTTGATGTCGGCGATCTGCTTCTGGTCCTTGCCCTCGGCGTCGACGTGCACGAACTCGCTGATGCGGGACTTCTGCGCCTCGACCTCGGCCTGCATGGTCTTGAACCCGACCTGCCGCCACGGGTTGTTCAGCGCCGCGTTCGAGAAGCAGATCTTGTGCGGACCGGCCTTCTTGAACTTGGCGGTGTCCACCATCTTGGGGTTGAGCACCTGCTCCCACGGCTTGTCCGCCGGGCCCGTCGGGGCGGCGTCGAGCAACGCCAGCTCGTTGTCGTAGTCGGCCTGCACGAAGAACTTGGACTGCTCCCCGGTGCCGGACCCCGCAGCGGCGGACGCGCTGCCGGACGGGGACGCGGTCGGCTCGTCCGTGGCACACCCGGCGGCGGCCAGCGTCAGCACACCGGCCGCGGCCAGGGCGGTCATGGATCGTCTCATCGAATCACCTTTATCTTGAGGAGGAGGAACGCGAAGCCGAGACCGCCACGGCGAGCAGGATGATCACGCCCTGGACGGTCGATCTGAGGGCACCGGAGACGCCGGTGAAGTTCATCAGCGCGAAGAGCGTCTCGAGGGTCAGCGCACCGAGCATCGCCCCGACGACCGAACCGCGACCGCCGCCGAGGGCGACCCCGCCGAGCACGACGGCGGTGATCGCGGCGAACTCCAGGCCGACGCCGGCCTGGAACGACACACCGCTGTACCCGCCGAGCAGGATCGCCGCGACCGCCGCCGCGACACCGCTGAGCACGAACGCGATCGTCTTGGTGAGATTCACGCGTACGCCGCTCAACTCGGCGGTGCGCGGATTGTCCCCGACGGCGACGAGCGTCCGGCCGAAGTCCGAACGCGTCAGCACCACGGCGATCGCGGCGACGACCACCAGCACGAGCAGCGCGTACGGGATCCGGCCGAGCAGCGGCACGTCCTCGATGGCCCGTCGGCCGAACCGGCGGAACTCCTCGGAGAGGCCGCCCTTCGGTGCGCCGTCGGACCACAGGTAGACAGCGCCGACGAGGATCAGGAACATGCCCAGGGTGGTGATGAAGGACGGCACCCGCAGCACCGTGGTGACCAGACCGTTGACCAGCCCGACGAACGCGCCGCCGACGAGCAGCAACGCGACCACCGGCCAGGTGCGCGACGGGTCGCTGTCGATGAGGCGGGCGGCCACGACGACCTGCGCCGTGACCAGGGAGCCCACCGAGAGGTCGAACTCGCCGCTGACGATCACGAAGTACTGGCCGGCGGCGAGCAGGATGATCGGCGCGGAGCGACCCAGGAACGACATCAGCGACCCGGGGGCGAGGAAGTCGGGTTGGACGAACGCGATGATGATCAGCAGCACCGCCAGGAGCGCGGCGATCGGCGCGATCCCGTCGGGGCGGATCCGGAGGGTGAGCGGACGACGCTCGGCGACCCGCATGGTCAGGACCCCGCCTTTCGCATGGCCCGTCGGGCGTAGACGGCGACCGCGGCGATGATGATCACGCCACGGATCACCTGCTTGAAGAACGCGTCGACCTCGAGCTGGTTGAAGACCGCGTCGATGCTGGCGAGCAGCAGCACGCCGCCGATCGTGCCGAGGACGCCCCCGCGCCCGCCCGCGAGGGCGGTGCCACCGAGGACCACCGCGGCAATGGACTCCAGGTCGTAGAGCCCTTCGGTGCCCACCCGTGGGGCGCCGGAGCCGAGCCGGCTGGCCAGATAGACGCCGGCCAGCCCGGCACAGAGGGAGCACAGCACGTGGGCCGTGACAAGGACCCGGTCGTTGCGGACGCCGGAGAGCCGGGCGACCTCCGGATCGCCCCCGACGGCGACCAGGTGGTGGCCGAACCGGGTACGCGAGAGGGCGAACCAGGCCGCCGCGGTCACCGCGAGCAGCAGCAGGAAGGACACCGGCACCGGGCCGATCCGCTGGTAGCCGAGCGTCCGGACGAGAGCGGGCGCGCTCTCGCCGGCCGGGCCGTCGTAGCCGTTGTCGAGGTAGCCCTTGAGCAGCAGTCCGACGCCGAGGGTCGCGATGAACGCGTTGATCCGCAGCTTGGTGACGAGCAGCCCGTTGAGCAGTCCCACGCCGGCGCTGACCGCGAGCGCCAGCCCGATCGCCGGAAGCAGGGCGCCGTCGCTGCCGTTCATCGCCTCGGCCGCCACCAGGGTGCTGAGGCTGATCACGAACGCCACGGAGAGGTCGAGCGATCCACCGAGGATGACCAGGGTCTGCCCGACGGCGACGAGCCCGAGGCCGGCGGCGACGTGCAGCAGGCTCACCGTCGTCGACTGGTTGAAGAGCTGACCACCGTCGAGCATGACGATCAGCCAGCCGACCACGAGGGTGAGGGCAAGGGCCACGTACACGCCCGGCACGGCACGGCGGGCCGGACGCAGCGACAGGGCGGTCATGAGGCAACCTCTCGGACGGTGCCGACGGCCAGGGCGACGACGTCCTCCTCGGTCGCGCCGGCGGGCAGTTCGCCCGCGATCCGACCGTCGCGCAGGACGACGATCCGGTCGCTCATACCGAGCAGCTCCGGCAGCTCCGAGGAGATCATCAGCACCGCCGCGCCGTCGCTGGCGAGGCGGCGGACGAGGTCGTGGATGGCGGATTTCGCCCCCACGTCGATGCCCCGGGTCGGCTCGTCGAAGATCAGGATGCGCGGGCTCAGCGCCAGCCACCGGGCCAGCACCACCTTCTGCTGGTTGCCGCCGGAGAGGAAGCGGATCTCCTGGTCGTCGCCGGCCGCGCGGACCTCCACGGCGGCGAGCAGCTCGCGTACCCGTGCCGTGCGGGCGGCGCGACCGGACCGTGTCGCGAAGGCGGCCCGGCTGGCCAGCAGCGCGTTGTCGAGCACCGATTGCCGTGCCACGATGCCCTCGCCCTTGCGGTCCTCGGTGACGTACGCGATGCCGGCCCGCATGGCAGCGCGCGGCGAGCGCAGCCGCACCGGTTCGCCATCCAATTCGACGGCGCCCGTCGTGAGCGGTGCCACGCCGAAGAGCGCCCGGGCGAGCGCGGATCGTCCGGAGCCCTGTAGGCCGCCGACGCCGAGCACCTCGCCGGCGCGCAACTCGAGGTTCACTCCCCGCAGCTTGCGGTTACCCCCGTCGCGGACGGTGAGCCGTACCGGCCCACGGTCGTCGGGGCCGGCCCGCTCGGGGTAGTAGCTGGACAGCTCGCGGCCGACCATGTGCCGGACCAGCTCGTCGGCGGTCGTGCTCGCGGTGTCCACCGTGGTCACCCGGCGACCGTCCTTGAGCACGGTGATCCGGCTGGACAGGTCGAAGACCTCGGTGAGCCGGTGCGACACGTACAGCAGACCGATCCCGCGCTCCTGGAGGCGGCGCACCAGCCCGTAGAGCAGTTCGACCTCCTGGTCCGCGAGGGCCGCCGTCGGCTCGTCCATGATGAGCAGTCGCGCGTCCAGGGCGAGCGCCTTGGCGATCTCGACGACCTGCTGCTGGGCGACGCCGAGCCGCCCGACCCGGGCGTCGGCCGGCAGGGCGGTCTCGCCGATCGAGGTGAGCAGTTCGCGGGTGCGGTCGAGCATCGCGCGGCGGTCGACCAACCCACGCCGGACCGGTTCGTGGCCCAGGTAGACGTTCTCCGCGACGGTGCGCTCGGGCAGCAGGTTGAATTCCTGGTGGATGATGCCGACGCCGGCGCGCTGGGCATCACGGGGGCCGTGGAACGCGCGCGGTTGGCCGGCGAACTCGACGGTGCCCTCGTCCGGGGCGTACCCGCCCGAGACGATCTTCATGAGCGTCGACTTCCCGGCGCCGTTCTCACCGACGACGGCGTGCACCTCGCCCGGCGCGACGTCGAGGTCGACGCCCTCGAGGACGCGTACACCGAGGAACGACTTGCCGATGCCCCGCAGGGCCAGCAGCGGTGCCGGTGGTGGATCTGACATCCCGATAGCCCTTACAGATAGTAGTCATCGACGAGGTCAGCACAGCCGCCGGTAGGCCGTTCGACGCGCTGAGTGACGCACTTTCGCAGCTTGCTGAAGAACTTGCGTTTTTATGGTGCAAACATTTCCTTGACATCGAGGAAACATCACACGTATGAAGATAGATGTTTGGATGCGGGTCCGCAATCCTCGATCTGCGGTGACAGCCAGGCCCAGCACTCGATCGGCACGAGTGCGGGCATGGACCGGTCAGGCCCGACCACCCCTACCCGGGGGTAACATCAGACGCTCGACGTTATATTGACACTCCTCAATGGATGATTCATCCTGACCTCGCAGACCATGGACGAGATCACAGCCCACATCACGCTGTGTGACATCCAGCGGGGCTGACTGCCGTCTCGGCGTACGGCACGACGACCGCGACCAGCACACCCGTGGCTCTCGCGCGCCCAGGCACGACCTGACGCGCTGTCGGCCCGTGCTCGCACTCGCCAGTTGCCCGCCCAGACCTAGGAGACGGCATGCGTCGCCCCACACTGATCATCGGATTGATCGTCGGCCTGTTGGTGGCCCTCGGCCTGGCCCCGCCAGCGTCGGCCGCCCCGGCGTTCCGCGCCCTGTTGTTCACCAAGACCGCCGGCTACCGGCACGACTCGATCCCCGCCGGGATCTCGATGATCCAGCAGCAGGCCGCCGCGAACAACTTCGAGGTGGTGGCGACCGAGGACGCGAGCGTCTTCACGGCCGCCAACCTCGCCACCTTCGACGTGGTCATCATGCTCCAGACCTCCGGCATGGTCTGGACCTCGGCCTCCCAGCGGCAGGCCATCGAGGGTTACCTCGCCAGCGGCAAGGGGATCGTGGGCGTGCACAACGCCACCGACATGGGCATCGAGTCTGAGTACCCGTGGTGGGACCAGATGATGAACGGCGGCGCCCACATGCCGGAGCACTCCCCCGGCGTGCTGGCCGGCACGGCCATCGTCGCCGACAAGCAGCACCCCTCGACGGTCGGCCTGCCGGACCGCTGGAGCCGCAGCGAGGAGTGGTACAACTTCGACTCCAACCCGCGCGGCAACGTGCACGTCCTGGTGACCGCCGACGAGCGCACCTACAACCCAGGCTCACGGGCGATGGGCCCGGACCACCCGATCTCGTGGTGCCGCAACACCGGTGGCGGACGGGTGTGGGCCACCGCGATGGGCCACGCCATCGACTCCTACAGCGAGACCTACTTCCGCAACCACGTCCTGGGCGGCATCAAGTGGGCCGCCGGCAACCTGCCCGGCGACTGCGGCGGCACCGTCTGGGGCAACTTCGAGAAGCGCACCCTCGACGACAACACCGCGGACCCGATGGCGCTGTCCGTGCTGCCGGACGGTCGCGTCCTGTACGTCCAGCGGGGTGGCCAGGTCAAGATCTTCAAGCCGAGCACGAACAGCACCGTCACCGCTGCCACGCTGAGCGTCTACACCGGCGGTGAGGACGGCCTGACCGGCGTGGCGATAGACCCCGCGTTCGCCAGCAACGGGTACGTGTACCTGTACCACTCACCCGCGAGCAGCTCGACCGACGTCAACCGGGTGTCCCGCTACACGCTCTCCGGTGACACGCTCAACCTGTCCACCGAGGCCCGGATCATCGACATCCCCGCGTACCGGGACCGGACCTTCGCGGAGCCCGGGCACACCGGCGGCTACATCGACTTCGGCCCGGACGGCAACCTCTACATCGGCACCGGCGACGACACGCCGCCCAACCTCGACCCCAACTGGCAGGGGTACGCCCCGCTGGACTGGCGCTCGGGCAAGTCCAACCTGGACGCCGCCCGGTCCGCCGGTAACACCAACGACCTGCGGGGCAAGCTCCTGCGGATCAAGCCCTCGGCCAGCGGCGGGTACACCATCCCGACGGGCAACCTCTACCCCCAGGGCACGGCGCAGACCAAGCCCGAGGTGTACGCCATGGGCTTCCGCAACCCGTTCCGCTTCTCGATCGACCCGACCACCGGGTGGGTCTACCTGGCCGACTACGGCCCGGACCGCAACCCGCCGACGACCAACCGCGGCCCGGAGGGTCTCGTCGAGCTGAACGTGATCAAGACGGCCGGCAACTACGGCTGGCCGTTCTGCCACGGCAACAACCAGCCGTACGCGCCGTTCAACCCGGACACCGGTGTGGTCGGGGCGAAGTTCAACTGCAGCGCGCCGGTCAACAACTCGCCCAACAACACCGGCCTGGTCAACCTCAAGCCGGTCGTCTCGCCGAACATCTGGTACGGCTACCCGGCCTCGACCACCTTCCCCGAGCTGGGCTCCGGCGGGTCGGCCCCGATGGGCGGCCCGGTGTACCGGTACAACGCGAACAACCCGTCGGCCACGAAGTTCCCGCCGTACTACGACGGCGTGCACTTCTTCTACGAGTGGGCCCGCAACTACGTCAAGGAGGTCCACTTCGACTCCTCGACGGCGGTCACCCGGACCAACCCGTTCCTGCCCGGCGGCAACTTCAACAAGCCCATGGACATGGAGTTCGGCCCCGACGGCTCGCTGTACCTGCTGGAGTGGGGCTCGAACTTCGGCGGCGGCAACAACGACTCCGGGCTCTACCGGATCGACTACATCCAGGGCGGCCGGTCACCGATCGCCAAGGCCGTCGGCACGCCGACCAGCGGCAGCGCCCCGCTGACCGTCCAGTTCAGCAGCGCCGGCACCAACGACCCGGACCCTGGCAACACCCTCAGCTACCAGTGGACCTTCGGTGACGGTGGTACGTCCACGGCAGCCAACCCGGCACACACCTACACGGCCAACGGCGACTACACCGCGCAGCTGAAGGTCACCGACAACACCGGCAAGACCGGCTTCGCCAACGTGCAGATCACCGTCGGCAACACCGCCCCGGTGGTCACCATCAACGTGCCGCCCAACGGCGGCATGCTGAACTTCGGCGACAAGGTCTCGTACACGGTCAGTGTCTCCGACCCCGGCGGCGCGGCCATCGACTGCACCAAGGTGTTCGTCAACCCGGCCCTCGGCCACGACGACCACGCCCACGAGACCACCGAGTACCCGGGGTGTTCGGGGACCATCTCCACCGACCTGCTCGGTGGGCACCCCGAGGGCGCGAACCTGTACTACGTGCTCAACGCCCGCTACACCGACAACGGCGGCTCGGGCGGCGGCTCGCCGCTGACCGGCTACGCGACGGCGATCCTGCAACCGAAGCACAAGCAGGCCGAGTACTTCAGCAGCCAGTCCGGCATCCGGGTCGTCGACCAGAGCGCCGCGGAGAGCGGCAAGCGCGTCGGCGACATCTCCAACAACGACTGGGTGGCGTTCAACCCGATGAGCCTGTCGGGCATCAGCACCGTCAGCTACCGTCTGTCGTCGCCCAGTGGTGGGGGTTCCATCGAGCTGCGGGCCGACTCGCCGACCGGCACCCTGCTGGCGACGACGTCGGTGCCCAGCACCGGCGGCTGGGACAACTACCAGTCCACGGCGGCGACGAGCGTCGCGGCCCTGTCCGGGACGCACACCCTCTACATGGTGTTCAAGGGCAGCTCATCCAACTGGTTCGACCTCGACGCCTTCACCTTCGGCGGCAACGGCGTGGGGGTCCCCGGCAGCGACACCGGTGGTGGCGTGGCCGGAAAGACCTGGACCCTCACGGCCCAACACAGCGGCAAGCTGATGGACGTCAGCGGTGTCTCCACCGCCGACGGCGCCCAGGTGGTGCAGTGGGCGGCCACCGGGGCCAACAACCAGAAGTGGCAGGCGGTGGACGCCGGTAGCGGCGCCGTCTACCTCAAGGCGGTGCACAGCGGTAAGTGCCTCGACGTCGTCGGAGGCTCGACCGCGCAGGGCGCCTTCCTGCAACACACCACCTGCAACAACTCCAACCAACAGAAGTTCACCGTGACGGCGACCGGCACCACCGGTGTCTACACGGTCAAGAGCGCGCTGAGCGGGCTCTGCGTGGACGTCAACGGTGCCTCGACCGCCGACGGGGCCCGACTGCTGCAGTGGGGCTGCCACAGCGCCGCCAACCAGCAGTGGCGGTTCACCCAGGTCTGACCACCGGACCTGGCGCGAACGAAGCGCCGGCCACCCGCTCCTGACGACGGGTGGCCGGCGCTCCGGCTTTTCAGCGCCGCGCCGTCAGCGGAGCAGTCCGGCGTCGCGCAGTGCCACCCACAGCTGCTCCGGGACGTCCGCGTCGAAGCGGCGCAGGGTCTCGGTCACCTGGGCCTCGTCCCGCAGGCCGACCACCGTCGAGACCACCACCGGGTGCCGGCGGACGAACGCCAGCGCCGCCTGGGGCAGCGTGACGCCGTACTCCTGACAGACCGCCGCGATCCGCCGGGCCCGTTCGATCACCTCGGGCGGCGCCTGCTGGTAGTTGTAGGTCGCGTCGGCCGGTGGCTGGTCGCGGGCCAGCAGCCCGGAGTTGTAGACCCCGGCGATCACCACGCCCACCCCCGCGGACTGCGCGGCCGGCAGCAGGTCGTCGGCCGCGCCCTGTTCGAGGAGGGTGTAGCGGCCGGCGCACATCACCACGTCGATGTCGGTCTCCCGGACGAAGCGGGCCAGCATCGCCGACTGGTTCATGCCGGCGCCGATCGCGCCGACGACCCCCTGGTCACGCAGCTCGACCAGCGCCGGTACCGCCTCGGTCGCCGCCTGCTCCCAGTGCTCGTCCGGGTCGTGCAGGTACACCACGTCCACGCGGTCCAGGCCGGTGCGGTCCAGGCTGGCCTCCAACGACCGCAGGACACCGTCGCGGCTGAAGTCCCAGACCCGCCGGTGGTCGGCCGGCACGTCGAACCCCTCCGGGTCGCGGTCCCGCGCGCCCTCGGGCGAGGGTACGAGCAGCCGCCCGACCTTCGTCGACACCACGTACTCGTCGCGGGGCCGGGACCGCAGCGCCGCCCCCACCCGGCGCTCGGACAGGCCGAGACCGTAGTGCGGCGCGGTGTCGAAGTACCGGATGCCGGCGTCCCAGGCGGTGTCGAGGGCCGCCGCGAACTCCTCGTCCGACGTTCCCCGGTACAGGTTGCCGCCCTGCGCCGCGCCGAAGCCCAGCGTGGTGAGGCGTACCCCCGGTCGCCGGGGCAGCTCCCGGCCCGTCACGGCTCCCCCAACCCGTACGCGCGGACGGCGGTCTCCCGCCAGATCGACGCCTGCTCCGCGTCGGCGAGCGGTTCCAGCAGGTCGGCGAGGACGCCGACCCACCGGGTGTAGGAGCTGGCGAGCAGGCACACCGGCCAGTCGGAGCCGAACATGAGCCGGTGCGCCCCGAACGCGTCGAGCGCGTGGTCGATGGCGGGGCGCAGGTCGGCAGCGGACCAGGACGAGCCGTCCACCTCGGTCACCAGGCCGGAGAGCTTCGCGGTGACGTTCGGCTCGGCGGCGAGCGCCCGCAGGTTGGCGGGCCAGTCGCCCAGGTCTCCCCTGCCGAGCGACGGCTTGGCGAGGTGGTCCAGGACGAACGACACCTCGGGCAGGTCCCGGACGAGCCGCGTGGCCGCCGGCAGTTGATGGTCGCGGACCAGCAGGTCGTAGGCGAGATCGGCGGCCCCGACGGCCGCGATGCCCCGCCGGACGTCGCGCCGGTCGAGGTACGCCGGGTCGGGCTCGGACTGGACCAGGTGGCGGATGGCGACCAGCCGCTCCCCGCCGCGGGCGGCGCGCAGCCGGTCGAGGCGCTCGTCGATGTCGTCGGCGGCGAGGTTGACCCAGCCGACGACGCCGCCGATGAGGGGATCGTCGGCCGCGATGCCCAACAGGTGTTCGGTCTCCGCCACGGAGGCGATGGACTGCACGACGACGGTCTCGGTGACCCCGGCGGCCCGCGCCGCCGGAGCGAGATCCGCCGGGGTGAAGTCGTTGTCGATGGCCGCCATCGTGTCCGGGTCGATCCACGGTTGCGGGTGCCGGGCGCGGACCCAGAGGTGGTGGTGCGCGTCGATGATGCCGGGACGCCCGGTCGGCGTGGGCCCGGTCATCGGCCCAACCATCCGCCGTCGACGGGCAGGACGGTGCCGTGCACGTAGTCCGACGCGGCGGCGGCCAGGAACACGGTGGCGCCGGCCAGATCGTCGGCGCGTCCCCACCGGCCGGCCGGGATCCGACCCAGGATGGCGTCGTTGCGTACCGGGTCGTCGCGCAGCGCCTGGGTGTTGTCGGTGGCGATGTAGCCGGGTGCGATCGCGTTGACGTTGACGCCGTGTCCGGCCCACTCGTTGGACAGCGCCCTGGTCAGCCCGGCGAGGCCGGACTTGGCCGCCGTGTAGCTCGCGACGTTGATGCCGCCCTGGAAGCTCAGCAGCGAGGCGGTGAAGATGACCTTGCCGCGACCCCGGTCGACCATCCGCCGGCCGATCTCCCGGGTCAGCACGAACTGGCTGGACAGGTTCACCTGCACCACCCGGTCCCACATCTCGTCGGGGTGCTCCACGGCCGGCGCCCGGGCGATCGTGCCGCCGTTGTTCACCAGGATGTCCACCGGCGCGACCGCCTCGGCCTCCTCGGCCAGCCGGTACACCGCGGCCCGGTCGCCCAGGTCGGTCCGGATGCCGGTGAACCGGCGACCGGCGGCCTCGACGCGCCGTTGGACCTCACTGCCCTCCGGCTCCAACTGCGCCGACACCCCGATGATGTCCGCGCCGGCCAACGCCAGCGCCTCGGCCATCGCCAGGCCGATCCCCCGCCGGGCCCCGGTCACCAGGGCGGTCCGTCCGGTCAGGTCGAACAGGACGCTCATCGCTCCTCCTCCCGCCAGTCGAGCAGCACCTTCATGACACCTCCGCCGGACTCCAGGGCCGTGAACGCGTCGGTGACGCCGGCCACCGGGAGCACCCGGGAGATCAGCTCCTGGGCCGGGATGACGCCCGCCGCCACCAGCCGGATCGCCTCGACGACGTCCTCGCGCCGGTACAGCCGCGCGCCCAGCAACTCCAGTTCCCGCCAGAAGAAGCGGTGCAGGTTCACCGGACGTGGCTGCGGGTGGATCGCCACCATCACCAGCCGGCCCCGGGTGGTGAGCACGTCCACCGCCGTGCCGACGCCGGCGGCCGAACCGGAAACCTCGAACGCGACGTCCGCGCCCGCGCCGCCGGTCCGTTCGTTGACCAGCGCCACCACGTCGGTCGGCCCCGGGTCGACGGCCTCGATGCCGATGCCCGACGCGACTCCGCGCCGGAAACCGTCCGGTTCGACGAGCAGGACCTGGGCCCCCCGCTCACGGGCGACGGCGGCGATGAGGACGCCCACCGGGCCCCCGCCGACGACGACCACGTGCTCGCCGGACGCCACCTGCGCCCGGCCGACGTCGTGCACCGCCACGGCGACGGGCTCGACGAGCGCCGCGCGGTCCAACGGCAGGTCATCGGGGAGCGGCAGCACCAGGTCGGCCGGCACCGTCCAGGACGACTGCATCGCGCCGGGCGAGTCGATGCCGAGGAAGTCCATCGCGTGACAGATGTGCGAGTGTCCACGACGGCACGCCGGGCACTGCCCGCAGGCGCGCGTGGGCATCACGGTGACGGGCTGCCCGACCCGCAGGTCGGTCACGCCGTCGCCGACCGCGGCGACGCGCCCCGACATCTCGTGTCCCAGGACCGCCGACGCGCCGACCCGGGCGTCCATGTCGCCGTGGAAGATGTGCAGGTCCGTACCGCAGATCCCGGTGTACGCCACCGCGATCCGTACCTGGCCGGGGCCCGGCGGTTCCGGTGCGCGGTCCTCGATCCCGAGGTCCCGTGCTCCCTTGTAGACAACTGCCTTCACTGCTGCTCCGTCTCGACGTGGTGGATACGTACGGTGCGGGTGACAGGGCGGCCGGAGCCGCGTCCGCGGAGTCGGCGCCACGGACACGGTAATCATCCGACCAATTGAGGTCCAGCGCGGTTACGGTCCGTACCGGCTCAGTGCCGCAGCGGCGCCACGTCGTTCGGGGACGTGACCGCGTCGACGAGCAGGGCCTCGACCCCGGCCGGCACGGCGGCGACCGGGTGCTCGGCCACCGCGAGCAGCCGCTTGCCGGCTCGCTCCGGACGGACGTTCGGGCTGTCGGCGGTCGGAGTGCCCGGACGGTGTCCGGCGGCCGCGATCGCCGCCTCGTCCACCCGTACCCCGAGACCGGGTGTCTCACCCAGGACGAACGCGCCGTCCTCGACGTGCAGGTCGAGGCCGATGCCCTTCGGTGGTCGGAGATCCTGCAACTCGCTCACCAGGTGGTTGGGCACCGAGGTCGCGGCGTGCAGGAGACCGACGGGAATGTTGCCGATGGGGCTGACCGGTAGGTCGTTGGCGTGTGCCAGGGCCGCCACCCGCAGGAAGTGGGTGACCCCCCAGACGGCGGCCGTCTGCACGATGTCGACCGCGCCCGCCGCGATCAGCGGTCGGTACTGCTCCAGCCCGGTGAGGTTCTCACCGGTGGCGATCGAGGCCCGTACGCCCCGACCCACGGCGGCCAGGCCCTCGGCGTCCCAGCGGCGGACCGGCTCCTCGATCCAGATCAGATCGAGGGTACGTTCCAACTCGGCCACGTGGCGCACGGCCTGCTTGCGCGACCACGCCTCGTTGACGTCGAGCATCAGGCCCGGCCGTCGGCCGTGACCGGCCTCGGTCAGCACCTCCCGGACCAGGCCGAGCCGGTGCCGGTCCCGCTCGATGTCGAGACCGCCCTTGAGCTTGGCGGCCCGCAGGCCGTACCCGGCGTAGACCTCGTACTCGGCGACGAGTTCGTCGTCGGTCAGCCCGATGTCGAGACCGGAGGCGTACGCGGGAACACGCCGGTCCCGCCCGCCGAGCAGGCGCCAGAGCGGCTCGCCGGCCATCTTCGCCTTGATGTCCCACAGGGCGGTGTCCAGCGCGCCGATCGTCCCGAACACCAGGCCGGCGTGCCCGGCCTTGAACGTCTGCCGCAGCATCCGGTCGTACAGGGTGGACACCGCGCGGGGATCTTCCCCTTCGATGGCCGGGAAGATCTTGTCGATCTCCACATGCGGCCCGAGGCCGATGCCGTCGATCCCCTCGTCGGTCTCGACGATCGTGATCGGCAGTGTCGTCACGCCGTCGGGGAACACGCCGTTGGCGTCGCCGACGGGTCGGCCCCACTCCTGGACCGTCGTCAGGGTTCGATACCCGGTGATGCGCATGTCAGCCTTTCGTGGAACCAGCGGCGACGCCGTCGGCGATCTGGCGCTGAAGGAACAGGTAGACCGCCAGGACCGGGATCGCCGCGATGAGCACCCCGGAGGCGAAGGTGGGAATGTCCTCGGAGTACTGCCCCCGCAGCGAGGTCACCCCGACCATGAGGGTCCGGTGGTCGGCCGACGGCATCAGCAGCAGCGAGATGAGCACGTCGTTCCAGCAGAACAGCGTGTTGAGGATGCCCACGGACAGCAGCGCCGGAGCGCCCAGCGGCAGCATGATCCGCCGGTAGACGCCGTACACGGTGTTGCCGTCGATCCGGGCCGCGTCGACGATCTCCGCCGGGATGGTGCGGTAGTAGCTGGTCATCAGGAAGACCGTGAAGGGCAGGAACTGCGCGACGTACGCGAGGATCAGTCCCGGGTACGTGTCGACCAGACCGCTGTCGGCCATCACCCGGGCCAGCGGCACCATGATCACCTGGAAGGGGATGAAGAGCGCCGCGAGGCAGCCGATGAACAGCGCCGTCGAGCCCCGGAAGCGCAGTTGGCTCAGCGCGAATCCGGCCATCGACCCGAACAGCAGCAGCAGGAACACCGCGCAACCCACGACGAGGATCGAGTTGGCGGTGTACCGGCCCATGCCGACGCTGGTCCACGCCTTGGTGATGTTCTCGAAGTGCAGGGAGTCCGCCAGCCCGAAGCGGTCGAGGATGTACTCCCGGCGGGTCTTCATGGCGACGTTCGCCGTGAACAGGAGGGGGTAGATCGTCGCGACCGCGAGGAGCCCCATCGGGATCACGAGCAACCATCTGCCCAGTCGGACGCGGGACATCAGTCCTCCCTCCCCGCGCGTCGGAGCAGCTTGAGCTGTAGCAGCCCGACGACGAGCATGATGACGAACAGAACGGTGGACGCGGCCGACGCGAGGGCCGGTCGGTTCATCCGCCCCTGTTGGATCCAGATGTAGTACTCCGGCAGGTAGGTCGAGCCCTCCGGACCGCCACTGGTCATGACGTAGAGCAGGCCGAACATGGACGTCAGCATCCCGATCATCGTGGTCACGAAGACGAACTGGATGGTGCGGGTCAGGCTGGGGATGATCACGTGCCAGATCACCTGGGCCAGGGACGCGCCGTCCACCCGCGCGGCGTCCAGCAGGGCCGCGTCCAGGGTCGCGAAGCCCGCGAGGAAGACAACCAGGGCCATTCCGAAGGTCGCCCACACGTGCACACCGACGACCGCGAACATGGCGACGTCCGGATCACCGAGCCAGTCCACCGGCCCGATGCCCACCGTGGACAGGACAACGTTGACAGGACCGTCAAACGAGAGCAGCAGATTGAAGATCGCGCCGACGATGACCGGGGACAGCACGGCCGGGAAGAAGTAGACGCTGCGGTAGAACCGGTGCCCCGGCACGCGCAGGTAGATGAACGTGGCGAGTAGACCCGGAATGGCCACCGCCACCGGCAGGAGCAGGACCAGCAGTCCCACGTTGCGCAGCGCCTGCTGGAACAGCGGATCCTGGAGCAGGTGGACGTAGTTGTCAAAGCCGACCATCGCCCCGTCGCGGTCGCCGTCGCCGGTGAAGGAGAAGTTGACACCGAGCACGAGCGGGTACAGCCGCAGCAGCACGAGGATCAGGACGGCCGGGGCGACCAGCACGAAGGGTGCCAGTTGCTCGGCGCGTCGGCCGCCGGCGGCGCGCCGCGAGACGGCGCGGTCGCGAGGCGGCGGTGCGGAGGGCGGGACCCCGCCGGCCCGCCCGGCCGAAGCCGAGCGGACCGACGGGAGTGACTTGCCGATCGTCACGAGATCAGCCCGCCGTGTCCGAGGCGGCCATCTGCTTCACGACCTCGTCCACGCTGATCGAGCCGCTGAGCAACTGCTGCGAGAGGCGGCCCATCAGGTCGAGCGACTTCGAGGAGAGCGCCACGTGCACCGCCGGCTTGCCGGTCTTGAGCGCGGAGACGATCGTGGTGACGGCCGGCCCACTCGCCGACACGTCGATCGTCGTGTCCGCGGTGATCGCGCCGGCGTTGGCGTAGAACGCCTTCAGCGCCTCGGTGGAGCTCAGCGAGCGCACCAGGTCGGCGGCCACCTTCGGGTCCTTGGTCCACTTGGCGACCGCGTACCCGATGCCGCCGTCGTACGGCAGGCTGGAGGTCACGCCGCTGGTCACCGTCGGGGCCATCATCACGCCCAGCTTCTCCGGCGTGATGAACTCGTTGAAGTCCTTCCAGTGCCCGATGTCGGACATGAGGCCGATCATGTGGGCGGCCTTGCCGGACTGGAACACGGCGAACGCGTCGTTGAACAGGGCGGTGGAGTTCGCGCCGTCGTTGTTCAGCTTGGCGGTGCCGGTCTCCTTCCACAGCTCGAAGAGCCGCTTGACGTTCGGCGACTTCCAGTCGCGCTTGCCGGCGATCCAGTTGTCGTATTCCTGCGGGGTCAGCACGCCCGATGCCATGGCCGACAGGAAGAACTGGATGCCGTAGCCCTCCTTGTTGCCGACGGAGAAGCACTTGGCGCCGGTCTGCTTGGTGATGACACCGCAGTTGGCGACGAACTCCTGCCAGGTCGTGGCGGGCTTCGCCGGGTCGAGACCGGCCTTCTCGTAGAGCGTCTTGTTGTAGTAGATCGGGTGGCCCTGCAGCGTCACCGGGGAGGCGTACGTCTTGCCGTCCTTCGCGAACGCCTCCCAGCCGGCCAGCCGCTGCCGGTCCTCGCCGACGTACTCGTCGAGCGGCTGGAGCGAGGCCACCCGGTCGCGGATCTGGCCGCCACCGTTGAACAGGATGACGTCCGGCCCCTTGCCCGACTGGAGGGCCGCGCCCAACAGCGTGTAGTACTCCTCGAACGGCTGGGCGACGAACTCGACCTTGACGTCCTTGTGCTTCTTGGCGAAGTCGGCCTTGGCCTTCTCCACGTACTGGGCGGAGCTGGCCTCGCCGGACTTCCAGTCCCAGACGACCAGCTTCTTGTCCGAGCCTTCGGACGATGAACCCGAACCTGTCGCGCTTCCACAGCCTGTCAGGGCCAGCCCTGCAACGAGGACCGCGGACCACACTGCTCGTTGCTTCATCGTTGCTCACCTTCATATGGGGAGTGGCCGAGACGCCGGCCGTCGATGCAAGATTGACGAGAACGTAACTCGTATGACGTCTGACGTCAACGGTTGCCCGTACACTGGGGCGGACTCGTGGGCCCGCTCCCGCGGCCACGCGGAGGTGAACGTGACGACATCGAACCAGTCGGCCGTCAACGGCACGGCGACACCGACCTGGACGCGTCGCCCGACGAATCTGGCCCAGGCGATCACGGCCGAGTTGGTGACCCGCATCGTCCAGGGAGCACACCCCTCGGGCACGCCACTGCCCCCCGAGCCGGTGCTCTGCGAGACCTTCTCGGTGAGCCGCACCGTCATCCGGGAAGCGGTGAAGATTTTGCAGGAGAAGGGGCTCGTGCAGGTCCGCCAGGGCAGCGGAACGCTCGTCACCCCGCCCTCGTCATGGGACATGCTCGACGAACTCGTCCTCGCGGCGACCATCGCCGAGGACGACACCCTGGCGATCCTGGACGACCTGGTGGTCACCCGCCGGGTGCTGGAGTCCGACATGGCCAACGTGGCCGCCCGCCTCGCCGACGAGGCGGCGATCGACCGGCTACGCGCCCTGGTGGACCGCATGGACGAGCTGGTCGACGACCACGTCACCTACCAGGAGCACGACCGCGCCTTCCACGACACGGTCATGCAGGCGTCCGGCAACCGCATCGCCCGGGGCGTCGTCCGGTCCCTGGAGAGTCAGGTCGTCAACACCGCCCGCTACATGGGCCAGCCCGAGCGGGCCATGTGCGTGGCGTCGAACCAGGGGCACCGGCGCATCTACGAGCGCATCGCCGCCCACGACCCGGACGGTGCCGCGCAGGCGATGTTCACGCACATCACGGAGGCGTGGCTCGTGCGCCGCAGCGGACCGGGGAGCCCCACCCGGTTGCAGCGCTGACCGCTCCGCCGACCCCTGGTGCGACCCCACGCCGACCCGTCCGTGAGGCCGGCGAGAAATCCAGGTCCATCCATCGCTTGAGAATGTTAGCGATAACAGACTACCCTCGGGCCGCAGAGGCGAAGGGCACGCTTCACCGCTCCACTCGATCCGCCGAGGTCGATGGAGCAGTGCATGACCAACGCCCGCTGGTGGGTGACCGGGCCTCCCCTCAGGGACGTTGACCACCGCCGTCGACGACGGCGGGCCGCCGCACGCGGGAGCCAGGGTGGACACCCGATCCCCTCCTGCCGTGCTCGCGGCACCGCCGCAGCCCACCCGAGCGACCCGCGACGACACCCGCGACACGCCGCCAGCGCACGCGGCGGGCCGCCCGCCCGTCGTGACCCACCCTGGAGGTACCGATGCGCCCCACACCGCCACCACGGACCACGACCCGGCTCCGGCGCGGTCTCGCCTGGCTCACGAGCCTGCTGCTCGTCTCGACGCTGATGCCGGCCACGGCCGCCCGCGCGGACAACCCCATCGTCCAGCACATCTACACCGCCGACCCGGCGCCCCTGGTCCACAACGGACGCGTCTACCTCTACACCGGCCACGACGAGGACGGCTCGACGTACTTCACCATGAAGGACTGGCGGGTGTGGTCGTCCGCCGACATGGTCAACTGGACCGACCACGGCTCGCCACTGAGCCTCGCCACCTTCAGCTGGGCGAGCGCCAACGCGTGGGCCGGCCAGGTCGTCGCCCGCAACGGCAAGTTCTACTGGTACGTGCCGGTCACCGCCCGGGCCACCAACTCGATGGCCATCGGCGTCGCGGTCGCCGACAGCCCCACCGGGCCGTTCCGGGACGCCATCGGCCGTCCCCTGGTGGGCAACGGCGAGATCGACCCCACGGTCTTCGTCGACGACGACGGTCAGGCGTACCTGTACTGGGGCAACCCGAACCTGTGGTACGTCCGGCTGAACGCCGACATGATCTCCTACAGCGGCAGCGCCACCAAGATCCCGCTCACCACCGCCGGGTTCGGCGCCCGCAGCGGCAACGCGAGCCGGCCCACCCTCTACGAGGAGGGCCCCTGGGTCTACAAGCGCAACGGCACCTACTACAACGTGTTCGCGGCGGAGTGCTGCTCCGAGTTCATCGGATACTCGACCGCCACCGGCCCGACCGGCCCGTGGACCTATCGCGGCACGGTCATGCCCCGCCAGGGTGCGAGTTTCACCAACCACCCGGGAGTCATCGACTTCAACGGCGGCTCGTACTTCTTCTACCACAACGGAGCGCTGCCCGGCGGTGGCGGTTACACCCGTTCGGTGGCCGTGGAGAAGTTCACGTACAACACCAACGGCACCATCCCGACGATCAACATGACCACGACGGGCGCGCCGCAGATCGGCACGCTGAACCCGTACGTGCGGCAGGAGGCCGAGACCATCGCCTGGGGCTCCGGCATCGAGACCGAGCCGGCCAGCGAGGGCGGGATGAACGTCGGGTGGATCGAGAACGGGGACTACATCAAGGTCAAGGGCGTCGGCTTCGGTACGGGCGCGACGTCCTTCTCGGCCCGGGTCGCCTCGGCGACGTCCGGCGGCACCATCGAAATGCGCCTCGGTAGCCCCACCGGCACCCGGGTGGGCAGCTGCGCGGTACCCGGCACCGGTGCGTGGCAGACGTGGCAGACCGTCTCCTGCCCGGTCTCCGGCGTCACCGGCACCCAGGACCTGTACCTGCGGTTCACCGGCGGCAGCGGCACCCTGTTCAACCTCAACTGGTGGCAGTTCCAGGCCAACGGCACCACGCCCACCCCGACGCCGACCCCGACGCCGACGCCGAGCCCGACCGCGGACCCGACGCCGACGCCCATCCCGACGCCCACGACCACTCCCACGCCGACCAGCCCGGCCGGGACGTCCTGCGCGGTCACCAACACCGTGGTGAACACCTGGCAGGGCGGTTTCGAGGGGCGGCTCACGGTCACCAACTCCGGATCGTCGGCGCTGAACGGCTGGCGGGTCACCTGGACGCTCGCCAGCGGACAGACGGTGTCCCAGGTCTGGAACGGCACCCTCACCCAGTCGGGTAGCCAGGTGACCGTCGCGAACGCCGCCTACAACGGCCAGCTCGCGCCGGGAACCTCGACCACCGCCGGCTACCTCAGCTCCACCACCTCAAGCAGTCCCCCGACCACCACCCCAACCTGCGCCCCCGCCTAGCGCCCCTACCCCCCCCGGGTTCCCGCCCCCCAAAAACACCCCCACCCCATCCCCACACCCCGTCCGCCGCCGACGTCGATCATGGAGTTAATGCCCCCGACACGCCGATAGGGGAGCAACAACTTCATGATCGACGGGGCGGGGCCGGGGGTGGGGTGGGGGTCCTAGAAGTCGTCGTCGAAGGCGACCGTGCCGGTCACCCCGACCTGGTACGCCGACACCCGCCGCTCGAAGAAGTTGGACAGCTCCTGCACGTCCTGCAACTCCATGAAGGCGAACGGGTTGGCCGACCCGTAGTGCGGCGCGATCCCGAGCTGGGCGAGCCGGCGGTCGGCGACGTGCTGCAGGTACTGCCGCATGTCCGCCAGGGTGAGACCGGGCACCCCCTGGCCCACCAGGTCCTCGGCGAACTGGACCTCGCACTCGACCGCCTCGGTGAGCATCCGGCGGACCTGGTCGGCCAGGTCGTCGTCGAACAGATCGGGCTCCTCGGCGCGTACGGTGTCGACGACGTCGAACGCGAACGCCATGTGCATGGACTCGTCGCGGAACACCCAGTTGGTCCCCGACGCCAGCCCGTGCAGCAGGCCACGCGAGCGCAGGAAGTAGACGTACGCGAACGCGCCGTAGAAGAACAACCCCTCGATGCAGGCGGCGAAACAGATCAGGTTGAGCAGGAACGCCCGCCGGTCCTCGCGGGTACGCAGCTCCCGCAGGTCGCCCAGGGAGTCGATCCAGCGGAAGCAGAACTCGGCCTTGCGACGGATCGACGGGATGTTCTCGATGGCGGCGAAGGCTTCGAACCGCTCGGTCTCGTCGGGCACGTACGTGTCGAGCAGGTTCAGGTAGAACTGGACGTGCACGGCCTCCTCGAACAGCTGCCGCGACAGGTAGAGCCGACCTTCCGGGCTGTTGACGTGCTGGTACAGATTGAGCACGAGGTTGTTGGCGACGATCGTGTCGCCGGTGGCGAAGAACGCGACGAGGCGGCTGACCAGGTGCCGCTCGGCCGGGGACAGCCGGTCCAGGTCGGCGAGGTCGGCGTGCAGGTCGACCTCCTCGACCGTCCACGTGTTGCGGATGGCGTCCCGGAACCGGTCGAAGAAGTGCGGGTAGCGCATCGGACGGAGAGTCAGGTCCATCCCGGGGTCGAGCAGCATGTACGTGGTCCTCGCGTCGGTGGTGCGGTCCGTGGTGGTGTCGGCGACGGTCACTGGCACGCCTCGCACGACTCGGGGTTCTCCAGCGAGCAGGCCAGCGCCTCGGCGTCGACCGAGACAGGGACGACGGGTACGACGGGCGGCACCGCGCTGACGGTGGCCTGCTGGATCCGGGTGGCCGGCCGGGACCGCAGGTAGTAGGTGGTCTTCAGCCCGGTCTTCCAGGCGTACAGGTACATCGAGGAGAGCTTGCCGATGGTGGGCGAGGCCAGGAACAGGTTCAGCGACTGGGACTGGTCGATGAACGGCGCCCGGGCGGCGGCCAGGTCGATCAGCGCACGCTGCGGCAGCTCCCACGCGGTGCGGAACAGCTCCCGCACGTCGGCCGGCAGCTCCATGACGGACTGCACCGACCCCTCGGCGCGCTTGATCGCCGACCGGATCTGCTCGGTCCACAGGCCGCGGGCCTTCAACTCGCGTACGAGAGCGGTGTTGACCTGGAGGAACTCCCCCGAGAGCGTCTCGCGCTTGAACAGGTTGGACACCTGCGGTTCGACGCACTCGTAGCAGCCGGCGATCGAGGCGATCGTCGCGGTCGGGGCGACCGCCACCAGCAGCGAGTTGCGCAGCCCGTACTCCTCGACCTCCTGGCGTAGCGCGGCCCAGCGCGCGGTCTGCGTACCCTCGACACCCCACAGGTCCGGTTGCAGGCGGCCCCGCGCGGCCCGGGTCTGCGCGAACGCCGGGTGTGCGCCGAACTGGCGGGCCAGGTCGGCGGAGGTCTCCAGCGCGGTCAGGTACAGCTCCTCGCTGATCCGGGTGGACAGCTCCCGCGCGGCCGGTGCGTCGAACGGCAGCCGCAGCGCGAAGAACACGTCCTGCAACCCCATCAGCCCGAGCCCGACCGGCCGCCAACGGGGGTTGCTCGCCGCCGCCTGCGGGGTCGGGTAGTAGTTGATGTCGATGACCCGGTCGAGGAACGTCACCGCCGTCCGAACCGTGGCGCGCAGCCGTTCCCAGTCGATGCCGTCATCGGTCAGGTGGGCGGCGACGTTCACCGAGCCGAGGTTGCACACGGCGGTCTCGTCGTCGCTGGACACCTCGATGATCTCGGTGCAGAGGTTGGAGAGGTGCACCACGTTGCCCGGCTCGGCCGTCTGGTTGCACAGCCGGTTGGCCGCGTCCTTGAAGGTCATCCAGCCGTTGCCGGTCTGGGCCAGGGTCCGCATCATCTTCCCGTACAGCTCGCGGGCCGGCAGCTGCCGCACGTAGCGGCCCTGCGCCTCGGCGGCCCGGTACGCGGCGTCGAACCGCTCGCCCCACAGGTCCGGCAGTTCGGGCACCTCGTCGGGATCGAACAGCGACCACATCTCGTCGGCCTCGACCCGGCGCATGAACTCGTCCGGGACCCAGTTGGCCAGGTTGAGATTGTGCGTACGCCGGGCGTCCTCGCCCGTGTTGTCCCGGAGCTGGAGGAAATCCTCGATGTCCGGGTGCCACGGCTCCAGGTAGACGCAGGCCGCGCCCTTTCGCCGCCCGCCCTGGTTGACCGCCGCGACGCTCGCGTCCAGTGTGCGCAGCCACGGCACGATGCCGTTTGACTGCCCGTTCGTGCCCCGGATCAGCGCGCCCCGGGACCGGACCCGGGAGTACGCGATGCCGATGCCACCGGCGAACTTGGACAGGTTGGCGACCTGGGCGTAGCGCGCGTAGATCGAGTCCAGTTCGTCGCGCGGCGAGTCCACGAGATAGCACGAGGACATCTGGGTGTGTCGGGTGCCGGAGTTGAACAGGGTCGGCGAGCTGGGCAGATAGGCGAGGCTGGACATCAGCCGGTAGAAGTCGACCGCCTCGTCCGGCGTACGGGACAGGCCGCAGGCCACCCGTAGCAGCCAGTACTGCGGGGTCTCCAGCACCAGCCGGGTGGTGGGGTGACGCAGCAGGTACCGGTCGTAGACGGTGCGCAGCCCGAAGTACTCGAAGCGACGGTCGCCGTCGGGGTCGACGGCGTCGTCGAACGTCTCCGCGTGCGCGGCGACGAACGCGGCGGTCTCGTCACCGATCAGACCCTCGGCGTGGCCGGCCCGGATCGCCGCGCTGAACGAGGTGATGCCCTGCCGCCGCACCTCCTTGTCGACGTAGCCGGCCAACAGCCGCGCGGCCAGGCGCGAGTACTGCGGCTCCGCACCGATCATCTCGACCGCCGTCTGGATCGACAGCCGGTCCAGCTCGGCGGTCGTCGCGCCGTCGTAGAGGCCGCTGATCGTACGGGTGGCCACCCGCATCGGGTCGACCTCGGTCAGGTCGTCGGCCCACCGCTCGACCGCCCGGACGATCTTGTTCACGTCCACGGCCTCGGTGCCGCCGTCGCGCTTGCGCACCTGCATCGGGGTCCGCCGCGCGGCCTCGCCGCTGACCGGGACCACCTCGGTGACTGTCACCACTCACTCCTCGGGAGTTCGAGACCTCAAGGGCCCTCGGACGCGGGGGGACGGACGCCGTCGACGCCACGCCAGCGTGGGCGTGGGTCAGGTGGCGTCAGCCGTTCCGCGCGGCCTCGGACCGCCGCGCACCCGAGGTTCGGGTACGCGGCGCGCTGGCAGGTCTTCGGACTCGCGGGCGCGACCGGGCCGGCCCGGTCACCTACTGGCCGTCGCTTCCCAGGCCGTTGGCCCAGTGCTGATGACGGCGGTCGTTCCCACTCACCGCTGCGGGACAGTCCCGGACTTCCACCGGGTTCCCTCTTGCCTCGACCACTCACCAGGAGTGGCCGAACCAGCTGCGGTCGACACCATATATAGGGGCGAGCACGTTTGTCACACCCCACATGTCGGGTCCGGCGTGTCGCGGTCGACGATGACGACCCTCGTCGATCGGCTCGGAGCCGGCCGACGGGCGGTGACGCCCCGACCGTCGCCATCGGCTTGACCGAGGCGAACCGGCACCGATACGGTCGACCCACTATCTGCGGCGACGCGAGGGAAGCCGGTGAGAATCCGGCGCGGTCGCGCCACTGTGAGCGGCCCCCAGCCCGGGGGGCGCGAGCCAGGACGCTCGGTCGTCCGCAGCCTTGCGATGGGGACGCGTCATCCCCGAGGAGGTTCGTTCACGCATGTCCAGCTCCACGTCCAGCCAGCCGCTGGCACACCCCGCTGTCCCGACCCGTCTCGTGTGGACGGTCCTGGCCACCGTCGCCCTGCTCGCACTGCTGACCTACCTCGTCGCCTTCGACCAGGGCGCGGTCTCGCGCAGCGGGATGTACCTGCACGAGCTGATGCACGACGGCCGGCACCTGCTCGGTGTCCCGTGCCACTGACCGGCACCGGCACCGCACCCACGTTCGTCACGGTCCTGCTGCGCGGGCTGCTCGCCGGCCTGGTGGCCGGCCTGCTCGCCGGGACGTTCGCCTACGTCGTCGGCGAACCACACGTCGAGGCGGCCATCGCCATCGAGGAGGCGGCCACCCACGCCGAGCCCGCCGCCGACGGGCACCAGCACGCCGAGGCCGTCGCCGACGGGCACCAGCACGGCGAGGAGGCCCTGGTCGGCCGCAACGGCCAACGCGGCGGCCTGTTCCTGGCCACCGGCCTGTTCGGCGCCGCCATGGGCGGCCTGCTGGCCAGCGCGTACGTCCTGCTGGCCCGGCGTCGGCGGACCGCCGACGACGGGCGGTCCGGGTTGTTGCTGGCCGGCGGTGCGCTGCTCGGCGCGGTGATCGTGCCGTTCGTCAAGTACCCACCGAATCCACCGGCCGTCGGCGACCCGTCCACCATCAACCAGCGCACGTTCACCTACCTGCTGATGGTGGTACTCGGCCTGGTCGCGGTCTGGTCCGGTTCGCTCGGCTACCGATCGGTGGGTGAGCACGCGCCGGTGTGGCTGCGGGCCAGCGCGGCGGTCGGCGGTTTCCTGCTGGTCACCGTCGTGTCCTATGTGGTGCTGCCGTCGTTCCAGGAGGTCCCCGGCGACTTCCCCGCGACGCTGCTGTGGAGCTTCCGGCTCGCCTCGCTCGGCACCCAGATGGTGCTGTGGACCGGCATCGGCCTGCTCTTCGCCGCCCTGATGCACCGCCAGCGCGCGGTCGCCGGCGCACGACTGGCCGGGTGAGCGCCACCAGCCTGCGGCTGGTCGCCCACGGTCACACCGCCGCCCTGCGGCAGGCCCGGTTCGGCGGGAACGACAGCCTGGACGAGGGCGGCCGGCGTGCCGCCCTCGCCCTGTCCCCCGCTGGTACGGGCCGGCGTGACGGCGACGCGGTCGTATGCCTGTCCAGCCCCGCGGCGGCGGCCGTCGAGACCGCCGAGATCTTCGGACTCGCGCCCACCGTCGAGGCGGCCCTGGCCGACTGTGACTACGGCGAGTGGTCGGGCCGGCCCCTCGCGGAGATCGCGGCGGAGCGGCCGGACGCGCTAGGCGAGTGGCTGTCCACGCTGGACGCCACGCCGCACGGTGGTGAGTCGATCGTCGCGGTACGCCAGCGCGTCGGCCGGTGGCTGGACGCGCAGCGTGGCCTCGGCCGACGGCTCACGGCCGTCACCCACCCACTCGTGATCCGGGTCGCGCTCGTGCATGCCCTGGATCTGCCGCTGGCGACGTACCGACAGCTCGACGTCGCGCCGCTGGCGATCGTCCGACTCACCGCCCACGGCCCACGGTGGCAGTTGCGCCTGGACGCGGCGTCGGCACCGGCACCGCCGAACGGCTGACGAGTTCTACCACGGCTCCTGTAGAGCTGCCCCAGATCCGGGGCAGCGCGGTCGGCGGGCGCAGCGCGGTCGGCGGGCCACAGACCGGCGAGTGACATACCGCAGAGGCGATATACCGCAGAGGTATAAATATGACTCTGCGGTATGTCCCTCATCCGCGACCTGGCCCCGCCGCTCGCCGGGAGCGGCACGGCCATGCGGGACGGGCGGCCGCGCGACCCGCGTCTCGGAGTCGAGATCGGGCGGGCCTGGAACGGGCGTCGGGCGGGCCGTGGAGCACGGCCCGCCCGACTGTTGTGCTTCCGGTCTACTTCGTGACGGTGACCGTCAACGGTCGGGACACCGTCGTCTTCGAGCGGGTTCCGGACAGCGTCACACTGGTGACTCCGGGCTCCGTCGAATCCGGGACGCCGACGGTCCCGCCGGCGACGACGCCGTCACCGTTCGCGTGTACCGTGCCGACCCGACGGCCGTCGCCGAGGCTGACCGTGATCTCCTCGTTCGGCGCGAAGCCGGAGCCGTCGACCGTGATCGACGTTCCGCGGCGCGCGGACGGCGTGGGCAACGACAGGCGCGGCTGGTAGGCCGGGTCCGTCGAGCCCACGGTCACCTGCACGGTTGCCGTCGCCGGTGTACCGGAGGACGCGCCGGTGGCGCGGACGGCGTACCGCCCCGGTGGCGTGTCCCCGGAGGTCGCGACGGTCGCGCGGACCGTGCCCGTCGCGGACGCCGAGACCGTCACCTCGCGGGTCGTGCCAGCCGCGAGGCCCACCGTCACCCGCTCGCCGGCGGCGAACCCGCTGCCGACGACCGTGACCGCGTCGCCAGCGGCGACCGACTGCGTGCCGGACACCGCGAGGGTGGTGGCCGCCCCGGCCCGCCGGACGGTCACGGTGAAGGTCGCGGTGCTGCTGGACACCGTGTCCCACGCGGTGACGCGCACCGTGTAGGTGCCCTCACGGGCGTAGGTGTGCCGGCCGCTCAGCGCGCCGTCCGCACCGACCGTGGCGTCGTCCGGAACCGTGCCGTCGCCCCACTGGACGCGGGCGTGGTAGCCGCTCGTGTCGGGGAGACCGCCGGTCACCGATCCGAGGTTCGCCGTGAGGACCTGCCCGGCGTCGACGCTCTGGTCGCCCGGGGCGGCGGTCACCAGCGGGGCGGCCGGCGTGCCGTCGTCGGCGACGGCGAACACGTGGATCCGGCCCGCCGAGCGCGGGTCGCCGGTCTGCGTCGGCAGGGTCACCGAGACCAGCGTCCTACCCGCCGGAATCTGGTACGGCGTGGTGGCGAACAGGAACGGCTGGGCGCCGTCGCGGCTCGTGCCACTGAGCCGGTACGCGGACTTCGCGACGACGATGTTGCCGTACGACGGCGTCCCGTTGGCGTTGCCGCCCAGCGTCCAGTCACTGAACTGGATCGGAATGCTGGCGGTGCTGCCGTCGCTGAACGTCGCCGTGCCGGTCGTTGCCTGGTTGCCCTGCGTACCGGCGCCGATGAACGAGATGCTCCGGGCGTCGGCCGGCAGGCGCAGGGCGATCGTCGCGCCGTTGCCGGTGGCGTTGTCCGGCTGCCCGGCCGGCACCTGCGGCAGGGTGAAGCCCAGCGCGGTGCCCGACACCTGGTGCCGCTGCCCCTGGGTCACGCCGGCCTCCGCGAGTGCCGCCCGCGAGTACGCCCACGACTTCGCGTCGCAGTCCGCCGCGAGGGTGCCCTCGTCGCCGACACACACGGTGTCGAATGCCGCGGTGAGGCCGGAGTTCGCCGCGTACGCGACGTCGACGCCGACCGTCACCGAGCCCTGACCGACGCCGTCGGTCACCGTGACGCTCGCCTGGTGGTAGCCCGGCGTGGCGTAGGTGTGCTCGCCGCTGACGCGGTAGACCTCCCGGGAACTCAGCGTCAGGGTGCCCTCGGTGGCCGGTGAGCCGTCACCCCAGTCGATCGTGGCCCGGTAGTCGTCGGCGACGCCGCCGGTGACCGTGGCGAGGGCCATCGTGGCGGGCGCGCCGGAGCGGGCGTGCACGCCATCGGTGGCGGTCACCGTGATGTCACCGCCGCTCAGGTCGAGGTCCCCCCCGGCGAGCAGCTCGATCTCGGCGAGGGTCGGCTGTGCCGCGCCGACGGTCTTCGTCACGACGAGGCGGAACTGGGAGTACCGCCCGGGCTTGTCGATCCGGAACGGCCGGGTCTGGTTGCGCCAGCGGAACACCTCGCCCGCCCGCGCGTCCAGCGTGCTCCAGGTCAGGCCGTCGGTGGAGCCCTGCAACCGCCAGTCCGCCGGGTCGCCCGCGGTCGCGCCGGAGGTGATGGTGTAGTAGGTCGGCTTCTGCCGGCCGCCCCGGGTCGCCCAGCCGATCTGCGGCGTGCCCGACGACGTCGTCAGCTGGGTGGTGGACGAGTCGTCGAACAGCGTCGACGCGTCCGGACCGCCGCTGACGGTGGCGGTGCCGAGGCCCGGCCCGGTGACGTCCTGCAACGGCTGCGGTACGGCGTCGCCCTTGGTCAGCGACGGGGGCGTGGCGTCGCGACCGGTGCCCCACGACGACGGGTTCGGCCCCATCTGGAAGTCGATCGTTCCGCCCCTGGCGAGCGCGGACACCTCGACCGAGACGTCGCGCTGCTTCTTGCCGTTGACCTTCACGCTCTGCACGTACACGTTGCGGTTGCTGTTGTTCGCGGCGTTGACCACGATGTCGCCGGTCGGGCGGTGCACGGTCATCCGGGTGAACTGCGGCGAGCCGATCGCCCAGTGGGTCGACCCGGCCTGCAACGGGTAGATGCCCAGCGAGCTGAGGACGTACCAGGCCGACATCTCGCCGTTGTCCTCGTCGCCCAGGTAGCCCTGACCGATCTCGCTGCCCACGTAGAGACGCCGCAGGATCTCACGCACGGCCGCCTGGGTCTTCGCCGGAGCGCCGGCGACGTCATACAGGTACGGGATGTGGTGCGACGGCTGGTTGCTCATGCCGAGCTGCCCCATCCGCACCGCGCGGGCCTCGATCATCTCGTGGATGACGCCGCCGTAGCCGCCGGGGCGGTCGGCGTTCTCCGGCGTGGCGAAGAAGGTGTCGAGCTTGTCGCGTAGCGCCTTCTGCCCGCCGTACAGGTTGATCAGGCCCTGAGGGTCCTGCTGTGCGGTGAACGCGAAGTTCCAGCCGTTGGTCTCGGTGTAGACGCCACCCCAGTCCAGCGGGTCACCGGCGAGGAACGTGCCGGCCGCGTCGCGGCCCTGGAAGAGCTTCGTCTTGGCGTCGAAGAGATGGACGTAGTTGCGGGCCCGCTCCAGGAAGTACCGGGACTCCTCCGTGAGCTGGTCGCGCCGCGACTTCGGCGTGGCCGGGTCCTTCGCCAACGCGGCGGCCATGTTGCCGATGCCGTAGTCGTTGATGTAGCCCTCCAGCGCCCACGACACCGACTCGCCGGTGCTGGTCGGCGTGTAACCGAGGAACAGCGACGTCTCGATGCCCTTGCGGCCGACCGCGCCACGTCCGGACGCGACGGTCGCGTCCTTGACGGCCGCGTCGTACGCCGCGAGCGGGTCGGGCAGCTTGACCCCGGTGAGGTACGCCTGCGCCAGCGCCACGTTCGCGCTGGTGCCGGTCATCAGGTCGGCGTAGCCGGGCGACGACCAGCGGGCGATCCAGCCGCCGTCGCGGTAGTGCTGGACGAACCCGTCCGAGATCTTCGCGGCGACGTCCGGGTAGAGCAGCGAGTACGCGGGCCACACCGTGCGGTAGGTGTCCCAGAACCCGTTGTTGACGTAGATCTGCCCGTCGACGATCTTCGCGCCGGTCCGGGTGGCGGTCGACGTGCCGGTCGGCGCGGACACCGGGCTCGCGTACTGCCAGCGGGGGGCGGCGGCGGTGCCGGTGTTCTCCGACTGCGAGTTCGGGTAGAGGTTCAGCCGGTACAGGTTCGAGTACATGGTGACGAGTTGCGTCTCGGTCGCGCCCCGCAGCTCGACCCGGCCGAGGCGGTCCTTCCAGGCGGCGGTGGCGGCGTCGCGGATCGCGTCGAAGCTCCGGCCGGTCACCTCCAGGTCGAGGTTGCGACGGGCCTGCTCGACGGAGAGGAACGAGGTCGCGATCCGCATCGTCACCTGACGGTTCGCGGAGACGTCGAAGGTCGCGGACGTCGCCGTGACGGCTGCCGGCGCGCGGTCGAACTCACCGGACACGAACATCCGGCTACGTCCGGCCGAGAGGCCGCTTCCGTTGTCGACCCAGCCGGTGAACGTGCTGTCGGCGCCGAGGGTGAAGGTGCCCTTGGCGAAGACGAGACTTCCGGTCGACGGTCCCGGCCCGAAGGTGAACCGCATGATGCCGGCGTGGTCGGTCGGCGACATCTCGGCGACCAGGCCGTTCTGCAGCGCGACCCGGTAGAGGTCCGGCCGAGCCGTCTCGTCGTCGTGGCGGAAGGCCAGCGCCCGGCTGGCGGGTGGCCCGGTGAGGGGGCCGTCGCCGGCCACCGGCATCACCGACATCTGGTTTCGGTCGCCCATCCAGGGGCTGGGCTCGTGGGAGATCGCGAGGCCCTGCAACGTGGGCAGGTTGGCGGCGTTGTTGGCGCGGTGGTAGTCGTACTCCCAGGAGTCCGAGGTCGCGTCGGTCACCGGGGTGAAGAAGTTGAACCCGTTCGGTACGGCGGTGATCGGCAGGTTGTTGCCCCGCGAGAACCCGCCCGTGGAGTTGGTGCCTCGTCGGGTGTCGACGTAGTTCGTCAGCCGGGAGCCGTCGATCGTCGCCGGGTTCGGAGTCACCTCGACGTCGTCGAGCCACCCCTGGAAGAGGGTCTCCTCGGTGGCCTGCAGGTCGTCGTACGCCAGCAGGACGCGGTCGATCGTCTTGCCGCGCGCGACGGCGCCGATGTCGGCGCTGACCGCGTTCCACTGGTCGGCGAAGAGCACCTTCGAGGCGCCCTGGCCGGCCGGGGTCAGCGGGTTGCCGTGCTGGTCGACGGCCGAGCGTCCACTGAGGTAGCTGCCGTCGGTGAAGTGCAGGTCGACCGAGGCGTAGGTGGACGGGTAGCGGGCGTCCTGGCCGGTGAACTCGGGGAAGATCCGGTACGACAGGCGGGTGTTCGGCCCGACCGGGATGTCGACGTCGAACAGCTTGTTCGTCGCGTACGAGCGGCCGCCGGTCTGGGCGCCACCGTAGTAGCGCAGCGCGGCCAGCCCGGTGAAGCCGACGCCCGGCTTCGTCGTGTAACCGCCGGCCGGGCCGGGGCCGATCTCGGTGACCATGGGCGTGGCCGGTGGTCGGACGTCCGAGCCGTCGCTGATGTCCCAGCTGGCGAGCTGGGTGAGAGTGTCGCCGGAGTTCGCGGAGACCACCAGCCGGTACCAGCCGTAGGCCGTCGTGTTGGTGACGCCGTACCTGTTGGTGGCGAACCGCTTGGCGAAACTCTGCTTCGTCTGGCGGTCCAGGTCGACCCAGGCGCTGCCGTCGGTGGATCCCTGGAGGGTGAAGTCGCGGGGGTCGCGGCCCGGCTCGTCGTCCGCCGAGGTCAGCGCGTACCGCTTGACGACCGCTGGCTTGGCCAGTTGGTACGTCACCCACGCGGTCGATTCGAACGCCAGCCACTTGGTCGACGGGTTCCCGTCGGCGAGGTTCGCCGCGATCTCGTTCGGCGGGTTCTGGGCGCTCGCGGTGGTGGCCTCGACCTGGCCGAGCAGGCTGCCGGGCAGGTTCGCGTCGCTGGACCCGCTGAGGTTGCCCTGCACCGGCCGACCCGAGCGGTCGATCTCGACGGTGCTCGTGGCGGGCTGCGGGTCGGCCGTTTCGAACGAGGAACGGAAGGCGCCCGGTGGCGGGGCGCTCGGCGCGGCGCTGGCCAGCGGCGCGGCGACGACCATCCCCAGGGGCAGCAGGGCGGCGGTTGTCGCCACGGCTATCCGCAGGGAGACGGCGCGCGTACGGGGGAGATACGGCATGGGGGCGGGACCTTTCGACTCGATCCGGTCGAGTACGTCGAGCGTCTGGGTGGCAGTGGAGGGTGGACCGGCTCTGACATCGTTGTCATCGGGCGTGCCTGACAAGCGAGGGCAGATCCGGTGGATGTTGGGCAGATGCTTCCGGGCAACCACGGCCCTGTCAATGGGTTGATCGCCGCGAAACGCGCCCGTAGCGTCCCGGGTGGACTCGCGGCCGCTCAGCGACCGCCCGCCGCCAGCTCGGCCAGCATCCCCTCGCAGCTACGCACGACCACCTCGGCGCCGCGCCGCTGGGTCAGTGGGAGCAGCGGATCCTCCGCCCGGTCCCGCCACCGCCACTGGGCGTCCGCGGCGGTCTCCCAGAGCCGTTGGGTGGTCGCCTCGTGCTCGACACCGAGCCGGGCGGCCAGGGAGACGCCCTCGCCGCCGACCAGCCGCTGCGCCTCGGCGGCCAACTCGGCGTCGAAACCGAGACGGGCGTTGCGCAACGCCACCAGCAGGCGCAACTCACGGAACTCGTGCGCGCCCGCCAGGATCTGCTCGATCGCGCCGACCAACTCGTCGCTGCCCCGGACCGGCTCGGCCCGCACCAGGGACTCCACGGCGGCCAGCGCCGAGCGCGCCTTGAGCGCGTCGCGCCGATCGACGAAACAGCGGGTCATCGACTCACGCAGCTCGGTGAGCCCACTGCGCCGGATCAGCTCGGCCGACATCGCCACCCGGGTGTCGAACCCACCTCGTACCAGCGTCGTGGCCAGCCGGATACCGAAGAGGCCGAACCGGTCCAGCAGGCCCGCGCGCATCTCGGGGTCGAGGCGTACCGGCAGGTCGCCACGGACGAAGCGGTCGGCGGAGAGCAGGTGGGGCTCCAACCCGGCGCGGGGCACCCCGGCCAGCGTCGCCAGCGCGGCGAAGTCGGACTCGCCGAGCAGCCGACCCGCGAGGCCGACCGCTCCACTGCACGCCACCACGGTGACGGCCAACGCGCCCACCCGGGGATCACGATGGTGCCGACGGGCCAACTGTCGGGCCGTGAGCAGCCCGTCGATCCGGCCACCGCCGACCTCGTCCGCCCGGGACAACACCATGATCACGTTAACCGGGGCGGCCTGCCCGACCGCACTGTCCCGAGCGGACTCCAGCACCCGCAGATCGCTGTCGCGGCCATCCCGGGTCAGGAACAACACCGCGTCCGCGTCGGCCAGCACCCGGTCCAGCACCGGCGCGTGCCCCTGCTCATCGACCGTGCCGAGCGCCGGGGTATCGACGAGCGTCACCTGCCGCAGCGCCCGCGTCGGCCACCGCACCACGATGTCGCGTACCTCCCCGGCACGCCAGCCGAGATCCACCCGCATGCCGGTCGCCGACTTGACCACCGTCAGCTCCTGCGGAGGTTGCCCCACCGGGTAGGCGGTGGCGCCCGGCGACGCGCCGTCCTCGTACCAGGTGAACGCGCCGTCGGCGCCCTCGACCGGCGCGACCTCCTCCCCCATCAGCGCGTTGAGCACCGTCGACTTGCCCGCCCGCCACGGCCCGACGACCGCGATCCGCAGCGGCTGCTCCAACCGCGCGATCTGGTGCCGCAACCGCCCGACCGCCCGCGCGTCGTGCTGGTAGACCTCCAGCGCCTGGTGCAGCAGCCCCCAGGCCGCCTCGTCCAACCGCACCCCGACAGTCATGCCCCGGGCTCCAACAGCACCGGGGTCGACCGGGTGGCGGTCAGGTGCTGGGACTGCTCGTAGAGCGCGGCGAGGCGGGTCATCCTCGACCGGATCTCCCGCTGCCGCTGCTCGCGCAGGGCGACATCGGTGTCGGCCTCCTGCTTCGCGCTGCGGAACGACTGCACGATGGCCTCCTGCAACTCCTCGGTCAGACCCGTGAAGTGGTCGCGCAGCATCCGTTGCACCTGCCGGGCGGCGTCCCGGCAGTCCCGGACCATCCGGACGAAGAACTCGTCGACATGCCGCTGGATGGCCGTCTTCACGGTCGCCTGCCGGCGGCGCAACATCTGCTTGCTCTCGTCGCGGATGCTCTTGCCGCCGAAGAGGGCGCCGATGCCGACCGAGACCGGGTTGATCATCGGCATCCCGGCCAGGGTGGTCGCGAGGCCGAACATCAGCATGCCGCCGTACGAGCCCTTCATGCCGGTGAACAGCTTCTGACCCGTCGTGAACCGGTCGATCCTCGGCCGCTCCAGGTCCGGCAGCCGGTCGCCGAGATCCTCCGGCATGGTCATCGACCAGGGCGGCAGCACGTCGTAGCCGTACCGGTTGAAATGGGCGGCCACCCGGCGGGCGATCCAGTCACAGCGCTGGACCAGCCACTCGTGGTTGGCCTCCGCGGCCTCGACCAGGCTGCGCGACAGCCACTCGTCGAAGGTGTCCCAGGCGGTGAGCGGATCGGCCTCATCGAACGCCTCGTCGACCGCCCGCAGGATCTGGCGCGTCCGGTCCCGCAGGTCGTACTCGATGTCGGAGAGCAGGTCGGCCATCTCGTCGTTGAGGGTGTTCTGCCAGCGGGTCGAGCAGCGCCGCAGCTCGTCGACCTCCCGCTGGGCCGCGTGCAGCCGCGAGATCGGCCCAGACTGCTCCTCGGCCTCCTGCGTCGCCAACTCGGCGCGCAGCGGCGCGGCCAGTTGCTCCACCACCGTACGGGCCACCGCCTGCACCGACGCCCGCGCCAGGTGGTCGGCCTTGCCGGCCAGGTCCCGTTGCAGACGGGCGATCAGCGCCGGAAAGCCGGACTCGGCGTTGAGGCCACGGTCGTCGGCCGCCGCCGCACGCAGCCGCAGCGTCGCCGACACCGGGATCAGCGGCGCCGGGACGCCGGCATCGGCGAGGTGTTGCCGGTTGCGTTCGGCGACCGTCCGCCAGTCCGCCACCAGGTCGGTCTTGCTCTGCACCACGACCACGTTCGGTTGCGAGCGCATGACATGCAGCAGCATGTTCAGCTCGGCCACCGAGAGTTCCCTCGTGGAGTCGGAGACCAGCAGCACGGCGTCCGCGCGGGTCGAGGCGGCCACCTCCGCGGCCGCGCCGAGCGCGGCGACCTCGTCGGTACCCGGAGTGTCCACCAGCACCAGTCCGGCAGCGAGCAGCGCCCGGGGCAGCCCGATCTCGACGTACGCCGGACCGCCCCCCGGCCGACGCCCGACCGTGCCGGACACGCCGGCCGCGACCTGGTCGAGCGCCAGCGGGGTCCGCTCGGCGAGCGTCGCCGCCGGCGCTCCCGCGGGCCGTCCGGCCGGCGGCGCCGGCGCCTGGACCATCGTGGCGCAGGCGGCTTCGGCGTGCTGCACCACCGTCGGCAGGACGGTGGTGCGACCGTCACCGACCGGGCAGGCCGGCGCGTTGATGATCGCGTTGATGAGCTGACTCTTGCCCTGGTTCGGCTCGCCGACGACCAGGACCCGCAACGTCGGGTCGAGCAGTTGGGCACGCTTCTGCCGGACCGTCAGCAACAGATCGCCGCGACCGTGTGTCGTGCACGTCCGGGCGATCTCGTCCAGTACGTCCAGCCAGATCCCCGCCATCACCGCACCAAGTGTGCGGATTTCGGCTCAATTAGCAAGAGGTGCCGGGAAGGAAACCGGGAAGGGCCGGGTCGCTCGACGCGACCCGGCCCCCCGCTTCCGACGGAAAATCCCGTCAGAGCAGACCGCCGGTGATGCCCAGCAACCCGTGGTCCGACGAGGCGGGCCCCCCGTCGTGCGAGTCGCCGGTCACACCGTCGGTGAGCCCACCCGTGACGTCACCGACCGTGCCGGTGACCCCGGGAAGGAGACTGTCCACGTGGTGCGTGACACCGCCCACCACGGACGGAACGTCCACCGGCGGCACCACGCCGCCGACCGCGCCGTCGCCGAGGCCCAGGCCACCCAGGGTGTCGTGGACCCCGAGGGAGCCGACGATGCCGTCGACCTGACCGTGCACGCCGGAGAGGACACCACCGGTCACGTCACCGCCGAGCACCGGGTCGGTCACGCCGAGCACGCTGGTCGGGTCCCCGACCGTACCCGTCGCGCCGCCCAGCACCGGGTCGACGATCCCGTCGACCGGCTGCACCACGTCCGCGTCGAGCGTGTGCGCCACGTCGGCCACCCCGGTCAGGTCGGTGTCGAGGCCGCTCGGCCCGACACCCAGGCCGACACCCGGCAGCACGCTCACCCCGGCGGCGACGGTCGACGGGTCGACCGCGATGGCGCCGAGCACACCGGCCTTGACGTCCACACCGGACGGCGAGCTGGTGACGCTGATCTGCTGCGCCACGCTCTGCAACTGACCGACCACGTCGGTGGCATCGGTCACCAGCGGGTCGAACCCGAGCTGCCCGACCACCGGGGTCAGCGGCGCGAGGCCCGCGCCCGGCGCGTAGTCGACCACCAGCGGCACCACGTCCTGCACGTCGGCGGCGGTGATGTCGCTGAGCCCCGCGGCGTGCAGCGCGCCCTCCGGGTCGAGGTCGAACGCCGACCGCGCGTCGGGGTTGGTCAGCAGGTCGAGCACGAAGTCGTGGAGGGTCTGTTGCGAGTCCATGTGCCGGTTCTCCTCGGATTGGCATCGGCGGCCGTCGTTCGTCGAGAGGAACACTATGGCCGGGGGCGGCCCCGGACATCGGGGCTGAGCCCGCAACCGATCACGCCGCGTTAGGGCATTCGCCGGCTCCCCCGTTAGGGGGACTGGGGGAAACCGTCCCGGTCAGATTAGGGTGCCGACCACGCAGTGATCTCTGGTACGAACGTAGGGGCCCGCGGGTTTCGCCGGGGGTGGGTCGCCGGACAGCGCCGACGCCATCGCCATCAGCCGGCCACTCGCGGAAAGAGAAGAGACGGATGCCGTACGTCCTGGGGATAGACATCGGAAGCACCAACACCGCCGCCGCCGTCGCTCGGCGCGACGGCCGTACCTGGACGCGTCCGGAGGCTGTCCCGCTGAACGCCGGATCGCCGCTCGTACCGTCGGTGCTGCACCTGGCCGAGGACGGCGCGCTGCACATCGGCGGGCCCGCCACCGACGACGGCAGTCGTACCAGCAGGGATTTCGTCCGTCGCATCGGCGACGACGTGCCCCTGCTGCTCGGCGGCGAGGCGTGCGCGCCGCAGACCCTCACGGCGGAGTTGGCGGCCTGGGTCGTGGAGCAGGTGCACGCCGCGGAAGGCGGCCCGGCCGAGGCGGTCGTGCTCAGCCACCCCGCCAGCTGGCGGCCGTACCGGCGGGAGCTGCTGCGCCGGGCGCTCGTCGACCTCGGGTTGCGCACGGTGACACTGCTCCCCCGCACGGTCACGGTCGCGGAGAGTCACGCGGCGCGTGGCTTCGCGGGCACCACGGCGGCCGTCTACGCGTTGGGCGGCGCCAGTTTCGAGGCGGCCCTAGTCCGGCGCACCCCGCGCGGCACCTACCAGAGCTTCGGCACGCCACAGGGTCTCGACCCGATCGGCGGGGCCGACTTCGACGAGCTGCTGGCCAGCCACGTCCGTACCGTGCTGTCCCGGGAGCTGGCCGCCATCGGGCGGCGGGACCACCAGGCGGCCCTGCGTGGCCTGCCGGCCGAGTGTGACCGGGTCAAGCGGGCGCTGACCGTTGAGCCGGCCGCCGACGTGGTGTTGAGCCTGCCGAGCGGTCCGGCGCGGATACCGGTGACCCGCGCGCAGTTCGAGGCGATGATCCGCCCCACCGTGCAGGCCACCGTGGACCTCCTGCTGCGCACCGTGCACGGCGCCGGCCTGACGCCGACGCAGCTCGACGGGGTCCTGTTGGCCGGCGGCTCGACCCGCATCCCGCTGGTCACCGAGCTGATCAGCACGGCGCTCGGTGTGCCGGTCGAGGTCGAACCGGACGCGCAGCTCACCGCCGCCACCGGAGCGGCGAGCGCCGCCTGCCAGGTGGTGTCACCCCGACCGCGCCCCGGACCCCCGGCCCCGGTCCGCGATCCGGCGCCGGTCCCGGGTGGCGGCCGGGCGAGCATCCCGGCCCTACGGCGGCCCCGGAACCACGCCACCGATCCGGGCGAACCGCCACCCCGACCGCCGGTCCGGATCCTGCCCCTCGACCTGCCGAAGGCGTCCCGCCTGGCACTGACGCTCAGCCGGGGACGCGAAGGATGACCACCATGATCATGAAAGACCTCGTCGAATCCCGACTGGTGCTGGGCCGGGCGTCCAGGGCCCTGCTGGACCGGGTCGCCGACGATCCGGTCGCGCCGCTCACCGTCGGCCTGGCCGGACCCGCCGGGCACGGCAAGACCGCCCTGCTCGCCGAGCTGACGCGCCTCCAGCAACGGGCCGGCGTCACCGTCCACACGGGCGTTCCCGGGCCCGGCGAGCCCGTCGACCCGGATGACCTGATCCTGGTCGACGACGCGCACCTGCTCGACGACGAGCGGATCGGCGTGCTGCTGCGCCTGGTCGCCACCCGCCGGCACCGGTTGGTCGTCGCCCACCGCCCCTGGCCCCGGTCGGCAGCCCTGACCGAGCTGGTCGACACGCTGCGCCGCGACGGGCAGGCCGTGCTGCTCGGGCCGTTCACCCGGGAGCAGACCGGGGCCTGCGTCGCCGCCGTTCCCGAGTTGACCCAGCGCGCCGAACTCGTCGACTTCGTGCACACGCAGACCGGTGGCGTCCCCCGCGACGTCGAGCGGCTCACCCGCGGTCTACGCGCGGCACCGAGCCTGGCCACCGTCCCGACCGAGCCGCCCCGGACCGTCGTCCTCGAGTTCGCGCCGGAGCTGGAGATCCAGCCCGCCCCCGTACGACGACTGTTGCTCGCGGTCGCGGCCGGCGTACCGCTGCCGGTGGCCATGCTCGGCCCGCTCCTCGATCAGGAGCCGGAGGCGGTCGACGAGCTGATCGCCACGACCCGGGCGGCCGGCCTGATCGGCGCGGACGGCCGGCTCACCCCGCTGGTCCGCCGGGCCGTCACCACGCTCAGTCCGGCCACCGAGCGCAGCGCCCTCTGGCGACGCCTCACCGAGTTGCAGCTCGCCCGGGGCGGCCCGGTGCTACCGCTGGTCCGCTCGCTGCTCGCGGTGGGCGTCCTCGGCGACTGTCCGGCCCCGACACTCGCCGCGGCGGCGCAGGAGGCGCTTGCCGATGAGCCGGCCTTCGCCGCCGAGCTGTTCGCCGCCGCCACCGCGGCCGGGCACCCGACCGGCGCCCGGCAGGCTCTCGCGGCCGCGCTCGCCGGTGACCTCGACGACGCGCTGCGCCTGGCGGACCGGCTGCTGACCACCGCCGACCCGGCGGTCCGCGCCGAGGCGGCCGCGGTGGCCGCGACCGCGCTGGCGCACCGGGGCCATGCCAGCCGCAGCGTCGAGCTGTACCGCTGGTCGGGCACCGCCTCGTCGGTGGCGTTCGCCGCCGTGGGCGGGTTCGCCATCGGCGACCTGACCGCCGCCGGGCCGCGCGTGGACGAGCCCGCCGGCGCACCGCCCACCCTGCACGCCAGCGCCGCCCGGCTGATGGCCGACGGAGTACGCGAGGGCGTCACCGGCACGCCGAGCGCGGCGCTCTCCGCGCTCGTGCAGTCCGCCGCCCTGCTGGAACCGGACGGTCGGGCGGCCCTCCTGCCGGACAGTCCGGCCGCGCTCGCCGCGCTGACCGCCGTGCACTGTGGCGAGCTGGACATCGCCGAGCGGGTCCTGCACCGCGCGCAGGCCGGCGGTGTCGGCGGCCCGCTGATGGCCCGCCGGCACCGGCTGTTGCAGGCCTGGATCCTCATGGTCCGAGGTCAGACGCTCGCGGCCGCCGAGCGGCTCGCCACGGTCACCGCCGACGAACGCCCGTTGGAATCCCGCGACCTGCTCTTCGCCGCCGCGCTGCGGATGGGCATCGCCCGGCGCACCAGCGACCTCGGCGCGCTCAAGCGGGGTGGGGCCAGGCGCTGGAGGCGGTGGTCCGCCACGGGGTCGACCTGTTCACGCTGCTGCCGCTGGGCGAACTGGCCATCGCGGGCGCGCGGCTCGGTGACGTGGCCCGGTTGGCGCCGTACCTGCGGGAGGGCGCCGCGCTGCTCGACCGACTCGGCTCACCGACCCTGTGGAGCGTCCCGCTGCACTGGAGCGGCCTGCACGCCGCCATCCTGACCGGCGAGCCGACGGCCGCCGACGACCACGTCGCCGCCCTGCTCGCCGCCGCCGAGCACAGCCGCTACGCCGGTGTGGTCGCCGCGGCCGCCGAGAGCTGGGTCGAGGTGCTACGGGGTGTGGTCGACCCGGTGCGGGTCGAGGCCGCCGCCCGGGGCCTGCACGACACCGGGCTGTGCTGGGACGGCGCCCGCCTCGCCGGGCAGGCCGCGATCCGCACCGCGGACCGGCGGGCGATGACCACTCTGCTCGAGTGCGCCCGGGTGCTCCAGGGTCGGTCGGGCGGCGCGACCGGTGGGCAGCGCCCGAGCGACGGCGCGACCGCCACGCCCGTCGCCGCCGCCGGCCCCACCCAGCAGGGGCTGAGCGACCGCGAGTACGAGGTGGCCGAGCTGGTGCTGGCCGGGCTGACCTACCGGGAGATCGGTGATCGGCTCTTCATCTCGGCCAAGACCGTGGAGCACCACGTGGCGCGCATGCGCAACCGGCTGCACTGCGCCAACCGGGCGGAACTGCTGGCGTTGCTGCGGACCATGGTCGCCGACCGGGCCAGCGACGCCGCCGGGCAGCCATGGCCGCAGCGGTCGGCCCGATGAGCCGGCGCACCGGACGGAGCGCCACGTGACGCGCGCACGGCGATCGGGGGTCCGGCTCGTCGCGACGGCGGCGGTGCTGCTCACGTTGTGGTCGTACGCGGCCTGGCTGACCGGCCAGGACGCCGCCGACCTGCTGCGGGTGCGGGCCCTGGCCGACACCCTGGGTCAGCCCATCGACCGGCTGGTCCTGAGCCTGCAGACCGAGCGTCGGGCGACCGCTGAGACGCTGGCCGGCGCCGCTCCCGCGCGGGCCACGCTGGCCGGGGCGCGGGCGGCGACCGACGGGGCGGCGGCGCAGGTCCGGGCGTTCGGGAACGGACACGACCTGCGCCTGCTCAGCGCGGGCGCGGTCCGCGACCGGGCCGAGACCCTGATCCGGAGGCTGAACGGACTGGGGGCGATCCGGTCCCGGGTGGACGACGGGCAGCTCGACCAGGCGGGCGCGGTCGACGGGTACGACCAGCTCGTCGACGCCGCCTTCGACGTGTACGGACCGGAGTGGGGCGCGCACGAGAGCAGGCTGGCGGTCGACACCCGCGCGGTGATCGCGCTGGCCCGTGCCCGTGAGCTGCTGGCCCGGGAGGACACCCTGGTCACGGCGGCCGTGCTGAGCGGGCGACTGAGCGTCGAGGAGCGCCGCCGGTTGGTCGAGCTGGTGGCCGTCCAGCGGTACTCCCGGGCCGAGGCGACGGCCGGCCTGCCGGGCGACGGCCACCGCACGTACCAGCGGCTCGTGGCGGGCCCCGAGTTCGCGGGCCTGCTCGCCGTGGAGGACGCGCTGCTGCGCACGGACCGGGCCGACGCGCTGCGTGGGGTCAGCGCGCAGGAGTGGCGCGCGGCGGCGGACCCCGCCCTCGGCGCGCTGCACGAGCTGGTGACGACGACCGCCCGCGCGAGCGTCGAACGGGCCACACCCGGCGCCGCGGTGATCGTGGGGCGGACCGGCCTGGTGGTGGGTCTCGGGCTGATCGCCGTACTCGCGGTGCTGCTGAGCTGGGCCAAAGCCGTACGCCGCGAGCCCGCGCACGACGCCCCGCCGGGCGCCGACCAGCGCCGGCACGAACCGCCGGACGTACCCGCCGACCGTCTGCCGCCCGTCGCCGAGAACGGCGGCGATCAGCGGGGCGGCGGGCCGGCGCGGGAACGTCACGCGGCCGACCTGTTCCTGGGGATCACCCGGCGCAACCAGGTCCTGCTGCGCGACCAGCTCGACCTGCTCGACGCGATGCAGCGGCGGGAACACGACGCCGCGGAGGCCGACGAGCTGTTCCAGCTCGACCATCTCACCACCCGCATCCGCCGCAACGTGGAAAAGGTGATCACCCTCGCCGGGGCGCGGCCCGCGCGCCGCTGGCGACGCCCGGTCCCCCTACTCGACGTGACGCGCGGCGCGGTCGCCGAGGTGCCGGAGTACCACCGGGTCCTGGTGGCGCCGCACTGGCCGTGGTCGCTCGCCGGCCCCGCCGTCACGGACGTCGTGCACCTGTTGGCCGAGCTGATCGAGAACGCCCTGACCTTCTCGACCACCGACACCACGGTCCGGGTCACCGGCGAGCACCGGCCGCACGGCTGCGCGATCGTGGTGGTCGACGACGGTCCCGGCCTCGACGCCACCGCGCTCGACGAGGCGAACCGCCTGCTCGCCAGCCCGCCGACCGACCCGCCGAGCGACGCCGGAGGGTTGTCCGCGGTCGCCCTGCTGGCCGCCCGGTGCGGTGCCCGGGTCGTCCTGCGGCCGAGCCGACGCGGCGGGACGGCTGCCATCGTGCACCTGCCGGCCGAGCTGGTCACCGTGACCGGCGGCCCGGACGCGACGTCGCCGGGGCCCGCGTACCGGCCGATGCCCGGCGCGGTGCCCGACGCCGGCCCGGCGGGCGGCGCCGACGGTCTGCCGATGCGGATCCGCCAATCCGGGCCGACCGTGCCCGGCTCCGGCAACGCCGGCCCCGAGACCGTCGAGCTGCCGATCACGAGAACAACGAGGAGACATCGATGACGCACGCAGTGGTCACCGAGGACAGCCTGACCGGCGCGCTGGACCGCCTGGTCGACCGGGTACGCGGTGCGGAGTTCGCCGTGGTGCTCTCCCCGGACGGGCTCCCGCTCGGCGGTTCCCGGCAGGTGCAGGCGAAGCTGGCCGAAGAGATCTCCGGGATCGTTGCCGGCCTGTTGGCGCTGGGACTGGCCGCCACCCGGACCTGCGACGCGGGCGCGCTGCGCCAGATCGTGGTGCAGATGTCGCGGGCGTTCCTCTTCGTCGCCACCATCTCGAACGGGACCATCCTCACCGTACGGATCTCGGGCGACGAGGTCGAGGTGGGCGACATGGCGTACGAGGTCGCGCTCTTCGTCGGGCAGGCCGAACGGCACCTGCCGATCCGCCTGGAGACCGCCGCCGCGGCGAGGAGCGGAGATTCTGGTGCCCAGCGCCGGCTCCGCTGACGAGGCGTGGTATGACGACGACGCCGGCCCGGTCGCCCGTCCGTACACCATGACCGGTGGGCGTACGACGCCCGAGCGCGGCCGGTTCGACCTGATTTCACTGGTCGTCGCGCGGCGGTCGGCGACGTCGCCCACGTCGCTCTTCCCCGAACAGGCGCGGATCGTCGAGCTGTGTCACCATCCAGTGTCGGTGGCTGAGGTCAGCGCCGAGCTGGATCTGCCCCTCGGCACCGTTCGGGTCCTCCTCGGTGACCTGCTGGGGGCGGGGTTGGTCGAGACGCACGAACCGCCGTCGCTGTCGGAGCTGCCGTCGCAGGAGCTGCTCGAGTCGATACTCGTCGGGCTGCGCGCCCTGTGACCGCTCGGGTGCCACCGCGACCCGGCGGTCGCGGGCGGGCGTCCGGCGACGAAGTGAAGGGGAGAGAGGCAGTGCCGGCAACACCGCCGCAGCCACGGCGTACTGTGGCGATCATCCTGCTGGACCGGATCGTGGCCGCTGCCGCAGCCGTACGGCGGGTGGTCACCGGCCAGGCCGACGTGTCGCGGGCCACCTGGGTCGCCGTATTCGCGGCGCTCGGGGTGGTGGTGGCGACGGTGGTCTCGATCGTCAGCGTGGTGCGTACCCCGGAGCAGCTCGCGCCGGTGACCCTGGACGCGCCCCCGTCGGTGGACCAGCTGGGCACGCCGGGCCCCGGTACGCCCCGGGGCAGGCACAGCCGGCCGCCACCAGCCCGACCACCGTGGGGTCGCCCTCGGCCAGCGCCGCGCGGCCACCCGTCGAGCCGCCGGCCGGCGCGCCGGCCGTGACCCCTCGTCGGCCTCCCCGACCCCGGCCGCCCTCGCCGCCGACTTCGTCATCGAGGACAACGCGCTGCTCAGCTACGGCGCGACCGTGACGATCAGCAATCCGGGGCCGGTGCCGGCGACGCGGTGGACGCTGACCATCACGCTGCCCCGGGAGTCGCTGCGGGTCAGCGCGGTCGAGGGCGCGCGGGCCACCCAGGACGGCGCGGTGTGGACGTTCGTGCCGGACGGCAGCGTGGGGCAGGTCCCGGGCAGCGGCTCGACGCGGGTGACCTTCCGGGTCAACGGCGCGGTGGTCGGCGCGACACCGACGGCGTGCACGATCGACGGGATCGCCTGCGGCGGCCTGTCGAACTGAAGCCCGGCAGGCGGGCCGGACCCGGTGGCGAGCATCGCTCATGCTCAAGGGGTGATTCGCTTCGTCCTGAACGTCCTGTGGCTCATCTTCGGCGGTGGCCTCGTGCTGGCGATCGGCTACGGCTTCGCCGCGCTGATCTGCTTCCTGCTGGTCGTCACCATCCCGTTCGGCGTCGCCGCGCTGCGCCTCGCCGTCTACTCGCTGTGGCCCTTCGGCCGCACGCTGGCGCCCAAACCGGGCGCGGGCGTCGGCTCCGGGCTGGCGAACGTGCTCTGGGTGGTGCTGGCCGGTTGGTGGCTGGCCCTGTCCCACGTCCTCGCTGGCATCGCGCTCTGCGTGACGATCATCGGGATCCCCTTCGGCATCGCCAACTTCAAGCTCGTCCCGGCCGCCTTCTGGCCGCTGGGCCGGGAGGTCGTCGAAGCGCCGTGACACGTCGACGGGTCGTCCGTCCCGGTCGCGGGCGACCCGGTCGGGGCCGGCGGCGTCGATAGTGGACAATCCGTTTCACCCCGACGGACCCCTCGATAGGAGCCTGGCATGGCCGGCCCGGATGCCGAACTCACCGCGACGCTTCAGCCCGACGTGCCGCACGCGGCGCGGATCTGGAACTACTGGATGGGCGGCAAGGACAACTTCCAGTCCGACCGGGCGGCCGGTGACGCGGTCGCCGAGGTCTACCCGGAGATCGTCCTGATGGCGCAGCAGTCCCGCCGCTTCCTGGTCCGGGCGGTCCGGTACCTGGCCGCCGAGGCGGGCATCCGGCAGTTCCTGGACATCGGCACCGGCCTGCCGACCATGCAGAACACCCACGCGGTCGCCCAGGGCGTCACGCCCGACGCGCGGATCGTGTACGTCGACAACGATCCGATGGTCCTCGTGCACGCCCGCGCGCTGCTGTCCAGCACGACTGTCCAGGGTGTCACGACGTACGTGCCGGCCGACTACCACGACCCGGAGGCCATCCTCGCCGAGGCGGCGCGGACGCTCGACTTCGACCAGCCGATCGCCGTCATGTTCATGGGCGTGCTGGGGTACGAGCCGGATCTGGAAGTGGTGCGCTCGATCGTCGATCGGACGATGGGCGCGACGGCGTCCGGCAGCCACCTGGTGCTCTGGGACGGCACCAACACCAGCCCGCAGGTGGTCTCCGGCGCGCAGCGGCTGGCCGAGAACGGCGGTGTCCCGTACATCCTGCGCAGCCCGGAGGATCTCGCCGGCTGCTTCGCCGGGTTGACGCTGGTCGAGCCTGGTCTCGTGCCGATCCCGCTGTGGCGTCCGGACGAGGCCGACGCCCGGGGGATCGACGCCTACGGCGCGGTGGCCCGCAAGCCCTGACGCGACGCCGACCCCCGGGTACGTCGCCCGGATCAGCGCGCGCAGGTCAGCGTCAGCCCGGCCGGCGGCGCGCTGGCCGTCGGCGCGCTGGCCGTCGCGAGCAGACCGAACGTCGTCGACCCGTCCGGCGCCAGCGTTCCGTTGTACGGTGCGTTGCGCACCACCACGTCAGCGCCGGCCGGGTCGACGACACCGCCCCACACCGCCTGGATCCGCTCGTCGCCGGCCCAGCGCCAGGAGACGCGCCACTGGTCCAACCGCTGCGTGCCGACGTTGCGGACCGTCACGGTGGCGACGAATCCGGTGCCCCAGCGGGAGTCGATGGTGGCGGTCGCCCGGCAGGACGTCAGCGCGGCGGTCCGGCCGCTCCCCCCGTAGTAGGGCTCCCACCTGCCCTCGGAGTCGCGGAACCCGAACCAGTACTCGGTGTCGGGGGTCAGCCGGTCGAAGGTGACGGTGCCGTCGCGCTCGGCGGAGACCAACTCGGCCACCGGGTTCCGCCACGCGTAGGCGTCCTCGCGGCTGGCGAAGAGTCCGACGGTGATCGGCGGCCGGTAGCCGCACGGCGGGCTGAGCGCGATGAAGTAGACGACGGTCAGGCTGGTGGTGGTGGCTGCGGACACCCGACCACCGATGGGCAGTGCCGGCGGGCAGACCGGGGTGGGTGTCGGCGCCGCCGTGACCGACGCCGTGGGTGTCGGCGCCGCCTGGGCGACGCCGGTGGTCGCGGCCCAGCCGGTCGTGGCGGTGGTCAGGGCGATGGTCGTGAGAGCCAGCAAGATGCGACGCATCCGTACCTCCGAGAAGCCGTCGCCGTCGCGGCCACGGATGGGCGGCCGACCGTACGGGTCCGGACCTGTGCGGCGGCCGCCCGACGGCGATCGGCATGCGGCCGCTGACGGGGACTGCCCGCGCGCGGGTGGTGGGGCCACCTCGCGCGTCCCCGACTCCGGAGCAGAGATCGACCACGCCGGCTCCCGAGCGCGGCCGAACCACAGCATTGCATTCGACGATTGTCGATACAAGCGGGGTGTCGCGAGCCCGTCGGACGCCCGCCGCCTTCCCGTCGCCGCGAGGACACGCGCCGGAACCCCGGATCGACGATCATCCATCATGGTCTGTCACTTCGACGCGGGAGCACACCATGCGCGACAGGAGCAACACCAACCGACGGGTGACGAGGGCACTGACGGCGGCGGCCACCGTGGTGGCGCTGACGCTCACCCCGCTCACGACGCCGTCACCCGCAACCGCCGCTCCCAGCCGGGCCGACCTGGCCCTGCGCTGGGCGCCCATCCACTACCAGGACGTCGACGCCACCGGCACCCACGCCCTGGGCGGCCGGAGTGACTACGTCACCGCCGTGGACTTCGACGGCGATCTGAACGGGCGCAACAACTGGGACCGCACCGGGGCGTCCGGCACGTCGCTCGCCGCGCACGTGTACTACTCCGTCGTGGAGACGAGCACGCACTGGTACATCACGTACCTGTTCTTCCACCCCCGGGACTGGACCGACCACCCGTTCTTCGAGACCGAGCACGAGAACGACGGCGAGGGCGTCCTCTTCGCGATCGAGCGGGACGGCTCCGCGTACGGCGTCCTGCGCGGCGCGGTCACCGTCGCGCACAGCGACTTCTACTCGTACACCCCGGCCGGCAGCACCTGGACCAGCGGCCGGGAGAGCGTCGACGGCACCCTGCAGTTCCAGTCCTCGCCGCACGACTCCTTCACCCACCCGGTCACCGCCCAGGAGGCGCAGGGCCACGGACTGAAGGCGTACCCGCAGTACGCCATCAACGGCGACGGCCTGGTCTACTACCCGTCCACGGTGGCCGAGACGCCGGAGAACGGCGACGACCGCGACGTCCGTTACCAGCTCGTCGACATCTTCGCCGCCGGCGGTCTGTGGGCGCAGCGGACGAACGCGAATCTCTTCGCCAGCCTGGGCACCTTCGCCGGGGACACCTCCGGCGACTGCGGCGTCGGCACCTGGAGCTGCTCGGCGAACTCCGCGAACGCCCCCTGGGGCTGGGACGACGGTAACGACGTACCCGCCCGTGGCGAGCTGGCCAGCGACCCGGCGAAGCTGTCGGTCGAGTACTTCACCGTCCCGGCCGGGTTGGCGCGCGGCTACAGCTACAACCCGTACGCCACTGCGGCTAAGGCACTGGCCGACGCGGCCCGCACGGCACCGCCGACCGTCGACTGACCCGATCCGCGCAGGTGCGCGGCCGACCCGTTCGGCCGCGCACCTGCGCCCACCGGCGGTCGCGCCACCCCGGATCGACACGTAGCCTGCGCAGATGCGACACACCCTCGCACCGGACGACAAGACCCTGCACGGGCACTTCTCCCCCGACCTCACGCCGGTGCTCACCATCGACTCCGGCGACACCGTCACCTACCGCACCCTGGACTGCTGGTGGTCCGCCGGCCCGTACCCCGGCGGCGCGAACCGGGACCGCCCCCGGGTCCCGCAGCGGCGGCCCGAGGACGGGCACGCGCTCGTCGGGCCGGTCGCGGTCCGCGGGGCTCGCGCCGGCCAGACCCTCGCGGTACGCATCGACGCGATCGTCCCGGGCACGTGGGGTACGACGGTGGCGGGCGGGTGGCCGAGCGCCTTCAACGAGCGCTACGACGTCGAGTCGACACAGGTGGTACACGCCTGGGAGCTGGACCCGGCAACGATGACCGGCCGCAACCAGCACGGTCACACGGTGGCGTTGCGCCCCTTCATGGGGGTGCTCGGCATGCCGCCGGCGGAACCGGGACGGCACTCCACCACCCCGCCGCGCGAGTGCGGCGGCAACCTGGACTGCAAGGACCTGACCGCCGGGACCACGCTGCTGCTGCCGATCACGGTCGACGGAGCGTTGTTCTCGGTCGGGGACGGGCACGCCGCTCAGGGCGACGGCGAGGTGGGCGGCACGGCGATCGAGTGCCCGATGGACGAGGTGACGCTGACCTTCGACGTCCGCGACGACTTCCCGGTCACCGGACCGGTGGCCCGCACCGCCGACGCCTGGCTGACGCTGGGCGTGGGAGCGTCCCTCGACGAGGCGACGCTCGGTGCCCTGGAGGCGATGATGACCCTGCTGCAACGGCTGCACGGTCTCAGCCGGCCGGACGCGGTGGCGCTGGCCAGCGTCGTCGTCGACGTACGGGTGACCCAGATCGTCAACCAGACCGTCGGCGCGCACGCGGTGCTGCGCGACGACGCGCTGCGCTGAGCCGACGCCGGCCCGGAACCGGCGTCAGCGCAGCCGGCGGGCCGTGAACCGGGCCGGCGGCTCGGCGATCGCGTCCTGCGCGGCGATGAGTTGGATCTCCCGGGTGCCCGCCGCGAGGGTCGCTTCGAGGACGGTGAAGACCGAGGAGACGGTGCGCTCCAGCGCGGTGGCCGGTGAGCCGGTGGTCGACAGGTGCGCCAGGTACAGCGCCGCGGTGACGTCTCCGCCGCCGTTCGGGTTGATCGGCAGCAGCGGGGTGGTGACCGCCCAGGCGCCCTCGTCGGAGACCGCCACGACCTCCAGCGAACCCGCCGGCACGTCGTCGTGCAGCACGCTCGTCACCAGGGCGTGCCTCGGCCCGGTGGCGCGGACGACGTCGACCGCCTCCAGCACCTGGGCGAGGGTGGTGGTCGTACGGCCGGCGAGGAAGTCCAACTCGAAGTGGTTCGGCGTGATGATGTCGGCGCGCGGCACGACGGTGTCGCGCAGGTACTCCGGGATGCCGGGCCGGACGAACATCCCCCGGCCGACGTCGCCCATCACCGGGTCGCAGCAGTACACGGCGGCCGGGTTGGCGGCCTTGACCTGGGCGACGGCGTCCAGGATCACGGCGCCCATCGCCGGGTCGCCCTGGTAACCGGACAGCACCGCGTCGGCGCTGCCGAGAACGCCCCGGTCGGCGATGCCCGCGATCACCTCGGCCACGTCGGCGGCCGCCAGCAACGGGCCGCGCCACGCGCCGTACCCGGTGTGGTTGGAGAAGTGGACGGTCAACACCGGCCACACCTCGTGCCCGAGACGTTGCAGGGGGAAGACGGCGGCCGAGTTGCCGACGTGGCCGTAGGCGACCGACGACTGGATGGACAGGATCTGCACGGACCCATCATGGCCGCCCCGTCCGCCCCGGCACGCGCGGGCCACCGATTCTGTCGGCTGGCCCACTGCGGTTCGCCCGGACGCCACACGGCACTCGGGGGCGGCCCGGACCGCCGAAATCCGGGCCGCCCCCTCGTGCCGCGCGGTCAGCCGCCGAGGCTCGCCGCGGCCGAGGCGATCGACGAGGCGAAGTAGCTCACCTGGGTGTAGACGCCCGGGTAGTTGGGTCGGGCGCAGCCGTTGCCCCAGCTGACGATGCCGACCTGGATCCAGGCGTTGGTGGCGTCGCGGCGGAACATCGGGCCACCCGAGTCGCCCTGGCAGGTGTCGGTGCCGCCGCTGGCGTAGCCGGCGCAGATCTCCTCGGCGGGGATGAGGTCGCCTCCATAGTTGGAGTTGCAGGTGGAGTCGCTGACGAACGGGACGGTGGCCTTGAGCAGGTACCGCTGCTGCGCGCCACCCTCGCGCGCCGCGCCCCAGCCGGCGACGGTGAAGGTGCCGCTGTCGTACGCGGTCGTGGTGGCGATCTTCAACGTGCTCAGCCCGGTGACGGGGGTGGCCAGGCGGATCAGCGCCCAGTCCTTACCGTTGCCGTTGTAGCCGGGCGCGCGGTAGACGTAGTTGGAGCGGACGGTGATCCGGCTGGACGACTGGAGGTCGACCACCCCGAGGGTCGCGGTGATGCTGGTGTTGGTGCCGGTCGCGCCCACGCAGTGTGCGGCGGTGAGCACCAGCCGGGAGCTGTAGAGGGCCCCGCCGCAGCCCATCGAGAGCCGCACCATGAACGGGAACTCGCCCTGGGCGGCGCGGGTGCCGCCGACCACGTTCGGCGTGACGGGGTTGTCGGCCGCGGCGGCGGGTGCCGCGAGGGTGAGGCTGGCCGCGGCCAGCGCGGCGGCCACCAGGCCGGTGAGGGTACGCCAGCGAACCATGCATTCCTCCGCTTCGGGACGGCACGCCTTGTGGGCGCACCTGATCGATAGCGGTAATCGTATTGATGGGAATGGATGTTGCGGGTCATCCCCTCTGGGTCGTACCCCGAGGTTATGGATTGCCAGGGCCTGTTTCATGAGGACTGGCCGGCCGCCCTCATGAAACAGGCCCTAGACGTCGCGGTCCCGCCGACGACGACGCCCACGGGCGGCGAGGATCGCGATGAGGCTGACCACCGCGGCGGCCAGTTGCAGCACCGCGCCGAGCAGGTCGACCAGGCTGGAGAGGGCGGTAGAGTCGGGGACAAGGTCCATCGCGGCCTCCGGGTTTCGACCCCCACCATCCGCGCCTTGCGGAGGGCTTCCCCCGGGCCCACGGACATCGACGGGCGCCACCGTCATTATGGCAGCGGCCGGCGAGCGCACCAACCCCGGATTCCGAGGCGGTGACCGGACGGCGGCCGGCTCACCGCGGAACGGACTCCTGCCCGGCCAGCACCACCAGGCCGTCGGCCGGAACGGACACGGACGCCGTCGCGCCGTCGGGCCAGACGAGGTAGCCCACCGGTGGCCCCGCCGATCCCCATCGCGCCCCGACGATCGTGGCCAGTCGCGCGTCGTCCGCCCCCGCGACACGTCGTACCCGGGTGCCCGGGGCATGCCCGTCGTCGGCCACGATGAGCAGCGCGTCGAGGATCTGTCCCACGCCGGCGGCCGGCAGTCCCGGTACGAACGGCTCGTCCACGGAGCCGAGGCGCGGCGTCATCATCGTGCGCAGCAGCGCGGCCTGGCGGACCGCCGCGTGGCGGAGCTGCCCGTCCACGCCAGCCTCGACGACGGCCAACGCCTCCTCGATCGCCGACCAGAGCCGCGTCGGCGTCTCGTCGAGCAGCCGGCGGGCCTCCCGGTCGACATCGGAGCAGGCGGTGTCGACCGCCGTGTCCTCGCCCAGCTCCGCGATCCAGGCGACGTCCCCCACCTCCGGGAGCAGTCCGGGCGACTCGGCCGCGACCACGAGGTACAGCATGGCAAGCAACTCCTGCCGACCTTCGCCGTGGTAGAGCGGACCGACGCCGGAGCCGGCCGGCCCACGGCTGGGCGGGAAACGTTCGACGAGGTGCGCGGCGCGGCCCTCCGGCAGCGTCGCCGCGCGGCGCGTGTCGGCCACCCGTTCGCCGAACGAGCGCCGTTCGCGGCGGTCGACGAGGGCCTGACGGTACGGGTCGGCGCTGGTCGGATAGATCGTCCGGCCGTAACTGGCGAGGGTTTCGCCGGGCTTCAGACCGGCCGAGTCGAGTTGCCGGGCGGCCACCGAGTAGTCGACGCCGGTGCGGGCCGCCTGCTCCCGGATGGCGCGCCTGCGGGCGCGGCCCGCGACGGGGGAACGGTGGGACGGGTGATCGGACATGACGCCTCCGGTGCAGCCCCACGCGCTCCACGGAGCGGGCGACGTGACCGGCACGCCGAGAATCGACACGACCGCGCGGAGTCGGCGACTCTTGGCCCCAGGTATGTGGTCGGGCGTGGGCCACCACATCGGGCGCGGGCAGGCGCTCTGCCGCCGCCAGCATATCGTGACGCCCGCGCCGACGGCCGCCCTCGCGTCGGCACGGTGTCAGCCCGCGTCGGCGGGGCTGTCAGCGGCGTGTCGGAGCCGTGTCAGGTGCGCCGCGCACGCTGGTCGGCATGACAACCGATCTGGTGATCGAGGCCGAGGGCCTCGTCAAGACCTTCGGCAAGACGAAGGCGCTACAGGGCGTGGACCTCGCCGTACCCCGGGGGACGGTGCTCGGGGTGCTCGGTCCCAACGGCGCCGGCAAGACCACGGCCGTCCGCATCCTCTCCACCCTGCTGACCCCGGACGCCGGGAGCGCCCGGATCGGCGGCTTCGACGTCGTCCGCGACGCCGGGCGGGTCCGGCAGCGGATCGGCCTCACCGGCCAGTACGCCTCGGTCGACGAGGACCTGACCGGGCGGCAGAACCTGGAACTGTTCGGCACGCTGCTGGACCTCGGTCGCGCCGGTGCCCGGCGGCGGGCCACCGAACTGCTCGAGTGGTTCGACCTGACCGACGCCGCGAACCGGCCCGCCAAGACGTACTCCGGGGGTATGCGGCGGCGGCTCGACCTGGCCGCGAGCCTCGTGGGCTCGCCGGACGTGATCTTCCTGGACGAGCCGACGACCGGGCTGGACCCGGCCAAGCGCGAGGACATGTGGGACGTGGTCCGGTCGTTGGTGACCAACGGCTCGACGGTGCTGCTCACCACGCAGTACCTGGAGGAGGCCGACGCGCTGGCCGACGCGATCACGGTGATCGACCACGGACGGGTCATCGCGCACGACACGCCCGACGGGCTCAAGCGGATCGTCGGCGGGCAGACCCTCGAGGTCCGGCCGACCGACCCGGGGCAGCTTCGCCGGACCGCGGCGATCCTGACCGACGTCGGCTCGGGCGGGCCGGCCGACGAGATCCGCAGGGGCGTCCTCGCCGTGCCGGTCGCCGACGACACGGCGCTGACCGAGAGCGTCGCGCGCCTGGCCTCCGCCGGCATCGCCGTCACCGAACTCTCCCTGCACCTGCCCAGCCTCGACGAGGTGTTCTTCACCCTCACCGGGCGTACGGCATCCGAGGACGACACCACTTCGCGTACGGAGGTAGCGGCATGAGCACCCAGTTGGACGCACCACCCACGACGGGTCCGGCGCTGTCGACGGCAGCGGTGAACCCGCGACCGTTCCGACTGGTGCGGCACTCGCTGGCGCTCGCCAAGCGCAGCCTCATCAAGACCTGGCGTACGCCCGAGGCGCTGATCGACGTCACGCTGCAACCGGTGCTGTTCCTGGTCATCTTCGTCTACATCTTCGGCGGGGCGGTCGCCGGCTCCACCCATGACTACCTGCAGTTCCTGCTGCCGGGCATCCTGGCGCAGACCATCGCGACCGGGGCGATCGCGATCGGCGTGAACCTCAACACCGACATCGCCAAGGGCATCTTCGACCGGTTCCGGTCGCTGCCGGTCCCCCGCTCCGCACCGCTTGTCGGCGCGGTCCTCGGCGACGTCGTCCGGTACGTGATCGTCACGGTCTCGACCCTCGCGATCGGCTACCTGATGGGCTTCCGGATCGACACCGACCCGTTCCGGGCGATCGCCGGCTGCGTGCTCGCGGTGCTGTTCGCGCTCTGCCTGAGCTGGCTGCCGGTCTGGGTGTCGATGAAGGTGCGTACCCCGGGCGCCGTGCAGGGCCTGATGTTCGCCCTGATCATGCCGCTGAGCTTCGGGTCGAACGTGTTCGTCGGCACCGACACCCTGCCCGGCTGGATGCAGGCCTTCGTCAAGGTCAACCCGATGACCCACCTGGTGGCCTCGGTCCGCGGACTGTTCCTCGGCACCCCGCTCGACGCGCACGTGTGGTGGACCCTCGCCTGGTGCGCCGGCTTCGTGGCGGTGTTCATGCCGATGGCGTTGCGCGCCTACCGCAAGAAGGTCTAGCTAGAGCAGGTCGTCCATCAGTTCGCGGATGCGGGCGACCGCGACGGCGACCGGACGCTCGCGCCAGGCGGCCAGCAACTGCTCACGCCGACTCTCGTCCCCGAGAGCGGCGATGAGCTGTTCGCCCTGCCCGGCGGGGAGGAACATCTCCATGTGCGTGCCGATCCGCCGGGCGATCGCGAACAGTTCACGAGCGGTGTCGATATCACCCCGACCGGCGGCGAGTTCCGCCCCGCCCGACGCCCACGCGCCGATCACCGGCAGGTCCCGCGACGTCAGCGCGTCGTCGCGGGCGGCGGACAGCAGCGACGCGGCGCGGGCGTCGGCCGCACCGCCGGTGTCCCGCCGCGCGTGGGCCACCCGCAGGTAGAGCACCGCAGCCGCGGTCCGCACCATCACCCGCGGCTGCGGCGGCGGTCCGGTCCAGGCCACGAGAGTACGGGTCACGTCCTCGGCGCGGGCGAGCGCCTCGTCGTACCGCTCGCGCTGCCAGGCGACCTGAGCCAGGCCGAGCAGCGCCTGCGCGACGTCCACCTGCTCGGCCTGACCCGAGCCGGCCATCTCCCCGAGGCGCCGCTCCGCCTCCTCGTCACCGGTCAGGGCGAGGTGGACGTCGAGGCGCACCCGCACCGACCGCGCGTCCTGCTGGGCCCCGATCATCTCCATGTGCCGGACGCTGCGCGTCAGCCACTCGGCCGAGCGTTCCTCCCGTCCCGGAAGCAGGAACTGCCCCACGGCGCCCGCCGCCATCGCCATGCCCCAGTGGTCACCGGCGACCTCGAACCGGTGGTACGCCTGCTCGGCGTCCTCGATCGACGACTCCGGCAGGCCGCCGTTCTCGCGTACCGCCGCACGCGCGAACAGCCCGAGCCCCTGCACGTACGGGTCCGGGTGGGCGATCAGTTCGCCCGCGCTCTTGAGACTCTCCTGGACGTCGGACGTGTCGAAGCCGGGCAACGCCGACGCGAGCGCGGTCAGCCTCGGTGACACCTCGGCGGGCCGTTCGCTCAGGAGGGTGCGCAGCGCCCGCCGGGCGAGCACGGCCGGCCGCAGGTCGGCGCTGATGCCGGCGTTCACGCCGATCAGCAGGCAGGTCCAGGCGAGCCGGTCGCCGTCCGGCAGCGGTCGACCGCTGGCCCGGCCGCCCAGGATCGCCGATCGCCGCCGCCGACGCGGCTCGTCGACGTGCAGCAGCGAACGCGCCCAGGCGAGGACCTCCAGGTGCAGGCCGCGCACCGTCCAGAGGTGCAGCAGCGCGGTGGCGACGTCGACGGCGGCGGGCTCGTCGTCGTGGCTCAGCGCCCAGCGCAGGCCGGCCAGCAGGTTGTCCTGCTCGGTCGCGCAGCGGTCGAGCGCCACGACCTGCTCGGGACCGACAAGGCGGGCGGCCAGCGCCACGGCCTCGTGCCGGGCCCACCCGGTGAGGCCGGCCATCGCCACGTCCCGGTCGCCGGACGCGCCGAGCCGGGCCTCGCCGTACTCACGGACGGTCTCCAACATCCGGTAGCGCGGTGGCCCGTCGGCCTCGACCAGGGTCAGCAGGGACTGTTCGACGAGCGTGGCGAGGCCACGACGGACGTCCGGCGTCCCGGCGACCGCGGCGGCGAGGTCGGCGGTGAACGGCGCGGGGATGACCGCGACCCGTTCCAGCAGCGCCCGGTCGTCGGGGGCGAGCAGTTCGCGGCTCCAGTCGACCATCGCCCACAGGCTGGCGTGGCGTTCCGGCAGCCCGCGCAGCGCGTCGTCGAGCAGGGCGAACCGGTCGGCCAACCCGGCGAGCACGTCGTCGATCGGCATGTGCCGCAGCCGCGCGGCGGCCAGTTCGAGGGCCAACGGCAGGTTGTCCAGCCGGTTGCACAGCTCGAGAGCCCGGGCGGCGTCCCAGGTCGGCACCGCGCCACCGGCCCGTGCCCGGGATTCGAGCAGCCCGAGCGCGTCGGAGTCCGGAAGGGCGGTCAGTCGGTGGACCCACTCGCCGGCCAGGCCCAGCGGGGCGCGGCTGGTCGCGAGCACCGCCACCTCCGGGGAGGCCACCGCGAGCAGATCGGCGACCACGGTGGCGACCGCGTCGAGGACGTGCTCGCAGTTGTCCAGCACGATCAGGCCGTCGAGGTCCGGCGCCACGGCACGCATACGCTCCTCGGGGCTGAGCACCCGGCGTTCGAGGCCCAGGTTGCCGCCGGTGGACGAGGTGTCGGCGCCGCCGAGCGCCGCGAGCACGGTGGGCAGCACCTCGTCGGGCGAGCGCAGGCCGGCCAGCTCGACCACCCGTACCCCTGCCCGGCCGCCGCCGCGCGCCGGGTGACCTCGGCGGCGAGGCGGGTCTTGCCCGCGCCGCCGGTCGCCACGATCGTCACGAGGGCCGACTCGTCGAGCGCCGTCTCCAGGGCCTCGACGTCCCGCTCGCGGCCCAGCAGGGCGGTCATCGGCCGGCGCCAGGCGGCGGGCAGGACGACGCGTGCCGGCGGACGGGGTGGCGCCAGGACGGCCGGCTGGTTGAGTTCGCCGCGCAGGAGGGCCAGGTGGACCTGTGTGATCACCGGGGACGGATCGGTCCCGTAGCGGTCCGCCAACTCGTCGCGGAGACGCTCGACCACCTCCAGCGCCTCCGCCTCCCGCCCCTGCACGGCGAGCACCCGCACGAGCAGGGCGGCCGACGGCTCGTCCGGGGGCGTCCGCGCGGCCAGCCGGCGCAGGTCGACCTCGTCGTACGGGCCCGCGCCGGCGAGCGCGGCCTCGGCGCGCAGCGCGGCGACGTCGGCGAACAGGCGCGCGTCGTCCGCGCCGGCGATCTCCGGCACCTCGGGGAACAGGGCACGGGCCCGGTCGGCCGCGTCGCGGGCCGCGCGCGCGTCGCCGGCCCGCAGCGCGACCCGACCGCCCTCGACGAGCGCCCGTGCCTCGACCGCGTCGACGGTCACCTCCTCGGCCGGCAGGCGGTAACCCCCGGCACGGCCACCACGGGCAGCCCGAGACGGCGGACGCGGGACACGAGCGCCTGCACGGCACCGGTCGCGTCGTCCGGCGGGGCGCCATCCCAGACCGCGTCCACGAGCAGGCTGGTGGAGACCGCCCGACCGCGCGCGTCGACGAGCGCGCGGAGCACCGCGGCCAACCGCTCGCCCCGGACCGGCCGGCCGTCGACGGCGAGGGGACCGAGGATGGTGATCTGCACGGGACCAGCATCCCTCACGCGCACCACAGAGCCGTGCAGGGTGCCCGACGGCGTGGGGTGCGGCCGGGACGCCGCGGTGCGTACAGTTTCGGGTCGGACTTGGGGTGGGCCGGCGAAATCCGGCACAGGAAACGGGACGAGACAACGACGCATGACGGTGGACAACATTCCCGACAACGCTCAGGGCGGCATCGACCGGAACCGGCTGGAGACCTGCCTGAGCGTCTTCGAGGCGTTGGAGGCCCTTCCTCCCGACCACCCCGACGTGGTGCGGGTGCAGCGGGCCACCGCGAGGCTCTACAAGGTGATCAAGCAGCGGCGACGTGAGGAGCGACGCGACGCCATCCTGGCGGCCGACCGTGCGGTGACGGAGGCCACGGCCACCGGCGCCCCGGGTCGGATCGACGACGAGACCCAGGGCATCCCCCTCGCCTCCCCCACCAGCGGCACGACGGCGGGGCTCCTGCACAACCCGCGCGGCTGCTACATCTGCAAGCAGCGCTACCGCGAGGTGGACGCCTTCTACCACCAGCTCTGCCCGTCCTGCGCCGCGCTGAACCGGGAGCGCCGGGACGCCCGTACCGACCTGACCGGCCGGCGCGCGCTGCTCACCGGCGGGCGCGCGAAGATCGGCATGTACATCGCGCTGCGGCTGCTGCGCGACGGTGCGCACACGACGGTGACGACCCGGTTCCCGCACGACGCGGTCCGCCGGTTCGCCGCGATGCCCGACAGCGCGGACTGGCTGCACCGCCTGCGGATCGTCGGCATCGACCTGCGCGACCCGGCGCAGGTGATCGCCCTTGCCGACTCGGTCAGCAGCCAGGGCCCCCTCGACATCCTGATCAACAACGCGGCGCAGACGGTCCGCCGCTCGCCCGGGGCGTACGCCCAGCTCGTCGCCGCGGAGGCCGCGGCCCTGCCGGACGGGCCCCTGCCGGAGCTGATCACGTTCACCAAGGCGGCCGGCGCGGGTGGCGCGCTCACCGCCGGCTCGGAGTCGCCGGCCCTCACCCCGCACGCGCTCACCGCGCTGGCGTTGACCAGCGGGTCGGCCTCGCCGGAGCGGATCGCGGCGTCCACCGCCATCGACGCCGGCGGTCTCGTGCCGGATCTCGACCCGGTCAACAGCTGGGTGCAGCGGGTGCAGGAGGTCGACCCGGTCGAGCTGCTGGAAGTGCAGTTGTGCAACGTGACCGCACCGTTCGTGCTGGTCAGCCGGCTACGTCCGGCGATGGCCGCCGCGCCGGCCCGCCGCAAGTACGTGGTGAACGTCTCGGCGATGGAGGGTCAGTTCGGTCGCGGCTACAAGGGTCCGGGGCACCCGCACACCAACATGGCCAAGGCCGCGTTGAACATGCTGACCCGCACCAGCGCCCAGGAGATGCTGACCGACGGCATCCTGATGACCAGCGTCGACACGGGTTGGATCACCGACGAGCGGCCGCACCCGACGAAGATGCGCCTGGCCGACGAGGGGTTCCACGCCCCGCTGGACCTGGTCGACGGCGCGGCCCGGGTGTACGACCCGATCGTCCGCGGCGAGCAGGGCGAGGACCTGTACGGCTGCTTCCTGAAGGACTACGCGCCGTGCGCCTGGTGAACGACGAGGAGAAACCCATGACATCCGACCACGATTCCTGGCCGACCCTGGACGAGCTGCTCCGCGAGGAGGCGGAGCTGGAACGTACCGGCCTGTCCGAGACGGACGCGTACGAGCTGGCCATGCGCGCGGTGGCCGCCGCGAGCGAGCGGGCGCTGCCGGTCGCGGTGGGCGTGTGGCGGGCCGGGCGTCAGCTGTTCCACTGTGGCCTGCCCGGCTCCACCCAGGACAACGACGCCTGGCTGCGCCGCAAGGGCCGGGTGGTGATGCGGTTCGAGCACTCGTCGCTCTACGTGGCCCGGCTCTGCCAGGACAAGAACGTGACGCTGACCGAGCGTTACGGGCTGCCGGCCTCCCGGTACGCCGCCGCCGGGGGCGCGCTGCCACTGCGGGTGCGCGGCACCGGCGTGGTGGGCTGGATGGGCGTCTCCGGGCTTCCGCAGTTGGACGACCACCGCTTCGTCGTCGACATCCTGCGGTCGGCCGCGCGGTAGCGGCGAACCCGCCGCCCGTCAGACGCCGGACGGGCGGCGGGGTTGTCCGTCAGCGCGCCCGACGGTTGGCGCGCACGGCGCCCAGGATCACGCCGAGTTTGGCCAGCGACAGCGGGTGCTCACGCATGGAGACGACCTCGTTGAAGCGGCGCGCGATCGCCACGTCCGTCACGGTCGCCGTGAGGATCTGCCGGCTCGCCCAGCTCGTGACCCGGTAGCCGCGCGGGTAGGGGCCGTCGACGTGCGGCAGCGCCAGGTCGGCGGAGGTCGACGTCGACCACGCGGCGTCGACCACGACCTTCTGCAGGTCGAGGAAGTGGCGGGCCGGCACGCTCAGGTCCGGGCCGGGGCGTAGGTACGCCGACAGGCAGGCCGCGTGCAGGGCCGCGGCCGTCATCCCCTGCCCGTACACCGGGTTGAACGACGCGACGGCGTCGCCCACGCTGACGAGCCGGGCCGGGAAGCGCCGCAACGCGTGGAAGTCCCGACGCCGGCTGTCGGCGTGGTGGTAGGTCTGCACGTCACCGATCATCTCCTGGTCGGCGACCTCGCCGAACTCGGGCGGGAACTGCTCGCGCAGCCGTCGGACGAAGTCCTGCGCGGTGCGCCCCGGCCGGTCGTCGCCGTAGCCGGCCATCATGGCCATCCACCGACCGTCCTCGATGGCGAAGAAGGCGGCGCCGGCGACGTCCGTCATGGTCCCTGGGGTGTGCAGGGCCATGACGACGCGCGTCTGAGGGGTCTGCTCCGGGCGTCGGAACAGCGCGGTGGCGTAGTTGAGGTGCACCGGCATCCGGCGGGTGGCGGGCCGCTCCCAACCGGCCTGTTCCAGCCAGTCGGAGAGTCGGCTGGACCGGCCCATGGCGTCGACAACCAGGTCGCCGCCCTCGACGCCGGCCACCCCGTTGACCTCGCAGCGCACACCGGTGACCGCGTCGCCCTCGATCACGAGCCCGGTGGCGCGGGCGGTGACGGTCTTGACGTTGGGGAGTCGGAGCACCTGCTGGCGGATCAGCCCTTCCAGCAGCGGCCGACTGCCGGCGAGGCTGTCGTCGTCGTCGGGTACGACCACCTTGCGTCGACCGTCGAGGTAGCTGCGTCGGGTGGCGGGTGGCGCCTCGACCGCGCCGTGGGCCAGCGCCTGCTGGCGGAACCCGGGAAACAACTGCTCCAGTTGCAGAAGACCGCCGGGCAGCAGCGCGTGCAGTTGGGTGCCCTGGGGCACGCCGGGCCGGGCGCCGCTGACCTGCGGGTCGTCCCGGTCGATGAGGATCACGCTCTCGGCGTGGTCGGACAGGACCCGGGCGGCCAGCAGGCCGGCGACGCTGCCGCCGACCACCACCGCCTTGCCCAGGACCGGAGTTGGCTGCTCGGGAGGTCGCACGGCGTTCAACGCGGCGAAGACCCGAACCGGGGAGAGGGACATGGTGCTCTCCAAAGGAGTACGAGGCAGGGCACCCTCCCCCGGGTCTGCCGCACGGACAGACCGGCGGCGCCGGCCGTTCGACAGGATGCCTGACGATCGTTGCACAGGCGGTGACGGTCGCCCGTACGGCCCGCACAGGTGTCGGAAACCGGCCAGAACGCTGGACGAGGTGAGCGTACGGCTGATTGGGCTTGGCGCGCACGATTCGGATCTGTCAACATCACCGGCATGCCCGTCGCCCGTCGTACCCTGCTCGGCGTTGGCCTGGCCGCTGCGACCTCCGCTCTCACCGGCTGCGGCGACAGCGGCGGCGAGTCGGCGGGTGGGGCCGACCCGGGCGGCACGGTGACGGCCACCGACGCGGCGGGGAACAGGGTGGGATTCGGCGCGGCCGGAAAGCCCACGGCCGCTTCGTCGGGTACGCCGAGCGCCTCCCCCACGGCCGGCGCGGGCGCGCCGGGCAACCAGGCCCGGTACGCCGCGGACGTGACCGCGTTGCTGCGGCGACACCTGCCCGCCTCGGCACAGACCGTCACGCACCACGGTTTTCCCGGTGCGGTCGCCCTCGTGCTGGTCAACGGCAAGATGACCGTGCACACCGCGGTCGGGGAGGCCCTGCGCTACGCGGCCGGACCGAAACTGCTCGCGGCGAAGAGCCGGGTCGCCATGCGCCCGGACTCCATCTTCGACCTCGCCTCGGTCACCAAGGTCTACACCGCCATCCTGCTGCTCCAGCAGGTCGACAGGGGCCGTGTCGACCTGGGCGCCCCGGTGCGCGACTATCTGCCGGGGTTCACCGGCACGGGCAAGGACCGCGTCACCGTCGAGATGCTGCTCACCCACACCAGCGGTCTCCCGGTCGGTGCCAAGGTCACCGGCCTGCCGGACAACGCCGCCCGGTGGAACGCGGTCCTCGCCACACCGCTGGTCTCGGGCGCCGTGCCCGGGGACACGTTCCGCTACTCCAGCGTCGGCCTCATGGTCGCCGGCAAGATCGTCGAGAAGGTCACCGGCAAACGCCTCGACCAGGCGCTCAAGGCGAACCTCACCGGTCCACTCGGCCTGCGCGACACCGGCTTCGCCCCCACGACCTGGCTGTCGGCCAGCGAGAGGGCGGCCCGAATGGTCGCCACCGACGCCCGCTCGTCGCGCGGCCTCCTCCGAGGCACCGTGCACGACGACGTCGCCAACCACCTCGGGGGCGTCGCCGGTCACGCGGGGGTGTTCGCCAGCGCCAGCGATCTCGCGGCGGTCGGCCAGATGCTCCTCGACGGTGGCACCTACCAGGGCCGACGGGTCCTCGCCGCCGACACCGTGCGCCGGATGCTCACCAACCACAACGCGGGCAAGCCGGCCGTCGACCCGGAGCGTCCGCACCGTACGGCCGCCCACGGTCTCGGCGTCGTGCTCAACCAGCAGTGGTTCATGGGCCGGCTCGCGTCGGGTCGCACCTTCGGCCACACCGGGTTCGCCGGTCCCTCGCTGCTGGTCGACCCGGGCCGCAAGCTGGTCCTCGCCCTGCTCACGAACCGGGCCCACCCGAACTGGTCCTGGGCGAATCCCGATCCGGTCCGCGCGTCCGTCGGCGACCTCCTCGCCTCGTCGGTCACCTGACCGACGCCGGCGGCGGTCAGCCCGCCACGGCGGCCGGCTCCCGGTCCCGACGACGCCCCGCGTAGCTGACGATTCCCAGGCCCAGCCCGACGACCGCCAGGACCAGGCCCACCCGCGCCGGCGCGAGGTAGCCGAGCCCGGCGGCGATGCCGACGCTGCCCAGCGCCGCGCCCAGGCTGTTCGCGATGTTCATGGCGGACTGGTTGAGCGCCGCGCCCATCAACTGGGCGCCGGGGGCGACCGTGATGAGGCGTGCCTGCAGGACCGGACCGAGGTAGAGACTCGTCGCGCCGACACCGAACGCGCCCACGAAGAGACCCACCGGGTGCGACGCGACGAGACTGAACACGCCGATGCTGGCGATCATCGCCACGAAGCCGATCATCTGGCTGCGACGCAGATCCCGGTCGGCGAGCCAACCGCCGAGGGCGTTGCCGACGGTCATGCCGAGGCCCACCGCGACCAGCACCCACGGCACCGTCGCGGCGGAGAGCCCGGCGACGTCGGTGGTGACCGGCGCGATGTACGAGTCGACCGCGAAGAATCCGGCGAAGCCGATCGCGCCGGTGGCCGCGACCAGCCAGACCTGCGAGGTCCGCAGGGCCCGCAGCTCGGCGGCCGGCGAGCCGTCCGCCGCCGCGGCGACCTCCGGCACGACCGCCAGCACGGCCAGCAGCGTGAGCAGGAAGACACCGGCGATGACCAGGTACGCCGTACGCCAGCCGGCCTCCTGCCCGAGCCGGGTGATCAGCGGTACGCCCACCACGTTGCTCACGGTCAGGCCTCCGAGCACGGTGGCGAAGCCCCGCGCCTCGTTACCGGGGCCCATCAGGGTCGCGGCGAGCAGGCCGGCCGCCCCGAAGTACGCGCCGTGCGGCAGCGCCGCGACGAACCGCGCGACCAGCACCAGCTCGAAGTTCGGGGCGGTCGCCGAGGCGATCGTGCCGGCGGCGAAGAGGACGAGCAGCCCGAGTACGAGCCTGCGGCGGGGCAGGCGGGCGCTGAGTGCCGCGATCAGGGGAGCGCCCACGACGACGCCCAGCGCGTACGCCGTGATCATCCAACCGGCCCGGGCGACGGCGTCCGACGAGGATCGGGCGTAGTCCTGGGCGAGCAGGTCGCGTGCCATCTCGGGGAGCAGGCCCATGGCCACGAACTCCGTCAGGCCGACCGCCACGCCGCCCAGTGCCAGGGCGGCGAGCGCCGCGAGCCGTTGACCTCTGCTCAGTGCGTTCACCGAGCGAATTTAGCAACAGCGTTGCGTAATAGAGTGGCGAGATGACGCGTACCACAGCGGACGTGACGTTCCTGCGCGGCTACAACCAGGCGCAGGTGCTGGCCGTGGGGCGTACGGCAGGGACGTTCGAACGGTCGACGGTCGTCGCCGCCACCGGCCTGACCCCGCAGGCCGTCTCCAAGGTCATCGCGCGCCTGAGCGCCGACGGCCTGATCCGACCCGCCGGTGTCCGCCGCCCGGGCATCGGCAAACCCGCGGTCGTCTACGAGCTGGTCCCCGACAGTCGGTACGCGATCGGCGCGCACGTCGCCCGGCGCACGCTGCGACTGGTCCTGGTCGACCTGGCCGGCGCCGTGCGCCACTCGACGGTCCGACCGCTGCCCGCGGACTTCACCCCGGAACAGCTCCTCGACGCCCTCTGCGCCGGCATCGGGACGATCGGGACGATCACCGAGGACCCCGCGCTACGGGACCGGCTGACCGGCGTGGGCCTCGGCATGATCGGCCCTCTGGACCACGCCAACGGGCTGGTCCGGGACGCGCACGGCCTACGACACTGGCACGACGTACCGCTGCGCGAACTGGCCGAAGCGCGCCTTCGTCTGCCGGTGCACCTGGACAAGGACGTGACCGCCGGTGTCACCGCCGAGGCGTGGCGGCACGGCGCGACATTCGGCGACGCGGCGCTCATCATGGTCGAATCCGGCATCGGGGGCGGCTTCTGGCTGGGCGGCGCGGCCCATCGGGGGGCACACACCAACGCCGGCGAGTTCGGCCACACGGTCGTCGACCTGGACGGGCCCGTCTGCGTCTGCGGACGTCACGGCTGCCTGGAGGTCGTCCACCTCCGTGCCGCCGAGGCTGGGGACGTCCCGCGTGCCGCCCGGGTCCTGGCGATCGGCGTCGTCAACCTGCTCCAGACCCTCGACCTCGCCCACGTGGTCCTCGCCGGCGCGGATCTGCTGCGCCACGCCGAGGTCTACCGCGCCGCCGTGGAGCAGGCCGTCCGTACCGACGTGCGCCGTACGGACTGGCTCGCCCCGACCGTGACCCTCTCCACCCTCGGCGCGGACGTGATCGCCGCCGGGGCCGCGATCCAGGTCCTCGACCAGCTCTACGGCATCCCCGACCTCACTTCCGGCGCACCGCCCGCGACCGTGCGACAGCACCGTCCCACGGGCGACTATCGCGGGGTCTCGTCGGCGTAGCCGCAGCCGTTGCCCGGGTCCTCGCTGGCGCTGATCACCGCGTCGAGGCGATCCCGAACCTGGACGAGCTGGTCGATCTGGTGGGTGATGCGATCCCGTTCGGCGTTCAGCAGGGCACGGGACTGCGGGGTGTTGACCTGCGCGTCGACGCAGGGCAGCAGATCCAGGATCGTCCGGCTGGACAGACCCGCGGCGTACAGCGTCTGGATGAGCTGGACGCGGTCGACCGCTTTATCGCCGTACTGGCGCTGGCCACCGCCGCTGCGCTCGGGGATCAGCAGCGACTGCTCCTCGTAATAGCGCAGGGCGCGCACCGACACTCCCGTGCTGGTGGCGAGTTCTCCGATCCGCACGGCCCCTCCCCTCACGTGGTGACGCCGACAACACTTACCTCTGACGTCAGCGTCAGATTCTAGCGTCGTCCACGCGACGGCTGCCAGTGCGACGGCTCCCGTCGACGTACGCCGGCGGACCGGGCGGGGTTGGCGCACCCCTCCCGGTCCGGACCACGGCGATGTCCGTCGCAGTCGGTCAGCGGGTGTACGGGCCGTTGAGGACGTCCATGATCGGATGCTGGGCGGTCCTGTCCTGCGCCCGGCCGCCGGTCGAGCCGACCGGGTCGGCCCGCCCCTCGCTCACGTCGAAGTCGTAGGCGCTCTCCGCGTGCAGGACCTGGTCGATACCGGCGACCTCGTCCGATCGCGGCACCCGGAAGCCGACCGTCACATCAATGATCTTGACGAGCAGCCAGGTCAGCGCCACCGAATACGCGGCGACGGCGAAGGCGCCGATTGCCTGCTTCCCCAGTTGCCCGGCACCGGCGCCGGCGACGAGGCCGTCGGTGGTGTCGAACACTCCGATGAGCAGCGTCCCGACGAAACCACCGACCGCGTGAACCGCCACGACGTCCAGTGAGTCGTCGTAGCCGAAGCGGTCCTTGAGGCCGACGGCCCAGGCGCAGACGACACCGGCGATGACACCGATGGCGATCGCACCCCAGGTGTTCACGACCGCGCAGGCGGGGGTGATCGCCACCAGGCCGGCGACCGCGCCCGACGCGGCGCCCAGGGAGGTGAAGCCACCCTTGCGTACGCGCTCCCAGACGAGCCATCCGATCATGCCGGCACCGGCCGCCACCTGGGTGTTCATGAAGGCGACGCTGGCGGTGCCATTGGCGGCGAGGGCCGATCCGGCGTTGAACCCGAACCACCCGAACCACAGCAGGCCGGAGCCGAGCATCACGAGCGGCAGGCTGTGCGCCCGCATCGACTCACGCCGGAAGCCGACCCGGTTGCCGAGGACGAGGAGCGCGCCGAGGGCGGCCATGCCGGCGTTGATGTGGACCGCCGTGCCTCCGGCAAAGTCCTTCACGCCGAGCTTGAAGATCCAACCGTCGGCCTGCCACACCCAGTGGGCCACCGGGAAATACACCACGGTCACCCAGAGCGCGACGAACAGCATCCACGCGCCGAACCTGGCACGGTCGGCGATCGCCCCGCTGATCAGGGCCGGGGTGATGACGGCGAACATCATCTGGAAGACCGCGAACGCGAGCACCGGAATGCTGCCCGTCAACGTGGTGTCCGAGATGCCGCTCAGGCCCACGTTGCTCAGATCGCCGACGAGTCCGCGTCCACCGACGTCGTCGCCGAAGGCGAGCGAGTATCCGTAGGTCACCCAGAGCACGCTGACGATGCCCAGGCTGATGAAGCTCATCAGCAGCATGTTGAGAACGCTCTTCACGCGAACCATCCCGCCGTAGAAGAACGCCAGGCCGGGGGTCATCAGCATGACCAACGCGGCACTGATCAGAACGAATGCGGTATCCCCCGCGTCGAAGCCGTCTGGCATCGAGATGCACTCCATGTCGTGGTAGCTGCCGCAGCAGTGCGGCGTGGTGAATGTCGTCCGCGGACCGTGGTCCGCCCGCCTCACACGAGGTCGGCGGCCTCCAGGGCGCTGCAGCAGGTGTCGACGATGAGGCGGGTCACGGTGTACGGGTCGACATTGGCGTTGGGCCGGCGGTCCTCGATGTAGCCCTTCTTGTCGATCTCCACCTGCCACGGGATGCGGACGGAAGCACCGCGATCCGAGACGCCGTAGCTGTACTCGTTCCAGGGCGCCGTCTCGTGCGCGCCGGTCAGGCGGGCCTCGACGCCGGCGCCGTAGTTGCGGATGTGCTCGGCGGGCTTGTCGCCCCGGCCGAGGGCCTCGCAGGCCTCGATGATCGCCGAATAGTTCTCCCGCATGGCGCGCGTCGAGAAGTTGGTGTGCGCGCCGGCGCCGTTCCAGTCACCCCGCGCGGGCTTCGGCTCCAGGGTCGCGGAGATGCCGAAGTCCTCGGCCGTGCGGTGCAGGAGCCAGCGGGCGATCCACAGCTGGTCGGCGACCTCCAGCGGGGACAGCGGACCGACCTGGAACTCCCACTGGCCGGGCATGACCTCGGCGTTGATGCCGGAGAGGGACAGGCCCGCGGCGAGGCAGTTGTCCAGGTGCTTCTCGACCACGGCACGGCCGTAGATCTCGTCCGCGCCCACACCGCAGTAGTAGCCGCCCTGCGGAGCCGGGTAGCCGCCGTCCGGGAAGCCCAGCGGGCGGGAGCCCTTGAAGAACGTGTACTCCTGCTCGATGCCGAACAACGACTCCTGGCCGGCGAACTGCTCGGCCACCGGACGCAGCAGCGCCCGCGTGTTGGACTCGTGCGGGGTGCCGTCGGTGTTGAACACCTCGCAGAGCACCAGCAGGTGCGCCCCGCCGCGGATGGGGTCGGCGTAGGTGGCGACCGGTTCGAGGACACGGTCGGAGCTGCTGCCCTCGGCCTGGTTGGTGCTGGAGCCGTCGAAGCCCCACGTGCCCGGCGTGACGCCGTCCTCGATGATCTTCGTCTTCGACCGGAGCTTCGCGGTCGGCGCGGTGCCGTCGATCCAGATGTATTCAGCCTTGTACGCCATGGGTCTCTTCTCCTGTGATCGGGCCGGATGGCCCACGAAATCGTGATCGGTGGAACGGACGGTTCAGACCGCCGCGAGCGGCGCGTCGGTTCGCACGAGGGTGGCGGACGCCGGGCCCTCGCCCGGCGTCGACGTGAGCAGCGCGACAACGTTGTCATGTGCTCCGCGTTCGGCATCGGAGAGCGCCGTCCCTCCCCAGCGGTCCCGCAGAGTTGGATCGGCCCCCCGGTCCAGGAGGTACTGGACCACGTCGAGGTTTCCGTCGGAGGCGGCCAGGTGCAGCGCCGTCCGCCGGTCGTAGTCGGCGGAGTTCGGATCCTTCCCCGCGGCCAGCGCGAGCCGGACGTACTCCAGATCGCCGTGACTGGCGGCCCACAGCAACCGCGTGGTCGACGCCACCTCGTCCTCGTTCCTGCCACGTCGCGGGTCGCGTTTGCCGGAGTCCTCCCCGGCGGCCAACGAGTCGTAGACGTGGAAGTTGAACCGGTTGATGAGTTCCTTGCAGAACGCGACTCCCCGGACGGAGTTGCCGAGCGCGTCGAGGCGGGGCGACCAGACGCAGACGCCCATCACGCCGGGAACCACGATCATGAGTCCGCCGGAGACACCGCTCTTCGCCGGCAGACCGATGGTGAAGGCGAACTCCCCCGAATAGTCGTACATCCCGCACGACGACATCAGCGACAGGCACTTGCGTGCGGTGTCAGCCGAGAAGATCCGCTCCCGGGTGAGGGGGTTGACGCCGCCGTTGGCGAGCGAGGCGGCAACGACCGACAGCGACCGCGCGTCGACCTCGATGGAACAGCACTGGAAGTAGAACTCCAATGTCTCGGTGAGGTCGGTGCCGTCCGGAAAGGCCTGGTGCTCGCGCATGAAGTACCCGAGAGCGAAGTTCCGATCCGCCGTACGCCGTTCCGAGAGATAGACGGCATTGTTGAAGCCGACCGTCCCGCCGCCGGCCAAGCTGCGCCACGTTTCGGCGACGTGGTCGAAACGGTCGGCCATCTCCCACCTCGGGCGCAGCAGCGAGCAGCACATGATCGCCCCCGAATTGATCATCGGGTTGTGCGGAAGGCCCTCGTTGTTCAATGTCAGCTCGTTGAACCCGCGACCGCTGGGTTCCCGCCCCACGTGCCGGTGGACCTGTTCGGCGCCGTGCTGCTCCAGCGCCAGACAATAGTTGATCGGCTTGCAGACCGACTGGACGCAGAACGGGGTCTCCGCGTCCCCCACGGCGAAACGCTGTCCGTCGGTCGTGCACAACGCGATCCCGAAATTCTCCGGATCGACGCGGCCGAGCTGCGGGATGTAATCGGCGACCTGCCCCCCGTCCTCACCCCTGAGGCCCTCGTAGATCGAGAAGATCTCCGTCTGCAAGGCGGCGAAGTCCGGAATGACGAGGTCTCCGCGAAGGGACCTCTCGATGACACCGCCACCCGTCCTGCACCACGCGACGAAACGGGATATGTCGAAGCGGGCCGGACCGTCGCCGCTGGTGGCGAACCGCACCTCGACCAGGCGCGGGTCCGTCTCCGAGATGCCTGCGGCGCGCAGCCGGCCGACGAGTTCCGCCACCGCGACCGTCCCGTCGGCGTCGACCGTGAAGGACCCGAACAACTTCCCGTACTCTGCGGCCGCAAAATCGTCGGAGCCGGACGGCTCGACACGGCGGGACCACGCCTGATCGGGGCGACGTGGCATGGCTCTGGCTTTCCTGGTCGCGGGCATAGCGGGTTTCAACTACTCCGTAATCAATGGTGACAAGGCGGTGGCGGCGCCATCTAGCGGCAGTCGTGCTCCGGTGACGGTCGACCCACCGACCTTTCGAAGACTAGGAGGGACCGGTGTACGTCCGCTTGATTTCCTCTTACCTGCGACTGCCGCCCCCCAACCGCACCATCGGGGGTGCCGGGACACGTGAGTGAATAGGGCCAGCACTACCACTACGGTGATTTCTCACACACCTTTGAACAGGTTGGGTGAATCCGTTGGGCGCACGCCTCCGATGTCATGGTCGCGCACACGCGGTCACCCAGCCGTCGTACGCGCCCGGGTAGCCGCCGGTCCGCCCGTCGTCGACGAACGCGACCGCGGCTGCCCAGGCCGGCCCGGCATCTGTCGCGACGCCTCGTGCGGCCGAGGGGCACCGGGGCGGACGACCCCGTGGGATGCTGGCGACACCGCCGACACCCGCGCGGCGGTGGGGATGGACTGCCGACGGACCCGCCGATTACGTCTTTTCGAGAATCGATATCAAATCGACAGGACAGACCGTCGCGCAGAGCTGACAGGGCAATCCCGGAGCGATATTTAAGGCATATTTAATCGGCGCGGCCGGATAGGCGCGGGGGGTCGACTCGTACTCTTTCTTCTCGGAAGAAAGGTGCACCCTCGTTGACACATCTGCGATCCACCCCTCGACACCGTCGCGCCCTGACCGCCCTGCTGGTGGTGGGCCTGGCATTCACCGGCGGATGCAAGGAGTCCCCCGGCACGCCCGGCGCGTCCGGCCCGTCCAGCGACACCGGCATCGGCTCGTCCGGACCCGCGACGCCGACGCCCGCCCCGGCGACCACGCCGAGCGCCCCGGGCACCTCGACCAGCCCGTCCGCTCCCGCCAAGCCCGGCACCTCGTCCACGACCGCCGCCGCGCCCACCACGTCGGGTGGGTGGATCACCGTCGACGCCGCCGCGCAGGCCGCCGCGACGAGGGCGTTCTTCGCGCGCAAGCCGAAGCCGGTGACCGGCAACCCGGTGAAGGTTGCCGAGTTCAACGTCGGCTGCACGGTCAGCCACCACAACGGTGACGACCCGATCGTCCTGCCAAAGCTGGCCGGCGGCTCGCACAACCACACCTTCTGGGGCAACAAGTCGACCGACGCCAACTCGACGGCGGAGTCGCTGCGGGCGTCGAAGGCGACCACCTGCAACTCGCCGGACGACCAGTCGGCCTACTGGGTGCCGACCATGTACCAGAACGGCAAGGTCGTCGACCCGACCGAGGTGACCGTCTACTACGGATCCCGCCTGAAGGACCCGAGTAGGACCCAGCCCTTCCCGTTCGGTCTGCGGATGATCACCGGCAATGCCAAGAACCAGGTGGACACCCCGGACAAGCAGGGCAACCACTTCTGGTGCGCCGGCATTGGCGGCGAGATCGGCCGCAGCGCCGACAAGACCTTCCCGGTCTGCGCCAAGACCGCGCACGTCGTCCGGCAGATCACCTTCCCGGACTGCTGGGACGGCAAGCACCTGGACAGCCCCGACCACAAGGCGCACATGGCCAACGGCGACCACACCGGAGCCTGCCCGAAGAGTCACCCGGTGCCCGTCCCGTCGGTGTCCTTCGTGATCTCGTACCCGTTGAGCGCGAACACGGACGGCATCACCCTCGCGTCCGGCACCTCGTTCTCGATGCACGCGGACTTCTTCAACGCCTGGAAGGACGAGGCGCTGGCCGCAAGGGTCCGCAACTGCCTGGACCAGAAGGTCAAGTGCAACTCCGCCGGCAACTTCTAGTCCTCCCCGACCCACTGGAGACGCCTTACGCGCCCCACTGGCGGGCTGTACCGGGCGTTGAGGTCATCTTGGGCGCGCTCGAACGCGGCTGCCTCAGTGTCGCTGAGGGGGCCGTGGTGTGGGATGCCGGAGGCGGCCCCAAAACCGCTGCAAGGCGGTCAGGGTGGACTGGTCGGCGGGCATGACCTCGGGTAGTCGGCCCCGATGTGGTACTTGGATCCGACCCGCATGACACGCAAGCCGACTGCGTTGCGCAGGTTCACGTACTCGTTCGGCCCGTAGAGGACGCCGAGGCGCCAGCCGCCCACGCTGCCCGCCGAGGCTGACTGCGGAGGTGCGCCCCGCTCGCGGCGATTGCCTGCCTGATCTGCGCGATGCGCGTAGCTACCAGTCCGACGCGGGTCGGGGCAGCCGCCACGCCCGTAGTGCCGGCACCGGCACCACAGGCGTGGCAGGCTAGCGGAGGGGTGTTGCCAAACGCGCCGATGTGGGATCCCCCCAGCCCCGCTTTAGGCAATAGGAGCGCAATCCCCGGCGCGGTCCGTCACTGGTTGTTGCTGATCCAGCCCGTCCAGGCGGTGCAACTATCGTTACCTACCGGGGAGGGAGCACACAATTGCCATCTGAGCTGACTTCCCTGACCGCCATCCGACCGCACCGTTGAGTGCTCGTAGAAATCCTTGTTGCAGACCCCCCAGTTCGGGGCGTCCAGCATGTTCCAGCACTTACCGGCGCGGTAGAGCGTCCAGGATCCGTTGGGGCCGCGAAGCTGGTTCTGCCAGTGCAGGTAGGGGCTGCTCATGTTGGCTCGGGAGTCCTGCACATAAAAGACGTCGCCGTATCGCCTAAAGCAGCCTGCGGCGAAGCTCGCATAAGTGCAGGTCGAATCTTGCCCGGGAGGTCCAAAAGATTCCGCAACGTCGGATTCCACTACCACGATAGGCCCTTCTGCCGCCGCAACCGATTTGTCGACAGAGGTGTCAGCTGAAGCCTGGGACGGGGCAATTCCGAAGGCCAGTAAGGCGGCTCCAGCAACGGCGGCTAACCGTATGGCATTGCGTTTTAGCACAGCGTCTCCCGATGTGTTTGGGGTGGTTACCGCAGCGGATGAACCGGACTGGCCGGCACCCATCCAACGTTCACTATGGCAATTCCGCCGTGAAGGGTTCAGCCTGTTCGGGACTGTTCCGAACACTCCGCGCGGATCAGCCGGCAAAGCCCGACGCGCGGGCGACCGCAGGCCGCGGCGAACAGACTGACCCGGCGGAGTCGGTGCGGCCACAGTCTGACGCCTCGGGTACGACGGTGGTTGCCACCAGGCGGCCCCTTTGCCAGACGCTGGACAGGAGACGGCGGTGGTCGCCAGTCACGGAAGTGCCGGCGACCGCCGCCGACCGTCACCGCTCTCTGGCTGGACGGCTTCGGGTGGACGCGGACATCCCGGCACCCGGATTCAGGAGGTCGTACGACCGGCGAGGCTGGGAATCCATCGCCGCCGACTGCCGTGACGTTGCGGCCGGGGTGGGACCAGAGCGGTCGTCGATCTGAGTTGGTCCGCGGATCGTCGTGCGCCGGTGATCGACACAGCGAGGTCTCCGGTGGACGGCTCAGCCACCGCCGGGAATCGGAGACCGGAGACCTCGCATAGTCGGAGGTCTGGCATCAGACGAGATGCTGGACCCGCACCTTCGGGTGCACGTTCCTCAAATGGCCTTGCTTGTGTTGGCGGACCTGTTCGTCCCAGATCTCTTGGTCGTAGTCCGGATCTGGCGGTACCCACTTGTGGGAGCCGTCGCTGTAGTGGAACTTCTCGTCGCCGGACCGCAGGATGCTCACCGAAGCCAACCAAGGAAGCGTCTGTGCAGAGTCCCCGCCGGCACCCAGGTCAGGTCTTCGGAGGCCCGCACCAGGTGGGCACCCAGGTAGAAAGCCAGGGAAAGCGGAGCGTCGTCGAACTCCGCACGTAGCTCGCGCTGCCGCGTGCGGCAGGGCCAGGGCGCGTCGCAGCCGCCACAACTCCAGGTCGGCAGCACCGGGCCGTGCGTCGTCATGCGCTGTCTCCGAGCAGCGCCGCCGTCATCGACCGCGCCCGGCGACTGGTCACCCAGTCCACCTGCCAGCACGGGTACGGCGTGAGCCGCGACGACCACGCCCGGCAGCCGGCCCACATCCCCTCCAGCCCTCGGACGTGCACGGCGACGATCGCCTTCCGCTGCCCGCTGCTCACCGCTCACCTTCATGCGGCCAGTGGCCACGACTGATTGGGATCCGGTGCCGGGAACGGCAGGGCAACTCGGCTCCGCAGCGGCAGACGCGTCGCCAGCTCAGCCATGACCACACCGGCCGATGCCTGCGGGCGAGAGTCAGTGCGGTGGCCGAGAGGTATTCGTCATACGAGATTCGCCGCACGGGCCCCTCCCTCGTTCGAGCACGAGGACGGGCCTGCCCTCGAAGCTGAGAGAGACGCGGCGACCAGGCGATACCCGCACCGCCCGCCGCATCTCGTGAGCGAGAAGCTACGGTGGGTCGCAGAGCGGAATGGGTAAGGTTCCTACCCCTGGATCACGAGAGCAGCCCGACTTTGGCCGCAAGGTCACGGGCGTCGTCCCGAGTGGAACGCGGACCGTCGAGCAGGTCCAAGGTGATCTGCCGGGCGTACCCGTTGAAGCGGATCGTCTCCGGTGCCGACTCGTACGCCTGCCGGAGGCTCAGCACGGCCGTTTCCTTGTCGTCCTTGCCGTAGTGCGCCCGCGCGACCTCGATGAGATGACGTGCCCGGCGCGGCCTCGACGGAATCGCCGCCGAATCATGACGGCGTGCCTGGCGCACCGCTTCACCGGACTTCTGCAACTCCACCGCCACCGTCACCGCGTGGGCACCCATGATGACCTGTGAGAACGACGTCTGCGGCTGATAGAAGCCCTGCGGCAGGCGCTGCGCCACCCGATCCGCGCGATCCCAGTACCGCCACGCCCGGCCTTCCTCACCAGCACGGGCGGCGGTGTAGGCAGCCTCGAAATTCAGTGCCCCCCACAGCGCCAACAGGTTCGTGGTCCCGTCGGCCGCGCGCGGCTCCAGCGCTGCCAGGAGGTCCAGGGTCACCGCCATCGCGGTGTCCCAGTCACCCGCATCCCGGTGCACCTGGCACAGGAACCATCCCGCGCAGGCCACCGCCTCCGGGTCGCCGGACTCCTGCGCCGCCACCATCGCGCGGTCCGCAACCCGCCACAACAACTCGGCAGCGGGCTGATAGGCAAGGAACATCTGCGTCAGCCCGAACGTCTCCGCCAACAGGGCCTGAGCCCGCCGACGCTCGGCACCCTCGTACGCCAACGCGGCACGCTGCGCGTCGCGCAGCAGCCCCGGCAACAACCCGCCCAGCACCGTGCGGTGATCCGACGCCTGATGGCGCGCCCGCCATGCCATCGCGAGCCGCTCTCGCAGGCTCGTCAACGACCCCAGGGATGCCTCGTCGGAAATTGCGAAGCGGTTCACCGCGTCCCGGACTGACGCCAGCGCCGGATGTTCCGGTCCGTTGACCACAGCAGAGCGCGTGCTCAGCTCCCCGGCCAAGGCAGACACCTCGACCTTGAGAGCACGCGCGATGCGATCCAGCATGTGAATACGCGGCGGCAGGATGCGATCGGTCTCCACTGCCTTGACCCACTCGGCGCTGCGCCCGACCAATCCCCCGAGCACCGCACGGGTCTTCCCGGCCCTCTCCCGGTAGACCTTCAACCTCTGCCCGAAAGTCAACTCCGGCAAGGAATCCATCCCGGACCTCCTCGTGACGCGGACGTACCGTTGACGCCCAGGCCGCCGTGCCCACCCAACGCTACCGGCTTACCCACCGCCTCATAACCCCTCACACGCCGCGTACCGCCTCCCGCGCCGACATCAGGACCCTGGCCCCTCGCTAGCGGATAAGGCGTTCAGGAACCTCGGAGCAGACGTGATCGGGGCACTGCGTGAGACGTATGACCCGATCGACATTGAGGGCACTATGCAGCCTGCTGTTGAGCGCTGGCTGGCCGATCTTGAATCGGCGCTACCTCGTTAGGAATTGCCAACCTGTTACTCCGATAGGAATCAATTCATGGCCCCTTGACGTCCCAACGCCTGAACTCTGCTGGGCCGCACGACGCGATCTCGCCCTCGACAACCTCGCCGTGACCCGGACGTTCCTCGACCGCAGCGTCCCGCTCCTGGACAGTGACCGGATCTCCACGCAGTCGCGGCAGGAACTAACCTCTATCGCCTATCGCCTACCGCCTGCGGGCGGACGGACTCACCGGCACAGGGACGGGCAGATGACCGACGACCACGACGCCGCCGCAGCGATGAGCTTCATCTTCGAAGCCGGCGTCCTCAAACGCGCCGCCCGCACCGGCTGGTGGTTCGCCGGCGTCAAGCAACCCGAGTCCATCGCCGAACACTCGTTCCGAACAGCGCTCATCGGAATGATGCTCGCCGCCATGGAGGGTGCCGACCCAGCCCGCGTGTCGATGCTCTGCACCCTGCACGACACCCAGGAAACCCGGATCACCGACATCCCCCACATCGCCAGGCGCTACCTCACCGCCGTACCCAACACCGCCGTCACCGCCGACCAGGTCGCCGCCTGCCCACCGGCCGTCGCCGACGTCATCACCGCCGCAGTCGCCGAATACGAAGCCGGCGAGACACGTGAAGCCGTCGTCGCCCGTGACGCAGACAAGTTGGAATGCCTCGTCCAGGCCGTCGAGTACCGCCATCAGGGCATCGACAACGTTCAGCGCTGGATCGACAGCTCACGAGCGGCGCTCAAGACCGCCAGCGCCCTCCGCCTCGCCGACGCCGCCCTCACCGGACAACCACTCGCCTGGCTCACACCCCCGCCACAGTCGGCGGACCAGCCGACACCGGCCCGTCCGTACCGGCCTCTGACTGGCGACCTCTAGATCCGGGATTCTCCGACGCCGCACCAAACACGCAGACGCCGCCGCGACGGGTCCGACCCGGTACGACGGCGGTGGCCGGTCACCCCGAGGGGTGACCGGCCACCGTCACGTCGATCGTCTAGAGCTTCGCCGCGCCCGCCTCGGTGGCCTCCTGCACCGCCGAGGTACGACGAACCTCGGCCCGCTCGTCGCCCGCGTCCTCCCGGTCGGCGGCGGTCATCCGGGCCGCCCGGTTGGCGCTCGGCGCGGCCTCGTCGCCCGTCACGCCGCCCCGGATGCGGTTGTTCGCCGCCACCTGCGCGGCCGGGTCGTTGCCCGTCACCGTCAACTGGCCGTTGATGATGTTGTCGTCGACGGTGACGCCACCGGTGGTGTTGGTGACGCTGACGTCCGCGCCCCAGTAGCCGCCCGAGGCGCAACTGTCCAGGGTTCCGTTCGGGCCGAGCTGGACGCCGCCGAGGTTGCCGGCGAAGGTGGCCCTGCCCCGGACGGCGCTGCCGCACACGACACTGCCGGTGGCGCTGTTGAGCACCGAGAGCGTGCCGTCGACGAACGAGTCGTGCACGTCGGTGTAGTACGTGCCGGTGCTGCTGACGTTGCGGGTCACCTCGGTGCCCTGGTCGAGCCGTACCTCACCGGCGCCGACGGTGACGTTCCCGCTGATCGTCGACGCCTCGGCGAACAGGAAGCTGTCGATGGTCGCCGAGCCCTTCGGCCGGACGGTCAACGCGCCGGTCCGGGCGTCGGACAGGAAGACGCCGTAGCCCCCGGCGGCCAGCACGACCTGGCCGTCGACGGTCGTCTCGGTGGCGTCGAGGTAGCCGTCTGCGGCGATCCGTACCTCTCCGCTGACCCGCCCGCCGGTGACCACCAGGTTGGCCCCGGCGGCGACGGTGACGTTGCCGGTGATCGTGGTGCCGGTCAGCGCGCAGGACTCGCCGGCCGGGACGAGCAGGTCGTTGGGCACGGTCACCGCGCCGCCGGTGCCGATGCAGTGGGTGACCAGGTCGGCGTGGGCGGTGGGCGCCACGGCGAACACCGAGGCGGCGATGACGGCGCTCACGGTGGCCAGCTTGGCGACGGTACGTCCGGGCATCGTGGTTCTCCCTCTGGATGAGATGCGGGGGCTCATGCGCCGACGTCCGATCGGGCCGCGGCCCGGACGATGGCGCCCTGCTGGCGCTTGGTGAGCGTTCCGGCGGTCACGAGGGCGGTGGTGACCGCCTCGACGTGCCGGACGAAGTCGGGGTGGCCCGGGTAGTCGGCGTGTTCGTCGATCAGATCGTTGATGGTGCAGCCGTCACCGGTGTCGACGTTCGCCACTCCGGTGTCGACGCCGTCGATGACCACCGTGTCCCGCGTGTCGGAGGCGGGGCAGGCGTCGGTGCCGTCGGCCACGACGGTGAACGTCGCCGACTGCTCGGTGGCGGTGTTTCCGGCGGTGTCCGTCGCCCGGTAGCGCAGGGTGTGCGCCCCGACGGCGCGGACGACGACCGGCGCGGTGTACGCGGTCCACGCGCCGCTGTCGAGGGCGTACTCGGTCCGTGCCACGCCCGAGTCGGCGTCGGTGGCCGTGACGGTCACGGTCGCGCCGCCGACGTACGCGCCGTCGCCGTTCCGGTCGCCGGCCACCGTGGCCGTCACGGCGGGTGGGGTGGTGTCCTCGGCCGGCGGCGCGACGACGGTGAAGTGGGCCATCTGCTCGGCCGAGGTGTTGCCGGCGACGTCGGTGGCCCGGTAGTGCAGCATGTGCATCCCGGTGGCGGTCACCACGACGGGACTCGTGTACGCCGTGAAGGCGGCCCCGTCGAGGGCGTACTCGATGGTGGCGACCCCCGACCCGGCGTCGGTGGCGGTCAGCGTGGCGGTGGCCGTACCGATGAAGTTGCCGTCGCCGTCGCGGTCGCCGGTCAGCGCGGCCGTGACCGTCGGCGCGGTGGTGTCCTCCTCGGTCGGCTCGACGACCCGGAACGACACCGAGCCGACGGCGCTGGTGTTGCCGTCCCGGTCGGTGGCGCGGAACTGGACCGAGTGGTCGCCGACCGCGTTCACCTGCACCGGCTCGGTGTACGGCTGGAAGCTGGTGTCGTCGACCTGGTATTCGACGGTGTCCACGCCGGAGCCCGCGTCGGTGGCCGTGACGGTCACCGTCGCCGCGCCGACGTAGTTGCCGTCGCCGTCGCGGTCACCGGACACGGCGGCGGTGACGGTCGGTGGCGTGGTGTCGCCCCCTCCCCCGCCGTCGGTGACCACCAGCTCGCCGACCATCTGGCTGTGGCCGGGGATGGCGCAGAAGTAGCGGTACCGGCCCGGGGTCAGCGTGACGGTCGCTTCGTGGCGGCCGTTGTTGGCGTCGAACGGACTGGCCAGGATGTTGATGGTGACGTCGTGGTTGTAGCCCTCGGTGGACGTGTCGAAGGTCAGCGTGTGCGGCATACCGGTGGTGTTGCCGGTGGCCGCGCTGTTCTCCCAGACGATCGTCGTCGCGCCGGCCATCGCGGTGGTGGGCACGGACTTGTAGCGGGTGGTGTTGTCGTCGGCGGTCCAGGTGAGCACCTGGTCCGCGGCGGCGCGCGGGGCGGCGGAGGCGGGTGGCGCGGCCAACGGCGCGACCGTGAGCAGGACCGCCGCCAACGCGGCCGTGAGTCGTCGGATCATCGTCTCTCCTAGAGCTCGCGCACACGGATGTTGCGGAACTCGGTCAGGTCGTTGTCGCCGTGGTTCTGCAGCCCGATGAAGCCGCGCAGGAACTGCCGCAGGTCGGTCGGCGGGTCGCCGGCCCGGGAGGACTGCTTGCCCGGCGTGTTGTCGAACTCGTTGATCACCACGCCGTTGCGGATCATCGTGTAGTGCTGCCCGACCACGCGGATCTCGTAGTCGTTCCACACGTTCTTCGGGGTGACGCCGGCCTGGGCGAGCGGCACCGGGTCGAAGTTGTAGACCGAGCCGGTCTTCTGCGGCTCGCCGCTCTCGCCGTCGTAGATCTGGATCTCGTGTCCGCAGTAGATCGCCATCCAGGCGGTCGAGGTCCGGGCCGACCCGATGGTGCCGCAGCTGCCTTCTGGCCGCTGCTCCAGCGGGACCCGCAGGTCCGGGAACCGGATGAAGACACCGGTGTTGGCCCGGTTGGTGCCCGGCGCGATGTCCTTGAACTGCACCTTCAGCGAGAAGTCGCCCAGCTCCCTGGTGTGCCAGAGCATGCCGAGGCCGCCGCTGGAGCGCAGCGCCCCGTCGGGCTGGATGCTGAACGAGCCCGTCGGGGCCTGCTCCCAGCCGCGCAGCGACTCGGCGGTGCCGTCGTAGAGCGGCTCGTACCCGGTGCGACCGTCCCGGCCGATGTCGGAGGCGGCGGCCAGGCGGGTGAGCGTGCCCGCTTCGCGGGCGTTGAGCAGGCCGTCGTCCTGCAACCCGCGGGTCACCGCGGTGACGTGCCGGACGAAGGCGTTGTGGTCGGGCCAGGTGCTCTCGTCGTCGATGAGGTCGTTGATCGTGCAGCCCTGCCCGACCGTCCGACTGGGCACGCCGGTGTCGGTGTCGCCGAGCCAGACCGTGGCCCGGGCGTCGGGCACCGCGCAGCCGACCGTGACGGTGGTCCGCACGATCGCCGTCTCGCCGTCGGCGTACGTGACGGTGAGCTTCGCGGTGTAGGTGCCGACCTTGGCGTACGTGTGTCGGGGGTCTGCCTCGGTCGAGGTGCCGCCGTCGCCGAACTCCCATCGGTGGCTCACGCCGCCGGACTTCGAGCCGGTGAAGGCGATCGTCAGCGGCTTGTTCTGCACGGCCACCGAGGTCGCTGCCGGCGCCGGGGTGGGGGCGCCACCGGTGTAGGTGACCCGGATCAGCTTCTGGTTGGGGCTCAGGCTGAAGAAGCCGCCTCCGTAGTCGAGCAGGTAGAGCGCGCCGTCCGGGCCGAACTTGGCGTCCATCCAGCTCTGCAACCGGTTGTCGCCGTTGCCGCTGGGAATGATGGCCCGCAGCGACTCGGCGTACACCGGCGGGGCGGCCTGCGGCACGCCGGCCTCGTCGACGGTGACCGCGACCCGGTTGACCGGGTTCGACTGGTCGCCGATGAGCCACTTGCCGTCCCAGTGCTCCGGCCACGCGACGCCGCTGTCGGTGTCGACGAGGCTGCGGTGGTAGGTGGGGCCGGACATGATGGCCTGCCCGCCGCCGCGCAGGTACGGCTGCGTGTAGGTGGCGTCGGCCGCGACGTAGGTCGGAAGGCCACTGCCGTCGGTCCGCTTCGGGAAGACCGGGCCGCCGCCGTCCGGCGAGTACCAGATCATGTTGTCCCGGGCCGCCGGGATGTCCTCCAGCCCGGTGTTGCGCGGCGAGGTGTTCTTCAGGTTGTCGCAGTCGTACCAGCCGGTCAGCACGCTGGCGTCGGTGTTGCTGCGGTCCCGGTACGGCTGCCGGTTACCCATGCAGTACGGCCAGCCCTGGTTGCCGGCCGAGGTGATGATGGTGGCCGTCTCGTACTTCGCCGGACCGAGGGTCGGGCTGGGCGACGAGGCGTCCGGGCCGACCCAGCCGGCGGTCAGCCACTGGTGCACCGGGTCGATCTGGAGGCGGGCGATGTTGCGCACGCCCATCACGTAGATCTCCGGCCGGGTCTTCTCGGTGCCCGGTGGGAAGAGGTTGCCCGGCGGGATGGTGTACGTGCCGTCCGCCTCCGGGTGGATCCGGATGATCTTCCCGGCGAGGTCGTTGGTGTTGCCCGACGTACGGCGGGCGTCCTGGAACGAGGTCCCCTGGTACTCCTCGGTCCAGTTGTTGCCGGAGTAGCCCTGCGACCCCTCGGAGGAGTTGTTGTCGCCGGAGCCGACGTAGAGGTTGCCCTTGGCGTCGAACGCCATGCCGCCACCCGCGTGGCAGCAGCTGTGGATCTGCACCGGGAACTGCAACAGGTCCTTGCGGGTGCCCTGGTCGATCGTCTGGGTCGTCCGGTCGTACGTGAAGCGGGAGATGGTGCGCTGCCCGACCCGCTTGACCCGGTCGATCGACTCGTGTGGCATCCAGTAGACGTAGAGCCAGCCGTTCTCGGCGAACGTCGGGTCGGGCACGATGCCGAGCAGGCCCTCCTCGTTCTTCACCAACTCCGAGCCACTGCCCCGGTTGCCCATCACCTCCAGGGTGGTGAGCAGCTTGACCTGCTTGCTGCGCGGGTCGTAGGAGTGGATGGTGCCGCAGCCCTTGCCGACGTTCGGGTCGTTCCAGTCCGCGATCGGGCCGCTCGGGCAGGCCGCCTTGCCGACGTAGAAGACGGTGCCGTCGGGGGCGATGGTGAGCCCGTGCGGCTCGCCGATCTGGTCGAGCTGCCCGGTCTGGTTCGCGGCGGTCAGCCGCTCGACCTTGTAGTTCGCGGCGATCGTCGCCTGGCAGTCACCGCGTACGCGGCCGGTGGTCCAGTTCAGCGCCCCGGTCAGGTGCGCCCGGAACGCCTCCTCGCCGTAGCTGCCCTCGGTGTGGCCCATGCCGGTGTAGAACGACCGCCCACCGTCGTAGTCCCGGCACCAGGACACCGGGTGGAACGGGCCGTTCGCGCCCGGACCCGGGTCGTAGTGCCGTTCCTCGACCTGGGCGAGGGTGTGCACCGCGCCGATCGGGTTCGTCTCCCAGTTGTCCCAGCGGTCCGACCGGGTGAGGGTCAGCGGCAGCGACGCGGTGGCCGGGTGTTTGCGGTCCAGGATGTCGACCACTGCCCGGTTCACCGGGGTCGGCGGCGGCGCGGTGGCCGTGCCGGTGAACAGGCGCAGGTCGGCGAGCTGGATCAGCGGCTCACCGCTGTTGGCGGTGATGTTCAGCCGGTACCGGCTGAACTCCTGCGGCGAGGCGATGTCGAACCGCCGGGTCTGGAACCGTTCGGCGAACGTCTGGTTGGTGCGCCGGTCCAGATCGGTCCAGCTCTGGCCGTCCGTGGAGCCCTGGAGGGTCCAGTCCTTCGGGTCCCGTCCGACGAAGTCGTTTGCCGACGTCAGCGCGTACCCGGTGATCCTCTTCGGCGCGGCCAGCTCGTAGGTCACCCAGGCCGTGGGCGTGCGGACCAGCCATTTCGTGTTGGCGTCGCCGTCGGTCAGCTTCTCCTTGGTCTCGGTGGGCGGGTTCTCGCCGCTGGCGGTCACCCGGGCCACCGGCTCGGCGACCGGGATCGCGCCGGCCGGGCGGGCGCCGATCAGGCCGGTGAACCAGGTCGAGTCGACCTGCGCGCGGGCGGCGTCGGCGATGCCGACGAAGCCGCCGCCGGCCTTCATATAGGCCTGGAGCGCCAACTCCTGGTCGCGGTTGAGCGCGGCGCCCGTCGCGGAGAGGAACACCACGCTCCGGTACGCGGACAGCTTGGTCGGAGTGAACACACCCGGGTCCGTGGTGGCCATGACATCGATGTCATGACTGGCCGCAAGTTGTCGGATGGTGTCCACCGCGCGCGCCACCGGGTCCTGCTGCTCGGCCACCGGCCCGTGGAACACGAGCACGGCCGTGCCGCTCTGCTGCGCCGGCGCTGGTGCCGCGGTCTCCGCTCGCGGCGCGGCTGCCGCCGCCGATGCCGTGGTCGTGGCCGGGATCAGCGTGGCGAAGGCCGCTATCGCGGCGAGGGTTCGTCGTAGGTCTCTTGTCATCCCCGTCCCCACCTTTCGGTCAGCTTCCGTGCGTGTGGGTGTGGCCCTGGAACCGGTGGATCGCCTCCTCGGCGCCGGGGGGCATGCTGCCGTCGGCGTTGCGCACCAGGAAGATCCCGGCCATGCCGCCGTCGGAGTGGTTCTGCACGTGGCAGTGGTACATCCACGCGCCGGGCCCGACGCCCTCCCCGGCCAGCACCTGGAACCCGAACGAGCTGCCCGGGTTGAGGTCCTTGTTGTCGACGACCAGGCTCGGATCGGCCGGCCCTTCGAGCATCCCGGTGCGGTTGTCCGCCCAGCGGTGGGCGTGCAGGTGGAAGGTGTGGAACAGGTTGCCGTGCCCGATGGCGAGCCACTCCACCCGCTGGCCCAGATTCGCCTCGAACATGGGCGTGTTCGGTGCCATCCGGTTGTTGATCGTCATGTCGTGGAACACGACCGTGAACTGCTTCTCCGGCAGGATGTCGCCCCGACGCCGGACGATCAGCGCGCCGTACAGTCCCTTCGCGACGCCGGCCGTGCCGTGGTCGGTGCCCATGGCGTGGTCGTGGTAGTGCCAGTAGCCGGCGCTGCCGGGCATGTACCGGCGACCCGACGCGGCCACCATCTCGTGCGAGCGCCACACGTACGTCCGTGTCTCGCCGGGGTTGTTGAAGGAGTCGTTGAACGGACTGCCGTCCGAGTCGGTGCTGTAGTCCACGCCGTGCGGGTGGATGGACAGCCGCTGGTCGGTGGTGTTGACCAGGGTGATCTCCAGGGTGTCACCCTCGTAGATCTCCAGCACCGGCCCGGGCACGGTGGCCTGGCCGGGTGCGAGGCCGTAGCCGTACAGCCCGCCGGGCAACTGCTCGGCGTAGATGGTGACCTTCCTGGTCACTCCGGCGGCGGCCTGCGCGGGGCTGCCTCCGAAGGCGCTCCCGAGCGTGGGGGCGGACGCGCCCAACGCTCCGGCGGCGAGCGCCCCGGTGGCGATCAGTGATCGGCGGGACAGGTGGCGATGGGAGCCAACGGCGTGATCGTCCATGGGTCTCCGTTCCCGACCGGGCGAAGACGCGACGAGCGCAGGGTGCATCGACCGCCGAGCACAAGGCGGCAGCACGACTGGGGTGAGGATCGTCGCGGACTTCGCTCGGAAGACTCAGAACTTTCGATGGATGAACCCAACTTATGTAATCCATCGACAAAAGTACAGGGTCTGATTGCAGGAAGATTACCGCGACATCACAACGGCCATCGATCGGCCGGCGCTGGTGGTGTCAGAGACCGTGCCGGTCGTCGGCCGGCAGGCTGGGGGCCTGGGGCGGCGCGGGCGTCTGCTCGGGCTGGCCGACCCGGGCGTGCGTCGGGTCGAGGACGCGAGAGAGGAACGCGCGGGTCCGTTCGTGCTTCGGCGCGCCCAGCACCTCCTGCGGCGGCCCCTGCTCGACGACGACGCCACCGTCCATGAACACGACCCGGTCGGCGACGTCCCGGGCGAACGCCATCTCGTGGGTGACCACCATCATCGTCATGCCGTCCTCGGCGAGCCCGCGCATGACGGTGAGCACGTCACCGACCAACTCCGGGTCGAGCGCCGAGGTCGGCTCGTCGAAGAGCATCAGCTTCGGGTCCATCGAGAGCGACCGGGCGATCGCGACCCGCTGCTGCTGCCCGCCGGAGAGCTGCGCGGGGAACGCGTCGGCCTTGTCGGTGAGGCCGACCCGCTCCAGATTGGCCCGCGCGATCCGCTCGGCCTCCGCGCGGGAGCGGCGCAGCACCTTGCGCTGGGCGACGGTGAGGTTGCGGAGCACGGTCAGGTGCGGGAACAGGTTGAACGACTGGAACACCATGCCGATGCCCCGGCGGACCGCGTCGATCTCGACGTCCGGGTCGGTCATCTCCACGCCGTTCACCCAGATCGTGCCGGCGGTGGGCTCCTCCAACAGGTCGACACAGCGCAGCAGGGTCGACTTTCCGGACCCGGACGGCCCGATCACGCAGACGACCTCGCCCTGGCCGACCTCGAAGTCGATGCCCTTGAGCACCTCGATCGGCCCGAACGACTTGTGCAGGTCACGGATCTGGACGGCGGGACGGGAGGGGTTGGTCGTCATGCGGGTCACCGGGCCTTGGCGTAGCGGAGTTCGAGGCGGCGTACCACCTGGGACAGCGGCAGGGTGATGACCAGGTAGGCGAGGCCGGCCACCAGCAGCGGGGTGGCGTTCACCCGGTCGTTGAGCATGTCCCGGCCGAACTTGGTGACCTCGATGGTCTGTGCCGTCACGCCCAGCACGTACGCCAGCGACGAGTCCTTGGTGAGCAGGATGAGCTCGTTCGTCAGCGGCGGGATGACGATCCGGAACGCCTGCGGGATGACGATCGTGCGCATGGCGGTGAAGTGCGACATGCCGAGGGTGCGGGCCGCCTCCATCTGCCCCTTCGGCACCGCCTGGATGCCGGCGCGGATGGTCTCGGCCATGTACGCGGCAGCGGTCAGACCGAGACCGATCGCGATCGAGCCGAACACGCCGCCGGGGATCTGCCGCTCCGGAAAGGCGATGGGGATGCCGTACCCGACGAGGAAGAGCACCAGCAGCGCCGGCAGCCCCCGGAACAGCTCGATGTACGCGGTCGCCAGCCAGCGGTACGGCGCCACCCGGGACAACCGCATCAGCGCGAGGACGGTGCCGAACACGAGGCCGAAGGCGAACGCGCCCAACGTGTAGAGGATCGTGTTGCGCAGCGCCACGGTGATGATCGTCGGGAACATCGACTCGATGATGTCGACGCGGAAGAACGCGTCCTTGAGCCTGCCCCAGTCCGCGGCGAGGAGCACCGCGGCGATGATCGCGACGAAGACCAGGTACTGGATACCGAGGGACAGTCGTTCCCGCTGGCGGCGGCGCAGCTTCACGTTGGCTCGTTGCCTTCCCGGATTGTGCCGACGGGGTAGGGCACGCGGTCCGCGCACCCTACCCCTTTGGAGCGTCGATCAGGCGTTCGGGCGCTTGCCGATCCACTTGGAGTAGATCGTGTCGTACGAGCCGTCCTGCTTGGCCTTGGCCAGCGTCTCGTTGATCTTCTTGAGCAGTTCCGGGTTGCCGTCCTTCTTCACCGAGAACCCGTACTGCTCGCCCGTGTCGAACTCGGCGGTCACCTCGAACCCACCCGGGTTCTTGCGCAGGTACTCGGTCCACACCGGCAGGTCGTTGACGGCGGCCTCGACCTGACCGTTCGCGACGGCCTGCTGGAGGGCGGCGAGATCCTCGAACTCGACGAGCTGGAGGCCCTTCTCCTTCTCGAACTTGCGGGCGTAGTCGCGGCCGGTGGTGGCCGCCTGCACGCCGAGCTTCTTGCCCCGCAGGTCGTCGAGCGACTTGTACGGCTTCCCGGTCTTGACCAGCATCGCCTGCGTCGCGTCGAAGTACGGGTCGGAGAAGTTCATCACCTTCTGCCGCTCGGCGGTGATGGTCATGCCGGCGGCGGCCGCGTCGCACTTGCCGGTGTTCAGGTCCTGGCCGGACTTGATGCCCTCGAAGGGCGTGTCGATGATCGTCTGCTCGACGCCCAACTCCTTGGCCACGAGGTCCATCACGTCGACGTCGAACCCGGTGACCTTGCCGCTGGCGTCCTTGGACTGGAACGGCGGGTACGGCAGGTGGGTGCAGACGGTCAGCTTGCCGGCCTCGACCAGCTTGACCCCGCTGGCCTGGACCTCGCTGTCGTCCTTCTTGGCACATCCCGCGGTCACCGCCAGAGCGGCGATCGCCACGACGAGGCCGGCCTGACGGACTGCGCTACGGACCCTCACGAGTGTGTCCCTCCGGTTCGGCTTCCCGTTGTGCGGGCAGCCAGGTTGGTGCGAAGACGGTGTGACAGGGGACGGTACCTGATTCGACGAACGGTAACTCAGGTCACGCGTTGTAGTCGCAGTGCTGCGGCGACCATCACAGTCCGTGAACGGGACAGTCGGCCCCGAAGGGGACGGCGAACGGGACCAGGCCCACCCGTTCGCCCTGGCGGACCGCCGTTCGCTGCTGCCGATCCGCCGCCACGACCGGCATTTGAGTATCCGTACCACCCCGAAGGAGTAGGCCACGGCCCCGAGCGCCGCTGCGCCGCCGCAGAAGCTGATAGACGATCAGTGGTACCGCCGTCACCGCAGGGCAGATCAACCCGGATGGGAGGGCAGGACCTGAGGATGGACACCTACCCCACGACACCTCAGATGGCCTTCGCGGAGTTCGTCCGCCAGGCCGTCGACGACGCCCGTGAGGAACACGGCTGGACCGTCGGCGACATCGCCCACCACACCGGCGTGAGCCGCTCGACGCTGTTCCGCTGGCTCGCCGGAGACTGGCAGCGCTACCCCGAGCTGGCAAAGGTGCGTAGCCTCTGCGCCACCCTCGACCTCTCCATCGCCGCCGCGATCCGGCCCCTCGCGATGCCGAACGCGGCCGTCATGCCCCGGGCCCTGGCGGAGGTCGAGACGGACATGGGCACCATCCGCCGACGGTTGCTGGACGACACCGTCTCGGCCGCGGACAAGCGCCAGATCCGCGATCTGCTCCGCCGCCTCGCCGGCCGGGACCTTCCGGTCGAGGCGGCGTCGTCGACCGGCACCGGGATCACCCGCCGGCCCCGTCGCGGGTGGGAACATCGCGCCGGTGAGCCGAGCGCGCGGACGCCGTAGGGCCCCGCCGACGTCAGGTGTCGGCGCGTCCCTGCCGGCGGGAGCCGCCGTCGGGGCGGCGGGACCCGATCCGGGGTGCCCGCACCACCGGCGAGCTGCCGGCGCCGGAGCGATGATCGCGCGCCGCGGCGGCCACCATGTCGTCGGGGTCGTTCTCGAGCGCCTTCCGCACGTGCGACGGGATGAGTTCGGACGTGGCCATGGCCAGGCGTACCTGCACGGCACGGTCGTCGACCAGAACCGCCAGATCCGCCTCGTCCAACTCCAACGTGCGGACCAGGGCCGCCCGCACGTCCACCGCCGGGTCCCTGGCCAGGGCGCTGCGCTGCGCGGCGGTGGTCCGCGGGTTGCGGGCGAGCCCCTTGCGCACGCGGACGGTGCGGTCGGCCAACAGGGCGACGATGACCTCAAGGTCGTGGGTGTGGGTGGCGAGTCGTTCGCGTACCTCGGGTGAGGCGTCCTCGACCAGCTCGGCGGCGAGGTGGGGCTCCAACTCGCGGGTCTCGGCGAGCAGGCCCCGCAGCTCCTTGTCGGGCGCGACGACCATCACCCGGCGGACCGACTCGTCGCAGGCCGGGTTGCCGGCGACGGCCCACCGGACCCACCGGTCGGCGTCCTTGACGAGACGCAGGAGGTTGCCGATCGACGTGGCGGGATTGCGCGCCACCGCCTCCCGGACCTGACGATCGTGATCGCGGGTCAACGTCCGCAGAGCCTGCGCGGGCGCGTCCGGCCGCGCCGCGACCGCCTTGCGCACCGTGACCGACGCGTCCGACGCCAGGTCGATGAGGGTCATCTGTGGCGTTGCGGGGTCCTGTGCGAGGGCGAGTCGCGCGTCCGCCCCGCCGTCGGTCGGACGGTCGGCCGTGGTTCCCGACCCGCTGTGCCGGTCGGCCCCGCCGACGTGCTGCTGCTTGCCCATGGGCGCAATCATGGCACGGGTCGACCGGGGCGCCGCGCGGCAAGCCTGGACGCCGTCCCTGGTCCGGCGGCCCGCCGACCTCAGTGCTGACGCGGGGCCACCAGCCCGGACTCGTACGCGACGACGACCAGTTGGGCGCGGTCGCGGGCGTGCAGCTTGGCCATGGCCCGGTTGATGTGGGTCTTGGCGGTCAGCGGGCTGATCACCATTCGTGCCGCGACCTCGTCGTTCGACATGCCCTGGGCGACCAGGACGACGGCCTCGCGTTCCCGGCTGGTCAGCTCCCGCAGCCCGGTCGGTACCCGCAGGTGCTGTGGTTCGGCGACGTACCGGTCGATGAGGCGGCGGGTGATCGACGGCGCGAGCAGCGCGTCCCCCCGGGCGGCGACGCGTACGGCGTGCAGGAAGTCCTCCGGCTCGATGTCCTTCACGAGGAAACCGGCGGCGCCGGCGCGGAGCGCGTGGAAGACGTGCTCGTCGAGGCCGTAGTTGGTCAGGATGACGACGTGCACGCCGGCCAGCGCCGGGTCCGCGGCGATGAGCCGGGTCGCCTCGATACCGTCCAGCACCGGCATCTGGATGTCGATGAGCGCGATGTCGGGCAGGTGACGTCGGGCGAGGGCGACCCCTTGGAGACCGTCGGCCGCCTCGGCCACCACCTCGATGTCGTCCTCGATGTCCAGGAGCGCGCGGAAGCCGCTGCGCAGCAGCGCCTGGTCGTCGACCAGCAGGACGCGGATCACGCGGACGGCCCGACGGGAAGTTCGGCGTGGACGGTAAAGCCGCCCTCGTCGCGGGGGGCCGCGTGCAGGCGACCGCCCAGGGCGGTGACCCGTTCGCGCATCCCGAGCAGCCCGACGCCGGGCGCCGGGGCGGCGGCCGGCGTGGCGGCGCCGTCGTCGTCGACCCGGATCGCGAGGGCGTCCGGACGGTAGTCGACGTGGACCGACGCGGTGGCCGCGGCGGCGTGCCGTGCGACGTTGGTGAGGGACTCCTGGACGATGCGGTAGGCGGTCCGGTCCACGGCCACCGGCACGGCCTGTCGCCGCCCCTGCACCGTCAACGTCGCGTCCAGCCCGGCCAGCCGAGCCCGCTGGACCAGCTCCGGCAGGTGGTCGATGCCACGCGGCGGGTTCCGGCTGTCGTCCCGCAGCGCCTCCAGGGTCGCGCGCAGCTCGCGGCTGGCCTCCCGGCCGGCCTCCCGGATCGCCAGCAACGCCTCCGGCACCGCCTCGCCACGCCGGCGGGCCAGGTGGACGGCCACCTCCGCCTGCACCTTGATGATCGAGATCTGGTGGGTCAGCGAGTCGTGCAGCTCCCGCGCGATGTGCAGCCGCTCCTCGTCGGCCCGTCGGCGCGCGGTCTCCTCCGGGTGCGCTCGGCCTCGTCGGCCCGCCGCTCGGCCTGCCGCAACGCCTCCCCGCCGCGCCGGCGGCGATCAGCCACGCCACCTCCAGCGCGCCCCGGGCCCGCGCGAGCGCGTCGCCCAGCGGCAGGTCCTGGGGTGGGGCGAGCGCGGTGAGCGGCAACGCGACGAGCATCAGCACGGCGGCGACGACCGTGACGACGCGGTGGCCCGCCCGCACACCGGTGTACACCGCGAACAGGAAGGCCACGGCCGGCACGTCGAAACCGACCGCCTGGTACCCCACCGCGCACAGCCCGGTGACGGCCAGGACGGCGACCGGAGCGCGGCGACGCGCCGCCAACGCCAGACCACCGGCGGCCAGCAGCGCATAGCCCAGCAGGTCGAGGCCCATCGTGGAAGGGCCCATGGATCGCCCGGCGACCAGCAGCACCACCGCCACGCCGACGGCGATGGCCCAGTCCCGGACAACGGCACGCCCTGTGCTCATGCGCGCACCCTAGCCCGGCGCGCGCACCGGGCGACTCCTGCGCGCGAACGACCGTCGACTACCGCGTCCGTGGTAGTCGCGCGGCGGGTGCGTCGTACGCGGCAGCCGCCTGCGCCCGCCGCGGCAGGACGAAGAGCCTCCGGTTGCCGGACGACCGGCGGCCGGCGCGGCGACACGATCGAACGGCACACCACGACGTACGAGAAGGAGAAGCACATGTCGGTGTTCACCGCTGCCACGTCCGCCCTGATCGAGGGGATCGCCGCTCCGGACCAGCCGTTGGCGGCCAGCGTCACCACCATGAGCGCCGGTCGACTCGGGGCGAGCGTGGGCGGCCTGCTGGGCCTGGCGGGGGTGATCGTCGGCGCGCTGGCCCTGGCCCGGCCGACCAGTCGCGTCGGCACCGGCAGCGGGATGCTCGGCGCGACCGTGGCCCTGGCGTCCGGACTGCTCGCCGTGGGCCTCGGCGCGTTGGTGGTGGCGACCTCCGACAGCGGGATCGGCACCGGCAACGGTCGGGGCGGGGCGTACGTGGCCCTGGTGGTCGGGTTGGCCGCGCTGGGCCTCGGCGGTCTGGCGCTGCGCCGCGTGCGCGCCTGAAACGGTGTCGCCTCTCCTGCTCCACGGGGGGCAGGAGAGGCGACGGGCAGCAGCCGTCAGGCGCCCCGCGCGCCCCTGCGCAAGCCCACGATCACGACCGCGCCCACCACGAGGTGCATCAGGACGAGGGCGACCCGGGTGCCGGCCGAGGCGTCGACCAGGGAGGCCGGCACGAGCGACAGCACGAGGACGACGAGAGCGATCCCCGTCCAGATCGTCCTGGCGCTCGCCCGGAAGCGCTCGAGCACCGCGAGCAGGCCCCAACCGAGCAGCGCCGCGATCACGGAGTTCAGGACGACGGCGAGCACCGTGACATCCCGCGGGCCGGTGCCCTGGTCGACGGTGAGCTGCGCGCCGGCGAGGGTCGCGATCGACCACACGGCCACGGCGGCGAGCGCCGCGACCGCGACGGTGATGGCCCGATCTCGCAGATGCGAGGCGCTGGCACCGGCACGGGGAACAGAGGCTTCGGCAGACATCAGGGTGACTCCTCAGTGGAGGGGACGTGCTGTCGAGATCGAACCGTATCAGAAGGTTCCGTTCTTTACTATCTCGTTCTTAACTTGTTCGTCGGGCGGCGATGCTCCGCTACGAGATAGTTCGAATCACGAACCAGTTGCTAGGCTGCCGCCATGACCACCGGAACCTCCGGGCCCGATGCCGCGACACCAGACCTGATGTTCCTGATGTCCTGGGCCACCCACGCGCTGGCTCAGGAACACGCCGCCGCCCTCTCCGGCCTGAGCATCTCGACACGTGCCTACTGCGTGCTCGATCGCGGTCTCACCGGCGAGTTCACCCAGAGCCAGCTCGGCGAGATGTGCGGCATCGACAAGACGACGATGGTCGTCACCCTCGACGAGCTGGAACGTGCCGGCCTGGTCGGGCGTCGCACCTCGACGACCGACCGACGCGCCCGCATCGTCACCGTCACTCCGGACGGCGAGCGGCTGGTCGCCGAGGCGCGGCAGATCGTCGCGGAGTTGCAGGCGGACATCCTCGCCACGGTCCCGTCGCGCGAGCGCGCGATCTTCCTGGACGTGCTCGATCGGCTGGTGCAGGGCCGACTGTCGACATTCGTGCAGACCGACCGTCCCGCCCGCAGGCGATCCTCCCGGGCAGCCTGACCTCGATCGGGGAGCATGCCCAGGTGAGTTCGGACCAGCTCCTCGTCACGCTGGACCGCGCCAGCGCGGTGCCGTTGCAGCAGCAACTCTGCGACCAGATCAGCTCATCCGTACGCGCCGGCCGGCTGCGCCCCGGCGACGCGGTGCCGCCCAGCCGTGAACTGGCACACCAGCTCGGGGTGTCCCGCACGGTGGTGACCCGTGCCTACGAGTTGCTGCGGGCCAACGGGGTGCTCACGTCCCGGCGGGGTTCCGGCACGCGGGTCAGCGCCGCCCCGGCCGACGCGCCACCGCGGGTCCCCCGCGCCGCCCGCGCGCACCTGCGACCCGAGCCCCCACTGCCCACCGACGCCGGCAGTCCCCTCTGGAAGCCCTGGGAACCGGCGCCGATGCACCGACCGGACGGCACGTACGACTTCCGGCACGGCACCCCGGCGCTGGCCAGCTTTCCGGTGACCCGGTGGCGGCAGTCGCTCGCCGACGCGGTGAGCCGGGCCGACGCGGTGGCGTTGGGCTACGGCCCGGCCGAGGGTTCCCCGTCGTTGCGTACCCAGATCACCGCGCTGCTGCGACGCAGCCGGGCGCTGGACGCCCGGCGCGAGGACACGGTCGTGACCAGCGGCGCGACCCAGGCCATGGACATCCTGGTCCGACTGCTCGTCGGCCCGGACGACGTGGTGGTCATCGAGGATCCGAGCCACACCGTGCTGCGGCAGATCTTCGGCTACTCGCGGGCCGCCGTGGTGCCGGTCCCGGTCGACGAGGAGGGCCTGCGGGTCGACGAGATCGACTGCCGGGTCCGCGCGCACGGCCTCGACCCGGCCCGGGTACGCCTCGTCTACGTCACGCCGTCGCACCAGTTCCCGACCGGGTTCATCATGTCCGACCGGCGACGGCGGGCGTTGCTGCGCTGGGCCCGCGACCACACGGCGACGGTGCTGGAGGACGACTACCACAACGAGTTCACCTTCGCCGAGGAGCGGCTCGCGTCGTTGGCCGCCGACCCGCAGGACGCGGACGTGGTCTACGTCGGCAGCTTCAGCAAGACCCTCTTCCCGTCGCTGCGCATCGGATACGCGGTGTTGCCGCCGCACCTCGTCCGGCCGTTCCTGGGCATCAAGTGGATCACCGACCGGCTGACCCCGACGGTGACCCAGGAGGCGTTGGCCGAGTTCATCTCCTCCGGCGCGTACGCCCGGCACATCGGCCGGATGGACCGCCTCTACCGCCAGCGTCGCGCCCGGCTGCTGGAAGCGCTGTACGAACACTTCGGCGCGGGAGTACGGATCTCCGGCACGGCGGCCGGGCTGCACGTGCTCGTGACCCTGGGCGGGGCGCACGACGTCGACGAGGCCGAGATCGTGCGCGCCGCCGCCGCCCGGGGCGTACGGGTCTACCCCGCCTCGGGCTACTTCGTCACCCGACCGCCGAGCGAGCCGACCTTCCTGATCGGGTACGCGGCGTTGCCCACCGCTCGGATCACCGAGGGAGTGGCGCTGCTGGCCGCCGCGGTGCGGGACGCGACGGCTCGGTGAAGCGGGGCCGGTGGAACCGCGCGCTCTGGGCGTACGGGACGGTGCAGTCGAACACGGCCTTGGCCGTGCGCCCGTCGGCCGAGAGCGACGGCGAGTAGCCGGTGTGCTGGCTCGGGTCGAGGGGGAAGCCTTCCCGGTCGGGCAGCACGACCAGGTCCTGGTCGGCCTGGAACCGGGTGACCATCGCCCACCACAGGTCCTGGTCGGACTCGATGTCCACGTCCTCGCCCACGCACAGCACCAGCTTGGCCATCCGGAACTGCTCAAGCACCGCCTCGGCGGCGGCGCGCACCGCGACGTCGTCCTCCGGCCCGCGCTTGGCCGGCCACTGGAGCACCACCATGAGCTGACCGCCGCCGGCGGTGTGGCAGTGCGCCGCGAGCGCCGGTGTGCCCCGCCGCCGCAGCACGTCCAGCACGGCGGCCTCCATCCCGAAGCCGAGCAGGATCGACTGCTCGTGCCCGGGCCCGGAGACCGCCTGCAGGATCGGGCTCTCCCGAGCGGTGATCGCCGTGGCCCGGATCAGCGGCAGCGAGGGATGCGCGCGGCCCTGGTAGCCGAGGAACTCCGGCGTGGCCACCGTGCCGTGTGCGCTCTCCGGCGCGTGGTCGGCCAGCAGCTCACCCTCGATGACGTACTCGGCGTGGGCGATGAACTCGGCGTCCACCGTGGCGCAGGGCAGCAGTTCCACCGGCTGGCCGGCGAGCGCGCCGGCCACCGCCAGCTCGTCGAGGTCGGGCGGGACCAGCGAGGTCGGGCAGCAGGAGGAGAGCAGCACCGCCGGGCTGAGGCCGAGGTGGATCGCCACCGGCAGGGAACGACCCCGGCGCAGGGCGGCCTGGTACGCGAGTTCCAGGTCGCGTCCCGGCACCATCCAGATGGTCAGCGTGTCGGGCCCCTGCACGCACATGCGGTGCACGGACAGGTTGCGGACCCCGGTGTCCGGGTCGGTGGCGAGCACCGCGCCGAGGGTCAGGTAGGGCCCGGCGTCCTCGTCGGTGAGGACCGGCACCGGCAGCGCGGTGAGGTCCAGCGGCAGCGACTCGCGCGGCCAGCGGGACGCGTCGGCGGCGGACTCCGCCGGGCGGGGGCGCCCACCGCGTCGAGCAGCCGGTGCGGCAGCTCGGCGGGCGTGCAGCCGAGCAGGCCGGCGGCTCGTCGACGGGTGCCGTAGAGGCCCATCAGCACCGCCCGGGTGGGTCCGTCGTCGGGGCGTACCCGGTCGAAGAGCACGGCCGGGCCGGCGCCGGTGGGCGGGGCGGCGGGCGCGCCCGCCCAGCGGGCGTAGTGGGCGGACACGCCGTAGCGGGCGGGCAGCTCGGTGGCGACCCGCACCAGCTCGCCGGGGAGCGGGTCGAGGCTGGCCAGGGCGTGCCGCAGGTCGACGGGCCGACGGTGGCTCATCTGGTGTCCGTCGCCGCGGCGGCGGCGCGGCGGGCCGCCAGCATGTCGAGCTGCATCAGGGTCAGCTCCTCGATGAGGGCGCGGTACGTGCCGACGGCCACCTCGGGCGGCATGCCGTGCCCGACCGCCAGGGCGTGTACGCGGTCGAGGACCTGCCGCACCCGCTCGGGTGAGCGGACGGTCGTCTCGTCGGTCTTGTGCACGGTCAGCTCCCGCACCACCCGGGTGCGCTCGGCGAGCAGGGCGATGATCTGCCGGTCGAGCCCGTCGATGGCGACCCGAAGCTCGGCGATCCGGGCCGGCCCGTCGGCGTCGCCGGCCGGCGTCGACCCGGCCGACGAGGCGACGCTGTGCTGGTCGCTCACGGCTGCGGAACCTGGTCGATCACGAAGACGACGGTGGGCTCGGCGTCGCTGCCCTGCGACCGGTGCTCCTCGTCGTCGGGGATGACGAACCCCATGCCGGGGCGGCACGGCACCGACCGGTCCCGGAAGTGGATGGTGAACTCGCCCTGGAGCACGTAGCCGGTGTGTCCGCGCAGGCACCAGTGGTGCTCGTCGAAGCCGGGCGGCAGCTCCAGCAGGCGCAGCCGCTGGCCGCCCACGTACGTCATCTTGACCCGGCCCTCGGCGCCCGGCTTGTCCCACCTCTCCCACTCGGTGGCCGGGAAGTCGATGCCGACCGGGGTGGTGACCTGCTCAGTGGACATTCTCGATATCTCCTCTGCTCTGGACGGTTTCGGGGCGGCGGGGCCGCGGGACGCGTTCGTTGCGGTCCCGGCGCGGTAGGACCGGGCCACCGTCGACCCGCTGGTGCCGCTTGAGCAGCTGCACCATGTCGAGCATCCGGTGCACCATCCGCTCCAGCGCGTCGACGCCCTCGGCGTCGGTCAGCCCGGGGCTGCCGGTGGTGTTGCGCAACAGGACGGGGAATCCGCTGCCCACCAGGATCATGCGGTTGAGCAGCAGGTTGTTGACGATCTGGTTGTGCACGGAGGAGTCGCTGTACCGACGTCCGGTGACGATGATGCCGCCGACCTTGTCGGCCAGCGGCCGGTTGAACCGCAGATAGCCGACGCCCGCGCGCTCGATGAAGACCTGCATGAGGTGGGCGAGGCCGAAGCCGTGCACCGGGGCCGCGTAGATGAGCCCGTCGGCGGCGGCCATCTGCTCCACCAGGGCGGGGACGTCGTCGTCCACCCGGCAGGGCAGGGTACGGCTGTTGCAGTCGCCGCACGGGCTGCACGGCGAGATGCGGTGCTCGCGGAGCACGATCGTGCGCAGGGTCGCGCCGCGTTCGGCGATCAGCCGGCCCGCGTGCGCGATGGCGTGGTCGGTGTTGCCGCCGGCCCGTTCCGACCCGTTGATGGCGAGGATGGTGGCTGCTTCGCTGTGCATTGGCGCCCCCGGTGCTCGGCGCGGGGGCGGACGCCACGACGGCGTCCGCCCCAGCGAGGTCAGTCCGTCAGCTTTCCGGCGAAGTAGTCGATGTAGGCCTGCATGTCGAAGTGGCCGTGCCCCGAGAGGGAGAAGACGATCGCCTTCGACTCGCCCGTCTCCCGGCAGCGCAGCGCCTCGTCCACCGCCACCCGGACGGCGTGGGTGGACTCCGGCGCGGGCACGATCCCCTCGTTGCGGGCGAACAGCACACCGGCCTCGAAGCACGCGCTCTGCGGCACGGCACGCGCCTCGATGAGGTCGATGTCCCGCAGCGCGCTGATGATCGGCGCCATGCCGTGGTATCGCAGGCCACCGGCGTGGATCGCCGGTGGGCGGAACTCGTGGCCCAGGGTGTGCATCTTGGTCAGCGGGGTGAGGCCGGCGGTGTCGCCGAAGTCGTATTCGTAGGTGCCCTGGGTCAGCGACGGGCAGGAGGACGGCTCGACCGCGATGAACCGCACGGCCGGGCCGCCGCCCAGTTGGCGGCGCAGGAACGGCAGGGCCAGCCCGGCGAAGTTGGAGCCACCGCCGGCCGCGCCGACCACGACGTCCGGGTAGTCGTCGGCCATGGCGAGTTGGAGCAGCGCCTCCTGGCCGATGATCGTCTGGTGCATCAACACCAGGTTGAGCACCGAGCCGAGGGCGTACTTGGCGGCGCCACCGCTGACCATCGCGGCCTCCACCGCCTCGGAGATGGCCAGGCCGAGGCTCCCGGTGGAGTGCGGGTCGGCGGCGAGCGCGGCCCGGCCCGCCTCGGTACGGTCGCTCGGGCTCGCCGTGACCGACGCGCCGAACGTCTCCATCAGCCCCCGCCGGTACGGCTTCTGGTCGTAGCTGACCCGCACCATGAAGACCTCGCAGTCGAGGCCGAAGTACGTGCAGGCCATCGAGAGCGAGCTGCCCCACTGGCCGGCGCCGGTTTCCGTGGTCAGCCGCCGCACGCCGTCGAGCTTGCTGTAGTACGCCTGCGGCACGGCCGTGTTCGGCTTGTGGCTGCCGGCCGGGCTGACCCCCTCGTACTTGAAGTAGATCCGGGCCGGCGTGTCGAGGGCCTTTTCCAGACGGTGGGCGCGGACGAGCGGGCTGGGCCGCCACTGGCGGTAGATGTCCAGCACCGGCCCGGGGATCTCCACGTCCCGGTCGGTGCTGAACTCCTGCTCGATCATGCCGCTCGCGAAGAGCGGTTCGAGATCCGCCGGGGTGAGGGGTTCCCGGGTGCCGGGGTGCAGCATCGGGGGGAGCCCCTTGGGCAGGTCGGGAACCACGTTGTACCAGGTCGTCGGGATGTCGCTCTCGGGCAGCACGAACTTCGACGTCGTCATGGCGCCTTCCGATGAGGGGTGGGTGGGTCTCAGGGACTGGCGGTGGCCGGTTCGGCGGGCGCCGGCACGGGCCGGACGGCCGGTCGGATTCGCAGCGCCGCGAACGCGACCACACCGACCACCGGGGTCAGCAGGAGAATCAGGAGGACGGGCCGGTGCCCCTGGGTCTGCCAGACGAAGCCGAGACCCATCGGCACGACCAACCGGGCGGAGCTGAGCACGAAAGCGTTCAGGGCCATGAAGCTGGAGACCCGCCGTTCCTCGACGTGGTCGGCGATGTAGGTGGGCACCACCACCGAGGCGATGATCTCCCCGAGGGTCCAGACCACCGTGGAGAGCAGCACGGCGGGCAGTGAGAAGGCGAACACCAGGACGGCCATGCCGGCCGACCAGAGCAGGCCGGCCACGATCAGCAGGACCCGGGTCGAGTACGCCTTGATCCGCTTCTCGATCAGCAGGCTGGCGCTGACCACGACGACGCTGTTGATGGTGTAGACCGCGCCGACCACCGCCACCGACGAGTGCAGCACGGTGGTGACCGCGAGGGGCAGCGTGTATTCCAGGCCGATCAGCGGCGCGACGTAACAGAAGGAGACCAGCACCAGCAGCGCCACGTCGACATCCCGCCGCAGCCCGGCCCAGCGGGTGGTGACGACCGGCGCGGTCGTCGGGGCACGGCGGGTCTCGGCGGGTACGAACAGCCAGATGGTGGCCGCCGCGAGCAGACCGAGCAGGATGTTCCCGGCGAACATCAGCTCGTACGACAGGGCCGCCGCGAACCCCCCGAGCAGCGGGCCGACCCCCATGCCGAGGTTGTTGGCCAGATAGCTGACGGTGTACGCGAAGGGCCGCTCGCCCGGCTCGGTCAGGTCGGCGATCAGCGTGTTGGCCGCCGGGGAGAACATGCCCATGCCGACCAGCGCGACGAAGAGCAGCACCGCGTACGTCCAGGTGGGACCGTCGACCAGGGCCAGTCCCAGATAGCCGGCCGCGTTGAGCAGCAGGCTCGCCACCAGCGCGGCGCGGCGGCCGGCGCGGACGCAGACCGGCCCGCTGAGCAGGCTGCCGGCGAGCAGGCCGGTGCTGCCCACGGAGATCAGCACGCCCGCCTCGCCGGTGCTGAGGTGCCGGCTCTGCACCAGGTAGACCGCGAGCAGGGGAAAGACGAACATGCCGGCCCGGTTGATGAAGGACGCGTACACCAGCATCCGCAGCGGGCGGGGCAGGGCCCGGAACCGGCTCAGCCACATGACGACTCCCCCACCGGTTCGGTGCGCACCTCGAACGAGTCGCGGATGACCTTGAATCGGGCGCAGACGGAGTCGAAGTCCCGCCCCTCGCAGACGTACCAGCCGAGCACGTCGTTCGAGGCGGTCGGCGCGGCGAGCACGTCACCGACGCGCTTCCACACGTCCGCGTCGCGTACCGCGTCGAGCGCCCGCAGCTGTTCTGCCGAGGTGATCGAGGTGATCCGCCCGTACCGGTCGGAGCACAGGTACTCGGTGCCGATCTCCGGCCCGAGCGTGGTCGTCGGCACGTGCTCCGGGTCCAGTTCGAGGCGGCACCACTCCCCGGCCAGGTTGATCCCCCGCCCGGCCTCGATGGCGGGGACGATCGAGCCGCCACCGGCCCGGGCCGCCGCCTCGCCGAAGACCACCTCGCCGTCGTCGCGGAGGAAGAACTCGACGTGCGCCACGCCGGTCCGCATCCCGAAGCCACGCAGCACGGTGGCGCTGGCGGCCAGGATCCGCCGCTCGGCGTCGGTCAGGTCGTGTTTGCGGGAGACCGTGCCGCCGGGCTCGTCGCGGAACTCCAGAACGGAGTACGTGTAGCGGGAGAGTTGCTCGAAGACCACCTCGCCGTCGCGCAGCAGCGAGTCGACGTGGTACTCGGCGCCCCGGACGTACTCCTCCACCCGGTAGTCGTGCCGGTCGTCGGCGATCAGCGGCCACACCCGGGCCAGGTCCTCGACGGAGTCCACCCGGTGCGTGTCGCCGCAGGCCCAGCCGGCGTACGGCTTGACGACCACCGGCCAGCCCACCTCGGCGGCGAACTCGGCGACCGCCCCGACCGTCTCGGGGCGGCACGAGCGAGCCACCGGCACACCCAGCTCGGTGGCGCGGCGGTGCATGACGTTCTTGTCGCGGAAGGTCAGCGCCCCCTCCGGGTCGAGCCCGTCGATGCCGTGGTCCCGTCGGCAGTGCGCGGCGGTCAGCACGTCGCCCTCGAAGAGCGGGAAGACGCGCCGCACCGGGTGCTCGGCGACGATCGTCGCGACGACCGAACGGACGGCCTCGCGGTCGTCGAGGTCGGCGTGGTAGCAGGGCAGACCGGCGGTGTCGGCGGACGGCTGCCCGCTCGGCAGCAGCGCGACGGTCGCCACGCCCCGCTCGGCGGCGGCGGCGACCACGGCGCGGAACTGGGCGGCGTACCGACCGGCCGCCGGGCGGTAGATCACCAGGATCGCGTCGTTCATCGACGGCTCCGACCGTTGCTGCCCGCCGGGCTCAGCGGGCCCGCGGTACGCAGGACGGCGCTTGTCGCGTCGCGGTCGAGCACCGCCTCCTGCCGTGGGCCGGCGGACATCTCGGCGAGGACGCCGCCGAGGCGGGCCAGCGCGTCCACCACCTCCGCCCGTCCGCCGGGGTGGGCCGACTCGACGGTGAGCAGCAACGCGTGCGGGCCCAGGTCGGTGCGGACCAGGTGGCCCTGCCGCCAGTTCCAGCGCCGCGAGTGGGCCCGCCCGTCGGCGTCGGCGTAGACGACCTCACCGGGCTCGGGATGCTCGGGCGCGTCGGGAACGCCCAGCGGCAGGTACGTCTCGGTGCCGTCGGCCGGCCGCACCACGAGGTCGGTGAGGCCGTCGACGGCGCACGACGCCACCGGCAGCGCCGCGCCGAGCGAGACGGCGTTGCAGAGGTCGACCAGGGCGTTGATCCGGGGCAGCCGGTCACCCTTGGCCACCCGGCGGGTGATCGATTCGGCGGCGCAGGGGAACCGGTTCGGGTTCACCCCCACCGCCCGGTACGCCTCGCGCCAGGCCGCGATGCCCGGCAGGTCGGCCACGCCGGCCTTGTCCAGGCCGGCGCCGTGCAGCGCGTCCTCGGCGGCGGTCAGCAACGCCGACACGGCGGGAGGCGCCGGTACGACCTCGACCAGCGCTACGGCGAGCACGCCGAGCACGTAGTCCGGCACCGCGGTCAACACCCGGTCGTCGATGCGGACGGTGAGAGTGGCCGCACCGTCGCTGAGCTGGGTCATCGTGATCCTCGTGAGAGTCGGGGCCGATTGTCCGCCCGACCGTACCCAGCGGGACGACCACCGCTTGTGGCCAATCCGGGGTGATCCGGTGAGGCCAATCCGGGTGGCCGTTGCGCGGTCGTCGACGCGTGGCGCAGGAAGTTGTCGAACAACCGCAGGCCGGCCTCGGTGAGCACGCTCTCCGGGTGGAACTGCACCCCCTGCACCGCGAGCGTCTGGTGTCGTACCCCCATCACGTAGCCGTCGTCGGACGACCGGGCGGTCACCCGCAGGGCCGGGGGCACCGGGTCCGCGACGATCAGCGAGTGGTAGCGGGTGACGGTGAGCGGCGCGGGCGTGCCCTCGAAGACGCCCCGGCCGTCGTGGGTGACCACGCTGGTCTTGCCGTGCATCAGGTGCCGGGCGACCGCGACCGTCCCGCCGTAGGCGAGGCCGATCGCCTGGTGGCCGAGGCACACCCCGAGCAGCGGGACCCGACCGGCGAAGGCGTGCACCAGCTCCACGTGCCCGGACTCGGCGGGGTGGCCGGGCCCGGGGCCGAGCACCACCGCGTCGGGCCGCAGGGCCACGAGTTGGTCGGTGGTCGCCGCCCGGGAGCGGACCACCACGGTCCGTGCGCCGAGGGTCCGCAGGTACTGGTCGATGATGTGGGTGAAGCTGTCGTACGCGTCGACGAGCAGGACCTTCACGGCAGCAGCTCCCTACCGGTCAGGGCCCAGTAGGTGGCGTTCATCTTGGCCAACGTCTCGCGCCACTCGTCGCCCGGGGTGGAGTCGGCCACGACCCCGGCCGAGGCCTGGGTCCGGTAGTGCCGGCCGTCGTGCACGGCGGTCCGGATGCAGAGGGCGAGCACCGCGTAGCCACGGACGTCGACCAGCCCAACCGCGCCGGCGTAGACGCCCCGGGGCTCGTCCTCCAGACCGTCGATGATCTCCATGGCCCGCAGCTTCGGGGCGCCGGTCATGGTGCCGGCCGGGAAGGTCGCGCAGATCGCCGCCCACACGTCGGCGTCGTCGGCGAGCTGGCCCGAGACGGTCGAGACCAGGTGGTGCACGTACGCGAACGGCTCGACGTCGAACATGCTGTCGACGCTGAGCGTCCCCGGCACGCACACCCGGCCGATGTCGTTGCGGCACAGGTCGACGAGCATGACGTGCTCGGCCCGTTCCTTCTCGCTCGTGGTCAGCTCGACCACCCGCCGTCGGTCGGTCTCGGGGTCGGCGGCGCGGGGGGCCGTTCCGGCGATCGGACGCATCGAGAGCCGGCCGTCCTCGATGCGCAGGAACAGCTCCGGGCTCGCCCCGATGACGGTCCGGCCGGCCCACGGGGTGAGGTACATGTATGGCGACGGGTTGCGGTGACGCAGCCGCCGGTAGACCTCCAGCGGTGTCAGCGTCGTCTCCACGTCGATCCGGTGGCCGATCTGGATCTGGTAGCTGTTCCCGACCTCGATGTGCCGCAGGCACTGCTTCACCCGGGCGGCGAACGTCTCCTCGTCGACGGTGTCCCGGATCAGACGCGGCGGCGGGGCGTCCGGCACGTGCGGGTGCGGGGCGGTCGGTAGCACGGGCAGCTCGGGCAGACGGGCGGTGTCGTCCGGGGGCAGGTGCGGGCCGTTGGCGTCGAGCCGGCGGACCGTGCCGGCGCGTAGATCCCACCAGACGGTGTGCCGGAACAGCGCGAGCGTGCAGCGGGGAACGTCGTCGACCACCCGCTCGGTCCCGAGTTCGTCCATGTCCCGCGCGGCCTCGTACGCCAGGGTGGTGAGGAACCCGAAGGCGAAGGTGTCGGTGGGGACGGTCGTGCGCACGGCGAACGCGCGCTGTGCCGCCCGGACGGCGGCCCACACCTCGGTCGGTCCGGCGACCGGCCAGACCCGCGCCGTGGTGGCCCGCCGGCCCGGTTCGCCCAGGACGGCGGTGAACACGGCGGCCAGGGCGTCACCCAGCCGACCGTCGGCGGTCAGCTCGAGGCGGTCGGCGATGAGTCGCACCTCGGCGAGAAGACCCCAGCCGACGGCTGCGGCATATCGGTCCCGAACAGGACCGTCCAGGCTTTCGAACAGATACAGGTCGTCGTGGGAAAGACTGTCGGCGAGTGCCGTGTAGAGCGACAACGGATCGATCGACGGCAGTGTGACAGATGTCACTTCCACCTGAATAGAGTCCATCAATGCGGTACGTGTATCGGTCGACGAATGTGCTCGGTTCGACCACGCGGTGCGCTCGGTTGACAATAGAGACACTTGCGGAACCCCCTCTGAACAGCCCGATTCCGCACCACCGTTGGCGCTGGTCCCGCCGACGACGCGGCAGGTCGGACCCTTCCCCCCAGGCGAAAGGACTTCGCACGACCACCCCGGTGCCGGCGGCGGAGCGTCCGCATTGGACACGCTCGGAACATACGCCCTGATTCGCCGGCCACCGGGCGGTTGCGCACCCGACCAACACTTTCCACAGGCACGGCTCACGCTGTCCATACCACTTCGACGATCTCGGAGCGGACCACTTGACCCTTAATCTAAGCCTGTCAATAGATGGGCAATCGCGTGGAACGCTCGCAGTGCAGCTCCGTAACGCATTCCGTACGCAGATCGAGGAGGGCGCGCTGCGCCCCGGCACCCGGGTGCCGTCGAGCCGGCAGCTCGCCGCCGACCTCGGCGTGTCCCGCAGTGTGGTCGTCGAGGCGTACGAGCAACTCTGCGCCGAGGGGTACCTCGTCTCCCAGCACGGCTCGGGCACCTCCGTGGCGGCGGCGGCACGCGCCGACGTCGCCTCGGCGCTCACCCCGGACGATCACACGCCCGCCCCGGCGGTCTGCGACCTGCGTACCGGTAGCCCGCACGACTCGACGTTCCCCCGCCAGGACTGGATCCGGGCGGTCAGCGCGGTGGTCACCTCGGCCGGCCGTCGCGAGCTGGGGTACGCCCCGCCGTCCGGGCTGCCGGTCGTGCGGCACACCCTCGCCGGCTACCTGGGCCGGGTGCGTGGGGTACGGACCCGGCCGGAGCGCCTCATGGTCACGTCCGGCTTCGCGCAGGGGCTCGCGCTGCTCTGCCGCGTGCTGCGCGACCGTGGCCACGACACGCTCGGGGTGGAGGATCCGGGGCACCCGGGCGAGTGGGAGTTCGTCGCCGAGGCCGGCCTGCGTCCGGTGGGCATCCCCGTGGACTCCGACGGCATCCGGGTGGACGCGCTGGCCGCGAGCGGCGTCCGGGCCGTGCTGGTCACCCCGGCCAGCCAGTTCCCGACCGGGGTCACGCTCACCGCACGACGCCGGGCACAGCTCGTGGCCTGGGCGAAGGAGGTCGACGGCTACGTCATCGAGGACGACTTCGACGCCGCCCTCGTCGCCCCGGCACACCGGTTGCCGGCGGTGCAGAGCCTCGCGCCCGACCGGGTGGTCTACGCCGGCAGCGCCAGCAAGGTCCTCACGCCGGCGCTGCGCCTCGGCTGGCTGGCCATCCCCGCCGACCTGACCGCGCCGGTCGAGCGGATCCGGGCCAGCTGGGACATCGGCTGCTCCGGCCTGGAACAGCTCGCCTTCGCCCGGCTGATCGACACCGGCGCCTTCGACCGGCACCTGCGCCGACTCGGCGCGGACGTGCAGAAGCGCCGGCAGGCGGTCCGCGACTTCGTCGCCGGGCACCTGCCCGACGTCACCCTCCTCGGCGCGAACGGCGGACTCCAGGCGTACCTGCTACTGCCGGCCCGGTGTGCGGAGGAGGCCGTGGTGCACGCGGCCCGGCGTCGCTCGGTGCTGGTCCGCGGTGGCCGCTTCTACGCCCTCCGGCCGGACGACCGCCCACCGGCGCTGGTGCTCGGCTACGCCGGGGTACGCGGCCCGGAACTGGGACGCGGCCTGGCCGGGATAGCCGCGGCGTACCGCGAGACGACCGGTCGCGCGTGATCAGTCGGCCGGCCCGGCCCGGGTCGGCTCGCGCACCATGAACACGTCGATCGGGTCCTCGGTCTCGAGGGTGAACCCGTGTCGCTCGTACAGCCGCCGGGCCGGGCTGCCACGCAGCACGTTCAACCGGACGCGGATGCCGTCGCGGTCGCATCGGTCGAGGAGCCAGCGCAGCACGGCCGCGCCGATGCCGCCGCCCTGCACGTGTGGCGTCAGGTAGAAGTGCTCCAGCCAATGGGCGTCCTCGCCCGGTCGCAGGGACACGCATCCGGCGAACGCGCCGCCCACCTCGATCAGCCAGGTGTGCGCCGGTGAGAAACCGTCCCGCAGTCGTTGCCGGACCCGCTGCGCGTCGTACCGCCCGAGCCGTTCCAGATCCGGCCGCAGCACCACGGACCGCAACTCGGCCACCGCCTCGACGTCCGCCATCAGCGCCGGCCGCAGCGCCCAGTTCCGCACGACCGCAAGGCTACGCGGGCGTGTTCCGACTCTCGCGTCGAGCCGTCGGCGTACGCGGTCAGGTGGCCCGGACCGCCTCGATGATCGTCTCGGCGATCTCGCTCGCGGCCTGCGGGGCCGCCGCCATCGCGTGCGAACCGCCCGCCAGCTCGCGTTGGCCGCGCGGGGCGGCCCGCTCGGCCATGAACCGGTGTACGGCGACCGGGATGTTCATGTCGGCGTCGCCGAACACGAACCAGCTCGGCAGGGATCGCCAGGCGGGTTCGCCGGTGAGCCCGTCACTCAGGGCCTGCTCGGTGATCGGCCGTTGGGTGCGGGCCATCAGCGCGGCGAGGTCGTCCGTCGCGTCGGCGCAGAACTGGGCGTGGTACGCGTCCTGGCCGATCGCCACCTCGTTGCCGCCGGTCGACACCGGGTACTGCACCAGCGTGTCGGCGAGCGTGCTGCCGGGGAACTTTCCCGACAGCGACAACGCCGACTCGCCGGTGTCCGGAGCGAACGCGTTGACGTACACGAGGGCTCGCACGGACGTGTCGCCCGCGGCGGCCTGCGTGATCACCATGCCGCCGTACGAGTGGCCGACGAGCACGACCGGCCCGCCGATCCCCCGGACCACGTCCCGCACGTACGCGGCGTCGCCCGCCACGGCACGCAGCGGGTTGGCGGCGGCCACGACGTTGTACGCGGCACCCAGCCGCTCGATCACGCCGTTCCAGCTCGACGACTCGGCGAACGCGCCGTGCACCAGGACGACGGTGGGCTCCGCATCGGGCATGACAGGCGCTCCCTCACTCGGTGACACTGTTCCCGCCCCGGCCGTGCCGGTGCGCCTGAGTACCCGCCAGGCAATGGTGAAACCTCCGTTCCCACCGACCGCGTCACCCGCTGTCGCGGGTGGTGGTCGGTGCTGCGCGGTGTCCCGGGAACTACCGGAAGACCTTGACACTCTTCGATGTTAGCGCCAACACTGAGGCCGTTACCTGGGCGCAACACTCCCGTCACACGTTCCTGCCCACGGGCGTTCGCGCCCTCGACGTGCCGCAGGTAGGCCGCCGGGGCCGCGTCGACCAGCGCGGCACCCACAGCTCACGGAGGACAGATGCCGCTGCCACTCGACCGGAGGACCTCCGGTCCGGGCGTCCCCCGCCGTCACCGACGGTCGGTCCTGGCCGCGATGCTGGTGGTGCTCGCCGTGTCGGCCGGGCTGCCCGTGGCGCGGCCCGCGCAGGCCGCGCCCGCCGTGAACTACACCAACCCGCTGGTCAACCAGCGGGCCGACCCGCACATCTTCCGGCACACCGACGGCTACTACTACCTGACCGCGACCGTGCCGCAGTACGACCGGATCGTCCTGCGCCGCGCGACCACGCTGCAGGGGCTGGCGACGGCGGCGGAGACCACGATCTGGAGCCGGCACACCAGCGGCGAGATGGGCGCGCACATCTGGGCCCCGGAGATCCACTTCATCAACAACCGCTGGTACGTCTACTTCGCCGCCGGCCGGACCGACGACGTGTGGCGCATCCGGATGTACGTGCTGGAGACCGCCAACGCGAACCCGCCCAGCGGAGGGTGGACCGAACGCGGCCGCATCACGACGCCCTGGGACACCTTCAGCCTGGACGCCTCGACCTTCGTGGCCAACGGGGTGCGCTACCTGACCTGGGCGCAGCAGGAGCCGGGCATCTCCACCAACTCGAACGTCTACCTCGCCCGGATGGGCGCCAACCCGTGGCAGATCACGGGCACCGTGACCCGGCTCGTCGTGCCGACGTACGCCTGGGAGACCCGCGGGTACCGGGTCGCCGAGGGACCGGCGGTCATCCAGCGCAACGGCCGCCTCTTCCTGACCTACTCGGCCAGCGCCACCGATGCCAACTACTGCCTCGGGATGCTCAGCGCCTCCACCACCGCGAACCTGCTCGACGCGGCCTCCTGGAGCAAGAGCCCCAACCCGGTCTTCGCCACCAGCGCGGCCACCGGCCAGTACGGCCCCGGCCACAACTCGTTCACCGTCTCCGAGGACGGGCAGAGCGACATCCTGGTCTACCACGACCGGAACTACCGCGACATCAGCGGCGATCCCCTCAACGATCCGAACCGGCGGACCCGCATCCAGAAGCTGTACTGGAACGCCGACGGCACCCCCAACTTCGGCATCCCCGTCCCCGACGGGGCAACCCCGGTCCGGCTGCGGTCACACGACCTGGCGACCAGCTACGTCCGGCACTACGACTACCGGGCACGGGTCGAGCCGAACGTGACCAACCTGGCCGACTCCCAGTTCCGCATCGTGAACGGCCTGGCCGGCGGCGGGAGCGTGTCGTTGGAGTCGACCAACTTCCCGGGCTACTACCTGCGCCACTACGGATTCGCCCTGTCCATCGCGCCGTACGACGGGTCGTCGATCTTCGCCAGCGACGCGAGTTTCCAGCGCCGGGCCGGCCTGGCCGACAGCGCCGGACTCTCGCTGGAGTCACAGAACTACCCGGGCCGCTACGTGCGCCACCGCGACGGTCTGCTCTACCTGGAGGCGGTCGGCACGAGCGCCGAGCGAAGCTCCGCCACCTTCCACCTGGAATAGCCCAGGCGGGCGGGCCGCACCGCGCCCGCACGCGCCCCCGACACCGTCGGCCGGTCCGCGCGACCCGTCGACGCCGATTGGAGCACCGATGAACCGGCGTCCCACCATCGCCATCCTGGCCGGGCTCTGCCTCGCGGTCAGCGCGGCACCCGTTCCCGCCGCCGCCCGACCGGCGGCGACCGCCCAGGCCGGCGCGTACGCCCGGCTCGCCGGCCCGCCCGGCACGCCGCCCGGCGCCTGCCCGACGGGGGCCAGCTACGGCTCGCCACTGCCGGCCAGCTCCGTGACGGCGCCCCGTATCCAGGGCGGGTTCTCGTTCCTCGAAGGGCCCGTCTGGGTCGCCGACGGCGGCTACCTGCTCTTCTCCGACATGGCGGCCGGCACCGGGCCGTACAACGTGCAGCCGTCCACGATCCGCAGGTTCACGCCGCCGTCGACGTTCGACACGTTCATCTCCAACGCCGGTAGCAACGGCATCGCGCTCAGCGCCGACGGCCAGCAGCTCGTGGCGGCCACCCACGACCAGCGCAACGTGTCCGCGTACCGGCTGAGTGACCGGGCCCGCAGCACCGTCGCGGCGAACTACCAGGGTCGGGCCTTCAACTCACCGAACGACGTCGCGGTCCGCTCGGACGGTGTCACCTACTTCACCGACCCCAACTTCCAGCGCGGCAACCGCCCGGACCAGATGAACGGGCGCACCAGCGTCTTCCGCGTCGTCAACGGGCAGGTGTCGCTGGTGGACGACCAGTTGCGTCAGCCCAACGGCATCTCGCTCTCACCGGACGGGAGCACGCTCTACGTGGGCGCCTACTCCGAGAACAAGATCTACAAGTACGCCGTCCAGCCCGATGGCAGCACCGGCGCGCGGAGCGTCTTCGTGAACTACATCGGAGGCCCGGACGGCGGCACGATCGACTGCGCCGGCAACGTGTACTGGACCTCGGGCGGGGACTCCCTCGTCCACGTCTACTCCCCCACGGGCGTCCAGTTGGGCACGATCCGGTCCGGCTTCACCGGCACGACCAACGTCGCCTTCGGCGGCTCCGACCGGCAGACCCTGTTCATCACCTCGGGTCCACGGAACGACTCCGGCCTCTACAGCGTCCGGCTCAACGTTCCGGGCTACCCGTACTGAGGTAGGTGGTGCCGGGCCGACGACAAGGACCGCACGACCCGGGTGGGCCGTGGGAGGAATCCCCCGTTGTGCTCCTCGCGGAGCGGATTCCTCCCCGCTTACCCCCCCAGGTTCGGCCCGGACCGGCCCGATCGGACCCGTCGCGCAACAAGCGTTGAGCACAACGGGTTCACGCTCAACGGGTGTTGCTCCGAACAGGAGCGAGCTTACGCTCACGTTCCGTGCGCGTGTCAACGCCTGTTTCGCGGCGGGGCACATCTGCGACACTGTCGTTCAGGTCGCCGGAGGGTGAAGAGCATGGTGGACGGTCGGCGCGCGGAGCGGGAGTTGCCGCCCCTCGACACGTTGGCAGCACGGCTGGAGTACCTGTTCGACAAGATCCGTCCCACGCCTGACGAGCTCGGCGACGCCGACGAGCCCGGTCGCAGGTACACCAATCGGGAGATCGCCGACAAGATCAACGAAGCGGCGGCCGAGACGGGCGTGACGATCAGCGCCGCCTACATCGGCGAGCTGCGTCGTGGCGTGGCGAGCGATCCCCGCACCTCGCACGTACGCGCCCTGGCCGCCGCCTTCGGCGTCAACTCGGGCTACTTTGTCGACGACGCGGCGGCACGACGTATCCAGGACCAGATCACGTTGCTCAGCGAACTTCGGCGGATGGACGTCAAGCGGGTGGCGCTGCGGCAGGTGCTCGCCGACAACGGCCTCTCCGCGACCGACACGCGGCTCATCGAACAGATGGTGGCCCGGCTACGGGCCGTGGCAGAGGGCACCGGCACGACCGCGTCCGACGATCGTCGGTAGCGGGTGGCCGTGCAGATCCTGCGGTGGGAGCACACCGACGAGTGGGGGAACACCGACGTGAGGTTGCATCGTCTACGCCGACGCTGCGAACGCATCGTCGACGAGCTGGAGATGCCGGACCCCTTCGACGTCCGGAGGCTGTGCGACATCCTCGGTGAGCGGCGCGGCCGGCCCATCCACCTGGTGCCGATCGCGCTGCCGGCGCAGACGGTGTGCGGGATGTGCGTGCCGACGAACGACTTCGACGCGATCTTCTACGAGCAGGACACCTCGCCGCTGCACCAACTGCTGATCATCGGCCACGAGCTGGGTCACCTGCTCGCCGGGCACCAGGCGACCGAGGTGTTGGACGCGGACGCGTCCCGGCTGCTGCTGCCCGACCTCGACCCGCAACTCGTGCGGCGCAGTCTCGGCCGCAGCAGCTACGCCGCGGCCGAGGAGCGCGAGGCCGAGATGATCGGCTCGCTGCTGCTGCGGCGGGTCCGCAGCGGGCGCGGCGCGGCGGACGAGGCACCTGTCGACGGGAAGGACGCCGAGTTGTACGGCCGGCTGCGGCACTCCCTCGAACACCCCCACTGGTAGCGCGGGAATGGACACCGTCCTCTACACCGTGTGCGCGGCATCCGGCTGGGTCGCGTTCGTGTACATGGTGCGGTTGCAGCGCCGGCATCCGAGCCGGGCCCGCCGCGCGATCTGCGCGGGCCTCGGTGCGTTCGCCGCCGGGATCACGGTCGCCATCCCGCCCGTCGCGAGCGCGATCGACGAGGTGTCGGGCCTGCCCAACCTCGCCAAGGTGATGGCGCACGCCGGCGCCCTGACCATCTCGGCGAACGCCGAGATCATGCTGCTGCACTTCGCGCTGCCCCCGGCGACGGCCGCCGTCCGCGCCCGCCGGTGGGTCTGGGTCACCGCGTGCGCGTTCCTCGTCATGTTCGGCCTGTTCGCCGTCACCCTCACGTACGACGAGCCGGTGCGCCTGACCGTCGAGTACGCGACCGACCCGGTCGTCACCGCCTACCTGTTGATCTTCCTGCTTCTCGGATTCTTCGCCTACTGCTTCGACATCACCCGGCTGTGCTGGGGCTTCGCGAAGATCTGCGGACGCCCCTGGCTGCGCCGCGGCCTGCGCATCACGGCCGTGGGCGCCGCCGTCGCGCTGCTCTACAGCACCAACAAGATCGTCTACCTCGTCGCCTACTGGGCCGGCTACCGGCCGACCGGCGAGCGGCAGATCGCGGCGGTGCTGGTGACCATCGGCGCGTTGCTCATCACGATCGGCCTCACCATGCCGGCGTGGGGTCCCACCCTCAAGATCGGCCAACGATGGGAGGACTTCCACTCCTACCGGCGGCTCGAACCGCTCTGGCGGGACCTCGTCGCGGCCCTTCCCGAGCTGGAACTCGACCCCACCCTGCGCCGCCGGTTCGCGGCCCTGCGCGACAGCGACTACGCGCTCACCCGCCGGGTTGCCGAGATCCGCGACGGCCGCCTGGCGCTGCGCCCGTACACCGATAGCGGGGTGACCGCCCTGGCCGAGCGGTTCGCCGAACGGTCCGGCCTCGGCGCCACCGACCGGCAGGCGGCGATCGAGGCCGCCCACCTGGCCTGCGCGCTGCGGCGGCATCGGGCCGGCCAGCTGGCCGCGGCCCCGCAACCCGCCGACGAGCTGCACCGGCCGGACGGTGGCTACGCCGGCGAGGTGGCGTGGCTGACGCTCGTCACCGACGCCTACGCCCGATCACCCGTGGTGGCCCGGACGCTCGACGCCGCCACCCCGCGCCCGACGGTAGGAGACGCACGCCGATGAGGGGTCGCTACGACAACCTGGAGCGGATCCGCACGCTGGACCCGCAGCGCGACTACCTGGACATCTATCAGACGATGCTGCGATACGAGTTCCCGTGGGACCTGAAGCTGGGCCTCAACCTGGCGTTCAACAGGTCCTTCTCGGTGCCGGCCATCGCCGCCGTACACACCACCACCGGCGAGCTGACCGAGCGCACCCAGAAGCGCATCGACGACACCGGCCTGCTGATGTACGAGATGGTCCTCAACGGCTTCGACCAGCCCCGGGGCCGGGACGCGCTCCGGCGGGTCAACCAGATCCACCGCCCGTACGGCATCGGCAACGACGACTTCCGCTACGTCCTGGGCTGCCTCGTGGTGATTCCGATCCGGTGGCTGCGCACCTACGGCTGGCGTCCGCCCTGCTGCCACGAGCGGCAGGCCACCTACCTGTTCTACCGGGAGCTCGGCCGCCGGATGGGCATCACCGACATCCCCGGGTCGTTCGAGGAGTTCGAGACCTGGTTCGACGCCCACGACGCCGCCCACCTGCTGCCCAACGACGACGCGGCGGCCATCGAGCGGGCCACCCGGATGCTGATGCTCGCCCGCCTCCCCCGCCCGCTCGCGCCACTGGGGAACGCGCTGGTCAGTGCCATGTACGACGAGCCGCTGCGGCGCGCGACTCTGGTCGAGACACCGCCGTGGCCGGTCCGGGCCGGGCTGCGCCTCGCGTTGCGGACGCGCGCGCGGTGGCAGCGGTGGTTCGGGGCGCCCCGGGCCACGCCGCTCTTCGCCGACGGCATCAGGGCTCGGACCTACCCCCAGGGGTACGAGATCAGCCAGCTCGGCCTGCACTGATCAGCGGCGGGTCGGCGCCGAGGCCGCCAGGCTCGGGAACGGCTTGACGTGGCGGCCACCGTAACGGATGGTCAGATATCGGCAACCTTCTATGATTCGAGGAGGACCGATGAAGGCAATCGCCACCACCGCCGCAGCCCTGCTGCTCCTGGTCACAGGCGGCGCATCCGCCGCCCGAGGCGCATCCGACGCACCACCGGCACCCGCCGCGCCCTGTGCCGGGCAGGTTCACCCCAACCCGTCGTTCGAGCGCGGCGCCGACGGCTGGACGGCCGGCCCGCGCATGGTCGTGCTCGGCGACGAGACCCGGCCGGCGCACACCGGTCACGCGTACGCCACCTTCGCCGGCCTGGACGTGACGCGTAGCGACCTGCTGCGCACGACCGTCACCGTGCCGGCCAACTGCAACCTGACGGTCCGTTTCTGGGTCCGCACCATCACGACGGAAACCACCCGCGGTGACTACCTGAACGTCGGGCTGGCGGTCACCGGCATTCCTCCGAAGACGAGGTTCTCGCTGGCCTTCGACGGCGGGGCGCAGTGGCGGGAGTACGGCATGTCGAGCGGGACGGCGGCGGTCGAGCGCACCGCGACGGCGAGTTTCCTGAGCAGCGAGACGGCCGGCAACGGCGTCACGGCCTTCGACGTCGACGACGTGACCTTCACCTTCAGCTGACGACACCGGGGCGGGCGGTCGGCTCGACCGCCCGCCCCCGCGTCGCCCACCCCCGCGCCGTCTTCGCGGCACGGTCGAGGCTTACCGTCACGCCTCGAAGTCGCGGCCGCCGGGCGTCTCCCGCCCGCCCGACCGGGTGGTCACCTGCGGCGCGGACCGGCGGCTGCCGAGTGCGTCGAGGACCGCGACCAGGGCCAGCACCCCGGCCACCGCACACAGGCCGACCATCGGCGGCCACCGGATCAACAGCGGCGTGCCCAGCAGCAGGATCACGAGTCCGATCAGCCGTGATCGGGAGATCCGGCCGAACACCTCGTACTCCAGCCGCAACCGCGCGACGAGGAAGAGCGCCGGCCCGCCCACCACGAACAGCAGCCACATCGGCCGGGGCGCGCCGAACGGGTCGTCGATCACCAGTTCATAGCTGACCGAGGTGAGGAGCACGCTGAGCAGGATGAGCAGGTGCGTCCGCTCCAACGCCGTACCGAGGCGAGCGGGCTGGCCCGCCCCACCCAGCGCCTCGGTCAGCAGCAGACCGGCGCGGTGGAAGTAGATCCGCCAGATCAGCGCGCTGGTGACGAACGCGACCGTGAAGGCGGCCGCTCGACCCGCGGAGTAGTCCTGGCCGCTGAACACCACGCCGATCACCAGGATCGACTCGCCGAGCGCGATGAGGAACATCTGCTGGTAGCGGTCGGCGAGATGCGTACCGGCGATCCGCCAGTGCGACACCGCCGCGGCGCCCAGGCGCGGCAGCGGCCACCCCAGGAACCAGGCGAGGTAGTCGACGCCGACGGCGATGGCCCACAGCGGCAGGCGCAGTCGCTCCGGGCCGAGCGCGCCGACCAGCCAGATCGGCGCACTCAGCGCGGCCCACGCGGAGAGCCGGAACGCGACCAGCCGCCGCGGATGGCCGCGCAGCGCGGCCGCGATCACCAGCGGCCGGACCACCATCACCAGCAGGTACGCGACCGCGAACGGGAACGCCCGCTCCTCCATGGCCCGTGGCAGCGTGACCGCCATGACCAGGCCGGCGAACATGGTGCCGACCACGACGGCCTGGATGATCGCGCTCTCCGGCTCGTAGCGGCTGGTGATCCAGGTGGTGTGCGACCAGACCAGCCAGAGCGCCAGGAACAGCAGCAGGGTACGACCGAGCCCGTTGACGAGTTCCCACCCCGCGTCGCCGTCCAGCTCGACGAAGCGCTGCGAGACCCGCGTGAGCGCCACCACGAAGGCGAGGTCGAAGAAGAGCTCCAGGAACGTGGCGCGGCCAGCGCTGTCCGGAGGACGCAGGAGGTCCGCACCGCGTTTCCCCGACATCGACCCCCTCCGTCCGCCCTCGTCGCACCAACGAGCGGCCCACCGAGGGGGATGTGCCGTCGGGGGTACGCGACAGGGTGGTTCAACGTGAATATCCCCTAACTTTGACAAATCCCCCTTAAGTTCGATGCGCAGGACGCGGCCGAACCGGGGAGAGACGTGGACAGCTATCCGGCGATCGAAGATCACGGACTCATTGGCGACCTGCAGACCGCCGCGCTGGTTACGTGCGACGGCACCGTCGACTGGTTCTGCGCGCCGCGCTTCGACTCGCCGAGCATCTTCGCCGCGCTGCTCGACAAGGACAAGGGCGGCTACTTCCGGATCGCGCCGCACGACGTGCGGTACGTGACCAAACAGCTCTACCTCCCCGGCACCCCCATCCTGATCACCCGGTTCATCAGCGCCGACGGGGTGGCCGAGGTCATGGACTTCATGCCGGTCACCGGTGAGCGGGCCACCGACGCGCACCGGCTGGTCCGCATCGTCACCATGGTCCGCGGCAGCATGCGCTTCCGGGTGGAGTGCCGACCCCGCTTCGACTTCGCCCGGGAGGAGCACCAACTGGAGCCCCACCCCAACGGCTACGTCTTTCGCAGCCGGTCCGCGACACTGACGTTCAACCCCGTCGACCCCATCCGGCGGCTGATCCGCGAACACGGCGACGTCCGCCTCGAGGGCGGCGACCTCGTCGCGTACGGCACCCTGAACGAGGGCGACGTCGGCGGCGTGGTCCTGGAGACGGGCGGCACCGAACCGCGGATCTTCCCGCCGGAGGAGATCCAGGGCATGTTCGAGTGGACGCGGGACTACTGGCGGCGCTGGCTGGAACGCTCCAGCTACACCGGCCGCTGGCGGGAGATGGTCGAGCGCTCCGCCATCACGCTGAAACTCATGACGTACGCGCCGACCGGCGCGATGATCGCCGCGCCCACCGCCGCGCTGCCCGAGCTGGTCGGCGGCAGCCGCAACTGGGACTATCGCTACACCTGGGTACGCGACACGTCGTTCTCGGTGCACGCGCTGCTCGGCCTCGGCTTCACCGAGGAAGTCAGCCGCTACATGGACTGGCTGGACGAGCGCATCCGCACGGCCAGCGAGCACCAGGACCCACTGAAGATCATGTACCGGGTGGACGGCTCCTCCGACCTGCACGAGGAGGTGCTCGACCACCTGGAGGGCTACCGCGGCTCCCGGCCGGTGCGCATCGGCAACGGCGCCGCCGACCAGCTCCAGCTCGACATCCACGGCGAGGCGCTCTACGCCATGCACCTCGCCGACGAGCAGGGCATCCGGGTCTCACACCAGGTGTGGAAGAGCACCGTCCGGCTCGTCGACTGGCTCTGTCACAACTGGGACCAGCGCGACGCCGGTATCTGGGAGAGCCGGCACCACCCCCGTAACTACACGTTCGGGCGGGTGATGTCCTGGGTGGCGCTGGATCGGGCCATCCGCCTGGCCAACCGCACCGGCCGCCCCGGTGACCTGACCTGCTGGACCGAACAGCGCAACCGCATCTACAACCAGGTCATGGCCCGCGGGTACCACCCGGAACGCGGCAGTTTCGTGCAGGCGTACGACGAGAACGTGCTCGACGCCGCGCTGCTGGCCATGCCGGCGGTCGGATTCGTCACGCCGAGCGACCCGCTGTGGCTGTCCACCCTGAACGCGATCGAACGCGAACTCGTCTCCGACAGCCTCGTCCATCGGTACGACCCGGTCCACTCCCCCGACGGACTGCCGGGCCACGAGGGCACCTTCAACATGTGCACCTTCTGGTACGTCGAGGCGCTGGCCCGGTCCGGCCGCCTCGACGACGCCCGACTCACGTTCGAGAAGATGTTCACCTTCAGCAACCACCTCGGCCTCTACGCCGAGGAGATCGCCGCGACCGGTGAGCAGATCGGCAACTACCCGCAGGCCTTCAGCCACCTGTCGCTGATCAACACGGCGCTGACCCTCAACAGCCTGCTCGACGCCGAGGCCGACGCCCGCCGCCGTCGCTAGTGTCGTCACGGTGGTTGACCGGACGGGTGCTCAGGCGGTCTCCGCGGCGTCCGCCATCCGGCCGGTCCCGTGGCGGGACGAGATCGCCGTGGCGACCCGGACGAACGCGGCGACCGCGAGCGAGTGCGAGTTCTGCGGCCACGCCACCGAGAAGGCGGCCTCCGGCGCGTCGTCGACCGGCCGCCAGGTGAGCTGCGGCCGGGCGTTGCGCTCGGCGAGCGAGACCGGCAGCAGGGCGAGCATCCGCCCGAGTTCGATCTGGCGCAGCATCTGCACCATGTCGCCGAACGGCGGCGCCTGCTCGCCGCGTCGTACGTAGACGTGGGCGCCGGGAACAGTCCGTTGATGCCCGGCCTCGATGTCGGCCATCCGCAGCCGGGGCGGTGCGGCGAGCGGATGCCCGGCCGGTAGCGCCAGCACCTGCGACTCGCACAGCAGCGGCTCGACGTCCAGAGCGTCGGCGTCGAACGGCTCGATGACGATCGCCACGTCGGCCTCGCCCGCGCGCAGCAGGGCCGGCTGCTCGCGCCAGCCGGTGAACATGACCTCGATCGGCACGGCGGCGTGCTCCGCCTGGTACGCCGCGAGCACGTCCTCGAGCAGGCCGCCCTCGACGTCGGCCTTCACCGCGACCACCAGCTTGCCTCCGGGCACACCCGCGGCTCGCCGGGCGCGTCGGGTGGCGGCGTCGAGCGCGACGAGCGCTGCCCGCGCGTCGGCGAGAAGCACCGCGCCCACCTCGGTGAGCGCGACGCTTCGGGTGGTGCGGTCGAGGAGACGGACACCGAGGTCCGCCTCGAGCCCGGAGATCGCGCGCGACAGGGCCGGTGCGGCGATGCCGAGCCGCTCGGCGGCCCGGCTGAAGTTGAGCTCCTCGGCGACGGCCACGAAGTAACGCAGCGGCCGGGACTCCACGGGATTCATACCCTCAGGATAATAATGCCGCCCGAACTGGTCCTTCTCGCCCGCGATCTCCCGCGCGACGATGGCAACCATGATCGTCATCACGACACCCACGGGCACGATCGGCGCCGCTGTCGCCGAGTCCCTGCGCGCCGCCGGCGCACCGCTGCGCCTGATCGCCCGCGATCCCTTCCGCCTGCCCGAGACCCTTCGCGAGCACGCCGACGTCATCGTCGGCTCCCACGCCGACCCCGCCGTGCTCACGACCGCGCTGACCGACGCCACGGCGCTCTTCGTGCTCGTACCACCGAACTTCGGCGCCCTGGACGTCACCGAGCACTACCTCGGCTTCGCGCGCCCCATCGCGGAGGCGGTACGTGCGCACGCCGTACCCCGCGTCGTGGCCGTCTCCTCGCTCGGCCGCGGATTCCACGGGCCGGCCGGGCTGCTCTCGGCGGCCTGGGCGATGGACGACACGCTGGAGTCCAGCGGCGCGGCCTACCGTTCGCTTCAGGCGGCGTTCTTCATGGAGAACCTGCTGCACCAGGTCGACCTCATCAGGAGCCAGGGGATGTTCGTGCTCACCGCCGAGCCCGACGCGCCGCTCGCGGCGGTAGCCACCACCGACATCGCCCACACGGCCACCGACCTGCTCACCGACACCACCTGGACCGGCCACCAGGGCGTGCCCGTGCGCGAACCCGTCGACCACACCCCGCGCGAGATGGCGCAGATCATCTCCGAGACCCTGGGCCGGCCGGTCGCCTACCAGCAGGCCACCCTCGCCGACTACCGCGCCCGGTACGCGTCGTCCGGAGCGAGTCCGGCCGTCGTCAACGCCATGATCGAGATGGCCGAGGCGCAGACGGCGGGCGTCTACCCACCCGCCAGCGACGGGGGCCTGGGGACGACCTTCCGCCAGTGGTGCGCATCGGTGCTCGCCCCATCCGTCGGCTGACCGGCACCGGCACCACGTCCTGGCACGCCGAGGACATCTGCCGGGCGTTCGGCGCCGGCACCGGCGACTCGGTTCCCCTGCTCACGGTGCTCGATCGCTGGACGAGGGCTGGCGACCAAACTGCGGCGGATCCGGGTGGATAGACTTTCGGGCGCTTCCAGACCTTGTCCGTTCGGACTGGGACGCGTCCTCACGATCATGAAACGCGAGGGGAATGACCAGCAACGGGGTCGTCTTGCTCTCGGGCCCTCCGTGCTCGGGCAAGACCACGGCAGGGGCGGTTCTGGCCGCCGAGCGGTCCTTTTCGGGTCACGGTCGGATTCACCTGCAGGTCGACACCCTCTTCGACCTCCTGTTCCCTGGATCCGATCGAAATCGTGACGATCGCCTGCGCGCCTACGACGCCGCGCACCTCCTCGCCCGCATGTTTGTGGATCAGGAAGAGACGGTGGTCCTCGAGTGCACCTACGCTCGGCGTGACCAGCGTGCCAGTCTCCGGAAAGCGTTGGCCGGCTCCTCGGCATCGCTCTGGGTCGTCGAGTTCTTCGTGACGCCCGACGAGGCCGTGAGCCGATTCCGGGACCGTCATCAAGCCACGGATCTCGACGAAGCGCTCGTTCGCGAGCGGGCCGATGCGTTCCCGTACTTCGACGAGGCCCTCCGCCTGGAGTCATCCGCCGGGACCCCCGAGGAGCACGCCCAGAGCATCATCAGGTGGCTGCAACAGGGTCCTCGGCCGGTGGACCAGGAGGCGTGGACCCGGGCTGGAAGAGGCTGGAACTGAGGCCGCACGTCCATCGGACCGGCACCGGCTCGGCCCGGCCCGGCCCGGGAGGAACGTCACCGACGGCTCGTGCCGGCCGCCGCCGACCTGGATGTCGACGTGCATACGGTTCTTCACCACCTTCGGCTCCGGCACCTTGAGGAACGAGATGCCCGGGCCGGACGCCGTCCGGGTCCTCGATGAAGGCGCCGTCGTCAGGGACCACTGCTCGGACATCACCTCACCGTAGAGGGTCGCTGTCGTACGTAGCCCGACCCACTGCTTTACTATGTTCCTAGTAAAGCAGTAAGGGGCTACCGTGTTCGTCTTCCGGCTCGACACCCACTCCGGCGTGCCGCCGTACCTGCAACTCGTCCAGCAGGTCCGCCAGGCGGTGCTGCTGGGCTTCCTGCAACCCGGTGATCGCCTCCCGCTCATCCGCGAGGTGGTCGAGGACCTGGCGATCAATCCGAACACCGTCGCCAAGGCGTACCGGCAGATGGAGCAGGAGGACCTGGTCACCGGCCGGCCCGGCCAGGGCACGTTCGTCAATGCCCAGCAGTCGGCCGTGATGTCGGCATCGACGTACACGTCACTGCGACGCGGCCTGGCGACCTGGCTGCGCCGCGCCTACGCGGCCGGCCTCGACGAGCAGGCGGTCGACGCGCTCTTCACGTCCGTCCACCAGCAGACCAGGAATGAGGACGTGGCGTGACGGCGACGGAGTTCGCACTGCGCACCGAGGGTGTGAGCAAGCGGTACCGCAAGGGCTGGGCGCTGCGCGACTGCACCCTGACCCTGCCAGCGGGCGGCGTGATCGCCCTGGTCGGGCCGAACGGCGCGGGCAAGACCACGCTGCTGCGCCTGGCCGTCGGGTTGCTGGCACCGACCACCGGCACGGTGGAGGTCCTCGGCCACGACGTCACCGCCAGCACCCCGCAGACCCTGTCCCGGGTCGGGTTCCTGGCCCAGGACCACCCGCTGTACAAGCGCTTCACCGTCGCCGAGATGCTCCGCTTCGGCCGGGCCTGCAACCTGCGGTTCGACCAGGGGCTGGCCGAGCGCCGGCTGGCGAAGCTGGGGATCCCGCTCGACCGCCGGGCCGGCACCCTCTCCGGCGGGCAGCAGGCCCAGGTCGCGTTGGCGCTGGCCCTGGCGAAGCGGCCGGACCTGCTCGTCCTCGACGAGCCGGTGGCCAGCCTCGACCCGCTGGCCCGGCACGAGTTTCTCCAAGTCCTCATGGGCGCGGTGGCCGAAGGCGGGGTGACCGTCCTGTTCTCCTCCCACGTCGTGCACGAGCTGGAGCGGGTCTGCGACCACCTGGTCGTGCTCAACCAGGGTCGGGTCACGCTCACCGGCGACATCGACACCCTCCTCGCCGAACACCGGCTGCTCGTCGGCCCGCGCACGGCCACCGACCTCGACCGGGCCCGCACCGTCGTGGAGGCGGTCCACAGCGACCGGCACACGACCCTGCTGGTACGCGACGGCGGGATACCGGTCGCACCCGGGTGGCAGGCCCAGCCGGTCGCGTTGGAGGACCTGGTGCTGGCGTACCTGCGCCGGCCGTCCGAGCCGGTCGCCCCGGTCCCGTCGGAGGTGGCGGCATGACGTGGTTGATCTGGCGCCAGCACCGGACCGAGGTCTGCGTCCTGGGTCTGCTCGTCGGCCTGTTCGCCATCGTCCTGTTCGTGCTCGGGACCCAGGCCCACGACCTGTTCCCCGGCGGTCCCGCCCGGTGTGCGGGAGACGCCGGTGTCAACGAGGCCTGCGCGGCGTCCTTCCGCCGGCTCGACGAGGGGTACGGCAACGTCGAGAATCTCCTGGCGGCCTTCTATCTGGTCCCCGTCGTGATCGGCGCGTTCCTCGGCGCGCCGCTGCTCGCGCGTGAGCTGGAGGACGGCACCTGGCAGCTGGCCTGGACGCAGGCCGTGCCGCGGATGCGCTGGCTGGCGGCCAAGCTCGTGGCGCTGGCCGGCGTCACCGTCACCCTCACCGGGATGTTCACGGCGGTGCTCACCTGGTTCCGTCAGCCGTTCGACGCGTGGGAAGGGCGGTTCCAGTACGACGCCTTCGACCTGGAGGGGCTTGTTCCGGTGGCGTACGCGCTGTTCGCGTTCGGCGTCGCCACCGCCGCCGGGGCGATCCTGCGGCGCAGCCTGCCCGCGTTCGGCGTCGCGCTCGGGGCGTTCCTCGCCGCCCGGATGACGGTGGCGCTGCTGGCCCGTCCCGCGTACGCCACCCCGCTCACCACCATGGCGCCGGTCCCCGTCGGCGGCTCCAACGCGGGGCAACGGGCCGCGCCCGACTTCGCCGACTGGGTGGTCGAACGCGGCTACGCGGACGCCACCGGGCGCAGGCTCAGCTCGACCGAGTACCACGAACTGGAGGACGCCGCCAACCAGGCCGGCACCAACCTCAACCAGTTCCTGCACGCGCGGGGCATCCAGCAGTTCGGGGTCTACCACCCGGCGGACCGGTTCTGGACGTTCCAGCTCATCGAGGCCGCGCTGTTCGTCGCGGTCGCGGCGGTCCTGATCGGTGTGGTGGTGTGGCGGGTACGGCGTCGCACGATCTAGTGCCTGACCCCTTCATCGGCGACCATCGGTCGGGGGTGCATCTCGGCGCCCCTCAGCACCCTGTCCACCGCGTTGCGCGGGCCGTGGACCGCCAGCCCGACGAGGTCGAGCTTCTCGGTGGGTAGCCGACTACCGCGCCCCGTACGCGTCGTCCGGAGCGAGTCCGGACGTCGTCGACGCCATGATCAAGGTGGCCAAGGCGCAGACTGCGGGCCTCTACCCACCCGCCAGCGAGGAAGGCGTCAGAACGACCTTCCGCCAGTGGCGCGAATCGGTACTCGCACCTGGGGTGGCGGCCACGCGGGTGACGCTAGCGGGCCAGGCGGCGTGGTGGAGACGACCAGGACGAGGCGGTCGGCAGGGTGTCACCAAACTCCTCCCCGCGCCGTCTTCAACCAGCGGGGTAGTCAGTCTTTGGGAGGCACTACCGCTCACTGGATAGGGCGGCGTGGGCCACGACCGGTGACCCGGGAGGCGGTCACTCCAGCGAGACCGACAGCATGCATCCGTCGGGTGATGTCACCACGTCGAGCCCTTGACCGTCGGCGGTCTCGGCATGCACGAGACGGTAGCCAGCTCCGTCACGCCCACGGCGGTGGTGCTCACGACGCGCGCTCAGGTCCCGGCCAGCAAACTCGTCGAGCGGCACCAGCAGTTCGTCGGCGACGCCCGTGCGTACCTGGAGCATCCGCTGACCAAGTGCGACCCGGGTGCTTTCGCACCTGAACGTCGCACCCTCCGCGTACACCGGCTCGAGCGTCTCGATCCTCGCGCGGGCCGACTGGGAATCGGCGAGGATCGTCTCTCTCGTCACCGACTGCCCGGCGAAGGTGTGCAGCCTCACCTGGTCCTCGATCAGAACCTCTCGGGCCGCATCCGCCGAGTCCACCGTAGCGAAGTAGGCCGCTTCGTCCTCAACCCCGTAACCCTCGTCGTCCTCGGTGAAGGTGCGATGCCGCCGTCCGGGCGTCGACGCCTCTCTCTTCCGAATGACAGCCACGGCATCCTGGCGCAAGGCGACGTCCGGCTCGCCGACCTCAACCGCGTAGGCGCAGATGCGGCGACCCCGGAATCCCGCGCCCACCACGATTCGGCGCGTGGGAACCCCGGGAATCCGACTCGGGACGAGCACCTGCTCCACTCCCCTGGCCAACTGCGAGATGGTCCTGCGGGTGCCAGACGTCGTACCTTTCGCTTCGACCACGACGACCTGCGACAACTGCTCACCTTCGTGGCAGTACCAGAAGTAGTCCGGCTTGTGTGACCGCAAGCCACTCATCGAGATTCCCAGAACGGGGTCGTAGGCGACGGCGTCCGCGTCGATGACCGATGCCGGCTCGCGGAGGATCAACTGTTCGACGACATCGGCGGCGATAGCGATTCCGAATTGTTCGGAGAGGATGGTTCGTTGGTGGAACCTCACCTGCTCGGTCAGATCAGACAGACACAGGTCTGGTCGCCCATCGGAGAAGGCCCAGAGGTATCGAAGGATCGCCCAACGACTCGCGCTTCGCAGCGCCGTCAAGCCGGCCATGCCGGCAGCTCCGGCGGTCGCGAGACCGGGCAGGGCGCTGGTGGTCTTGCCGAGGGCGAGCAGGACCTCGATGGGCCGGACACCGTCCCGCCGCGTCAGGGGCAGCAGCTCAGGCACCGGTCGGACGTCGGCTTCCGACCGCATCGAGCTGGAAGACAACTCTTTGCGCACCAGATCGACAAGTTCCCACGTCGATACGACCTCGTACGCGCCTGGCTTCGTCAGTGTCTCAGGCAGCAACGGTCAATCCCTCCGATCACGGTGCCTTGTTTGGCGACCTTGAGGTGCTTGGCGCGCCCAACTCAGGGCAGGGGTTCGAGCGCTGCCCGCACGGCAGCGCCGGTTTCCCGGGCTGTCAGGTAAGGGCGAGCATCGTGGGCCTTGACCCCGTTGTGTACGGCCACATCTGTCAGCGCTCCGCCTCGGAAGACCGGGGCCAGGGCCTTCACCAGCGCGACGACATCCCCTCGATCGGCGATGTTGGTCCAGCTCCTGACCTGACCTGGCCACTGACCGGCCCCCGCCTGCGGCGCTGGCACCAACCGATCGAAGATCATCCCGCGGATGCCAAGAGGTGAGCCGAGAGTGATCAGTGCTGGGGGGTGGGTGGTGGTGGCCGCGTGGAGCGCCTCGTACGCCACCACAGAACCGAGCGAGTGGGCCACCACCAGCCGGGTGTCCTCAGTCAGCGCGTCGCGTACGCGCCGGCGGATCCGTTGCCGGAGGTCGTCCTCGGTCAGATAGCGGCGGACCTGTCGCAACGCACCGACGAGCAGGTGATCGGCGAGGCCGGTGAAGAACCGTGAGTGGCTCAACGCGTCGAGCGCCCGTTGGATCACGAACGGGGTACGCAGGCGGGTGGTGGCGGCCGGACCGGTGACGCCGGGGTCGATCCGGGCCGCCTCCGCCCACCAGGTCAACAGCAACTCCTGGTCGAGCGGGTCCGTGACGTCCGCGGCGGTCAACGGTGGCTCGCCCAGGGTCCGGGTACCGGCCCGCCGGAAGACATCACCGTAGAAGGCCATCGTCACCTGCTCCGACGCCAACGTGCCGCCGGCGAGGGTCAGCCCGTCCCGAAGCGCGGGCAACCACTGCGCCAGCAGCGTTTCCGGGCCCATGGTCTGTTGGGCCACGCCGTGGACCAGGACGACACGCGCCATTCGCAACCTGCTTCCGTCGAGTGGGTCAGATCCGGAGCGTGAACGTCGCCAGGCCGGAGTTCGTGCCCACGCAGAGCAGCCCGTCGGGCGCGATGGCGATCTGGCTGACGTACGTCTCCAGGTTGAGTTCGGTCAGCAGCGTCTGGTCACGGAGCCGCCAGATCCGGACCGTTCCGTCCGCGCTGGCGACGCCAAGCAGGTCGGTTGCGCCGACCGACCCGGTGGTCAGGCAGGTGATCCCCAACGCGTGACCCGTGAGCGGATGCGTGACCGGCTGCTGGGTCTCCACGTCCCAGCAGCGCAGCGTGCCCTCGTCGTCGCCGGTGACCACGACCGGTCGGTCGCCGGCCCGGGCGAACGCGACCGCGCGGGCGCGGCCGTCGTGACCGGTGAGCGCGGTCCCGTACGGGGTGAAGTCGTCGAGCCGCCACAGCCGGGCGGTCGCGTCGTGGGAGCCGCTGACCGCCAGCGACCCGTCGTCGGAAACCGCGACCGCGATGATCTCGGCAGTGTGGCCGGCCAACTCCGCCAGCAGGCTACGGGTCGCCAGGTCCCACACCCGGGGTGTCGCCACCTCCGAGCCGGTGATGACGATCGTCCGGCCGTCCCGCCGGGTGGTGGCCAACGTCCCAACACCGCCGTACGGCTCGGACGACGGATCGAAGATCTGCCCGATCTCCTGCCGCCGGTCGAGGTCCACAATCCGGACGGTGTGGTCCTGACAGGCGGCGAGCAGCAGAACCGTGCCGTCGGCCTCGGTCGCGGCCGCGACGCACTTGACCCAGCTCGCAAAGGGGATCCGGGAGGTGACGGTGGGCTCGGGCGCTAGGTCGTGAACGCGGAGCATGTCCTCGAGGCCGACGATCAACCTCGCCGTCCCGCCGGCTACCGTCACCGCCAGGCCTCTGACCCCGGGGTAGTACTCCACAAGCGGATCGCCGATCTGGGTGCCGGAGGTGACGTCCCAGAGTCGGGCCGACGTCGAATCGGCGGTCATCGCGACCGGCCGCCCGTTCATCTGGGCGAGCGCCACGTGCCACAGGAAGTTCCCCCGCAGGGGAGCCGTGAGAGCGACCCCGTCGCGGAGGTCCCAGACCCGGGCCGACCCGTCGTAGCTGGCCGTGAGCGCGATCGGCTGGTCGCATGACGCGTCGACGACGGCGCTGCGGACCCGCCCCGTGTGTCCCCGTAGCACGGGGGTGACCGGCCGGTCCCGCAGCAGGTCCCAGCCGGCCAGACTGTGGTCCGGCGACTGCCGCAACGCCACCGGACGGCCGTCCAGGCAGGCCAGGGCCACCGTGTGGCTCTTGCGGTCCTTCGGGCTGCGCAACAGTAGCGGCTCCCGGGTCTCCAGGTCCCAGATGGAGACCCGACCCAGGGCCGAGCCCGCCATGATCACGAATCGATTCTCGACGATGCCGGCGACGAGGATGTCCACGTCGTCGTTGTGCCCGGTCAGCGGCGGGCCGGCGGCGGCGTGGGTGACCAGGTCCCAGCACCGGACCGTCCCGTCCTCACTGCCGGACAACAGCAGACGTCGCTCGCCGCTGCGCAGGATTCGCAGTGAGGAGACCCGGTTGGTGTGCCCGACCAGCGGGCTGCGAGGTTCCTGCGGCGGGTCGCCCACCCAGACCCGGATTACCCCCTCGCCGTCACCGGTGGCCAGGACCGGTTCGCCCGAACCGGCGGCCATCGCGACCGCGGTGACGCCTTTGGAGTGCCCGGTGAGGGGCGTACCCACCTCCGCCCCACTGTGCAGGCTCCAGACCCGGGCGCTGCCGTCGGAACTGCCGGTGACCAGATACGGAAGCACGCCGTCGGCGTCCAGCGCGTATGCCTCGACCGACCTGACATGACCACCGTGCGGCCGGTCGGCCGCAAGGTCCCAGACGCGCACGGTGCGGTCGTCACCCCCGGTCACCGCCACCGGCCGCCCGTTCACCACGCCGAAGGCGGCCGCCCGCACCCGGTCGGTGTGCCCGGTCAGCGGCTGGTCCAGCTGCTGCCGGCTGCGCAGGTCCCACAGCCGGACCAGGCCGTCGTTGCCGCCGCTGATGGCGATCGGGCGGACCGTGTCGCTGTCGATGGCGACCGACCAGACGCCGCCACGGTGGGCCGGCATCGGCTCCCCCAACTGGCGACCGGACGCCAGGTCCCACAGCACCATGGCCTCGTCCAGGCTGCCGGTGAGCAGGACGATCCGCTCGTCCAGCCGGACCAGCCCGATAGTCAAGATCGCACTGGTGTGGCCGCTCAGCGGGTCGCCCACCTGCTCCGCGGTGGTGGTGTCCCAGATCCGAACCTGGCCGTCCGCTCCCCCGGTGATGGCCACCGGCCAGTCCGGCATATCGGCCAGCGCCACCGCCTGGACACCACCGTGGTGGCCGGTGATCGGACGGCCGAGCTGGCGCCAGAGCCGCAGGTCCCACAGCCGCGCCGAGCCGTCACGGCTGCCGGTGAGCGCCACCGGGCGCTCCTGGATTTCGCCCACCGCGATCGACGTCACGCCGTTGGTGTGCCCGCGCAGGGTCGTCGGGATCTCCTGGCCGGTCGACAGGTCGCAGATCCGCACGGTGCCGTCCTCCGTGCCGAGCAGGGCGAGCGAGTAGTCGTCCACTTCCACCAGGGCGATCGCGGTGATCCCGTCGGTGCCCTCCGGCCCACCCTCCAGGGGCGAGCCGATCTGTTGATTGATCGTCAGGTCCCAGACCCGGACCGAGCCCCGATCGTCGCCGCTGACCGCGATCGGGCGACCGTCGAGTTCGCCGACCGCGACCGCTGTCACCCATCCCTCATGCCCGAGCAGGCGCCGATGCGCACCCGTTTTCGACCACTCCGCCCACCGGGTGGTCCAGGGCAGCGCCAGGCCCAACCGATCGATGTCCTCGGCCAGTCCACCGGCCTCGCAGCGGCGGGCCGACAGTTGCAGGTACGCGGCTCGCTGGGCGAGGTCACCCCGGTCGATCCGGTGCGCCACCTGCTCGTATGCGGTGCGAATACGCCGCGCGGTGTCCGAGTGCACCAGGGTGAGCGCGCTGAGCAACGCGGATTGGTCGGCCGCGAGCAGGAATCCCGGATCGTGGGCCAGCTCGTCGATCCGCTCCGCCGCCGCCGCGTGGGTGGCCAGATTGAGTCGCAGGTAGGGGTGGGTCTCGAACCAGCTCGGCTGTCCCGAGTCGTGCCACGGCACCTCTGCCAGCAGCGCCGCCACAATCCGCTGCTGCGCCTGCACCGCCGGCCGCCGCGGGTCCTGTCGCAGGTGCTCGGCGAGCGTCTGGTGGTAGAGCCGGTAGACCGAGCGGTCGTGCTCGACCACCTCGGCGATGTACGCACCGGCCGCGACCAGCAGCCAGTCAACGTCGTCCTCGGTGCACTCCCTGCCGGCAACGGCGGTCGCCAGCGCCGGCCACAGCCCGCGCGGCAGGCCCTGCCCCTCGGCGAAGGCGAGCGGGGTGAGCAGGCGGCGCACCCGGGTCTCGTCCGGGCCGAACCGGCTCAGGTAGTCGTCGAACGCCTCCCCGATCTCACTCGGCAGCCGACCTTCCCATCCGGGCACGCTGACGTCGACCGGTTCGGCGGCCAGTCGCAGGCTCCGTGCGGTCATCCGGGCCACCAGGTAGACGCCGGCGGCGCGCTCGCCCACTGCTCGCGCCACCGCCTCGGCCAGGTCGGGGCGGTCCCGGTACGGGGTGTCCAGGTCCGGCTCGTCCGGCGCGATGAGCATCTTGACCACGTACCGGGAGATATCCGAGGGGCCGAGCAGGTCCGGGTCGTCGAGGTCGATCGTCCGCATCGCCGGCCCGAGACTGCGGACGAGTTCCCGACGGCTGCCCACCAGCAGGTGCACCCCGTGGATCTCGGAAAGTGGGCGCAGCAGTTCCCGTGCGATCCGCCGGGGTTCACCACGTCCACCGGTGTCGGTGGCGGTGCCGCTGCCCGCCTCGTCCAGGGCGTCGACCACGATTACCGTCTTGACGCCGGCCTGCGCCCGACGGCTGATCGCCCGGAGCAACTCGCCGGTGCCGTCGGCCTCCACCCCGAGCCCGGAGGCGATCCGGGCGACGAGTTCCTCCTGCCGCTTGTGGCGGGCGTGCACCGCCACGTCCACGGTCCCCACCGGTACGACGGTGGCCGGGTCGACGTCGGCCACGTCGAGTCCCGCACGGTAGTCCCGGTCGGAGAGCGCGACCACGCGGCTGAGCACGGAGGACTTGCCACAGCCGGGCTTGCCGGTGACCACCCGGCCCTTGCCGTCCCCGCCAGGCGTGCTGAACCAGGTGATCAGTTGCGCCAGCGCAGCGTCGCGCCCGCTGAAATAGGTGCCCTGTTCCGACTCGAAGTCCACGCCACGGGAACGCGGCCCGAAGTGCTCCACCAGGTCCCGCTTGGCGGCCAGACGCTGCATCTCCAGGTCGGTGCCCTGCGGCGGCAGGTCAGCCCGATAGCCAAGATTGGGCAGGAACGGGGCGACGCCGGTGCTCAACCCGGAGGTGAGTTCGGCCCGCTGCGGGCTGTCGCCCTGCCGGAAGGTGGCGTTGAGTTCCGCGACCAGGTCGTGCAGGTCCAGGAACTCCTGACGCTGGCCAGTTCGCGCCGTCACCGCCTCGACCGCGGCCGGGAGCGCTGCCACCATCGTTCCGTCTCCGGCCTCGTCCCGGCTCCTGGCGGAGGAGAGGAACCACATGCCGGTGATCGCGGCGTCGCCAGTCAGCCGGCGGGACAACGTCTGCAGCGCCACCCGCGCAGCCTCGGCGCTGCCCGCGCCGCCGTAGCAAGTGTCCAGGATGAGCAGCAGATTGCGCAGACCGGTCCGGGTGAGGATCCGGACCAGGTCCTCGGTGGGTAACGCGCTGGCCGCGAGGTCCGCCTCGGTGCTGTCCCAGCAGAGGAGGTAGTGGCGGTCGTCGACCAGACCGTGGCCGGCGTAGTAGACGGCGACGATGTCGTCGTCCCCGATACCGGCGTCCTGGCACCAGTGCGACATGACCCGGCGGACATGGTCGGCCGTCGCGTACTCGCCGAGACCCGCCAGCGCACGACGGTATCCAAACCGCTCGAAGAGCGCCGCCACCGTCGCGGCATCTGCCTCCACCTGCGGTAGGTAGGCCGCGTCCGGAAGGTTGCGGTAACGGGCTGCGCCGATCGTGATGAGGTGTCGGCGCACGGGGGCAGCCGGGTGAGACTCGGGCATCGCCGTTCACCTCGTGTGATGGTCTGAACTCTGAGAGCACCGACCATATCGGATCGACGCCCGCACACTCATGGTGGAGAACGTCGATCATCCGACGACCTGATCGTGGAACCAGAGCTCGCAGCGGCGCTTCAGGACGGGTCTCCAGCCCACCCTGGGCTACCGCGAGCAGCAGCTGACTCCGACGGTGGCTCTGGCATGCTCATGCGGTGTCCAGCCCCTGACTCCGCCGAAGACCGGCCGCCGCAGGAACCATCTACGCCGGCAGCGCGCAGCGAAGTGACCACGCTTCTCGTCCTGCTTCTCGTCTCGGCCGCGCTCATCACGCTCTGTCTGTGTTACGGCGCTGCCTGGTTGTACAACTAGCCTTTGGCAGGCACGGCCGACGGTCAGGGACCACAGCTCAGACATCGCCCCCGCGATGGAACGACGTCCCCACGACGATCAGCTCCGCCGGCCACGCCAGAGTCGGTGCCTGGCACCGGCGGACAGCGGATGGCCCCGGGCAGCCAGGGAGCGTCGCGGCAGGCTCCGGCGGCCCGGTTGTGGGTTCGGTTCCCCGGGGTGCCGTGCTGCCTCGGCCAGTTCGGTGCCGGTCTCCCTGACGGCCGCGCTCAGGCTCGCCAACCTCGAATTGATCTGTCGTAGCTGTTCCGCGAACGTGCCGGTCGTGGTCTGTCCTATCCACGTGTCCCGCATCGGCGCGAGGTCGATGTCGTACGTGAGTTCCGGGGCGGGACCGAACGGTCCGTCGGCCCGGACCGTGAAGGTGAACTCGTTGGTGACACCGGGCTTGAAGCGCCGTTGCCCGATATCGAAGAAGAATTCCATCCGATGACCCGGCGGCATCGTCTTCACTCCCCTGGTGATGACGTGCCACTCGTGGATGGCGGCCCGCCCCTCGTCGTCGAGGGAGGTGGCTATCGGATCCGCCAGGTCGATGCGGACGTTGCGGGCGATCGACGGGCCGATGTTCTCGATCGTCAGCATCAGGACGCTACGGTCGTTCGGAGCCGGCCCGATGTCCACCACCACCATCGGTTGCAGGGACTCCTCCTGCGCCTGCCGGGTCGCACGCTGGGCGGCATCGGTCTGGGCGAGCTGCTGGAGCAGCAGTTCGATCTGGCGTCGCCCCAGTTCGGTCTGCTCCCGCGCCGATTCCGACTGCGAACGGGCCGCCTCGGCCGACGCCCTGGCCGCCTGCGCGGAACGCCAACTGTAGAAGAGACCCAGCAGCGCCAACAGCGCCACCGCCGTCGACAGCCGGTCCACCGTGAGCCAGCGCACGGCCTCCCCGACGGCGTCAGCGACGTCTCGCACGCCAGACCCTAGTCGTCCGACGCGTACGAGACGGCGATGTCGCGAGCTCCGTCGCCCACGTCATGCTGGGCCATCCAGTCGAAGAAAAGCCGCGGTCCGCGACACAGTCGCGCACCGTCGAGTCGGAGGACACCGACACACCGGGCGAACCGCGCCGCTCGCCGATACCGCGACCAGGGCGGTTTTCCGAGGTCGGCGCGGGGCAGACCGGCTTCGGGAAACTTGCGGACCAGCGCCATGCCATCGACGCCGACCTGCTGCTGCCAGGCATGGAAGGTGGGCAGGCATCTGTCGGCGACGTTGTCTTCCGCCTCGTCGAGCGTCCGACCGTCCCACACCTCGGCGAGCAACCGGGTGGAGAGCCAGGCATGACCGCCGGCGAGCTCCATGACCCGGTCCAGGACGTCCGCGCCGGCGAGTTCCACCAACTCCGCCACCGCGGTGACATCGAGCGGATCGACGTAGCGCACCTCGGCGGTGTTGAGCGGCGGTGAACCTTTGTCGTCCGGGTCCCGGAACATGACGAGCACCGGGCCACCCACCAGCAGGATCGAGATGTCGCCGCGGAGATAGGTGTCGTCCAGCCAGCGGAGGAAGGAGTAGAAGCCCGGCCCCCAGCGCGCCTGGAGGAGGCGGTCTGCCTCGTCGATGACCAGGGCGACCGGCCGGAGGTCACCGAGCGCGCGCACGATCTCAGCACGGGTCGCCTGCCGGTAGGTGGTCTCCGGCCGTCGCTCCACCGCGCCGCGCAGCGCACCCAGCCCGGAGGCTTCGGTGGTGAGGTCCCAGCCGGCGGCGTCGGTCCAGACGAGGTTCCGGTCAAGCTCGCCACGTCGTAGTTGGCGCGCCAGGGTACTCTTTCCGGCCCGCCGTCCCCCGATGAGGAGAGTCGACTTTCCCTGCCGAAGGAGGGCCGAAACCTGCCGCAACTCGTCCTGACGCCCGACGAACAGGTCAGGTGAGAGCAGCGGGTTCTGGGGCATGGCTACCACCTCCCAGCTTCGTCGCGGTCGAGTATCCACTTCTCGAACAGTCCGATGCGGATCCGCTGGTCGGCGACGAGTCCCTGCCGTCGCAGCGTCGCCTCGGCCTGGCTGCGCTCGGCGGTGCGGTACGGGGGCGTGGAACCCGGTCGGGCCAACCCCTCCAGGACCTCCCGCTCCTGGGGCGTCAGGAAATCCCAGAGGTTGTTGCGCAGGACATACCCCACCGCGTCCGACTCTTCGAGGTAGTCGAGCCCGGCATCGAGATCCACGTCGGTCAGCAGCGTGGCGTCCCGCCGTTGACGGTACGACTCGGCGGCAATGGTGCGGGCGAGCGACGGATGGCCACCGCTGAGCCGGAACAGCCGCTCGGTGAAGCCGCTCGTGACCTCGAGGACGCCCATCTCGCGGGCCAGCGCATGGACCATCTCGGTGAGCGCCTCGGCGTCCAGGAGCGGCAGCGGAATTTCCTGGAAAAAGCTGAACAGTGGGTTCGTACCGGCCGGACCCAGATCGTTGACCCGGTTGGCCACGGGCCGCAGGTCCGCCCCGATCACCACCACCGTACGCCGGTCGCCCTGGGCCAGCAGGCGGAGCGCTCCGCTGGCGCGTACCCACCGGCGGCCCGCATCGAGCTCATTGGGCTCGGGAAACACGCGCTCGATCTCGTCGAGTACGACGGTGAGACGGATCGACCGTCCCAGGTGGTCGATCCGCGCGTGCAGTTGCCGTTCCAGCTCGCTGATGGTGGCGGGCGTCGATGTGGTGAACGGCCAGTCGACCTGCTCGAGCCGGCCCCACCGGTCGAACGCCTCGATCATCAGGCGCGACAACTCCGCGGGCCAGTCCTCGGTGTGGCGGTCGAAGCGTTGCAGGTCGACCATGCAGACGGGCTGGTCCACCAGATGTTGGCGCAGGATGTTGAGCAGGCTGGTCTTGCCGACCTTACGCAGACCGGTGATGAGCACATGTTCGTCACGCTTGATCGCGCCGCCGATGGTGTTCAGCAGGGCCTCGCGACCGAAGAGGAAACGCTCGTCGGTGAGGGCGTTCTTGGTGTCGAAGAGGTTGTCCTGGGTGCCGTAGCGGCGTTCGAGCTCATCGAGGAACGGCTTGGCCCGGCCGTCGGTGAGCGCGGCCCGGAGGGCGCGCAGTGGCACCGTCACCACCGGCTTGCCCTCGAGCCGCACCCGGTCGAGGCCGCGTTCCACGTCGCTCCGTAGCGCGTCAGCGTGCACGAGATAGCTGAGGCGGCCATGGCGTGCGTATTCGCCGAAGAGCGGAAGCCCGCTGGCCGCGGTCGTCGCGTCCGTGACCACCCAGACCGGACCGGGCGTGAACATGCCCGGCAATCGTGTCTCGTCCAACGGGCGACCAGCGGCGGTGAAGGCAGTCTGCACCACCGCCAGAGCGTCCCGGCCGGCGGGTGACCTGATAGGACTCTTGCGATCGGGTTGAAAGGCGTTCGGCGCCGAGGCGACGGAGAAGAGTTCGGTGTCGGGGACGAGGAACTCCCGGGCCGCCCTGACGATGCGGTACGCGAGCCTGGACACCAGTTCCAAATAGTCGTCATGGAGCCGCCGCAGCTGCATGAGCCGACGCACCCCGTCGCGCTCGAAGACGGGCTCAGGCATCAGGGTCGAGGGTCGGAACGGTCTGACGATCTCCGGTACCCGGTCGTCGTCGTGCGGGATCCACGGCAACACGACCAGAGTTCTCGACGACGCCTGCCAGAGCTGGTCCGGCACCTGCTGAAGACGCCTGCTGAAGACCGACCACTCTCTGCCGCACACGTCGCTCAGGTAGTAGCGTGGCGAGCTGAGGACGACGAACGTCCGGCAGGTGGAGAGCGCGGCGCTGAGCCGCTCGGACCAGGTCTCGCCTAGGGGGATAGCCCGGTCCACGAACCCGACCTCAGGGTCGCGGGGAAGACCCGCGATCAGGCGGACTTCCGCGTTCAGATCCTCGTAGAAGCGGTTGACGAGGGCGTCGTCGTCCCCCCGCGCATAGCTGAGGTAGAAGTACAGCACCGACGCTCCCTGATCGACGTGCCCTCACGGTATGGGGTCGACGCGAGAAAGTGGAGTGTTCGGCTCCGGGCAATCGGGGCAGCCTGCGTATGCGTTCCGCGATCGCCGCGTGGAGCCGGACCAGCACCCTCACCGCACCGCGGACAGCGTGCCCGGCTCGCGTCGCCATCCGTCCCCGACTCCGGCAGGGACGGCTAATGGCGATCATTTCCCACGGTACCGAAGTTGCTACCGCCGACGTAAATGCCAGGTGGCACAGGAGAAACTTCGGTCGCCTGCGGCCCGAGGGAAGGTGCCGGCTCAGTCACCACAGATCCTTGATCACGACCACTGAAGAGCCAGCCGATGGCGATACCCGCCAGGCCGCTGACCGGAGCTGCGAACTGGGCCACGCTGCCACCTTCGACATCCCTCAACACGCCCGCAAGAATCACGCCGAAAAGCGCAACGATGAGGAGGATAGCGACACCGAATCGCATGGTCTCCAATCTCGATCGATGCAAGAATGCCCGATTACGCAACGACGAAGTCGCGCTCGACTGCTGCTCCTGCTGCTCAAACGCTTGCCGGGTCCGCGCGTCCTCCATCGCGAATCTGATGGTGCGCTCCAGACTTTCCAGGAGCGGTAGATTGCCCTGCCTCGCCGCCTCCTCCGCAGCCTGCAGAAGGCGCTCCATCGCTTCGACTGATTTATCGGAATCGGCCACGACGTTGTCCTATCTGTCGGCAAGACCGGTGCCTGCGACGTGGATGGGAGAGCCAGGTTCTCATCGATCTCCGGGGCGACTTTGCGCAAGTTAACTTTGGACGAGTCGATTCGCGCGGTTCGGTCAGATGGCCGACAGCCTCCGCAGCGCCTCTGCCATCACCACCCGCCCGTCGACCCCGCCGCCACGTGCGCGCCGGGCGACGCCCGGAGGGGCGCTCCTTCGCGCGGTGTGCCCCCGGGTTAGCAACCCGAGAGGGGACCCGAAGGGTTCCGGAGCGCGGTCATGGTGGGCGAGGTGGTGGGGGTCTTTCGAGCCCGACCTGGATCACCGGGGGATGAGTAGACACCGCGCGCCCGGAGTATCAAGCAGCGACGTCGTTCTGCGAACGGGGTCACGGCGCAGTTGCGCGGGATCGCCGGCCCTGGCGTCGTGACGCCGTCACCAGTCCTGTCCCGCCTCGATGGACGTGTCGCCCGCCGACCGATATCCGTGGAAGCCACCGACCGCAGCGCCCAGCGTCAGGCCGAACAGCCCTCCGATCCACCCGTCCGGCCATCCGAGCAGCCAGACGATCAACAGGACGAGCGGGTAGGTCGGCAGCGCCATGAACACCAGCCACACCACTGGAACGATCACGAAAGCGCCTTTGCCCATCCCTTGGAACGCGAAGCCCAGGACCACCAACCCGATCTCCGTCTTGACCAGCAGTCCGACGATGGCGACGCTGACCGCCACGAGCACCCCCTGGACCAGGGCGTCCGTTGCGTTGGGAAAACGCTCCAGTAGCCAACCGCCTCCCGGGGTGTCCAGGACGGCGGCCAGCGGCATGGCGACGATTGCCATGAGCACCACCACCACCGCCACGCCGGCGACAGACCAGGCGACGCGCGAGACAGCGACGCCCAGGCCGCGTAGAACGCCCCGCTCGTGCGCGATCGCGACAACGACGGGCCCCAGTCCCAGAAAGTACGCGGCGAGCGTGGCGCCGACCCAGCCGATGTAGCCCGCGCCGCTGCCGAACACCCAACCGGCCACGCCACCAATGATCGACCCCCACACGGCGCCGACCAACTCCGTCAGGTCCCAATGACGGTTGACCATCGCTGTCGCTACTCGTCGCATCCGGGTCATCATGAATCGGGATGTCAACTGATACGAACCGGGGCATTACCGTTCGCGACAGTTGCGGCCAAGCCCCGGCATTTCCGCTGTTGCGGAACAGTCGCAGGCCAGGACCGCCGGCCTAGACGAGGTCGAAGGACTCCCACGGGCCGATCGCGGTGCGGTTCGCGATCAGCGCCCCGGCGCCGGCGTCCTCGGCGCATACGTACCTGCCGTTCGCGGCGCTGCGGAAACTGACGCTGCCGTCCGGGTTCGTCACCTTCGTGAACGTCTCCCAGCCGCCGATCGCGTCGCGGTCGGCCACCAACGCCGCCGCGCCGGCCTCCTCCGCGCAGACGTACTTGCCGGTCCTGCTGGATCGAAGGGCCACCAGACCGCCACCGGCGTCGACGACGGTGAACGTCTCCGACGCCGAGGTCAGCGAGGCGACCAACGGCGAGCCTCCGACGAAGCGGCCGTTGGCCCGGGACCGGATGCCGACGGCGGCGGGCGGGGTCGGCGTGGAGCCGAGCACCGGTGCGGTCGGGCGGGTTGGGGTCAACGCGATCGCGCCCTTGAGCATCCGACCACCGTCACCGCTGAGCCGCAGGTAGTAGTCCGCCGAGCACTTCGTGCCGTCCTCGTCCAACGGCAGGAACTTCGAGCCGACCGGGACGAACGCGGCCGTCTCGGCCGTCTTGGCGATCTGGTTGCCCTCGTTGTACTCGTCGAACATGGAGATGTAGATCGCCGGTGCGCCGGCCCTGATCATGTTGTAGAACTGCCGCCACATGAAGTCGCCGTGCGCACGCTGACGTTCCTGCAGGTCACCGGGCAGCACGCAGGGCTGGTAGTCGATGCCGTGCGCCACACAGTCCTGCACGTCGGGCAGCGTGACGTTCGTGTAGAACCAGTCCGACCCGGAGACGTCGCCGATCCGGCCCACCATCCACGGCGAGATCATGTCGTACGCGTGGTAGACGTCGGAGAAGCCGGACCGCGAGTCGCCGTTGCTGTCGCCGCTGCGCCAGTGCGTCGGCGTACCGCCCATGACGTACACGCCCTGCGCCTTGAACCAGTTGATGACGTCCAGGCAGACCGGGGCGCTCCACGGATGGTTGCTGTCGTTGAAGCCGAATCCCCAGATGCCGACGACGGGCTTGCCGTTCTGCCTCGCGTACGCCGGGGAGACCGTGTACGCCTTCATCTTGTTCGTCCAGTCGTCCTTGATCTGCTGCTGCATGTCCGTCCAGCCGCTGACGTCGTACATGATGTAGAACTTGCGGCCGAACTCCTCGGCCGCGTTGCGGACCTTGATCGTGACGGCGTCGCGGATCGGTCCCTCTCCGCCGACCGGGTTGAAGCGCTGTAGCGCGGCGGTGTCCAGCCCGTTCTCCCGCATCCAGCGGAAGTGCGTGTCCACGGTCTGCTGGTCATAGGACGAGAACAGCGACGCGGGCTGCCCGTTGCCCAGGTTCTGGTATCCGGTCTTGTACACCCGGTCGTAGTCGCGCACGTCCGGCCACGACTTGAGCGCCTCGTTGACGGGCGACGGGGTCTTCTGCCAGTCCTGACCGTAGTGCCACCAGCCCGACAACGGGCTTCCGTCGCCGGCCCCGGTGAACCACCCCTGGTAGCCGACGGTGATCTTTCCGACCACGTCGCCGGGCGGGCTGACCGCGGCAGCGGCGGGACTGGCCGTCAGGGCGTCGAGCGAGACGCCGGCGACGGTGGCCGCGGTGCCGGCCATCGCGGAGCCGAGCAGGGTACGGCGGGACAGCCTCATGACAGCGGCAACTTTCCTCAGGGGACGTTTCGCCCGGATCGCGGAGCTGAGGGTGATCCGGACGGGATGAGGTTAGTGAGCCGGTTTGCCGAGCATCAAGCGGAGCGGAAGAACTTCAAAGAACCTTAAGAGTACGAGGATTCCGGCCGCCCGTTCGTCGACGGCCGACCGCCGCGCCGGTCGATGGCCTCAATACACCACCGTACGTCCCAGCGCCTGAAATCCTACTTGACACATAGGAAATGTGGGATAGCGTCGTATCCGTGACCAGCCAACACACCCTGCTTCAGGGCACCGCCATCGCGGTGTCGCGGGGATGCTGCCGTGGCTGGACCGCCGCCTGCGGCTGCTGCCGCTGAGCCCGCGATCCCCTCTGTTTCCACTCGCGCCGCCGGCTCGACGACGACCGGCAGCCGATTCCTCGTACCGATCGACGGTTGCTCGCCGCCCTGGGTCCACGCGTACCCGTGACGGCGCGTAGCTGTCGTCGTCGACCCAGGAGGACAGCCATGACCGTCATCGCCGAACCCGTGACTCCGCTCGACGCGACCATGTTTCGTGCTCTTCTACGGCGGCACGCCGCCGGGGTCGCGGTGGTCACCGCCGCTGGCGAGCCACCGGTCGGGTTCACCGTCTCCTCGCTCACGTCGGTGTCGCTACGGCCGTCGTTGGTGTCGTTCTGCCTGGCCCGATCGTCGTCGAGCTGGCCGACTCTCGCCGACGCGGAGCACGTCGCGGTGCACCTGCTCGGTGCGGACCAGGAGGACGTCGCGCGGACCTTCGCGACGAGCGGCATCGACCGGTTCGCGGCCCATCCGGCGTGGCGGTACGGGCCGCACGGCGTGCCGCTGCTGGACGAGCCGGTCGCGTGGCTCCTGTGTCGCGTGACCCAACGGGTACCCGCGGGCGACCACACCATCGTGATCGCCGAACCGCTGACCGCCAGCCACCGCGACGGTGCGCCACTGCTCTACCACATGGGGCGCTACGCCGCCCTGCAACCAGCGACGAAGGAGTTGTAAGTGACCTCACCATCCCTCCTGGACCGTCGGGCCTTCCTGTCCGCGACCCTCGGCGCGGTCACACTGGGCCTGACCGCCTGCGCCGGCGACGACACACCCGTTGCGGCGTTGGCCGCGGGCGCTCCGCTGCCGCAGTCCGTGCCGAAGGGCACCAAGCTCGTCGTCGGCGACAAGGAGCACCAGAAGGCGATCGAGTTCTCCGGCGAGGCGGACAGGTTCAGCTTCGAGGTGGAGTGGGCCAACATCAGCGGCGGGCCGCAGACCCTGGAGGCGTTCCGCGCGAAGGCGCTGGACATCGGCTCGGTGGCGGACATCCCGCCGATCCACTCGCACTGGACGGGTATCCCGACGAAGATCGTGGCCTCGAAGTTCCGCCAGGACCCGCTCAACCACGCCATCTACCGGCTCGGCATCGCACCGGGCGTCACGGTCGCCACCCTCACCGACCTCGCCGGCAAGAAGATCGCGTACAGCCCGGGCCAGGCGCAGGGGGCACTGGTACTGCGGGTACTGCACAAGGCCGGCCTTGGCAAGAAGGACGTCAAGCTGGTCGAGCTGCCGAGCACGGGCGACGTCTACAACACCGCGCTCGCCAGCCGCCAGGTCGAGGTCGCGCCGATCGGCGGTGTCCAGATCAAGCGGTACGAGACCAAGTACACCCGGGACGGTGGCACGACGATCGCGCACGGCCTGCGCGACGACCCCGGTCACCTGTACGCGCCGGTCACCGTACTCGGGGATCCGGCGAAGGCCGCGGCGATCCGCGAGTACGTGCAGGCGTGGGCGCGGGCCTGGCGGTGGCGCGAGGCCAATCCGGATGAGTGGATCGAGCGGTATTACGTCAAGGACCAGGGCCTGACCGCCGACGACGGCAGGTGGCTGGTCGCGAACAGTGGCGTGGCCGACATCCCGGCGAGCTGGACCGAGGCCATCGCCCGGCACCAGGAGACCATCGACCTGCTGGCGAAGGAGACCGGCAACAAGCGCCTCACGGCCGAGGACCTGTACGACCGACGGTACGAATCGCTGGGCGCGCAGGCACTGACTGCCGGAGGTGCCCAGTGACCGCCTCGACCCTGGCCCGACCCCGGTCGGACGCCGCCGTTCGCGCCGGCCGGCCGCGACGCCGGCTCACGCCGCGCCGCCCCATCCCGTTCGGGGCGGCGATCGGCCCGACCCTGCTGCTGGCGGTGTGGGCGGCCGGCTCGGCAACCGGCTGGATCGACCCCCGCACCCTGTCCGCGCCCTGGACCGTGGTGACCACGGCAGGTGACCTCATCGCCGACGGCCGGTTGCAGGAAAACCTGGCCATCTCGGCTCAACGGGCGGGCCTGGGCCTCGCCATCGGCACGGCCGTCGGCACGGCGCTGGCCCTGCTCGCCGGTCTGAGCCGGTGGGGCGAGGCCATCCTCGACGGCCCGGTCCAGATCAAACGGGCCATCCCCGCCCTCGCACTGATTCCGCTACTCGTCCTCTGGTTCGGCATCGGCGAGCAGATGAAGGTCATCACCATCACGCTGGGTGTGTTCGTTCCCGTCTACATACATACCCACAACGGGCTGCGCACCATCGACAGCCGGTACGTCGAACTGGGCGAGTCGCTACGGCTGCGGCGCACCGCCTTCATCCGCTGGATCGTGCTGCCCGGCGCCCTGCCCGGCTTCCTGCTCGGCATGCGGTTCGCGGTCGTCGGGGCGTGGCTGTCCCTGGTGGTCGTCGAGCAGATCAACTCCACCAGCGGCATCGGCTACATGATGGAGCTGGCCCGCGAGTACGGCCAGACCGACGTGATCATCGTTGGACTCGTGCTGTACGGACTACTCGGGCTGCTGTCCGACGGCGCCGTCCGACTCGCGCAGAGGAGGGCGCTGTCGTGGCGACGCACGCTGGCGGACTGACCGCGTCTCGCGCCGTACGCGTGCACGGCCTGGCGCGAGGATTCGGGGACCGGGTGATCCTCGACGGATTCGACCTGGAGATCACCAGTGGCGAGTTCGTCGCGCTGCTGGGGCGCAGCGGCTCGGGCAAGAGCACCATGCTGCGCGCGCTCGCCGGCCTGGACGGCGACGCCACCGGCTCAGGCCTGATCGACGTACCGGAAAAATCATCTGTCGTCTTCCAGGACGCCCGGCTTCTGCCGTGGCAGCGCGTGCTGGACAACGTCGTCCTCGGCCTGCGCGGGCCGGACGCCACCGAACGCGGCCGTGCCGCGCTCGCCGAGGTCGGCCTCGCCGGCAGGGAACGGGCCTGGCCCAGTGAGCTGTCCGGCGGCGAGCAGCAACGCGTGGCGCTGGCCCGGGCGCTGGTGTCCGAACCGGACCTCCTGCTCGCCGATGAGCCGTTCGGCGCGCTGGACGCGCTGACCCGCCTGCGCATGCATGCCCTCCTGCGCGTGCTGCATGCCCGGCACCGACCCACGGTGCTGCTCGTGACCCACGACGTCGACGAAGCCATCACTCTCGCGGACCGCGTGCTGCTGCTGGACAGCGGGCGGATCGCCGTCGACCTCGCCATCGACCTGCCCGCCCCGAGGTCGTACCGACAGCCGCAGTTCCTCGCGTACCGCGAAACCCTGCTGCGGGCGCTCGGCGTCGACCAGACAGAAGGATGACCATGCTGCATCTCAACGCGTTCCTGATGGGCGTCGGCCACCACGAGGCCGCCTGGCGCCTGCCCGACAGCGACCCGTTCGCGCAGACCGACGTCGAACACTTCACGCGCCTGGCCCGGATTGCCGAACGCGGCAAGCTCGACTCGCTGTTCCTCGCCGACAGCCCGGTGCTCTGGAACAGCATCGGTCGACGGCCGGGCGGCACGTTGGAACCGACCGTGCTGCTCACCGCCCTGGCCGGAGCGACGAGCCGCATCGGGCTCATCGCGACGGCGTCGACGACGTACAACGAGCCGTTCAACCTGGCCCGCCGCTTCGCCTCGTTGGATCACGTCAGTGGCGGACGGGCGGGCTGGAACATCGTCACCACCGCCGGCGAGAAGGCGGCCCGGAACTTCAACCTGGACGACCTGCCGGCGCATCGGGACCGGTACGAGCGGGCAGCCGAGTTCATCGAGGTGTCCCAGAAACTCTGGGACAGCTGGGACGACGCCGCGCCGCTCGGCGACAAGGACGCCGGGCGGTGGGGCGACGACGAGCTGCTCTATCCGCCGGAGCACTCCGGGCGGTACTTCAAGGTTGCCGGCCCACTCAACGTCCCGCGCTCACCCCAGGGCTATCCACTGCTGGTGCAGGCCGGGTCGTCCGAGGACGGCAAGGACCTGGCCGCCCGCTACGCGGAGGCCGTCTTCACCGCCCAGCAGACACTCAGCGAGGCGCAGGCGTTCTACCGCGACCTCAAGCAGCGTGCCGCGCAGGTCGGCCGCGACCCGGACACCATCAAGATCCTGCCGGGCATCGTGCCGGCCATCGGGGCCACCGAGGCCGAGGCCCGCGCGCTGGAGGAGGAGTTGGACCGGTTGATCAAACCGGAGTACGCCCGGCAGCAGCTCGCCACGACGCTGCGGGTCGCCCCGGAAGACCTCGACCTGGACCGGGAACTCCCCGCCGACCTGCCGAGCGAGGACGAGATCGAGGGCGCGAAGAGCCGTTACACGCTGATCGTCACCCTGGCCCGGCGCGAACGCCTGACCGTCCGCCAACTCATCGGCCGGCTCGGCGGTGGGCGCGGGCACCGCACCTTCGCCGGCACGCCGGAGCAGGTCGCCGATGCCATCGAGCAGTGGTACCACGGCGGCGCGGCGGACGGATTCAACATCATGCCTCCCGTGCTGCCGTCCGGGTTGGAGACATTCGTCGACCACGTCGTGCCGATCCTGCAACGCCGCAAGCTGTTCCGCACCGAGTACACCGGGACCACCCTGCGCGAGCACTACGGGCTGACCCGACCGACAAACCAGTTCACGCGGCAACTCACCACCGCGTCCCGCTGACCCAGCGCGAAGGAGAAGTCATGGTCGACCAACGGCCCTTCGGACGCACCGGTGTCCGCATCAGCTCCCTGACCCTGGGCGCGATGAACTTCGGACAACGGGGCAACCCGGACCACGAGGACGCTATCCGGATCATCCACCGGGCCCTCGACGAGGGCATCAACGCCATTGACACCGCAGACGTCTACTCCAACGGCGAGTCGGAGGAGATCGTCGGAAAGGCCCTCGCGGGCGGGCGGCGCGAGGACATCTTCCTGGCCACCAAGTTCCACGGCCAGGTCGGTGACAACCCGCAGCACCGCGGCAACTCGCGCCGCTGGATCGTCCGATCGGTGGAGAACAGCCTGCGCCGGCTGGGCACCGACTGGATCGACCTCTACCAGGCACACCGGCCGGAGCCGGAGACCGACTTCGACGAAACCCTCGGCGCGCTCACCGACCTGGTACGTCAGGGCAAGATCCGCTACATCGGCACGTCCACGTTCGAGCCGTCCGCGATCGTCGAGGGGCAGTGGATCGCGGAGCGGCGCGGCCGGGAGCGGGCGGTCAGCGAGCAGCCGCCGTACTCGATCCTGGCCCGCGGCGTCGAGCGCGAGGTGCTACCGGTGGCCCAGCGGTACGGGCTCGCGGTCATCGGGTGGAGCCCGCTGGCCGGCGGCTGGCTGTCCGGCCGCTACCACTCCGGCCTGCAGGCGCCGATCTCCGGACGCGCCGAACGACTGCCGGCCCGGTTCGACCCGACACTGCCCGCCAACGCCGCCAAGCTGACCGCCGTCGACGAGCTGGCCACGCTCGCCGACGAGGCCGGCCTCTCCCTCATCCACCTCGCGATCGCCTTCGTTCTCGAACACCCCGCGGTCACGTCGGCGATCATCGGACCGCGCACCCTGGCACACCTGGAGTCACAGCTCGGCGCCGCCAAGGTGACGCTGTCCAAGGACGTGCTGGACCGCATCGACGCCATCGTCCCGCCCGGCACCACGCTCAACCCCGCCGATGCCGGCTACCAGCCGCCGTCGCTGACCGATCCGGCCAACCGCCGACGCGGCGGGACGACGCCACACGCCGCCGGACCAGCCCGATGAGCAGCCTTTCCTCCCCCTTGCACCCTTCCCACCCGAGGAGCAACCGCATCATGACCCTGTCGAGCCACCGCGGCTGGCGCCGTGGTTTGGCGATTATCGCCGCCGCCGTCCTGGTCGCCGGCCTGCCCGCCGTGCCGGCCGCGGCCACCACGACGACCGACACTGCTCTCGAGTGGTACGACGCCACCGCTGCCGCCGTCGCGACCGGCACCCGGCCACAGGTCGCCAACAGCCGCGCGTGGGCGATCAGCTGGCTCGCCGCCGCCCGCGCCACCCGCACCGCGCCTACCGGGAACCCCCGCCACTACCGGGACGCCGCGCTCGCGTCCGCCGTCCACACCGCGCTGAGCACCCTGATTCCCGAGAATGCTGCCGCGCTCGACACGGCACTGGGGACCACACTGGACCGGATCCCGGACGGGCGGGCCAAGGACCGGGGCACGGCCACCGGCCGCGCCGAGGCACGCCGGCTGCTCGCCCAGCGGACGGGTGACGGGCTCGACGCGGCCTCGGTGAACCCGGCGTATCCGAACCCCCAACCGGGCCCGGGAAGCTGGCAGCCCACCCCACCGGACTTCTCCCCCGGTCAGCAGGCCGGAACTCGCTTCGCCCGGCCGTTCCTGCTCGACCGTGCGGACCGGTACCGGCCCGGCCCACCGCCCGCCCTGGACTCGGAGCCCTACCGGGCGGACCTCGCCGAGGTCCGGGCGTACGGGGCTGTGGACAGCGCCGTACGCACACCGCAGCAGACCGACACGGCGACCTTCTGGCTCGGCTCCTCACTGACCCTCTACACCGGGATCCTGCGCGCCGCGCTCGCGCAGTCCTCCGGGTCGGTCGCCGGGCGGGCGAGCCTCGTGGCCCTCTTCCACGTCGCGCTCGTCGACACCCAGATCGCGACCTCCGACGCCAAGTACGCGTACCTCCGCTGGCGACCGTTTACCGCCATCCGGGCCGAGGCGGGCGGCGATCCGGCCTGGACGCCGCTGCACACCACGCCGGCGCATCCGGACTACCCGAGCGGACACAACACCTACTCCGGCGCCGCCGAACAGGTGCTCACCGCGCTGCTGGGGCCGCAGGCCCGGGAGCCGTACACCGTCACCAGCCCGAGCCAGCCCGGCGCCACCCGGACCTACCGCGACTGGCGGCGGCCCACCAGGGAGAACGTCGACGCCCGGGTGTGGTCGGGCATCCACACCCGTACCGCGGACGAGGTCGGCGTACGGCTCGGCCGTGACGTGGCCGCGCACACGCTCCGCAACGCACGGCAGCTGTTCCGCTGACCGAACCCATCGGGGCGGAGCGGCGACAGCCGCCCCGCCCCCGAAGCGGGGAGAACCTCTCATGAGCCTCGAGTTCCTCTGGTACATCCCGAACCAGGTCCAGCCCGGCCATCGCGGCGACGACGTGACCGACAACCACAACAGCCTGGAGACCCTCACCGACCACGCCAGGGCTCTCGAGGAGCACGGGTGGGGCGGCGCGCTCATCGGAACCGGTTGGGGTCGGCCCGACACCTTCACCGTGGCCACCGCGCTCGCCGCCCGGACGACCACGTTCCAGCCGCTGATCGCGATCCGACCCGGCTACTGGCGGCCCGCCAACTTCGCCTCCGCCGCCGCGACCCTCGACCACCTCAGCCAGGGCCGCACGCTGATCAACATCGTCTCGGGCAAGGACGACCTGGCCGCGTACGGCGACGGCGAGAGCGACCCGGCCCACCGCTACGCCCGTACCCGGGAATTTCTGCAGATCGTGCGCAAGCTCTGGACCCAGGAAAGCGTCACCTACCAGGGTGAGCATTTCGCCGTCACCGGCTCCACCCTGGCGCTGCGACCGGTCGTTCACGGCGGTCGCCACCATCCTCGGCTCTACTTCGGTGGCGCCTCCCCCGCCGCCGAGGAGGTCGCCGCGACCGAAGCCGATGTCCAGCTCTTCTGGGGCGAGCCACTCGACGGCGTGGCCGAGCGGATCGAGCGACTCAAACAGCTCAGCGAGAAACTGGGACGCGAGCACGCACCGCTGGAGTTCGGGTTGCGGGTCACCACACTGGTGCGGGACACCACCGAAGAGGCCTGGGCCGACGCGGAGGCCAAGGTCGCCGCCATGGCCAAGGGCACCGGTGTCGCCCACGACCACAGGTGGCGGACCGCCGTCGGCCAGCGCCGCCTGCTCGACCTCGCCGCACGCGGAGAGGTCCTCGACGACAACCTCTACACCACCCCCGGCAGGTACGGTGGCGGCGGAGCGGGGACCACCTGGCTGGTCGGCTCCCCCGCGGACGTCGCGAGCTCGCTGCGCAAATACCAGCGGCTCGGTGTCACTCACTTCGTACTGTCCGACACGCCCTACCTCGGCGAGATCAGGCGTCAGGGCGAGCAACTGCTACCGCTGTTGCGCTCCTGACCACGCCGCCCCGTCGGTGCCCGTCGCCGGGTTCCCCTTCGCTGTCCTGCCCGTGCCCTGCTCTGCCCTGAGGATTCAAGGTCGCTACAAGAGGCAGTGCAGGTCCCGTCCCTAGGTTCATCGGCACGGGGGCGACGGACCGAATGTCCCCACGAACAGAATGGGGAGTTCAATGAGAAGTTGGCAACGATCGGGTGGCAGACGATGGTCCTTCCTGGCAGCGGCGGTGGCCTGCGCCGCGCTCGCGGGCGCGCTCCCGCCGGTGCCCGCGAGCGCCGCCCCGGTCGACCAGCTGACCGTGTACGTGAGCCCCACGGGCACCGCCAGCGCCACGGCGATGGGTAGCCGTGCCGGACTGACCCGCGACACCGCTGTCTCCTCGATCGAGCAGGCGCAGGCGATCTTGCGCACCCGGAACGTCAAGGACGCGAAGGTGCTCCTGGCGGACGGCCTCTACCAGCCGACCGAGCCGATCAAGGTGGACTGGTCACCTCCGGGCGGGCGCCTCACGATCGCCGGGATCGGCGCCGCGGCCGTGATCGACTGCAGCTTGTACGAGGACGGCAGCTCCAACACCGAGTACGGCGTGATCGTCTCCGCTGACAACGTCCGCATCTCAGGTCAGACGTACCAGAACTGCCGCAACGGAGGCATCCGGGCCAACGGAACAGCGGCCAACCCGCTCGACGCGTTGAATGTCTACGGCAACACGTTCCGACGTCTTGGCAGCAAGTACCAGGCCGGGCCCGGCAACGGCTACGGAGGTGTACACGCGACCTACACGACCCGGCTACGGGTTGAGGGCAACATGTTCCAAAACCTGGAGAACACCGCGGGCACCGGCGTCGCCGAGATACACGGCGTGTACGTCGCCAACTACGGGAGCAACACCACCATCTACGGCAACAAGTTCGAGTCGATCTCGGGTGACCCGGTACGGACACGCAACCGTGCGAACAACACCCTCGTCGACGGCAACATGTTCTGGAAGACCGGCTCGTACGCGATCTTCAGCGATTGGCGGTACACCACCGAGGGATGCAGCACGAACGGGATCTTCTCGGCGAACAAGGTCGGCACCACGACGTACAACAACGACAGGTGGAACGAGGACGGTCAGGGCTCGATCAGCATCGTCCGGGTGCGTCTGTGGGGGCATGACGCAGCGACTGACGCCAACCTCTACGGCTGCTCGAGTGACCCGATCACCTTCAGCGGCACCAACTCGTACGTCTCCACCAGGCCCTGGTAGCAAAGGGGTTTTGGACAGCGGTCCAAGAACTCATAGACACGCTCGAAGCCCTGACCAGCAGAGGTGCTGGTCAGGGCTTTTTGTCTGCCGGGACAAGTGATCCCGCCCTTCATTCGCCGCCGATCCGGTGACGCGGCCGCCCGCTGATCCTTGTCGACGAATAGCACGGGCACGTCGCGCGCACGCGCCGCGCAAGGGGTGAAGCTGGAAGGTTGCCGCGCTGTCCGATTGTCGTCTCCCTGCGCTCTGGTCTCAGGTATTCGTGCCATGTTGTCTGCTTGATCGCTGTGTCATCGTGGTGGCACGTTGCGTCGAGACCGGAGGTTGGTGGATGGCTCGGCTGGTGGTGGCGGTGGATCCTGCGGTGGGTGTGGAGCCGGCCGCGTTGGCGAAGGCGTGGGACAGCGATGAGGAGGCCGCCGGGTTGGGCACGGCGGCGGTGCAGCCGTCTTCTCCGGGCGCGTTTCTGCCCGGTCTGGCCGAGTTGATTTGGGTTCCGTTGGCCGTGAATCTGGCTAGCAGTGTGCTGTATGACCTGCTCCGGCGGTTGCTGGTGCAGCAACGTCCGGCAGTAGACGTGACGGAGTTGGAGCTGGCCGAGACGGTATCTGGTGATGACCGAGTGGTGGTGGTCCGGGTACGCCGGAGCGCCCAGTGACCACCAGCAGTAGCCCCGAACGGGTGAGAGCCATCAGTGTGTCCGAACGGTCCTGCCAGCCGGACGGCTCGTTCGTCGCGCGGGTGTCCTTCCCAGGCGTTGCCGAGTACGAGGTCACGGTCACGGACCCCGCGGAGCCTGGCGACGAGGCTCGGCTGGCCTGGTATTTCGAAGAACACCTACGGTTCCCGTTCCTGGACCGGGACTGGGCCGAGGATGCCGTGCGACGGTTGCGGGCTTACGGTGAGCGACTGTTCACGCAGGTTTTCACGGGTGCTGGCGCAGGGCATTACCGGACGTTGGCTCGGCGCGGCTTCGATGGGTGCCGGCTTGAGGTGACGGGTTCGGCGGCGTTTCACCGGATGCACTGGGAAGCGCTCTATGACCCGGAGTTGCCGGTCCCCGCGGTGATGCGGTTGCCGGTGACCCGCCGGGTAGACCTGACCCCGGCCGGTTTCGAGTTACCGCCCGAGCGATCAACGCTGAACATCCTGGTAGTCACGGCTCGACCCGCGGGCCGTGCTGATGTCGGCTACCGCACCATCTCGCGGCCGCTGCTGGACGGGTTACGCATCGCCGACCGGCCACTAGTTGTGGATCTGGTGCGCCCAGGGACCTGGCAGGCGCTTGTGCAGCACCTACGGTCCGCGACGAAACTGCACGGGTCGGGTTACTACCAGGTGATTCATTTCGATGTGCACGGTGCGGTGGCCGGGTACGACGAGCTGGAGCAGGGCCGTGCCGCTGACCAGTACCTGTTCGGGTCCGGCCGGCTAGCAGCATTCGACGGCGAGCGGGCGTTCTTGTTCTTCGAGACCACCAAGGAGGGTAAGGCCGAGCCGGTGTCGGCGCAGGACATCGCTGACCTGCTGGCCGAGCATCGAGTGCCCGTTGCGGTGTTGAACGCGTGTCAGTCTGCGAAGGAACCGGTCAGCGAGTCCAGCTTGGCGCAGCGCCTGGTCGCCGCCGGCGTGCCGGTGACCGTGGGCATGGCGTACTCGGTAACCGTGTCGGCCGCTGAAAAGGCGGTCCCGCTGCTGTATACGGGTCTGGCGCAGGGCGACGACTTGGTCACGGCGATGCAGACGGCGCGGCGGTCCTTGTTTGATGACAAGGCTCGGCGGGCGTATTTCGATCAGAGCCTCGACTTGGAGGACTGGGTCCTGCCGGTTGTGTTCGCCCAGCAGGACGTGCGATTGCAGCTGTCGGAGATGTCGGTGGAGCAGCAGGCCCGCTACTTCGAGCGGGAGGCGCTGGTTGGCGACGAGCCTCACACCGAGTACGGGTTCGTCGGCCGCGATCTGGACATCCAGGCGATCGAACGGCGGTTGCTGATCCGCGAGGACCGCAACATGCTGCTGGTCAGGGGAATGGCCGGGGCCGGCAAGTCCACCCTGCTGGCGCATCTGGCCTGGTGGTGGCAACGCACCGGGCTGGTGGAGATGGTGTTCCGATTCAGCTACGAGGACCGAGCCTGGACCCTCAACCAGATCGTCCGCGACGTCGCCTCCAGGCTGCTGGACAAGGTGGAGCAGGCGAAGCTGGAGATGCTGACCGAAGCCGGGCAGACCTCGCGTATCGCGCAACTGCTACGGGCACGCCGCTACCTGATAGTGCTGGACAACACCGAGTCCATCACTGCTACCCCTGCGGCGATCCCCCACGCCCTGCCCGAGCCGGAACGTGAGCGCCTTGCCACTTTCTTGGCTCGATTGCGGGGCGGCAAAACCCTTGTGCTGTTCGGGTCGCGGGAGGATGAGCAGTGGATCGGCCCACGCACTTTCGGTGACAATACCTACCTTCTAGCGGGCCTAGACGACCAGGCCGCGTCGGTGCTCATTGACGCCATCCTGACCCGTCACGGCGGCACGCACCACCTCACCGACAAAGACCAACGCGAAGCGCTGAACGACCTGACAACCCTGCTCGGCGGGTACCCCCTCCCCCTGACTGTGGTCCTGCCCGCCCTAAACGCCCACACGCCGGCCCAGGTCCTAGCCGACCTCCAGCAAGGGACGAGCGATGTGGAGTCGGTCGGGTTGATCAACCGGGCGATCGAGTACAGCCACGGCAAACTCGACCCCAGCACACAGAACTCTTTGCTGCTGTTGGCGCCGTTCACCGCCAGTATCCCCACCGGGTTCCTCGACGCCTACCATCAGCTATTGACAGATCACGACGCGGTGAAGGCCCTCGGCCCGATCGACCTTCGCGCAGCGGTCGCCGAGACCGTCCGCGTCGGACTGGCCGCGCCGCACCCGCGCCTGGTCACTTGGGTGCAGATCCTGCCGGTGCTGCCGTACTTCCTGCGCACCCGGCTCCACCAACACCCCGACCTCCAGCAAGCCGTACGACAGGCGCACTACCAGCTTTACACATTACTGGGGCAGACGATTCAGGAGTTACTCACCGCCACTGAGCCGCAAGAGCGGGCGGTCGGGCATGTGGCCGCAGGCATCGAGTACGCCAACCTCACCACCACTCTCAACCATGGACTACGCACGGGGCAACCCGTCATCGGCATCGTTGCCGCAGTAGAGGAGTACCTCGACCAGACCAAACAACAGGACGCCCGCCGCCACCTTCTCGATATCGCCATCGCTGCCGACCGCGAGCCTGGCCGCACCGATCTACGTCGAGAGCTGGCAGAACTACATCATTTGGCTGGCATGGTCGCGCAGGATCAGCGGCGCTTCGAAGAAGCCGAAGCCCGCTACCGGCAAGCCCTCGACATCAAGCTGGAGTTCAACGACCGGCACGGCGCCGCCATCACCTACCACCAGCTCGGCGTGGTCGCGCAGGAACAGCGGCGCTTCGAAGAAGCCGAAGCCCACTACCGGCAAGCCCTCACACTCTTCGAGGAGTTCAACGATCGGCACAGCGCCGCCAGCACCTACCACCAGCTCGGCAGGGTCGCGCAGGAACAACGACGCTTCGAAGAAGCCGAAGCCCACTACCGGCAAGCCCTCGACATCAAGCTGGAGTTCAACGACCGGCACAGCGCCGCCATCACCTACCACCAGCTCGGCAGGGTCGCGCAGGAACAACGACGCTTCGAAGAAGCCGAAGCCCACTACCGGCAAGCCCTCGACATCAAGCTGGAGTTCAACGATCGGCACAGCGCCGCCAGCATCTACCACCAGCTCGGCAGGGTGGCGCAGGATCATCGACGCCTCGAAGAAGCCGAAGCCCACTACCGGCAAGCCCTCGACATCGCGCTGGAGTTCAACGACCGGCACGGCGCCGCCATCACCTACCACCAGCTCGGCATGGTCGCGCAGAATCAGCGGCGCTTCGAAGAAGCCGAAGCCCACTACCGGCAAGCCCTCACACTCTTCGAGGAGTTCAACGACCGGCACAGCGCCGCCAGCACCTACCACCAGCTCGGCTGGGTGGCACGGGAACAGCGGCGCTTCGAAGAAGCCGAGGCCCACTACCAGCAAGCCCTCGACATCAAGCTGGAGTTCAACGACCGGCACAGCGCCGCCAGCACCTACCACCAGCTCGGCAGGGTCGCGCAGGAACAACGACGCTTCGAAGAAGCCGAAGCCCACTACCGGCAAGCCCTCCACACCGCGCTGGAGTTCAACAACCGGCGCAGCGCCGCCAGCACCTACCACCAGCTCGGCGCGGTCGCGCAGGAACAACGACGCCTCGAAGAAGCCGAAGCCCACTACCGGCAAGCCCTCGACATCAAGCTGGAAGGCAACGACCGGCACAGCGCCGCCATCACCTACCACCAGCTCGGCATGGTCGCGCAGGAACAACGACGCCTCGAAGAAGCCGAAGCCCACTACCGGCAAGCCCTCACACTCTTCGAGGAGTTCAACGACCGGCACAGCGCCGCCATCACCCACCACCAGCTCGGCATGGTCGCGCAGGAACAGCAGCGCTTTGAGGAAGCAGCGGAAGCATTGGTCAAAGCGGCTGTGATGTGGCGAATCATCTACGACCAATGGCCTGCTGAATCCTTGACTGCTCTAGAGCAGATTCGGGAACAGTTGAACAGGGTCGACTTCGAAAGAGTCGTTCAAGCAAACGCGACGCAGGCCTTCATCGACGCCCTGAACGTCGCCATCGACGACAGCAATCGGTGACCTGCTGGGGCGTCCGGTGTCCCCCGGACCAGCGGAGGCACCGCCGCGAGCCCGCAACACATCAATCGCGCGCGTCCGGACGACGTCACCGAGGGGCGGCGCACGCGTACGTGGCGCCTGCCGCCGGTCGCGTGCCTGATGCCGAACGGCTGCGTGCGGTGGTGGCGCGGACGCTTGGGGAACCGTCGGCCCCCCGGACCATCCAGTCGAACGTCCGGGTGGCAGTGACGCCCAGCGGCAAGCCCGACAAGCGCGCCCCGTCGCAGCCCGGGGCGGGAACAGCTACGTGACGCGGTAGGCGGTGTAGCGGACCTGGTCGGCCTCGCGGATCGCCGACGCCACGAAGACGGACTGCTCCAGGACGGCCAGCGCGGGCACCGACGTCTCCAGTCGTACGCCCAGGCGGAAGTAGTACTCGGACACCTCGACGGCGTCGCCGCGCAGCAACGCCTCGAGGACCTCCGCGCGGCCGCTGCGGACGCCGAAGGTACGCAGGTAGACGTGACCGCCGTCGGCGGTACGCGCCGAGTAGCGCGTGTCGATCTCGATCGCGCCGTCGGGGCGAACGACCTGCCAGTCGGCGCCGCCGGGCAGGATGTCGGCCTCGAAGAGACCGGTGACCCGGCCGCCGACAACAGGCACCACGCGACGGTGACCGGCACGGGTTATCCCGTGGTCCTCCAGCGCGCCGAGGCGCACCTCCACCTCGAACGCGGCCTCCAGCCCGGGAACCGGCGGGGTAGTGATGGCGTCCCGACCGGCGGTTCGGCGCGTACTCATGGAGTGTCCTTGTCGTGCGCGAGGGCGTCGCGGAGGCGTTCCAGCGCGGGCACCGCGGCGGCGAGGGCCGCGCGGTCCGCCGCCGGCAGGGTCGCCGCGGCGCGGGCGACCAGGTCTCCGCTCGCGAGGTCGAAGCGGTCGAACAGGTCGAGGGCCTTCGCTGTGGCGAGGACGTCGACGTGGCGGTGGTTGCCGGGACGGGGGCGACGCTCGACGAGACCGTTGCCTTCCATCGCGGTGAGCAGGTTGCTGACCGTGGATCGGCTCAGGCGCAGCCGCTCGGCCAGTTCACCGGGGCCGGCCACGGTGCCTCGGGGCAGGGCCCGCACGATCTCGATCTGCGCGTCCGGGATCTCCGGCAGGTGCTCGGCGGCCCGGGCTGCGGCCAGCAGCGTGCGGCGCAGCGGCGAGATCACCGACGCCAGTCGCGCCGCGTCCAGTTCGGTCGGCTCCGGGCCGGTCACGGCAGGGCGCCCGGGAAGGCCGTCGGCGTCAGGGAGGCCCGTTCGTTGAGGTCGGCGGGGAGGAAACCGGCCGCCTTCTTGTAGCCGGTGGCGATGGCGGTGAGCTCCTCCGGCGGGATGACGTCGTGGATGTGCGTGAACCCGTCCGGAGCGCGCTCGTGGGCGAGCACCATCACCTGTTCCGGGCCCTGCCGCCGGTTGCTCAGCACGAGCGCGGTGGTCGCGGGCCGCCGGTCCGCCTCATAGGCGTCGAGCGCCGCTGCGACCGTCGGCGCGGTGGCGAGGTGGAAGGCGAGGGTACGTGCGTCCAGGATCGCCTGCGACGCCCCGTTGGAACCGTTCGGATACATCGGGTGGGCCGCGTCGCCGAGCAGCGTGGTGTTGCCGTGGGTCCACGTGTCGATCGGATCGCGGTCCACCATGGGGTATTCGAGGATCTCGTCGGCGGCGGCCAGCAGTTCCGGCACGTTGAGCCACGCGAAACGCCAGTCCGCGAAGAGCGAGACGACCGGCGCGGGGTCGACCGTCCGATTCCAGTCCGCGTTGGGCCCGGCGAAACCGGGCCCGCGCCGCTCGGCGACGACATTGATGAGGCCGGCGCCGATCGGGTACGCCACGAACTTCTGTTCCGCGTCCCCGGCCATGATCATGGTTCGCCCGTCCAGGAATCCGGGTGCCCGTGCGGTCCCCCGCCACAGTGTCAGCCCGTTCCACAGTGGCGCCCCCTCGCCCGGCCGATGGTGGCGGCGCAGCGCGGAGTGGATGCCGTCCGCTCCGACGATCAGGTCACCAGCGACGCTCACCTCCCCCGCCGCCGTCTCGAAGTGCGCGACGCCGTCGCGGACGCCGACGAGCCGGTGCCCGGTGCGCACCGCGTCGGCGCCCAGCCGTTCCCGCACCACGGCGAGCAGTTCCATCTGGAACCGGCCGCGGTGCACGGAAAGCTGCGGCCAGCGATATCCGGCGTCCAGTCCGCGTGGCTCGCTCCAGATCTGCTGACCGTAGCGGTTGTAGTAGGCAAGCGTGCCGGGTGCGGCGCCCAGCCTTTCCATGCGTTCCCCGAGACCCAATTCGGTCAGCTCACGGACGGCGTGCGGGAGCAGATTGATTCCGACGCCGAGTGGGCGCAGCGCGGCGGCGCGCTCGTAGACGGTGATCTCACCGAAGCCGACCCGGTGCAGGCTGAGCGCGGTGGCGAGGCCCCCGATACCAGCGCCCACGATCACGATTGCCACGTCGTCGCCCTCTCCGCCCCACGCCACCAACCGCACAGTTTGGTGACAAAATCGTCGGCCGTCAAGACGTGTTCCCATCGCCATCGGACCACTGGCACCGCTATGCGATTCGCCCTTTAAGAATTCTTGACAATCAATCGCTCCTGCATGACGCTGATCGACGCGGTCGGATGCTTCCGGCACTCCGTCGACCTCACTCCTCAGGCTGCACAAGCGCTGCGCACGGAAGGGCCCGTCCATGAAGAAGGTCACCGCCCTCGCTGTTCTCGCCGGCGTCGTGATCGCCCTGACCGGCTGCACGGATTCCGATGCCACCGATCCGTCCCCCGGGGCGAGCGGCGACCTGCGGAAGGTCCGCGTGGCGGCGCTGCCGATCAGCGAGACCGCCGCGCTGTGGGGCGGCATCAAGGCGGGCATCTTCCGGGAGCAGGGGCTCGACGTGGAGGTGGTGCCCGCACAGGGCGGCGCCCAGGCCATCCCGGCCATGATCAACGGCGACATCGACTTCGCCATCGGTCAGCCGTTCGGCCCGTTCCGCGCCGATCTGCAGAACCTCGGCGTGGTGATCATTGGGAACTACGCGTCGTCCTACGCCGACGGCGACGACATCAACGCCGTGCTGGCGTCCGCGAAGTCCGGTATCACCCGGCCGGCCCAGCTCGCCGGACGCAAGGTGTCGGTGAACAGCCTGGGCGCCGCCGGCGATGTCACGATCATGGCGGCGGTCGAGAAGGACGGCGGCGACCCCACCAAGGTCAAGTTCGTCGAGGTGGCCTTCCCGGACGCACCGGCCCAGCTCGCCGCCGGCAACATCGACGCCGCCTGGGTGACCGAGCCGTTCATCACCCAGATGCGCAAGCGCGGTGACGTCCTCGTGGTCGCCCCGTACCAGGCCACCATTCCCGGGCTCACCACCCTGACCACGATCACGTCGAGCAAGCTGAAGGACTCCGACGCCGAACTGATCGCGGACTTCTCGGCGGCGATGAAGAAGACGCTCACCTGGGCCAAGGATCCGGCGAACGAGAAGGACCTCCGCCAGGCCATCAAGGACAACCTCGAACTGCCGGAGCCGGTGGCGGACTCGGTACGGCTCCCGGCATTCGGGTGGGAGCTCGACCGGGCCGGCCTGGAGCAACTGGCGACGCTGGCCCAGAAGTACCGCGTCCTCGACCGGCGACCCGACTTCGACCGCCTCATTCAGCAGCAGTAGCCGACCGATGCGCAAGATCCTGCTGGGCGCCGTGGGTCTGCTGGGGTTCCTCGCCGTCTGGCAACTGCTCCCGACACTGGGACTGGCCGACCCGCACGACCTGCCGTACGCGACGGACGTGTTCGGGTGGCTGTTCCAGGAGGTCCGCGACCTGGCGTTCTGGCGGCGGCTCCGGCTCACCATGACGTCCTGGGCGATCGGCCTGACGGTGGCGACGCTCGCGGCGATCGCGCTGGGGACCGTGGTCGGGATGGTGCCGTTCCTGCGTCGCGCCACGCACACGACAGTCGAGTTCCTGCGGCCGGTGCCGTCGGTCGCGCTGATCCCCCTCGCCGTGCTGATGTTCGGCCTGCAGATGCGCGCCGCACTCGTCATCATCGTCTACGCGGCGTTCTGGCAGGTGTTCGTGCAGGTGATCTACGGCGTCGCCGACGTCGACACGGTCGCCCGGGACACCGCGCGGAGCTTCGGCCTCACCCGCTACGAGCGGCTGCGGTATCTCGTCCTTCCGACCGCTCTGCCGTACCTGATGACCGGCCTGCGCCTCGCCGCGACGGTCGCGCTCATCCTGGCCGTCACCGCGGAGATGGTGATCGGTAACCCCGGCCTCGGACGAATGATCGAGCAGTCGCGCTCCGCCGGGAACGCCGTCGGCCTGTACGGCCTCGTCGTGGTCACCGGGCTCCTCGGCGTGGTGGTGAACGTCGTGTTCCGCTTCGCCGAACGCCGCTCGTTGGCCTGGCACCAGTCGGTGCTCGCGGACGAGGCAACCCGATGACCGCCCTCGGTGCGGGCCGGACCGCCCCTCGCGGCCTCGGCGTCCGGGTCGCCGAGGACGTCCTGTACGCGGTCGGGCTTCCCGTCCTGGCCGTGGGGCTCTGGGCCGTCTGGTCCACCCGGTCGGCCAACCGGTTCCTCGTCGGCCCCCGCCCACTCGTCGACGCGTTCCGGCAGACCTGGATCGGCCCGGCGTTCGTCGAAGACGTGCTGCCGAGCGTGTACCGGCTGCTGGCCGGCCTGATCGCGTCGATCCTGCTCGGCGTCGCCGCCGGCGTCCTCATCGGCCGGATCCGCCCGCTACGCGAGATCCTCGAACCGCTGCTGGAGTTCTTCCGCGCGATTCCGCCACCGGTGCTGATTCCGGTCGCGATGCTGCTGCTCGGCATCACCGACACCATGAAGGTCGTCGTCATCTCGTCCGGCGCGATCTGGCCGATCCTGCTGAACACGATCGAGGGCGTCCGGGCGACCGACAGCGTGCTGCTGGAGACCGCCGACTCGTACCGGATCTCCCGCTGGGAACGCGTGTGGCTGCTGATCCTCCCGGCGGCGAGTCCGCGCATCATGACCGGCGTACGGCAGGCGCTCTCGGTGGCCCTGATCCTCATGGTCATCTCGGAGATGTTCGCGTCCTCGGCCGGCCTCGGCTACCGGATCGCCTACTTTCAGCGGAACTACCTCATCGCCGAGATGTGGAGCGGCATCCTCCTGCTCGGCCTCATCGGCGTCCTCCTCGCCGTGGTCTTCGGGATCGTCGAACGCCGCGTCCTGCGCTGGTACCACGGAATGAGGGAGGTCAACCGTGCCTGACGCGAGTCCGCTGCTGCGGGTCGAGCACCTGCGCAAGGTCTACGCCTCCGGCCGGGGCGAGGTCGAGGCGATCGGGGATCTCAGTTTCACCATGATGCCCGGCGAACTGCTGTGCGTCGTCGGCCCGTCGGGCTGCGGAAAGACCACCCTCCTGAAATGCCTCGCCGGACTGCTCCGGCCCACCAGCGGCCTCGTCACGATGGAGGGATCTCCGGTGACGGGCCCGAGCCCGGCGATGGCAGTGGTGTTCCAGGAGTACGGCCGCAGCCTCTATCCCTGGCTGACGGTCCGGGGCAATGTGGAGCTTCCCCTTCGACACCAGAAGCTCTCCCGCGCCGAACGCGACCGCAGGGTCGCCGACGCCCTCGACGCGGTCGGACTGCCGCAGTCGGCACGCAGCCACCCGTGGCAGCTCTCCGGCGGGATGCAGCAACGGGTGGCCATCGCGCGCGCCATCGCGTACCGCCCCGAGGTGCTGATCATGGATGAGCCGTTCGCGGCGGTGGACGCGCAGACCCGCGCGGACCTGGAGGACCTCGTACGCGACCTGCACCTGAACCGCGGTATCTCCACTGTCTTCGTGACGCACGACATCGACGAGTCCGTGTATCTGGGCCAGCGCGTGCTCGTCCTGTCCCACTCGCCGACCCGGGTGCAGGAAGACCTCGTGATTGACCTCCCGCCAGAGCGCGATCAGCTCACCACCCGGGCGCTGCCCCGGTTCACCGAGCTGCGGACCCACGTCTACGCGCAGATCCAGCGGGCCAAGCGTGCGCCGACCTCGGCGCCCCACCCGGCACCGTGACGCGCCGATCCTCACCAAGCCGACAGCGCGCTCATCGAGCTGCTCGCTCAGGTGGTAGTCACCCGAGCCCCGCCAGGCGTCGACCTCACCGCCGACGCGATGGCAGGTTGGTTCACTTTCTGCGATCGACTTGAGCAGACCAGGACTAGGGAGCCAGCGATCCTGCCTCGCCTCCGGGCAGGTCGAGACGCCCGACGTAGCGACAGCCGGCAACATCTGCAGCGCTTGACGCGCAATCAAGAGCAGAACTGCCGATTCATGCCGTGGCACACCGCCTCATCCGCCATCGCGATCCCCTCCGTTACCGGGCTCGTTACCGCGGATCGTCAAGCGCTTCCCATGCCAAGAAATCCGGGCGACTCTTGTCTTGCACGATCGCCTGCGGCTCCAACCACCGGTCGGTAGACCCACGGGTCCGCGGTGATGGGCGTCCGGTGTCCCCCGGACCAGCAAAGGCACCGCCGCGAGCCCACGGAACATCATCAATCGCCCCAGACGAACTGGCGGCCACTGCGCCCAGGTTGAGCGCGCACTATCCAGGGTAGGGCCAGCGGCGCTCACGCAGCAGTTGCGTCGAGCCGTCGGCCTCGATCACCCAGGTACGCGGCTCACACAGCGGGTCATCCAGACTGGCGATCTCTCGACCGGCCGGATCTCGGGCCACCAGCCGCATCAACCGCTCGCAACTGCTTCGCAGCGGGACCAATGCCGAGCTCGTAGCAGACACGCTATAGGTGATAGGGACGCCACCCGTCTCCTCAACCGTCAGCCTGCTCGCCAGACGGTTCTCCACTACGAACGTTTCCGCACTATGGTCACGCTCCGTCAGCGGAACGCCGAACTGACGCACCCAGCCAACGGCGCAGGCGCAAACAACCACCACGACGGTGATGACCACGGCGAGAATCGGCCACCAGCGCCAACGGCGGCCTGGTCTCCGGGGCGCCGCTGGTGTTGTCATCGTCTCTCCCTCCGGGCGCCTGGGACGGTCGCCAGTTGCGAGCCCTCCCCGGACGGGGAACACGTCAGCCTCGGCGACGCCCCAAATGTCCCGGCCGTCGACGGCGAGTATCGCGGAACAGCGCACTCTGCGCTTTCCCGCCTGACGTAGTGACGCGAAACTTTCCCGGTGCGTCCACCACTGCGACCGCGGTGTCGCCGATCGTGGAATGGGACTGAGGTTACGGACGCCGATCGCGTCAGTACAGCGATGTCCTATAGGCCACCACGGGACAGGCGGCAACGACGTAGGCACCACTTAACGCGCAATCAAGAGCAGAACTGCCGCCCATCCAAGACGCAGACGAAGCGGCAGGTCAGAGCGTTGTGCAACAGGCACGTCTACGGCAAACCATCCACGCCGTTACCGCCAACAAAGATCATCCGTTACCGGATGTTACCGCCGTTACCTGGGATGATCTTCATCTCCCCAGGTTAATCGGTCGGGACGGCCGGATTCGAACCGACGACCCCTTGACCCCCAGTTGACAACGATTCTGTCACGGAGTGTCGGAGCCGGTTGATACGTCCGCAGATACGGACAGACCGACGTTCCTTGGTGGCATCCACTGCTGCCTCATGCCAACCACCCCCAAGTCGAGGACCTCGATCCGTTACTGGATTCGTTACGGCGGCCGGTCAAGAACCCGCACTGACATCGGGTCCAGAGAGTTCCATGATGAAGCGCACCCCCCGTAGCCATCCTAGGAAACAGCCCTCCCGAGTTTGTCGACGGGCTGCCTGGACGGTTCGCCTAGGCCCAGACAGGCAGTCGTTGCCGGATGGCTGGGCTCATGATTGTCTCCTTGATGCCTTTGGTGGACCGAGGCAAATGCCTCGCCCTTGCCACCCTCTGGAGAATCGACCAAGGAGCATCCACCCAGGCGCTTACCGGCCTACGACGATTTGCGTAGCTCTAGACGCCTGCCGCGGAAGCCGCCGGTGGACTGCCGACATGCTGCGTCAGTGCGCCATGTACGACGCTCGACGTACGGACACTGCGACCACACGACGACGACCGCGCCGCCCCCGTTGCCAGACGATGGCGGGCAAGGCATGGAGCGAGCGGGGGTCGGTGTGATGCGGAGAGCGACGTTGTGGTTGATGTTCGTCGTGGCGGTCATCTTCACGCTGGTGCTCACGTACCCCTACCTGAGCCTGGACATGGCCGACAGCCGTACGCAGGTCCGGGACGGCACCCACTACGTCGTCCTGGTGGTGCACATCTTCACGGCCGCGGTAGCGCTCGTGCTGGGCCCCCTGCAGTTCATCCCGAAGATCCGGGCGCGCCGACGAGTCCACCGGACGATCGGCCGGTCCTACCTGCTGGCCGGGGTCCTGCCGTCGGCGTTGGCCACGGTCCCGGTCGCGCTCTGGTCCGGGCGCCTGCTCACCCAGGCCGGCCTCATCACCGCGGCGGTCCTGTGGCTGACCACCGGCGGTCTCGCGTACCGGGCAGCCCGCCGGGGGGACGTCACCTCCCACCGGGCCTGGATGATGCGCAACTACGCGCTGACGTTCCTCGCCGTCACATCGCGCATCCTCGTCCCCCTGCTCCTACTGGCCCAGATTCCCCTGGGCAGAGTCGAGGCGGGCTCGATCGGAGCTCAGGCCCCGTCCATGATCCCCCTCGGCCAGACCCTGGGGTGGATCATCAACCTGATCGTCGTCGAGATCATCATCAAACGCGCCCCGGAACGCCGCCGGCAGCGCTTCGTCGCGGCCACTGCCACAGGTCCGTCGCAGACGGTCGACAAATGAACCGTGGACTGCGCCCAGTCCACGGTCGGCGTCGCGCTGCAGGAGCTAGAGGATGTCAATCGTGCTGCGCTCCAAATTCAACCGGGCATCCGGGGCTCGGCCAGCGCTACCGATCCGCTTCAGCAATACAGACAGCCGGGCAGCGATTCGGAACAAGGTCGTGAAGAGTCCTCTTGCCTGGCTCGCCGAGCAATATTCGGTGGGCCCTCGGCAGGTTGCTTGTGCCGCCGGCGTGGCGGTGACGGCCAGCTTACTGATCATCGTCACCGGCGCCGTGGTGCGCGTCACCGGCTCAGGCCTGGGCTGCCCGGAGTGGCCCAACTGCACTGATTCCACCTTTGCGGCCACTCCCGAAACAGGGCTGCACGGCGCCATCGAATACGGCAACCGCCTACTCACGGGCGCGCTGTGCCTTGTCGTTGGTTGGCTGATCGTCGGGTCCAGGCTTCGCCGGCCGCTGTCCCGGCCGATTCTGCGCGGAGCGTGGCTCCAGTTCTGGGTGATCATTCTCAACGCCATCGTCGGCGGGATCACGGTGTGGATGCGATTGAGTCCCTACGTCGTGGCCGCGCACTTCCTCGCCGCCATCCTTCTTCTCACTACGGCCACCGTCACCTGGGACCGGAGTCGACGCGAAGCAGTCCCCACGCCGCCTGCGTCACCTCGTGCTCGCGCACTCGGAACGATTCTCCTGTTCACGTCGGCAGCCTTACTCGTGGTGGGCACCGTCGTGTCCGGCACTGGACCCCACGCGGGTGACTCCTCCGATGTCACACGCCTGCCTCTCGACTGGACCAGCATCACGACGGCACACGCCACCCTGGCCACGGCGGTCGTCGCGTTGACCATCGCGATGCTGCTGTGCCAGCCCGCGGGAGCCCGCCGACGTACCGCCGTGCTGCTCGGCGTACTTCTCGCCCAAGGCGCCGTGGGGGTACTTGAGGTGCTGACCGATGTACACAGTGGCGCCGTTGTTCTGCACGTCCTTGGCTCGGCCCTGGTGTGGGCTGGCGCGGTTCGCGTATTCCTCGACACTCGTCGAGTCCCCTCGCGGGCTTCGATCATCCCGGAGTTTCCGCCTGCCGGTCGGCGAGCTGCCCAGTCAGAGGTGGCGGCTTCTCCCCGGAGGCTCTATGCCCGGGTACCTGGCCTGCCGGCTGACCCGCCACGATGCGCCGACGGGGTACGGTTCTCCTCACACCTTGACCCCTACCCTGGCGCCAGGGTGGACGTGCGGCTTGAACCGATGACCGAGGAAGAGTTCGGCTCCTGGAAGGTGGGCGCGGAGGCGCACTTCACACAGAGCATCCTCCGATCCGGTGTGCCGGCCACGGCTGCGGCAGCCGAGGCCGCCGAGACGTTCGCGGCCCTCCTTCCCGACGGAGTCGCGACGGCGGGCCACCACCTCTGGTACGCCTACGACGGCGACCGCCGGGTCGGTTTCCTCTGGTTGAAGCTCACCGGATTCACCGCCTTCGTGTACAACATCGCCGTCGAGCAGGACCAGCGCCGCAGGGGCTACGGCCGCGCCATCATGGAAGCGGGCGAGCGATGGAGCCGAACGAACGGCGCCACGACGATCGGCCTGCATGTCTTCACCCACAACCACGGCGCGCGGAGCCTCTACGAACAACTCGGCTACCTCGAGACCGGCCGCAGATTGTCGAAGGGACTCTAGTTGACGATGGGTGATGCGGCGGCAACTCGCCGTGCCGAATGGCGCCGGTCCAGGTCCCTCGATTCCCGCTATGGTGACGATGTGGGGTCCGCTGCCGGCGCTCTCCGGCGTACCAGCAGCGGCATGTCCCATCGTCGCCCGTCGCGCCTTGATCTACTGCTGGGTGCCACCCTGGCGGTGTGTCTGGTCCTCGGCACCCTGCTCGTCGCGGGGGCACAGCAGGACCACCCTCACCCGCCGCTGGAGACCACCGGCGTCCTGCTCATAGTGCTGGCGGCCATCGTCACGATGACACTGCGCCGTATCGCGCCCGTGATCGCGCTCCTCGCCGCGATCGTCGTGGTGAACAGCTACCTGATCCTCGGCAACCCGTACGGGCCGATCCAGCTGTGCATCGTCATCGCGATGTTCGAGGCCGCCCGGCAGCTGCCGATCCGGGTCTCCATGCTGGTCTGCGGACTGGCCGCGGCGCTGGCCTCGGGGACCGTCGTCGTCCGCCTCGCCGCCGACGCCACCGAACCCCGTTGGCTGGCACTGGCCTGGACGAGCTGGTTGATCGTCCCGTGGTCGCTGGGTTCCCTGGCCCACATGGCGGCAGTCAGCCGAGAGCAAGCCCGACGGGACCTGGTCGCGCGAGCAGCCCTGGAGGAACGCATGCGGATCGCCGGTGAGGTACACGATGTGGCAGGTCATGGCCTGGCGCTGGTGGCGATGCAGGCGGGGACGGCGCTGTTGGTCTTCCAGGAACAGCCCGACCAGGCTCGGCGAGCTCTGGAGGCGATCCAGTCGGCCAGTGCCCGATCTCTCGACGAGCTGCGACGCATGCTCGACGTGTTCCACGGTTCCCGAGACGACGAAGTGCCGCTGGAGTCGGTCGACGCCCGCCTGCGGGATACCCAGCCGAGCCTACCGGCCGAGCCGACCGGCGAATTCGGGCTGATCGGGCTGCTGGAGCTGGTCGAGCAGGTTCGCGCAGGCGGCCTGCCGGTGGAGCTGGACCTGCGTCTGCGGGACGCCCTGCCCAAGGAGGTCGACCTGGTGGCGTATCGCCTGGTGCAGGAGTCGCTGACCAACGTGCTGCGCCACGCAGGCCCGGCTCGGGCACGGGTGCGGGTTGCCGTGGACGACCAGTTGCTGGTGGAGGTACGAGATGACGGGTACGGCCGGAAGCTTGGCGTGCTTCGGGAGGGCAGGGGGCTGAGCGGGATGCGCCGCCGGGTGGAGGCTCTCGGCGGTGAGCTTGAGGCGCACGGCGACAGGGACGGGTTCCGGGTGCGTGCTCGGCTGCCGCTGGCGGAGGTGCGGGCATGATCCGGGTGGTGCTGGCCGACGACCATGAGCTGGTCCGGATGGGACTTCGCACTCTCATCGAGCGCGAGGACGACATGCGGGTCGTCGGTGAGGCGCACAGCGGCCAGGACACCCTGGAGCTGACCCGCCGGACGCGGCCGGACGTCGTGTTGCTCGACGTCCGGATGCCCGGACTGAACGGGCTGGAGACCCTCCGCCGGATGCGGGCCGATCCCGGCCTGGCCGACACGCGGGTCATCATCGTGACGACCTTCGAGATCGATCAGTACGTCTTCGAGGCGCTCCAGGCCGGCGCGAGCGGGTTCGTTCTCAAGGACTCCGCGCCCGAGGATCTGGTCCGGGCAGTACGCGCGGTGGCCGCCGGCGAGGCGCTGCTGTCGCCGTCGGTGACGCGGCGGGTGGTGTCGTTGTTCGCCCAACCTGCGGCGCCCGGACCGACCCGGACGGTCTCGCTGGACGACCTGACCGACCGCGAACGCGAGGTGCTCGCCTGGGTCGCCACCGGCGGGTCGAACGAAGAGATCGCCAAAGAGCTCTACCTCAGCCCGGCCACGGTCCGTACCCACATCAGCCGGGTGACGGCCAAGCTGCACGCCCGCTCCCGGGCCCAGCTCGTCGTGATCGCGGTACGAGCAGGGCTGACGGTGCCACGTTAGACCGGCACGTTCTCGGGTGAGACCCCCGGCCGGCAGCAGGTCGATCAGGACCCGATGAGGAGGACAGAACGCATGGGATACGCCTCCAGCCTGCCCGTCTACCCCCGCCGGCAACCGTCTACCCTCGCCGGTATGGCCGACTCCCGTCTCCTGCGTATCGGTACCCGCAACTCTCCGATGGCGCTGGCACAGGTCGAGCGGGTACGGGCGATGCTCGCCGAGCGCCACCCAGGGGTCACCGTGGACGTGGTGGCGATGTCGACCAGCGGGGACCGGTGGCACGGCGACCTCGCCGCTCTAGGCGGCAAGGGGGCATTCACCAAGGAGGTGGACGCGGCCCTGATCAACGGGGACGTGGACCTGGTGGTGCACTGCGTCAAGGACGTACCCGGGGACAGGCCGCCACCGGCCGGCACGGTGATGGCCGCCTACCTCGCCCGCGACGACGTCCGGGACTGCCTCGTACACCCGGGTGGACTGCGCGCCGACCAACTGGCCGCCGGCACCAGGATCGGCACGTCCGCGGTCCGGCGGATCGCGCAGCTCGCCCTGCACTGGCCGCACCTGGTGCCGGTGGCCATCCGCGGCAACGCGAACAGCAGACTCGCCAAACTCGACACCGGCGACACCTACGACGCCCTGCTGCTCGCGGCTTCCGGACTGCAGCGGATCGGGCAGGCGGGTCGGATCACCGAGGCGATCGACGTCGACACGATGGTGCCGGCCATTGGCTCCGGCACCCTGGTCCTGCAGTGCCGCGACGACGACGAGCACACGCGCGACATTGCCACGAGCCTCGCCGACCCGCGGACCACGCGGGAAACCGTCGCCGAGCGCACCATGCTGCGCATCCTGCAGGGCAACTGCCACTCACCGATCGCCGCACTCGCCCGGACCGAGCACGACGGGCATCTCAGCCTCCGAGCGAGGGTGATCAGCCTCGACGGCAAGACGGTGCTCGACGCGCACGAACAGGCGGCAGACCCGATCGCCCTCGGGACGTCCGTGGCCGCCGCCCTGCTCCGTCAAGGGGCCCGCGACCTGCTCGACCGGGCCGCCCACAGCTCGGAATGACCGACCGCCGGAGCCCGTAGCCCGCGAATCTCGAGCTGGCAGAGGCGCCGGCCCCGCATGCGCACGCCCTCGCACGCTCGCGCCCTGACGGCAGACCGCCACTACGCCCTCCTACGTATCACCCGTCAGTTCCTCAGCTGACGACAGCACCGTGCCCGGGCGGCAGCATTGCCGACATGACTGGCCCGACCCCACCCAGCCGACGGTCCTCCGTTCGGCCGCCACCCATTGCCAAGGCGGCAGTCGGCGTCAGCCCCGCTGTCGCCTCGGCGCTGCGCCTCTCGGGGAAGGCCCGTGGCCGGTCAGCTCCCTCCCTGGTGCTCCTCGCCCGCGGCTCCGGCTTGGACTGGCGCCCCGTGTGACTGGCGGCCGCGGCACGTCGTTCACACCATCTCCAGACATGAACGCCGCGCTGCTGTCGCCCAGCTGCACCACCATGTCCGTCACGAGCGGTGCGACACGGTCCCAATCGCGATGTCATCCGATCTCGGGGTCACCGACGGCCGCGGCAACACGAGTCCTCTCATCGAATGGAAGTGAAACGTATGGCCACAGATAGTCGGCGCTCACGGGTCGCGCTACTGCATGGAGTCGCGCTGCTGGTGGCGGCTCTCGGGATCGTCGTCGAGTACCTCGTCGGCGTGCCCGGCTTTCCGAAGATCCCCCCGGGCCCCATCATCCTGGGACTGGCCAGCATCCTGGTGCTGGCCGTCGGCTTCCGTTGGCGGTGGATATTCCTGATCAGCTTGTTGGTGGCGCTGTTCGTGACAGTCGGCGGGGCGATCGAGGGGTCGAGCTGGGGTCGCCTGGGTGAGCCCGGTGACTTCGGGCCATGGATCGGGACCGTCATCCAGTGGATCGGCTTGGCAGCCGCCGTCGTGACTGGCGTGATCATTGTCGCCGGGCTGTTCCGGCGCCGACCCGCGTTACCGGTTAGCTGATCGGGTGCACTGCTATGTGATGGGCCGGCCTTGCGGCTAGCTAATCCCGCGGCCACGGCGCACCGGCCAAGACCAACGTCGACGACGACAGACACGAGGTAAGGATGGGGCCACATGTAGGTTAGACGGGTCGGAGCGGGTGCGATGGGTTCCCGAATCGCGCGCCGGCTTGCGTCCGCCACGGCGGCAGCGAGGAAGGGGTCGTCTCCATCGATACGGTCCCCGCTTTCGGATGGGGTGAGCACTGCAGCGGGTGGCGTCTGCTCGACGCCGACGACCTGTCGGTGATCGAGGAAAGCATGCCGCCCGGCACCACGGAGACGTGGCACGTGCACGACCAGGCACGGCAGTTCTTCTACATCCTTGAGGGAAACGCGGAGATGCTGACCGCCGATCGCCGCCTTTCCCTCCCCGCGGGCAGCGGCGTTCAGATCAGCACCGGCACGCCGCACCGGATCGCCAACTCCAGCGAGCAGATGACCCGGTTCTTGGTCGTCAGCGCGCCGAGAACGAGGTTCGACCGGCGGCCATGCAACCCCCTAATCCTTCCAGGCACGGCTGGTTGAGGGATTAAGCCGATCGCCCGGATCTTTCGTCCTCGTCGCCAGCGTCGCGGCTGCTGGGCTCGTCTGGTCTAGCGGGCCGATGCCGGCAGTACCGGTCAGCCGGACCGGGGCGAGATTCGGATCGCCAGCCGGCTCCGCGTCCGGACCGCCCGGTGCCACCCCCGTCGAGGACGGGCGCAAGACCGAGTGAGAAGTTGCCGGCCCTTCCAATCGTCGTCGTGAAGCTGCAGCTGGCCAGGGGCCCCGGATAGCGGTCGCCGTGTTCGTCGGCGTCGTGACGGGCGGGCGACGGTGATTCCGCGAAGACCGCTCACCGGGCAGGTGATCACGTCGTCTTTCGTGTGTCGAATGGCCGCAGGGTTGCGCACAAACAGCGCGTCGTCGATCTCGTCAGAGCGAGTGTCCGTCGCCTGCTCGCCTATTGATCAGCCGCTGTGGGGTCACCAGCGGTAGCTTAAGGTCACCGTCAGCGCGCTCGCCGGCCTCCAGCGCGGCGAGAGCGGCGGGCAGCATGACGGCCGTCACGCGTTCCTCGATCGTCTGGCTCAGCTGATCGCCGCCCGCGAGCGGCAGCTTCTCGAGGTTGACTCGGGTGCCGTCGACGAAGTCGCATCCGGCAGCGGTGGAACGACTGCGGCCCGTCCTCGCTGTAGACCCGGGTCTGGTAGCGCCACAGCTCCGCGACCTGGTCCCAGGCGAGCGTGCGGGTCAAGCGGGTGACGCCCGCCGCCACGAGCAGCCCGCCCTCGCACAGGTAGTAGCGGCGCCGGGAGAACCGCCAGGCGTCGCCGATGCCCCAGAACACGCCGAGCAGCAGGACGGCGAAGACCAGCCAGATGATCCACACGTAGCGGGTGGCGGACGCCGCCACCAAGGCCGCCAGGCCCGCGATGCAGAGGACGCCGGCCGCCGCCACGGCGTGACGCAGCACTTAGGGCCGATAGATCTTTTCGACCGCGCCGAAGCCGATTTCGTCACTGGTGCGGGCTATCGTCGGGGGAATCGCGAGCCGCGTCATCCCCCGACGATAGATACCCGCTTCAATACAAGGGGTCCGACTAGGTCGGCTGATTCTGACGGTCCCGCTCGACCCCACCCGGACGGCGCGGTCTGGCCCCGCCGCCGCCCGTCGGGCGGCCGGTGTGACGGTCTCATCTGGCCCCACCAGGCGGCTTATTTCCCGACTACCGGGTGTCACTGCGACATGGGTAGCGAGCACGCGGATCGCGGCGAATCCGGATGCCGTCGGCTACACGCGTTCGCCATGATGATGGCGTGGCGGCCGACCTACTCTGGGACGACGTTCGGGACCTCTTCGATCCGAATCTGATGGGATCACTTCCCAACGCCTGCGTTCCGCATACCTCGGTGGCGGATTGGCAGGCTCTGCTCAATCTCGTCGTCGCGCGTGGTTGGCGGTTTGAGTATTCCGAAGGGGGACGGTCATGCCGTTACCCACCGCGACAGCGATCCTGGCCCGGGAACCCGGCTCGGAGTGCCCGGTTCTGAGGGTATGGACATCCGCCCACATGCTGATTATCTTCTGGTTCGGTGCAGCCGAGGAGATCGACTTCGATCTTGACCTGCGTGAAATACAGGCCCAGGAGCGGCTGGACGAGTTCTGCGAGTTTCTCCGGGCAGTCGGGCGGACCTCGGCAAGCCGGTATTGATGGATGGTGAGATGGGCAGTCCGGCCGAGAACCCGGTTCTCGGCTTCCTCACCGAGACTGATCGGGTGGTCGTCATCGACCCACCGCCGGCCGGCCGTGATCCAAGCGGTGGGGGGCGCTGCGGCCGTTCGGTGCGCGCCCGCACTGGGGGGAGGCGACCGGGATGTCGCCCGCGGAGATCACCGCGCTGACTCCGCGGGCGAAGGACGTCGCGGCGCTGCGTGGCGAGGTCGACCCGACGGGCAAGTTCGGCAACGAGCTGTCGACACTCTGTTCTCGATCGCCTGATCAGGCGGTCAGTGGCTCGGGTCCGTCCGCTTCGCGGTCACGTGCGGGCCGAGCGCCGGGCGGCTGGTGACCCCGAGCTTGGCGAACGCGTGGTGCAGGTGGTTCTCGACGGTTCGTTCGGAGAGTCCGAGGTGTTCTGCCACCACGCGGTTGCTGGCTCCGCCGGCGGCGAGCGCGGCGATCTGCTCCTCGCGACGGGTGAGGGCGGTCGCGGGTTTCAGCCGCCCGAGCAGCGGCGTGTCGGCACCGCACTGCTGCGCGAGCGCCGCGGCCAGGTGCAGGGCACGGGAGCGTTTCGGGCCGGGCGGGCGCGTGCGGGTGGCCGCCAGGTGGTACGCCTCGGCTGCGTACAGGCGCATGTCGTAGGCACGGAAGGCGTCGCCGGCGGTGATGTAGTCGGCCGGACTGCGGGCCCGGATGAGCGCGGCGACGGTGGTGCCGAACGGCCAGTCGGCCGGCACGTCGATCTTGTCGAGGAGGGCGGCGGCGCAGTCGTCGAACCGGAGCCGGAACAGGGCGAACGCCGCCAGGAACGCGAGCCCGGCCGACTGCTCCGCGAGCCAGCCGTGGGCGGCCTGCTCCAGCCGATCCTGTGCCGCGGCGGGATCGGCGGTGAGGAACTCGTACCAGGCCAAGCCCACGACCTCGTCGATGTCGTAGCAGCGGATCTGGCCGAGGTCCGGCATGGTGCGCAGGGCGGTGACGAGGGTGCCGGCCTCGTCGATGAGTCCGCGCTGGACGGTGGCCAACAGCTGCAGCGCCAGGGTCCAGCGCCGGCCACTGGGGTGCGCCATGCCCGCGAAGAGGCGACCGGCTTCCGCGGCCCGGGCCGCGGCGTCCTCGAGGTCGCCCTGGCACAGGAGGGCGTACGCGACCGCCGCTGTCGACCATGCGTGGCGCTTCGGATCGCCGTTGACGACGGCGTCGGTCACCGCCGCTGCCGCCCGCAGCCGCGCCTCCTGAGCGCAGCCCTGATCCGCGAGAATCCGGACCTCGAGCAGGAACGCGGTCGGCACCGGGCTGATCGAGCCGCGGTCCGCCTCCGCTGACAACGTCCGGACCAGGCCGGCCGCCCCGCGCGCCGCGGGAAAGCACCCCGTCATGAGGTTGGCCAGCGCCGCAGCGGTGCCGGCGATCATGCGGGCACCAGGCTGCGCGGAGCCGACGAGCGCCTCCTGGGCGTCCGCCAGTGCCGGGACGGGGCGGCCGGACATCGCGTACAGCATCGCGCGGTGGGCCTTGATGTCGGACAGCAGCGCGGGGCTGTGGATGGTCCGCGCAACCTCGTCGAGCGCGGCGGTGCCCTCGTCGGGGCGGTGCATGACCAATCCGATGTGGTAGGCGTGGGCGATCATGATCGCGGCTCGCTCCGGCTCCGTCCGCGCCCGCGCCGCGAGGTCGGCCAGGAGCGGGTCCAGTTCGTCGACGTCCACCTCCACCAGGCTCTGGTAGAGCAGGAGGCCGTTGGCGACGCTGGGATCGGCGGCGTAGGCGGCGCGTGTCAGCCTGTCGCGTACCGCGAGGTCGACCCGCCGCGCGACGGCGAGGCCCGCGGCCGTGGTCAGCCTGGCGCGGTCGATCGGGCCTCCGCCGTCCAGCCGCCACAGCGCCCAACGAAGCAGGTCGTCGGTCCGGCGGAGGTCGTGCCGCTCCATCTGGTCGGCCAGCCGGCGGGCGTATCCGAGGCGGGAGGCCGCCGGTGTGGAGCCGGCGACCAGTTCGCGGTAGAGCGGGTGGCTGAGCCGTACCGGAAGGCGGCGGTCGAGCCGGTCGACGGTGAGCAGGCCACGCCGTTCCAGGGCGGCGAGCGCGTCGGCCGGCACCAGCTGGGTCAGCTCCCGCAGGCCAATCGGCGCCGCCATGGCGGCTATCTCCAGCGCCTGCCGTTCCTCCGTGCTGGCGTCCCGGAGCCGGTCGGTCAGCAGGTCGGACAGGCGGGGGGAGGACGCCGGGTCGGGCCGGTCGAACTGCCATTCCGCTCCGACCCGGTGCAGATATGCGCTCTGCAGGCCGTCCAGGACGATCTCGCGCGCAAACAGGGGCACGCCGCCGCACAGGCGGATCAGGCGCGCGGCGGCCTCCGGCGCGAGGGGCCCGCGGAGGACGGACCGGAAGAGCTCGAGCATCTGCGCCTCGGTCAGCGGGGGCAGGTCGAGCCGTTCCAGGACGGCGCCGACCACCAGCTGCCGTACGGGCTCGGGCAGCATCCGCCCCGAGCGCCTGGTCGCCAGCACCGGGATTCCCCGGACGGTGGCGAGGTGGCTGGTCACCACGGCGGACATGCCGTCCAGCGCGTCGATGTCGTCGACGAAGACGACGAGCCGCCCGGCCCCGGCGTCCGTGACGAGCGCACTGAGGCCGCTCAGGGCGGTGCTGAGCGTGGTCGAGGACGGTTCAGGTGCGCGAACCGCGGGAAGCAGGGGAGAAAGTGCGCCCAGCGGGATCTCCCGGATGCAGTCACTGGCGTGGATCCGCACGATGTGCCAGCCCTTGCTCGCGAGCAGGTCCAGCACGGCCGTGGCCAGCCGGGTCTTCCCGATGCCGGCCTCGCCCACGATCAGGGCACCCCGGCCGTGGGTGACCGCGCGCACCAGCATCGACCGTTGCGTGCCGCGACCCACCAGCGGCCAGGCCAGCGCGTCCGCCTCGGCACCGGTCGGGTCGTTCGGGAGATCGACACGCACGGATCAGATCCTAGTGGCGCCCCCGAGGGCTTGAGTACCGGATCGCGCAGTTGAGTAGCCAGCACTCATGCGGACCGCAGATCTGCGCGGGACCATTCCGAACAACCGATCTCCCCATGATTCCACGGAGGTTCTTCTATGCGTAAAGGCCTACTGCGCTCGATCAGTCTCACGCTGGCATTCGTACTGGTCAGTACGTTTGCCGTGACGACTCCCGCGCACGCCACTGTGGCCTGGTCGGGGTTCAGCGGAACGATGGCGCCGGGCGCCTCGAAGACCAGCCACTGGAACAACGCCCTGTCGAATGCCGTCTACCGGGTCGGGCTGGCGCCGGTCGGCGCCAGCACCGTGGCGGCCTGCCAGTTCGAGGTGACCAACCAGTGGTACGACCGGCTGAGCTCCGGCGAACGCGAGTTCTACTACACGATCAAGAACATCGGCTCGATCTCCTGTGGAACGAACATCCTGCTTTCGAGGATCAGTGCGAGCAATGTGCAGTCGACGGGTGGTGTGGAGCCTGGTGAGATCAAGACCTACTCGACCCAGCTCAACCAGATCGGCTCGTTGTCCGAGGTACCGCTGCTCGGCGTGCTGCCCAGCGGGGCGACCAGTGCCAACCCTTGCCGGTTCAAGGTGCTGCGGACGTGGTACGAGCGCGTGCGTCAGGGTGACGTCGCCCAGCCGCTGTACCTGCGCTACGAGGTGCAGAACACCGGCAACATCGCCTGCAGTGCCGACGTGCAGATGGGCCTCGCCGGGGTCGATTACCAGTTCTCGGCGAAGTCGGTGGGCGCCGGTGCGACGACCGGTACGTGGATCGGCGCCGAACCGGCCACGACGACGAACCTGATCGCCCTGAGCCCGGTGGAGATCTGGTGCTCCGTCGAGGTCACCCGCCAGTTCTACCGCCAGACCGTCAGCTCGAACGGCACGTCCGGGCGTGAGTTCGTGTGGTATATGAAGAACCTCGGCACGAGCACGTGCTCCGCTGAGCGCATGGTGTCCCTGATCTGAGTTCCGACCCGGAGGAGGCGGTCCCGCCGGTGCGGGGCCGCCTTGTCAGTCTTCCGGCCCGATCGCCAGGGCGATCAGCCAGCCGCCGGCCGAGTGACCGGTCCAGCAGACGCGGCCCACCGCGGACGATCTCGGCCACGCCGAACGGGAGATCACCGCCAGGCAAGCAATAGCAAGAGGAGAAGTCGTGGCGAAGGTAAACATCGTCCGCCCCGGTGAGGGCGAGATCCTCGGCAGCGGGGCGCAGCAGATCCGTATCCTGGAGAACGGCGAGCACACCGACGACCGGCTAGGGTTCGCCGAGGTCACCATTCCGCCGGGCACTCCGAGCCCGTTGCAGCATCGCCACGCCCAGCATGATGAGGGATTCTACGTGCTGGCGGAACCTTCCGGTTCACCGTCGGCGAGGACCAATACGACGCCGGGCCGGGCACCTGGGTCATCGTGCCGACCGGGGCGCCGCACACGTTCGCCAACGTCGGCGACGAGAACGCGGTCATGCTGAACACGTTCACACCAGACCTGTACGTGCAGTACTTCCGCGACTTAAAGGCCATGATCGATTCCGGGCAGCCGGTCAATGCCGAAACCATGAAACCGCTCTGGAAGAACTACGCCACTGAGATCTCGAACGAATACGCCTCGTGAAGCGCCTTCTCAGGGTTCCTAAATCACAAACGACCTGACAGCCCGAGGTGTTGGGTGCGGCCCAGCTCCGGGCTGCCGGCCAGCGCACGCGCCTACCTCGTCGCCGGGGTTCACTCGGCTGCCACTCGCTTACCACGCACGATCATCAGAGCAGCTGCACCCGCTTCACCCCCCACACACAAATATCCACTTGATATCGAGTCGCATCATGGCGACTCCCGCCTACCGGATCCAGTGTGAGTGTGCCGGGCCGCTCCTCCAAGCTCAAGGGCGCTACGCGTCGCAAGCGACGGCCCTATGGGCCGCCCTTGACCTTGGAGCCTCCGCGACCCTCGGGCAGGTGTCGTGGGCAGGCCAATGGCCTGCCCTTACAAGGTGCGCGCCGCCAACCCCGCCCCCGACTCGTCGCCGGTCACCCCAGGGCGTCAAGGTCCGCTTGACGTGGCGGGACGGGGGGCGGCCCGCTCCCCGTGTGGGCGGGTCGATGGCAGACGGGATGGCAGGGTCCGCCGTGGTCGAGGCGTCGCCGGCCGGCGGACTCAAGCGCCCTTGAGGATATGGTCAACGATCGAGGAGCAAGGCAGGCAACCGGCAAGGAGAGCGTTCGTGCAGCGTCCCGGTCGAGTTCCCGCTATCGCGCTGACCGTTGCTGCCACGTTGGGGCTCATCGCTGCGACCGGCTGGTGGGCCGTGACAAGCTACGTCGATGCCTTCGTCCATCCCGGTGGCCCTTGCTCAGACACAGAAGCACAGTTGACGGATGAGCTCAGGTCCGATCCCATGCTGGTTCAAGCTTTCCCGAATTCGAAGCTGCAGACGGCGGACAGTTTCGAACCCTGCAGGGGCTGGGGCAGCAACTACTGGGGCGGGGCGTTCGTTACTCGCTCCTATACGAAGACGCCCCCGTCAGGGGACACCGCCGTCGAAGGCTTCTACGCCTTATTGGGCAATGCCAACGGCTGGCACATGATGCTTGACGGCACAAGCCGAAGCGTCTGCGGAAAGAAGAACTTCGGCGGCCAGGTGGTCACCTTCAACTTGGAGTTTCAACGATCGTCACCGACTACATCGACGGGTTACACAGCCAGCTTGCTCTATGCGGGGCAGCGACAGCCGGTGAACGCGTGCCGTGAGTGACAAACTGAGTGACAACCACGACGTCCAAGCACGGACAGCCATGGACGTAAGCGGACTGTCACAGCAGCTCAGGCCTAGTACGGCAGCCGCCGTTCGCGATCTTCGGTCGACCTGGTGTGTCTGGTGGTCTTGCGAGTGCGTTGCTTGGAGGATGGCGGTGAGACCGTCGATGGTTTGCTGCGCCTCGGCCTGGTCGGTCTCGGTCGTCCATCCTTGATGCCACGGCCCGCCGGGACCGGCCACGAAGTGCAGCGCTTCGAGTGCGGACGTGGCAAGGTCCGGCACTGGCTCTGGCAGAGTCACTGCGCTCGGTTCGTCGGGAACTTGCGTGAGGCGGTGCTGTAGGTGCTCCCCGCCGGGAAGGGTAGCGGCCACGAGGGCTGCCGCCGCGACTACTCGGTCGGGGAAGTACTCCCGCCAGAGGAGGTCGCGGTTGGCAATGACGTATCCGAGCATGTGCCGTAGTGCCTCGGCGCGCTGTTGTGGCGGTCGCTCGGCGAGTTCGTCAAGGAAGTCCAGTGCGCCGTCACTGTTGAACGGCCCGGTTCCGAACGTGCCCACATTGCCCTCGCCTCGATAGACGGCCACCGCTGATCATCAACGGTTGTGGACCTAACTGAAGATCATGCGGTGGCCGAGCGCCACAGCGTAAACCCTGACCGGTGGCAGCGGATCCTGGCCGGGGTACTCGACTCGTTCGCAGGCCGGTTGCGCGGGTGGAGCCTCGTCGCACGGCGGCGGCGTTCGTGACGGGCCTGCTGTCCGATCTTGAGGTGAAGACGTGCTGGCAGTTGGCAGAGCAGGCTGGACACGCCCGGCCGGACGCGATGCAGCGGCTGCTATTCCGGGCGGTGTGGGACGCCGACGCTGTCCGTGACGACCTGCGGCAGTTGATCGCCCACCGGTTCGGTGACCCGGACGCGGTCTTGATCCCGGACGAGACCGGCGATCTGAAGAAGGGCGCACACACGGTTGGGGTGCAGCGGCAGTACACCGGCACCGCGGGGCGGGTCGAGAACAGCCAGGTCGGGGTGTTCCTCGCCTACGCCAGCGATCACGGCCACACCTTGATCGACCGACGGATCTACCTGCCGGTGTCGTGGACCGACGACCGCGATCGGTGCCGAGCCGCCGCAGTGCCCGACGACGTGGAGTTTGCCACGCGGTCCGAGCTGGCAGCCGACATGGTCACCGCGGCCCTGGACGCGGGGGTGCCAGCGGGTGGGTCGCCGCAGACGAGGCCTACGGCAACAGCAGTGTCTTCCGCGCCCACCTGCGCGAACACGGGCTCGGCTACGTCCTCGCGGTGTCTCGCAGCCACCTGATCCCACTCGACGGCGGCAAGACCCGAGTCCGCGCTGACCAGGTCGCGGCCGACCTACCCGACTCGGTGTGGCAACGTCGCAGCGCCGGCGCCGGATCCAAGGGCCCACGCTTCTACGACTGGGCCTGGCTCGATGACGTGTGCACCGACGCAGACCCCGACGACGACGGCCGGCACAGCCTCCTGATCCGCCGCAACAGCACCGGCGAGTTGGCCTTCTATCGCTGCTGGGCCCCACGCCCAGCGACACTCGCCCAACTCGTCCGGGTCGCTGGCATCCGGTGGACTGTCGAAGTGAGCTTCCAGGCTGCCAAGAGTCAGGTCGGCCTGGACCAGCACCAGGTCCGCAGCTGGGACTCCTGGTACCGCTTCACCATCCTCGCCCTGGCAGCCCTCGCCGTCCTGGCGATCTGCGCTGCCGACGCCGCGACTCACGAGACCGGGGCCCCCACCGACAGCGGCTTGATCAGACTGACCGTCAACGAGATCCGCCGTCTGATCAACACCTGCATCATCCGCCCGATCAGCGACCCCACCCACCGTCTCCACTGGTTACAGTGGCGGCGACGTCACCAAGCCCGAGCGCGACAATCCCACTACACACGCCGGCTCAACCTCGAACTACAGCAGTAATCACGAACGGCGGCTGCCGTACTAGCCGAGCTCGCTCACCTCCTAGTTGACGACAACGCCAGCAACATTGAGACCGAGATTGAATAGAGCGATCTTGCGGACCGTAGTGAATAAAAACCGCAAAGTCGATCTATAGCGCCGCAGGTCAAGAAGCCTGCTCCCCGCGCACGCGGGGATGATCCGCCGGTGGACACCGACGGCGACGTTATCAAGGACTGCTCCCCGCGCACGCGGTAATCCGTGTCAGACGGGCCGTACCTCCCTCCCCGTGCGCGAACGGGAAGGGTCACATCAACGCCAGATCACCCCGCCGGGAACGTAGGCCTGGTGCTCGCGCACGTGCGGTCAATTGTTTGGCTACTCCGGAATCCGCTACATCGACTACTCATCCATTCGGAGCGGCGAACCGTCTACTGCTGAAGTGGGCGATAACTCCGCCATGCTCCTCGCGCTGGATTGTCGAGCCGGTCGGCGCGGGGACACCAACCGGGTACAGGGCTCATTCGGCCCTGCTCAGAGAGATGACTACTCGGCAGCAAGTAGCTTGAGGATCGCCTGTACCGGAACCAGGTACCGCCGGCCGACTCGCAGAAGGCGCACCGGGAACTCATTGGTTTTGGCCAGCGCATAGGCCTTGGTACGTCCGATTCCCAAGATCGTCGCAGCGGTCTCCACATCGGTGGTGACACCGAGGTCCCGTACCGCGTCGATCGTCCAAACCCGCACCTGCACACGGCTCGGCGTGCGTTCGTCGCTTGTGGTGGTTGACATCGTCGGCGCCCTCCCCTGAGGTCGTAAAGACGCCCGTATCGGCGTCAGCCTCACGATGCCTTCAGCCGGTTGCGCGATGGGTTGCCAGTTGAGTGCACCGCGACAGGTAACGGCATCAGCCACAGCCCTGCTGACAGCGGGGACGCCGGCTTGCCAGCGGGAGGAGAAGGCCGGGGCAAGTAAGCACTACAGCCAAGCGTTATCGCCCGTCTCGAGCCCGGCTACGTCCTGGGCGACCAGCTTGCGGCGTCGCCGAGCACTGCCTCCATCAACTCCGCGGCCTTCCGCTCGCTCTCTGGCAAGACGTGGGTGTAGACCTCCCGCGTCGTACGGCTGTCAGCGTGACCGAGCCGCCGCTGCATCACGTGCTCGGGAACGCCAGCGTCAGCACCTGTGGTAGCGGAGGTGTGCCGCGCATCGGGGAGGGAGATCACCGGAACGTCGGCGTCGGCGCACGCCTTCGCCCACTGGTCAGTGAAGTACTTCGGGTAGTACGCCTCTCCATCCTCGCGACAGAACAGGTAGCCGCCGTCGTGGTACAGGACTCCGGCATCGGCCTTCTCAACCGCCTGCCGTGTCCGGTGAGCGTTCAGCTCCGCTACCAGGGCTGGTCCGAGCGCTACCGCCCGCTTGCTCTTGCCCTTGGGTGACTTCTCAACCACGCCGTTGCTGGTCGTGGTGCGCTGCCAGTGCAGCAGCAACACACCTCGATCGAGATCCACGCGCGGCCACTTAAGGCCGGCCAGCTCCCCTCGCCGGGTGCCCACGACGATCGCCAGGACCCATGCGGCACGCAACCGGTGATCGGCGTGGAACTTGAGGAACTTCGCCGACTGCGCGGGCGTCCAGACGCCCTTGCGTCCCATCGTCTCCCGCTCGACCTGCCGGGGTTGCCGCACACCGTCGACATTGACCCCGAGGTCGCTCAACGCCTTCATCATGACCCGGTGCACGATCCGAACGGTGGTCGACGAGAGCGGACTGCCGTTCTTGCCGCCGCCCTTCAGCAGCTTCTTGTACAGCTCGTGGATCACTCGCTTGTCGAGGGCGTAGAGCTGCCGCGTGCCGATGTGCGGCACGACGTAGCAGCGCATGATGTCCCGGTAGTTGCTGAGCGTCGTCTCCTGGACATCCAGCTCGCGTTCGTTGAGCCAGCTCTCCAGCTCGGCAGCGACACTGCCGTCCGCGCCGAGGTCCGCGCCGCCATAGGCAGCGCGTGCGTCATCTTCCGCCTTCTGCGCAGCGGCTTGATTCGGGAAACCCTGCCGCTTGTGCTGGCGGCGCCGCCCGTTCGCGTCCGGCGGGAGGTCGATGACGAAGAACCAGCGGGTCTGGCCATTGGCGAGGCGGTAGCTGTAGACAGCCATGAGGCTGCACCTCCGCAGTAACGGGATCGAGGGATGCAGCCCACGTTAAGCGATCTCCGTTACCGCCAGCGTTACCGCAAGATCACACATGATCTTCTATATCCGCTGGTGAACACCAGTCGGGACGGCCGGATTCGAACCGACGACCCCTTGACCCCCAGTCAAGTGCGCTACCAAGCTGCGCCACGTCCCGCCCCCGCAGAGTTCCCCCTGCGACAGCCGGTACAGCTTAGCGCAGCACTCCTGCCCCGTCCGCACAGGCCCCACCCGCATCGCAGGAGCAGCGAACCACCCACAACCCCTAAAGCGTCCTAGGAGGGTGGGTCAGGCGAGAACGCCTGACCCACCCTCGAAGAGAAGCGAGTTACCCGTGCGCCTTGCCCCGACCACCGGGGCCGAGCTTCTTGCGCGGGCGTACGGAGATCTCGATGGGGCTGCCCTCGTACCCGAACTCCTCGCGGAGCTTGCGCTCGACGAACCGCTGGTATCCGGCGTCGAGCGGGCCCGTGGTGAAGAGCACGAACCGCGGCGGCGCCACCCCTGCCTGCGTGGCGAACAGGATGCGGGGCGCCCGTCCACCGCGCACCGGGTGCGGGGTGGCCTGTACGAGCGCGGTGAGCCACTGGTTGAGGTGCGCGGTCGGTACGCGCAGTTCCCAGCTCGCCAGGGCCTTGTTGAGGGCCGGGGCCAGCTTGTCGACCGCGCGGCCGGTCATGGCGGACAGGTTGAGCCGGATCGCCCAGGGGATGCGGCGCAGCTCCCGGTCGATCTCCTTGTCCAGGTAGTACCGGCGGTCGGCGTCGACCAGGTCCCACTTGTTGAACGCGATGACCAGCGCCCGGCCGGCCTCGGTCACCATCGTGAGGATCCGCTGGTCCTGCTCACTGATCGGCTCGCTGGCGTCCAGGAGCACGACGGCCACCTCGGCGGCCTCGATCGCGCCGGCGGTGCGCAGGCTGGCGTAGTACTCGGTGCCGCTGGCCTTGCCGACGCGCTTGCGCAGACCGGCGGTGTCCACGAGCTGCCAGGTCTGGCCGCCGATCTCGACGAGGCTGTCGACCGGGTCCACTGTGGTGCCGGCGACCGAGTCGACGACGGCCCGGTCCTCGCCGGAGAACCGGTTGAGCAGACTGGACTTGCCCACGTTCGGCCGGCCGACCAGCGCCACCCGACGCGGCCCACGTGGCCGGTTCTCGACGATCGCGGGGGCTTCCGGCAGCGCGGCGAGGATGGCGTCCAGCAGGTCACCAGAGCCGCGCCCGTGCAGCGCGGACACCGGGAACGGCTCGCCGAGGCCGAGCGACCACAGCGACACGGCCTCCATCTCGATGGAGTTGTTGTCGGCCTTGTTGGCCACCAGGATGACCGGCTTGGCGCTGCGACGCAGCATCTTCACCGCGGCCTCGTCCACGTCGGTGGAACCGACCATCGCGTCGACCACGAAGAGGACCACGTCGGCGGTGACCACCGCCGTCTCGGCCTGCGCGGCGATGGCCGCCGCGCGGTCCTTCGCGTCCGGTTCCCAACCGCCGGTGTCCACCACGGTGAACGACCGGCCGTTCCACTGCGCGTCGTACGGCACGCGGTCCCGGGTCACGCCGGGGACGTCCTCGACGACCGCCTGTCGGCGGCCGATGATCCGGTTGACGAGCGTCGACTTGCCCACGTTGGGACGACCCACCACGGCCACCACCGGCTGCGGGCCGGTCGGCTCCTCGAAAACGACGTCCGGCTCGCGCAGCTCGACCCAGGAACCACCCTCGCTCATGCCACTCCCCGCTCGGTGAGCAGGTCACGCAGCCGGGCCACGACCTCGTCGATGCCCAGCTCGGTGGTGTCCAGCACGACGGCGTCCTTGGCCTGGGCCAGCGGGTTGACCTTGCGGGTCGAGTCGAGCCGGTCGCGGCGGGCCAGGTCGGCGGCGGTCGCCGCCACGTCGGAGGCGTCCTCGGCGCTGCGCCGGGCCGCGCGGGCCGCCTCGGAGGCGGTCAGGAAGACCTTCAGGTCGGCGTCCGGCGCCACGACCGAAGCGATGTCCCGGCCTTCGACCACGATCCGGCCCGCGTTGACGATCATCTCGCGCTGCCGGGCGACCAGCAGCTCACGGACGGCCGGCACGGCGGCGACGGCGGAGACCGCCTGGGTCACCTCGGGCCCGCGGATCTCCGCGTCCACGCTCACGCCGTCGACGGTCACGCCGTACCCCTGGGGGTCGGTGCCGATGCGCAGGTCGGCCTCGCCGGCGACCTTGGCCACCGACGCGGCGTCCGTGAGATCCACGCCGGAGCGCAGCACGGCCCACGTGATCGCCCGGTACATCGCCCCGGTGTCCAGGTAGCGCGCACCGATGCCGACGGCGAGCCGCCGCGACACGGTGGACTTACCCGAACCGGACGGCCCGTCCACAGCGACCACACATCGCTCGGCCCGTACGTTTTCCTCCACCGTGTCCTCCTCAGCCCGTACCTCGCGGATCGCCCGGTGCTGGCGCCGCAAGCGGTTGTTCCATCGTCATCCATCATGCCCGGGGCCCGTGGCGCACCCACGCGCGCCGCCGCCCGAGGCGACCCACGCCACCCTCCGGCGGCCGCTTCCGGCCGCTGCGGAGCCTACCGGCAGCCGTACCCCGAAGCCCGGGGGTCAGTCACCCACCGCGCGGAACAGGGCGGCGACCTCCGCGTTGGTCAGGCGCCGCAGACGCCCGGTGCGCAGGTCGCCCAACCGGATCGGACCGATGGAGGTACGCACCAGACGGGTGACCGGGTGCCCGACCTCGTCCATCAACCGCCGGACGATGTGCTTGCGCCCTTCGTGCAGGCTCAGCTCCACCTGGGCGCTCTTGCCCAGGGTGCCCACCACCTTGAACGAGTCGACCTTGACCGGCCCGTCCTCCAGTTCGACGCCCGCGAGGAGCCGCTTGCTCAGGTTGCGCGGGATCGGCCCGACCACCTCGGCCAGGTAGGTCTTCAGCACCTCGTACGAGGGGTGCATGAGCTTGTGCGCGAGGGTGCCGTCGTTGGTGAGCAGCAGCAGGCCCTCGCTGTCGGCGTCGAGCCGCCCGACGTGGTACACCCGCTGGTCCAGCCGCCGGCCGATGAAGTCGGCCAACTCGGTACGGCCCTTCTCGTCCGCCATGGTGGTGACCACACCGCGCGGCTTGTTCATCGCCACGTAGACCAGGCGGACGTCGACCTGGAGGCGCTCGCCGTCCACGTGGATCACGGCCTGGGCCGGGTCGACCTTGTCGCCGAGCTTGGCGACCCGCCCGTCCACGGTGACCCGGCGCCGAAAGATCAGGTCCTCACAGGCGCGCCGGGAACCCACGCCGGCGGCGGCGAGCACCTTCTGCAGGCGTTCCGCGCCCTCGTAGACGGGGGCGTCGGACTTCGGGGAACGGTTATCGGGTCGCATCAGCAAGCTCTTCTACGTCGTCGGGCAGGAAGGGTGCGAGGGGTGGCAATTCGTCGACGGTGTTCAGCCCGAGCTTCTCCAGGAACAGCGTGGTGGTCCGGTACAGGAACGCCCCGCTGTCCGATTCGGTGCCGCACTCCTCGACGAGACCGCGAGTGACCAGCGTACGGATGACGCCGTCGCAGTTGACACCCCGGATGGCCGAGATCCGCGACCGAGTCACCGGCTGCTTGTACGCGACCACGGCCAGGGTCTCCAGAGCCGCCTGGGTCAGCCGCACGGACTGCCCGTCCAGGACGAACCGCTCGACGTACGTAGCGTATTCCGGCCGGGTGTACAACCGCCAACCGCCGGCGGCCCGGCGCAGCTCGAACCCGTTCCCGGCGGCCGTGTAGCCGGCGGCGATCTCGTCGAGCACCGGCCCGATCCGCTCGGCGGGCTGCTCCAGCACCTGGGCGAGGACCAGCTCGCTGACCGGTTCGTCCACCACCAGGAGGATCGCCTCCAGCGCGCCGCGCAGCTCGGCGTCGGGCAGCTCGGGCGCGGGCTCCGGCACGACCGCCGGCCGCCGCCGCCCGACGGGCTCCCGCCGAGGTACGCCCCGAGCCGCACCCGCCGCAGCGGGCTCCCCAGCCTCGGCGGGCACGCCGGCCTCCGGCACGACCGCCTCGGCGGGCACGACCGGCTCGGCGAACTCGATTGGCTCAGCGACCTCGACCCGCTCGCCGGGCACGACCGGCTCGCCGGACTCGATTGGCTCAGCGACCTCGACCGGCTCAGCGGGCACGCCGGCCTCCGACACAACCGCCTCGGCGGGCATGAGCGGCTCGGCGGCCTCGATTGGCTCAGCGACCTCGACCGGCTCAGCGGGCACGCCGGCCTCCGACACAACCGCCTCGGCGGGCATCAGCGGCTCGGCGGGCATGAGCGGCTCGGCGGCCTCGACCGGCTCGCGCGTGTAGCGGGGTGCGACCGGCTCGCCCGTCCCGCGGGGTGCGACCGGCTCGGCCGGTTCACCGGCGGCCGCGTCGGAGGACTCCGCCTCGGCCTCGGCAGGTGCGGCGGTGGGGGCCGGTGGGCGTGGGCGTTCCCACGGGGGAACCCAGGCGGCGGCCTGGTCGGCCAGGGAGTCCCGGCGCTCCTCGTCACTCATCCCGCGCACCCTCCGTCGCTTCCGTTTCGACCGGTCCGCCGGCCTCCTCCCCCGCCGCCGGCGGCTCCGGCCCGGGAGGCGGGTCGGCATCGGCGGGTGTGCCGGCGTACTCGTCGACGTGCAGTTCGGTCTCGCCGTCGGTGGGCCCGGTCCAGCGCACGGTCAGCTCCTCCAGGGCCTGCTCCTGCACGAAGGCCACCAGACCCTCCCGGTACAGCTCCAGCAAGGCCAGGAACCGCGCCACCACCTCAAGGGTGGCCTCGCAGTCGGCGCAGAGCAGCGAGAACGTGGCCGTGCCGGCCCGGCGGAGCCGGGCGGTGAGGATCGCCGCGTGTTCCCGCACACTGACCCGCACCATGTGCACGTGGGCGATGGACACCTCCGGCGAAACCTTCGGGGTCATCGCCTTCACGGCCAGTTTCAGCAGCCGCTGCGGGCCGATGCCGAGCACCAGGTCGGGCAGCGCCTCGGCGTAGCGGGGTTCCAGGCTCACCGCCCGGGGGTAGCGGCGGCCGCCGACCGCTTCCAGCTCGGCGATGTGTGCCGCCGCCTCCTTGTACGCCTTGTACTGCAGCAGCCGGGCGAAGAGCAGGTCCCGGGCCTCCAGCAGGGCGAGGTCCTCCTCGTCCTCGACGTCGGCGGCGGGCAGCAACCGGGCGGCCTTCAGGTCGAGCAGGGTCGCGGCGATGAGCAGGAACTCGCTGGCCTCGTCCAGGTCCCAGTCGTCGCCCATGGCGCGGATGTAGGCGATGAACTCGTCGGTGACCGTGTGCAGGGCCACCTCGGTGACGTCGAGCTTGTGTTTGCCGATGAGTTGCAGCAGCAGGTCGAAGGGGCCGGTGAAGTTGGCCAGTCGCACCGTGAACCCGGTCGGCTGCGCACCGTCGACCACGGCCGGATCGGCGGTGTCGGGCGGGTCCAGGGGTGGCGCGGTCACCGCACGACCGTAGTCCACGAGCCGGGCACCGGGACTTCCGGCTACCGCTCCGACTGGGCGGCGATCACCTCGCGGGCCAGCTGACGGTAGTTACGCGCCCCGGAGGAGGCCGGGTCCATCGTCGTGATGGGGGCACCGGCCACGGTGGACTCCGGGAACTTCACCGTCTTGGTGATGACCGTCTGGTAGACCTTGTCGCCGAACGCCTCGACCACCCGCTGGAGCACCTGACGGCAGTGGGTGGTGCGGCTGTCGTACATGGTGGCGAGGATGCCTTCGAGCTCCAGGTCGAAGTTGAGCCGTTCGCGCACCTTGTCGATGGTGTCCAGCAGCAGGGCCACACCGCGCAGGCTGAAGAACTCGCACTCGAGCGGGATGAGCACGCCGTGCGCGACGGTCAGCGCGTTGATCGCCAGCAGGCCGAGGGACGGCTGGCAGTCGATCAGGATGTAGTCGTACTCCTTGCGGACCGAGCGCAGCACCCGGGCCAGGGCCATCTCCCGGGCGACCTCGTTGACGAGCTGGATCTCGGCGGCGGAGAGGTCGATGTTGGCCGGCAGCAGGTGCAGGCCCGCGACGTCGGTCTTGATGAGGACGTCCTCAGCCATCACGTCGTCCTGCATGAGCAGGTTGTAGACGGACAGGTCGAGGTTGTGCGGGTTGACACCCAGGCCCACCGAGAGCGCGCCCTGGGGGTCGAAGTCGACGAGCAGCACCTTGCGGCCGTACTCGGCGAGGGCCGCGCCCAGGTTGATGGTGGTGGTCGTCTTGCCGACGCCACCCTTCTGGTTGGCCATCGCGATGATGCGCGCCGGACCGTGCCGATCGGTGGGCATCGGCTCGGGGATGGGCTTGCGCATCGTGTAGGCGGCCGGGTCGGCCGGACCCAGGTCGTTGCCGAGCGCGGCCTGCTGCTCGCGGAGCTCCGACGTCCACGTCTCGGCACGGTCACCGTTGCCAGCCATGTGCTCGTTGCCCCCTCCCGACGACCCACCCGGCGTCGGAGCCGTCCGACGTCCTTCGCGGCGCCGCTGCGCACCCCGGTCTGTCGCCCCAGGAGGTCCGCGCCGATGCCGACTGTACGCCACCGACCAGCAGGGCGTTCGGCACCGGCCCGGCGTGTCGGGGCGATGCCCGTCGTGGCCGTCAGTCGCGGGCGCGCGGGTGGGCGGTGGCGTACACCTCGCGCAGCCGTTCGACGGTGACGAGGGTGTAGACCTGGGTGGTGGTCACCGAGGCGTGACCGAGCAGTTCCTGGACGACCCGCACGTCGGCGCCACCGTCGAGCAGGTGGGTTGCGTACGAGTGGCGCAGGGTGTGCGGGGACACCGCCGACGGTCCCTCGACCGGCAGGCCGGCGCGGGCGGCCGCGTGCCGCAGGATCATCCAGGCGCCCTGGCGCGACAGCGCGCCGCCCCGGGCGTTGAGGAACACCGCCGGGGTGCCCCGGCCGGCGGCGGCCAACTCAGGGCGGGCCCGGACCAGGTAGGCGCGGACCGCGTCGACGGCGTATCCGCCGATCGGGACGAGGCGCATCCGGCCGCCCTTGCCGCGCAGCAGCACGGTGCCCTCGTCGACGTCCAGGTCGTCGATCGCCGCGCCGACCGCCTCGGAGATGCGCGCGCCGGTGCCGTACAGGAACTCCAGCAGCGCCCGGTCGCGCAGCGCGAGCGACGCGCCGTCACCGGTCGCGGTGACCGGACCGGTGGTCTCCAGCAGGCGGGAAACGTCGTCGACCCCCAGCGCGCGGGGCAGCCGGCGCGGCGGGGTGGGCGGGCGGACGTCGCGGCTCGGGTCCGCGCCGGCCAGCCCTTCCCGCACGGCGAACCGGTGCAGGCCACGGACCGCGCTGGCCGCGCGGGCGGCCGACGACACGGCCAGGGGCGGGTGGTCGTCGTCGCCCGCGCGCAGTCGGGCCAGGTGTGACTCGACGACGCCGGGGGCGACCGATGCGAGGTCGGCGACGCCGGTCTCGGCCAGCGTCGTGAGGTAACGCTCCAGATCCCGGCGGTACGAGGCGAGGGTGTTCGCGGACAGGCCGCGCTCGACGGTGAGGTGGTCGAGGTACCCGCGGACGGCACGGCGCAGGGCCGGCGCGGGTTCGACGCCCGCACCGGCCCGTTCGACAGTGGAGTCGGTCAGCCCAGCACCTCGGCCAGCGGGAGCACCGGCATGCCGTGCGCCTCGGCGACCGGCCCGTAGGTGACCTGGCCGTCGTGGGTGTTCAGGCCCAGCGCCAGCGCCGGGTCGTTGCGCAGGGCGTCGCGCCAGCCCTGGTTGGCCAGTTCGAGGGCGTACGGCAGGGTGACGTTGGTCAGCGCGTAGGTGCTGGTGTTCGGCACCGCGCCGGGCATGTTCGCCACGCAGTAGAAGATCGACTCGTGCACCTTGTAGACCGGGTCGGCGTGCGTGGTGGGGCGCGAGTCCTCGAAGCAGCCACCCTGGTCGATGGCGATGTCGACGAGCACGCTGCCCGGCTTCATCCGCGAGACCAGCTCGTTGGAGATGAGCGTCGGGGCCTTCGCGCCGGGCACCAGCACCGCGCCGATGACCAGGTCGGCGTCGAGGACGGCCCGCTCGATCTCGTACGCGTTGGAGGCGACGGTCTGCAGGTGCCCCCGGTAGATGGCGTCGGCCTGGCGCAGGCGGGCCACGTTCTTGTCCAGCAACAGCACCTCGGACTGCAGGCCCAGGGCGATGGCGGCGGCGTTCATGCCGGAGACGCCGGCGCCGATGACGACGGTCTTCGCCGCGTACACGCCGGAGACGCCGCCGGGCAGCACGCCCCGACCACCGCCGGTACGCATCATGTAGAACGCGCCCACCTGCGGGGCGAGCCGGCCCGCCACCTCGGACATCGGCGCGAGCAGCGGCAGCGACCTGTCGGGCAGCTCGACGGTCTCGTACGCGATGCCGGTGACCTTCCGGTCGACAAGCGCGTCCGTGCACTCCTTGGAGGCGGCCAGGTGCAGGTAGGTGAAGAGGACCTGCCCCTCGCGCATCCGGTGGTACTCCTCGGCGATCGGCTCCTTGACCTTGAGCACCAGCTCGGCGGTGTCCCACACCTCGTCGGCGGTGGCCAGGATCTTCGCGCCGGCGGCGGCGAACTCCTCGTCGGTGATGCTGGAGCCGACGCCCGCGCCGGACTCGACGAAGACCTGGTGGCCGCTGCGGGTGAACTCGTTGACGCCCGCCGGCGTGATCGCCACGCGGTACTCGTGGTTCTTGACCTCGCGTGGGATTCCGACCTTCACGATGCAGACACCTCTCTTCGGGGTTGAGTTCCCCCGACCGCTCGGCGCCACGACGGCCCCATTGCCGCCGCGGTCCACCGGTCCCGCCGGCGGCAGTCTAGGCGCGTCCGGCCGCGCGACGAGCCAGCACAGTGGCATCCGGTGCCCGGACGACCTGACGGAGTGTCAGGGCACGGACCGGGCCGGCGGTGGACGTCACCTCAGCCGTCAGGACAGTGTTCGCCCATTATCGTCCCATCTGCCGGGCGGCGGTACGGACAGCGGGCGAGTGGATCACTATTGTGTCCGCCCATGACCACTCCTGAATACCAGCCCGGGTACGCCGCGGGTTACTCCGACAAGAGCAAGGTCGTCGCGGGCATCCTCGGCATCCTGCTCGGCACCTTCGGTGCCGGTCGGTTCTACACCGGACACACCAAGATCGCCGTGCTCCAGCTCGTCGTGAGCCTGGTGACCTGTGGTGCCGGCGGCCTCTGGGGCCTCATCGACGGCATCCTGATCCTCGTCAACGGCGGCACGGACGCGCAGGGTCGCCCGCTGCGGGACTGACCGACCTTCCGTCGATCATGAGGTTAATGCCGCGACACGCCGAGGCGGGTGGCGACAACTTCATGATCGACAGCACCGCCGACAACGAAGGGGCCCCGCGGCTGACCGCGGGGCCCCTCTGGCGCGTACTCGGTGATCGGCTGGACCGAACTGCGGCGCTCAGCGCGGCAGCGGCGCCTCCGCCCGACGCAGCGCCGCGTAGCCGGTGTCCCGGCCGCGCGCCGCCGCGAGCAGGCCGGCCACCGCGGACGCGTTGGTGATCTCGCCGGCCAGGACCATGCCGACCGCCTCGTCGAGGTCGACGCGGACGACCTGGAGGTCGGCCTCCTCGTCGTGCCGCTCGTGCCGCTCGTCGGCCGGCACGTCGGCGAGGTCCCTGGCCAGGAAGACCCGGACGATCTCGTTGGTGAACCCGGGCGAGCTGTGCAGGTCGACCAGCACGTCGATCCGCCCGGCGGTCAGGTCGGCCTCCTCGGCCAGCTCCCGCAGCGCGGCGGCCGGCAACTCCTCGCCGGAGACGTCCATCAGCCCGGCCGGCAGCTCCCAGAGGTGCCGGCCCACCGGGTGCCGGTACTGGCGGATCAGCACCACCTGACCGGCGTCGTCCAGGGCCACCACGGCCACCGCCCCCACGTGCCGCACGAGGTCACGCAGCGCGGTGCCGCCGCCCGGCATGGTCACCTCCTCGGTGACCACGTCGAAGATCCGCCCGCGGTACCGCTCCTCGCGGGAACGGACCTCGTAGCGGTGCTCGGTCACGCCGACGCCTTCGTCGCGGCGCCGTTGCGGGCCGCCTTGCGCGCCGACGGGGCCTCCGCGGCGGGCTCGAGGTCGACCGGCAACTGGTCGGCCTGCGAGTACGCCACCGCGGCCTTGACGAACGACGCGAACAGCGGGTGCGGACGGGTCGGGCGGCTCTTGAGCTCCGGGTGCGCCTGCGTGGCCACGAAGAACGGGTGCAGGTCGCGGTCCAGCTCGATGAACTCGACCAGCCGGCCGTCCGGGGAGGTGCCGGAGATGTGCAGACCCGCCTTGGTCAGCGCGTCCCGGTAGGCGTTGTTGACCTCGTAGCGGTGCCGGTGCCGCTCGCTGATCTCGGTGCTGCCGTACGCCTCGGCGACGATCGAGCCCTCGGTCAACGTCGCCGGGTACGCCCCGAGCCGCATGGTGCCGCCCAGGTCGCCCTTGCCGGCGACGATGTCCTCCTGGTCGGCCATCGTGGCGATGACCGGGTGCGCGGCCTGCTCGTCGAACTCCAACGAGTTGGCGCCGTCCAGGCCGGCCAGATGCCGGGCCACGTCGATCGTCATGCACTGCAGGCCGAGGCAGAGGCCGAGCAGGGGGATGCCGTTCTCCCTGGCGTACCGGGCCGTGCCGATCTTGCCCTCGATGCCGCGGACGCCGAACCCGCCCGGGATGAGGATGCCGTCCACGCCGGCCAGGGCCGCCGCCGCGCCGGCCGGGGTGACGCACTCGTCGCTGGGCACCCACTTGAGCTGCACCCGGGACCGGTTACCGAAACCGGCCGCCCGGATCGCCTCGCTCACCGACAGGTACGCGTCGGGCAGGTCGACGTACTTGCCGACCACGGCGACCGTCACGGTGTGCCGCGGTCGGTGCACCCGCTCCAGCAGGTCGTCCCAGCTCGCCCAGTCCACGTCCCGGAACGAGAGCCCGAGCCGGCGCACCACGTACGCGTCGAGCCCTTCGCGGTGCAGCACCTTCGGAATGTCGTAGATGCTCGGGGCGTCCGGGGCGGCGACGACCGCCTCGCGGTCGACGTCGCAGTAGAGCGACAGCTTCTCCTTGAGCTTCTCCGGGATCTCCCGGTCGCAGCGCAGCACGATGGCGTCCGGCTGGATACCGATGTTGCGCAGCTGGGCCACGGAGTGCTGGGTCGGCTTGGTCTTCAGCTCACCCGACGGCGCCAGGTACGGCACCAGCGAGACGTGCAGGTAGAAGCAGTTGTCCCGGCCCAGGTCGTGGCGGACCTGACGGATCGCCTCCAGGAACGGCAGCGACTCGATGTCGCCCACCGTGCCGCCGACCTCGGTGATGACCACGTCGGGCAGGACGCCGTCCTCGTCCGGGTCCGCCATCGCCAGGATCCGCGACTTGATCTCGTTGGTGATGTGCGGGATGACCTGGACGGTGTCGCCCAGGTACTCGCCGCGCCGCTCCTTGGCGATCACGTCGGAGTAGATCTGCCCGGTGGTGACGTTCGCCTTGCCGGACAGCGCCCGGTCGAGGAAACGCTCGTAGTGCCCGACGTCGAGGTCGGTCTCGGCGCCGTCCTCGGTGACGAAGACCTCGCCGTGCTGGAACGGGTTCATCGTCCCCGGGTCGACGTTCAGGTAGGGGTCGAGCTTCTGCATCACGACGCGGAGCCCGCGCGCGGTCAACAGGTTGCCGAGGCTGGAGGCGGTGAGGCCCTTACCCAGCGAGGAGGCGACGCCCCCGGTGACGAAAATGTGCCTGGTCGTCCGTGCTGATGGGGCCAAGGCCTGCTCCCGTGTCGTCTGTCGCGGTCATGCAGACCGCCGTGCTCGATCAGCAAAGTGATCACGCGATCCACGGGATTCCACGGTAACACCTCCGCGACGGGTACTCGCAGGCCGCACCCCGGCTGGCGCCGGAACGGGCCACCCCGGCGACACCCGGCGGTCAGGAGGCGGCAACCTCGCTCGATGGCGCTGGCGTGTCCGCCGGACGCCGTTGCGCCGGAGCGGTGGCCGCAGCGCCCCCGTCGGACCCTCCGACCGTCCGGCGTCGTCGGCCTCCGGCGAGCCCAGGTCCGGCCCCAGGACGACCGTACGGGGCGGCGCGGCGGGCGCACCGCCGACCGGCCGGGGTGCCCCGCGCCGAGCGGACCACCGCCGCCGGTCGGGCCGTTCCCCCGCCGGCCGGCCCGTCGCCTCCGGAACCCGGATCGTCGTCGGCCCCATTCTCCCGCGCGCGGGCCGTGGCGGGGCGGGTCCGGTCGGCGGCGTGCCCGAGGACCCGCAGCGACGCCAGCGCCGCCAGCGGCACCACCAGGGCGGCCGCCGCGCCGGCCACGTCCAGTGCCGCGCCGTCGAGCACACCGCCCAGCACCGCCGCGACCGCCGTGCCGGCGAACGCCGCCCGCACCGCCGGGTAGATGCCGAACAGCCGCATCAGCCCACCCCACGGCTGCAGCAGGGCGAACCACACGAGCAGCCCGCCGGCGAGCGCCAGCACGGTCAACGGGCTGTTCACCAACGTCTCGAAGTTCGCCGTGCTGGACCGGTGCACGGTGAAACCGCCGGTGCCGTCGCCGACCGCGGACAGGAACCGGCCGAGGCTCCCCCGCTCGGCCGGCGGCCGGCGCAGGTCCACCACGGCGAAGCCGATACCCACCGCCAGGGCGGCCATGGTGGCCCACGCCAGTCGACTGATGGTCAGCCAGCCACCGGCGCTGATCGCCGCCGCCACGCTCAGGCCGGCGGTCAGCGCGATCGCGCCGACCGGGTCGGCGCCCAGGTAGGGGCTGCCGGCCACCACCACGGCGAGGCCACCCACGGCGACCATCACGGCGGGCCGCCAGCGACGGTGCACCCGCTGGGCGAGCCACCCGCCGGTCACCAGCGCGCCGGCGAGGAACACCCCCAGCGCGACCGTGCTCAGCCCGGCGTAGCGGCCACCCTGCAACGCCGAGTAGCCGACCACGCCGTTGAGCTGGAGGCGGGCCCCGGTCAGCACGTCCACGCCGACGACCAGGGTCGTCAGGCCGGCCACCGCGCCGACCGGGCCGAGGGTCTTCGCGTACCCGGGGCGAAGCGGACCGCGGCCGTGCCCCCGCGACCAGCAGCGCGGTGACCCCGGCGAAGATCCACCCGGGGTGCCCGCCGCGCCACCAGGGGACGGCGTCGGCCAGCAACGCGGCCGGGACGGTCAACGCCGCCGCGACCAGCAACAGCTCGACCACCGCCAGGACCCGGGCCGGGATCGGGGTCGGGCCGGTCGGGCCCGCGTGCGGCCGCGCGCGGCGCAGCAACGGCAGCACGGCCAGGGCCAGCAGCACCTGCGCCCCGGCGAGCAGGGCGAAGAACCCGCCGGAGACGGTCCGCTGGGCGGCCGCCTCCCGGTCGGCGTCCGCCGGGGCGTTGATCGCCTCCGTCAGGTCCGCCGGCCGACCGCCGGTGCTGACCGCCGGCCGGCCGAGGAACAGCCGCTCCGGCATCGGCCGGCCCAGCGCGGCCAACGCCGTCGGCGCGAGGTCGACGAGCTGGAGGTAACCGTCCCGGCCGGTGCTGGCCGAGGTGAGCCAGCCCCGCTCCCAACCCGGCCCGTCGGCGATCGCCACGTGCAGCCGCGACGGTCGCTCGGTGTCGGAGATGCCGGCGACCAGCACCAGCGACCGCGGCGGGCGGGCGGCCAGGACCCGGGCCAGTTGGGCGTCGGCGACCCGTGCCTCCTCGGCGCGGGTCGCCGGGTCGCTCCCTCGATCGTCCCGAGGTCGACGATGCTCAGGACGCACGAGCCGAGCAACCGACGCGGATCGGCCGGCAGCCCCGCGGCGTACCTGTCGACCCGGCCGAACGGCCGCGCGGCGGCCACGGCGGCGCCCGGCCCCACGGCGACCGAGCAGCGCACCGACTCCGACAGCGACCCGGGCATCGTGCCCCACGGCAGCCGCTGCTGGTTGTACTGGACCACGCTCTCCTGGTCGGGCAGGTTCGCGCCGATCCCGTCCGGCTGTTCCACGGCCACCGAGGCCGGCGGGCAGCCGCCGTCGGGGCGGGCGCCGTTCCAGCCGGCGAAACTGCCCGCGCCGAGCGTCAACCAGCCGTCCACCGGGCAGGTGGGCCGGTGCGCGGAGCGCACCGACAGCGAGCCGATCGAACCCTCCTGGGCCATCCGCCACAGCGTCGGCGTGCGCTGCTGGTCGACGTCCTCCCAGCGCAGCCCGGCGACACCGGCGAGCACCACGAAGTCGGCGGTGCGCTGCGGCGTGCCCTGCGGCGGTCGGACGGCCAGCGCGGCGACGCCCAACGCCACCACGAGCACGGTCAACAGGGCCGGGGCCAGTCGACGCACCATCAGCGGTGTCCCGTCAGGGGCGCGTCGGAGCCGGGCGCCGCCGGGTGGGCGGCCAGTTCGGCGTAGACGGCCGTCAGCACGGCGACCGTGTCCGCCTCGGTGGGCCATGTCGCCGCCCGTTCGGCGCCGCGCCGACCCAGTTCGGCCCGGGCCGCCGGGTCGTCCAGCAGCGCGCGCACCGCCGCGTCGACCGCGTCCACGTCGACCGAGGGGACCAGCGCGGCGGCGTCACCGACCAGTTCTGGCAGGCCGCCCACCGCCGTCGTGACCAGCGGCACGCCGGCCCGCATCGCCTCCTGGGCGAACAACTGCCGCGCCTCCCAGTCGCTGGTGACCACCGCGAGGTCGGCGCCGGCGAGCAGGTCGGCCACATCGGTACGGTGCCCCAGCAGGGTCACCGGAGCGCGGGCCGCCGAGATCCGCGCGGCCAACGACAGGTACGCCGGGCCGCTCCCGGCGATCACCACGACCGGCGGTGGGGTACGCGTCCGCCAGCGGGCCGCCGCGTCGACCAGCACGTCGTAGCGCTTCTGCGGGTGCAGCCGACCCACCGAGAGGATGAGCGGCTGCTCCGGTCCCACGCCGAACTCGGCGCGGACGGCGGCGCGACGCCGACGCGGCGCGGCCAGCGTCGGGGCGGCGACCGGGGCGAGCCGCGCGTCGGCGGCGCCCAGCGCGGCGGCCCGCCCGACCAGGTCGGCGGACGCCCCCAGCGCCACCCGGGCCCCCGGGCGACCACCCGCTCCACGAGCCGGGACACCCCGCCGCGCAGCCCGCCCGCGAGGACCGCGTTGTGCCAGGTCACCACGAGCGGGGCGAACGGCCGGGCCAGTACGGCGACGAGACCGGCGCGCAGGCCGTGCGCGTGCACCACGTCGACCCGGGCCGCGGCGAGCACCCGCCGCAGGGCGAGCACCGCCCGCGCGTCGGCCGGGGTCGGGCTGGCCGGGATCTCCACCGGTTCGAAACGCGCGCCGACGCCGGTGAAGTCGAACTGCTCCTGCGTCGCCGCCGGCCCGCAGACCAGCACGGTCGCGCCGGACGCGACGAGCCCGCGCGCCACCGAACGGACGTGCTGGCCGACCCCACCGGTGCTGGACGCCAGCACCAGCGCCACGGCGCCCGACCAGCCGTTGGTCTCCGTCATGCCGGCCACCGCCGGTTGGTGTTGACAACGCTCACCGAACCGCCGTCTCCTTCCCGTCGCCCCGCTCCGGGGGCACCGCGCCCGGCGTGGACGTGCCGGCCCGGCCCCGCCGGAGGCGGCGGGCCACCCCGGTCAGTAGCGGCCGTACGTCCCGTCGGTCGACGAACCAGACCACGACGAGGAACACGACGCCGACCAGAACCCCGGACAGCATGCCCTGACCGAGCGCCACGGCCGTCGTCGGGGTACCGCCGTCCAGCCTGTCGAGCCAACGGCTCAGGCCCAGCCCGGCGAGCGCGGCGAGCAGGCCGGCGAGGACGCCGGCCGACCCGGCGCGCGCCGACCCGGCCAGCGCGGGCGCACCGGCGGCCCGCGTCACCGCGACGACCAGCAGCGCGCCCAGCACCACCATGCCCACCGAGTTCGCGGTCGTCACGGCGAGCACCCGGTCGGTCAACGGCAGGATCCGGCCGAGCGCCAGCACCGCGACCGGCACCACGAGGAAGCCGACGGCGGTCGCCACCGTCGCCGCCCGGGTCTGCCCGCGTGCGTAGAGCGCCCGGGTGAGGATCGCGAACAGACCGTAGCCGACCAGGCCCGGGGCGTACCCGATGATCGCGGCGGCGGCCGTGGGCGCGGTGGACGCGGGAAAGAAGAAGTGCCCGATCGGCCCCGCGGTCCCGACCAGCGCGGCCGCGCCGAGGCAACTGAACAGCAGCACCCCGCGCACGGCCGGCGCGAGGGTCGACCGGTAGGCGTCCTCGTCGCCGGCCGACCGGGCCGCCGCGAGGGTCGGGTAGGCCGCCACGGCCACCGGCACCGCCAGCACCGCCCACGGCAGCAGGTAGACGGTCTGCGCCAGGTTGTAGACGCCGGGGTTGCTGCGCGCGCCCGCCGTCACCTGGTTCAGGCTGACGATCAGGGCGATCTGCTGCGTCGTGACGGTGACCGCGCCCGCCACCGCCAGCGCGCCGACCCGGGTCCGCGCGTCGGCGGGGAACCCGAACCCGGGCCGCACCCCCAGGCGCAGCCGGTGGACGGGGATGAGCAGCGACAGCGACAGCACCACCACGCCGAGGGTCGTGCCGGCGGAGAGCAGCACCTCGCCGCCGGGGCTCACCCCGGCGACCGTGGCATAGCGGCCCTGGGTGGCGGTGAACCCCAGGTAGACGACGATCACGGTGAGGCTGGAGAGCAGCGGGGCGAGCACCGGCCAGGCGAAGCGGCGGTGCGCCTGGAGCACGCCGGTGAGCACGATGCCGACCCCGTACAGCGGTAGCTGCGGCGCGAAGATCCGCAGCATCCGTACGCCGCTGTGCTGCTGGGCGTCGGTGAGGTGGTGCCCCAGCGACTCCACCACCGGGCCGGCCGACAACGCCACGAGCAGCGCGAGCGGCACCAGCAGGGCCAGCGTCCAGGTCAGCAGCGCGCCGGTGGTCCGGGCGACCGTCGTACGGTCACCGGCCTCGACCGCGCCGGCCAGCAGCGGTACGACGAGGCTCGCCAACGCGCCACCGGCGACGATCTCGAAGATGAAGTTCGGCACCGCGTTGGCCACCACGTAGGTGCCGCCGAGGTCGGTGTTCCCGAGGCTCCAGGTGAACAGGGCGGTCCGGCCGAAGCCGGCGAGCCGGCTGAGCACGGTGAGGACGGCGATGAGCGCGGCTGCCCCGGCCAGCCGGCCGGCGCCGGCGAGGGGGGCCGGTCTGGTCACGTCAGTCGGTGCGCCGGCCCAGTGCGTCGAGCTCCCGCAGGCCCGGGGTCCGCTGGATCACCGCCGTGAAGCTGACCTTCTCGCTGGCGGCGGTGAGCCCGGCCAGCACGGCGAGCAGGCCGGCGCGACCGAGCGGGCCGGTGCGGGCGGCGAGCGCCACACCGAGCAGCGCGCCGAGCGCGTTCGCGCCGCTGTCGCCGACCATGACGTTCTCGGACAGGTCGTCGCCGAGCAGTCCGGCGGCGGCGCCGGCCGCGCCGGCGGCGATCCCGCCGTGCGGGCCGCCGGTCAGCGGCGCGCCCAGCAGCAGCCCGGACTTGATGGCCCGGCCGGGTCGCAGGTCGAGCAGGTTGAGCAGGTTGGCGGTGCCGGCGATCACGCCAGCGCCGAGCAGCACGTCGACTCCCCGGCCGAACGCGCCGTGGCGCTGCCGGCGCGGGTGCGCGGCGACGCGGGGGTCGGCGGCGAGCAGCGCGGCGGCGCCCAGCCCGGCCGCGCCCACCCCGACCACCTTGACGAGCCCGGCGGTGACCCGTCCCTCGCGCAACGCGGCGAGGTGCCCGGCGAAGCCCTTGGCCGCCTTCTGCTCCGGTCGTGCCCCGACCACGTCGTCGTAGAGCCCGACGCCACCGGCGCCGAGGCCGGCGACCAGGGCGGCGCCCCGGAGGCGGCGCTCGTCGCGCCGAACGCGCCCGCGGCGGTCGCGCCGGCCGCGAGCGCCGGACCGGCGGCGAGGGTCACCGTACGGCCACGGAAGTTGGTGCGCTCCAGCGCCGGCCCCACCGGGGCGGTCCGCACCTCGCGCAGCGCGTACCGGGCGGCGGCCGCTCCGGCGGCGGCGACCAGCAGCCGTCCCAGCGTGCTCATGCCGGCACCTCGTCGATTACGGACACGGCGGTACGTCGTTCGCTCACTGGGGCAGTCTAGGCAGCAGGGACGCCGCGTTGTCGCCGACGCCGTACTGACCGGCCTTCTTCTCGGTGAGCTGCTGCACCAGCGCCAGGCTGGTGACCAGTTGCCCCTGGACGGTGTTGGCGTTGTCGACGGTCGAGATGGTCTGCGACAGCACCGGGTCGCCACGGACCACGGACACCACGTTGCCGCCGGCGGAGCCGTTGCCGCCCACCACGATCGCCCCGGTCCGGTCGAACTGTTCGGCGATCTTGACGACCGACTCGTCCCGCTTCTCGGAGTCCTTGTCGACGTACGGCTGGCCGCTCACCACGACGACCGCCTCCGCCGGGCCGGTCACCTTGTTGTTGTCGGTGGTCAGGTAGCCGGCGTTGTTGTACGCGGCGAGCACCGCCCGCCGGTCGGCGTCGCTGACCGGCGCGGTGCCCTGGGCGCGGTCCAGCAGGACGCTGGCCAGCAGCGCGCTGGACGTCTCCACGCCGTGCCCGTTGCCGGGCAGGCCGGTGGTCTGCGCGGTGGGCCGGGCGGCGGTGACGGCCAACTCCAGCAGGTTGGAGTTGTTGTCCGGGTTGATGAACTTGTCCTGCAGGTCGACCCGACCGGTAATGGTGGCACCGGCCTGCTGCAGCTTCTTGAGCACACCCTCGGTGTGGTCACGCCCGTTCGGCAGGCTGAGCACCACCACCCGGCGTCCGGTGAGGGTGCCCGGCAGGACCACCTGGGACATCTCCTCGGCGAACTCCTCCTCCAGACCGAGCTGCTTCTCCATGTTGGCGACCTGCTGACGCCACTGCTGGTTGTCCTTGCGCAGCCCGGTGACCTGCTGCTTGAGCGAGTCGGCGACCGGGCCGTTGAGGGCGGCGGTGCCGACCACCAGGCCGATCGCCAGAGCCAGGAAGACCGCGGTGAGGGACACCACGTGGTAGCGGAAGTTGATCACGCTTGCAGCCTCTTGATCGCTCGGGAACTAGAAGAGCCGGTACAGCTGGAACACGAAATTGTCCCACCACTCGGCGACCACACCCAGGTACGCCTTACCGACGGTGGAGACCGCCACCGCGGAGGCCATCGCCGCGATCGCCGAGAGCACCAGCAGCAGCAACGACGAACCCGAGATGCTCTGCCGGTAGAGCCGGCTCACGCCCTTGGCGTCGACCAGCTTGCCGCCGACCTTCAGCCGGGTCAGGAACGTCGAGGCCATCCCGCCACGCCCCTTGTCGAGGAACTCGACGAGCGTGGCGTGGGTGCCGACCGCGACCAGCAGGGAGGCGCCCTTCTCGTCGGCCAGCAACATCGCCAGGTCCTCGCTGGTCGCCGCGGCCGGGAACGTGATGGCCGGGACGCCGAGCCCGTTGACCCGGGGCAGACCGGGCGCCCGCCCGTCCGGGTAGGCGTGCACGATCACCTCGGCGCCGCAGCGCAGGACGTCGTCGGTGACCGAATCCATGTCCCCGATGATCATGTCAGGGGTGTACCCGGCCTCGACCAGCGCGTCCGCGCCGCCGTCCACGCCGATCAACACCGGCTTGAACTCCCGGATGTACGGGCGCAGCACGTCCAGGTCGGCCTTGTAGTCGTAGCCGCGCACCACGATCAGGCAGTGTCGGCCCTGGATCTGGGTCTGGATGTCCGGTACGCCCACGCCGTCGAGCAGCAGGTCGCGTTCCTGGCGCAGATAGTCCATCGTGTTGGCGGCGAACGCCTCCAACTGCACCGACAGCCCCTCCCGGGCGTCGGACATCGCCTTGGCGACCGACTCGGCGTCCTGCAGGGTGCCGTGCGCCACCGGCTCCTCGCCCGCGAACACGGTGTTGCCCTCGACGCGTACCTGGTCACCCTCGCGGATGCGCTCGAAGACGCCCTCGCCGAGATCGTCCAGCAGCGGGATCCCGGCGGCGATCAACACCTCCGGGCCGAGGTTGGGATAGCGGCCGGAGACCGACGGCTTGGCGTTGAGGACCGCGGCGACACCGACAGCGACCAACGAGTCGGCCGCCACCCGGTCCAGGTCGACGTGGTCGATGACCGCGATGTCACCGGGGCGAAGCCGACCGACCAGGCGTTTCGTCCGGCGATCAAGGCGCGCGGCGCCGAGGACTCTGCCCGGTTCGGCATTCCGGTTCCGGCGCAACGTGGGTAGACGCATCGTGACCATCCTGGCATGTGAGGCAGGCTTTTCTGTCGCGACATGCCTGAGCAGGGCCGCCTACCCAGGGAAGCACACGCCGACGCGCGCCGGTGTGCTTGCGCCCACAATACGCGGCGTCACAACCGCCTTTCCTTCGCCGCGACGGCCAGAAGCTCCTCGGCGTGGGCGATACCCAGATCCGAATCGGGCAAACCGGCCAGCATGCGGGCCAGTTCGCGGGCGCGTTCGGTGTCCTCCACGACCCGTACGCCGCTGGTCGTCACCGCGCCGCCGGTGTCCTTCGCGACCACGAGATGCCGGTCGGCGAACGCGGCCACCTGCGGCAGGTGTGTGACGACCAACACCTGGTGACTGCGGGCCAGCCGGGCCAGCCGCCGGCCGATCTCCACCGCGGCCTGACCGCCGACGCCCGCGTCGACCTCGTCGAAGACGAGCGTGGGCGGGCCACCGGAGCCGGCGAAGACCACCTCGATGGCGAGCATCACCCGGGACAGCTCACCGCCGGAGGCGCCGCGCTGCAACGGCAACGACGGCGCGCCCGGGTGGGCCAACAGCCGCAACTCCACCTCGTCGCCGCCGTCGGCCGCGACACCCACCTCGACGCCGTTGACCGTCAACGACGGCTCGGCCCGGCCCGCCGGTCGGGGCAGCACCGCCACCTCGATCCGCGCGTGCGGCATCGCCAGACCGGCCAACTCGACGGTGACCTGGTCGGCGAAGCGGACCGCCGCCTCCTGCCGGGACACCGACACCCGGGCGGCCAGGTCGGCCACCTCCGCGGCCAGCCGCTGCCCCTCCCGGTCCAGCTCGTCGAGCAGATCGTCGGAGGTGTCCAGGTCGGACAGTCGGGTGCGGGCCCGCTCGGCCCACGCGACGACCCCGTCGACGTCGTCGGCGTACTTGCGGGTCAACGCGCGCAACGCGGCCCGCCGCTCGTAGACGTGCTGCAACCGGGCCGGGTCGGCGTCCAGCGTCGCCAGGTACGCCGACAGCTCGGCCGACACGTCGGTGACCAGGGTGGCCGCCTCCTCCAGACGGGCCGCCAGCTCACCCAGCGCGGGGTCGGTGCCGGCCTGCGCCTCCAGGGTGCGCCGGGCCGTGCCGAGCAGCGACGCCGCGTCCGGCGTCTCGTCGGCCGCGTCCGCGCCACCCGCCACGCACTGCTGGGCCAGCTGCGCGGCCGTACGCAGACCCTCGGCGTGCTCCAGCCGCTGCGCCTCGGTCTTCAGCTCGTCGTCCTCGCCGGGCTGCGGGTCGACGCGGGTGATCTCGTCGAGGCCGAGCCGCAACAGGTCGGCCTCCTGGCTGCGCTCGCGGGCGTTGCGCCGCCGGTCGGCCAGGTCGTCGACGACCCGCCGCCAACCGGTGTACGCCTCGCGCAGCGCGTCGAGCAGCTTCTCGTGCGCCGGCCCGGCGAACCGGTCCAGCGCGGCCCGCTGCTCGGCCGGGCGCAGCAGGCGCAGCTGGTCGGACTGACCGTGCACCGCCACCGCCTGCTCGCCGACCTCGCCGAGCATCGACACGGGCATGCTGCGGCCACCCAGGTGGGCCCGCGAGCGACCCTCCACGGTCACCGTACGACTCAGCAGCAGCGAGCCGTCCTCGTCGGGCTCGCCACCGGCGTCGCCGATCCGGGCGTGCACCGTGTCGGCGACGCGACCGGTGAGGCGCAGCCGTCCCTCGACCACGGCCCGGCCCGGCTGGGCACGCACCCGCCCGGCGTCGGCCCGGCCGCCGAAGAGCAGGCCGAGGCCGGTGACCACCATCGTCTTGCCGGCACCGGTCTCGCCGGTGATGACGTTCATGCCGCCGGTCAACGGCAGTGTGGTGTCCTCGATGACGCCGAGTCCGGTGATGCGCAGCTCTTCCAGCACAGCACCCGACAGTAGACGCGTGGGCCGACAGTTGACCAGCCGACGGGCCCCACGACCGGGCCGCGCTGCGGCCGTTACCTCCCCGACGTACAGTCTTGCCCCGTGTTGGACGTGATCGGCCTGACCCCCGCCGAGGAGGAGCTGTACCGCTGCCTGCTCCAGCTCACCACGGCTCGCGTCGACGAGCTGGCCGGCCGGCTGGGACGGCCCCGGGCGCAGGTCGTCGAGCAGATCGAGGCGTTACGGGCCAAGGGTCTCGTGCAGCCCACCGAGAACGACCCGGACGGCCCGCTGCGCCCGACCGCGCCGGATGTCGCCCTCGGCGCCACCCTGCTGCGCCGCCAGGAGGACCTGGAGGCCGCCCGCCGCCGGGTCACCCAACTGGCCGAGGAGTACCGCGCCGGCCTGCGCCGCCACCACGTCGACCACCTGGTCGAGGTGATCCGTGGCGGACGGACGCTCCGCGACCGACTGCGTGACCTGCAGAACTCGGCCCGCGAGGAGGTGCTGTGGTTCTGCCGCGCCAACCCCCTCGCGATGGCCGGCCCGGAGAACGTCGAGGAGTTCGACGCCCTCGCCCGCGGGGTGAGCTACCGCGCCATCTACGAGCGGGACCTGCTGCTGGAACCGGGCGCGCTGGCCGACCTGGGCAAGGGGGTCGCCGCCGGTGAGCAGGCCCGCGTGCTGGACCGCCTGCCGGTCCGACTGGCCATCGTGGACGGGCGCACCGCCATCTGCCCGCTGGTGCCCGACCGGTACGGCGGCGAGCCGAGCGCCGCGGTGATCGGTCGCAGCCAACTGCTCGACGCGCTGCTCGCCCTCTTCGAGAGTCACTGGCGGGTCGCCACCCGACTGCGGCTCGACGACCCGCTCGCCGGAGCGACAACCGAGCACCGCCGCGACACCGGCGACGACCGTCCGGCCGACGGCTACCGGCCCGACGCCGACGAGGCGCGACTGCTGTCGCTGTTCGTGGCCGGCGTACCGGACAAGTCCATCGCCTCCCAACTCGGGGTCAGTCGCCGGACGGTGCAGCGCCGCCTCGCCGACCTGATGGACGCCGCCGGCGTCGACACGCGTCCCGGACTGGCGTTCCAGGTCGCCCGGCGCGGCTGGCTCTGACGACGCGGCCGGGCCCACCATCGACACGACGGTGGGCCCGGCCGGGTTCGACGATCAGCGCAGCCCGTACGCCCGCAGCACCGTCTGGTCGACGGTGTTTCCGGCCCGGTCGGCGGCGTGCACCCGCAGCGACACCGTTCCGCGTCCGGCCGGCACCGTCGCCGTGTAGCGGACGCCCGACCCGTGGGTCGGTACGGACCGCCAGGTGACGCCCTCGTCGAAGGAGACCTGCACGGTCACGCCGACGCCCTTCGGAGCGGCCACTCCGGCGGGCTGACGCAGGGTCAGCCCCACCTGGTGCGGGCGGTTGCCGGGCACGGTGCCGGACAGGTCGGCCGGCACCCGGTAGTCCACCTGCAGCAGCGACAGCGGCGTCGCCGCCGCACCCGCCGGGCGGGCCGAGGTGAACTGCCACGCCGTGTCCGTCCGGGTGCCGTAGCGCCACCCGTCCGAGGCCCGCCGCGTCGTCACGTCGAGGCGGTAACGGGCCGCCCCCGCCGTGGTCGACACCGGCGTCCAGCCCTCGGACAGGTCGGCGATCTGCCGCCCGTCCCGGCTGAGGCGGGCCTCGACGTCGTCCGACTCCTCGCTGTTGCCCGCCACGCTGTAGTGCCCGTCGGCGTCGACGAACTCGGGCACCCGCACGTCGAGAACGTCGCCCTTGCGCGTCGGCACCGGCACGCCGGTCGCCGGCACGGCCGGACGGACCACCGGAGCGTGCCAGGACTCGGTCTCGCGGTCGTCGGCGGCGTACCGCCGGGGCTCCTGGGTGAGCCCGCCGGTCAACTGCCCCCACTGCATGAACATCTGCTTGTGCAGCACCCGGTGCTGCCACCAGTTGTCACCGGCGCTGACGAACTCCTGCCGGGTGGTCCCGTTGTGGACCAGGCGCTGGTCGTCGTTCCAGGCGTACTCCTGCCACGGACGCCAGCCGAACCGCTCCTCGGTGGCCCAACCCGCGCCCGTGTCGCCGTAGCGCGCGGTCACCTCGGCGGTGTTTCCCGCGTTCACCGTGTGCAGGATGCGCTCCGGCACCCGCCCCTTCGACACCTGCCACACGTCGTACAGGTAGGGGCTGTCCACGGTCAGCGTGAGGTCCAGCGTCGCGCGACCCGTTCGCGCCGCCGCGATGAGCCGCTGCCCGTCGTCGTACGCCACGACCATCGCCGGGACGGGAAGCCGCTCCCCCTCGGGACGCCAGACCGTCCACGCGCTCTGGTCCCCGGGGCGGACGATCAGCACCGCCGCCGCGCCGGCCGCCGCCGCCGCGGCCACCTGCTCCTCCTCGCTGCGGTTCTCATCGGTGGTGAGCAACGCCGCCGCGCCCCGCACCCGGGTCAGCTCGCCGGGCGTGCCGGTGCCCGCCCAGACCAGCGGCAGCTTCCGTCGCCCGGTCGGCGCCGGGGACGAGCCCAGCAGGTTGATGTCCGACGGCGCGGACACACCGGTGACCCTGGCGTCCACCATGGGCGCGACGAGCTGCCAGCGGGAGGCGAACTCGAACTCACCCTGGCGCACCGGACGGGTCGGCGTGACGTTGACCTGCTGGACGGTGCTGTACGCCATGACGCCGTGGTCGATCTGCCGGCCGTTGCCCAGCACCCGGTGGACGTAGAAGCTGAGGGTGGCCCGCTGCTCGCTGGGCTTCGGCGTCTCGACGCGTACCGGCGTGCCCTTACGGGCGTCGAGCACGACGGTCAGGTCCCGGTCGACGGTCAGCTCGGGTTCGACGGTCTGGGTCAACTGCTCGTCCAGGGGAGCGCCGTGCTCGATGAGCGCGGTCAGCAGATAGGTGCCCTCCTCGACCCGCAGGGTGCCCTCGCCGGGCCACCAGCCCCAGTAGTCCGACTCGGGCTGCTCACCGAAGAGGGTCAGGGCGGGCGAGAGGGTCGGCTGACCCTGCCGGCCCAGCACCTTGATCGTGACGTCGTGCTGCGGCCCGCTGACGGTGAGGCCCACCGGGGTACGCACGGCGACGCCGTCCGCGCCGGTCGCCACCAGGGCGCCCCCGTGCGGGCCCCGGGCCAGCTTCGCCGGGTCCGCGCGCAGCGGCACGGCCACGCTGCCGCCCGCCGGCACGGTCACCTCGCCCGCGCCGACGGCGACGCCGTCGGTCTCGGCCGCGCCGGTGTCCAGGTTGCGCAGCTCCAGGGCCAGGCGCAGGGTCCGCGCGACGGAGGTGCCGTTGGTGTACGTCACACTGCGCTCGACCACCGGCCCGCCGGTGGTGACCCGGCCGAAGTCGGCGGTGGCCGACCCGTACACCCGTTGGGTGAGCGCCCGCGCCACGTCGACCCGACCACCGCCCTGCTCGAAGACGGTCAGCTCCGGGTTCGCCTTCGTGGTGCTGACCAGCGCGTCCTTGAGCGCGCCGGCGTTCCAGTCCGGGTGGTCCTGGGCGAGGATCGCCGCCGCGCCCGCCACGTGCGGGGTTGCCATGGACGTTCCGGACGCCGCCGTGTAGGCGTCGTCGACCGGCGTACCCATGATGGTGCCGGCGGCCCGCGCGGCGATGATGCCCACGCCCGGCGCGGTGATCTCGGGCTTGATGCCGTTGTCACCGACGCGCGGTCCCCGGCTGGAGAAGTCCGCCAGGTTGTCGTCGCGGTCGACCGCGCCGACGGTGAGCGCCGCCGTGGCCGCGCCGGGCGCGTTGACGCTCCGCGCCTCGCCGGAGTTGCCGGCGGCGATCACGAACAGCGCGCCCGTCTCGGCGGTCAGGTCGTTCACCGCCTGGCTCATCGGGTCGGTGCCGTCGGTCGGGCCGCCGCCGAGGCTCATGCTGACGACCTTCGCGCCGGAGTGGGCGGCCCACTCCATGCCGGCGATGATGGCCGAGTCGTAGCCGGCGCCGCCGTCGTCGAGCACCTTGCCGACCAGCAGCCGCGCGCCCGGGGCGACGCCCTTGCGCAGCCCCGCCGACGCCGCTCCGCCGCCCGCGATGGTGGCGGCGACGTGGGTGCCGTGGCCGTGGCCGTCCCGGGCGCTACCGCTGCCGGAGAAGTCCCGCTCCTCGGCGATCCGGCCGGCCAGGTCGGGGTGGGTGGCGTCGACGCCGGTGTCGAGCACGGCCACCGTCACGCCACTGCCGTCGCGGCCGGCCGCCCAGGCCGCCGGAGCGCCGATCTGCGGGACGCTGTGCTCCAACGTCGGGCGTACCCGGCCGTCCAGCCAGACGTGGGCGACGCCGCCGCCCAGCCGGGGCGCGGCGGTCGTGGTCCGGGCGGTCGGCGTGCCGGCGAGCGTGGTCCACAGGCCACCCAGGTCAGCCTTGCCGACCCGCAGCGCGGCCCCGTTGATGCTCGGCAGGGGCCGGGCGTCGGTGACGCCGCCGAGCGGCCGGACCCGGCCGGCGGACGGCTGCTGGTAGCGCACGATCAGCGGCAGCGCGCCCTGCGCCGCGTCGCCGTAGCCGTCGGCGGCCAACTCCTGCACGTCGAACAGGTTGGCGTCGAGGACGCCGCTGGAGATGAAGGGCGCGACGTCGCTGGGCAGGACCCGCAGCCCGCCGTCGACCTCGAGGGTCTGGAAGATGATCCGCTCCCGCCCGGGCCCCGGGCGTACGGTGGCGGCAACCCGACCCGGCGCGGCCGGCGACAGTTCGACCTGGTCGCCGGTGATGAGGGTGATGCGGACGGGCGCGACGGCCGGGGCGGACGCGCCCCGGCTCGGGCCGGTGGGCCGGACGGACGGCTCGGCGGAAGCCGGCGCGGCGAGGCCGACCACCAACGCGCCGACCGCGCCGGCGCTGAGCCAGCGGGGGGACCAGTGCATGCGATGCGCTCCTTCACTCCTTCGGGCCCGACATCCGTGGATGAGGACCGATGGGAGTCTGCGACGCAGCGCACAACCAGGTCACTAGCCTCTCGCCGCCGCAGCGGCGACATGTCGTCAGGTGGACAACCGCCGGACACCGACGGTGTGCGCCACCGTCACCGGCGGCTGCCCCGCCAGCCGTGCACCGGCAGGCCGAACTTGGCGACCAGCCGGTCGGTGAACGGACGGGCACGCAGCCGGACGATGCAAACCGGCAGGGCGCCCCGACGCACCGTCACCCGGGCGCCGGGCGGCAGGTCGTAGACCCGCCGGCCGTCGCAGGCGAGCACGGCGAGGGTCGTGAACGGGTCGACGGTGATCACGAACGTCGACGTGGGTGCGGTGACCAGGGGCCGGCTGAACAACGCGTGCGCGCTGATCGGCACCAGCAGCAGGGCCTCCACCTCCGGCCAGACCACCGGACCGCCGCCGGAGAACGCGTACGCGGTGGACCCGGTGGGGGTGGCGCAGACCACGCCGTCGCAGCCGTAGCGGGACAGCGGGCGACCGTCCACGTCGACGAGGAGTTCGAGCATCTGCGCCCGTTCGCCCTTCTCGACGCTGATCTCGTTGAGCGCCCACGACTCGATGGTCGGGCCACCGTCGAACTCGGCCGTGACGTCGAGCGTGAGCCGCTCGTGCACCGTGTAGTTGCGCTCGACGACGTCCCGGACCGCGTGGTCCAGATCGTTGATCTCCGCTTCGGCGAGGAAGCCCACCTTGCCGAGGTTGATGCCGAGCAGCGGCGCCTTCGCCGGGCGGGCCAGCTCGGCGGCGCGCAGGAAGGTGCCGTCACCACCGAGCGCGAAGACGATCTCGGCGCCCTCGGCGGCCTCCGGGCCGGTGACCGGAACCGTCCCGGGCAGGTCGAGGTCCTCGGCCTCCTCGGCGACCACCCGCACCTCGAAGCCCGCCGCGATGAGGTCGGCGGCGACCGAGCGGGCGTGCTCGGTGCTGCGCCGACGACCGGTGTGCGTCACCAGCAGTGCCGTGCGGCTCATCGGACCGGCCGCCCGTCCGCGACCGTACGGCCCGACGACCACGCACCGGCACGCCCGCGTGCCGTCGTGTGCCGCTCGCTGTAAGCCTTCACCCCGCGACCTCCTCCGCCGCCACGCCCGGCACGTCGCCGGCCGTCGTCGTGCCGTCCGGCCCGGCGTCCACCACGGCCCGGACCCGCTGCGGGTCGGCCGCCGGCGCGCCCCGGCGCAACCATACGAAGAACTCGACGTTGCCGCTGGGCCCCGGCAGCGGGCTGGCCGCCACGTCCGCCAGGCCGAGACCGAGCGTGGCCGCCGCGGCGGCCACGTCGAGCACCGCCTCGGCGCGCAGCGCCGGGTCGCGGACCACGCCGCCGGCCCCGACCCGTTCCTTGCCCACCTCGAACTGCGGCTTCACCATCAGGGCCAGGTCGCCGTCGTCGCGGGTGCAGCCGGCCAACGCCGGCAGCACCAGCCGCAACGAGATGAACGACAGGTCGGCCACCGTCAGGTCGACCGGCCCACCGATCGCGTCCGCCACGAGGGTACGGACGTTCGTGCGTTCCAGGACCCGGACGCGCTCGTCGGTCCGCAGGGACCAGGCGAGCTGCCCGTAGCCGACGTCCACGGCCACCACCTCGGCGGCGTCGGCGCGCAGCAGCACGTCGGTGAAGCCCCCGGTCGAGGCTCCCGCGTCCAGGCAGCGCCGCCCGGCGACGCGCAGCCCACCGAACGCGGCGAGGGCCCCGGCGAGCTTGTGCCCGCCCCGGGAGACGTACTCCTCGGTCGGGTCCTCGCCGGTGACCAGCAGCGGGTCGGCGGGGTCGACCATCGCGGCGGCCTTGCGCGCGGTCACTCCGCGCAGGTGGACCCGGCCGGCCTCGACCAGCGCGGCGGCCTGCTCACGCGAGCGGGCCAGCCCGCGACGGACGAGTTCGGCGTCCAGCCGGTTGCGACGTGCCATGGGTGTTTCTCCGGTCTGTCGGGCGGATTCGCCCTGCTCAGGTCAGGTCTGGTCGATGGTGGCGAGGGTCTCGCGCAGCGTCTCGTAGGCCGCCTCGTACTGCGCGATCTGGTCGGCCGGGGCGAGCGCCGCCGCGTTGTCCATGGCCCGCACGGCCGCCTCGACCGCCGGGTGGCTCGCCGCGTCGTCGGCACCCGTCGGCAGGTCGGGCGGCGGGCCGGGGCGGGCGCCGGCTGGCGGACCCGGCCGGGCCGCGAACGAGCCGGCCGGCGGCGGGCCGGGCCGGAAGCCCCGGGTGGGCCGGGACGAGCGCCGTCGGTCACGACCCACCATCCGGGCGGCGCTTACGGACGGCCTTCTTCGCCGGCATGTCCGCCGGAGTCGGGGTGTCGTCCTGGTCGGCGGACTGGTCGTCGCCGGTCCGGCTGATCGTCGCGGGTGGCTTGCGGGCGATGGCCTTCTTCGCGACGGCCTTCTTCGCGATCGCCTTCTTGGCGACGGGCGCGACGGCCTGCTGCGCGACGGGCGCGGCGGGCACGGCGGCTTGTTGGGCGACGGGCGCTCCGGCGGGGCCGTCCGACGGCACCGGGCCGTCACCGGGCGACGCCGCGCGGGTCGGATCGGGCTGCGGCACGGGCTTGGCGGCGGACTTCGGCGCGGCTGCACCGGCGGACTTCGGCGCGGGCTCGGCGGCGGACTTCGGCGCGGGTTCACCGGCGGACGGAGCGCTGGCCGTCGTCGCGGCGGGAGACTCGCTGGCCCGCGCCTCGCGCAGTTGCCGCTCCAGATCCCGTACCCGTCGGGTCAGCTCGGCCACCTCGTCGGCCGTCGCCAGACCGACCGCGCCGAGGGCCCGGTCGACCTCGAAGCGGACCAGCTTGGTCAACGCCTCCCGGTTGGCGGCGCTGGTGCTCAGCAACTCCTCGCCGAGCGCCTGCAGTTGGGCGGCGGTCGCCCCGCCTGTGCCGACGACACGACGCACCGCGTCCTGCGCCTTTTTCCGGGGCGCCTCCGCCAGGCCCAGGGCCAGTTCGAGGTAGGCGCGCCACGCGTCCTGCATGCCTTGGTCCTTCCATCGGGCGGGGTCTGCAGGTGTCACGCTACCGGGCACCCCGGACTGTCCCGTGCGGTACGGTGCCGGGGACGGCGTGGCAATCGGCGAGGGGGACATGTGGCCAGCGTGGACGAGTGCCGGCAGGCGTTGCAGGAGCTGGCCGCCCGGTTGGACCGCAACGCCGAGACGGTCCGTGAGCGTATCGACCTCGAACGCACGCTGGCCTGCCGCATCACCGACCTGGACACGGCCTTTCACGGACGGATCAGCGGTGGCCGGCTGGTCGAGCTGGCCGACGGCGACGACCCGAAGGCCAAGATCGCGCTCAGCACGTCCAGCGACGACCTGCTCGCGCTGGTCCGCGGCGACCTGGACGTCACCAAGGCGGTCACGTCCCGCCGAGTGTCGATCAAGGCCAACCCGTTCGACCTGATGAAGCTGCGCAAGCTGCTCTAGAGGTTCACGCTCCCCCGGCCCGGTGTGGCGTGGCTGGCCGTCAGCCGTCCCGCCGTCAGCCGGTTGCACGCCGCACGGGCCGCCGCACGCGATGGTTGGCCTCACGCAGCGGCTGGCCTCACGCGGCGGCTGGCCTCACGCGTTGGTGGGCAGCCCGAAGCTCTTCAGGGCGGCAGCCGCGTCCGTGCCCGCCGGGCGGATCGCCGGCGGCGTCGGGGCCGCCCACGCCGCCGCGCACAGGGCGGCAAGCGCGTCCAGCGCCCGGCCGTTCCCCGCCAGCTCCAGCGTCCCGTCGCGGTCCGTGACGGCCCAGCCGCCGGCGTCCGTCGGGCCCGGGACCCGCACCGCCGCCGCCGGGTCGAAGAGCCCCGCCAGGTCCCGCGCTACGTACGTGGGCCGCCGTCGTGGCTCGGCCGCGAGCAGCTCGGGTACGTCACTGACACCGGTGAGGACGAGCAGACTGTCCAACCCCGCACGGCGGGCGCCCTCGATGTCGGTGTCCAGCCGGTCTCCGACGACAAGTGCCTTCCCGCCGTCGCCGCGCCGGGCGGCGGTCTCGAACAGGGCCGACTCCGGCTTACCGACCACCACGTCCGGATCCCGTTCCAACGCGGTCCGCAGCACCGCGACCAGTGACCCGTTCCCCGGCAGCGGGCCTCGGGCGCTCGGCAGCGTGCGGTCGGTGTTGGTGGCGACCCAGATCGCGCCGGCCCGGACCGCGAGCGACGCCTCGGCCAACTCGGCCCAGCCGACCTGCGGGCCGTAGCCCTGCACCACCGCGGCCGGCTTCTCGTCGGCGCGACCGACCGGGGTCAGTCCGACCGCCCGTAGCTCGGCGCGCAGCGCCTCCGCGCCGACCACCAGCACCCGAGCGCCGGCCGGCAGCCGGTCGCGGAGCAGCTCGGCCGCCGCCGCCGCGGAGGTGAGGACCTCCTCCGGCCGCGCCGGCACGCCCATCCCGGTCAGCAGGTCGGCGACGTCGCTGGAGCGACGCGAGGCGTTGTTGGTGGCGTACGCCACCGCCCGCCCCTCGGCGTGCAGTTGGGCCACCGCCTCGACGGCGCCGGGAATCGGCCGGTCGATCAGGTAGATCACACCGTCCAGGTCGAAGACGACCAGGCTGTACCCGTCGATCAGCCGCTTCCCGGCGTCCGCGCTCACCGCTGCGTCGACTCCGGCTCGTCGCCCCGGACGGGGGCGGTCCCGTCGCCGCTCACGACACGGCCACCGTCGTCGGCGGGCGTGGTCAGGGCCGGGGAGGAGTCGTCCCTCTCCGGAGCGAGCACGTCGTCGTCAGCGTCGACGTCCTCGTCGTCACCGTCGACGTCCTCGTCGTCCACCCGGTCGGCGTCCTGCGCCAGGCGGCCGGTGACGCCGTCCTCCTCGTCGTCGTCGAAGTCCTCGTCCTCGTCGTCGAAGTCCTCGTCGCCGTCGGGGTCGTCCTCGTCAGCGTCGTCACCGGCGGTCAGGTCCGTGTCCGGCTGAGCCGGTACGGCGCCCGGCGTGCCCGGTCCGGCGGCGATCTCCTCGGCCTCGTCCTCCTCGTCGCCCTCGATGACGACGCCGTCGAGCTCGAGCAACCGCTCCGCGGCGTCGGTCTCGCCCTCGGTGTCCACGTCGGCGGCGCGGGAGAACCACTCGCGGGCCTCCTCACGCCGGCCCACCGCGAGCAGCGCGTCGGCGTACGCGTACCGGAGTCGCGCCGTCCACGGCGCTGCCGTCTCGCTGGTCAGGTCGGGCACCTGGAGCATGGCGACAGCGGCGTCCTTCTGGCCGAGATCACCCCGTGCTCCGGCGGCGACGATCAGCAGCTCGATCGCGACGGCCTGGTCCAGCTTCTCCTGGTCGGCGCCCCGGTACAGGTCGATCGCCCGCTCCGGCCGGCCGAGCGCGCGTTCGCAGTCGGCGAGCACGGCAAGGTGACTCTGCAAACCGGTCATCCGGTGGTACGTCCGCAGCTCGGCGATCGCGCTCTGCCACTCCCCCGCGTGGTACGCGGCCAGGCCGACCGCCTCGCGGACGGCGGAGATCCGCGACGCCAGCCGCCGGGCGGCCAGCGCGTGGGCCAACGCCTCGGCCGGGTCCTCGTCGATCAGCTGACCGGTGGCGACCAGGTGTCGGGCCACGGTCTCGGCGACCGGCTTGTTCAGCGAGAGCAGCTCGGCACGGACGTCCTTGTCGAGGTCGGTCGCGACGATGTCGTCCGGCAGTGCCGGGGCCGCGCCGCGCCCACCCTCGGACGCCTCCGGGCCCGCCCCACGCTCGTCGCGGCGGTGGTCGTCCTCGCGACGCGGCCGGTCGTCGGACCGGAAGCCGCCGTCACGGTCGCCACCGCGGTACCCACCTTCACGGGGAGCACCACCCTGCCGGCGGTCGCCACCTCGGAAACCGCCATCACGGTCGCCACCCCGGAAACCACCCTCGCGCGACGCGCCACGCTCACCGCTCCGGAAGCCACCCTCGCGGGACGGACCGGAACGACCACGGTCACCACCACCCTGGTAGCCGCCCTCACGACGGTCCCCACCACGGAAGCCGCCCTCGCGGTCACCGCCACGGAAACCGCCTTCACGGCGGTCGCCCCCACGGAAGCCACCGTCGCGGTCACCGCCACGGAAGCCACCCTCGCGCGGGCCGCCGGAGCGCGTCGCGTCGCGGGAGCCACCCTCACGGCGGTCGCCCCCACGGAAACCACCGTCACGGTCACCACCACGGAAACCGCCTTCACGGCGCTCTCCACCACGGAAACCGCCCTCGCGGTCGCCGCCTCGGAAGCCACCCTCACGGGACGGACCGGAACGACCACGGTCACCGCCACCCTGGTAGCCGCCCTCACGGCGCTCTCCACCACGGAAACCACCCTCGCGGTCGCCGCCTCGGAAGCCACCCTCACGGGACGGACCGGAACGACCACGGTCACCGCCACCCTGGTAGCCACCTTCACGACGGTCCCCACCACGGAAACCACCCTCGCGGTCACCACCGCGGAAGCCACCCTCGCGCGGCCCGCCGGAGCGCGTCGCGTCGCGGGAGCCACCCTCACGGCGGTCGCCCCCACGGAAACCACCGTCACGGTCACCACCACGGAAGCCACCCTCGCGACGGTCGCCACCACGGAAACCGCCCTCGCGGTCACCACCGCGGAAGCCACCCTCACGCGGCGGACCGGAACGACCACGGTCACCGCCACCCTGGTAGCCACCCTCACGGCGCTCTCCACCACGGAAACCACCGTCACGGTCGCCACCACGGAAGCCACCCTCACGGGACGGACCGGAACGACCACGGTCACCGCCACCCTGGTAGCCACCCTCGCGACGGTCGCCACCACGGAAACCGCCCTCGCGGTCACCACCGCGGAAGCCACCCTCACGCGGCGGACCGGAACGACCATGGTCACCGCCACCCTGGTAGCCACCCTCACGGCGCTCTCCACCACGGAAACCACCGTCACGGTCGCCACCACGGAAGCCACCCTCACGGGACGGACCGGAACGACCACGGTCACCGCCACCCTGGTAGCCACCCTCACGGCGCTCTCCACCACGGAAACCACCGTCACGGTCACCGCCCCGGAAGCCACCCTCACGACGGTCGCCACCACGGAAACCGCCCTCGCGGTCACCGCCCCGGAAGCCACCCTCACGACGGTCGCCACCACGGAAACCGCCCTCGCGGTCACCGCCGCGGAAGCCACCCTCACGGGACGGGCCGGAACGACCACGGTCACCGCCACGGAAGCCACCGTCACGGTCGCCGCCACGGAACCCGCCCTCACGACGCTCGCCACTGCGGGCGCCGCCGTCGCGGCCGCCGGTGTTGCCGCCACGGGCGCCGCCGGCGTTGTCACGGTCTCCCCGGTACGGGGGCCGGTCGTCGCGGCGCGCTCCACGGTCGCGTCCACCGGGGCCGTCGGTGCGGTCCTCGTTACGACGGGGACGGTCTCCGCCCTGCGGTCCTGAACTCACAGGTACATCCTTCCTGATTGCGCCACCAATGGCGCCACGCAGTCGAGGGCCGACCCTGATGGGGCGGCCCTCGACTGGAAGATTGTCCGGCGGTGTCCTACTCTCCCACACCCTCACGAGTGCAGTACCATCGGCGCTGGAGGGCTTAGCTTCCGGGTTCGGAATGTGACCGGGCGTTTCCCCTCCGCCATGACCGCCGTAACTCTATGAACATATCAACCATCACCAACACGGTGGGTGTTTGTTCAGAGTTGCACAGTGGACGCGTAGCAGCTTAGTAGTCAAGTCCTCGGCCTATTAGTACCGGTCAACTGAACCCGTTACCGGGCTTACATTTCCGGCCTATCAACCCAGTCGTCTAGCTGGGGGCCTTACCCCACCAAAGGTGGGTGGGATACCTCATCTTGAAGCAGGCTTCCCGCTTAGATGCTTTCAGCGGTTATCCCTTCCGAACGTAGCTAACCAGCCGTGCCCCTGGCGGGACAACTGGCACACCAGAGGTTCGTCCGTCCCGGTCCTCTCGTACTAGGGACAGCCCTTCTCAAGTATCCTACGCGCACGGCGGATAGGGACCGAACTGTCTCACGACGTTCTAAACCCAGCTCGCGTACCGCTTTAATGGGCGAACAGCCCAACCCTTGGGACCTGCTACAGCCCCAGGATGCGACGAGCCGACATCGAGGTGCCAAACCATCCCGTCGATATGGACTCTTGGGGAAGATCAGCCTGTTATCCCCGGGGTACCTTTTATCCGTTGAGCGACACCGCTTCCACTCGCAAGTGCCGGATCACTAGTCCCGACTTTCGTCCCTGCTCGACCTGTCAGTCTCACAGTCAAGCTCCCTTGTGTACTTGCACTCAACACCTGATTGCCAACCAGGCTGAGGGAACCTTTGGGCGCCTCCGTTACCTTTTAGGAGGCAACCGCCCCAGTTAAACTACCCACCAGACACTGTCCCTGAACCGGATAACGGTCCGAAGTTAGATACCCAAATCAACCAGAGTGGTATTTCAAGATTGCCTCCACCCATACTGGCGTATGGACTTCACCGGCTCCCACCTATCCTACACAAGCTAACTCAAGTACCAATGTCAAGCTATAGTAAAGGTCCCGGGGTCTTTCCGTCCTGCCGCGCGTAACGAGCATCTTTACTCGTACTGCAATTTCGCCGGGCCTGTGGTTGAGACAGTGGGGAAGTCGTTACGCCATTCGTGCAGGTCGGAACTTACCCGACAAGGAATTTCGCTACCTTAGGATGGTTATAGTTACCACCGCCGTTTACTGGCGCTTAAGTTCTCCGCTTCGCCCCCGAAAGAGCTAACAGGTCCCCTTAACGTTCCAGCACCGGGCAGGCGTCAGTCCATATACATCGAATTACTTCTTCGCATGGACCTGTGTTTTTAGTAAACAGTCGCTTCCCCCTGCTCTCTGCGGCCATACAACGCTCCACCCGCGCGGGGCTTCACGTCTCCGGCCCCCCTTCTCCCTAAGTTACGGGGGCAATTTGCCGAGTTCCTTAACCACAGTTCGCCCGATCGCCTCGGTATTCTCTACCTGACCACCTGTGTCGGTTTGGGGTACGGGCCGCTAAGAACTCGCTAGAGGCTTTTCTCGGCAGCATAGGATCACTGACTTCACCTGAATCGGCTCGGCATCACGTCTCAGCCTCCATGTGTCGCGGATTTGCCTACGACACGGCCTACACGCTTACCCCGGCACAACCACCGGCCGGGCTCAGCTACCTTCCTGCGTCACCCCATCGCTTGACTACTACCCGCCAGGTTCCCACGCTCCCCAACCTTGACCCGAAGGTCGCAGCCGGTTTGGGTGGTTAGCACAACGAGGTTCATCAGGGACGCTCTTTCGCGGGTACGGGAATATCAACCCGTTGTCCATCGACTACGCCTCTCGGCCTCGCCTTAGGTCCCGACTCACCCAGGGCGGATTAGCCTGGCCCTGGAACCCTTGGTCATCCGGCGGAAGGGTTTCTCACCCTTCTTTCGCTACTCATGCCTGCATTCTCACTCGTGCCGCGTCCACAACTGGGTCACCCCGCTGCTTCACCCCCGGCACGACGCTCCCCTACCCATCCACACACCTGCACGGAAAATCAAGTCTCCGCGTGGTTAAAATGTGAATGCCACAGCTTCGGCGGTGTGCTTGAGCCCCGCTACATTGTCGGCGCGGAACCACTTGACCAGTGAGCTATTACGCACTCTTTAAAGGGTGGCTGCTTCTAAGCCAACCTCCTGGTTGTCTATGCGACCCCACATCCTTTTCCACTTAGCACACGCTTAGGGGCCTTAGCTGGTGATCTGGGCTGTTTCCCTCTCGACTACGAAGCTTATCCCCCGCAGTCTCACTGCCGCGCTCTCACTTACCGGCATTCGGAGTTTGGCTGATTTCGGTAAGCTTGTGGGCCCCCTAGACCATCCAGTGCTCTACCTCCGGCAAGAAACACGCGACGCTGCACCTAAATGCATTTCGGGGAGAACCAGCTATCACGGAGTTTGATTGGCCTTTCACCCCTAACCACAGGTCATCCCCCAACTTTTCAACGTTGGTGGGTTCGGCCCTCCACGCGGTCTTACCCGCGCTTCAGCCTGCCCATGGCTAGATCACTCCGCTTCGGGTCTAGAGCATGCGACTAAAGCGCCCTATTCAGACTCGCTTTCGCTACGGCTCCCCCACACGGGTTAACCTCGCCACATGCCACTAACTCGCAGGCTCATTCTTCAAAAGGCACGCCGTCACCCCGCAAGGCTCCGACGGATTGTAGGCGAACGGTTTCAGGTACTATTTCACTCCCCTCCCGGGGTACTTTTCACCATTCCCTCACGGTACTCGTCCGCTATCGGTCACCAGGAAGTATTTAGGCTTACCAGGTGGTCCTGGCAGATTCACGGCAGATTTCAGGGGTCCGCCGCTACTCGGGAACACCCACAGAAGGTCAACAGCTTTCACCTACCGGACTCTCACCGTCTACGGTCAGCCATTCCAGACTGTTCGACTAGCCATCAACTTTGTAACTCCTCGAACAAGTGTCAGCTTGTTCAGCAGGGTCCCACAACCCCGACCACGCAACCCCTGACAGGTATCACACGCAGCCGGTTTAGCCTCAATCCGCTTTCGCTCGCCACTACTCACGGAATCACTAAATTGTTTTCTCTTCCTACGGGTACTGAGATGTTTCACTTCCCCGCGTTCCCTCCACACACCCTATGTGTTCAGGTGTGGGTGACACCACATGACTGGTGCCAGGTTTCCCCATTCGGACACCCTGGGATCACAGCTTGGTTGACAGCTCCCCCAGGCCTATCGCGGCCTCCCACGTCCTTCATCGGCTCCTGGTGCCAAGGCATTCACCGTTCGCCCTTGACAACTTGACCACAAAGATGCTCGCGTCCACTGTGCAATTCTCAACAAACAACCAACCCACAACCCAACAACCCCACACCAGCACCACCACAGTGATCGGTATGTGAGGCCAGGCCATGCCTGGCAGACTCC
>NZ_CP192040.1:0-2740000 GCF_050942905.1 Micromonospora sp. CA-246542 | reverse complement strand
CGACACCGTGGCGTCCACCTCGGTCACCCTCGTGTTGTTCACGTAGGCGCCGCCCTCGGCGATGACCCGCCGGGCCTCCTTGAGGCCGCTCACGAGCCCGGACTCCCGCAGCAGGCCCGCCACGTCGGGCAGGTCTCCGGAAAGCCGGACCAGCCCGGCCTCGGTGAGCGCCGCGCGCAGCGTCTCCGGGGCCAGGTCGTCGAGCGAGCCACGGCCGAACAGCGCCTGGCTGGCGGCGACCGCCTGCCGGGTCTCCTCGGGGCCGTGCACCAGCGTGGTCAGTTCCTCGGCCAACGCCCGCTGGGCCAGCCGGGCCGCCGGCCGTTCGGCCGTCGCCTTCGCCAGCTCCTCCAGCTCGTCGCGCGTACGGAAGCTGAAGTACCGCAGGTAGCGGTCGACCTCGCGGTCGTCGACGTTGAGCCAGAACTGGTAGAACGCGTACGGGCTGGTCATGGTCGGGTCGAGCCAGACGGAGCCGCCCTCGCTCTTGCCGAACTTGGTGCCGTCGGCCTTGGTGACCAGCGGCGTGGTGAACGCCTGCACCGGCCCCATGCCCCGCCGACGTACGTAGTCGACGCCGGCGGTGATGTTGCCCCACTGGTCGGAGCCGCCGAACTGAAGCTGGCAACCGTGCCGGCGATGCAGTTCGAAGAAGTCGTTCGCCTGCAGCAGCTGGTAGCTGAACTCGGTGAAGCTGATGCCCGTCTCCAACCGGGCCCGCACCACCTCCCGCGCCAGCATCTTGTTGACCGGGAAGTGCTTGCCGACGTCCCGGAGGAAGTCGACCACCGACATCTCACCGGTCCAGTCCAGGTTGTTGACCAGCTGCGCCGCGTTGTCCCCGGTGTACGACACGAAGGGCGCGAGCTGTTCGCGGATCCTCTCGACCCACCCGGCGATCACCTCGGTCGGGTTCAGCGCCCGCTCGGCGCTCTCCTTCGGGTCACCGATCTGCCCGGTCGCCCCGCCGACCAGCAGCAACGGGCGGAGGCCGGCGAGTTGCAGCCGACGGGCCATGAGCACCTGCATGAGGTTGCCGACGTGCAGGCTCGGCGCGGTGGGGTCGAAGCCCACGTAATAGGTGGCGGCGCTCCCACCGTCGAGCAGCTCGCGCAGCTCGTCGAGGCCGGTCGAGTCCTGGATGAGGCCACGCCAGAGCAGGTCGTCGGTCAGGGAGTCCGGCCCGGACGGCGGGAGGTTGCTGTCGGTCACGGTCACCGATTCTCCCCCATCGCCGGCATCGACCCGTACCGGGTTTGACGCGACGCGCCCGGTTACGCTTGCGCCCCACTGATTTCGGGAGGGTTCTGCCGTGGAGACACCGGATCTGACGGGTGGTTTCGTCAACCTGCTCGGCCTGAAATTCGAGGAGGCGACCCCCGACCGCGTCGTCATCAGCTGGCAGGTCCGTCCGGACCTGCACCAGCCGTTCGGCATCCAGCACGGCGGGGTGTACTGCTCGGTCGTGGAGACCGCGGCCAGTGTCGGCGGTTCGCTCTGGCTGGCCGACCGGGGCACGGTGGTCGGGGTGGCGAACCAGACCGACTTCCTGCGGGCCGTGCGCGACGGCGAGCTGCGGGCGGTCGGCACGCCGGTGCACCGGGGGCGCAGCCAGCAGCTCTGGCAGGTGGAGATCACCGACGCCAAGGAGCGCCTGGTGGCCCGTGGGCAGGTCCGGTTGCAGAACCTCTCGCGCGACTGATTGGCGGCCCGGTCAGCTCCGGGCCTCGTCCAGCACCGGTTCGACGGCCTCGTCGGTGTCGTCACCGCCGTCGGTGTCGTCGGCGGCGGGGATCTGCCGCAGGCGTACCTCGGTGATGGCCCGGTGGTCGATGTCGGCCACCGTCAGCACCCAGCCGTCCAGGGTGACGTCCTCCCCGGCGACGGTCGGGATGTGCCCGAGGCGGGCCAGCACCAGCCCGGCGACGGTGGTGTAGTCGCCGGCCGGGCGCGAGGGCAGCTCGACGCCGATGTCCGGAAGGTCGTGCACCGGGAAGGTGCCGGGCAGCACCATCGTGCCGTCCGACTCGCGGCGCACCGAGTAGCCGTCCCGGTCGGTCTCGTCGTAGATCTCCCCGACGATCTCCTCGAGGATGTCCTCCAACGTCACGATGCCGTCGACGGCGCCGCGCTCGTCCACGACGAGCGCGATGTGCTGGCGCTCGGCCTTGAACTGGCGCAGCGCGTCCACCACCGGCAGCGAGTCGGGCAGCAGCATCGGTGGGCGGGCGATCTCGTCGATCGGCCGGTCGTCGGGCACGCCGACCAGGTCACGCAGGTGGATCACGCCGGCGGTGTCGTCCAGGCCGCCGTGGCGCACCACGGGCGCCCGGGAGTGCCCGGTGGCGGCCAGCACGAGCCGCGCGGCCTCCGCCGTGGTCCCGCTGTCGAGCGTGAAGACCTGCAACCGGGGTACGAGCACAGCCCGCAACCGCCGGTCGGCGATCTCCACCGCGCCGGCGATGATCGTGCGCTGTTCCTTGGTGAAGCCGTGGTTGCCGGCGACGATGTCGCGCAGCTCGTCCGGGCCGATCTCCTCGGGTTCGTGCTTCGGGTTGAGCCCGAACAGGCGGACGACCAGGTCGCTGGTCGCGCCGAGGGCCCAGACGGCCGGGCGGGTGAGGCTGGCGAGCACGTCGAGCGGGCGGGCCACCAGCAGGGCCCACCGCTCGGCGGACTGCATGGCGATCCGCTTGGGGGCCAGCTCGCCGAAGACCAGGGTGACGAAGGTCAGCGCGAGGGTCACCACCACGATCGCCACTGTGTCGGCGGCGTTGCCGAACACCCCGAGCAGCGGCACGAGGGGCTTGGCGAGGGAGACCGCCGCTGCGGCGGAGGCCAGGAAGCCGGCGAGGGTGATGCCGATCTGGATGGTGGCGAGGAAGCGGTTCGGGTCCTTGGCGAGCCGGGCCAGTACCCCGCCGGCCCGGCTGGTGCGTTCGAGGCGCTGGATCTGGCTGTCCCGTAGTGACACCAACGCCATCTCGCTGCCGGCGAAGAGCGCGTTGATCACGATCAGGATCCCGACCAGGGCCAGTTGGCTCCCGTAGCTCTGCACGCCCGGTTCGCTCCCTCTGCGGTGGTGACGCCGGCCGTACGCACGGCGCCCGCCGGTCGACGAGGCCGCCCGGCGTACGCGCTTCTGTGCCCCGTGCGGGGTCGGCCGAATCCTGCCGGGGTGACGCTACGCCGATCCGGCGGCCGGGGACGCGGGTAGGTCGAGGACGTACGAGTCGCCCTCGGGGCGGAACCCGAGCCGGTGGTAGTACGGGGCGATCATGCCGGGCGGGCTGACGACCCGGTGGAAGCCACGTTCGGTGAAGAGGCGGCTGCGCCGGTAGACGAACTCGCCGGGCGTGAAGTCCCGGAACTTCGGGGTCACGTAGTCCAGGTCGATCTGGGCGACCCCGCGTGCCTCGGCGTGCGACAGCACCACCCCCACCACCTCGTCGGCGGTGACCACGAGGAAGGCCGAGCGGTCGGCGGCGGCCGGATCCCAGTGGAAGTCGGGGTTGAAGCGGGCGATGTCCGACCCGTGCACGCGCAGCGTGTGGGCGAGGAACTGGTCGTCGACCCCGACCTGGACCACCTGGTAGGTCTGCTCGTCGTGGCGGGTGGCGAGCATTCCCCGCAGGTACCAGATGTTGATCACCGCGAGGACGATGTTGAGCCCGACCATGGGCCACACCTCGATGGCGGCGTTGTAGCCGATCAGCACGGCGCAACCGACGAGGTTCAGGGCGCGCAGGCGCAGGATGCGCGACTGCAGCAGCGACCAGACAAGTACCGCGGAGCCGGCCCAGCCGACCAGATCCAACCAATTCACCCCGCGAGACTAGTGCTAGCCCAGGTCAGCGGCGTCGGCGGGCAGCTCCAGCAGCCACTCCTCGACCTCGGTGCCGCGCCCGTTGGCGTACCCCGAGTCCTCGCCGACCACGACGAACCCGCACTTGCGCAGCACCGCGAGAGAGGCGGCGTTGTCCTTCGCGGCCCGGGCGTGCACCGGCCGGGGCAGCTCGCGCAGCAGCGCGGCCAGGGCCGCGGTGGCGTAGCCCCGGCCCCAGCGGGTCGGGTCGATCCAGTAGCTGACCTCGGTCTGGTCGTCGACCGGGAAGGCGCTCACGTAGCCGACCACCTCGCCATCGGCCTCGACGGTGCGGACCCGGTTCGCGGGGTTGGTGAGCACCCGCGCCCAGTGTCGGGCGAACTCGCGGTGGTCGGACGGGTCGGCGGGACCGAAAGCGGCCATCCGGTTCGCTTCGGGATCCTGCTGGTGCAGGAAGAACTCCACGAGGTCGTCCTCGCGCACCTGCCGCAGCCGCACATCAGAGGTCACCCAGCGAGAGTAAGCCCCACCCCCGACACCCCTCCCCCGCCGATCTTGCACTTCCTGTCGCGACATAAGATGACTAAGACGACATTCCGCCAACAGAATCTGCAAGATCGGCGTGGGAGTGGTGGCCGATCCAGGGAGAGCTGATGAACCGACAGGTCGTGGTGGGTGTGGACGGCTCGCCGTCCAGTCTCGTCGCCGCGGAGCACGCGGCCCGCGCCGCCCAGCTGCGGTCCCGCCCGTTGCTGGTGGTGCACGGCTACCTGCACGCGCCCCTCAACCCGTACGACCTGACGATGCCGCCGCCGTCCGAGGAGGCGCAGCGGATGGTGGAGGGCGTCGCGGCCGACCTCACCGAGCGGTTTCCCGGCCTCGCCGTCGAGGTACGCCAGGTCGCCGGCGGGCCCGGCGCGACGATGGTCGAGGAGTCCCGCCAGGCGGAACTCGTCGTGGTGGGCAGCCGCGGGTTGGGCGGGTTCACCGGCCTGCTGCTCGGCTCGGTCGGCGCGCAGGTCGCCGCGCACGCGCGCTGCCCGGTGCTGGTGGTCCGTCCCGAGGGGCGGCCGATCGACGTGGACGGGCCGGTGCTCGTCGGTGTGGACGGGTCCGAGTCCTCCCAGCTCGCCGTCGGCTACGGAGCCGTCGAGGCGGCGTTACGCGACGTCCCGCTGGTCCTCGCGCACGTCGGCCCGTCGGGCGGCGACCGGCCGGTGCCGGACGAGATCGAGGAGGCGCAGGCCGCCGAGCAGGCCGAGGCGGTGCGGTTGCTCGCCGATGCTTCCGCCGTCGTCCGGGCCGAGCATCCCGACCTGGTGGTACGGGAGCACCCGGTCCGGGCGTCCAGCCCGGCCCAGGGGCTCGTCGAGGCCAGCGGCGCGGCGTCGCTGCTGGTCGTCGGCACCCGGGGTCGGGCCGGATTCGCCGGGCTGCTGCTCGGCTCGGTCAGTCAGGCCGCCGTCCACCACGCCCACTGCCCGGTGCTGGTGGCCCACCCGGTCAGCTGACCGGGGCGTCGCCACCTCGGCCGAGCATCTGCAGGAAATCGGTGGTGAGGGCGAACGGGTCCGCCGGGCCGCTGGTGGGCGGCCGTCGCTCGATCTGGTCGGCCAGTTCCGCGGCCGCGCGCCGGATCCGGCCCCGCAACGCTCCGTCGGCCGTCCCGTCGGACCAGTCCTCCGGCGCGGCGAAGACCGCCGTGGGGACCACCACCGCCCGCAGGTAGCTGAACATCGGGCGGACCGCGTGCTCCAGCGCGAGGGAGTGCCGGGCGGTGCCACCGGTGGCGGCGATGAGCACCGGCCGGTCGACAAGCGAGCCCGCGTCGAGGACGTCGAAGAACGACTTGAACAGCCCGTTGTACGAGGCGCTGAAGATCGGGGTGACGGCGATGATGCCGTCTGCGGCGGTCACCGTGTCGATGGCCTCGCGCAGCGCGGTCGGCGGGAACCCGGTGAGCATGTTGTTGACGACGTCGTGGGCGTACTCGCGCAGGTCGATCGGGCGCAACTCCGCGTCGTGGCCCCGCCGGACCAGCTCGTCGCGGGTCGCCCCGGCGAGCTGGTCGGCGAGCAGCCGGGTGGACGAGGGCTGGCTCAGCCCCGCCGACACCACCGCGAGGGTACGGCGGGTCATCGGGTCGCCCCCTCCGGCGCCTTGCCCGTGACGTCGTCGACGGCGTGCACGGTGCTGTCCTTCGCGCCACCGGCCGCGGCGACCATCGAGGCGTGCGTGGGCGCCTCGGGGACGTGCGCCGGACGCAGGGCGGCGAACTCCTTGCGCAGCACCGGCACGACCTCCTCGCCGAGCAGGTCGAGCTGCTCCAGCACGGTCTTGAGCGGCAGACCGGCGTGGTCCATCAGGAAGAGCTGCCGCTGGTAGTCGCCGACGTACTCGCGGAAGCCGAGCGTGCGGTCGATGACCTGCTGCGGGCTGCCGACGGTCAGCGGGGTCTCCCGGGTGAACTCCTCCAGCGACGGCCCGTGCCCGTAGACCGGGGCGTTGTCGAAGTACGGCCGGAACTCCCGGACGGCGTCCTGCGAGTTGCGGCGCATGAACACCTGGCCGCCGAGGCCGACGATGGCCTGGTCGGCGGAGCCGTGGCCGTAGTGGGCGTACCGCTCGCGGTAGAGGCCGACCATCCGCTGGGTGTGCTCCTTGGGCCAGAAGATGTGGTTGGCGAAGAAACCGTCGCCGTAGTACGCGGCCTGCTCGGCGATCTCGGGGCTGCGGATCGAGCCGTGCCAGACGAACGGCGGCACCCCGTCGAGCGGGCGCGGCGTCGAGGTGAACGACTGCAACGGCGTGCGGTACTTGCCCTTCCAGTCGACCACGTCCTCGCGCCACAGCCGGTGCAGCAGGTCGTAGTTCTCGATGGCCAGGGGGATGCCGGCGCGGATGTCCTTGCCGAACCACGGGTACACCGGGCCGGTGTTGCCACGGCCCATCATCAGGTCCACCCGGCCGTCGCTCAGGTGCTGGAGCATCGCGTAGTCCTCAGCGATCTTCACCGGGTCATTGGTGGTGATCAGCGTGGTCGCGGTGGACAGCAACAGCCGCTCGGTGCGGGCCGCGATGTGACCGAGCATGGTGGTGGGGGACGACGGGACGAACGGCGGGTTGTGGTGCTCACCGGCGGCGAAGACGTCGAGCCCGACCTCTTCGGCCTTGAGTGCGATGGCGACCATCGCCTTGATCCGCTCATGCTCGGTCGGCTCCCGACCGGTGGTCGGATCGACCGTGACGTCACCGACGGTGAAGACTCCGAACTGCATGACCAGCTCCTCGCGTGTCAACCGGATGCCGTCGTGGTACCCGGACGCAGCTCACAACTTATTTGACGAGTCAACTATTCCGTCGGCGGGACGTCGCGCAGTGGCACCGGTCACCCACCGCAACCGGACATCACGTCGCAGAACCGGCCCGGTCAGCCTCCCGCCACCGATGGCAACACCTGCACCTCCGCGCCGTCCACCACCGTCGTGGCCAGACCCCCGGAGTGCCGGCAGTCTTCCCCGTCGACGAAGACGTTCACGTAGCGGCGCAGCTCGCCGCGCTCGTCGCGGATGCGCCGGGCCAGCCGGGGATGCGCGACGGCCACCTCGTCGAGGACCGCCCGCAGCGTCCCGGCGGCGGTGACGTTCAGCCGACTCGCACCCCCGGCCTCGCCGCGCAACGGGCCGGGCAGCAGCACGGTGACCACGCTCAGACCTCCGCGGCGCGGACGCAGAGCACGTCGGGCAGGTGCGCGGCCACCAGCGACCAGGAGTCGCCCTCGTCGCGGCTGGCGAAGACCGAGCCGGAGCGGGTGCCGAAGTAGACCCCACCCGGGGTCGCGCCATCGGCGCACATGGCGTCGCGCAGCACCGCCGGATAGAACGGCCCCTCGGGCAGCCCCACCGACTGCGCCTCCCACTTGCCGCCGGCGTCGACGGAACGGAACACCCGGCAGCGGTGATCGGCCGGAAACCGCTCGCTGTCGGCCACCAGCGGGAAGGTCCATACCGTGCCGCCGCGCCCGGGGTGAGCCACCATCGGGAAGCCGAAGTCGCTGGGCAGCCCGTCGGCGATCGAGGACCAGGTGCGGCCGTCGTCATCGGAACGGTAGACGCCGTGGTGGTTCTGCGCGTACAGCCGCTCGGGGTTGTCGGCGTCGCGGGCGACCTTGTGCACGCATTGGCCGAACTCCGGCCACTCGTTGGGCATGAAGTAGGCGCGGATGCCGGTGTTGCCGGGCGCCCAACTCGCCCCGGCGTCCTCCGAGCGGTAGACCCCGCCGGTGGACATGGCGACCAGCAGTCGGGCCGGGTCACGCGGGTGGGGCAGCACGGTGTGCACGGCCTGACCGCCGAACCCGGCCTCCCACTGGGGGCGGTGCGGGTGGTCCCAGAGGGAACGGACCAGCTCGAAACTGCGGCCGCCGTCGGTGGACCTGAACAACGCCGAGGGCTCGGTGCCGGCCCAGACGACGTCCGGCTCGTCGGTGCCGGCCGGCATCAGCTGCCAGACCCGGCCGAGGGAGACGCCGGTGTCGGCCGGGAACGCGACCGGCGCCTGGTCGGGCTCGTCCCAGGTGACGCCGAGGTCGTCGCTGGTGGCGACACTGGGGCCGAAGTGCGAGCTGGTCACGCCGGCGAGCAGCCGCGGGGTGACGCCACGGGTGTCGATCGCGACCGCGTAGACACCCGTCATCGGGAAGTGCGGACCGGTGATCTCCCAACTGCGCCGGTCGTCGGTGCTGGTGGCGAGAAACAATCCCTTGGCGGTGCCGATCGCGAGCAGTGTTGCCATGACGTCCTCCGATACCGTCGGTGAGCAGGTTCGGTGATTATGGCCACACCCTCCGACAGCCTCCGTCGCGGCGCGCTCAGCGACGGACGCGGGGCACGTGCCGCCGGTACGCGCTGACCGTCGGATCGCCGTCGAGCCAGAACCGCCAGGGCAGGTCGTGCGCGCCCGTCACGCCGACCCGTGGCCCCGCCACCACCGACGCCGGCGGTACCGGCTCGACCGGCGGTCGCAACCGGACCGGCCCGTCGCCGAGCAGGTACGCGCCGTACGTCGCGCGGTCGATGCCGAGCGTGGCGCAGAGCCGGGCCGGCCCACGGGCGAGGTCCACGTCGCGCCGCACGGCCGGCCGGCGCTCCCGTGCCGTGTCCAGCCCGTCGACGACCGCGCCGGCGCGCAGCAGCACCGCGGCGGCCTCCCCCTCGTCACCGGTGACCACGTTCACGCACCAGTGCATTCCGTAGGTGAAGTAGACGTAGGCGTGCCCGGCGGGACCGAACATCACCGCGTTGCGGGGCGTGCGGCCCCGGTGGGCGTGCGAGGCGGGGTCACCGGCCGTGCCCGCGTACGCCTCTACCTCGGTGATCCGGACGGTGACGCCCCCGGCGGTGAGGCGGCAGCCCAGCAGGCCACGCGCCGCCGGCAGCAGCGGGCCGGCGAGCAGGTCCGCCAACTCGGTCAGGCCGGCGTCGGCGGTGCGGTCATCCGGCGCGAGATCCATGGCCGAACGGTACCCAGGCCGCAGTCTGGTCACCCCGTCGACCGGTCCTGCCCGCCACCGGGAGGCCCACCAGGGTTCACCTGCTCGCCATTTGCTGCGGCGAAACCCGCGCCGCGACCGGCGGGTGTATCCGGTGTCGTCGCAGGGCGCGGCGGCACATCGGGAGAGGAACCACCATGACCGTACGCACGATCCGCCGCCCCCTGTTCGCCGTCGGCCTCGCCGCGGCCGGGGCCGTGCTGGCCCTCGCCTCGTCGGCCAGCGCCAGCGCCCCGGTGCGGGTGGGCGCCGCAACCGATGGCGCCCCGCTGACCGCCGTCGTACTGGGCGGCATCGGCAAGATCGATGCCAGTGGGGCGGCGGTCTTCGTCCCGGTCACCCTGACCTGCTCGCAGCCGACGCAGGTCGACCTGACCGTGAAGGTCGCCCAGGCGATCGGGGACACGATGCGGACCGGCACGACCACCCGGAAGGTTGCCTGCGACGCCAACACCCAGAAGGTGCGGATCGCGGTAACCGCCACCGAGCGTCCCTTCGCGCCGGGCGTGGCGTTCGGCGTGGTGACCGGGAACTCCTGCGACGCGCTGTGCAACTCGATCACCGACGAGCACCGGTTCGACCTGGCGCTCTGAGTCGTGGCGTGGCGGCACGGATTCTCGTGCCGCCACGTTTCAACATTCTGTTGACAACAGCTCGTTGATGGGGTGTGCTCGGGACATGACGACCTCGGATCTCTTCACGGCACCCGACCCGGGTCGGGCCCGCGCCCACCGCACCTACGAGGCGCTGCAACGGATCAGCGAGCGGCACGCCGGCTCCGACGCGCGGCGGGGGCGCTGGGCCCACCCGTACGTGCTGGACCCGTGGGAGGCGGTCGCCCTGGTCACCGCCCTCGCCGCCGGCGGGGCCGAGCGGGAGCCCTCCGAGGAGCCGGTCGACGCCGCCGACCTGACGGCCGCGCTGACCCTGCTCCCCCACGTGCGCGCCGAGCTGGACGCCCTGGAGGCCGGACTGCTCACCCTCGCCCGTGACCGGGGCCTCACCTGGCAGTCCATCGCGTACGGGCTGGGCCTGGGCAGCGCGCAGGCCGCCCGCCAACGCTACGAACGGGTAGCCGCCCGCTCCACCGAACAGACCCCCTGATCCCCGCTCTCGAATCCCGCCGATCTTGCACTTTCTGTCCCGACACAACGGCAGATCGGTCACGTATCGACAACACAAACTGCAAGATCGGCGCAGGCGGGGGCGGGGGCGGGGGCGCAGGCGGGGGCGGGGGCGGGGGTTATGACTAGGAGGGGTTTGTGGAACGTGGGGAGATGTTGGCGTACTGCCTGGCCAAGCCGGGCGCGTGGCTGGACCGGCCGTGGGAGGACGACGAGGTGGTGAAGGTGGGCAGCCGGATCTTCGCGTTCCTCGGCAACGGCGTCGCGGCGCCCACCGTCGGCGTGAAGTGCGGCGCGAACCGCGAGATCGCCGACGAGTGGCTGCACCGTTATCCCGCCGACGCGCGCCCGATGCCGTACATCGGCCGGTCCGGCTGGAACACGCTGCGCCTCGACGGCGGGATCGACACCGACGAGCTGACCGAGGCGGTCGACTCGTCGTACGACATGGTGGTGGCCAAGCTCCCGAAGCGGGAGCGCCCGACGGCCTGAACCACCGTGGCGCCGGCGGCCCGCGCCGACGCCACGGTCAGGTCAGCGGGGTACGACCCGCTCGGTGGCCCACTCCCGCCAGCCGGCCAGCCGGTCCGCCGCGGCGGCGAGCTGGTCGGCGACCGGACCGGGGCCGGTCGAGCCGGGGGTGGTGCGGGCCGCGAGGGCCGAGCGCACCGAGAGCACGTCACGCACGGACGGGTCAAGGTGCTCGCTGACGGCGGCCAGGTCGGCGTCGGAGACGTCCTCCAGCTCACACTCGCGGGCCGCGCAGAGCGCCACCAACCGACCGGTGATCTCGTGCGCGTCCCGAAACGGCACGTTGCGCCGGACCAGCCAGTCGGCGACCTCGGTGGCGAGGGAGAAGCCCACCGGGGCGGCGGCGACGAGCCGGTCCACCCGGACGGTCATCGTGGAGATCATCCCGGCCAGGGCCGGGAGCAGCAGCTCCAGGGTGTCGACGGCGTCGAACGCGGGCTCCTTGTCCTCCTGCATGTCCCGGTCGTACGTCATGGGCAGGCCCTTGAGCATGGTCAGCACCGTCATCAGGCCGCCGACCAACCGGCCGGACTTGCCCCGGGCCAGCTCGGCGATGTCCGCGTTCTTCTTCTGCGGCATGATCGACGAACCGGTGGCGAACGCGTCGTCCAGCTCCACCCAGCCGAACTCGTGCGACGTCCACAGCACCACCTCCTCGCCGAGGCGGGACAGGTGCACCCCGATCAGCGCGGTGGTGAAGAGGAACTCGGCCACGAAGTCCCGGTCGGCGACCGCGTCCATCGAGTTGGCGAACGACGTCCGGAAACCCAGCTCCTTGGCGACCGCCACCGGGTCCAGCGGAAGGCCCGAGCCGGCGAGCGCGCCCGCGCCGAGCGGGCTGATCGCCGCCCGGTGGTCCCAGTCGCGCAGCCGCTCCAGGTCACGCAGCAGCGGCTGCACGTGGGCCAGCAACCAGTGCCCGAAGGTGACCGGCTGGGCGTGCTGAAGGTGGGTCATGCCGGGCGCGGCCGTGTCGACGTGCCGCTCGGCCTGCTCGACGAGCGCCTCGGCCAGCTCGACGACGCGGCTGGCCACACCCCGCGCGTGGTCCCGCAGGTAGAGCCGCAGGTCGGTGGCGACCTGGTCGTTGCGGGACCGACCGGCACGCAGCTTGCCGCCCAGGCTCCCCAGACGCTCCAGCAGCCCCCGCTCCAGCGCGGTGTGCACGTCCTCGTCGTCGACGGTGGGCCGGAACGCCCCCGACGCACAGGCCGCCTCCAGGTCGTCCAGGGCCGCCAGGATGCGGCCCAGCTCCTCCGGGTCGAGCAGGCCGGCGCCGGCCAGGACCCGGGCGTGCGCCCGGGAACCCGCGATGTCGTACGGGGCGAGGCGCCAGTCGAACTGCACGCTCACCGACAGCCGGGCGAGCGCCTCGGCGGGGCCGCCGGCGAACCGGCCACCCCACAGGCTCGTCCGGTTGGTGCCGGCGCTGTTCTCGGTGAGGCTCTTGTCGTCCACGCCGCCCATTGTGGTCCCCATGGTCGTCAGCCACCCATCCGGGCGGCACGGGCCGCAGCCATCCGGCTCGGCGTGCTCCACATGTGCGCGGTCACGGTGCGTTGTTCCCTTCGACGGTGTCTTCCCGGCGGGACCAACCGGCGAGCTTGTCGCCGAGCGCGGCCCCACCGACGGTCTCCCGGGCCACGACGAGAATGGTGTCGTCGCCGGCGATGGTGCCGACGATCTCGGGCAGGCCCGCCCGGTCCAACGCGCTGGCCAGGTACTGGGCCGCGCCCGGCGGGGTACGCAGCACCGCGATGTTGCCGCTGGCGTCCACCCCGTTGAGCAGCTCACGCAGCAGCCGCACCAGCCGGGCCGGTGCGGCCTCGGCGTCGCGCAGCGGCCGTTTCCCGTCCTCGGGGATCAGGTAGACGGCCGGGCCGTCGCCGCCACGCACCTTGACCGCGCCCAACTCCTCCAGGTCCCGCGAGAGGGTCGCCTGGGTGACCCCGACGCCGTCGGCGGCGAGCAGGTCGGCCAGTTCGGTCTGCGAGCGTACGGGCCGGTCCCGGATCAGCTCGACGATCCGGGCGTGCCGGGCGGCACGGGTCAGGGGGGTGGTCATCGTCGGTCCCCGGAGGCCGCCAGCAGGAACGTCAGCAGCGCCTTCTGGGCGTGCAGCCGGTTCTCCGCCTGGTCGAACACCGCGCTCTGCGGACCGTCGAGCACCTCGTCGGTGATCTCCTCGCCCCGGTGCGCCGGCAGGCAGTGCAGCACGATCGCGTCCGGCGCGGCGTGGTCGAGCAACTCCTTGTTGACCTGGTACGGCAGGAACGGGGTGACCCGGTCCAACCCGTCGGCCTCCTGACCCATCGAGGTCCAGGTGTCGGTGGCCAGCACGTCGGCGTCGCGGGCCGCCTGCGCCGGGTCGGTCAGCACCCGTACCGACCCGCCGGTCCCGGCGGCGATCTCGCTGGCCCGGCGCACCACGGCCTCGTCCGGCGCGAACCCCGCCGGGCCGGCGATCCGCACGTGCATCCCGGCCGTGGCCCCGGCCAACAGGTACGACTGCGCCATGTTGTTCGCGCCGTCCCCCACGTAGGTCAGGGTCCGGCCGGACGTGCCGCCGCACCGCTCCCGGATGGTCAGCAGGTCGGCCAGCAGTTGGCAGGGGTGGAACCCGTCGGTGAGCGCGTTGACCACCGGGACGGTCGCGCCGCTGGCGACCTCGGCGATCCGATCGTCGCCGTGGGTCCGCAGCACGATCGCCGTGACGTAGCGGGACAGCACCCGGCCCGCGTCGGCGAGCGTCTCGCCCCGCCCGAAGTGGGTGACCTGGGTGTCCACGACCAGCGGATGGCCGCCCAGCTCGGCGATGCCGGCGTCGAACGAGATCCGGGTCCGCAGACTCTGCTTGTCGAAGAGCACCGCCACCGAGCGGGGGCCGGCCAGCGGTTGGTGGCCGAACCGGTCCACCTTCATCCGGGCCGCCAGGTCGAGCACGCTGGACTGTTCGGCGGGCGAGAGATCGTCGTCGCGCAGGAAGTGCCGGATCATGCGGTGGTCCCCGTCGTGGTGGGCTGGGTGGAGGATTCGGTGGTCACGGGAGCGCTCGTGCCGGCCGCCGCCGGGGCCGTCGCGTCCAGGGCCGCCGGGAGCGCGGCGAGGAACGCGTCGACCTGCTCGGTGGTGAGGATCAACGGCGGGGCGAGCCGGAGTACGCCCGGCTGCACCGGGTTGGTCAGGAAGCCGGCCTCCCGCAGCGCCTCGGCCAGGACCGTCGACACCGGCGCGGTGAGCACCACGCCGAGCAGCAACCCGGCCCCGCGTACGCCCGCGACGAGCGGGTGGTCCAGCGCCTCGATGCCCCGACGCAGCCGTTCGCCGACGCGCTTGACGTGGTCGAGCAGCCCTTCGTTGGCGATGGTCGCCACCACGGCGAGCGCGGCGGCGCAGCTCACCGGGTTGCCGCCGAAGGTCGTACCGTGCGAGCCGGGGGTGAGCAGGTCGGCGGCCCGGCCGAAGGCGAGCGTCGCGCCCAGCGGCAGCCCGCCACCCAGGCCCTTCGCCAGGGTCACCACGTCGGGCTCCACGCCCTCGGCCTGGTGGGCGAACCAGTGCCCGGTACGGCCGATGCCGGTCTGCACCTCGTCGAGCACCAGCAGCGCCCCGTGCCGGGCGGTGATCCGCCGGGCCGCCGTCAGGTAGCCGGTCGGCGGTACGACCACGCCGTTCTCACCCTGGATGGGCTCCAGGATCACCATGGCGGTGGCGTCGGTGACCGCCGCCTCCAGGGCGCTCACGTCGCCGTAGTCGACGTGGGTCACCTCGCCGGGCAACGGCCGGAACGGGTCCGCCTTGGCGGGCTGACCGGTCAGGGCGAGGGCGCCCATGGTGCGACCGTGAAAACCGCCGTTGGTGGCGACCACGTGACTGCGCCCGGTGCGCCGGGACAGCTTGAAGGCGGTCTCGTTCGCCTCCGCGCCGGAGTTGGCGAAGAAGACCCGGCCGGGTCGGCTGCCGGCGAGCGCCAGCAGCAGCTCGGCGAGAGCCACCGGCGGCTCGGCGACGAAGAGGTTGGAGACGTGCCCCAGCGTGGCCACCTGCTTCGACACGGCGGCCACCACCGCCGGATGGGCGTGGCCGAGGGCGTTCACCGCGATCCCGCCCACCAGGTCCACGTACTCGCGGCCCGCCTCGTCGACCACCACGGCGCCCGCGCCGGAGACCAGCGCCAGCGGCGGCGTGCCGTAATTGTCCATCATGGACTGCGTCCACCGTTGCACCAGACTGCTCATGCCCCGTCCGTCCCGTCCTGCGGCACCACCATCGTTCCGAACCCTTCCGACGTGAACACCTCGAGCAACGTGGAGTGCGCCACCCGGCCGTCGACCACGTGCGCGGCGGGCACGCCCCCGCGCACGGCCCGCAGGCAGGCCTCCATCTTCGGCACCATCCCCGACTCCAGCCGGGGCAGGAGTTTGGCCAGGTCGTCCGCGGTGATCTCGGAGACCAGGCTGTTGGTGTCCGGCCAGTCGGCGTACAGGCCGGCCACGTCGGTGAGGACGACCAGCTTGCGGGCCCGCAGGGCGACGGCGAGCGCGGCGGCGGCGGTGTCCGCGTTGAGGTTGTGCAGGACACCGTCGGCGTCCGGCGCGACCGTCGAGATCACCGGAATCCGACCGGCGTCGATCAGGTCGGTCACCGCCGAGGTGTCCACCGACTCGACGTCGCCGACCTGGCCCACGTCGACCGGCCGCCCGTCCACGTACGCCGGGCGGCGCACCGCGGTGAACAGCCGCGCGTCCTCGCCGGAGAGGCCGACGGCGTACGGGCCGTGCGAGTTGATCAGCCCGACCAACTCCCGCCCGACCTGCCCGACGAGCACCATCCGGACCACGTCCATCGCCTCGGCGGTCGTCACCCGCAGGCCGCCCCGGAACTCGCTCTCGATGCCGAGCCGGCCCAGCATGGCCGAGATCTGCGGACCGCCGCCGTGCACCACCACGGGCTTCAGACCGGCGTAGCGCAGGAACACCATGTCGGCCGCGAACGCCCGCTGCAGCTCCGGCTCGGTCATGGCGTTGCCGCCGTACTTGACCACGACGGTGGCGCCGGAGAAACGCGCCAGCCAGGGCAGCGCCTCGATCAGCGTCTCCGCCTTCACCTGCGCCCGGGTGAGATCACTGCTGAGGTTCATGTTGAATACGCCGAGTTCTCGTGCACGTACGCGTGGGACAGGTCGTTGGTCCAGATCGTGGCCGTCGCATCGCCCGCGTGCAGGTCGATCCGGATGGTGACGTCCCGGGCGCTGAGGTCGGCCTTCGAACGGTCCTCGGCCGCGGCGCCGCCCCGGCACAGCCACACCCCGTTGACGGCCACGTCCACCTCGTCCGGCTCGAAGGCGGCCGTGGTGGTGCCGACCGAGGCGAGGATCCGACCCCAGTTCGGGTCGTTGCCGAACAGGGCGGTCTTGACCAGGTTGCTGCGAGCGACCGAGCGGCCCACCTCGACCGCGTCGTCCTCGGTCGCGGCCCCCACGACGTCGATGGCGACCTGCTTGGTGGCGCCCTCCGCGTCGGCGATGAGCTGCTGCGCCAGGTCGTGGCAGGCAGTGGTGACCGCGGCGGCCAACTCGGCCGGGGTCGGCTCGATCCCGCTGGCGCCGCTGGACAGCAGCAGCACCGTGTCATTGGTGGACATGCAGCCGTCGGAATCGACCCGGTCGAAGGTCACCCGGGTCGCGGCGCGCAGAGCCTCGTCCAGGACCGCCGGCCCGGCCACCGCGTCGGTGGTGAGCACGCAGAGCATGGTGGCCATGCCCGGCGCGAGCATGCCGGAACCCTTGGCCATGCCGCCGACCGTCCATCCACTGCCCCGGGCCACCGTGGTCTTCGGCCGGGTGTCGGTGGTCATGATGGCCTCGGCGGCGACCAGGCCGCCGTCGCGTGACAACTGCCGGATGGCGGTACGGACGCCCGGCAGCAGCTTGTCCATCGGCAACCGCTCACCGATCAGCCCGGTGGAGCAGACCGCCACCTCGCCGGCCCCGAGGAGCAGCCGCGGGCTGACCGCGCTCAGCGCCGAGGCGGTGTGCTCGGCCGTGGCGTGCGTGTCCTGGAAACCGGCCGGGCCGGTGCAGGCGTTCGCGCCACCGGAGTTGAGCACCACGGCGCGGACCACGCCGCCCTGCACGACCTGCTGGCTCCAGAGCACCGGCGCGGCCTTGACCCGGTTGGTGGTGAAGACACCGGCGACACCGGCGTCCGGGCCGTCGTTGACCACCAGCGCGACGTCCGGGCCACCGCTGGTCTTCAGTCCGGCGGTCACTCCGGCCGCCCGGAACCCCCGAGGGGTGGTGACACTCATGCCGCTGGCCTTTCGTTCGCGACTGCGGGGCTCCGCTGCGCTGTACTCACGGGCTGACTCCCCAGATTGACAGGCCCGTCGTCTCCGGCAGGCCGAGCATCAGGTTGGCGTTCTGCACGGCCTGGCCGGCGGCGCCCTTGCCGAGGTTGTCCAGCGCGCTGACCACGATCAGCCGACCCGAGTCGACGTCGACGGTGGCCTGGAGGTGACACGAGTTGGAGCCGAGCGTGGCGGCCGTGTGCGGCCAGCGCCCCTCCGGCAGCACGTGCACGAACGGCGCGTCGGCGTACGCCTGCGCCAGCACCTCCTGCGGGTCGACGCCGCGGGCCGGCACGGCGGTGACCGTGGCGAGGATGCCGCGTGGCATCGGCGCCAGGACCGGGGTGAACGACAGGCCGGTCGCACCGGACGCCTGCTTGATCTCGGGCACGTGCTGGTGGGTGCCGACCCGGTACGGCGACAGGTCGCCCATCACCTCGCTGCCGAGCAGGTGCGGCTTCGCCGCCCGGCCCGCGCCGGAGGTGCCCGAGGCGGCGACCACGACCACGTCGGCGGGGTTGGCCGCGCCGTCGGCGATCAGCGGCGCGAGCGCGAGAGTGATCGCGGCGGCGTAGCAGCCGGTGTTCGCGACCCGGGTGGAGCCGGCGATCAGCTCCCGCTGGCCGGGCAGCTCGGGCAGGCCGTACGTCCACTGGCCGGCGTGCGTGCCGCCGTAGTACTGCGCCCACGCGTAGGGGTCGGCGAGCCGGTGGTCGGCACCCAGATCGACGACGCGTACCTCGGGCGGGAGCTGGGCCGCGAGAGTCGCCGACTCGCCGTGCGGCAGCGCCAGGAAGACCAGGTCGGCGTCGGCGAGGATCGACGGATCGGTCTCGCCGAATACCAGGTCGAGCCCGGTGAGCTGCGGATGCGCCACGTCGACGCGGTGCCCGGCCTGGCGGTGCGCGGTGGCGGCGACCAGCTCAAACTCCGGATGCCCGGCGATCAGGCGCAGCAGCTCGCCACCGGCGTACCCGCTCGCGCCCGCGACCGCGACTCGAATTCCCATACCCACCTCCGCATGACTATGCAGAGGAGACTAGCAAGGGCGATTGTTTCCTGCAAGTTAATACAGCCTACTGCATGGTGATGAGCACCGCTGTCGGCCGGCGCAGGGTGGCGTCCTCCGCCCGAGTATTCCAGCAGAGGACGCCCCGCTGTCAGCTCGACTGCTCGGACAACCCGTGCTGGCGCTCGTACGTCCGCAGGGCTGCGTCCCACGCCTCCGTGTACTCGCTCGGCCCCATACCGAGATCCCCGTGCCCCCGGACCGCCTCGCGCAGTAGTTTCACGAGATCGGGCACGGCCTCCCGACGCTCCTGGACGTACCGACCGAAAACCTCGGCGAACTGCTCGCTTGTCAACCGTGCGGCGTGCGAGGTGACGGGATCGTCCTCGAGATTCTGTAGCACGGCACACCAGCGACGAGTCAGCTCATCCGCCTGGGCCGCCCGGATCTTCTGCAACTCGTGATCACACTCAAGCCGAATCCGATCCTCCCAGTACGGCCGGAGCCGCTCACGCACCCGCTCGTCGGGGCTGACGCGGACGAGCACTCCGAAGTGCGGCGAACCCTCACGCGGCCAGCGCTGGCCACCGAGCAGACTGTTCAGCGCACGTTCGAGGTCGTGCGAACGGTGGGGCTCATGTTCACGTGCCAGGTCCACCGCCCGTTCCCGGACGATCCCGCCAGCCCATCCCAGATACCGCTCGGCGCGAAACCGAAGCTCCTCGTAGGTCATGTTCTGCGCCGTCCAGTTGTAGACGGCGTGCAAGCGGAAGTCGTATGCGTCCCCCTTCGCCGGCACCAGGATCGGCGCCGGGACGTCCTGACGGAATGTCACGGTGGCGGGAACGATCGGCGCAGGTGGGGCCGGGGGAAGCGGGGGCTCGGTCGGCGGGAAGAACGCATGCCACCAGCGGCGGCGTTCCATCTGCCCAGGTATGGGTGCTCTCGTGCCGGGGCCACCGACCGGGCCTGCGCTCATCGCGTCTCCTCATCGATCAGTCGTTGTACGTCGTCGAGCAGGTCGTGGTGTGGCATCACCGGACGCCACACGTGGTGAAGCTGATGGTTCAGGCGATGACGCAGGGCCGGCTGTCCAGCGATGACGTGACGCAGCAGGTCAAGGCAGTGGCCGGCGACGACCGGCTGCTGGTCCGCCCGGTCCAACCAGAAGCCCAGGGTTCGCCACGATCGGTACGCCGTCTTCGGCAGGCTCAGGGCGGTCGCCCAGAGGACGGCCAAATCGACCAGATCTATCGTTCGCTGATCCACCAGGTGCAGCAGCTCCGGCCAGTGCTCTCTGGGCGGTTCTGCCCAACGGTCCGCGAGCACCCGCAGGGTCCGCGCGGCATGGAGTTGCACCTCGGGGTCGGCGGACGCGGTCCAGTCCACCAGCGCCGGCACGACGCTCGCACCATGACCGTTCTGATATACCTCGACCAGCCCGCGGACGACGGAGTTGTTCCGCCGCTGCATCCGGGCCTGCGCGATCTGGCGCAACTGGACCAACGCCGCGTCCGGCCAGACCCGGGCCAGCCCCAGGCTGTACGCACGTGCCACGGTGTCCTGTAGATGCGCTGCCGGCCCGGCGGCCCACTGATCGAGCTCGGCGCGGACCCGGTAGCGCAACGTCGGCTGCATGGCCATGGCGACCAGCACGATCGCTGCCGCTTGTCGGACCCCAGCACGCCGTTCCCGGGCCAAATCCCGCACCGTGTCGAGGGCCGCCTGCACATCGCGCGTCGCCGACCACCCGATGGCCCCGGCGGCGGCCTGCCGGACCGGTGGAAGGCCCTCTCGGATCAGGTCTGCGAGCCAGCCGAGGAGCTGTCCGGGCGACCACCAGTCAGTCCACGCGACGTCCAGCAGTGCCGCCCGGATCGACTCGGTACCCGCCGGGAAGTCGATCCGACACCCACCCGGCACACGCGCGTCCGGCACCCGTGTGACGGCTTGGCTCAGTGTCGACCCCACCAGCGCGTCGATCGCGGCCCCCCGGAGGGGTGCACCCACCGGCGTCACCTCGTGGAAGTCCCATCGGGCCAGACGTTGAGCTGCCTCGTGCATCTCGGCCACGGGCTGCCCGGCCAGCACGGCGCAGGAGAGGCGGAACGCACGCACCTCGTCGCTGGTGAACCCGTCGATCGCCTCGCCGCCACCTCGCACGTCGAGGATCTCGACGGCCCGCTCACGGAGTTGAAGCGGCAGAAACTGCTCCAGCCGCTCGGTCAGAGCGCCAGCCTTGGGAACGGTGGGAGCGATCGTCGCGACTACCTTCAGAACCTCGCTGGGCCGAGGCTCTCCGGCCAGATAGGCCGACAACAGTGGGTGTTCGGCGCAGTCCAGATCCACATACCTCTTCAGGCAGCGTCCATCACAGGTGTCCGTGCACCAGCCGACACAGTGCCCTCTGAGCTGACGGCGAAGCTGCGCCCGGAACACCTCGGCTGCCGGGGCCGGGCGATGATCAACGACGTGGGCGACGAGGTCGCGCTTCCGCTGGGAGAAGTCACCGACCAGGACCACCGTCGTTCCCGAGGTCGCGGCCCTGGCAGCCAGCGCCACCAGTGTGAATCCGTCGACCGCGCGGACAACCACCTCACTCAGTCGGACCACGTAGCCGTGCCCCGCAGGCAACGACGCTCCCGCGCCGAGCAGATCGGACAACTGTTCGACGCCGCCGAGCACGCAGACCCGGTCGAACCCGTGCCTGCGGGCCACCGCCAGGGTGGCCGACGTATACCGTCCACTCCCGACCGGCCCGGAAAGGCAGACCAGGTGCTGATGCCGGAGATAGTGATCGAGTCGCTGGTCAGTGGACGTGAATGCGTACCCGCTCGCAGTCTCGCGGACGTTCGCCTCGGCAAGTGTCTCGAACCAGACGCGCCCAGCCCCGTCGGACAGCGCAGTGGTGAGGTTGACCGTCCCGATCGCGACGGCGCCATGTCCGGTGGCGTTCTGTCCCTGGACCTGAACATCACCTACATCGATGCCCCCCGAGCCACCCAGCAGGGCGGCCAGCCGACGCAGCACGTCCGCGGGGTCGAGGACGTCCTCCGTCTCATCCGCCTCCTCCTCGGGCGGTTCCTCGGCCAAGCCCGCCTCATCCTCACCATCGACGGAATCCGTGAGTGTTGATCCGTCCCGCGCCCCGTTTAGCACACCATCGCCGGAGTCATCTAACGGGACATCGGCAGAGCGCTCATCCGACCCGTCGTGCAGCAGGTCCTTCAGATCCCGCTCAGCGCCGGCGGAGGCAGGAAGGTGCTGACCGATCATCGGGGCTTGCCGAAGTTCGCGTCGCGGCCGATCGAGCCGATCGCCGTCGCGCCCGGGCCGATCGCGTTCTGTCCCTTGACGCTGATGTCGCCGGTGCGGATTCCACCGTGCTCCGTCTCGCTGGTGACCGGCTTCGCCTCGGTCGTGCCCTCCGGCTTCTCCGCAGACTGCGCATCACCCTGGCCAGGGCTCGCTGCCACGCCCTGGATCGCGGCGCCGTTGATGTCCTCGTCCACCACGCAGAGCCAGGCGTCCTCGCGGAATTCCTTGTCCGGGTGGGCAACCTCGATCCGAACGAACCGCTCCGGCCGCATCTCCTCCGGGTACTCGGTGACCACATCGCGAAAGATCTCGGTCGAGACGACAAGCGCGACGCCGGCACCAGGGAAGGCGGCCAGCGCCTGCTTGACCGGAGCGGCCTCGCCCAACCGACAGACGAACACCACGGCGTTGCCCGGGAAGCCGTTCGCACCGTCGAGATGCACCAACCCCTGATGCACCGCCACCCTGAGCCGAATCCGGGCAGCCGGGAGACGGCTGCTGTTGTGGTGGCGTAGCCGCCGGTTCAACTCCGGAACGAACCTGCCGATCACCCGCGACTCGGAGACCTCACGAGGCACAATCGCCAGCTCGCCATCGCCCGCCTGCTGAGTCGTCCAGGCCACCCGGTCAAGACCGACAGCGTCGGCGGCCTCGTGCAGCAGCTCTCGGAAGTGCCGCTGCGCCTCGTACTGTTGGACATTGCTGCGTCTGCTGTACCGCTCCATGTCCACAGAAATCAACAAGCGCCGCTCGGGATGTCGCATCCAACTTCCGCCCTTCTTCATCCGGCTCGCCCCGCGGGCAAGCACCGCAGGAGCCATCGAACCGGTATGCGCGGGACGGGATCCCGTAGAACTACGGCATCCCAGGCGGAAGTCGAGAACCCGTCATCCCGTCCTGCTGAGGGATCAACCAGCCACCCACGCGCTGTGCTTGTCGCATGAGGACGGATCTGCTCGACCTGCTGCTCAGCCTCGGGTTACCCCCGACGGTGGTGTTGGCCCTGACAGCGGTGCGCCTGCTGATCGACGTGATAGCCGAAGCTGGGGCATCGCGCTACGCGCAGGAACCGATACGCTTCGGCAGCTGTCCCTGGAGAAGGAGGCTGCGGGTGCTACGACCACGCGACCTGGCCGGCGACACGTGGCCCTACGGCACGTTCCTGCAACGGCTCGCTCCACGGGAGCGGACGGCACTACTGCGGTTGGGTGTCCGTCGTCAGGTCCCCGCCGGGCAGATCGTGATCCACGAGGGCGTACGGGAGACCCATCTCGTACTCCTCGAAGAGGGCCTTACCAAGGTCACCGCCACGCTGCCGGACGGCCGGCCTGCTCTCCTGTCGCTCCGCGTTGGGGGCGACCTCGTGGGCGAGATGTCCGCGCTCAACAACGAACCCCGCTCCGCTACCGTGACGACCTGCGGGCCGGCGATCTACAGCGTGATCCAGCCGGACCGTTTCAAACGGTTCCTCAAGGAGCACCCGGACGCCGCTCTCGAACTCGCCGCGATGGTCTCCGACCGGCTGCGCTGGTCCAATCGACGGCGGATCGACTTCACCTCGTACTCGGTGAAACTGCGGGTGGCCCGGGTGATCGCCGACCTCTGCCGCAGCCACGGTCGACAGGGGCCGGACGGCGTCATCATCGACGTTCGGCTTACGCAGCCCGACCTGGCGACCATCTGCGGCGCCTCCGAGACCGCCATCCAGAAGGCCCTGCGAGAGCTGCGATCGGACGGATTGGTCGACACCGACTACCGTCGGATCACCGTCTGTGATCTACCAGGCCTACGCGAACTCGGCGAGCTGGAGTCCGACGACGGCTGACGGGCCTCTCCCCCCGCGCAGGAGGAGAGGCCCGTCCGCTGTGTCAGGCGCCGCGCAGGGTGGCGCCGAAGCGCTCGGCCGCGACGGCGACCGCCGCGTCCCGGGCGGCCAGCGCCTCCTCGACGGTCAGCGTCCGGTCCGGCGCGCGGAACGTCAGCTTGTACGCCAGCGACCGTCGACCCTCGCCGAGCTGCGCGCCGGAGTACACGTCGAACAGTCGCACGTCCTCCAACAGCTCGCCGGCGCCCGCCTCCAGCGCCCGACGCACCTGTTCGGCCGGGACCGACTCGTCGAGCACCAGCGCCACGTCGATCAACGCCGGCGGGAACCCGGACACCGTCGGCGCGGGAACCACCGGCACCGGCGGCAGCACGTCCAGGTCCAGCTCCATGGCGCAGGTGCGGCGGGGCAGCTCCAGGGCCGCCACCGCCGCCGGGTGCAGCTCACCGGCGTGCCCGACGACGGTGTCGTCGACCCGCAGCTCGGCGCAGCGGCCGGGGTGCCACGGCGCGTACTCGGCGGCGCGTACCTCGACCCGCTCGTCGGGGATGCCGGCGGCGGCCAGCACGTCCCGGGCCGCCTCGATGGCGTCCGCCCAGCCGGCCGGGCGGCCCGCGCCCCACCAGCCGGCCGGGTCCAGGTCACCGGCGAGCACCGCCGCGACGTGCACCGGTTGGGCCGGCACGACCGCGTCGGCGGCGGCGAACTCCTCGTCGGTGGGTCGCCGGTCCACGCCCATCGCGGGCGGGCTGCCGGCGTCGGGGCGCGGATGGAAGACCGCGCCGATCTCGTACAGGGCGAGGTCGCGGTGACCCCGGCCGAGGTTGCGCTTGAGGATGCCGAGCAGCGGACCGAGCAGCGTGGTGCGCAGCAGCGGCTCCTCCTCGGACAGCGGGTTGGCGAGGCGCACCGCGGGTCGACGCGGATCGTCGGCCGGCAGTCCGAGCTGGTCGGCCAGCTCCGGGGAGACGAAGGGGTGCGCGAGCACCTCCACGTACCCCCGCTCGGCCAGCGACCATGCGACGGCCCGGCGGCGACGCTGGCGCGGGGTCAGACCGTTCCCGGGCGGCGCGGTCGGCAGCACCGACGGCACCTTGTCGTACCCGTCGAGGCGGACGACCTCCTCGACCAGGTCGGCCGGGTCGGTCAGGTCGGGCCGCCAGCTCGGCGGGGTGACGCTCAGCACCGACCCGGCGCCGCTGGCCGTGCCGACCGCTCCCGGGTCCTCGGAGAGCCGGTCCGCGCCCTGCGCGACCGTGCATCCCACCTGCTCCAGCAGGGCGACGACCCGCGCCGGCGGGTACTCGACGCCGACCCGCCGGGTCGCCAGGTCCGCCGGCAGGGTGATCGGGGTACGCGGCCGGACGTGGTCGATGTCCAGGATCTCGGCGCTCGGAGCGCCGCCGCCGTGCTCGGTGAGCAGCCCCACGGCCCGCTCCAGCGCGACCAGCGGCACCGCCGGGTCGACGCCCCGCTCCCAGCGCTTCGCGGCCTCGCTGAACAGCTTGTGCCGGCGGGCCGTGCGCCCGACCATGGCCGGGTCCCAGTGGGCGGCCTCGAAGAGCACGTTTGTGGTTTTTCCGGTGTCGACCTCGCTGGTCTCGCCGCCCATCACCGCCGCGAGCGAGATCGGACCCGTGTCGTCGCAGATGACCATGTCGTCGGCGGTGAGCACACGGCTGACACCGTCCAGGGTGGTCAGCTTCTCCCCCGCCTCGGCACGACGGACCACCAGCGGGCCGGCGATCCGGTCGGCGTCGAAGGCGTGCATCGGCTGGCCCAGCTCCAACATCACGTAGTTGGTGATGTCGACGGGCAGCGAGATGCTGCGGATGCCGGCGGTGACGAGCCGCTGGGCCATCCACGACGGCGTGGGCGCGGCCGGGTCGACGCCGCGCACCAGGCGGGCGGCGTACCGGTCACAGCCGACCGTGTCGCGGACCTCGACCGGGTACGCCGGCGTCGGCGTTCCGCTCGGGGCGGGCGCCAGGGCCGGGTCGTGCAGCGGCACGTCGAACGCGTGCGACAGCTCCCGGGCCAGACCGCGCAGGCTCAGCGCGTACCCCCTGTCCGGGGTGATTTCCAGCTCGAACACGACGTCGTCGAGGCCCACGACGGACCGCGCGTCGTCGCCCGGCTTGGCGGCCACCTCCGGCGGCAGCACGATGATGCCGGAGTGGTCGTCGCCCAGGCCCAGCTCCTTGGCCGAGCAGATCATGCCGGCCGAGTTGTGCCCGTACGTCTTGCGCGCGCCGATCGCGAACCCGCCGGGCAGCACGCCGCCGGGCAGGATCACCACGACCCGGTCGCCGACGGCGAAGTTGCGCGCCCCGCAGACGATCTCCTGCGGCTCGCCGGTGCCGTTGGCGGCGCCCACGTCCACCCGGCAGAACCGGATCGGCTTCTTGAAGCCGGTCAGCTCCTCGATCTCGCGTACCTCGCCGACGACGAGCTGACCGGTGACGCTCGCGCGCAGGTCCAGTACGGACTCGACCTCGATGCCGAGGTCGACCAGGGCCTGCTCCAGGTCACCGGTGGGTAGGTCGGCGGGGAGGTCGACGTACTCCCGCAGCCAACTGACAGAAACTCGCATGACTTCAGACCACCGTTCCCGTGTCTCGTACCCGCATCGCCTACGCCCCGGTCCCGAGCGCGCGGCTGAACCGCACGTCGCCCTCGAAGAGATGGCGGATGTCGCTGACCCCGTGCCGGACCATCAGGGTCCGGTCGATGCCCATGCCGAAGGCGAAGCCGGAGTAGACCTCCGGGTCGACCCCGCAGGCGCGCAGCACCCGGGGGTTGACCATCCCGCAGCCACCCCACTCGACCCACTGCGGACCGTCGCGGTGCTCCGGGAACCACACGTCGAACTCCGCCGACGGCTCGGTGAACGGGAAGTAGTGCGGCCGCCACCGGGTCTTCGCCTCGGGACCGAACATCGCCCGCGCGAAGTGGTCGAGGGTGCCCCGCAGGTGCGCCATCGTGATGCCCTTGTCGACCACCAGGCCTTCGGCCTGGTGGAACACCGGGCTGTGGGTGGCGTCGATCTCGTCGGTGCGGTAGACCCGGCCGGGAACGATCACGTAGATCGGCGGCTTGCGGCTGAGCATGGTGCGGGTCTGCACCGTCGACGTGTGCGTGCGCAGAACGAGGCCGGAGCCCGCGGACCCATCAGGGGATGCGATGTGGAACGTGTCCATCAACCCGCGCGCCGGGTGGTCGGCGGGGATGTTCAACGCGTCGAAGTTGACCCACTCCAGGTCGACCTCGGGGCCCTCGGCCACCTCGTAACCCATCCCGACGAACAGGTCGCTGATCGACTCCATGAGCGTGCTCAGCGGGTGCCGGGCACCACGGGGACGCCGGGCGTACGGCAGGGTGACGTCCACCCGCTCCTCCACGAGCACCCGCGCGGCCTGCTCGCGCTCCACCACCTCGGAGCGCTCGGCGTACGCGGTCTCGATCGCCCGGCGGGCCTCGTTGACCCGCTTGCCGGCGTCGGACTTCGCGGCCGGCGGCAACGCGCCGATCTCCCGGCGCGCGAGGGACACCGGAGACCGGTCACCGAGGTGCGCGGGGCGCAGCGCGGTCAACGCGTCCGGGTCGGCGGCGTCGTCGAACGCCTTCGTGGCGTCGGCGACGGCCTCGGCCAGGGCGGCCGGGTCGAGCAGGGCGACCTGCTTCGGGTCGTACGGATCGTTGCGGTAGCTCATGGCGTACGGGCACTCCCTCACGGCGGCGCCAGCCCGTCATCGGGGCGGCGAAGCGAGTCTACGGACGCGCGGCTGTGCCGCAGCCCGCCGGTAGGAGTTGCGCAGGGAGCAGGTCAGGCCCGCCGCCCGCCGACACCGGCGGGCTGGCTAAACGAACGCCGTGGCGCGTTCATGGACGGACGCTCTCCCCTGCTGTCAGTCGCGCCGAGGGTCACCTCAGCGCTGTGCTCTCGCTGAAGCGTACAGGCAGACGGCCGCCGCGGCAGCCAGGTTGAGGCTCTCCGCGCGCCCGTACAGCGGCACCCGCACCCGGGCGTCGGCGGCGGCGGTCAACTCCTCGGGCAGCCCGTGCGCCTCGGAACCGAACAGCCAGGCGGTGGGCCCGACGAGCCGGCCGTAGTCGGTCAGATCATCCAGGTCGTCATCGCCGTACCCGGTGGTGGCGAAGATCGACAGCCCGGCGACGCGCAGCGCGTCGACGACCGTGACCGGATCGGGCGCGCGCACCACGTCGACGTGGAACAGGCTGCCGGCGGAGGCGCGGACACACTTGCCGTTGTACGGGTCGACGGCGTCGCCGGCGAAGATCACCGCGCCCGCGCCGGCCGCGTCGGCGGTGCGCAGCACGGTGCCGGCGTTACCGGGGTCGCGGATCTCGGCGAGCACCGCCACCAGCCGGGGCGCACCCGCGAGCGCCTGCTCCAACGTCACGTCCAGGTGCCGGCAGACGGCCACCAGCCCCTGCGGGGCGACCGTCTCGGTCAGAGCCGCGATGGCGTCGTCGGTCACCTCGGAGACCGGCACGTCGGCGCGGGCCGCCGTGGCGGCCAGCTCCGGGTACCGGTCCAGCGCGGTGGTCGTACCAAAAAGCTCGGTGACCACCCCCGGCCGCGCCAGGGCCTCGCGGACCGCCTGCGGGCCCTCGGCCAGGAACCGGCCGGCCGCGTCGCGGTCCCGGCGGCGTTGCAGGCGGCGGGCGGCGACAACCCTGGGGGTACGCGGGGTGAAGGCCATGGGGTTTGCTCCTTCGGCACGATCGAGGCGCCCCCCGGACGGCGGTGCCGACGCGGGAGACGCCTCTCTCTGGTGCGTGGGGATCAGGCGGCCTGAGCCGCCGCGCCGCCGGTGCCCTCGGCCGTGACCGCAGCCCGGGCCAGCTCGACGATCGCCGCGAACGAGGCGGCGTCGTTGACGGCCATGTCGGCCAGGATCTTGCGGTCGACCTCGATGCCGGCCAGACGCAGGCCCTGGATCAGGCGGTTGTAGGTCATCCCGTTGGCCCGGGCGCCCGCGTTGATCCGCTGGATCCACAGCTGCCGGAAGTCGCCCTTGCGGTCACGACGGTCCCGGTAGGCGTACTGCATCGAGTGCAGCACCTGCTCCTTGGCCTTGCGGTACAGCCGGGAGCGCTGGCCGCGGTAACCACTCGCGGTCTCCAGCAGGGTACGACGCTTCTTCTGGGCGTTTACAGCCCGCTTGACGCGTGCCATCTCAACTCCTTCTTACGTAAAGGTGGCGCGCGTCAGCGGCCGAGCAGCTTCTTGATGCGCTTGACGTCGGCCTTGGCCAGCACGACCGTGCCGGTCAGCCGGCGGGTCTGGGTGGAGGGCTTCTTCTCCAGGTTGTGGCGCAGGCCGGCCTGCTGGGCAACGACCTTGCCCTTGCCGGTCAGCTTGACCCGCTTACCCATACCCGTGTGGCTCTTCATCTTCGGCATGTGGAACGTCTTCTCCCCTGTTACTCGCCGCTGGTGGCGGCGGTGCCGGTGTCGCCGGCTGCTGCGGTCTCGCCGACCGCCGCGGTCTCATCGGCTGCCGGAGCGGCGGACTCGTCCCCGACCCGGTCCCGAGGACCACCGCGCGACGCCGTGGCGGCGACCGCGGAAGCCTTTACGGCCCGGTGCGGAGCGAGAACCATGATCATGTTTCGGCCGTCCTGCTTGGGAGCGGCTTCGACGTATCCCAGATCCGTGATCTCGGACTCGAGCCGGCGCAGGAGCCGGTAACCCAGCTCCGGGCGGCTCTGCTCGCGACCGCGGAACATGATCGTCACCTTGACCTTGTCGCCCGCCTTGAGGAACCGCACCACGTGACCCTTCTTGGTCTCGTAGTCGTGCGGGTCGATCTTCGGCCGAAGCTTCATTTCCTTGATGACGGTCTGCTGCTGGTTACGCCGCGCTTCGCGCGCCTTGAGTGCGCTCTCGTACTTGAACTTGCCGAAGTCCATGAGCTTGCACACCGGCGGGCGCGCCATCGGCGCAACCTCGACCAGGTCCAGATCGACGTCCGCGGCCAGCTGAAGGGCGCGCTCCAGCGGGACGATGCCCACCTGCTCACCCTCTGGGCCGACCAGTCGGACCTCACGTGCCCGGATCTGCTCGTTCACGCGTGGTTCGACGCTGATGGGGCCTCCTCGAGTCGTTTCTGCTCAGGTGCCGACCCCTGCGGCTCCCGGGAGGGAACCGACTTGGAAAACAGAAGGCCCCGGCGTATGCCAGGGCCCGCTCGACCGGTCGGCACGATCACAGGATCGCGCATCCGGGACCGGGACATGCCCGGAACCGGTGACCGGACCCGGCCACCGTAGCGGCGACTCGGGTGGGAGCAGGCGCTCCGCTTTCAAGGCTGTCTGCTCGCACGCGGAGACAGCCTGGTCGACTCGACAACACTACACCGCCGCCCCGCCCACCCCCAAACCGGGCACGACCGGCAGATCGCGGGGTGCGCGGGCCGCGCGGCGCGCGGTGATCAAGAGGTTTGCGTCACGACACGCCGTGCCCCGTGACGCAAACCTCTTGATCACCGCACTGAGTCAGCTTCGAGCTGGCGTGGGGAGGCGTCGGGGAGGCATTGCGGGAGCGCGGTGGTTCGCGTGCGGGGGTGGGTGCTCAGCTGCCGACGGCGCGTTCGGCGAGGCGGGCCTGGTGGGCCTCGTGCAGCCGGCGCAGGGCGCGCACCCCGTCGACGGCCAACTCCTTGTCGGCCGCTTGGAGCGCGATCAACGGCAGCAGGTCGTCGTCGTGCAGTTCCAGGCTGGCCCAGGGCGCTCCGCGATCGAAGCGGACACCCCGGACAACCTCCCAGGGCAGCTCGTAGGAGCTGATCACGTTACGCACCCGGATGCGCCGCTCGTCCGCTTCGATGCGCGGGCGGGTGAACAGCAGGAAGCCCAATGCCCCGAAGATGCCGAGGCCGATCATGGCGATCTGGTCACCGCGCTGGAAGCTGCCGTACCCGTCGCCGGTCGGCCCGGTCAGCGAGGTGGCGACCAGGGCGAACACCACCACCAGCACGATCGCCGCGGACCAGCACACCACCCGGATGCGGCGGGGCTTGAGGCGGACCAGCTCGGTGTCACTCACTCCCCCAGTCTGCCACTCACGTCCGCTCGATCCGCGCACCACCCGCCGAGGCGCCACCCGCCGCCGCAAGATCGTGCTCGATCCACGATGTAGTGGTATCGGTGGCGGGCTGACGCCACTACATCCTGGATCGAGCGTGATCTTGCCCCCGGGACGCCGGACGGGGAACGCCGGACGCCGGGCGCCGGGCGCCAGGCGGACCTCCGTGCACCGCACCGGCGCAGGACAGCGGTGATCCACCCGAGGTCGGCGAAGTGGGAGTCACCCGCGCGGGTGGACACCCCCACTTGCGCGATCTCGGGTGGATCAACCGGCGGTCAGAGGCGGCAGGCGTGGATGTTGGTGACCAGGATGGCGCGGGCGCCCAGGTCGTACAGCTCATCCATGATCCGGTGCACGTCGTCGCTGAGCACCATGGCCTGCACGGCCACCCAGCCCTCGCGGTGCAGCGGCGAGACCGTGGGCGACTCGATGCCGGGGGTCAACCCGCTGGCCCGGTCCAGCAGACCGGCCGGCACGTCGTAGGCGAGCATCACGTAACGGCGGGCCACCAGCACGCCGTGCAGGCGGCGCAGGAGCTGCTCGGCCTGCGGGTGGGCCGGCGCGCCGGCCCGGCGCACCAGCACCGCCGACGAGCGCAGCAGCGGCTCGCCGAACACGACGAGGCCCGCCTGACGCAGCGTCGCTCCGGTCTCCACCACGTCCGCGATCACGTCGGCCACCCCGAGGCGTACGGCGTTCTCCACCGCGCCGTCGAGGCGGATCACCTCGGCCTTGACGCCCGCCTCGTCGAGGTGCCGCTCGACCAGCCCCGGGTACGCGGTGGCGATCCGGTGCCCGCCCAACTCCTGAACGGAGTCGATGTCGTCGGGGCGGGCGGCGAACCGGAAGGTGGCCCGGCCGAAGGCGAGATCGACGACCTCCTCGGCGGGCGCGGCCGAGTCGATCAGCAGGTCACGGCCGGTGATGCCGAGGTCGAGATCACCGGAGCCGACGTAGGTGGCGATGTCCTTGGGACGCAGGTAGAAGAATTCGACGTCGTTGGCCTCGTCCCGGCAGACGAGGTCCTTGGGATCGGTGCGCTGGCGGTAACCCGCCTCGCGCAGCATCTGGGCGGCCGGCTCGGCCAGGGTGCCCTTGTTGGGGATGGCGACACGCAGCATGACGGAGTGCTCCTTCGATCGAATCTGATCAACGACGGGGCGCACTCACAGATGTCGGTAGACGTCCTCGAGCTCGAGACCGCTGGCGAGCATCAGCACCTGGACCTGGTAGAGCAGTTGGGAGATCTCCTCGGCGGTGCGCTGGGGCCCCTCGTGCTCGGCGGCCATCCACGACTCGGCCGCCTCCTCGACGACCTTCTTGCCGATGAAGTGCACGCCCTTGTCCAGAGCGGCGACGGTGCCCGAGCCCGGGGTGCCGGCGGCGGCCTTGGCCTGCAGCTCGGCGAACAACTCCTCGAACGTCTTCACGGGGAACGATTCTTCCAGCCGCCGGGCCGCCACCGGACGTCCGGGTCCGGCCGAACCCAGCAGGCGGACAATTCCCTATCGTCACGGTGGGAAGATCTTCGATCGATGCCCGTGGAGCTTTACGCTGTCCGCCATGGCCAGCCGCTCACGTCTTCTCGCGCTCACCCTCGTCGGCGCCGTCGTCGGCGCCGTCGCCGCCTGTGCGCCGCAGGACGAACCGACTCCCACCGTCACCGCCGCGCCGTCCTGCGTCAAGGACAGCCTGCCCACCCGTACGGCGGGCAAGCTCACCATCGCCACCGACCAGCCGGCGTACGAGCCGTGGTTCCGGCAGGACAAGCCGGAGAACGGCGAGGGCTTCGAGGCCGCCGTCGCGTACGCCGTGGCCGAGAAGCTGGGCTACGCGCGGGGGGACGTCACCTGGACCCGGGTGAAGTTCGACACCGCGATCGCGCCCGGGGAGAAGACCTTCGACTTCGACATCAACCAGTTCTCGGTCACCGAGGAGCGCAAACAGGCGGTGGACTTCTCCGCGCCGTACTACCTGGTGCGGCAGACGGTCATCGCGCTCAAGTCGTCGAAGATCGCCGGCAAGAAGACCGTGGCCGACCTGAAGGGCGCCAAGCTCGGGGCCCAGGTCGGCACGACCAGCTACCAGGCGATCACCGACGTCATCAAGCCCACCGTGAAGCCGCAGGTCTACAACAGCAACGACGACGCCAAGAAGGCCCTGCAGAACGGGCAGATCGACGGTCTCGTGGTGGACCTGCCGACGGCCTTCTACATCACCGGCGCGGAGGTCACCGACGCGGTGATCGTCGGCCAGGTGCCGCGGGTCGGCGTGCCGGAGGTGTTCGGGCTGCTGCTGGACAAGAACTCGCCGCTGACCCGCTGTGTGAGCGGAGCGGTGGGTCAGCTCAGCGAGGCCGGCACGCTGAAGGAGTTGGAGCAGAAATGGCTCGCGCAGGTGGCGGGCGCGGCCGAGCTGACGTGACGCCGCGGGAAACCACCCCCGCCGTAACGCCACCGGCGCACACCCCCTCGGCGGCCCAGGCACGGCGAACGGCGTACCGGCGTCGACAGACCGTCTACAGCGTGCTGGTCGCGGCCTCGTCCACGGCGGCGCTCGGCACGTTGCTGGTCGTCGCGGTGACCGGCGCGCCGGGCTGGGACCGGGTACGGGAGTCGTTCCTGGACCCGAGGATCGCCGCCGACGCGCTGCCGGCCGTGTTGGACGGGCTCTGGCTCAACGTACGGCTGCTGGTCTGCTGCGCGGCCGGGGCCCTGCTGTTGGGGCTGGTGATCGCCGTGCTGCGGACGCTGCGCGGCCCGATCTTCTTCCCGGTACGGGCGCTGGCCGCCGGCTACACGTACACGTTCCGCGGCCTACCGCTGATCATCGTGCTCTACCTGCTCACCCTCGGCGTCCCCGGGTTGCGGCTGCGGGGCATGCCGTCGGTGCTGGTGCTGGGCGGGCTGGCGCTGGTGCTCACCTACGGCGGCTACCTCGCCGAGGTGTTCCGGGCCGGCATCGAGTCGGTGCACCCCAGCCAACTCGCGGCGGCGCGGTCGCTCGGCCTGACCTACCGGCAGACGATGCGGCACGTGGTGCTGCCGCAGGCCGTCCGCCGGGTGGCGCCACCGCTGCTCAACGACGTGGTGGCCCTACAGAAGGATGTCGGGCTGGTCTCGCTCGCCGGTCCGATCGACGCGGTCCGGGCCGCCCAGATCGCCACCGCCCAGACGTTCAACTACACGCCGTACATCGTGGCGGGCGTGCTGTTCGTACTGCTCGCGATCCCGCTGATCGCGGTCACCGACTGGGTGACGCTGCGCTCGGCCCGTCGCCAGTCGGGAGGCTGACCATGACGCTGCTGCGCTGCCGGGGGCTGCGCAAGGAGTTCGCCGGCCACGTCGTGCTGGACGGGCTCGACCTGACGGTCGCCGAGCACCGGGTGGTGGCGCTGATCGGGGCGTCCGGGTCGGGCAAGTCCACGCTCCTGCGGTGCGTGAACCTCCTCGACGAGCTGGACGACGGCACGATCGAGCTGGACGGGGAGGACATCTCCGACCCACGGGTCGACGCCGACCGGGTACGCCGGCGGATCGGCATGGTGTTCCAGGCGTACAACCTGTTTCCGCACCTGAGCGTGTTGGACAACATCACCCTCGCGCCCCGGCGCGTACACCGGCGAACCCGTGCGGAGGCCGAGGCCCAGGCCCGCGACCTGCTCGACCGGGTGGGGCTGGGCGCGAAGGCGCACGCCTACCCGGACGGGCTCTCCGGCGGGCAGCAGCAGCGGGTGGCGATCGTCCGGGCGCTGGCGAACTCGCCTCGGCTCATGCTGCTCGACGAGGTCACCTCGGCGCTGGACCCGGAACTCGTGGGCGAGGTGCTGACGATGATCCGGGATCTGAAGGCCGACGGGATGACCATGGTGCTGGCCACCCACGAGATGGGCTTCGCCCGGGAGGTCGCCGACGAGGTGTGCTTCCTCGACGCGGGGCGCGTCGTCGAGAGCGGCCCGCCGGAGCAGGTGCTCGGCGAGCCGACGCAGCCCCGTACCCGGCAGTTCCTCCGCCGGATCATCGAGGCCGGCCGGCTCTGAGACCGGACGGCCGCCGTCGGGCCCGACCGCGACCCGGCCCGGCCGCGGGCCGAGCGGGTCAGCCGGCGAAGCCGACCCGCTGCGCGTTGCCCGCCGCCACCGTCCGCACGGCCAGCGCGGCGTCGAGCGCCGCGACGGTCGCCGCCCAGCCCTTGTCCTCCGCCGAGCCGGGCAGCCCGGCGCGGTCCCGGGCCTGCTCGATGGTCTCCACGGTGAGCACACCGTGCGCGACCGGCTTGCCCTCGTCCAGCGCCACCCGCGTCAGCCCGTCGGTGACCGACCGGCACACGTAGTCGAAATGGGCGGTCGCGCCCCGGACGACCACGCCGAGCGCGACCACCACGTCGCAGCGGCGGGCGAGGGCCTGGGCGACGACGGGCAGCTCGACCGAGCCGGCGACGCGGGCGACCACGGATCGCGCGCCGCACGCCTCGGCGGCGGCGACCGCGCGCTCCAGCATGTGGTCGGTCAGGTCGCCGTGCCAGCGCGCGGCCACCACGCCGACGGTCAGCCCCGCGGCGTCCACCGCGTCGACTCCCGGCTCACCGAAACCCGCCATCGTCATGCTCCGATCTCGTCGTTGGCGACCGGACGCCCCAGCGGCGCCTCGGACACCTCGTCCAACTCGTCCAGCAGGTGACCCATCCGGTCCCGCTTGGTGCGCAGGTAGCGCAGGTTCTCCGGGTGCGCGCCGGCCGGCAGGCCCTCGCGGCCGGTGATGGTGAGCCCGTAACCCTCCAGCCCGGCCCGCTTGGCCGGGTTGTTGGTGAGTAGTCGCATCGAGCGCACGCCCAGGTCGTAGAGGATCTGCGCGCCGGTGCCGTAGTCGCGGGCGTCGGCCGGCAGGCCCAGGTCGAGGTTGGCGTCGACGGTGTCGCGGCCCTGGTCCTGCAACTGGTACGCCTGGAGCTTGTGCAGCAGCCCGATGCCACGCCCCTCGTGGCCGCGCATGTAGAGCACCACACCCCGGCCCTCGCGGGCGACCCGGGCCAGCGCGGCGTCCAACTGCGGCCCGCAGTCGCAGCGCAGCGAGCCGAACACGTCCCCGGTGAGGCACTCGGAGTGCACCCGGACCAGCACGTCCCGGCCGTCACCGAGGTCTCCGATGACCAGGGCGACGTGCTCGGCCGGGTCGTGCTCGGAGCGGTAGCCCAGCGCGCGGAACACCCCGTGCCGGGTGGGCATCCGGGCCTCGGCCACCATCTCGACCTGCTTCTCGGTCCGCCGCCGGTAGGCGATCAGGTCGGCGATGGTGATCAGCACGAGACCGTGTTCGGCGGCGAACTTCTCCAGGTCCGGCAACCGCATCATGGTGCCGTCGTCGTTGACCAGCTCGCAGAGCACACCCGCCGGACGCAGCCCGGCGAGCCGGGTCAGGTCGATCGCCGCCTCGGTGTGCCCGGGCCGGCGCAGCACCCCACCCTCGCGGGCGCGCAGCGGCACCACGTGCCCGGGACGCGCCAGGTCCGTCGGGTCGGTGGCCGCGTCGGCGAGCAGTCGGATGGTGTACGCGCGGTCGGCCGCCGAGATGCCGGTGCTGACCCCCTCCCGGGCGTCGACGGTCACCGTGTACGCGGTGCCACGCCGGTCCTGGTTGGTGTGGTGCATGGGCGGCAGGTCGAGCCGGTCGGCCTCGCTCTCGGTCAACGGCACGCAGACGTACCCGGAGGTGTAGCGCACCATGAACGCCATCAGCTCCGGCGTGGCCAGCTCGGCCGCGAAGATCAGGTCGCCCTCGTTCTCCCGGTCGGCGTCGTCGACCACGACGACCGGCCGTCCGGCCGCGATCTCGGCGACCGCGTGCTCGATATCGGCGAAGCTCATGCGACGGCCTCCGTGTAGGTGGGCGGGAGTGCGGTGGCCGGGCGGGTGGCGCGCGACGTGTGCCACCAGGCGGCGAAGCCCCAGGCGCAGAGGGCGCCGTAGATCAGGTACATGACCGCCGACGGGTAGAACCCACCGCGCAGCAGCAGCGGCACGCCGACGGCGTCCACGGCGATCCACACCAGCCAGAACTCGACCCAGCCGCGGGCCATGCCGTAGGTGGCGAGCAGACTGCCGGTGAGGATCCAGGCGTCCGGCAGCGGGCCCCAGGAGCCCAGCGCCTTGAGCAGCGGGTACGCCGCGGCGGTGCCGACGACGGCGGCCAGCAGCAGGGCGAGCCGTTCCCGCCCGGTGGCCCAGCGCGGCAGCACCGCGGCGTGCTGGGCGTCGGCCCGACGGTTGCGCTGCCAGCGCCACCAGCCGTAGACGCTCACCGCGAAGAAGAAGACCTGCCGGCCGGCCTGCCCGTACAGGTCGTGAGCCTGCGGGGTGGCGAACACACCGCCGAGGAAGACGGTGAACAGCAGCGCGTTGCCGATCATGCCGACCGGCCAGGCCCAGACCAGCCGGCGCAGCCCGAGCAGCGCCGAGATCAGGCCGAACGCGTTGCCGACGATCTCCCGGACCAGCACCGGCGAGCCGGCGACCTGCACCTGGGCGTCGAGGAGCCAGCCGATGGCGCTCATCAGGCCACCTCGCCGGTCTCGGTGAGCCGGCTGCCCAGCAGCCGCTCGACGTACTTGGCCACCACGTCGACCTCGAGGTTGACCGGGTCACCGACGCCCTTCGCGCCGAGGGTGGTCAGCTTGAGGGTGGTCGGGATGAGCCCGACGGCGAACTCGTCGACGCCGACGGCTGCCACGGTCAGCGACACGCCGTCGATCGTGATCGAGCCCTTCTCCACCACGTACCGCGACAGCTCGGCGGGGAGCCGGAACCGTACGGTCTCCCACTGCTCGGCCGGCTCGCGGGAGATCAGCTCGCCGACACCGTCGACGTGACCCTGCACGAGGTGCCCACCGAGGCGGCTGCCCAGCGCGGCGGCCCGTTCCAGGTTGACCGGGTCGCCCGCGTGCAGCGCGCCCAGCGCGGAGCGGCGCAGGGTCTCACCCATGACGTCGGCGGTGAAGACGCCGTCCGCCGCGTCCACGACGGTCAGGCAGACACCGTTGACGGCGATGGAATCACCGTGCCGGGCGTCGGAGGTGACGAGCGGGCCCCGCACGGCGATCAGCGCGGAATCACCCGCTGTGGCCGTGACGCGCACGATCTCGCCCAATTCCTCGACAATGCCGGTGAACATGTCAGCCCTCCCTCTTTCGGGGCAAAGCGGTGATCCGGAGATCCGGACCGACCTGCGTAACGTCGACGAGCTCCAGATCGATGGCCTCAGCGATGGTCGTCACTCCCGCGTCGACCAGGGCGGTGGGGCCGGCGCCGAGCAGCCGCGGCGCGACGTACCCGACGATCTTGTCCACCAGGCCGGCGGCCAGGAACGCGCCGGCCAGCCGGGGCCCACCCTCCAGCAGCACCGCCCGGACGCCGCGCTGGTGCAGCGCCGCGAGCAGCGCCGGCAGGTCGACCCGGCCGTCCTTGCCCGCGCCGACCTCGGCGGCGGTCGCGATCCACGTCCGCGCGGCGCCGTCGCGGACCCGGGCGTCCACCGGGGTACGCCCCGAGCTGTCCACCACGACCCGCAGCGGCTGCCGGATGGCCAGGCTGCCGTCGCGCAGGTTGCGGGCGGTCAGGCGCGGATCGTCGGCGAGCACGGTGCCCACCCCGGCGATGACCGCGTCGACGGTGCCGCGCAGCGCGTGCACGTCGATCCGGGCCGCCTCCGAGGTGATCCACATGCTGGTGCCGTCGGCGGCGGCGGACCGGCCGTCGAGGGTGGCGGCGTACTTCCAGATGACGTACGGCCAACCCCGGCGCATCGAGGTCAGCCAGGCCACGTTGCCGGCCTCGGCCTCCTCGCCGCGTACTCCCAGGTCCACCTGGACCCCGGCGGAGCGCAACGTGGCCGCGCCCCCGGAGGCCACCGGGTTCGGATCGGGTACGGCGATGACCACCCGGGCCACGCCGGCCTGGACCAGCGCGGTGCTACAGGGGCCGGTGCGGCCGGTGTGGTCGCAGGGTTCCAGAGTGACGACCGCCGTGCCGCCCTTGGCCCGCCGGCCGGCCTGGGCCAGCGCGACGATCTCGGCGTGCGGTCCGCCCGCGTACGCGTGGAAGCCCTCGCCCACGACCTGGCCGTCCGCGTCGAGCAGCACGCACCCGACCACCGGGTTGGGGCTGGTGGTGCCCAGCCCGCGCGCCGCCAGCTCGATCGCACGCCGCATCGCCTCGTCGACGGAGACGCTGGCCATCGCCCTGTCCTGCCCTCTCACTCGCCTCATCGCGCGGGCGGTCAGGGAGGCGGTATGGACCGCGGGCAGGCGGCGGCGGATTCCGGGTACGGCACAGCCGCCCCGGGTGGGCGGCACGGCACGCTGAAGCCAGCGGCCGGCTCGGACCCGTCCGTCCCGCGCGCTGTCTCCCATCCGGACTGTCTGGGCGCGGACGAGCCGCCCCCAACCGTCGGCCCCGGATTTTCACCAGGTCCACCGGGCGGCAGAGCCGTCCGGGTCGCGGGCTGACCACGGTTGGACCGTGGATCACCGCCGGTTCGGAATTTCACCGAGTCCCGCCAGCGCGTGGTGGGTACTTCGCAGTCTTACACGCCGAACCCGGCGTGTCGTTATTCAGGCGAGCTACTTCACAGCGGGATCACGCGTCAGGTGACGCCGCGCCGCCGGTCCACGGCGACGTACGACCCCGGTTGGCTCTTGGCGACCGTCTTCATCTCCGAGGCCACCGCGATGGCTTCGAGCGGGTCGGTGAACCGCTTGCCGGCGTCGGACAGCGAGACGCCGATCGAGAGCGTGACCAGGGCCGCCCGGCGGATGTTGCCGCGCCGGTCCTTCAGCTCGACGAAGCCGCGCTCACGGTCGTTCGCGTCGTAGAGCGTGTCGGCGGACTTCTCGAAGTCGACCACCGCCCGGGAGGTGAGCGGGCGGACCTGGTCGGGCGCGCAGACGATCACGAAGTCGTCGCCGCCGACGTGGCCGAGGAAGGCCGGGGGCAGCCCCACCGCCACCACGGCCCGGTGCAGGCTGCGGGCCAGGGCGGAGATGAAGTCGTCGCCCCGGACGAAGCCGTACCGGTCGTTGACGCTCTTGAACCGGTCGATGTCGATGTAGCCGACCGCGTAGTCCACCCCCTGCCGGACCCGGTCGCTGATCTCCCGCCGGATGCGGCTGTTGCCGGGCAGTCCGGTGAGCGGGGACACCTCCCGGAACTCCTTGTTGCGCCGCAGCGTCGAGGAGACCCGGGCCACCAACTCGGCGGTGTCGAACGGTTTGACCAGGTAGTCGTCGGCGCCCGCGCTGAGCCCGTGGACCTTGTCCACGGTCATCCCCTTGGCGGTCAGCATGATCACCGGCAGGGCGGAGGTCATCGGGTCGGCGCGTAGCCGCCGGGTCAGCTCCAGCCCGTCGATGCGGGGCATCATGAGGTCGACCACGGCGAGGTCGGGGCGCTGGCGCTCGATGACCTCCAGGGCCTCCTGACCGTCGCTGGCGTGGATCACCTCGAAGCCGTGCAACCGCAGGTTGAACTCGACGAACCGGGCGATGTCCTCGTCGTCGTCGACGACGAGGATGACGTCCTTGCGGTCGGCCTCGGGCTCCATCTCAGGCCTCGGGCGCCGCGCGTTCCGCCAGCGCCCGCAGGTGCCGTACCGCCTCCGCCGGGTCGGCGGCGCCGTAGACGGCGGTGCCGGCCACGAACGCGTCGGCGCCGGCCGCGGCCGCCTGCTCGATGGTGTCGGCGGCGATCCCGCCGTCCACCTCGATGCGCAGCTCCAGGTGCCCGGCGTTCACGTGCCGGCGGGCGGCGCGGACCTTGTCCAACAACTGCGGGACGAACCGCTGCCCGCCGAAGCCCGCCTTGATCGTCATGATCAACAGGGTGTCGAAGCTGGGCAGCAGGTCCAGGTACGGCTCGATCGGGGTGTCCCGGTCGATGGCCAGTCCGGCCTTCGCGCCGGCCGAACGCAGGTCCTTGGCCAGGGCCACCGGGTCGTCGGCCGCCTCGGCGTGGAACGTGACGTTGTACGCCCCGGCGTCGGCGTACCCCGGGGCCCACCGACGCGGGTCGTCGATCATCAGGTGCACGTCGAACGGCATCGTGGTGGCGGCCCGCAGGCTCTGCACCACGGGCAGCCCGATGGTCAGGTTGGGCACGAAGTGGTTGTCCATCACGTCCACGTGCAACCAGTCCGCGGCGTCCTCGACGGCACGGACCTCTTCGGCGAGGCGAGCGAAATCGGCGGCCAGGATGCTCGGCGCGACGATTGGCGGCGGTACGGTCACGGGGCCAGTGTACGAACGCGGCCACCCGCCGCCCGCAGCACGGCACCAACTCCGACACGCTGTGATCCAGCAGTGACCAGTAGTGCAGAATAAACCGATCCGGATCCTCGAATCCGGACGAACAGACATCAGTGGCTGGCCGATCGACCCAAACGCGACGACACTCCAAGCGGGACGGTGCCGTAGGCTGCACGCCCGCCGGGGTCGCGCCACGGGGCGCGGCGACCGGTCGCCAGCTCCCGGGAGGGCGGACGATGCGACGGTGGCTTGCAGCGCTGGCGCTGGTCGGCGTCACGACGATGCTGCTCTCCGGCTGCGCGCCGGCACGCGGCGCGGACGGTGATCTCACCGACGACTGGCCGGAACTGCGGGTTCCCCGACCGTTCACCCCGGCCACCGACACCTGCCTGCCCCGGATCACCGCGGTCGTGCAGGCCAGCACGTACGAGACCGTCGACTGCGCCCGCAGCCACCTCGCCGAGGCGATCCACGTCGGCACGTTCACCGGGCCGGCCGCGCGGGCCGGCGCCCGGCCGGGCCCGGGTTCGACCGCGCTGCGCGCGGCCCGCGCCGAGTGCGACCAGCGGGCCCGGGACGTGCTCGGCGGCGACTGGCACACGGCCCGGCTCACCCTGACGCTGTCGCTGCCCACGGCGCCGGCGTGGACCGGCGGCGCACGCTGGTTCCGCTGCGACCTCAGCGAGACCGACAGCATCGACAACACCCGCCCGGTGAACCGCGTCGGCAGCCTGCGTGGCGCGCTGATCGGCGACAGCCCACTGACCCACCGCTGTTTCGATCCCAAGCTGATCGGCGACAACCTCAACTACATGGCCCCGGTGCTCTGCACCGAGCCGCACCGCGCCGAGTTCGTCGGCGTCTACGAGGAGAAGGACCTGAGCTGGGCGGCCTTCACCCGCTCCGGCGAGCAGGCGCACCGGCGCTGCATGGCGCTGATCGCCGCATACGTGGCGGTGCCCAACAACAGCGAGCTGCCGTATCGGGCCGGGTCCATCTACTACCCACCGTCGCAACGGGAGTGGGAGGAGGGCGACCGCGGGGTGCGCTGTTTCCTGTGGAGCGACGACCGGAAACTCACCCGTTCGATGCGCGGCGCCGGCCCCGAGGGACTACCCGCGATCTGAGCTACGGTGCCGTATGCTGCTGCGCCGTGGCGTTACCGGCCGGCTGGAGGTCGACCGGAGGTCACCGGCGGCGGGAGGTCGAAGATGCGACGGTGGTTGACGGCGATTGCCGGGGGCGCGGCGGTGGCCCTGGCCCTCGCCGGCTGTGGCACGCCCACCGGAGTTGACCGGAACCTCACCGACGACTGGCCGGCCCCCGTGGCGGCGAAGCAGTTCGTACCCGCGGCCGGTGTCTGCCACCACTCCTTTCAGCAGGTCGGCTTCCTCAGCGGCTACAACCCGATGGAGTGCAGCGAGGCGCACCGGGTGGAGACCATCCACGTCGGCACGCTCACCGGGCCCGCCGCGGAGCGCGGCACCACCCCGCCCGCCGGCTCCGAGGGCATGCGCGCCGCACAGGCCGGCTGCGAGAAGGAGGTCACCAAGGCGGTCGGCGGCGACTGGCGCTCCGGACGCCTGGGACTGACCGTCGTGCTGCCGTCGTCGCCCGCCTGGGCCGGCGGCGCCCGTTGGTACCGCTGCGACGTCACCGAGATCGCCAGCATCGACGACACCGCCGTCGACCTGCGCACCGGCAGTCTGCGCGGCGCGCTGGCCGGCGCGGCCCCGCTGGCCTACCGCTGCTTCAACCCGAAGCTGGTCAAGGACGACATCGAGGCGATGGTGCCGGTGTCCTGCACGGCGAAGCACCACGCCGAGTTCGTCGGGATCTGGCGGGCCCCGGACATCAGCTATGCGGAGTTCAACCGCACCACCAAGCGCACCCACCGGGCGTGCCAGTCGGTCACCGCCAAGTACGCCAAGGTGCCCGACGACTCCAAGCTCGACTTCCGCGCCGGGACGATCTACTACCAGCCGTACGAGCAGGAGTGGAAGAACGGCAACCGTGGGGTGCAGTGCTTCCTGTGGATCAGCGACCGGAACCTGACCCGCTCGATGCGCAACGCCGGCGACAAGGGCCTCCCGATCACCTGACCCCCGCTGAGCTGAAAGGAAGGGCCCCTTGTTAACGCCTGGCGTATAACAAGGGGCCCTTCTTTCAGCTAGCGGGGCGGCTCAGCCCTTGCGCAGGACGGCGAGGAACATCGCGTCGGTGCCGTGCCGGTGCGGCCACAGCTGCACGGTGGGGCCGTCACCCAGGCCGGGCATGCCGGCCGGCAGCAACGGTCGGGCGTCGACGAAGTCCACCGCCACACCGCTGCGGCGGGCCGCCTCGGTGACCGTCACGTGGGTCTCCACGGTGTGCGGCGAGCAGGTCACGTAGGCGACCAACCCGCCCGGACGGACCGCCCGCAGCGCCGCGCCCAGCAGCTCGCGTTGCAGCCGGGTCAGCGGCGGCAGGTCCGACGGCTGCCGCCGCCAGCGCGACTCGGGACGCCGACGCAGCGAGCCCAGCCCGGTGCACGGCGCGTCCACCAGCACCCGGTCGAAGTGGCCCTCCGGCAGCTTCGGGTCCGCGCCGACCTCACGACCGTCCATCGCGAGCACGGTGACCGGGAGGCCCCGGGTCGCCTGGGACACCAGCCGGGCCCGGTGCTCGGCCACCTCCACGGCGGTCAGGCGGGCGCCCCGCTGCGCGGCGATCGCGCCGAGCAAACCCGCCTTTCCGCCGGGGCCGGCGCACAGGTCCAGCCAGCGCCCGTCCGGGCCGTCCAGCGGCGCGTCGGCGAGCGCGGCGGCCACCAGTTGGGAGCCCTCGTCCTGGACGTGGGCGCGGCCGTCGACCACCGCCGGCACGTCGCCCGGGGCGCCGCCCGGCAGATAGACGGCGTACGGGGAGAAGGCGCCGGGCGCCCCGCCGACCGCGTCGGCCAGCTCGACCGGATCGATCAACCCGGGTCGGGCGCACAGGTGCACCGGGGGACGTTCGTTGTCCTCGATCAGGAGGCGGGCCGTCTCGCCCAGGTCACCGCCGAGCGCCTCGGAGAAGGCCCGCACGATCCACTGCGGGTGGCTGTAGGCCAGCGCCAGGTGCCCGACCGGGTCGGTCTCGATCGGCGGCGCGAGCTTGGCCACCCACCCGTCGATGTCCCGGGTCGACACCTCGCGCAGCACCGCGTTGGCGAACCCGGCCGCGCCCGGCGCGACCGAGCGGACCAGGTCCACGGTCGACGACACGGCTGCGTGCGGGGGCACCCGCGTGTGCAGGAGCTGGTACGCCCCGATCCGCAGCGCGTCGCGTGCCGGCGGGTCGATCCGGGCCACGTCCCGGCCGGCCGCGTCGCTGAGGATCGCGTCCAGCGTGCCCAGGTGACGCAGCGTGCCGTAGGTCAGCTCGGTGGCGAAGGCGGCGTCGCGGCCGTACAGCCCCTCCTCCCGCAGGATGATGGGCAGCACCAGGTTGGCGAAGGCGTCGTCGCGGTGCACGGCGGCCACCGCCTCGTACGCCGCGCGGCGCGGCCGGTCCAGCGGCGGTCGCGCCGGCCGGCGGTCGCCACCACGGCCGGTCGACGGACCGCCCCGGTACGGACGCGTCCCCTCCGGGGCCGTCACGCGAGTCCCTCGCCGGCGCCGACGCGGACGCCGCGCGCCCAGTCGGTGGCCGCCATGGCCCGCTTGCCCGCGGCGCGGACCTCACCGAGGCGCACCGGCCCGGTTGCCGTGCCGGCCAGCACGCGGGTCTTTTCCACCAGCAACTCCCCCGGTTTCAGGTCCGGGCCGTCGGCCACCGTCCCGACCGGGCCGAGCTTCACCCGCTCGTCGCGGAAGGTCGTCCACGCACCGGGCGCCGGGGTGCAGGCGCGGATGCGCCGGTCCACCGCGAAGGCCGGGTCGCCCCAGCGGACCCGGGCGTCCTCCACGGTCAGCTTTGGCGCGAGGGACACCCCGTCGGCCGGCTGCGGCTCGGCGCGGGCGGTGCCGTCGGCGATCGCGTCGAGCACGGCCACGAGCAGCCCAGCGCCACTGTCGGCGAGGCGTTCCAGCAGTTCACCGGAGGTGTCGCCGGGACGGATCTCGTCGGTCAGGGTGCCGTAGACGGGCCCGGTGTCCAAGCCCTGCTCCAGTTCGAAGACGCTGGCCCCGGTCAGCTCGTCGCCGTGCAGCACCGCGTGCTGCACGGGCGCGGCTCCCCGCCAGGCCGGCAGCAGCGAGAAGTGCAGGTTGATCCAACCGTGGCGGGGGATCTCCAGCGCGGACGGCGGCACCAGCGCGCCGTAGGCCACCACCGGTACGCAGTCCGGGGAGAGCGCGCGCAGCCGGTCGAGGAACTCCGGGTCGCGGGGACGGGCCGGCGTGAGCACCTCCACGCCGTGCTCGTCGGCCCACACGCCGACCGGGGAGCGGGACAGGCCCCTCCCCCGTCCGGCGGGCGCGTCGGGTCGGGTGACCACGGCGACCAGCTCGTGCCGGGAGGCCGCGACGGCGGCCAGGGCGGGTACGGCCACCGCCGGAGTGCCGGCGAAGATCACACGCATCCGGGTCACCGACCCAGACCGAAGGGGTCGCTGATGTGCGGGCTCAGCTTGACCGTGGGCGGGGCCGAACCGTCGTACCACTCGGCCTGGCGGATCGCCTTCATGGCCTCCTTGCGCCCCTGCGCGTCCAGTCGGTCCAGGAAGAGCACCCCGTCGAGGTGGTCGGTCTCGTGCTGCACGCAGCGCGCCATCAGACCGCTGCCGACGATCTGCATCGGGTCGCCGAACGAGCTGAAGCCCTTGGCGACGACGTTCTGCCGGCGCTTGGTGTCGAAGTAGAGCCCGGGGATCGACAGGCAGCCCTCCGGGCCGTCCTGCTCCTCCTCGTCGGGGAACTCCAGCACGGGGTTGATCAGGTGCCCGAGCACGTCGTCGACGTCGAAGGTGAACACCCGCAGGCTCACGCCGAGCTGCGGCGCGGCCAGACCGGCCCCGTTCTGCTCCCGCATCGTGTCGGTGAGGTCGGCGACGAGCCGACGTAGCTCGGCGTCGAAGTCGACCACCGGATCGGCCGGCGTGCGCAGCACCGGATCCCCAAAAAGACGGATGGGCTGGACGGTCACGCGGGACGGCTCCTTCGTCGGACGGGCGAGCGGTGCCGTACCAGTCTACGGAGTGCCCGGCAGCGCGCCGGCCGGCGTACCTCGATCGGCCGGGGCCGGTGTGCCCAGCGTCACCAGCAGGCTCTCGTAGCCGCGCAGGGTCAGCCGGGTCCGGTGCCGGGGCGGCTCGGCCAGTGCCAGCTCGGGCAACCGGCGCAGCAGCAGCGGGAACGCCAGCTGCGCCTCCAGCCGGGCAAGGCCGGCGCCGAGGCAGTAGTGCGGACCGGCACCGAAGGACAGCGGGTGCGCCTGCTCACGGGTGGGGTCGAAACGCTCCGGGTCGGTGAAGCGGCGGGGATCGCGGTTGGCCGCGCCGAGCAGCAGCAGCGCCGTGCTGCCGGCCGGCAGGTCGAGCCCGCCGCAGCGCACTGGCGCCGCGCTGGTCCGGGTGGTCAGCTGCACCGGGGAGTCGTAGCGCAGCAGCTCCTCGACGTACGCCGGGACGAGCCCGGGTTCGGCGCGTAGCGCGTCGGCGTCGTCGGGGTGGCGCAGCAGCACGACGAGGCCGTTGCCGAGCAGATTGGTGGTGGTCTCGAAGCCGGCCACCAGCAGCACCACCAGGTTGGCCAACAGTTCGTCGCCGGTGAGCCGCTCGCCGTCGGCGTCGTGAACCTGGACCAGCGCGGTGGTCAGGTCATCGGCCGGTTCCCGGCGCCGGGCGACGATCAGCTCGACGAAGTAGTCGCGCAGCTCGGCTGCGCCCGCGTCGGCGACTGCCAGCTCCTCGGTGGTGATCTCCGGCTCCAGCACCCCGGTCATGTCGCCGGCCCAGCGGCGGAACAGCGGTCGGTCCTGCGCCGGCACGCCGAGCAGCGCGCAGATCACCCCGACCGGGAGCGGGTACGCGAAGTCGGCGAGCACGTCGACCGGCCGGCCGTCCTCGGCGCGCTCGATCATCGCGTCGAGCAACTCCTCGGCCTGCGCCCGCACCACGTCACGCATCCCGGCGATCCGGCGCGGACTGAACACCCCGGCGGCGAGCCGACGCATCCGGCTGTGGTCGGGCGGGTTGGTCCGCAGCATGGACCGGGCGATCGACTTCATCGCCGGGCTCTGCCGCCAGTTCGGCCACACCTGGTCCCGCAGCGCGTCGTCGAGCACCACGAGCCGGGGGTCGCGCAGCAGCTCGTCGACCTCCGGGTAGCCGGTCACCACGTACAGGCCGGGCAACGCCTCGACCACCGGACCGTGCGAGCGCAGCCGCTCGTACGTCGGGTACGGATCGACGCGTCCCTGCGGTGACATGAGCAGTGTGAGCGCCTCGGCAGCCTCCATGGTCGGCCTCCCCGTCGATGCGTGGAAGGCTCCATCATCCCGGTGCCGCCGCCGGAAGGCATCCCCTGCCCGGCGCTCGTCAGCCCCGGGCGGTCGCCGCCGCGGCCAGCAGGGCACGGACCCGCTCGGCGTCGGGATGGCCGAGGTCGTCGAGGATGCGCAGGGCCCGCCGCCAGGTCCGCACGGCGCCGACGGTGTCCCCCGCCGCCTGCCGGCTCTCGCCGAGCCGGGACAGGGTGTCCGCCTCGTCGTAACGGTCGCTGATCCGCCGGTAGAGCCGGAGCGCGCGCCCGTAACAGCGGATCGCCTCGGCGTGGTCACCCAGGCGGGCGTGGATGAAGCCGAGGCTGTCCCAGGTGTTCGCCTCACCGTGCCGGTCACCGGTACGGCGCAGCAACGTCAGCGCCTGCCCGCAGTGCGTGAGCGCCGGGGCGTACTGCCCGAGCTGGGCGTGCGCCCAGCCGACCGCGTTGCGGGCGCTCGCCTCCCCGGCGAGGTGGCCGGCGTCGCGGTACAGCGCCAGCGCCCGCTGCCCGTGCTCCAGCGCCTCGGCGTGCCGGCCGAGGCCGTCGAGCATCGCCCCGAACGCGCGGTGGGTACGCGCCTGCCCGGTGTGGTCACCCAACGCCCCGAAGATCGTCAGCGCCTCCCGGTAGTTGGTCGCCGCCTCGTCCACCCGACCCAGCCGGGACAGCACCCGGGCGAGGTCCCGGTGGGCGTTCGCCTGCCCGAGCCGGTCGCCCGCCCGGCGGGCCCCGGCCAGGGCGGTCCGCTGGGCGGTGGCGAGGTCCGGCCACCGCCCCCGGCGTTGCAGGAAGTCCACCAGCGTCCACGCCAGCTGCCAGGCGTGGCCGTCGAACCCGATGTGCCGGGCGTGCGCGACCGCCGCCAGGAGCACCGGGTACTCGGTGGTGAACCAGGCGAGCGCCCGCCCGTGGTCGACGATCTCCTCGGGCCGCACACCGGGTGCGGCCGGGGCCAGGGTGACCGGATCGCGGCCCGGTTGCAGCAGCAGCGCGGCCGCGTGGGCGGTGTGCAGGTAGTGGTCCAGCCCACGCCGGATCGCGGCCCGTCGGGCGCCGGCCGGCTCGAACCGTTCGGCCTGCTGGACGGCGTACGCCCGGAGCAGGTCGTGCGCGCCGAACCGCCCGGGGCGTGCTCGGTGACAAGGTGCGCGTGGGCCAGCTCCGCGAGCAGTCGGGGCGCCTGCTCCCGGGGCACCCCGGCCAGGCTGGCCGCCGCCGCCACGCCGATGTCCGGGCCGGGGTGGCAGCCGAACAGCCGGAACAGCCGTGCCGCCGGGGGCGTCAGGCTCCGGTAGGACCAGGAGAACACAGCCTGCACGTCGGTGCCGGCATCACCGGCGTCGAACGACTCCAACGGGCGGGGCGCCTCGCGCAGCTCGGCCGCGAGGCTGGCCAGGGGAACCCGGGATTCGCCGCGCCCCGCGCGGCGAGTACCGCCAGCGCCAGCGGCAACCGCGCGCACCGCTCGATGATCTCGTCCACCGCCCCTGGCTCGAGGGTCAGCCGGTCCGCGCCGAGCCGGCGGGCCAGCAGCTGCCACGCCTCGGCGGCGCTGAGCAGCTCCACGCCCACCGGCCGGGCGCCCTCGGCGGCGACCAGACCGGCCAGGCGGTTGCGGCTGGTGACCAGGACCAGGCAGGTCGGGCTGCCGGCCAGCAGCGGCCGGACCTGCTCGGCGTCGCGGGCGTTGTCCAGCAGCACCAGCATCCGACGGCCCGCGAGCAGGCTGCGGTACAGGCCCACCTGCGCGCTCAGATGGGTGGGGATCCGTTCGGGCGGCACCTCGAGGGCCTCGAGAAACCCCCGGACCGCCTCGACAGGAGTCACCACCGTGCCGGTGGAGTCGAATCCCCGCAGGTCGACGTAGAGCTGACCGTCCGGGAAACGGTCGGCGACCCGATGCGCCCAGTGCACCGCCAGGGTGGTCTTGCCGACCCCGGCCGTACCGGACAGGGTCACCACCCCGGCCGGCGCCAGGCCGCCGTCGTCGGCGGCGTCCGGGCTGGCACAGGCGGCGTCGAGCTGCGCGAGCTGGGCGGTACGTCCGACGAATCCGGGCAGTGCCGGGGGCAGTTGACGGGGTACGGGGAGGCGGTTCGACATCGCGGCGACCCGTGCGCCGCCGCTCTGGGGACGCACCGCCCCGGTGCCCGCCCGTACGTCGGTCGCGTGCTCACCGGTGGGGCGTCGGCGGCGCTCCTCGATCCGGTCCCGCGCGGTGGCCAGCACGCCCTGCTCGGTGGGGCTCGCGCCGAGCAACCGGATGAGCGCGTCGAACCGCTCCGGCGGGGGCAGGACATTGCCGGCGAAGTACTCCCCGATGATGCCGCGTGACCAGCCGGTCTTCGCCGCCAACTGCCGGTAGGTCAGCCGGGTCTCGCCCTGTTGCCGTGCTTCGCGGCGGCGCAGTTGACGCAGCAGACCGGCCAGATCCGGCAGGCTCTGCGCCGCGACGGCACGGCGTGCCACGTCGCACGCCCCAGACGACTCCTGCGCATCGGCACGAACGCCGGGAGGAATCCACTGGTCGGACATGCGGCCCCCACCCCCTCGCGGTCACCCGGCCGCCCCGGATGCCGACACGGGCAGGCTAGACGCGGCCACCGGCAGTGAGATAGGAGATCGCCGATGTTTGACAGTTCACATCGGACCTTTCGCCGTCCGATGCTGTCCGACCGTGTCCAATCCCGTCCAGGATCGCCGTCCGGATCGGACGTCGCGTGCCACCGTCCCTGGTGCGGGCCCGGCCCGCGCCACGAACCCTGGGGAAGGGGTACAGATGATCCGTCCACACCCGAACGCCCGACGGTCCGCGTCGATGCTGCGTCGCATCGCCGTGGCCGCCTGCGGCCTCACGCTGCTCGTCACGGGCGTGACCGCCACGTCGGCCACCGCCGCGCCGAAGGGCAAGGCCACCACCACCGGATCGTTCGTCGACGGCACCACGGTGCCGGGCGGCTTCGCCTCCTGGTCGGAGCTGCTCCAGTTGCAGCAGCGGATGAACACCGCCGCCGCCCAGATCACCAACGCCGCGCAGCGCAGCGCGAACTCCGGCTTCGCCGGCATCGTCGCCGATCCCACCACCCGGCACCTCCAGGTCTACTGGAAGGGCGAGCCGCCGGCCCGACTGGTGGCCAACGCCCGGGCCACCGTCGCGACGACGGTGCTGCCCGCCGCGTACTCGCAGCGGGAACTGATGGTCGCGGCCGACAAGCTGCGCGCCACGGCCGGCGACAAGATCACGACCGTGGGGCCGCGCGCCGACGGCGCGGGCCGGTTGGTCGGTACGCAGAGCGGTCTGCTCGGGGCGACGGCTATGGCCGGCGTTCCGGTGACCGTCCAGACCGGCGTCGCCGCCGCTCCCGCCACCCGGTGGGACGACAGCCCGCCCTGGTGGGGTGGCGCGGCGTGGCGCAACACCTCCACCGGTGGCGGCTGCTCGACCGGCTTCGGCGTCTACCAGGGTGGGGTGTCGCGGGTGCTCTCCGCCGCGCACTGCGCCAACCTCAACGTCGTGGCGGCCGACCCGACCGGGCAGACCATCGGCACCGTCATCAGCCGCAACGTCAGCAGCGACACCCTGCTCATCGCGGGCAGCGGCGGCGGTCGGGTCTTCAACAACAGCACGGACGCGGCCGGCGCGGTGGTCAGCGAGTTCAGCAACCAGGTGATCGGCGCGCAGGCCAGCCAGGTCGGCAACTGGGTGTGCAGCTCGGGCGCGTACTCCGGCACCCGCTGCTCGATCCAGGTGAAGGCCCGCAACCTGTGCATCAACGTGCGCAACTTCGGCACGGTCTGCGGTCAGGTGCAGGCGGAGAACACCGCCCACACCAACGCGGTCGGCCAGGGTGACAGCGGCGGCCCGGTGGAGATCGTGAACGCGGCGAACACCCTCCAGGTCTGGGCGACCGGCACCAACACCGCCATCGACGACACCAACACGACGACGGCGTGCACCGGCTACGTGACCTCCGGGCGGGTGTGCGCCTGGCGGTTCTACTACGAGGACATCTTCTCCGGCATGGCCGGCGTGGGCGCCTCCGGGGTCGTCCTGGGCTGACGCCTCCGCACGACCATCGTCCAACCCGACACCCGGGCCGGCGCGCATCCCGCGCGCCGGTCCGGGTGTCGCGCCCAGGCTGCGCCTAGGCGCCGACGCCCGTGTCCGCCGCGAGCACGGCGTCGCCGCGCAGCAGCGCCGGCTCCGGCAACGGCAGGTGGATTTTGTGGGCCGCCTCCCAGTCGTAGACCAGGCCCGGCCGCACCTGCGCGGCGAAGTAGTCCACGGCGCTCATCCCGCCGACGACCGGCTCGTCGACCTCGGCGACGAGCTGGGCCGGCACCAGGGAGAAGCCGTTCTGCAGGGCGGCGCTGAGCCGCCGGTGACCGTCGACGACGAAGAAGTACTCCCCCGTAAAGCCGATCTTGAGCGGCTCCAACGACTCGTCGCCGGCCTCGGCCACGTCGCCGACGAACTCGCTGTCCCAGAGGCCACGCAGGGTGGCGATGTCCTCGGTCGGGTAGACCCGCGCCGGATCCAGCAGCAGCAGCGGCGGGCCGTCGCGCAGCACCTCGGCGCCGAGCGTGCCCTCGTACGCGGCGACGATGTGCTCGACCACCTCGGCGGCGGAGGCCCGGGTGGTGTCACAGATCAGGTCGTAGTTGCGCAACCGCGCCTTGTCCACCCCGTAGCGGAGGATGAACCGGCTGCGCTCGCTGGCGCTGCGCTCGCGGAGCTTGGCCTTGGCCTCCTCGTGCGAGGCGTAGCTCTCCGCCGGGCCGGACGGGCGGGCCAGCACCCGGCGGGCCGCCTCACCCGGCTCGGTGATCATGTGCACCTTGAGCGCGTCGGTGAAGAAGTGCCAGGCCAGCCGCGAATCCATGATCAGGTGTTCGCCGGAGGCGGCGATGTCGCGCTGGAGCTGGTCGACGTACCCGTCGACGGCCTGGTCCAGCTCGGCGTGCAGGTTGAGTTGCAGGGCGGTCATCTGCCGCTGCTGCGCCATCTCCCGATAGAGATCACCCACGCTGACCCGGCGCATACCGAGCCGCTTGGCGATCTCCACCGACACCGTGCTCTTGCCGCTGCCGAGGTCGCCGTTGAAGACGATCGATTGTCGAACGGTCACGACTGGTCCACCCCTGATAACCGGCTTCCTGACATCATCGACAGCCCGAGCATGACGGGCGATGCTACCACCTCGTCACCAGCGTTCTGCCGGACGCGGTGTGCGGGCACCGGTCGCCGCGCCCGCCTGCCACCGCCTGCGAAACGGTCAGAACAGGCTCAACGGATCGACCTGGAGACGAACCGGCTCGGCGGCCTTGCGGGCGGCGCGCACCCCGGCGGCCGAGTGCAGGGCCTCGGCGAGCGCGGCGGCCCGCGCCCGGGGCACCCGCAGCAGCATCCGCTCGCGCCCCTCCTCGGCCGGCACGGGCCCGAGCACCTCCGCGTCGGCGGGAAGTCGGGCCTCGGCGAGCAGGTCGGCCACCGCCTCGGCCGGACCGGTGACGCTCGCCATCCGGACGGCCGGCGGGAAGCCCAGCTCGCGTCGCTCGGCCAGCTCCCGACCGGCGAACCAGGCGGCGTCCCAGCGCAGCAGCGCCTGCACCGGGGCGAGCGCGCCGTCGGCGACGACCACCACGCGGCCGGCCGGCGCCGGGCGGGCCAGAGCCGCCGCGGCCAGCCAGCGGCGCAGCGCCTCCTCGCCGGCACGCAGGTCGGCCCGGGTCAGCAGGGCCCACGAGTCGAGCAGCAGCACCGCGCCGTAGCCGCCCGCCGCGACCGGCTCGGCGCCGGGCGTGGCGACGACCAGGGCGGCCGTGCCGGGCACGTCGGTCAACACCTCCTCCCGCCCCGAGGTCCGCACCGGCACGTCGGGGAACGCCCGGCCCAGCTCCTCGGCGGTACGCCGGGCGCCGGTGACCGCCGCCCGCAGCCGCCGCCCGCCACACTCGGGACAGGCGTACGCGGCGGCGACCCGGGCGCACCACCGGCAGACGGGGTGCCGCCGGCCGACGGCAGGGCGAGCGGGCCGGCGCAGTGCGCGCAGCGGGCCGGGGTGCGGCAGTCGGCGCAGGAGACCGAGGGCAGGTAGCCGCGGCGGGGCACCTGCACGAGCACCGGCAGACCCGCCCGGAGCGCGTCGCGGGCGGCTGTCCAGGCCAGGCTGGGCAGCCGGGCGGTGGCCGCACCGGGATCACGGGCGAGCTGCGGGTCGTCCCCGGTCGGCGCGATGGCCGGTATCCGCGCCCGTACCGTCGCCCGGTCGGCGACCACCTCCCGGGCCCAGCCGGTCTCCAGCAGCAACTGCGCCTCGGCCGTACGCGCGTACCCGCCGACCAGCGCTGCGGCCTCGCCGAGCCGCGCCCGGGTGAGCAACACGTCCCGGGCGTGCGGATAGGGCGCGCGGGGTTCGGAGTGCAGGTCGTCCCCGTCGTCCCAGACGGCGACGAGACCGAGCCGGCGCACCGGGGCGAACATCGCCGCCCGGGTGCCGATGACCACCGGCACCTGCCCGCGACGGGCGGCGAGGAACGCCCGGTAGCGCCGGGCCGGCCCGAGGGCGGCGGAGAGAGCGACGTGCCGCCCCGGACCCAGCACGTCGGTCAGCGCCGCGTCGAGACGGTCGAGGTCGCGCGCGTCCGGTACGACGACCACCGCGCCGCGCCCACCGGCGACGGTGGCGGCCACGGCGTCGGCGTAGCGGGCGGCCCAGTCCTCGCCGGGCAGCGCCGACCAGACCGCACGGGCGGGCCGGCCGTCGGTGAGCGCCCGCAACAGCGCCGGACCGGCCGGATAGTCCCGCCATCCCCTCGGGTCGATCGGCTCCCCCGGCGCGGCCTCCGGCGTGGACTCCTCGTCGTGAGGCTCCTTCTCGACACGGGCGTGTCGGGGTGGCACGGCGAGCCGCAGGACGTCGGCGAGATTGCCGGCGTACCGGTCGGCGACCGCGCGGGCCAGACGGGCGACCTCGGGGGTCAGCACCGGCTCGGGCGAGACGACCTTCTCCAGGTAGGCGAGGCGGCCGGTGTGCCCGGAGTCGTCCGCCCGGGACAGCAGCCAACCGTCGACCAACTGCCCCGCGAAACGCACCTTGACCCGGGTGCCGGGCACCGCCACGTCGTCCAACTCGGCCGGCACGAGGTAGTCGAACGGGCGGTCCAGGTGCGCCAGCGGCACGTCCACGCAGACGCGCGCGACCGGCGACCCCGGTGCGGGTCGCCGGTCGCTACGCCTGGTGGCGGTCAGGCTCCCGCGGCCGACTTGAGGTCGGCGGCCCGGTCGGTGCTCTCCCAGGTCAGGTCCGGCAGCTCCCGGCCGAAGTGGCCGTACGCGGCGGTCTGCTGGTAGATCGGGCGGAGCAGGTTGAGGTCCCGGATGATCGCGGCCGGGCGCAGGTCGAAGACCTCGGAGACGGCGCTCTCGATCGAGGCGACCGGCACGGTCTCGGTGCCGAACGTCTCGATGAAGAGGCTCACCGGGTGCGCCTTGCCGATGGCGTACGCGACCTGCGCCTCGCACCGCTCGGCGAGGCCGGCGGCGACCACGTTCTTGGCCACCCAGCGCATCGCGTACGCGGCCGAGCGGTCCACCTTGGACGGGTCCTTGCCGGAGAACGCGCCGCCGCCGTGCCGGGCGTACCCGCCGTACGTGTCGACGATGATCTTGCGGCCGGTCAGGCCGGCGTCACCCATCGGGCCGCCGATCTCGAACCGGCCGGTCGGGTTGACCAGCAGCCGGTAGCCGTCGGTGTCCAGGCCGAGGCTCTCCAGCTCGGGCGCGATGACGGAGTCGCGCACGTCGGGGGTGAGCAGCGACTCCAGCGAGATGTCCGCGGCGTGCTGGCTGGACACCACGACGGTGTTCAGCCGGACGGGGCGCAGCCCCTCGTACTCGATGGTGACCTGGGTCTTGCCGTCCGGCCGCAGGTAGGGGATCGTGCCGTCTTTGCGCACCGCGGCGAGCCGACGGGCCAGCCGGTGGGCCAGCGCGATCGGCAGCGGCATCAACTCCGGCGTCTCCGAGCAGGCGAAGCCGAACATCATGCCCTGGTCGCCGGCGCCCTGCGCGTCCAACGCGCTCTCCGACGCCCCGGTCCGCAGCTCGAAGGCGTTGTCGACGCCCTGCGCGATGTCCTCGGACTGCGCGCCGATCGAGACGCTGACCCCGCAGGACGCGCCGTCGAAACCCTTCTTCGACGAGTCGTATCCGATGTCGAGGATGGTCCGACGGACGATGGTGGGGATGTCGGCGTACGCCTTGGTGGTGACCTCGCCGGCGATGTGCACCTGGCCGGTGGTGATCATGGTTTCGACGGCGACCCGGCTGTGCGGGTCCTCGGCGAGCAGCGCGTCGAGGATGCCGTCGCTGATCTGGTCGGCGATCTTGTCCGGGTGGCCTTCCGTGACCGATTCGGACGTGAAGAGGCGGCGTGTCACGGCACTCCTAAGCGTGTGAGGTCGTTCCGCGGCAGTCTAGTCACCGCTGCGGCCGGTGTCGGGGGCGGTCGCGCCCTGTTCCACCCGTCAGGAGCGGTTGGCCAGCCGCGCCACGACGAGGTCCCACACGGTGTCGGCCACCGCCTCCTTGGCCTGCTCCGGCAGACGACTCACCGAGCCGTCCGCGCCGATGACCGTCACCGTGTTGGTGTCGGCGCCGAAGACCCGGTCCGGACCGACCTCGTTGACCACGATGAGGTCGGCCCGCTTGCGGGCCAGCTTCGCCCGGCCGTTGGCCTCCGCGTCGCCGGTCTCGGCGGCGAACACCACCAGCACCTGCCCCGGTCGCTTGCGCTGGCCGAGCTCCGCCGCGATGTCGGGATTCGTGACGAGCTCGATGGTGGGAGCGACACCGTCGTCCGACTTCTTGATTTTGCCAGGCGCGTACGTCGCCGGTCGGAAATCGGCCGGAGCCGCCGCCATCACGACCGCGTCGGCCTCGTCGGCGGCCTTCAGGGTCGCCTCGCGCAGCTCGGCGGTCGTGCCGACCCGGACCAGGTCGACCCCGGCGGGGTCGGCGAGCGAGACGTTGGCCGCGATCAGCGTGACCCGGGCGCCGCGGGCGACCGCCGAACGCGCGAAGGCGTAGCCCTGTTTGCCCGAGGAGCGGTTGCCGAGGAAGCGGACCGGGTCCAGCGGCTCGCGGGTACCCCCGGCGGTGACCACCAGCCGGCGACCCGTCAGGTCCGCCGGGGTGGAGGCACCCCGGGCGAGGACCTGGCGGGCGACCGCGAAGATCTCCGCCGGGTCGGGCAGCCGGCCCTTGCCGGTGTCGGCGCCGGTGAGCCGCCCGACGGCCGGCTCGATCACCCGGACGCCCCGGGAGCGCAGCGTGGCGACGTTGGCGACGGTGGCCGGGTGCTCCCACATCTCGGTGTGCATGGCCGGGGCCAGCACCACCGGGCAGCGGGCGGTCAGCAACGTGTTGGTGAGCAGGTCGTCGGCGAGCCCGTGGGCGGCCTTGGCGAGCAGGTCGGTCGTGGTCGGCGCGACCACCACCAGGTCGGCCTGCTTGCCGAGGCGGACGTGCGGCACCTCGTGCACGTCGGACCAGACGTCGTCGGCGACCGGCTGGCCGGAGAGCGCCGCCCAGGTCGGCGCGCCGACGAATCTCAGCGCCGACGCGGTCGGCACGACACGGACGCGGTGGCCCGACTCGGTGAAGAGTCGCAGCAGCTCACATGCCTTGTAGGCAGCGATGCCGCCGCCGACCCCGAGGACGATCGAGGCGGACATCGACGGTAACGGGCCTACGGCTGGTCGGTCGGCTCGGCGGTGAGCAGGCCGCCGTTGATCTCGCGCATGGCGATGGAGAGCGGCTTCTCCTGCGGGGTGGTCTCGACGAGCGGGCCGACGTACTCCAGGAGGCCCTCACCGAGCTGGCTGTAGTAGGCGTTGACCTGGCGCGCGCGCTTGGCGGCGAAGATGACCAGCGCGTACTTCGACGTCGTCTTCTCGAGGAGCTCGTCGATCGGCGGGTTGGTGATGCCTTCGGGGTTGGCGATGGATCCCACGAATTAACCTCTGCGTCTTTCGAGCCGCGCGGACGCGGTGCTGAGTCCCGACGGCGGCCGACCATCAGCCACGCAGGCGCGACCAGGCCGGATCCGGATAAGTTGAACCGAGTAAGCCTACCAGCTCGTCCGCCACCCGATCGGTGAGGTCGTGCGTGAGGGTGTCCGCGAACGCGGCCGCGACGGCCGCGTCGGGCCGGCGTCCGGGCGGGATCAGCAGCACCAGACGCGCGTCGGGCAGTCTTTGCCGCACCAGCCGGGCCCCGGTCACATCGAGCGGAAGCAGGACCTGCTGCCCGGCGTCGAGCCGGGCGCGCAGCGGCGGGTACAGGGTCCCCCGGCGGTACGCGCCGATCCGGGACCACTCCAGCAGCTCGCCGGCGGCCACCCGCCGCTCGAACTCGGCCGGAGCGAGAAACACCCGTTGCTCCCCGTCCACCTCCGGCTCCCGGCGCGGCCTGGTCGTTGCCGGCACCGGGATCCACACGGACGGGAAACGCGCCCGGACGAGCTCGACGACACTCTCCCTGCCGGAACCCGAAGGTCCAGCCAGGACAGTGAGCCGAGCCGCCGGGCGCGCCTCGTCATCCGTGCTCACTGCTTGTTTCTACACGCTGCCAGGTTCAGTTGGCGGCGAACTCTCCAAGCAGTGCCTTGCGCTGCTGCTCGCCGAGGCCGCGCAGACGACGGCTGTCGGCGATCTTGAGCTTCTCCATGATCTGGGTAGCCCGGATCTTGCCAATGCCCGGCATCGCCTGCAGGACGGCCGAAACCTTGAGCTTACCGACGACGTCGTCGCTCTCGGCGCGCTCGAGGACGGCGCCAAGGGTGGTCTTGCCCTGCTTGAGCTGCTCCTTCAGCTCGGCACGGGCCTTGCGGATCTCCGCGGCCTTCTCGAGCGCGGCAGCGCGCTGTTCGGGGGTCAGTGACGGGAGCGGCACCAGTTCTCCTCAGGTCCCTATCGCGGCGGGCGGGGCGCACCGCCGCATCTGTGAAACGTGGTGTCGCTGTGAACCAAGGGGTCCATGGTTCCCAGCGCGGGGAAAACTAGCGGTCAACGGAGCTTTCGGCAACGTGGGCGCGCGATGATCATCGCAAAGTGACCGACCCGTCAGTCAGTCACCGGGCAGCCAGAACAGCCCGGCAGTCGCCCAGCACGCGGTCGGCGGCGGCCCGCAACGCGTCGGCGTCCGGTCCCGCCGACAGGACCTCACGGGAGTACGACGGGAGCACCGCGGCGAGGCTGGAGCCGAAGACGGTACGCAGATCGGCGGCGCCCGCACCCTGCGCGCCGAGCCCCGGAGCGAGCAGCGGCCCGCCCACGGTGGACAGGTCATGACCCGTGTCACCGATGGTGGCCCCGACCACCAGACCGAAGCTGCCGAGGGGGTCCGCACCGCTGTTGAGCTGGGAAATCTCGTCGATCACGGTTTGCGCCACGGTACGTCCGTCGGCCGTCCGGGCCCGCTGCACGGCCGCGCCCTCGGGGTTCGAGGTGAGGGCCAGCACGAAGACCCCGCCGCCGTGTTTGGCGGCCAACTCGAACATCGGCGCCAACGAACCTACTCCCAGGTAGGGACTGGCCGTGACCGCGTCGACATACAGAGGGCTGGATGGATCCAGGTACGCGGAGGCGTACGCACTGACCGTTGAGCCGATGTCCCCACGCTTGACGTCGAGCAGAACGAGCGATCCGGCTTCTCGTAACTGTCGGATAGTTGACTCAAGAATCGCCACACCGCGGGATCCGAATCGCTCGAAAAAGGCCGACTGAGGCTTGACAACCGCAACCCGGTCACCGAGCGCATCCACCACGGTTCGGGTGAACCGGTCCAGACCGTCGACGTCGTCGGCGAGGCCCCAGCGGGCCAGCAGCCCGGGATGCGGGTCGATGCCCACGCAGAGCGGTCCGCGCTCGTTGACGGCCCGGTGCAGCCGGGTGCCGAAGCTCTCCATCGGACTACTTCCCCTCTTGTCGCCCGGGCGGCGGGCCGCCTCCCGGGATGCTTGTCGGTTCCCGCTCAGCCGGCCGCCACGGCCGCCGCCACCCCGGCCGCGATCCGGGCCAGGTCGGCGTCGTCCGTCACGTACGGCGGCATCGTGTAGATCAGGTCGCGGAAGGGCCGCAGCCAGACGCCCCGGTCCGCGGCGGCCATGGTGGCCGCGCCGAGGTCGACGTCGTGGTCGAGCTGCACCACGCCGATCGCCCCGAGCACCCGCACGTCGGCCACGCCCGGCTGGGCGCGCAGCGGCTCCAGGCCGGCGCGCAGGCCCGCGCCGATCCTGGACACCTGCGCCGCCCAGTCGCCCGCCTGTAGCAGCCCGATGGAGGCGTTGGCGACCGCGCAGGCCAGCGGATTGCCCATGAACGTCGGACCGTGCGCCAGGACGCCGTCGGCGGAGATCCCACGCGCGATCTCCGGGGTGCACAGCGCCGCGGCCAGGGTCAGGTAGCCGCCGGTGAGCGCCTTGCCCACGCACATCACGTCCGGGGACACCCCGGCGTGCTCGGCGGCGAACATCGTGCCGGTACGGCCGAACCCGGTCGCGATCTCGTCGAAGACCAGCAGCACCCCGTGCGCGCGGGTCACCTCGCGCAGCACCCGCAGGTAACCCGGATGGTGAAAGCGCATCCCACCGGCGCCCTGCACCACCGGTTCCACGATGACCGCGGCCAGTTCGTGGGCGTGCCGCTCGACGGCGTCCACCAACGCCGCCACGTACGCCTCGTCCGGCGGATCGGCGAACCCGCCCGGCGGCACCGGAGCGAAGACCTGCCGGGGCAGCACGTCACCCCAGAGGTGGTGCATCCCGCCCTCGGGGTCGCAGACGCTCATCGGATGGAACGTGTCGCCGTGGTACCCACCCCGCCAGGTGGCCAGCCGACGCCGCTCCGGCCGGCCGACGGCCCGCTGGTACTGCAGGCACATCTTCACGGCCACCTCGACGCTGACCGACCCGGAGTCGGCCAGGAACACGTGCTCCAACCCGTCCGGGGCAAGCTCGACAAGCGTCCGCGCGAGCCGCACGGCGGGCTCGTGGGTGAGTCCGCCGAACATCACGTGGCTCATCCGCCCGAGCTGGTCGGTCACGGCCGCGTCCAGCACCGGGTGCCGGTAGCCGTGGACCGCCGCCCACCAGGACGACATCCCGTCCACCAACTCCCGGCCGTCGGAAAGGGTCAGCCGTACCCCCTCGGCGCTGCGGACCACGAACGGCGCGTTCGCCGGCGGCAACGTGGCGTACGGATGCCAGACGTGCGCCCGGTCGACGGCCAGGATCTCCTCGGGTGTCACGCGTACTCCTTCCGGACCGGGCCGGGCCGACCGGCCCGGCCGGGGTGATCGGCGACGGCGGCGGCGTCCGGGCGGCAGGCCGCGCGGCCGGACCGCACCACCCCCCCAACCGCGTCCTTTTCTCTGCGTCAGCGGGGGCAACACCTGGTGTCCGGATATCGGACGCCCACTGTTTCCTCGGTTGAAGCAGAGCAAAGGACGCACGGACCGGTCGGGATCCCCGGCCGACCGACGCACGGGCCGGTCGAGATCCCCGGCCGACCCACGCATGGACCGGTCGGGATCCCCGGCCGACCGACGCACGGAGTCGGCGGTGACGCCGCTCCGGGGGCCGGTCAGCGTCACCGGCCGGCGACCGGATCCGGCGTCGCCGCCGTGGCGCTCGCGCGGGCCGCCGCCCGGACCAGGGCCGGGCCCCGGTAGATGAAGCCCGTGTAGAGCTGCACCAGGGCGGCGCCGGCATCGAACATCCGGGTGGCGTCGTCCGGGTCGAGCACGCCGCCGACCCCGACGATGGGCAGCCGGCCGCCGGTCTCGCGATGCACGAAGGCCACCACGTCCCGGGCACGACCGGTCAGCGGCCGACCGGACAGACCGCCGGCCTCTGCGCCACGGTCGGCGTCCACGGCGGCCAGCCCGTCGCGGGCCAGGGTGGTGTTGGTGGCGATCACCCCGGCGGCGCCCCGGGCCAGGCAGACCTCCAACAACTCGGCGATCGCCGCCTCGGTCAGGTCCGGCGCGATCTTCACCAGCACCGGCTTCTCCCCCACCAGCGCGCCGAGCAGCGCGTCCAGGTGGGCACGGTCCTGCAACGACCGCAGACCTGGCGTGTTCGGCGACGACACGTTCACCGCGAAGTAGTCGCCGTGCCCACGCAGCGCCCGATACGAGGCCAGATAGTCCTCGACCGCCTCGTCGAGCGGAGTCACCTTGGACTTGCCCAGCGAGATGCCCAACGGCACCCCGAGTGGACCGGGCAACGCCGACAGCCGGGCGGCCAACGCCTCGGCGCCGGCGTTGTTGAAGCCCATCCGGTTGACCACCGCCTCGCTGGCCGGCAGCCGGAACAGCCGGGGCCGCGGATTGCCCGGCTGGGCGTGCGCGGTGACCGTGCCGACCTCCACGAAGCCGAAGCCGAGCGCCGGCCAGGCCGGCAGCGCCGCGCCGTCCTTGTCCATGCCGGCGGCCAGCCCGACCGGGTTGGGGAACCGCACGCCGAAGACCGTGCGCGGCGCCTCGACGACGTACCGGGCCCGCAGCGCGGCCAGGGCGGCGGGACGCCGCGACAGTGCGGCCAACCGCCGCAACGTCCACTCGTGCGCCGTCTCGGCGTCCCCGCCGCCGAGCCGGAACAACCCGGGCCGAACGACCCGCTCGAACAGCGTCACTGCGCCGCCCGCAGGGTGGCGTGCAGATCCTGCAACGGTCGCACCCGCATGTCGCCCCGGATACGTGCCTCGATCCCCATCACCGCCGCGGCGGCGCCGGGGACCGTGGTAATGCAGGGGATGTCAGTGGTGACGGCGGCGCTGCGGATCTCGTAACCGTCGGAGCGGGCACTCGCGCCCGAGCCCTGCGGCGTGTTGATCACCAGCGCCACGTGGCCGCCGAGGATCAGCGACACGGCGTCGTCGCCCTCGCCGGCCTGGTAGTGCTTGCGGATCTGCTCGCAGGCGATGCCGTGCCGGCGCAGCACCTCGGCGGTACCGGCCGTCGCCACGATCTCGAAGCCCAGGTCGGCCAGCCGCTTGATCGGGAAGATCATGCCGCGCTTGTCCCGGTTGGCAACCGACACGAAGATCTTCCCGGCGGTCGGCAACGACCCGTACGCGGCGGACTGGCTCTTGGCGAAGGCGTGCCCGAAGTTGGTGTCGATGCCCATCACCTCACCCGTCGACTTCATCTCCGGGCCGAGCAGCGAGTCGATTCCCTTGCCGGCGCGGGTACGGAAGCGCTTGAACGGCAGCACCGCCTCCTTGACCGCGATCGGCGCGTCGGCGGGCATCGTCCCACCGTCCCCCGTCGGCGGGAGCAGACCCTCGGCACGCAGCTCGGCGATGGTCGCGCCCAGCGCGATCCGGGCCGCCGCCTTGGCCAGCGGCACCGCCGTCGCCTTCGAGACGAACGGAACCGTCCGCGACGCGCGCGGGTTGGCCTCCAGCACGTAGAGGACGTCGTCCTTGAGCGCGTACTGCACGTTGAGCAGACCGCGCACGCCGACACCCCGGGCGATGGCCTCGGTGTACCGGCGGACCTCGGCCAGGTGCGAGCCCGCCAGGGTGATCGGCGGCAACGCGCAGGACGAGTCTCCGGAGTGGATACCGGCCTCTTCGATGTGCTCCATCACGCCGCCGATGTAGACCTCGCCGTCGGTGTCGCACAGGGCGTCCACGTCGATCTCGATGGCGTCGTCGAGGAACCGGTCCACCAGCACCGGGTGGTCGCCGGAGATGTCGGTGGCACGGCCGATGTAGTCACGCAGCGTCGGGTCGTCGTACACGATCTCCATGCCGCGCCCACCGAGCACGTAGGACGGACGGACCAGCACCGGGTAGCCGATCTCGTCGGCGATCGTCTTGGCCTCGTCGTACGAGGTGGCCATGCCGTGTGCCGGCGCGCGCAGCCCGGCGCGGGCCAGGACGGCGCCGAACGCGCCCCGCTCCTCGGCCAGGTGGATCGACTCCGGCGAGGTACCGACCACCGGCACGCCCGCGTCCTTGAGCCGCTGCGCCAAACCCAGCGGGGTCTGCCCGCCGAGCTGCACGACCACACCGACCACGCCCGGGCCGCCGGCCGCGCGCCCGGAGGAGTCCTCCGCGTGCCAGGCCTCCAGGACGTCCTCGAAGGTCAGCGGCTCGAAGTAGAGCCGGTCCGCGGTGTCGTAGTCGGTCGACACCGTCTCCGGGTTGCAGTTGACCATCACGGTCTCGTAGCCGGCCGCCCGCAGCGCCTGCACGGCGTGCACGCACGAGTAGTCGAACTCGATGCCCTGCCCGATCCGGTTCGGGCCGGAGCCGAGGATCAGCACCTTCGGCCGGTCCGACGGCACGACCTCGGTCTCGAAGTCGTACGACGAGTAGTGGTAGGGCGTGCTGGCCTCGAACTCGGCCGCGCAGGTGTCGACGGTCTTGTAGACCGGGCGGACGTCGAGACGGTGCCGCAGGGCGCGTACGCCGTCCTCGGCCGCCAGCTCCGGACGCAGCGCGGCGAGCTGCCGGTCGGAGAGCCCGGCCCGCTTGGCTCGGCGCAGCAGCTCGGCGTCGAGCACCGGCGCGTCGACGATCTCGGTCCGCAGCTCGATCAGCGCCGCGATCTGGTCCAGGAACCAGGGGTCGATGCCGCCGGACGCCTCGCTCACCTCGCTGATCGACGCGCCGAGACGCAGCGCCCGCTCCACGGTGTAGAGCCGGCCGTCGTGCGGGATCCGCAGCGCGGCGAGGGTGTCCGCCAGGGTGACGCCCTCCGGGTCCGGAGTGGTCCAGAACCCGACCGCCTTCGTTTCCATCGAGCGCATGGCCTTGTTCAACGCCTCGGTGAAGTTGCGCCCGAGACTCATCGCCTCGCCCACCGACTTCATGGTGGTCGTCAGCTCCGGGTCCGCGCCGGGGAACTTCTCGAACGCGAACCGGGGGATCTTCACCACCACGTAGTCCAGGGTCGGCTCGAACGCCGCCGGGGTCTTCAACGTGATGTCGTTGGGGATCTCGTCGAGCGTGTAGCCGATGGCGAGCTTCGCGGCGATCTTCGCGATCGGGAAGCCGGTCGCCTTGGAGGCCAGCGCCGAGGAGCGCGACACCCGGGGGTTCATCTCGATCACGACGATCCGGCCGTCGACCGGGTTGACCGCGAACTGGATGTTGCAGCCGCCGGTGTCCACCCCGACCTCGCGCAGCACGGCGATGCCCAGGTCACGAAGGTGCTGGTACTCCCGGTCGGTGAGCGTCATGGCCGGGGCCACGGTGACGCTGTCGCCGGTGTGCACGCCCATCGGGTCGATGTTCTCGATGGAGCAGACGACCACCACGTTGTCGTGCCGGTCGCGCATCAGCTCCAGCTCGTACTCCTTCCAGCCGAGCACGCTCTCCTCGATCAGGACCTCGTGCACCGGGCTGGCCGCCAGGCCGTCGCCGGCGATGCGGGCCAGGTCCTCCGGGGTGTGCGCCATGCCGGAGCCCAGGCCGCCCATCGTGAACGACGGCCGGATCACCACCGGCAGGCCCAGCTCGGCGACGGTCGCCTCGACCTCGTCCATCGAGTGGCACACCCGCGAGCGCGGCACCAGCGCGGTCGGGTCCTCGACGCCGAGGCGTACGCCGGCCTTCGCGACGATCTCCTTGAAGAGCTGGCGGTCCTCGCCCCGGTTGATGGCGTCGATGTTCGCGCCGATCAGCTCGACGCCGTACTTCTCCAGGACGCCGTTGGAGTGCAGGGCGACGGCGGTGTTCAGCGCGGTCTGCCCGCCGAGGGTCGCGAGGATCGCGTCCGGGCGCTCCTTGGCGATGACCAGCTCGACGAACTCCGGGGTGATCGGCTCGACGTAGGTCGCGTCGGCGAACTCCGGGTCGGTCATGATCGTGGCCGGGTTGGAGTTGACCAGGCTGACCCGGATCCCCTCGCTGCGCAGCACCCGGCACGCCTGGGTGCCGGAGTAGTCGAACTCGCAGGCCTGCCCGATGACGATCGGCCCGGAGCCGATCACCAGGATGTGCTTGAGATCGGTCCGCTTAGGCATTGCTGCGCCCCTTGCTGTGGGTCCGGCTGCCGATCAGCTCGGCGAAACGGTCGAAGAGGTAGTCCGCGTCGTGTGGACCGGCCGCCGCCTCCGGGTGGTACTGAACGGTGAAGGCGGGCACGTCCACGGCCCGCAGCCCTTCGACCACGTTGTCGTTGAGGCAGACGTGCGACACCCGCACGCCACCGAAGTCGGTGTCGATCACCTGGTCGGGGACGACCGCGCCGACGCCACCGCCCGGCACCTGCACCGCGAAGCCGTGGTTGTGGCTGGTCACCTCGACCTTGCCGGTGGCCCGGTCGAGCACCGGCTGGTTGATTCCCCGGTGGCCGTAGCCCAGCTTGTAGGTGCCGAAACCGAGCGCCCGACCGAGGATCTGGCTGCCGAAGCAGATGCCGAACAGCGGCACCTGCCGCCGCAGCGCCTCCCGGGCCACCGCTACCGGACCGTCGGCCGTGGCCGGGTCGCCGGGCCCGGGCGACAGGAAGATCGCGTCGGCGCCGGTGGCGAGCAGGTCCTCGATGCTCGACGAGGCCGGCAGCACGTGGGTCCTCACCCCGCGCGCCGCGAGCCGGCGCGGCACGTTGCGCTTGATGCCCAGGTCGAGCGCGGCCACCGTGAACCGGTGCTCGCCGATCGCGTCGACGACGTACGGCTCGGGAGTGGTCACCTCGGTGGACAGGTCCGCGCCGACCATCTGCGGTGACTGCCGGACCCGGGCCAGCAGGCTCTGCGGGTCCTTCTCGACGCTGGAGATGCCCACCCGCATGGCGCCCCGATCGCGCAGGTGCCGGGTCAGCGCGCGGGTGTCCACCCCGCTGATACCCACCACACCCTCGGTGGCGAGGCGGTCCTCGAGACCGCCGGTGGCCCGCCAGTTCGAGCCGATCCGGGCCGGGTCGCGCACCACGTACCCGGCCACCCAGATCCGGCCGGACTCGTCGTCCTCGCCGTTGACGCCGGTGTTGCCGATGTGCGGGGCGGTCTGCACAACCACCTGACGGTGGTAGGACGGGTCGGTCAGCGTCTCCTGGTAACCGGTCATACCGGTGGTGAAGACCGCCTCGCCGAAGGTCTCCCCGACGCTGCCGTACGCCTCACCGGGGAACGTGCGCCCGTCCTCGAGCACGAGGATCGCGGAACGTCTACGCGTCACTTGATTGCCTTTCCGTCCAGGACCGTCGGCTCGCCGCGCAGGAAGGTCGCCACGATGCGACCTGGCAGCGTCATGCGGGCGTACGGGGTGTTGCGACTGCGGCTGGCCAGCTCCGCCGGGTCGATGGTGCGGCGGGCCGCCGGGTCGACCAGGGTCAGGGTGGCCGGGGCGCCCGGGGCGGGGTCGACGCCGTGCCCGGTCAGTCCGGCGATCCGGGCGGGGACGCGGGACATCCGTTCGGCGATCAGATCCCACTCCGGACCGAGCACGTCCAGCGCGATGGACAGCGCCGTCTCCAGGCCGAGCATCCCCGGCCGGGCGTACGCCCACTCGCACTCCTTGTCCTCCACGGCGTGCGGGGCGTGGTCGGTGGCGATGATGTCGATCACGCCGTCGGCGAGCGCGGCGCGCAGCGCGGCGACGTCGGCGGCCGTACGCAACGGCGGGTTGACCTTGAAGACCGGGTCGTAGCTCTCCGCACGCTCGTCGGTGAGCAGCAGGTGGTGCGGGGTGACCTCGGCGGTGACGCGTACCCCACGGGCCTTGGCCTGGCGCAGCACCTCGACGCTGCCGGCGGTGGAGACGTGGCAGACGTGCAGTCGGCTGCCCACGTGCTCGGCGAGCAGCACGTCCCGGGCGATGATCGCCTCCTCGGCGACCGCCGGCCAGCCGATCAGCCCGAGCCGGGTGGAGACCTCACCCTCGTGCATCTGGGCGCCCTCGGTGAGGCGGGGCTCCTCGGCGTGCTGGGCGATGATCCCGTCGAACGCCTTGACGTACTCCAGGGCCCGGCGCATCAGCAACGGGTCGGCGACGCAGTGCCCGTCGTCGGAGAAGATCCGTACCCGGGCGGCGGAGTCGGCCATCGCCCCCAACTCGGCGAGGCGCTCGCCGGCCAACCCGACGGTGACCGCCCCGATCGGCTGCACGTCGACCATCCCGGCCTCCCGGCCGAGCCGCCAGACCTGCTCGACCACGCCGGCGGTGTCCGCGACCGGCGACGTGTTGGCCATCGCGCAGACCGCCGTGTAGCCGCCCAGCGCCGCCGCCCGGGACCCGGACTCGACCGTCTCGGCGTCCTCCCGGCCGGGTTCGCGCAGGTGGGTGTGCAGGTCGACCAGGCCGGGCAGGGCCACCAGGCCGGTTCCGTCGATGACGGTGGCGTCCGGCGCGGACAGCCCCGGACCGACCTCGGCGACGACGCCGTCGCGGATCAGCAGGTCGGTCGGCGCGGCGCCGACGATGCTCACGCTGGTGATGAGGTACGCGGTCACCGGTTGTTCCCTCCGAGCAGCAGGTACAGAACAGCCATCCGGACGGAGACCCCGTTGGTGACCTGTTCGACGATGGTGGAGCGGGGTGAGTCGGCGACCTCGGGGGTGATCTCCATCCCGCGGTTCATCGGACCGGGGTGCATGACGATCGCGTGCTCGGGCAGGCGACGCATCCGGGGACCGTCCAGCCCGTAGCGGCGGGCGTACTCGCGGGCGGAGGGGAAGTAGGAGTCCCGCATCCGCTCCCGCTGCACCCGCAGCATCATCACCGCGTCCACGTTCGGCAGCACCGCGTCGAGGTCGTACGACACGTCGATGCCCGGGGCGAGCGCTCCGGCGATGTCGACGGGGATGAGGGTGGGCGGGCCGACCAGGGTGACCTTCGCGCCGAGGGTCGACAGGAGCAGCACGTTGGACCGGGCCACCCGGGAGTGCAGCACGTCCCCGACCACCGCGACCGACAGGCCGGCGAGCCGGCCCAGCCGGGCCCGCATCGTGTACGCGTCGAGCAGCGCCTGGGTCGGGTGCTCGTGCGTGCCGTCGCCGGCGTTCACGACCGACCCGTCCACCCAGTTGGCCAGGCGGTGCGGGGCGCCGGAGGCGGGGTGGCGTACGACGACCGCGTCCGCGCCCATCGCCTGCAGGGTCAGCGCCGTGTCCTTCAGGCTCTCGCCCTTGGCGACGCTGGACCCCTTGGCGGAAAAGTTGATCACATCGGCGCTCAGTCGCTTCGCCGCCGCCTCGAACGAGATCCGGGTCCGGGTGGAGTCCTCGTAGAAGAGGTTCACCACCGTCCGGCCGCGCAGCGCGGGCAGCTTCTTGATCTCCCGGCCGGCGACGGTCGCCATCTCGGCGGCGGTGTCCAGGATCTCGGTGGCGGTGTCGGCGTCCAGGTCCGCGCCGGAGAGCAGGTGCCTGATCATGAATGAGCTCCCCCGTACAGCTTGACCTCGTCGGTTCCGTCGGTCTCGGCGAGCGTCACCTTGACGCTCTCGGCGAGCGCGGTGGGGATGTTCTTGCCGACGTAGTCGGCGCGGATCGGCAGCTCGCGGTGGCCGCGGTCGACCAGCACGGCGAGTTGCACGGACGCCGGGCGACCGACGTCGTTGAGCGCGTCGAGCGCGGCCCGCACGGTCCGGCCGGAGAAGAGCACGTCGTCGACGAGGATCACCCTCTTGCCGTCGATGCCGCCGCTTGGCACCTGGGTCGGGCCGATCGCGCGGGTGGCGTGCCGGCGCAGGTCGTCGCGGTAAAGCGTGATGTCGAGCACACCGACCGGGACGACGACGTCCTCGAAGGTGCTGATCCGGGCGGCGAGCCGCTGCGCGAGGGGCACGCCGCGGGTGGGAATCCCGAGCAGCACGGTGTCGGCGGCGCCCTGGGTCTTCTCCAGGATCTGGTGGGCGATGCGGTCGACCACCCGCTGCACGTCGGCGCTGGCGAGGATCACCTTCACCGAGGGTTGTCGCGGTGGTGACGGGCGGGCAGCCGGTGGGGACGCCACGGCGGACCTCCTTCCCCGCCTCACGGGACGGGTCGTTAAAGGATGTCGGGCACCTCCGGCCGGGGAGCGCGAGCCGCCCTGGCCGGGGCTTCACGCCACGTTACCAGTGGTCACCGCGCCGACCGACAGCGGCCGCTGACCACCGGATCAGATCCACGAAACACCGATGAGCCCCCCGGCCCTCCCCAACGGTAAGGTCACGACCACTTGACCAGGTGTCCCATTCCCCGTACCGTCACGCTCCGTAGCGATCGACGGGAGAACCCCGAGCAGCACTGGGAGTGTCCGAATGCCCTCTGAATACGCCAAATCTCTGGGCGCCCGCCTGCGCTCCATCCGCCAGCAGCAGGGCCTCTCCCTGCAGGGTGTGGAGGAGAAGTCGAACGGGCGGTGGAAGGCCGTGGTGGTCGGCTCGTACGAGCGTGGTGACCGGGCCGTGACGGTGTCCCGTCTGGCCGAGCTGGCCGAGTTCTACCGTGTCCCCGTCTCGGAGCTGCTGCCCGACGGCAGCGGTGTCCGGCACGAGCCCACCAGCAAGATCGTCCTGGACCTGGAGCGGCTCTACGACGAGGCCTCCGAGGACCTGGCCTACGTCGCCCGCTACGCCCGCGCGATCCAGCAGCAGCGCGGTGACTACAACGGCCGGGTGCTCTCCATCCGCGCCGACGACCTCCGGGCGCTCGCCATCGTCTACGACGCCTCACCGTCGGGTCTGATCGAGCGGCTCACCGAGCACGGCGTGCTGGTGGCCGACCCCCGGGCGTTCTTCGCCTCCTGAGCTGTCGCTTCACCTGATCTGCCGTTCGACGAGAAGGGCCCGTGCCGGTGGCACGGGCCCTTCTCGTTCGCGGTACTCGCGTCGGCTCAGCGGGTGGCGTACTCGGCGATGCGGCCGAGCACACCGTTGAGGAAGCGCGGCGAGTCATCGGTCGACATCTGCCGGGCCAACTCGACCGCCTCGCTGATCGCCACCGCGTCGTCGATCTCGTCGACGTAGAGCAGCTCGTAGACGGCGATCCGAGCCAGGTTGCGGTCGACCACCGGCATCCGGTCGAGGGTCCAGCCCTCGGCGTAGCTGGCGATCAGCTCGTCGATCCGATCGAGGTGCTCGGCGACCCCCTCGACCAGCCCCACGGTGTAGCCGAGGTGCTCCGGGCGGGGCTGTTCGATGCGCTGGAGGTAACCGGCCAGGACCTCGACGGGCGGACGATCCCGCAGATCGGCCTCGTACAGGACGTCCAGCGCCCGCTTGCGCGCCTTGCGGCGCGCCGGCATCTGCTGCTTGGGACCCTCAGCCATCAGGCGCGGCCGAGGTAACGGCCGTCGCGGGTGTCGACCTTGATCTTCTCACCGGTGGTGATGAACAGCGGAACCGGCACGGTGGCGCCGGTCTCGACGGTCGCCGGCTTGGTGCCACCGGTCGAGCGGTCACCCTGCAGACCCGGCTCGGTGTAGGTGACCTCGAGCACGACGCTGGTGGGCAGCTCGATGTAGAGCGGCACATCCTCGTGGGTGGCGACGGTCGCCTCCGCCTCGGGCAGCAGGTAGTTGGCTGCCTCCCCGACGGTGCCGCCGGGCACGGTGATCTGGTCGAAGGTCTCCAGATCCATGAAGACGAAGTCCTCACCGTCGGCGTACAGGTACTGCATCGTGCGCTTGTCCACGGTCGCGGTCTCGACCTTGGTGCCCGCGTTGAAGGTCTTGTCGACCACCTTCCCGGACAGCACGTTCTTCAGCGTGGTGCGGACGAACGCACCACCCTTACCGGGCTTGACGTGCTGGAACTCGACGACGGACCAGAGCTCGCCGTCAAGGTTGAGTACCAGGCCGTTTTTGAGGTCGTTGGTGGAGGCCATTTCCTGCCTTGATCATCAATTGGCGGACAGACCTGGCAAGTCTACAAGCTGCGCCGAGATGTGTTACCCGCCGTGGTCGGCCGTCCGCGACCACTGCGCCCCGAGAACGACCGGTGCGCGTCCGCCGTGCCGCCAACACCCCGAGATTGGTTACAGGCCGTTACCGACCGGCCGCCACCGGCCCACCCTTCCGACAGCCTTTGCTCTGCTTCACCCCAGGCAACAGTCACCCTGAGTGGCATTCGCCAGGGAGCGTCGGCCAGCCTCGAAACCGACTATGCGCAGGTCGTGGCGGGTGTTTCCATGATTGAAGCAGAGCAAAGGACGCGAGGACCGGGGGCGACCGCCGGAGTGTGGCCGAGCGCCAGCGACAGCCAGTGACGGCCCACGTCAGGCAGCGGCGTCACGCAGCGTGATTGGACGCGGCGGGGGCAGGAGACGCAGACGTTGTTCAGGGGGTGCGGGCGGCGAGGTGGTGCAGGGCCAGGCGATAGCCGTCAATGCCGAGACCGCAGATCACCCCGGTCGCCACCGCGGAGATCACCGAATGGTGCCGGAACTCCTCGCGGGTGTGGATGTTCGAGATGTGCACCTCCACCAGCGGCCCGCGCAGCATGGCGCAGGCGTCGCGCACCGCGTACGAGTAGTGCGACCAGGCGGCCGGGTTGAGCACCACGGCGGCGCCCTCGTCGGCGGCGTCGTGCAGCCAGCCGAGCAGCTCGTGCTCGGCGTCGGTCTGCCGGACCGTGACGTCGAGTCCCAGCTCCCGACCGGCGGCCTCGCACAGCGCCACCAGGTCGGCGTAGGTCGTCGAGCCGTACACGGCGGGCTCCCGGGTGCCCAGCCGACCCAGGTTCGGCCCGTTCAGCACGTACACCCTCATGCGGCGCTTTCTTTCGTTCGCGACTGCGGGGCTCGCAAAACCGGCTCACTCCTCACGCTCACGGGGTAGTGGCCAGCTCGCGGTAGGCGGCTTCGAGCAGGGCGTCGTCCGGGCCCTCCAGCATCGCCGGGCGGGCCAGCCCGTCCAGCACCACGAACCGCAGCCGGGCGCCCCGGGCCTTCTTGTCGACCCGCATCGTGGCCAGCAGCCGCGGCCAGGCTTCGGCCGGGTAACTCACTGGCAGGCCGAGCGCCGTCAGGGCGCTCCGGTGCCGGTCGGCGGTCGGGGCGTCCAGTCGGCCGGCGAGCCGGGCCAGCGTGGCGGCGTACACCAGGCCGACCGCGACCGCGTGGCCGTGCCGCCAGCGGTAGCCCTCGTTCTGCTCGATCGCGTGCGCCAGCGTGTGGCCGTAGTTGAGCACCTCCCGGACGCCCGACTCACGCAGGTCGCCGGCGACCACGTCGGCCTTGACCCGGATGGCCCGCTCGATCAGCTCCCGGGTCACCGGCCCGCGCGGGTCGGTCGCCGCCGTCGGGTCACGCTCGACGAGATCCAGGATCACCGAGTCGGCGATGAACCCGCACTTGACCACCTCGGCCAACCCGGCCGCGAGGTCGACGGCGGGCAGGCTGTCGAGGGTGGCCAGGTCGGCGAGCACACCGACCGGCGGGTGGAACGCGCCCACCAGGTTCTTGCCGGCGGCGGTGTTGATCCCCGTCTTGCCGCCCACGGCCGCGTCCACCATGCCCAGCAGGGAGGTCGCGACCGGCACCCAGCGCACCCCGCGCAGCCAGCAGGCCGCGACGAAGCCGGCCAGGTCGGTCACCGCGCCGCCGCCGACCCCGACCACCGCGTCGGTACGGGTGAAACCGGCCGCGCCGAGCCGGTCCCAGCAGGCGGCCGCCACGTCGATCTGCTTGCCCGACTCCGCGTCGGGCACCTCGATCGGCAGAGGGTCGACGCCCGCCGCGCGCAGCCGTTCACCGAGCGCGTCGGCCAGGGCCTTGAGTGGGGGCGTGTGCAGCACCGCCGCCCGGGTCGCGCCGGGCAGCAGCCCCGGCAGCGCGCCCAGCAGGTCGCGTCCGACCAGCACGTCGTACGGTCGTTCGCCGCCGACCGGAATCCGGGTCACCTCGTCCATCGCCGGCAGCCTAGTCCAGCGGACGGCGTGGCGAGGGCGTCTGTCCACCTGCTGGCCGAGCGGCCCAGTCGGCCAGCAGGCGGGCGTGCTCGGCCACGGCGGTTCGCAGCGCGTCCGGGTGGCGCACGGTGAACGGGCAGCCCAGGCCGGCGAGCAGCGCGGCCATGCCGGGCAGGCTCTCGGCGCGGGCCCGCAGCAGCACGCCGTCGCCGGTGGCGGTCAACTCGGCCACACTGCCCGGGATGCGCCGCCGGGCGGCGACCAGATCGGTCTCCAGCAGCACCTCGACCTCGTGCCGATACGGCACACCGGCCAGCGACCGGGTCAGCCACGCCACCGCGTCGAAGCCGTCCGGCACCGTGAACGTCGCCGCGCCGGGCGTGACGGCGCCGATCCGGTCCAGTCGAAACGTGCGCACCTCGCCGCGCCGGTGGTCGTGACCGGTGACGTACCAGCGGCCGGCGTGGAAGACCAGCCCGTACGGGTCGAGGTCACGATGCGACCGCTCACCGCGCCACGAGCGGTAGTCCAGGCTCACCCGCTGCCGCCGCCGGGCGGCCGTGGCCAGGGCCAGCAGGGTGCCCGACGCCGGTCGCGCCTGGGGCTCGGGCCGCCGCAGTGTGAAGCCGAGGTGCTCCCGCACAGCGGTCAGCCGGTCGGCGAGCGCCGCCGGCAGCACCCGGTCGATCTTCGCCAGCGCGGTCGCCGTTGCCGGCAGTTCGGTGGCCAGCCCGACCCGTTCGGCGACGACCAGGCCGAGCAGCACCGCCACCGCCTCGTCGTCGGTGAGCATCAGCGGCGGCAGCTTGTACCCGGGATGCAGCCGGTAGCCGCCGTGGCGGCCCCGGTCGGCGAGCACCGGAATGCCCAGCTCGACCAGGGTGGCCGCATAGCGGCGCACGGTCCGTTCGTCCACACCGAGCCGGCTCGCGAGGTCGCCGGCCGTCGCCCGGTGCCGGGCCTGGAGCAGCTCGAGCAGGGCCAGCACCCGACCGGCGGGATGAGACACGGGCCACTCCTTCAAACCGGGCGGATTCTGTCCGGTTTCGATCGTACGGTCGGTCGGTAACCGAGAGAAGGAGTGACAGATGGCGACGTTCGTACTGGTGCCGGGCTTCTGGTTGGGCGCCTGGGCGTGGCGGGACGTGACCGCGACCCTGCGTGCGCAGGGCCACGAGGTGTACCCGATGACGCTCACCGGCTTGGCCGAGCGAGCCCATTTGGCCGGCCCGCAGGTGAGCCTGGAGACGCACACCACCGACATCGTCCGGCTGATCGAGGTCGAAGACCTGCACGACGTCCTGCTGGTGGGGCACTCCGGCGGCGGCATGCCGGTCGCCCAGGCGGCGGACCGGATCCCGGACCGGATCGCCCGGGTGATCTACGTGGAGAGTGGACCGTTGCCGGACGGCACCGCACAGTTCGACACCGTGCCGCCGGAGGAACAGCAACGGCTGCGCGCTGTGATCGGCGACGGTGACCTGCTGCCGCCGCCGGCCTGGGACCCGGCGGCCGACCCGTCGAACCTGGCCGGCCTGGACGAGTCGACGCTGTCCCTCCTGCGTGAGCGCTCCACCGCACAGCCGCTGCGGACGGCGACCGATCCGGTACGCCGCACGGGTGGCCGCCCGGTGCCGACCGCGTTGGTCGCGAGCACCTTCCCGCTCACCGTGGTGCGCGAGATGATCGCCCAACGGCACCCGTTCTTCACCGGCCTGACCGACGGCCCGCTGTACGAGCTGCCCACCGGGCACTGGCCGATGCTCAGCGAGCCGAAGGCGCTGACCGACGTCCTCGACCTGGTCGCCCGAGCCTGACAACGCGCCGATCTTGCGGTTGTGGTTGTCGAGTCACCGGAAATGCCCCGGTACGTCGGCGCAGCAACTGCAAGATCGCGCGGAGGGGCGGGGGCGTGGGCAGGGCGGGGGCGGCTCGGGCGGCGTCAGCGCGGCAGCAGGGCGGCGACCTCGGCGACGACGGCCGCCGGGGTGCGGCCGTCGGTGACCACCGTGTCGGTCGCCACCTCGGCGTACAGCGGCTTGCGCTGGTCCATGAGGTGCTTGAGGGTGGCTCGCGGGTTGATCGCCAGCAGCGGTCGGCCCGCGCCGAGCCCCACCCGCTTCACCGCGTCGGGCAGTTCCACCGACAGGTGGACGACCCGATGCCCCACCAGGGCGGCCCGGTTCTCCTCGGCCAGGACGGCGCCGCCACCCAGGGCGAGCACACCCGTGCCGGACGCCAGCGCCGCCGCCACGGCCGCCCTCTCCAGGGCCCGGAAGTGCTCCTCGCCCTCGTCGATGAAGATCTCCGGGATGCTCTTGCCGGCCATCTGTTCGATGTCGGCGTCGGTGTCCCGGAACTCCACGCCGAGGGAGGCGGCGAGCGCCTGCCCCACGGTGGTCTTGCCACAGCCGGGCACCCCGACCAGGACGACGACCGGCGCCATCAGCGGATGACCAGCGCGTCGAGGTAGCCGGCCACGTTGCGGCGGATCTCGACGACCGAGTCGCCACCGAACTTCTCGGTGGCCGCCTCGGCCAGCACGAGGGCCACCATCGCCTCGGCGACGATCGCGGCGGCGGGCACGGCGCAGACGTCGGAGCGCTGGTTGATGGCGGTCGCCGGCTCGCCGGTGACGACATCCACGGTGGCCAGCGCCCGGTTGAGCGACGAGATCGGCTTCATGGCGGCGCGCACCCGCAGCGGCTCACCGGTGGTGATGCCACCCTCCAGCCCTCCGGCCCGGTCGGTGACGCGGCGGACGCCGGTGGCCGACGGGATGATCTCGTCGTGCGCCTCGGAGCCACGGGAGCGTGCCTGCTGCCACCCGTCGCCGATCTCGACGCCCTTGATCGCCTGGATGGACATCAGCGCGGTGGCCAGTCGGGCGTCGAGCTTGCGGTCCCACTGCACGTGACTGCCCAGGCCCGGCGGCACCCCGTACGCCAGCACCTCCACCACGCCGCCGAGCGTGTCGGCGGCCTTCTTCGCGGCGTCGACCTCGGCGACCATCAGGGCGCTGGCGTCCGGGTCGAGGCAGCGCAGCGGGTCGGCGTCGATGCGGTCGGCGTCCTGCGGGGTCGGACGCAGCCCGGGCTTCGCGGCCACCGGACCCAACTCGACCACGTGCGAGACGATCTCGATGCCGAGTGCCTGCCGGATCAACGCCTTGGCGACCGTGCCGACGGCCACCCGGGCGGCCGTCTCCCGGGCGCTGGCGCGCTCCAGGATCGGGCGCGCGTCGGTGTGGCCGTACTTCTGCATGCCGGCCAGGTCGGCGTGGCCCGGTCGGGGGCGGGTCAGCGGCGCGTTGCGGGCCTGCCGGGCCAGCTCGTCGGGATCGACCGGGTCGGCGGCCATCACTGTCTGCCACTTGGGCCACTCGGAGTTGCCGACCCGGATCGCCACCGGGCTGCCCAGCGTGAGGCCATGCCTCAGTCCGCCGATCACCTCGACCTCGTCCTGCTCGAACGACATCCGGGCGCCACGGCCATAGCCCAGCCGGCGACGGGCCAGCTCGCCCGCGATCTCGGCGGTGCCCACCTCGATGCCGGCCGGCACCCCCTCCAACAGCGCGACGAGGGCGGGACCGTGCGATTCACCTGCAGTCAACCAGCGCAACACAGCGGTCAGTCTGTCACGGCGCGCGACGGGCACGTCGCGCTGCCCGTCGCGTCCCGCCCTGCGGACGGCGAGGACCGTCCGCAGGGCGCGACGGATCAGATGCCCCGACCGCGCTTGTGCAGCGTGCGCAGCACCGAGTCGGCCCGGACCACCCGGCCGGCGACCGCCAGCGCCAGGTAGGCGCGTGGCTCGCGAGGATTGCGGCGCAGCGTGTGCCGGGCCCAGCGCAGGGCCCCGCGCCGGTCGCCGGAGGCGGCCCGCGCGAAGGCGATCTGCCCGGTGACCCGGGCCTCGCCGGCCGGTTGCCCGGCGAACTCCGGGTAGCGCCGCAGCAGCCACTGCAACGCCTCGGAGATGGTGTCCCAGCGCTGCGCGAAGTACGACCGCTTGTGCCAGCGCACCAGCACCGACGGCGTCCGCAGGTTGATCAGCGGCGCGCTGCGGGCGGCGCGCAGCAGGAACTCGTAGTCCTCCGCGTAGCTGCCCGGGATCTCCTCGTCGACCAGGCCGAAGCCGTCGTGCAGCGCCGTCGCCCGGATCAGGAAGGTGGACGGGTGCAGCTCCGTCATCCGGTCCCGCAGGAGGTCGTCCAGGGTGATCCGGTCCTTGTCGAGCACCCGGTCGACGGTGTGCCCGTCGTAGCTGACCCGGATGCCGCAGCAGACGAACTCCGCGCTCGGGTCGGCGGCCAACGCCTCGACCTGGGCGGCCAGCTTGCCGGGCAACCACTCGTCGTCGTCGTCGCAGAACGCGATCAGCTCGCCCTCGGCGGCGAGGGTGCCGCTGTTGCGCGCGCCGGCCAGTCCGGGCGCCCGCCCGTTCGCGATCACCCGGACCGTCCGGCCCGGACCGCCCAGGGCGGTCAGCGACTCGTCCGGCGTGGACTGGTCGAACACGACCACGGCCTCGATCGTGCCCGGGTACTCCTGGGCGAGGATCGCGGCGAGGGCCGCGCGCAGCAGCTCGGGGCGGTCCCGGGTGGGCACCACCACGCTGACGCTCGGCTGCCTGGTCATCGGGTCTCCTTCGTCGGCTGGCCGGTGCGCGGCCAGGTCCGCCAGCGGGGTCGGTGCCGGCTCGACCGGGCCACCAGGTCGTCCACGATCTGCCCGACCCGGGCGACGGCCGCGCGGCGGGCCTCGTGCGCGGCCGGGTCGGCCTGCACCGCGTACCGGGACGGGTCGGCCTGTCCGGCGGCGAGCGCGTCGTGCAGTTCCTCGCGGGTCTCGCAGAGCACCACCAGGCCCGCCGCGCCGAGGCGGCGCGCGAAGAGCTGCTGGTGGTCGTCGACGTGCTCACCGCGCGACGGGTCCCGGGGCACCACGATGGGCAGGTGGCCGTGCCGGCGGGCCTCCAGAATCGTCGCCGGACCCCCGTGACACACCACCAGGTCGGCGTCGGCCATCGCCTGTTGCAGGGCGTCGTGGCCGAGGAAGGGCACCGCGCCGGGCAGGGACGGCGCGACCGTGTGCCCGTGCTGCAGCGTCAGCCCGACCGGGCCGGCCTGCGCGTGCCACTGCGCCAGCCAGTCCACGAGCCGGTCGAAGGGATGCTTGTCGGTGCCGACGGCGACGAGCAGCAGGGGCCGCTCGACGGGCGTCGTGTCGCGCTGGCGCGGCAGCCGGGACGGATCGGCGGCGGCGTCGGGGCGGGGCGACTGGGCGCGGCGGGCGGTGCCCGTCTCCCCGCTCACAGCAGCGTCCCCACGACGGTTGCCTCCGGGTACTGCCGACGCTGCTCGTCCCACTGCACGAGCATCGCGGACAGGAACGGGCGGCAGAGCCGAGCGGTCAACGTCGGGGTGTCGATCCGGTCGTACACCTCGATGTAGACCGTCGGGATGCGACGGAGGCGGGCCAGCACCACGAACGGCACGGCCACGCCCGCGCCGGTGGTGACCACGGCGGCGATCCGCCGACGCCGCAGCACCCGCCAGGCCAGCCGCGCGTTGCGCAGCAGATTCGGTACGTTCCGGGTGGTCGGATGGTGCGCCGGCACCAGGTCCTCACCGGTCAGCAGCGACACCGCCTCCGGGGTGTCGAAGGTGACCCAGCAGCGCCGCCACCGTTCGTACCAGGGCCGCAACGCGAGAAGTTGGGCCAGGTGACCGCCGCTGGATCCGACCAGCAGCAGCACCGGCGACTCGTCGTCGATGTTCGTGTCCACGCGACTCCCCACAAGTTCGCTTGGAATTCCGATTCACGCAAGGCAGAAGCAGATCACAGGTTTTCCGGTCGTTGTATAGCGCGACCGGACGAGGCGACGATCTCCCTTCGGCGTGCTCAGGCCCACTGTCGACCTCACAGCCCATCGACCACCGTCACGACCTGCCATTATGTGGTCACTCTATGACGCGCCTCCGGCGTCGGGAATTCTCCTGTTCACTCGCTATGTCGTTTCTCGATGACGTCCAACAGTGCGGGATGCAGCGCCGGGTTCCACCCGGCGCCGGCGTCGGCCAGCCGCCACGTACGTAGCCACATCTCCAGCAGGTACGCGTCGGCCACCAGGGCGCACCGCGCCGCGTCGAGGCCGAGCCGCCCACCGTGTCGCCCCAGGCACGCGTCCACGGCCGCGGCGGCCACCTCGGCCGGCGCGCCACGCAGCACCAGCGACCGCTGGAACGCGTCGTGCGCCAGGTCGAAGCCGACCGGCACGTCCGGGCCACTGTGCTCCCAGTCCCAGGCGACCAGGCGGCCGTCGTGCGTGCCCAGGTTCCACGGCACCCAGTCGCCGTGCCAGTGGCCGAACTCGACGGCCGTGTCACCGTGTCGGCGGGCCAGCGCGGCGACCGCCGCCACCGCCTGCGCCCCGGCGGACCCGGCCACGGCGGCCCGCTCCGCCTGCGCGGCCAGTCGAGCCAGGAAGGTCGACGAGGCCAACGGGCGCGGCACACCGGGCTCGCCGCCCCGCCGGGCGACCGCGAGCAACGCCGCGATCCGCGGCGGGTCGTCGGCCGGCACTCCACGTACGTCCGGCGGCAGCGGCTCGATCACCGCGACGGCCTGACCGGCCCACGCCGTCTCGGTGAGCAGCCCGGGCGGCGCCGGATGGTCGGGCACACCGGCCACGACGCGCAGCGCCCGCAGCGCGGCGGCCTCGGCCGTCACCAGGGCACGGGTGGCGTCGTTCCAGCCGATCTTCGCGTAGCCACGGGGACGACCGTCGACGGTGAACAGTTGCAGCGTGGGCTTCGCGTTCGGGTCCGGTGGCCGGACGCCGCACGCCGCCAGCAGGGGCGTACCGCCCAGGGCGGCGGCGAGCCGCTCGGTCAGCACCAGATCGGCCACGGGCGCCCCCACCGGCACCGACACGGTCAACGTCGGAAACGGCGCCAGGCCCGCCCCACCCAGTCGGGCCAGCCCACCGAGCGCCGCCCGGAACGCCCGCACCTTCGGCGGCCGCAACGCGTTGTACGCCAGCAGCGACGCCGCGCCGGCCCGGGGCGCGCCCAGCGGCACCAGGAACCGCGCCCGTGCCACCGACGGCACCACGGCGTACCGGGCGACCGCCCGCTGCCCGGCCGGCACCGCGCCGCCCACCGTCAGGTGGACCCGGTCGTCCGGGAACACCGCACGACTCACCCAGCCCAGCCCGTCCGTCCGCGAACGGGGATCCGTGGCCGGGGTGACCCCGGTCGTCACGCCGCCCGGTCCGCCCAGTCGAGGTCCAACCCGAGCCGCTCGCGAAGCGCGTCGTTGTACGGGCGGTAGTAGTCGGTCAGCTCGGCGCGGACCGCCGGCTCCAGCGGGGCCGAGCGCCGGTCGTTGTAGACCTTGAAGTTCGGCAGGTCGTACGCGGGCAGCCCGAGGAAGTCGAGCGTGCGTCGGTAGGTGGCCCGGGAGTCGCGGTAGAGGTCCTCGCTGGGCAGGAAGAGGAACTGGGCCGGGTCGAACCGGTCCAACCACGGCTCCAGGTGCTCCAGGTAACGCCCCCGCGCCCGGTACGTGTACCAGTCGTACGCCTCGCTGAACGCCTCCGGCTCGGCGATGAGCCGCTCCCGCTCCCCCGCCGTACGCTCCGGCTCGGCGGCCAGCGCGTCCGCGAAGTCCAGCGGCTCGATGCCGTGCGTACGACGCTCCTTCCAGTGCGAGTACGCCCGCTCGACCGGATCACGCAGCAGCACGATCAGCTTCACGGTCGGCATGAGCGCGGCGACCCGCTGCGCGGCGAGCGGGTGGAACATGTACAGCGGCGCGGCCTCGCCGACGCGGACCGGCCCGCCGTGCCGCTTAGCGAGGGCCTCGCGCTGCCGTTCGGTCGGGAAGTGCGAGCGGTACCACGCCTCGCCGCGACCCCAGTGCTCCTCGAAGTAATGCGCGGACTTGGTGTTCCACGCGGGGAAGAGTCGGGGCACCAGCGGATGCTGGATGAGGTAGTTCCACAGCGAGGTGGTGCCACCCCGTTTGGTGCCGATGATCAAGAAGTCCGGCAGGGGTCGCCGGTCACTGGTGCGCACCCCGTAGTCGACCAGGGAATCCTTCACCCGGGTGGTCACCTGGGTCGGCACCAACTGCTTGACCCGGTCACGGATGGACGCCACGACGGCCCTCACCTACCTCTCGTCGATGCCGGGGCCGGCCCGGCGGCCGTGGCCGCCTCGTCCGACCCACGGATCTGCCTCATGGTCACCCGGATGCCGGCGCGCACCCGGGGCAACGTCAACAAGCCGACGCAGCCGGCCACCAGCACGGCGAGCGCCACCGCCAGGCCGGGCAGGCCGCGCCCCCGGCCAGCACGCCGATCGCCGCCGCGACGCCCACACCGCCGACGGTGGCCGCCGCGGCGCGTAGCGTCGCCCTGCCGACGAGCGGTTCGCCGACCACCGACCGGGCGAAGCCGGCGGCGGCGAGGTTCTCGGTGGCGATGCCGGCGGCCCATGCCAGCGCCGCGCCCGTCGCGCCGTGACCGGGGATCAGCCAGAGTCCGAGCGAGACGGTCACGGTGAGCCCGGCCAGCGTGGAGACCAGGTGCAGGCCGCTGCGTCCGCCCATCAGCAGCAGGCTCTGCACGTTGCCCACACCGGTGTTCACCAACATCGCCAGCGCCAACACCGTCATCGCCGGCACGCCGGCGGTGAACTCCCGGCCGAACAACTGCAGGAACGCGAGCGCGAACACCGCCAGCAGCAGGTACACCGGCCAGGACAGCACCAGCCCCCAGATGGTCAACTGCCGGTGCACGGCCGCCGCGGCGGCCCGCTCACCGCGCCCGAGCAGCCGGGACAGCTGCGGTGACACCGCGACCCGCAGGCCCTGCATGGCGAGCTGCCCGGCCAGCACGTAGCGGCCGACCGCGCCGAACACGCCCGCGTCGGCCGGTCCGGCCAGCACCGACGTCAGCAGCACCCCCACCCACATGCTGCCCGCGTCGATGGCCGCCGAGGCGGCCCGGGGCAGGGCGAAGCGCCAGAACGTCGACCAGTCGGATCTGGTCGGCCGGAGCGCCGCGCCCCGACCCAACCCGAGCGGCCCGGCCACCAGCACCAGGCAGGCCAGCAACGCCAGCGCCGCCGGCACCAGCCAGCCGGTCATGCCGGCGAGCAGCCCGCCACTTGCCAGCGCGGCGGCGCCGACCAGCGCCGGGCGGGCCACCGGCAGCAGGAGGAACTGGACGCCGACGTACGCGCGGATGGGCCGTACGCAGCGCAACGCGGCCAGCAGCAGGGTCATCGCCACCACCACCGGCACGGCGGCGAAGGTCAGCGTCAGCAACCCGTGGGCCGCGTCGCCCGAGCCGCGCAGCAGGCGGGGGCGAGCGCGTCGGCGCTCAGCGCTCCCGCGACGGCGACGGCGACGCCGGCCAGCAGCGGTGGGATCAGCGCCACCGGAAGCACCCGGGCCGCGTCACCCCGGACGCCGAGACGCCTACGGGGCACCGCCCACATGAGCCCGGTCTCCGCGCCGAGCGTGCAGACCGCGGTGGCCACGGTGACCACGCCGATCGCAGCGAAGAACGCACCCGCGCCGGCCGTCCCGTACCCCCGGGTGATCACCACGGCCAGCACGAAACCGAACAGACCGCTCACGGCCGCGCCGAGCAACCCGGCCACCCCGCTGCGGGCGCTGCGGCGCGTCTCGACCGCGCCGACGTCCGTCACCGCGCTCGGCGGGCCGTCCCGGCCGGCGTCGGCCGGCGGTCGGGTGGCGGCGGTCATGCCGGCACCGCCGTGGTGGAGACGAGCGGCGGATGCCACCGGTACGGGCGGGGCGCGCGTTCGCGTTCGGTGAGCGCCATGGCGAAGCCGACCGCGAAGAACGCGACAGTCAGGTTCTGGTTGGCCATGCCGTAGAACGGGATCTGCACGAGGCAGACCACCGGCACGACGGCCAACCACTGACCGGCCGCCGACGTCGCCCGCGCGCAGACCACCGCGGCGGCCACGAACCAACCCAGAAAGCAGATCAGCGCCGGTACGCCGTGACTGAACAGCACCATCCACAGTTGCCCCTGCGTGCCGATCGGCGCGTCCGCGGAGACGGTGTCCACGTTCACCGGAGCGCCGTAGCCGAGCCACGGCGAGTCCTGCACGCGGCGGATCACCTCCGTGTAGAGCGACAACCGGTCGGTGTTGGTGTCGCTGGAGTCGACCCGATTGTTGATCAACTCGGTGATGGGGATGAAGAGCGTGGCCACCGCTCCGGTCACGACCACGCCGACGATGGACGCGGCGACGCGGACGTTGCCCCGCAGGCTGGCCCGCACTCCAAGCACGGCGAGCCCCGCGCCGAGGCTCAGGAACATCGCCCGGTTCAGGGTGAGGAACGCGGGGGCCAGCGACAGCGGCAGCGACGCCAGCAGCGCCCACCGCAGCAGCCCGCGACGGCGCAACATGGTGTACGCCACCACGCAGGGCAACGTCATCGCGTACGCGCTGCCGTAGTTGTTGGTGTAGGCGAACGGCGCGGCGGGCCGGTAGATCGGGTTGAGCGAGCGCGGGCTGTACTCCGCGGTGGTCAGGTGCACCATGTCCTGGATGAACGGCGTACGGGCGACGCCGGCGGGCAGCAGCACCTCCATCGGGGTGGCCAGCGCGAACCGGGGCACGAGCACCCCGAGCCAGCCCAGCACCACCAGCGCGAACCAGAACGCGCAGAGCGGGGTGAGCACCGCCACCAGGTCGGCACGTTCCCGGGCGGCGGCGTAGACGTAGACGCCGACCACCAGCGCGGTCAGGTAGAAGGCGAGGCGCAGGGCGAACGTCAGCAGCGACGCCGGTGAGGACAGTTGGGTGGCGCTGACGACCACGATCGCCAGGAACAGCAGCCAGATGCCGGCCACCGGGGGCAGCGGCACCCGCCCCCGGGTGAGCAGCACCGCCAGCAGCAGCGCGCCCAGCAGGGACCAGCCCAGGTAGAACGCGCCGAGCGCCCACCAGAGCGGCACGAGGCCGAACATCAACGCCAGGGGCCAGAGGGGCAGCCGCGCGGGGGGCGGTGTCGGCGGCGTCACTGCGACGGCGGCCGGTGTGTCACCGGGTGGCGGCTCGGTCGCCGGGGCGCGGGTGACCGACACCGATCAGGCCCGGCCGTTGCGGGTGAGGACGAAGCCCAGCGGGGTGACCCCGGCGGCGCGCAGCCGCTCCACGAGCCGCCGCAGGTCGCTCTGGCGGCTACGGTCCCGCTCGATGACCACCACCGCGCTGCCCTGTCGGGCGACCGCGACGCCGCGCTCGTCGGACTCGGCCGGTGGCGCGTTGAACAGCACCAGACCGTGGTCGGCGCCCTGCCGCCAGGTGCCGAAGCGGACGCTGCCCACCCCCACGGTCACCTCGTCCGCCGACGCCGGACGGCCGTTGTCGGTCCGGGCGGACGCCACCCGGGGCAGGGTGAGCGTCGCGTCCGGGTCGGTGGACGGGCGGCTGCCGGGCGGGTGCGGGGACGGCCGCCGAGTCGCCGGCGTATCGGCGGGAACACCGCCCGCCGTCGGCGTGCCGGCCGGACGCGGCTTGGGCACCAGCGGGCGGGACGGGTCGAGGGGCAGCCGACCCCGGTCGGCGAGGACGGCGGCACGCAGGCGCTCGACGCGGCCGCTGTCGTCGGCGACGAAGACCTCCCGACCATCGGCGGCGAGCGCCACGGCCAGTCCGGCGGTGAGCGCCGTGACGTCCTCGCGGGAGGTGACCAGCGCGACCCGGGCCGGCTGGCGCACCCGCTCGGCGACCGCCATCGCCACGTAGCGGATGTCCGCGTCGACCGCCCGTGGACTGCCCCGCCAGGGCGGTCGACGTACCGTGCCGAGCAGCGGCAGGCCGGTGGCGTCCCGGCCGTCGGTGACCGAGCGGACCCGCCGGTCCGCCGACTCCCACGCGTACGCCAGCACGACGCCGATCAGCGCGCCGCCGAGCAGGCCGGCGACCAGGTAGAGCGGCCGGTGCCCGGCGGAGGTCACCAGCGCCCGCTCGGCGGTCTGGGTGACCCAGCCGGGGTTGACGTCGACCGCGGCGATCTCGGTGCGGGCCGTGTTGAGCTGGGTGAGCTGATTGTTGATGCCGGACAGCTCGGCCAGCGCGGCGTCGCCGGCGGCGGTGCCCTTGGCGCCGCTCGCGCGCTTCTGCACCGCCGTCTGCTGGGCGACGACCTTGGCGATGCTCGCGTCGTAGGAGCGCAGCATCTCGGCGCGCTGCTGCTCGTACATGGTCCGCCGCACGTCGAGGTAGGACCGCGCGGCGAGGTTGGCGCCCTGCACCGCCCGCTGCGCGTCGTGCGTCTGGTAGGTGAAGCGCAGGATCTGCCCGCCGGTCGGCACCTCGACCTCCAGGGCGTTGCGGACGTCACGCGGCTCGCCACCGACGGCGTCGGCGAGCCGCTGAACCACCTCGGTGCCGGTGGCGAGGCCGCTCTCCACGTTCATGTTGACGGCGCGGTCGGCGCCCGCGCCGCTGGGCGTGAAGGCGTCGGTGACAACTGGCCGGACCGCCACGACCGCGCGGGCGGTCACCGCCGCCGGGACCAGCAGCACGTAACCGAGGGCGGCGAGCAGGCCGACCAGGGCGACCGCGACCACCAGCCGCAGCCGGTGCATCGGCACCCGCACCAGGTCGGAGAGCGTCACCACCCGGGTGCCGCCGGAGCTCGACGAGTCGGGTGGCCAGGGAGCGGGCGTCGCATCAGTCATGGAACTTCTTCACCGTCTGTTGAGGATTGCCCACGACGACGACGCCCGGCGGCACGTCGGTACGCACCACCGAGGCCGCGCCCACGACGCTGTCCCGGCCGACCCGGACCCCCTTGAGCACCAGGGCGTGCGCGCCGACCCAGACGTTGTCCTCCAGCACGATCGGCGCGCGGGTGGCCGGGCCGGGCGGCGCGTGCCGTTGGTCGGGCGGCAGGTTGTGGAAGTCGTTGTCGAGCAGCTCGCAGTCGGACAACAGGCACCTGTCGCCGACCGTCACCGACGTCCAGGTGCCGATCCAGGTGGCGTTGAGCAGACAGTCGGCGCCGACGCGTACCTCGCCGGGGCCGGCGAAGCGGACCAGCTTGTTGATGCGGGTGCGGTCGCCGATGGTGACCCGTACGCCCCGACGCAGCCGGATCCGGCCGCGGATCTGCACGTCCCGGCCGAGGGTCAGCCGCCGATAGCGCAACCCGTACCAGGCACGTTTGAGCGCGAAGACCAGGTGGACCGCGCGTTTCGCACGGAATCCAGCGCCGCCGACCAACGACCCCTCCCCACATCGCGGGGCCGGCGGCGGTGGTACCGCCGCCGACCCGACGTGAACAATCTACCGATCCTCCGTTACGAACGGTTGACCATCACTGCACGGAGAAGAACATTGAGGGGATAGACCACGACAACTCGGGCGTCGCTGCGGCGATGAGCGTCGTCGCGGTGCCGTTGACCACCGCGGTCGGCGCGGCCGTCGGGTCGAACGGGACGCTGCGCAACCCGCCGTCTGTGGCACCGTAGACGATCCGACCGTCCACCCAGGCCATGCCACGCACGCTCGACCAGGTGACACCGCTCGTCGGCAGCGCGAACTCGGTCGCGCCGAGGTAGTTTCCGTCGATCTCGAAGTAGCGGTAGTAGAGGCTGTTGGCGCCGGTACGGGTGTAGTAGAGCCGACCGTCGAGGTAGAAGGCGCCGGTGAGACTCGCCGGGTTGAACCAGTCGTTGTAGCCGGACGCCTCCCACGACGAGCCGATCGCGCCACCGTTGAACAGCGAGACGTCGATCCGGCTGCCGGTGGGCGTACCCGCCACCGTGTGCGACCAGTAGATCCGGTCGTCCACCCGCCAGGTCGCGCCGGACGCGGTGTAGGCCGGCTGGCTGACGGTGGTGGGGGTACCCAGCGTCACGCCGTCGAACGGCACCTTCGACACCTCGCCCGCGCCGGTGCCCAGGTAGAGGTTGCCGCTGCTGCCACTCGGCGGGTTCTTCGCCGTGAAGGTGCGACCGCCGGCGAGCGGGAACATGCCGAGCCGCCCGTGGTACTCCTCGCCCATGCCGTCGGAGTTGTGGCCGAAGTAGAGACCGTCGGAGCCGCGCCAGAGCACCGGCACCGCCGAACCCCAGGCGGTGGTGCCGGACGGCATCGAGGCGCTGCCGCTGCGCCGCGGGTTCCAGTTCACCGGCAGACCCGTGGCCGGGGTGACCGCGCCGATACCGAGTCGGTCGATCGCGCCCGGGCCGGCGTTGTCGCTGGCGTTCGGGTTGTTCAACCAGCGGAAGTGACCGCCCAGGTAGATGACGTTGTCGGCCACCTCGACCGAGGTGATGGTGTCGTTGCCGGTGAAGTCGATCCAGGTGCCCACCTGGCCGGTGCCCCGGGCTGCGGTCTCGAACCGGACCAGCGCGTCGCAGTACGCGCTCGGCCAGCCGGCGCCGCCGTTGCTGCCGACCACGAACCAGGTGCCGTCCTCGCCGAACTTGAGGTCCTGCACGTAGTGCACGAACGTCGTCGGGGCGGCGCACGGCGCGACGTACTTCTCGCTGCTCCAGTCCAGCACCGCCGGGGTGCCGGACACGTCGACGAGCGCGATCTGGTTACGCGGCAGGTCGTTGAGGAGCGTGAAGTTGCCGCCGACGCCAAGGGTGTTGCCGTCCGGAGTGACGTCGATGGTCCACACGTACGAGGTGGTGCCGTGCCGTCCGACCGTGGCGTCGATGGAGAAGGTCGGGTCGATCGCCCCGGTGGTCGCGTTCAGCCGGCCGAGACCGGCGTGCGCGGTGCCGTTGAGCCAGTTGAACGCGCCGGCCACGTAGAGCCAGTTGCCCGACAGCGCCAGATCCCGGACGGTGCCGCCGTCGGAGCGGCCCACCCAACTGTCGATGATCGCGCCGGTGCTCGGGTTCAACGCGACCAGGTTCTTGCGGGAGACCCCGTTGACGTTCTTGAAGGCGCCGCCGACGATCAGCGTGCCACCGGGCCCCGCCAGCAGCGTGTTGACCGCGCCGTCGAGCACCGGCAGGAAGCTGGTGGACATCGCGCCCGTGGTGCGGTCGTACGCGAAGAGGTACCGCTGGGTGACCCACGCGGACGTGGCGGTCTGCCGGAGCTGGGTGAAGCTGCCGCCGACGAACACGGTGTTGCCGACCTGCGCGAAGGCGCGGGTCTCACCGTCGCGGGCGTGCGGGGTGAGGTCGGTGGGATTCGCCGACACCAGGGTCGCGGTCCCGGGGACCGGCACCACCGCCGCCGAGGAGGCCGTGGGGGCGCTGAGCACCGCGGCGAGGACCGCAAGCGCGATCACCCCCGCCCGGGTACGACGTCGTCCGAACAAACGCCATGAGTGCGAGAGTGTGGGCACGCTACGCCTCCAAGATGGATGAGAACCCGAGGTAGCGTGCCTCGCCCAGCCTGGTAGGCGCATCCGCCGATTGGGCGGTGCGTGAATCTGCTAGCCGACAGAACGCCGGAAGATCAGCTGGTGAATCTCCGATGAACGGCGGCTGTGTTCACAATGTCGTCACACGTGTCAGCGGCTCCCTCCGGTGGGCTGCCGCAGGTACGCGTCCTTGCCGGCCTGGGTGAACCCGGCCACGGCGGAGGCGTCGTGGTTCATCGTCATGTCACAGGTCGCCGTGCGGGAGGTCATGCCCGGCGAATTGAAGTAGATGGCGGCCTTGATCTTCGGGTGCGCCTTCAGGGCCGCCGGGAACTCCTGGAACCAGCGCTGCTTCGCGCCCGGGTCCTTGGCGTCGAAGTTCGTGCCGAACTCGGCGAGCATCCGGGGCTTGCCCGCACCGATGCCGTTCTGGTCGAGCCAGTCGTAGAAGCCGCCGATCGTCGTACTCGGGCTCTTCCACACGGTGCTGCCGTTGCAGACGTGGAAGTTGTACGGGTCGTAGGCGACCCAGTCGACGTACCGGTCGCCGGGGTAGAGGCCGGCGTACCGCGAGTAGTGCCCGGACCAGCCCATCATCGTCCACACCCAGACGGCGTTGTCCGCGCCCGCCTTGGCGAACCGCTCGTACACGTACTTCCAGGCGCGGACGAAGTCAGCGTCGCTACCCTTGCCCGGCTCGTCCTCCGGCTCGTGGTCGAAGCCCATGAACACCGGCACCTTGGCGGCCCGGATGCGACCGGCGACCGCGTCGATGGTGGCGTCCTGCCGGCCGCTGTAGACGTCGGACCACTTCAGCGTCGTACCGGCGGAGAAGTCGCGCGACTCCCAGGCGAAGAACATCAGCCGGCCCTGGCGCATCTGGTCCTGCTCGTAGGCGTCCGGGAACGCGCCGTTGCTGCCGGCGTTGGAGAAGTCGTGGTAGCGGTGCACGATGTCGAACTTGCGCCCGACCTGGGCCTCCACGTCGGTGATCGCCTTGCCGTGGTCCCAGCCGCTGCCGGCGTTGGCGGGTGAGTACATCCCCCACCAGGCGCCGCAGGAGGGCACCAGCGTGTCGGACACCTGGCCGCACTTGCCGGACGGGAGGGTGGGGCTCTGGGTCGGGGTCGGCGTACGGGTCGGCGCGACCGTCGGCGTGGGCCGGGGCGCGGCGGTGGTCGGCGCGACCGTGGGCGTCGGCGCGGGTCGGGTGGTCGGCGCCGACGTCGGCCCGCTACCCAGGTCGTAGCTGATCACCAGGCTGGGCCGCAGGTCGGCGCTGCGGTTCTCGACCGACGCCCAGTAGACGCGGGTCTCCAGGCCGGTCTGGGCCAACGACACCGTCCACGTGCCGTTTCCGGTGACCAGCTTGGAGACGTCCCACTCGTTGACGCCCTTGGCGACACCGGTCACCGAGTCCAACACGGTTCCCGCCTTCGCCGGGGCCGGTCGCGCCTCGCGGGCGCTCACCGACGAGGCGTGCGCGGTCACCGTGGCGGCGAACTGCTGCCAGGCGTGCATGCGCAGGGTCGCCCGGACGTTGACGGCGGCGGCGGGAAGCGTGGTCACCGCGAACTCGACGACCGCCTCCCGGCCGCCGCGCGGGTTGCCGTCGCAGCGCGCCGGGCAGGTCGCCAGGGTCCCCTTGGTGGAGTTGTCACCGTCCTGCGAGACGATCGTCGCGGTGGTGTCCGCCACCGCGCGGATCGACAGGTCGTCGCTGGCCAACAGGGGCATCATGGTCGCCACGATGCCGGCCACCACCGAGCCACCGACGACGCCGATGGCGATCGCCTTGCGCCGGGGGCCGTTGCGGAACCGGGTGATGCGGTGTAGTCCGTGCCTGGTCAAGGAGAACTCCCTGTGTCTGCTGCGATAACCGTGAGCAGCGTATCGATGACCAGGGCACGCCGTCGGTAGGACAGTTTTCCGTAAGCGCGTCTTAACCCTCAGCTAAGGATCCACGCGGAACGAACTGTCCGCCGCGCCTCCTCGGCGAATCGGCCCAGGTCACGTCGGGCGTTCGCGCACCTCCCGGCCCGGCGCTCAGCAGGACCCTTCGCGAGATCATCGAAGCTCTCCGACCATGCCAGCCGGTGCCTCACCTTGACCCGGCCGATCGACCTGCTAGTCGGGTGGACAGGATGGATAGTGCGCCACTGGCGTCGTCGTGCGGCCGTTGCTCGGATTTGGAGGCAGCGCGCGCTCGCCAATAATGGCGTCAACGCATGGTCAGAATTAGCAGCGGCTGACGAATCTCCAAGAGCAGCGTCCGGCCGGGACAGCGTAACGACCGCCGGCAGCCCGACGGTCGTCACACGGGGTGAGGTCATCGGGCGCTGTACGTCGCCCGGGTCTCCTTCAACGCGGCGACCAGTACTTCCCCGCCGTCCTTATCGACCCCGGACACCTCGATCGCACTTCCCGCGTGAATGGTGATCGTGCCGAGATTGATCCCGGTCTGCCACTCGACGCCGGCAACCTCAGCGATGGGCACCTCGAGAAAGGATTCGCGGATGATGCCCTCGAACAGGAAGAACAGACGTGCCTGAGTGAGCACCAACAGACCATTGCCCGGACCGTGGTTCCCCGCGACGAGCGCGATGACCCTCTCGTCCGGCCCAAGGTGCGACTCGACGTCACGAAGTTCCTTCGTGGCTCCGATAGCTGATCCCATCCGACCCACCGCTTCGGCCACGTCCTGACGGTACTCTTCGGACACTGGAGACCTCCTGATGTTGGGATGTGAACGGGTACCCCGGCCGATTGTTCAACAAACTAGGGGCTCGTCAGAGCCGGCCGCGCCGGATGCCGAGCGGGATGCCGATCGCGGCGATAGCGGCGCAGATGGCACCGATGACAATCATCCGCACCCCGTTTCTGCCCCCGGTGGCAGCCTCGAAGATGCCCCACCCAATGAGAACCACGCTCAGCACGGCGGTCGTCGCGCCAAGCGCGCGCATCGTTCCCTTGCGGTAGGGACCCTCGTTCTGCCGACTCGGCTGCATCTCCTGACATCCTTTCTAGATATTGCGCAGTGGCCGGCTCGGCGGGTCCTCCGCCGAGCCGGACCACCTAATTATGGTTCACACTGAGCCAGCCCACCGGTTCGGTGAACCGAGCGCGAACGCGTCTACTCGAACTGCTCCCCTACCTCCCCGGCGAGCGCCATGCAGCCCAACTGGCCGAGAACCATCGAGAACCCGGCAGTCGCGGGAGCCGCCAAGCCCAGGACGAAGTTGCACGAGACCTCGACCACGAGCGAGGCGAAAAGCGACTGCGCCTGGCCTTCGAGTGCATCTCCGTCGCCGTTCGAGAAGTTGACCGCGGCCTCGCCGAGATCCCCGTACCAACCGAAATCACCGATGAGATCAGCGAGGTTGTGGCCGGTGGGATCGGTGAAGTTGACCGGGTTGCCACCCGCGTAGTTGTACGGCAGGTCCTTGCCGGACGGGTCGCGCTGGGTGAACCGACCCAGGCCCGGGTCGTAGTAGCGCGCACCGAACTTGGTGAGACCGGTCGCGCCGTCGAGGTGACCGGACGCGTACCGCCAGGGGTTCGACACCTGCTGCGACGCGGACAGCTGGATGCCGTACGGGTCGTAGCTGTAGGAGTTGACCTTCGCAGCGCTTCCGTTCACCAGACCCACCACCGAGCCGAGGCCATCGACGAGGTAGTAGTACCGCACCCCGTTGGCCCGCAAACCGATCAGCGAGCCGGTGTTGTCCCGGGTGTAGTAGTCGGTGGTCCCCGGCGCGGGGTCCGTCGAGTTCGCGGTCACCGTGGTACCGGAGCCCGCCGCGCCCTTCGCCGAGGCCATACCCAGGGCCGAGTTGACGTACGTGGTCGAGCCCGCGGCCCGCCGCTGGGTCTGATCCGCGCCGCCGTAGGTCAGCGGAGTCAACGCCGTCCCGCCGGGCTTGGTGATCGAGGTGGTCTGGTTGTTCACCGTGTTGTAGGAGAACGCCCAGCCCGACGACGAGCTGGTGGTGTTGCCGTTGGCGTCGTACGAGTACGTCGTCGAGCCCGCCGACGTCAACTGGTGGGCGTCGTTGTAGCTGTACGACGTGGTGGTGCCGCTCTCCGTCTTGGAAGTGCGGTTGAAGTTCTCGTCGTAGTCGTAGCTGCGCGACAGCGCACCCGACGCACCCGACAGACGGTTCAGCTTGTCGTAGGTGTACGTCGTCGTTCCGGACAGATCGGTGACCTTCTGCCGCTGGGCGGTATCGGTCGTGACCCCGTTGACCGTCTTGCTGTAGTCGTAGGTGAAGGAGGACAGCTTGGCCGACGTGCTGTCGTTGGTCGCCGTGATCGACGTCTGCCGACCCGACTTGTCGTACTTCATCTCCACGGTGATCCGTGGTGACGTCGGCAGGTACATGAACCGGCGCCGGTTGTTCTCGTCGTAGGTGAAGGTCACCGCGGTGGACGCACCCGGCTCCAGCAGCGACGTCACCAGGTTCGCGGCGTTGTAGCCGTAGGTGACCGAGCCACCGCCGTCGGTGTACTTGGTCAGGTTCCCGTTACGGTCGTACTCGTAGCCGATCGGCGCCGCCCCGGGCACGGACTTGCTGCTGGGGCGGCCGAACCTGTCGTAGCCGAACGTCGTGACACCGGTCGGATCGGCCACCTGGGTGAGGTTGCCGTCCTTGTCGTAGGTGTAGTCGACGACGACGGCGCCCTTGAAGGTGATCTTGTCGACCCGGTCCAGTTGGTCGTAGACGTACTGCGTCTTCTGGCCCTTGCCGTCGGTGTTCTCGAGCATGCGCGACAGCGCGTCCGGCAGGATGGTGACGTCCCCCAGCGGGCCGGGGTTGTCCACCAGGGTCAGATTGCCCTTGGCGTCGTAGCTGAAGTTGGTCCGGACGTCCTTGCCGTCCTCGCGCCACTTCATCGTGCCGTTGGAGTTGTACTCCGCCTCGTCAATCTTCTGGCCTGGGTACTGGTCGCTCTCCGAGCCCGTCTTGTTGCCAGCCGCGTCGTAGGAGTAGGCCGTCTTGTTGCCCTCCGGATCGGTGCCACCGCTGACCGAGTTCGGGTGGCTAGTGCTGTTGTAGTCCATGGTGGACTTCGCGCCGGTGGCGATGCCGACCGAAGTCATGTTGTTGGTGTTCGGGTCCCAACCCATGGTCGTGGTGTTGGTCAGCGAGTCGGTCAGGGTCTCGATGTTGTCGTTGGCGTTGTACTTCTTGGATCGCTCGTGGGCGAGGGCGTCCTTGACCTTGGTGACCCGGTCCCGGGTCTCGTACGTGTGCGTGGTGATGCCGTCGGTGGTCGCCGGGGTGACAAACCCGTTGGGGTCAGTCACCTCGGTCTTGCCGGCCGAGTAGGTGAACAGCCAGCGGGCCTCGGTGGGGTTGCCACCCGGGTTGGTCTGCTCGAAATAGTCGAGCATCCGGGAAGTGTCCGGCTCGTAGCCCAGATTGGTGATCCGCCCCTCGGGAGTCGTGATCTTTGTGACCTGGTCACCGGTGTAGTCGTAGCGCGTCACCCCACCGGCGGAGTCGGTTACGGTGGTCAGGTTCTGGTCTGAGTTGTAGCCGTAGCTGGTCACCCGATTGGTGGAGTCGGTCACCGAGGTCAACCGGCCCGAGGTGTAGGCGAGGGCTACCACCCGGCCCTGGGTGTCGGTGATGGTGGTGGCGTTACCCGCACCGTCGTACCCAAAGGTGATCTTGTTGTCGTTCTTGTCGACGTTGCGCAGCAGCCGGCCGGTCGAGTCGGCGAAGTAGAAACTGCCCTCGCTCTTGTCGAACTTCAACCGCAGCTCGCCGGTGGTGGTGTTGCGGGTCAGCTTGGCGTCCAGGCTCGGCGGGGTCCGCCAGGAGTTGGTGCCGTCGTTGACGAACCTCGCCTTGAAACCGGTGGGTGCCTGGTAGGTGATGTCGGCGGTGGCGTGGTCGGTCTTGGAGTACGTCAGCTTCACGTCCTGCCCGGTGCCGAGCACCCAGCCCTTACCCAGGGTCGAGGTGCCGGTCCAGCGGGAGTTGTAGTACCGGTCGACGGTCAGGTCGGTGCCGGTGCCACGGATGTTGAAGTCGGTGCCCTTGAGCAGCAGGTTGCCGTTTGCGACGTTCACCCTGAGCTGCAACCGGTCGGTCAGGTCCTGGTCCTGGAAGGAGAACCGGCCCTGCTCACCGGTGGGCGAGCCGTCCGAGGTGGTCATGAACCGCCAGCCCGACCACGGCCCGGCGACACTGCCGTCGTGGCCGCGAGCCCGCCACTTGTACGTGGTGTTGGCGACGAGTTCACCGGACGGCACCGTCCAGCTCGACTCGCTGCCGTTCGTGACGCTGCCACCGGAACCGGAGACCTCGAGCGTCGCCCCGCTGCGGTCGTAGATCTCGAAGTCGACCCGGCCGCTGCCGCCGTCCGGGTCGCTGAAGACACCCTTCATGGTCGGCGTCCGCGTCTCGGTCTCGCTCGCGTCGCCCGGTTGCAGCTTCGTCGGGTCAAGCGCGTTGGGGTAGCTGTTGTAGTTCACGACCGCGTACGGGACCTGGCTCTGGATGTCCGCGTCGTCGGACCGGAACTGCTTCCAGCTGTCCGGGTCGGTCTCGCTGGTGGCCCGGATCCCCATGTAGGCGGTGGCCTGGTTGGCCGTGGCGGCCCGCTGGAAGAAGCTGGTGCCGGTGATGCTCACCCAGCCGTCGTCACAGGTGCTGTTCAGACCCTTCGTGGCGGTGGAGGTCGCCTCCTGGTAGTTCCACGCCGGCTGGCTCGCCCAGCGCGTGGTGGAACTGGCGGCCCCGGTGGACCAGATCTGCCAGGACTTGGCGGAGCAGGTCGTGGAGTACCAGTTCCAGAAGTAGACGGTCGCCGAGGTGATCTGCTTGCCGCGCAGCGCCGTCGTGCCCCAGTGGACGAAACCTCGGGCGACGCCGGGGTTCTCCCCCGACGCCTTACCGATCTGGATGTCGTTGGCCCCGGACCGGCCAACCGTGTCGTCGGACTTCACGTAGGTCGCGAAGGTGGGCGAGACCGGATTGATCGACGGATCCACGATGACCGGGTACACCGTCGAGGGGTCCGCGAGGAACGCCTGGTCGGGGGTGAGCGCCAGGTCCATCGCGCCGGCCCGCGCCGTCTGCTTGGCGGCGATCTTGACCAGCCGCTTCGGGCCGCCGGTGGCCGGGTCGACGGACGAGTCCCACATCTCGGGGGTGGCCGAGGTGGCCACGATGCGGCCCTTGTCATCGGCGAAGCGCAGACCGCCGGCGCCGTCGCCGCTGGTGACCAGGCCCTTCGCCCGCACCGGCAGCCGCACCGACGCCACCTGGGCGGCGGCGGCGCGGTTCTTGACCAGCAGGTACTGCCGCACGCCGGTACGGCTGGCCTCGACCACGAGGTCGACACCCGGCCGAACCTCCGGGTACGTCGCGCGGTTGGCGGCCAGCACCGGCTTCGGCAGCGCGCCGGTCCACCCGATCGCGGCCCGGTGCGCGCCGACCCCGACGCTCAGCAGGTCGTGCTCACCCGCGCCCACCGCGCCGGAGACCTTGAGACCGTTGGGGTGAGCGACCGGTGCGACCGAACCATCCGCCTCCGCACGCATGGTGAGGTCGATCGGAACGAGCTGACCCCCGGCGTCCCGCATCCGGATCGGGCCGGCATAGACCTGGGCGGTCGACGTGCCGTCGGGGTTGACGAAGACATCCTGCGTCTCGCTGCGGGCAGCGAGGTTCTCCACCCGCTTGGCACACCGGCGAGCGGCGTCCACCGCGGCGGCCTCGTCGGGCTGCTGGTCGGCGCAACTGGTGTCGGGACCGGACGCCGGCGCTGGTGCGGCGACCGGGGCCGCGACCGCCGGCCCGGTCAGGGTCGGCAGCGTACCGGCCACCAAGGCCAGCGAAGCGGCGACCGCTAATCGTCGAGTGGTACGTGTTCCACGTCGGAAAAAGGCATGACTCACCTACGGACCTCCAAGTCCGAAAACGACAGTGATCGAACCGTAGGAGAGATACTTGCTGCGCGTCAATCATTACTTTGCGTTGCGTGATAAGCAGTTGGACTACCCGATTAATCGTCTATAAAGTGACGCCTATACGTCGCAGCTAGGGCAGACCGGTCACCCTCTCCGCAATTTCAGATGATTCCGAGCGGGTTCCTAAGGAGTTCCATACGTGCCTCTACCAGGGATGACGTGCCTGGTCCGGCCCTGGATGCCGACCACCGTCGAAGAGAGTTCACCACGACGCCGAGACGGGGCAGCGCGCCGGAGCACCGACCGCTAGGATGGACTCAAGTCGATTTCGAGGGCCATCGGCATCAATTCTTCGCCTACCTGAACAGCGCCCGAAGTCTGTCTGAATTCGGATCGCGGCACGGCCGACGGAATTCCAGCGATTGCGTCGCCGGTCCGCCACAATTGTCAGCGGCGGGCCGCCACCAGAGCTTCCCGCATCGCCGTGAACGGGGCGGTGACGCCGGTGAACTGCTCGAACTGACCCACCGCCTGCGCCAGCAGCAGGTCCAGTCCGGACACCACCCGCAGACCGGCCGCGCGGGCGGACGCCGCCATCGGCGTCGGCCACGGGTCGTAGAGCGCGTCGAAGAACACCGCGCCAGGCCGCCAGGTCGCACCGCCGGCCAGCGGATCGGCGACCCCCTTCGGCACGGTGGACACGACCACGTCGGCGGCCGGGACGTGCCGGTGCGCATCGGCCCAACGGCCGGCGGTCAGGCCGACGCCCAGCGCCGCCGCCACCGGCCGCAACTCGTCGACCGCCCCGGCCCGACGGGCCACCACGATGACCGACGAACAGGCCAACCGCGCGGCGGCGGCGAGGGCGGCGCGGGCCGTTCCACCCGCGCCGAGCACGGTCACCGCCGCGCCGGCCACCACCCCGGCCTCGGTGAGCACGTCCACCATGCCCCCGACGTCGGTGTTGTCCGCGTACCACGTGCCGTCCGTACGGCGTACCAACGTGTTCGCCGCGCCGACGGCGACGGCGACCGGCGACGCGGCGTCGGCCACGGCGAGCGCCGCCTCCTTACCCGGCATGGTCACCGACAGTCCGGCCCACTCCGGGCCCAGGCCGGCGACCAGATCCGGCAGCTCCGCCGCCCCGCACTCGATCCGGGTGTACGACCACCCGGTCAGCCCGGCGGCGGCGTACCCGGCGTTGTGGATCACCGGAGAAAGAGAGTGCGCGATCGGCGCACCGACCACGGCGGCCCGCACTAACAGTTCTCGCCGCTGAGCACGCCGTTGCGGCACATCTGTCGCTGCAGGTTCCGGAAGTCGGCATCGTTGGAGCCGTAGCCCATCGTGCCCTTCTTGTCGACGGTCATGAAGTAGATCCAGTCGCCCACCGGCGGGTCCATCGCGCCCTTGAGCGCGTCCTCACCCGGGTTGCTGATCGGCGTGATGGTCAGGCCGTTGGCACCATGGGTGCGGTACGGGTTCTTCGGATCGTTGAGTTCGCTGGCCTTGAGGACGTCGGAGTCCTTCGGGTCCTTGCCCTGCAACCGCAACCAGTAGTTGATCGCACTGTCGATCTCCAGGCACCTGCAGTGGTACTTGTCCGTGTACACCCGGTTGTAGATCACCCGGGACACCTTCGGGAAGTCGACGTGGTTGACCGACTCGGCCTGCGCGATGGAGGCGGCGATCAAGGCTTCGTACGGGGAGATGCCCCGTTTCTCCTGGACGGTGTCGACGAACTTGATCTGCTCGGTCACCTCGAGGAACTTGTCCACCATCAGCGACAGGATATCCGCGGCCGTCGCCTTCGGCGGAAGCTCGTACGTCGCCGGGAACAAGAAGCCCTCCAGGCTCTTCGGCCCCTTCTTGCCGTCGCCCCGGTTGAACCAGAAGGCCGGCACCCCCAGCTTCACCGGGTCCTTCGCCGCGGCCTTGAACTCGGCGACCGGAATCTTCGTCGCCTTGGCCAGCTCGTCGTAGATCGCCAAGGTGATCATCCCCTCCGGGATGGTCACCCCGTTCACCACCCGGCTCTTCGGATCGAGCAGCAGGAGCAGGGCCTCGGACGCCTTCATCTCCTTCTTGACCTTGTAGCGACCCACCTGGAGGTTCTTGCTGCGGGAGTTTGCGTCCGCCGCCTCGATGAAGGCCTTGACGCTCTTGACCACACCGGCCTCGTACAACGTGGCGCCCACATCGGTCGCGCTGTCACCGGCCTTGACGTCGACCAGCACCTCGCCCGAGCCGGTACCGTCGTAGTCGGGCGTGACGAAGTAGTTCTGGATCCGGTCGAACCCGTAGTACGCGCCACCACCGATGGTGCCCAACAGGACCAGGGCCATCAACAGCGCCAGAAAGGTCTTGCCCCGGCCGCCGCCGGAGCCTCCCTTGCGCTTGCGGAAGCTGCGCCGATGCCGGCCCTTCTCACCCCGCTCCGGCTCGTCGAACCCAAGGTCCAGATCGTCGATCATTACGTCCGCCTCCGCTGCGCGTCCAGCCAGCTCTGCAGGATCTCCACCGCGGCCGCCTGGTCGACAACCGCACGTTGACGCTTGCCACGAACGCCACGCTCGGCAAGCCTACGAGAAGCGACCACGGTCGACATCCTCTCGTCGGTGAGCGTTACCGGGACCGGCGCTATCACATTGACCAGCCGGTCAGCGTACGCCGTGACGTTGAGCGCGGCCGGGCCGTGTTTGCCGGCCAGATTGATCGGAAGCCCGACGACCACCTCGACCGCCTCGTGCTCGGCCACCAAGGCCGCGAGCTGGGCAATGTCGCTCGGCACCGCCTCCGGCGCGGCGGTGAGATCGCGGGCGAGGGTCACCAGCGGCGTGGCCAGCACCCCGTGCGGATCCGAGCGGGACACCCCGACGCGCACCTGACCGACGTCCACACCGAGGCGAACTCCACGTGTGAAGCCGCTCACCGTAGGTCACTCCTGTGCTGTCGACGAACCAGGGCGGACCATTCGGTCCGCCCTGGTCGATACTGACCGTCCATCACGCCTCGGTGATCGCCTTCTCGACGGTGAGCAGCAGGTTCGGCGCCTCGGTCGCGGGCAGACCGCCACCCTGGGCCAGATCGGGGCTCCCCCCGCCGCGCCCGGAGAAGGCCGCCTTCACCAGGTCCGACGCGGTGAGGCCACGGCTGCGGGCCGCCGCGTTGACCGCCACCACCAACGACGCCTTGCCGTTCGACCGGGCCGCCACGGCGACCACCGCCGGCCGCGCCGGGTCGATCTTGCCGCGAATCTCCTGGGCGAGGGTCCGTACGTCGTTGCCGGCCGCGCCCTCCGGCGCCTCGGTTCCCACGTACGCCACCCCGCGCACGTCCTTCGCCTGCGCGGCGAGTGCGCCCGCCCCACCGAGCACCAGCTGGGCGCGCAGCTTCTCCAGCTCCTTCTCCGCGTCCCGGAGCTGGGTGACCGTCTGCTCCACCCGGTCGGCGACCTGGTCGTTGGGCACCCGGTACAGCTCGGCCAGCCGGGAGACCAGCAGGTGCTCCTTGGCCAGGAAGCCGAACGCGTCCATGCCGACCAGCGCCTCGACCCGGCGTACGCCGGAGCCGATCGACGACTCGGAGAGGATCTTCACGAGGCCGAGCTGCGCCGAACGGGCCACGTGCGTGCCGCCGCACAGCTCCCGGGCGTAGTCGCCCACCTCGACGACCCGCACCTCCTCGCCGTACTTCTCGCCGAAGAGCGCCATCGCGCCGATCCGCCGCGCCTCGTCCAGCGACGTGATGAAGGCGTGCACCTCCAGGTCGGCCAGCAACACCTCGTTGACCTGCTGCTCAACGTCGCGCAGGACGGTCGGCGACACACCGGTCGGGGTGTTGAAGTCGAACCGCAGCCGGCCCGGCGCGTTCAACGAACCCGCCTGGGTGGCCGACTCGCCGAGGAAGTTGCGCATGGTCTGGTGCACCAGGTGGGTGGCCGTGTGCGACCGGGAGATCGCCCGACGCCGGGTGGTGTCGATCTCGGCGTAGCCGGTGTCGCCGGGGTGCACCTCACCCCGGATGACGCGGGCCCGGTGCACGATCAGGCCCGGCACCGGCTGCTGCACGTCGAGCACCTCGACCTGACCGTCCCCGACGGTGATGATGCCGTGGTCGGGCTGCTGGCCGCCGCCCTCGGCGTAGAACGGGGTCGTGTCGAGCACCAGCTCGACCATCTCACCCTCGGTCGCCGCCGCGCGCGGGCCGTCCGAGCCCAGCAGTGCCCGTACCCGCGACTCGCGGGCCACCTCGCTGTAGCCGGTGAACGTCACCGGGCCACCCTCGTCCAGCACCGACCGGTACGCCGACACGTCGGTGTGCCCGGTCTTGCGCGCCTGCGCGTCCGCCTTGGCCCGGGTCCGCTGGTCGGCCATCAGCCGGCGGAAACCCTCGTCGTCGACCTTCAGGCCCTGCTCGGCCGCGATCTCCAGGGTCAGGTCGATCGGGAAGCCGTACGTGTCGTGCAGCTGGAACGCCTTCGCCCCGGACAGCGCCGTGCCACCCGCCGAGCGGGTCTCGGCGATCGCCGTGTCCAGGATCGTCGTCCCGGCGCGCAGCGTCGACAGGAACGCCTCCTCCTCCGCGTACGCGTACTGCGCGATGCGGTCGAAGTCGGTCGCCAGCTCCGGGTACGACGGGGCCATGCAGTCCCGCGCCACCGGCAGCAGCTCGGGCAGCGCCCGGTCCTGCCAGCCCAGCAGCCGGATCGACCGGATCGCCCGACGCATGATCCGCCGCAGCACGTACCCGCGACCCTCGTTACTGGGGGTGACGCCGTCGCCGATCAGCATCAGCGCGGTCCGCACGTGGTCCGCGACCACCCGCAGCCGGACGTCGTCCGGGTGCGACTCGCTCGCCACGTGACCGGAGTGCGCGCCGTAGCGCTTGCCGGTCAGCTCGGCCGCCCGGGCCAGGATCGGCCGGACCTCGTCGATCTCGTACAGGTTGTCGACGCCCTGCAGGATCGAGGCCATCCGCTCCAGGCCCATGCCGGTGTCGATGTTCTGCGCCGGCAGGTCACCCAGGATCGGGTAGTCCTCCTTGTTGGTACCCGGACCCCGCTCGAACTGCATGAACACGAGGTTCCAGTACTCCATGTACCGGTCCTCGTCGACCGCCGGGCCACCCTCGGCGCCGTACTCCGGGCCCCGGTCGTAGAACAGCTCCGACGACGGGCCGCACGGCCCGGGGATGCCCATGGACCAGAAGTTGTCCGCCTTGCCGCGACGCACGATCCGCTCGGCCGGCACACCCACCGACCGCCAGATCTCGTACGCCTCGTCGTCGTCGAGGTAGATCGTCGGCCAGATCCGCTCCGGATCCAGACCGTAGCCACCCTCGTCGATCGACTTCGTCGACAACTCCCACGCCAGGGGAATCGCCCCGGCCTTGAAGTAGTCGCCGAAGGAGAAGTTGCCGTTCATCTGGAAGAACGTGCCGTGCCGGCTGGTCTTGCCGACCTCATCGATGTCCGGGGTGCGGATGCACTTCTGCACGCTGACCGCCCGCTGGTACGGCGGGGTCTGCTGGCCCAGGAAGTAGGGCACGAACTGCACCATGCCGGCGTTGACGAACAGCAGGTTCGGATCGCTGATGGCGGGCAGCGGAGCGGACGGCACCACGGCATGGCCGTTCGCCTCGAAGTGCGCGAGGTACCGCCGCTTGATCTCCGCCGTCTTCATCGCTGGTGTTCCTCCGGAAAAATCTCTCTATCGCCGATCCGCGGGGACTCCCGCAGCTCGGCGAACTGGTCGTCGAACGCCTCGCCCTGGACGAACGCCTGGTGGATCTCCTGCTCGCGCTCGGCCATCCCGACCCGCACGTCCTCCACGAAGCTACGCACCGACTCCACCAGGCTGCCAGCGGATTCCGACAACGAGCTGGCGATGCCGGCCGGGGTGTACGCCTGTGCGGTCCGGGTCGCCCTGCGGACCACCACCACGCCCACGGCCACGCCGATGCCGAGCCAGAACAACCGCTTCATGTCGCGCTACCTCCTGTGGCCGGGTCGGTCAACGGTTGCCGCGCCGGGCGGCCCGCCGCTGCTGCTTGATGGTGTCGCGCACCTCGCGCTCGGTCTCGGCGTGCCGGCGGCTGGCGGCGGCCCGGCGCACGCTGTAGCCGAAGGCGGCCACCTTGACCAGTGGGTTCGCGGCCGCGGCGGAGACCACCGTCGCCAGGTTGGCGACGTTGGCGGTGACGTTCTGGGCGTGGCTGGTCATCGTGTCGACCTTCGCCAACTGCAGGTTCACACCGTCGAGCGAGGTCTGCACCTGCTCCAGCGCCACGTTGACGTTCTTCACGGTGGTGTTGACGTCGCCGAGCAGCGGTCCCGTCCGGTCGTTGAGGTCGTTGATCATCCGGGTGGTGGCGTCCACCGTGTGCCGCAGCCGAAGGATCGGCAGCGTCAGGATGAGCACCAGCACCGCGAACGCGCTCGCCGCGATCAGCGCCGCGACCGCCAGAATGTCGCCCACGCGTGTCCTCCTCAAGCAGATTTCCGCCGGACCCGACGTCCCCGGAACGCACAACCGTGGTGCCCATCGAACCCACCGGGCCGTCGCCGGCCGGCGGGCGCGGGCGGGCCCGCCAGCCCCAGACCCTACCGTCCGTGATGGAGAGCGGCTCAGGACGGTGAGGGTGTCACATCGCCCAGCGGATCCCCGCTGACCGTCGGGAACGGATCCTCCCCGGTCAGTGACGGATCGGTGCTGGGCTGCGGCCTGGTCCGCTCGTCGTCGATCGCGTTGCGTACCTTCACCGACACCAACGAGCCGGCGCACTCCCCCGCAGCGGCCGACGGCTCGGGGGACGGCACGATCGCCGGCTCCCCGTCGACCGGCGGCGGTACGCAGGCCGGCGCGCGCACCCACAGGTCGAGGGTCAACTCGTCCTGACGCCAGCACGTGTAACTGCCCTTGGTCTCCTGCTCGGGGCAGCGGCCCACCTTCCACGGCCGCCAACCGTCGCCGCGCAGCGCCTCCTCGTAGACCTTCGCCGTCTCCTCCGGCGACTTCTCGGAGGTGACGGTGCGCTCGCGCAGCCGGCAGTCGAGCAGGCACCAGCGGCTGCCGCTGACGTCGTCGACCGTCTTCGTCGCGGCCCACGCGGGCACATTGAGCTGGTCCAGGTTGTCGAACACCGGGTCCCTGCTGAGGGTGCGGAGGCCGAAGAAGAGTGGCACCGCGCCGAGCAGCACGATGCTGACCAGCGCCAGGACGGCGACCCGCAGCCGGCGTCGTTCGCGCGACTGCCGGTGCTGCTCGGACCGGGCGCCCGGGGCCGCGTCCTCGTCGTCGGCGACGTCCCCGCCGGCGGCGCGCAGCGCCGGCTCGTCGACCGGTTCGGAGGGTGGCCGGTCCACCGGGCCGGCCGCGCCCGGCGGCACGACGGCGGCACGGGCGACCGGTTCGCCGGTACGACCGGGCGGCGGCACGGGGGCGACACCGCTGGGCTCGGGACGGCCGCCCTCGCGGGGCGGCGGCAGCGCCCGGCCCGCGGCGCGGTCCGCCGGACGCGGGGCGGCGGCACGCGCGGTCGCGGGTGACCCGGGGCCGGGTTGCTCGGCGCCCGTCCGGACATCGCCACCGGGCGGCTGGGCGACGCCCGGGGGCGAACGGCGGCGCGCGCCGGGCCATCCGGCCGGGGTGGAGCGTCCGGACCGACGCCCGGCGGGACCGCCGCACGAGCCGGACCATCCGGGCGGGGCCGGGCCGTACCGGGTCGGGGTGGCGCGTCCGGACCGACGCCGGGTCGTACCACCGCACGAGCCGCACCCTGCGGATCGACGCCGGGTGGGACGGCGGCGCGGGCCGCGGCGTCCGGGCCGACGCCCGGCGGCGTCGCCGCGCGAGCGGGACCATCGGCGTTCGGCGGCACCGCCGCGCGGCCCGGCCCGTCGGGGCGGGACCGGGGCGGGCCGTCCACGCGTGGGCCGGGCGGGCCGCCGGGACCGGCGCCCGGCGGCACCGCCGCACGGGCCGGTCCGTCAGGGCGGGCCACGCCGGGCCGGGGTGGACCGTCGGGCCCACGGCGGCCGGCGCCGGAGACCGGCGCGTCGCCGGGCGCGAGCCGGGCCCGGCCACCGGGTGGGCCGGAGCGGGCGCCGCGCACGGGTGCGCCGGGCCCGGGTCGTCCGCCACCGGGCGGACCGACGTACGGGTCGTCACCGCGCTCGCCCGCCGGGCCGGGCCGTCCCTCGGCAGCCGGCTCGGCCGACGGGCGGCGGCGACGGTTGATGGGGTCCGGGGCGGTACCCGGAGCACTCCGACGGCCGACCGGGCGCTCCCCGGAACCGGCGGCTGCGGCAGGGGACCGCTCGGGTGCTCGCCGGTGGTTTCCGGGGCGCGGGCGGCCCGGCGGCCGGTGGGAGCGTCCGCTCCCGGGTCGGCGGGCGGCCCGGCGGCCCGGTGGCCGGTGGCACGCTCCGCGGCCGGATCGGGTACGGCGAGTGGAGCACCGGAGCGGTCGTTCAGGTCCCCGGCGGACGGTGGGCCGCTACGGCGGCCGACGGGACGCTCCGCGGTCTGCCCGCCGGCCCCTCGCCGGTTCACCACCGGCAGGCCCGGGTCGGTGTGCGGCAGCCGGCCGGCCTGACGTAGCCAGTCCGCCGGCCGCTCCGGACGGTCCCGGCGTTCCGGCTGCGGCTCACCGCCGGTCGCCGCGCGTCGGTCCTGCTCGTCGGGGACCGCCCGACGACGACCGGTGCCGTCGGTGGTCGTGCCGCCGGTGGGGACAGCGCCGGTCGGCGACGCGTCGGGCAGCGGCGGGGCGTTGCCCGAGCGGGGAACCGCCGGCTCGTCCGGTTCGGCGGCACGACGGCGGCCACCCCGGCGGGGCGGGGTGGCTCCGGCGCGCCGGGGTCCACCGGCCCGGGACGACGCCGGGCGGTACGCGGGTCGTCGGCGATCGCGGGGTCGGGTCGCAGTCCGTCGGCGACCTGCGGGGCGACACCGGTCACGGGTCCGTCGAAGCGGGCAGCGCCACCGGCGGGCCGCGCCGGTTCGGGCGTACGGCGTCCGGACGGCGGGCCGTCACCGCTGAGCGGCCGCCCGCCCGCGCCCGGCTCGGGCGCGGGTCGACGGCCCGGCGGTACGGCGTCGGGCCGGCGCAGTGGCGGCACGGCCTCCGCCCGGCCGGCGGGCGCGGGGACCTCGGGACGGGGACCGGTCGGAGCGCCCACGGCCGGTGGACCCAGGGGCGGGCCGGACGGCCCCACGGTCGGACGCGCTCGCCCGGGGCCGGCGGGAGCGCCGCCCCTCGGTCGGGGGCCAGCGGGGTCGGCCGGATCACCGCCACCCGGGCGGACGGCCGGCGGCGTACGCGGGCCGGCGGCGGCGCGCGGGTCGACGGCGGGAACCGGCTGATTGCCGCGCGGCGACGGCGGACCGGAGACGCCGCCCGGCCCGGACTCACGCGGGCGCTCGACCGGCGCCCGGTCGGCGGGCGGGCGGGCGTCCGGGCGACGACCGGGCGGGGGCGTCTCGCCGGGCCAGGGTCCGTCGACACCTCGGCGCGCCCCGGCGGCCTCGGTATCCGGGCGGCGCGGGCCGGGGGCGCGTCCGGGGGCGTCGGCACGCCGGCACGCGGGGGCACCGGCTCGACCGGAACCCCGTCCGGGCCCAGCTCGCCCCGTTGCTGTTTGGCCGAACGCAGGTCGTCGATCCAGCCGAACTCCTCGCCGGCTACCGGTTCCTCCGGCTCGGCCTCGGCTCGGCCTCGACCCCAGCGGCGGCCCTTGGCGCGGGGATCACGCCGCTCGTCCGGGCCCTCGTCGGGGCGGTCGGCACCACGCGATCTCACTGTTGACCCTCTCCTGCGGCGTTCGTGCCGCCGTCCTGCGTCGTAGCGGCACCGTCCACACCCGTGACCGCCCGGCCGTTCCGACCAGCAAGCGCCGTCGCCGGCTGCGGCGTTACCGGTTCCCCGGCGGCCGGCGCGGCTGTCGTGGGCGGTCCAGCGGTCTCGGTCGCCCTGGCGGCCGGACTTTCCGGGCGGGCCGGTGGGACCGGCAGCCCGCGTACGATCCGGCGCAGCAGCGGCAGCCGCGTCGCGACGGACCGTTCCGCCCCGTGCGGGCCGGGCTCGTAGTAGTCGACGCCCACCAGGTCGTCGGGGACGTACTGCTGGGTGACCACACCGCGCTGGTCGTCGTGCGGATAGCGGTATCCGGTGCCGTGGCCCAACCCGCGGGCGCCGGCGTAGTGCGCGTCGCGCAGACCCCGGGGCACCGCGCCGCCCCGCCCGGCCCGTACGTCGGCGATGGCGGCGCCGATCGCGGTGGTGGCCGAGTTCGACTTCGGCGCGGTGGCCAGGTGGATCACGGCCTGGGCCAGGTTGAGCTGCGCCTCGGGCAGGCCGACGTACTCCACCGCGTGTGCGGCGGCGGTGGCCACGCTCAGCGCGGTGGGGTCGGCCATGCCCACGTCCTCGCTCGCGAAGATGACGAGTCGTCGGGCGATGAACCGGGCATCCTCCCCGGCGACCAGCATCCGGGCCAGCCAGTGCACCGCGGCGTCGACGTCCGAGCCGCGCATGCTCTTGATGAAGGCGCTGATCACGTCGTAGTGGGCGTCGCCGTCGCGGTCGTACCGCACCGCCGCCACGTCGACCGCCTGCTCGGCGGTGGCCAGGTCGATGCGCTCGGCGCCGAGGGCCGTGGCGGAGGCCGCCGCCGCCTCCAGCGCGGTCAACGCCTTGCGGACGTCACCGGCGGCGAGCCGGACGAGGTGGTCCTCGGCATCCGTTGCCAGGGTGAGCGCGCCGCCCAGGCCGCGCTCGTCGGCGACCGCGCGGCGCAGCAGGAGGCGTACGGCGTCGTCGTCGAGCGGTTGCAGGGTGAGCAGCACGCACCGCGAGAGCAGAGGTGAGATGACCGAGAAGTACGGGTTCTCGGTGGTCGCCGCGAGGAGCGTGACGGTCCGGTCCTCGACGGCGGCGAGCAGCGAATCCTGCTGGGTCTTGCTGAACCGGTGCACCTCGTCGATGAACAGCACCGTTTGCGGGCCGCCCGAACGGCGCTGACGACGGGCCGCCTCGATCACCGCGCGGACGTCCTTGACGCCGGCGGACAGCGCCGACATGGCGACGAAACGGCGGTCGGTCGCGCCGGCCACCAGGTGCGCGATGGTCGTCTTGCCAATGCCGGGCGGCCCCCAGAGGATGACCGACATCGGCGCACCGCCGGAGACCAGTTGCCGCAGCGGCGCGCCGGGGGCGAGCAGATGGTCCTGCCCGATCAGCTCGTCCAGGCTCGCGGGTCGCATGCGGACAGGCAGGGGCGAATCGTCCGCTACCGGAGTGAAGCCGTCTACACCGGCGGGACCCTCGGGCGCGCCACGCGGCCCGGTGGGGGCACCGAGGGAGAAGAGAGCGTCGGACTCCATCACGAAGACAGTACCGGGCCCGACCCGAGACGCCGGAATCGCGCTACGGGCCGGGCCACCGCTGATCGGTCTCGGTCAGCCACGACCGGGGCGACGACCCCGGTACCAGCGACCGCCGCCACTGCCGCGCGGCCCGCTGCCGACGCCGCCCAGGTAGAGCGCGAGCAGGAAGAGGCCGATGAGCACGAGGGTGTTCCAGTTGAACAGGTCGGGCGCGCCGAAGTTGGTGTCGAACAGGTCGATCAGCAGGGCGAAGCCAAAGACGATGGCCGCGAGAATGGCGAGCATGTCGGTCCTCCGGTGGGGGTTCCCAGTAGGTCGGCGCGTGATGTACCCAATCGGTCGACCCGCCAATCTCCACCGTGGATCGGCCGCGTAGTCGCGCCGGCCAATCGCCGCTCACCCACGGGCTGGGCGGACCGCAAGATCGTGCTGCATCCCGGATGTAGTGGTATCGGCACGTCGACGAGGCCACTACATCCAGGATCGAGCGCGATCTTGCGGCGCGGCCGGGCCGCCCCAGGTCGGGCCGCCTCGGGCCGGGCCGCCTCGGTCGGGCCGCCTCGGTCGGGCCGCCTCGGGTCGGGCCGCCTCGCGCTCGCCGCCGCTAGCTCATCGCGGGTCGTGCATCGCCCGGGCACCGTCATCAAGATCCGCGCAACTTCGGGGATGCTGCTGCTTCCGGCGCGGCTGAGGCAACAACATCCCTGAAGTTGTGAGGATCTAGGCGCGGGGCGCAGCACGGGCACGGGCGCGGGGCGCAGCACGGGCACGGGCGCGGGGCGCAGCACGGGCACGGGCGCGGGCGCGGGGCGCAACACGGGCACGGGAGCAGCACAGGCGCGGGGCGCATCGACAGCCCGGCCCGGCGCGGTCGCCGGCACGCCGGCTCCTAGGCTGGCCCCGTGATCATCGAGACCCAGGCGCTTCACGACCGGGCCACGATCCTGGCCGCCGCGGGCGGGCACCCGTTCGTCAGGCACTCGCTCTCGCCGGGCACCCCGGCGCGTGGCTGGCAACGCGACGGCGCCGTGCTGTGGTTGTTGCCACCCGAGCGCGGCTTCGGCGCCGACGCCGTGGGCCCGGCCGGGCCGGTACTGGACCTGTGCGCCACGCTGGTCGCCGAGGGCCTGCTCCGTCCGGAGAACCGGCTGCACCTGCCCCGATTCGACCCCGCCCTGGCGGTCGGGCGGGTGGCGGTGGCGCAGTACGTCGACTGGGACTTCCACTGGACCACCGTCGCGCCACCGGAGCAGCCCGACGAGCAGCGGGTCGTTCGGCTGACCGACGCCGACCGCCCGGCGCTGGAGGATCTGGTCGACGAGGCGTTCCCGACCACCACCACGCGGCCGGGCGACCCGACGGTCGTCGACTGGTACGGCATCCGGTCCGGCGACCGGGTGGTGGCGTGCGGCGCGGACCGCAGCCGGGGAGACGTCGGCTTCCTGGCTGGCCTGACCGTCGCCCCCGACCAGCGGGGCCGAGGGCTGGGCGCGGCGCTGACCGCCGGAATGACCCGGGCGCTGCTGTCCCGGCACGACACCGTCGCGCTCGGCGTCTATCCGGACAATGTCGGGGCGGTGCGGCTCTACCGTCGCCTCGGCTTCACCAACACCCTGCACCGCACCGGGATCCGCCTAGGTTCCGAGCGCCAGGGCCCGCTTCCCAAGGGCGGTCGAGCCGGGGCGGAGTCCGGGCGGCGACCCAAGGCGCGGTGACGTCCGGATACCGGTGTCATATCCGGACGCCACCGCAACGCCGCCGTGCGCCGTCCCGGCCGGCCGGCCGGCTGGCCGGCGAGTTCTTATGGCCGCTCGACCGGCACTGCCGCCACGGTCGGGTCCACGCCACCGCCCGTCGGGTCCGCGCCGCCACCGGCAGGGCCGGCGGGGTCCACGCCGCCGCGCGGGCCGGGCAGGCCGGGCGGATCCACAGCAGCGCCGGGGCCGGCCGGGGCCTGTCCACCGGCCGGGTCCGACACGGCCCGCCGGTCGGCCCGCCAGGCGGGCAGGTAGAGCGGGGCGGCGACGGCCAGCACGACCGCGCCGACCACCATCGCCGTACCCACGCTGGTGCTGGCCGCGAGCGCGGTCAGCACGACTCCGCCGAGCGCGGCGGCCGGCTGCCCCATCATCGAGTTCAGGGAGAGCACGCTGGTGCGGTACGGGCCGTCGACCTGGCGGTGCAGCAGGCCACTGTGCAGCGGGTTCGACGCGCCGTGCACGGCGTAGCAGGCCAGGTAGGCGACGAGCACCCCGACCGGGCCGGCGAACAGGCCCATCCCGACCACCGTGACGCCCTGCAGGATGCGCAGCAGGGCCGCGCCCAGCGCCGCCCCGGGCCAGCGCAGCAGCAGCGGGGTCAGCGCCGCGCCGGCGGCGTTGGCGATCCAGGCGGCGGAGCTGGCCGGCCCGAGCAGCGCGGCGGCGCGTTCCGGGTCGCCGACCACCTCGGCGAGCCGGACCGGTAGCAGCGATTCGAAGGTGATCATGCCGAAGCCCCAGAACAGCTCCACCGCCACCAACGCGAGAAGTACCCGGGATCGGCGCAGCAGGCCGACCGCCTGGCCGATCATGCGGGGGGCCTGCGTCACCGACGCGCGCACCGCCGCCAGACCGGTGGCCGGACGCTCCTCGACCAGCAGGACCAGCAACGCGCCGAGTGCCACCGCCTGCGCGAGGAGCGCGGCCAGCACCGGCACGGTGAGGGCGGTGACCGGGCCGAGCGGCCCGAGCGCGACGAGTCCGCCACTGAGCAGGGCCCCGCCGCCGATGGCGATGCCGACGACGGTGCCGGCGTACCCGAGGCCCTTCTCGTACTCGGCCTGCGGGTCGGCGGCCAGGGTGGCGTCGACGTACCAGGACTCCAGGGGGCCGCTGTCGAGCGCCCGGTAGACGCCCTGCAGGGCCCAGACCAGGAAGAACAGCGCGAACGAGTCGGCCACCGCAAACACCGCGAGGGAGGCGAGGTTGAGGACCCCGGCGGCGAGCAGGACCGGCTTGCGCCCGAGGGCGTCGGCGAAGCCACCGGTGGGTAGTTCCAGCGCGAGCACCAGCAGCCCCTGCGCGGTGGTGACCAGACCGATCTGCGGCAGCGACAGGCCGCGCTCCTGCATCAGCAGGATCATCACCGGGATCAGCAGGCCCGTGGGCAGCCAGCGCAGGCCGTACAGCGTGAGGTAGCGACGTCGGACCTGGCGTACGGTGAGCGCGCTCACGACGTCACCTCCATTCGCGACTGCGGGGCTCGCAAACCCGGCTCACTCCTCGCGCTCACGACGCCACCTCCATTCGCGACTGCGGGGCTCGCAAACCCGGCTCACTCCTCGCGCTCATCGGGGACCGTCCAGCAGCGGATAGGCGGCCAGGAAGACCTGCACCGGCCGGGCCTGCGGGTCGGCGGGCTCGGCCGGGCCGACCGACTCGGCCTCCCGGTGGTACCGCTCCAGCACCTGCCACACCTCCGCCTTGAGCGCCTCCAGCCGCTCGGGCGGGACCGTCATGAAGATGTCGCCCATGCCGAAGGCGTCCCGCCAGGCGGGGGACCACTCGTGCTGGTTGGCGAACCAGCGGTCGGCGTGTTCGACGAGGAGGCGCACCTGGTCGCCCTGGATCCACTCGATGGCGGCACGGGCGTCGGGGTCGTCGTCGAAGTCGCTCGGCTCCCAGCTCGTGACGTCGTGCGCGGCCTGCCACCAGCGCTGCCGTCCGCTGCCCCGGTCGGGATCCTCGGTGACCAGCCCGACCTCGGCGAGTTGGCGCAGGTGATAGCTGGTCGCGCCGGTATTGGTGCCGAGCAGCTCGGCGAGGGTGGTGGCGGTGGCGGGCCCGTTCACCCGCAGGGCACCGACCAGTCGCATCCGCAGCGGGTGCGCGAGCACCCGGACCTGCCGCTTGTCGATCCGCACCTCCCGCGGAGTCGACTGCGGGGACGCTTCGTCATTCACCATGACTGCACACTATCTCTGCACACTTCCTGTGCACAACTCTTGTGCACAGGAAGTGTGCACGATGTCAGGCCAGGAGTTCCCGTACCCCGCGCAGTCGCGTCCGCAGCAGACCGGCGGCGCGGGTGGAGTCGAGGCGTACGTCGCTCGGGCGCACCACGCCGACGGCGGCGGCCGTGGTGGTCTTCAGCCCTGTCGCGTCCAACCTGAACCGCTCGGCGACCAGGAGGCCCAGCTCGGCCCGGCTGACGGCGTCCGCGCCGGCCACGTTGAGCAGACCGGCGTACGACGAGCCGACCAGCTCCAGCACGGCGTCGGCCAGGTCGGTGACGTCGACCGGGCACCGGACCTCGTCGGTGAACAGCACGGCCCGGCCGGCGAGCGCGTCACGGCAGAGCTGGATCTGCTTGCTGCCCTCCCCCAGGATCAGCGAGGTACGCACCAGCGCCGCGCCGGGATCGATCGCGCGAACGGCGGTCTCGGCCGCCGCCTTCGCGGCCCCGTACGCGTTGACCGGGCTGGGTGGCTCGTCGTCGGCGTACGGCTGGGGCCGGCCGCCGTGCAGCGCGTCGCTGGACAGGTGCACCAGGCGCGCGCCCACCTCGGCGGCGGCGAGGGCCACGTGGGCGGTGCCGTCGGCGGTGACCGTCCAGTCGTCGTACCGGTAGGGGGTGGCGACCACGGCGTCCGGCCGCACCTCGGCGACCAGCGCGCGCACGGCGGCCCGGTCGGTCACGTCCAACCGCCGCTCCGCGACCCCCGGCACCCCGATCTCAGTGCGGTGGAACGTCCCGACGACCGAAAGCCCCGCCTGTACGCCCCGCCGACAAACCTCCCGCCCGAGAAACCCACTACCCCCGACGACAAGCACCCGCATCCCCAACCACTCCCCCGTTGATCAAGAGGTTTGCGTCATCTCGCGGGGCGATGATGACGCAAACCTCTTGATCAACCAAACAGGGGCGGGGCTAGACCGGGTCGGCCACCGGGGCGGCCGGGCCGGCCGTGCCGGTGTGGGCCGCAGGCGCGGGCTTGGGCTTGGCATCAATGCCGGCCTCGGCGCGCTGCTGGCCCGTGATCGGGGTGGGTGCGCCGGTCAGCGGGTCGAAGCCGCCCCGGGTCTTCGGGAACGCGATGACCTCGCGGATGGAGTCCGCGCCGGCCAGCAGCATGCAGACCCGGTCCCAGCCGAACGCGATGCCGCCGTGCGGCGGGGCGCCGTACTTGAACGCCTCCAGCAGGAAGCCGAACTTGTCCTGCGCCTCCTCCGGCGTGATGCCGAGCAGGTCGAAGACCCGCTTCTGCACGTCACCCCGGTGGATACGGATCGACCCGCCGCCGATCTCGTTGCCGTTGCAGACGATGTCGTACGCGTACGCCAGGGCCCGGTCCGGCGCCTCCTCGAACCGGTCCACCCACTCGGCGTTCGGCGAGGTGAACGGGTGGTGCACGGCCGTCCAGCCACCCTCGTCAGTGCGCTCGAACATCGGCGCGTCGACCACCCAGCAGAACGCCCAGGCGCTCTCGTCGATCAGGCCGGAGCGCTTGGCGATCTCGATCCGCGCCGCGCCGAGCAGCTCCTGCGCCTCGCGGGTGGTCGTGCTCGCCGCGAAGAAGACCGCGTCGCCCGGCTTGGCGCCGACCGCGTCGGCGAGCCCGCCCAGGTGCTCGGCGGAGAGGTTCTTCGCCACCGGGCCGCGCGCCTCGCCGGTCTCGGCGTCCAGCACCACGTACGCCAGGCCCCGCGCGCCGCGCGCCTTGGCCCAGTCCTGCCAGCCGTCCAGCTCCTTGCGGGTCTGGGCCGCGCCACCGGGCATCACGACCGCGCCCACGTAGCCGCCCGCGTCGATCGCGCCGGCGAAGACCCGGAACTCGGTGCCGCGCAGGTAGTCGGTCAGTTCGGTCAGCTCGACGCCGTAGCGCAGGTCCGGCTTGTCCGAGCCGTACCGGGCCATCGCGTCGTGCCAGGTGATCCGCGGGATCGGTCGGGTGATCTCGTGCCCGGCCAGGTCCTTCCAGAGCGCCGAGACGATCGCCTCGCCGAGGTCGATCACGTCGTCCTCGGTGACGAAGGACATCTCGATGTCGAGCTGGGTGAACTCCGGCTGCCGGTCGGCGCGGAAGTCCTCGTCGCGGTAGCAGCGGGCGATCTGGTAGTACCGCTCCATGCCGCCGACCATCAGCAGCTGCTTGAAGAGCTGCGGCGACTGCGGCAGCGCGTACCAGCTGCCGGGCTGCAACCGCACCGGCACCAGGAAGTCCCGGGCGCCCTCCGGGGTCGACCGGGTCAGCGTCGGCGTCTCGATCTCCAGGAAGTCCCGCTCGTGCAGCACGCCCCGGGCGAGCTGGCTGGCGCGCGAGCGCAGCCGCAGCGCGTTCGCCGGGCCGCTGCGGCGCAGGTCCAGGTAGCGGTACTTGAGCCGGATGTCGTCACCGGCCTCGACCTGGTCGTCCACCGGGAGTGGCAGCGGCGCGGCCTCGGAGAGCACCTCCAGCGCGGCGGCGGTCACCTCGACCTCGCCGGTGGGCAGGTCGGGGTTCTCGTTGCCCTCGGGGCGGCGGGTCACCTCGCCGGTGACCTTCACGCAGAACTCGTTGCGCAGCGCGTGCGCGTCCTCCTCGCGGAACACCACCTGCACGACGCCGGAGCCGTCGCGCAGGTCGACGAAGATGACACCGCCGTGGTCGCGCCGGCGGGCCACCCACCCGGCGAGCGTCACCGTCGAGCCGGCGTCCGCGGCGCGCAGGCTTCCGGCATTGTGGGTACGGATCACGGCTGGCAACTCCTCATCGTGGAACAGTCCTCACCCGCATTCTGTCAGGGGTGGCCGGCCCCGCTGGGGGGCACCCGTCAGGCCGGGCCCGATTCGCTGGTGGACGAGCCGGCGAACCCCGGACGACGGGCCCCGATGCCGGTTAGCGTGGCCTGATGCGCGCCGTACCGAACTGGGGCGTCGCCACGGCGGTCGCCGCGCCGGTGCTGCTGGTGGGCGGCTGGACGGTCGCGGGCGCCCGGCAGCCCACCGGGTACGACCCGATCCGGGACACCATCAGCGAACTGGCCGGGCGCGACGCCACCGACGCCTGGATCATGATCAGTGCCCTGGTGCTGCTCGGGTGCTGTTACCTGGCGACCGCCGCGGTGCTGCACGCGGCGGGCCTTCCGAGTCGCTTCCTGCTCGCCGTCGGCGGCGTGGCCACCATCGCGCTCGTCGCCTTTCCCCGGCCGACGGTCGGCGGCTCGCTCAGCCACGGCATCGTGGCGACCATCGCCGTCCTGGCGCTGGCGCTCTGGCCGGCCGGGTCGGCGCTGCGGCTGTCGCCGGGCCCGGACGCCGCGCATCCACGCACGCCGCAACCGCCCTGGGCGTTCCGGCGCGGCGTGGCGTTGAGCGCCACGCTGGTGCTGCTGGCCCTGTTCGGCTGGTTCGCGTTCGAGGTGACCAGCGGATCCCGGACCGGTCTGGCCGAACGGGTGACGGCGGTGGGCGTCTCGCTCTGGCCGCTGCTGGCGGTGTTGTCGGCCCGCCAGGCGCACCTGGCGTGGGCCGCCACCGGCACCACGCCAGTCGGACCGGCAGTGCCGACGACCGGTGTCGTACCCCCGGATTCGTTGCTGCCGACGGACGGGCCCGACCGGCTCGCGTGAGCCGACCCGCACGCGCGACGCGGGCCGCCGGAGTGCCCCGGCGGCCCGCGTGCGGTACGTCGATCAGAAGACGCTGACGCCGTAGACGCTCAGCGGCTCGGTGACCGGCTGGAAGAAGGTGGTACCGCCGGTGCGGCAGTTACCGCTGCCGCCGGAGGTGAGGCCGAGCGCGGTGCTACCGGAGAAGAGCGAGCCACCGCTGTCGCCACCCTCGGCGCAGACGTTGGTGCGGATCAGGCCGGAGACCGAGCCCTCGGCGTAGTTCACCGTGGCGTTGGTCGCCGTCACCGAGCCGCTACGCAGGCCGGTGGTGCTGCCGGAGCGCTGCACCGACTGGCCGACCGACGCGTTGCCGGCGCCGGTGATGTCCCGGTAGCTGCCGTTGTAGAGGTAGACGTTACCGGCGGCGTTCGCCGAGTTGCTGTGCCGCACGATGCCGTAGTCGTTGCCCGGGAAGCTGGTGCCGGTACGGGTGCCGAGCAGGCTGGTCTGGCTCGAGTTCGAGTACCAGTTGGTGCCGAGGTTGGTGCAGTGCCCGGCGGTCAGGAAGTAGTAGGTGCTGCCGCTGCGCACGTTGAAGCCCAGCGAGCAGCGGTAACCGCCGGTGTAGATGGCCTGGCCACCGGAGATCCGGGTGCTCAGCACGCCGGCCTCGGCCTCTACCCGCACCGCGCCGTTGGCACGCGCGGCGGCCGCCTTGACCCGCTCCAGCTTGGCGCCGGTGACGGTGCTGTCGACGGAGACGACCACCTGGTTGGTGATCGGGTCGCTCCACCAGGCGGTGCCCGGGATCTTCGCCGAGCGCTCCAGCTCGGCGGTGGCCCGGTTGAGCTCGGCGGCGCCACGGGTGACGTACCGGACGCTCGCTCCGGCCTTGCTGACCGCGCTCGCGGCGGCCGCGTCGGTCACCGTGACGACGGTCTTGCCGCTGGCGTCGATGTACGAGCCGGCGGAGCGGTCGCCGAGCTGAGCGGAGAGGGCCGCGCCGGCGTCGGGCGAGGCGGCGGGGGCGGCCTGGGCGGGTGCGCCGATGAGCGAGCCGACGACCAGGGTTCCGCTCACGGCAACGGTCGCCGCAACGCGGAAGGAGGACCTCGTGGGTCGCATGTAACAAACCTCCTGGGCGGGGGAGACGGGTCTGGCCGGGGATGGCTGACCCGAGGGCAACCCGGCCGATCTGCGAAAACCGGCCGAGTGAACTGAAGTATTCACATACTTAAGATCATTAACAAGATCTGGTTTCGCCCGAATTCGTCGACTGGCATCGATCACACCGCCGCAACACCACGGACACGCTCGGCGACACCTGCCGTCACACCCCGACGATCGCCGGATCTCTTTCGGACACCCTCGCGCGACGGCGGCCGTTGGTGCCACAACGAGCAAACGCATGTGACGCAGACCCGCCACAGCGGGCGGGCGACGTCAGACCGTGCGGCGGCGCGCGCCGGGCCCGGGGCGGGGCAGTACGTCTCGGGCGTCCGCCACCGCGTGTCCGTCGGCGCAGCGCAGCTCGGCGCGCACTTCGGCGCCGCAGTCGCGGTGCTCCACGCGCAACGGCGCGCCCTCGGCGTCGGCCAGGTACCTGTCGCCCCACCCGAGCACGGCGACGAGCACGGGCCAGAGGGCGAAGCCCATCTCCGTCAGCCGGTACTCGTGGCGCAGCCGGCTGCCGGGCTCCCGGTACGGCTCACGACGAAGGACGCCCCGCTCGACCAGCAGGGCCAGCCGGTTGGTAAGAACCTGCCTGGGGATCCCGGTACGGACCCGCATGTCGTCGAAGCGCCGTACGCCGCTGAACACCTCGCGCAGCACCACCATGGTCCACCGCTCGCCGAGGATCTCCATCGCGCGGGCGATGGTGCAGTTCTCCACCGACCAGTCCAGTGCCGCGGGCCTCATCCGACCAGGCTAGGTCTCATTGACAGACTCAGCAACATGCTGCGAGGCTGCATCCATGACGCAGACTCAGGAGCCGGCGCGCAGCCGTACCTTCACCTGGTCGGACCCGGCGGCCAACGCGGCCCAGGTCGGTCAGCGCAGCGGCCTCGACATGCTTCGCGCGATGATCGCGGGGGAACTGGCCGCACCCCCGGTGATGCACCTGCTCGACATGGCCCGCATGGAGGCCGACGAGGGGCGCGTCGTCGTCGAGCTGACCCCCCAGGAGTTCCACTACAACCCGCTGGGCACCGTACACGGCGGCGTCCTCTCGACACTGCTGGACACCGCCGCCGCCTGCGCCGTACACACCACGCTGCCCGCCGGGGTCGGCTACACCTCGCTGGACCTGAACGTGAAGTTCCTCCGGCCGGTCACCGTCGCGAGCGGCACGTTGAGCTGCGAGGGCACGGTCCTGCAACGCGGACGCCGCACGGCCCTGGCCGAAGCCCGCCTAACAGACGCGCAGAGCCGCCTGGTAGCCCACGCCACCAGCACCTGCCTGATCCTCCCCCTCCCCTAACCCCTTTGCCGTCGATCTTGCAGTTCCTGTCGCCGAAACGCGGGCTGTGCCCCGATTCGTGACAACAGAAAGTGCAAGATCGACGGGGTGGAGGTGGGGGTTAGCGCTGGGCTAGGCGGGCGGCTCGGGCGTCGCGCTTTTCTTCGAAGCGGGACGCCGCGCGGTCCAGGGCGTCGAGCTGGGTGGCGAGTTGTTCGCGGGCGGCTTCGCCGTCGGCGTCGAGGCCGGTGACGTTGAAGACGTCCCACTGGCGCAGCACCGGCTGCAACACCTCGTCGCGGTGCTGGCGCAGGTCGTAGATGCCGGCCAGGGCGATCGCCACCGACTTGCGGGCGAAGCCGTCGATGCCGCTGCCGGGCATCTGGAAGTCGGCGACGACATCGGCGACGGCCCGCATGGCCTGGCTCGGGGCCAGCTCGAACGCGGCGGCGAGCAGGTTCCGGTAGAAGACCATGTGCAGGTTCTCGTCGGCGGCCACCCGGGCCAGCAGCGCCTCGCAGGCGGGGTCGCCGGTGGCCTTGCCGGTGTTGCGGTGCGAGATCCGGGTGGCCAACTCCTGGAACGAGACGTACGCCAGCGAGTGCAGCACCTCGTCGCCGTGCGCGTTGGTGTAGCCCTCCGACATGTGCGTCATCCGGGCCCGCTCCAACGCCACCGGGTCGACGGCGCGGGTGACGGTCAGGTAGTCGCGGATCGCGACGCCATGCCGGCCCTCCTCCGCGGTCCAGCGGTGCACCCAGGTGCCCCAGGCGCCGTCGCGGCCGAACAGGGTGGCGATCTCGTGGTGGTACGAGGGCAGGTTGTCCTCGGTCAGCAGGTTCACGATCAGCGCGGTGCGGGCCACGTCCGGGATCGTCGAGTCGGTCGGCGACCACGCCTCGCCACCGAGCGGCCCGTCGAAGGTGCGCCCCTCGCTCCACGGCACGTACTCGTGCGGGAACCACTCCTTCGCCAGCGAGAGATGGCGGTCCAGGTTGCGCGCGACTACCGGCTCCAGCTCGACGAGCAGGGCGGTCTGGCTCAGTGTGGTGCTCACGGTCACGAAGAACTCCCTACGGTGGCGTAACTTACGCTACCGTAGGTCCCCGCGACCGATAGCGCCAGTGGAAGCCCTCAGTTCACCGCCGGCCGGAGGTCGCCCGCGGGTGGCGTCCAGGCCTGCGCGTCGGCCGTGATCTGCTCACCGGAGCGGATGTCCTTCACCTCGTCCGCCGCGCCGTCGGCACCCGGGAACCAGACGTACGGGATGCCCCGCCGCTCGGCGTACCGGATCTGCTTGCCGAACTTGGCCGCGCTCGGGGACACCTCGGTGGCGATCCCCCGCCGACGCAGCTCCGCCGCGATCCTGTCGCTGGCCGCACGGTGCTCCTCGTCGGCGAGCGCCACCAGGACACAGGTGGGCACCGAACGGGAGACGGTCAGCTCCCCCGCGCCGAAGAGCAGCCCGAGCAGTCGGGTCACCCCGATCGAGATGCCCACACCGGGGTACGAGACCGCGCCCGCGCTGGCCAGGTTGTCGTACCGGCCGCCGGAGCAGATCGAGCCGAACCGCTCGTAGCCGCGTAGCTGGGTCTCGTAGACCGTGCCCGTGTAGTAGTCCAGGCCGCGGGCGATGCGCAGGTCCGCCACGCAGAGGCCGGGCGAGTGCCCGGCCGCGGTCTCCACCACCCGGACCAGCTCGTCGACGCCCTCGTCCAGCAGCGGGTCGGTGACCCCGAGCGCGCGTACGGCGTCGGCGAACGAGGCGTCCGGCGCGGAGATCTCGGCCAACGCGAGGCACGCCTTGGCCTGCGCCTCGCTCGCCCCCGCGGTCTCGGCCAGCAGCTCGACCACCTTCGCCGGGCCGATCTTGTCGAGCTTGTCGACGGTACGTAGCGCCGCCTCCGGGTCGGTCACCCCGATGCCCCGGAAGAAGCCCTCCCAGATCTTGCGGTTGTTCACCTGGATGGTCACCGGCGGGATGGGCAGGGCGCGCAGCGCGTCCCCGATGACCAGCGGCATCTCCGCCTCGTGGTGCGGGGCCAGGGTGTCCCGGTCGACGATGTCGATGTCGGCCTGGACGAACTCCCGGTAGCGGCCCTCCTGCGGCCGCTCCCCCCGCCACACCTTCTGGATCTGGTAACGACGGAACGGGAAGGTGAGCTTGCCGGCGTTCTCCAACACGTAGCGGGCGAACGGCACGGTCAGGTCGAAGTGCAGCCCGAGCTGGTCGTCACCACCGGCGCCCTCGGCGTCGGCGTGCAGCCGCCGGATCACGTAGACCTCCTTGGAGGTCTCCCCCTTGCGCAGGAGCTGGTCCAGCGGCTCCACCGAGCGGGTCTCCAGCGGGGCGAACCCGTACAGCTCGAAGGTGTCGCGGATCTTGTCGAGCACGAACTGCTCGATCATCCGCTGACCGGGGGTCCACTCCGGGAACCCGGAGATGGGCGTGGGCTTGCTCATCGCGTACTCCTTGCGGTTCCGCGCCCGCGGCGCGGTGGTGTCGTGGGTCCGCGCGCGGCGCGGACGAATGATCTAGAAACCCCGGGTGGGCGCGGCCGGCGACGTGCCGGCCACCTCGACGAGGTACGGGTTGCTGGCGCGCTCGCGGCCGATGGTGGTGCTCGGGCCGTGGCCGGGCAGCACGACGGTGTCGTCGGCCAGCGGAAGGATCTTGTCGCGCAGGCTGGCGAGCATGGCCGGCATGCTGCCGCCGGGCAGGTCGGTGCGGCCGATGGAACCGGCGAAGAGGACGTCGCCGGAGAGGCAGATCTCGTCCGCCTCCCAGCCCGACCCGGCGCCGGGCAGCCGGAACAGCACCGACCCGCCGGTATGGCCCGGTGCGTGGTCGACGGCGATCTCCAGGCCGGCGAGCGTGAGGGTGGCGCCGTCGGTCAACTCGGCCACGTCCTCCGGCTCGCTGTAGCTCAGCCGGCCGCCGAAGAGCGACGTCAGGTCGGCCGAGAGGCCCTTGGCCGGGTCGGCGAGCATCTCCCGGTCGCCGGGGTGCACGTACGCGGTGATTCCGCGGGCGTCGCAGACCGGCGCCACCGAGAACGTGTGGTCCAGGTGGCCGTGGGTGAGCAGCACGGCGGCCGGATGCAGGCGGTGCTCGGCGAGCAGCGCGTCGAGCTGGTCGAGCACCCCGATGCCGGGGTCGACCACCACGCACTGCTCCCCCGGCGCGGTGGCGACCACGTAACAGTTGGTGCCGAAGGCGTCCGCGGGAAAGCCGGCCACGAGCACGGGCGCTGTCCTCTCCGTCGAGCTGTCGTCCTGCCCAGCAGCCTATCGGGCGGGTCGACCGGGTTTGCCGCGTCCGTCCCGCACGCCCCGACCGGCACAGTGACAACTTCCGATAAGCGCTGCTCGGGGCGGGGTGGACCTCGTACACCACATTCCCAGTCACTAGCCGTACACTCTGGCGGGCGTGTGGCGCGGCACACGCGACGCCCGGACGGGCCGGGAGAGCCGGCCGCCGGTGACGATCAGGCGAAGAAAGGGGAGCACCTGTGGCTTCCAGCAGGGACCGGCAGCGCAAACTGGCGCGGGCCAAGCTCGACCGGCAGATGGCACGCCGAGCGGCCGCCACACGGCGTCGTCGGCAGATCCAGGCCGGTGTGGGCGCCTTCCTGGTCCTCGCGGTGATCGTGGCCGGCTCGGCCTGGGCGCTCGGTGCGTTCGACTCCGACCCGAAGCAGAACGCGGCGGCCGAGGACACCTGCCTCTGGACCCCGCAGGACGCGACGGCGAACACCAACCTCAAGGACGTCGGTACGCCGGAGACCAAGGGTCTTCCCACCGACGGCACCCGGCCGATGACCGTCACCACCAACCAGGGTGCGCCGATCACCGCCGAGCTGAACCTGACCAGCTCGCCGTGCGCCGCCGCGAGCATCGCCCACCTGGCGGGTCGGTCGTTCTACGACAACACCAAGTGCCACGAGATCACCACCGACGGCGCGCTGCGCTGCGGTGACCCGAGCGGCACCGGCCTGGGCGGGCCCACCTACTCGTTCTACGACGAGGACGTGCCGACCGCGCCGTCGCCCTCGGCCAGCCCCGCGCCCGGACAGCCGCCGACGTACCCCAAGGGCACCGTGGCGATGATCTCCAACCCGCCGGGCACCAACGGCAGCCAGTTCCTGATCTTCTTCAAGGACTTCACCACGGCGGACCCGAAGTACCCGGTGATCGGCAAGGTCACCGGCGGCCTGGACGTGGTGGAGAAGATCGGCGCCCAGCCGACCGTGGACAATGGGACCGGGGCGAAGGTCAAGCCCAAGACCGACGTGGTGATCCAGAGCCTCACGGTCGGCGAGCCGGTCACCGGCGCGGCACCGCCGCCGTCCGGCGCCCCGGCCACCAGCCCGAGCGCCGGCTGACCGGTCGCCCCAACCCACCTTAAGCGGCACCCCGCAGCAAACAGCCAGGAGGATCCAGGCGTGACGTCCACCAGAGAGCGGCAGCGCGCGGCGGCACGCGCCCGACTCGAGAAGGAGATGGCCGAGCGCTCGGCCAAGGCCCGCAAGCGCCGCCAGACGCAGGCGATCGTCGGCGCCGCCGCCGTGCTGGTGCTCGTGGTCGCCGGCACCGTCTGGCTGGCCACGACCCTCGGCGGCGACGACGACAAGGACAAGAACGCCGCGTCGGCGCCCGGGGCGTCCGAGTGCGTCTACAACGCGATGCCGGCCGACCAGCGGTCCCCGCAGATCAAGGACGTCGGGGTACCGAGCAACCAGCAGTCCGCCAGCGGTGTGCAGACCATGACGATCGACACCAACCTGGGCCCGATCACGGCGAAGGTAGACCGGTCGCAGGTGCCCTGCACCGCGGGGGCGTTCAGCCTCCTCGCCGAGAAGAAGTTCTTCGACAACACCAAGTGCCACCGCCTGGTGACCGAGGGCATCAAGGTGCTGCAGTGCGGTGACCCGAGCGCCACCGGCAAGGGTTGGCGCGACACCGACGGCACGGGTGGCCCGAGCTTCCGGCTGCCCGAGGAGAACCTGCCCACCGACAAGCGCCCGCCGTACCCGGAGGGTGTCATCGCGATGGCCAACTCCGGTCAGCCGGGCAGCACCGGCAGCCAGTTCTTCATCGTGTACGGGGACTCGCCGCTCGACCCGGCGTACACCGTGCTGGGCACCGTCACCGGTGGCATGGACATCGTCAAGGACGTGGCCAAGGCCGGCGACGACGGGGCGTTCGCCCAGCAGGCCGGTGGCGGCCACCCGAAGAAGGAGGTCGTCATCAAGACCCTCACGATGAGCGCGCCGCAGGGCTGACACCCGCCAGGATGACGAAGCGCCCGCCGGCTGAGCCGGCGGGCGCTCTCGTGTGTGGGGTACGACGCGTCAGGCGCCGGAGGTGACCCGGTACGCGTCGAACACGCCGTCGACCTTGCGAACGGTGGCCAGCAGGTGGCCCAAGTGCTTCGGGTCGGCCATCTCGAAGCTGAACCGGCTCACCGCGACCCGGTCGCGGGTGGTGGTGACGGTCGCGGACAGGATGTTCACCCGCTCGTCGGAGAGCACCCGGGTGACGTCGGCGAGCAGCTTGTGCCGGTCCAGAGCCTCGACCTGGATCGCCACCAGGAACGTGGAGGCGGACGTGAGCTTCCAGCTCACCTCGACCACCCGCTCGGCCTGCGCCCGCAGGTCCTCGGCGTTGGCGCAGTCGTCACGGTGCACGCTCACCCCGCCGGAGCGGGTGACGAACCCGAACACCGAGTCCGGTGGCACCGGGGTACAGCAGCGCGCCAGCTTGATCCAGACGTCGCTGACGCCCCGGACCACCACGCCCGGGTCGCTGCTGCTCTGCCGGCTGCGCGGCGGCCGGGTGGCGACGGCGGTCTCGGCGATGTCCTCCGCCGCGCCCTCCTCGCCGCCGTACGCCGCCATCAGCTTCTGCACCACCGACTGCGCGGAGACCTGGCTGTCGCCGACCGCCGCGTAGAGCGAGGCCACGTCGGCGAGGTGCAGGTCCCGTGCGATCGACATCAGCGCGTCGGAGGTGAGCATCCGCTGCAACGGCATGCCCTGCTTGCGCATCGCCTTGACGATCGCGTCCTTGCCGGCCTCGATCGCCTCCTCGCGCCGCTCCTTGTTGAAGTACTGGCGGATCTTGGTGCGGGCGCGCGGGCTCTTGACGAAGCCCAGCCAGTCCTGCGTGGGGCCGGCCGTCTCGGACTTCGACGTGAAGATCTCGATCACGTCGCCGTTGGACAGCGTCGACTCCAACGGCACGAGCTTGCCGTTGACCCGCGCGCCGATGCACTTGTGCCCGACCTCGGTGTGCACCGCGTACGCGAAGTCGACAGGCGTCGACCCGGTCGGCAGCGGGATGACGTCACCCTTGGGGGTGAAGACGTACACCTCCTGGCTGGACAGGTCGAAGCGCAACGCGTCCAGGAACTCGCTCGGGTCGGCCGCCTCGCGCTGCCAGTCCAGCAGCTGCCGCAGCCAGGTCATCTCGTCGATGTGCGCCGGCGGGCCGACCACCGGCGTGCCCTTGTGCTCCTTGTACTTCCAGTGCGCGGCGATGCCGAACTCGGCGGTGCGATGCATGGCGTACGTGCGGATCTGCATCTCCACCGGCTTGCCGGTGGGCCCGATGACCGTCGTGTGCAACGACTGGTACATGTTGAACTTGGGCATGGCGATGTAGTCCTTGAACCGGCCCGGCACCGGCTGCCAGTTGGCGTGGATGACCCCCAGCGCCGCGTAGCAGTCCCGCACCGTGTCGACCAGGATCCGCACACCGACCAGGTCGTAGATGTCGTTGAAGTCGCGACCCCGCACGATCATCTTCTGGTAGATCGAGTAGAGGTGCTTCGGTCGGCCGGTCGTCTCAGCCTTGATCTTGGCGGCCTTGAGGTCGGTGCCAACCTTCTGGGTGACCTGCCGCAGCAGCGACTCGCGCTGCGGCTGGTGCTCACCGATCAGCCGGTTGATCTCCTCGAACCGCTTCGGGAACAGCGTGCCGAAGGCCAGATCCTCCAGCTCCCACTTGATCGTGTTCATACCGAGGCGGTGGGCCAGCGGCGCGAGGATCTCCAGGGTCTCCTTGGCCTTCTGCTCGCGCTTCGGCGCCGGCAGGAAGGACAGGGTACGCATGTTGTGCAGCCGGTCGGCCAGCTTGATCACCAGCACCCGCGGGTCCTTGGCCATCGCCACGACCATCTTGCGGATCGTCTCGGCCTTGGCCGCGTCGCCCAGCTTGACCTTGTCCAGCTTGGTGACGCCGTCGACCAGCAGGGCGACCTCGCCGCCGAAGTCGGCGCGCATCGCGTCGAGGGTGTACTCGGTGTCCTCGATCGTGTCGTGCAGCAGCGCGGCGACCAGCGTGGTCGTGTCCATCCCCAGGTTGCCCAGGATGGTGGCCACGGCGAGCGGGTGCGTGATGTACGGGTCGCCGGACTTGCGGTACTGGCCGGAGTGCCACCGCGCGGCCGTGTCGAAGGCACGCTGGAGCAACCGCGCGTCGGCCTTCGGGTGGTTCTCCCGGTGGCTGGCGATGAGCGGTTCCAGCACCTCACTGACCTGCGAGGTCTGCCAGGGCGCGTTGAACCGGGCCAGGCGGGCGCGCACCCGTCGGCCGGTAGGCGCGTTGGAGAACCCGAAGCCGCCGCTCGGCGACGGGTCGACGTCCGTCGGGAACGGAACCACGACCCCGTCCGCGCCGGGCGACGCCTCGACGGCGCTCGCCGTGACCTCGGTAGGAGCCGTCACGCTGTCGGCAGGAGCCCTGCCGGAGCCGTTGTCGGTGCCCGTCACCCGGGCCGGCGCGTCGCCGTTCCGGTCGGTCACCGAGCCGTCAGCGTCGCCTGTGGGGTGCACCGTGCCCTCCGCCGGAGGGACGACATCGTGGGACACCGGCCTCCTCACCGCTCGCCGGAAACACGCCGGCCGTGTGTCGGCCGGCCTGGTCTCGCGTCGCCGGACGGTGTACCGCCGGCGTCAGCAATGGGCAATGCTACCCGCACGGACGGTCCCCTGCCGCTCCGCCGGACGGTCGACGCCCGGGCGGCCGGCCCGACCGGCCCCCGGCTCCGCCGGTCGGCACGGCCGGTCGGCACGCAGCGTGGGCACACCGTCGTCCCGACGCCGACGCGACAGGGATCAAACGGTCAACAGGGCATGCACCGGACGCGGCGTCAGTCGCTCCCGCGCGCCCAGGAAGGCAAGCTCCAACAGCACGGTGAAGCCCGTCACCGTACCGCCCGCGCGCTCGACCAGGTCCAGCGTCGCCTCGGCGGTGCCCCCGGTGGCCAGCACGTCGTCGACGACGAGCACCCGGTGGCCGGCGGTGAAGGCGTCCTCGTGCACCTCGAGCGTGGCCTCGCCGTATTCGAGGGCGTACGAGACCGAGTGCGCCGGGCGGGGCAACTTGCCGGCCTTACGCACCGGCACGACACCCACCCCGGCCGCGTACGCGACGGCCGCCGCGACGACGAACCCCCGCGCCTCGATGCCGACCACCACGTCGAACGCGTCCCGCCCGTGGTACGCGACGATCCCGTCGACAACCTCGCGGAACGCCTTCCCGTCGGCGAAAAGCGGCATCAGGTCCTTGAACAGGACACCGGGCTTGGGGAAGTCCGGCACGTCCAGCACCCGGCTGGCCACCAGTCGGGCGGCCTCCGGGCCGCTGTCCCCGCGCGGGGCGCTGCTGTGGGTCTCCGTCACGGCTGTTGCGTTCCCTTCCAACGACGACGGCGTCCGGCACGCTGCTCGCACAGCATGCCGGACGCCGTTCAGGCGTTTCCTCCCGGGTCAGCCCCGGGGGTGTTCAGCGCCGCTTCGCGCCACCGGGCCGGTTACCGCCGCCGCCGGGGCGACCGCCCCGCGCGCCGGTCGGCCGCTTGCCCGCCGGCCGCGAACCCACCTTGGGGGCCGCGCCGGCCAGCGCCGCCGAGTCCGGATCGATCACGTCGGCCGCGTCGCCGTCGACCGCCGTCGGCGTGACCTTGCCGGTGGCCTCACCACGGCCCAACGCACCCCGGCGGGTCTGCACCCGCTTGTTGTGCGCCTGGATACGCGGGTCGTAGTTCTTCAGCAGCGCCAGCAGCGGCGTCGCCACCAGGATGGAGGTCAGGAACGCCACCGCCATACCGACGAACAGCACCAGGCCGAGGTCCTTCAGGGTGCCCGCGCCGAGCAGGCCGGCACCGATGAAGAGCAGACCACCGACGGGCAGCAGCGCCACCACGGAGGTGTTCAGCGACCGCATGAGGCTCTGGTTGACGGCCAGGTTGGCCGCCTCGCTGTACGTCATGTTGTTGTTGGCGGTGATGCCCCGCGTGTTTTCCTGCACCTTGTCGAAGACCACCACCACGTCGTAGAGCGCGAAGCCCAGGATCGTGAGGAAGCCGATGATCGTCGACGGGGTGACCTCGAAGCCGACCAGCGAGTAGATGCCCGCGGTCAGGATCAGGTTCATGAACAGCGACGAGACCGCCGCGACGGCCATCCGCCACTCGAAGCGCAGGATCAGGTAGACCATCACCAGCGCGATGAAGATGACCAGGCCGAGTACGGCCCGCTCGGTCACCTGGCTGCCCCACGCCTCGCTGACCTGGTTGCTGCTGATCTCGTTGGCGTTGATGTTGAGGTCGTCGGCGATCTGGGCCTTGACGGCGTTGGCCTGCTCGACGGTGAGCTGCGGCGTCCGCAGCTCGTACGAGTCACCACCCGGGCCGCCGACCTTCTGCGTGGTGGCCACCTTGACGCCGGTGTTCTCGGTCGCGAGGGCCGAGTTGACCTCACGCTCGGCGTCGTCCAGGGTGCCGACGCTGGCCGGCACCTGGAACGAGTTACCGCCGGCGAACTCGATGCCGAGGCTGAAACCGCGGAGCGCGAAGCTGAGGATCGCGACCAGGATCAGGACACCGGCGACACCGAACCACAGCTTGCGGCGGCCGACGATGTTGAGACCGGCCTCGCCGTTGTAGAGGCGGCTCGCCAAACCGTTTTGAGCCATCTCAGGCCTCCTTGGCGCGCGGGTTGCGGGGCTGAGTCTGCTGGCTGCGGGCCGGAAGCGCCCGGCCCAGGCCGCTGACCCGCGGGGACAGGAACGCCCGGGTCCGGGCGAACATCGTCATGATCGGGTGCCGGAAGAGGAAGACCACGACCAGGTCCAGCACCGTGGCCAGGCCGAGCGCGAACGCGAAGCCCTTGACCGTGCCGACCGAGACCACGTAGAGCACCACCGCGGAGAGCAACGTGATCGCGTTGGCCGAGATGATCGTCCGGCGGGCCCGGATCCAGGCGCGGGGCACCGCGCTGCGTGGGCTGCGGCCCTCTCTGATCTCGTCCTTGAGCCGTTCGAAGTAGATGACGAACGAGTCCGCCGCCACACCGAGCGAGACGATCATGCCGGCGATGCCGGCGAGGGTGAGCGTGAAGCCGATCTGCCGGCCGAGTACCACCAGCGCGCCGAAGACCAGCAGCGCGGAGAGGATCAGGCTCAGGAAGATGACCGAGCCGAGCAGCCGGTAGTAGAAGAACGCGTAGATGATGACCAGCAGCATGCCGATGCCGGCCGCGAGCAGACCGGCCCGCAGGTGGCTGGCGCCCAGGGTCGCCGTGACGTTCTGCGCCTCCTGCTGCTCGAACGTCACCGGCAGCGCGCCGTAGCGGAGCTGACCGGCGAGGGTGCTGGCGTCCTTCTGGGTGAACTGGCCGGTGATCTGCGAGTTGCCGGTCAGCACACCCTGGATCTCCGGCGAGGAGACGATCTCGTTGTCCAGCACGACGGCCACCCGGCACTTGCCGTCCTGGCCAAGGGCGGTGGCGTCACAGGCCTGGCCCTCGTTGCCGAACGCCTCGCGGGTCAGCGCCGTCCACTTGCCCTGGCCGTCGCCCGTGAAGTCGAGGCTGACCACCCAGGAGTTGGCCTGGTCGAGCACCGCGTCGGCGTCGTCCACGTCGGTGCCCAGTACCTTGGCCTGGTCGAGCAGGTACTTCGACGCGCCGTCCTCGCAGGACACGACCTGCTGCTTCGGGTCGGAGATCGACGCCGGCGGGCGCTTGTCGAGCTGCGCGCAGCCGATCGTCGGCACGTTGAACTGCATCTGCGCCGGCAGCACGGCCACCTCTTGCGGGGTGAGCGTGCTGAACGGCTTGAGCTTGTCGCCCAGCGACGGGTCGGCGCTCAGGTCGGCGGGGGCCTGCAGGCCACTCGCGGCCTGCCAGGCGGCGGCCCCGACCTTCTGCTCGACGGCCTTGCGCTGCTGCTCGATGCTCGCCGGCACCGGCTCGGCGCTGGCGCTCGCCGAGGGCGCGGCGCTCGCGGAGGCCGACGGGGTCGGCGTGGCGCTGGCGGACGGCGCGGGCGCCATCCCGCCCTGTCCACCGCTGGCCGACGGACTCACCTTCGCTTCGCCGGTCGCCGACGGCGTCACCTTCGGCGCGGCGCTGCCCGACGGGGCGCCGGACGGCGGCGCGGCGCTCGCGCTCGGGGTCGGCGCGGCGGCCGGCGGCGCGACGGCCGCCCCGCTGCCGTCGGCGGCCTTGAGCACCTTGCGGAAGCGCAGCTCGGCGGCGCTGCCCACGTCGGTGAGGTCCCGGTTCTCGCCGGGCAGGGAGATGACGATGTTCCGGTTGCCCTCGGTGACCACCTCGGCCTCGGCCACGCCGAACGCGTTGACCCGGCTCTCGATGATCTGGCGGGCCTCCTCGAGGTTCTCCGCCGTCGGAGGCTTACCGTCGACGGAGTTGGTCGCCTCCAGCGTGACCCGGGTGCCGCCGATCAGGTCCAGGCCGAGCCGTGGCTCCAGCCGGTCCTTGAAGCTGCCGCTGGCACCGCCCGCGAAGAACACCAGAAGGTAGAGGACGACGAAGATGAGCCCGAGCACGGCGAGTTGCCGGCCGGGGCGCATCTGTCCCTGAGGTGGTGCCACGGTTGTCCTGTCTCCCTGTACGGTCGCGCCGCTGCGCTCGGCGGCGGCGGCGAGTGTCGGGCCGGGGGTCCCGGCCAACGATCTGACCTGGGTCGGCGGGGTTGCCGACACAGTGGCCGGACACGCCGGCACGGGGACGCCGACGGCCACGGGAACGTGCCGACGCCCGGCGTCGACCCAACTATCCAGTTTTCACGTCACGTCCGCTGCCCCGTCGGGCGCGGCGTCCCGGGGAGTCGGTCGGCCGGCCGTACCGCCGGAACCGCAGACCCCCGCGGAAAGGTCAGTCCTTGACGGTGTCCGCGTCCTCGGTGACCGGCTCGCTCGGCAGCTCGGCGCGGGTGACCACCCGGGCGATCGCCGGCCGGGCGTACCGGGTCTGGACGCCCGGAGCGATCTCGAGCAGGACCGCGTCGTCTTCGACGCCGGTGACCGTGCCGTAGAGCCCGCCGATGGTGACGACCTCGTCGCCCGGACCGAGCCCCGACTGCATGGACTCGGCTTCGCGACGACGCTTCTGCTGGGGACGGATCATCATGAAGTACATGACGCCGAAGAGCAGAGCGATCATCAGGATCGGCGTGAAGCCGCCGGCCCCACCACCCGCTGCAAGGTATTGCACGGTTACTGCCTTCCGATTGGCCTCCTGGCCGGCACGGGGGGTGCCGGAGCGGAGGCGGATTCTCACGTCCTGTACAGACCGCGGCGAAGTCTAATCCCTGCACCTGAGAACACCGAATGCGGCACAGATCACGTTCACATTACGGCTGATCGGTATCCACGGAGAACAGATCGGGTGCTGGCGGGACATCCGCCCCAAATGTACCATTCGGGGGAGTGCGCCCCAGATGCAGCCAGGCGGCCTCCGTGGCCACCCGTCCCCGGGGCGTACGCGCCAACAGGCCGGCACGCACCAGGAACGGCTCGCAGACCTCCTCGACCGTGTCCGGCTGCTCCCCCACCGCGACGGCGAGGGTGGACAACCCGACCGGGCCACCCCGGAACGAGTCCACCAGGGCGGTCAGCACCGCCCGGTCCAACCGGTCCAGGCCCAGCGCGTCGACGTCGTACACCGTCAGGGCCTTGCGGGCGGTGCCGAGGGTGACCACACCGTCGGCGCGGACCTCCGCGTAGTCACGGACCCGGCGCAACAACCGGTTCGCGATCCGGGGCGTGCCCCGGGAGCGGCCGGCGATCTCGGCCGCGCCGTCCGGGGTGATCGGCACCCCGAGGATGCGCGCGGAGCGGTGCAGCAGCGTCTCCAGATCCGCCGGGGCGTAGAAGTCGAGGTGCGCGACGAAGCCGAACCGGTCCCGCATGGGCCCGGTCAGCAGACCCGAGCGGGTGGTCGCGCCGACCAGGGTGAACGGCTCGACGTCCAGCGGGATCGCGGTCGCGCCCGGCCCCTTGCCGACCACCACGTCGACCCGGAAGTCCTCCATCGCGCTGTAGAGCAGCTCCTCCGCCGGTCGGGCGATCCGGTGGATCTCGTCGATGAAGAGCACGTCGCCCTCGGCGAGGCTGGTCAGGATCGCCGCCAGGTCACCCGACCGTTCGATCGCCGGACCGCTGGTCACCCGGATGCCCGCGCCCAGCTCGGCGGCGACGATGTTGGCGAGGCTCGTCTTGCCCAGCCCGGGTGGCCCGGAGAGCAGGATGTGGTCCGGCGGCGACCCCCGCCGCATGGCGCCCTGCAACAGCAGGTCGAGCTGGTCCCGCACCCGGTCCTGGGCGATGAACTCCGCCAGCCGCCGAGGCCGTACGGTCGCCTCCGCGTCCCGCTCGGCATCGCTGACGTACGCCGAGACGAGCCCGTCGGTCTCGCTCATCGGGTCCGGCCCAGCAGCCGGATGGCCTGCTTGAGCAGGACCGGCACGGGCGGGGTGGGTCCGTCGATCGTCTCCGCCACGGCGGCCACCGCCTGGTCCGCCTGCCCGGCCGTCCAGCCCAGCCCGACAAGCGCCTGCCGGACCTGGTCGGGCCACGCGCCACCGGTCACGCCACCGGCCCCGTCGGCGCCGATCGAGACCGGGCCGATCCGGTCGCGCAACTCCAGCACCAGGCGCTCGGCGCCCTTCTTGCCGATGCCGGGCACGCGGGTCAGCGCGGCGGTGTCGGCGTTGGCGATGGCCTTGCGCACCGCGTCCGGCGTGTGCACCGCCAGCACGGCCTGGGCCAGCCGCGGGCCCACCCCGCTGGCGGTCTGCAACAGCTCGAACAGCGCCTTGGCGTCGTCGTCGGCAAAGCCGTAGAGGGTCAGCGAATCCTCCCGCACCACCAGGCTGGTCGCCAGCCGCGCCGGCTGCCCCACCCGCAGCTCGGCGAGCGTCCCGGGGGCGCAGTGCACGGCCAGACCCACCCCGCCGACCTCGATCACGGCCAGATCCGGACCCGTCGCGGTCACCGTGCCGCGCACGCTGGCGATCATCGTGCTCCTCCTCGTCGTGCCCGGTCGGCCGCGGCGGCCAGCTTGGAACGGGTGCCGCCGCGCCACACGTGACAGATGGCCAGGGCGAGCGCGTCGGCGGCGTCCGCCGGTTTCGGCGGCTCGGCCAACCGCAGCAGCCGGGTCACCATCGCGGTCATCTGCGCCTTGTCGGCCGAACCGGAACCCGTCACCGCCGCCTTCACCTCGCTCGGGGTGTACGTCTGCACCGGCAACCCGGCCCGCGCCCCGGCCAGCACCGCGATGCCACTGGCCTGGGCGGTGCCCATCACCGTACGGACGTTGTGCTGGCTGAACACCCGCTCGACGGCGACACTCTCCGGTTCGTGCTTGGCCACCAACTCGGTCAGCGACCGGTCCAGGTGCAGCAGCCGCAACGCCAGGTCGTCGGCCGGATCGGTGTAGACCACGTAGTAGGCCACCAGCGTGCAGGGCCGGCCGGGCACGCCCTCGACGACGCCCACCCCACAGCGCGTCAACCCCGGGTCGACCCCCAGCACCCGCACGCCGCCCCCTCCCCCAGTACGTGTGTTCGACACCCTAACCCCCACCCTCCCCACCGCCCCCACGGGACACGCCCCACGCCCCGCGCCCCGCGCCCCGCGCCCCGCACCCCGCACCCCGCACCCCGCACCCCGCACCCCGCACCCCGCACCCCGCACCCCGCACCCCGCGCCCAAGATCCTCACAACATCGGGGAAGGTGCTGCCTCCGCCATGCCGGATACCGCAACATCCCCGAAGTTGAGCGAATCTTGACGGCGAGTGCCGCCCTCGATCACCGTCCGGCGCCGATCTGCGGTCCAGCAGGGCAGTGGCGCGGGCGGGCGAGCCGGCCGGGCGAGCGGGCGGGGGCGGGCGGGCCTGCACGGCCCAAGGTCACGCTCAATCCAGGATGTAGTGGCCTCTCGCCCCGCCGACACCACTACATCCTGGATGCAGCACGATCTTGCGGCCGACGCGGCGGCCCAGAAGCCGACGCGGCGGCCCAGCAGCCGACGCGGCGGCCCAGCAGCCGACGCGGCGGTCCAGCGGGCGGCGCGGCGGTCCAGCGGGCGGCGCGGCGGTCCAGCGGGCGGCGCGGCCTCCCAGCGGGCAGGGCGGCGGGCCGGCGGGCGGACAGGGCGGCAGCCCGGCGGGCGGGCGGGCGGGCGACGGCAGTGGACGGAGGGGCACACAGCTTTGCCCGGGAGTATGTGGCTCCGGCCCATGTGCCGACGGACACACAGCTCGTAACTTCTTGCGCCATGACGGCAGAACCCGTGGCGGTCCCCCACGTCGTACAGGTCGACCTCGCCGGTCGGACCGCCCTGGTCACCGGCGGCGGCAGCGGCATCGGGCGGGCGTGCGCCCTGCGTCTCGGCGCGGCCGGCGCGAAGGTGCTCGTGGTGGACCGGAACCTGGAGGCGGCCAAGGCCGTGGCCGCCCAGGCCGGCGGACGTGCTGAGGGCGTGGACCTGGCCGACCCGGCTGCCGTGGACGCCCTCGACGTGGACGTCGACATCGTGGTGAACAACGCGGGGCTCCAGCACGTGGCGCCGGTGCAGGATTTTCCCGTCGAGCGTTTCGAGTACATCCAGCGGGTGATGGTGGAGGCGCCGTTCCTGCTGATCCGCCGGGCGCTGCCGCACATGTACGCCCGGGGCTGGGGTCGGATCGTCAACATCTCGTCGGTGCACGGTCTGCGGGCCTCGCCGTACAAGGCGGCGTACGTCTCGGCGAAGCACGCCCTCGAAGGGCTCTCGAAGGTGGTGGCGCTGGAGGGCGCCGTGCACGGGGTGACCGCCAACTGCATCAACCCCGCGTACGTGCGGACCGCCCTGGTGGAGAGCCAGATCGCCGACCAGGCGGCCAGCCACGGTATCGAGGAGGCCGAGGTCGTCGAGAAGATCATGCTGGCCCGGGCGGCCGTGAAACGGCTGATCGAACCGGAGGAGGTGGCCGAGTTGCTGGCGTACCTCTGCTCGCCGCCGGCGGCCTTCATCACCGGCGCGTCGATCGCGCTCGACGGGGGCTGGACGGCCAACTAGTGGGTCCGCGCACAATGTCGACCATGTCGTCGCCGGTGGAGTTCCTGGAGCTGCTCGCCCGCGAGGCCGCCGCGGTGGAGTTCGAAGGCCCGCTGGTGGCCGCGCGGGCCGCGGGTGTGCCGCCGGCCCGGCTGGCCGAGTTGGAGCAGGCCAAGACGGTGGCGTTGCGGGTCCGCGCGCTCCTGGAGCGCCGTCGTCGCCGGGAGACCGAGCTGTCCGGCCTGTACGACACGGTCAGTGACCTGGCCGGGCTGCGCGACCTGGACGACGTGCTGCGGGCGATCGTGCACCGGGCGCGCAACCTGCTGGGCGCCGACGTGGCGTACATGACGCTGAACGACGACGAGCGCGGCGACACGTACATGCGGGTGACCGACGGGTCCGTGTCGGCCCGCTTCCAGCGGTTGCGGCTGCCGATGGGCGCCGGCCTGGGTGGTCTGGTGGCCCAGTCCGGCGCGCCGTACGTCACCGCCAACTACGGCGAGGACGCGCGCTTCCACCACACCGGCGAGATCGACGCCGGCGTGGGCGAGGAGGGCCTGGTGGCGATCCTCGGGGTGCCGCTGCGGCTCGGCTCCACCTCGATCGGAGTGCTCTACTCGGCCAACCGCTCGGCCCGGCCGTTCGCCCGGGAGGAGGTGGCGTTGCTGGTCTCCCTGGCCGCGCACGCCGCGGTGGCGATCGACACGGCCCGGCTGCTGGCCGAGACCCGTTCGGCGCTGGCCGAGTTGTCGGCGGCGAACACCACCATCCGGGCGCACAGCAGCTCGGTGGAGCGGGCCGCGGCGGCGCACGACCGGATGACGGCGTTGGTGCTGCGCGGCGGCGGCGTGGAGGACGTGGCGGCGGCGGTGACCGACGTGCTGGGCGGGGCGCTGCTGGCGTTGGACGCCGAGGGTCGTCTGCTGGCCCGGGTCGGCGAGATCGACGAGCCGGAGCGGGCGGACATCGTCGAGGCGGTGGCCGCGTCCCGGACCGAGGGGCGCAGCGTCCGCCGTGGTCCACTCTGGTACGCGGCGGTGGTCGCCGGTACGGAGAACCTGGGCGCGCTGGTCTTGCGTCCCAACGACGAGTTGGTCGACGCGGACCAGCGCATCCTGGAGCGGGCCGCCCTGGTGACCGCCTTGCTTCTGCTGTTCCGCCGGACGGTCGCCGAGGCGGAGGGTCGGGTCCGTGGCGAGTTGCTGGACGACCTGATCGCCCGGCCGCTGCGCGACACCGACGCGCTGCGCAGCCGGGCCCGTCGGCTCGGGGTGGACCTGGACGCGCCGCACGTGCTGGTGACGGTGGGCGACGACGCGATCGCCGCGACCGGCTCGGCGCGGCAACGGGTGCTCTCCTGGGCCACCACGTACGCGTCGACTCGGGGTGGCCTGGCGGCGGCGCGCGACGGTCGGGTGGTCCTGATGCTGCCGGGCGAGGATGCCGGCGGCAGCGCCCGCGCGGTGGCCCGGGACCTGTCGCGGGTGACGGGCCGGCCGGTGACCGCCGGGGCGAGTGGCCCGGCGACCGGGCCGGGGGCGCTGGCGGGGACGTTCCACGAGGCGGACCGCTGCCTCACCGCCCTCGGCGCGCTGGGCCGCGCCGGTCAGGGTGCGAGCACCGCCGAGTTGGGCTTCGTCGGGCTGCTGCTGGGCACGGTGGGTGACCAGGGCGACAAGGACGTGGCGAGGTTCCTCACCACCACGGTCGGGCCGGTCGTCGACTACGACGCCCGGCGCGGGACGGCGCTGGTGAAGACGTTGGAGGCGTACTTCGGGGTGGGCGGCAGCCTGGCCCGAGCCGCCGAGCAGCTGCATGTGCACGTCAACACGGTGACCCAGCGGCTGGAGAGGGTCGGGCAGTTGCTCGGCGCGGACTGGCAGCGCCCGGAGCGGGCGCTTGAGGTGCAGTTGGCGCTGCGCCTGCACCGGCTGCGCGCCCCGGCGGGCTGACCTGACGCTCGGTCGGGAAGGCCCGGGCCAGGGCGCGCGGTCGGCTCAGCGGGCGCGGATGCCTTCGAGAACGGCGTCCACGACCTGCGTGGGCAGGTCGCGGTCGTCCAGCTCGGGGTTCCACTGAAGTACGCGTTGGATCAGCATCGGCCCGGTCAGCAGCGCCATGGTGACCTCGACGTCGATGTCGGGCCGGAGCAGCCCTTCGTCGATGCCGCGCCGCAGCACCTCGCGCATGAGCTGCCGCCGGGGCTCGATGATGTTCTGGTAGAGCTGGAACTGGTCCGGGCTGCGGTTCACCGCCGGCACCAGGCACGGCATGATCTTGGTCGCGCGGGGGTCGACGTTCTGCCCGACCGCGCCGACCAGCACGAGCAGGTCGTCGCGGACGGAGTTGCCGGCCGGCTGCGGCATGATGCCCTTGAGCCGACGCAGCGCGTCGATCAGCAGCGCGTCCTTGCCGGCCCAGCGGCGGTAGATGGTGGCCTTGCCGACGCCGGCGCGGGTGGCGATCGCCTCGATCGAGAGCGCCTCGACGGTGCTGCCCTCGGCGAGCAGGTCGAGGGTCGCCTCGAGGATCGCCTCGTCGGCGCGGATGCTCCGCGGTCGCCCGGGCGACCGCGGAGCATCGGCGGTGGAGGTCATGTCGGACATTGTCCTCGAACCTAGACCGTGCCGGCCAACTCGGGCTCGGTGGCGGGTGCCGCCGACGCCGGCGGCAGGGCGTTGCGGCCGGGCATCCACCGCAGCACCACCAGCATGCCGAGAGCCGCGACGATCGCGGAGAGCGCCGCCGCCCAGTGCATGGCCGTGACGAAGGCGTCGTTGGCCGCCGAGATCAGCGTGGGCGCCGCCGGGCCGAGCTGCCCGGCCGCCGCGTACGCCCCGGAGATCGACTCGTTGGCCGCGTCCTGCGCCTGGGCGGGCAGGCCGGTCAGCGCGTCGCCCACGTCGCTGCGGTAGACCGCGCTGAGCACCGAGCCGAGGACCGCCACGCCGAGCGCGCCGGCCACCTGGCGGACGGTGTTGCTCACCGCGGAGCCGACGCCGGCCTTCTCGCGCGGCAGCGCCGACATGATGGACTCGGTCGCCGGCGGCATGATGTTGGCCATTCCGACGCCCTGGAGGAAGAAGACGACCAGCACCATCCAGATCGGGGTGGAGGCGTCGATGAAGGCGAACGCGGCCAACGCCACCACGGTCAGCCCCAGCCCGACGGCGGCGACCGCCCGGCCGCCGTACCGGCGGACCATCGCGGCGCTGCGCGGCGCGAAGATCAGCTGGGCCCCGGCGAAGGGCAGGAAGAGCAGACCGGTCTGCAGCGGGCTGTAGTCGCGAACCAGCTGCAGGTAGAAGGAGCTGAAGAACATCACGCCCATCGCGGCGAAGAACACCAGGCCGACGATGGCCACCGGCGCCGCGAAACGGGGCACCTTGAACAGCCGGACGTCCAGCGACGGGTGGTCGGAGCGCAGCTCGTGCCGCACGAACCAGGCCAGCACCGCGATGCCCACCAGGATCGAACCCCAGGCCACCGGACGGTCGAAGCCGTGCTCGCCGCCGTCGATGATGCCGTAGGAGAGGGCCACCAGGCCGACCACGGAGAGCAGGACGCCGAGCAGGTCGACGCGGCCGGGGCGCGGGTCACGCGACTCGGGGACGAGCACCGCCACCAGGATCACGCCGGCGACGACCACCGGGACGTTGATCAGGAAGACCGAGCCCCACCAGAAGTGCTCCAGCAGCGTGCCGCCGAGGATCGGGCCGATCGCCACGGCCAGGCCGACCGCGCCGGCCCAGACGCCGATGGCCCGGCCGCGCTCGCGGGGATCGAAGACGTTGGAGATGATCGAGAGCGTCACCGGCATGATGGCCGCGCCGCCGACTCCCATCAGGGCGCGGGCCGCGATGAGCTGCGCGGGGCTGTCGGCGTACGCCGAGAGCAGCGACGCCAGGCCGAACAGCGCCAGTCCGATCATCAGGAAGCGCTTGCGGCCGGCGCGGTCGCCGAGCACGCCGAAGGTGAACAGCAGGCCGGCGAAGACCAGCGTGTAGGAGTTGATCGCCCACTCCAGCTCGCCCTGGCTGGCGCCGAGACCGTGTACCGGGTCGGCCAGGGTGCGTAGTGCGACGTTGAGGATCGTGTTGTCGAGGACGACGACGAGGAGGCTGATCACCAGCACCCCCAGGATCGCCCACCTCCTCGGGTGTCCTGTGTTGTCGTGCAGCTCCATGCCCGGTTCTCCCCCCGGTTGCACCCGTTCCGCAATACGATACGGGCCAGACTCGTAACGGCGAACAGACTACGACCGCCATTAACGATACGGAACTGTTTCGTATCGGAAGTGGTCCGCGTCACGTCTCGGCGCGACGCCGCTCCCCCGGCTCCGGCACGTTCAGACAGGCGGCCACGGCGGCCGGCAGCGCGCTCAGGTGGGCCGCCGGGGCGGCGAGCGGTTCGATCCAGCCCGGCCCGGCGCCGTAGACGCGCAGGCCGGGGAAATCGCGGGCGAAACGCACCAGACGGTACGCCCGCCCGGTGACCGGCGTCTGCGACCACACCACGACGGTGTACGGGCGAGCGCGGCGCACGGCGCTGCCCAGCGCGGACCACGGCAGCGCGGGCCCCAGGTGCAGGCAGCCATGCCCCCGCTCCCGCAGGGCCGCGGCGAGGGCGTGCAGGCCGAGCGAGTGCGTCTCCCGTTCGGCGCCGGCCAGCAGCACCCCGCCGGTCGGCAGGGACCGCCCGGGATCCCGGCGATACACGTCCAGCCCGACGCGGACGCCCTCGGACAGGGCGTGTTCCACGGCGATCTCGCCGGCGTCGCGCCCCGACAGAGGTGCCAGCAGCGGCTGGCAGACCTGCTCCCAGAGCGCCGGTACGCCCCACTCGGCCGCCAACTCCAACATCAGCGCGGCGACCCGGTTACCGTCCAGGTCCTCGGCCGCCAGCGAGACCCGCTTGAGCGCGGTCTGCACGGCGTCTGCCGGCATCGGATCGGTCAGCACAGACGGCATCGGATCGGTCAGCACAGACGTACCCCCGGGTCGGTGTTCTCTATCCAGGGTTCGCCGCGACCGGGCGCGACGGATGCGCCCGGCGCGGAATTTACCGCGGCGGCCCGGCGCCGACCGGCGCGGCCCGACTTGACCGGGCCTCCTAGCGTGAAGATCCACACAGCCCAGCGGAAGGCCCCACCCCATGCCCGTCGGCTTCACCATGGCGATCGTCCTCGCCGTCGCCCTGGTCGTCAGCGCCGTCGCCGCGCTCGTCGCACCCGCCCGCTCGTTGAAGCGGGTGGCCGCCCTGGCCGCGCTCGGCTTCCTCACCCTCAGCCTGGTGGTCGGCATCGCCTCCAGCGCCCACTCGGTGCCGATCCGCTCGGTGGGCATCGTGACCAGCTTCGGCAAGCCGACCGGCGAGGTGACCGGCTCGGGCCTGAAGTGGGTGGCCCCCTGGCAGAAGGTCGGTGAGTGGGACGCGGGCCGGCAGAAGTACGACCACATCGGCGGCAACGACTGCGTCCGGGTCCGGACCGGAACGCTCGCCGACGCCTGCGTCGAGGTGCTCATCGAGTGGCAGGTCAAACCGGAGAACGCCCCCAAGCAGTTCATGGACTACAAGGGAGACTTCGTCAGCTTCCGGGGACAGCGGGTGGGCGTGCAGCTCGACAGCGCGGTCAACGACGCGTTCGCCGCGTACAACCCGCTGGAGAAGATCGACGCGCGCACCGGCGACCTCAACGTCGACCTCAAACCGTTCGCGGCGAACATCAAGACCAGCGCGGAGAGCCGCCTCGCCACGGACGTCGACATCCTGTCGGTGACCATCACCCGGGTCAACCACGACGACAAGACCGAGGGCAACATCAAGGCGTTCCAGGACAAGCTGGCGCAGACCCGCAACCTGGAGCAGGACCGTAAGAACGCCGAGATCTCCAAGCAGATCACCGAGACCAACGCGAAGGTCGACAAGGTGACCCGCTGCCTGGAGATCGCCGAGAAGAACGGCGCGAACCCGGGCCTGTGCATCAACCCGGGCATCGTCACCGGCAAGTGACCCGGGGCGGGCTCAGACCATCCGACGCAGCGCGTTCTCCACGGCGTCCGTCAACGGATCACCCTCCGTCGCCGGATGCCGGGTCAGCCCGAACTCGACGTCCGGCAGGGCGGGTAGGGCGTCGGCGTGGTGGGACGACATGCCCGGTTCGAGGTTCGCCGGCATGAGCGCGGCCACGCCGAGCCCGGCCCGGACCGCCGCGAGCACCCCGACCAGGCTGTTGCTCTCGAAGGCCACCCGCCAGGGCCGATCGGCACGCCCCATCGCGTCGAGTACGGCCGTACGCCAGGAGCACGGGGTCGAGAACAGCACGACCGGCAGCGGATCGGCGGTCACGTCCACACCCTGGCCGACCGCCCACACCAGCGACCGGCGTACGGTCCAGCGCGGCGGACCGGGGATGTCCGGCACGGCGTCGAGCACGAGCTGGACGCGACCCGCGTCGTAGGCCTCCCGCATCGCGGAGTTGGACAGACTGAGGACCTCCAGCGTCGCGCGGGGGTGCAGCCGGGCGAGGTCGGCGAGCGCCTGCGGCAGCTGGGACGCGGCGAGGTCTTCGAGCAACCCGACGCCACAGTGGCCGGTGAGCGCACGCCCGGTCTCGGTCAGGGCCTGTCCGGAGAGCGCGAGGATGCGTTCGGCGTACGGCAGGAGCTGCTCACCCGCCCGCGTGGGCGAGACGCCGGACGGGGACCGGTGCAGCAGTGGATGGCCGACGACGCCCTCCAGCCTGCGCACCTGCTGACTGAGGGCGGGTTGGGTCTGGCCGAGGGCGCTCGCGGCGCGACTGATGCTGCCAGCCCGGACGGCGGTGACGAACGACCGCAGCAGGCCCGTTTCCAAGCCCCTCGCCATAAGACCTCATTATGCCGTACCCAAGCAGATGACCACTTCTTATGGGCCTGGCACTGGCCTAGCGTCGGATGGGTGACCAGCTATCGGCAGGTGCTCGGGGTGCCCGGCATGGCGCCGCTGCTGGGCGTCTCGCTGCTGGCCCGCACCGCGATCACGGCCGACGTGACCGCTCTGACGCTGTACGTCGTGCTGAGCCTGAAGCTGGGTTACGTGGCGGCGGGCGGCGTCGCGGCGGCCCTGACCGCCGGGGTGGCACTGGGCGGGCCGCTGCTCGGTCGCCTGATCGACTCGCGGGGCCTGCGCGCCGTACTGCTGGTCACCCTCCTGGCGCAGGTCGCGTTCTGGCTGAGTGTGCCGCTCCTGCGGTACGAGCTGCTGCTGGCGGCCAGCGTCGTGGCGGGTCTGCTGATGGTGCCCGTGCAGGCGGTGAGCAGGCAGGCGATCGCCGCGATGACGACAGCGGAGCTGCGCCGGACCGCGTTCGCGCTGGAATCGGTGCAGGGCGAGCTGTCGTACCTCGTGGGGCCGGCGGTGGTGATCCTGGGTGCGGCGACCGTGTCCCCCGAGGTGGTGGCGTGGGCGGTCGGCGCCGCGATCCTGGCCGGCGGGTCCGGCATCGCGCTGCTCAACCCGCCGATGCGTCCCCGCGGCGAAGGGCAGGCCGCCACCATCGGACCGCTTGCCCGGCGACCGTGGCTGAACGGCGACATGATCGCCGCGTTGACGATGGCGCTCGGCACGACGACGCTGCTCGGCGGTGTCGACCTCGCCATCATCGCCACGCTTCGAGAGGCCGGGCAGGTGTCCTGGGCCGCCATGGTGGTCGTGGTACTCGGGGTGTCCTCCGTCGTCGGTGGTCTGGTCTACGGCGCGCTGGCCCGGCCGCTGCCCACGTGGCTCCTCCTCGGCGCGCTCGGACTCGTGACGATTCCCGCCGGACTCGCCGACACCTGGCCCTGGCTGTGCGTCGCCGTCATCGGCAGCGGGCTTCTCACCGCGCCGACCCTTGCCACGGTGGCCGACGCGGTGAGCCGGCTGGCACCGCCCGGAGTACGCGGGGAGGCGACAGGTCTGCAGTCGTCGGCGCAGAGCGCCGGGTTCGCCCTGGGGTCCCCTCTCGTCGGCGTGGCGATCGACCTCTCCGTGCCGGCCGGCGGCTTCGCGGCGGCCGGGCTCGCCGGCCTGGCCGCCGCGCTGGTCGGACGTCTCCTGTCCCGCAGCTCGCTAGGCGTACTGGAACAGCGGCGGGAAGACGAGGACCACGATCCAGGCCCAGGCGGCGTACACCGGCAGGTAGCCGGTCTGCCAGCGTTCGAGGGCCGCGAACGGCGTACGCCGGCGCACGAAGCTGAGCAGGAGCCAGGCCGACCACGCGAGGTTGACCAGCAGGACCACGTTCTCGCCGAGGGCCGCCGCCCGGTTGGGCGTACCGCCGTAGTCGTCGGTGATGCGCCCGGTGATCTCGAACAGCACCAGCACGTCGATGGCCAACGCGCTGAGCACGAGCGCGAGCTGGAGCTTGTCGAACGCGCCGGGCGGGGCCAGTGGGTCGCGGGCCGACAGCGAGTAGAGCAGCAGCCCCAGCACCACGACCAGCAGCAGGTCGAACAGGATCAGCGCCTCGCGCTCGACGTCGATGCCGTGGCTGGTCCAGACGACGGCCACGAGGAAGGCGAGGAGCGCGGCCGTGAAGAGCGGGGTGAACAGCCGGGTGAGGACCGGCGCGATGTTCTCGACGACGCTCTGCTTGGCCTCGACCAGCCACCCGGCCACGACGACCGCGGCCGCCGCGCCGCAGGGTAGGAGCCACTGCGAGACGAACGCCTCCGGGACGATGCCGATGGCCGCGAAGGTGTTGAACAGGAAGGCGGCGAGCACCCCGCCACCGAGCGCCATCAGCACGAAGTAGATGAACCACTCGCCGGTGAAGCGGATGAAGTCCATGCGTCGACGTGTCGAGCGCCAGTCGTCGGCGACGTAGGCCAGGCCGACCACGAGCCACAGCGCGATCGGTAGGTGGACGCTGGTGACGACGATGGACTGCGAGTCGCCCGCCAGCGGGTAGACGTTGGCCGCCAGCGCGCCGAGGACGAACAGCGCCACCAGCGCCACGACCACCGCCGGCCGGGCTCGGCGACGCCAGGCGAGGAACGCCGCCAGCCAGGGCAGCGCGAACAGGGTGAAGTTACGCGTGTAGAACGAGCCGTCGTCGTCGAAGGTCAGCCCGAACAGCGCCGGCACCTTCACCGATGCCACCGCGCCGGCCGCCGCGCCGAGCATCACCCACAGGTCCCGTCGGGAACGCGTGCCGGCGTCCGGAGCGCCGGAGTCGCCGGTGAGCACGAGCTGCTTCCAGAGCCGCTCCGAGTGTTCCCGGGCGAACTCCCGGGACAACTCGTCGAGGCTGCCCATCCTTTTCACGGCGACCAGGAACGCCTCGTCCGCGCTGAGGCCCGCCGCGACGAGCGTGTCGACGGAACCGCGGAGGTGGTCCTCCAGCTCGTCGGCGTCGGCCGGGCTCAGCGTCCCGCGGCGCAGCACGTACTGACGCCACTGCGTCACCTGCGCCTCCAACTCCTGCGGACCGTCGTACGCCGTCACGCGAGACCCTCCAGCGGACGCGCCGTCAGCGGCGTCCGGTCGTGCCAGATCTCCTTGAGCGCGCCCACGACCGTGTCCCACTGCCGGCGCTGCTCGGCCAGCTCGGCCCGGCCCCGGTCGGTGATCCGGTAGTACTTGCGTTTGCGCTCACCGGCGACCGACTGCCAGCTCGCCTCCACATGGCCCAGGCGCTCGAGCCGGTGCAGCAGCGGATAGAGCAGCCCTTCGGTCCAGTCCAGCTCACCGCCGGACATCTCGTTGATCCGCCGCAGGATGGCGTAGCCGTAGCTCTCCCCCTCGGCCAGGATGCCGAGCACCATCGGCGTCGCCGACGCGGCGACCAGGTCCTTGGCGACCTTCACGGAGCCTCCCACTCTTACCTAGAAGTACGATGCATAGTACTGCTAGGTATAGCGCGCGACGCAACCGCCGGAGCGGAAAAACCAGTCGAGCGCCGACCGTCGTCCCGCGAGAATGACCGACGTGCATGAGGTAGAGGTCGTCGTCGCCCACAGCGAGCGCGCGACCGTACGCGCCGGCGACGTGTTCCTGAAGATCGACCCTGATCAGCGGCGTGCCGACGTCGAGGTCGAGGCGATGGCCCTGGCGCCCCTCGCGACCCCGCGGGTCCTGTGGCGCAACCCGCCCGTGCTCGCGCTCGCCGCCCTGCCCGGACGGGCGCTCGGCCGGCTCGGCGAGCCGTCGACCTCGTCGCCGCGGGCGTGGGCGGCGACCGGCGCCGCCATACGGAGGCTGCACGACGCGCCGCTGCCGCCCTGGCGCGGTCGGAGCCTCGACGAGCTGGCCACGCGGCTCGACCGCGAGTGCGCCTGGCTCGTCGCGAACGGCGCTCTCCCCACCGACCTGGTCACCCGCAACCGGCACATCGCCGAGGCGGCGCTCCGGCCGTGGACGCCGGTGTTCACGCACGGCGACCTGCAGGTGGGCCACGTGTTCGTCGACGGTGACGAGGTCACCGGCGTCCTCGACTGGTCCGAGGCGGCCCGGGGCGACGCCCTGTTCGACCTCGCCACGCTGACGCTCGGCCACGAGGAGCGCCTCGGTGATGTCCTGGCCGGCTACGGTGCCGACGTCGACGTCGAGGTGATCCGGGCGTGGTGGTCGTGGCGCAGCCTGGTGGTGATCCGTTGGCTGGCCGAGCACGGCTTCGACCCGTCGGCGCCCGGCTGCGAGGTCGACGTTTTGCGGGCGCGGATGTGACGAGCGTCAGGGGATGAGGCGGTCGAGCAGCTCGAACCGCTCGTACGGCTGGTCGTAGTCGCCGAAGTGGCCGTCGTCGCGCACGATCTGGGTGCCGCCGAGCCGCTCGAACATCGCGCGTCCCTGCCGGTCGTCGCAGCCGTACGGATCCTTACGCGAGTTGACGAAGTAGATGTCCCGCACGTGCGACCGGATCGCGGCCCAGTCGTAGCGCTCCTGGAGGACCGGTTCCTCGCTCGTGTTCGGCCGGGTGCAGTAGCCGGCGACCAGGATCGCCTGGGCCACCGTCACGTCGACATGCTCGAGGAGCGCCAGGAGCAGGGCCGCGCCGCCGGAGTGGCCCACCAGGACCGTGTCCTCGTCGAAGTCGTGCCCGGCCAGCACCGTCGGCAGGAACGTCGCGATCGGCTCGACGTTGACGCCCGGCAGGTGCGGCACCTCGACGGCGTAACCCCGGGCCTCCAGCCGCCGGGCCAGCCAGCGGTACCAGACGACGTCCGGGTTACCGCCGGTGCCGTGGAAGATGATCGCGTTCCGTCCCACCGTGCCCCCTCCGCATCGACGTCGTGATCAAACCACCTGATCGCCAGCAGGACGAGAGGGATTCCCGGCCGTCGGTACGCGCTGGTCGTACAGCGCCGACACCCACAGGCGGGTGAGCGTGTCGACCAGCACCGCCCGGTCGTCGAACGGCGGCACCCCGCACGCGGCCAGGTAGTACAGCCGCTCGCCGGCCCAGGTCAGCGTTGCGGCGAGCGCGCGCACGTCGACACCGTCGAGCCGGGCCGAGACAGCGGGGTCCGCCCGACGATCGGCCTCGATCCGTGCGATCGTCGCGTCGGTGAACGTCGCCATCTGGCCCAGCCACAGCTCGCGCAACTGCGGGTCGGACGCCCAGGTCTCCACGATCGCGCGCAGCACGGCGGCATTGGCGAGCCAGAGTTCGGCGCCGGCGTCGATGCCCGCTCGCAGCGTCTCGCGCGGGTCGGCGGTCGCCTGCACCCACGGTTGGGCGGCCTCGTGGCCGGCACCGACCGCCCGACGTACCAGCTCGGCCAGCACCGCCTGCTTGCTGGCGAAGTAGAAGTAGAAGCTGGCCCGCGAGACGCCTGCGGCGGCGATGATGTCGGCCACGCTGAGCGTGTCGAAGGTGCGTTCGCGCAGCAGTTCACGAAGTGCGTTCAAGACACGTTCGCGCAGCTCGGCGCGGCTCTGCTGCGGGTCGTCACGGCGGGCCATCACATGCCGCAGCCTACCTGGTAGAGCATCTGGACACTGTGACCAGACAAGGCGTATGGTCGGGCCCATGACCGAGGTTACCGACCGCACCGCGCAGTTCCTCGACCCGCCCGAGCACCGCTGGGCACCCCACCGGCACCTGCACGACGTCCCTGCCGAGCTCGTGGCGACGGTGTTCGCATGAGGTACACGACGTTCGGGCGGACCGGGCTGCGAGTGTCCGAGTTGGTGCTCGGCGCGATGACGTTCGGTGAACAGGGTGGCGTCGGTGCGCCGATCGAAGAGTGCCGGCGCATCCTCGACGCCTACGCCGAGGCCGGCGGCAACGTCGTCGACACCGCCATCAACTACCGCGGTGGCGCCAGCGAAGAGATGCTCGGCGAACTGCTCGCCGGGCGGCGCGACAGGTTCGTCGTGGCCACGAAGTACACGGTGACCCGTGATTCGGCCGACCCCAACGGTGGTGGCAGCCACCGCAAGAACCTCAGGCTGTCGCTGGAGACCAGCCTGCGCCGGCTGCGCACCGACCACGTCGACGTCTACTGGGTGCACATCTGGGACCAGCGCACGCCCATCGACGAGACCATGCGGGCACTCGACGACGCGGTCACCGCCGGCAAGGTCCTCTATGTCGGGGTGTCGGACACTCCTGCCTGGGTGGTCTCCCGCGCGAACACGTTGGCCGAATGGCGCGGCTGGACCCCGTTCGCCGGCCTCCAGGTGCCGTACAGCCTCGTCAACCGCGACGCCGAGCGGGAACTGTTGCCCATGGCCGAGGCGTACGGCATGACCGTGACGGCCTGGAGCCCGCTCGGCGGCGGCGTGCTGTCCGGCAAGTACAACGCCGGCCCGCCGCAGGAGAGGACGCGGCTGAGCCGGGACACGATCGGCGACCGCGACCTCACTGTGGCGCGGGTCGTGCAGGAGGTCGCCGTCGAGCTGGGCGTCACCCCGGCGCAGGTGGCCCTCGCCTGGACCCGCCACCGCAGCGGCGTGCTGCCGATCATCGGTGCGCGGACCGTGGAACAACTCCGGGACAACCTGGGTTGCACCGCGGTCACGCTGCCCCCGGAACTGGCCCTGCGGCTGGAGACGGCTACCGGGTTCAGTCTCGGCTTCCCGGCCGATTTCATCGCCGAGACCAGACAGTGGGTGCTCGGCGCCGCCGCGTGACCCCGGTGGCCGCCGGCCAGCGACAATGGCGTCCGGGCCGGTGGCGGTCGACGTCCACCCGCGCCGTCATCTGCCGCGAACCGTGGCACTCCGGGATAGCCTTGGCGCATATGGCTACCTATCGCAGCGCCTCAGTGCTTCTCTCCTCGGACGGCACCAGGACCCCTGGCACCGCCGCCCTCTTCGCCGAGCCCGCCCGCAAAGGTGGGACCCGGCCGTGGGCCGGCGACTTCCGTCCCGCCAACAGCGCCGGAAATGGTCCCAAGAACGCGATCGGCAAGACCTTCACGTTGGAGCTGCCCGACGGCAGCACCGGCAAGGTCGTGGTCCAGAGCCTCAAGAGCGGAAGGGGTGGCGTCGTACTGGCGCTGATGGGCGAGGACGCACCACCCTTCTGAGCGAAGCCGATCTCCGGCCGGTGCCGCCGGCCGGAGATCGCCAGCGGGTGAGCCTGCTCGGCTCAGTCCAGTGTCACCACCCAGCGGGCACCCTCGCCCCGCGCCAACTTCTCGAACGCGACCGGTGCCTCGTCCAGCGACATCGTGCCGCTCACCAGGACCCCCAGGTCCAGCGTGCCGTCGGCCAGCTCGGCGGCCAGCACCGGCACCTCACGGTCCGGGTCGGACGAGCCGTACACCGAGGAGCGCAGCGTACGGGCGGAGTGGAAGATGTCGAGCGCGCCGAGGCTGACCATGTCGTCCTTCGCGCCCATGCCGACCACGGTGACCGAGCCCCCGCGCCGGGTGAGCCGCCAGGCCGCACGGATGGTGGCGGCCCGGCCCACGCACTCGAAGGCGTGGTCGACGCCCCGCCCCTCGGTGCGGGCCCGCACCTCCTTGGAGAGCCGGTCGTCGGAGAGCAGGAAGTCGGTGGCTCCGGCGGCCAGGGCCAGGTCACGCTTCGCCTCGGCCACGTCCACGGCGAGGATCGTCGTGGCACCCGCCCGGCGTGCCGCGCTGAGCACGGCGAGCCCGACCCCACCGAGCCCGACGACGGCGACCGACTCGCCGGACGCCACCCGGGCGGTGTTCCGGACCGCGCCGAGGCCGGTGAGCACCGCACAGCCGAGCAGCGCGGCCTGCTCGACCGGCAGGCCGACGGGGATCGGTACGACGGCACTCTCCGGCACCACCACCGCCTCGGCGAGCGCGCCGAGACCGAGCGTCAGGTGCAGCGGAACCCCGTCCTCGGTCTCGCCCCGCGGCGCGGTCGGTGCCGTCGTGTCGGCGCAGAGCCACGGCTCGCCGCGTCGGCACCACCAGCAGGCCCGGCAGGCGGGCGCCCAGTTGAGCACCACCGGTGTGCCGACCGTCAGCGCGCCGCCCGGCCCGACCTCGGCCACCACCCCGGTCGCCTCGTGCCCGAGCACCAGCGGGAACCTCGCGGCGATCGTGCCGTTCACCATGGACAGGTCGGAGTGGCAGACACCCGCCGCCCGGATCGTCACCCGCACCTCGCCGGGGCCGGGCGCGGGCAGTCGTACCCGCTCGACCCGCAGCTCGGCCCCGCGTTCGCGGGCGACCAGCGCGCGGACGACGACCGGCGCGGACGCCGGCTCGGCGGCACCGCTCGGCGCGGACGACGTCAGCTCGGGGCCGGTCATCGCTGGATCGCCTTTACCTCGCAGAACTCGGCGAGCCCGTGCGTGCCCAACTCCCGGCCGAGGCCGGACTGCTTGTAACCGCCGAAGGGAGCGAGCGGGTTGAACGGCGCGCCGTTGATGTCGACGGCCCCGGTGCGCAGGCGTCGCGCCACCGCGAGCGCCGCGTCGGTGTCGGCGGACCAGACCGCGCCGGCCAACCCGTACCGCGAGTTGTTGGCGATGGCCACGGCCTCGTCGGTGTCGTCGAACGGGATGACCGCGAGGACCGGGCCGAAGACCTCCTCCTGGGCGAGCGCGCTGTCCGGGTGCACGTCGGCGAAGACGGTCGGGGCGACGAAGTGCCCGCGCGCCGGGACCGGGGCGTCCGGGCCGCCGACGACCAGCCGCGCGCCGTCGGCGAGCGCCCGGTCGACGTGGCCGCGTACCCGCTGCGCCTGCGCGGCGGAGACGAGCGGGCCGAGCCGGGTGGCCGGGTCGAACGGGTCGCCGAGGCGGTAACCGGAGACCGCCGCCGCGACCAGGTCGAGCGCCTCGTCGTACCGGTCGCGGTGCACCAGCATCCTGGTCCACGCCGTGCAGGTCTGCCCGGAGTTGAGCAGGGCGTTGCCCACGCCCACCTTGACCGCGGTGGCCAGGTCGGCGTCGCCGAGGATCACGTTGGCGGACTTGCCACCCAGCTCCAGCGCGACCCGGGTGATCCGGTCGGCGGCGAGTCGCATGATCCGGCTGCCGGTGGCGGTGCTGCCGGTGAACGACACCAGGTCGACGTCCGGGTGCCCGGCGAGCGCCTCGCCCGCCACCGCGCCGGTGCCGGGGACCAGGTTGAGCACGCCCGGCGGCAGGCCGGCCTCGGTGACCGCGTCGAAGAGCAGGTACGCGGTCAGCGGGGTCAGCTCGCTCGGCTTGAGCACGACCGTGCAGCCGGCGGCGAGCGCGGACGCCACCTTGGCCATCACCTGGTGCAGGGGGTAGTTCCACGGGGTGATCGCGCCGACCACGCCGATCGGCTCGCGGACGACGAGGGAGTTGCCGATGCTCTCCTCGACCGGCGGACGGGCGGCGAGCGCGACGTGGTCGCGCAGCACCGTCAGTGGGAGCCCGACCTGCACGCGGGTGGCGAGCTTGAGCGGCGAGCCCTGCTCCACGGCGATGGTGCGGGCGAGGTCGTCGGCACGGGCGGAGAGCGCGGTGTGCAGTCGGCCGAGGTGCGCGGAGCGTTCCGCGGGCGCGGTGGCCGCCCAGCCCGGGAAGGCGGCGCGGGCGGCGGCGACGGCGGCGTCCACATCAGCGGCCGTGCCGGCGGGGACCTGGCCGACGGTGTCGCCGGTGCTCGGATTCTCCACGTCGAGCACGTCGGCGCCGGCGGGAGGCGTCCACTCGCCGCCGATGTGCAGGTGACGTCGGAGGCGCAGGATGTCGGGGAGCGGCGACGGCGGTGCGGCGAGGTCCATGGCGTCCCTTCGGAGGTGGGCGGCGGGCGGCTCAGCGGCGGACGGACGATGAAACTAGCGCTGGGAGTTTGGACGCTACCCGCTGGACTGGCCGGACTCCACCGCGCCGAGGGGGCCGACGGCGCGGTCGTACTCGGCGGCCAGCCCGTGCAGCAGCGCGTCCAGGCCGAGTGCGAAGGCGCCCTCGTCGACGCTCTGCTGGTGCTCGGCGAGCCGGTGCGCCTGGCGCAGGTGCGGGTAGTGCGCGGCGTACAGCTCGGGGTCCTCGACGAAGCCGCGGGCGAACGAGCCGAGCGCCGACCCGGCCACGAAGTAGCGCAGCGCCGCGCCGATGTGGGTGGCCCGCGCCGGCGGCCAGCCGGCGCGGACGAGACCGCCGTAGACCGCGTCCGCCATGGCGAGCGCGGCCGGACGCCGACCCGGCCCCTGCGCCAGATACGGCACGATGTTCGGGTGCGCGGTGAGCGCCCGCCGGTACGACCACGCCCACCCGCGCAGCGCGGCGGCCCAGTCGCGGCTGGCGAATCCGCTGGTGTCGACGGTGCCGGTGACCCCGTCGGCGACCGCGTCGAGGATCTCGTCCTTGGTGGCGAAGTGGTTGTAGAGCGAGGGCCCCTGGACGCCCAGGGCGGCGGCGAGCCGGCGGGTGGAGAAGGCGGGCAGGCCCTCGGCGTCGATCAGCGCGGTGGCTGTCTCGACGATCAGCTGCCGGGTGAGCCGGGGCTGGCGGGGTCGGGGCACAACGCTCCTCGCGGGACTGGACTCAACAAAACTTACACCGCTAGTTTAGTGGTGACCGGCCGCGCCGACGCCAGGAGGACCATCGTGGACTTTTCGCTCACCGACGAGGAGCGGGCGGTGCGGGACACCGCCCGGTCGTTCATCCAACGCGAGGTGATGCCGCTGGAGGCGGAGGTGCTTCGCCGGGAGCGGGCCCACCAGCCGAGTCTGGACCATTCCGAGGTCCGCGAGCTGCAACTCAAGGCCCGCAAGTTCGGCTTCTGGGGTCTCGCGACCCCCGAGGAGTACGGCGGGATGAACCTGCCGGCCGTCCTCCAGTCGCTGATCTGGACGGAGCTGGGCCACACGTTCGTGCCGTTCCGCTTCGGCGGCGAGGCCGACAACATCCTGTTCCACGCCACCGAGGAGCAGAAGCGGGAGTTCCTCATCCCGACGATCGAGGGTGAGCGCCGGTCCTGCTTCGCGATCACCGAACCGGGCGCCGGCTCGGACGCCGCCAACATCCGGCTCTCCGCCCGCCGGGACGGCGACGACTGGATCCTCGACGGCGAGAAGACCTTCATCACCGGCGGTCACGACGCCGACTTCGCGATCGTGGTCGCGGTGACCGACCGGGAGAAGGGCGCCCGCAACGGCGGCGCGACCGCGTTCCTGGTGGACCGGGCCATGGGCTGGCGCTCGGAGTTCATCCAGACCATGGGCGAGGGCGGCCCGGCATCGCTGATCTTCGACGGCGTACGCGTGCCGCACCGCAACATCCTCGGCGAGATCGGGCAGGGCTTCGCCCTCGGCATGGAGTGGATCGGCAAGGGCCGCTACACCATCCCGTCGCACGCCGTCGGCATCGCCGAGCGGGTCCTGCAGATGGCCATCGAGTACGCCAACACCCGGGAGACGTTCGGCGCGAAGATCGGCACCAACCAGGCCATCCAGTGGATGATCGCCGACTCGGAGACCGAGCTGGAGGCGGCCCGCTGGCTGATCCTGCGCTCGGCGTGGACCGTCGACCAGGGCCTCGACCCCCGACACGCGTCGTCGATGGGCAAGCTCTACGGCGCGCAGATGGTCAACCGGGTCGTCGACCGGGTGCTCCAGATCCACGGCGGCATGGGCTACACCCGGGAGCTGCCCATCGAACGCTGGTACCGGCAGGTCCGGCTCTACCGCATCTTCGAGGGCACCGACGAGATGCAGCGGCTCATCATCTCCCGGGACCTGCTGCGCGGGTACACGAAGATCGGCGGTCACCTGGCCTGAGCCCGAATCTCAGTCCGCCGTGAACTCCCTGACCCGGCCGAGCATCTACCCCTATGACAGCTGCCCGCCAGCCAAGAGGGGGATGCACATGCGCCTACGAATCAGGGCCGTCGCGACGGCGATGGTCGTCGCCACGATCGGCGCCGTCGCGGTTCCGGCCGCGCCGGCGTCGGCCAACGTCAGTCAGGGCTACATCATGGGCTCGGGAACCTGGACGGACGACTGGGGCGACGAGGGCCCGATCTCCGCGTCGACCCGCTCGTACAACAACGTCGTCGCCATGTGGCAGAAAATCCTGGTGGCCGACGGCTACCTCGCCGCCTCCGGAGTCGACTGCCGGTTCGGGCCGGCGACGACGGCCGCGACCAAACGGTGGCAGACCGACCGGGGACTCGTGAGCGACGGCATCGTCGGCTCCAGGACCTTCGCCAAGGCGGCAACCCGCCTCACCACGTACGAGGGTGACGGCTGGTTCTACTACGACGGGCTCGGCAGCAACTTCGTCTACTTCGGGCGCCTCGCCGACGGCAGGTGGGACATGAGCCTCGGGCCTGATCTGGAGTGGCAACCCCTCGCGTACACGTACGCGAGCTTCAGCGTCTGCTCCTGAGCACCAGGCCGGCCGTGCCCCACCGCGGGGCACGGCCGGCCTTCCGGCCTCAGTCGACGAGCGCCGTCAGCGCCGCGTCCACGTCCGCCTCGGTCGAGTAGAGGTGGAACGAGGCGCGGACCCGGCCGGCCCGGACCGCCGCCCGGATGCCGGCCGCCGCGAGGCGCTGTTCCGCGTCGGGCACGTCGACGGCGACGATGGCGCTGTCCCCCGCCGGCCGGCCCAGGCCGGTCAGGAACCGGTTGGCCAGCGCCACGTTGTGCGCCTGGATCGCCGGCACGCCGATCTCGGCGACCAGTTCCATGGCGGGGGCCGCGCCCACCCAGCTGAACCAGGCCGGCGAGATGTCGAACCGGCGGGCATCGTCCGCCAGCCGCAACGGCGGCCCGTAGTAGGAGGCGTGCGGGTCCTGGCCGGCGAACCAGCCGGCCGCGTCCGGGCGCAGACGCTCGCGCAGGGCGGGGGCCAGATAGGCGTACGCGGTGCCGCGCGGATTCATCAACCACTTGTAGCCGCCCACGGCCACCACGTCGGCGCGACTACCGTCGAACGGCAGCCACCCGCACGCCTGGGTCGCGTCCACCACCACCAGCGCACCGTGCGCGCGGGCGGCGGCCACGATCTCGTCGTACGCGGCGACAGCGCCGTCGGACGACTGCACCAGGCTGAACGCGACCACGTCCGTGTCGGCGTCGATCGCGTCGACGAGCCCGTCCACCGGCACGGTGCGGACCGTGACGCCGCGCTCCTCCTGCACCAGCCAGGGGAACAGGTTCGAGGTGAACTCGATGTCCGGAACGACCACGGTGGCGCCGGCCGGCAGGGACGCCGCCACCGGCGCGAGCATCTGGGAGACCGTCGCGCCGACGGCCACGTCGACGTCGGGCACCCCGACCAGACCGGCGAACGTCGTCCGGGCCCGCTGCACCGAGTCGCCCCAGCCCTCCCAGGAGGTGCTGCCGACACGCCACTGGGCCAGGGAGTCCTGCAACGCCGTCCAGCCCGGCTCGGGCGGCAGCCCGTACGAGGCGGTGTTCAACCAGCCGGGCTCCGGCTTCCACAACTGCTGCGCCTGCGCGATCTCCATGCCACCGACGTTAGGCCTGGTCACCTGCGGTGAGCCATGGCCAATCGGCGATCGGCGGCCTGTGGGATCTCGGTCGAAGAACGCGGTTAGCACGCTGTCACAGCGCCGTATGACACCGCCGTGACAGCGCGCTAAGCGAGTCGATGCCCATCCGCCAGTGGACAGCACGATGGCGTAGGTACGAGGAAGCAACGTCACGCCGGACTGATTGACCAATTCCCATCGGCCGTCACCTGAACCAGCGCCGGCGCTTCCAGCGGCCGCTTGCCCGAGTAGCCGCCGATCTCGTTAATCAGCAGGCCGCCCTCTCCAGACTCCAAGTTGTAAGCCTCGACGATGAAGTTGCTCTGACCCTTCGAGTGCGTGACCTTGGCCGTATCGGCGTGCCCGCCCAACAGGATCACATCGTCGCCGCGCCCCGACGCCTTTCCGCTGGCGGCCTTCGACGCGATCTGGTCGACGCTACCGATCGTCAGCGTCCACTTTCCATTAGTTTCCACTTCGAACTCGGTGGTCAATGAGTCCTCTTCGAGGTTGATCCACCGCTTGCCCGTATAGGCACCGATCGTGTTCACGAGCAAGCCATCCGGGCCGTCCGACTTCACGATCGTGTTGCTCGTGCAACGGGGACACGAGAACTTGACGACGGCCAGGTCGCTGAGATTGCCAACCTTGATCACATCGTCACCTCGCCCGGTGTACACCTTCGGCTTCGGCGCGGCCGGTGCTGACGCTGCGGCAACCGTGGTCGGTGGTGGGGCCGGCGTGGTGGGAGGCGGGGCAACACTGACGGCTGGTGCGCCGGTTGACTCAACAGAGCCGCCAGGTGCACCACTTTCCCGCGTTGCGCTCGCAGCTTCGCCCGCAGCATTTCGGCTGTTGTCGCCCCTACTGAGCACACCGACGACACCGGCACCACAGCAGAGCACGAGTGCGAGGGCAACACCTCCGAGGATCCACAGGAAGGGCTTTTTCTTCCCGGTGACAGTGACCGGCGGGCCAAGGGGCATTGCCGCGGATGGCGACGAGCCGGGCTGATCGGGTCTCTGAGGTGCGGTGTCGTCAGGTCCGGGCTGCGGGTATGTCAAGGTCATCCCCCTCGGTGAATAGCTGGTGCAGCGATCGTTGTCGCCACACCAACCCACCCTCCCGGTTGTGTCGGATGGGCGACGACGGGCCTGCCCGAATGTGTCGGAGTGAACATCGATTCGACCATTGACGCTCCCCTGAAGCGGCAATCACCTTCGCCAGTCCGGCCACTCGAAAGGCCAGCCGATTGGACCCAGGAAACCATTGGATAAAGAAGACCGACGCAGGCGTCCGTTCAGAAAACCGGAATGACCGACCAATCGTGGCCTGCGCCATGAGGGGCCGAGACCGAGTAGGTAGCAAGGTCGGTACGCCGTCCGAACCAACTGAAAAGCGTCATCGTGTTCCGCGACGGGACGTGGCTTGGACGTTGGCGTCCGGGTGGATCCGGGTGAGGCTGTCGGCGAGCCCGGCGAGCCACCTGTCGACCTCCACCAGGTGCCGCACCGCAGCCGGGTCGGCGTCGCCGAGCAGTGGGCGGAGCCGGTCCACCTCGTCGACGCAGTCGATCGGTATTGGCATCGGCCCGGCCGGCTGCCCCTGCGTCACCTCGCCGGCCAGGTCGTCGTACGCCGACCGCAGGTGCCCGGCCGTGTCCCGCAGCAGTGCCCCGGCCGCCGGCCAGGCGGCCAGGCAGCCGGGCGGGTTCCGGCGCAGCAGCGACTCGGCGCCGGGCACCACGTGGTGTCCGGCGCTCAGGGCGGCGTCCCAGTTCAGCTGAGCGCGCCGTGGGTCGTGGCGCTCGGAGTGGTACTGGCAGTAGGACGAGTCGACCAGGACCATCCGCCGGCCGACCCGGTCGAAGTCGTGCTCGGGAGGCGGCGCGTCGCCGAGCACCGCCTCGACGGTCCGCTCGACCGCCGTCCCACTGGCCACCAGATAGCGGGCGGCGTTGTGCCGTAGGTCGTGGCCGGCGCCGCGCGGCCACATGGCCACACCGGCGAGCACGCCGATCACCGCGCCGAGCCCGACGTCGACCAGCCGCGCCTCGGCGAGTCGCCACCCCTCGGGGCTGAGCTGGGTGAACACGACGGTCAGCAGCAGGGTGAACAGCGCCTGCTGCCACACCGGGCCGAGCAGGCGACCGACACCGAACGCCAGCAGCAACGAGACCGGCAGTACGACGGCGTACACGACCGGTTCCTGCACGACGAGCACCAGCAGGCCGCTCGCGACCACGCCCGCGATGGTGCCGAGCACGGCGGGTCGCAGCGCGGTGCGGGTGTCGGCGGCCGAGGTGCGCAGGACGGTGAGAGTCGCCAGGAGCACCCAGAAGCCGTGGTTGAGGTGCAGCACCCCGGCCGCCACCCGGGCGATCGCCAGCGCCACCGCCAGTCGTAGCGCGCTGTGCAGGTGCGCGGAGCGGGGCGCGAGGTGGGCGCGGAACTGTCGCCAGTACAGCGTCCACGCGCCGTGTCGCGCGTACTCGAAGAGCCGGGGATAGGCGTCGACGTCGACGCGCGCCCCGGCGGCGATCCGGGTGCCGACGGCGAAGATCCGTACCTGGTCGGCGAGGGCCAGCGCGGTCGCGTCCCGGCACATCCGGGGTACGTCCGGCGGGCCCGATCCCACCGACGGCTCAGCCGTGCCGATCGCGGCGTCCAGGCCCCGCAGGTCCACCTGGGGCGCGTCGGAGAGCAGGCTACGGCTGGCGGCCCGGATCGCGTCGGCGCACGGGCGCAGCAGCCGCGCCGCCGCCAGGTCCGGGATCGGCGTCGACGGGGCGTCCGTCGCGAGCCGGTCCGCCGTGGCCAGCACCTCCCGCAGCGCCGCCGCGGCGATCCGCAGCGCCCGGTCCCGCGCTCCGGCCGCCGTGGGCGCCGACTCCCGGGGACTGCGGCCCAGCCCGAGCAGTGCCACGAGGTCGTACGCCCGTTCGCGACGCCCGTCCGGAGCACCGTGGCCGGGGGCGGTCAGCGCGCCGGCGGTGGCGTCGACGAAGGCCGCGACGCCGTCCGCCGCTCGGGCGAGCAGGTGCCGGTAGGAGACGGGCACCGGGTCGGGCCAGAGCACCACCTCCGCCGCGGCGAGCAGCACGATCGCGAGGGTCACCCCGCCGAGGCGCTGCGGCAGGCTGCCCGGCTGGTACGGCGGGAACGACGCCAGGATGTAGAAGAGTTGGAACGCGCTGGCCAGACCAACCAGTCGCGGGTTGCCGACCCCGGCGAACGCCACGACGAACCCGATGACCAGCATCCCGCCGGCCGCCGCCCAGGTGTTCCACGCCAGGAGCGTGCCGGCGGCGATCAACGCCCAGACCGCCGGCAGCGACGTGACGAGGATCCGCGCCCGTTGTGACGCCGGGCCGGGCAGTTGCGCGAACGCCCCGGCGGCGATCGTGCCGAACAGCGCGTACGTGGCGAGCAGCGGGCTGCCCACGCCGTAGCGGCAGGCGTAGAAGAGGACGGACGCGACCAGGGTCAGCCGGGCCGCGCGCCGCAGGACGGCGTCACCCGGGTCACGGCGGCGAAGCCGACCAAGGAGGCTGGTTCCGAGCACGACCGCTCCCCCGGTTCGTCGCAGCGCCCCTGTCCGGTCCACCATTCTCCGCCGCGACCCGCCCGGGGCGATGGGTTTCGCGACAATTCACCGCCGTGCTCAGGATCCGGACGCTAGGTGGCCCGCCACTTCTGGTTGGCGTTGCCGGTGCACTGCCAGATCTGCAACTGGGCGCCGTTGTCCGGGTTCGATTCGACCACGTCGACGCACCTGTCCGCCTTGGTGTTCACCAGGTCGTACGCCTTGTTGAGGGTGAACTTCTGCGACGACGCTCCGGAGCATTCGGCCAGGATGACGGCGGCCCCGTCCTGGGTGGAGTGGCCCGCGACGTCCAGGCACATGCCCATGGAACGGACCGTGCCGTCCGACGGGAAGGTCCACAGCTGTTTGGCGGTGCGCCGGCAGTCCCAGATCTGCGGTCGCGCGCCGGCGTAGGGGTTGCCGTCCTGGATGTCGATGCAGCGATCACTGGCGAAGCTGGAGATCTGCTTGCCGGCGGGTGCGCTGGACTTCGTCGGAGACGGCGGCGGAGCGGACGGCTGCTGCGCCTGGTTCCGCGGTGCGGTCGACGTGCCGCTGCCGGTTCCGGTGGACGCCGGCGCCTCGACGCTGGTCGACGGTGGCGGGCCGGGGAACCGGGACGGAGCCGTCGCCGCCGGTAGGCCCTGGAAACCATCCGTGATCAGCGCGAACACGGGCGTGCTGGCGGACCATTCGGCGGCGGAGGTGGTCCAGTCGATGGAGTACGCGTGCCCGTTGTGGCCGACGAACAGGCGGCTCGCCATGCGGGTCGGCGTGTCGTCCCGGTCGGTGTACGTCCACTCCCATTCGGCGGCCCGCGCCTGGTAGCGCAGCGCCGCGAGCCGGACCGGCCGGTACTGGGTGTACCGCCCGCGTTCCGCGTCCTCGCGCTGCCGCAGGGCGGCGACCAGGTCCGCCGGGACGGCCCGAAGCTCGTTGATGACGAGCACCCGGCTGCCGTCCTGCTCGCGGAAGACGACGCGCTCGCCGTCGCGCCGCGCCGGCCAACCGTCCGGAACCGGCACGAGGAAGCGGGGGTCGTCGCGGTAGTAGCGCCATCCGGCGGGCGCGGGCGGCAGCGCCCGGGACACCGGCATCTCCGCGATGTTCGGGTTGGCGCTCGGGTCCGACGATCCGAGGACGCCCGCACCGCCCAGCATTCCGCCGTATCGCAGCGACGCCGTCACCACCAGGACGAGCAGCAGCGCGGCGGCCAGCGACCCGATCAACCGAGCCCGACGACGGCGCGGTGGCCCTGGCGACGGCTCGTGGTGGACCGTCGACGACGCGGCCGGGCCGTCGGCGGTGACGAACTCGGGCACGATCGCCGGACGGGACACCGGGTCGGTGGCGTCGTTGCCGGCCATGTCATCGGCGCTGACCACCGGCACGGTGGGGGCGCCGGCATCCGACACCGGGACGGCGGGCGCGACCACCGCGGGCGCTGCCACGGCGGGCACGGCCACGGCGGGCGCGACCACCGCAGGCGCTGCCACGGCGGGCATTGTCCGGGTGGAGTGCGTCTCGGGGGCGGCGGCCTGACGCAGCAGTCGCTCGGCTTCGTCCGCGCCGATCCGTTGGTCCGGCTCCCGCCGCAACAGTCCTTCCAGGAGCGGGGTCAGCCGACCGGCTCGCTGGGCCGGCGGTGGCGGCTCGGTGGCCAGGGCCGCCAGCGTGGCGAGCGGCGACGAGCGGTGGTACGGGGTGCGCCCCTCGACGGCCGCGTAGAGGGTGGCGCCGAGTGACCACAGGTCGGCGGCCGGCCCCACGTCGCCGTCGGTGGCCCGCTCGGGCGCGAGGAACGCCGGCGAGCCGAGCACCATCCCGGTCTGGGTCATCCGTGGGTCGCCCGGAAGGGTGGCCAGACCGAAGTCGGTCAGCACCACCCTGCCGTCGTCGCCGAGCAGCACGTTGGCCGGCTTGACGTCGCGGTGCAGCACGCCGGCCCGATGTGCGGCTCGCAGCGCGCCCAGGAGGCCCAGCCCGATCCGCGCGGCGCGGTCCACCGGCATCGGCCCGTCGGCTTCGAGCACCTGGTGCAGCGACCGGGACGGGACGAGTTCCATCACGATCAGGGGGTCGCCGCCTGAGTGCAGAACATCGAAGACGCGTACCACGTTGGGGTGGCCCAGGCGGGCGACGGCCCGCGCCTCGCGCATGGACCGTTCGCGCAGCTCGCGGCGTTCGTCGTCGCGCAGGCCGGGCGGTGCCACCAGTTCCTTGATGGCGACGTCGCGCTGAAGCATCTCGTCGCGGGCCTGCCACACGCGGCCCATCCCGCCCTGGCCGAGGGGACGGACCAGCCGGTAACGATCGGCGATCAACTGTCGAGGGGCATCGGGCACGTCAGGAAGGTACCGGGCGTTGTTTACACACCCAATTTCTCGGGACCGTCAATAAGCGGCAGTTGGCTTTTTCACATAAGGCTTCCGGTGACAACCATCCGCCATTCGATACATATGCGCCGTTGACCTGGCCCAGTCGCCCAGAGCAACGTTACCGACACGTATATCGGCAGTGCCGCAAATTAGTCATGAATTCAAATTTAGCTAGGCCGAGCGCCCAACTACCGCCGGAGTGGAGGTGAGGTATCGGGCCTCGATTGCCGCTGAAGGATTCGGCCCCTCAACCAACTCTCAAAAGATATTGGAACATCCCAAAGCGGGAAAGGCAGGCGTTGCCCGCCCGTAGTCGCTGCACTACGGTGCGGCACATGCGCTCCCGCCCGCTCTGCTATGCCGATGCGGCTCGTCTGCTTGGCAGCCCGGAAAATCCCGTGATACGAGCCGTCGGCGCGACGAGCGGCGTAGCTGCCGCCGGCCTGACCGCGGCTGGCCTCGGCGGAGCCGACCTCCTTTCCCTGGGCCGCGAACTGATCACCTGGGGCAACTCGGCAATGGCCGGCCTGCACGAGCGGATCGCTGGCCTACGGCGTTTCGACCGCACGCAACGTCTCGTAGCCGCCCACGCGATCATCGTCGTCACCGCCTTCTACGAGGCATTTGAGATCGCCCTGGCCGACCATCCGGAGGTCGACCTGGCCGATGCCGCACTGACCGCCGGCGAACAGGTCGCCATCACCACCTCGACGGCGGTCGTCGATCGCTACGCCGACCTGGTGCGGGTGCTCATCGACACACCGCCTCCGATGCCCGCGCCGCACCAACCCTTCGAGGCGACGATCGCCGCGCTCGGCGGTTACTTCGGATCAGCGGCGGCAGCCTTGCGGGACTTCCTGCACGGTCTCAGCGCCTTCGAGGGACGCGACGACCGGGTCACCGAGACCATCGCGGCCATCGAAGGAGACGTACGGCGGATCGCGATTGACCGGTATACGCAGGCGTACCGGGCACTCATCACGCAGGCCCCCGAGTTCGGGGTCTGGGCGAGCATGGTCGACACCGAGGCCACCCGCGCGCTGCTACGGGACTCGGTCGCCGACCTGTCCAGACAGCTTGCCGATCTGCGCGCCGTGTCGGCTGCGACCGCCGTCGACGCCGTCCTGGCCGGTCTCGGCCGGCGGTACCGGGCCGGATTGGACCGAGCCATCCTGGCCTCCGCGCATGCGCCTCGCCACGTCGTGCTTCCCAGCCTGGGCAAGGGCTACGTCAACCCGCACGGCCGGGTCGCGGTGGCCGGGCCCTACGATCTTCCCGCCACCGAGACGTGGTGGTCACGGTCCACCCGCCTCGATGACGTCCATGCCTTCCTGCTGGCGCACCTGACCGGACCGAACGCCGTCGAGAGCCCGCTCGTCGTACTGGGCCAACCCGGCTCGGGCAAGTCCGCGATGACGAGGGTTCTCGCCGCCCGGCTTCCTCCGGCCGACTTCCTGGTCATCCGAGTCGAACTACGCAACGTTCCCGCTGACTCCTCGATCCAGGGGCAGATCGAGGAGGCGCTCGTGCAGATGCTCGGCGAACGGGTCTCCTGGCCCGACCTCGCCCGCCGCGCGGGCGACGCGCTGCCCGTCGTCATCCTGGACGGCTTCGACGAGTTGCTGCAAGCCACCGGGATCAACCACGCGGACTACCTCGACCAGATCCGGCTGTTTCAGCAGCGCGAGGAGGAACTTGACCGCCCGGTCGCCGTGCTCGTCACCAGCCGTACCGTGGTCGCCGACCGAGCGCGGTTCCCGGACAAGTCCGTGGTGCTGCGACTCGAACCGTTCGGAGAACCGCAGATCCGGGCGTGGCTCGACGTGTGGAACGACCACAACGGTGCCAGCCTCACCGCCCGGGGGTTGCGGCCGTTGTCCGCCGAAACAGCCCTCGCACATGGCGAGTTGGCGAGTCAGCCACTGCTGCTTCTCCTGCTGGCGCTCTATGACGCGGGTGACAACGGCCTGCAGAACGCCGAGGGCGACATGCGCCGCGTGGAACTCTACGAACGACTCTTCGCTGATTTCGTCGAACGCGAGGTCGACAAACAGGAGCGCGGCCACACCGACGACCAACGCGCCCACGAGATCGCTGCGGAATGGCGCCGTCTGATGGCGGTCGCCATCGCCATCCTGAACCGGAGCGGTGAGGTGATCCTGGAAGCCGAACTGGATGCTGACATCCCGCACCTGCTGTGGAAAGAAGACCTGCGCTCGCCGTCGGCCGAGTCCGCCGACCGGGCGCTCACCATGAGCCAGCTGATGGTCGGTCGGTTCTTCTTCATCCACGAGTCGCGAGCGACCCGGGACACCAGCGGACCGGAACGCAGCTTCGAATTCCTGCACGCCACCTTCGGCGATTTTCTGGCCGCCCGACAGATTGTCTCCGCCCTTGTCGATCTCGCCGAAGAACGCGTCCATCAGCGACGGCGTCAGGGTGTGATCGATCCCGGCCCGTTGTACGGGGCGACATCATTCGTCACCATCACCCGGCGAACTCCGCTGTGGGAGTTCTGCCGGGGAATGCTCGGGCGACTGGACCCACGGCGGCGTGGGATCTGCCGCGAGCTGGCCCTGGAGCTCCTGCCTGACGTCGGATACCCCCACCCCACCTGGACGAGAGGCGAATACGAACCTCGGCGGACACCGGCCGCCGTGCGGCAGGCGGCGTTCTCGGCGAACCTGGCCTGCTTCGTGCTGCTGTTGTCGGACGGCCCCGTGGACGCGGTCGAGTTGGTCGGGGAGCCGGTCGTCGACAACTGGCGACGGCTGGCGTTGCTGTGGCAGAGCCAGCTCGACGCCGAGGACCGCAAGCGGATGTGGCAGACGCTTCGGGTGGCCTGGCGGCTGGATGTGTCTCCCACCCGCCTGGAGGTACGCCCCGAGGACGGCGCCGAGATCAGCGTCTACGAGTCGCTGCCCTGGCCACCGGATACCCGTCCGGACACCCAGCCGCTTGATCGTCGGGTAGCTGCCATGGCGCCGGACGTGTTCGTCGCGGCGGACAGCCGCATCGGGCGGTCCCTGCGTCGGTCGGCGTTCGTGCAGACCGGACACGACGTTCGGGAATGCCTCTACGACCTGATGCCGTACTGGCAAGAGGCCGGCGTTCCCGGTCTGCACCAGATCGACGGCGAGCCGTTCCTGGTGTCCGAGGCGGCGCTCTTTCTGCAACTACTGCTGTCGCCACCGGATCCGCAGAGGCGCGACATGCGGGCCGAGCAGTACGCCTGGGCCTTCGCGCTCACGCCCCTGCCACGGCAGCGGAGCCTGCTCATCCGGCAACTGGTCGACGATGCTCCGGGATTCTCCGCGGCGAACCTGAGGAAGATCTTCGGATGCCTCAGGATGGACGACCTCGTGAGCAACCCGACGGAGAGCGAACGGATCGTGACCACGGTGGCGGCGCGCGAGGATGACGGGCCAACGCTCGCGGAAGGACTGCTGCGCGCTGTTCAGCGCGGCGTACCTACCGAACCGATCGGGCCCGCCCGTGAGCAGGTCACTCACCTGCGCCGGATGCTCGGCCTGGCGGATCCGTTCGCGCTCCCGGACCGGCCCTCCCGATAGATGGTCGGCTTCGGTGGAACCCCCTGCGGTCGCGCCGCTCGCCTCGCAACGCGGTCACGTCCTCGTCAGCGATGAGCAGGCGACCGCAGAGGGCTCCCAAGCTCCGGATCAGGTTCTCACACCTGCGGTAACCGCCTCGTCGTCTTCGGACCGCCGCGGCTCGGACTCCTCGTCGTCGTGGTGGTCGAGCATGGTCGCCTCGTCGAACGGATCGTCGCCGCGCAGGACCTCGGCCGCCCGCTCCCGGTCGAACTCGCCGGTCCAGGTGCCCACCAGCACGGTCGCCACCGCGTTGCCGGCAAAGTTGGTCAGCGCCCGCGCCTCGGACATGAAGCGGTCGATGCCGACGATCAGGCCGACCCCGTCGACGAGGTCCGGGCGGTGCGACTGGAGGCCACCGGCCAGCGTGGCCAGCCCGGCGCCGGTGACGCCGGCCGCGCCCTTGGACGCGATCACCATGAACAGCAGCAGCGAGATCTGCTCCCCGACCGCGAGCGGCTTGCCCAGCGCGTCGGCGATGAACAGCGACGCCATGGTCAGATAGATGGCCGTGCCGTCGAGGTTGAACGAGTAGCCGGTCGGCACGGTGATGCCGACGACCGGCTTGCTGACGCCGAAGTGCTCCATCTTGGCGATCAGGCGGGGTAGCGCCGACTCCGACGACGACGTCGAGAGGATCAGCAGGAACTCCCGACCCAGGTAGCGCAGCAGCGAGAAGATCGAGATCCGGGCGATGAACCAGAGCAGCGCGCCCAGCACCACCAGCACGAAGATCAGGCAGGTGACGTAGAAGCCGACCATGATCTGGGCGAGGCTCTTGAGGGCGTCCACGCCGGTCGCGCCGACCACGGCGGCCATCGCGCCGAACGCGCCGACCGGCGCCAGCCACATGATCATCGCGAGGACCTTGAAGACGACCCGTTGGATGACGGCGATCGCGCCGAGCACCGGCTCACCGCGCCGTCCCATGGCCTGGACGGCGAAGCCGACGAGCAGTGCGACCAGCAGCGTCTGGAGCACCTCGCCCTCGGTGAGCGCGGAGAGCAGCGTCGTCGGGATGATCCCGAGGAGGAACTCCGTCGTACCGCCGGCTTCGTCTCCGGCGGCGGCCTTGCCGGCGCCCGCGAGGTCTTGGCCCAGGTTGAGGCCGGAGCCGGGGTGGATGATGTTGCCGACGACCAGGCCGATGGCGAGCGCCACGGTCGACATCGTCAGGAAGTAGCCGAGGGCCAGGCCGCCGACCTTGCCGACCTTCGCGGCCTGCCGGACCGAACCGACGCCGAGCACGATGGTGCAGAAGATGACCGGGCTGATCATCATCTTGATGAGGTTGACGAAGCCCGTGCCGATGGGCTTGAGTTCCTTGCCGAAATCGGGGGCGACCAGGCCGACGACGATGCCGGCGAGCACGGCCACGATGACGGCCAGATACAGGTAACGGGTACGGTCCCGGCGGGCCGACGGTTCCGCCGTGGTGGTGGATGCGGTGGTGTCCATGTCGACAATGTGAAGCGCGTCTCACCCATTGACAGCCTTGCGGTCATTCTGTTCACCGCTGACCGGAGAAGTCCGAGGAGGTGCCGGAGGTGGCCCGACGGCAGTGGAGCATCGCGGGGCAGCTCTTCGCCCTCCAGGCGGTGGTGGTGACCCTGCTCGTGCTGGCCGGGGCGGCGGGCGCCGTCTGGCTGGCCCGCGCCGACTCCCGCCAGGCCGCGCGGGAGGAGGTGCTCGCGGTCGCCCAGACCGTCGCCGGCTCCCCCGACGTCCGCGCGGCCCTCACGACCGCCGACCCCGCCCGCATCCTCCAGCCGTACGCCGATTCGACCCGCAAGGCCACGGGCACGGACTTCGTGGTCGTGATGGCCCCCGACCGCACCCGCTTCTCCCATCCCACGCTGGACCAGATCGGCGAGCCGTTCGTCGGCGAGATCGGGCCCGCCCTGGCGGGCCACGCGTTCACCACCACCAACGTCGGAACGCTCGGCGAGTCGGTGCGCGCGGTCGTCCCGGTGTACGACCAGCAGGGGCGCATCGTCGGCCTGGTCTCGGTCGGCATCACCACCCGCGCGATCAACCGGAAGCTGCTGCGCCAGCTCCCCGTGCTGCTCGGCGTCGCGCTACCGGCGCTCGCTCTCGCCGCGACCGGTTCGTGGCTGCTCAGCCGCCGCCTGCGCCGCCAGACCCACGGCCTGGGACCGACGCAGATGACCCGGATGTACGAGTACTACGACGCGGTCCTGCACTCGGTGCGCGAGGGTCTCGTGGTGCTGACCACCGACCGGCGGGTGGCGTTGATCAACGACGAGGGTCGGCGACTGCTGGGCCTCGACGCCGACGAGCCGGTCACCGACCAGCCGGTGGCCGAGGTCGACCTGCCACCGGCGGTGGCCGAGTTGCTCGCGGCCGGCCGCGACGCCCTCGACGAGCCTCTGCTGGCCGGTGACCGGGTGCTGGTGGCCAACCAGCGGACCGCCCGCTTCGAGGGGGCGGCGCTCGGCACCGTACTGACCCTGCGCGACCAGACCGAGCTACGGACCCTGGCCAGCGAGCTGGACTCGGTGCGCGCGCTCACCCAGGCGTTGCAGGCGCAGACGCACGAGTCGGCCAACCGGCTGCACACCGTCCTCACGCTGGTGGAGCTGGGCCGCGCCGACGAGGCGGTCCGACTCGGCACCCGGGACCTCGCCCTCGCCCAGCAACTGACCGACCGGGTGGTCGACGCGGTCACCGAGCCGGCCCTGGCCGCCCTGCTGCTCGGCAAGTCCGCGCAGGCCGGAGAGCGCGGCGTGGACCTGGTGATCGAACCGGACTGCCACCTCGACGACAGCCCGCTGCCGACCAACGACCTGCTCACCGTCGTCGGCAACCTGGTCGACAACGCCCTGGAGGCCGTCGCCGGCACGCCCCCGCCGCGCACCGTGCGGGTCTTCGTCGGCACCGTCGACGACGAACTCGTGGTTCGGGTCGCCGACAGCGGACCCGGGCTGGCGAAGGAGCGGGTGGCGGACGCCTTCCGGCGCGGCTGGTCCACCAAGAGCACCGGGCGGGGGCTCGGGTTGGCGCTGATCGGGCAGGTGGTCCGCCGTCACGGCGGAAGCGCCGAGGTGACCCGCTCGGACGCCGGCGGCAGCCTGTTCACCGTCCGGCTCCCGGGGCCACGGTCGTGAACGACATCCGGGTGCTCGTGGTCGAGGACGAGCCGCTGCTGGCCGAGGCGCACGCCGCGTACACCGAGCGGGTGCCCGGTTTCGCGGTGGTCGGGGTGGCACACACGGCACGGGCGGCGATGGCGGCCCTGCGCGCCAACGACGGCGGCGACGTGGACCTCGTACTCCTGGATTTTGGGCTGCCCGACCTGCACGGCCTGGACGTCTGCCGGGCGCTGCGCGCGGCCGGCAGCAGCGTCGACGTCCTCGCCGTGACGTCCGCGCGGGACCTCGCGGTGGTGCGCACCGCGGTCTCCCTCGGGGTGACGCACTACCTGCTCAAGCCGTTCACGTTCGCGGCGTTCCGCGACAAGCTGGACCGCTACGCGGACTACCGGGCACAGGCGCTCGCCGACGGCGAGGTGGCCGCCCAGCACGACGTGGACCGGATGTTCGCCACGCTGCGCGGCGCGACCGGGCACAGCCTGCCCAAGGGGCTCGACGCGCAGACCCTCACCCGGGTACGCGCCGCGCTGGCCGACGGGTCCACTCCCGGGGCGGGGCTGTCCGCGACCGAGGTGAGCGCGGCGACCGGCATCTCCCGGGTGACCGCCCGCCGCTACCTGGAGTACCTGGTGACGATCGACCGCGCGGCCCGCCACCCCCGCTACGGCACCCCCGGCCGCCCGGAGGTTGAATACCGGCCCCGGTGAGCGGGGCGCCGCTCTACGCAGATTTGCGTAGAGCCAGAGCCTTCCGTGGGCTGACGCCAATCCCGGCTGGACTGCGGATAGTCGAGCCGTGACGGATCAATCCATGGTGAAGGCGGAACGGCGCCGCTGGGCCATCGCGACCTGCGTAGCGCTTGTCGTGGCGGCGATCGGCGACGCTGGTCCCGAGATTATCGAGTCCCGCAGCCTGGTCGCCGGTTACGACGGGCCGGGGCCGCTGATCTACCTGGGGGTGGCCGCCATGGTGGCGGCCTTCAGGTGGCGCTTCACGCCGTTGTTGGCGGTGGTGACGGGCGTCTTGTTTCTCTTCGGCGGGTTCTCCGACGCCTCCTTCGTGGGTCGGCTCGGTACCCCGACGGAACCCGTCCAGTTCTACGCGGGATGGCTTCAGATGGCCGGATTCGCCGCGGCTGTGGCGTTCGGGATCGCCGCCGTCTGGGTGCATGGTTCCGTGCCGGCCCGGACAGCGGATGCAGACAGACGACAGGACACTGAGACGGAGGGACCTCGACGGTGAGCGCGATCGTGGCGAGAGTGACGGCGGCCCGCAGAAGCACAAGGTTGTCGCTGTGGGGGCTGGTGGTGGGCATCCTGGGACTGCTCATCCAATGGATCGCGGATCCCGGCAAGTTCCCCCCGTTCCCACCGGGGATCGTCTTCATCGTGGTGTGCGGTGCCTTGGTGGTGTTCACCATTCCGCGCTGGTGGGCACCGGTGTTCTCGGTGCTGATCTCATTGTGGATCGTCCTCGGCGGGTGGGCGGCCGGCCAGCTGACGCCGAATTTCCGATCGGAGAACGCGGGGACTGTCGCGGGCAATGTGGTGATGTCGCTCGGGCTGGTGTTTGCCGCGGCCACGGGGGTCATGGCGATGCTCGGGGCGTGGCGGGCTCGGTGATTCCGGTCGGCCAGACCCTGGCCTGGATCATCAACCCGACCGTGATCAAGGCCGTCGTCCGACCTCGTCGACTGGCGACGCCGTGCGGCGGTGTGGGGTCGGAACCCGGTGGCGGACGGAAGATCCGTTGTTAGACTTGGCCGAGTTGGGCCAGTGACACGACCAGGGAGACCAGACATGGCGGGTGACGACGACATCTCCGGGTGAGACCGGACATGTTCGGCCATCGGTTCGGCGCGCGTGTGCGCGGCCGAGGGTGGCCATTCGTCGCTCCACCGGTCCCGGTTCGTCGTCGGGCGGCTTACGCACGCCCACCCCACCCTTCGAGGTCACGCACCATGTCTGACGCCTTCATCGTCTGCTCGAACCTGTCCTTCTCCTGGCCGGACGACACTCCGGTCTTCTCCGACCTGTCCTTCAGCGTCCCCGGCGGTCGCACCGGTCTGGTCGCGCCCAACGGCGCCGGCAAGAGCACCCTGCTGCGGCTGATCGCCGGGGAGCTGCGGCCCACCGGCGGCAGCGTCACCGTCGACGGTCTGCTCGGGTACCTGCCGCAGACCCTGCCGCTGGCCGGCGACCTGGCCGTGTCGCAGGTGCTCGGCGTCGCCGAACGCATCGCGGCGCTGCACGCCATCGAGGCCGGCGACGCCAGCGAGACGCACTTCGCCACCATCGGCGACGACTGGGACATCGAGGAGCGCACCCGCGCCGAGCTGGATCGCCTCGGTCTGGGCGACCTGTCGCTCGACCGGCCGCTGCACACGCTCAGCGGCGGCCAGGTGGTCTCCCTCGGGCTGGCGGCGCAGTTGCTGCGCCGCCCGGACGTGCTGCTGCTCGACGAGCCGACCAACAACCTGGACCTGGCGGCCCGGCACAAGCTCTACGACGTGCTCACCGACTGGTCCGGGTGTCTGCTGCTGGTCAGCCACGACCGGGAGCTGCTGGACCGGATGGACCGCATCGCCGAGCTGGAACACGGCGAGATCCACTGGTACGGGGGCAACTTCACCGCGTACACGGAGGCGGTGCGGGCGGCCCGCGAGGTGGCCGAGAGCAACCTGCGCAACGCCGAGCAGGAGGTCAAGCGGGAGAAGCGGGAGATGCAGCAGGCCCGCGAACGGGCCGACCGGCGGGCCAGCAACGCCTCGAAGAACCTGAAGAACGCCGGGCTGGCCCGGATCGTCGCCGGTGGGCTGAAGCGCAGCGCGCAGGAGTCGGCGGGCAAGGCCCAGGACACCCACTCCAGCCGCCTCGGTCAGGCCAAGGCCCGACTGGACGAGGCCGGCCGGGCCGTCCGCGAGGAGGACCGGATCGTCGTCGACCTGCCGGACACCACCGTCCCGGCCGGACGGACGGTCTTCACGGGTACGGGGATGCGGGCCCGCTTCGACGGCCGGGACCTGTTCGGCGGCGACGGCGCCGACCTGGTGATCCGGGGTCCGGAGCGGATCGCGCTCACCGGGGCGAACGGCGTGGGCAAGTCGACGCTGCTGCGCCTCGTCAACGGCGACCTCGAACCGGCCGGCGGCGAGATCCGCCGGGCCGACGGGCGGATCGCGTACCTGTCGCAGCGGCTCGACCTGCTGGACCCCGACCGGACGGTGGCGGAGAACTTCGCCGTGTACGCGCCGGGTCTGCCGGACGCGCGGCGGATGAACCTGCTGGCCCGGTTCCTGTTCCGGGGCACCCGGGTGAACCTGCCCGTCGGGGTGCTCTCCGGCGGGGAGCGGCTGCGCGCCACCCTGGCCTGTGTGCTCTGCGCGGAGCCGGCGCCGCAACTGCTGCTGCTCGACGAGCCGACGAACAACCTGGACCTGGTCAGCGTTGGTCAGTTGGAGAGCGCGCTGGCCGCGTACCAGGGGGCGTTCGTGGTGGTGAGCCACGACGAACGGTTCCTGGCCGAGATCGGCGTGCAGCGCTGGCTGCGCCTGACCGACGGCCAGCTCCGCGAGATCGCGGCCCCCGACCAGGGCTGAGCCTGACGGTCCGGCCGGCGCGTGCCGGCCGGACCGAGGCCGGCTCAGCTCACGTTGGCCGGGCCGAGGACGCTCTTCAGGTCACCCATCAGCGCGGTCGTCGCCGCCACCCGGAACGGTCCCAGCCGCAGGGTGGTGGTACGGCCGCCGTTGAGCAGCTTCACGTGCACCTCGGTGTCGCCCGGGTGCAGCACCAGGGTCTCCTTGAGCTTTTCCATGAGCGGCGGCGTGCAGCGGTGCACCGGGATCGTCAGGGTGACCGGCTTGTTGGTGGCGCTGGTGCTCACGTCCGGCATGGACATGTCCATCGCCATGATCCGTGGGGTGTCGTCGCGGCGGTCCACCCGGCCCTTGACCACCACGATGGCGTCCTCGGCGATGTACTGGCCGATCACCTCGTAGGTGTTCGGGAAGAACAGCGTCTCCACACCACCGGCCAGGTCCTCCAGCGTGGCCGAGGCCCAGGCCCGGCCCTGCTTGGTGACCCGCCGTTGGACGCCGGAGAGGATGCCGGCCAGGGTGACGACCGCCCCGTCGGGCACCGCGCCGTCCTCGGCCAGGGACGCGATGGTGGTGTCGGCCGCCGCGCCCAGGATGTGTTCCAGGCCGAACAGCGGGTGGTCGGAGACGTACAGGCCGAGCATCTCGCGCTCGAAGGCCAGCTTGTCGCGCTTCTCCCACTCGCTGTCGCCGATCACCGGCATCACCGTCGTGCTGCCGGTGTCCCCGTCGCCGAAGCCGGCGCCGAACAGGTCGTACTGGCCGACGGCCTCCTTGCGCTTGACGTCGGCGTACGCGTCGATCGCGTCGGCGTGCACCGCGAGCAGGCCCTTGCGGGGGTGCTCCATGGAGTCGAACGCGCCCGCCTTGATCAGCGATTCGATTGTCTTCTTGTTGCAGACCACCGCGTCCACCTTGGACAGGAAGTCGTAGAAGTCGGTGTACTCGCCCTTCTCCTCGCGGCACCGCATGATCGAGGCGACCACGTTTGCGCCGACGTTGCGGACCGCCGCCAGGCCGAAGCGGATGTCCTTGCCGACCGGGGTGAACGGCCCCGCCGAGGTGTTCACGTCCGGCGGCAGCACCTGGATGCGCATCCGGCGGCACTCGGACAGGTACAGCGCCATCTTGTCCTTGTCGTCACCGACCGACGTGAGCAGCCCGGCCATGTATTCGGCCGGGTAGTGCGCCTTGAGGTACGCCGTCCAGTAGGAGACCAGGCCGTACGCGGCGGAGTGCGCCTTGTTGAAGGCGTACCCGGCGAACGGCACCAGGACGTCCCACACGGCCTGGATCGCCTCGTCGGAGTAGCCGCGCTCGCGGCAGCCGTCCCGGAACGGGATGAACTCCTTGTCGAGGATCTCCTTCTTCTTCTTACCCATCGCCCGGCGCAGCAGATCCGCCTGGCCGAGCGTGTAACCGGCGAGGATCTGCGCGGCGCGCTGCACCTGCTCCTGGTAGACGATCAGGCCGTGCGTCGGCGCCAGGATCTCCCGCAGCGGCTCCTCCAGCTCTGGGTGGATCGGCGTGATCTCCTGGAGGTTGTTCTTGCGTAGCGCGTAGTTGGTGTGCGAGTCGACGCCCATCGGACCGGGCCGGTACAGCGCCAGGACGGCGGAGATGTCCTCGAAGTTGTCCGGCTTCATCAACCGCAGCAGCGAGCGCATCGGCCCACCGTCGAGCTGGAACACGCCCAGGGTGTCGCCGCGGGCCAGCAGCTCGTACGCGGCCTTGTCGTCCAACGGCAGACCCAGCAGGTCGAGCTTGAGGCCGTGGTTCAGCTCGATGTTCTTGACCGCGTCGTCGATGATCGTCAGGTTGCGCAGGCCGAGGAAGTCCATCTTCAGCAGCCCGAGCGACTCGCAGGTCGGGTAGTCGAACTGCGTGATGATCGCCCCGTCGGCGTCCCGGCGCATCAGCGGGATGTGCTCGATGATCGGCTCGGCGGACATGATGACGCCGGCGGCGTGCACACCGGTCTGCCGGATCAGCCCCTCGATGCCCTTGGCCGTGTCGATCACCTTGCGCACGTCCGGGTCGGAGTCGTACAGACCCCGGATCTCGCCGGCCTCGGCGTACCGGGGGTGCTTCGGGTCGAAGATGCCGGTGAGCGGAATGTCCTTGCCCATCACGGCCGGCGGCATCGCCTTGGTGATCCGGTCACCGACCGCGTACGGGAAGCCGAGCACCCGCGCCGAGTCCTTGATCGCGGCCTTCGCCTTGATCGTGCCGAAGGTGGCGATCTGGGCGACCTTGTCCTCACCCCACTTGTCGGTGACGTACTTGATCACCTCGCCGCGCCGACGCTCGTCGAAGTCGATGTCGACATCCGGCATCGAGACACGCTCGGGGTTGAGGAACCGCTCGAAGATCAGCCCGTGCGGGATCGGGTCCAGGTCGGTGATGCCCAACGCGTACGCGACGAGCGAGCCGGCGGCCGAACCACGGCCCGGGCCCACCGCGATGCCCTGGTTCTTGGCCCACTGGATGAAGTCGGCGACCACGAGGAAGTACGACGGGAAGCCCATCTGGTTGATGACGCCCAGCTCGTACTCGGCCTGGACGACGTGCCCCTCCGGAATGCCGTTCGGGTAGCGGCGGGCCAGCCCGGCGAAGGTCTCCTTGCGGAACCAGGACTCCTCGGTCTCGCCCTCGGGCACAGGGAAGCGTGGCATCAGGTTGTGGAACTCGAACATGCCCTTCGGGTCGACCTTCTCGGCGACCAGCAGGGTGTTGCGGCAGCCCTGCTGCCACAGCTCGGACGAGTCGACCGCGCGCATCTGGTCGGCGCTCTTGACGAAGTAGCCGCCGCCCTCGAACCGGAACCGGTTGGGGTCGTCGATGTTGCTGCCGGTCTGCACGCACAGCAGCACGTCGTGCGCGGTGGCCTGCGCCTCGTGCGTGTAGTGCGAGTCGTTGGTGACGACCGGCGGGATGTCCAGCTTGCGGGCGATCTCGGTGAGCCCCTCGCGGACCCGGCTCTCGATGGAGAGGCCGTGATCCATGATCTCCAGGAAGTAGTTCTCCTTGCCGAAGATGTCCTGGTAGCTCGCGGCGACCTTGAGCGCCTCGTCGAACTGCCCCAGCCGCAGCCGGGTCTGCACCGCCCCCGACGGGCAGCCGGTGGTCGCCATGATCCCCTCGGCGTGCTCGGCGATCAGCTCCATGTCCATCCGGGGCCACTTGACGTAGTGCCCCTCCATGGACGCCCGCGAGTTGAGGGTGAACAGGTTCTTCAGGCCCTGCGCGTTCTTCGCCCACATGGTCTTGTGGGTGATCGCGCCATTACCCGAGACGTCGTCGCTCTTCTGCTCCGGCCGACCCCACTTGACCCGCGCCTTGTGGTAGCGCGACTCCGGCGCCACGTACGCCTCGACGCCCAGGATCGGCGTGATCCCGGCGGCCATCGCCTGGTTGTAGAAGTCGTTCGCGCCGTGCATGTTGCCGTGGTCGGTGATCGCCACCGCCGGCATGCCCAGCCGGTTGGCCTCGGCGAACAGGTCCTTCAACCGGGCCGCTCCGTCGAGCATCGAGTACTCGGTGTGCACGTGCAGATGCGCGAACGAATCAGCCATGCGTGGCGCCCCCCGGCGGTGTGGATCTAGGTGGTCGGAGCCGACCGGCACCTACCCTACCGAGGTGATCTCGGCGGCTCCACCGTCCGCGCCGAGGGTGGCCCGCGTCTCCTGTTCGCACCGGACAGGCCTAGGCTCGACGGGTGGCGAGGTACTACGACGTACACCCGGCGAACCCGCAGCCCCGCGTGATCCGGCAGGTTGCCGACCTGGTCCGCGGCGGCGGCCTGGTCGCCTATCCGACGGACTCCTGCTATGCGTTGGGCATCCAGCTCGGTAACCAGGACGGGCTGGACCGGATCCGGCAGATCCGGCACCTCGACGACCGGCACCACTTCACCCTGGTCTGCCGGGACTTCGCGCAGCTCGGCCAGTTCGTCCAGATCAACAATGCCGTGTTCCGGCTGGTGAAGGCCTCCACGCCGGGCAGCTACACGTTCATCCTGCCGGCCACCAAGGAGGTGCCCCGCCGGATGCTGCACCCGAAGAAGCGCACCGTCGGCGTGCGGGTCCCCCGGCACACCGTCACCCAGGCGCTGCTCGCCGAGCTGGGCGAACCGTTGGTGTCCAGCACGCTGACGCTGCCCGGCGAGGACGAGCCGATGACGCAGGGGTGGGAGATCAAGGAACAGCTCGACCACCAGCTCGACGCGGTGCTGGACGCCGGCGAGTGCGGCATGGAGCCGACGACGGTGATCGACCTGTCCGGGCCGGAGCCGGAGATCCTGCGCCGGGGCGCCGGAGACGTGTCCCGCTTCGAGTAGCCCGGGTCGGGTGCCGGACCGGACGAGGGCAGACCAGCACCGACGGCCGTACGCTTGAGGATCGGCCACCGGCGAGCATTGGACACCCGGCATGCCCGACCCCGCTGACCTCGACGCCCTGGCCCGCCGCGCCGCGCGGGGCGACCCGGCGGCGCTGGACGCCCTGTTGGTCGCGGTGCGTCCGGAGGCGCTGCGGCTGTGCGCCCGATTCCTGCCCAACCGCCAGGACGCCGAGGAAGCCTGCCAGGACACGCTCCTGGCGCTGGCTGGCGGCATCACCCGGTTCGAGGGCCGCTCCTCGTTCCGTACCTGGCTGCACCGACTGGCCGCCAATCGGGCCCGCTCCACGTACCGCACGTTGCGTCGCCGCTGCCGACTGGAGGCCGGCGGTGTTCCGGTGCCCGATCAGGCCGATCCCCGGCGGACCAGCGTGGTCGCGGGCACCCGCCTCGATCTGCTCGACGCGTTCGACTCGGTCCACCCCGACCACGCCGAGGTGGTGGCCCTGCGCGACGTGCTCGGGCTGAGCTACCCCGAGATCGCCACCCTGCTCGACGTTCCGGTGGGCACGGTGAAGTCCCGGTTGCACCTGGCCCGGAGGCAGGTCCGGCAACGGCTCGGCGGCGGATGATCCCGGCATCGTTCCGCCGGCTCACCGTCGTCCTCGCGGCCACCGTGGCTGTCGCCGCCTGCGGCGCCGACGCCGTCTCGCCGCTGCCCGTCCAGCCGCCCGGCCCGACCCGTTCGACGCCGACGCCCCCGGCGACCTCCGCGACCCCCGCGCCCAGCGCATCGCCGTCCCGACCGCCGCCGACCAGCGGGCGCCCGCCCGCACCACCCACACCAAGGGGTACGCCCCGAACGACTCCCCCGCCGACCGCCGCGACCCCGGCCTGTCGGGGCGCGGTCCGCTACGACCTGCCGCTCGCCGAGACCGAGATCGAGCTGCTGCGATCGCTCTGCTTCGCGACCGGTGCGGTGCTGCGGATCCAGGGCATCGGGCCCGGACTCGTCACCGTGGACCGGCCGGACCTGGTCTCCCAGCAGTACGAGGCGGGCGTGGTGGACGTCCGCTTCGTCCGCCCCGGCACCGTCGCCGTGACGATCCCCAAGGAGGGCCGGGAGCACACCATCACCGTGGTGGTCCGCTGACCCGCGCCCGGCGACACGGTCTGCCCACGGGCGGGTCAGCGCACCCGTACACCGGCGAGCAGGGTGTCCACGAACTCGGGCCCGCTGCCCACCGGCGGGACGATCTGCACGTACACCAGGGCGGACCCGCCGGGGTGCCGGCCGGCCGACTCGACGATCCACGGCCGGCCCTGGTCGCAGGCATAGAGCACCACCGTCCACTCCACGCTCGCCTGTCGGGTGGTGCGGGCCGGCGCGGGCGCGCAGTCCCCATGCGTACGCTCGGCCAGGAACCCGGCCGGCGTGGTGCGTGCCGCCGTGGCGGCCGACAGGCCGACGAACGCGCCGGGCAGTCGGGGTCGGCGGCCCAGCGGCGGGGTCGCGGCGACATCACCAGGGCTGGTTCGGGTTCGCCGTCGGCGCCGTACTGGCCGGCCCAGGTCGCTCCCGTGGCGGACCAGCCGGGCGGTAACGCCACGGTCAACGGCCCGGTCGTGTACGAGTCGCCGGCCGACCGGCCCGACCCGGTGCCGACCGGCTCGGCGGCCACCTGGCTCACCGCGACGGCGACCACGAGAGCCACCCCGGTCAGCAGCGACCGGCGTGGACGGCGCGGTGGCGGCCCCTGCCGCGCGCTCACGGCAACCGGGCCGGCCGGTCTGCGCGCCGGGTCACTCGCGCGGGCCAGCGCGGCGTGCAGGGCGGCGGCGTCGGGATAGCGGTCGTCCGGGTGGAACGCGGTGGCCCGGGCGAGCACCGCCGCGACTCCCGGCGGCACGCCGTCGCGGAGTCGGATCTGCGGGGCGGGTCGCGGCGGATCGGGTCGGTGGGGATGCGCGCCCGTCGGGTCGGCGGCCAGCAGCCGGACGCCGAGCCGGCCGAGCCCGTACACGTCGGCGCGGGTGTCGACCACCGCTCCCGGATGGTCCTGCTCAGGGGCCATGTAGCCGGGGGTGCCGGCCCGGGCGGTCAGCCCCGAGGCGGCGGCGAGCGCCTTGGCGAGGCCGAGGTCGGCGATCAGCACCTGCTCGGCGCCCTCGGGCCCGGCGGAGCGGAACAGGACGTTGCCCGGGGTGAGGTCACGGTGCACCACACCGTGCCGGTGCAGTACGGCGACCCCGGCGCAGACCTCGCCGAGCAGCCGCAGCGCGGTCGGCGCGGGGATCTCACCGTGGGCGAGGCGGTCCCGCAGGCTCCCCCGGTCCGCCCAGGCCAGGACCGCGTACGGCCGGCCGTCGGGCAACTCACCGACGGTGTGCACCCGGATCAGCCGCTCGTGCTCCAGACGGCGCAACAGTCGGGCCTCGTCGAGGAAGCGTTCCCGGACCCGCAGGTCGTGGCTCCAGTTCTCGGCCAGCACCTTGATCGCCACCCGCGTGTCGAGCACCGCGTCGTAGCCCAACCAGACCGTCGCGAACGAGCCGACGCCCAACAGTCGCTCGATGGCGTAGGGCCCGATCCGCTGCGGAGCCGTCACCGTGTCACCCCCGGCCAGCACGGTCCCTTCACAGTAGACCGGTCCGGTCGGAAACCCGACGAACCGCTGCGGCCGGCGCGGTGACTAACAGGGCAGGAGACCCATTACCGAAGGAGCCCACCATGAACCGTCCGTCGATCCTTCTCACCACTGCCGCGCTCGCGCTCGGCACGCTCGTCCCGATGACCGTCGCCGGCCCGGCGGCGGCAGCGCTCCCGGCCGGCGGCGCCTCGGCGTACAGCCCGCTCGCCGCCGGGCACACCCACCCGCAGGTACTCAGCGTCGGCGGCGCCGGCGCGTACCGGATCGGTGCCAGCCTGGCGGCGCTCACCGCGGCCGGCCGCATCGACTGGACCGCGCCGGGCTGCGGCACGGTGATCCACGCCGGTGCGACCGGCTCCTGGGCCGGTGTCCTTCTGCTGGCTTTCCGCGACGGACAACTGGTGGAGGTCGGTACGGCCACCGCGCCGCCGCAGTCGCCGGCCGGGGCCCGGGTCGGCATGTCCTTCGCGGAGTTGGAGGCGATCTACGGCCCGCGCGGGTCGCTGATCCGTAACGACGCGGGGGACGCCGAGGCGTACCTGGTTCGCGTCGGGTCGCGGGTGGAGCTGTTCACCGGGCACCCGATCCGGCCGGGCGTGGGCTACTTCCAGGTCGGCCCGGCCAACTTCGTCGAGCGGAACTTCCGCCAGGGCGTGTCCTGCTGAGTGTGACCAGGTGGCGGGGCGTCCGGTGTCGACCGGGCGCCCCGCACGTCACAGCGCCCCGAGCTGGGGTTGGCAAACACGATGATGTCGCAGTGGACAACACTGTGTGGCACACAGTATGGTGTGACACATGGTTAGCGAGGACGTTCTACGGACGCATCTGCAGGAGTTGCGTCGAGGCACCGTCGTGGTGGCCAGCCTGGTCGCGCTCCGGCGACCGGACTACGGCTACGCACTGCTGCAACGGCTCACCGACCACGGCTTCCCGGTGGACGCCAACACGCTCTACCCGCTGCTGCGCCGCCTGGAGGACCAGGGCCTGCTGACCAGCGAGTGGAACACCGAGGAGAGCCGGCCGCGCAAGTTCTACCGGACCAGCGACGAGGGCGAGTCGATGCTGAGCCGGCTCCTGGACGACCTCGCCGCCGTGCAGACCTCCATCACCGGCCTGATCCAAGGAGTCGACCGATGAACACCCTGACCGATCGCTACCTCGCCGCCACCCTGCGCTCGGTGCCCGCCCCGCGCCGCGAGGAGATCGCCAGCGAGTTGCGCGCCTCCATCGAGGACATGATCGAGGACCGGACGGGGGGCGGCGCGGACGCGACAGTCGCCGAGCGGGAGGTGCTCACCGAACTGGGCAACCCCGACCGGTTGGCCGCCCGTTACGCCGACCGCCGGCTCCAGCTCCTCGGCCCGACCTACTACCTGATCTGGCTGCGGCTGCTGAAGCTGCTGCTCAGCTTCATCCCGGCGCTCGCCGGCGCGGTCGTCGCGGTCGTCGCGGCCGTCGAGGGCAAGGGCTTCGGCGCCATCGGCCCGGGCCTCGTCGTCGCCCTGCACGTGGCAGTGCACATCTGCTTCTGGCTCACCCTGGTCTTCGTCCTCATCGAGCGGTCCCAGTCGCCCGTCGACCTGCCCGAATGGACCGTCGACGAACTGCCCGACGTCCCCGCGCACCGGGACATCTCGCTCGTCGACACCATCGCGACGGTGACGATGCTGGTGGTGTTCATCGGCTACCTGCCCTTGCAGCACTTCCAGTCCTGGGTACGCGACACCGACGGTGACAACATCCCGCTCCTCGACCCGGCTCTCTGGTCGTTCTGGCTGCCGGCGCTGATCGGCGTACTGGCCCTCGACGTGGTGTTCGAGATCGTCAAGTACCGGATCGGGCGCTGGAGCTGGCGGCTGTTCGCGACCAAGGCGCTGCTCAACCTGGCGTTCACGGTGCCGGTGGTCTGGCTGGCGCTCTCCGACCGACTGCTCAACCCGGCCCTCGGCGAGCGGCTCGACTGGCTGGCGGTCGCGGACAATCGCGAGATCCTCGCGATCATCATCGCGCTGAGCACCGCCGGGATCGCGGTGTGGGAACTGATCGACACCGCCCTGAAGACCCGCCGCCAGACCACCTGAGCGGCACCCGGGACGGCGGCCCGGCGCGGACATCCGCGCCGGGCCGCAGTTCTGCGCGAGCCCACCTGCCCGTACGGCATCGGCCAGGACGAGTCCGAGGCCGGACAGAGAGCTTCGGCGGGACCACGCTAGGCGACGGCCTGTCCTACCATCCATGGATACCGGTCGAAGGGTGGTCCGATGATGGACGGATTCGAGGCCGTTCTGGCGCAGGCACGGCAGGCGTTGCAGTCGGTGCGGTCGGACGAGGACGACCATGACGCACCCGCCGCCGACGGCACCGGCACCGCCTGCGAGGGGCTGGTGCAGGTGCGCACCGAGGGTCGACGGTTGGCCGAGGTGAGCATCAGCCCTCGCGCGCTGCGGCTCCCCGCCGAGGATCTCGCGGAGGGTTTGCGCGCGGCTGCCAATGCGGCGCTGGCCGAGGTAGAGGCGAGATCGACAGTGGAGTCGCCACCGATCACGGACCCGGTCGCCCTGTCCGAGGAGTTGGAGCGGTTGCAGGAGCAGAGCGCGCGGCAGCTGGCCCGCTACACCCGGTCGATCGACGAGACCCTCGCACGTATGCGGGAGCGGGGCTAGGCGGTGGCCGGCTTCGAGGTCGATCCCGAGTCGTTACGGGGCAGCGCCGAGTCGCTCGACCAGGTGGTGGACCGGCTGGCCGACGCGCTCAGCGAGTTCGAGAGCACCGTGCAGTCCCTCGGCGAGCCGTGGGGGTCCGACGACATCGGCACCCTGATCGGCGAGTTGTACACGGGTATCCACGATCTGGCGATGAGCTGTTTCGAGGGCAACGGTGAGGTGCTCGGGCAGTTCGCCCAGGGCCTGCACACCATGGCCGACACCTTCGAGGAGGTCGATCAGGAGATCGACGCCGGGCTGCGCCGGATCGGTCAGCTCCTGGGCGAGGGGTGAGACGTTGGGCCTGCAACTGCCCGGAGAGCTGGCGTCCCTGCTCGGTCTGCTGGGATACAGCTGGCCGGAGGCCGACGAGGAGAAACTGTTCGAGCTGGGTCAGCACTGGCTGGGCCTCGCCGCGACGGTGCAGGCGGTCGGCGACGAGGCGCAACGCACCGGCCAGGCGGTCTGGACGAGCAACAGTGGTCAGGCCGTGAGCGCATTCCAGACGAGGTGGAGTGGTGCGGAGGCGCCGGTCACCAATCTGGGCAACGGCGTCACGGCCGCGCAGGGGGTCGCGGTGGGGCTCTTCGTCGCCGCCGGCGTGGTCCTGACCCTCAAGATCAGTGTCATCGTGCAGTTGGTGATCCTGGCGGTGCAGATCGCACAGGCGATCGCCACCGCGGTCGCCACGTTCGGGGCCTCTCTCCTCGAGATCCCGATCTTCAAGATGATCACCTCGCTGATCATCGACCAGTTGCTGGACCTCGCCGTCGGAGCCCTGCTCAATGGCTAAAGGCAAGCTGCGCCGGCTGAGACGACAGGGGCGCGGTGGCTTCGCGCGCGGCGTCTTCGGTCCTCTCGGGGATCTGCTGCGCCCCGGCCAGGATCTCCGGAACCTCAACCTGCCGGGCAACCGGCTGCGCTACCCGGGCGCCACACCCTTTCCGGTCCGATCGCTGCGTGGGGTGTCCATCTCGTCACTACGCCGGCAGCGACCTCGCCACTGGACCGAGACCCCGACCCGCAACAACGAGGGTTTCGTCTGGACCGACGAGAACGGCGTCGACCGGCTGCGGTTCATGCGCCCAACCGGGGAGAACGCGAGCGCCGGCGACTGGAGCCGCCAGGCCAACGGCTATCTGCGCTGGCAGTCGTCGCAGTCCGGAGACACCCCGGCGGAGCACCTCTTTCTCGACCAGGACGGCAACGTGGTGGACAGGAATGATCCACTGTTCGCCGAGAAGACCCATATCGTGTACGAAGGCCCTTATCCATGATCCACGAGGGAGGCCACCCTTGGAGCCCATGCACGACCCACGCGAGGCGCTCGACCACATCATGGAGGCGCTCGTCTTCAGCTACCGGTTCGATGCGGAGCGCCGGACGTTCGTCCTGGTCACCGAGTTCCCCCGGAAGTCACCGGGCAGCATCCGCGAGTTCGCCGCGTTCGTGTTCGCCGACGTCGAGTTCGAGCGCCTGAGCGGGAACCTCCCGCCCTACCAGCGGTTCCACGAGGCGTACGACGGTGTCGGTCCGGGCGGCATGGTAGTGCAGGACGTCCAGCATCGCGACGTGGGATCCGGCCGGCAGCGGTTGGAGCTGTGGTTCGGCAACAACTTCGGCGGCGTGGCCGTCGTCTTCGGCTCGCTGGTCGGCTATACGCGTGGGTCGACGGCGGAGCAGGTCGGGCCGCGCCAGTGGGTCTACCGGGACTCCCGTACCAACGAGCGCTTCGATTTCGACTTCCCGTTCCCGACCCTGGTCGGCCCGACGGCCTGACGCAGGGCCCACCACAGGTGATCGACTCCGTTTCACGGAAAGCGGGGTGTCCGCACGCGGCGGACACCCCGCTTTTCATGAAGTCGAGTCGATCAAGGGCCGGACCTCAGGCGTCGACGGCGGCCATCACGTCGTCGGAGACGTCGAAGTTGGCGTAGACGTTCTGCACGTCGTCGCAGTCCTCCAGGACGTCGATCAGCTTGAAGATCTTGCGGGCGCCCTCTTCGTCCAGCGGGACGTTCATGCTGGGGATCAGGGAGGACTCGGCCGACTCGTACTCGATGCCGGCGTCCTGCAACGCCGTCCGCACCGGGATCAGGTCGGTCGGCTCGGAGACGACCTCGAACGCCTCACCGAGGTCGTTGACCTCCTCGGCGCCGGCGTCGAGGACGGCCATCATGACATCGTCCTCGCTGGTGCCCTCCTTGGGCACGATCACCACGCCCTTGCGGGAGAACATGTACGACACCGAGCCGGCGTCGGCGAGCGAGCCGCCGTTGCGGGTCAGCGCGGTGCGCACCTCGGTGGCCGCCCGGTTGCGGTTGTCGGTGAGGCACTCGATGAGCATGGCCACACCGTTCGGGCCGTACCCCTCGTACATGATGGTCTGCCAGTCGGCGCCGCCGGCCTCCAGACCGGAGCCGCGCTTGACGGCGCGGTCGATGTTGTCGTTGGGAACCGAGCTCTTCTTCGCCTTCTGGATGGCGTCGAACAGCGTCGGGTTACCGGCCGGGTCGCCGCCGCCGGTCCGGGCGGCCACCTCGACGTTCTTGATCAGCTTGGCGAACATCTTGCCGCGCTTGGCGTCGATGACGGCCTTCTTGTGCTTGGTGGTCGCCCACTTTGAGTGGCCGGACATCTTCTACCTCCGTCTGTCATTGCACGCCTGCGTCGACTGCCGCACCGATTCCGCGCCGCATCCGGCGATCGGCGGCCGGTCGGCCCCGCGGGAAGTGCCGCGCCGGGCGACGGCCCTGCCGAACCGCGGCAATCTTACCGAGGTCACACCCCGCCATGTCACACCCGGGACCCGCCCGGGGCAGCGGCGCGGCGTCGCGGCCCGCTCAGACCAACGGCCCGGGGCCCGATCCATGCCCGCCGCGGGAGGGCGTCGGCCGCTCAGGCGGTGCGCGCCAGCTCGACGAAGTACGCGTGCAGGCGCAGATCGCCCGTCAGCTCGGGGTGGAAGGAGGTGGCCAGCAGGTTGCCCTGCCGGACGGCCACGATCCGCTCGGCGGCCGGGCCGCCGGTCACCGTGCCGATCACCTCGACGGCCGGGCCGACCCGCTCGACCCACGGCGCGCGGATGAACACGGCGTGGAACGGGTCGCCCGCCACGCCGGTGATCTCCACGGGCGCCTCGAACGAGTCGACCTGCCGCCCGAACGCGTTGCGCCGTACCGTCATGTCGATGCCGGTGAAACCGCGCTGGTCGGCGCGGCCGTCCAGCACCTCGGCGGCCAACATGATCATGCCCGCGCAGGAGCCGTAGACGGGCATGCCGTCGGCGATCCGCTTGTCGATCGGCTCGCGCATCTCGAAGATGTCGACGAGCTTGCTGATGGTGGTGGACTCGCCGCCGGGGATCACCAGACCGTCGACCGCGTCCAGCTCGCCCGGACGGCGGACCGGACGGGCGTCCGCACCCGCCGCGGTCAGCGCCGCGACGTGCTCGCGGACGTCACCCTGCAGCGCGAGAACGCCGATGGTGGGTGGGTGCATCCTCACCAGCCGCGCTCGGCCAGGCGGTGCGGCTGGGGAATCTCGTCGACGTTGATGCCGACCATCGCCTCACCCAGACCACGGGAGACCTTCGCCAGCACGTCCGGATCGTCGTGGAAGGTGGTGGCCTTGACGATCGCGGCGGCCCGCTGCGCCGGGTTGCCGGCCTTGAAGATGCCGGAGCCGACGAAGACGCCCTCCGCGCCGAGCTGCATCATCATCGCGGCGTCGGCCGGCGTGGCGATCCCACCGGCGGTGAACAGCACGACCGGCAGCTTGCTGCTCTCGGCGACCTCCTTGACCAGCTCGTACGGCGCCTGCAACTCCTTGGCCGCCACGTACAGCTCGTCGGCCGGCAGCGACGACAGCCGGCGGATCTCCTGGCGGATCCTGCGCATGTGGGTGGTGGCGTTCGAGACGTCACCGGTGCCCGCCTCGCCCTTGGAGCGGATCATGGCCGCGCCCTCGGTGATCCGGCGCAGCGCCTCGCCCAGGTTGGTCGCGCCGCAGACGAAGGGCACCGTGAACGCCCACTTGTCGATGTGGTTCGCGTAGTCGGCCGGGGTCAGCACCTCGGACTCGTCGACGTAGTCCACGCCCAGCGACTGGAGGATCTGCGCCTCGACGAAGTGCCCGATGCGGGCCTTGGCCATCACCGGGATCGAGACCGCCGAGATGATGCCGTCGATCATGTCGGGGTCGCTCATCCGGGACACCCCGCCCTGCGCGCGGATGTCGGCGGGCACCCGCTCCAACGCCATCACCGCGACCGCGCCGGCGTCCTCGGCGATCTTGGCCTGCTCGGCGTTGACGACGTCCATGATCACGCCGCCCTTGAGCATCTCGGCCATGCCCCGCTTCACGCGGGCCGTGCCTACGACGGGGGCGGTACCGGTGGTCGATGCGGTGGTGTCGGACACGGATCGGCGCTCCTAGAACGTGCGGCGGGCGGTGGCAGCGAAAATGCTACGCACGGCGCAACGCCGCTTCGACAGCCAATCAGGCCCCCGGTGGCCTGCTCTGTGGCCCCGCTCACGGTCCGCCGGCACCGCTTTCGACCTGGTCAGCCCGCCGGTACGTCCGCCGGCACGACGAGGGTCGGGTCGTCGATGTCGAAGTAGCGCGGCCACTGGCGACCCCGCCCCATCCGCAACAACCGCACCAGCGGACGACTACGCGCCGACCGGGCGTCCCGGACCAGGTCGGTGTGCACCTGCCGGGACAACGCGAGCCGGCGGCTCGCCGCGATGACCGCCGTGCAGTCCGCGTCGGCCGGGTCCAACCGCACCGTGCGGAGCTGCCGGGTCAGGTCGTTCTCCGCCGCCTCCCGCTCGTCCGGCGCGGCGTCGAGCGCGATCCGGGCCGCCGCGTACAGCTCGACGCCGAACCGCCGCTCCGCCAGCACCGCGGCGGCCGCGGCCCGGCGCAACAGGTGGGCGTCGAGGGCCCGCGCCGCGAGCTCCGCGCGGGACTGCAGCCGCTCGACCCGGCCGGCGGTCCAGATGAGGTACGCCGCAAGCACCCCCACGAGCACGCTCGCGGCCACCACCCACCACATGTGCGGCATCGTAGTGCTGCTCCGTTTCTCCTCCATCGCGCACGTCGCCGCTCGTCACCGGCGTCACCAGGCGCACCATCGGTCACTCCGGCTCAGCCCAGCCCCACCCATTCCTGGTCGATGACCCGTCCGTCGGTCGCCTCGATCGCCGCTGCGTATACCTCCAGAACACGGCGGGCAACCATGGGCCAGTCGAAATTCGCCACCACCTGATCACCGCAGGCCGTCAGCGCGGCCCGTGCTCCCGGATCGTCGAGCAACTCGGACAGGGCGTCGCGCAGCCCCACCGCGTCGCCGGTCGGGAACAACCGTCCCGCCCGCCCACCGTCGAGCACCCGGCGGAACGCGTCCAGGTCGCTCGCCACGACCGTGGTGCCGGCGGCCAACGCCTCGGTGAGGATCATCCCGAACGACTCGCCGCCGGTGTTCGGCGCCACGTACAGGTGCACGCTGCGCAGCATCCGCGCCTTGTCCGGCTCGGAGACCAGACCGAGGAACGTCACCCGCTCCCGCAGCTCGGCGGGGAACTGGTCGTAGAGGTCGTCCGGGTCACCCGGGCCGGCGACCAGCAGCCGCAGGCCCGGACGGGTCGCCGCCAACGCCACGAAGGCGTCCCGCAGCACCGGGAAGCCCTTGCGCGCCTCCGTGAACCGCCCCAGGAAACCCAGCGTGCCGCCGGTGCCCGGCCCGCACTCCCCCGGCCACTCCGGCAGCGGCTCGGCGTCGGCGAACTTCGCCACCGCCACCCCGTTGGGGATCTCCACCGCGCCGCCGTCCATGTGCTCGACCTGCACCTTTCGGGCCAGCGCGCTCACCGCGATCCGGGCGGTGATCCGCTCCAACACGATCTGCAGCACGCCCTGGGCGGCCGCCAGCACCCGCGAGCGGGTCATCGCCGTGTGGAAGGTGGCCACCACCGGCCCGCGCGCCGACAGCACCGCCAGCAGCGACAGGCTCAACGTCAGCGGCTCGTGCACGTGCAGCACGTCGAAGTCACCGTTGGTGAGCCAACGCCGGACCCGGGCCGTGGAGACCGGGCCGAACGCGATGCGGGCCACCGATCCGTTGTACGGCAGCGGCACCGCCCGACCGGCGGACACCACGTACTCGGGCAGGTCGGCGTCCTCGTCGGCCGGCGCGAGCACGCTGACCTCGTGCCCGAGGGTGATCAGCGTCTCGGCGAGGTCGACGACGTGGTTCTGCACGCCGCCGGGCACGTCGAAGGAGTACGGGCAGACGATACCGATCCGCATGCGTCAGCCACCCCCTTCAGGACCGACCCGAGGTCGACGCCGGCAGTTCCGTGCCCCCCGCGCCGCGCTGGTCCAGCCACATCCGCTGCAACATGTGCCAGTCTTGCGGATGCCGGGCGATACCCGCCGCCAGACGGTCGGCGATCATCTGGGTCAGCGACCGGACCCGCGCGTCCAGCGGCCCCGCCTCCGGGCCGGGCACCGGCAACGGGCCGGCGAGCGACGCGCACGCCCGGTCCTTCTCGTACCACATCGAGGCCACGTAGAGCGGCGCACCGGTGTGTATCGCGAGCAGCGCGGGGCCGGCGGGCATGCGCGTCTTCGCGCCGAAGAAGTCCACCTCGACGCCACGGGCCGACAGGTCCCGGTCGGCGAGCAGCGGCACGATCGCGCCCGAGCGCAGGCGGTCCAGCAGCACGTCGAACGCCGGACGCGGGCCGCCGTGGGTGGGCAGGATCTCCATCCCCAGCTTCCCGCGGAACGCCACGAAACGCTTGTAGAGCCCCTCCGGCTTGAGTCGCTCCATGACGGTGGTGATGGGCCAGCCGGTGGCCGCCACCCAGGCGCCCGCCGCGTCCCAGTTGCCGGCGTGCGGCAGCGCCACCACCGCGCCCCGGCCGGCGGCCACGTCGGCGGCCAGCAGTTCCGCGCCGTCGAGCCGGAACCCGGACAGGATCTGCGCCCGGCTCAACGACGGCAGGCGGAACGCCTCCATCCAGTACCGGGCGTACGAGCGCAGGCCACGCCGCACGAGGTCGTCCAGCTCGGCCTCGGGCACCTCCGGGCCGATGACTCGGCGCAGGTTGGCGCGCAGTCGAGTCGTACTCCCGCCGCCCTGGCGGTGCGCGCGGTCCGCGCCCTTCGCGAACGCCGCCGCCACCAGCGGCCGGGGCAGCGCGCGGACCAGCCGCCAGCCCGCGACGTAGCCCAGCTCGGTGAGGTTCACGCGGCCCGGCCGCCGGTCGCGCTCACGCCTGGCCGTCCGGCTGGAGCTGCTGGGCCTGGCGGTAGACGTGCGCCATGCGCTGCCCCACCGTGAAGATCGAGATGGCGGCCAGCAGCCAGAGCGCGATCTCCAACGCGGGCTTCACGCCCACGCCGGTGAGGATCCCGCCGACACCGACGATCAGGAGTCGCTCGGTGCGCTCGGCGATGCCCACGTTGCAGGTCATGCCCAGCCCCTCGGCACGCGCCTTCACGTACGAGACGAGCCCGCCGGCGGCCAGGCAGAGCAGCGCGGCCGCGACGCCCGAGTGGTCGCCCCGGGTGGCCAGCCAGTACGCGACCGCGCCGAAGACGGCGCTGTCGGCGACCCGGTCCATGCTTGAGTCGAGGAACGCGCCGAACCGGGTGGAGCCGCCGCTCATCCGGGCCATCGTCCCGTCGAGCAGGTCGGTCAACGCGAACAGAGTCACGATCAACGCGCCCGCGACCAGATGGCCGCGGGCACCGAAGCCGAGCGCGCCGACGAGCACACCAACGGTGCCCGCGACGGTGACGACATTGGGGGTGACGCCCGCGCGCAGCAGGGCGCGGGCAATCGGCTCGACGACGCGGGTCATCCCCGCGCGGGCCGACACTTGGAAGATCTTCGCCATGGCGGTCCCCACGATAACGGTCCGCGCAGCTCCGGCCATAACGCCGGTCCCGACGACCCGCCCGGGGCAGGCTTGTGCGTGTCCGGCAACGGGTGTGAGATCGAGCCGGGAGGTGAGCCAGCTCACCCGTCCGCCCGTTGATTTCTCACCGGGCAGCAGACCACCGGAGGATATCGCCGCGCACTCGCCCCGGGCCGCTTCCACCTCGCGCGGCGGTCGCCACCCACCACCGGCTGAGGGAGGTGCGCCCCATGGCGCAGAAACATCAGGACAGGGGGCCGCCGGCGGCACGCCGGTGGTGACCGAACCCGCGCGGGTTCGCAACGTGGCGCTCGTCGGGCACTCCGGGGCGGGCAAGACCACGCTCGTCGAGGCCCTGCTCGCCGCGACCGGCACGATCGGCCGGGCCGGCAACGTCGTCGACGGCACGACCGTGGGCGACCACGACCCCGCGGCCGTACGCCAGCAGCGCTCGGTGAGCCTGTCGTGCGCGCCCCTGCTGCACGACGGCATCAAGGTCAACCTGCTGGACACGCCCGGGTACGCCGACTTCGTGGGCGAGCTGCGTGCCGGTCTGCGGGCCGCCGACGCCGCGCTGTTCGTGGTCTCCGCCGCGGGCGGCATGGACGCGGCCACCGTCGCCCTGTGGGAGGAGTGCGCGTCGGTCGACATGCCGCGTGCCGTCGCGGTGACCCGCCTGGACGCGCCGCGCGCCGACTTCGACGAGACGGTCGCGCTCTGCCAGCGGGTCTTCGGCGACAACGTGATGCCCCTCTACCTGCCGATGCTCGGCGACGACGGCATCTCCACCGAGGGCCTGCTCGGGTTGATCACCCGCCGGGTCTTCGACTACACCGCCGGGCTGCCCGCCGACGTCCGCGACCCGGACCCGGAGCACCAGCGGGCCATCGACGAGTCCCGCGACGAGCTGATCGAGGGGATCATCGCCGAGAGCGAGGACGAGACCCTCATGGACCGCTACCTCGACGGCGAGGAGATCAGCACCGAGGTGCTCGTCGACGACCTGGAGAAGGCCGTCGCCCGGGGCCACTTCTACCCGGCGGTGCCGGTCTGCGCCGAGACCGGCGTCGGCCTGGACGCGCTGCTGGAGTTGCTGACCGCGGCGTTCCCGTCACCGCTGGAGCACGAGCTGCCGGCGGTCACCGGGGTGGACGGCTCGCCCCGCCCGCCGCTGACCTGCGATCCGAACGGCCCGCTCGTGGCCGAGGTCGTCAAGACCACCGTCGACCGGCACGTCGGCCGCGTCTCGCTGGTCCGGGTCTTCTCCGGCACGCTGCGTCCCGACGACACGGTGCACGTCTGCGGGCACGGCATGGCCGAGCGCGGGCATCCCGACCACGACGCCGACGAGCGGGTCGGGCACCTCTACACGCCGCTGGGCGCCACCCTGCGCGAGGTGCCGCACTGCGTGGCCGGCGACATCTGCGCGATCACCAAGTCGCCCAGCGCGGAGACCGGCGACACGGTGTCGGCCAAGGACGACCCGCTGCTGATCGCGCCGTGGGAGATGCCGGAGCCGCTGCTGCCGGTGGCGATCGTCGCCCGCAGCCGCGCCGACGAGGACGCCCTCGCCCGCAACCTCGCCCGGCTGGTCGCCGGCGACCCCACGCTGCGGCTGGACCGCAACCCGGAGACCCACCAACTGGTGCTCTGGTGCATGGGTGAGGCGCACGCGGACGTCCTGCTGGACCGGCTGCGCTCCGGGGGCGTCGAGCTGGACACCGAACCGGTGCGGGTGTCGCTGCGCGAGACGCTGACCGCCCCCGCGCGGGGGCACGGCCGGCACGTCAAGCAGTCCGGCGGCCACGGCCAGTACGCGGTCTGCGACATCGAGGTCGAGCCACTCCCCCGGGGCGCCGGCTTCGAGTTCGTCGACCGGGTCGTCGGCGGCGCCGTCCCGCACAACTACATCCCCTCGGTGGAGAAGGGCGTCCGCGCCCAGCTGGAACGCGGACTGGTCGCCGGCCACCCGGTGGTCGACCTGCGGGTCACCCTGGTCGACGGCAAGGCGCACAGCGTCGACTCCTCCGACGCGGCCTTCCAGACCGCCGGAGCGCTGGCGCTGCGTGACGCGGCCGAGCACGGCCAGCCGGCCCTCCTGGAGCCCATCGACGAGGTGACCATCCGGGTGCCGGACGGCTCGGTGGGCGCCGTACTGGGCGACCTGTCCGGCCGGCGCGGCCGGGTGCTCGGCACCGAGCCGGACCCGGACGCCGACGGCCGCACCCTGGTCCGCGCCGAGGTGCCGGCCCTGGAACTGCTGCGCTACGCCGTGGAGCTGCGCTCGATGACCGCTGGCACCGGCACCTTCCGCCGCCACTTCGTCCGCCACGACCCCATGCCCACCCACCTGGCCGACCAGACCCGCAAAGAACAAACCCCCTAACCCCCGTTCTCGCTGACCCCGCATATCCGGCTGGCCCCGTCGCCCGCGCTCCGTCCCTGACCGGCTGCCGGCGGCGGGCGAGCCGTCGCGCGCGGGCGAAGGGGCACCTTAGGTGTGCGCGTCCTGTCGAGCTGCCCCATTTTCGGGGCACCGCAGAGGAGGAGGACGACCGAATAAGAGCGCTTCCGCGCGCACATGGCGGGTGGACCGCGGCGGGACGAGAGAGCTGTTCGGTTGTTCCATATCTGGGGCAGCTCGACAGGACGACACCAGCACAGGGCCGGGCCGACACAAGACCAGGCCAGCACAAGACCAGACCGGCACAAGACCAGACCGGCACAGGGCCAGGCTGGCGCGGGCCGTCACGACGCCGCAGGCGACGGCACGTGGGGGCACGCCGCGAAGGCTGGACAGGCGTGCGCTCTGGGCGCGGCGAATTGCGGTTACGGGTGGGTTTGGGGGTGGGTGGGGCGGGGCCAGTGGGGGCGGTCGGCGTCGCGGAGGGCCGCCGTGCGTAGGGCGGCTAGTTGGCGTTCCACTTCGACGAACTGCTGCGCCGGTAGCGGGCCGCGGTGCAGTGCCGCCGCGTTCTCCTCGACCTGGGCGACCGTACGGCAACCCGGGATCGGGATGGCCCGCCCGCTGCGGGCCCAGATCCAGCCCAGCGCGCCCTGGGCGAGGGTACGACCGTCGGCGGTCAGCGCGGCACGGACCGCGCCGACCCGGCGCAGCCACTCCGGCGCCGGCCGGCCACCGCGGAACCACTCCAGCCAGCCCGGCGTCAACCCGCGTACGTCGTCGCGGGGCAGCGTGGACGCGGCCGTGTACTTGCCGGTGAGCAGTCCCATCCCGAGGGGTCCCTGGTCGATGCTGGCCAGGTCGTACTTGTCGCAGACGGCGAGCACCTCGGGGGCGTCGCGCAGCACCGACAGGGCGTGCTGCACGGCGGCGGCGCCCGGGGCGGCCGGCCCGAGCGCGGCGGCCCGGTCGGCGCGGTCGGTGCTCCACCCGTACGCCCGGATCAGGCCCTCGGCGACGAGGTCCTCGCAGACGGCGAAGAGGGCCTCCGCCCGGTGCACGGGCAGGTCGGCCAGGTGGAGCTGGTAGAGGTCGATCCGGTCGGTGCCCAACCGGCGCAGCGAGGCGGTGACGGCCCGCCGCAGGTACGCCGGTGACGCGTCCTCCCCGGTGGCCTGCCGGGTCGCCTCGTCGAACGTGTAGCCCCACTTGGTGGCGATCACGGCGTCGTCCCGGTGGCCGGCGAGCGCCCGGCCCAGCAACCGCTCGCCGTGCCCCGCGCCGTACGTGTCGGCGGTGTCGAAGAGGGTCACGCCCAGCTCGAGCGCGCGGCGTACGGCCCGCACCGACTCGTCGTCGTCGACCGCGCCCCAACCCAGCGGCTGACTGCCCTCCGCCCAGGGGCCGGCGATCGCCCAGCACCCCATGCCGAGGGCGCTGACCTCGATGCCGCTGCGCCCCAACATCCGTGTCGTGACTGCCATCGGCCGATCGTGCCACCTCTACCGGGCCGGGGCGTAGCAACCACCGACGCGGAAACGCGGTACCCGCGTGGCGAGGGTGTACGGCATGATCGTCGCCATGCGGCGGCTGGGCGTGGACATCGGCGGGGTGCTCATCGAGCCGGCCGACGACGACGCCGACACCTCCTTCTTCGGCGCGCACTACCTCCGTACGCCCATGGTCGACGGCGCGTTCGACGCGCTCGCGGCGCTCGGGCCGGCGTTCGACGAGGTGCACCTGGTCTCCAAGTGCGGCGAGTCCATCGAGCGGCGGACCCTCCAGTGGTTGGCGCACCACGACTTCACGGCCCACACCGGGATCCCGGTCGAGCGGATGCACTTCTGCCGGACCCGTCCGGACAAGGCGCCGATCGCCCGGCGGCTCGGCTTGACCCACTTCGTGGACGACAAGCTGGAGGTGCTGGGCTACCTCGACTCGGTGCCGCACCGGTTCCTGTTCCGACCCCGCCCGGCGCAGGTCGCCGCGTACGCCGCGCTGCTGCCGCTCGTACACCGGGTGGAGAGCTGGCCGGAGCTGGTGCCGCTGCTGCGCGCCGACTAGCCGGACCGGCGCGGACGCCGCGCGGGCGGCACGGTCAGGACGGCCAGGCGCGGGCGAACAGGTCGCGGGTGTCGTGCAGCAGCTGCGGCAGCACCTTGGTGCGGCCGATCACCGGCATGAAGTTCGCGTCGCCGCCCCAGCGCGGCACCACGTGCTGGTGCAGGTGGGCGGCGATGCCGGCGCCGGCGACGCCGCCCTGGTTCATGCCCAGGTTGAAGCCGTGCGCGTTGCTCACCTTGCGGATCACCCGCATGGCGGTCTGCGTGTAGGACGCAAGCTCGACGGTCTCCGCCTCGTCGAGGTCGGTGTAGTCGGCGACGTGCCGGTACGGGCAGACCAGCAGGTGCCCCGGGTTGTACGGGTAGAGGTTGAGCACGACGAAGACGCGCTCGCCGCGGGCCACCACGAGGCTCTCCTCGGCGGGCAGCCCGGGGGCGAGACAGAACGGGCAGCCGGTCGGCTTCTCGTAGCCCTCGGCGGGGCGGTCCTCACCCGAGATGTAGGTCATCCGGTGCGGCGTCCAGAGCCGTTCCAGGCCGTCCGCCATGCCGCCGCTGTCCGTGTGTCGTTCCGCCCCTGTCACGAGCCGATCCTACGGAGCCGGGCCGGCGGGCCGCGACACCCGTGACCGGAAACTCGCTGCTGCAACTTCTTGACGGAGTCGAGACTCAGCCGTGAAACTTCCATTCATTCATTTCATTAGATCGATGGATGGAGAGCTTCATGATCCGTCAGCTCGGCAGGATCCTCGCGGCGCTCGCGCTGGCCGCCGTCACCACGGTGACCGGGGTCACCCTCACCTCCAGCGCCGCGCACGCCGACGGCTGCTACACCTGGGGTCGCACGCTGTCCCAGGGGATGTCCGGCGAGGACGTCCGGCAACTGCAGATCCGCGTCGCCGGCTACCCCGGTTACGCCGCCGTGCTCACCATCGACGGCGCGTTCGGCCCGGCCACCCGGTCGGCGGTGATCCGCTTCCAGCAGGCGTACGGGCTGGGCGCGGACGGGATCGCCGGCCCGAACACCTTCAACCGGCTCTACGCGCTCCAGGACGACGACTGCACACCCGTCAACTTCAGCTATGCCGAGCTGAACAACTGCAACAGCACCTGGTCCGGCGGGGCCGTCTCGGCGAGCACCGCCCGCGCCAACGCGCTCGTCTCCATGTGGAAGCTCCAGGCGCTGCGGCACGCCCTCGGCGACGTACCCATCGCGATCAGCAGCAGCTTCCGCAGCTACGCCTGCAACAGCGCGGTCGGCGGGGCGTCGAACAGCCGGCACCTGTACGGCGACGCGGTCGACCTGGTCGGCTCACCGTCGTTCTGCCGGCTTGCCCAGCAGGCCCGCTACCACGGCTTCGGCCAGATCCTCGGCCCCGGCTACCCGGACCACAACGACCACACCCACGTGGCGGCGGTCGGCGGTTGGTCAGCGCCGAACTGCGGCATCTGACCCGATCGCTCGGGCCGCCGCCCGGGGCGATGATCGCGCTCGAACATGGAAGTAGTGGCCTCCCTGGAGCGGGAGGCCACTACATCCTGGATCGAGCACGATCATGACGCGCAGCGCGCGACAAGCGGGCGCTACTGCGCAGCGGCGGAAGGGCCGATGTTGGTACGGGAGGTGACCACGTCCAGGATGTGGTTCACCGCCTCGGCGGTCGGCACGCCGTTGCGCTGCGAGCCGTCGCGGTAGCGGAAGGAGACCGTGCCGGCGGCCACGTCGTCGTCACCGGCGATCACCATGAACGGGATCTTCTGCTGCTGCGCCGTACGGATCTTCTTCTGCATCCGGTCGTCGCCCGCGTCCACCTGGGCCCGGATCCCCTCGGCCCGCAGCGCCGCGACGAAGCCGTGCAGGTAGTCGGTGTGGTCCTCACGGATCGGGATGCCAACCACCTGAACCGGGGCCAGCCAGGCCGGGAACGCGCCCGCGTAGTGCTCGGTGAGCACCCCGAAGAACCGCTCGATCGACCCGAACAGCGCCCGGTGGATCATCACCGGCCGCTGCCGGCTGCCGTCGGCGGCCTGGTACTCCAACCCGAAGCGCTCCGGCTGGTTGAAGTCGACCTGAAGGGTGGACAACTGCCACGTCCGGCCGATCGCGTCCCGCGCCTGCACCGAGATCTTCGGCCCGTAGAACGCCGCGCCACCCGGGTCGGGCACCAGGTCGAGGCCGGAGGTCTCGGCGGCGGTCCGCAGCGCCTCGGTGGCCTCCGCCCAGTCCTCGTCGGCGCCGATGAACTTGGGCGAGTCGTCCCGGGTCGACAGCTCCAGGTAGAAGTCGTCCAGGCCGTAGTCGCGCAGCAGGTCGAGCACGAAGCTCAGCAGCGTGGTCAGCTCGCCGGCCATCTGCTCACGGGTGCAGTAGATGTGCGAGTCGTCCTGGGTCAGACCACGGACCCGGGTGAGGCCGTGCACGACGCCGGACTTCTCGTACCGGTAGACCGTGCCGAACTCGAACATCCGCAGCGGCAGCTCCCGGTACGACCGCCCGCGCGACCTGAAGATCAGGTTGTGCATCGGGCAGTTCATCGCCTTGAGGTAGTAGTCCGCGCCCTCCAACTGCATGGGCGGGAACATGGTGTCCGCGTAGTACGGCAGGTGACCGGAGGTGTGGAACAGCTGCGCCTTGGTGATGTGCGGGGTGTTGACGAACTCGTACCCCGCCTCCTCGTGCCGCCGCCGCGAGTACTGCTCCATCTCCCGACGGATGATGCCGCCCTTGGGGTGGAAGACCGCCAGGCCCGAGCCGATCTCGTCGGGGAAGCTGAACAGGTCCAGGTCCGCGCCGAGCTTGCGGTGGTCGCGCCGGGCGGCCTCCTCCAACAGCTTCAGGTACGCCTTCAGCTCGTCGCGGGTCGGCCACGCGGTGCCGTACACCCGCTGGAGCTGGGGGTTCTTCTCCGACCCGCGCCAGTACGCGGCGGCCGAGCGCATCAGCTTGAACGCGCCGATCAGGCGGGTGGTCGGCAGGTGCGGGCCCCGACACAGGTCCGACCAGCAGACCTTGTCCTCCTTGGCGTCGAGGTTGTCGTAGATGGTCAGCTCGCCGCCGCCCACCTCCATCACCTCGTCGGTGTCCAGGCCCTCGCCCTTGACCTCGATCAACTCCAGCTTGAACGGCTCGTCGGCCAGTTCGGCGCGCGCCTCGTCGAGGCTGCCGAAGCGGCGGCGACGGAACCGCTGCCCGGACTTGATGATCTCCTGCATGCGCTTCTCGAGCTTGCTGAGGTCATCGGGCTGGAACGGCTTGTCGACGTCGAAGTCGTAGTAGAAGCCGTTCTCGATCGGCGGCCCGATGCCCAGCTTGGCCTCGGGGAAGACGTCCTGCACGGCCTGGGCGAGCACGTGCGCGGTGGAGTGCCGCAGCACGTTGAGCCCGTCCGGCGAGTCCAGGCTGACCGGCTCGACGGTCGTGTCCTCGGCCGGCGCCCAGTCCAGGTCGCGGAGCTGGCCCTGCGGATCGCGGACCACGACGATCGCCTTGGGGCCGTTCGCGGGCAGTCCGGCCGCGGCCACCGCGTCGGCCGCCGTCGTCCCGGCGGCGACGACGACGGGGTCGGCCACGGCGGGGGTACGGGGTGCGGACACGGTGACTCCTCCAAGCAGTACGAAACGGTGCCGGCAGTCGGCTCCTGCCGATGCTATCGGGTAAGGAAGGGCACTTTAGTAACGCCTCCGGTAGAGCAAGGTGCCCTTCCTAACGGTCGGCGTTGAACCTTTCGCGCCTCGAATCCGAACTAGGTGGTGTGGCCGGAAACCGGTGCCGGTCGCGCCGAGACGGATGGGGGCACGAGATGGCGAGCACGCACGGCGGTGGCCGCCCGGGGCGGATCGCGGCGGTGACCGCGCTGACCGCGGCCGGGCTGCTGCTCTGGCCCGCTGCGGCGGCGCAGGCCGCGGACGTGACGACCACCCCGACGGAGGCACGGCAGGGCGACGCCGTACGGCTGGAGTTCAGCGTGCCCGAGGAGCGCGCCGGCACGACGACCAAGCAGGTCGAGATCCGGTTGCCGGCCGACGCGCCGGTGGCCGAGGTCTACCCGATGTCGGTCGACGGCTGGGCGCCCCGGATCGACTCCAAGACCCTGGACAAGCCGGTGGCCGGCATCCACTCCTCCGGAGTGAGCACCGTGACCACGGCGGTGACGTGGGTCCGCGTCGGTGAGGGTGCGACCGGCCCGGCCAAGCTGGCCCTGTCCATGGGCCCGTTGCCGCAGGCCGAGCGGCTCACGTTCGAGGTCGTCCAGACGTACGCCGACGGCACCGTGGTCAAGTGGGCCGACGCCGCCGGGGCGCACCGTGCGCCGGTGCTGACGCTGCTGCCGGCGGTCCCGGGCGCCGCCGGACCGGCCGCGCACGGCGGCCACGGCGCGCCCGCGGCCGGCGGACCCGCCGCCGGGGACAGTGGTGTGAATCCCGCACCGGTCGGCCGGGAGGGCGACGAGGAATCCGGCAACGCCGACGGGATGCTGGCCGCCGGACTGCTGGCCGGGTTGGGCGGCGGCGCGGCGATCGGCTGGGTGGTCAGTCGCTGGCGTCGACGCGACCCGGACCAGGCCGAGGCGCTCGCCGAGGTGACCGGCAGCGCCGACGAGCCACCTTCCCTCGCCGAGGTCACCGGCCGCGCGGACGAGCCACCTTCCTCGCCGAGATCACCGACCGCGCGAACGAGCCGGTGAAGCCGACCGGGACGACCAGCCGCGCGGGCGAGCGGGCGACGCCGGCCGAGGCCGCCACCCCGGCCGAGCCGGTGTCCGCCTCCCGCTGATCCACTCGGCTTCCTGCAAACCACGGCATCCGAGCCGCGCGGACAGCCCGATTTCCGGGAGCCCGAGTCGATCAAGCCCGGCACGACCTGGCCGGCACGACCTGGCCGGCACGACCTGGCCGGCACGACCTGGCGCGGCACGGCCGGCGCGGCGCGGCCGGCGCGGCCTGCCCGGCACGGCGCGGCCTGCCCGGCACGGCACGGCGCGGCCGGCACGGCGCGGCCTGCCCGGCCGGCGGGACCAGGGCCGTCAGGGCAGCCAGGCGGGTAGCGGCTCGCGGGCGGCGAGCCACGCGTCGGGGACGCCGCCCGGGGTACCGACCCCGGTGTACGCCGCCACCACCGCCCCCGCGATGGCGGCCGTGGTGTCCACGTCGCCGCCGGCGCGTACGCAGGTCCGGATGGCCGCCGGGTAGTCGTCGAGGTGGGTGGCGGCCACCCAGAGCGTGAACGCGACGGTGTCCTGGGCGGTCACCCGGGCGCCGTTGCCGAGCGCGGCCACCACGCGGGACAGCGGGCGGCCGAGCAGTCCGACGGCGGCGTGTACGCCACGGTGCACCTCGGTGCCCGCGTCGACCACGGCGGCGACCCCGGCGAGGAGCCGGGCCGGGGCCGGTCGGTGGCCGTCGAGGCGGGCCCGGGCGGCGAGGGCGGCGGCCACCGCCACGGCGACCGCGCCGGCGATCCCCTCGGGGTGCGCGTGGGTCACCTCGGCCGAGGCGCGGGCCTGCGCGGCCGCGCGGGCCGTGGAGTCGGCGAAGTACGCGCCCAGCGGACCCACCCGCATGGCTGCCCCGTTTCCGCAGGAGCCCTGCCCGTCGAAGGCGGACGCGGCGGCCACCGGCCACGGGGTGCCGCTGCGGATCAACCGCAGGATCAGCATCGCGCCCGCGCCGTAGCCGCGTCGCGCGTCGCAGCGCTCGGCGAACGCCAGCGCCAGCCGGTCCCGGTCGATGGTGCCCGCCGCGGCCAGTTCGGCGACGACCGAGCAGGCCATCTCGGTGTCGTCGGTCCAGGACCACGGTGCCGGTGGCAGGCTGCCCGCGCCGGGAGCGGCCAGGCCCGACGGGCCGGCCCACGCCTCGGGCACGTCGTCGCCGGGAACGACGGCCGTGGCCGGCGGGGCGTACCGCTCGCCGAGCGCGTCACCGGTGGACAGGCCGGCGAGACTGTCCCGGGCGAGCGCCAGCCGGGCGTCGGCGAACAGGGTGAAGGACATCGTCGTACCAGCTTGCCCGCTTCCCGGGTACGTCGCAACGCGATCAACTTGCCAGGCCAAGTACCGTCTTGTCGTGGCCTCCGTGCTCCTGGTCGAAGACGATCACGTCGTACGCGGCGCGATGCTGCGGTCCCTCGCTGACCGTGGGCACGCCGTGCACGCCGTGGGCACCGCCCTGGACGCGCTGCGACGGGTCGCCGCGGAGACGCCCGACCTGGTGGTGTTGGACCTGGGCCTGCCCGATCTGGATGGCTCGGACGCGCTGCGGATGCTGCGCGGCATCACCGACATCCCGATCATCATCGCCACCGCCCGCGACGACGAGCAGTCGGTGGTCAAGCTGCTGCGCGCCGGGGCCGACGACTACATGGTCAAGCCGTTCACGGGCGCGCACCTGGACGCCCGCATCACCACGGTCCTGCGGCGCGCCGGACGGGCCAGCCGGACGGTGCAGCCGGCGGTGCACACCGTCGGCGGGCTGCGGGTTGACGTCGGTGAGCGCAGCGCCCATCTCGACGGGGAGCCACTGGCGCTGACCCGTAAGGAATTCGACCTGCTGGCGTATCTCGCCGCGCGACCCGGGCGGGTAGTGTCCCGCCGGGAACTCTTGGAGGAGGTATGGCGGCAGCCATCGGTCGGCGAGGATCAGACCATCGACGTACACCTGTACTGGCTTCGCCGAAAGATGGGCGAGTCCGCGGCGAAGCCGCGCTACCTGCGCACCGTGCGGGGGGTCGGGTTCCGGCTGGTGGCACCGGACTGAGGACCGCGCTGGCCCTGCTCACGGCCGGCATGTGCAGCCTCGTCGCGCTCGCGTTCCTGATCCCGCTCGGGTTGAGCCTGCGGGGGCAGACGCAGGACGAGGCGATCGCCGACGCGGCCCGACGCAGCGCGCTGGTCACCGGCGCGTTGGCGGTGAGCACGGATCGCGCGGTGGTCGAACGGGCCGTCGTGGCCAGCGGCGACGACAGTGCGGTGCGGCCGGTGGTGTACGGGTTGGGGCTGGACGAGTCCGCGGGCCGCGCCGGTGGCGCCGACCTGGACCGGGCCCGCGCCGACCGCCGCTCGCTGGTCACCGACGTCGACGGCGGGGTGGTCCGGCTCGACCCGGTGGTTCTCGGCGACCGGACGGCCGTGGTCGAGGTGTTCGTACCGGACTCGACGTTGGGCGAGGGCGCCGGTGGCACCTGGTTGCTGCTGTTCGCGGTGGGCGCGGCGATGGTCGGCGCGGCGGTGTTGGTGGTCGACCGGGTGGCCGCCCGGGCGGTGGATGCCACCCAGGGACTGGTCAAGGCCACGCTGGCCGTCGGTGACGGCGACCTGAGCGTCCGCGTGGATCCGACCGGCCCCCGCGAGCTGGCGGAGGCCGGATACGCCTTCAACCGGATGGCCGAGCGGCTGGACGCGGCCCGCACGGACGAGCGCGAGTTGGTGGCCGACCTGTCGCACCGGCTGCGCACGCCGTTGACCGTGCTCCGGCTCGACGCGGAGGCGCTGGAGTCCGACGACACGAGCGTGGGCTCGTTCAGCCCGGCGGAGCTGGACCGGCTGCGGGGTATCCGGCGCATCCGGCAGGCGATCGTCACCCTGGAGGGCGAGATCGACGTGCTGATCAAGACCACCCGCAAGGCGGTGGCGCACGAGGCCGGCCCGGCCATGTGCGACGTCAGCGAGGTGGTCCGGGACCGGATGGTGTTCTGGGCGGCGCTGGCCGGTGACCAGAACCGGCCGCACCGGGTCACCGGCGCCCAGCTGCGCATCCCCGCGCCCGTGCCGCGGGCCGAGCTGGCCGCCGCGTTGGACGCGGTGATCGGCAACGTCTTCCGCTACACGCCGCAGGGTACGGCGTTCGAGGTGGCCGTGTCCCGCCGCGACGGGTACGTGGCGATCCGGATCGACGACGCCGGCCCGGGTATCGCCAACCCTGATCGGGCGCTGCGGCGGGGCGCCAGCGACCAGGGCTCGACCGGGCTCGGCCTGGACATCGCCAAGCGGGTGGCGTTGCAGGCGAACGGCTCGGTCAGCATCGACCGGGCCCGGCTGGGCGGCGCCAGCGTGGTGATGCTGCTCGCCGACCCGGACGCCACGCCTCGGCAGGTCAACCGGTTCGGCCTGGTGGGTCGGATGGCCCGCGACGCCCGGGATCAGAAGACCAGCGGTCGTCGCTGGCCCCGCCAGCGCCCCACCGACGACTGAGCGTCCACCGGCGGGCGGAGACCGCCCGACCGACGACTGAGCACTGTCGACCGACGGCCGAGGCCCGCCCGGCCGATCGGTTGACGGGCGCGCTCCGATCGGCCGGGCGGGCCGGGGCTGTGCGGTGGCACAAGTCTTCCTTAGATCAAGGTTAACGAGCGCGGTCAGACGCTTGCGGGCTGACAGGATCAGTGCACGAACCCACCAGTTCCACCGGCCAGCGCACCGCGCACCCACCGGCCGGTGGAGCCGTGCGCGCGGCGGGAGTTTCAGGTCCCCCCACACCCACGCTCCCGCCGCGCGCCCCGCTCACCCCTACCTCAGGCGGCGTCGGCCACGTACGCGTCGATCTCCTCGATGATCCGCTGCTTGCCGGCCGGGTCGAGGAAGGACGCGGTCACCGCGTTGCGGGCCAGCGCGGCCAGCTCCCCCGGGCCCGCACCGAGCAGTCGGGCCGCCACCGCGTACTCGTTGTTGAGGGTGGTGCCGAACATCGGCGGGTCGTCGGAGTTGATGGTGACCAGCAGGCCGGCCTCGACCAGCCGGGGCAGCGGGTGCTCGTCGAGGTTGGCCACGGCCCGGGTCCGCACGTTCGAGGTCGGGCAGATCTCCATCCCGATCTGCCGTTCGGCGAGGTAGGTGAGCAGTTCCGGGTCCTGTGCGGCGGAGATGCCGTGCCCGATCCGCTCCGCGCCCAGCTCGTGCAGGGCGTCCCAGATGGTCTGCGGGCCGGTGGTCTCGCCGGCGTGCGGCACCGAGCGCAGGCCGGCGGCGCGGGCCTGGTCGAAGTAGGGCCGGAACTGCGGCCGGGGTACGCCGATCTCCGGGCCGCCCAGACCGAAGCTGATCAGCGAGTCCGGCCGCTCGTCGAGGGCGATCCGCAGCGTCTCCTCGGCGGCCGGCAGGCCGGCCTCGCCGGGGATGTCGAAGCACCAGCGCAGGTCGAGGCCGAAGTCGGCGGCGGCGCGCTTGCGGGCGTCCTCGATCGCCTCGCAGAACGCGGGCGCGGGAATGCCCCGCCGCACGTGCGAGTACGGGGTGATGGTCAGCTCGGCGTACCGGACGTGCTGGCGGGCCAGCTCCCGGGCCACCTCGTGGGTGAGGAGCCAGACGTCCTCCGGGTCCCGGATGAGGTCGACGACGCTCAGGTAGACCTCGATGAAGTGCGCGAAGTCGCGGAACTCGAAGTAGCTGGCGAGCGCGTCCGGGTCGGCCGGGACGGGGGTGTTGCCCTCGTGGCGGGCGGCCAGCTCGGCGACGATCCGGGGCGAGGCGGAGCCGACGTGGTGCACGTGCAGCTCCGCCTTGGGCAGACCGGCGATGAAGGTGGTCAGATCGGTCACGGGTTCTCCTGTGCGGGGGCGCCGGTACGGGCGACGACGAAGACACGGCGGAACGGAAAGGACACCTGACCGTGCCGGACCGGGTAGGCGGCGCTGAGGCGTACCCCCAGCTCGGCCCGGAAGGCCGACCAGCCGGCGGCGTCCAGCGCGGCCCGGACGGGTCGCAGCGCGGTGCCCTCCATCCAGGCCAGTACGGGGTGGTCGGCGGCGGGATCGGCCGGCAGCAGGTGCACGTAGGTAGTCTCCCAGGCGTCCACCGCGCAGCCGGCGGTGGTCAGCAGGTCCGCGTAGTCGGCCGGATCGTCGACGGGGTCGGCCCGCTGGAGCGGGGCCAGCTCGGCCCGCCAGGCCGGGAGACCGGCGACCTCGCGCAGCGCCCGGTGTGACGGGGCGTCGAAGTTGCCGGGGACCTGCATGGCGAGCCAGGCGCCGGCGGGCAGCTCGACGGCCCAGCGGCGCAGCAGCTCCTGGTGGCCGGGCACCCACTGCAGCGCGGCGCTGGTCGTCACCACGTCCTCGTCACCGGTTGGACGCCAGTCGCGCAGGTCGGCGACGGCGAACTCGACCGGGGTCGGCAGGGCCCGCGCACGGTCGATCATCTCGGGGGCCGAGTCGAGGCCGACGACGCGGGCGTCCGGCCAGCGTTCGGCCAGGATGGCGGTGAGGTGGCCGGGACCGCAGCCGAGGTCGACCACCGCCCGCGGCCGGGCGGCGGGGATCCGGTTGAGCAGGTCGTGAAAGGGGCGGGAGCGCTCGTCGGAGTAGCGCAGGTACGTCGTCGGATCCCACATCGCAACCTCCAAACCGTACGTCCGTCTTGTTGACGGTACGACTCGCGTGGCAGCCCGGCAACCCGATCACTAGGCTCGGGGCATGGAACAGCGCAGCTTCAACCGGCTCGGCCGGACCGTCGGGGTCGTCGGCCTGGGCGCCTGGCAGCTCGGCGCCGACTGGGGAACGGTCAGCGAGGCCGACGCCATGGCCGTGCTCACCGCCGCCGTGGACGCCGGAGTCACCTTCCTGGACACCGCCGACGTGTACGGCGACGGCCGCAGCGAGCAGCTGATCGGCCGCTTCCTGCGCTCCCGGCCGGACACCGGGCTGACCGTCGCCACCAAGATGGGCCGGCGCGTCGAGCAGCGGCCCGAGGCGTACACCATGGCCAACTTCCGGCAGTGGACCGACCGGTCCCGGGCCAACCTCGGGATGGACACCCTGGACCTGGTCCAACTGCACTGCCCGCCGACCGCCGTCTTCGCCGACGACGCGGTCTTCGACGCCCTGGACACCCTCGTCGCGGAGAAGGCCATCGCGGGGTACGGCGTCAGCGTGGAGACCTGCGACCAGGCGCTGACGGCCATCGCCCGGCCCGGCGTGGCCAGCGTCCAGATCATCCTCAACGCCGTCCGGCACAAGCCGCTGGAGCAGGTGCTGCCGGCGGCCGCCGAGGCCGGCGTCGGGATCATCGCCCGGGTGCCGCTGGCCAGCGGCCTGCTCTCCGGCCGGTACGACGAGCACACCGAGTTCCCCGCCGACGACCACCGCAACTACAACCGGCACGGTGCGGCGTTCGACGTGGGCGAGACGTTCTCCGGCGTGGACTACGCGCAGGGGCTCGCCGCCGTACGCCGGCTCGCGCCGCTTGTCGACGCCGACCGCACCATGGCGCAGTTCGCGCTGCGGTGGGTGCTGGACCAGGCCGGCGTCACCGTCGTCATCCCGGGCGCGCGCGACGCCGAGCAGGCGCGGCGCAACGCCGCCGCGGCGGACCTGCCGCCACTGGAGGCCGCCCAGCTGGCCGGCGTACGCGAGGTCTACGACGAGCTGATCCGCCCGCAGGTGCACGACCGGTGGTGAGCCGCCGACCCCGGGTGCTCGCGTCGCGCCTCCGAGACGACGATGCTGGACGCCCGGGGCGGCGTACCGCCCGATCCGGCGAGGAGGGTGCGCGATGAGGGGTTGGCTGACACTCACCCTCGGCCTGCTGGCCGTGGTGATCGGTGCGATGTGGACGGTGCAGGGCCTCGGCTACGTCAGCGGCAGCCCGATGACCGACGAGACGCTCTGGGTGGTGGTGGGCCCGATCGTGGCCGCCGCCGGGCTGGTGGCGCTCTGGCTGGGACTGCGTTCGCGACGCCGCCTCTGAGCTTGGTCGCTCACGCGAGCGGCTGAGCGGTGGACGTGGAAAGCCCCGCATCCCGGCACGGGATACGGGGCTTCACTTCAACGAGCCCTGACCGGCGGGGGCCGGCCAGATGTGTCAGAGGGGACGGACCTGCTCGGCCTGCGGGCCCTTCTGACCCTGGGCGATCTCGAACTCCACCCGCTGGTTCTCCTCCAGCGTGCGGTAGCCGCTGGTCTGGATGGCCGAGAAGTGGACGAACACGTCAGCACCCCCGCCGTCGACGGTGATGAAGCCGAAGCCCTTGTCAGCGTTGAACCACTTCACGGTTCCCTGCGCCATGTGTATCTCCTTCTAAAACTGGCGGCCGTGCACGCCGTGCGGCCGATTGGCCGTTTTCGAGCAGCGGCGTCTGAGGCGGCCCCCGCGAAGGAGACTTCTCTCAACCCACGCCATCTCGCAACAGCGTGGAACAGCAAATCACGTACGCAAAAAGTCTGCACGACCTGTCCGACGAATTTCTCCGACATGTGACCTGACGGATGGCTCAGGTCGCTGGGCGGCGTTGCGACTCGTGCGAAAGGCCCCCTTCCCGTCGATGGGGAAGGGGGCCTGACATCTATGCGTCGGTCAGTCCGGCCAGTGGCCGGTCATCCGGCGGACGCCGACCGCCCCGCCCCGGTCCACGGCGGCACGGACCACCGCGAAGATGGCCCCCTGCAACGCCGCGGCAGCCAGGATCTCGCCCCAACCACGGTCCTCGTCGGTGGCGTTCGGCGCCTCGCCGTCGCCCGCCGTGACCTTCCAGACCTGCCGGAAGATCGCGCCGGCCACCGTACCCGCGGCGATACCCAACAACACGCCGACCGGCCGGTACGCGACCTTGCCGATGCTCCTGCTCACCTACGCCTCCCCCGCACGATCATCAGCACCACCACGGTGGCCACCGCGCTGGCGGCGATCGCCGCCCACGGCACCGGGTTACGTCGAACCAGCTCGCTCTTCTCGCGGACCAGGCCGCCCTTGTCGTACGCCTGGGCGCGGGCCATCCCGGCGCCGCGCGCGGCCTGCCCGCGGACCCGGGCCACGGTCTGCGCCGCCTGCTCGCGCATCCGCTCCTTCGCCTGATCGGCGGACTCCTTCAGGCGGGCCTTGACGTCCGCCTTGGCGGCCAAGGCCTCCATGGTCTCGCCCAGCTGCACCCGGGTACGGCGGATCTCCTCGCGCAGGGCCTCGGTGTCGCCCGTTCCGTTGCCCGTCATGCCCGTCCCCTGTCCTTCACGGCGGCGGCCACGGTGTCCACGTCGGCACGGAGGCTGCGGACCGTCGCCGCCGGCACCGGTGGGACCGCACGACTGACCTGCTTCTTGCCCACCAGCGCGAGGATGCCGGCCACCAGGAAGAGCGCCACCGCCACGATCAGCGCGGCGGCCCAGGCGGGCAGCACCAGATCCAGCAGCAGGATGGCGGTGACGACGAGCGCGCCCAGGCCGTAGAACGCCAGCGCGCCGCCGCCGCCGAACAGGCCGATCCCGATGCCGGCGTGCTTGCCCTTCTGGGTCAACTCCGCCCGGGCCAGCGCCAGTTCGTCCCGTACCAGACGGGATACCTGTTCGGTGGCCCGCTGCACCAGCTCGGCGGTGGAGGGCTCGCTCCCATTACGGGATGTGCGGGCATTCGCCACGTCAGCCATGCTGTCCTCCTTTCCTCATCACCGCGCTGTATGCCCGGAGTCGCCGCCCGCCAATCCTAAATCCCGAGGTGCGGCGCACCGACGTCGTTGTCCGGATGCCGCGCCGACAAGCTGAGTGGGTCACCCCGATCACGGCCGAGACGTCAGGCAGCACATCCCCCGCGCAACCCCGACCAAACCTCCCCAGACCCCACCCCTCCCATTCGCGTCCCACCCCCGCCCCATTCGCGTCGATCATGAAGTTATTGCCAGGACACGCCGAAGCGAGAGGCAATAACTTCATGATCAACGGGGTGAGGGCGGGGGTGGGAGGGGTGGGCGGGGTGGGGTGGGTGGGGGTCAGGGGCGGGTTTCCTCGGGGCCCACGAAGGCTTCGCTGCGGGCGTCGCCGTCGTCGCTGCCGCCGAAGACACGGGCGTCGTCGGGCGCCTCGGTGTCGGACGGGCGGCGGACCGGCCGCCGCGGCTGCACCCACTGCCAGGACAGGTTGCTGTTGGCGTCGCCCAGCTCGGTGCGGACGCGGGGCATCGCCGTGGGCCGGTTGTCCCGGATCCAGCCGACCAGGTGCTCGCGGACGAGCGCGCGCAGGTCCCACAGGCTGCCCGCGTCGGCGGCGCTGACCAGCGCGCGCAGCCGCACCATCCCGCCGGTGGCGTCGGTGACCTGGAGGACGCAGACCCGGCCGTCCCACAGCTCGGTGCCCTCGACGAGCCGGCGCAGCTCTTCCCGCATGGTCTGCACCGGCACGGCCCAGTCGACGTCGAACTCGGCGGTGCCGAGCACCGCCGCCTCGGTACGGGTCCAGTTCTGGAACGGCTTGCTGGTGAAGTACGACGTGGGCAGGATCAGCCGCCGGTCGTCCCAGATCTGGACCACGACGTAGCTGAGGGTCAGCTCCTCGATCCGGCCCCACTCCCCCTCGACGACCACCACGTCGTCGAGGCGGACCGCGTCGCTGAAGGCGAGTTGCAGCCCGGCGAAGACGTTGCCGAGCAGGCTCTGGGCGGCCAGCGCGGCCACCACACCGACGACTCCGGCGGAGGTCAGCACGCCGGCGCCGATGCCCCGCACGCTCGGGAACGTCATCAGCATCACGCCGATGGTCAGGATGACGATCACCGCGATGGTCAGCCGGCGCAGCATCACCACCTGGGTACGCACCCGCCGGGCGTGCCGGTTGTTGGGCACGTCGACCCGGAACCGGGCGAGCGCGGTGTCCTCGACGACGATCGCCAGCGCCGCCACCAGCCAGGCGGCGCTGGCGATCACACAGAGCACCAGCAGGTGCAGCAGGAGCCGCCGCCAGCTCTCGCCGACGGCGTAGCCGGTGGTGAAGCGGGCGGCGAACTGCACCGCGAGGACCGTGGCGGCGACCTGGAACGGACGGTGCGCGTGATCGGTCAACTCGGTCAACAAGAGGGACCGGCGGCCGAACCGCCGGGTGATCCGGTGGACGACCTCGACCAGGAAGAGGGCGACCGCCGCCGCGGCGAGCGCGGCGACGGTCGTTTCGAGATAGCTCTGCACGAGTGGGGCGCTTCCCTTCGACCGAGCGGCGGAACTTCGGGCAAAAGCCCAATAGTGCCCGACGTCCTCGGTATCGACCAGTTCAGACCTTGCGGTACCGGGACTGGAGGAAGCAGTAGACGCCGAAGGCGGCGATGCCGAGGGCGACCAGGGTCAGCAGGAACGAGCCGTACGACTGCTCGCGCAGCGTGTGCAGGGCGGCGTCCAGACCGCGGGCCTTCTCCGGGTCGTACTTCACCGCCGCCACGATGACCAGCAGGCCGGCGATGCCGTACGCGACACCCTTGGCGACGTACCCGGCGATGCCGAGGCGGCGGGCCAGTGTGCGGGTCTTCGGGCTCATCTCGCCGGTCTTGAGGTGCTTCTCGAACGTCTTGCGGATGCCGTAGATGACCAGGCCGATGCCGATCGCCGCGACCACCAGCCCGGCCAGGCCGACCAGCCAGCGGCCACCGGTGGAGGTCATCAGCTTGCCGCTCAGCGCCTCCTGGCTGTCGGCGCTGTTCGACCCGGCCTCGGAGAACACCTTGAAGGCGGTCCAGGCGAAGTAGAGGTAGACGATGGTCCGGCCGGCCGAGGCCAGCCGCTCCATGATCCGCTCCTTGCCCCGCTCGGCGCGGTGCCCGACCGCCGCCTCGAGGCCCTGCCAGATCGCCATGGCGAGCAGGCCGACCGCGACGGCGATGACGAGGAACTTGCCGAGGGGCTGTTCCGAGAGAGTACGCAGCGCGCCGGACTGGTCGCCGTCGTCGGACGACGTGCCGAACGCGATCTGCACCGCCAACCAGGCGAAGAGAAGGTGAACGATGCCGTAGCCGATGAAGCCGGCCCGGGCGAGAAATTCCAGCCACCGGCTGTCCGCCGTTCGGGAGGCGGTGGCTTCGGCGCTACGGGTGAGTGACATGGCGTCACAATCTCCGATTTCGAAGATTCCCAAACGTCGGCCACCGCCGCCCGCCTGGTCAGTTGCCCGGGTTGCGGGAAACGCGGATCTTGACCTGCTGGTCGGTGACGCTGTCGACGGTGACCGCGAAGCCGCCGGCCTCGGTGGCCTGCTGGCCGGTGGTGAGGGTGAGCTGCTCGCCGGCGACCTCGACGGTCACCTGGTCGCCCTCGGCGCCGACCAGCTTCGCCTCGACGCCGAGGATGGTGGCGCTCGCCTCGACGCCCCGCTCGAAGGTGACCGTGCAGGCGTCCAGCCCGCAGTCGGTGGAGGCGCCCTGGGAGCTACAGCCGGCGAGCAGGGCGAGGCCGAGCGCCACGGCGGCGACCAGACCGGCGGCACGGCGGACGGGGGGCAGGGGGATGGTGGCGGGTCGGTTCGTCACCCCGCCAAGGGTACGAGACGTCCGCGACGACCGGGCGGGGGCGAGCGCGGCAGGCGTCCCGGCTAGGGTCCGGGCATGGCCTTCGACATCGCCCGTACCCGGGCCGCCTATCCCGCCCTGACCGAGGGCTTCGTCCACCTCGACGGCGCCGGGGGCACGCAGACCGCGGCCGGCGTGATCGACGCGGTCACCGACGCCATGCGCGCCGCCGTCGGCAATCGCAGCGCCGCCTTCACGCCGGGTCGGCGCTCGCTGGAGATGGTGGCGCAGGCCCGCTCGGCGGTCGCCGACCTGCTCGGGGCCGAGCCGGACGGGGTGGTGCTCGGGCCGAGCGCGACGGCGCTGACGTACACCCTGGCCCGTACCCTCGGGGCGACCTGGCGGCCCGGCGACCAGGTGGTGGTGTCCCGGCTCGACCACGACGCCAACGTGCGCCCGTGGGTGCAGGCCGCCGAGGCGGCCGGCGCCACGGTGCGCTGGGCCGAGTTCGACCGGCACACCGGTGAGCTGCCCAGCGGCCAGTACGCCGACCTGGTGGGCGAGCGGACCCGGCTGGTGGCGGTGACCGCCGGCAGCAACGCCATCGGCACCGTGCCGGACGTGCCGGCGATCGCCAAGATCGCACACTCGGTCGGGGCGCTGGTCTGCGTGGACGGCGTGCACTCCGTGCCGCACGGTCCGACCGACCTGACGTCGCTCGGCGCGGACGTGCTGGTCACCAGCGCGTACAAGTGGTCCGGGCCGCACCTGGCCGCGATGGTGGCCGACCCGAGCCGGTGGGCGGCGTTGCGTCCGGCGAAGCTGGTGCCGTCCTCCGACGCCGCGCCGGACCGTTTCGAGTACGGCACACCGAGCTTCCCGCTGCTGGCCGGCGTGACCGCCGCAGTGGATCACCTCGCCACCCTGGATCCCGACGCGACCGGCGACCGCCGGGCGCGGTTGCGGGCCGGGCTGGCCGTCGCCCAGGCCCACGAGGAGGCGCTGCTGGATCGGCTGCTCGCCGGTCTGGCCGAGCGGCCCGCCGTCACGGTCTACGGCTCGCCGGCCCGGCGCTGCCCGACCGTCTCGTTCCGGGTCGCCGGGCTGTCGCCGCAGCAGACCCAGCAGGCGCTTGGCGATGCCGGGTTCTGCCTGTCGGCCGGCGACTACTACGCCTACGAGTACTTCCAGACGATGGGTCTGCGCGACAGCGGTGGCGCGGTGCGGGCCAGCGTCTACCACTACAACACGGTGGACGAGGTGGACCGGTTGCTCGCCGAACTCGACGTGCTGGCCGCCGGAGCGGGGACAATGGCCCGGTGAGCACCCTCGTCGAGGACAACCCCGCCAAGAACCGGTTCGAGATCCTGGTCGACGACGCGTTGGCCGGCTTCACCGCCTACCTGCCGCGCGGCGAGGACGTGCTGGTCTTCACGCACACCGAGGTGGACCCGGGCTTCCAGGGCAAGGGCGTCGGCGGCGCGCTGATCCGCGCCACCCTCGACCAGGTGCGGGCCCGGGGTGGGCGCGTGGTGCCGCAGTGCCCGTTCGTGGCGGCGTTCATCGACAAGCATCCCGAGTACGCCGACCTGGTCGCCGAGCAACCGTAGCGTCAGCCGGTCCGGCCGGTCAGCACCTCGGCGGCGGCCCGACCGCTGGCCCGGGTGGCGCCGTGGGTGGCCAGGTGCACCGCCCCGACGACCAGCTCGGGCACGCCCAGTTCGACCACGACCGCGTCCGGCCGGTTGGCGAGCGCCCGCCGCACCGCCGCGTGCATCCAGGCGTGCCGGTGCAGGTCACGCACGACCAGCACCAGCGGGCGGTCTCCGGCGTCGGCTCCCGGATCGGCGGGCACGTCGTTCTCGGCGTGGCGGACCGTCGTCGTGCCGGGCAGCAGTTCGCCCAACGGCTCGCCGATGCCCCACGGGGTCTCCGCGCCGATGGCGATGTTGCGCGGCGGCTCGAACTCGACCACGTGGGCGGCGCGGGTCAGGGGCAGCGCGACCGGCGCGTCCGGGCCGGTGGTGACCCGTACGGCACGTCGGGCGGCGACCAGCCCGACGTCGGTGGCCCGGTGGGCGGCGTTCGGGCGGGCGGCGCGGGCGGCCACCGTCCAGGCGGCGAGCTGACCGACCCGCTTGGCGGCCTCGGCGAGGCGCTCCTCGGGCAGCTCGCCGGAGACGACGGCGGCCACGATGGCGTCGCGCAGTTCCCGGGCGGCCTCCTCGTCGCTGCGCTCGCCACCGACGCAGATGGCGTCGGCCCCGGCGGCGAGCGCCCGCACGGCCGCGCCCGCGAAGCCGTACCGGTCGGCGACCGCGCGCATCTCCACGGCGTCGGTCACGACCACGCCGGAGAAGCCCAACTCATCGCGGAGCAGGCCACCCAGGATGCGCTGGCTCAGCGTGGCCGGCAGCTCCGCGTCGAGCGCGGGAACGAGCAGGTGGCCGGTCATCACCGCCTGCGCGCCGGCCGCCACCGCGGCCCGGAACGGGGCCAGCTCACAGGCGTCCAGGCGGGCCCGGTCGGCGGTGATGCGCGGCAGGTCGTGGTGGGAGTCGACGCGGGTGTCCCCGTGCCCGGGGAAGTGCTTGGCGCAGGCGGCCACGCCGCCGCCCTGGAGGCCGCGGATCCAGGCGGCGGTGTGCCGCGCGACGAGCGCCGGGTCGGCCCCGAACGAGCGGACACCGATCACCGGGTTGGCCGGGTTGGAGTTGACATCGGCGTCCGGGGCGTAGTCCAGGGTCACCCCGGCCGCCGCCAGCTCGATGCCGAGGTCCAGGGCGACGGCCTCGGTCAGCGCCGGGTCGTCGACCGCGCCGAGGGCATAGTTGCCCGGGCGGGAGCTGCCCCGGCCGGACTCGATCCGGGTGACGTCACCGGCCTCCTCGTCGATCGCCACGATGACGTCCGGCCGCTCGGCGCGCAGCGTCGCGGTGAGTGCCGCCACCTGGGCGGTGTCGACGACGTTGCGGGCGAACAGCACCACCGAGCCGAGCCCTTCGCCGAGCCAACGGCACACCCAGGGCGGCGGCGTGGTGCCGACGAAACCGGGTTGCAGGACGGCGGCTGCCAACGTCGGAAGGTGCCCGGCCGGCGCGGTCACGCCGTCGCCTCGGAACGGTCGACGTTCCCCGCCGGCGCGGTGACGCCGACCCGCTGGTTGCGCTCGCTCATGCGGCCCCGTACCCCATCTCTCGCGCGCCCTCGGCGCACCGTCCTCGGCAGGCGGTGCTGCCATGGTCACACCGAGCGATTCAATAGTCAATAAACCTTACAGTTGCCCGATGCGGCCCTTCCCCGGAAGAGTGCGGGGATGGACACCGCCCCGCTGGCCGACGCCACGAGCCCGGCCGACATCCCCGGCGTACGCCTGCTCGGCCTGGTGGTCGGCGCTCTGCTGCTGCTCGCCGCGATCCGGGCCATGTTCGGCCGACGCTGAGGCGATCGGTCCCCGACCCGCCGGTGTGGCCCGCCGCGACCGGGGTACGGCTCTCCCCGACAGCAGGACCGCGCGCCGAAGGGGAAGCCATGAAGATCGGATATTTTCTGTCCAGTGAGGAGTACACGCCGGCCGAGTTGCTGGCGCAGGCCCGCGGCGCCGAGGCGGCCGGCTTCGAGGCACTGTGGATCTCCGACCACTACCACCCCTGGGTCGACGCGCAGGGGCAGAGCCCCTTCGTCTGGTCGATGATCGGCGCGCTCAGCCAGGTCTGCGCGCTGCCGGTGACCACGGCGGTGACCTGCCCGACCGTACGGATCCACCCGGCCGTGATCGCGCAGGCGGCGGCCACCAGCGCGGTGCTGCACGGCGGTCGGTTCGTGCTCGGCGTCGGCACCGGCGAGGCGCTGAACGAGCACATCTTCGGCGACGCCTGGCCGTCCGCCGACGTGCGGCTGGAGATGCTCGAAGAGGCCGTCGAGGTCATGCGCGAGCTGTGGCGGGGCGACTTCGTCAACCACCGGGGCACGCACTACACGGTGGAGAACGCCCGGGTCTACACGCTGCCGGACACCCCGCCGTCGATCTACGTCTCCGGGTTCGGGCCGAAGGCCGTCGACCTGGCCGCCCGCATCGGCGACGGCTACGTGAGCACCATGCCCGACGGCGAGCTGGTCCGGCGCTTCCGGGAGAACGGCGGCGGCGACAAGCCGTGCCAGGCCGGGTTCAAGGCGGCGTTCGCGGCCAGCGAGGAAGAGGGCGCGCGGATCGCGTACGAGCGGTGGCCCAACGCGGGCGTGCCGGGCGAGCTGTCGCAGGTGCTGCCCTCGCCGCGCCACTTCGAGCAGGCCTCCGAGCTGGTCACGCAGGACATGGTGCGGGAGTCGTTCGTCTGCGGCAACAGCGCCGACGCGCACCTGGAGATGATCGACCAGTACGCCAAGGCCGGCTTCGACGAGCTGTACGTGGCCAACACCGGCCCACACTTCCAGGGCCTGTTCGACCTCTACCAGCGCGAGGTCCTGCCCCGCCTACGGTGAGACGGGACGCACCCCGAGCCCATGATCGCCCGAAGGTTGTTTCGGTGGTCGTGGGCTCGGGTACCTCCGGCCCTCGATGAAACTGTCCACGCACTCGATGACGTTGCGCCGCGCCGCGAAGAGCCTCTTCGGCTGGAAAGCGCTCCGGCCCAACCAGCTCGCCGCCATGCGCGCGGTGATGAAGCGACACGACGCCCTGGTGGTGTTGCCCACCGGCGCCGGCAAGTCGGCGATCTACCAGATCCCGGCCAGCCTGATCCCCGGCCCGACCGTGGTGATCTCTCCGCTGCTGGCCCTCCAGCAGGACCAGATCGCGGCGCTCAACGAGCGGCAACGTCCCGAGCTGCGGGCGGTACGGATCAGCTCGAACGAGTCGGCCGCCCAGCAGGCCGAGGCGATCGTCGAGATCCAGGCCGGGCGGGCCGAGTTCCTGTTCATCACCCCGGAGCAGTTGAGCAACCCGGACCGGATGGCCGAGGTCGCCGCGCTGAAGCCGGCGCTGGTGGCGATCGACGAGGCGCACTGCATCTCCGCCTGGGGGCACGACTTCCGTCCCGACTACCTGGCGCTGGGCCATCTCATCGAGGGCATCGGCCGACCGCCGGTGGTCGCGCTGACCGCCACCGCGTCCCCGCCCGTACGCGACGACATCATCGCCCGGCTGCGGCTGCGCGACCCGGAGGTGGTGGTCTCCGGGCTGGACCGGCCCAACCTCTTCCTCGAGGTGGCGCACTGCCCCACCGAGGACTACCGGTGGCGGCGCCTGATCGCCCTGCTGGGCGACGACGAACGGCCCGGGATCATCTACGTGCCGACCCGCCGCTCGGCCGAGGAGCTGGCCGAGAAGTTGACCAAGGCGGGCTTCCCGGCGCAGTTCTACCACGGTGGGATGCCGATGGGCGCGCGCAACGACCTGCACGAGGCGTTCCTCGCCGACGAGGTGCCCATCATGGTCGCCACCTCGGCGTTCGGCATGGGCATCGACAAGCCGAACATCGCCTGGGTGGTGCACACGGCGCTACCCGACTCGCCGGACAGCTACTTCCAGGAGATCGGCCGGGCCGGGCGGGACGGGCATCCGGCCCGGGTGCTGCTGCTCTGGCGGGCCGAGGACGTGGGCCTGCAACGGTTCTTCAGCGGCGGCCTGCCGGACGAGAACGAGCTGCGGGACCTGGCCGCGCTGTTGCGCCGCAAGCCGGCTACCAAGACCGAACTGCGGGAGGCCACCGGCCTGGGGCCGCGCAAGCTGGGCCAGTACCTGGCGCTGCTGGAGCAGGTGGGGGCCGCCGAACCGCGCGCCCGCCAGCGCATCGGCGCTTCCCGCTACTCCCCCGCGCCGGTCGACGCGGCGGCGGCGGCCCTGGCCGAGGCGGAACGCCAGCAGACGGTGACGCGTTCGCGTACCGACATGATGCGGGCGTTCGCCGAGACCACCGCCTGCCGGGGGCAGACCCTGCTGGCCTACTTCGGCGAGCAGATGACCGAGGTCTGCGCCCACTGCGACAACTGCCACCGGGGCACCAGCACCGCCGACGAGGGCGCGGTCGGCCCGTTCCCGGTGCACAGCCAGGTGCGGCACGGCGAGTGGGGGCGTGGCCTGGTGCTCAGCTACGAGGACGACAAGATGACGGTCCTCTTCGACGAGGTCGGCTACAAGACCCTGTCGGTGCGCGTGGTGTCCGAGCAGGGCCTGCTGACCCTGGACTAGCCTGACCCGGGCACCGGCACGGGGCCCGGTGGATCGACCAAGCACAGCATCGATTGACCACACAGAGCAGGGCGGAAGGGGCGTTGCCGTGATCGAGCAGCCGGCGTACACCGGTTTCGGTTTCTCCGACGAGGAGTGGGGGCTGCTGGTCGGCCTGCCGCAGTCGGTGCTGACCGCGGCGAGCGCCGCCGAGTCCGACGGCACCCGCCGGACCATGGCGGAGAACGCGGCCGGCCTGGAGTCCATCGGGGCGGGCCGGGAGTCGGCCAACCCCCTGGTCGCCGCCGTGGCCGGCGAGATCGTGACCCGGGTCGGCGACCCCGAGGCCGGCGAGGAGCTGCCGGTCATCGCGCCCGCCGACCCGCAGGCGTACATCGACGATGTGCTGGTGCGGGCCCGTGAGGCGGCCGTGCTGCTGGCCGCCCGGGTCGACGAGGGCGAGGCCGGCGCGTACAAGCACTGGCTGGTGACCATCGCCGACCAGGTCGTGGGCGCCGCGTCCAGCGGCGGCCTGCTGGGCCTGGGCGGCGAGTCGGTCAGCGACTCCGAGCGGCGGTTCCGCGACCGACTCGCCCAGGTGCTCAACGACTGACCGGGGCGGCGTCCGACAGCGACGGTCCGGTCGGCTCGGCGGCCAGCTCCGCGGGGTCGGCCGGCCGGACGCCGCGCAGTGTCAGCAGCGCGGTCACCGCACCGAGGGCCATCGCCACCATGGCGGCGAGGGCGGCGAGGTGCAGCCCGTCGGTGAAGGCGAACCGGGCCGCGTGCAGCACCGCGTCGCCGACCTCCGCCGGCAGTCCCCGGGTCACGGCGAGCGCGCCGCCCAGGGTCTCGCCGGCCGCGTCGCGGACGCCCGTCGGCAGCCCGGCCGGTAGCTCGTCGAGAACCTCGCGGCGGTAGATGGCGGCGCCCACACTGCCCAGGATGGCCATTCCCAGCGCGCCACCCAGCTCGCTGCTGGACTCGGTCAGCGCGGACGCGACACCGGCCTGCTCCGGGGGCGCCGCGCCGAGCACCAGCTCGGTGACGAGCGACATCACCATCACCAGGCCGCCCGCGTACACGCTCGCGCCGACGAGCAGCAGCCAGAGCGGCGTCTCGGGGGTGACCCGGGTCAGCACCGCGAAGCCGACGACGGCGATCACGAAGCCGGCTCCGATCAGGTACGCCCGCTCGACCCGCTGGGCGAGCGCGGCGGCGGCCGGGGCGACGCCGCCGACCGCGAGCGACGGTACGAGGCTCCACAGTGCCGCCCGCAGTGGACTCAGCCCGAGCACCAGCTGGAGGTGCTGGGTGGTGAAGATGGCGAAGCCGACCAGGGCGAACATCGCGAGCAGGTTGACCGCCAGCGATCCCGCGAAGCCGTGCCGGCGGAACAGCGCCAGGTCGATCATGGGGTACGCCCGGGTCCGCTGCCGGTGCAGGAAGAGCGCTCCTACCAGCAGGCCGGCGACGACGGCCAGCACCCGCGCCGCGCTGACGCCGTCGCGGGCCATCTCCTTGATGCCGTAGATCACCGGCAGCAGCGTGCCGAGCGACAGCGCCGCGCTGACCAGGTCGAACCGGCCGCGCGCCGGGTTGCGGAACTCGGGCACCAGGACCGGGGCGAGCAGGAGCAGAAGCAGCATCGCCGGGATGTTGATCAGGAAGATGGAGCCCCACCAGAAGTGCTCCAGCAGGACGCCGCTGAGCACCGGGCCGATGGCGATGCCGCCGGTGAGCGTGGCGGTCCAGATGCCGATCGCGGTGCCGCGCTGCTTGGCGTCGTGGAACATGTTGCGCACCAGGGCGAGCGTGGACGGCATCAGGGTGGCCCCGCCGACGCCGAGCACGGCGCGCGCGGCGATCAGGGTCGCGGCGCTGTCGGCGTACGCGGCCAGCAGGGACGCCGCCCCGAAGGCGGTCGCGCCCAGCAGCAGCAGCCGACGTCGGCCGATCCGGTCGCCCAGGGCGCCCATGGTGATCAGCAGCCCGGCCAGCACGAAGCCGTAGATGTCGAAGATCCAGAGCTGCTGGGTGGCGCTGGGCCGCAGCTCCTCGCTGATGAACGGGACGGCGAAGTAGAGCACCGACACGTCCATCGAGACGAGGAGCAGCGGCAGCATCAGCACCGCGAACCCGATCCATTCCCGCCGGCCCGCGCGGGGTGCCGGTGCGGTCGTCGCTGTCATGAGAACTCCTTCTGCGTATGTCGTACGCTTTAATGCGTAGACCATACGCAGAACTAGGATGGCGGGGCAAGGAGGAAATGTGGCGGAGACGAAAGACGACAGCGGCCCGGCGCTCCCGCCGGCCATCGAGAGCGCCTGGGGGCTGCGCGAGCGGGCACCGAAGGGCCCCCGGCCGGGCCTCACCGTGTCCGGCATCGTCGACGCGGCCATCCGGGTCGCCGACGCCGACGGGCTGGCCGCCGTCTCGATGGGCCGGGTGGCCAAGGAGTTGGGCGCCGCCACCATGGCCCTCTACCGCCACGTCGGCTCCAAGGACGACCTGCTGACGCTCATGGTGGACGCCGGCTACGGCCCCGGGCCGGGCCCGGCCGCGCCGGACGACGACTGGCGTGCCGGCCTGACCCGCTGGGCGTGGGCCGAACACGACGTCCTGCGACAGCGCCCGTGGCTGCTGCACATTCCGATCGCCGGACCGCCCGTCACACCCCAGCAGCTCGGCTGGATGGAGGACGGGCTGGGTTGTCTCGACGGCACCCCGCTGCCCGAGGGCGAGAAGATGTCGATCCTCCTGCTGGTCACCGGATACGTGCGCAACGAGGCGATGCTCACCAACCAGATCGCCGAGGGCAGCCGGGCCGCCGGTGTCGAGCCGGGCGACATGATGCCGGCGTACGGCGCGATGCTGGCGCGACTGATCGACCCGGCCCGCTTCCCAGCGCTGACGCGGGTGCTCGACGCCGGCGTCCTCGACCAGGACGATGGACCGGACGACGAGTTCACGTTCGGCCTGGACCGGATCCTCGACGGCGTCGAGGCCCTGATCGCCCGCCGGACGGCGTGAGGGGGCGCGGATGCTGGCCAGGAACACCGTCGACACGACCGTCCTGCCGCCCGCCGAGCGGTTCGGGATGTGGCTGGAGCTGCTGGCGCGCACCTCCGTGCCGGTGCGGGTCGAGTCCGCGGCCGCCGCCGACTTCGCCGCCCGCGCCGAGTTCACCGACCTCGGCGGGTTCGAGGTGGTCGGCTACGAGTACCCCTCGCTCGACGTGTCCCGCACCCGCAAGCTGATCAGACGATCCGATCCGGAGCTGTACATCCTCGCCCTCACCACCAGCGGGCTCGGCATGTCCAGCCAGGACGGTCGGCGCAGCGAGATCCTGGCCGGTGAGTTCACCTTCTACGACGCCTCGCGCCCGCACGACGTCTGCCACTACGCGAGCGAGCCGGGGCGGACCCGGGCCACCTCGATCACCGCGCTGATTCCGCACGCCGCGCTGCCGTTGCCGCCGAAGCGGATGGCCGCGCTCTACGGCGGCCGGATGACCGGCAGCGAAGGGCTCGGGGCGCTGCTGGCGCAGTTCCTGGTCCAGGTGACCGGCCACCCCGAGCAGTACCACGCCGCCGACGCCGGCCGGCTCGGCGCGGTGGGGCTAGACCTGGCCACCACCCTGCTCGGCCGGCACCTGGTCGCCGAGGACGCCGTGCCGACCGAGGTCCGCCGCCGGGCGCTGGTCACCCAGGTGCAGGCGTACGTCCACCGTCACCTGGGCGACGCCACGCTGGGCCCGCAGACCATCGCGGACACCCACCACATCTCGCTGCGGACGCTGCACCGCCTGTTCGAGGGCGAGAACACCACCGTGGCGGCGTACATCCGCGACCTTCGGCTGGCCCGGTGCCGGCGCGACCTCACCGACCCGGCGCTGCGGGCCCAGCCCGTGCAGGTCATCGCGGCACGCTGGGGGTTCGGCGACAAGGCACACTTCAGCCGGGCATTCCGGGCGGCGTACGGAATGAGCCCGCAGGCGTGCCGCGACGGCGATCCGGTTCCGGCACGGGACGTCAACGACCTGGCGTCCAGAGTCAACTCGACCCAGGCAGACTGACAACCGACGCGGCAGAGGCGGCGCCTGCGTACCCCGGGGCCCGCATCGGCCGCGAACGGGGGCCGTGGCGAGGCGCCCGCCGTGGCGCGCGGCGGGCGGCCGCCCGGTGTCGCCCCCGGCCGAGGCTCCGGCCCCGTCGCTTCCCCCCCAGGATCGTCGGCGGGGCCGGTCAGGCCTTCTCCAGCAGCTCCAACACGACCCGCTCGATCTCCTCGCGGCTGGCGCTCGGGTCGACCGGCACCACCACCCCGTCGTGGTAGAGGTCGACGACCCGCGGATCCACGTAGGACGTGCGCGCCACGGTGGGGGTGTTGCCCAGCAGCTCCGCCACCGCGCGCATCACCGCGGCCACCGCCCTGCGCCGGGCGGTGACCGAGCGGGCCGGGTCGGCGGCGGCCAACTCCGCCGCCGCGCGCACGGTGGCGTGCCAGGTGCGGAAGTCCTTGGCGGTCATCTCGCCGCCGCTGGCGTCGCGCAGGTAGCCGTTGACCTCGTCGCTGCGCACGTCCCGCCACTCCCGGCCGTCCCAGTAGCCGAACAGCCGCTCCGCCCTGCGGCGACGGCGACGTAGGTTGACCAGCACCTCGCACAGCTGTGGGTCGTCGATCCGGCGCACCTGCTCGATGCCGCCCTTGGCGGGGAACTCGAAGACCACGCAGTCGCCCCGGCGTCGCGCGTGCTCGGGGCGCAGGGTCGACACCCCGAACGTCGGATCGTCGCCGGCCGCGTACTGGTCGCTGCCGACCCGGAACATCCCCATGTCGAGCAGGCGGGCCACGGTGGCCAGCACCCGATCGCGGTTCAGACCCCGCCCGACGAGGTCCTGCCCCACCCGCTCGCGCAACGTCGGTAGCCGTCGGGCCACCTCCAGCATGCGGTCGAACTTCGCCGCGTCCTGCTTCTCCCGCCAGACCGGGTGGTAGAGGTACTGCTTGCGCCCGGCCGCGTCGACGCCGGTGGCCAGGATGTGTCCGTTCGCGTGCGGCGCGATCCACACGTCCTGCCAGGCCGGCGGGATCACGAGGTCGTTCAGCCGCGCCCGGATGGCCGGGTCGCGCACGACGGCGCCGCTCGGATCGACGAAGGTCCAGCCCCTGCCGCGCCGTCGTCGCCCGTAGCCGGGCCGAGCCGGGTCGCTACGCCGTAACCGCACCGGAGACCCGCACCACCCTCTCCACCTCGTCCACGGCGGCCAGCACCTCGTCCAGCGGCAGAGCCGTCAGTGTCGGGTGGCTTCCTACCCCGTCCCACCTGGGCCAATCCCCCTCGCCGGCCCAGAGCGCCCGGTGTCGGGGCCGGTCCGGCGGCGGCCCCCACGCCGCCGGGGGCACCGGCCCGAAGAGCACCACCGAGGCGGTCCCGTACGCGGTGGCCAGATGCGCCACACCGGTGTCCCCGCTGACCACCAGCCGGGCGTCGGCGACCAGCGCGGCCAGCACGCCGAGGTCGGTCCGGCCCGCCAGCACGGCGGCCGGCGGCAGACCGGCCGCCTCGGCGACCCGCTCGGCCAACCCGCGTTCGTCGGCCGAGCCGGTGACCAGCACGCGGTGCCCCCGCTCCCGCAGCGCCCGGGCCAACGCCGCGAACCGCTCGGCCGGCCACCGCTTGGCCGGGACGTTGCTGCCCGGATGCAGCAGGGTCGCGCCGACCGGCAGGCCGGCCGGTTCGGGCCGGCGCAGGCCCAGGTCACGGCGGTCGGTCGGGATGTCGTACCAGGAGAGCAGCCGGCACCAACGGTCCACCTCGTGCTCGTCGTCGCGCCAGCGCGGACCGTCGCCGAACCCGGCGTCGGCGTTGGCGAAGGCGACGAGCCGCCCGGGACGGGCGGCGGCCAGCAGTCGGTGCGACTGCGGCCCCCGCCCGTGCAGGTTCACCGCGACCTCCGGCGCACGGCCCGGCCGCAGCGGCCCGTCCAGCCCGGTGGTGTCCACCAGCTCGTCGACGCCGCCGACCAGGTCGACCAGCGGGGCCAGTCCGCCGGGCGCGGCGAGCGCCAGCTCGTGATCCGGGTACGCGGCGCGCAGCGCCCGCAGCGCGGGCACCGCGGTGACCAGGTCGCCGACGCCGAGGGCGCGCAGCACGAGGATCACGGGTACGACGTCTCCTGCTCGGCGCACACCACCATCTCCCGCACCGCGCAGCCGGGCGGCTGTTGGAGCGCGAACATGATCGCCGCGGCCGTGTCGGCGGGGTCGTTGAGGATGGCGTCCGGACCCGGCCTGTACTGCGGATCGCGTTCGTCGAAGAACGCGGTGCGCATGCCACCGGGGATGAGCAGGGTGACCCCGACCTGACCGGCCAGCTCGGCGGCGAGCGCACGGGTGAACCCGACGACGCCGAACTTCGCCGCGCAGTACGCGGTGGCGTCACTGACCGCCTTCACGCCCAGCGTCGAGGCGACCGTGACGATGCGCCCGGCGGAGGTCTGCAGGAACGGCAGCGCGGCCCGGATCACCGCGGCCGTGGCCAGCAGGTCCACCATGACGATCCGGTCCCACGTCTCCCCCGGCACGTCGGCGAGCTTGCCCGGCACGTCCATACCGGCGGCCGTCACCACGGCGTCCAGGCCACCGGCCTGCTCGGCGAGGTGCCGGGTGGCCACCTCGGCGGCGCGGGTGTCGGCGAGGTCGCACTCGGTCCAGTCCACGCCGTCGACCGGCGGCTGCCGGTCCAGCACGAGCGGACGGCCACCGGAGGCGGCCACCGCCGCGACCACCGCCGCGCCGAGGCCGCTGGAACCGCCGGTGACCAGGACGGCGGGTCCGGCGTCGGGTCGTGTGGCGGTCATCGGGTCCGCTCCCCTGTGGTCGTGACCGGGACGGCGATGCCGACCGGCGGTGGCGGTCCGCTGTCCGTGCCGGGGGCCGGCCCGGCGGCAGCGCGCGCGATGAGGTCGCTGGTGGAGCGGCCGTCCAGGTACGGCACCACCACCGTGTTCCCGCCCCACCGACGCAGCACCTCCGCCTCGGGCAGCGTGGCCTCGTCGCCGACCCCGCTCGCGTAGTCGCCGCCCTTGACCCAGACGTCCGGGCGCACCCAGGACAGCACCGCCTCGGGCGTCGGCTCGTCGAAGACGAGGACGGCGTCGACGCAGCTCAGAGCGGCCAGCAGCCGGGCGCGGTCGCCCTCGGGCAGCACGGGTCGCTGCGGCCCCTTCAATCCGGCGACGCTGGCGTCGGAGTTCACGCAGACGATCAGGCAGTCGCCGAGCTGCCGGGCGGCCTGCAGGGTGGCCAGGTGCCCGGCGTGCAACAGGTCGAAGCAGCCACCGGTGGCCACCACCGTGCCGCCCGCGCCCCGTACCTCGGAAAGGAGCGCGGCGACCGCCGCGACACCCACCCGCTCGGCGCCGACGCCGGGCCGGCGGGGCGGCGCACGCTCACCACGTCGGCCGGGGGTGGCAGGGCCGTGGCCACTCCCCACCCGCCACGTACGTGGATGCCTCGGCGACGGCCGCCTGCACCGCCTCGGAGACGAGCGCGCCCTGGGCCAGCGCGAGGCTCGCGGCGGCGGCGAACCGGTCGCCCGCCCCGCAGGTGTCGCCCTCGGCGCTGCCCGACGTGGGCACCACCAGCGGCGTCGACCCGGCGTGGCAGAGCAACGCGCCGTCCCCGCCCAACGTCACCGCGACCGCGCCCGCCCGCCACCGTCGACGCAGCCCCTGCGCACCCTGGGAGGCGGTGGCGATCCGGGACGCGCCGGGCAGCGTCGGGACCAGTTCGCGCACCTCCGACTCGTTCGGCGTGGCCAGGTGCACGCCGGGTACGGCCGCCGGCCCGCGCGGGTGCGGGTCCCAGACGACCGGCGCGCGGGTGGCGGCCAGCGCGGCACGCAGCGCGGGCTGCCGGGCGACGCCCCGGCCGTAGTCGCTGACCAGCACCGCCGACGCGGCGGCGAGCACCCGCAGCACCTCGTCGGAGGGCTGGCCCGGCTCACCGGAGGGGCCACCCCGGTCGTGGCGCAGCAGCACCCGACCCCGGGCCCGCAGCCGGATCTTCTCCGGCGTCGCGCCGGCGAGGGCCAGCGGGTACACCCGCACGCCGGCGGCCGACAGCAACGCGCTGAGCCGCGCGCCCCCGGCGTCGTCGGCGAGCGCGGTGACCAGCACCACGTCGGCGCCCTGCGCGGCGGCGAAGACCGCCGCGAGGCCCGCGCCGCCGGGCCGGTCGACGGCCGAGGTCTCGTCGAGCACCGGCACCGGGGAGTCCGGGCAGAGGCGGTTCACCACCCCTTCCACGTCCCGGTCGAGCAGGGTGTCCCCGACTACCACCACGGGTCCCCTCACGCCTACCTCCTCATGCTCACGCGTCGATCTGCTGTGCGGTCGGGCCGTCGAGCACCACCTCGACCCCGGTGCGTACCGGCTCGGACGCGAGCCGACCGGCCGTCGCGAGCTCCACGGCGGCCAGCGCCGCCGGCAGTTCCTTCTCGAGGTACTCGCAGATCAGGTGACTGGTGACGAGATGCAGCTCCTGGACGACCTGGGTGTCGGCCGACGAGACGGCGAGCACCTCGTCGCAGGCGTCCGCGAGGGGGTTGGGGGCGGGTCCGGTGAGCGCCCAGGAGGTGAGCCCGGCGTCGCGCGCCGCGTGCGCCGCGCTGAGCAGGTTGCCGCTGACACCGCTGGTGCTCAGCAGCAGCAGCACGTCGCCGGGTCGGCCGTGGGCGCGGACCTGACGGGCGTAGACGTCGGCGTAGCCGTAGTCGTTGGCGATGGCGGTCACCGCGCTGGTCTCGGCGTGCAGGGCGATCGCCGACAGGGGCTGGCGGTCGTCGTGCAGCTTGCCCACCAGCTCGGCGGTGAGATGTTGGGCCTCGGCGGCGCTGCCGCCGTTGCCAGCGACGAGCAGTCGTCCGCCGCCGGCCAGCCGGTGTGCCAGGTGTGCGCCCCAGCGCGCCAACTGCGGTTCACACCGGCGGTACGGCTCCAGTGCCGCGGCGAGGTTGGTCAGGTGCGTATCGAGCGGGCTGACCGCCGGCATCAGGCCACCACCCGGGTCGGCCGGCGTACGGCGGCGACCTCGTTGTAGACCTCGGCGAGGCGTTCGGCGGTGGCCTCCCACGAGTAGCGCGACCGGGCCCGCTCCCGGGCCGCCGTGGCGTACCGGAAGCGGCGGATCCGGTCGTCGAGCAGGCCCCGGATCGCGGCGGCGAGGGCGTTGGGGTCGCGGGCCGGCACGAGGTCACCGGTCGTACCGTCGACGACGGTGTCGCGGATGCCGCCCACGGCGGTGCCGACGACCGGCACGCCGCACGCCATCGCCTCCAGGGGCGTCAGGCCGAACGGCTCGTACCAGGGTGCGGCGACCAGCAGGTCCGCCGAGCGGTACCAGCGGCCCATCTCCTCGCGGGGCACCGCGCCGACCAGGTGCACCCGGTCGGCGACCCCGCACGACTCGGCGAGGGCCCGCAGCCGCCGGGCGTACGGGTCGGTCTCCAGCAGCCCCTCGGGCGGCCCGCCGACCACGACGCACTCCGCGTCGGGCACCAGCGCCATCGCGCGGACGACCGTCTGGAAGCCCTTGCGCTCGACCAGCCGGCCCACGGTGAGGATGCGGGCGCGGCCCGGCTCCCGGTCGGCGGCCGGCCCGAGCGGGGCGAACGAGGCGAGGTTGACGCCGGAGGGCACGACCGTCATACGGTTCCGGGGCACCCCCATCCGGACCAGCTCGCCGACCTCGTCGCGGCACTGGGCGACCACCCGGTCCACCGAGCGGCCCAGCTCCCGCTCGTAGGCGATGCGCCGGGCCGGGCTGGTGTCCTGCACGCCCTGGTGGCGGCGCTTGACCGTGCCCAGCGCGTGGTACGTCTGCACCACCGGCACGCCGGCCTGCCGGCCGGCGGTCAGCGCGGCGAGGCCGCTCATCCAGAAGTGCGCGTGGATCACCTCGGGCGTCCAGTCGCCGCCCCGCCACCGCTCGACGAGCCACCGGCTGAACTCGCGCATGTGCGGCAGCAAGGCGTCCTTCGCGAGCGGCTCGGCCGGGCCGGCCGGCACGTGCACCACGTCGTACCCGTCCGGGGCGCGAACGGTCACCGGCAGGTCGAGGGCGTCGCGGCGGGTGTAGACCCGGACGTCGTGCCCGGCGGCGACGAGCGCGGCGGACAACTCGGCCACGTGCGTGTTCTGGCCGCCGGCGTCCTCCCCTCCGAGGATGGCGAGCGGGCTGGCGTGCTCCGAGATCATCGCGATCCGCATACTTCCTCCTCCAGCAGCCGGTCCCAGTCAGCGAGGAAACGGTCGAGGCCGTACCTGTCGCGCGCGGCGGCCTGGGCCGCCACGCCGGCCTGACGTGCGGCCGCCGGCTCGGCGATGAACCGGCGGGCGGCGTCGAGCAGGACGTCCATCCGGGTGGCGAGGGCCCCCGCCTCCGGGGGCACGGCGGTGATCGCCTCGGTGGTGGCGAGCGCGACGACCGGCATGCCGATCGCCATCGCCTCGATGAGGCTGAGCCCCAGGCTGGTCCAGCGGCACAGGTGCAGGTATGCCCGCCGGCGGGCCAGTTCGGCGTGCATCCGGTCCTGCGGGACGTCGTCGTGGCTGGTGAGTCGGTCGGCGGGCAGTCCGAGGTGGTCGGCGAGGCCCGCGACGCCCATGCCGAACACGTCCAGGGGCGCGATCTCGGCGAACTGGGGCAGCAGGTCGGTGCCGGTGACCCGTCCCCGCCGCACCGGCTCGTTGATCACGACGGCGAGCCGGTCCAGTTCACCCGTGTACGACACGGCCGGCGCGACGATGCCGTGGTCGACGACGCCGGTGCGGGTCGCGCCGGTGTCCCAGAAGATCTGATTGAACCCGGTGACGTGGGCGACGAGCAGGTCGTCCCGGTCGGCCATCGGGTGGCGGGTGTGCGGGACGTCGCCCTTGGGCGTGTTGTGTTCCACGTAGATGGCGGGTAGGTCGCGACCCGGACGCCGGCCCAGCCACTGCTCGGCGAGGTCGATCTCCTCGGGGCGTTGCAGGACGACCACGTCGACGTCGGCGTCCGGCAGGTCGTCGGGGGCCACCTCGACGGCGCTGTCCGGCCACGGGTACGTCCGCGCCCGGCCGAGGCCGTACGGACCCCGGTCGGGCGTGGTGGGGATCAGGTAGCGGTGACTGCCGTGCACGAAGGACGTCGTCCAGGAGCCGTGCACGTGCCAGAGCAGGATGTTCATCGGGCGCCACCACCGCTGACGGTCAGTGTCCGTACCGCCTCGACCACCTCGGCCGGGTCGACGCCGCTCAGGCACGGGTGGCCGGGGACCGGGCAGCTCGCCGCCCGGGTGTCGCGGCAGGGCGCGCTCGCGTCGCCGAGCCGGACGGTGGGCACCCGGTAGGGACCCCACTGCCCGAAGGGGACGGTCGGCGCGAACAGGCTCACCACCGGTACGCCGGCGGCGGCGGCCAGGTGCGCGGGCCCGGTGTTGCCGACCACCACGGCGGCGGCGTCGGCGACGACCGCGGCCAGTCCGGCCAGGTCGGTCGTACCGCCCAGGTCGGTGCCGCCCGCCGCCGCGACCCGGGCGGTCACCGTCCGCTCGTCGGGCCCGCCGGTGACCAGCACGCGATGCCCGGCCGCGCTGAGCGCCCCGGCGATGCGGGCGGCCAGCTCGGTCGGGCAGGCCCGGCTCGACGCGGCCGAGCCCGGGTGCAGCACCACGTAGCCGGGGTCGCCGACGGCGGCCGGGCGGGACGCCACGGCGTCGTCGCGGAGCCGCAGCACGGGTTCGTCGCCGGCCGGCAGCCGGTGACCGGCCGCGGCGGCGAGGGAGAGCGCCCGCTCGGGTTCGGGGACACCGGCCGGCACCCGGTGGCGGATGTCCACCAACGCGCCCGGGTAGTCGTCGCTGATCGCGGCGATCCGGTTGATCCCGGCCATCCGCAGCAGCAACGCCAGCGGCAGGGCGGACTGGTGGAACGAGGTGAACACCACCGCCTCGTCCGCGGCGACGGCGGCGAGCCGGGCGGTCAGGCGTCGCATGTCGTCCGGGTCGACGGGCGTCGGCACGGGATCGATCCACGGCAGCGGGTGCTCGATGATCTCGTCGACGCCGGGCAACAGCTCGGCGGCGGCCCGCCCACGTGGTCCGCAGAGCAGCACCACCCGGCGCGCGCCGGCCGCGACGGCCGGATCGCCGGCCCGGTGACGAGCACGTCCCCGGCCGAGTCCGAGCGCACCACCAGCGCGGTGCCCACTCCGTCGGCGGTTCGCGCGGGCTGCACGGCCCGCTGGCGGCGCAGGATCTCGTCGACCGCGGACGGCAGGTCCGTCGCCACCCAGCCGGCGGCGGCGATCTCCTCCGGGCGGGTGACCGGCGTCGGCACCAGCACGCCGGCCGCACCGGCGGCCAGCGCCGCGCCCACGTCCCGGCCGATGTCGCCCACCAGTACGCAGCGTGACGCGCTCGTGCCCAACTCCCGGGCGGCGGCGTGCACCAGTCCGGGCGACGGCTTGCGGCAGTCGCAGCCGTCGGCGTCGTCGTGCGGGCAGACCAGCCAGGCGTCGAAGCCGCCCAGCAGCTCCTCGACGCGGGCGTGTACCGCCCGCATCTGCTCCTCGTCGAAGTAGCCCCGGGCCAGGCCGGACTGGTTGGTCACCACCGCGAGGCGCAGACCGGCGGCCCGCAGTCGGTCCAGCGCCGCGCGGACGCCCGGCAGCGGGCGTACCTTCTCCGGGTCGCCGTTGTACGGCACGTCCTCGATCAGGGTGCCGTCGCGGTCGAGCAGCACCGCGTCGTACAGGACGCCACCGTGGGGTGCGGCAGGTCCGCGACCAACCCGGCCAGCACCGGCGTACACCCGGGCTGACCTGCGCTGATACGGATCCTCCTGGTCCTGTCGCACAGCCGGCGGGTTCCCGGCGCCCGAAGGAGTAAACGTCGTCGTCGGCGCCGTGGGCCAACGCCGCCGGCGGTGCCCCGGTCGGCCTTACCCGCCGCCTGGAAGAAGCTAACCCGCCGGCTCGTTAGCCTCCGTCACCCCACGGGTATGGGAGTCCAGTGGCGATAGTGGAGAAAGTGATCGACGCTCCCCCGCAGCAGGTGTTCGACGTGCTGGCCGACGGGTGGACGTACAGCGACTGGGTGGTCGGTACGGCGCACGTGCGCGACGTGGACGACGCCTGGCCCCGGGTGGGCAGCCAACTGCACCACCGGGCCGGCCCGTGGCCGTTCTCGTTGCAGGACGCCTCGACGGTGCTGGTGTGCGAGCCGCCGCACCGGCTGGTGCTGCGCGCCGGGCTGTGGCCGGCCGGGGAGGCGATCGTGGCGTTCACCCTGGAACCGGTCGACGGGGGCGCCACCCGCGTCCGGATCGGTGAGGACTTCGCGGCCGGTCCGCTGCGCTGGATCCGGAACAAGGCCAACGATCTCGTGCTGCACCTGCGCAACCGGGAGACGTTGGCCCGGCTCTCCGACATCGCCACGCGGCAGAAGGGCCCGCAGTGACGCGGACGGTGGTGCGCCGCCGCCCGCGCTGAGCGCGCCGCCACCTGCGGGCGGGCGGACCCACGGGGAGCCTTTTCAATCCGGGTCGGGCAACTGGCTACCCTCTGGGGTAGCCGTGTCCGCAAACCGAGGATGTCCGACATGATCGAGCCCGTCCAGCTGCCGTCGCCGTGGCGAGACGTACACCTGACAGTCGTCGTGCCCACCTACAACGAGGCGGGCAACCTGCCGGCGCTGGTCGAGCGGCTGCTCGCGCTGCCGCTGCCGGGGCTGCGCATCCTCGTCGCCGACGACAACTCCCCCGACGGCACCGGGGAGGTGGCCGACAAACTGGCCATCGAGTACCCGGAGCGGATCGAGGTGATGCACCGGGCCGGCAAGGAGGGCCTGGGTCGGGCGTACGTGGACGGGATGACCCGGGCGCTCGATGGCGGGGCCGAGTTCGTGGCGCAGATGGACGCCGACCTGTCGCACCCGCCGGAGGCGCTGCCCGGGATGCTGGGCGCGCTGCTCTCCACCCAGGCGGGCGTGGTGATCGGTTCCCGGTACGTGCCGGGCGGCGAGCTGGACGAGAACTGGCCGCTGTACCGCCGGGCGCTCAGCGGCTGGGCGAACCTCTACGTGCACACGCTGCTGCGGGTGCGCATCCGCGACCTGACCGCCGGCTTCAAGATCTGGCGGGCCGACGCGCTCAAGGACATCGGCCTGCACCGGGTGCAGTCCAACGGCTACAGCTTCCAGGTGGAGATGCACTACCTGGCCACCAAGCTGGGGCACACCATCCTGGAGGTCCCGATCCGCTTCGAGGAGCGGCGGGACGGCGTCTCCAAGATGACCACCGCGACCAAGGTCGAGAGCGCCCTGATGCCGTTCCGCCTGCGCAGCAAGCACCGCAACATCACCCCCTGACCCCCCCGCGTCGATCAAGAGGTTTGCGTCAGAATCCGGCTCGCCGGTGACGCAAACCTCTTGATCACCGCGTCAGGTCGGGGGTGGGTAGATGGTTCGGTGGGCCGCGGTTACGGCCGCCTTGTAGGCGGTGCCGGTCAGGGCGCGGTCGCGGGCCAGGGCCGCGCGGGCCGCGTTCGCGCCCGGCGCGCCGTGCACGCCACCGCCCGGGTGCGCCGACGAACTGGCCAGGAAGAGCCGGTCCACCGGGGTGTCCGCACGGCCCAGGCCGGGGATCGGGCGCAGGAACAACTGTTGGTACGCGGCGGCGGTGCCCCCGCCCAGCGCGCCACCGACCAGGCTCGGGTCGCCCTTCTCCAGGTCGGCCGGCCCGGCCACGTGCCGGCCCACGACGAGCTGCCGGAAACCCGGGGCCGCCGCTTCGAGCACGTCCTCCATGCGCTGCACGTGTTCGGCGATGTCCTCGGTCCGCCAGTTCCGCCGGAACGGCAGGTGGGTGTACGACCAGAGCGACTCGGTGCCCGGCGGCGAGTGGCTGGGGTCGGCCACGGACATCTGGCCGACCAGTAGGAACGGGTCGCGGGGCAGCTCACCCCGGGCCAGCTCGCCGGCGTACCGGGTCAGCCCGTCGAGGTCCGCGCCGAGGTGCACCGTGCCGGCCCCGGCGATCGCCCGGTTGGTCCACGGGACTCCGGCGGAGAGCGCCCAGTCCACCTTCAGCGTCGAGCCGTCCCACCGGAAGTGCGCCAGGTCCTCCACGAGCCGCGGCGGCAGGACCGCCGCACCGACGAGGTCGAGGTAGAGCGCCGGCGCCGGCACGTCGGCGAGGACCGCCCGCCGGGCCCGCCACAGCGTGCCGCCCTCGGTGCGTACGCCCATCGCCCGGCCGCGAGCGGTGAGCACCCGGTCGACGCGCGCGCCGTACAGGATGCGGCCGCCGCGTTCGGCGAGGCGGTCGACCAGCGCGTCGGTGATCCGCCGCGCGCCGCCGTCGGGCACCGGCCAGCCGACCTGCTGGCCGAGCATGGCCAGCAGCCAGCCGTACACGCCGGAGCCGGCCTCCTCGGGGGACAGGTCGGTGTGCAGGGCGCATCCGGCGAGCAGCGCCGGGCCCCCCTCGCCGTCGAACAGCTCGTCGCCGAGTTTGCGCACCGGCACCACGAGTCGGCGGGCCAGCCGCAGCGCTCCCGCGACCCGCAGCCGGCGCAGCAGACCCAGTCCGCCGCGTACCGGCGGGAACGGCGTGGTGATCGCGGTCAACATCGGCTCGGAAACCTCGAGCCAGTCCGTGTACGCGTTCAGCCAGCGCTTCCCGTCCCCGGGGGCGAACTGTTCCAACGAGGCGGCCGTCGCGTCCGGGTCCCGGTTGATCACCGCGGCCCGACCGTCGGGCAGCAGGTGCGCCAGCACGTCCGGGGCGTGCCGCCAGGACAACCCGTGGCGGCCCAGGTCGAGGCCGTTGAGCACGGGCGAGGCGTACCCGAGGGGGTAGAACGAGCTGTAGAGGTCGCTCAGATAGCCCGGCGCGGTGACCTCGGCCGACTGGACGGCGCCGCCGGGTACGGCGGTCGCTTCCAGCACGACCACGTCCCACCCGGCGTCGGCCAGCAGGTTCGCCGCGACCAGGCCGTTGTGGCCGGCGCCGACGACGACGGCGTCCGCGCCCTGCGCGCCGGTGGTAGTCATCCGACCCGCCTACCCGGGGCGCAACCGGGCGAAACGCGTTTGTCTCGCCGGGACCCGGGCATCCAGCGCCGCATGTACACGGTTGCGCAGCTGGTGGGCGGGGTGTGGGGCGCGGGCGGGTCCGGCGGCGAGCTGGTCGTGTGTGATCCGGCGGACGGCGAACCGGTCACCTCGGCGCCGGTCGCCACGGCCGACGAGGTCGGCAAGGCGGCCCAGGCGGCACGTGAGGCGGCCGACGAGTGGGCGGCGACCGCGCCCGCCGAGCGGGCGGCGGCGCTGCACCGGGCGGCGGACGCCGTCGCGGCGCTCACCGACGAGCTGGCGGCGGCGGTCACCGCGGAGATGGGCAAACCACTCGCGGACGCCCGCGGCGGCGTCGAGGCGGGCATCGGCACCCTGCGACAGTACGCGGAACTCGCGCCGCTGCGCGGCGGACGGACGTTGCACGGCGCGACCGACGCGGTGGACTTCATGACCCCGCAGCCGCGCGGCGTGGTCGCCGCGATCACCCCCTGGAACGACCCGGTGGCGGTGTCCTGTGGGCTGCTCGGCGCGGCCCTGGTCACCGGCAACGTGGTGCTCTACAAGCCGAGCGAGCGGACGCCCGCGACGGGTTGGCTGCTGGCCCGGGCCCTGGACGGGGCGTTGCCGGCCGGCGTGCTGTCCCTGCTCACCGGCGGCCCGGAGGTCGGCGCGGCGTTGGCCGCGCAGGACGTGGACGTGATCGCGCACGTCGGGTCGACCGCCACCGGACGCAAGATCGCCGCCGCGGCTGCGGGCACCGGCGCGAAGGTGCTGCTGGAGAACGGGGGCAGCGACCCGCTCGTCGTCGACGCGGGTGTGGACCCCGAGTGGGCGGCGCAACAGGCCGCGCTCGGCGCGTTCGCCAACGCCGGGCAGATCTGTGTGGCGGTGGAGCGGATCTACGTGCACCGCGACCTGGCCGACGACTTCGTGGCGGCGCTGGTGCGGCGGGCCGACGAGTTGCGGGTCGGGCCGGGGCGCGACCCGGGCACCGACCTGGGCCCGCTCGTCGACCGGCGGCACCGCGACCACGTGCACGGACAGGTCACGGCGGCGGTGGCGGCCGGCGCGCGGGTACGCACCGGCGGGGGACTGCCGGACGGACCGGGCGCGTACTACCCGGCCACCGTGGTCGCCGACTGCCGGCACGACATGGCGTTGGTGCGCGAGGAGACGTTCGGGCCGGTCGCCCCGGTGGTGGTGGTCGACTCGTTCGACGAGGCGCTGACCTGTGCGGCGGACTCCCCGTACGGGCTGGCGGCCACGGTGCTGACCGCGTCGATGAGCCACGCGCAGCGGGCCTGGCGGGAGCTGCCGGTGGGCACCGTGAAGGTCAACGCGGTGTTCGGCGGGGCGCCGGGCGGAGCCGCGCATCCGCGCCGGGCCAGCGGGCAGGGCTTCGGGTACGGCCCGGAGCTGCTGGACGAGTTCACCGCAACGAAGGCCGTGCACATCGAGGCGCCCGGCGGCGGGCGGTGGTGAGCGGTCAAAGCGGCACGGGGCGGACGCAGGGGTGGCGCGTCCGGCCCGTGCCACGTCGCGCGTGGGTCAGTCGCCGCGAGCCTTGCGGGTCGCCCGGTCGTTGGCCTTCTCGATGGCCGTGACCAGCTCCGACTTGGTCATGCTGGACCGGCCCGGTACGTCCAGCTTGCGGGCCACCGACATCAGGTGGTCCTTGCTGGCGTTGGCGTCCACCCCACCGGCGGTGGGGGCACGCCGCTCGGGGCCTCCACCGGCGGCCTGGCGGTCGCTCGGGCCCTTACGACCCTTGGGCTCCCAGTGGTCGCCCACCTTCTCGAACTGGTGCTTCACCGCCGCGAAGGCGGTACGGTGCGACCGCTCGCCCTCGCCGTAGGTCTCCACCGCCGAGTCGTGCGTCTTCGCCCAGGTGCGCTGCGCCTTGTCCGAGGAGCGTCGCAGCGTGCTGGGCATGTCCTCGCGCGCGGGCATCTCGTCCTCCTAAAGCATCGACAGAGTCACTGTGTCCGTTCCCTGCGAGCGCGGCGGCAAACCCGAGCGGCGTCGGCGGGCCGCCGAGCGGGTTTGTCGATTTCCCGGCCTGGGTACCGGCCGGTCCAGGCCAGACCGGACGACCGGTCATACCGGTGGCCGGGGCACAGGGAGCGGGCATGACGACCACTGATCCCGGCACGACACTCACCGGTTCGGGGGTTCCCCGGCGGATCCGGCAACTCAGCTGGCGGACGTGGCGTGGGGTGCTGGTCCGCAGTGTGCAGAACTTCGTGAACGACAACTGTTCGGACTGGGCCGCCGCGCTCACCTACTACGGGGTGCTGGCGCTCTTTCCGTCCGCCATCGTGGTGGTGGCCCTGGTCGGCCTGGTCTCGTCGGGCGAGCGGACCCTCGACACGGTTGTCGACCTGGCCAAACAGGTGGGCGCCGGTTCGGTGGTGGCCGACGACGACGGCGGCGTGGTCGGGGTGATCCGCTCGGTGGTCGTCCAGCAGAGCAACGCCAAGGTGCTGCTGAGCTTCGGCCTGCTCGGCGCGCTGTGGTCCGCGTCGGGCTTCATCGGCGCGTTCACCCGCGCTTCCAACGCCATCTACGGGGTGACCGAGGGCAGGCCGGTCTGGCGGCTGCGGCCGTTGCAGATCGGCCTGGCCGCCGTGACGCTGGTGCTGCTCGCGGTGGTCGCCCTCGCCCTGATCGTCAGCGGCCCGGTCACCGACGCGGTCGGCGACCTGATCAACGCCGGTGGTCTGGCGCGAACGGTGTGGAGCGTCGCGAAGTGGCCGGTGCTCGCCCTGGTGATGATGGTGCTGCTGTCCCTGCTGTTCTGGATCGCCCCGAACGTGCGCCAACCGCGCTTTCGCTGGCTCACCCCCGGCGGCTTTGTGGCCCTGCTCTCCTGGGCGGTGGTGTCCTTCGGTTTCGGCTTCTACGTCGCGAACTTCGCCACCTACAAGACGACCTACGGCAGCCTGGGCGCGGCCATCGCGTTCCTGGTCTGGCTCTACCTGTCCAACAGCGCCCTGATGCTCGGCGTGCAGATCAACGCCGAGGTGCAGCGCGGCCGGCAGTTGCAGGCGGGCGAGGAGGACGCGGGCGATCCGGTGCTGCCGCCGCGTAAGCCGGCCGAGGACTGAAAGGGACCGGATGTCCGGCCCGAGGGCCGGTTCGCGACCCGGTGCCGGTTTACCGGACGGGGTGCCGGGTAGCGCAGAAGACATGGAGCGTGGCAACAGCAAGCACGGACCGAGGATCGACGAGCAGATGAGCCAGGAGGTCAGCGGCCTCGTGCAGGGGCCGGGCACCGGCGGCTCACGGGTCGACGAGGCTCGGGTGCCCGAGCCGGCCGGCGAGGACCAGCCGGAGGCCACCACGGCCCCGGCGGGCGACCTGCGCACCGGCACTCCGCAGGGCATGAGTTCCACCGACGTGGAGCAGCGCAGCCGGCTCGGCCGGTTCATCTCGATGAGCGCGCTGCCCGGCGACCGGCTGGTGCTCATCGCCAGCGCGCGGGAGAACGAGGCGCCCGACGACATCGTGGCGGCGCTGGAACGGCTGCCCGAGGGCACCGAGTACCAGACGGTCTCCGAGGTGTGGGCCGCGCTCGGCAACAAGAACGAGACAACCCGCTGGTAGTGATCGCCCCCCGATCCGACAGACAGCGGCCGAAGGAGGATTGACGATGAGTGGCGTTACCGAACACGTCGAGGTTTCCGTACCCGTGCGGACCGCGTACGACCAGTGGACGCAGTTCGAGGAGTTCCCCCAGTTCATGGAGGGCGTCAAGGAGGTCCGGCAGCTCTCCGAGACGATGACCCACTGGACGGTGGACATCGCCGGCGTCAAGCGCGAGTTCGACGCCGAGATCACCGAGCAGCTTCCCGACGAGCGGGTCGCGTGGCGCTCGACCGGCGGCACCCAGCAGGCCGGTGTGGTGACCTTCCACCGCCTGGACGAGGGCAAGACCCGGGTCACCCTCCAGCTCGAGTTCGAGCCGCACGGTGTGGTCGAGCAGGCTGGCGACAAGCTCGGCATCGTCGACCGCCGTGCCAAGGGCGACCTGGAGCGGTTCAAGACGTTCATCGAGCGACGCGGTCAGGAGACCGGCGCCTGGCGTGGCACGGTGGACCGCCCGCAGCCGTGATAGGCGTACGCGATCGACGATGGCCGCCGGACTTCCGGCGGCCATCGTCGTGTTCCGGGCCGCGGAGCACCTGTTTGCGATCATCGCGCCCGGGTACCGCTGATGGCATGACGGACGACAGGGTGTGGCGTGACGAGGAGCGGCTGCCGCTGGAGGAGTTGGAGCGCGCCGTGGCGGGTTCCAGCATCGACGGGCAGGCCGACGACGTGACCGGCAACGACGCCGGCGAGGAGGCCGCCTTCGGGCACGGCCCGGCGGCGGCCGACCGGGGCGGCGAGGCGCCGGGGCGGGAGCCGACCGACCCGGAGCGCGCCTACCGTCCGTCCACGACCGGCCGTACCGGGCCGGACAACGGATAGTCCTCGCCGGGCGGCCCGGTCGATCCGGCGTCGCCGGACGGCCGGCGGGCGCCCAGCTCGTAGAGCACGATCAGCGCCAGGGCGAGCACCACCAGAGCCGAGCCGAGCGCCTGTACCGACACGTTGCTGATCAGCACGCCGAGGCCCGCCGGAACGAGCGCCGCGCCCAGACCGGCGGCGCCGATCTGCAACCCGATGGCGCGGTCGGCGTGCGCCGTGCCGACCCGCTCGGCGGTGGTGAGGGTGAGCAGCGGGAACACCGGCGCGGCGGCGAAACCGAGCACGACCAGGCCGAGTACGGCCAGCACGGCCGGGCCGGGGACGGCGATCAGCGCCGCGCCGACGGCCATGCCGGCCAGGCTCACCCGCAACACCAACCGGGGCCCGAGCCGTTCGGCCACCACCCCCTGCACCACCCGGCCGACGAAGAGACTCCCCCAGTACGCGGAGACGCAGCCGCCCGCCACCGCGTCGCTCAGGCCGCGCCCCTGGGTGAGCAGCAGGAACGCCCACAGCCCGGCGGACACCTCGATGGCGACGTACAGCGCGAAGGCCAGTGTCCCCGACCAGACGACCGGCAGTCGCAGCGTGGCCAGGACCGGCACCCGGACCGGCGCAGCGGTGTCGGACGTCTCCGCGCTGGCCCCGGGAGCGGGATCGCGGCGTCGCCACGCGCGTACGGTCAGCGCGAACGCCGTGGCGAGGGCGAGCTGGGCGGCGGCCACGATGCCGTACCCCCACCGCCAGGCCAGTCCGACGCTCAGCGCCGCTGTCATGATCAGTGGACCAATCGCCACGCCCAGCCCGAAGAAGGCGTGCAGCCAGTTCATGTGGCGCGGACCGAACGCGCCGGCGGCGTACGCGTTCAGGCCGGAGTCGACGGCGCCGGAGCCCAACCCAAGCAGCAGTGCGCAGCCCACGATCACCGCCAGCGCGGGGCTCAGGGCGTATCCGGTCAGCGCCAGGCTGGCGAGCAGGGTGCTTCCGGCGAGCAGCGCGCCCACGCCGATGCGGGCCAGCGTGAACCCGGCCAGCACGCTGGAGGTGAGGTAGCCGACGGTGCCCGCGGTGAGCAGCAACCCGACGGCCTCGGTCGGGACGCCGAAGTCCGCCCGGATGGACGGCCAGCCGACGCCGAGCAGCCCGTCCGGCAGGCCGAGGCTGACGAACGCGAGGTAGGCCAGCAGGAGCAGCGCGGCGCGGGGTGGCGGGGGCGAGGTGGACATGGGACAGCATCCTGCCGCAGCGCACCCTACCGGCGGCGAATGCGGCCCGCCCGCTGCGACAGGAAGTGGTGTCCGGACGGTCGAGAAAGCGGACAGCTCAGTCAGAATCGGCCGATCGGGGGACGGCAAACGCGCGTGTTCGCGTAAGAATTTCGGGATGCATCAAGGCTCCGGAATCCTCTCCACGCGTCAGCGCCGGCTCGCCTGGCTCGGCTTCCTGCTCGCCGCGCTCCAGGCGCCCGTGTCGGCCCGGCTCGTCTCCGACGATTCGTGGCTGTTCAGCGTCTGCGTCGCGCTGATGGTGGCCACCGTGATCATCGCCGACGACGCCGCCCGTCGCCGGCCCGCCAACGCCCCCAGCGAGTAGCGCGGCCAACCGCACTTCCGGCCAGGGGCGCTTCGCAGGTGCCCCGGACTGCCCGTTCCCTGGTCCACCGGCCGGAGCCGCCCTCCGGCAGTTCCGGCCGGTGACGAATCAGACGGGCTCGATCTCAAGGCCGGTGACCTGGTCGTCCTTGATGTCGAACACGAGGGCGAAGGACAGGGGCCCACCCGGGAAGTCACCGTCCCCGGAGGCAACCAGCCGGTCGTGGGCGAACGAGGTCGGCGTGAGCACGACCCTGGGGTTGATCAGGTGCCCCTGGATCCACTCGCGGATCTCGGCCTCGCCGGCCCAGGTCTGCCCGTCATCGCGCACGGTGGCCCCGTCGCCGAAGACCGCGGCCAGCTCGTTCGCGTCGTGGGCGTTGGTTGCCGTGATGAAGCGATCGACGGCCTTGGGCAGAGTGATGTCGTTCATTTCGTCTCTCCAGTCTTCGCGGGTGCCAGGACGCGGGCGCGTCCTGGTGTGTGACAGGCTCAGAAGTCCGCTCCACGGGAGAGCTTCTCGTTCGCGCGCAGTTCCGCGAGTGCGTTCTCGTGCATCGCCACAACGGCGTCGTAGCCGGCGTTGCCGAGCACGATCCGCTTCGGCGGGACGGGTGCGTTCAAGGCGCTGATCACGGCCTGCACCCCACGAACGGGGTCTCCCGCCTGCTTTCCGTTGTGGTCCACGAACGCCGCCCGAACGCCCTCGACCATCGGCACGTAGGCGTCGACGGTCTCGTTGACGTCCTCGTTCTGGAAGTAGGCGAAAGCCTTGGTGCGGAACGCTCCCGGCTCCACGACGAGCACGCGCACACCGAACGGCTCAACTTCCTGGCGCAGCGTCTCCGACAGCCCTTCGACCGCGAACTTCGCCGCCGCGTAGTAGCCGAACCCCAGCGCGCCGACGAGGCCCGCCACCGACGACATGTTCACGATCCAGCCGTCGCCGCGTGCCCGCATACCGGGCAGGACCGCGCGTACCACCTCGACCACGGCGAACAGGTTGAGGTCGAACGTGCGGCGGATCGTCTCGTCGGGGGCACCCTCGATCGACCCGTACCAGCCACGGCCCGCGCTGTTGACGAGCACGTCGATCCCGCCGAACCGCTCCTCGGCCGTCCTGACCGCCGCACGCACCTGGTCGGCATCGGTGACGTCGAGCTGGAGAACCAGCACCCGGTCGCCGTAGGACTCAGCCCATTCCCGCAGCTCAGCGGGCCGACGCGCGGTCACCACCACCTGATCGCCCTGCTCCAGGGCAGCCTCGGCGTAGACGAGGCCGAACCCGCCGGGAGTCCCACCCGTGATGAACCAAGTCCTCATGGACTTCTCCTTTCGCTATAGCGAGCAATGTAGCGCTACATGAGCTAATGTAGCAACCATGCAGAACGCACGGGATCGACTCCTGCTCGCCGCGGCGGAGTTGCTGGAGAGCGGCGGCACGGTGTCCACGAGGGCGGTGTGCGATCGCGCCGGGGTGCAGGCCCCGACGCTGTACCACCACTTCGGCAGCAAGCAGGGCCTGGTCGACGCCGTGGCGAGCCACGGCTTCACCCAGTACACGGCGGTCGAGAACTCTGGCGACCCGCTCAACGACCTGCGCGAGGGCTGGGACAGACACGTGCAGTTCGGGCTGGAGCACCCGTCGTTCTACGGGCTGCTCTACGGCCGCGCGGAGCCGGGAAAGCCCTGCGCCGTCACCGCTCCGGCGCACGCCGCGTTGCGTGACCGGCTGACCGCCGCCCGGGGCCGACTCAAGGTGCCGGCAGCCGATGCCGCCGAACAGGTGTTGGCCGCCAACGTCGGCATCACGCTCACCCTGATCAGCCAGCCGGAGCCGGATCTCGGGCTGTCCGGACGCGTGCGCGAGGCCGCGCTGGCCGGAGTCCTGCGCATGGCCCCCACCGACGCTCCCGCGACTCGCGCGAGCGCCGCGCTGACGCTGCGTGCGCTGGTCGGCGACGACCCGGGCGACCTCACCCCGGGCGAACACGCGCTGCTCGGCGAACTGCTGGACCGCCTGGCCCGCTAGGCAGTGTCCTCCAAGGATCTTGGTGGAGAATGATGTAGCGCGTCCTTCGACGGCCCTCGGACGAACTCTGGCGTTCCGACCGCCACGCCATGTGACCGACGGCGACAACACCCTGGTGAGCGATGCCTGTGAGTCATCTAGATGACTCACAGGCATCACGCTCACCAGCACGACCGCCGCCGCTCAGCGCCCCGGCCGCGCTACTCCGCCGATGGCTGTGAACCTTTGAAGACACTGCCCAGCGGCGCCGCCCCTAGTCCGGGTAGGAGGGGTCGATCACCATCTCCCGGATCTCCAGGATGCCGGGCCAGTACGGCGAGAGCGGGTCGGTGCCGCCGCGCAGCCGGAGGGTCGTGCCGTCGGCGGCCGTCGCGGTCTCGATGACGTGGTCGGCGTCCGCCTCGATGCGGCCGATCTCCACCGGCCCCAGGCCGAGCCTCTCCGCCTCGGCCCGCAGGTCGCCGCGAGCGACAAACACCAGAGCCGCGCGGCCCGGATCCACCCCGACCGCCGGCGGCTCGACGCGGGCCAACCACGGCTCCAACGCCTCCACCGTCCCGGCGAACGTGGCCGCCGGAACGGCGACGAAAAGCCTCGCTACCACCTCGGTCTCGCCCGGCTCGATCTCCAGCGTGCGGTCGGGGGTGAGGCTGGTGCCGTGGGTTGCGCCCTCCCAGCCCAACTCCTGGCTTGCCCGGTCGACAACCAGGCGGGTGGCCGGCGGCCCGGACGGAGGCACCAGGGTCTCGGCGTAGCGGACATTCGGCGAGTAGACGAAGTCCTGCTCCCGCCAGCCGAAGCGGCGCACCAGTCCGGAGGCCAGGTCGTGCATGGCGCGTTCCTCGTTCACGGCGACGCGCCAGCCCGACAGCAGCAGGTCCGCGCGCTCGATGTCGACGTCCATCCCGTCGGCGCCGAGCTCGTCGGCGAGCGGGGCGTACCGACGCAGCGTCTCGATGGTGCTCGCGGTTCCGCGCTCCAGTCTGAGCATCGCCCTCATCATGAAGGGCGGCTTCCTGTCCTTGGCCACGAACGCTCCTCACGAATGATGGGGCCCGGCGAACCGGGCCCCATCATCCACATGCCGCCAGTCCGTTGTCAGTCCGGTCGGGCCTCGTGCCCCGGCTGTCCCCGCGTGCGGCGGCGCTCCTTCATCTCCGCCTCGTAGAGGTGTCGCCGCCCGCCCACCAGTTCGTCGCGGGCCTGTTGCTCCAGCTCCCGGAACAGCGCGTGGTAGCCGTCGTCGAAGTCCTCGACGATCTGGAACGTCCACCGGCCGGCGATCACGTTGCGGCCCAGCAGCTCGGTGTCGATCCGCTCGGCGATCCGGTGGTGCCCGGCGGCACGGAACCTCTCGATCGCGTCGTCGAGCATCAGGTCGGCGTGCCCGATGAGCTGGTGCAGCGAGTACAGGTGCCCGCGGGCCCGCTCGACGCACTCCAGAGCCTCGCTGAGCTTGCCCAGCGCGGCGACCGTTTCGTCGCTCACCCCGGCCGGCCGCCGGTGCTGATCGTCTGGCCCGTCCGCCCGCTGCCCCATCGCCGCTCCCACACTCTGTGCCGTCCTGCGTCGTCGGGTGCCTGGTGCCCCGTCTGTGCCGGATCAACCCTCGCGGCCAGCGTCGAGGTGTCCGGTGGCACAACCCACAAGCGCCGAGCGGCCGAGGTCGGTCGATCACCGGTGGGTTAGCCTCGGTCACCATGCGTGTGCCGTTCAACCGGGTCGCCTCCCCGACCGCCGTCGAGTCGGCGCGGTCGACCCTGGCCGCCCTCACCGTCTCCGTGGGCACCGCCGGCCTCGCGGCCGCCGCCGCGCGTCCCGGGCTGCTGGCGCTTGTCGACCAGCACGCCGCCGCCGTCCGCGACAGCCTGGACGGTGGCCGGCGGCCGTTGACCGCCGCGGCGCTCGCCGGCTACGCCGAGGGGTACGCGCCGCCGCCCTGGAGCACGGATGGGCGCCGCCGCGCGGGTCGGTGGACTGGAGCGCGCCGGAGTGGCCGCTCGCCCGGCTGGTCGCCGTCTGCGCGCTGGCCCGCTCGCTCGACCGTTCCTGAGCACGCGAAGGGCGCCCACGCGAGCCGCGTGGACGCCCTCCCTCGCACGATCACGCCCCGCTACGGGCGGTACTGCTGGGTTTCGTCGGCCGCACCGGACTGGTACGTGCCACGTCCGCCGGCCATCGTCGACTGTTCGTCGACCCGGGGCATGGCCTGGGTCCGGTCGCCGCCACGGTCGGCCATCTGCCGCTCCATGTCGCCGCGCCCCGCCGAGGTGGCCCGCCGGTGCTCCTGCACCGCCTGGGCTTCCCGGGCGGCCCGGTCCAGCCAGCCGTCCCAGCGGTTCTGCATCGGTTTGACCAGACCACCGCCGACGCCGACGATCAGGATTCCGGCGACCGTGGCGAGGACCGCGATCAGCACCGGAGTGGTGACCGTGGTGGCGATACCCACCTGGTTCAGGGCGGCGATCACGCCGAGCGCGATGATGAAGATCGCCGTCAGGTCCGCCAGGACCTTGCCGTACGAGAGTCCGCCCAGCGCCCCGGTGACCAGATCCCGGACGGCGTTGGCGATAGCGGCCGCGACCACCACGATGACGATCGCGACGAACGCGCGCGGCAGCCAGGCCACCACGCCGCGGATCAGGTCACTGATCGCGTTGGGCCCCCAGACTCCGAAGGCGAACTGCAGGGTGAACAGCAGGACGGCGTAGTACGCCAACCTGGCCAGGATGTCGCTGGCGTCGTACTTCGTTCTCTCAAGTGCCCGTTTGATGCCTCCGCGTTCGACTGCTTCGTCGAAGCGCACCCGTTCCAGCACCGCATCCACGATCTTGAGGACCGCTCTGGCAATAAGCCAGCCGACCACGAGGATGACGATGAAGGCCACTGCCTTCGGGATGAAGAGCAGCACCGACCTCCAGGTGTCGGCGATGGCATCGCCGATGTCGGCCTGCCGCACCGCGAGGGTTTTCAGCATGATGTCCCTCCTGTCGCGTGGACTGCGCCGGGCGCATACCCGGCCACCGGTGCGGCAGTCCGGGCGGCTCACTGCCATTTTTCCGACAAGTCGACAAACAGGGGCCCTGACCTGCCCGAACAGCAACCACGCGGGGGGTGTCGGCGACCCGCGCACATGATCGGATGCGGCTGAGCGACGGCCGGCTAGGCTGCGAACATGCCAGGAACGGTCGGGCGAGTCCCCACGCCAGCAATTCCGGCCCCCGGCGCATCCACCGGGCCCGGCGCGGCAGCCGTGCTCGCCCACGACTGGTCCGCCACCGCGCTCGGCCCGCGTGCGGGGTGGGACGCGGCGGTCCGGGCCGTGGTGGCGCTGATCCTCGCCTCGCCGATGCCGATGGCGCTGGCGTACGGCGACGACCTGGTCCTGCTCTACAACGACGGCTACGCCGAGTTGCTGGGGAACAAGCATCCGGCCGCCCTCGGCCGGCCGGCCGCCGAGGTCCACGCCGAGGTCTGGCAGCTGCCCGGCTTCGGTGACGCGATCGAGCGCGCCTACCGCGACGGTGTGCCGTTCCTGGAGAAGGAGTCCACGCTCCCCCTGATCGGGGAGAGTGGCGGTGTCGAACAGGTGGTCTTCACCCGCAGTCACTCGGCGGTACGCGACAGCGCGGGGCAGATCGTCGGAATCCTGACGGTGGCCGCCGAAACCACTCACGTCACCGAGCAGTTGCGGAGTCTCAGCGATGTGGCTGCCGCGCTCGCCGGCACCCTCACCCTCGACGACGTGGCCCGGGTCGCGCTGCGCCACACCATCGGAATGTTCGACGCCGACCGGGTGGCGTTCGTGGTCGACGAGGGTGGCGGCGGCTGGCGGATGGTGCGTCGGGTGCGCGGCGAGTTGATGGACGAGGCCGACGAGCGGCTGCCTCCGCTGTGGCGGCGGGCGCCGGCCGACTGGGAGGGTCCCGTCGCGCTGGCGGTCCGGTCGGGCGAGGCCCTGTTCACCCGCGACGGCCAGCCGCTGCGCGAGACCGCCGTGGACCGGCATGACCAGAAGATCCGCTCAATGGCCGCGCTCCCGCTGGGCACGTCGGTGGTCCGGGGCGGGCTGACGGTCGGCTACCAGGTCGCGCACTCCTGGTCGGCCGCCGAGCGGGCGCTGCTGGCCGCGTCGGCGGAGCTGATCGGTCAGGCCGCGGAGCGGGCGCGGCGGTTCGAGACCCAGCACGGCACCGCCCAGTTGCTGCAACGCAGCATGCTGCCCGAGCACCTGCCCGACCTGCCCCGGCTGCGGATCGCGGCCCGTTACGACCCCGGGGTGGACGGTAACGCTGCCGGCGGCGACTTCTACGACGCGTTCCTGCTGCCCACCGGCGCGCTCGGCGTGGTGTTGGGCGACGTCGCCGGGCACGACGTGCAGGCCGCGGCACGGATGGGGCAGGTGCGGGCGGCCCTGCGCGCGCTGGCCCTGGCCGATCCGGCGCCGGACGCGGTGCTGACCGGTCTGGACCGGTTGGTGACCAGTCTCGGCGCGGAGGCCGGCAGCCATGAGCTGTTCGTCACCGTGGCATTCGGGGTCATCGACGCCGAGCGGCGGGAACTGACCCTGGCCAGCGCCGGTCATCCCGCTCCCCTGATCCGCCGGTGTGCGCCCGACGGCCGCACGCACGCCGAGTACGTGCAGGTGCCGGCCGCTCCCCCGCTGGGGCTGGGCGGACGACCGACCACCGTCACCGTCGCGTTCCCGCCCGGCGACACCCTGCTGCTGTTCAGCGACGGCGTGGTGGAGCGGCGCAGGCAGAGCCTGAGCGCCGGGATGGACGCCCTCGGCGACGCGGTGGCCAAGGCCGGCACCAGCGATCCCCGCGCCCTCTGCGCGGTGGCGACCGCGGCGGTGTCCGGCGGCACCGAGGACGACGTGGCGGTGCTGGCGGTCGAGCACGCGCTCAAGCCGAGCCGGTCGGCGGCGATGGAGGTGCCGGCGGAGCCCACCGCGCCGAGCCGGGTCCGGCACTGGATGACCGGTCAGCTCACCGAGTGGCGGGTGCCCGAGTCGGTGATCGGCGCGGCGGTGCTGTGCACCAGCGAGCTGACGACCAACGCGTTGCTGCACGCCGGCACGGCCGCCCGGGTGGAGATCGACCTCAGCCCCGAGCGCCTGCTGGTCTCGGTCGCCGATTCCGGCACGCGGGGCACCGTGACCCGGGCGCGTACCGACACGTTGAGCAGTCGCGGGCGTGGACTGGGTCTCATCGAGGAGCTGAGTGACGCCTGGGGCACCGACCCGTCGGTGCGCGGCTCGACGGTCTGGTTCGAGATCCTCGTCCCACCGGCCGAGACACACTGAGTCGTACCACCCGCGCGGCCGGGACGAGTCAGCCGATCGCCGAAGGGGTAGGAGTGCGGCCATGGCCAACGAACAACCCCAAGGGGTGCTCTTCGACGTCGACGGCACCCTCGTCGACACCACCTACCTGCACACGGTGAGCTGGTGGGAGGCGCTGCGCCAGGCCGACCGGCCGGTGCCGATGGCGACCGTGCACCGCTCGATCGGCATGGGCTCGGACAAGCTGCTGGATCACCTGCTCGGCCCGGAGCGGGACCGCGACGAGGATCCGAAGCTGCGCGAGGCGCACGACACCCTCTACACCGAGTACTGGGAACGGCTGACGCCGCTGCCTCGGGCGGCGGACCTGCTGCGCGCGTGCGCCGAGCGGGGGTTGCGGGTGGTGCTCGCCACCTCGGCCGCCGAGCACGAGGTCGGCGCGCTGCGCCGGGCGCTGAACGCGGACGACGTGGTGGACACCGTCACGTCGTCGGCCGACGCCAAGGAGAGCAAGCCCGCGCCGGACATTCTCGAAGCGGCGCTCGATCAGTCGGGGCTGGCCGCCGAGCGGGTCGTCTTCGTCGGCGACTCGGTGTGGGACGTCGCGGCGGCCGGCAAGCTCGACATCCCGTGCGTCGGGTTGACCTGCGGCGGCACGAGCCGCGGCGAACTCGCCGGCGCCGGCGCGGTGGCGGTGTACGACGACCCGGCGGCGCTGCTGGCCGAGCTGGCGGACTCCCCCCTCACCCGACCGAGGTGAGGCCCACTCCGGTTCGTCCGGGTCGGCACGCATAGCCACCAGTCTCGCGGGGCATGGTCTGTGGCCACCTGCCCGCATCGTGCGGGTGCGGCGAGAGGGTGGTGTCCGTGGAGCCGGTAGATGTGGCGTTCGCGTTGGTGGGCGTGGGCGCCCTGCTCGCGGGCATCCTGCCCCGGGTGTTGGAGCGCCGACCGCTGTCCATGCCGATCGCGTTCCTCGCACTCGGCATGCTGGTCTTCCTCCTCCCGATCGGACTGCCCACGCCGGACCCGCTGGCCCATCCCGAGCTGGCCACCCACCTGACCGAGATCGGGGTGATCGTCGCCCTGATGGGCGCCGGGTTGAAGATCGACCGACCGTTGAGCTGGGCCCGGTGGTCCTCCACCTGGCGACTGCTGGCCATCGCGATGCCGGTGTGCATCGCGGCGGTGGCGCTGCTCGGCTGGTGGTGGGCCGGTCTGGTGCCGGCGGCGGCGCTGCTGCTGGCCGCCGCGCTGGCCCCGACCGACCCGGTGCTCGCCGCCGACGTGCAGGTCGGCGAGCCGACCGATGTGGAGGACTCCGAGGACGAGGTCCGCTTCGCCCTGACCTCGGAGGCCGGCCTCAACGACGGGCTGGCGTTCCCGTTCGTCTACGCGGCCATCGCCATCGCCTCGACCAGCCTCGCTCCCCGCGCGTGGATGGCCGAGTGGTTCACCGTGGACGTGCTGTGGAAGGTGGGCGTCGGGGTGGGCGGCGGCCTGCTCATCGGCTGGCTGCTCGGCAAGCTGTTCTTCCGGGCGCCCAGTGAGTTGCGGCTGGCCCGGCACGCCGAGGGTTTCCTGGCGCTGGCCGCCACGTTCCTCGCGTACGGGCTGGTGGAGGTGGCCGGCGGGTACGGCTTCCTGGCGGTGTTCGTGGCCGCGCGGGCCATCCGGGCCGCCGAGCGGACCCACGAGTTCCACTCGGTGCTGCACGACTTCGCCGAGCAGGTCGAGCGGCTGCTCACCCTGGTGTTGTTGCTGCTGCTCGGCGGCGCGATCGTGGGCGGTCTGCTCGCGCCGCTGACCTGGCCGGCGGCGACCGTCGGGTTGGCGCTGGTCTTCCTGATCCGGCCGGCCGTCGGCTGGTTGTCACTGCGCGGCGCGCCCGGTCGCCCGGCGGAGCACTGGGTGATCTCGCTGTTCGGCATCCGTGGGGTGGGCTCGTTCTACTACCTGGCGTACGCCACCACGAAGGCGGACTTCCCGCAGACGGAGCTGCTGTGGGCCACGGTCGGGCTGGTGGTGCTCGTGTCCGTGGTGGTGCACGGCGTGGCGGCGACCCCGGTGATGCAGTTGCTGGACCGCGAGGGCGAGCGCACCGAGGACCCGTCCGAGTCCGAGGCCCAGCCGGTGGCCACGGCCGGGCACTCCTGAGCGCGCCGGGACTCCTCAGCCGAGACGGGCGACGAGCGCGCGACCGAGGTCCCGGCCGGAGCGCCAGGCGCTCTGCACGCGGGGTGGGCCGAACGCGTCGCCGGCCAGGCCGATCCCGTCCGCGTCGAGGTGGTGGGTGACGTCGGTGGGTTGGCCGGTCGGCTTGGCGTACGTCCAGCGGTGCACGTGCACGTCGGCGGCCTCCTCGGGCAGACCGAGCAGGTCCCGGACGGCCTGCTCGATCGCCGGCCCGGCGGCGCTGGGCTGGGCCAGGTGCCCGGCGGCGAACTCCGGAGCGGTGTGCGCGACCAGCACCGGCGCGTCGTCGCCCCGCCGGTCGCCGTCGTCGCAGACGAGGCTGAGCACCGGATGGTCGTTGACGAACGCGCCACGGAAGGTCGGCCACCGCCGGGACCCGAAGCGCAGCACCGCGGAGAGCGTCGGCGACCAGGTCTGCGCCTGCACGGCGCGGGTGGCGTCGGCCAGGGCCGGATCGAGCAGCAGGGCCGCCTGTGGTCCCGGCACGGCCAGGGCGACGGCGTCGTACGCCTCACCGTCGACCGTCGGCCCGGGTTCCACGGCGAGCACCAACCGGTCGACGGTCACCGGCACCGGACGGGCGAGGTGTTCGACGAGCGAGCGCAGCCCGCGTGGGGCGGCGTAGCGCAGCGGGCCGGGCACGTCGTGCCGGCCGTTCGTGTCGTACGCCCGGAAGGTGTCGGTCCATTCGCGGACCAGGCCGGCGGCACGCCACTCGTCGACCACGGCGGCGAAGTCCGGGTCGGTGGCCGTGAAGTACGCGGCGCCGATGTCGGCGGGACGGCCGTCGAAGCGTTTGCTGGCCATCCGGCCGCCACTGACGTGGCCCCGTTCACGGACCCGCACCGGCACCCCGGCGCGGGTCAGCTCCACGGCGCACGCCACTCCGGCGATGCCCGCCCCGACCACCAGCACGCCTGCGGAGTCCACGCTCATCCGATGATCCTAGGGTCTGTTCCATAGACCGCTCTCATGAAACAGACCCTGGGGGCATGAACCGGCGGTGATCGGGGTACTGGCACACCTGTTCGAAGAAAGGGTGATGAGAATGACGGACCGTAGCAACGAGCAGGCCGACCCGCGCGGCGCGATCAAAGACCCGGACGAGTGGGTCACCGGCGACGAGCCGCCCACGGCGGCCCAGGAGTCGTACCTGGCCACGCTGGCCCGGGAGGCGGACGCGACGCTCCCGGACGACCTGACCAAGGCCGAGGCCTCCAAGCGGATCGACGAGCTCCAGGCCGAGACCGGCCGGGGCCAGTAGGCGCGCTGGTCAGCGACGCGGCAGGGTGTGCAGGCGTACGGACGTGAGGCTCCCCCGGGTCGTCTCGGCCTCGAGGTAGGTGGCGTGTGGCTGGGAGCGGCGGTCGGTGGGCGACCCGGGGTTGAGCAGGCGCAACCCGTTCGGGGCCACGGTGTCCCAGGGGATGTGCGAGTGCCCGAAGACCAGCAGGTCGACGTCGGGGAAACGGGCCGCGCACCGCTGTTCGCGGCCGGTGCGCGGACCCGTCTCGTGCACCACGGCGACCCGTAGCCCGTCGAGGTCCACGCGGGCCACCTCGGGCAGCCGGGCACGCAGCGCCGGCCCGTCGTTGTTGCCGTACACGCCGACGAGCTGTCGCGCGCGGGCGGTCATCGCGTCGAGCAGCGACTCGTCGACCCAGTCGCCGGCGTGCAGCACGACGTCCGCCGCCTCGACCGCCGTCCACAACTGCTCCGGGAGGTCCCGGGCCCGCTTGGGGAGATGCGTGTCCGCCGTGAGCACCAACCTCATGCCGGCATCATCCCCCGGGCGTGGGCGGCGTGCTCAGCGCGACGCCGGGGTGAAGAAGGCGGGCGGCATGCCCAGGCCGCGCAGCGCCGGGTCCTCTTCGACGTCGCTGAGCACACCGGCGGCGTTGATCAGACCGATGTGCGAGAACGCCTGGGGAAAGTTGCCCAACTGCTCCCCGGTCAGCGGGTCGATCTGCTCGGCGAACAGTCCCAGATCGTTGAGTCGCGCGAGCAGCGTCTCGAACAGCTCGCGCGCCCGGTCCCGTTCGCCGGCCAGCGCCAGGCAGCAGACCAGCCAGAACGAGCAGATGAGGAACCCGGCCGGGTCGCCGTCCCAGCGTCGCAGCAGGCCGTCGTGGGACAGCTTGTCCTCCACGGCACGGATCGTCGAGCGCATCCGCTCGTCGTCGGCCGGCAGGAACCCCACCAGGGGCATCACCAGCACCGACGCGTCCAGGTCGTCGGACTCGTAACTTCCGGTGTACGCCCCGACCCGCTCGCTCCATCCTCGTTCCAGCACCTCGGCACGGACCTTGTCGCGGGCGGCCGCCCAGCGGGCCACGTCCTGCGGCTCCCCCAGTCGGGCGCCGAAGCGGACCGCCCGGTCCAGCGCCGACCAGCAGTGCACCTTCGAGGACACGTGGTGGTGTTCGATCCCGCGCTCCTCCCACATCCCGGCGTCCGGCAGCGGCCAGTCCCGGGCCGCCTTGTCGGCGAGGGACCGCAGCAGGTGGTAGACGTCGGGCTCCAAGGGTTCCAGCCGGTCACGCATGAGCCAGGCCGCGTCCATCGCCTCGCCGAAGACGTCGGTCTGGCGCTGCCGCCACGCGTCGTTACCGATCATCACGGGCGGGCTGTCCCGGTAGCCGGCGAGCTGGTCGAGGCGGTGTTCGGTGAGGTCCCGCTCCCCCAGCACCCCGTACATGATGGGCACCGGCTCCTCGTCGATCCGGCCCATCGCCCGGCCGAGCCAGGTGAACTGCCGCTGCACCTCGTCGAAGCAGGCCGTCCGCCACAGCGCCCGCAGGGTCAGGCTGAAGTCGCGCACCCAGACGTACCGGTAGTCGTAGTTCCGGTCCCCGCCGAGTTCCTCCGGCAGCGACGTCGTCACGGCGGCGACCACCGCGCCGCTGGGTCGGTACGTCATGCCCTGCACGATGAGCGCGCTGCGTCGGACATGATCAGCGTAGATCCCGTGGTACTCGTGCCTCCGGACCCAGGAGCGCCAACCCTCGGCCGTGTCGGCGATGGTCCGGTCGGCTTCGGGCACCTGCGGTCGCGGCGAGTCGTAGGTCGGGGCGTACCCGAGGGTGAAGTTGTTCGTCGTGCCGACGCGGACGGTGAACGTGGCGGCGGCCTCGCCGTCGCCGCAGGTCAGCGGCACGCTGGCGACCAGGGTGAGCCGGCTGGCCCCGCCGACCGCCTCCAGGGCGCCGTCCCGCTCGACGAGGAACGCCGTGGTACGGCCGTACTCGAATCGGGGTCGGTAGTGCACCCGCATCGGCACCTCGCCGGAGAGGCCCCGAACGCTGCGGACGAGCACCTGCGGCGAGCGGTGACCGATGTCGTGCTCGCGCGCGCCCGGCTCCAGGGCGAGCGCGTCGGTCAACTCCACCTCGCCCCCGGCGGTGTGAAAGACGGTCCGCAGGACCAGGGTGTCATCGAGGTAGCTGCGTTCGACGGTGAAGTCGTCGGTCTCCGGCCGGATGGACCAGTGCCCGGCGTCCTCGCCGATCAGCCGCGCGAACACCGACGGCGCGTCGAACCGACCCGGGCACCACCAGTTCACCGACCCCGACTGGTCCACCAGAGCCGCGCTGCGGCCGTCCGCGAGGAAGCCGTGGTCGCTGATCTTTGCGGTCTGCACCCGTCTGCCTACCCGGGCCGTCCCCGCGCATGCCTCCCGAGCCGCGGCACCCACCCGCCGACCCGGCGTTACCACTCGGCACTTGCGGGAAACCGGGCGGCTGACGAGGGAGGATGCTCATGACCTCAGCTCCGGAGCCGACCGCCGCCTGGCGGCCCGGCGCAACCAGTGGTGACGTGCTTCCGTCCGGTCCCGCAGGCCGCCCGTCGACACCCGGCGCGGACGGGCACGGGCCGGAAGGTGGCGCACCCACCGTAACGATCGGCTCGTATCCGGACTATCCGTCCGCGCAGAAGGTGGTCGACTACCTGGCGGACAACCGCTTCCCGGTGGAGCACACCGCGATCGTCGGGACGAACCTGACGCTTGTCGAGACGGTGCTGGGACGGATGACGACGGGCCGCGCGGCCCTGCTCGGCGCCGGCACCGGCGCCTGGTTCGGGCTCTTCATCGGCCTGCTGTTCGGCATCTTCACCGTCGGCAACTGGCTGGCGGTGATCCTGGTCGGACTGGTCATCGGCGCGATCTGGGGCGCCGTGTTCGGCGCGGTCGCGCACGCCATGACCGGCGGACAGCGCGACTTCACCTCGGCCAGCTCGCTCCGCGCCGGCCAGTACGCGGTGACTGTCGACGCGCAGCTGGCCGACCAGGCAAGGCAGCTCCTGGGCCGCATGCAGATGGGCGGCTCCCGCTGAGCCACGGCACGCCGACACCCGTCGACACCCGCCGCCGATCTTGCACTTTCTGCGCTACCAAGTTGGTGCAGAGCGGGCATATCAATGACCGAAAGTGCAAGATCGGCGCGCGCCGGGGCGAGGGCTCAGTAGCCGGTCTTGGCGACCTCGCGGCGGCAGACCAGGGCGAGGCTCATGCCCTTCTCGACGTCGCCCGGGTCGTCCACCGACCCCTTGAAGCCGTAGCTCGACCCGTCGGGTGACAGCTCGACGTCCACACCCTTCGCCTTCAGGCACTTGACCACGGCGTACGTGAAGTCGCGGGCCTTCGGGTTGGCCGGGTCCTCCTCCCAGGGTGGGAGCGGGTTGAGGGGTTCGCACGCCTTGTTGGCGGCCTCCCGGGCGGCGTCGCCGAGCGGGGGCTTGCGCTTCTGCCGGATGGCGATGACGTCGAGCCCGTGCTGCTTGAGGCAGTCGTCGTACGGCTTCGTCTTCGCGGCCCGGTCCGCGTCGGTGTCGTCGAGGCGGAACCTCGGCGCCTCGACGGTCGGCGGCGCGCTGCGCGACGGCGACGCGGCGGTTGCCGTCTGGAGCGTGGCGACGTCGGGCTCTCCTGCACCGGTCTTCGCGCCGCCGGAGTCGCATGCGGCGGTCGCCGCCACGATGACGGCCGCCAACACCAGGAACGCCGTGCGCTGCCTCGCCATGCTGTGCCTCTTTCCCGTCGTGTGACCGATTCGGCCCCACCCTGGCGCAGGCATGTCAGGAAGCTGTCAGCTCGGTGTTCGTAACCGGTTCTCCCGCTCGCCGGTCAGTCGTGGTACGCCAGTTCGCCGGCGCGCAGCGGAACGTCGATCCGGTTCTCGGGCGGCGCGAGGGGGCAGGCCCAGCGGTCGTCGTACGCGCAGCTCGGGTTGTAGAGGTAGTTCACGTCGAGGCGGACCCGGTCACCGGGCAGCAACTCGACGCCCCGGCCGAAGGTGCCCTTCACCGTGTCGGTGAGGTAGCGGCCCCCGCCGTACGTCTGCTGTCCGCAGGTGCCGTCGCGCAGCGGCACGAACAGTCCGCCCCCGTACGCCTCGATCCACCACAGCGTGAGCGGCCCCCACGACGTCTCGGCCACCGCCACCCGCCGGTACGTCACGACCCCGTCCGGGCCGCCGGTGTCGATGCTCAGCTCACCGCTGGCCGGCCGCAGCGGCGCTTCGACCACCGCCTCCGGGTTGGGTGGGAAGTACCGCACACCGCGGAAGGCGGGCCGTTCGTCGGGCGGGATGGGGCTCTGCGGGTGGGTGGCGAAGAGGTCGTCGCGGCCGGCGCGGAAGCCCGCCAGGTCGACGTCGGACAGGTACAGCCGGGCGACCCGCTCGCGCCAGTCGGCCAGCTCCAGGTCGGTCAGCATGTCGGGGACTCCTCGTCGAGGGACAGCTCTCCGGGCTTCAGGGGCCGGCCGCACGCCTGGCAGCGCACCTCGGCGACGAACACCTCACCGCAGACGTCGTGGATGAAGTTGATTGTGGGCACGTCGGCATCGCTGTAGGTGTCGCCCCAGCGCTTGAGCACAAGGATGACCTGCCCGAGGTCCCGACCCTTCTGGGTGAGTTCGTACCCGGCGACCTTGCCGTCCTCGGAGGAACGGGCCTGGAGGATTCCGGTTTCGGCCAGTTTCCGCAGTCGGGCGGCGAGGACGTCCCGGGGTGCGCCGACCGCTCGCAGGATCTCGGTATAGCGCGACGCGCCGAAGGCGAGCGCTCGCACGATGTGCAGAGACCACCTGTCGTTGACCGCGTCGAGCGCCACCGCGAGAGTGTCCCGCTCTGGTTTGGAATTCAAACCGGGGGTGCTACGGTTCATCTGGTTGGACATTCAAACCACACTACCCGAGGAAGCACCCATGACGTCGCCATCCGATTCACCCACCAGGCGGGAGACGCCCGTCACCACCCAGCGTGCCGCCTGGCTCTCTCTGGTGATCACCGGGCTGATCATCGGCACGGCGTTCATCGCCGTCTACGTCGGGCTGCAACGTGATCCCGCGCCGAGCCGCCTGCCGATCGCGGTGGTCGGCGACCAGCTCGCCACCGCCGCCCACGCCGGTCTCGGCGACGCCGTCGCCGTCACCCCGGTCACCAGCGTCGATGCCGGCACCGCCCTGGTCCACGACGGCGACGCCGTCGCGGTCCTCAGCCCGACCGCCCCCGACAGCGTGCGGCTCGACTACGCCGGCGCGAGCGGATTCAGCGAGAGCGGCGCCGCCCGGCAACTCGTGGCCGGTTTCGCCCGCCAGGCCGGCGTGACGGTCCAGGAGAACGACATCGTCCCGCTGGCGAGCTACGACAGCCGCGGGCTGTCCGCCTTCTACGTCGTCTTCGGGGTCACCCTCTCGTCGTTCGTCCTCGCGCAGGGGCTCACCGCGGCCACCGCGAAGGTGCGCCTGCGCCACCGGCTCTACGCGATGGGCGGATTCGCCGTCCTGATCGGCGTGGTCGCGGCCACCGTCGCCGGCCCGGTGTACGGCTCACTGACGGCGCCGTTCCCCCTGCTCGCCCTGTCGCTGATCCTGCTCTCGGCGGCCAGCGCCTTCACCACGAAGGCCCTCGGCGCCTGGCTCGGGCCGATCGGTATCGCGCTCGCCGTGCTCACCCTCACCACCATCGGCAACGCGACGAGCGGAGCGACGATCGGCGTCGACCTGCTGCCGAGCTGGGCGCAGGCGATCTCGGCGAAGCTCCCGCCGGGCGCGGCCGTTCGCGCGGTGAACAACTTCGGCTACTTCGGCGGCTCGCACACGCTGGTGCCGCTCGCGGTGCTCGCCGCCTGGTTCCTGGCGGGGCTCGGGTTCGTGCTGCTCCGACAGCGGACCGCAGCGCGACGTCCGATCGCCGCCGAGGCTGGCCGATGACCGCCCGGGTGAGCCCGTACCTCAGCTTCGCCGGCAACGCGCGGGAGGCCATGCGGTTCTACCAGTCGGTGTTCGGGGGCGATCTCCAGGTCGCCAGCTTCGGCGACCTGCACGGCCCCACCGGAGCGGCGGCCGACGACCTGGTCGCGCACGCGATGCTCCGAGGCGCGTCCGGGATCGTGCTCATGGGCTCGGACCGGACGCCGGGCGACGACCGACCCGGCGGCACGTCGTCGATCACGCTGGGCGGTGATGACGAGACGGAGATGACCGGGTACTGGGAGCGGCTCAGCGCGGAAGGTGCCGTCACCGTCCCGTTCGCGCCGTCACCGTGGGGCGCCCGCTACGGCAGGTGCACCGACCGGTTCGGAACCGACTGGCTGGTGAACCTCACACCACCTCCGGGGCCCTGACCTGGGCCGGAGTTGCGGTGAATAACGGCCGGGCAAGCATGGACCACCATGCTCGCCCGGCCGTCACCGCCGTGGCCAGTTGCTGAGAACAGCATCCAGGGCATCGAGGGTACGGATCCAGGAATCGTCCGTCGGACGCGGCGTGTGGCGGAAGCTGCCGGTCCGCTCCAGGCTCACAAAGCCGTGGAAGGTGCTGTGCATCATCCGGATGGCGTCGGTCTGGTCGGGCTCGGCGAGCCGGTAGCCGCGCAGGATGGCCCGGGTCATCTCCGAGTGCCGAATACCCGCGCTCGCGGCGGCCGTCTCGGGGTCGAGGTCGATCTGCATGGCGGCGTAGCGGCCGGGATGCCGCGTCGCGTAGTCCCGGTACGCGTTGGCGAACGCGACGAGCGCGTCCTTGCCGGCCCGGCCGGCGAGCGCGTCGGAGACCTGGTCGGCCAGCTCGGCGAGCGCCAGCAGGGCGATCCGGACGCGCAGATCGCGGGCGTTCTTGAGGTGGAAGTAGAGGCTCGCGTCCTTCACCCCGAAGTGCCGCGCGAGGGCGGCGACTGTCACGTTCTCGACGCCCACCTCGTCGGCCAGGTCGGCCGCCACCTGGGTCAACCGCTCGACCGTCACGCCGGCACGTGCCACTCGCCACACCCCCAAACTAGCCTTGTTAATCGGTTGCCTAGGAGAGCTAGGCTACTACCTATGCTAGCCATCACCGAACCCGCCATCCGCGCCTCCTTCGTCAACTGCACGCAGGGCGAGGCGAAGCGGCTGGCCGTACCGACCGATCTGGAGACGTACCCCTGGGACGACCTCGACTTCCTCGGCTGGCGGGACCCCGCCGCGCCGCAGCGGGCGTACCTGGTCGCCGAGACCGACGACGGCCCCGTCGGGGTCGCGCTGCGGGTGGCGCCGCAGCAGACCGGGCGGGTCCGGCGCAGCATGTGCTCCTTGTGCCTGACCACCCACAGCGGCGACGGCGTCTCGCTGATGACCGCCCGCAAGGCCGGCCGCGAGGGCCGGCAGGGCAACTCCGTGGGCGCGTACGTCTGCTCCGACCTGGCCTGTTCCCTCTACGTCCGGGGGAAGAAGGACGCCGGTCGGCGGATCGAGGAGACCCTCACCCTGACCGAGAAGATCGACCGCACCACCGGCCACCTGGCCGCGTTCCTGCGCCGGGTCACCGAGTAACCGGCGGTCGGTCGAGCACGTAACCCCGCGCTATGAGCAGTCGCAGAATGCGGTCACCTGGACGACGTCCGTGACCTTCACGGTGACCGCTGGTGTCTCCGCGACGAGCCCGACGGTCTTCGCCATGTCGTCAGACCAGACGACGAGGTCATCGGCTCCGGGCGTCGGCCGGACGGCGGAGGTCGTGAGAATCGCCTTGATCTGAAACGTGGCGTTGACGGGCGGCTTTTGGACGTAGGCCAGAGCAACCCAGTCTCCACCGGGAATCTCTTTCGTGGAATCCCACTGGACGTAGTACCGCGGCACGTCTCCGGGGCAGCATTCACGCGCGATCAGCACGTACGAATGCAGCCCCGTCGCGGCGCGCGTCCTGCCGCGTACCTCAACGGCGCAGGCGTCTTTCACACACTCCACGGTGGCGCCATCTGCCGACGTCGGCGTGAGGATCATGACAGGCGGTGGAGGGCTGGGCGACGGCGCCTGCGCCTGCGCCGGGGCCGACGTCGGGGACACAGAGGTCGGGGGGCGATCGGACTCGCCAGACTTCTCCGACAGAGCACTCGGTAGGCCGACGGCGAGCGCCACGATCACCCCGGCAGCGGCAGAAACTGCGGCCACGGCTTCCCACGGCCGTGACGGAGAGCGGGATTGCCGGCCTTCACTGTCTCCTGTGGCCGGTGGCGACGTGACTTCGTCGGGGACATCATCTGAACTGCCAGGTGAAGCACTTTTCTGAGCCTCTTCCTCGTTCACCCCATATCCCCCATACCACCTCAACGGCCGCCGCCAGAATATCGCGAAATCCACTATCGGCGATGGGGTCAATTATGGGCTTGTTGCTGCGAAGAGTCTCTAGGTCGGCGTCGAGCTGCCCTATGTAGGTGTAGGCCCTGTCGAGCTGCCCCAGATCTGGGCCGACCGTCGACTCGCATAACGCGGTCGACGTAGCCTGCCCCATTTCCGGGGCAGCTCGACAGGGCCGAACCAGCAGAGGTAGCACCTCGGCCCGCACATCCGGAACTCGGCACCGTCGCGTGCAAGGACGCCGATATGGAACAGGCGCTGAGCCCGCGGGCGGCCTCGGACGCAGTCAGCGATCAGGGGTGGCGGTATTTGCTGGGCGCGCTACGAACGTCCCTGAATCCCTCACTTACCAGGGTCTGAGCGCTCCGGCTTCTCTGCGAAGACCTGGGCCGCGACCTGGTAGCCGTCGAACGCGCGTGCTACGCCAGCGTAGGCCGCGACCTGAAGAAAGACTTCGACGATCTCTTCCTTGGTGGCGCCGGCGTTGAGCGCGATGCGGAGCTGACCACGGAGGGGCTCCAGGACGCCGAGTGTCGCCGCGATGGTGACGGACACCAGTGCCCGCGTCCGTGTATCCAGGTGCTCGGTGCGCGGCCAGACGTCGCCAAAGGCGTGCATCGTCGCGATCCGTTTGAAGTCTGCGCCGTTGGCTGGCTCACCAGGCGTGGCGCCAAGAAAGCGCTCCAAGCGGAAGCCCAGCAGACGCTCAGCCGTGTCCAGCGCGGCGGCGTACCCCGGGTCTGTCGCCGCAGATGTCGGATGGTCCGTCGTCACGATGCTCACTCTTTCATGCACAGGGACGAAGCAGGCGAGATCCGGCATTTCGAAGGTGGCTGAGGCTCAGCGGACCGCCCATGTCGAGAGCAGGCTGTTAGCGGTCGGTGGACAGGCGGGCGTGCAGGTGCTCGTCGTAGCGGCGACCGTCGCCGTACCGGTACGACTCGCGTAGCGTCCCCTCGGCGGGGTAGCCGGCCCGGTCGGCGACCCGGCAGGACGCCGGGTTGGCGACGGCGTGGCACAGCTCGATCCGGTGCAGCCGGAGGCTGTCGAACGCCCACGCGGTGAGCCGGGCGACGGCCCGCGTCGCGACACCGCGCCCGCGCGCCGCCGGCATCGTCCAGTAACCGATCGAGGCGTCGCCATGCCGGATGTGGTGCAGCGACACCGAGCCGAGCAGTTCGCCGTCACCGGCGTCGGTCACCGCCAGCGAGGCGTGGTCACCGAACGACCAGTCGGCCCGGCGACGCACCCAGAGCAGGGCGACCTGTTCGTCGACGGGGCCGTCGCCCTGCGGGTTCCACTGGGCGATGGCCGGGTCGCGCAGGGCGTCGAGCACCGCCGGGGCGTCCGCGTCCCGCCAGGGGCGCAGCAACAGATCGCCGGCGGCCAGCTCCACATGTTCCACGAGGCCGGAGTCTGGCACACGCCGCGTCGGTCCCGCCGCCGGATTGCTCAGAGGCTCCTTCAAAGCTGTACGAAGCGAGCCTGCAACCGGACAGACGTGACGCAGGCAACCCCGAACGTCACTAGTTAAATTTTTAACTAGTGCTAGTGTCGTGGTCGTGACAGAGAGCCTGGACAGCACCCGAGCGGCCGCCTGGCGCGCCTACATCGAGGCCAGCCAGCGCCTGTTCACCCAGATGGAAGACGACCTACGGGCCGACAGCGACCTCAGCTTCGCCGACTACCACGTGCTGGTCCTGCTCTCCGAAGCGCCGGGGCAACGGCTGCGCATGGGCGAACTGGCCGGCCGTCTGGTCTTCTCCCCCAGCCGCCTCACGTACCAGATCTCCTCGATGCAGCGGCGCGGCCTGGTCAGCAAGGAGCCCTGCCCGGACGATCGGCGCGGCAGCGAGGCCGTGCTGACCGCCGCCGGGCTGCTCACCCTGACCGAGGCCGCACCCCACCACCTGGCGTCGGTGCGTACCCATCTGATGGACGACCTCGACGACGCCGAGGTCGCCTGCCTCACCCGGATCTTCGACCGGCTCGGCCGCCGCCTGCGCGCGGCCGGGACCACGTCGGACACCCACGCCACACGCTAAGGAGCCCCGCGATGCCCGCGATCACCGTTGACAACGTCCTCGTCCTGCCCCGCCTGCCCAAGCTGCACAAGGCCACCACGGTCCGCAAGGTCCGCAAGGTGACCACCGCGCCCAGCGGCTTCGAGGGCGAGGGTTTCCCGGTCCGCCGGGCCTTCGCCGGGGTGTCGACGACCGAGCTGGACCCGTTCATCCACCTCGACCAGATGGGTGAGGTCGACTACGCGCCGGGAGAGCCGAAGGGCACCCCGTGGCACCCGCACCGCGGCTTCGAGACCGTCACGTACATCATCGACGGCGTCTTCGACCACCAGGACTCGCAGGGCGGCGGCGGCACCATCACCGACGGCGACACCCAGTGGATGACGGCCGGCAGTGGCCTGCTGCACATCGAGGCGCCGCCGGAGCACCTGGTGACGAGCGGCGGCCTCTTCCACGGCACGCAGCTCTGGGTCAACCTGCCCCGCAAGGCCAAGATGAACCCACCCCAGTACCAGGACATCCGGGGCCGGGAGTCGGCGCTGCTCACCACCGAGGACGGCGGCGCGCTCATCCGCGTCATCGCCGGTGAGATCGCCGGGCACAAGGGGCCGGGCTCCACCTTCACGCCGATCACCATCAGCCACGTCACCGTCCAGCCCGGCGCGCAGGTCGACCTGCCCTGGAACCCCAACTTCAACGCCCTGGTGTACGTCCTCGGCGGGCGCGGCACCGTCGGCGCCGAGCGCCGACCGGTCCACACCGGCCAGCTCGCGGTGCACGGTCCGGGCAACGCGCTGCGCTTCAGCGCCAACGCCACGCAGGACAGCAACACCCCGGCGCTCGACCTCTACATCATGGGCGGTCAGCCCATCCGCGAGCCGGTGGCGCAGTACGGGCCGTTCGTCATGAACACCCGCGACGAGCTACTCCAGGCGTTCGAGGATTTCAAGGCCGGCCGACTCGGCGTCATCCCCACCGAGCGCATCCCGCACACCAACGGCAAGCGCCAGCGTCCCTGACGCAGATCACGCCGAAGGCCCCCGGTGCGAACCGGGGGCCTTTCGCGTAGTACCGGTCAGGCCGTCTCGTGGGCCTTCGCCATGTCGACGAACGCCCGCCAGGCCGCCGGGCTGAAGACCAGCGCGGGGCCGGCCTGGTCCTTCGAGTCCCGAACGCCAACGACGCCGGGCAGATTGTCGGCAACCTCGACGCAGTCGCCACCGTTGGCGCTGCTGCGGCTGCTCTTGCGCCAGATGGCGCCGGTCAGCTCCATGTCCCCGCCACTTCCCTTATGAGTTCAATCGACTGCTCATGAGACAGTGCCATGCCACGCACGTTCTCCCATGCTGCCATCAGGGCAACCAGTTCCGAAGGCTCGGACGCCACCTGACCGTGGAGCTGGGTGTCCAGATATCCCGCAGTTCGATTGTCCGCGGTGCTGGCGATGACGAACGGGCCGGAGAGACCAGCGTATGCCCCGGCGGACAGAGGCACCACGTGGACGCGTACGTGCGGCAGGCGCCCTGTTCCCGCTAGCGATTCAAGCTGCTCCCGCATCACCTCGGGGCTGCCCACGCAACGCCGCAGGATCCCCTCGTCCACTACGGACGTCAGCCACGGCGGGCCGTCCTTGGCGAGCACCGACTGGCGAGACATGCGGGCAGCTACACGCCGTTCCACCTCGTCGGAGGTGAGCTGCCCGGCTGAGGTGAAGAGCGCACGTGCGTATTGCTCGACCTGGAGCAGACCAGGCAGGACGAGTGGCTGATAGGAGCGCAGCGCATGCGCCTCACGTTCGATCACCTCCCATGGGCGGAACCAAGCGAGATCACGTGTCCGGCGAATTGTGTCCGGCCATATGTCGGACACTGCGCAGCCGAGTGCCCCCGCTGCGGCGGTCCGGTGTGCCTGATGAGGGATTCGGTCCTCACGTAACCATCGGTCCGTCGTCTTGGGGTCAACGCCGATGCGTCCGGCCAGCGACTCTGTTGTGTGGCCGGACCTTTGCAGCGCCACCCGTAGCGCGTCATTCACCGCGACACCTCCGGGCACAGTGGATTTCCGGACACCATACCGACACGGGCTGTTTCTGTCTGACTACAGATGGCAAGTTCGTGCCAGACGGCGCGGCCGGCAGGGACCACCCGAGACCCGGCGGACGCGTTCGTGCCGGGGCCGCCCCTGACCGGCGAGCACTTACGGGGGCGGCCCCTTCCCACGACGACAGCGCGAAGGAGGCACCGTGCGCTTCACGTTCTGGCGCAGCGAACCCGTCCCGATGGTGGGCCACCCGATCCGGGCACAGCGGGCGTACGGGGGTCGGGCGTGATCTCCGCGCAGGTTCCCGGACCCGATCGTGGGCCGGTCGCGGACCGTCCGCGCCGGCACGGCCAGGCCCCGCCGCACACGCCGCTACGGCCGCACTGGGCCTGCCGCGCCGACGGCCAGCCGTGGCCCTGCGCGACCGCACGCCTGATGCTGAAAGCCGAGTACGAGAGCAAGATGCCGAGCCTGTCGATCTACCTGGCCGGACTGTTATACGAGGCGATGCGCGACCTGTACCACCTCAACCCGCACGACGGGCCGAGCCCCCGAGCCCTGTACGACCGGTTCGTCGGATGGGGACCGTTCCGCAGACCGATCGTCGAACCTACGACCGCGCACTGCGATACGTAGACGATCTATTCCCGGCCGCCGACAGCAACCAGCCCTTCCGTACCGGCACGACCCGCGCCCGCTCCACCTACCACCGCTGGCAATCTTGGACAAATTCCGTTAGCTGCTAACGGAATTTGTCCAAGATCTACCCTGCCGGCTGTCTCCCGCGCCCCAACTCGCTACGACACGTCACCGACCGACGGGCGTTCGACCACGTTGCCAAGCTGGAGGATCTCTACGAGTTGGGAGAAGGTCGGGGTGACGATCCGCCATGAGCACTGCTGCGGATCGGTCCAGAAGTCGCTGGCCACGATCTGGGGGTCGGCGGCATCGGTGCGATAGTCGAGGGCCATTGCGACGTCGTCACCGGGGATGCGGTTGACCGCAATCAACACTGCCTGCTCCGCGTCGAGCCAGGGCAGCTCGACGCTGGCGGTGGCGGTGCTGCCGCGCGCCTCCCGGAAGAGGTGCGACGACGGTGGGTCGTCGGCGAACACGGCGAGCGATCCACTCTCGCGGCGCATCCACTCGACGCTGGTCAGGAAGTCCAGCGGAGATTCGAACCAGGGCATGAGATCGCGGAGAACCTCGTCACCTGGATGGCGCCAGCGGCCGGTGTTGAGGAGTTCGGTCATCAAGGCGGGCAGCACCAGGCCGTTGACGTGCAAGGGGTTCTCCACGCGCACCGCCGCATGTTAGCCCTTCGCAAAGGTGCGGAGGGTGTCGTAGAACGTGGTCTTCGGCCACGGTGGAGTCTCCGGGGCGGCTTTCCAGGTGAGGTGGACGAGCGCCCAGCGTTCGGGAAGGTCCCACCACGGATCGGCCAAGGTGGTTGTTGGCCGCCCGCTGTCATCCACGGCCCCGATCCTAGGGCCACAGGTGATCGTCTCCAGTTCAGCGATGTCGGGGCTTCCCGCGCGACGGGATGCCCCGACATCGGCGACCTGGAGACGATCAAGGCGCCGGAGCCAGCCGGACCGCTCTGATTCCGCAGGGCAGCTACCTCAGCCGAGGCCATAGGCCGCCAGGGCGGCGTCGAGCATGCCTTCCTGCTGATCCGCCGGGTAGGCGGCGGGATCCGCGGCGGCGAGAGCTGCGACTCCCTCGGTCATTGCGATCAACCCCAGGGCGACCGTGCCGACCCGGTCGGCCGGCCAGTCCGGGGCGGCTGCGGCGACCAGCCGCTCGGCCCGTTGCCGCCAGGCCCGGTTGTTGCGGCGGTGCATGTCGATCAGTTCGGCGTCCGCTACCGCCGCAGCCAGGAAGCCCAACCAGACGATGCTCCAGTTGGTCGTCTCCGGATCGGTCGCCATGCCCTCGCGGAGGACCGCGCGCAGTGCCGCCCGTGGCGAGGGAGCCGCGGCTTCGAGTGCCTCGACCCGCTCCCGGGTGATGTCGTGCAGCAGTTGCCGGGCGTGCAGCAGCAGCGCTCGACGGTTCGGGAAGCGGTGCATGACCAGGCCGGTCGTGCAGCCGGCCGCCGCGGCGACCGCGCGCACCGTCAACTTTTCCAGGCCCTGCTGCGCGAGCACGTCCCACACCGCGCGCGACAGTGCCTCGCCCTGGGCCGCTCGGTCGGCCGGCAGCGACACGATTTTCACCCTCCGTTGTCGTCGTAACGGATGTTACCGTAACGCTTGTTACCGAGCATTGGTGAGGAGCGGCATGACCTGGATCATCAAGCAGCGGCCCTGGACCGACCCGGCGGGAGAGGCGCTCCGGCTGGCGCAGAGAGCCGAACTCGACCTGCGCTACGGTACCGACGACCACGAGCCCGGCCCGCCGCCGACGGCCGACGACATCGACCTGTTCCTGGTCGCGGTCGACGACGCCACCGGCCAACCGCTCGGCTGCGCCGCGCTGCGCCGCCTCAACCCGGTCACTGTCGAGATCAAGCGGATGTACGTGGTGCCGGCACGCCGCGGCTCGGGGCTGGCGACCGACCTGCTCCGGGGGCTGGAGGACGCCGCACAGGAGCGCGGTTGGACGACCATCCGGCTGGAGACCGGCGTGGCCCAGCCGGACGCGATGCGCTTCTACGAGCGCGAGGGCTACCGCGAGATCCCGCTGTACGGCGCGTACGTGGGCTCCGACAACTCGGTCTGCTACGAACGCGTCCTATCTGACAGAGCACCCGATGGCGGCCACGTCGTGGGAAGCGTTCAGATGCACGATCCCGGGTCGTCGGCCGAGCCGATGATGGCGTAGAGGGCCCGTCGCAGCTGTGCGACCTCGGCCGCCGGGATGGGCCGGACCGCGTCGGCCTCCCGAGCTTCGGCTCCGGCGGCGATAGCCTCCCGCACCGCGTCGCCCTTTGAAGTGATGGCGACGATGCGGGCCCGCCGGTCTCGCGGGTTGACGCGCCGTGAGACGAGTTCGAGGCGTTCGAGCCGGTCGATCTCCGCAGTGAGGGTCGTCTTGTCCATGCCGAGGGCCTGCCCGAGTTCGACCTGGGTGAGATCGGCGGTCTTGTGCAGGGCGCTGAGGACGATGTGGTCGCGCAGCGTCAGGCCGTGGCGTTCTGCTTCCGCGCCGACGAGTGCGTGCATCCGCTGGGCCGCCCGGTGCAGCAGCCACGTGAGTTCGGAGTCGGGCCCCGGTCCCAGGGTGGGGCGCTGCGGTGCCTCGTCGTCGATCGTCGGATCGGGGCGGCTCGAGGCGGGTGAGGCCGGCATGGTCACAGTGTGACGCTCGGGAACCGGGACGGCAGGAGCGGGATGCTGTCGTAGGCGGCGACATCGTGGGCCGGAACGACCTGCAACACGCGGCTGAGGGCGATGCTGCGCCGCAGGCCGACCCGGACGGTCTCGGCGTCGACATCGGCGACGCGGCGCATCAGCCACGGGCGTTGCGCACCACGGGAGATGCCGTCCATCTGCCAGGTGAGGTCGCCGATGAACGCATACCGCTTCCCGGCGGGCAGCGTGACGAACACGACGACGGAACCCGAGGTGTGCCCCGCGGCGAGGGCCACGATCACCGAGCCGTCTCCGTAGAGGTCGAAGCTCGCCGGAAAGCCGAGGTACTCCGGGCCGTCGAAGGCGTACTCCCGGATCTCCAGGCCTTGCGACACCGCGCGGAAGACCCTGCCGTGCGAGTCGTCGGCGCCGTAGCGGATCTCGGCCTCGTTGATCCACACCGGCACCCGCAGGGAGTCCAGGCCGCTGACGTGATCCCAGTGCACGTGCGTGACGAGCACGCCCAGAAGCCGGGACCGGTCATAGCCGGCCGCATCGAGTTGCTGCGCCGCGGTCCGGCCGAGCCGGTAGGGAGCACGCTCCATGCGCGCCAACATCTTGATGTGCTCCGCCACGTGCTCGCCGAACCCGGCGTCGATGAGCAGGTCGCCCTTCGGATGGGAGACGAGCACGGCGGTGGCCGCGAAATCCCGCTTGTCCCGGATGGATCCTCCGGTCACGGCGAACACCGCCCGCGTCGTATAGGTGCCGGTGGGCAGGCGGTACAGCGCCATGTCGGCCGGCGGAGTCGCCTCGGGCAGCCGGCCCGTCCAGTACGAGGAAGGTGAGATGACCACGCCCGAAACCGTACGACCCAGGAACGTCCGAGTCAAGAACGTCTGAGCCAGGAGGATTCACCAGGTCGATCTTGCACTTTCTGCTCGGTCATAAACGCCCAAAAACGCTTATCTCGGCAACTGAAAGTGCAAGATCGACGGGGAGTGGGGCGCGGCGACCCCGGAGCGCCGCCTTACGAGACCGCGAAGATTCCCGCGACCCCCAGGATCACCATCACCAACACCGCTACCAGCGCCCCCCGTTCGCTCTCCACCGCCGGCTCGCGGTACTCGTTCACGGGGTTCGTCGTTTCGCGGGGCATGGTGTGGCCTCCTTGGCTGTTGTCGCTGCTCGCGTGGCGTCATCCAGGTCACCGGTCGGGCGGCCTGGCATGCGGACCCGCGTCGGGGGTCCTACCGTGAGGACGTTGTCGACCTCCGGGGGGCTGGACGTGCCGTTACAGGACTGGTTCCTCACTGCGCAGGAACGCGCCAACCCGGTCTCTGGGTTACCCGTCTGGACCAGGGGAAACCTCGCCGAGCCGTTGATTCACGGCGCGGCGTACTTCGACCGGCTGGTCGAGGAGGTGGAGGCGTTGACCGCCGGCGACCACCTCTTCTTCACCGACTGGCGGGGTGACCCGGACCAGCGGCTGCGCCCGGACGGCCCCACCGTGGTGCAGCTCTTCGCCCAGGCCGCCCAGCGCGGCGTGGTGGTCAAGGGCCTGATCTGGCGCTCACACCTGGACGCGCTGGCCTACAGCGAGGCCGAGAACCGCAACCTCAGCGAGACGGTCTCGGCGGCCGGCGGCGAGGTGCTGCTCGACCAGCGGGTCCGCCGGGGCGGTTCGCACCACCAGAAGCTGGTGGTGTTGCGGCACGTCAACGCCCCGGAGCGGGACATCGCCTTCGCCGGTGGCATCGACCTGTGCCACAGCCGCCGCGACGACGCCGCGCACGGGGGTGATCCCCAGCCGGTGCAGATGTCCTCCCGGTACGGCCCGAACCCGCCCTGGCACGACGTGCAACTCGCGGTACGCGGGCCGGTGGTCGGCGCGCTGGACACCCTGTTCCGGGAGCGCTGGACCGACCCGATGCCGCTGGACTCGGAGAACCCGGTGGCGTACGCGCGGGACCGGCTGCGCGGCGCGGACCTGCGGCCGGACCCGCTGCCCGAGCAGCCCGCCGACCCGCCCGAGTGCGGGCCGCACCAGATCCAGGTGCTGCGCACCTACCCCGCCGTACGGCCGCGCTACTCGTTCGCACCGGACGGCGAGCGGACCGTGGCCCGGGGCTACACCAAGGCGGTACAACGGGCCCGCCGCCTCATCTACCTGGAGGACCAGTACCTCTGGTCGACCGAGGTGGCGAACCTGTTCGCCCAGGCGCTGCGGGAGAACCCGGACCTGCACCTGGTCGCCGTGGTGCCCCGGCACCCGGACGTGGACGGCCGGCTCGCCCTGCCGCCCAACATGGTCGGCCGCGAGCAGGCGCTGTCGCTGTGCGAGCGCGCCGCGCCCGACCGGGTGCACGTGTTCGACGTGGAGAACCACGCCGGTACCCCGGTGTACGTCCACGCGAAGGTCTGCGTGGTCGACGACGTGTGGGCCAGCGTCGGCAGCGACAACTTCAACCGCCGCTCCTGGACCCACGACAGCGAGCTGTCCTGCGCCGTCCTCGACGACACGCGCGACGAGCGGACGCCCACCGACCCGGCGGGCCTCGGCGACGGGGCCCGCGCCTACGCCCGGGACCTGCGGCTGCGGCTCTGGCGCGAGCACCTGGACCGCGACCCGGACGGCGCCGACGACACCGATCTGCTCGACCCGGCCGACGCCGTCGCGGCCATCACGGCCGCGGCCGACGAACTGCAACGGTGGTACGACGGCGGCCAGGTCGGCGAGCGTCCGCCTGGCCGGCTGCGCCCGCACCGCCCGGAGCGGCTGCCCTGGTTCACGCGGGCCTGGGCGCTGCCGGTGTACCGGCTGGTCTACGACCCCGACGGCAGGCCGCTGCGCGCGAGGCTGGCCGGCACCTGGTGAGCCGGCCGGGTCGACTCGGGCAGACCGGCCCCGCCCGGGTGCACGCTGAGCCCTCCGGGGTAGGCGAACGACGAGCGCGGTGAGAAGTAGCCGAACCCGATGATCAGCGGGTTGGCGGGGCGCAGCGCGTACATCGGGTGTCGGGGTTGCAGGAACTCCACCGACTCGATCTCGAACGGCGTGACCGGCTCGGCCACGTACGGGTAGACCGAGCTGAGCAGTTGACCGTCGCGCTGGGTGAAGTAGCGGTGGTGCCCGCTGCTGATCACGTGCCCGGTCTGTCCGACCCGACACCGGGCGCGGATCAGCGGCACGCCGTCCGCCTCGGTCTCGGATTGCAGCGCCTCGCCGTTGAGCTTGATCGTGGTCAGACCGGCCTGCACGGGAGCGCCGCGCGCCGTGGCGTACTCGCGGACGATCCGACTGGAGGCCACGTAGTGGGTCCACCAGCCGCCGGGGCTGAGCCCGCCGGGGGCGTCCACGCCGGCCAGCGAGACGCCGAGGTACGTCAGCGAGTACGCGCCGAAGCCGGAGGTCTGCGTCTCGTCCTCGACGACGTACTGGTTGAGGAACACCTGTCGGTCGGCACGGGGGTGCAGCCCGGTGGGGACCAGGGCGGCGACCGCGTCGGGATCCGCTGGCAACCAGCTGAAGTAGAGCGTGTGACTGTTCACGACGAGCTGGGGAGCGGTTGGATCGAGCATGGTGCCTCCGAACCGGGTGTCTACTCTGCGACGCTACGGCCGGTCCCGCCGACGGGACAACGACGGATAGGCGACAGACCTGCCCGGTTGTCGGATTTCATGTTGACCGGTCGGTGGAGCCTCCTGGACCGACCGGTCGGACCCACCGGGTTGACCGGACACCGCAGGATCGCCCCCAAACTGGGTAAGGGACCTCACAACCTGCGCGATCGTCGCCGCTTATGGGCGTTTTATGGCTCGACACACCTTAAGTACATCAACCTTTCGGCTAGATTTCCGGGAGCCGATCAGGTTAAGGTGACTCCCGAACGGCCCAACTGAAGCTAAACCAAAGCGCCACTTCCTTTTTGTCCGCGGACGAGGTGCAGGGAGGACCACCATGACCGCGTCAACGATCACCGAGCAGGCGAGCACCACGGCAGTCGAGCAGAAGAGCACCACCAAGCTGGACCCGCGCGCGCTCACCGACAGCGCCGCCGATCTCCTCAACGCGATGGCCGCGCTGCCCGCCAACCACCCGTCGCGTGCCGCTCTGCGGGACCGCGCGATCGAGGCCTGGCTGCCGCTGGCCAACCACCTGGCCCACCGCTACAGCGGGCGGGGCGAGCCCACCGACGACCTGGCGCAGACCGCCGCCGTCGGCCTGATCAAGGCCATCGACAAGTTCGACCCGTCGCGCGGCGTCGACTTCGCCGGTTACGCGATCCCCACCATCATCGGCGAGCTCAAGCGCCACTTCCGCGACCGCACCTGGGACATCCGGGTTCCCCGTCGTCTCCAGGAGCTGCGGCTCGCCATCTCCGACGCCAACAGCTCGCTGTTGCAGACCCTCGGCCGTTCGCCGACGGTCGCCGACATCGCCGCCCACCTCAAGCTCACCGAGGAAGAGGTCCTGGAGGGTCTGGAAGGCGCCCGCGCGTACAACGCGGTGTCGCTGTCGACCCCGACCGGCGACGGTGACCGGGCCACCGAGCTGGGCGACATGCTCGGCGGCGAGGACAACGAGTTCGAGCTGGCCGAGCTGCGGGTCGCGCTCGGCCCGGCGCTCGCCACGCTCGACGAGCGGGAGCAGAAGATCCTGACCCTGCGGTTCTACGGCAACCTGACCCAGTCGCAGATCGCCGACCAGATCGGCGTCTCGCAGATGCACGTCTCCCGGCTGCTCGCTCGGGCGCTGACCAAGCTGCGGGGCCAGCTCGACGGCACCTACTAGGGACTTCACGATCGGGGGCGGGTCAGCGTCGCCCCGGTCCTCGATCGTGTGAACACCGGCCGGGTCGCTTCCCTTCGGGGCGGCGGCCCGGCCGTTCGCGTTGGTGGCGGGCACGTCGAGCCCGCCAGGGCCCGGTGCGAGACTGGGTCGTGCTCTCCGACGTGACAGTGGACCTGCCGGTCCGTCCCACCCTGCCGGCGGTGCTCACCGCGCTCGACGCGGCCGGCGCGGCGGTTCTGCTCGCGCCGCCGGGCACCGGCAAGACCACCCTCGCGCCGCTGGCGGTGGCCGACCGGGTCGACGGCCGGGTGGTGGTCGCCGAACCCCGTCGGGTGGCGGCACGCGCCGCGGCCCGGCGGATGGCCGACCTGCTGGGCGAGCGCGTCGGCGACCGGGTCGGTTACGCCGTACGCGGCGAGCGGCGGGTCTCCCCGGCCACCCGGATCGAGGTGGTCACCACCGGCCTGCTGGTCCGCCGGCTGCACCACGACCCGGAGCTGCCCGGCACGGGCGCGGTGCTGCTCGACGAGTGCCACGAGCGGCAGCTCGACGCCGACCTGGCACTTGCCTTCACGGTGGAGGCCCGGGCCACGCTGCGGCCCGATTTGTGGCTCCTCGCCATGTCCGCCACGCCGGACACCGACCTGTTCGCCGCGCTGCTCGGCGGGGCCACCCCGGCCCCGGTGGTCCGGGCCGAGTCGGCGCTGCACCCGGTGCGGCGGATCTGGACGCCGCCGCCCCGGCCCGTCGCGCCGCCCGGCGCCGGCCCGGTCGACCGCGCGCTGCTCGACCACGTGGCCGCCACCGTCCGCCGGGCGCTCGGCGAGCAGGACGGCGACGTGCTGGTCTTCCTGCCCGGGGCCGGTGAGATCGCGGCGGTGACCGGGCGGCTCGCCGACCTGCGGGACACCGTCGCGCTGCTGCCGTTGCACGGCCGTCAGCGCGGGGCCGAGCAGGACGCGGCGCTGCACCCCGGACGGACGACCGGCGTCGGGTGGTGCTGTCCACCGCGCTCGCCGAGACCAGCCTCACCGTGCCGGGCGTACGGACGGTGGTGGACGCCGGGCTGTCCCGCGTGCCCCGCATCGACCTGGCCCGTGGACTGGGAGCGTTGGTCACCGTGCCGGTCTCCCGGGCCGCCGCCACCCAGCGGGCCGGACGGGCCGGACGCGAGGCACCCGGATGCGTCTACCGCTGCTGGTCGGAGGCCACCCACGAGCGGCTGCCCGCCCGGCCGGAGCCGGAGATCGCCACCGCCGACCTGACCGGGTTCGCGTTGGAGCTGGCCGCCTGGGGCAGCCCCGACGGCGTCGGACTCGCGCTACCCGACGCGCCACCGGCCGCGGCGATGACCGTCGCCCGGGACACCCTCGAAACGCTGGGCGCGGTCGACGCGACGGGTCGGATCACCGGGCGGGGAAGGGCGATCGCCTCCGCCGGTGCGCACCCCGGCTGGCCCGGGCGCTGCTCGACGCCGCAGACCGGGTCGGCGGCGACCGGGCGGCCGAGGTGGTCGCCCTTCTCGCCGAGGAGAGCGCGGCCGGCCCGGGCGACGACCTGGTGGCCGGTTGGCGTCGGTTGCGCTCCGGCGTCGACGCGGGGGCCACCGCCCGCTGGCGTGCCGAGGTGCGCCGCCTACGCGCCGCCCTGCCCACCGACGTACCCACGACTCCCCACCGGCTGACCGACGATCTCGCCGCCGGGCTGGTCGTCGGTCTGGCGTACCCCGAGCGGTTGGCCCGGGTGCGGCGGCCGGGCGGGTCGTCGTACCTCATGACGGGCGGGACCGCCGCGGAGCTGGCGGCCGGTTCGGGCCTGGCCGGCGCCGACTGGCTCGCGGTGGCGGTCGCGGACCGCCGCCCCGGCGCGCCCTCGGCGCGGATCCGCCGCGCCACGCCACTGGACGAGGCGACCGCCCGGGAGGCGGCGGGCCCGCTGCTGTCCACGCGCCGGGAGGTCGGCTGGTCCGACGGGGACGTGGTGGCCCGGGAGGTGACCCGGCTGGGCGCGATCGAGCTGATGGCGCGGCGGCTGGACCGCCCGGACCGGGCGGAGGTGGCGGCGGCGCTGCTCACCGGCCTGCGTCAGGAGGGGTTGGGTCTGCTGCCGTGGACGCCGGCGGCGCGAGGGCTGCGCGAGCGGATGGCGTTCTGCCGGCTGCACCTCGACGACGGGTGGCCGGACGTCGACGACGAGGCGCTGCTCGCCGCCGCCCCGACGTGGCTGGGGCCGGAGCTGGCCGCCGGCCGGCGGCGTGCCGACCTGAACCGGGTCGACGTGACCTCGGCCCTGCGTCGACTGCTGCCGTGGGCGCAGGCCGCGCGCCTGGACGAGTTCGCGCCCGAGCGCATCGAGGTGCCCAGCGGCTCACGCATCCGCGTCGACTACGCCGACCCGGCCGCGCCGGTGCTCGCGGTCAAGCTCCAGGAGACGTTCGGCTGGCCGGAAGCCCCGCGCATCGCCGGTGGCCGGGTGCCGGTGCTGCTGCACCTGCTCTCCCCCGCCGGCCGGCCGGTGGCGGTCACCGCGGACCTCGCGTCGTTCTGGCGTACCGGCTATCCGCAGGTCCGCGCCGAGCTGCGCGGTCGCTATCCACGTCATCCATGGCCCGAGGACCCGGACACGGCCACGCCCACCCGCCGCGCCGCGCCGCGACGGCGCTGAACAGGGGTTACTCCTCGACGACGTCGGCCACCACGACGGTGACGTTGTCCGGAGCGCCCGCGTGCAGCGCCAGGTCGATCAGCTTGCCGGCGCAGGCGGACCGGTCGGGGTAGGCGGCGAGCACCTCGGCCAGGGTGTCCGGGCGGACGACGTTGGAGAGGCCGTCACTGCACAGCAGCCACCGGTCGCCGGACCGGGGCACCATCGTCGCGTACGACGGAGAGACGTCCTCGCCCTGCAACGCCTGGGTGACGACGGCCCGGCGCGGATGGCTGCTGGCCTGGTCCGGGGTGATCACGCCCTGGTCGACGAGCATCTGCACGAAAGTGTCGTCGCGGGTGATCTGCTTGAGCACACCCTCGCGGAACAGGTAGGCCCGCGAGTCGCCGACGTGGGCGAGGGCCAGGCAGCTACCGGTACGGGCGAAGAGCAGGGCGGTCAACGTGGTGCCCATGCCCTGGCGCTCGGGGTCGTCGGCGACCGCCTGCCGGATGCGGGCGGTAGCCAGCGCGATGCCGTCCTGGAGGGCGGCCACCAGGGCGTCCTCCGGTGTCTCCGCGTCCAGCGGGGCGACCGCGTCGATGGTGAGCGAGCTGGCGAGGTCACCGGCGGCCATTCCGCCCATGCCGTCGGCGACGGCGACGAGCCAGGTGCCGGCGTGCAGGGCGTCCTGGTTTCCGCTGCGGATCAGCCCACGGTCGCTCGTTCCCACGGAACGCAGCTTCAGGGTCATGGGAGGCAGCCTGCCAGGCGAAGGGCGCAGTTGTCTCTAGGAGATCAGGACGACGGCGCGTGGCGCGGCCAATCTCACGTCTCGCGTTCCGTGGTGTGACGCGCTCCGTGCCCTCGTCGGACCGCAGAACCCATCCAGTCGGATCAATTGACAGGACGTATCGCCACTGGAAACATCGAGCTTCGACCTGGGAGCGCTCCCAGGTCGCCACCGCCACCTGCCTCACCTCCCGTCCCGGAAGGACTACCCCGTGACGCCATCCAAACGTCGCCTCCTCCTGGCCGCGGCGACCGCCCTGGCACTCACCGCCACGGGCGCCGGCGCGGCCTACGCCGCCCCTCCACCGGACGCCCCCGAGCAGATCGACAACGGGGACTTCAGCGCGGGTGTGAGCCCGTGGTTCTCCTACGGCACCGACTCACTCGGGGTCACCGACGGCCAGCTCTGCGCCGCCGTCCCCGGTGGACTCGCCAACCCATGGGACGCCGGCATCGGCCAGGACGGAGTGCCGCTGACCGCCGGCGCCGAGTACACCCTCGGCTTCGACATCACCGCCACGCCCGGCACCGCCGTCAAGGCCGTGCTCCAGCTCGGCAGCGCCCCGTACACCACGTACGCGGCCGTGGACGCCGCCGCCACCGGCACCGTCCAGCGCGTCGAGTCGACCTTCACCGTCCCGGACGACAACCAGAACGCCCAGCTCATCTTCCAGGTCGGTGGCAGCGCGCAGGCGCAGACCATCTGCCTCGACGACGTCTCGCTGCGCGGCGGCGAGCCCCCCGCGCCGTACGAGCCGGACACCGGGCCCCGCGTACGCGTCAACCAGGTCGGCTACCTGCCGGGCGGGCCGAAGAACGCCACGGTGGTCACCGAGGCGACCACGCCGCTGCCCTGGCAGCTCCACTCGGCCGCCGGGGCCGTCCTGGCGAGCGGCACCACCACCACGCGTGGCGTGGACGCCGCCTCCGGGCAGAACGTGCAGACCGTCGACTTCTCCAGCTACCGCACCCCGGGCGCGGGGCTGACGCTGACCGTCGACGGCGAAACCAGCCACCCGTTCGACATCTCCGGCACCCTCTACAACCAACTGCGCTCCGACTCGATGCAGTTCTTCTACGCCCAGCGCAGCGGCATCGCCATCGACGGTGACCTGATCGGCGACGAGTACGCCCGCCCGGCCGGTCACCTCGGCGTCGCCCCCAACCAGGGCGACACCAGCGTGCCCTGCCAGCCGGGCGTCTGCGACTACTCCCTCGACGTGCGCGGCGGCTGGTACGACGCCGGCGACCACGGCAAGTACGTCGTCAACGGCGGCATCGCCACCTACCAGCTCCTCAACACCTTCGAGCGGACCAAGACGGCGGCCACCGCCAACGGCGGCGCCGGACTGGCCGACAGCACCCTGCGGGTGCCCGAGCGCGGCAACGGCGTCCCGGACATCCTCGACGAGGCCCGCTGGGAGCTGGAGTTCCTGCTGCGCATGCAGGTGCCGGCCGGCAAGCCGCTCGCCGGCATGGTCCACCACAAGATCCACGACAAGAACTGGACCGGCCTGCCGCTCGCCCCGCAGGACGACCCGCAGCCGCGCGAGCTGCACCCGCCGTCGACCGCGGCCACCCTCAACATGGCCGCGACCGCCGCCCAGTGCGCGCGACTCTTCGCCCCGTACGACGCGGCGTTCGCGTCCCGTTGCGGCACCGCCGCGACGACGGCCTACGCCGCCGCGAAGGCACACCCCGCGGTGTACGCCAGCCCGACCGACGGCACCGGCGGCGGCGCGTACGACGACTCGAACGTCACCGACGAGTTCTACTGGGCGGCGGTCGAGCTGTACCTCACCACGGGGGCGCAGACCTACCTGACCGACCTGACCGCGTCGCCGCACCACACCGGCAACGTGTTCGAGCCGCGTGGCTTCGGTTGGCAGAGCGTCGCCGCGCTGGGTCGCCTCGACCTGGCCACCGTGCCGAACGGGCTGCCCGCCGCCGACCTGACCCGGGTTCGCGCCTCGGTCACCGCCGCCGCCGACGCGTACCTCGCCGAGCTGCGCCGGCAGGCGTACGGGCTGCCGATGCCCGGGGACGCCGACAGCTACTTCTGGGGCGGGAACAGCAGCATCATCAACAACGCGGTCGTCCTGGCCACCGCCTTCGACCTGACCCGCGACGCCCGTTACCGCGACGGCGCCGTGCAGGCGATGGACTACATCCTGGGCCGCAACGCCCTGAACATCTCGTACGTCACCGGCTGGGGCGAGCACGCCGCGCAGAACCAGCACAGCCGGATCTTCGGCCACCAGCTCGACGCCAACCTGCCCCGGCCGCCCGCCGGCTCCCTCGCCGGTGGCGCGAACGCGGCGTTGCAGGACCCGTTCGTGGCGCAGTTGCTCGCCGGCTGCAAGCCGATGTTCTGCTACGTCGACGACATCAACTCGTACTCCACGAACGAGGTGGCGATCAACTGGAACTCGGCGCTGGCCTGGATCTCCTCCTTCCTGGCCGACCAGGGCGAGGCGGGCGCCGTACCGGCCGTCACCTGCTCGGTGAACTACGCCAACTACGGCACCTGGCAGGGCGGCACCGGGTTCACCGCCCAGTTGACCATCCGCAACACCGGGTCCACCGCCGTCAACGGCTGGAGCGTGCGGTTCGCGTTCACCGGTGACCAGCGCGTCCGGGAGGCCTGGCTGGCGAAGGTCACCCAGGCCGGCGCGACGGTCACCGCGAAGAACGAGTCGCACAACGCCAAGATCGTCCCCGGCGGCACGGTGACGTTCGGCTTCAACGCGACGACCAACGGCGGCGCCAACCCCAACCCGGGGCTGGTCACCGTCAACGGGAACGCCTGCTCGCTGTCCTGAGCACGCCCCCTGGTGGCCGCCCTTCCCCCGGGGGCGGCCACCAGGACCACCCGTCCGCCATCACAAATCCAGCACCCGGCGGAAGGCACGCTCGCCGATGCCGCGCATCAGCGGGTTGTCCGAAGAGTGCGTCAGGAACACCAGGGACAGGGCCAGCGCCCAGCCGCGCGCCCTCTCCCAGGTCGCGTCGTCCGCACGGCCGTACACCCGCCGAAGAGCAGCACGCTGCTCGGCCGGAAACAGCAGCCAGGCCACGGACAGATCGGTCGCGGGATCGCCCGAGGTGATGTCTCCGAAGTCGATCACGGCGCTGAGCCGGCCCCGGTCGACCAGGATGTTGGCGGGATGCAGGTCCCCGTGCAGCCACAGCGGCGGACCACCCCACACGGGTGCGGCGACGGCCACCTCCCAGATCCGCAGCGCGTCGGCACGATCGGCCGGATCGACATGCGCGAGCCCGTTCAGGACCCCCGGGGCGCGGCCGAGCAGGGGAATCCCGCGCATCGGGTTGACGGGAGCCTCCGGCGGAGCCGGGGTGTGCAGCGCGTCCAGGAAGGCGCCGAGCGTCACCGCCGCCGACCAGGGGTCGTCTGGCTGCGACAGCGCCACCATCCGGCCCGGAAAGAACGGCACGACACTCCATGACCAGGGGTACCGGGTCGTCGGCTGCCCGAGGCGCACCGGCGCTGGCACCGGCAACGGCAGGCGACCGGCCAGCTCCGGCAGCCAACGCTGCTCGTGCGCGATGAGCTCGGCGGCCATGGCGCGGCGCGGCAACCGGACCAGCAACTCCGCACCGAGACGGCACACGAGGTTGTCCCAGCCGTTGGCGAGGATCTCGATCGGCAGGTCCGCCAGATCGGGGTGCTGCTGGTCGAGCAGACCGCGCACCAGTTCGACAGAGACGGGAATCTCCGCGGCGGGCATCCGCTTGACGGTCACCGCGAAACCCTACGACCGCGCTTCGGCGGGAGTGGGCGCAGCGGTGCGGGCCTCGTGCCTGATCCACCCTCAGCTAATCGGCTCGGCTGTTGTGTGCGGCGATCAGGGCCGGCAGCTCGTGCAGCGAGTCGATGCGGAACAGGCACCGGTCGGCCACGGCTGGCATGTCGAGGATGTGCCCCCACGGGGAGCGCCGGATCAGGCACGTCTTCATACCGGCCTCCTGGGCCGGACGGGCGTCGTTGTCGGGCCGGTCGCCGACGTACAGGATCGAGGCCGGATCGCCGCCGCCTTCGACCACCACCCGGTCGAAGAAGGCCGGTGCCGGCTTCGCCACGCCCCAGGAGTGCGACGTGCCGATCACGTCCACCTCGAGGTCGAGAGCCCGCAGGGTTGCCTCGGCATGGGCCGGCTGGTTGCCGGCCAGGCCCACCAGCAGACCCTGATCGCGCAGCGCGGCGAGGCACCCACGCGCGTCCGAGTAGAGATCCTCCGCGCCGAACGTCTCCGGCTGCCCGGCGGCGGCTCGACGGGCAAGCTCGACCTCCAGGTCGAAGTCGGGCCGGAAGGTCCGGAACGTCTCCCGGTAGTCCAGGCCCCTCGCGACGACCGCGCCGAAGACCGCGGACAACGTGTGCCGCGGGACGCCGAACCAGTCCGCCCAGGCCGCGAACTCGCGGGACTCGTCGAGAATCACCCCGCCCACATCGAAGAAGACCGCCTTGATCAACCCATCTCTCCCGTCCCGCCGCGATCATCGATGATCATAGGCGGATTCGACGCACCACCCAGCCCCGAATTGTCGTACACCTGTTCTAATCTCGGTCCATGGTGGAAGGGTTGGCGCGGGCGGAGGCGGCGGTTGCCGACTGCCTCAACGCGGCGGTGTGGGCCCTCCCCGGGCACGATCTCGTCGCGGCCCTCGACACCGCGCACCGGCTCGCGCAACGCCTGGCAGCCCTGCAACTGGCGTTGGTGCGGGAGGTGGACGGCCGGGGCACCGCGCGGGCGCAGGGCGCGTCGTCGACGGCGGTGTGGTTGCGGGGCCGGCTACGACTCGACGGTTCCGCCGCTCGTCGGCTGGTCGATCTCGCCGGGGCGCTCGATGCCGGAGCGCCCGGGGTGCGCGCCGCGTTGGTCGATGGCGACATCACCGTCGAGCAGGCGCGGGTCATCGGCGAGACCGTCCAGACGGTGCGCACGGCCGTCGGCGCCGAGACGGCCGACAAGGCGGTCGGCGTCCTCATCGGGTGGGCCGGGCAGTTCGACCCGACCCTGCTGCGCAAGCTGGGCACCCGGGTCCTCGACCAGGTCGCCCCCGAGCTTGCCGAAGCCGCCGCCAGGGCTGCGCTGGAGGCCGAGGCGCGCCGCGCCGGCCGCGACCGTCATGTCACGCTCTCCGAGCTACGCGACGGCCGGCTGCGGCTCTCCGGTCACCTGGACGCCGAGGCTGCCGGTCTACTGCGCGCCGCCCTCGACCCGCTGGCCGCGCCGTCCGGTCCGGACGACCCGCGCTGCCCCGGCCAACGCCGGCACGACGCGCTCGCCGACCTGTGCCGGCTCGCGCTCCGCACCGGCGAACTGCCCGAGCACGGCGGCGAGCCCGCCCAGATCGTGGTGACCACCAGCTTCGACGCGCTGGCCCGGCAGCTCGACGCCGGCACCCTCGACACCGGCCCACAGCTCACCCCGGAGACGGTCCGCCGTCTCGCCTGCGACGCCGCGATCCTGCCCGCCGTGCTCGGCACCTCCGGCCAGACACTCGACGTCGGCCGGCAACGCCGACTCGTCACCGGTCCCCTGCGCCGCGCGCTGGTCCTGCGCGACCGAGGCTGCGCCTTCCCCGGCTGCGAACGACCACCCCGCTGGTGCGACGCCCACCACATCCACCACTGGGCCGACGGCGGCCACACCAGCCTGACCAACTCGGTGCTCCTCTGCGGCCACCATCACCGACACGTCCACCGAGGCGAGTGGACGGTCCGACTCGGCGGCGACGGCCACCCCGAATTCGTCCCGCCGGCCTGGCTCGACCCCGACCAGCTCCCCCGCCGCAACCAGTACCACCGGCGGACGTGAACGCAGCCAGCAGCCCGAATACGACACGCAGCCCGCAGCCCTGGGAAGCCGGCGACCCAGCCGGCCAGCAGTGGCCTCGGGCCGGGTGTAGCAGGATGCCGGGCATGAGCGATCAGTCGACCATCACCATCCGCCCCGGCGGCCCTGACGACGCCCCGGCCGTGCTGCGGCTGCTCGACGTGGCCACCGCCTGGCTGATGGAGCGCGGCCGGACCGGGCAGTGGGGCACGCGGCAGCCCTCCACCGATGCGGGCCAGATCGCCCGGGCCGAGGAGTGGGCCGCGAGCGGCGACCTGCACCTGGCGATGCGGGGCGACCGTCCGGTCGGCGCGCTGGTGGTGGGCGCCGCCACCGAGCACGTGCCCCCGGCCACCGAGCCGGAGCTGTACGTCCGGCTGCTGGTCACCGACCGGGCGTACGCCGGGCTGGGGATCGGGGCCCGACTGCTGGAGCACGCCGCCGAGGTGGCCCGGGCACGCGGGCTGGGATTGTTACGGGTGGACTGCTACGGCGGCGACGACCGGGCACTCGTCCGGTTCTACGAGGGCTGCGGCTTCACCCCGACCGAACCGTTCACCGTGGTCCGGTCGGGGCGTGAGCCGTGGCCGGGGCAGTTGCTCGTGCGCCGGCTCGACTGAGCGTCAGCCGATCTCCTCGTCGACGAAGCACCAGCGCCACGCCTCGCCCGGCTGCGCCGAGCGGATCACCGGGTGACCGGTGGACGCGAAGTGCTTGCTCGCGTGCTGGTTCGGCGACGAGTCGCAGCAGCCGACCTGCCCGCAGCTCAGGCAGGTACGCAGGTGCACCCAGTAGGTGTTGCCGATGGCGACACAGTCCGCGCACTCGTCCGGGGTGACCGGCTCGGCGGTGCCCGCCTCGGCCAGGTGCTGACAGCTCACTGGTCCACCTCCTGCCGCAGCAGCGACTCTTCCAGGTCCAGGTCACGGTAGGCCTGCACCAATACCTCCTCAGGAATCCGACCGGAGTCCCGGGCAGCCCGGAACACGTCCCGCTCGGCGTCGATCATTTCTTGTCGCAGCCGACCGTACGCCTGCGAGGGGGTCTCCCGCTCGCCGCCGCCGAGCCGTTCCCAGGCCATGTTCGTGCGGTCCTCCTGCACCCGACGCAGCCGGTCCACCACGGCAGCGGGCGCGCTGTCGGCCAACTCCTCCAGGCGGTCCCGCGCTGCCCTGCTGGCCTGCTGCTGCACTCCGGCGGCGGACAGCGCGTCCTGCACCGGGTCGTCCTGGGGCAGCTTCAGCCGGCGGGCGACCATCGGGAGGGTGGCGCCCTGGCCGACCAACGTGACCACGATCACCGCGAAGGCCAGCCAGATGAACAGGGCCCGCGGGTACGGCTCGTCCTCGGCCAGCGTCAACGGCAGGGCCAGGGCGGCGGCGAGCGTCACCACGCCCCGCATCCCCGCCCAGCCGATGATGATCGGGATCTTCGGGGAGGGGGCCTCGTCGCGGCGGCGGATCCGAGGAACCAGTCGGGCCAGGTAGGTGGCCGGGAAGAGCCAGACGAAGCGGGTCAGGAAGACGGTGGCCAACACCGCCACGGTGATCAGGACGAGGGAGCCGGCCGGCTCGTCGAGGTCTCGCAGCACGTCCCGCAGTTGCAGCCCGACCAGGAGGAAGACCAGCCCTTCGAGCAGGAACCGCACCAGCCGCCAGAACGCGCCGGTCTGCAACCGCGACGCCGCCGACAGCAGTTGCGGCAGCTTGTGGCCGAGGGCCAGCCCGGTGACGACCACGGCGACCACACCGGAGGCGTGCACGTGCTCGGCCGTGAACACCACCGCGAACGGGATGATCAACGACAGCGCGTTGTCCAGCAGCGGGTCGCTGATCCGTCGGTGCAGGAAGCCGAAGACCACCGCCCCGAGCGCGCCGATCAGGATGCCGCCGCCGGTCGCGCGCAGCACCTCGACGGCCACGTCCGCCGTGCCGACGGTCGTACCGATGGTGGCCATGGTCGCGACCCGCAGTAGCACCAGCGCGGTCGCGTCGTTGACGAGGCTCTCCCCCTCCAGGATGGTGACCACCCGGCGGGGCAGCCCGACGCGGCGCGCGACCGCCGTGGCGGCCACCGCGTCCGGCGGCGCGACCACCGCGCCGAGGGCCAGGCAGATCGCGAACGGCACCTGCGGCAGCAGCAGATGCAGCACGAAGCCCACCGCGAACGCGGTGAACAGCACCAGACCCACGGCGAGCAGCAGGATCGGCCGGATGTTGTTCTTGAACGCCGGCACCGACGTCTCCAGCGCCGCGACGTACAGCAACGGCGGCAGGATGCCGATCAGCACCAACTCCGGTTCGAGGTGGATCTGCGGGAAGCCCGGAAGGAAGGACAGGGCCAATCCGAGTACGACGAGCAGGATCGGCGCGAGCAGGCCGAGCCGGCGGGCCAAGGCCGCGCCCAGGGTGGCGATCGCCAGGAAGACGACGACCGGAAACAGGCTTTCCATGGGGTACGAGCCTAGGGGGCGGGTGGTCGACGCCCGATCAGGCAGCCGGACGCAACTTCGGCAGCACCTCGGCGCCGAACGCGTCGATGAACCCGCGCTGCTCCTGCCCGACGTGGTGCAGGGCGATCTGGTCGAAGCCGAGCGCCACGTACTCCTCCAACCAGCCGACGTGCCGGCCCAGGTCCGCCGAGACGTTCACCACCTGGGCAACCCGCTGGGCGGGTACGTCGGCGGACACCTCGTCGAAGTGCTCCACGGTCTCCAGGTCCCAGCAGACCGGAGGGGCGAAGACGTTGCTGCGCCACTGGTCGTACGCGATCGCCTCGGCCTGCTCCTGCTCCTGCGCCCAGGAGACGTGCACCTGGAGGTGCAGCGGTCCACGGCCACCGGCGTCCCGGTACGCGTCGATCATCGCCCGCAGGTGCTCAACGGGCGCGTTCACGGTGATCAGGCCGTCGGCCCACTCGGCGCACCAGCGGGCGGTGGCGACGCTGACGGCGGCCCCCACCAGCGCGGGCGGCTCCTCGGGACGGGTCCACAGCCGGGCCCGGTCCACCCGGACGAGGCCGTCGTGGCTGACCTCCTCACCGGCCAGCAGAGCCCGGATCACGTCCACGCACTCACGCAGCCGGGCGGAGCGGACGTCCTTGCGCGGCCACGCGTCACCGGTGATGTGCTCGTTGCTGGCCTCGCCGGTGCCGAGGGCCGCCCAGAACCGGCCCGGATACATCGCGCCGAGGGTGCCGATCGCCTGCGCGATGATCGCCGGGTGGTAGCGCTGGCCGGGAGCGTTGACGACGCCGAACGGCATGCCGGTGGCCTGTAGGGCGGCGCCCAGCCAGGACCAGGCGAAGCCGGACTCGCCCTGCCGCTCGCTCCACGGCGAGAAGTGGTCGGAGCACATGGCGGCGTCGAAGCCGGCCCGCTCGGCGTGCATCACCGCTTCCAGCAGGGCGCGGGGGTTGATCTGCTCGTGGGAGGCGTGGAACCCGAACGTCGTCATGGGCGCATCTCCTACCCACGACGACGCCCGGTGATGCGTGCTACTCGGCGTGCGCGCCCGCGCCGGCCGACGCCGCCCCCTCGCCCACCCACACCGTCTTGGTGTTGCAGAACTCCCGCATGCCCAGCTCGGACAGCTCCCGCCCGTACCCGGAGTTCTTCACGCCGCCGAAGGGCAGCTCCGGGTACGAGGTGGTCATGCCGTTGACGAAGACGTTGCCGGCGTCCAGGTCGGTGGCGAAGCGCTCCTGCTCGGCCGCGTCCCTGGTCCAGGCGTTCGACCCGAGCCCGAAGCTCGTGCCGTTGGCCACCTCGATGGCCTCGTCGTAGGACGACACCCGGTACAGACCGGCGACCGGCCCGAACACCTCCTCGGACCACATCCGCATCTGCGGCGTCAGGTCGGTGACGACGGTCGGCGGATAGAACCAGCCGTCGCCGCTGGGCAGCTCACCCCCGCAGAGCACGGTCGCGCCGTTGTCCACCGCGTCGCGCACCTGGGCGTGCACCTCGTCGCGGCCGTGCTCGCTGGCCAGCGGCCCCACGTCGGTGTCGCCGTCCATCGGGTCGCCGACGCGCAGCGCGGCCATGTTCGCGGCGAACTTCTCGGCGAACGCGTCGAAGACGTCGGTGTGCACGATGAAGCGCTTGGCGGCGATGCAGGACTGGCCGTTGTTCTGGCAGCGGGCGGTGGTGGCGACCTCGGCGGCACGGTCCAGGTCCGCCGAGGGCATCACCACGAACGGGTCGCTGCCGCCCAGCTCCAGCACCGTCTTCTTGAGTTCCCGCCCGGCGATCTGCGCGATCGACCGCCCGGCCGCCTCGCTGCCGGTGAGCGTCGCGGCGCGTACCCGCGGGTCGGCGAGGATGCGCTCGACGGCGTCCGAGCCGACCAACAGGGTGGTGAACGCGCCCTCCGGGAAGCCGGCGCGGCGGAACACGTCCTCCAGCAGCAGCGCGGTCTGCGGCACGTTCGAGGCGTGCTTGAGCAGGCCGGTGTTGCCGGCCATCAACGCCGGGGCGGCGAAGCGCATCACCTGCCAGAGCGGGAAGTTCCACGGCATCACGGCGAGCACCACGCCGATCGGCTGGTAGCGGATGAACGCCCTGGTCGCCTTCACGGCGGCGGCGTCGGCCGGCTCGTCGGCGAGGAACGTCGGGGCCTTGTCGGCGTAGAAGCGGGCGGCCGTGGCGCACTTGGTCACCTCGGCCTGCGCGGCGGCGTATGTCTTGCCCATCTCCGTGGTCATGATCCGGGCGATCTCGTCCCGCTCGGCGTCGAGGAGGTCGGCCGCGGCGTTCATCCACCGGGCGCGCTCCTCGACGCCGGTGCCGCGCAGCTGCCGGTACGCGAGATCGGTGCGCTCGATGGCGGCGTCGAGCTGTTCGGTGGACATCGCCTCGTAGGTCTTGAGCACCTGACCGGTGGCGGGGTTGGTGGTGGCGATGTGTGGCATTTCGTTTCTCCTGTCACTCGAACAGCGAGTGTCGTACGCCCGGCTCCTCGCGGCGGCGGGCGGCGCGGCGGCGTTGGATCACGACCAGATCGACCACGGCGACCACCGCGAGGATCGCGCAGAGCACGCCGAGCCAGGCGATCCCGGCCCAGAACGCCAGCACCGCGAAGATCACCATGGTCACCAGCCCGAAGCTGGCGAGGGTGAGCCGCAGGTTGAGGGCGCTGTACGCGTGCCCGACCGTGCCACGGGCGCGCCGGGGCTGCGATCTCGTCATACCTCACGATCTACCCGCGATCGGGGGTGTTAACCGGTGGCCGACGACTCCCCGCGCGGCGGCACTTATAGCATCCCGACGGCAGGTCCGAGGCCCCTTCGCCGCATACCCGACAGCAACTTCCCGCCCAACCGGGTCCAGCGCTTAGAGTTACCGCGCTGTCGCTCTGTGCTGCGAGACAGGGGATGTCATGCCTCGACGCTGGATCGCCGCCCTGGCCTGTCTCGCCGCACTGGTGGCACTGGCCTGCGAGGGTGGCACATCGGCGTCACCGCGCCCCACGAAGAGCGCGCCGTCGTCCGGCGGACCGGGCGGCATCGCCGCGCTCGGCGACTCGATCAGCACCGGCTTCGCCTCCTGCCTGGTCCTCACCTCCTGCGAGCGCAACTCGTGGTCCACCGGGGACGGTCTGCGGGTCAACAGCCACTACCGGCGACTGCTCGACCAGGACTCCGCGATCCGCGGCCGGGCGTACAACCACGCGCGGCCCGGCGCCCGCGCCGACGCCCTCGAAGGCCAGGCCCAGGCAGCGGTACGGGACCGCGTCGACTACGTCACCGTGCTGATCGGCGCCAACGACATCTGCCGGGGCGGGGTGGACGCCATGACGCCGGTGACCACGTTCCGTACCGACGTCGACCGGGGCCTGCGGGCGTTGCGCACCGGCCGGCCGAAGGCGCGGGTGCTGGTGGTGAGCATCCCCGACCTGTACCGACTCTGGGAGGTCGGGCACACCGACGGACGGGCGACGCGCGTGTGGAAGCGGGGCATCTGCCCGGCGCTCCTGGCCAACGCGACGTCGAACGCGGCCGCCGACAAGGCCCGCCGGGCCGCTGTCCGGGAACGGATCGACGCGTACAACGTGCAGTTGGTGGCCGCCTGCCGGGCGTACGGCTCGCGCTGCCGGCACGACGGCGGCGCGGCGCACCGGGTGCGCTTCACCCTGGACCTGCTCAACCCGCTGGACTGGTTCCACCCCAACGCGACCGGCCAGGACCGGCTGGCCGAGGTGACCTGGCGCGCCTCCGGCATGGCCGATTGAGCCCGCCCCGCGAGGGGGCAGGTCACGGACGGCGGGGCTCCGGAACCGCGGTGCCGCGGCGACCGTAGAGCGCCCGCGAGCGCTCGGCCAGGTCCTTGGTGGCGGACGAGTTGGCCCAGGTGCCGAGCACGATCGCCGCGCCCGGAATGATCTTGGCCACGACGCGTTTGGCCGCCCGCACACCGGCCATTTGGGCGAGCCGGACGCCGAGCTGCAACATGACCCGGCCCAGCGGACGCTGACCGCCCAGGCCGAAGAGCGCGTCGGCGCGCTCCCGGCCGGCGGCCACCCCGAGCGCCAGGCGGGCGCTCTCGGCGACCTTGTGCACCCGTTGAAGCACGAGCAGATCGGTGGCCCGGTCGCTGTGCAGCGGGTCGACGTCGTACGCGGCGGCGACGTGCAGGACCATCCGCGCCTGGGTCCAGGCCAGCACGCCGACGTCGAGGACCGCACCGGGCAGCCCGGCCGCGCCGGAGACCGCCCCGGACAGCCGGGCCAGGTTGACGAACTTGCGGACCGCCTGGTCGGCCAGGACGTCGGACGAGACGCCGGGGTGCTCGTCGCGGGCCCGGGCGGCCCACTGCGCGGCCTCCGGCCCGAGTCGGCGCACCGCCTCCAGCGCGAGGTGCTCCGGGGCGTACTGCGGATCGTCACGCATCCGGTCCCACAGCCGCGCCGGCGGGCCTTCGGGCGTGGCCGGCGGCGCGACCGGCAGGTCGGCCGACGGCTCGGGGGTGGGCGCGGCGGGTTGACCGCCGGCGGGCGGGGTGTCGGTCACCGGGTCTCCCCAGGGGTGGGTACGGGCAGGACGGCCGGTGGCGCGGTCAGCGACGGCGGTTGGACAGGCGGGTGGCCAACCCCTTGAGCTTCTGCTGGTTCTCCGGCTTGGCCAGCTCGCGCCGACCCCGGTCCACCAGTTGCTGACCCTTGGGCGATCTCAGGAAAGTGCTGATCCGCTGCATCAGAGACATAACGTCCTCCTGTCGGTGATCCCTCAGTCATGTGTACCCCGAACCCGCAACGGATGTACCCGGGACGCGACAGGCTCAACCCTCACCGTCCATAGTGGTCGGTAGGCTACCGCCCGCTCGGCACGATGGCGTCGACGACCCGGGTGGCCCGCCATTCGTGCTGCTGGTAGTACTCCGGGTACGCGGAGACCTGCACCGCCTGCGCGGCGTCGGTGAGGCGCATCTGCTGCCAGCCGGGCACCTGTTCGAGTGCCGTGAGGAACTGCCGGGTCGCGAACTCCGGGTCCATCAACCGACCGACCGGACCCCAGCCGCTGCTGGAGCGCTGCTGGAACAGCCCGACCGAGTCGTGGTCCCAGCCGACGCCCTGGTGCGGGTAGTCCTGCGACTCCGGCAGGACGCCGCTGGCGACGTTGTAGAGGTTGCTCTCCTGCATGGCGGTCGCCACCGCGATGACCAGGCCACGGCGCGGGACGCCCATCTTGCGGCCGGCGCGGACGATCGCCTCGGCGTTCTCCATCTGGGCCTTGTCCAGGCCGGCGACGGGCGCCGGGCGGGTCGGCTTCGCCGGGGCGACCTTGCGGGCGCGGGGGTGGCGTCCGGGTCGGCGGGGGTGGTGGACGCCGAGGGGTGGCGGACGGGGCCGCCGAGCGGTCGAGCCCGCGGGATGCGGCCTGCTGCTCGGCGCGCTCCGCCAGCTCGACGCCGGCGGTCTTCTCGCGGGACTGCGCGCCGGCGTCCTGGTCCCGGACCTGCACGGCGGCGGCCAGACCGAGGCAGCAGACCACGCCGGTGGCGAGCGCCACCTGGGCGCGGCGTCGACCGCTCAGGTCGCGGGCGTACGCCCGAAGCCGACTCGCGGCGGTTGTCCGTTCGGCTGAGGTGCCTTCCTCTGTTTCGGCAGTGGGGCTACTCGGGGCGTACGGGTCGTCGAGGGTGCCGTCGTCACGCATCAGCCGAGGCTAGGCAGACCGAAGCCCCGATCACGCACGGTGATCACGTGGTCATCGCCACAGAAACAGGCATCACCGGTGGACGACCGGGGCGGCTCGACCCGCCCGGGGAACGAACCTCGCGTACCGGAGGAAAGCGGCGCGGCGTGCAGGCGGGCACGGACCGCGACAGAGACGGACACTGGTCCGCGCGACCCGACATGATCGACAAACTCGGCCTTTGGGCCGAACCGCCCATCGGCCGATCGGCGTAATCGGGTGGTTCGTCCGATCGTGCCCACCGGGCGGGCGACGGATCGCCCGACGCAGGAATGCGCCAGGATGGCGGGTACGTTGCCCGAACCGAGTGCTGTCCGTCGCGACGGCACCCGAACAGGCACATTCCAGGGAGGTCCGCACCGGTGCTCGACCCACACGAGCTCTACCAGCTCACCGACGATCTGCCCGACCTCGGGCAGCCGGTCCTGATTCAGGCCCTCACCGGGTTCGTGGACGCCGGCAACGCCAGCCGGCTGGCCCGCGAGCAACTGCTCACCTCGCTCGAGGGTCGGCCGATCGCCACCTTCGACGTGGACCAACTCTTCGACTACCGCTCCCGGCGACCGGTGATGACCTTCAACGAGGACCACTGGGAGAGCTTCGACGCGCCGGAGCTGGAGCTGCACCTGCTGCACGACGACGATGAGACTCCCTTCCTGCTGCTCACCGGCCCCGAGCCGGACCTGCAGTGGGAGCGGTTCACCGCCGCCGTCGCGGGGCTCGCCGCCCGGCTCGACGTACGGCTCACCGTGGGGCTCAACTCGATCCCGATGGCGGTCCCGCACACCCGGCCGACCGGGGTGACGGCCCACGCCACCCGTCCCGAGCTGATCAGTGGGTACGAGCCGTGGCTGCAACGGGTCCAGGTGCCCGGCAGCGTCGGCCACCTGCTGGAGTTCCGCCTCGGCGAACAGGGCCGCGACGCGCTCGGCTTCGCCGCCCACGTGCCGCACTACGTGGCGCAGACCGAGTACCCGGCCGCCGCCGAGGTGCTGCTGAGCGCCGTGTCCCGCAGCACCGGGCTGCTGCTGCCCGGCGACGGCCTGCGCTCGGCCGCCGAGGTGGTCCGGGTGGAGATCGACCGGCAGGTCGCCCAGACCGAGGACGCCGCCGCGCTGGTCCAGGCCCTCGAGGAGCAGTACGACGCGTTCGCCCGCGGACGCGGCGAGCGGAGCCTGCTCGCGCCGGACGCCGGCCCGCTGCCCACCGCCGACGAACTCGGTGCGGAGCTGGAACGGTTCCTGGCCGAGCAGACCCGCCCCGGCGACACTCCCGGGAGCTGATCCGGCGGCGTGCCGGCGACACGGCACCTGTGTGAGGCGGCGTCGGGGCGGCGGATACGGCAGGGTGGACGTATGCGCCTGGCGACCTGGAACGTGAACTCGGTGAAGGCCCGGCTCCCCCGGCTGCTGGAATGGCTGGACGGCACCGGGCCCGACGTCGTCTGCCTGCAGGAGACGAAGTGCCCCGACGGCGCGTTCCCGGTAGCCGAGGTGGGCGAGCTGGGCTACACCGTGGCCAGCCACAGCGACGGCCGCTGGAACGGGGTCGCGATCCTGTCCCGCGTCGGCCTCGACGACGTCCGCGTCGGCTTCGCGGGCGAGCCGGGCTTTCCCGAGCCGGAGGCCCGGGCCATCTCCGCCACCTGCGACGGGGTGCGGGTCTGGTCGGTGTACGTCCCCAACGGGCGCACGCCCGACGACCCGCACTACGCGTACAAGCTCGCCTGGTTCGCGGCGCTGCGCGACGCGCTGGAAGCGGAGCTGGCCGGCGGCCGGCCGGTGGCCGTCTGCGGTGACTTCAACGTCGCCCCGACCGACGCCGACGTCTGGGACCCGGCCGTGTTCACCCACTCCACCCACGTCACCCCGGCCGAACGGGCCGCCCTCGCCGCGCTGCGCGACCTCGGTCTCAACGACGTGGTGCCGACGCCGATGAAGGGGCCGCACCCCTTCACGTACTGGGACTACCGCGCGGGGATGTTCCACCAGAACAAGGGCATGAGAATCGACCTGGTGTACGCCTCCGCGCCGTTCAGCCGAGCGGTCCGCTCGGCATACGTCGACCGGGAGGCCCGCAAGGGCAAGGGCCCCTCCGACCACGCGCCGATCGTGGTCGACGCGGACCTCGTTCCGGCGGTCGAGGCGCTCTGACCTCCGGCGCTCCCGCCGCAGGAGCGCCGGGGCTGGCTAGGGTGGGCAGATGGCAGTCGTGAAGATCAACGCAATCGAGGTTCCCCCGAACGCCGGCCCCGAGCTGGAGAAGCGGTTCGCGGCGCGGGCCGGCGCGGTGGAGGGCTCCCCCGGCTTCCTCGGCTTCGAACTGCTGCGCCCGGTGGCCGGCGAGACCCGCTACTTCGTCTACACGCGGTGGGAGAGCGAGGAGGCGTACCAGGCCTGGGCCTCGGGGTCCGCCCGCGCCGCGCACGCCACCGCTCCTGGCGAGACGCCCCGCCCGCCGGTGTCCAGCGGCGCGAGCCTGCTGGAGTTCGAGGTGGCGTTGCGAGTCCCCCAGCCCTGAGCGACGCTGCGGCCGGTTGATCGACTCGACTTCGGCGAAATCGGGGTGTCAGCGCCACCTGGACACCCCGACATCACCGATGTCGTGTGGATCAAGCCCGGCGGTCAGGGCTTGCGGGACGACTGGAGGGTGGCGAAGGCGATCACGTTGTCCTCGTAGCCGGTGCGACCGCCGATGAACTGGCCGCCGCAGGTGATGAGCCGGAGCCCCGCGGGGCCCTCGTGCCCGTAGATGCGCTCGGCGGGGAGTTGGTCCTTCGGGAAGCGCTCGACCGTGTCGACCTTGAACACCACCGTCGACCGGTCCGCCCGGGCCACCTCGATCAGGTCACCGGGCTTCAGCTTGCCCAGGTCGTAGAAGACCGACGGGCCGCTCTTGGTGTCCACGTGCCCGACGATGACGGCCGGACCGGGCTCGCCGGGCGTCGGCCCCCGGTCGTACCAGCCGGTCTCGTTGTGCTTCTCCAGCGGCGGTACGGCGATCGTGCCGTCCGACGCCTGCCCGACCGGCGCCACCGGCGCCTCCACCTTGATCGCCGGGACGGTGAGGCGCACCGGGCGGCTCGCCGACAATCCGACCGTCTCGCTGCGGGGCGGGCGCTCGCCGCCGGCCGGGGTCAGGTCGAGCGGGCCGACCGAACGACCCAGTCCCGCGCCGGTGGCGAAGACGCCCACCAGCACCAGCAGCACGGCCAGCGGCACCGACCAGGGGCTACGCCCGGTCGGACGGCTGCGCCGGGGAGCGACGGCGGTCGGCGGACGGGCGGCCACCGCCGGCCCCTCGCCGGAGACACGCGACGCGCGGGACACCGGCGAGGGCTTCGCGCCAACGGACGGGCGCGAATTGCCGGCCTGCTGGGCAGCAGCGGATTGCCGGGCATCCCCGGACGGGCGTGCGACAGCGGGTGGGTGGGCCTCGCCGGGTGGGCGGGCATCGCCGGGCAGCCACGAGCCGGCGGACGGGCGGGAACCCGTGGGCGGACGGGATCCGGGCGGCGGCGGTGTGGGGCGGAAGATTTCCATGGCGGCCTCAGCGGCGCGCGACGCTACGGGGCCGGCGCAGGGCCACCACGGCGAGGACCAGGCCAGCGACCGTGAAGGCGGCACCGCCGGGCAGCAGCAGTTTGCCGGTCATTCCCCCGGCGGTGCCACCGAAGCCCGTCGCCGGCCCTCGGCTGGGACCCGAGGGGACCTTCTTGACCACCTGGAGCATGGTCGAGGCCGTCTCACCGTCGCGGCACTCCAGCTTGACCCGGTAGTTGCCGGGGCGGGTGCGCTCGCGCACCATCGGGGCGGCGGTGAGCACGCCGCCCTGCGGTTGCACGCCGATGGCGCCGAACGCGTCCGAGACGACGGTGGCGCCGATCGAGTTGTCCCGGCAACTGGCCCGGATGCCGACCAGGTAGCCGGGCTGCACCGTGCTGGGGCTCACCTCGACGAAGACGTCCACCACGGGAGTGGGCTGTGGCGCGCCACCCGGCACGCCTCCGGGCTGCGGCGCGGGCGCGGCAACCGGCAGGACGTCGAGCGGCGCGGGCGCGGCAACCGGCAGGACGTCGAGCGGCCGGGCGGGTGCGGCGACGGCCGACAGAGGATCGAGCGGCCAGTCGGAGGCGGTCGACAGGGCGTCGGACGGCCCGCTGGGCGCAGTGGCGAGGGCCGGCGGCGTGGCCGGGGCGGCGAGCGCGGGAGCGGTGCTGAGCAGGGGGATGGCGAGCATGGTCGCCACCGACAGGAGCACGCCGCCGCGGGTCACTGTCACGATGCCCCCTCTCGACGCCGTCGCACCGCGCCGGGCAGCGGACCGCCCGGCCTGCCGTACCAATTGGATCCTCTCATTCCCGGTCGCACATCACATCCGATCCGCAGACGAAGTCGCGTACGCTCGGGGCGCTGTGACCATCACCGACCCTGACCCCGCCATCGTCCCGCCCACGGGCCGGACGATCCGCACCTTCCACCCCCGTCGGGGGCGGATGAGCGGCCGGCAGACCGACGCGCTGGACCGGCTCTGGTCCTCGTACGGCCTGGACGTGTCGGGCGAGCCCGTCGACCTGGCCGCCCTCTTCGGCCGCCGGGCCCCGGTGGTGCTGGAGATCGGCTCGGGCATGGGAGACAGCACGGCCGCGATGGCCGCCGCCGACCCGGACCGAGATTATCTGGCGGTCGAGGTGCACACGCCGGGAATCGCGAACCTGCTCGACCTGGTCGACCGCGCTGACCTGGGGAATGTCCGGGTTGCTCGGGGTGACGCATTGGAGTTGGTCAGCGGCCTGCCGGAGGGCGCGCTGGACGCCGTACACGTGTTCTTTCCCGATCCGTGGCCGAAGGCCCGGCATCACAAGCGGCGGATCATCCAGCCGTCGCACGTGGCCCTGCTGCGCTCCCGGCTGACGCCCGGTGGGGTGCTGCACTGCGCGACCGACTGGGCCGAGTACGCCGAGGCGATGCGGGAGACCCTGGACGCGGATCCGGAGCTGGTCGACGCGTACGGCGGCTTCGCGCCCCGTCCGGCGCACCGCCCGGTGACGAAGTTCGAGCGGCGGGCCATCACGGCGGGCCGTCCGGTCGCCGATCTGATCTTCCGGCGGCGCTGATCGGCGCTCCGGCGACGCTGAAATGTGAGCCGGTTGGCGCCGGAGGGCATGATCCAGGCACCATGGACACGCTATGACGCTCACCGCCGCGCTGCCGAGAAGCGCCGACCCCGACACCCTCTTCGACGCGTTCGCCGGTTGGGCGAAGGAGCGCGGCCTCGACCTCTACCCCCATCAGGAGGAGGCGGTCATCGAGATCGTCTCCGGCGCCAACCTGATCATGAACACGCCCACCGGCTCGGGTAAGAGCCTGGTGGCCGTAGCCGCGCACTTCGCGGCCCTGGCCGACAACCGGACGACGTTCTACACCGCGCCGATCAAGGCGCTGGTGTCGGAGAAGTTCTTCGCGCTCTGCGAGGTCTTCGGCGCCGAGAACGTCGGCATGCTCACCGGCGACGCCAGCGTCAACGCCGACGCCCCGATCATCTGCTGCACGGCGGAGATCCTGGCCAACCTGGCGCTGCGCGAGGGCGACCGGGCCGACGTCGGCCAGGTGATCATGGACGAGTTCCACTTCTACGCCGAGCCCGACCGGGGTTGGGCGTGGCAGGTGCCGATCATCGAGCTGCCACAGGCCCAGTTCATCCTGATGTCCGCCACCCTGGGCGACACCACCCGCTTCGTCGACGACCTGACCCGGCGCACCGGGCGGCCGACCGCCGTCGTGCGCTCGGCGGAGCGGCCGGTCCCGCTGATCTTCTCGTACGCGATGACGCCGCTGCACGAGACGCTCGAGGAGCTGCTGGAGACCAAGCAGGCCCCGGTGTACGTCGTGCACTTCACCCAGGCCGCCGCGCTGGAACGCGCCCAGGCGCTGATGAGCGTCAACGTCTGCACCCGCGCCGAGAAGGACATGATCGCGCAGGCGATCGGCGGCTTCCGGTTCACCTCCGGCTTCGGCAAGACGCTGTCCCGGCTGGTCCGGCACGGCATCGGCGTACACCACGCCGGCATGCTGCCCAAGTACCGCCGCCTCGTCGAGACCCTCGCGCAGGCCGGCCTGCTCAAGGTCATCTGCGGCACCGACACGCTCGGCGTCGGCATCAACGTGCCGATCCGCACGGTGCTGTTCACCGGCCTGAGCAAGTACGACGGGGTCCGTACCCGCCTGCTCAAGAACCGTGAGTTCCACCAGATCGCCGGACGGGCCGGCCGGGCCGGGTACGACACCATCGGCCGGGTCGTCGTGCAGGCCCCCGAGCACGTCATCGACAACGAGAAGGCGCTCGCCAAGGCCGGTGACGACCCGAAGAAGCGGCGCAAGGTGGTCCGCAAGAAGCCGCCGGAGGGCTCGATCGGCTGGGGGCAGCCCACCTTCGACCGGCTCGTCGACGCCGAGCCGGAGCCGCTGACGTCCAGCTTCCAGGTCAGCCACTCGATGCTGCTCAACGTGATCGGCCGCCCCGGCGACGCGTTCACCGCGATGCGGCACCTGCTCACCGACAACCACGAGGAGCCCGCCGCCCAGCGCCGGCACATCCGCCGCGCCATCGCCATCTACCGGGCGCTGCGCGCCGGAGGCGTGGTCGAGGAGCTGCCCGAGCCGGACGAGACGGGCCGGCGGATCCGCCTCACCGTCGACCTCCAGCTCGACTTCGCCCTCAACCAGCCGCTCTCCCCCCTCGCCCTGGCCACCATCGAGCTGCTCGACGCCGAATCCCCGTCGTACGCGCTCGACGTGCTGAGCGTGATCGAGTCGATCCTCGACGACCCCCGCCAGATCCTGTCCGCGCAGCAGTTCAAGGCGCGCGGCGAGGCGGTCGCCGCCATGAAGGCCGAGGGCATCGAGTACGAGGCGCGCCTCGAACTGCTCGACGAGGTGACCCACCCGAAGCCCCTGGCGGAGCTGCTGGAGGCCGCGTACGAGATGTACCGGCAGGGCCACCCGTGGGTCGCCGACCACCAGCTCTCCCCCAAGGCCGTCGTCCGCGACATGTACGAGCGGGCCATGACGTTCACCGAGTACGTGCAGTTCTACGGGCTGACCCGCTCGGAGGGCCTGGTCCTGCGCTACCTGGCCGACGCGTACAAGACGCTGCGCCAGACCGTGCCCGAGGACGCCAAGACCGAGGAGCTGATCGACCTCATCGAGTGGCTGGGCGAGCTGGTCCGCCAGGTCGACTCCAGCCTCATCGACGAGTGGGAGCGGCTGCGCAACCCGTCCGACGTGGCCGAGGTGGCCCAGGCGCACGCGGCACTGACCGATCGGCCGCCGGCGGTGACCCGCAACGCGCGGGCGTTCCGGGTGCTGGTGCGCAACGCCCTGTTCCGACGCGTCGAGTTGGCCGCGCTACGCCGCTGGGACCTGCTCGCCGAGCTGGACGCCGAGGACGGCTGGGACTACGACGCGTGGGCCGACGCCCTGGCGCCCTACTTCGAGGCGTACGACTCGATCGGGGTCGGCCCGGACGCCCGCGGCCCGGCGCTGCTCATGATCGAGCAGGGCCGGGAGAAGTGGACCGTCCGGCAGATCTTCGACGACCCGGACGGCGACCACGACTGGGGCATCAGCGCCGAGATCGACCTCGTCGCCTCGGACGAGGTCGGCGCGGCGGTCGTCCGGATCACCGACGTCGGCCAACTCTAGCGGTCGTCGCGAAGGGGGCCGTCCGGGATGCCGGGCGGCCCCCTTTGTCGTGTCTTCCGCCGCCCCGTTTTCACTGGGCGATGTCAGGGGTGTCGATTAGAATGTATGTACTAATAGCGCTTCTGAACTGGGAGGACGCCCGTGACCGCGCCCACCTCCACGCCCCTGACGCCCTACACCACCCTGCTCGGCTTCACCCGCTACGTCGACCGCACCGGCCCCACCAAGGCGACCTTCGTGGGCGGTCTGCGCAAGCAGCGTGCCAGCCGTTCCGGCTTCAACCCGCACGGCCAGTTCGTCAAGGCCCTCAAGGCCGACATCGCCTTCCACACCGGCGGCACCCACCTGGCCGGCGTGGTCGACGTGGTCAAACCGCGCTGGCGCCCGCTCTACCAGGCGCTGGTGCCCGGCGCCACGGCCTGGCTGCACTCCCTCGGCGATCCGGCCACCCTCGACCTGGCCCAGACCCGCGACGCCCTGGCCATGCTCGGCGACCTACCCGTCAAGATCAACCCCCACTTCGGCGTACGTCACCCCGACGGTCACGCCGACGCCGTCCGACTGCACTTCGACGAGGCGCCGCCGAGCGAGGAATCCGTGCTCGCCACCCTGCACCTGATGGCCCGCCACATGGACGCGGTCCTCCCGCACGCCGAGCCGGTCCTGGTCGACGTCCGGCGCGGTCAGGCCCACCGCATGCCCACCGACGCCAAGCCCGAACAGATCGAACGCTGGCTGGCCGGCGAAGCCGCCGCCTTCCGCGCCATCTGGTCCACCGCCGCCTAACCACACCCCCTCACCGCCCGCCCAGCCGCGCCCCGCCAACCGCGCGCCCGCCCGCGCTTGCCCGGCAAGATCGCGCTCGATCCAGGATGTAGTGGTCTCCGCTTCTCGGGAGGCCACTACATCCATGTTCGAGCGCGATCATGGGGACAACCGCGCGCACCGACGCCGCCGTGGTGACGGTGGTTATCCACAGGGGCAGCGTGACGCCACGGGCTTCGGCCAGCCTGAAACCATGCCAAGAGCTCCTCGTCGGCCGCCGCAGTTGCGGGGTCGGGTCTTCCGTGGCTCCACCGCCGTGTCGCGCGGGCTGCTCACCCGCAACGACCTCCGCAGTTCAGCGTGGCGACCGCTCTTCCGCGACGTCTATGCCGATGCCCAGCTCACCGTCACGCACACCATCAGATGCGCCGCCGTCGGACGGTGGCTGGTGCCGCCCGGAACGGCCATCGCCGGACGGGCCGCAGCGGGTCTGTACGGCTGCCCGAGCACAAGCGCGGGCGCGCCAATCGACGTCCTGGTGTCCACCGACTCCCGAATCGGTCCGACCAACGGCATCCGCGTCCACCACGGGCAGATCGACCCCGGCGACATCCTGGACCGGGCCGGGATAACGGTGACCAGCCCGGCGCGGACCTGCTGGGACGTGGCCCGTTGGCTCGACATGGTGGAGGCGGTGGTCGTCATCGACGCTCTGCTGGCCCTGCGGCTGACCACCGTGCCGGCTCTGCGCGAGTACGCGTTGAGTCGAGCAGGGCGACGCGGCTGGCGATCCCTGCTGCGGTCGATCGACCTGGTCGACGCGGGCGCGGAGTCCCCGCAGGAATCGCGCACCCGGGTGCGGCTGGTGCTCGCCGGCCTGCCCCGGCCGGAGACGCAGTGGGTCGTGGCCGATCAGGGCCGGTTCGTGGCCCGGCTGGACCTGGCCTGGCCGCAGTTCAAGGTGGCCGTGGAGTACGACGGGCTGTGGCACGACGACCCGGAGCAGTTCCACCGGGACCGTCGACGGCTCAACCGACTGCTCGGCGGCGACTGGATCGTGCTGCACGTGACCGCCAAGCGCCTCCGGGACGACTTCGACGGATTCCTCGCCGAAGTCAAAGCCGCCCTACGCACCCGCGCCGCCCGCTCCCATGATCGTGCCCGAACATGGAAGTAGTGGCCTCCCCCTGGTCGGGAGACCACTACTTCATGGATCGAGCACGATCATGAGGATCGACAGCCGCACCCGGGGCCAGGGTGCGGGGTGGGTCAGGTGGCGGGGAGGTACTTGGCCAGGTCGTCGAGGATCTTGTTGGCGGCGCCGACGCCGATGCCGGTCATCCAGATCTCGTCGGAGACCGGGTACGCCTTTCCGGCCTTGACCGCGCCGAGTCCCTTCCAGAGGGTGCCGCCGGCCACCTTGCTCTGCTCGGCGGCGGCCTTGTCGCCGTACGCGGTCACGAAGATGACGTCGCCGTCGACCTCGTTGATCCGCTCGGGGCTGACCAGGTCGAAGCGCTTGTCCTCCTTGTTGGCGAGCAACTGCCGCTCGGGGCGGCCCAGGCCGGTGTCGCCGATGACGATGCCGGAGAAGGAGTCCGGGCCGTACACCCGGATGTTGCCCGGGATGAACCGCACGATGGACACCTTGCGGGCGGCCGCGTCGCCGAGGGTCGCGCCGAAGTCCTTGGCCCGCTTCTCGTACGCGCCGAGCAGGTCCTTGGCCTGCTGTTCGCGGCCGAGCGCCTTGCCGTCCAGGAGGAAGTTCTCCTTCCACGTGATGCCCACCTTGTCGGTGAACACGGTCGGCGCGATGGCGGCCAGCTCGTCGTAGAACTTCTCCTGGCGGAACTTGCTACCGAGGATCAGGTCCGGCTTGAGGGCGTTGATGGCCTCCAGGTCGGGCTCGGTGAGCACCCCGACCTCCTTGATGCCGGCGAGCTTGTCCGCGCCGAAGTACGTGGGCCAACTCTTGGCCTCGCCGGCGGTCGCCGCGCCGACGGGCGTGATGCCCAACGAGAGCGCCGTGTCGATCTTGTCGGTGTCGAGCACGACGACGCGCTTGGGTTCGGCCGGGACCTTGGTGGTGCCCATGGCGTGGGTGATCTCCCGGGTCTCCCCGGTGGCGGTTCCGGCGACCGGGTCGCTCTCACCGCAGGCGGTGAGGCCGGCCCCGAGGGCGACGGCCGCGGCGAGAGCGGCGACGAGACGACGCATCAGTGTCCTTTCGAGGGGTACGTGCCGGCGAGCGGGTTGGCCGCGTCACCGTCGGCGGATCGGGCGTCCGGTACGGACGCCGTCGACGAATCGGGGTCGCCAGGGCCAGCGGCAAGCGCGGCGGACCCGGCAGCGGCAGCGGCCGGCGCAGAGCCAGCGGCAGACGCAGCAGGCCCGGCAGCGGCGGGAAGGGCCGGGCCGCCGGTGTGCGCGGGCACCACCAGGGGTGCGCCGGTCACCGGGCAGGGCACGACGACGCAGGCCAGCCCGAAGACGTCCCGGACCAGGTCGGCGGTGAGGATCTCCCGGGGTGGGCCGGCGGCCACCACCGCGCCGGCGCGCATCGCGACCAGGTGGTCGGCGTAGCGGGCGGCCTGGTTGAGGTCGTGCAGGACGGCGACCACGGTGCGGCCACGCTCGGCGCGGAGCCGGTGCAGGAGGTCGAGCACCTCCACCTGATGGGCCAGGTCGAGGAAGGTCGTCGGCTCGTCCAGCAACAGCGCCTCGGTGTCCTGGGCGAGCGTCATGGCGATCCACACCCGTTGCCGCTGGCCACCGGAGAGGCTGTCCACCGGCCGGTCGGCCAGGTCGGCCACGTCGGCCAGGGCCATCGCCTCGTCGACCGCGGCGGCATCGGACGACGACCACTGCCGCCACCACCGCTGGTACGGCTGCCGACCGCGTCCGACCAGGTCGGCCACGGTGACGCCCTCGGGCACCAGCGGGCTCTGCGGCAGGACGCCGAGCCGGCGGGCCACGTCACGGGTGGGCAGGTCACGGATGGCGGTGCCGTCCAGCAGGACGGTGCCCTGTCGCGGGGTGAGCAGTCGGGCCATCGTGCGCAGCAGGGTGGACTTGCCGCACGCGTTGGGGCCGACGATCACGGTGAACGCGTCGGTGGGCAGGTCCAGGGTGAGCCCGTCGAGCACGGTACGCTCGTCGTAGCCGACGACCAGGTCGCGGGTGGAGAGCATCACACGACTCCTCACAGGCGTCACGACGACCGCCGCCGTCCACGAAGCAACAGGAAGATCAGGTAGGGGCCGCCGATCGCGGCGGTCAGCACGCCCGCCGGCAGCTGGGTGGGCGCGAACAGTCGGCGGCCGGCCAGGTCGGCGAGGACCAGCAGGAGCGCCCCGAGCAGCGCGGCGCAGACGAGCGGGGGCCGTTCGGCGCGGACCAGCCGGCGGGCCAGTTGCGGTGCGACGAGCGCCACGAAGTCGACGGCGCCGACCTGGGCGGTGACCATCGCGGCGACGAGCACGCCGGTGCCCGCGAGCCCGATCCGGCGGGCCACCGGGCGCAGCCCGACACCGCGCGCGGTGTCGTCGTCGAGGGCGGTGCTGTTCAGGGCCCAGCCGGCCCACGCCAGCACCGGCAGCAGCACCGCGAGTGTGCCGGCGATCCAGGCCGCCTCGGTCCAGCCCTTGCCGGCGAGGGTCCCGATCAGCCAGATCTGCGCCCGCAGGCCGTCGATCGGGTCGGCGGTGAGCATGACCACCTCGGTCAGCGCCCGGAAGGCGAACGCGACCGCCACCCCGGCGAGGACGAACCGTTGCGCGGCCAGCCCGTGCCGGGCACCGAGGGCGAACAGCAGCACCGCCGCCAGCAGACCGCCGACCAGCGCGCTGGGCGCCACCAGGACCGCCGCCGCGCCGCTGGTCAACGCCACGGTCGCGGCGAGGCCGGCGCCCTGGGTGATGCCGATGACGTCCGGGCTCGCGAGGGGGTTGCGCGCGACGCTCTGGATCAGCGTGCCGGCCACGCCGAAGGCCGCGCCGGCCACCGCCGCCAGCACGACCCGGGGCAGGCGAAGATCAAGAACCACGAGGTCGTACGAGGTGCCCGCACCGGAGAGCGCCCGCAGCACGTCGGCCGGGGCGACGTACGGGGTGCCGAGCGAGAGGCTGAGCACGACGGCCAGCAGGAGCAGCGCGGTCAGCACGGCGGCGACCAGCGTCGCGCGGCGACGGATCAGCAGGCTGACCGGCCCGATCCGCAGCAGCGACCGTCCGGGCAGCCGGGACGTACCGCCGGGCGCACCGGGCCGCCCGGCCGCGGCTGCGAGCCCAGCCGCGCCGGACGCATGGGCGGCGCGAGCCGGACCAGCAGCGCCGGACGCACCGGCGGCGCGAGCCGGACCAGCCGCGCCGGACGCACCGGCGGCGCGAGCCGGACCAGCGGCCGGGGCAGCAGCGCGGGCCGGACCAGCAGCGCCGGACGCATCCCCGGCGCAGGCCGGACCAGCAGCGCCGGACGCACCGGCGCGGGCCGGACCAGCGACCGGGTCGGCGGCAGGGGCCGGGCCGGCGGTGCCGGACGCTTCGGCGGGACGGCCGGCGGTCACGCGGTCACCACCCGGGCGCGGCGGACCAGCACGGCCAGCAGCGGCGCGCCGATCAGGGCGGTGACGATGCCGGCGGGTATCTCGCCGGGCGGGGCGACGAGTCGGCCGACGACGTCGGCCCCGAGCAGCAGCGCCGGCCCGAGCAGGGCGGAGACGGCGAGGGTCCAGCGGTGGTCCGCGCCGACCAGGGCACGGGCGAGGTGCGGCACGGCCAGCCCGACGAAGGCGACCGGGCCGGCGGCGGCCACCGCGGCGCCGGTGAGCAGCACGGCGGCGATTCCACCGCCGAGGCGGACCAGGCCGATGCGGTGGCCCAGTCCGCGGGCCACGTCGTCACCGAGGGCGAGGGCGTCCAGGCCCCGGGCCACCAGCGCGGCGAGCAGCAGCCCGACGAGGACGAACGGCAGCACCTGGGCGGTGACGCCGAGGTCCCGGCCGGCGAGTCCGCCCACCACCCAGAACCGGTACTCCTCGAAGGTGCGGGCGTCGATGCTGAGCAGCGCGTACACCCCGGAGGCGAGACTGGCGTCGAGCGCCGCGCCGACCAGCGCGAGGGTGACCGGGCTCGCGCCCTCGCGGGCCCGGCTGGCGATGGCGAAGACCAGCAGGCCGGCGGCGAGCGCGCCGGCGATGCCGAACCAGACGTACCCGGCGAGCGTGCCGATGCCGAAGACGGAGATGGCGAGCACCACGCCGAAGGACGCGCCGGCGCTGATGCCGAGGATGCGCGGCTCGGCGAGCGGGTTGCGGGTGAGCGCCTGGAACAGCACGCCGGCCACGGCGAGCGCCAGCCCGACGGCGAGCCCGAGCGCGGTACGTGGCATCCGCAGTTCCCGGACGATGGTGCTCGCGTCGCTGCCGTCCGGCGCGACGAGGGCGTGCCAGACCGCGCCGAATCCGAGTTGCCGGCTGCCCAGCGCGAAGCTGGCCAGTACGGCGAGCAGCAGCACCAGCGCCGCGCCGACGGTGACGGCGACCCGCCGACCGGTGCGGGCACCGGAGGGGTTGCGGGCCGGCGTCGGCCGGGCGGCGAGGGTGGTCACGAAACTCCTGCACGTTCGAGCTTAGGTTCGCCTAACCTTAGCCGACCTGCGGAAAGTGACCTAACTGGCGTCGGTCGATGCCGCAGACTCAGCCTGCGGCACCGCCACCGAGCCGCCGTCCCCGGCCGCCGCCGCGCCGCGCGGCAGCACGTTGAGGGGCCGCATCATCTCGTTGTCCTCGTGCTCCAGAAGGTGGCAGTGCCAGGAGAAGCGGCCCGGAAGGTCGAAGCGGGCCTTGATCCGGGTCACCTCCCACGGGTACGCGAGCACGGTGTCCATCCATCCCCGCTCCCCCGGCTCCGGCTCCGCCCGGCCCGACCGTCCACGGCCCAACAGCTCGAACTGGGCCTGGTGCAGGTGGACGGGGTGCACGCTACGGGTGAAGTTGCGGACCTCCCACACCTCGGTCGCGCCGACGAGGGGCTGTTCGGTCGCGGGATCGCTCCAGCGCATCGGCCGGCCCCGGCCGCGCTCGTCGAGGGTGCCGAGCAGCATCACCATCGACCGGCCGGACATCCGCTCGTTGAGTGACAGCCGCCGGACCCGCTCCGCCGCACCGAGCCGGGGGTGGGCCGGCAGTTGCAGGTGCTCCGGCGGCACGCTCGGGTCCGCGCCGGTGGCCTCGGTGACCACGAACCGCATCACCTGCCCGGTGGTCCGCGGGTCGGACGGCGGAAAGTCCACCCCGGGCCGGCCACCCCGGTACGCCCACTCGGGCCCCTCGTTGACGAAGAACAGCTCGGTGCCAGCGGGCACGCCGGTGAAGTCGACGATCACGTCGGCCCGCTGGGCGGGGCCGAGGGTGACGCGGTCGTGCGCCACCGGCTCGGGCAGGAAGCCGCTGTCGCTGCCGATCTGCCAGACCGGCAGTGCCGGACGGGCCGGCCGCGCGGTGGCGTGGGCGGCGACGCTGAGCATCAGGAAGCGGCTGTTGCAGCCGTTGAGCAACCGGAACCGGTAGCGCCGGCGCTGCACGGTAAGGCTGGGCCAGGTCCGGCCGTTGACCACGATGGTGGTGCCGGAGAACGCCGACGTCCACGCCGGACCGTCGTGGTGACCTCCGGGGTAGACCAGCTCGCCGTCGGCGCTGAAACTGCGGTCCTGGATGAGCAGCGGGATGTCGTGGTAGTCGGTGTCCGGCGGATCGTCGTGACCCGGCGTCGGGCCGGGCAGCACCCCGTCGGGCAGGTCGTCGCCGCCCAGCAGGTAGAAGCCGGCCGGCCCGGCGTAGACGTTCTCCCTGGTGAGGCCCAGCGTGTGGTCGTGGTACCAGAGGGTGCAGGGCCGCTGGTCGTTGGCGTACTCGAAGGTGGCCGAACCCGCCGCCCAGCGCAGGCCGGACCCCTCGGCGAAGCGGGACCGGAACTCGCCGTACGCGCTGCCCGTGACGGCGTAGTCGGCCGGCAGGTCGCGGGCCACCGGCAGGTACCACGCCTCGGAGTGCCCGTCGCTCTCCTGCGTGCTGTGCCCGCCGTGCAGGTGGACCACCTGGGGCACCGGTCCCCGGTAGCCACGTCGGCTGCCGTCCGAGCGGCCGTGCCCGTCGCGGCCGTTGCGGCCACCGGCCGGGTTGGCCCAGTGCAGGGTCTCATCGACGGGCAGCAGGTGGGGCAGGTAGTCGCCCCAGTGGTCGACGAGTTCGTTGACCCAGGTCACCCGTACCGGGCGGTTCACCCGCGCGACGATGCTGTGCGCCGGGTAGCCGAAGCTGCCGGGGTGGGCGGTGGAGCCGTAACCCCACACGGTCGTACGCGGCCAGGACAGCGGCAGGATCTGCTGGCGGAACTGCCGCACCCCGACGACGTACGTGTCCCGCTCGGGATCGTTCGCCACCCGGGGCATGGCCGCGGGGATCCGCAGCGGCGCGACGTACTTCGGGATGTCGGCGGCGCGCAGCACCGTCGCCGCGGCGAGCGCGCGTCCCGCGGCCGTCGATCCCGCCGGGACCAGAAGCGCGGCGCCTCCGGCGGTACCGGCCACGAGCACCTGTCGTCTGCTGACCATGCCGCACCCCCACTCGTATCCGACCTCGATAAGAGAATGAGTTTCGCGGACGGGGGCAAGTGGGGCGGATGGCGGATAACACCCGTAAGGGGGACACGAAGCGCCATATGGTGTGGGGCATGCGATTCGACCAGCACACGGTCGTCCTGCTGACCCGACCGTCGGATCCGCCGGAGCTGCCACCGGAGGCGGTCGACCGGCTACGCGACGCCCATCTGGCCCACCAGGCAGGGCTCGTGGAGCAGGGACTGGTGCTCGCGGCCGGCCCGCTCCTGCACGCCGACGACGACCGGATGCGGGGCTTCGTCGTCTTCTCCATCGCCCCGGACGAGGTACGCGGGCTCTACGCCGACGACCCGGCCGTCCGTGCCGGCCTGCTCGTCGCGCGGGTGGCGAGCTGGATGGTGCCCGAGGGCAACGTGCGGTACGAGGGCGTGCCGATCCCCGCGTCGATGCTGGAGGCGGCGGCGGGCGACTGACGCGGTCAGCCGGGCAGGTCCGCGATCGGCAGCACCCGCAGGTCGTCCGGCTCGCCCAGGATGACCCGCAGCGCCGGGAAGTACGCGCTGAGCACCGGCCGGCACCTGTCGCAGGGCCCGACGACCGTACGACCCCGGTCGGCGACCGAGACGATGGTCTCCAGCTCGGTCACGCCCTGCGTGGCGGCGGTGCCGACGACGACCAGCTCCGCGCAGGTGTCCCCGCTGTCGTGGTGCAGGTTCACCCCGGAGAACACCCGCCCGTCGGCGGTACGGGCGGCCGACGCGCCGGTGTGGTGGCGGCTGCGGCACCGGAGTTTGGCGACCGCCGTGGCGGCCTGCACCAGCGCTCGATCGGTGTCCCGCAGCTCCATCCCGGCCCCCCAGCGCTCGACGTCGGCCGCAACTGTAGACCGCCGTCCGCGCGCCGAAGCACCCACGCGCGGTAACCCAGGGGCGGTCCGCCGCCGGGCTGCCTATCCTTGGGCACGACATGCAGAATCCAGCCTCCTCCGCCGCGACCGATCCCGTCCGCGACCTGCACCGCCGCCTCAGTCCCCTGATGTTCCGCGACCAGCGCCGGCTCCAGCGACGCCTGGACGGCGCCCGCAAGCTGCGCGACCCGCAGCGCCGGGAGGCGGCCCTGACCGAGATCACCGCCGAGCTGGCGCGGGCCGAGCAGCGGCTGGCCGACCGGCGGGCGGCGGTGCCGACGATCGCGTACCCCGTGGGGTTGCCGGTCAGCGAGCGCAAGGACGACATCGCCGCCGCCATCCGCGATCACCAGGTGGTGATCGTGGCCGGCGAGACCGGCTCCGGCAAGACGACCCAGTTGCCGAAGATCTGTCTGGAGCTGGGGCGCGGCATCAACGGCCTGATCGGGCACACCCAGCCCCGGCGGCTGGCCGCCCGGACGGTGGCCGACCGGATCGCCGACGAGCTGGGCACCGAGCTGGGTGACGTGGTCGGCTACAAGGTGCGCTTCACCGACCAGGTGAGCGAGCGCAGCCTGGTCAAGCTGATGACCGACGGCATCCTGCTGGCCGAGTTGCAGACCGACCGGATGCTGCGCCAGTACGACACGTTGATCATCGACGAGGCGCACGAGCGCAGCCTCAACATCGACTTCATCCTCGGTTACCTGCGCGAGCTGCTGCCCCGCCGACCCGACCTCAAGGTGATCATCACCTCGGCGACGATCGAGACCGACCGCTTCGCCAAGCACTTCGCCGATGCCCAGGGCAGTCCGGCGCCGGTCGTCGAGGTCTCCGGACGCACCTATCCCGTGGAGGTCCGCTACCGGCCGCTGGTCGAGGTCGCCGAGGGCGACGAGGACGGCGACGCCGACGAGGAGAACGTCCGCGACCAGATCCAGGCGATCGGCGACGCCGTCGAGGAGCTGGCCGCCGAGGGGCCGGGCGACATCCTGGTCTTCCTCAGCGGCGAACGGGAGATCCGCGACACCGCCGACGCGCTGGGCAAGCTGGTGCAGAAGAAGCGGTCGCTGCTGGGCACCGAGATCCTGCCGCTGTACGCGCGGCTCTCCGCCGCCGAGCAGCACCGCGTCTTCGCCGCGCACTCCTCGCGACGCGTGGTGCTCGCCACCAACGTCGCGGAGACCTCGCTGACCGTGCCCGGCATCAAGTACGTGGTGGACCCGGGCACCGCCCGCATCTCCCGCTACTCCAGCCGACTCAAGGTGCAGCGGCTGCCGATCGAGCCCGTCTCGCAGGCGTCGGCCAACCAGCGCAAGGGCCGCTGCGGTCGTACGTCGGACGGTATCTGCATCCGCCTCTACGACGAGCAGGACTTCCTGTCCCGGCCCGAGTTCACCGACCCGGAGATCCTGCGCACCAACCTGGCGTCGGTCATCCTCCAGATGACCGCGATCGGGCTGGGCGACCTGGCGGCGTTCCCGTTCATCGACCCACCGGACAAGCGCAACATCACCGACGGCGTCAACCTGCTGCACGAGTTGGGCGCGCTCGACCCGACCGAGACCGACCCGGCGAAGCGGCTCACCGCGCTGGGCCGTCGGCTGGCCCAGCTCCCGGTCGACCCGCGGCTGGCCCGGATGGTGGTCGAGGGCGAGCGCAACGGTTGCGCCACCGAGATCCTGGTGATCGCCGCCGCGCTCTCCATCCAGGACCCCCGCGAGCGCCCGGCGGAGAAGCAGGCCCAGGCCGACCAGGCACACGCCCGGTTCGCCGACAAGGAGTCCGACTTCGTCGCGTACCTGAACCTGTGGCGCTACCTGCGTGAGCAGCAGCGGGAGTTGTCGTCGAGCGCGTTCCGTCGGATGTGCAAGGCCGAGTACCTGAACTACCTGCGGATCCGCGAGTGGCAGGACATCGTCAGCCAGTTGCGCCAGGTGCTGCGTACCCCCGCCGAGAACGACCGACGCGGCGGGCGGGCGGCGCGGGACACCCCGGCCGAGGCGGACGCCGGCCGGGGCGCGGGCCGCCGGGGCGGCGCGGACCTGCCGGAGGAGATCGACACCCCGAAGGTGCACCAGTCGCTGCTGCCGGGCCTGCTGTCGCACATCGGCCTCAAGGACGCCCAGAAGCACGAGTACCTGGGGGCGCGGGGCGCGAAGTTCGCGCTGTTCCCCGGGTCGGCGCTGTTCAAGAAGCCGCCGCGCTGGGTGATGGCCGCCGAGTTGGTGGAGACCTCCCGGCTGTGGGGGCGCATCGCCGGGCGGGTCGAGCCGGAGTGGGTCGAACCGCTGGCGCAGCACCTGGTCAAGCGCAGCTACAGCGAGCCGCACTGGGAGAAGAAGCAGGCCGCGGTGATGGCCTACGAGAAGGTCACCCTGTACGGCATGCCGCTGGTCGCCTCCCGCAAGGTCAACTTCGGGCGGATCGACCCGACGCTGAGCCGGGAGCTGTTCATCCGGCACGCCCTCGTCGAGGGCGACTGGCAGACCCACCACCGGTTCTGGGCCGACAACAAGCGACTGCTGGGCGAGATCGAGGAGCTGGAGAGCCGGGCCCGCCGCCGGGACATCCTGGTCGACGACGAGACCATCTTCGGCTTCTACGACCAGCGGATCCCCGCCGACGTGGTCTCCGGCCGGCACTTCGACACCTGGTGGAAGAAGACCCGCCACGAGCGCCCCGACCTGCTGACCTTCACCCGCGACCTGCTGGTCAACGACGGTCGCGGCGGTGTCGACGAGAGCGACTACCCCGACGAGTGGCAGACCCAGGGGGTGACGCTGCCGCTGACCTACCGGTTCGAGCCGGGCACGGCGACCGACGGCGTCACCGTGGACATCCCCCTGCCGCTGCTCAACCAGGTGCCGGCGGAGAGCTTCGACTGGCAGGTGCCGGGGCTGCGCGAGGAGACGGTGATCGCGCTGATCCGCTCGCTGCCCAAGGCGATCCGGCGCAACTTCGTGCCGGTGCCGGACTACGCCCGCGCGGCTCTCGCGGCGATCACCCCCGGCGAGACGTCACTGCTGGACGCGCTCACCCGTGAGCTGCGGCGGATGACCGGTGTCACCGTGCCCCGCGACGCCTGGGAGCCGGCCAAGCTCCCCGCGCACCTGCGGGTGACGTTCCGGGTGCTCGGCGACGACGACAAGCCGGTCGCCGAGGGCAAGGACCTGCCGGCCCTGCAACGTCAACTGCGTCAGGAGGTACGCCAGGTCGTGGCGGCCGCCGCGCCGGAGGTCGCCCGGACCGGCCTGCGCGAGTGGAGCATCGGCACGCTGCCCCGGACCATCGAGCAGGTCCGCGCCGGCTACGCGGTGACCGCGTACCCGGCCCTGGTCGACGAGGGCACGACGGTCGGGGTGAAGGTGTTCGACTCCCCCGCCGAGGCGGAGGCCGCGCACTGGGCCGGCACCCGCCGGCTGCTGCGGCTCACCGTGCCGTCCCCGGCCCGGTTCCTCCAGGGTCGGTTGAGCAACGAGGCGAAGCTGGCGTTGAGTCGCAACCCGCACGGCGGCGTGCAGGAGCTGATCGAGGACGCGGCCGGCGCGGCCATCGACCGGCTGATCGACGCCGCCGGAGGCCCGGCGTGGGACGCCGAGGGCTTCGCCGCCCTGCGCGAGAAGGTCCGCGCCTACCTGGTCGACACCGTCGTCGAGGTGATGGACCGGGTCCGCAAGGTGATCGCCGCTGCGTACGCGGTCGAGCAGCGGCTCGGCGCGACCCGCAACCTGGCCGTGGTTGCGGCGCTGGCCGACATCCGCAAGCAGCTCGCCGGGCTGGTGCACGCCGGCTTCATCACCGAGACCGGGTACGCCCGCCTGCCCGACCTGCTGCGCTACCTCACCGCGATCGAACGTCGGCTGGACCGGCTCGGCGGCAACCCGCAGCGCGACCGCCAGCAGCAGGACCGGATCGCGGTGGTGCAGAAGGAGTACGACGACCTGCTCGCCGCCCTGCCACCCGCCCGCCGGCAGGAGGCGGCTGTCCGGCAGATCCGCTGGATGATCGAGGAGTTGCGGGTGAACGTGTTCGCCCAGGCGCTGGGCACCCCGTACCCCGTCTCGGAGCAGCGGATCTATCGGGCGATGGACGACGCCGAGGGCCGCTGAGCCCGCCGGCCTGGCCGCTGTCGGCCTGCTCGCGGCGGCGGTCCCGGCCGGGTCAGCCCAGCGGCTCCACGCCCGGCGGCAGCTCGCCCCGGTCGATCGCGGACTGGACGTAGTCGAGCAGGATCCGCCGGAGTTCCCGGCCGGCGTGCGTCGGAACGACGTCGCGGCGACGGGCCACCGCGATGGTCCGCGTCACCCCGGGGGTCGCCAGCGGCGTGATGCGCACCCCGGGTCGGCGGGCCAGCACGATCCCCGGCACCAGCGCGATGCCGAGTCCCGCCTCGACGAAGCTGAGGACGGCGTCCATCTCGCCGCCGTCCACCGCGAAGCTCGGCTCGAAGCCCGCCTCCCGGCACGCCGCGATGGTGGCGTCCCGCAGGTCGTAGCCCTCCCGGAACATCACCATCGGCTGGTCGCGCAGGTCGGTGATCCGCAGCTCACCCGTCGCCGAGGCGGTCGGCACCTCGCCCACCGAGGCCACCACCAGGCTCTCGCGCAGGATCGGGTCGACACGCAGGCCCGGGTCGGCGCCCTGCGACGGCATGATGATCAGCGCCAGGTCCAGGTCGCCGCGCAGCAGGTCCCGGACGAGGTCCTGGGAGCCGCTCTCCTCGACGCGGAGGTCGACGGTGGGGTGCGCGTCGCGGAACCGGCGCAGCACCGGCGGGGCGAGCGAGGTGGCCAGGCTCGGGGTCGCGCCCAGTCGTACGCGCCCTCGGCGCAGTCCGACCAGCTCCTGCACCTCCCGGGTCGCGGTCTCCACGTCGGCGAGGATCCGGGTCGCCAACGGCAGGAGCACCTCGCCGGCCGCGGTGAGGGCGATGTTGCCCCGTACCCGCTCGAACAGCGGGGCGCCGAGGTCGGTCTCGAGGGCGTGAATTTGCTTACTCAACGAGGGCTGGGTTATGCCGACGATGTCGGCGGCTTGGGTGAAATGTCGTACTTCGGCCACCGCGACGAAGTACCGGAGCTGATGGAGCTGCATCTACATAGCTTATGGCTATCAACGCTGCGAGTTCGATGCATTGGACGACTGATCAAAGTGCTCCTAGCGTCAGATCCGTGGTAATGACGAAAACTCGGTCGCCCATCCGCTCGAACGTCGGCCTCAAGGCTGTCATGGCGGTGACGGGCATTGTGCTGGTGCTGTTCCTGATCGCGCACATGCTCGGGAACCTGAAGGTGTTCACGGGGGAGACCTCGTTCGACCACTACGCGCACTGGCTGCGCGACATCGGCAAGCCACTGCTGCCCGGTGTCTGGTTCCTGTGGATCCTGCGCACCGTCCTCGTGGTGGCCGTCGTCGCCCACATCGTGGCCGCCACCGTGCTGGCGCTGCGCGCCCGCGCCGCCCGCCCGGTGAAGTACGCCCACCGCAAGAAGGTCCGGGGCAGCTACGCGGCCCGCACCATGCGCTGGGGTGGCGTGATCATCCTGCTGTTCGTGATCTACCACCTCCTGGACCTGACCACCGGCACGCTCAACCCGGTCGGGACCGAGGGCAAGCCGTACGGCAACGTCGTCGCCGACTTCGCCCCGGAGCGCTGGTACGTCACGCTCTTCTACACCCTGGCGATCGTCACGCTCGGCTTCCACCTGCGCCACGGCGCCTTCAGCGCGTTCCGCAGCCTCGGGCAGCAGACGCCCCGGGGCGAGCGCCGGGCGCGCGCCGCCGCGCTGGTCTTCGCCGTGGTGCTCTGCGCCGGATACCTGGTGGTCCCGTTCGCCGTACTCACCGGATTGGTGTCCTGACATGGAACTCTTCACCGAGGGCGACCCGATCGCCGACACGAAGGCGCCCGCCGGCCCGGTCGAGAAGCGCTGGGAGACCCGACGCTTCGAGGCCAAGCTGGTCAACCCGGCCAACCGCCGCAAGATGACGGTGATCGTGGTCGGCACCGGCCTGGCCGGCGGCTCCGCCGCCGCGACGCTGGCCGAGCAGGGCTACCACGTCAAGTCCTACTGCTACCAGGACAGTCCGCGCCGGGCCCACTCGATCGCGGCGCAGGGCGGCATCAACGCCGCGAAGAACTACCGCAACGACGGCGACTCCGTGCACCGGCTGTTCTACGACACCGTCAAGGGCGGCGACTTCCGCTCCCGGGAGTCGAACGTGCACCGCCTGGCCGAGGTGTCGGTCAACATCATCGACCAGTGCGTCGCCCAGGGCGTGCCGTTCGCCCGTGAGTACGGCGGCCTGCTGGACACCCGCTCCTTCGGCGGCGCGCAGGTGCAGCGCACCTTCTACGCCCGGGGCCAGACGGGCCAGCAGCTGCTGCTCGGCGCGTACCAGGCGCTGGAGCGGCAGATCGGCCTCGGCAACGTCGAGATGAACGCCCGGCACGAGATGCTGGAGCTGGTCATCGTCGACGGCAAGGCCCGGGGCATCGTCGTCCGGGACCTGGTCACCGGCGAGATCAGCACCGAGATGGCCGACGCGGTCGTGCTCGCCTCCGGCGGCTACGGCAACGTCTTCTACCTCTCCACGAACGCCAAGGGCTGCAACGTCACCGCCACCTGGCGGGCGCACCGCAAGGGGGCGTACTTCGCCAACCCCTGCTACACGCAGATCCACCCGACGTGCATCCCGGTCTCCGGCGACCACCAGTCGAAGCTGACCCTGATGAGCGAGTCGCTGCGCAACGACGGCCGGGTGTGGGTGCCCAAGCGCAAGGGCGACGACCGCAGCCCCAAGGACATTCCCGAGGACGAGCGGGACTACTACCTGGAGCGGATCTACCCGTCCTTCGGCAACCTGGTCCCCCGCGACATCGCCTCCCGCGCCGCCAAGAACGTCTGCGACGAGGGCCGGGGTGTCGGTCCGACCAAGCTCGGCGTCTACCTCGACTTCGCCGACGCGATCGACCGGCTGGGCCGCAAGGCCATCGAGGCCAAGTACGGCAACCTCTTCGAGATGTACGAGCGGATCACCGGCGAGGACCCGTACGAGGTGCCGATGCGGATCTACCCCGCCGTGCACTACACGATGGGCGGGCTCTGGGTCGACTACGACCTCCAGTCCAGCATCCCGGGCCTGTTCGTGATCGGCGAGGCGAACTTCTCCGACCACGGCGCGAACCGGCTCGGCGCCTCGGCGCTGATGCAGGGCCTCGCCGACGGTTACTTCGTCCTGCCCACCACCATCGCCAACTACCTGGCCTCGGGCCCCCTGGAGAAGGTCGACGCCAGCCACCCGGCGGCGGTCGAGGCGCGTACCGACGTCGAGGACCGGATCCAGCGGCTGCTGGGGGTCGACGGCGACCGGACCGTGGACTCGTTCCACCGGGAGCTGGGCCAGATCATGTGGGAGCACTGCGGCATGGAGCGCAGTGAGGCCGGTCTGCGCAAGGCGATCGGTGAGATCCGCGACCTGCGCGAGCAGTTCTGGCAGCGGGTCAAGGTGTCCGGCACCGGCGAGGAGCTGAACCAGTCGCTGGAGAAGGCCGGCCGGGTGGCCGACTTCTTCGAGCTGGCCGAGCTGATGTGCATCGACGCCCTGCACCGCGAGGAGTCCTGCGGCGGTCACTTCCGGGCCGAGCACCAGACCCCCGACGGCGAGGCGCAGCGCGACGACGAGAAGTTCGCGTACGTGGCGGCCTGGGAGTTCACCGCCACCGGTGAGCCCTCGGTGCTGCACAAGGAAGACCTGAAGTTCGAATACGTCCACCCCACGCAGCGGAGCTACAAGTGAACCTGACCCTGCGCATCTGGCGCCAGAAGGGCCCTGAGGACAAGGGTCGGATGGTGACCTACCCGGTCGACGACGTGTCCCCGGACATGTCGTTCCTGGAGATGCTCGACGTGCTCAATGAGCGGCTGATCCTCTCCGGCGAGGACCCGGTGGCGTTCGACCACGACTGCCGCGAGGGCATCTGCGGCATGTGCGGCCTCATGATCAACGGTGACGCGCACGGACCGCAGCGCGGCACCACGGCGTGCCAGCTGCACATGCGGCAGTTCTCCGACGGCGACACGATCGACATCGAGCCGTGGCGGGCCAGCGCCTTCCCGGTCGTCAAGGACCTGGTCGTCAACCGGAGCGCCTTCGACAAGATCATCGCCGCCGGCGGTTACATCACCGCCCCGACCGGCAGCGCGCCCGAGGCACACTCCACCCCGGTCGCCAAGGCCAACGCGGACGCCGCCTTCGAGTCGGCGGCCTGCATCGGCTGCGGCGCGTGCGTGGCGGCCTGCCCGAACGGCTCCGGCATGCTCTTCACCGCCGCCAAGCTCACCCAGCTCTCGTTGCTGCCCCAGGGCCAGCCGGAGCGCTACACCCGGGTGATCGGCATGGTCGACGCGCACGACGAGGCGGGCTTCGGCGGCTGCACCAACGCCGGTGAGTGCACGGTGGCCTGCCCGAAGGGCATCCCGCTGAACACCATCGGCCGGCTCAACCGCGACTACCTGTCGGCCACCACCAAGGGTGGCAACACCCCCGGCTCCTGATCCTTCCGGCCCAGGCAACCCCCGGACCGCCGCGCCCCGATCGTCGGGCGCGGCGGTCCGTCGTTGAGGGCCCACACCGCCCGCAGCGGTCCGCCCAGTCCGGCCTACCCCCGGCCCCGACCAGGCCCGCGACTGACCCGGCCCCGGCCCGCGACCGGCCCGACCTGGCGCGACCGGCCCGCGCCGGCAAGATCCACTCCACATCGGCGAGGTGGCGGTGTCCTGGCGCCGGGATACCGCCACCTCGGCGCAATGGAGTCGATCAACAGGGCCACCCCGCACGACCCACGAACGGCCACGCCACGTCGATCGCGCGGACGGCGACCAGCGCGGGGCTGGGGGCGGCCGTGCCCGGCGCAGGGATCAAGCCTGACCGCCCGGAGCCGGGCACGGTCGCCCCCAGCCCCAACCGCAACCACCGACAAGGGCCGGAGCGCCGGTTCAACTCCCCCTCCCCGGGTAGCAGTCAGGGTAGGACCGAGGGAGGGCAGCCGGACATGAAGGCGTTGACCTGGCAGGGCAAGCGGGACGTACGGGTCGAGGAGGTGCCCGACCCTCGAATCGAGGAGCCGACCGACGCGATCGTCAAGATCACATCGACGGCGATCTGCGGCTCGGATCTGCACCTGTACGAGGTGCTGGGGCCGTACCTGAAGCCCGGGGACATCCTGGGACACGAGCCGATGGGGATCGTCGAGGAGGTCGGCCCGGAGGTGACCGGCCTGAAGCCCGGCGACCGGGTGGTGGTGCCGTTCAACATCTCCTGCGGCGACTGCTGGATGTGCCGACGCCAGCTCTACGCCCAGTGCGAGACGACCCAGGTGACCAGCGAGGGCAAGGGCGCGGCGCTGTTCGGCTACACGTCCCTCTACGGATCGGTGCCCGGCGGCCAGGCCGAGTACCTGCGCGTTCCGCAGGCCCACTTCGGGCCGATCAAGATCCCGCAGACCGGCGCGGACGAGCGCTACCTGTACCTCTCCGACATCCTGCCCACCGCCTGGCAGGCGGTGAAGTACGCGGACACCCCGCCCGGCGGCACGCTCGCCGTCTTCGGGCTGGGCCCGGTCGGCCAGTTCTGCGCCCGCATCGGCCGCCACCTCGGCGCCGGACGGGTGATCGGACTGGACCTGGTGCCCGAGCGGCTGGAGCTGGCTCGCCGGCACGGCATCGAGGTGCTCGACGTACGCGAGTTGTCCGACGTGCCGGGCGCGCTGATCGACCTGGTCGACGGGCGCGGTCCGGACGCGGTCATCGACGCGGTCGGCATGGAGGCGCACGGCTCGCCGGTCGGCAAGCTCGCCCACGCGGCCGTCGGACTGCTGCCGGACAAGCTCGCCCAGACGCTGACGGACCGGGTCGCCATCGACCGGCTCGCCGTCCTGCACGCCGCGCTCAAGGGGGTCCGGCGCGGCGGCACCGTCTCGCTCTCCGGGGTGTACGGCGGCGAGGCCGACTCGATGCCGATGATGGAGATGTTCGACCGGGGCGTCCAACTGCGGATGGGGCAGTGCCACGTGCGCCGCTGGGTCGACGAGATCATGCCGCTGCTCTCCGGCGACGACGACCCGTTGGGGGTGGAGGATCTGCGTACCCACCGGCTGCCGCTGAGCGACGCGCCGCGCGCGTACGAGATGTTCCAGAAGAAGGAGGACGGCTGCATCAAGGTGGTCCTCGAGCCGTGAGTGCGAGGAGTGAGCCGGGGTTGCGAGCCCCGCAGTCACGAGCCAAGGCTGCTCCGTGAGTCGGGTGGTGGTGGTCGCGGGCGCGACCAGCGGGATCGGTCGGGCGACGGCCCGGGCGTTCGCCGAGCGCGGCGACCGCCTGGTCCTCGCGGCCCGCGCGCCGCAGACCCTCGCCGAGGTACGCGAGGAGTGCGCGGACGTCGAGGTGCTGACCGTGGCGACCGACGTCACCGAGGCGGGCGCGCTGGAGGCGCTGGCGGAGGCGGCGATCGAACGGTTCGGCCGCATCGACGTCTGGGTGCACACGGCGGCGGTGATGGCCTACGGGCGCTTCGACGAGCTGCCGGAGCGGGTGTTCGACCAGGTGGTGCGGACGGACCTGCTGGCCGCCGCCGGCGCGGCCCGGGTGGCGCTGCGGCACTTCCGGGCCACCGGCGCCGGGACGTTGATCCTCACCGGTTCGGTGCTCGGGCACATCACCGCGCCGTACATGAGCGCGTACGTGACCAGCAAGTGGGGTTTGCAGGGGCTGGCCCGGACGCTCCAGCAGGAGCTGCGGGACAGCCCGGGAATCCGACTGTGCCTGGTCAACCCGGGCAGTGTGGACACACCCGTCTACCAGCAGGCGGCCAACTATCTGGGTCGCGTCGGCCGCCCTCCACCGCCGGTGGCGGGGCCGCAGCGGGTGGCCCGGGCCATCGTCGACTGTGTGGACAGTCCGCGTCGGGAGGTGTCGGTGGGGCGGCTGAACGTCCTGCTGCGCGCCGGCTTCACGCTGCTGCCCGGCGTCTACGACGTCCTCGTCGGCCCGTTGATGCGGCTCGCCGGCCTCAGTGGACGGCCGGTCGCGGCGCACGACGGCTCGGTCTTCGCGCCGAACCCGGCGGGCGAGGCGGTCCGTGGCGGTCACCTGCCCGACCTGCGGCAGCTCGCCCGGGCGGTGTCCGGGCCAGCGGCACAGCTCCGTGGGACGGCGGCCGGCGCGATCGCCGCCGCGCTGCGCCGACGGCCCGGGTAAGACTGTTCGGGACCGTTCGGGACTCTCTCCGGGGGCATCATGAATAGATCAACTCGCCTAGCGTGGGGGGCCGGCAGGCGCTCCGGCGCCCCACGACGGGAGAGACGATTGACCATCCGACTGAACCGCAGGACCGCCCTCGGACTGGGTACGGTGGCCACCGCCGGTACGGTGCTCGCCGCGACCACTCCGGCCAGCGCCGCCGAGGCGACACCGACCACCCCCGCACAGGCGGCCCGGCGGGTCGCCACCGTCTTCGGCCGCCACCGCGCCGAGGCCGGCGGCAACTGGCAGGGGTACGTCAGCGTGGCCGATCCGGCGGGCACGCCGGTCGTCGCGGTGGCGGCGGACGCGGACCGGACGATCGAGGCGTACAGCGTCAACAAGATCGCGGTCGCCACGGCAGTGTTGGACAAGGTCGACCGTGGACTGCTGACGCTGGACCAGCGGGTCGAGGTGACCGAGGCGATCGTGGTGCCCGGTGGTGACGGCATCTTCAGCCTGGACGGCGCGTACCCGAGCAGCGTGACGCTGGGGCACGTGCTGGCGAACCTGCTGACCGTCTCGGACGACACCGCCGTACGACTGTGCGGGCTGGTCGCCCCGGCCGCCGAGATCAACTCGATCCTGGTCGCCAAGGGCTTCCCGAACACCCAGGTCGAGCCGGTCGCCAACCCGAACCGGTTCTTCCTCGGCACCAGCACTCCCCGGGAGACGCACGACCTGCTGCGGGCCCTGGTCGGCGGCACGCTGCTCTCGCCGGCCTCGACAACGCACCTGCTCGGGCTGCTGCGCTCCCCGGTGGCCTTCACCGACGGGATCCGTCGCACCATGTCCTCCGACGATCGGGCCCGCATCGCCACGAAGGCCGGCTGGTTCGCCGACGCCCGGCACGAGGCCGGTGTGATCTTCGACCGGTCGGGCGCGGCGGTGCTCACCTACGCGCTCTTCGCCGATGGGCAGGCCGACCCGGACAACTTCGGCGCGACCCATCCGGCGGTGCGGGCCCGGGCCGCCATGGGTCCGAAGTTCCTCGCCGCGGTGGACCGCCTCGGGGGCGCGGGCACCGCGTACCGGACGACCGTCCAGCGACCCAGCAACGGCGGCTGAGATGCGCCTCGGGCCGGTCGCCTCGGCGGCGCCCGGCCCGGGGCGGGCGACCGCCGGGGCACGGACCTCGTGAGGTGACTACCGTGTAGTGCGGGACACGGCGGAGGGACGGGCGATGGCACCAGCGAAACGCACCGACGGGCAACGGTCGCTCGCGCGACGGATGGGCGGCCCGGCCGGACTGGCCGCGCTGGCCGGCCTGGCCTGGGTGGCCCGGGACGTGCCGGCGGCGCTCGGCGGCCGGCTCGCCGGAGCCCGGGCCGAGCGGGCGGCCCGCTCGCCGCAGTTCCGTGACGGCACGTTCCACAACCAGGCCGACGTCCGCACGATGGTCGCCGCCGAACCGGGTCGTAACCTGGTCCGGGAACTGATCTTCGGCAAGCAGAAGCGCCGCCCCACCGCGCCCGTGCCGCTGCTGCGGCCCGGCGCGTCGCCGGCCGCCGACACCGCCGACGAGCTGAACATCGTCTGGTACGGCCATGCCTCGGCGCTCATCGAGATCGAGGGCCGGCGGGTCCTGCTCGACCCGGTCTGGAGTGACCGCTGCTCACCGTCCGGCGCGGTCGGCCCGCGCCGCCTGCACGAGCCGCCGGTCGGCATCGACGAGCTGCCCCCGCTCGACGCCATCCTGATCTCCCACGACCACTACGACCACCTGGACATGCCCACCGTGCGGGCGCTGGTCGCCGGGCAGTCGGCGCCGTTCGTGGTGCCGCTCGGAGTGGGCGCCCACCTGGACCGCTGGGGGGTGCCCGCCGAGCGGATCATCGAGCTGGACTGGTCCGAGTCGCACCGGGTCGACGGGTTGGAGATCACCGCCACCGCCGCCCAGCACTTCTCCGGCCGGGGCCTGCGCCGCGACGGCACGCTCTGGAGCTCCTGGGTGGTCGCCGGGGCACGGCGCAAGGTCTTCTACACCGGCGACTCCGGCTACTTCGCCGGGTACGCGGCCATCGGCGCCGAGCACGGGCCCTTCGACGTCACGCTGATGCAGATCGGCGCGTACGACCGGGCCTGGCCGACGATCCACATGTTCCCGGAGGAGGCGGTCGACGCCCACCTCGACCTGCGCGGCGGGCTGTTCATCCCGGTGCACTGGGCGACGTTCAACCTGGCCCTGCACGACTGGTCGGAGCCGGTGAACCGGCTGTGGGCCGAGGCGAAGGCCCGGGACGTGCGGCTCGCCGTACCCCGCCCCGGCGAGCGCGTGGTAGTCGACGACCCACCGGCGGTCGACGGCTGGTGGCAGTCCGTCGCCTAGAGCACGAAGGCGTCGGTCCAGAGCGCGCCGGAGCGACCGGAGAGCGCGTCCAGCATGGCGACCGCCTGGCCGTCGGTGAGCTGCGCGACGAAGTCCACGATCGCGCGTCCCCGGGCGCGGCCGATCCGGTGCGGCGTACGCGGGTGCAGCTCGGCCTCGGCCAGCTCGACCAGGTCGTGCAGCCGGCGGGGTAGGCGGGACTCCTCCTCCGGGTCGAGCAGCCAATCCCACAGCGCCTCCACCAGGGTGCCCAGGAGTCTTGCCTGACCACGCTGGTGCAGGGCCAGGTCGGGGCGGGCCAGCACGAACCGGTGGTGGACGAACTTGAGCACCTGCACCTCGTGCCACTGCGCGCAGCCGAGCAGCACGTGCCCGGAGCGCACCGACGGCTGGTCGGTGACGGTGACGGCCTCGACGAAGCGGGTGGACCAGCGGGCGGAGAACCGCGCCACGTACTGCTCCGCCTCGATCGAGCCGTCGAACGGCAGCGCGAGCAGCCCGTCCACCAACTCCTCGCGGACGTGCTCGACGGCGGCGGCGAACGCGTCGTCGTCCGCGACCCAGGCGTCCTTGCGGTGCAGTTGCCGGCGCAGCCGTTCGATGGCGGCGCCGGGTCGCCGGGCCGAGGTGGCCAGCGCCGCATCGGTTATCGCCCGGAAGTGCCCGCTCTCGCGCTGCCAGGCCATCAGCTCGGCGGACACCGCGCCCTGCTGGAGCACCCCGACCCGGTAGAAGTCCTCCACGTCGTGGATGGCGTACGCGATGTCGTCGGCGGTGTCCATCACGGACGCCTCGACGGTCTGCTGCCAGTCCGGAATGCGGCCGACGAACGGCTCCCGGGCCTGCCGCAGGTCGTCCAGCTCGGTGCGGTACGCCCCGAACTTCAACGAGCCGCTCTCCGGGTCGTCCGGCGGCGGCGTGGCGCCCCGCGGTGACGGGTCCAGCAGGCGCGGGTGGGGGTCGGGGTAGTCCAGCCGCGTCCACGGGTACTTCAGCATCGCCGCGCGGACAGCGGCGGTCAGGTCCAACCCGGTGGTGGCGGCGCCCCGGATCTCGGTGCTCGTGACGATCCGGTACGACTGCGCGTTGCCCTCGAAGCCGTCGGCGAGGCCCAGACGCTGGCGGGCCAGCCGGTCGAGCACCCGCTCCCCCAGGTGGCCGAACGGCGGGTGGCCGAGGTCGTGCGCGAGCGCGGCGGCCTCCACCACGTCAGGGTCACAGCCGCCGAGTTTGTCCAGCAGATCACGCCATCTGTCGTCGGCCGTCAACCGCTCGGCGATGGCACGGGCCACCTGGGCGACCTTGAGGCTGTGGGTGAGCCGGTTGTGCACCAGCAACCCGGAGCCGACCGGGCTGATCACCTGGGTGACCCCGCCGAGCCGGGCGAAGAACGGCGAGCCGACGATCCGGTCCCGGTCGGCGCGGAACGGGTTGGCTGTGAGGTCGCCGAGGGCCCGGGCGCTGCCGCCGAAGAGCCGTCGGGCGCGCGGCTCCGCAGGTGATTCCATGATCGCCACGCTAGCGCAGGCCGGACGGCACCGCCGCCGGTCACCCAGCCGGTGCGGTCCGCCGCACCCGGTCGGGCGCGGCGATACGGTGCCCCGCCCCGGTCGGGCGCGGCGATACGGTCCGCCGCGCCGCGCCGTGCCGGGCGATACGGTCCGTCGCGCCGCGCCGCGCCGCGCCGGGCCGGGCCGGGCCGGGCCGGGCCGGGCGCGGCGACAGCGGCCGGGGCCGCCCGGCAGAATGCAGGCCGTACCCGCTCTTTGAGGGCGGATCGAGTCGAAGGCGGATCGAGATCGTGACCCAGTCTGTTCATCAGCGGATCGCCGACGAGCTCGGCGTGGCCGAGCGTCAGGTGCGGGCGGCCGTGGAGCTGCTCGACGGCGGCGCCACCGTGCCGTTCATCGCCCGCTACCGCAAGGAGGCCACCGGCCTGCTCGACGACACCCAGCTGCGCACCCTGGAGGAGCGGCTGCGCTACCTGCGGGAGCTGGACGAGCGGCGGGCCGCCGTGCTGGAGTCGATCCGCGGCCAGGGCAAGCTGGACGAGGCGCTGGAAGCACAGATCATGGCCGCCGACTCGAAGTCGCGGCTGGAGGACATCTACCTGCCGTACAAGCCGAAGCGGCGGACCCGGGCGCAGATCGCCCGCGAGGCCGGCCTCGCGCCGCTGGCCGAGACGCTGCTGGCCGACCCCGGCCAGGACCCTCGGGCGACGGCCGCCGGGTACGTCGACGCGGACCGGGGTGTCGCCGACGCCGCCGCCGCGCTGGAGGGCGCGCGGGCGATCCTCATCGAGACCTTCGCCGAGGACGCCGACCTGATCGGCACGCTGCGCGAGCAGATGTGGTCGCGGGGCCGGCTGGCCTCCCGGGTACGCGACGGTCAGGAGACGGCCGGCGCGAAGTTCGCCGACTACTTCGACTTCTCCGAGCCGTACCCGAAGCTGCCCTCGCACCGCATCCTGGCGATGTTCCGGGGCGAGAAGGAGGGCGTGCTCGACCTGACCATGGAGTCGGAGGAGGCCGGCGAGGCCGACGCCGTACCGACCGGTCCGACCCGGTACGAAGCGATGATCGCCGGCCGGTTCGGCGTGTCCGACGCCGGGCGTCCCGCGGACCGGTGGTTGACCGACACGGTCCGCTGGGCCTGGCGTACGCGCATCCTCATCCACCTCGGGGCCGACCTGCGGATGCGGCTGTGGCAGGCCGCCGAGGAGGAGGCCGTACGGGTCTTCGCCACCAACCTGCGCGACCTGCTGCTCGCCGCGCCGGCCGGCACCCGGCCGACGATGGGCCTGGACCCGGGCCTGCGGACCGGCGTGAAGGTGGCCGTGGTCGACGCCACCGGCAAGGTCCTCGCCACCGACACGATCTATCCGCACGAGCCACGCCGACAGTGGGACGCGTCGATCGAGACCCTGGCCCGGCTGGCCGGCGCGCACGACGTGGAGCTGATCGCGATCGGCAACGGCACCGCCTCGCGCGAGACCGACAAGCTGGCCGGTGACCTGATCAAGCGGCACCCGCAGCTCAACCTGACCAAGGTGATGGTCTCCGAGGCCGGCGCGTCGGTCTACTCCGCCTCCGCGTACGCCTCGCAGGAACTGCCCGGGATGGACGTGTCGCTGCGCGGCGCGGTCTCCATCGCCCGTCGTCTCCAGGACCCGCTCGCCGAGCTGGTCAAGATCGACCCGCGCTCGATCGGGGTCGGCCAGTACCAGCACGACCTGTCCGAGGTGAAGCTCTCCCGGTCACTGGACGCCGTCGTGGAGGACTGCGTCAACGCGGTCGGGGTGGACGTCAACACCGCGTCCGCGCCGCTGCTGACCCGGGTCTCCGGGATCGGGGCCGGGCTGGCCGAGAACATCGTGCTGCACCGGGACGCCAACGGGCCGTTCCGGTCACGGACCGAGCTGAAGAAGGTGGCCCGCCTCGGGCCGAAGGCGTTCGAGCAGTGCGCGGGCTTCCTGCGGATCCCCGGCGGCGACGACCCGCTGGACTCCTCCAGCGTGCACCCCGAGGCGTACCCGGTGGTGCGGCGCATCCTCGCCAGCACCGGGCAGGACCTGCGCGCGGTGATCGGCCGGAGCGCGATCCTGCGCGGGCTGCGGGCCACCGACTTCGTCGACGACCGTTTCGGCCTGCCGACCGTCACCGACATCCTCGCCGAGCTGGAGAAGCCGGGCCGTGACCCCCGGCCGGAGTTCCGTACCGCCACCTTCGTCGAGGGCGTGGAGAAGATCGGCGACCTGACGCCGGGCATGGTGCTGGAGGGCGTCGTGACCAACGTGGCCGCCTTCGGCGCGTTCGTGGACGTCGGGGTGCACCAGGACGGCCTGGTGCACGTCTCGGCGATGTCCCGGACGTTCGTGAAGGACCCCCGCGAGGTGGTGAAGTCCGGCGACGTGGTCAAGGTTCGGGTGCTCGACGTGGACGTACCCCGAAAGCGCATCTCACTGACCCTGCGCCTGGAGGACGAGCCGGCCGCCGGTGGTCGGACGAGCCAGGAGGGGCGTGGCGGCCCGGCGCAGCGCGGACCGCAGGGCGGTCGCGGAGGCCAGGCCGGTAGCGGCGGCGGACAGCAGGGTCGCGGCGGGCAGGACAGTCGCGGCGGCCAGGGCAGTCGCGGCGGCGGGCAGGGTGGTCGCGAAGGCCAGGGCGGTCGTGGTGGCGGGCAGGGCGGTCGCGAAGGCCAGGGCGGTCGTGGCGGCGGGCAGGGCGGTCGCGAAGGCCAGGGCGGTCGTGGCGGCGGGCAGGGCGGTCGCGAAGGCCAGGGCGGTCGTGGCGGCGGGCAGGGTGGTCGCGAAGGCCAGGGCGGTCGTGGCGGCGGGCAGGGTGGTCGCGGCGGGCAGCAGCGGCAGGGCGCACCGGCGCCGGCCAACGACGCGATGGCCGAAGCCCTGCGCCGCGCCGGCCTGGCCTAACCCGCTCAGCACCTCAACCCCGCGCCGCCCCGTCGATCATGGAGTTGCGGTGGGTGACAAATCACCCGCATAAACGCCGAGCCGGGCACCACAACTCCATGATCGACCGGGCCTGGCCGCGATCTTGCACTTTCTGTGCCGGCATAGGCGGCATTCCAGGCCTTTCGACGACCGAAACTGCAAGATCGACGCAGGCAGGGCGGGACGGGGTGGGGCGGGCGGGCGGGGCGGGGCGGGCGGGGCGGGGCTATAGCAGGCGATCAACGCGCTGTCGTACTACGTCGAGACCAACGGGGTGATGGCCGGGGCACCCTGCGGGCCGCTCGACTGAGCCCCGTGCGTACCGTCGGCGTCGTGAGTGAGCCGGACGGCCGGACGTGGCGGGAGCAGCAACAGCAGGCGGTGCGGGCGCATGCCGACGCGGACGCGCGGCGGCGGGCCGCCGAGCAGGCCGAGGCGGCGAAGCTGGTGGCCTGGTTCGTGGCCGAGGCGACCCGGCGAGGGCTGCGCACCACCCGGCTGGTCGCCCGGGGCTACGACGGGCGCGGGCGCTACCGGACCAGGCTGAACGGCTGGTACGTCGACCGGGCCGAGACCCGGGCGGTGGACGTGGCCGGCCGGTTCCACCTGCTGACCGTGCCCGGAGGTCTGCGGGCCCGGCTGTTCGGCGCCGACCCGGAACCCAGCCCGGCGCCGTTGGTGGTCGGGTCCGGTGGACGCGACGGCGAGTCGATCCCGTTGCGGACGCTGCTCACCCGGTTGCTGGACGACGGGACCGGCGAGCCAGACCCCACCACCAGACCTGCTGCACCACGAGGGTGAGCAGTCCGGCCAGGACGATCGCACCCAGGTTGATCACCAGTTGGAGTGCCGAGCCGCCCGCTTCGTCCCATACTCCGTAGGCGGCAGCCACCGCCACGTTCGCCGCGGCCGGGACCGTCGTCACCGAGATCAGCACCCCGACCAGGCTGCCGGACTTCTTCGACGTCAACGAGAGCATCCCGGCCACGCCGGCGAGGAGACCGACCACCCAGGACAGCGCGTCCGGCCGCCAGATGAAGTCGGTGAGTGGGCGTTCGGCGAGCAGCATCTCCCGACTGACCAGGCCGGCGGCGGTCAGCGCCCAGGTGCTCAGCACGGTCGCCACCATGGCCGCCACGAAGCCGACCACGAGAGCCTGCACCGAGCGGCCGATCACCCCGAGCCGGCGGCGCAGCAACGCCACGCACAGCGCGGCGAGGGGGCCGAACTCCGGACCGACGACCATCGCCCCGACGATGAGAATCGGCTGGTCCAGCAGCACCCCGATGCCGGCGATCATGGTGGCCACCACGATCAGTACGAGGTACGTGCCGGACAGTTCCGTCTGCTCACCGGTCTTCGCGGCGATCTCGTCCCAGACCACCGCGTCCGCGCCACTGCCCGGCGCCCGGTCCGCCGCCCGGTCGGCCGCCGCGGAGATGGTCAGCTCGATGTCCTCGGCCGCGATGCCGCCGCTGGTGTCCACGCCGAGTCGCCGCAACTCCCGCAGCACGCGGTCCGCGCTCTCCCGCACCACGTCGCAGAGGATGAGATCACCCGGCGGTTGCCGGGCGGCACCCGGCAGCACGGCGAGGTGAGTCACTCCTGCCTCTGCGGAGAGCAGGTCGACGACCTCCGTCGTCCTGCTCTCCGGGGTGATCACCCTCAGGTGCAGCACGCGCCATCCCCTCGCCGGTCCGGCCGGTGCTTCCCTCGCCCGACCGGCCGTCGCGACTCTACAGCTCGCCCCGTCGAGGCCGGGAGCTGCACAAGGCCGAGGCCACAACGGGAGCCTCGGCCTGGTCGGAGACCGCGATCGGCTCACCCCGCTCGGGCGGTGGGCGCGCGCCACCAGTCTGGACGAGCTGCCCACTCTGAGACGTGCTGCACCTGGTCAGCGCCGTCGGTGGCTCTCCACCGCCTCGCACAGCGCCTGCTCGACCCGCTCGGCCCCGGCGGCGACGGAGAAGATCCGGTCGTAGTGCGCCCGGCCGGCCTGACCGAGCAGCTCGAGCTTCTCCCGGCCCAGGCCGCAGAGTTCCCGTAGAGCGTCGGCGATCGAGTCGGGGTCACCGGGTCGGGCGGTGATGCCCGCGCCGCTCTCGTGTGCGACGGCGGCGGCGTCCCCCTCCGCGGCGACCAGCAGGGCCCGCCCGGAAGCTAGGGTGGCCTGCACCTTGCTGGGCATCGTGTACGCCGACATGCCGCCGGGTCGCAGGCTCACGTAGTGCGCGTCACCGGTGGCCATCAACGCGGGCATCCGCTCCCGGGGCAGCCGCCCGAGGAACCGCACGTGTGTCGCGTTCAGCTCCTCGGCCCGACGGCGCAGCCGCTCCTCGGTGGTGCCGGAGCCGGCGATCAGGCAGACCAGGCGCGGATCGTTGATCCGGGCGCAGGCGTCGATGAGCGAGTCGAGCCCCTGCGCCTCACCGAGCGTGCCGGCGTACACCAGCACCACCTGGTCCTCGCGGAGCCCGAACTCGGCGCGCAGGTCCGCGACGCCCGTCTGCGACGTCTCGTCGGCCCACACCGGAATGTGGACGAGCTTCTCCCGGGGCACGCCTCGGCTGGCGAGCAGGTCGGCGGCGCTGGGCGAGACGTAGGCGACCCGGCCGGCGCTGCGGTACATCCCACCGCACCAGCTGGTCATCCCCCGCTCGATCACCCGGGACACCCGGTCGGTGCCGATGAAGCCGCTGGCCACCGCGCTGTCGGGCCACAGGTCCAGCACGTGCAGCAGCACCGGCACCCGCTGGACGTACCGGGTGAACCACATCGGCAGGGCGACGCTGATCGGCGAGTTACCGACCCAGAGGGCGTCCACGCCGCGCAGCGCCGACGTGCCGGACACCAGCGCCGAGGCGGCGAAGGAGCCGTAGTTCGCCAGCCGACGCAGCGCCGAGCGGTCATGGCTGGGATAGAGGGCCACCCGGCGGATCCGGGTCGTCCCGTCGACCTCGTCGAGCCGACGGGTCATCCGGTAGCCGGGCGCCAACTCGCCGGTCGGGTAGTTGGGGAACCCGGTGAGGACCTGAACCTCGTGTCCTCGGCGGACGAGAGCCCGGGCGAGCATCCCGGGGAGCGCGGCCGCGCCCGGCTCCGGGTCGAACCACTGGCTGAGCATGCCGATCCGCATGGGTTTCACCTCGCTGCCGAGCCGGCGACCGGACGGGCGGGCTGGTCGCATTCGGCCTGCCACAGTGTTGCCAGCGAATCACCGAGATCGTGTGCGGGCGTCCACCCGAGCACCCGGTTCGCGCGCTCGATGTCGGCGCACATCCACGGCACGGCGGCTGAGCGATCGGCGTCCGGCGCGAAGCTGCCGTCCCGGATGTCACCGGTGAAGCCGGACACCTCTGCCAGCAATCGGACGACGTCGCGCGTCGCCACCGCCTTACCGCTGCCCACGTTGAAGACCCGGGCGGGCCCCGGGCGGCAGCTCGCCGCGGCGAGGACCGCCGAGGCGACGTCCCGGACGTCGACGAAGTCCCGGTACGTGTCGTGCAGCCCCACGGCGATGTCCTCCGATCCGGTGGCGACCGCCGACCTCACCATCGCGGTCACCCGAGTGAGCACGTTGCCCGCCGGCATCCCGGGCCCGACCGGGTTGAAGATGCGCAACACCATCGTGTCGAGTCGGCCCGCCCCGCCGGCCAGCTCCGCCAACCGCGTGGCGGCCAGGTGGCTGAGCCCGTACTCGCTGACGGGTGTGCCCTGGTACTCCTCACTGACGGCGAGGCCGTGCGGCACGGTTCCGTACTCGGCGGCCGAGCCGATCCGGATCAGGCGGGCTCCGGGGGCCGCGGCGGCCACCGCTTCGATCAGCTTCGCGGTCGCCACCACGTGCGCCTGCACGAAGTCGTGGCCGGAGCCGACGATGCGTCCGGCCGCCGTCACCACCGTGTCCGGTCGCTCCCGGGCGATGAGCGCGGTCAGGTCGCGCAGTTCGACCCGGACCAGGTCACACTCGGCCCGGGTGATCGACCGGACGGTGGCGTGGGCGGCCAGCGCCGTCCGGATGTGCCGGCCGAGGAATCCACCGGCCCCCAGGAGCAGGACCCGGTTCATCGCCGGTGGGCGGAGTCGTGGTCGACGGTCGCCTGCGCGGGTGGGTTACCGGTGAACTCGTGCCAGGTGGCCGCGCCCGGCGCGGAGATGCCCTGCCGACTGAGCACCACCCAGATCGTGGCCAGGACGATCCGCAGGTCCAGCAGGAAGGAGCGGCGGTCGACGTACTCGACGTCGTAGGTGAACTTCGCGTCCCAGTCCAGCGCGTTGCGGCCACGCACCTGGGCCAGCCCGGTGATGCCCGGTCGCACGTCGTGCCGTCGGGCCTGTTCCGGGTTGTAGAGGCTGAGGTAGCGCACGAGGTGCGGGCGGGGACCGACCACGCTCATCTCGCCCCGCAGCACGTTCCAGAACTCCGGCAGCTCGTCGAGGCTGCTGGCCCGCAGCCAGCGGCCCACCCGGGTCAGACGATCCGCGTCGCTCACCAGCCCTCGATCCGGATCGGGGTGGCGCATGGTCCGGAACTTGACCACCTCGAACAGCTCGCCGTGCAGCCCCGGGCGGGTGTGCCGGAACAGGACCGGCCGCCCGTGCGCCACAAGCACCACCAGGGCCACCACGGCCAGTACGGGGGCGCCGAGCGACAGGACGAGGAGAGCGCCGATGACGTCGAGAAGCCGCTTCCAGCGATCGTACGGTCGCCGCGCCGTGGTGCCGTCCCGAGGCGTCTCCCGACCGGTCGTCGGGCCGGAGGTGCCGACGCGCGTGTGTGCCGCATGGAGAGCAACTTTTGCCATGGACAACGCATACCACCATTTCGAGCACCACTTCCGACTTTCACGATAGGGCGCTCCGGCGCGTCGACAATGGAGCCGGACGACCACTTCTGCGCGCCGAGTCCTGCTCGCGTATTTGTCGCCTCGATTGAAGGTGAATGCGACTCGAATTGCTTTTGGCGGAAGCGGTCACGACACCTTCCGGGCAAGCGTAGGGTCGCGTTCGACGAGAATCCGAATCCCGAGGATGGCCTTCGGGAAACAGGCAGGAGAAGATGTGGTTTCCTCGCTTTCGGACCGGCGGTTCCTGATTACCGGTGGCACGGGATCCTTCGGTCAGACGATGGTCTCCCGACTGCTCGACGCCGGGGCCGCCGAGGTGCGCGTACTCAGCCGGGACGAGTCGAAGCAGGACGCGATGCGGCACCGCCTCGGCGACGATCGGGTCCGCTACTACGTCGGTGACGTCCGCGACTACGACAGTGTGCTCAAGGCCGCGCGGGGAATGGAGTTCGTCTTTCACGCCGCAGCCCTGAAGCAGGTCCCCTCGTGCGAGTTCTTCCCACTGGAGGCCGTGCGCACCAATGTGCTCGGCAGCGCGAACGTGGTGGACGCCTGTGAACGCGTCGGCGTCGAGGCGCTGGTGCTGTTGAGCACCGACAAGGCCGTCTATCCGGTAAACGCGATGGGCATGACCAAGGCGCTCATGGAGAAGGTCGCGCAGGCGCACTCCCGCAACAATCCCCAGGCGCGCACCCGGGTCTGCTGCGTGCGCTACGGCAACGTCATGTACTCGCGCGGATCGGTGATCCCGCTGTTCATCGACCAGATCCTGCGCGGCGGCCTGCCGACGGTCACCGAGCCGTCGATGACCCGGTTCCTGATGTCCCTGCCGCAGTCGGTCGACCTGGTGGAGCACGCCTTCCGGTACGGCCAGCCCGGCGACGTCTTCATCCGCAAGGCCGACGCCTGCACCATCGGCGATCTGGCCACCGCGTTGTGCAACCTGTTCCGCGTCCCGGCGAAGTTCAACGTGCTCGGCATCCGGCACGGGGAGAAGCTGTACGAAACGCTGGCCAGCCGCGAGGAACTCGCCCACGTCGAGGATCTCGGCGAGTTCCTTCGGGTGCCGGTGGACAGTCGTGACCTCAACTACTCCCTCTACTTCGAGGAGGGCGACGTCGAGAGCGGCAACATGGCCGACTTCCACTCGCACAACGCCCGGCGGCTGTCCGTACCGGAGATCGAGGCGCTGCTGCTGACGCTGCCCGAGGTACGGGCGCAGGTCGAGGCCGCGGCGGCGGTCGTAACGGCATGAACACCGGCACCGGTGGCCGGCGACCGGAGTTCGTCCCCCGCCGCCGCAGCGGCCCGGGCGAGGACGAGCCGCGCCCGACGCGACGGGTCCTCGTCGTCGGCGTGACCGGCATGCTCGGCCACGCTGTCCTGCGGGAACTGAGCGACGATGCGGACCTCGACGTCCACGGCGTCGCCCGGAGCATCGAGGACCGCGCGGAGTGGTACCCGCCGCGCCTGCTCGGCCGGATCACCCCGGCCGTCGACGCGACCCACTTCGACGAGGTCCGGCAGATCGTCGACGACCTGCGGCCGGACGTCGTCGTCAACTGCGTGGGTGTGATCAAGCAACGCCCGGACCTGCAGGACGCGGTGCAGACGGTCACCCTCAACGCGCTCTTTCCCCATCTGCTCGCCGAGGCCTGCGGGCACCTCGGCAGTCGCCTGATCCACGTCAGCACCGACTGTGTCTTCTCCGGCCGGCGGGGTGGCTACGTCGAGGACGACCTGCCGGACCCGCCGGACCTGTACGGGCGGTCGAAGCTGCTGGGTGAGGCGCGCGGGGTCTGCGCGCTCACCCTCCGCACCTCGATCATCGGGCACGAGCTGGTCACGAACCGCTCCCTCGTGGACTGGTTCCTCTCCCAGCGAGGTCAGGTACGCGGTTTCACGAGGGCCATCTACAGCGGCGTGACGACCGTCGAGTTCGCCCGACTGCTCCGAACGGTGATCCTGCCCCGGACGGAGCTGGCCGGGCTCTACCACGTCGCCGCCGAACCGATCTCCAAGTACGACCTGCTCCGCCTGATCGCCGAGGTGTACGGGTGGCCCGGTGACATCGTCGCGGACGACGAGTTCACCTGCGACCGGTCGATGAACGCGGACGCCCTCGCCAAGGCCACCGGATACCGGCCGCCGCACTGGCCGGACATGATCCGGGCGATGCACGCCGCCAGGGCCCGCTGGGCTGACGAAACGGCCCAACCGGGTCTACAGGACCTGCCTCGCTGAGGGCGGTCCACCCAACGACCGCGGGCAACGCCGGCGGCCGGACTTCAAAGGACATCACGTGGGAAACCGGATGGGCCAACTGGGCCTGCTCGTCGTCGCGACGTGTCTGGTGGTGGTCACCACCATCACCGCCATCACCGCCCCGCTTGTCGCGGCCGGGTTGGTCGCGCTGGTGCTGCTGCTCGCCTTCAGCCGGCGGGTCGACGGATGGCGGTGGATGCTGACCCTGACCATCGGGCTGCTGGTGTGCGCCTCGTCCAACGTGCCGGCGCTCGTCGAGGCCAGCTTCTACCCTCGGTACGCGGCGGTCAGCGGCCTGGTCCTCTGGGGCCTCTGCCTCCCGGTCCGGACGCCGGCCCGCAGCGATGCCTGGACCAGCGTGTTCGTCGGAGCGCTCTGGGTGATGGCCGGTCTCGCCACGGTGAGCTTCGCCTGGTCGGTGGTTCCGATGGAGACCCTCCAGCGGGGCGTCGCGCTGCTGCTCCTGGCCGCCCTGGTGCACGTACTCGTCCGGCGTCGGTGGCCCGATCGTGCGGTCATGATGGCCGACCTGCGCGTGGTCTACCTGGTCCTCACCGCGTCCATCGTGGTCAGCCTCGGCATCGGGTTCGTCGACGGCACGCTCGTCGCGGCGACCTCGAGCGTCACCCGGTTCCAGGGCCTCTACAACAACCCGAACATGCTCGGCATCGTGTGCGCCCTGACGATCCCGCTGGGCTGGGCCGTCCACCGGCAGTCCCGGCGGCCCGTCACGCTCCTCGGCATGGCGCCGGCCGCCGTCAGCCTCCTGTTGTCCCAGTCGCGTACCGCGCTGATCGCTGTGCTCGTCGGCGCGCTCTGGCTCGTGTTGCGCCACGGGCTCGGCCGGGTGGTCCGGCTGGTCGCGGGAACGACCGCCCTGCTGCTCGTGGCATACCTGCTCAACCTGCTGCCCACCATCTTCGCCGCATCCTGGATGCGCCAGTTCGTCATGCGCTTCACCGACCCCACCGGTGGCGACCTGTCCAACGGGCGGACCCAGATGTGGCAGACGACCATCGACCTGTGGTGGCAGAACCGCCCCACGCTGGGCTTCGGGTACGCGTCGCGGAATCACCTGTTCGAGCTGGCCAGCGCCGACGAGTTCTTCGGGACCGCCGGCGTCAGCGTGGTGCACAACAGCTACCTCCAGCTGCTGCTGGAGTTGGGGCTCGTCGCGGTGCCACCGCTGGTGGTGCTGCTGGTGGCCGCCGGGCGGGTCGCGGTACGGGCCCCGGTGCGGCGCGCCGACGCCGGGCTGGTCTGGCTCGTCGTCACCGGCCTGCTGATCCAGGTCACCGAGTCGGCCATGTTCGGCACGGGCCAGACCTATCCGTACGTGTTCTGGACCGTGGTCGCCGCCGCGCTGCTGCACCTGCCGACGGATCGGGCACCCGCCGGCCGGGAGGCCGCTCAGGCCAACCTGCCCCACGCGGAGGCGCGCCGGCAGCGGGCCAGCATGTTCGACGACGCCACGCCGCGCCGACCCACCGTCCTGCTGCGCTGAGTGCCCGCCGGCAGCGCCGATGGACACCCCGGGGATGCCCGGGCGCGTGCATCGGGCCGGCGGGCCTCGCCTCAGTCGCCCCGGCCCGCCGTCACGAAGGCGCTGACCCGGTCCCGCCAGGCACGGTGGTCGAACGACTCCCGGGCCCGCGAACGGGCAGCCGCGCTCATCGCCGTCCACTCCTCGTCGCGCAGCCGCAACGCCCGCTCGATGGCCGACCGGACGTCGTCCGGGCCGTTGCCGTCGAGCACCAGACCCTCGATGCCGTCGTGGACGTAGGCGGCCAGGTCACTCGTGTGGTTGAGCAGCACCGGGCACCCGGCGGCGAGGCTCTCCGGCACCTTGGACGGAAACCCGTTGGCCGCGTACCCGTCGGTGGGGCGGACCAGCATCGAGAAGTGCGACTCCGACAGCAGGGTCAGCACGGTCTCGCGCGGAACGCGGCCGAGGAACCGCACGTCGGCCGAGACGGCGTCCAGCACCGTCAGGTCCAGATCGGAGTGGGCGGCGGCGTCCCGCGCGCTCACCCCGGCGATCGTGAGGCTGACGCGCCGCTGCTGCTCCGGAGTGAGCCGGCTGAGCCCCCGCAGGATCACGTCGAGCATGTCCTTACGCCCGGGCGTGCCGGCGTAGAGAAGGCGCAGGCCCGCGCTGATCGGGGGTGGTTGCGGCGCCCGGAACTCGTCGCAGTCCACCTGCGGCGGCACCACCAGCACGTCCAGGCCGTGGCCCGTGAGGTAGTCGGCCAGCGTGGTGGAGACCGCCGTGGCCCGATCCACGAGCCGGGTCGCCAGGAACGTCGACCAGCGGTGCCGGACGAAGTACGGGGTGAGCCACCCGCGGCGGAACTGCCGTCGGTCGTGGCGCTCGCTGGCGTCCACCACCACCGGGCAGCGCAGCACGAGGCGCAGGGTCGCCCAGTTGCCGAGGGTCAGCAGGGCCATCGGCAGCAGCACGACGCTCACGTCACCACGATCCACGCGCGCCCGGCGGACGGCCCGCAGGACCCGCAGCGGCCGGGCCAGCCGGGCCGACGCGCGGGTGAGGTGGTGCCGACCCCGGATCCGCAGGGTGACCAGGTCGATCCCGGCCGCGCCGAGCTGCCCGGCCGGGAAGGCCACCTCGCAGGGCCAGTCGTTGACGACGAGCGTGCGCGCACCCTCGGGCGCGGCGCAACGGGCGAGTTGCAGCAGCCGGTTCGAGGTGGCGTCCCCGTACGGGAACGCGTACGCGCCCACCAGCAGTGGACGCGGCCGGACGGCCCGGGCGGCCGACACCTCCGCCGGTCGCGGTTGCCGGCTGAGCACCGTTGTCTGATCGTTCATCTCTCTCCCTGTGTCGAGAAGGCGGGCGGCTGGGGCCGCGCCGGGCGGTGCGGGCGGCTCGACACCCACCGGCGGTAGATCGCCAGGTGGGTGGTGACCGCCGTGTCGATGGCGAAGACGCTGCGCGCGAACCGTTCCGCCGCCGTCGAGGCCGAGGTCTGCTCGGTGTACGTCGCCGCCACGCACACCGCGTTCGCCCACTGCCTCGGCGCGGCCTCGGTGTCGACGATCGTCACGCCGGGCAGATGCTCCTTGATGAAGCGCACCCCCGGCAGGTCGGCGGCCACCGTGCCGATACCCAGGGCGACCGGCTCCAGCACGCCCCCGGGCAGCCCTTCCAGGCAGGACGGGTGGACGACCACGTCGGCCTGGCTCAACAGCCCGCCCACGTCGTCGCGCGGGCCCAACAGGTGCACCCGCTCGGCGAGACCGGCGGCGGCCGCCGCCTCCCGGACGCGCTCGTCGTCGACGTCGTCGCCCGGCCCGATGAGGACCGCGTGGGCCCGCACTCCCCGTGCCCGCAACTCGGCGAGGATCGGCGGCAGGAGCCAGCGCCGCTTCTCCGGCGAAGCCCGGCCGACGCTCACGCAGACCAGGTCGGCCGGGCGCGCGCCGATCAACTCGCGTAGGTCGTCCTGACTGGGGCGGCGCAGCCGGTCGAGGTCAAGTCCGTTGAGCACCACCCGGCAGCGGGGATCGTCCTGCCAACGCGGGTCGTAGGCGACGGCGAGCGAGCTGGGCGAGACGCCGAGGATGTCGGTCGCGAAGACCCGCAGCAGCCGTCCGAAGGCCCAGCGGTAGACACGTCGGCGCAGATCGCGGTGCTGGTTGTCGTCGCCCCGGAAGTGGGCGACGCGGACGGGCACACCGCGGAGGGCGGCGAGCGCGAGCAGCACCCCGGAGAAGTTGGCGCAGTCGACGTGCACCACATCGGGGCGTAGCCGCCGCAGCAGTCCGAGGAAGCGGGCGGCGAAGCGCACGTCGAGCGGGATCGGGGTGACCGTGCCGCCGTGCCGGCTGACCACCCCGGCCAGCGGGCCGGGCCCGATGCGGTCGCTGAGCGTCGCGAGATGCACCTGGACGCCGGCGGCCCAGAGCCGGGGCAGCAGTTCGGCGGTACGCATCTCGGTGCCGCCGAAGTTCAGCTCGCCGACGACCCGCAGCACCCGGCACTCCCCGGTCACGTCGACGCTCCCCGGGTGACCGCCCGCCGGTATCCCACGAACACGGCCGGCCACATGGTGAGCACGTACGCGACACAGGCCGCCACCGGCAGGCCGGCGAGCCCGAACCGCCGCAGCGCCCAGACCTTGAGCGCCGTCGCCAACAGCAGGAACGCGGCCCAGCCGACGAACTGCGGCCGGAGCAACCCGATGCTGTTCTGCACCAGGATCAGCGGTGAGGTGACCGCGATCAGGAGGGACCAGCTCGCCAGCCCGACCAGGACTGCGACGGGGATCTCGGTGCGGTCGATGCCGCCCACCCACAGGTCGATCAGCCGGTGGCCGTAGCCGACCAGCACGACCCCGACCGCCCCCACGATCGCTCCGTAGAGCAGCACCATGCGGCGCGTGTTGCGACGCACCCAGGCCACCTCGCCCCGCGCCAGAGCCGCGCCGTTGACCGGCCAGACCGTCATACCGACCAGCCCGACGAAGATCGAGAGGACGCCGAACAGCTTTCCCACCACCGCGTAGTGCGCCGCCGTGGTGGCCCCGAGGACGTTCGCGACGAGCGGGCTGTCCACGTTCAGCGCGATCGCCGACATCGTGGTGAGCGCGAAGAAGCGCAGACCCAACCGGAGCAGGCCGATCGCGGTGGCCCGGTGCACGAGCTTCGGGCCCGGCCGCTGTCCGCGATCCTGCAACCAGAAGTACGTCACGCAGTTGAGCAGATTGGTCACCGGCACGGCCAGTACCGCGCAGGCGATGACCGCCAGTGGTCGCCACCCGACGGCGATGGCGCCGAGCACGGCCGCCATGCCCGACAGCGCGCCGGCCGACTGCCAGACGTTGCTCTGCACCACCTGGCCACGGGCGTACTGGACCCGCTGGACCAGCGAGAGCGGAATGTTGACCGCGAAGGCCCCGAAGCAGAGCAGGACCAGGGCGGGCGCCTCCGCGGCGACACCTGGGTCGGTGACGTTGAACAGCGCGGTCCAGGAGACCACGGGTACGACAAGCACGAGACCCGTCAGCAGCGCCAGCGCGACCACACCCAGGGTGGCGAACGCGCTGGAGACCTCCCGGGCCTGTTGCTTCGGGTCGTCGGCCAGGTGACTGAGCCGGGTGAGCAGCCCATTGCCCAGTCCCAGATCGGCGAACCAGGCCATCCCGGTGAGGGCGGTGACCGCCATCCAGAGGCCGTACCGTTGGTCGCCGAGGAACCGGAAGCAGGCCGGGGTGATGACCAGCGGGGCGGCCAGGCCGATGCCCTTCGCCACCATCGCGGCGGCGATGCCCACCGTGACGGAGCGGTCCCGATCCTTCGACGCCGCCGAGGGACGCTCGCCGGGCGCGAGCGTGATGCCGGTCGGTGGCGCGGCCGCCGGCACACGGGCCAGCGGCTCCGGTACGGCCCGACTCGCTGCCCGGGTCACCGAGGCGCGGCGGCTACGGCGCGCTCGGCGTCCAACCGACCGGCCATCCACTCGACCGTCGCCCGCAGGCCCTCCGTACGGGCGACAGGTGCGACGTTCGGAAAGAGGTGACGCAGCGCGGCGTTGTCGGCGAGGGAGTGCGCGACATCGCCGGTGCGTGGCGGCGCGTACTCGCGGACGATCGTCCGGCCGCACAACCACTCGAGCTCGTCGAGGACCTGCAACAGGCTGGCGCGCGCGCCAAAGGCGAGGTTCACCGGGTGAGGGTGGTGCACGCGGCGGCGGACCGCGTCCAGGATGACGTCGCAGACCGTACCGACGTACGTGAAGTCGCGCGACTGCGTCCCGTCGCCGTGCACCACCGCGGGTTCGTCGCGTAGAGCGGCGTGCACGAAGCGGGGGATGACGGCCGCGTACGCGTGGTCGTGTCGCTGCCCCGGGCCGAACACGTTGAAGAAGCGGAAAGCCACTGTCGGCAGCCCGAACGACGCCTGGTGGGCCAGGGCGTACGCCTCGGTGGCGAGCTTGCTGGCCGCGTACGGGCTCATCGGGCGGGTCCAGGTCAGCTCGGTCTTGGGCAGGGCCGGGTTCATGCCGTACACCGACGAGGACGACGCGACGAGGACGTGCCCGACCCGGTGTCGTCGGGCCGCCTCCAACACCATGAGGGTGCCGGTGGCGTTCGCGTGGTGGGAGGCCAACGGGTCGCTCAGCGAGCGGGGGACGCTGGGCAACGCGGCCAGGTGGACCACCGCGTCGCGGCCCGTCATCGCGGCGTCCAGGGCGGCCGGGTCCAGGATCGAGCCCTCGATCAGCTCGACGTCCAGACCGTCGAGGTTGGTCCGCAGCCCGACCGAGAGGTCGTCGAGGACGGTCACCCCGCCGATGGTGGGCTCGACCATCGCGGCGCGGGCCAGATTGGACCCGATGAAACCGGCTCCGCCGGTGATCAGAATGCGCATGAAAACCCCCGTTTACGCAGATCACCTGTTCATCGAGTGAACACGGGACACGTGACGGCGACAGCGGGAATTTCACCCTGTCCGGGTGCTGACCGAAAACGGCCAGCCTCGCCGCGGCGGCGCACAGTGAAGTTCATCGTCATGCGTTCGCGGCGGAGGTGCCGACCATGTCCGAGTTGATCGTCTACCGATCCAACGCCCTGATGTCCGTCAGGTCCCGCTTCGACAGCACGCGGGACCTGGTGATGCCGGCCAACCTGGCGTACGCCGAGGCGATGGTCGGCATGTGGCACTCGGGTCTACCCCAGGTCACCCTGGTGCCCTCGACCGCGACCGACGCCCAGGTGTGGCCGGTGATGTCCGCCGTCGGGACGAAGATCCACGACACCGCCGACGACAACTGCCCGATCAACACCGGCTGGTCGTACGTCGGCGGCAACCACGGCTACAACGTCGGCAACCAGATCGTCGTCACCAACCACGGCAAGACGACGGTCGATGTGGGCTCGCAGTGGACCGACGGGACGCGCACCTTCACCCTGCTGGCCATCACCAACGCGGACAGCCTGCTGTTCGGCAACCCGTACACGATCGTCGACGGCATCGCGCAGGGCGCCCGGGTCAAACCGGCCGCCCCGCTCACCCACCTCTCGGGGGCGACCCACACGGCGACCGTGCCGATCACGGGTCTGACGCCCGACGTGCAGATCCGACCGGCCACCCACTCCCACGCGGTGACCGTGGAGCTCGACGGACGACCGGTGCCGGACGGCCGGTTCACGGGGCAGGAGCTGACCATCCGGGAGTCCTACCTGATCCCGTCCTACCAGGGGATGATCGACACCGCCCGCGCGAACATCGGCACGCCCATCGCCACGATCATGTCGCGGATCCCGTCCCTGTGCCGCATCTCGAACGTCTACCGCTGGTCGCAGGGGGGTCTGCTGGTCGGGCAGACGGTGGCCGCGTTGGATCGCTTCGCCCTGAACGCCGGGGTGACCCAGTGCGGTCCGTTGACCCCGGTGGCCGGCGGCACCCGCCGGCAGTTCATGCCGAACGTGGGCACGGCCGGCGGTCTGAACTGGTCGGTGTGGGCCAACATCGACACGCTCGCGGCCCTCACCGACTTCACTCCGGCGACCCTCACGAACCGGCTGATGCCGGCGAGCAGCATGACCCAGTGGGTGGTCAACAGCGGCCAGGTCCAGCAGTGGGGCATCGCCGTCGGTCTGCTGCCGGTCGCCGACGGCGTGCCGGAGATCCGGTCCCGGCACACCACGGTCAAGGGTTGGTTCATCAGCTCCAGCCTGAAGAAGAACTATCCGCAGTTGGTGTGGGGTCGCACCCTGGAGGCGGGCGAGTCCGTGACCGGTACCGCCTATCGGCGCTACCTGGCGCCGCCCTCGGCCGCCACCGAGATCGTCGTGTCGGACTCCACCAACGACTTCGTGATGATCGAACGGGTCGAGGCGGTCGCCCAGACCCAGATGGCGGCGCCGCAGCTGTTCCACCGGTTGCTGGTCCCGGCGGGGCCGACGAACCTCACCGTGCCGGACCGGGTCGCGGTGGCCGGCATCTCGTACGGCATGGCCGTGCCCACCGGCTACGGCATGTGGCGCGCGGAGGCCGGCCCGGCGCAGGTGGGGCCGCTGCCCGGGACGACCTGCCCGCGCGGCAGTTACTTCCTGGCCCTCGCCGGCCCGACCCAGGACGTCACCTACGCCGGCACCTATCAGTCGCTCCTGCTGCACCCGGTGTACCTGGCCGAGCCCACCCCGGTCGACCGGGTGTGCGTCGAGGTGACCGTCGCGGGCTCGGGGGTGCTGCGACACGGCGTGTACGCCCACGATCCGGCCACCGGTCGTCCCGCCGCCCTCGGCCCGGTCGCCGACTTCGGCAGCGTCGCCGTCACCTCCGTCGGGGTCAGGGAGTCGGTGCTGAGTGTCCCCGTGGTGCTGCCCGCCGGCTGGCACTGGTACGGGCATGTGTGGCAGACCAGCGGTGTCACCCCGCCCACGTTGCGGGCCAGCAGCACCGGTGCGGCCACCGGCCTCAATCTCGGCACCAGTTCGGCGGCGATGACCGGCGACCGGTTCGGGTACGAGGTGACCGGAACGACCGGCGCCCTGGGGGCCATCACCATCGCCGGGGTGCACCAACTCCCGCCACCGCGGGTCGCGTACCGGCGTGCCTGAGCGGGCCGGCGGGACTCAGACCGTGGTCACCCCGTAGATCTTCTTCATCGCCTCGTGCTTCTCCGGAACGGGGAGGTGCCCGATGCCCAGCGACTTGGCCTGCAACCGTTCGAGGTACTCGTCGGTCGTCCGCAGCGGGCGCGCCGGGACACCGGCCGCCACCGTGTTGTCCGGGATGTCGCGCGTGACGATCGAGCCGGCCCCGATGACGCACCGGTTTCCGATGGTGACACCGGCCAGGATCATCGACCGCATACCGATGTACACGTCGTCGCCGATCGTGATCGGGGCGGTCCAGTCCAGGTCGGGGTGGTCCTTGCGCAGGATCAGCGTGCCACCGTCGTGGGTGACGAACTGCACCTCGGAGGTGATGTAGACGTTGTCTCCGATGGTGATCAGCCACGGCTCCGAGCCGAACATCGCCCGGCTGATCCCGTAGAACCTGACCCGTCCGTTCAGCTTCACCCCCAGGGACCGCGCGAAGGCCTCGGGATTCCGGGTGGCGGCCAGGTGGTCCGAGACTCGTCGGACCATCGTGCGAACGCGACTGGGCACCTGCTGTCCTCGCTCATCGGAGCCGGCCGGGGTGGCGGACGACGGACCCGCCCACGCGGACCCGTTCCTGCAACGAACCAGCTCCAGCCCGGGTGACGCGGTCACGGCCAGCCGGATCAGCCGCAGGGGCGCGGCCGGGCGGATCAGCCGCAGGGGCGCGGCCGGGCGGATCAGCCGCAGAACTGTCGGGCGTGGTCCAGCACGTTGGGTTCCCGGAGCTGTTGTCGCCAGAGGCGGTATCGCCGACCCGCGGTCTCCTTCGCCTCGGCGCGCTCCTCGGCGGACCAGTCGGCGAGCCGGTCGAGGGTCTCGCTCAGGCCCGCCGCCGAGGCCGGCCGGACCACCGCTCCCCCGCCGGCCGCGATGAGGTCGCTGAACGGCGTCGCGTCGGAGCAGACCACCGGGCAGCCGGATGCGAGGCTCTCCAGGATGACGTGCCCGTAATTTTCGCCAAGTGTCGGGAAGAGGAACGCGTCGTACCGGCTGAAGGTCGCCATCACCTCGTCCGCCGCCAGTTCCCCGAGGTAGCGGACCCGCACATGGTCGGGCATCGCGTCGATGAGTCGTCGGCAGCACGCCCAGTACTGCTCGTCCTCCCGCGGACCGTAGATGTCGAATTCCAGCGGGCGCGTGGCGCCGGCGACCGCCTCCAACGCCCTGGTCAGGTTCTTCATCGGGGAGATCCGGCCGACGAACACCAGCCGCAACGGGCCGTCGTGCGCGACGGCTCGGGGTGCCGGCTGTTCCGGGATGGGGCACTCGTTGCCGTTCACCATGATCTGCGCCCACGGCATGTTCGCGCGGATCTGGTCCTCCTCCAGCCGGCTGCAGGCCTGCCACCGCACGTCGAGCCGGCGCAGCAGCGGGGCCCAGACCGCGAGGAAGAGCCGCTTCTTGCGGGCCTTGATGGCGAGCGCGCCGGGCGAGAGTTCGCCGCGCGGGGCCAGCATGATCGAGCGGACCCGCACCAGTCGCAGCGCCACCGCCAGGATCGGCAGCACCGAGAAGAGCGACCAGAGGCTGTTGACGTAGACCAGGTCGAGTGGGCGGGACCTGACGTGCCGCGCCAGTCGCACCCAGTGCCGCAGCGCGAACGTGCCGAGATAGAAAATGGCGCAGCGGTCGTCGCGGCGTACCAACTGCCCGGACAGGCCCGGGTACGGTGTGGACGAGCAGAGGTCCCGGTCCCCGGTGACCAGGGTGACGTCGAGGTCGTCCGGCAGGGTGTCGAGGATGAACCGCAGCGAGCGGATCGGCCCGCCGCCACGAAAGCCCGGCTCGAACACGCGGGCGGTGGCGAGCACCCGGTACCCAGTCGTGGTCGTGGATCGCGCTGTGCCGCTCGGCGTTGCGGTGCTGTCGGGCGCACGCGTCATTGCCAGCTCGTTCACCTTGGGCTCACCTTCCGAAATCCTGTTCCGGCGTCGGTGCGGGCACGTCTGCGCACCTGGAACGCGCGAGGATCGGCCAGGGCGCTGCCGCTCACCCCGTCACCATCGGCACCGGTAACCGGTTCAGATGACGGAGAGCGGCCAGCGTTCTCCGTAGCCGAGGGAGAGCCGCGGTTGACGACCGACGTAGTGATCGTAGGCACCGGCGGGATGGGCCGAGAGGTATATGGGGTAATTCGCCTTTTGAATACCGTTTCGGGCGCTACGGCATCCTGGCGGGTGCTGGGCTTCGTCGACGACTACCCCACCGAGAGAAACGTCGAGTCGGTGCACCGCCTCGGCGTCGCCTTCCTCGGTCCGACCCGTTGGCTGGCCGCCCAACCGGCCAGTACCCACGTGGTGCTCGGCGTCGGGCACCCCCGGCTGCGCCGCGAGACCGACCAGACCATCTCCCGGTACGGCCTGCCGGCGGCCACGGTGGTGCATCCGGCCGCGGAGATCGGCCCCGACTGCGTCCACCAGCAGGGACTGTTCGCCGCCGGTGGCGCCCGGGTCACCACGAACGTGCTGCTGGGGCGGCACGTGCACCTCAACCAGAACTGCACGGTAGGGCACGACACGGTGCTCGGTGACTACGTCTCGGTCAATCCGCTCGCCGCGGTTTCCGGGTACTGCCGGCTGGAGGACGGCGTGATGGTGGGTACCACTGCCGCGATCCTGCCGAAGCTGACCATCGGCCGGGACGCCACCGTGGGCGCCGGCGCCTGCGTGACCCGCGACGTACCGCCGGGCGTCGTCGTGACGGGTGTGCCGGCCCGTCCGGTGGAGCGGTCAGCGGCGGATGCCCGCCCAGTCGTGATGGCGGCGCACCGTCGACAGGATGAAGTCGACGACCCGTCGTGACGTGTCGGGGACCTGGTAGTCGAGCGGGCAGGCGACCGAGCCCTCGGCCACCTGCGCCACCACCACCCGGATGGCCTCGACGACCCCGTCCGGATCGAGGCCGGTCATCACGATCGCCCCGCTGTCCAGCGCCTCCGGCCGTTCGATGGACTCGCGCAGGGTCACCGCCGGGAATCCGAGAATCGCGGCCTCCTCGCTGACGGTGCCACTGTCCGAGAGGGCGCATCGGGCGTTGCGTTGCAGGGTCACGTAGTCGAAGAAGCCGAACGGCTCGTGGAACGCCACACCGTCGAGGTGCAGGCCGTCGCCGGCGAGCGCCTCCAGCCGTTTACGGGTACGCGGATGGGTGGAGACCAACAGCGGCAGCCGCCACTCGTCGCGGACCGCCCGCAGGCATTCCAGCAGTCGGTGGAGCCGGTCCGGGTGGTCGACGTTCTCCTGCCGGTGCGCGCTGACGACGAAGTAGCCGCCCGGTTCGAGTTCGAGTTGGGCCAGCACGGTGGACCCCTCGATCTGCCGCCGGTAGTGGTCGAGCACCTCACGCATGGGTGAGCCGGTGTGCAGGATGCGACGCGGGTGCAGCCCTTCGGCGAGCAGGTTGCGCCGGGCGTGCTCCGAGTAGACCAGGTTGAAGTCGGCGATGTGGTCGACCATGCACCGGTTCGTCTCCTCCGGCACGTTCAGGTCGAAGCAGCGGTTGCCGGCCTCCATGTGGTACACCGGCACGTTCATCCGCCGGGCCATCAACGCCGAGATCGCGCTGTTGGTGTCGCCGAGCACCAGCAGGGCGTCCGGGCGCAGCTCGGTGATCGCCTTCTCCGTACCGACCAGGACCGCACCCAGGAGGCTGCCGAGAGACTGGGTGTCGGCCCGCAGGAAGACGTCCGGCGCACGGACCCCCAGTTCGCTGAAGAAGACGTCGGAGAGCGAGGGATCCCAGTTCTGCCCGGTGTGCACCAGGGTGTGGTCCACGGTCCGGTCGAGCGCGTCGATCACGCGGGCCAGCCGGATGATCTCCGGCCTGGTCCCGACGACGGTCATCACGCGGGTCACTTGACGCCTCCTGGTGGCAGTTGGACGGATTCGGCCCGCTGGGCGGGCAGTGGGCACGCCTCCCGATGCGCCGGGTCGTGGATCACCCGCCGGGCCTGGTCGAGAACGCTTATCGGCGCCCTGCTCGCCCGCCACCGGCGATAGGCCGCGCCCGCCTCGATCCGGGCCGCGTGCCGCTGCTCCGGGGTGGCGGTCGCCACCTGCGTGACGAGGGCCCCCAGGGCGGCCGCGGTCAGCTCGGTCAGGACCAGCCCGCCGCCGTCGCGCAGCACGCCCGTCCACGGTGTCCGGTCGGAGCAGACCACCGGGCAGTATGCGGAGAGGCTCTCGGCGATGGCGTTGCCGTAATTCTCCCCACGGGTGGGCATGACGAAGGCGTCGTAGCGGGAGAAGGTCGGCCGGACCTGATCGGGCGGCAGCTCGCCCCGGTAGCTGACGGCGACCGAGTCGGGCAGCTCGGCCAGGTGCTCCCTGCACCGTCGCCAGTACGCCGGGTCCTCCACCGGGCCGTAGATGTCCAGCCGGACCGGCACCGACACGAAGGCGAGCGCGGCAAGCAGCAGGTCGAGGTTCTTCATGGGCGAGATCCGCCCGATGAAGACCAGCCGCGCGTGGTGGGTCGAGAGCATCTCGACCGGCTCCGTCTGCGGCTCGGGGCCACGACTGACCGCGACGACACCGATCCGCGCCCGGGGCAGCACCCGCTTGATGTCGTTGGCCTCGACCGGCGTGGTCGCGTGCCACAGCACCCGACGGTCGAGCAGCATCCACCGCCAGGCGGCCAGGAAGATCCGCTTACGGAATCGGTGCACCCGAAGCGCGGCCGCCCCGAACTCACCTCGGGGGGCGACCAGGATGCGGCCCACCCGCAGCAACCCGAGCCGGGCCGCGGCCATGGGCAGGATGGAGAAGGTCGACCAGACGCTGTTGACGTACAGCAGGTCGAAACGGTCGGCGCGCAGCGACCGCCAGAGCGACCGCCACTGCTCCGGCCGACGCACCCCGAGATAGAAGACGTTCGTCCGGCCGACCCGGGCCCAACGCCCGGAGAGCCCCGGATAGGGGTCGCGGCATCCGAGGTCGCGGTCGCGGGTCAACATCGACGTCTCGATGTCGTCGCTGGCCAGAGCGAGCACTTCGCCAATGGACCGGACCGGCCCTCCGGCCCGCCATCCGGGAGCGAAATAGCCGGCGGTGACAAGGACGTGGAATTTGTTTGCGTTACCCGACGCCAAGCGTTTCCGGGCGTCCCCCGCGGGGGTGGGGTCGCCGACCATCCGCACTCCTCGCTCGCGCCACAGGATCAATTCACCCAACGATCGAAAGCTCGATACGTGACTGATCCTTCTCTCCACTGAGCTGGGCGGTTGGGCGGGAAAAATAAGTTCCGCCAGTTACCTGAAACCCGAGTGACGCCGACGTCGAGAGCGATATAAGGAAGCGCGGGGGAAATTGGCCCAGCAGGAGAGGGAGTTCATGTCACGAACGGCGCTCATATCCGGCATCACCGGGCAGGACGGCAGTTACCTGTCGGAGTTCCTGCTCGACAAGGGATACACGGTGCACGGCATCAAACGGCGATCGTCCTCTTTCAACACCGAGCGCATCGACCATGTCGACGTCCATCCGCGCAGCGGCGACGCCCGCCTCTTCCTCCACTACAGCGACCTCTCCGACCCGGCCTCTCTGACGGCGCTGATCCGGGACATCCGCCCCGACGAGATCTACAACCTGGGCGCCCAGAGCCACGTCCGGGTGTCCTTTGACATCCCCACCTACACGGCGGACGTCACCGGCCTCGGGGCGCTGCGCATGATGGAGGCGGCCCGCTCCGCCGACATCGGCTGCCGGTTCTACCAGGCGTCCTCGTCGGAGATGTTCGGCTCGACCCCGCCTCCGCAACGCGAGGAGACCCCGTTCCACCCGCGCAGCCCGTACGCCTGCGCCAAGGTGTACGCCTACTGGTCGGCGGTGAACTACCGCGAGTCCTGGAACATGTTCTGCGCCAACGGCATCCTGTTCAACCACGAGAGCCCGCGCCGGGGTGAGAACTTCGTGACCCGCAAGATCACCCGTGCGGTGGCCAGGATCGAGGCCGGTATCCAGGACAAGCTCTACCTGGGCAACCTGGACGCCGTTCGGGACTGGGGCTACGCACCGGAGTACGTCGAGGCGATGTGGCTCGCCCTCCAGCGGGACACCCCGGACGACTACGTGGTCGCCACCGGTGAGGGCCACACGGTGCGCGAATTCGTGGAGGCCGCGTTCGACCGGATCGGGTTGGACTGGCAGCGGTACGTGGAGTTGGACCCCGCCTACTTCCGCCCGGCGGAGGTCGATGCCCTCGTCGGCGACTACTCGAAGGCCCGACGCGCCCTGGGATGGGCCCCGAAGACGCTCTTCAGCGACCTGGTCCGGATCATGGTCGACGCCGACCGGCAACTGCTCGAGGACGAGCGGATGGGGCGACTGATCCGGGTGGACCGGTGAGGGTCGCGGTCGACGCCGCACCCATCCGTCCCGGTCACGCCGCAGGGCTGGAAGCCTTCACCTACGGCCTGTTGACCGGCATGGCCGCCGACGACTCCTGCGAGCTGCGGGTGAACGTCCTGCGGGGCACGCTGGACCAGTGGCGGGAGCAGGTGCCGGTCGCGAGCATCGGCTGGACCGAGGTGACCCAGCCGCTGCGCTCCGACAACCCCACCGGCCAACTGCTGCGCAGGTGGACACCGACGGTGGTACGCAACTCCCGCACGGTCCGCACGGCGGTCAACGCGGTCCGGCAACGGTCCGTCGTACGGCATGCCGACACCGACGTCACCCTGTTCCCGGTTCACTCCGCCCCGATCGGGTCGGGCCCCTCGGTCGTCGTCCTGCACGACACACGCCACCTGCAGGCCGAGTTCCACGCCCCCGGCTTCGCGGCGGTCGTCCGGGAGAACGTGGCCCGCGCGGCGGCGATCGTGGTCACCTGGCCCCATCCGTACCGGGAAACCCTGCGTCTCTTCCCAAAGGCCGCGGAGCGGACCGTGCTCATCCCGACCCCGGCGTTCCAGCCGGCGCCGGAACGCGCACACGCGCGGCCCGAACCGGGGCTGCTGGTCTACCCGTCGTCCACCGCGGAGCACAAGAACCACGCCACGCTGCTGGAGGCGATGGCCCTGCTGCCCGACTGCCGCCTGATCTGCCCGGGGCCGCTGGTCGAGCCCGAGGCGAGCCGACTGCTCGCCCGCGCCGCGCAGGCCGACCTGCGCGGCCGGGTGTCGTTTCCCGGCTTCGTCAGCCTCGACGAACTGAACGCCATCTACGCCCGGGCGGACGCGGTGGTCGTACCCTCGCTCTGGGAGGCGGCCAGCGGCGCGATGCTGGAGGCGTTCACCTGGGGTCTCCCGGTCGCCTGCGCCGACGTCGAGCCGCTGCGCGACCAGTTGGAGTTCAACCGCGCCGAGGCGGCGGTCTTCCGGGCGCGGGATCCGCGGTCCCTGGCCGACGCGGTCCGGCACCTCCTCGACGACCGGGAGCGCTATGCCGCGGCCTCCCGACGGGCGAACGACCGACTGGTTGCTCGCACGTGGGCGGCCACCGGCCGCGACTACCTGGACGTCCTCGCCTGGGCGGCGCGGGGCGGATCGGGCCCGGTGCCGCGCTCCCCCTTCGTCACGGCGGCGAACGACGCCGTGCCCAGCGGAGGTGACGGGCCATGAGCATCGGGGACGACACCTATCCGGTGGCCCGACCGAGCCTCTCCGCGTTGGAGGAGCGGTACGTCGTGGACGCGCTGCGGAGTGGATGGATCTCCTCGCAGGGTCCGTACCTGCGGGACTTCGAGGATCGGTTCGCCAGTCGCTGCGCCGCCGGCACCGCCCTGACGACGAGCAACGGCACGGTCGCGCTGCACCTGGTCCTGGCTGCGGCGGGCATCGGGCCGGGGGATGAGGTGATCGTCCCCGCGCTGACGTACGTGGCGACGGCGAACGCCGTGGCGTACTGCGGTGCGCGTGCCGTCTGTGTGGACGTCCTGCCGGAGAGCTGGTGCGTCGACCCGGCGGCGGTACGCGCCGCGATCGGCCCGCGTACCCGGGCGGTCATCGCCGTCGACCTGTATGGACATCCGGCCGACTACACCGCCCTGCGGCAGCTCTGTGACCAGCACGGTCTGCTCCTGGTCGCCGACGCGGCGGAGTCGCTCGGCGCCACCCTCGACGGGCGGCCCACCGGCTCGCTCGCCGACGTCACGACCTTCTCGTTCTTCGGCAACAAGGTGCTCACGTCCGGCGAGGGCGGCTGCGTGACCACCTCCGACGCGGCCCTCGCCGAGCGGATGCGCCTCCTCCGTAACCAGGGCATGGATCCGCACCGTCGGTACTACTTCCCGGTGCTCGGCTACAACTACCGGATGACGAACCTGTGCGCCGCGGTGCTCTGCGCCCAACTGGAGCGCGCGGACGAGATCATCGCCCTTCGGGACCGGGTCATCGCCGGTTACGAGGAGCAGTTGGCCGACGAGCCGACGCTGTCGGCGCAGCCGGTGGCCGCCGGAGTCCGCCGCGCGCCCTGGATGGCGGCCTTCCTCGTCGGGGCCGAGGGGGACACCACGTCCCGGGATGCGCTGGCCCGTGCGCTCACCCGGCTCGGCGTGGAGACCCGCCCGTTCTTCGTGCCGATCCCGGACCTGCCGGCGCATCACGATCCGGGCGCCGACTGTCCGGTGACCGGGGACCTGAGTCGGCGCGGTATCAATCTGCCCACGTACGCCGATCTGAGCGAGCCGGCGGTCAAGGCCGTGGTGGAGCGCGTCCGCGCCGCCCTGGCGACCATCGCCTGACCCGCGCCGACCGGGTCGGCGCGGGTCGGGCGGTCAGACCGGTTGGACCGCCGGTGGACGGTCGGCCGTGCGGTCGGCCAGCAGCAGGAGATAACTGCCGCCCCAGGCGACCGCGCTGGCCAGGGCCAACAGGACCAGCGCGCCGGCCGCGCCGGGAGCGCCGAACAGAACCGCCCCGGCGACGACCGCCGGCACGCGCAGCCCGCCGAGCAGGAGGCCGAGGACGATGGCCCGCCGGCTCGCCCGTTCGATCCGCAGCCCGGCGAAGCCGATGGTGGCCGGCACGGCGAGCAGGCTCTCCAACGCGAGCAACACCAGCAGGCTCCGGGCGACGCTCCAGTTGGAGCCGAGCAGTTCCTTGCCGACCGCGTCCGGCAGCAGGGCGACCGCGACTGTCAACGGCCCGATGGCGGCGGCCACCAGCAGGGCCAGCCGGACAGCCGCCCGGGTCCGTACCGTGCGGGACTCGGCCCGGGTGCGGGCCAACTGCGGCAGCACCAGCGTGGCCGCCGTCGACAGCACCAGATTGACCGGCCCCAGCAGCGTGCGCCCGGCGCTCAACGCACCGACCACCGCCGTGCCGGCGACGAGCGCCACCGCGGTCAGCGCCAGCTGCGCGGACCCGTTGGTCAGCAGGAACTGCGTACCGAATCCCACCGCGACGCGGGTCTCCGCTCGGCCGACGCGCCAGCCGGGCACCAGCGCGTACCCGCGCCGGGCCGCGACGACCAGGCCGACCAGCGCGCCGCCGACGCCCCACAGGGCGAAGACGGATGGCGGGTCGATCACCCGGAACAGGCCGGCCAGCACGGCACACCCGGTGAGCGCGGCCCACGTGATCTCCTGGGCCATCGCCGCCGAGGGAGCGCCGATGCCGACGGCGACCGCCTTGGTGTAGTCGTAGAGGACCAGACCGGGCAGGGCGACGCCCGCGAACAGCAGGTAGGGCGAGCCGTACGCCACGCCGGCCGCGCAGACGAGGGTGCCAACGACGAGGCCGAGCAGGATCGCCCGCCGGGAGGCCGACGCGACCCCGACGCCGGTGGCCAGCACGGTGTCGGTCACGGTGCTCCGGACCAGCCCGGACCCGACGATGTAGAACGAGAACGCCAGGGCGAACTGGCCCAGCCCACCGACCGATTCCAGTCGGGTCACGGTGATCGCCAGCAGCAGGTTGCCGCCGCTGGAGAGCCCGCCGACGACGAGCGCGAGCAGCGCCCGACGTCCGGTCCGTGGACCCTCTCGGGCGTCGGCGTGGCCGACCGCGTGCCGGCCCACCCGTACGGTCACCGGCGCGCGGCCGGGATCGCGGGTGTTCGACCGGGCTCCGGGCGCTTGCGGACCCCGTGCAGGGAGCGGCGGCTGAGCGCCAGGAGGACGAAGACCGGGATCGCCGCCACCACGTGTTGCAGGAAGCTGATCGTGGAGTCCGGGTAGGTGTTGGACCAGAGCAGCGGGTCGAAGAGCACCAGGCAGAAGAGGCTCAGCCGGATCGGGCCGGGTGCGCCCCGCCAGCGCAGCAGCACCGCCGCCACCGCGGCCCAGAAGGCGTGCACGGCGACCACGCCGGACGGACCGTCGAAGAACCAGATGTTGCCCAGCAGCAGGAACGTGTAGGCCGACGTCGGGCCACCGCCGATGTACTGGTTGATCCGCTGCCCGGTGGAGATCGCCGGACGGTCCGGATCGAGCACCCGGGGCACCAGGCCGTACCGCAGGTAGTCGGTGCCCCCGGGCTGGCCCAGGTCGACCGGGACGTCGAAGCCCGCCACCACACTGAGCTGGCTGTCCAGCCGCAGCCGGTCCGATGCGGTGACCTTGGTGTCCACCGCGACGCCGCGATCCTCCCGGATGCTGTTGCGCTGCTCGAACACCGCCGGCCAGACGAGGAAGAGCACCACCGCACAGAGCACCAGGTGCCGCAGCCGGAAGATGCCGCAGAGCGCCCCGGTGGAGGCGACGAAGAACACCAGGGCGACCAGCGGGGCCGATCTGGCCGTCAGTGCGGCGACGTAGACTTCCGCGCCGACCAGGACGGCCAGCCAGCCGTACAGCTTCGTCCGCGACAGCCGACCGCTCAGATGGCTGGCCACCAGCAACGCGAAGCCCAGAGCCGTCCAGCCGGAGAAGAGCGTGCTCACCATGGCGAGCGGCCCGTCGGACAGATCGCCGGAGATCTGGTTGACGATGGTGCCCCGACCGAGGTGCGCCGCGAGCATGTTCGCGGCGACGCTGGTGAGCGTGACCGCGATGGCGATCGGGTACAGCCACGGATAGCGGGCGTGGGCACGCCGGAAGCCGTCGCGCCAGCGCGGGTCGGGACGGCCGAACAGGCGGGCCGTCGTCTCCACGGCGACACTGCCCAGCAACGCGAGCCCGACCAGATAGACGACGAAACCGGTCTCCGGATTGCGGTAGTAGACCGCCATCGGCAGGATCAGCAGCGCGTACGGGGCGAGCACGACGACGGTCACCGGATAGCAGCGGAGCAACCGACCTACGAGGTCCCGGTGGGCGCCCGACGCCCTGGCCCCGGCTGGGTGGTCCGTCCGCGCGTCGGTCGCGCCGGTCGCCTCGCCGGGGGAGAGGGCAGCCCCGGGCCAGGTCATTGCGCGCGGGCCCCCTTCGGGATACGGATGGTCGCTCCTGACCCAACGAGCCAACCGACCGGGCGAAACGCCCCTACGGACGCGGGCCTTGCGCGCAGGCCCGAGGAGCGCCCTCGCCGGCAACGCCAGGCCTTCGGACTTCCCGACGATAAATCAGACAACCGGACATAGAAATGTGAAAACCGGATTCGCCGCCGCATATTCCGCTAAGCAGGTAGCGGATGGCCGTGGCCCCCTGACCTGCCCTGGGTCATCTTCGGCCACGGACAGGACAGGGAGTCGTAGATGCCCCCGGAGATACAACGGGTTGAGCCAACGGCGTCAACAGCCACCGGCCGGGCCAGGGTGAGCCGCCGTCGGACCGCCATCTTCCTCGCCGCCGACGCCCTCGGCTGGGTCGGCGGGTTCACGGTCGCGGGCTGGGCCAGGTACGAGATGGCCCTCACCGTCGACCAAGCGGTCAATGCGGTACTGCTCGGTGGCGGTGCCGCCGTGCTGCATGTCGGGGTCAGCGCACTGCGTCGAATTCGTTCCGGTCGTCAGCCTCTCGGCACCGTCGAGGAAGTCCGTGGACTCGCCGGCACCACCGCCACCACGGCCGCGATCGTCCTCGTCGCCCTCCTCGCGATGGGCGAACGCCCAGTGCCGGCCAGCACCCCCGTGATCGGTGCCGCACTGGCGCTGCTGCTGATGCTCAGCTGCCGTCTCCTGCACCGCCACCGGCGCGACCGCGCGATGCGACCCGACGCCCGCTCGGCCACCCCGGTGCTCCTCTTCGGTTTCGGCGAGGCCGGGCAGGGGCTGGTACGCGCGATGCTCAGCGACCCGAAGGGCCGCTACCTTCCCGTCGGCGCGCTCGACGACGATCCGGGCAAACACGACCTGCGCATCGCAGGTGTCCCGGTGCTCGGCGGCCGGCAGCACCTCGTCGACGTGATCAGCCGCACCGGCGCCACCACTGTCATCTTCGCCGTGGCCAACGCCGACGCCATGCTGATCCGGGAGGTGCGGGAGGCGACCCTGCGCACGGGGGCGGCGTTCAAGGTGCTGCCGCCGGTCCGGGAGTTGGTGGATCACCGGATCACGGTCAGCGACGTACGGGACGTCCAGATCAGTGACCTGCTCGGCCGACGCCAGGTGGTCGGCGACCTGGCCCTGGACGACAACGGGCTCACCGGTCGACGTGTCCTGGTCACCGGCGCCGGCGGTTCGATCGGATCGGAACTGTGCCGGCAGATCATGCGCGCCAACCCGGGTGAGCTGATGATGCTGGACCGGGACGAGTCGGCCCTGCACAGCCTCCAGATGTCGCTCACCGGGCGCGCGCTGTTGGACGGCCCCGAACTCATTCTCGCCGACCTACGGGACGACGAAGGCGTACGCCGCATCATGCGGGAGCGCCGCCCCGAGATCGTCTTCCACGCGGCCGCGCTGAAGCATCTGACCCTGCTGGAACGCCACCCGGGTGAGGCGGTCAAGACCAACGTCTGGGGGACGCTCACCGTCCTGGACGCCTGCCGGGATGTCACCCGCTTCGTCAACATCTCCACCGACAAGGCCGCCGACCCGATAAGCGTGCTCGGCTACTCGAAGCGCATCACCGAGATGCTGACCGCGCACGCCGCAGCCACCTACCCGGGCACCTTCCTGAGCGTCCGGTTCGGCAACGTCCTGAGCAGCCGGGGATCCGTGGTGACCGCCTTCCAGCGGCAGATCGAGGCGAGACAGCCCCTGACCGTCACCGACCCGCACGTGACCCGGTACCTGATGACGGTGCAGGAGGCGGTACACCTGGTCCTTCAGGCGGCGGCCATCGGGCGCGACGGGGAGGCCCTGGTCCTCGACATGGGCGAACCGGTACGGATCGACGATCTCGCCCGGCGCATGGTGGAGCAGGCGGCCAGCCCGGTCCCGATCGTCTACACCGGGCTACGACCCGGGGAGAAGCTGCACGAGGACCTGTTCGGCCAGGGCGAGGCGGACCGCCGGCCGCTGCACCCGCTGATCTCGCACGTGACGGTACCGGTCCTGGACCCCTTCGAGGTGAGGGGACTGGACCCGTTCGACGAACCCGACAAGGTCACCGACCAGCTCGCCCGGCTCTGCGGCATCCTGCCCGGTCCGCTCTCCGGCCGGCGTACCGGGATTCCGATGGCACGCTGACGCCGTCGCAACCGGGGCCGGCGCACTCCCCGTGTCGGCCCCGACGCGAGCTGACGGAGCCTCCCCACCCGACCCGTCACCTGTCACAGCTGGCTTCAGCATCGACACGGACAGCAACGACCCGCCCATCGACCGATTGACATCGATCACGCCACACCGAAAGCTCGCGCCTACAGGTCCTTCACCCAAGGAGGCGCGATGAGACCGAGACGACTGGCGATCGCCAGCGTGGTCACCCTGCTCGGCGCACTGGCACTAACCCCGCCGGCGAGCGCGAAGCCACCGTCCGAACCGGGCGCCCGCGACGGCCTGGAGGTCTACGTCGGCACGGTCGACGCGAAACAGCGGGACCAGCTACGCGCGGCGGGGGTCGACCTCGGCCACGACGCGAAGACCGACTCGACCGGCAAGACGACCGTCGAGACGGTGCTCAGTCGCCGGCAGGCGAAGCGGCTGACCGACCAGGGCGTCCCGTTGTCGGTGAAGAAGGTGCGCGGCAAGGACGCGTCACAGGCGCTGCGGGAGCAGGCGGCGGCGGGCTGGACGGCGTTCCGGCCCTACGGGGAGCCGGGCGGTCTGCGCGACGAGTTGATTGCCACAGCGGCCCGTTATCCCAAGCTGACCAAGGTGGAGACGATCGGCCGCACCCAGCAGGGTCAGCCCATCGTCGCCGTGAAGGTCACCAAGAACGCGCGGACCGTCGCGGACGGGAAACGGCCCGCCGTGCTCTACGCCGGCGCGCAGCACGCCCGCGAGTGGATCACGCCGGAGATGACCCGCCGGTTGATGCACCACGTTCTCGACAGCTACGGCACCGACCGGGAGATCACGAAACTCCTGGACACGACCGAGCTGTGGTTCCTGCCGGTGGCCAACCCGGACGGTTACGACTTCACCTTCACCTCCGGCAACCGGCTGTGGCGCAAGAACCTGCGGGACAACAACGGCGACGGGCAGATCACCTCCGGCGACGGCGTGGACCTCAACCGCAACTTCAGCTACAAGTGGGGGTACGACAACGAGGGTTCGTCACCGGAGCCGAACAGCGAAACCTACCGGGGCCCGGGCCCCAACTCGGAGCCGGAGACCAAGGCCCTGGACCAGCTCTTCAAGCGGGTCGGGTTCGAGTTCTTCGTCAACTACCACTCGGCGGCCGAGCTGCTGCTCTACGGCATCGGCTGGCAGGTGAGCACCCCCAGCCCGGACGACGAGATCTACAAGGCGATGGCCGGGGACGACGCGCACCCGGCGGTGCCCGGTTACGACCCGGACATCTCCGCCGAGCTGTACACGACCAACGGTGACACCGACAGCCACGCCACCGTCCGGTACGGCACGCTGGGCTTCACCCCCGAGATGTCCACGTGTGAGGCCGCCTCGGCCGTCGACCCCGACGACGAGTGGCGCCCGGAGGACTGCGTCAGCGGCTTCATCTTCCCCGACGACGAGACGTTGATCGCTGGTGAGGTGAGCAAGAACCTGCCCTTCGCGCTGGCGGTGGCCAAGTCGGCGGCGGACCCGGACGAGCCGGTGTCGGTGGTCGGCCGAAGCACCCCGGACTTCGTGGTGGACGCCTTCGACACCTCGTACGGGCGCACCCAGCAGGTCGCCGCCATCACCCGGCGGGCGCTGAAGAACGTGAAGATGCACTACACGGTCAACGGCGGGCGACCGAAGACCGTCGCGGTCCGCGAGTGGCGCGGCGGCGAGCGGTACGGCGACACTCACGACGACTACTACGCGGAGCTTCGCGGCACAGTCGGCGGCACGAAACCGGGTGACCGGGTGGAGGTCTGGTTCACCGGCAACAAACCCCGGTCCGGGGTGGTCGCAAGCGAACACTTCACCTACCGGGTGCACACCGACATCGGCGGTGACGTGCTGATCCTCGCCGTGGAGGACGTCACCGGCCTCAGCCCGGCACAGACCGGCACCACCGCCAAGTACGCCGACGAGATCGCGGCGTCGTTGAGCGCCGCCGGCCGCAGCAGCGACGTGTACGACTTCGACGCGATGGGACGCAAGGCGCCACACCCGCTGGGCGTGCTGTCGCACTACAAGGCGGTGGTGTGGGAGACCGGCGACGACGTGATCATGCGCTCTCCCGGCCAGGTTGCCGGCACCGCGGCCAAGGCGGCGCTGGACACCGAACTGGCCGTCCGGGACTACCTCAACGAGGGGGGCAAGCTCCTGGTCAGCGGCCAGTACGCGCTGTTCGCCCAGGGCGCCAACGGCTCCTACGTCTACCACCCGGACGCGCCGCCGGAGTGCACCGACGCCGACGACCCCGCCTGCCTGCCGCTGCTGAACGACTTCCAGCAGTACTGGTTGGGGGCGCACACCTACGTCAGCGACGGCGGCACCTCGCCGGAGGGCGAGCCGTTCCCGGTCGCCGGCCGCGACGACGCGTTCACCGGCTTCAACGGTCAGCTCAACGCGGCCGGTTCGGCGGAGAACCAGGGGCACACCGCGTCGTTCCTGACCACGTCGAGTTTCCTGCCGCCGGACGAGTTCCCGCAGTTCGCCAGCTCCTCGCCGGTGGGCTGGACCCGACCGGGGGCCGCGCCGTTCGACCCGCGTACGGGTGAGTGGTACCTGCACAGCGGGCAGGCCGACGAGTCGTACAAGCGGCTCACCCGCACGGTGGACCTCAGCGGGGCGACCAGCGGAGAGCTGCGCTTCTTCACCTCGTACGAGATCGAGCAGAACTGGGACTTCCTGTTCGTCGAGGCCCACGAGGTGGGCAGCGACAACTGGACGACCCTGCCGGACCTCAACGGCAAGACCGGCACCGTCACCGGGGAGAGCTGCGCCTCGGGGTGGGACGAGCTGCACCCGTTCCTCGCCCACTACCAGGGCGCGGACTGCTCCCCCACCGGCAGCACCGGAAGCTGGAACGCGGCGACCGGGACGTCGAACGGCTGGAAGGAGTTCGCCGTCGACCTGACCGCGTACGCCGGCAAGCAGGTCGAGGTGTCGATCACGTACGCCTCGGACTGGGGCACCCAGGGCCTCGGCGTCTTCCTGGACGACGCCCGGGTGATCGTCGGCGGGTCGACCGTGTCAGAGACCTCGTTCGAGACCGCCGACCTGGGCGGCTGGACGGTGGCCGGGCCCCCGGCCGGCTCCGGCGGCAACGCCACCGACTGGTCGCGCAGCCAGCAGGCGTTCGAGGAGGGCTCGGTGGTGGTCACCGGGGACACGGTGTACCTGGGCTTCGGGTTGGAGGGCCTCTCCCCCGCGGCCCGCGATGACCTGGTCGCCCGCTCGTTGACCCACCTCACCGGTCGACCCCGCCCCTGACGGCGGCGAGGTGCGCCGGCGGTCCACGGACCGCCGGCGCACCTTCGGCGTACGCCGGGTGCGCGCCGCACCGATGTGATGAGCTGGACGGGTGTCGGGGCTGGGACTTGTGCTGCACCCCACCCGGGATGTCACCGAGGTGGTCGAAATCATCGAACGGTGGGCGACGCGTCACCGCAAGACGTTGTACGTGCGCGAGGAGGACCGGCACCGCGTCCCGTCCTCTGTCGAACCGGTACCGGAGGACAAGGTCGCCGTCCGCGCCGACGCGTTGATCAGCATCGGCGGTGACGGCACGATGCTGGGTGCGCTGCGCTCCGCCGTCCGCGACCCGAAGCCGGTGCTCGGCGTACACCTGGGTCGTCTGGGGTTTCTGGTCGAGATCGAACCGCCGGGGTTGCCCGAGGCGCTGAGCCGGCTGCTGTCGAAGGACTTCACCGTCGAGTCGCACGCGTGTCTCGCCTGCGACGTGTGCGGTGACGATGTCGTGGCGTTCAACGACATCGCGTTGGTCCGCCAACCGGGCGCCGGTTTCGTCAGCGTCACGCTCGCCATCGACGGCCAGCAGTACGGCTACTACCGCAGCGACGCCGTGGTGGTCAGCACCCCGATCGGCTCGACGGCGTACAGCTACGCGGCCGGCGGCCCACTGATCTCCCCGGCGGCGGACTCGGTGGTGATCACGCCGGCGGCGCCGATGGCCGGTATCTCCCGTGCCGTGGTGCTCTCCCCGGACGAGAAGATCCGGTTGGAGTTGCAGCCCAACTCGTCGCCGGTCGTCGTGGAGATGGACGGTCTGGTGTTCCGCGACGCGGCGACGGAGGGGGCGGTGGACATCTCGTACCGCCGCGACGCCGGCCTGGTGGTGCGCTTCGACCCGCTGCGCTACCAGGAGCGCAACCAGTTGAAGATGACCCTGCTCGACCTGCCGTTCCTGCCCGAGCAGCTCCGCGAACTACTCCCCGAAGAACTCCGCCGTCGCAGCCAGGAACTCCCCCCACCCGCCGACCCCCCACCCTGCTGAAGACCCACCCACCCACCCCACCCACCCCACTCGCCCGGCCGCCCTGGCCGAGTTGATCAAGAGGTTTGCGTCACGACACGCCGGGCGGCATGACGCAAACTTCTTGATCAACGCGGCCGGAGGGGGTGGGTGGGGGTCAGGCCTGGGTTAGGGCCTGGTCTACCAGGGTTTTGGCCTCTTCCTGGATCTTCTTCAGGTGGTCGGGGCCCTGGAAGGACTCGGCGTAGATCTTGTAGACGTCTTCCGTTCCCGAGGGCCTGGCGGCGAACCAGCCGGATTCCGTGCTGACCTTCAGGCCACCGATCGGGGCGTTGTTGCCGGGGGCGGTGGTCAGGGTCGCGGTGATCGGCTCACCGGCCAGCTCGGTGGCGGTGACCTGGTCCGGGTTGAGCTTCGCGAGCACGGCCTTCTGCTCGCGGGTCGCCGGGGCGTCGATCCGGGCGTACGCGGGAGCGCCGAAACGCTCGGCCAACTCCGCCCAGTGCTCGCTCGGGCTGCGCCCGGTGGTGGCCAGGATCTCGGAGGCCAGCAGGCAGAGCAGGATGCCGTCCTTGTCGGTGGTCCAGGTGGAGCCGTCGCGCCGCAGGAACGACGCCCCGGCGCTCTCCTCGCCGCCGAAACCGACCGCCCCGTCGAGCAGGCCGGGCACGAACCACTTGAACCCGACCGGCACCTCCAACAGCGGCCGACCCAGGTCGGCGGCCACCCGGTCGATCATCGAGGACGAGACCAGGGTCTTGCCGACGGCGGCGGCCGGCCCCCAGTCGGCGCGGGTCCGGAACAGGTGCCCGATCGCGACCGCCAGGAAGTGGTTGGGGTTCATGAGGCCGCCGTCGGGGGTGACGATGCCGTGCCGGTCGGCGTCCGCGTCGTTCCCCGTGGAGATCTGGTAGTCGGCCCGCGCGGCGATCAGCGACGCCATGGCGTTCGGCGAGGAGCAGTCCATCCGGATCTTGCCATCGCCGTCCAGGGTCATGAACCGCCAGGTCGGGTCGACCGTCGGGTTGACCACCGTCAGGTCCAGCCGGTGCCGCTCGGCGATCTCGCCCCAGTAGGCCACGCTCGCCCCACCGAGGGGGTCCGCGCCGATGCGGATGCCGGCGTCGCGGATGGCGTCGATGTCGATCGCGGCCGGCAGGTCGTCGACGTAGTGGGCGAGGAAGTCGTACTCCCCGGTGGTGTCGGCGGCCCGGGCCCGCGCGTAGGTGATCCGGCGGACCTCCTTGAGCCCGGCGGCCAGGATCGCGTTGGCGCGGTCCTGGATCCACCGGGTCACGTCGGTGTCGGCCGGCCCGCCGTTGGTGGGGTTGTACTTGAAGCCGCCGTCGTCCGGCGGGTTGTGCGACGGGGTGATGACGATGCCGTCGGCGAGCCCGCTGGTGCGCCCCCGGTTGCGGGTGAGGATCGCGTGCGACAGCGCCGGCGTGGGGGTGTAGCCGTCGCGGCTGTCCACCAGCACGGTGACGCCGTTGGCGGCGAGGACCTCCAGCGCGTCCACGGCGGCCGGCGCGGAGAGCGCGTGGGTGTCCCGGGCGAGGAACAGCGGGCCGTCGAGGCCCTGCTCCCGCCGGTAGTCGCAGAGCGCCTGGGTGACCGCGAGGATGTGGTCGGAGTTGAACGCGTTGCGCAGGCTGGAGCCCCGGTGACCGGAGGTGCCGAAGGAGACCTGCTGCGCCGGGTCCGCGGGGTCCGGATGCTCGGCGTAGTAGGCGGTCACCAGGCGCGGCACGTCGACCAGGTCGGCGGGCTCGGCGGGCTGGCCGGCACGGGGGTGGGTCACTGCGGGATCCTCCTCGGTGTGTACGGGTCGGTCACGGCTCGACCTTCTGGCCCTTGCCGATGACCACGATGCCGTTGTCGGAGACGGTGTAGCGCTCGCGGTCCTTCTCCAGGTCGACGCCGATCTCGACGCCCTCGGGGACGAACACGTTCTTGTCCAGGATCGCCCGTCGGACCACCGCGTGTCGGCCGATCTCGACGCCCTCCATCAGCACCGAGCCCTCCACGTGCGCCCAGGAGTGCACCCGGACCTTCGGCGACACGATCGAGTTCTCCACCAGCGAGCCGGAGATCACCACGCCGGGCGAGACCATCGAGCCGACCGCCCGGCCGACCCGCTCACCCCACTGGTGGACGAACTTCGCCGGCGGCCACGGCGGCTGCTCGGTGTAGATCGGCCAGTCGAAGTTGTAGAGGTTGAACACGGGGTGCACGTTGATCAGATCCATGTGCGCGTCGTAGAACGAGTCGAGCGTCCCCACGTCCCGCCAGTAGCCCCGGTCCCGGTCGGTGCTGCCCGGCACCTCGTTGTCACGGAAGTCGTAGACGTTGGCCTCGCCCCGCTCGACGAGCATCGGGATGATGCTGCCGCCCATGTCGTGCTTACTGCTCTTGTCGGCGGCGTCGCGCTCCACGGCCTCGCACAGGGCCCGGGTGGTGAAGACGTAGTTGCCCATCGAGGCGTAGATCTCGTCCGGCGCGTCGGGCAGGCCGACCGCGTCGGTGGGCTTCTCGCGGAAGGCGCGGATCTTCCGGCCGTCCTCGCCGACCTCGATGACACCGAACTGGTCGGCCATCGACAGCGGCTGGCGGATGCCGGCGACGGTCACGGCGGCGCCGGAGGCGATGTGGTCCTCCACCATCTGCCGGGGATCCATCCGGTAGATGTGGTCGGCGCCGAAGACGATCACGTAGTCGGGCTGCTCGTCGTTGATGAGGTTGAAGCTCTGGTAGATGGCGTCGGCCGAGCCGGCGAACCACCACGGGCCGCGACGCTGCTGCGCCGGCACCGGGGTGACGTAGTTGCCGAGCAGCGTGGACATCCGCCAGGTCTTGGTGATGTGTCGGTCGAGGGAGTGGGACTTGTACTGGGTCAACACGACGATCTTGAGATAGCCGGCGTTGGCCAGGTTGGAGAGGACGAAGTCGACCATGCGGTACATCCCGCCGAACGGGACGGCCGGCTTGGCCCGGTCCGTGGTGAGTGGCATCAGGCGCTTGCCCTCCCCACCCGCCAGGACGATCGCGAGCACCTTGGCAGCCATGCCCCGACGCTATCCACCCGCGTGCCACTTCACCACTCGTACGGGGAGTCTTCTGCACTAGGGTGCGGGGTCATGACGGAACCCACCCCGCTGCGCGTCGACCTGCTCACCCGCGAGTACCCGCCGGAGGTCTACGGCGGCGCGGGCGTGCACGTCGAGTACCTGGCTCGGGAACTGCGTCGCCTCGCCGACGTCCGCGTGCACTGCTTCGGCCTCCCCCGCGCCGAGCCGGGCGTCACGGCGTACGCCGACCCGCCCGGTCTGACCGGCGCGAACGCCGCGTTACGGACCATGGGCGTGGACCTGGAGATGGCCGCCGGCACCGTCGGCACCGACGTGGTGCACAGCCACACGTGGTACGCGAACCTGGCCGGGCACACCGCGAAGCTGCTGCACGGGGTGCCGCACGTGGTGACCGCGCACAGCCTGGAGCCGCTGCGGCCGTGGAAGGCCGAGCAGCTCGGCGGCGGCTACGCGCTGTCCTCGTGGATCGAGCGCACGGCGTACGAGTCGGCGGACGCGATCATCGCGGTGAGCGGGGGCATGCGCGGCGACGTGCTCACCGCGTACCCGCAGATCGACCCGTCCAAGGTCCGGGTGGTCTACAACGGCATCGACACCGCGCAGTACGCCCCGGACTCCGGCACCGACGTGCTCGACCGGCTCGGCATCGACCCGGCGCTGCCCAGCGTGGTGTACGTGGGAAGGATCACCCGGCAGAAGGGCCTGTCCTACCTGCTGCGGGCCGCCCGGGAGCTGCCGGCGGACACGCAGCTCGTGCTGCTCGCCGGCGCGCCGGACACGGCGGAGATCGCCGCCGAGGTCGAGGAGTTGGTCACCGAGCTGCGCGCCAACCGCTCCGGCGTCGTCTGGGTGGCCGAGATGCTGCCCAAGCCCGAGGTGATCCAGGTGCTCACCCACGCGACGGTCTTCGTCTGCCCGTCGGTGTACGAGCCGATGGGCATCGTGAACCTGGAGGCGATGGCCTGCGAGACGGCCGTGGTGGCGACCGCCACCGGCGGCATCCCCGAGGTCGTGGCCGACGGCGACACCGGGCTGCTGGTGCCGATCGAACAGGCCACCGACGGGTCGGGGACGCCGCTGAAGCCGGAGACGTTCGTGGCCGACCTGGCGGCGGCGATCAACACGCTGCTCGCCGACCCGGCGCGTACCGAGCGGTTCGGCCTGGCCGGCCGGCGACGCGCGGTCGAACACTTCTCCTGGGATGCCGTCGCGCGGCAGACCCTGGACGTGTACCGCTCCGTCGGCGGGCGCTGACGTCATGCGGTACGACGAACTCGAAGCCGCGATTCTCCGGTTGGTCGTCGCGGCGGGCGAGGACGACCTGCGGGCGTTCGGCCTCGACACGGTCACCCGGCTGACCCGCGACGATCTGTTCGACACCGCCGTCGACGACGAGATGACCGAGGACGCGTGGGCGGCGCTCACCAGCGCCCGCGAGAACGTCCGGACGGCCGACGCGACGGAGCTGCGCGCGCTGCTGGTACGGATCGACGAGGGCATCCTCGCCGACGGTGACCTGGATCAGGGCCTCCTGACGGCCTTCACCGCGCTGGAGCACTGGACCACCTACCTGGAGGAGAACGCGCGCGGGGAGATCTACGAGCTGGCCATCCGCGCTGTCGAGGAGGTCGACTTCCAGGTCTCGGCCGACCTCGACGACGTCCTCGCCACCCCGGAGATGGCCGCCGAGTACGCCCGGATCGAGCGCCTGCTCACCGCCGGCCCCAGACCGCCGTCCCGGGAGGGGACCTGAGCAACGACGCCGCCTCCGCGCGGTAACCACCGCTGACCGAGGTGCGGACGCCGACCGGGCGTCAGCCGGGAGGGTCGCCGCGCAGCCGGTCCCGGCAGAAGTCCCGGAAGGATCGGGGCGGGCGACCTGTCACGTCCGCGACGGTCGACGTCGTCCGGTCCTCCGCGCCTGCCGCGATCGCCGTGTCCAGGCTCGCGAGGAAGCGGGCGAAGTCCGGCGGTATGCCGTTCGCGGTGTGGCGGGCGGCCAGTTCCGCCGCGTCGACCGCACGGTGCTCGACCGGCCGGCCACCGACCTCGCTGAGGACGGCGGCGATCTCGTCGTAGCTCAACGCCTCCGGTCCGGTGATGATGTGGTCGGTGTTGTGCGGCGTCGGGTCGGTGAGAGCCCGCACCGCCACCTCGGCGATGTCGGCAGGATCGACGAAGCCGACCCGGGCGGTGCCGGTGGAGCTGACGATCTCGCCCTGCTCGCGAGCGCTGACGGCGTGCGGCTGCTCACCGACGAAGTTCTCCATGAACCAGGACGGCCGCAGTACCGCCCATTGCGCGAACAGCTCACCCAGCCGCGCGTGCACCAGACCCAGCCCATGGTCGGCGGGCGCAATGGCCGAGGAGCTGAGCAGAACCACCCGGCGGACGCCGGCGCTGCGCGCCCGCTCGAGGAAGGGCAGCATGACCGGCACCGGATCGACCTCGCCGACCGGGGGGATGGCGTAGATCGCGCGTACGCCGTCCAGCGCGTCCGGGTGGGTGGTCGGGTCGTACCAGTCGAAGCGGAATCCTCCGGTCCTGGGGTGTCGGCTGGCGATCCGGGTGGGGTGACCACGCTCGGCGAGCGTGGCGGCGACGATGCGGCCGGTGGTTCCGGTGCCACCGATGACCAGGATCATGAGCGCACCAGGCCGCCACCGAGCAGTTCCTGGGCGGCGATCGGATCCCAGTAGTCGCGATAGCGCACGAGCCGCCCGTCGCGAATGGTCAGCACGGCGATGTAGCGCACCTCGTACGGCCGACCCGTGGCGACGACGACACCGGAGGCGGCGAACTCGACGACGATGACCTCCGGATCCGTGGTCTCGTGCACGGTTCGATCGTGGATCTCGCGGACGTCGAGCAGGGCCGGGTAGTTGATCAGGTAGTCGTGCAGCTCGGCGCGGCCGGCTACGCGGCGCGGCTGACCGGGCGGCGCGAACGGGAGCTCCAGCACCGCGTCCTCGGCGAACAGCGCGATGAACCCGGCCATGTCCTTGGCGAGCAGCAGCTCCATGGCGCGATGGAACACCGCGGTGGGGTGGTCCGACATGATCTCGTCCTTTCGTCGTCCGGGACGGTCGCGATACGATACGGACCGCCGGTCCGCTTCGACTATACGGACCGACAGTCCGTTTGGCGAGAGGGGTGTCCGGTGCGGGCCGATGCGCTGCGCAACAGAGAGTCGGTGCTGGCCGCCGCCGGGCGTCTCTTCGACGCCGCAACCGACCCCGATCAGGTGTCGATGGACGACATCGCCACCGCGGCCGGCGTCGGCAAGGGGACCCTGTTCCGGCGCTTCGGCGACCGCATCGGGCTCATCCGCGCGCTCTACGAGCAACGGGGACTGCGGTTGCGGGACGCGCTCGCGGTGTCACCCGCCCGGCCGGCCGCGGAGCAGGCCGTCGAACTGCTGCGGGCCATGCTGCGCTTCAAGCTCGACAACCGGGTGCTCACGCTGGCGCTGGAGAGCGCCGGAGGCGGCAGCCCGTACCGCAACGAGGCGTACGACCACTGGCACGCCCTGCTCGCCGGCCTCGTCACGGAGGCACGCGGCCCGCAGTCGGCGGACTACCTGGCCCACGCGCTGCTCGCCGCCGTCCGCAGCGACCTGGTCGAGCACCTGCGCGACTGGCCCGAAGATCGGTGGCACGCGGGACTGGACGCACTTGTCGGCTCCGTACTCGGCGACGACGGGAAGACGACGTGACGGCGTGGAGATCCGCGCAACTTCGGGGAAACTGCTGTCTCAACGCGCTCCGATGCAGCAGTTTCCCCGAAAGTGAGCGGATCTTGGGTCGGGTGCCGACCGGGCGGGTGCTTGGCCGCGCGCGAGCCGATCTCGCACAGTAGGTTGGCGGGGTGACAGGACGGTTCCCGATCGAAGACGTCTCCCCCGTCGTCTCGTGCGGGCGGTACCCGGCCAAGGCGGTCGTCGACGAGCCGGTTCCGGTGTCGGCGCGCGCCTACCGGGAGGGGCACGACGCGCTGGGCTGCAACGTGGTGTGGGCCGGCCCGGACGGCGAGGAGCGCCCGTTCACCCGGATGCGCCCCGGCGAGCCCGGCCAGGACCGTTGGCACGCCACCATCCGCCCGGACGCCGTCGGCGCGTGGACCTTCACCGTCGAGGCGTTCCAGGATCCCTACCTGACGTGGCAGAACGCGGTGACCAAGAAGATCGCCGCCGGGCAGGGGCCGGAAGATCTCGCCAACGACCTGGCCGAGGGCGCCCGGGTGCTGGCCGCCGCCACGGACCTGGTGCCGGCCGCCGACCGCGCGAGCGTCGCCGACGCGCTCACCGCCCTCGCCGCCACCGACCTGCCGTTGCCGCAGCGCGTCGGGCCGGCGCTCGCCCTCGCCGACCTGCTCTGGGAGCATCCGGTGCGCGAGTTGGTGACGGTCGGTGACGCGTACTCCCTCTGGGTTGACCGCAAGCGGGCCCTCTTCTCGGCCTGGTACGAGTTCTTCCCGCGCTCCGAAGGAGCGGCGGGTGGGCGCTCCGGCACCTTCGCCACCGCGACCGGGCGGCTGCCCGGTGTCGCCGCGATGGGCTTCGACGTGCTCTACCTGCCGCCGATCCACCCGATCGGCCGGGTCAACCGCAAGGGCCGCAACAACGCGCTCACCGCCGGGCCGACCGACGTCGGCTCGCCGTGGGCCATCGGCGCCGCCGAGGGCGGGCACGACACGATCCACCCCGACCTGGGTACGCCGGCGGACTTCCGGGCCTTCATCGAGGCGGCGGCGGCGCAGGGCCTGGAGGTGGCGATGGACCTGGCGTTGCAGTGCGCGCCGGATCACCCGTGGGTGACCGAACACCCGGAGTGGTTCACCACCCGGGCCGACGGCAGCATCGCGTACGCGGAGAACCCGCCGAAGAAGTACCAGGACATCTACCCGGTCAACTTCGACAACGATCCCGAGGGCATCCGGGCCGAGGTGCTGCGGGTGGTGCTGCACTGGGTGGGCGAGGGCATCCGGATCTTCCGGGTGGACAACCCGCACACCAAGCCGTTCGACTTCTGGCACTGGCTGATCGCCGAGGTCAAGAAGGTCGACCCGGATGTGCTCTTCCTGGCCGAGGCGTTCACCCGGCCGGCCATCATGCACGGGCTCGGCAAGATCGGCTTCACGCAGTCGTACACCTACTTCACCTGGCGCACGACGGCCGCGCAGATGCGGGAGTACTGCGAGGAGCTGGTCGAGTCGGCCGACTACATGCGGCCAAACTTCTGGCCCAACACGCCGGACATCCTGCACGAGTCGTTGCAGCACGGCGGCCCGCCGATGTTCAAGATCCGGGCGGTGCTGGCCGCGCTGCTCTCCCCCTCCTGGGGCCTGTACGCGGGCTACGAGCTGTTCGAGCACGTGGCCCGCCCCGGCGCTGAGGAGTACCTGGACAACGAGAAGTACGAGCTGCGTCCGCGCGACTGGGCCGCCGCCGAGGCGCAGGGCCGCTCGCTGGCACCGTTCCTGACCACCCTCAACCGGGTACGCCGGGACAACCCGGCCCTGCACCAGCTGCGCAACCTGCGCTTCCACGAGATCGACAACCCGGCGCTGCTCTGCTGGTCGAAGCACGACCCGGCGACCGGCAACACGGTGATCGTGGTCTGCTCGTTCGACTCACGCGAAGTGCAGTGGGGCAACACCACGCTCGACATGCCAGCGCTGGGGTTCGACTGGCACGAGCGGTTCACCGTGTACGACGAGCTGACCGGCACCAGCTACGACTGGGGGCAGCGCAACGCGGTACGGCTCGACCCGTACCTGCAACCGGCGCACGTGCTGACCGTCCGCCGCCCGACGCCGCCCGCCGTTCCCGAGCTGGCCGGCGTCGAACCGGCGGATCTCACCGTCGCCGACGTGCCGGAGGAGCTGTCCGGCGGCACCGCGCCGACGACCCCGGCCACCGAGCCATCGCCTCCGGCCAGCGTCGGAGAGCCCCCCGCTACCCGGCCGTCGCCCCCGCCCACCGCGCCCGCGACTCCGACTACCGCGCCGCCCGCCCCGGCTACCGCGCCGCCGCCCACCGCGCCGCCGGCCCCAGCCACCACGACGCCGCCCCCGGCTACCGCGCCCTCTGCCCCAACCGTCGAACCATCTGCCCCGGTTGTCGAGCCATCTCCCCCGGCCGCCGCGCCATCTGCCCCGGCTGCCGCGCCGTCTCCCCCGGCTGCCGCGCCATCTGCCTCGGCCGTCGAGCCATCTGCCCCGGCCGCGGCGCCGGCGACCCCGGCCCGCGGAGCGGCGACGCCGGCCACCGTGGCGCTCCGCGCGGCGGCCCGTGCGGCTGCCGCCCGGTCCTCGGACGGCCGTCCGTCCGCGCCCCACCCGGCTGCCACCCGCCCGTCCCGCTCCGCGCCGACCGCTCCCGCCTCGAAGGACGACCGATGGACCAGCTGATCACCGGTGTGACGCACGACCCGCACGCGCTGCTCGGCGCGCACCCCGACGAGGGGTCGACCACGATCCGCACGATGCGCCGGGGCGCGGGTGACGTGGTGCTGCTCGTCGGCGACGAGCGGCACCCGATGAAGCGGGTGCACGATCTGGGCATCTTCGAGGCGCAGGTCGAGGGCAACGTGCTCGACTACCGGGTGGAGGTCGACGGCACGACGCACGACGACCCGTACCGCTACCCGCCCACGCTCGGCGAGCTGGACCTGCACCTCATCGGCGAGGGCCGGCACGAGCGGCTGTGGGAAGCGCTCGGCGCGCGGGTCTTCGACGAGGGCGTGGCGTTCAGCGTCTGGGCGCCCAACGCCCAGGGCGTCCGCGTGATCGGTGACTTCACCGGCTGGGGCGCGGACGACGGCTGGCCGATGCGCTCGCTCGGCTCCAGCGGAGTGTGGGAGCTGTTCGTCCCCAACGCGCGGGTCGGTGCCCGCTACAAGTACCGGGTGCTCGGCGCCGACGGGAAGTGGCGGGACAAGGCCGACCCCCTGGCGGCGTACGCGGAGGTGCCGCCGGCCACCGCGTCGGTGGTGCACCACTCGACGTACCGGTGGAACGACGCCGACTGGCTCGCCCGCCGGGCCGAGCGGCGGCCGCACCAGGAGCCGATGAGCGTGTACGAGGTGCACCTCGGCTCGTGGCGGCCCGGCCTGGGTTACCGCGAGCTGGCCGACCAGCTCACCGCGTACGTCACCGAGCTGGGCTTCACGCACGTGGAGTTCCTGCCCGTGATGGAGCACCCGTTCGGCGGCTCGTGGGGCTACCAGGTGACCGGCTACTACGCGCCGACGTCCCGCTTCGGCGACCCGGACGAGTTCCGCCACCTCGTCGACGCTCTGCACGCCGCAGGCATCGGCGTGATCCTCGACTGGGTCCCCGCGCACTTCCCGAAGGACGAGTGGGCCCTCGCCCGCTTCGACGGCACCCCGCTGTACGAGCACCCCGACCCCCGACGCGGCGAGCACCCCGACTGGGGCACCTACGTCTTCGACTTCGGCCGCCGCGAGGTCCGCAACTTCCTGGTCGCCAACGCGCTCTACTGGTGCGAGGAGTTCCACGTCGACGGGCTGCGCGTCGACGCGGTCGCCTCGATGCTCTACCTGGACTACTCCCGCGAGGCGGGCCAGTGGGCCCCCAACCGGTACGGCGGTCGGGAGAACCTGGAGGCCATCGCGCTCATGCAGGAGGTGAACGCGACGGTCTACAAGCACCACGCCGGCGTCGTGATGATCGCCGAGGAGTCCACCGCGTGGCCGGGGGTCACCCAGTCCACCGCCGGTGGCGGGCTGGGCTTCGGCTTCAAGTGGAACATGGGCTGGATGCACGACACCCTGCTCTACACGTCGAAGGACCCGATCTACCGCCAGCACCACCACCACCAGCTCACGTTCTCCCTGGCGTACGCCTGGAGCGAGAACTACGTGCTGCCGATCAGCCACGACGAGGTCGTGCACGGCAAGGGATCGCTGGCCGGCAAGATGCCCGGCGACACCTGGCAGCGCCTCGCCAACGTCCGGGCGCTCCTGGCGTACATGTGGGCGCACCCCGGCAAGCAACTGCTCTTCATGGGCTCCGAGCTGGCCGACGACCGGGAGTGGAGCGAGGAGCGCGGCCTCGACTGGTACCTGCTGCACGACCCGGCCCGCGCCGGCGTGCAGCGGCTCGTCGGTGACCTCAACCGCGTCTACCGGGACACCCCGGCGCTGTGGGTGCAGGACACCGAACCGGCCGGGTTCCGCTGGATCGCCGGGGACGACGTCGCCAACAACACCGTCTCCTTCGTCCGGATCGCCCCCGACGGCTCGACGCTGGTGTGCGTGGCGAACTTCTCGGCACTACCGCTGCACGACTACCGGATCGGCCTACCGGCCGGCGGTACGTGGAGCGAGGTGCTCAACACCGACGCCCACCACTACGGCGGCTCGGGCGTGGGCAATCTGGGTGAGGTGCACGCCGAGGACGTGCCCTGGCACGGCCTGGTCGCCTCGGCGGCCCTCCAGGTCCCCCCGCTCGGCGTCATCTGGCTCCGCCAGGGCTGACCCTCCCCCGCATTGCCATGATCACTTGATGCTGACCAGTTGTCAAAAGCCTTCTGGAACTGGTCAGCATCAAGTGATCGTCACGCGACATATTTGAAGGCGCACATCGACTCCTCGGAGATCTGACCCTGGGTCAGCATCTTCTCCGAATTCGCGCCCTCGTCGTACACGTACTTCACGGTCTCCGGGTCTGTGCCGGCCGGATATTCCGGCACACCCGTCAACTTGAACACATCGCCGACGACATGCAGCCGGTCCCCCCTCTGGACCGTAAGCTCGACCGCCGTGATCGCCGGCAATGAACCCCGACCCGGCACCGGTACGAGGACCTGACCGAAGGGAGCGTCGTCACCGATGATGAACTCGCCCTTGGCCGCCGCGTCGCTCTGCGGCTCCGTCACCTGCCAGTAGGCCGAAATGGTCGGTCTTCCGCTCCCTGTCTCGGGAGTCGCGGCGGCAGCCTGATTGTCGTACGCCTTCACGCTCACGATCCGTTCATCCGCACAGAGTGGGGCAAAGACGTGGAAGCTGTCCCCAATTCGCGCCACTCCCAGCGCATAGCTCGCATCACCCGGCCACAGGCATCCCGAGGTCGACGCCACCAGACCGACGGCGATGAGCGCCCGAAGCATGAGTCGCACCGACGGCCCAACCTTCCGCATGCGTACCCTCCCGCATCGAAGCGCCGTGATCGCGACCAACAATCCCACCTTGCCGATCAGTTGTGCAGCCCCCTCGAACAGGGGTTGCCCGGCGCGAGCCATTCTTCGTCACGCCGTCAACAGCCAGGCCGTCGGCTGACTGTTAGCCTGACGCTCTCATGGCACAGTTCGGCACTCGGGAGACCTTCGCCGTCGAGGTCGGTGAGGCCCTGTCTCCCGGCCTCCGCATCGTGGACCTCTGGGCCGCGGGCAAGCTGCTGACAGCCCGTGACAACGTGGCCTACGTACCGTCCTTCCGCCACTACCTGCGCTCCGCCTCGGCACGAGTACGCCAGCGCGAGGTCCTGCGCCGTCCGTTTCCGGAACGGTCACCCGAGGAGACATTCCGGCGTCTCAAGGCCGACCAGTGCGAACTCCGCGAGCAGTACTGGTTGCTGCACTGGAGCGAGATCGTCGACAACGTCGAGAGCTACGCCTACCTTGACGATGACCTGGTGATCGTCTTCGCTTTTCAGGGAGCCAGCCCCTCCCCCGGAGACCTGGGCAAGGTCTTCGTTGCCAGAGTCCCACCAGACAACTTCGCTGCGACTCTGGACCAAGCTGCCGACCTGCTCGACGGGCCGGTCGCCACGTAAGGCCCATCGACCCGGGACAGCTCACCGAACCGTCCCTCGACACGTAGGTGCCCCGCGCCGCCGCCGAGCGAGTACAGCCAGAGCCCGTCCCGCCCGCTCACCGCCAACCGCTGGCCGTCGATCGTCGACCCACGCCCCGGATCGCCTCGAATGGCGGATCCTGCTCGACAAGCCCCTGGCGGCCGTTCGTCAGCCACGGTGTAGTCCATCAATCGTCACGCCCCACCCGGGTACGGGGCGGCGGTACGGGCGACACGCAATGCCTGCGCCCACCATTGGAGTTGTTCCAGGAGTGTCTTGGCGTAGCCGGCTGCGGCATCGTCCAGCGGTGCACCGTCCTTCCAGGCGGTGAAGTAGTTGGGGAAGGCCAGTCCGTCGCGAATGGTCACCGCGTGCAGTTCGGTGAGCACGTTCTCCAGGTGAAGCACCGCGTGCCGGCCACCGGCCGCACCGCCGTAACTGACGAACGCCACCGGTTTGGCGGTCCACTGAGTGAAGTGCCAGTCGACGAACGCCTTCAACGACGCTGGGAAGCTGTGGTTGTACTCGGGCGTCACGATGATGAAAGCGTCGGCCTCCGACAGCCTCCTGGCGAGGTCCTTCATGCCTTCCGGACGGGGGTAGTCGTCCCCGGCGAACTTCGGCGAAGCGGCCGGCAGCGCCAGCGGAATGTCCACCCCGGCCAGATCGACGAGGTCGACGTCGAAACCGCCGTGCGCCTGAATCTGATCCGCCACCCAGGCGGCGACGACCGGCCCGAACCTGCCCTCACGCACGCTACCGACGATGACCACGAGTCTGCTCTTGTCGCTCATGCCGTCGACGATCTGTCGTTTCCGGGCGAGCAGCCAGACCGCGTGCAGGCTGGCCCCCACAGGGCCACCCTGAACCCCGCCGGCCGGGCGCGGCGGGCCGTAGGCTCCGCAGCATGGGTACGCCGCTGGGAGACTTCGTCCGGGCCAAGCGCGACAGCCTCCGACCGGAGGAACTGGGGCTTCCCGCACTCCTGCGGCGGCGTGCTCCCGGGCTACGACGGTCGGAGTTGGCCTCGCGGGCTGGGGTCAGCGTCGAGTACCTCACCAGAATCGAACAGGGCCGCGACCGTAACCCGTCGCGCTCGGTCGTCAACGCCCTGGCCGATGCGCTCAACCTCGACACCGCCGAACGCACGCATCTGGGCTACCTCGCCAAGATCACTGGTGGCGCGTGTGCCGGGCACGTCCGGCCGACGCCGCCCGTACGCACCGTGCGGCCAGCCGTGCGCCAGATACTCACCCTTCTGGAGCCGGGCATCGCCTTCGTCACCAACCGAATCGGTGACGTGCTCGCCCACACCGACGGCTTCGGCACGGTCCTGCGCGCCACCGGCCTGCTGGACACCGAGGAGCCCAACCTCACCAGGTATGTCTTCACGCATCCGCGGGCCAGGACCACCTTCGTCGACTGGGACCAGGTCGCCGACGAGCAGGTCTTCAACCTGTGGCTCGGGCCTTCGGCCGAAACGTTCGAATGGTTCACGGCCGATCTCGCAACCGTGGCCGGCGCCGAGTTCACGCGGCGGCTGCACCGCCACCTCCCTCCTGCCCGGGTCCCGCTGAGAATGACTCACCCGCGCGGGCCCCAACTGCGGTGGAATCGGGAGGTCCTCGAGCTTCCTGCCTCGGACGCCCAGCAACTGATCCTTCTCCTACCCGCCGATGACGCGACCGCCGCGGCGCTGGACCACCTACGTGAGCGCCCACACCGCACCGCCCTCCGCGCCGTCTGACGCCCGCGTGGCCCCGCCGACGCTCACCCCCGCAGTCTCCTGATCAGTTGATGCTGACCAGTTGTCAGAAGCCTGCTGGAACTGGTCAGCATCAAGTGATCAAAAGGACGTGTTCGAAGGCCGCTAGGTCGGCCTCGGCGGTCAGACCAGGCCGGCGTCGCGCAGTAGTTGCCACAGGCCGGCGCCGTCGGGCGCGGACAGCCACTTCTGCCCCACCGGTCCCGAGGACGGCCGTCCGGCCGGGGCGGGCAGGCTACCGGCCAGCACCGACTGCGTCGGGGAGAGTCGGCGGATGGCCACCCCGGCGACGTTCTCCGGGTGGGCGGCGGCGAATTCGCGGTAGATCTCCTGGTCGTGCTGGCCGTCGTCGCCGACCAGCAGCCAGCGCACGTCGGGGAACTCCTTGGCCAGCCGCGCGAGGGTGGAGCGCTTGTGCTCCATGCCGCTGCGGAACCAGCGGTCGGCGGTCGGACCCCAGTCGGTGAGCAGCAGCGGCCCGGCCGGGTAGAGGTGCCGGGACAGGAACCGCGTCAACGTCGGCGCGACGTTCCACGCGCCGGTGGAGAGGTAGAAGACCGGGGCGCCGGGGTGCGCGGTGACCAGTCGCTCGTAGAGCACCGCCATGCCGGGTACGGCGGCGCGGGCGTGCTCGTCGAGAACGAAGGTGTTCCACGCGGCGAGCAGGGGCCGGGGAAGCGCCGTCACCATCACCGTGTCGTCGATGTCGGAGAGGATGCCGAACTTGACCTCGGGGTCGAGGATGCGCACGGGGGCGTCGACCGGCTCGGCGTCGGGGACGCTGAGGCGTACGGTGCCCCAGCCGGGTGGCAGGTCGGCCTCGACGAGCGTGTCGACGAAGCCGCTGCGGTCGGCCTGGGCCTCGTGCCGTACCCCGCCGGCCTCGATCTGCACTGTGACGTGCTTGGCGGGCAGGGTGGTGAAGCTGCGCCAGCCACGCACCTTGTCCAGCCGACCCCGCTGGCGGTTGTCCGGACGGCCGAGCAGCACCCGGCACATCACACGTACCCAGCCCGGCCGGCCGTAGCCGGTGTAGGCGACGATGTTCATCCGCCAGCCGGTGCGGCGCAGCCGACGCTCCACGAGCTGGTGCACGGCGTCTTCGATCCGCGCGGCCCGGTGCAGATTCGGCACGGCCAGTTCGCCGGCGGGTGTGGGTGGCACCCGCCAACCCTGCCACACGTCGTCGGCGACGGCCACGCGAGCGGGTCCGAGCCGCAGCCCGCCGGCCAGGCCGGACTGGGCCGAAGCGGCCCAACCGGCCGTCGGTCCGTGAAACACTCCGGTCGGGACGACGACGGGGGCGTGGTCGTGTCGCATCCAGAGCAGCACCGCGGGCGGTGGCGTCCGCGACTTGACCGGCCGGCGCTCGTCGCGCTGCTGTTCGGGCTGGTCGGCGTCGGGTACCGGCTGGTCCTGACGCTGTACACCGTCCCGGTGTCGAACAGCGACGAGGCGACCTTCGGGCTGGCCGCCCTGCACATCGGGCAGGGCCGGGAACACCCCGTCTTCCTCTACGGCCAGCACTACATGGGGATGCTGGAGTCGTACCTGGCGGCGCCTCTGCTCGCCGTGTTCGGGCCGAGCTGGCCGGTGCTGCGGTTGCCGATGCTGGCCCTGTACGCGGTCTTCCTCTACCTGGTGTACCGGCTCACCCGTCGGCTCTACCCGCCGTGGTTCGCCGTCCTCGTGGTCGGTCTGCTGGCGCTGGGACCCGAGCGGGTGGTGCGTGACCAGCTCACCGTGGTCGGCGGCCGGCCGGAGGTCAAACCGGCGGTGCTGCTGATGCTGCTGATCGTCGTGGGGCTGGCCGCCGGGTCGGTGCGTCACCGTCGGCTGGCCGTCGCGCTGTTCGGGCTGCTGGCCGGACTGGCCGCCTGGTCGGACTGGCTGATCCTGCCGTACCTGGGGGTCGCCGTGCTGGCCCTGGTCTGGGCGGTGCGCCGGGAGCTGCTCGGCTGGTCCGGGCTGCTGCTGGTGGCGGGTTTCGTGGTCGGGGTCGCGCCGATGATCGTCGACAACCTGCGCGCCGGGCCGGGTGAGGACTCGCTGACGGTGTTCCGCGAGGTCAGCACCAAGGCCGGCCCGCTGCCGCCGTGGTCGGACCGGATCCGGGGCGGCCTGTTGGAGGGGGTGCCGCTGGCGCACGGGCTCTGCCCGGTCGACGGCTGCGGCCGCTGGCAGCAGTGGTTCGGGTTGCTCTATCCGGCGCTGCTGGTGGCCGCCGCGGCGCTCGCGCTCGTCGCGTACCGCCGGGCCGTGGGCACGACACCCGGCGAGCCCGCCGCCGGCACCCCGCGCGGCGACCGGGCCGAGGGCACGCCACGGGCCGCGCGGGTCGGGCCGGTGGTGCAGCTCGCGCTGGTCGTCGGGGCGGGGTTGACCCTGCTGTCGTACGTGCGCAGCCCGCTCGCCGCGACCAGTCCGCTGGACAACGCCCGCTACCTGTCGGTGCTGCAACTGTCGCTGCCGGCGGTGCTCTGGCCGCTCTGGGCGGCGGCCGTGGCCGGCTGGCGGGGCACGGTGGGCGTGCTCGGCCGGCTGACCGGCGCGCTGGCCACCGCCGCGCTGGCGGCGCTGACCGCGACGACGCTGGTGGTCACGGTGCTCTTCGCGGTCAGCGGCGCCGGCGCGTCGCGGACCGAGGAGCGCCAGGCCCGGGAGTTGGCCGCCGCGCTGCGCGCCGACGGACCCCACGAGGTGTACGGGGACTACTGGACCTGCAACCGGCTGATCTTCAACACCGACGAGGCGGTGGTCTGCGGGGTGCTCGACGGCGACCTGTCCCCGGGGCAGAACCGCTACCGGCCGTACTGGCGACAGGTCGGGCGGGCCGCGCGGCCGGGCTACGTGGTGGAGGTCGACTCGCCGATGGACCGGCGGCTGCGCCGACTGCTCGCCGACCGACCCGACGCCGCACCGGTCCGCGAGGTGGGCGGCTATCGCGTGTACCACCCCGACACCCCGGTGCGGCCCTGGCGCTGAGCACGGGTCGTACGCTGGCCGGGCCGCCGCCGTACGCCGTTCGAGGAGAACCGATGCTCATCCTGCTGCCGCCCTCGGAGGGCAAGGCCGACGCCGGCACCGGACGGCGGTGGACGCCGGACAAGCTGTCGCTGCCGGAGCTGAACCCGGCCCGCGAGCGGGTGCTCGACGCGCTCGTGGCGCTCAGCGCCGGGCCGGACGAGGAGGCGGCGTTGGCCGCGCTCGGGCTCAGCGACGGTCAGCGCGGCGAGCTGCGCCGCAACGCCCGGCTGCGGGAGGCGGCGACCGCCCCGGCCGAGCGGCTCTACACCGGGGTGCTGTACGAGGGGCTGGAGCTGGCCACGCTGCCGCCGACGGCGTTGCGGGCGGCCCGCCGGTCGATCCTCATCAGCTCCGGCCTCTGGGGCGCGGTACGCCTCGCCGACCGGATCCCGCCGTACCGCTGCCCGATCGGCGTCCGCCTGCCGGACGTCGGGGCGCTGTCGGCGTACTGGCGCAGGGAGTTGACGCCGGTCCTGGCCGGCGCGGCCGGTCGGGGCCCGGTGCTCGACCTGCGCTCCGGCGCGTACGCGGCCACCTGGACGCCGCGCGGTGAGCTGGCCGAACGGACGGTCACCGTGCGGGTGCTGCACGAGCGGGAGGTCGACGGTGTGCCCGTCCGCTCGGTGGTGAGCCACTTCAACAAGGCGACCAAGGGACGGCTGGTCCGGGATCTGCTCATCGCCGGCGCGAAGCCGCGCACCGCCCGGGAGCTGGTCGGCGTCCTGCGCGAGCTGAAGCACACCGTGGTGGAGGAGCCGGCCGCCGCCGGTCGGGTCCGGCAGGTGGATCTGGTGGTCACCGAGCTGTAGCGGAGCGGGAGCCGCAAGATTTGCTCAAGGCTGGGCGGGATACGTTCCGTAACGGCCGCGCAGGGGCCACGGTAGGGAGACCCAGACTCCGACAAAGGAGCCTCAAGTTGCGCCGCGATCCCGCCCTGCTCGACCGGCCCCGCCCACCGGCGACGCCGCCCCCGCTGGACTGGCTGACCCTGGGCGACGCGTTCGAGGCGTCCTGCCTGCTGCGCTGCACCGCGCCTCCGACGGGCGCCCGGTCGAGCGCCACGCCACCGGCGCAGGCGCCGGGGGTCGAGTTCAACCGGGAGGACGCCGCGCAGCGGATGCGCCAGCTGCTCGCCCGCCTCGACATCCCGGTCACCCAGGAGGTGACGGTCGGTGGACTCCGCCGCCGCTACGAGGTGCACCGGCTGTGGGTGCCGCCGGAGCACCGGGGCACGTACGGCCGGTTGATGGATGCCGGCTGGTGGCAGGGACGTCGGGAGCTGTTGGGCGGTCCCGTGCCGGGTGCCTCGCCGGCCCGCCGCCGGTGGATGTCCCGCCTCGCGGCGGCGGCCTGGCGGTCGGCTCTGCTGGCCGGCGGGCGGCACGTGCGCCGGCACATCCTCGGTGTGCGGCTCACCGACCGGGAGTTGGCCGCCGTGCTGATCCGCGGCGCGGCCGTGCTCGACGTGCCGGCCGTACTCCGCCCGGGCACCGGCTGTTTCCTGGTGAGCGTGGCCGACGGGCCGGACCGGGAGCGCATCCTGCACAGCGCGTCGTTGGAGCCGGCGCGCGCCGCGGTGCCGACGCCGGGCCGCCGCCCGGCCTGCTGAGCGCGGGGCCGTACCGGCGGTACTGACGGATGCGGGCTTGCGCGGGCCCGCCGGAGCGCGCACAGTGCACCGCGTGAGTCGTACCTCGTCTCCTCGGGCCGGTCGACGCCGCGCGGGGGCGGCGGCGTTGGCGCTGGTCGTGGCCCTGACCGTCGGCGGCTGCCGGGACGACCCGGCCGAGTCGATGGAGATCCGGATCGCCACCGGCAGCCCCACCGCCGTCTACTACGCGTTCGGGCAGTCCCTCGCGACCATCCTCAACCGCGAACTGCCCGGGGTACGGGCCAGCGTGGTGATCACCGCGGCCTCGGCGGAGAACGTCCGCCTGGTCGGCTCGGGGGCCGCCGAGCTGGGTTTCACCCAGGCCGACGTGCTGCCCACGAGCCCGACGCAGAGCCCCTCGGTGGACGCGGTGGCCCGGGTGTACGACGACCAACTGCACCTGGTCACGACCGATGGCGGGCCGGTCCGTACGGTCGGCGACCTGCGGGGTCGGCGGGTCTCCGTGGGCGCGGCCGGCTCCGGCACCGAGATCACCGCCACCCGGCTGCTGGAGGTGGCCCGGCTCGGCGGCGACGCGGTACGCCGGGAACGGCTCGGCCTGGACGACTCGGTGACCGCCCTGCGCTCGGGACGCATCGACGCGTTCTTCTTCTCCGGTGGTCTGCCGGTGCGGGGAATCGAGGAGCTGGCCGGGCGCAGCGCCACCCGGATCGTCGACCTGGGCGAGTGGACGGAGCCGTTGCGCGCCCGCTACGGGCAGGTGTACGTCTCCCGGGACATCCCCCGCTCGGTGTACGGGATGAACCCGGTGACCACGGTCGCCGACCCGAACTATCTGATCGTGCGGGCCGACCTGCCGGAACCGCTGGTCCGGGACGTGACCCGACTGCTGATGGAGCGCCGGGCCGAGCTGGGCGCGGCGCATCCGGCGGCGGGACGGATGAGCCCCCGCTCGGCGATCGCCACCGCGCCGCTGCCGCTGCACCCGGGCGCCGCCGCCTGGTACCGGGCCGCCAAGCCCTGAGCTGCCGGGCGGCCGCGTCGTGGGCCGCCCGGGTCGTCGCGCTGGCCGAGCCGTGAACCGCCGCTAGCGCGCCGGGGTGGGCCACCGGTCGGCGGCCGGGTCCCCGTCCCCGTCCAGCGGCTCTCCCGCCGGCTCGGTGGCCGGGAACCACAGGCCGGCGACCAGCCCGCGCGGGGTGCCCGCTCGCATGGTGAGCCGCCCATCGGAGGCGTCCACCAGCACGGCGGCGATGGTCAGGCCGAGCCCGGCACCGTCGACGTTCTGCGCGTCCGGGGCCCGCCAGAACCGCTCGGTGGCCTGGCGGAGCTGACTCTCGGTCATACCCGGGCCGGTGTCGCGCACCTCCAACAGGACGCCCTCGTCGCGGCGGGCCACCGTCACCGTCACCGCCCCGCCGGCCCCGCTGAACTTCACCGCGTTGTCGATCAGGGCATCCAGCGCCTGGTCGACGGCGGTCGGCACGGTCCGCGCGTACGCGGGAGCGTCGCTCGTGGCCAGGCGCAGCGCGACCGACCGGTGCCGGGCCAACGGCGCCCACGCGGACACCCGGGAGGCCGCGACGGCGGCGGCGTCCACGGTGACCCGCTCGTTCTCCTCGCGTTCGGCCCGGGCCAGGGTGAGCAGCGCGTCGAGCACCAGCGCCAGCCGGTCGGTCTCCTCCAACGCCAGCCGGTGCTCGGAGCGCCCGTCCGCGTCGGTGAGGCTGGGACCCAGCTCCTCCACCCGCAGCCGCAGCGCCGTGAGCGGATTACGCAGCTGGTGGCTGGCGTGCGCGACGAAGGCACGCTGCCGGTCCATCACGTCGGAGACCACGTCGGCCATGTGGTTGAAGCTGGTCGCGAGCCGGCGCAGCTCCGGCGGGCCGAGTCGGTGCTGCACGCGCGCGCCCCGGTCGCCCTCGGCGATCTCGTGGGTGACCGCGTCCAGCTCGGTGACCGGCCGCAGCACCCATCCGGCCAGGCCGAACGCGGTGAGCACGCAGGCCAGCACGACGAGCAGGCCGGCCACGGTGAGCAGCAGCCACCAGATGGCCACGGCCTGGCGGATCTCGCCGGCGGGTGTCACGATCACCACCGCGCCGAGGACCTCACCGCCGTCGTTGATGGGCACCGCCACCACCACCGGGCCGGCGGACCAGGGCCAGATCGACTCTGGCGCGCTGGCCTGCTGCCCGGACAGCGCCACGTCCAGGACCGTGGCGGTTCCGGTGGACCGCCAGCTCGCCGAGTCGACGACGATGCCCCGGTCCCGGTCGACGACCGCCGCCCCGATCCCGTACAGGTCGTCGTAGCTGCGCAGCTCCGCGCCGATCGGGCCGGGCTCCCCGCCGCGCAGCGCCGGACCGGCCAGCGAGGCGAACCGGGTGGCGTCGGCGAGCCGGTCGGCGCGTACCCGCTCGGTCTCCCGGCTGGCCAGGGTCACGGCGAGCGGGCTCTCCAGCGCGACGAGGACGAGCACCATCAGCAGCAGGTAACTGATCACCAGTCGACGGCGCACGGCGTCCCCTCACGCATCGCGCAACCGGTAGCCGACCCCACGGACGGTCTCCACCAGCCGCGCGTCGCCCAGCTTGCCGCGCAACGACCCGACGTGCACCTCGACGGTGTGCGGATCGCCCCAGGTGGTGCCCCAGGCGTCGAGCAGGATGCGGTCGCGGGGCACCGCCACCCCCGGCTGGCGGGCGAGCGACAGCAGCACGTCGAACTCCTTGCGGGTCAGCGTCACCGCGCGCCCCGCCACCGTCACCGTGCGGGCGGCCACGTCGATGCGCACCGCCCCCGCCTCGATCAGGTGCCGCTCGGGGGCGGCATTCGCGGCCCGGCGCAGCACCGCCTCGATCCGCGCCTGCAACTCCACCATCGAGAACGGTTTGACCACGTAGTCGTCCGCGCCCAGGCGCAGCCCGAGGACCCGGTCGCGCTCCTCACCCCGCGCGGTCACCGCGATGATGCCGAGCTGGCTGCTGCGCCGGCGCAGCTCCCGACACACCTCGGTGCCGTCGCCGTCGGGGAGGGTCAGATCCAGCAGCACCAGGTCGCACGGGGCGGCGGAGAGCGCCGCGGCGACCGTGGCGGCGTGCTCGACCTGGTAGCCACGACGGGTCAGGGCGGAGGAGAGCGCGGCGGCCACCCGGCGGTCGTCCTCCACCAGCAGGATCCGCACCGTGCCCCCATCCGTCGCAGCCGTCCTGCGAATGGTGGCAGAAGGCCGCCGGGAGCGGGAGGGCCGCCTCCCGGTCGGGCCCTACAGACCGAACGTGTCGTCGGCGACCGCGTCCCGCACGCCGTCGGTGAAGCCCCGGAAACCGGGGTCGTCGTGCCGGGCGGGCACGCTGGTCACGTTGACGCCGCTGGCCTGGGTGACGGCGTCGACCAGGGGCGGAAAGTCGATCTCGGCGTCGTCGAACGCGTCGTCGTCCGCCTCGGCCAGGTTGATCACGTGCTGCACGTCGTCCGACGGGGTGTCCGGATCCTCAGCCCACTCGCCGCCGGCCCGGTAGCACTCGTCGTACAGCCCGCGCTGGGTGTCGGTCCAGTCGTCGTCGTAGCTCGCCATCGTCCATCCCCTTCCGGCGGGTCCACCTGAGCATGACGGGCGGTGGCCGACGTCGGCGGCGGTACGGCCGAAACGTGGGAGACGTAGTCTGCGGAGGTGATCTACAAGCTGTTGCCGACCGTCGAGTGGGACGACGCCCGGGCCGCCGGTGCCGTCGCCGGCTCGGCCCTGGACCGCCAGGACGGTTTCATCCACCTCTCCGCCGCCGACCAGGTGGTGGAGACGGCCCGCCGGCACTTCTCCGGCGTCACCGGCCTCACCCTGCTCGGCGTGGACGAGGGCCGGCTGGCCGACTCCCTGCGCTGGGAGCCGTCGCGCGGCGGGCAGCTCTTCCCCCACCTGTACGGGCCGCTGCCGGTGAGCGCGGTGGTGACGGCACGTGCGTTGCCGGCGGACACTCCGGTCGCCGACGCGGTCGCCGCCCTGCTCGACTGAGTCACACCTCTTCACGGCCGACACGACCGCGCCCGGTCCGACGAGTGTCGGGCCGGGCGCGGGACGTGGTGCGCGGTCAGCGGCAGAGCCGGGTGATCTCCTCGGCGAACCGGTCCATCGGGTTGGCCTCCGCCGGCCCCAACAGGTAGGTCTTCAGGTCGCGGCGGGCCTCCGTCATCGGGTCGTCGCCGGCCCGGGTCACCGCCACGATCTTCTCCAGCTCACCGCAGTCGGCGGAGAGCAGGTACGCGGCCCGCGCGGTCGGGTACTCCCGACGGAACTCGTCCTCCGGCAGGCCGGCCGGGTTGGCCACCACGTACGGCCGCTGACTCTGCACGAAGTCCGAGACCACACTGGACACGTCGCTGATCAGCAGGTCGGTCTGGTTGAAGCAGTCGAACAGCCCGGGCGTACGGCCGGTCACCACGAGATGCGCGGTGCCGTCCAGGGAGGCCGCGTTGGGGTTCCCACCGGCGGAGCGGATCGCCTCGACGATCCGGTCGTGCACCGCCTTGGCCGCCTTGGACCGCGACCCGGTGAGCGGGTGCGGCTTGTAGACCAGACGCACCCCGGGGTTGCTCGCCAGCAGGCCCTTGACGATCCGCTCACCCATCAGCACCAGCGAGGTGTGGTACGGGTCGTCGTCGAGCCAGCCCTCCCAGGTGGGCGCGTAGAGCACGGTGAACGGACGGTCCACCGACTCGGCCCCGAAGGTGTGCACCCCGGCCAGCTGCGGCCGGCCGATCTCCACGATGTCCGAGTCGAGCACGCCCACCCCGGCACGGGCGTACCGCTCCCGACCGGCCAGACCCGCGACCCAGACCTCGTCGTACACCTTGCTGTAGGGGTTGACGCTGGCCTGCTTGTCGCTGTCGCCGTGCCCCACGAAGACGTGCTTCATGCCGGGCTCGCGCAGCATGTGGATGTTCGCGCCGACGTTCGCGGCGTAGAGGGCGGCGCGGACGCTGCCGAGTTCGAGGTTCATGAAGTCCACCCCGGCCGGTACGCAGAGCACCGGCAGCCGGGTGTCGGCCAGCTCGAAGAACGCCTCCCGGCTGCGCATCAGCACCACCGCGCGCTGGTTCAGCGCCTCGGTGGGAGCGAGCCACATGTTGGCCTGGTAGACGTCCTTGGCCGGGCCGGCGAAGTAGAGCGCCACCTCGGGCCGGTGGGTGTCGAGCCAGCGCTGCACGGCCGGCAGCAGCGGTCCCTGGCCGGAGCCGCGACCACGCAGCCACGTCACGGCGATGATCGCGCCCACCACCCCGGTCGCCGCCACCGTCAGAGCGGCGGCGATGAAGTACGGCGTCGGCTCGTGCCGCACGGCGGCGACCACCGCGGCCGGGACCAGCAGGAGGTTGAGCAGGGGCATCCGGTCCCCCGCGACGGCCGCCGCCCAGGCCGGTGGGCGGGGGGCCGAGCGCAGGGGGCCCAGCTCGATGTTGCGGACCAGGGCGGACTGCGGGTTACGACGGTCGATCATGGTGGAGAGCGCGCCCGCGAAGACCGAGACGACCCACACGGCCGCCGGCAGGATCAGCAGGAGGCTCAACTCGACGCCGTCGAGCTCGACCTGGGCGGCGACCAGCAGCACGGCCGACAGGTCACGGGTCAACTGCCGGTACGAGAAGTTCAGGCCGACCTTCTCCAGCAGCACCTGCGACGGCGGGGACCAGCGGGCGGCGGCGAACTCCCCGACCACCGCCGCCAGTCCGGCGACGGCGAACAGGCCGACCCAACCGAAGACTCCTGCGACGAGCATGACCAGGTAGGCCAGCACCAGCAGCGCGCTGCGGGCGGCCACTCCGATGCGTCCTGTCAACGTGCCGAACAACGAGTTCGCTCCCTACGATTTCCGTGGTGGACGCATGCCCGTGGTGCGTCGATGACACTCCCCGTCGCGCATGACCTACCGCGCGCCCGGAGCGGCGGGCCACGGATGTGGTGATCCAGACCCCGTACGGCGGGCGGTAGTGATGACTGCGACCTTAACGCGAAGACACCCAGCGGTGTCGCTCGGGTATCGGGCGCACATTTCGGTCACCGCACCGAAACTGCCGGTGCCGCACGGTCGCGGCACCGGCCGACCCAGGGGCGGAATGCTCAGCCGACCCGCCGGAAACACGTCATCGCTCCGGGCTTGCCACGCTTCGCGAACTCCTGGTAGCCGAGCTGCGGCGCCAGGTCACGGGCGTACTGGTTGCCGTTGTAGACGCAGATGGTGCCCACGTCCAACCGATCGAGCGCCGGGGCCAACTCCGCCGGCGTCGCGGTGGTGGCGCCGTCGGCGAAGCTGGAGAGCAGCAGCCGGTCCTTGGCGAACTGGGAGTTGAGGTCGTACTCGACGAGGTAGAAGTCACGCGGTAGGACGACCCGAACCTGGCTGGTGACGACGAGCGAGGTCCGCATGATGGTCTTCGGCGCCAGCAGCAGGCCCGAGGGCCGGTCCAACCCCTTGATCCAGAAAGCGATCGACTGGCGCTGCTGCGGCAGCTTCCAGGTGGGCCGCTCGTGCACGTCGACCCAACTCTTGGCGGACCACATCGGAGTGGCGAAGAGCGCGAACGAGGCGACCAGCAGCACCGCGATCCCGCCGGACGCCGCACGACGCAGCATCGGCGTGGGGGCCGGCACGCGAACCGTGCAGAGCAGCCCGATCAGGGTCGGCAGGGCGAGCAGCCACGGCACCCGCCACAGCACGACCGAGATGCCGCTGAGCGCGCTCAACGTCTCCAGCACACCGGGGACGAACAGCACGCTCAGCGCCAGGGTCGCGCCGGCGGTGAGCAGCGCGGGCGTGCGCCGACGGGCCAGCAGCGGGCCGCACCAGAGCGCCAGGCCGGAGATCACGCCGACCACGCCGAACAGCAGGGTCCGCTTGTAGGTGTACGCCGCGTCGAAGAAGGCGTCGTCCGCGCCGTCGGCGGTCAGGCCGCCGAGCAGGATCCGGGACACCACCAGGGACCCGATCGGGTACGTGAGGGCGGCCACCGCCGCCACCACGGCGAGCTTCCAGCGCCCGACGAGCACCATGGCGAAACCGGCGGCGCCGACCAGCATCGGCAGGATGATCGCGGCGGTGTTGGTGAGGCCGATGGCGGTGATCGAGAGCGCCACGATGAGCAGCAGGCTCCGCCGGGTACGCCGGTCGAACCACTCGGTCAGGTAGAGCCACATCAGCGGGATGACGGCCGAGACGAACATGCCCTTGCCCTCGTAGAGCCGGGGCAGGTGGAAGGTGCCCAGCGCGGCGTCCCCACCGGCGACCAGGTACAGGTACGCGACGGCGACCGTGAAGGCGAGCACCGGCCGCCGGGGTGCCCAACGCTGGGTCAGCCGCCAGAGCGCGAGCACCGCCAGCACCGCCATGATCGGCAGCATCACGTACCAGGTGGCCGAGGCGCCGTGGATCCCGAGCACGTTGGCGAGCGCGCCGTCGAACACCTCGATCGAGGGGATGGGGGGTTGCGAACCCATCGCCGGAAGGACGTTCTCGGAGAAGAGGAAGTCGTTGAGCGGAACGAGGTCCCGCTCGGCGATCCAGACCGACTTCCCGACGTAGTAGACGTCGTCCGGGGTGTTGCGGGCGAGGAAGAACGAGGAGATCCCGACCAGTACGGAGATGACCAGCGCGTACGCCGACTGCCCCGCCGTGGGCATTGGCGCGATCGAGGTGGGCGTCGGGCCGTCCAGCCAGACCCGACGCAGCAGCAGGATCCCGCCGGTCGCCGCGAGCAGGCCCGCCACCGCCGGGATCCACCAGGAGACGGCGGCGCCGGTGCCGATGACTCCGGCGCTGACCGAGGCTACCGCGGCGGCGGCGAGCACGCCGATCAGCAGTCGCCGGTCGACGGCGGGCCGCGTCCCGGTCGGCTCGACCGGCTCGGCCGGTCCGCTCTCCTCGCGGAGCGCGGCGGAGCGGCGTCGGGCACGCAGCATCGCCACCACGGCGAGCAGGACGCAGACGACCAGCCAGATCCGGAAGGTCACCGACGGACGCAGATCCGCCAGGAAGGCCGCGTGGTAGATGACGGTGAAGAGCGCGAACGCGACCACGGCCCCGTCGGTGAGCAGCGTCGGGGCGGCGGCCACCAGCGCGCGTACCCGGGCGGCGGGGCTACGGTCGGGGCCCTGACCCGACCGGGACACCGGCTCGGAGCGCGGCGTCGGGTCCGGGTCAGTGGGCGCGACGGCGATGCTGTCGACGTTGGCCACGGGCGTCCTTCTCGTCAGGCGGATCTGGGGGCGAAAGGTGGATGTCGGCTCGGTGACGGCCGGGTGTCAAGGGGGCAGCCTAGCGGAGGCGGGTGGCCCGCCAGGTCCCCGTCGTGGGTGGTGTCGCGGGCCCGGTCAGCCGGATACCGGCGTCGCCCTCGGCCGGGGTACGACGCCGGTCGCGCCGAGTCCGACGGCCACGGATTCGACCAGGTTGTCCAGGTAGCTGTCGGTGAGCGGCAGCCGGGCGATGGCGAGCCGCCAGTAGAGCGGGCCGACGATGAGGTCGACGGCGGCGTCCGGATCGGTGTCCGCGGGCAGCTCGCCGCGCTGCACGGCGCGGATGACCAGGCGACCGCCGATCTCCTGCTGGCGGGCGCGCAGCACCTGCCGCAGGGTCTCGTCGATGGCCGGGTTGCGGGCCGCCTCGGCCAGCAGGTCGGGGATGATCTGCGACGCCAGGGGGTGACGCAGCGCGTGCGCCACGGCCTGGAACAGCAGCGCGAGGTCGCCGCGCAGGGTGCCGGTGTCCAGCACCGGCAGCTTGCCGTGCGCGGCGGCGGCGACGATCTCCACCACCAGGTCGAGCTTCGAACTCCATCGGCGGTAGACCGCCGTCTTGCTGACGCCGGCCCGTCGGGCCACCGCCTCGATGGAGAGCCGGCCGTAGCCGACCGCTGCCAGCTCCTGCATGAGCGCGCGCCGGATGGCCGTGGTGATCTCGTCGCGCAGCACCGCCGCGCCGGCCGGTACGCGCCTCTTCTCGGTCGTCACCGAGGACTCTTCTCGCAGGTCACGCCCGCTAGAGTAGCGCAACGACGGTACGGTTGCGTCCCGACGTGTTTCGGACTACTGTCCACGCAGCGACGAGGCGGCGTCCCGCGCACAGTTCCCACTAGGATTCCATCGTCGCGAGCAACCCGTCTGCACGAAAGATCGGAGTGCCATTTCCATGGCCACCACCGCGCTGGTCGACCCTGACACGGGTCTGACCCAGGCGCAGCTGGCCGCTCGGCACGGGCTACGGGTCGCCGGTGAGCGACCCACCCTCGTCGAGTACAGCCGCCGACTCTGGGCCTACCGGCACTTCATCGCCGCGTACGCAAACGCCAAGCTGGTCGCGTCCTACAGCAACGCCAAGCTGGGCCAGCTCTGGCAGGTGCTCACCCCGCTGACCAACGCCGCGGTCTACTACCTGATCTTCGGGGTGGTGCTGGCACAGAACAGCATCCCGAACTTCATCGCGTACCTGACCACCGGATTGTTCATCTTCAACTTCACCCAGAGCGCGGTCCTGGCCGGCACCCAGTCGATCAGCAGCAACCTCGGGCTGATCCGGGCGCTGCACTTCCCCCGGGCCAGCCTGCCGCTGTCCACCACCGTGACCCAGTTCCAGCAGCTCCTGGCGTCGATGGTGGTGCTGGTCGGCATCGTGCTGGTCACCGGCGAGCCGATCACCTGGGACTGGCTGATGCTGGTGCCGGCCCTGCTGTTGCAGGCGGTCTTCAACGCGGGCGTGGTGCTGCTGGTCGCCCGGCTGGGCTCCAAGGCCAGCGACCTCAAGCAGGTCATGCCGTTCGTCATGCGCACCTGGATGTACGGCTCCGGCGTCCTCTACAGCGTCAGCCTCTTCGAGCGGCTGCCCGGCTGGGCGACGACGGTGGTCCAGTTCAACCCGCTGCTGGTCTACATCGAGCTGGCCCGGTACGCGCTGCTCGAGCAGGCGCCACTGCTCAACGAGTCGCTGACCCAGCTCTGGCTGGTCGCCGCCGGTTGGGCCGTGGTGGCGGGTATCGGCGGCTACATCTACTTCTGGCGCGGCGAACAGGAGTACGGCCGTGGTTGATTCCCTGCCGGCCGCCGACGAGGCGACCGTCTCCCTGCCGACGCTGACGTCCGAGCGGATCCCCACCGTGGTGGTGGACGACGCGCACATCATCTACCGGGTCCACCAGGGCGCCACCGGTGGCACCACTCCGGTGGCGGCGCTGCGCCGGCTGGTCAAGCGCACCAACGCGCCGAACGTGCGGGAGGTGCACGCCGTCAAGGGCGTGTCGTTCACCGCGTACCGGGGCGAGGCGATCGGGCTGATCGGCAGCAACGGCTCGGGCAAGTCCACCATCCTGCGGGCCATCGCCGGCCTGCTGCCGGTCAACCGGGGCGCGATCCACACCCAGGGGCAGCCGTCGCTGCTCGGGGTGAACGCGGCGCTGCTCAACGACCTGTCCGGCGAACGCAATGTCGTGCTGGGGTGCCTGGCGATGGGCATGCACCCCGACGAGGTCGCCAAGCAGGCCGCGGGGATCATCGACTTCTCCGGGATCAACGAGCGGGGTGACTTCGCCAGCCTGCCGATGCGCACGTACTCGTCGGGCATGGCGGCCCGGCTGCGGTTCTCCATCGCCGCCGCCAAGAAGCACGACGTGCTGCTCATCGACGAGGCGCTCGCCACCGGCGACAAGGGTTTCCGCAAGCGCAGCGAGCAGCGCGTCCGCGAGCTGCGCGAGGGCGCCGGCACGGTGTTCCTGGTCAGCCACCAGCTCTCCTCCGTGCGCGACACCTGCGAACGGACGATCTGGCTGGAATCGGGCCTCATCCGGATGGACGGCCCGACCGACGAGGTCATCCGCGCGTACGAGGCGTTCGCGAACAGCAAGTAGAGTGCCGGCCAACCACCGGCATCGACACGGCAACCAGGACCGCGTCGCCCGCGTTGGGGCGGCGCGGTCCGCGCGTTAAGGTTCATTCCGTCGCCGCTCGGGCGGAACTTTCCGTTAACGCAACCCTGAGAGTGAGGATCCGGCAATGACGCAGGACCAGACCACTGGCCCGGACGCCGCAACGGAGACCCCCGCACCGTGGCGGCCCTCGCGGACAGTGGCCGTGGTGCTGGCCGGCGGCACCGGGACCCGGCTGGGCCTCGGCATCCCCAAGCAGCTGCTCAAGATCGCCGGTAAGCCGATCATCGAGCACACTCTCGCGGTCTTCGAGGCCGCTCCGGAGATCGACGAGATCATCGTGCTGATGGCGACCGGTCACGTCGACGACGCCCGGCAGATCGTCGAGAAGGCCGGCCTGCGCAAGGTCACCAAGGTGATCGAGGGCGGCGACACCCGCAACGCGACCACCCGGATCGCGCTCGACGCCGTCGGGCCGGCCGACTGCAACATCCTCTTCCACGACGCCGTCCGCCCGCTGCTCAGCGGCCGGATCGTCCGCGAGTGCGTCAACGCGCTGTGGACCTACGACGCCGTCGACGTCGCCATCCCCTCCGCCGACACGATCATCCAGGTGGACGAGAACGACTGCATCACCGACATTCCGGTGCGCTCCCGGCTGCGCCGGGGACAGACCCCGCAGGCGTTCCGCTCCCCCACGATCCGCGAGGCGTACCGGATCGCCGAGGACGACCCCGACTTCGCCGCCACCGACGACTGCGGCGTGGTGCTGCGGTACCTGCCGGGCACGCCGATCAAGGTGATTGACGGCTCGGACGAGAACATCAAGGTCACCCACCCGGTCGACGTGCACCTGGCGGACAAGCTCTTCCAGCTCGCGGCGGCGCAGGCGCCCCGGCTGACCGACCACCGCAGCTACACCGAGGAGCTGACGGGCCGCACGATCGTGGTGTTCGGCGGCAGCTACGGGATCGGCCACGAGCTGACCGAGCTGGCGCGGCGCTACGGCGCGCAGGTCTTCCCGTTCAGCCGCTCCACCACCGGCACCCACGTCGAGCGCGCCGAGGACGTCGAGGCCGCGCTGACGACCGCCTTCGAGGCCACCGGCCGGATCGACCACGTGGTGGTCACCGCCGGGATCCTGGAGCGGGGCGCCCTGGCCGAGATGGACGAGGAGACGATGGACCGGGTCTTGCAGGTCAACTTCGTCGGCCCGGTGACCATCGCCCGGCAGGCCCTTCCGTACCTGCAACAGACCAAGGGTCAGCTGCTGCTCTACACCTCCAGCTCGTACACCCGGGGTCGGGCCCGCTACGCCCTCTACTCGTCCACCAAGGCCGCCCTGGTCAACCTGACCCAGGCGCTTGCCGACGAGTGGGCCGACGTCGGCGTACGGGTCAACTGCATCAACCCGGAGCGGACGGCCACCCCCATGCGTACGCGGGCCTTCGGCGAGGAGCCGGAGAACACCCTGCTGGCCGCGGAGGCCGTCGCGCAGTCCTCGCTCGACGTGTTGATCTCCGACCTGACCGGTCAGGTCATCGACGTACGCCGGGCGCCCGGCGACGGCCCGTCCGTGCCGGCGCAGGCCGGCCCGGACCGGTCCGAGACGCCGGCCGCGGCGTCGACGAACTGACGCCGACGGCACCGCGAGACCGAGGGCGGCGATCGGAGCGACATGCGTGGTGACCTGGTTCGCAAGGTGGCCGCCCGGTGCCTGAGCACCGGGCTCGCCGTACTGGCCTTCGTCGTGCTGGCCCTCACCGGCAGCACCGGGTGGGGCCTGGCGCTGGCCGTCGCCGCGCTGGTGGCGGCGGCCGCTGAGCAGCGGATCCGACCGGCCGCCGACCTGGTGGCCGAGACCGCCCTGATCGCCGCGGCGATCCTGGTCGGCTACTCCCGACGGCTCGACGACGGCTTCGACCCGGCGCTGGCCGCGACGGCGCTGGTCCTGCTGGGGCTGGTGCTGCTGGTGGGGCCGCTGCGTACCGCCGGCAACCTGGAGATCCGGGCCGCCAACCTGCCGGTACGCGCCTGGACCCCGCTGATCGCCGACCGACTCGGCGTCGCCCTGTTGGGGCTGCTCGCGGTGGTGGCGATCGCCGCCGCGTCGACCCTGCCGGCCGTCGTGGCGCTCGCCGCCAGCCTGCTGGTGGCCGCCGGCGCCGGGGCGGTCGCGCTGGACCTGGCCAAGCGACGGTTCCGCCCGACCGCCGGCGGTGGGCAGGTCGCCCGCGCGCTACGTCGGCACGAGCCGGAGTTCCTGCTCTACTTCTCCGCACCGCCCGGCTCCGAGTACCAGGTCACCATGTGGCTGCCGTACCTCGAACGGATCGGCCGGCCCTTCCTGGTGCTGGTCCGTGAGCCGGAGTTCGTCGCGCCGATCGCCGCGGCCACCGACGCGCCGGTGGTCTACTGCCCCACGCTGCGCGCGATGGACGAGGCGCTGGTGCCGAGCCTGCGGGTGGCCTTCTACGTCAACCACGGGGCGAAGAACAGCCACTGCATCCGGTTCACCCAGCTCACCCACGTCCAACTGCACCACGGCGACAGCGACAAGGCGCCCAGCGCCAACCCGGTCTCGGGCATCTTCGACCGGATCTTCGTGGCCGGGCCGGCGGCGATCGACCGGTACGCCCGCGCCGGGGTACAGATCCCGGCGGAGAAGTTCGTCGTGGTGGGCCGCCCCCAGGTCGAGTCGATCGAGGTACGCGAGGAGCCGACGCGCGGCCTCGCGCACCCGACGGTGCTCTACACCCCGACCTGGACCGGGCACCACGCCGACGCCGACTACTGCTCGCTGCCGGTGGCCGAGGAGCTGCTGCGGCGGCTGCTGGGGCGCGGCGCGACGGTGATCCTGCGGGCGCATCCGTACACGGCGCAGAACCCCGCGTCGGCACGCCAGTTGGGCCGGCTCACCGAACTGCTGGCCGCCGACCGCGCCCGCACCGGCCGGCAGCACCTGTTCGGCGCGGCGGCCCGGGAGCTGAGCCTGACCGAGTCCGTCAACCGCTCGGACGCGCTGGTCTCCGACGTCTCCGGGGTGATCTCCGACTACCTCTACTCCGGCAAGCCGTACGCCATCACCGACATGGGTGACGAGGGCGACCGGTTCACCGAGCGCTTTCCACTGGCCGGCTCGGGCTACGTGCTGCGGCGCGACATGTCCAACGTGGACGCCGTGCTCACGGCCCTGCTGGACACCGACCCGCTGGCCGACGCCCGCTGGGTCACCCGCCGCCGCTACCTGGGCGACTTCCCGGCCGAGTCGTACGCCGAGGGCTTCCTGACCGCCGCCCGCCGCGAGCTGACCTCGACCCGGGAACTACCCGCGCCCGCACCTGCCTGACCGATCAACGGTACGGGTCCAGCAACGCCAGCACGGCCGCCGGATCCTCCAGGTGCGCGTTGTGCCCGAGACCGGCCAGCGTGGCGACCGGTACGCCGTACTCCTTGAGCTGGGCGTCCGTGACCATCGGGTCGTGCTCCCCGCGGGCCAGCACCACCGGCACGTCGGTCGCCGCGAGCAGCGCGGCCAGGTCGGGCGCGCCGACGGCGAACGCGGCGTTGTCCATCGCGAGCCGCCACCGGCCGTCGACCTGACGCAGACCGGCGTCGACCATCGGGTGGTCCGGGAGGACCAGACCGGTGAGGCCGGCGACCCGCAGATACCGGCGGGCGGCCTCGGTGCGGCTGGTGAACCAGCCCACCGGGCGGGCGGCGAGGTCCGCAGCGCGGGCCAGCTCGGCCGGCGCCCAGACGGCCTTGATGCCCAAGCCCACCACCGCGTCCACCGGCAGGCCGGCGGCGCGGGCCGCCAGCGCCAGGCCGACCACGCCACCGAGCGAGTGCCCGAGCACGACGATACGGTCGTCGGAGGCCAGGCCCTGGGCGACCCGCTGGGCGAAACCCTCGAAGGAGTACGACGACAGCGGCGCCGACCAACCGTGACCGGCGAGATCGGGCGCCAGCCATCGGCCGGGCCAGTGGTGCTCCAGGAGTGGCGCCCAGGGCAGCCACACGTCACCCGTCGCCCCCATGCCGTGCAGCAGCAACAGGATCGGCTCACGGTCGGCTTGACCACCCGATTCATCCACCACGGCCGCAGTCTCCCACGGTTCGCGGCCCGGTACGAGAGCCGTTCACCCGCGTCGCGCCCCGACCCGGGAACGCCGCGGGCGCCGGCCCCTCGTGGGAGACGGCGCCCGCGGCGTCGTGGGGTGTCGCGCGTTGGTCAGGCGGAGTAACCCCGGGTGGCGATCCAGTTCGCCAGGTCGATCGTGGTGATCCAGTAGGCCGGGTCGGCGGCGTTCGCCGAGTCGGCGATCCGCACGGTACGGCCGTTGTCCTTGTAGCCGACGACGGCGATGTAGTGCCCACCGCCGTAGGAGTGGTAGCCGCCCTCGGTGTCGATGGCGTCGCCGGCGACGTTGGCCACCACGCCCCGGCCATCGGTGATGGCCTTGACGACGTCGGCCTGAAGACGGTCCATCTGGGCCGGGCTGGGCGTGCCCGCGAACATGCGGGTGCGGTACGGGGAGCCCTTCACCTCGGCGTTGAGCACCCGGGTGGTGTCCTCGGCCGAGTTGGTGCCCATCTCGGTGGTGCCCAGCTCGGCGCCGAGCTCCTCCTGGGTGCGGTCGATGCCGCTGGCGCTGAGCGCGTTGCGGGTGGCCGCCGGGCCGCAGTTGTAGTAGGTGTTCTGCGCCTCGTAGTCGTAGTCGAGCACCTTCTTCGCGGGCGGCTTCGGCGGCGTCGGCTTCCGGGTGACGTCCGGGTTGCTCGTGGCCTTCGCGACGGGGGACGCGGCGCTGGTGGCCGGGGCGGCGGTGCTCGGTGCGACGCTCGCCGACGGGGCCGCGGACCGGAGTTCGCCACGGGAGGCGACGGTGTCACTGCGCATCTCGGCGACCGTGGTCGGGGTGCGCGAGCCGGCCGGGGCGTCGTCGGCGCCGGCGACCAGGGCGCCGGCGGTGGTGGCGATCGCGAGGGCCGCGGCGGAGGCGGCGACGATCTGGTACGGGCGCTCGGTCGCGAGGCGACGGAGCTGGCGCTTCAGGGTGTGCTTCACGAGGTCCTCCACGGTTCACAGGGAGAGCGGCACACCGGGGCCCGACCGGCATCCGGGCAGGCGTCAGCGCGCGGGCGGTGGCCCGCGGATGATGAGCCGCTCAGGGGAACGCCCGGCGCGCCGGGCGGGAAGTGCGGTGACCCGGGGGGTCAGCTCACCGTCACGAGGCGGATGAGCGGGGACACCGCGTCGCCGTGGAGGCGGAGGAACAACAAGGGGGTCGAGGGGTGCTGCACGAGGATGGAACTCCTTCCGTCACCGCCTACCGGGTTAGCTGACGGATTCGGGCGGGAAGATCGCCCTACCGCGGGCCGTGGCTCGCGGATTCACCCCGGACTTACTGTGGGTCCCCGGTTCGTTGATCACGATTGAGCGGGTCGGCACGGCGTCGCCTCCTGCGATCGGTAACCGCACCGGACGGGACGACAGTACTGGCCGGTGCGCACTCTGCCAAGCCGCGCCCACCTGCGTAAACATCGATTGGCCCAGCAATTTCTGCACGTTTTGCCGCTGACGTGACTCGATGGGACAACGGGTTCCGCCGGCACCCGTGGGCGACAACCGGACAGGTGGCCGACAACGCGGCCACAATCGCGGGCGCAATGGCCGCCGATGATGCCCGCCGCCCGATTTCCGCTGCCGGTGACCCGCCTCACATAACAGATCGGGCTCAACCGGCCCGGGCCGGACGCCAGCGTGCCACGAGGGCCGTACGCGACGGCCGCGTCGCGGTGCGCCGGGAGAACGCCGGGCTCGGCCGCGACCGGACCGCCGCCACGTACGCCTCCTCGGCGAGGACGCGCGCCGACTCGGCGGCCACCTCGGCGTCCCGCCAGGACGACCGCTCCCGCTGGACGGCCGTCCGGTGCTCGGCCAGCCTGGTGTCACGGATCGCCCGGATGAGCAGCGTCTCCTGCTCGACCGGGTGCCGGCGGGGGTCCCAGCCGCGCCGATTCCCGAACACGTCGCCGAGCTGAGCCATGGTCAACTCCCCCCGCCAGTGCGCCGCCATGGCGGCACGGTGCAGATAACGCTCCCGGGCCGCGTACTCGGCGGGGGTGTGCGGGGTACGCGGTGTCGGCAACGCCCCGGCACCGGCGACCCGACGGGCGGCGGTGTCCGCCTCGTCGTACGCCGTCCAGGCCCGCTGCGCCTCGTCCTGAGCGACCAGCCAGTCAGCGCGCCGCCGTCGGGCGGTCCGCGCCGCCCGGGCGGCGGCCACGGCCACCTCCTCGGCGTACCGGCGCAGGTCGGCCATCTCGGCGACGGCCATCTCGCGGGCGGTGGGTGTCGGCGGCGTGGGGTCGGCCGCGGGCGAGTCCCGCTCCGGACGGGCCACCAGGACGGCGAGGACCGTCAGCGCCAACAGGAACAGGGCCGACCAGATGGCGGCGGCCTGGGGCACCTCGGTCAGGAACTGGTAGAAGACGACGGTTTCCATGATCGACACCTCGGCATGAGCACGTAAGCGATGGGATGCCGCACGGGCGGGTGCGGGCGGTGTGTCGTCAGGTGTGGTGACGGCGCTCGGCCCGGCGGCGCCGCCGGTGACCGACCCGCTAGGCCGGTGGGGCGCGGGGGGCCCGGGTGGCCGAGCCTGCGGCTCGCAGGGGCCGCTCCGATCCCGTGCGCGCCGAGGTCACGCCCGCCAGTGGGCGAGGCAGCGCGTCCGAACCACCGTGCCGGGCGGGCTGCGGGTCGACCGACCCCGCGGAGGCGTCAGCGCCAACCTCTGCGGCTCGTACCCCGCCGACCCTGTCGGTGACGGCGCGGTCGGTGACGGCGCGGTCGGTGACGGCGCGGTCGGTGACGGCGCGGTCGGTGAGGACCGTGGAGAGGGCCGCGTTCGGCGGTCCGAGCGGCTCGGCGGGGGCGAGCGACCCGATGGCGGGCGGCGGGGCCGCAGCGGTCGATGCCGGCAGCAGCGCCGGGGCCGCGCCCAGGGCGAGCGACAGCACGGCGAGGCTGGTCAGCACCCGCGCCGCCCAGCGCGCCACCCACCACAGGGGACAGGTGAGCGCGACCGGGAGCACGTCCTCACGCTACCGTCGGGACCGCCCCGACGCATCGGCGACGGGCGTGTCGGCCAGCGCCGCGCCGACCCCGTCCGACCAGCGTGGACCAGGTGGCGTCAGCCGGCGCTGGTGGGTGCCACCGCGCCGGTCAAGTTCGTGCTCGATCATTGATGTAGTGGCCTCACTCGGCTGACGAGACCACTACAACCAGGATCGAGCGCGATCTTGCGCGTCTGGACGGGCGGGCACGGGTGGCACACCGGCGTCACCGCTCCCGGCCGACGAGGTGGTGCGCTGATGGGGAACGAGCGGCGGGCGGCCCGGGCGGCGTGGCGCGAGCCGGCGCATCATCGGTGTCTCCACGAAGCGGTGCAGCAACCCGGCGAGGACCAAGTTCACGAGCAGGAATCCGAGCACCACCGCCGGGCCTCGCCAACCCCGAAAGCCGGTCCCCCAGTCGCCGCTGAGCCGGAGCACGCTCGTCATCACCAGGACGTGCACCAGGTAGAAGGCGAACGAGACCTCACCGAGCCAGACCAGCGGGCGCGAGCGCCACGGCGAGCGCCGGTCGCGCACGTCGGCGTCGGCGGCGGCGGTGATCACCAACAGGTACGCGACGGCGAGCAGCGTGGTCCACAACTCGGCGCGGATCCACTGCGCGGCGGCCACCCAGGTGCCCACGAAGATCGCGGTGGCGGCGGTCAGTCCCGGCCCGCGCCACCGGCCCCGGAGCATCAGCTCGGCCGCCACCGCGCCCAGCCAGAACTCCAGGGACCGCACCGGCGGGAAGATCTGGGTGAACCACCAGCGGCTCGCCTCCGGCACCAGCTGCTGCGCCGGCCAGAGCGCGAGGATCAACAGCGGCAGCGCGACGACGAGCGTCCAGAGCACCGCGGGTCGCGCCCGGCGCAACAGGGGCAGCGCCAGCGGCAGACAGAGATAGAAGAAGAACTCGCAGGACAGCGACCAGCTCACCGTGTTGACGCTGTAGAACCAGCCGAGCCGAGGGTCCCACGCCTGCAACAGCAGCAGGTTCTCCACGGCGACGGCCGGCAGGACGCGATCGGCGAACCACCCGGCGACCAGCAGCGCGGCGGCCCACAGCACCACGTGGTTCGGGTAGATCTTCGCGACCCGTCGACGCCAGAAGGTCAGCCGCGAGTCGCCCGGGCGGGCCGACCAGACCAGCACGAAACCGCTGAGGATGAAGAAGAACTGCACGCCGGACAGGCCGAGGGTGAAGAGGGCATCGACGACGGCCTTGTAGTCCGGCTCGGCGATGATCCGCATCGTCCCGGCGTGGAACCCGAAGACCAGCAGCGCGGCGATCCACCGCAGCCCGGTCAGCGACGGCAGCCGGGCGGGGGCGGCCGGCGCGGTCGGCGCGTCGGTGGTGCTCGTCATGCCGAGGCACCCTACCGGGTCACTCCCGGGTGAACCGGGCGGCCGTTGTTAACCTTCCGCTTCGCGGGTGTTCAGGGATTCCACCATCCGCGGCCACGTGTGGTTCCGGGGCCGGCCATCCGCGTCGTCGAAGGTGGCGACGTGGTCAATGAGCCGACGCACACGCCGCTGCTGAGCATCGTCGTGCCCGTCTACGGCGTCGAGGCTTACCTGTACCAGTGCCTCGAGTCGATCCGGGCGGACATCCCGGTGGGCGAGTCGGAGGCGGTCGAGCTGATCGCCGTGGACGACGCCTCCCCGGACGGCTGCGGCGCGATGCTGCGTTCCTACGCCAAGGGACGCGACAACGTCCGCGTCGTACACCTGGAAGAGAACGTGGGCCTCGGCCTGGCCCGCAACGCGGGCCTCGACGTGGCCACCGGCCGGTACGTGTGGTTCGTCGACAGCGACGACTGGCTGCCGCCGGGCACGATCGCGGCCGTGCTGGACCGGCTGCGTGAACACCAGCCCGACGTCCTCATGCTGGACCACCTGCGGGTGCACGAGGACGGCCGGCGGGAGGTCGACGCGAGCAGCCACCTGCTGCGCGGGGTGCCGGGCGTGGCCCGCCTCGCCGACCAGCCGCACCTGCTGCGGGTGCAGCACACGGCGTGGAACAAGGTGGTACGCCGGGACTTCCTCGACGAGTTGGAGCTGCGCTTCTTCCCCGGCTGGTACGAGGACATCCCGTTCAGCCACCCGCTGCTGATCGGCGCGGAGAAGATCTCGGTGCTGGACCGGGTCTGCTACCTGTACCGGCAGGGCCGCCAGGGCGCGATCACCTCCACCCGCAGTGGCCGGCACTTCGACGCGTTCGGCCAGTACGAGCGGCTGATGGACTGGGTCGCCCGCCGGCACCCGGACGAGGGCCTGCGGGCCGAGCTGTTCGAGCTGATGATCAGCCACTACCTGGTGGTGGTCGGCAACGACGGACGGCTGCACCCACACCTGCGGCGCGCCTTCTTCCACCGGGTCGCCGAGCACTACCGCCGATACCTGCCCCCCGGGGGCTACCCGATGCCGCCGGGGGTCACCGGGCTCAAGCACCGCCTGGTGGGGCGTGGTGACTGGTTGGCGTACTCGGCGCTGCGGCAGGCGCACCGGGTCACGGGCCGGTGGCGACGGCCCGGCCCGACCGCTGGCACCGACTCGTCGTCGGCCGACGACCCCTCCCGAGCGGCGCTATCGGCGAGCAGGTCGGACGGCGGGCACGCCGCCGGCCGGCCGGGGCGGTCGGACGCGCTGGCCGGTGGCCGCCTGCCGTGACTCATCCGGGCACGCCGGGAGCCGGCGCCGGAGTTTTTCAGGTCGTCCGCCCGTCGGGGGACGACGACAGCACCACCGCACGTCGGTGCGGGCGTAAGGGAACAGAGGTCGGAATGACGGCGACAATCAAGATCGGACCGCACGCGGTCGGTGCCGGGGAGCGGCCCTTCGTGGTCGCCGAGATGTCCGGTAACCACAACGGCGACCTGGACCGGGCGCTGGCCATCGTGGACGCGGTCGCCGAGAGCGGCGCGCACGCGCTCAAGCTGCAGACGTACCGGCCGGACACGATCACGATCGACGTCGACACCCCGGCCTTCCGCATCTCCGGCGGGCACGAGCTGTGGGGCGGGGAGAACCTGTACCGCCTCTACGAGCGGGCGCACACCCCGTACGAGTGGCACGCCCCGATCTTCGCGCGGGCCCGCGAGCGCGGGCTGACGGTCTTCTCGTCACCGTTCGACGCGACCGCCGTGGAGCTGTTGGAGTCGTTGGACGCCCCGGCGTACAAGATCGCGTCCTCGGAGCTGGTGGACCTGCCGCTGATCCGGTTGGTGGCCAGCACCGGCAAGCCGATGGTGATCTCGACCGGGATGGCGACGGTCGCCGAGATCGACGCCGCCGTACGGACCGCGCGCGACGGGGGCGCGGCGGGCATCGTCCTGCTGGCCTGCACCGCGTCCTACCCGGCGCCCCCCGCCGACAGCAACCTGCGCCGCCTGCCGGTGCTGGCCGGCGCGTTCGACGTGCCGGTCGGGCTCTCCGACCACACGCCCGGTATCGGCGTGGCGGTCGCCTCGGTGGCGCTGGGGGCCTGCTTCATCGAGAAGCACGTGACCCTGGACCGGGCCGACGGCGGCGTGGACTCGGACTTCTCGCTGAACCCGGCGGAGTTGACGGCGCTCGTCGAGGAGTCGGGCCGCGCCTACGCGGCGCTGGGCGGCACCGCGATCGGCCCGACGCCGGCCGAGCGGGAAGGGCTGCGGTTCCGCCGTTCGCTGTTCGTGGTCGAGGACGTCCGGGCCGGTGACCCGGTGACGGCACAGAACGTCCGGTCGATCCGCCCGGCCGGCGGCCTGGCGCCGATCGAGATCGACAGGGTGTTGGGCCGCACCTTCACCTCCGACGTCCCGCGCGGCACCCCGCTGAGCTGGGACCTGATCTGACCGCTTTACGGCCGGGTGCCCCGCCGCGCCGGTAGAGGCGCCGCGGGGTGCCCGGCTCTGCGACCGGCAGGGCCCTGTGCGCCTCCTGTCGAGCTGCCCCGGAAATGGGGCGGGCCGTGGGTGACATCCCGCCCCACCGATGGGGCAGCTCGACAGGCACCGCCGACAACACCGGCACCCCGCCGTCAGTCGCGGCCGATCAGCCCGGCGCCCTGCCCGGGGGCGACGCCGACGGTGACCACCAGATCGGCGACCCGCAGGGTGCGCCAGAGGATGGCGCCGTTCACCGGAGTGCCCAACCCGTGCCGACGCCACCAGGTCGCGATCGGCACGTCGACCAACTTGCAGCAGCACTCGGCCCGGGTCCACCGGGCCCAGAAGTCACCGGCGCCGAAGCGGCGGGCCAGCGCCGGGGGCACCGGGGCGTTCACGCGCTCCGCGTCGACGGCCACTCGCCAGCCCGGCACGGGCGGGCCGTACCAGCCGACGCAGCGCCCGTCGTCGAGGTGACTGCGGGTCGTCGCCGAGGCCAGGTCGGCGGGCGTACCGATCCGTAGGTGCCGTTCGGCGGCGGCGAGCAGTCCCGGCACCGGCCGCAGGTCAGATGGAGGCGGCACCGTCCACCACGATGACCTGGCCGTTGATGTTGGTGTGCTCGCGCAGCAGCATCCGCACCACCGGTACGACCTCCTCCGGCTCGGTCAGGTGGCCGGTCGGGGTACGGCGCACGATCTGGTCGAGCTGGGTCGGGCCGAGCACGGCGGACATCTCCGAGGCGAAGAAGCCGGGCGCGACCGCGTTGACCAGCATCCGGCCGCCGAGTTCCCGGGCGAGCGAGCGGGTGGCGGCGTCCATGCCGCCCTTGGTGGCCGAGTACGCGACCAGGCCCGGGAAGCCGCGCTGCGCGCAGATCGAGGTGATGTTGACGACGCGGCCGCGCAGCCCCTTGCCGAGCATCCGACGGATCACCAGCCGGGTCAGTTGCAGCGGCGCGGTCAGGTTGGTCTCGATGATCCGGGCGATGTCGTCGGTCGCGGTGTGCACGTGCAGGGAGTCCTGCCCGACGGCGGCGTTGTTGACGATGCCGTCGATCGGGCCGAGGCGCTGCTCCACCTCGCGAACGAAGCCCTGCGCGGCGCGTAGGTCGGTGACGTCGACCGAACCGACGTGCACCCGGTCGGGATGCTCGGCGGCGAGCTTCTCCAGCTCGGGGGTGACGGTACGGGCGAACGCGGCCACCCGTACGCCGGCGTCGAGCAGGTCGGTGACGATGGCCAGGCCCAGCCCCCGGGAACCGCCGGAGACGAGGACCACGGAGCTGGGGGGAACGAGCTTGGTGTCGGCGGGGTCAGACATCGCTCTTCAGGGTCTCCTTGACGGGAATCTCGGTCAGCACACGGATCCGGCGGGGCACGGCGTGCTCGGGCAGCCGGTCGGCGCACCAGCGGACCAGCGCGGCCTCGTCGGGCAGCGGGGTGTCCGCCTGCTCGGCGGGTGCGAGGACCACGTCGGCGACGACCATCCGGCCGAGCACCGGGGCGCGGCGGCCGGTGACGCGGGCCCAGGCCACACCGGGATGCTGGGTCAGCACGCCACGGACCAGACCGGCGGAGACCTTGCTCCCACCCACGTTGATCTCGTCGGTGTCCAACCGACCCGTGATCAGCACTCGCCCGTCGACCACCTGCACCCGGTCCCCGGTGCGGACCGGGCCGGACAGTCCGACCCCGTGGTACGGGGAGGTGACGACCAGTTCGTCGGCACGCACCGACAGGGTGGGTCGGCCCTCGGTTTCCCGGTCCAGCCACTCGGCGGGGAACCCGGCCCGCCCGTCGTGCACCACGATGGACGCGCCGACCTCCGAGGACGCGTAGATCCAGGAGATCCGCGCGGCCGGGAAGACCTCGCGCAGCTGGTCCAGGATCGCCTGGTCCACCGGCTCGCCGCCGAGGGTGATCTGACGCAGCGGCACCCGGGCCAGCGCGGCGGCGTCCCGGTAGAGGGTGCGCCGCCAGAAGGTGGGCGTGCCGGACGCGGCGTCGACCCCGTGCGCGGCGGCGACCGCCGGCCAGTCGTCCAGTTCGTCCGGCTCGATGACCACCAGGTGCTGGCCGGGCTGGGTCAGCGACAGGGTCACGACCTGCCACCAGGCGTACGTGCCGGGGGCGTAGGGGCACAGCCAGGTCCGGTCGGGCTGGTCGGCCCGCACGGTGGTCAAGGTGTCGAGGGTGTGCCCGACCCGCTTGGGGCGGCCCGTCGAGCCGGAGGTCAGCAGCCACAGCCGGCCGGGTTCGGCGGGGCGCGGTCGGGCCGGCGCACTGGGGTGCGCGCCGTCGTCGTCGAGGACGGTCACGGTGAAGCCGGCGTCGTCCAGCTCCGCGCGCATCGCCGCGTCCACCCGACTCGCGGTGCTGAGCAGCAACTCGGTGCCGTGCACGGCGTGCTGCCGCGCGGCGACGAGCGCGTGCCGGGCGGAGTGCGCCAGCACCGCGGCGGGGTCGGGCAGCTCCGGCGTCGGCAACGTCCGCCACGTCAGCGCGGTGCCGCCCACGACGAGCCGGTTGTCGACGCCGGCCGGTTCCGGGCCCACGGTGGCCGGGGGGTGGGTCGCGACGGTCACTGCTGCTGTAGCTCGACGAGGAAGTCGAGGACGTCGCCGATGGTGGCGATGCGGCGCAGGCCGGGAGCGTCGAAGTTGAGCTCCTCCCCCGTCTCGTCCTCGACGCGCAGGGCCAGCTCGGAGAAGTCCAGCGAGCGGAAACCGATGTCCCGCAGCTGCGCCGCGTCGTCGGCGGGCAGCTCCTTGTCCTGGTTCTTGAGCACCTGCGCCATGAGGTCGCGGATCTGCGCGCGACTCAATTCGTTCATGCGCCGGAGTCTACAACCCAACGAATGGATAACTGCTTTCCCGGTGGGCCCGGGTAAGGTGCTCCGACCGGTTGTGTTCAGACAGGAAAGCGGGAGCACGTGCTACGCGAAGCGACGGCGGACGACGTTCATCTGATGTTGTCCTGGCGTAATCAGGAAACCAACCGTCAGGTCAGCAAGACCAGCCACGAGATCACCGCCGAGGAGCACGCCCGATGGTGGTCGGCGGTGCGCGACGACCCGACGCGGCGCGTCCTGACGTACGTCCACGACGACCGGCCCTGCGGTGTCGTCACCTTCTTCGACCTGCGGCTGGACGCCCCACGAACCGGGGCGTGGGGCTTCTACCTGGACGCCGACGGGCTGGCCGGGCGGGGCGAGACGCTGCCGGCCTGGCTGGGGGTGATGCGGGAGGCCGTGGAGTACGCCTTCGACGGGTTGCACCTGACGCGGCTCGACGGCGAGGTGCTGGCGCACAACACCGTCGTGCGGCAGATGAACCGACGTTTTCGATTCGTCGAGGGCACGCCACGACAGGAACTGTCCGACGGGCGGGAAATCACCGTCATCCCGATTTCCCTGGCGCGCGAGGATCGCCGCCAACGGTGATTGCCGCCGCTATTTTGCACGCTGGCCGATAAGCATTAACCCGGTGGACATCCGCCGTTCACGCAATTGCGGTGTCCACCGGGCGGAACGAATATCGGATCAGATGCGTCGCCAGGCCGCCCAGTGCTGTCGTTCGTTGCCGCCGAGCCGGACGAAGCCGTACCTCGCGCCGTCCCAGTCGTCCGGCTGGCCGGGCGCCCAGCGGGCGAACACCACCTGCGCGGCGGCGGGTGGCTGCTCGCGGAACCACCGCACGTCGGTCCAGGTCACCTGGTGGCTCAGGTTGAACCGCAGGATGTAGTGCACGCCGGTGGAGGCCCAGACGCGCTCGCCAGGGCGTACGCCGACGTCGGCGACCCGGGGGGTCGGCGCGGTGCTCGCCGCCATGGGCCGCACCAGCCGTTGGTCGATCACCTGCATGGTGAGCAGGTTGGCCACGACCAGGACGCCGAGCACCGGCAGCCGCAGGCGGGGCACGCGGACCGCGGCCACCAGCAGCACGCACGCGCCGATGCCGATCAGCGACCCGAGGATCGGGCGCATCTCGCGCCAACCGTTGGTCAACGCCATCAGGTCCGGCGCGCCGAAGCCGCCGTAGCGCAGCGAGTGACCTCGGCTGGCCACGTACGCGAGGCGACCGGCGACCACCGCGCCGCCGACGACCAGCAGGCCCACCGCGACCGCCGCCCGGCGCAGCGCCACCCGGCGCTCCTCGGTGAGCAGGACCCCGAGCCCGACCAGCAGCCAGAACGGGGCGAGCATCTGCACGTAGCGGCCGTAGATCGCGTCCAACGGCTTGCCGGTGATGCCGGCCAGGATCACCGACGCGCCGCTGGCGACCCCGACACTCACGACCAGCGCCACACCCATCGTCCAGCGGGTGGCGTCACCGTGGCGCGGACGCCACAGCTCCTTGACGGCGGCGGCCCAGGCGATCCCGGCCAGCCCGAACGTGATCACCACGAGGTACCAGAGCTGGGTGGTGACGGCCGCCCCGACGCGGACCACCCCCTGCGCGGAGGCGACGGCGGCGACGGTGCCGCCGCCGGGGGTGCTGCCCAGCAGGTAGACCTTGTCGCCGAGGAAGCGGATGCCGGCCTCGTTGACCAGCGCCAGGGCCAGCACCGGCAGCAGCGCCGCGAGCACCGCGACGGGGGTGATCCGGCGGCGCACGAACAGCAGCAGGACCAGGCCGGCGTGCACGGCCACGATCACCAGACCGCGCGAGTGCAGCAGGTGGAACGCCCCCACCAGCAGGCCCACGGTGGCCGCCGCGAGCGGCCCGGGACGTTCGATCCAGCGGTGTACGGCGAGCAGCCAGGCGACCACCAGCGGCGCCATCACCGTGTCGATCATCGCGACACCGGCGTAGAAGGCGGTGGCCGGCAGCGTGGCCGCCACCACCGCCGCGAGCAGCGCCGACGCGCGGGGCAGCCGGAGCACCCGCCGGCCCAGGAGGTACGCCAGCGGCAGCAGCGTCGAGTTGACCATCGCGTTGATCAGCTGGACGAGGCGGTAACTGTCGGCGAAGTCGTGGTGGCCGAGGAACGCGGGCGAGATGAGCATGGGGTATCCGACCCGGCGAAGCAGGTCGTTCTCGCTGCTGAAGCCGCCCGGACCGCCGGCGAGGGCGCGGGCGGTGTTCAGATAGCTGTCCTCGTCGGTGTGGGCGATGGGCAGCGCGATGTGCCGCGACAGCCACATGCGCCAGGCGACGCTCAGCACCCAACCGACGAACAGCAGCAGCGGCACCAGCCAGCGGCGTGCGGGTGTCGCGGGCGCTGTCTCGGCCGGGACCGCCGGCCGTTCGATCACGTCGCTGCCGGTTGCCATCAACGCCTCCTGAACCGCCGGCCGGACCGGCGCTGGGCACGCCGGACAGGCTGGTGACGCTCGGGGATGATCCGCTCGCACCGAGGCGGTGCGGATGTCGGGTGAACGCGGCGACCACGACGCGCGCAAAGGCTGCCGGGTCGCTCGCGCGGCCACTGTAGCGACCCGATCTCCGCTGGTCAGCCCGCTTCGCGGACGGTCCGAAACGTTCGCCTGCGCGGTGCCCGCCATTCACGACGGCAGGGGAAGCGGTTAACCCGCGAGCGCCGGTGCGTTAACCCGCCGCCGTTAGCGTCTCACCCCGGTCGGCCGGCCGAGGGCCGCCGGTTCATCCACGATCACGGGAGCACCAAATTGAGTGAGTTGAATGGATCGTCCATTCTGATCACCGGGGGAACGGGTTCCTTCGGCAGGACCTTCCTCCGGCACATCCTCACCGAGGCCGACCCCGCCCGGGTGGTGGTCTTCTCCCGCGACGAGCTCAAGCAGTACGAGTTGCGCCAGCAGCTCGGCGACGACCCGCGCCTGCGCTGGTTCATCGGCGACATCCGGGACCGGCACCGCCTCACGCGGGCGATGCACGGCGTCGACCACGTGGTGCACGCCGCCGCCCTGAAGCAGGTGGACACCGCGGAGTACAACCCGTCGGAGTTCATCGCCACCAACATCACCGGCTCGCAGCACGTGGTCGACGCGGCGATCGAGGCGGGCGTCAAGAAGGTCATCGCGCTCTCGACCGACAAGGCGTCCAGCCCGATCAACCTGTACGGCGCCACCAAGCTGGTCGGCGACAAGCTGTTCGTCTCGGCCAACCACTACGCCGCGCACCACCCGACCCGGTTCGCCGTCGTGCGCTACGGCAACGTGGTCGGCAGCCGCGGTTCGGTCGTCCCGCTGTTCCACCGGCTGGCCGCCGAGGGCAAGAGCCTGCCGATCACCGACAAGCGGATGACCCGCTTCTGGATCACCCTCGAGCAGGCCGTGCAGTTCGTCATGGACTCGTTCGACCAGATGCAGGGTGGCGAGCTGTTCGTGCCCCGGATCCCCAGCATGCGCATCCTCGACCTGGTCGAGGCCGTCGCCCCGGACGCCACCACCCACGAGATCGGCATCCGGCCCGGCGAGAAGCTGCACGAGGAGATGATCGCCCCGGACGACAGCCGGCGGACGCTGCGCGCCAAGGACCGCTACATCGTCCAGCCGACCATCGCCGGTTGGGGCTACCAGCCGCCGGTCGACTGCGAGCCCGTGCCGGACGGCTTCGCCTACCAGTCGGACACCAACGACGAGTGGCTCACCGTCGAGCAGCTACGCGAGATGCTCGGCCTGACCGCATGACCGGGATGCTCCCGTACGGCCGGCAGTCGATCTCCGAGGACGACGTCGCCGCCGTCGCCGGCGTGCTGCGCGGCGACTGGCTCACCACCGGGCCGCAGGTCGACGCGTTCGAGGCCGACCTGGCCCGGGTGACCGGCGCGGCAGGTGTCGCCGCCGTCTCCAACGGCACCGCCGCGCTGCACGTGGCGTACGCGGCGGCCGGCGTCGGACCGGGCGACGAGGTGGTGGTGCCGCCCATGACGTTCGTGGCGACCGCCAGCAGCGCTGTCGCCCTCGGTGCGAAGATCGTCTTCGCGGACGTCGACGAGGAGACCTTCTGCCTCGACCCGGCCGCCGCGGCGGCGGCGGTCACCTCGCGTACCAAGGTGGTTTCCGCCGTCGACTACGGCGGCCACCCGGCCGACTACGACGCGTTGCGCAAGGCCGTCGAGGGCACCGACGCCCTGCTGCTCGCCGACGCGGCACACTCCATCGGCGGGACGTACCACGGTCGGCCGGTCGGATCACTCGCCGACCTGACCACGTTCTCGTTCTTCCCGACGAAGAACCTCACCACCGCCGAGGGCGGCGGGGTCGCCGCGCTGGATCCGGAGATCCTGGAGCGGGCCCGCCGCTTCCGTGGCGTGGGCATGGTTCGCGAGCGTGACGACCTGCGCCGCCCCGACGAGGGCGGCTGGTTCTACGAGGTCCCCGAGTTCGGGCTGAACTACCGCCTGCCCGACGTGCTCTGTGCCCTGGGCCGCAGCCAACTGCGCCGCCTCGGCGAGTTCGTGTCCCGCCGGGCCGCGCTCGTCGCCCGCTACAACGAGGCGCTCGCCGACCTGGACGGGGTACGACTGCCCGTCCAGCAGCCGTGGGCCGAGCCGGCCTGGCACCTCTACCCGATCCGGGTGCTCGACGGCCGTCGCCGCGAGGTGTACGACGCGATGCGCGCGGCCGGCATCGGTGTACAGGTCAACTACATCCCGGTGCACTGGCACCCGGCCTTCGCCGACCTGGGTTACCGACGCGGGTCGTGCCCGGTCGCCGAGTCGTTCTACGCCCAGCAGCTGTCGCTGCCGTTGTACCCGGGACTCAGCGACGCCGACCAGGACCGCGTCATCGACGCGCTGACCGCGATCCTGCGGGGCAGCGCGGTGCGTTCCGCCGCCTGATGGGAAGCTGATGCACCACGCCAACCACTTCTACGGCCACGCCCACGTGCTGGCCCGTTACGCCGGCCTCGGCGACCGGCATCCGCCACGGATCAACGGGTACGTGCAGCACGGCTGGAACATCGGCGACGGCCTCGCGCCGGGTCACCCGTACGCCGACCGTACGCCGAGCCTGCTCTGGTCCGAGCAGACCCGCCGCCGGGCCTGGTCGGTGGGGCGGCGCAATGTCGTCGTGATCGGCGCCCCGTTCACCTACCTGCTGGCCATGCGTCCGGAGGACCCGCCGGAGCAGGAGCGGGAGGGCACCATCTGGTACCCGTTCCACGGCTGGGAGGGCCAGCACGTCAAGGGCGACCACCGGGAGCTGATCGCCCGCATCCGCGACACCGAGCCCGGCCCGGTGACGGTCTGCCTGTACTGGCACGAGTACGGCATGCGCCACGTCCGGCGGCTCTACGAGCGCGCCGGGTTCCGGGTGATCTGCCACGGCTACCGGGGACACTGGTGGAAGGACACCGACCCGGAGTTCCTCGACAAGCAGTTGACCGAGCTGCGCCGGCACCGCCGGGTGGCATCCAACCGCCTGACCAGCGCGATCTTCTACGGCATCGCGGCCGGCTGCGAACCGGCGGTCTACGGCGACCCGATGATCCTGTCCAACGAGGACCCGACCTTCGGCGGCACCGCCCGCATCCGTCGGCAGTGGCCGGAGCTGCACGGCACCACGGTCGATCTGCCCACCGCCGTCTCGATCGCCCGCGCGGAGCTGGGCGTCGACCACCGCTGCACCCCTGCCGAGCTGCGTGAGCTGCTGGGTTGGGCGAACCTTGGGGAAGAAGAGGACGACAGTGACGACTGAGACCGCACCCGCCGGCCGGATCAGCCTGCCCGGCGGCGAGATGCTGGCCTGGTCCGACCTGCCGAAGGAGCGGTTGGCCGACGGCGGGCCGCTCGCCGCGCTGGCCGCCCGCGTCGTGCCGTCCGGCGCGCGTGTCCTGCTGGCCGGCCCGCACGACCCGGCGCTGCTCGACCGGCTCGCCCACGCCGAGGTGACCTGCCTGCTGCGCAGTCACCCGGACGCGGTGGTGCTGGCCCCGCGGGCCACCCGCGTCATCGTGGGTGGCCCCGCCGGCCTGCCCGACGCCGAGACGTACGACGTGGTGATCGCCGCCGCCGGCCTGGACCCGATCGAGTCGGTGGAGGGCACCCGGCTCGGCTGGGACGGCGTGCTGGCCCGGCTGGTCGCGGCGGTACGCCCCGGTGGCGCGCTGCTGCTGCGCCTGGACAACCCGCTCGGGCTGCACCGGCTGGTCGCCACCACCCCTGGTACGCCGCCCGCGACGACTCCGCCTGGGTCATCGGCGGCGTGCTCGACCCGGCCCACCCCGCCAACCGGGACCAGCTCCGGCAGCGGATCACCGACAGCGGGCTCCGCCCGAGCGCCTGCTGGGCCGCGTACCCCGATGGCGCGACGGCGACGGCGCTGCTCGACGCCGACCAGCTCGACCGCGGCGCGGACCGCGGGCTGTTCGACGCGGTGCTGCACGGTGCCTGCGCCGGCGCCTTCGCCCCCGCCACGGTGCTCCAGGATCCGGCCCGACTGGCGGTGGACGCCCTGCACGCCGGGCGGGCCGCCGACCTCGCGCCGGCCTGGCTGATGCTGGCCCGCCGGCCCGGTGGGCCCACGGACTCCGCCGCCGACGGGGAGCTGCCGGTGGCGCTGGTGCAGACCGGCTCGTCCGGCCAGCCCGGGATCGGCGTGCTGGAAGTGCGCGACGGCCCGTCCGGCTGGCGGTGGGGCACGTCGCCACCGCCGACAGGAGCGCGCCGAGCGCGCCGTTCGCCAGCCGCGAGGCCGCGTACCGGGACCCCGACGCGCTGACCGGGCCGGTGCCGTCCGGGCGGCTGCTGCACACCCTGCTGCTCGACGCCGCGCTGCGCCGCGACCTGGCGACGGTGCGCGCGCTGCTGCACGGGTACGCGGGCTGGCTCGCCGACCAGGCCGACGCCGACGGACGGCTGGTCGGCGCCGCCGCGCTGGCCAGCGCGGACAACATGGTGGTCGACGGGGAACGCTTCGCGGTGCTCGACCCGAGCTGGCGGGCGGCCGACCGGCTCCCCGGCGACGTGGTGCTGGCGCGCGGGCTGTGGCGCTTCGCGGCGGCCCTGCTCACCGGCGGGTACGCCCACCCGTGGTCGTCCACCCTCGACGTCGCCGGCCTCACCGTCGTCCTCGGCGGGCTCGCCGGCCACGACCTGGACCGGACGACGGTGGCCGAGGCGGTCCAGGCCGAGGCGGCGATCACGGCCAGCCTGCACGGCCTGGACGCCGAGCGCCGCACGGCCCTCGCCACCGACCTACCGGCGCTCGAACCGACCGACCCACCGGTCGGGGCGCACAGCTACCAGCAGTTGCGCGAGGCGTGGTTGCGCCAACGCGAGGAGATCAGCCGGCTGGCAGCCCTCACCAAGTGGACCGACGAGCTGCTCACCTCCCGGGAGCGGGCGCTGCGCCGGGCCGAGGCGAAGATCGGCCTGCTCAGCGGGTCCATCAGCTACCGCGTCGGCCGGCTCGCCATCACCCCCGCCCGGCTGGCCAAGCGGGGTGCGCGTGCCGCGAAGCGGCGTGCCCGAGCGGCGCTCGCCCCGAAGCAGCTCGTCACGGAGCAGGAGGAGCAGCAGTGACCGACGACGACGGCTCTCCCGCGACGACGCCGCCCGGCCCTGCGGCGCGGCCCGCCACGGCAGCGCGTCCGGATGCGACGGCCGACGCGGGAGCGGCCGCCGGAGCGCGGATCGTCGGCATCGTGCAGGCCCGGATGGGCTCGTCCCGGCTGCCCGGCAAGGTGCTGCGCCCGCTGGCCGGGCGGTCGGTGCTCGGCCGCGTCGTCCGCGCCGCCCGCGACAGCGGCGTCCTGGCCGACCTGGTGGTCGCCACGAGCACCGACACGGTCGACGACGCGGTGGTCGACGAGTGCCGGCGGCTCGACGTGCCGTGCCATCGCGGCCCCGTCGACGACGTGCTGGGCCGATTCGTGGGCGCGCTCGCCGCCCACCCCGGCGACGCGGTCATGCGGTTCACCGCCGACTGCCCGCTGCTCGACCCGGAGATCATCACGTTGGTGGCCTCGGTGTACCGGGCCGTACCCGGGTTGGACTACGCGAGCACGTCGATCGCGCGCACCCTGCCCCGAGGGCTGGACGTCGAGATCATCCGCGCGGACGCCCTGCGTACCCTGGACCGGCTCGCCACCGGCCACCACCGGGTGCACGTGACCTCGTACGCGTACACCCATCCGGAGCTGTTCCGGGTGCTCGGGGTGACCCTCGCCCCGGACCGTTCGGCGCTGCGGCTGACCCTCGACACCGAGCAGGACTGGGCGCTGGTGAGCGCCGTCGCCGACCACTTCGGCGACGTCAGCGTGCCCTTGGCCAAGCTCGCCGACTGGCTCGACGGGCAACCCCGGCTGCGCGCGCTCAACGCCGACGTACGCCAGAAGCGGCTGGAGGAGTCCTGAGCACGCTACGGGTCGGGTTGCGCTGCGACGCCGGGCCGCGGCGCGGCGTCGGGCACCTCGTCCGCTGCCTGGCCCTCGCCGAGGAGTTCCTGGCCCGAGGCGCCCACGTCGCGGTGTTCGGCACGGTCGAGGGCGTCGGCTGGGCGAGCGCCGAGCTGGCCGGGCGCGGCATCGAGCTGCACCCCGGTCCCGAGTCACCGGGCGAGCTGGTCGAGGCGGCCCGACGACACGACCTCGACGTGGTGGTCCTCGACTCGTACGAACTGGACCCGGCCGCCGCCGGCGCCCTGCGCGCCGCCGGCATCCTCACCCTCGCCGTCATCGACGGGGACAGCCGGGGGCAGGACGCCGACCTCTACCTCGACCAGAACTTCGGGGCGCGGCTTCCGGAGCTGCCCGGACGGCTGCTCGCCGGCAGCGGGTACGCCCTGCTGCGCGACTCGGTCGTGACCGCCCGCCCGGCGACGCCCCGGCCCGCCACGACGGTCGGCCGGCCACGGGTGCTCGCCTTCTTCGGTGGCACCGACGCGGTCGGCGCGGCACCGGCGCTGACCCGGGTACTGCTGGCCACCGGCCACCCGATGGACCTCACGGTCGTCGTCGGGCGACCCGAGATCGAGGCCGAGCTGGAGACGATCACCCCCGGGCGGGGGCAGGTCGTCCGTCCCGTCCCGCCCACCGGCGCACTGCCCGCCCTGATCACCGAGGCGGACCTCGTGGTCAGCGCCGCCGGCACCTCCACCTGGGAACTGTGCTGCCTCGGCGCGCCCGCGGCGCTGGTCTGCGTCGTCGACAACCAACGCGAGTCGTACACCCGGGTGGTGCGCCACGGCCTGGCCGCCGGCCTCGGCGAACTGCCGGAACTGACCGCGGCCGGGCTGCCCGGGCGGACCGCCCGCGCGACGGCGGCGCGAACGCTGAACGGGCTGCTCAGCTCGCCGCGACGCCGTGCGGCGCTGGCCGCCCGAGCCTGGGCCGCCGTGGACGGCCAGGGCCGCGCCCGCGTCGTGGACGCCGTGCTGGAATCCGTAACCCCAACCCCAACCCCCGCCACCCCCTGACCCGCCCACCCGCTCCCGCTCCCGCTCCCGCTCCCGCTCCCGCTCCCGGCGATCTTGCACTTGCTGTCGCGACACAAGGGGCGTCTGCTCCCATATCGGCAACCGAAACTGCAAGATCGGCGCGGGGTGGGGGCGCTGCGGGCGTGCGGGGCGGCACTCGCACGGGTGTACTAATGGGCTGCTAGGGTGGCTGCATGGAGGCCGCCTACCAGCCGTCGATGCTCGATCTGACCGACGCGGGGCCGACTCTGGGGCCGCTGCCCGGCCCGATCCGGCGGCACGATCTGACCCGGGGCGCCTGGGTCGACCACCTCCCCGGCTGGGTACGCGGCTCGGACGCCGTCCTCGACACCCTGCTCAACGAGGTGCCGTGGCGGGCGGAGCGGCGGACCATGTACGACAGCGAGGTCGACGTGCCCCGCCTGCTCTGCTGGTACGACGGCGACCGGCAACTGCCGCATCCCGTGCTCACGGCCGCGCGCACGGCCCTGACCCGGCACTACGCACCCGAGCTGGGCGAACCGTTCGTCACCGCCGGTATGTGCCTCTACCGGTCCGGCCGCGACAGCGTCGCCTGGCACGGCGACACCATCGGCCGCTCCGCGCACACGGACACCATCGTCGCGATCGTCTCGTTCGGCTCACCTCGACCGCTGCTGCTACGCCCGCGCGGCGGCGGCGGCGACAGCCTGCGCTTTCCCGTGGGACACGGCGACCTGATCGTCATGGGCGGCTCCTGCCAGCGCACCTGGGAACACGCCATCCCCAAGACCACCCGCCCGGTAGGCCCCAGAGTGAGCGTCCAGTTCCGCCCAATCAACGTCGCCTAACCCGGCCCCCGCCTCCCCCTCCCCACCCTCTCACCGGATTGATCATGAGGTTATTGCCACGACACGCCGATGACGGTGGCAATAACTTCATGATCAACGGGGGGCAGCGGGCCGGGAGGGGCAGGAGGCGGGGGCGGGGGTTAGTCGCGTTCGATCAGGTGGCCTACGACCGTTGGGCCGAGCATCACGGCGAAGCCGCTGCCGTCGCGGCGGGGGTCGGCCGCCGGCAGTTCGACCGGCTCGCCGGTGGCGGTCGCGCCGACCGGGCGCGGTCCCACCCAGGCCACGGCGACGTCCGTCTCACCCTTGAGGAAGCGGTGGGCACGCACGCCGCCGGTCGCCCGGCCCTTCGCCGGGTACGCCTGGAACGGCGTGACCTTGACGGTCGCTCCCGTGGAGGTGACCACCATCGGCTCGCCGTGACCCGGATCGTCGGTGCGTACCGCGCCGAAGAAGACCACGCGCGCCCCGGCCGGCAGGTTGATGCCGGACATGCCACCGCCCTTGAGTCCCTGCGGGCGGACCAGTCCGGCCGCGAAGCGCAGCAACGACGCCTCCGAGGTCACGAACGTCAGCGTCTCGGTGTCGCTGGTCAGCCAGGTCGCCCCGACCACCTCGTCACCGTCCCGCAGGCCGATCACCTCGAACTCGTCGGAACGCACCGGCCACTCCGGGGCGCAGATCTTGACCACGCCCTGCCGGGTGCCCAGCGCCAGCCCGGGTGAGCCGTCGGCAGCGCCGCCGAGTGGGGCCAGACCGACGACGGTCTCCCCCGCCTCCAGCGGCACCAGCTCGGCCGCGGACATGCCGCCGCGCAGCGACACCGTGCCGGCCTGCTCGGGCAGCACCGGCAGCGGCAGTACGTCGATCTTGAAGGCGCGACCCGCGCTCGTGAGCAGCAGCACCCGGCCACGGGCCGTGGAGTGCACGATGGCGCGTACCGTGTCGTGCTTGACCCGGCCGTTGCGCCGACGCCCCTCGGCGCTCTCCTCCGACTCGGCCGCGGTCCGGGCGACCAGCCCGGTCGCCGAGAGGATCACCTGGCACGGGTCGTCCGCTACCTCCAGCGGGCCGGCCGGCACGGACGCCGCCAGCACCTCCTTCAGGTCACCGTCGACGAGCGTCGTACGCCGTTCGGTGCCGAACTGCTTGACCACGGCCGCCAGCTCGTCGGAGACCAGCTTCTTGAGCACCCGCTCGTCGTCGAGGATCGTGGACAGCTCGGCGATCTCGGAGCGCAGCCGCTCCTGCTCGGCCTCCAGCTCGATCCGGTCGAATTTCGTGAGGCGGCGCAGCGGCGTGTCCAGAATGTAGGTGGCCTGGATGTCGGAGAGACCGAACTGGCTCATCAGCCCGTCCTTGGCCGCCTGCGCGTCGTCGCTGCCACGGATCAGACGGACCACCCGGTCGATGTCGAGCAGCGCGATCAGCAGACCGTCGACCAGGTGGAGGCGCTCCTCGCGCTTGCGGCGACGGTAGGAGCTGCGCCGGGTGACGACCTCGTACCGGTGGGCGAGGAAGACCTCCAACAGGGCCTTCAACCCGAGGGTACGGGGCTGACCGTCGACCAGCACGAGATTGTTGACGCCGAAGGACTGCTCCAACGGGGTCAACCGGTACAGGTCGGCGAGGAGCGCCTGCGGATTGACGCCCACCTTGCACTCGACCACCAGGCGGGTGCCGCTCTCCCGGTCGGTGAGGTCCTTGACGTCCGCGATGCCGGTCAGCCGCTTGGTCTTGGTGACCTCGTTGGTGATCGCCGCGATGACCTTCTCCGCGCCGACGCCGTAGGGCAGCTCGACCACGGTGATGGCCTGGCGGCCCCGGCTGCCCTCGATCGGGCCGATCTCCACCTTGCCGCGCATCCGCACCACGCCGCGCCCGGTCTCGTACGCCCGGCGCACCTCGTCGAGGCCGAGCAGCACGCCACCGGTGGGCAGGTCGGGCCCGGGGACGAACTCCATCAGCTTGTCCAGGGTGGCGTCCGGGTGGTTGATCAGCCAGCGGGCCGCCGAGACGACCTCGGCGAGGTTGTGCGGGATCATGTTGGTGGCCATCCCGACCGCGATCCCGGACGCGCCGTTGACCAGCAGGTTGGGAAAGGCAGCCGGCAGCACGGTCGGCTGCGTCAACGACCCGTCGTAGTTGGGCTCGACGTCGACCGTGTCCTCGCCCAGCTCACCGACGAGCAGCATGGCCTCGCGGGACATCCGCGCTTCGGTGTAACGCGAGGCGGCCGGGCCGTCGTCCGGGGAGCCGAAGTTGCCGTGCCCGTCGATGAGTGGCACGTTGAGCGAGAAGTCCTGCGCGAGGCGGACCATGGCGTCGTAGATCGCCGTGTCTCCGTGCGGATGGTACTTTCCCATCGTATCCCCGACAATTCGGGCAGACTTCACGTGCCCTCGGTCGGGGCGGTAGCCCTGCTCGTACATGGACCAGAGGATCCGACGGTGCACCGGCTTGAGGCCGTCACGGGCGTCCGGCAGGGCGCGGGAGTGGATGACCGAGAAGGCGTACTCCAGATAGGAGTCGGAGACCTCGGTGACCAGCGGATTGTCGAAGACCCGCGCGCCGGCCTGGTCGAACGAGGAGAGGTCGACCTTGTTTTCCTTGCGCCGTGCCATGACTCAGCTCTCCACTCGAATGAAACGTCGGCTCATGCGTCGATCGCTTCCCGGTCGACCCGGTCGGCGGAGTCGATCAGCCAGTTGCGGCGCGGCTCGACCTTCTCGCCCATCAGCAGTTCGAGGATGCGCTCGGCGGCGTCCACGTCGTCGAGGGTGATCCGGCGGACCGCCCGGGTGGCCGGGTTCATCGTGGTGTCCCACAACTCGTCGGCGTCCATCTCACCGAGGCCCTTGAAGCGCGGGATGGGCGTGACGATCTGCTTGCCGGCCTTCTCCAGCTTGCGGACCGTCGTCTCCATCTCGGCCTGGGTGTAGGTGTAGACGGTCTGCGGGTTCCGCCCCTTGGTGGTGACCTTGTGCAGGGGCGGCATCGCGGCGTAGAGCCGGCCGGCCTCGATCAACGGCCGCATGTAGCGGGCGAACAGGGTGATCAGCAGCGTACGGATGTGCGCGCCGTCCACGTCGGCGTCGGCCATGATCAGTACGCGGCCGTAGCGCAGCGCGGACAGGTCGAACGTCCGCCCCGAGCCCGCACCGAGCACCTGGACGATCGCCGCGCACTCGGCATTGTCCAGAACCTGCTGGAGGTTGGCCTTCTGCACGTTGAGGATCTTGCCGCGGATCGGCAGCAACGCCTGATATTCCGACGAACGGGCCATTCTGCTCGTGCCGAGGGCGCTGTCCCCCTCCACGATGAACAGCTCGCTGCGGTCGATGCCGGTCGCGCGGCAGTCGACCAGCTTCGGCGGCATGGACGCGCCCTCCAGGGCGGTCTTGCGCCGGGCGGCGTCCTTCTGCTGCTTCTGGGTGAGCCGCACCCGTGCCGCGTCGACGATCTTTTGGAGGACGACGCGCGCCTCGGCCTTGGTGCGGCGGTCCTCCAGCCAGGACTTGATGTGCGCGTCCACCAGGCTCTGGATGACCTTGGTGATGCCGGTGGTGGACAGCTCGTCCTTGGTCTGGGAGGTGAACTGCGGCTCGGGGATCCGCACGTGCACCACGGCGGTCATCCCCTCCAGGACGTCGTCCAGGGTGGGCGGCTCCTCCTTGGCCTTGAGCAGGCCGCGGGTGTTGCGGACGGCGTCGGCGAGGGTGCGCACCAGGGCCCGTTCGAAGCCCTTGCGGTGGGTGCCGCCGTGGGCGTTGCGGATGGTGTTGGTGAAGCACTCGACGGTGCGCTCGTAGCCGGTGCCCCACCGGAACGCCACCTCGACCTCGGCGCGGCGCTGCACGTTGGACTGCATGACGCCGTTGGCGTCGGCGGCGTTCTCCCGGTACGTCCCCTCGCCGTTGACCAGCAGGATGCCGGAGACCGGGCGGTCGCCGGCCGGGGCGAGGAACTCGACCATGTCGCTGAGCCCGTTGGGGTAGTGGAACCGCTCCTCGACGGGCGCCTCACCGGTCAGGTCACGCAGCAGGTACGTCACGCCGGGGACCAGGAACGCGGTGTTGCGCAGCTTCATCCGGACCGCGTCGACGTCCAGCGCCGCGCCGGTCTCGAAGTAGCGCGCGTCGTGCCACCAGCGGATGGAGGTGCCGGTGCGCTGGCCGCGCTTCATCGCCCCGGTCACCTGCAGGCCCGGACCGGCGGTGAAGGGCGCGTCCGGCCCGGCGCCGTCGAAGATCCCGGGTACGCCGTGCCGGAAGGACATCGAGTGCACCTTGCCGGCCCGGCGGACGGTGACGTCGAAACGACGGGACAGCGCGTTGACGGCGGAGGCGCCCACGCCGTGCAGACCGCCGGAGGTCTTGTAGCCGGAGCCGCCGAACTTGCCGCCCGCGTGCAGGCGGGTCAGCACCAACTCGACGCCGGAGATGCCGGACTTGGCGTGCACGTCGGTGGGGATGCCCCGGCCGTCGTCGTCGACCTGGACCGAGCCGTCGGGGTGCAGGATCACCTCGACGTGGCTGGCGTGACCGGCGACGCCCTCGTCGGTGGAGTTGTCGAGGATCTCGTTGACGAGGTGACCCACGCCACGGCTGTCGGTGGAACCGATGTACATGCCGGGACGCTTGCGAACGGCGTCCAGCCCCTCGAGGTGGGTGAGGTCATCGGCCCCGTACAGGGTGTCAGGCTCTGCGGTCAACTGGTCGTACTCCCCGGTCTCGGCGGTGTGGTGCGGCGTCCCAACTGTCGGTCGGCCGGCGCGCGCCGCAGCGAGCCTAGCCCGAGACTGAGACAACTCCCGGAGGACCTACGCGACCCGCCGTGCTCGACCCGACGAACGTGAGCCACCGAACAGCCGCACGGTGAGCAGGGGACCACGCAGAGATACCCACGTCGGTACGATTCCTCACTTGCGGGGACGACGGACGCGGGGAGGCGGTCGGGGTGGACGACACGACACGCGACGCCCTGCGGCACTCGGTCGGTACGCGTGCCCGTCGTTGGCTGCTCGCGGGCACCCTCCTGGCGGGGCTGCTCACCGCCGTGGCGCTCGTCGCGACCGCAGCGCCCGCCGATCGGACGTTCGTCGACCTCTCGGGTGCGGTCCAGAGTCTGATGTCGGTGGCGACGCCACTGTTCGGCATCCTGCTCGTGCACGATCCGCGCCGGGAGTCCGCCGGTGTCGTCCCGCCGGCGCTCGGAGTGCTGCTGCCGGCCGTCGTGATCGGGGTGGCCGGTGTGGTGATCTGCGCCGCGACGCTGGCGCTGGGCCCGGCCGACGGGGCGGCCGACCCGTGGCGGCACGCCGGCACGGTCGCGGTGGGCAGCGTGCTGGTGCAGGTGGTCGCCGGTCTGGTCGGCACCGGGCTCGGTCTGCTGCTGCGCTCGCGGGTGGTCGCGTTCCTCGCCACGATCGTCCTCCCGCTGGGCCTGTTCGGGCTGTTGGAGGCCGTCGGCGCGCTGCGTCCGGCGCAGCCGTGGCTCACCCCGTTCGGCAGCGCCCGCAACCTGCTCTCCGGGGAGATGAGCGTGCTGCGGTGGGCGCAGTGGCTCTGCGTACTCCTGATCTGGGGTGTTGGTCTGAACGCGCTCGGCGCGGCCGTGCGCGGCCGGCGTCACCCCTGACGTAGTCGACGGTCCGGCGTCCATCCCCCATCCACAGTGGGCGCACACCGCTGCGCCGACATCCACGTGTCGATCGTCGAAAGATTCTGTTACGGGCCATTGACGCCCGTTGCACAGGAGTGATCTGATCGCGCTCTCAGAGAATCTTTCATCTTTCGATGGATGGGGGGCCCATGCCCAGGTTCCGCCGTACCGCGCTCGCCGCGGCACTCACGATCGTCACAGCCGCGTTGTCGACCGCCATCGCGCTGCCCGCCCCCGCGACCGCCGCGCTGCCCACCGCCGCCGTGGCGCTCGGCGACAGCTTCATCAGCGGGGAGGGCGCCGGCGCGTACACCCCGGTGGTCGACGCGAACGGGGTCACCCAGGGCTTCCCCGGCTGGACCGCCCCGAACAACAACGCGTTCTTCTGCCACCGGTCGGCCAACGCCTCGCTGAACCAGGCGAACCTGCCGGGCATCCAGAACCGGTTCAACCTGGCCTGCTCCGGCGGCCAGCCGCACGACATCGCGACCGCCTCCCAGGCCCGGACCAACGGTCGTACGGTCTCGGCGCAGCTCGACCAGCTCCGTGCCGTCGCGCAGACCCAGGACATCGACCTGGTACTGATCGGCCTCGGTTCCAACAACAGCTCGTTCACCTTCGGCAGCGTCGCGGAGACCTGCGCCAACCGGTTCATCGCCGACGCCTGGACCGGCTGGTGGGAGTTCTGGGCGTACCTGAACGGGCCGGTGGAGCAGAAGCCGTGCAGCGACGCCGACCTGGCCACCGCCGCGCAGCTCAGCGCCGCGACCGCGGAGACCACCGCCGCCGTACGGCAGATCCTGACCACCCTCGACCAGGTGGACGCGGACGGGCAGCACCGGGTGGTGTTCCAGGACTACACCAACCCGCTGCCGCTCGATCTCAACCCGGCGTTCTACGAGGAGGACGGCCGCGACGACACCCGGGACAAGTTCCGTGACCTCGGCGCCGAGCGGTACGCGGCCGGTTGCCCGATCCACCTGGCCAGCCTCGCCCCCGGGCACCGCTTCTCCCAGGGTCTCGGTGGCATCGTGAAGTCCACCCGGGACACCCTGGCCGCCGAGTTCCCCAACGACGACCTGGTCTACCTGAACGTGCAGCGGGCCTTCGACGGTGCGCGGCTGTGTGAGTCGACGTCCAGCCCGGCCGGCGCGCTGGCCACCCCGATCCGGTTGCAGGACGGCGCGACGGGCACCTTCGTGACCAGCCTCGCTGGTAAGGACAAGATCGCCATTCAGCGGATCGCCAACACCTGCGTCAGCTACTTCCAGACGTGCCAGGAGTCGTGGCACCCCAACGCCACCGGACACCAGGTGCTCGGCCAGTGCCTCGCCGGCGCCGCCGTCACCGCCGCCCGCGCGGTGTCGTGTGTCCGCGCGAGCAACGGGGCGATCTCGGTCTCCTGACCGGTTTCGCCACCGGAGGCCCCGTCATCCGACGGGGCCTCCGTCGTGTCGACTCAGTCCTCCTGCTCCACCGGCGTCCGTTCGCCGTCGCGCTCCACCTCGATCGGCGCGTGGTCCTTGCGCGGCGCGACCTCGGCGGTGGTGCGGTGCGGATCGTTGTCCGGGTGCATGAGCACCGCGTCGGTCTTGGGGGTCTTCTCGCGGACCTCGTCCGGCTGCGACATGCCGTTCCCCTCTCCGTCGGCGTCCGCCTGACCTACCCACCGCCGCGCCGACGACTCCTCGGCGAAGACGGTTCGGCCCCCGAAGCCCGGATGTCCCCGTCGCGCGGATCGACCGGCGGACGACGGGGTTAGCCGTCCGGGCGACGGGTAAGCCGCCTCGCCCGACACGGCGGAAGGGGATCACATGTCCGAACGACACACCGCACTGCGCTCGATGCACGATCTGGGTCTGGCGGCCTGGTTCGGCGGCTCCCTCATGGGTGCCTTCGGCGTCAACGGCGCGGCAGCGAAGATCAACGACTCGACCCAGCGGCTTCCGGTCGCCTCGGCCGGATGGTCCAAGTGGACACCGGTCAACGCGGCCGCGATCGGCGCGCACCTCGCCGGCGCGGTCGGCGAACTGGTCACCGAGAGCCCGCGGGTGGCAGCCCAGCGTGGAGTTGGCCGGGCCAGCGCCATCAAGACGGCGCTGACGATCGGCGCGCTGGCCGTCACCGGCTACAGCCGGTTGGTCGGTATGCGGTTGGAGAAGGCGGGCGGACCGCCGGTGAGCGGCGCCACCGAGCCCAACCACCAGACACCGGCCAGCGTCGCCTCCTCGCAGCGGCAGATGAAGCTGCTCCAGTGGGCGATCCCGGCGCTGACCGGATCGCTGGTCGTGGTCACCGCGTACATGGGTGAGCAGCAGAAGCCCGGTCAGGTGCTGCGGGGCCTGATGAGCCGCGCCGGCGGCATGCGCAGCGCCCCGATGGGCCTGGCGAAGATCGGCATGAGCGTCGGCGGCAAGCGCCAGATGGCGATGGCCGGACGCTGAGCGTCGGGCCGGCCGGGGCCCCGCCGGACCGTCGACGGCGGGACGCCGGCCGGCCCTGCGCCGAACGGCACTTCGGGGTGGGCACGGGTCGCACCGGCACCGGCCCACCCCGCGCCCACGTCCGGTGGACAGGACCGGGAGGGGCAACCCGTCCGTCGACAGGCGGACCGACCGAAGAGGTGGCCATGACGGCACACGAGGGACGCGGCGGTGACCGGCTCGAACCGGAGGCGACCAACCCGTGGGGAACCAGCGACGGCTTCGACGCCGACGCGCCCTGGGGTGCGGGCGACGACTCCCCGATGGACGAGGGCAGCGAGGAGACGGCGGTGCCCGAGGGGCGGCGCGGTGAACGGCGGGCGGGCTTGCCGGACGGGCAGGACGGCCCGGCCGGACGGCACGGCTTCGGCTCGGTCGAGCCCACCCGCACCACGATGGCGGGGCCGGGCGCGCCGCCCGATCCCGCGCCCAGCGGGCGGACGTTCCCCGACGAGGCGGAGGTCACCGAACGGTCCCAGGACGCGCTGCGCAGCCGGGGTCGCCGCTCCTGAGACAGCGACCCCGTGCGTGTGCCCCGACGGCGGCCGGTCAGCCGCGCGACGCCGCGACGGCCGGACCATCGGACGTCCGACGCGGCCCGACGGGCACCGGTGTGTCGCCAAGCATCGTCTCGGCGAGCAGCTGCGCCAGCCGGGTCGCGTCCCGCTGGGCCTGCCCGGCGCAGCAGTTGTTGAACAGGACGTGCAGGTCGTCGACGTCCCCGGCCAATCCGGCCAGCCGTTCCGCCCAGGCGCGTAGCTCCTGCTCGGCGTACGCGTAGCGGAACTTGTCCTGTTTGTCGCCGTCGCGCCACGCGTCGCTGTGGCCGTGGAAACGGACGATCGCCGGCTCGGCCGTACGCGCCAGGATCGGCGGCACCGACGACGGGTGCCCCTGCGGCATGTCCACGCAGACCAGTGAGAGGTCGTGCGCGCGCAGCAGGTCCAGGGTCGCGGTCGTGGCCGCGCCGTCGAACCAGGACCCGTGCCGCAGCTCCACCGCGACGCGCCACGGCCGGCACCGCTGCGCCAGTTCCACGATGCGCCGTTCGGCGGCGGCGCCACGGGCCAGCCAGGGCGGGAACTGCAGAAGGACCGCGCCCAACTTGTCGGCGGCCGCGATCGGGGCCAGCGCCTCCCGGAAGCGGACCCACAGCTCCTCGTACGCCTGCTCGGGCAGGTCACGGCGACGGACCCGGCCGGGGCCGGCGGCCGGCCGCAGGTCGCGCGGCAACGCGGCCACCGGCGTCGGATGCCCGGTGAAGAGGCTGAACGCCTTGACGTCGAAGGTGAAGTCGTCAGGCGTGGCGTCGACCCAGCCCTGTGTCGTCTCCGGGACCGGGACGGCGTAGTAGGAGGTGTCCACCTCGACCAGCGGGAACCGGCCCGCGTAGAAGGCCAGCCGGCCGGCCGGCGTGTTGGCCGAACGGGGATACCAGCCGGAGCGCAGCAGCGACTGGTCCGCCCAGGACGACGTGCCCACCTTGATGACACCCATGTCATTCAGTGGACAGTCCCGCACCCCGATCGGCAACCGCTGACGCCCGATGCCCTCGTCGTGTCCGACCGGGAAGTGTCGGTCCCCGGTCCTAGGCTGCGGGCTGACGGACTTCGAGGAGAGGGCGACACCATGACCAGCACCGCGCAGCTCACCGGGGAACGGGCCGACCTGTTGCAGACGCTGCGCCGGCACCGGGGCTTCCTCCTGCAGACCGTCGACGGTCTGACCGACGAGCAGGCCGCCACCCGCAGCACCGTGAGCGCGCTCTGCCCCGGCGGGCTGATCAAGCACGTCGCGAGCACCGAGGAGCGCTGGATGCTGTTCGCCGCGGGGGGCGCGGAGGAGATGCAGCGGGCCGAGATGGACTGGGTCGGCCAGTTCCAGATGGCGCCGGGCGAGACCCTGGCCGGGCTGGTCGAGCGGTTCCAGGCGGTGGCCGCCCACACCGACGAGCTGATCGCCACCCTCGACCTGGACGCGGCGCACCCGCTGCCGCAGGCGCCCTGGTTCGAGCCGGGCGCGAGTTGGACGGTGCGGCGGGTCCTGCTGCACCTGATCGCCGAGACGTCCCAGCACGCCGGGCACGCCGACATCCTCCGGGAGGCGATCGACGGGACGAAGACCATGGGCTGACCCGTAATCCGGCGGTCACCGGCCCGCGTTCACGTCGTGTTCCTCGATCCTCCGCGCGAGCGGATGTGACATCGCCCGACAGGGCGGCGCTGAGGGACACGAGATGAACGCGGACCGGATGGACGGCGAGACCGCCGAGCTGCTGCTCGGCGGTCTTCCCGTCGACGAGTCGGCCGGCTCGCATCCGGTCGGGCTGCTACTGACGGCGGCCCGCGCCGCTGCCCGGCCCGGCGAGCTGGCCGGTCTGGGCAGCGCCGTCCAGGGCTTCCGCCAGGTCCAGGCGCAACGCCACCCGCCTCCCCCGGCCCAGCGGAAGGCTCCCGTGGAGAAGGACACGACGGCTGCCGATCTCAGGACCGGAACGGGGACGTCTGGGGCCTGACCGGCTGGGTGGAGCGCTCGCCGGCGTACGCGTCGGTGCGGCCCCAGCGCCCGGGAACGCCGAGCAGGTCAACACGGCCGAACCCCGCGGGCAGCGCGGGCCTGACCAGCAGGTCCTCACCGGTCGGCCGCAGACCCAGCAGGGTGCCGAGCAACATCAGCAAGCCGCCCGAGGACCACGACTTCGGGCGTCCGGCCGACGACAACTGGACCGGATACTTCGTCAAGCTCCGTTCGTAGCCGGCGATCAGCTCGGGTACGGCCCCACCGAGCGTCTGGGCCAGGTCGAAGATGCCCTTCGCGATCCGGGCCGCGTGGGCGTCGAACCGGTAGTGCCGCAGCCCGGCGGCGATCAGGGCGTTGTCCGACGGCCACACCGCCCCCAGGTGCGACCCCACCGGGTTGTACGGGCGCTGACCGGCGGCGTACGTCCGCACACCCCAGCCGTTGAAGAGCTGGGGCCCCAGGAGGTGCTCGGCGACCGCCTCGGCCCGATCGTCCGCGACGATCCCGCTCCACAGCAGGTGCCCGATGTTCGACGACAGGGCGTCGACCGGTTCGCCGTACGGGTCCAGCGCCAGCGCGTAGTACTCCCGGTGCGGCAGCCAGAAGTCCCGGTTGAACCGCTCCTTGAGCGCGGCGGCCTCCCGGTCGAGACGGTCGGCGTACTCCGGTTCGCCCCAGAACTCGCGGGCCAGCCGGGCGCCGCGCCGCTTCGCGTCGTACGCGTAACCCTGCAACTCGCAGGTGGCGCGCGGGAACTCGGGCAGCCGTCCCTGCGCGTCGATGATCGCGTCCGAGGAGTCCTTCCAGGACTGGTTGACCGCACCGACCAGCTCGTTGCGGCGCTGGTAGCGCACGTAGCCGTCACCGGTCATGTCGCCGTACTCGTCGATCCAGTCCAGCGCCATCCGGGCCGGCTGGCGCAGCTCGCGGACGAGCTCGGCGTCACCGGACCAGCGCTCGTACTCGTCGATCAGCACGACGAACAACGGGGTGATGTCCGCGGCGGCGTAGTACACCGCGCTCGGTCGCTCACCGAAGACGCTCGACTCGCCGTAGCGGAGCTCGGAGACGATCTTGCCGGGCTCCTCCTCGCGTTCGTCGTCGAGGTGCCCGCCCTGCAACAGGGCCAACATCCGCAGCGTGGCCGGCGTCAACTCCGGGGTGAACGCCAGCGTCTCCAGGCAGGTGATGATGCTGTCCCGCCCCAGGAAGGCCATCGACCACGGGAGGCCGGCGACCGGCACGCGCTCGGCGGTCGACAGTGGCCGGTAGCGCAGCGCGGCCAGGTCGGCGAGGCTCCCCCGGTACATCTCCTCCAGGCCCCCGCGCTCGGCCACCAACCGCGGCGCACGGTCCAGCCAGGCCGCCAGGTCCTCCCGCATCCCGGTGCGGACGGCCCGCTGGTGCGCCTGGAGGCTGGCGCGCATGTCCTGGCCGCCCTCCCCGACGACGGTCAGGACGACGTGCAGGTCGGTCTCCCACCGCCCGTGCGGGGGGATGCGGATCCGGAACGTCATCCCGCCCTCGTCGACGTCGACCGCGGCGGTGCTGCTGACCGTCGTCTCGCGGACGAACCGCTGCCGCTCGTAGCGCAGGGTGAGCCGTCGGCGCGCGGAGTCGACGTCGACCCGTACGTCCCGCCGCCGCAGGTTCCCGATCTCGGTGATGTCGGCGAAGTCGCTGCCCATCTCCATCCGTAGGGTCAGCTCGGCGGGCTCTGGCGAGTGGTTGAGCACGGTGATCTTCTCGTGGAAGCACTCGTGGACCGAGCGGTGCCGGATGATCGACAGGTCGGCGTCGACGTAGTGGCTCGCGGCGCCGGGCACCAGGAAGAACCGGGTCTCGAAGTACGTCATGTCGTCCCGGGAAAGGGCGTTGATCCGCTCCCCGTCGACCGTCAGCACCCAGTGCGAGAGGAAGCGCGTGTCGAACGCGAAGAGCCCGACGGGCGCCTGTGGATCCACCTCGACGTCACCCTGGGCGTCGCTGATGGCGAACACGTTGCCGGCGAGGACGTGCACGAACTCCTGTTTCATGGCCGGCCGTCCGGCCCGCCGGTCGCCGCCCGCCCGGCCGGCGCGCTCCGCCGGGCCAGCGCCGCCCGCCCCAGCTCGCGCGGGTGCCGGGCGCCCCTCGGCCCCGGCAGGACACGCCGCAGCACCAGCAGCAGCCGCATGTCGCCCCGCAGGGTCAGCTCGTTGCGCAGCAGCGCGGTGCCCGGGGGCAGGCCACCGTTGACCAACTCGTCGAAGACCGCACGGTGCGCGCGGACGACCAGGTCCGCGTCGCCGGCCGAGCGGCTGACCCGGATGTGCCGGTCCGCCACGGTCAGGTACCAGTGCTCGGTGTACCCGTCGTCGCACAGGTCCAGCCGGAGCGTCCCGGCCATCGTCTCGGGCAGGTCGAATGGCCGGCCCGCGTCCAGGTGCTCCAGGTAGCTCGTCGCCGTCGTGCCCATCACATCCCCTCCCGCATCCCCGCAGAGTCCCTCCCGCCAGGGTGAGCGGGAGTCACCCGAATCGGGTGAACCCGCGAGCTCCGCCCCCCGCCCCCGCCGGCGCGGGCGCCGGCGCCGGCGCCCGCGCCCGCGCCCGCGCCCGCGCCCGCGATCTTGCACTTTCGGTGGTGACATATCGGTCGAGAGAACACGAATCGACAGCAGAAAGTGCAAGATCGCGAGAGGACTCGGGGGCGGGGGCGGGCGTTGGGTTTGTTGGCACGGGGTCTGGTGGGCAGGCAGCGACGCCAGGACGGCGACAGCAAGGGGGTCGACATGCGGGCGCTGCGGCTGCGGGAGTGGAAGTCGACACCGGAGCTGGTCGAGGTTTCCGAGCCGATGCCAGGCCCGGGCGGTGATCGTGCCGTGAGCCCGGCGGACGCCGTGGGTCAGCCGCGCTCGAGCAGGCCGCGGACGTAGGCGGCCTGGCCGGCATGCTGCGCGTCGTCGTCGGCGATGCTGACCAGCCGCACGCCGAGGCTGACCGGCGGGTCCCACGACTCGTCGACGATGCGGTCCAGGTCCGCCGGGCGCAAGCCGGCGAGAAACGATCGGGTACGCGCCGAGACGGCGCCGAAGTAGTCGATGAGCGCCTGCGCGCTCTCCGGCCGTACCCCCGCGACCTGGGCGGGCGTGTGACCGTAGCCGGTGTCGTGCGGGTCGGCGACGAGGCCGAACCGCCCGGCCCAGTCGCCACCGGTCCAGATCTGCTCGGCGTCGAGCAGGTCGGCGACGTGGTGATCCTGGACGCGGGTCAGGTGCCAGACGAGCCAGCCGATCGAGTTGGCCCCCTCGGCGGGCGCCCAGCGCAGTTGCTCCGGCGTGAGGCCGTCGACCGCCGTGCGGACGAGGTCGGGCAGCCGGTCGTACGTCTCGGTCAGCAGGTCACTCACGTCCACGGGTACGCCTCCTGGTCGGTCTTGGATCACCGTACCGCCGGCCACCGACGGCCGAACCTCGGCCGCTACCGTGATCACGTGGTCGCCGCGCTGGAGCTGTATCTGGACCCGGACGCCACGCGGCGGATCCGGGTGCTGTGGGACGCCCTGGAGGCCGAGGGTGTGCAGAGCATGCGCTCGCTGCTCCAGCAGCGCCACCGCCCGCACGTGTCCCTCGCGGTGGCGCCCCGCTTCGACCCCGAGCAGGTCGCCGAGGCGCTGAGCGGAGCGGTCGTGGCGGCTCCGCTGCGCCTCGACTTCCAGCACGCCGGGCAGTTCGTCGGCCGGGTGCTGTGGCTCGGTCCGACGCCGACGGCGGAACTGCTGGCGCATCACCGGCTGGTGCACGACCGGCTCGCCGCCGCCGGCATCGAACTGGTCGAGCACTACCAGCCGGGGCGCTGGGTGCCGCACTGCACGCTGTCCATGCGGGTGCCGAACACGCTGATGGCCGCCGCGGTGCGCCGCTGTCTGGAGGTGCTGCCGCTGACGGCGACCGTGGTCGGCGCGGCGCTCACCGACCACGCCCGCGACATCGCCCACCCGCTGCGTTGAGCGGGTCCGACCGCGGGGCGAGTTGTCCGGTTTGGCGGGCCTGAGTCGGGAAACCGAAAACAGGGGGTGCGGACGCGGCACATCGTGGGATGGTTCGACGTGGATGCCGTACCGGTGGCGACCCGCGTGCGCGGGCCGCCCGGCCGGGCGCGCGGGGCACGCCGCGTCGCCCGCGACGGCTTCGACGAGGAGAGGCAGGGCCCATGCAGGCTCAGCGCAGGCCACCGCGGAGCGAGCGGAGCCAGACCAAGCACGACCGCACCGGCGGTGGCACGACCGGTGCCGCCACCCCGCTGACCATCTGGGCCGCCGCCGTGCTGCTCGGTCGCATCGGCGCCGGCGACGACGACCTCGAAGACGAGCGCCACATCCTGCGCGGCATCGAGTGAGCGTCGTTCACAGCCAGCCGCGGCGCTTGAATACCAGGTAGAGGGTGCCGCAGACCAGCACCATGAGCAGGAGCGCGAACAGGTAGCCGAAGCGCCAGTTCAACTCGGGCATGTGCACGAAGTTCATCCCGTACACCGTGCCGATCAGGGTGGGGGCGAACAGGATCGCGGCCCACGAGGAGACCTTCTTCAGCTCCTCGTTCTGCGCGTAGCTGGCCGCCGTGAGGCTGCGCATCTCCTCGTTCTGCTGCTGCGACACCAGGGTGGCGTTGACGGTGAGGATGTTTTGCAGCAGGTGCCGGAACCCGTCCACCCGCTCCACCACCTGGGTGAGGTGGTCGATGACGTCACGCAGGTAGCGGCGCAGCTCCTCGTCGGTGCCGTAGCTGCCGGCGCCGGCCGCCAGGGAGTCGAGCATGCCCAGCAGAGGGCGGGCGGCCCGCTGGAACTCGATGACCTCCCGGCTTAGCCCGTAGATGCGCCGGCTGGCGTTCGGGTCACCGCCGAACACCTGGGTCTCGATCTCGTCGATGTCGTTCTCCAACCCGGCGACCACCGGCGCGTACCCGTCGACGACCTGGTCCAGGATCGCGTACAGCACCGCCTCGGGACCCCGGGCGAGCATCGGCGCGTCGGCCTCCATGCGACGTCGTACCGCGGCCAGGTCGGGCGCCTCTCCATGCCGGACCGTGACCACGAAACCGGGCCCGATGAACAGGTGCAGCTCGGAGAACTCCACCTCCTCCCGCAGGTCGTCGTAGCGGGCGGCGCGCAGCACCACGAACAGGGTGTGCCCGTACCGTTCCAGCTTGGGCCGCTGGTGGGCGTTGATCGCGTCCTCCACCGCCAGGTCGTGCAGACGGAACTCGCGCGCCAGCGAGGAGATCTGGTCGATGTCGGGCCGGTACAACCCGATCCAGGCCATCGCGTGCTCCTGCGTCTGCAGGCAGGCGTACGTCTCGGCGAGACCGGCCGGTGAGGCGAACCGGTGTCCCCGGATGTAGACGGCGCTGTCCACCAGACGGCCGGCGGACGGGCTCCCCGGCTGCGCGGGCGGGACAGCACCGACCCGGGCCTCGTGCTCGTCGAGCTGGCGGCCGAAGCCGTCGCCCCGGCGGAAGCGGCGGCCACCAACCACGAGCCCGCTCCCCTCCCGGCGCTGCCCGGCCCGGGGTTCGGGACGGGGGCGCTGCTTCCCCGGTGCTTCCGACCCGAAACCCGAGGCCCGGGGCCGGTGCTCCCGAAGAACGGTTTCCGCACACCGCCGGACGGATGTCGACCACACGGCGGATACTCGCGGTGACCATGGGCGGGACGGGGGTGACGCCGGTGGAGGTGGACAGGCGTGCCGGCCGGCGGACCGACCGGGTACGGCGCTGGCTGCTCGCCGACGAGTCGCAGCAGCCCGTGCCGCAGGGCCCCGGCGGCCGCCCACCCGAGCAGCGGCACCACCCGTGGTGGAAGGTGATGTGCCTGACCGGCGTCGACTACTTCTCGACGCTGGGCTACCAGCCGGGGATCGCGGCGCTGGCCGCCGGGGCGCTCTCCCCGGTGGCGACCCTGGTGCTGGTGCTGGTCACACTGCTGGGCGCGTTGCCCGTCTACCGGCGGGTGGCGGTGGAGAGCCCGCACGGCGAGGGCTCGATCGCAATGCTCGTACGCCTGCTCAGCTACTGGCCGGGCAAGCTGTTCGTGCTGGTGCTGCTGGGTTTCGCGGCCACCGACTTCATCATCACCATCACCCTGTCCGCGGCCGACGCGACCGCCCACCTCGACGAGAACCCGTTCCTGCCCAGCGGCCTCAAGGGTCACGAGGTCGCCGTCACGCTGCTGCTGGTGGCGCTGCTCGGCGCGGTGTTCCTCAAGGGATTCGGCGAGGCCATCGGGATCGCCGTCGTCCTGGTCGCGGTCTACCTGTCGCTGAACGCGGTGGTGATCGCCGACGCGCTGTGGCGGGTGGTGAGTCATCCCAGCGCGGTCGGGGACTGGACGAACGCCCTGACCACCGGACACGGGGATCCCCTGATGGTGGTCGCGCTGTCCCTGCTCGTGTTCCCGAAGCTGGCGCTGGGCCTGTCCGGGTTCGAGACCGGGGTGGCGGTGATGCCGCACATCCGAGGAGACCGCAAGGACTCGGAGGACCGGCCACTGGGGCGTATCCGGGGAGCGCGGCGGCTACTCACCACCGCCGCCGCGACGATGAGCGTCTTCCTGATCACCAGCAGCGTGACCACCACCGTGCTGATCCCGCCCGAGGCCTTCCAGCCGGGCGGGGCCGCCAACGGTCGGGCGTTGGCCTACCTGGCCCACCAGCACCTCGGCGGAGTGTTCGGCACCGTCTACGACCTCTCCACCATCGCGATCCTCTGGTTCGCCGGGGCGTCCGCGATGGCTGGGCTGCTCAACCTCGTACCCCGGTATCTCCCCCGCTACGGCATGGCGCCGACGTGGGCCCGCGCGGTCCGGCCGCTGGTCCTGGTCTTCACCGGCGTGGCGTTCCTGATCACGATCATTTTCTCCGCCAGCGTCGACGCGCAGGGCGGCGCGTACGCCACCGGGGTCCTGGTGTTGATCACCTCGGCGGCGACGGCGGTGACGCTCGCGGCGCGGCGGCGGCGTCAGCGCGGTCGCACGGTCGCGTTCGGGATCATCGCGGTGGTGTTCGTCTACACCACCGTGGCGAACGTGGTGGAGCGTCCCGACGGCGTCAAGATCGCCGCCTGTTTCATCGGCGCGATGATCCTGGTGTCGGCGCTGTCGCGGGTGATGCGGGCGTTCGAGCTGCGGGTCGACCACGTCCAGCTCGACGAGCTGGCGAGCGCGATGATCGGCGAGCGCTCCGGACGCCGCATCCGCCTGGTCGCGCACGAGCCGGAGCGCCGCGACCTCGCGGAGTACCGCGACAAGCTGGCCCAGACCATGGCGGACAACGACTTCCCCGACGACAGCGACGTGATCTTCGTCGAGGTCCGGGTCACCGATCCGTCGGACTTCGAGACGGGGTTGCTGGTCCGCGGCAGCGTGGCGCACGACCGTTTCCCGGTGCTCAGCCTGGCCAGCTCCTCGGTGCCCAACGCGCTGGCCGCGCTGCTGCTGGAGATCCGCGACCGCAGCACGCGCCGCCCCCACATCTACTTCGAGTGGACCGAGGGCGGCCCGGCCCGCAACGTGCTGCGTTACCTGGCGTTCGGGCAGGGCGAGATCGCCTCGGTGACCCGGGAGATCCTGCGCCGTCAGGAGCCGGACCAGACTCGCCGGCCCCACGTGCACGCCGGTTGACCGGCTCGTCGAGCGCGGGCCGGTGCCGGTGCCGGTGCCGGTGCCGGTGCCGGTGAGCGTGGTCATATCGGCTGGACGACCGACCGGTGGCTGCTGCTAGCCTCGGCGCAGGTCATGAGCGCCAGCGCGAAGCCCCGGCTCGCTGGCCGGCAACCCTCCTCCGCGGTGGGGTGCCCCGGGTGAAGACCAGGCACCGGCGGGACGTCGGTGCAAGCGTGGCCTGGCACCCAGGTCAGCACCAAGACCCGGGAGACCGCATGCACATCCTCAGCCCCACGCCACCGGCCAGCCGGCGTACGCCGGCCCTGACCCGGCGTCGCCACGTGGACCTGATGCGAATGCGCAGCGCGGCGTGTACCGCCGCCTAAAGCGCTAACCCACCCTCCCCGCCCCACCCGCCCAACCCTCCCGACCCTTCTTCGTGTCGATCATGAAGTTGTTGCCCGCCCGACCGGCGTGTCGTGGCAACAACTTCATGATCGACGGGGTCGACGCATCCCATTGGAGTTAGATATGCGTATCTTTTCCCGTTTTGTTCTTGTTGGGGTTTCCTTGTTGACCGTTGGGGCTCTGGGGGCCTGCGGTGGTGGCGGGGGTGACTCTTCGGGGGGTGGCGGCGGAAACCCGTACGGCCTGGCGCAGCCGGGTGTGCTGCGGGCCGGCACGCTGACCGACGCCCCGCCCAACGTGTACCTCAAGGACGGCAAGTTCACCGGCTTCGACAACGACCTGCTGACCGCCGTGGCCGGCAAGCTCGGCCTGAAGGTGGAGTTCGTCGGCACCGACTTCTCCGCGCTGCTGTCCCAGGTCAACAACCACAAGTTCGACGTCGGCAGCTCCTCGATCACCATCACCGAGGCGCGCAAGAAGACCGTCGACTTCGGCAACGGGTACGACTTCGGCTACTTCGGGCTGGACGTGCCGGCCGGCTCGCCGATCAAGGGGTTCGACCAGCTCACCGGCAAGCGTGTCGTGGTGGTGCAGGGCACCGTCCAGGACGACTACGCCACCGGCGAGCAGCTCGACCCGGTTCGCGTGCCGGACTACAACGGAGCGATCAACCAACTCAAGGCGGGGACGGCCGACGCCTGGATCGCACCGGCCGAGATCGGCGAGAAGTCCGCCACCGACAGCAACGGCAAGATCACCGTGGCGGCCAAGCAGCTCAGCCCGGCACCGACCGCGTACGCCGTCGCCAAGGGCAGCGACAAGCTGCGCGAGGCGCTGAACAAGGCCCTCGACGAGGTCATCGCCGACGGCACCTGGAGCCGGTTGCAGGCGCAGTACTACCCGGGCCGGCCGATCCCGGCGGACTTCAAGCCGGGCAGCGGCAAGGCGGCAGCCCCGGCCACGCCGTCCGGGTCGGCGCAACCGTCCGCGTCCGCGTCGGCCGCGTCCTGACCTGGTGACGAGCGAGCAGGGCGGCAGGAGAGGCGAACGATGGATCCGTTGAGCACCCTCTGGGACACGTTCTTCGACGTCGACGCGATGCGCGAGGCGCTGCCCGAGATGCTGACCGTCGGGCTGCCCAACACGCTGATCCTGGCGGTCTCCGCCGCCCTGCTCGGCACGGTGCTGGGTCTGCTGCTGGCCGTGGCCGGCATCTCCCGCAGTCGGTGGCTACGCTGGCCGGCGCGCGTCTACACCGACGTGTTCCGGGGGCTGCCGGCCGCGGCGACGATCCTGCTGATCGGCGTCGGGTTGGCGCCCCTGGGCATGCGGGTGTGGGGGCCGGACCCGTACCCGCTGGGCATCCTCGCGCTGTCGCTGATCGCCGCCGCGTACATCGGGGAGATCTTCCGCTCCGGCATCCAGTCGGTGGAGGCCGCCCAACTGGAGGGCGCCCGGGCGCTGGGTTTCTCCTGGACCGACGCGATGCGGCTGGTGATCATCCCGCAGGGCATCCGGCGGGTGCTGCCCGCCTGGGTCAACCAGCTCATCGCGCTGATCAAGGACTCCAGCCTGGTGTACTTCCTCGGCCTGGTGGCCAGCCAGCGGGAGTTGTTCCGGATCGGGCAGGACTACGCGGCGACCACCGGGAACGAATCCGCGCTGCTGCTGGCGGGCCTGTTCTACCTGGCGTTGACCGTTCCGCTGACCCACCTCGTCAACTGGATCGACCGGCGGCTGCGCCACGGTCGCCCGGCCACCGCCCCGGACGACGAGGACGACGACACGGCGCTGCCCGCCACGACGCAGGGAGACCGGCGATGACCACCACCTCGGTGAGCGTGCAGTCGCGCGACGTCCACCTGGCCTTCGGGCCCAACCGCGTGCTGCGCGGCGTCGACCTGACCGTGCCCCGCGGCGCGACGGCCTGCGTGATCGGACCGTCCGGTTCGGGCAAGTCCACCCTGCTGCGTACGCTCAACCGGCTCATCGAACCCGACCGCGGCGACGTGCTGCTGGACGGACGCAGCGTGCTACGGGACGACCCGGACGCGCTACGCCAGCGGGTCGGCATGGTGTTCCAGCAGTTCAACCTCTTCCCGCACATGAGCGTGCTGCGCAACGTCACGCTGGCGCTGCGCCGACTGCGCAAGCTCGGCCAGGACGAGGCGGTCCAGGTCGCCCGCGCGCAGCTGGAACTGGTGGGGCTCGCCGGCAAGGCCGACGCCCGGCCCGCGCAGCTCTCCGGTGGTCAGCAGCAGCGGGTGGCGATCGCCCGGGCGCTGGCGCTACGACCCGAGGTGATGCTCTTCGACGAGGCCACCTCGGCGCTCGACCCGGAGCTGGTCAAGGGAGTCCTCGGGGTGATGGCCGACCTGTCCGCCGCCGGGATGACCATGGTGGTGGTCACCCACGAGATGGGCTTCGCCCGGCAGGTCGCCGACACTGTGGCCTTCATGGACCGGGGCGTGGTGCTGGAGGCCGGGCCGCCGGAGCGGATCTTCGAGGGGGCCGAGCATCCCCGGCTGCGCCGCTTCCTCGCCCAGGTGCTCTGAGGAGACCGTTCAGCCGGCCCAACGCGGGGACGCCCGCGCTCAGCCGGCCTGGTGGCGCAGGTGCGCGGCGAACGCCTTCAGGTCGCCGAGCAGTTCCAGGATGGCGTTGCGGTAGGCCACCGACGCCCACAGGTGCAGCTCCTCGTCGTCCAGCCCGCCGAACGCGAGCGACAGCGCCTTGCGGCGACGCCGATCGAGCACCTTGTGCGGGCGCGCGAGCAGGTCACCCTCGCGCCGCAACGCCTGGAGGTAGGCGGCCACCGCCTCCTGGTAGTGCCGCCCGGCGACCCGTTCCAGCAGGGTGAACTCGAAGACGTTCAACGCCGCCTCGGAATCCCAGTACGCGCTGTCGCGCACCGGCGCGCTCGCCACGTGCCGGCCCATGGCGTGCCGGGCCTCGTAGAGCAGCAGCACGCCCCGGCCGGTGGTGCTCAGCGGTCGGCGCGGCGTCGGCAGCCGCAGCGTCCGCACCGGCGCGGCGGCGGTCAGGTCAACCGCACCGGCGTACGTCGGCAGGCGCTGCGTCGTCGACGCCGGCTCGGGCAGCAGGCAGGCCAGCTCCTGGTAGGGCACCGGGCCGCCGCCCGAGGGCAGGGCGCGTACGGTCGCCTCGTGCAGCTCGCCGAGCGGCCGGTCGTCCGGGGGCGCCCCGGCGGCAGCGTGAGCACGAGGCCGTTGGCGCCGGGCACGGGTACGCCCAGCACGCAGGAGTTTCGCAGGAACGCCCAGGTCGCCGCCGCTTCGCGGATGCCACTCGCCACGGCCTGCGCGTCCGCGCGCCAGTCCTGGGCGATCCGTAGCCGCCGCGCCAGGTCGGCGGTGGCCGCGCCGTCGTGCGGATACAGCTCCCGTACGGCCCGGGGCAGCGACCCCGGGCGCAGCGCCAACGGGTCACCGGTGGGCGCGGGCACGGCGTGCCTCGGGCAGTCGGCGTCCGAGTGCGGGTCACCGTCGACCGCGTGGCAGTCGCCCAGCCAGCTCGCCCCGGGTGGCCCCGCCGGACGGGCGAACGCCAGGTGGGGCAACCGGCCGGTACGCAGGACCGTCTCGTACTGCGGGCGGGCGCGACCGGCCCGCAGCCCGTCCAGCGGCAGCACGGGGGCGAGGGTCACCACGGCGGCGAGGACGACACAGTGCGGGCAGGCGTCGCGGACGCGGTAGCGGCGGAGGTGGTCCACGCCGGGCTGTTCCCACTGGACGCCGACGACGGCACCTTCCTGCGCCATCAGGTAGAGGAACCCGGTGGCGACACGCTCACGGGTGACCGAGGCCAGCTCGTCGAGGAACTGCCGCTCGGTGACCACCCGCGGCTCGGCCGCGCTCGCCCCGCTGGTCATGGACACCCCCACCCCACCCGGACCGAACGCATCGACGATCGCCGAACGGCTTTCACCGTACCCGCCGGCGACCTGCCCGAATGCCCCGTACCCGGCCGAGCCCATGTCACCAATCCGTCAAGCCGGTACGCACTCGCGGTCAGGCGTCCGGGCGGGTTCGCAGCGACTGCCAGAGGAGCCGGTAGAACTCGCCGTAGGTGCGCTGCACGTGCTGGCCGTACCGGCGGGTCTCCTCGTGCCGGGCGGGTAGCTGGTTGATCGGCACACTCATGGCCGCGTGGTGCTCGATGTGCAGGTTGTTGCCGTTGGTGAACCAGGTGCTCAGCCAGCTGCCCCGGATCGAACGGGTGTTGCGCAGCACATCGGTGGTGTCGGTCTCGCAGAGCAGGTGCTCGGGCAGCTCGACGAGGAAGTGCAGCGGCACCGCGACCAGCAGCGGTAGAACCCACAGCCGCAGGGGGTAGACGCCGTGCCCGGTCAGGGCCAGCGCGACGGCGGCCAGCACCACACCGCCCAGCAGCAGGTGTTCGGTGACGATCCGCCGCCGCATGGCCGGGGCGATGTCGCCGTGCGCGTACCGCCAGCTGCCGGTCGCGGAACGCGCGACGTCCAGACCGACCCCGGCGAGCCGGGGATAGTCGAGCAGTCCGCGCGCCAGCACGCCGAGGGTCAGGGGCCGGCGGGTGTCGAAGCCGAAGAACTCCGTGTCCTGCGGCGTGCCGAGGTAACGGTGGTGCTGAAGGTGCCGCACCCGGTAGTGCGAGTAGACCACCAGCAGCGGGATGCCCAGGGGCACGCCGACCAGCCGGTGCGGCAGCGCGCGCCGGAACGCGGAGTGGTGCAGGCACTGGTGCTGCAACTCCACGGCGTGGGTGTACATGGCGGCGAGCAGCAGCACGCCGGCCGTGATCGCCACCGGCTCGGGGCGCAGCGCCAGGATCACGCCGGTGGTGGTCAGCGCCGCGAGCGCGGCCAGCTTGCCGAGAAAGACCCTCTCGTCCCAGCGGGTGACACGGGCACGGCGAAAGAGCAGAGCGGGCGCGGGCGGTCGGATCGGCGCGGTGATCGTCATGCGGGAATCTCCTGAGGAGGCAGGGTGGTCAGCGGCCGCTGAGCAGCACGACATGGGTTCCGGCGGGTATCCCGTCCGGCGCGGCGGCGCCGGCCAGCAGGCCAGCCAGGGCGACGGCGCCGGCAGCCGTGGGGTACGCGCCGTAGCCGGCGAGCACACTCCGGGCGTGCCGGAGCTGGTCGTCGTCGACTCCGTGCACCGCGCCGCCGGTGTCGGCGATCGCGGCCATGGCCTCGGGGCCCTGCAACGCGTGCCAGTTGACGAGCGGCTGGTTGTGGTCGGTGGTGGTGACGCCGTCGGGCGGCAGCATCCGGTACGGCCCCGGCCAGCTCGTCACCACCGGGTTGTTGCCGGCCGAGCAGACACCCTGCAACACGGTGGGCCAGCCGCGCTCGCGCAGCACGCGGTGGATCGCGATGACCGTGGTGCCGTTGCCGACCGGAGTCCAGAGCTGGGTCGGGGGCTCGTCGAGCGCGGCGTCCAGCGCCGCGACCACGACGCCGTGCCCGGCGAACACCGCGTCGACGTACGGGCCGTCCACGTTGCCGTCGACCGCGCCGGGCGCCTGGGCGAGCCGCCGGGACTCGTCGACCGCGTCCTCGTAGCTGCCGTCGACCAGGTGGACCCGCGCTCCCGCGGCGCGCATGAACTCCCCGCCGTCGCTCCACCCGGCGGGCAGCACGACGGTGCAGGTCAGAGCCGCCGAGCGGCAGGCCATGGCCATCGCCCGGCCGTAGTTGCCGCAGGTGGCGACGACCACCTCGGTACGACCGTCGGCGGCGGCGCGGGCCACCACCGCACGGGCGGCGGGCTCCTTGTGGCTGCCGGAGGCGTACCGGGTCTCGTCCTTCACCAGGACGCGGACGCCGGGCACCAGGCCGGTCGCGTCGATCAGGGGGGTGCCGAACGCGTCGGTGGGCGCGTCGGCCGACGCCAGGGTGGCGATGGACATGGTGCTCCTCGGATGTGGGGTGCGTGCGGGTCAGGACCGCGCGGCGGTGAGCTGGGCGTCGGCGTGGCGTTGGAGGTCGTCGCGGTCGCCGATCTGGGCGGGCGGCACGGCGTCGGGCAGGTCGTCCTCGATGAGCCGGAGGGTGGGGTTGCACCAGCCCCGGATCGCCCAGCCGAGCTGGAGCAGGCCACTGAGCACGACCAACAGAGCCAGACCGCGCCCCGGTCCGGTGCCGATGACCGCGCCGACCGTGCCGGCGAGCGCGCCACCGGGCTCCAACAACGGCTGGACGTGGTGTTCGGCGAGTGGGCCGACCACGAGGTAGCCCACCGGCATCGTCAGCATCATCACGGTGATGAAGATCGACAGGACGCGACCCTGGAGGTCGAAGCCCACCTTGGTCTGGATCAACGCGATCCAGTGTCCGTCGATCAGGGACTCGGCGAAGGTCAGGGCGAACATGCCGGCCACCGCGAAGACCGGGTGCACGCCGACGCCCACCACAGCCATGGCGAGGCTCGCCACCCCCATGAACAGGATCATTCCGGTGGCCCGTCGTGGGGTGCCGCCCCACAGGCCCATGGTGAGGCTGCCGAGCAGTCCTCCGACGCCACCGGCGGAGAGCGCCAGACCCAGCGCCACCGGCGACTGTTCGATCAGCAGCATCGGGGTGATCACCGCGAAGCCGAGGGTGTAGAAGGCGTGGTCGATGACGAAGAACCGCAGCGCGGCGCGCAGGCCCGGTCGGCGTGCGATGTAGCGCCACCCGTTGGCCACCTCGGCGCGGAACGTCTCCTCCCGTCGGCGGAACAGCCGGTTCGGGAAGCGGACCAGCAGCAGCGTGAGGGCGCCGACGCAGAACGTCGACACGTCGATCAGGATGACGCCGCGGATGCCGATCAGACCGATCAGGCCCGCGCCGAGCATCGGGGCGAAGACGAGGCCGGCGCCCACACCGAGCTGGCTGATCCCGTTGGCGTGGCCCAGATAGCGCTTGGGCACCAGCTGGGCGACCGCCGCGAGGTAGGCCGGTCGCTGGAACGCGCCGGCCAGCGAGGTGACCGACACGGCCAGGTAGATCTGCCACAGCTCCAGGCCGCCGCCGAGGGTCACCAGCAGCACCAGCGCCACCATGGCCGCCGCCGCGACGGAGTCGCTGGCCAGCATGACCCGCCGCCGGTCCCAGCGGTCGGCGACCGCCCCGGCGACCGGTCCGGCGAGGATGCCGGGAAGCATGCCCACGGCGCTGACGACGGCGAAGTCGGTGATCGAGCCGGTCTGCTGATAGACCCAGATGCTCAACACCAGCGTGCTGAGTCCGCTGCCGATCATGGAGATGAACTGTCCGAACGCGACGACCGCGAACCGGGCCAGGCTGGGTGCCGGGTCGCGCGGGGACGCCGCCGCGACGGCCGGCGCGGCCTGGGTGGGCGCGGCGTCCGTGGTCGGCGTCGGCCGCGTGGCGTGTGCCACCAGCGCCCCGGCCAGCTCGTCGCCATGGGTACGCACGAAGAAGTGCCCGGCCTTGGGCAGCACGGCGAGGTCGACGTGCTCGGCCACGTGCGTCCACTCCTGGTGCCGTTCCTGGTAGAGCTCGGTGACCCGGTCCCGTTCGCCGATCACGCTGAGCACCGGGGCACGCAGCCTGGTGTGGTTTGGGTCCCGGTACGCGGCGGTGTAGTACTCCTCCGCGTCCCGCGCGTCATGCCGGACGTTGCGCAGGACGAATGCCTCGTCGGCAGGGTCGGAGACGTCGGTGAAGCCGCCTCGGGCGCGCAGGTACGACAGGTACTCCCGGTCGGAGGTGAACCGGTCGGTGGGCACCAGCCGGTAGAACCAGTCGAAGAGGCGTCCGGGGAGACGGGCGGTGGGGAAGCTCGCGCCCAGCCCCACCGCACGTAGATCCAACCCCTCCTCCTCGGCGCGTCGAGCGATCTGGAGGGTGACGGCGGTACCCAGGCAGTGCCCGTAGAGCACCACCGGGCCGACGATCCCCCGGAGTTCGGCGAGCACCCGCTCGGCCACCTCCGCGCCCGGCAGCGGGTCCTCGTCCGGGCGGCTGCGGTCGTGACCGGGCAGCTCCACCGCGTACAGTCCCCAGCCGGCGGGCAGGGCGTCGGCGAGCGGCTGGTAGGAGATCGCGCTTCCGCCGGAGAACGGCACGGCGACCACGGTCATCCCACCGGTGGTGGGGTCGGCGTCGGTCGGGGTGAGCCGGTGCAGCAGGCGGTCGGCGCGTGTTGTGCCGGCGGCCCGCGCGTCCAGCAGGGCGGCCAGGGCGCGGACGGTGGGGTGCTGGTACAGCTCCACCAGGGCCACGCCCGAACCGATGCGGCGGACCAGTCGCAGCGCGGCGAACGAGTCACCGCCGAGGGCGAAGAAGCTGTCGTCGATGCCGACGGTGTCGCGGCCCAGCTCGGCGCACCAGGCGTCGGCGACCAGCCGTTCGGTGTCGGTGCCCGGGGGCGCGGCGGCGGCGTCGGAGTCGATCTCCGGCGGGACGGGCAACGCCCTCCGGTCCAGCTTGCCGTTGGGAGTCAGCGGAAGCGCGGGCAGTGTCAGCAGTCGGGCCGGCACCATGTGCGCCGGCAGGGTCGCCGCGACGGCGTCGCGGACCGCGCGCTCATCGAGCGTACGGCCGGGCGCGGGCACCAGGTAGCCGATCAGACGGGCCAGCCCGCTCGGTCCCTCGTGGACCGCGACCGCGCAGGCCAGCACGTCGGGCAGCGCCGCGATCGTGGCCTCGATCTCGCCCAGCTCCACCCGGTAGCCGTTGACCTTGACCTGGTCGTCGAGGCGGCCGAGGAAGTCCACCGTGCCGTCGGGGCGGAAGCGCGCGCCGTCGCCGGTGCGGTACATCCGCGCCGACGGCACGTACGGGTCGGTGACGAACCGCTCGGCGGTCAGCTCAGGCCGGTCGTGGTAGCCGGTGGCCACCCCCACCCCACCGAGGTACAGCTCGCCGACCACGCCCACCGGCACCGGCTGGCGGTGCGCGTCCAGCACGTACACCCGGTTGTTGGGGAACGGCCGGCCGATCGGCAGCGGGGCGTCGTCGGGCAGCGCGTCCACGTCGCCGTCGAAGTAGACGTTGTCCACGCTGACCTCGGTGACCCCGTACGCATTGACCACCCGACCGCCCGCGCCGACCAGCTCGCGGGCCTGCCGGTACTCCCGCACGTGCCACTTCTCGCCACCACCGATAAGCAGCCGCACGAAGTCCAGCCGCTCCCCCGCCGCCGACACGTACGCGAGCAGGGTGCGCAGCACGGCCGGGACCAGCTCGGTGCACTCGACCCGCTCGGCGCGCATCAGCCCGTACAGCTCGGCGGGGTCCAGCAGCACCTCGCGGGGCACCACGACGAGCCGGCCTCCGGTGCAGTGCGCGCGCAGCGTCTCGCCGACGAACATGTCGAAGGAGAAGCTCGCCGCCTGCTGGTAGGTCCAGCCGGGTTCCAGGCGGTACGCCCGCTGCCACATCGACGCCGCGTGCACCAGGTTGTGGTGGCTGACCACCACGCCCTTGGCCCGTCCGGTGGAGCCGGAGGTGTAGATGACGTACGCCGGGTCGTTCCCGGAGGTGACCAGTTCGAGATCACCGTCGTCGGCGGTCGCGAGCCGGTCGGCGTCCCGGTCGAGGGCCACCACGCGCGCCGTCGCGCCGGTGGCCGGGGCGGTCTCCAGGTCGACCCGGGTGACCAGCACCCCCGCGCGACTGTCGTCGATCATGTAGCGGAGCCGGTCGGACGGGTACGCCGGGTCCAGCGGCACGTACGCGCCACCGGCCTTGAGCACCCCCCACATGGCGACGAACAGCTCCACGCCCCGGTCCAGGCAGATCGCCACCCGGTCGCCGGGGCGTACCCCGTCGGCGCGCAGCACCCGGGCGAGCCGGTTGGCCCGGCTGTTCAGCTCGGCGTAGCTGATCGTCGTGTCCCGCCAGGTCAACGCCGGGGCCTGCGGGTCGGCCGCCACGCACCGCTCGAAGAGCTGGTGCAGGGCGGTGGCGTCGGGCAGCGGCGCGTCGCAGTCGTTCCAGTCGCGCAGGATCCGGCCTGTCTCGGCCTCGGTCAGCAGCGGCAGCCTGGTGACCGGCGTGTCGGGCGCGGTCACGGCGGCGGCCAGCAGGGTGAGCAGATGGTCCAGCAACGCCTCGATCCGCTCGGCGTCGAACAGCTCGGTCGCGTAGTCGACGCTGAGCACCGGGCCGTCCACCGGGAAGTCCAGACCGACGGCGACGTCCACCATGGTGGCGGCGGGCGCGACCTCGCCCGCGTACTCCAGGCCGACGGGTGTCGGCGTGTTGTGCACGGTGAGCATCACCCCGGTGAGCCTGTTGCGGTTGGCCGACGCCGGCCGACCGGTGGCCGCGATGATCTGCGGCAGTGGCAGGTCCTGGTGGTCCAGGTCGGTCAGCACGGCGGCGCGGACCCGGTCCAGCAGTTCGGGGAACGTCGGCTCGCCCGTGACATCGCCTCGCAGGGGCAGGATGTTCAGCGCCGCGCCGAGCACCCGCTCCAGCTCGGGCCGGTTGCGGCCGGCCACCGGCGCCAGCACCGTCACGTCGGTGCGCCCGGTGTAGCGCGTCAGCACGGTCTGCAGACCGGCGAGCAGCACCATGAAGAGGCTGGCCCGGTGCGCCCGCCCGTGCGCGCGCAGGGCGTCGAGCAGCGCCGGGTCGACGGGGCGCGTCACCCGGCCCGCCGCGAACGAGCGCACGGCCGGGCGGGGACGGTCGGCGGGAAGTTCCGCGTCGAGGTCGGCGTCCGCGAACCGCGCGCGCCAGTAGTCGGCCAACGCGGGGTCGGCGGCGTCGGCGGCGCGCAGGCGGGCCAGCTCGGTCAACCCGGTCGCGTCGACGTCGGTGTCGGTGTCGTCGCGGTGGTCGGCGGCGGGATCGGCGGCGCGGATCACGTGGTGGGCGTAACGCTCGGCCAACTCGTCGCCGAACAGGCTGGCGGACCAGCCGTCGAAGACCAGATGGTGGATGACCAGCAGCACCTCGTCGGCCGACCCGTCGCGGATCAGCACGGCCCGGGCGAGCGGCCCGGCGGCGAGGTCGAACGGCTCCCGGACGGCCCGGTCACGGATCTCGGCGGCCCGTGCTTCCCGCTGCGCGGGATCGACGTCGCCGAGGTCGACCTCGGTCAGCGGGAGGTCGCCGCTCTCCTCGACCCGCAGCCGGGGCTCGTCGTCGACCATCCGCACCCGGGCGCGCAGCGCCGGGTGCCGCCGGACCAGGTCGGCAATGGCCATCGCGAGCAGGTCGGCGCGGACCGGCGCGGGCAACCGGTACCGGATTCCGAGCGTCTGAGCGGGCAGATCGGCGCAGACCTGCTCGGCGATCCAGAAGTCGTGTTGCAGGCCGGTGAGGGGCAGCTCCGCGCCCGTCGGCCCGGCCGAGGTGGCAGCCGGGTCCGGGGTGTCGGCGGCCGGGTCCGCCGGCGCGTCGAGGGACGTCAGGGTACGGACCAGAGCGGCGAGCCCGGTCGGCGTCGGCGCGGCGTAGAGCTGGGTCAGTGTCACCTCGACCCGGTGGTCCCGGCGGACCGCGCCCAGGAGCCGGATCGCGTCGAGCGAGTCCGCACCGAGGGTGAACAGGTCGTCGTCGAGGTCGACCGCCGGCAGCGCGAGCAGCTCGGCCCAGCGGGCGGCCACCGCCACCGCCACCGGGTCGTTCCCGTCGTCGCTGGTCGGCACGGGCGCGACCGGTACGGGCGGCGTCGATCCAGCCAGCGCCGCCCGATCCACCTTGCCCTGCGGGGTGAGGGGGAACGACTCGTGCCCGAGCACGGTCGCCGGTACGAGGTAGGCCGGCAGGTCGGCGCTGAGCCGGCGTCGCACGGCGATGGGGTCGAGACTCGCTCCGGTCGGCACGAGGTGCCCGACCAGCCGGGGTTGCCCGGTGCTCGCGTCGACGAGCACCACCGCGTCGGCGACCTCGGGGAGCTGGCGCAGCGCGGCCTCGATCTCGCCTAGTTCGACACGGAACCCACGGATCTTCACCTGGTCGTCGAAGCGGCCCAGGTAGGTCAGTTGCCCGTCGGGCAGCTCCCGAACCCGGTCCCCGGTGGCGTAGGTGACCTGGCCGTCCGGCCCGGTCGGGAAGCGCTCGGCGGTCAGCTCCGGCCGGCCCAGGTAGCCGCTCGCCACGCCAGGGCCGCCGATGCGCAGCTCGCCGGGCTCGCCCGCGGCTACCGGGTCGCCGTCCGCGCCGACCACGACACACGTCACGCCGGGCAGCGGACGGCCGATCGGGACCGGACCCTGACCGGTCCAGCCGGTCAGGTCCGCGCAGGTGGCGACAACCGTGGCCTCGGTCGGGCCGTACGTGTTGAGCAGCCGAACCCCGACGCCAACGCGGTCCTGCCAGCGTGCCACCGCGCCGGCCTGCGCCTCCTCCCCGCCGATGATCACCAGACGGACGGCTGCCGGCAGTGCCGCCTCGCCGCGGTCGATCGCCGTCACCAACTCGTGCCAGTACGCCGTGGGCAGGTCCAGCACCGTGACGGCGTGGTCGCGGCAGTGGTCGAGGAATCGGCGCGGGCTGCTGATCGCGTCCTCGTCACGGATGACGACGGTGGCGCCCACGCTCAGCGGCGGAAAGATCTCCTCGACGCTGGCGTCGAAGCTGAGCGAGGCGAACTGGAGCACACGGTCGTCGGCGCGCAGGTCGTACCGCTCGCGGGCCGCCTGGCAGAAGTGCTCCAGCGCCCGCCGGGGCACACTCACGCCCTTGGGTCGGCCCGTGCTGCCGGAGGTGAAGATGACGTACGCCGGGTCCTCGGGGCCGGGTGTGCCGGCATCGACCGGGCCGGTCGTCGCGCCGACGGGTTCGGCGTCGTCGAGGGGCACCAGCGGAGTGCCGGCGGGCAGGTTGGCCCCGGCCGGGCCGGTGAGCACCAGAACGGGTCGCGCGTCGGCGAGCATCGAGGCCAACCGGGCCGGCGGGTAGGTCGGGTCCAGCGGCAGGTAGCCGGCGCCGGCGCGGAGCACCGCCAGCATCGCCACGATCGCCGCCCGCCGCCGGGGCAGGCAGATGCCGACCAGCTCGCCCGGACCGACGCCGTACGCCCGCAGGTTGGCCGCCAGGGCATCGACCCGCCGAACCAGCTCCGCGTAGTCGAGCACCCCGTCCTCGTCACACAGCGCCGCTCGCTCGGGGAAGCGGCGGGCGTACTGCTCGATCCGGTCGAGCGGTACGACTGGCGTACGCGTCGTGGCGTCCCGGTCGGGGACGATGGTGGGTGTGACGGACACGGATCTGTCTCCTCGGCCTTCGATCCGTCCGGCGGACGGCGCGCAAAACCGTACGAAGACTCAGGTGCCCGACGGGCCACCGTGGAGCGAATTTCTGATCACCAACAGGATGAGCGGGGCCGCGCAGGTCAGCTCCCCTGGACCGCTCGACGGACGCCGCTGACCTGCGGCCAGAGGCGCTGATGTTGATCATGAAAGGTTCAGCCGACGTTCACGTGGTCACTCGTTCGGGCCGCGGCCCAGCAGCCGGATCTCCTCGTTGTCCAGCGCCGACTGGAGCTCCTGGAGCACCAGGTCGTCGATCTCCCGGTTGTCGCGCAGCCGCGTCAGCTCCCGTCGCTTGTGGGCGAGGACGCCGAGACGTAGCCGGAGCTCCAGCTTGCGTTCCTTGGCGGTCCGACCACCGGTCTCGTTGAGGTCGGCGAGGTGTCGCTGGTACTCGGCCCGCAGCCGGCGTACGGCCTCCTCCTCGGCCCCCACCTCCTCGGCGACTCCGGGCAGGGCGTCCAGGCCGGCCTGGGTGGCACGCCGGCGGGCGTGTCGGGCCTCGTCGACGCGCTCGGGGTCGCCGGACAGCCCCGCCCAGCGAACCACCAGCGGCAGCGTGGTCCCCTGCACCAGCATGATCAGGACGATCACCAGCGCCGTGACGAAGATGATCAGATCTCGCTCGACCACCGGGCGACCGGAGACCGTCATCGTCGGCACGGCCAGCGCGGCGGCGAGCGACACGGCGCCCCGGAAACCGGACCAGCCCGCGACCGTGCCGACCCGCCAACTCGGCGTGCCGCCCTCCTGCTCCGCCATCCGACGACGCAGCAGCCGCCTCGACTGCGACGTCAGGTAGACGAAGCCCAGCCGGGTGGCGACGACGACGAGCGTGACCGCGAGCACGATCAGCACGGCCCTCGGGGGCGAGGTGCTGACGATGCCGCGAACCGCGCGGGGAATCTGGGTGCCGAGCAGCACGAACAGGCCACCGTTGATGAGGAAGGTGGACAGGTCCCAGAACGCGTACGCCAGCACCCGGGAGCGGGCGCGGATCACCCGTGGGCCGGCGTACGCGAGCACCAGACCGGCGACCACGACGGCCAGCACACCACTGGCGTGCACCGCGCTGGCGAGCAGGAAGGCGCCGAACGGCGTCAGGACGCTCAGCGCGCCCTCGCGCAGCGGATCGTCGAGCCGCTTGCGGATCAACACCACGATGACGCCCACCAGCAGACCGGCGACCAGGCCGCCGAGGCTGGCCCCGACGAACTCCTCGCCGATGCCCAGCGCCCCCGGTTCCCCGCGCTGGGTGAGCAGGCCCACGGTCACCGCGAAGACCACCAGGGCGGTTCCGTCGTTGATCAGGCTCTCGGCGTGCAGCGTGGTGAGGAGCTTGCGGGGCAGCCGCTTGGCCAGACCGGTGACCGCGGCGGCGTCGGTCGGCGCGAGGACCGCGCCGAGCACCCAGGCTGCGGCGGGGTTCACGCCGAACGCCTGGGCGGTCAGGGAGACGGTGATCATGGTGAGGACCACGAGCACCACGGCGAGCAGCCCGATCACCGGCAGGTTGGCCCGGATCTCCCGCAGGCTGATGGTCAGGCTCTCCCGGTAGAGGATCGCCGGTAGGAAGATCAGCAGCACCAGGTCCGGTTCCAGAACCAGGTCCGACAGCGGCGGCGCGAGCCCGAGCAGCACTCCGAACGCGATGAGCAGCACCGGCGGCGCGACCCGGTAGCGGCCGCCGAGGGTGGTGCCGATCAGGACGGTGACGCCCAGCACCACGATCAGCACGAGCCCCTGCACGGCGTACCCCCTAGATCCCCGATTGGCGGCGCAGGCCGGTGGTTCCATCTGACCGCACACCGGTGGCCGGTTCCACAGGAACCGGCAAGTCGCCGGCTGCCGAGCGCGGCAGTGCTCAGGTCGGGTCGACTGCGCGGACGCGCGCGGTCAGCAGGCGGGCGGTCCGGCGGTGCGCGGCGGCCTCCTCGTCGTGGCCGAGCGCGGCGGCGAGATCGGCGAGGTGCCCGGCGACCGGTCCGGCGGTGAGCACGCCGCTGCCGGCGGCCAGTTCGGCGGCGGCCGGCCGGAGCGCGGCGGCGGCGCGCTCGATGGCGGGCCGGTCGTCCACGGCGAGCGCCGCCCGCGCGACGAGGCACAGTCGCACCTCCCGCAGCAGGTCGTGTGGCCCGTCCGGGAGGGCCCGCAGCGCCGACACGGCGGCGCCGCGGTCACCGGAGTGGGCGAGCAGCAGCGGTCGGACCCACGGCTCGTGCGGGCCCCAGTCCAGTCCCGCCCAGTCCTCGTCGCCGAGACCGTCGACCGGCCGCCCTGCGGCGGGGACCACCCGATCATCCGCCGGGTCGCCGACGGCGTCGGCCAGGCGCAGGCCGAGCAGGGCGAGCGGCAGCAGCCCCTGGGCCAGGCCCGGCATACCGTCGGTCGGCAACCGCTCGGCGGCGGCCCGGTACGCGGTCACCGCCGCGTCCCGGTCACCGACCCACGTCCGGCGCAGCGCGGCGTACCAGCCGGTGAAGACGCCGACGAGCGGCAGCTCGTACCGCTGCGCGAGGCGGTCGGCGGCGCGCGCGTGCTCGTCCGCGCCGGTCCGGTCGGCCCGCGCACAGCAGGTTTGGAGCAGGATGAGGTGGCCCAGCACCTCGAAGGTCACCAGGTGCCGCCGGGCGGCGAGGTCGACCAGCTCGGCGCCGATCCGGGCCCGGGCGTCGGCCAGCCCGACGCGGTCGAAGGCGTGCATGAAGCGCGCGTTCAGCGCGAAGGCCAGCAGCCCGGGGTCGTCGAGGGTCCGGGCGATCCGTTCGGCCTCGACGGCGGCCCGGCGGCCACGGTCATCGGTGACACCCCGCAGTTCCAGCGCGAGGGTGCTCAGCAGCCGACTGCGGTGCGCGGATCCGGACGGGCCGATGCCGGTCAGGGCGTGCTCGGCGGCGCGGACGATCCGCTCGGAGAGCAGGTCGTCGTCGTTGCGGGTCCAGATGGCGGGCACGTCGAAACCGGCCAGCACCTGGGCGGTCAGCCGGGCGTCACCGAGCGCCTCGGCGTCGGCGATCGCCTCGGCACGGTGACGCCGCGCCTCGGCCAGGCGACCTGTCACCGCCAGCGAGCGCCCGAGGCCGAGCAGAGCCGTCAGCCGGTCGCGCCGCTCGGTCCCCCGGCCCGGTCGTACGCCTCGACGACCTGCGCCCACAGCCGTGTGGCCTCGTGCGGGTTGCCGCCACGTTCGGCCCGCTCGGCGGCCGTACGGGCGTAGTCGGCGGCCCGGCGGGCGGCTGCCGGTCCTCCGGCGGATAGCAGGTGGTGCGCGAGCGTGGCGGGGTCGACGGGCTGTTGCCGCTGCAACGCCTCGGCCACCGCGGCGTGCCAGGCCGCGCGACGCGACGCGGACAGGTCGGCGTAGAGCGTGTCGCGGACCAGGATGTGGGTGAACCGTAGCCGCCCGTCGGACGCCCGCTCGGTCAGGAAGCCGGCCTGCAACGCGCGGTCGACGGCGTCCAGCAACGCGGCCGGGTCGTCGGTCAGCGCGCCGAGCACGGCGGGGTCGACGTCCCGGCCGAGCACCGCCGCCTGCCGCAGCACGGTACGGGTCGGTGGGGGCAGCTGCGCGAGCCGGTGCCGGATGACGTCGCGCACCCCGGGCGGTACCGCCTCCAGCGCCGCGCCGCCCGCCTCGGCGTACAGCTGGGCCAGCTCCCGGACGAAGAACGGGTTACCCGCGCTGCGGCGGTGGATCAGCGCGACGGCGGGCGGGGCCAGTTCCGTGCCGGCGACGGCGCGGGCCAGCTCGCCGGTGGCCTCCAAAGACAGGCCTGCGAGGTACTCCCGTACGGGTTCGAGCCCGGCGGCCCGGGCCAGGGCGGCGGTCAACCCCCCGGTGATCTCGGTGGCCCGGTACGTGCCCAGGACCAGCACCGGGCCGGTGGCGGGTTGCGGGCCGGCGAGCAGTGCGGTGAGCAGGTCCAACGTGTCACCGTCGGCCCGGTGCAGGTCGTCCAGGACCAGCAGCAGCGGGCCCCGGTCGGCGACGGCGGAGAGCACCGACGCCACCGCGCGATGTCGGCGGAACCGGGCCACGGCGGGATCACCGACGCTGTCGGCGCCCGCAGTCCCACCGTCGGACGACCCGCCACCCGGAACAAACGGCACGCCACCCGGAGAGGACGACCCGCCACCCGGAACGGACGGCACGCCGCCCGGAGAGGACGACCCGTCCGAGCCGGTGAGCGCCTCGACGATCTGGGTCCACGGCCAGGCGGCCGGGGCGCCCTCGTACTCGGGACTGCGCCCCCACGCCGTGGTCCAACCCTCGGCGGCCAACTGCCGCGTCAGCGCCTCGGCCAGGGCCGTCTTGCCGGCGCCCGGATCGCCGCTGAGCAGAGCGAGCGTGGGCCGCCCGGAACGGGTGGCGGCCTCGGCGGCACGCCGCAGTCGCTCCCGCTCCGCGTCCCGCCCCACGAACGGCCGCCGCGACGCCGATCCGCCGTCGGGAGCGGCTCCGGCCCGGTCCGGAACGGCCACCGTGGGGATGTCGGTGAGGTGTGGGGCCTGCGCGAGGATGTCGGCCTCCAGCCGGCGCAACTCGGGGCCCGGGTCCACCCCCAGCTCCGCCACCAGGACGTCGCGGGCCTGGCGCAGCGCGGCCAGCGCCTCGCCCTGTCGGCCGGCCCGGTAGCGGGCCAGGGCGAGCAGCCGCCAGGCGTCCTCGCGCAGCGGATGGGCGGCGAGGTGGCCGGGCAGGTCGGCGGCGGCCTCGTCCGGCCGACCGAGCGCGAGCAGCGCCTCGGCCCGGCGTTCCACGGCGAGCATCCGCAGTTCGTCGAGCCGGTTGACCTCCGCCACGGCCCAGCCCTCGCCCACGCAGTCCGCGTACGCGGGCCCACGCCACAGCCCGAGCGCCGCGTCCAGCGCCGCGAGGGCCGGCGCGGGCAGCTCCGCCGTCAGGAGCCGACCGGCCTCGCCGACCGCCGCCTCAAAACGGTCGGCGTCCACCGCGTCCGGGGTGGTCCGCAGCGCGTACCCCGAGGGCTCGGTGACCAGGAGGCCGGATGGCTGCCGGGGCGGCCGGTCGGGCTCCAACGCCCGGCGGAGGTCGGCGACGAATGTCCGGATCGCGCCCACCGCGCGCTCCGGCGGAACCTCCCACAGGTCGTCGACGAGACGTTCCACCGGCACCACCCGGCCACCGGCGATGAGCAACCGGGCCAGCACCAGGCGCTGCCGGTGCCCCCGCAGCGGAACCGGACCGGTCCCGGCGGCGGCGGTCACCGGCCCGAGCACGCCGAACGTCACCGGTGCCGTCGGCTGCCTGGTCATGGCCTCAATCTAGCCCGCACTGATCCGACACTGACCGTCCGCTGATCACCCCCGGGCAGGCTCGATGACGTACGCCGGCGACGGGCATCCCCGCGCCGAAACCGCTCACCCAGGAAGGCTCACCCGTGCAGCCGAGGATCAACGGATTCGACTACCAGCGCGTCACCGTCGCCGACGGCGTGACGCTCAGCGCCGCCGTGGGCGGCTCCGGGCCACCGATCGTGCTGTTGCACGGTTTTCCGCAGACCCACCTCATGTGGCGGCACGTCGCGGCCGACCTCGCCGCCGACCACACCGTCATCTGCCCGGACCTGCGCGGCTACGGCGAGAGCGACAAGCCTGTGGACGGCGACGGCACCGCGTACTCGAAGCGGACCATGGCCAACGACGTCGTGGCGCTGGCCCGCGCGCTCGGCCATGACCGCTTCGCCCTGGCCGGGCACGACCGGGGCGCTCTCGTGGCGTTCCGCGTCGGCCTCGACCACCCGGCGGCGATCAGCCGGCTCACCCTGCTCGACGTGCTACCCACCCTGGACATGTGGGACGTCCTGCACGGGGTGGACGCCTCCGTCGCCTTCCACCTCTACCTGATGGCGCAGCCGCCCGGCCTGCCCGAGAAGCTGATCGGCGGCAGCCCGGACGCGTTCTTCGGCCACTTCCTCGACGTCTGGACCCGGGACCCGGACGCGCTGCCGGCCGACGTGCGCGCCGAATACCTGCGCGCGTCGCGCGAGGCGGTGACCTCGATCGTCGCCGACTACCGGGCGTCCGCGGGGATCGACGTCGCGCACGACGAGGCCGACCGGGCGGCCGGCAACCGGCTGCGGATGCCGGTGACCGTGCTTGCGCAGGACTGGGGGGCAGCTCTCGGCTACGACGCGGCAGCCGTGTGGCGGGCCTGGGCGCCGGACCTCTCGCACCAGACGGTCACCTGCGGGCACTTCATGGCCGAGGAGGCGCCGGCCGTCGTGGTGGGGGCGCTACGCAGCCACGAGGAGTTGGATATCCGACACTGAATGTAACGAGCGGTCGAGGGGTGGCCGGGTTGCCGCAGACCGCCCGGCCACCCACCCTCGAATGCTCTGACCTGCGGAAATACGACGTTACACCAGGTGGACGCAAACCGGTCGGCGGTGATACACAGGCAGATATCGGCGACCAACGACGGCACGTCGGTCATCTCCTCGACCATCGTCTTTCCACCACCGCCGGTCCCGGACCGACCCGCCCTCTCTGGTGGCCGGCAGGCGGCAGGGTCTTCGCCAGGGAGTTGCCGTGAGGTATCTGCGTAGCCGGTTCCGCCAGCAGCCGTACGAGGTCGCTGTCCTGGGCATGGCGCCCGTCTGCGGCCTCCTCATGGTGCTCCTCGACGTGCGGCCGGCCTCCGTCCAGACGTCCATGCCCACGCCGCTGCAGGTCGCCTGGGAGATCGGTCTGATCACGGCGGGTGTCTGTGGGCTGCTGGGCCTGTCGTGGCCGGGCCGGCTCTCCACCGGGCTCGGCATGGAACTCGCGGCGATCCTGGTGCTCGGCACGATCACCGGCATGTACGCGGTGGCCCTGGTCGCCCTCTGGAGCCAGCAGTCCCTGGTCGCCTCGTCGTTCATCGTCGCGGTGACGGTCGGATCGCTGTGGCGGGCCTGGCAACTCGCCGTCGACCTACGCCGTCTCGTCCGCGCATGTGAATGTGTGAGCTACGAAGAACTACAGGGAAGTGCCCCATGAACACCTCCCCCGCGCCATCCGCGCCGCACTGGGTGCAGGTGGCGCTCAGCGTGCTCGGCATCCTCGGCGGTTCGACCGGCCTGGCTGCGATCGCCACCGTGCTGGTCCAGCGAGGCAAGTTCAAGGCCGATGCCGCCGACACCCTCACCGAGGCCGCCCTCACCCTGGTGCAGCCGCTCCAGACCCGGATCACCGAACTGGAGGGCGAGGCGCTGCACGCCCGCACCGAGTTGGGCACGCTGCGCGAGCAGGTCAACCAGTTGCAGTTCGTCGTCCGCGTGCTGAACCGCACGTTGGACCGGTGGCGGGCGGCGATCCGCGCGCCGGACGCCACGCTGCGCAGGGTGCGCGCGGTGGTGGCGGAGTCCGACCGGATCCCCGAGTGACGCGCGCTCTGTTCACTCCGCGTCGGCGCCGCGGAGCCGGCCGACGAGGTCGCGTACGACGTCCCGGAACGCCGGGTCGGACTCGCCCGGGTGGTGCCCGCGCAGTGGCGGAGGCCGGCGCTCGCCGGGTGCCGGCAGCAGGCCGTCCGGATCCCGCAGCCGCCGGTCGACGTGACCGGCGGGGTCGGTCGGGTCCGGCGAGGGATCGCCGGGTCGGTGCGCGGCGAAGATCCACCCGCCGACCGGATCGGTGTCCCGCCACAGGTTGACCCACCGCCATCCGACCCGCTCCCCCACCTGACGCAGCGTCCCGTCGTCGAGGTAGGCGGGGAAGAGCCGGGCGTAGAGGCGGCCCAGTGGGGAGCCGTAGGTCAGCAGCGCGACCCGTCGACGCACGGCCGGCGGCAGCCGTAGCACCGCGAGCGCCAACAGCGCCGAGCCGTGACTGTGCCCGCACAGCAGCACTCCGGCGTGCCGCTCGGCCAGGTGGCCGATCCGGTCGGCCAACTCCGGTACCGCCCGGTCGGCGTAGCTCGGCGGAGCGAACGGGTGCGCGGCCCGGGGCCAGAAGGTGCCCAGGTCCCACAGGATCCCGACGTGCCGGCGGAACCACGCCGTCCGGTACGCGAAGAGGCCGCCGGACACCAGCGTGAGAGCCACCGCGGCGACCAGATAGGTGCCTCCCACCAGACCCATTTCGACCACACCGGCCGGCAGCCCGAGAACCCGCCGCGCCACGTCGTCCGGTTCGCGCCCGAACTGCCCGAGCAGACTCGTGGCCAGCCCGATCAGGGCGAGCACCGCGTAGGTGACGGCCAGCAGGCCCAGCCACTCGGTGAACCGCGCACGGGCCACGGCCTTGGTGACCTGCCGCAACCGCACGGTCGCCCCCGGCGGCGGCGCGGGAAAGTCGCGGTTGGTGATCGTCGCCGCCGCGCGGCGGCGACGTCGCCGCGACAGGACCGTCAGCACCACACCCAACAGCACCGCCGCGTCGACGTGCAGGAAGAAGGCCAGCACCGTCCAGCGGTACGGCAGCGGCGGCCCGCCGTCACCGCGATATCCGCCGAGCAGCACCCCGCTCTGGTAGACCAGCCCGGAGGCGAGCGAGCCGGCCAGGCCGACCGCGAGGGCCGCGATGACGGCGGCGCCCGCGCCTCCCGGCAGCGCCCGGCGACCACGACCCCGTTGCCCCAACACCAGTGCACTGAGCAGCACCAGCAACGCCATCTGGCCGAGCAGCGTGCCGCCCGCGATCCCGCCGTAGCCGGGGAGTCCGGCCGATGTCGGCCAGCCCCGCCCGTCGCCCGCGACGACGACGAGGGTCGCCACGGTCAGGCCGGCCGCCACCACGGCGGTGCCGCGCGCGGTGACGGTGGCCGTCCGCGCGGTCGCGGCCCGGTCGATCAGGCCGGGGACGGCGAGCAGACCGACGCAGGCCACCAGGACCGCCGCGGCGGACGCCAGCAACAGGTTCGTCCCGACCGTCGCGCCGCCGGCCCGGCGGGCCGTGAGCAGCAGCAGATCGAGTACGCCGAGCGCGGAGGCGACGTGGATCGCCCGCAACCGCTCCACCAGCGGCTCCACGGCCCACAGCGGGCTGCCGGACGGTCGGCGACGGCGGGTCCCGAGCAGTCGCAGGAGCCCCACGGCGGCGATCGGCAGCAACGCCAGAACCGCCAGCCGCTGCCCGACGGGTCGGTCGTCCAGCCCGAACAACGTGTCGAAGGGCGCCCGGCAGGGTGTCGCGCCGAGACAACGCCAGGCGACCAGGTCGAGGGCGACCCCGGCGATGGACACCACGTACACCAGGGTGAGGTTGAGCGCGAGGAGCCGGCAGAGGACGGTGACCCCAGCGGCGCGCCTACCGGTGGGTCGCATCCACACCGCCGCGTTGCTGAGCATGAACGGCAGCAACAGGACCATGGAGATCGTCCGGGCCACCGTGCCGGAGGGCAGATCACCCCAGCGGTACGCCTCGAGCGTCAACCTGTCAGGGGCGTCGCGGCCCGGCCCGTCCGGCCGGTAGAAGCCGCCACGATCGTCACCCGCGACCTGGCGCGCCGACGCCGAGCCCAGGACGACCGAGGGTTCCGCCCCCGACACGCCGTGCACCCGCAGCTCCACCACGTCTGCGCGTCGCGCTGGGGCGTCCGGTCGCGGTGCTGACATCGGCGGGTTACCCGGGCCGCCGGGGATCGGGCCTGCCGTCCCGCCTGCTTCTGGTGGCGTAGCGCCGGAGGCCGGGCATCCCGTCGACCAGGACGATCAGCACCAGCACCCCGGCGACGACGGCGCTGTTGGCGACGTGCGGAAGCCGCTGGGTCGCGAACCCGAACCCGATGATCGCCGGCACACCGAGCAGGCGCGCCCACGGCCGGCTGCCGTCGACCACCCACGCGAGCAGAATCCGGGCGGTCAGGAACAGCGCCGGGCCGACGATGCCGAGGGCCAGCTGCGCCGTCTCCTCGGTGCGGGGGTCCTCGATCGTCATCTCCATGGCCACCGAGGTGGCCAGGACGCCGGCGATCATGACCAGGTGCAGGTAGCCGGCGAGCAGCGCCAGCTTGCTGCCGGGCGGACCGGCCGCCATGATGCTCGCGCCCAGCCGCGAGCCGGCCGGCGCCAGGTAGAGCCGGGCGAGGGCCACCGCGGTGACGAACGCCAGGGCGAAGGCCAAGGTGCTCTCGACGTGCAGGCCGGCGTCGCTGTAGGCGATGCCGGCGAACAGGATCAGCTCACCCAACGCGATGATGAAGATCTGCTGGTACCGCTCGGAGAGGTGATCACCGTTGACCTGGAGGTCCGGCCACGAGCTGCGCCCGAGCCACGGAAACGGCCAGCGCAGCCGGGCCAGGGAGTACTCCAGCACCAGGGCGAGGGTCCAGAGCACCTCCCGGGCCGGCTCGACGGCCGCGCCCACCAACCACATCGCACCGGAGATCGCGAACCAGATCGCCACCCGCAGGCTCCGCAGTTGCAGCGGGTGCCCGCTCAGCGCCGGGATCAGCAGGGCGCCCCGACCGACGTGGATCGCCACGTAGGCGCCCGCGAACAGCGCGGCGTGCGAGCCGAACGCGGTGGGCACCGCCGCGGCCATCAGCAGGCCGCCGAACATCACCCAGAGCAGGAGTACGACGATCAGCGGCGCCTGGGGATCGAACCAGTCCGCGGACCACGCGGTCACGAACCACACCCACCAGATCGCCGCCAGCATCACCACGACCTGGAAGCCACCGTTGACGCTGGGGTCGTCGACCACCGCCCTGGACAGCCGGGTCAACGCGAAGATGAAAGCCAGGTCGAAGAAGAGCTCCAGGAACGAGGTCCGCCGGGGGTCCTCCCGCTTCTGGAGCAGCCGCCCGGGAAGCCCGTTCGCCATCGCCCCCCTTCCCGGACGTCACCCGCCGACCCAGTCGTACCATCCGCGGGGCCCTGCTCGGGCGGGTTCCGGCGTCAGCGGGCGATGAGGTCCGCCGCCACGTTCCAGAGGCGCTCGGCGTTGCCCGGGTCGACGGCGTACGCCGCCACGCCCGTGTAGTCGGCGGGCCGCTCGGTCCGGACGGGGGCCTCGGCGCAGTCCTCGAAGTAGCGACCGCCGATGCCGTCGAGCAGCGGGGACGCGGCGAGCAGCACCGAGGTGGCGGCACCCTGCTGCGGGGTCTTCTGCCGCTCCTTCGGGGTCCGCAGCCCGCCGGTGTGCTTCTGCAGCCCGGTCGCGATCGCGCCCGGGTTCAAGGCGTTGGCGTGGATGCCTTCGGCGGCCCAGCGACGGTTGGCCTCGACGGCGAGCAGGGCCTCGGCGCTCTTGGACTGCCCGTACGCCAGGAGCGGGTCGTACGGCCGGAACGCGAAGTGCAGGTCGTCGAAGATCACCGGGGAGAAGAGGTTGCCGCTGGAGCTGACCGACACGACCCGGGCGCCACCAGCGGCGGCGAGAGCGTGGTGCAGGCCGACGGTCAGCGCGTAGTGCCCCACGAAGTTGGTGGCGAACTGCATCTCCCAGCCCTCGGTGGTGCGCTCCAACTCGGGCAGGGCCATGATCCCGGCATTGTTGATCAGAATGTGCAGCGGCCCTTCCCAGCCGGCGACGAACCGGCGTACCGAATCCTGGTTGGCCACATCAAGCTCGCGGACCGCGACGCGGTCCGCGCCGACGCTGGCCGCGATGTCCCGGGCGGCCTCCTCACCGGCCGGGACGCGACGCACCGCGAGCACCACCTCGGCCCCGGCGGCGGCCAGGGTGCGGGCGGTCTCGATGCCGATGCCGGCCGCGCCGCCGGTGATGACGGCCCGCTTGCCGGTCAGGTCGACTCCGGCGAGCACCTCGTCGGCGGTCGAGGCGAAACCGAATGGCGTCGTGATTCGCTCGGTCATCTCTGTCCCATCTCTCGATCACGCTTACCTGACCCACTGTCACCCGGCCGGTCGGCGATATCCGGGTTACCGGTTTTCCTGGTAGTGGCAGGACCAGGCTGGGCGACGGCGGCCGCTCCTACGATGGGCTGGTGAGCACGGCCGGCCCGTTGGGCGAGTACCTGCGTGCCCGGCGCGAGCTGGTCGGGCCGGGTGACGTCGGTCTGCCGGCACACGGCCGCCGGCGGGTGCCCGGTCTGCGACGCGAGGAGGTGGCCCTGCTCGCCGGCATCAGCGCCGACTACTACCTGCGGTTGGAGCAGGGACGGGACCGCAACCCGTCGGCCCAGGTGCTCGAAGCGCTGGCCCGGGCGCTGCTGTTGGACACCGAGGCCACCGCGCACCTGCGCCGCCTCGGCGGGCACGCCCCGCCCGAGCGGCCGGCACGACGGCCGGAGCGGGTACCGGTGGGCATCCGGCAGCTGGTGGGTTCCTGGGCGGAAACGCCGGCCTTCGTGCACGGCCGACACCTGGACGTCCTCTTCGCCAACCCGATGGCGACCGCGCTGACACCGATCTACCGGGTCGGGGTGAACCTGCTGCGCGAGGTCTTCCTGGGCCCGCGCGTGCCCGCGCTCTACCCGGCCCCGGAGGCGGTCGCCGCCAGCGCGGTGGCGGGCCTGCGCGCGCAGGTGGGGGCGGAGGTGGACGATCCACGGCTCACCGAGCTGGTCGACGAGTTGACGGCCGGCAGCGAGTTGTTCCGGCGGCTGTGGGCGCGCCACGACGTCACCGCCCGCGCGGGCGGCGGGTTGCGCGTGTTCCACCACCCGCAGGTGGGCGAGTTGGAGCTGCGCTACGAGAAGCTGACGATCAGCGGCACGACCCAGTCGCTGGTCGTCTACCACGCCGAGCCGGGCAGCCCGTCCGCCCGCTCCCTCGCCCGGCTCGGCGACGCCGTGCCCGCGCTGGACGGCTAGCCGGGCCTACCGGTCGGCCGCCCGCTCGGCGACCACCACCGAGATGCCGTCGAGGACGCGTTGCAGGCCGAACTCGAAGGCGTACTCCGGGCCGTAGGCGGCGCCGTGCTGCTGACCGGCCGCGGTGCCGACCCGCGACGCGGTCGGGTAGCTGTCGGGGTTCAGGAACGTCTCCAGCCAGGGCGCGTGCGACTGCCACCACTGGCCGTCGGTCATGCCGGTCTCCCGTTCCAGGTCGACCACCTCGGAGGCGGCGCGCGCGGAACTCTTCACGTGCCCGAGCACGAGGGTGAGCACCGCGTCCATCTCGACGTCGGTGAGCCCGATGTCGGCGACCGCGCCGAGTTCGTGGTCGTACTTGGCCATCAGGTGCGGCCCGAGCACCGGGCGGGTGGTCTCGGCCCGCACCATCCACCGGTGCCGCTGGTAGAGCGCCAGGTTGTCCCGGGCGATCCGTTCCAGCCGGGCCCGCCAGTCACCCTCGACGGCGGAACGCGGCATCTCGCCGTACGCGGTGTCGATCATGACGTCGACGAGTTCGGCCTTGCCCGGCACGTACGTGTAGACCGACATCGTGCCCACACCCAGCGCCTCGGCGACCCGACGCATGGTCACCGCGTCGAGCCCCTCGGCGTCGGCGATGTCGATGGCGGCCCGGACGATCCGGTCGACGGTGAGCCCCTGCCCGGCGCCGCGGCTGGTCGGTTCCCGGGTGCGCCAGAGGATCGCCAGGCTGCGGGCCGGGTCCGCGGTCGGCTTGCGCTCAGTCGCCATGGTCCGGCCATCCTAACAACGCGGGCGTACGCGGTACGGTGCCGACGCGATCCACCGGTGGCGGGCCGCCGGCACGACGTGTACGACGCGTCAGATCCCTTCGCGGGCGTCGGACAGCCGCGGCCCGGCGGCGGCCGGCACGAGATGACGTGCCTCCGAGACGCCGTCGGTCAGCTCCCGGGCCCGCGCCTCGGCCTCGCGGTCCTCGCCGGTCAACCGGCCCCCGTGCTGGCGCAGGTGCTCGTCCCACGACGGCACCAGGTACACCTCGACGAACCGGTCCGTCGTCTCGGCCGGCCGGAACAGCCCCCAGCGCATCGCGCCGGTGCGCTGCCGGGCGGCGCGCACCACGTCCATGGCCGCGAGGAACGGCTCCGTGCGCTCCGGCCGGACGGTGTACTCGACAGTCACCAGCACCGGTCCCACGCCCGGGTCCGGCTCGTGCGCCAGGTGCAGTTGCGGCCAGTAGGCCGCCGGTTCACGGTTCACCGAGCGCAGGTCCGGCAGTGGCCAGATCCGGCTCGTCACGGTTCCGACGAACATCAACGCCGCCGCCGCGAGGTAGGCGAGGACCAGCCCGCCCATGTCGGCCACCAGACCCCACGCCAGGGCGCCGACGGCCTGCCCGCCGGCGAAACACACCTGGTAGACGGCCAACCCACGGGCCCGTACCCAGCTCGGCAGGAAGAGCTGCATCTCGGCGTTGACGTTGGCCAGCACCGTCACCCAGGCCATCCCGGCCGGCAGCAGGGCGAGGAGCACCAGCGGTACCACCCGCACGGTGCCGAGAACCGTCAGCGCGCCGGTGAACAGCACCCCGGCGATCAGCAGGAGCTGGTTCGCCGACAGCCGGGTACGGATCACGGCCAGCAGCACACCGCCCGCGATGGCGCCCACCCCGAGGGCGGCCAGCAGCAGCCCGTACCCGCCGGAGCCCAGCCCGAGCCGCCGGGCCGCCACCAGCGGCAGCAGCGCCCACAGCGCGCTGGCCGGGATCACGAAGACCAACGCGCGGCGCAGCAGCCGGCGCACGATCGGCGAGTGACGTACGTAGCGGCTGCCGGCCCGCAGCGCGGCGGCGAACCGCTCGGGCACCTCGACGGCGCGGGCGGTGCTCGGACGCCAGCGCCACAGCGCGGCCGCGAAGATGGCGAACGCCACCGCGTTGATCCCGAAGACCGGGGCGACGCCGGTCCGGGCGATCAGGACACCCGCCACCGCCGGTCCCACGGCCCGCGCCACGTTGACGCTGATCGAACCGAGCGCGGACGCCGACCGCAGCTGCTCCTGGGGCACCAGCTCCGGAATCACCGCCGACCAGGCCGGCAGGGTGAGCGCCTGCCCGACCCCGAACGCGAAGGTGAGGGTGAGCAGCAGGGCCGGCGGCATCCGGTCGGTCAGGGTGAGCAGGGTCAACGCCAGCGCCACCGCCACCAGGAACAGCTGCACGGCGATCAACAGGTGTCGGCGGTCGAAGCTGTCGGCCAGCACCCCGGCGGGCAGCGCCAGCAGCAGGATCGGCAACAGGCTGGCGGTCTGCACCAGCGCGACGAGGGTGGAGGCGTTGGAGTGGTGAATCAGCAGCCACTGCGCGCCGACGGTCTGCATCCAGGTGCCGATGTTGGCGGCGAGCAGGGCCAGCCAGAGATTGCGGTAGACGGCCCCGCGCAGGGGCGCCCACGCGGAGGCCGGACGGTCCCCCGCACCGGTCCGCGCCGTTACCACCGCCCGTCCGCGCGCAGCACGCGCTCACCGGAGACGTAAAGGTCGTCGGGTTGCAGCAGCAGCAGCCGGACGACCTCGGTGGCGACCTGCTCGGGCAGGGCGTAGATCTCGTCGAGGAACTCGGCGCCGACGCGCTCCTGGAGGCGGGTCGGCATCGGCCCCGGGTGCAACTGCATCACCTTGACCCGGTTGCTGTGCTGGGCCTCGGCCAGCGAGTCGACGAGGCTGCTGCCGTAGCTCTTGGTCGCCCGGTAGACCGGTATGCCGGGCCGGGGCGCGGCGAGTGCCATCGCCCCGATGTACACCACGTTCCCGTAGCCCTGCCGCTGGAGATGCTCCAGCGCCTCCCGCAGCAGGTACGTGGTGCCCAGTACGTTGATGTCCACGGCCCGCCGGATGTGCTCCGCCGGCAGGTCCCCGAGGTCACCACCCGCCCACATCGACGCGCACGCCGCGACCCCGTCGACGGTGCCGTAGCGCCCCACCACCTCGGCGAAGGCGTCCCGGACCTGCTCGTAGGAGGAGACGTCGCAGACCGCGCCGTCGCACCCCAGCTCGTCGGTCGTCGCGGCGACCTCGGCCGGAACATTGCCGAACACCACGACGCGGTGCTCGTCGAGCAGCAGCCGGGCCACCGCGAGGCCCAGCCCACTGGTACCGCCGACCACCACGAAGGTTCTGGCACCCATGTCACTCCAGCCGCCGCAGGTAAGGCCCCGCGCGTCCTTCCCGTTTCCGGACTCCGCACACCCCCGCCGGTAGTGCTGGACATACCCCGAAGAGGGGATCTGGACGGCTGGGGCAGCCGGTGGCCGCCGATTAGCGTCTGCGGCATGACCTCGGAACACCCCCGTCACCTCGCCGCCGCCCTGCGAAGGCGCGACTGGCTGATCTCCGCCTGGCCCTGGCGCGCGCTGGCCTACCTGGTCACCACCGTGCCGATCGCCGGTGTGCTCACCGTCGGGCTGCTCGTCATCGGCGCGCCCCTGCTGGCCGCCGCCAACGCGCTGCGACAGCACGGCAGGCCGCCGTCGATACCGCTGATGCTGTTCCTGGCGGTCGGCAGCCTCACCCTGGTGGCTCTCGCGCCGCTCGCGAGCGTTCCGGTCGCCGCCGTCGAGCGGTGGCGACTCGGCCTCGTGGACGGCCGCCCCCTGCCGCCCGCTTCGCGGTGGACGGGTCTGGCCGGCCGCTACCGCAGCGCGGCCAGCTGGCGGGAGGTGGCGTACCTGTTCTGGCTGGGTGGTGTCGTGCCCATCGCGTACTGGACGTTCCTGGTGCTGGCACTGCTGGACCTCGGGATGGTCACCAGCCCCTGGCTGGCCGGTGCCGCCGATCCCGTGGTGATCTGGCGGCCGATCGAGAGCACCGGCGAAGCCGTCCCGTACGCGATCGTGGGTGTGCTGCTCGTCCCGGTGCTCTGCTACGCGGCGGGGCTGCTCGCCGCCGCGCAGGCCACGGTCGCCCGGTGGGCGTTGACCAGCCCCGTCGACGCCGCCGCGCTGCGCGAGGTCGCCCGTTCCCGGACGCGGCTGGTCGGGGCGTACGAGGCGGAACGGCGGCGCATCGAACGGGACCTGCACGACGGCGCGCAGCCCCGGCTGACCAGCCTCACCCTCCAACTGGGCCTGGCCCGGCTGGACGTACCCGAGGACTCCCCCGCCGCCCGGCCCCTCGCCGTGGCGCACGACCAGGCGCGGGGGCTGATGGTGATGTTGCGGCAGTTGGTGCACGGCATCCGGCCGCAGAGCCTCACCGACCTCGGCCTCGCCGACGCCGTCCGCGAGGTGGCCGACGCGTCTCCCGTCGCGGTCACCGTGCACGCCGACGTCGACGGGGATCTGCCGGAGATCGTCGAGACCACGGCGTACTTCGTGGTGTCCGAGGCGCTGGGCAACGTGGCCCGGCACGCCGGTGCGACCCGCGCCGAGGTACGCCTGACCCGGGCCGGCGGCGACCTCGTCGTCGAGGTGTCCGACGACGGGCGCGGCGGCGCCGACCCCGCCCGGGGCACCGGCCTGACCGGACTCGCCGACCGGGTCGCCGCCGCCGACGGCCGTTTGCTGCTGGCCAGCCCTCCCGGCGGGCCCACCCTGGTCCGGGTGGAGCTGCCATGTCGCCGGTGACCCGAGTGGTGCTCGCCGAGGACGAGGTGCTGCTGCGCGAGGGCCTGGTCGCGCTGTTGACCCGCTTCGAGTTCGCGGTGTGCGCGGCCGTCGGCTCCGCGCCGGAACTGCTGGAGGCGGCCCGCGCGCACCAGCCCGACCTGGTGCTGACCGACATCCGGATGCCACCGGGTCGTCGTGACGACGGGCTGCGCGCCGCCGTCGCGCTCCGCGCCGAGCGGCCCGGCCTGCCGGTGGTGGTGCTCAGCCAGTTCGTGCAGACCGGGTACGCGGCGGCGCTGCTGGACAGCGGCGACGGCCAGCGGGTCGGCTACCTGCTCAAGGACCGGGTGGCCGAGGTGACCGAGTTCGTCGAAACGCTGCGCCGCGTCACCGGCGGCGGCACCGCCATCGACCCGGACGTGGTGCGGCAACTGCTGCACCGGCCCCGCGACCCGCTCGCCGCGCTCTCCGCCCGCGAGCGGGAGGTGCTGGCGCTGCTGGCCGAGGGCCGCTCCAACGCGTCCATCGCCGCCCGGCTGCACGTCACCGAGGCCGCCATCGGCAAGCACGTCGGCAACATTCTGCTGAAACTCGACCTGCCGCCCAGCGACGACACCAACCGGCGGGTGCTCGCCGTGCTCACCTATCTGCGCGCCGACCCGGTGGGCTGACCAGCGTCGGGCCCGGCCCGGGTCCGGGTCGGGCGCGGCGTAGATTCGACCACCGGCACCGCCGCCGAACCGGGCGCGGGCCAGGAGAAAGGGGTACGGCATGGCGGAGGCGCTGCGGGTCGGTCTGCTGGGGTACGGGCTGGCGGGTCGGGTCTTCCACGCTCCGTTGATCGCCGCGACACCCGGGCTGCGGCTGGACGCCATCGTGACCCGCGATCCACAGCGGCGCGAGCAGGCCGCTCAGCACTTCCCGGACGCCCGCCTGGTGGACGACGCCGACGAGTTGTGGCGTACCCCCGAAGCTCTGGACCTGGTGGTGGTCGCGACGCCGAACCGGCAGCACGTGCCGATGGCGCGGGCGGCCCTCGCCGCCGGCCTGCCGGTCGTCGTCGACAAGCCCCTGGCTCCCACCGCGGCCGATGCCCGGGCGCTCGTCGAGGAGGCCGACCGGCGCGGAGTGCCGCTGACGGTGTTCCAGAACCGCCGCTGGGACGGCGACTTCCTGACCGCCCGCGCGCTCGTGGAGAGCGGTGAGCTGGGACGGGTGCTGCGCTTCGAGTCCCGGTTCGAGCGGTTCCGCCCGACGATCAAGCCCGGTTGGCGGGAGCTGGCCGGGGTGGACGAGGCCGGTGGCGCCCTGTTCGACCTGGGCGCGCACCTCGTCGACCAGGCCGTGCAGCTCTTCGGCACGGTCGAGCGGGTCTACGCCGAGGTCGACCGCCGCCGCGCGGGCGCCGAGGTCGACGACGACGCGTTCGTGGCGTTGACCCACGCCAACGGCGTGCGTTCGCACCTGTGGATGGGGGCGATCACCGCTCAGCTCGGCCCCCGCCTGCGGGTGCTCGGCGACCGCGCCGGCTACACGACCTACGGGCTGGACGTGCAGGAGGCCGCGCTGCACGACGGCGGCCGACCGGACCAGCCGGGCTGGGGCGAGGTCCCACCGGAGCGGTACGGCCTGCTCGGCGTCGACGGTGACCTGCGCCCGACGCCGACGCTGCCCGGGGCGTACCAGAGCTTCTACGCGGAGGTGGCGGCGGCGCTGCGCGACGGCACCCCGATGCCGGTGGACCCGCGCGACTCGGCCGCCACGGTCGAGCTGATCGAGCTGGCGCACCGGTCGGCGGCCGAGGGCGTGGTGCTGCCGGTCCCGACCGCCTGAGCCTTACTCCGTCACCTGCCCGGAAGGGGCCTCCTCCTGCTCGGAGGGGGCCCTGTGCTGCTCGGAGAGGGCAATTTCCTGCTCCGAGAGAGCTTCTTCCTGCTCGGAGAGGGCATCGTCCGGCACGCGGGCGTCGTCGTCGGTCAGCGCGTCGTCCGACGGGGCGACGAGGTCGGCGAGCCGGCGTTCGGCCTCCCGAACCTCCTCGTCGAGCCGAGGGTTCTCCTCGTCGGGACCCTGCGACATGAGCGACCTCCATCGAACGCGGACCGCCCCCGTGTACCCGGCCTGCCGCAGGGAATGCGCCCTGCGGACCCGGCCGCGCCCGGGTTGATCCACTCCACTTCCGCGATGTCGCGGTGTCCCGGCCTCAGGATGCGCCCGGATCGGCGAAGTCGAGTTGATCGAGCGCGCTCGGCTTGATCACTTGATGCTCACCAGTTCCAGGAAGACTTTCCGAACTGGTGAGCATCAAGTGATCAAGGAGTACGGAGGGCGCGCCGATCAGGTGGGCGACTTCTCCGCGACCCACAGGCCACGACCCTGGAGGCCCACCACCAGACCACGGGTCTGCAGGACGATGACCGCCCTCTGGACCGTGGTCACGCTGACGTCGTAGAGGGCGGAGAGTTCGTTGTACGTGGGCAGCCGCTCACCCGGCGCGTACTCCCCACTTGCGATCCGTGCGGCGAGATCCTCGGCCACCTCGCGGTATCCGCTGGTTGGTATGGGCATGTGAAGGTTCCTTCGTTCGGCACCTTCCATCGGACCATGCCGATCACACCCCTTCAAGACCAACATTGCCTTAGGTACTAAAGGTCTCTAAGGTCGAAGGAAGGTTGTCGGTTTCTTCGTTCGGCAAGCGTGGAGCCTGGCCCCGAAGCCCGCCCGGGGATCGGCGCGATTTGGTCGCCGGCCCCTGGGCGGACTCATCGTGATATCGCGAAAGGTGCCGAGCATGCCGATCGACGAACCCGTGTCCAGGGCCACCGAGCTGTTCATCGCCAAACGCGTGCTCGACGCGCACTGGACGGATGCGCTCGACTCGCCGTGGCGAGCAGGTGGGTGCCGGGAATGCAGAGGGCGGGACGACTGTCCTCAGCTTGAGTGGGCATCGGCCCTCGCGGCAGAGGTCGCCGCGATCATGTTTCAGAAGGGGTGACCTCGGGGCGCGAGAAGGGGGTGGGTCGAGCACCGGGTGGGCCGGGGGGCGCGGGGGGCGTTGCCGGCCCGACCCGGTGCCGGATCAGCGCTGCTTCAGCTCGCGCCAGGATGGGTGCGTACCGCGCCAGGCGTCGGCGAGGATGGTCGCCGAGGCCCGGCTGGGGCACTGCTGCACCCGCTCACGGCCCGACGCCCCACCGATCTGGGCGCGGACCTCCCAACCTTGCCCGTCAGTACGGATGTACACGTCCCGGCGCCCGCGCGGGGTCGTGTCACCGTTCCACCAGTGTTCCTCCACCTTCATTCGCCGACCGTATAGCAATTTCCGCGCCGGGGGTACGGCGCAGGTGGGCAGATACGGGTTCTATAGCCGCAATTCGGGCGCAGATCCACCTGTGTGTCGGCGGGGAGGAACCGCAACGGCGATTCCTCCCCGCCTGAGCGATGGCTCAGGAGCGACTCAGATGCCGTTCAGCACGCTGGCCAGGGTGTTGGCCAGCTTGTCCTGCCCCGATGGGCTGGGATGCGGCGACCCTCCCTCGGCGGTGATCTGGATGTCACCCGGTGTGAACGGCGGCGGAAGCGCCACCCGTACGGCCGGGTCGAACGGGACCCCCATCTGGATGGCCCAGTTGAGGTCGCTGATCACGCCCCGCACGGTGCCCACCCAGAGCGGATCGATCAACGGTGACAGCATCGACACCGGTTGCGGCGGTACGTAGGTCAGCAGCGCCGCCGGCAGGTACGCCTTGAGCTGCATCCAGCCGTACTGCCCGATGTCGATGTTGGCCGGCGTGATGTCGTAGTAGAGCATCCACACCACCTTGTCGGCGCCCGCCGCCAACAGGGAGTTGACGATGAAGGTGGCATCGGCGCTGACACCGGCGTACTGGCTCGGGCCGTCGTAGCGGGGCACCTGGACGTTGATGTAGTAGTCCTCACCGACCGGCAGGTCGAGCCAGAAGTTGCAGCCGCCGCCGTTGGTGATGATGCCGGCCTTGCCACCCTGGGCCGCCCACTCGAAGCGGAACACGCCGTACGAGTTCAGGGTCTCCGCCGCGAACTCGTAGCCCCGGCACTTCGCCAGTCGGGTCAGCACCGTCGTCCAGTTGGTGTTGTTCACGCCGCCGGTCGTCACGTGGTACGCGTCGTGCTTGTCGCTCTTCGCCTTGGCGATGCGGGCCGTGGCGAGACCGAGCGGACTGGCCACCCGGGCCCACGCGTTGCCGCACGAGTCGGGGCCGGCCCGGCCGGCGATGATGTCGCCGGTGCCGTACCCGGTCCGGGCGTAGTTGTCGTAGTCGACGATGCTGCCGTTCATGTCGAAGTAACGCCGGGCGTAGCTGTAGACGCCGTTGTTGCCGGGCATGCCCCGATCGTCGAACGAGGTGTTCGGGCAGCCGGGACCCATGAACCCGAAGCCGAACTGGTGGTGCGACGAGCTGATCGAGTCGCCCGTGACGGTGAGGACGGTGTCGTCCTCGACGGTCTGCACCTCGCGGCAGCGGATGCGGTCCTTGTTGGCGTCCACGAGGGTGGGGTTGCCGTTGACCTGCGGGCAGCCGGTCGGCGGTGGCGGTGGCGGCGACCCCGGCCCGCCGGTGGGCCAGGGCGGGCCGTCGGTGGGGTCGGTCGGGTTGCTGGGTGACGACGACCCACTGGGTGAGGCGCTGCTCGACGGTGAGGAGCTGCCCGACGGCGACGCGCTCCCCGACGGCGAGGAGCTACCCGACGGCGACGCACTCCCCGACGGCGACGAGCTACCCGACGGTGACGCACTGCCCGAGGGGGACGAGCTACCCGACGGCGAGGCACTGCCCGAGGGAGACGAGTTGCCCGACGGCGACGCGCTGCCGGACGGCGAGGAGCTACCCGACGGCGACGCGCTCCCGGACGGCGACGAACTGCCCGACGGCGACGCGCTGCCCGAGGGAGACGCGCTCCCCGAGGGGCAGGGCGTACCGCTGGGCGACGAGGTGGACGATCCGCTGGGCGAGGCCGGCGACGTGGGCGCTGTCGCGGTCGCGGCGGGGGCCCGTTCGGCGACCGCTTGGGCCGTCACCGGCGGCCGGGTCTGCCGGGTCGGCGAGGCCGAGGCCGACGCCGACGCCGAACCGGTCGGGGTCGGGCAGTCGTCGGCCGCCGCCCGGTTCTGGGTACGGATCTGCGCGAGGCGCGCCTCGACCTCCGCCGGGAGCTTCCCGCCCGGCTTGACGCACGGGTCGAGCAGCCAGGTCGTACCCTCCAACTCGCGGGTGCAGGGCGCCGCGTCGTACGACTCGGCTGCGGGGGCGGCGCTCGCCGGGGTGGGTGAGGCGTCCCCGGCGGTCGGGGCGACCACCGCGGTGAGCGTGGCCACCGCCAGCGCCATCCCGGCGGCGAAGAGAACGTTCTGGATCGACCTCGTGGGTCGTGCTCCTGGTGGTCCGCTTGGATCCAACTGGCTCATTGCCGTCCTCCAGGGACTGAGTGCACCGGTAGGTTGTTACCGCACGGTAGGGACGCGCGCGGTAACCCGGTAGATCAGTCGGCCTTACCTACTGTCGAGCGGGGATCGCTCGCGGTGACCCTCTGGCGTACGCCCGACCGTCTCGTGACCGAGCACGACGGCCAGCTCCCGGCGGTTGCGGACGCCCAGTTTGGTGAAGACCCGGGCCAGGTTGTTGTTGACGGTGTTGACCGACAGTCCGAGCCGGTCGGCGATGCTGCGGCTGGACAGGGCGACCGCGAGCAGCGCGACGTCCCGCTCGCGGCGGGTCAGCGTCGCCTGCTCGACGCCCGGGGCGGTCGCGGCGAGCAGCGGCGTCCGTACGCCCCGGCAGGCCTCGGCCAGCGTCGCGGCCCGCTGCGCCACCGCCAGTCGAGGTCGACCCCGTCGGGCGTACGCCCGGGCGGCGACGCCGACCGCCTCGGCGGCGAGCAGGGTGTGCCCGCGGGCGACGAGGTCGTCGGCGGCTGCCTCCAGGGCCGGCCCGTCGTCGTGGAGCAGACCGTCGACCGCGCCGGAAAGGGTCGACGCCAGGCCGCCGAGCTGGTCGGCGAGGGTACGCAGCCGGTCCCGGACCGGCTCCGGGGCACCGAGGCGCGCGCACTCGTAGAGCGCCACCGCCTCGATGGTGGGCTGCTCGCTGCCGCGGGCCAGGTCGGCCGCGTGCCGGGCGGTACGGATCGCCGCGGTGAGGTCCCCTCGGCGACCTGCACCCAGGCGCGGTTCAGCTCCACCCAGGCGTGGAAGATCCGGTTGGCGGTCCGCTCCCGGGCGTCCGCCGCGGCCAGCCAACGCCGCGCGCCGGACAGGTCGCCGGACAGGGCCCGCACGCCGGCCAGCTCGGCCCAGTACGTCCGTACCAGGTGGTACTGGTCGTTCTCCTCGACCAGGGCGATGGCCTCGCGCAGGTCTGCCTCGGCGGCGTCGAGCTGCCCCTGCGCCTTGCCGATGATCCCCCGGAACCCGGCCCACACGGCGACCATCCCCCGCGCGTCGCTGGCGACCGCCGCGCGGTAGCCCTCGTCGGCCAGCTCGACGGCCTCGGCCAGCTCACCGGCGGCGTACCGGGCGTAGCAGAGCCCCAGCCCGACCTGGGCCTCGTTCCACGGCAGGTGTTCGGGCGCGGCGGCGAGCACGGCCCGGCCCCGCCGCGCCAGCTCCGCCGCGAGCCCGAGCCGGCCGAGCATGCCCGCCGCCGAGGCCGCGCCCATGGTCGCCCAGCTTGCCGCGCGTACGCCGGTGTCGGGGCGGGCGAGCACGGCCTGACCGACCGCCAGGGCCGCCTCGCACCGACCGTCGTAGAACAGCACCCAGGACCGGGTGGCCTCGGCCAGGTCGTGGCCGGGCGAGCCCTCCGGCACCATCCGCAGTGTCTCGTGCGCCTCGTCGATCCGGTCCAGCCCCCAGTACAGCAACCCGGCCCGGGTGATCGCCCAGATGGCGAGCCGCTTGCTGCCCGTGGGCGGGGCCGGCGGGAGCATGTCGAACGCCTCCTGGCTGCGCGCCTGGTACTGCAACACCCGGGCCAGCAGCCACTGCGCCTCCCACCCCGGTCCGGCGTCGTACGCCGTGCGGGCCAGCCGCTCGGCCAGGTCGATGTCGAACCGGTCGATCGCCTGGCGGGCGGCGGCCAGCGCGATTTCCGGGTGCCGGACGCTGCCGGAGCGCAGTTGCCACACACCGGCGACCAGCGCGTCGTCGCGGCGGCGCAGCGGCATGCTCGCCAACACGTCGGCGAGCTGCCCGAACACCGTCCGGGAACGGCTGGCGGGCATGCTGGCGCGCAGCGCCTCGCCGTAGAGCGGGTGGGCCATGCGCAGGGCCGTACGCGCGCCCGAGCGCTCCGCGACCACCATGCCGCTGCGCTCGGCGGCCTCGATGGCGGTCGGGTCGACGAACCGTTCCAGCAGGGCCAGGGAGAGCGGTTCGCCGCAGGCGACCACCTCCAGCACCTGCCGGGCCGCCGGTTCGAGGGCGCGCAGCCGGGCGCTGACCAGCTCGGCGAGCCGGGGGCTGCCGGAGGCGGTGCCGCGCCAGCGCCAGACGCCCCGCACCTCGTGCAGGCCGCCGGTCTCCATCGCGTCGGCGAGCAACTCCCGCAGCAGCAGCGGGTTGCCGTCGGCGAGCTGCCGCAGCCGACGCCGGCTGAGCGCGTCGAGCGGACCCGGCGCGGCCTCGTCGAGCAGGTGGTCCACGGCGGTGGACGGCAGCGGACGCACCTCCAGTCGCCGACCGGAACCGGTCCACAGTGAGGTGAGCGCGTCGGAGAGGGGTTCGCCCGCGCGGACCGTCGCCACCGCCACCGCCAGACCGTGCACGGCGAGCTGGTGCAGCAGTCCGGCGGACGGTTCGTCGAGCAGGTGCGCGTCGTCGATCCCGATCATGACCGTGCGTCCGGCGCTGCGCCGGGCGAAGTCGCGCTCCACGGTGACGACCAGCCCCATCGGGTCGGCGTGCGGCCGGGTCGGCGCGGGGATGAGGTGCGAGACCGCGCCGAACGGGATCGAGCGGGCCGCACCGGTCGCCGACACCCAGTGGCACTCCACGCCGCTGTCACCGGCGCGCGCCAACGCCTCCCGCAGCAACCGCGTCTTTCCCACGCCGGCGTCGCCCACCAGCACCAGACCGGGTACCCGCGCCGCCACGACGTCCTCGATGGTCTTCAGCTCGACGTCGCGGCCGACCAGTGTCCATTCCCCACGTCCCGGCATGACGACCCTCACCTCGCCCTCGGGGCAGCCATGCCGTCCACCCTATGGGCAGTCCCGACACTTCCGCTCGACAGCGGTCGATGCGGTCAGGACGAGGTGAGCAGGTAGTCGTCCGCCTCCGGGCTCCACCGCAGGTCGACCGCGCCGCTGGTGGCGGCGGCCTTGCAGAACTGCAGGAAGCTGCGGTAGCCGAGCTTCTTCTCGCTGAAATCGGGCCGGACCCGGCGGAGCTGGTTCTTCAGGCCGGAGAGCGCCACCGGGTTGCCGGCGCTGCCCAGGTCGCCAACCACGCCCCGGAGCAGGCCGAACGCCACCTCCCGGTCGCCGTGCTCGGGCAGCGACACCTCCGGGTCACCCTTGGCGGGCCCCTCGGCCAGGTCGACCACGTTGTGCTCGGCGAGGTGGCGCAGCAGCTCGCCGAAGGTACGGAAGCCGTAGTCGGACTCGCTGAAGGTCGGGTCCTTGCGCAGCAGGGTGCGCTTGAGCCGGGACGCGGTCACCTCGCCGCTCGCGCTGCCCTGTAGACCGGCCACCGTCTGGGCGACCTGCACGGCGAGCGCGTCGACGTCCCGGCCGGGCTCCTCCCCCACCGGCGGCTCCTCCACCTCCGGCTCCCGCTGCTGCTCCGGCTCGGTCGGCCGCTGATCGGGGCCGGTCTGCCGGACCGGCCGGGCGTGCCGGGCGCGTACGGGCGGGATGTCCACGCCCTCCAGCCGGTCGTAGTACAGGAACTCGTCGCAGGCCGGTGGCAGCAGCGCCGACGTGGACCCCTCCACCCCGACGCCGATGACCCGCTTGTTGAGCTCACGGAGCTTGTGGACGAGCGGCGTGAAGTCGCTGTCGCCACTACAGATGACGAAGGTGGAGATGTAGTCGCGTTCGAACGCCAACTCGATCGCGTCGACGGCCATCTTGATGTCGGCGGCGTTCTTGCGGGACGCCCCCATCCGCTGCGGGATCTCGATCAGCTCCACGTGAGAACGGGTGAGCATCCGGCGGTCCTCGTCGAAGTACGACCAGTCGGCGTACGCCCGGCGCACCACGACCCGCCCGCGCTCGGCCAACGCGTCGGCGATCGGCCGGAAGTCGAAGGCGCCGCCGCCACGATGGTCGCGGGCCCCCAACGCCAGGTTCTCGTAGTCGAGGAAGAGGGCGATCCGATCTTCGTGCTCCACGCGGGCCAGCGTACGCCCGCACCGGCCCAGCGGGACGCAGGCGAGGCGCGACACCCCCGCCGTCCTTTCGTCCAATTCTTGCGGCCTTACAGTCGTCTCTTTTCGTTCGGTGATTGATGTCTTGCAGGAGACTGCGGGGTGCTGCATCATGACGCTCAATGTCGGGCGTCCAGGGGAACGCCGGGCGGACCTCCACCACCACCCACCCAGGAGGGTCACCGATGTCTCGCAGCATCCTGCCGCCGCGCGGACGCCCGGGCCGCCGCCCGGTCGCCACCGCCGTCGCGCTCGCGACCGGCCTCGCCGTGCTGGTCGCCGGACCCACCGTCGCCGCCGCCGGCCCGGCCAAGCCATCCGGCACGCAGCCGGTCGTCACCCGGGCGGCACTCGATCCGGCACTCGTCGCCGGGCGCGGGGCCGACGTCGACTTCGTCGAACAGGAGGCCGAGAACGCCCGCACCAACGGCGAGATCATCGGCCCCGACCGGTCCGCCTACACCCTGCCCGCCGAGGCGTCCGGCCGCCGGGCGGTCCGACTCACCCCGGGCGAGTACGTCGAGTTCGTCCTGCCCAGCGCCGCCAACGGGATCACCGTGCGGTACAGCATCCCGGACGCGCCGTCCGGCGGCGGGATCACCGCGCCGCTGACGGTCGCCGTCAACGGCAAGCACGTGCGCACCATGGCGCTGACCTCGCAGTACTCGTGGCTCTACAACCAGTACCCGTTCACCAACGACCCGCAGGCCGGCCTGCTGCACCCGGACTGGTGGATCACCGAGTGCCAGTGCGTGCCGTCGGCCACCACGCCGTACCCGAGCATCAGCACGCCGTTCCGGCCCACCCACTTCTACGACGAGCAGCGACTGCTGCTCGGGCGCACCTACCGGGCCGGCGACAAGGTCCGGCTCACCGCGCCGACCGGCACCGCCGCCGCCTGGACGGTCATCGACCTGCTCGACTCCGAACTGGTCGCGCCGCCGCGCGTACGGCTGCTCGCGGCGAACGTCCTCGCGTTCGGCGCCGACCCGACCGGGCGACGGGACTCCGCCGACGCGATCGACAAGGCCATCGCCTTCGCCCGGCGGGCCCACCTGAAGGTGTACATCCCGCCGGGCACCTACCAGGTCAACCGGCACATCATCGTCGACGACGTGACGATCGAGGGCGCCGGCAACTGGCACACCATCATCAAGGGCCGCGAGGTCGCCCTGTCGACCCCCGCGCCGGACGGCTCGGTGCACACCGGCGTCGGGTTCTACGGCCGTGACGCCGCCGATGGCGGCAGCCGCAACGTGCACCTCTCCGACTTCGCCATCGAGGGCGACGTGCGGGAGCGCATCGACACCGACCAGGTCAACGCGATCGGCGGAGCGATGAGCGACTCCACCATCGACGGGCTCCACCTGCGCCACACCAAGGCGGGCCTGTGGTTCGACGGTCCGATGCGCAACGTCCGGGTCACCAACACCATCGTCGTCGACCAGATCGCCGACGCGCTCAACTTCCACACCGGCGTGACCGACTCCCTGGTGGCGCACAATTTCGTCCGCAACACCGGTGACGACGGCCTGGCGATGTGGTCGGAGAAGACGGCGAACGCCCGGAACACGTTCGACCACAACACCGTGCAGTCGCCGACGCTGGCCAACGGCATCGCCATCTACGGCGGCACCGACACGACGGTCTCGCACAACCTCGTCGCCGACCCGGTCCGCGAGGGCAGCGGCCTGCACGTCGGCGCCCGCTTCGGCGCGGAGCCGTTCGCCGGGTACCTGCGGTTCACCGGCAACACCACGGCCCGTGCCGGCACGTACGAGCTGAACTGGAACATCGGGCTCGGCGCCATCTGGATGTTCGCGCTGGACCGCAGCATCGACGCGGCCATCGAGGTCACCGGCGACGCGTACCTGGACAGCACCTTCAACGCGATCATGCTGGTCAGCGACTGGCCGGTGAAGGACCTCTACTCGATCACCAACGTGAGCTTCCGCGACGTCCGGGTCGACGGCACCGGCACCTCGGTGGTCAGCGCCCGTACGGCCGGCTCGGCCTCGTTCGCCAACGTGGACGCCCGCAACGTGGGCGCGGTCGGCGTCAACAACTGCGGATCGTTCCACTTCACCCCGGCCGGCTCGGAGTTCACGCTGACCGACCTGGGTGGCAACGACGGCGGCTGGCTCGCGCCGTGGCTGCTGCCCAACACGATCACCTGCGACGACCGGCCGCCGGTCGTACCACCGCCGCCCCCGGCACAGTGGTGAACGCGGTGGGCGGCCCGGTCGACCGGGCCGCCCACCGCCGTCTAACGCGTGCGGACGTACGCCAGCGGCACGGTCGTCGGCTGCCCGTCCCAGGAACCCCGCAGGGTGACGCCCCGGACCTCGCCCGCCCCGGCGACCGGCCGGCGGACGACGACCAGCTCCACCGCGTCGGTGTCGATGACGGTGTCGTCCCCATCGACGACCCGCCGAACCGCGCCGACCTCCGGCACGTCCCCGCCGCCGTCGACGTCGATCGTCATCGCCGGCGGTCGCACCTCGCGCCGACCGTCGACCTCGAAGTACTGCTCCGCCTGACCGGCGCCGCTCAGGACGGCGTGGGTCAGCGCCGCCGCGTACACCGGGTCGGCGCAGGCGTCGTACACCCAGCGACGGCCGAGCGCCGAATGATCGGTGGTACCGACCAGCCACTCGTCGGCGTCGTCGAGCGGCGCGGCGCGGTAGGTCAGGGGTACCTGGTGGACCGGCCCGTCGGCGGCGGCGACCAGGATCGTCTCCACACCGACCTCACCGGCCGGGTCGTCGAAGCGGTACGCCCCCCTACTCACCACCTCGACGCCGGCCGGTCCCCGGTACCAGGGCCGGTCGGGCAGCCAGGTCGTCAGCAGTTCCAGCTTCGTGGGGCGCAGTGTCGCCCGGTGCAGCAGTGCCATGCGTCAGGAGCCTAGTCAGAACCCCGCGCACGGGTTGCCGCCCACCGTGCACCCCTCCGGCTCCCGCGCCTTGGGTCGGCTGTCGCGGACGTCGAAGCGGATCGTCCGCGACCCGCCGGCCGGCAGGGCCTCGCCGGTGAAGGTGAGCGCCTGCCCGTCCCGGGACGAGTCGGCCCCGTCGACGTCGTCCACGCTGCTGCCCTCGGCCAGGGTCACCACCACGACCCACTGCTCGACGGGCGCGGGCCCCGGATTGTCCACCACCACCTCCCCGGTGTAGCCGAACAGCCGGCTGGAGGCGGTGTCGTACCGCGCGACCAGCGGGGGCGGGGGCGGCGGCCCGGTCGGAGTGGGAGTGGGCGACGGCTTCGCCGACGGGGTACGCGTCGGGCGGGCGCTGGTCGGTGTGGCGGTGCGCGACGGGCGCACGGAGGGCGTGGCCTTCGGTTGACCGGAGGTCGCCGCCGCCTCCACGAGGCTCGGCTCCGGTGTCGTCGGTGTCGGCGACGAGGTCGGCGTGGCCACCTGGTCCGGCTCGCCCGGCAGCGTCAGCCACGCCGCCGTACCCGCCGCCAGCACGACCCCGACGAGTCCGGCGACGACCGCCCGCCGACGACGACGCCGGACCGGGCCGGTCGCCGCGATCACCGGCAGTTCGGTGGTCAGTCCGGCCTCGCCTCGGCGCAGGTCGACCTGCTGGAACGCGAGCCAGTCCAGAATGGCCGGCAGACGCACGGTGAGCGCCTGACGCAGTTGCTGTTCACGGGCGTCGCGCTGCTCGTCCGACCAGGCGCCGTGGGTCGGCACCTCCCGCACGGCCAGTCGACTGCCCTCTCTGGTGGCGGTGACGGTGCAGGTCAGCTCGCTGAGCCGGCCGGCCTCGTCGCAGCGCAACGCCAGCAGCTCCGGCACCTGCCGCTCGGTCACCTCGACCTCGACGTCGGCGTCGAAGCCGGGCAGGTCGGCCGTGTGCACCAGCAGCCGGTCCGGTACTCCCTCCACCATGTCCGCCTCGGCGAACCAACGGCCGAGCAGCTCCCGATCCGTCAGTGCGAGCCAGACCCGGTCGGACGGGTGGGACAGGTCGACGTGCGCGCCGATCTCGATCACGGCGAGACTCTAACGGGTGGCCAGGAGACTCCGGGGTCGGAGGCCGGCTCAGCCCCAGCGGCCCGCCCGCTCGGCGGCCTCCGTCAGCGCCACCCGGGCGGCGGTGCTCAGCTCGACGACCAACTCGGCGGCCGGTACTTCCCGGGCGAGGGGGTGCGCCTGCCCGGCCCACAGGTTCGCCACCGAGGCGTCGCCGTCGCGTCGGGCGGCGGCGAGCAGCGGACGGGTCAGGTGCAGCACCTGCGGGTAGCCGGCCGGCGCCTGCGCGTCGTGCGTCCGCAGGAAGTCGTTGACCACGCCACGGGCCCGCTTGCCGGTGTACGCCCGGGTCAACGCGGTCGGGGCGACGCTGGCCACCGCCGCGCGGTGCAACGGCGAGCTGCCCGCCTCCGGGCAGCGCAGGAACGCCGTACCGACCTGCGCCGCGACCGCCCCGGCGGCCAGCGCCGCCGCCAGCGCGGGGCCGTCGGCGATGCCGCCCGCCGCCACCAGCGGACGGTCACATCCGGCGACCAGCCGGAGCAGCGGCAGCAGCGCGTAGTCGTCGTCGTCCGGCAGACCGCCGCGGTGCCCGCCGGCCTCGGTGCCCTGCACGATGACGGCGTCGACGCCCAGGTCGGCGGCGGCGGTGGCGGCGTCCGGTCGGGTGACGGTCGCCCACACCTCGGTGCCGCGCTCCCGCAACGCCGTCACGGCGGCGCGGTCGGGCAGTCCGAACGCGAAGGACACGACCGGCACCGGGTCCGCGAGGAGCGCGGCCAGCTTCTCGGGGTACGCGTCGTCCCCGCCCACCGGATCGCCGAGCGTCACCCCGAACTGCTCGGCCTGCGGCGCGAGCCGCCGCGCGTACGCCGAGACGGCGGCCTCGTCGACCCGACCGTCACCGGGTAGGAAGACGTTGACCCCGAACGGCCGGTCGGTACGGGCGCGCACCGCGGCGATGTCGGCGACCAGCCGGTCGGTGTCGATCATGCCGGCGGCCAGGAACCCGAGTCCACCGGCGGCGGAGACCGCCGACACGAGATCCGGCGTGGACGGGCCGCCGGCCATCGGGGCGGCGACGATCGGGTGGCGCAACGCGGACAGCACGGACATCCACCCATCCTCCCGCACCGCGCCGGCCTGGCGGCGCACGGTGCGGCGCCCGCCCGCCCGACGTCGCCACCGGTCGACGCCGGTCAGCGCCACCGGTCAGCGCCACCGGTCGACGACGTCCGACACTTCAAGATCGTGCTCGATCCTTGTTGTAGTGGTGTCGGGCGGAAGGGATGCCACTACATCCAGGATCGAGCACGATCTTGAAGGGGTGAGGGTCGAGCACTGCCCCGAGCCCGGACGGTGTCGGTAAAACGCACGTGCCGACTTCTCGCATCGATCGTGGAATCAGCGTCGGTCGGTGTGCCGCCGCCACAGCAGTCCGGCCACGGCGAGGAGCGCCAGCAGCGTCCCCGCGCCGGCCACCAGCGACCACACCTGACCGCCGCCGATACCGGCCGCCTGCGCGGCCGGGCTGGCCGCGGCGGCCGATGGCGGGGCCGCCGTGGTGGACTCCGCGAGATGAGCGGCGGAGCCGGCCGTCGTGGGGTACCGCAGGATCGTCGGCCGGGTGCCGGCCGGTTGGTCGGCGGACTCGGAGACGGTGAGCAGCGACCGGCCGTCCCGGCTGTAGGTGATCGACTCGCCCTGCGGCTCGTCCGGCAGCGGCGTGATCCGCGGGGTACCGCCGGTCAACGCGCCGACGAGGTCGTCGCCGGCCACGTCGTACTCGAACGCGTCGGCGTAGCTGCGCAGCACCACCCGGCGGCCGTCCGGCGCGCTCGCCGCGCCGGTCACGACGCTCCGGCCGAGAAACGAGTACGGATTACTGGTCGTGGTGGCCGGCAGGACCACCTTGCCCACCGAGGCCAACGGCGTGGTGGCGCCCGGCTTCAGCGCGGTGGTCGGGGCGTACAGGACCACGGTGCCGCTGCCACCCTTGGTGATGATCAGCGGCCGACCGGACGCGTCGATCAGCAGCGCCTCCGCGTCGTGTGGATTGTCCGGGTACGTCATCCGGTGGAGCACCGGCCGGTCCGCGCCCGGCGCGAGCCGCCACAGCGCGATCGTCTCGCGGTTGCGGTCGTTGTCACCGATGTCGGCCACCCAGATGGCGCCGTCCCGGCCGACGGCCAGGTCCTCGGTGTCCCGGGGCCGGGTGGGGTAGCTGACGGTCCGCGCCACCGCGCAATTCCTGTCGAGGAAGAAGATCCGTCGGCGGGCCTCGTCGTCGGCGCCGTCGTTGACCACGACGTACCCGTCGTCGGTGGTGACCATCCCGGACAGCTCATTGAGCCGCTCGTCGCGGATCTCGCACACCGGGTCGCCCGCCCTCGCGGCACCGGCCGCCGCCGGAGCCGCCGGTAGGGCCACGGCCAGCGACGCCGCGCCCGCGACGAGAGTCGCCAGCGCCGTCGTGCGGACGCGCCGCCCCCGGGTCACCCAGCCGCGTACCCGCATCGTCCGCCTCCTCGTCGCGGCCGGTGGCCCGGCCGTCCCGCCCATCCTGGCCGATCGGGGACGGCGACGGCGACCAAGCGCGCGGACCCGACGGCATCCGCGCTCCGGGCCGCGCGCCGCCGTGCCCGCACCGCAGCCGGATCTGTCGTACCCGTGGTCCATGATCGTGTCGTCGCAGCGCCGCCGACGCCGGCCGCGCGCGCACCACCCTGGATTCTTCTCGATGTGGGAGGCCGTGACGTGACGAACGCCGACGAAGCCGACTGGCGGCGGCGCAGCGTGGTGGCGGTGCTGCCGCCCGCCCGCTCCCGGAAGCTGGCGAAGGTGCCCTTCGTCGAGCTGGCCGACGGGCGTCTGCAGGGCGTGGTCTCCAGTGGGTCGGACGTCGAGCGGGTCTACGTCTCGTCGGTCGCGGCCGGCACCCACGCCTACCAGTGCAGCACCAACAACAACCGACCGTGCGGTGGCTTGCGCGCCACCCCGTGCAAGCATCTGCACGCGCTCGCGGACGAGGCCCTCCTCCAGTACGGCGTCGACCGCGTCGCCCGGTACCTGCGGGTCGACGTCGGCGACGGGGTGGCCAGCGGAGCGGAGCTGCTGGCCCGACTGGACGGTCAGCCCGAGCCGGCGTCGGCGGCGGTGGTGTTCAGTCGCTTCCTGCGCCACCTCGCCTACCTGGAGGTTCCCGTCAGCACGGCCCCGCTGCCCGAGTTGCACTGGTTCCCGGCGACCCGGGCCGGCCGCTGATGCGCGGCGCCCAGGTCGCGCCCCTGCGTACGGCCCCGGCCGGGTTGACCGACGCGCTCGATGTGGTGGCCGGCTTCGACGACGCCCTCGTCGACGGTTTCGGCCGGGTCGGCGAGCGGGGCGCCTCCGCACTGGCCGCGTTCGCCGACGCGCTCACCGGCACGCCACTGGGTGACCGGGTGGCCGTCGCGGTGGACGCGGTCGTCGCCGGGTCGGTTGCCCCGCAGCACCTCGCCGCGCTCGCCGGCGCGCGCTCGGCGCTGCTCGGCGCGGCACACGACGCCCTGCTCGGGCAGCTCGACGAGACACTCGGCCGCACGCGGTCGTCGTGGACGACACCGACCAGCGTGCCTCCCGAGGCGCCGGCCGCGCTCGCCGGCGCACGGGCGTGGTGGCACGAGGTGGCGCTCACCGGCTGGCGGGGCGTCGACCATGAGCTGCTCTCCGTCGCCGCCGGGGTGGTCGAGACCAGCCTCCTCGTGCCGGAGCTACGACGCGTCGCGGTGCTGCTCGACGGGCTCTCCGCCGAGCTGCGGGCCTGCGTCCCGGTCGCCACCATGGCGCGGGTGCCGGCACGCCGGTGGGCCGATCTCTGGGCTCGCGGCGTCCTGCTCGCCGAGGGCACGCCACCGCCCGGTGCGACGCCCTCGGTCTCCGGGCGGCTGTTGCCGCTCGGTGTGGACGTACACAGTCACGACACCGCGGTGCAGATCCAACTGCACGCCATCCTGGAGCCGGCGGACGGCGGCCCGGCGCGGCTGGTCCGCACGGCGGTCACCGCGGCGAAGGTCGACACCATCGTCGGCCCGGCGATCTGGCGGCTGTTGTCGCACCATCCGGCGCTGCTCACCGCGCTGGCCGACAAGCGGGCGTTGACCGTGACCGACCTGCCGCTGCGCGGCGGCGACCTGGGCTGGGTCGACGACCGGGTCCGGCTCGACGAGCCCGCCGACCCGTTCGCCACTGCCCGGGTCCTGTTGCCCGCGGCGACCACGGCCGCGACCGACCCCCTGGATCGACACCCGGCGGGCATCGCCGAGCCCGTCCTCGTGGAGGGCCCCGTGATCCGGGACGAGGCCGGCGCCCTCGCCGTCGAGGTGGACGGCGAACGGATACCGCTGGCCGTCGACAGGTTGCCGGCCGCCGGTCCGCTGACCGTCGACCTGGTCGCCAGCGCGTCCGCCAGCCTGGGGCTCCTGCGCTGGGACGACGGCCGGTGGCAGCTCCAGCCGTTGGCGGTGCTGGGCACGGTGAAGCGGCGGATGGTGCCAGCGCACAACGGCGACTGGGCGTGCGGCGTCACCGATCCGAAGATCGCCAAGGAGGAGGCGCGGGCGGGCGACGCCGTGGCCGTGCTGCGCGAACGCGCGGGACGGTTGCTGCGCCGATGACCACGCCGATCCCCACCGGCGGGTTCGCCGACGCCAACCGCCGTCAGGTTCTCTACTGGCGGCTCTTGTCCCGCCTCTTCGACCGCGACGAGCAGCCCAGCCTGGAGTCGGCGAGCGTCGCCGTGGTCGACGACCTCGGGCTGCCCGCCGCCCTGCTGGACCCGGCCGTCTCGGTGGACACCATCGTGCAGCGCTTCCCGACGCTCGCGGCCGAGCTGCGCGGCCTGCTCACCCCCACCGACGCCGAGCCCGACGCCATCGGACCCGACGCCATCGGGCCTCGGGCCGTTGGGTCGGACAGCGGGCGGGACGACGCCGAACCGGACGACGCTGCGCCGCACGAAGGCGGGCCGCACGAAGGCGGGCCGCGCGAAGGCGGGCCGCACGAAGGCGGGCCGCACGAAGGCGGGCCGCGCGAAGGCGGGCCGCACGAAGGCGGGCCGCACGAAGGCGGGCCGCACGCGGATTCGGCCTATCTGCCCGGTGCCGCCGAGGTACGCCGCGCCGCGCTCGTGTCGAAGGTGCTGCTGAACGTGTTCGCCACCGGCTCCGGCCCGGTCAGCGCGACCCAGCTGGCCCGGTGGCAGTCCGATGCCGGCTGGTTCGAGCAGGCACTCGGCTGCGAGCCCGGCGAGCTGCGCCGGCAGAGCGGCGGGCTGGGCGGCACCCTCGCCGGGCTGGAGGGTGACCTGGTCCGACGGATGCACCTGCGGGAGGTGCTTGCCGACCCCGCGCTGGCCAGCCAGCTGACCCCGAGCATGTCGCTGATCGAGCAGTTGCTACGGGACAAGGCCAACCTGTCCGGGCTGGCGCTGGCGAACGCCAAGGCGCTGATCCGGCGCTTCGTCGACGAGGTCGCCGAGGTGCTCCGGACGCAGGTGCAACAGACGAGTGTCGGCGCGCTCGACAGGTCGGTGCCGCCCAAGCGCGTGTTCCGCAACCTGGATCTCGACCGGACCATCTGGCAGAACCTGACCAACTGGAGTCCGGACGACGAGCGGCTCTACGTCGACCGGCTCTACTACCGGCACACCGCACGACGCACCACTCCGTCCCGGCTCATCGTGGTGGTCGACCAGTCCGGCTCGATGGTCGACGCGATGGTCAACTGCACGATCCTCGCCTCGATCTTCGCCGGCCTGCCGAAGGTGGACGTGCACCTGATCGCGTACGACACCCGGGCACTGGACCTCACCCCGTGGGTGCACGACCCGTTCGAGGTGTTGCTGCGTACGCAGCTCGGTGGCGGCACCGACGGCACGGCGGCGCTGACGCTGGCCCGGCCGAAGATCGCCGAGCCGAAGAACACGGTGCTGGTGTGGATCTCCGACTTCTACGAGGTCAACCACCAGGCGGTCTTCGACGGCCTCCAGGCCGTCCACCGCTCCGGCGCCAAGGTCATTCCGGTGGGCTCGGTCAGCAGCTCGGGCCAACAGAGCGTCAACCCCTGGTTCCGGCAACGCCTGAAGGACCAGGGCACCCCGGTCATCTCCGGCCACATCCGCAAGCTCGTCAGCGAGTTGAAGAACTTCCTCACCTAGGAGAGCACTCCCTCATGTCCGAGATGTTGCGCGCCCCCGCCGAGGTCACGTACGCCGACGAGCTGGATTTCCTCGAGTCGGTCGACACCGGTCCGAAGCCGTTCTCGTGGCGCCTGAGCCCGCGCATGGTCCGGCTGTTCATCCTCGGGTCGGAGCGGGCCGACGGCCTGTCCCGGGAGATCCCGCAGAAGTGGTTCGGCGACCGCAGTTTCGTCGAACGCGCCATCGTCACCCTCGCCTCGGACCGGGGCCTGCTGCTGATCGGTGACCCCGGCACCGGCAAGAGCTGGCTGGCCGAGTTGCTGGCCGCGGCCATCTGCCGCAACTCGACCCTGGTCGTGCAGGGCACCGCCGGCACGACGGAGGACCACATCAAGTACTCGTGGAACGTGTCCATGGTGATCGCCAAGGGACAGTCCCGGGAGTCGATGATCCCGTCGCCGATCATGACGGCGATGGAGCGTGGCGTGGTCGGTCGCTTCGAGGAGTTGACCCGCTCCACCAGCGACGTGCAGGACGCGCTGATCTCGATCCTGTCCGAGAAGTACGTCGCGATCCCCGAGCTGGACCAGGACAACATCGTCTTCGCCCAACCCGGTTTCTCGATCATCGCAACGGCGAACAGCCGCGACCGGGGCGTCAACGACCTCTCCTCGGCGCTCAAGCGGCGGTTCAACTTCGTCCGGATTCCGGTGGTGACCAACAAGCGCAGCGAGGCCGAGATCGTGCGGTTCCGCACCGAGGAGTTGCTGCGCCGGCACCGCATCGAGCTGGACGTGCCGCCCACCCTGCTGGACATCCTGTTGCAGAGTTTCGCCGACCTGCGCGCCGGTGCCGCGGCGGCGACGAGCGACGACGAGAAGCTGGAGTCGGCGCTGTCGACCGCGGAGCAGATCGGCGTGCTGGAGGACGCGATCCTGCACAGCCAGTTCTTCGGCGACCGTACGCTGCGCGCGGCGACGCTCGCCGGGTCGTTGGTCGGGTCGCTGGCCCGGCGCAGCCCGGAAGACCTGGCAATCCTCAACAAGTACCTGCACGGCGTTGTGGAGCCACGGGCCCGCAAGGACGACGACGGCTGGGCGGGCTTCCTGGACGGTGGTCGTCAGGCGATCGCGTCCCTCTCGTGACCGCGCCGACAGTCGCCGGCACGTTCGGCGCGCTCCGCGAGCAGCTCACCGACGCGGCGACCGCGTTCGCGGGCTCCTCCGACGCGCTCGGCGCGATCCTCGCCGGGATGGTCGACGATGTCGACCGGGCGCTCGGCGAGCCGCTGGAGATCTTCCCGGTCTGCCACCACTCGCCGGCCTCCGCGCTGGCCATGGTGCGCCGGCTGCGCGCCAAACAGCCCCGGGTGATCTACCTGGAGCTGTGCGAGGATCTCCAGCCGCTGCTCGGCGAGTTGCGCAACTGCCGCCTGCCGGTGGCGGTGCAGGCGTTCGCGTCGGAGCTGTCCGGCTTCCCGGCCGACTGGGGGCCGCTCAGCGTCGTCGCACCGATCACCGAGGCGTCGGCGGAATACCAGGCCATCGCGTACGCGCTGGAGACCCCCGGCGTGGAGCTGGTGCTGGTCGACCGCTCCACCGACCACGTCTTCCAGTGGTCGCCGCGCGATCAGCCGACTGGCGCCAGCAGCTCGAACGGGCCCACCGCCACCGGTGCGGAACCGGGACTGCACGGCGACGCCGTCGGGGTGGAGATCGGCGACCTGCGGCCCCGGTTCGCGGAGCTGGAGGCGTACCTGCTGCACCACGGCAAGGTGCGGCACTGGTCGGAGTGGTGGGACCAGTACGTGGAACGCCCGCTGGCCGACGCCGACCACGACACGTACCGGCAGGTGATGGTGCTGATCGGCAGCCTGTTCCGGCGGCTGCGCCCGGCCGACGCGGACCGGCTCGATCGCGACGAGGATCGCGAGCGGTACATGTGGACGCGGATGCGTCAGCACCTGGCCACCTCCGGCGTCGATCCGGCGGACTGCCTCTACGTCTGCGGCGCGTTCCACGCCGCCAGCCGGGTCGAGCAGTTCGGGCTGGGCTCCGCGGCCGACGACTTCGAGATCACCCCGCGCACCGACACCCGCTGGCGGTACGGGCTGATCCCGTCCAGCCACTCGGCGATCGAGGCACAGTTCGGGCTGGCGTCCGGCTCGGTGTCGATCGCCGCGGCGACCTGGGCAAAGGAGGTACGCCGCCACGGGCTGTCGCCGTACCAGCTCGGCGGCCAACGCACGACGGCCGTGCGGGGGCGACGCGGCCGGGTCACGACGGTCCCCTCCCCCGCCGGGCCGGTGGATGACCGACTCACCGGCTTCCTCGCCGCGCCACCGCGCCCGGACGGTCTGGACGAGGCGGAGCTGCGCGGCTGGTGTGTCGACATCGTCCGGTTGGCTCGCCGCAACGGATATCTGGCGAGCACCGCCGACGCGATCGCGGTCTTCGAGACGTCGGTCCTGCTGGCCGGGCTGCGCAACCGGGCCCGGCCCACCCCGTACGACTTCGCCGACGCCGCGGTCACCTGTATCGAGAAGGACGTGGTCCCCGGCCGGCGGGACGTCCGACGGCTCTGCGAGATCCTGCTGGGCGGCGACCGGATCGGTCAGGTCGGCTACGACGCTCTGCCGCCGCTGGCCCGCGACGTGTTCGATCGGCTGGAACCGCTCGGCCTGGCCCTGGAGAAGCGGACCGTCCAGCGGGCGCTGCTGGACCTGAACGCCGAGCCGGCGCTGGGCCGCTGCTCGGACCTGCTGTGGATCCTGCGGCATCTGCTGCCACCGGCCGCGGTCCGCCCGATCATGGGTGAGCGGCGGCTCGGTCAGCGCTCGGTCCAGGAGAGCTGGGACCTGGCGCTCGGTCACCATCAGCGGGCGTTGATCGAGCTCGGCTACGAGGGGGTGACCGTCGAGCAGGTCCTGGAGCAACGACTGCGCCGGGCGGTGCGCGGCCCGGACGCCACCGCCGCCAGCGCTCTGGCCGCGGTCGAGGACGCGATCCGGCTGCTCGACAGCCCGCGCCTGGTCGACGAGCTGGGGGCGCGGGCGGTGGAGCTGCTCGCCACCGCGCGTACCGTCGACGACGCTCCCGACGTGTTGCGCCGTATCCGACGGTTGCTGGCGCATCACCGGGCCACCGCGCCGACCCTGCCGGCCTGGTGTGAGGCGTTCGTGACGACCGGGTACGCGCACTACTGCACCCTGCTGCCCACCGCGATCACCAGCGACGAGACCAACGTGCGGCAGGTCGGCGCGATGCTCGGCTTCCTGTTCTCGATGGAGGGTCTGGCGCTGTCGTTGGGCTGCGACCGATCCCAGCTGGAACTGGCGGTCGCGCAGTCGCACCCGACCGCGCCGGCGAAGGTGGCCCTGCTCTGGGCGGGCCGACACCAGCTCGGCCTGCTGTCGGTGGCCGATCTGCGGGCCCGGTGTGCCGAGCTGCTGGCCAACCCGCTGGTGGTGCCGGCCTTCCCGCAGTACCTGGCCGGATTCGTGCACGCGCTGGAGCCGGTGCCGGGTCTCGCGCCGTTCGTCGTCGAGACGATCTCCACGGCCTTCGCCCGACTGCCCGATCCGGTGCTGCTGCCCTGGTTGCCGACCTTGATCACGACACTGCGGGAGCAGGGCCCGGAGCTGGTTCCGCTCCTGATCCGGGAGGCTGGACGCACCTTCCCGGAGGCGTTGCCGGAGCTGGATTCCTGGGTGCCGCCGTGGGTCGCGGCACCACCTGCCGGGCGGGTGGACGACCAACGCGCCGTGGCCGCGCCGCGGCGGCGGGTCGGTGTCCTCCTCGCCGCGCATCCCGAGGTGGTCGACGCGATCTCCGGTCTGCTCGGGTACGACGGCGGGTGGCTGCCGGCCGACGACGCTCCCGCCGAGCAGGGTGCGGTGGCCGGGCTGCTGGCGAAGCATCCCGAGACGGTCGAGGCCGTGGCCGCGCGGGTGGTGCGCCAGGCGTGAGCGCGACGGCGACGGGTAGGCAGCGGCCCGGCGTCATGGCGACTTCCGCCGGGTAGGAGGCTTCGATGAGCACGTACCGGGACGAACAGGGCGACCAGTTCCCTCCTCCGGAGGCGGATGCCGCCGAGCAGCGGCAGGACGCGTTCGACGTGGGGCCGCCGGACCGGGTCTCCGGCGACGTGGACCCGGAGGCGTCCGAGGCCGACCTGGCCGAGCAGGGCGCGCTGCCGGCCGGCGCCCTGGAGGAGGTGACGTCCCTGCCGGACGACGCCAACCCGGCGGACGCCCTCGAACAGCGTCAGGAGATCCCGGCGCGGGACGAGGGCCGCCGCACCTGAGCGCGCCGGTCGCCTACCGGGGCAGCTCACGAGCGATGAGCTGCCCCAGCGTCCCCGGGCGGCTCAGCCGGCGACGACCTGCCACAGCAGGAAGGCGTTGAGCGCGACGACCAGGACGGCGACTCCGGACGCGGCGGCCGTGGTCAGTGGGTGGTTGACGAGGTTGCCCATGAGGTCCCGGCGACGGGTGAAGGCGACCACCGGGATCAGCGCGAACGGGATGCCGAAGCTGAGGATGACCTGCGACAGCACGAGGGCGCGGGTGGGGTCGAGGCCGATGGCGAGTACGGCCACGGCGGGTGCCAGGGTGACCAGGCGGCGCAGCAGCAGCGGAACCCGGCGGCGCAGGAAGCCCTGCATGATCACCTCACCCGCGTAGGTGCCGACGCTCGTGGAGGCGAGCCCGGAGACCAGCAGGGCGACGGCGAACCCGAAGGCGGCGGCCGTGCCGATGCTCTCGCCCAGGCCGGCGTGCACCCCCTCCAGGCTGTCGGCGCCCACCGGGCCGCCGCCCCGGAAGCTGGCCGCCGCGATCAGCAGCATGGCGAGGTTGACCGCGCCGGCCGCCGTCAGGGCGAGCAGCACGTCGGTGCGTTGGCCCCGGAAGAGGGTACGGCGCTCGGCGTCGTCGGTCGCGGGGATGCGGTCGCGAGTCAGCGCGGAGTGCACGTAGATGACGTGCGGCATGACCGTCGCCCCGAGGATGCCGGCGGCCAGCAGGACGCTGTCGGTGCCCTGGAGGCGGGGCACGAGGCCGGCCATGGCCGAGCCCGGGTCGGAGCCGGCGGCGAGGAGGTTTGCCGCGAACGCCAGGACGATGACGCCGAGCAGCACGGCGACCGCGATCTCGAAGGCGCGGAACCCGCGCGAGCGCAGGGCGAGCACGACGAACGCGGCCGCGCCGATGATCAGCCCGCCGGGTAGCAGCGGAATGCCGAAGAGGAGGTAGAGGGCGACCGCTCCCCCGATGACCTCGGCCAGGTCGGTGGCCATCGCCACCAGCTCGGCCTGCACCCACATCATCCGGTTGAGCGGGCGGGGCAGGCGCTCACGGCACAGCTCGGGCAGGCTGCGGCCGGTGGCCAGGCCCAGCTTGGCGGTGAGTGTCTGCACCAGCATGGCCATCAGGTTGGCCACCACCACGACCCAGACCAGCAGGTACCCGTAGCGGGCGCCGGCCGCCGAGTTGGTGGCGAAGTTGCCCGGGTCGACGTACGCCACGGCGGCGACGAACGCCGGGCCGAGCAGGATCAGCCGTCCGCGTACCCGGCCCCGGGCGCGGGCGATCTGTAGCGGCGTCGCCGTCGTCGCCCGGAGGTCGTTGGTGACCATCGAGCACCTCCCCATCGAGTACGGATCGCGTGCCTCTTCCCTTCCCGGGTGGCTGACCCGTCGGTGCCAGTCGGTGGCCCACGGGTGCCACGGTCCCTTCGCGCTTGACAGGCGCCGCCGACCCGACCAAGCTGTCTCATAGTCCTACTGTCGTAGGACAACAGGAAGGATCATCACGAGTGATCGAGTTCGTGCTCGACAGCCGGTCGAAGGTGAACACCTACATGCAGCTCGTGCAGCAGGTGAAGCAGGCGCTGCGCGTCGGTCTGCTCGCACCCGGCGATCAACTGCCGAAGGTTCGGGACGTCGCCCAGTCACTGGCGATCAACCCGAACACGGTGCTGAAGGCGTACCGGGAGTTGGAGATCGAGGGTCTGGTCGGCGGCCGACCCGGGGTGGGCACGTTCGTCCAGCGCACCCTGGCCGGAGCGTCCCTGCCCAACCAGGCCGAGCTGCGTGACGACCTCGTGGCGTGGTTGCAGCGGGCGCGGGCCGCCGGCCTCACGGCCGAGGACGTCGTCGCCCTGGTCGAGACCACGCTGCGCGCCACCCTCACCGACGACGCCCCACAGAAGGAACCCGCGTGAGCGGTACGAGAGGACAGAGGATGGAGATGGTCTTGGAGGCCGACCGGCTGGGCAAGCGGTACGGCAGAACGTGGGCGCTACGCGACTGTTCGCTGCACCTTCCGGCCGGCCGGATCGCCGCGCTGGTCGGGCCCAACGGCGCGGGCAAGAGCACCTTGCTGCACCTGGCGGTCGGGCTGCTCAAGCCCGACGAGGGCGCGGTGCGGGTGTTCGGCAGGTCGCCGTACGGCGACACGGAAGGGCTGGCCGACATCGGGTTCGTCGCCCAGGACACGCCGCTGTACCGGGACTTCACCGCCGCCGAGCTGGTCGTCGCCGGCGGCAAGCTGAACCGGCGATGGGACGCGACACTGGCCCGGACCCGGTTGGCGCAGCTCGGGATACCGCCCGACAAGCCGGTCGGCAAACTGTCCGGCGGGCAACGGGCCCAGGTGGCGCTCGCTCTCGCACTGGCCAAACAACCCCGGTTGCTGCTGCTCGACGAGCCGGTGGCCAGCCTCGATCCGCTGGCCCGTCGGGAGTTCCTCCAGTCGCTGATGGGCAGCGTGGCGGACTCCGGCACCACCGTTCTGCTCTCCTCGCACCTGCTGGCCGACCTGGAGCGCGTCTGCGACTACCTGATCGTGCTCAACGCGGCCCAGGTGCAGCTCACCGGCTCGGTCGACGACCTGGTTGCCGGGCACCGGCAGCTCGTCGGCCCGCGGCACGACGGCGGTCCGATCGGGGGCGTGGCGCACGTGGTCCGGGCCAGCCACACCGACCGGCAGTCCACGCTGCTGGTACGCACCGACGGTCCCGTCACCGATCCCGCCTGGACGGTCCGCGACGTCAGCCTGGAGGACGTCGTCCTGGCCTACCTGGCCGACGGCGTCGCGCAGACCAGTCACAGCGAGTGGGGGGTGGCGGCATGATCTGGCTGACCTGGCGGCAACACCGCAAGCTGGCGTTCTACACCCTCCTGGGATTCCTGGTGCTCGCCGCCGTGCTGGTGCCGATCGGCCTGGCGATGCGACACACCTTCGCCGACCTCGGACTCGCGGGGTGTCTACGCCCGTCGACCCTCAGCGAGACTGCCGCACAGACCTGTGAGGTGGGCCTGCGCCGCTTCAGCGACCGGTACGACAGTTTGAACCTGGTGGCGGTGCTGCTGATCACCCTGCCGGTGCTGGTCGGCCTGTTCTGGGGCGCACCGCTGGTGGCTCGCGAGGTGGAGCAGGGCACCCACCGGTTCGTCTGGACCCAGGGCGTCGGCCGCGCCCGCTGGGCACTGGTGAAGTTCGGGCTGGTCGGCGGTGCGGTCGTGCTCCTCGCGGTCGGCTACGGACTGGGCATGTCGTGGTGGGTCGAACCGCTCACCCAGGCCGCGCACGAGGGTCGGCTCGGCGTGATCGTCTTCGACCTTCAGGGCATCGTGCCGATCGGGTACACCCTGTTCGCCGTGGCGCTCGGCATCTTCGCCGGCACCGTCTTCAAGCGGATGCTGCCCGCCATGGGCATCACCCTGGCCGGGTACATCGGCGTACGGGCGGCGGTGGAGATCCTGGCCCGACCGCACTACCAGCCCGCCAAGACCCAGACCTTCCCGATCGAGGGGGGTGGGATTCCGGAGGGCGACCGGGGCAACTGGGTTCTCGCCGTGGGAATCCGCGACGCCGACGGGACGATGGTCGCGGAGAACACCCGCATCCAGTGCCCGCCGGGCGGCAAGGGCCCGGACGGCCGAGTCTGCGGTGCCGACCTGGGTCTCGGGCCGGGCGCGTACAACTGGGAGATGTACCAGCCGGCCGACCGGTTCTGGCTGTTCCAGACCATCGAGACGGGCATCTTCGTCGCCCTCGCCGCGCTCCTGCTCTATCTCGCGGTGCGCCGGGTCCGCCGGATCGCGTAACCGGGCGGGTGATCGCCGGAGCCACGGGGGCCCCGGCGATCACCGGTTACGCGGGCCTCAGCGGCCCAGCCGCCGGTAGCGGGCGACCGAGAGTGGCAGGAACACGGCCACCAGCGCGATCGGCCAGGCCACGGCCAACCAGAGGTAGTGCTGCGCGGCCCACGAGTCGCCACCCCAGCCCGGGTTGTCGAACAGCTCCCGGGCGGCGCCGACGGTCGCCGACAGCGGGTTCCAGGCGGCCACCGCTCCGAGCCAGGCCGGCATGGTGGACGGCGCGACGAACGCGTTGGAGAGGAAGCCGAGCGGAAATTCCAGGGTCTGCACCGCGACGACGGCCGTCTGTCCCCGGGTGACCAGGCCGAGGAAGATGCCGACCCAGACCAGGGCGAAGCGCAGCAGCAGGATCAGTCCCACCGCGCCCAGCGAGGCGCCGACGCCGCCGTGTGCCCGCCAGCCGACGGCGAGGCCGGTGGCCAGCAGCACCACGAGGGTGACCAGAGCGAAGAGCAGGTCGGTGACCGCGCGGGCGACGAGCGGGGCGAGTGGTGCGACCGGCATCGAACGGAGTCGGTCGGTCACCCCACGCTCCAGGTCGTCGGCGACGGCGATCGTGGTGAGGCTGATGCCGAACACCATCGTCATCACGAACATGCCGGGCATCAGGAACTCCCGGTAGCTGCCGCCGTCCGGGACCTGCATCGCCCCGCCGAACAGGTAGGCGAAGATCAGCACGATCAGGATGTTGAAACCGAGCGAGGCGACCAGCGGACCGGGGTCACGTCGCCACCGGGCCAGGCCACGCCAGACCAGGGCGCCGCTGTCCGTCAGGGCGCCGGGCCGGCCGGGCGTCAGGTCCATGGTCGTGGGCGGGTGGGTGACGCTCACGCGGTCACCTCCACGGTGACCCGACCACCCGTGACGTGCAGGAAGACGTCGTCGAGGGTGGGCCGCCGCAGGGCGATGTCGACCACCGTGACCTGCGCGGCGTCGAGCGCCCGCAGCACCTCGACGAGCGCGCCGGCTCGGTGCCCCACGCCGGCGCTGACCGCGCGCCGGTCCACGTCGACAGTCGGTTCGTCGGAGACCACCCGACGCATCTGCGCGACGGCGATCGCGAGGTCGGCGGACTCCCCCACGACCACCTCGATCCGGTCGCCGCCGAGCCGCGTCTTCAGCTCGTCGGGGGTGCCTTCGGCGACGATGCGCCCGGCCTCGACCACCGAGATCCGGTCGGCGAGCTGGTCCGCCTCGTCCAGGTGCTGAGTGGTGAGCAGGACGGTGGTGCCCGCTCGGACCAACCCGCGGATCGACTCCCACACCTCGCTCCGGCCGCGCGGGTCCAGCCCGGTGGTGGGTTCGTCGAGGAACAGCACGGCGGGGGCGAGGACCATGCCGGCGGCCAGGTCCAACCGGCGACGCATGCCCCCGGAGTACGCGCTGACCGGCTGCTCGCCGACGTCGGCCAGGCCGAACCGCTCCAACAGCTCGACCGCCCGCTGCCGGGCCCGGCGACGGCCCAGGTGGAACAGCAGGCCGAAGAGCACGAGGTTCTGCCGGCCACTGAGCGCCTCGTCCAGCGCGGGATGCTGCCCCACCAGGCCGATCCGGTAGCGCACCTGGTCGGGCTGGCGGGTCACGTCGAACCCGGCGACCTCGGCATGACCCCCGTCCGGGCGCAGCAGCGTGGACAGGATCCGTACCGACGTGTCTTGCCGGCCCCGTTGAGGCCGAGCAGGCCACACACCGTCCCGCTGCCCACCTCCAGGTCGAAGCCGTCCAGGGCCAACCGGTCCCCGTACCGCTTCCGCAGCCCCCGCACCACTATCGCCGCACCGCTCGTCGTCACACCCGTCCCCTTTTCACAGCCGACCACCGGAGGCCTACCGTACATGATACGGTAAGCCGTACGGGATTGACGGATCGACTAGCGTCCGCGGCATGACGATCTCGTTGGACGGCCGGCGATTCGCCGCGGTGACGGACGTGGTGGCCGGTGAGGTCGGCACCGAGACGGTCTTCACCTACCACGAGCGGGCGGGCGAGGTCTGGGCCGAGTACGCCGGTGGGTCCATCCGACGCGGCTGTCTCGTCGGCACCCGCGACGGCGACCGGTTGGACTTCCGCTACGTCCAACTCAATGCCGAGGGCCAGACGTCCTCCGGCCACTGCGTCTCGCAGGTGCGGGTCCGGGCCGACGACCGCCTGGAGCTGCACGAGTCCTGGGCCTGGGAGTCCCGCCCGGGCAACGGCACCAGCGTGGTGCGGGAGATCGGCTAGGGCCGGTCGACGGGGCCCGACTGGCCGGCGACGCCGACGTTGAGCGGATCGGCCAGCAGCTTGTCGAAGGCCAGCTCGGCGGCCCCGATCAGGACGGCGTCCCGGCCGAGAGCCGCAGCCCGCAACCGCAGGTGCTCACGGGAGGCCGGCAGCGGCATGGCGTCCAGCCGACGCCGAACCGTGTCCGCCCCGGCGATGAAGATGTCGCGCAGCGAGCCACCGAACACCACGGCGTCCGGGTTGACCACGTTGACCAGGTTGGCGACGCCGAACCCGAGCCAGTCGGCGACCCGCTCGACGGCGGCGCGGGCGGTCGCGTCGCCGTCCGCCGCCGCGCGCAGCACGTCGGCCACAGCGGCGCGGTCGTCGGGGTCGCGGCCGGCGTGCCGTAGCAGCGCGGCCTCGGAGATCTCGGTCTCCCAGCAACCACGGGAGCCGCAGCCGCACGGCAGGCCGTTCGGGTTGACCACCATGTGGCCGACCTTGCCGCTGTGGCCCCGGTGGCCGATCATCAGTCGGCGGCCGACCACGATTCCGGCGCTGATGCCGAGGTCGCCGTGCAGGTAGATGAGGTCGTCGATGCCGGGGGCCACGCCCCGGATGTGCTCGGCCAGGCCCGCGATGTCGGCCAGATCCCCGGCCACGAATCCTGGGCAGTCGGTCAGCTCGGCCTCGAGGGCGGCGCTCAGGCCCTCCTCGATGCCGACGATGCGCAGGCCGCCGTCGGCGTCGCGGGTGGTATCGGTGACGGCGACCGCGCCGCCGACCAGCAGCGCGTCGGAGGCGGCGCCGCGCTCCATCCCGCGCACGAGGTCGGCCAGGGGGCGGACGGCGTCGACGGCCGACATGCCACCGGGACGGGGTGCCTCCCGCAGATCGAGGATGCGACCGCCGAGGCCGATCCGCGCCGCCCGCAGTCGGTCCGCGTCGATGCTGAGCGCGTGCGCGTAGACCCGGTCGGAGCGAGGGCTGACCACGAGGGAGGGGCGGCCGGCGCGACGGGTCGTGGCCGGTGCCTCCTCGGTGACCAGACCGCTGGCGGTCAGGTCGGCGGCGAGGGCGCCGATGGTGCTGCGGTTCAGGCCGAGACGGCTGGTCAGCTCGGCCCGCGACGTCGGCCCGTGCAGGTGCACGTAGCGCAGCACGGCGCCGAGGTTCTGCCGTCGGATCTCCTCCTGGCTCGCGCCGGGGACCGGGGGCAGTGGGGTGTCGGCGGTACGACCGGCGCCGGCTGGCCTGGACCGCACAGGTGTCGCCACGGTCAGACCTCCTTCACGGATCGGTGCCGGGTGAACGATGGGGCGCGGACGACGATGGGCCCCGGAAGAGGAGATCCGGGACCCATCGGCGTTGCTGCTTACCGTGTGCTGATTACTTGGTGAGCGGCGCGAGCTTCGGGTCGTTGGCGTACGCCTCGACCACGTTCGCCTTGGTGACGGCGACCGGCGGGAGCAGGAACGTGTCGACGACCTTGCTGCCGTTGTTGTAGGACTTGGTGTCGTTCACCTGCGGGGTGTTACCGGCCTGGAGAGCCTTGACCATGTTGATGGTCTCCTTCACCAGGTTGCGGGTGTCCTTGTTGATCGTCATGTACTGCTCGCCCTTGACGATCGACTTGACCGACTCGACCTCGGAGTCCTGACCGGTGACGATCGGGGTCGGCTTGCCAGCGCCCTTGACCGAGGTCAGGATCGCGCGGGCCAGGGTGTCGTTCGGGGAGAGGACGCCGTCCAGCTCCTTGTTGCCGTAGGTCGAGGTCAGCAGCTGGTCCATGCGGGCCTGCGCACCCTCGGCCTTCCAGCCCTGGATGGCGGTCTGCTTGACGTCCTTCTGACCCGAGGCGACGACGACGTTGCCCTTGTCGATCTCCGGCTTGAGCACGTCCATCGCGCCGTTGAAGAAGACACCGGCGTTGTTGTCGTCCGGCGAACCGGAGAACAGCTCGATGTTGTACGGGCCGTTCGGCTTCTTGGCCTTCATGCCGTCCAGCAGGGCCTGGCCCTGGAGCTGGCCGACCTTGAAGTTGTCGAACGCGACGTAGTAGTCGAGGTCCGGCGTGTTGGTGATGAGGCGGTCGTACGCGATCACCTTGGCACCAGCGGCGTGCGCCGCGGCGACCTGGGTCGCCAGCTGCGCGGCGTCGGTCGCGCCGATGACGATGACCTTGGCGCCCTTGGTGGTCATGGCGGTGATCTGGGCCTGCTGGTCGGCGACCGTGGTCGACGCGCCGGCGTACTGCACGTCAGCCTGGAAACCGGCCTCCTTGAGACCGTTGGTGAACAGGTCACCGGCGAGGACCCAGTTCTCCGAGGTCTTGGCCGGCAGGGCCACGCCGATCAGCGAGTTCGCCGCGAAGCCCTTGGCGTCGCCGCCACCCGAGCTGCCGGAGTCGCCGTCGCGGCCGGAGCCGCAGCCGGCCAGGGCCAGCATGGCAGCGGCGCTGATGGCCACCACCGACGAGCCGAAGATTTTACGCATGGTGAGGACTTGCCTTTCTGGATGTGAGACGGGTGGAGAGGTCGGTGGCCGTCAGCCGGACACCGCTGCCTTGGCGGGCTCGCGCTCCGCGTCCGGCGGTGAGGCGGGTGGTGCGGAGTCCTCGCGGCGGAACGGCCGCATCAGGCTCCCGATGATGGAGAAGCGCCCCTGGCTCTTGTTGTAGACGTCGATCGCGACGGCCAGCAGCAGGACCAGGCCCTTGATGATCTGGACCTTGTCGGTGCCCACGCCCTCGAGCTGGAGGCCGTTGTTGAGCACAGCCATCACCAGACCACCGACGATGGAGCCGCTGATGGTGCCGATACCGCCGGCGACGGCCGCGCCACCGATGAAGACAGCGGCGATGGCGTCCAACTCCCAGCCGTTACCGTCCTGCGGCCCGGAGGCCTGCGAACGGGCCACGAAGATCATGCCGGCCAGCGCGGCCAGGACGGACATGTTCATCATGACGAAGAAGTTGACCCGCTTGAGCTTCACGCCGGACAGCTCGGCCGCCCGGGAGTTGCCGCCCACCGCGTAGATGTGCCGGCCGCCGGCCGTGTTGCGGGTGTAGAAGGAGTACGCGATGACCAGCGCCACGAGGATGATGCCCGAGATCGGGAAGCTGGTGCCGACGCGACCACTGGCGAAGCGCAGCGCCGCGAAGGCGATCACCCCGACCATGACGGCCATCCGCAGGATCGAGATCCACAGGGGCGCCGGGTCGGCGTCCATCGCCCGCCGGGTGTTGCGGGCCCGGATCTCGCGCCACACCACCGCCACCGCGGCGGCCAGACCGAGCAGCAGCGTCGCGTTGTTGTAGCCGGTGTTCGGGCCGAACTCGGGCAGGAAGCCCGAGCCGATCTCCCGGAAGCCCTCCGGCACCGGAATGCTCTGCGCGTTGCCGATGAACTGGTTGCCACCGCGGAAGAGCAGCATCCCCGCCAGGGTGACGATGAACGCCGGCACCCCGATGTAGGCCACCCAGAAGCCCTGCCAGGCGCCGATCACCGCGCCGATGGCGAGGCCGAACACGATGGCGGCGGGCCAGGGCAGATTCCACTCGGTCATCGACTTGGCGACCAGGATGCCGGTGAATGCCGCGACCGAGCCGACCGAGAGGTCGATGTGCCCGGCGACGATCACCATGAGCATGCCGATGGCCAGGATCAGGATGTACGAGTTCTGCTGGAACAGCGCGATCAGGTTGTCCGACCGCAGCGTCAGCCCATTGGTCCAGATCTGGAAGATCAAGACGATCGCCACCAGGGTGAAGATCATCCCGAACTGGCGGGCGTTGGAGGTCGTGCCTCCAAACAGGTTCTTCTGAAGGTCTCTGATACGGCTCATCGGGTGGCCAACTTCTTCGTCGAGGTCATCTGCTTCATGAGGGTTTCCGGGTTCGCGTCCGCCCGGGCGATCTCGCCCGTGATGGCGCCTTCGAAGACGGTGTAGATGCGGTCGCAGAGCCCGATCAGCTCAGGCAGCTCCGAGGAGATGACGACAACGCCCTTCCCCTGGTCGGCGAGCCGCTGGATGATGCCGTAGATCTCGTACTTCGCACCCACGTCGATGCCGCGGGTCGGCTCGTCGAGGATCAGCAGGTCCGGATCGCTGAACATCCACTTGGCCAGGACAACCTTCTGCTGGTTGCCGCCCGAGAGCTTGGAGACGCCCTCGTCGACCGTCGGGGCCTTGGTCCGCAACTCCTTGCGGTACGCCTCGGCCGCCTGGTACTCCTCGACCTCGCTCAGGACGCCGTGGTGCGAGATCTTGGACAGCTTGGCGGCCACCGTCGACGTCTTGATGTCGTCGAGCAGGTTGAGGCCGAGCGCCTTACGGTCCTCGCTGACGTACGCGAGGCCGTGGTCGATGGCGTCCGCCACCGACTTCAGGACGATCTCCTTGCCGTCCTTGATGACCGTGCCCGACTCGTACACCCCGTAGGAGCGGCCGAAGACGCTCATCGCGAGTTCGGTGCGGCCCGCGCCCATCAGGCCGGCGAAGCCGACGATCTCGCCGCGGCGCACCACGAAGCTCTCGTTCTTGCAGACCTGGCGCTCGGCGGAGATCGGGTGCCGGACGTTCCAGTTGCGCACCTCGAAGAAGACGTCGCCGATCTTCGGGGTGTGGTCCGGGAACCGGCTGCTCAGCTCGCGGCCGACCATGCCCCGCACGATCCGGTCCTCGTCGACCCCGTCCGCCTTGACGTCGAGGGTCTCCACGGTCTTGCCGTCCCGGAGGATGGTGATCTGGTCGGCGATCGCCTCGATCTCGTTCAGCTTGTGCGAGATCATGATCGAGGTGATGCCACGGGAGCGGAAGCCACGCAGCAGGTCCAGCAGGTGCCGGGAGTCGGCCTCGTTCAGCGCGGCAGTCGGCTCGTCCAGGATGAGCAGCTTGACGTCCTTGGCGAACGCCTTCGCGATCTCCACGAGCTGCTGCTTGCCGACGCCGATGTCCTTGACCAGGGTGTCCGGGTCCTCCTCCAGACCGACCCGGGCCATCAGGTCCAGCGCCATCCGGTTGGCGGCCTTCCAGTCGATCGCGCCCCGCTTGCGCGGTTCGTTACCGAGGAAGATGTTCTCGGCGATCGACATCCCGGGGATGAGCGCCAACTCCTGGTGGATGATCACGATGCCGGCGCCCTCGCTCGCCCGGATGTCGGAGAACTTGCTCTCCGACCCCTGGTAGACGATCTGGCCGTCGTAGCTGCCGTACGGGTAGACCCCGCTGAGCACCTTCATCAGCGTGGACTTGCCCGCACCGTTCTCGCCACAGATGGCATGGATCTCGCCGGCGCGAACCACCAGGTTGACGTCGGAGAGGGCCTTGACTCCGGGGAACTCCTTGGTGATGGAACGCATCTCAAGGAGGATCGGCACGTCGCTCATCGCTCGTACCACCTCGCCAACGTCATCGGTTGCCTCCGGAAGGTTGAACCTTCACTTGGTTTTGTTGTTGACGGCAACGTATTGCGGTGAGCAGGCCATCCGCAAGGCGAGGCGGTGTTGAAAATGTAACAATCCGGCAATATAGACGAAGCAGAGTATTCGCCCGTCACGCCGGTCCCACGAGTCGCCGATGGCACCATGGACCGCTCCTGGCAACGTTGTCAAATCCGGAGTCGACGACCCATCCGCGCCGATCACCGCAAGCAGGCTCGCCACCAGGCACGATCCGCTCCAGCAGGCGCGGATACCCGTGCGTCCCGGCCGAAGTGCCATCGAACGGTGGTGATCGAGCCATGAGGCCGGCGACCCGTCCAGCATGCCTCGGCCGACCCCGCCCTGCGATGTGACCCACGCCTCCACCGAGCGAAGCGATCAACGGCCGCCGCCCCACACGCCCCGCCCCACACGCCCCGCCCCACACGCCCCGCCCCGCCCTGCCCCGCCCTCGCCCTCGCCCCGCCCTCGCCCTCGCCCTCGCCCTCGCCCTCGCCCTCGCCCTCGCCCTCGCCGATCATGGAGTTGTGGTGGGTGACAAAGCGCGCGTCAATCTCCAAACCCGACACCACAACTCCATGATCGACGAGGGGCGCGGGGTGATCGCCCACGATCTTGCACTTACTGTGGCGACATAGCGGGCATTCCGCTCATGTCGACGACAGAAAGTGCAAGATCGGCAGGGGCGGGGCGAGGGCGGGGCGGGGGCGAGGGCGGGGGCGAGGCGGGGGCGAGGGCGGGGCGGGCGAGGGCGGGCGGGGGCGGGGCGGGGGGCCGGGCGGGGATTCCGTCTGCGGAGGGGGCTGACGGCCGGTTGGTCCGGGTCGGTGGAGGGTCGATCGGTCAGTTGGGGCGCAGCACCGCCTTGATCACCCCGTCCTCGCGGCGGTCGAAGCTGCGGTACAGCCCCGGCGCGTCGTCGAGGACGCCGTGGTGGGTCACGATCACACCGGGCCGGGCGTGACCGGCGACGACCATGTCCCGCAGCAGCACCGTGTAGCGACGATCGTGCGTACGTCCGAACCGCACGGCGACGCCCTTGGTGAACAGCGTCCCCCAGGGCGCGACGAGATCCTCGCGGCCGCTCGCGCCCGACCGCGGGTGCAGGTCCTTCTCGGGGTAGACGCCCGCCACGGCGATCGAACCGGCGGGATTGACCAGCCGGGCGGCGTCGGCGATCACCTGGTCCGGGCGTTCCTGGTCGGGGTGCTCCCGGTCGCGCGCCTGGAAACCGACCGCGTCGATGACCCGGTCGATCCCGCCCAACTTCTCCTCGCCCAGCGGCAGACCGGCCCGCGCGCGGTCGGCGCGGATCTGCTCCACCGGGTCACCGAGGCGGAAGTCGACCGGAACCGCGCCGAGCTCACCGGCCTTGTCGAGCCGGGCATCCACCCCGTCGACGCAGTAGACGACCCGAGCGCCCCGCAGCAGCGCCGAGTACGCGCCGAGTAGGCCGATGGTGCCGGCGCCGAACACGGCCACGGTGTCGCCGGCCTGCACCTCGGCGAGGGTCGCCGCCGCGTGCCACCCGGTCACGAACGCGTCGGCGAGCAGCACGAAGTCGTCCTCGTACGCGTCGCCCGGCTCTCCCGGCACGGGCACGCAGTTCGCGTCGGCCCACGGCACCCGCAGCAGGTCGGCCTGGGCGCCCCGGTACGGACCCATCCCGGCGTAGCCGTAGGCGGCGCCCGGCCCCTCGGCCCGCGCCCGGAGACAGGCCGCCGAGAGCCCTCGGGAGCACATCACGCAGGTGCCGCAGAACAGGTGCGTGGGGATCACCACCCGGGTGCCGGCACGCACGGTCTGCACGGCCGAGCCGACCTCCTGCACCACACCCAGCGGCTCGTGGCCGAACACCAACCCCGGTTCGGCGCCGGTGCGCCCGTCGTACATGTGCAGGTCCGTGCCGCACAGGGCGGTGGACGTGATCCGCACGAGCGCGTCCGTCGACGCCTCGATCCTCGCGTCGGGCACCTCCCGTACCGCGACGTCCCGGACGTCCACGTAGACGACGGCCCTCATACCCGCTCCCCCTCAGGTGGTGGAGCGTCGGTCTTCCCCCGGTCGGCCGATTCATGCCGGGGCGATCGACGGGCGGGGCGGTTCGCCGCGCGACGTAGCATCGGCGAAGCACGATGTCAGGGGCACCACCTCGCCGACCGGATCGGGCACCTTCGACATGACGACCGAACAGACCACGTCTCCACCGCGCACCGGCGTCGGCATCGTGGCCCGTGACCTGGGGGCGACCGTCCGAGGTGGACGTCGCGTCCTCGACGACATCTCCCTGACCGTCGCGCCGGGCGAGCTGGTCGCGATCATCGGGGTCAGCGGCGCGGGCAAGACCACCCTGCTGGAGACGCTGGCCGGGGTCCGCCGACCGACGGCCGGCACCGTGACGTACGACGAAGACGGTGTCCCGGGCTCGGTCGGCTTCGTCCCGCAGGACGACATCATCCACCGCGAGCTACCGCTGGCCCGCACCCTGCGGTACGCGGCCCGGCTGCGGCTGCCGTCGGGAACCGGTCCGGCCGAGGTGTCGCGCCGGGTGGCCGAGGTGCTCGCCGAGCTACGGCTCACCGAGCGGGCCGACGTGCCGGTGGGCCGCCTCAGCGGCGGTGAGCGCAAGCGGGCCAGCATCGCCGTCGAGCTGTTGACCCGGCCCGGCGTGTTCTTCCTCGACGAGCCCACCTCCGGGTTGGACCCGGCGATCGCCGTGGACCTCCTGCGGACGCTCGCCGACGCCGGCGCGACCGTCGTGCTCACCACTCACCAGGTCACCGACGTGGACCGTTGCGACCGGGTGGTCGTGCTGACCCGCGAGGGCCGGTTGGCGTACGCCGGCACGCCCGACGCCGCCCGGGAGTTCTTCGGCCTGCGGTCCCTCGCGGAGGTCCACCTGCTGCTCGACGAGGAGTCCGACCAGACCGTCTGGCCCGAGCGCTTCGCCGCGTCCCGCGCCGTTGGACCGACCGCCACCACGGGCGACCCAGGCGGCAGGGGTCCGGGACGGCCGGTCGGCCGGCTGCGCCAGTGGTGGGTCCTCGCGGCGCGCAACGCGGAGATCGTCGCCCGCAACCGGCTGACGCTGGCGATCCTGCTCGGCTCACCACTGATGGTGCTGGGGATGTTCGCGCTGCTGTTCCGCCCCGGCGCGTTCGACCCGGCGAGCCCGAGCCCGACCGTCACCGTGATGATCCTGTTCTGGATCGCGTTCGGCAGCTTCTTCTTCGGCCTGACCTACGGTCTGCTCCAGATCTGCACGGAGCTGCCGATCCTGCGCCGGGAGCGCCTGGCGGGTGTCCGGCTGCTGCCGTACCTGATGGCAAAGGTCGCGGTGCTGCTGCCGCTGCTCGCCCTGGTGGACCTGGCCCTGCTCGGGGTGCTGCGCGGCATGGACCGACTGCCGCCGGTCGGCGGCGGCGACTTCGCGGCCCTGTACGCGACCCTGCTGCTCTCCTCGGCGGCCGCGCTCGCGCTCGGCCTGTTCTGCTCCGCGGCCGTCTCGGACGCGGCCCAGGCGACCCTCATGCTGCCGATGCTGTGCTTCCCGCAGGTGTTGTTCGTCGGGGCGATCCTGCCGGTGCCGGCCATGGCGGACGGCGGCCGGTGGCTCAGCTACGCGATGTCGAACCGCTGGGCGTTCGAGGGGTTGGGGCACACCGCCGGGGTGGAACGGCTGTGGCGCGAGGGCGCCTCCCCGCTCGGCCCGCCGCTGCTTGCGACGTACGGCGACAGCTTCTCCCGGCCGGTCTGGGTCGACTGGCTGGTACTCGGCGGGTTCGTGCTGCTCTCGCTCGCCGCGACCTGGGCGGTGCTGGTGCGGCGGGAGGCCCGCCGTGCGGCCTGAGCGCGCCCCTGCCCTCTCGCCGACAGACCTGCCCGGGTACGCGGACACTGCACGGATCGACGAGTTGCGCGCCACCGAGTACCCGCACCTCGACCGGCACGGTCAGGTCTACCTCGACTACGCCGGCGCCGGGGTGACCGCACGGGCCCAGGTGCGGGCGCACCACGACCGGCTGCTGGCGGGCCCGTACGGCAACCCGCACTCGGAGAGCCCGACCAGCGCGGCGGCCGGCTCGCTGGTGGAGTCGGCCCGGCGGGCGGTGCTCGATTTCTTCTCCGCCGACCCCGCCGAGTACGCGGTGGTCTTCACCCCCAACGCCAGCGGCGCGTGCCGGCTGGTCGGCGAGGCGTACCCCTTCGGACCGACCGCACCCTTCGCGCTGACCTGGGACAACCACAACTCGGTCAACGGCATCCGCGAGTACGCCCGGGCGGCCGGCGCGGCGGTGCGGTACGTGCCGTTGAGCGGCCCGGAGTTGCGGGTCGCCGAGGCCGACCTGGTCTCGGTGCTCGACGCCGGCAGCGGGGTTCGGTTCGGCCGCCGTGGGCTGTTCGCCTACCCGGCGCAGAGCAACTTCTCCGGCGTGCAGCATCCTCTGGAGTGGGTCGAACTGGCCCACCGGCACGGCTACGACGTGCTGCTGGACGCCGCCGCGTTCGCCGCCACGAACCGGTTGGACCTGCGCGTCGTCCGGCCCGACTTCGTCTGCCTGAGCTGGTACAAGCTGTTCGGCTACCCGACCGGCGTCGGCGCGCTGCTGGCTCGTCGTGACGCGTTGGCCCGGCTGCGTCGTCCGTGGTTCGCCGGCGGCACCATCCGGGCGGTCAGCGTGCAGGGTGACTGGCACCGCTCGATGGACGACGAGTCGGCGTTCGAGGACGGCACGCTCAACTTCCTGAGCATCCCGGACGTGGAGTTCGGGCTGCGGTGGCTCGACTCGATCGGCGTGGACCTCGTGCACACCCGGGTGGGCCTGCTCACCGCGTGGTTGCTGGGCCGCCTGACCGCGCTGCGGCACCGCACCGGCCAGCCGCTGGTGCGGGTGTACGGGCCGGCCACGGGCGAGGGCCGGGGCGCGACCGTGACGTTCAACGTGCTGCGTCCGGACGGCACGCCGGTCGACGAGCGGCTCGTCGCCCGGGAGGCCGCCGCGGCGGGCTTCTCCCTGCGGACCGGGTGCTTCTGCAATCCGGGTGCCGGCGAGGGGGCGTTCGGGATCACCCGGCAGACGCTGCGGCGACGTCTGCTCGCCCAGATCGGCACGATCGACGAGTACCTCGACGCGCTGGCGCTACCGACCGGCGGCGCGGTCCGGGTGTCGTTCGGGCTGGCGTCCACGGCGGCCGACGCCGAACGCCTCGTCGCCTTCGTGGAGTCGTCCTACCTGGATCGGGACGGTGATGCCGGGCCGCCGCTGCCGCCCCGGATTCGATGTTGACTAGCCGACCTGGGCCACCGGCGCCGGGCGGTGCGTGATCTCCTCCATGAACGCGAACCGGGCGGTCAGCTCGGCGAGGGTCGCCCCCTCCCGCCAGGCCGAGGCAACCTGGGCGACCTGGACCAGGTCCATGCAGTCGCCGCGGGCCAGCACCTCGCCCGCGGAGCGGACGTCGATCATGAAGTATCGGGCCTGCGAGCCCAGCCCGACACAGACCACGCCCTGGTCGGAGTGCAGCTCGGCGCAGGTGAACCGGGCACGCCCCTGCTCGGGTGCGGTCACCCGGCCGATGTCGAGCCGGTGGCGGTCGGCGGTCTCGATGAGAGCGGGGGCCAGGCCACCCCGCTCGACCAGATCCGGGTAGAGGCGCACACCCAGCGCCGTCGACGCGTCGCTCATGACTGACTCCCACTTCCTTGTGACAGAGACCAGCAGCACGCAGGTTACGGGGAGGTTTCCTGCGGACCTCGCCATCCTGTCCCGCGTGGACGCTCCACGGCAATAGGAAGTGTCGATTCGACCGCTATCGAGGGGTGCGATCGGGCGGTAACGGACCGTCGCGGCATTGGAAACACTCTTGACAGAAAGGCCGCTATATAGACATGCTTCACTTGAGAGCGCTCTCCGCGCTCCTCTGCCGCGCCGCCCCCGCTGTCCACCTCGCCGAGGAGCCTCCCGTGTTCACAGCCCGACCAACCTCCCGCAGCCGCCCCCTCCTCCTCGCGGCGGTCGCCCTCGTCACCACCCTCGCCGCGCTCACCCTCCCGGGTCAGTCCGACCGCGCCGAGGCCGCCATCGGCCCGATCACCTGGCAGGACGAGTTCAACGCCCCGGCCGGCACGCCCGTCGATGCGAACAAGTGGCGCTTCGACATCGGCGGCGGGGGCTGGGGTAACAACGAGCGGCAGTACTACACCAACAGCACCAGCAACGCCGTACACGACGGCCAGGGCAACCTCGTCATCACCGCCCGTCGGGAGAACCCCGCCAACTACCAGTGCCACTACGGCCGTTGCGAGTACACCTCGGCCCGGCTGCTGACGGCGGCGACCTTCACCCAGACGTACGGTCGCTTCGAGGCCCGAATCAAGATCCCGCGCGGTCAGGGCATCTGGCCGGCGTTCTGGATGCTCGGCACGGGCGGCGGGTGGCCCGACTCCGGCGAGATCGACGTCATGGAGAACATCGGCCGGGAGCCCAACACCGTCTACGGCACCATTCACGGCCCCGGCTACTCCGGCAGTGGCGGCATCACCGGCAGCCGTACCATCGGCAGCCCGCTCGCCGACGGCTTCCACGACTACCGGGTCGACTGGGAGCCGGGTGCGATCACCTGGTACCTGGACGGGGTGCAGTACCACCGCGTCGACCCGGCCCGCCTCGGCGGCAACCGCTGGGTGTACGACCACCCCTTCTTCATGATCCTCAACGTGGCGGTCGGCGGAAACTGGCCCGGCTACCCGGACGGCTCCACGCAGTTCCCGCAGCAGATGCTCGTCGACTACGTCCGGGTGTCGAGCTACACCTCCGACGGCGGCAACCCGCCGTCCGGCACCACGCGGCTCCGGGGAGCGCAGAGCGGGCGCTGCATCGACATTCCGAGCGCCAACCCGGTCGAGGGCGCGAAGCTGCAGATCTGGGACTGCAACACGACCGCGGCGCAGGCGTGGACCTTCGCCTCCGACGGGACCGTCCGGGCGATGGGCAAGTGCATGGACCCCGCCTGGGCCGGCACGGCCAACGGCACCGAGGTCAACCTGGTCAGCTGCAACGGCAACCCGGCCCAGCGCTTCACGCTCAACGGGGCGGGTGACCTGGTCAACCTCAGCGCCAACAAGTGCGTCGACGTACGGGAGGCCAACCCCAACAACGGCGGCAAGCTGCACCTGTGGGACTGCCTCGGCGCGTCCAACCAGAAGTGGTCCCGCTTCTAAGCAGACCGGCCTGAGCGAACGGGCCGTCCGAGCGCAGCCTCGGACGGCCCGTTCGCGTGCGTGACAGTGCCCCGAACCCGATTCGGTCGGGCGACCACCCAGCGACGGCTATGTTCGGTTTAGTCCGGATATAGCCATCACGGGAGTGAGCCCATGTCACACCACCTCGACACCCCCCTCGCGGCCCAGGGAGGTCAGCTCTACATCGACGACCTCTACGTCTTCGACGGCGACCGCGCCACGGTGTTCGTCATGGACGTCAACAGCTCGGTGACCAGGGCCGACATCAAGCGCGGCTTCCACGCCGAGGCGCGCTACGAGTTCAAGATTCACTTCAACGGGGCGGACACCGAGGAGTTGAGCTACCGGTTCGCGTTCGGCGAGCCGGACGGCAACGCCACGCAGGCCCTCCAGCTGTACGAACTCACCGGCGCCGACGCCCGGGACGACGCCGCCATGGGCACCCCGATCGCCGAGGGCAGGACCGGCGAGGTGACGACCGGGCAGCGCGTCCGGGTCTGGGCGGGCCGGATCACCGACCCGTTCTACATCGACCTCGACGAACTCGCCACCATCAACGGCGCGGTCAAGAACGGGGCGAAGGTGGACCGCTCGGCGTGGCGGGCCGACCAGGCGAAGAACAGCTTCGCCGGCACGACCGTCGAGTCGATCGTCCTGGAGGTCTCCCACGACGAGCCGCTGCTGCGCGAAGGCACCGAGATCGGCGTCTGGTGCCGGACGCTGCTCGCCACCGACGCGGGCGGATGGCGGCAGATCAACCGCGCCGGCCACCCCATGATGTGGCCCGTGTTCTGGCCGCACGACACCGACTTCTCGGATCCGGCGAACTTCCGGCACCCCAGGCAGGACCTGCCCGAGGACGGAGAGGAGATCGCCAAGGCGATCGCCGGCGTCGTCGCGGCGAACGGCACCGCGCCGGACCCCCGGGCGTACGGCTGGAGCGTCGCCCGGGCGCTCTACCCCGACGTGCTGTCGTACACGGTGGGCACGGCCGCGAACTACGGCTTCGCGGTCCGCAACGGTCGCACCATGGCCGACAACGCGCCCGAGGTGATGTTCTCCCTGGTCCTCAACACCGGCACCACCTCCGGACTCACCCCCGACGTCACGAAGGCCGCCCGCGCCGACGCGTTCCCGTACGTGGTGCCGGCCTGACACCACCTCGCCTGGGTGACGACGGCATTGTTTGACCGTTTTATGCTGCTTTGCGCGTTTACCGTCTGAATCGCAACCCTTGGGCGATTCAGATAGGAGACTCGATGCGCAGGAAACTTCTCGCGGGTGTGGCCGGTATCGCCGCCACCCTCGCTCTCGCCGGACCGGCCGCCGCCGACACGACCGGCGACACGATCGTGACCCTCACCGTCGACGCGGCCGGTGGGCTCTCGATCACGGTGCCGGCGACGGCGAACATCGGCCACGGCATTGAGGGCTCGACCGTCAGCGGCCTGCTCGGCCCGGTCACCGTGCTCGACCAGCGCGGGTCGCTCGCCCCCAACTGGACCGCCACCGTCATCTCCACCGACTTCACCACCGGTGGTGGCTCCTCCGGGGAGACGATCCCGAACATCAACGTCCTGTACTGGTCCGGCCCCGCCACGGCGACCGCCGGTGGGGGCACCTTCACTCCGGGGCAGCCCACCTCGGCCCAGCAGGTGATCATCAACGTGCCCCGCACCGCGATGAGCCACACCGGCGGTACGGGCAACAACTTCGCCACCTGGAACCCGACGCTGTCGGTGAACATTCCGGTCGGCACCGTCCAGGGTGTCTACACCGGGACGGTGACACATTCGGTGTTCTGAGCCGCTCGGCCGGCTGGTGCTGCTGGCCTCGGTCGCCCTCGTGGCGCTCGGGGTCTCGGCGGCGCCAGCCGTCGCCGTGCGGGAGCAGCGCCAGGATCCCGCCGACGAGGCCGCGATCAGCATCCGCATGCTGGACATCCCCGGGAGTCGGGTGCAGGATCCCCGTGCCCAGGTCTACATCGTGGACCACCTGAAGCCGGGCACGACGATCCACCGTCGGGTCGAGGTGCAGAACACCTCGGACGAGCCGCAGAAGATCGACTTCTACTCCGGGGCGGCGTCGGTGGAGAAGAACGCCTTCGCCGTTCCCGAGGGGCGTACGGGCAACGAGCTCAGCGGATGGATCCGGCTCAAGACCGCCAGGCTGGAGTTGGACCCGGGCGAGCGGCGACCGGTCGAGGTCGAGATCGCCGTGCCGAGCAAGGCGTCCAAGGGTGAACGGTACGCCGCGATCTGGGCACAGGTCACCAGCTCGAAGGAGCGCGCCGGCAACGTCACGCAGATCCACCGGGTCGGTATCCGGGTCTACCTGGACGTCGGCCCCGGCGGTGAGCCACCGACGGACTTCCGCATCGACGGACTGGCCGCGGAGCCCGGAACCGGCGAGTTTCCGGTGGTGTCCGCCAAAATCACGAACACCGGCCAGCGCGCCCTGGACATGACCGGCACTCTGTCGCTACGCAAGGCGGCGGTGCAGGCCGGACCGTTCAAGGTGACGAACGGCGTGACGATCCTGCCCGGCCAGAGCGGCCAGGTCCGCGTCGAGGTCAACCAGTCGCTGCCCGCGGGCACCTGGGAGGTGCACGCGGCATTCGCCAGCGGCACCGTCGAGCGCACCGCGACGGGCACGATCGTCCTGCCCGTCGCCGCGCCGATGGCGGTCGCGGCGGCTTCCGGCCCGAGCTGGCTGGTCTACGCGGTCGGAGTGGTCGCCCTGCTGGTCCTGGTGACGCTCGGCGGCTGGTACCTCATCCGTCGGCAACGGACCCGGCTGGCCTGACCGCCGCGACGCCGACTGCCCTGCCCGGCCGTTCCCCGTGGAGCGGCCGGGCAGCACCGTGTCGGCCCCGCCCCCGCAGACCAGCTGCCGACCGTCGCGCATCAGGTCGCGGCCGGCGATCTCGTTCTCCTCCCGCCACGCCGGTGTCCACCGAGGTGTCACCCGCGGGTACACCTGGCGGGTCGCACCGGGCCGCGCGTCCCAGCGCTTTGCGGCGAAGGTTCCGGTGGCACGTGTGTTCCCCCTTCGCCGCGCTCACGGACCTTCGGCATGGCTGCCGCTTGGAGAAGGATCGATGGTGGAGCCGTCCGGGCCCGCCGCAGGCCGGCCAGTTCTTACGAAACAGGCCCTAGATGACCGAGTGCGTCACGACCGCCACGTAGTTGCCGACGACCAGACCACTCGGCAGCCTCACCGCAAGCGTCGGATTCCAGGTGGCGGAGTTCGCGCCGCCGGTCTGGCCGGACCAGCCGGCGGCCGTGCGCGGCGTGTCCAGTACGGCGCCGGGCTGCGGGAGGAACGTCCCGTCACCGGTGGTGGCGAGGGCTGCCCCCGAGGCGTACGTGATGTTGCTGTTCGGAATGGTCTCCTCAGGCGTGCCGGAACCGGTGGTGAAGTTCGTGGTCGAGACGACGCTGACCCACCGTCCGGAGAAGGGGCCACGGTCGTCGGTGACGGTGACCGGGCCGAGTAGACCCGAGACACCTGTCGCATCCGAGGTCACGGTGCCGAGTGAGGAGATCGTCGGGACGCTGATGGAGAGCCCGCCGAGCGGACTGATGACCAGTTGCACAGCCCTCGTGTCGGACTGGTTGAACGAGTCGGTCACCCGCACGGTGAACGGGAACGTGCCGGACGCCGTCGGTGTGCCGGCGAGCAGGCCGGTGACCGGGTCGAGGCTCAGGCCGGGGGGCAGGCTCCCGGAGCTGACCGACCAGACGAAGGGACTCGTGCCGCCGGTCACCGTGAGCTGGTACTGGTACGGCACGTACGCCTTGCCCGGCGGCGGCGGCGCGAAGTTCAGGGTCGGCAGCGCATTGACCGCCACCGGCACGGAGGGAGCCGACTGAGGGCCGGTACCGGCCGCGTTGATCGCGGCCACCCGGAAGGTGTAGGTGGCGCCGCCGGTCAGCCCGGTGACGACCTGGATCGTGGCGGTCCCGCTGAAGGTCTGGGGGGCCTGCGCCACTCCGTTGAGGTAGGGCGTCACCGTGTAACCGGTGATGGGCGAACTGCCGTTGGCCGGGGTCGTCCAACTCAGCCTGACGGCGGTGGTCCCTGCGGTGACCGAGGTGATGGTCGGAGCGCCCGGCAGTGTGTACGGCACCACCGCCGCCGACGCCGGGCTGGCCGCGCTGGTGCCGTACGCGTTCACCGCGGCCACCCGGAAGGCGTACGAGGAGCCGGCGGTCAGCCCGGTCAGTGTGCGGCTTGTGGTGGAGGCGTCGAAGGAGAGGGTCGGTTGCGTGACGCCGTCCCGGATCGGCGTGACGAGGTACGCCGTGATCGGACTGCCGTTGCTCGCCGGCGCGGTCCAGCTCACGGTGGCGCTGGTGACACCCGCGACGGCGGTGGGCGCGGCCGGCGTGGCGGGCGCCGAGGCGTAGACGTAGTTCGCCGACCCGGCGGCGCCTCGGGTGACGACGCTGACCGTGACCGTCGCCGCGCTGGACCGGGCGGGCATCGAGGAGATGCCGAGGGTGCCGTCGGGGTTGACGGTGAAGCAGCCGGCCGCCGGACCGGAGGTGCAGGGCACCAGCAGCACCGACGTGCCGGCCTGCTGTTCGGCGGTCGTACCGATGGTGATCGCGGTCGCACCGGTGAGGTTGCTACCCCCGACGGTGACGGCGATGCCCCCGGCGATCGAGCTCTGCGCGGGGGTGACGGTCACACCGCTCGGTGCGGTGGCTGGCGCGACGCCGGTGGCGATGCCGGAGTAGCCCGGGTTCGCGTCGACCGACGACGAGGTCGCCACCGTGGCGGTCTGGATCAGTGCCGGTGTCACGCCGGTTCCGGTGACGGTGGCGACGACCGTGATGGGCGGCAGGAAGGTGCCGCCGGGGAACGGGCCGTTGCTGTTGGTGCAGGTGATGCTCTGTCCCGATGGTGCGCCGCAGACCCAGCCGGTGCCGAACGCGCCGCGCGGCGTGACGCCGGTCGGCACCGTCTGGGTGACCGAGATGGGCGACGTCTCCGCGGCGCCGGCGTCGACCCCCGCGATAATCGAGTAGGTGACCGGGTCACCGGGCTGCGGGGTGGGGCCGACCGCGCTGGTCTGCGAGACGTTCAGGTCCGGCACCGGGTTGAAGCTGACCGCCCGGGCCTCGTCGATCTCGTGGAAGTCGGTGACCGAGCCGGTCGAGCCCACCCAGCCGAAGGCGAGTTGCCGGGGGTAGCCGTCGGCGTTCAGCCAGGTCGGCGACGGGTACAGGTTCGATGGCACGACCGGCAGCGCGCCCTGAAGGGTCTGCGCGGAACCGCCGACCGGGGTGAAGCGGATCCGGTACTGACCGGCGGGAGTGGTGATCCCGCTGTCGGTGGTGTACGGCGAGCCGGTGGTGTTGATGACGACCTCGACCGGCACCACGGACGCCGCCCGGGTGCTGGCCCGCAGCGCCAGGGCGGGGGTCGAGGTGCTGCCGGCGCTGCTGTTGATCGCGCAGTAGCCGACGCCGTTACGGCCCGGACCGCGGACCACTACCTGCCCGGGGACCTTCCCGCCGGTGGTGGAGATGTAGGGCGGGTTGGTGCAGCCGGTGCCCTGGTAGGTGCTGCTGCTGAAGTTGCCGAAGACGTCCAGCCCGATGCCCAGGTAGCCGTTGGAAAGACCCGCCGACACGCCGTTGAACGCCGCCGAGTAGCCCAGCGAACCGCCCGTCTGACCGAGGGTCGCCGGGGATCGTGGGTTGGCGGGATCGACCGCGGCCAGCGCGAAGGCGAGCCCGTCCGCGCCCGGGTTGGAGCCGCCGTACTGGTAGGTGTTGAAGGTGAGGTGCAGACCCTGCGAGGTGGGAACGCTGACGGCGCCGAACACCCCGCCCTGGCGGTTGACGGTGGCGGGGGTGAGGCGCAGCTTGCCCGCGCCCTGTGGGTCGGTGGAGGTGGTGCAGCTCAGTAGCGGCCCGGTGGTCGTGTTGCCGGCCGCGCTGAGGCAGGCGGCATTGGTCGCGCCGGCGGTGGGCACGCCCGGCACCGCCACCGGGCCGATGCCGTTCGCGGTGTTGTTGTGAAAGGGCTGGTCGAACAGGACGGACCCGACGGCCGACGCTGGTAGCGGTGTGAGCGTCAGCGCCCCCGCGGTCACGGCGGCCACGAGAGCCAGGGTGCCCATCGGACGGCATCGTCCTGGAAACGCCACGTCCACCCTCCGCTGGTCACTCCAATCCCAAAAGGGACTCTATAACCCAAAAGCCCCCAATACCTCGGGTACGCGGAAGCCGGCGAAGCCCATGCGGAAGCGGACCGGCCCCACTCGGTCACACCGAGGGGGCCGGTCCGCAGGCAGTGGGGTGATCAGCCCGCGATGTCGCGGGGGTCGCGGCTGCGCGGGTAGGTGTTCTTCTCCCCGATCGTGCCGTCCTGCTTCTTGATCACGTGCTCGACGCCCCGGTCGGCCGCCATCTCGCGGCCCCGTTCCTGCGCGTCGGCCTTGGTGTCATGCGTGCTGCTGGCCCGGTCGTTGCCCTCCGGGCGGTTCTTCCACTGCCCGTTCTCCTGGTAGGTGTCGACATCGCCCTTGGTCATCGCCAGCTCCTCCCCTGCGTTTGCGCGGTCGCCCTCTTCAGTGCCCCGAGCGGGGGCGGGCAAACCGCAGTCCTCAGGAGACGGCCGGACAATTGTTGCTCACCCGGCGGAGAATCTGTTCGCGGTCGTCGGTCGTGATGCCCGACGGCGTGCCGTCGAAGTGGGTCTCCACCTTGTCCCAACCTCGGCGCTGCTCGTAGTGCAGGTGCGGAGCGCCCGAGTTGCCGGTGCTGCCGAGTCGACCGATCTGCTCGCCCTGGGTGACCTTCTGACCGACCTCGACCAGCGGCGGTTCGAGTAGGTGCAGGTACTGCGTCTCCCAGGTGCCGCCGTGGTCGATCTTCACCCAGTAGCCACCGCCGCGTCCGCGCGGACCTTCCGGGTTCTCCGGCGTACGACCACCCAGCGAGCCGTTGATGCCGGCCACCGTGACGGTGCCGCCGTAGGAGGCGAGGACGGGACGCCCCCACGACTCGCCCTCGATGGGAAAGAAGTCGACGTCGTAGTCGTCGTGGCCGGGGTAGGTGCTGAGCTGCCACGTTTCCCCGCAGGTGACGGGCATCTGGAAGAGCGGGCGTGGACCGGCCGGTCGCAGCATCGGCACGACCACCACGGCGACGCCGGCGACAGCCGCCGCCGCGACGAGCGCGAGCAGGATGACGAGGATTCGCCGGCGGGGGCGGCGATGGGTGCGGGCTCTGGTGGGGCGGCCGGTCGTCACCGGCCCGAGCATGGCAGACGTCGGCAATCCTCGGCCACCGGCGATGCGTTGCAGTCGCATCGTAAACGCGCTACGGTGGATGCAATGCAGTCGTATTGCAAATGGGGGTCGGGGTGTACGTGCTTCCGCTGTCCGAGGTGACCGCCGAGATGAGTGACCTGGTCGGCGGGAAGGCAGCCGGGCTGGGCGCGCTGATCCGGCACGGCGAACGCGTCCCCGAGGGGTTCTGCGTCACCACCGAGGCCCACCGACACGGCGTCGTACCGGTGGCGGAGATCATCTTGGCGTACGAGCGGCTCGGGGCCGGCCCGGTGGCCGTACGCTCCAGCGCCACCGCCGAGGATCTGCCGCACGCCAGCTTCGCCGGGCAGCAGGACACCGTCCTGGGCGTCACCGGCGCGGCGGAACTGGTCGCCGCGGTCGAGAAGTGCTGGGACTCCCTGCACAGCGACCGCGCGACCGCGTACCGCGAGGCCCACGACATCGACCAGCACGAGCTGGCGATGGCCGTCGTCGTGCAACGCATGGTCACGCCCGCAGCGGCGGGGGTCCTGCACACCGCCAACCCGCTGACCGGTCGGCGTGACGAGATGGTGGTCGACGCCGCGCCGGGACTCGGCACCGCCGTGGTGGACGGCGCGACCGCCGTGGACCACTACGTCCTCGACGGCGTCACGCACGACGACACCGGGTGCCTGACGTCCGCGCAGCTGGAGAGGCTGCGGGCGGCCGGCGAGCGGCTGGCCGGGCACTTCGGCTGCCCCCAGGACGTCGAGTGGGCGATCGACGCGGACGACGTCCTGTGGTTGCTGCAGTCACGCCCGATCACCAGCCTGTTTCCCCTGCCGCCGGCCACCGGCAAGCCCCTCCCCCGCGTCTATCTGGAGTTCGGGCACGTCCAGGGCATGCTGCGACCGGTCACCCCGATGGGCATGGCGTCCCTGCGGGCACAGATCACCGCGATGCTCGCGGCTCTCGGCGTCCGGGTGGAGATCGTCGACATCGGCGGCCGCCTCTACGGCGACCTGACCGACCTGGCCCGGAGCAAATCGTCCCGGAAACGACTGGTCAAGCTCATGGCCGTCGACTTCGGCCCCCGGGCACAGGCCGTGATGCGGCACGTCCTGGCCGATCCGCGATTCGCCCCGACCAGCGGCGGGACCGGCGCGGCGCAGCGGGCGGCGTCACTACGGACCGCCGGCCGGGCGGCGGTGGGAATCGTGCGCGCCCTGGCCCGCCCGGACACGGCACGCATCCGGATGTTCGAGGCGGTCGATCAGCTCCGAGCCCGCTCGGTGGCCCCCGACGACCTGCGGACCACGGCCGAGCGACTGCGCTTCGTCGAGGCGCGCGACGACACGGATCACAGCGGCGCCATCATGTGGCCGATCGTCGCCGGCATGCTCGCCACGGCGCTGCCGTCTCTGCTGCTCAAGGGCATCGCCGGTCCGGACGAGATCCACTCCGTGCTCGGCGGGATGCCACACAACGTCACCATCGAGATGGACCTGGCGCTGTGGCGACTCGCCCAGGGCGTGGGTGAGCACCGGCGACTGCTGCTCGACACACCACCGGACGAGTTGGCCGGCCGCCACCTGCGCGGAGCGCTGCCCGACATCGGCATGGCGGACTTCCTGGACACGTACGGGCATCGCGGTGCGGCCGAGGTCGACCTCGGGGTGCCGCGCTGGGCCGAGGACCCCACACCGGTCTTCGCCGCGCTCGCCAACTACCTCCGCGTCACCGACCCGGAGCAGGGTCCCGACCAGCGCTTCCGCCGGGCCGCCGCGACGGCGGAGGCGGCGCTGAGAGACCTCGTCGCGCGGGCCCGCCGACAGCGACCGGTACGCGGCCGGATCGCCGGTTTCCTGCTGGGCCGCGCCCGCTCGCTGGCGGGCCTGCGCGAGGCCGGCAAGTTCGCCGGGCTGTACCCACTGCGGGAGACCCGTCGACAGTTACTGCTGATCGGGGCCGACCTGACCGACGCCGGGCTGCTGGGCCACCCCGACGACATCATGTTCCTGACCATCGACGAGGTACGCGCCGCCGTACACGAGGGTGTCGACCATCGCGGCGTCGTCACCTCCCGACGGGCCGCGCACCGCCGCGAGCTGCGGCGCCGGTCGGTGCCGGTGGCGCTGCTGTCCGACGGCACCGATGTCGAGACCGTCCTGCCCCGGGCGCACGGCGGCGACGGGACGCTCGTCGGCGTGGGAGCGTCCGCGGGTCGGGTCACCGGCCCGGCCCGCGTCGTGCACGACCCGGCCACCGCCCACGTCGAGCCCGGTGACGTCCTGGTCACCGCGACCACGGACCCCGGCTGGACCCCGCTGTTCCTCACCGCCGCCGCCCTGGTCAGCGAGACGGGCGCGATCATGGCGCACGGTCCCACGGTGGCGCGGGAGTACGGCATACCCGCCGTCATCTGCGTGCCGGACGCCACCCGAACGATCACCACGGGTCAACTCGTCACCGTCGACGGTGGCGCGGGCGCCGTGACCGTCCACTGACCACCACCTGATCCCGAGGACGACGATGACCGAGACGAGGACGCCGACCAGGGCGGCCGTGGGGCCGCTGCTGCGCCGGGCGGTCGTGACCGAGGCGGCGATGTGGCGCAGCCTCTACCTGTGGGCGCGCCGCCGTCCCCTGCCACTCGGGCCGGGCGACGAGCCGTTCGGCTATCTCGGCGTGGTCAAGCCGATCCTCGGGATCTTCATCGCCCTGTCGGCCGTCGAGATCCCGATCTTCGACCTGATCGTCAGCCACGTGGTCCCCTGGCGGCCGGCCCGCTGGATCGTGCTCGGCCTCGGCATCTGGGGTCTGCTCTGGATGGTGGGCCTCTGGGCGAGCATGACCATCCACCCGCACATCGTCGCCGACACCGGGCTGCGGGTACGCAACAGCTCCGGCATCGACATCTGGATCCCGTGGTCGGACGTGGCCGCGCTGCGCAAGCGTCACCGCTCCCTGCCATCGAGCAGGTCCATCCAGGTCGAGAAGGAGGGTGCGCGCCAGATCCTGCACGTCTCGGTCGGCAGCCAGACGAGCATCGACGTACTGCTGCGTCGGCCGACCACCTTCGACCTGCCCCGCGGTCGGTCCGCGCCGATGGACGAGCTGCGACTGTACGCCGACGACCCCGACGGCCTGCTGCGCAGCGCCCGGGGCACGCCCGCGCCGGAGACCGACCGCCGCGCGACGGCGGCTCCCGGCCACCCGCTGTGAAACGATCGAGGCCATGCCGAAGAAGGTGGATCACCAGCAGCGACGCACCCTCATCGCGGACGCGTTGATGCGGGTCGCGGCGGATCAGGGCCTGGAGGCGGTCAGCCTCCGTCACGTCGCCACCGAGGCGGGCGTGTCCGCCGGCATGGTCCAGCACTACTTCCGCACCAAGGACGAGATGATGGCGTTCGCGTTGAGCGTGGTCCGCGAACGCAGCCAGATCCGGGTCACCGAGGCGGTGGCGCGGCTCGGCGAGGCCCCCGCCCCCCGGCTGCTGCTGCGTACGATCATCGCCGCGCTCCTGCCGCTCGACGCGCACACCCGCGACGACGGTCGGGTGGCGCTCGCGTTCCTCGCCTACACGGCGGTGCGCCCGACGGCCGCGACCGGCCTGCGCGAGGGCACCGCGCAGCTCACCGCCTTCATCGCCAGCGTCCTGCCCACCAACGACGTGGCCGCCGCGGCCGGCCTGCTGGCGCTGATGGAGGGGCTCGGCGTCTACCTGCTGGGTGGGCAGTACACCGCCGAGCAGGCGCTGGACGCCCTGGACGCCCAGCTGGACCTGCTCTTTGGCACACCGGCCACGGCGTGATCCACCCGGTTTCGTGGAAGTCGCGGTGTCCCCGGTAGCGGGACACCGCGACTTCACCGAACCCGACCGTCCTGCGGATGACGCCCGGCGCACCGCCCGGCTCAGTGGGTCGGGACGCCCGCCCGCGCCTTGCGCTGGCGCAACTCCTCCGCGGTCATCAGCCAGGTGGAGTTCGTCGCCCCGAGACCGAGGAGCACCTGGTCGAAGCCGTTGCCGTCGTTGTCGTCGGTGTAGCAGAGGCTCACCTCGCCCCACGGGGACGCGGCGATGGCCAGGTCTTCCTGGCGACCGGTCGTCGTCTGGCTCAACGCCTGCGCCGCCAGCCGACCCGTGGTGCTGCCGTCCGGGTTGAGGCCACGCGCCCAGACGTCCGGGTTGGCGCCGGACACCGTCCAGCCCACCACGACGTTGTCCTCGTCGTCGACGCCGACGCCGGGGGCGACCGCCCCGGTCCCGGTGGACACCTGGACCTCGTCGTGGCGGGCCGCGCCGGACGCGGTGAACGAGCGGGCCCAGACGCCCTTCGTGCCGGTGTGGTCCGACTCCCAACCGACGGCGAAGTCACCGGAGTAGGTCGACGCGACCGAGGCCCGCCGCTGCTGCCCGCCGCTCTGCGCGTTGGCCGTGCGCCGGGACAGCACCACCGCGCCGTTCGCGCGGGCCAACCGGGTCAGACCGATGTTGTACGACCCGTTCGCGTCGGCGTCCTCGTCCCAGACCACCAGCGCCTCGCCGGAGGCGGACACCGCCACGTCGGGGCGGTGGTGGCTGCCGGTCGTCTGCGAGGCCGTCACCTCGTACCCCTTGGTGGTGGGGCCGGTGAAGCCGGCGGCCTTGACGGTCGCCGGCGCGGTGCCCTGCACGTCCTCCCAGACGACGGTGAAGCCGACGGCCGCGCTGGTGGGCGCTCCGTCCGGGTCGACGGCCACCTTCGGCCAGATCTGCTGGCCGGCGTCGCTGGCGTTGGCCTGCCCGGAACCGAGGATCGCGCCGGCCGGCGACACCACCCGGTACTGGATGTTGTAGACGCCGTTGCCGTCACCGTCGGCGGCCCAGACGACCACGGCGTTGCCCCGGTCGTCGAGCCCCACGTCGGGGCTGATGTGTCGCCAGGCGGCCCCGCTGGTGCCGCCGGTCGAGAGCTTCAGCTCGTAGCCGGGCGTGCCGTCGCGGAACAGGCGCAGGTAGATCTCGCTGTGGGTGTCGTCCTCGGGCGCGGTGCTGTCCCGGTCGTCCTCCCAGGCCACCGCGACCTGCCCGGCGCGGTTCATGGCGATGGCGGGCAGGTCCTGGTCGCCGGTCGCCACGCTGTTGGCGGTGGTCCAGGTGATCGCGTCGGCGGTCATGGCGGTTGGAGCGGGCGCCACGGCGGTCGGCAGCAGCAGGGACGCGGTGAGCAGTGTCGTGAGTGCGGTCATCGGTGTGCTCCTTCTACCCGGCCTGCAGGCCGGGCTGGCCGTCGAGGATGACGAACGAGCGCACCGTCGACGCCGCCGCGCCGTGCTCGGTCACCGTGTTCACCGCGCGGAAGTCCGCGCGGACCTGGCTGCGGCTGATCGTCGTACGGACGTAGCCGCGCCGGTCGGAGTAGAACTTCAGGTGCGGGTTGGTCGCCGCGTTCGGGATGGTGGTGCTGCCGGTGCCGTTGCCGGTCGAGGTGATCGAGGTGCAGACCAGCTCGGTGCCGATCGTGGCGGACGACGGGTTGGCGTAGTCGGCCTTCAGCTCGTTGGCCCACGACTTGTGCACGTCGCCGGTGAGGACGAGCGGGTTGCGCACGCCGCGCTGCTGCCAGCCGGTCTGGATGCGGCTGCGCGAGGCCCGGTAGCCGTCCCAGGCGTCCATGTTCGCCGCCCCGCTCGCCTCGAACTGGCGGGCGAAGAACACCTGCTGGCCGAGGATGTCCCAGGTGCCGTAGTGCTGGGCCAGCCCGTCGAGCAGCCACGCCTCCTGGGTCGCGCCGGTCAGCGACCGGGAGGCCAGGTCGGCGTCCGCGCAGACCTTCCAGCCGTCGCCGCACGCCTGGTCGTCGCGGAACTGCCGGGTGTCGAGCATGTGGAAGGTGGCGAGCTGCCCCCAGCGGATGCGGCGGTACAGCGGGATGCTGTTGCCGCTCGGCGCGGAGGCCGGTCGCAGCGGCATGTTCTCGTAGTAGGCGCGGTAGGCGGCGGTACGCCGAGCGGTCCACTGGGCGGCGGTCAGTGTGGGGCTGCTGTCGGCGCGGACCATGTTCGCGTAGTTGTTCTCCACCTCGTGGTCGTCCGGAACCACCAGCCAGGGCGCCGCCGCGTGCGCCGCCTGCAGGTCCGGGTCGGACTTGTAGAGGGCGTACCGGCGGCGGTAGTCGGCCAGCGACACGATCTCCGCGCCCACGTGCTGGCGCACCGCCGAGGTGTTGACGCCGCCCTCGTAGATGTAGTCGCCCAGGTGCAGGATCAGCCCCGGGTTCTCCTCGGCCATCCGCCGGTACGCCGTGTAGTAGCCGGCTTCGTAGTGCGCGCACGAGGCGAACGCCATGACCAGGTCGCGGCCGAACGTGCCCGCCGCGGGTGCGGTCCGGGTACGCCCCACCGGGGAGATCTGGCCCTGGGCCCGGAATCGGTAGTAGTAGTCGGAGTCGGCCGCGAGTCCACCCGCGACGACGTGCACCGAGTGGGCGTCGGCGTACCGGGCGACCACCGAGCCGGAGGCGACCAGCGACGAGAAGCGGTCGGTAGTGGACACCTGCCACTCGACCGTCACGTCGGCGTTGGCCATCCCGCCCTGCCCGTCGGCGTTGAGCGGTGACGGTGCCAGCCTGGTCCACAGGACCACGCTGTCGGGGTCCGGATCGCCGGAGGCCACACCGAGTTTGAAGGGGTACGGCACCGCGGCGCTGGCACCCTGTGCGGGGGTGACCGCGGCGCCGGCGGCGGCAAGTCCACCGAGGACGAATATGCGACGGCTCAGCCTTGTCATGGTCCATACCCTCGGGGCCGTCGATGAACGGTGAAGGCTGTGGCGCGGAAGCCGACATGACGGGACGTTGGCCGCGTCAAGGCCGTCAGGTGTCGCGCCCCACGGCCGGGTCGTCAGGTCAGCGGCGACGGCGACTCGGCGTTGGGGATCAGCAGTTTCGGCGTGCCGGAGCCGTCGGCGGGGACGCCGAACACGTCGGGCCGGCCGTCGCTCTGACGCAGCGTGTAGGCCAGTGTCGCGTCGTCGAGCCAGGCCGCCTGGTCGTCCACGCTGGCGGTCTCCGCCGTCGCGGTGATCCGCCCCGAGGCCAGGTCGAGCACGGACAGCCGCCAGCCCTTCCCGGGGTCGGCGTCGATCGCCTGCTTGAAGGCGAGCCGGGTGCCGTCGGGCGACAGCGAAGGGCACTCGACGTTCTCCCGCAGCGTCTCCACGGTCCGGGCGGCCACGTCGCCGCGTACCAGGTAGCGCTTGCCGCCGGTCGACATCGTCGCGTAGAACCGGTTGTCGTCGGCGGTGAAGGTGACGCCCCAGTAGTTGACGTCCGCGCTGCGGTAGGCGCGGCCGTCCCGCGTGACGGCGAACCCCTCCAGCGACGGAACGGTGGCCCCGGTGACCGTGTCGAGGATGCCGGTGCGGGTGGAGAAGCCGCTTGCCGTGTAGGAGTCGCCACCGACGAACGTCGTCCAGGAGACCATCCGGCCCGACGCCGAGACCCGGGCACGGTTGGGCAGGCCCGGCACGCTCAGCGTCCGCTTCTGGTTCAATGCCGCGTCGAGCACCACCACCTGGTACGACCACGCGGTCGCAGGCTTCAGGCAGACGCCGGTGCCGCCCGCCGCGTACACCCGCAGGCATTCCAGACCCGAGACGGTACGCGGCCCGGCGGGGTCGGCGGTGGTGACGCTGGAGACGTACCGGTCGGTGACGGCCAGCAGGCGCGGGCCCGGCGTCAGCGTGACCGCCTGGTTCCCGGCGGCGGCCGCTGGCAGGGTCCGGGGCGGCTCGGCGGCGATGGCCGCGTAGCCCACGGCCCCGCTGGCCAACAGCACCGCCGAGGCGGCCACCACACCGAGCTTGGCCCGGGTCGACATCGCGGTCACGAGGACACCTTCCGAGGGATCAGACGGGACGGGGAAGCCAGCAGGAGCACGGTGACCACCAGGACACCGGCGACGGCCACGGCCGCCGCGAGGACCGCCGTCCGCGGGCCCCAGGCCTGCCAGGCCAGACCGAACAGGACCGAGGAGACGAGGTACGCGAGCGCCTGCCCCGTCTGGACCAGCGCGATCCCGGTGGTCCGCAGCCGCGGTGGCAGCACCGGTCCGGCGAGCGCGATGAGCACGCCGTCGGTGGCCGCGTAGAACGCGCCGTAGAGCGCCAGCGTGAGCACGAGCGCCGGCCAGCCGTGCAACGGTCCGGCCAGCAGCAGGTAGGTCACGCCGAGGGCGACGTAGCCGCCCACCACGACCGGCAGCCTCCCGACCCGGTCGGCCAGGACACCGAGCGGGGCGGCGAGCAGCAGGTACGCGAGGCTGGTGCCCACCGCCAGCAGGGGAAACCACCGCAGGCCGAGGTCCTCGCGGCGTTGCAGCACCAGGTAGACGAAGCCGTCGCCGATGGTGGCCAGGCCGAGCATCGTCGCGGCCAGCAGCAGCCGGCGGGCCGGCCGGCTGCGCAGCAGGCCCCACGCCTCGGCGACGGCGACCCGGGGCTCGTCCGGCGCGTCGGCGGGCTCGCCGCTCGGGCGCTCCCGGACGAACAGCACGAGCACGACGACCGCCAGCGCGGCGACGCAGAAGCTGGTGACGAAGACCGCGTCGTACGACTGCCCGACGGCCAGCAGGACGGCGAACGCGGCGAGCGGCCCGAGGAACGCGCCGACGCTGTCCATGGCCCGGTGCACCCCGAACGCCCGACCCAGCGCCTCGGGCGGGGTGGAGAGCGTGATCAGCGCGTCCCGGGGCGCGCTGCGCACGCCCTTGCCGAGCCGGTCGACGGCGATGACCGCGCCGATGGCGGGGACCGACCGGCCGGCGAGCAACAGGCCGAGCTTGGCGACCGCCGAGAGCGCGTAACCGACACCGGCGACGAGCTTGCGCCTCCGGAACCGGTCGGCCACGAAGCCGCCGACGACCCGCAGCAGCGCGGTCGCGCCGGTGTGGACGCCGTCGAGCACACCGAAGGCCACCGGGCTGAGTTGCAGGCCCAGCACCAGGTAGAGCGGCAGGACGGCGGCCACCATCTCGGCCGAGACGTCGGTGATCAGGCTGACCGTGCCGAGCGCGACCACGTTGCCGCTGACCAGGGCGAGCCGGCGGCGGCGCGGCCCGGGTGGGTCGGAGACCGGACGGGAGACGGTCGACAGGTACACGCGCATCTCCTGGACATCGGTGGGCGACGGTCAGCCATCGTGACGATCCGGCGCGAAGGGCCACAAGAGAGCACGGGCTGCGGGCAGGCGTGCGATGGGTGAACATCCAGCAAACATCGAGATGTTTCACTGTCTGAGCGTACTGTTCATCTGGCGGCAGTGCGCCGGTTCATCGACCTTCCTACGTTCCTTGCGCTCAACACCCGCAACGAAGGGGTCCTGGATGGACATTCGAATCGCCCGCCCACCGGTGACGGTCGGTACGGTCGCGGTGCTCGTCGCCGCCACCGCCGCCGTCGTCCTGACCGGCTCGGGCACGGCCTCCGCAGCGAGCGTGACATTCACGCCGGTCGCCGACACCTACGTCCAGAGCGACACGGCATCCACCAACTACGGCACGTCCACGCAGGTCGTGGTCGACAACTCGCCCGCGCGGCGCATGTTCCTGCGCTTCACGGTGAGCGGCGTCAGTGGCACAGTGACCAGCGCCAAGCTGCGGTTGCGCACGATCAGCGGCAACAGCGGCAGCGACGCCGGTGGCACGTTCCGAAGGATGTCCAGCACGACCTGGTCGGAGACCGGCACCACCTGGAACAACCAGCCGGCCATCGACGGGGCCACCCTCTCCTCGCTCGGCGCGGTCTCCGGCAACACCTGGTACGAGGTCGACGTCACCTCCGCGGTCACCGGCAACGGCACGTACAGCTTCGGCGCCACCTCGACCAGCGGCGACGGCGCGTACTACGACACCCGCGAGAGTGGCGGCGACGCACCGCAACTGGTCGTCACGACCGGGACCACGACGCCGCCGTCCGGTGACCCGGTCCTCGTCGGCGCCGGCGACATCGCCACCTCCGGCTCCGGCGACACGGCCACCGCCGCGCTACTCGACAACATCTCCGGCACCGTCTTCACGACCGGCGACAACGTCTACGACAGCGGCACCGCGTCGCAGTTCGCCAGCTACTACGAGCCCACCTGGGGCCGGCACAAGAGCCGCACCCGCCCGTCGCCGGGCAACCACGACTACAACACGTCGGGCGCCACCGGCTACTACAACTACTTCGGTACGACCGCCGGCCCGAGCGGCCGGGGCTACTACTCCTACGACCTCGGCAACTGGCACGTCGTGTCGCTGAACTCGAACATCAGCATGTCGGCCGGCTCCGCCCAGGAGCAGTGGCTGCGTGCCGACCTCGCGGCCAGCGGCAAGCCGTGCACGATCGCGTACTGGCACCACCCGCTCTTCACGTCCAGCTCCGACCACGCGCCGTCCACGTCGACGCGCCCGCTGTACCAGGCGCTCTACGACTACAACGCCGACGTCGTGGTGTGGGGCCACAACCACGTCTACGAGCGGTTCGGCCCGATGAACCCGTCCGGCAGCTACGACGCCAGCCGGGGCATGCGCAGCTTCGTCGCCGGCATGGGCGGTGCGGACCACTACGGCTTCGGCACCATCCAGCCCAACAGCGAGGCGCGCAACAGCTCCGCCTGGGGGGTCCTGAAGTTCACCCTGCACTCCGGCAGCTACGACTGGCAGTTCGTGCCGGTCGCCGGCCAGACCTACGCCGACAGCGGCACCGGCAACTGCCACTGACGGTCTGATCCCGCTGCACCGTTCGCGGTGCAGCGGGATTCTCCGTACCTCAGCACCGCCGTGACCAGCGCCTGCCCGACAATGCCGTGACGTGCGGCAAACAGGCCCAAAGTTGTCCAAGAGCCGGTTGAACCGTCGCCGGGCCATCCCGTAGTACCTCGGTATCGATCAGGACACCTATCCGGGAGGTCTACCAGTGGCGGCACCGTGGGAAGAGTACAACCAGAGCTGGTTCCAGTACGACGGGCAGGGAAGTGTCGTCGACACCCGGAATCGCAATCCCGACGTCAGCCCACGAGACACAATGGTCGCTCTCTGGGAGAACATAGACGTGACCCGACAGCTGGCCATGGCCGTAAACCTCAGCCAGCAGGCCATTGCCGAGTTCAACAACGTCAGACGCCTTCCGGAAGACGCCACGCAAATCCTGGAGCGCACCGACCTCAGCAACGATCTATTGAACGACGCCGCGGCAAGGTTGAGGGAGAGCGTCGCAGGAATCGAGCGGGCGGCCTCTGCGATGGAGACGTCCGTCCGCTTACTCAACATGGCTGGGGAGCGGTGGAACTCTCACCAAGGCGACTCACCGTACAACGAGAACATCGTGACCCTGCAAGCGGCGCAGTCGACGGAGGCGATCAACTCTATCAATACTTTTCTGAACATAAACCGGATCGCCACCGGGGCGATCGATGAGGCGAGAACGCGTGGTGTGCAGCATCCGGAGTTCGACCAGGCGCGCCAAGCGGCGGTCCGGAGCCTCGACGATGTCCACCTGATGTCATCTGATGCCAATGTCCTCCTGTACACGAACGAGCGCGATGTGCGCGGGGTGTCCGACCTGGGCTGGCAGACGACGCCCACCCAGAACGATCTACCTCAGCCAACAGTCGACAGGCTGGCGAACACACTCAGCGGCGGGGTCTACACCGACTCCAACCCGCACGGCGCGCAACACTTCTCCACCACCGCGAGGAATGCGCAGGTAGCACAGGAGGCCATGAACATCCTGAGTGATGCGGGCTTTGGCGAGCACGCGATGGCGTGGCAGGCGTATCACGCCCGGCAGCAGCACATGGCCGACACATTTCCGAGCGTCCAGTTCTACCCCGAGGGCCAATGGGCGGGGCAGGCGAACAGCCGGTCGATCGGCAGCCCGGCGGGCGAGTCCATCGCCGACGAAACTACGACCAGTCAGCAGCATGGTGCCAGACGGCGGGGTGCACGGCGCCGGCGATGACCTGACCGCGTGGGCTCACAGCCCAGTCTGTGACGGGGTTCGGCGACCGAGCGACGTGTGCCCCCGCCCTCGAGATGGGCAGGGGCACACGTGCGTGCGGTCAGGGCGTCAGCGGGTGCCGGCCGCGCGGCGCTTGTTGTAGACGTCGAACGCGACGGCGACGAGCAGGACGAGCCCCTTCACCACCGACTGCGTCGACTGGTCGACGCCCATCAGCTGCATGCCGTTGCTCATCACCGCCATGATCAGACCACCGACCATCGCGCCGACCACGGTGCCCACACCGCCGGTGACCGCCGCGCCGCCGATGAAGGCCGCCGCGATCGCGTCCAGCTCGAACATGTTGCCGGCCGCGGGCTGCGCGCCGTTGGACCGCGACGAGTAGATGACGCCCGCCACGGCCGCGAGGAAGCCCATGTTGACGAACATCCAGAAGTTGACGGTGCGGACCTTCACGCCCGACAGCGCCGCCGCCGAGAGGTTGCCGCCGATCGCGTAGACCTGACGGCCGAAGACCGTCCGCCGGGTGAGCAGACCGTAGACCAGCACCAGCGCCGCCAGGATGATCAGCACGATCGGCAGGCCCCGGGCGTGGGCCAGCTGCCAGGCGAAGTACATGATGACCGCGCCCACCAGGACGACCCGGGCCACGAACAGCGGGAACGACTCGACCGGCTGCTGGTAGCGGATGCGCGCCAGGCGGGTGCGGAAGCCGCTCACCGCGTACCCGGCCACGGCGATCGCGCCGATCAACAACGTGAAGGCGTCGAAGCCGTTACCGCCGAGCAGGCCGTTGAGGAAGCCCGCCGCCACCTTCTGGTACTCGGACGGGAACGGCGACAGCGAGATGTTGTCGAGCACCCGCAGGGTGAGACCCCGGAACAGCAGCATGCCGGCCAGGGTCACGATGAACGCCGGGATGCCGGCGTACGCCACCCAGAAGCCGTGCCACGCGCCGACCGCGATGCCGACGGCCAGCGCCGCGAGGACACCCAACCACCACGGGTGGCCCTGCTGGATCACGAGGACTGCGGACACCGCGCCGGTCAGCGCGACCACCGAACCCACTGACAGGTCGATGTGCCCGCCGATGATCAGGATGACCATGCCGATCGCGAGGACCAGGATGTACGAGTACTGCAGGACGATGTTGGTGATGTTGCCGGGGCTCAGTGACACCCCGTCGGTCAGTACCGCGAAGAGCGCCAGGATGACGACCAGGGCGACGTAGATCCCGCTCTGCCGGAGGTTGTTCAGCACCAGGGCCCGCAGGTCGCTCGTCCCCGTGTGCAGAGCGGCGGCCGGCGCGGTGTCCGACGGTGTCGGGCGCTCCGTCGAAGGGGTTTTGATGCTGGTCATCCGACGAGCTCCTTGTCCTTTGTCATCAGCTCCATGAGGCTCTCCTGGGTTGCCTCGCTCACCGGCTTCTCACCGGTGATCCGGCCCGCGGCGAGGGTGTAGATGCGGTCACACATTCCGAGCAGCTCCGGCAGCTCGCTGGAGATGACGATCACCGCTTTGCCGGCGGCCACCAGCCGGTTGATGATCGTGTAGATCTCGAACTTGGCCCCGACGTCGATCCCGCGCGTCGGCTCGTCCAGGATCAGCACGTCCGGGTCGGTGAAGAGCCACTTCGACAGCACGACCTTCTGCTGGTTGCCGCCGGAGAGCTTGCCGACGACCGCCATCACGCTCGTCGTCTTGATGTTCATGTCGCGCCGGCTCGACTCGGCGACCTTGATCTCCTCGTTGCCGTTCACCCAGCCGTACTTGGCCAGCCGGTCCAGGGCGGCGGCGGAGACGTTGCGCCGGACGTCGTCGATGAGGTTGAGGCCGTACCGCTTGCGGTCCTCGGTGACGTACGCGATGCGGTTGTCGATGGCCTCCGCGACGTTGCGGGCGTTGACCTCCCGACCGTGCATGAAGAGCTTGCCCTTGATGTCGCGGCCGTAGGAGCGGCCGAAGACGCTCATCGCCAACTCGGTCCGGCCGGCGCCCATCAGCCCCGCGATGCCGACCACCTCGCCCGCGCGCACCGACAGGTTGACGTCCTCGACGACCATCCGCTCCTGGGTCGGGTGCCGCACCGACCAGTCCTCGATCCGCAGCACCTCCTCGCCGGGCGACGATTCGCGGTCGGGGTAGAAGCTCTCGATGTCGCGGCCGACCATGCCCCGGATGATGCGCTGCTGGTTGACGTCGTCGGCGCGCATGTCCAGGGTCTCCACCGTACGACCGTCCCGGATGACGGTGGTCGAGTCGGCGATCGCGGTGATCTCGTTGAGCTTGTGCGAGATCATGATGCAGGTGATGCCCCGCTCCTTGAGCTGCCGGAGCAGGCCGAGCAGGTGCGCCGAGTCGACGTCGTTGAGGGCGGCCGTCGGCTCGTCCAGGATGAGCAGGCGCACCTTCTTGGACAGCGCCTTGGCGATCTCCACGAGTTGCTGCTTGCCGACGCCGAGCTGGATGACCGGGGTCACCGGGTTCTCGTGCAACCCGACGGACGCCAGCAGCTCCGCCGCCTCGGCGTTGGCCTTGTTCCAGTCGATCAGGCCGGTACGACCCCGCCGCTCGTTACCCAGGAAGAGGTTCTCGGCGATCGACAGGTAGGGCACCAGGGCGAGTTCCTGGTGGATGATGACGATGCCATTGGCCTCGCTGTCCCGGATGCCCCGGAACTGCATCGGCTTGCCGTCGAAGAGGATCTCGCCGTCGTACGAGCCGGATGGGTGGACGCCGGAGAGCACCTTCATGAGGGTGGACTTGCCGGCGCCGTTCTCGCCGCAGATGGCGTGGATCTCTCCCCGACGTACCGCGAGGTTGACGTCCTCCAGCGCGGTCACTCCGGGGAAGGTCTTCGTGATACGACGCATCTCGAGGATGGTGTCGTCCATGGTCACTGTCCTCTGTCGGTCTGGACGTTGCTCGATCACGGCGTCGGGCCCGGCGGTCGCCCGCCGAGCCCGACGAGGTGACCTACTTCTTGGCCTGACCGGCGGCGACCTCTTCCGCCGTCCAGTAGCCGGAGTCGATCAGCGTCGCCTTGATGTCGTCCTTGTAGACGGTCGCGATCGGCAGCAGGTACGACGGGACGACCTTGACGCCGTTGTTGTACGTCTCGGTGTCGTTGGCCTGCGGGGTCTTGTCCTGCAGGAACGCCTCGGCGGCGTTCGCGGCCTGGTCGGCCAGCAGGCGGGTGTCCTTGAAGACGGTCGAGTTCTGCACACCGTCGTTGATCAGCTTGATCGAGGCGATCTCGGCGTCCTGGCCGGTCACCACGGGCAGCTTCTTGTTGCCGGTGGCGCTGTAGCCGGCGTTCTGCAGGGCGGTGATGATGCCCCGGGAGATGCCGTCGTACGGCGAGAGGACCCCGTTGACGACCGAGCCGTCGTTGTAGCTGGAGGTGAGCAGGTCCTCCATGCGCTTCTGCGCGGTCTCCTGCTGCCAACGCAGGGTGGCCACCTGCTCCTTGGTGGTCTGCTTCGACTTCACCTTCAGCGTGCCCGCGTCCATGAACGGCTTGAGGGTGTCCATCGCGCCGCCGAAGAAGTACTGCGTGTTGTTGTCGTCCAGCGAGCCGGCGAACAGCTCGATGTTGAACGGACCCTTGGCCGTGCCCTTCGAGCCGTCCTTGTTCTGCAGGCCGAGCCCGACCAGGAGCGCGGTGGCCTGCGCCACGCCGACCTTGTAGTTGTCGAAGCTGACGTAGAAGTCGACGTTCTTGCTGCCGCGGATGAGCCGGTCGTACGAGATGACCGGGATCTTCGCGTCGGCGGCGGCCTGCAGCTGACCGCTGAGCGCCGTGCCGTCGATGGCCGCGATGATCAGGACGTCCGCGCCCTGGGTGATCATCTGGTCGACCTGTTGCGACTGGGTCGGGATGTCGTCGCCCGCGTACTGCAGGTCGACCTTGTAACCCTTGGACTCCAGCTTCGACTTCACCGCGTTGCCGTCGGCGATCCACCGCTCCGAGGTCTGCGTCGGCATCGCGACGCCGATCGTCAGGTCCCCCGGCTTCTTGTCGCTGGTGTTGTCGCCGCTGCCGGCGCCTCCACCACTGCACGCCGCCAGGCTCAACGCCAACGCCGCGCTACCGAGAGCAACCAGGAATTTCCTGCTCACGGGCCGTCTCCTCTCCCGATTCCCCCCGCCGACCGCCGGGGCCACCTGTCATCTTTCGGGTAGTGTTAGCGCTCACATAGGGCACGTCAACACCTGATCCGAAATACCGGTGTCACGGTCTCGTAACGGAGACTTCCCCAACCGCACGACCTCGCGCAACACCTCCCGACAGTTGATCGGCTGGCGCAGGTCACGAGGCATCGACGTGCTCAGCGGCGCGGCGGAGCGACGCTGTCACGGGCGACGAGTGTCGGCGCGATGGTCTGGCGCAGGGCGCCGCCGCCATTGCCGTTGCCCGACTCGATCTGGGTCAGCAACATCTGCAGACTCGCCCGCGCCACCGCGTCGAAATCCGGTCGGACGGTGGTCAACGGCGGAATGAAGTACGCCGCTTCCGGCACGTCGTCGAAACCCACGACGCTGATCTCGGTCGGCACCTTGCGCCCGAACTCGTGCAGCGCCCGCAGCACGCCCAGGGCGAGGTGGTCGTTGGCCGTGAAGATGGCGGTCACCTCCGGCATCCGGGCGAGCATCTGCCCGCACCGGTAGCCCGACGCCGCCGACCAGTCCCCGTGCATGAGCGGCGGTGGCTCCACCCCCGCGGCGAGCAGCGCCGCACGCCAGCCCTCGATACGACCGGCGCTGTCGAACCAGTCGGACGGCCCCGACACGTGCCACACCGTGCGGTGCCCGGCATCGAGGAGATGCTGGGTCACCGCCCGCGCGCCCGCCACCTGGTCGACCGTCACCAACGGCACCGGACGGTGCGGGTCACCGTCGACCGTCACCAGTGGAACATCCTTGGGGAGCCGCTCCAACGCCTCGCCGGCCGACTCCACGGGCGCGATGACCACGATGCCGGCGACCCGGTGCGCCAGGTGCCGCTCGACCGCGGCCGAGATGGAACGGTGGTCCAGGTCGCGCACGCTGCCGACGCTCACGGCGAAGCCCTCCGCCGCAGCGGTCTGCTCCAGGGCGGCCAGCAGCGACGCCGGACCGTAGAGGGTCGTGTTCTGTGCCACCACGCCGATGACCTGGGACCGGCCGGTCACCAGGGCGCGCGCCGCGCCGTTCGGGCGGTAGCCGAGTTCGGCGATCGCCGCCCGCACCCGCAACCGGGTCTGCTCACGCACGTTGGGGTGCCCGTTGAGCACCCGCGACACCGTCTGATGGGAGACACCGGCCAGACGAGCGACGTCTGTCATCGCGGGACCGTGGACGGCCATTTCACTCCCCCCGCCTTCAACCCGACCCGCGGCCCGTCGACGTTGACTGGAGCGGCCCGGCCCGATCCCCCTCGCTCAGCCACCACGCCGGTGCTGAATCGCAGGTGACCAGCGCTGGATCGCCGACAGTCTACGCCAGCGATCGCCCCGGACACGGCACGGCTGAACGCGAACGACACGACGTGTGCCAGGTCGCGGCGAAGTTCCGCACGCACGTCCGTGCCGTTGCCCTCGGCCGGAGGTGGCGGCAACGGGCCGCCGCCCCGCTCCACGCTCCTGGACAGAGCGTGGAACAGGGCGGCGACTGGTCTGCTGCGACGACGCGGACCCTCCCCGGGCGGGGTGGGCGACGCCGTCACCTCACTCGTTGTGTGACCGGGGTCACGGTGTGGTCAGGTCGAAGCGGCGAACGGCGACCGAGCCACCGAGCGCCTGGGTCGCGTGGTTGAAGATGGCGAACCGGTAGCCCATGAAGAACTGCCAGTTGTTCGCCAGCGTCAGGGCGTTGCCGAAGGACGTGAAGTTCACGCCGTCGGTGCTGTACGAGAAGCGCGCCTGCCGGCCCGAGCCCGGTCTGATGTCGGCGTTGGCGCGCAACCAGATCCGTCCGCCGGAGACGGCGGTGCTCGCCGCCTCACTGCCGGTGCTTGTGGTGTTCCAGTTACCGTCCATCGTGAGACCGTTCTGCATCACCAGACGCGTCGACCCGTTGTCCCGCTTGATGCCGATCCAGGCGGACGAGTTGCGCAGCACCGCCAGGCCGGTGCGATCACCGTCGCGCATCGTGGAGTAGTCGAGCTCGATGGTGGCGGTCGAGGTGGGCCCCTGGATGCGGTGCGTCAACGTGTTGCGCGCCGCGTACAGGTCGCCGGTCACCGTGGCGGTCTGCAGGTTCAGCCCGTTGTTGACCGACCACCGACTGTTGTCCGGGTTGTGGTTCCACTCCCACTGCGGGCCCAGGGTGGTGCCGGCGAACGTGTCGGTGCCCGTCAGCGGCTTCACCGCACGCGGCGGAGCGGGCAGGTTCGGCTTCGGGTACGAGGTGCCCCACGCGCCGTTGACGGTCTGCAGCACCGGCCAGCCGTCGCTGGTCCAGGTGATCGGCGCCAGGGCCGGCATCCGACCACCGGGGTACGCGTCGACGAACGACATGTAGTACCAGTCGCCGTTCTGGGTCTGCACGAGACCGCCCTGGTGGGGCACGCCGCCACCCGAGATGGGACCGGGCAGGTTGAGCAGCACCTGACGCTGCTCGTACGGGCCGAACGGGCCGTTGGTCGACTTCAGCACGTACTGGCCGTTGGCCGGCCGGGTGAGCCAGATGTAGTAGGCCCCGTTGCGCTTGTAGAACCGGGCGCCCTCCAGCGTGCCGATGCTCGACGGGGTCTGGTACACCTGCTGGGCGCGTACCTGGGACTTCCCGTCGGCGGAGAGCTGGGCGACGCTGATCGTGGTGTTGCCGTACGCCACGTACATGGTGTCGTTGTCGTCGATCAGCATGCCCGCGTCGTAGTAGCAGTTGGGGATGGTGGTGTGCTTGCTCCAGGTGCCGTCGACGGCCGACGCGGTGTAGATGTGCGTCTGCGCGAAGTCGATGCACCCGGCCCAGTAGTACGTGCGGTTGCTCGGCCGGTAGTTCAACGTCGAGGCCCAGATCCCGTCGACGTACGCGTTGCCGCCGCTCATGTCGTACTTCGAGCCGAAGTCGAGCCGGGGCACGGCGTGCCCGGCGTACTCCCAGTTCACCAGGTCGTACGAGCGCAGCACCGGTGCGCCGGGCGAGTAGTGCATGGTGGACGACGTCAGGTAGTAGACGTTGTCCACCCGGATGATGTCGACGTCGGCGAAGTCCTGCCAGATGGCCGGGTTCGAGAACGTGCCGTTCGACGGTGGCGGCGTGGTGGGGGGCGGCGTGGTGGGCGGCGGCGTGGTCGGGTTGCCCCCGCCGTCGACGCGCACCAGCTGCCACTGCTGGTTGGTGCCGTTCCAGTCGTCGTACTGCACGATGTTGCCGCCGTCGGCCGTCGAGGCGCCCTGCACCTCCATGACCTTGTTGCTGTTGCGGTTGACCAGGCGCACGTAGCCGCCGTCGGAGTCGGCCAGGCGGAACTGCTGGTTGGTGCCGTTGTTGTCGGACCACTGCACGATCGCCCCGCCGTTGGCGGTCGACCGGCCGGAAACGTCCAACACCTTGCCGGACAACCGCGACTTGACCCGGTAGTAACCACCACCGGAATCCACGAACTGCCACTGCTGCTGGTTGCCGTTGTTACGCGTCCACTGCGTGATCCGCGCACCGTCGTTCGTGGCCAGGTTGTAGACGTCCAACGCCTTGCCACTGTTGCGGTTCACCAGGACGTACCACGCGCTCGTGTCGACCGTGGCCGCCGACGCGGGCGCCGCGGCCACCGCCACGGCCGCGCCACCGACCACAAGTGCCGTCGCGGCGACGGCCAATCTCGACAGCCAGTTGCGCCGGCGTGGCGCACCCCGGGGAACCCGACCGATGGAAAGCATGATCCTCCTCTGCTGACGCGAACCGTGCGGTCTGGGCCGTCGTCCGCGGCACCGGGCGGGGCACCGAACTGACCATGCCCGGCCATGTGATCGCTAACAGCACGCCCCGAGCGTCACGGCAGCACGATGCCGACGACGAGGGGTTAGGACGCACGCACGGCCGGACCAGGCAATGACATCGACCACCTTGGTTATAGACTGTGAGCGATAACATGCTCTTAGTCAAGGCGTAACACAAGCGGCCCGCAGGCCTGCTAAGGCACGCGGCAGAGCCCGGACGCAGACCCGAACGGGTGGCCCACCCCGGCCCGCAGGCAGGGGTGGACCACCCGGTCCAGCAGAGGTTTCGGCGCAGGTCAGAAGCCGCGCGCCAGCCGGTAGTAGGCCTGGTTCCAGCGGATCTCGTCGGCGAAGCGGCGCGTCGTGGTCTCGGCGTCGATCACGACCAGCTCGGTCCGGCTCATCTCGGCCAGATCGTGCAGCTCCTCGGCGCCCACCGCCTGCGAGAGCACCGTGTGGTGCGGGGCGCCAGCGGTGATCCAGGACTCGGCGGAGACCGGCAGGTCGGGACGCGGTCGCCAGACGGCGCGCGCCACCGGCAGCCGGCGCAGCGGCTGGGGCGGCGGCACGACGTCGATCTCGTTCGCCACCAGCCGGAACCGCTCCCCCATGTCGGCCAACCCGAGCACCACCGCCGGCCCGGGCGCGGCGTCGAACACGAGCCGCACCGGATCCTCCCGGCCGCCGATGCTCAGCGGGTGGATCTCGACGTTGGGCATGTCGGACGCGATGGTCGGACAGACCTCGAGCATGTGCGCGCCGAGCACCAACTCCTGGCCCGGGGTCAGGTCGTAGGTGTAGTCCTCCATGAACGACGTGCCGCCCGAGACCCCCACGGACATCGCCTTGATGGTGTGCACCAGGACGGACGTCTTCCAGTCGCCCTCGCCGCCGAAGCCGTAGCCGTCCGCCATCAGCCGCTGGACGGCGATGCCGGGGAGCTGACGCAGGCCGCCGAGGTCCTCGAAGTTCGTGGTGAACGCCCGGAACCCACCGGCCTCCAGGAAGGCACGCATACCCAACTCGAGGCGGGCCGCGTACCGCAGCGAGTCGTGCCGCTCGCCGCCGGGAAGCAGCTCGGCGCCCACGCGGTAGGTGTCGCCGTACTCCTTGACCAGCTCGTCCACGTCGGCGTCGGCGACCTCGCCGACAACCTCGACCAGGTCGTTCACGCCGTAGGTGTTGACCGACACCCCGAAGCGCAGCTCCGCCTCGACCTTGTCACCCTCGGTGACCGCGACGTCGCGCATGTTGTCGCCGAAGCGGGCCAGGCGCAGCGACCGCATCGCCGACCAGCCGGTCGCCGCGCGGGCCCAGGCGCCGACCCGGGCGGTCACCCGCGGGTCGCTGACGTGCCCGGCGACCGTCTTGCGGGCCACGCCGAGGCGGGTCTGGATGTACCCGAACTCGCGGTCGCCGTGCGCCGCCTGGTTCAGGTTCATGAAGTCCATGTCGATGTCGTCCCACGGCAGCAGGACGTTCGCCTGGGTGTGCAGGTGCAGCAGCGGCGTCTGCAACGCGTCCAGCCCGGCGATCCACATCTTCGCCGGCGAGAACGTGTGCATCCACGCGATGACCCCGATCGCGCCCTGGGCGGCGGCCTCCCGGCAGACCCGCAGGATCTCGCCGCTGTTGGTCAGGACGGGCTTCCAGACCACCCTGGCGGGAATCTGCGGCGAGTCGTCGAGCGCGGCCGCGATCTGGCGGGACTGCTCGGCGACCTGCCGGAGCGTCTCCTCGCCGTACATGCCTTGGCTGCCGGTGAGGAACCAGATCTCGGGTTCGGGGTGTGGTGCCATGGGGTTGCCTTCCGCGAGAGGGGCGGTCACTTGTAACGGATTCCGATGAGTCGCTGCAGGAGGATGAACGCGAAGAGCAGGCCGCCGATCACGATCTTGGTCCACCAGGAGTTGAGGCTGCCGTCGAACGTGATGAGGGTCTGGATCACACCCAGGACCAGCACGCCGAGCACGGTGCCGAAAATGTAACCCGCGCCGCCGGTGAGCACCGTGCCGCCGATGACGACGGCGGCGATGACGTCCAGCTCCATGCCGACGGCGATCAGCGGCGCCCCGGAGAGGGTGTAGAACGACAGCAGGATTCCGCCGATCGCGGAGCAGAGCCCGCTGATCGTGTAGACGGCGATCCGGGTACGCCCCAACGGCAGGCCCATCAGCAGCGCCGACTGCGGGTTGCCGCCGATCGCGTAGACGTTCCGTCCCAACCGGGTGTACGCCAGCACGTACGCGGCTATGAGCACCACGGCGAAGGCGATCAGCACGCTGATCGAGACGAAGTTGCCCCGGGGATCGCCGATCCGCTCCTGCGACATCCTGGTCCAGAAACCGTCGGTGATCGGAATCGACGAGTCCGAGATGAACGTGCACATGCCCCGGGCGAAGAACATCCCGGCGAGCGTGACGATGAACGGCTGGATGTCGAAGAAGTGGATGACGCAGCCCATCAGCAGGCCGAGCGTCGGCCCGATGAGCAGCGCGATCACGAGCACGAGCGCCGCCGGCAGGCCCTTCTCCAACAGCGATGCCGACACCATCGCCGTCATGGCGACGACGGACCCGACCGACAGGTCGATGCCGCCGGTGAGGATCACGAAGGTCATGCCGACCGCGACGACGAGCAGGAAGCCGTTGTCGATGAAGACGTTGAAGATGACCTGCACGTTCGAGAACGCCGTGTACTGGGACACGCCGATGCCGTACATGACCAGCAGCAGGGCGAGCGTGGCCAGCACCGGCACCTGCCGCCGGGGCAGCCGGAACCGGGTGCGGCGGGGGGCGGTGAGCGATCCGGTGGTCATGCCGGCACCTGCTCCTTCGGCTTGTCGGCGACGGGGCGCGGCGGCGGGGTGCTCTTCCGTCGCCGGCTGAACCGGGCCCGGAAGGCCGGCGCCTGGATGAGGCACACGGCGATGACGACCACCGCCTTGAACAGCAGCGACGTCTGCGGCGAGATGTTCATGGCGTACACCGTGGTGGTCAGGGTCTGGATGATCAGCGCCCCGAGGATGGTGCCGCTGAGGTAGAACCGGCCACCGGCGAGGGACGTACCGCCGATGACGACCGCCAGGATGGCGTCCAGCTCCACCCAGAGGCCGACAGCGTTGCCGTCGGCGCTGGACACGTTGGCCGTCATCATGAAACCGGCGATCGCGGCGCAGGCGGCGCTGAGCACGTACACGAGGAAGATGACCCGGTTGGACCGGATGCCCGCCAGTCGGCTCGCCTCGGCGTTGCCGCCCACCGACTCGACGATCATGCCGAGCGCGGTGCGACGGGTGAACGCGGCGACGAGCAGGGCGGCGGCGAGCGCGATGAAGATGGCCAGCGGCAGGGTCAGCAGGTGACCCAACCCGATGGCCCGGAACGGCCCCGAGTTGATGGTGATGATCTGGCCCTGGGTGATCAGCTGGGCGAGGCCGCGACCGGCCACCATCAGGATCAGCGTGGCGATGATCGGTTGGATACCGATCACGGCCACCAGCACCCCGTTCCAGGCGCCCAGCACCAGCGAGATACCGAACGCCATCGCGAGGGCGGTCAGCACCACAACGAGGCTGTTCTGGTCGGTCTGATTGCTGATGTACATGCAGGCGACCGCGCCGCTGATCGCGCAGATGGAGCCGACCGACAGGTCGATGCCGCCGGTCGAGATGACCAGGGTCATGCCCAGCGCCACGAGGATCAGTGGCGCGCTCAGCCGCAGGATGTCGATCGGCGTGCCGTACAGGTGCCCGTCCTTGAGCTCGATGGACAGGAACCCGGGCCGGTAGATCGTGTTCGCCGCGAGCATGACCACCAGCACGGCGACGGGCCAGAACAGCCGGTGACCGATCATCGTCCGATAGCGGCCCTTCGTGTCGTTCATCGGTCCGCCTCCTCCCGGTGGGATCCACTCGCGATCGTCTGCATGATGCGCTCCGCGTCGAGGTCCTCGTTGTTGGCGAGCTGCGCGACCATCTGCCGGTCCCGCATGACCGCCACCTTGTGGCTGAGGCGCAGCACCTCCTCCAACTCGGCCGAGATGAACAGAACCGCCATCCCACCGTCGGACAGTTGCGCCACGAGCCGCTGGATCTCGGTCTTCGCGCCGATGTCGATGCCGCGGGTCGGCTCGTCCAGGATCAGCAGCCGTGGTTCGGTGATCAGCCAGCGGGCGAGGAGCACCTTCTGCTGGTTGCCGCCGGAGAGGTTGCGGACCGGCACCTCCGGGTCCGCCGGACGGATGTTGAGCGCCTTGACGTACTTGTCGACCAGCTCGTCCTGTCGGCGGCGCGGGATGGGCCGCAGCCAACCCCGGGCGGCCTGCATGGCGAGGATCATGTTCTCGCGGACCGACAGGTCGGGGACGATGCCCTCGGCGCGACGGTTCTCCGAGCAGAAGCCGACGCCCTGGTCGATGGCCTGCGCGGGGGTACGCAGGCTGCCCGACGTGCCGTCGATCGCGACCTGCCCGCCGTCGGCCCGGTCGGCGCCGAAGAACAACCGCGCCACCTCGGTACGCCCCGAGCCCAGCAGGCCGGCGAGGCCCACCACCTCACCGGGGTGGATGGTCAGACTGAACGGCTCGACCGCGCCCGCCCGGCCCAGCTTCGACACGGCCACCAGGGGGGTGCCCTCCTCGATCGCGGCCAGGTCGCGCCGGGAGTGCTCCTCGATCCCCTCGAGGACGTCGAGCTCCTTGCCGATCATCTTCTCGACGAGGCCGAGTTGGGGCAGCTCGGTGGTCAGGTACTCGCCGACGAGCCCGCCGTTGCGCAGCACCGTGATGCGGTCGGCGATCTCGTAGACCTGGTCGAGGAAGTGCGTCACGAACAGGATCGCGATGCCCTCGTCGCGGAGCTGCCGCATGATGCGGAACAACTGCGCGACCTCACCCGCGTCGAGACTGGACGTCGGCTCGTCCAGGATCAGCACCCGGGCCTGGATGTCGATCGCGCGGGCGATCGCGACCATCTGCTGGATCGCGAGGGAGTACGAGCCCAGCGGCGCGCTGACGTCGAGGTCGAGGTCGAGGCGGCTCAGCAGCGCGCGGGCGCGACGGCGGACCTCGCCCCAGCGGACGGCGCCGAACAGCCTCGGCTCACGTCCGATGAAGATGTTCTCCGCCACCGAGAGGTTGGTGCAGAGATTGACCTCCTGGTAGACGGTGCTCACCCCGGCGGCCGTCGCCTGCATCGGCCCGCTGAAGGACACCGGCTCACCGCCGAGGGTGATCGTGCCGTCGTCGGTGTCGTAGACGCCGGTCAGCACCTTGATGAGGGTCGACTTCCCGGCGCCGTTCTCGCCCATCAGGGCGTGCACCTCGCCGGGGAAGAGCCGGAAGTTGACGTCGTGGAGTGCACGCACCCCGGGGAAGGACTTGCTGATCCCGGTCATCGTCAGGACCGGACGGCTATCCGTCATCCCATCAGACCTCTTCTGGGGGTTGTCGACGCGGATGGGCCGTTGCGCTCCCACCGCGCCCGCCCGGCCCTTCACCTGGGCTCGGGCGGGCGTGGCGCGGGTCGTCGCGGGTCATGCCCGGTCCGTTCGGGTTTACGGGGCGACGCGGCGGGGCCGCCACGCGAGCGCGGCGACCCCTTACCGTCGATCAGTACTTGCGGTTGGGCAGAGCCTCCTTGGCCTGCTCCTGGGTGAAGGTGGTCTCCTCGGTCTCGATCCGGGCCGGTACCGTCTCACCCGCGTGGACCTTCTTGGCGAGGTCCATCAGCTGTGGGCCGAGCAGCGGGCTGCACTCCGCGATGAAGTTGAACTTCCCGTCGGCGAGAGCCTGCATACCGTCCTTGACGGCGTCGACCGTGATGATGGTGATGTCCTTGCCCGGCACCTTGCCGGCCGCGGTGATCGCCTCGAGAGCACCCAGACCCATGTCGTCGTTGTGCGCGAACAGCACGTCGATCTTCGGGTTGGCCTTGAGGAACTGCTCCATGACCTGCTTGCCACCCGCCCGGGTGAAGTCACCCGGCTGCGAGGCGATGATCTTCAGGTTCGGGTTGGCGGCGATCGCCTCACCGAAGCCCTTCTTACGGTCGTTCGCCGGAGCGGCACCCGTGTTGCCCTGCAGCTCGACGATGTTGACCGGGCCCGTGGCGCCCTTCTTCTGCTCGACCAGCCATTCGCCCGCGAGCTTGCCCTCCTTGACGAAGTCCGAGCCGAGGAAGGTCTTGTAGAGGCTCTTGTCGGCCGAGTCGACCGAGCGGTCGGTCAGGATGACCGGGATGCCGGCGTCCTTGGCCTCCTTGAGCACGGTGTCCCACCCGGACTCCACCACCGGCGAGAAGGCGATGACGTCCACCTTCTGCTGGATGTAGTTGCGGATGGCCTTGATCTGGTTCTCCTGCTTCTGCTGCGCGTCGTCGAACTTCAGCTCGATGCCCGCCGCGGCAGCCGACTCCTTGATCGAGGTGGTGTTCGCCGTACGCCACCCGCTCTCGGCGCCGACCTGGGAGAAGCCCATCGTGATCTTGCCGTCGTCCTTGGACCCGCCGCCGCCGGTGTCGCTGTTGCCGCAGGCCGCCACGCCGCCGATGAGCAGCACACTGGCGAGGACCGCGATAGCGCGCTGCGTTCGCATCTTTCTCATCAGATCTCCTTGGCTGGGTGTGGTGGGGACCGCGTCAGCCGCCGACGAGAAGAGGTGGCGTACGCGGGTGGTGCGTGCTGGTGCGTCGGTGGAGCAGACCGGCGGGCCGTGTGGAGACGGTCAGGAGCCCGCTGGTGCGACTGGTTGTTGGCCGTAGACGTTCTGGTAACGGTGGTAGAGAGCGTCGATGTCGGCCTGCGCGATCGGCACGGGCTGCCCGAGGGTGCGCGCCAGGTACGAGGTACGGGCCACGTCCTCGCACATGACCGCGGCCTTGACCGCCGCGCGGGCGTTCCGGCCGATGGTGAAGACGCCGTGGTTGCGCATGAGCACGGCGGGTGAACGGTGCCCGGAGAGCGTGGCGACGATGCCCTTGCCGATGTCGTCGCCGCCGATCAGCGCGAACGGGCCCAGCGGGATCTCCCCGCCGAACTCGTCGGCCTGGGCGGTGAGGTGGCAGGGGATCGCCTCGCCACAGGCGGCCCAGGCGCTGGCGTACGAGCTGTGCGTGTGCACCACGCCGCCGACCTCGGGCATGGCGCGGTAGACGTACGCGTGGGCGGCCGTGTCGCTGGACGGCGCCAGGTCACCCTCGACGAGGGCGCCGTCGAGGTCGCAGACGACCATCGTCTCGGCCGTGAGGTCGTCGTAGCCCACGCCGCTCGGCTTGATGACCATGAGGTCCTGGCCGGGCACCCGGGCGGAGACGTTGCCGGACGTCCAGGCGACCAGGTTGTACCGGGTCAGCTCGCTGTGCAGGCGGGCGACGGTCTCGCGCAGTTCACCGATCTGCCGGCTCACCTCGGCGTTCATGCGACGACCTCCAGCGTGGCCTCGTGCGTGGGCGCGGCGGCCTCTACCGCCGCGTTGCGGATCGCCCGGAGGCGGAGCATGACGTCGTTGCCGCCACGACCGAAGTGGTCGTGCAGCGCCCGGTACTCGGCGTACAGGCCGTCGTAGGCACGGGCCCGCTCCGGGTCCGGCGTGTAGACGGCCTCGTGCACCCGCCCCATCGCCTGGGACGCCTCGTGGATCGACGGGTACGCCCCGGCGGCGACGGCGGCGTGGATCGCCGAGCCGAGCGCCGGCCCCTGCGCGGACGCGATGATGTTCAGCGGGCGCTTGGTCACGTCGGCGTAGATCTGCATCAGGAGCTTGTTGTTGGTGAGGCCGCCGGCAATCACCAGGTCGTTGACGGGCACCCCGGCCTCGACGAACGCGTCGATGATCATCCTGGTGCCGTACGCCGTGGCCTCCAGCAGCGCGCGGTAGATGTCCTGCGGGCGGGTGGCCAGGGTCATCCCGACGATCATCCCGCTCAGGTCGTGGTTGACCAGCAACGAGCGGTTGCCGTTCCACCAGTCCAGCGCGACCAGGCCGTGCGCGCCGACCGGCTGGCTGGCGGCCAGTTCGGTGAGGCGTTCGTGCGAGTCGAACCCGGCCGGTGCGCCGTGCTCGACGAACCAGCCGAAGATGTCGCCGACACCGCTCTGGCCGGCCTCGTAGCCCCACGCGCCGGGGCTGATGCCGCCGTCGACCACGCCGCACATCCCGGCGACCTCGGCCGGGTGCTCGCCGTTGACCACGTGGCAGGTGGACGTGCCCATGATGGCGACCAGCCGACCGGGCTGAACGGCCTGGGCAGAGGCGGCGGTGACGTGCGCGTCGACGTTGCCGACCGCCACGGCGATCCCCTCCGGGAGACCGGTCCAGGCGGAGGCGCGGGCGCTGAGCGTGCCGGCTCGCGCGCCGAGCGGCAGCAGCGGACCGTCGAGCTTGGCCACGAAGTCGCCGAAGTCGGGGTTGAGCGCGGTCAGGAAGCTCTCGGACGGGTACTGCCCGTCCTGCAGGATGCCCTTGTAGCCGGCCGTGCAGACGTTACGGGTCTCGGTGCCGCTGAGCTGCCAGACGATCCAGTCGGCGGCCTCGATGAACCGCTCGGCCCGGTGGTAGATCTCCGGGTCCTCCTCCAGGATCTGCAGACCCTTGGCGTACTGCCATTCGGCGGAGATCTTTCCGCCGTACCGGCCGATCCACGGCTCCGACCGCTCGTGGGCCAGCGCGTTGATCCGGTCGGCGTGCGGCTGCGCGGCGTGGTGCTTCCACAGCTTGACCCAGGAGTGCGGCCGGTCGCGCAGTTCGGGGTCCTCGCAGAGCGGGGTGCCGTCGGCGCGCGTCGGGAGCACCGTGCAGGCGGTGAAGTCGATGCCGATGCCCACCACCGCCGCCGGGTCCACCCCCGCCGCGGCGACCGCGGCCGGAACGGCGTGGCGCAGCACGTCGCGATAGTCGTCCGGGTTCTGCAACGCCCAGTCCGGGGGCAGCGACCGACCTCCGGGCAGCGTCTCGCTGATGACCCCGTCGCCGTACTCGTGCACCGCGGTCCCGAGCTCGGCACCATCAGAAACCCGGACCACCAGGGCCCGCCCGGAGAGGGTGCCGAAATCGACACCCACGACGTAGCTTTCGGCAGCTCCGCCCACACGCTCCATGTTCACCTCCACCGTTAACGGGGATAGTGTTAACGCTCACATCCAGCCTCGTCAAGACATCTACCTGCAACAGCTCCGTAACGGAACGCGGAGGCCGGACCGACTCGGGCGCGTCGATACCGGACCGGCGCAAGGCGCTCGATCCGGGGCGGCGGGCGGTCGTGACCCCGCCGGATGGCGACGACGATCGCCCGCCGGCGCGGATGGCAGCGATAACATCGACGGCGTCGCCGCCCCCGCATGATCAGACCTGTCGAACGCGCCGCCACCGCGCCCGGGCCCCTGACCCCGCGCTCCGGCACCCGACCACCACGGCGGGCCGCTGGCCGGCCCGGGGTGTTATCGATAACATTCGATGCGGTGATCGCGGGGTCGACTCGTCGCCGGAGTGATCGGCTCCGGGCCCGCCGTGTCGGGGGCTTTCCGGCCCCCGCCGGACGGGCCGGGGACCGCTCGGCGACACCGACGACCGACGACCCGGCCACGTCCGGGCCGGGTCGTCGGTCGTCAGAGGACGTTCGGGGTCAGGCCGTGCGCGGACGGTTGTAGAGCGCCTTGGCCCAGCAGAAGCAGCCGACCGTGATGACGGCGCACCAGGCGACCGCGAGGAGCCCGTTGACACCGATTCCGCTGCCGAGCAACAGGCCGCGGAGCGTCTCCATGACCGGGGTGAAGGGCTGGTAGTCGGCGAACAGGCGGACCGGCGTCGGCATCGAGTCGGTGGGGACGAACCCGCTGCCGAGGAACGGCAGCAGCACCAGCGGCATGGGCAGGTTGCTGGCCGTCTCGACGCTCCTGGTGACCAGGCCCAGGGCGACCGACAGCCAGGTGACGGCGAAGGTGACCATGGTCAGCACGCCGATCGCGGCGAGCCATTCGACGGCGTCGGCCGTGGGGCGGAACCCGACGAGCAGTGCGGCGCCGGTGACGGCCGCCAGGCTGACCATGGTCTGGAGAACGCTGCCCACGACGTGGCCGGTGAGAACCGACGGTCGGAAGATCGCCATGGTACGGAAACGGGCGATGATGCCCTCGGCCATGTCCATGGCGACCGAGATCGCGGTGCCCTGTGCCGCGCTGGCCACCGTGATGAGCAGGATGCCGGGGGTGACGTAGTTGGCGTACTCGGCCCGGCCACCGGTCGGCCCGAGGCCGGCGCCGAGCGTGCCGCCGAAGACGTACACGAACAGCAGCAGAAGGATGACCGGGATGCCGATGAGCATGAGGGTCAGCGACGGGTAGCGACGCATGTGCAGGAGGTTGCGCCGCAGCATGGTGTTGGAGTCGCGCAGGGCGAGGGTGAGGGTGCTCATCGCGCGGTGGCCCTTTCACGGCTGGAGGGGGCGTCGGGTTGGCCGGTGAGGGCGAGGAAGACGTCGTCGAGGTCGGGGGTGTGCACAGCGAGGCCGGCCACGGTGATGGCGCTCCGGTCGAGGTCGTCGAGGAGTGACCGCAGTGAAGCGACCCCGCCGTCGCTCGGCACCTCGAGGGTCAGCGCGTTGTCGTCCCGGGTGGCCGTCGCGAACGTACGGGCCGCCGAGTCGAGTTCGTCCTGGTCGGCGAAGCGCAGGACCACGTGACCACCCGGAATGAGCCGCTTGAGCTCGTGCGGGGTGCCCTCGGCGATCAGCCGACCGTGGTCGAGGAAGGCGACGCGGTCGGCGAGCTGGTCGGCCTCTTCCAGGTACTGGGTCGTCAACAGGATGGTGACGCCCTCGGCGGCCAGCGCCTTGATGATGTGCCACATGGCGCGACGGCTGCGCGGGTCGAGCCCGGTCGTCGGCTCGTCGAGGAAGATGACGCGGGGATCGCCGACGAGTGTCATCGCGAGGTCGAGTCGACGGCGCGTGCCGCCGGAGTACGTCGCGGCCGGCTTGTCCGCCGCTTCGGTCAGGTCGAACTGGTCGAGCAGGTCGGCGATCCGGCGGCGACCCGTCGCGCGGTCCAGGTGACACAGATCGGCCATGAGGCGCAGGTTCTCCCGGCCGGTGAGCAGGCTGTCCACCGCGGAGAACTGGCCGGTGACGCCGATCGACCGGCGTACCGCGTCGGCCTCGCGGGTCACGTCGTGGCCGAGGACGCGGGCGTGGCCGCCGTCGGCGGGAAGGAGGGTGGAGAGGATCTGCACGGTGGTGGTCTTGCCGGCGCCGTTGGGCCCGAGCAGCGCGAAGATCGTTCCCTCGGTGATCATCAGGTCGATGCCGTCGAGCACGACCTTGTCGCCGTAGGACTTGCGCAGCTCGGTGGTGACGATCGCGGGTCTGCTGCTGCCGGTCATGGTTTCCTCATCTGTGGTGGGGCCGGGGCGCGTCAGGCGCGGCGGATGGTGATGTCGCCGTAGGAGGTGTTGGCGCGGATCTCGACCGTCTCGTCGGTCTCGGCCGGGCTGTCGGCCGCGTCGAGGGCGTTGTGGACGCGGCCGTGCCGGGAGCTCACGTCGAGCCAGGCGGCGGTGCCACGCCGGACCCCCACCTCGATCGCGCCGTAGGAGGTCTGTGACTCGATCGACCCGCGTACGACCTCACCCAGCCGCACGTTGCCGTACGCGGTGCGCGCCGCCACCGAGGCGGTCGACGCGTCGACGGTGATGTCGCCGTACGCGGTGTTGATGCGGACGTCGCCTCCGCTGCGACCGATCCAGCAGTCGCCGGAGGAGTTCTTGATCTCGGCGGTGCCGTCGACCGCGCCGAGGCGCACCTTGCCGGACGACGCCTTCACCCGGGCGGAACCGGTGACGCGCTCCACCGCGACCTCGCCGTGGCTGCTGTCGATCTCCAGCGACCCGGTCTCCTCCAGCCGAATCGTGCTCCCGGTCTTGATGTGGCACTCCCCGAGCCGACCCTCGCCGCGGAAGGCCGCCCAGGCCGCCTCGGCGTGCAGCCGCGTGCCGCTCGGAACCTCGATCAGCACGTCGACCGACGGTCCGGAGCCGAAGCCGTACCGACGCCAACTCTTCGGCACCCTGATGCGCAGGTGCCCGGCGGCGAAGTCGACGGTGGTCTGCTCGGCCGCGTTCACGTCGGCCTTGCTCGACGGGTCGCGGGGCCGCACCCGTACCACCGTGTCGGTGCGGTCGGTCGCGGCGATCCAGGCGTCCCCGATGGGCAGCTCGACCTGGACGGAGATCGGTTCTGGCGTGTCGAAAACAGGCATGGTGGTCTCCCGGGAGGTGTTGGCGGAGGCGGAAGGAGCTACGGGTGGGCGTGCGGGTCAGCGCGCCCAGCCGGTGACGTGCTGGCCGGACCTCGGGGGCTCCGGCCGGCGAGGCGGTTGACGGTCGGGGCCACCGGCCCCGACGGCGCCGGCGACGGCGCGCACCAGCCACGCGTTGACGGAGAGGCCGGCGCGACTCGCGGCCTCGTCGACGCTGGCCTTGAGGTGGTCGGGAAGGCGGAGGTTGATCCGGGACGTGCCGCCCTCGTCGCCCTCGGGTGGCAGCAGAGGCGCCGGGGCCGGAGCGGGAGCGGCGGGCTCGCCCGGCCCGTCCGTGGACGCGGTGGCGGGTGCCACCACGAAGTCGGGCTCGCGTCCGCGCAGCCGGACGTGCACCGACCCGGGGGCGAGATCGCGGGTGATCTCGTCGGCCGCGTCGGACAGCGCCTCGAGCAGCGTGAGGTGGGTCGCCGCTTCGAGCTGGGTGAAGAGTCGTTCGGCCAGCGCCCGACTCTCCGGATCCACGCCCTCGGCTGCCACGGCGAACTCGTTACGCAGGTTCTCGACGTACGGCCTCAAGTCCATGGCACCATCATGGCACCACTTTGGCTCAGCATGCAACACCTGTGGCTCACATTGCTGCTACGATGGTCATCGGCGCTGGTCAGCACGTGTGTCAGCGGTTGCGAACGCGCGGCGGACCACCCGGTTCGCGACCTCCTGACTCAGACCGGTGGCCACCAGCAGGTCGCTGGCGGTCGTCCGGACCTGCGCCACCACGACGGCCCCGGAGAAACCGACCCCGTCCCGGTAGGCGTCACCGGCGGCGCAGACCGCCCGGAGCGCCCGCTCGCGCGCCTGAACGGGTTCCTGGCCGGCGGCGAACTGCCGCTGGAGCAGACGTACCGCCTCGGACAGGCCGGCGACGGCCGTGGGCAGGGGTTCCGGGACGGGCTCACCGTCCTCGATCAGGGTCACCGCCCGGCGGATCAGCGTGCCCGCGTTCCGCATGGCCCGGTCGATCGGCTCCGCCGTCTGCGCGTACCGGGCCACCGGCCCCTGCCGCTGATGCCAGTGCACCGGCGAGAGGGTGCTGGCCTCCCGGGCGCCCTGCGTCGCCTCGATGAGCGCACCCAGCTCGTCCTTGTTCTGCCGCAACCTCGCCCGGGCGGTCAGCGCGCGGTCGATGTCCCGGTCGGCCAACGCGCCGGCGGTGGCCTCGAGTTGGGCGCTGAGCAGGTCCAGCGCCGGTCGCGCGGCCCGGTTGAGCACCCGCAACGGGCTCAACGGCAGCAGGACGGCGGTGACCAGCAGCGCCACGGCGCCCCCGACGAGAGCGTCCACGAAACGGGGGATCTCCAGGTCGCGCACGGCCGGACTCAGCGTGGCGATGAGCACGGCCGTGGCACCCGCCTGGATCACCACCGCCGCGCTGCCGACGAGGAACAGCGCGACGAGGATCGCCAACACGACGATCAGGGCGAGCTGCCACCACCCGGTGCCCATCACCCCGAGCAGCAGGTCCCCGACCAGCACCCCGACCGTGACACCGATGATCAGCTCGATGGTGCGGCGCAGGCGTTGCCCGACCGACGCCGCGAGGGTGGAGACCGCGGAGATCGGCGCGAACACCGGCTGCGAGACGTGCAGCACCTCGCGCACCACCAACCAGGACAGCGCTGCGGCCACGCCGGCCTGCAGGGCCAGCCCCCCGATACCCCGAACCCGCCGCACTCGATCTCGCAGCGTGCCCGACAGCTGGCCCCGCAGCCGCGCGACGGTCGACGTCGGACGGGGCTGTGCTGCCCCGTCGGCGCGCGTCGACGCGTCCCCGTCCGTACCGGGACGACCGGCAGCGACCATGGCGGGCGGCTACCCCGCCGTACCCCGATCAATCCTGAACGCCGGGCGCGGCCACGCGGGCCCGCGCCGCGCCCGACGCCGGACGGTGGTCCGGCTCAGCGCTCGGCGAGCGCCTTCTCGGCGTACGCCCAGAGCTCGTCCGCGGCCGCCGGGTCGACCGCGTGGTCCGCGACGCCGTCCGAGGCATCGGGGCCGCCGGGAACCACCTCCATCTCCTGGTTGTCGACGAAGTACCGGCCGCCGATGCCGTCGAGCAGGGGCGACGCCGCGAGCAGGACCGTGGTCGACGCGCCCTGGGCGGGCGTCTTGTAGTAGTCCGGCACCACGAGGTTGCCCGCCTCGTCCATCCCGCCGAGCGCGCGCATCGTGTCGTCGTCGAGGTGGCGCTGGAGGTTGGTGTGGATGTAGCCGGGGTTGAGGGCGTTGGCGGTGATCCCGTCCGCCGCCCACCGCCGGGTGATGCCCACCGCCAGCAGGACGTCCGCCGTCTTCGACTGCCCGTACGCCGTCCACCGGTCGTACGGCCGCCGCTCGAAGTGGGGATCCGCGGCGTCGAACGGGGCGCTCAGGTGTGCTCCGGAGCTGACCAGCACCACCCGCGCCGCGCCCGCCGCCCGCAGGTTGTCGCGCAGTCCGACGGCCAGCGCGAAGTGCCCCAGGTAGTTGGTCGCGAGCTGGAGCTCCCAGCCCTGGGCCGAGAGCTGGCGGCTCGGCAGCGCCATGATGCCGGCGTTGGCGACCAGCGCGTGGAGCGGGCCGTCCCAGGCCGCGACGAACGCGTCGACCGACGACAGGTCGGCGAGGTCGAGCGCGGCGGCCCGGACGCTTCCCCGCGCGGCGTCACCGGCGAACTCCTCGACGATCCCCGCTGCGCGAGCCGGGTCACGGACGGCGACCGTGACCTCAGCGCCGGCGCCGGCCAGGGCGCGGACCGTCTCGACACCGATGCCGGAGGCGCCGCCGGTGACGATCATCCGACGCCCGGTCAGGTCCACGCCGTCGAGGATCTCGGCGGCGGTGGTACGGGCGGTGAATCCAGTGGTGAGGCGTACGTGCGCTGTCATGTCCACCACGCTATGCAAGCTCCCTCTGGACTGCCTATAGTCTGGAATCCTTCATACTTTCGCCAGCGTCCAGGACGGTGTGGATGGACCCGCTCGAAGACGTGCTGGCACTACTCGGCGCCACCGCGCACCTGTCCGCCGGTCTCGTCGCCGGTGGGCGCTGGGCGGTCCGGTTCGACCCGCCGGCCGGCGCCAAGTTCAACGCCATCCGACGCGGCAGCTGTCACCTGCGGGTGGAGGGCGAGGCCGAACCGATCGCCCTCACCGAGGGCGACTGCTACCTGTTGACCCGGCCGGTGTCGTACACGCTCTTCAGCGATCCCGACGTGCCGGCCCAGCCGGCGTACCCGATCTTCGCCGCCGCCGGCGACGGCGTGGCGCACGCCGGTGAGGGTGCCGACATGTTCCTCATCGGCGGCGCGTTCTCCCTGGGCGACCGGGGCCGCAGCCTCCTGCTGGACGGCCTTCCGCCGGTCATCCACGTGCCGGCCGACGCTCCCGAGGCCGCCACCATCCGGTGGGCCCTCGACCAGATCGACATCGAGCTGCGGCGGCCCCAGCTCGGGTCGCGGCTCGTCGCGGAACACCTGGCGCTCGTCCTGCTGATCCAGGTCCTGCGGGTGCACCTCGCCCGCGACCCGCAGCACACCTCCGGTTGGCTGGCCGGGCTCGCCGACCCGGTGGTCGCCCCGGCGCTGCGGGCGATGCACGCCCGGCCCGCCCAGCAGTGGACGGTGGATGCGATCGCCCGCACCGCCGCCGTCTCCCGCTCGACGCTCGCCGCCCGTTTCCGGAAGGTCGTCGGCGTCGGTCCACTGGAATACCTCACCGGATGGCGGATCGAACTCGCGGCGGACCGCATCCGGCACGGCTCCGACTCCGTCGCGACCATCGCCCGAGCCGTCGGGTACGGCTCGGAGAGCGCCCTCAGCGTGGCCTTCAAACGGGTCACCGGCGTCTCACCACGCGCCTACCGCCAGGGGGTGGCCGGGAGCGTTCCGGGCGGGTAGGTGACGCGGCAGGCGCCGACCGGGGGCGGCTCCGGGCGATTGGGCGCTTCCGGGCGGGGTAGACCCCGGTCCGCCACACCGGTGGCGGGCCACCCACGGGCCGATCGCCGGCACCGGGCGGTCGGGGTGTCTCGGGGGGCGGTGGCGGATGGATCAGCGCGGATGAGTGGCCCCGACACCGCCTCCGACATCGTGGAGCTGCGGGTGCACGGCGTCTCCGGCGCGAGCACCGAGCAGGTGCTGGGCCTGGCGCGGACGGTGCAGGTCGCGGGCGACCACATGGGTGGCTTCGTCCGGGTCCGGCCGCGCTGGGCGACCCCCGAGGCGCGCGGTGTGACGCTGGAGGCGTACCGCTGGGGGGATCTGCCCTCCGGGACCGTCGCCCGCACCCTGGCGCTGGTGTTGCTACTGCCGTTCCTGCTGGTCAACGTGGCGATCTGGATGCGGCCGGCGAACCCCCGCTCGGAGAGCGTGGTCAAGTCTCTCTGCCGGGTGCTGGCGCTCACCCTCACCGTGCTGTACGTGCTCGCCATCGCCGGCGTCGCCCTCGACCTGCTGGCCTGGCACTGCCTGAACTCGCCCCGCTGCCTGGCCGGCCGCAGCTGGTTGTCCTGGTTCAGCGGTCAGCCCGTCGGGCGACGACTGACGGTGTTCGCGCTGGTCCCGGCCGCCGCGATCGGCCTGGTGTGGCGGCTCAGCAACCGGCCCGGGCGGTCGTTCGAGGCGTTCCGCGCGCCCGACGAGGAGGTCGCCGGGCATCGGCTCAGCACGGTCGGCACGTGGGACGCGGAACCCCTGGTGGGGCGGCTGCGGTCCGTGCACGTCGCCGCGGCGTTCGGGACGTTGAGTCTCGTCCTGCTCACCGCTCGCGCCGCGCAGGGCGCCTCGGTCGCCACGATCGCGTTGGCGGTGGTCACCGGCTCGGTCCTGGCGGCCTGCGTGGCGCTGCTCTGCACGCCGGCGCTGATCGACCGGTCCCCCACCGACCGGCGGCTCGACACGATCACCACCGCCCTGCGCACGACCGCGACGGTCCTGGCGGTCGTGGTCGCCGCCCACGTGGCGACCAGCCCGGCCGGCTGGCGCGAGGACGCCGCTCTGCCCGGCTACGACAGGACGCTGGTCTGGCTGTTCGCCACCCAGACGATCCTGCTGGCCGCCCTCGGCGTGATCCTGCTCTGGCGGCGCCGGGGCAGTCCCCTGTTCGGGCTGGGAGCGCTGGTCATCGCGGCCGCGGCGATCAGCACGGCGGTGGGGTACTCCGCCGAGCTGGTCTACCGGGTGGCGGACTACCTCGACCGCGACCTGCCGACCGGGGAGGGCATCGCATCGGGTCCGCCCCGGGCGTACACCTGGGCGATCTTCGGTTTTCTCCGCACCGCGCTGGTCACGGTCGTCGTCGCCGTGCTGGTCGTCGCGGTCTCCCGCCCCGGTCGTCGCCGCCGTGCGGCGGCGATCGTCGCACGCGACTTTCCGGACGCTCCGGCCGAGGCCCGTCCACGGCTGCGACAGGTACGCGACGCGGTGGCCCGGGCCAGCTTCACCGAACGCCTGGTGCTGCTGGGCGTGATCTTCGGTTGCCTCGCCGGGGTCGGCTCCGCCACCACCACCCTCGGCCTGTTGGGGGTGTTTCCGGGCGACGTCGTCGAGCGGTTCACCCGGTTGCCGGCGGGCGCGATCACCTTCAGCATCGCGTTCACCAGCTGGGTGAAGGCGGTGGGCCTACTCGGCCTGGTGCTCGCCGGTATCTTCGCCTACCGCACCACCAGCTTCCGGCGGCACATCGGCGTCATCTGGGACCTCGGCACCTTCTGGCCCCGGGCCGCCCACCCGTTCGCGCCGCCCTGCTACGCCGAACGGGCCGTGCCGGAGCTGACCCGGCGGATCACCTACCTGGTGGAGCGCGGGGACCGCGTGCTGCTCTCCGGGCACAGCCACGGCTCGGTCCTGCTCGCCGCCGCGGTGCTCCAGTTGCCGTCCCGGATCGGCGACCGGGTCGCGCTGCTCACGCACGGGTCACCGCTGCGCCGGCTCTACGCGCGACTCTTCCCCGCCTACCTCGACGACGCGGTGCTGCGCGAGATCGGCAACCGGGTGGGCTGGCGGTGGGTCAATCTCTGGCGGGACACCGACCCGATCGGCGGGCGCGTCTTTCCCGACCGGGGACCCGAGGCGTCCGCCGGTGACCCGGCCGCTGCGGTGGACCGCCGGGAGGCCGACCCCAGCGACGTGGTGACCCCGCCCGGCGACAGCGTTCCGCCGCCGATCCTCGGGCACTGGCCGGCCGAATCCGACGAGCGGTTCGCGGCGGTGGTGCGCGAGTTGACGCACCGCCTGCGGCGCGCCCCACCGGGGTGAGCCGGACCGGCGCGGTTGACATCGCGACCCATGATTGTCCTCGCCGCCCGCGAATCCTGGAGGTCGACGTGGCCGCTGTGTCCCATCCGGTGTTCGCGCGGGTCTACGAGCGACTCAGCGTCGCCATGGACCGCGCCGGCACCGCCGAGTTCCGCCGCGACCTGGCCGCTGGCCTGAGTGGCCGGGTGGTCGAGGTCGGCGCCGGCAACGGACGCATGTTCGCCCACTACCCCCGCGCCGTGACCGAGGTCGTCGCGGTCGAACCGGAACGTCGCCTGCGTGCCGCCGCCGTCCGCGCGGCCGCGGGCGCACCGGTGCCGGTCAGGGTCGTCGACGGCCTAGCCGAGGCGCTGCCCGCCGCCGACGGCGAGTTCGACGCGGCAGTGGTCGCGCTGGTGCTGTGCACCGTGCCCGACCAGGCGGCAGCGCTCGCCGAGATCCACCGCGTGCTGCGCCCCGGCGGGCAGCTGCGCTTCTTCGAGCACGTCGCGGCCGAGGAAACCAGCCGCCTGCGCCGGGTCCAGCGGCTGTCCGACGCCACGCTGTGGCCGAAGCTGTTCGCCGGCTGCCACACCGGCCGCGACACCACGGCGGCCATCGCGGCGGCGGGGTTCGCCGTCGAGGAGCTGCGACGCTTCCGGTTCCCGACCGGCAGTTCCAGCCCCTCCTCGCCGTGCGTCGTGGGCCGGGCGACCCGCCTCGACGAGCTGGCGGGCTGAGCGCGCTCACCGGGTCGGCAGGCTCGACAGCCAGTCGTCCAGGGCCGCAGGGTGCGTGAACAGGAGAACCGGCGGGCCGGCCGGATCGGCCTGCCAGGCGCGCATCCGCCGCCGTGCGCGCCCGAACGCGGCGACGTGCCAGAGCAGGATCGAGTCCCGGGACAGCACGCTGCCGACTGATTCGCGGTTGCCGTTGCAGATCACCTCGCCCGTGCCCAGGCGACGCAGCGTACGACGCAGCAGACGCCCGAACGAACGCCACCGCGGGTAGTCCAGGGCCACCACCAGGTCGGCGCGCGCCAGCGGTACGTCCCGCCACCCGTGGTACGCGCCGTCGAGGATCCAGGCATCCCGGCGGCAGATCTTCTCGATCCGGCGACGCTGCTCGGCGACCGGCACCTCGACCCACCCCGGCAGCCACAGCAGGTCGTCCACCGGATACCACGGCACGCCGAGGCGCTGCGCCAACCGCGCGGCCAGAGTGGACTTGCCCGCGCCGTACACCCCGTAGACCAGGATGCGACGCGGTGCGGCCATCGCGGCAGCGTACGTCGGCCGGCGACTACGTAGTCGGGTGGGCCAATCTACGTAGCGGCTGCGGACGCCCGACCACCCGGCTCGCGGCTGCAATGGACACATGACCAGCAACGAGGCCGCGAAGGCCAGCAACCCGGACAGCGCCGAGGCGATCGCCCGGCCCACCACCGCACCGACCACACCGCCGCAACGGACCACTCCGGACGAGGCTCCGGCCCGGGCGGACGTCGCCCCGCCGGCCCCGCCGCCGGTCCGGGCACCCGCGCCGACCCGCGAGGCCGAGCAGGCGCAGCGCGCCGACGGGTCGCCCGCCACGGCGACGCCGCCGGCCAAGGGTGACGCCCCGGCGGCACCGGCCACACCGACGGCGACACCGCCGACGACCATCACCGCCGACACCGTCGCCGCCCGGGCCGTCGTGCTCGACGGTGCCGACAACGCTCTCGTACTCACCAACTTCACGACCCGCGCGTACACGATCGGGATGAACGGCGGCACCAGCACCATCAGCCTGGCGAACGACAAGCGCGCCTACACGACCGTTCTGGACGGGCAGAACGGCAACCTGTGGGCCGCCAACAACGTCAACAGCCGGAGCTTCAACGCCAACCAGGTCGACCTGGACGGGCCGGGCAACCACATCAAGTTCTGCCACAGCAAGACCCGCACGTACACCATCGGCATCGACGGCGAGCACAGCTCGATGTCCTTCGCCCACCCCGACACCCGGCAGTACCGGCTGCTGCTCAACGGCACGACGGGCGACGTGTGGGCCGCCAACAACGTGAACAGCCCCAGTGTCACGGCGACCAACGTGTCCGCGACCAACGCGGTCAGCTCCAAGGTCGTCGCGGCGAACGAGGTCGACCTCGACGGCGCCAACAACCACATCAAGTTCTGCCACAGCAAGACGCGCACCTACACGGTCGCGATCAGTGGCGACCAGAGTTCGATGTCCTTCGCCAACCCGGACACCCGGGCGTACACCGTGGTCATCGACGGCGTGCACGGCGACATCTCGCTCAGCAACGCCGACCTGGCCGAGGAGTTCGACGTCGCGGCCGGTCACCTGCCGTCGGCGATCCCGGGCGCGGTGCTCGTGATCGGCGAGACCGGCGCGTTGGAGCTGGCCGACAAGCCGTACGACACGGCGGTGGCCGGCGTGGTCTCCGGCGCCGGCAGCTTCGCGCCGGCGATGGTGCTGGACCGGCGACCGGACAGCGAGCAGCGTCGTCCGCTGGCCCTGGCCGGCAAGGTCTACTGCCTGGTCGACGCGGCGCACGGCGCGGTGCGCCCCGGCGACCTGCTGACCACCTCCCCCACCCGGGGACACGCCATGCGGGTGGCCGACCCGCTCAAGGCGGTCGGGGCGATCCTGGGCAAGGCGCTCGGGCCGCTGCCGACCGGTCGGGCACTGGTGCCGATCATGGTGACCACGTCATGAACAGCCTGCGTCAGAAGGCCGGGAAGTACCTCCGGTTCGAGGCGCCCCTGACGGTGCGGGAGGTCGGCACGGAACTCGGCCACCCCACCGGATCCACCCGCCGGCTGCTTGTACAGCTCGAACAGACGTCGAGCGAGTGGTTCTCCGGGAGCCTGCTGCCCTCCAGCGTCAAGGGTTCGGCGTGGCTGCGGCTGTTCAGCGACGGCGGCTACATGTTCGACGGGCACGTGCACGAGAACGGCGCCGTCACGCACAACTGGTCGCTGGTCGCCACGCCGGGCTTCGTGGACGATGACGGCAACGCCTTCGTCTTCTCCGCGAGCGGCAAGGTGTCGGACAACCACAGCAGCGACGACTTCGCCGAGCACGGGCAGGACCCGCGGATCGCGCAGTACTGGGATCAGCTCAGCACGGCCAGCGTGAACTTCCGGCTGAGCGTGTCGATGAACGTGGCAGAGCTGATCGGCAACATCCTGAAGTGGATTCCGGTAGTGATCTTCGGCGCGGCGGTCGCCGGGTGGGTCGCGTTCTTCGGCCAGCCGGGCAAGGTCCACGCGTACAAGGACGAGAACGGGACCACCCACTTCTGGAAGTCGAGGGAGTGAGGTCATGGCCAGCGTCCGTACCGCCGCCGGCCGGTACCTCGACATCCGTGCGCCGCTGACGCTGCGTCAGGTGGGCGCGCAGGTCGGGCATCCGGCCGGGTCGACAAGGGTGGCGATGGACCGGCTGGAACAGGAGTGGACCGAGACGTTCTCCGGCAGCCTGCTGCCGTCGAGCGTGAAGGGCACGGCCTGGCTGCGGATGGCCAGCGACGGCCACTACTGGTTCCAGGGGCACGTACACGAGAACGGCTTCCTCAGCCACAGCTGGAGTTTCGCCGCCGGCCCGAACGTCGTGGACCAGCACAAGCAGGTGTTCGTGGCCGTCGCCACCGGCCGGGTGACCGACGATCACAGCAGCGACGACTTCAGCATCACCAGCCAGGACCCGCGCATCGCCGAGTTGTGGGAGCAGATCCGGTACGCGCCGGTCAGCTTCCGGCTCGACGTCACGGCCAACTTCGCCGAGGTCGCCAAGAAGGTCGGCATCGGCATCCTGACCGGATTGGGCTTCACGTTCCTGGTCGGCAGCATCAACGTCCTCGGCGCCAAGGGCGCGGACTGCCGTGAGGACTCCAACGGCCGGGTCACCTGCTACACGAAGAACTCCTAGGGCCTGTTTCATAAGGGCGGTCGAGCCGAGGCGGAGTCCGGGCGGCGATCCGGCAAGGCGCGGTTTCGTCCGGATACCGGTGTTGTATCCGGACGAAACCGCAACGCCGCCGGTCGTCGTCCGGGCCCGCCGCAGGCCGACCAGTTCTTATGAAACAGGCCCTAGGGGCGGTGGCCGGGGCGCACGTCGCGCCTCGGCCACCGCCGGTGGCCTCAGCCCGCCGGTCGTAAGGCGTCCGACAGGTCCCGCCGGGAGGTCACCGCCAGCTTGCGGTAGGCCCGTCCCAGATGTGTCTGCACGGTACGCACCGACAGCACCAACGCCTCGGCGATCTCCCGGTCGGACAGGCCCCGGGCGGCGAGCCCGGCGATCTGCCGCTCCCGCGCGGTCAGCCCCGCCACCCTCGCAGGGTCGTCCCGCACCGCCGATCGCAGCCGGGCACGCAGGTCGACGGCGAGCCGGACGGTGTCGCTGACCCCGGCCCGCCGGCCGACCTCGCCGGCCACCTTCAGCGCCTCGCCGGTCATGTTCATGTCCACCAGGCGGTGCGCGTGCTCCAGGATCACGGTGGGATCGCGTCCGGCCAGCGCGATCACCGCCCGGCCGGCGGCCACGAGCCGCTCGGCGTCCACGTGGACGAGAGCCTCGGCGATGCGGTCCGCGTAGCGGGCCGGACCGGCGACCGGGTCCAGGTGCGCGGCGTAGATGAGATAGCCCAGTTCCACCAGCCAACTCCCGGAGGCGTGCGCGACGACGATCGCCTCGTCCATCAGCTCGCCGGCCCGAACGCGCCGACCGGTCGCCGCGGCGACCGCCGCCAACGCCCACGGGCGCAGCCCCGGGACCAGCGCGACCGCGTCGACGGGGTGCTCCCGCAGCACCGCCTCCGCCTCGTCCGGGCGGCCGTCCTCGGCCAGCGTGACGGCCAGCCAGCCGGTCGCCTCGGCGCGGAACATGCCGTTGCCGCCGGCCTGTTGGGCGACGGCGTCCCGGAGCCGGCTGATGGCGCCCGCCCGATCCCCGCTGACCCGCTGGGCGTACCCGTCGAAGAGGGGCCAGGCGGTGGGGGACAGACCGGAGACGAGCGGGTCCGGGGGCAGCGGCCACCGACCGGCGGCCGGGTCGGTAACCGGACCGGTCGGGGTGGGCTGACGCCACAGCTCGGCCAGTGCCAGCGCGGCACCGGCCATGCCACGGATCTGCGGCATGGCCGACGAGCCGGACCGCTCGACCGTCTCGACCACCGTGCGGCCCACCCGTACCGCCTCCTCGGTGCGGCCGGTCAGCACCAGCGCCGCGACCGACGCCAGCGTGACCCGGAGCCGCGCGCCGCGTGGGAGTGCCTCACCCAGGAGCTGACGAGCACTCGCCAGCGCCCGCGCCGACTCGCCGCTGAACAGCTGGACCAGCACGCCGAGCGCGGCCAACTCCGCCCGACCGGCCGCATCGGCGTCCGCGCGCAGTCGCCGCAGGTCGTCGTACGCCTGTCGGGGCTCCCGCCCGACCCAGAGGCGGTGCGCGGCCAGGGCCACGCCCGCCGTCACCCGGGCGGTCGGGTCACCGGCCACGTCGGCGTCCCGTGCGGCGGCACGCAGCGTCTCGTACGCCTCGACGGCGCGGCCCTGCTCGGCGAGGGCGGCGCTGAGCGCCACCGCTGCCGACGCCCCACCACCCTCCTGCCAGGCTCGCCGGGCCAACTGTTCCGAGGCCGCCGGGTCGGCGTACAGGCACAGGCCGGCCGACCGCACCAGCTCCGGCGGGTCGACCGGTTGCCCGGCGTGTACCGCCCAGAGCGCGCGGGCCACCGCGTGCGAGCCGCGCGGCGTGGCCTGCCGTGCGCCGGTCAGCAGCGTGGCGGCGATGCGGCGACGCCGGGCGGGTGACATGCGTCGGCGTACCGCCGCGCCGAGCATCGGGTCGCGCAACCGCACCAAAACCTCGTCGCCGCGCTCCTCGCTGCGGACCATACCGAGCTGTTCGAGGTCGGCGAGCAGCTCCGGCGACGCGGCGGCCTCCGCGACGGGCAGCGGCAGCGGCCCGCCGAGTGCCATCGCGGCCAGCGCCTCCTCACCGGGGCGGCCGACCCGGTCCAGCTCCCGGTCGAGCAGGTCCGCCACCTGTGCGGGCACCGCCAGGCCGGCCCTCCAACGCCACTGGTCGCTGTCGCGGGCCAGCGAACCGACCTCCTGCCCGTGGTCGAGCAACGCCACCGCCAGATGTGGCAGTCCGCCGGTCCACTGCCACAACAGGTGGGTGGTGGAGCGGCTGACCGGACCCGCCAACCGCTCCGCCGCCAGCGCGCCGACCTCGGCCTCGGTCAGGGCGGGCACCACCAGCCGGGACAGTCCGACGTCCTTCCACAGCGCGACGACGGCGTCGGGCACCGGCACCCCCGACCGGACGGTGAGCAGGGCCCGGGCCGCTCGGGCCTGCACGAGGCTGAGCAGCACACCGGCGGACGGCCCGTCGAGCAGGTGGGCGTCGTCGACGACCAGGACGGGCGTGCGGGCCGGGCCGCACCGCTCGACCAGGCTGGTCAGCACGGTGCTGTGCACCAGGGCCGGGTGCAGGGCCGGGTGACCGCCCGTGAGGAGTCGACCGAGCGCGCCGAAGGGCACCTCCTTGCTCGCCTCGGTGGCGGTGATCCACACCGTGGCGAACAGTCGCGGCGGCAGGTCGGCGACCACCGCGCGAGCGAGGGCCGTGCGACCCACCCCCGCCGGACCGATCAGGACGGCGCCGTCGGCCCGCACCAGCGCGGCGCGGGCCTCGGCGAACGTGCCGTCACGCCCCGTCAGCATTCCCGGATGATGACGGGTGAGCCGCGTCCCGGGCCATCACCCATCCGACAGATGGCGAGCGGCGTCAATCGTGCCGGGTCGGCAGGTGCCCACGCACCGATAACCAGTTGCCGTACGCAACGGAGATCGCCACAGTGGTGCCCATGACGTACTGACGGACACCACCTGAGCACCGCGCCGAGGCCCATTTCACGCCGCCCGGCGCCGTACCGCCGTCCGTCCACTTACGACTCATCGAGAAGTGAGCGTCGTTGTCTGAGCACCACTCCCCCGGGGAGTCCCGTTCCCTGTCCACCCCTGCCACCGTCACCGTGTTCGCGTCCGCCGCGAGCTGGATCGAGTCCGCCGCGCTCGACCAGTGCCGGCAGGTGGCGGCCCTCGACGGCATGGTCCACGTCGCCGGCATGCCGGACCTGCACCCGGGCAAGGGCGCCCCGATCGGCGCGGCCATGGCGTCGACGGTCCTGTACCCGTTCCTGGTCGGCTCCGACATCGGCTGCGGTATCGCCGTCTTCCCGATTCGACTCCGGCGCGTCGTACCCGAGCGGCTGGCCGCCCGGTTCCCCGACCTCGACCGCGCGCTGGACCCGGAGCGGGACGCCGACGACCCCGCCTGGGCCGTCCTCGACGGCGACGTTCCCGCCGGCCACCTGGACGGGCTCGGTACGGTCGGCCGCGGCAACCACTTCGTCGAGCTGGCCCGCGTCGACACCGTCTTCGCGCCGGAGCACGCCGACCGTCTCGGGCTGGCAACCGGTGACCTCGTCCTGGTCGTGCACAGCGGTTCGCGGGGCCTGGGTGAGCGGATCCTGCGGACGCACACCGAGACGCACGGGGCGGGCCCCGCCCCCGACCCGGCCGCCTACCTGGCCCGACACGACGAGGCGGTGCGCTGGGGCTCGCTCAATCGGCGGCTGCTGGCCGCCCGGGTCGCGTACGCCCTGGGGGCCGAACCGACCGAGCCGGTCGTCGACCAGTGCCACAACCTGGTCGAGGTGCGCGACGGCGTCTACCTGCACCGCAAGGGAGCCGCGCCGGGTGACGGTCGCGATGTGCTCGTCGCCGGCACGCGGGGCACCGCGTCGTACCTGGTGGCCGCCCACGCCGGGGCGGACGCCAACCACTCGGTGGCGCACGGCGCGGGTCGCAAGATGTCCCGCGCCGACGCGCTGCGCCGGGGCCGGGCCAAACACACGGTCGAGGAGCTACGTCGTACCCCGGTGGGTTCGCTCGTGGTGTGCGGCGACCGGCAGTTGCTCTTCGAGGAGGCGCCCACCGCGTACAAGCGGATCGAGCAGGTGATCGGCGATCTCGTCGCGCACCAGCTCGCCACGCCGGTGGCCACCACGATCCCGCTGGTCACCTACAAGACGCCGGACGTCGGGGCCGCGCCTCGCTCGGACCGGCGGGACCAGCGTCGCGGGCGGGGTCGGTCGTGAGCCGGGCTCTGTTGCTGTCCGCCGGCCGTGGGCCGCGGGAGTGCGGGTGGGCGCTAGCCCACCTGCTGCGCCGTCTGGAGGATGACGCCACCCGGCAGGGCGTGGCGGTCCAGCGGGTCCACGTGGTGCCCGGCGACCGGCCGGGCACCTACCGCTCGGTGCTGATCGGGCTGTCCGGCGTCGACGTCGAGGCGTTCGCCGCCTCCTGGACGGGGACGTTGTGCTGGCAGGCGCCCAGCCCCTACCGGACGAGCGCGGGTCGAAAGAACTGGTACGTGACGGCGCAACCACCGCCGAGCGACGCTGCGCCGACGACGTTCGCCGAGGCCGACGTCGACATCGTCGGCTGCCGCACCGGCGGTCCCGGCGGCCAGCACCGGAACAAGGCCAGCACGGCGGTACGCGCCACCCACCGCCCGTCGGGCCTCGTCGTGGTGGTGGACGACGAACGGCAGTTCAGTCAGAACCGGCGCATCGCTCTGGACCTGCTGCGCCAGCGTGTCGAGCGCGGCGACGAGGCGGCCCGCCGCGCGGTCACCACGGCCAGGTGGCGCATCCACGACGACCTCGTGCGGGGCGACCCGACCCGCGTCGAACGCCCGGAGCCGACCTCGACGCCGGGTCGACGGCGGCGCGGACGGGCGGCCTCCGGCCACTGACAGCGGCCCGGCCTCACACCTCGAGGACCGCGTCGGCGAACGCCCGCGGCGCCTCCTGGGGCAGGTTGTGCCCGACGCCACCACCGACGGTCCGGTGCTCGTACCGGCCGGAGAACTGCTTGCCGTAGACGCTGGGGTCCAGGTGCGGGGCGCCGTTGGCGTCACCCTCCAGGGTGATGCTGGGCACCGTGATCTTCGGCTTACCGGCGAGGCGCTTCTCCACCTCGGCGTACTGCGGTTCGCCCTCGGCCAGGGCCAGCCGCCACCGATAGTTGTGGATCACGATGTCGACGTGGTCGGGATTGTCGAACGCGGCCGCGCTGCGGTCGAACGTCGCGTCGTCGAACGTCCATTTCGGCGATGCCGTCTGCCAGATGAGCCGGGCGAAGTCGCGGCGGTTGCGGTCGTACCCCTGCCGGCCGCGCTCGGTGGCGAAGTAGTACTGGTACCACCAGGAGAACTCGGCCTTCGGTGGCAGCGGCACCCGACCCGACTCCTGACCGTCGATCAGGTACCCGCTCACCGACACCAGACCCGCACAGCGCTCGGGCCACAACGCGGCCACGACGTCGGCCGTACGCGCTCCCCAGTCGAATCCGGCCAGCTTCGCGCTGTCGATGCCCAGGGCGTCCATGAGGGCGACGAGGTCGAGCCCCATGGCGGCCGGCTCACCGTTGCGGACGGCGTCGTCGGCGAGGAAGCGCGTCGTGCCGTACCCCCGCAGGTACGGCACGACGACCCGGTGACCGGCGTCGGTGAGCAGCGGCACCACCTCGGCGAAGCTGTGGATGTCGTACGGCCAGCCATGCAACAGGATCACGGGCGGCCCGTCCGGCGGGCCGGCGTCGACGTACCCGACGTTCAGGACCCCGGCGTCGATCTGTCCCACGTCCTCGAAGACCGCCATGGAACCGGTACCTTTCGTCCAGGCTGTTGGCGCGTGGCATCGGCGCGCCGGCCGCTCCGACAGCGTAGGAAGCTCCGAGCGCCCCGACGGCGCGTTGGGCGAAGAGGCCAGGACCGGCCGGCGGATGGCTAGGATGCGTCGCCTGCCCCGTCGGGGCGTGCCGCTGGTCGTAGGCTGATGACATGGCTGAGCGATCCCTGACCCTGATGGCGGTGCACGCGCACCCCGACGACGAGGCGACGAGCACCGGTGGCGTCCTCGCCCGGTACGCCGCCGAGGGTGTCACCACGGTCCTCGTGACCTGTACGGACGGGCGGTGCGGCGACGGGCCGGGCGGGGTCAAGCCCGGCGAGCCCGGTCACGACCCCGCCGCGGTCGTGGCGATGCGTCAGGCCGAGCTGGAAGTCAGCGCGGCCACCCTGGGAATCACCCATCTGGAGACGCTCGGCTACGCCGACTCCGGGATGATGGGTTGGTCGACGAACGACCAGCCCGGTTCCTTCTGGACGACGCCGGTGGCGCAGGCCGCGGACCGGCTCGCGGAGCTGATCCGCCGGTACCGGCCGGACGTCGTCGTCACCTACGACGAGAACGGCTTCTACGGTCACCCCGACCACATCCAGGCGCACCGCATCACCATGGCCGCCGTGGCGCAGACCGACGTCCCCGCGAAGGTCTACTGGACCACCGTGCCCCGCACGGCGTTCGAGGAGTTCGGCCGGATCATGAAGGAGCTCGGCGTCGAGTGGGCCGACCCGGACGAGTCGTCGGACATGCCGGAGCTGGGTCTCCCCGATGACGAGATCACCACCTGGGTCGACACCCGCGCCCACGGTGCGCAGAAGTTCGGGGCCCTGGCCGCGCACGCCAGCCAGACCGAGAACATCTTCTTCCTCCAGCTCGGCCAGGAGCGGTTCACCGAGTTGATGGGCGTGGAGACCTTCGTCCGGGTGCGGGACACCACCGACGCGCCCGTTCCCGAGGACGACCTCTTCGCGGGCCTGCGCTGACGCGGCCCCGCCTGCGGCCGCGGGGCCCCGCCACGGCGCGTGAAAGGAAGGGCCCCCTGTCAGCAGACGTCTGCTGACAGGGGGCCCTTCCTTTCACCAACGGTCAGGACGCCGTGGCCGACTGTCCGCTGCGACGGCCCCGCTCCGGGTCCTCCCCGGGGCGGGACGTCAGTACCCGGGGACCGGACTCGGTGACCGCGACGGTGTGCTCGGAGTGGGCCGAGCGCGAACCGTCCGAGGATCGGATCGTCCAGCCGTCCTGGTCGAATTTGATCTTGTCGGTGGCCTGGCAGAGCCACGGCTCGATCGCGAGCGTCAGGCCGGGCTTGAGGGTCATGCCCCGGCCGGGACGCCCGTTGTTGGGCACGTGCGGGGCCTCGTGCATGGTGCGACCGATACCGTGCCCACCGAACTCGTTGTTGACCCGGTAGCCGTAGCGGTGGGCGACCTCGCCGATGGCGGCGGAGATGTCGCCGATCTGGTTGCCCGGTCGGGCGGCGTCGATGCCGGCCTTCAGCGCGACCTCGGTGGCCTCGATCAGCTTCAGGTCGGCCGGGGCGGGAGCGCCGACGACGAACGACAGCGCCGAGTCGGCGGCCCAGCCGTCGATCTCGACCGCCATGTCGATGCTCAGCAGGTCACCGTCGCGCAGGAGGTAGTCGTGCGGCAGGCCGTGCAGCACCGCGTCGTTGACCGAGAGGCACAGGACGTTACGGAAGGGCCCACGGCCGAACGACGGCGTGTAGTCCCAGTAGCACGATTCGGCGCCCCGCTCGGCGATGCGGCGGCGGGCGTGGTGCTCGATCTCCATCAGGTTGACGCCGACAGCGGCCACCGCCCGCAGCTCGGCCAGCAGCTCGCCGACGAACTGGCCGGTCACGGCCATCCGGTCGATCTCCGCGGCAGACTTCAGCTCGATCACGACAAACCCTCCCCATCCGGTGCGGTATATTTATACCACGCCGTGCGGGAGTCCGGCGGGTCGACATTGCCGGCCCCCAGGGGCGGAACTATCCTGCTCACATGGTTCGGCCACCGCTCACACCGGAGCAGATCGCCGCGGGGCAACGCCTTGGCGCGGCGCTGCGGGTCGCGCGGGGCGGCCGCAGTCTCGTCGAGGTCGCCCTTGCCGCCGGCATGTCACCGGAGACCCTGCGCAAGATCGAGGTGGGTCGGCTCCCGGCGCCCGCCTTCGGCACCGTGGTCTGCCTCAGCGAGGTCCTCGGCGTCCCGCTCAGCGACCTCGCCGACGTGTGGCTCGCGGACCCGCGGGTCCGCGAGGCGTCCTGAGCAATCGTCTATGGACAGGGCCGCCTGTTAACGCTAACGTAACGACGGCCGTCGATAACTGACCGTCACCGGTGCCGTCCAGCTGCTGGCCCCGGCCGCGGTCTACGTCGTTCGCGGCGCGGGCGGGTGGAGCGTGGCCGACACGGGCGGCCCGAGCTCACCACCGGGCGACCCGTGCCGAGGGCCGGACGACGGATGCCTGACCAGCGACGCCCGCAGGTCGACATCACCTCGATCGGCCGGAGCCGTGCCGTCGATCGGCCTTCCCACAACCGCTCCGGGCCACAGCCACAGCCACAGCCACCGCCGTCACCGCGACCCCGGGTCGCGGGCGGCGACCGCACCACCCGCGTACCCGTCGCGCCTGGTCCGCCGACCAACCCCGTCCGCACGGTCGATCCCGCGCCGGACGGTTCCGGCGACGCCGTATGCGCCCGCGGACCGGGCCCCGTCCCGTCGTCCCCCTGCTCAGAGTCCGGGCCCGAGCAGGGTGAACGGGGCGGGGCCCGCACACCGCCAACTCCCACCCTTGAGGAGAAAACGTGCGACCCCAAGACATCCGCCATCGGCGGCCGGCGCTCGTCGCCGCGGCCGTCACCCTCGTGCTCGTCGGCGCGGCCGCCACCCAGACGGGCGCCTCGGCGGCCGCCGCCGGCTGCCAGGTCACCTATGCGGTCAACTCCCAGTGGCAGGACGGCTTCGGCGCCAACGTCACCATCACCAACGTGGGCGACGCCATCAACGGGTGGCGGCTGACCTGGAACTTCGCCGCCGGCCAGACCGTCACCCAGCTCTGGAACGGCAGCTTCACCCAGGCCGGCGCCCAGGTGAGCGTCACCAACGCCGCCTACAACGGCAGCATCGGAACCAACGGCAGCACCAGCTTCGGCTTCAACGGCAGTTGGACCGGCAGCAACCCGACGCCGACCTCCTTCGCCCTCAACGGCGTCACCTGCAACGGCGTGGTGGACCCGACGACGCCGCCACCCACCACACCACCGCCCACCACGCCGCCTCCCACGACCCCGCCACCGACGACGCCGCCACCCACCACACCACCGCCCACCACTCCCCCACCGAGCACGACACTGCCCTGCGACATCTACGCGGCGGGCGGCACACCCTGCGTCGCGGCGCACAGCACCACCCGTGCCCTGTACGCCTCGTACAACGGCTCGCTCTACCAGGTACGCCGATCCTCGGACAACACCACCCGTGCCATCGGCGTCCTCAGCGCGGGCGGACGCGCCAACTCCGCCACCCAGGACAGCTTCTGCGCGAACACCACCTGCGTCATCACGGTCATCTACGACCAGTCGGGGCGTGGCAACAACCTCGGCTACCAGGGGTCCGGCGGCATCGGCGGGGCCGTACAACCGGCGGTCGCGACCAGGGAGTCGTTGACGGTCGGCGGGAACAAGGTCTACTCGCTCTACATCAACGGCAACAGCAGCTACTGGCGGGACGGGCACCTGACCGGCATCCCGACCGGCGCCGCGCCCGAGGGCATGTACATGGTGACCAGCGGCACCCACGTCAACAGCGGCTGCTGCTTCGACTACGGCAACAGCGAGACCACCCGCCGCGCCGACGGCGCGGGCGCGATGGACGCGATCTACTTCGGCACCAGTTGCTGGTTCGGCGGCTGCTCCGGCTCCGGCCCCTGGGTGCAGGCCGACCTGGAGTACGGCCTCTACCCCGGCGGCAGCAGCTCCTGGAACAACAACCAGCGGGCCTTCACCAGCAAGTTCGTCACCGCCACCCTGAAGAACAACGGCACCTCACGCTTCGCCATCAAGGGCAGCAACGCCCAGTCCGGCGGCCTCTACACCCTCTATGACGGGTCGCTGCCACGCGGGTACAGCCCGATGAGGAAGCAGGGCGCGATCATCCTCGGCAGTGGCGGCGACTGCTGCATCGACAACTCCAACCAGAGCGTCGGTACGTTCTACGAGGGCGCGATGGTGGCGGGCTACCCGTCCGACGCGGCCGAGAACGCGGTGCAGGCGAACATCGTCGCCGCCGGCTACCGCTGAGAGCGCGTGACCGCCGCCCCGCGACGCGACGGTGGCGGTCACGAAGGTCCGCGCACGCCGTGTGGCCCGACCCGGGATGTTCCCGGGCCGGGCCACACCGGTCGTTCAGGCCGCGTTCCGGCTCACCACCATCGGGTACGCCTCAACCGCGCGTCCACTTCTGAGCGTTGCCGCCGTTGCAGGTCGCGAGCACCACCTGGGTGCTGTTGGCGGTTCCACCGGCGTTCGGCGCGAGGCACAGTCCGGACTGCACACCGGTGACGGAGCCGTCGGTGTTGAGGTTCCACTGCTGGTTCGCGCCTCCGGTGCAGTCCCAGATGATCACCCGGGTGCCCGCCGTCGTCGCGGCGCCCTCCGCGTCCAGGCACTTCGTCCCGTACACCTGGAGTTGCCGGCCCGCCGTCGAGGCCCACTGCTGGTTCGCGCCGCCGTTGCAGTCCCACAACGCCACCTGGGTACCGTTCGTGCGCGACTGCGCCGGGACGTCCAGGCAGCGGCCGGCAGCGGAGTTGCGCAACGCCCCGGTCGTGCCGCCCGGGGGCGGCGTCGTCGGAGGCGGCGTCGTGCCGCTGGTGGTGTCGAAGCCGAGGAACCGGATGGCCTGCGCGGCGTCGAACGGGATGGAGTGGCCGTACCCCTGGAAGCTGATCGCCTCGACCGGCGCGGTGCCGCCGGTGCCGCCGTACCGCGTCCTGGTGGCGCTGGCCTGCGGATAGTCGGTGTAGCTGGGGGTCTGGGACACGCCCTGCACGTTGGTCCACTGCTTGATCTGCTCGCCGAAGTTGACGTAGCTCAACGTGGTGTCCGTGGTGCCGTGCCAGATCTGGAAACGGGGACGCTTGCCGGTGTAGCCGGGGTACGCGTTGCGCACCAGATCGCCCCACTGCTGCGCGGTCTTCACGATCCGCCCGCCGGAGCACTCGCTGTTCCACTCCGCGCCGTTGGTGGTCGCGAAGCATCCGAACGGGACGCCGGAGGAGCTGACGCCGGCGTTGAACAGGTCGGGGTAGAGGCCGACCATCACGTTGGTCATCATGGCGCCCGAGGAGAAGCCGGCGACACCGATGCGGTCCGGGTCGACCGGGTAGCGACTCCGGACGTAGTCGACCATCGACTTGAGGCCGACCGGGTCGCTGCCGCCGTCGCGTCGCAGGGCCTGCGGGGAGGAGACGTCCCAGCACTTGCTGCTCCGGGTCACGGACGGGTAGATGACGATGTAGCCGTAGCGGTCGGCCAGCGAGCTGAGCCCGAAGCCGGTGTGCACGGCCGGGCCACTGCCGGTGCAGTAGTGCAGGGCGAGCAGGAGAGCCGGGCGCGCCGCGACCCGGTCCGGCACGTACAGGTGCATCTGCAGGTTCGTCGGGTTCGTGCCGAAGCTGGTCACCTGGGTGAGGGTCGCGGCCGACGCCGGGGTGGCGACCGTGACCACGGCCGTCATCGTCGCCAGAGCCGTCGCCAACGCGGCGGCCAGCAGTGCGAACCTTGTTCTCATGGGCGGATCCCTCTCGGTCGGTGGCAGCGGGGCGGCGCGCGGGAAGGACGTTCGGGACGACGCCCGCGCGGGCGCGCGACATCCGCCGCGCGTCGCCGGCGGCTGGGAACAGGTGCTGATCGCGACGTCCGCTTGCCCGGAGGGGACGTCTTTCGATGGTGCGGCCCGAAGCGGACGGCTCGCCCGGTGAGCCGTGGGTACGGTCGCCTCGACATCGACTGTGAGCGATAACATGCCGTTCGTCAAGCTGTAACGAAAGGACGCCGACGACGCCTGCCCGGGAAGAACCGGACCGGGTCCGAGCCCGCGCGGCGACACCGAGCGGCGGCAGGCATCATGTCGGCGTGAACTCAACCCTGGCCGCTCTGCTCGGCTCCGCGATCACCGCCTGCGCCTCACTTCTCGTCGTGTGGACGCACAGCCGGGTCAAGCGACGCCAACGCGAGCGGGCCGAGCTTCAGCGGGCGTACGTCCTGGTCCTGTCCGGCGCGCTCCGCCTCGCCCACAAGGTCGAGGCGTTGCGGCAGACCCGGTACTGGCGGTCGGGGCTGCCCGAGGCGGGCAACGACCTGCTGGGCGGGCACAAGCCGCTGGGGCCGATGGGGCTGCACGACTGGCTGGCCCGGGACATGGTCACCGTGGAGGCCGCGTGGTCGGAGATCTGGACGCGCGGGGACCAGGACGGCATCGCGCTCGCCAACGGGCTGATGACCGCGTACAACGCCGTGCTGGCCGCCGCGTTGCAGGCCAGCGGGAGGGAGCCGTTCGAGGCATCCGACGAGATGACGACCGCGAGCCGCCGCCTCGGCGAGGCACGTCGGCATCTCGCCCTGCACGCCCGCCGGATCGCCAAGCTGGGTCCGCGCGACGTCGACCTGTTCACCGAGCGGGAGTACGGCGTACCGGTGGGCTGATGTCGGGCTCGGCGTCGGCCGGGGGTGCCGACACCGGCAGCGCCAGGTGGACGACGCCGAGCATCGCCGCCGCCACCACAGCGTCGAGCCAGTAGTGGTTGCCGGTGGCCACGACGACGAGCATGGTGACGAGCGGATGGGTCAGCCACAGCCACCGTAGGCGTCCACGGGTCACCGCGACGAGCGCGACGGCGACGGCCAGCGCCCACCCGACGTGCAGGGATGGCATGGCCGCGTACTGGTTGCTGAGCGCGTCGGTGTCGGGCGGCCCGTAGACGGAGGGCCCGTACCGGCTGCCGGTGTCCACCATGGACGTCAGCGCGGTCAGCCGGGGCGGCGCCAGCGGGACCACGACGTGCACTGCCAGGGCCGCCGCGGTGAGCACGGCGAGCGTACGGCGGGTGCGCAGGTAGCGCGCCGGGTGCCGCAGGTAGAGCCAGACCAGGGTGAGGGCCGTGGCCGGGAAGTGCACGTACGCGTAGTAGCCGTTGGCCAGCTGCGCCAGCAGGGTGTGCGAGAGCACGGGGTGCTGGACGACGGCCTCGTCGGGCAGGCGCAGCAGCCGCTCCAGGCGCCAGACCGACTCGCCGTTGGCCAGCGCGGTGGACACCCGACCGGCCACCACCATCCGCGCCCCTTTGTAGAGGAGGAACAGCGTGGCGACCAGCAGCAGCTCCCGCGCGGCCCGGCGCGCCGGAGCGGCCCGCCGGCCGGGCGTGACTGGCCTCGACGCCGTCAGCTCGGCGATTCCCACAGGCGTCTCGATTCAATCTCTCTCAACCCACGGGCCGCCACCGTCCGTGACGATGGCGGCCCGTGGCTCTGTGCTCTGGAGAGGTCAGCGCCGCTCGGGCGCCCCCTTCACCGTGGAATCGGCGGCGACCTGGTCGAACGCGGGCGCTCCGTCGACCGCGTCGGCGGCCACCGCCGTCGACGTGGCGGCGTCCGGCAGGTCGAGGCTGGTCCGCAGGGTGACCGGCCGGAGCAGGAGCGCGGCGATGATGCCGACCACCCCGATGGCCGCGGAGATGAGGAAGATGTGGCCGGTGGCGTCGCCGTACGCGGCCCGCACGATGTGCTGAACTCCCTCGGGCAGCGCGGTGATGTTGAGGTTGCTGTCGCCACCGCTGCCGGAGGTGGGGATCCCGGCGGCGGTCAGGTCGCGCGTGATCTGGTCGGTGACCCGGTGGGCCAGCACGGCGCCGAGCACCGAGACGCCGACGGCGCCGCCGAGCGACCGGAAGAACGCGACGCTGGAGCTGGCCGCGCCGATGTCCTTGAGGGCCACCGTGTTCTGGACGGCCAGGACGAGGTTCTGCATGGTCATGCCGACGCCGGTGCCGACGATGAACATGCCGACGCCGACGAGCACCAGGGACGTCTCGTGGTCGATGGTGCCGAGCAGGCCGAACCCGACGACCAGGGTGATCGAGCCGGCGACGATGTACGGCTTGATCCGCCCGGTCCGGGTGATCAGCCGGCCGGCGACGATCGAGGAGCCGAGCACACCGGCCATCAACGGGATGGTGAGCAGGCCGGCCTCCGTCGGGCTGTAACCCCGGCCGATCTGGAAGTACTGGCCGAGGAAGACGGCGCCACCGAACATGGCCATGCCGACCGCGAGGCTGCCCAGGATGGCCAGGGCGGTGGTGCGCTCGCGCACGATGGCGAGCGGAACGACCGGCTCGGCCGCCCGCGACTCGACCCAGACCGCGAGGGCGAGCAGGAGGAGCGAGCCGGCCACCATGGCCGCGCTCTGCCACGAGACCCAGGCGAACGAGCTGTCGACGAAGGAGATCCAGATCAGCAGCACGCTCACGCCGGCGGCGATCAGGCTCGCGCCCAGGTAGTCGATCTTGACGTTGTCCCGCCGGAAGGTCGGCAGGTGCAGGGTCACCTGGAGCAGGATCAGCGCGACGACGGCGACCGGCACGCCCACGAAGAAGCACCAGCGCCAACCGAGCCAGGACGTGTCGACGATGAGGCCGCCGAGCAGCGGGCCACCGACGGTCGCCACCGCCATGACGCCGCCGAGGTAGCCGTTGTATCGGCCCCGCTCGCGCGGCGGGATCATGGCGGCGATCGCCACCTGGACGAGTGCCTGCAGGCCGCCGACGCCGATGCCCTGGAACGCGCGGGCCGCGATGAGCTGGCCGGCGCTCTGCGAGAAGCCGGCGATGACGGAGCCCAACAGGAACACCACGATGGCGACCTGGATGAGGAGCTTCTTGTTGAACAGGTCGGCGAGCTTGCCCCAGATCGGGGTGGTGGCCGTCGCGGTGAGCAGGGTCGCGGTGACCACCCAGGTGTACTGGGTCTGGGAGCCGTTCAGCGCGCCAATGATCTTGGGAAGCGCGGTCGAGACGACCGTGCTGCTCAACATCGCGACGAAGAGCACCAGCAGCAGGCCGCTGAGCGCCTCGAGGGTCTGCCGATGGCTCATCGGCTCGGCGCCGGCCGTGGTGGTGGGTGCGCTCATCGCGCGGCCTCCCGCTTGTCGTGGGTTCCGGAACGACAACCAGGCGTACGGCATCCGCACACCCGAGTTGGTTGCCTCACGCAAGCATCTACCGATCTTGCCCAGTCGGCAAGTTTGCCCATTGAGAAGCCGGTCACTCGACGTACGCTGACGGCGATGGACGAGATCACCGGCCTACGGGAGCGCAAGAAGGCGGCCACCCGCCTCGCCCTGCACGAGGCAGCCCTGCGCCTCGCCGCCGAACAGGGGCCTGACGGCGTGACCGTCGAGGCCATCGCCGACGCCGCCAACGTCTCCCGGCGGACGTTCTCGAACTACTTCTCGAACAAGGAGGAGGCGCTCTTCTACGGCGACACGATGCGCCTGCGCCGGCTGGTGCAGTTGGTGCGCGAGCGCCCGCGCGACGAGCCGCCGTGGACCGTGCTGAGCCGGGCGGCCGAACAGTTCACCGCGGAGTCGTCGCGCGAGCTGGACCACATCTGGCTGACCCGACGTCGGCAGTTGCGCGGGCACCCGGGCCTGGCCGCGCACCAGGTCGCCGCGTACACCGCGATCGAGCGCGAGTTGGCGACCGAGCTCGCGCATCGCCTCACCGGCGCCGAGGTGGCGCTGCGCGCCCGCCTGCTGACCGCGACGTTCCTGGCCGCCCTGCGCGTCGCCATGCAGCACTGGATGGACCACCCGGGCCGCGACCTGCTGGAGATCGTACGAATCGCGCTGAGCGAGGTCGATCCCCCGCCGGCCGTGCGGCCGGCGGGGGACTCGACGTCCTGATTCTCGTCAGCGGTAGCCGGCGCTCACCACGTTGGACTGGACCGCGTTCTCGGTCGCGTCGGACGGGTAGCCCGCAACCATGGCGCCCTCGTAGAACGTGCCGGCGCTGAGGTTCGCGCCGCCGTCGGGCTTGCAGCAGTCGCCGCCGCTGCCCAGGATGATCGCGCCCTGCTTCTTCATCGGGCTGTAGCCGGGGGGCAGCGAGCCGTCCCACAGCGTGTACAGGCCGCCCGACTGCGCATCGCTGCCCTTCATGGCAAAGCGGGACGTGCCGTTGTTCTTCAGCGTCGCCGTGACGAACTTGCTGGTGAACGCCCGCTGGTTCGGGTTCCACGAGCTGCTGCCACCCGGGAACAGACCCCACTCCAGGTCGGCCTGCACCCACGGGCCCGTACCGGAGCAACCGCCGAACCAGCACTGCTTGCCGAAGTTGATCGCGTCCATCGCCCCGGCGGCGTCGGCCTTGCGCGTCGTCTCGCTGTTGCCGTAGTCGAAGCAGCAGCCGCTGTTGACGTGGGTGCCGCTGGTCACCATGTACATGCCCTCGGGCGCGGCGCCGGTCGGCACGCCGGTCAGGTGACCGTCCCGCCAGTAGCTGTTGCCCGGGTTGATGTAGAGCGAGTACGCCTTGGCGCCGCCCACCGTCAGAGACTCCGTGGTGGCGGTGGCCGGCCTGCTCTGCGGCGAGCCCGGAACCACGCTCGACCCCTGGTACCAGAGGTCGTTGCCGCGCCCGGACTGGTCGAAGACCACCGTGATCACGCACGTCGTGCCGGCGCAGAACGAGTCCTGCGTCGCCGCGTTGGCGGTGCCGCCCGTACCGGTCAGCCCGATGTTGCGGGTCGTGTTGTCCGACGAGCGCCGGACCTGGTAAAGGTTGCCGGCGTACGTCCCGTAGAGGGCCCGCGTCGTGCTGTGGGCCGCCACGCACGGGGTGCCGCCGGAGGCGTAGATGTCACACGGGCGCGCGCCGCCCGGCGGCGGGGTGGTCGGCGGGGCAGAGGTCGGCGGGCCGGTGGTCGGCGGCGTGCTCGGCGAGGCCCACTGCTGGTTCGCCCCACCGTTGCAGGTCCAGAGAATGATCTTCGTGCCGTTCGCGGTGCCGGCCCCGTTGGCGTCGAGGCACAGCCCCGACTGAACGCCGGTGATGGTGCCGTTGCTGTTCACGTTCCACTGCTGGTTGGTCTGGCCGTTGCAGTCCCAGATGATCGCCTGGGTGCCGTTGGTGGTGCCACGGCCGGAGGCGTCCAGGCACTTGTTGCCGTACACCGATAGCTGTTTGCTCGACGTCCAGGTCCAGGTCTGGCCGGCCGCGCCGTTGCAGTCCCACAGCTGGGTCTGGGTGCCGTTGGCGGTGCTGGAGTTGGGGACCTCCAGGCACCGGCCCGAGGCCGCGCCGACGATGGTGGTGCTCTGTCCCGGCGCGATTGCCGCCGCCATCGCCGCGGCCTCCGCGGCGGAGGACGAGGCACCGGCCGTGGCGCCGACGGTGACGAGGACGAGGGCGCCGGCCAACGCGCCGGCCAGCATGGCCAGGCGTCCGGGGCGACGTCTCGGGATGGGATCGCGGGCCAGGCCGGGCCCGGTGGGGGACGGGGTACGCACAGGGTGGCTCCTGGAGAGTCGTGGCAGCGCACGGGGTGTGCCGGCGCGCCGCAGGGGTGGTGGCGGGGCGGGCGAATCGATTCGTAGCGATGGTAGGAGCGGACTTTGATCAGTGTCAATGAAAGCCCGTTCGGCGGGAATCCGGCGGTGGCCACCCGTGCCGGCGGCCACCGCCGGAGTTCACGCGCGTCGCCTACCGACCCCAGATACGCCAGGTCTGGTTCAGCGGACTGCCCTGACCGACCGCGTTGCACGGCCACTGGATGACCGACGCGCGGGCTGCCGTGGAGACCCCGTTGACGTCGACGCACTTGCCGCTGTGCCGGGCCACGAGTTGGTAGTCGTGCGCATCGTTGCCGGAGTAGGTCACCTTCCGGAGGGCGAACTGCTGGTTCGTCGCGTTCTGGCAGGTCCGCTGGACCACCGCGGCGGAGTTGGCGGTGGAAGCGCCGCTGACGTCGAGACACTTGCCGCTCTGCTGGTTGACCACGGTGTACGTGTTGGCCACGCCGGCGACCGGCCGGAAGTTCCAGAGCTGCTGGTCACCGCCCTCGCAGTAGTACTGCTGCTGCGCGTTGCCGTCAGCGGTGCTCAGGTTGGTGTTGTCCAGGCACTGCTGGGAGTGCTGGGCCACCGCCACCGACTGGAAGCCCGCCTCGGAGGGCGGCAGCAGGGTCACCGTGTACGTGTCGTTCTGGTTGCCGTACGGCAGGTTCACCGTGGCGTTGTTGTTGGACAGGTTGACGACGGTGTTCGAGACCGTGACCGGCCCCTGCACCGCGCCACCGTTGTTGTACGGGATGCGCTGCGTGAGCACCCGCACCTGGTTGTTCTGCACCACGCCGCTCGTCGTGTCGAGACGTTGCAGGTTGACGGCCAGGTTTCCGGTCGTCCGACCGCCGCCGACCAGGACCTTCGCCACCCCGCTCGCCTTGGTGGCGTACGCGTCGTAGGACTGACTGCCGGTCACCGACACGATCTCGCCGGCCTGGGAGGCGTAGTAGCGGTAGACCCACCACTCCCCCTTGGGCTGGTGCTGACCGGCCGAGTTGCGGACCAGCAGGTTGCCGAGGTCGTTGTGCAGGTTGCCGGCGCTGGCCCAGTTGGCCCGCAGACCGTCCGCGCCGGCCCGTTCCAGACGCGAGATGTACCAGGCGCCGTCGGCCGGGTTCTGCTCGTTGGACGCCCCGTACTCGTTGATCTGGTACGGGCGGGGATGCGGGATGCCGCGGGGATCGAGGGTGGCGTTGGCGGCCGCGACGTTGGCGACCGGGTCACCCGGCAGGGAGTGCCAGCTGATGATGTCCGGCACGGTGTTCGTCGAGCGGACGAAGTCCAGGTACTGGTTCCAGAACGCGTGGTTGGTCGACGGCACGCAGGCGCAGCTCGGCCCGACGATGAGCTGGTTGGGGAACTCCGTGCGGAGCCGCTGGTACGTGCGTCGCCAGAGTTCGAGGTACTGGGAGATCGGCCGGTTCCAGAAGATGGTGATGTTGGGTTCGTTCCAGATGTCCCACTGCACGGTCAGCCCGGACGACCGGACATCGCCGATGACGCGGTTCAGGAAGTTGTCGTAGTCGGTCCAGTTGCCGTTGTCGCCGGGAAAGCGCGAGATGCCGGCGCCGTCGGCGCCCCACAGGTCGTGGGGCAGCAGGATGAACTGCCCGCCGAGGGCTGCGGTCCGGCGGGCCTGGGCGAGGGTGGCGTTCCAGCGGCGGTCGTAGTTTCCGCCGACCCAGCCACTGCCGGGCAGTTGCGCGCCGCCGGCCCGCATGTAGCGGAAGTTGACGTCGCGGTAGAAGTGGTCGGGCGGGCCGCTGGCGTTCTCGGTCATGCCGTAGATCCAGCCGGACGCACGGAAGGTCGGCGTGCCGGTGGTCGTGGAGAAGTTCACGCTTATCGACTCGTCGGCGGCCTGGGCGGGGGACGCGGCGACGGTGACGGCAGTGGTGGCGGCGAGCAGGCCGACGGCGAGTCGGGCGACGAGCGCGCGCGCTCGGCCGGGCCTGCTGCGGGACGGGGTGTTCACGGGCGGCTCCTTGGTGGGGCGCGGGGGACGCTCTCCGGAGGGCTGCGCTTGCGAATCGATTCGCTCGGATCGTAGGTCGGAGACTCACTCATGTCAATGAAGTGACAGTCCGGTAAAGCCGGTGTTTCCCGGTGCTCCTCAGGAGGACTGCCGGCCGACCCTTGACCACCGAACGCGGACGGTCCTATCTTCGTGCGAACCGGTTCGTCGAATCGGTTCGCCTCATGGTCGGACCCGGTCCGGCCCGCGACGGTCAACCCACGACCCCACCACACGATCGAGTTGAAGTGAGGCAGCACATGACACGACTCAACCGACGGCGGCGACTGGCCGCCGTGGCCGTGATAGCACTCGCCGCCGTGACGACCAGCGCCTGCTCGTCGTCGTCCGGAGGCTCCGGCAACGACGACGGTGGCGGCGGCGCCTACCTCGTCTGGGACCCGTACCCCCAGTTCGCCGACGACTCCGACTGGGTCGCCCTGCTCAAGAAGTGCGGAACCTCGGCGGGCGTGACGGTCGAGCGGACCGGCTACGACACCACCGACCTGACCAACAAGGCGCTGCTCGCGGCCCAGCAGGGCAACTCGCCGGACGTGTTGATCGTCGACAACCCGGTCATCTCGACCCTGGCCGAGGCCGGCGCGCTCACCACGACCGAGGAGAACAAGCTGGACACGTCGAGCATGGAGAAGAACCTGCTCGGCGCGGGACAGAGTGGCGGCAAGACGTACGGCGTGCCGATCGGCGCCAACACGCTCGCGCTCTACTACAACAAGGACCTGCTGACCGCCGCCGGCGTCGACCCGGCCTCGGTCACCGACTGGCCGTCGCTGACCACGGCGCTCACGAAGGTCAAGGCCAAGGGCAAGAAGGGCATCACCTTCTCCGCGATCGGCACCGAGGAGGGCAGCTTCCAGTTCCTGCCCTGGTTCTGGGGCTCGGGCGCGCAGTTGACCAGCCTGGACTCGCCACAGGCGGTCTCCGCGCTGACGCTGTGGACCGACTGGCTGAAGCAGGGGCTCGCCCCGAACTCCGTCATCAACAACACCCAGACCACGAGCTGGCAGGAGTTTGCCACCGGCGACTTCGCGTTCGCCGAGAACGGCACCTGGCAGCTCGCGAACGCCGAGAAGCTGGGCTTCCCGTACGGCACCATCGCGATTCCGGCCAGCGCGGGTGGGCCGGCCCCGGCGCCGACCGGCGGTGAGTTCGTCTCGATCCCGGTGCAGAAGAAAACCGGCCGGTACGCGACGTCGCAGAAGCTCGTCACCTGCCTGACCAGCGCCGACAACCTGCTGACCACCGACACCACGCTCTCCTACGTCGCGCCGGTCGCCGCCGTGCAGGACCGGCAGGCCACCGAGAACCCCAAGCTCAAGGTCTGGGTCGAGGCGGTCCGGGCGGCCAAGGGTCGCACCGGCGACAACCTCGGCACCAAGTACCCGAAGATCTCCGAGCCCCTGTGGAGCGCCGTGCAGGCGGCCCTGAGCGGTGGGAAGTCACCGCAGGAGGCGCTGACCGCAGCCCAGGCCACGGCCACTAGCAAGTAAGCGCGCCGAATCGACGACATGACCCCCACGACGCAGACCTCCACCACCACGCGGGACCACGGTGGGGCGGCCGACGCCGCCCCACCCGGGCCCGCCACGCCCCGCACGCGCCGGCCCGGACGATGGCTGGCCTGGGGCTTCCTCGCCCCGACGGTCGTCTACCTGCTGGCCTTCTACGCCTACCCGCTCTACCGCAACGTCGAGTTGAGCCTGCGCGAGTACACCGTCCGGTCGTTCGTGCAGGGTGGCGCACCCTTCGCCGGCCTGGACAACTACCGCACGGTCCTGACCGACCCGGTGTTCTGGCCGACGTTGACGCACACCCTGGTGTTCACCGGCGCGTCGCTCGTCTTCCAGTTCGGCATCGGCATGGCCCTGGCGCTCTTCTTCCGCCAGCACTTCCCGCTGTCCGGCACCCTGCGGGCGCTGATCCTCGTACCGTGGCTGCTGCCGCTGATCGTGTCCGCCTCGACCTGGTCGTGGCTGCTCAACAGCGACTCGGGCCTGGTCAATGCCGCGCTCGGCGTCGTGGGGGTCGACCCGGTCAACTGGCTCACGTCGCCGACCTGGTCGCTCACCTCGGTGATCATCGCCAACATCTGGATCGGGATCCCCTTCAACCTGGTGGTGCTCTACAGCGGCCTCCAGGCGATCCCGGTCGAGGTGTACGAGGCGTCCGCGCTCGACGGCGCGACCGGCTGGCAACGGTTCTGGTCGATCACGTTCCCGCTGCTACGCCCGGTCTCCGCGATCACGCTGCTGCTCGGGCTGATCTACACGCTGAAGGTCTTCGACATCATCTGGATCATGACCAAGGGTGGCCCCAGCGGCTCCTCCGCCACGCTCGCCACCTGGTCCTACCGTCTCGGCTTCGGCAACCTGCTGCCCGAGTTCGGGCCGGGCGCGGCCGTCGGCAACCTGCTCATCGTGCTGGCGCTGGTCGCCGGGCTCGTCTACATCCGGTTCCAACGGAGGCAGCACCTACGATGACCACGTCACCGCGTCGAGTCTGGTGGAAGACCCTCGTCGGCCTGGCGCTCACCGGGCTGATGCTCTTCCCCGTCTACTGGATGATCAACGTGTCGTTCACCCGGGACCAGGACATGCGGGCCAGTCCGCCGCACCTGTTCCCGACCAACGGCACGCTGGACGGCTACCGGGCCGTCCTCGACCAGCAGCTCCCCTACCTCGGCACCAGCTTCGTGGTCGGCCTCGGGACGGTGGCGCTGACGGTGGCGCTCGCCGCCCCCGCCGGGTACGCGCTCGCGAAGCTGCGCCCACCCGGCGGCCCGGCGCTGAGCTTCCTGCTGCTGATCGCCCAGATGATCCCCGGGATCATCATGGCGATGGGCTTCTACGCCATCTACCTCACCCTCGGCGTCCTGAACACACTGCCCGGCCTGATCCTGGCCGACACCACACTCGCGGTGCCGTTCGCCGTACTGATCTTCACAGCCTTCATGTCCGGCATCCCCGACGAGCTGCTCCAGGCCGCCGTGGTCGACGGCGCGGGACAGCTGCGCACCTTCTGGTCGATCGTGCTGCCGGTCAGCCGCAACTCGATCGTCACGGTGTCGCTGTTCGCGTTCCTGTGGTCCTGGTCGGACTTCATCTTCGCCTCGACCCTCGCCGGTGGCGGCGACCACCAACCGATCACCCTCGGCATCTACCACTACATCGGCAACAACAACCAGCAGTGGAACGCCATCATGGCCACCGCTGTGGTCGCCTCCGTCCCCGCGGCCGTGCTGCTGATCCTGGCTCAGCGGTACGTCTCGATGGGCGTGACCGCCGGCGCCGTCAAGGACTGACCACCCGCACCACAGAAAGGCAGCCGCCACCCATGACCGTCGCCCCGTCCGGTCCGGAGTTCGCCATCCAGGACATCCCGTTCAGCTACCGGGGATCCTGGCTCAACATCTCCCCCGTGGTCGCCGAGAAGACGTACGCCGACGACCTGCACCTGGTGTCGCACCAGACCGGGCTGCACCCGGTGCTACGCCTCTCCCCCACGGCCTCGGACACCACCGTCGTCGCCACCCCCGCGCTGCTGACCTGGCATGCCGGTCCCGGCCGGGTCGAGGCCGTCTTCGACGGACCGGACACCCTGCGGATCCGGGGCCGGCAGCTCGGCCTGCGGATCGCCGCGGCGGCGGACACGCTCACCCCGTTCAGCGGCAGCTACCTCTACCGCGACCCGGTCGACGGCTCCCACGTGTTCACCTCGTACGAGACCGGGCGTCGCTACCGGGTCACCGTCCTGGCCGGCGCGCTGCGCCACACCGACGGCGTCGAGGCGCTCGGCACCGCCGACCGGTCCCTGGACCTCGCCGGTGACGAGCCCTGGGAGATCGCCATCGAGGAGTACGCCACCGCTCGCCAGCCCTACGCGACGGCCGTCGGCTTCGACCAGGTGTGCCACGACCGGAGCGCCGAGTTCGCCGCGTTCGTCGACGCGGTCGCGCCGTGGCGTGGCGAGGACACCCCGGCCGCCGAACTGGCCGCGTACGTGCTGTGGTCCGCCACCGTCGACCCGGCGGGCTTCGTCACCCGGCCCGCCGTCCTGATGTCCAAGCACTGGATGGACAAGGTGTGGAGCTGGGACCACTGCTTCAACGCGATCGCCCTGGCGGCCGGCGAGCCGGAGCTGGCCTGGCACCAGTTCCACCTTCCCTTCGACCACCAGGACGCCGCAGGCGCTCTCCCCGACTCGGTCACCCACTCCGAGGTCCTGCACAACTACGTCAAACCTCCCATCCACGGCTGGGCGCTGCGGCACCTGCGCCGACGTCTCCCCCACTCACCGGACCGGACGGCGCTCGCGCAGACGTACGACCGGCTGGCCCGGTGGACCGGGTTCTGGCTGGACGCGCGCCGCGCACCCGGTGCGGACCTGCCGCACTACCAGCACGGCAACGACAGCGGCTGGGACAACGCCACCACGTTCGACGACCACCGGGTCCTTGAGACCGCAGACCTGGCCGCGTTCCTCGTCTCGCAGTTGGACTGCCTGGCCGACCTCGCCGCCGAGCTGGGCGAAGAGGCCGACCGATGGTCCCGGGAGGCCGACCGGATCCGTACGGCGATGCTCCGGGACCTGTGGGACGGTGAGCGTTTCGCCGCCCGCAGCCCGCACACCGGGCAGCGGCGGACCAGCCGCAGCCTGCTCGACCTGATGCCGGTCGCGCTCGGCGCCGACCTGCCCACCCCGGTCGCCGACGCGCTGGCCCGGGGCATCGAGGCCCACCTCACCACCCACGGACTGGCGACCGAGCCGACGGACTCGGCCCACTACCTCGCCGACGGCTACTGGCGGGGCCCGATCTGGGCGCCCTCCACCGTGCTGGTCGAGGACGGCCTGCGGCGGGCCGGACACACCGCGATCGCCGACGACATCAGCCAGCGCTTCCTAGCGCTCTGCGAGAAATCGGGTTTCGCGGAGAACTTCGACGCCGAGACCGGCGCGGGGCTGCGCGACCGCGCGTACACCTGGACCGCCAGCAGCTACCTCATCCTCGCCGCCGCCCAGCAGGAGCGCCGGGCCGCGCGGCGCTGACCGGGCCGGCGCGGGCCCTCGGCCGGCGTGATCGCGCGGCCTGCGGGAGCGCGCGGCCGGCGGGAGCGGAGCGGATCAGCGGGCCCGGACCGGGCCCGTGCTGGACCGCAGCGAGATGGGTGGGCTGTACAGGCGGTGCCGCGGCACGCTGCCAGGGGCCGCGATGATCTCCAGCAGCAGCGACACCGCCTCCGCGCCCATGTCCCGCATGGGTACGTCCGCGGCGGTCAGCGGCGGCCGGAAGTCCTCCGCCCAGTGCTGGGCGGCGACGCCGGTGACGGAGAAGTCCGCCGGCACGGCCAGCCCGGCGCCGGTCAGCGCGCGCTGCATCCCGGGCAGCGCCGCCTCGTTGATGGTGGCCACCGCCGTGACCTCCGGATGCGTGACGAGCAACTGCTCCACGCAGGCCTCGCCGGAGGCGGTGTCGTCGCCGCAGCAGACGTCGATGCCGGCGAGGCCCCGCTCGGCCACCGCCGCCTGGAAACCGGCCAGGGCGCGGTGGCTGGGGCCGTAACCCGCCGCCACCAGCTCGGCGGAGCGGTTCACCAGGGCCACGTGGCGGTGCCCCAGGTCGGCCAGGTGGTGCACGCAGCGTGCGATCAACCCGGCGTAGTCGATGTCGACCCAGCTCATGCCGTGCGCCTCGGCCGTGCGGCCGATCGTGACGAAGGGCAGACCCGTGCGCGCCAGCCGGGTCACCCGGTCGTCCTCCAACCGGATCTCCATCAGCACGACGCCGTCGACGCGACGCCCGCTGACGATCCGCTCGAACGAGCGGTCGTGGTCGCCTCCCGACGGAGACAGCAGCACGTCGAGGTCGTGCCGGGCGGCGGCCTCGACGACGCTCGCGACGAAGCCCAACTGCATGTCGGTCAACCGTTGGCTGGCCGGTGGGATCACCAGCCCGAGGGTGCGCGTACGCCCCTCCTTCAGCGCGCGGGCGCTGGCGTTCGGCCGGTAGTCCAGCTCGTCGATGACCGCCTGGATCCGCTGCCGGGTCGCCTCCGACACCGTCCGCTTGCCGCTGAGCACGTACGAGACCGTGCTGCGGGACACCCCCGCCCGACGGGCGATCTCCCCGATGTTCATCCGCCGCCCTCGAATCGATCCCTGCCCCGCCGGGGACGCGCCCTGACCCGGGTCCGAGCATAGGCGCTCAGCGAAGCGACCCGGACGTCCCGGCCGCCGCAGCCCGCCCCGAGCCGGTCAGGAATCAAGAAGCTCCCGGGCGCTGTCCGGGCCTAGCCTTTTCGCAGGTGGCCGGCAGGACGCCGAACCACGACGAGCGAGAGGGAGCCCGACATGTCCGCGAAGTCCTCCACGACCGATTCCGACGGCTTCAGCGCTGAGGAGCGCGCCGCGATGAAGGAGCGGGCGGCAGAGCTGCGCGCCGAGGGCAAGAAGGGCGCCAAGAAGGCCGACGGGTTGCAGGCGGTCCTCGACCGGATCGCGCAGATGGCGCCGGACGACCGCGCGCTCGCCGAGCGGGTGCACGTGGCGGTCACCACCGCCGCGCCCGAGCTGTCGCCGAAGACGTGGTACGGGATGCCCGCGTACGCGAACGCCGCCGACAAGATCGTCGTCTTCTTCCAGGACTCCGGCAAGTTCAACTACCGGTACTCGACGCTGGGCTTCCAGGACCCGGCCAACCTCGACGACGGCGACTTCTGGCCGGTGGCGTACGCCCTGCGCGCGTGGAGCCCCGAGGTGGAGAAGCGGATCGTCGAGTTGGTGCGCGCCGCGGTCTCCTGAGCCACGCCCCGGCACCCCTTGCGCGCGACGGCGATGATCACCAGGTGTCGTTCTGGGAATTCGTCACGGACGTCGGTCTACCGCTGATCGTCGTCGGCTGCAGCGCGGGCATCGCGGTCAGCGCGTTCACCGAACCGCCGGAGGAATTTCCCTGGCCGCGCGGCTGGGAGTGGGCGTGGGTCGTCGGGGTGTGGTTCATGGTGAGCGGCGAGGCGGCGTTCGGCACCGACCGACCGTGGTCGGAGCGCGCCTGGAAGGGCGCCGCTGCCCTGCTCAGCACGGTGGCCGTCCTGGTCGCCGTCTGGCGACGGTGGCGATGGCGCAGGCGGGCCCGAGGGACGGGCGGCGTCGCGGCGGGGTAGCCAGCCGGGTGGGCGACACGCCCGGCCCGCCGCCGGTGCGGGGCCGACGGCGGGCGGGAACGCGCGGGTCAGGTGGTCGTGCAGGTGATGTCGGTCGGCGGGTTGTTGGTCCCCGTCGAGGTGGCGAGGAAGCCGAACGTGGTGGAGCCACCGGCCGGCAACGACCCGTTGTAGTCCACGTTCGTCACCCGCACGCTCGCACCGCTCTGGGTGTGCGTGCCGCCCCAGATCTGGCTGATCGCCTGCCCGTTGGGGAAGGTCCAGGAGACCGTCCAGCCACGGATCGCCGTCGCGCCGGCGGTCACCGTCACCGAGCCCTGGAACCCACCCGACCAGGCGTTCGTCACCGTGTACGTCGCCCGCGCGCCGGACGGCGAGGGTGTGCTCGACACGGTCGGCGTGGGCGTCGGGATCGGGCTCGGTGTGTCGGTCGGACTCGGGGTCGGCGAGACGGTGGGCGAGGGCGTGCTGGTCAGCGTCGGTGACGGTGTCACACCGGGCCGCGCCGCGCGGTAGGTGTGACCGGCGCGGACGGCGAGTTGCACGACATCCGCTTCGGGTCGGGTGGTGCTGGGTGTGCTGCCGTCGGCGACGTCGACGAGCGTGAAGGACCCGGTGAAGAGGCGGGCGCGCAGGCGTACGGTGCCGTCCCGGTCGGCGCGGACGCTGATCTCGTCGGCCTGCCCACTGGTCCAGGCCACGCCGACGGTGTACCCACCCCGCCCGCGCAGGCCCGCGACCTGGCCGGTGGGCCAGGCGCTCGGCAGCGCGGGGAGCAGGTGCAGCTCGCCGTTGTGGCTGTGCAGCAGCATCTCGGCGACGCCGGACGTCGCGCCGAAGTTGCCGTCGATCTGGAACGGTGGGTGCAGGTCGAACATGTTCGGCGCGAGCCGGTCGGTGCGGACGAGGTCCTTCAGGAGCTTGTGGGCGCGGGTTCCGTCCTCCAGCCGGGCCCAGTAATTGATCTTCCAGGCGAGGGACCAGCCGGTCCCGTCGTCGCCGCGCAGTTCCAGCGTCCGGCGGGCGGCCTCGTAGAGCTGCGGGGTGCCGCGCTTGGTGATCTGGTTGCTGGGATGCAGGCCGTACAGGTGGGAGACGTGCCGGTGGTTGCGTTCGGTCTCCACCCAGTCGGCGAGCCACTCCTGCACGTTGCCACGGGAGCCGACCTTCGTCGGGGCCAGCCGGTCCCGCGCCGTACGGACCTGGGAGCGGAACGTGGTGTCCACACCCAGCACCTCGCTGGCCCGGGCCACCGCGTCGAACAGGTCCCGCAGGATCTGATTGTCCATCGTGGGTCCGGCGCAGACGCTGGCGTTCGAGTGGTGCGGCAGCTCCGGCGAGTTCGACGGGTTGGTGACCAGGTAACCGAGCGACGGGTGGGCGACCAGGGTGTCGAGGAAGAACTGGGCCGCGCCCTTGAGTGCCGGATAGTTGGCCTGGAGGAAACCGGCGTCGCCGGTGAACAGATAGTGCTCCCAGATCAGCGTGGACAGCCAGGCCCCGCCGGTCTGCCACATCCCCCACAGCGCCCCGTCGACGACCGAGGCGCCCCGCCACGCGTCGGTGTTGTGGTGGGTGACCCAGCCACCCGCGCCGTACTGCGCCTGGGCGACGCGGGCGCCGGTGGCCGTCAAATCCTTGATCATGTCGAAGACCGGCAGGAAACACTCGGCCAGGTTCGTGGTGTCGGCGGGCCAGTAGTTCATCGGCAGGTTGGCGTTGATCGTGTACTTCGAGTCCCACGGCGGCGTCATCGAGTCGTTCCAGATGCCCTGCAGGTTCGCCGGCTGCGTGCCCGGCCGCGAGGAGGAGATCAGCAGGTACCGGCCGAACTGGAACAGCAGGGCCGAGAACTGCGGATCGTTGGTGCTCCCGTGCTGGGCGATCCGCACGTCGGTCGGCTGGTCCGCCGCTGCCGTCCGCCCGAGGTCGATGGTCACCCGGTTGAACAGAGCCTGGTAGTCGGCGAGATGGCGGCTGCGAAGCTGGTCGTAGCTCGCCCCGCGGGCGGCGCTGAGGCGGGTACGCGCAATGCCCTGGTAGTCGCCGTTGACCGTGCGGTAGTTGACGTAGCTGGACCCGATCGAGATCAGGACGGTCACGCTCGTGGCCCCGGAGACGCGCAGGGTGCCGCCCGAACTGCTGACCGTCCCGCCCGTCGCGGCGGCAGAGGCCAGCGCGAGGAAACGCACCGACCCGTTGACGCCCTCCATGGCTCCGGAGATGCCGTCGACCGCGATCGTGGCGGCGTCGGGGCTCGACATCGTCGTGCGTTGTGGGCTGTCGAAGGTGGCGTTGAACGTGATCGAGTTGGCGCGGTCGGCGGTCAACCGGAGCACGATCACCCCGTCGGGCGCGCTGGCGAACACCTCGCGCTGGTATCGGACGCCGTTGAGCACGTACGTGGTGGTGACGGTGGCGGTGGTCAGGTCGAGCGTCCGGTTGTACTGCGACGCGCCGCTGGCGGAGCCGAAGGCGAGACGCAGGTTGCCCACCGGCTGATAGGCGAGCTGACCGCCCGGGTTCCCCATCATCGTCTGGTTGATCAGGTCCTGCGCCGACGTCCACTGATCGGCGAAGACCCGCCGCCGGATCTCGGCGAGGTTGGCCGCGCCCCGGGTGTTGGCCGAGTCGTACGGGCCGCCGGCCCAGACGGTGTCCTCGTTGAGTTGCAGGCGTTCGGTGTCGACGTTGCCGAACACCATCGCGCCGAGACGCCCGTTGCCGATCGGCAGCGCGCGGAGCCAGTCGGTGCCCGCCGGCTCGTCGTACCACAGAGCCATGTCGTTGGCGGCGAGCACCTGCGGCGGCGCGACCGAGCCGGCGCGGGCGACGGCGGACCACGCGACCGGTAGCAGCGCGGCGCCCGCGCCCACGGCACCGGCGCGCAGCACGTTTCTTCGTGTCACTTCGGACATGATCTCTCCAATCTGCGCAGGCCAGATGCCTCACGCAGGTGGGACGGCGCCGCTGGAGACGCCGCCGGAATTGGCGCTATGGCGGGGACGTGCCCACGGCCGGGTTGCCGTTCGAGTCCTGGCGGGGACGGTCGGCGGCGGCCGGGGACGCGCGGTGGGCGCTCGCTGTTAGCGTTAACAGGTGCGGCCCGCTCGCACCGTTGGGCAACGTTCACAGCCGAGTCCCGGCGCACCGGGCTCCCGGCGGCGCGCCATGCATCCTCCATAGACCTTCGTAGATTGCGGCGCCGCGCGTCAATAGGTGTCGGTCATGTTTCGGATCGCTGCAAGCGGGCGCTCCCACGGCGGGCCACCCGGACACCTTGCCATCGACGCGGCTCGTTCGTAGCATCCCAGGGGCACGAGATGTTATCGCGAACAAACCGCGACATCCCGGCACCGACCGCCCGGAGGTGGCAGCTGTGACCCCAGGCTCGTCGGCCGTTGCGGGCTACCACAACCCGGTCGTACCCGGCTTCTTTCCCGACCCGAGCATCTGCCGGGTCGGCGAGGACTACTACCTCGTCTGCTCGAGCTTCGAGTACTTCCCCGGGGTGCCGCTCCTGCACAGCCGCGACCTGGTCCACTGGCGACAGATCGGTAACGTCCTCGACCGTGCCAGCCAGTTGGAGATCCCGCCCGACGCCGACGCGTCCCGCGGCATCTTCGCGCCGACCATCCGCCACCACGACGGCCGCTTCTGGGTAATCACCACAAACGTCAGCCTCGGCCGGCATCTCATCGTCACCGCGACGGATCCCACCGGCCCGTGGTCGGAGCCGGTCTACCTCGACCTGCCGCACGTCGACCCGTCCCTGGCCTGGGACGACGACGGCACCTGCTGGCTGACGACCTCGGGGGTGGACGGCTACCGGATCGACCCGGACACAGGCCGGGTGCTCGAGGGTCCGATCGCGCTCTGGTCCGGCACCGGCGGGCAGTACCCGGAGGCGCCGCACCTGTACCGGATCGGCGAATGGTGGTACCTGCTGCTCTCCGAGGGTGGCACGCACACCGGTCACGCCGTTTCGGTCGCCCGGTCCCGCAGCCCTCGGGGACCGTTCGAGCCCGCGCCGACCAACCCGATCCTCACCCACCGGAGCACCAACCTCCCCGTCCAGGCGACCGGGCACGCCGACCTGGTGCAGGCCACGGACAGCAGTTGGTGGATGGTCCTGCTGGGGATCCGGCCCAAGGGCCAGTGGCCGCCCTTTCACGTGCTCGGGCGCGAAACGTTCCTCGTGCCGGTCCGGTGGGTCGACGGCTGGCCCGTGGTCGACCCCGTCCGAGAGATCACCGCCGCACCCGCCGGCAGTCCGCCGGCCCTGGCCGCCTCACCCGACGCGGGCGGGCACCGCGACGACTTCGACGCGACCAGCCTCGCACCCGGGTGGGTCTCGCCCCGCTCCCGTCCCGACGCGGCCTGGTCGTTGACCGAACGGTCCGGGTGGCTCACCCTGCACGCCACCGGCACGACGCTGGACCGCGCCGGCGCGACGATCGTGGCGACCCGCCAACGCCACCATGACTGCCGCGCCAGCGCGAGGCTGGATCCGGGCGGTGGCACGGCCGGGCTCACCCTGCGGATCGACGAGGCGCACCACTACGACCTCGAGGTCCAGGACGACGTCGTCCGCGTCGTCGGCCGGGTGGGACCGTTCCGGCAGGTCTTCGCGACGCTCGACGTACCCCGTGGTCCGCTCATCCTGACGATCGCCACCCGGACCCACGATCTCTACCCGCCGACCGTGATGTCCAGCGCCGGCCTCGCCGCCACCGACGAACCCTTCGGGGTACGCGCCGCCACCAGCGACATGATCACGTTCGAGGTGGAGAGCACCGAGGGCCGCATGCTGCTGGCCGAACTCGACGGACGCTACCTCTCCACCGAGGTCGCCGGCGGCTTCACCGGCCGGGTCATCGGCATGTACGTGACCGAAGGCGTCGCGGCCTTCGACTGGTTCGACTACCGTCCCATGGCGCGTCCGCCCGGCTGAACGACCGGTGCCGCGATCGTAGACTCGCCGTGTGAGCGACGAGAGCCGGCGGCGCCGCCCCCGCAAGCCACTGAGGGGTGACCTGCCCGTCGCCACGATCGCCGAGCTCGCCGGAGTGTCCCCGCCCACGGTGTCCAAGGTCCTCAACGGTCGCGCCGGGGTGGGTGAGCAGACCCGGCAGCGGGTGGAGGCGCTGTTGCGCGACCACGGCTACCGCCGGCCGGAGGACGCCGTGAGAACCCGCTGCGTCGAGGTGCTCTTCCACCACATGCTTCCCTCGATCGCGCTGGAGATCCTGCGCGGCATTCAGGAGGTCGCCGACGCGCGGCACTGCACGGTCGGGTTCGTCGACCTCCGTCACCGTGTGACGGCGGGGGTGCCCTGGATGGAGCCTCTGCTGCTGCGGCATCCGACCGCTGTCGTCGCGGTCTGTTCTCTCGTCACCGCCGAACACGGCCGACAGTTGGCCGCCATGGGCATACCGCTGGTCGCCATCGACCCGGGCGGCGAGCACTTCCCCACCCCCGCCGTCGGCTCGAACAACTGGAGCGGCGCCCTCGCCGCCACCCGGCACCTTCTCGACCTCGGCCACCGGCGGATCGGGGTACTCACCGGCCCGGTGCAGGACCTGGCGGCGCGGGCTCGCCTGGACGGCTTCCGCGCCGCGCTGGATCATGCCGGCATCGGATTCGACGGCAGCCTCGAACGGCAGGGGGTCTTCAGCTTCGTGGCCGGGCGGGACCTCGGCCGCGAGTTGCTGGCACTTCCCGAACCACCCACCGCCATCGTCTGCGGCAACGACCTGCAGGCCCTCGGCGTCTACGCGGCGGCCCACGACCTCGGCTGGCGGATCCCCGAAGACCTCAGCGTCGTCGGGTTCGACGACGTGGACCAGGCGACCTGGACGTCGCCACCACTGACCACGGTGCGACAACCGTTCACCGAGATCGGGGCCACCGCCGCCCGCCTCGCGTTGACGCTGGCCGACGGTCACGCCCTGCCCCAGGAGCGGTACGAACTCAGTACGGCGCTCGTCGTCCGGGGCAGCACCGGGCCACCCGGTCCTCGGTAGCAGTGCCGACCGCGACATCGCCAAGATTTTTTCGGCGATGATGTCGAGAACAACCATCCGGCGTCGTCCCCGGGGTGAACGCGACCGGAACGGGTCGCGCCAGCGAGGAGGAACACGACGATGAAGTACCTGCTGCTGAAGCACTACCGGGGCGGTCCGGCCGGAGTGAACGACGTGCCGATGGACCAGTGGACGCCGGACGAGATCTCGGCGCACATGCGGTACATGCACGACTTCGCCGCCCGGCTGGAGAAGAGTGGCGAGTTCATCGAAGGCCAGGCGCTCGCCCCCGAGGGGGCCTGGGTCCGCTACGACGGAGAGGGACGTCCGCCGGTCACCGACGGCCCGTTCGCCGAGACCAAGGACCTCATCGCCGGCTGGATGGTGATCGACGTCGACAGCTACGAACGCGCCGTCGAACTGGCGGGCGAACTGTCGGCGGCGCCGGGCGCGGGCGGGAAGCCGATCCACGAGTGGCTCGAGGTGCGCCCGTTCCTCACCGAGCCGCCCACCATCACGGAGTGACCTGCGCGATGGACCAGGCACTGCTCCGGAGCCTCATACCGAGCGCGCTCGCCGTTCTCGTCCGCCGCGGAGCTGACTTCGCGGCGGCCGAGGACGCCGTGCAGGAGGCGCTCGTGGAGGCCGTTCGCGTCTGGCCGGCTGATCCGCCGCGCGACCCGAAGGGCTGGCTGATCACCGTGGCGTGGCGTCGGTTCCTCGACACCGCCCGCGCGGACGCCGCCCGTCGCCGCCGGGAGGACGTCGTGGACACCGAGCCGACGCCCGGTCCCACGAGCGGGGTGGACGACACCCTTGCGCTCTACTTCCTCTGCGCGCACCCCTCGCTGACGCCGTCGTCGGCCGTCGCGCTCACGTTGCGCGCCGTCGGAGGGCTGACCACCCGGCAGATCGCCCAGGCCTACCTGGTGCCCGAGGCGACCATGGCGCAGCGCATCAGCCGGGCCAAACGCACCGTCTCCACCGTACGGTTCGACCAGCCCGGCGACGTGACCACCGTGCTGCGCGTGCTCTACCTGGTGTTCAACGAGGGCTACACCGGTGCCGTCGACCTCGCCGCCGAGGCCATCCGGCTCACCCGGCAACTCGCGGTCGCCATCGACCATCCCGAGGTGGCGGGACTGCTCGCCCTCATGCTGCTGCACCACGCCCGCCGTCCCAGCCGGACCGCGCCCGACGGCAGCCTGGTGCCGCTCGCGGAGCAGGACCGCGGCCGATGGGACACGACCGCCATCGCCGAGGGCGTCGGCGTCCTCCAGGCGGCCCTCGCCCGCGACCGGCTCGGCGAATTCCAGGCACAGGCCGCCATCGCGGCGCTGCACGCCGACGCTCCCACCGCCGAGGAGACCGACTGGGTGCAGATCGTCGAGTGGTACGACGAGCTCGCACGCCTGACCGACAGCCCGGTCGTCCGGCTCAACCGCGCCGTGGCGGTCGGCGCGGCCGACGGTGCCCGGGCCGGGCTGGCGGCCCTCGCCGCGTTGGACGACTCACTGCCCCGGTACACGGCGGTGGCCGCGTACCTGCACGAGCGCGCCGGTGACCCGGAGACGGCGGCGCGGCTATACGCCGAGGCGGCCCGTAAGGCGGCCAACCTCGCCGAGCGGGACCACCTGACCCGCCAGGCCGCCCGCCTCAACGACCACCGGCGGCGGTGAGGGCTGGCGCGCGACCCGCCTCAGACGCTCGGCAGGGGCACCTACCACTGCGCGCCGGTCACCCGGACCCGCTGCGACTGCTTGCGGTTCCACTCCACCCGCATGCCGTGCCGGCGGAGCACCGGGAAGGCGACCTCGTCCAGTAGGCGTTCCAGGTCGGCCTGGTAACGGGCCTGCTGCTCGGCCTCCGGCAGGGCCGAGTAGGCGGCCTCGTCGGTGGCGCCGTGTCGCTCGTCGTCCCCGTCGAGGTAGTCCAGGAAGTCGTCGGGGTCGTCGTAGCCGCGCACGATCCAGTCCCAGATCTCGGCCTCGATCTCGGCGCGCCCCGGCTCGGCGACCCGCTCGGTCAGGAAGCGGACGCCCTCGGGGCGGTCGTTGTACGTCCATCCATCCACGGCGAGGATCCTGGCACGGACCTCCGACAGTGCCCGGCGGTGGCGGTGCGGACGGTCCGGCCCCGCCGTCGTACGGCGGGGCCGGCTGCGGCGGTCGCGCCCGGTCAGTTCAGGGTGGCGAGCAGCGCGGTGCTCATGCCCTGCTCACCACGGGCGTTCGGGTGGAAGGGCGCGGCGGAGTTCTGCGGCACCAGGCCCTCGACCCAACGGGTGCCGCTGCTCTTGCACGCGTCCCGGCCGATCGACGGCGTGTAGACGTCGGCGTAGGTGGCGCCGTTCGCGCCCGCGGCGCTGGCCAGCATGGCGTTGAGCGACTTCTCGATGCCACGCAGGTACGGCACGTCCTGGTAGGCGATCGGGACCACCGGCCAGCAGCCGTACCCGCTGTCGGGCAGGATCGCCGGATAGCCGAGGACGACGACGCGCGCGCTGGGCGCGGCCCGGCGGATCGACTGGAGCACGGTGGTCACCTTCGGCACCGTCGCCGCGATCCGGGCCTGCAACTGGTCGGTGCCGCCGGCCGTGTACCGGTTCTTGCACGGCGACCCGAGGGGACTGCTGAGGCTCGCCTCCGCGCACTCGCTGATGATGCCGGAGAAGCCGATGTCGTTGCCGCCGATCTGCACCGTCACCAACGACGTGCTCGACGTGACCGCGTTGAGCTGTGGCGGCAGATTGATGCCCAGTTGACCGCTGCCGCCGTAGAGGATGTCGTCGGTCGTTGCCCCGGAGCAGCTCACGTCCGCGAACGACGTCGAGCCGGCGGCCACGGCCACCAGGGAGGGATAGTTGCGGTTCGACCGTAGACAGTTGAGGTCGACCTGGGTGGGGATCAGGGGACCTGCCGTGTACGAGTCGCCCAGCGCGACGTAGCGGCCGGAGGGGACCGCGGCGCTGGCGGGTGTGGTGACGGCGAGCAGGACGCCGACGGTGGCCGTGGCGAGTGCGGCCACTCGGGCGGCTGCCCGCAGGAGCGGCAGGCGGGGACGGGACATGACGCCTCCCAAGGGAGATCGCGGTGGTGGTGGTGCCGAGATCCTGTCCCCGGTCGACGATCGACGTCAATATAGATAGACCTCACTAAACGACACGCTGGAATGTGGATTTCGCCTTCACCGCACACCCCTGCGACACGCGATGATCCCCCGCCGCATAGCATGGCGACAGTTCGGGACGGCTCTGCTGAAACGAGGCGACATGCGTTGGCTCCAGCGGCTGCTGGGCGGCGGGCGGATCCAGCTCGACCCGGAGCGGCAGCAGGCGCTGCTGCGAGACCTCCAGCACGGATACGGCCCGCGGGCGCGGACCCCGTTCCCCGCGCAGGTCGAGGCGGCGGCCGGGATGCTGAGCGGGGACGACGGGCTGGTGGTCGCGGCCCGGGTCCTGCACCAGGTCGCCGACGAGGCACACCTCGATCTTCGGGCGCAGGCCCAGGACATCCACCGTCGGACGGGCCGACGACTCCTCGTGCACCGGCGCAACTACCGGCAACTGTGGTCGGAGGCCGGCCCCGGACTGCGCTGGCCGCTGTTCGCGCTGCCCTGCGGCTTCCACCCGTACGCGCAGGTGGCCGCCGCTGTCGCGGTGGTCGGCGGTGGTGCGGCCCGGCTCGATCGGGTGACCGATCCGGCGCCGCTGGTGACCCACATGTTCGAGGTGCTCGACCTCACCACCGCCGGCTGGGAGTACGGCCGGGTGCGGGTCGACACCGACGGGGCAGCCCTGGTCGATCGACTGATCGCGAGCGCCGCGCAGGTCCTCGCGGCCATGGACGACCCACCGCGACTGCCGCCGCCGGTCCGCGCGCTGATGCGCCGCAACAACAGCATCGACGTCCACGATCCGCACGCCGGACATCCGGTGGGACGGTTCAACCTGGGCGCGCGAATGCGGGAGCAACTGTTGGCCTGACCGCCGATCAGGCGCGGGCGTGCGCGCCCAGGAAGGCGAGCAACAGGGTCACCACCTCGTCGGGGTACTGCACGTGCGGGTAGTGACCCGCGCCCTCGACCATCTCGAGCCGCCCCAGCCCGCTCGGCAGCGCGGCCACGATGGCCTCGCCCTCGGCGCGCGGGTCGGCCCAGTCCGGGTCGAGCGTGCCCTCGACGATCAGGACCGGACAGCGGACGTTGCCCAGTTGCGCCCCGGCGTCGGTCGGCGCTGACCGACCCATCCCACGCATCGCCGCCATCCGGCCGGGCTCGCGCATCATGGCGTCGATCCGGGCCGTGCGGGCGGCCCAGTCGGCCGGCTTGCGGCCCGGGTAGGCCACGTCGAGATAGCTGCGCCAGAGCCGGACGCTGCCGAACAGGCCGGTGCCGAGCAGCCGGGCGATGCCCCTGCGGTAACGGGAGACCCGCAGGTCCCCCAGCTTGATCGACTGCTTGCGGGTGAAGGGGGCCAGTTCGACGACTCCGGCGACCAACTCGGGGGCACGGGCGGCGGCGATGGTGGCGGCGCCACCGGAGATCGAGTGACCGACCAGCACGGCCGGGCCGCCCAGGTGGCGGATGACGGCGAGCAGATCACCCGCGATGTCGGTGCGACTGTAGGAGCGCCACCCGACGCTCGACTCACCACAACCGCGCAGGTCTACCGCGGCCACGCGGTAACCGGCGGCGGCCAGGCGCGGCACGACGAAGCGGTACGCCTCGCGGCTGTCACCCATGCCGTGGGCGAGCACGACGAGCGGCCCGGAGGCGCCGGTCACCTCGTACGCCAGGGTGCCGCCGTCCACGTTCAGGTACTCGGTCATCGAAGCCTCCAAGCTAATCGTCTTAGCTAAAGGCTAATAGCATTAGCCGGATACGTCAAAGTGATGTCCGACGCCCCGCCCGACGGGTGCCGTCAGCGTGCGGACGCGACGTCCCGGGTGATCACCCGCGCCACCTCGCCGAGGTCGTCGTCGAGCTGATGGTCGCGCCCCGGTAGCCGGTACAGGAGCGCCTGCGGCAGCGCCCGCGCGTAACAATCGGCGTGCGACGGTGGCACCGTCTCGTCCCCGAGGCCGTGGAACACCCGCACCGGCACGTCGCGCGGCAGCCTGGCACCGAGGTCGCCCGGCAACTCGAAATCGTCGCCGGGCCAACCGCCCGCTCCGACGAACGGAGCTGCGACCAGGACGATAAGCGCCAGCTCACGCTCCGGTGGCCGCTCGGCGAGCACGTGGGCGAGAATCGCCCCGCCCACCGAATGGCCGATCACGACCGCGCCGTCGCCCAGGGCCGCGATCTCCCGGCGAACGGCGGCGCTCCAGGTGGCGTAGCGCGGATCGCCCTCGTCGGGCAGGCGTGGATAGCGGACGTCGTACGAGTCACCGAGTTCGCGCCGCAGGCTGTCGACCATCCGGCTGTCCCACTCGTCGTACGTGCCGGGGCCGGCGCCCTGGACGAAGAGGATTTGCGTGACCGCTGTCACGGCAGCTCCCTCTCGTGCTCCCGGGGTGGGGTCGCGCCGCTCTTTCGCGATTTCCATTCGTGGCCGGAAAACGCCACCGGTATCCGCTCCCACTTTAACGTATATCGCGACCGGGGCCTTGCCGCAAGACCCCGGTCGTGACGCAGAATCGTCGGCCGGAGACGGAACGATGCGAAGAATCGGGGCACCACGTGGGTGTGTTGTGCAGGGCACGAGTGTTCACGCCGACCGTCCGGGCCGAGGTGGCGCGATGACGGACCGGTACGTGTGGGATCTTGACGAGGTCGACGAGTCGCAGGTCGCGCTCGTCGGCGGCAAGGGCGCCCGACTGGGGGCGCTGACGCGGATCGACGGCGTCCGCGTACCGCCCGGTTTCTGTGTGACGACCGACGTGTTCCGTCGGGTCGTGGCCGAGGCACCCGCGATGGCGGATCACCTCGACCGTCTGTCGCGCCACGCGGCGGACGACCGGGACACGATCCGCGACCTCAGCGCGGAGGTCCGCCGAAGCATCGAAGCGATCGTCCCGCCCGCCGACGTGGTGACGGCGATCGGCGCGGCCCTGCGCCGCCACGGCGCGGACACGGCCTACGCCGTCCGGTCCAGCGCCACCGCGGAGGACCTCGCGACGGCCTCCTTCGCGGGACAGCAGGACACCTACCTGAACGTCCGGGGCGCGCAGGCCGTCCTCGCGCACGTCAGCCGGTGCTGGGCCTCGCTCTTCACCGAGCGGGCCGTCACCTACCGGCAGCGCAACGGCATCGACCACCGCGCGGTCCACCTCGCGGTCGTCGTGCAGAAGATGGTGTTCCCGCAGGCGGCCGGCGTGCTGTTCACGGCCGATCCGGTCACCTCCAACCGAAGGGTCGCCTCGGTGGAGGCCAGCTTCGGTCTCGGCGAGGCTCTGGTCTCCGGGCTCGTGAACCCGGACGCCTACCGGGTGCGCGACGACGCGATCGTCGACCGGTCGATCGCCGTCAAGCGCCTCGCCATCGAGGCCCTCCCGGGCGGCGGCACCGCCCGGCAGGCGGTCAGCGCGGACCGGCAGGAGCAGCCGGCGCTGACGGACGACCAGGTCCTGGGACTGGTACGGGTGGGGCGGCGCATCGAGGCGGCCTTCGGCTGCCCGCAGGACATCGAGTGGTGCCTGGCCGACGGCGACGTCCAGATCGTCCAGAGCCGGCCGATCACCACGCTGTTCCCGGTACCCGCCGCCGCCGGGGACGGGGAGAACCACGTCTACCTGTCCGTGGGGCATCAGCAGATGATGACCGACGCCATGAAGCCGCTGGGACTGTCCATGTGGCAGCTCACGGCGATGGCGCCGATGCACGAGGCTGGCGGGCGGCTCTTCGTCGACGCCACCGGGATCCTGGCGTCGCCCGCGAGCCGCGCCGGCTTCCTCGACATGATGGGCAGGTCCGATCCGTTGACCCGGGACGCGTTGGAGACCCTCCTCGCCCGCCCCGACTTCGTACCGACGCTGACCGACGGCGCTCCCCGTGCCCCCCGGCTCGGCGGCGCGCCGGCCACGATCGAGAACGACCCGGCCATCGTCACCGAACTGGTCGAGCGCAGCCGGACGTCCCTCGCCGCGCTGCGGCGTGACATCGCGACGGTGACCGGACCGGCGCTGTTCGACTTCCTGCTCTCGGCATTCGACGAGCACAAGCGGCTGCTCGCCGATCCGTTGAGCATGCAGGCGATCATGGCGGGGATGGAGGCCACCTGGTGGCTCAACGAACAGCTCGCCGGATGGCTGGGTGAGCGCAACGCCGCCGACACCCTCACCCTGTCGGCCCCCGGCAACGTCACGTCCGAGATGGGCCTGGCGCTGCTCGACGTCGCGGACGCGATCCGTCCGTACCCCGAGGTGGTGGCGTTCCTGCGGGACGTCGACGGCGACGGCTTCCTCGACGAACTGCCGAGATTGCCGGGCGGCAGCCAGGCGCGCGACGCCATCCGGGCCTATCTCGACCGGTACGGGATGCGCTGCGTCGGCGAGATCGACATCACGAGGCCGCGCTGGGCCGAACGCCCCACCACGCTCGTACCCCTGATCCTCGACAACATCAGGCTGCACGAGCGCGGCGCGGCCGCACGGCGCTTCGCGCAGGGGCGCGAGGAGGCCCAGCGCAAGCGCGAGGAGCTGCTCGAACGCCTGCGTGCCCTGCCGGACGGGGTACGCAAGGCCGACGAGACCGCACGGATGATCGACCGGGTTCGCACCTTCATCGGGTACCGGGAGTACCCGAAGTACGCGATCATCAGCCGCTACCTCGTCTACAAGCAGGCCCTGCTGCGGGAGGCGGAACGCCTCCTGCGGGCAGGCGTGCTGCGCGAGACCGACGACATCTTCTACCTCACCTTCGCCGAGCTGCACGACGTCGTGCGGACGCACCGGATCGACGATCAGCTCGTCGAGCGGCGCAGGGAGGCGTTCCGGACGCACCAGAGGCTCACCCCGCCCCGGGTGCTCACCTCCGAGGGGGAGGGCATCTCCGGGGCGTACCGACGCGACGACGTGCCGGCCGGCGCTCTTGTCGGTCTCGGCGTCTCCGACGGGATCGTCGAGGGTCGCGCCCGCGTCCTTCCCGACCTGGCCGAGGCCGACCTGGAACCGGGCGACATCCTGGTCACGGCGTACACCGACCCGAGCTGGTCGCCGCTGTTCGTGGCGGTCGCCGGGTTGGTCACCGAGGTGGGTGGCCTCATGACCCACGGAGCGGTCATCGCCCGGGAGTACGGCCTGCCCGCCGTCGTCGGCGTGCCGGACGCGACCAGACTCATCCGCGACGGGCAGCGGATCCGGGTGCACGGCGCCGACGGGTACGTCGAGATCGTGTCGGACGAGGGCGCTCAGCCGTAGCCCGATCGCCGCGAAGTCCCGGATCGAACGTTGCGGCGTGCTGTCGATCTACCGCCCGCCCGAGCCGTCGTACTGTAGGGGCCCACCACCGAGGGGGCCGGCACACGGACGGGACTTGAGCCATGGCCAAGTACATGATTCTGATCTACGGCGACGCCCAGCAGTGGGACGCGATGACCGACGAGCAGTGGAAGGCACACGACGCCGCGCACGCGGCGTTCGCCGAGAAGGTCGGGACGCAGATCATCGACGGAAAGCAGTTGGAGATGTCGCCCACGGCCACCACGCTGCGCTCGGACTCGATGGGGCAGATCACGACGACCGACGGCCCGTTCCTGGAGACCAAGGAGGCGCTCGGCGGCTACTACCTGATCGAGGCCACCGACCTGGACGAGGTGCTGTCGTTGGCGAAACTGCTCCCCGAGGTGCGCGCGTCGCACAGCGGTGTGGAGATCCGCCCGGTGGTCGACCACGGTTGACGTGACCGACCCACAAACGAAGGACGAGGTCGTCGCGGCGGTCGCCCAGGCGCACCGCCGCGACTGGGCCCAGGTGTTCAGCACCACGGCCCACCTGACCCGCGACCTCGACCTGGCCGAGGAGTGCACCCAGGACGCGTTCGCGCAGGCCCTGGAGACCTGGACGCAGGCCGGCATCCCGGACCGGCCGGGAGCCTGGTTGACCACCATCGCGCGCAACCGGGCCCGCGACGTCCTGCGCCGCGAGTCGGTGTTCCGTCGCAAGATGCCCCTGCTCGTGGCCGACGAGACCACGCCGGGGCCGGAGGACGGCCTCGTCGACGACCGGCTGCGCCTCATCTTCACCTGCTCGCACCCGGCTCTGGCCCGGGACGCCCAGGTCGCCCTGACGCTGCGTCTGGTGTGCGGGCTGTCCACGCCCGAGGTGGCCCGTGCGTTCCTCGTGCAGCCGGCCACCATGGCCGCCCGCATCACCCGGGCCAAGAAGAAGATCGCCGCGGCCCGCATCCCGTACCGCGTGCCGGGCCCGGACCAGCTCGAGGAGCGGGTGAGCGTCGTCCTGGAGGTCGTCCACCTGATCTTCACCACCGGCCACACGGCGCCGCTCGGCGCCCAGCTGGTCCGCCAGGATCTGGTGGACAGCGCGGTCGGGCTGGCCCGGATGCTGCACCTGCTGATGCCGACCAACGCCGAGATCAGCGCACTGCTCGCGTTGCTGCTGCTGAACGTCGCCCGCCAGGACACCCGCAGAGCCGCGGACGGGCGTCTGGTGCTGCTGTCCGAGCAGGACCGCTCGCGCTGGGACCGGCAGCTCATCGCCGAGGGCCGGGCTCTGGTCGCCGACGCGCTGCGTCGTCGGCCTCCGACACGGTACGCGTTGGAGGCGGCGATCGCCGCCCTGCACGCCGAGGCGCCGAGCTGGCAGGACACCGACTGGGCCCAGATCGTCGCGCTCTACGACACCCTGTTCCGGATCTGGCCCTCCCCCGTGGTCGATCTCAACCGGGCCGTCGCGATCGGGCTGCGCGACGGCCCCCGGGCCGGACTCGACGCGCTGGAGCCACTGCTCGCCGACCCGGCCCTCGCCACGTACGGATACCTGAGTGCCGCCCGGGCCGACTTCCTGCGCCAGTTGGGGCGGTGGCGGCCGGCCCGGACGGCCTATGAGGAGGCCTTGACCCTCACCGACAACGACGTCGAACGGGCATTTCTCAGCGAGCGGCTGGCCGAAGTGGAGCGGAAACTGTGAGCGCCAGCGCCACGGGAACGGCGGTCGGTCAGACATCCGCCTCGATGGCGAAGGTGTTGCCGTCCGGGTCCTGGATCCAGGCGATACGCCCACCTCCGGCCCGCGCGGTGATCCCCTTCGGGTCGTGCTCGAACTGCTCGTACCGCACAAGGTCGACGCCGGCGGCCATGAGTTCGTCGACGATCTCGTCGAGGTCGTCGACGTACCACGTCGCAAGCGTCGCCTCGGTCGTCCCGGCGGTGACCGACTGGTACACGTTGAGGGCCGGTCCGCCGCCGGAGGCGTAGATGCGGCTGCCGTCGGGGATGTGGGCGCTGGGCGCGGACCGCAAGGCCCGCAGACCCAGCTTGCCTTCGTAGAAGGCGACCGCCCGCGCGATGTCCGACACGGCGACCGATGTTCTGAGGTGGTGTGCGCTCAAGGGCATGCCCCAGCCTGGCAGAGACGGGGGCCGGTGGACGTGACGCGGGGCGGGCTCGGCGTGGTGCCGGGCCCGCCCCTCGGTCGTGCGTCAGGTCAGCGTTGCAGGGTGAGCAGGCCGGGGCGGTAGGGCAGCAGGCCGTAGTCGACGCCGTTGGAGGAGGGCGATCGGCCCTGGTAGAGCAGTTGGAGGTTGCAGGGGTTGACGGTGAAGGTCTGGTCGGCGCTGGTGCGGATCAACTCGCCGTGGCTGATGTCGTTGGTCCAGGTGGCGCCGCTGTTGGCCTTGCCGGCGAAGGGGTTGCTCTCGGTGGCGGCCTGGGGGGTCCAGCTGCCGTTGAGGCTGGTGGCGGTGAAGGAGCGGAAGTAGCGGCCCTGGCCGCCGATGGCTTCGACGATCATGAGGTACTTGTTCTGGCCTTGGAGTTTGTAGACCTGGGGTGCTTCGAAGAGGTTGTTGGTGGTGTCGCTCATGATGGTCGTGTAGCTGGAGCCGAAGCTGCTGGGGAAGTTCCCGATCGGCATGCTGGCGCGGTAGATCTTGCCGTTGTCGCCGGCGAAGAAGAGGTACATGTTCTGGTCGTCGGCGATGAGGGTCTGGTCGATGGGGCCGGTGCCGGAGCCGGTGATGCTGCCGGTGAACAGGGTCTGCGCGGCGGACCAGCCGTTGGCGTTGGTGGGGTCGGTGGAGGTGCGGTAGGAGAACGCGGTGCCGCCCCACTGGTAGGCCAGGACCCAGATGTTCTTGGGCGCGAAGTAGAACAGGGTCGGTGCGACGGTGCCGCTGTTCATGGTGTTCTGGCTGGCCGAGCCCATCTGGGACCAGTTGGTGAACAGACCGAAGTTCATCGAGCCCCAGGACGAACCGAAGTCGTGGGTGGTGGCGTAGACGAGCTGCTGGCCGTTGTAGGGGGCGACGGTGAAGTCCTTGAGTGACACCCAGCCCGACTTCGGCTGCGCCAAGGCTCCGGTCGACGACCACCGGTACGACGACGGCAGGTCACAGGTGCCACCCGGCGGCGGCGTGGTGGGCGGCGGCGTGGTGGGGTTGCCCCCGCCGTCGACGCGCACCAGCTGCCACTGCTGGTTGGCGCCGTTCCAGTCGTCGTACTGCACGATGTTGCCGCCGTCGGCCGTCGAGGCGCCCTGCACCTCCATGACCTTGTTGCTGTTGCGGTTGATCAACCGCACGTAGCCACTGTCCGAGTCGGCCAGCCGGAACTGCTGGTTGGTCCCGTTGTTGTCCGACCACTGCACGATCGCCCCGCCATTGGCCGTCGATCGGCCGGAAACATCCAGCACCTTGCCCGACAACCGCGACTTGACCCGGTAGTAACCACCACCGGAATCCACGAACTGCCACTGCTGCTGGTTGCCGTTGTTACGCGTCCACTGCGTGATCCGCGCACCGTCGTTCGTGGCCAGGTTGTAGACGTCCAACGCCTTGCCACTGTTGCGGTTCACCAGGACGTACCACGCGCTCGTGTCGACGGTCGCCGCAGCCGCGGGCGACGACACCGCCATCGCGGCGGCGCCAGCGACCACCACCGCCGCCACGCTGGCGGCTGCCGCTCGTACCAACCACCCTCGCCGGCGCGAGGGCGGCGCTATCGCCGGGGACGTATCAATGGCGGACATGTTCCTCCTCAATCACAGGGAGCCGAACGGCTCCCCGAAGCTGGGCGCACCACGACACGCGACCGGGCGCACACGGCGGGAATGTTCGCGTTAACACGATCCCTGCGTGCTGCGGACAGTGTCGGATTGACGGTCGACGAAGTCGGCCGGCGGTACATCGCACCCGACGTCGTCCTTGACCATCGACTGTGAGCGATAACATGCTGTTCGTCAAGACGTAACATCCGCGTAAAGCAGGGCCGACCCGTCGGGTCCGACCATTGACGCCGGTCGCACGCCTGCTGCCCGGCCACCCACCGCCCGACAACCCGGGCCGACGTACTCGGCAACCCAGAATGACTGACGCTAACATCGACATTCGCGCATAAAGCGCCGCGTCTCCCCCGCTGCCGCAGCCGTGCTCGCGAGGATTCATCGACGGACTGCCGGCCGCGCCCGCCCCGGTGCCCGGGCCCGGAGTCGGTGACTCCGGGCCCGGGCATCCGTGCTCAGGGGCTGGTGCAGGTGACGTTGCCGGGCGGGGTGGCGCCGTCTCCGGTGGCGGTGAATCCGAAGGTCGTCGAGGCGTTCGGCGCGAGCGTGCCGTTGTAGTCGGCGTTGCGCACGGTGACGTTGCCGGTGGTCCCGGTGTTGACACCGCTCCAGAGGCTGCTGATGGCCTGGCCATTGGCAAGGGTCAGGCGCACCGTCCAGCCGTTGATCGTGCCGGACGTCCCGTTGGTGACGGTGAACTCGCCCTGGAACCCGCCCGGCCAACTGTTGATCGCCCGATAGGTGGCGGCGCAGGTGCCCGGCTCACCGGTCGGCGGCGGGGTGGTCGGCGGAGGCGTCGTCGGCGGCGGGGTGGTCGGCGGGGGCGTGGTCGGCGGCGGCGTCGTGGGCGGAGTCGTCGACTGGAACTGGCTGAAGAACCGCCAGATCTCGCCCGAGGTCCAGGTCCGCGAGTCGTTGGGGCTGCCCGACCCGTCGACCGGGCTCGGGGTGTGGTCGCCGTCGAACGCGGCCCACTGCACCGGGTACCCCGAGCGGCAGCCGGAGTAGGTGGTGGTGATGTGGGTCAGGCTGCCCTGGCTGGGCTCGCGTGGGCTCTGCGCCGTGCAGCCGTTGTTCCGCACGAACGTGTCGCGCAAAGCCCGACCCTGCGAGATGTTGAGCACGCTGTCGTGGATGCCATGGATGCCGAAGTACGGGACCGGCTGGGTGCCGCCGGTACAGCCGCTGAGGTTCGCGCCGGAGAGCACCGCGACCGCGCGGATGACGTTGGGTCGGGCACAGGCCACCGCGTAACTCATGGCCCCGCCGTAGCTCCAACCCAGGGCGAAACGCTGCGTCGTGTCGACGCAGAGGTCGTTCTCGACCTGGCGGGAGATGTCGTCGAAGAGGGTCAGGTCCCGCCCGTTGGTGTTGGCCCACCCGGCGTTGATGCCCTGCGGCGCGACGAAGATCGTGCTGTTGTTGGACAGCGGCGCGAGGCCGTAGTAGCCGGCCGAGGCGACGTTGTTGGCCGAACCGTTCAACCAGTGGAAGCCGAAGACCAGGCGGTACTGACGGTTCCGGTCGTACCCGCTCGGGATCTGGAGGATGTAGGTGCGGCTCTGGCCGCTGCTGGTGATCGTGCGTGTCCCGTTGGTGAGGGTGGGCGCCTTACCGCAGCCCGCGGTCGCCGCCAGGGTGCCGTTCGTGGCGGCCGCCGCCTCGCCGCGGAACCCGGCGGTCAACGCGCCGCCGGTAGCCACGACGAGAACCGCCGCGGCCGCGACGAACGTCAGTAGTTGTCTCCGTCTGACCATTGCTCGACTCCTTGCCGTTGATCGTGCGTACGACATGCACCTCGAGCCGGTTCGTGCCGGGTGGGGGGTGCTCGGCCCGCGCGGGCGGGACGAGGGCCGACCGACGAGGTGCCGTGACAGGCCGTCCTTCCGTTGCGGGGCCGACGTGCTCGTGCGGCCGGTGCGGCGTACACGGGTGGTGTACGGGCCGTACCGTCGCTGCCGGGTTGTCCGCGACGGGGCATGGAATGCGGGGAATGCGGCCGGACCGGGGGGTGCGTCCGACGACCGCGCGGTCGCCTGGCAGTGGCGGAGCGGCCCGGACTGGTCACCGATCGGTGAGGCGGCGGGAGGGCGGGCCCTCGGCATGCCTGCGCCGACTGACTGCGGTGACTGGGAGCGTGCCCTTCGCTCCCCGGGCCGGAACATAGCATGTTATCGATAACATGCTCAACCGACCGAGTGCCGAGCCATCGACCGACATGGTCGGTCCGATCCCTTGACGCCCTGGTCAGGCGGTGGACCGCAGAGCTGCACGCCGGTCCCAGGGAACACGTGTCAGCGCTGCGTGTCCTCGGATCGCGAGGCGAAGGGGGTGACCTCGAGCAGCCTGTCCCCCAGGTCGCAGACCGTGTCCCGCATGCGACGGGTCCCGCCGTTCTGCATGGCGTGCATGGCGTCGCAGGCCTTCCGCCACGCCTGGCAGGCGCCGGGCACGTCGGCGAGATCCAGAAGGATCGCGCAGAGCTGGGCGGACGCGTCGAAGACGCCGATCCGGCTGTGCGCCTCGACGGCCGCTCGGAGGGCCTGCTCGAGCTGGTCCCGAGCGTGGCTCCGGTGCCCCAGCAACGCCAGGCACTCGGCGATCAGAATGCGGATCGAGGGCTCGTCCGTCCCTGGTCCGAACTTCTCGCTGTGGGCCAGCGCCTCGTCGAGGCACACCATGGCCTCGCCGGCAGCACCGAGTCGGACCAATGTCTGGCCCCGGGCCACGCACGCCCAGATCTCGCCCTGCTCGAAGCCGGCGGCACGGTAGAGGGACAGTGCCCGCTCGTTCTCCGCGAGTGCCCGCTCGTGCCGGCCGAGCTGACTGTGGACCCGGTGCAGGGCACTGTGGACGCCGCCCAACTCCGCGATCATGCCGCGCTGGGTGAAGATCTCTCGGGCGCGGGTGAGCAGGTCGAGTGCCTCGTCATAGCTGGCGAAGTGGTAGCAGGAATCGGCCAGACTCCACATGGCGTGGGCCGCACCCAGGTCATCCCCGCTGCCGTTGGCAGCCCGCAGAGCCACCCGCATCACGTCCTGCCAGTCGTGGAACCGCCCGGTGAGCCGCAACCACGGCCAGATGGTGAGAGCCAGCCGCCAGGGCGGGACACCGGAATCGCCCTCCGCCGCGCGGCGCACCGCCTCGAACAGGACCTCCCGGTGATCGTCGAACCACCGCATCGCGGCGTCGTACGAATCGGGTCGCTCGGCGATGACGCCGGCCGGGGCCGGAGTGGGGGCGGCCGCCGGGCTCGCCGGTACGAGCCGCAGTGCGGCCTGGTGGCTGCTGTGCAGGTAGTGGTGCAGAAGCCGGTCGATCGCCGCCTCCCGGTCGCGGACCGACTCCTTCGCCAGGATCAACTCCTGCGCGTAGGCCCGGACGAGGACGTGCGAGGTGAACCGGCCCCGGTCGTCCTCGTCGAGCAGGGCCGCCTCGGCGAGTTCGCGCACCACGGCCCGCGTCCGGACCGGCGGGGTCTGGGACATGCTGGCGAAGGCCTCGGCCGAGATGCCGGCCGCCATGGCCGCGGAGGACAGCCGGAAGAGCCGTGCCGCGTCCGGGCTGAGCTGACGGTACGACCAGGCGAAGGCGGCACGCGGATCGCATACGCCGTGGCTGCCGGAGAAGGCGGCGAGTCGCCGCGCGCCGTCCCGGAGTTCCGCGGCGACGTCCTCCAGGGCGAGTCGCGGACGCGCGCTCAACCGGCCGGCCAGGATCGCCAACGCAAGGGGCAGGCGGCCACACATCTCGATGATCTCGTCGAGGGTGTCGGACACCGGAGCGCTGACCGCCGGGGAGCGGTTCGGCGCGTCCTTCAGCCGGCGCTGGACCAGCCTACGGGCGGTCGGCATGTCCGGAGGGTCGAGATGCAGCAGGTGGGCGCCGTCGCGGACGGCGAGATCGACGAGCGGACTGCGGCTGGTCACCAGAACCAGACACTCCGGCGAGTTGGGCAGCAACGGGCGCACCTGGGCGGCGTCGAGCGCGTTGTCCAGGAACACGAGCAGCTTCCGGCCGGCGGTGAGGCTCCGGTAGATGCCGACCCGCGCGGCGAGCGTCTCCGGGACGCTGGACATGTGGAAACCCTGCGACGACAGCAGGGATCCGAGCGCGTCGCTGGCCGAGAGGCGGTCGGTCTCGGGCTGCTCCGCGCGCAGGTCGAGATAGAGCTGGCCGTCGGTGAAGTCCCCGGCGACCAGGTGGGCGAAGTGCGCGGCCAGCGTGGACTTGCCCACGCCGCCCATCCCGTCGAGTGCGACGACCAGCGGACCCGTCCCGCGGTCGTCGGCCGTGTCCTCGATCAACCCAGCGAGAGTCGCGAGTTCGGCGGTACGCCCGACGAAGGCGGGAAGATCGGGTGGGAGTTGCGCCGGACGCACCAGCGGCACCGGCCACGAGCGGGCGCGTCGCCGCGCCCCGGGGCCGGTCGGGGCGTTCGGCCCCGAGGTCGCCGTCCCCGCGAGGACGCGCCGGTGCGCGGCCTGGAGGGCCTCGCCCGGATCGATGCCCAGCTCCTCGGCGAGACGGGTACGAACGGTCCGGAAGAGTCCCAGCGCCTCGGCCTGGTGGCCGCTCGCCCCGAGCGTGGCGATGAGGCCCGCCTGTACCGGCTCGTGGAACGGCGCCATCGAGGCGGCCAGCCGCAGGGGTCGGAGCACCCGCGTCGGCCGGTCCAGTGACATGGCGAGTTCGGCCGCCGGCACGCACACGTCGAGGAATTCCTGATCGAGCGCGGCGAAGATCGACATCGAGGTGGTGCCGTGGGCGTACGTGTCACCTGCGGGCCCGCGCCACAGCCCCAGGGCCAGGGCGTAGCGATCCAGCGCCGCGTGCCGGTCGCCGGCCGCGAGCTTCGCACGGGCGGCCCCGACCAGCTCACGGAAGCGGAACAGGTCCAGCGAGCCGGGCGCGGGCGCGAAGAGGTAGCCAGAACCGTGCCGCCGCAGGTACGTGCCGGGCGCGCGCAGCGGAAGCGAGGGTTCCATCAGTCGCCGCAGCGCGCCGACGTACTTGTGGATGACGTTCGTGGCGCTGGCCGGAGCGTCCTCGCCCCAGACCAGTTCGATGAGGTCGGTCGCGCTGACCGGTCGCCCCGCCCGGGCGAGGAGCAGGGCCAGCAGGCGGCCCTGCTGTCGCGGGCCGACGTCCACCTCGACACCGTCACGCCACAGTCGCAGGGGACCCAGGATCTCGAAACGCAGACCGCCGTCGGTCGGCCGGGGTCCGTCTTCTCCGTGGCGGACATCGGCCGAACTTGACAATTCAATCTCCCGTTTCGCCTGACCGTCGCCGCCACCGGGTGCCACCCGCGCTCCCAGTCTACGTGCGGACCCGCGAACGGAACTCCTCGCCGAGGGCAGAACCGGACAAAACCTCGGACGACGACGTCCGGCAACAGATATGTCACTGCGGGAATACGCCGCGAAAAGCGCTCCGGCACCGTTCATCGCATTTCCACGAGACCGGGGATCCCGTGCGATACGGCAGCGAGCCCGTCCCTTCGAGCCATAGACTGCGAAGCGTGCACGGCGGGGCCGCCCCTGCCAACGGAGGTGCGGGTGCCATGAATGCTCAGCCGACAAAACAGCAGGAACGCCCTCACGGCGGCGCCAACCGCGATATGCCCCCGGAACTCGGCTCGGACTCCATCGGCATATTCGAAGGCCGGACCTTCATGTTGTCCAATTCCGTCGGTGACGTTCCCAACGATTCCATTGCCGGACTCGTGCACGACGACACCCGCTATATCAGCCGTTGGGAGATGACCCTCGACGGACAAGCTCCGCTGGTGCTCAGCGCCAGCACGGTGGACGCCTACTCCGCCGCCTTCTTCCTCGCCAACCCGGAACTGCCGGACCTGCGGGCGAACGGCATCGGCGTACGGCGGGAGCGGTTCATCGGGGACGGCCTGTCCGAGCGGATCGTGTTGCAGTACTTCGGCGTCGAACCGGTCTCCGTACGGCTGCGGCTGGATGTCGGCGCGGACTTCGCCGACCTCTTCGAGATCAAGAGGGCGGGACGGAGCAGACTGGCCGACATCCGGCGCAGCCACCGGTCGGACGGCTCGGCCCTGCGCTTCTCCTACCAGAACTCGCGCTGGTCGGCCGGCACCACGGTCGAGGCCGACCCTCCCGCCGACCGGGTCGAGGGCGACTCGCTGGTCTGGGACGTACGCCTGGAACGAGGCGGCACCTGGGGTTGCGAGCTGCGTGTTCTGCTGAACTGCCAGGGCGAGACGTTCGCCCCGACCAACCGTGTCTTCGGCGAACCGCAGGACACCGACGACGACGACCCGGCAACGCGGTGGACGGCGAACAAGCCCGACCTCAGCGCGGAATCGGAACTGTTGCGCAACGTCTATCACAAGTCGGCTCTCGATCTGGTCTCGATGCGTATCACCAAGGAGATCAACGGCCAGAAGATCGTCCTGTTGGCTGCCGGCATGCCGTGGTTCCTGACCGTGTTCGGGCGGGACACGTTGATCACCGCCTACCAGAGCGTCACCTGCGGTCCGGACGTCGCGCGCGGGGCGCTGGTCACTCTCGCCGCGCACCAGGGGACCGTCGTCGACGACTTCAGCGACCAGGACCCCGGCAAGATCCTGCACGAGTTCCGCTCCGGTGAGCTGACGCAGCTCGGCATCGAGCCCTACGGTCCCTGCTTCGGCTCGGCCGACACCACCCAGCTCTGGCTGATCCTGCTCTCCGAGTACTGGCGGTGGACCGGCGACGACGCGTTGGTGCGGCAGTTGCGGCCCAACGCCGACGCGGCGCTGCGGTGGATCGACGAGTACGGGGACCGCGACGGCGACGGGTACGTCGAGTACGGCACGCGCTCTCCGAACGGCATGCGCAACCAGTGCTGGCGTGACTCGCCGGACGGCGTGCAGTTCGCCGACAGCAGGCTCCCCGACCTGCCGGTCGCCACCTGCGAGATCCAGGGCTACACCTACGACGCGAAGGTACGCGCCGCGGAACTCGCCGACGGACCGTGGGCCGACGCCCCGTTGGCGCGACGGCTGCGAACCGAGGCCGCCGATCTGCGCGAGCGGTTCAACCGTGACTACTGGCTGCCGCAGCGCGGTGGCTACTACGCGATCGGCCTGGACGCGCAGAAACGTCCCATCGACTCGATGACCTCGAACATGGGCCACCTGCTGTGGAGCGGCATCGTTCCGCCCGAGCGGGCGGCCCTGGTGGCGCGGCACCTGATGTCCGACGAAATGTTCTCCGGCTGGGGCGTACGGACGCTGTCGACCGCGGACGTGGGGTACAACCCGATCGGCTACCACCTCGGCACCGTGTGGCCGCACGACAATTCGATCATCGCCGCCGGGCTCGCCCGGTACGGCCACCGGAACGAGGCCAACCGCATCGCGATGGCGATGCTGGAAGCGGCGGCCCACTTCGACTACCGCCTGCCCGAGGCGTTCTCCGGGTACGACCGGTCACTGGGACGCCGTCCCGTGCCCTACCCCACCGCCTGCAACCCCCAGGCGTGGGCCAGCGGGGCGCCCCTGCTCTTCCTGCGGACGATGCTCGGGCTCGACGTCAGCGACGGCGTCCTCGCCACCGATCCGCACATCCCCGAGACGTTGGGGGGCATCCGACTGACCGGGGTCACCGTGCACGGCGCGAAACGGATCGTCGACGCCTCCGGTTCGCGGTTGCGCTCTCCGACCTGAGCCGACGGGCGACCCGGCCCCGTCAGGCCGCCTGGCGGCTCGTCCGGAGGGTGTGGAGCGCGTCCTGATGCCGGGAACGGACGGTCCGGACCGGGACGCCCAGCGCGCGGGCCGTCTGGTGGGTGGTCCGTCCCGCCAGGTAGGTGTGCAGCAGCACCGCGCGGTGCTCGACGGACAGCCGGCGCAGCATCGAGACCGCCTCGGCGGCGGCGACGGCGGCGTCCGCGTGGTCCGGTTGGGCGGCGTCGACCTCCGGCTCGGTCCTCTCCCGCCCGACGGCGACCTCCCGGAGCGACGCGACGGCCAGGTCACGCGCCACCGTCATCAACCAGTCGCGGATCGGGACCTCGATGAGGCGGCGGCGAGCGCCGTTCTGCCAGGCGTGGATGAACGTCTCCTGCACGATGTCCTCGGCGAGGTGGTGGTCCACCACGAGCCTCTCGACGAAGGTGAGCAACGGCCCGAAGTTCTCGGCCATCAACTCGTCAAGTGCGGGAATCCGGCTGGACGCCGCACAGGGGTGGGGAGCCGTTGTCATCGCTGGTGTCTGGTCCTTAACGAGCGGGTCGACGAGCGGGCCCGCCGCCGGCCCGTCCTGCAACCGGCGATCGGCCCGGCCCCGACGCTACGGTCGGCCAGTTACCAGCCTCGTGACGAACTCTTACCGACCAGGCCGGCCCTGCGGCGAACCCGCCCGCCCCGGCTGACTACTTCGGGCGCGCGACCTCCAGTTGACCCGTGGACCGGACGGTCACCCAGGTCGTGACGGTAGCCCCGTCGACCTCGGCGGTGCAGGTGAACCGGTGCCCCTCGATGACCGGCTGGTCGACCGGGCAGGCGACGGTGTCCGCGTTCAGCCCGTAGTCGGTCCGCAGCACGGTCAGCACCTGACGCTGCAGGGCGGCCGTGTCGAGGACCTTCGGTCGCGGGAGGTCGGGCCGGGTCACGGCCACGACCGTCCCCGCGACGACCAGAAGGACGACCGGAACCGCGACGGCCACCACGAGTTTCGGAGAGGGTCGCCAGCGTCTCGCCGACGGTACGGTCGCCGCCGGCCCCCACTGCGGCCCGGGGGCCGGCTTCCAGCGGGGCGCCAGCAGGGCCGCCCCCGCGCCGGTGACCGCAGGACTGTCGGACGCGCCGTCCGGGCTCATCGTCGACTCCACGGTCTCAGCGGGCGGTGGGGGTGGGCACGGCGACGACCTCCGGTAGCGGCTTCGTCTTCGCGCCGGTCGGTGCGACCGCGAACCAGGTGCCGCCGACTCCCTGGCCCCGGATCTCGCCGGGCGCGGTGTCCTTGGCGAACAGGTAGACCGGCCAGCCGCCGATGGTCACCTGGCAGGTGCCGTCGGCCCGCTCGACGTACCCGACGAGTTGGGGGTCGACGCCGTCGGGATAGATCCGGCCGGGTGACGAGATGAGCAACGGGGGCCAGGTCTTGGCGCAGTCACCCGCGCAGGTCGCCTTCGGTGGCTTCGCCGAGTCCTTGTCGAACCGGTAGAGCGTCCGGCCCTGGCCGTCCGCGACGTACGTGCCGATGTCGGGCTGTTCCATGGCCCGCAACCCCACCACGTTGCTGCCCTGACCGCGGTCCGGGCTACCGGAGACGGGGACGTCGGACCGCCCGCTGAAGATCTGGACGCGGCGCTGCGTCTTCGCCACGGTCGGCGGCGGCACCGGGCTGACCTCGATGACCTGCGGGCCCGGGTCCGCGGTCGCGGTGACCGACGCGGCCACGGACGCCCCCTGGGTCGGCGCGCTCGCGGTGCCGCCCGCCCCCGTGGCGTCCCCGCACGCGGTCAGCGCCGCCAGGCCGATCACCGCGATCGCGATCCGCGCTCTCTGCACCATCATCGCTCCACCTCGTATTCCGTGTGGACCGGGCTCGTGCGCAGGTCCGGCACCCACACGGACGCCGTACCGAAACGGTTCATCGCCGTACCGCGACGGACGTCCCGGACGGATTCGAACTTGCCCTGAACCGGATGGCGCGGGCATCCGTGTGGGTGGCGGCGTCGGCGCAAGACGGTCCACGAGGGGACCGCTCGCCGACCCGGAGAACCACAGGAATACGGGAGGGCGACATGGCCACGTACCACATCGTCAGCGAGGACATCCAGGAGTCCGCGAGCTGGCTGCAGCAGAACATGCAGACCCTGCTGGACGGGATGACCCAGGCCAAGAGCAAGATCGACACGCTGATCCAGGGTGGCTACAACACCCCGGGCGCGCAGCAGCAGTTCGGCCCGTACTTCGAGGAGTACAAGGGCAGCGTCGACCAGACCCTGCACGGCATGGAGGGCATCAGCCAGTACCTCACGCAGGTCAGCGATGCCTTCTCGGAGACCGACACGCAGACCGCCGCCAGCCTCAGCCGCTGACGCGACGAACGGTCGGGGCCGCGTGGTGAGCGATCACCACGCGGCCCCGACCGTGTTCCCGACGGCTCGTCCGACCAGGAGATACCCGTGCGCCTGCTGCTCACCGTCACGGATCAGTCCACCCCCGCAACCGACTACCAGGTCGAGGCCGCCCTCGATTCCACTGTCGCGGAGCTCGCCGAGGTGCTGGCGGGGCGCCGTCCGGAACCCGGCACCCGAGCACCGACGATCTTCGTCGCCGGAGCTCCCCTCGACCCCGGGCTGACGCTCGCCGACGCCCCGCTCTGGCAGGGCAGTGTCGTCGAGCTGGACCGTCCGACGTCCGTGTCACCGCCACCGGCGGCCGGCCCGCTGGAGATCCGGGTGGTCAGCGGTCTCGGCGCCGGCAACCTGTACCCGCTCGCCATCGGCGAGCACGCCGTCGGCGCCGCCGACGACAACCACGTCCACGTACACGACGACCCGCTCGCTCCCGTGCTCGCCCAGCTGCGGGTGACCGAGGACGGGGAGTGCTGGCTCCGGCCGATGGAGCCCGGCCTGTTGCTCGACCGGGTGGAGGTCGACGAGCAGGAGCGGATCTGGAAGCCCGGGGCACAACTCGCCGCGGGCTCCTCCCTGCTGGAGCTTCGCCGCCCCCTGCGGGACGAGGCGGCGCTCCAGATCTCGGAGGACCGTACGGGCCTCGACTACAACCGTCCGCCCCGCCTACTGCCCGCGGCGCGGACCACCCAGTTCACGCTTCCCGGGCCGCCGGCGCCTCCGGAGCGACGACCGCTCACGCTGATCACCGTGCTGGCGCCGGTCGTGCTCTCCGGTGCCGCGTTCGTCATCACCCGCAACCCGCTCACACTGCTCTTCGCCATCCTGTCGCCGCTGGTGCTGATCGCCGGTCAGATCGGCGCGCGGCGCCAGGGCCGGGCCACCTACCGCTCCCGGCTCGCCGAGTACGAGAAGAAGAGGGCGCGCATCAGCGGCGAGGCCGAGGAGGCGCTGGCCGCCGAACGGTCGGTCCGCCGGGACGATTTTCCCGACCCCGCGTCGATGGGGCTGATCGCCACCGGCCCGCAGCGTCGGCTGTGGGAGCGACGCCGCACCGATCCCGACTTCCTGGAGCTGCGGGTCGGCAGCGCGGACCTGCCGTCGGACGTGGTGCTCCGCGACCTGAGCCAGGACGAGAACCGCCGTGAGGTCCGGTGGAGCGCCCTCGACGTGCCGGCGACCGTGCCGGTACGCAAGCACGGCGTCGTGGGGGTGGCCGGCGACGCCGTCGCCCGTACGACGGCCCGCTGGATGATGGCCCAGGCCAGCGCCCTGCACAGCCCGGAGGACCTGCAGATCTACCTGCTCTGCGGCACCGCCGACGAGACCGGCTGGGCCTGGGCGGGGTGGCTGCCTCACCTGCGGCCCCGCGACGGTCAGGACACCCTCGCGACGGTCGGCACCGACACCCAGACGTTGGCCCGCCGGGTCGGCGAGCTGGTGAGCATCATCTCGTCCCGCTCCGGCGAACGGGGCAACGGAGCGTTCCGGGACGTCCTCGTGGTGCTCGACGGCGCCCGCAAACTCCGGTCCCTGCCCGGCGTCACCCAGATCCTGCGCGAAGGACCGGCGGTCGGGGTGTACGCCATCTGCCTCGACGCCGAGGAGCGGCTGCTGCCCGAGGAGTGCCAGGCGGTCATCGCCCAGCAGGAGGACGGGTCGCTGCTGGTGACGCAGACCCTCGCCGCCCCGATCGCCGACGTCCACCCGGACGTCGTGTCGCCGGAGTGGCTGTACCGGACGGCGCGGGCGCTGGCGCCGCTGCGGGACATCGGTGGCGCCGACGAGGAGAGCGCCCTGCCCGGGTCGAGTCGGCTGCTCGACGTACTCGGGATGGAGCCGCCGGAGCCGGATGCGGTGACGGCCCGGTGGACCTCGGGTGGTCGGACCACCGAGGCGGTGCTCGGGGTGTCGCTCGACGGGCCGTTCGCCCTCGACCTGAAGCGGGACGGACCGCACGGCCTGGTGGCCGGCACCACCGGCTCCGGCAAGTCGGAGCTGCTACAGACCCTCGTCGCCTCGCTCGCCGTGGCCAACCGTCCGGACGCGATGACGTTCGTGCTCGTCGACTACAAGGGCGGCAGCGCGTTCAAGGACTGCGTCCTCCTGCCGCACACCGTCGGCATGGTGACCGACCTGGACACCCACCTGGTGGGCCGGGCGCTGACGTCGCTCTCGGCGGAACTGCGCCGACGCGAACACATCCTCGCCGAGGCCGGGGCGAAGGACATCGACGACTACGTGGAGCTGCTGCGCCGCGAGCCGTCCCGTGTCCCGATGCCGCGCCTGCTCATCGTGATCGACGAGTTCGCGTCGATGGTGCGTGACCTGCCCGACTTCGTGACCGGTCTGGTCAACATCGCCCAGCGCGGCCGGTCGCTCGGCATCCACCTGGTGCTGGCGACCCAGCGACCGGGCGGCGTGGTCTCCCCCGAGATCCGGGCCAACACCAACCTGCGTATCGCCCTGCGGGTCACCGACAGCAGCGAGAGCCAGGACGTGCTGAACGCCCCGGACGCGGCCGCCATCTCGAAGTCGACGCCCGGTCGTGCCTTCGTGCGTCTGGCCCAGTCGTCGCTGGTGCCGTTCCAGGCGGGTCGGGTCGGCGGGTTCCGCCCCGGCGCGCGCAGCACCGACCGCCCGGCCCCCTGGTTGGCGCCACTGTCCTTTCCCGACCTCGGTCGCCCCGCGCCACGTCGCCGCTCCGGCGAGGCGGCGCCGTCGGCCGAGCTGACCGACCTCGCGGTGCTCGTGACGGCGATCCGGGACGCCAGCGAAGGACTGGGCATCCCGCCACAGCACAGCCCCTGGTTGCCGGCGCTGCCCACCTCGCTGACCGTCGACGCGTTGCCCCCGGCCCGCGCCACCGACTACCACCTCCCGGCGGTCGTCTACGGGCTGGTGGACCTTCCCGCCCAGCAGGACCAGGTGCCGCTGGCACTGGACCTCTCCACGCTCGGGCACCTGCACGTCATCGGCTCCTCGCGCAGCGGCCGATCGCAGACGCTCCGGACGATCGCCGGGGCGGTCGCCCGCGTCCAGTCCACGGCGGACGTCCACCTCTACGGCGTCGACTGCGGCAACGGGGCGTTGCTGGCCCTCAACGGCCTGCCGCACTGCGGGGCGGTGGTGCAGCGCACCGAGGCAGAGCGGCTCGGCCGGTTGTTCGCCCGTCTCGTCGCGGAACTCGGCCGGCGGCAGCAGCTGCTCGCCACCCGGGGCTCGGCGAGCATGGTGGAGTACCGGACGGGCGCCGCCCCGGGTGAGCGACCGCCACACATCCTGGTGCTCCTGGACCGGTTCGAGGTCTTCGACAAGACCTTCGCCGACTACGACAACGGCACGATCATGGCCGCTCTGCTGACCCTGCTGCGCGAGGGCGCCGGAGCGGGCATCCACGTCGTGCTCGCGGGCGACCGGGCGATGTTCTCCAGCCGGATCTCGTCCACCACCGACGACAAGCTGGTGCTGCGCCTGACCGAACGCGGCGACTACAGCATGGTCGGCATCAACCATCGGCAACTGCCGGACGAGATCGAGTCGGGTCGCGCGATCCGGGCGTCCGACGGCGCCGAGGCGCAGATCGCCCTGCTCGGCGAGGACACCTCGGGTCAGGGGCAGGCGCGCGTACTCGCCGACATCGCCGAGACGGCCCGGCGGCGGGACGCGGACGTCGCGTCCGGCGACCGCCCGTTCCGGATCGACGTGCTGCCCGACGAACTGACCCTCGCGGACACCGAGACGCTCCACCGACCCGACGGGCCGCTGTGGACGATGGTGGGTGTGGGCGGCGACGAGCTCACCGCGATCGGGCCGGACCTGACGGTCGTCCCGACCCTGGTCCTGGCGGGTCCACCTCGTTCGGGACGGAGCACCGCGCTGCTGACGATGGTCGCCACCCTGCTGCGCAGGGGGACCGAGGTGGTCGTGGCGGCGCCCCGCAGATCGCCGCTGCGCGAGCTGGCCGACCTCCCGGGCGTGCTCGACCTCGTCGCGAGCGAGAACCTCACCTCCGCCATCTTGACGGCCGCGCTGGAGCGCAGGAGCGGACCGTCCGTGGTCGTGCTCGACGACGCCGAGCTGCTGCTCAAGTGCGACGCGGGCAGCGACCTCGGGGAGATCGCCCGAACCGGCGCGGAACGGGGGCTCGGGTTGGTCATGGCGGGCACCATCGACGGCCTGTCCGGCGGCTTCGGCGGCTGGCACGTCGACGCCCGGCGTAACCGGCAGGGCGCGCTGCTCAGCCCACAGGGCCTCGGTGACGGCGAACTGATCGGCGCCAAGCTGAGCCGGGGCCAGCTCGGCGGGGGACGCCTGGGTCGGGCGCTGCTGCACCTGGGCGACGGCACCGTGCGCCTGGTGCAGGTCCCCCGAACCGATCCGGCGGCGCTGCGGTCCCTGGTGACGCCAGCGGAGTAGAACCCGAACGAGAGGGGGACACCGCAGCGCGGTGTCCCCCTCGTCGATCACCGCTCAGGCGTCGGTCGTACCCGTCGACTCCGGCCGCGCGGCCAGCACCGGCTGGTCGTCGTCCCAGGTGAACGCCAGGGACCCGGTGATCGCGCCGAAGAGCTCGAAGATGTCCTCCGCCTCGGCGAGGTTCGGGCTCGACCCGGTGACCACCACGACGTCCGCCGATCCCGGCATCGGTACGACGGTGTGCATCACCGCGCACCGCATCGTGACGCCGTCCTGGACGACGTTCTGGATGCCGTACACCCGACCGACGGTGCCGATGCGGGGAATCGCCGCGGTGGTCACCCGCCGCCAGGTCCCGTCGGCCCGGTTGGGGTGCGCCACCGCCGTCAACGCGCCGAGGATGTCGCCGTTGGCCGGTGGCGTGACCACCGCGACCACCACGGTGGCGGTGAGCGGGCCGTCCTCGTACATCTCGAAGACGCCGGCCGCGTGCACCGCGCCGCCGCGCCGGGCCTGGCGTATCGACCGGCGTACCTGCTCGGCGAAGCGGCCCGCCTGGTCGGCGGTGAACCCGCCGCTCAGGGCGTGGCCCCGCGCCTCCTCGCCCAGCCGGTTCTCGCTCGCCTCGTCGGCCACCGGGAAGTCGACCCACGCCTGCGGGGTGCGCAGCTCGAAGCCGGTCGGGGTGGGCGTCGCGGCATGGGCCTGGGTCGGGGCGCTCACTGTGCCGCCTGCTGGTCCGGTGCGGTCAACGCGTTGACCGTCTGGGTGTCGGTCTCCCGGAACGCGTCGGCGACGGCCTTCGCGGCGTCGCGTACGCCCCCGAGGTCCTTGCCCACGACGTGCCGACCGTCGCCCCACCGCTTCTCGAAGTTACGGGCGGCGTCCTCCAGGCCGCGCTGCCCGAGGGTGTCGACCACCGCACCCATCGACCGGACCGACGCGCTGTCCATCAACTCCTTGGTACGCCGCAGCAGCTCGTGTACGCGTTCCAGCTCCGCGCCCGGAACGAGGATCTCGCTCATCGCGCGCACTCCCCCGCCGGCCTGCTCATCGCATCGCTCATCTCCGCACCCTCCAGACCCGTCACGGCAACTGGGGCGTACACGGATCGGCGGCCGGCCCGGTTCACCGGGTGAACCGATCCACCCCGCGCTACGTGTGCGACTCGGCTCCCGGCGGATGGCTCGGGCGCCGGCCTGACGATGCGATGGGGAGGTTCGTCATGACGCGTCCGGGCGACGCCGAGTGGTCCGTGTTGCAGCTCGACTCAGATCCCGTGCCGGGTGATCCGGAGTCCTTCGAGGAGATCACCAGGGCGTACCAGGAGCTGGCCAGAACCACCCAGGAGGCGCACGACCTGCTCGCGTCCGGCAGCCAGATCGATGTCGGCCAGGGCAAGGCGATGGACGCCTTCCGCGACCTGATCGGCAAACTGCCGGGACGCCTGGACGGGATGGCGAACTCCTACGCCAGCGCCGCCGACGCGTACCTGCGGTACCTGCCCTCGCTGGAAGAGGCGCAGACCATGTCCCTGCGCGCCCTCGACCAGGCCCGACAGGCGGCCGGGGACCAGAGCGCGGCCCAGGCGGCGGCCGTCAGCGCGGCGGCCGCGCTCCTCGTCATGAACGCCGACACCACGACCAGTCCGGACGCCAAGGAACAGGCCACCGACGACGCGACCGCCGCCAAGAACCGCGCCGCCGACGCCCAGCAGGCACTCGACGGCGCGAAGTCGCTCCTCGGTCAGGCCACCGCCCTGCGCGACCAGGCCGCCCGCACCGCCGCCGACACGCTGCACCAACTCGCCAAGGACGCACCGCAACGATCTCTCTGGGACAAGATCGTCGAAGCGTTCAACGCGTTCATCGACTTCCTGCAGAGCACCGTCATCGAATGGATCACCACCATCCTGGACGTGCTCTCCGTGGTCGCCTCGTTCATCTTCCCACCCCTCGGTTCGGCGATCGGCTTCCTCTCCGGCGCCATCGACCTCGCCGCCGCAGCCCTCGGCGGCGACCCCGCCGAGATCGCCCTCGCCGCCGGCGGACTCGCCCTCGGCCTCGTCCCCGGCGGACGCATCGTCAGCCGGGTCCTCAAGTTCGCCAACAAGTTCGCCGGCAAGATTCGCCCCGGCAGCGTCGCGGACGGCATCAAGAACAGCACCAGGGAAGTCACCGGCGGCAGCGCCACCACCGTCGGGCGCGGAATCGACGAGAACGTCACCCGCATCGGCATCGGCAAGACGATCAAAGGTGTATTCGGCGGGATCCGGCAGAAGATCTCGGACATCCGGTTCGATCGTGATCTCAAGGCCGCCAAGAAGAAGCAGGACAAGGACCCGACATTGATCATCGGGCAGACCGACAACGGGCGCCTCACGACGTTCCACGCCTCAGACGTCCGATCCGTGCCGCTCAGGGACAACAACGGCAAGCAGATTGGCGTTCTCTTTCCCAGTGAACCGGACGACGTCGGCACCTTCACCGACTGGGCGAAGGTGGAGGCCAACGTCCCGCTCGGCCGGACCCAAGGCGGTTCACTGAACGTTGACGGCGCCAAACTGATCCGCAGGATCCCCGGCACGCAGGCTCCGATGAGCACCGACCAGTTCGAACTGGCACCCTGGGGCCGGCTGAAGAGCCCACCCGTCTTCGTCATCGCCCACGGTGATCCACACTCCGCGGCGGTCACCCTCAACAACGGCAAGGTGCTGTCGGTGCCGGGCACCCAGTTCGCCAGGGTCGTGCACTTCGACAACGTGTTCCGGGCCGCCGCAGAAGGCAACCCGAAGGGCTCCATCGCCCTGCTCTCCTGCAACTTCGCCAACCCCACAGGTAGCGCCGGCCAGGATTTCGCCAACGTGATGCGGGACCTTGGCAACAATCGGAAGATCTTTGCCTCGACGGAGGTCGTACAGGCCAGCCGCGGCGTCGACGTCGACGGCCTGTTCACCAGCCCTGGAAACAGTATTGCCAATGTGACGGTGGAGAATATGGGCGTTTTCAAGGAAATGAAGCCTGACGTGACGCGGGACGTGACGAAGTGACGGCCGAGCGCGTGGACGACGCGGAGAACGAGCGGAACTGGATGCTGCTGCTGGACGAGGAGTGGACGGACTCCGACGGCGAAGCGGCGGACGCGACGGCCATGCCTCCGGCGGAGGCCATCGTCGGTGGCTGGCTGGTGGAACGCGACGGCACCATCGCCCGTTTCACGGCCAATCCCCTATATCAACCAAAGAGCCCGGCGGCGCCCACCAGCCCGGTGGACGCCACGGCGGCTCTGGTCGCGAGCGGTCGCGCCGGCGTCGAGGCGGTGCTCCTGGCACTGCGCGACAGCTTCGTCGAGGTGGCGGTGGACGGCGAGGGTGGCGTCATCGTGGCACCGGCGCCGGACGGCGTTCCGTGCGTGCTCGTCGCGTCCGGGGCCGTGGACCAGGCCCGGGTCGACGCGGCCGACTGGCGGCAGGTCGACGTGGGCGGGTTGCTGACGCTGGTGCCGGACGGCGTCGACGTACTGCTGAACCCGGGTGGCCCACGTGCCATGCGGTTGTTCGCCGACGCGTTGCGCGACCTCGCCGCCGAGGACGTCCCGCAGAGCGACGAGCCGTGGCCGTTCACCCCATAGTCACCGCGACCGGAGACCTCCCCCGCTGGTCATGGACGGCACGTCCGAGCCCAGCGGGGGCAGGCCCGCCGGACGAGCATCGACAGGCCTTGACATCTCGAATCGGTCTCGACGTGGGTCAGTAGACAAATCTTTTATTGATCAACTAACGGTACTAACAGGACGTGCATCCTGAGGCCCCGTAGACAACCGGCGGGCACGCCGGAGACGTGAGGGTCGGCAAAAGGGTGGTAGCAATGGCGGGATCAGGACCTGTTCGTCGGCGCGAAGTGGCAGGCGAGGCACTGGTCCGGTCCATATTCGAGGAGCACGGACGCGCGATGCTCGCTTACGCGACACAGTTGACCCGCGACCGCGCGGCCGCGGAGGACGTCGTCCAGGAAGCGCTGGTGCGCGCGTGGCGTCACCCCGACAGTCTGGTCAACGGCAAGGGCTCGGTACGGGGTTGGCTGTTGACGGTCGTCCGCAACATCGTGACCGACACCGTCCGCGCCCGGAACGCGCGACCACCCGAGGTGCCGGAGGGCCCGACGGAATCCGCGGTCGAGCGTGACCACGCCGACCAGGTGGTGAACTCGATCGTCGTGACGGACGCCCTCAATCGCCTCTCCACCGAGCACCGACAGGTGCTCGAGCAGGTCTACCTGCGCGGGAGTACAGTCGCGGAAGCCGCCCAGGTCCTCGGGATCCCACCGGGCACCGTGAAGTCCCGCTCCTACTACGCACTCCGAGCCCTCCGCGATCTCGCCGAGCGTCGCGCCGGGGTGGAACGGCCTGCCTCATGACATCCGACAGCTCATCGCCCCACGCCGACCACTTCGACGTCGGCGGTTACCTGCTGGGCGCGCTCGACGAGGAGTCGGCCCGCCGAGCCGAGGAGCACCTGGCGGGTTGTGCGCAGTGCCGGGCTGAGGTCGAATCGCTGCGGACGTGGGCGGACGCGCTCGAGAACGTACCCGATGTGATGCTGCTCGACGGCCCGCCGGAGGACGGCGACCTGCTGTTGCAGCGCACCCTGCGTCAGATCCGCGGCGAGGCCGCCGACGAGCGCCGCCGCCGTCACGCCGTGACCGGGGTCGCCGCGGCGGTCGTCGCCTCGGCCGTCCTCGGCGGCACCTTCCTCGTTCCCCGGGGCGACACGACGACGGACGCCACCGCGCCGCCGCCGAGCCCGAGCGTCCCGGCCGACCGGGCGGTCCGCTCCGCCAGCGCGGCCGATCCGCGCACCGGCGCCCGTCTCGCCGTCGCCGTCCAGCCGGCCCCCGGCTGGGTACGCCTCAACGCCACGGTGTCCGGCATCCCGCAGGGCCAGCGTTGTCGCCTGCTGGTCGTCGGCAAGGACGGCAGCACGGTACTGGCGGGCAGTTGGCTGGTGTCGGAGCGCGGGGCCGCCGAGGGCGTCACCCTGGACGGCAGTGCCCTGATCGACGAGGCCCAGATCGGCAGTGTCCGGGTGGAGACGACCGACGGCACGGTGTACGTCAGCGCGACGCTGTAGGGCATACCGCCAGCAGCGACAGACAGCAACGCGCCGGCCCGGCCAGTGGCCGGGCCGGCGCGAGCCGCACCGCCGGGATCAGCCCAGGCGCACCGAGACGACCGCGTTGTCGAAGTCGACGGTCGCCAGATCCGCGACGTCCCCGTTGATCACCTTCGAGCGGCCGGTGCAGTCCGGGCCCGCCCAGAGCTTGAGCGAGCCGGGCGCCGCCACCGAGGAGGAGACACCCGGGCGGCTCAGGTTCCGGCAGCCGGTGCCGGCGACCCCCTGCGAGCCAGCGCCGTCGCCGAAGTTGGTGTCGTCGAAGAAGACGGCGCTGGTGGCCGGCGGGGCCGGCGACTCCGCGCCGGGCTGCTCGCCACCGGACGCGCCGGCCTTGCCGCCGGTCGGGGTCACGCCGAACCAGGTTCCCCCGACACCCTGACCCTTGGTCTCGCCGGGCTTGGTGTCCTTGGCGAAGCGGTAGGCCGGCCAGCCGCCGATGGTGACCTGCCGGCTGCCGTCTGAGCGCCGGACCGTTCCGACCGCCTCGGCCTTGACGCCCGCGACGAAGATCTTGCCGCCCGGCGTCACCGTGACCGGCGGCCAGGTGGTGGCGCAGTCACCATCGCAGTTCGACGTCGGCGGGTTGTTGCTGTCCTTGTCGAACCGGTAGAGGGTCAGCCCCGCGCCGTTGACGACGACCGGGTCGAGCTTGCCCGCCTTGCCCAGGGTCAACTGGACCCAGCGCTGCGCCGACTCGCGGGCGGCCCCGGTGGCCACCCCGCCGTTGGGTACCGCCCAGTCACCGGTGCCCGCCGCCGCGTTGTTGGACTTCGCGGTGCCGGACGTGAGGGCGAGGTCGCCGACACCGGCCCCGCCTTGTGGTGATGCCGCCGGGCTGCCGCTCAGGTCGGCGGCCCGCGCCGGGCCGGGTGGCACCTGGCTCGGGCCGCACGCCGTGAGCGTCACCGCGCCGACGGCCAGCGCGGCGATGAGGGGTGTCACGTGGTTGCGCATCATCGGAAATCTCCAGCAGTCACCCGGCTCCCAGGAGGTCCGGAAACCGTTCGCCCCTCACACGGAACAGGTCCGGAATCGGTTCAGGGCGGGTGCTGCCGCAGTCGGCCCCGAGGAACTCAGGTGGTGCCGAGGGCCACCTTCAGCCAGCCGGGGCTGCGCAGGTCGAACTCCCGGTACGCCCCAACGGCGTCGGTCAGCGGTTCGTGCTCCGTCACGACATCCTCCGGACGGACCTGACCGGAGGCGACCATGGCCGCCAGCCTGGGGATGTACCGGGGATGGTTGCCGTTGCCGGCGCGGATGGTCAGGTTGCGTCCCATGGCCACACCGATGGGGAAGTACCGGTCGCCGGGCGGATAGACACCCACGATGCCCAGCGTGCCGACCTTGGCCAGGCTGTCGACCGCCCAGGTCTGCGCCTGGCTCGGCGCGTCACCCGGCTTCCAGTGCCCATCCTGGCCCTGACTGTCGAGGTTCGGGGAGATCCCGCGTTGTTCCTCGGCGTTGCGCTCGGCGTCCTTGCCCGCCGCAGGTCCCGACTTGGCGCTCTCGCCGTCCACTCCGACGGCGTCGATGGCGCAGTCGGCGCCGATACCGTTCGTCAATTCCATGATGGCGTCGACCGGGTCGACCTCGTTGAAGTTGATCACCTCGGCGCCACGGCTACGCGCATGCTCCAGCCGGTCGGCGTGCCCGTCGATCGCGATCACCCGGGACGCGCCACGCTGGTAGGCGGAGAGGATGGCGAACTGGCCCACCGGACCGCAGCCCCAGACCGTGACGATCTTGCCGTCGTCGGCGTCGGCGAGAACCGCTCCGAAGTAGCCGGTCGGATAGATGTCGGACAGCGTGATGGCCTGCGCCTCGGTGACGTTCTCGCCCAGCGAGATCAGGTTGGTGTGCGCGAAGGGCACGCGCGCGTACTCCGCCTGCAAGCCGTTGAACGGACCCTGCATGTCGGGTGAGCCGGGCGAGGCCGTACCGGTCCGCGGTCCGAGCGGGTTCGCGTTGTCGCACTGCGCGAAGAGGCCCCGGCGGCAGTACCAGCAGGATCCGCAGCCCAGCACCGCCGAGATCACCACCCGGTCACCCGGTCGGAAGTTGTGGATCTGCGAGCCGACTTCCTCGACCACCCCGACGCCCTCGTGGCCGAGCACCTTACCCGGCGACATCCCGGGCATGGTGCCCCGGACGAAGTGCAGATCGGTGCCGCAGATCGCCGCCGTGGTGACCCGGACGATCGCGTCCGTGGGTTGTTCGATGCGGGGCTCGGGCACGTCGTCGACCCGAATGTCACCGATACCGTGGAAAACGACGGCCTTCACGCGTACTCCCATCCGCGCTGGACACCGCGGTGGCGCCAGCCCTCGACAACGGGACCCGGCTTCCCCGGGCGGGCCACGACAAACCGCCCGGTCACGCCAGTTTCTGGGCCAGTCGGGTGACCGAGGCACGCATGCCGTCGGTACCACCGTCGGGAAACTCCCGCAGCAGCGTGCGGGCCTGTTCGAACGCCCGACGGGAACCGGGCAGGTCACCGACGGCTATGAGAACGTCGGCCATCTGCCGCAGCGCGTCGAACTGCGACGGCCGGTTCCCCACGCGCCGCGCCGTGCTCGCCGCGAGTTCCAGCTCCGTCACCGCCTCCGCGACACGGCCGGTCTCGACCAGGTTGTCCGCGACGGCGGCACGAATCGCGCTCTCCTCGTGCGCACGCCCCGCCAACTCGTTGAGGTCGAGCGCCTCCCGGAGCACCTGGATCGACTCAGCGACCTGCCCCAGGGCGGTCAACGACCGTCCCATCCGCAGCAGGCTGCAGATCTCGCCCTGCCGGTGGCCGAGCATGCGGAAGAGCGCCAGCGCCTCCGTGCTGTGCGTGAGCGCACGATCGTGTCGGCCCAGCACGCTGAGCACCTGGTGGCAGTTGTTGTGCACCAACGCCTGTTCCAGACGCATGCCCCGGTCCTGGTAGGTCGGTGCGGCCTCGCCGAGCAGGCCGAGCGCCTCCTCGTGGGCTCCGAGAAAGTACCGGGCACCCGCCAGGCTGCGCAGGACGTGCGCCTCCCCGACGACGTCGTGGCGTGCTCGCGCGGCACGCAGCGCGCTGCGCATGACGTCCTCCCAGTCCTGGAAGCGTCCGGCCCACTGCAGGTACTGCTGCATCGAGATGGCGAGCTGCCACGGCACGATGCCGTACCCGACGTCGGCGGCGAGGCGCACCACCTCCGTGAGCACCTCCCGCTGGCGGTCGAACCAGGCGATCGCCTCGTCGTGCGTGCCCGGCCGCTCGACCACGACACCGGGCAGCGGCGGTGCCGGCTCGATCGGCGAACGGTTCGGGTTCAGCGCGAGCTGCGCCTGGTAGCTGCTGTGCAGGTAGTGCTGCAGCAGGCGGCTGAGCGCCGCCTGTCGATCCGCCGCCGGCTCCTCGGCCTCCAACAGCTCCTCGGCGTACGCCTTCACCAGCACGTGCGACGTGAGCCTGCCGTCCTCGTGCTCGCTCACCAGCGCCGCGTCGATCAGCTCGGCGAGCAGGGCACGCGTGGTGTCCGGGTCGCGGTCGGCGAGGCTCACGCAGGCCTCGGCCGTGACACCGGGCAGCGGGGCGGCCGACAGCAGTCGGAACAGCCGGGCCGCCTCCGGACTGAGCTGCCGGTAGGACCACGAGAAGGCCGTCCGGGGATCGACCAGCCCGCGGCTGCCCGCGAACGCCTCGAGCCGGCGGGCGCTGTCGCGCAACTCGGCGGCGATGGTGGCGAGCGACAGGGCCGGACGAGCGGCGATCCGGGCCGCCAGGATGGCCAGCGCCAGCGGAAGCCGGCCACACAGCTCGATGATCTCGTCGGCCGTGCCGGCCCACTCCCCGTCGTCGGTCGACCGGCTTGGCAGGCCGGCGAGACGACGTTCGAGCAGTCGACGGGCCGTCGGCAGGTCGGGCGGGTCGACCCGGAGCAGGTGCGCGCCGTCGAAGGCCGCGAGGCCGACGAGGGCCCGCCGGCTGGTGACGATCACGAGACTTCGTGCCGAGTTCGGCAGCAGCGGGCGCACCTGGGCGGCGTCGTGGGCGTTGTCCAGCAGGAAGAGCATCTGCTTACCGGCCGTCATGCTCCGGTACGTGCCGATCCGCGCGTCGAACGTGTCGGGTACGTCGGAAGCGGGCACGCCCACCATGTGCAGCAGCGACCGTACGGCGTCGTCGGCCGACAGGCGCTCATCCGCGCAGAGGTGCCCCCGCAGGTCGAGGTAGAGCTGCCCGTCGGCGAACTCGTCGGCCACCCGGTGCGCGAAGTGCGTGGCGAGCGTCGAGGTGCCCACCCCACCCATGCCGTCCATCGCGATCACCAGTGGACTGGTCCGCCCAGCGGTCCGCATCCCCGTGGTCAGGTCGCCCAGGATCAGCAGTTCGGATTCGCGGCCCACGAAGAAGGGCGGGTCCGGCGGGAGCTGCGCCGGGCGGACCAGCGGCGCCGGCCGGGCCACCACGGGGTCCGCGTCCTCGGCGGGCGTCAGCGCCGTCTGGGTGAGGGCCCGCCGATGGGCATCCTGCAAGTGGTAGCCGGGGTCGATGCCCAACTCCTCGTCGAGACGCGCCCGGATGACGCCGTACACGGCCAACGCCTCCGCCTGCTGCCCCGCTGCGGCGAGGGTCGTCACGAGGCTCGCGTGGACCGGTTCGTTGAGCTCACCCATCGTCGCCGCGAGCCGCAGCGGCGTCAGGACCCGGGCGGGCTGACGCAGCCGTACGGCCACCGCGGCAGCGGCGATCGCGGCGTCGAAGAACTCGCCGTCGATGCCCGCGCAGACCGCCGCGGCGGCGACGCTGTCGAGAAGCCCGTCACCGGACGGGCCATGGCAGCGCCCCAGCGCGTCGAGATAGTGCTGCAACGCCTCGTCCGGGCGGTCCTGCGCAAGGCTGGACTTCGCCGCCGAGACGTCGCGGCGGAACGCGACGAGGTCGAGCGTCTCCGGCCCGGCCACGAAGAGGTAACCGTTGCCGTGCCGCAGCAGGTACGCGCCGACGGCCCGCGCGGGCAGGTCGGGTTCGAGCAGGCGGCGCAGCGCCGCGACGTACTTGTGGATCACGTTCACTGCGCTGGCCGGGGAGTCGGGACCCCAGACGAGATCCATCAGATCGCTGGTGGTGGTGGGACGCCCCTGCCGGGCCAGCAGGACCGCCAGGAGGCGGCGTTGCTGGCGCGGGCCCGCGTCGAGTTCGGCCGCGCCGCGCCAGACCCGCAGCGGGCCCATGATCTGCAGGCGCGGTTCCCCCTGCGACGCCGATTCCTCTGTCCGACCGGAGCCGACATCGTCCGTCACGTTGATCACGCTGCGTCCACCGACTGAAGGTTTACTTGACGACGACTGGATCGGACAGTTCGCCGCAGGATCCGACATTCCCGGGCGCGGGGAAGCCGACACCGGGGTCGAAGGCGGCACGCATCGACCGGTTCGGCGCTGCCGAGGCGCGGTCCTGTCTCGTAACCCATGTCCAGCAGACGTCGCCCGCGCGACGAAAGTTCGATCCCCTCGATGGATTTCTCCCACCGGCGAGCTAGCGTTCCCGGATGCTTCTTTCGACCTCGGCGCACGTGTCGGCCGGCGACACGGTCGAGCAGGTCCGGAGCGCCCAGCAGGGCGATCCGGCCAGCTTCGCGCTGCTTCTCGACCGTCACTACGCCGGCATGCTCGCGGTGGCGCGCCACCTGTTGGGCTCCCGGCCCGACGCCGAGGACGCCTGCCAGGACGCGGCGATCACGGCGTTCAGCCGCATCGGTGAGCTGCGCGACCCCGGTGCCGCGCGGTCCTGGCTGCACGCCATCGTGCGCAACAACTGCCGGACGATGCTCCGCGCCCGCGTCCCCGTTCCGGTCGGGGTGGCCGGCGAGAATCTGCTCGCCTCGGAGCTGGACGACCCGGTCGCGAGCATCGAACGCAGCGCCGTGCGGGACTGGGTCTGGCACGCGATCCAGCAGTTGTCGCCGGCCGCGCAGACGGTGGCGTTGCTGCGGTACTTCACCAGTAACAACTCGTACGAGCAGATCGCCGACCTCTGCGGTACGCCGGTCGGCACTGTCCGTAGTCGCCTGAGCGAGGCACGCCGGCAGTTGGCCGAGGTCCTCCCCCGCGTGCACGACGAGCGGCACAGCGGGACCGTGGCGCTGCGCGCCGAACGACAGCAGGAGGCGGCGACCATCCTGTCGGCGGTGCCGGACGGCGCCAGGCTGAACAAGGTGGCCTCACGCTGGGCCGAGGACATGACCTTCTGGTGGCCGAGCGGCATCCGGACGATCGGTCGGGAACCGGTCTTCGCCGTCATGCGGCAGGACTACGAGTCCGGCGTCGCCGCCAGGGTCACCGGAGTGCTCGCCGGGTCCGGCGTCACGATCTGGGAGAACGCCTTCATCAACCCGTCGGAGGATCCGTACCACTGCCCGCCCGGGGGGACGTGGTTGTTGAGGGAGAAAGAGGGCCTGGTGCGCGAGGTGCGCCTTCTGCACACCCCACGGCCGCCCCGGTTCTAGAGAATCCACCGCGGAATCGAACTTTCCGCCGCCGAACCTTGTCCTGAGGGTATGACGACGTACTCCATCCACGACCTGGAACCACAGCTCGCCGCGAACCGCACGTACTGGTGCGGTTGGGCCGGCGCCCAGCCCGACACCGACCTGCCGATCTATCGCGCGGACATCCCCCACCCGCTGTTCAACGGGGTCATGCGCGTGCGCGGGCGGCAGCTCGACGACGCGATCACGGAGGCGAGGAAGCACCTGACCGGCTCGGTCTGGGGCTGGTGGGTGGGTGCGGACAGCGACGAGGGCACCGCCGAGGGCCTGCTCGCGCGCGGCGCGACGCAGATCTCCGACATGCCCGTCATGGCGGTGGACGTGACCACGCTGGCCGAGGTCGAGGGCCCCAGCGAACTGCGGATCCAGGTCGTCGCCACGCCGGCCGAAATGCGCGAGTACGTCGAGGCGTACGCCGGGCCGCTCGGCGTCCCCGGCGACCTCGGGCTCGTCGTCGACCGGGAACTGTCCTTCGCCTACCCCGACGTGGTTCGTCTCGCCGGCATCGTGGACGGCCGCATGGTGGGCACGTGCACCCTGTCGCTCGGCACCGACGTCGGCGCCCTGTACTGCATCGCCACCCACCCCGACCACCGCCGCAAGGGCATCGCGACCGCCCTCACCCGCGAGGCGCTGCGCATCACCCGCGCGGCCGGGCTGCGGATCGCGACCCTACAGGCGAGCAGTGAGGGCGAGCCGGTGTACCGCCAGATCGGCTTCGACACGGTCACCCGCTACCGCCTCTACCAGCTCCCGGAGTGAGTCCCACGGCGCTGTCGGGCGGGTCGCGCACCGGTCCGCCCGGCGGCTCGCTGGCCGATCCGGCAACAACTTGCTCGTACGGAAAGTGAGTGTTAACTTTCCGTACGAGCAAGTACTTTCCCTAGCTCAAGGAGTTGCGCGATGAGCACCACCCCGACACCAGAAGAGGCACGGCAGGCTCTCGAGGACGTCGACCGGCGCCGGGACCAGACGGCAGCGGCCGCCAGCCGGTCCCGGTGGACCTGGCTCGCGGCGGGAATCCTCGTCGCGGCGTACGGGATCGTGGCCGATCGGTATCCGGACTTCGTGCGCACCTACGGCACCACCATCGTCATCCTGCTGCTGCTCGCCTCGATGGCGGCCAACACCCGATGGGGAGCGGCGCTGCTGCGGCGGCCGGTGCGTCCCCGGGCCACCCCCGACACGTCGAGCCTGCTGTGGTCGGCCCTGGTCCTGGCCCTCCTGATCGCTGGCGCGGCCTTTGCCACCGCCCTGGACGTCCCGCACCTCTGGGCATGGTTCGGCCTGGTGGGCGGTGTCCTGCTGGCCGCCGCCGGGCCGTGGTGGCAGCGCCGCGTCCTCACCCGCCCGGCCTGATCGTGGCGGCCGACCCGAAGCTGGACCCGGTCCTGCTCGATCCCACCCGGCTGGCCATCCTGGCGCTGCTGGCGGGGACCGAGTGGGCCGAGTTCGCGTTCGTCCGCGACGCCATGGACCTGAGCGATTCGGCCCTTTCCAAGCGGATCTCGAACCTGAGCGACGGCGGTTACGTCGAGGTGCGCAAGGGCTACGTGGGCAAGCGACCCCGCACGTGGATCAACCTCTCGGCGGCCGGGCGCGTGGCCCTGAGCGGCCACATCGCCGCCCTACGCGACATCGCCACCCGCGTGGACGGTTCTTAGTCCGTGTCTCAACGACTGCAAAGGGCTACAGCCCCAAGGCCATCCGGGCGGCCTGCGCCGACGCGGCATCGGGCACACCCTCCCTGAACGAGCCGACCAGCAGGCCAACACCGGCTCGAGCAGTGCGAGACCGTGCGGCACGCCACGCCATAAGACCGACGGCGACAGCACCCTGATGAGCGTGATGCCTGTGAGTCATCTAGATGACTCACAGGCATCACGCTCATCAGCATTACCGCCGCCGCTCAGCGACCGGCCCCGACCGTGCTGATCGCGGCCTCGTTCCAGGCCACCGTCACCATCGCCGCGCTGCTCCAACCTTTGAAGACACGGCCTAGCGGTTGTCGTTGTCCCGGCGCTGGGTCATGTGGACCTGTTCGAGGTCGAGTCCGTCCTGGACCCGGCGAAGCACCTCGTCGTCGATCTCGCCCGCGTCGCGCATGCGCACGACGGTCTCGTGGCGGTGGTCGATGACCGCGAGGTGCAGGTCGGCGTACTGCTTCTCGTAGTCGGCCGCGGCCTCGTCCGGGCCGGCCGCGGCGTCACCGTCGCGCAGCACCCGCAGCCGGCGGTCGTACTCGGTGCGCAACTGCTCGTGCACGTCGTCGCTCGTACCCAGCTCGGCGGCCATCGTGGGCAGGGACTCCAACGCCCGGTCCATGGACGTGATCTCGGCCTGCCGGCGTTCCCGCTCGGCCTCGGAGTCGGTGCCCAGTCCGGCCCAGCGCGTCACCCGGGGCATCAGCGGCGCCTGCACCAGCAGGGTCACGGCGATCACGACAGCCGTGACGAAGACGATGAGGTCGCGATCCGGGAACTCCGCTCCGGACGGAAGCGTGTGCGGTACGGCCAGCGCCGCCGCCATCGACACGGCGCCCCGGAATCCGGCCGCCGACATGAGCGCCCGGGGTCGCCCGCTGAGCCGCCGTTCCCGCTGCTGCGGTCGGCGGTCGATCGCCCGGATCACGTACGGGCTGGTGAACAGCCAGCCGAACCGCACCGCGACGATGACCGCGCAGACCACGAGCGCGACCAGCAGGCCGTGTGCCAGACCGGTGTGGTCCAGCCCGCGCACCGCCGACTGCGCCTCCAGCCCCACCAGGACGAACAGCGCGGCGTTCGCCAGCATCGTCACGAACTCCATGACGGTGTGGACGTGCCGGCGCGCGTTACCGGGGAAGAGGCGCGGCGAGGCGCGGCCGACCCACAGTCCGCTCACCACGGCCGCGAGGACACCGGACACCTCGGCCGCCTCGGCGATCAGGTAGGCGGTCAGGGGCGTCAGCAGCGCGAGCAGGTTGTGCTGGAAGGGGTCGGTCAACCGGCGACGGATCTGGAGGACGAGGAACGTCACGACCGCGCCGGACGCGATGCCACCGAGGTACGAGAAGGCGAACAACCCGGCGACCCGACCGACGCTCAGGTGCTCCTCGCCCAGGGTGATCCCGACCGCGAGCGTGTAGATCACCAGCGCCGTACCGTCGTTGACCAGGCTCTCCGCGCGCAACGTGGTCGCGATACGACGGGGCAGCATCCGGCCCAGGACGCCGACCGCCGTCGCGTCGGTCGGCGCGACCGCGGCACCCAGCACCCACGCCGCTCCCCAGCCGAGCCCGAGCGCGTGCGCGGCGGCCGCCACACCGGCCGCCGTCGCCACCACGAGCAGAGTGCTCAGCAGCACGATGACCCGCAGGTTCCGGCGCATCTCGCGCAGCGATGAGGAGAACGCCTCCCAGTAGAGCAGCACCGGAAGGAACACCAACAGGACGGCCTCGGGCGGCAGGTGCACCCCGCGCAGGGCGGGGGCGAAGCCGAGGAGGACACCGGCGATCAGCAGCAGCACCGGCGGGGCGATCCGGAGCCGACGGGCCGCGCCCGTACCGACCAGGATCGCGACACCGACCGCTACGACCAGGGCGAGGCTGGACACGAGGTTCCTCTGTCCTTCGTTGGGGGGTGACTCGGGTCCGGCAAGGATGACCGGACCCAGTGGACGGCTACTTGACGCTTCCCCGGATCACGACGACGGAGGGCTCGACGGCCTGGCCTTCTGCGGGTAGGGGGTCTCGTGGCGGGCCAGCATGGCGACGAACTCGGCGATCTTCCGCTCGCGGGTCTCGGCCCGCTTGACCGCGTTGACACGGTGGATGAGAGAGAACCGGTTGGTCTTGGTGAGCACGTCGAACATGGCCTGGGCGGCGGGATCGGCGGCGATGGCGGCGAGCAGGTCGGCCGGCACCTCGGCTTCCGACGGCGGAGCGTACGCGGCGGCCCAGCGCCCGTCGGCCTTGGCGGCCTCCACCGCAACCCGGCCCGCAGGCGTCATCCGTCCCTCCGCCTCCAGCCGGGCCACGTGGGCGACGTTGCGTTGCGACCAGATGCTGCGCGGACGGCGGGGGGTGTACCGGATCCAGGAGGACTCCTCGTCCCGCTTGCGGGCCTGCCCGTCGATCCAGCCGTAACAGAGCGCCTCGTCGACCGCCTGCTGCCAGGTCAACGTGGTGACCGTGCCGCCCTTTTTGGTCAGGGCCAGCCAGACGCCCGGCGACGTGGTGTGGTTGGCGGACAACCACGCGCGCAGCGCCTCGGCGTCCACGACGATCAGCTCCTGGAGTTCGGCGCTCGCCATGACAGCAGGCTATCGTCGCGCCGGCCGGCCAGACTCCACCAGGTGGGCCGTTCCGGCACCGACCGACGGTGGGCGCGGGGACGGCCGGGGGTGCGGCACGTCGACCGTGCCACACCCCCGATCCCACCTCCGGCGGTCAGCAGCCGATCCGGCTGGCTCCGACCGCGACGTCGTCGTACCAGAGGGTGTCGGACCCGTTGCCGTAGCTCTCCCAGCCCAGCTTCAGGTCGGTGAGCTGCGGTCGCCAGGTGCGGTTGTACCACTGCCCGTCGATGTCGTGCGTGGGTACGCCGTCCGCGGTCAGCCCCGCGACGGCGGCCCCGTCCAGCCAGGTACGGAGCTGACCGGACGAGCCGTCCACCATGAACTCCAGGCAGGTCCACCGGTTGGTGGGCAGCGGCAGGCTCTGTGCCACCCCGGCCGGGCTCTGCTCCGGCAGGGTCGCGTCGTCGGAGGCGCGGTTCCACTGCAGGGCGCCGTTCTGGCCGCCCATCCGCAGGTCCCGGTTACCGTCGGCGGCGTCCGTCATCGCCATCATCGTGGTGTGGTCGGTCGGCTGGGCGGTGGTGTGCCGGACCCAGATCCGGCCGTAGCGGACGCTGCCAACGCTGCCGAGGTTCTTCGTCGACCTGATGAAGACGTGGTTGCAGTACCCGGCCGCCCCGTTGATCCGCACGGCTCGGCCGCCGCTGTGCGTGGTGGTCGTGTCGATGGTGGCGGTTCCGGCGCCGGAACAGTCCGGGCTCACGACGGCCCAGTCGCCGGACGGTGTCGAACCGGTCTGGTTCTCGAAGCCGTCGCAGAGCACCGCTCCGGCACAGCCGACCGGCGGCGGCGTCGTCGGCGGGGGCGTGGTGGGAGGCGGTGTGGTCGGCGGGGGCGTGGTGGGAGGCGGCGTCGTCGGCGGAGGCGTCGTGGGAGGCGGCGTCGTCGGCGGGGGCGTCGTCGGCGCGACGCCGTTGCACGGTACGCCGTTCAGGCTGAAGCCGGTCGGCGCTCCCCCGCTGGTGCCGTACGTGCCCTGCACGCCGAACTCGGTGGAGCCGCCGGCCGGAATGCTTCCGTTGTACGACATGTTGCGGGCGGTCACCGTCGATCCGGACTGGCTGACCGTGGCGTTCCAGCCGCTCGTGACGCGCTCGTTCCCGGCGTACGTCCAGGTGACGGTCCAGGTGGAGACGGCGGTGTCGCCCGGGCTGACCTTGACGCTGGCGGTGAAACCGCCGGGCCACTGGTTGGGCGTGTAGTCGACCCGGCAGCCCTGGGCGGCCGCGGCCGGAGCGACGAGCAGGGCCGTGCCGGTCGCGGTCACGGCGGCGGCCAACGCGGCGACGACCGCGAGGGTCGGGGCGGGGCGGGCGCGGAGAATGGTCATGGGAAGTCCTTCTGCCATCGAGCGGGAAATCGGCGCGGCAGCGCGCGTCCAGGGCGGACGCGGCGATACGCCGGGTACGGCGCGGCGATGCGCCACAGCGAGTGGTCGATGCGTACGACCGACGTGCCCGGCTCGAGGTGAAGCTGTCAGTCACCGCTTCGGGCCGTTGCCCGGAACGCGGTGACGCCCGCCCCCAATGTATTGACAGACCACTATCTAATCAAGCGCGCGTAAATCGGTGGCCCGACGTCACCGGCCGTGCCAGCCTGGCCGGAGAAGGACCGGACCCGTACGGCCCGGCATCACCAGCGGACAGGAGCACGGCGATGCGAGGACTCGAAACCCCGCCCATCCGGACGCGAGCTTTCGAGGACCAGAGCGCCTGTGCAGACCATCAACCTTGGCATCGTCGCCCACGTCGACGCCGGTAAGACCAGCCTGACCGAACGCCTGCTCCACGCCACCGGGGTCATCGACCGACTCGGCAGCGTCGACGCGGGCACCACCCAGACCGACACCGGAGCGATCGAGCGTCGGCGGGGCATCACGATCCGCAGCGCCGTCGCCTCGTTCACCGTGCGCGACCGCCAGGTCAACCTGCTCGACACCCCCGGGCACAGCGACTTCGTGGCCGAGGTCGAACGCGCGCTCGGGGTGCTCGATGCGGCCGTGCTGGTGCTGTCGGCCGTCGAGGGCGTCCAACCGCACAGCCGCCGGATCATGCGCATCCTCCGGTCGCTCCGGCTGCCCACCCTGATCTTCGTCAACAAGATCGACCGGGTCGGCGCCCGCGTCGACGAGCTGGTCGCGGACACGCGCCGGCTCCTCGCGCCGACCGTCGTCCCGCTGGGCACGGTCCGCGCGCCCGGCACCCCCGGGGCCACCTACCGGCCGCGCCATCGGGGGTACGACCACCGCCTCGCCGAGCTTCTCGCCGAACACGACGACGAACTGCTGGCCGCCTTCGTCGACGACCTGCCGCCCGACGCCGACCGCATCGAGAAGGCCCTGCGGGCGCTGGTCGCGGCGGGGCAGGCGTACCCGCTGCTGTTCGGCTCGGCGCTGTCCGGGGCCGGCGTGCCGGAGCTGCTGGACGCCATCGCGGCCCTGCTTCCGCCCGCACCCCGGCCGAACCCGACCCGCGAGCGCGGGTGTTCGCCATCGAGCGCGACCCCTCCGGCGAACGCGTGGCCTACCTGCGCTCGTACGGCGGGCAGTTCCGGGCGCGGGAGCGGGTCAGCGCGTACCGCCGCGAGCCGGACGGCCGGACCACCGCGACGCGCGGGCGGATCACGCGGCTCGACGTGGTCGGCGCGGCCACCGACCAGGCCGCGCTGACCGCCGGCCACATCGCCCGGGTAGGCGGCCTGACCGGGGTACGCCTCGGCGACCAGCTCGGCAGCCCGGCCGGCCTCGACGGGCGGTCGAACTTCCCCGCGCCGACCCTGGAGACGGTGGTGCGACCCCGCGACGCGTCCCGGACGCTGGCGCTGCACGCCGCGCTTGTGGACATCGCGGACACCGACCCGTTCCTGCGGACCCGGGTGGCCCCCGAGGGCGGCACGAGCGTGCTCCTCTACGGCGAGGTGCAGCGCGAGGTGCTGAGCGCCACGCTGGCCGAGACGTACGGGATCGAGGCGGAGTTCGGGCCGGGACGGCTCATGCACGTCGAGCGGCCGACCGGCACGGGCGCCGCCGTGGAGATCATCGGACACGGCTTCTTCGGGACCGTCGGGTTCCGGGTCGAGCCCGGCGTCGGCGTGGACTACCGACGGGAGGTCGAGCTGGGCTCGCTGCCGCTGTCGTTCCACGCGGCCATCGAGGAGGCCGCCCGCGCCGCCCTCGACCAGGGCTGTCACGGTTGGCCGGTCACCGACATCCGGATCACCCTCACCCACAGCGGCTACTGGTCGCCCATCACGACCGCCGGGCACTTCCGGGACCTCGCGCCGTACGTCCTCATGCAGGCGCTCGCCGAGGCCGGCACCCGGGTCTTCGAGCCGTGCCGCCGGTTCGAGGTGGAGGTGCCGGCCGACCGGCTCGGCCCGGTCACGTCGTACCTGAGTCGGCTCGGCGCCCGGATCGACGGCACCGACGACGTCGCGGCCGGCTGGCGGATCAGTGGCGTGCTGCCGGCGCGGCTCGAACTCCAGGCGCAGCGGCGTCTGCCCGACCTGTCCGGCGGCGAGGGGCTGTGGTCGTCGACGCCCGGCGGCGACCGACCGGTGTCCGGCGAGCCGCCCCGCCGGGCGCGCACCGACGGCAACCCGTTCGACCGGGCGGAGTACCTGCGCTTCCTCGCCCAGCCGAAGAACCGACCCGTCGCCGTCAGGGACGCGGACCCAGGAGGCCCCGGTCGGTCATGAAGGCGCGCAACGTCCCGGCATCCTCGGCGGACATCAGCCACCGGGGGATCACGGTCGCCGGCATCCGGCCGACGAACACGATCCAGAAATCCGGGCTGTCCCCCACCCGCGCGACCCCGTCCCAGGCGATACCGCCGGACTCCGAGCCGCTGCGCATCATGATGTTGTCGTCGGTGATCTCGTACGCGCCCTCGACGGCGTAGTCACCCGAGCGGCGGCGGGCCCGCGACCGTACCCAGGGCAGGTAGAGCATCGACAGCACGCCGGCGAGCACCAACGTCAGCCACAGCGGGGACGCGCGCTCACCCCAGCCCAGCCCGCGCGAGAACACCAGGCCGACCGCCCCGACCGCCACCAGCACCGCGCCGATGTAGCTGAACCGACGCAGCCGGACACCGGCGAGGGTGGTCGCCACCCGAGCGGGGTAGGCGGGATCGGCGGGTACGTCGAATCGGATGCGCACCCCAGAACGATAGTGCCTGCATCGGCCCGGGTCGCGGCGGACGCGGGGTCGCGGACGTTTCGGGGAGAGTGGCTTTCGGGTAGCGGATGGGGCATGAACCGCGATCTCCTGAAGGCCGTCCAGGTGGCGTGGGGGCTGCCGGAGTTCCGCGACGGGCTGCGACACCTCATCGACCTCGACGAGGTGTCGGTGCTGCTGGCCACGCTGGCCGTGCCGGATCACGACGGCGCGGTCGACCGCAGCCTGGTGGACCTGCTGCGGTCCGGCCTGGAGACGGTCGAGATCCGGGAGGCGGTGCTGCTGCTGCTGGAACGGGACGAGGTGCGCCGGCCGCTCGTCGCGGCGGCGGTGGAGCCGCTCGCCGACCGACCGGGCCTCGCCGCCGCCATCGCCTCGGCCGCCGAGGACCCCGCGGTACGACATGAGGTCCGGGCGGCGCTGGACAGCGCCAAGGTTCGCGAGCTGATCTGGCAGGCGTTGGAGAACCAGCTCAGCGACCACCGGTTCGGCCTGGTCCGCCGGGCGGCGGCGCTGTTCGTACGGCATCCGAGCGTCCGGCGTCTGGTGTGGGCCGCGCGCCGGCACGGCGTGCTGCGCGAACTACGGCGCGGACCACTGGTCGACTAAGGCGTGTTTCAAAAGTCGGTTCTGGTCCGAGACGGCGTTCCGGGCGGTTATGTCTGTTCCGGGTTGAGGGTGAATAGGCCGGGTTGGCTCTCGGCCAGAGATATGCCGGTTGACCAGGCGTTTCAGCTTGGCTCGGACACCGTCGCCGCCGAGAACACCCAGTTCCCGGAGCCGCTCCACACCGCCCAATCAGCCGTCGTCCGCCCTCTCCGCCAGGTGCCGATGTAGCCCCAGCGACTCCATCGGCAAGCTCGGGCGTCGTGATACATGCGGCGGCCACCGTTTCTGCCAGGCAGGAGCCGTTGTGTACCGGACTCCAGCAGCTCACTTCGACACCGCCACCAGCCCGTTGTCCGCATGAGTGTCGCCGAAGGAGCGACACCGCAGCGGCGTGTCATCCGATGTGTACGGGCGCCGCGTCCTCGGTGCGCTGCTGAGGGCTTGCGTTGAGCGTGGTGACGGTGATGACCAGCGCGGCCAGCAGGAAGCCGACGGCGGAGGCGAACGCGACGGTGTAGCCGTGGGACAGCGCGTCGACCGCCCGCTGGATCAGGGGCTGGTCGCCGCTGGCCAGGGCGCGGAAGAACGCGACGTCGGCGTGCGGCAGTTTGTCATCGGCGGCGCTGGTGGAGACGGTGGCCAGGACGGCCAGGCCGACGGCGCCGCCGATCTGCTGGGCGGTGTTGAGGATGGCCGAGGCAATGCCGGTGTCGTTGCGGTCAACGCCGGAGATCGCGCCGAGCGTCATCGGCAGGAAGCTGGCGCCCAGGCCGAGGGCGGTGATGAACATGGCCGGCATCAGGTGGGTGAAGTACGACGAGGACGGTTCGAGCAGGCTGAACCAGAGCATCCCACCGGCCGCGACGACCAGGCCGGGGCCGGCGAGCGTGCGTGGCGAGAACCGGCCGGCCAGGCGTGAGCCGATCCCGGCGGCCATCCCCATGCCGAGGCTGAACGGCAGATAGGCGAACCCGGCACGAACCGGGCTGTAGCCCTTGACCTGCTGCATGAAAAGCGACAGGAGATAGAAGGTGGCGAGCATGGCCGCGCCGATGAACAGCATGGTGACGTAGGACCCGGCCCGGTTGCGATCACGCAGTAGCCGCAACGGCAGCAGCGGGTGCCGGTTCCTGCGCTGCGAGCGCAGGAAGGTGATCAGCAGGATTGCCGCGACGGTGAACATGCCGAGGGTGACGGGGTCGGTCCAGCCGCGGTCGCCGCCCTGGATGATGGCGTAGACCAGGGCGGTCAGGCCGCCGGTGGCGGTGGCCGCGCCACGCACGTCCAGTTCGCCGTGCAGCTTCTCGCCGCTGGCCAGCACGCGGGCGCCGAGCAGTACGAGCACGCCGATCGGGACGTTAACGAACATCACCCAGCGCCAGCTCAGGTAGTCGGTGAGCACTCCGCCGAGCAGCAGGCCAACGGTGGCGCCGAGCCCGGACATCGCGGCGTAGACGCCCATCGCCCGGTTACGGGCGGCGCCCTCGGCGAACGTGGTCGCGATCAGCGACAACGCGGTCGGCGCGATGACGGCCGCGCCGAGGCCCTGCAGGACCCGGGCGGCGATCAGCAACTCCACGCTCGGGGCCAGGCCGCCCAACAGGGAAGCGCCGGCGAACACGGTCAGGCCGATCCGGAACAGCCGCCGTTTGCCGTAGAGGTCGCCGGTGCGCCCGCCGAGCAGCAGCAGCCCGCCGAAGGCCAGGACGTAGGAGTTGACGATCCAGGACAGGCCGGAGGCGGACACCTCGAGGTCCTTCTGGATGCTCGGCAGCGCGATGTTCGTGATCGTGCTGTCCAGCACGACCATCAGCTGCGCGGCCGCGATGACGATCAGCGCGAGGGCCGGACGGGTGGAGGTGCGCGGCGGAGCCGATTGTGCGGGGATGGACATCGGAAACTCCAGAACTAGACGGGTGTTGAGTTTTCGTGAGGCCGCGACAATATCTCAACGGTTGTCTAGTTTTTCAAGTAGGGGTGTGCCGGCTTGTACGATCGGACGCCGACGTACGGAAGGGTGCTGCACGATGACCGAGGCCGCCGCAGAGGTGCCGCAAGGTGAACGCAAGGGCGAGCGCACCCGGCGGCGCATCCTGGAGGCCGCTCGCGCCCTGTTCGCCGAGCTCGGCTACGAGCGCGCCACGATCCGTGGGATCGCCGCGGCGGCCGAGGTCGACAAGTCGTCGATCCTGCAGTATTTCGGCAGCAAGCAGCAGCTGTTCCGGGCCGCGGTGCACTGGCACATCCCGATCGCGGAGCTGACCGCCGACGATCCGGCGCAGAGCGTGCACAACTTCATGCACGGCATGCTGAGCAGCTGGGCCGCCGACCCGAACAGTCCGATGGCGGTGCTCGTGCGCGCGAGCATGACCAGCGAAGAAGCCGCCGAACTGCTGCGGCGTCACATCACCACCGAGGTCGTCGACGCGATCGCCGCGACCGTCGACGATCCGGAGGCCCACCTGCGCGCTTCCCTGGCCGGCGCCATGATGATGGGCATCGCCGCGCAGCGCTACCTGCTGCGGATGCCCTACATCGCCGACGCTGACCTCGACGACGTCGTGCGCCTGGCCGGCCCGGCCATTCGCAACGTCATCGCCCCGCCGGCCTGACGCCTACGCGTCGGCGCCGAAGATCGTCGGCACCTGCTCGGCTGCAATGATGCTGAAAGCCATCAGCTCGAACTGCTCTCGCTCGCCCTGTCGGCAGGTGCGCGACGGCACACCGCATCATGAAGCACTCCCCCCGGCTCGCAGCGTGGCGTGCCGGGGGTCAGCGGCTGGCCTCATCGAGGCGTACAGGTCCCTGATCACGTTCCGCGAGGCCGTCGTCCGGGTTTCAACAGACCCCGCGCCTTCATTCAGAGGCAGCCGCAGCCGATACAGCCGACGAGCTGATGCGCAAGGTTCTCGACGAAGGACGACGGCCCTCCAACTACCGTTTCCAATCGCGAGACATGCCCTCAGTCTCCCGCTGGGTCGGCGCCGGCCGATCGGCAGCGTCGCGACGATCTCCGCGACATCGGCGAGGTGAATGCCCAGTCGCCGAGCAACGAAGATCGGCGAGACGCGGCGCAGCATGTGCCTGCGGTGAGACGCTGGTTGCCCTCACTGCGCTCTGCGACGATCAGCCCTTTGCTCTCGTAGAAACGCAGAGCGGTGGTCGCCATCCGGTACGGGCGGTGACCTCCCCCGGCGTCAGCAGATCCTCCGGGCTCGCCTGCTCGGAATGCTCCGCCGTCTACGCAACAAATCCTCGCCGTGCCTTCTCGCCGTACGTAGAAGCTGAACCCACGATGAGATCAATAGGTCAGCGTCGGGGCAGCCTTGCTCCACCGGCTGGTGTCGAGTTGGTCGAGCAGGAAGTTCGCCAGATCGGCGCGGCTGAGCCGCGACCCACCGGGCGGGTTCGTCCCGTCCTCGACCCGGAACGTCCCGATGGCCGGCTTGTCGGTGAGGTAACCGGCGCGGACCAGAGTCCAGTCGAGCCGGCTAGACCGCACAATGTCCTCCATCACGCCCATGTCCTCGTACAACTCACGCAGGAACAGCGGAATCATCAGCCGGAACCACCAGGGCAACCCGGGGTCCTTGGGCACCACCCCGCCGGAGGAGACAACGATCAACCGCTGCACCTGAGCGTCCTGCAGCGCAGTGACTACCGCCTGGCCACCCTTGGAGTAGATGCCGTTCGGATTCCGGGCCGTGCTGCCGATCGCGGAGATCGCCGCGTCGTGCCCGACAGCGATCTCCCGCAACGGGCGGTCACCGGCCAGTACGTCGGCGGGCTGCAACGCGAGATCGGGATGTGACGGCAGCCCGTCGAGGTGGCGGGCCACCGCGGTCACCTGGTACCCGCGGTCGAGCGCGCCGGAGACCACGAGACGTCCGGTGCCGCCGCTGGCCCCGAAAACGATCAGCTTCATACGAATTCCTCAACCTGGTGGGTTCGTCGCAGGCAGGTCCCGGCAAGGGCGGAAGCCTCATCGGCAACCCGAAAACTAGACAAGCGTTGAGATATTAGCCAGGCAGTTGCGGAGAAGCAACCCCGGCGCTCACCGCAGGCAGTGACATCACCCAGAGTGAGCTGGCAGTGGGCGTATCTGCCGCATGACCTGCCGCCGAAGTCCGCGACGTACTACTACTTCGCGTTGTGGCGTGACGACGGCACCGACCAGGCCACTCTCGATCTGCTGCGCTGCCAGGCGCGGGAGAGGGCCGGCCGCCGGGAGGATCCGTCCGCGATCATCTTGGGCACCCAGTCGATCCGGGCCGCGAACTGGTCCTGGCTGGCAGGCCCAGACCAGCCGCGGCAACCGCCGATACCTGCGCTCACGCGGGGTCAAGGCATGCATCCCCAGCAAGAGCGACCAGGACGCGCACCGCAAAGCCAAAGGCTCCAAGGGCCAACGTCCCCCGACCGTCGATCCACAGCTCTACCGGCTACGCCACGCCGTCGAGAACGGCATCGCCCCGGCGAAACGCCACTGCGGCGTTGCCACCCGCTACGACAAGTTGGCCGTCTGGCTTCCAAGCAGTTATGACCATCACGTCATCAGCGAGTGGCTATGACCCGGTTATGAAACACGCCCTAAGGGCCTCGGCCGGCAAGGGGCTTTGACACAGGCCCTTAGCGTGGCGGCGTGGCAGCGCCCCGCTCGGCACCGCCCCCGCACCTGAGCCGCCCGCTGACGTTCCTGCTCGCGCTGGCGGCCGGCGCGGCCGTCGCCAACCTGTACTGGGCGCAGCCGCTGCTCGGCGCCATCGCCGACGACCTGGACGCGCCGACGTCCACCGCCGGCTGGCTCGTCACCGCGACGCAGATCGGGTACGCCGTCGGCGTCCTGCTGCTCGTACCGCTCGGCGACGTCCTGGACCGCCGCCGCTTCGTCCCGCTGATGTTCCTGGCCTCCGCCGCCGCGCTACTGCTGTGCGCGCTGGCGCCGTCGATCGGCGTGCTCCTGGTCGCGCTCGGCGTGCTGGGCGTCACGACGATCTCCGGGCAGATCCTCACGCCGCTCGCCGGGGACCTGGCCGGCGACGCCGACCGTGGTCGGATCGTCGGTGTCGTCGGATCGGGGACCCTCACGGGCATCCTGGCCTCCCGCACGATCAGCGGACTCGTCGCCGGCGCCGCCGGTTGGCGTGCGACCTACGCCCTCGCCGCCGTCGTCGCCGCCCTGCTCGCGGTCCTGCTCCACCGCGCGACGCCGCCGCTGCCACCGCGAGCACGCATCCCGTACCCACGGCTCCTGTTCTCGGTCGCCGCGATGGTCCGGCGGGAGCGGGCGGTCCGGTGGACGCTGGTCCTGGCCGCCGCCGGCTTCGCCGCCTTCTCGCTCTTCTGGACGGCGCTGACGTTCCTGCTCAGCGGTCCACCGTTCCACTATCCGCCGGCGGTGATCGGGATGTTCGGGCTGGTCGGACTCGCCGGGGTCCTCTCCGGTCTGCGCGGTGGTCGCCTGCACGACCGCGGCTGGTCACTGCCGGCCACCGGGGCGGCCTGGGCCCTGGCCCTGGGGGCGTTCGTCGTCGCGGCGTTCGGTGGCCGGTCCCTCGTGCTTCTCATCACCGTGGCCGTCGTGGTCGACGTCGCCTTCCAGACGCAGGCCCTGCTCAACCGTGCACGGTTGTTCGCCCTCGCGCACGAGGCGCGCAGCCGGCTCAACACGGCTCTGGCGACCAGCAACTTCATCGGCGCCGCCGCCGGTTCCGCCGCCGCGAGCACGCTCTGGTCCGCGGGCGGCTGGTCAGCGGTCGCGATCGCGGGAGCGGGCCTGGGCTGTCTGGCGCTCACCGTGTGGGCGCTGGGACGCCGTGGCCCACTCGTCGTCGACCGTGCCGAATCAGATCCCGTCACCTGAGGACGAGCGGGTCAGCGCGCCTGCGTCTGGTCGACGATCGGGAAGGCCCGCCGTACGGCCGCCAGGAACTCGTCCCGGCGGGAAGCGTAGGTGCCGACCGCCGCCCACAGCGCCTCCAGCGCAGCCTGCAACGGATCCGACTCCCCGGCGGCCACGAGGGCCGGCAGGGCCATCGCGACCGGGTCCACCGGACCGTCGAGCGCCGCGCGCAGCAGGTCGGTCGGCGCAGCCTTCCTGCGGCGCAGCGAGGCGACGGCGATCGTGACGGTCGCCCTGCCCTGGATGCGTGTCCTGAGCGCCGTCGTGTCGGTGAATTCGGCGGGCAGCGGTCCACCCCGTTCCAGCGCCGTCCACGCGGGCCTCATCCACTCGAGATCCGCGATGCCGGCGAGGGCGCACGCCTGCCGCGCCGCCCAGACCGCGATCTCGCGTTGGGTGACGGCGTCGGCGTCGGCCACCCCGTCGACCAGGTCCCGGTCCAGCAACAGCATGCCGTGGATGTTGCCGCGTACCTCTCGGAGTCGCTCGCTCGGCAGGCGTCCGTTCCAGCGCCGCAACTCTTCGCGCCGCCGGTACTCCTCGTTGCGGCGATCCTCCTCCGCCCGCCTGCGCACCTCGGCCTCGACCCGTTCCCACAGCGTGAGCGGGGTCGGCAGGCCACGAGCCCAGCCATGCCAGTACGCGGCGTTGCGGCTGCTCTGGCGCAGCACCGCGTCGACACGGACAGTGCCGTCACCCGGGTCGCCGCCCGCGCTGGCCTCCGGCCAGAAGCAGAGCAGGTAGCGGTCCGGTCGTCGGTCCAGGTAGGTGTGGTCGTCCTCGTCGATCTTGTCGGGGTCGAGCCCGCCGAACGGATCGCTCCCCTCGTCCATCCCCGCCGCGCAGTACCGCACTCGGTAGACCGGCAGCCGGCCGCCGTCACCCTCTTCCGAGGTCAGCGGCAGGTGAGCCAGCGCCCCATCGCCCCACGGGACCAGGTCGACCACCGGGGCCCTCGGCTGGAGCGACACCTCCACCACGTCCTCCCACTCGGCGGCCGCGGACGGCGGCTCGGCGTCGTGCAGCTCGATCCGGAACCGGACCCGTCCGGAGTGGGTGCCGGTCATCAGGAACAGCGCACCCGGGTCGCCGGCCCCGCACAGGCCATTCGTCTGCCCGGCGAACGCCCTCTCCATGTCGGGCAGATCTCGGCTCGTCACGTAGATCTGCCCATAGTCGACCGGGGCCGGGCCGTCGAAGAGAACGCGCATCGAGCGATCCTGTCACCGACCGATCGCCATCCGCTGCCCCACCGAGTGACATGACGTCTCGCGTCCGCCGCGCGATCGGCGCGAGCGCGGATCGCAGGGGTCTCGACCCTTTACCGTTCGCACTCGACGTGACACGCTTCGTGCTGCCCTGGTGGCACGCGTGGCGCTCGGAGCGGTACAAAGGGGAGGACGACCGGGGAGCCGATGGCGAAGATGTGGCGAAACAGGACTGCTTATCCGTTGCTCCTCTGGCTCGCGCTGAGCCTCGTGATCGGCGGAGCGTGGATACGGTTCGGCAGCTCCAACCTCACGACCGTCCTGACGGTCGTGTCCACGTTGGTCGCGCTGCTGCCCGTCTTGAAGGTCGGTCCACTGAGTTGGTCGGCACCCGGCCGGCAGAGCACCCCGGAACAGGTCGGCCAGGCGGTCCAGGTGCTCGCCATCGAGGTCCGCAAGCAGTGGGACGAGGAAGCCCGTCGCCGGCAGCTGCAGGAGACACGCCAGATGCCCGTCCGCTGGGAGATCGCGGATCGACCCAAAGGCGCGATCCCGTTGCCGGCCGTCGGGCAGCTACCGCGGCTGGTCGACGAATTCGTCGGGCAGCCCCGTCCAATGGTGGTCATCGGCGAACCCGGCTCGGGCAAGACAGGCCTGTGCGTCATCCTCACGCTTGATCTGTTGCGGGAGGCATCACCGCAGGTGCCGCTGCTGTTGCCAATCGCCTCGTGGGATCCGGAGGAGAACCTCGACGACTGGATGGTCCGCCGGTTGGTGGAGGACTACCCCTTCCTGGCCAACGAGACGCGCTTCGGTGTGGATGTCGTTCGGGAGATCGTTACGCAGCGTCTGGTGTTGCCGATCCTGGACGGCCTGGACGAGATGCCCCCGGAACTACGACCCGTGACGCTTCGCGCGCTCGACGGCGACTGGTCCGCTGACCGGCCTTTCGTGTTGACGTGCCGGACGGAAGAGTTCCTGGCGGCGAACGCACAGAATCTGCTGGCGGGTGTGCTGGTCGTCCAGCTCCGCCCGCTCGAACCACAGGCGGCCGCGAACTTCCTGCTCGAAGCCGTCGCCGACGCTCGGTTGGAGGAATGGGAGCCGGTCCTGGCCGACCTGGTGGCCCACCCCGAGGGAGATCTGGCACGGACGCTGACCAACCCGCTGATGCTGGCCCTTGCCCGCACCGTCTATGAGGCCGACCACGTGTCGCCCGGGGAACTGCTCGACAGACAGCGGTTCGCCGGGCAGCGCGACATCGATGAATACCTGCTGGACCGGTTCATTCCAACGGTGTTCCGCGTTCGACCTCATCGGGACGTGCCGAGCCCGACCCGGATCTCTCGCCGGTGGGAGCCCGACCCCGCCCAGCAGACGATGGCGTTCCTGGCCCGGCACCTCGACTCGTTGGGAACCCGCGACCTGGCGTGGTGGCAGCTGAACCGGGCGGTGCCTCGCCGGGTGTCGTCGACCGTGCGGATCACCGTCGGGACGCTGGGTTGCGGTCTGCTGGGCTGGTTGATGTTCGGGCTGTTCGGCAGGCCCCTGTTCGGAGTGGCGTTCGGGTTGCTCGTCGGGCTCCTGGCCTCGGCCCCGCTGGGCAGGTTGCGGGAGAGCAGACCGCGTCGCTTCGTACCCCGAATCCTGCGCCGCGCGGACCTGGGGCCGGAGTCCCTGGTCCGCGACATCGGCTTCGGTGTCGTGGGGGCGCTGGTCGGCGGGCTCATCGTCGGCCTGCTCTTCAGCGTCGGTCTCGGCGTGGTGATTGGCCTGTTCTTCGGTCTCGTCTTCTCGATGGTCCGGAGGTTCACCGAGCCGACTGAGCCGCGTGAGCCGGCAAGCCCGGGCAACGTGCTGCGTGCTGACCGCAGCACCGTGCTGTACGGGATCGCACTGGGTGCGACGGCCGGCGCACTGGTGGGTGGACTGCTGGGTGGCGTCGTCGGCGCCGAACAATACGGACTGATCTTCCATCTGGACGCGCCGGTGGAGGGACTGCTCGGCGCATCGGTCGGGCTGGTGCTCGGAGCTGCCGGCCTCGGGATGATGGTCTACAGCACCAGCGCGTGGGCTCAGCTCGTGCTCGCCAGGATCTGGCTGGCTTGGCGTGGATGGGCCCCGCTCCGGCTCATGACCTTCCTCGAGGACGCGCACAAGCTCGGAGTGCTACGCCAGGTGGGGCCGCTCTACCAGTTCCGGCACGCGTTGCTCCAGGAGCGACTGGTACGGCCAGCGGAGCCGACGGCCGCGCCGGAGGCAAAGCTGGGGATTCGCGGATGACACGTCTGGTGGTCACGCCACCCGGGCGGTGGTGAGCTGCACCGGCCCGATCAGCGACCAGTGCGCGACCCGGCCGGGCCACCGGTTCGCATCGGCGGCGCTGGCCACGGTGACGTAGCGGGCGTACGGGAACCGGATCCGCGCCCAGGCCGTGGGAGCGTCCACCGGCTCTATCTGGAGGTCCGTCAGGCGCCTGCGGATGCTGTCGCTGCGGCGGTCGGAATCGCTGGCGGACCCGTAGCCGAATTCGATTCGGGCATGCGGTGCCCCGCCGGTGCCGGCAGCGGCCTGTTGGTCGATCAGCCAGGCGACATCGGCCGGCTTGGTCAGGTCGACCGCCCGTACCACCGTCCGGCCGTCGTCGACGACCACGCGCACCCGGACCGCGACCACCTCGAAGTGATGTCGCCGCAGCAGGGCCGAGCGGTCGTCGAGCCAACTCCACTCGAAGGCGTACTGCCGTCGTTCGAAGACCACCAGGGCCGCGACGCGAGCAACCGTATAGGCGACGAGCGCGACGGCCAGGGGTGTCAGACGCTCGTGATCGACCAACAGACGGTCGACGATCACCGCGAGCGCGCTGACCGTCAGCCAGACCAGGGTCATGTTGCGGGCGCGCTCAAAGGACGACCAGCTCGGCCCGAAGGCGAACAGCCGAAGCAGTCGGGCGGGTCGGCTCAGCGGCGCGGGAGGTATCAGCACGTCCGGCCGGATCCCGTCCGTCGCGGCCGACACCGCCTCTGTGGTCCTCACCGCCTGCCGCCTCTCGCCGGCGTCTCGCCCGTGCTTCGCCGCCGTACGGCGACCAGTCATGGGGCCTCGCGGACCGCTCGCGCCCCTGGACGACCACGGGAGTGTGGCGCGCCCCCTGCCGGACACTGTACCCGCCGTCACAGTGTGCGCGCCGAACGTGAAGGCATCCAACTGGCACAGTTCGCGCAATCAGTTCGTGTGGTCTTCCCGGCTGCGGCCGGGCTCCGGGTGGATGTTCCCGGCCGGCCAGAGGAGCAGCCGATGCGGCCGCCGATCATCCGGGTCCGGGCCTGCCTCGGGGCGTTCCTGACCGGCGTGCCCGAGACGCTGCCGACGACCGTCGGCGAGGCGGTGGAGCAGGGCGCGCGCGAGCATCATGAACAGCATTCCGAACAGGCGTTCGCGCCGACCCCGGGGATACCGCCGGCGGAACTCCCGATGGAGTCGCGCGATTCGCCGGCTCGTCTGGACCAGCGTGACCGTACCCAGGGTCACCTCGGTGACGATGCCCTCGGCGCGGTCGAGGGCGACGTCGTGATAGTCGTCCAGCACCTGTAGGACATCGCCCAACTCCAGCAGCAGCCGCTGGTCGTCTCGCGAGAGGGCCGGGCGCAGCAGCCCGAACAGCGCCGTCGTGCCGAGTCCACCCTTGCCCCGGGTGATCCTGCGCAGTTCCTCCCCGGAGACGGCACGTCCCCGTTGCTGGCGCGACTGGATCTGGAACTGATGCATCCGGCGCAGGGCGGTGTAGACAGGGTCGGACTCCTCCCGTCGCAGCGCCACCTCGATGGCGCGGTAGAGCCCCAGTAGCACCGCCTCGGCGTCCGACTGTGGGTGGAAGGAACCGCCGTCGAACAGGACGGTGAGCCGGTCGTCGAGGCTGGGTGAGCGAAAGTTGTCGAACAGATCGTCGTACACGCGCGTGAAGGAGCTGCCGAGGATTGCCCGGTCGGCCTGGAACGCGAGGCCGACCACCTGCGCGTAGCCGGACATGGCGAGACACACCTTGACGCTGGTACTCAGCAGGATCCTCGATATTTCCCGGCGTCGACGGGTCCCGTCGACGCTCTGGTCGACGATCGGCTCCACCGTCCGTTCGAATACCTCGACGATCTCACCGACCTCACGCCGCACGAACCGGTAGACGCTGGGCCAACCGAGCGCCAGCGGCGCGAGGCGCAGTACCGCGACGACCTCAGAGGACACGGCCGGGGAATCCGGCCCGAGCAGGCGGTGAGCGCCGCGCCGGAGAAGCACCGACCGTCACCACCGGCGGCGATCCCTCGGCGGGTAGACGCGCGGAGTCGGTCGCAGGATGGGAACGGCGGTTCGTGACTCGCTCTCGACAATGGCGCATACGTCGACAGTATCGAAGAGCATCACCGCGTGTGCTCGACCGGTGACGCTCGTTCGGCGGGCCGCCGGCAGCAGACACGGTAGTCATTCGCCAACGAGGCTCGTCGATGCCTTGACACTCCAGATGCGATCGCTAACACTTGGCTGCAACACGCGCTTAACACACAGAACACACGCTGTCCGCATCAGGGTGAGGTGCCGGGTCCACCTGTGCGGCACGCCAGTCACGCCGCGATTCGACCATTCATGTCCGCGGTTCGTGTTAGCGCTAACACACTCACCGCCTCGGAGGCATCATGGTCACACCACCCGCTGACCGCGCACCTGATTCGACGCGCGATCCTCGCCTGTTACGCCGGACGCTCGTCGCCCTGGTGGCGGTGTTGACGGCGATGGTCGGCGGCATCGCGGTCCGGCCCGGGCCCGCCGCTGCCGCCACCAGTCAGTTCCGGGGCATGAACTGGGCCGTGCTGGGCGACAACTTCAGCACCGGCCCTCTCGTCGTACAGGGCCTGAGCATGTCCGACAGCAACGCCACCGTCCGGGCCAAGGCCAACGCCCTCTACGACGACCTGGCGTCCACGCTGGGTGTCAACACCGTCCGGCTGCCCATCAACACCCACACCGTCGGGACAGCCTGGTGGGAGGCGTATCGCGGCGCCATCGACGCCGCCACCGCCCGTGGGTTCAAGGTGATCCTCGCGTACTGGGAGGACGGCGCCGCCTCCGGCGGCAGGATCACGAACCTCGCCGCGTGGAACGCGATGTGGTCCACGGTGACCAACACGTACGGCTCGAACACCAACGTCTACTTCGAGCCGATGAACGAGCCGCACGGCTACAGCTCGGCGGAGTGGCGCACCGTCGCGGCCAACTGGCTCACCTACCACTACTCGGCCCCGCCCGGCCGGGTGCTCATCGGTGGCACCGGCTTCAGCCAGGACCTGCGCGACATCTGCAACGACAGCCGCTTCAACGCCACGCTGCTCTCCTTCCACTACTACGCCTTCTTCTACGGCGCGATGACCTACGACGCCTTCCGCGGCCACATCCAGACGCGCCTCGGCAACTGCGCCTCCCGGGCGGTCGCCACCGAGTTCGGCGCGCCCATGAACGACGGCCGCAACTACGCCGACCCGAACAGCACCGACAACTTCGTGCGCTACATCCGCGCCATGGCCCAGGTCATGCGCGACAACCAGATGGGCGGCACCTACTGGCCCGCCCTCGGAGGCAAACCCGGCAGCATCGGCTACGACTGGTACTCGATGTACGCGCTCAGCGGCGGCGGCACCGACCTCAACCTCACCGTCCGCAACACCTCCGGCGCGGACCGGATCCGCTACGGCTGGGGCGACACCGTCGGCGGCGGCGACCCCACGACGCCTCCCCCGACGACGGGGACCTTCTACCGGGTCGACGTGCGGCACAGCGGCAAGGCCATGGACGTCCAGTCACCGAACACCAACAACGGCGCACGCGTCGGCCAGTACACGTACGGCGGCAACGCCTGGCAGCAGTGGCAGTTCCAGGATGCCGGCAGCGGCTACTGGCGGATCATCAGCCGCAACAGCGGGAAGTGCCTCGACGTGACGAGCGCCTCGACCGCCGACGGCGCCGAGCTGATCCAGTACACCTGCGGCAGCGGCACCAACCAGCAGTTCCAGATGGTCACCAACGGCGGCTACTTCCAACTCCGCGCCCGACACAGCGGCAAGTGCGTCGACGTGCCCGCCGCGTCGACCGCGGACGGGGTGGTCCTCAAGCAGTACACCTGCAACAGCGGGGCCAACCAGCAGTGGTCGCGGACGGCCGTCTGACGACCGGCACGCCAGCGCCCCCGCTCATCGTCGTAACGGTGCGCGGGGGCGCGTCGTCCGCACCGCGAAGATCAGGGCGTCCAGCGTACGTTCGGGTTCACCCGCCCGGACCAGTCGAAGACGGCCATGTTGTCCCACTGGTTTCCGGTGCCGTTGCTGTTGGCCGGGTCCCAGCCGTTGCCGTTGACGGCGTACCAGGTCGGCTCCCAGTAGAAGACACCGATGGCCCCGGCGTTGCGGGCGGTGTTCTGCACCCAGTCGAACTCCTGAGCCTGACCCGACCAGGTCGCGCTGATGCCGTCGCACGTCGCGTCGCCGATGGCGTTCGGCTCGCTGTCCGCGTTGTTCCGCGTAAAGGGGTACGCCGTCTCCGCGATCACCACCGGCCTGCCGTAGCGACCGCGCAGGTCGACGATGTTGTTGTAGAGGTTCGCCAGGCTGCCGTGCCACATGCAGTAGTAGGACAGGGCCGTGATGTCCCACTGCACGCCCTGGGCACGGATGCCGTCGTAGAACCAGCGGGCGTTGGCGTTGCTGTCGGCGTTCGCGGTGTGGATCATCACCGGGATGCCGCCGCCGCACGCCTTGGTCGCGTTGTAGCCCTGCTTCAGCAGGCCGGCCAGCGGGCCGAAGTCGTTGTTGACGACCTTGCCCTCGTTCCACAGCATCCCGACGTTGATCTCGTTGCCGATCTGCACGCTGTCCGGCAGGGTGCCCTGCCCCCGCAGGCCGACGCAGACGTCGTAGGTGAAGTTGTACACGTCGGCGCCCAGTTGGCTCAGGGTGTGGCCGGCCCACGCGGCCGGCTTGTACTGCTTGCCGGGGTCGGCCCAGGTGTCCGAGTAGTGGAAGTCGATGAGTACCTTGAGGCCCTTCGCCTTCGCCGCCCTGGCCTGGGCCAACACCTTGCTCTTGTTGTTGTAGCCGCTGGTCGGGTTGTTCCAGACGCGCAGTCGGACGTAGTTCACGCCGACGGACCGCAGGATGTCCAGTGGGTCACGGGCGACACCGCCGGCGTCGTAGTACCGCGCGCCCAGATCGAGGCTGCGCTGCAACGAGGAGACGTCGGCGCCCCGCATGCTGAGCGTGTTCGCGGCGGAGACCGGCGCGGTCAGGCCGCCGAGCGTGGTGGAGACGACGAGGACGCCGGCCAGGACAGCCCCGGCCAGGGTCCTACGGCGACGGTGGGATGTGCTCACGGGACTCCTTGGGAAGGGGGCGGGCTCAACCCACCGCGCACGGGGCGCCGTTCAGCGTGAAGCCGAGCGGCGGCGCGTCGCTGGCGCTCCACCGCCCCTGGATGCCGAAGGTCGTCGAGCCGTTCGGCGCCAGGACGCGGTTCCAGTCGACGTTACGGGCGGTCACGGTGGAGCCGGTCTGACCGACTGTGGCGTTCCACGCCGAAGTCACCTGCTGGTCCCCGTTGAAGGAGAAGGTGACGATCCAGCCGTCAACCGGTGCCGCACCGAGATTCTGGACGGTCACGGACGCCACGAAGCCGGTCTGCCACTCCGACTGGTTCCGGTAGGTCACCCGGCACGTCGAGGGCGGCGGGGGCGACGGCGTGGACGTCGTGGGCAGGGTGACCGTGTTGGACGCGATCGACACGTTGCCCGCCGCGTCCCGGGCCCGCACGTAGTAGAGGTTCCGCAGCGGCGTGGACGCGGGCAGCGGCGTCGTGTACGTCGTTGCCGGCACGGTGGCGATCAGCGTCGAGCTGAACCAGCCGTCGAAGCGGTAGACGTTGTACCCGAGCACGCCGACGTTGTCGGTCGACGGCGACCAGGACAGCGTGCCGTTCGAGGCGGTCACCTCGGTGACCGTCAGGTTCTGCGGGGCGCTCGGCGGGGTGGTGTCCCCGCCGGTGTCCGTCACCGGCGTGACCACGGTCAGCGTGTCCGTGGAGGCCGACCGGTGCCCGAGGGTGTCCCGGGCGGCCACCCGGAACGAGTACTGCCTGCCCGGCCCGATGTACGAGGTGATCGTGGTGCTGGTGACGGCCCCGACGCTGGCGCTGTAGATGACATCGTCGAACGCCTGGTAGTACGTGATGTCGTACCCGACGATGGCGCAGCAGCCCGGCTTGGCGGCCGTCCAGGTGAGGGTGACCGATCCGGTGCGTACCTCGCTGGCGGCCAGGTTGGTGGGAGGGCTCGGCGGGAAGGGCGAGGTGCCCGGCGTGCCGGGCGGGGTGGTGGGCGGCGGCGCGGTCCCGGTCGGTTCGGCGGCGGGCATCGCGCCGACGCGCGGGGCCGGGGCGACCCCGGGGTACGCAGCGGGGGCGGCGGTGCCGGCGCCGGCCGCCGGCGCGATGCCCGCGACGGTCACGACCACCGCCGTCGAGAGCATGGCGGCGACCAGCAGACCTGGACCCAGACGGCGGAACAGCGAGGACGACGAGACGCCTGTCATACGTCGACGATGCGTCCGTCGTATTGATGATCGCCAACGTATCTCATTACTCGGTCGCCTCTCCTCCGGCTTGTCACCCCGCGAGTGCGCTGGTGAGGAGACGATTCACTGGGAGCGATACCAGCCGGGGCGGAATTCCGGCCGCCCGATCGCTACACTCGCCCCAACGCCGGCACCGTCCACAGTCCTCAGCCTGCGCTGATTCGAATCGAATGGAGACGCCTGTGACCCGCGACAAGGCGGCACCCCCGGGCATCGACCCCCGCATTCCCAGCGTGGCCCGGGTCTACGACTTCTTCCTGGGCGGCAAGGACAACTTCGAGTCGGACCGGCAGGTCGCCGAGCACGCCCTGCGGATCACCCCGGACGGGCCGGCAGCCGGGCAGGCGAACCGGGCCTTCCTGCGTCGGGTGATCCGCTTCCTGGTCTCCGAGGCGGGCATCGACCAGTTCCTCGACATCGGATCGGGGCTGCCCACCCAGGGCAACGTGCACGAGGTCGCCACCGAGCAGAACCCGAAGGCTCAGGTGGTCTACGTCGACAACGACCCGATCGTCCTCACGCACGGCCGGGCACTGCTCGCCGCGGACGGCACCGCGACGGTGATCCAGGCGGACATCCGGACGCCGCAGGAGATCCTGCACCACCCGGACGTGCGGCGGTTCGTCGACTTCGATCGACCGGTCGGGCTGCTCCTCTTCGCGATCCTGCACCACCTGGGCGACGACGAGGATCCGCGCGCGGTGGCGGCGGAGCTGATCGACGCGCTGCCCTCGGGCAGCTACGTGGCGATCTCACACTTCCGCGACCCCGGCGAGCGGGACCCGGAGGGCTCCCGCAAGGCGCGCGAGGTCGAGCGGGTCTTCAACGAGTCGCTGGGCACCGGGCGCTGGCGTACGGACGAGGAGATCCTCTCGTTCGTCGACGGGCTGGAGGTGCTGGAGCCGGGGCTGGTGCCGCTGGCCGAGTGGCGGCCGGAGCCGGGCGCGTCCGCGCCGCAGCAGACCGACACCTATCACACCTTCGTCGGGCTGCTCGCCCGCAAACCATAGGCTCCACCCCCGATGCGGTCCGTCGACGAGAGCGCTCGTCGACGGATCCGCCGTGTCGCGCCAGGCCGCGCCCTACCGATCCCGGAGACGACTCACCCTCAGTTATTGACGACGCAAATTTCCACCGGTAGCTAAATTTGCATTGATAGTCGTCTATCTAATGGCACGGCCGTGCACTGGAAGTCGATCGCGGTTACCGCGTCCGTCGCGGGCGTCCTGGCCACCGCCCCCGGCGACGGGAACTTCTACGTCCCCATGTTCGTGACGAAGGTGACCTGGCAGACGCGCACCTGCTGAGACGCCACCTGTGCGAGGCTCCGTCCGACACCGACGCACTCGCCGGGCGGGACGGACACCTTCACGTGCGGTCGAAGCCTCGGCGTTTGCGCCGTCGCCGGGGCCAGCCTGGGGAAGAGTGTCGGGTGAGGCAGCCCTGTGCGCCGACGAATCCGCGTATCGCGTAGGAGACTCCGATGACCGACGGACCCCAGGGCGGTCCCGCCCGCAACGTCGTCCTGGTGCACGGCGCGTACGCCGACGGCTCCTCCTGGTCCGACGTCATCCCGCTCCTCCAACGGGCCGGCCTGACCGTGACCGCCGTGCAGAACCCGCTGACCTCCCTGTCCGACGACGTCGCCGCCACCCGCCGCGCCCTCGACCGCCAGGACGGGGCGACGGTGCTCGTCGGCCACTCCTGGGCCGGTACGGTCATCACCGAGGCCGGGGACCATCCGTCGGTCACCGCCCTGGTGTACGTGGCGGCCCGCGCGCCGGACGCCGGCGAGGACTTCACCGCGCTCGCCGCCAAATTCCCCACGCCACCGGCGAACGCGGGCCTGGTCCACAACGACGGGTACGCGCAGCTCAGCGAGAGCGCCTTCCTCGAAGACTTCGCCGGCGGCGTCGACGAGGCCCGTGCGCGCGCCCTCTACGCCGTCCAGGGTCCGATCGCCGGCGACCTGTTCAAGGCCCGTACGACAACGGCGGCCTGGCGGGACAAACCCTGCTACTACTCCATCTCGCGCCAGGACCGTACGACCGCACCCGAGCTCGAGCAGTTCCTGGCCGAGCGGATGAACGCGACGACGATCGAGGTCGACTCATCGCACCTCGCCATGGTCACCCACCCGGAGGCGATAGCGGACCTCATCATCATGGCGGCCCACGGCACCCGGAGCCCGACACCGCACGGCACCGCCCGGTGACGTTTGACAGGCTATCTGTAAACAACCCTTGATATTAAACGTCACGAACGTCAATATGTGGAGGTCGCGGGTCGCCGAAGCCTGGGGAGTGAGCCATGAGAAGCCGTCGCATCGTCGCAGCGCTGGCCGGGGCGGCGATGTCCGTCACGGCCGCCGTCGCCTTCGTCCCCAGCAGCATGGCCGCCGTCTCCTCGACCAACGCCGTCGCGCTGGTCGCCTGCACCGCACCCGCCTGGGCCGAGGGCACCACCTACCAGGTGGGCGCACAGGTCACCTACGGAGGTCGGCTCTACCAGGCTCTGGTCACCCACACCGCGTACGTCGGCGCCGGCTGGAACCCCGCTTCGACCCCGTCGCTCTGGCGTGACCTGGGGGCCTGCTCGGGAAGCACTCCCCCACCCACCACGCCACCGCCGACGACCGCGCCGCCCACCACGCCTCCCCCGACCACCGCTCCCCCCACCACGCCGCCGCCGACCGGCGGAACCTGCGCGGTGAAGTCCCGGCCGACCGGCAAGGTGTTGCAGGGCTACTGGGAGAACTGGGACGGCGCGTCCAACGGCGTACACCCCGGGCTCGGCTGGATCCCGATCACCGACAGCCGGCTCCCACAGCACGGCTACAACGTGATCAACGCAGCGTTCCCGGTGATCCGCGCGGACGGCACGGTCCTCTGGGAGAACGGCATGGACGCCGGCGTGAAGGTGGCGACCCCCGCTGAGATGTGCCAGGCCAAGGCGGCCGGCGCCACGATCCTGATGTCGATCGGCGGTGCCGCCGCCGGCATCGACCTGAGCTCCACCGCGGTCGCCGACCGGTTCATCGCGACGATCGTGCCGATCCTGACGACCTACCACTTCGACGGCATCGACATCGACATCGAGACCGGCCTCACCGGCAGCGGCAACATCAACACCCTGTCGACATCGCAGGCCAACCTGATCCGGATCATCGACGGCGTGCTGGCCCGGATGCCGTCGAACTTCGGCCTGACCATGGCGCCGGAGACCGCGTACGTCACCGGCGGCAGCGTGGTCTACGGCTCGATCTGGGGCTCGTACCTGCCGATCATCAAGAAGTACGTCGACAACGGCCGGCTGTGGTGGCTCAACATGCAGTACTACAACGGCTCGATGTACGGCTGCAACGGCGACTCCTACGCGGCCGGTACGGTGCAGGGCTTCACCGTCCAGACGCAGTGCCTCAACAACGGCCTGACCATCCAGGGCACCACCATCCGCGTCCCCTACGACAAGCAGGTCCCCGGACTGCCCGCGCAGATCGGGGCCGGCGGTGGCTACCTGTCGACGTCGTTGGTCACGCAGGCCTGGAACTCCGTGCCCGGACTCAAGGGCCTGATGACCTGGTCGGCGAACTGGGACGGGTCGAAGGGGTGGACCTTCGGCGACAACGTGAAGCGTCTCCAGGGTCGCTGAGACGCCCACGCTGGCCCGCCCCGAGCCTGCGGCAGGACAGGTTCAGGGCGGGCCGTTCGCGGCCTGGGCCCGGGTGCGTCTGATGCTGTCGATCTCACCGTTGATCGGCAGCCAGTAGAAGGGAATGAACGCCGCGACCGCGATCAGGCCGGCGATCGGGTGGACGACACAGAGCGCGGTTCCGACGGCGATCCAGACGGGGGCCACCCGGAAACGCTTGCTGATAGCTCGGGCGGTGGCCTCGTCGGTGGTGGACGTCAACAGGCGGTGACCGCTGCTGGCGTACTGCCAGATGACGTTGAAGAGGATGGAGGCGGCCCCGTAGACGATGCCGTAGAAGACGAGCGCGGCCCGCTTGCCGGGCCCCTCCTCGAAGGCACGGGCCAGCACCGACGAGACGAACGGCAGGAACGCGATCACCATCAGGAGCAGGGTGTTGAGCAGTAGCAGCAGGCGGTCGGCGGAGCGGATGTGATCGAACATGACGTGGTGGTTCACCCAGATCTGGCCGAGCAGCAGAAAGGTGACGCCGTAGGCCAGGTAGGACGGCCACAGGTCGAGCAGCCCGCGCATGAGGTGTTCGGTGTCCTCGGGCGGCCGGATCTCCAGGACGAGAAGGGTGATGGCGATCGCCGTGACAGCGTCGCTGAAGGTGACCACCCGGCTCGGGTCGCGTTCCGCCCCGAACGGCCTTCGGGATCTGGTCGCCCCGTTCGAGGTGGCGCCGCGGGACGCCCGGATCCTACGCATCAGCCTCCCTCACCCGTACCCGGCTGCCGCCGGAGCGCTGCCGGGAATCCCCGCCGCGCAAGGAGCTAAACCGGCACCCGCGCCATCGCCTGGTCGGCGCGAACGCCTACCGAGCCCGCAACCTGGCGCGGACGGCGTCGGCGTCCGGGTGGTCCAGGGCTGTGAAGATGTCCAGTGCCCGCTGCCAGTCGGCTCGGGCCGAGACGGGGTCGCCGAGTGCGAGGCGCGTGTCGCCCAGCCGACTGAGCGTGTCCGCCTCGCCCCAGAGGTCGCCGAGATCCCGGGTCAGGTCGAGCGTGCGCTCGTAACACTCCACGGCCCGGCCGTACTGGCCGAGGTGGTGGTGCGCGTACCCGAGGCTGTCCCAGGTCGCGGCCTCGCCCGCCCGGTCGTCGAGCTGCTGGAGCAGGTCGAGCGCCTCCTCGCAGTAGGCCAGGGCCGCGAGGTGTTCACCGAGCTGGGCGTGGCACCAGCCGACGGCGTTGAGCGCGTCGGCCTGGGCCCTACGGTGGCCGGCGGCCCGGGCGAGGTCGAGGGTCCGCTTCGAGTGCTCGAGGGCCCTGCGGTGCTCACCCTGACGGTCCCAGAGCGAGGCGAGGTTCTGGTGCGTACGCGCCTCGCCCTCGGTGTCACCGCTGGCGACGTACAGGTCGAGGGCGCGTTCGAGGTGGCTGTGGGCGTCGGCGTACCGGTTGACCACGGTGTGGGCGCCGGCGAGAAAGCGGTGCGCGACCGCCTGGGCGACCGGGTCGCCGAGACGTTCGGCGGCGAGCAGGGCCGCCCGGCAGGTCTCGACCCGGTCGTGCCAGTGCCCCTGCCGGTCCAGGAACGTGTCGAGGGCCCGCCCCAACCGCCAGGTGTGTGCGTCGTAGCCGGCGCTCGCGGCCAGGCGGAGCACGGCGAGCAGCACGGGATGTTCGGCGGTCAACCACTGCAACGCCTCCGCGTGGGAAGTGGGCCGTTCCGGGAGCACACCGGCCGCCGCCGGGGCCATGAGATGGTCGACCGGGTCGCTGTGCGGGCGCAGCAGGGTGTCGGCGGCGTGGGTGGTGTGGGTGTAGTGGTCGAGGAGCCGGATCGTGGCGGACCTGCGGTCGGGCGTCGGGTCGGTGCCGTCGCTGAGTTCCGCCGCGTACGCGCGCAGGAGGTCGTGCGCGGTGAACCGGCCGGGCCGGTACTCGGCCAGCAGGTTCGCGCGGGTCAGTTCGGTCAGCAGCCGGCGGGTGTCGTCCACCGGCCGACCGGCCAGGCTCGCCGCGGCCGCCACCGTGATGTCCGGGCCGGGGTGCAGGCCCACCAGCCGGAACAGCCCGGCGGCCGGCAGGCTGAGCGCGGTGTACGACCAGGAGAACACCGCCCGCACCTCGCCGACCGCGTCACCCGCGTCGAGTACGCCGAAGCGCTGACCGGCCGTGCCCAACTCGGCCGCGAGGGTGGCCAGCGGAAAACCGGACTGCTGGGCCCGGGCGGCGGCGATGCTCAACGCCAGCGGCAGCCGGACGCACGCGGTGATGATCGCCTCGGCGGCTTCCGGCTCGGCGGCCACCCGTTCCGCGCCGAGCCGATTGGTGAGCAGGTGAGCGGCCGCGTCGCGGCTGAGCAGGCCGAGCGGGAGCGGGTGCGCGCCGTCCAGGCTGACCAGCGAGGTGAGCTGGCTGCGGCTGGTCACCAGCACCATCGTGGTGGGCGTGCCGGGCAGCAGCGGGCGGACCTGTTCGGCGTCCCGGGCGTTGTCCAGCACGATGAGGATCCGTTTGCCGGCCAGCGCGCTGCGGTACAGGGCGGCCTGGGCGTCGAGGTCGGCGGGCACCCGGGTGGCCGGAACGCCGAGCGCGTCCAGGAAGCCGTGCAGCGCCTTCGCCGGGCTCACCGCCTGCCCGCGCGGGTCGAAGCCGCGCAGGTTGACGTAGAGCTGCCCGTCGTCGAAGCGATCGGCGACGCGATGCGCCCAGTGCACGGCCAGGGCCGTCTTGCCCACCCCCGCGGTTCCCGAGATCGCGGCCACCACGACGGAGGTGGGCGCGGCAACGAGCTTGTCGAGAAGGGTCACCTCGTCGTCGCGGCCGGCGAGGCTGGCCACGTCGGCGGGCAGTTGCCGGGGTACCAGCCGGCCGGGCGTACGCGGCGCGCGGCGGCGACTCTCCTCGATACGGTCCCGGGCGGTGGCCAACGCGCCCTGCTCGGCCGGCGTGGCGCCGAGGAGCCGGACCAGGGCGTCGAGCCGGTCGGTGGGTGGCAGCGTCTTCCCGGTGAGGTACTCCGCGATGGCGGTGTGCGACCAGCCGGTGCGGGCGGCCAGCTCTCGATAGGTCAGCTCGCCGTCACCCTGTTGGCGTGCGTGCCTGCGGCGCAACGCCCGCAACAGGCCGGCGAGGTCGTCGGACGTCTGCGCCCCGGCGGCATCCAGTGCCCTGCCCCCAACGGTCGACAATAGACGTTCGTCATTGTACGGCGGTGTACGGAATTCCGGCCAGAGCCCGATCGGATCCGCGATCCTGCTCGTGCGCAGAGCACAGCGCACCGATCCGATCGATGGAGGTCATGTGTCCGTACATCTCAAGTCTCTGGTTCTGGCCCTGACCCTGCTCGCGGCGACGCTCGCCGTTCCGGCGGCGGCCGCGTCGGCGGCGACCCCCGACACGGCCATCTGCACGACGAAGACGGCCTGCGCCGACGGCGGTCTCGCCGTGGCGTCGACGCACCGGGCGGCCCGCGCCATCGGCGGCGTCGGCACCAACGTCATTCCGGTTCCCCCGCCGGCTGCCTTCCCGCCGGGCACCCCCTGCTATCGCGAGGAGGTGTCCGAGCAGGTCTACGAGACCGCCACCTACTCCACCATCTACGAGCTGTACTTCCAGGCGAGCGTCTGCCTGTTCGCCACGGAGATCGTGCTGTACAACCTGGACACCTCGCTCTCTTTCCCCAACGACGTGCAGGACCCGCGACTGACCTCGATGCAGTTCGTCACGCGGGACGAGGTGTACGCCCACAGCCCGACCGAGAAGGACGGGTACTCCGAGCTGTGGGTGACCTTCTGCACCAACCCGGCGCAGCCGAACACCTGCCAGCGCTACCTGCACCGACTGGGGCTGATCTTCACCCAGGCCTGGGTGTACCCGTTCTCCGTGTTCGAGCGTCTGAGTTGACCGTCCGTCCGTGACCGATCAGGGCGCCCTCCGGGATTCCCGGCCCCGGGCGCCCTGGCCGCGCGTCCGCGTCGGTTGCCGATGGATTTCCACGCCGTTACGGTGGGGTGCCATCGACGTTTGTCTACAAACGGGGGGCCGTATGTCCATGCCTGTCACTCGCCGTACCGTGCTGGCCGGCGGGGTCGGCGCCGCTCTCGGTCTCACCCTGCCGGGCGCTGCCCAGGCCGACGACCGTCCCCACGGGGCCGGCGTGGCTTTCACCCTCGACGCGCGGACGCTCGACGGTGGCGAGCAGGTCACCTCGGTCACCCTCGACACCCGTCGGCTCGGCCCGATCGACCCGGCGGGGCTCACCCCGGACACGTTCACCGTGCACGCCAAGGCCACCAGCCCGCTCCCGATCGCTCCCGGCGATCTGATCTTCAGCGAGTACGACCTGGACCGCACGGTGACCGCGGCCCGGCTCGACCGGCACGGAAACATCGTGCTGGAGCTGAGCCACGCCGAGGGTCAACCCGGCGGCGGCACCCTCGGCTACATCCTGAGCAAGGGCCGCAACGTCCGGCTGGACCTCGTCTACACCATCACGCAGAACACGCCGCTCGCGCGCCGCCACGGCCCCCCGCTCACCATCACGCGCTTCGTGCAGGGACGACTGTCGAACCCCGAGGTGGACGCCTTCACCCACCACGTATCGGGGTCGGGCCTCAAGTACCGGCTGTACTCCCCCCAGCGGCCGCGCCCGCACGACCGACGGCCCCTGATCCTCTGGCTGCACGGCGCCGGCGAGGGCGCCTCCCTCCCCGACGGCTACTACGACAACGAGACCACGTTGCGCGCCAACCGCGGCGCGCTGGGTTTCGCCACCCCGCAGGCCCAACGGATCTTCTCCGGCGCGTACGTCGTGGCCCCGCAGAGCACCTCCTACTGGATGGAGGACGGCCCCCGGTTCGCGCCGCTGATCCGCGAGATCGTCCAGGATCTCGTGCGTCGCGAGCGCGTCGACCCCGACCGGATCTACGTGGTCGGTTGCAGCAACGGCGGCTACATGTCCCTGGAGATGACCGTCACATATCCCGACCTGTTCGCCGCGTCGGTGCCGATCTGCGGTGTCGTCGAGCCGCTCGGCGGGGAGGGCCCGCCGCTGGTCACGGACGCGGAGCTGGCGGCGATCCGGACGCCGACCTGGCTGGTCACCTCGCTCGACGACGACACCGTGCCGCCGGAGACCAACACGATCCACGCGCACGACCTCATCCGAGGATCGCTGGTCACCCTCTACGACCACGTCGTCTGGAACGGCTACCAGTTCCCCGGTCACTGGTCCTGGATCTACGTGGCCCGCAACGACCCCAGCCAGCACGGCACCCACATCTGGCAGTGGATGGCCCGCCGTCGTCGGTGATCTACCCGCGCAGGTCAGCCCACCTGAACACCTGCGCGGTACACGGCGAGCGGGTGGCGTAGCACCCCGATGTCGCTCGTCGGGTCACCGTCGACGATCAACAGGTCGGCCTCGAATCCGGGCCGGACGCGGCCCTTACCGCCGCCCACACCACACGCCTGCGCGCCGACCGCGGTGGCCGCGGCGAGGGCGGCGGTGGCGGGAATGCCGCAGGCCACGTACTCGACGAGTGTCTCCGGCAGGATCCCGTGCGGTTTCGCGGGGCCGAGGCCGGCGTCCGAACCGGCCACCAGACGGACCCCGGCCCGGTGCAGGGTGGTGGCGCCGGCACGTAGCGCGGCGGCGCTGAGGCCGGCCCGCTCCGCCATCGCCACCACCTCCGGCGGGGTGACCATGGCCGGATCGGTGCCGAGCGTGGCGCAGACCGCTGGTCCGGACGCGGCCAGGCGGTCCGCGAGTTCGTCGGGGACGCGGGCCCCGGCCGCGGTCACGCAGGTGCAGTGCTCGATGCCGTCCACACCGACGCGCAGCGCCTGCTCGACCGCGAGCAGGGCGTGCGCGTGCGCGGTCACCGGCAGGTCCAGGTCGTGCGCCTGGGCGACGGCGGCGGTCATCTCCTGATCGCTGAACTGCAACCCACTGGTGTCCGTGCCAGGGGTGAAGACCCCGCCGCTGGCCATTATCTTGATCAGGTCCGCGCCGGCCGCCGCCCGCAGCCGCACGGCCTCCCGCACACCGTCGACACCGCTCGCCTCGCCCCCCAGCGCCCAGCAGTGTCCGCCAACGCTGGTGATGGGCGTACCCGACGCCACCACCGTCGGCAGGTGGTCGCGTACTCCCCGAGCCCGCCATCGGAGCACCGCGTCACGTCGGTCACCCAGGTCCCGTACCGTCGTGACGCCGGCCGCCAGGTGCGCGCGCAGTGACGCCTCGATGACCGCGCCGAGATCCGCCTCGGCGCGCTCGGCGAGTCGACCGAGCGCGTCCGGCCCGGCGTCGGCGCACAGGTGCACGTGTGCGTCGACCAGACCAGGCAACAGTGTCCCGTCCGGCGCCTCGCGCACCGGCCAGCCCACCGGCGCGTCGATCCAGCCCCGGCGCACGTCGGTGATCCGCCCACCCTCGATGAGGACCAGCACCCCACCATCGGTGAGCCGCTCGCCGTCGAACATCCGGGCCGCCCGGACAGCCTGCTTCGTCATCGCCACCCCATCCGCACGACCGCGGCCATCACCCCCGCCGCGGTGTCTCGCGTCCTTCGGCGAACCACCGGCCGTGACCCGACCATCGCACCGGCGGCGGGTGTCCAGCCTCCCTCGGCGGGGTGATCCTTCCTCCCTCTTCCGAGGGCGCCGACGATCATCGCAGCCGATGTCCACACAGGACTTGAGGTGCGTCCCACCGAGTCACCGCAGCGCTTCCCGGGGGCACTCAAATTCTGCGACCCGCTGCTCCCAGTAACGGCGAGATCACCTGTAAGGTCATCGAGTCCCGCCCCTGACCTATCGCCTAGAACCTGGGGAGGTTCAGTTATGGTCACGCCTTCGGTGACCCCCCTGACGGTGTCCGCCGAGCGGGGACTGGCACGCAAAACTCTGCGAACGAGTTCTCTGGTGACGTTCGGCGCGACCGCGTCGTCTCCCATGGCCGTTCTCGTCGGCGGTATCGTCGCGACCTATGCGGCGACCGGCAATACCGGTGTGGCCTCCAGTTTCCTGCTCCTGACGGTCGTGATGCTCCTGTGGGCACCGGGGTACATCGCCATCGCCCGCTACGTGCAGCCCAGTGGAATCTTCTACACCGCCCTCGCCGCCGGCCTGTCCCGGCTCGTCGGGGTCGCGGGCGCGCCGGTCGTGCTCCTGGCCTACAACACCATTCAGATATCGCTGTACGGGCTGCTCGGTTCGGTGATCAGCGGCCTGGTCGGCGGGCCGTGGTGGGTCGGCGCGCTCCTCGCGTGGGCCATCGTCGCGGCCTTCGGTCTGCAACGCACCGGCGTCAGCACCGCCATGTTCGGCACCATCCTGATCGTCGAGATCACGTTGCTGCTGGTGTTCGTGCTGGTCGGACTGGCCCACCCGGCGGGCGGTCAACTGACCTTCGCGGCGTTGAACCCGACGCAGCTGTTCGACACCGGGGTGGTGGCCGGGCTCGCGGTCCTTCCCCTCGGCTTCGCCGCGTTCTTCGGCACCGAGACCATCGCCGCGTACGGTGCGGAGGCGCGCACCCCACGGGCGGTGTCGCGCAGCATCATCTACGTGATCCTGGGCCTGGGCCTGCTCTACGCGCTGTGCGCGTGGGCGATGGTGGCAACGGTGGGCGCCGACCGGGTCGTCGACCTGGCCCGCGACCCGGCGGCGCCGCTGCCGTTCGAGGTCTTCTCGGGCTCCCGCGCCGGTAGCGCCGGCGTGCTGCTGGTGGCGCTGGGTGGTCTGCTGCTGGTCAGCAGCGTCCTCGCGGCGATGATCAGCTTCCACAACAGCGTGGCGAGATACCTGTTCGCGCTCGGCAAGGACCGGCTGTTGCCCGCTCGCCTGGCGGCCATCCGCGAGGGAGGGTCGGGCGCGCCGCTGGGTGGCTCGATCACCCAGTCGATCACCGCTCTGATCGTCATCCTGCTGTTCGTGGTGAGCGGCGCCGAGGCGTTGACCATGTTCACCTGGCTGAGCAACATCGCCGCGATCAGTCTGATGCTCCTGATGACGGTGAGTTCACTAGCCACCGTCCGCTACTTCGCCCGTGGCGGCGGACGCAGCGAGTCGCTGTGGGCGCGGGCGATCGCTCCCACCCTCGGTGGTATCGCGATCGCGGTGATCCTGCTGGTCACGCTGGTCAACATCAGCGCCGCGCTCGGCACGCCACCCGGTTCCCACACCGCCTGGCTGGTGCCCGGAACGGTCGGCGCCTTCGTCGTCATCGGCGTGCTGTGGGCGATCAGCGTTCGGGCCCGCCGGCCGGACCTGCTCACCGGCATCGGGGAACGGGAGACCAACCCGACGCGGCAGGTCGACGAGGACCTGGGTCACCTCACGCTCTGAGCCCTCGTCCACACGTCGAGGCAGGCGGCGCCGCCGAAGCGGCGCCGCCTGCCTCGGGCCCTAGGCTGTCGTACCCCTGGTCGGGCTGATCCGCTGCGCGCCGAGGTGCACCAGCGTCGCCAACTGCGCGATCCCCGTCCAGATCGGAGCGTCGCCCGAATAGCTCTGCAACGGTCGCCACGACTCGTAGAGCGGCGTGGTGGACTGGATCAGCGGCCTCTCCCACGGATCCGTGGGCCGGTCGACGACGATCCGCGTCTCTTCGGGATCCATCATCTGGATGTAGAAGCGACCGGGAATCCGGTCCTCACCCTCCACCCGGCGCATCGTCTGCTCCCAGGTGCCGAGCGGACCGTCGAGCGAGCTGACCGCGAGCCCGATGAACGTCGATTCGGCGCTGATCCGCTCGTCGACCCGGTTGCACATCTGCGGGGGCTGACGCGGATCCAGACCCCCGTTGTCGAGGTAGTGCCGCGCCGTCTGCGCGAGGTCGTACAGCAGCCTGGGCAGGTGTGAGACGTCCTCGCCGGCCTTGTCGAGGCGCGTCGCCGCGCCCACCTCGAAGGCCGATCGATCCGCTGTGGACCCGATGACCGGCACGGCGTAGAGGAAGGCGAAGCCATAGGGGCACAGCGGGTTGCGCCGGCGCTGCGCCCACGCGTGCCGGCCGTGCATGGTGTTCATCAACCCGACCCGGCTCAACGCGGAGGATCGCAACGACGCCCAGATCCGCCGCGTCTCCGGATCGCTGACCGGGGGCGCGGTCGGCGACTCGCGGGTGGTCGGCGGCGGCTCCACCGGTGGCGGCGCGTACGCGGACGGCGTGGGCTGCCAGGGGACCGGCGGCTGCTGCTCGACAGCGGGCGACGGCATCGCGGTCGTGGGCGCCACCCAACCGTGGCGTCCGACCGCCGGCTCCGGAGGGAGGGACGGCTGGCTGCCCGAGTGCTGGTCCCAGGGGACCGCTGCCGTCCTTCCGGCACTCGCCGCCGCTCTCCAATCGTCGGCGCTCCTCTCAAAAGGATTCGAGCGCGTTCCCGGCCTGTCGTACGCCACGGTGTCAGTCCCTCCAAAGACGTCGCCACAGCCTCTCATCGCACACACACCGCGATCAACCATTCACCGCCAGTCGGCTTGATCGCGATTCGGAGACGGTTGCCTGTACGTCGGCGTCATGGTCCACTCTTCGCTGAGTCGCCTATCAACGGAGAGCCCGTGACCTCCCCCACAAGCGTTCCCGACGACCTTTCCCTCACCGCTGAGATCGAGCAGTTACGAGCCGCTCTGTCAGCGCGCAGGTCGATCGGCTTCCCGGCCGCGGTGGATATCGACTATGGACCCGTGACCTCCCTGTTCGGACTGTTGATCAATAATGTCGGTGACCCGGATACCGACCCCGACACCGGCCACACGAAGGCCTACGAGCGCAGGGTCATCGACTGGCACGCGAACCTCTTCGGCGCCCCGGCCGACGATCGATGGGGATACCTGACCAGTGGTGGCACGGAGGCCAACCAGGCGGCCATTCTGCTCGCCCGGGACCGGTTCGCCGGCGCGAGTCCCGTCCTCTACTACAGCCAGGCGACCCACGACTGGATCCGCAAGACCGCCAGCATGCTCAACCTCCCCGAGGTCGTCATCCGCACCGACGTCACCGGTGAGATCGACTACAACGATCTGCGCGGCGAGTTGGCCCGGCGCAGGGACCGGCCCGCCATCGTCGTGGCCAACGCCGGCACGACCGTGACCGAGGCGGTGGACGACCCGGCCCGCGTTCGTCGCGCCCTGTCCGAGCTGGCGATCCGCAACGCTCACCTGCACGTCGACGGAGCACTCGCCGGTGTGCCGTTGGCCCTGCTGCCGGACCGGCCGGTGGCCATCGACCTCGGCGGCGTGGTCGACTCCGTGGCCATCTCCTGCCACAAGTTCTACGGGACCACCATTCCGGGCGGTCTGGTGGTGACCCGCCGATCGCTGCAACGGGCAGCGCGGCGGATCTCCTACACCGCCACGACCGACAGCACCATCAGCGGCTCGCGCTGCGGCCAACTCGCCGTCCAGATGTGGTACGCGCTGCGACTGCTCGGCGAGGACGGACACCGTGAACGCGCCGAGCGCGCCCGCGAAACGGCTCGCTTCGCCCACTCCCTGCTGGCCAGCGTCGGCTGGCCCGCCTGGCGCAACGTCCACGCCTTCACGGTCTACTTCACGACACCCCCACCGCCGATCTCCCGCCGTTACGGCCTGTCGAACGCCGACGGCGGCATCAGCCACCTGATCTGCATGCCGGGCGTCACCCGCCAACAGATCGAGGCGCTCGCGGCCGACATCGCGACCGCCCGGGGCACCGAACAGCCCAGCCCGAGCCGCGGCGTCCGGCGACTCGTGCCGGTCGCGCACCTGCCCCTGGCCGCGGACCGGTCCTGATCGGCTACCACCGCCCACATCGGAGGGTGGGCGGTGGTAGCCGGCGAGATGTCCTACCCCTGCGTGGGGTCGTCGCCCGTGGTGGCGGCGCGCATCTCCTTGAGGACGAACTTGGCGGCCTTCTCCACCACGTCGATGCCGGCCTTCTGGCTGACGTGATGGTCGGAGAGCACGGCGATCAGCCAGTCGTGACGGGCCTCGACGATCCGTCCGATGCTGTTGACGAGCCAGCGACCGCCGTCGGCGTCCGCGGTGTCCCAGCCGTTCTTGACGTACACCGAATTGCCCGGCTCGCGCGCGGCGGTGACTCCCCACCGCTGCTCGGGGATCACCTTCTTCATGAGGCCCATGACGAAGGTGCGGTCCTGCGGCGTCAGCGGTCCCTTCGACGACGTCAGCGCCGTCAGCAGACGGATCTGGTCGGCGGCCGTGGTCGTGGTCGTCCCCCAGTGCTTGTTCGCCTTGGTCTCGCGCAGACCGAGTGTGCGGTTCGCGGCCGTGAGGCCGCGCGAGCCGTCGATCTTCTGCCACAGGGCCACCGCGGCGTCGTTGTCACTCGACACGATCATGGCTTCGGCCTGCTGTCTGGTTGCCGAGCTCAGGGCCTTACCGGGCGGTGTCTGCCGCAGCAGCAGCGCCGCGAGAATATTGACCTTGACGATGCTGGCGGTCTCGAAACGGGTGACGCCGGCCGTCACCGCGGCCGTACTCTGTCGATCCAGTGCCGCGACCGCGAGATGACCGTCGTACTTCTCGACGTAGGCCTCGATGCGTGCCCGCGCCGGTTTCAGCAGGTCGACGGCCGGCGTCGTCGGAACCGGACTGGCCGGCGAACGACCGGGTGGCGCGTCGGATCCGCCACCGTCCCGGGCGTGCGTCGTGCCGTAGGCGGCCGTCGCGACGCCGGCGAGAGACAGGGTAGCCGCGGAGACGACCCAGCGGCGTGGCAGCTTGCGACCTCCCCGCTCAGCCAAGACGGGCCACCGCCTTCGCCGCGATCGTATCCACCGCAGCCTGGTTGCCCAGGTCGGGCAGGCTGATAGTCGAGACCGTCTCGTCCCGTTTCACCATGACGAAGTACCTAGCGGTAGTTGGGGTGTCGGCATGCGCGATGCGGCCCCGGACGAGCAGACCGACACCGCCCAGATAGTGCGGGTCGATGATGTCGAACGAGACCCGTGATCCGTGAACCAGGTAGCTCGCGCATCGCCGGAGGACCGCACGGACGTCGTCGACATTCCGCTCGGCCCACCCGGGTTCGTACGTCTCCACGATGTGGTGGGCCGGCGACGACCCGTCCGGCAGCCGGTAGTAGCGCTCCACGGCAGCCCGTCGGTGCGACTTCGCGGTGTAGTCGCTGCTCCGGTAGTCGGGGCAGTCGTCCTGCTCCCACGGCCAGGGTGGCAGACCGGGCCGCGCGTCGTCCGCACGCCAACCCGCACCCAGGTCGCCCGCTCCCAGCAGCATGCTCAGGCCACTCCGCTCGACATTCACGGTCGGTGGCTCCTCGGGGCCGTCACCCGGCCCCCACCGCTGACACCCCGCGACCAGCACCACCAACGCCGACAGGACCAGCGGCACGAGCAGGGCCGGCACCCGGACCCCGCCGCGAACCGGGCCCCGGCCGGTCCTGCTGCTCGACACGGACACCGAACCTCCCACATACAGATGACTGCCATCGCAGGTCGCGGCGTCGCCACGGGTGCGCGGTGGCACCCCCGTCGCCGCCACGGGACAGACCCGGCCGATCAATGCCGCTCCTCGGCGAACAACTCGGAACGGGTCTCGCCGAGCAACTCGCGCAGCCGGCTGAGGGATCGCATGCTCTGGCTCTTCACGACGGCCGTGGAGACGCCCACGACCTCGGCGGTCGTCTCCACGCTCAGGTCGTCCCAATAGCGCAGGACGATGATCGCCCGGTCGCGCAGTGGCAGGGTGGCGACCGCGTCGAGCAACGTCATGCGCAGCTCAGCCGGATGCTCCTCGCCGTGGTCGGGCGGCGTCGACATCGCCAACTCCGTGCTGGAGCGACGCCGCTGCTGATCGATCACGCAGCGCAGCAGCACCTTGCGGGCGTACGCGTACGGGTCGTCGGCCCGTCGGACCCGCCCCCAGTTGGCGTACATCTTCGCCAGCGCGGTCTGGGTGAGGTCCTGGGCGAGATGCCAGTCGCGGCACATCAGGAACGCGGCGTCGCGCAGACGGCCCACGGTCGCCTGCGCGAATTCCACGAAGTCTTCGTCAGCCATTCGACCTGGCCATGGTGGGAAACCTCTTGGCGCCGTTCCGGACGTATTCGGCCGGCAGTTTCGTCCCCCAGGTCGGGTTGGCGGCGATCGCGATTGCCTCGTCCACGGACAGAACGGCGGGCGCGGGCGAACTCCCCTTGCCATCCCAGGCCAGACAGGTGGAGATCAGCACGTCGATCTGGAGGCCGTCCCGGTGATACACCGTGATCATCTTGTCCTGCACACAGTTGCCGGGCACCTCGGTCAACTCCACCGTCCCCGGGACCGGATCGCCGCCGAGGTGGTCCTGGTAGACGGCGAGCCGCACCATGCCGGGTCCGTCGCCCCGATCCAGGAAGATCTGGACGTACGGCATGCCGGGGCCCGCCCCGCTGCTCTCCAAATTCGCCTGACCGCTGGTCTCGCCCTTGGGCAGCAGCCGCATCAACAACTCCAGGGCGCCCTGCGGTGTGGTCGTCAGCAACGGACCGTCCGGCCCCGCCCCGATCCGCACGTTGTCGATCACCGTGGTGGTGGGAGTCGCCGACGTGGCCACTCCTGGGGCCTCGGCTGCGCCCGCCACGGACCCGCCGCCCGGGGCGCTGTCGGGGGTCTCCGCCGGGGACGGCGTCGGGCTGTCGACCGACCCACCCGGCGAACCGACGCCCCACGTCTCGGACTGACCCACCTGGTCGGCACCGCCGGTGAGCGGCCCGGCCGCCAGGCCGATCACGAGCAGCATCGCCAACGCGGATCCGCCCGCGCCGAACTGCGCCAGACGACGCCGACGGCGTAGTCGTCGACCCTGCACCACCGACTGCTCAACCAGGTCACCGAGCGGCGGGGCGACGTGTCGGGCCATTTCGTCCCGGAAGCGCCCACGTAGGTCTCCCACGTCCCTTACCCCTCCTTGGCCGACCGCCGGCCGTGACCAACCGTCACCCTAAAGACGGGCCGGCGGCCATTTTGGTCGCGCTTTTCCGGTACCAATTTCGGCTGTCGGCGGTGAGCTGGGTCGCACTTTCTCCATGTGGTCAGGCACTTCCGGAGAGTTACATCCCGCTCTCGAATTCCGGCAGAATGACCGGGTGACCGGAGACAGCAACGGCAAAGTCGATTTCAAGAAGTCCCTTGATGCTTACCGAGCGCAACGAGGCCGCTTCCGGATCATCGACGTGCCCGACATGCAGTACCTGATGACCGACGGTCACGGCGACCCCAACACCTCACCCGCTCTGGCCGACGCGATCGCGGCGCTCTACCCGGTGGCGTACAGACTGAAGTTCGCCAGCAAGCGGGACCTCAGGCGCGACTACGTCGTCCCGCCGCTCGAAGGTCTGTGGTGGGCCGAGGACATGGAGTCGTTCACCACGGCACGGGACAAGTCACGATGGAACTGGACGCTGATGCTCATGGTCCCCGGCTGGATCGACCAGTCCCTCTTCGCCACCGCTGTCGAGCAGGCCGGCGCGAAGCACCGACCGACGCGGCTCGACGACGTCCGCCTTCAGACGCTACGAGAGGGACGGTGCGTCCAGACACTGCACGTCGGTTCCTTCGACGACGAGGCGGCTTTGCTCACGCAACTGCACCACGGGTTCATCCCCAGTGAAGGACTTCGCATGGCGGGTCGGCACCACGAGATCTACCTCAGCGACTTTCGCAGGACCGCCCCCGACAAGCAGCGGACCATCCTCCGGCAGCCGGTCACCGTCAAGGCCCAGACGGCCGCCGGGCCGGGCGGCGTGACGCGCGTCGGGGGTTGACATTGCCGCATGTTGTGTCTCATCGTGTTGAGACAAGATTTGCGACGTACCGGGGTGAGTGTCATGCGCGAAGCGGATCATGCGGAAGCCGGACGGTGGCTCAGCCGGCACGGCCTGACCGACGTTGAGCCGACGCCGCTGCTCGCGACGCGACTGGCGGTACGGCGGCACGCGAAGCTCGCCGACAGCGTCCTGTTGGCCGCGTTCCTGATCGGCGCCGCGCTGACGCACGTGCTGAGCCGACTCGACGACGACACGTTCTCCTGGCCTCCGCTGCTGGTGCTCGCGGCGCTGGTGGTCGTACTGCTGACGGGGCAGTGGCTGCTCGGCTGGTGGGTACGGCGGGTCGACCGGACGGCCGGCGCGCGACTGTCCCGCCGGGTCGCCCATCCGGTCGAGCTCGGCTGGCCGGTGGTGCTCGGTCGGCCGCACGCCGCCTTCGCGCTCGCCACGTTCAGCGGCGCGGCGCTCCTCGCCCTGAGCGTGCTGCCCGTGCCGGACCCCGGCCTGCGGTACGGAGCGGCCGTCGTGCTGATCGGCCTCACCGGCGTCGGGGCTGGCATCGTCATGCAGCTACGCCAGATCCTGACGACCCCGGCCGTGGCCGAGGACGAGGCGTCGCTCACCGTCGACGTCATCATGCGGGTCGAGGACGCCCGCCACCTCGTCACCCCGAGTCTCGTGTGGTCGCTGCCGGCCATCTTCCTGTACGGGGAGTCGCTCGGCTGGTGGAACGCCGTCTCAATAGCCCTCGTGCTGGCGGGCGTCTGCGCGCTCGGCCTGATCGAGCACCGGACCACGGACGTGGGGACGACGGCTCGGCGGGCCATGGCGCTCCGATGATCGTCATCGACGCGGCCTCACCGACGCCGCCGTACGAGCAGCTCCGGGCCCAACTCGCGAGGCAGATCCAGGGCCGCACGCTGGCCGTCGGCACCAGACTGCCGACGATCCGCCGGCTCGCGGCCGACCTTGGTCTCGCCGTGAACACCGTCGGACGGGCGTACCGGGAGCTGGAGGACGCCGGGCTCATCGAGACCCGCGGGCGGGCCGGTTCTTTCGTCTCGGCCGGCGGTGAGCAGTCCCTCGAACAGGCCCGCCGCGCCGCCCACGACTACGCGGCCGTCATCGCCCGCGTCGGCATCGACACCACCGAGGCGATCCGGATCGTCAAGGCGGCACTGGGCCAGGCCGCGAGGCCATGACTTCCCGGGCGGACCGGTCTGCCGGTGCGGCCGGGAGCACGCGCCCGAGGCTCCTCCCGCGCACCCCGCGGCGGGTTACTGCTCGGCAACGGGTCGGCTGTGCACCACCAGCTCGCCGATCTCCAACCGGCCGACGCGCAGCTCCCGCACGACCGCGCGGCGGACAGCCAGCCGTCCGATGACCAGCGCTCCGACGGCCACTGCGCCGACAGCCAGCGCCCCCAGAGCCAGGGCGCCGAGCGACGCCGCCCCCGCCGCCCGCGCGCCGGTGGCCACCGCGCCCGTCGCCACCGCGCCGTCGACGCGCGTTCCGGTCAACCGCTTCAGCCGAGTCTCTCGCTTCATCGCTCCATTGTCCGCGTACCTCCGACCGAACGGTGCCCACACACCGCGGGTGTCACCCAGAGCACCGGTCCTCGCCCGGCGAACGGGACCGTCGCCCGCCACCACCAGGGTCGGCCGATGACCGCGCACGAGAGCGCCACCGGTCACCCGGGCACCGCTGGTCAGGGCGGGAGGGGCCGGCGAGCGGTCCGCCAACCCCTCCCGGTCGGGTCACCGTCCGTACAGCTCGAATTCGTGCAGCGAGAATCCGTACGAGGTGGCCCGCTTGACGCCGTACACCCGCACGTAGCGGGCCGTGACCGGAGCGAAGGTGGCGTTGTCGACGCCGCCGTTGCCGGCGGTGGTGGCGAACACCGGCGTCCAGGAGCTGCCGTCGCCGGAGACCTCGATCCGGTACGAGGTGCCGTAGGCCGACTCCCAGCGCAGCACCGCCCGACTGACGGTGCGGGCCGCGCCGAGGTCGACGCGGAGCCACTGGTTGTCGTTGTAGCTGCTGGCCCACCGGCTGCTCAGGCTGCCGTCGACAGCCTTGTCCGGGGTGTAGCTGGTGAGGAACTGGGTGCTCGACGCGGTCGCCGGGCGGCCCTGGGCCAGGTTGGTGACGTCGTCACCCCGGCGTGCCGGGAACGAGACGACCTGCTGGTAGGTGGGACGGTTCTGCCAGGCGATCACCGGGTGGGTGATGCCGCCGAGCCCGGAGTGCGCGATCGAGTCGGCGCACCACTGGTCACCGGCACCACAGGACTTGTCGCCGGGATAGACCGTGGCGGTCGGCAGCGCGGCGGCCTGGCCGAGCGTGTCCAACAGGGACTGTCGGCACGCGCCGAGGTTGCCGTTGCCGCAGTACGCGCGGCCCGGCCCGCCGGCGACGGGATCGCCGAGCACCGTACGCAGGTCCTTGTCGACGTAGCCCCACCAGCCGTGCTGGAACGACGAGCCCTTGTGCGCCTGACCTTGCGACGCCCAGCTCGCGGTACCATCACGCCCGCCGTTCTGGCCGCCCGACGGCGCCTCGTTGACCTCGATGGCGTCGACCAGCGCGGCGTAGAGGTCCGGACCGAGGCCGGGCCGGAACTCAGCCGAGGCCAGCAGCGGCCACCAGGCATCGAAGATCCGGATCGCGTCGGCGTGCTGGTAGACCTTGGAGCCGGGGGCTGTCTCGACGCGGCGGGCGCCCGCCTGCTGCCAGGCGCGCAGCTTGCCCACCGCGTCGGCCAGCGCCGGATCGGTGACCGGCGTGCTGTCCAGCACCCGCAACATCTCGCCGAGGACCTGCTGGCCGCGCAGGTCGGTCACCGCCGCGTCCGCCATGATCTTGACGACGTCGGCGCGGCCGAGCTTGCGCTGGGAGATCGCCGTCCGCACCGGTCCGTCGAGCAACTGAACCCGGTGTACGGAGCCGAAGCTGAAGTTTCCGTCCGCCGCCCCGAAGTCCCGCGCCTGCTTGTTGTTCCAGCTCACGTAGTAGTCCTGGTTGACCGACTGCGGGTGGGCCGACGCCGGCGTGTACGTGGCGTCGTTGGTGTCGGGATTCCAGCCGGCCCACTCGTACGCCGGCTCGGCCTTCGCCGGGAGGTTGGGGTCGGTGACGGACGACCGGACCGGGTTCGAGCCGGAGTTGAAGTACGCGGCCTCGGTCGAGTTGACGTAGAACCAGTTGAACGCGTATCCGACGCTGGCGGCGGAGTCCTGGAAGGCCGCCGCGCTGCCCATCGCCGCCGGGTCGTTGAAGGCCTGGAAACCGATCGCCGAGTCGGCCTCGTGCCGGTAGGTGGAGCGCAGCTTGGTGAACGCGGTCGGTTGCCCGTTCACCAGTCCCCGGTAGGAGACCAACCCGTACCTGGTGCGCAGCGCGCGCAGGGTGTACGAGCCCGCGGGGGTGGAGTCCGCCAGCGTCGGCGACCAGGAGTTGCGCTGCTCCAACGCCTCCATGGCGAGGCACTGCCCGTGGTAGAGGTAGCGGTTGGACCGCAGCGTCGGCGCGGTGCCGTCGGTGGTGCACAGCGGCACGGCGTACGTGTCGGTGAGGTCCTGGGAGGCGGAGGTGGCGCTCCATGCGTAGTCCTGGCCGCGACCGAGCAGCACGTAGAGGTTCAACCCGGCGAACGCGGCCCCTCGCGCGCTGATGCCCGGCCCCTGCAACTCCTGGAGCATGAGCAGTTGCGGGGCGAAGTAGCCGGTCTGCGGACCGAACACGGCGACGGGGTTACCGGTGGTGGTGTGCCGTCCGGAGACCACGACAGCGTTGGACATGCCGTGTGCGCGCAGGTTCGCCAGCCCGCCGATCAGCTCCTTGGTAGCGGCGCTCGCGCCGGTGCGGGAGGCGGCCCCGCCGCTGGCGTCGTGGGCGAGCGGCTCGGCGACCACGGTTCCGGCGTCGGGGAGCACCGCGCTGGTCGCGCCCGGAGGCGTCCCCCCGTACGGGAAGCTCTGCCCGTCGTGCAGGGTGAGAACGGTCTCCGGGTCGTTCTGCGACCGGAACGCCGCCCACACCTTGTCGCCCTCGGTCACGCCGTACCTGGCCCGGGCGGCCACCCGGACCAGGGCGGACTGGATCTCACTGCCGCCACCCCCGCCGAACAGGCCACCGATCACGCCGGCGGTGGCGATCAGATCGGTCATGGTGAAGTGCTTCGGCTTGCCCGCGCCGGCGAGCACGTACTCACCCGGGTAGTTGTCGTCGGCGATCGACCTGTCGATGTAGGCGTTGATGCCGGCGATGTAGTCCACCACGTCGGTGTAGAGCTGCTGACCACGGGCGCCCTTGGTGCGCAGCGCGTCCACCTGGGCCTGGAGGTCCGCCTCGGTGTACGGGGAGTTGGCCCAGACGCTCTGCTCCAGCTCCCGGTTGCCGGGCGCGCCGCCGGCGAACGAGCTGACGTTGCCCCGACCGACGTGCCGCAGCAGGTCCATCACCCACAGCCGGTCCTGCGCACCGGCGTAGCCGGCGCCGAACATCGTGCCGCCGCGGGTGGTGCCGGTGACGTGCGGGACGCCGGTGGCCTTGTCCCGCACGATGGTCACGTCCGCGCGCGGCGAGACGGTGCTCTCGACCTGCGCGGCCGGCACGCCGAACGAGGCGTCGTTGTAGAACTGGGCGATCTGCTCGTCGGTCAGCCCGGCGTAGTTGTAGACCAGGTTCGCGTACTCGTCGAGCTGATCGCTGGAGTGGGCGGGGCGGGTGCCGAGCGCCTGGTGCGCCAGGATGGCGACGAGCGTGGCGTTGCCGTTCTGTCCGGGCGGCAGGATGTCGGAGCACTGGCCGAGGCAGTAGTCGTTGGCGGCGAACGTGGTGGCGGCCAGCGCCGGTGACGGCGGGGTCACCGTCAGGACGCTCGCGGTGAGGGTGGCGGCGGTGAACGCCGCGAGCCGGGTGCGGAGTGCGGGACGGGGCATGGCGATCCTCCGGGGACGCGGAGTCGGGCCGTTCGGTGCGCCCGGCTTCCGGTGCCGACGTCTCGCCCTCCGCGCCGGGCGCCGCACCCGGAGGTGAGAATGACTCACATCGATCCCGGGCAATGATCGGCGCTGAACCGTCGTTAGGGATACCCATCGTTCACCAACCGCGAATGCCGACGTTTCGTCACCCGAGTCGGTACGACGCCGCCCAGCGAAGTAGGTAGTTCTTGCCGATGTGCGGCGATTGCCGTCTTGGCACGATCGCTTCTGCCGGGTGTGGATCCAGCTGGTCGCGCATGCCCGGCGTTGTCGACCGTCAGTGACCGCGGAGAGGCTTCACGATGAAGAACATGACAGACGCCGAGGAGGCCGGCGTTGACGCGTCGGCCCCGGTGCTCAGCCGGCACAGCATCACGGTGAGCGCGTCGGCGGAAACCGTGTGGCGGATCCTCACGGACATCGACGCCTGGACGACCTGGCTGCCGGAAATCCCGTACGCACGCGTCGAGACGCCGGGTCCGCTCGCGCCGGGCTCCGTGTTCCGCTGGTCCGCCGCCGGCATGGAGATCGAGTCGACCATCCTTGCCGTACGGCCGCAGGAACGCCTCGTCTGGCGGGGATATGGCAATGGGCCGGACGGCGTGCTCGGCATCCACGTCTGGACGCTCACTCCGACCGACGAGGGCGCGCAGGTGTCGACCGAGGAATCCTTCGCCGGCCCACCCGTCGACGCCGACCCCGCACCGTTCCAGGAGGGCCTGGACGCGACCCTCGCCGGTTGGCTGGAGCGCCTCAAGCACACCGCCGAGGAGGCGACCGCCCGATGAGGAACCGTGTGGCTGCCCTCGCGGCGGCGGTGATCGCGGCCGGTCTCGTGGGCGTCGCAGGTGCGCCGGCCGAGGCCGGGCGTGCCGGCGGCCCGGACCGCGGGCTCCTGCAATGCGCGGGCGGGACCGTCGACAGCGCGGCGAAGATCCGCTACCGGTCGGAGCGAATGATCGACGCCCCGTTGCGGACCGTCTGGAAGATCCAGACCGACGTGGAACGCTGGCCGACGTGGCAGAAGCCGGTTCTCTCCAGCAAGCGGCTCGATCGTGGCCCACTGCGTCCCGGGTCGTCGTTCCGCTGGACGACGCCGGTGCCCGAGACCGCGCTGAATCCCGCCACGACCCTCGTGGTCACGTCCACCGTCCGGCAGCTTCAGCAGCAGAGGTGCCTTCGGTGGAACGGGCCGGCGATCGGCACCGGGTTGACCATCGACGAGGGCGTGCACGTGTGGACGTTCACCGAGGTCGACGGCCGGGTTCTGGTGCGTACCGAGGAGACGTGGCGCGGTGCGCAGGTGGAGCAGGACGTCAACTTCTCCACCACGGCCCTCAGTGGAGGTCTGGAGACGTGGCTGACGGAGCTGAAGACGCTCGCCGAACGCGAGTGTGAGCGGCCGGGCGCCCGGCGCTGATGTGAACCAGCGGCCCCGCCGGTCCGGTACCGGCGGGGCCGTTCGTCGCCCGAAGGCCGGTCAGCGCAGGAGTTCGCGCAACTGCCGGCGTGAGGTGATGCCCAGCTTCCGGTAGAGGTTGCGCAGGTGGGCGTCGATCGTCCGCGGGCTGACGAAGAGCAGCGCGGCGACCTCCTTGGTGCCCGCACCAGAGGCGACCTTGCGGGCGACGAGTAGTTCCCGCGCGGTCAGCCCCGCGAGCGGATCGGCGTCGTCGGCCAGACTCGGTTCGCCGAGGGCATCCAGTTCGCGGGCGGCACGGGCGGCGAACCCGCGTGCGCCGATGGTGGAGAGCAGATCGTGCGCGGCGTGCAACTCCACCCGTGCGTCGCTGCGACGACCGATCCGACGCAGCCACTCCCCGTACAGTAGGCGGGCGCGCGCGTAGTGGACCCGCATCCTGCTGTCGGCGAACCGGCTGATCGCCGCACGGTAGTGGTCCTGCGCGCCGAGCCCCGGATCGAGCAGCGCGCACGCCAGCAGATGCGCACCGGTCGTCCACGCGTTCGGGTTGACCCTTGCGACCTCCCCGATCCACCCGGCCGATTCCTCGGCCTCCTCGGGACGGCCGACGTACGCGGCAGCTTCGACCAGCTCATGGTGGAAGGCGCTGACGGTGTACGCGCCGCGCCGGTGCTGGTCCCGCACGAGCAGCAACGCGTCGAGCGCCGCCTCGTGGTCGCCGCCGCCGTTGCAGAGCACGCCGTTCGCGTAGTGCAACGCGGTGGGATTAACCCCGACCTGGCCGTGCAACGTCTCCCAGATCTCCCGGAACCAGCCGACGTCGCCCCTCCAGGCAGCGAGCATCAGGTCGGACCCGACGAGGTTGGACGTCCCGGCCGCCTCGTCGACCGCACGCGCCTCGATGATGCAGACGTGCGCGTCGGCGAAGCGGCCCACGATCGTCCGGGCGACCGCCTGGAACCGCAGCGCGTGGGGAAGGATCGCGTAGGCGCCCTGCGCCCGGGCGAGCTCCACCTGACGGTCGGTGATTTCCTCCATGGCGTCGCTGTCCCCGAGGTCGATGCTCAACACGCAGGCGCGTTCCATCCACCACGGATTCGGGTCGGGCGTGCGGGCATGCTCCAGAAAGGCGTCGACAGCGCGGCGCATCACGGGCACCGCCTCGTCCACCGGACGGAGGTTCTGTTCGACGAACGCCTGCAACAGCAGGTCGACCGGACGTGGCGGCTGACGCTGGGGAGTCCGCTCCCGGATGTGCAGGGCGAGCCGTCGCAACCTCCCGGGCTCGTCGACGCTGAACATAAGCGATGCGAAGGCTTCCAGGTAGGTTTCGCGGACCTCGTCGGGCCCCGCGCCGTCGGCCGCGTCGATGAGGGCGATCGTCGCCGGAATACTGCGCGTCAGGTGATAGTCGATCGTCGCGCGCAGCAGTCGTGTCGCGCTGGAGTCGGCCGATTCCGGCTGGAGGCGCTCGGCCTCGTCCACCAGTTCCCGGGCGGCAGAGGGTGCTCCCGAACCCAACCGCGCCCGCGCCGCGGCCAACAACCGGCGGGCCTGCCGCGACCGGCCCGGTGTCAGTCGGGCCGCGCGCTCGAGGAACGCGGCCACGGCCGCGAGGCCCCCGCGGCGCTGTGCCCGTCCGGCCGAACGTTCGAGTTCTGCCGCGATCTCCTCGTCCGGGCCCGTGATCGCGCCTGCCCGGTGCCAAGCGCGACGGTCGGGGTCGATCTCGGCGTCCGTCGCGGCGGCGAGTGCCGCGTGTGCCTGCCGTCGCGCCCCGGCACTGCTGGATCGGTATACAGCGGAACGCGCCAACGGATGCCGGAAGTGCACCCGGGGCCCGGCCACCAGGAGGCCGCTGTCCTCGGCCGCAACCAGGTCTGCAACGTCGAGGCCCTGGATCGCCATGGCCCGCCGCAACAGTACGAGGTCACCTGTCGGCTCTGCGGCGGCCAGCACCAGAAGCGAGCGCGTGGGCGTCGGCAGCCGCAGGAACCGATTCACGAACCGGTGCTCCACGGTTCCGTGCCCGGCGTCCCCGGGCAGTCCGAACGGGCCGGCGTCGCGGGCGAACTCCACCAGCGCGAGAGGGTTGCCGGCCGCTTCGGCGAGGATCCGTTGCACGATCGCGGGTTCGTGGCCCAAGGGTGTCCGGTACCGCAGCAGCGTGAGGGCCTCCGAATCGGTGAGCCCGTCGACGGCAAGGGTGGGTAGGCGACGGAGTTCCGACACCGAGGCGGCGTCGCGGGCGGCGAAGACCATGGCGACCCGCTCCGCCGCCACCCGTGCCGCGACGAAGGCCAGTACCTGCCGCGAGCCGGCGTCGACCCACTGCGCGTCGTCGACCACGCAGAACACCGGCCCACGCCGGGCTGCGGCACTCAGCAGGCCCAGAACAGCCAGGCCGACCAGCATCGGAGTCGGCGTGATCCCGGCGTGCAGCCCGAACACCGTGTCGAGCGCGCGCCGCTGCGGTGCGGGCAGCCCGCCGCGGTGGTCGAGCACTGGCGCACACAACTGGTGCAGGGCCGAGTAGGGCAGTTCGCTCTCGAACTCGATCCCACCGGCGCGCAGCACCTGCCATCCGTCGAGCTGTGCGGCGGCCTCGTCGACGAGCGTGGACTTGCCGATTCCCGCGTCACCCACAACGAGCATCGCTCCACCGCGGCCGCGCGCCGCGGCGACCGTCAGCGAAGCGATCTCACCCAGCTCTGCCTCTCGCGCGACGAGGGTCCCCGGCCTGATATCGAACAGATGGCGGGTAACGGCGCCAGCTCCCATCGAGTTGTCCGGCCTCGCCGATGGTATCCACAGCAGTGCGCCGATCGGGCCGACCGCCGGGTCCGGCCGCCGCTCCTACGAGGGCAACTCGAACAGTTCCAACTGGATGCCGTCGGGGTCACGCAGGTAGAGGATCTTCGTCCCGGCCAGCGCCCCCGCCTCGACACCGTCGCCGTCCTGGAGCACGACCGGATCGGCGTTGACGTGCACGCCTCGCTCCACCAGGTCGCGGTGCGCCGCGTCCAGGTCGTCGACCTCAAAACACAGGTGCATCACCCCAACGTCAGAGTTGCGCCCGGTGAAGGGCCTCGGCTGAGGGCTGTCGTACTGGATGAGTTCCAGCAGGACGTTGTCACCGGCCAACGCGAACGACGCCCGCATCGACGCGTTCTCGACCTCCACGACAGCACCGATCGCCGGGTTCGTCGCCGAGATCGTCACGCCGTTCGGGGCGATGCCGAGCACGTCCTCGTACCACCTCACCGACCGCGCCAGATCACTGACCGGCACTCCGATGTGATGCATTCTGGTCACTCTGCTCATGATCCCCATCCTCAGGGTCCGAGACGCCTCCGGGGAAGGCACAGGTCTTCCGCGTACCGCTGGTACCACCCAGCTCCCGCGGCGGATGGCGGATCATGTGGTGATGAGTGATCTCGGAGCCGCGCTGCGGACCTGGCGCGATCGCACCGACCCGGCGTCGGTCGGTCTCGCGAACGCATCCCCCCGCCGCGTCGCCGGGCTGCGGCGAGGCGAGCTGGCGGCACTGGCCGGCATCTCCCCCGAATACGTGGCACGCCTCGAACAGGGGCGGGCCGGCACGCCATCGGCGCAGGTGTGCACCTCTCTGGCCCGCGCGTTGCGACTCTCCGACGACGAGGAGGCGCACCTCATGCGCCTTGCCGGCTTCGCCGCGGCCCCGGACCGGATACCCCGCCTGATCCCCGCCAGTTTGCACCGCGTCATCGACCACCTCGGCGACACCCCGGCGGCCGTCTACGACGCCGTGTGGCGGCTGCTGCACTGGAACCGGCTGTTCGCGGCCGTCTTCGGCGATCCCACGGGCGCAACGGCTGACGATCGCAACGCGCTGATCATCCAGTTCGAGTGCCGGAACCCGCGGGTCCGCCAGAGCGACACCGAGCGCGCCTACTTCGAGCAGTCGTTGGTGGCCGACCTGCGGGCCACCAGCGCCCGCTATCCGAACGACCCCGACGTGGCGGCGTTGATCTCGCGCATGGCCGGCAACGACAGGTTCCGCCAACTCTGGGCCCTTCGCGCGGTGGCCAACCACGAAAGCGCCCACAAGACCGCCGTACACCCGGACGTGGGCGCCATCCCGCTGGACGCCAACGTCCTGACCACTCAGAACACCGACCTGCGCCTCGTCGTCCTCACCCCTCGGCCCGACACCAGCGCTCGCGAGAAGCTGGATCGACTGGGCTGAGGTTACCGGCGCTCAGTCACGCGCTTCCCGTGCGACGAGCGCCTCGATGCCGTCCAGGAGCAGGCCGAGCCCGAAGGTGAAGTCGGCATCGTCGATCCACTCCTCGGCGATGCCCAGTGCACTCGCGCCGATGGCCGAGGTCAGCTCCGGGTAGGCGTCCGCGTCGAGTACCTGCCCGAGGATCTCGCCGTACTCGGCCAGCCCGGCGATCGAGTCGTCGGTGGCGGCCGGGCCGGCGCTCAGCGCGTGGGCTAGGGCCGCCTGCTGGGCAGCGTAACCACTGAGAACGGTGGCGATGTTGATCCGTGCGCCGTAAGCGAGCCCGGTACCGGCGAGCGCGGCGAGCGCGCGGTCCAGCCAGCGCAGCAACCGGGGCCCGGTGGGCGGGGTGCGCTGGTCGAGCGCCAGCAGCCACGGTCGGGCGAGCAGGAAGTCGCGGTTGGCGCGCGTCCAGTCGAACAGGTAGTCGCGCCAGGCGCGCCCGTCCAGCGCGGGCGGCTCGGGCGCTGCGGCGTCAGCCATCATGACCAGCAGTTCGTCCTTGCTGCCGACGTAGCGGTACAGCGACATGGCGGCCACCCCGAGCTGGCTCGCGACGCTGCTCATCGTCACCCCCGCCAGACCCTCACGGTCGGCGATCCGGATCGCGGCGTCGACGATGCTGCCCAGTTCGAGGCTGGGCCGAGGGCCGTGCCGGGAGTTGGTCTCACGACCCCACATCCGGGCCACCACTGCCGGAAGCCTCCGTTCCGCCACGTCCGAATCTCCTCGCTCTTCACCCGGGGGTCTTGCCTGCACTCTAGATCTCAGGGACTCTGTATTTCGTACGCTGTAGCTGATACGGAGATGGAGACCGTGATGACCACGCGGGTACCGGGCGGACGTCTTCACGACGTCGACGCGATCCGAGGGTTCGCCCTCCTCGGCATATTCGCTGTCAACGTCACCTTCATGGCCTCCGGCTATCCGGGGAACCTGGTGACCGATCCCGACTTCACCTCGGGCCTCGACGACGCCGTCCGCACGTTCTCCTCGGTCTTCGTCGACATGAAGTTCTACGTGCTGTTCTCGTTCCTCTTCGGATACAGCTTCACCCTCCAGATGACCGCGGCGAGCAGGGCCGGCGCGGCGTTCCCAGCGCGCATGCTCCGCCGAATCGGTGGCCTCTTCGTCCTCGGCGCCCTGCACACCGTCTTCCTGTACGGCGGCGACATCCTCACCACGTACGCGGTGGCGTGCCTCGCGCTGCTCCTGCTGCGAAAGGTGGCCGACCGTACGGCACTTCGGATCGCGGCGGCGCTCTACACACTCGTGCTGATCAGCCTGGTCGCCAGCGCGCTCCTCGTGGACCGCTCGGCGTTCCTGCCCGGCGAGGCCGAGGCGCTGGCCAACGGCGAGGAGGCAACCCAGGCACTGCTCGGCGGTTGGACGGCGAACATCGGCGAGCACCTCGCCGGCCTGCCCCTGCTGGTGCTCCAGGCGGTCACCCTGCAGGGCCCGACCGCCCTGGCGCTGTTCCTGCTCGGCATGGTCGCCGGACGCCGGCAATGGCTGAACCGGGCCTGGGGCAACGAGCCGGTGCTGCGCCGGATCCAGTGGATCGGCTTTCCGATCGGACTGGTCGGGGCGGCCGTCTACGCGGCCAGCGGAGGCAACGGCAACACTCTCGGCGTCGCGGCCAGCGTTTCGACCGCGCCGCTGCTGGCCGCCGCCTATGTGGCGACGCTGCTACGGATCATGCACAACCCTCGTACGTCGGTGGTCCGGGCGGCGCTCGCCCCGGCCGGCCGGATGGCCCTCACCAACTACCTCGCCCAGTCGGCGGTCGGCCTGATCGCCTTCACCGGCATCGGCTTCGGCCTCGCCGGGACGTTCTCACCGCTGGCCCTCTTCGCCTTCGTCCTCGCGGTGTTCGCGGCCCAGTTGGCGGCAAGCGCGTTCTGGCTGCGGCGGTTCCGCTACGGGTCGGTCGAGTGGGCGCTGCGCTGGCTCACCAACGCCCACCGCCCAGCCTTCGTCGCCCGAACCGATCGTGTGCACGATGTCGAGGACGGCGCACGGCGGCCCGATCACGCGTCCTCGGCGTAGCGGACGGCGTACCTGTGCAGCGTGACGCCCTCGGCGAAGGAATCCTGCTCGATCAGGTCCAGCTGCACCGATCGCTCCAACTCGTCGAAGAGTGGCCGACCCCCACCGAGGACGACGGGGTGTGTGAAGATCAGAAGCTCGTCCAGCAACCCCGCGCGGAGCAGATGGGTGGCGACCGTGGCGCCGCCGACACCGATGTCGCCGTCCTGCTCCTCCCGGTACCTGGCGAGCAGCTCGACGGCGTCGCCGCCCGAGCCGAGGGTCCGGGTGTTGTACCCGGCCTCGGTGCGGGTGCGGGACACCAGCACCTTGGGCTTCGTCGTCCAGATCTCGCCGTACTCACGCATGAAGTCGGGCAGTTTCTCGTCCGTGCGCGCGGCCGGCCAGAACCCCTCCATCGTCTCGTAGATCGTGCGCCCCTGGACCATCGACGTCAGCGCGCGGGCCCGGGCGTTGAACTCCCGGTGCAGCGGCTCGCCGATGCGCAGCCAGTTCCCGGCACCCTCCTCGCCCGGGGCATGCTCGATCCTCAGATCGAGAGAGACGTTCATCCAGTACACGAAACGGCCCGACACGTAGCCTCCCGGTGATCGCGGTCTGCACCCACCTAACCCGACGTTGGCGAGTCCTCGGCAGATCCCGCCAGGCGTTTCCTGAACGCGCGGTACACGGGAGTGCCCGGCAGGCCGTCGTGGATGGCGAACACCACGTGGTCGAACCGATCGACCACGTGCAGAGCGTCGGCGAACGCTCCGGCCACGGCAGCGGGATCATTGCGGAACACCCCGCACCCCCAGGCGCCCAACACGATCGACCGATGTCCGTGCGCGGCGGCGACCTCCAGAACCCGCCGCGCACGCCGGGCCAGCACGGCCGGCACGTCCGCCGCGTGCGCCGGCTGGTTGCGCACGATCGCGCCGAGGTTCGGCGCCGCGGCGGTCAGGAACGACGTTGGGTACGGCTGTTCGAGCAGGTTCCCCCTGTCGTCCCGGAACACCGGCACCAGCGGGGAGTAGATGATCCGGTCGCTGTAGCGCAGATCCTGCTGTGCACGGTGGAACGCGTAGAACTCCGGCACGGCACGAAGGCACGGGTAGAGCGCCGATGAGCGCGCGATGCTCTCCTCCTGGGCCTGCGCCCCACCCAGGAAGCCGCCACCCGGGTTCTTTGCCGACGCGAACACCAGGCACGCCGCACCGGGCCCGAGCCGGTACGCCGCCTGCAACGTCGACTCGTGCGTCACCTCCACCGTCGCGGTGCCGGGCGCCGCGTCCCGCGCCTCGAACACCTCGTCGGGTAGGTGATGACGAGTCCCGGCGACCGCGGCGCGTACCGCCTCCCCGACGACGACCTCGATGCCGTTGCCATTGCGATAGCGTCCCGACTCGACGATCGCGACGGTCTGCCGGGCAATCTCCCGAAGCCGGCCGCTCACCGGTCCACCCGCGGGATCGGAAGACGAAGGGGGGCCACAGCCAGCAGGCTAGGCAGGGACCGCAGCCGCCCACAATCGGATTTCGGGATCACGCTCGATACCCGTAGGCGAGGCTCACAGGGGTGACGGATCGTCGCGCAACCGGCTGTAGAGCCAGCCGTCCCGCCAGGCGCCGGCCCGGAACTCGCAGGCCCGCACGACCCCCTCCAACTGGAAGCCGGCCTTCTCCAGCGACCGCTGCTCGGCGACGTTCTCGGCGTGGGTGCTGGCCTGGATGCGCTGCGCCGGTGTATGGCTGAACAGATAGTCGCAGAGCAGCGCCTGCGCCCGCCAGCCGATGCCCTGACCGCGCCACTCGGGCAGCAGCACGATGCCGATCTCCCAGTAGGGTGCCCGGCCTCCGTACTGGCGCTGGAGGTAGCTGAGGTAACCCGCCCGCGCGTCGGCCGCCGGCTCGACCTGCACGACCAGGCCACCGGTCCGCTCGCCGAGGTAGCCGTCCTCGGCGAACCGACGGGCCGGCGCGGCGGCGTCCCGAAAACCAGCCCAGTCGAGCCCGATCAGCCCGGGTTCGACCGCGAACCGGCGCAACATCTCCAAGTCGTCCTCGGCCACCGGGCGCAGCCGTACGGTCGATCCGGAAGCCTGGTGCACGACCCCGACCACCTGCGGCTCAGAACTGGTCACCCTGGTAACCGTAGCGACGGGCCGGGCGACCCGCTGTCCCTAGGTCAGGCCGACCGCCGTCAGCTCGCGAGGTGGCCGGTTGCCCCAAGCAGTGCCCGGGTGAACCGGTTGAGGCCGACACTCCGCAGCCGCGCCGGGTTGAACCAGCCCAGTTCGCAGATCTCCTCCTGGTCCGGGGCGGGTGTCCCGTCCACGATCACCGCCTCGTAGACGGCGGTGACGTACGCGACCTGGTCACCGTTTGAGTAGGTCACCTCGTAGTCCGTACCGCCCAGCACATCCAGCAGCCGCAGCCTGCCGATCTGGACGCCGATCTCCTCACGGACCTCACGCACGGCCGCCTGGGCCGGCGATTCACCGATCTCGACCGCACCGCCCGGCACACCCCACCTGTCCGGGCTTCCGGTGTGGCGTACCAGCAGGAGCCGCCCGTTCTCGTCGACGACGAGAACCGACACCGACGGCAACTGGATCAGCTCGGGGCCGATCACGGCCCGCAGCCGGGCCAGGTGCGCGGAAATGGCCATCAGCGCGCGAACGGATCTGCCGGCAGGTCCGGTAGCGGCGGGGCGTCGCTCGTCTCGTCGACGACGGTGATCTGCCAGTTGACGAGTGTGGGCGCCGCCAGCCGGCTCACGCGCCAGGCGAGGACGCCGACGGCAATGACGAGCGCCACCGCCCCCGCAACGAGCAGCCACTGCCACGGTGACAGCCGATTGTCGGCGCGCGGAGGCGGTTGCAGGTTCTTACGCCGGAATACCCAGATCGGAGGCCCGATCAAAGCCACGACAGCACCTCCTGGGCAACGCTGGCGGTGGACTCGACCATCGCCGGATCGGCGACTCCGTAGGCCTCGTAGTCGACGAGCACCCCGTAGGTGCCGAGGCACACCGAGAAGTGGATACGCCGGCCGGTCTCGCTGTCACCCGAGAGGTAGTAGAGAGCACTGTCACCGAGCGCGAACGGGTGATTCCTTCTGTTCAGGGCCGGCTGCAGTCCACCAAGGTCCAGGCAACGCGGACCACGGCCTTCGAATCGGCCGTACCGTCCGAGTGACACCCACAGCGAGGTACGTGGAGCCCTCGTTTCGGACACGCTCTTGACCCGGCAGTAGTTCGAGCGGATGGCCGACCCGTTCTGCTCGGCCGCCTCCGGGGGACCGTGCCCGGGAACGAGACGATCGAACACCTCGGACCGGATGAGCGGGCAGACCGCGGGCGGCGCAGGCGGATCGACCGTCGCACTCCGCCAGCCCAGCCAACCGCCGACGGCCACCGAGAGCAGGACGCAGACGGCCACCGCCAGGACGCTCACCCAATGTCCCCGCCGCATACCGGCAGTGTGACCGGACGCCGCAAATCCACCATCGATACGCCGAGAGCTCCGCGACTGCGCCGTCCGCCGCTAGGCTCAGCCGCCTCGAAAACCTGACGAAGGACGGTTGTCGTGCCAGCCACTCCCCTGTCGCCCGATGCGCCGATGCACGAGGGCCAGCTCACGGTCTCACTCGACGTGGTGCGTGAGCTGGTGGACACGCAGTTCCCCGAGTGGCGGGGCCTGGCTCTCCAGCGCGTCGCCTCCCAGGGGACGGTCAATGCCATCGTCCGTGTCGGGGAGCGGTTGACGGCCCGATTCCCCCTCCAACCTCATGAGGTCGACGTGGCACAGGCCTGGCTGGAACGCGAGGCGGAAGCGGCCCGAGAGCTGGTGGGCCGTACGCGATTTCCCACTCCCGAGCCGGTCGCCATCGGCAAGCCGGGCAGCGGCTACCCGCTTCCCTGGTCGGTCCAGACCTGGATACCCGGAGTCGTTGCCACCGACGAGGACCCCGGGGACTCGGTCGCGTTCGCGCACGATCTCGCCGAGTTCGTCGACGGCGTGCGAGCCATCGACACACGCGGCCGCACGTTCACCGGCCCGGGTCGCGGTGGCGAGCTGCCAGCACACGACGAGTACCTGGAGGACTGCTTCCGGCACAGTCAGACGTTGCTGGACGTCCCCCTGCTCCGCCGGTTCTGGGAGGTGATGAGGGAACTGCCGCGGGGCGACGCCCCGGACGTGATGAACCACGGCGATCTCATACCCGGAAACGTCCTGGTCTGCGACGGGCGGCTGGCCGGGGTTCTCGACGTGGGTGGGCTGGGCCCTGCCGATCCTGCCCTCGACCTCGTCGGCGCCTGGCACCTGCTGGAACGGGAGCCACGCCAGGCGTTCCGGAAGCGACTCGACTGCGACGATCTCGAGTGGGAGCGCGGTAGGGCGTGGGCCTTCCAGCAGGCGATGGGACTGGTCTGGTACTACCACCGGACCAACCCGACGATGAGTCTGATCGGCCGACGCACCCTCACGCGCATCAGCGCCGACCCACCGGCAGCCTGAGCATCGTCCGCCTCCCGTCCCGGGCGCGGTGATCGGCCGGTCTGCGCGGCCGACTCGTCACGACCTGGCGCCGCCGTTGAGCAGTCTCCAGTGGCCTTCGGAGATGACGTCGACGGCCCCGTCGACCACCGTGATGGCGGTGTTGTCGTCGATGGCGTAGGTCGGGACCGGGATACCGGCCGCCCACTTCTCGATGGCGGACAGTGTGGTGTCCGGCATGTCCGGATGATCGAGGTGGGGGTAGAGCGTGAAGTCCACCAGGCCAAGCGCCTGTTCGGCGCCCTGCGCCATGTCGCTGCCGTCCGGAACGAACTGACTGTCGAATTCGGCGTCGCAGTTGTACGGGGTGACCGCGATGCTCCCGGCGCTGACCCCCACATAGACCGTGTCACTCAGCGAGGGCAGGAGGTCGGCCAGGCCCGACTGGCGCAGCCAGTAGGTCAGGTACAGCACGTCGCCGCCCCAGACGAGGAGGGCGTCGGCCTCCCGGACCGCCGGGACCCAGTTCTCCTGCCGAATGGTCGGCAGCGCCGTGAGTTCCAACATCCCCAGGGACTTCCAACCCAGTTGGGTCAGCGGGATCGAAGCGTGGCCGTGGACCGCCTTCCACGCTTTCTCGGCCCCACCGGGGAAGGGGTGAACGCCGGTCGGGATGAACAGGGCCGTGGACTCGGCGATCGGCTTGCCCAGCAGGTCGACGAGCGCGTCGGAGATGCTCGGGTTACTGATGCCCCCCGACGTGAGAAGGAACTTCATGACATCAGCCCTCCTGGTCGTCACCTGACAACGATCATATTGCCCACGCGGACCGGCGACCGGGGCCGCCAGTGGCGGCCCCGGCCGGCGAATCAGCTCCCGCAGATGGCGTACCCGTTGAGGCTCCACGAGCCGGCGAAGCCGTCGGCGTCCTCGTCCGCCCGTGCCCGAACGGTGTTCCCCCCGGTGATGTTGATCGCGGTCAGCAGCACCTGGCCGTTGCCGGCGTTGATGTCGGCACCCGCGCTGTAGAGCCCCTTGCCGGCCGGGCACGACTTGACGGCGTGGTCCGACGAATTGCTCGCGCTCGTCCCGGTCAACGCGACCCGCTCCAGCCCGGCGGGCGCGTTGGCGCAGACGGCGATCGAGGTGGCGCTCCAGCCGTCCGGCGAGGTGCCCTGCACCGCGACCGCCCGGACGGTCACCGACGTCAGGTCGAACGACGGCACGACCTGGTCGAGCACCATGTCACCCTGGCCGTTGTTGACCCGCCCACCCATGCCGATGACCTTCTTCGTCCCGCAGCTCGCGGTGACGTACTCCGTTCCGACCGCTCCGGTCGTGGCCACCACCTGGTATCCGGCCGGCGTCGTGGCGCACTGGGCGACGGCCTGCAACGCCCAGTCGCCGGCGAAGTTGACCGGGCCCGCCTCCCGCATGGTCACGAAGAAACCGGTGCCGTTCGCCAGCGGCTCCAACCGGTCCAGCCCGACCCGACCGGCGGCCGACGAGCCGGCGATCAGGAAGCCGCCACCCCCGGTGACCACCTTGCCGGCCGGGCAGGACGCGAGCGCCGACTTGTCCGCGCTGCTCTCGGCCGCCGAATGGGTGACCGTCTCCAATCCGGCCGGCACCGCCCAGGCCGGTGCCGCCCAGGCCATGCCCGCCACCACGGCAGCCGTCGACACAACTGCCGTCAGCACGCCCCGTCCCCTGGTTACCCGCATGTCGATCCCCTTGTCCACAATGGCCGGACGAGCCGGCCCGCCTCCCCCCGGACCTGCGGATCCGGCGGCTGAGGAGAGCCTGGGCGAGGCCGCTTGGCGTCCGCTATCCGACCGCTTGGCGCCGGTCGCACGGGTCCCGCCGTCCATAGACTGTGGTCGTCCCATCACGACTGACGAGGAAAGCCATGCGGTGGTCAGTCCTCGGCCCCGTCCAGGTGACCGCCGGCGGGCGCGTCCTCCCCATCGACCGCCCCCAGCAACGTGCGGTGCTCGCGCTGCTGCTCCTCAACGCGGACCGGTTGGTACCTCTCGGGCAGGTCGTGTCGGCGCTCTGGGCCGATGACCCGCCGGCCAGCGCACGGACGCAGGTGCAGGTCTGCGTCTCCCGGATCCGGGCGGCCCTGCGCGAGGCGGGCGCGGGCGACCTGCTGGCGACGCAGGGCGGCGGCTACCGGCTCACCGTAGGCGGGACCGAGCTGGACCTCACCGAGTTCACCGTGGCGGTCGAGCGGGCCCGCGTCGAGGAGACAGCCGGTCGGCGGGCCGAGGCGGCGCGGCTGCTGCGGGACGGCCTGGCGCTGTGGCAGGGGCCGGCGCTGGCCGGTGCGGCCGGCGCCTTCGTCGACGCCGCCGCCGCCGGACTGGACGAGCAGCGGCTGCTCGCGTACGAGCGGCTCGCCGCCGTGGAACTCGGCCTCGGCCGGTACGCCGCGACCGCGCAGACCCTGCGCCCCCTGGTGGTCGAGCATCCGCTCCGGGAGCCGCTGGTGGCCGGTTACCTGCTCGCCCTGGCGGGCTGTGGCCAACAGGCCGCCGCGCTGCGGCTCTACGCCGAGACCCGCCGCCGTCTCGTCGACGAGTTGGGCGTCGACCCCGGACCCGAGCTGAGCGAGGCCCACCTGCGGGTGCTGCGGGGGCAGACGACGGCCGAGCCCGCACCCGCGGGGCCAACCGGTCCGACTCCGGCGCAGCTCCCCGGCGACCCCGCCTGGTTCACCGGCCGCGCCACGGCGCTGCGCCAACTGGACGCACTGCTGCCCGCCGACGCGGCGCGGGCCGCCCGGGACGGCGGCCAGGACGATCTCGGCCGGGCGGTGGTCATCTCCGCCATCGCCGGCACGGCCGGGGTCGGGAAGACCACCCTCGCGGTGCGCTGGGCCCACCAGGTCGCGCACCGCTACCCGGATGGGCAGCTCTACGTCAACCTGCGCGGGTTCGACCTCGACGGTCGGGCCGTGTCGCCGGGCGAGGCGCTGCGCGGCTTCCTGGAGGCGCTGCACGTGCCGCCTCAGCGCGTACCCACCGACCTGCCCGGGCAGGCCGCCCTGTTCCGGACGCTGCTCGCCCACCGCCGGGTCCTGGTGCTGCTCGACAATGCCCGCGACGACGAGCAGGTACGGCCCCTGTTGCCGGGATCCCCGGGCAGCCTGGTCGTGGTGACCAGCCGTAACCGGCTCACCGGCCTGGTGGTCAACGCCGGAGCCCACCCGGTGACGCTGGACCTGCTCGCACCGGCCGAGGCGCGGGAGCTGCTGATCGCTCGGCTCGGTCGCGGCCGTGCCCGGCGCGAAGAGACGGCGTTGGACGAGATCGTCCGGTGCTGCGCCGGCCTGCCGTTGGCCCTGGCCGTCGTCGCGGCACGCGCGGTCGGGCAACCGGACGTGCCGCTGGCGGTGCTCGCGAGCGAACTGCGGGACAGCGGCCCGGACCGGCTCAGCCCACTGGCCACCGGCGACCCGATGACCGACGTACGGGCGGTCTTCTCCTGGTCGTACCGGGCCCTGGACGCCGACTCGGCCCGGTTGTTCCGACTGCTCGGGCTGCACCCCGGCCCCGACGCCGGACGGACGGCGGTGGCCAGCCTCGCCGGCCTGCCGCCGGCTCGGGTCGGTCCGCTGCTGGCCGACCTCACCCGGGCGAACCTGCTCACCGAGCGCACCGCGGGCCGGTACGCGATGCACGACCTGTTGCGCGCGTACGCCGCCGAGCTGTGCCACGACAGCGACCCCTCGGCCGAACGGGAGGCCGCCCGACGCCGCCTGTTCGACCACTACCTGCACGCCTCGCACGCGGCGGACCACCTGCTCGACCCGTACCGGTTGGCGCGACCGGCCGCGCTGCCGCCGCCGGCGACGGGAGTGACGGTGGGCGCCCGCCCGGAGCACGGGTGGGCGACGGCGTGGTTCGCCGCCGAGCACCACGTCCTGCTGGCGTGTGTGGAACAGGCGGCGTCCGCCGGCCTGGACCGGCACGCGTGGACGCTGGCGGCGGCCCTCACCACGTACCTCGATCGCAGCGGGCACTGGCCGGAGCTCGCCGCCGCCCAGCGGACCGCGCTGGCGGCGGCGCGGCGTCGGGGTGACCTGGCCGGTCAGGCCCTGGCGCACCGCGGCCTCGCCATCGCCTGCACCTGGTCGGGTGATCACGAGGCGGCGCACCGGCACTACCGACGCGACCTGGAGCTGTACCGCGAGCTGGGCGACGACACCGGGCGGGCGCACACGCACCTCGGGGTGAGCTGGGTGCTCGCCCGGCAGGGTCGGCTGCGGTCGGCCCTGGACGAGACCCGACTGGCCCTCGACCTCTACCGGGCCACCGACTACCGGGTCGGGCAGGCCAAGGCGCTCAACAATCTGGGCTGGATGCACGCCCGGCTCGGCGAGCCCGGGCCGGCGTTGCAGTGCTGCCAGGCGGCCCTGCGGCTGCACGAGGAGACCGGCGACCGGCACGGCGCGGCGCTGACCTGGGACAGCCTCGGGTACGTCCGGCACGGCCTCGGCGACCACGACGAGGCCGCGGACTGCTACCGGCGGGCGCTGGCACTGCACCGCGAACTCGGCGACCGGTACGACGAGGCGGAGGTGCTGGACAACCTGGGTGACAGTCTGCGGGCCGCCGGTGATCTCGACGCCGCGCGCCGGGCGTGGCGGGAGGCGCTGACCATCTTCGACGAGCTGCGGCATCCGGACGCCGACCGGCCCCGGGCCAAGCTGGCCGTCCCGGCCGTCCCGGTGGCGCCCACCGGCGGTGGCGAACTCTGACCGAGCCCGGCCGCCGTGGATCGACAACGGCTGAAACTCGACGAGCAACAACCCCTCCTGACCAGGCATTCTTGGCTCATGGACCATTCCACGAACCTGGCTCTGGAGGTACGGACATGTTCACCACGAAGTTCTGGAAGGCCACCGCCGAGCGGGCGGTGAAGAGCGCCGCGCAGGGTCTGCTCCTCTACTGGGGGGTCGACGTGGTGTTCAACGCGTGGCAGGCGGACTGGGCGGCAGCGGGTGGCATCGCGTCCGGCGCGGCGGTGCTGTCGGTGCTCACCTCGCTCGTGAGCGCGCGGGTGTCCGGCGAGGGTGACTCGCCAAGCCTCGTGGGCGGCGAGCAGTAGCACCGGTCCAGCCGGGAGCCCTTCGGCGTCGAAGGCGCTCCCGGCCGTCGAATTGACTCGGAGGCGCGAACGAGCAACGCTGTGGCAGCGCTCCCATCGACGGGCTCCTATTCGAGAGGAATGCTCGTGCGTCCCCACAGAGTTCTACTTCCGGTCGTGCTCGCCACGGCCCTCGGCGGTCTGGCCCTGCCGGTGCCCGCCCTGGCCGCGGCCGGCCCGGCACTCGCCGTGGACACCACCACCGCCCGGCACCAGATCAGCCCGTACATCTACGGCATGAACTTCGCGGACGAGGCCCTCGCCCGCGACCTGCGGCTGCCGGTGAACCGCTACGGCGGAAACGCCACCACCCGTTACAACTTCCGTGCCGACACCACCAACCGCGCGGCGGACTGGTACTTCGAGAACATCCCCAACGACAATTCGAGTCCCGAGGACCTCCCGAAGGGCTCGGAGAGCGACCGGTTCGTGCAGCGCAACAAGGCCACCGGCGCCGGCACGGTCATGACGGTGCCGATGCTCGGCTGGATCGCCAAGGACCGGTCGCGGGCCTGCGGCTTCAGCGTCGCCAAGTACGGTCCACAGGAGTCCACCGACCCCTGGGCGCCGGACTGCGGCAACGGCAAGAAACCGGACGGGTCGCTGATCACCGGCAACGATCCGGAGGACACCAGCATCGCGGTCGGTCCGGAGTACGTCGCTGACTTCGTCAACCACCTCAAGGGGCAGTTCGGCGGCGCCGCCGACGGCGGCGTGCAGTTCTACAACCTGGACAACGAGCCGGACCTCTGGCAGTCCACCCACCGCGACGTCCGGCCGACCGGGATGGGCTACGACGAATTGCGCGACCGCACCTACGAGTACGCCGCCGCGATCAAGGCTGCCGACCCCGGCGCGAAGACGCTCGGTCCCGTCGGCTGGGGCCTGAACTCGATCATCTACTCGGGGCTCGACCAGGACACCTGCTCACGCACCGGCTGCTGGTCGAACCCGCCGGACAAGGCCGCGCACGGCGGCCAGGACCTCGGCCCGTGGTACCTGGACCGGATGCGCGAGTACGAGCAGCAGCACGGCACCCGCCTCCTCGACTACTTCGACGTCCACCTCTACCCGCAGCAGTCCGGCGTCTTCGGCGACGCGGCCGGCGACGCCAACACCCAGGCGCTGCGACTGCGCTCGACCCGCCAGCTCTGGGACCCGACCTACGTGGACGAGAGCTGGATCAACCAGCCGGTCCGGTACATCCCGCGCCTGCGCGAACTGGTCGACCAGCACTACCCGGGCACGAAGATCGCGATGACCGAGTACAACTGGGGTGCGCACGGCTCGCTCAACGGCGCGCTCGCCCAGGCCGACGTCCTCGGCATCTTCGGCCGCGAAGGGCTCGACATGGCCGCCCTCTGGACCGCTCCCGCAGCCGACCAGCCGGTGGCCAACGCCTTCCGCGTCTACCGCAACTACGACGGCAACGGCGGCGCGTTCGGCGAGACCTCCGTCCAGGCGACCAGCGCCGACCAGGGAAAACTGGCCGTGTACGCCGCCGAGCGGAGCGCCGACAAGGCGCTCACCGTGGTCGTCGTCAACAAGACCGGCGACGACCTGACCAGTTCGGTCGCCCTCACCGGCGTCTCCGCCAGCACCGCCCAGGTCTACCGTTACAGCGGGGCCAACCTGGCCGGTGTCGTCCGGGAGGCCGACCAGCCGGTGACCGCGGGTGGCCTCACGACCACCTTCCCGGCCAACTCGATCACCCACCTGGTGCTGCCGCGCGCCACCGCGCCCGGCGACACCCAGGCGCCGACCGCTCCGGGCAGGCCGACCGCCGGCACGGTCACCAGTGACAGCATCGCGCTGGGCTGGACGCCGTCCACCGACGACACCGCCGTCACCGGGTACGACGTGCACCGGGTCGACACCACCGGCACCGTGAAGGTCGGCAGCGCCACCGGCACCGCGTACACCGTGACCGGGCTGACGCCGGACACTTCGTACACCTTCGTGGTGACCGCCCGCGACGCGGCGGGGAACGTCTCGGCGGCCTCGCCCGGGCTGACCGTGCGGACCGCTCCCACCGCGCCCACCGGGCGATGCACGGTCGGCTACACGGCGAACAGTTGGCCGGGCGGCTTCACGGCGACCGTCACGATCAAGAACACCGGCACCACGGCGATCGACGGCTGGAGACTCGGCTTCGACTTCCCCACCGCCGGCCAGAAGGTCAGCCAGGGCTGGTCGGCCACCTGGAAACAGAACGGCACGAGCGTCACCGCGGACAGCATGAGCTGGAACGGCAGACTCGCCGCCGGCGCGTCCACCAGCATCGGCTTCAACGGGACGTGGAGCGGCACCAACCCGGCGCCGACCGCCTTCACCCTCAACGGTCAACGCTGCGGATGACCTGAGAGTCCCACTGCGTCAGCAGGGGCGAGGGGTCCGGGGCGCGACGTCGCCCCGGACCCCTGCGCCCCTCGTCCAACTGCGGCAGGAACACGACAACCGACGGCATTGGCTCGCCAGGAACCTCGACCGCCGCGCGAAGGCCGACTGGAACGTCGTGCGCCGCGGTGCCGGCCTGCTGCTCGGTGACCTGCGACAGGCCGTTGTGGAGCGCGGAAATGGATCAGCCGCCGGAGCCTTCTGCCGCGCCGTCGTGGGTGGCGGCGCCGTCGCCGCCCTCCAGGTAGACGTGCTGATGGCCCTGGCCGGCATCGACGTTCACCTGATCGAGCTGGGTTGCTGCGACGGACCAGGCGGCCTCCGCTTGGGCTGCCTGTCGCTTCGCCAGTGCCGTCAAGGCGGCCCGTTGGGTGGGCGGCCCGGTGATCGCGAGGAGATACGTCTCGACGGCCAGGGATGCCTGTTCGACGGCGCCGCGCAGCCCGCCGCGTGCGACGTTTGTCGCGGTGGTGCCCGACGGGGTGTCGGCGAACGGCGCCGCGGCACGCAGCATGGTCTGTTGCCACTGGCGGGCCTGCTCGAGGCCTGGTTGCTCGCCGGTCGACGCCACTGCCCGCAGGGCGGTGAGAATGGGAGCGACCTCCTTACTGAGGCGGCGGGCCGTTGCCGTCAGCTCGACGATCTGCTGGCTGTCGCGTTGCACCTCGGCCTTGCGGATGTCGGCGGCTGCTGACTCGACGCCGTCCGGACGATTGGCTGCGTACCCGGCGACACCGCCCACGAGAAGAGCCGCGAGCCCGACCGCCACGACGATGACGGCGAGACGCGCCGTCCGGCGGCGACCCGTGTCCGGGGTCGGCAGCTGATACGAGGGCTTACCGGTACGGCGCGACACGACATCTCCCTACGTCGATGGAAGCTCGCTCGCAGCCTAGCGGGTGGAAGGATCCGCCGGACCTCCCCGAACCATCGGCAGCGCTGGTGGCGTCGACCGGGCATCCGGTCTTTCGCGGACGACCCGGAGGATTCCGGCGGCAGATGGGCGGACGAACGGGCGACGGCTGTGAACTGAAGCTTCTCCCGTCCGAAAACGGATCGCCGAAGTCGTCGTGTCCGCGTGCGAAGTACCTGGATCAGCGCATGACGGCCGTGACGTCCGCGGCGACAGCGAGGGGATCCGTGAGCGGTCGATCCAGCAGGCGCACGAGGTCAGGACCGGTGTGGTGGAGAAACCCGTGGCGGACACCGGTGGCGATCGAGGCGAGCATCGGCGGCTGGAACGGCAGCAGGTTGGCGTCGCCGAGCAGGCGGGCGCGGTACTCGCCGAGTCCGATCGCGCGGTGCGCGACGCCGAGACGGCCGGCGATGTCGCCAGCGGTGATCGGGGTTCCGACCAGGTCGTAGACCTTCCCGGCGTGGGCGCTGGGCTCGCTTGCGACGACGGCTGCGGCAGCGGCCAGGTCGGCCCGCGCCACTGCGGCGAGCGCGCCGCTCCCGAACGCCGACTCCAGGCCGTCCGGCGTCCACGTGAGCAGGGCGCCGAAGAGTTCGGCGTACAGCCCGTTCCGCAGGATCGTCCACGCGAGCCCACTGTTCGTGATCATGTGCTCGGTGGCCCGGTGGGCCAGCGCGAACCCGAGATGGTCCCCGGCGCTGGTCAGGCTGGTGTACGTCACGTGGACCACGCCGTCGCGGCCGGCGGCGTCGAGAAGAGCCCGGTGCCGCGCGATGACCGCGTCGTCCTCGGCGTACCCGGCCGAGACCAGGACCAGGGTCGAAACCCCGGTGAGGTCGAGGGTCGCGGGATCGTCGAAGTCGAGGTGGCGCTGTGCGCCGGTGGGGGTGCGACTTCCCGCCAGGGCGGGCATCCCTCGCTCGGCGAGCGCTGCGAGGGTGCGCGAAGCGAGCTGCCCGTTGGCGCCGGTAACCATGATCATTGCGGCTCGGTCTCCTGCCGTGGTTCTCTTCAGTAACTACCGGGGAGCCTGGACCCACGCCCGGCGGGCCACAAGGAGGCAGTCTCGTGTCACCAGCGCACACCGAGGTAACCGCCGAAGCCGCCGCGCTCGAACCGTGCGGACAGCCGGATCACCCGGACTGCGGCATCCGCGACGTTCTCGACCGGGTGGGCGACAAGTGGTCCGTCCTCGTGATCGTCGAACTCGCCGCCGGGCCGCGACGCTTCCGCCAACTCCAGCGCGCCATCCATGGGATCTCCCAGCGCATGCTGACCCTCACGGTGCGCCGCCTGGAACGCGACGGCCTCGTCCTTCGGACCGTCTACCCGACCGTGCCCACCCAGGTCGACTACCGGCTCACCGAAACCGGCACCAGCCTCACCCACCTCGTCAAGGCACTCGCGGACTGGTCGCTGGCCCACCGCGACGTCATCGCCGAAGCCCGTCGGGCGTACGACAACGACCACCCCGACAACGAGATCCGGTGACGCGCAACGCGTCGTCGACAAGCTGACCGCGTCAACTCGTCGGCCTGCCCATCATGGTGAGGTTCTAGCTGGCGGTTCCCGCATCGGCGTTGTGGATGGGCCTCATCGCCCGGCATCGTAGGCATCCCGCGCGCGTTCCACCTCTGGGAGGCTGGCGTCGGCCCACGTGGCCAGGTGGGCGAAGATCGGGCCGAGGCTCGCGCCCAACTCGGTGATCTGGTACTCGACTCGAGGCGGCACCTCGGCGTGGTAGGTGCGCGTCACGAGTCCGTCGCGTTCGAGTTGGCGGAGCCGCTGCGTGAGCACTTTGGGCGTGATGCTCGTCAGTCGGCGCTCCAGCTCCACGAAGCGCTGCCGACCGTACTCGTGCAGAGCCCACAGGATTGGCGTGGTCCACCGGCTGAACACGATGTCGACGACCGGCGCGACCGGACATGCCAGCTCGGGATCCGTCGAGCGCTGCATGTGCCCTCCGTCACAAACCCATTACTATCCTCTAGGTACCTACTATATCGGCGCCACTAGCGTTTCCGGCAACCGCGCGAACGACGCGGTCGAACTGGAGACACAGACATGTTTGTCGTGGTTGGAGCCACCGGAAACGTCGGCAGCACGCTCACGTCAATCCTCGCGGCCTCGGCCGGCGAGGTGACGGCGGTATCCCGGGGACGACGCCCGATCACCCTGCCGGACGGGGTCCGCCACCATCGTGCGGACCTGGAGCGGCCGGAAAGCCTGAGCCCGGCTCTCGCCGGCGCCGACGCGCTGTACCTACTCGTCGAGGGCGCCGGAGCCCATCTCGACATGCGCGAAATCCTGCGGGTCGCCGCGGCCGGTGGCGTGAAACGCATCGTGCTGCAGTCCTCGCAGGCGGTCGTCACACGGCCCGACTCGCCGTCACACGCACCCCTGCACGCCATTGAGGACCTGATCCGCCGATCCGACCTCGGCTGGACGATACTGCGCCCTGGCGGCTTCGACTCCAACGCATTCGCCTGGGCGGAACCGGTGCGGGGTACGCGGATGGTGGCCGCGCCGTTCGGCGACGTCGGTCTACCCTTGGTCGACCCGGCCGACATCGCCGAAGTGGCGGCCGCAGCCCTGCTCGACAGCTCGCACGTCGGCCGCACCTACGAACTGACCGGCCCGGCTCTGAGCACGCCTCGCGAACGGGTCGCCGACCTCGCCGCCGCGCTCGGCGAGCCGATCGGCTTCGTGGACCAGACGCCGAACGAAGCCCGTGAGCAGATGCTGCGGTTCATGCCGCCACCGGTGGTCGAGGGCACGCTGGCGATCCTCGGCACGCCCACCGAAGCCGAACAGCGGATCAGCCCGGACATTGCCGAGATCCTGGGCCGATCCCCACGCCCCTTCGCCGTCTGGGCGAAGCGCAACATCGACGCTTTCCGCTGACGCCTCGCGCCCGCGGCGGTACAAGGGAGCAGCGATCTCTCCTGGCACCGGTGCTCAGCTCAGCGCGACCGTGCCCACGATTCGCGTGGGGGCGACGGAACCGCCCACCGGTTCGTTGGAGACGCCGAACGTTCCCGCCTCGGCAACCGGGCCGATGACCGTGGTCGACTCCCTGACTCCCTCTGCCAGCCGTCCCACCTTGCGGGGCTCGCTGCCACGGATGAGCCACAGCTCGTAGATCCGCCCGGGGCCGGGCTCGGGCAGGTCGCGCAGCAGCACCACCCCGCGGTCCCGGTCGCGGGAGACCACCACGGTCGCGGCGCCGCCGGGCTGGAGAGACCGCTCGAACACCCGGGCGTCCGGGGCGTCCAGGACGGCGGCGATCTGCCGCGCCTGCTCGCTGCTGGCCCGCTCGTCGCTGACCCGATCGTTGGTCACGGCCCAGGTGGCCGCGCTCGCACCGCCGGCCACGAGGACGGCCACCGCGGCGGCCACCGTGAGGCGTCGCCACCTGCCTGCCTGCCGTGTGGCGCTGTCCCCTGCGGCTGCGGAGCGCACCTGCGGGGTACGCGCCGCCTGGGCGAGGGTGCGCTCCCGCAACCCCTGGGGCATGGCCTCGACGACGGTGTCGTCGGCGAGGCGGGCGACCGTCTCCCGTAGCTCGGTCACCTCCTGGCGGCACGACTCGCAGTCGGCCAGGTGCCGCTCGAACGCCGCCCTCTCGAGGTCGTCGACCGCGTTCAGGGCGTACGCGCCGGCGAGGGTGTGGATGTCGGCGCTCATGCCCGTCCTTCCATGTCGATGCCCAGGCAGTCACGCATCCGGATCAGTCCGTCGCGCATCCGCGTCTTCACCGTCGGCAGCGGTGTCTTCAGCTTTTCGGCGACCTCACGGTAGGTGTGGCCACCGTAGTAGGCCAGGGTCACCGCCTCCCGCTGGACCGGTGTCAGCCGGCCCAGACAGCGACGGACCTGTTCGCGCTCCAACCGGGCGGTGACGTCCTCGACGACCTCGTCGTAGGGGACGTGCGTCTCGGTTGCGGCGACCCGCTGGGTGCGGTCGGTGTGGGCCTGCTCGGAGCGCACCCGGTCCACCGCCCGCCGGTGCGCCATCGTCAGGATCCAGGCGGAGGCCGAGCCACGACCGGCCTCGAATCGGCCGGCGGTGCGCCACACCTCGACCAGCACCTCCTGCGTCACCTCCTCCGCCTGCGCCGGGTCGCGTACGACGCGGCGGGCCAGCCCGAGGACGCGGCCGGCCATGGTGTCGTACAGCGCCGCGAACGCAACCTCGTCACCCCGTGCCACCCGCGCCAGCAGCTCGTCGGGGCTCGGTGACGTCGCGGTGTCCGGCGGCACCGAGCGTAACCGCCGCGCGTGTTCCGGGTCGCCGTTCATCCTCGGCATGTCCTCTCCTGTGCTGGCGGCCGTGCGGTCTGCCGCCGCGTACTCATTCCTGGCCGGAATCACGGCAAGCACCAGGTCAGGTGATCGTGACGGTGGTGCTGTGCCAGCCGGTCGCGCCGTCGGGGAAGGGCGCAGCCCGTTGGTCGGTCTGGGTCGCACCTGTCGCATCGGTGGCCCGTACGCGCAGGGTGTGGCTGCCCGAGGTGGCGTCCCAGCGGTAGGTCCACTGCCGCCACAGGTCCGGCGATGGTCCATCGGCGAGGCGGGCCTGCCGCCACGGCCCGTCGTCGACCTGAATCTCGACGGCCACGATTCCGCGCCGTTGCGCCCACGCGACACCGGCGATGATGACAGGCCCGGCGCGACGTTGCGCGAAAGGTCTCGGAGTGTCGATGCGCGATGCGGTCTTGACGGGCGCGTCGGCGGCCCACCCGCGCTGCACCCAGTAGGGGTCGAACGCGTCGAAGGTGGTCACCTTCATCGAGGTGAGCCACTTGCAGGCCCCCACGTAGCCGTAGAGGCCGGGGACGAGCATGCGGACAGGGAACCCGTGTTCCAGGGGCAGGGGTTCACCGTTCATGGCCACGGCCAGGAGCGCGTCGCGCCCGTCGAGGATCGCCGCGAGCGGAGTGCCGATGGTCATGCCCTCCACCGAGCGGCTGACGAGCTGGTTCTGCCCGGTGTGGAGGCCCGCCTCGCGGAGCAGCGGTGCAAGGGGAACCCCCGTCCAGCGGGCGGTGCCGATGTAGGGACCACCGACCTCGTTCGAGACGCAGTTCAGGGTGATGTCACGCTCGACGAGGCCACGGGCGAGAAGATCCTCGAATTTCCAGGTACGAGGACGGTCGACCGCCCCGTCCAGGGTCAACCGCCAGGCCTCCAAATCGACCTGCGGGACGGTGAGTGCCGTGTCGACACGGTAGAAGTCCCGGTTGCGGGTGAGGAACGTCGAAACCCCGTCGACACCGACAGAGACACCGCCGGGTAGCGGCGGTGCCGGTCGTACCGGCGGCGGAATGCGAACGGCGGCGCGGGAACGGGCGCCAACCGCGCTGCCGCGACCGACGGCCTGGCCGACGGCGGCCGTGGCACCGGCGGTCAGCGCGGTCCCCGCTGTCGTGGCCAGGAACTGACGGCGGTTGAGCAGCCTCGGCCGGCTCGGCGGGGTGACCGTCACCATTCGACCGGCGCGCGCCAACAGCAACATCGCGGCCGATCCGACGCCGACACCCGTCAGCACCGGCAGAACGCCCAGGGGCGTCGCGCCCGGGCGGGACAGGACGGCGGCGACACCGATAGCGGCGAACACGGCGAGACCGGCCAGGCCATAGCGTCGTCGTCGAAGCGCCGCCGCGCCGAGCAGAACCGCGGCCAGGGCCAGCAGCGCGTAGACGCCGACGAGGAGCGCGATCTTGTCGTTGGCACCGAAGGTGCGGATGGCGAACGCCTTGACGCCCTGCGGTGCCAGGTCGATGGCAACACCGCCGACTGCCAGCACCGGATCGGAGGCCGGAGCGACCAGTGCCGCGAAGAGGTGCGCCACGGCCAGGGTCACTCCGGCGGTCAGCACGCCGACGACCGAGCCGCGGACGGCGGTCATGTGGAGGGACGGCCCCGGCCGGCGGATCGCCGGCCGGGGCTCGATGTCGGTCGCCGCCATCAGCTCTTGGGCATCAGAACGGTGTCGACGATGTACACGGTGGCGTTGGCCGTCGAGACGTTCCCGCAGACCACCATCGAGGTGCCGTTGACGGTGAATGACGAGCCGCTGCCGGTCACCTCGAGGTCGCCGCCCTGCAACGTCTTGTGGGTGCCAGCCAGGGTGTCCGGGGACAACTGGGTCGGCACCACGTGGTAGGTCAGGATCTTCTTCAGGAGGGCGTCGTCGGCCAGGACCTTGTCCAGATCCGCCTTGGGGATCTTGGCGAACGCGTCATTGGTCGGCGCGAACACCGTGACGCCCTGCGCGCCGTTGAGCGAGTCCACCAGCTTGGCCTTCTGCACAGCCGTCACCAGCGTCGACAGCAGCGGGTTGCCGGACGCGGCCGTGGCCACCGGCACCTTCGCCATCGCCTCGAAACTACCCGGGTTGGACGCGTCGGTCGGCACGGCGGCGCACCCCGAGCCGAACTGACCCGACATGATCGTCGAAGGCGAAGCCGAGGCCATCGGCGCGCTGGCCGACATGCTCGGCGCGCCGCTGGCGCTGTCCCCGCTGTCGGTACCGCCGCAGGCGGACAGGGCCAGCACAGCGATCACGCCGACCGAGGCGAACAGGCGTCGCTTCATATGTACTCCTCAAATGCTTGTACTTCCTGCTGTTGTCATGAGGCATTCGAGGCCGATCGCGAGACGGATGGGCGCAACAGGGAGCAAATTCGGCATGGCACCGGGAGCAGACCTGCGCCGGAGCCGTCCCGCCCGAAAGCATGAGTGCCCAGGCACCGGGTACCCGACCTGGCATGGGAAGCCAACAGCGCAACAAGCACGACAGCGGCGGCGAGTCGGCGCGGGGCCGCCGGCACCCGGGCAACGGCGCACGGGGCCGGCAGGGGGCGACGGTCGAGCACTCGCCTGATCAGCGGCACGAGCGCACCGCTACCGGATCAGCGGGCACCGAGCGCGACCATGGCCGGTCGAAGGCAGCCCACGAGGGCCGGGTCAACCGCCAGGGTACGGCCTGACCGGTCGGAGCCGAATCACCGCCGGAAGATCAGCTATTCCGACAGCCCGGGCGCCGTCGCAGACGCCGGCTGGTGCCGGCAATCCGGGGAATCAGGACCGGTACGCGGGCCATAAGATCCACCGATATGGCCCGCACCACACCTCCGCGTCCGCTGGATATCGCCGCAGTCTTTCCCGAGCTGCGGGAACACTCCACCACGGCCACCCGCCTGCATCCCCGACCCGGCGCTCCGACCGCCAGGGACAGCTCGGTCGGTGGACCGCTGCTGTGGCCGGCCCACGAGGTATGGCCGGTCTGTGACGACGCCGGGGCGCACGAGCCATGGAACCTCACGACCCCGGCTGCCCTGCGCCGCAGGCGGGAGATCCTCGCGACCGCAGAAGCCCGGGGGTCGGCGCCGGGTGGGGACTTCCTGACCGTCGAGGAGCGGGCGGAACTGGACGCCGCCGACGCCCTGGAACTGGACGACCGGATCGAGGATCCCATCCCGTTGGTCCCCGTCGCGCAGCTCTACCGACGAGACATCCCTGACTACGCCGGTCCGGACGGCACCGACCTGCTCCAGGTGCTGTGGTGCCCGGTAGACCACTCGGACCGGCACTACAGCCCTCGCGTCTTCCTCCACTGGCGCGACAGTTCGACCGTCGGCCCACTGCTCGAGGCACCTCCCGAGCCGCGGGTGATCAGCGACATGTACCTGCCGATCCCGTGCGTGGTGCACCCGGAGCAGGTCCGCGAATACCAATACGCCGACCTGCTCCCTGCTGACCTACGCGACCGGCTCGACGAGTGGGATGACGACGAGGACGAGAGCCGTCCCCGCTATCAGAGCGACTTGTCGCTGGCTCCGGGATGGAAGGTCGGCGGGTACGCGAACTGGTCACTGACCGATCCGTACCCGATGGACTGTGTCGCCTGCGGCACCACGATGACCTTGATCTTCACCGTGGATTCGGGCGACTGGAACGGGATGCATTGCAGCTGGCGCCCGTCCGAGGAGGACCCGACCGCGTCCCCGGACGTCGTCGGTGTGCAAATCGGGCGCGGCTACTCGCTGTACACCTTCCGCTGCCCCGTGTCAGCCGACCATCCTGCGGCCACGGCCATGCAGTGACGCGGCCGCCCACCATGACCTGCCACCGGCCTGCCGTCCCGCGTGCCGCCCGCCACCCAACGATTGAGCAGCTCACAGGCGGGGTAGTCCCGGTCCTCGCGGAAGATCAATAGGCGGCCGGGTCGGGTCCGCCCGGCGAGAGGGGCAGCACCATTGCGGACCTGGGGGCGCGACGCCGTAGCGCGGTTGCGGGGCGACGGCATGACCGTGGTCGAGCTGACCGCCGCCGCGGTGGTCGCCTGGATCGTGGCAGCGGTGGTGATCCGTCACCCGGACCCGTTCTACGCCCCGACCGCCGCGCTCGTCGTACTCGGTGAGTCCCGCGGGCGACGGCTGCGGCAGACCGTCGAGATCCTGCTCGCGGTGGCCGCCGCCGTGCTCGTCGCGGAGCTGCTCGTGTACGCGCTCGGCCCCGGCACCGGCACGGTCCTGCTGGTGCTGCTGCTGACCACCACGACGCTGGTGCTGATCGGCGCCCGCCGCGCCCTGGTCGTGCAGGCCACCGTCTCGGCCATGTACCTGGTCGTGGTCGCCGCGCCGCATGGCACGCTGATGCCGTTCCGCTTCGTCGACGCGCTCATCGGCGGCGCGGTGGCGTTGGCCGCCAGCCAACTGATGGCTGCCCGCGACCCACTGGCGCCGCTGGTGGCGCAGGCCCGGCGCAGCTACACCGACCTCGCCGACCTGCTCGACGAGGTGAGCACCGCGCTGCGGGGCTGCGACGAGGAGGCCGCCCGCGCCGCGCTGGACCAGGCCCGGCAGGTGGACGACTGCGTCGCCCAGCTACAGACAGCCGTGCTCGCCACCGGTGAGACGCTGCGGCTGGGACTGCGCCGCCGGCACCTGGGCAAGCTCGTCGACGTGGAGGCGACGCTGCGGCAGCTCGACTACGCCGCGCGCAACATCCGGGTGCTGGCCCGGGCCGGCGTGACCCTGACCCGCCGGCACACCGCCACCCCGCCGGAGCTGGCCGCCGCGATCGGCGCGCTGACCGCCGCCGTACGGTCGGCCGGGGAGGCACTGGCCAGCGACCTGAGCGGCGCCGACGCCGACCGGCACGCGCACCGGGCCGACGCCGCGGCCCTGGAGGCGGTCCGGATCGCCGCAGGCCTGCTGCGGTCCGATCCGCCGCTGCCGGTCACCATGATCGTCGGGCAGATCCGGGCGACCGCCATCGACCTGCTGCGCGGCGTCGGCCACGACGACGTGGGGGTGCTGGACCGGGTGGACGAGGCGCTCGGTCTGAGCCGGGTGTGACGGCCGGTCAGTCGGTGCGAGAGGCAGTTCGTGCCCATCTCGCCCGTTGCGGGCTGGACCGCGCCGCCGCGCGCGGCCGGTGGCCGGGCGTGACCCGCAGCCACCTGCGTGGAGGCGGATGCGGTGGTAAGCGGTATACCGCGCCCAATTCCTTGCGCAGTTGGTTCACGAGCCCGCGTTCGAGTTCCCAAAGATCAGCAGCTTCGGGCCCATTTGCGGGTCGCGCTCTGGCTGGCCCGCTACTCGCGTCCGACCCAGGTCGCGACGCATGCCTCATTACCCTCGGGGTCGGCCAGCACCCACCACTTCGGCGCGTGCGCTGCGGAGACCACGCGCCCGCCGGCGGCCAGGGCGGCGGCGATGCGGTCCTCCGCTTGATCGTGCGGGACGGCGATGTCGACATGCATCCGGTTGCGTTGCGGTCGTGCCGTCTCCATGGGTTGCAGCCCGAATCCGGGCCCCCGTCGCGCCGGATCGGCCAGGTAGTCGTCACCGATCTGCCGGTATCCCAGCAGCGCCTGCCAGAACGGCAGCACGTCCGACTTCACCAGGGCATCGAGGGTGATGTTGAGGAGCTGCACCGCCGTGGGATCGGCGGGGATGCCCAGCGCCCGCGCAGCGGCCGATATCCGTCGCGCCAATGAGATGTCACGCCGGGACAGCGACACGGTGACGCCCGCGTGGCGCAGGTCCAGGTTGAGATGCTCGTGCTCGTCGCGGCCGGCGAGCCGGCCGATCTCGTCGACGAACGCGATCCCCGCCGACAGCGAGCCAGTCCGGAAGTAGGCCGAGACCAGGTGGTAGAGACAACGCCAGTCTTCGACACCGTCAGCCTCGTGGAAACGCCCAGCGGTGATCTGCACCGTCACGTTCGCGAACCTAACAGCAGGATGCTCACCTGAGCCAGCCGAGGAAGCGTCGGTGCAGCGCACCCGCCGGGTCCGCGCAGTCGCGGCAGGAGTGAATCCTCAGCACGAACAGCGTTCAGACAGTGCAGCCCGGGGCGTTCCGGCAACCGACGTTCAGCGACTACCGTCAGCGCGTGCTCGATCCCACGATCATCTTCGACGCCTCCGATCCGCTGGAAAGTCCGCTCACCGACGAGGTTCTACGGCAGGTGGAGGCGCAGCTCGGCCGCAAGCTACCCGCCGCGTACGTCGACCTGGCCCGGCGACACAACGGCGGACTGTTGGCTCGTGACGCCCACCCCTCGCCCAGCCGAACCTCCTGGTCGGCGAACTACGTCGCGGTGGACACCCTGGCGGCGATCGGCCGGACCGCGCCCTTCAGCCTGTGCGGCGAGCTCGGGAGCGCGTTCTGGATAGCCGAGTGGGGCTACCCCGACATTGGTATCTACATCGCCGACTGCCCCTCGGCGGGCCACGACATGATCGCCCTCGACTACCGGTCCACCGGCGAGCCGACAGTCGTGCACGTCGACCAGGAGTGGGATTACCAGATCACCGTCCTCGCCCCCGATTTCGAGACGTTCCTGGGCGGCCTCGTCGACGACACGGATTTCGATGAGGACGATTGATCGTCCGCACGGCAACCACGGCAGTGATTCAGGACGATCGGCCTGCCTGTTTCGTCGCGACGAACAGAAATTCCTGATCCAGGGCCCCGGTGCAGTTCGCCTGCATCGCCTCGGCGCCGGGGTTCACATCGGCCGGGCCGCCGAGCGCCCCGACGCAGAGGCCACTGTGGATCGGACGTAGCCGGTAGCCGCCGGGCACCGGCACGTTTGTGGCCTCCAACAGGTACCGCTGGTGGGCGGCACCGGTGCAGTTGTCCGGCGCCAACAACGCGCCGTCCCCCGTCAGCGCCTCGTCGACGGTCAGACAGCCCGCGCCCTCCTTCGGATGGTGCCATTCGATCTCGTAGACCCCGACACCGACCGCTTTGAGGAAGGTGTCCGGGGAGATCCGGTCGCACGCCCGTTGCACCGCCAGCGGCCGGTCGGTACGGCCGTTACGCTCCCGCCCCTCGCCCAGGCACAGGTCACGATCCCGCACGTGCGCGGGTTGGATCAGGTACCAGCCATCGGGCAGGGCGGCAGTCGCGGGCGTGGAAGCCCCGGAGGATTCCACGGCACGGCCACCCGAGCCGTTCGAGCCGTCTGAGCCGAGGGTGCCCTTCCAGGCCAACGCCGTGCCCGAGCCGATCACGGCGGCGAGGGCGGCGATCACCACGATTGCCCTCCTCGACCGTCGCGGCCGAGCAGCCGGCGCGGGCGGCGCGACCGGTTCCGCGGTGGCCACCTCGGCCTCCTCGACGGGATCCGGAGAACCGCTCGAGATCGGCCCGACGGCAAGCCGGTTACGGACCGCGACCCAGCGGGCCGCGGCGGCGTCGCCGAGTCCGCAGGCTCTCGCAAAGGACTGCACCACCTGTTGCCGGGGCAGGGTCGTACGGCTCAGAGCCGACGCGATCGTGCTCGACGGCAGGGCGTCCCCTGAGGCGTCGGCCTTGGCCGCGAGTTCCCGGTACGTGAGGCCGGACCATTCCCGCAGGGCCCGCAGCGCCGTCACGAACTCGGCCGGGTTCGTCGCCTCGTCGGGGTTCGGCGGCTGCGTTCCGGCTTCGGACATTCGACTCCCCCATGCGTCGATCGGACCCGATCGAGGTTAACGATCCTAGTCATCTGACGCTCGCCGTGCGGGCCCGTTCGGGACTGTCCCGAACGCGCTGGATCCGTTGCCCACGGCGACGTCCGACGCCCAGTGTCCTAGTCGGACGGCCGATCCGGCGCGTGCGGGGCAACCGGCTTGTTCGCAGTCACCACTTCACCCGGGGGGGAACAGGATGCCCATACCAGGTACCCGTCGGATCGGCTGGATACGCGCCGGTCGTGGCTCGCTGGCCGGCGCTCTCGTCCTGGCGCTGGTCATCAGTTTGGCCGGGGCGGCGCCCGCACAGGCCGGGCCCGCCGGCCGCCCCCGCTCCCCCGCTGCCAAGAACCCGGTCGCGCCGGTCAAGGGGACGTCGGCACCGGCCCGCCCGCGTGCTGTCGACCTGGAGGAGCAGGCCGCGCTGCGTAAGGCGGCCCGCGCTGAGTGGCCGTCCGCCGCCGCCGTAGACGTACCCGTCGCCGCCGCCGTCCGGCCGATGTCGAGCGAGCCGGAGATCTCCCTCGCCCGGGCCGGTGCCCTACCTCTGTGGGTCGGATCGCCCACCGGGGCCGGCACGGTGCGCGTCGAGCTTCTCGGCCAGGACGCCGTCCGAGCGGCCGGGTTGACCGGCCTGCTCATCCGACTCTCCCGCCGGGACGACACGGCCCGGACACAGGTGAGCATCGACTACTCCGGCTTTCGTACCGCCTACGGCGGCGACTACGGCTCCCGGCTGCGGCTGGTCCGGATGCCCGAGTGCGCGGCCACCACGCCGGCCGCCCCCGGTTGCCGCACCGGCACGGCGGTTTCCAGTCGCAATCAGCCGGCCACCGCTCGGGTCGAGGCCCGGGTGCCCGACGGCTTGTACGCGCTCACCGCGGGGTCGTCCGGCGGCGCCGGCAGCTACCAGGCCACCTCGCTCTCACCGACGGCCACCTGGGAGGTCGGGCTCCAGTCCGGGGACTTCACCTGGTCGTACCCGATCGACACGCCGGAGGTCCCCGGTGTCGAGCCCGACCTGGCGCTGACCTACTCGTCCGGTTCTATCGACGGGCGGGTGGCCGCCAACAACAACCAGCCGTCCTGGGTGGGCGAGGGCTTCGAACTTCAGTCCGGCTTCATCGAGCGCTCCTACAAGCCCTGCTCGACCGAGCCCGCCTCACCGGTGGGAGACCTCTGCTGGGGCAGTGACAACGCGATCGTGTCGCTGCCCGGCGCGGCCGGCGAGCTGGTCCTGGACGACACCAGCCGCACCTGGCGGATGGCCGACGACGACGGCTGGCGGGTGGAGCGGTTCACCGGCGCCGTCAACGGCGACGACGGCGACGACAGGACCGACAGCCGCGACGGCGACAAGGGCGAACACTGGCGACTCACCGCACCCGACGGCACCCAGTACTACTTCGGCCTCAACCGGCTACCGGGTTGGGCCGCCGGCCGGGCCGAGACGAACTCGACCTGGACGGTGCCGGTCTTCGGCAAGGAGCCCGGGGCCTGGTGCTACCGGGGCACCCCCGCTGACGCCTGGTGTCAGCAGGCGTACCGCTGGAACCTCGACTACGTCGTCGACCCGCACGGCGACGCCATGTCCTACTACTACCGCCCCGAGACCAACCACTACGGCCGCAACGCCACCGCCACCGCGCCGACCCCCTACGTCCGGGGCGGCCAGCTCGACCGCATCGAGTACGGCCAGCGCGCGGACACCCTGTTCACCGTGCCGGCCGCCGCCCGCGTGGTGTTCGCCCCGGCCGACCGGTGCATCCCGGGGAGCAGCTGCGTCACCTCCCAGCCGCAGAACTGGCCGGACACCCCACTCGACCAGGCCTGCACGTCGACCGGGACGTGCCAGGTCTTCGCCCCCACGTTCTGGTCCACCAAACGCCTCGACCGGGTCACCACGCAGGTGTACACCGCCGGCGCCTACCGTGACGTCAGCTCCTGGCAGCTCACCCAGTCGTACCCCCGGCCGCAGGACCAGACCAGCCCGCCGCTGTGGCTGGACGCGATCCGGCAGTCCGGTCACGTCGGTGGCACCACCACGCTGCCGCCGGTCACCTTCGACGGGCAGACCTGGCCGAACCGGGTGGACACCGCTGACACCGTGCAGGCGCTGTACAAACGCCGGATCAGCGCCGTGCACACCGAGACAGGTGGCCAGATCTCGGTGGCGTACGCGCCGGTGCAGTGCCGGCCCGGGGGCCTGCCGGCCGAGGACGACAACAACCGGCGCTGTTTCCCGGTGTACTGGGGCGTCGGGTCCGCCTCCCGGCTGGAGTGGTTCCACAAGTATGCCGTCAGCCAGGTGACCGAGGAGGACCTGGTGGGTGGCAACCCGCCGGAGATCACCTCTTACGAGTACGACATCGGCGGGCACGCCTGGCACCACGACGACGCCGAACTGGTCCCGACCGGCCGCAAGACCTGGGGGCAGTGGCGCGGTTACCGCACCGTGCGGGTACGCACCGGGGCAACCGGTGGTCAACGTTCCCTGACCGAATACGTCTTCATGCGCGGCATGAACGGCGACGTCAACAAGTCCGGTCCGCCGGACCAGGGCGTCCAGGTGGACGGTGTGCCCGACGATCCGCAGTGGAGTGGCTTGAACCGGGTGGTCACCACGTACGACGGCGACGGTGGTCCGTGGTTGCAGCGCAGGGTCTCCGCGCTGACCGGCGTACGGGCCACGGCCACCCGGGAGCGTACGGGGATGCAACCGCTCACCGCGTACCTGGTGACCGGCACCACCGAGCGGATCCTCACCGCGCTCAGTGACGGCTCGACCCGTACCACCGAGACCAACTACGGCTACGACCCCGACTACGCCGGGATGACCCGGGTCGAGGACAAGGGCGACCTGGCCGATCCGGGCGACGACACCTGCACCCGTACCTGGTACACCCGCAACCTGAAGGCGTGGATCACCGACACGGTGTCCCGGACCGAGACGGTGGCCGTGGGCTGCTCCACCACCCCGGCGTACCCGGACGATCTCATCTCCGACGAACGCGGCTACTACGACGGCCAGTTGGGCTGGGGTGCGCCGCCGACCGCTGGCGACGAGACCCGCAGCGAGGAGGCCGGCTCCTGGTCCGGCGGCCCGGTCTACGTCACCGCCGGCTCGACCGAGGTCGACGGGCACGGCCGGCCCACCGCCGTGGTCGACGCGTTGGGCCGCCGCAGCAAGACCGCGTACACGCCGGCACTGGGCGGGCCGACCACCCAGGTCAGCACCACCAACGCCCTGGGCCACACCACCACGAGCACCCTGGACCCGCTGCTGGGTAGCCCGGTCAGCACCGTGGATGCCAACGGGCGACGGACCGACCTGACGTACGACGCCCTGGGCCGGTTGCGCCAGGTGTGGCTGCCCGGCCGGGCCAAGGACACCCAGAGCCCCAACAGTCGCTTCGAGTACGTCGTCCGCGCCGACGGGACCAGCGCCACCCGCGCCGAGACCCTGACCGGGGACGCCGGCGGCGGTTACCGCTCCGCGTACACCCTCTACGACGGCTTCCTGCGTCCCCGGCAGACCCAGACGGCCTCCCCCGCCGGCGGCCGGATCATCACCGACACGTTCCACGACGGCCACGGCCGTGTCGACCGCACCTACGACGACTACTGGGAGGCCAGTCGCGACCCGGTCCCGGAACTGTTCCGGCCGACCGGCAGCGTGCCCGGCGAGACCCGGTACGGCTACGACGGAGCGGACCGGGAGACGGTGGAGATCTTCCTGTCCCACGGCGTCGAGCAGTGGCGCACCGGCACCGCGTACGGCGGCAACTGGACGTCGGTGGACCCGCCCGACGGCGGCACCGCCACGACGACGGTCGTCGACGCCGACGACCGGGTCACCGCCCTGCGGCAGTACACCGGCGGGTCACCCACCGGCGCCTACGACGAGACCCGGTACACGTACACCAGGGGCGGTGAGCTGGCCACCGTCACCGACCCGGCCGGCAACGTCTGGCGTTACTCCTACGACCTGCGCGGCCGCCGGATCCACACCGAGGACCCGGATACCGGTACCTCGACCTCCCGCTTCGACGACGAGGACCAGCTGACCAGCGCCACCGACGCCCGCGGGCACACCGTCGCCAGCACCTACGACCTGCTCGGCCGCCCCACCGGCCGGTACGACGGTTCCCCGGACGGCACGAAGCTGGCCGACTGGACCTACGACACGCTGCCCGGCGGTATCGGGTTGCCCACCGCGGCCACCCGGTACGCGGGCGGCGACACGTACCGGTCGGAGACCCTGGGCTACGACCCGGCGGGTCGGCCGACCGGAACCGCCGTCACGGTCCCGGCCGCCACGGCCGGGCAGACCGAGCGGTACGCCAGCACGTTCAGTTACAACGCGGCGGGGGCGGTCACCTCCGCCAGCCTGCCGGCCGTCGGCAGCCTCGGTGGCGAGACGGTCACCTACACCTACAACTCCCTCGGTCTGCCGGCCACGATGACCTCGCGAACCGCGTCCGGCGGCAGCGTCACCTACGTCAACGACACCGCGTACGACCCGCTGGGTGACGTCGAGTCGTACCAGCTCGGCGGCCCGGAGGCGGTGCTGCTGCGGACCTTCGGCTACGAGACCGGCAGCCGCCGGCTGAGCACCGCGCAGGCAATCGGCGTGAGCACCGAGGACGCCGCCATGGTCAGCGACGTCAGCTACCGCTACGACGACGCCGGCAACGTCACCTCCATCGCCGACGCCGCGGTCGGCGACACCCAGTGCTTCCGCACCGACTACCTGCGCCGGCTCACCGAGGCCTGGACCGCCACCGACGAGTGCGCCGCCGACCCCAGCCTCTCCGTCCTCGGCGGGCCGGCCGCCTACTGGCAGTCGTACCGGTTCGACAAGGTCGGCAACCGCACCGAGGAGGTCCGCCACGACGCCGTCGGCGACACCCGCCGGACGTACGACTATCCGGCCGCCGGCACCGCCCAGCCGCACACCCTGCGGTCGGTCACCACCACCGGGCCGGCCGGCAACCGGACCGACACCTTCGGCTACGACCCGGACGGCAACACCACCACCCGGGCGGTGGCCGGCAAGGACCAGACCCTGACCTGGGACACCGAGGGCAACCTGACGGCGATCGCCGAGGGCGGCCGGACAACCTCCTTCGGGTACGACGCCGACGGCAACCGGGTGCTGCGCCGCGACGCCACCGGCACCACGTACTTCCTGGGCAACGCCGAGCTGTTCCGCCCGGCGGCCGGTGGCGGCGCCCTCGGCACCCGCTACTACGGCCAGGACGGCGACGTGATCGCCGTACGGACCGCGGACAACCGGCTCAGCTGGTTGGTGGACGACCACAACGGCACCGCCGGGGTGGCGGTGGACGCGGTCACCCTGACCCCGACCCGGCGCTACAGCCTGCCGTACGGCGGAAGCCGTGGCGCCGCGGCGAGCACCTGGCCCGGTCAGCGGGGCTTCGTCGGCGGCACCGTGGACGCCGGGGTCGGCCTGGTGCGGATCGGCGCCCGCGAGTACGACCAGGAGACCGGCCGGTTCCTCTCCGTCGATCCGGTGATCGACGAGTCCGACCCGCAGCAGATGCAGGGCTACGCGTACGCGAACAACAGCCCGGTCACCTACTCCGACCCGGATGGGCTGCGACCCGACTGCGGCACCGGTAAGGGCTGCACCCAGTTCAACAAGACGCACCGCTACAACGGCAAGAAGTACGTCAAGAAGCCCAAGCCCAAGCCGAAGCCCAAGGCCAAGGCCGTGCGCCGGCCGGCGGCCGGGCCGAAGTCGGCGCGGGACCGACTGCTGGCCAAGGACAAGCAACTCGACGATCGCGACAAGCGCGGCAAGGTCAAGCCGAAGAAGGCGAAGGCGCCGAAGTCCGCCCGCGACCGCCTGCTGGACAAGGACGCCCAACTGGACGCCCGCGACAAGCGGTCTCGAAAGACGGACCCTGTCTGGGAAAGAAAGAAGGGCGAGGCGTACGGAATATGTCGAGGAATGGGCCTGAGTTCGAAACAATGCGCCTACATCAAATCTCAACCGCCGCCGAAGACCAAAGCGATTGCGAACAGTTACGGCAAGGCGAAGGGCTGCGTCATACTTTGCGCCGAGGTGGAGAACGACAAGTCCGGAAACCACTTCAAGTTCGGCGGCGAGGCCGGCATCGGAAAGCAGGACATCAAGCTGAACAAAACCGCACTCAAACCCGGCTTCATGGGGTCTTTGAGCGTAGGTGGTCAAACCGCTCAGGATCGCGAATCCACCTACGGCGGCTGTTTCTACCGAGGAGTCGGTGGTTGCCTCAGCACTGGAGGTGACTCGAAGGGTGGGCGCTGGTGGGGCTTCGAGATGGGAATCGGCTGGGGATGGTCTGCCGAGATCGAGACCGAATAGGACGAGCCCGCCGATAGCCGAGAACTGTTAAGCCACCTCAGCTACCACTGTCAGTGGGGAGAACCTCATGCGCGTACGAAATTCGTTGTTGGTTGTGGCGGTGGTCGTCGCGACGGTGGTGGCCTCGGCGCCGCCGGGGCTGGCCGCTCCGGCCGCTGGGCCGGCGGAGGGCAAAGGTTGGTCGGGGAAGCCGGCGCAGCGGGTGCCGGCCCGGCCGCGCGGGGCGGACCCGGAGGCGAAGGTCGCCCTGCGTAAGGCGCCCGAGGTGGTCTGGCCGGCGGCCGGCATCGCCGAGGTGCCGGTGCCGCGCGAGGTCGGCGGGCTGGCGCGCGACGACGCGTCGGCGTTGGTGCGGGCCGGCGCGCTGCCGGTGAAGGTGGGCGCGTCGACGGTGGTCGCCGGGGCGGCCACCGACCCGGGCACGGCGCGGGTGGAGGTTCTCGACCGCGCCACCACCGCCCGGGTCGGCGCGCGGGGGATGGTGCTGCGGATCGGCCACACCGACAAGGTGGCCCGGCAGACCACGGTCGAGGTCGACTACTCGGGCTTTCGGCAGGCGTACGGCGGTGACTACGCCAGCCGCCTCGGGCTGGTCCGGCTGCCCGACTGCGCGTTGACGACCCCGGCCGCGAAGGGTGCCGGACCGGCACGGCGGTGCCGAGCCGCAACGCGGTCGACAGCGGCCTGCTGCGCGCCGAGGTCGGCGACGGACTCTACGCCGTGACCGCCGCCCCCGAAGGCAGCGCCGGCAGCTTCCGCCCCACCTCGCTGGCCCCGTCCGCGACCTGGCAGGTGGGCCTGCAGAGCGGCGACTTCAGCTGGTCCTATCCGGTGAGCACGCCGAACGTGCCCGGCCCGACGCCGGAGATCGCGTTGCGTTACTCGTCGGGTTCGGTCGACGGGCGGGTCGCGTCCACCAACAACCAGCCGTCCTGGCTCGGTGAGGGGTTCGACTACCAGCCCGGCTTCATCGAACGGTCGTACGTCCGGTGCGGCGACGACGGCGGGCCCACGACCAGCGGCGACCTGTGCTGGGCGACGGACAACGCCACGGTGGTGCTGCCGGGCCTCACCAGTGAGCTGGTCTACGACGCGGGCAAAGACCTGTGGCGGGCTGAGCAGGACGACGGCTGGCGGGTCGATCGACTCAAAGGAGCGCCGAACGGCGCCCGCGACGGCGAGTACTGGCGGCTGGCCTCACCCGAGGGCACCCTGTACTACTTCGGTCGGGAGCGGCTTCCGGAGGGCAGCGCGAGCAGCCCGACCACCGGGTCCACCTGGACCGTCCCCGTCTTTGGCAACGGCACCGGCGAGCCCTGTCACGGCGCCACCTTCGAGGCGTCCTGGTGCCAGCAGGCGTACCGGTGGAACCTGGACTTCGTCGTGGACCGGCACAACGACGTGATGTCGTACTGGTACGCCCCGGAGACCAACCACTACGGCCGCGCGGGGCGGACGGACCTGCCCACCCCGTACGTGCGGGGCGGGCAACCGACCCGGATCGACTACGGGCAGCGGATCGGTTCCGTCTACACCGCGCAGCCCGCGGCCCGGGTGGTCTTCACTCCGGCCGACCGGTGTGTTCCGGGCACCAGTTGCGTCCGTTCCCAGCCGCAGAACTGGCCGGACACGCCGTGGGACCAGTGGTGCGACGTGACCGGGTGCCCGGTGCTGTCACCGACGTTCTGGTCCACCAGGCGACTCTCGAAGATTACGACTCAGGTGGTCACCGGTGGCGCGGCCCGGGACGTGGACTCCTGGACCTTCGGCCAGTCGTACCCGGTGCCGGCGGACCGGCAGCCGGCGGCGCTGTGGCTCGACTCGATCACCCGGGCGGGTCTGGTCGGCGGGACCGCCACCCTGCCGGCGGTGACCTTCGACGGGCAGCCGGCGGAGAACCGGGTGGACCGGGCCGACACCCGACCGGCCATGTACAAGCGGCGGATCAGTTCCATCTACACCGAGACCGGCGGGCTGATCCAGGTCGCGTACCAGCCGACCGAGTGTCGGGCCGGGACCGTGCCCGCCGTCGACAGCAACGAGAAGCGGTGCTTCCCGGCGATCTGGGGGACCACGCCGACCGAGGACTGGTTCCACAAGTACGTCGTGAGTCAGGTGACCGAGTCCGACCTGGTCGGCGGCAACCCTCCGAAGACCACCTCCTACGAGTACGTGTTCGGCGGGTCCGGCTGGCATCACGACGACGCCGAACTGGTGCCGGCCGGACGCAAGAGCTGGGGACAGTGGCGCGGCTACCAGCGGGTGAAGGTCCGCACCGGCGCGGCGGGGGGTCGGCGCACGCTGACCGAGCACCTGTTCATGCGGGGCATGGACGGCGACGTCAACCGCACCGGCCAGCCCGATCAGGTGGGTGTCGATGGTGAGCCGGACCTACCGATGTGGCGGGGCTTCAACCGGTCCGTCACCGTCTTCGACGGCGACGGTGGTGCGCTCGTCAGCCGTACCGTCGCCAAGCCGCGCGACCTCGGGCTCACCGCCCAGCGTCCCCGCGTCGGCGGGACCGGCGGAACGCTGGAGGCCCACCTGACCGACCTGGAATGGGAACGCGTCGAGACGGCACTGGCCGGCGGCGGTGTCCGAACCACCGAGCGGGCCTACACGTACGACGCCCGGGGCCGCCTGAAAGAGACGCACGACCGGGGTGACGTGGCGGAGCCGGGCGACGACACCTGCTCCCGGGTCGAGTACGCCGAGAACACCACCGAGTGGGTGGTCAGCGCGGTCAAGCGGGAGCTGACCCTCGGCGTGGCCTGCGACGCGGCGGCGCCATACCCGGCCGACCTGGTCGCCGAGAAGCGCTACTACCACGACGGCAACACGACGTGGGGCGCCCCGCCGAGCGCGGGTGACGTCACGCGGGTCGAGGAGGCGCAGACCGGGGCCGGGGGTCCCACGTACGTCACGACCAGCCGGCGCACGCTCGACCAGCATGGTCGACCCAAGCTGGTGTACGACGCGCTGGACGAACCCACCCGCACGACGTACACCCCGTCCGAAGGCGGACCGTTGACCCGTACGGTGGTCACCGACGCCCTCGGCTTCACGACCACGACGGAGTACGAGCCGCTGCGCGGTGTGCAGGCCAGCACGACCGACACCAACGGGGGCACCACCACCCGGGCGTACGACCCACTGGGCCGGATCACGCGGGTGTGGCGGCCGGGACGGTCGGTGAGCGCGCCGGCGAACGTCGAGTTCAGCTACACGCTGCGCAGCGACGGGCCGAGCGCCGTGCTGACCCGTACCCTGCTCGCCGGGTCGAGCTACCAGAACAGCTATGAGCTCTTCGACGGGCTCCTGCGGCAACGCCAGACGCAGCGGGACTCGCCCCGGGGCGGACGGATCGTCACCGACACCCAGTACGACCCGCACGGTCGGGTCGCCGTCGTCGTCGGACCCCGGCACGACCCCGGCGCCGTCAACGGAGCGCTGGCACCCGATCCGCAACTGGTGACGGCGCAGACGGTGTACGGCTACGACGGCGCGGACCGGCGGACCTCCACGGCGCTCCAGGTCCTCGGCGAGGACCCGGACCGGTGGCGCACCACGACGGCGTACGGCGGGGACCGGATCTCCACCACACCGCCGGCCGGTGGTACCGCCACCACCGAGATCCTCGACGCCCACGGCCGGCGGTCGGCACTGCGGCAGTACGCCGGGCCGACCCCGACCGGCGGTTTCGCCGAGACCCTCTACACGTACGCCAAGGGCGGCCAACTGGCGACGGTCACCGATCCGGTCGGCAACGTGTGGCGCTACGGCTACGACCTGAGCGGCCGGCGGGTGCGGGAGGAGGCCCCGGACACCGGTACGACGCTCACCGGTTACGACGCGCGGGGTCAGGTGACCAGCGTCCGCGACGGTCGGGGCCAGACGGTGGCGTACCGCTACGACCCGTTGGGTCGCCGCACCGGCGCGTACGCCGGTTCGACCGACGGCCCCCAGCTGGCCGAGTGGACGTACGACACCGCGACGCTCGGCAAGGGACTGCCGGCCTCGGCGGTCCGCTACGTGGCCGGTCAGCGGTACGAAACCCGGGTTGTCGAGTACGACCTGCGGGGCCGACGGACCGCGACCGCGGTGGTGGTCCCCGCCACGGAGACCGGGCTGGCCGGCACCTACCCCACCACCTACACCTACAACGAGGGCGACCAGGTCACCTCGACCGGATTGCCGGCCGCAGGGGACCTGCCGGCCGAGACCCTGCGCCACGGCTACGACAGCCTGGGCTTCCCGACGAGCCTGACCTCGCCGCTGGACAGCTACGTGGCCGGCACCAGCTACACCAACCTCGGCGAGCCCGAGGAGTCGACGCTCGGCCCGGCGGGTCAGCAGGTGGTGCGCGGCTTCGGCTACCAGGACGGCACCCGGGCCCTCACCCAGTCCACTGTGGTGCTGGGCGAGGACCTGCTGGCCGCCACGGTGCACGAGTACGACCCGGCGGGCGACCTGACCCGGGCAGCGGATCTGGCCACCGGCGATGACCAGTGCTTCCGCTACGACCGGTTGCGCCGGTTGACCGAGGCGTGGGCGGGTTCCGGAGACTGCACCGCCGACCCGGCGACCGGTGACCTGGCCGGCCCGGCGCCCTACTGGCAGTCCTACGCCTACGACCCGACCGGCAACCGGACCAGGGACGTGCGGCACGCCGCGGGGGGCGACGTCACCCGCACCTACACCTACCCCGCGCCGGGTGGGGCGCAGCCGCACACCGTACGGACCGTCGATACGACCGGCCCGACGGGCAACCGCTCCGACGGGTACGGCTACGACGCCGCCGGCAACGCCACCGGCCGGCCCGGTCAGTCACTGACCTGGGACGTGGAGGGTCGCGTCGCGTCGGTGACCACGAACGGGCAGACCACCTCGTACATCTACGACGCGGACGGCAACCGGCTGATCCGCCGGGATGCGGGCGGTAGCACCCTCTATCTCGGCGACACCGAGTTGCGCCGCTCCGGCGCGGCGACGACCGGGAACCGCTACTACCGGCACGACGGGGAGACCATCGCGCTGCGGGTCAAGGGCGGCGTCACGCGGCTGATACCGGATCAGCGCGGCACCGCCGTACTCGCGGTCGACGCGGCGACGCAGCAGGTGACCCGCCGTCACACGCTGCCGTTCGGCGACCCGCGCGGTGGCCCGGTGAACTGGCCGGGCGGCCGGGGCTTCCTCGACGGCGGCGTCGACCCGCTCACCGGCCTGACCCACCTCGGCGCACGCGACTACGACCCCGGGACCGGTCGGTTCGACGCCGCCGACCCGGTGGTCGACCACCAGGACTCACAGCAGGTCAACGGGTACGCGTACGCGAACAACAATCCGACCACCTTCACCGACCCGGACGGTCGCCGGGTCCGGATCCCGGAACCGTACGACAGCCTGTTCAAGCGACTGGGCGTCGCTGACCCGGTCCGGGTGGCATCGCAGTCGAGCACCGGCAAGCCCGTGCCGAGGCCACAGTGCCAGGGCGGGACCTGCTCCGTCACCGGGGTGATCAACGGGCCTGAACCGGTGCGGGAGTCCGACTCGTGGGTGATCGACCTGCCGATCTTCGAGGTCTATCCCCGCAACTACGGCCGGGACATCCGGGAGAGCCGGTGGAGCGCCTGCGACAGCGGTGATCCGGCGCCGGCGATCGCCTGCGCCCAACGGCCGGACCCGGCGCCCCGGGTGGTCTACCAGTGGCAGGAGCGCGACTGCGTGGGCTGGAACGACTGCCTCAGCCCGCGGCCCTACGAGAACGTACGGACCGAGATCTACGACGACGAACCGGACGGTGGCCCGCCGCGCAACAGCATCGACATCCAGCGGTTCCTGCACGGTGGCACGGGCGGCGGCACGGGCGGTGGCACGGTGCGCTCCGCCGGTGGCTGGCCGTCGAGCGGCGGCGTCTACTACCTCGGCTGACCACCCCGGACGCTCCGACCGGGAACCGCAGAACGGGAGAACACGATGGGACGACTGGCGTACGCCGCGGCTGCGGCCCTGATGGGGGCGGCGCTGCTGGTGGTCCCGTCGGGTTCGACCACGACGCGGTCCCGGCCTCCGGAGCCGCCCGGCGTCGGGCAGGACCTCTCGGCCCTGGCCCGGGCCCGGCAGACCGGGCGGCCGGTCGAGGACACGGCGTCGGGCTCGACGAACCGGGAGGTCTTCGCCCACCCCGACGGCACCTACTCGGCCCGCATCCACGCCCGCCCGGTGCGCGCCCGCACCGGAGCGGGGTGGGTGCCGATCGACACCACCCTGGGCCGGCGACCCGACGGACGGGTGGCGCCCCGGGCCACCACCGTCGACCTGACCCTGTCCGGCGGGGGTACCGGGGACCTCGCCGTGCTGCGCACCGCCACCGGGGCGGAGTTGGCGCTGAGCTGGCCCCAGCCGCTGCCCCGTCCGGTGCTCACCGCCGACACCGCCCGCTACCCGGACGTCATCCCCGGCGTGGACCTGCTGATGCACGCCACCGCCGCCGGCTTCTCCGAGGTACTCGTGGTCCGTACGGCGGAGGCGGCCCGGCGACCGGAGTTGGCGCTGATCCGGTTCGGGTTGCGGACCGCCGGCCTCACCGTCCGCACCGATCCGGCCGGCACGGCCGTGGCGGTGACCGCCGACGGTACGCCCGCGGTCACCTTCGGAACCGCCTGGATGTGGGACTCCTCCGGTGCCCGGCGGCGAGCCGCCACGACCGGGGTGTCCGGGCGGGCCGGGCGGGCCGAACCGGTGGTGTCCCGCGAGCGGGAGCCGGCACCCGGTGACCGGCGGGCCCGGATGGGTCTGCGCGTCGAGCGGGACTCCCTCACCATCGTGCCCGACCGACGCCTGCTGACCGACCCCCGGACCACCTTCCCGGTGTATCTCGACCCGCCGCAGTCGGCCGACCGGCAGCACTGGCTCATGGTGGAGCAGGACCTCTCGTACTACGGCTGGTGGGACTCCGCCTACGACGCCCGGGTCGGCCGTGATCCGGAGGACTCGACGACGGACCGGTTCCGGTCGTACTTCCAACTGGACACCGGCTACCTGGCCGACAAGCAGATCAAGAAAGCGATCTTCACGCTCAAGGAGAAGTGGCGCTACTCGTGCAGCCCGGAGCCGGTGTTCCTCTGGACCAGCGCACCAATCGCGGCGACCGGGAGCTGGGACGCCAAGCCGGCGTTGCTGCGCAACCTCGGTTCCGTCAAGACACCCTCCGGGGACTGCGAGACGCTGGAGACGGTCGAGTTCGATCTCCATCCGTTGGTCACCGAGGCGGCTGCCGCACACCTGCCACAGGTCACCCTCGCCATCGCGTCGGACGAGTCGAGCGGTGGGAACGGCGGCAAGGTGTTCGACAACGACCCGTTCGTCGACGTCTGGTACAACAGTCTGCCGGCGGCGCCCACCCAGGTCAGCACCGCCCGCGTCACCGGCTGCTCGGCCACCACCCCGGTCTACGTGGACACCGCCCGACCGGAGTTCCGGGTCCGGCTCTTCGACGCCGACGCCGGCCAGACGATCTTCACCCGGTTCGAATGGCGCGAGGCCGGCTCATCCTCGATCTCCTCTGCCGACTCGGACGCCCACGCCTCCGGACAGGAGGTGGCCGTACCCGTGTCGACCGCGCTCGAACAGGATCGTGTCTACGAGTGGCGGGCGTCGGCCTACAACAACGAGTTCGAAGGGGTGGTGGACGTCGGTCCGGCCAGCCCGTGGTGCCGGTTCGTCGTGGACACCACCGCACCGACCGGCAAGCCGACCGTGACCCGGGTCTGCGTCGGTGCCTGCCCCACGACGTTCAAGGTCGACCAGCCCGCACAGTTCCGCCTCGACGCCCGGGCCATGCCGGACGTCGTCGCCCTCGCCTACGCCCTCAAGGACAGGTCGGCCACCACCGTGCCCGCCGTCGACGGTCAGGCGACGATCACCGTCACCCCGGTCAAGACCCTGGACACCCTGCGGGTCTACGGGGTGGACCGGGCCGGCAACCGGAGTCAGTACACCGACTTCTCGGTGCTCGCGACCGGCCTGCCCGTCGAGGCTGCGGGCTGGCCGGTGGACCGCACCGACACCGGCGTCCTGGCCGACACCCGTACCGCCAACCCCATCACCCTGCGCGGCGGCTACTCCTGGCGGGAGGGCCAGTCCGGCGGCGACGCCATCGCGTTGGACGGTGCCGACGGCACCGGCGGACAGACGCCGGGGCCGGTCGTGCACACCAACACGAGCTTCACCGTCACCGCCTGGGTCCGGCTCGACGCGTCCGCCGACTGGCGGGTCGCGGTCAGCCAGTCCGGGGTGAATTTCGCCGGCATGGAGCTGCGCTACGACGTGACCAACCGGTGGGCCTTCGTCATGCGTACCAGCGACACCGAGGCCGGCACCGAGGACGTCGCGCTGTCCAACACGCTGGCACAGGTCGCCGTCTGGACCCACCTCGCCGGCGTCTACGACCACGAGGCCGGTGAACTGCGCATCTACGTCGACGGACGGCTCGCCGGGCAGGCGCCCCACCGCAGCACCTGGGACGCCGCCGGGCCGTTCGTCGTCGGCTACCGCAACTGGTACGGATTCACACCGTCGCGTTGGCAGGGCCTCCTCGACGAACTGCACGTCTATCCGTACGCCGCGTCCAGCCGTCGGGTCGCCGAGATCACTGGCGCCTTCGGCCGGTGGGGTCCGACCGCCTGGTGGCCGCTGGACGGCACCGACAGCGACGCCACCAGCGGCCAGCACACCCTCGCCCGGATCGGCGCCACCGGCTGGACCACCCGGAGGCAGGGCACCGACGCGCTGACCCTCGACGGCGTCGCCGCGCAGGCGTACACGGCGAACCCGGTCGTGCACACCGACGCCAGCTTCAGCGTCGCCGCCTGGGTGCGCCTGGACCGGGACGCCACCGCCGTAGCGGTCAGCCAGGACGGTCAGGCCGACAGCGGATTCGTCCTCGGCTACCGGGCCGGCGTGGGTTGGGTCTTCGGCAGGAAACGCGCCGACAGCGCGGCCGACACGGTCCCGTCCGACGTCGCCGCGTACCGGGTGCCCCCGCAACTCGGCGTGTGGCTTCACCTCGCCGGGGTGTACGACCACGACCGGCGCCAACTGTCCCTCTACGTCAACGGCCGACTGGCGGCCACGGCCGGGCACGAAGCCACCTGGGACGCCCGTGGATCCTTCGCCCTGGGTCGGGGTCGACTCGGTGGCCAGGACGTGTACTGGCCGGGCGCCCTCGACGAGGTGCACGCCGTCGGCGTCGCCACCGGCGCCGACCAGGTTCGGGAGTGGATGGCCAGTGACGTCCCGTACGGTGCCCGGGCAACATGGGATCTGGACGACATCGCGGCGGGCGCCACCCGCAGGGACACCACCGGCAACGGGCACACCCTCTTCGTCGCGTCCGGCGTGAGCACCAGGGCCGGCAAACGGGGCAGCGCCCTGGCGTTCCCCGGTACCGCCGGCGCGGCCGCCTGGACCGCCGGACCGGTCGCCCGAACCAACACCGGCTTCACCGTCGCGGCCTGGGTCAAGCTCGACCGCCTGGATCGTCCGGCCGCCGCCGTCAGCCAGGACGGCGAGACAGCAAGCGGGTTCAGCCTGGGCTATGACGCCACCTCGCAACGCTGGGAATTCGCCATGAGCAAGGAGGACGGTCCGACCCGGCCCGGCGGCAGCACCGTCGTCCGGTCGACCCAGTCACCGGTGGCGCAGACCTGGACCCACCTGGCTGCCACCTACGACGGCCTCAAACACGAGATCAAGCTGTACGTCAACGGCGAGCTCGTCGGCACCGTCACACACACCAGCACCTGGACCGCCACCGGACCGGCCGTCATCGGCCGCGCCATGGCTGGCGGTGGGCCGGTCAACTGGTTGCCGGGCGCGGTCGACGAGGTCCGCATCATCGACCGGACCTCGGCGGCCGAGGAGATTCGGGACCTGTTGGACGCCACCATCCTGGGGCCCGGCGCCTGGTGGTCGCTGAACGCCGGCACCGGCGTCAACGCCTCCGACGACTCCGGCAACGGTTTCCCACTCGCTCTCGTCGGCGGTGCGAGCTGGACGACCGGGCGGTGCGCCAACGCGCTCCAGTTGGACGGGCAGACCGGTGGGGCCACCGCGCCCGGCCCGGTCCTGCGCACCGATCAAAGCTTCACCGTGGCGGCCTGGGTCCGCCTCGACGGCCGGGGTGGTGACTTCGCCGCCATGAGTCAGGACGGCCTGCTCGCCAGCAGCTTCTACCTCGGTTACAACGTGAGGCTCAACAAGTGGTGGTTCATCCTGCCCACCGCCGACTCGGCGAACCCCGAGGACGTCGTCGCGTTCTCGACCGGTCCCGCCCGCTCGGGAGTCTGGACCCATCTGGCCGGCGTCTACGACGCGACCGCACACGAGATGCGGCTCTACGTCAACGGCGTGCCGTCGACGGCGACGGCGGTCAGCGCCAGCTGGGACGCCGTCGGCATGACCAGGATCGGCGCGGCCCAGTGGAACGGGAACCTGGTGGACCACTGGCCGGGGCTGATCGACGACGCACGGGCGCTCGCACGGGCGTCCAGCCAGGCAGACGTCCAGGCCATAATGGCCGGCTGCCCGGGTGGCTGATCCCCGCGGGTGGCCGATCCGCAGCGACCTCGGCCACCGGATTGTGCCGTGCCCCATGGTCGCGGGTGCGATACTCGCGGCCGTGAGTTCGCCGCTGGAAGCCTTCGCCGGACTGCTCGACCGCTCCATCCGCGAGATCACCGCCCTGGCCACGGACGCCCGGGGCTTCGACGCGGCTCGGATCGGACGCATCGCCGATATCTGGGACAACAACGCCGTACCTCTGGTGGTCGCGGCATGCGCTCCGAGGCCTTTTCGATCCAGACGAGCGCGCGCCGGCCTACGGTGGATGGCCGACCTCGGTGCCGACCGACGCAGGCTGATGGTCGACCTGGACCCGAGCCTGGACGGCGTGCTCCCCACCGCACAGCCGGACCGTTCCGTCCATCGGGACTACCTGGGGCGCGTCTTCCCGGGCGTCTTCCGGCTGACCGAGGAAATCGTCGACGCGCTCGCCCGCGACTACGACCTCGCCGCCGGCAGCGTGCGCTCACTCACGGCCCGACCTTCGGATGCGGGATTGCGGGTACAGCTCACCCTGGCCACTCCACGACGGTTCACCCCCGCTACCGGACGCGTCTCGCGGGACGGGTCCCAGAAGCCCTGGCCGGCCGCGCCGCTGAGGTTCACCTTCGACGGGGTCACCGATCTGCGGTTCGACGCCGAGGACCGGGTCGGGATTGCCCTGAGCCACACCGACGCCGGGCCGGGGGTGACGATCGGGCGCACCGGTCGCCTGCGGGCGACCGAGGCTTCCGTCTGGCCCGACGACCCACGATGGTACGAGTCGACGGCCGGCCGGGCGGCCGACCTCGTCACCCCGCACACACGGCCGCACCGACGAAAGCCGGTACAGACGACGACCCTCACAGCACCGCAACAGGCCGCCGCCCAAGCGCTCGTCATGTTGCTGAACCACGCTCGGCTCGTCCACCACTATCCGAAGCGGGCCGCCGGCGTGCCGATCCTCGACATCTGCCGCATCGCGGCCGACGCGGGCAGCGCCATTCTCGCCGCGAGCACGCGTCGGGGCGCCGACCGGCAGGCCGCCTTCGCGGAGCTTGCTCGACGGTGGCGTCACGTACCCCCCGGGGTGCCGCCTGAGACGATCCGCTCCGGCCCGGTCGTGCTGCGTCACGCACGGTACGACGAGCCCCACGCCGACCACGACGTCCCTCAGCACGGCGGCGTCGTCCTCCTCGCCGCGGTGCCGGGCGAAGACCGCGAAGGACCGTGGGCTCTCGCCAGTGCGGAGATCGCCGAGCCGTCACGATTCCGGATAGCCAGCACCGCGTTCGACGACGGCCAGCACATCGACCGCGCCGAAGAGGCTTACCGCATGGGCGACGCGCTCGTCGTCCGTTGACGCGTGAACGCCCACGAGGGCGCGGCATCACGCGATCGGCGTACTGACCTGGCCTTAAGTGGCCGACGGTGAGTAGTTGTACACGACGTAGCCCCGGTAGACCGCGATCTTGTCGTACAGAGCTCGGGCCTCGGCATCGACCTCGGTGTTCCAATACAGGCGTGGGGATCCGTGCTTGTCGGCATCCTGCGCCACCCATTCGATCATTGCGGTGGCAATGCCCCGCCGTCGTACCTCGGGCGTGACGAACAGTTCGGCCAGGTAGCACCTCCCGGCGCCCCAGACGCTTGCGTGGAACAGGTAATGCGCGATGCCGACCATCGTGCCGTCGAGCCGTGCGCCGATGCCCCGGATCTGCCCACCGTCCACCAGGCGTTGCCAGGTCCGTTCGTAGCCATCGTCGTCGACCTCGGTCGCGGGCCGACCCGGCCGGCCAGCCCAGTGCGCGTGGAAACTCCGGGTCAACGTTTCCCACTCGCCACGGTCGAGGTGTGTCAACGGGCCGATGCTCATCACGTCGCCATCCTCACATCAACCCCAGCCCCACAGCCCTGCTGTCATCCAGAGCCACTGTCGGCGATCCGGTCCTGGAGCCCCGCCGCCTCCACGAAGCGATGCTGCGCGTGGAGCAGATCCATCCTCCGCCGCATCACCTCCCGGGCCTCGGCATGTCTACCGATGCTGGTGTACACCTCACCCAGGCTGGTGAGTGAGTCGACTTCGCCACGGGTGCTGTCTACCCGCTGGTACATCTCTAAGGCCTGGCCGAAACGAGCCAGCGCTTCGGTGTGCCGTCCCGTGTGTTGAGCGAGGTATCCCATGGTGTGCACGGTGTCGGCCTCGACATCCGGATGGTGGTGTCGTCGGATCAGCTCCAACGCGCGCTCACACACCTCCTGCCCCTCCTCGAACTGGCCGAGATGGGCGTGGAGCCAACCGATCGCGTTGAGGGCGCGGGCTTCCTCCACCGGTTCGCCCAATTGCTGGAAGAGCCTCAGTGCCTGATCCGCGTGCTTCAGGGCATACCGCAGCTCACCACGGCGGTACCAACTCACATTGAGGGCGTAGTGTGCCCGGGCCTGTTCCGCGGTGTCTCCCACCCGCTCGGCCCAGCGCAGCGCCGTACGCAGATGGTCGAACGACTCACCGAGTTGGCTGAGGCTACAGGCCTGACCGAGGAACCTGTACGCCATGGCCCGCACCTCCGGTTCGCCCTCCCGGTCCGCGGCGGCAGCCCCTGCCCGCCAGACCACGACTGCGCTCGGGTGTCGCCGTCGGGCGTGGAAGGTCACCAGGGTCCGCGCCAACTGCCAGACCGACCGGTGCCAGCCGTGTGCCACGGCCAGCCGTTGCGCCTCGATGAGATGGGAGTGCTCCAGGTCGAACCAGGTCATCGCCTCAGCGGCGTCCGGTGCCCGGTGGGGAACACATCCCGGCGCGGACGGATCGAGTTCGACGGGTGGTCGCCGGGGATCCAGGGCACGATCCGCGGCGTAGGCGGTGTGCAGGTAGTAGTCGATCAGCCGCCGCAGCGCGGCCTGCCGAACCGCCGGGCCACGCCGGTTCACCTGCTCCGCGGCGTACAGCCGCACCAGGTCATGCAGGCGGTAACGCCCCGGCAGCGGCTGCGAAACCAGTGACGCCGCGGTCAGCCGACGCAGCAGCTCGCGGACCCTCGGCATCGGCCTCGCGGTGAGGCTCGCCGCCGCCGGCAGGCCGATGTCCCCGGACGAGACCAGGCCGAGCAGCCCGAATACCTCCGCCTCATCCGCGGACAGCGCCTGGTAGGACCAGGACAAGACCGCCCTCAGATTGACCTTGAGATCTCCCGCGTCGAACGCGTCCAGTCGGGCGGTCGTGTCCCGAAGCTCCTGAGCCAGGGAGCGCAGCGGAAGGTGTGTCTGGACGGCCGCACGCGCCGCGGCGATGCCCAGAGCCAGGGGCAGACCGGCACAGTAGTCGACTATCGCTGCGGCCGCCCAGAACTCCCCCGCCAACCGCTCCTGTCCAAGGTGGTCCGTCAGCAGATCCCACGCCTCCGATTCGGGCATGACGTCGAGAACCAGCCGGTGGGCTCCTTGGGTCACCGCCAGACCGGCGAGTTGGTTCCGGCTGGTCACCAGCACGGTGCAGGTCGAGCCGCCGGGTATCAACGGCTCGACCTGCGCGCTGTTCCGGGCGTTGTCCAGCATGATCAGCATGCGCCGACCGGCCGCCAGGCTGCGGTACAGCGCTGCCTGGCCGTCCTCGTCGGCCGGCAGATTGTTCGCGTTGACGCCGAAGGCCTCGAGGAAGGTGCGTACCAGCGTGGCCGGCGACGCCGGCTCGGCATCCGGGCCGAATCCGCGCAGGTCGGCGTAGAGCTGGCCATCGGGAAAGAGGTCGAGATTCGCGTTGGCCCAGTGCAGGGCAAGGCAGGTCTTGCCGGTCCCACCCGCGCCCCCGATGGCTGACACCACCACCGTCCTCGACCGGTCGTCCACGTCCCGAGCCGCCGCGTCCAGGTAAGCGATCTCATCCGAGCGCCCGGTGAACAGCCGAGGCCGGGCCGGAAGCTGATGCGGAACGATCAATGCAGCCGGCTGGTCGCCCGGGTCCGCAGCCGCGGTCACGATTTGGTCGCGCGGGTCGGGCCCGGGCCGAATCTCGACGTCCGGATCCTGCTGAAGCAACGACGGATCGTTCCGGAGGATCCGCTCGAAACAATCGCGCAGCTCCGACCCGGGATCCACTCCGAATTCATCGGCCAGGTACCGGCAGGAATCGGCATACCGCCGCAACGCGTCGACCTGCCTGCCACTGCGGTACAGCGCCAGCATGAGCTGAGCGACGAACGGTTCGTGAGCCGGATAGCGTCCCACGACGTCCGCAAGCTCGGCCAGCACCTCGTGGTGGCGCCCATGCCGTAATTCGAGATCGAAGCACTGTTCCCACGCCGACCGCCGCAACTCGTCGAGCCGGGCTGCGGCAGCCAGCGACCGCTGACCCTCCAGACCAGCCAGTGCCGGACCGTGCCATTGGGACAACGCCTCACGCAGCAGCACGACTGCTCGGGCGGTGTCGTCGTGCCGCCGCGCCCGTGCCTGATCCAGACAATGGTGAAAGGAGACAACGTCCACTGCGGCCCGGGCCGGGTGCAACGCGAAACCATGCCCCTCGGCGACGATCACGCCGGGTGGAAACCCGGCCGCGACGAGCAGTCGACGTAACGCGGTCGTCCGGTTGCGCACCTGCCGCCGGGCCGTGGCTGGCGGGTCGTCCCAGACAAAGCGCACCAGTTCCTCGATCGAAACCATGCGACCCGCCTCAATGACCAGTGCGGCAAGAACCGCTTCGGAGCGACTACCCCCGATGTTCAGCCAATGACGATCGGCGGCGACACGTACCGGTCCCAGAATTTGAAATTTCATCGGCCACCCGTTCCGATGTTGTGAATACGGCTATGCAGATTCTATGCGCGCTCGATGCAACTCCCAGGCATCGTCGAACCACCGGATCATCCGACCGGTGCGAATTATCGAAAAGGAGGCAAAAGTGCTTCTACGCGCAGCCGAAAAGGCCGGTGACCGCCTGTTGTCACTGGCGGTGCCACGGATCAGGGCAAGGGCCTACGTCTGCAATCACTGCACGGGAGCGTGGTCACAGCGCTGCTACTACGACTCCAGCAGCGGCTGGTGGTGCACCTACCAGTGCGGTTCCTGCTAGCCCGGAGAAGTGGACTGAGCGGGGCGCGATCCGTCGCCCCGCTCACCGGCGATTGGAGCTTCCCACAATGACCTATCTCACCGTCGCGGTCGTCTTGGTCGCCCTGCTCGGCCTGGTGAATTTTCTGCTGGCCGTCGCCATCATGGCCCGCCTACGCGAACACAGCCAGCGGTTGTCCGATGCCGACGCCGCACCGCAACCATCAATGCTCGGCATCGGACAAACGATTGCCGAGTTCGAAGCACCCACGACGTCGGGTCGCATGCTGACCCGGCGTGATCTGACCGCAGGATCGCTCGTTGCCTTCTTCTCACCTGGTTGTTCGTCCTGCCTGGAACAGCTCTCCGACTTCACGACCCGGACCATGGGCTGGGCCGACGGCAAGGTGATCGCGGTCGTGGTGGCGGACCCGAGCCAGTCGACCCAGTCACTGGTGCGGGATCTGGAGAAGACGGCGGAGGTCGTCGTCGAGCGGCATGACGGGACACTCGGCACCGCTTTCCAGTTGAAGGGCGTGCCCGCCATGTGCCTGGTCGGGACGGACGGCAGGGCGACCGCGGTCGGCGCCAGCCTCGACGAACTCCTGGGCACCGGAGAGGCGAAGAAGCTGCTGCTCGTCAGGGCTACCGAATGAGATCCCGGTCGCGGCGGTCCGATGCCGGCCAGGCGCTGCTGCTGGGCTGGCGGGCGGCCCCCCTGCTCCTGGCCGGATACCTGGTGTTCGCGCTGATCGCCGCCCTCCTGCCCGTGCTCGCCGCGTGGACGACCAAACTCGTCATCGACTCCGTGGCAGGCCGAGGCGAGTGGAGTGACATGGTCTGGGCGGTCGTCGGGCTGGCCGCGAGTGGGCTGCTCCTTGCCGGGGTGGAGCACGTCAACACGTACCTCCGGGCCGAGACGGACCGCCGGATCGCGCTGCGGAGCAGGGAGCAGCTCTTCGCGGCGGTGGCCAGGCACGTCGGGCTCGGCCGCATCGAGCAGCGGTCGTTCCACGACCGGGTACGACTCGCACAGGAAGCCGGTAGGTCCGCGCCCGGCAGTGTCGTCAGCGGGCTCGTCAACGCTGGGCGCGGGGGCCTCACCCTGGCCGGCTTCCTCGGCTCGCTGCTATATCTCAATCCGACACTCACGCTCGCCGTGGTGCTGGCGGCCGTGCCGGCGTTGCTGGCCGAGATCGCGCTGGCCCGTCGCCGGGCCGGGATGTTGACCGAGATGAGCCCGGTGATGCGGCGCGAGGCGTGGTTCGCTCAACTACTCCTGGACGTCCGTGCGGCCAAGGAGATCAGGCTCTTCGACCTCTCCCGTTTCTTCCGGCAACGCATGATGTCGGACCTGACGACGGCCAACCAGCGTGCCAGGAAGATTGATCGATCCGAGCTTCTGACGCAGGGGACGTTGTCGGCGCTGTCCGCCGCGGTGGCGGGCGCCGGGTTGCTGTGGACCGTGTGGGCCGCGCACACCGGCGCCATCTCGGTGGGTGACATCGCGGTGTTCATCGCCGCGCTCGCCGGGGTGCAGGCCGCGCTGGCCCTCCTCACCCAGTACTACGGACTCGCGCATCAATCCCTACTGATGTTCGCGCACTATCTCGACGTCATACACGACGACTCGGATCTGCCGATTCCCGCCAGGGCGGTCGCCACGCCCCGACTGAGCGGCCAGATCGAGCTGCGGGACGTCTGGTTCCGATACGCGCCCGACCTGCCCTGGGTCCTACGCGGGCTCGACTTCGTCATTCCGCACGGCACGACCACGGCCATCGTGGGCCCCAACGGCGCCGGGAAGAGCACCCTGATCAAGCTCCTCTGCCGCTTCTACGACCCCACCCGAGGTCAGATCCTCTGGGACGGTCTGGACCTACGGACGTTGGATCCGCTGAGCCTGCGGTCACGGATGTCGGCGGTCTTCCAGGACTTCATGGAGTACGACCTGACCGCGGCCGAGAACATCGGACTGGGGGACATCACGGCGCTGCCCGACCGGAGCCGGCTCGCCGAGGCCGCCAGACAGGCCGGAGTGCACGACATGATCAGCGCACTGCCCCAGTCGTACGACACGATGCTGAGCCGCAGACTCCCCGGCGACACGGGCAGCCTCGGGTCCGGCGTCAGCCTCTCCACCGGTCAGTGGCAGCGGGTCGCTCTCGCCCGCGGTCTGCTGCGTGGACCACGCGATGTGCTCATCCTGGACGAACCCAGTTCCGGCCTCGACCCTGAGGCCGAGTACGAGATCCATTCCGCGCTTCGCACGCTACGTGCCGGGCGAACCAGCGTGCTGATCTCACACCGACTCAGCGCGGTACGAAGCGCGGACATCATCGGTGTGATCGAGAACGGCAGGCTGGTGGAACAAGGCCCACACGACCGCCTGATGGCCGTAGACGGGCAGTACGCGCGCCTGTTCTCGGTGCAGGCCAGAGGTTATGTAGGCCGATAGGGGGCCCGATGAGTTACGTGGACATCGCATGTCGGGCGGTTCTCGCCCTCACCTTCGCAGCGGCCGTCTGGGGAAAGGTGGGCGACCACGCCCGGTGGACCGCCTTCCGCTCGTCGTTGACCGTCTTCCTCCGATCGAACCGTCGGGCCCATGTCGTGGCCGTTGTCGTCGTCACGGCGGAGGCAGGGGCGGCCGTCTCGCAGCTTTCACCGTTCCGGTGGATGGGTTACGGCCTCGCCTTCGGACTACTCGCCGCGTTCAGCGGCTTCGTCGTGCTCGTGTTACGACGACGGCTCGGCCTGGCCTGCAATTGTTTCGGGCGCTCGTCGCCGGTGCGGGGCAGGCATCTGGCGCGCAACGGACTGCTGCTCCTCGTCACCACCGTCGGACTGACGGCCGCGGCCGTCGCTGAGTCCGGCGTCCATCCGGCGGGGTTGGCCATGTCGCTCGGAACGGCGTTCTGCCTGGCGATCGCCATCGTGCGCTTCGACGACGTGGTGGAGATCCTCCCGTGAGCGCGGCGATCTGGGGATCGTTCGGTCTGGTGACGGCGATGGTGGGTCTGCTCGGCGCCGCCGTCGTCAGCGGGCGGCTCTTCGGTGTCGTCGTCACCGGGCGGAGTATGGAGCCGACCCTACGGTCCGGGCAGACGGTCTTCGTCCTGCGGCGGCGACCGGATCGGGTCCGTCGCGGCGACGTCGTCCTGCTGGTCGATCCGGCCATTCCCGACGCGTACGTCATCAAGCGGGTCGTCGCGCTCGCCGGAGACGCGGCCCCGATCCCGGCCGGTCCGGTACCCGCCGGCTCGCCCGTTCCCGAGGAGGAGGTACTTCTTCTCGGCGACAATCCGGTGCACAGCGTGGATTCACGCCTGCTCGGTGGCTACGAACGTCGTCATATCCTGGGGGTCGCCCTGCTTCCGCGGCCACGTGCACGACGGCGTGGGTCACCGCGCCGACGGTGATGCGCGGGCCGCGGTGGTCGGTCAGAACAGCACCGGGAAGTCCACCCTCCTGCGGCGCGGTCGTGCAGGTCACCCTCGTCCTCCAAGCCGCCCAGGACGCTCGCCACACACGATGGAGGTGGCTCAATGGGTCACGTGCTCACCTACGTCCGTTGGTACTCAACAGATGACGACCGTTGGAACTACGAGAAGCTGGACGCTTATGGGTGGGCGCTCCGCCACGTTGAGATGCGCGTATCGGACGGGGTCGTCGTTGCGGCAGCGTCGCTCGCCACGTTGGATCCCGCGTTGGAAAATGTGTCCCCCGGAAAGTTCGAGCACCTGTGGCGAAATGCTCGTCGGCAACTGGAACGGCAGACCGGCGCCTGACCCGCTCGTCCCGAGGTCATGTACAGCTGGAGGCCACCGCCGCTGTGGTCTACCGGCCGGCTCGCAGCTCACCCAGGACCTGTACGACCTCGGCGCGGACCTGCGTTGGGCAACCCCAGTAGTCGTAGATGCCACCGCGGTCGCCGTTGTGACCACAGATGACGAACACCCCGGTACCCAGCCGGCGCTTCAACTCGGTGGCCAGCCACCCGACGAACCCGCTGTTGTCCAGTTCCGGCGGGAAGTGGAACGAGAACACCGTGAAGCGCTCACCGTCGGTCGCCCCGCCTGGCGCCAGCCAGGACCACCGATCCTCGTCGCGCACCACGGCCAGCAGGTCAACCGTCAAGGCCGGTGGCTGAGTGAGCGGCGCCTCGTAAAACGACCACTCGCCGTCGAATATGACCAGTTCGGCGGCCGCTATGACGCGTCGCAGCCGCTGCGCGGTTTCGTCACGGGATTCCTGGCTGATGCTGACCACGCAACGATCCTGCCCCAGGACGGCAGCCAACGCAGTCGCCCTCGACACACCGCTGCTGGCGGGGCGTGAATCAGGGTCGGGGTTCGCCGTCGATGGTGCTGCTCGTCTGCGGCCGGAGTGCGGTCAACAGGCTGTCGAGTTGACCCCACGCTCGCGCGCTGGCGACGTGGTCGATGTAGTCCCGGGACTCGATAATGAGCCCATCGCGGATACGCATCACGAAGACGCACGGCACCGTGAAGGCCTCACCCGTCTCGGCGACCCGCCCCTGATAGGCAAACTCGGCGACAATCACCTCCGGGTCCGCGGTTTCATGAATCCTCACGTCGACCGGCTTACGGTTCAACGTCCGGCCCACCGGAGGTGTCGCGGTGAAATGCTCGTGCAGCTCGCTGCGGCTGCGCAGCGGTGGCGGATTGAGCGGGTGAAACGGATGCGTGACATGGGTTTGTTCGCCATACAGGTCGGCCAGGTCTTCGTACGGACCGTCGCAGACACCGTTCACCAGCCGGAGGAACGTTTCGCGTGGACCAGTCATGCCGAGCCTCCTTCGAATCAGATAGATGTCACGCGTGTCATGCCGAGGGCGACATGCGGAGAGGGCCGACACCTCCGTCCAGCTTTAGTCACCAGAGGAACCCCAGAAGTAGATTTCGCTGGGATTGCCGTCAGCGTCATGCAAAACCGCACACCGGCCGAACCAGCTTCGGTTAGCGAGAGGTTCGATCGCCTCCACGTGCGACCGAGTCAGCTTGCGGGTACCCAGGTACTCGATCGCCTCGGCCTCGACCACCGGCTGAATCGTCCCGTAGTCAGGCTCTTCACCGTCGGCCAAGATTCGCGACATATCCAGTATCGAGTGGGTACCGGACTCCTGGACGGATTCGTCCGCCCACAGCTCGGCCTCCGTCATCGGCCGATTCGGAAAATCCGCCGCCGACTTGCCGTACTCGTACGGCACGGCCCACCAGTAGTCGCCGGTCTCGAGAACCTGCCGCCGCAGTCCGTCCAGCGCGACTTGGAGATCCGGCTGATATGCGACGTAGTAGCTCCACCCGGACGCACCCACGTTGACCCCCCTTGATCTTGAAGCAAGATAGCCGGAAGGCAGGCTTGCGTCCATCCTCCGCAATGGCACTGAAACTTGATCAACTCGCCGCGCGGTGCGCGGTGCCCGGATTGCTTCGGCAACGAGAGGCCCGGAGCGAATAGGCGGAAGCGGGTCAGCGGCGATCTTGATCATGCGGCCCATGTTCCGGATCTTGCGCGCCTCTCATGGCTGAGCGAGGAAGCCCCGCCAGGGCGGCAGCAAGATAGGTGTTGCGGCGTGCGATGAGGCGTTGCAGGTAGGGCCGCAGGATGAGGCTGGCAACGAGGGCGCCAACGGGTCCCATCGGCGCGGTGAACTCGATGACGTCGCGCATGAGGGTTGTCGAGGAGTCATCCGGGATCGACGTGAAGCTGTGCTCGTGGCGCCATCGGCCGAACGGGCCGCTGATCTGCTCGTCCGCGAAGCCGTGCGGCCGCCGGTAGTCAACGATCCGAACCGTCATCCGCCAAGGAAGGCCGAGATGCCGGGCCTCCCACGTGACGGCATCGCCGGCCGTCAACCGGCCGGTCGTCATGCCGCCGACCGCCCGTTCGGCACTACTTCCCATGGATTCGGTGTGCATATCAACATCGAGGCAGGCGTCGAAGACAGCTTCCGGGACGGCCTGAACGGGCGTAGTCAGCTCGATGCGCGGCATACCGCCACCGTAGGGTTCCCGTGGGCGCTCGGCGACCATGGCGTGGCTGGCACCGGCGGAATGACATTCGAAGCCCTCGCCTTCTGCGGCCACCCTCCGAGCCCATCGATAAGCCACCGTCGAAGCTCCCGACCTCCGGGTGCCGTTCAGGTCGCAGAGCGGGATCGGCGGGTACGACCTGTCCGATCCCGAGACCGGGTGGTGCCGTTCGACTACGAGCAGACCGGCAAGCTCGATCACCTGCTGGTCTACCGGCCGGGCACCGGGATCGTGTACGTGCTGCGGCGAAAGGCGACGACCCCACCGAGACGTACTCGGAGGTTCGGCACGCGATAGGACCTCCCTCGGACTGCGTAACCGTGCATGTCGACGCTTGCCGCGCGATGGTTTGGCGGCGCGCGCCTTGTCAGCGGCTTGAGCGTGCAGCCGATCGAGTTGTCAGGCGGCGTTGTCCCCACGGTGCCGGTCTGGTTCGGGTCATTCGTACGTGACGAGTCCGGCGCGCTGGGCGAGGAGGGCGGCCTCGGTCCGGTTGGTGCAGCCGAGCCGGGTCAGGACCCGCGAGACGTAGCCCTTGATGGTGGCTTCGGTGAGATGCAGGTGGGCCGCCAGTTGAGCGTTGGTCAGGCCGCGGCCCAGGCCGGTGAGGATTTCGCGATCCCGTGTGGACAGCCCGTTCGGCAGCCTCACCGCCGGGTCGGCGGGCAGCAGGACCTGGGCCGCGCCGGGCGGCAGGATCGTGTGGCCGGCGGCGGCGGTGCGGATGAGGCCGGCGAACTCGCGCGGCGGCGTGGTCTTGAGTACGTACCCGCTGGCTCCGGCGCGCAGCGCGGCGGCCACATACCGATCGGCGGTGAACGTGGTCAGCGCCACCACGACCGGGGCCGGGTTCAGGGCGGTGATCTGGTCGGTGGCGACCAGTCCGTCGACGCCGGGCATGCGGAGGTCCATCAGGACCAGGTCCGGACGGTGCCGGATGGCGGCCTCGACCGCGGCGGCCCCGTCTGTAACGGTGTCCACCACCTCGATGTCGCCGGCGCTCGCCAGGATTGTCCGCAGGTGAGCGCCGACAAACGGATCGTCATCGGCCACCACGACCCGGATCATGACGACCTGTCGTGTTGCACGCCGGGCAGCAGCGCCCGCAGCGTAAAGCCGCCCTCGGGCTCGGGTCCGGCCGCGAACGTGCCGCCGAGCAGTTCGACCCGACGCCGCAACCCGTGCAGCCCGGTCCCTGCTCCGGAAGCGACCAGCCGCGCGTCCGCCGCCGACCGAACTACTCCGTTGCGGACAAGGACTCGCACACCCCCGCCCTCGTACTGCACCCTGATCTCGACACGGGCACCAGGCGCGTGTTTGCGCACATTGGTCAGCGCTTCCTGGATGACCCGGACCACCGCCTGCCCGACCGCCGGGGACACCGGCATCGGGGTACCGGTCACCACCAGGGCCGCCGGGCCCACCAGTGGTCGCAGATCTGGCAGCGGTACCGGCGCCGGCTCCCGGGCAGGCGGCTGCTCAGGCAGGACGCGGACCAGGTCGCGAAGGTCGTCGAGCGCGGCGCAGCCGGCCTCTCGGATCCGCTCGGCGGTAACCCGGGTCGCCTCGTCGGCTGCGGTGAGCCCGAGCGCGCCGGCCTCCAGCACGATAAGGCTGACCTGATGTGTCACCACGTCGTGCATCTCGGCGGTGAGCCGGGCACGTTCACTCGCGGCGGCCCGCTCGGCCTCCGCGTACCGGTCGGCCTCGGCCCGCCGGGCCCGCTCGCGCAGCATGTTGATCATGCGGCGACGCGCCGCCAGGTACAGGCCGGCAAGGACCGGCACACCGAGCAACACCAGGCTGGAACGGAGCCGCACCCACGAGAGTGGCCACGGTGCCGTGGCCGCAACCAACAGAGCGACCGCGGCCGCCCAACCCGACACACGACGCGTCGCGTACACCGCGACCGCATAGGCCGCGAACGGGGCAGCGGAAGTGAGGAACACGACTGTGTCCTCACCCGGCCGGGTCGAGCCGCCCGAGCCAATGGCTTCGAAGGCGGCCAGGACGGCACTGCCAGCGAAGACCACCCAGGCCACCGCGACCGGTGCGCTCCGGCGCCACCACAGCGCGCCGGCCGCCGCCGCGAAGACCACCGCTGTGAGGCCGCCACCACCTCGAAGATCGGTGGTCTTCCCGGCCAGCAACACCAGACCGGAGAGCAACGCAACCGCTACCACCACAGCGTCGACCAACCGCCACCTCAGCGGGTCATCCCGCTCGGCGATCGGATCCGACCCACTCCAGCTGGCTACCACCACGCGACAACCGTAGGTCGGAACCGGGAACCCGTCCCGCCCGCACCGACGAAAGTAGGTTCGGAACCCCGCCATCGGCCCGGTACCGACCGACGGGCGCCGCTACCAAGATCAGGAGGCTGGCACGCCCAATAGAGCAATGAAGGAAAACATCACCACCCGGCGGCTCCTCGCATGCGGTGCCGCCGCCGGTCCTCTGTTCGGCATCCTGACCATCGTTGGTGGCGCGCTACAGCCCGGATACCGCCCGATCCGCCAGGCCGTCAGCGAACTGGCCACCGGATCGACCGGATGGATCCAGACCACCAACTTCCTCGTGTGCGGTTCGCTGTTCGTGGTATTCGCCCTCGGCGTACGCCGTGCCCTGCGCCCCCGCTCAGCCGCCTGGACCGCGGCGGCTCTGACCGGCCTCTTCGGCGCAGCCCTCATCGCCTCCGGGCTGTTCACCACCGACGTCGCCGGGCAGGCTCAGCACACCTGGAGCGGCACTGCGCACAACGCCGCCGGCAGCATCGCGTTTCTGTCCCTACCGCTGCTGACCTTCACCTGGGCCTTCTACTCCGCCCGACGTCGCTCCTGGATCTGGACGGTGACCAGCGCGACGGCTGGCGTGACCATGCTCCTGCTCATCCAAGGCCTGGCCGTACCCGAACACCGCGGCCTGTACCAGCGGCTCACCATCGGAGTCGGCTGGACCTGGATCACCGTCTTCGCCCTGCACCTACGCCGCAATACGTCCACGAACGAGGGCGAAGCAGCTGATCAGAAGCACCCGATCACTCGCTCGTTCCGCCAAGGCTGAGCGCGTCTGGTCAAGATCAGATGCGCGGTCGTTGGCACACGCGGGCACCGCCCTACCGACTCCCCGGGGCGCCGATGCTGACGCCTTCGCAATCGGCGAAGAGGTCACCGCACACAGTTCGCAGGTCGCGGCGTTTGCCTATGCCGGCTCGCGCACGCCGCCGGCGTTGCCACCATCGTCTGGCGACGGTTCGTGCGGGGCTTCGGGCAACTCGTCCGGTCCGCCGGGCAGAAGGACGCCCGCGTCGTCGGGCACCGGTTCACGTGGGTCGATGGGAGGATACTGTTCGGGGTCGAGATCCGGTCCAGTCATCAGGCGAGTATCCGTCGTCTTCGGCACTGCCGCTCGTCGGGCCCGCGAGCTGGACGGTCTCCCCCTCCGGCCGGCCCGCCCGGCCCGGAAGCCGCCGCCGGCCGTCAGGCCAGTCCGGTGCAGACCGCCCGGACCGCGGTTACCAGGCCCGGGTCGCCGCAGTCGGTGGACGCCGAGGTACGTCCGACGACCTGCCAGCCCTTGGTGTCCTTGCGCAGGAACACCTGGCCACCGCCGGGAATCGGGGCCGACTGCGGGGCGATCGCCATCAGTCGGGCGAAGCCGTTGCGGCAGCCCAGCACCTGCACGTCGTCGACGCTCTGCCCGTTGAGCGCGGCGCCGGTGGCCTCGAGTAGGACCGGCGGCCGGCAGGACGGGTCGGTGTCGGTGGTCGGCAGGGCGGCGAGCCGGGTGGACCCGGTGGCGGCGGAAGCGGGGTCGGCGGCCCGGCCGGCTCCCGTACCGGAGCTGGCCGCGTCGGAGGCGGGAGCCGGTGGCGCGGGGACGCCGGAGGTGGTGGGCGTCGCCTGCGGTCCGACAGCGGTGCCCGCCGGGTCCGGAGCGGCGGCCGGCCCGGAGGAGGCCGACGCCGGGCGGCCGGCCGCGACACCGGTCCGCTCGGCGTGCGCGCAGCCGGCCGCCGAAAGGGCCACGGCCACCGCCACTACCAGGTACGCGCTGCTGCGTCGGATCGTCATGAACGTCTCTCCATCGTGTCGAAGCTGCTGCCCGGGCTGGTGCCCGGGCTGCTCCGACGCTAGGGAGCCGGCCTGCCAGCGATCTGGACGAAACCTGGAAGAGCAGGCCAGGGTGGGTTCAGACCGGGTGCGCGACCGACACGGCTACGCCCACCGGTGCCGTCGCCTCGCACCCGCATCCCCACCGCTCGTGCCAGCCAGCCGCCTCGCCGGCCTCCCGGGTGCCGAGCCGGCGGAACTTCGCCGCAGCGGTCTCCCATGCCTCGTGGGCGGACGCGACGTCGCCCAGCGCCGCATGAGCCGCACCCAGATCGCGCAGCGTCCGTGCGACACCGAGATCGTGGTGCAGCTCGCTCCATCCGTCGTGCGCGAGGCGAAGGTTCTCCAGGGCGGTGTCCGGCCGGCCGGCCGCCAGGTGCAGTTCGCCGATGGTCCGCTGGACCAGCGCCACCCCGAACCGGTCATGCAGCCGCCGGCACGTGCCGAGGGCGTGCTCCAACGGCTCCTGCGCCCGACACATCTTGCCCTGCCGGACCCACACCTTCGCCAGCGCCTGCTCCGTGTAGCAGGCGAGCAATTCGTCACCGCTCGCCACGATCAGGTCGTGGGCGCGGGAGCACCAGCGCTCCGCGTCGGCCAGCTCACCCCGGGCCCGATGCACCAGGCCGATGCCCCGGGCGGCGATGGCCTCGCCGCGAGCGTGGCCCAGCGACCGGTAGGTGTCCACGGCACGACCGATCCAGCTCAGTGCCGCCTCGTCGTCGCCGAGCTCCCGCAGACAGCAGCCGATGCCGTAGGTCGCGTGCGCGGCCGCGTTCTCGTCCCCCAATCGGCCCAGCACCTCGGCGGCTGTGGTCAGCAGCGGGACGGCCTCCCGATGCCGGCCCACCTCACGCAGTACGGTGCCGAGACCGTTGCGCGCCGCGGCTGACCCGTGCTCGTGGCCGGCGGCTTCGAACAGGTCGATGGCGGTACGGAAGTTCCGCTCGGCCTCGGCGAACCGGTCCTCCTTGTAACGCAGCAGCGCGATACCGCACTCGATCACCGCCTCGCCGACCGCGTTGCCGGCCGCCCTGGCCGCGGCAGAGGCCGCCGCGTGGGTGCGCCTCCAGCCGACGAAGTCGTTGCGGACCGCGAAGGACGCGTAGACCAACGCGTCCGCCAGCGCGCACGCCGCCACGTCCATGCCGAGTTCCGCAGCCCGCTCCACCGCGACGATCAGCGTCGGCGCCTCGACCTCCAGCCAACCGGGTAGCTGGTGGTCGGCCGGGAGCGGGATGCTCGGCACGTCCACCGGCAGCGGCGCCTGCCGGTAGAGCGGCGGAACGGCGTACGGCAACCGCTGGTTGAGCCGCTCACCCAGCTCGGTGGCCGTGACCAGCACTCTGGCCACCGCGGCGCGCAGCGCACCGTCGCTGTCCTCCTCGACGGCACGTTCGCGGGCGAACAGCCGGACCAGGTCGTGCATGTGGTACCGGAGCAGCCGGTGCGTCGGGTCCGCAACGGCGGTCACCAGGCGGGCGTCGGCGAGCTGTTCCAGCAGCTCCTCGGCGTCGTCCATCGAGCCACCGACGAGTGCCGCCACCAGCCAGTCCGCGAAGCTCGACACCCCGAGAAAGCCGAGCAACCGAAACGCCCGGCGGGCCGGTGGGTCGAGCGCCTGGTAGCCGACCGCGACGCTGACCCGGACGGCCAGCCCGTCCGCAGTCATCTCGTCGAGCCTCGCGCGCTCGTCGCGCATCCGCTCCGCCAGCCGGGCGATCCGGCGGTGCGGTCGGGCCGCGATCCGGGCGCCGACGATCCGTAGGGCGAGCGGCAGCCCCGCGCACATCTCGACCAGCGCGGCGGTCGCCTCCGGCTCGGCCGCCACCCGGCCCGGCCCAACGATGCGCTCCAGCAGGACGAGCGAGTCGGCCCGATCGAGCAACGGCACCTCGATCTGCTCGGCGCCCGGGATGGTGGTCAGCAGGGCCCGGCTGGAGACGATCAGGGCGCTTCCCGGCCCACCGGGCGCGAGCGGGCGAACCTCCTCGGCGCTGACCGCCGAGTCGAGCACGATGAGGAATCGCCGTCCGCTCAGCATGGCGCGGTACTGCCCGAGCTTGTCCTCCAGCGTGGGCAACTGCTGGATGTTGGTGGCGCCCAGGGCCCGAAGCACCCGGTCCAGGGCCTCCCCGGAGTCGCCGCCTCGGCCGGCGAGGGTGACGAAGATCTGCCCGTCGGGGTACGAGTGGCGAAGCAGGTACGCGAGCCGGATGCTGAGCGCCGTCTTACCCACGCCGCCCGGCCCGGAGAGGATCACCACGGGCGCGGCGTTGCCCTCGGGGCGTCCATCGCCGGGTTGCAGCACACTCAACGCGCAGCAGATCTCCGGTTCGCAGCCGACGTGGTCGGGCAGGTCGGCCGGAAGCTGGCAGCCGGGGCCCGTCGGGGCATGGTGCGCTGGCTCCGGTTGGGCCTCGACACGTGCGGCCACAGCGACCGCGGGCTGCGCCACTCGGGGCGCTTCGACAGGGGCGGCGGCCACCCGCGGCGCAGGCAGCGTGCCGCGCAGGATCTCCCGGTGCACATCCTGCAGGTCGGAGCCCGGGTCGATGCCCAGCTCGTCGGCAAGCTTGACGCGGGTCCGGGCGTACAGGTCGAGCGCCTCGGCTCGGCGACCGTTGAAATACAGGGCGCGCATCAGGCTCACGGCCAGCGGCTCGATGAGCGGGCTGCGCTCCAGGGCTGCGGTGAGTCGGTCGACGACCTGCCCCGGGCGGCCCTGGCTGATCTCGCTGTCGGCCCAGTCGAGCAGGACTCGGACGATCTGCTGGCGCAGACCCTCCCGAACCCGGGCCGCCCAGGCGCCGGGCAGCCCGTCGAGCGGGTCGCCCCGCCACAGCTCGACCGCCTCCCGCAGCAGCGCCGCCCGGTCGGGGTGGTCCACCGCGAGGCCTTGCGCCTGCTCGGCGAGGCGGCGCAGGCGGTACAGGTCGACGCGGTCCGGGTCGACGTCGAGCAGGTATCCGGTCTGGTTGCGGCCGACCGTGATCGGGGCCGTCTCGGCGGACTGGGCAGCGACCAGAATCCGCCGGATTCGGGTGAGGTACGTGTACAGGACGCCCCGGGCGTCGGCCGGCGGGGCGTCGTCCCAGACCCGGTCGACCAGCGCCTCGATCGGCACGCTGCGGCCCACGTCCACGGCGAGCGCCGCGAACACCAGGCGCTGCTTCGGTGGTCCCAACTCGAGCGGCCGGCCGGCCGCGACCACGCGGAGATCACCCAGTATGCATAGTTCCACGGCTTCGCCCCCGCGTCCGTAGCGCCGCTGGACGGCCCGCGAGCAGGGCGTCCGAAGTTGTCAAGGATCCATCCAGGTTCGCTACCTGATGTGGCTGTGAGGGTTCTGCCAGCCACCGCACCGGCAGCTCGCGGACCACTCACCGGAGTGGACGGCTCTCATCCCACCTCCGACGAAAGGGTCTCGAACACACAACCGCACAGCAGGACCAGTTGGGACCAGCCATCGGAGGCAGGCCCCACGGTGGCTTGTGCGCTGCGACTTTACCTGTCGCATTGGGTCCAGCCAATGGCTGTCGTGCACCTCGATCCACGTTCGCGACCACTCCGTTCATCCCCACCACGAAGGGAACATCCATGCGTCGCTTCCGAGCCCGCAGACCGGCCGCGATCCTCGGCACCATCACCATGATCGCCGCAGGCCTGGTCAGCGTGTCGTCCGCGCCCGCCCAGGCATCCACCATCGAGGGCCCGATCAGCCGCAGCGAGGTCCTGTCCCGCGCACAGAACTGGGTGGACCGGGACATCACCTACACCCAGACCGGCACCTGGGCAAGCGACATGGACGGCGACAAGACCTACCGGCGCGACTGCTCGGGACTCGTGTCGATGGCCTGGCACCTGAACACCAGCTACGTGACCGACGACTTCCAGGTGGACAACTCCCGCTGGGACACCCTCGGCAGCATCGACAGCTTCCAGGCCGGCGACGCGATGGTCCGCAGCGGCCACATCGAACTCTTCTCGCACTGGGCCGACCGGAACGACCACAGCAAGGGCGCCTACGTCTACTCCTTCAACGACGACGGCCAGACGGTCCAGAACCCGTACAAGGACAACAACGTCGGCAGCCGTGGGTTCAACAGCGCCAGCGACCTGAGGACGTACAAGCCGATCCGGCGCACCGGCCTGATCGCGGGGGCGACGGCACGCAAGGGGCCGGCGTTGGGGCACGACGACGGCGACGGCACCCTGACCATCCACCGCTGGAATTCGACCGGTACGGCGTTCGACCACACGACCGATTACAAGGGTGAGAGTTCCTTCGACCTCGCGAATGTAGGCGATCGGATGGCCTCGGGTGACGTCGACGGTGACGGCACCGACGACGTGGTCATGGCGTACCAGATCAGCGATGGCACCTTCGGCTTCTACGTCTTCGACGCCGGCCTGACCAGCCGCGGCCGCTTCTACACCTCCAGCCAATACAACCTCGACCCCGTCGCCGGACGCCTCGTCGTCGCTGACTTCACCGGCGACGGCAAAGCCGAACCCGCCCTCATCCACGACGACGGCGACGGCACCACCACCATCCACCGCTGGACCAGCACCGGCACCAGCTTCAACCGCACCACCGACTACGTCGGCACCGGCAGCTTCGACCTCGCCAACGTCGGCGACCGCGTCGCCGCCGGCGACGTCACCGGCGACGGCAAAGCCGACATCGTCATGGCCTACCAAATCAGCGACGGCACCTTCGGCTACTACGTCTACAGCCAAGGCCTGACCAGCCTCGGCCGCTTCTACACCTCCAGCCAATACAACCTCGACCCCGTCGCCGGACGCCTCGTCGTGGCCGACTTCACCGGCGACGGCAAAGCCGAACCCGCCCTCATCCACGACGACGGCGACGGCACCACCACCATCCACCGCTGGACCAGCACCGGCACCACCTTCAACCGCACCACCGACTACGTCGGCACCGGCAGCTTCGACCTCGCCAACGTCGGCAACCGCGTCGCCGCCGGCGACGTCACCGGCGACGGCAAAGCCGACATCGTCATGGCCTACGACCTCGGCAACAACACCTTCGGCTACTACACCTTCAACCAAGGCCTCACCAGCCTCGGCCGCTGGTACACCTCCGGCCCCTACAACATCACCCCCGTCAACGGACGCCTCGTCCTCGGCAACTGGTGACCTGACCTGGTCGCACACGAGCAGGAATCGGGGGTCACCGGCTGCGCCGGTGACCCCCGGTTCGCGTCCGGTCAGACGGCGGTGGTCACCTCGGCCTCGACCTGGCGGTTCATCTTGTGTAGGTGGGGAGACGCTGCTGGCGGTGTCCGGCATGCTGTGGGCATGACCGAGGAACCGAAGAATCGTTCCGCCTCATCCAGCGATACGGTGCTCGCCGCATCGCCGGTGATCTCGGTGATGTTGATCGTCTCCGACGCAGAGGCCGCAGTCGCCTGGTACCGGACTGCGCTCGGCGCGACGGAGCTGTGGAACCTTGGTGGCGTGGCCGGCCTTGCGATCAGCGGCGCCCCCTTCTTCCTCCACCAGGTCAATCCCGAGAACCCGACAGAGACGAGTCCTGGCCAGGTCGGAATCACGAGCACCCGCATCGAGGTGTTCGTCGATGACCCCGACACCTTCATCGAGCGCGCCGTCGCGGCCGGTGCAGTCGCCGGAGCGGCAATCGAGGATCACCGCGTGCCCTGGGGGACGCACCGTCAAGGTGGCTTCACGGACCCGTTCGGTCACAACTGGTCCGTGGGCGACACGTCGCCCCTGCGCCCGTTCCCACGTTGATCGCGCTCGTGCGTGCCGACGCCCGCTTCGAACATGGCAAACTCATCGGACGCCCCGCGGCCCACCCCGGCCACCAAGGCCCCCGCCGCCACCTAGCCAAGATCACCCAATCACGCGTTGGCATCGCAGAGGAGGCACACGTGGGCGGTCCGGTGAAGGATGCCTCGCTCGAAGGTTCCATTCCAGAGGCTTGGCGGCCGACGCTCAAGGCGGTCGTGGACTCGCTGGTGCGACGAGACGCCGCCATCGGCGCAGGCCTGCCGCCGGTAGACCCAGTTCCTGCCGAAATCTCGCAGAAATGCCGCCAGGCGATTGACAACTACGGTGACGTCACGCTGATCACCCCACCAGACGAATCCTGGAACACCTCAGTCGCATTGTGGTTCGGCGATCACTGGCGCTGCCTGGTCGATCTCTGGACCGAAGAGGAGGGCAGGAGCGACCTGGTGCTCGATGTCGACGTCTTCGAGCACGGACCTGGATACCGCTACCGCGTGAACCTCGTCTACGTCCCCTGAACGACCGATCCACAGGTCGTGACAATCGCTCACGCGGCGTCTTGACTGTCATCGATGGTGGCCGGTTGACGACGTCTTGCGCCCGCCTGCGTCCCCCACCCGCCGGTACGGCGTGATTGGCTGCCGCCCTGGCATCGGATAGCGAAAGGATCGACGTGGCGTTGACCAAGAAGGGCTCTCGGCTCATCACGGTCGACAGCGTGGTCTACCGGTGGCGGGTACGCGGAAGGCCAACCTACGCCCAAGCGCTCGGTGATCGACCACTCACCCTCGCCGTCGAGCAAGCCGGCTGCAAGGGCGGGGTACTGCTGGTCGACCTGCCCCAGGACCACCCGAGCAACTGGATCGGCGGCCCGCCGGTCCCTCTTCGTCCATCGATGGTCGCCACAATTATCCGCAAGGCACTCAGCGAGGGATGGCGGCCTGGAAAGCTGGCGACGGCCTTTCGCACGACAGCGCCCGACGTACCGCAAGAGCCGTCGACTCGTTGACCTCACGGCAACCAACGCGGGCCTCTGGCCTGGCCTTTCATGGGCGTTGAACTGCTGAAACCGTCCATCAGGATCGCTGCTCGTCTGCTGATTTCTTTCACTGGATCCCTGCGTCAGTCGTCCTCGGTGACTGTGAAGGGCGCATAGCCCTCACCCACCTCGGTTACCTCAAGGTCGCTGAAGACGAGAGTGATGGTGTGAGCGTTCATCCTGAAGCGGACCTCGTGAAAGGGGATGCCGATGTTGTCAGCCCACGACCGTGCACGCTCGGAGTCCGTCACCACCTCCGCACCCGGGTAGAGCGGCTGCCAGCGCACTGCCCACACGAAGCCGTCCAGCTCAGGACCGATCTCCCGGTCGGTCAGTCGCTCGTCCAGCGAGCAACGCCAGGTATCGGGGCTCACCGCCGTCTGCACCTCAGCCGCGACGCAGTACTTGAAGAGGTAGCGGAGGTGGGCAGGTGGAATGCCGGTACGCGGGTCTGCGGTGACATAGACGATGACTTCGTAATCGCGCATGTAGTCGGTGTACCCGTGGTGCACGATCGCGCCGTCGAAGATGTCATCCAACGCCTGGCTGAGCTGGCCGATCTCCACGCCCCGTTCTACCACCCGCCGAACCCTCCACCCATCTCCGTGATGCCGACGACGAGCAACCTGGCTTGCGCATCAGGCAACCAGCTGCTTGCCTGGCCTGCCGGCCACCGTTCGAAGCGGCGCACTTCGACCAGGCCGCCAGCTACAGGGACACGATTGCTTTCGCGAGGTCTGGTACGGCCTCCCGGTCTCGGACGAATGCTTGCCGGCCGTGCGGGCAGATCAAGGCAGGGCGGTCAGTAGCGGCCGAGGTTCTGGCTAGGTGCCATCACGATGCGTGGAGAGGCGCCCGGAGCCAGCCACTGCAGTACCCGGAGCAGGTCGGACTGCGTCAACGAGACACAACCGGCGGTACCGCCGCTCCCCATGACGTGCAGGAAGATCCCGCTGCCGCGGGCCGGGGTGGCTGCCCTCACCGGGATGTTGTAGTTGATGACCGCGAAGTAGTTGTACTGCGGCACGGTCTGCCACAGCGCCTCGCTGTACCCGCCCGGGTTCGTGCCATGGACAAAGCTGTTGTACGTGGGCGAGCTGGGATTTTCATCCCAGTAGTCGTCCGCCACAAGCCGGTGGTAGCTGTACTTGACGCCAGGGTTGCCTTGCACGCCGTACATGGTGGAGCCAATGCCATAGACGCCTGTGGGCGTCGTGGAGACGCCCTCCACATGGCTGTCGCTGAACCCCTTGGTGCCGATCCGCGCGCTCATCACCCCGAACTTCGACCGCCACACTCCGTTCAGCTTCTCGAACGTCTCAAGGGACGCGGCGCTCGTACCGTAGCCGTTGCTGTGAACGACGATGAGCTGGCGGGTGCTGGCCGGAATCGTGTGTAGCCGGGAGGCGATGTTGCTCTCCGCGGCCGGCGTCGCGGCCCTGCTCGTCGGGGCGCGCGACGGCGACCGGCTGAGAGACGGCTTCGCGGACCGGCTTGCCGAAGGCGACGGGGACCGGCTAGCTGAGGGCGATGGGGAGGGACTTGCGGGGTCAGTTGGTTCGGGAGCGACGGTCACCGAGGTATCGACCGGAGCCAACCCGGCGTCCACGCTGTCGTTCCGGCCCGGATCGGCGCAGGACGTGAGCCCGAGCCCGCCGATCAGCGCCACCGCGATGGCACCGAACACAGCCCGCCTGAACGGCGTTCCCATTCCTACTCCCTCAATGGTTCCTGATGTCAGCCAGTCGCCTGGCCGGAAGACGACCGCGAGTCGGGGGGACTCTTGCCGCGTAGTTGGTCTGAGTGCGCAGGTGCGACTCTCGCACACGGCGAGGGGTCGCGCTGTAGATCAACTGAAGCCACTCGTACGGCGTCGTCGGTCTGGCCGGCGTTACACATGACGGACGGCGCTCGCCGAATCGAGAGGATCGCGGCCGGCGTCACGGATCGTGCGACCGGAGTCGAGCACCACGACCTGGGTACGGCCAACGGCCGGTGCCGGAGCGCCGACGGTGCTACGCGGTCACCAGGGGACTGTGGAGGGGCTGGCAATCAGTCCGGACGGGCGGTGGCTAGCCACAACCCTTGACGACCCCACTCTGGAACGCGACCGGTGCAGGTGGCCCACTCGCCCTGCGCGGACACAGACACACCGCCTGGGCGGTAGCGTGACCGGTTGGTCACCACGCATGACGATGGCACCGTGCGTGTGTGGCGATGCGAGGCCTGCGCTCCGGTCGAGCGGCTCCTCGCCGTAGGCAGTTCGCTTGGCGGCCCGCCGCTGAGTGCTACGGGCTGTTCGGTGGGGCTACGACCAACTCGGTGCCTGAGTCGTGATCGATATTCGTTGGGCTCGCGACAATCAAGGTGGCTCGCGCCCACGGCTGTTCCCGTAAGAGGAACGGCAGCTCCTCTGCTAGCCAGCTCGCCACATGTTCCTGCTGCTCCGGGGAGTTGCCGTCACGGATGATCGTCCGGCGCTCCTGCTCATCGAGGTCGCCCTGTATCCAGACCGAGGCGTCCAGCCACTCAGTGAGTTCTTCACGGATAACGCCGGTGCCCTCAACCCACACCACGTCCACGTCGGCGGGCACGGTCACCGATCCGGACCGCCCGTGTGCGATCCAGGCGTCAGGGCGGAAGCTCACCACCTCGCCGCGATGCAGTGGTTGCAGCACATTCTCGGCGAGTACAGCGCCCCAGTCGAAGTAGGCGTGGTTCCAGGCGACGTGGTCGGTGTGCACGATGGCGGAGTTGGGCACCAACCGGCGTAGCAACTCGGCCAGGGTCGTTTTCCCTGCGCCGCCCCGGCCGTCGATCGCGATCACCAGCGGACGGCCGCTGACGTCGGGCGAGGCATCGCGCAACTGCCGTACGACGTCGAGCGCGGTCATGACCCGCCAACCGACGGCCTCGGGCTCGCCGGGGTGTAAGCGCATTGACAGCCGGTACCCCGATCGCCGACGGATGAACCGCCCTTCGAGCACGGTCCGGGAGCCGTGCACAAGGGGCGGGCGAGATCAACGGATCTCGCCCGCCCCCTGCTATGGCCCATCCCGCAGCCTGTGCCGGCTAGCGCACCCGCAACTTCTGGTAGTTGGCGGCGTGGGGCCGGTAGGTCGGGTTACCGGAGTAGGCGGCGTGGACCTGGTAGGTCCCGGGACGCAGGTCGGCGGTCCGCAGTTCGACGACCGCCTCACCATCGATCAGTGGTGCGACCTGCGCGGTGCCGCCGAAGGTGACGGTGACCTCGCCGGTCGGGGTCGGAGCGTGGTGCTTCGGTCCGCCCGGCTCGACGGTCACGGTCAACCTGAACGTTCCCCCGCGCACGACCGACGCTGGCGTGGCTTTCGCCTTGACCTTGACGGCGGCCGGTCCGGCGGGCACCTCGAGCGACGCCGTACCCGCCGACGCCTTCAGGTAGCCGAAGCCGAGGTACTCGGCCGTGAGCGCCCGGGTGCCCGCCGGCAGGCCCGCCGGCAGCGTGACAGTGGCCGCGCCGTCGTCGAGGTGGGCGAGCGTCGACCACGAGCCGATGCTGAACCGCACCTGACCGCCGGTCTCGAACCCGTCGGCCGCCGTGACCGTCGCGGTGGCCGTGGTCGTCTGGGCCTTACTCGCGTACGGCGCGACAGCCACCTCGGTGGTGGTCGTGACATCGCTGTTCGGGATCCCGCGGATGTCGTTCCACTCGCGCACGGTCAGTGGGATCACGGTGCCGTGACGCGGACGGACGACACCCGCGTTGGTCATCGTGATCGCCTTGGCGTTCCACGTGGGGGCCTCGATGTTCTCGTGGCACGCGGCCTGGTATCCGCCGCCGTTCGTGTACCGGTCGCCCCAGAGGTAGAACTGGCCGGGGCAGGAGGTGTCGCCGGGGTTCGCCTTGAAGATGACCGGTCCCTCGTAGCCCTGGTTGGCGACCCACGTGGTCCGCCCCAGCGCCGGCGCCACCAGTGTCCAGTTGTCGAGGTTGCTGTCCAGGAAGTCGGTGTGCTTCTCCGAGAAGATGTCCGAGCCCTGGTTGCCGGCCTCGTTCTTGGTCACCCGGTAGTAGTGGTCGCCGACCCGGATCGCGGTGGTGTCGATCCGCGACAGCGGAGCGGGGTCCTGCCAGACCTGGGGAGCGGAGAACGTCTTGAAGTCCCGCGTCGTGGCGTACCACATCTGCGCGTTGCCCTGGCCGGTGCGGTTCACCGGGTCGTTCCAGAGCGACTGGGCCCAGAACACGACGTAGGCGCCGATCTCCTCGACCCACAGCGACTCCGGAGCGAAGGCGTTGCCCGCGTTGTCGGGCGCGACCTTCACGTGCCGCTGAGGGGTCCAGTTGACCAGATCGTGCGACTCGAACACCTCGATGTACTGGGTGTCGTTGATGGCGTAGCCGCCCTGGTCGTACCAGTTGAGGTCGGTGGCGATCATGTAGAACGTGTCGCCGTCGGGCGAACGGACGATGTGCGGGTCACGAAGGCCCTGGTCGCCCAACTGCGAGATGAGTGACGGCCGGCCGCCGGTCAACCCGGTCCAGTCCAGGGCGGTGTTGCCGTTGGACGTGGCGAACATGATCTGCTCGCCGTCGGCGATCCCCTCGCCCTTGAAGTACCCCATGAAGTACCGCTCGTACTCCTCGGAACGGGGCATGGCGGTGATCGTCACCGGGAACGACTTCGTCCGTGCGGCCGTACCCTTGGTGATGGTCGCTGTCAGAGTGCCGGCGACGTCCTCGTGGCCGAAGGCCGGGCGGGTCACCTCACCCGTCGGCGTGACGAGGTTGGTGGTCGACCGCCAGGTGATCGTCGACCCGAACTCGCCCTTGGCGCCGAGGTCCAGGTTCCCGCGTACGTCGTCGGCGCCCGGCAGGACCAGGTCGAAGGTGTCGCGGTCGACCGCCTGCGCGTCGTCGAACTCGGCTTTCACCACGACGAGGATCTCCCGTGTGGTGGCCTCCTGGGCGCCCTTGCGGACCGTCGCCGTGAGCGTGGCTGTCGCGTCGGGTTGCCCCTGTGCGGGCCGTTTGATCACGCCGGTCACCGCGACCTTGCGGGCGCTGGCGACGGCCGGCGGCGTGTAGACCTCGACGACCGAGGGGTCTGAACTCGTCCAGGTGATGGCCGAACCCGCCCCGGAGCCCACCTTGGGCAGAACGATGTCATGTACGACCGCACTGGTCAGGCCAAGGTCGATGGCGGCGGCGTCGGCGCGGACCCCCTCGGAGACGGTCCCCTGCGCCCGGGTGAGCGTCTCGTCGAGACTCAGGGCCCGGTCGTAGACCCGGAAGTCCCGGATCGTCCCGCCGAACGAGTAGTGCGCCGACGTCTGCGAGCGACCGAGGAAGTTGCAGTTCGTTCCGGCGGCGCTCACCGACGGTGGGGTGGTCAGGTTCGTCGACGTCGCGTGCGGCACACCGTCGAGGTAGAGCCGGCCCGTCCAGGTCGTTCCGTCCGGATTGAGCGACTGGGTGTAGGTGACATGCGTCCACGCGCCTTCCAGCATGCGAACCCGGTTCTGTTGCAGGTTCGCCGGACCGACCGCGACGCGGAACCGTTGGGTGTTCGACGCGAAGATCGAGCCCTCGGCCCCGGTGTCGGCGTCGCACGAGCCGGACTTGCGGCCGAAGCTCCACATCTGGTGCTCGCCGACGTTCGCCGGGTCGATCCACACGTCGTAGTCGACGCTGAGGTTGGACATGCCGGCGGTGATGTCGTTCGGCAGTCTCACGTACGCGCCGTCGAGCGCGCCCGCGTAGTCGTCGGGGTTGAGCCTGATCCCCTCGCCGGTCAAGGTCGCCTTTGCGGGGTTCACGAGCGTGGCGTTCGCCGCCGCGCCCGCGCTACCCGAGTTGACCAACGTCGTTCCGCTGGTCTCGTCGAGCGCGAAGTGGTGCACCAGACCCTCATCGAGCCGTTGCTCGGCAGCGTGCGAGGGTGTCGCGCCCATCGGAACCGACATGAGTACGCCCAATGTCAGGGCCACGACACTCCTGCCCTTCCGACTCGGTCTGGGACGTGACCGTGGCTGTCGCAGTCGCAATTGGTCCTCCTTGGCCGGCATGGTGGTGGCGGCTCCGAAGTGGACGAAGGTTGTTAACGCTAACTACGGCCTGTGGTCGCGTCAACGCGATCCGTCCGGCGCAGATCGGGCACCTCGCGAGGGTCTACGGTCAACTCGACGAAGATCGTGTAGTCCCCGCGCTCCGCCACGTACGCGCCAGACCCCACGTCAGGGGGACTGCCGGTAACGCCCTGGAGAACATAGAGATGTTCTTGCATCCCCGGCGTGCGCGCGCCGATCGGTTCGGCGGCGCGTCGCTCGCTATCCGCAGTGAATGGCAGTCGAGGCCGTGCGGGGAATCGAACCCCGGTGCGCGGTTTTGCAGACCGCTCCCTGACCACTCGGGCACACGACCAGGATGCCCACGGAAGGATTCGAACCTCCGCCAACCCGGCTCCGGAAGCCGGTGCTCTATCCGCTGAGCTACGTGGGCATGCGTAGGAGTGGAGAGATTCGAACTCCCTCAGCGCGAACGCACCGGGGTTACAGCCCGGCCCACCTCACCATCGGTGGCGCACTCCCTTGGGGTGACTGAGCGGAATCGAACCGCCATCACCGGGACCACAACCCGGCGCTCTACCGTTGAGCTACAGCCACAACTGCGGCCCGAAGGCCAGTACCCGCGGAGAGATTTGAACTCCCGACCCTCGCCTTGTAAGAGCGACGCTCTCCCCCTGAGCTACACGGGCGTGGCTCCGACGGCTGGACTCGAACCAGCACCAGGCTTACACCTGAACGGATTAACAGTCCGCCCCGATACCAATTACGGTTTACGTCGGAATGAGTAGAGCCGACGGGATTTGAACCCGCATACATCCGGATTGAAAGCCCGGTGACTTTGCCAATTCGTCTACGGCTCCATGCGTGCCCGGAGAGGGTGTCGAACCCCCGGCCTCCGTCGCGTCAGGACGGCGCTCTCCCGCTGAGCTATCAGGGCTTGGTGGCGGGTGTCCGATTCGAACGGCGTCTCCGGGTTATGAGCCCAGCGTGGTTCCTCTCCAATACACCCGCAGTGCCGCCCGAGGGAATCGAACCCCCGCAGTCCGGAGTAAAAGTCCGGAGCCCGGCCATCAGGCGCGAGCGGCTTGTGTACGTGCCCCGGGCAGGATTCGAACCTGCGACGACCCGGCTTAGGAAGCCAGCGCTCTATCCGCTGAGCTACTGGGGCAAATACGTGCGCCGGGAGGGAATCGAACCCCCGTCTTCGGATTAAGAGTCCGTAGCTAAACCAACTCAGCTACCGGCGCATGGCGGTGAGGGGGAGGACCCCACGCCTAAGATATTATGTATGGGTGACAAGTCAGCCCAGATGCGTTACCTGCGGCAAGCCTTACTGGTCAGCCGACCGGCGGCGTGAATGCGAGCCGTGCCGCTACCAGCGTCTGAAGCTGAGGTGGCGGTGCGCGTGTGGCGCACCGATGGACCGCAAGTCAGTGCGGTGCGCGACCTGCACACGCGAGCGGCCAGCCCCGCAGGAGCTACGCGCAGATCAGCGAGCATGGCTAGCCGGGCTCTTGGAAGGCGAAGGGACCTTCTTGGTGAAGGAAGGTGCACCCCGCGTACGGGTCCAAATGACGGACCGAGACGTAATCAGCGACGCCCACCAGATGACCGGGGTCGGCACGGTCAATGCGTACACGCCGAGGAACCGCGCGCATAAGCCTTCGTGGTACTGGACCGTCAACGCGCATCACCACACGGCTTGGCTCGTCGCGGAACTTGCACCGCTACTCGGTCACCGCCGCCGTTCGGCTGCCATCGGCCTCTGGTCGGCCGGAGGGCAGCCGGTTGACACCTTCCCCGCCCGGCGGGAGTTGACGCTCGCCGAAGGCATCCCGTGGGTCGCCGGCATCGTGGAAGGGGAGGGCTGCATCAGCGTCTCCGCCCGAGGTGACGTGTCTCTCGGAGTGAACTCGACCGACTATGACACCATCGTTCGGCTTCAGGCAGCGACCGGGATAGGGCGCGTCCACGAGCGGCCGTCACGGAACGAGAAGTGGCGTCCGACCGCGACGTGGAACGTGTGCCGCATCAACGAGCTGCGCGAACTGCTTCTGGAACTGCGGCCGTGGCTGAAATCGCGCCGCCGCGTGGCCGTTGACCGAGCACTGATCTGCCTCGCAGGCAAGCGCGGAAGGTAAAGGAGTCGAACCCTCGCCGTTTCCGGCGGCCCGGCTTTCGAGGCCGGTTGCCCACCACTGGGCGCTACCCTCCATGAGTCGGGTACGGGCGATTCGAACGCCCGGCCTCTCGGTCCCGAACCGAGCGCTCTACCAAGCTGAGCTAGTACCCGTTAGCGGCGCGGGGCTTACGCGCCGTGCTGACACCTACTACTCTCCGGTGCGTGCCGCCGACATCGCCGTCCCTGTGGACCTGGGCCGGGTGGGGCGCGCTCGAAGCCCTCGGAACGCTCGCTGCCGCGCTCGTTGCTCTCTCCGTCTACCTCAGCGAAGTTCGGCGACGCCGCCGGGCCGAGCGGAGCACCGTCCGAGTCTGGGCCTCAAAGGAAGCTGGCGAGACGGTGATCTACATCGCCAACGACTCCGCCGTGCCGATCGTGGACATCACCTTTCACGCCTTCTACCAGGAAGCTTTCTGGTCGAGCAGGATCTCTGGCGGAATGAGATGGTCCGCGATCGGCTGGCTCGCCAGAGGACCGGCCATAGTGCACCCTTCTCAAACGTTGGCGCTGAAGCTGAAGCACCTGAGGATGCACGGGGTGGAGGAGCCAATCAAAGGGCTACCCGAACTTACGCTCCTACACATGCGCTACGAGGCGCGGGCGGAGGCGCGGAGGGTGGCAAGCTTCCGTCGCGTCAAAAAGGCCCCGACGAAACTCCGCATGATCGGTGTTGGTGGGCTAGAGCGATGCGATGGGCAGTACCTGAAGTCGGGATAGCCGGATTCGAACCGACGGCCCCCTGACCCCCAGTCAGGTGCGCTATCAAACTGCGCCATATCCCGTAAGTGCCCCCGAGACGATTCGAACGTCCGGCCTCCTGATCCGTAATCAGGCGCTCTATCCGCTGAGCTACGGGGGCGAGCCTTACTGCGTGCCGACGACTGGATTCGAACCAGCGACCCCCGACTTATCAGGTCGGTGCTCTCACCAGGCTGAGCTACGACGGCTCGGCGAAGGGTGAGGGATTCGAACCCCCGGCGGTGTGACCCGCTCCGCGCTAGCAACGCGGCGCCATCGACCAGACTCGGCCAACCCTTCATGCGCGCCAACGACGGGGATCGAACCCGCGGCCCCCCGATCGACAGTCGGGTGCTCTCACCACTGAGCTACGTCGGCATGGTGGACCCGACAGGACTCGAACCTGCCACCTCCGCTGCGCGAGAGCGGCGCTCTACCAGATGAGCTACGAGCCCATGCGTACCCGGGGCGGGAGTCGAACCCGCAGAATCTCCGCAGTCTGAGTGCGGCGGCTTTGCCAGTTTGCCCACCCGGGCAGGTGGTGTTGCGTGCCGACGCCCGGTGTCGAACCGGGGGCCTCTCCGTTATGAGCGGAGCGCTCTGACCACCTGAGCTACGTCGGCGAGAGAGCCACCGCCCGGACTCGAACCGGGTGCCTCGCCCTTACGAGGGGCGCGCTCTGGCCTGGTGAGCTACGGCGGCAAGGTGTGGAGCCGGCGACCGGGATCGAACCGGCCCGCTCGCGCTTACAAGGCGCGTGCTCTACCAACTGAGCTACGCCGGCCTGGTGCCCTCGACAGGATTCGAACCTGCCCTGTACGGCCCCTCAGACCGTCGCCTCTACCGCTGGGCTACGAGGGCATCGAGCTGGGAGCAGAGGATTCGAACCTCTACGCGCTGGGTCAGAGCCAGCGATGCTGCCGGTTACATCAGCTCCCATCGCGGCCGGCGGGGTGATGGCCCGCCGGCCGGGTCAGCGCTGCGCCAGCGACCCCCATGCGGGCACGACCGGGCTGATGCGGAGCACCATGCCGGCCTCGGCCGGGGTCCGGTCGCCCTTGCGCTGGTTGCAGGGCGCGCACGCGCTGACGGTGTTCCGCCAGGTGTTCTGCCCACCCCGCGAGCGGGGCAGGATGTGGTCGACCGTCGCGGCCGGACCGGAGCAGTAGCCGCACTGCCGGTTGTCGCGTGCCAGGACACCGACCTTGGACCAGGCGGGGCCCTTCGTGTACCGCCACCGGGTGACGACGTATCGCACCAGGCGGACGACCTTCGGCATGGGGAACACGCCGAGGGTTCGGTCGGGTTCGGCTTCGTGGATCTCGGCGACCCGGCGGCACAGCATCCGGATCGCGTGGGCGACCGTGACCCGGTGGAGGGGCCCAAGGTCGGCGTTGATGACGAGTACGGCGTCCACCAGGCTCCTCCTTTCATGATCATTGCAAGTGAACCGGTGGTCGTGTTGGCATGACGAGGTTTCTTGCCAACGGAACTTGGCACTCACCGACCTGTGTCGAGTCGGTGATGTCTCATTGTCTCTATCTAAGAGACATCGAACGGCTGACCGGATTCGAACCGGCGACCTTCTCCTTGGCAAGGAGACGCGCTACCAACTGCGCTACAACCGCGTGGAGCCACCGGCGCGAATTGAACGCGCGGCCTTCCCCGTACCAGGGGGACGCTCTCCCAATCTGAGCTACGGCGGCACCGGTGCCTCTCCCACTGGGCGGGAACGTACCTGTCGCCCCGGAGGCGATTCATCCCGCTGCGCCGGGTCGGCCGGCCGTACGGTTTCACCGTGGTCATATCGAGGCGTTGCGTACGTGCCCTGCGGCGGACTCGAACCGCCATCACACCGGGTTTGAGCCGGCGCCCTCGTGCCAGTTGGGGTAGCAGGGCATCGAGCTGGGGGCGCAGGATTCGAACCCGCACCAACCTGAACCAAAATCAGGTGTCCTGCCAGTTAGACCAGCCCCCATAGCGTGAACAGGCAGGTACTCCGGGGCGGTGACCCTCCACGCTGACCCGGGGAGTTACCCCGCGCCGGCCGTCGACCAGGCTGCGCAACCCGGCCTCTGGTTTCGCGGCGTCCACCGCCCCACTCCCTGCCCGGAGCGGTACCGGGGACTCGAACCCCGCCGGCCAGATGAGCTAGTACCGCGAGATCGTGCGCAGGCCGTGTCGGGCTCGAACCGACGATCTCCTGGCTGAGAACCAGGTGAGCTTTGCCATCAGCTCCAACGGCCCATCAAGTCGGTGGGTGCCGGGAGCCTCGACCCCGGTACTCCCCTACCAACGTGCCCACCCCCCGACTTGAACGGAGTCCTCGGGGACTTCGCGCCCGTGCGCTACCAGGTACGCCAGGTGGGCAGGCTCTTGCGGGTGTGCCCACGTATTCGCAGCACACCCTGTGCGTGGAGTCGGAGGGGTTCGAACCCCCGGCCTTCGGTCTGCCAGACCGATGCTCTACCAGCTGAGCTACAACCCCGTGGTCCGGGACCGGGGTGTCGAACCCCGTGTCTCTCGCTCCCAAAGCGAGCGGGTCAGCCGTCTCCCTCGTCCCGGAGGTGATGCTCCCCGGCCGGCCCGTGCAGGCACCGGCCGGGGATCTTGCTCATGCCATTCACTGTGGAATTAAGAATCAACAACGCCACCGACCGAAGCCGGGACGAAAAGCAGGGGCGACAGGACTCGAACCTGCGACCTTCGGTTTTGGAGACCGGTGCTCTACCAGTTGAGCTACGCCCCTATCAAGTTGTTCCAGTAACGAAAAAGCCGCCCTGTCCCTGTCGGGGTGGGCGGCTTCGCAGCTTGCGCTGGCGCTATTCGCGCCGCCACCCCGGCTTCCAGTTCTGCTCGTTCGCGCACAGATCGTGGGCCCGCCCGATCGGGGGCAGCACGACACCGCCGCGCGGCATGAGCCGCGTGGTTTCGGTGTAGGCGTACTGCGACACGGGGAGCTCCTCTGGTGGATCGGTTTGACCTTGCTCATTCAAGGTAGGCGCGCCGCCCGTGGTTGGCAACGGATATTCCGAAGCCGCATTCACATACCCCACGGCCGACGGTGATCAGTCGCCCGGGTAAGCGTCCGATGGGGACAACGTGTACGTGACCGGCAACGCAGGCCGACACCGGTGGCAGCGGCGGTAGTTCGGGCCACCCTGCGGGCCACGCACCGTCCGGATCCAGTCAGCGAGCTCAACCACCCTGCCGTGAGTCCACTCGACGAGAGTGTTGCCCGGATGGTTCAGATCCTGGACGACCTCGCGGACATCGAGCCCGAACTGACCATCAATGCCGAGGACGACCGCCTCGTCGAGGGCCGGGATCTTCAGCTTCGGCAGCACGTCTCGGACCGCCCGTCGCCGTCATCCGACGCCGGCGGGCGATCCGAACGCTCAGTATCGAGGGAACGGACCCCACCGCTTGACGGCGTACGACTCGCCCCGCCGCTCGACCTCAAGGGCGGAGTGCCCGCTGAAGTGCGCCGGCAGCACCAGCGCCCGAGTGTCGGCCGCCCAGCCGAGCAGGCGGCGGCGAGTGATCGCCGCCTGGATCGGATCCTCGCAGAAGCAACTGCTGTGCTCGTGGTGGAGTAACTGAAGTGGGGTGTGCAGGATGTCACCGGCGAACAGTGCCCGTTCGCCGGCCGACTCCATCTTGATCACGGCGTGGCCCGGCGTGTGCCCGGGCGCGGCCTCCAGCCGCAGGTTGCTGTCGATCACATGCGTGTCCTCCCACAGCTGGACCTGCCCGTTGACGTGCACGGGGGCGATGCTGTCGTCGTACGCGTGTCGTTGCCGACCGCGGTGTCGACCAGGATGGTGCGGCCCTCGCTGCGCAGCAGCCAGGTCTGCATGGCGACGTGCACCATGTCGTCGTCCGCCCCGAGGTGATCCGGGGTCAGCAGCTCGGGGCCCGTACGCCAGGCGTAAGCCGCAATGGTGGGAAAGAAGGCACCGGTCGGCATGATCGGGCCGTGCGTCTCCTCGACGCGGGTGACCGTCACGTCACCGAGCTGGATCTCGTGCATGGGTTTCTCCACCGGTGGCAAGTCAGCGCAGCGGCAGGGTGGCCAGCGTCAGGTTGGGGTCGACGCCGGTGGTGTAGGCGGCACTGAGCACATAGGCGGTGCGCCCGCGCACGGCCACGGAGGTCGGGTTCTGCAACCCGTCGGCGACGGTCAGCAGCGTCCGCGAATGCCCGGCCGCGTCGATGCTCACCACCGTGTTGGGGCCGTTCAGCGTGGCGATCACGTGGTGATCATCCGCACCGACGAACGTGAAGTCGTCGATACCGACCAGGCCGGTCGCCGCCACCCGGACAGGTCCGGGCCGGCCGTGCCGCAACGGAATCCTCAGCAGCGTGCCCTGGTCGAGGTTGGTCGCCCACACCGCGTCGGCGCGTACCTTGATGCCGTTGGCGCCGAGGAAGACCGCCGCGGCAAGTTCGGAGGCCGAGGACCACACCTCGGCGCGGCCACCTTCCAGGGGTACGGTCGAGATCGTGCCGAGCACCGAGTCGGTGAGGTAGAACCTCTTCGCCTCCGCGTCGTACGCCAAGCCGTTGGGGAGCCCGTCGGCCGGTAGCGCCGCGATGCGGCGCGGAGCCTGACCGGGACGCAGTCGGTACAGCCCCGTAGTGGCGGCATCGCCGCTCGCGTAGAGGAAGTAGAGGGTGCCGTCGGGCATCCGGACGATGCCGGTGGTCAGCGCGAACGCGAGCACCGGCGTGTTGACGCCGCCATCGCTGGGCGCCGGCAGGGTCGCCAGGATTCGCGTCCCGCCGGACGGGCTCACCGCGGCGACCTGTCGGGCCGCCGCGAAGGTGACGTAGGCGGTGCCGTCCGGGCCGAGCGCGACGTTCTCCGGCAGCTGTCCCTTCACCAGGTCGAAGTGGACCGCGATCCGTGAGGGGACCGGCGCGGCCGACGCTCGGGTCGGCCCGACGGTGCGGGCCCCGGTGGTCGCGGCCGGTGCGGCGCTTGACGGTACGACCGGCACGACAGCGAACCCCGCTGCGGCGACAGCGACTGCGACAGTCATCGTTCTCTTGCGCATTGTTGTCCTTACTGAGGCTGTTGATGGGCTGGAATGGGCGCGACGGGTCCGGCGCTCCTTGCGGAGCACCTGTTGTCGACCCGGTGGGAATGGCGCTATTCGCGCCTGACGAGCGGCTGCGCGGCACGGGTGGTGGCGGTGCGGTGCACGAGCAACGTCATCGCGGCGAGCGATGCCGAGCAAGGTGCGGCGGTGGCGACGACCACGGTCTGGCCGTCCTCGGTACGAAGAGTCTGCTGAGTCACGCGTCCTTCGGGCTCGGCGGGGAGCGCCGGGCCTGGAGGAAGTCGCCGAGCTGTCCTCTCGCGTTCATGACTCGAAGTATTGCGAGCCCTGCCGGCCCCAACCACTCCCCGCCAGGGGTAGGCACCGCACGGCGAGGCAGCGCCCGCACCGACCGAACGGCGAGGGATCCCGCGAGTGGCTTCCCGTACGAATGGCTGGCTGCGTTACTGCGCGCCTCCACCGCACCGATGCTCTGACCCGGTACGCGCAGGACGGCGGTCAGGACGTGCAGAACGACGCCGGCTCGGTCAGGCCGAGCTCCGCGCAATCCCACCCGTTGCCCTGGTCCTGGAATCGCCAGCCGGTGCCGGCGGTGTAGTGGAACAGGTAGATGAGGCCGCCAGCGCCCGGACGCTCCACGTCCACCGCCGCCCACGTCTGCGCGCACTCCACCGGCCTGGACGAGAAAGACCACCCCGCCGGCAGCTCGACCAGGGTTCCGAGGACCTGCGTCGACGGACAGTCGAGAGTCTGGGCACCGTCACCGGTGCCGGAAGCTGCGGGTGGCAGTGGTGGATCGGCCCGGTCACGAGTGGCGAAGGCGACCGTCCCGCCGATGGCGACGACCATCGCCACGGCTGCGGCCCCGGTGGCGAGCGCGACCCGCCGTTGCGACTGACGCGACTTGCGCAGGGCCCGCTCGTACATGTCGGCGGCGCCGCCGTACTCACTCAGATCGGACATGGCCTGACGCAGCGGCCCGAGGTCGTCGGTCATCAGGCCTCCTCCATCACGGCCGAGAGCAACTCGGGTGCGATCTCCCGCATGCGGGCCAACGCCTTGCTGGTCTGACTCTTGACCGTGCCGACCGAGCACTGCAGCAGGTCCGCGGTCTCGGCTTCGCTGCGGTCCTCGAAGAATCGTGCCACCAGCACGGCCCGTTGCCGCTGGGTGAGTTGGGCGAGAGCCTGGTGCAGGGCAATTTTGAGATCGGTACGGCGAGCATGGTCACTGCCGGGCTGCGCCACGTCGGCCAGTTCCCCGGGTAGGGACTCGGCGACCTTGCGGCGCCGCCACCAGCTCACATGCTGGTGGTACATGGCTGTGCGGGTGTATGCCTCGAAGTGTCCGGGATCATTGAGCCGCCGCCGACCTCGGTGAGTGCGGGCCAGGGCATCCTGCACCAGGTCCTCGGCGAGGTGCCGGTCACCGGTCAGCAGGAACGCCGTCCGTAGCAACGCCGGCGAGCGGGTCCGAACGAACTCCAAGAAAAGATCGTCAATGGACTCGGCCATGCCCCCGCTCGTTCCCGCGTACCCCTAGGTCCGTCGGCAGCGGCGGCGATGCGGCCGATTGCCCGTGGCGCACACCATAGCCGGTGTGCCCCACGGGCAATCGATCGCGCCCAACTCGGTCAGGAGATGCAGAACGGCGCCGGCTCCTTGAGGCCGAGATCCGCGCAGTCGTAACCGCTGCCCTCGCCGTAGTACTTCCAACCCGTGGCGGCGACGTAGTGGAACAGGTACACCCCGTCGCCAGCCTTCGAGCCCTGCGGATCGGCTCCCGCCCAATCCTTGACGCACTGCACACTGCCGAAGGACACACCCTTCGGCAGCTCGACCAGAGTCTGAAGAGTCTTCGCCGACGGGCACTTGGCACTCGTGGCCGTACCGCCGGCCGGCTTCGCCGTCGCCGCAGGGTCCGAGATGCAGAACGGCGCCGGCTCGCTGAGGCCGAGGTCCTTGCAGTCCCATCCACTGCCCTGGTCGTAGTACTTCCAGCCGGTGTCGGCCACGTAGCGGAACAGGTAGACCCCGTCACCGGCGGTCGGTCCCTGCGGATCTGCCGCCGCCCAGCCCTTGACGCACTTCACCGTCGCCAGAGACCAGCCCTTCGGCAGCTCGACCAGCTTCTGCAGGGCCGCCACCGACGGGCAGTCGGCAGGACCGGCCGCCGGGGTGGCCGCGGGCGACGCGCTGGGGGTGCCCGTGACCGTGGCCGCCGGCGTCGGAGCGGGCGTGGTCGGGCCGGAACCAGACGACGATCCCGAGTCGCAGGCGGACAGTCCAATGAGGACGGTGGCGACGGGCAGCAACAGGAGGTGACGTGCAGACATTCCGGGCCCCTATGGGTCGTGGCGATCGTCGCTTACAACCGGGTACATGCGATCCGTGGCTCCCGGGTTGCCGCCGGCCGGATTTTTTCTTCGAGATTTTCCGGTGGCATTCGGGTGGCTCACCGTGATCGATGACGTTTGGGGTCGCCGCTATCTTGTGGGCCATGAGAGCGCAGAGTGCTTCAACGTACGAGGTTCGGCAGAGCCGGATCCGGACCGCGGGCATCGTGGTGTTGTGCAGCCTGTTGCCGGTCACGGCCATGACGATCGGCCTTCAGGATCTGTCGACTCGCTACATGTTCTTCATCATCGGGCTGGGGTTCGAGGCCACCATCCTCGCCCTGTTCCGTCGTCGCGTGGGTAGCGCGGTGCGGCGGGAGCTGCTCTTCGCCATCGACGAACAGGGCGTCTATCTGGGCCCGGACAAGTACGGCCGGCCGGCGAGGCGCGAGTCGTGGTCCACCATCGACTCCATCGTGCACTTCAAGGGCTGCGTCTGGACGACCAGCTCCAGACCAAATCCGGACCGTCACGTAGGCATCGTCCAGGGCGGCAGTATCGTCACCTCCCGGGCGATCGACGGCTGGTGGTTCAGCGTCCGGCGGGCCGCCGCGGCCGCCGACCACTTCGGCGGAGGAACGCCGGTGCTCAGAGCGCCATACTTCGATCAGGTGCCGCGCGAGTGGTTCCACACCATCCGCCTGCCGCGAGAGTGGCTTGCCACCAATTCCGGATCTCGCGCGGACTGATGATGCTGCCCGGCGCGCGACGACGGGCTCGTCGTCGCGCGGGCCCGCACCGCCCCCTCGATCAACAGGATCCACCGGCGTTCGCGGTGACCAGAACCGTTCGGCGTGCCGGCCCGCCGTCCGATCTCCGGCGGGCCGGCACATGCCGGTGTCAGTTCATCATCGCTCGGAGCCCTCACGTTCGACGGGTGGGCGTTCCTTGGCCCGGTGCGCCCCGGGTTTGCACCCCGCGAAGGGACCCGAAGGGTTGCGGAGCGCCGTCATGGTCGGGCCGAGGTGGTCCCGGTGCCATTCGGAGGGGCCGGTCAGACTGGCCTTCGGGCCGGTCTTGTCCTGCCAGGCCAGCCAGAGCCCGTGGAAATAGGCGATGGCCTCGGTGTGCTCGATCCAGCGCGGGCACCACGGCGCACCGGACGTCACCTCCTCCCCGTACACCGGGATCAGGAGCCTCTCCACCCACATCGACAACCGGCGCAGCTCTTCCACGTAGTCGGGGCCACTATGGTAGAGGATGAAGAACGGCTCGCTCTTCGCCTCGGCAGCAGGCGCCTCCCGCTGCGGCTCTGCGCCGGCACCGTCATCCCTGGCCGACTCGGCCTGCTGATTCTCACCCGCCACGGATATCGCCCTCACATCCTGCGACAACAGCCGGGCCGACCATCAGGATCCGGGCGCGGCGGCCCTGACCTTGCCCTTGCCCTTGCCCTTGTGCCGGTGGTGACTCGGGGCGTCTTCCTGCCCCCGCTCCCGGCCCTCCGTACCCCTGGATTCCAGGCCGGCGGCACCGTGATGCTGATTGGTGCGAGCCTCCTTCTCCATCTGGGCCCGCGCCCGCTTGTCGAACACGAAGGACGCGAAGGCCCCTGCCGCGCTGATACCCGCGGGGAGAGCCGCCATCCGCATCGCGTTCCGGTCGAACACCACCTGACTGGAGTCCCCAGCATCCGGTTGGTATGCGCGGTACACCTGGGCGGGGATGCCGGCGGTCGCCCCGTACGCGATGGCCTTCGAGAGGCCACTCAACGCCCTGTCCCAGTTCGGCTTCTCTCCTCTCTGCAACTTCATGAGTTCACTCTTGGCGTCCCACAGCCCGTTGACGACATCGGGGGCGTTCGCGGCTGCAACAGCGGCGACAATGCCCGCGGGGGCGACGAATGCCCTCGCCAGAGCCTCCCCGGTGTTCCCCACCGCAGCCCCGAGCATGGCCGCCTGCTCCCAGGTCGCCCAATGCCTCGTACCCGCCGCGTCGATCCGCACCACGCTGGTCTGATCCTGGCTGCGACGGTCCGGGCTGGCCGCGAGCTCATAATGATCAGAGGGTGCCAACCCGAAGACGCTGGCATTGGAATCCGCGCCCCCCACCGAAGGATAATAAGAGCCGGACGGCGAAGCGACGCCCACGCCCAGGCTCGATCCCGGCTCCGGGGCGACGACCACACCCAGTTTGCCATCGTCGGTCGACACGATACTGACCGGTTTTCCTTCGAGCGCGGCTTGAAGTCCGGCATCGAGCCCACTGTAGTAGCTGCTGTACTTTCGATCGACGTCGAGCCCCGGCCGCTCATCCACCGGCGAAGCCGGGGAGTTCCCCTCCCCCATGAGCCGATAGTCGTTGTCGATTCTCGGGTAGAAATCCTGGACCGTCCGCCCGTCCGTCGGCGAGTACAGCAGCTGGGTCCGGGGGTCTGGGTAGCGTTCGGGATGCGGCGGCGGCGCGGCGGCGTACTGTGCGTAGTCCTGGGTGCCGTTGTAGGAATAACCGTTGTAGTTCTCTGCGGTCTGGTCGGCGTACGCGACGTCACCCTGCCCGTACGCCTGCGACTGGTCACGTCCGGCAGAACTGCTCGGCCCCGCGTACGGCTGCGAGTTCTGCCGGTCGTAGGCGCCGGGATAATTGCCATCCCGTTCGAGGTAGTCCCACTCGTTGTAACGATCCGCCATCTCTACTCCTCCTGCCAGGTCTGGAATTGGGTACCCGATCTACGCGGCACAACGGGCCATGGTTCATGAGCATTTGAAGATTTATTGACGCTGAAAAGTCACCGGTACGGTGCCGGGGCGGGCGGCGCCGGAAACGGATCGGGGGTCGCCGGACGACCACCGAACGCCTTGCGGGCGGCCCGCTCGGTGATCGCGGCGACCTCCCGCTTGGCGGCGGCGGAGATGCGGGCGGCGTCGGGCTCCTTGTACCAGGGACGCAGCCGGATGACCGCCGGACGGATGCCGGTGGCCAGCAGCAACGCGGTCCCCTTCGGCAGCGCGCGGATCTTGTCCGCCGGAAGCACGTTCTCCTGCCGGTACGACGTGGAGCGGGAGGTGCCGTCACGGCTGCGCGAGACGCTGACCGTACTCACGTCGTGCAGTCCCACCAACTTGGAGATCTTCTCCACGAAGTCGGCGTCGTCCAGGCCCGCACCGAGCAGCTTGATCGTGGCGGCGCCCCACAGGGCGTCCATTCCCGCGTCACCCCAGACCCGCGAGCCCTGCCGATAACTCTGCAGCAGCGTCACCACGTTGATCCCCCGGGAACCCAGGTGGGAGTAGAGGTCGGGCAGGTCGGAGATGCGGCAGACGTTCGCCGCCTCGTCGAGCACCGCCGTCATCGGCGGGTCCAGCCGCCCGCCCATCCGCTCCGCGGCGACGACCCCGGCCCGCAGCACGGCGTCGGCGATGCCGGCGATCACTCCGGCCGCCGAGCCGCCGCCGTCCTTCGAGAGCAGGTAGAGCGTGTCTCGACCGAGTACGTGCCGGTCCGGGAGGAACTGCGGCAGATCAGGGTCGCGGGACACCCAGGCGAGGATCTCCGGATCGAGCAGGCAGGCCACACACTGGCGGGCCGTCTCGTAGATGCCGTCCCGGGTCTCCACCGCGCCACGTACCGTTCCCTGCAACTGCTCGGCCATGGCGCTCATCCCGGCGTCGCGCAGCAGGTCGATCGGCGTGCGGTCGGCCGGGTCGGCCAGCCAGCCGAGCAGGTCCGAGATGGTGGCCCCGCCCCGCGCGGCGGCGAGGAACAGGGCCGTGAGGGTGTTCTGCGCGGCCGAGATCCAGAAGTCCTTCTTGGTCGTGTCGTCGTTGACCGAGGCCACGAAGTGCCCGGCCAACCGCCGCGCGCCCTCGATCGTCACGCAGTCGGCGAGCATGTCCCACCACATCTCGCGGGGCGCGTGCGCGATGCTCTGCGGATCGAAGGTCCAGACCGTACCGATCTGTTCCCGCTCGGCCCTGGTCACGGCGTACACATCGGATTTGTTCGAGGTGAGCAGCACCGCGCCGCGGGCCCGGAGCACGCGGGGGATCGCGATTCCGGTCGACTTCCCGGCGCGCGGTGCCATCAGGTCCAACTCGACATCCTCGTAAGAGGACCGCAGCTCGGGTCCGTGCGGCATCAGGTCGCCGAGGAGGTTGCCCCGCTCGTCCGGCGGCAGGTCCCGCATGCCCATCAGCGAAGGGCGCAGCTCGCGGGCACGGGCCGCGAGTCCCGCCGGGGCCAACGACGCCAACTCGTGCGCGCCGGCGAGGCCCTTGCCACGGCCGCGCAGCTCCACGACCTTGCGGGCGGCCAGCACGGCGAGCAGGACGACCAGCACGGCCAGCACCACCATGCCGCCGTAGACCGCGAACGGCGCGACCCCCGGCCAGAGCACCCCGGTCCGCCCGGACACCAGCAGCACGTACGAGTCCAGCGTCAGCGGTGGCGGGTGCCAGCCGTGCAGGGTCACCGCGGCGCCGACGGTGCCGCCGAGCCAGGCCACCATGAAGATCACCGCGTTCGCGAACGCCACCACGGTGAAGACCCAGAAGAACAGGTCCGCGCCGTGTGGACGGCCACCGTGCGAACCACTCACGACGCCCACCGCCCGCCGTCGGACACCAGCTCGGGCCGGGTCGCCAGATTGCCCAGCTCGGCCTCCGCCTCGAAGGCCACCATCCGGGCCGCCGCCCGCTCGGCGGCCTGCTCCTGCGCGTACCCGTTCTGCACCCAGCGCAGGTTCGTGTCGTGCAGCCGCCGCTCGGTGTCGGTGATCGTGACCCGGATCGGGATGCCCGGCCGTCCGCCCACCTTGATCAGGAAACGGCCGCGACCGGGCGGCTCCTCGTTCGTGCCGCTGCTCGCCCAGCCGGGCGGGGACGACCACGACGAGACCAGCTCGATCTCCCGCCGGGACATGCCCACCACCCGTCCCAACTCCTGCATCTCGGCCATCGGCAGGCCGGCGCAGGCGACGATCCCGGCGCGTTCCACGAAGCCGCGCGCCTTCGCCCGGTCCGCGTCGGTGCCCAGCGCCTCGGCATCCTTGAGGGTGTGGGTGATCTTCGCGTCGCCCAGGCCCAGCGACCGGTTGAGCCGCGTCAGGGCATCGATCCGGTCGACGATCCCGGACGCCGCCCGCAGCGGACGCCACAGCTCGTCCAGGATGGTGAAGAACCAGCGGCGCGGCGCCAGACCCGCGTCGGCCAGGGCGTGCGAAGCGGCCACCGTACCCAGTCCGTCGGACCAGGCCGCGAGCATCGCCGCCGCGGTGAGCTGGGTGTCGGCCTCCCCGATCCGGGAGATGTCGATGCACACCGCCGGGGCGTCCGGGTCGATACGGGTGGAGGTCTCCGCGCCGAAGGTGTCGCCCAGCGCGCCGTCGAGGATGCCCAGCAGCGACCGGTGCAGCGGGTCCACCGCGTCCCGGTACCGGGTCTCCTGGCCCCGGTCGAGAGTCACCGCACGAACCCGGTCCGGCCCCTCCTCCAGCACCCGCAGCAGGTCGGGCAGGAGGGCCGCCCGATGACTCGGCGTCCGTTCCCGCAGGTGACGCAGGCAGGCGGAGAGCACCGCCTGTTCGTGGTCGTCCAACGCGCGCCCCCGCACGATGGTCAGCAGCGCCGCCACCATGTTCAGCACCCGCCCGTGGGTCTCGGCGGCGAGCGCCTTGCCCGCCTGACCGCCGATCCGCTCGGCGGCGATGCCCATCGCCCCCGGATCCAGCACGTTGATGCCGCCGACCCCGCGCCCGATGGGGATCACCTGGCCGCCGAGCGCGCGAACCGTGTCGGCATAGTCCGGCTTGAGGTCGCCGAGCACCAGCGGGACCACGCCGGTGGCGGCCAACCCGACGGCCATCCGGTTGATCAGCGTGGACTTCCCCAGACCGGGCATGCCCAGCATGAACAGCGACGGATTCGAGATGTAGCGGGCACGGGTGAACCAGGAGAGCGGATCGCCGCAGACCGTGGCACCGGTGAAGAGGTGCTGCCCGATCGGCACGCCGGACATCGGCGCACCGGAGCCGGCGGAGAACGGCCACAGCCCGCACGCCTGCACGGTCGTCGCCCGCCACATCGTCGGCGAGTCCAGATAGCCGACCCGGCCACCGCCCCGGCCCGCCCAACCGCGCGTCGACTCCGGCGGGGCGGGAGGTCTCCTGGGTTTCTGACTCCGGACCACCGGGACGCCCTCGATCGGGTCGCCGGTGACGCCGGTCAGTGCCGTCCGACCGCCCGAGTGGCCGGCTGGCCAGCCGGCACCGAGATCGACCGCCCGCGTGCCGGTCCCGCCGGAGCGGGCTCGAATGTCGGTCACATCGCCTCCTGGAGTTCGTGCGGCAGCAGGGTCTGCTCCCAGGGCAGGATCCCGACCGGGAGCGTGCAACTGAACGCCGCGGCCTGCATACGGTTGGCGGGGCGCATCGCGATCCGGCTGGAGCCGGTCATGTTGCGCACCACCACCGAGGCGTCGTCGAGCTGGTCGGGGGTGTCGACGGTGATGGTGAGCATCAGCGAGAACTCCACCAGCCCCGCACCGGTCGCCTCCTCGGCGGCGGCCTGCTCGGCCGCGCGTACCTCGGCGCTGGCGCGGGCCTGCACCATGCCGCGCTTCGACGTCGCCATGAACTGCGCCGTACGCCGGTCCGACTCGACGATCCGCGCCGAGGTCGCCGGGTCGAGCGGTCGGTACAGCAGGGCGACACGTTTGCGCCGGGTCGCGTCGGAGGCGTCCAGCATCGTGCGCAGCACGCTGGCCCGCACCGTGCCCCGGGGCGCGAGCGTCAGCAGCCAGGTCCGCGAGACGCCAGAGTCATGGTGGTACGCGTCGACCGACTCCACGGCCGCGACCGGGCCCGCGTCCTCCCACTCCAGACCGGTGTGGCCGTGCTCGGCCCGTACGTTGAGCACGTCGGCGGCGCAGGCCGGGTCGAACGCGACCCGGACCATCTCGGCGATCTGCTCGGCGTTCAACGGCTCGGCCACGCCACCGCCCGCGCTGACCAGCCCGGTCAGCAGACTCGGCACCCGGATGGCCAGGTCGGCGACGACGTCCTCGGGATCGCGCCGTGGCCCGCCGGGCGCACCGTAGGTGAGCGTGATGTAGGAGTTCATCTCCGACGAGGCGGACGGGTAGTCGTCGACCACCTCCTCCATCACCGCCCGGGCGGCGGCCGGCGCGTCCGGTGCCAGGCGGGGCAGGATCTCGTTCGCCAACCGGGTGCCCGGGTCGGGGGCGGTCTCGACGACGACCGAGGCGCCGCGCAGCGCCGGCTCGTGGGCGAGCCGAGCCAGCCACTCGCCCCAGAGCGCCACCCAGGTGTCGACCTGGTCCGGGTCGACCAGGGAACCGCCGTCGGGCTCGCACCGCAGCACGATCGTGTAGAGGTTGCGTCCCTTGTGGTGCAGGACGCCGAAGGCGCGGTCGTAGGCGTCGCGGCCCTCCAGCGCGCTCACCCGGGTGAGCAGGCCGGGCGGACGGAACCGCCCGCCCGGGCGCGCGGACAGCGGGCCCGAGACGTAGAGGTGTTCGCCGCGAGACCTGCGCTGTGACCAACCGATGCGCAGGGACAGGAGCTGATAGACGTTGCGCCCGTCCTGGGTGCGGACCGCCAGGGGCGCCACCAGCGCCACGAACGGGATGCCGACCACCACCGCCGCGCCGAGCGAGATCATCGACGCGAACAGCACCACGACCAGGCCGCCGAAGACTCCGACGGTGCCCACCAGACCGAGCGGGCCGAGCCCGGCCCGGCGTGGTCGCCGCCAGTTGCCGTACGTGGGTTCTACCGCCGCTTCCACCGACGTCACCGTGATTCCTCTCGTTCACAGGGGGAACTGCCCCGGTCGGCCCGTGCCGGTACCGTGGCCGGAGCCCTTCAGTTGTTGTGTCCCGCGTTACCGTCGGCACCGTCCACGGCGCCCGTCACGATCGCCCTGCCGTGCCGACCGGCGCGGACCGCCGCGTCGGTGGCCGCCCCGGTGACGACGCCCGCCGCCCGGACCGCGCTGGCGCCCCGGCCCGAGCCCTGGTCGCCCTTCGACCCGTTTGCTCCGCCGGCCCCCTGGCTACCGGAGGGACCTCGTCCACCGGCTCCGCCCTGGCCGGGCCCCGAGCCGCGCGCGCCGGACGGACCACTGCCCCCGTCGTAGGCCATCGCGGAGCCGGCGACCTTCTTCGCGCCGGAGGCGATCCCGCCCACCACGGACGAGGCGGCGGCGCCGGACGGGTCGATCGTGCCGAGTGCCGCCGTCGCCGGGACGATGAGCTTGAGCAGGGCGGGCATCGCGATCGCGGACAGCAGCAGCACACCGACACCGGCGATCCGCATGTGGACCAGGCTGGTCCGGTTACCCTCGGCGATCATCGCGGAGCCGGAGAACATGATCAGGCCGACGGCCGGTTTGTAGATGAGCCAGGCGATCAGCCAGCCGACGTGCTTACGCCACCACCCGGTACCCCAGTTCGTCATGGACGCGGCGGCCGCCATCGGCAACGTGCCGAGCAGCATGGTCACCACACCCAGCCGGATGTAGAGCATGAGGACGTGCACGATCGCCGAGAGCAGCAGCAGGAAGGCGAGAAACAGCAGGAGGAACGCCTCCATGGTGGTTCCCAGGCCGATGCACGGCACGCTCTTGACGAGATTCAGCGCCGCGCTCGAATAGAGGTGGTCGGCGTAGTCGTCGGAGAGCCTCGCGACGTTGGCGGCGACGAACGTGCCGGCGCCCGCGACCAGGATGACCCGCAGGAAGCCCTGGATCGCGGTCCGGCCGGCCTCACCCCGCCGGTCGAGTGCCATCTTGGCCGCCGCGAAGAGCACCGAGCCGATCGCCAGGTAGGTGACGACCCATTCGATCTGGTCACTGATCTGCCCCGGGACGCCGGCGTTGGTCTCGCTGAAGCCGGGCCCGAGAGTCGGCACCGACTCGCTCAACTCGCCGAAGATCTTGATCGCGGCGGCCAGGATGATGTTCGCCACGATCCGCATGAGCGTGCCGATCGGGTCGCCGAGGAAGTCGAAGAAGCCCGTACCGCCGCTGTCGAGCGCGTCTCCGGGAGCGCAGTCCATGTCGGCCCTTCCTCACTTCGTCCACATGGTGAAACCGGCGTTCGCCACGACGGTCTCCGACGCCGTACGCACCTCACCGACCCGGGTCGGCTGGACCTTCCAGTCGCCGTCGTCCCACCGCAGGTCCACATCGGTCGCGACGTACTGCCCGGCCGTGGTCTTGACGAGCAGACGCACCTGAGCGGCCTCCGGCGAGTACGTCACCACGCGGTAGCCGACATAGCTGCCGTGCTCCTGGCCGGTGCCGGGCGTGGCGAAGCCGAGCCGTCCGGCCAGGACGTCCCGGCCGGTGCCCGCCATCACCTGGTGGTCCACGGTGGCCCGCCAACCCCGCTCGCCGAGCTGGGTCGGCACCACGTGCGCGGCCAGCACCGCGCCCATCGGAGAGTGCGCGAAACATCGCAGGAGCTGCCCGTCCGCGTACCTCGGGCCGATGGTCGTGGAGACCGGTATCCGCTTCCCGCTCTCCAACACCTGCCAGGTCAGATCGTCGGGAGGAAGGGTCGACGTCGGGGACGCCGTCGGGCCCGAGGCGCACGGGGCCGGTGACGTGGTCGCCCCGCCCACCGTGGTGGGGTCTGCCGATCCTCCGCCCCGACCGGTCAAGGCGATGGCCGCGGCGAGCAGGGCGGAGCCCACGATGAACGCGGCCGAGAGGATCCAACCCTGCTGTCGCCAGAACGGCGGATCCTCGCCGGAACGCTGTCTGCTGTTGCCGAACATGATGTGCCGCTCCCCTATTGGCCGGTCAGCCGTCAGAGGAACCAGTCCGCGAGCGGGCCGGCGGCGGAGACCAGAATGCAGCCACCGAGCACCATGCCGAGGCGGGACATGTGCTCCGAACTCTCGCCCCGCTTCATCGAGACGGCCATCATGACGCCGGTGATCAGTACGCCGGCGGTACCGGCGGCGGTCCCCGCCCAGGCGAGCAGACCGAGCAGCTTGTCCACGAGGTTCTTCAGTGGATCCGGCGCCCCGGGCTTGGGGTCGAAGACCCCCCGGACCGGCCCCGGGAGTTCCGGCACGCGGACGGTGATGGAGGCGGCGAGGGCGTACGGAAGGTCCATCAGGTTCATGGGGTGCATCTCCTTGAGGGGTGGGTCACCGAGGTGACCGGGGGAGGATCCGAGCTGTTACGACAGAGGGGAGGCCTGCTCACAGCCCGAGGTCGCCGAACCAGGCCACCAGCGGCCCGGCGCTGGCGCCGAGGGCGCAGGCGGTGAGGACGATGGTGAACCCGCGGAAGTGTTCGCTCTCCTCGCCGGGTACACCTCGGTTGAACTGAATCGCCATCCTGATGCCGACCATGATGAATCCGGCGACGCTGGTGGCGGTGACACTCCACGCGAGCAGGTTGAGCAGGGGCTCCAACCCGCCTCCGCCGCCGCCGAGTGGGTCGTACTGCGGCAGCGGCGCGAGCGACGGAAGGGGTTGCCGGCCCGGTGCCGGCACACCCTGGGGTGCTCCGGCGACGTGGATCACCTCGTGCTCCCGGACCCCGCGCCGACGGCGTCGGCCAGGCCGAGCAGTTCCTTCGGCACCTGCCGGGGATGGATCCCCAGCCGCAGGGTGGGCAACCACGGCACCTGGTGCACCGGGGCGATCGACCGCAACACCCTGATCCGACGCGCGAGCGGAAGCGGGAGCCGGCCGGGTGCGTCCGCCACCAGCACCAGCCCGACCAGTCGCATGCCGGCCGGATGACGGCCCTCACGCAGCGCGTTGAGCGCCCGCCCGGCGGCACCGAGGCCCCCGGCGTTGGTACGCGCCACCAGCAGCACCGCCGCCGGCTCCCCCAGCGTGGCGTCCGGCCAGCGGCAGCCCAGGTCGATCCCGCCCAACAGGCGCGTGAGCGTGGTGGTCCCGGCACCGCCGTGCGCGGCAATCCACCCGATCCCCTCTTCGGAGAAAGCCCGCCGTGGGCTGCCCCCGACGCCTCCGCCGGCCGTCGGAAGGCCGGCCGGTCCCAGCCGCGCCCTGTCGACCGCTGCTGCGGCACCCATCCGAATCACCACCCTCCCGCTGTCCGCACCGTTCTTGAGGTCCAGGTCATCGGTTCGGCTTTCGGCAGCCGCCGTTGAACCACACGCCGCTTCGTCCCGTTGGACCGGCGACCTCGACCTGATGACGGACGCCTCTACGGGGAGCCCCTGCCTCCGGTTCAAGGCCAATTCCACTTTTCCTGCACACGATCGTGAGGGAGTCGACATGAGCGGTTCGAGCAAGAAGGACAGTGGTGAGCAGAAGAGTTACGCGGTCCTGGTCGGCGCGGCGATCACGACGGCCACCACCTGTCTGATGAGCCCGATCGCCACCGTCGTCGTCGCCGGGGCGGTGCTCATCATCGGCGGGCTCGGCGTCCTGCTCTTCCCGCTGATCGTGCTGATCCTCCTGTTCACCAACCCGGGCAGCAGCGACAGCAGTGACGCCTGGGACCGGGCCGACGAGTCGATAGCCGCGTTCGAGGGCGACGGCAAGGGCACCCTGGATCGCACCCAGGTGCCGGTGCTCCTGGCGGACACGATCGAGGACGCGGGCGCCGTCTGCACCTCGATCGGTCCGATCGTGATCGCGGCGCAGATCGAGGTGGAGTCGGACTGGGACGGCGCCAAGGTCGGCCCGGACGGAGAGCGGGGCATCTCCCAACTACCACCCGCCGTCTTCACCCGCTACGGCACGGACACCGACAAGAACGACAAGACGTCCGCCCTCGACCCGAAAGACTCGATCATGGCGCAGGGTCGGTACCTCTGCGCCCTGGCCGGCGAGGCGCAGGAGCTGATCGACAGCGGTGCCGCGATCGGCAGCGCGCTCGACCTGGCGCTTGTCGCGTACGACCAGGGCATGACTGCCGTACGCGAGGCCGGCGGCATACCCGCCACGGCGGAGGCACAGGGTTACCTGGCCAAGGTTCGGGCCCGATTCGGCCAGTACCAGGGCCTCGGCGGCCCGCCGCCGTCCTTCCCGTCCGCCAGCCCGACCTGAGCCACCGCGAAGAGGCCCCGTCAGACCCGCGCCGCCCGTGCCTGCCTCGCGGTAGCTTGCGTCCGTTGGTGCCACGGAATGTACGGCGTGTTCCGCGGAACGACGCGATGCGATCCGGCATTATTCTGATTGGCCCGCACCGACTCGATGGACGCGAAGGCTGCCAGCTCGAAGTTGGGCGCCCTGAACACCTGCGGCGGGGCGTGCGTCGAGGCGACGGGCAGATGACCTTGCGACCAGAGCCGCCGCAGGGCCGGGCTCTGGTCGAGCAGCTCGCCCAGCCGGGTGCTCGAACGGCGGTAGAGATCGCTACGAGGGTCGACGCTGCCCAGGTCCCGTACCTCCCGCAGGTCGAGCGAACGCCGTGCGTCCGGCACGGATACCTCGTCGGGTCGCTCCGGGCCGTCGAGGTCCCTCAGCCAGCGCCGCACCTTCTTGGCGGTCCGCACGAGAAGGTTGAGGAACTCGTCCTGCCACTGAATGCTTCCCGCGTGTGCGGGGGATCGCGGCGTCACCGGCGCGCGGGACGGACCGTCCGCAGCAGGCTGCTCAGGTATCCGCCGCGCAAGGCGGTTCAGTCGATCCATGACGAACTCGATCGCGGTGATCTCGTCCCCGGACGGGGGCTGACCATCGTTCCTCCGATCGTCCAGAAGCTTGCTCAGCTCATTGCCGAGCATCATGAGCGTCACGGCCTCCGCCTCGATGTCCACCGGGGCGACCGCCGGATCCGGCCGCTGATCGGTGGACATCGCTCGGTCTTCGGGGCTGGGGATCTCGGGCATGGCGGTACCTCCAGGCGAGCCTCGGGGTCTGCTGTCCGAGGCTCTACGATTCACACCTGGCGAGGGTTCACCTCGATCAGCGAGGAGAGCCGGCGTCCCGGTTGATCGGGGCGGTGACGATCCCGGCACCATCGCTGGTCCCGACGGTGATGAAGGCCAACTCGTCGACCGGCAACGACGTCTCGCCGGTCACCTCCTGGGGGCCGCTGGACGCCATCCAGTCCCGTACCGTGTGGGTGGCCCCGTCGCGCGTCACCGCGAAGAGGCGGTAGCGGATGCCCGGCCGCAGGCCGGTAACGGTGATCCGGATGGTGGAGCGGCCCCCGTCGTCGGCGGTGATCGAGACGGAGAGGCTCGCGCCGTAGCCGGGCGCCTCACCCGTGGCGGTGAGCACCGGCTCGTCGGGGCCGCCCAGCACGTTCATCGTGATGGCCCCGCCGGCCAGGACGAGCCCGAGAACCACGGCGGCCGTGCCGGCCCAGATCCGCCAAGGACGACGTGCGCCCCGGCGGTCGGTGCTCGGGCCACGATCCGGACGGGCACCGACCGCACCACCCCCACCGGGCCGCGCGCCGCCCGGCCGCACCGACCCGCGCCGGCCGCGACCCGGTCGGTCAACCGAATCCGGCGGTACGCTGACGCCGGCCGGGCCCGCGGTCGCCGGCACAGCGGCCACCGCCGGATCGGGAGTCGCCGCCGGATCGGAAGTCGCTTCGGGATCGGGAATGGCCACCGGCTCCGCAGGAACCACCGGATCAGCGGCAACCCCCGCATCAGTGGCATCCACCGGGGCGACGGTCGTCGTCGGATCGGTGGTCGACATCGGGTCGGCGTGCGGTGGAAGATCCCAGTCGACGTCCGCCAGACCGGCCAGACCGCTCGTCGAGGCCCCGATCGCGGTCGCCTCGTTCAGGCAGTCCCAACAACCGGCGAGATGCTCCTCGAACGACACACGCTCGGCCTCGTCGAGGGCACCGAGCAGGTAGAGAGCCAGCCTGGACTGCTCCTCCGTGGCGTGCTCACCGCCTGCGCCCATCCCGCTTCTCCTCAACGCGTCGACACCGCGCCCCGAGGGGCGACCTCGGGACGGCTTGCGTACTGGTCAACGGACCGAGATCGGGACGGCCCGGCCGGGATCACGACGACTCCGTCGAGCCGATCGCCGCGTGCAGCGCGCGAACCGCATAGTACGTACGGGATTTTACCGTACCCTCGGGTATCCCGAGTCGCTCCGCCGCCTCAGCGATGGACGCGCCCTTGTAGTACATCTCGATCAGCACCTGCCGGTGTTCCGGACTGATCTGCTTCATCGCCACCTGCACCGTGTGGGCGCTCACGACACGATCCATCGCGTCCTCGGCCGAGGAGACGCGGTTGAGATCCGGCAGGTTGATCTCCTGCGGACGCGCCTGCCGTGACCGGATGGCGTCGATGGCCACGTGCCGGGCGACCGTGTACAACCACGGGGCGATCCGCTCCGGGTCGGCGGCGAGCTTGTCCAGGTTCCGCCAGGTACGCAGGAACGTCTCCTGCACCAGATCCTCGGCCAACTCCCGCTGACCGAGGACGAGCCGGGTGAGGAACCGCAGTAGCGGGCCCTGATGCTCGTCGAAGATCTGCCGCATGAGGGCTTCGGCGTCCCCGGAACCGCTGCCGGCGTCCGCGGCCCGCGGACCGAGCGCTTCGTTGTGCACCGCCGACACCGACCGCCTCCCCTGACGCACGGGGTGGACCCGCACGACCGCACCACCGCCGCGCCCGCCGTCGGCCAGGCGCTCTCCGGGGAGGATAGCCGTACCGGCCGTTCGATATGTTTCGGCCACGGGACGATCGACGACGGACGGACGAGGACAACGGTCCATAGTGGCGGTCGCGGTGTTCATCGAGCGAAGCGCAACCAACGGACGTTCAGATACTCCTGGGGCTGCCCGCTGGCGAAGGTGAGGTACACGTCGTGCCGGCCGGTCACCGGTGCCATGTTCCCCGGGATGGTCAACCACCGCTGCCATCCACCGGTGTTGGCCACCGCGATCGTCCCGACCGGCGGGCTCGTCTCGCTGTCCAGGCGCACCTGGATCAGCCCGGAGAGGCCCAGCCCCGCCCCCGAGGCGACCCGGACGACGAACTGTGTCATCGGCTGGTCACCGAACTCGACCCCCTGGTAGGCGACCCAGTCACCGTTGGCGATGGCGCAGATGTTCTCACCGCCCTCGCCGCACGGCTCCCGCCGTACGCCGTACTCACGGTCGAAGCCGGCGGCGGCGATCTCCTGATCGGCGACGCGGGCCGGGCCGACGGCGGCCGCCGTCGCCGCCGCTCCCGTCGCCACGGCCACCGGAACGGCGGGCGGAGGCTGCGCGATCGGGTACGACGCCTCGCCCCCGGCGAACGGCGTGAGGGTGACCGTCACCTCCCGTGGTGCGGAGTCCTGGATGTACGAGGCATCCCCGACGATGTCGTCGTACGGGAAGCCGTAGACCCGGCCGTTCGCGGAGTGGTTGTGCAGGACGCGCGAGTAGTGGTTGGTGATCGGCTGCTGGTAGAAGGCCGCCCGGTCGTCGACGGGTTGGTACGGCCGGTCCAGCACCGACCGGTTGAACCCGGCCGCCAGGGCCGCCGCCACCTTCCCACTGGCGTCGTTGGGCCGGCTGAACGTGCCGTTGCACATCAGCACGTCCATCGTGGTCGGACGGTCGAAGGGGGCGATCCCACCGTCGAAGTGCAGCCTGCCGTCCTCGCGCACCCGACCGGTGAAGGCACCGAACTCGTTGGAGACACGCAGGTCGGCGCTGCGGTACCGATCCCAGATCTGGGAGATGTAGGCGTCGAAGTAGGTGGGCGAGAAGCGGCCCGCGATGATGCCGTGCCCCGGCGCGATGACGCGCAGCCCGTCGCCGATGATCAGGCGCTCGTACCCGGGCTGCCGTGCCACCTCGGCGAAGATCGCGTCCCGGCCACCGTCGGTGAGCTTCCCAGCCGTGTGCTCGCCCGCCCCGACCAGCCGGGTCGAGATCGGGATGCTGAACATGTCCACCATGGTGGTGTTGCAGTGCATTCCGTTCGGGTTGTAGGTGAACTCCCAGAAGTCCCACAACACCCCGAAGTTCGGGTCGCTCTCCACCGCGCCGGCCGGCTCCTGCAACATGGGCCGCCCACCGCCGTCGACCACCTTGAACCGCAGCCGCCCGTTGATGGAGAAGTAGATCCGGCCGCCGTCGAGCATCGGTAGGACGAACGAGGTCGCCCCGGAACCGGCGAGGGGGATGGCGAGATCCAGGAATCCGTCCGCGCCGTTGTCGGCGAACGAGGCGGGAGTGAACGTGCCCGGGCTCCGGACGTAGCCCATCTCCCTGGTCTCCGGGTGGTAGCCGGTGATGTACATGTGGATCGAGGCGTTCGGGTATCGACCGGTACTGTTCACCACGGTCAACGGCAGTCCGCCCTGGGCCCTGGCCCGCGCCAGCAGCGGTGTCGCGACCAGCGGCACCCCGACCACCGCAGCTCCGAGCCCCATTCCGAGCATCTTTCGTCTGGTCAGCAAACGACCCACCTCCATCGATCGGCATACCGGGCGGTACGGCGCATCGCGGCGCCGAACCGTCGGAGACAGCCGCGTCCACGGTGCGGACCCCCCGCCGGTTCAATGACCGGCGGGACAAAATTTGATGGATTCGTGGTCGTGCGGTGAACATATGCGGCAGCTGATCCGTCACGACAGTGATGCCGCCACGCCGAAAGGGATGGCCCGTGACAACCGATCCCCGCACCATCCGGCCCTGGTTCAGCCGGACGCCGCGCCGACTCGTGGCGGCCGCCGCCGCTGGCCTGGCCGTCGTCTTCGCGGCCGTCGCCGCGATCAGCTGGGGCGTCGCCTCGGCCCGTGACCAACTGATCGGCGAAGCGGTCTCCGACGACCAGTTGGCGGTCATCGCGGCTGCGGCCCGCTCCTGCCCCATGCTCACGCCGGCCCGGCTCGCCGGTCAGCTCATGGCCGAGTCGGAACTGGCACCGAGAGCGACGGACACCGCCTCCGGCGGTACCGGCATCGCCGGGCTCGACAACGAGGACTGGAAGCTCTGGAAGCCGTGGCCGAACGCGGAACGCTCGGACAGCGCCGCGAACATCGTGGCGCTGGCCCACCAGGTGTGCGACTACAGCGGCAAGCTCCGGCTCGCGAACGTCACCGGTGACTCGTGGCGACTGTCGGTGGCCGCCTTCCACAGCAGCCTGGAGTCGGTGACGGCGTCCGGTGGGGTGCCCCCGGACGCGGTCGACTACGTCGACGAGGTCAGCGGTTACGCCGCGTACTACGGCAAGCGGTCCCAGTTCGGCGGACCCGGCGGCAACGCGCCGACCGCGCCGGCGACCGACACCAAGGGCGTCCCGGCCGGGTACGTCGACCTGATCGTCCGGGCGGGTTCGGTCTGTCCGGGGGTGACTCCCCCGGCCGTCGCGGCGCAACTGATGGCGCTCTCCGGATTCGACCCGAACCTGCTCGGGGCCGCCGGCCAGCGGGGAGTCGCCCAGTTCCTCCCCGAGGTGTGGCAGGCGTACGGCCCGAGCAACGCCTCCGCCTGGGATCCCGCCGTCGCGATCCCGGCCGTCGGCACCGCCATGTGTGCCCTGACCGGAGAGCTGTCCCTACTGGAGGGTGATCCCTATCTGCTCGCCCTCGCCGCCTATCGCAGTGGTCCGACCGTGGTGCGGCAGAGCGGCGGCAGCCTCGACGCCGACACAAAGGCGTTCCTCAAGTCGGTGAAGTCACTCACCGACTTCTACGCGCTCGACGGACGACTGACCGTCGGCGTCAGCAAGCCCCCGCCCCCACCCGCGCCGCCGTCGGCGACACCCGTCGCGCCGACGCCAGCCGGCCCGGGTACGCCGACGCCGAAGGCCGGCGACCCGCCCGCCCCGCCGGCACCGGCCACGCCGCCCGTGCGCCCCGTCGGCGCCAAGCAGCTCTACCACCCGATGACCAAGCTCTGCGCCAGCACCGGCGGGACCACCGGGGGAACCCGGATGAGGCTGCAGACGTGTGATGACGACGACCCGACCCAGTGGTGGGTGGTCCTCGCCGACGGCACGTTCCGCGCGGCCGGGCTCTGCATGGACCTGGCCGAGGGCTCTGACCGGGACGGCACGGCCGTGTTCGCCTCCACCTGCGACGGGAGCCCCAGTCAGGTGTGGCGGATGAACGAGAAGGGCGGCGTCCTCAACATGCACATCCGCAAGGCACTGGACGCGAACGTGAACGTGCCGAACAAGCCGCTGCTCGTCTGGACCTTCGTGGAGAACCGCGAGCAGCAATGGGCCTGGCGGTAGCGCGGACGCGGGTACGCGGACGATCCACGTACCCGCGTCGTGACGTCGTTGTGGGCGCGGCCCTCCGCTACCCGCCGTTCGCGCGACGGCGGAAGCGGAGGGCGAAGACGAGGCCACCTGCGGCGACCAGCCCGAGGCCGAGAAGGACGGCGAGCGCGGTACCACCACCGCCGCCGTCTCCACTCTGGGCACCCGACACCTGTCGCTCCTCGTCGAGCTGCCGGGCGACCGACGCGGCCGGGTTGATCATCCCAGCGCCGTAGCGGGCGTCCGTCTTGCCCTTCTCCATCGTGTCGGCCGTGCTCCGGATGCGCTCCTCGACCTGCACGGCGGTCAGATCCGGATAGGCCGCCCGGACAAGCGCCGCCTGGCCGGCCACGAATGACACAGCGAGCTGGGTTCCCGTGTTGCTCAGCACACCGGCGCCACTGATCCCGAGAGTCGCCACGTCGATCCCGGGCGCGACGACCTCCACCGTCTCCTGCTGGTACTCCTCGGCGAGCTGCCCGTCGGCACCGACAGCTCCGACCAGGAGCAGGGCGCCGGACGCCGACCGTTCCCCGCCCGCCGGGACCGTGACGGGTTTCGTGGGCGCCCCCACCACCACGACCACGTCGTGGTTCATCGCCGTCGAGATCGAGGCCGCCACCGTGGGGTCGCCCAGGTCGACCCGGGAACCCAACGCGACGACCGAAGCGCCCGCGCTGACCGCCACCTCGATGGCGTTCGACGCGTCCATGGCCCGTCCGGTCGCGGAAGGTCCCACCATCCGGATGGGCAGGATCGTGGCGTCCGGCGCGATGCCGACCGGGGTGTCGTCGGCGCTGGCGCTGGCGGCGATGATGCCGGCCATCGCGGTGCCGGTGCCGAGGCAGTCGGTGTCCCCCCGCCCGTTGCCGACGGTGACGTCCGCGCCGACGGCGACCCGACCACTGAGCTGGGGCAGCTTGCCGTCCACACCCGAGTCCACCACCGCGACCATGACACCGTTGCCCCGGCTCAGGTCCCAGGCGCCGTCGGCGGCCAGCCGCAGTTGCGCCCAGTTGGATCGGCGGCTCGACCCGGCGGTTGCGGTACAGCTGGACGGTGCGCCGCTGCCGGTCGGTGGCCCACCCGGCGACGTGCTGGGGCTGGGCTTCGGGGAGGCGGACCCGGTCGACGTGGGCTTCGGGGCGGATCGGGTCGGCTTGGGGCCGGGCGGAAGCTGACCGTACCGGACGCCCTCCCCCGCCGCGTCCCACGGCAGCACCAGGTGCCAGCCGGGGTGGAGCTTGGCCGGATCGGTCAGGCCCGCCCCGTCCGCCTGGACACGCCCCGCGTTCAGGTTGTAGATCTCCGCGGACCGATCGCCACCACCGAGGAACCGGCTCGCTATCTCGGTGAGGTTCTCCGGCTGACCCTGGTGCTCCGCCACCACCACGTAGTACTTGACGTACGCCTGCGGGTCCGGCGTCGGTGCCCGGCCCGCCGACGCCCCCACCGCCGGGGCGACCACGCAGCAGGCCATCGCCACGACCGCGACCAGGCGGGCCAGGATTGAACGCTTCGCCAGCACTGGTGTCCTCCTTCAGTTGCCGCGGGCGACCGCCCCGGCTGTCACCATCTATTGCGGATCCGCGCCCGGTTGGTTCAAATCAATCTGAACCTGGGTTGCATCGACGTCGTGGTGTGGGCAGATCTGGTGTGGGCGGACCGAGGGTACCGAGGCCGCGATGTGCGGAGGCTCGCCGGCCGGCGGCCGCCCACCCTCGGGGACGAAGGTGCAGCGAATGGACGGTGGTGAGCCCGTGAATCCGGTGACGACGACGATTGACGCGGGCATCGACGAGCTGCCGGCCACCAGCCGCTTCGACCCACGTCGGCACCTGAGGATCCCTGGCCTGTTCGACCTCTGGTTGGAGCCCGGCCCCCGGGGCGGGCTGGTGGTGCCGGCGGAACCCAGCGTCACCCTGACCGCGCGGGGCATCGCCGACCTGGTTCGACGGTCCGGGGAACCCGCCGACGACGTACGGATCCTGACCGGAGACGGTGCCCGCAACGGCGACCTGTTCAGCGAGGTCGCCGGACTGCTCGGACACGACGTACTGGTCAGCCCCGACGGCGCGGAGATCCGGCACCGGCGTCGGGGAGACGCGGCGGTCGGACCGTCGCACGCGGTCCCACTGGATCGGATCACCCGCCGCCCGATGGACTGGATGGTGATCCAACCGCCGGACCTCGCCACCCCCCTGCCCGGCTGGTTCGCGGTGGATCGGGGCGTGGTCCGTCCCCGCACCGGTGTGGTCGGCCTGCCGCTGCCGGCCGGGCTCGCCCTCGCCACCCGCGCCGACTTCGTGCACCGACGCGCCGTCGCGCACCGACTGACCTCTACATCGGACGGTCTGGTGACCGTCGCCGTCACGGCGCGCGCGGCGGGCTTCCTCGTCGGCGACTACAGCGGGACGCAGAAGGTACACGGCGGTGAGCAACTCGCCGCCCTCCTCGGCGACCTCCCGCTCTACGGCTGCGACCTGCGGCTCTGGTTCACCTGGCCCTCCGATCCGCAGGAGCAGCGCAGCCTCGCCGAGCAGGCCCAGGAGTTCGCCGAACGAACCGGTGCCACGGTCTGGACTCCACCGCCGGGCGGCAGCGCCGAGTTGGTGGACGGCGGCCGCGACCTGCGCGCCCTCGACCCCGCGGGGAGCCCCGCCGAATGGCAGGCGCACCGGCCGGAGTACGCCGCTGGTCCGCTGGCACTGCGGGCGACGCCAGACGGTCTCCTCGTGTCGGTGTCGGCCCGCCCCCGCATCGCCGTTGCGGACGCTCCCATCGGGCCGCCGCATCCCGGCCTGTCGGACGCCGCGCAGGGACCGCTCACGGTGCCGGCCACGGCCCTCCCCCGCCCCGGCCTGATCACCGAGGGTCGCCGAGCGCAGGGGTACGGACCGCCGTGGCTGCCACCCGGGCAGCAGGTCAACGCCGAGGAGTTCGAGGCCTTCGTCGTCTGCCCGATGGAACCCGCCCGCGCGGTGGCAGAGGGGATACCGAGCGCGGAGCTGTTCCTCATCGCCCTCCTGGACCCCGGTCCGGTTCCCGACGACAGCTACCTGATCCGGGTTCGCGTCGCCCCCGGGGGCGCCATCCCGATGGCGACGCTCCGCTCGCACATTCCCGCGCGTCTGCAACATCTGCGGGGAGTGAACGACGCCTATCTGCTTCCGGCGGCGCGACTGGACCGGGTGTCCCCACGCGGAGGCTTTCGCACCTACCAGTTCGGACGACTAGTCCCGACTGCCGAGTGCGGGGACGGCCCGCTGCGCATCCACTGTTCGTCGCGGGCCCGAACGATCGCCGGCCTGCCCAACGACGTCCGCCGTTGGCCGGAGACGGGCACCCGTCGCGCGTACGCACTCGTGCCGGCGTCGGGCGGCCGCCTGCCGCGCGGCTGGCTGCGTCTCTACCGCAAGGCGCCACCGGCCCGACCCGGCCGGCTCATGCTGGAGGTCCGGGTGCCCCGTGGACGCACCATCGACGTCATGTCGACGGCCGAGATGATCGCCCGGCTCGACCGGGTACGCCACCAGGCGGAGCGGCTGCGGGACGCCGGCGTCGAGCTGATCCTGGGCAGCCGCTCGTACGAGCGAGTCCAGGTCCGCCGCGCCTACCTCGCGCACGAGAACGCCTGGCAGCGGGTGCCGGGGACGGAGCCCGGGCCGCTCCCCGCCATACTCAGCCGGGTTCAGCCCTCGATCCCCACCTGAATCGACCAGCGGCTGTGGGGGACCGGGCCGACCACGACCGGGATGCAGCGTCCGCCGGTCGCCGCGACGAGTCCGCGTAGGCCGTCTGCCCCGCCAGACGGCAGCCCGGCCAGGAAAATCACACACGGATCCGGCAGCTGCTCACCGGCGGCCGGCGGTTCCGGCAGAGCGGTCAGTGTCTGGTAGCCCTCCAGGTCCAGGGTCCCGAGCGCCTCACCGATCACCGCGACTCCGACTCGGCCGGCGTGCAGCCGACGGGCAAGTGCCGCGGCCAGTCGCTGGCAGGCGTCGAGGGCGCCGACGAGGGTGAGCACGTCGGGGGTTTGCCCGAGATCGACATGGAGCCGCCACGTGCCCCGGCTGCCCAACACCAACGGAACGGTCGACGGGGGCGTCGGCTCGGTCTCGGCGAGCCAGGCGTAGGCGGGCGTCTCCCCCCGGTTCGCCATGCCGATCAATCGGACGCGCACCGGGCCCACCGCGCTGAGGAGGTCGGTCCGCAGGCACGGCACCTCGCCCAGTGCCAGCGCCGCCGGCCTCGACTCCGGAGAGTCCGGCGAGTCTGACGACTCTGACGAGTCCGTTGGCAACGGCGGCGAGGATGGCGGAGCCGGCGGCAGCGGTGGAGTTGACGGCGGCGGTGGAGCGGGCCGGGGCAGCGGGGGCGGGCTCTGGGACGCCTCGGTCTCGCCTTCCCCAGCGAGCTCGGCGGGGGTCGGGGTGTGGTGCCGCTCCGGTGGCCATGGGCCGGTGTCGTCGAGGGCGACGGCGCGCAACCCGTACCTGCCGCGGCGTAGCATCAGCACGGCGAAGACGGCGAACACCGCCGCGAGCAGGCCAGCGCCACCCCTGACCAGCAAGGGCGTGAACCGACCGGCGTCGGACGCGCCGGAGGCCGGGGGACGCCGGGCCGCCACCGTTGGTGCCGTCGTCGGTGACCGGGCGACGGTGGTCGACGTCGTGGCCCCGGGCCTGGGTGCCGTGGCACTTGGCTTGGGCACGGCCGGGCTCCTGCTGGTCAGTGGGGAGTTCACCAAGATCGGTGGCAGGGCCCCGGTCCGCACCCCTGAGCCCTTGGCATCGCGGGGCAGCACGAGGAGCCAACCGGGTCGCAGCTCGACACCGTCGGTGAAGGTACCGCCGTCGGGCTGCTTCCTGCCGATGTTGAGTTGGGTGATCTCCCGGAACCTGTTGCCGTTGCCGAGGGTGCGCAGCGCGATGTCATAGAGGTACTCCCGCTGGCCGTCGACCGGCGGTCCCACCACGTAGTACCTGCCTGTCTCGTCGGGTAGCGCGGCTGCCGGCACCGCCTGGCTGAACAGCACGATCCCGACCGTCAGCAGCACCAACGCCAGCGCCCGCCGCATCAACACCGCTGACCTCCACGCCCCTCGCACCATCGCCATCCTTCCGTCCCGGCCCCCTTCTACGCAGCCGCGCCCGGGAGGTTCAACCGGGCAGCAGTTTTGCCCAGCCGTGACCCCAGCCAATGAGCCTCGGCGTGCGCGGCCGCCGATGACATGGCCAGGGACTGCTTGCCAGTCAGCGGGCGTTCCTGCTGATCAGCCAGAGCGGGCCAGCCCCTGCTTCGCCGTCGCCGGGCCGCAGGCTGCTCACTGGAGCCAGCCGAGGAAGCGTCTGTGCAGCGCACCCGCCGGCACCCAGGTCAGGTCCTCCGAAGCCCGCACCAGCTGGGCACCTAGGTAGATTGCCAGGGAGATCGGAGCGTCGTCGAACTCGGCGCGCAGCTCGCGCTGCCGGGTGCGGCAGGGCCAGGGCGCATCGCAGCCGCCGCAGCTCCAGATCGGCAGCACCGGGCCGTGCGTGGTCATGCGCGACCTCCGAGCAGCGCCGCCACCAGGGACCGCGCCCGCCGACTGGTCCCCGAGGCCACCTGCCAGCATGGGTACGTGGTCACGGTCGCTGCCGTGCGGCGTTGGCGGCCAGGACGTCGACGCTGACCAACACCTCGAAGCACCATGGGACGGCACAGTCGGCCGTGGGCCAGCTGCAGTCCGGGCCGTGGCCGTACACCCACGCGAACCGCGGGTCGTGCGACTCGTGGACCTTGACGATGACGATGTCGTGGCCGGTCTGGCCCTCGATACCGGGGCTGGGCTGCCACTGGCCGGGCCGCACCGACACCCGTGCGCCGGGCTCGGGCATCTGCCGGCCGCTCATCGGACCGGCCCGTCGGGGCGGCTGGCGCGGCTATGCGGCTGAGTCATGGTCCGGGCGCTGGCCAGGAGCCGCCGCTTGGCCGCTTCCTGCTCGACGGCCTGGATGCGCTGGCCGGTGCCGGGCGGAACGGGCGGCGGGGCGGGCGTGAGCAGCCGCCGCAGCCTCTGGACGATGTGCACGGTGTCGCCTCCCTCGCTTGGAGGGGCGCGGCCTCACCACTCATAGCTGGTCGTTACCGCGCCCTTACCTCAGAGTGAGGGCGAGCTAGTCAGCTATCTAGCGTCGGAGTGTCCGCCACTCCGGTTCCGGACAGCTCCCGGACACGGTCAGGCGGTCACAGCCGCCAGAGCTTGCCGATACTCGACTGTCCACTCGGCGCCGCGCTGATCCTCCGGCAACGCGCCCAGCCCAGTCCGCAGGCTGTCCACCGCCGAACCCCTGTCACCGAGGGCCAGATAGGCCAGGCCGAGTCCCATCCGACTGAACGTCGGCGTCAGCCAGTACGCCGTCGCCGGCGGCGGCTCCGACTCGGCGGCGGTCGTCAGGTCGCTGGCCTCACCGAGCAGTCGCACCGCGGCCGGCCGGTCGCCGAGCAACGCGTACCCGTGAGCGGCCTGGACCGCGTCACCGACGCGCTGCAACGGCGACGCCCCGGGCGTGTGGTACGCGGCAAGGAAGTGGCGCACGATCCCCCGCGCGTTACCGCGCTGGCGCTCGATGTAGCCGCGGAAGTTCTCCGCCTGCGCGGCGAGCGGCCCGCTGTTGACCGCGTCGGCTTCCCGCGACGCCTCGATGAGGACCCGCACGGCCTGGCTGTCGTTGCGGGTCTCGGCGTACAGCCACCCGACGAACTGCGTCCACTCGGCGGCAATGGCGTGAAGCTCGCCGGCGTGAGGGCCTCGGGCGTGCGCGGCGAGGTCATGGACAGCGTTCCACTGGGGCAGACACATGGGCAGCATCATCGGCGCGGGCAGCGCGTCGTCGAGCCGCCGCTGGGTGGCCAGGATCGTGGCGAGCAGTTGCACGCCGGAGGCGTCGAGCCGGGTGGGATTGGCGGCCAAGTACGCGAGGCGGTCGCCGTCATCGAGGGTGGTGACGGGGGGCGGGTCGACGACCATGGCGGCGAGCTCCCCGCCGGCATCCAGGGCAGCGTCCAGCTCGCGGGCCACTGCGCACGTGGGCCGAGTGCGGGCGCTTTCAAGGTCGTGCAGGAAGCTTTTGCTGTAGTGGGCGACGTGGGCCAGGTCGCGCAGGGATAGGCCACGTTCGAGGCGGCGGCGGGTCAGCTCGGCGGCGAAGCGCGGGTTAACGATGGTGCGGATGGCAGCGGGCATGTGGCGCTCCCAGGTAGAGGACTGGGCGGCGTCCCACCGGCCCCTACTCCGGCGGGCCGCCGTCCCGGAGAGTACGCCAGGTATGTCCGTGAGTCACGGACATGGTTACTTGACTAGTCCACGAGCGGGGTATGGGTGTCTGTCTAATCTGCGGCGGTGATCTACCCCGGACAGGACCCGGTCGGCTATCAGGATCTGGCCGAGATCCTGCGCGCTCGGATCGCGTCCGGGCAGCTCAGCCCCGGTGATCGCCTACCGTCCGAACGAGACCTGTCACAGACCTACGACGTCGCACAGATGACCGCTCGGGCGGCGGTGCAGCAGCTACGCAACGAGGGCCTGGCCGAGGCCGTACGGGGTCGTGGCGTGGTAGTGCGTACACCGGTCGAGGTGGAGCAGGTGATAGTGGAGCCGGGGGCGTCGGTGTCAGCTCGGAACCCGACTCCGGGCGAGCGGCGAACATACAGGCTGCCGGAGGGTGTGCCGCTACTGGTGGTAGACCACCCGAACGGTTTGCAGGATCTGTACGCCGCGCATCGGTATCGGCTGGTCTTCCGGGCTGGCTAAGCCGCCGATCGGCCACCGACAGCTCGGCACGGCGGCTGTGGGCGGGCCTGGTGACGCGGTTCGGATACAGCCGGCCACTGTGGTCTCTGCGACTGACCGCGAGCGGAAGGGTATGCAGCGGGCACGGGAGGACGGCAGTTGAGCACGGCTTCACGATCGGCTACACAGCGCATTTGGCAGACCTGGGTGTGACGCCGCTTCTCCCCCGCGCTCGACGGCCGCGACTCACAGGCGACTCATGATCTCTGCCGCCGGGTAGGCGCGAGGCCGGCTGGACTGTGTCCAACCGGCCTCTCACCTGGGTGGTCTGGGAGGACGACGACGATTCGTGGTTCGCCGACTGCCCGGTGGTGCTCGAATTCGAAGAGGAGCGCCTGGAGATCAACCATCAAAAGCTCGACGAACTGTCGATCACCTGGTGCACGATCGACGTGACCCGGGCACCGCTGTGGCCGACCTCGGATGGCTTCCGCCTACGGTGGTGCGACGACGCTCCCGCGCCGTTGGCTGCTCGGCGCGGGCAAGCCCTCGAGGCGGTAGAGCTCCTGGAGTACGCCGGGGGCGACCTGGCGGACGGCACCGTGGCGCTGGGCCTGCGATTCGCCGACGGCTGGCTGACGATCTACAACGCACTGGACGAAAATGGGATCGAGGTCGGCGAGCCCTTCCCGCAGTACCGCCGACACCGGTTGAGATGAGCCGCAATCCTCCGAACTCCACCAGGCAAAGTGGTCAGCGACAGATCGGCGCACGCGGCCTTGGCCAACCGGTGCCGCGAGACGTGTGATTAGGGTCTGCGTATGGGGGATGACATCGTCCTGCGGCTCGACCGCGCAACCGCCGAAGGTCTGTACGTCACGCTGTACGAAGCCGGAGAGCACATCGCTGCCGGCGCAGCCATCACTCCGCCCACCGCGGAGGAGGTCAAGCGCCTGGGCGCTCTTCTACGGGACCTGCGTCACGCCCTTGGCCGTCGTTGCTCCCCGTACTGCGACCACGTCTAGTTATGGGTTGCGCGTGATCAGCGGCAGGTCCGTGCATCCAGACCCATCTCTCGAAAGACGCGGTTCAGGCGGCTGACCCAGGATTCGTGGTGAGCATGGCGCGAGGCCAGCCAGCCACAACGGCCAGATCGTTGATGGGTGGGACGGGCTGACCTCCGACGGCTGCCGAGTTCCCGGACCTGAAGCGCTGCTCGATACCAGGGTTACGGGCGAGGTAGCGCTCCGCATAGTCGCAGACCAAGTCGACGCGGTCTCGGCTGGCCAGCCACTCCATCACGGTAAACGGCAGGCTGTAGTCGCCAGCGCGCGACGTTACGATTGGACTCGGTTCGCTCGCCTCGACGACGGCCCTGAGCCAGCCAAAGCCGTCCGCCGCCAACGCGTCACCGATCCACGCTCCAGCGGCGTCGACCACGTCTCGAGGACGACGGGCCGACACCAACTCCTCGTCCACCACCGGCCAGGTGTGGACCACCAGTCGACCGAACAAGATCCCCGCCCTCAAACACACAACGCGGCATGAGCGTGGACGTCGCCTGAGGTAGCTTCTGCGGATGCCTCATGATCCGTTGCAGGACATGCCCGGCGAATCTCGCGCGGAGCTGACGGCGGCTGTCTGCGCCGCCATCGACATCGATCCGGCTACTGCGGAGGACATCATCCGTTCGACTGAGCCATTTTGGGATGCGATGGAACGAGCCGGTGGCCTCGTGGACTCGTGGGGTGGCGGCGAGTTCTGTTACGTCCTGCCGAGGATCTTGTCGTTCATCCGGCAGACCGCCAATCCGTAGCGCAACGGTGACCCTTCGGCCCGTCACCGGCGCGACCGGACGGCACCTGACTTAAGCGATCGTGACGCTGCGCGACGCGCGGTCCGCGGCAGATGAACATGCGTCTCGTCGGGGGAAGCGGAACAGCGAGCACGCCTGCCCGCTTCGTCTTGAGATTTCGTCTACACCGTAGATATAGTCTACGACGTAGACGTGGCGTACGGTGGTCGCGAACTGACAGGGGCGGCGAGCATGACTTCGGAATATGTGACAGTTCCCGGGGCTCGGCTCTACACAGAGCGGGCGGGCTCCGGCGCTCCGCTGCTGCTCATTTCGGGCGGCGGCGGCGATGCAGGAATGTACGAGGAGGTCGTCCCGCTTCTCGCGCGCCGGTACACGGTGTTCACCTACGACCGGCGGGGCAATTCGCGCAGCCGGTTCACCGACCCGCAGGCAGCGATCGGGGTCGCTGCGCAGGCGAGCGACGCCGTCGCGGTCCTGGACCATTACGGGGTGAAGAAGGCGTACGTCTTCGGCGGCAGCGGCGGTGCGGTCATCGCACTCGAGGTGCTGGCCAACCACGCCGACCGGCTATCCGGTGTGGTGGCGCACGAGCCACCGCTAGTCTCGTTCCTCCCGGACGACAGCGCGGAGCGGCGGGCGCTCGCCGAGATCGCCCGGATCGCCCGAGAGAAGAGCCCTTTGCGGGCGTACGCGGCCTTCGGTGCCATGACCATGGACGATCCGCCCTGGCTGTTCCGCTCGGCTGTGGGACAGGCCCTGGTCGCAGCCGCCTCCCGGGCCGCTCTACCGGTCGGCGCGGCCGTGCGCCGGGTCACCGGCCGCGAGCCCAGCTCGATGACGCGCCAGTTGGGCAATGCCGACCTGCTGCTGCGGCGGGAACTGCCGCTCATCGGCCTCGATTACCAACCGGACCTGCCCGCGCTGCGCGAGGTCGCCGTGCCCTGGCGGCTGGCCACCGGCCGGGACAGCGTCGGCAAGCCGTACTACCGGCCGGCGCACATGCTCGCCGAGCGGCTCGGCGTGCCGTGCGAGGAGTTCCCGGGTGGACACACCGTCTACATCGAACAGCCGGACAAGTTCAGCGAAGCCCTCGAGAGGATCCTCGAAGGATTCCCCAGGTGAGCACACCCGCCGTGCCGCCGCCCCCGACGCGTCCGACACTCAACCGCGAGTACCTAGCCACAGCCGCGCTCAAGCTGATCGACGCCGAAGGGCTGCGCAAGTTCTCCATGCGTCGCCTCGGTGCGGTCCTTGGCGTTGACCCGATGGCCGCTTACCGCCACTTCGCGGATCAGGAGGCGTTGTTCGACGGCGTCGCCGAGGTGCTGTTCGTCGAGATGGACACCGACTCACTGCCATGGCAGGCGCCGTGGCCGGAACTGGCCGCGCAGTACTGCCGCCGCCTGCGCGACGTGCTACTACAGCACCCGAACGCCGTTTCGGTGTTCGCCACCCGACCCGTGCGGTCATCGGCTTCCATCGACATGGGTATCCGCGCGGTGGCAAAGCTGCAGAACGCCGGCCTGCCGCCCGCCACCGCCTTGCGGATCCTCCGATGCCTGCGGGAGTTCACCATCGGGCACGCGCTCAGCGTGTCCATCCTTCAAGCGGGCGCACAGTCACGAAGCAGGAAACCTGACAAAGGCAGCCCGCAATACAACCTGTTGGCTCAGGCAGCCGACGAGACCACACCGGACGACCATTTCGAACCAGGCCTGCAAGCTATGCTCCGCGGCTTTCAACATTCCTGACCTCACCACCTGGACCGAAGCAGGTGTTCCGGACAATGCCGCCCGGTGCACTACGCTCGGACCGCTGCTCCCAATGTAAGCCGCACATACGGCGAAGCCCGTTACCGACTGATCCGGCAACGGGCTTCTGACCTGCACAAACTGAGAGTGGGCGATGCTGGTATCGAACCAGCGACCTCTTCGGTGTGAACGAAGCGCTCTCCCACTGAGCTAATCGCCCTCAGCGCCGTTGACTCTACCCGATCGTGGAACCAGACCAAAAATCCGGGGTCAGCGCGCCGCGAGGTACTGCCTCGCCTCGGCCACCACGTCGATGCCGAGGCTGAGCTTGAGGGAGAGCCAGACCACCGCTGCGACGAAGACCAGGCCGACGGCGCCGAGGACGAAGCGCAGCGGCAGTGACTGCCGTCTCACCCAGCGTGTCCAGCCGTGGACGTGCCGGCGGGTGAAGCCGAGCAGTCGGCGGGCCCAGTGGAATTCGACGGCCCAGATGCCGAGGCCGGCGATGACCAGCAGCCAGCCGGGCCCGGGCAGCGGGATGAGGGCGATGCCGATGGTGACCACCAGCGCGCCGGCGATCGCGATGAAGATCTTGAGGGCGATCCGGCCGGTGGGGTTGGCCCGGATCAGGTCGAGCGTGGTGGAGATCCGTTGTCGCCAGTGCGGACGGCGCGGCGGCTCGCCGACGACGAGGACGCCACCGGGACGGCCCGGCTCGGGCGTCGACCGTCCGGGTCGCTCGGGCTGCTCCATCGGCACGTCGTACCCCCGCTTTTCGGCTGCTCGGACCGCGACGTTCGGCGGGCCCGACGCGGTCACCGGATCCACTGAGGATCGGTTCGTGACCATTTCACCCCCCAGTGTCGCTCGGGCCCGTCACTGCAACGGCCGACTGGACGTTACCGGAGTAAGTCGACGACTGAGCCACCCGACGCCGGGCGGCATCACACACTGGGCAGAACCGGAAATCCTACATGAATGTTCACATTCACGAGGCGCTTCCGTCCCCCTTCCCACCACTGGGTGAAGTCAGCGTATGGCGGAGCGTAGCCAGGAGTAGCACCTGAGTATGGGAAAAGCGGGACACGCGCGTTCCGCAGCGGTGCCGGGGGGAGAACGTCCATGAGTGTCATCCGACCGACGACCGTAGAGGTCGAGACGTCGCTAAGGCTCGTCGCGCCTGACGCCACCGCCTTGCCGGTGCGTGCCAGTCTGCGTTACGACCCTGCTGACCCGTATGCGGTCCATGTCCTGTTCCACGCCGAATCGGCCGGTGGGGAGGCGGTGAGCTGGTCGTTCGCCCGCGAACTGCTGGTCACCGGCCTGGACGAGCCGGCCGGTATCGGGGATGTCCGGGTCTGGCCCTGGGCCACACCGCGCGGCGACTTCGTCGCGCTGGCCCTCTCGTCACCGGACGGCAACGCCCTCTTCGAGGTGCCGCGCAGCGTCCTGGTGCGATTCCTTCGACGCACGTACGTGGTCGTCCCGCGCGGTCGTGAGGCCGAGCACCTGGACGTCGACACTGCGGTGAACCGGCTGCTCGCCGGTCGCTGAAAGAGCAACACCGGGGCCGCGCGGATCTGCCGAGTCCGCGCGGCTCCGGCACACCCACCCCAGGGGGTACGACCACAGCCCGACCCGGGTTGGCCCGTGCTCAGCCGTGCGTGGTGATGCCGCCGTCGACGGGGATGACCGCGCCGGTCAGGTACGCGCCGGCCCGCGACGACAGGTAGATGGCGGTGCCGGCCATGTCCTCGGGGCGGCCGATGCGGCCCAGCGGCACCTGCTGCTCGATGGCGGAGCGGCTGGCCGGGTCGTCGAGCGCGAACGCCATCATCTTGCTCTCGAACGGGCCGGGCGCGATCGCGTTGACGGTGATCTGCTCACCGGCGAGCTGGTGGGCGAGGCTGCGGGTGAGCATGTGCACGGCGGCCTTGGTGGCCGAGTACGCGTACACCTCCATGAACGGCACCCGGATGCCGTCGATGGACCCGATGTTGATCACGCGGGCCGGGTCGTCGGCGCTGGCGGCGGCGCGCAGCGCCGGCAGCAGCGCGGTGGTGAGCCGGAAGACGGCCTTGACGTTGACCGCCCAGAGCTTGTCGAACGCGGCCTCCGGGTAGCTCTCCAGCGGCGCGCCCCAGGTGGCGCCGGCGTTGTTGACCAGCACGTCGAGGCGATCGACGCGCTCGCGTACGGCGGCGGCGAGGGCCTGCGCGCCGTCGTCGGCGCTCAGGTCGGCGGGGATGGCCTCGCACCGGCCCTCGGCGGAGAGTTCGTTGGCGACCTGCTCGCAGACGTCCGCCTTGCGGGACGAGATGATCACGCGGGCGCCGGCCCGGACGAAGCCCTGGGCGATCATCAGCCCGATTCCCCGCGACCCGCCGGTGACCAGGACCGTCTTGTCTTCGACCGAGAACAGCTCCGTCATAGGAATCCCATCGCGAGTCGGCGTGATCCGTCGTCCGGTGAGCGGCCGGCGGGGCGCCGGGCGGACCGGGCCCGGACGGCGCTACCGCCGGGTAACGTAGCCCGGCCGTGGGGACCACGACAAGCCTGGACGTCGCGGCGTACCCCGGTCGGGATGCGGTGACCTGCGGTTCGGGCTACCGTCGCAGGCGATGGTCTCCACCGATCCCTCCCCCGCGCCATCGATCGGAACGGCATCACCCGTACCCGACGAGATCTCCACGTTCGCGCTGGCCGACCTGGCCGGTGACCCCGGCTGGCGGCGGCCCGTGTTCGTCGAACGGGAGCTGCTGATCCTCACGACCCGCGGCCACGGCGACGCCGAGCTGGATTTCCACCTCCTGCCGTGCCGACCCGGCACGCTGCTGCGGGTCCGCGCCGGTCAGGTGCTGCGCTGCGCCGGCCCCCAGTTCGACGCGTCGGTGGTCGGCTGGACCGCCGACGCCCTGCACGGCCTGGCCGTCGACGAGGACGCGGCGCCGACCTGGCGGCAGTTGGCCGGCGAGGACGAGGACGCGGTGATCAACGAGGTGAGCCAGTTGGCGGTGGACTGCCAGCGGCACGGCGACGGCCCCGCCGGCCGCGCGCTGCTGCGGCACCAGCTCGCCGTGCTGCTGCTGCGGTTGGCGCTGCCCGACGCGGACCAGGCCGGGCAGCGTAACGAGGCCGAGACGTTCCAGCGGTTCGGCCGGGAGGTGGAGCACGGCTACCAGGCGTCCCGGCGGGTCGAGGACTACGCCGCCGCGCTCGGCTGCTCGGTGCGTACCCTGACCCGGGCCTGCCTGGCCGTCACCGGCCGCAGCGCCAAGCAGGTCATCGACGAGCGGGTGGCGTTGCAGGCCGCCCGGCTGCTCGCGGCGAGCGACGAACCGATCGCGCAGATCGGCCGAGGGCTCGGCTTCTCCGAACCGACCAACTTCGGCCGGTTCTTCACCCGGGAGATCGGGGTCAGCCCCGGCGCGTTCCGGGCCGCCCGCGACCAGCCGGCGGGCGGCCGGGTCGTCCGACCCCGACCACCGGTCGAGCCGACGGGCGCCAACGGCGGGCGGTTCCGCTCCGGCGCGCCCGGCGGTCCCGGCAACTCGGGCCGGCCCGGTGGCCCGGGTATCCCGAGCGGGCGGGCATGATGACGGGGTGCAGATCTCCGCGCGCGGCGACTACGCGGTACGTGCGGCGCTGAGCCTCGCGACCGCGTACCCCTCGCTGCTGTCCACCCAGGCCATCGCGGCGGAGCAGGACATGCCCCGCAAGTTCCTGGAGGCGGTCCTGGCGGATCTGCGCCGGGCCGGTCTCGTCCGCGCCCAACGCGGCGCGGAGGGCGGTTACACCCTGGCCCGTCCGCCTCGTGAGGTGACCGTCGGCGCGGTGTTGCGCGCGGTGGAGGGCCCACTCGCGGGCGTACGCGGCCTGCGCCCGGAGGAGACCCGTTACGAGGGCTCGGCGGAGAACCTGCCCGGCCTGTGGGTGGCGGTGCGCGCCGCGGTGCGACGGGTGGTCGACGAGGTGAGCCTCGCCGAGATCCTCAGCGGTCGGCTGCCCGCGCACGTCCGCAAGCTCACCGCGCTGCCGGACGCGTGGGAGCCACGCTGACGCCTCACAGGGCGCGCACCACCTCGTCGGTGTCGAGTCGGGGCAGCCGGTCGCCCCAGGCGTGCGGACCGGGGTGGCCGACGTTCACCAGCAGCAGCGCCTCGTGCCGGCTCGTCGGTGAACGTGTTGGCGGTGCGGGCCGCCCGGAACAGCAGGCCCTGGGCGGCCTGGTCCAACACGAGCGGTCGGCCGTGACGGGCGTGCTCACCCGCCGGCCGCCGTGGTGTAGCCGCCCCGGTGGTGCACCAGCGGTGGGCCGTCGCCGCCGTCGCCCAGGGCGAGCGGTTCGGCGATGACCAGGGTGTGGTCGCCGAGCGGGACGCGGTGCACCACCCGGCAGAACAGTCGGGCCAGCACCCCGGTCAGCAGTGGCACCCCGAACGGCCCGGCCGTCCAGTCCGGATAGGCGGCGAACCGGTCGATGCCGCTGGTGGCGAAGACGGCGGCCGCCTCCCGCTGCCCGGCGGCGAGGAGGTGGACCGCGACGTGTTCGGCACGGGCCAGCACCGGCCAGCTCGACGACTCCGTGCCGAGGCAGAACGAGACGAGCGGCGGTTCCAGTGAGACCGAGGTGAACGAGGTGGCGGTGAATCCGGCCCGGATCGGCTGGCCGATCCCGCCCAGACACGCCGGGTCGGTGGACCGGGCCACGGCGGTGACCACGGTGACGCTGGTGGCCTGTCGGCGCAGCAGCGCGCGGAACAGGTCTCGGTCCACCGGTCGCAGGTCGGTCGCGTCCGTCGTCGGACGCTCCACGGTGGTCACGCCGGCACCGGGGCCGGCGCGGCGTGGGCGATGAGGGGAGGCTCAGTCCGCGGCAACATGAAACCCATGCTGCCGACGGCGCGAACGGCCGGTCAACGGTCTTCCACAAGATGAGACTTGCATCGCCGACGATGTTACGGAGCACCTTTAGCAGCGTTTACCGCAGCGCAACACCCATCTGGTGGATAGGAATTGCCGGTGTCGTGTCGGCACACCGTCCACCCGGGACGACGAGGGGGTTTCGGAATTCGCCCGGCCGGGAATGTTCGATCCCAACACGGCAGGGAACGGTTGACGAGGGGAGTGCTCCGATGGGCCTCATGTTTCGCAAGCGCAAGAAGATCGGTCCGCTGATCCTGAACTTCACCGAGAACGGTTTCTCCTCGTGGAGCATCAAGATCGGACGCTGGTCCTGGAACTCGAAGGCCCGGGCACACCGCGTCGACCTGCCGGGACCACTGTCTTGGAAGCAGGACAAGGCCCGGTCGTAACGACCGGGAGTCGAGCGGGGCGCCGGTGATTCACCGGCGCCCCGCTCGGCGTCTCCACCCCCGCACCCCCACCACGCGTCGATCTTGCACTTTCTGTTGCCGTTAGGGGCAGGAATATCCCTTGTGTCGCCGCAGAAAGTGCAAGATCGCGGGGCGAGGGCGAGAGCGAGGGCAAGGGCGAGGGCGAGGGCGCGGGCGAGGGCGCGGGCGAGGAGTCAGGGTGGGTCAGGGGGTTGGGGTTATGAGTTCGTCGCCGGCTAGGCGACCGGACTCGCGGTCTCGGGTTACCTTGCCCTTGTCGAGCAAGGTGGCTAGGGCGTGGTTGGCGTCGGTGGCGCGGTAGACCGTCGTGGTCAGGGTGTGCCGGCGCAGCTCGGTGACCGGGCGCGGTCCATTCCGGCGTAGTTCGGCCAGCAGCTCGCGGGCCAGCGGTTCCCGGTCCGGGTCTTCGGCCACCTCGACAGGTGCGCCCGTCGGGTCGGCCGGATCGCGGTAGCGCACCCGGAGGCCCGCGCCGACCGTCCAGAGCGCGTCGCGGACCGCCTCCAGGCTCCGGTCCGACCGGCTCCCGAACGCGATCACGCCGGGCGCCTCGTCGTCCGAAGCGTCGCCCACTCCCCGTCCGCCTCCGTCAGCGGCGCCACCTCGGCGACCAGCGGAAAGCCGGCGAGGCCGAGGGCCGCACGGGCGCTGGCGGTGGCGTGCAGCAGCACTTCGCCGTTGCGGCCGTTGGCGCAGGCACGCAGCACCTCGGCGTGCGCCGGGCCGGCCAGGTCGACGAAGCAGAACAGCGGCGCCCCGGCCGCGGCGGCCGCCTTCAACGCCACCGGCAGCCGGGCGGGGCCGCCGGGCAGCAGGTGCACCGTCACCTCGGGAGGCAACTCCGCCTCGACCGGCCCGAGCCGGGCCGGCAGGTCGCTGGCCTCGTCGGCCAGCGCCAGAATCGTCACCTGCCGGCCGCGTACCTGCGTGGCGTGGCCGACGACCGCCCGTAGCGCCGCCTCCGCGCCACCGCCGTCGGCACCCGCCCAGGCCAGCGCGACGGTCACGCGGCGGGAGCGGTGCAGGGCGACGGGCAACCAGGTCGCCAGGTGGCGGACCAGCAGTTCACGGAGGACGTCGGCGGTCCGGTTGGTTGGCATCGGTCCGTTCTACCCCATGGCCGTTCAGGCCGGGACGGAGATCCCCACGCCGCCGCGCGTCTGCCCGCCGTAGCGCTGCCGCTCGGCCGCCAGGTCGAGTCGGTCGATCCGCTTGCGGGCGGCCACCGTGGCGTCGTCGAGCTGGTCGGCCGGGACCAGCCAGACCACCTCGAACTCCAGCCCGTCCGGGTCCTGCCCGTAGAGGCTCTTGGTGGTGCCGTGGTCGGACGTGCCGGCCAGCGCCCCGGCCGCGGCGAGCCGCTCGGCGGTGGCGGCCAGCTCGTCGAGGGTGTCGACCTCCCACGCCAGGTGGTAGAGCCCGACGGTGGCCCGGCCGGCGGTCGAGCGCCCGGCGCCCGCGCCGATCTCGAACAGGCCGAGGTCGTGGTCGTTGGTGGAGTCGGGAGCCTGGAGGAAGGTCGCGCCCCGGAAACCGGCCGGGGTCATGTCGACCGGGGTGAAGCCCAGCACGTCGCGGTAGAAGGCGACGCTGCGGGCGAGGTCACTGACGTAGAGAACCGCGTGGTTGAGCCGGTGGATACCCATGACCCCACACTAGCGCCGATTTGTTGAGCGTTCAACCATCGGGAGTATGATGGCCGTCATGACCCGCTGGCTTGACCCCGACGAGCAGCGCACCTGGCGGGCGTTCCTCGCCTCCTCCCGAACGCTGATGGACACGCTCGACCGTGAGCTGCAACGCGATGCCGGAATGCCGCACGCCTACTACGAGATCCTGGTCCGTCTCTCCGAGGCGCCCGGTCGGCAACTACGGATGAGCGAGCTGGCCGAGGCGGCCGGGTCGTCGCGCAGCCGGCTCTCGCACGCCGTGGCCCGCCTGGAGGAGGCCGGCTGGGTGCGCCGCGAGGACTGCCCCACCGACCGACGCGGGCAGATCGCGGTGCTCACCGACGACGGTTTCGCCACCCTCGCCGCCGCCGCGCCCGGCCACGTCGACGGCGTACGCCGGCACCTCTTCGACGCGCTGAGCCCCGCCCAGGTCGACCAGTTACGCCGAATCAGCGAGACGTTGGCCGAGCACCTGAGCAGATCCTGACCGATCGACACCGGCGCGGGTCTTGTACTTACCGTCGTCGGATGAGCACGATGGGGCGTGTCCTCCGGCTTCGACGAGTTGACTGACCAGGCGCACCACCTCGTGTCCGCTGGCGACATCGCCGGTGCCCAACGGCTGCTCTCCGACGCGCTCACCGACGCCGACCCCCGCCCGGCCAACGCCACGCCGGAGCTGGCCGAGGCGGCCAGCCTCCAGGCGCGGGTGCTCGTCGCCCTCGGCGAGCCGCACTCCGCCCGCGGCTGGGCCGCCTTCGCGTACGCGGCCACGACCCGGTTGCACGGCCGCTCCGACCCCCGCACCGTGGCCGCCGCCGCGACCCTGGCCGCCGTGCTGCACCGGGTGGGCAGTCACTCCCGGGCCGCCCGGCTGTACCAGGACGTGATCATCGAGCTGACCGCGCAGGACGGTCCCGAGTCACTGCGGGTGCTGGCCGCACACGCCGACCTGGCCACCGTCGAGTACGCCCGGGGCCAGTGCACGGTCGCCCGCGACCGTCTCCAGGACGCCTGGGAGCTGCACCGCGAGGTGTACGGCGACGGCCACCCCAGCGGCATCAAGATGTTGGCCCGGCTCGGCTCGATGCAGCGCGACTGCGGGCAGTTCGCCGAGGCGCACGACAACCTCGCGCTGGCCCGCGAGCTGTGCCGGCAGCATCTGAGCGCCGACGATCCGCTGGCCCTCCAGGTGGCGTCGCTGGCCCGGGCCGCCGCCAACCCCGACCACGTCTGCGCCGACGACACGTCGGCCGTCCGGGACGCACCGGTGGTGCCGGCCGCGCGCACGCCGCCGCCGCAGCCCGATCGGCCGCTCGATGCCGCCTACTACCCGCCGGCCCCGCAGGCCGCTGCTCCCGCCGGCCGTACCGACGACGGCCTGGCTGCCGCCGGGGTCTCCAGCGGCGGCCCGGTACCGAATCCGCGGGTACCGGCCGACGAGCCGGACGGCTCCCCGGACTTCCGCTGGCCGCCGGCCGACGAGCCGGACGATGTCCCGGGCCTGCGCTGGCCGCCGGACCCGACGGACGATCCCGTCCCGCACCCCACCGTCGCGCCGGTGCCACCGTCGGTGGCCGGGTTCACGGGCGGCACCGAAGAGTCGTCCGGCGTGTACCGGCTGTACCGTCCCGGCGCGTCGTCCGAACCGGACCGACCGTCGGCGCCGCTGACGCCGTACACGCCGTCGCGGCTGCTGCCGGTGCCCGTACACCGGGCGCCGGCAGCGGCACGCAACAGGTTGGTGCCGGTGCTGGTGGCCGGCGTGGTCGTGGTGCTGCTGGGCACGGCGGCGGTGATCGCCGGCGTGGCGCGCGTCGGCGACGGGGACGACCCGAAGTCCGGGCCGCCGCCGAGCGCCGGCCCGAGCGGCACGGCCGCGTCCCCGACCACCGGCGCCCCGACCACCGGCACGACCGCGCCGGCCGCCGCGCCGGGCACCCCGCCCGGCACGGTGTCGCTGCGCGACAACCGGGACAACATCACCCTGCGCTGGACGTACCCGGCCGGCGGCGAGGGGCCGGTCATCGTCTCCGCCGGCCGGGCCGGGCAGGAGAAGACCGCGATCGCCACGCTGCCCGCCGGCACCGACAGCTACATCGTGTACGCGCTGAACCGCGCCAACGACTACTGCTTCACCGTCGCGGTCGTCTGGTCCACCGACACCGTGGCGAGCGCCAACCAGGTCTGCACCCGCCGCCGCTGACGTCCGCCGTCCTCAGGGTCGGGCAACCGTCGGCGGCGGCTCTGGCCCGGCCGGCGTCGCCGGAAGCAGCAGGCGTACCCGTAGACCGTGCGGGCCGTCGGCCTCGGCCAGGGTGATGGTGCCGCCCGCGCGGCGGACCAGCTCCCACACGATGGCGAGGCCGAGGCCCGCGCCGCCGTGGTCGCGGCCCCGGCCGTCGTCCAACCTCGTGAACCGGTCGAAGACCCGGCCACGATCGGCCGCCGCGATCCCGGGGCCGTCGTCGGTCACCGTCACCAGGTGGTACGCGGTCTCGTGCGGCTCGACCGCGAGGACGACGCTGCTCTGCGCGTGCCGGACCGCGTTGTCGACGAGGTTGGCCAGCACCCGCCGTAGCTCGGCCTCGTTCCCGGCCGTCCACAGCGGGCCCGGTGACGGCTCCACCCGCACCGGCGGCGACGGATACCGGGCGGCGACCTCGCTCAGAAGCGCCGCCAGTTCGACCGGGCCGGTGCCCCGCGACGCCGGCATCTCGTCCAGGCGGGCCAGCAGCAGCAGGTCGTCGACCAGCCGGCTCAACCGCTCGGTGTCGGCGAGCAGGTTGGCGGTCACCGCCGTCCAGTCCGTCCGGTCGGCGAGCCGCTGGGCCACCTCCAACTCGGTACGGATGTTGGCCAGCGGGCTCCGCAGCTCGTGCGCGGCATCGGAGACGAAGGCCCGCTGCCGGGCCCGGGCCGACTCCAGCCGGCCCAGCATCCCGTTCAGGGTCACCGCCAGCCGGTGGATCTCGTCGGCGGAGGCGGGCACCGGAAGTCGACCGGCGCCGGCCCGCCCGGTGATCTCCTCGGCGCCCCGGCGCAGCGCCTCCACGGGACGCAACGTCGCGCCGACCACCCGCCACGCCACCCCGGCCAGGACCACCACCAGCAGCGGGAACGCCACCAGCAGGATGGTCCGCACCACGTGCGTGCTCTGCCGCACGTCGGCCATCGAGCGGGCGACCAGCACGGTGAGCGGATCGGCCGACGTGCCGGCGGGTACGGCGACCACCCGGACCGGTCCGCGAAGCCCGACCCGCTCGGCGGGAACGTCCAGGCGTTGACGGTGGCCGGTGTCCAACCACTCGGGGCGGGCCATCGGGACCAGCCGGTCCGCGTCGATCGAGGCCGCCCGGACCCGCCCCTGCGCGTCGATCACCTGGACCCGGACCTGCCCGCCGGCCACCGGCAGCGGGTCGGGCAGCGCGTCCTCGGCGGCGAGCAGGGCGACCGCGTCGGCGGTCCGGAACGCCTCGGTGTCCACGTTGCGTTGGAGCACGAAACGAAGCGCGCCGAGCAGCACCACCCCGCCGAGGGCGAGACCGATGGTGAGTCCGAACACGCCGAGCGCCAGGAGGCGGCCCCGCAGCCCCAGGCCGTGCAGGCCCCGGCGGGGCGACCAGCCGCGCGGCGGGTCGGCGGAGGTCACGTCGCCAGCCGGTAGCCGGCGCCCCGGATGGTCTCCAGCCGATCCCGGCCGAGCTTGCGACGCAGGTAGCCGACGTACACCTCGACCACGTTGGGCGCCGTCTCCAGGCTGGCGTCCCACACGTGGTCCAGTAGCTCGATCTTGGAGATGACCTGGCCGGGCCGGCGCATCAGATAGTCCAGCAGGGCGTACTCGCGCGCGGTCAACGTCACCTCGGCGTCGGCCCGGGTCACCCGCCGACGGGCCGGATCGAGCCGCAGGTCGCCGACCGCCAGCACGGCGGGGCGCTCCGGCGCTCCCCGGCGCAGCAACGCCCGCAGACGGGCCAGCAGCACCACGTACGAGAAGGGCTTGGTCAGGTAGTCGTCAGCGCCGCAGTCCAGGCCGTCGGCCTGGTCGTACTCGCCATCCTTGGCCGACAGCATCAGCACCGGCAGCCAGTGCTGCTCGGCGCGCAGCCGGCGCACCACCTCGTAGCCGGAGAGCCCGGGCAGCATGACGTCGAGGATCATCGCGTCGTACCCACCGTGGCGTGCCGCGTCCAGGCCCTCGGGGCCGGTCGCCGCCACGTCGACCGCGAACCCCTCGGCCTGCAGACCGCGTTGCAGGGCAGCCGCCAGCCGGGCCTCGTCCTCCACCACCAACAACCGCACACCTCAAGGGTGCCACCCGGGTCACAGCTCGCGGTTCGGCGTCCTCAGCGCGTTCACAGCGCCGAGCGGGCAGGATGTCGGGCAGGAGGTGTGCACCATGTCGATCCTGAGAAGTCGTCCCGTCCTGCGGTGGCTGGTCCCGGTGGCCGCCGGCGTCGCCGTCATCGGTGGCGGCGCCGCCGTCGGCACGTTCGCCGCCGAGGCCGAGCCGAGCCTGCCGCCGCGTACCGCCGCCCAGCTCCTGGTGGACCTCCAGACCTCCTCCCTGGAGGGGTTGTCCGGGACGGTCGTGCAACGCGCCGACCTCGGCCTGCCGCCGCTCGTCGGGCTGGTGCCCGGCAACGACCTGACTGCCCTGCTGAGCGGCACGCACACCCTGCGGGTGTGGTACTCCGGCCCGGACCGCCAGCGCGTCGCACTGGTGGACACGCTCGGCCAGCGGGACATCATCCGCAACGGTCAGGACGTGTGGACCTGGGAGAGCCGCGGCAACACCGCCCGCCACCGCGCCCTGGGCGACTCGACGGGCGCGGCGAAGCCCGAGGCGACGCCGAGCCTGCCGGCCACTCCCCGGGAGGCCGCCGACCTGGCGTTGAGCGCGATCGATCCGAGCACCGAGGTCAGCGTCGGCCGCTCGGCCACCGTCGCCGGTCGGGACGCCTACGAGCTGGTGCTCGCGCCGCGTGACCGTGACTCGCTGGTGCACCAGCTCCGGATCGCCATCGACGCGAAGCAGCACGTGCCGCTGCGCTTCGAGGTGCTCGCCTCCGGTAGCGACCAGCCGGCCTTCGAGATGGCGTTCACCCAGGTCGACTACCGCCGCCCCGACGCCGACCAGTTCGCCTTCAACCCGCCTCCCGGGGTGAGCGTCACCGAGGAGACCGCCGAGCGGCCGACCGCCGGCCGGCCGGCACACGTCGCACCGGGTCGGGACCCCCAGGTGCGCACGGTCGGCGACGGCTGGACCACCGTCCTGGTCGCCCGCCTCGACGCCGCCGAGGGCCAGAAGCCGGCCGCTGCCGCCGAGGGCCAGAAGCCGGCCGCTGCCGGTGCGGGCCGGAAGCCGGCCGACGCCGCGCCGGACGCCGACCTGTCGAAGCTGCTCGGTGGCCTGCCGGCGGTCAGTGGCGACTGGGGTAGCGGGCGGCTGCTCACCGGCAAGCTGTTCAGCGTGCTGCTCACCGACGACGGGCGGGTGCTCGCCGGAGCGGTCACGCCCCAGCGGCTCTACCAGGTGGCTCGCGGCTGATCTCCGCACACTCCTACGCCGGGTCGACCACACGGTCGGCCCGGCGTACCTGTGTGACCCGCATCGGCCCCGTCGGCTTGGTGACAGCGGGTCGCCCGCGCTATCTTCGACAATTCGAGGGCACAAAAAAGAACGGCATTAAATGCCGTTCTAGCATTGGATTCTAACGTTTAGGGAGACGGCTTGTCAAGGCACTCCGGCGGTACCGGTGAATTGCCGCTCGACGACGAGATCGGCCGCGAGCAGGAGTACGTCTCGATGCTCTACGACCGTCTGGACGGGTTGCGTGAGCAGGCCGCCCACCGGCTCACCGCCGAGCTGCGCAACACCGGCGGCACCCTCCAGGACCGCTCCCAGCGCGACAGCTCCGTGGCCATGTACGCCGACCAGGTCGAGCAGTTCTCCGCCGTGGAGAATGGCCTCTGCTTCGGACGGCTCGACGGCGACGACGACTCCCGCCGCTACATCGGCCGGATCGGGATCTTCGACACCAGTGGCGACTACGACCCGCTGTTGATGGACTGGCGTGCCCCGGCCGCGCGGCCGTTCTACCTCGCCACCGCCGCCAACCCGCAGGGCGTACGCCGCCGCCGGCACCTGCGTACCCGCCAGCGCAAGGTGACCGGGCTCAACGACGAGGTCCTCGACATCGACAGCGCCTCCCCCGGCGGGCACGAGGAGCTGACCGGCGAGGCGTCCCTGCTGGCCGCGCTCAACGCCGGTCGGACCGGCCGGATGCGCGACATCGTGGAGACCATCCAGGCCGAGCAGGACCGGATCATCCGCGCCGACCTGCCCGGCGTGCTGGTGGTCCAGGGCGGCCCCGGCACCGGCAAGACCGCCGTCGCGCTGCACCGGGCGGCGTACCTGCTCTACACACACCGACGCGAGCTGTCCAGCCGTGGCGTGCTGCTGGTCGGGCCGAACGCGACGTTCCTGCGCTACATCTCCCAGGTGCTTCCCACGCTGGCCGAGACGGGCGTGCTGCTGCGTACCCAGGGCGACCTGTTCCCCGGAGTGAGTGCCCAGCGCTCCGAGCCGGCCCAGACCGCGGCGCTCAAGGGCCGCGCGGTGCTCGCCGAGGTGCTGGCCCTCGCCGTGCGGGACCGGCAGTGGGTGCCGGACGAGCCGCTGGAGATCGAGGTGGAGCGCGAGGTGCTGACCCTCGATCCGGAGACCGTACGCGTCGCGCGGGATCGGGTACGCCGCACCGACCGTCCGCACAACCTGGCCCGGGCGCTGTTCGACGTGGAGATCGTGCACGCGCTCGCCGACCAGGTGGCCGAGCGGATCGGCGCCGACCCGCTGGGCGGCGACAACCTGCTCGACGAGGCCGACCGAGCCGAGATCCGTCGGGAGCTGCGCGAGGAGACGGAGATCCAGGCCGTACTCGACCGGTTGTGGCCGGTGCTCACCCCGCAGCGACTGCTCGCGGACCTGTACGCGGACCCGGACCGGATCGCCGCCGCCGCGCCGATGCTCACCGACGACGAGCGGGCGCTGCTGCGCCGCGAGCCGGGCGGCTGGACGCCCGCCGACGTGCCGCTGCTGGACGAGGCCGCCGAACTGCTCGGCGAGGACGAACGGGCCGCCGCCGCGCGGCGGGATCGCATCCGCATGATGGAGCGGGAGTACGCCGAGGGTGTGCTGGAGATCGCCCGGGGCTCCCGGTCGATCGACGTGGAGGACGAGGCCGAGGGCGGTGAGATCCTCGGCGTGACCGACCTCATCGACGCGGATCGGCTGCTGGAACGGCAGGAGGAGGCCGACCGGCTGACCACCGCGCAGCGCGCCGCCGCCGACCGCACGTGGGCGTTCGGCCACATCATCGTGGACGAGGCACAGGAGTTGTCGCCGATGGCGTGGCGGCTGCTGATGCGCCGCTGCCCGAGCCGGTCCATGACGATCGTCGGGGACGTGGCGCAGACCGGCGCGCTCGTCGGCACGCCCTCCTGGGCCGACGCCCTCGCCCCGTACGTGGCGCAGCGGTGGCGACTGACCGAGCTGACGGTGAGCTACCGCACGCCGGCCGAGATCATGGCGGTCGCCGCCGAGGTGCTCACCGAGATCGACCCGGAGCTGCGGCCACCGCGCTCGGTGCGGGAGAGCGGCGTACCCCCGTGGGACCGGGCGGTCCCCGACGGGCAGCTACCCGCCGAGTTGGTGTCGGCGGTGACCCGCGAGGCCGCCGGGCTGACCGAGGGCCGGGTCGGTGTCATCGTGCCGGCCAGCCGGGTCGACACGCTCGGCTCGGCGCTGACCGCCGCGTTGCCCGAGGCCACGGTGGGCGAAAACCCGGAGCTGGAGAGCCGGGTGGTCGTGCTGACCGTCGCCCAGGCGAAGGGGTTGGAGTTCGACTCGGTGCTGGTCGTCGACCCGGACCGGATGGTGGCCGAGTCGCCGCGCGGGCGCAGCGACCTGTACGTGGCGCTCACCCGGGCCACCCAGCGTCTGGGCGTCCTGCGCCCCTGCGGCTGACCAGCCACCCGACGTGCCCCCGCCGACCGGCTGGTCGGCGGGGGCACGGGTGGGATCACCGCCGGTCGGTCGAGCGGTCCCGGATGGACTTGCCCGGACCGGTCGCCGAGGTGGACTGGTCGCTGGTGCCGCCGCCGGTCGGCGTGCTCAGGCCGCCGGTGGTGGCGTCGCCGGTGGTCGTCGGCGCCACCTTGCCGGGGTGTCGCTCCGGCTGCCGGGCCACCCGGCGCACGCTCGCCGGCCCGGCGGTGCCACCGGTGGTCGTCACCGCGCCCTGCCCGCCGACCGGGCCGCCGTCGTGCAGCACCCGCGGGTCGACCCGTTCCTGCGCCGGGTCGAGCGGATCGTCACGTTGGAGTTGGGACTCCACGTCGGTGGGGGGCACCGTCACCTCGTCGAGGGCGCCCTCGCCGTACACGCCGCCGGCGATCCGGTTCTCGGCCTGGCGGGCGGCCTCCTGCCGCATGTCGTCCTCACGCACGTCCATCACCTCACAGAAGCTGTGGAACCGACTGCGTGCCCGACCTCCCGTCGACCAAACCCGGAGCGCTCGTACGACGGCCGGAAACGGACATCCGACCCGGCCGGTCGTGAGGCGGGCACCGTCACGCCTCGTCGACTCATTTCCCGAGGTGGGGGTGTTACCTGGTCCCGGGCCTCGGGTAGTCGGGGGGTGTCCCCGCCGTGCAAGCGAACCGTGCCGTGGCCGAAACGCGGTAGCGGGGCGAGGGAAGGCAGGTACGACTCATCGCATCCTGAGGAGGACCAGATGAGCACGCAGGCTGCTTCCACCCGGCCGATGAACCGGCCCATGAACGACCCGCAGAACCCCGCCATGATGCGGGACACGCAGCAGATGCCGGCAATGCGCGACGGGCACCGAGACCCGATGCCGTCGCCGGGTACGGAGACCAAGCAGGCGTTCCTGACGACGGAATTCTGGGTCTACGCCGCCGCCGTCGCGCTCCTCGTGATCGCCGCGTTCTGGAAGGGCACCACCGCCAACGGGTTGAACATCAACAACCCGAGCCAGACGTGGCTGTTCCTGAGCATCCTGACCGGTGGTTACCTGGTCAGCCGGGGCCTGTCGAAGGCCGGCTCCGAGCGCCGGTCCGGCAAGGAGCGGAGCATGCGCGGGCGCTGACGCGCCGTACGTGAAAACGGTGGCCTCCGGGAGAGTTCTCCCGGAGGCCACCGTCGTCTGCGGAACGCGTTACTCGTCGCCGCCGAAGTCGCCGAAGTCGCCCTCGAAGGCGTCCTCGATCATCTCGCCGGCGATCATGCCGCCGGCGACACCGAGCGCCGCGCCGGCGACCATGCCGCCCACACCCATGCCGCCCCGGCCGTGACCGTGGCCGTGACCGTGACCGTGGCCGTAGCCGGGACCGTGGCCGTACTGGGAGCGCAGGCTCCCGTAGCGGGACGTGGTCTCACGCAGCCAACCGTCGACGACCTGCGCCCAGTCGACCCGGTCGACGTCGGCGTGCGACACCTGGTAGCGCCCGAACGCGTCGTGCCCGGCGCTCAGGAAGCCGCCGCGCTTGTCGCACTCCAGGATCACCTCGACACCACGCTGGCTGGTCACGAAGGTCACCTCGACCTCGTTGATCGTGCCCGCGTACTGCGGCGAGGCGAAGAACTCGATCTCCTGGTAGAACGGCAGCGTCTGCTGCACGCCCCGGATGTGGCCGCGCTCCAGGTCGGCGGTCTTGAACCGGAAACCCAGCCGTTGGAACGCCTCCAGGATCCGCTCGTGCACCGGCAACGGGTGCACCGCCACGTGGTCCAGGTCGGTCTTGTCGACCGCGCGGGCCACCGACAGCTCGGTCCGCAGGCCCATCGTCATGCCGTGCAGGCGCTGGCCGTACACGTCGGTGATCGGGGTCTCCCACGGCACCGGGAGCTGGAACGGGATCGACAGCTCCTGCTTGGGCGCGAGCTGGAACGCACCGCTGACGGCCATCCGGTGGAACTCCATGGTGCCGGCGTACTCCGTGTCGTGGCCCTCGACCTCGACGCGGGTGACCAGGCCGATCACCACCTGCTCGATGGCCGCCGGGTTGTCACCACCGACGATTCTGACCTCCCCGTCGAGGGTCAGGCCGGGCCGGGTGTTGGGGTTGGCCAGCACAGTGTCCACGCTGGGACCACCCACACCGAACGCGCTCAACATCTTCTTGAAGACCATCGGAACTCCTGTGCGACAGCCGACCGCTCCACCATGGAGTCGGACGTTGACTCACCGCGCACCCTATCCACACCCCCTGTGAGATGGCTGTGAGCGCGCCGACCGCTTGCGCGTGATCGACTCGACCCGGACACCCCGTTGTCGGCGATGTGGAGTTGATCAGCGCTCCGCCGCGGCTCGGGCCGGCGTCAGGTCCGCGATCGCCAGCTCGGCCGCGCGCTCGGGATCGTCGCCGGCCCGCCGGAGCAACCCGTCGACACACCAGTAACCCGAGCGGTCGGCGCCATCGGCGATGTCGAGATTCAGGTCGAGGTCGCACCGCTCCCCCGCGACGGTGACCGCCCAGTCGGGCCGACGCGAGTGCACGGCGAGCAGTAGCCTCCACGCCAGGTCGTTGCGCCGCTCACGTCGCAGCGGATCGCACTCGCGCAGGGCCTCGGCGACGTGGTCCTCGTCGGGATCGAAGCCGTCCAGCAGCGGCAGCAGTGACGGGTCACCGAGGTACGCGGCGGCCTTGATGGTGAAGTTGTGGACCTCGTCCTGGGCGAGCAGCTCGCGTACCAGTGGAAGTGCCCGTGCGTCCCGCCGCCGGGCCAACCCTCGGGCGCCTTCCGCGCGTACCTCCGGGTCGATGTCGCGGGTGCGGTCCCACAGCGCCTGCCGGACGGCGTTCCCGTCCGCGGTGCTCACCCAGCCGAGCCCGAAGGTGGCCCACTCCCGAACCCTCGCGTCGGGATCGGCGCAGAGGTCGATCAACACCGCCTCGCCGGCCTCGGCCGGCGGGTCGTCGAGCACCATCGGCACCGCGACGGCAACCTGGAACCGAACGTCGCTGTCGGGACTTTGCGCGAGGGTGACCAGGGTCGGCAGGGCGCGAGGGTCGCAGGTCGCACCCAAGGCGCGGGCGATCGACCAGTGCACCTCGGGATCGGCCTCGGTGGCGGCCAGCGAGATCAGGGCCGTCGCGGCGTCCGCGCGCAGGTCGTCCCCGTGCACGTCGCTCGCGAAGCCGAGCAGGTCGCACGCCGCCGCGCGCACCACGCGGTCCGGATCGGCAAGCCGGCCAACGGCCACCCGCACGGCAGCCCCACCCAAGCCGCTCCACCCTGCCCCCGCCCGCCCCGCATCGTCGATCATGGAGTTGTGGTGGGGGACCAAACGCCCCTGAGTTACCGAATCGGGCACCACAAGTCCATGATCGACGACCAACTGCCGGAGCAGGTCCGACCCGTCGTCGGATTCGCCATTCTCGACGGTTCGCCGCAGCCTCTGCACCGCCCGGTCGAACAGGTCCGCCACCTCGCCCGCTTCCACGGCCACGATGGTGCCCGCTGGCCAGCGGAGGCCGCCACCGACTTCCGACCGGGACACCCCGACATCGCCGAAGTCGGGCTATCAACCCGACCGGGACACCCGACATCGCCGAAGTCGGGCTATCAACCCGACCGGGACACCCGACATCGCCGAAGTCGGGCTATCAACCCGACCGGGACACCCGACATCGCCGAAGTCGGGCTATCAACCCGACCGGGACACCCGACATCGCCGAAGTCGGGCTATCAACCCGACCGGGACACCCGACATCGCCGAAGTCGGGGGCGATCATGGATCGGTACGGGCGAACCTGCCGGCCTTGACCCCGTTGACGAACGCGGTCCAGCCGCTGACGCCATAGACGAGGGTCGCCGCCGTGCGGTCCTTGCTGTCGCGCACCGCCACCCGCCCGGAGCCATCGAGAACAGGCCCCGCCTCGACGCAACTCCCGCCGTTACTGTTGCTCCGCGTGCTGATGTGCCAGGCCACGGCCGGTAGGGCTTCGTTCATGGCAGTTCCTCCGTGATCTTCGCGATCAGCTCGGCCGCCTCGCGCTGATCGAGCGCGACGTCCTGAAGGCGATGGTACGCAAGCGCGTAGCGTCTCGACTTCGGAGATTCCATGAATCGGCGCCCACCCAGAGTCTCGGCATAGGCCACCTCGGGATAGGGCTTGGGCATTCCGAAGAGGACGAATGAGCCGTCGAGCCCGGCGTGCAGGCCAACCCGTGATGGCAGCACGCGAACGTCGACGTTCTGCCGCCGCATCAACTCGACGAGGTGTTGTAGTTGGCCGCGCATCACGGCAGGGCTACCGACCGGTCGGCGCAGAACGCTTTCGTCGATGACGGCCGCCACCTGGAGGACGGGATCGCGCCTGAGCACACGCTGACGGTCGACCCTCAATTGCAGCCACTTGCGCACCGAGAAATCCGATGCCTGCTCCCCCTCGGCGTTACGGATCACCGCTTCCGCGTAGGCCGCCGTCTGCATGAGCCCCGGCATGAGAAAGGCGTCCCACGAGCAGATGCGCTCCGCTCTGCTCTCCAACCAGGGAAAGTCGATGAATGAGGCGTCGACCAACTCGTCGTAGTCGTCGTCCCAACGGTCGGTCCGCCAGGCGTCCTCGGCTAGTTGGAGGAAGCGGTTGCGCTCGCGCCCGTCGTGCTCGCCGTATAGATCGAGAAGGGTTTCGACGACTCCCCGTCGAAACGGCCACTCGGCGCGTTCCCAGCGGGCGATGGACGAGAAGTCCCGTTCCAGGAACTCGGCCGCCTGCTTGAGAGTGATGCCGCGTTGCTCCCGCAACTGTCGCATCTGCTGGCCGAGCCACTGGGCACGCAATGTCTGGACGAACGATTCACGCCTGGCGGGCATGGGTCCCCTCTCATGACGTCCCTCATGACGAAATTCGTTGGTGTCGTTGCACCAAGACCGAGGCCACTGGAAACGTGACCTGCGGGTGAGGGTGATCGCCGGCCCCCGGGGAAGCCCGGTGCAAACACGGCAACCGCGGCTGTGCCAACAGCCGAGAAGGTGACGAGAGACGGCCTCGCGAGTGGCAGTCGCATACCGGCTCTCGTCGGGTCTCAACTAGAGCGTCGGGATGACGTGATCCCGGCTCCGAACCGACTTGCACGAATACCTACCACGAAGAAGGACGCTCCCGCGACCCCGACGCGTCCATGGACCGACGACAGCAGAGGTGACCGATGACCAGAGGCGCGCTCTACGACGGTGGCCGGCTGCATCCACGGCACGTGCGCGACCATCAGTTCGCCAACGTGGGCTTCGGCCGGCGAGGGCTCGACCCCCGGGAGGTGCGGCGGTTTCTGCACCGCGTCGCGCTCGACCTGACCGCACTGCACCACGATCTGGCGCTGCTCAGCGAGGAGAACGCGCGGGTCAAGCGGGCGCTGCGGGCCCGGCAGGGCGGCTGGCCCGAGAGGCGGCAGTGGTGATCCCGCCGGACCGGATCTTCGTACCACTCCCTCGGGACGCCGTGCTGGCGTTCACCGAGGCGACCGAACCGCCGCCCCGACACGTGATCCACCTGCCGGTGGCGGTCGCCGATCTGGCCGAGGCGCTGGAGCTGGCCCGGAGGCTCGCTCGGTCGCTGACCTCGATTCCGCAGGTCGACGTCGCCGGGATGACGGTGTCGGCCGAGGACGCTCAAGACGTACGACATTGGGTTTTCTGTGACCGGATCATGCCGGACCGCCGCCGTTGCGCACGGCGGGCCGATCACCACGGGTCCTGCCTACCTACCGACGATCCCTAGGGTGTCGGTCGGGCTCGTGACCGCTGCACCTCACGGTCCTGGGCGGCGTTGTCCAGGACCGTGACCACCACGTGTTCGGGCAGATCGAGCAGGGGACGCAGGTCACCGTCGAGCACCGTGCCGACCACGAGCCGCCGCAGACCGGACGTGGCGGCGAGGGGCGACGCCGACGCGATCGCGCCGAGACGCAGGGTGTGCAGGTTCGGAAGACCAGCCAGCGGATCCAGCCGCAGCGGCTCGACCGGCGCCGACTTCGCGTTGGGTCGGACCACAACCTCCTGCAGTTCGACCAGCCGGGCCAACGGCTCCAGGGAATCCACGGCGGCATCGACCACTTCGAGCTGCCGTAGCTGGGGCGCTTCTTCGACGCCGTGCAGGGACAGGGCAGTTTTGCGCCCTTCGATCCTCAGGTACACCAGCTCGGACTTGGCCCCGAGCAGGGTCAGGTCCGAGCCGGCGTACCGGTCGATCGTCAGGTGTTGCAGGGCCGACAGCGCGCCGATCGTCTCCAGGCCCGGCCGCTCCGACAGCACGAGCGTGTCCAGCTTCGGCGTCAGATCGAGCCGGACCGCCTTCTTGGACCGCGTCATCAACGACAGACCGAGAAGATCCTCCAGTTCGAATACCAACGTGTCATCACGTAACGGACCCTCGATCGCGACCCTGCGCAGATTGGGCAGGTCGCGCAGGAAACTCAGGTCGAGCTTCCGACCGGTGTCACTGTCGAAGGCGAGGAAGACGGCATCGCAACCACCCTCGACGTACCGGCGGGTGTCACCCTCCCGCCAGACGCTGTCCGAGAGCAGATATTCGCCGGGATTCACCGTTTGATTGCCGAACACGGTGCCGTCTCCTCCGCCCGCTCGCCTAGTAACTTCGGTTGTAGAGGGTACCGCGCCCCCGAGAGGGTCCCCCGAACGCGCGGATGGTGCGCTTCTCCAACCGCCGCATCCGGGCCCAGGAGTTCCTGCCCTTGCTGAACGTGTAGTGCGAGATGTGATTGATATCGGCCGCGCCGAGGCCCTCTCGCCGGAGCGCGCCCTTGCTCCGGTTCACGTGCTGCCCGATCCGCCGGTGCATGTTCTTCGAGATGCCTACGTACTTCTTGCCGTTGTTCAGGTGAATGATGTACATGCCCGAGGACCTCGGTACGCCCCTACGCGCAGCATCCAGGATCGGGCAGCTCGCGTTGTGAACGAGGATGTCCAGATCGTCGACGGCGACCACGTACGTGTGGGTGTCGCCGACGTTGAGGTTGTGGACCGTCTGCCCGGGCAGCCAGCCGCGTTCCTGGACGCGTTGGACCGTGGCCTTCTCGCCACGGCTACCGACGATCACGTCACCGGCACCGACCTCGGCGGCGTTGGTCCAGCCCTTGCCGTCGACCCAGATCGGATGTTCGGCGGTGGCGGTGAGGACATCACGGGCGTCGCCGTCGAGGTCGATGTCGACGAGATGCCGGCTGCCCTGCCCGACGAAGGTCCCGAGTACGGGCTGCGCCGCCGAGATCCCGGTCTTCGGGTCGGTGGACATCACCAGGTCCCCGACCTGGATCTCCGCGATGGGCAGATAGCGTCCGTCGGCCATCAGGACGGGAGTGTCCGGGGCGAAGGAATTACATCTCTTCGCCGCCCGTGCTGCCTTGGCCGCCTTTCTGGCCTTGCGGGCCTTGGCCGCGGCACGGGCAGCGCTGGCGGCCAGTCTCGCGCCCTTGACCGCCGCTCCGGCGCCGATGGCCGCTGCCGCTGCTCCGCCGAGGGCCCAGGCGGCTTCCTTCCAGTTGCCGGTGGCAGCGTAGGAGACGGCCGAGACAACCCCGGCGATCGTGCCGATGGGACCGGGAATCATGGACGCGTAGGAGGCGACCTTCGCGACCTTGGACAGGCCCTTCTTGATGCTGCCCCAGCCGAACTTGCCGTCGAGGTCGGTGCAGTTGACGGGATCGCCGGCGCAGTAGTCGTAGGCGGTGGCGTTGCCGCCCTCGACGGGGTCGACCTGGAGGAAGCGCCCGAGGCCGGGGCTGTAGAGGCGTACGCCCATGAGGATGACGTCCGCCATCGCCTCACCGGAGCGCTGCTTGCCGCCGAGCCAGCCGTAGCGTTGGTCGGCCTGCCCCGCCATCGGGACACCGAACTCGTCGTAGTCGAACAGCTCGGGTTCGGTCAGCGCGGGGTCGATGGTGGCGGCGACGTCGCCGTGCAGGTTGATCAGTTGGAGGCGTACGTCTCCGGTGGCGCTGGTGGTGGCGCCGAGGTCACCGTCGGGTCCGGAGACGTTGCGGGTGATGCTGCCGAGGGTGGTGTCCTCGACGATCCACCGAGGTTCGTCGGAGTCGTCGCCGTAGTGGTTGAGCTTCGAGGTGGCGTTGGCCCAGTTGCCGTCGACAAGCGTCTCGGTGGTGAAGGCACGGAACCGGTGCGCCGGGTCGAGGGTCCAGGTCTGCCGCGAATCGCCGAGTTGTTGACGTTGGACGAGGTCGTTGGCGTAGTAGGAGTTGGTCAGCCCACCGGGCATCGCCACGGTTCGGCCGAAGGCGTCGTAGACGAATCCGGCGTCGGTGAGGCGGTCCGCGGTGTCGTACGTATGGTCGGCCTCCGCATCGGCCGCGTCCTCGTCGCAACTGCCGTCGGCCGCCGGGTCGAAGGTGGAGCTGTTGGTGCGGTTGGTACGGCTGTCGTAGGCGTAGGTGCGGGTCACGCAGCCACCCGTGATCGCACTGTCCTGGCGTGCCTTGGTCAGCCGGCCGAGCCGGTCGTAGGCGTAGTTCTTGCCGCCGCCGGTGTAGGTGTGGTCCACCCACTGGCCGGCGGTGTTCTCGACCACGGACTCCGAGTAGATGACCGCCCCGTCGGAGTCGCGGGTGTACGTGCGCTCGACGGGTTGCAGGTTCGCGTCGAGCCGGTCCCTGCGGGTGAGGCCGCCCGGGTATCCGAGTTCGGTGATCTGTCCGTCGGGTGAGTACTTGGCGGTGAAGGTCCCGGCGATGTTGTCGGTGACCGAGGTGAGCAGGCCACGTGGCTCGGCGACCCGGTCGTACGCGAAGACCGAACTGCCGGTGGGGTCGGAAACCTTCGACGCCTTGCCGAACCGGTCGAACTCGTTGACGGTGGTGCCGCCGTCGGCGTCGGTGTAGGAGGCGAGTCGACCGAGGAGGTCGTACTCCCGGGTGACGGTCGCACCGTCCATCGTCGTCTGGGTCACGTCACCGGAGGTCGGGCTGTAGACCGTGGTGACCGCGCCGAGAGCCGCGCCCTCGTCCGACGTGATGACCGCGCTGGTCACCCTGGTGGCCGCGTCGTACGAGGTGGTGGTGGTGCGGGTCTTACCGGCAGAGGTCTCGGTGACCACTGCCTCGTCGCCGTAGCGGGTGTACTCGGTGACCCGGCGTACGGGCAGGTCGGTGGTCATCCGGTCCGGGTCGTGCCCGGCGACGGCACCGACGGCGCGGGTCACGCACGGCTCGCCGGCCCACTCGGGCCGGTTCCCGCACGCGGCGTCCTGGGTGTTGGTACCCGCCGTGTAGTAGACGATCTCACGGGCCATCGCGTCCGAGCCGGAGGAGCCGATCCCCCAGGACTTGAGGACCCGCCCGGCGGCGTTGTGCACCGCGTACGCGGTCAGATTCTGCCCACCGGCACCGGCATCGGCGACGACCTTCGTCGCGGTCTTCAACGTCCACCCGGACACGCCGCCGTGTTCGGCGTCGTAACCGTTCTTGCTGACCCGTACGTCGACGTCGGGATAGCCGACGATCTGGGCGCCCTCGCTCTCGGTGGTGACGAGGTGGTAGCTGGCGCCGTCGGGCTTGCCCTCGTCGTAGACGTTCACCGCGTGGCTGCGGCCGATCACCGTCGTGCCGGCATCGAGGGCGGTCAGCGGCCCGCTACCGTCCGGGTCGGCGACGGGGTTCTCCAGGACCATGGTGACGGTCGTGCCCAGGGTGTCGATCAGGTCGATGCCGTCGGTGGAGTACTTGTTGATGGTGGACAGGGCGAGCGCCCGGTTGGCGGTGTCGGTGTTGGCCAGGCCGAGTTCGGCGAGGTGGGTGTTCGAGTCGGGGAGGGTGCCGAGGGCAAGTTCCCGGTCGGTGGCCTCCAGGGTGCGGATGACGTTGCCGAACCGGTCGTACTCCTGGGTGTCGATGTGCCCGCCCGGCGTGGCGGTGTTGACCTCCTTACCGCTCGCGCCGAGGTAGTGGATGGTGGCGTAGGTGTAGCCGCCGGTGCCGGGTGAGCTGGGGATGGCGCTGTTCCGGCCCGGGTTGTCCTCGGGGCCGAAGACGGCGGTGGCGTCGGTGGGCAGGTCGAGCTGGCCCCAGGTCGCGGCGGCGGCGGCGTTGAGGTTGTGCGGGCCACCGGCTGCCTGGGTCAGGGGGACGTTGTAGACGACGTTGGTGGCGAGTTCGCCGTCCGTGGCGGTCTTGGAGCCCTGCTGCAGGGCCGCCCGGCGGGCCTTGAGGAGCCGGCCGGGGTTTTCGTCGGTGGCGAGGTCGGCGACCTGGTCGGCGTTGAGAGCCTTGCCGTAGACGCGGACGTCGTCGATGTCGCCGTCCCAGACGTTCGCGGCGGCGCCGGCCCACTTCGCACGGCCGATGACGAAGTTGCCGGAGGCGTTCCAGCCGCCGGTCGCGGCGGTCGACGTCTGCTGAATGCCGTTGACGTACAGCTTCATCTGCCCGGCCGCGGTGTCGTAGACGCCGGTGAGGTGGGTCCACTGCCCCGCCACGGTGCCGGTGTTGGAGCTGGCCCGGACCGGGGTCGCCGAGGTGTTGTCGGAGGTGACCCGCGAGAACGCCCAGCGGTCGGTCTCCTTGACGTAGTTGAGGAAGAAGCCGCTGGTGCTGGCGCCGTCCTTGGAGACGGCGGTGCGGTTGCCGTCCTTGTTGTTCAGCCGCACCCAGGCCGAGACGGTGTACGAGGCGGTGTTGGACAGGGCGGTCCCGGCGACGCTGATCTGCTGGCCGGTGCCGGCGGTGAACGTCGCGGCCCGGTCGGCCGGGTCGTCGGGGTCATTGCCCTGGCCCCAACCGACACCGCTGGCGACGGTGCCGGTCCGGCCGCTGCCGGAGGCGTCGCTGACACTCGTTCCGCTGCCCTCGTCGAGGTTCCAGCGCAGCGCGGCGGTGTCGACGTCGGGGTTGCCGTAGTCGAACATCCAGGGCAGCTCACCGGCCGGGGTGACCTTCGTGACCCGCCCGTTTCCGTACTCGTAGGCGGTCTTCAACGCGGGGGTGACGCGAGGGTCCCACACCTCGCGCAGCTGCCCCAGGTTGTCGTAGCTGTAGCGGGCGATGACCGTGGAGGTGGTCGCCGAGGCGGCGGGGTCCCAGGCCCACAGTTTCACCTGCGTCACCCGGTCGACGTAGTCACCGAACACCGTCTGCGACAGGCCGGCGGTGGTCGCGGTGGCGTAGACGTACTCGAGCACCTCGCAACCACGGGCCGGGGTGGCGCTCGTGCAGTGGTTCGTATCGTCGACCCCCGGCTCCGCGGGGTTGATCACCTTTTGCAGCAGGAGGCGACTGCCGCTGGTGTCGTAGACGTACCGGGAGGTGGTGTCCGACTCCGGTGTCCACGACGAGGTCGCCGCCCACACCCCGCCCTGGGAGGTGAACTCGGTGGCGGTGCCGTCGATCTCCGACAACCGGTACGAGGTGGTGCCGACCTTCGACAGGACCAGGCCCTCGGCGCCGGGCTCGGGAGTGAAGCTGACCCCGTCGGGGTTCTTCGCGAACGTGATCCAGCCGCCGCCGATCGTGTTGACCCGGGCCAGGGACGGTTCGGGGAAGGTGACCGTGGTGTATTCGACGTCCGCCGCGCCGCCGGTCGCACCGCCGGTCCAGGCGGGACCGAACGGCGCGACGATCTCGGTCATGGAGAGGTTGTCCCAGTAGACCTTGCGGCCCGAGCCGCCCTGCATGCCGTTGTAGAGGCGGAAGAACGCCTCCGTCGCGCCGGCCGGGACGGTCATGTCGACGGAGAGTTCCTGCCACCCGTCGAGGTAGGCGGCCATCTTCGACGACACCTCGGTGTAGACGCCGTTGACCCGGTGGAAACCGACGATCCGGAGCCCACGCTGGGTGTACGCCGGCACCAGACCGGTCGCGGCCGGCACGTAGACCCAACCCGTCATCCGGTACGTCTTACCCGGCGTCATGTTCAACCGGAGTCCGCCGCCGTCGCCGCCCACCGCGACGTAGGTGTCGTTGCTGGTCGTGGTGACCGGGGTGATCTCCAACGAGTCGGCCGGAGTCGTCTCGCCCTGCCCTCTGGCGGTCGACCGGAGCGCCGATGAGGTCGACGGGACGTTGAACCCGGTCAGGTCGGTGGAGACCTGCTGCTGGTTCGCCGTCAGGCGCTGCACCATCGGCTGGTAGCCGTCGCGGTAGCCCCGGGACGACGCCGAGCGGGAGACACTCAGCCCGAGTTCGTCGGCGTCGCCCGAGGAGAGCGCGTAGTCGCCGGTGAGGAGGTTCACCGAGCCCGGCCCGACCTCGTCGTCCGAGGCTCCGTCACCGCTGGAGTCGACGGTCACCCGCACCCACGGCACCGTGTACGCCGGGGTCGTGCCGGTCGCGGTGTACAACTGCGCGCGGACCTCCACCACGCCGCCGACCAGGCCGAGGGTGTCGGTGGCGTTCCAGACCGCGTACCCGCCGAGCGCGGACAGGCTCACCGGGCTGGCGGCGGTCGCGAGGATCTGCGCGCCGGTGGCCGAGGTCAGGTTCGCCGACGGCACCGGCAGGGTCGCCGAGCCGGGCCCACGTCGGTATTCGAAGTAGCCCCGGGTGTAGCCCGCCACCGGAGTGGTGACCTGAAGTTTGGTCCGCTTGACGATGGTCGCACCGGGCAGCGGCTGCGCCAGCGCGGCGCTGCCGGCCTCGAAGACGTACAGGCTCGGGTTGGACAGGTTGCCGGCCGAGTCCTTCGCCTGCACCGTCAACGTGCGATGCCCGTCACGCGGGGCCAGTGACACCGAATGGGTGCCGGTCGCCGCGACCGTGGTCGCCGCCGTGTCGTAGTCGAACCGGTACACGTACGCGGCCAGGTCGGTCGTGCCCGAGGCGGGAGAGAAGGTGAACGTGTCGGCCGCGGCCGCGCCACCGTGCGGCTGGCCGTCATTCAGGTACACGCTGGCGGAGACGAACGGCACCAACGGCTTGTCCGTGTCGACCGTCAAGCTGGTCCAGCCGGTGTAACCGCCGTAGTTCCACGGGTCCTTGCCACGGACCTGCCACTCGTACTGGGTGCCGTTGACGAGGTCCACCGGCACCTGCCACGAGGCGGTCGAGCCGTTGGTCCACGCCGGGCTGCCCGAGCGCAGGCCGGACGAGGACACGACCGCCTGGGTGGCCTTGTTGCGCACGACGAACTCGGCCTGCAGCGTCTGGCCCGCGTTCGCGTCGGCCAGCTTCGCCGACAGCGTCGGCCGAACCGAGGCGGTACGGGCGCCGGCGCCACAGGCGGTGAAACACGGCGACACCGCGACCGCGCTCGGGACACTCGGAGCGCTGTTGTACGTGATCGCGACCGACGGCGGATGGGTGCCCTCGGCGGAATCGAACCGCTTCCAGCCTGCGGTCGTGGTCTCCGAGGTCGCCCGCAGGAGCACGCTGGCGCTGGTCGCGGACGTGTCCGCGCTGTACTGCAGCGCGCCACCGACCTCGATGTACACCCAGCCGTCACCGCAGGAGGAGCTGTAGCCCCGGGTCTCTGACGAGGTGCCCACCTTCGCCCGCGCCGTGGGCTGGTCGGTCCACCGCACCGACGAGTCGACGTAGTCGGTCCGCCAGGCCTCCCAGCCGGCGGCGGTGCAGGACCACGAGTGGTAGTTCCACAACTTCAGCTTCGCGCTCATGATCCGGCTGCCGGCGAAGCCGGAGGTGTTGAATCGCAGGTACGACCGCGCGGTGAACGTTCCGCCGTCCGTGGAGTGACCCAACTTCAGGTCGGCCGAGCCCGACTGGTCACTGGAGTACGAGTTCTGCACGAACGCGTCGAAGGACGGCGACAGCGACGTCGGCGGGTCGATCGTCACCGGGAACGTCAGGTCCGCGCGGGCGAGGAACTTCGCGTCCGGGGTCAGCTCGACCACCGTGCGACCCGCGCCCTTCGCGACCGTCCGCAGACCCACCGGCGCCCGGTTGAGTCGCTCGCCGGACTGGGCACCGACCTCGGCGTCCCACATGATCGGCGTTTGCGCCCGGCTGACCTGCCGACCGGCCTTGTCCTTGAACAACAGGCCGCCCATGCCGTCTCCGGCCGCGGTCAGCTTGCCGGTCCGGATCGGCAGCGTCAGCTTGCGCACCTGCGCCAGTCCGGCCCGGTCCTTCACCACGAAATGCTGCTCGTAGCCGGTGGCGTGGGCGTGGAAGACCAGATCGACACTGGGCAGCACGTTCGGGTACGTGATCGTCCGGCCGGACAGGACCGGTTGCGGCAGGACTCCGGTCCACGCCAGGCCGACCTTGTCGTCGCCGAGGCCGAGGGAGGCGACCTCGTGCTCACCGTCCGTCGAGGCGGCACCGGCGAACACCAGCCCTCGCGGGTGGGCGATCGGGGCGACCGTGCCGTCGGCACGACCCTGGAGGGTCAGGTCCACCGGCACCCACTTGTCGCCGTTGCGGACCCGGACCGGGGCGAGCGCCTGCTCCTCGGTCAGCGTGCCGTCGGCATTGGCGAAGAGCTGCGTCGTCTCCGTACGCCGGCCGGCGATCTCGACCCGCGCACCGCACAGCTTCGCCGCCACTGCGGCCGACACCTCGTCCGGTCGGTCGTCCGGACACGTCGGCTTGGGCGCCGTCGCGGCGGCGGGTGCCGCCCGGGCCGGCTCGGCGGGGCGTGTCGGCACGTCCGACAGGGTCGCGACAAGTACCAGGACCAGCATCATCGCCAGCCTGGATGCCCACCGCACCGCACGGCCTCGCGTCAACCTGGTGAACACACTCGAAGGCCAAGCCTGAGTCCGCACAACACCCTCCCCCGCCACACACGCCGGATGACGAGCGGAGAGTACGGAGATCCTTCCGAGAGACTCAAGATCTTGACTAGATGAATGCCGGCTGATAGTTCCCTGAGCGCATCCACTCTCGGTAGCAGTGATAACAGACGATGGCTATTGAAAAGTGTCCTAACTGGACCGCGGGACCGCCCGGACGGTCACCGAAGATTCACCTGATCTTCGAGCGCTGTGGGAAATGTCGCCGATCTAACCGGTCTTGACGACGGCCAGTTCGCCGACCTGCTCGCCGATGGTGGTGCACGCCTCCGCCGACATCCCGGCGTCGGTGATGAGGACGTCGGCGGCCTCCAGTGGGGCGATGGTGGCGATGCCGATGGTCTCCCACTTCGTGTGGTCGGCGAGCACCACCAGCCGGCGGGCGGCCCCGATGAGGCAGCGGTTGACGCCGGCCTCCAGCAGGTTCGGGGTGGTGAAGCCGGTGCGCGGGCTGAGGCCGTGCACGCCCAGAAAGAGCAGGTCGACGTTGAGCGCGCTGATCGCCGCCTCGGCGACCGGGCCGGTCAGCGCGTCGGACGGGGTACGGATGCCGCCGGTCAGGACGACGGTCTGGTCGGCGCGCGGATTCTGGTAGAGCGCGTCGGCCACCGGGATCGAGTTGGTCACCACGGTCAGCCCACGCACGTCGGACAGCAGGGTGGCCAGCGCGGCGGTGGTCGTACCGGCGGACAGCGCGATGGCCATCCCCGGCTCCACCATCGTGGCCGCCCGCTCGGCGATGGCCCGCTTCTCGGCCTGCTGGCGGATCGACTTCGCGGCGAAGCCGGGCTCGTCGGCCGAGCCGGGCCCGGCCAGCGTCGCCCCGCCGTGGACCTTGTCCACCAGGCCGCGCTCGGCCAGCACCTCCAGGTCGCGCCGGATCGTCATGTCGGACACGCCGAACCGGCTGACCAGGTGGCTCACCCGCACCCCACCGCGCTGGCGGATCAGGTCGAGGATGGCGCTCTGCCGCTGCTGGGCCAGCATCTGGGGAACCTCCTTCGCACCGTGGCCGTCGACCACACTACGACCGGTCCTCGCGGACCACGGCCACCTCGCCGGCCGGCACGGTCAGCTCACCCGCGCATTGCGTCCCGGTCAACAACTCCGTGCCGCGCACGGCGACGCGTACCTCGGTGTCGGTGTGGTTGATCGCGAACAGCCAGGTCCGCTCGCCGTCGCGGCGTCGTACCACCTCCACCCCGGTCGGCGCCTGCGCCGCCGGACGGACGCCGGCCTCGTCGAGCAGCCGCGCGACCAGCCGGTCGGTGGCCGGCTCGTCGAGCCGGGCGCCGACATACCACGCGGCGCCCGCGCCGACCGGCCGTCGCGTGAGCGCCGGCCCGCCCGGCAGGGGCCCATCGGTGTACGACGCCAGCACCTCGGCGTCGTCGGCGTGCAGCCACTCGGTCCACACGTCGACCGTGCCGCCGTCGTCGAGTCCGACGCGCTCGCCCTCGCGCAGGGGAAAGAACTCCTCGGTGTGGACGCCGAGCAGGTCGCGGAACGCGCCGGGGTAGCCGCCGAGGCGGATGTGGTCGTTCTCGTCGACGATGCCGCTGAAGTAGGTGACCGCCGCCGTGCCGCCGGCCTCCGCGAATCGGCGCAGCGCCTCGACGTCGGCGTCCCGGACGAGGTAGAGGGTGGGCGCCAGGACCAGTCGGTAACCGCTGAGGTCGGTCGACGGGTGGACGATGTCGGCGGTCACGCCGGCCCGCCACAGCGCGCCGTACAACGCGTTGAGGCGGTCGGCGTACGTGACGTCGACGCTCGGGTGGGAATCCAACTCGACCGCCCACCACGCTTCGAAGTCGAACAGGATCGCCACCTCGGCGTCGACCCGGCTGCCGCGCACCTCGGCGAGGGCCTTGAGGTCCGCGCCGAGCTGGCAGACCTCGCGGAACACCTTGGTGTCCGGGCCGGCGTGCGGCACCAGCGCGGAGTGGAACTTCTCGGCTCCGGCCCGGGAGGCACGCCACTGGAAGAACAGCACCCCGTCGGCGCCCCGGGCGACGTGGGCCAGGCTGTTGCGGCGGAGCTGGCCGGGGAGCTTCGCGACGTTGCGCGGCTGCCAGTTGACCGCGCTGGTGGAGTGCTCCATGAGCAGCCAGGGCTCGCCACCGGCGACACCCCGGGTGTGGTCGGCGGCGAGCGCCAACCCGAGGTGGGCCCACGGGTCGGCCGCGTTCAGGTAGTGGTCGTTCGAGACGAGGTCCACGTCGCCGGCCCAGGAGTGGTAGTCCATGTGCTTGGCCATGCCGACCATGAAATTGGTGGTGACCGGTTGGCGGACCAGCGTCTTGAGCGCCTCGCGTTCGGCGCGTAGTTGGGCGCGCTGCTCGTCGGAGGAGAAGCGCAGGAAGTCGAGCTGCTGCGTCGGGTTGGCGAACGTCGGCGCGGTGCGCGGCGGATTGATCTCGGCCCAGTCGCCGTAGCGCTGGCTCCAGAACGCGGTGCCCCACGCGTCGTTGAGCCGGTCCAGGTCGCCGTAGCGCTCGCGCAGCCACCCCCGGAACGCCTCGGCGCTGACGTCGCAGTAGCAGTGCACGTTGTGGCAGCCCAGCTCGTTGGAGACGTGCCACATGACGACGGCGGGGTGCTCGGCGTACCGACCGGCGACCGCGCGCACCAGTTCCAGGGAGCGCTCGCGGAACACCGGGGAGCTGGGGCAGTAAGCCTGCCGTCCGCCCGGCCAGAGGATCGCGCCGTCGGCCCGTCGGGGCAGCGTCTCCGGGTGCGCGCGGGACAGCCAGGGCGGTGGACTGGCGGTGGCGGTGGCCAGGTCGACCTGGATGCCCCCGTCGTGCAGGAGGTCGAGCACACGGTCCAGCCAACCGAACTCGAACCGTCCGGGGTGGGGTTCCAGGCGTGCCCAGGAGAAGATGCCGACGGAGACCAGGTTGACCCCGGCCCGTCGCATCAGCTCGACGTCCTCCGACCAGGTCTGCTCGGGCCACTGCTCGGGGTTGTAGTCGCCGCCGAAGTAGATGCCGTCGCCCTGCCATCGCCGCATGACAGGTGAGGGTGCACCGGCCACCCACCGAAGTCAACAGGTTCCAACATCGACTTCCTTTCCAACGTTTACCTCGTAACAGCCGGATCACGACTGGGTTATCAGAGGCGAAAGTACCTCTTGACAGCGGCCTATGGAGAGGTAGCTTGAGGCCCCAACTGGCCGATCGTGTTCGCCAATGTGGATTCTCGGTGGATCACGATGCGTATTTCCAGGCTGGACCGCTCCTCACCACACCTGAACCGTTGGACGTAGCACCTCTTCATCCGCAGGAGGCACCGATGTCCCGTCCCCGATCGCAAGCCGAGTATCTGGCTCGGCTCGTACCGCCCTCCGTCGCCGGCATCAACCGACGGTCACTGCTGGCCGGCGCGGCCGGCACGGGCGCGCTGCTCAGCACCGGTCTGCTCGCCGGCTGCGGCGACGACTCCGGCTCCGGCGGGTCCAGTAAGGACGTCTCGCTCGGCTCCAACCAGTCCGACCCGAAGCCCAAGGACGTCCTCGCCAAGATCACCGACGGGTTCAAGACCTCGTCCGGCGTCCAGGTCGCGACCAACACGGTCGACCACAACACGTTCCAGGAGAACATCAACAACTACCTCCAGGGCAAGCCGGACGACGTCTTCACCTGGTTCGCCGGCTACCGGATGCGCTTCTTCGCCGCCAAGGGCCTGGCCAGCGACATCAGCGACGTGTGGGGCAAGATCTCCGGCTACTCCGACGCGTTCAAGAAGGCGTCCACCGGGGACGACGGCAAGCAGTACTTCGTGCCGGGGACGTACTACCCATGGGCGGTCTTCTACCGCAAGTCGGTCTGGCAGCAGCACGGCTACCAGGTGCCCACCACGCTGGACCAGTTCACCGCGCTCGGCGCGCAGATGAAGAAGGACGGCCTCACCCCGATCGCCTTCGCCGACAAGGACGGCTGGCCGGCGATGGGCACGTTCGACATCCTCAACCTGCGGATCAACGGCTACCAGTTCCACGTCGACCTGATGGCCGGCAAGGAGGCCTGGACCTCCGACAAGGTCAAGAAGGTCTTCGACACCTGGGCCGGCCTGCTCCCCCTGCACCAGCCGGACAGCCTCGGCCGCACCTGGCAGGAGGCCGCGCAGTCGTTGCAGCAGAAGAAGAGCGGCATGTACCTGCTGGGCCTCTTCGTCGGTCAGCAGTTCAGCAACGACGAGCAGGACGACCTCGACTTCTTCACCTTCCCCGAGATCGACCCGGCCATCGGCGCGAAGGCGCTGGACGCCCCGATCGACGGCTACATGATGGCCCGCAAGCCCAAGAACGAGGACAACGCCCGCAAGCTGCTCGAGTACTTCGGTGGCAAGGCCGCCGCGGACATCAACCTCAAGAACGACCCGGCCGTCCTCGTCGCCAACAGCGGCGCGGACGTCGGCGGCTACACGGCCCTACAGAAGAAGGCTGCCGAGCTGGTCGGCTCGGCCACCGAGATCGCCCAGTTCCTCGACCGGGACACCCGGCCGGACTTCGCCTCCACGGTGATGATCCCGGCGATCCAGCAGTTCATCAAGAACCCGAAGGACATCGACGGGCTGACGTCGTCCATCGAGAACCAGAAGAAGTCGATCTTCACTGACTGACGGCGGAAGGGGAAGGACATCGTGTCCGACCTACCCCTGATCCAAGCGGATCGCGCCGTGCCGCCGCCGCCGGCGACCACCTCCACGGGTGGTCGTCGCCGGCGGCTACGGCTCCTGTCCCCCACCGACCGCGTGGTCATCACGCTGATGGTGCTCGTCCCACTGCTGCTCGTCACCGCGCTCGTCTGGCTGCCGGCCCTGGCGACCGTGGTGCTGTCCGGCACCGACTGGGACGGCATCGGTCCACTCAACGAGATCGAGTTCGTCGGCGGGCGCAACTACAGCGACGTGGTGAACATCTACCCGCCGTTCGTGCCGGCGGTCCAGCACAACCTGCTCTGGCTGGCCGTGCTGTTCGTGGTCGCCACGCCGTTCGGCATGTTCCTGGCCGTGCTGCTCGACAAGGAGCTGCGCGGCAGCCGCTTCTACCAGACGGCGCTGTACCTGCCGGTGGTGCTCTCGCTGGCGCTGATCGGCTTCGTCTGGCAGCTTCTCTACTCCCGTGACCAGGGTCTGATCAACGCCGTCCTCGGCACCGGCACCGACTGGTACGGCGACTCGAACGTCAACATCTGGGCGGTCATGGTCGCCTCCGGTTGGCGACACGTCGGCTACATCATGCTGCTCTACCTGGCCGGGCTGAAGGGCGTCGACCCGTCGCTGCGCGAGGCCGCCGCGGTCGACGGCGCGTCCGAGGTCCGGACGTTCTTCCGGGTCGTCTTCCCGGTCATGAGGCCGATCAACATCATCGTGCTGGTGGTGACCGTGATCGAGTCGCTGCGCGCGTTCGACCTGGTCTGGGTCGTCAACAAGGGCCGCAACGGCCTGGAGTTGATCTCCGCGCTGGTCACCCAGAACGTGGTGGGTGAGGCGAGCCGGATCGGCTTCGGCTCGGCGCTGGCGACGATCATGCTGGTCGTCTCGCTGGTCTTCATCACCATCTACCTGGCGACCGTGATGAGGGAGAACCGGCGATGAGCGTCGACACCCCGATCCGCCGACGCCGGCTTACCCCGCTGCGGATTCTGCTGCACGGCTTCCTCATCGCCGTGGCGCTGATCTGGCTCTTCCCGATCGCCTGGGCGGTCCTCACGTCGTTCCGCTCGTACCAGTACACCGCCGCCCACGGCTACGTCTCGTTCGGCGGCTGGACCATCGACAACTACGTCACGGCCTGGGAGCAGGCGGAGTTCGGCAAGCACTTCCTCAACTCGGTCTACATCACGGTGCCGGCGGTGCTGCTGACGCTCCTCCTCGCCTCCTGCGTGGCGTTCGTCATCGCCCGGTTCAGTTGGAAGATCAACCTCCTCCTGCTCGGGGTGTTCACCGCCGCCAACCTGCTGCCCCAACAGGCGCTGCTCATCCCGCTGTTCCGACTGTTCACCGAGGTGCCGCTGCCGGAGTTCATGAGCGACTCCGAGCTGCTCTACGACAGCTACTGGGGCCTGATCCTGATCAACGTCGCCTTCCAGTGCGGGTTCTGCGTCTTCGTACTCAGCAACTACATGAAGGCGCTCCCCCACGACCTGTACGAGGCGGCGATGGTCGACGGCGCGAGTGTCTGGCGGCAGTACTGGCAGATCACCATGCCGCTGTGCCGGCCGGCCCTGGCCGCGCTGGCCACCCTGGAGGTGACCTGGATCTACAACGAGTTCTTCTGGGCCACCGTCCTCATGCGTACCGGTGACAAGTTCCCGGTGACCAGCTCGCTCAACAACCTGCGCGGTCAGTTCTTCACCGACAACAACCTGGTCTCGGCGGGCAGCGTGCTCGTCGCGATCCCCACCCTCGTGATCTTCTTCATGCTCCAGCGGCACTTCGTCCGGGGCCTTACCTTGGGAGCCTCCAAAGGATGACGATCCTGCACCTGCGCCGCGGGCGGACCAGCCTGGTGCTCGACGCGCGCGGCCCGGGGCTGCCCCGCGTGGCGCACTGGGGTGGCGACGTCGGCGACCTGGACGACGACGGCCTGCGTCACCTCGTGGACGCCACCGTGCCACCGGTGGTGCCGAGCAGCTTCGACGAGCCACCCGTGCTGTCGCTGCTGCCCGAGGCGAGCGCCGGGTGGAGCGGCCGACCGGGGCTGGCCGGGCACCGCGACGGGCGGGACTGGTCCACCGCGTTCCGGCTCGACGGCCTGGCCGTCGACGATCCGGCCGACGCCCCGGCCCGGGTCACCGTACGGGCCTCGGACGAGGTCGCCGGGCTGTCCCTGACCATCGAGATCACGCTCGACCCGTACGGCGTGCTGACCATCCGGCACCGGCTCCGCAACGACGGCGACGGCGCGTACGAGGTGCGGGAGCTGACCCCGGTGCTCCCGGTGCCGGCGGTCGCCACCGAACTGCTCGACCTGACCGGCCGCTGGTGCCGCGAACGCTCCCCGCAGCGGCACCCGTGGCAGCACGGCGCGTGGGTCCGCGAGGGGCGGCACGGGCGCACCGGGCACGACGCCACACTGCTGCTGGTGGCCGGCACCGCCGGGTTCGACTTCGGCCACGGCGAGATCTGGGCGGTGCACACCGCGTGGAGCGGCGACCACCTCACCGTCGCCGAACGCCGGCCCACCGGCGACTCCACCCTCGGTGGCGGGGAGCTGCTGGCCCCCGGCGAGATCCGGCTCGCCCCCGGTGAGGCGTACGAGACTCCACTGCTCTACGCCGTCTGGTCCGACGAGGGGCTGGACGGACTCAGCGACGTACTCCACTCGCACGTGCGGGCGCGGCCCGGACACCCGCGATCGCCGCGCCCGGTCACCCTCAACGTCTGGGAGGCGGTCTACTTCGACCACGACCTGGACCGGCTGCGGGCCCTCGCCGACCGCGCCGCGCAGATCGGCGTGGAACGGTTCGTGCTCGACGACGGCTGGTTCCGCGGCCGACGCGACGACACGGCCGGGCTGGGCGACTGGTACGTCGACGAGGACGTCTGGCCCGACGGCCTGCACCCGCTCATCGACCACGTGACCGGCCACGGCCTTCAGTTCGGCCTGTGGGTGGAACCGGAGATGGTCAACCCCGACTCGGACCTGTTCCGCGCGCACGCCGACTGGCTGCTGACCCTGCCGGGACGGCTGCCGCCCGCCTGGCGCCGGCAGCAGGTGCTCGACCTGGGCCGCCCCGAGGCGTACGACTACGTGCTGGAACGCCTCGACGCACTGCTCACCGAGCATCCCGGGATCAGCTACCTCAAGTGGGACCACAACCGGGACCTCACCGAGGCGGGACACCACGGCCGGCCCGGGGTGCACGGGCAGACCCTCGCGGTCTACCGCCTCCTCGACGAGCTGCGTCGACGTCACCCCGGCGTCGAGATCGAGAGCTGCTCGTCCGGGGGCGCCCGGGTGGACCTGGCCATCCTGGCCCGCACCGACCGGGTCTGGGCCAGCGACTGCAACGACGCTCTGGAACGGCTCGGCATCCAGCGCTGGACCGGCCTGCTGCTGCCACCGGAGCTCGTCGGCACGCACATCGGCCCGGAGCGCTCGCACACCACCCACCGCGTACACGACCTGGGTTTCCGGGCGGCCACGGCGCTGTTCGGTCACCACGGCATCGAGTGGGACATCGCCTCGATCAGCGCCGCCGAACAGGCCGAGCTGACCGCCTGGGTGGCGCTGCACAAGCGGCTGCGTCCGCTGCTGCACTCCGGGCGGGTGGTCCGGGTCGACCACCCGGACCCGGCCGTCTGGGCGCACGGCGTGGTCGAGAAGGACAAGACCCGAGCGGTGTACGCGGTGGCCCGGCTCGCCACCTCGGTGGCGCAGACCCCGGGCGCGGTACGGCTGCCCGGTCTCGACCCGGCGCGGCGTTACCGGGTGCGCCCGGTCCCGGACGTGCCACCTCCGGCGACGATCGACCTGTCCGGGCCGCCCTGGCTGGCGTCCGGCGTCACGCTCAGCGGAGCGGCGCTGGCCCGGGTGGGCGTGCAGCTACCCGCGCTGCACCCCGAGCAGAGCCTGCTGTTCGAGGTCGACGAGATCGGCTAGAAATTTCTTTGTCCGGGGTGTCGAGAACGGTCTCGTCGGCTTCTACCTCAGGGTGAGAGCACCGACCACGGTGCGCGGGCGTGAGGAGCGAGACGATGAAGTACATGCTGTTGATGCAGTTCAGCGCCACCGGGACCGACTTCCCGGGCATCGACACCTGGACGCAGGACGAGGTCCGGGCGCACGTCGCGTTCATGGGTGAGGTCAACGAGAAGCTGGCCGCCGCCGGCGAGTGGGTCGACGCGCAGGGCCTCGGCGGCCCGCAGCAGGCGCGAATCGTACGCGCCGGCGAGGGCGGCGCGCCGGTCGTGACCGAGGGGCCGTTCGCCGAGACGAAGGAGTTTCTCGCGGGCTTCTGGATCGTCGACGTCGACAGCCCGCAGCGGGCGGTGGAGCTGGCCGCACACATCTCCACCGCGCCCGGCCCCGGCGGTCGGCCCCTGAACATGCCGATCGAGGTGCACCCGGTGATGTCCGCTCCGTCGCAGGAGCTGTGAGCGCTGACCACCGACCTTCGCATCGAGGACCTGCTGCGCGAGCTGGCGCCGCAGGTCCTCGGCGTGCTCACCCGCCGGTTCGGTGACTTCGCCACCGCCGAGGACGCCGTCCAGGAGGCGCTGCTCGCCGCCGCCAGCCAGTGGCCGGCCGACGGGCTGCCGACGAACCCCCGGGGCTGGCTGATCCAGGTCGGCTACCGCCGGATGATCGAGCTGGTGCGCGGCGAGCAGGCCCGGCGTCGCCGCGAGGACCTGGTCACCCGTCAGGACCCGGACGACCGGCGGTACGCGCCGGCCCCGGACGAGGAGCTGACCGCCGAGCGGGACGACACCCTGGTCCTGCTCTTCCTCTGCTGCCACCCGGCCCTCGCCGCGGCGTCGGCCGTCGCGTTGACCCTGCGCGCGGTCGGCGGTCTGAGCACCGCCGAGATAGCCCGCGCGTTCCTGGTGCCCGAGGCGACCATGGCGCAGCGGATCAGCCGGGCAAAGCAGCGGATCCGCACGTCCGGGCTGCCGTTCCGGATGCCCGAAGAGGCGGAGCGGGCCGATCGGCTGGCCGCCGTCCGACAGGTGCTCTACCTGATCTTCACCGAGGGGCACACCAGTACCGCCGGCCCGGACCTACGCCGGGTCGACCTCGCGGCCGAGGCGATCCGGCTGACCCGGGCGCTGCACGTACGCCTGCCCGACGACAGTGAGACCGCCGGGCTGCTCGCGTTGCTGCTGCTCACGGAGGCGCGCAGTCCCGCACGAACCGGGCCGTCCGGAGAGCTGATCCCACTGGCCGAGCAGGATCGCAGTCGCTGGGACGCAGCGGCCATCGCCGAAGGCGTCGCACTGGTCACGGCGGCGCTGCCGCGCGGCCCGGTCGGCCCCTACCAGGTGCAGGCCGCCATCGCCGCGCTGCACGACGAGGCTCTTAGTACCGACGCGACCGACTGGCCCCAGATCCTGGCGCTGTATGACGTGCTGGATCGGTTGGCCGGCACCCCGGTGGTCGCGCTCAACCGGGCCGTCGCGACCGCCATGGTGCACGGGCCCGCTGCCGGCCTCCGGGCCCTCGACACGCTGACCGACGATCCCCGGCTGGCCGGACACCACCGGCTGCCCGCCGCCCGCGCGCACCTGCACGAGATGGCCGGCGACCGGGAGCGGGCCATCGCGGACTACCGGGATGCCGCCGCCCGCACGAGCAGCCTCCCCGAACAGCGCTACCTCACCATGCGCGCCGCCCGCCTCGCCGATGCCGGCAGCTCCACTGCCGAAGTTGTCAATCTTGGACAGTTTCCGTCAGCAGGGAACGGAAACTGTCCAAGATCTACCCAAACCACGGAGGGCGGCGAGGACTGATGGCGTACGTGCTGCTGGGAATCGCCATCCTCGCCGAGGTGGTGGCGACCAGCCTGATCAAGAGCACCGCCGGGTTCACCCGCGTCTGGCCGACACTGGGCTGCCTCACCGGGTACGCGCTGGCGTTCCTCCTGCTCGCCCAGGCCGTCAAGGAGATACCGGTCGGCGTCGCGTACGCCCTCTGGTCGGGCCTGGGCACCGCGGCCATCGTGGCGATCGGCGCGGTGTTCCTGGGCGAGTCGGTCGGGCCGGTCAAGCTCGTGGGCATCGCTCTGATCATCGCGGGCGTGGTCATCGTGAACCTGACCGGCGAGCAGCACTGAGCGGGCTCGGGCTGCCGAAGGACGCGATGGCCGGGCCCGGTACGGGCCCGGCCATCTGGCGTTGGTCGCCGCCGGTCGCTCAGCCGGCGGTGCAGCTCACCTGCGGTGTGGGGTTGGCGCCGCTCCAGCCGCCGAGGAAGCCGAAGGTAGCGCTGGCGCCGGCGGCCAGTCGGCCGTTGTAGTCCGCGTTCCGCGCGGTCACCGTGGAACCGCTGCTGGTCACAGTCGCGTTCCAGGACTGCGTGACGCTCTGACCGTTGGCGAGTGTCCACCGTGCCGTCCATCCGGTGATCGCCGACGCGCCGGCGGTCACCCGCACCTCACCCTGGAAGCCGCCCTGCCACTGGTTGGTGATGGTGTACGTCGCCGTGCAGCCACCGGCGGGCGGCGGCGTGGTCGTCGGAGGGGGCGTGGTCGGCGGGGGCGTGGTGGGAGGCGGCGTGGTCGGCGGAGGCGTGGTCGGCGGGGGCGTGGTCGGCGGGGGCGTGGTCGGCGGCGGGGGGCCACCGAAGACGGTGGCCTCGCGGGACGTCTGCCGGATGCCGTTGACGCCGTTGAAGACCCGCTGCCCCCAGGTGGTCAGGCTGGCCGGGTTGAAGGCGGTGGCCATGTCGAGATACTCGACGCCACCCCCGTTGCCGCTCCACGACCAGCCGAGCCAGCCGATCCCGTTGGCCTGGCTGTACGCGAGGATGGTGTCCTCGTCCGGGTCGCCGTCGGAGTGGTTGAAGCCGAACTCACCGACCACGATGGGCAGCCCCGCCGTACGGAACCGGCCCAGATAGTCGCTGATCTCGGCAGCGGTGTCGAAGACGCCGTACATGTGGATGGAGAAGACCGTGTTGCGGGCCGGGTCGGCGGCGAAGACCGACGCGGCGTTGTCGCGCATCGTGAACGACCAGTCCTGACCCCAGTTCGGGGCGTCCACCATGATGGTGTGGGTCAGGCCGCCGGCCCGCAGCCGCTTGATCGCGTTGGCGCTGTCGGTGGCCCACGAGGCGTAGTTCTGGTTGCCGTACGGCTCGTTGCCGATGTTGACGAGAACGTACCGCTCCTGACCGACCAGCACGTCCTTCAGGCTGAGCCAGTAATCGACGGCACGATCCAGGGTGATCGCGCCGCTCTGCTCGCCGTACCCGGTGGTGTCGTGGACCTCCAGCACGCAGATCAGCCGGTTGGCCTTGCACAGCGAGATGACGTTGGCGACGTCGGCGTTGGTGTTCCGGGTCCAGCGGTCGCCGCTGGCGAGCACCACCCGCACGGTGTTCGCGCCCAGCGCCTTGACGTTGGCGAACGAGCTGGTCTGCTGCGGGTACCAGGTGTGCGCGTGGTTGACGCCGCGCATGACGAATTCGGCGCCGTTGGCGTCGTACAGCTTGCCGCCCGCGACGGAGAAGCCGGCTGCGGCGTGCGCCGGTTGACCGAACGCCAGCACGGCGAGCAGCAGCGCGAGCAGGGCGGCGCCGACGGCGGAGAGTCGAGTCTTCATGGCCTTCCTCAGGGAGGACCCCCGATGCCCGGCGAGGGTGGGGTACGACAGGGGAAGGCGGCTGCAGCCCGACAGCCGCCGCCCGACTCCCGGCGGCGCGCATCAGCCTAGGGCGATGGATCAGCCCTCGCAACCGGTTCAGTAGAACGCTCGAAGGGGCGGACGGCCGTGACGGCCCGCGCGGACGCGGGCCGTCACGGGGCGGTCATCCCCACCACAGGATGTGCGCCACACCGAGGGTCTTAACCGGTTAAGAGGACCGTAGGCGGGTCCACCGCATCCGTCAAGCATCGCCCGGGCGAACCGGACGGGAGGGTTGACCGTTGCTGACCTGGGTATCCCGTGACGAACCGTCGGCGAGAAGGAGATAACGGGATGGTGAGCGTCGGCTACACCCTGATGTGCGAGCAGGCCGGACCGAAGCAACTGGTGGACCACGCGGTGCGGGCCGAGGCGGCCGGCTTCGACCAACTGGTGATGTCCGACCACTACTATCCGTGGCTGGACTCGCAGGGCCACTCCCCGTACGCCTGGTCGGTGCTCGGCGCGGTCGCGCACGCCACCTCCCGCGCGGAGCTGATGTCCTTCGTGACCTGCCCGATCCGCCGCTACCACCCGGCCGTGGTCGCCCAGAAGGCCAGCACCATCGGCGCGCTGTCGGACGGGCGGTTCACCCTCGGCCTGGGCGCCGGGGAGAACCTCAACGAGCACGTGGTCGGCGGCTGGCCGCACGTGCAGCAGCGCCACGAGATGTTCGAGGAGGCGTTGCAGATCATCCGTCCGCTGCTGAACGGCGAGACGTTGACCTTCTCCGGGAACCACTTCGACGTACCCGACGCCTACGTCTGGGACCGCCCCGAGCGGCCCGTCCCGATGGCGATCGCCGCCTCCGGCCGGCAGTCCGCCACGCTCGCCGCCGAGTACGGCAACGGACTCGTCTCCACCGAGCCCGACCGGCACATCATCGAGATGTACGACGACGCGGGCGGCGCGGGCCAGCCCCGCTACGGGCAGGTGGCGATCTGCTACGGCCCGGACGAGGCCGAGTGCCGCAAGATCGTGCACGACCAGTTCCGCTGGTTCGGCATGGGCTGGAAGGTCAACGCCGACCTGCCGGGGCCGGAGTCCTTCGCCGCCGCCACCCAGTTCGTCCGGGAGGAGGACGTCGCCGAGGGCATCTCCTGCGGCCCGGACGTGGAAGCGCACGTCGACGCGTTCCGCAAGTTCGTCGACGCCGGCTTCACGCACGTGGCGATCATCCAGGTCGGCGGGGAGACCCAGCCGATGTTCCTGGACTGGGCGCAGGATCAGCTACTGCCCCGGCTCCGCGAGCTGTGAGCCGCCCGTGGCCCGAACTCACGGACAGGTGACCATGCATGCGCTTCGGTAACACGGAGATCCGCCCGCTCGGTGGTGGCCTCGGCTGCCTTCTGATGATCCTCTTCTCGATCGTGGCCTCGGTGGTGCTGACGGTCCTGCTCAACCTGGTGCTCTGAGGCGTCGTCAGCGGCGCAGACCCAGTGCGCTCAGCACCTCGTGGGACGCCACCCGAGCCGGGTCGAGCACCGCGCGTCGGGTCCACCGGGCCGCCGGCGGGACGGTGGCCCGCCAGACCGCGCGCAGGCCACGCGCCGCCGGCACGACCGTCACCGACCAGACCCAGCGGCTGCCCGACAGCAGCGGACGTACGGTGTGCCGCCACAGCCAGCGCAGCCCCAACCCGACCGGGCGCAGCAGCAGTCGGTAGACCCACCGCAACAGCCAGCCGGCGGTCCGCCACGCCCCCACCAGCGCGGCCACGACCAGCCGGCCGAACCCGACGACGAGCCACCGGACTCCCCGCGCCAGGCCGACCACGACCCACCGGACCCCCACGCCAGCGCGACGAGCGCGACGCCCACCGCCCCGGCGAGCGCGGCAGCGCCGCGCCGCAGCAGCCGTCCGGCGGGGGCGAGGGCCGCGCCCAGCCAGCGCAGCGGCCGCACGACCAGGTGCTCGGCCAGCCAGACCAGCACCCGACCCAGGGCCACCAGAGGTGGGCGCAGGCCGTGGCGGGCCAACCACACCAGCGGCGTCCAGAGGATCGTGCGGACCGCCCAGGCGAAGGCGTACGCCAACCACACCAGCGGCAGCCAGACAAGCGTGCGGGTCACCCAGGCCACGCCGCGCCCCAGCCACACCAGCGGCACCCACACGAGGTTGCGGGCCACCCACGCGACACCCCGGGCCAGCCACACCAGCGGCACCCACACGAGGTTGCGGGCCACCCAGCGCAGCGGACGCCACAGTAGGTGGTCGGCGCACCAGAGCAGCGGACGCCACACCAGCCGGTCCAGGGCCCAGACCAACGGGGCCACCAGCCAGTCGCGCAGGAACCGTCCGACCGGGGTCAGCAGGTACCGGCCCAGCAGCCGGCCGGCAGCCGCGATCAGCTCCCAGAGCAGGCGTACCGGCAGCACGAAGACCAGCGCGACACCGCGCGCGACGGCCGCGACGAGCGGCAGCGCGACGGTGTCCGGCTCGGTCGTGCCCACCGCCGACGGAGCTCGGGCCGCGAGCGTCACCATCGGCGTGGCCGGCCGGTCGGTCGGCGGCCCGGGCAGCGGCGGACGGAGGGTGGGGTGGTCGGTCACGGTGGGCACGGTAGCCCGACGATGCCATCCGCCGGAGCCCCGGCTCGGTCACAGGTCGATGGTGACCAGCAGTGGATAGTGGTCGGAGGCCGTGTCCGTCGTCGCGTCGCGGATCACCCGGCAGTCGCGCACCCGCTCGGCCACCGCACGGCTGCCCAACAGGTAGTCCAGGCGCATCCCGGCGAACTCCGCACCGCCGAACCGGGTGGGCACGGTCAGACCCGCGGCCTCCGGCGCGTCGCCGTTGGCGGACGGCCACAGGTCGACCAGGTCGGCGGCGAGCAGCTGGGCGACCGCGCGGGTGTCCACCGCACCGCCGCGCCGACGGAGGTGCCGCCGCTTGTAGAGAGCGGGCAGGCCGTCCAGACGAGCGGTGTGGTCGACCGTCGGGTCGAGCGAGTTGAGGTCACCGGCGAGCAGGGTCATCGGCCCGGGAGCGCGGCGCAGGGCAGCGACCAGCCAGTCGACCTCCATCCGTCGGCGACCTCCGGAGTACGGGTACAGGTGGGTGCCGACAACGGTGAGCGGCCCGGCCGGGGTGGACACCACGACGCGGGCGGCGGCGTGGTGGAACGGCCGACGCAGGGGCCCTGCGGCGAGCACCCGGTACGGCGGCCGGACCAGCACCGCCACCGGCTGCCCGAAGCAGGACCGGGCGAGGTGGGGCGTCATCCCGACCCGGTCCGCCACAGTAGCCATCAGCCCCGCCCGGTCGAAGCCGCGCAGCTCCTGCAACGCCAACACGTCCGGCGCCTGCTGGTCGACGACCTGGACCACCCGATCGAGCCGGTCGGAGCCGCCACGGTCCCGGCCGCCGGTACGGATGTTCCAGGTCATCACCCGCAGCATCGCGGTGCTCAGTCGGGTCGGCCGGCGCGCGCCAGCTCGTCGTCGAGGGTGTCCACGTCCTCCGACTCGATGGCCGGTTGGTTGCCCTTCGCCAGGTCGGCGTTGGGGCGGATCACGAGGTAGAGCAGGCCGATCCAGAGCGCCGAGAGCAGGATCGCGCCCATGAAGTCGGTCGGGTGGTGCATTCCCCGGTACATCCGGGAGATGGCGACCCCGGCCGGCATGATCACGGCCAGCGCCACGAAGATCCACCGCCACCAGCGATCGGTACGCGGGAACACGATCAGCGTGATCGCCAGCCAGACGCAGATCGTGGCCGCGATGTGCCCGGACGGGAACGAGGAGGTGGGCATCTGCCCGTCCAGGTTCTCCACCGGCGGACGCGGCCGACCGACCACGTGCGCCGAGGCGAGGAAGAGGGTCAGCTCACCGACCATCGCCAGCACCACGAACAGGACGGGCCGCCACCGCCGCCACACCGCGAGCACCAGCGGGCAGAACACCAGCGAGATGAGCAGGATGGCGTGGGTGTCCCCGAACTTGCTCCACCACCAGCTCACGTCGGTCAGCACGTCCGTGTGCCGGTCGGCGAACCAGCGCGGGACCTCGGTATCCAGGGTCGCGAAGAAGGTGCCCTTGGCGTGGTAGCTGACGAACATGCCGAAGCCGTACAGCGCGCCGAACACCAGCACCCAGCCGACCAGCAGCTCGGCCACCGCAGAGCGGGGGTGCGCCAGCACACGCTCCTCGGCCGGGGCGATGGCGATGTCGTGCCCCGCCTCCGGCTCCAGCCCCTCGGTCAGCGGCGGCACCGGCTTGCCGCGCTCGCGCCGCCACAGCCGGAAGGCGTACGCGGTGACGCCCAGCCAGCCGGCACCGAGCAGCCAGGCGCCCAGCACGTCGGAGACGAAGTGCACGCCCAGCGCGATCCGGGTCAGCCCGATCAGCGCCACCAGCACGCCGACGCCGACAATCGCGGGCTTGCGCCAGCGGGGCGCCATCGCCGGCAGGAACACCAGCAGCAGCGCCCCGTACGCGACGATGGAGCCGAGCGCGTGCCCGCTCGGGAAGCTGTTGCCGGGAGCGCTGGCGACCGGGACGTCCACCACCGGGCGGAGTCGACCGACGAGCGCCTTGAGCGACGGGTCGAGGATCAGCCCGCCGACCCCCGTGACGATCAGGTAGACGGCCAGCCGGGGCTGCCGCCGGATCAGCAGGCCGATCGCCGGAATCGCGACCAGCCAGATGAGGATCGGTCGACCACCCAGATCGGTCACCGCCTGGAGCACGGTGACCAGCGGGTGGTGTGGGGCGACGAGCGAGTTGAACCACTCGGCGGCCGCGTGGTCGGCGTCCTGCAACGGGCTCCACCGGAAACGGACGAGCAACAGCAACAGCCCGAACGCCGCGCCCGCGCCGATGACGGCGACCAGACCGGCGATGCTCCGTTCGGCGAAGTGACCGATCGGACGCCGAGCCACCTCTTTGACCGCGGTCACCCCGCACCTCCCTTGTCGTACCTGGCGAGGCGAGGTACCCGATCCGCGTCCGGCGTACACCCGGACGCGCTCAGAGCGCGGTCATGTCACCGGTGTCGAACAACTCGGCGCGGTCGGCCTCGGGTTCCCACAGGTCGGGCTGCGCCGGCTCCTGCACGCCGATCCGCAGCGCCTCCAACTGGGCGGCGAAGGCCAGCCCGCCGAAGAGCGCCATGCCGGTCAGGTTGGCCCAGAGCAGCAGCGCCATCATGCCGGTCAACGCGCCGTAGGTCTGCCCGAAGCCCTCACTGAACTTGACGTACGCGGCGAGCAGCAGGCTGGCCAGCCACCACAGGGCCGTGGCGATGCCGGCGCCGAAGAACAGCCACGACAGGCCGGGCTGGTTGCGGCGCGGCGCGTGCCGGAAGAGCACCGCCACGGCGAGCACGGTCAGGCCGAGGCTCAACGGAAACCGGATCACGTTCCAGATGATGTTGGCGGTCTCGCCCCACTCGTAGTGCTCGCGCACCGAGTCGCCCATCGCGCCGCCGCCGACGAGGATCAGGAAGCCGGCCAGCGCGGGCAGGCCGGCGGTGACCGCCAGGACGGCCGCCCGTAGGTACTTCCAGAGGGCCGGGCGGTCCCGCTCGACGCCGTAGATGCGGTTGGCGCCCCGCTCGATCTGGGCCATCGTGGTGGTCAGCGCGACCAGACCGGTGAGCAGACCCAGGGTGAGCGCCAGCTCCCCCGCGTCCTCGACGCGTTCGCCCTCGCCGAGCAGTTCGCCGACCACCTCGGCGCTCTGGCCGGGGGTGAGCGCCAGCACGGTGTCGGCGACGACCCGGCCGCCCTCCTCGACGCCCAGCTCGCTGATCAGACCGGTGAGCGCGATGAGGAACGGCACCACGGCCAGGCAGAGCTGCAACGCGAACGCGCGGGAGTGGCTGAACCCGTCGCCGTAGCGGAACCGGATGAACGCGTCCCGCAGCAGGTGCCAGCCGCCCTTGCGGCGCAGTGTGCGCCAGGCGTCGTCGGCCGACAGCTCCTCGTCGGCCATCAGCCGGGTCTCCGGCACGATCCGGGTGCTACTCACGGCGCGCTTCCTCGATCAGCTGCTCGCCCCGCTCCCCGGCGCCCTGTGCGTCGACGGACAGGTCGGGAGCGTCCTCGGGCTGCGGGACGCAGAGCCACAACGCCTGCGGCCGGATCTCGGCGCGGAGCTGCCGTCCGGGGGCGATGAGGTCGCCGTCCAGCTCCCGTGGCTGCGGGCGGTTGCTGCTGACCACCACCGTCCGGCCACGGAAGACCTCCATCTGCGGCACCTGGCCGCTGCGGCGGACCACGGCCCAGCCGAGCGCGAGCCAGTGCCGCAGGTTACGCGGGGTGAGCACGGCGACGTCGAGCCAACCGTCGTCCGGCTCGGCCTCGGTCAGCAGGGTCACGCCGCCCTGGAGCCGGCCGACGTTGGCGATCAGCACCGAGCGGGCCCGGCGGCGCACCGGCGGGCGGTCGTCGATGCGGATCTGCACCCGCATCGGCCGGTCCCGCAGGTGCTTCACGGCACCCATCACGTACGCCGGCCAGCCGATGCGGGCCTTGGTGGTCTCGTTGGTGGCGTCGAGCATCTGGGCGTCGAAACCCATACCGGCCATCACGGTGAAGTACTGGTCCTCCACCGCGCCGACGTCGAGCAGCCGCCGACCGCGTTCGACGGCGACCTGGAGCCCCGCCGGGAGGTCGGTGGAGAGGCCGAGGTTGGCGGCGAGCAGGTTTCCGGTGCCCTGCGGCAGGACGGCGAGGGCCACGTCGGTGCCGACGAGCGCGCTGACGCAGGACATCACGGTGCCGTCGCCGCCGCACGCGAAGACCAGGTCGACGCCGTCCTTGACGGCCTGTTCGGTCTGGCCCCGGCCGGGATCGTCGACGGTCGTCTCGAACCACCGCGGCTCGGGCCACCCGGCGGCGGCGAGCGCGTCGTTCACGGTGCGGCGCAGCTCGTCGAGGTCGGCGACCTTCGACGGGTTGACCACCACGGCGGAGCGCAGCCCGCCGTCGCCACCTGAGGGGCGCCTGTCCTGTCCAGCATCCACGGCGTCAGTGTGCAGCACCGGGCCGCTGTCAGCGACCCGGCGAACCGCAGGCGTCGGAAGTGCCACAGACAGGTTTCAACGCGCGGGTGCCCGTCACGCCGCCGCGCGCAGCGCCGCCTCCACCCGGCGGCGCAGATCGTCGAGGTCGACCCCGGCCTCGGTGAGCACCAGCGCGCCCAGTCCCTGGCCCTCACGCAGCACCCCGAGCAGGATGTGCTCGGTGCCGATGTGCTTGTGCCGCAGCCGCAGCGCCTCCCGCAACGACAGCTCCAGCGCCTTCTTCGAGCGGGGCGAGAACGGGCCGCCCAGGTAGCGGCGACGCCCCCAGCGGCGGCGCGGGGCCGGCACCGCCTCGCGCAGCGCGTCGGGGCCGAAGGACTGTTCGATGCGGGCCACGATCGCGGCGAGGTCGATGCCGATCTCGCGCAGCGCCGCCGCGTCCGCGTCGCCGAGGCCGGCGCCCCCGCCCGTGGTGTGCCGCCGGACCCGCTCACGCAGGTCGTCGGCGCGGACCCCGGCTTCGGCCAGCACACGGCCGGCCAGGCCGTCCTCGTCGGCGAGCAGGGCGAGCAGCAGGTGTTCGGTGCCGACCGGCCGCCGGCCCTCGGCCCGGGCCTCCTCGAGCGCCCGCCGCACCACGCCTCGCGCCCGGTCGGTGAACCGTTCGAACATCACGCCTCCCAGGATGAGTTGACCGCCGGTCGCCCGGCGTGCTTCTTGTGCACCGCCTGCCGGCTGACCTCGAGCGCGTCGGCGATCTCCTGCCAGGACCAGCCCTGTCGCCGGGCGTTGTCCACCTGGACCACCTCGAGTCGCTCGAGCAGCCGGCGTAGCGCGCGGACGGCGCGGAGCCCGACTCGGGGGTCGGTGCTGCCGGCTGCCGCCGCGAGTTCCGTTGCCTGACTCATGGTGTCAACATACGTTGACAGCGCCCGTTCGTCAACGGTCGTTGACATCGCGAGCCCTGGTTCGCGTACCCCATGGGTCGATCCCACCCACACGCCGCAGTCATCCGACTACCCTCGGTGCAGGGACAGCGTGGTCGTGCCGGGCGCGACGCCCGGGAGGTGGTATCGGATGGCGGCATCGGCCGACGCGGAGGTGCTGGTCGGCCTCGGCTCGGACGGTGACCTACCGGTCGTGGAGCAGGCCGCCCAGGAGGCCGCCGGTCACGGGCGGCCCCTGCACCTGGTGCACACCTTCGACTGGCACGCCGCCTTCGCGGCGGACACCGTGGCCGCGCCCCGCGACGCCGCCGAGAGTCTGATCACCCGGGCGGCCCAGCTCGCCCACCAGGTCGAACCGGGTCTGACCGTGCGCGCCGAGATCGTCGAGAGCGCCCTGCTGCCCACCCTCATCCGCCGGTCCGAGACGGCCTTCCTGCTGGCCGTCGGGGACAGCGGAATGGCCGGCAGCGGTCAGTGCGTACCGGCCGACACGCCCGCCGTGCAGTTGGCGGCGCGGGCCAACTGCCCGCTGCTGGTGGTCCGCCGCGAACCGCCGCCGCAGGGACCGGTCCTGGCCGGAGTGGACGGCTCGCCCAGCTCCCACCTCGCCCTGCGGTGGGCCGTGGAGTGCGCCGCCCGACGCGGCGCGCGCCTCGTGGCCCTGCGGGTGGTGGAGAGCGACGAGGACACCGACGCGGTCGCCGAGCAGCTCGGCGAGGCGCTGGCCCGCCACGTCGACCGGCACACCGCAGTGCCCACCGAGTGCCGGGTCGTCCGCGGCGACCCGGCACAGGTGCTCATCGACACGTCCCGGTCGGTCCAGATGGCGCTGGTCGCCGCCCGCGGCGACGAACCGGGACGCGCCATGCTCGGCGCGGTCGCCCAGTCCCTGCTCTACCACTCCCCCGCCCCGGTGGTCGTCGTACGCGGCCTCGCCGAGGTGCCGCTTCCCGGGCCCGACGACCACCCGAGGAGGGACCAACGACCCTGACCGAACACGTCCGCAGCGGCGAGGCTGAACGCGGACACCCACCCCCTACCCGCGAGAGGCAGCATCATGGATACCGCTGAAGACGTACAGCGCGCACTCACCGACGACGAGCTGCGCCGGCTGGACGCCTACTGGCGTGCCGCGAACTACCTCACCGTCGGGCAGATCTACCTGCTGGGCAACCCCCTGCTGCGCGAGCCGCTGACCCCCGACGACATCAAGCCCCGGCTGCTCGGGCACTGGGGCACCAGTCCCGGGCTCAACCTGATCTACGCCCACCTCAACCGGGTGATCGTCGCCCGCGACCTGAACGCCATGCTGGTCACCGGCCCCGGGCACGGCGGCCCGGCCATCGTGGCCAACACGTGGCTGGAGGGCACCTGGTCCGAGCGCTACCACGACGTCGCACGCGACGAGACCGGCATGGCCCGGCTGTTCCGCCAGTTCTCCTTCCCCGGCGGCATCCCCAGCCACGTCGCGGCGGACGTGCCAGGTTCGATCCACGAGGGCGGCGAGCTGGGGTACGCCCTGAGCCACGCCTACGGGGCCGCGTTCGACCACCCGGATCTCGTGGTCGCCTGCGTGGTGGGCGACGGTGAGGCGGAGACCGGCCCACTGGCCGGCAGTTGGCTCTCCAACGTCTTTCTCAACCCGGCCCGGGACGGCGCGGTGCTGCCCATCCTGCACCTCAACGGCTACAAGATCGCCAATCCCACCGTGCTGTCCCGGATCCCCGAGACGGACCTGCTGGACCTCATGCGCGGCTCGGGTTACGAGCCGTACGTGGTGGCCGGCGACGACCCGAGCGTGGTGCACCGCGCTCTCGCGGCCACCATGGACCGGGCGCTGGACGAGATCGCCACGATCCAGCGCCGGGCCCGCTCCGGCGGCGTCGTCGAGCGTCCCCGCTGGCCGATGATCATCCTGCGGACGCCGAAGGGCTGGACGGGACCGCGCGAGGTCGACGGTACGGAGGTGGAGGGCACCTACCGCGCGCACCAGGTGCCGCTGTCCGGCGTACGCGACAACCCGGCGCACCTGGCCGAGCTGGAGCGCTGGCTACGCAGCTACCGACCGGAGGAGCTGTTCGACGCCACCGGAGCGCCGGTCGACGAGCTGCGGACCCTGCCGCCGCGCGGTGACCGGCGGATGAGCGCCAACCCGGTCACCAACGGCGGAGTGGTCCTGCGCGACCTGGCCCTGCCCGATTTCGGCGAGTACGGCGTGGACGTACCCGAACCGGGTCAGCCGATGGCCGGCGCGACCGGCGTGCTCGGTCCGTGGATCCGCGACGTGATCGCCGCCAACCCGCAGACGTTCCGGCTGTTCGGCCCGGACGAGGTCGCGTCCAACCGGTTGGGCGCCGCCTTCGAGGTGACCGACCGCGCCTGGATGGCCGCGACGGTCCCCGGCGACGACCACCTCTCGCCGGACGGCCGGGTCATGGAGGTGCTGTCCGAGCACCTGTGCCAGGGATGGCTGGAGGGTTACCTGCTGACCGGCCGGCACGGGGTGTTCACCAGCTACGAGGCCTTCATCCACATCGTCGACTCGATGCTCAACCAGCACGCCAAGTGGTTGAAGGTGACCCGGGCCATCCCCTGGCGGCAGCCGCTCGCCTCGCTGAACTACCTGCTGTCCAGCCACGTCTGGCGGCAGGACCACAACGGCTTCTCCCACCAGGACCCGGGCTTCATCGACCACGTGGTCAACAAGAAGGCCGAGGTGGTACGCGTCTACCTGCCGCCGGACGCCAACACCCTGCTCGCCACCATGGACCACTGCCTGCGCAGCCGGCACTACATCAACGTGGTCGTGGCCGGGAAGCAGCCGGCGCCCAACTGGCTCACCGTCGACGAGGCGATCCAGCACACCCGCCGCGGCCTGGGCATCTGGGAGTGGGCCAGCACCGACGACGACTGTGAGCCGGACGTCGTCCTCGCCTGCTGCGGCGACGTGCCCACCCTGGAGACGCTGGCCGCCGCCGACCTGCTGCGCCGGCACCTGCCGGAGCTGAAGGTCCGGCTGGTCAACGTCGTCGACCTGATGCGCCTGCAACCGGACACCGAACACCCGCACGGCCTGCCCGACAAGGAGTTCGACACCATCTTCACCCCGGACCGACCGGTCATCTTCGCCTACCACGGCTACCCGTGGCTCATCCACCGCCTGACCTACCGCCGGTCGAACCACGAGAACCTGCACGTACGCGGCTACAAGGAGGAGGGCACCACCACCACCCCGTTCGACATGGTGATGCTCAACGACCTGGACCGGTTCCACCTGGTCATCGACGTCATCGACCGGGTGCCCGGGCTGGGCGCGCGCGCCGCGCACCTACGCCAGCAGATGGTCGACGCCCGGCAGGCGGCCCGCGACTACACGCGCCGGTACGGCGAGGACGACCCGCAGGTCGCCGAGTGGCGGTGGGTCCGCGAGACCGACCCGATGAACCCCTGAAGGAGGACGACGTGCGGGACGCGGAGATTCTGGTCGGCTACGACGGCTCGACCGACGCGTCGGTGGCCCTTGACTGGGCGTTGGCCGAGGCCGAGCGCAGTGGTCAGCCGGTGCGGCTGGCGTACGTCTTCGAATGGCTGACCGTGGCCAGTTGGGTCGGTCCGGGCGTGGCGCCCGGCATCTGGCCGGACGACACCGCCCGGCGGCAGGTGGACGACCTGGTCCGCAAGGCCGCCGCGAACGCCGCCGCCGCGCATCCCGGCCTGACGATCACCAGCGAGGTGTACGACGGACCGCCCGCCCTCGTGTTGCAGGAACGCTCCACCGACGCGGGGATGCTGGTGCTCGGCAGCCGGGGCCACGGCGGGTTCGGCGGACTGCTGGCCGGCTCGACGGCGGTAGCGGTCGCCGCGCACGCCCACTGTCCCGTCGTCATCGTCCGCGACGGCTCGGCCCACGGCCCGGCCGAGCCGGTGACGGTCGGGGTGGACGCCTCCGAGCCGTCGCTGGTGGCGCTCGGCTTCGCGGCCGAGCGGGCAACCCAACGACGGGTACCGCTGCGGGTGCTGCACGCCTGGACACCGGGCCCGGGTGGGGCGGCCGGGACGCCCGACGAACGGGCGGCCGTCGAGGAGGCGGTCGAGCCCTGGCGGCGGACGTTCCCCGAGCTGGATGTCACGGTAGACCTCGTCGGGGGCAGTCCGGCGGCGACGCTGATCGAGGCCAGCCGGTCGGCCCAGTTGGTGGTGGTCGGCAGCCGGGGCCGGGGTGGGCTGGCCGGGATGCTGCTCGGCTCGGTCAGCCAGCAGGTCATCCAGCACGCCGGCTGCCCGGTCGCCGTCGTCCGGGAACGTTGACGCCGATCCGCTCTCAGGCACCGCCCAGCAGGCCGCAGGATGAAACGGCAATACACCACGCGAAGCAAGGGCACCTTTCTCACGCCTGATGCATAGAAAGGGCCCCCTCCTTACAAGTCGAAGGTCGGGCACGATGGTCGAGACGGAAAGGTCGTGACGATGAGTCAGGAAAGTTCGCTGACCACCGCGCTGGCGGAGGCCGCCGCCACCGCCGGCCACGCCCCCTCGGTGCACAACACGCAGCCCTGGCGTTGGCGGGTACTCCCCGACTCGCTGGAACTGCACACGGTCGCCGACCGGCAGCTCGCGGCCGGCGACCCGGAAGGGCGGCTGCTGGCGGTCAGCTGCGGCGCCGCTCTGCACCACGCCCGGGTGGCGCTGGCCGCCGAGGGCTGGCGCGCGGTGGTGCGCCGCCTACCCGACCCGGGCGAGGAGAGCCTGGTGGCCCGTCTGACCGACCTGACCCGGACCGAGGCCGATCCGGACGCCATGCGACTCGTGCAGTGCATGTCGGTGCGGCACACCGACCGACGGCCGGTCAGTGACGAGCCGGTGCCCACCGACTCGATGGGGGAGATCACCCGGGCGGTCACCGACGAGGGCAGCCGCCTGCAGATCCTCGACCGCGACCAGGTGCTGGAGCTGGCCGCCACGGCCGGGCACGCCGGCGCGGTCGAGGCCGAGGACCCGGAGCTGCGCGCCGAGATGGCGTACTGGACGAGCCGCGCCGACACCGGCACCGGTCTGCCCGCCGACGTGCTCCCCGCGGAGCCGCCACAGACCACCGTGCCGGGCCGCGACTTCGGCCGCCCCGGTAGCCTGCCGATCGGTCCCGGCCACGACCGGATGGCGGTGTACGCGCTGCTGCACGGCGACGAGGACGACCGGGACAGCTGGCTCCGTGCCGGTGAAGCCCTCTCCGCCGCCTGGCTGACCGCGACCCGGCTCGGCGTGTCGGTGGTACCCCTCAGCGCGGTCGTCGAGGTCCCCGGCACCCGGCAGACACTGCGCCAGGTGCTCGCCGGCATCGGCTTCCCGTACCTCGTGCTGCGCCTGGGGATCGCGGACCCGGCGCAGGCGGGACCGCCGCACACCCCGCGACTGGCCGGCGAGCAGGTGGTCGACACCTCCGCGGTGCGCGGCAACCAGGCCTGACGGGTCGATCGACACCGCCGGTCGACGCTACGATCGCGCGGTGACCAGCAGCGTCCCGCAGCCTCGCCCGGAAACCCCGGTGACGCCGTCGCTCGGCCTGAGCCCGCTGTCCCGGGTACGCCTCGACGAACTGCTCCAGGAGATGCTGGACCGGGTCGGCGAAGTGATGACCAGCCGGGAGCGGCTTCGGGCGCTGCTCGACGCGGTCGTCGGCATCGGCACCAACCTGGATCTGCGCACCACCCTGCGGCGCATCGTGCAGGCGGCCTGCGAGCTGGTCGGCGCGCAGTACGGCGCGCTGGGCGTGGTGGGCCCGGACCGGCTGCTGCACGACTTCATCGTGCACGGCGTGACACCCGAGCAGCACGCGCGGATCGGCGACCTGCCCCACGGGCGGGGCGTGCTCGGCCTGCTCATCGACGATCCCCGCCCGCTGCGCATGCCGGACATCACCCAGCACCCCCGCTCCTACGGCTTCCCCGCCAACCACCCGCCCATGCACAGCTTCCTGGGCGTGCCGGTACTCATCCGGGAACAGGTGTTCGGCAACCTCTACCTGGCCGAGAAGCAGGGCGGCGCGCAGTTCACCGAGGACGACGAGGAGATCGTCGTCGCGCTCGCCGCCGCCGCCGGTGTGGCCATCGAGAACGCCCGCCTGTACGCCCTCGCCCACCGGCGGGAACGCTGGCTCGCGGCGACCGCCGAAATAACCACGGTGCTGCTCGGCGAGGTACGGCGTACCGACGCGCTGGCACTCGTCGCCCGCCGCGCCCGGGAGGTCGCCGAGGCGGAGTTGGCGCTGGTGCTGCTGCACGACGCCGACACCGCGCAGTTCACCGTGGAGGTGGTCGACGGCGTCGACGAGCGGGCCCAACCGCTGGTCGGCGCGGTACTGCCGGCCGCCGAGACCAGCTTCGGGACGGCCGTGGCGCAGGGACGGCACGACCAGGTGGACGACCTCGCGCACGCCGCGCCCTGGCCGGCGCTGCTGCACACCGGGCCAGCGATCGTCTCACCGCTGGCCACCGCCGAGACACTGCACGGCGTGCTCATCGTGGCGCACCGGCCGGAGCGTGGCGGCGGCGCCAGCGACGAGGACGTGGCGCTGCTGGGCAGCTTCGCCGGCCAGGCGGCGCTGGCCATGGAGCGGGCGCGCGGTCAGGAGGAGCGCGAGCTGTTGGTGGTCCTGGAGGACCGCGAGCGGATCGCCCGGGACCTGCACGACGTGGTGATCCAGCGGCTCTTCGCCACCGGTTTGCAGTTGCAGAGCGCCGCGCCGATGATGGCCCGCCCCGAGGTCGCCAAACGGATCAACGCCGCCGTCGACGACCTCGACGACACCATCCGCGACATCCGGCGCACCATCTTCGAGCTGCGGACACCGATGACCGCCGCGCTGCGCACCGAGATCCGCGAGGCGATCGAGCTGGCCGCCGAGTCCCTGGGTTTCAAGCCGCACCTGGAGCTGACCGGCCCGGTGGACAGTGCCGTCCCCGACACCATCCGCCCGGAGCTGGCCGCCGTGCTGCGCGAGGCGCTGTCCAACACGGTCCGCCACGCGCGGGCCACCCGCGTCGACGTGGCCGTACGCGTCGAGGGCGATCAGGTGAGCGTGACGGTCACCGACGACGGGGTGGGCTGCGACCCGAGTGCGGCCCGAGGCGGCCTGGTCAACCTGCGCGAACGCGCCGACCGCCTGGACGGCGTCTTCACCATCAACCCCGTCGACCCACACGGCACCGAGCTGCACTGGGCGGTGCCCCTGCGCGACTGACGCCCCGCCGCTCGCGCCGATCTTGCAGTTTCGGTTGACGATATGAGGGGCTAGGTCGGTTTTGTCGGCGCAGAAAGTGCAAGATCGCGGGGAGCGGGGGTGGGTCAGGGGGTCTTGCCGAGCAGGCGGGTGGCCAGGACCGCCGCCTGGGTACGGCGTTCCAGGCCCAGCTTGGCCAGGACGCTCGACACGTAGTTCTTCACCGTCTTCTCCGCGAGGAACATCCTTCCCGCGATCTCCCGGTTGGTCAGGCCCTCGGCCACGTACTCCAGGATCCGCCGCTCCTGCTCGGTGAGCGACTTCAACTCGCGCGGCTGCTCGACGCCGTTGCGGATACGGTCCAGCACCCGCGTGGTGATCGCCGGATCGAGCAGGGACTGCCCGGCCGCCACCCGGCGCACCGCGTCGACCAGGTCGGTGCCGCGGATCTGCTTGAGCACGTACCCGGCGGCACCCGCCATGATCGCGGCGAACAGCGCCTCGTCGTCCTCGTACGAGGTCAGAATCAGGCCCTTGATGGACGAGTCGACGGCCCGGACGTCGCGGCACACGTCGATGCCGTTGCCGTCGGGCAGCCGGGCGTCGAGGATCGCCACGTCCGGCCGCAGCGCCGGGATGCGACGCGACGCCTCCTGCGCGGAGCCGGACTCACCGACCACCTCGATGTCACCGCCGCTCTGCAGCAGGTCGGCCAGGCCACGGCGGACGACCTCGTGGTCGTCGAGGAGGAAGACGCGGATCATCCCTCGTTTCTACAGGCGCCGCACGACGGGTGCACGGGCCGAAGGTCCCGAACGGAGGGACCGACCGTCGGTGGGGCGGTCGGGCCCGGTGGGTCGGGACGTCCGGCCCTGCTCGCCGCCGCCCGATCGGCGGACCGTGGGGGTGTGCCAGCCGTCGCGGCTCGACGGCCGGCCCAGGGGAAGGAGCACCGCCATGGACATCGGCTACACCGCGGACCACCTGCGGACCGCCGCCGCCAGCGCGGTCCGGGCGCCGTCGCTGCACAACACGCAGCCGTGGCGGTTCCGGCTGCGCGACGGCGGGATCGAGGTGCTGGCCGACCCGTCGCGGCGGCTCCCGGCGACCGACCCCAGCGGCTGGGGCGTACGGGTCGCCTGCGGTGCGGCCCTGTTCAACCTGCGGATCGCGTTGGCCGTGGCCGGCGTACCCGCCCGGGTGCGACTGCGCCCGGACCCGGCCGAGCCGGATCTGCTGGCCCGGCTGGTGCCGGACCTCCCGCGCCGGCCCAGCCCCACCGAGCGGAGCCTGCACTCGGCCATCCCCCGCCGGTTCAGCAACCGGCTCCCGTTCTGGCCGGACCCGGTGCCGTCCGACGCCCGCTGGCGGCTCGGCGAGGCGGCCCGCGCCGAGGGGTGCTGGCTGGAGCTACTGGTAGGGGTGAGCGCCGTGAACGCGTTCGGCGAGATCGCCCGCGGCGCGCACCGGGTGCTGGAACGCGACCCGGCGTACCGCGCCGAGCGGGAACGGTGGCTGCGTCACGAGTCCGCGCCGGACGGCGTACCCACCTCGGCCGGCGGCCCGCAGCACGAGCCACAGGATGTGCTGCCGACGCGCGGCTTCGGCGGTCGCGACCGCGCGCCGGGGCGGGACTTCGAACCCGAGCCGCTGGTCGGGGTGCTCGGCTCGGTCGGCAACACCGCCATCGACCAGGTGGTCGCCGGCCAGGCCCTACAACGGATGCTGCTCACCGCCGTCGACGCCGGGTTGGGCGCGTCGATGTTGTCCCAGCCGATCGAGGTGCCGACGGCGCGGGAGCAGCTACGCGTATCGCTGGGGCGGTTCGGCACCCCGCAGATGGTGCTGCGCGTCGGGTACGGCCAGCCGGGCCGACCCACCCCGCGCCGGGAGGTCGACGAGGTGCTGGACCTGCCGGTCGTGCCGGCCTGAGACTCAGTCGGCGAGCAGTCGGTCCAGTGGGCGGGGCACGCGATCCGGGTCGAGCGCCCGCACGAGCGCCTCGGCGTAGCGCGCCTTGCGCCCGCTCATGGTGCCCAGAAAACGACGCAGTTGCCGCTCGATCGACCGGCCACGTTGGGCCGGCTGGTTCTGGAAGACGCGGAACCGGGCCAGGTCCCGCTGGTCCGCGATGACCCACTGCACGCCGTCGCTACCCAGCGCGCGGATCAGCTCGTCCTCCAGGTCGGTAACGCAGACCCCGAAACCGAGCGCCTCCATCGCCGACCGGTCCAGGGCGGCACCGAAGCCCGCCTGCTCCAGGCCACGGCGGAAGAAGCCCTCCTCGGCCTCGTCGCACAGCCCCCGTACCGCGACGGCGAGGCCCTGCGACCCGAACAGCCGCAGGTACCGGGCGACGCTCATCGCGCCGCCGAGCGGCACCACGCAGACACCCTCAGCGGCGAGGTCACGGTGCCGGCGCTCCGCGAGTGCCTCCACCGCGCGCTGGTCGCTGACCCCCTCGACGAGGACGACCGTACGCAGACCGGCCGCCGACTCCCGGGCCGCCGCGGCGGCCGTCGCGGCGTCGGGACCGCCGGCTGCCCACAGGTGTACGGCGGCTCGGAAGCGGTCCGGCTCGGGCACGGGACCGAGTCTCGCAACGCTTGGTCCACCCCGCCACCGGTTAACGGCTGGTGGTCAGGGGTCGGCCGGGGTGAGCCGGCCCTCGACGACGATCTGGAAGGGCGTTCGACGGCGCATCCGGGCGCATTGTCCGGGCCCCGACGACGTCACTCATCGGCCGTTCCCGGGATCGCGGCGCGGCGCAGGACCGCTACGGCGCGGGGCGCCAGGACGGCGGTCCCGGAGCCGAGCCGTTCGCCGTCGACGGCGGAGATGTCGAGGGGCTGCCCGGTACGGTTGATCAGGAACCAGTACGGTCCGCGTACGGCCAGTTCGACGCGACCGCGCAGGCCCGGCGGGAGTTCGCTGTCGATACCGGCCCGCTTCGCCAGGTCGGCCAGGACGACGGTGAGCCCGGCGGGTCGCAGGCGGGTGGAGACGTAGGCGGCGGATCCGGACCCGACGGCCCGACGGGTGATGGCCGGACGGCCGGTCTGGCCGCCCTGGCGGTACCGGGCCAGGACCTCGGTCGCGGGGTCCGTGAGGTCGATGCGGTCGGTCCACAGGCTGCCCACCGTGCCGTTGTCGAGCTCGACGCTCTGCTCGTCGGACAGGGGGCCGAACTCCTCGATCCTGATGCCGAGCAGATCGCGCAGGGCTCCCGGGTAGCCGTCGAGCCAGACGTGGTCGTGCTCGTCGACGATGCCGGAGAAGTAGGTGGTGACGAGATGCCCGCCGTCGGCGACGTAGCCGCGTAGCCGGTCGGCGAGCGCTCCGGGCACGACGTGCAGGATCGGGGCGACGAGCAGACCGTAGCGGTGCAGCGGCGCGTCGACGGGAACCACGTCGGCGCGGATACCGAGTTCGAGAAACGCCGTGTACCAGTCGAGGGCCTCCTGCCGGTAGCGGAGCCGGTCGCTGGGGTGCGCGTCGTGCTCGGCCGCCCACCAGGACTCCCAGTCGAAGACGATGGCCGCGCCGGACGGCCGGCGCGTCGTGCCGGCCACCTCGGCGAGGTCGCGCAGCGTGGCACCGAGATCGGTGACGGCGCGGAAGATGGTGCTGTCGACGCCGGCGTGGGGCAGCATCGCCGAGTGGTACTTCTCGGCGCCCGCCGCGGACTGCCGCCACTGGAAGAAGCAGACCGCGTCGGCGCCGTGGGCGACGTGCGTGAGCGAGTCGCGGGCCATCTCGCCGGGCCCCTTGGCGACGTTGATCGGCTGCCAGTTGAGCGCGCTGGTGGAGTGCTCCATGAGATACCACGGCCGCCCGCCGGCCAGGTTCGAGGTGAGGTTGGCGGAGAACGACAGTTCGTCGTGCGCCTGCGGGCCCGGCGTCGTGTAGTGGTCGTTGGCGACGAAGTCGACCTCGGCTGCCCAGTCGGCGTAGTTGAGGGCCTTGGACCAACCCATGACCATGAAGTTGGTGGTGACGGGAACGTCCGGGGTCACTTCGTACAGCACGGATCGTTCGGCGCGCAGGTGGTCCTTGAGCGCGTCCGAGGAGAACCGCTTGAAGTCCAGTTGCTGCGTCGGGTTGGGGTGCGTGGTCGCCCGCCGTGGCGGCAGGATCTGCGCCCAGTCGCTGTACCGCTGCGACCAGAACGTGGTCGCCCAGGCCCGGTTGAGGGCGTCCAGGGTGCCGTATCGGCGGCGCAGCCAGTCCCGGAACGCGGTCGCGGCGTCGTCGGAATAGTCGTAGGCGTTGTCCCCGCCCAGCTCGTTGTTGACATGCCAGGCGGTCAGCGCCGGGTGGTCGCGGTACCGCTCGGCGAGTGCCCGGGTCAGTCGGAGCGCATGCAATCGGAAGATCGGCGAAGTCGGCCGCCAGTGCTGGCGGGCGCCGGGCCAGATGGTGCGGCCGTCTCCGTCGACGGGCAGGATCTCCGGGTGCATCGTGGTCAGCCAGGGCGGCGGGGACGCGGTCGCGGTGGCCAGGTCGACGGCGATGCCGTGGGCGTGCAGCAGGTCCATGACGTCGTCGAGCCACCCGAAGTCCCACACGTCCACCTGCGGCTGGATCCGGGCCCAGGAGAAGATCGCCAAGGAGACGATGTTCACGCCGGCCACCTGCATGGCCCGGACGTCCGCGTCCCAGATGTGGCGTGGCCACTGCTCGGGGTTGTAGTCGGCGCCGAACGCGAGGCGGCTCCGGGACGGGTCCGATGGCCAGCGCAACCATCGACGATTGTGCTGCGGCTGCATGCCGGCTCCTCTTCCGCGGTGCTGTTGATGGTGACGTGGGTCCGGTCCCCGCCGGCCCGGCTGCGCCCCGCTCACCCGCCGAGCGGCTTGGCGGCGAACCTCAGCTTCTCGATCTCATGGAAGGCCTGGCCCCCTTCGTGGCCGTTGAACGGGTAGACGCGGATCTCCTTCGGTCCGGCGTAGTGGTTGTACGAGGCGTACACGGTCGACGGCGGACAGGCCGCGTCCATCAGCCCGACGGAGTACAGCGCCGAGGCGCTGGCCCGCTTGGCGTGGTTGACCGTGTCGAAGTACGACAGCGTCCGCATCACCTGGTCGCGTTGGTCCCGGCGGACCTTGAGATAGCCGGTGATCTCGGCGTACGGCGAGGCGTCGGTGATGGTCAGCGCACGGGCGAAGTCGGCCAGGAACGGAACGTCGGGCATGGCGGCCACCAGGCCCGAGGTGAGGCCGGCCACGGCGGTGGCGATCCCACCGCCCTGGCTGGTCCCGGTGACGGCCACTCTGCCGGCGTCCACCTCGGACAGTTTCCGTACGGCGTCGATGGCACGGACCCCGTCGGTGAAGACCCGGCGGTAGTAGTAGGTCTCCGGACTGGCGATGCCCCGGGTGGTGAAGCCCGCGATCGCGGGGTCACCAACGGGGTCGGGATCGGGTGTGTCCCCCTTGGGGCCCTTGGCGCCCTGACCCCGGGTGTCCATGATGAGGTGGGCATATCCGGCCATGGCCCACAGCGGTCTCTCATGCGGCAGGCCGCGGCCACCGCCGTATCCGACGTACTCCACCACGGCGGGCAGTGCACCGGTGCGGGTGACGGGCAGGTGCAGCCATGCCTTGACCGGGTTGCCGTCGTAGCCGGCGAAGGTGACGTCGAGAGTGTCGATCAGTGCGAGGCCGTTGTCGACCGGCGTAGCGGTGAGATCCAGAGAATGGGCGCGCGCGTCCTGGAGCGTCGCGGTCCAGAAGCTGTCGAAGTCCTCCGGCTCCACGATCGCGGGCCGGTAGCTGCGCAGACGGTCTTCGGGCATGTCGAACAGTGCCATGGCATCTCCACGGTGGCTGGTTGGTCAGAAGTCGAATGGGTCGTCACCACTCGGTGAACGCGCCGTCCGGGCCGCGCCAGACGGGGGAACGGAAGCGGTGGCCACGTTCCGCCGCCGCGCGCACCGCCTTCTCGTCGACCTCGATGCCGAGGCCGGGTGCGCCGAGACGCTCCACGTGCCCGTCACGCAACCGCAGGACGTCGGCGTCGACGAGATAGTTCAGGCCGTCCTGGCCGTTGTTGTAGTGGATGCCCAGGGCCTGTTCCTGGATGAGGAAGTTGGGAATGGCCAGGTCGATCTGCAGGCATGCGGCCAGGGCGATGGGGCCGAGCGGGCAGTGCGGTGCCAGGACGGCGTCGTACATCTCGGCGACCGCCGCGATGCGCCGGACCTCGGAGATGCCTCCGGCGTGCGAGAGGTCGGGTTGGACGACGGCCACGCCGGCGTCCAGGACGTCCCGGAACTCGCGCCGCGTGTAGAGCCGCTCACCGGTGGCGATCGGCAGGGCGGTCGCCGTGACGATCCGGGCGATGTCGCTGGAGTACTCCGGCCGCAGCGGTTCCTCGACGAACAGCGGCACGTACGGCTCCAGCAGCGGCAGGAGGCGACGGCTGGCGGCGATCGAGGCCCGGCCGTGCAGGTCGATCGCCACGTCGTGGTCGGGGCCGATCGCGTCGCGGACCTTGGCCAGGAGATCGACGACCGATCTCAGGCCCGCCGGTGTGTCCAGGAACGCCATCGCGCCCGGCGGTGCGATCTTGACGGCGGTGTATCCGGTCGCGATCGCCGCCGCGGCGTTCTCGGCGACCTGCTCGGCGGTCTCGCCGTACGCCCAGCCGTACATCCGCACGCGGTCGCGTACCGGCCCGCCGAGCAGTTCGTGGACCGGCGCCCCGCGGACCTTTCCGGCGATGTCCCACAGCGCCTGGTCGATGCCGGCGACGGCGCTGGAGAGTACGGGGCCGCCGCGGTAGAAGCCACCGCGGGTGAGGACCTGCCAATGGTCTTCGATGCGCATCGGATCGCTGCCGATGAGCAGGTCAGACAGCTCACCGATGGCGGCCTGGACGGTCTCGGCGCGGCCTTCCACGACCGGTTCGCCCCAGCCGACGACACCGTCATCGGTGGTGATCTTCAGAAAGAGCCAGCGGGGCGCGACGAGAAAGGTCTCCAGACGGTCGATCTTCACGGCGCCACGATCCCGCCGTCGAGGTGCCGAACCTGGGCCGACCACCGTTCGTGGAGGTGCTCCACGGGCGGGTACTTGGCCGCCTCCGCCTCGTCGAGGTCGATGCCCCAGCCGGGCGCGTCCGACGGATAGAGGAAACCGTTGCGGGGTGCGAGCGTGCCCGGGAACACCGCGTGGACGTCGGGTGCGTACTCGTGGCCCTCCTGAACGACGAACGCCGCGCTGGTCACGTCGAGCGCGACGTTCGCCGCCGCGCCGATCGGGGACACGTCGGCCGGCGCGTGCCAGGCGGTGCCGACACCGTGGAGCTCGCACAGGGCGACGAGTTTGCGCGCCGGGCTCAGGCCGCCGATCGAGGAGATGTGCAGGCGCAGCAGATCGACGCCGCCACCCGTCACGAGCCGGGCCGCGTCGGCCACCGACGCCACCTGTTCCCCGACGGCGATGGGCATGGGCGCGGCCGCGCGGACCTCGCCCAGCCGGTCGTAGAACTCCGGCGCGATCGGATCCTCCAGGAAGAACAACCGGTACTCCTCGAGCTGGCGGGCAAGTCCGACAGCCTGCTTGACGGTCAGCCGGGAGTGGACGTCGTGCATCAGGTGCGGCTCGGGCCCGAGGGCCGCGCGGGCCTGCGCGAACAGGTCCGGTGTGTCGCGCAGGTAGCGGTGCACGTCCCACCCGCCGGGATGCGGCGTTCCGGGGTACTCGCCGGGCGTGGCCGGAGCGCCGTAGGTGCCGACACCGGGGCTGCCGACCTGGAGCCGGACGTGCCGGTAGCCCCGGTCGAGCAGGGCGCGGGCCTGCTCCAGGGTGGCGTCGACGGTGGCCCCGCCGGCGTGCAGGTACGTGTCGGCCGCCGCGCGGACCCGCCCGCCGAGCAACTCGTAGACCGGCATGCCGGCCCGTTTGCCGGCGATGTCCCACAGCGCCTGGTCGACGCCGGACAGGGCGTTGTTGGTGACCGGACCGCTGCGCCAGTACGACGAGAAGTGGACCATTCGGAAGATGTCCTCGATGTCGGCCGGATGGCGGCCGACGAGCAGCGGCGCGACATGACGGTCGACGGTGGCGGCGACCGCGTGGAACCGCTGGGTGAACGTCGCGCATCCGAGCCCGTACAGCCCGGGATCGTTGGTGTCGACCCGGACGACGACGAGCGGCACGCCCTCCGGGGCGGTGACGATCGACCGGACGCCGGTGATGCGTAGCCGGTCTCGGCCGGGCCAGGGTGCCTGCGTCTCCGGCATGGGATTGAGGGGCACGGACGTGGTCTCCTGTTCGAGGATCGTTGCGTGGATGGACTGCGACGGCGGACCGTCAGGCGTAGGCCCGCACGGCGATCAGCTGGGCCGAACCGGTGCCGTTGGTGGCGGTGACGACGACCCTGATCCGGTCGGTCACGATCGGGGCCGCGAGACTGTGCGTGCGGCGCCGCTGCCGGTTGTCGGCCACCGACACGAGCGGCTGCCAACCGGTCCCGGCGGCGCGGGCCTCGATCCGGTAGTCGCGCACGAGCGTCGGCATGAGCGTGAACGGCATCCGGTGGTGGGGCAGGTTGATCAGGTCCTCGTTGACGTCGTCGTTGGCGATGACCTCGACCCGGCTCACCGTCACCGGCTCCGCCCAGGTCAGCTGCAACCACGGCTCGCCGTGCGTGGCGAGGGGCCGCGACATCCACAGGTGCGGTCCCGCGAAGGGGCGCAGGTACCCGTCGACCACCTTGTCGGCGGAGTAGGCCGCCGTCGGACCGGTGCGCAGGCAGAAGGTCCGGCGGCGCAGGGGCGTGCTCTTCCACTCGAGCACCGGCTGCCGCTCGTCCCGGTCCGTCTTCGGCGGTACGTGCGACAGGGACAGGACGCCGGGGACGGTCGTGTCCGCGACGTGCAGGGTCACGGGGGGGTTGGCCCGTACCCGCAGGAAGGCGTTGCGCGCGGTGGGCGGCGTCCACGCCAGCGGGACGCGGACCCATTGCCGCCCGCCCGCTCCGACCGGGACCTCCACGGTGTCGATCAGCGTTCCCGGTACGTAGTTCTGTCCGCGGCCGGGGTCGTAGAGATCCACCACGAGCGTCGTGGCCTCGGCCGCGTCGACGAGGAGTTCCGGCCCCGCCAGGGCGGGATCGACCGGCAGCACGATGCCGGCGTCGGCGGTCAGCGGCCACTGGGCACCCGGTCCGGTCACCTCGATCCCGTCCAGCGTCGAGGACGCCGTCACCACCGCCGTGCGGGCCTGATCGGTGGGGTCGGCCGCGGCCACGCCGATGAGCGACGCGTCGGAGCGCAACAGGGTCTGCTGGAGGTGACCCGCGTCGAGTTCACGTGGGGCCACCTTTGCGTCGAGACACAGGGCGGCGGCGGTTCCCGCCGCCTGGCCCAGCGTCGCGCAGGTGGCCATCACCCGGGTCGACCCGAACGCGATGTGGCTGGCCGAGACGTTGCGTCCGGCGAACAGCAGGTTCGTGGTGTTCACCGAGTACAGGCAGCGGTAGGGGATGGGGTAGACGCCGTCCGGATGCAGGTGTTTGGAGGCGGCCTCCGTCGCGTACATGCCCTGCGGGGGATGCATGTCGATGGACCAACCGCCGAAGGCGATCTGGTCGGGGAACTCCCGCTGGCCCATGATGTCGTTCTGGGTCAGCACGTAGTCGCCGATGAACCTGCGGTACTCCCGCTTGCCGGGGACGGCCCCGACCCATTCCAGGGTCATCGTGTCCGCGTCGAACCGGCCCGAGTTCTTGATGTGGTCCCAGATGCCGTAGATGACCGACCACAGTTCGTCCCGGATGACGTCGTTGTCGTGGACGGTGTCCAGCTCCCCGCCGTACTCGATCCACCAGTACGCGGTGCCGTTGTCACCGGCCCGGATGATGCGTCGCTGCGGGATGCTGGTCTGCGTGATGTCCTTGGCGAACGACGGCGGCACGTAGGTGACCGGCTCACCGGCGTCCTTGGTGTAGAAGAGCAGGGTGCTGCCGAGGGTGATGTCGTCGGCCTCGTCGGGCGCCCAGGGTTCGCCGTACTGGCCGCTGGCCTCGCGGCCGATGCGGTACTCGGCGCCGGCCAGGTGTCCGACCAGTCCGTCGCCGGTGCAGTCGAGGAAGATCGGCGACGAGAAGTGGATGAGCCGTTCCGAGCCCATCATCCATCCGGTGACGGAGTGGATCTGCCGCGCCTCGGGCGGCCCGTCCGCGTCGACGTCACGGACGTCGGTGTTGAGGTACAGGGAGATGTTCGGTTCCGCCCGCACGGCGTCGAGCACGACCGTGTCCCACACGTACGGGTTGCCCTGCGGGTTGCGGTACTGGTTCTCCACGAACAGCTCACCCATGATCCCGCCTTCGCGGGCGTAATGGTTGTCGCCGTGGCTCGTGGCGCCCACCACCCAGACCCGCACCTCGCTGCTGGAGTTGCCGCCCAGCACCGGCCGGTTGTTGATCAGCGCGACCGTCCGGCCGAGGCGGGCGGCGGCGATGGCCGCGCACACACCCGCCAGACCACCGCCCACCACGGTGATGTCGTGTCCGGCGTGTTCAACACGCATGGTGATGAGCCTCCGTCGGTGTCACTTGAGCCCCGTGCGGCTCAGTGCGGACAGGAACTGGCGCTGGAACACGAGGAACACGATGATCATCGGTACGACCGAGGAGGTGGCCGCGGCCATCGACAGGCCACCGGCGAGGCCGCCGTCGCCGTCGACGAAACGGGTCAGGCCGACGGGGAGCGTGTAGTTCTCGTCGGTGGAGAGCATGATCAGCGGCGTCTCGTAGCTGTTCCACGACCAGACGAAGCCGAGAATCGCCAGTGCGGCGAGGACGGGCTTCGCCATCGGCAGGTAGATACGCCAGTAGATCGACCACTCGCCGGCACCGTCGATGCGCGCGGCCTCGGCCAGTTCCCCGGGTACGACGGAGAAGTGCTGGCGCATCAGGAAGGTGCCGAAGACGGTGAACATGCTCGGCAGGATCAGCGCCCACAGGGTGTCGTACAGGCCGACGGCCTGGAAGAACATGAACCGGGGCACGAGCAGCAACTGGGTCGGCACGATCGAGGTCGCGATGTAGAGCAGGAAGAGGCGGTCGCGACCCTTGAACCGCATGCGGGCAAAGGCGTACCCGGCCAGGGAGGACGTGAACAGCTCGCCGGCGACGGCGACGGTCGCCACGATCAGGGAGTTGGCGAAGTAGCGCAGCAGGGGTGGGTCGCCGGCCCACACGTCCGCGTAGTTGACCCACCGAACCGGGTCGGGAATCCACGTCACCGGAAGCGTGAACACGTCGATGTTGCGTTTGAGCGAAGCCGAGATCATCCACAGCAGCGGGAGGGCGAAGAGCACGGCGATCGCCCACATGACGACGCTCAGCAACCAGGTGCGCAGGGTCCGGTCAGTACGGCTGCGGGTCATGTGTAGAGCCCTCGTCCCTTCTGGAACCGCCACAGCACCAGCGTCAGCAGCAGCACCGCGGCGAACGTGACGACGCCGATCGCCGCGGCGTAGCCGAACTTGTAGGCCTGGAATCCGGACTGGTACATGTAGTAGGCGAGCACGGTGGTGGACTCCCCCGGGCCGCCGCCGGTCAGGAAGGCGATCAACCCGAACCCCTGTGACGTGCCGATGAACGACGTGATCGCCAGGAAGACGGTGGTCGGCATGAGGCTCGGCCACGTGATGGTGCGGAACCGGCGCCACGCGCCGGCGCCGTCGATCATCGCCGCCTCGTGCAGGTCCTGGGGCAGTTCCTGGAGAGCGGCCAGGTAGATCACCGCCTGGTAGCCCATGCCGGCCCACACCTGGATGAGCACGAGCGCCGGCAGAGCCCAGTCCTCGGACACCAGCCAGGTCGGCGGCTCGGACAGACCCAGGAACCGCAGGGCCTGGTTGAGCAGCCCGGCGCTGGGGTTGAGCACGAGCAGCCAGACCATACCGATGGCGACCGTGTTGACCATGCTGGGTACGAAGAACACGACCCGCAGCGCGGCCCGGCCGACCAGCGGTCGGTTGAGGGCCAGCGCGAGCAGCAGGCCGAACGCGATCGACAGCGGAACGCCGAGGCCGGCGAAGAACACCGTGCGGCCCAGGGCCTTCCAGAACTTGGGGTCGGCGAACAGCTCGGTGAAGTTGTCCAGGCCCACCCACTCGATCCCGCCCAGGCCGGACAGCACGTTCCAGCGGGTGAACGCGATGCCCAGCCCGGCCAGCATCGGACCGAGGGTGAAGGCGATCAGTCCGATGAGATTGGGGGCGATGAACACCCACGGCAACCAGGAACGGACCCCGGCGGGCCGGCGCTTCTTCTCCCGTACGACGGGCGGTACCGGTGACCGGGCCGACCCAACCAGAGTCTGCATGTGTCTCTAGGCCGCCTTCTTGATGGCGGCGTCGCACTGTTCCCTGGCGGTCCGGGCCCACTGGTCGATGCTGATGTTCCCGAGCAGGACCCGCTGGTTGAGCCCGTTCATGATCGTGGAGATCTCCGCGTGCGCCGTCTGGATGGCGTCCACGGGAATCCGCGCGTCCGAGGTCAGCAGGTTGGTGACCAGCGACTGCTCGTCGAACAGCTTCGCGGCGTCGGGTCCGCCCAGATCGGCGGCCAGTTTGGCGGTGTCGCCCCCGGGCAGCGACGGGAGCCGGCCGCCGGGCACCATGTGTGCCGCGCCTTCGCCGAGCCAGAACCGCAGGAGCGTGAAGGCGGCGTCCTGGTGCTTGGACTTCTTGGTGATGGCCACGTTGTCGCCGTAGGCACCGGTGTTCCAGAACTGCGCGCCCTTCTGCGGCGCCGGCATCGGCAGCAGGACGGTCTTGAAGTCGTGCGGATACTCCTTGGTGTCCTTGATGTAGCGCATGACGAACGGCTGGGAGATCCACATCGCGACCTTCCCCGTGAGGAACGGAGTCTGGGCGAACGCGTCCCACTTCTGGGCGACGATCTCGGTCATCGGCACGGCGGACTTTTCGGCCATCATGTCCAGCCGGAGTTGGAAGTTCTGCCGGAACGCCGGGTGGTCGAAGTTGGACTCGCGGCCGCCGGCCTTGTAGGTGAAGTCCGGCCCGAGCTGCTGGCGGGCAAGGTCCGGCGGGATGAGACACCCGTACACGCCGTTGCCGGACAACTGTTTCGCGATCGCGCGGAAGTCCGCGGTCGTCCAGTCCGTCGGGACGGTGACGCCGGCCTTGTCGAGCAGGCTCTTGTTCGCCAGCACCGTCTCCACGCTGCGGCTGGCCGGGGCGGAGTACGCCTTGCCGTCGAAGAAGTAGTTGCTGGCCGGATTCGCACCGGGGGCGAAGGCCTTCAACACCGGGTCACCGGCGAGCTGGTCGGTGAGGTCGGTGAGCAGACCCGCCTCGACGCGCTTGGCCAGGGCCGAGCGCGCGTACGACACGACCACGTCGATGTCGAGACCGCCCTGCAGCGCGGTGTCGAGCTTGAGGTTGCCCTGGTCGTCGTTGACGAAACGGGTGTACTTGACCTTGATGTTCGGGTGCTTCGCGGTGAACGCGGCGAACAGGGCGTCGGGGCCGTTCTCCGCAGGCACTCCGCCCCAGACGTTGAGGGTCACCGTGCCGGCGTCACCGGACTCGTCCTTGCCGCAGGCCGCGAGGAGGGCGGCGGACCCCAGTCCGGCCGCGCCCGCGAGCAGGCGCCGGCGGCTGATCGTACGTGTCATGGCGTCACTTCCTGATCTGAAGATGGTGGCTGCCCGGGTGGGGACAGTGGATAGAGGTGCTCGGGGGTGAAGCCGAGCAGCCGCGTGGCCCGACCGGTGTCGATGGCGACGCTCCGGCCGGTCGATCGCGTCCGCCGGGGCACCCCCGGTAGGTGTTCGTCAAGCAGCGCCTCCGTATCGGTGGCGCTCAGGGTGTCCGGCGCGGCGACGAACACCGCGTGGAATCCCGTCACGGGGGCGGTGAGGGCCAGCAGGCCGGCGCGGGCGGCGTCGCGGGTGTCCAGGTACGCCCACAGTTCCTTGGCCCCCCACGACGGGTGTTCGACGTAGTTGCGGGCGTACTTCTCGAACTGGTCGCCGGGACCGCCGAGCAGCGGCAGGCGCAGCGCGACGACGGTCATCCCGTGCCGGCGGGCCATCATGGCGCCGATCGCCTCGTCGGTCTGCTTCGACAGCGCGTACGGGTCGGCCACCTGCAACGGCAGATCCTCGTCGAGGGGCAGGTAGGCCGGTGTCTGCGGGTGCGGCGACCAGGGCAGACCGGTCACCGACAGGCTGCTGGCGATGACGGCCCGGCGGACGCCCCGCTGAGCCGCCTCCTCCAGCACGGTGAACGTCGCCTGGGTGTTGGTGGTGAACACCTCGTGCGGTGTGCCCAGGGTGGGCGCGGGGATGGCCGCGCAGTGGAAGACGGCGTCGACCTCCGCGAGGGCGTCGCGTACCACGATCGGGTCCCCGGCGGATCCGGTCACCATCCGGCCCGCCCGGGTGTCGCCCGGGTCGTGCAGGTCGAGACCGGTGGTGGGGATGAGTCGGTCGGCGAACAGCGTCAGGGCCGCTCGGCCCAACCGTCCGGCCGCACCGGTGACCAGGACCCGCCGGGGCCCGCTCATGGCGCCATCACCTGCACCGGCCGGAACTCCGCGGTGTTCTTGGCCAGGACGATGCCGCCGCCCCACTGGATCCAGCCGGCCCGGCCGATGCCGTCGTCGTCATCGTTGACCACGAAGGACAGGGCGACCGGTGCGGTGGGCGGACCGCTGAGCCCGAGTGCGGACCAGGGCACCGACACTCGGTAGGAGGTGGTGGTCCCGTTCCGGACGATCGCCGCCGTCGCGCCGGGCGTCGCCCCGGCCACTCCGCCGGCCGGCGGCGTGAAGGTGTACACGGCCGGACCGGTGCCCAGCAGCGCCGCGCCGATCTCGACGCGGGCGGTCGACCGCCCCGGAAGGTCGGGGCTGACCGCCAGTTGGATGGAGTCGCCGTCCCACATGCTGCCGGCCGTCTTCGTCTGGGCGTGGACGTTGTCGGTCACGTCGGCCGTCAACCACAGGGCGTCCGCGGTGCGGGTGAGCTTGACCGTGCCCGACAGGTCCGACGTGCCGCCGTAGGGAACCCGCCGGTAGTCGACCGCGCCGTCGGCCGCCAGATTCACGGGTACGACCGTGTTCTGTCCGTCGGCCTCGATCGGGTTGAAGCCGACGGTCCCACCGGCCCGGAACGCGCCCAACTGTGTCGTGTCGACGCGCACCGACATGTCGTACGACTTCCACGGGACGATCCCCGCGACCGGTATGTCGACCGAGGTGACGGAGTTCGGCGGTACCGGGGCGACGCCGGTCACCGTGCCGCTCTGCGTCCCCACCGTCCACGCGATCTGTGCGACGTCCAGGGCCGTCGCCGACTTGTTGTTGGTGATCTTCACCCGCAGCGACCCACCGAGCGGCCCGACCGACGTCACGATCGGATCGACGGTCGCCACGACCGGATCGGTGATCATCGCGTCGTCGCGCAGCACCATCGACGCCGATCCGCCGGACCCGGCCCGCACGTGTACCGTTCGCGGGCCCTTCACCGTACTGCCGGGAACGGTGACGGTCTTCGTCCCCACCTGCCCGGCCGGCGCGTACACCGCGTAGGTGCTGTCCTCGATCTGGAAGTTGGTCCACGTGCCTCCACCACCGTGGGTCCGGTCCACCTTCAGCGTCACCGGGATGTCGTCGCCGACCGCGACCGTGTCCGGAACCGAGACGGAGTAGACCTTCGGGTTGCTCACCGCGAGGGCCGTCGGCTTGCCCCTGGTGAAGACCGGGTGCTCGGTCAGGTCCAGCGTCACCTTGCCCTGTAGGGGTTCCAGGGTGTTCGACCGGCCGTAGGCGTTGGTGACCGTGACGGGGGTGGTGGTGCTCAGCTCCACCTGCGTCGGTGTGGTCGCCCACATCACCCGGACCGGCGTCTTGCCGGCCCCGCCGGCGAACTCGTACGAGTAGACACCCGAGCCCAGGTTGTCGGCGGCACGGAAATCAAGACCGGCGAGCTGGCGGATCAGCACCGACTGCGTGACCAGCGCCGGCTTCGGGGCGTAGGCGTTCATCCCGAGGTATCCGGGACGGCGCATCACGCCGAAGTTGTACTCCTGGTTCGACGCGGTCGTGCCGTCGTTGAGGAAGTCGTACCAGTAGTAGCGGCTGGCCCCGTTGGCCACGGCCAGGCTCGCCGTGCGGACCAGGTAGTCGCCCTGCTGCAGTTCGGTGACGCCACCGCTGGTATGGGTCGGGTATCCGTTCTCGGTGATGTCGATCGGCATGTCACGACCGTTGTTGTAGCGGCGGATCAGGTCTTTGAACGTCGGGATCAGGGTCACGCCGCGGACCTCCGGCGGGGCCGGGAATCCGTAGAGGTGCGCGCTGAAGCGGTCCATGTACCGCAGCCCGCCGATCTGGAACAGCTCCTCCCACCACGCGGGTCCGCCGCCGGCCGGCGCGACGACCTCGGCCTGCGGGTGGTCGGCCTTGACCTTGGCGTAGGTCGCCTGCAACAGCGGCAGGTAGCACTGCGGGGTACGACCGCACAGGCCGTTGTTGAAGCCCCCGTCGAACTCGTTGTACACCTCGATCTTGTTGGTACCGGAGAGGGTGAGCATCGCCGAGGCGTAGGCGGCGAAGGCGGCGTGGCCCTCCGGCGTGCTCGGCGTCTTACCGCCGTCGTAGAGCGGATTGGCGAACGCCGCGACCAGCAGCGGCTCCATGCCGTTGGCGGCCAGCCCGTTGAGGAACGGGGCGCCGTAGGTGGGCATGGTGTAGGTGCCGGCGGTCTTCTCCACGTGCTGCCAGGACAGGGCGTCGCGGACGTGGGTGTAACCGACCTTCGCCATCGTGGGAATGAGACTGGGCGGGTCGCTCTGGGAGAAGTGGGTCCCGACTCCCCACGGCGCCCCGGGTCTGCGGGCGTCGGCGGGAAGCGCGTCCAGCAGCGCCACCGGCGTGTACTTGGTGACCGGGAGTCCACCCACCTCGGCCGTGACGCCGAGGGTGTAATAGCCGGGCTTGACCGCGGCGAGGTTGACCGTCGCCGTGCCACCGGACACCGCGGCCGTGCCGCTGGCCGCCGGCACCCCCTGCTCGTCGGCAACCGACCAGCTCACGCTGGCCGCGCTGGAGGTCACCGGGATGGTCCGCGGCTCGGATCCGCTGAAGACCAGGTTCGTCGCGGTGATGCGCACCGCCTCGGCGGTGCTGAAGCTGACCGAGACGTCGGAGACGCACAGATCGGTGGCCGACCGGCCGAGCCGGCTGTCCCAGGAGGCGACGCGGAAGTCGGCGCCGGACGGCAGATCGCCCTTGAACTCGGCGTCGGCCAACTGGAAGACGTAGGAACGCCAGACGTTCCCGCCGGTCAGCGGGACGGCGTCGCCGGCTCGGTTCTGCCCCGTGCCGTCGTACTGGATCGTGAAGTGTCCGGGGCCGGCGTCGAAGTAGCTGACCTTGACGAACGCGTACCCGGTGGTGGCCGGCTGTCGGGCGGCGTCGACCCGGAAGTAGAGGAAGTCGTTGGCGATCGGCGTCTGCGTGGTGGTCCAGCAGGGACGGCCGCCCCGCTCGGTGGCCGCCGCGGAGATCTGGCCGGAGGCGTCGCCGGGATTGCCGGCCATGCCGTTCCACTGTGGAGGAGCCGAAAGCACCGCGGAGGCCGCGGCGGCGTCGGCGAACGCTGGAGGCGCGACGCCGATCATGGGCAGACCGATGAGAACGGCCAGTCCGGCCGCGACGTGCGTCCGCCACCTGTGGCGGCGCACGTTCGAGGGTCGTATCAAGTTCGTCACCTCTCGGCTCAGCCACGGTCCGCGCGTTGGCGCATCGACGTCCCGTGACGTGGGCGCGTGGCGAGCCGACCGGCCCGCCACGGTTCGCAGCATGTGGCGCCTTTCCGTCCATGGCGGCAAGCCGCCGGGACCCACCCCGTGATGTGAGAAACCGACCCGGGCAGCACTCATCGCGCCTGCTCTAGCAGGGTCGACTGCGGCGACCAGGCGGGATCGTTGGTCAAGTGCGGCGAGCGTAATGGTGCAGTAATAGCACCGTCAAGACACTCCATCGAAACTTACGCGACACGATCCCGTAGCGTCCGCGCTCGGAGTGATGCTATAAATGCAACATGCTGCCGTCTCAGCCGAACAAATCGCTCCAGGATGGGCTCGACTGCCTGCAGTTGCTGGCCAGCTCCGCTGAGGCCCTCGGCTCACGCGAGGTCGCACGACGGCTCGGACTGGAGCCCTCACGCGCGAACCGGCTGCTCAAGACCCTCGCGCACATCCGGCTGATCGAACAGGACGAGCGGCGTCGCTATCGTCCCGGCCCGGGAATCCATGCCCTGGCCGCGCAGAGCCTCTTCGGATCGGGCCTGATCCGCCGCGCGCTCGGGCCGCTCGGCGAGCTGCACGTCCACGGTCACACCGTGGCCATGGGCGTGCTCTGGCGCGACCAGATGTCGTACCTGTACCACGCCGACCCGGGCATGGACACCAGCACGGCCCTAGGCCGGATCGGCCTGTTCCCGGTCGCCCGGTCCGGGCTCGGAATGGCCCTGCTGGCCTCCCAGGACGACGAGAACGTCCGCGCCATGTGGGCAACCAGCGCGAACGAGATCCCGGTCGATCAGGTGCTCGCCGACCTCGCGGAGATCCGCGAAGCCGGTTTCGCCCTGCGCTCCGGCAAGACCGAACGCACCGTCGCCGTCACCGTCGGCTCGGCCCCGTACGCCGCGATCGGCATGTCCGGCCGGTTTCCCGACGCGCACCTGCCTGAGCTCGTCAGCGCACTCCGCCACGCCGCGGAGAAGATAGACAAGAAGGGCTGAGGCGCAGCAGAAACAAGACGCCCGTTACCGGAGATCCGGTAACGGGCCAGTCGACCTGCGCAAAGAGGTGGTGGGCGATACTGGGTTTGAACCAGTGACCTCTTCCGTGTCAAGGAAGCGCGCTCCCACTGCGCCAATCGCCCATGGTGCCCGCTCGACCCGGCAGTCAGGCCCGTCGAGACGGATCGCGAGCGGACGACGGGATTCGAACCCGCGACCCTCACCTTGGCAAGGTGATGCGCTACCAGCTGCGCTACGTCCGCACGTCCCCGGCTACCGCCGGCGACGGAGCAAACTCTACCCGATGCCAAGATCGGCCGCCGCGCCGCCCTCGGGCGACCGCGATTGCGCTGCTCGACGGCGGGGTACTGATGAACCTCGACAGCACACCACACCCCCTAAGGAGGCTGTCGTGGGTATCGGCACCAGCATCTTCCTGATCGCGCTCGGCGCGATTCTCACCTTCGCCCTCGACGCGAGCGTCGGCGGCATCAACCTCGACGTGGTCGGCTGGATCCTGATGGGCGCCGGCGTCCTCGGTCTGATCATGACGGCGTTGATCTTCCAGCGCCGCCGTGCCGCGGTCGTGACCACCACCGAGCAGCCGGTCGAGTACCGCCGGGTCGAGGAGCGGCGGGACATCGCCCCGCCGCTGTGAAGGGCTCGGGTGGAACGGGCCGGCGACCTCCCCTTTCGAGGACGCCGGCCCGTCCCGTTTCCGCTCATGGAGCCCCTCGACACGGTGCTGGCCGTCCACCGGTCGTACCTGCTCGGTTGGAATATCGGCGCGGGCGGTGGCCGGACCAGATCCTCGTGCCAAACCCGAAATAACCGCACGAGGGGCATGGTCAACGACGCCGCCGGTTGCGAGACTGCTGGGAATGTCCACCACACCGCTGTCCCTGCCGCAGCCGTCCGCGCGGGCACCCGAGTTCGGTCGGGACGCGCTCATCGTCTGCGAGAACCTGGTACGGATCTACCAGACCGGTTCGATCGAGGTGCAGGCACTTCAGGGACTGGACCTGGCGGTGGAGAGCGGTGAGCTGGTCGCCGTGGTCGGCGCCTCCGGATCGGGCAAGTCGACGCTGCTGTCCATCCTGGCCGGCATCGACGCCCCCACCGCCGGACGGGTCCGGGTCGACACGTGGAACCTGCTGGCGATGTCCCGCGCGGACCGGGTGGAGTACCGGCGGCACACCGTCGGATTCGTCCGGCAGCAGACGGCGAGCAACCTCATCCCGTACCTGACCGCGCGGGAGATGGTGGACCTGCCGATGACGGCGGCCCGCACCGCGAAGAAGGAGCGGCAGGAGCGCGCCGCCGAACTGCTGGACAGCCTCGGCGTCGCGGACTGCGCCGACCGCCGCCCCGGCCAACTCTCCGGTGGGCAGCAGATGCGGGTGGCGATCGCGGTGGCCCTGGCCAACCAGCCGCGGGTCCTGCTCGCCGACGAGCCGACCGGCGAGTTGGACGCCGCCACGTCCGCCGAGGTCTTCGGCGTGCTGCGCGACGTCAACCGGCGCTACGGCGTCACCGTCGTCGTCGTCACCCACGACCCGGAGGTCAGCGGCCAGGTCGAACGGACCGTCGCGATCCGCGACGGTCGCACCAGCAGCGAGGTGCTGCGCCGCACCACCACCAACGCGGAGGGCGACACCCACATGACCGCCGAGGAGTACGCCGTGATGGACCGGGCCGGGCGGGTCCAGGTGCCCCGCGAATTCCGCCAGGCGCTGGCGCTGACCCGACGGGTCCGGCTGGCCCTGGAACCCGACCACATCACGATCCGCTCCGACTCGCGCAGCGGCGAATGAGCGAGCCGCTGCTGCGGGTTCGGGACGTGCACCGACGCTTCCGCGCCGGGCCGACCGTCGTGCACGCCCTGCGCGGCGCGTCGTTCGAGGTCGCCGCCGGCTCCATGGTGGCGCTCGTCGGCCGGTCCGGCTCGGGCAAGACCACCCTGCTCAACGTCATCGGCGGCCTGGACCGCCCGGACGCCGGCACCGTGCACGTCGACGGCACCGAGGTCACCACGCTCGACGAGGACGGCCTGTCCCGGCTGCGGCGCGAGAAGGTGTCGTACGTCTTCCAGAACTTCGGGTTGATCCCCGTGCTGTCGGCCGCGGAGAACGTCGCCGCGCCGCTACGGCTGGCCCGCGTCGCCCCGGCCGAGCGCGAGCGGCGGGTCGAGTTGCTGCTGGAACTGGTCGGCCTCGCCGACCACGCCCAGCAACGGCCGGCCGAGATGTCCGGCGGCCAGCAGCAACGGGTGGCGATCGCCCGCGCGCTGGCCGCCTCGCCCCGGCTCCTGCTCGCCGACGAGCCCACCGGCCAACTGGACGCCGAGACGGGCCTGTCGGTGATGGCCCTGCTGCGCGGGGTGGCGGAGTCCGAGGGCGTCACCGTGCTCGTGTCGACGCACGACGCGGTGATGATGGCCCTGGCCGACCGGGTGATCCGCATTCACGACGGGCACCTCGACGAGCAGGCGTACGAGCCCGTGCCGGACGCTGGGTGACACGACGATGCTGAGGCTCATCCGCCGCCGCGCCCGTGCGCAGTGGCCGTTGCTCGCGGCCCTCCTCGGGGTCGTCACGATCGGCGCGACCCTGCTGGGCACCTGCACGCTGCTGGTCACCCGCACCGCCGAGCGGGCCCTGGAGGTCGCCCTGGCCCGCGCCGCTCCCGCCGCCGTCGACGCGACCGTCTACACCGGCACCGTCGATGGCCCCGATGTGTCGTCCGTCCTCGCCGACACCCGCGCCGGGGTGACCTCCGCGCTGGCGCCGTTCCCGCTGACCACCACCGCGCGGGCGTCGACGGTGCTGCGGGCACTACCGCCCGCGCTCGCCCCGGGCACCACCGTCGGCCCACAGGCGTACCTGTCCGGCCTCGACGACCTGCCGGCCCGGGCCGAGCTGGTCACCGGACGCTGGCCACAGCGCCCCGGCGACGCGGTGCTCCTGGAGTCCACCGCCCACCTGCTCGGCCTGGCCCCCGGTAGCCGGGTGCACCTCGGCGCCGAGCTGGCCCACCCGCCCGTCCCGGCCATCGACGTGACCGTCGTCGGTGTCGTACGCCCGCTGTCCGGGCGCGGCTGGGACCGCGACCCGCTGGCCGCGGCCGGGTCCGCCACCGGCTACCGGGACGGTCGCTTCCTGCAACCGGTCAACGCCTACGGCCCGTTCCTCGTCGACCTCGCCGACCTGGTCACCACCGGCGCCACCGTCGACCGCCTGGAGGTCACCGCCCATCCGGACCTGAGCCACGCCAAGCGCCGGGACCTGGAGACCTTGGCCGGAGCCGTCGACAGTGCCGACCGACGGCTGGCCGGCGCCCTCGGCGACCGCGTCCAGATGGCCCGCGTCGCCACCGACCTGTCGCTGACCCTGCGGTCGGCCGACGACCAACGGCACGTGACCGCCGCCGTCGTGCTCGCGATCGCCGTCCTCGGCGGTGTCCTGGCCGCGACGGCGCTCGTGCTCGCCGGCCGCCTGACCGCCGGCATCCGCGCCGACGAGACCGCCCTGCGTTCCGCCCTGGGCACCAGCCGTCGTCAACTCGCCGCCACCGCGACCCTCGAGGCCGGGCTCGTCGCGGCCGTCGCCATCGCGCTCGCGATACCGGCCTCGTCGGCCCTGCACGCCGGCCTGACCCACCTGCCGCCGCTGGACGACGCCGGCCTGACCGTCCGGCCGGCCATCACCGGCGTCCAGGTGCTCGCGGTCGCCGGGGGCACGCTGGTGCTCGCCGCCGTCCTCACCGTCCTGGCGATCCGTCCCGTCCCGGCGGCCGGCGAGCGGCGCACCCGCCGCGAGCTGCTGGCCCGCTCCGGAGCCGACCTGCTGCTCGCGGTGTTCGCCGCCGTCGGATGGTGGCAGCTTTACGCGCAGCCCACCGCCGCCAGCTCGCGCGCCGACGCGGTCCGGGTGCTCGCTCCGGCCGTGCTGCTCACCGCCGGCGCCGCCCTGGCGCTCCGGGTGGTGCTGCCCGCCCTGCGTGGCGCCGACCGCCTGGCCTACCGCGCCCGTGGGCTGGCGCTTCCACTGGCGGTCGCCGAGAGCGCCCGCCGGCCCCAGGCGTTCGCCGCCGGCCTGCTCGTCGGGCTCGCCTGCGCGGCCGGAACCTTCGGCCTGGCATTCGACGCCACCTGGCACCAGTCCCAGCGCGACCAGGCCGCACTCTCGGTCGGCACCGACCTGGCGCTCACCCTCAGCACGTCGCCCTCGGCCGGCGAGGGCGCGCTCGTCAGCGCGGCCACCGCGGGGGCGGTGAGTCCGGTCCTGGACCGTGGTATCGCCGTCGGTCAGTGGCTCGGGACCTCCGGCGAAGCGCCACGCCTGGTCGCCGTGGACACCACCCGCGCCGACGCGCTGCTGCGCGGCCGGCTGGACAGCGACCGCGAGTGGGCGGACGTGGGTGCCGCGCTGGCACCACCAACCCGGATCACCGGTCTCGCCGTCCCGGCCGGCGCACCGCTCGTACTCAGCGGAACGGCGGCCGGCGACACCCCGCTCACCGTGACGCCCCGGCTGCTGCTGCAGGACGTCACCGGCCTCCGCACGTCCTGCACCGGTCCCGCCGTACCGCTCGACGGCCGCGAGGTGCGGCTTCCCGCCTGCGCGACGGCCGACGGGCTGCGCCTCGTCGCGGTCGCCCTACCGGTCGCCGTCGACTTCGGCGACGAACCCGTAGCCGGCGGGTCCGTGGCCGTAGCCGTCACGCTGACCGTGCCGGAGGCGGCGTCCACCGACGGATCGGACTGGACCGCCACGTCCGCCCCACCGGTACCGAGCAAGCTGAGCGACCTGAACGTCCGGCTGTCCCCCACACCGACCGGAACCGCGCTGCGAATGGCCGCGACCGTCGAACTCGACGGCGCCGACGACGCCGCCCGGACCCTCGTCGCCAGCGCCTTCCCGGACCCCGGTGAGGTGCCGGTCGCCGTCTCCGCCCGCTTCGCCAGCGAGGTCGGCGTCCACCCGGGCAGCAAGCTCAGCGTCACGGTCGGCACCACGCCCGTCCCGGTCGTCGTCTCCGAGGTCGTGCCGGCCGTACCGTCCGCCCCCGGGGCCGTCGCCCTCCTGGCCGACCTGGACGCGCTGTCCCGCGCGCGCGTACTCGCCGGTGACCTCACGTTCCCCGTGGACGCCTGGTGGGTCGGTCATCCGGCCGGCCCCGACGCTGCCGAGCGGGCCACCGCCCTGCACCTGGGCACCGTCGCGACCCGCGAGGTGGAGACCGCCCGCCTCCTCGGCGGCCCGCTGCGCGCCGGGTTGCCGGGCGCGCTCCGGCTCGTCGTACCGGCCGCGGCCCTGCTGCTGCTCGCCGGCGTCGTCCTGCACGTCACCTGCGACCTACAGCTCCGTGCCGTCGAGGTGGCGCGGTTGCGTGGTCTGGGGATGTCCCGACGCGGCATCCGGGCCGTGCTGCTCGGCCAGCACGCCGGCGTACTGCTGCCGCTGCTCGCGGCGGGCGCGGCCGTCGGCGCGCTCGCCACCCGCCTCGTCGCTCCCCTGCTCGTACGCTCCGACACCGGTGCCGCGCCCGTCCCGGCCGCCCAGCCACACTGGCCGTGGCCGGCCGAGGCCGTGCTGCTCGCCGTACTGCTGGCCGGATGTCTGCTGGCCGTCGCCATCGTGGTCGGCATCCAGGTCCGCCGGGCCGACGCCGCGCACCTGCGGGTGGCGCCGTGAAGCAGTTGACCCGCCGGTTTCCGGCGCCGCACTGGCCCAGCGTCCGTGGCCGTGGCCGGGCCGACGCCGGCCCGCTGCTGCTCTCGGCAGCCGTCATCGCGGCTGTCGCGCTGCTCGCCGGGGCCGTGCCGGTGCTGCTCGCCGCGGCCGCCGACGACACCGTCCAGGACAGCGTCCGCCGGGCCACCAACGACGCGAACGTCCTCGCACACGCCGACTGGGAACGCGACGACGGTCCGACGGGTGGGCGGGTGCGGATGGAAGGCCTCGCCAAGGAGGTCGACGACCTCCGCGTCCGGGCGACGTACGCGCTCGGGCCCGACCTGGACGCCGCGCTGCTCCCGCCCATCGCCGTCGTCGACGGCCCGGTCCTGAGCATCACCGACGGCACCGCGCCACGTACCTTCCAGTTCACCTACCTGGCCGGTGACGCCGGCGGCCCGCAGGTGACCTGGATCGCCGGAAACGCGCCCGCCGGGGCAGTCCCCGACGGGTTCGTCGAAGCCCCCTACCAGGGACCGCCCTGGCCGGTGCAGATCGGCATCTCCGAGGCGGACGCCGCCGCCCTCGATGTCCGCCCCGGCGACCGGATCCCGGCCAAGGACAACCGGGGGCGGGACAAGGACCTGCGGATCAGCGGAATCTACCGACCCACGGACACCGCCGACCCCGCCTGGCGACTCGCCCCGGCGCTCCTGCGCCCCGTACCCGGCGCCGACGGCGTGGGGATCACCCGGTTCGCCGGTCTGCTGTCGCGCGACTCGCTGCCGGACGCCCGGCTCGCCGTCGGCCAGGACCAACTGCGGCGCGCCGTCCACTTCGCCCCCGACCCCGACGCGCTCACCTGGGCCACCAGCGCGGCCCTGGTCGACCAGGTGGTCACGCTCAAGGCGGCTTCCGGCTCGTCCGGCGCCCGCGACGACTCCCTGAAGTGGGAATCGCAGCTCGACGCCACCCTGCGCGCGACCCGCGCCCGGGTCAGCGCCGTACGGGCGCAGGCGGCCGTGTTGCTCACCGGCGTGCTGACCGCCACGGTCCTGCTCCTGTTGCTCGCCGCCGACCTGCTGGTCCGCCGCCGAACCCTGGCGCTGAGCACCGCCCGGCAGCGCGGGGCGGCGTTACCCGACCTCGGCGCGGAACTGGCCATCGAGTCCACAGTGGTGTCCCTGTCGGCCGCTGCCCTCGGGCTCGCACTCGCCCGCGTGGTGGCACCGGGCGTCTCGTGGAGCTGGGCCATTCCCGTGGTCCTGGCCGGTGCCGTCGCCGGGCCGGCGTTCGGCACCCTCGCCGCCGGCCGCGCCAGCCGGGATCGGCGTCAGCCCGCCAACCCGTCCGCTCGGCGCTGGGTCCGGGCCACCGGGCAGCTGCGCCGCGCCGTCGTGGAGGCCGCTGTCCTGATCGCCGCAGTCGCCGCCCTGGTCACACTGCACCAGCGCGGGCTCCTGCCCGTCACCGCCGACGGCGGCACCGGTGCGCTGACCGGGGACGTGAGCCTGCCGGTCAGCGCCGTCGCCCTGGGCGCGCTCGTGGGCGCGCTCGTGGTGATCCGACTGCTCCCCCTGGGCGCGCGGTTCGCGCTCCGTCAGGCCCTGCGCTCGCGCCGCCCGCTGGCCGTCTTCGGCGCCGCCCGGGCGGTCACGACGGCGGGACGCGCGCTGCCGCTGCTGGTGCTGGTGAGCGCCACGGCGCTCGCGTCGTTCGCGCTCATCCTCGGCTCGACCGTCACCCGAGGGCTCGCCGACGGTGCGTGGAGCACCGTCGGCGCCGACGCCCGCCTCGACGTCGCCGCGGACGCCAAGGCCGCCACGCCCGCCATCGCCGAGCGGATCGCCGCCGCTCCGGGAGTCGGACAGGTCGTCGTCGCGCAGGTCACCGACTCGGCGCGCGTCTTCACGGACTCGACACCATTCGCCCCGCGCCTGGTCATCGTGGACGCCGAAGCGTTCCAGCGCCTGTTGGCCACCACCCCGCTGCCCGACGCGCCCGCGCTGGCCCGCCTCACGACGCCCGGCCCCGACCCCGGCCCCGGCCCCGGCCCCGGCCCCGGAGAGGTTCCCGCGCTGGTCCGGTCGAGTGACGGCGAGCTGCCGGTCGGCACGCGTTTGCAGCTACCCCGGGCCGACGCCCCGGCCATCCACCTCGCCGTGGTCGGTACCGCGCCCTCGGTCGGCGGCGCCGACGACGTCGTGCTCGTGGACGCCGCGGCTCTCGCCGACGCCGGCCTGCCCGCCGTTCCGAACACGGTCTGGGTGACCGGTCCCGGCGCGGCGCAGGCGGTGTCGAACAGCGGTGTCGCCGCCGATGTCGTGTCGCGCGCCGACGTCCTGCGGACGCAGCGAGCGGCTCCGCTGACCGCGGGGCTCCTACGGCTGGCGTGGGCCGCCGCCGCAGTGCTGCTGGCGCTGGGGCTCCTCGGCCTGGCGCTCGCCGCCGCCGCGGGTGCGTCCGAACGGTGGCAGACCCTGACCCGGCTGCGGACCCTCGGACTGCGGCCGCGCGACGCCCGCTGGGTCGCCGCCGGAGAGCTGCTGCCACCGGTCGCGGTCGTCGCGGTGTGCGGCCCGCTCCTCGGGGCCCTGCTCGCACGCGTGACGCTCGGCCCTCTCGACCTACGGCTGCTCACCGGCCAGGCCGACGACCCGGCGACGATCCTGCCGTGGTGGCTGCTCGCCCTGCTGGGCACGGCGCTGCTGGCGGCGGCCGCCACCGTCGTACCCGTCGAGTCGGCGCTGCGACGACGCGACCGGTTGAGCGAGGTGCTCCGCGCCGGCGAGTAGGTCTGTCGCGTGCGGGCGGGCGGGTGGCCTTCTGATGAAACAGCGTTGAGGCCCGTCACCGGATCCGGTGACGGGCCTCAACGATCACGTCGTACAGCTGGTGGGCGATACTGGGTTTGAACCAGTGACCTCTTCCGTGTCAAGGAAGCGCGCTCCCACTGCGCCAATCGCCCGTGCTCTTTGCCGAGGTGGGGACGGGATTTGAACCCGCGTACACGGCTTTGCAGGCCGTTGCCTCGCCTCTCGGCCACCCCACCGAGGTTGCCCCCGTCATGCGTGGCGGCAGCTCCGAGCGGACGACGGGATTCGAACCCGCGACCCTCACCTTGGCAAGGTGATGCGCTACCAGCTGCGCTACGTCCGCACGCCCCCGGCTTTCCCGGGTGACGGATGAGAACTTTAGCCGAGCCGGCGAACGACTGCCAAATCGGGGTCCGTGTCGGCGCGTCCCATCCCGCCCGGTCCGACGCCGGACGGGGAGATGGCCACCACCGGCGGCGGGCTTCCTAGTCAGCTGACCTGATGTCTCAATTGACCCTCGGCCGTCACACTCCGGCATCATCCGACGGTTAGCGCCGGCGCGGCGGACGGCCAGCGGAGCACTCCGACGGCGCGCGGCCCACCTCGCCGAACTCCACCAGGAGAACGAGCCACGGCACCCCTGGAAAGTGTCCAACTTCCGACTCTTACCCCACGAATCGGACGGTAGCGGTAACTGTTCGTGTTCGAGTCGATGGGCTACGGTAACGGTCGTGACGAGACGTGCGGCCGAGATCCGCCTGGATGCCCTGCTGCGCACGGCCTGCGACGTGATCGTGGAGCGCGGCCTGGCCAACACCCGAACGGCCGACGTGGCACAGGCCGCCGGAGTGAGCCAGGCACTGGTCTTCTACCACTTTGCCACGAAGGAACGGCTGCTCGCGCAGGCCTTCGCGTACGCCGTCGAGCAGGATCTGGCCCGGCTGGACGTGGTCACCCGCTCCTCCGCGCCACCGCTGACGAAGCTCCGCCGGATCCTCAAGCTCTACACCCCGGCCGGCCGGGCGACCTCCTGGTCGATGTGGATCGACGGCTGGTCCGAGTCGCTGCGTACCCCCGAGTTGGAGAAGGTGTCCCGCCGGCTCGACCTACGGTGGCGACAGGATCTCGCCGCCGTGATCTCCACCGGGGTCGCCGACGGCACCTTCCAGTGCGCCGACCCGGACGGGGCTGCCTGGCGGATCAGCGCGGTGATGGACGGCCTCGCCGTGCAGCTCGCGGTGCACGACCGGGTCATCTCCCGGCGACAGTTCGGGGAGTGGGTACGCCTGGTCACCGCCCGCGAGCTGGGTCTGGACCCGACCGACCTGGACTGAGCGGCCGACCGCGCCGTACGCCAGGCCGGGCAAAACGGCTCGGGCCGGCGTGCCGAACGGAACAATCGACGGCATGGATCTGCTGGACGCGTACCGCCGGAGCCTGGCCGAGTTTGTCGACCGGGTGGACCAGATCGGGCCCGATCAGTGGTCGGAGGAGACACCCTGCCCCGACTGGGACGTCCGGACCCTGGTCAACCACGTCGTCGGCGAGGACCGGTGGAGCGTCCCACTGCTCGCCGGTCGCACCATCGACGAGGTCGGCGGCCGCTTCGACGGGGACCAGCTCGGCGCCGACCCGCTCACGATGGCCCGGGAGGCGGCCGCGCAGGCCGAGATCGCCGTCACCCACCCCGGCACGATCGACCGCACCGTGCACCTGTCGTCCGGCCCGACCCCGGCCGCCGAGTACGTCCGACAGCTCCTCGCCGAACACCTGATCCACGGCTGGGACCTGGCGGTGGCGATCGGCGCCGACCCACGGTTCGACCCGGACGCGGTGCACGTGTGCGCCAAGTGGTTCGCCGGCCGGGTCGACGACTACCGACGCGACAAGCTGGTCCGGGACACGGCGCGGGTGCCCGCCGACGCCGACGAGCAGGATCACCTGCTGGCCGCCTTCGGCCGCGACCCCGACTGGGCACCCGGCAACTGACGCGACCCCGACCGCGCCCGACGACCGGGCCGTCACCAGAACGCCCAGATGCTCTCCCCCAGTCGCGGGCTGGCCGGATCCTCCGGGGTGGCGACCCGTACGTGGTGGCCACCGGTGTGCTCGACGTGGAAGTGCCCGTACGCGGCCGGCGCGCGCGCCACCGCGCAGCAGACCACCAGGGCGGCGCACTGCGCCGGCAGGTAGAGGCAGGTCAGCCAGCGGTAGTAGCCGCCGGCCGCCAGCCGGGGCACCGCCTCCTCGGGAGGGTTGCGCCGGTCGTCGCCGATGAACAGGTCGATCACCGGGATCAGACCGAACACGACGACCGTGGTGAGCCACCACGCCCAGGCGCCGCCGGTGCTCCGCCACAGCGCGAGGCCGGCGAAGGGTAGCGCCGACACCGTCGACAGATCTCGATCATTTCGCGAGCCGACCAGCCCGGGGCCTTGCCGCTTCCTCGGGCGGCTGATATCCACAGATGCGCATGCGTCACCGCGCATCGCCGGTCGGCAGCCGCCGGCCATCCCGCTCCCACAAGGAGGTCCCGTGCCACAACCGGAGTGGTCACCCCCGATGAGCCGGCGTCGACGCCGGCTCATCGCCGTCCTGGCGACGACGGCGACCCTCGCCGCGCTGCTACCCACCGGCACGAGCAACGCCGCACCCGCCGCCGCCCCCGCCGAGCGCACGTCCGGGCCGTTCGCCGAGGGGCACCAGCCCGCCGACCTCGACAACCGCACCGGTACGGCGGCACCCGACGCCCGCCAGCGCGGGCTGGCCCGCGCCGCGGACCCCGACGCGCGGTGGAACCGGCTCGGCACCCCCAGGCGCTCGGGCCCGGTCGTACCCCCTCGCCAGCGGACTGCCCGCGGACCCGGAGGCCGCCGCGCGCGCCTATCTGACCGCCAACCGCGACCTGTACGGCATGGACGCCGCGACGGTCGCCGACCTGGACCGGGTGCTGGTCCGGCCGATCGGCAGCGGCACGGTGGTGACGCTGCGGCAACGCTTCGGCGACCTGCCGGCCGGTCACGACGGCCTGGTCACGCTCGCGGTGAACGGCGGCTCGGTGCTCGCCGTCAACTCCTCCCTGGCCCGGGACACCCGCGCACCCGCCCCCGCGACCCGCACCGCCGAGCAGGCGTACGCCGACGCGCTCGCCGACGCCGGGCTGAGTCCGACGGCCGTGGCCAGCCACACCGTGCGGGCCGTGGCCGTGCCCACCCCACTGGACGGACCTCGGGCCGCCTACGAGGTGACCATGATCGGCGCGGACGCCGACCACCCGGTGGCGTTCACCAGCTACGTGGACGGCAGCACGGGCACGGTGCTGGTCCGCGAGGACCTCGTCGACTTCGACTCGGACAACCCGAGCTGGGCGGTCTTCCCAGCCACCCCGCCCCGCGACCTCGCCGCCGGCCAGGACCCCCGGGTCCGCTGGTGCGGCGACCCGGCCCCCGACTGCCAGGCGGCGTTCCGTGACCCGGCCACCGGGCAGCCGTGGGACGTCGACGCGGCCACCGGCACACCCACCTTCACCTCGCGCGGCAACTCGGCCAACACCGTGCTCTCCTGGGGCAACAACACCCCGGTCGTGCCGGCCACACCCAGCCCGGAGCGCCGCTACGAGTACCCGTTCACCGACCAGTGGCACCAGGCGAGGTGCAACCCGGAGGTGTTCACGTCCACGCAGCGCAACGACGCGGACGCGGCGATCGCGAACCTGTTCGTCATGCACAACCGCATGCACGACTGGGCGTACCAGCTCGGCTTCACCGAGTCGGCGTGGAACCTCCAGGCCGTCAACCTCACCCCGTCCGGACTCGGCGGCGACGCCGAGCAGGGCCGCGCCCAGCAGGGCGCGCTGACCGGCAACCGCAACAACGCCAACCAGGGCACCCCACGCGACGGTCTGCCGCCGACCACCAACATGTACCTGTGGCAGCCGCAGGCCGGTGGCCCGTACCCGCCGTGCGTGGACGGCGACTACGACATGACGGTGATCGGTCACGAGTACACCCATGCCATCACCAACCGGATGATCGCCGGCCCGGACAGCGGGATCAGCGGCCACCAGGGCGGCGCGATGGGCGAGTCGTGGGGCGACCTGATGGCCGCGGAATACCTCTACCAGAACGGCCTGCGCGCTCCCGGGGAGACGCCCTTCGTCACCGGCGGCTACGTCACCGGCAACCTGGTCAGCGGCATCCGCAACTACGACCTGAGCCGCAGCCCGCTGAACTACTCCGACATCGGCTACAACACCGCCGGCCCGGCCGTGCACGCCGACGGGGAGATCTGGGGCGCGACCAACTACCGGGTACGTGCCGCGCTGGTCAAGCGGTACGGCCTGGGCACCCCGCAGCGGCAGCGGGAGTGCGCGCAGGGCACGGTGCCCGCCGACAAGTGCCCGGGCAACCGGCGCTGGTCGCAACTGGTCTTCGACTCGTTCCTGCTCCAGGCGGCCAGCCAGGTCAGCATGCTGGACATGCGGGACAACATGCTCACCGCCGACCTGCTGCGCTTCGGCGGCGCGAACCAGGACCTGATCTGGGCCGAGTTCGCCCGCTCCGGGATGGGCCGGGACGCCGCCACCAACGGCGCCGCCGACACCGACCCGACGCCGAGCTTCGCCTCGCCGCGGGGCGGCAACGCGACACTCACCCTGCGCCCCCGTGGGGACAGCGCCGACGCGCCGATCCGGGTGTACGTCGGGGCGTACGAGGCGCGGGCCGTACCGATCGCCGACACCGACCCGGCGACGCCGATCCCGGACACGGTGGAGATGGTCGCCGGCACGTACGACCTGCTGGCCGTCGCGCCCGGCTTCGGGCATCAGCGGCTCAGCGTGGTCGCCGACGCCGGCAAGGCTGGCTACGTGGACCTGCGGATGAGCCGCAATCTCGCGTCCACGGCGTCCGGCGCGACGATCAGCGGTGACGGGGTCAACCTGGACCGGGCCGCCGACGACACCGAGGCGACGAACTGGGCCTCGCTGGACGGGGTGGCCGGCAGGCAGCTCACCGTGGCGCTGGCCGGTGACGCCCCGCAGGTGGTCAAGCGCGTGAACGTCAGCGCGATGCTGCGACCCGCGATCGTCGGGGACGCGGACACGGGCAGTCAGAACGCGCTCAGCGCGCTGCGCTCGTTCGCCGTGTCCGCCTGTGACGCGACCACCACCGACTGCGCCGACCCGGCGCGTTGGCGGCGCATCTACACCAGCGCCGCCGACGCGTTCCCCGGCGGGGCGTACCGGGCGTACAGCCGCGACATCAACCTGCGCACGTTCGCGGTGCCGACCACCGTCGCCACCCACCTGCGGTTGGAGGTGCTGGCCAGCCAGTGCACCGGCGGCCCGCAGTACGCCGGTGAGCAGGACGACGACCCGGCCACGACGACGGACTGCGCCACGGCCAGCCCGTCCCGTGCCCAGGTCAGGATCGCCGAGTTCCAGGCGTTCGCGAAGTGACACCGTCGGGGCCGGCGGGGAACCGCCGGCCCCGACAACCCCCGATCAGCGGCGTGCCGGGTACCAGCGTCCGGTCGGCGCGGGCCGCTCCCAGAGCCGGTCCACCGGCGGGTCCTCGGCCTCGTCCTTCGCGGCGCGGGTCAGGTGGCGCAGTCGCAGCAGCAGGCCCACCCCGAGCGAGAGCAGCAACCCGCCGAGCAGGAACGCCGCCTGCACGACACCGAACCCGCCGGTCTGCGCGACCGGCCGGCCGGCCGACGGTGGCGCCGCGTCGACCGGCTGCTCCGCGACCGGTTCCTCGGCCTGGGTGCTCTCCTCCTGCGCCGGTTCGCTCGGTGGGTCGCTCGGCTGCGCCGGGGTCGGGCTCGGCGTCGGCGTACGGGAGGCGGCGCCGCCCGCTCCCACCACCGATCGGGTGGCGGTCTGGCGGGCCAAGAGGCGCAGGTTGGCGTCGTACGCCTCGGCGGCGAGGGTGACCCGCCCCTGCGTGACGTCCTCGGCGAAGGCCACCCGGTAGCGGGCGGTCACCGTACGGCCCGGGCAGAGGGTGCCCGGGTCGAGTTGCCGGTCGGTCAACCGAGCCACGTCACCCTCGGTCCGGATCTCCACCGGGAAGTCGCCGTTCTCCTCCACCCGGTCCATCTTCACCTGGTCGAGCCGGATGCCCTGCACCCGGAGCACCATCGACCAGCGCACCTTCGCGCACCCGCCACGCCGGTCCGTCTGCGAGACCACCGCGGAGATCGTGCGCACCTGGTCGCCGGCGGTGAACCGGGCCGGCAGGCCGCCCATCTCGGTGGCGAACGCCGCCTGCGCCGGCGCCGCCAGGGTGAGCACCACCCCGGCGCTGCCGGCCACCAACGCCCCGAGCCGCAGCGCGTACCGCCACACGATCACCACCACCTCGCTCCGTTCGGTCGTCTCCACCTCGCAACGCTAGGAGCGGGACAGCGCCGTCGACAGACGGGTGTGTTCGCACCGGACGACAAGCAGAGGTCGTGTTTTCACCGACAGTGGTGAACCGGTCACCCCTCCCCCGCGACACGCCGGGCGTCGGGTCGCTGGAACAATCGGGCGGGTGTCCGAGCTCTCCAGCACGTTCGTCCGGCTGCACGCCCGGCTGACCCCGGTCCCCTTCGTCCCCGAGGTGCGCCTGCACCAGGCGGACGAGCCGATCGGGCTCTGGGAGTTGACCGAGGGCCAGTTCTCCAGCGACCGGCCGCCGCCGTTCTGGGCCTTCGCGTGGGCCGGCGGGCAGGCGCTGGCCCGCTATGTCACCGACCATCCGGAGCTGGTCGCCGGCCGGCGGGTGCTCGACCTCGCCTCCGGCTCCGGCCTGGTGGCCATCGCCGCCGCCCGGGCCGGCGCGGCGTCCGTGCGCGCCGTCGAGGTCGACGAACTGGCGGTCGCGGCCGTCGCGCTCAATGCCGAAGCCAACGGGGTACGCGTCGACGCTGAGTTCGCCGACATCCTCGACGGTGACGCGGGCGACGCCGAGGTGGTGCTCGCCGGGGACGTCTTCTACAGCGACGCGATGGCCCGACGGGTACTGCGGTTCCTGCTACGCGCCACCCGGGCCGGGGCGCCGGCGCTGGTCGGAGACCCCGGCCGGGCGTTCCTACCCCGGGACCGCTTCGACGAGCTGGCCAGCTACGACGTGCCGGTGCCGGAGGCCCTGGAGAGCGTACGGGTGAAGCGCACCACCGTCTGGCGGTTGCGCCCGGGCCTTCCCGGAGCCGCCGGCTAGCGTGTCGGCGTGCTCTTCTCCGGCTGGGCGTCCGCGGTCGAGGCACCCTGGCCGGACGTCGCCGAGGTGACCGACCACGTCGGTGTACGCCACCTCGTCGTCACCCGCCACGCGCTGGTCCGCCAGGTCCTCGCCGACCCGGAGCGCTACCGACCGGACAACGCCCTGGACGCGGTGACCCCGATGCCGGTGACCGCGCTGCGGGTGCTCGCCGGGCACCGGTTCCGGCTGCCGCCGACCCTGGCGAACAACTCCGGCGTCAGCCATCCGCAGATCCGGGGCATCGTGGCGGACGCGCTGCACCCCGCGAAGGTCGCCGCGCAGCGCCCCTGGCTCACGGCCCTGGTCCGGGAGCGGGTGGCCCGGCTGCGGGCCACCCTCGACGCCGGCGCGTCGGTCGACCTGTACGCGGACCTCGCCGCCGACCTGCCCCTGCTGGTGCTGGCCCGGCTGGTCGACCTGCCGGACGCGCCGGTCGGCGCGGTCAAGGAGTTCGCCCGGGCGGCGCTGGAGCTGTTCTGGGCGCCACTGGACGACGATCGGCAGGTGGCGCTCGCCGCCGAGGTGGGCCGCTTCCACCACGTACTGCGGGAGTTCGCGGCCACCGGCGGCGGCCTGGCCGCCGAGCTGCGCGCCGCCGGGCATCCGCCCGACGTGGTGGTCGGCGCGCTCTTCTTCCTGCTGGTCGCCGGACAGGAGACCACCTCGCAGTTCCTCACCCTGCTGCTGCACCGGCTGGCCGGCGAACCGGCGGTACGCGCCGCGCTGCGCGCCGGTGACGTCGCGGTGGCCGACGTCGTCGAGGAGGGGCTGCGCCTCGAACCGCCCATCGTCACCTGGCGGCGGGTGGCCGCGGCGGACGGCGTTCTCGGCGACACGGCGGTGCCGGCGGGCACCAGCATCGTGCTGTGGCTGGCCCGCGCCGGTCGCGACCCGGCGGTCGTCGACGCGCCGGACGATTTCGTTCCCGGCCAGCGCGGGTCGCGGCGGCACCTGGCGTTCGGGGCGGGGGCGCACCGGTGCGTCGGCGACGTCCTGGCCCGGATGGAGGCGGCCGTCGTGGTGGCCGAGGCCGCGCCGCTGCTGGACGGGGTGACGGTGATCCGTCCGCCGTGGTGCCCGGACAATCTCACCTTCCGGATGCCGGACGCCTTCGTGGTCCGAGGCGCAATCGGGGGTCCCGGGCTGACCGGATCCTGACAACCGCCCGGTATGTTTCCGGGCGTGTCCGCCACCCCCACCCGTCGGATCATCGCCGCCACAACGCTTCTGGCCCTGCTGGCGCTGAGTGCCTGCGCAGCCGGACCCGCGTTCCACGCCCGGCAGATCGCCGCCCAGCCGAGCCCGTCGGCCGTACCGGTCCTGTCCGCCACGCCGTCCCCGTCGGTCTCACCGTCGCCGACCGCCCCGCCGGCACGCGGGACCCTCGACTGGTACGTGTCGCAGGCACCCACCTTTCCCGCAGCGCCGCTACCGCAACCGGTGCCGCTGCCGGTGACCGGTCCGATCCCGTTCTGGCACCGCGTGCCGACCGACCAGAAGGTCGCCTTCATCACCATCGACGACGGCGGGTTGGCCCGCCCGCCGGCGGTGCCCGACTTCATCGCCCGCGCGCACATCCCGGTCACCCTGTTCCTGAACTCACCGGCCGCCGAGGAGCACGACGTCTACTTCCGCCAGATCCAGATCGCCGGTGGGGTCGTCGAGAACCACACCATCCGGCACAACTCGCTGGCCGGCCGCTCGTACGACTACCAGAAGCGGGAGATCTGCGGATCGGCGGACAAACTTCAGACGCTGTTCGGCCAGCGGGCGACCCTGTTCCGCCCACCGTTCGGCGAGTACGACAGCACCACGCTCCGGGCCGCGCGGGACTGCGGCGCGAAGGCGGTCCTGCACTGGTCGGAGACGGTCCACGAGGGCAAGGTGCGGTATCAGACCCCAGACAAGGTGGTCCAGCCCGGCGACGTGCTGCTGATGCACTTCCGGCCGGCGCTGATGGACGACCTCCTGGCGGCGTTGAAGGCCATCCACCGGGCCGGACTCACCCCGGCGCTGCTGGAGGACTACATCCGCTGACCCGGGCGACCTGACGAAAGTCAGTGCTGGTGGGTGCCGTTCGGGCGCGGCGAGCCGAGGCGGCCGAAGCCTAGCGTCAACTCATGATCACATTATGTGGGTTGACGAAACGGTTCGGGTCGGCCGTCGCGGTCGACGCCCTGACCGTCGACATCGCGCCCGGCCGCGTCACCGGCTTTCTCGGCCCCAACGGCGCCGGCAAGTCCACCACCATGCGGATGATCCTGGGCCTGGACCGGCCCACCGCCGGGCAGGCGCTCATCGCCGGACGGTCGTACCGGGAGCTGCGACGACCGTTGCACGAGGTGGGCGCCCTGCTCGACGCCCGGGCCATCCACCCGACCCGGTCCGGGCGGGCGCACCTGCTGGCCATGGCGCGCAGCAACGGCATTCCCACCCGCCGCGTCGACGAGGTGCTCGACACCGTGGGGCTGGACGCGCGTGCCGCCGGCAAGCCAGGACGCGCCCTCTCCCTCGGCATGGGACAGCGGCTCGGCATCGCCGGAGCGCTGCTCGGCGATCCGCCCGTGCTGATGTTCGACGAGCCGGTGAACGGCCTCGACCCGGACGGGGTGCGCTGGGTACGTCAGCTCATGCGCTCGCTCGCCGACGAGGGCCGGACGGTCTTCGTCTCCAGTCACCTGATGAGCGAGATGCAGCTCACCGCCGACCAACTCGTCGTGATCGGCCGGGGACGGCTGCTCGCCGACGCCCCGGTCGGCGACGTGATCGCGAGCAGCGCGGTCGTCGTACGGGTCCGCAGCCCGCACCGCGAAGGGCTCGCCACCCTCGCCGCACGTCTCGCCGCGACGGGCGGCACCGTCGAGGAGGCCGGACCGGACGAGCTGACCGTCAGCGGCAGCACCGTGGAGCGGATCGGCGATCTGGCGTACGAGCTGGGGGTGCGGTTGCACGAGCTGAGCCCGCACGGCGCGTCGCTGGAGCAGGCGTTCATGGAGTTGACCGCCGACAGCGTCGAGTACGCCGGCGGCCCGACCGGAGGCGAGGCCCGATGAGCACGCGGACCGTGGTGGGCAGCCGCCCCACCGCCGCGCCGAAGATCAGCGCGCCGGCCGCCTTCCGCGGTGCGCTGGCCGCCGAGTGGACCAAGCTGTTCTCGGTACGCAGCACCTGGTGGACGCTGCTGGCCGGGCTGCTCGTGATGGCCGCGAGCGCCGGACAGCTGGCCATCTACGCGGCCAACTCCAACACCAACGACGACCCCGCCGACGACGCCGGCATCGTCACCGTCGGCACCGTGCTGATCGACGCGATCGAGCTGACCCAGTACGCCGTACTGGCGGTGGGTCTGCTCGCCATCACCACGGAGTTCACCAGCGGCACCATCCGGACGACCCTCCAGTGCACCCCGGCACGTGGTCGGGTGCTGCTGGCCAAGGCCGTCGTGGCGGGCGTCGTCACCTTCGCCGTCGGGCTGCTGCTCGGCGGTGTCGGCGCCCTCGTCGCCCGCCCGGTGCTCGGCGACTGGGGCAGCGCGCCCATCGCCGACACGATCGGCGACATCGTCGCGATGGCGACCTATTTGGCCCTGGTCGGGGTCCTCGCGCTCGGCCTCGGCGCGGCACTGCGCAGCGCGGTCCTCACGATCGTCGTGCTCTTCGCCACCCTGATGATCGTGCCGCTGTCGCTACAGGAACCGGACATCACCGTCCTGAACCGGATCGCCGACGTGTTTCCCGGAGTGGCCGGCGCGCACTTCCTCGCCGGGGACACCGACCCGTACCCCGGTGTGGTCGGGTTGCTGCTGCTCGCCGGATGGGCGGGCGCCGCGCTGCTGCTCGGCCGCGCCATGCTCCGCCGTCGCGACGCCTGAGGCGGTGAGCGGGGGCTCTCCCGGCCCCCGCTCACCGCTCGACCAGCCCCGCTTCGTACGCGAGGATCGCCGCCTGCACCCGGTTGCGCACCTCCAGCCGGGTGAAGATGCTCGTCAGATAGCTCTTCACGGTGCCCTCCACCAGATGCAGCCGGCGAGCGATCTCCGCGTTGGACAGACCCGCGCCGACCAGCGCCAACACCTCGCGTTCCCGTTCGGTCAGCCCGGCCGTCCGATCCCGTGCGGCGGGCCGGCGCGCCAACCGCCCCGCGCCCAGCTCGATCACCCGACGTGCCACCCGCGGCGACAGGTACGCCCCGCCCTCGGCGACCGCGTGCACCCCAGCGATCAACTCCCGTGGATCGCCGGCCTTGAGCAGGAACCCGCTCGCGCCGTGCCCGAGCGCCCGGGCCACGTGGTCGTCCTCACCGAAGGTGGTCAGCATGACCGTCGCCGTGGCCGGCGCCAACCGGTGGATCTCGGCCGCCGCGGCCAGGCCGTCCAGGCGGGGCATCCGGATGTCCAGCAACGCCACCCGTGGCCGGTGCGCGCGTACCAGCTCCACCGCCGCCCGCCCGTCGGCGGCCTCGGCGACGACCTCGATACCCGGATCGGTCGCGAGGATGGCCCGGACCCCGGCCCGGATCATCGCCTCGTCGTCGGCCAGGACCACCCGGACGGGCGCGGTCGGGACCGTGTCGGTGTCCACTACGCGATGCGCTCCTTGCTGACCAGTCGGCCGTCGGTGAAGCAGAGCCGCCACGTCGCCTCGGCGAGGGGGAAGTTGCCGTCGGTGTAGTACTCGCAGCCCGGCTCCGCGACACCGAGCGGCGGGGCGAGCTGCCGGCGCGGCAGCCCGGGCAGGTCGGCCCGCGCCGTCCCGGGCCGCATCTGGTCGTACGTCGACTCGTCGAGCACCGTGCCGGCCGTGGCGAACGGGTAGTAGACCAGCGACAGGGCCAGCCCGAAGCCGGCCGGAGCCGCGAGCGCCGTCAGCAGGCTCCGTCGAGCCCGGCGACGGGCCTCGCGCAGCCGGCGTTCGGCGTCGGCCGGTCGTTCCGGGTCTTCGCCGGTCGCGGGGGCGTCGTCGACCTCCCCGCCACGTTCGGCGCCGACCGCCGCCGGCAACCCCGGTTCGGCGGACAGCGGCAGCCGGGCCCGCACCGCGAACCCGCCGTCCGGGGACGGACCGGCGTCCAGGACGCCGCCGGCCAGGCGTACCCGCTCGGCGAGGGCGACCAGGCCACTACCCGAGGAGGCCGGCCGGGGCAGCGGACCGGCCGGCGGCGGGGCGTTGCGCACCCGCACCTCGACCTCGTCCACGTCGGACGCCAGGGTCACCGTCACCGGGGCGCCCGGGGCGTACCGGGCCGCGTTGGTGAGCGCCTCCCGCACCACCTGGTGGGCGGCGGCCCCGGTCATGCCGGGCAGTCGCACGGTGTCCGGCGGCGCGTCCAGCCGTACCGCCATCCCGGCCTCACGGGCCCCGGTCACGAGGTCCACGACGGTCTCCCCCACCGGCCGGACAGCGGCCGGGCCGCCCTCCTCCCGCAGCACCCCGATGATGTCGTGCAGCCGTTCGGTCGCCGCCGCCACGCTGGCCCGCAGCTCCCCCACGGCCGCCCGGTGGGCCGGAGCGAGGTCGTCGGCCAGCTCCAACGTGGCGGCCCGCACCGCGATGAGACTGAGATCGTGACCGAGCGAATCGTGCATCTCCTCGGCGATCCGCGCCCGCTCGCGAAGCCGGATCCGCTCCGCTACGCCACGCCGCTCGCGCGCCACCGCCTCGACGTGCCGGCGGCCGGCGTCGGTCAGCGCCTGCTGCTGCCGGCGGTAGCGACCCACCAGCCACGGGAACACCCCGCCGAACAGCAGCACCGACGCCAACAGGAACCAGGTCGCCGCCCCGGTGCCGAGCAACCCGAGGTTCAGCACCGTGCCGCCGAGGGCGATCACCCCGAACAGCACGGCCGCCGGCGTCGCCGTCGCGCTGCGCCGGCCGCTCAGATAGCTGAACACCGGGATGGCGAAGACGAAGTTGCCGTCTACCAGCGAACCGAGCACCACCAGGAGCAGCCCCACCAGCGGCCACCGTCGCGCCGACGCGACGGCGACCGCGAGCAGCGCCAGCGAGCCGAGCAACAGCGCCACACCGAAACGCGGGTACGGCGGAGTCACCCGCGCGGCCGCGATCGGCGCGGCCACCAGCGCCCAGAGCGACACGTCCCGCAGTGGACGCCGCCACCGGGGCGCCCCGGGCGCCGACGGCTCCAGGATCCTCACGGCGGCCACGCTACCCACGCACGACCTGCCCGGACACCGACGAAAGTCAGGTGTTCAGCTGCTCTCCTCGGCCCAGACGCGCCAGTCGTCGAGTACCCCGTGCAGCGCCGGAGTGAGCCACCCCGGCGCCGACCGCCGGAACACCCCCGGGTCGATCGCGCCCGCGCCGGCCGGCACCGCGCCCAGCAGGTTCGGCACCAGGTCGGTCAGGTTCGTCCAGTGCACCAGCTCCGGCGACGCCGGCCAGGCCCCGATCACCACGCCGGCCGGTACCGCCCGACGGTCCAGCGCCTCCAGGGTCAACGCCGTGTGGTTGAGCGTGCCCAGCCCGGCCCGGGCGACCACGACCGCGGGCGCGCCGAGGGACACCGCCAGGTCGGCCATCGTCCACGGCTCACCGGACGGGCGCAGCCCCATCGGCACCAGCAGACCGCCGGCCCCCTCGACGAGGACCAGGTCGTGCTTGTCCGCCTCCGCGCGGACGGCGTCCACCGCCGTGTACAGCTCCAACGGGGGCAGGTCCGCGACCCGGGCAGCGGCCAGCGGCGCGAGCGGGTCCGGATAGCTCGCCAGGGTACGCCCGGTCAGCGGGGCCGCCAGCCGGTTGACCGCGTCCACGTCACCCGGCTCACCGCCGGCCGTGCCGGTCTGGCCCGGTTTGACCACCGCCACCCGCAGGCCGGCGGCCTGCGCGGCCGCCGCGATCGCCGCCGTGACCACCGTCTTGCCCACCTCGGTGTCGGTGCCGGTGACCAGCACCGGCCCCTCCCACGCCGAATCAGTCATGGCGCACAGTCCACGATGACGTCCAGCGCCCTCTCGAAGTCCTCTCGCGGCACCCCCGCGCTGATCGTGAGGCGCAGCCGGGAGCGGGTGTCCGGGGTCGACGGGGGCCGGAAGCACCCCACCGCCACGCCCCGGTCCCGGCAGTCGGCCGCCCAGGCCGTCGCGGCCTCCGGACCGGGCGCCGCCACCGAGATCACCGCCGCGTCCGGCGCGGAGACGGTCAGCCCGGCCGCGCGCAGTCGACCGACCGCCAGCGCCACCCGGTCGGCGACCTCGGCGCGCAGGTCGTCACCGGCTCGGGCCAGCCCCAGCGCGGCGTGCACCCCGGCCGCCACGGCCGGCGGCAGCGCGGTGTCGAAGATGAACGTACGGCCGGTCTCGACCAGGTGCCGGACGAACTCGGCCGGACCGGCGACGACCCCACCCGCACCGCCGAGCGCCTTGGACAGGGTGGCGGTGACCACCACGTCCGGCTCGCCGGCCAGACCGGCGGCGGCCACCGCGCCCGCTCCGGACGGACCGGTCACGCCGAGCGCGTGCGCGTCGTCGACCAGCAGCAGCGCGCCGTAGCGGCGGGCCACCGCGTGCAACTCGGCCAGCGGTGCGAGGTCGCCGTCGACCGAGAAGACCGACTCGGTGACCACCACCGCCGGGCGTCCCGGCGCCACGGCCAGGGCCGCGGCCACCGCCGTCACGTCGGCGTGCGCGCTGACCACCGTCTCGGCGCCCGAGATCCGGCAGCCGTCGATCAGCGACGCGTGGTTGTGCGCGTCGGAGACGAGCAGGGTCCGGGGCTGCACGAGAGCCCGCAACGCGCCCAGGTTCGCCAGGTAGCCGGAGGAGAAGACGAGCGCCCGGTCGGTGCCCAGCCACTGCGCCAGGTCGTCCTCCAGGGCGTGGTGCGCGTCGGTCGAGCCGCGTACCAGACGCGAACCGGTCGCGCCCAGCCCGTACGCGGACAGTGCCGCCGTGGCCGCGGCCGTGACCTCCGGGTGGGTGGCCAGGCCGAGGTAGTCGTTGCCGGCGAGGTCGGTCATCCGGTCGTCGGCGGGACGTGGGTGCAGCCGCCGGGTCAACCCGGCCTTCGCCCTCAACTGCGCGCGACGATCGAGCGCCGCCAGCCAGTCCGCCACCGTCACCCCTTCACCGCCGTCCGCGCCGGTCACGCCGACGTCCGCCGGGCGAAATTACCACCCGCGACCACCGAGGAGACGAATCCATTCGGTACGCGAGGCACGGCGGCAGCGAACACAGCCGCAGCGAGACCGACCACCACGCAAAGTCATGACACCATCACGGATGGTTGATACGCAGGCGACGCGTCGCCCGGCGCGCGCGGCCCGCGATCGGGCCGACCCCGCCGGCTCGCGTCGACCCCGGCGGCAGGTCATACCCGGCCGGTCCGGGGCCTTGTAGGGTACGAGCCATGCCAGAGATCCTCGACCAGGCCCGCACCCAGGTCCTGGGTGACGGCGTCGGCCTCGACCAGGCCGGCGTCCTCGCCGTGCTCAACCTGCCCGACGAGCACCTGCCCGCCGCCCTGCAACTCGCGCACGAGGTACGGATGCGGTGGTGCGGCCCCGAGGTCGAGGTCGAGGGCATCGTCTCGCTGAAGACCGGCGGCTGCCCGGAGGACTGCCACTTCTGCTCCCAGTCGGGCCTGTTCACCTCCCCGGTGCGCTCGGTCTGGCTGGACATCCCGTCGCTGGTCGAGGCCGCGAAGCAGACCGCGAAGACCGGAGCCACGGAGTTCTGCATCGTGGCCGCCGTGCGCGGCCCGGACGCGCGGCTCATGAAGCAGATGCGCGAGGGTGTCGCCGCCATCAAGGCCGAGGTCGACATCCAGGTCGCCGCTTCGCTGGGCATGCTCAGCCAGGAGCAGGTCGACGACCTCGTCGACATGGGCGTGCACCGCTACAACCACAACCTGGAGACCTGCCGGTCGTACTTCCCGAACGTGGTCACCACGCACTCGTGGGAGGAGCGGTGGGAGACGCTGCGGATGGTCCGCGACTCCGGCATGGAGGTGTGCTGCGGCGGCATCCTCGGCCTCGGCGAGACCGTCGAGCAGCGGGCCGAGTTCGCCGCGCAGCTCGCCGAGCTGGCCCCGCACGAGGTGCCGCTCAACTTCCTCAACCCCCGCCCCGGCACGCCCCTCGGTGACCGCCCGGTGGTCGAGGGCAAGGACGCGCTGCGGGCGATCGCGGCGTTCCGGCTGGCCATGCCGCGCACCATCCTGCGGTACGCGGGCGGCCGCGAGATCACCCTCGGTGACCTGGGCACCCGCGACGGTCTGCTCGGCGGCATCAACGCGGTGATCGTCGGCAACTACCTGACCACGCTGGGCCGGCCGGCGACCGCCGACCTCGACCTGCTGGACGAGCTGAAGATGCCGGTCAAGGCCCTCTCCGCCACGCTGTGACGACCATGACGACGACCTCCGACGCCGAACCGACCCGCAGCGGCGGCCCGGCGTCGGCGGCCGTGCCCTGGTGCGACAGGTGCGGCGAGGCGGCGGCCGACGGCCCCCACCCGGGCTGCGCGGCTGCCCGGCAGTTGGAGCCGCCGCGCTACTGCTCGCGCTGTCGACGCCGGATGAAGGTGCAGGTCCTGCCGGTCGGCTGGTCGGCGGTCTGCGTCGAGCACGGCGAGATCCGGGGCTGAGCCGATGCTGCGCGGGCGGGCGGTGACCCTGCGACCGGCGACGGTCGCGGACGTGCCGGCCCTCGCGGCCATCCGGGCGCACCCCGAGGTACGCCGGTGGTGGCGCGGCGGTGACAACCTGGCCGACGCGGTCCACGCCGACCTCGGTGACGACGACCTGACGCTGTACGCCATCGAGCACGACGGCCGGGTCATCGGCGCGATCCAGTGGTACGCCGAGTCCGACCCGGACTACCGACACGCCAGCCTGGACGTGTTCCTCGATCCGGAGTCCCGTGGCGGGGGCCTCGGCGGAGACGCCATCCGCACCCTGGCCCGGCACCTGATCGACGAGTACGGCCACCACCGGTTCACCATCGACCCGGCGGCGGCGAACAGCGCGGCCATCCGGGCGTACGCGAAGGTGGGCTTCCGCCCGGTGGGCATCATGCGCCGCTACGAACGCGGCGAGGACGGCCGCTGGCACGATGCCCTGCTGATGGACCTGCTCGCGGACGACCTCACCGACTGAGATCGGACGGGCGTGCCCGACACCGCACGGTGCCGGGCACGCCCTGGTTCGTTACCGATCAAGTGACGCCTAGCGCTGGAGGGTCAGTACACCCGGCCGCCACGGCAGCCGGTTGTAGTCGCCGCTCGCGTTGGGGTCCTTGCCCTGGTACAGCAACTGCAGGTTGCAGGCGTCGACGGTCTTGGTCTGGTCGGGGTTGGTGCGGACCAGGTCACCGTGGCTGATGTCGTTGGTCCACGTGGCGCCGCTGTTGGCCTTGCCGGCGAACGGGTTGCTCTCGGTGGCGGCCTGCGGGGTCCACGATCCGCCCAGGCTGGTGGACGTGAACGACCGGAAGTAGCGCTGCCCCTGGCTTCCGATCGCCTCGACGAGCATCAGGTACTGGTTCTGGCCCGCCACCTTGTAGACCTCGACGCCCTCGAACAGGTTGTTGGACGAGTCGGTCATGATCGTCGTGTAGGTCGAGCCGAAGCTGCCCGGGAAGTTCCCCAACGGCATGCTCGACCGGTAGATCTTGCCGTTGTCCCCGGCGAAGAACAGGTACATGTTCTGGTCGTCGCCGATGAGGGTCTGGTCGATCACACCGTACGGTGCGTCCGAGAGGGTGGCGGTGGACAGCGTCTGCGCCGAGGACCAGCCGTTGGCGTTCGTCGGGTCGCTCGACGTCTTGTAGCTGAACGAGGTCGGTCCCCACTGGTACGCCAGCACCCAGATGTTCTTGGGGGCGAAGTACAGCAGCGTGGGCGCCACGGTGCCCTGGCTCATTCCGTTCTGGCTGGCCGAGGCCATGTCGGACCAGTTGGTGAACGTGCCGAAGTTCATCGAGCTGTACTGGCCGCTGCTGTTGACGTACGACCCGTAGACCAGGTGCTGGCCGTTGTAGACCACGTTGGTGAAGTCCTTGAGCGAGAGCCAGCCGTTCTTCGGGCTCGTCAGCGCGCCGGTCGACGACCACCGGTAGGTCGACGGGAGCGCGCAGCCGCTGTTCGGCGGCGGCGTGGTGGTTGGCGGCGGCGTGGTGGGGGCCGGCGTGGTGGGGGTCGGCGTGGTGCCGCTTCCGAAGTCGGTCCGCCACTGCTGGTTGGTCTGCCCGTGGCAGTCGTACAGCTGGACCTGCTGGCCGTTGCCGGTGCCCCAGACGTCCAGGCACCGACCGGACTGCACGCCGCTGATGGTGCCGTTGGAGTTGATGTTCCACTGCTGGTTGGCCCCGCTGTTGCAGTCCCAGATGATGATTCCGGTGCCGTTCGCGGTACCCGCGCCGTTCGCGTCCAGGCACTTGCTGCCGTAGACCCGCAACTGCTTGCCACTGGTGTACGTCCACTGCTGGTTCGACTGACTGTGGCAGTCGTAGAGCTGGACCCGGGTGCCGTTGGTCTGCGTGGCGTTGGGCACGTCGATGCACCGGCCCGACTGCACTCCGACGATCCGGCCGGCGCCACCGCTCGGCGGCGGGGTCGTGGTCGGACTCACCGTCGGGCTCACGGTTGGGCTCACCGTCGGGCTCGCGGTCGGGCTGGAGGTCGGCGGGGCCGCGTTGAGCGCGTTGAGGACGGAGTTGTAGGCGGCCTTCTTGTTGCCGTTGCCGTCGAAGAGCAGCGGGCTCTCGTTGGAGCGCCAGGAGTCGCTGTCGCGTACGCCCCAGACGGTGATGCCGATGCAGCGCGGCACGTTCAGGCACGCCTGGGTCAGCCCGGCGTACTGGGTGGTGGAGGCGTTGGTGACGTCGACCTCGGTCAGCGCCACGTCCACGCCGAGCGCGGCGAAGCTGGACAGCGTCGTCTGGAAGTTGCTCGGCAGCGAGCTGCCACCGGTGAAGTGGGTCTGCAACCCGACGCAGTCGATCGGCACGCCACGGGACTTGAAGTCCTGGATCATGCGGTAGACGCCCTGCGTCTTGCCGTACGACCAGTTCTCGATGTTGTAGTCGTTGTAGCAGAGCTTGACCGACGGGTCGGCCGCCCGCGCGGTGCGGAACGCCACCTCGATCCAGTCGTTGCCGGTGCCCTGAAGGTTGGAGCTGCGGCGGCTGCCGTCCTCGTTGAACGCCTCGTTGACCACGTCCCACGCGGCGAGCTTGCCCCGGTAGTGGCCCATCACGCCGTTGATGTGGTCGATCATCGCCTGACGCAGGTTGCTGCCGCTCAGGCTCTGCATCCACCCCGGCTGCTGCGCGTGCCAGGCCAGGGTGTGCCCACGCACCTTCAGGCCACGCTGGGTCGCCCAGTTGTAGATCTGGTCACCGGAGTTGAAGTTGAACTGGCCCCGCTGGGGCTGCGTCGACTCCGGCTTCATCTCGTTCTCGGCCGTGATCATGTTGAACTCTTGTGCCGCGATCGTGCTGTACTGCGAGTTGCTGAGCCGGCCCGCCGCGATGGCGGTGCCGAAGTACCGGCCCGACTGCGCGGCGGCCGCGCCGAGGGTGCTCGCGGCGGCGTTCGCCGAGGGCATCATGACCGCGACGGCGGCCACCGTCACGACGCTGAACGCGCCGGCGAGCAGCGCTCGGAAAACGGGCGACCGCCGTCGCCGGATCCTGCCGCGATGATCGGATGGGGTCATTGTCATCTCTGCCTCCTTACTGGCCTGCACCCGGGCCGCCGAGGCGGGGACGACCAGCGGTTTCGGTTGGATATTTATCTCAATCGATGTTCATATCACGCGTCCGGCCCGGACGACGGAGGTTTCGGAAAAGTTTCGGAAATGTGTGGGGCCGACGCGCGCCACCGGAGTCGGCGACGTCATCCCGGTACGACCTGCCGCGTACGGCCCTGGACAGTTACCGCACGCGTGGCGCGGTAACTGCCCAGGACCTCGAGGCTCAGGCGACGGCGCAGGTGGTGTTGTTGACGGTGAAGGCGGTCGGCTTCGGGTTGCTGCCGCTGTGCGTGCCGTTGAAGCCGAAGCTCACCGACGCGCCCGGCGCGATCGTGCCGTTGTAGGACAGGTTCGTCGCGGTGACCGCCGCCCCGGACTGACTGACGGCCGCCGACCATCCCTGGCTGACGGCCTGCCCGTTGGCGAAGCTGAACCGCAGTGCCCAGCCGTTGATCGCGGCGGTACCGGTGTTGGTGATCGTCACCGTCGCGGTGAAGCCGGTGTTCCAGTCCGTCGTGGCGTACCCGACCGAGCAGGTGCCGCCGACCGGCGGCGCCGCCGTGGTCACCGCGACCGGCGCGGACGCCGCCGAGGTGTTGCCGGCCGCGTCGACGGCCACCACGTAGAACTGGTACGCCGTGGAGGCGGTCAGCCCGGTCACCGCGAGGGTGCTGCCGGTCGGCGACCCGATGAGCGCGTCGGTCGCGCCGGCCTCGCGGTAGACCCGGTAGCCGGTGACGCCCACGTTGTCGGTCGACGGTGTCCAGGCCAGGGTGAGCCCGGTGGCGGTGACCGCCGAGGCGACCGGCGTGCCGGGCGTGCTCGGCACGGTCGTGTCGGTGGAGCCGGTCGGCGGCGTGGTCACGGTGAGCACCGGCGAGGCCGCCGAGGTGTTGCCCGCGCCGTCGCGGGCCACGACGGTGAACTCGTACGACGTCGCCGGCAGCAGCGTCGAGATGGTCAGCGTCGTGCCGGTGACCGGCCTGACGACGACCGTGTCGCTGTTGACCTGGACCTCGCGGACGTCGTAGCCGGCCAGCCCGCTACCGCCGCTGTCGGTGGACGCCGACCAGGTCAGGGTCACCGAGCGGGACGCGAGATTCGACGCCACCGGCTTGCCCGGGACGCTCGGCGCGGTGGTGTCCGGCACGACCGGCCCCGGCTCGTCACCCCAGACGCGGGTGCTGCCGGCGTAGAGCGGAACCTTGCGGTTCGGCCCGGCGGTCGCCTGGTACGACGGGTCGTTGGTCGGGTCCCAGGTGCCGCCCTCCGGCACACCGATCTTGAACTGGACCTCCATCCGGTGCGCCGACTGTCCGGCCGGGGCGATGGTGTACCCGGTGCAGTCCACCTCGACGTACCAGATGTCGCCGCTGTACTGCTTGGCGGCGGTCGGCGACGGGCAGCCCTGGGTGTAGCCGGAGGTGACCTGCACCGGGCCACTGCCGTCGGGCCGGAAGTAGTACCGGAACTTGCCGTTGGTCAGCGCGCGGGCCGGGAACGCCGACTTGTTGTAGACGACCGCCTTGAGCCCGGTGGCCCGCGGCTCGGCCTGCATGACGGTGGTCTCCACGGTCATCTCGTCCATGTCGGGCGTCTCGGCGACCGGGAAGTTCGCCAGCGGGGTGCCGCCGTACTCGGAGGTCAGCCGGACCAACGCGGACGTGAAGCCGGCGTTGTAGTCGGTGGCCACCTCGTTCATCACGTAGTCCGACCGGCTGTCGCTGTACGCGTCGTTGGCCGAGGACGGGCCGCCGACCAGCGCGCCGTAGAGGGTGTGCCGGGTCTCGACGGGCACGGTCTGGCTGTCCCACCAGGACCCGTGCGCGGTGCGGTGGTGCGGGTTCTTCGGCGCGTTGGCGCCGAACCCGATGACGTAGCTGGAGTTGCGTGGATTGTCGCCGAGCGCGTAGTTGATCTGCCGGACGGCGAAGTCGTGGTACCGCGCCTTGCGGGTGGTGTCGGTGGTCTTGTCGCTGTAGACCAGCGCGGCGAAGGAGGTGTTGGCCGCGTAACGCAGCGCGCCCCAGGAGTCGAGCACCGCCATCCCACCGGGCGAGTACGGCACCCGCTGCCCGTTCACCCCGACGGTCCAGTAGTCCAGCCAGCGGTTGGCGTCGTCGACGTACTTCTGCTTGCCGGTCAGGTTCGCCAGCAGCACGTACGCGCCGAACTGCTTGTTGTCCCAGGCGATCGTCCACTTGTAGGAGCGGGTCGTGGATTGCGGCTCGGTGCCGAGCTTGTCGTACTCACTCTCGGCCTTGCTTAGGTAGCTGGCGTCGCCGGTGGCCCGGTAGAGCCAGATGGCGCCCCACACCAGCTCGTCCTGGTAGCCGCTCCACGACTTGTAGAACGAGGCCGCGTCGGTGATGCACTCGCTGTAGGCCTTCCGCACGGTGTCGGCGAACGTGTAGAGCTGCCGGGCGTGGGTGAGCAGCTTGTCCGCGTAGGTCGCGTCGGTGGGCCGGAACACCATCGAGGAGGCGGCCATCGCGGCGGCCGTCTCCCCCGCCAGGTCCGCGCCACCACAGCTCGCATCGATCTTGTACGCGGGCCGCGCCATCGGCATCACCTCGGCCGGGCCCCACCACTTGTGGTCGTCGTCGCCCTTGCCGACCTGTCCGTAGAGGACGTTCGCCGACGGGTGCGCCTTGATGAAGTAGTCGTTGACGAAGCGCAGGTTGTTCAGCAGGTGCGGCAACTGCCCGGAGGAGGCGTAGCCGCTGCGGTACTCCACCGCGCCCCAGGCGAGCATGGTGGCGCTGAACGCCATCGGGAAGCCGAACTTGACGTGGTCGCCGGCGTCGTACCAGCCGCCGGTGAGATCGACTCCCGTACCGGCGCCGTCGGTGAGGGCGCTGTCGCCGCGCCAGGAGACGCGGTTCCAGTCGGGCAGCTGGCCGGACTGCTGTGCCTCGTAGAACAGCAGCGACTTCTGCAACGCCTCGGCGTAGTTGAAGGAGGCCGCGGCCGAAGCGGGCCCGGGCGTCGGCGCGGCGACCGCGAGGGCCGCGCCGGTGAGCAGGGCGACGCCGGCGGCCAGCAGTCGCCGGGGCCACGGTTGGTCGACGGGCGACCGGCCGGGGTGGCCGGTGGACGGCCGGGTCAGGTGGCGCATGAAGGGCTCCTGTTAGCCAGGCGCCGCCGGCGGTCGCACCAACGCGGGACGGCGTGGGGGCGGCACGGCCACCGGCGACAGCGGGGGTGGCGGTGTGGCCACGGGCGTGGAAGCGCTCCCATGGATATCCGACAATGTAATCTGCGCCACGTCGAATGGGAAGCCCATGCCGCGCCACAGCGCCATCGCGCTCGCCGACGTTACGGCGACACGCGTGTCACCGCGCGGAAAGTCGACCCGGCCGCCAGGTTCGTCCGAGACGTCGTCCCAGCTCAGCCCGATCTACCGATGCCGTCGGGCGGTCCCGCCCATGGGATCATGAGCGGCCCCCTCGACCGATCTCGGAGGAATCCTCATGCCACTGCGTCGGCGCCTGGCGCGCTCGGCCGTCTGCACGGTCGCCGCCACGGCCGTTCTCGCTCTCGCCGCACCGGCCTGGGCGTCGAGCGTCGCCCTCCTGAACGGCGCCCACGTCGGAGCGGCAGCGGGGACGTTCCACCAGGAGTGCCAGGATCCCCGGTTCGGCGAGCGACCCACCGATCAGGACGGCTGGCACTTCGTGCTGCCCACCAAGCGGGCCGGCGACTTCCAGACCCTCACTCTGACGTTCAAGGACACCGCCGGCAGCTCCGTGACGGTCACCGTGCCGAACGCCGCCGACGCCTACACCGACTTCCTGGTCGCCAACGGCGGCGGCGACAAGCAGGTGAAGCACGCCTACCTGTTCACACCGGCCGGCTGGACGCTGACCGGCGGCAGCGCCCAGGTCAGCGGCGAAGGCGACCGGTTCAACCTCAGCCACACCTGCGCCGGCACCGGGGCCACCAGTTCCCCGACCCCGACCACCGCCGCGCCGACCACCACCCCGCCGGCCACCGCCTCGCCGACGCCGTCGGAGTCGACCACGGCCACGCCGTCAGGGTCGGTCACGCCGACGGACTCGACCTCGCCGTCGGGGTCGGTGACGCCCGGTGGGTCGGCCTCGGCCTCGGGAATCGCGGGCGGCGGCGGTGACAGCGGCGGCAACCTCCCGCTCACCGGCGTGGCCGTCACCAGCTTCGCGCTCACCGGCGTCGCTCTCATCGCCGGTGGTGCTCTCCTGGTGATGCGTCGCCGTCGGGACCGGATCACCTTCACTAGCTGATCGCCGAACGCCCACGACCGGTCCCGGACAACCCCCGGTGGCCGGTCGTGGTCTTTTCGGACGGCACCGGAACCCCGAGCGGTACGGTCAGCGTGAGCAGACCGCCGTCCCGCTGCACCGAGCTGGGCCGGTCCAGCCGATGCAGCGTCCGCAGCATGGGCGCGTTGTCCGCCCGCACGTGCAGCACCAGCGCCGCGTAGGCGGCCCGGTCGGCGTGCGACACCAGCCGACGCAGCAGGGCCGAGCCCAGCCCGCGCCGCTGCCAGTCGTCGCGTACCAGAAGCGCCACCTCGGCCTCGTCGCCCTCGCCGAGCAGGTTTGCCATGGCGACCACCGCGCCGTCGGCGTCGGTGGTCGTCGCGACCAGGGTGAGCCCCGAGTCGGCTCCAACAGTCGACGCAGCCGGGCCGGCCGCGGCAGCGCCGCCCCACTCAGGTAGCGCCGTTCCCGACTGCGCGGCGAGCACGCCTTGTGCAGCTCCACCACAGCCGCCAGGTCGTCCGCGCACGCCGGCCGCACCGCCACCTCGACGCCGTCCGGCAGCACCAGGGTCACCTGCTCGGCGGCCCGACGGGTCACGGTGCCGGCCAGCTCGACCAGAGCCTGTGCCCGGGCGTACTCCGCCGGAGTGAAGGCGGGCGCCGTCCGGCTCAGCGCGAACGTGCCGCCCGCCGGGTCGGCCAGCACCATGCTCGTGCCGGTGCTGCCCCGGTCCGCACCGGTCGCCGCCGGACGCCAGCTCACCGCGTCGGCGCCGAGCAGCGTACGCAACGCCTCACCCGTCGCGTCCGGGTCGCGCACCAGCCGGTTGGCCAGGCCGAGCACCCGGGTCGGTTGGTCGACCAGGCCGCGCGCCTCACTGCGCGCCACCCAGCAGTCCCGCCCGCGTCCCCGTTCGACGGCGGCGATCAGCTCGGCCTCGTCGAGCGTGTCCGGCGCGTCCACCAGAAAGTCGTCCACCGCGCCATGCTCGGTGGGCTGCACCTGCACCGTGAGGATGTTGACCCCCCGTAGCGCGAGGCTCGCCGTGAGGACCGACAGATAGCCGGGCCGGTCGTCCACAGTCGCTCGGATCCGCCACAACGTCATGGTTGGCTCCCTTCCCCACCCAGAGCCTCGTCCGCGGCTGTTGCCGCCCGGTTGCTCGCCGGTGTCGACCCGGGAACTCCTCGCGCTGGTCAGGGACCGGCGACCACCGGGGGCGCACCGACCAGGTCCAGACGGTCGCCCAGGATGACCGCGCTGGCCCGGACGAGTTGGGTGAGCCGGTCGACCTCCGTGCTGTGGAAACCCGCGGCGCAGAGGGTCTCGTTGTGCTCGCGGGCCACGACCAGCACCAGACCGGCCCGCCCGAACGGGGCGATCCCGTAGTGGGTGCCGTCGGGCGCGGTCATCGACCGCCCGCGCAGCGGAGTCACCTCCGGCAACCGCGGCGGTACGGGAGCGCGCCAGCTCGCGTGACCGACGGTGGCTCCGCCACCCCCCGTACGTGACGCCCAGTCCGCCGGGACCACGGCCGCCACGGCCCAGTCGGCCGCCAGCAGGCCCGGTACGGCGTCCACCAGGGTCGCCAGTCCGTCAGCCGGGTTCGCCGCGACCTGGGCCAGCAACTCCGCGTCCTGGCCGGTGGTGGTGGGCGCGCCGATCGCCCGCCACACACCGTCCACCCGTACGCCCGGGATCGCCGCGAGACCGGCCAGCAGACGCTCGACCCGTGCCGCGCCGGGCCACACCACCGTGAAGTCGTCCACCGCGCGCCCGCCGAGACGCTCGAGGACCACGACCTGCACGATGTCCGCGCCGGAGACACCCAGCGTGCGGGCGACCTGACCGAGGGTGCCCGGACGGTCCGGCAGGGTGACCCGAACTCGCAGCAACATGTCTGTCCCTCCGCTCGGCGGGCCGGCGACGGCCGGCGGGCTGCTCACAGCCTGCCGGGTGACCATTTCGTCCCTGTTGCAGAGGCATATCCCGAGCGGAAATTCCGGCGGCTGGTTACGGGGCGAAACCGGACGCTGACGCTCAGGGTAGCCCGCCCAGGGGCAGGACCGGCGTGGAGGCGAGCTGTGCGTGGTAGTCGGCGGCGGACGTCTCCCGACCCCACTGGGGCATACCGGTGGGCAGGTCCAGTGGGTCGGTCTCCACCTCGATGAGGGTCAACTGGGCCGGTGGGCCGTCGATGCCGGCCAGGATGGCGGCCAGCTCGCCTTCGGTACGGGCGACGCGCGCGGTGAAGCCCCGGTCCCGTCCGAACACCGCCGGCAGATCCGTGTACCGCCAGTTGTCGATGTCGTTGTACGGCTGGTGCCGCCCGTCGACCGCCCGCTCGACGGTGTAGCCGCCGTTGTTGACCACGATGATGATCGGGCGTTGGTTCGTGGCGAGCATCCGGCTGATCTCCTGCACGGTCAGCTGCAGTGATCCGTCGCCGGTGACCAGCACCGTCCGTCGGTCCGGTGCCGCCACCGCGGCTCCGAAGGCGGCCGGGGTGGCGTAGCCGATCGAGCCCCAGATGGGCGGCCACACGACGGTGACGTCGGCGGGCAGGCGCATCGTCGCCGCGCCGAAGGACGGGGTGCCGGTCTCCGGGACGAAGATGTCCCCCTCGCGCAGCATCCGCTGGATCGCCGGCCAGAGCCGTGCCTGCCGGATCGGCTCGTTGCTCGACGGGTCGAGTGCGGGCGGGTCGGCCGCCAGCAGCGGCGCGCGCGACCACTCCGCCGTACGGTTCGGGGCGATCTCGTGCAGGCAGCGCAGCGCCGCCGGCAGGGCGACCGGGGCGAATCGGGTGCCGCCGACGACGGCGGCGTCGCGGTGCAGGCTGATGACCCGGTCGACCTTGATGTCGGCGGTGAACAGGCCATCCCAGTCGAAGAACGTGGCGCCCACACAGACAAGCGCGTCCGCGTCCTCCACTACCGCGCGGACCTCGTCGACGCTGTCACCGCCGTTGTAGGCGCCCACGTAGTGCGGGTCGGACTCGTCCAGCAGTCCCCGTCCCAGCGACTGCGCGGCGACCGGCCAGTTCCGTTCGGCGGCCAGAGCGGTGACGGCGGCGCCGAGGTGGAGGCGGATCGGCAGGTTCCCCACCAACAGGGCGGGCCGCTCGGCACCGGCGAGCAGCCGCCGGGCGGCGGTGGCGAAGGCGTCGAGTTGCCCGGGCGAGACGACCGGCTCGGGGCGGGTGAACGGTCGCCCCGGCTCGGCGACCTCGGCGTGGACCACGTCACCGGGCATCCGGACGTAGACCGGACGCTGCTGCGACCAGCACTCGGTGAGCACCCGGTCGACCTCGCCCAGCGCGTTCTGCGGCGTCAGCGAGGTCTGGGCGACCGTCACCTCGCGTGCCACCCGTACCCAGTGGTCGAAGTCGCCGTCGGCGAGCGAGTGGTGCATGGAGGTGCGCTGCCGCATGATCTCCTCGGTCGGACCGCCGACGATCGAGACGATCGGCACCGACTCCGCCATGGCCCCGGCGAGGGCGTTGACCGCCGACAGCTCACCGGGACCGAACGTCGTGAGGATCGCGGCCGCACCGGCGAGGCGGGCGTATCCGTCGGCGCTGTAGCCGGCGTTGAGCTCGTTGCAACTGCCGACCCACTCGATCCCGTCGAACGCCTCGATCTGATCGAGGAAATCCATGTTGTAGTCGCCCGGCAACCCGAAGACATGGCGTACTCCGAGGTCGTAGAGCCGGCTGAGCAGCAGCTCGCCCACCGTCGTCGTACCCTCGCTCGCCTTCGCCACGATCGCCCCCGCGCCAATCCGGAGACCGCTGCCGCGGTCCGCCCATCAAGACGATATCTGGGCAAATGCCGCAATGTTTGGGGATCGTCCGCCGAGCGGCTCGACCGGCGGCGACGCCACCTCACCTGGCCGAAGCGCCGAGGACGACCCCTACCTGACCTTGACAACGTGAACGGGCTGCCATCAACTAGTCGGATGAGTGATCCGGCCGCCAGCGCGCTCCGGCCGGGCGCTGTTCCGGCCGCCCCCGCCGGGATCGACCTCGATCGGCTCGCGAGCTACCTGGCGACGCACCGACCCGAGCTGGCCGCCGGCCCGCTGCGCGCCCACCTGATCGCGGGCGGCAAGTCCAACCTCACCTACCTGCTGCGCCTCGGCGAGCGGGAGGTCGTGCTGCGCCGTCCACCGCTGGGGCACGTGCTGGCCACCGCGCACGACATGGCCCGCGAGTTCCGGGTCATCTCCGCGCTCGCGCCCACCGAGGTGCCGGTCCCCGGCGCGCTGCTGCTCTGCACCGACACCGAGGTTCTCGGCGCACCGTTCTACCTGATGGAACGCATGCCCGGCGAGGTGTTCCGCACCCGCGCCCAGACGGATCCGCTGGGCGACGAACGACGCCGGGATCTCGCCCTGGCGATGATGGACACCCTCGCCGCGCTGCACACCGTCGAGCCGGCCGCCGTCGGGCTCGCCGACTTCGGCCGCCCCGAGGGCTACCTGGCCCGGCAGGTCCGCCGCTGGGCCGGCCAGCTCGACCGCTCGCGCAGCCGCGATCTGCCCGGCATCGACGAACTTCGCGACCGGCTCGCCGCGACCGCCCCCGAGGGCGCGAACACCGGCCGCATCGTGCACGGCGACTACCGGCTGGACAACCTTCTCGCCTCGGCCGACCCGGTTTCCGTACACGCCGTCCTCGACTGGGAGATGGCCACCCTCGGCGATCCCCTCGCCGACCTGGGGCTGCTGCTGACGTACTGGGACGTGCTGGGCGACAGCGACACCGCCGCCGGCAACCCCGTCGCCGACGGCCTCGGCCCGCGCGCCGGCTTCCCCACCGGCGCCGAACTGATCGACAGGTACGCCGGGCGCAGCGACGTCGACGTCGGGCCGCTGCACTGGCACGTGGCGCTGGGCTGCTTCAAGCTCGCCGTCATCTGCGAGGGCATCCACTACCGCCACACGCTCGGGCAGACGCTCGGCGAGGGCTTCGACCGGATCGGCGACATGGTGGCACCGCTGGTCGCGCACGGGCTGACCGCCGCCAGGGAGCAGTGATGGACTTCGCGTACGACGCCCGGACCGAGGAGCTGCGCGACGAGCTGACCCGGTTCCTGACCGAGCACGTCTACCCGGCCGAGCCGGTGCACGCCGAGCAGGCGGCCACCGGCGACCAGTGGTCGCGTACCCCGGTGCTGGCCGAGCTGAAGGCCGAGGCCCGCAAGCGCGGCCTGTGGAACCTGTTCCTGCCCGACCCGCGCTACGGCGCCGGCCTCACCAACCTCCAGTACGCGCCGCTCGCCGAGCTGACCGGGCGCAGCCCGCACCTGGCGCCCGAGGCCGTCAACTGCGCGGCGCCGGACACGGGCAACATGGAGCTGCTGGCCGAGTTCGGCTCGGACGCCCAGCGCGAGCGCTGGCTCGTGCCGCTGCTGGAGGGCGAGATCCGCTCGGCCTTCTGCATGACCGAGCCGGAGGTCGCCTCGTCCGACGCGACCAACATCGCCACCCGGATCACCCGCGACGGCGACGAGTACGTCATCAACGGCCGCAAGTGGTGGTCGTCCGGCGCGATGGACCCGCGCTGCGAGATCCTCATCGTGATGGGCAAGACAGACCCGGACGCCGACCGGCACCGCCAGCAGAGCATGGTGCTCGTCCCCCGGGACACGCCGGGCGTGACCGTCCGCCGGGGCATGCACGTCTTCGGCTACTCCGACGGCACGCACGGCGGGCACGCCGAGATCGACTTCACCGACGTACGGGTGCCGGCGGCCAATCTGATCGGCGCGGAGGGCACCGGCTTCGCCATCGCCCAGGCACGACTCGGCCCGGGCCGCATCCACCACTGCATGCGATTGATCGGAATGGCCGAACGGGCACTGGAGTTGCTGTGTCGCCGGGCCAACGAGCGGATCGCGTTCGGCCGCCCCCTCGCCGAGCAGGGCGTCGTGCGGGAGTGGATCGCCGAATCGCGGGTCCGCATCGAACAGGCCCGCCTACTGGTGCTCAAGACGGCCTGGCTGATGGACACCGTCGGCAACAAGGGCGCGCACACCGAGATCCAGGCCATCAAGATCGCCACGCCGGCCATGGCGGAGTGGGTGATCGACAAGGCCATCCAGGGGTACGGCGGCGCGGGCGTCAGCCAGGACACCCCCCTGGCCGCCCTCTGGGCACAGACCCGCACCCTGCGCCTCGCCGACGGCCCCGACGAGGTCCACCGCAACTCCCTGGCCAAACGCGAACTCCGCCGCTGGCTCCCCTAAAACCCCCGCCCCCGTCCCTGCCTCGCGCCCCGCGCCCGCCCCCGCAGCACGCGATCTTGCACTTTCTGTCGACAGTTCGCGCGGAATATCCCGTATGTCGCCACAGCAAGTGCAAGATCGGCCGGGAGAGGGGGCAGGGAGCGCGCGGGACGGGGCGGGGCGGGGTGGGGTGGGGTGGGGTGGGGAGGGGTTACGCGCTGGCTCGGTGGACCAGTTGGGTGTCCAGGAGGATGTGTGGGGCGGGTAGGTCGTCGCCGCGGATGCGGGCGACCAGCAGCCGGGCCATCTGCCGACCCATCTCCTCCACGGGCTGGAACACGCTCGTCAACGGTGGGTCCGCCTGGCGGGCGACCGGCGCGTCGTCGAAGCCGATCACGGCGACATCCTCCGGGACACGCCGGCCGGCGTCGCGCAGGGTCCGCAACGCGCCGAACGCCATCAGGTCGGACGCGACGAAGACGGCGTCCAGGTCCGGGCAGGCGTCCAGCAGCCGGCGCATGGCGGTCGCCCCACTGCTCTCGCTGAAGTCGCCGTACGCGATGAGGTCGGGGTTGACGCCGACGCCGGTGGCCTTGACGGCCTCGGTGTAGCCGGCCAGTCGGGCCAGGCCGGCGCCCATGTCCTGCGGGCCGGCGATGGTGGCGACGCGCCGCCGCCCCTGGCTGGTCAGGTACTCAACCGCCTGCCGTGCGCCGCCAACGTTGTCCACGTCGACGAACCACGCCGGCTGGGCCCCGGGTTGCAGCATCCGGGCCGGTCGGCCACCGAGCACCGCGGGCAGGCCGCGCTCCTCCAGCAGGGTGGGCAGCGGATCGGAGTCGTGCAACGACAGCAGCAGTACGCCGTCGACGTGCTGGTTGGTGAGGTGGTGCTCGACGCGCTCCCGCTCGACCGGCGACTGGGCCATCGCCAGCCAGAGCTGCATGGGCGTCTCCAGCAGGCCGGAGCTGATCCCCCGCACGATCGCGGCGAAGAACGGCTCGGTGAAGACCCGCTCCCCGGATTCGGACACCACCAGGGCGACGGAGTCGGTCCGCTGGGTGACCAGCGCGCGGGCGGCGCGGTTCGGCACGTACCCCAGCTCGGCGATCGCCTGTTGGACCGCGGCCCGGGCCTCCGGGCTGACCTGGGGCGAGCCGTTGACCACGCGCGAGACCGTGCCCCGACCCACGCCGGCGCGCGCCGCGACCGCGTCGAGGGTCGGGCGCCCGAGCGAGCGGGTGCGCTGCGTTGTCATCGTCTGCTCCTCCGACGGCGGGCGGACCCGGCGCCACGCGAGAGTGGACGCCGGGACCGCCCTGATGGCTGGCCCGAGCCTATTGTGCGGCCAGACCGTTGCGTCGGATCACCGAGGCGTACCACCTGGCGCTGGACTTGGGGATGCGAAGCTGGCTGTCGTAGTCGACGTGGATCATGCCGAAGCGCTTGGTGTAACCCCAGGCCCACTCGAAATTATCCATCAATGACCAGGCGAAGTATCCCCGCAGGGGCACGCCCGCGTTGATCGCTTCGTGGCAGGCCCGCAGGTGGGCGTCGAAGTAGGCCAGCCGGTCGACGTCGTCGACCTGCCCGTCGACGACGGTGTCGACGAACGCGGAGCCGTTCTCGGTGACGTACAGCGGCAGGTCCGTGTACTCCTCGTGCACCCGGCGCAGCGTCTCCACCAGGCCCGGGGCGTCGATCTCCCAGTCCATGTCGGTCACCGGGACACCGCGGGTGACGAACCGGACGTCCTCGCTGCCCGGCCAGCAGGAGGGTGCCCGCCAGTACGGCTCGGGCTCGGCGCCCTCGATCGGCGCGGCGACCACGTGCCGGCTGTAGTAGTTGATCCCGACCAGGTCCAGCGGCGTGGAGATGGTCGCCAGGTCACCGTCGTGGACATGGTCGAAGTCGGTGACCTCGCGCAGGTCGGCCACCAGATCCTCCGGGTACGACCCACGCAGCAGCGGGTCGAGGAAGAAGCGGTTGGCCAGCCCGTCGATCCGCCGGGCCGCGTCGACGTCGGCGGGAGCGTCGGTGGCCGCGTCGACCGGGTACAGGTTGACGGTCACGCCCACCTCGGCCGTGGGCCGGGCGGCCCGCAGGGCCTGCACGGCCAGGCCGTGCCCGAGCATCAGGTGGTGGCCGGCGCGCACCGAGTCCGCGCCGTTGGACCGGCCCGGGGCGTGTACGCCGGAGCCGTACCCGAGGAACGCCGAGCACCACGGCTCGTTCAGGGTGGTCCAGTAGCGCACCCGGTCGCCGAGCGCGTCGGCGACGAGCGTCGTGTAGTCGGCGAAGCGGGCGGCGGTGTCCCGCGACGGCCAGCCACCGGCGTCCTCCAGCTCCTGGGGAAGGTCCCAGTGGTAGAGGGTGAGCCACGGCTCGATGTCGTGGGCCAGCAGGTCGTCGACCAGACGACTGTAGAAGTCCAGGCCCTGCGGGTTGGCCGCGCCCGAACCGCCGGGCTGCACCCGGGGCCAGGAGACCGAGAAACGGTACGACTTGAGGCCCAGCTCGGCCATCAGGGCGACGTCGTCGCGGACCCGGTGGTAGTGGTCGCAGGCCACGTCACCGGTGTGTCCGTTGACCACCCGGCCCTCGGTGTGGCTGAAGGTGTCCCAGATCGACGGGGTGCGGCCGTCCTCGGCCGCCGCCCCCTCGATCTGGTATGCCGCGGTCGCGGCTCCCCACAGGAAGCCGGGTGGAAAGGTCAGCCCGGAACGCTCGTCGAGGTCGACGGCGGATGGGCTGGCGGGGTTGCTCACGACTTGACGGCACCTTCCATGATCCCGCCAATGATCTGGCGGCCGAACAGAACGAAGACGATGAACAGCGGAAGGGTAGCGATGAGCGTACCCGCGAAAATCTGAGAATTGTCCGCGAAGTACGCGGTGTTCAGACTGCGCAGGGAGATCTGCACGGTCGGGTTGGCCGGGTCGGCGAGCACCACGAAGGGCCAGAAGAACTGGTTCCACTGCTCCATGAAGGTGAGCAGGCCGAGCACGGCCGCCGCCGGTCGCAGCGCCGGCACCACCACGTGCCAGTAGACGCGCCAGGTGGAGCAGCCGTCGACGCGGGCCGCCTCGATCAGCTCGTTGGGCACGGCCTGCTCGGCGTACTGGCGCATCATGAAGATGCCGAAGCCGCCGATCAGGAACGGCACCGTCACCGACGGCATCGTGTTCAGCCATTCCAGCTTGGCCATGAGGATGTACAGCGGGAGCACACCGAGCTGGATGGGAATCATCATCGAGGCCAGGATGATGAGCAGCAGCGCGTTCTTGCCCCGGAAACGCAGTTTCGCGAACGCGAATCCGGCGAGCGAGCCGAAGAACACGGTCGCCACCGTGATCGTGCCCGACACCAGGAACGAGTTCATCAGGCCCTTGACGATGTTCGCGTCGCCGTTGTCGAGCACCCGCTGGATGTTCTCGCCCAGCTTGCCGCCCGGCAGGAACGGCGGGGGCCAGGAGTTCGCGGCGTCACTGGTCCGCGAGGCGATGACGATCATCCAGTAGAACGGGAAGAGCGACAGGATGACGCCGAGGACGAGCCCGAACCAGGTGAGCGGGCTGGCCGTCCAGAGCTTCTCCGCGCTGTGGCGGATGCCGTTGCGTTCGGCCGGTGGCCGGACCGACGGCGGTCGCAGAGTGGTACTGGTCATGGGTGGGCCACCCTCACTTGTCGGAGCTGATGCGGCGGGCCAGCAGGTAGTTGATGAACGAGACGGACGCGATCAGCAGGAACAGCACCAGGGCAACGGCGCCCGCGTACCCCCACCGGAACCGCTGGTTCATGACGTCCAGCAGGTACATCGTGATCGTCTGGAACTGCCCCTCCGTGCCGCCGGAGAGCGCGCCCGAGCCGCTGGTGAACATCAGCGGCTCGGTGAAGAGCTGCAGACCGCCGATGGTCGAGATGATCAGCGTGAAGATGATGGTGGGGCGCAGCTGCGGGATGGTGATCGACCAGAACTGGCGGCGTTGCGAGGCGCCGTCGAGGGCGGCCGCCTCGTACACGTCCTTGCTGATCGACTGCATCGCGGCGAGGTAGATGAGGGCGTTGTAACCCACCCACCGCCAGTCGACCATCGTGGCGATGGCGACCCAGGAGGCGAAGCGGTTGGCCCGCCAGTCGATGGGGCCGAGACCGACCAGGTCGAGCAGCCAGTTCATCAGGCCGAAGTCCCGGGCGTAGATCATCGAGAAGATGAGCGCCACCACGGCGGTCGAGGTGATGATCGGCATCGCGATGGCCAGCCGGAAGAACATCTGGCCGCGGATGCGGCGGTTCAACGCGTTGGCCAGCATCAGCGCGATGAGCAGCTGCGGGATGGTGGAGAGTGCGAACATCCCGAAGGTGTTCACCACCGCGTTCCAGAACTGCGGGTCGTTCGTGAACAGCTCGACGAAGTTGTCCAGGCCGACGAAGCTGATCGTCGCGTTCATCGGTGACCGGTCGGTCATCGCGATCCAGAACGTGTAGACGATCGGGTAGACGCCGAAGATCGCGAAGAGCACGAAGAACGGCAGGACGAAGACGTACGGGGTGAAGCGCAGGTCCAGCCGGTTCAGCTGCCGGCGGCGCGCCGTTGAGTGCCGTGGCGCCGGGCGCGGCCCGCGGGCCGACGCGCCCGGTGGCGCGGGGGTCTTCAGGGAGCTCATGAGCGGTCCTTCACACTCGGCGACGCCTCGTGGGGCGCCGCGGCAGGGCGTGTTGACGCGGGTTCACGGGTGGTGCCGGAGCGGCACCACCCGTGAGCGCGTCGCAGCCGTTACTTGCCTGCTGCCTGGCCGTTCTTCACCGCGTCCTGCCAAGCGGCGTCGGCGGCCTTACCCTGCTCGATGCTGCGCAGCGCGTTCTCGACCGCGTCCCGGACCGCCTGGTTCTTCGGGCCGAGGTAGACCGGCTTCAGCTCCTTGGCGCCAGCGGCGAAGATCTTGCCGATCGGCGCGCCGCTGAAGTACTCGTTGGTGGCGGCGAGCACGGCCGGGTCCTCGAGGGCCTGCGGCGACGAGGGCAGGTTGCCGACCTTCTTGAACGCCTCGGTCTGGCTCTTGGCGCTGGTCAGGAACTTGGCCAGCTCAGCGGCTTCCTTCTGGTGCTTGCTGGACTTCGGCACGGCCAGCCAGGAACCGCCCCAGTTGCCGCCGTTGCCCGGCGCCTTGGCGACGTCCCACTTGCCGGCCGCCGCGTCACCGGCCTGACCCTTGATGACACCCGTCATCCAGGCCGGGCAGCCGATGGTGGCGAAGCTGCCGTTCTTGAAGCCGGCGTTCCACTCGTTGGAGAAGCTCCGCAGGTTGTTCGACAGACCCGCGCTGATCATCTTGGTGGTCTGCTGGAACGCGGTCTGCACGTCCGGGTTCTCGCCGACGACGAGCTTGTTGCTCTTGTCGAAGTAGGTGTAGCCGTTGCCCGCGCCCGCCGTCTGCATCAGCACGATGTTGTAGAAGTTGGTCGCCGAGTCGACGAACTTGTGCTTCTTGTCGGCGGCGGTGAACTTCTGACCCTGCTCGATGAACGCGTCCCACGTCGGCCAGAGGGCGCCAACCTGCTCGCGGTCGGTCGGCAGACCGGCGGCCTTGAAGAGGTCGCTGCGGTAGCAGACGGCCATGCCGCCGACGTCGGTGCCGAGACCGAGCACCTTGCCGTCCGGCGTGAGGCCACCCTCCCACTTCCACGGCAGGAAGTTGCCCTTGAGGTCGTTGGCGCCGTGGTCGGCCAGGTTCACGAACTTGTCGGCCTGCGCGAAGAACTGCACGATCGTGCCCTCTTCGAGGGCGACGACGTCACCGGCACCGGCACCGGCGGTGATCTGCTGCGTCAGCCGGGTGTTGTAGTCGCCGAGGCCGAGGCCCTTGCCGCGCTCCTGGATCGTGACGTTCGGGTGCTCCGTCTGGTACTGCTTGTAGAGATCCTCGTAGCCGAAGCCCTGGTCGCCGAAGACGTCGACGACCAGAGTGACCTTGCCGCCGTCCGAATCGGACGACGAGTCGCCGTCGCCGCAGGCGGTTGCCGCGGCGAGCACGGCGACGGACGCGAGCGCGATCGCCGCAAAGCGGCGACGTGAGGTGACGCTCATCCTGACCCCTCTCAAGTGGTGAGGCTTTGGTGTGTCGTACGTGGTGGGGGGTGCTGTAGCGCCCCGCGCCGCTCAGCCGGTGGCCGTGGACGTCTGGGGAGAGCTGTGAAGGAGACTTCCGCCACTCCCCCGGGAGCGCTCCCATGAGATTGCCGGGGCGCTACCAGGGTGTCAATAGACCATTGGGAGCGTTCCCAGATCGTTACCGCCCTGTTTCAGGCCGGCACACGGGGCATCGACGCCAGCCTGACCAGCCCGTTCAGCAGAAGCGACGCAGCAGCGTGGTGGCGACGGCGGGATCGAAGAACGTCGGGTCGAAGCCGCCGGTGACCCAGCCCGTCAGCAGAGCCCGCTCCGGATGGGCCGGATCGGCCAGGGCCGCCAGCAGCGTCTGGTAGACCAGTGGACCACCGATGCCCTCCGGTGGGCAGGCATGCTCCCCGTCGAGGCAGAGCGGGTACCGCTCGTCCTGGTCGGCGGTGAACGCGTCCTCGACGACCAGGTCGTGCTCCCACCAGTCGCCGAAGTCGTACGTGTAGGAGAACCTGCTGCCCTTGCCGAGCACCGCGTCCAGCCGGACGTCCAGCTCGTCGTGCAGCGCCAGGCCCTCGTCCGGGTCGGGCTCGCCGTAGGTCACCGCGTCGACCTCGAACGAGTGCAGGTGGCAGTCCCGCCAGCCCATCGCGTGCTGCGCGACCCGGTGCAGTCGGTCCAGCGTGTAGCCGGCCGGGACGAGCACCCGACGCCAGATGACCGGGCGCACGCCGGCGAGGGACATCTTCAGCTGGAAGATCTGACGCGGCATGCTGTCCTGTCCTTGAGCGGCTTAGGCTGCGAGCATGATCTGCCGAGCGTGCCGGGCCCGGCGGCACGACGACTGCCCGGGCCGGAACTGGTGCGACTGCCAGCACCGTACCGCTGAACCGACCCCTCCGGTCACCGGTCCGGCCGGCGAATGACGGTCGGAATTCCGATCCGACGGCTCTGGCCCGAGCCGTCCGTCGAGCCGCTCGACGACGCGGCGTTGACCGCCCTCTACGGCCGCGCCGACCAGCCCCGACTGCGAGTCAACTTCGTCTCCAGCCTGGACGGCGCGGTCACCGTCGACGGCTACTCCGCCGGGCTGTCGGGCGAGCCGGACAAGCGGGTGTTCGGCCTGCTGCGGATGGTCTGCGACGCTCTCGTGGTGGCCGCCGGCACCCTGCGGCACGAGGGGTACCGGGCCGTCCGCCTGGACGAGGGCCGCCGCGCCTGGCGCAGGGCGAACGGGCTGGCCGCGTACCCGACGTTGGTGGTCGTCTCCGGCGCCCTCGACCTGGACCCGGCGCAGGCCGCGTTCGCCGACGCGCCGGTCCGGCCGATCGTGCTCACCCACTCCGACGCCGAGCCACCACCCGGCCTCACCGACGTCGCCGACGTGCTGCGCTGCGGCACCGGCCGGGTCGACCTCGCCGGCGCCCTGGCCGGGCTGCACGGGCGCGGACTGACACAGCTGCTCTGCGAGGGCGGCCCGCACCTGCTCGGCGCGCTCACCGCGGCCGGCCTGGTGGACGAGCTGTGCCTCACGGTCGCACCGCTGCTCGCCGGGCCGGGACCGGGGCGGATCACCGCCGGCGACGCCACCGGGCCGACGCACCTGCCGCTGCGCCACGTGCTCGCCGCCGACGACGGCGTGCTGCTCCTCCGCCACGCCCGCGACTGACCCCCGCGTGACGGGCCGTCGCCCGGTCGCACACCCAGCGTCGCGGGTGTGACCGACCATGGTGTCGTCCGCCGCGTCGCGTGGCGACCTGTCGTACTCCTCGGGCAGGATGCACGTCATGCTTCCCGACCGTGCTGCCCGCCCGACCCGAGTCGCCCGATGACCGACGCCGACCTCGACAGCCCGGGCGAGCTGGTCGGCCGGGTGCTGGGCACCGCCGACGCCACGCCGTTGCAGTTCTGGACGGCGGTGGCCCCCGGCAGCTACCTACAGCTCGATGACGTGGTGGTAACCCGTCGGGAGCTGCCCGACCGCGAGCCGGTGACGATCGCCGGGGTGGTCACGCAGGTCCGGGCGCGGCACGAGGGCGCCCAGTTCGACTCGGACGTCTTCGCCATCGCCGACGGCACCCTGCCCGCGCAGGTGCAGGAGGCGGCCGAGGTCACCACCACGCGGGTCGACCCGGAGCTGTACGTGCCGCCGACTCCGGGGGCCGTGGTGCACCGCGCCGAGGGCGACGCGCGGGCCCGCGCGCTGCACTTCGACCGGATGGAACGGCGCATCCCGATGGGCATGGGCCGCGACGGCGTGCCGGTCTACCTCAACGCCGACTTCCTCGACGGCAGTCGGGGCGCGCACGTCTCGATCTCCGGCATCTCCGGCGTGGCCACCAAGACCAGCTTCGCCACCTTCCTGCTCTACTCGGTGTTCCGCTCCGGCGTCCTGGGCGGCGACGCCGTCAACGCCAAGGCGCTGATCTTCAACGTCAAGGGCGAGGACCTGCTGTTCCTCGACCATCCCAACACGCGCCTCGACGAGCCGACCCGGGCCGCGTACGCCAAGCTGGGCCTGAGCGCCGGTGCCTTCCCCGACGTGCGGGTGTACGCCCCGCCCCGGGTCGGTGACGCGGCCGGCACGCCGGACGTGAGCAGCCGGCTGACCGGCGTGGACGCCTTCTACTGGACGTTGAGCGAGTTCTGCTCCGACCGCCTGCTGCCGTACGTCTTCGCCGACGCCGACGACGAGCGCCAGCAGTACACGATGGTGGTCCACTCGGTGGCCGCGCACCTGGCCCGGTACGCCCAGCCCGCCGACGGGGGCGTGAGCATCGACGGGGTCCGGCTCGGGTCCTACGGCGACCTGGTGGACCACATCGTCGATGCGCTCAACGACGACGAGACCCGCTCCGACTGGGCGGGCAGCGCGGTCGGTCTGGGCACCGTCAACGCGTTCGCCCGCCGGCTGATCGGCAGCAAGAAGGACCTGGCCCGGCTGATCCGTGGCGACCTCGCCGTCCGTCGCCCGCACTCGATCAACACCAGCGAGTCGGCGCAGGTCACCGTCGTCGACCTGCACAACCTCCCCGACCGGGCGCAGCGGTTCGTGGTGGGTGTGACGCTCAAGAGCGAGTTCGAGCGCAAGGAGAAGGCCGGCACGGCCAAGCCGCTGCTCTTCGTCGTCCTCGACGAGCTCAACAAGTACGCCCCCCGGGAGGGCTCCTCCCCCATCAAGGAGGTGCTGCTCGACATCGCCGAGCGCGGCCGCTCGCTCGGGGTCATCCTGATCGGCGCGCAGCAGACGGCGAGCGAGGTGGAGCGCCGCATCGTCACCAACTCGGCGATCCGGGTGGTCGGCCGGCTCGACCCGGCCGAGGCGTCCCGCCCCGAGTACGGCTTCCTGCCGCCGGCCCAGCGACAGCGGGCGCTGCTCGCCAAGCCGGGCACCATGTTCGTCAACCAGCCGGACATCCCGGTGCCGCTCTGCCTGGAGTTCCCGTTCCCGGCGTGGGCCACCCGGGTCTCCGAGGCGGGCCGGGCACCCTCGGAGACGCTGCGCTCGATCACCCAGTCCGCCGACCCGTTCGCCGTGGTGGGCTCCGGCGGCGGCAGCGACGACGACATCCCGTTCTAGGCAGGGGCCGGTGCAACTGTGAAGATCCTGCACACCTCCGACTGGCACGTGGGCAAGGTGCTCAAGGGGCAGTCCCGGGCCGAGGAGCACAAGGCCGTGCTGGCCGGGGTGATCGACATCGCCCGCGCCGAACAGCCGGATCTGGTGATCGTCGCCGGTGACCTCTACGACACGGCCGCGCCGACCTCGGAGGCGACCCGGCTGGTCACCCGGGCGCTGACCGCGCTGCGTCGCACCGGCGCGGACGTGGTCGCCATCGGCGGCAACCACGACAACGGGCCCGCGCTGGACGCGCTGCGCCCGTGGGCCGAGGCCGCGGGCATCACGCTGCGCGGCGGGGTACGCGAGAATCCGGCCGAGCACGTCATCGACGGCACCACGGCCGGCGGGGAACGGTGGCAGCTCGCCGCGCTGCCGTTCCTGTCCCAGCGGTACGCCATCCGCGCGCTGGAGATGTACGAGCTGACCGCCGCCGAGGCCAACCAGACGTACGCCGACCATCTGGGTCGGGTGCTGGGCCGACTCACCGAGGGATTCTCGGAGCCGGACCGGGTGCACCTGGTCACCGCGCACCTGACGGTGACCGGCGCGGCGGCGGGTGGCGGCGAGCGGGACGCGCACACCGTGCTCGGCTATGCGGTGCCGGCGACGGTCTTTCCGGCGACGGCGCACTACGTGGCGCTGGGCCACCTGCACCGGGCGCAGCGTGTCGAGGGCCCGTGCCCGGTGCGGTACAGCGGCAGTCCGCTCGCCGTCGACTTCGGCGAGCAGGAGAACGTGCCGTCGGTGACGGTCGTCGAGGTGACCGCCAGCACGGCCGCCCGGGTGCGGGAGGTGCCGGTGACCGCGGCGAGCGCGCTGCGGACGGTCCGCGGCACGCTGGCCCAGCTCGCCGAGATCGAGGTGCCGGACGCCTGGCTGCGGGTGTTCGTGCGCGAGCAGCCCCGCGCGGGCCTGCGCGAGGAGGTGCAGGAGCTGCTCCCCCGGGCGCTGGAGATCCGGATCGACCCGGAGCTGCTGGCGGCGCCGGGCAGCGGCACGCGGGTCGCCCAGCGGTCGGGGCGTTCCCCCCGGGAGCTGTTCGGCGACTACCTGGACAGCCGGGGGCACGACGACGAGGGCGTCCGGGAACTCTTCGACGAGCTCTTCGAGGAGGTCGATCACTGATGCGGCCGATGCGGCTGGACATGGCCGGGTTCACGGTCTTTCGGGACGAGACGACGATCGACTTCACCGACGCCGACTTCTTCGCGCTGATCGGGCCGACCGGCTCGGGCAAGTCCACCGTGCTGGACGCCATCTGCTTCGCCCTCTACGGCACGGTTCCCCGGTGGGGTGGCACGCGGGGATTGACCAACGCCCTCGCGCCGTCGGCGACCGAGGCCCGGGTGCGGCTGGTCTTCGAGTCCGGTGGCTCCCGGTACGTGGCGACCCGGGTGGTGCGCCGGGACGGTCGGGGCAACGTGAAGACCGCGAACGCCGGGTTGCAGGTGATGCCGGCCGGCTTCGACGTGACCAAGCTCGACACCGGGTTGAGCCCGGACGACCTGGGCGAGGTGATCGCCGGTACGCCCGCCGAGATGGAGCAGGCGGTGCTGGAGGCGGTCGGGCTGCCGTACGAGCAGTTCACCAGCTGTGTGGTGCTGCCGCAGGGGCAGTTCGCCGACTTCCTGCACGCCAAGCCGGCCACCCGCCAGCAGATCCTGGTCAACCTGCTGGGCCTCGGCGTCTACGAGGACGTGCAGAAGAGGGCCACGGCCCGTGCGGCGCAGGCGGAGGCCAAGCTGGACGCGGTCGACCAGGTGCTCGCCGGCCTGACCGGGGTGGACGACGAGGCGGTGGCCGAGGCCGACGCCCTCGTCGTGGAGATGGTCGAGCTGGCCGGCGCGGTCACCGGGGCCATGCCGGAGCTGGCGGCGGCCCGGGGACGCGCGCGGGAGGCGGCGGCCGCCCTGACCGCGCTCGACGACGAGCTGAGCGTGCTGTCCGCCGTCCGCGCCCCGCGCGGCGTGGCCGAGGTGGCGCGCGCGGTGGCCGCGGCGCGCGCCGAGTCCGACGCGGCTGCCGCCGCGGTGTCGCTGGCCGAGGAGCGGGAGGAGAAGCTGCGCGGTGAGTTGGCCGGCGCCGGCGACGAGAGCGCGCTGCGGCTGCAACTGCGGGCGTACGACGATCGGGATCGGCTGACCGGCGAGGCCGACACGGTCCGCGCGGCGGTGCGTACGGCGGACGAGGAGCACACGACGGCGGTGGCGGCGCTGGCCGCCGCCCGCGCGGAGGCCGAGCGGGCCGACGCCGAGTTGGAGGCGGCCTTCCGGGCACACGAGGAGGCAAGGCCACCGACCTGGCGGTCGGCCTGCGGGCGCACCTGCACCCGGGCGGGCCCTGCCCGGTGTGCGAGCAGCCGGTGGCGCGGGTGCCGGCCGTCCCGGCGGATTCGGCGGTGGCCGCCGCGACGGCAGCCGGCAAGGCGGCGCGGGCCGCCACCAAGGCGGCGCAGGCGGCCGTGCAGCAGCGGGACGCCGCCGCGCGTGACCTGGAACGGCTGCTGGTGCAGGCCCGCGCCCGGCAGGAGCAGGTGGACGCCCGGCTTGCCGAACTGGACGGGCAGCTCGCGGGCGCGGCCGAGCCGGCGGTGCTGCGCCGGGAGCTGGCCGAGCACGCCCGGCTGCGACGGGCCCTGGACGAGGCGGCGACCGCCGTACGGGCGGGCCGGGACAGCGCCCGCCAGGCCCGCGCCGGGGTGGACGCGGCGCAGGAGCGACTGCGGGCGACCTGGCGGGGCTTCGACACCGCCCGCGACGGGCTGGCCCGGTTCGGGCCGCCGGCCGCCGACCGGGACGACGTGGCGGCCTCCTGGGCGGCGTTGACCGACTGGGCGACGGCCGAGGCGGAGCGTCGTCGTGCCGATCGGGCCGGCCGGGTCACCGTCGTCGCCGAGGCCGAGGCGGCGGCCGACGAGGTGCAGCGGCGGATCGCCGACCTCTTCGCGGCGGCCGACGTGCCGGTCGGCGACGATCCGGTGCACGCCGCGACGGTGGCCGTCGAGCGGGCCGAGGCCGACCGACGCCGGCTGGCCGAGCGCCGCGAACAGGCCGGCACGTTGCGCGAGCAGCGGGCCGGGCACGAGCGCGAGGCGCAGGTGGCGCGGGCCCTCGCGGGGCACCTGCGGGCCAACAACTTCGAGCGGTGGCTGCTCGCGGAGGCGTTGGACCTGCTGGTCGACGGCGCGTCGGGGATCCTGCGGGAGCTGTCCTCGGGTCAGTACGAGCTGGTGCACGACAAGGGCGAGTTCTTCGTGGTCGACCACCACGACGCCGGACTGCGCCGGGGCGTACGGACGCTCTCCGGCGGCGAGACGTTCCAGGCGTCGCTGGCGTTGGCGTTGGCGCTCTCCGAGCAGTTGGCCGGCATGTCGACGACGGCGGCGAGCCTGGAGTCGATCGTCCTGGACGAGGGTTTCGGCACGCTGGACGCGGCAACCCTGGACACGGTGGCCGCCACGCTGGAGAACCTGGCCGCCCGGGGTGACCGGATGGTTGGCGTGGTCACCCACGTCGCGGCGCTGGCCGAGCGGATCCCGGTCCGCTTCGAGGTGCGCAAGGACGCCCGCTCGGCGCGCGTCGAACGGACCGGCCGGTGAGCGCGGGCGACGCGGCGTTCTTCGTCGACTCCTGGGACCCGTCGTACGGGGCGTCGTTCGAGGCGTCCGCCTCCGGGCCCGCCACCCCGAGCAGCACCCAGGTCGAGGTCGACGTGGAGTTGCCGGCCGTCGACTGGCGGGCGATCGGCGTACGCGCCGACGTGCGGGCGCCGGACGTGGTGCTCCTGGTCGACGGGGTCCGTCGGATCGACGCGAGCATCTGGACGGCGGAGGAGGACGGCGGGTCGTTTCCGGGGTTGGCGGCGTCGTACGCGGCCGGCGTGGTCCGCTGCGACCTGGGTCGGGGCGCGGCGCAGTTGGCCGGCACGCAGGTGGGCCGGGGTCTGTTCACGGCGAGCCCGTCGGCGCGGGACGTGGTGGCGGGCGCGATCCGCTATCCGGTGCACCGGGTGGGCGGCACCGGCGAGCTGGCGAAGTTGCCGGCGGCCGTGCAGGGCCCGTTGACCGCGTTGGAGGTGGCGGTGTCCGACGCCGTCCGGGTCGACGGCGATCTGTTGGTGGTGGACGGTCCGCTGCGCAGTCGGCACCATCTGCCGCGCACGCTCGGCTACATCAAGACCCAGCACAGCCAGTACCTGGACGCCCGGCTGACGGCGGTGGTGACGGGCCTGGCGCCGGGTGAGCGGTCGCCGGTGTTCCGGCTCGGCACACCCTGGGGCGGCTGGTCGTGGTATCTGCGGCTGCCGGTGGCCGTGGGCGCGCCGTGGGCCGGCATCGTCCGGGTGGAGTGCTCCACCGAGTTGCCCGTCGAGGCGGCGATCGACCTGGCCGACCTGTCGCTGGTCACGCTGCCCCGGTTCGCCTCGACGCCGTACAAGGACCCACGGGCGCCGCAGAACCTGATCCCGATCGCCGGCCTGGAGCGCCGCCTGCGCGCGCTGCTCGGCGACTCCCGGCTGCTGCACCGCGCGTTGACCGCCGCGGCACGTGTCGGTCGCTGAGCGGGCGGGTCACGGTGGGGCGTAAACGAGCGGGTGACCGGGTGGTCGAGCGGGTGGACACCGGGCAGGCCGAGCTGGTGCCGTCGCCGGACCGGCCCGGTTCGTGGACGTTGCTGCTGGACGGCGCGCCGCAGTCGCACGTCGACCTGAGCGACCCCACCCACCTGGAGTTCGAGTACGTCCGACGGCTGGCCGCCGCACTGGACCTGATCGCGCCTCCGGGCGAGCCGCTGCGGGTGCTGCACCTGGGCGGCGGCGCGCTGACCCTGCCCCGGTACGTGTCGGCGACCCGCCCCGGCTCGACGCAGCGGGTGTCCGAGGTGGACGGCGCCCTGGTGGAGCTGGTGCGGCGCGTGCTGCCCTGGCCTGCGGACGCGCGGCTGCGGGTCCGCGTGCAGGACGCGCGGGCCGTGCTGACCTCGACGCGGGACGCCAGCTACGACGTGGTGGTCGCCGACGTGTTCGCCGGTGCCCGCACACCGGCGCACCTCACGTCGGTGGAGTACGCCGCCGAGGTCGCGCGGGTGCTCCGCCCGGCGGGCTGGTTGTTGGCGAACCTGGCCGACGGCCCGCCGCTGCGGTACGCCCGCAGTCAGGTCGCCACGGTGCGCTCGGTGCTGCCGCAGGCGTGCCTGGTCGGCGACGCGGGGGTGCTGCGCGGTCGCCGGTACGGCAATCTGGTGCTGGTCGCCGGGCGGACCACTCCCCCGGTGCCCGGCTTGACCCGGCGGGCGGCCGGCGACTGGTTTCCCGGCCGGGTGGTGGCCGATGACGAGTTGGACCGCTTCGCCAGCGGGGCGGCGGTGGTGCGCGACGCCGACGCCACCGGCTCGGATCCACCACCGCCGGGGCTGTTCTCCGTCCGCCGCTGACCGGTCACCGGCGACGCCGCCGAAGTTTTTTTCGTTGTTCGTTGATCCGCTCGGGGCGTGGCTGCGTACCACCGGGCGGCCCGCCTTGTGGGGGCGGCGTTGGTCACGGACATCCCGGAGGTCTGCATGCATGCGGTGGCGGCCGGTTGGCATGGCGACGCGGTTGGCGCGGACTGGTTGTCCGCGCGGTCGTCGTCACGGTCGACCTCGTCTGCCCGGGGGGTCGACGCCCGAGCCACGTCTCGCCAAAATGGTCCGGTGACGCCCCGACCGGCGCCCGGGCGCCACCAGGCGACGACAACCGAGGCCAGCCACTCCGACCAGTTGATCCGGCTGCTCTACGCCGAGCACGCCGGTCCGTTGCTGATGTTCGTCATGCGGCTCACCGGGGGGGACCGGCAGCGCGCGGAGGACATCGTCCAGGAGACGCTGCTGCGGGCCTGGCGCAACGCGCACCGTCTCGGCGCACAGGGGCAGGGTTCCCTGCGGCCGTGGCTGGTCACCGTGGCGCGTCGGATCGCCATCGACGAGCACCGCAGCCAGGAGGCCCGGCCGCCGGAGACGTACGACCGGGACCTGACGGCGTTCGCCGAGGCGGACAGCACCGACCGGGTGCTGCGCACGATGACGGTGGCGGACGCGCTGCGTACGCTGAGTCAGTCGCATCGGGAGATCCTGATCGCGACGTACTTCCGGGGGCGGACGGTGCCGGAGGCGGCCGAGGAGTTGGGGCTGCCGTTGGGCACCGCCAAGTCGCGGGTCTACTACGCGCTGCGCGCCTTGCGCACGGCTCTTCAGGAGCGGGGGGTGACAGAATGAGCCGGCCAGACCACATGGACGTCGCCGCGTACGCGCTCGGCGTGCTTGACGAGCAGGACACCGAGCGGTTCGAGGAGCATCTCGCCGCGTGCTGGGCGTGCGCGGCCGAGTTGGAGACGATGGTGCCGGTGGTGGGCCTGCTCTCCGGCATCGACGGCGAGACGATGATGGCCCTGGAGCAGACCGCCACGGATCCGGCGCTGCTGGACCGGACATTGGTCGCGGTCCGGGCCGACCGGCGGCGGACCAGGTTTCGTCAGATGCTCGCGACCGCCGCGGCGGTGGTGGTCTTCGGCGGGTTGACGGGGTACGGCTTCGTGAGCGTGGCCGGGGACGAGACGCCGGGCAATCTCGCGGAGCCGTCGGTGAGCGCCGGCGTCAACGACCCGCCGACGAGCGCGCCGACCGCGCCGCCGAGCGGTCCGGGCGTCGGCGGCACCGAGGAGGAGGGCGACCAGGTCGACGCCACCGACCCGACGACCGGCGTCCAGACGACGATGTTCCTCCTGGAGCGGGAGTACGGCACCCGCATCAACTTCAGCCTGCGGAAACTGCCCGGCCCGCGCACCTGCCGGTTGGTGGTGGTGCGCAAGAACGCCACCACCGAGGTTATTTCCACGTGGTCGGTGCCCGAGGGCGGCTACGGGACGAACAATCGCCCGCAGGGTCTTGAGCTGAGCGCGTCGACGTCCGCGTTGACGAGCGACATCAAACAGCTCCAGGTGCAGTCGGTAGACCGTAACGGTGTGGCGAGCCCGCTGGTCACGGTGCCCATGTAGGGTCGCGTACCATCGTCGACGCCGGCCATTGTCCAATGGCCGGCGTCGATTTTTGTTTCCGTCGAGCATTCCGCGTGGGGCCGTACGGATCATCGTTCGCTACGGTTCAATCAAAACCCGTGAAATTGACCACTGTTACTTCTTCAACCTTGACAGCCCGCTCGCCGTACCTATGGGTGAACTGCCAAGAATGAGGAGGGCACGTGGCACAGATGAAGCGGACCGTCATCGTCGCGAGCGCGATGGTCGCACTAACGGCCTGCGCTCCCGCGGGTTACGACGGGGCGAACTCGAGCGCGGCCGAGCCGGTCGCCGTCGCCGCGGCCGAGCCCAGCGCGTCGGCGGAGCCCGAGGCGTCGGCATCCGCGGAGGCGCCCGTCGCCGACGCGCCGCCGGCCGCGGACGTCGACCTGACCGAGCAGTTGATCGGCAAGAAGATCGCCCGGATGGGCAACGTGGTGACGGACCAGGACGGCTGGGTCCTGTACCGCTTCGACAAGGACACCGCCGACCCGCCCGCGTCGAACTGCGTCGACAAGTGCGCGCAGGTGTGGCCGCCCGCGCTGACCGACGGCAACCCCCAACTCACCGGCCTCTCCGACGACAAGGTCGGCAGCGTCACCCGCCAGGACGGCACCCGCCAGCTCACGATCGGCGGCTGGCCGGTCTACCGCTACATCGGCGACAAGAAGCCCGGCCAGTGGAAGGGTCAGGCCGTCGGCGGCACCTGGTTCGTGGTCGACCAGAACGGCAAGAAGAACCTGACCTGCCTGCCCACCTCGACGCCGAAGGCCGTCGCGCCGCCGGCCGACAGCGGGTCGAGCGACGCCGGAGGCTCGGGCTACTCGTACTGATCCCGTTACCGCCGGGGTACGACGGTGGCCGGTCGCAGCCGCGGAGGGCGCGACCGGCCACCGTCGTACCCCGCAGCGCGTCGGCGGACGGCGGCGACCGGCACCGCCGCGTGACCTGGCAGAGTGGCAGGGTGACCGAGACCGAACCCGCCGCGACCAGGGTGCTGCACCCGCCGGTCGGATACCGGCTGGCCGCGTCGGTCCGCGCGCTGACCTTCAGTCCGTACGACCCGTGCGCGCGCATCGCCGCCGGCACCTTCTGGTGGGCGACCCGCACCCCGCAGGGACCGGCCACGCTCGCTCTGCGACCGGCGGGCGGTGATCTGCTCGCCGAGGGTTACGGACCGGGCGCCGAGCATGTCGTGGCACACGCCGACGGGATCGCCGGGCTGCGCGACGACCTGACCGGCTTCGCCGAGCTGGCGGCGGCGCACCCGCTCGTCGCCCGGCTGGCCCGGGAGCACCGGGGACTGCGCATGCCCACCACCGGGCAGGTCTTCCCCCGACTGCTGCGGGCGGTCTTCGAGCAGAAGGTCACCGGCAAGGAGGCGTACCGGGCGTACGCGGCGACCGTGCGGCACTTCCGCGAGCCGGCGCCCGGCCCGCTTCAGCCGCTGCTGCTGCCGCCCGAGGCCGCCGCGGTGGCCGCCACCCCGTACTGGGTGTTCCACCCGTTCGGCGTGGAGCAGCGCCGGGCCGACACGCTGCGCCGGGCCGCCGCGCTGGCCGACCGTCTGGAGCGCTGCGTCGACGCGGCGGAGGCGACCCGCCGGCTGACCGCCATCGCGGGCATCGGGCCGTGGACCGCCGCCGAGGTGGTCCGGATCGCGTACGGCGACCCGGACGCGGTGAGCGTGGGCGACTACCACATCCCGAACACCGTGTCCTGGGCCCTGGCCGGCGAGCCGAGGGGCGACGACGCGCGGATGCTGACCCTGCTGGAGCCGTTCCGGGGGCATCGGGGTCGGGTGTGCGTGCTGCTGGAGGCCGCCGGTATCCAGGCGCCGAAGTACGGCCCGCGCGCGCCGATCCGCTCGTTCGCCCGTTTCTGACGCGGCCGGGTCAGCGGCGGGTGCAGAGCCTGTGCAGGGTTCGACCGAGCCACCAGGCGTACGCATGCTGCACCGCCCGGACGGCCGGACCGGCCGCGCGGGTGAACCAGCGATCCGGAAGGCTGAAAGCGCGGACCTCGAACCACACCGCGCCGGCGTCATCCCGGACGACCTCGAACGCCTCCTCGCCGCGCTCCGGATGCCCGGGCAGCGTGCCGTACCCGAAACCGGCCAGGCTGGGTGATTCCGTACTCCAGATCACCTGGCACGGTCCCCAGAGGCGGGCCGGCCCGAGGCCCAGACCCACGGTCACCAGCACTCCCTCGGTGGCCCTTGGCGCGTCGGTACGTACGCGGACGCCAGCAGCACGGTGCAGCCGCCAGCTCAGCACCGCCTCGGCCGCGGTGTCGAAGCAGCCGTCCGGCAGCCGATACCGGTGGCCCAGGTGGTGGTACCCGCCGGGCAGCGGCCCCTGCCGGGTCGACCCCACCTCCGGGTACGTCAACTCGGCCACCGCACCCCCACGACCTCAATCGGACACCGGCCAGGGTACGGCCGGGCCGCCCATCGATGTCCACGGCGGCTGTGGTGTGCTTCCCCGATGAGCGTCGAGCCTCGCATCGTTCCGGCCGGTGTCGCGGACGCCGGCGAGATCCTCACCGTGCAGCGCGCCGCGTACCTGACCGAGGCGCAGCACTACTCCGATCCGTTCCTGCCGCCGTTGACCGAGACGTTGGACGAGGTGCGGACGGTGTTGGCCGGCCCGACGACGGTCCTCGCCGCCCGGCTGGGGCACCGGCTGGTCGGCTCGGTGCGGGCCCGCTTGGACGGGGACACCGCGCACATCGGGCGCCTGTCGGTGGCACCCGACCAGCAGGGACAGGGCATCGGCGTTCGGCTGCTCACCGCGATCGAGGAGGCCTGCGCCGGCCGCGCGGCCCGGTTCGCCCTCTTCACCGGCGCGGACAGCGCCCGCACCCTCGCGCTGTACCAGCGGTACGGCTACCGGATCGTGGCGCACCGCCCGGACCCGAACGGCACCCCGTTGGCCGTGCTGGAGAAACCGGCCGTCAGCTCCGCTCACAGCGACGCCTGAGCCCGTCGGCCTCCAGCCGGACGTAGCGGCGCAGCAGGCCGCCGTACAGCCGGCCGATCAGACCAGCCAGCGGTCCGCTCTGGTCGATAGCCACGTCGACCCGGGTACGTCCGTCGGGCAACGGCACCAACCGGTGCTCGCCACGGGTGTGCACGCCCGGGACGTCGGAGACCCAGGTGAATTCCCGCCCCTCGGTCAGCTCGACGACCCGCCACACCGCCGGGCGCAGTTTCGGCTGGGTCAGGCGGGCGGTCGCGCCGACCGCGAGGGGCCCCGGCTCACCCCGCTCGGCCCGGGTCACCGAGGCGGTCCACTCCGGCCACCGCTCAACGTCCACCAGCACCGCCCAGACCCGCTCGGCGTCCGCGCCGATCTCCGTGTCCGCTTCGAACCGCATCGCGTCCCCTCCCCCGATGGCGCCGTCCGGCACCTACTGCCGACGACGCTGCCCGCCGGAGGGAGACCGCGGCATCCACCGGCCGGTCCGATCATCGATCGGGCCGTGGGTCCGCCGGCCGCGCGGGATCAGGCGGCTTCGCGCAGGTCGCCCAGGCTCAACGGGGTACGACGCCGCAGCAGCTCCTCCAGCTCGGACACCGTGGCGACCTCGCCGAGCACGTCCCGGCCGCCACCGAACCGCTGCGGATATCGACAGGTCAGCCGGTAGCGGTAGCGGCCCCGGATCAGCTCGACGCTCACCCGCCACCGTCCGCAGCAGTTACAGACCCACTCGGCCATTCCGCGAAACTAGCTCTGACCTGCGGTTATTTGATTCACCCGTGCGGGACGAGGGGCGCGCAGACGGACACGCCGCCCCGGCACCGGCGGTGATCTGCCTCACGACTGTCGGCGTCGTCTGATTGACTGGTCGCCGTGGACCTGCCGATCAACCCTCCGGTCGAGCCGATGCTGGCCAAGAGCGTCGCCAAGCTGCCCACCACGCCCGGTGTGACGTACGAGCCCAAGTGGGACGGGTTCCGGTGCATCGTGTTCCGCGACGGCGACGAGGTCGAGCTGGCCAGCCGGGGCGGCAAGTCGATGACCCGGTACTTCCCCGAGGTGGTCGAGCAGGCCCGTCGACAACTGCCCGAGCGGTGCGCGGTCGACGGTGAGCTGATCGTGATCCGGCGGGACGGGCCGTCCGGTCAGCCGAGGCTGGACTTCGAGCTGCTGGCCCAGCGCATCCACCCGGCGGCGTCGCGGGTCAAGCTGCTGGCCGAGACCACGCCCGCCGACTTCGTCGCCTTCGACCTGCTGGCCGTCGGTGACGAGGCGTTGCTCGACCAGCCGTACCCGCGCCGCCGGGAGCGGCTGGTCCAGGCCCTGGCCGAGGTACGCCCGCCGGTGCACGTCACCCAGGTCACCACCGACCCGGAGACCGCCCGCCGCTGGTTCGACGTCTTCGAGGGCGCGGGGCTGGACGGGCTGATCGTCAAACCGGCCGACCTGACGTACGAGCCGGGCAAGCGGTTGATGTTCAAGGTCAAGCACGCCCGCACCGCCGACGCGGTGGTGGCCGGCTTCCGCTGGCACAAGTCCGGCCCGGTGGTCGGCTCGCTGCTGCTCGGCCTCTACGACGACGAGGGCGTCCTGCACCATGTCGGGGTGAGCGCGTCGTTCAGCATGGCCCGCCGGGCCGAGTTGCTCGACGAGCTGGCCCCCTACCGGGACACCGGCGGCGAGCACCCGTGGGTGCACGGCGACCACGAACGCGGTCAGCGCATCCCGGGCGGGGTGAGCCGGTGGACCGGCACCAAGAACCTGGAGTGGGAGCCGCTGCGCCCGGAGCTGGTCGTCGAGGTGGGCTACGACGCGATGGAGGGCGACCGCTTCCGGCACACTGCCCAGTTCGTCCGGTGGCGACCCGACCGTGATCCCCGCTCCTGCCGCTACGACCAGCTCGACCGTCCGATCCGCTTCGACGTGGACCAGGTGCTGCGCGGCGATCCGGCGGTCACCCTCGATCGGGCCGCCACCGGTCCGGCGTAGCCTGGCCGTCGACCCGACTCCGGAGGATCACGTGAGCCGCACCGCCGACCACCCTCGGATGGCACCCGGTCGCCGGGTCCGTCACCGTTTCGTCGCCTTCGCCGTGGCGGCCCTGCTCACCGCGGGCTGCACGCTACCGGCGTTCGCGCCGCGCACCGAGGTGCAGGGTGAGGCGGCCCCGGCCGGCTCGTCGGCCACCTGGCGGCCGTGCCCGGAGGTGGCCGAGGATCTGGTGGGGCGGGGCGCACCGGACATGCGCTACGAGTGCGCGCGGATCGCCGTTCCCCGGGACTGGGGCACCGGCAGTGGGGCCACCGCCGGGCCCGGCGCCGGGCAGACCTTCGAGATCGCTCTGCTGCGGGCCCGGTCCACCCGGCAGCGCGACCGCATCGGCTCACTGGTGGTCAACCCCGGCGGACCGGGCGGCTCCGGTGTGGACACCGCCGTCTACCTCTCGTTCGGCACCCAGTTCGGTGGGCTGCCCACCTCGGTCACCGAGCGCTTCGACATCGTCGGCTTCGACCCGCGCGGCGTTTCCCGCTCCAGTCCGGTCAAGTGCATCTCCGACGCCGACCTGGACACGAGCTTCGGCTACGACCCCGACCCGCAGAGCCAGGCGTCGTTCGACGGCTTCGCCGGGTTGAGCCAGCGGATCGGGCGTGGTTGCGGGGACCGCTACGGCGACCAGTTGCCCCTGTACGGCAGCGAGCAGGCCGCCCGGGACATGGACGCGGTCCGCGCCGCCGTCGGTGACGACAAGTTGACCTACCTGGGTTACTCCTACGGCACGCTGCTCGGCGCCATCTACGCCCAGCTCTACCCGCAGCGGGTACGCGCGTTGGTGCTCGACGGCGCCGTCGACCCGCAGCAACGGTTGGTGGCCGGCTCGGAGAGCCAGGCCCGCGGGTTCGAGCGCGCGTTCGACAACTTCACCCGTTGGTGCGCCGCCAACGCCCCGCGCTGCCCGATCGCTCCCGACGCCCGCGCCGCCGTGACCTCGGCCATCGACAAGGCCAAGGTCTCGCCCGTCCGGGGCGACGACGGGAGGGAGGCCACCGCGGGCTGGGTCTTCTACGCGGTCATCTCGTCCCTCTACACGGAGTCCGGCTGGCAGGAGCTGGCACGGGCCATCGACCGGCTGGCCGAGGGCGACCCGAAGGACGTGTTCCGGCTCGCCGACTCGTACGCCGGGCGGGAGAGCGACGGGCACTACTCGAACCTGTTCGACGCCAACCTCGCCATCAACTGCGCCGACGAGACCGAGAAGCCGAGCCGGGAGCAGATCCGCGAGTTGCAGTCGCAGTGGCGCGCGAAGTACCCGCTGTTCGGCCCGGCGCTCGCGGTCGGCATGCTGAGCTGCGTCGAGTGGCCGGGCGGCCGGGACCCGTACCCGACCGGGCGGGCCAACGGCGCGCCACCGATCGTGGTGGTCGGTACGACCGGCGACCCCGCGACGCCGTACGAGCAGACCGGCCGACTCGCCTCGATGCTGGGCGTGGGCCGGGTGCTCACCTGGGAGGGCGAGGGGCACACCGCTTACCCGCAGACCTCCTGCATCACCCAGGCCGTCGACGCGTACCTGCTCGACCTGACCGTTCCCCGCGAGGGCCTGCGCTGCCCGGCCAAGTGACGTTGTGCCAGGCTGACCGGCATGAGCGACATGATCTTCCGGGAGGCTGTCCGCGCGGACCTGCCCACCGTCATCGCCCTGCTCGCCGACGACGTCCTGGGGAAGGCTCGTGACTTCACCCAGGTCGACGAGGCGTACGAACGGGCGTTCGCCGACATCAGCGCCGACCCGCGCAACTTCCTGATCGTCGCCGAGCAGGACGGTGAACTGGTCGGGTGCCTACAGATCACCTACATCCCGGGGCTGGGCCGGCACGGCGCCGAGCGCTCCCTCATCGAGTCGGTCCGGGTGCGCTCCGACCGGCGCGGGCAAGGGCTCGGCCGGCAGATGATGGCCTGGGTCATCGACCAGGCCCGGCAGCGGGGCTGCGCCCTGGTCCAGCTCACCACCGACAAGTCCCGTGCCGACGCGCACCGCTTCTATCTGAGCCTCGGCTTCAGGGCCAGCCACGAGGGCATGAAGCTCCCGCTCTGACCGCCCGAGACGTCAGGCCGCCCGCCTACGCCGGCCCGCCGGTAGCGCCGCACGGCGGTAGCGCCGGCAGGGGCGGCGTAGGCGGGCGCCGGTCAGCCGTCGACCAGTCGGCCGTCGCGTAGGACGAGGACCCGGTCCGCGAGGTCGATCAGGGCCGGGTCGTGCGTGGCGACCAGGGCCGTCATACCTCGCGCGTGTACCACCGCGCGGAGCAGGTCCATGATGGACCGTCCGGTTTCCGAGTCGAGCTGACCGGTGGGTTCGTCGGCGATGAGCAGGTCCGGTTCGTTGGCGAGCGCACGGGCGAGGGCGACCCGCTGCTGCTGGCCGCCGGAGAGCTCGTACGGACGTTGGGCCGCGTGCCCACCCAGGCCCACCAGCTCGAGCAGCACCGCGACGCGCTCCTCGCGCTCGGTCGCCGGCACCTGCGCCAGCCGCAACGGCACGCCCACGTTCTCGGCGGCGGAGAGGATCGGCACCAGCCCGAAGGTCTGGAAGACGAACCCGACCGTGCCCCGGCGCAGCCGCAGCAACTCGGCCTCCCCGGCCGAGGTCACCTCGTGCCCGGCCACCACCACCTGGCCGCTGTCCGGCCGGTCGAGACCGCCGATGAGGTTCAGCAACGTGGTCTTGCCGGCACCGGAGCGACCGCGGATGGCGATCAGCTCACCGCGGTTGGCGGTGAACGAGACGTCCCGCACCGCGTGCACGGCGTGCTCGCCACGGCCGAAGGTGCGGCTCACGCCGCTGACGCGGACCACCTCGGGGGGCGGCACACCGGGCCCGCCAGAAGTCGAGGCCGCTCCCGCGACCGCCATGTCCTGATAGTTCACGCCCCTGCCTCCCGCTCCTGAAAGACCCGGTCACCGGGCCGTACCTGCACATGGTCGGGCTCCAGATCGAGCCGGACCCGCTCCTTCAGCGACAGCGCGTCGACGAACGCGGCCGGCAGTTGCATCCGGCCGTTGCGGTCCAGCACCGCGTACTCCTCGCTGACCAGTTCGGTGTTGCCGTCCGCGCCGACGCGCGCGGTCCGGCGTACCTCGGAAGCGGTTCGACCGTCGCGGATCGCGACGGTCCGGCGGACCTGCGTGGCGACGGCGTGGTCGTGGGTGACGACCACGATGGTCACGCCCAGCTCGGCGTTGATCGTGCGCAGCGCCCCGAAGACCTCCGCGCCGGTGGCCTCGTCCAGCTCACCGGTCGGCTCGTCGGCGAAGAGCACCTCGGGATCGTTGGCCACGGCCACCGCCACCGCCACCCGCTGCTGCTCGCCACCGCTGAGCTGACCGGGCCGCCGCTGCGCGCCGTAGCCCACGCCGACCAGGTCGAGCAGTTCCCGGGCTCGTTCCCGGCGGCCCCGCGCCGAACGCTTGCCCGCCAACTGCATCGGCAGTTCGACGTTCTCCTGCGCGGTGAGGTACGGCAGCAGGTTACGGCCGGTCTGCTGCCAGACGAACCCGACCAACTGCCGCCGGTAGCTCAACCGACGCTTCGCGGAGAGCGAGAGCAGGTCGTAGTCGGCCACCCGGGCGATGCCGGCGGTCGGCGTGTCGAGGCCGGAGAGGATGTTGAGCAGGGTCGACTTGCCGGAGCCGGACGCGCCGACGATCGCCACCAGCTCACCCCGGTCGATGACCAGGTCGAGCCCCTGGAGGGCGACCACCTCCACCCCCTCGGTCTTGAAGATGCGCACCAGTCCGTCGCAGACGATGTGGCCACGCAGGCGGTCCTGCCCGCCGGCCCGCTCGGCGGCGCGTTGCGCGGCCCGCTGCTGCAGGGAAGCCAGATCGGGCACCAGGGAACTCTGGGCGGTAACGGTCATCTCAGCTCTCCTCTCCGAGCCGGAGCACCTCGCCGAGGCGCAACCGGCGGTTGTTCAGGGCCTCGACGGCGACCGCGAAGCCAAGGGCGATCGCGCCGAGCGCGACCACCGCGACGACCAGCCCGGGTTCGAACGCCACCCGGACCGGCACTCCGCCGGTGAACGCGGACAGGCCGAGCACCGGGTTGAGCACCAGGGGGAGCAGCGCGCCGACCAGCGCTCCGGTCAGCACCGACACCCCGACCAGCGGGGTCAGCTCGACCAACAGCAGCCCCCGCCACTGCCGGCGGGACAGCCCGAGAGTGCGCAGCCGGGACAGCACCTGCCCCCGGGCCCGTGCCCCGGCCAGTACGGTGAACGCGATCGCCAGCAGGCCGAGGACCGTCCCGCCGGCGGCGCCGCCCACGAACCCGAAGGCCAGGACGCCGTTCGCGCCACCGTCGGCGAGCCGCTGTCGTACGCCCGCCCGGGTGTCGACGGTGACTCCCAGTGGCCGTGCCCGACCGGTGACCGCCCCCTGCTGCTGGAAGCGCAACTGACCCTCGTCACCGGCCTGCCGCAGCGCCTCCGCGTCGAGCCGGTCGCCGGCGACGAGCAGGCTGGTCGGCGCCGGTTGGGTGGCCCGCTGCGGCAGCGCCTGCCAGGGCAGGATCACGAACCGGCTGGTGCTCGCCGGCAGCAGGGGGAAACGGTCCTGCGCGCCGGCCACCCGGAACTCGTAACGCTGGCCCTGCACCGAGACGAACGCCGAGTCCCGCAGATTCGTCCGCGCCAGGTCGGCGGCGACGGCCGGTGACACGATCGCGGGCAGCGCGCCCGCCTCGGCGTGGGCGGTGCGCAACGGCTCCGGCACCCGCACGTCCACCCCGGACTCGCCGGTCACCGTGGCCAGACCGGGACCGTCGACGAGCAGCACGGTGGTCTGGCCGATCCGCGCGTCGGTGCCGACCTCGTCGGCCGCCAGCCGCTGGTCCGGCTCGATGAGCACCGGTGTGGCGGCCTGGACGCCGGGCAGACCGTTCAGCGCGTCGACCGTGTCCGGGGCGAAGCGTTCCCCCCGGATCAGCGCGTCGGCGGGAACGACCTGTTCGGCGGCCCGGCCCCGGCTCGCGTCGACGCCGCCGGCGACGACCGCGCAGAAGGCCGCCGTGCCGATCGCCAGCACCACGACGACCAGCGGCGCGGCGACCGCCGACCGGCCGGCCCGTGCGGTGCCGAGGAAGGTCACGCTGCCGCGGGTACGCGCGGCGAGCCGACTGACAAGCAACAACGGCCACGGGTACGCGCGCAGCGCGAGCACCGCCGCGGCGACCGCGAGCAGCACCGGCACCGACACGAGCAGCGGGTCGACCTCGCCGAGGGTGAGCCCGCGCCGGCGCAGCAGCACGGCGGCGAGCCCGGCCAGCACCAGCAGGAAGACCTCGACGGTCAGCCGGCGAGTCGACGGACGCATCCGGACCAGGTCCCGGCGGGCCGCGCCGACGCCCTGCACCGTCAGCGTCGCCAACGGCAGGGCCAGGGTGACCAGCAGGGTCACCACGGCGGCGTACGGCGCGGTCGGGTCGGGCGTACCGGGGAAGAGGGTGCCCAACCACCAGCCGACCGCCGCGGCGACCGGCACCACCAGCAGTGACTCGGCGAGGCTGCGGCGCGCGCCGGCGGTGGCCGCGCCGCCACGGGCCCGGATGAGCGCGAACTCCGAGCGGCGTCGGCGGGTGGACAGGGTCGCCGCGAGCAGGATCAGCCCGGCCAGGGTGGCCAGGACGCCCGCACCGACCACCGCGAGCAGGGTCCGGGCGGAGTTCACCTGGTCGGCGAACGCGCGCAGCGGGATGTCGACCGCCTGGGTCAACGTGAGACCGGGCGGAACGTGTCGCTGCAACTGTTGCAGGCCCTCGATCATCTGGTCGAGCTGGCGCGCGTCGATCCGGTCCACGCCGAGCCGGTAACGCCACTGCGTACGCACCGGCCAGCCCGCCGCGGCCCCCTTGTCGAGGACCACCGGGGCGACCACGCCGACGCCGATGAAGGGCTGGCCGTCGCCCTCCGGTTCGACGACCTGGAGGACCTGCGGCAAACCGCCCCAGGCGCCGCTCGCGCGATCGACCGGCCGGAACAGCCCGGCCACCACCATGGGTGTCGGTTTGCCGTCGTCGCCGGGCTGACCCAGGTCGAGCCGGCTACCGACGCGCAGGTTGAGCTTGCGCGCCACGTCCGCGTCGAGAGCCAGCTCGATGGGCCGGCCGGCGACGAAGGTCTCGTTCGGCCAGGCGCCCTCGACGAGGGTGCTCTCCTGCTGGATGCCGGGCATGGCGCGCAGACCGAGGTGGACCAGCAGGTTGCGGGCCTTGAGGTCGGGACCGACCACCAGGTTCGGCGTGGTGTCCACGCTGAACCAGCGCTCGGTGACGGCGGACCGTACCTGCGCTGGCATCTCCTCGACCAGGCTGTCGAACTGCTTGCGGGCTCCGGGCATGACCGGTGCCGCGGCGGTGTCGACCTCCCCGGTGGCGAAGTTGAGATCCCGGCGGTCAGCCGACTCGCTGTTGAGCTGCGCCCGCAGGCCCTCTTCGGCGAGCCGGTTGACCAGTCGGGGCACCCCGCTGACCAGCAGCGTGACCACCAGGGTCAGCACCGCCAGAAGCAGGAACTGCCCGCCGTACGCCCGGACCCGGCGGGCGGCCGCGCCGACGCTCATCGTTCTCCCCCGATTCGCAGCTGCACCGCCGCCACCCGCTGACGGATGCCGGTGGCGATGAACGCGCTGAAGGCGAGCGCCGCCAGCAGCAGGCCGACCGCGGTCAGGCCGATGGGCACCCACGGCAGCGCGAACGCCGCCGGGGGCACCGGCCGGCCGGCGGCCGGTGTGAGGATGACCAGCGGAGCCATGGTGGCCCCGACCACGGCGCCGAGCAGCAGCCCGACGCCGACGCCGACGCCGGCCAGGAAGGTCTGCTCGGCCAGCAGCGCCCGGGCCAGCAGCCGGGGCGTCGCGCCGAGGGTGGTCAGCACCGCGAACTCGCTCAGCCGACGCCGTGCGGTGGCCCACACGTCGACCATGAGGCCGACCAGGGCGAGCAGTACCGCGCCGAGCGCGGCGGCGAGCATCCCGGTGCGTGAGCCCCGCCAGTACGGGTCGTCGGCGGCGGCCGCGATCTCGGCGCGCCGGTCGAGGACGGTGACGCCGGTCAGTTCACCGGCGGCGCGGGTGGCGGCCGCCGGGTCGTCGGCGCCGATCCACCACTCGGGTGTGTTCCGGACGGTTCCACCACCGCGGACGAGCGCCTCGACCGCTGCGGGCAGGTCGAGCAGTACGCCCTCCCCCGAGATGGTCGGCACGGAGCTCAGCTCACCGATCAGCCGGGCCGGCACGGACGCGCCGGCGAGGGCCAGGGTGAAGGTGTCGCCGCTGTGCAGGCTCATCGCGTCGCGCACAGCGGGCGTCATGAGGACCGGAACGGGCGCGATCTGCCCGGCGGGCACGATGGCGAACCGGGTGGGCGGATGGAATGCGTACTGTCCATCGGGAATCGAGTCCACCGGATAGTCGGCGACGACGCCCCGCGCGCTGGACCGGGCCGGGACGGGCGGGTTACCGCCGGCGATGGTGTTCCAGGCCCCGGTCAGCTCGGCGGGCCGCTTGGCGCCGTCCGCGCCGACCAACGTCAACCCGTCCACCTGGAGCCGGTACGAGTTCCCGGCGTCCGCTCCGCCGTCGGCCTCGAATCCGGCCAGTCGCAGTCGCGCGCCTCCCACGTCGGGTAGCCGCACGGTGAACGGCGCTTCGCGTCCGTCGCTGGTGGCGTCGACGGCCGGCAGCCGGAAGGCCGACCCGTCGCTGCTGGTGACCAGCAGCGACACGCCGATCTTCAGCGGTCCGATGGCCTGGCTCACGGGGGTGCGAGCCGTACCGGTGATCGCTCGGGTCCCGGCGGGCAGTTCGAGGCCGCCGGGAGCGCCCCGGGCCGCGATCATCCGCTGGTACTGCGTCGACGCCGGATCCGCGCTCAGCCGGTCGGCGAGCCGGACGACGCCCCCGCGCCGGCCGCGTCGAAGCCGATCACGGTGACGGGCAGGTCCCCGCGACCGACCCGCACCTCGTCGCGCCACACCGGCAACGCCCGGCGCACGCCCGGCAGCGCGGCGAGCTCACCCGCCCGGGTCACCGGAGCGGCGCCGCCACGCTCGGTCACCCGCAGGTCCGCGCCGACCGTGTGGCCGGCCTGCTCGACCTGGGACCGTTCCCCGGTGCTGACCAGGGACCAGGCGAGCGTGCTGCCGCCGACGGCGAGGGCGAGCAGCAGCACCGGCCCGGCGTGGGGACGCCGGCCGGCCTGCCACATGCCGAGCATGGTGGCGGTCCACGGTCGCCGGTCGACGAACCGTTCGGCGAACCGGGTGAGCGGCGGGAGCACCCGCAGTGCCAGCACCGCCCCGGCCAGCACACCCAGGGTCGGGGCGACGACCAGCAGCGGGTCCAGTCCGAGTCGGCCGTTCGAGCCGGCGAGCGGCGAGGCGTACCGGCGGAGCTGCACCCAGGCGAGCACGGCGAGTGCCACGAGCACCAGGTCGACGCTCGCGCGCTGGATGCTCGCCGACCGGTTCGGGCGGGATCGGGCGGCCATGTCGGCCACGTACGTGCCGGAGCCCCGCAGCGTCGGCGCGACCATGGCGACCAGGCAGCCGGCCGCTGTCGCGGCGGCCGCGGCCCAGATCAGGGTGGTGTTACCGCCGGCGGTGGACAGTTCCGCCGCGCCGCCGGGCCGGACGAACCGCAGCGCCTCTCCGGCGATCACCGGCCCGAGCAGGGCGGCCGGCGCCACCACCAGGGTCGCCTCCCGGGCGGCCAGGCCGGCCAGTTGGCGACGGGCGGCGCCACGGGCGCGCAGCAGCGCGGTCTGCGGACGACGGTCCTCGTGCAGGAGCGCGGCGACCAGCACCAGCGCGTAGCCGCCGAGCACCAGGATGAGCAGCAGCGGGGTGGCCAACGCGGAGCGACCCACCAGGTCGGCCCGGGCGATCCGGTCCAGCAGTTGGTCGATCTTCGTGGTGACCTGCCCCGAACTGCCCAGTTCGGCGGCCTCGGGCACCGCGACCGCGGCCGCGCTCACGGCGGCTCGTACGGCGGGCAGGTCGGCGGCGTCGACACCACCGAGGTCCGGTTCGGCCAGCCAGGACGCCGTCACCGAGCCCGGAAAGAGGGTGGTGAAGTCGGCCGGGTCCAGCGCGAACGGCCCGTACGAGGTACCGGACCCGACGCTGCCCGTACCCACACCGGGGGCCAGCAGCCAGTACGCCTCGGTCGGGTCGCGGGGCCGCCAGGTGCCGGCGAGCACCACCTCGCTGGCCTTCTCGGTGGCGCGGTCCCGCAGCGGAACCCGCGCGCCGACGGTCAGGCCGAGTGTCGTGGCGACCCGCTCCGGCAGGCTCACCTGGGCCGGCTTCGCTCCAGCGCGGGGCCAGGCTCCGCTGGTCAGTTCGGCGTGCGCGCTCAGGCCCTCGAGGGTGGCCAGGTTGGCGAAGATGGGATCGGCGCCCTTGCGCGGCACCGAGCCGAGATCGCCGGTCAGTTCCCGGCCGGTGCCGTACCGCGCGGCGGAGACGGCGACCGGCACCCCGGCGAGCCCGTCGGCGAACTGTGCCCGCGCCGCCCCGTCCCGCTTGGCGAACTCGGCGGCGTCGCGGCCACCGGACCCACTGACCAACAGGCCGCGTTCCTCGACCGGCGACGCCGCGACCAATGCGCGTTGTCCGGCGTCCACCGCGCGTCGGTTGTAGTCCGACAGGCCGGTGACCAACGCTACGGCGACCAAGGCGGCGAGCACCGCGGCAAACAGCAGTCCACGCGCCTCGCGGGCCCGCCTCCACACCAGCTTCATCCGACGCCTCCCCTGGCCCTGGTGGGCCGACGACCTTCAAGACAGGTCACCTACGGGGAAAGGTTCGCGCCCGTTACATGATCGTTATTACGAGAACGGTCGGCGCGGTCACGCGCCGCGTCGGGCCGCCCGTACGGCGAAGGCGATCGCGCCCACGACGAGCAGCGCGCCGATGAGCTGGAGGCCCGGCGAGTCGTCGGCCCCTCCGTACACGACGGCGGCGACGCCGAGGGCGACGGCCGCGATGGCGACGACGTACCTCATGCGGTCTCTTCCTCCACCCATTCGAGCAGGTCTCCGGGCTGGCATTCGAGCACCCGGCACATCGCTTCGAGGGTGCTGAAGCGGACGGCCTTGGCGCGGCCGTTCTTGAGCACCGCCACGTTCGCCGGGGTGAGCCCGACGCGCTCGGCGAACTCGCCGACGCTCATCTTGCGTTTGGCCAACTCGACGTCGATCCGGACGACGATGGGCATCAGATCACCGCTTCCATGTCGGTCCGTAGCGTGGTGGCCTGCCGCAGCAGGGCGCGCATGACCACCATGAGGAGGCCCAGCACGGTGACGCCCACCGTCAGCAGGAACAACAGGAGCGGCAGTCCGGGGTCGTCGGCGTTGAACCCGACGTAGAGGAAGACGCCCACCAGCACCAGCCACGCGGCGGCGATGGCCCAGACGATGGCGTCCACCCACTTCAGCGACGCCTCGGTGAAGATGCGGTCGTTCTTGACGAGGCTGAGCAGCTGCCACGTCGCGACGATCACCACCTGGACGCAGAGCACCCAGAAGACCGTCACGATCGTCGCCGGCCACCGGAGGTACGCGTCCTGTGGCGACTCCTGCGCCATGTGCGCGAACTGCCCCGGCAGCGAGAGGGTCTGGAAGAGGACCAGGACCCCGAACAGCACCAGGAGGAACACTCGGAGAGCGGACACCGCTCGACGTTCAACAAGCATGCATCGAGTTTCGCTCGTAACCTATCGAAAGTCAATCGGTACGGCGATGACGTGCGGCGGTGCCGCGCGGATCACATCGGGGTGAGGAGACAGAACTCGTTGCCCTCCGGATCGGCGAAGACCTTCCACGGGATCGTGCTGTCGCCCAGGTCGATCGGGGTCGCGCCGAGAGCCCGCAGCCGCGCCGCCTCGGCCTCCATGTCGTCCCCCGGGTACGAGCGCACGTCGAGGTGGACACGGTTCCACCCCGCCTTCACGTCGGGCGTCCGCAGGAACTGCAGGTACGGACCCACGCCCCGGGACGAGCGCAGGACCGCGCTGTCGTCGGTCACCTTGTGCACGGTCCAGTCGGTCACCTCGCCCCAGAAACGCGCCATGGCCCTCGGGTCCGCGCAATCGACCACCACGGAGGCGATCGGGCCGGTGTCCTGGTTCGAGTCGTGCCAGTCCAGCACGCAGAACTCGTTGCCCTCCGGGTCGGCCAGGACGATCCACGACACGTCCCCCTGACCCACGTCGACGGGCGTCGCGCCGAGCTCCTTCAGGCGCGCGACGACCTCGGCCTGGTGCGCCGCCGAGGTCGTCGCCAGGTCCACGTGTACGCGGTTCTTTCCCGTCTTGGGCTCGTCGGAGACGACGATGTCGATAAAGACGGCGACGGGATCGGGATAGACGATGCCCTTCGGTTCGAGGTTGGTCACACCGGGCCCCTCGCTGGACATCTCCCAGCCGAGCACCTCGGCCCAGAACTGTCCGAGTGCCACCTCGTCCCGAGCCTTCATGTTGATCTGCACAAGCCGCGTCGCCATGGCGGCGATGCTAGCGATGATCGCGCGGCCCATGCAGCCCTATTCAGGTGGCCGCCGGTTCACGCGCCGGAGGCCCGACCCGGGTCGTTCATCTGACGACGGAACGCGAGGTACGCGGTCAGGTTCGCCAGCAGCATCACCACTCCGATCGCCGAGGCCAGGAGCCCGACGTCGAGGCTCGGCAGCGCCACGAAGGTCAGTGCGGCGAGCACGATGGCGAAGATGTTCAGGAAGGTGAAGGCCAGCACCAGTTCGTTGAGGAGGCGGGACCGTCGGTCCTGGAGGCGGCCGACCAGTTGCTGGTGCAGCGTCCGGACGAAGTCGAGCCGCTCGTCCAGCGTGGTGAGGACGAGCCGGAACTTCCACTGCTGCTCCAGCGCGTTCCACACGGTGCCGCCGGCCGCGTCGAGGTGCGCCTCCACCGACGAATAGCCGAGCCGGAACAGGCGGATGCGGTGGTAACCACTGAGAATGCGCTTGGCCTGGTCTTCGAGAGCGCTCATGGACAGGCCGCCACGCCCCGGGTCGATCTGGGACAGCTCCGCCGAGAGCACCGCGTCGTAGCGCAGGGCCGCAGCCCAGCAGACGTGATGCACCCCGGTCAACCGCGCCAACAGCAGGGCCGGGCGCGACCCGAAGTCACTGACCACGGCCGTGGTGTGCGAGCCGACCCGCAGAACACCGTCGGACATGCCGTCGGGAGTGCAGTCCACACCGTCCGGGGTGAACCGCTCGGCGATGGCCCGTCGGCGTGCCGGAGCGCAGTCCGGATCGACCCGGACGGCGAAGGTGGTGTTGGCCCAGAGGACGAACACCTCGTCCGTACCGGCCGGCGTCGGCAGGACGGCACGCAGGAGCCGCGTCACCGCGGGCACCATCCGCTGCACGGGCGGGGCGACCTCGGCAACCACATCGCCGGCGCCGCCGACGATGCCGTCCGGCAGTTGGTACGTGACGCACAGCAGGCCACAGTCGACGTTCCACCGGCTGATCCGGGCCGAGACCACCTGCCACGCCCCGGATTCGGTGGTGGGCGACAGCGCGGGGTCGGTGTCCTGCCCGGCGGCCCGCAGGATCTCCGCGCCACCGCTGATCTCCATCGTGGGCCGGGGCATGCTGCCGAGCAGTTCGTCGAGGAGCCGTTGACCGTAGGGCTGCAACGCCAGGTCGTCGAGGCCATCGGTGACGCTCCACCCCGCGGGCACGTCGTCGTCGGCCCCGGCCGGCGCGGAGAGCTGACACGGGAAGTAGGCGAGCACCCGTACCGACGTGACGTCCTTGAGCATCAGCCACCTCTCCCCCGACCAGACCTCGCAGGGTATCGACAATGTCAACTGGCTCGGCCGGTGCGGATTCCACCCTGCGGCCTATGTGCGGCGGTGGAATTCGTTGCGGCGTGGGAGCTGGGTGGGGTCGAGCCAGGCCGGCGGTACGAACTCCGGGTGGCCGTCGTCGCCGAGTCGCACCACCCAGTCGGTCTGGTGGACGTGCCGGTGGTGGTGGCCGCAGAGCAGGACGGCGTTGCCGAGGCTGGTCGGCCCGCCGTCGGCCCAGTGGCGGATGTGGTGGGCGGCGCACCAGCGCGGCGGCCGATCGCAGCCCGGGAACGCGCAGCCCCGGTCGCGCAGCACCAGTGCCCGGCGCAGCGGCCCGGTGACGAGTCGGCGTTGCCGGCCGACATCGAGGACCTGACCGCTGCCGCCGAGCACGGCCGGCAGGACGGCGGCGTCGCAGGCGAGCCGGCGCACCGCGTCGGGGGTGAGTCGCAGGCCGACGTCGAGCGTGCCCGCGCCCAACTGCCGGGTCAGCCCGTCGAAGCCGGTGGTGACGACGAGCTGCGCGGGGTCACCTCCGGTCTCGGGCAGCTCGCCGGTGCGCAGCGCCAGCCGGCACACGTCCGCCAGGGCATCGTGGCGGCGCTGGCCGGCGCAGCGGTTGTCGTCCGGCCCGGAGGGCGCGCTGAGCGGGTCGATGGCGGCGCGGAGCAGCGCGGCGGCCTCGGCGTCGAGGATGCCGCTGAGCCGGAGCCGCCCACCGGTCTGCTCGGAGACGGTGACGTGCCGGTCGCGGGCCGCCCGGGCGTCCTCGGCGGCCAGGGCCGCCGCGTCGGCGGCGTCGGCAAGATCGGGAGCGACGTGATCGAGGATCCTGGTGCCCATCCGCCGCAGCAGCATCGGGTCGAACCGCCCCGCCCACTCGACGAGCACCCCGACCGCCTTGTCGGCCACCTCCGCGCCCGCCACGGCTGACACCGTGGCGGCCGTGTCGGCGATGACCCGGGCCTGCTCCACGCTGACCGTGCCGTCCGTCAGCGCCTCCCGCACGGCGGGCGGCGCGGCGTCGACCGAGGCCGCGAGCCCGACCAGCCGGCGCGCGGCGCCGACGTCGAGTCGCAGCCGCTCACGCAGCCACACCGCGGTCGAGGAGGCACCCAGCGCGACAGCCGTGCCCCGACCGTCCAACTCGCGGATCGCCGCCAACTGCACCGCCGCCAGACGCTGCGTCAACCGGTGCGTGGCATCGAGTACCGCGATCAGATCGTGGTCAGCGAGGGCCCAGACGGCGGTGTCGGCGCACGCCGCCACCGTCCGGTCCGCCCGCGCCAACTCATCGATCACAGGCAAATTCTAGAACAGGTGTACGACAAGAACCGGCCGCCGCGTTCGCGGCAAGCGCCGCCGATCGATCAACTGGTCGTGGACTCCGGACGGTACTTCCTGATCCACGCCTCGACGTCCGACCTCCGCCAGACCTTGCCCATGGCCAGCACGGCGACCGGCTCCGGGAAGTTGCGCTGGTTGGCGATGACCGACGCGCGCTGCCGCGACACGTTACCGAGCATCACCCGGATCTCCGCTACGCCAACCAAGTCCACACGTTGACGATGACAGCGGCGCTGTCCGTCGACTCCGACAACTACGCAGACTGTTGACAGAGACAATAGCCTCACCCACGATGGGGTGATGCCTTCGCCGAACGAGCCGCCGGTCCCGCACGCCCAGCGGAGAGCGATCCGCCCGCACACTCCGATGCGCCCGCTGTGGCTGTGTCGCGTCTGCGCCGCCGCCTGGCCGTGCCCGCCGGCCCGGCTGCTGCTGACGATGCAGTACCGGCGGGATCGGGTGGGGTTGTCGGTCTACCTGGCGAGCCAGTTGTTCGAGGCGACGGCCGACCTGCTCAAGCTGAACCCGGAGGCGGTACCCGACCCTCGGGAGCTGTTCGACAGGTTCGTGGCGTGGACGGCTCGGCCGCCCGAGTGAGACGGCGCTATGGCGTGCGCTTGGCGCGGCTGGGCTGGACGCGCTTGGGTTCGCCGGGCATCTTCGGGTGGTCCGGCGGGTACGGCAGGTCGCCCTGGCCGGCCGCGGCGTCGCGCTCGGCCCACTCCAGCAGGGGCGTGATGTCCCACGGGGCGTCGTCGATGCCGGCGTGCGGGTCGTCGCCGTCGGCGAGCCGGGCCGGCACGGTCCGCAGGTCGAAGTCGTCCGGGTCGACCTCGGGCAGCTCGTCCCAGGTGACCGGGGTGGAGACGGTGGCCCGGGCGTTGGCGCGCAGCGAGTACGCGCAGGCGATCGTCCGATCCCGGGCCATCTGGTTGTAGTCGACGAAGACCCGGCTGCCGCGCTCCTCCTTCCACCAGGCGGTGGTCACCAGGTCGGGGTTGCGGCGTTCGACCTCACGGGCCAGGGCGATGGTGGCGCGACGGACCTCGGTGAACGTCCAGCGGGGTTGGATGCGCAGGTAGACGTGCACGCCGCGCCCGCCGGAGGTCTTCGGCCAGCCGATCGCGCCCAGCTCGTCGAGGACGGCGCGAACCTCGGCGGCGGCCCGGCCCGCGTCGGCGAAGTCGGTGCCGGGCTGCGGGTCGAGGTCGATGCGCAGTTCGTCGGGGCGGTCGGTGTCGGCGGCGCGCACCGGCCAGGGGTGGAACACGATCGTGCCCATCTGCGCTGCCCAGGCCACGTGCGCCAGGTCGGCCGGGCACAGCTCGGCCGCGCCGCGACCGCTCGGGAAGGTGATGTCGGCGGTGGTGATCCACGGCGGCACGCCCCGGGTGGGCACCCGCTTCTGGAAGAACGCCTCACCCTCGACGCCCTCGGGGAAGCGTTGCAGCGTGGTGGGCCGGTCCCGCAGGGCACGCATGATCCCGTCGCCGACGGCCAGGTAGTAGTGGAAGACGTCCGCCTTGGTGAAGCCCCGCTGGGGGAAGATCACCCGGTCGGGGCTGCTGAGTCGTACGGTGTGCCCGGCCACCTCGACCTCGGCGACTGCCTTGGTGCCACCCATCCCGCGACCTTATGCCACGCCCCCGACGTTCGACGTACCGTTGACGGGTGAGTCTTGACGACAACAACCTGCCCAAGACCGAGGACGAGTGGCGCGTCCGCCTGACCCCGGAGGAGTTCCACGTCCTGCGGGAGCACGGCACCGAACGTCCGTGGACCGGCGAGTACGTGGACACGAAGACGTCGGGCGTCTACCACTGCCGGGCCTGCGGTCTGGAACTCTTCTCCAGTGACACGAAGTTCGACTCGCACTGCGGGTGGCCGAGCTTCGACGACGCCATCCCGGGCCGGGTCAAGGAGATCGAGGACCGCAGCCTCGGCATGGCCCGTACGGAGATCCGCTGCGCCCGCTGCGACAGTCACCTCGGGCACGTCTTCCACGGCGAGGGTTTCACGCCGAAGGACACCCGCCACTGCGTCAACTCGATCTCGGTGCGCCTGGAACCCCAGTGACCTGATCGTCGTACCCGCTGAGCAGCTCGACCTCGGCGGACCGGGACTGTTCGATCCGCCGGGCCAGGTCGCGGACCCGCTCGTCGCGGCCGACGCCGACCTGGGCCCGGGCCAGGTCGGCGGCGGCCCGCTGGTGGTCGGCGAGGACCTCGCGCAGCACCCGGTCGACGTCGGCGTCCGACGCGGCCCGCAGCCGGTCGAGCGCCGCGTCGTCGCCGTGTCCGGCATGGTCGTGCCCGGCGGCGGCGCTGACGCCCGGTCCGCTCGTCGGCAGCCATCCGCGCATGGTCGACAGCTCGTCGGCCTCGGTGACCTCGATGGCGGCGGCCAGTGTCTTCAGCGCGTCGTCGCGGAGCCGGTCCCGGGCGAGCCGGACGATCTGGAGGGTGCGCTCGCTGTGCCCGGCCATGGTGCTCAGGAACACCACGTCGATGCCGCTCAGCTCGGCGGCGGCCGGCGCGGAGTCGGCCATCACCGGGGACGCGGGGGCCGGCGGGCGCGGGGACGGCCCGGCGCAGCCAGCGAGCAGCGACGCGGCGACCAACCACGCCAGGTGGGTTGCGCGGGGCATGCCGGGGCTCCGATCGGGTGGGGTGGCGACGCGGGTGCGGCCGGAGCCGCACCCGCGCGGTCAGACCTGCTGCCAGAGCGCCGGTACGTTCGGCGGCTCCCAGCCGGCGATCGCGGTGTGCGCCTGCCGGCAGCGGTACGTCCGGCCGCCGTAGGTGACCTGGTCGCCGACCTGGTACGCCCGGCCGGCCGTCCAACTACCACCCGTCGGGGGCGGGGTCGTCGGCGCGGCGGTGGGGCTGGTCGTGGGCCGCGGCGTGGGTGAGGTGGTCGGCGTCGGGGTGGGTGTCGACCCGCCGCCGCCGATCTGCACGTCGATGCAGGAGTAGAAGGCGTTCGCGGTGTCGGAGATGTTCCACACGGCGAGGACCTTCTGCCGGCCGGAGAAACCGCCCAGGTTGACGGTGTGCGAGACCGTCGCGCCGGGCTGCTGCCCGTTGCCGTTGACCACGCCGACCCGGGTGTTGCCGATCCAGTACTCCCAGTTGCTGGTGGCGTGTCGCGCCGTGTTGACCCAGGTGAAGGTCAGCGAGCTACCGACCGACGTGGCCGGCCAGCCCCGGCTGTCGTCGTTGAGCACGGCGAACTGGGTGATGCCGGCGTTGCAGCTCTTGAGGCCCTTGGGCCCTTCGACGCTCTGCGGCTCGTACTTGATCTGCCCGCAGTCGGGCACCTTGCCCTGTGCGCAGAGCGCCTGCCGGCTGGGCGGGGCGGAGACGTAGCCGTGCGCCTGGGCGGGCGCGGCGACGGTGAGGGTGGCGGCGACAGCGCCCGCCGCCACCAGCGGGACGGTGATTCTTCGACGCATGGGGGCAGCTCCTTCTGCGGGTGCGGTGAGGTGCCCCCAAGGTAATTTAAACTTTATTAACAGTAAAGAGCATCATCGATAAATACATCGATGGTGACGAGTTGACCTCTCACAGTCGCAGCAGGCTGCCGTTGTCGTCGACGCCGTCGGCGCTCTCGTCGTCGAGCCAGACGCCACCGGAGGCGAGGTAGCGGAAGCGGTACTCCCCCGGACCGAGCTTCACGGTCACCGTGCGGGTGCCGTCGCGCCGGGCCACCAACTCGTGCCGGCCGGGTTCCCAGTCGTTGAACGAGCCCACGACGCTCACCGGACCGGGCGGCGCGTCCCGCGGGAGGCAGAAGGTCACCCGGGTCTGGCTGCCGAAGAGCTTGTTGCGTTTGATCATGGCGATCCTCCGGGGGTCACGGCGGTTCACCTGGCCTAACGCGCGACACGCCGACGCCGACACGCCGTTCAGCCCGGCCGACTGACGGTAATTCATCCGCCACCACCCCGCCTTGAGGCACCCTGGGGTTACATGTCCTGATATGGGGGGTTTCTGTGGCAACGTGCGAGGTCTGCGGCAACGACTACTGGATGGCGTTCGAGGTGCACACCGTCAGCGGTGACGTGCACACCTTCGACTCCTTCGAGTGCGCGATCCACCGCATGGCACCCATCTGCGAACACTGCCAGGTCAAGATCGTGGGACACGGCGTCGAGGTCAACGGCCGGTTCTTCTGCTGCGGCCACTGTGCCCGCGCGGTCGAGGGCGCCGAGGGCGCCGAGATCCGCGACGCCGTCGGCGCACGCCCGGCCTGACCGGGTCGGCCTGATCGGGTCGGCCCGGCCGTGGGCCAACCGGACCGCCAAGCTGGGGTACGGTCGTCGCCATGCGGCCATTCCTGGGCGTCCTGCCCCCGCCGCGCTCCTGAGCGGAGCGCCGCGCCTCTCGCCGACCGGGTGACCTGACCCCGCTCGGCCACTCTGTCGTACGCGCTCCGTCGACGTCGTCCCGTCAACGGCTCACCCTTCGGAGCGCTCCCGTGTCGACCACCCGTACCCTGTTGCCGGCCGCCTCGGCCGCCCGCAGCGGCCTGATCCAGATCACCGTCACCGGCGTGCTGTGGGGCACCACCGGCGTGGCGGTGCAACTCCTGCGCGAGGGCACCGGGCTCAGCCCGGTGAGCATCGGCTTCCACCGCCTCGCCATCGCCGCGCTCGTGCTGCTGGCCTGCGCTGCCGGCCGGCTCCGCACGATGGTGGCCACCCTGCGCGCCGCACCCGTACCGCTGCTGCTCACCGGCATCGGCCTCGGCCTCTACCAGGCGCTCTACTTCGCCGCCGTGGCGCTCGCCGGGGTCAGCGTGGCCACCATCGTCAGCCTGGGCCTGGCCCCGGTGCTCGCCGCGGCCTGGGAGTCGGTGCGCGCCCGTCGGCTCCCCGGGCCGCTGCGACTCGGCACGCTCGTCGCGGCGGTGGCCGGCCTCGTCCTGATCACCGCCGCCACCGAGCAGCCCGGCACGGCGGCGCCCGCCCCACTGCTCGGCCTGCTCGCGGCGGTCGGCTCCGGCCTCGGGTACGCGGTGACCACCCTGATCAGCCGCCAGGTGTCGCAGCACACCGCGCCGATGACACTCACCACCATCTCCACCGTGGTCGGTGCGCTCACCCTGGCACCGTCGGCCCTGGTCGCCGGTATCAGCGTGCCGGTACGCCTCGACACCGTGGCACTGCTGCTGCACCTCGGCGTGGTCACCACAGCGGTCGCGTACGCGTTGTTCTACGCCGGGCTGCGCACCACGCCGGGCAGCGTCGCGGCCGTGCTGACCCTGCTCGAACCGCTCACCGCCGCGGCCCTGGCGGTGGCGCTGCTGCACGAACCGCTCCCCCTGCCCGTGATCGTCGGCGGTGTTCTGCTGCTCACCGCCGTCGCCGCCACGTACCTCGCACCCGAGCGCGCGAACACCGGGTGAACCAGCCCGACCTACCATCGGTGGATGCCCCAGCAGACCACCGAGATCCGAACCGCGCTCTTCGCCGACCTGGACGCCCGCACCCTTCACGACCTGCTCAAGCTGCGCATCGACGTGTTCGTGGTGGAGCAGAACTGCCCGTACCCGGAACTCGACGGGCGGGACGTCGAGCCGGGCACCCGACACGTCTGGCTGACCGACGGCGACGCTCTGATGGCGTACCTGCGGATCCTGGCCGACCCGGACGGCGTCGCCCGGATCGGACGGGTGGTGGTGGCCCCGGCGGCCCGTGGTGGCGGGCACGCCGGCCGGCTGATGGCGGCGGCACTCGACCTGGTCGGCGACCGGCCATGCGTGCTGGAGGCCCAGTCGCACCTGGTCGCGTTCTACGCCCGACACGGCTTCACGGTCAGCGGCCCGGAGTACGTCGAGGACGGCATCCCGCACACCCCGATGCGCCGAGACACGCAACCGGCGGCCATTGACGTCTGACGATCAACCTGGCATCGTGCCGGATAGAGCCATCGCGGGAGCCAGCGAGTGGGCACGGGAGCGGGCAACTCCCGGCAGTCCGGGTGTCGTCGTCCGACCTCATCCCCCCGGGGGCTCCATGTCCACAATCGCCCGAACACCACGCGTGCTCCGGCCGCTCGCCATCGCGGCAGCCGCCACGCTCCTGCTGACCACGGCGCTGAGCGTCTCGCTGGTCCCATCCGCCTCCGCACACGGCTCGGTCGTCGACCCACCCTCGCGCAACTACAGCTGCTGGCAGCGCTGGGGTGGTGACTTCCAGAACCCGCGCATGGCCACCGAGGACCCGATGTGCTGGCAGGCCTGGCAGGCCGACCCGCAGGCCATGTGGAACTGGAACGGCCTGTTCCGGGAGGGTGTGGCCGGCAACCACCAGGGCGCGATCCCGAACGGCCAACTGTGCAGCGGCGGACGGACCCAGAACGGCCGCTACAACGCCATGGACACGGTCGGCGCCTGGAAGACCACGTCGGTGGCGAACAACTTCCGGCTGCGCTTCTTCGACCAGGCCAGCCACGGCGCCGACTACATCCGGGTGTACGTGACGAAGCAGGGCTTCAACTCGGCCACCCAGCCGCTGGGCTGGAACGACCTGGAGTTGGCCGGTCAGATCGGCAACACCCCGGCGTCGCAGTGGGACAAGGACACCGGTGGCGTCTCCATCCAGATCCCGGTGAGCGCACCGGGACGGACCGGGCGGCACATCGTCTACACCATCTGGCAGGCGAGCCACCTGGACCAGTCGTACTACCTGTGCAGTGACGTGGACTTCGGTGGCGGCACCAGCACCCCGCCGCCCACCACGCCGCCGCCGACGACGCCGCCGCCCACCACGCCGCCGCCCACCACTCCCCCGCCGACGACGCCGCCGCCGACGACTCCCCCGCCGAGCACCCCGCCGCCGGCCGGCGCCTGCACGGCGACGTACCAGATCACCGGGCAGTGGTCCGGCGGCTTCCAGGCCGAGGTGAAGGTCACCGCCGGTGGTTCACCCACCAAGGGCTGGTCGGTGAGCTGGAACTACAACAACGGCCAGCAGGTCGCCTCCTCGTGGAGCGCCACCGTCACCACGAACGGCTCGCTGGTCACCGCGCGCAACGTCAACTACAACGGCACGCTGGCTGCCGGGGCGAGTACGACATTCGGTCTGCTCGGCTCCTGGAACGGCAGCAACCCGGTTCCGCTGGTCTCCTGCACGGCGACCAGTTGATCCCCGTCCGGTGCCGCACCCGGGCGGGGGAGCGGCGCCGGACGGCGGGAATGCGGTGGTGCCCGGCGATCCGTCCGGGCACCATCTCCGCATGATCGACATCTTGGTGCTCACCCCCGACGACTGGCCCACCTGGCGGGAGTTACGGCTGGCCGCCCTCGCCGAGGCGCCGGACGCGTTCGGCTCACGGCTCGCCGACTGGCAGGGTGACGGCGATCGCGAGCAGCGCTGGCGCGACCGGTTGAGCATCCCCGGCTCACTCAACCTGGTGGCCGCCCTGGCCGGGCGTCCGGTCGGGATGTCGAGCGGCGTACCCACGTCGGACCCGCTGACGCTGGACCTGATCTCGATGTGGGTGCACCCCGACGCTCGCGGTAGCGGTGTCGGCGACCGCCTGGTGAACGAGGTGGCGCACTGGGCCCAGAAGCGCGGCGCGGAGCGGCTACGGCTCTCCGTCAGGGTGGACCACGCGCGCGCCAAGTCCCTCTACCACCGCGCCGGCTTCCGCTTGACCGACGAGCCGGGTGACCTCATGCCCGACGGCGTACGCCGAGAACAGGTCATGCTCCGCCCCCTCCACCCCACCCCGTCGCACTAAGCAGGAAACCCCGTCACCCCGCGCCACCCCGTCAAACCCGCGCCACCCCGTGCCGCCGCGTCACCCCGTGCCGCCGCGTCACCCCGTGCCGCCCCATCACCCCGTCTCGCCGCGTCACCCCCATCTCGCCGTGTCGATCATGGAGTTGTGGTGGTTGACAAAGCACCCAGCGACGGGCAAATCAGGCACCACAACTCCATGATCGACGAGATCGGGCAGCCGGTGCGGCGATCTTGCACTTTCGGTTGCCAGATCGCGACCTATGTCCCTTTCGTCGCGACAGAAAGTGCAAGATCGCGGGGAAGGGGCAGGGGCAAGATCGCGAGGGCCGAGGGCCGAGGGGCGAGGGCTGGGCTGGGCGCGCGCCTGGGCGGGGGTGAGGGCGGCGGGCGGCGAGGGTCAGACCAGGCAGTTGACGATCTCGGCGACCGAGCGGCGGCGGCCCGTGTAGAACGGGACCTCCTCGCGGACGTGCCGGCGGGCCCCGGAGGCGCGCAGGTCCCGCATCAGGTCGACGATCCGGTGCAGCTCGTCGGCCTCGAACGCGAGCATCCACTCGTAGTCGCCAAGCGCGAACGAGGCGACCGTGTTGGCCCGTACGTCGGGGTAGCCGCGCGCCATCTTCCCGTGCTCGGCCAGCAGCTCACGCCGCTCGGCGTCGGGCAGCAGGTACCACTCGTACGAGCGCACGAACGGGTAGACGCACAGGTAGGGGCGGGCCTCCTCGCCGGCCAGGAACGCCGGGATGTGGCTCTTGTTGAACTCGGCCGGCCGGTGCAGCGCCATCTGCGACCACACCGGGGTCAGCGCCCGGCCCAGCGTCGTGCGCCGGAACCGCAGGTACGCGTCCTGGAGGGCGTCGCTCGACGCCGAGTGCCACCAGATCATCACGTCCGCGTCGGCGCGCAGGCCGGCCACGTCGTACACGCCCCGGATCACCACGTCCTTGCCGGCCAACTCGTCGAAGAGGGACTCGACCTCACCGGTGACGTTGTCCCGCAGCGACGGCAGCGTTCCGCTGGCCCGGAACACCGACCACATCGTGTAGCGGATGCTGTCGTTCAGCTCCCGTAGCCGGGCCGCGTTGGTCTGCTCGGTCATCTCGCCGATCCTCCCAGTGCTGTGATGATCTCGTCGGCCGCCGTCTCGCCGGAGCGGACGCAGACCGGTATGCCGACACCGTCGTAGCCGGCGCCGGCGAGGACCAGGGTGGGGTACGCGGCCCGCAGCGCCATCCGCACGGCGGCGACCCGGTCGGCGTGCCCCGGGGTGTACTGCGGCAGCGCGCCGCCCCACCGCTGCACGTGCCCGTCGACGGGGGCGGGCAGCGGCGTGTCGAGCACCGCCGACAGCTCCCGGTGCACCGTCGCGGCCAGGTCGGCGTCCGGGCGCTGGAGCTGCCCCTCCTCGCCGTAGCGGCCCACCGAGGCGCGCACGAGCGCCAGCCCGTCCGGCCGCCGCAGGTGCCCCCACTTCGTGGTGAAGAACGTCGCCGCCTTGATCAGCAGCCCCTCGGTGCTCGGCACCAGGAAGCCGGACAGCTCGGGCAGCGGCGGCTGCGGCAGCGCCAGGGTGACCAGCGCGACGCTCGCGTAGTCCAACTCGCCGACGACCGACGCGGCCTGTGGGGCCGGTCCGGCGAGTAGGCGGGCCGCCGGCCGGGCCGGCACCGCCAGCACCACGGCGTCCACGTCGACGCTCTGCGGGTCGCGGGTCGGACCGACGGTGAGCCGCCAGCCACTGTCGGTCCGGGTCACCTCGCGCACGGCGGCGTCCCGCCGGATCGTCGCGCCGCTGGCCGTCACCGCCGCGTCGATGAGGGTGCCCAGCCCGCCGGCCAGGGTGCCGAAGACCGGGGCGCCGGGCGCGCGCGGGGCGGCGGCCTGCGCGGCCCGGACCGCGCCGACCAGGGTGTGCTCCACCCGCGCCGTACGGGCCAGCGCCGGCATCGTGGTGACCAGGGACAGGTCGTCGGCCCGGCCCGCGTAGACGCCGCCGAGCATCGGGTCGACCAGTCGGTCGACCACCTCGTCACCGAAGCGGGACCGGACCAGCGCGCCCACCGAGACGTCCGCGTCGGGCCCGACCAGCGGCCGACCGCCGTCGACGTCGGCGTCCGCCGCCGGGCGGGCGACCGCCGCCACCCGATCCAGATCCCCGGGTACGCCCACCAGCGTCCCGCCCGGGATGGGGCGCAGCCCACCGTCGACGACCAACGCGGCCTGCCCGACGGTGGGGTGCACGATCTTCTCGGCCAGCCCGAGCCGGCGGGCCAGCGCCACCGCCGCGCTCTCGGCGCCGGTGGGGTCGCGCATCAGGAACGACTCGGCGCCGAACTCCACCGGTCCACCGGCCAGCGAACCGGTGCGCAGCTTGCCACCGAGCGCGCCGGACTGCTCGTACACGGTGATCTCGGTGCCCTCCGGCGCGCGGTCGCGCAAGCGGACCGCGGCGGCCAACCCGGCGATCCCGCCGCCGACCACCGCCACCCGCCAGGGCTGCCGCATCGCCTTCTCAGCCCTGGTCGGCCCGGCGGCTGGACACCTCGTGCACCAGCGCGACGACCCGGGTCAACACGTCCGGGTCCACCTCCGGCAGGACACCGTGGCCGAGGTTGAACACGTGTCCGGGGGCGGCCCGGCCCTGCTCGACGATGCGGCGTACCTCGGCCTCGACCACCGGCCACGGCGCGAGCAGCACGGCCGGGTCCAGGTTGCCCTGCACCGCCTTGTCCGGTCCGATCCGGCCGGTGGCCACGTCCAGTGGCGTACGCCAGTCGACGCCGACCACGTCCGCGCCGGCCTCACCCATCGCGCCCAGCAGCTCGGCGGTGCCCACCCCGAAGTGGATGCGTGGCACACCGGCGTCAGCCAACCCGCCGAGCACCTTCGTCGAGTGCGGCAGCACGTAGCGGCGGTAGTCGGCCTCGGAGAGCGCGCCGGCCCACGAGTCGAAGAGCTGTACGGCGGACACCCCGGCCTCGATCTGCACCCGCAGGAAGGCCAGGGTCACGTCGGCCAGCCGGGCGCAGAGCGCGTGCCACAACTCGGGGTCGCCGTACATCAGGGCCTTGGTCTTGGCGTGGGTTCGCGACGGGCCACCCTCGACGAGGTAGCTGGCCAGCGTGAACGGTGCCCCGGCGAAGCCGATCAACGGGGTGTCGCCCAGCTCGACCACGAGCTGCCGGACGGCCTCGTCCACGTACGGGACGTCGTCGCGGCTGATCGGGCGGATCCGCTCGACGTCGGCGGCGGTACGGACCGGCTCGGCGACCACCGGGCCGGTGCCCGGCACGATGTCCAGGTCGATCCCGGCCGCGGCGACGGGCACCACGATGTCGCTGAACAGGATGGCCGCGTCCACCCCGTGCCGGCGTACCGGCTGGAGGGTGATCTCGGTGACCAGCTCCGGGCGGCGGCACGACTCCAGCATCGGCACGTTGGCCCGGATCTCCCGGTACTCCGGAAGGGAGCGTCCCGCCTGGCGCATGAACCAGACCGGGGTGTGCGGGCCGGGCTGGCGTCGGCACGCCCGAACGAAGGGCGAGTCGGCCGGGCCGCCGGGGCGCGGGTGTCCGTCTCGGGCGGCAGTGCCCGTGGTATCCGTGGTCATCGCCGCAATCGTGCCACGCCGCCCGCCTCGGACCGGGTGGGGGTGAGAGGAAGGGCACGTTCCACACCCGGACGCCCCTCGCGAGTGTCGGCGCGCCGTCGAAGCGGGCGGCCACGCGGCGGCATAGGCTGCCGACATGGCCCCCCCGATCGCGCTCCCGGAGACCTTCGCCCGCGCGGTCGCCGGGCTGCGGTCGCCGGCGCCCCGGCCGGAGATCACCCTGGAGGAGGTCGGCGCGCCCCAACGACTCGCGCCGTACACGTTCGCGCTCTCCGCGACGGTGCTGCGCGACGGCGACGAGGTGGCCACCGGGCGGCTGATCCTGCTGCACGACCCCGCCGGGCACGAGGCGTGGCAGGGCACCCTGCGGTTGGTCACCTATGTGACGGCCGAGTTGGAGGTCGACCTCGCCGCCGACCCGCTGCTACCCGGGGTCGGCTGGACGTGGCTGACCGACGCCCTCGACACCCAGGACGCCCGTCACCGCGCGATCGGCGGAACGGTCACCCAGACCATGTCGACCCGGTTCGGTGACCTGGCCGGCCCACCGACGGCCGGCGACATCGAGATCCGCGCCTCCTGGACACCCGTCGACGACAACCTGGCCCCCCACCTGCTCGGGTGGTGCACCCTGCTCGCCTCGACGGCCGGTCTGCCCCCGCCCGGGGTCACCGCGCTCGCCGACCGCCGCCCGGCCGCCACCGCCTGAGGGCGGGGGTGGCAGCGGGCGGCGCGGCGGATCAGAGGTAGTTCTCCGCCTCGTCGCAGACCTTGTCGAGGCCCTTCATCGCCGCGTCGTACTTGCTCTTGTTGCCGGCCGCCGCCGCGCCCAGCGCCGTGGTCAGCTTGTCCAGGCAACTGGCGATGACCTTCTTCTGTCGGGCCTGCTCGTCACGGTCGTTCCGGGTGCCGGTCAGATCCTGCTCGGTGTTGTCGAGCTTGTCCTGCATGACCTGCAGTTCGGTCTTGAGCCGACCGATCTCGGTGGTGTTGGCCGCGATGGTGCCGTCGCGCTGGCTGACCTGGGTGGTGAGACGCTTCTCGGTCCGGTTCAGCTCGTTGTTCTTGGTCACGAACAGCCCGGTCATCACCCCGCTGACAAGGAAGAGCAGCGTGGCCACCAGGGCCAGCACCAGCACGGCGCGGCTCCGTCGCGGGGCCGGCGCTGCGCCGTACGGCGCCATACCCGGCGGGCCCGACATGGGCTGCCCGTACGCCGGACCGGAGACCGGCGGGCCTGACATGGGCTGCCCGTACGCCGGGCCGGAGACCGGCGGCGCCGACATCGGCTGCCCGGCGTACGGCGGGGCGCTGGCCGGGTAGGCGGCCGTCTGGCCGGTGCCGTACTGCGGGGCGGCGTGGCCCGGGGCGTACTGCTGCGGCGGCATCGCCTGGCCCGGGGCGTACTGCTGCGGGGCGGGCTGACCGGTCGGGTACTGCGCGGTCGGTTCGGTGCCGGTCGGCTGGGGCGTCGTCGCGTGCGGCACCGTCGCGTCGGCGTCGGGCGCACCGGCCGGCGGGGTGGCGGCCGGCGGCGTCGGCGCGGCGGGCGGGGTGCCCTCCGGGCCGGTCGGTGGCTGGGACATGTTTCTTCCTCCAGGTGAGCGGGTCCTCCGCCGGTGGGCGCGACGGACCGGATGCAGCGTCGGATTCGTCCGGGGCCGAGGACCCGGACGGGGTTGGGAGACGGCCGGGAGGGCCGTGTGGTGGCGCGGGCGGCCGAGGCCGCGGGTCAGCAGATCTTGAAACCGTCGCAGGCGACCTTGATCGGTACGGCCAGCCCGATGCCCTCGGCGTCGCGAGCCTTGGCGGTGGCGATGCCGACCACCTGCTTGCTGCCGTTGATCACCGGACCGCCGGAGTTGCCGGGGTTGATCGGCGCGTCGAACTGGATGGCCGGGCCGGAGCCACCCTGGGCGGCACGCAACGCGCTCACCACACCGGTGGTGACGCTGTCCTCCAGGCCGAGCGGAGCGCCGACGACGACGATCTGCTGGCCGGACTTCACGGCGGTGGGCGCGGTGACCAGCCCGGTGAACTTGCCGGTGGTACGCAGGTGCGCCACGTCGTTGGTCTTGTCGACCTTGACGATGGTCGCCGGGAAGCGCTGGTCCGTGCGCTCCAGGAAGACCTCGCGTCCGCCGCCCTCCCACACCGACTCGACCACGTGGAAGTTGGTGAACAGGTTGGTGCCGCCGCCGGCCGCTGGCTTGCCCACCGCGAACGCGCTGCCGGTGAACTGGCCGGCCCGTACCCGGAACACGCTGGGCAGCACGGCGCTGGCCACCGCCTCCGGGTTGAACGCGGCGCCGGCCTGCTTCTCCAGGGCGTCCGCGCGCTTCTCCAGGCCGTCGAGGCGGGCGCCGTCGCCGTCCTGGGCCTGCGCCAGCCGGCCGTCGGTGGCGGCGAGCCGGTCACCGAGGCGGTCGAGCTGGTACGCCTGCACACCGACCACGGCGGCCAACGCGACGACGAGCACCGTGGCCAGCACGACCGGCCAGCGGCGTCGGGTGGGCCGCGTCGGCGGCGGGGTGACACCCGGCCAACCGGGCTGGCCACCGGGGTACGGCGGCGCGCTGGCCAGGTCACCGGCGGGCGGGTAGCCACCGCCGTACGACGCGGGAGCGACCGGGGCGTACGCCGCGGGCCCCGCCGGGTAGGGCGCCTGTCCCGGCGGCGCGGCGGGCGGGCCGGCCGGAACCGGACCCTGACCCCACTGCCCGCTGTTGGGCGGCGCCGACCAGCCGGTGCGGGGCGTCGGGACGGCCATGGGTTGCTCGGTGCCGCCCGGTGTGCCGGACCAGGTGGCGCCGACCGGTGGATGCGGTTCGATGCGCGGGGGCAGCGGACCGGGCCGTTCGGCGGCTGAACCGCTCATGCCGTCCGGGTCGGCGCCCATCGGTCGCCCGTCGCCCGCACCGAAACCAGCCGTCATGATCGTCTTGCCCTTCCCCGTGATCTCCCCGTGCGGCCGTCATCCCGGATGTCACCCGATCGGGGCCGACGGCTCGATGGACCGTACCTGCGCGAACGGGCTTTGTCTCCCCCGATGTCCGGCATCCGAAAGGACGCCTTGCGGACACCTGGTCGACACACGCCGGACCGGCTGCGCACGCGAGATCGGTGCGCGCACTAGGGTTGGCAGGTGACCGACGAACCACCCCTGCGCCGTCGGCCCACCGCAGAACCTCCGGGACACGCACCCCAGCACCCGCCGTCGGCCCAGCCGCAGCCGGCGGGCGAGGGGCCCGACCCGACCGACGGTGGGCCCGTTCCGCTGACCGCACCGCGTGACGGCACCCCCGAACCGGTGGCCACCCCGGCCGAACTCGCCGAGGTCGTGGCCCGTTTCGCGGCGGGCACCGGCCCGGTTGCCCTCGATGCCGAACGCGCCTCGGGCTACCGCTACAGCCAACGCGCGTACCTCGTGCAGCTACGCCGCGCGGGCGCCGGCACGGCGCTGATCGACCCGCTGCCGCTGCCCGACCTCAGCACGCTGGACGCGGCGATCGGCGACGCCGAGTGGGTGCTCCACGCGGCCAGCCAGGATCTGCCGTGTCTGGCCGAGGTGGGGCTGCGCCCACGCCGGCTGTTCGACACGGAACTGGCCGCACGGCTGGCCGGGTTCGAGCGGGTCGGTCTGGCCGCGCTGACCGAGCAGCTACTCGGCTACACCCTGGAGAAGCACCACTCGGCGGCCGACTGGTCAAATCGTCCGCTGCCCGAGTCGTGGCTGACCTACGCCGCACTCGACGTGGAGATGCTCACCGATCTGCGCGACGCGCTCGACGCCGAACTGGCACGGCAGGGCAAGTCGGCCTGGGCCGCCGAGGAGTTCGCCGCCCTGGTCCGTACCGGCGCACGCCCGCCCCGGGTCCGCGCCGAGCCCTGGCGGCGCACGTCCGGCATCCACCGCGTGCGAGGGCGCGGGCTCAGGCCCGGGTCCGCTCCCTGTGGTACGCCCGGGACCAGATCGCCGCCCGACGGGACGCCGCGCCCGGTCGGGTGCTGCCCGACTCGGCCATCGTCGCGGCGGCCGAGCTGGACCCGAAGGACGAGAAGACGCTGCTGACGCTGCCCGGCTTCGGCGGCCGATCGGTCCGCCGGCTGGCCCGTACCTGGCTGGCCGCGCTCGACGACGCCCGGGAACTGCCGGACGACGCCCTACCGGTCACCCCGACGGTGGAGGGGCCACCCCCACCGCACCGGTGGGCCGAGCGGGACCCGGTGGCGGCCGGTCGCCTGGCCCGCTGCCGGGAGGTGGTGGTCCGTCTCGCGGGCGAGCACAACCTGCCCCCGGAAAATCTGATCACCCCGGATTCGGTACGTCGGCTGGCCTGGACTCCTCCGGAGGAGATCACCGAGGCCACGGTGGCGGAGGTACTTCGCGGCTTCAACGCCCGCGAGTGGCAGATCGCCCTGCTAGGCGCAGAGCTCACCGAGGCCCTGGCCCCCAATCCCATCCCCTAACCCACCCCCTCCCGCCCTTTCCCCCGCACCGCGGGCCGCCGTTGATCATGAAGTTATTGCCATCGCCATCGGCGTGGCGTGACAACAACTTCATGATCAACATGGCCAAGTGGGGTGGGGCCGCTGGGCCCGGTTGTGGGGTGGGCCACAGTGGGGCGTGGGGACGGGGTTGGTTACTGGCGAGTAGCATTCCGGGTGACGTGCCCCGCCCGGCCGACGCTCGTTCGGTCCGGAGCGCCGCCCAGCGGTGCGGAGGCCGAATTGTGGTCGATTAGGAGGCTCAAGTGCCCCGTGAAGTTCGGGATGTCGTCTTCGTCGACGGCGTCCGTACCCCATTCGGCAAGGCGGGTGGCATGTACGCCAACACCCGCGCCGACGACCTGGTGATCCGCTGCATCCGGGAACTGCTGCGGCGCAACCCGCAGCTTCCGCCGGAGCGGGTCGAGGAGGTCGCCATCGCTGCCACCACCCAGATCGGCGACCAGGGCCTCACCATCGGCCGTACGGCCGCGCTGCTGGCCGGCCTGCCCAAGACCGTGCCCGGCTTCGCCATCGACCGGATGTGCGCCGGCGCGATGACCGCCGTGACCACCGTGGCCAGCGGCATCGCCATGGGCGCGTACGACGTCGCCATCGCCGGCGGCGTCGAGCACATGGGCCGCCACCCGATGGGTGAGGGCGTCGATCCCAACCCGCGCATCGTCGCCGAGAAGCTGGTCGACCCGTCCGCGCTGGTCATGGGCGCGACCGCGGAGAACCTGCACGACCTGGTCCCGCACATCACCAAGGAACGCACCGACGCGTTCGCGCTCGCCTCGCAGCAGAAGACCGCCAAGGCGTACGCCAACGGCAAGCTTCAGGACGACCTGGTGTCGATGTCCATCCGCGACACCGAGGGCGGCTGGGGTCTGGCAACCGTGGACGAGGCCCCGCGGGACACCTCGCTGGAGAAGCTCGCCACCCTGAAGACCCCGTTCCGCCCGCACGGCAAGGTCACCGCGGGCAACGCGGCCGGCCTGAACGACGGCGCCACCGCGAGCCTGCTCGCCGACGAGGCCACCGCCCGCGAGCTGGGCCTGCCGGTCGCCATGCGGCTGGTGTCGTTCGGCTTCGTCGGGGTGGAGCCGGAGGTGATGGGCGTCGGCCCGATCCCGTCGACCGAGAAGGCCCTGCGCCTGGCCGGGCTCAGCATCGACGACATCGGCCTGTTCGAGCTGAACGAGGCGTTCGCCGTACAGGTGCTCGCCTTCCTCGACCACTTCGGCATCGCCGACGACGACCCGCGGGTCAACCCGTGGGGCGGCGCGATCGCCATCGGCCACCCGCTCGCCTCGTCCGGCGTACGGCTGATGACGCAGCTGGCCCGCCAGTTCGCCGAGCACCCCGAGGTCCGCTACGGCGTGACCGCGATGTGCATCGGCATCGGCATGGGCGGCACGGTCATCTGGGAGAACCCGAACTGGGAAGGTGGCGACAAGTGAAGGCACCGAACGAGGTCGTCACCAGGGCGCTGCTGCGTCAGGTGAACGTGCCGGGGCTGGACCGGCCCGCCGCCCTGATCACTCTGGACAACGGCTTCGACCACACCAAGCCGAACACCTTCGGCCCGGCCGGTCTGGCGAGCCTGGACGAGGCGATCAGCGCCGCGCTCGCCGCCGACCCGGCGTTCATCGCGGTCACCGGTAAGCCGTACATCTTCTGCGTGGGCGCGGACATCGTCGGCCTGCCGCAGCTCGCCGACCGGGCGCAGGCGCTGGAGATCGGTCGGCTCGGTCACCGGGTCTTCGCCCGGCTCAAGGACAGCAGCGTCCCCACGTTCGCGTTCGTCAACGGCGCGGCCATGGGTGGCGGCCTCGAGCTGGCGCTGCACTGCCACTACCGGACGCTCTCCGGCGGCGCGGCCGCGCTGGCCCTGCCCGAGGTCTCCCTCGGTCTGGTGCCCGGCTGGGGCGGCACGCAACTGCTGCCGAACCTGATCGGCATCCCCGCCGCCACGCAGGTGATCATCCAGAACCCGCTCATGCAGAACAAGATGCTCAAGCCGAAGCAGGCCGCCGAGCTGGGCATCGCGGACGTGCTGCTGGAACCGGCCGACTTCCTGGAGCGCTCGCTCGAGTGGGCTGCCGGTGTGGTGCGCGGCCAGGTCACGGTGACCCGGCCCGAGGTCGACAAGGACATGTGGGCGGGCGTGCTCTACTTCGCCCGGGAGACGCTGAACCAGCGGCTGCACGGCGCGGTACCGGCCGCGTACAAGGCGTTGGACCTGCTGGAGACCGCCAAGGACGGCGACTTCGCCGCCGGCACCGCCGCCGAGGACGAGGCCCTCGCGGACCTGGTCTTCTCGGAGGAGCTGCGCAGCGGCCTGTACGCCTTCGACCTGGTGCAGCGGCGGGCCAAGCGCCCGGCCGGCGCACCGGACAAGGGCCTTGCTCGCACGATCACCAAGGTCGGCATCGTCGGCGCCGGCCTGATGGCCAGCCAGTTGGCGCTGTTGTTCGCCCGCCGCCTCCAGGTGCCGGTCGTCATGACCGACCTGGACCAGGCCCGGGTGGACAAGGGCGTCGGCTACGTACACACCCAGATCGAGAAGGCCGTCACCAAGGGCCGGATGGACAAGGGCACGGCCGCCAAGCTGTACGGCCTGGTCAGTGGCACGGTCGACAAGAGCGCCTTCAGCGATGCGGACTTCGTCATCGAGGCGGTCTTCGAGGACCTGGGCGTCAAGAAGCAGGTGTGGGCCGAGCTGGAGAAGATCGTCTCCCCGGAGGCGGTGCTCGCCACCAACACCAGCTCGCTGTCGATCACCGAGATGGCGGCGGAGCTGGAGCACCCCGAGCGGGTGGTCGGCTTCCACTTCTTCAACCCGGTGGCGGTGCTGCCGCTGCTGGAGATCGTCCGGGGCGAGCGCACCGACGACGCCACCCTGGCCACCGCGTTCGCGGTGGGCAAGCAGCTCAAGAAGTCGAGCGTGCTCGTCAAGGACGCCCCGGCGTTCGTGGTGAACCGGCTGCTCACCCGCTTCCTGGGCACCGTCTTCGCCGCCGTGGACGCCGGCACTCCGCTGGACGTCGCGGACAGCGCCCTGGACCCGCTGGGCCTGCCGATGCGGCCGCTCGCCCTGCTCCAGCTCGTCGGGCCGGCCGTGGCGTACCACGTGGGCGGAACCCTGCACGCGGCGTACCCGGACCGGTACGGCGTCAGCGAGAACCTGAAGCGGATCGCCGACTCGGGTCAGCCGCTCGTCGTCGACGACCAGATCAACGCCGAGGTCGCGAAGCTGCTGGTGGTGGGCGATGAGCCGCTGACCGCCGAGCAGGTACGGCAGAACGCGCTCGACGCGCTCGCGCAGGAGATCCGGCTCATGCTGGACGAGGGTGTGGTCGCCGAGGCGCAGGACATCGACCTGTGCATGATCCTGGGCGCCGGCTGGCCGTTCCACCTGGGCGGCGTCACGCCGTACCTGGACCGCACCGGCACCTCCGAGCGGGTCACCGGCCGGCGGTTCCTGCCGCGCGGGGCGGCGAGCCTGCCCGCCTGACCGATCAGCTCCACCGTCGCGGTGGCCGGACCGTCCCTCGTGGACAGGGCCGGCCACCGCGACCGTTTGCGGGTGGTCGCGGTGGCCCGCGGGACCTGGCCGGTACCGCACGGTCGCCCTGGCCGGGTTACGATCACGCGTTTCGCACCCCATCCTGGAGCTGACTGATGTCCCAGCCACCGGCCAACCCCTTCGGGCCGCCGCCGCACGACTCCCCCGTCCCGCCGTACCAGCCGGGCCAGCCGGCAGCGCCGTACCAGCCGGGCCAGCCGGGCCAGCCGGCAGCGCCGTACCAGCCGGGGCCGCCGGCAGCGGAGCAGCAGCCCGGCCCGCCGCAGCCCGGTTGGCCGCAGCAGCAGGGCTTCCCGCCTCCGCAGCAGCCCGGCGGCTGGCCACCGCAGCAGGGATTCCCGCCTCCGCAGCCGGGGCAGCCCTACGGGGGCCCGCACCTGGCCGGTCCGCCGCCGAAGAAGTCGAACGTCGGCAAGATCCTCCTGATCGTGCTGGCCGTCGTGCTCGTGCTCTGCCTCGGCGGCGCGGCGATCACCTGGTTCGCGGTCAAGGACGAGGTGGGCGACGTGGTCGACGCCACCAAGACCCGGGTCGTCGCGCCGGCCACCCTCGCCGGCCGGGCCAAGAACACCGACCCGCAGTTGCAGACGGTCGCCGACCAGATGGTCACCCAGATGAAGACCGAGGTGCAGAACGAGACCAGCACCGTCGGCGCGTTCTACGGCGATCCGACCAAGCAGGACCTCGTCCTGATCGCCGCGGTGTCCGGCGTGATGGCCGACCCGAAGAAGGAGCTGGACGAGGCGGTGACCGGGCTCTCCAGCGAGCTGTCGGTGACCAACATGGCGGCGGTCGAGGCGGGGCCGTTGGGTGGCGACGCGCGCTGCGGCGACGGCAAGGCCGAGAGCGTGCCGCTCGGCGTCTGCATCTGGGCCGACCGGGGCAGCGTGGGCCTGGTGGTCATGTACTTCAAGACCGCCGAAGAGGCCAAGGCGGAGTTCGTCGGCGTCCGGGGTCAGATCGAGCAGCGATCCTGAAGGAACGCACGACCGGGCCCCGACCACCCGAGGGTGGCCGGGGCCCCGCCCTAACCGCCGTCAGGCGACCGGGAAGTACGCGTCGAGCTTGCCGCGTAGGTGAGCCGCGTAGATGAAGCCGAGCGCGGGGCTCCCCCGGAAGGCGGCGGCGGCGCCGGTACGGGCGTCCACCGCCACCGGACGGGCCAGCGCGGCGAACTTCAGCCGCTGCTTCTCCTGTGCCCACGCGGCGGCGGCCGGCTCGACCTCGAGGCCGACCAGGGCGGGGAGCACCGCCACCCCGTTCTGGAAGCCCCGCAGCTGACCCTTGCGCGCCAGCACGTAATCCATCGCCGAGGTGCTGAACGCCTCCAGGACGTCGGCCGTCACCCGCATCGTCGGCGCGGCGATCGTGAACAGGTGCAGCTTGGTGGCCATCCACCGCATCCTGAAGTCGCCCCGGTAGCCGATCAACACCGGCGTGCCACCCCAGTCCTCGGTCCGCACCTCGCAACCGTCGGCCCGCAGCCGCTCACCGGTCGCGGTGAGGTACGCCTGCACCGGCTCCATCGCCGTCGTGTCCATCCGCCACACACCCTTCACCCTGCTGTGGCCGCTCATCTAACAGCACCGGTCGCGTACCCCGCCACCGCCGCGATCGCCGATCAAGTGGATGTCCATTACGGACCTTTAGCGTCTGTCGCGTCATTGATGCCTGCATGAGTATTGGAGTACGAGAGTGGGCTCAACCATCATCCGACGCGGTGTCGCCGCGGCGGCGGGCGTCCTGCTCGCGTCCGCGCTGCTGCCGATCAACGCGCAGGCCGCGCCCCCCGGCGCCAGGGTCGCCGAGGCGGCGAACTCGCTGCGGGCGAGTCTCGGCGCGGAGGGCATCGTCGAGATCGACCGCGACACCGCGACGCTGCGGCGGCTGGCCCGGCTCGACGGTTACCTGACCGGGCCGAGCGCTGCCACTCCCGAGCGGATCGCCCGCGAGTATCTGGCGGCCCATCGCTCGGTCGTCGGCCTGACCGTCGCCGAGATCGCCGCCCTGCGGCTGCGCAAGGACTACGTCGACATCGAAGGCACCCACCACCTGAGCTTCGTGCAGCGCGTGAACGGGGTCGACGTCGTCGGCAACGGCCTCAAGGCGCACGTCAGCAAGGATGGCCGGCTGATCGCGGTCGACGGCGTGCCGCTGGCCGGGCTGCCCGCCACGCTCGGCGCGGCGCGCGTGGACGCCGTCGCCGCCCACCGAGCCGCCGTACGCACCGTGTCGGGTGCGACGGCCGCGGCCGTGCGCTCCCGGACCACGTCGTCCGCGACCTTCTCCGACGGCGGTCGCGCCCGCCAGGTCGTCTTCAACACGAAGGCCGGCCCGAGACTGGCCTGGGAGGTGATCGACATGGACGGGGGCCACCTCAGCGTGGTGGACGCGGCCGACGGCAGCGTTCTCTTCCAGCGGAGCATGGTCGCCAACCACCACGCGACGACGTGGCAGAACTACCCGGGAGCCCCGGTCGGCGGAAGCCAGCGCACGGTCGACCTGAACCGGTGGTTGCCGCCGAACGCGACCCGGCTGGAGGGCAACGTCGGGCACGTCTACTCCGACGTGAACGCCGACAACGTGGCCCAGGCGTCGGAAGAGGTCGCGCCGAACGCCGGGAGCAGCTTCGATTTCCCGTTCACGAACTTCTCCGACCAGGTCGGCGCCCCGTGTTCGGCGCAACGGCAGTGCTCGTGGAATCCGGCGGTGCCGTACTCCTGGCAGACCAACCGCGAGCAGAACGCGGCGCAGCTCTTCTCCTTCCTCGGCACCTGGCACGACCACCTCGCGGCCGCACCGATCGGCTTCACCCGGGCGGCCGGCAACTTCGAGGCGGTCGACGGCGATGCGGTGGTCGCCGAGGCGATGGACGGCGCGGACACCGCCAACGGTCTGCCGGACAGCGACCACGACAACAACGCCAACATGACCACCCCGCCGGACGGCATGGCGCCGCGCATGCAGATGTACCTGTTCGTCAAGTCGGCAAGCGTTCTCGCCGGTAACTCGGGAGACACCGCGGACATCCTCTACCACGAGTACACCCACGGACTGTCCGACCGGTTGGTGGTCGACGCCAACGGCAACTCGACCCTGATCAGCGCCCAGGCGCAGGCGATGTACGAGGCGTGGAGCGACTGGTACGGCCTGGACTACCTGGTCGACAGCGGTCTCGAGCGGGACGACGCCGTCGACGGTGACGTACGCGAGGGCGACTACATCCTGGGCGGTCGTTCGGTGCGTAGCGAGGCGATGGACTGCCCGGTGCACAGCACCGAGCCGGTGTGTGCCGGCAACCCCGCCGCGGGCACGGGCGGCTACACCTACGGCGATTACGGCAAGATCCGCAACTCGTCGACCGTGCCGGGGACCACCGAGCCGGAGATCCACGCCGACGGTGAGATCTGGGCACAGACGCTCTGGGACCTGCGGGCCGCGATCGGCAGCCGCCTGGCCCGCTCGCTGATCACCCGGGCGATGGAGCTGTCCCCATCGGATCCGTCGTACCTGGACATGCGCGACGCGATCCTGCTGGCGGACCGGGTGGTGAACCACGGTCGCGGGCAGCGGGAGATCTGGCGGGTCTTCGCCGCGCGTGGCATGGGCGTGCACGCGAGTACGGACGGCGCCGGCGACACGACTCCGACCGAGGACTTCTCGGTGCCCCGGCGCTGACGCGCCGGCACGGCTATGGCGGGGCGTCGCGACTGCGGCGCCCCGCCATACGGCACTAGCCCGCCGGCCCCGCCGGGGTCGCCGCCCGCTCGGCGGCGCTGCGCAGCACGCAGAACTCGTTGCCCTCCGGATCGGCGAGCACCACCCAGCCGGCGCCGTCCGGCCTGGTCTGATCGTCGACGAGGGTCGCGCCGATCCCGAGCAGCCGCTCGACCTCCTCGGCCCGGGTCCGGTCGGCGGGCTCCAGGTCCAGGTGCAGCCGGTTCTTCACCGCCTTGCCCTCGGGCACGGCGAGAAACAGCACCTCCGGGCCGCCGGGCGGCAGCAGCATCGCCTCCGGGTCACCGGGGAGGTCGTCCGGCTGCATCGGGCAGTCGAAGACCTTCGACCAGAAGCCGGCCAGGGCGTACGTGTCGGCACAGTCGATGCTGATGTTGTGGATCGTCGAACTCACAGTGGTCCTCCACGAGGGGTGATGTAACGCAATCGTCGCTCAGCCGCTGATGGCCACCGGCCCGGGTACCGCCGGGGCGTCCACCGCCGGCAGCGTGACGGTGACCTCCAGGCCACCGCCGGGTTGGGCGACCACCCGGACCGTTCCACCGTGCGCCTGACAGACCGCGCGGACGATGGACAGCCCCAGGCCCGAGCCGCGCGCGCCGGTACGTTCCCGGCCGCCGCGCCGGAACGGCTCGAACAGCCCCGGCACGTCGGCCTGGTCCACCTCGAAGCCGGTGTTGCCCACCACCAGCCACGAGCGGTCGCCATCGGTGCCCGTCTGTACCCACAGCCGGCCGTGCAGGTGGTTGTAGCGGACGGCGTTCTCAATCAGGTTGCCGGCCAACCGGTCCAGCAGCCCCGGGTCGCCGACCACCGGGGCGGACTCCAGTGACGTCTGCACCCGCAGGCCGATCCGGTCGACCTCGCGGCGCATCGCGGACAGCGCGTTGGCGGTGCCCGTGGCCAGGTCGCACTCGCTGCGCCGGCCCAGCCGACCTCCGGCCTGGGCCTCGCTGCGGGCCAGCACCAGCAGCGCGTCCACCAGGCTGTTCGCGCGCTCCGAGGCGTCCCGCACCACGGTCGCCATCCGGCGGTACTCGGCGGCGTCCGCGTCGTCGTCGCTGAGCGTCACGTCGATCTCGGTACGCATGACGGCGAGCGGGGTACGCAGCTCGTGCGAGGCGTTCGCCACGAAGCGCTTCTGCGCCTCGAACGCGGACGCGATCCGGTCCAGCATCGCGTCGAACGTCTTCGCCAGCTCGGCCACCTCGTCGTCCGCGCCCGAGTAGCCGATGCGCTGGTCCAGGGTCGCCTCACCGAGCCGCTGGGCGGTCGCGGTGACCTGGTGCAGGGGTCGCAGCGCCCGGCCGGCCACCGCGTACGCGCCGGCGACCCCCACCACGCTGATCGCCAACAGCGCGACCAGGCCCTTGGCCAGCAACTCCCCGGAGGCGGAGTCGACGAGTTGGCGCTGCCACTGGGCGGCGTCCAACTCGCCGCCGTCGGAGAGCAGCACGGTCGTTCCGGGCAGCAGTTCATCGGTGGGCCGCAGCGCGTCGCGGACCAGCAGCCAGGCCAGCAGCACCAGGATCGCGCCCGCGCCGACCAGCAGTACGCCGTTGAGCAGCGTCAACCGCAGCCGCAGGGTGGGCCGCAGCCGTCCCGGCCGGCTCACGGCAGCACCTCGGCGGTGCGGTAGCCCGCCCCCACCACCGTCTCGATCAACGGCGGATCGCCGAGCTTCTTGCGCAAGGTCATGACGGTCACCCGGACGATGGTGGTGAACGGGTCGGTGTTGGCGTCCCAGACCCGCTCCAGCAGCTCCTCGCTGGACACCACCGCGCCGCGGGCCTTGAGCAGCTCGCTGAGCACGCCGAACTCCTTGTTCGTCAGGTCCACCGGCACACCGGCGCGGGTGGCGACCCGGCGGGCCGGGTCGAGCACCAGGTCGGCCAGTTCGAGCACCGGCGGCGCGGCCGGAGTGGCCCGCCGACCCAGCGCCTGCACGCGGGCGACCAGCTCGTCGAACGCGAACGGCTTGGGCAGGTAGTCGTCCGCGCCGAGTTGCAGTCCCTCCACCCGGTCGGCCACCGTGCCGCTCGCCGTCAGCATCAGCACCCGGGTCAGCGCCCCGGAGGCGGCGAGGTCGGCGCAGATCTGGTCGCCGTGCACGCCGGGCAGGTCGCGGTCGAGCACCACCACGTCGTACCGGGTGACGAACGCCGCCTCGTGGCCGGCGTCACCGTCGTACGCCACGTCGACCGCCATGCCCCGCTTGCGCAACCCGCGCGCGATCGCGTCGGCGAGGTTGCGTTCGTCCTCGACCACCAGTACCCGCATCCCGGCCTCCTCGCTGCTGACCACCGACAACCTAGTGCCGGCGGGCAAGCAATCCTCCCTCGTGGGGCCGCCGGTGGTCAGCTTGGCAACCGCCACAACCCGAAGTTGCCGTCCCGCCGCCGGCAGAGCAGTTGACCGGTGAGGGTCTGACACTCCCCGCCCGCCCCCGGCAGCACGTCCAACGTGCGCACGGTGCCGGCACGGACGTCCAGCCGGGCGACGAGCAGCCCGCCGCCGGGGTGTCGGCGTACGCCGATCAGAGGACCGTCGGAGGCGTACTGCGCCACCTCCCACCGTCCCAGCTCCGCGAGCACCCGGCCGGTCGGTGGGTCGAGCACGACGAGATTCTCGACGCCCGACGGGGAGCTGCCCACCGAACTGGCGAGCAGCCGACCGGCGGACGGCCAGACCCATCCCCAGCGATCGTCGCTCCAGCGCGGCGCACCGGTCGCGGCGTCGATCGTCCGTACGCCGCCGGAGCGGGTCAGCACGCAGATGATGGCGCCGCAGTCGCTCGCGAACATCGCCTCGCCGGACGGGACGCTCCAGCGCTGCCGCAGGTCGTCGAGGCCGTACGCGGTGATCATGGCCGTACGGCCACCGATGGTGACGAGCAGGTCGCCCAGCGGCTGCACGGACACGACGCCCGAGCCGCCGGGCGGGCGGACGTCGGCACGGGCCAGGACGGCGCCGGTGGCCGCCTCGCGGATCTCGGTCGGCCCGTCGGGGTGGCGGAGCACCAGACGGTCCACCCCGTACCCACCCTCGTGGAACGACAGGTCGACGCCGGGATCGACGGACATCTGCCAGCGCACCGTGCCGCAGCACGGATCGACGGCGCGCAGCGCACCCCCGTTCTCGCCCGCCGACCACAGCAGCAGAGCGCCGTCGGAGAGCGCGGTGACGTTGCCGGGCTGCTGCCACCGGTACGCCCCGGTCTGGCGGTCCAACGCGATGGTGAGCGTCCCCTGCCCGTCCGCGCCGACCTCGTGGCCGGTGACCAGCAGCGTCTCGCCCTGCTGCGCAACCCCCCAGTACCGACCCTCGGTCGGTAACGACGCCCGCCAGGCCAGCTCGCCGCCGGGCAGGCGGGTTGCCCTGACCTGCCGCTGTCCCGGCTCGGACAGCGGTTCCACGAGGACGAGCAGGTCGTCAGTGACCAGCGCGTCGGAGCCCGGCCCGGCCGGCAGCGTCATCACCTCACGCGGGGCGGTCGGCGTCGACGCGGCGAGGCCGACGAGCACCAGCAGCGCGACGAGCGCCGTACGGAGCGGACGCCCCCTGCTCGACGGTGGGCGGGGCAGCGGATCGGGGTCCGATCCGTCCCGCAGCTCCCCGAGGTCGATCACCGCATCGCTCACCGGGACAACCTCCAGAGTGCCGTCGAGCCGTCGAGCCGTCGACAGAGCAGGATGGGCCGCGCCGCCTGACACCCGCCCGCCGCCTCCGGCAGGACGTCCAGGATCCGCGTCCGGCCGGCGGTGAGGTCCAGCTCGGCCACGACGAGCCGACCGTCGGACGTCGGGCGTACACCCAGCAGCCCGTCCTCCTTGCGTACCTGGTTCACGAGCTGCCACCGGCCCAACTCGGCGCGTTCCCGTCCGGTCCGCGCGTCGCGCACCGCGTACTGCTGCTCGGACGTGGCCACCAGCAGCCTGTCCCGCCGGACGTCCACCAGCATGTCCGGCCCCGGGTCCGACCAGCGGACGGCGCCGGTGGCGGGTTCGATGGCCTGGATGCCGCCGGTCTGCTGGACCGCGCACAGCAGATCGGCGCACGGTACCGCCCAGGCCACCAGCGGCACCGGCGACGTCCAGACCCGCTCCATCGCGGGCAGCCGGAAGGCGACCAGCTCGGTGCTGCCGGGTGGTACGAGCAGCACCAGATCGTCCACGACCTGCACCCGCTGGAACGCCGAGCGATCACCGGGCAACGTGTCGACGCTGTGTCGCCGGGCTCCGGTGTGTGCGTCGTACACCTGCACCTCACCGGTCGGCTGGACGAAGACGATCTGGTCGACCTGCCCGCCCCGCCGGTGGAATTCGGTGCCACCGAACGGAACCGGCACCGACCACAGGAGCCGGCCGGTGTCGGGCGTCACCCGACTCACCGTGCCCAGCGCGTCGCCCGTGTCATTGGCGAGGAGCATGCCCCCGTCGGTCGCCCGCTGGGCGATCCCCGGGTGACGCCAGCGCCGCTGGCCGGTCTGCGCGTCGAAGGCGGTGGTCTCCAACACACCACTGGCGACGCCAACACCCACCGCCAGCAACATTCCGCGTTGGATCCACACGGTCACGTAGTCGCCGCTGCGATCCAGCGCCACGCGCCACCGACGCCGTACGCCGTCCCCACCCGCGGGCCCGGGCTGGTCGTAGACGCTCAGGTACCGGTCCCCGGTGGGCGTGGACGCGTCGACCACCACGACGCCGTCCTCGGTGAGGTACGCCGAGGCGCCCGGCGCGGTCGGCACCGACGTGACGGCCCGGTGCCGGGCCGGTGTCGCGCCAGCGAGGGCGACCAGGGCAACCACCAGCACGGCCACGGTACGCACGGGTCGGCCGGCGGCGCGCGGCGGGCGGACCGGCGGCAGCGACGGAGGCTCGTCCCGGATCTCGCCCAGCTCGATGATCGACAAGGACCGTCCCTCCATCGCCGGCGCAACCGACCGGGTGCGGCCCGGCAAACCGGCCGTGGGCGTACCGGCCCGGCAAAAGCGACGCATCCTCGCCTGTACGATGGCGCGTCGTGGCTGTGCCGGTGGTAGACCCCTCGCTGAATTCCGTGACCGACCCCACGTCGGCCGAGGTCGAGCCGACACGGCGGCCTCGACGTCGCCCGGCCCGAGCCGACCTGTTGGCCCTCGGAGCCTATGTGCTGCTGGGCGTCTTCGTCTGCCTCAACTACTGGGGGGACGTGACCGGTCGGGTCTCGTCGCACCTGCCCACCGACCACAGTTGGTTCGAGTGGCTGTTCGCGCACGGCGCGTACTCGCTGCGGCACCTGGAGAACCCGCTGTTCACGGCCCGGCAGAACGCCCCGGACGGGGTGAACATGATGGCCAACACCTCGCTGCTCGGGGTGACGCTGCCGCTGGCCCCGCTCACCATGCTGCTCGGCCCGCAGGTGATGTACGCCCTCTACCTGGGCGGAGCCCTGGCCGCCACCGCCGGCACCGCGTACTGGATGCTCTCGCGGCACCTGGTGCGCTCGCGGGCGGCGGCCTTCGTGGGCGGGGCCTTCCTCGGTTTCGCGCCGGGCATCATCCACCACGCCAACGGCCAACCCAACTTCGTCTCCAACTTCCTGCTCCCGCTGATCGTGGTGCGGGTGCTGCGCCTCGGCGAGCCGGGCCGGTGGCTGCGCAACGGGTTGGCGCTCGGCGCGCTGGTGGCGTACCAGATCTTCATCAACGAGGAGATGCTGCTCCTCACCGCGCTGGCCTGCCTCGTCGTCGTGCTGGCGTACGCGGTACAGCGACCCCGGGCCACCCGTGCCATGGCCGGGACCTTCCTGGCCGGGATGGGTGTGGCCGGTGGGCTGGCATTGACCCTCACGGCATACCCGATCTGGTTCCAGTTCGACGGCCCCCAGTCCTACCGGGGCCTGCAGGGTGGCGTCTTCCACAACTGGGGCGAGGACCTGGTCGCCTTCGTGACCTTCGCCCGGGACACCTGGGCGGGTGACCCGGAGGTGGAGAAGACGATCGGGCTGACCGAGCAGAACACCTGGTTCGGCTGGCCGCTGGTGCTGCTCTCGCTGGTGGCGCTGGTGCTGCTCGTCCGCCGCTCGCTCGCCACCCGGGTCGTCGCGGTGCTCGTCGTGGTGTTCACCGTGGCCTCGATCGGGCCGTGGGTGCGCTTCGACGGGGTGGAGACCGACATCCCCGGCCCGTGGTCGTACGTGTCGGACGACCTGCCGCTGGTCGAGATGATGATGCCGACCCGGCTGGCCCTGGTGGTCGCCGCCGCGGTGGGCGTACTCCTGGCGTTGTTCTGCGACGCGGCGGCCCGGCAGGCCCGCGCGGGCCTCGCGCCGGCACCGCGCGCCGGGGAGCCGGCCACCGCGCCGGTCGCGCCGCGCCGACGGTGGCTGCGACCCCTGGGGTACGCGGCGGTCGCCCTCGCCCTGCTGCCGCTGTTCCCCCGGCCGCTGCCCGCGCAGCAGATCGACCCGCCGCCGCACTTCATCACCGCGGGCGGCTGGCGGCCGTACGTGCCGGCCGGCCGGACCCTCGTGCCGGTGCCGATCCCGAGCAACGTGCACGGTCTGCCGACCCTGCGCTGGAGCGCCCTGACCGAGCAGGAGTTCCCCATCCCGGGCGGCTACTTCATCGGCCCGAACGAGTTGGGCGAGGGTGTCTTCGGCGCGCCGAACCGACCGACCAGCAGCCTCATCTACTCCACCATGGACAAGGGGGTCCTGCCCCCGCTCACCGACGAGAACCGGCGGCAGGCCGTCGAGGACCTGCGGTTCTGGCGGGCGTCGGTGGTGGTGCTCGGCGCCCACCCGCGCGAGGCGGTGCTGCGCGAGCTGGTCACCGCGCTGCTCGGGCCGCCGCAGCGGGTCGACGACGTCTGGGTCTGGGACGTCCGCGCCCTGGTGGGCTGATCAACCGACGAGGGGCCGCACGTCCCACATCCACCCGCCGTCGACCGGGCGGCCCGCGCCGAGCAGGTCGTCGACCGTCCGCCGGACGGCGTCGCCGTTGGGCAGCCGGCCGAGTACCACGACCGCCGCTCGCCAGTGCCGCAGATCCTCGACGGCCTGGCGGCGGTCGGCCGTGCTCAGCACCGGTGTCAGGCCGGTCTCGGCGACCCGGCGCAGCAGCACGGCGGTGGGCCGGTCCGGAGCGCCCCAGCGGGCCGCCGGATCGTCCGGCCCGCTGGGCCCGATGAAGTACCCGCCCGGGGCGTCGAACGACAGCCCGGTACGCGCCGACCAGAGCATGACCGGGCTCAGCGCGGCGCCGGTGACCGGAGGCACGCCCACCACGGTCCGCCCGGGCGGCACCAGCGTTCGCCATCCGCCCTCGGCGACGAAGGCCGGCACCGGCGGGACCGGAACAACGCGGATCGGTGTCGGCGTCAACGGCAGCAACGCGGCGGCCACCGCCGACGCCCACACCAGCCGGACCGGCAGGCCCGGCACGGCCGTCCGGCGGGCTCGGGCGACGCGGTCCACGAAGAGCGCCACCAGGACGCCGAGCACCGGCACGCAGACCAGCGCGAACCGGGCCGGCACCGCCAGGTCGAGCAGCGGCAGTCCGGCGACCAGCCGGTACGGGCCCGGGATACCGGTGGCGCTGCCGTCCACCCGCAGGTCGGTGCCGAGCGACAGCAGGGCGAAGACCACACCGCAGCCGGCCAGCGCGCGGACCAGCGGTCGTCGCCACCGCCAGACCACGACCACGACGGCGAGAACCAGCAGTCCGGGGCCGAAGAACGAGTTCTCCTCCGTCGGGTTCGGTGAGAGCAGACCCGGCAGCCAGTCGTCCCCGAGCACCGTCTGCCGGGCCGACGCGGTGAACGACGCCGCGTCGAGCTGGAAGCCGTGCGCGGCGAAGGCCATCCCGGCGTAGTGCTGCGGGCCGTGGAACTGGAACCACAGTGGGTACGCCAGCAGCACCGCGCCGACCACGGCCGCCACCGCGAGACGGCCGAGGAGGGCCGGCGCGAGACGACGGGCCGCGGCCCGATCGGCCAGGGCGTAGCCCAGCGCGAACACCCCGGCGGCGAGCGCCAGGAAGACCAGCACCTCCTCGCCGATGAAGACCTGCCAGACGAGCAGCAGCCCGAGGCCGACACCGGGCCGCCACACCGCCGACCGGCCGGTGCCCGTTCGGAACACCAGGGCGAGGATCGCCGGCAGCAGGAACTGGGCGGCCACGTGCAGGTGCGCGGAGGCCTGAGCGACCATGCCGGGGGCGAAGCCACAGACCAGCCCGCCGAGCGCCGCCGCGACGCGGGCGGAGACGAGCCGACGGCGCAGCAGCGCGTACCAGGCCGTGGCGGTGCCGGCGAGGCAGCCGACAACCGCCACACAGAACGCCACCTGCGAGCCGAACAGCAGCGTGACCGGGGCCAGCGGAACGCCCAGGCCGAGCACCGACGTGTTCGCCATCAGGTTGACGCCGTACGGCGCGTTCAGGGCGGCGCTGAAGAGCGGGTTCTCCCCCGCGACCACGGCGTGCGCCGCGTGGGCCAGCATCCACTCGAAGAGCACCTGGTCGCCGGCCTGGTGGAAGAGCCGCTGCGGATGACCCCACTGCCGGCCGGTCAGCACCACGGCCAGCGCCAGGTAGCCCGCGACCACCAGCGCGTCCGGCAGCCACGCCGCTCGGGGCGGGCGCGCGGTCCGGGAATCGGCCGGCGTCGTCGACGGCGCCGTTCCCGTGGTCATCAGACCGAGCGGTCGGTCAGCGTCCGGACATCCCACACCCAGACGTCCAACTCCTGGCGACCGGGGCCGACCAGCTCCTCGACGGTACGCCGCAACGGCTCGGCGTTCTGCTGACGCACCGGGAGCACGAGGATCGCCGCCCGCCAGTGCCGCAGCTCGTCCGTGAAGCGCCGACGCTGCCGGTCGTCCAGTTTGGACGTACGACCGGTGGTCGCCACCTCCTCCAGCAGTTGGCCCACCCCGCTGGGTCGTCCGCCGAACCGGCCCGGGTCGCCCGTGTTGCCGTTGCGGGGGGCGAGGAAGTAGCCACCCGGGATCTTGAAGTCGAGGTTGGTGGCCGCCGCCCAGCGCATGCCGTGCGTGTTGCCCATGCTGGGCACCGGGATCGGCACGAGCGTCTGGTCGGGACCGACGTACGCCCGCCACCGGTCGGCGGTGATGAACTCCGGCACCGGGGGCCGGGACACCATCCGCAGCGGCATCGGAGCGATCGGCAGCAGCGCGAACGCCAGGCCGGCGGCGGTGAGCGTCCGGACGGTACGCCGGTCGGCCGGCCGCAGCGCCCAGGCCCGCTCGACGGCGATCGCGAGCAGCAGGCCGATGACCACCGTGGTGATCAGACCGAACCGGGTCGGTACCACCGCGTCCAGCAGGGGCAGGTGCACCAGCAGCTCCCACGGCCCGGTGATCAGGTCCCGGTCCCACCAGGAGATCTGCTCACCGAGGGAGAGCAGGGCGAAGAACGCGCCGGTCGCGGCGAGCGCCCGGACGAGCATCTCCCGACGCAGCCAGACCACGACGCCGACGGCGAGCATCGACAGGCTCCAGCCGAAGAAGGCGTTCTCCTCCGAGTAGTTCGGCGCCAGGTTGACGTTGGCCCGCTGGTTGCCGCCGAGGGTGGCCGAGCCGGGGGCGAAGAAGGCGGCGATGTCGTTGCCGTAGTCCTGCACCGCGTCGCTGAGCCCGTGGTACGCCATCGGCCCGACGAACTGCACGTACAGGGGGTACGCGAGCAGCGCCCCGGCCAGCAGCGCGCAGGCGGCGAGACCGGCGGCCAGCGGTCGCCACGCCGCCCGCCAACGGGCCGGCTCCTGGACCACCACCGCGATCAGGAAGATCCCGCAGGCCAGCGCCGTGAAGAGCAGGATCTCCTCGTTGATGAACGCCTGCGCGGTGACGAGCAGAGCCAGCAGGACGCCGTCGCGGACCGGCCGGCGCGAACGGGTCAACACCAGGACCCGCCAGACGATGAACGGCAGCAGGAACTGGCTGATGATGTTCGGGTGCCAACTCGCGTGCGAGAGCATCGCCGGGGAGAAGCCGCAGAACCAGCCACCGACAGCCGCCGCGAGCGGCGTACGCACGATGTGGCGGCGGAGCACCAGATACCAGGCCATGGCCGTCCCGGCGAGGCCGAGCGTCACCAGCACCACGAAGGACACCGCCGGACCGAACAGCAGGGTCACCGGCACCATCGGGATGCCCAGCGCCAGCACCGCCGTGTTGGCCATCAGGTTGACGCCGTCGGGGTAGTTGAACTGCTCGGTGTAGAACGGGTACTCACCGTGCAGCACCACCCGTACCGAGTGGGCGAGGAAGAACTGCACCTGAGCCGGGTCACCGGTGTAGAGCGACGCCACCCGGCCGGCCGGGTCCAGCCAGATCCGGCTGGTCACCCAGAGGGCGGCGAGCAGGAACAGCGCGCCGACCGCCAGGTGCTGCCGTCGTCGGGTCCAGCGGGCCCAACGGCTCCGCCTCGGCCCGGACGCCGGGACCGCCCCGTCCGGCGCGGTGGTCTCCGACACGGTCGTGTCCGGAGCAGCCTCGTGCAGCACGGCGTCGTGCCGCACGGCCTCGTCCGGCACGGTCTGATCCAGCACGGCGTCGTGCGGCGCGGCCTCGTGCGTTGCGACCCGGTCCGGCACGGCCGTGTGCGGCGCGACCTGCGACGGGTCGGCCTCCTCGGGGGCGGTCGGGCCCGGTTCGGTCGTTTCGGGTGCGGTCGAGGTCAGCGGGGCCGGAGCGGTGTCGACCCGGTCGGCCGGAGCGGCGGAATCGCCGGGCGCCCCGACGGACCTGGCCCGGGAAGCGAGGGCGCGGGACTCGGCAGGCGTCACAGTCGGCGGAGTCTACCCGAGCGGCGAAAAGGGCACTAAAGCCCCGGTGATGTCCATTGTGGCGGACGCGGAACCGGCCAGCGGCGGCGTCGCATCGGACATCTCGTACTATGGCGCTTTCCGACAGCGACGGCGAGGCGATCGGGGGCGGATCAGGTGACTCCGGGCCGCCGGCACGGCAGGACGCTCGCCGCCCTGGTGACGGCGTTGTTGGTCAGCACCGCATGCGGTCCCGTCGCGGACCGCGCGCCTCGCGACCTGCGGGTGGGGTACGACAGCCTCGACGGCACACTGGCCGTGTGGCCGCCCCGGGGCGACCTGTCCGGCGACGCCGGGGCGACGACGGCGGTCACCGAGGCGGTACGCGACTGGCGGTCACCGGACGACGACCGGGCGCACCTGCCGTCGTCCGGCATCCTCTTCTCCGGACGCGTCGACGGGGCCCCGGTGGCCCTGGTCGCGGCCGACGTGCCGGGCGAGAGCGCGTCCTGGCTGCTGCAACTCACCGGTGACGGCGGCCGGTACGCGATCAGCCGCGCCACCGAGTACACCGACCCCGGCTACCTGGTCTACTCCGACGTGCTGCCGGTCCAGACGACCGGCGGCCGGCGCTACCTGGTCTCGGCCCGGGTGCAGCAGTTGCTCGGGCCGCAGGGTCGGGCGTTGGCCATCGCCGACGGCCTCAGCGCGCCGGTCGATGTGCCGGCCTGCACGGCGGTCGGCGTGACGGCGACCCTGCGCGCCACCGAGTCACTGCCCCGGGGGCGGGCCGCCGACCGGCTGCTCGACCTGGGCACCGGTACGACCGACCCGCGTTATCCGCTGGTACGGGACGAGTCCGGCGCCGGCCGGCGGGCGCTCACCGGCCTGGACACCTGTGTGCTGGCCGGTGAACGGGGTCCCTTCGGCAGCATTCCGCGCCGGATCGGCGACCGGGACGCGCCGAAGTCGGTACCGACGTCCTGGCCGATGGCGAAGCTCTCGGTCCGGTCGCTCGGCGAGGTGGCGCTCGGCGGCGGCGAGCCGGCCGAGTTGCAGCAGCTCAGTTGGGACACCGACGCCGGCACGATGACCGCTGTCGTCTACCGACCGGCGGACGGGAGCGCGCCGGTGGTGTCGCCGGCCGACCGGGCCACCCCGTTGCAGACGTACCAGCTTCCGGTCCCCAACCAACCGCTTCTGGTGCTCAGTTGGCGGGCCACCCGGGACAGTTCGCTCTCCGTGCCGCCGGGCACCCCGCTGCTGGTGGAACGCCCCGGCCTGGTGGTCGTGCCGGAACCGTCCCGCACCCAGACCTACAGCCTCGCCAACACCGACAAAACCCACTACCGCTCAGTAAGCCCCCACCGCTAACCCCCACCCCGCCCCGCCCCGCCCCGCCCCGGCCCGCCCCGGCCCGCCCCGGCCCGCCCCGGCGATCTTGCACTTTCTGCTGCGACATAAGACGCAAAGGGGTGCGCTTCGACAACCGAAAGTGCAAGATCGGCGCGCGGCGAGAGGGTGGGAGGTCGCGCGGGGACGCGGCCGGGGTGGCGCGGACGCACGACGGCGGGCAGCCCCTGGGGGCGCCCGCCGTCGGTGGAGCCGGGGCTAGGGCCTGTTTCATAAGAACTGGCCGGCCTGCGGCGGGCCCCGACGACGACCGGCGGCGTTGCGGTTTCGTCCGGATACAACACCGGTATCCGGACGAAACCGCGCCTTGCCGGACCGCCGCCCGGACTCCGCCTCGGCTCGACCGCCCTTATGAAACAGGCCCTAGTTCTGGGCTGCCGTCTTGCTGGTGGGGGTCAGGTGGTCCGGGGTGGCGTCCAGGCGGGAGATCCAGCCGGTGACGTCACGGGCCACGTCCTGCGCGGTCAGGCCGAGGTCGGCGAGGATCTGCGCGCGGGTGCCGTGCGGGTGCCAGTCGGCCGGTACGCCCAGGTCCTTGAGCGGCACCCGGACGTCGGCGTCGCGCATCGCCTGGCCGAGAGCGTCGCCGACACCGCCGACCCGGACGCCGTCCTCGATGCTGACCACGAGCCGGTGGCGGGCGGCCATGTCGACCAGCTCGGCCGGCACGGGGCGCACCCAGCGGGGGTCGACGACGGTCACGCCGTAGCCGTGCTCGGCGACCCGGGCGGCGACCTCCATGCCCATCTGACCGAAGGAGCCGACAGCGACGAGCAGCACATCGGTACGCGCCGACTCCGCCAGCACGTCGACGGTGCCGACCCGGCGCAGCGCCGGAAGGTCCGCGGCGACCGCGCCGGTCGGGAACCGCAGGACGGTCGGGCCGTCGTCGGTGGCGACCGCCTCGCGCAGCTCCTCGCGGAGGGTCGCGGCGTCACGGGGAGCGGCGATCCGCAGACCGGGCACCACACCGAAGACCGACATGTCCCAGATGCCGTAATGGCTGGGGCCGTCCGGGCCGGTGATGCCCGCCCGGTCCAGCACGAAGGTCACCGGCAGCTTGTGCATCGCCACGTCCAGCAGGACCTGGTCGAAGGCGCGGTTGAGGAACGTGGCGTAGACGGCGACCACCGGGTGCAGGCCACCGAGCGCCAGGCCCGCCGCCGAGGTGGCGGCGTGCTGCTCGGCGATGCCCACGTCGTACACCCGCTCGGGGTACTTGCGGGCCAGCTTGGCGATGCCGGTCGGCTCGGCCATGGCGGCGGTGATGCCCACCACGTCGGGCCGATCGTCGGCGATGGCCAGCAGCTCGTCGGCGAAGACGTGGGTCCACTTCACCGATGGGGCGGCCAGCAGCGTGCCGGTCTCCACGTCGAAGGCGCTGCTCGGGCCGTGCAGGCAGTCCGCCTCGTCCTCCTCGGCCGGGCGGTAGCCGTACCCCTTGCGGGTCACGGCGTGCACGATCACCGGGCCACCGAAGTTCTTCGCCGCGCGCAGGGCCGACTCGACGGCCGCCACGTCGTGCCCGTCCACCGGGCCGACGTACTTGATGCCCAGGTCCTCGAACATGGCCTGCGGGGCGACCGCGTCCTTGATGCCCTTCTTGACCGCGTGCAGCACCTCGTACATCGGCTTGCCGACCAACGGGGTGGAGCCGAGGGCGTCCTTGACCGTGTCGAGGACCTTCTCGTAGCCCGGGTTGAGTCGCAGCGACGAGAGGTGGTCGGCCAGTCCGCCGATGGTGGGCGAGTACGAGCGGCCGTTGTCGTTGACCACGATGACCAGCGAGTTGCCGGCGGTGGCGATGTTGTTCAGCGCCTCCCAGCACATACCGCCGGTGAGCGCGCCGTCGCCGACCACGGCCACGACGCTGCGCTGCTCACCCCGCAGGGCGTACGCCTTGGCCAGGCCGTCGGCGTAGGAGAGCGCGGTGGAGGCGTGCGAGTTCTCGATGAGGTCGTGCTCGCTCTCGGCCTGGCTGGGGTAGCCGGAGAGGCCACCGCGCTGGCGGAGCTTGTCGAAGCCGGCCTGACGCCCGGTGAGGATCTTGTGCACGTACGCCTGGTGGCCCGTGTCGAACAGGAGCCGGTCCCGGGGGGAGTCGAAGACGCGGTGCATGGCCAGCGTCAGCTCGACCACGCCGAGGTTGGGCCCGACGTGCCCGCCGGTGCGGGAGACCTTGGCGATCAGGAAGTCCCGGATCTCGGCGGCGAGCACATCCAGCTCCTCGCCGGACATCCGCTTGACGTCCTGCGGACCGCGGACCGTCTCCAGCAGCCGACCGTGGTTGGCCGTGTCCTCTTCAACGCTCATGACCGGAGAGTCTATCGGCCGCCCGGTACTCCGCAGCCTGGCCCGAGCCGCTTGCCCCGGAGCAGCCGGCTGAGCACCTGGTCAGGCCGGCGGCAGCAGCAGTCCGACGCACTCGACGTGCTGGGTCATCGGGAACAGGTCGAAGCCGCGCAGCGCCGCCAGCCGCCACCCCAGCTCGGCGAAGGTGCGGACGTCCCGGGCAAAGGCCGCCGGGTCACACGCCACGTACGCGACCGCCCGTGGACCGGCGGCGGCCAGAGCGCGCACCACCGGCGCGCCGGCGCCGGAGCGCGGCGGGTCGAGCACCACCACGTCGACCGGGCCGGTGATCCGTCGACGGGCCAGCGCGGTCTCCACCCGCGCCGACACGACCTCGACGCGGGGCAGGTCGGCCAGGTTCTCCCGGGCGGCGGCGACACCCTGCGCGGAGGCCTCCACCAGCGTCACCCGACCGGACGCGCCGACGCGGGCGGCCAGCCCGGCGGCGAACAGCCCGGCGCCCCCGTAGAGGTCCCAGGCGACCTCGCCCGGCCGCGGGTCCAGAAGCTCCAGCACGGCCGTGTTCAGCGTGTCGGCCGCCGCCGGGTGCACCTGCCAGAACGCGGACGCGGGCAGCGCCCAGTTCCGCCCGGCGGCCACCTCACGGACCTCGGTGGGCCCGCTCACCGGGGTGACGACCCCGTCGCGGACCTCGGCGACGCTCACGTCCCCTCCGCCGCTGGCGACGGTCTCCACCGCCTCCGCCGCCGGCCAGCGCGCGCCGGTCGGACTGAGCACCGCAAGCTGCTGGATGGCCGGGTGGGCGATGCGGCAACGGTCGATCGGCACGACCTCGTGCGAGCGGTGTTTGAGCAGGCCCGCCCGGTCGGCGGCGTCGACCGCGTAGCGGACCCGGGTACGCCAGCCGAGCAGTCCGCCCGGCAGCGCCTCGACCCGGACGCCGAGCCGGTCCAGCTCGACGTCGGTGAGCCCACCGAGACGGGCCAACTGCTCACGCACCACGGCGGTCTTCCAGGCCAGCTGCGCGGCCGGGTCGACGTGTTGCAGGTCGCACCCGCCGCAGGCGCCCGGCCTCGCGTACGGGCAGGGCGGCTCCACGCGGTCCGGCGAGGGGTCCAGCACGGTCACGGCGTCGGCCCGGACGAACCCCCGGTGCACCTCGGTGACCTCGGCGATCACCCGTTCCCCGGGCAGCGCGTGGCGGACGAACACCACCTGCCCGTCCACCCGGGCGACACAGTGCCCGCCGGGGGCCACCGCGTCGACGGTCAGTTCGACCCGCTCCGCCTCGCCGAGGCCCCGCTCGGCCGTCGAAACCGAGGCCGTGGCCGTGGCCGAGGCCGATGCCGATGCCGATGCCGCAGCCGCAGTCGCACCCGCGGTCGTACGCTCAGTCACGGCTGTCTCCCGGTGTCTCGCCGCCGGCCGGGGCGGCCTCGCCGGGCGGCGGCGCGACCACCGCCGCCGGCACGGTGCCCCGGGGCCCACGCGCCGGCGTGTTGGAGAGCGTGGCGTCGAGCCGGTCCAGGTTCTTGCTGGCGGTCGAGGCGAGCTGCCACGGCACGCTGACCACCATGACCCCCGGTTCGAACAGCAGCCGGCCCTTGAGGCGCAGCGCGCTCTGGTTGTGCAGCAGGTTCTCCCACCAGCGCCCCACCACGTACTCGGGGATGAAGACGGTGACCACGTCGCGCGGCGACGTACGGCGGGTGGAGGCGACGAAGTCCAGGATCGGCCGGGTGATCTCCCGGTACGGCGAGTCGACGACGGTGAGCGGGATCGCCATCTCCCGCCGTTCCCAGTCGGCCTGGAGGTCGCGGGTGTCCTTCTCGTCCACGTTGACGGTCACCGCCGTCAACGTGTCCGGGCGGGTGGCCCGGGCGTACGCGATGGCCCGCAACGTCGGCTGGTGCAGCTTGCTGACCAGCACGATCGCGTGGTTGCGGGCGGGCAGCACGCCCCGGCTCTCGTCCGGCGGGGTCAGCTCGGCGGCAACCCGGTCGTAGTGCCGGCGGATGGCCAGCATCAGCGCGTAGATCACCGCCATCGCGGCGATCGCGATCCACGCGCCGAGCAGGAACTTGGTGATCAGGACGATCACCAGCACCGTGCCGGTCAGGCCCATGCCGAACGTGTTGATGGCCCGGGAGCGGTGCATCCGCTTGCGGGCCTCCGGGTCCCGCTCGGTGCGCAGCCGCCGGTTCCAGTGCCGGATCATGCCGGCCTGGGAGACGGTGAACGAGACGAACACCCCGACGATGTAGAGCTGGATGAGCCGGGTCACCTCGGCCTGGAAGCCGACGATCAGGACGATCGCGAAGAGGGCGAGGAACGTGATGCCGTTGGAGAAGGCCAGCCGGTCGCCCCGGGTGTGGAACTGACGGGGCAGGTAGCGGTCCTGGGCGAGGATCGAGCCGAGTACCGGAAAGCCGTTGAAGGCGGTGTTCGCGGCCAGGAAGAGGATGAGCGCGGTCATCCCGGCCACCACGTAGAGCAGGATCGAGCCGGCGCCGAAGACCGTCTCGCCGAGCTGGGTGGTGACCGTCTTCTGCACGTACCCGTCGGGGCCCGAGACGATCTGCAGGGCGGGGTCCTCGACGAACTGCAGGTGGGTCAGGCGGGCCAGCCAGATGATCCCGACGAGCAGGCTCACCGCGATCGCGCCCAGCAGCAGCAGTGTGGTGGCGGCGTTGCGGCTCTTCGGCGCCTTGAACGCGGGGACGCCGTTGGAGATCGCCTCGACGCCGGTGAGCGCGGCCGCGCCCGAGCTGAACGTCCGCAGCAGCAGGAAGATCAGCGCGAAGCCGGTCACGCTGTGCTCGGCCTGGATGACCAGGTCGGCGCTGGGCGCGCGGAGGTCGTCCCCCAGGACGAAGACGCGGAACAGCCCGGTGAGCAGCATTCCGCCCATCACGATCACGAAGCCGTAGGTGGGGATGGCGAAGGCGGTACCCGACTCGCGCAGCCCGCGCAGGTTCACGGCGGTCAGCAGGATCACCGCGAGGACCGCGATCATGACCTTGTGGGTGGCCACGAACGGGACCACCGAGCCGAGGTTGGCCACCCCCGAGGAGACGGACACGGCCACCGTGAGGACGTAGTCGACCAGCAGGGCGCTGGCCACCCCGATGCCGAACTTGGGGCCGAGGTTGACCGTGGCCACCTCGTAGTCCCCGCCACCGGAGGGGTAGGCGTGCACGTTCTGCCGGTAGCTGGCCACCACCGTGAGCATCACCACGACGACCGCGAGGGCGATCCACGGGGAGAACACGAACGCCGACGCGCCGGCGATCGACAGGGTCAGCAGGATCTCGTCAGGCGCGTACGCGACGCTGGACAGCGCGTCGGAAGCGAACACGGGCAGCGCGATGCGCTTCGGCAGGAGGGTGTGCTGCAGGCGGTCGGACCGGAACGGTCGACCGAGGAGCAGCCGCTTCAGCAGCGAGGTGGGACTGGCCACGAACGCCAAGAGTACGACCACCACGGTGCGAACGCGGGGGTGGGCGATCATCGCCGCGTACGGCGGCGGGGTACGGTCGGTCCCCGCTCTCGACCGGGACGTGGCAGGCTCGCACTCGAAGGCCACCGGCAGCGGGAACGGTACGCACCTTGGGAGGGACAGCGTGCACGTCGTGATCATGGGATGTGGGCGGGTCGGATCGACCCTCGCCCACAGCCTGGAGTCCCGGGGACACTCGGTGGCGGTGATCGATCAGGACGCCGACGCCTTCCGCCGGCTCGGCCCCGACTTCGCCGGCATCACGGTGACCGGGGCGGGCTTCGACGGTGAGGTGCTGCGCCAGGCCGGCATCGAGCGGGCGGACGCCTTCGCCGCGGTCTCCAGCGGCGACAACTCCAACATCATCTCGGCGCGCCTGGCCCGCGAGACGTTCGGCGTGTCCCGGGTCGCGGCCCGGATCTACGACCAGCGCCGGGCGCAGGTGTACGAGCGCCTCGGCATCCCCACCGTGGCGACGGTGCGCTGGACGGCCGACCGGATGCTGCGGCACCTCGTGCCCGAGGGCAACGTGGAGATCTTCCGCGACCCGACCAGCACCGTGTCGATCGTCGAGGTGCCGGTGCACCGGGAGTGGATCGGTCACCCGGTGCACGTGCTGGAGCAGGCCTCGGGTGCGCGGGTGGCCTACCTGATCCGCTTCGGCATCGGCACGCTGCCCACCGCGTCCACCCTCGTACAGGAGGGTGACCAGGTGTTCATGCTGGTCAGCGACGACATCGTGGCTGCGGTCACGGCGGTGGCGGCGACGCCGCCGGAAGGAGGGCACTGAGCCATGCGGATCGCCATCGCCGGCGCCGGCAACGTGGGCCGTTCGATCGCCCAGGAGCTGATCGAGAACGGCCACCAGGTGATGCTGATCGAGCGTCAACCGAAGATGCTCCGACCGGACCGGGTGCCCGCCGCCGAGTGGGTGCTCGCCGACGCGTGCGAGGTGGCCAGCCTGGAGGAGGCGAACGTCGCCGGCTGTGACGTGGTGGTCGCCGCCACCGGCGACGACAAGACCAACCTCGTGCTGTCGCTGCTGGCCAAGACCGAGTTCGCGGTGCCGCGCGTGGTCGCCCGGGTCAACCGGGCGGAGAACGAGTGGCTCTTCACCGAGCAGTGGGGCGTCGACGTCGCGGTGAGCAAGCCCCGGGTGATGGCCGCCCTGGTCGAGGAGGCGGTCACCGTCGGCGACCTGGTCCGGCTCATGACGTTCCGGCAGGGCGAGGCCAACCTGGTCGAGATCACCCTGCCGCCGACCGCCCCGTACGTCGGTCAGCCCCTGCACGCGGTGCCGCTGCCCCGCGACTCCGCCCTGGTGGCGATCCTGCGCGGCAAGCGTGTCCTGGTGCCCAGCCCGGACGACCCCATCGAGGCCGGCGACGAGTTGATCTTCGTTTGTACGGCCGAGGTGGAGGACGACGTGCGCGCGGTCATCCTCGGCCCGGACAGCGTCGAGCGGACCCGCGGCTCACGCTGAGCCGGCCCGGCGCTGCCCTGCTCAGGCGCCGGGCAGCGGGGTGGGCTGTGGCTCCCGGGTGACCCGGCGCACCGTCCAGACGGTGATGAGCAGCAACAGCGCGTACGGCGGATAGCCCAGGGCCAACCGGGCCACGCCCAGCGCGGTGTCCTGGTGGGCCAGGTAGAGCCCGGCCTGCACGCCCACCTTGGCGAGCCACACCACGCCCCAGAGCACGGTCAGCCGGGTGAAGGTACGCACCAGCTTCGGGTCGGTCCGCCATTCGGAGCGGCCCTTGGCGACCAGCACCGACCAGATCCAACCGACGAGGGGCTGTCGGACGGCCGCCGAGATCAGCAGGGCAATGCCGTAGCCGATGCCGTAGAGGATGCCGGGCAGGTAGAAGTCGCGCTCATCGCCGGTGCGCCACGCGATCGCGGCGCCGATGCCGACGCCGAACAGACCGTTGACCGCATGTCGGATCGGCCGGCGCTGGGCCAGCCGCAGCCCGGCGATCAGCAGCGCGACGGACACCGAGGCGATCACGGCGGGCCGCAGGTCACCGATGATGTTGGCGACCACGAAGACGACCACCGGGATGCTCGACTCGACCAGCCCACGCCAGCCGCCGAGCTGGTCGGCCATCTGCTCGGCGATCGTCGGCAGCGCCTCGTCGTCCTCGGCAGGAGTCTCCGGCTGTGCCGCCCGGTCCTGTCCCGTCGTCATGACCGGCCTTCCGTCCCCGGCGCCGTCACTTCGGCGAGTCCAGCTCGTAGTACGGGTTGTAGATGACCTTGCGGTCGTCGCGCATCGCCACCCGGCCACGAGCGGTCAGGTGCCGCCCCGGCTCGATCCCGGAGATGTGCCGCCGGCCCAGCCAGACCAGGGTGACGACGTCGCTGCCGTCGTACAGGTCGGCCTCCAGCGTGGGCAGGTTGGTGCGCGGTGTGTAGACGACGGTGCGCAGCCGACCCGCGACCGAGACCAGTTGGCCCCGGGAGCACTGCTGGGCCAGGACGCCACCGCACTCGGCGCTCTCCTGCCGCAACTCCTGCGCGTCGATCTCGGCCTCGCTGGCGGTGAACCGTTGCAGGATGCGCCGCAGCGACACCTTGCTCTCGTCGGTCGTCATGACCTCCGCGTCACCCTCTCCACGTTCGCCGGGACCGGCCCGGCTCCGGCGACGCCGGAACCGTCCCGCCAGCGTACGCCGACAGGGCCGGTTCCGGCGGGCCGGGACGCGGTCGTTCAGACCTGGCGGGGCTCGCTGGACGCGTCCTCGGCCTGGTCGGCCATCTCGCGCGGCAGTCGCAGCGGCAGCGGCTCACGGACCGGCTTCGCCTCCTGGCCACGGTCGACCACCAGGCCTTCCAGGCACTCGGCGAGCGGGCCCGAACTGGCCGAGTCGGTGGCCGCCGGCCCCTGGAAGACGCCGCGGACCATCCAGCGCGGCCCGTCGACGCCGACGAACCGCAGGTTGGTCGGGCCGTCCGGGGTCCGTACCTGGGCGTGCAACTCCGTGCCGTACTCGCCGTCGACCTCCTGCGCGGAGGCGCCGTCCCGCAGCAGCGACTGCCGGATCTCCTCGCGCACCTCGTCCCAGATCCCCTCGGACCGGGGGGCCGCGAAGACGCCGAGCTGCAACGCGTTGTCCCCGTGCACCAGCACGACCTGCTGGATCACGCCCTGCGGGTCGGCCTGCACCCGCACCTCCACCTCGGCGACCGCCGGAATGTGCAGGCTTCCCAGGTCGAGCCGCTGCACCTCGTCGTCGACCTCGGAGATGTCGTACGGCCCGCGCACCAGCGCCGGACCCGCGCCGCCCTCGTCGAGGACCTCGGTGGCCCGCTCGTCGCGGGTGTGCCGCCCGGCATCGGCCCGCTTTCGGGAGAAGATCACTGCGCCCACCCTCCGCTGTTCACGATCACCCTGCCACTTCTTCCGTCTGCCCGCCGGCCGGCGACGGCACCAGCTGAGCGTGCCCACCGGTCGAACCGTGCCCACCGGTCCCACGCGCGGACCCGGGCAGCTCGGCCACCGGCTCGAACCGCGCCCGCGCCACCCGCTGGATCACGAGCTGGGCGATCCGGTCCCCGCGAGAGATCTTCGCGGGCGTGTCCCGATCATGGTTGATCAGGTTGACCATGATCTCACCCCGGTAGCCGGCGTCGACCGTACCGGGCGCGTTGAGCACGGTCACGCCGAGCCTGGCCGCCAGGCCGGACCGGGGATGGACCAGGCCCACGTAGCCGTCCGGCAGGGCGACGGCCACGCCGGTGGGCACCAGGGCCCGGCCGCCGGGCGGCAGCTCCACGTCCGCGGCGGCCACCAGGTCGGCCCCGGCATCGCCGGGATGGGCGTACGTGGGCATCGGCAGCTCGGCATCGAGCAGCCGTACGGGCACGGGTACGACGTCGGTCACGGGTCCCCTCTTCGGTCCGGTTGTCTCCGGTGACCCTGCCATCCTGCCGGTTGGCCGGCCCGTCGTGCGCCGTACCCTCGCAGGAGTGAGCATGTCGCCCTCCCCGTCCGCCGATCGGCCAGGGGTTCCGGCCCGCCCGGCGTACGCCGAACGGCTGGACCTGCCCTGGTGGCTGTGGCTGATCAGCCTGGTGGCCGCCGGACTGCTGGCGGTCGAGATCTGGATGGGTGGTTCCGGCGCCCGCGCCTGGGTGCCCTTCGCCGTGCTGCTGCCGGTCACGGCCGTCGGGCTGTGGTGGCTGGGCCGGATCGGGGTGGCGGTCGTCGACGGTGAGCTGCGGGTGGACGACGCCCGGCTGCCGGCGCGCTTCGTGGCCGACGTGGTCCCGTTGGACGCCTCCGGGCGTCGTGAGGTGCTGGGTGTGGGCGCCGACCCGCTCGCCTTCGTGGTGCAGCGGCCGTGGATCAGCGGCGCCGTGCAGGTGGTGCTCGACGACCCGGCCGACCCGACCCCGTTCTGGGTGGTGAGCAGCAGGCGTCCGGTCGAGTTGGCCGAGGCGCTGCTGGCCGCCCGGGACGCCGCCAGGCCCGCCGACGCCGGGCCCACCGACGCCAGGCCCTCCGCCACCAGACCCGCCGACGCCAGGCCCGCCGACTCCACGGCCGGCGAGCCGGGCTGAACGCCGCCCAGGGCCCCTCAGGTGCCCGTGGGCGGGCCGGGCAGGGCCGGCGGTGGCGCCGGCCGGGCGATGCCGCGACGACGCAGGTCCGCCTGGAGCTGGTCGGCCATCTGGCGGGTGGCCCGGCGGTTCAGGAAGCTGGCCACCGCCGCGCCCGTGAGGAACGGCCCGAGGGTGGTCAGGTTACGACCGAAGCGGCGCAGCAGCATGTCCCGCATCTCCTTGCGGGCGGCGGTGCCGAGCACCGCGCCGACGCCCACGCCGGGCACCATCGGGTTGACCCCGCGCTGAGTGGCCCAGGAGTGCACCAGGGCCACCGCCCGCTGACTGCCGGCGTCGGGCAACGACACGCCGTGGATCTCGTGCAGCTCACCGATCAGTTTCAGCTCCACCGCCACGACGGCGACGGTCTCGGCGGCGAGCAGCACGGGCGCGGAGAGCAGCGTGGGCGCCACCGTCCACTCGACGGCGGCGACTCCCCCGCCGGCCGCGCCGATCCCGGCCGTGGTGCGGGAGGCGTTACGGATCAGTCGCTCGGCCAGAGCGGCGTCGTCCAGGTCGGGAAAGTGTCGACGCAGGGTGGCCAGGTCCCGGACCGGCACGTGCGGGGCTATCTCGGCCACCGTGTCGACCATCCAGCGCACCGCGGCACGGGGCTTGAACAGGTCGGAGATGCCCCGGCTGCGGGCCTGGGACACCATCCGGGTGAGTAGTTGGCGTCGCCGGGCCGGCGCGATGTCGTCCTCGGTCAACGCCGCGACGGTGGCGCCGAGGTCGTCCGCGCCGCCGTCGGTGGTGTCGCCTCGATCGCTCATGGGTGGAACCTCCCGGTGCTGTGGCTACCCGCTACGAGTCAAGCAGGTACCCACCGGCGTCGCACGCCTACACCGGTAGCGGCGGCCCCGATCAGGAGGCCGCCGCCGGTGTCGTGCGTGTCAGACGCACTCTCGGCAGATCAGCTCGCCGTTACGCTCGACCGCCAGCTGGCTGCGATGGTGGACCAGGAAGCAGCGGGCACAACGGAACTCGTCCTGCTGCATCGGTAGCACCTTGACAGTGAGCTCCTCGTCGGCCAGGTCGGCACCGGGCAGCTCGAAGCTCTCGGCGACCTCGGCCTCGTCGACGTCCACCGCGCCCGACTGTGAGTCGACGCGCCGGGCCTTGAGCTCTTCCAGGCTGTCCTCGCCGAGGTCGACCTCGTCGCGACGCGGGGCGTCGTAGTCGGTGGCCATCGGATGTCACTCTCCCATATCGATGTTGTCGCTTCCGGTTGTAACGCCGGACGACGCTGTTTCGGTTCCGCTGGCCGGCAACCACTTGTGTCGGGCACCCGACCCGCGGACCGTACGGGTCGGGACCGCTGGGGCCACTCCCCTGCGAGCGCGGAACCTTACCCCCCCTTGGGCGAGGCATGTATACCGCCCTCGCGGCTGAGATGTACGCCCCCGCACGCGAAGTTGTTCCCAATGTGATTCAGGCGACACGAAGATAGGGGTAGTAGTACCCGGTTCGCGGTCGGCGCGCCGGCATGTCGGACTGTTTCCACGCGACGGCCGGACAACCGTTAACCTCAGCGGCGTATTCGACGGCCGACGGTCAGCGCGATCGTTGGCGGCCGCCACCACCCACCTCAGCTCCGGGGAGCGCCCAGATGAGTTTTGCGCGAGTGCGAGCACTCGTCGTCGTCGGCCTGCTGGGGGTCCTGGCGCTGGCGTTCGTGATCACCGCGATCGTCCGGGACAGTCAGGGCGAGGCCGGCGCGGCGGGCAGCTGCCCGGACGGCTGGCCGCTGGCCGACGTCACCCTGCACGAGACCAAGGACGTCAAGATCAACGTCCTGAACGCGACCGACGAGCCGGGCCGGGCGAGCGCCGTCGCCGACGACTTCCGGAACCGCAAGTTCCAGGTCAAGAAGGTCGGCAACGCGCCCAAGGGCATCGACGACGTGGCCGTGCTGAAGTTCGGCCCCAAGGGTGTCAGCTCCGCCCACCTGCTGAAGGCGTACTTCCTGGACAACGCCGACCCGGTGTACGACCCCAAGCGCACCGACGACACCGTGGACGTGGTGCTGGGCAACGGCTTCCAGCAGCTCGCCACCACCACCGAGGTCAACCAGTCCCTCGGCGACCTGGGCCCGCCGGTCGCGCCGCCGGGCTCCTGCCCGTCCCCCGGCCCCAAGAAGTGACGGCCTGACCGGCAGCCACCGGAGTCAGGGGCCGCCGGAGGCGTCCAGGGCGGCCAGCCGGTCGTGCAGCCCGGCGAAGAGGGCCGGCGGGGCCGCGATCACCAGGTCCGGGCCGGCCGGGCGACCGGCCAGGCCGGCCACCCGGGCACCCGCCTCGGCGGCCACCAGGCCCCCGGCGGCCTGGTCCCAGGCCGACAACCCCTTCTCGAAGTACGCGTCCAGCCGGCCCTCCGCGACCATGCAGAGGTCCAGCGCGGCGGCGCCGAGGCGGCGGATGTCCCGTACCGAGGCGATCAGCCCGGCCACCACCGACGCCTGGTGCGCCCGACGGCCGGCGTCATAGCCGAAACCGGTGCCGACCAGCGCCTGCCCCAGGTCGGTCTCACCCGAGCAGCGCAGCCGGACGCCGTCGCGCCACGCCCCGCCGCCGGCCGTGGCGGTCCACTCCTCACCGGTGTGCACGTTGCGCACCACGCCGGCGACCACCGTCCCGTCCACCTCGGCGGCCAGTGACACCGCGCTGTACGGCAACCCGTAGAGGTAGTTCACGGTGCCATCGATCGGGTCGACGATCCACCGCACCCCGCCCGGCGCCACCGGACCGGTGTCCGTCGTGCCGTACTCCTCGCCGAGGACCGCGTCCCCCGGCCGCAGCCGGCGCAGGGCGTCGAGAACCTGGCGCTCGACGGCTCGGTCGGCGGCCGTGACCACGTCGGTGACCGTGCTCTTGGTCGCCGCCACGGAAACTCCCTCGACCCGCATCCGGTACGCGGTCGCCGCGGCGTCCCGCGCCACCTCGATCGCGATCTCCAACAATTCCCGCGGTGGCGGTGCCGAACGGTCCATTTCAGGGTCCCCTTCCGGCACGACCGGGGCGTTGCGGGCCGTGCGCGAGTATCATCCTTACAAAGTCCACATCTGCGCCGAATCGGCGGTCCCGCCGCCGTTACGCCGTGCGGCGCAGGATGATCGCCGCAGACGGCGTTACAATTCACCCCTGCCCACGCGCCACGGACCGCCGACCACCGGCCGGCCCGGGACACGGGGGTCCCTCAACCACATCGCCCGGCCCGGTTGACCCGCCGTGCCGGACGACCCGGCCGTGCCCGCTCTTCGCCTCCGGAAGGTCATTCGTGACAGAACCCCGCCAGCCCGGCGCCGACGTTCGCTCGCTCACCGACACCCTGATCGCCCATGCGCAGAGCGCTGGCGGTCAGCTCACGTCGGCTCAGCTCGCGCGCACCGTCGAGACCGCCGAGGTGACTCCGGCCCAGGCCAAGAAGATCCTGCGGGCGCTCTCCGAGGCGGGAGTGACCGTGGTGGTGGACGGCTCGGCCAGCACCCGCCGCCGGGTCGCCGCAGCTCGCTCGACGACCCCCGCGTCCCGAGCCACCACCGCCAAGACGACCAAGAAGGCCGCCGCGCCCGCCCCGAAGCAGGCGCCCGCCTCCGACGAGCCGTCGGCGACGCCCGCCCCGCGCAAGGTGGCCGCTCGCAAGGCCGCCGGCAGCACCGCCGGGGTCGCCGCCGCGGCAGCCGCCCCGGCCAAGGCGACCAAGTCCACCCGCGCGACCAAGGCCACGGTGGCCGCGGCGGCCGGCGCCAAGCCGGTCAAGGCGGCCGGCAAGGCCAAGGGCGAGGGGGCCGAGGGCGCCGAGGGTGAGATCGACCCGGAGGAGCTCGCCGCCACCATCGAGGACGTGGTGGTCGAGGAGCCGGCCGAGCTGGCCCAGGCCGCCGAGACCGACGCCGCCGCGTCGGCCACCGACAACGACTTCGAGTGGGACGACGAGGAGTCCGAGGCGCTCAAGCAGGCCCGGCGCGACGCCGAGCTGACCGCCTCCGCCGACTCCGTCCGGGCGTACCTGAAGCAGATCGGCAAGGTCCCGCTGCTCAACGCCGAGCAGGAGGTGGAGCTGGCCAAGCGGATCGAGGCCGGGCTGTACGCCGCCGAGCAGCTGCGCGCGGCCGACGAGGGCGAGGAGAAGCTCGCCCGGGAGATGGTCCGCGACCTGGGCTGGATCTCCCGGGACGGCGAGCGCGCCAAGAACCACCTGCTCGAGGCGAACCTCCGTCTGGTCGTGTCCCTGGCCAAGCGGTACACGGGACGCGGCATGGCCTTCCTCGACCTCATCCAGGAGGGCAACCTCGGTCTCATCCGGGCGGTCGAGAAGTTCGACTACACCAAGGGTTACAAGTTCTCCACGTACGCCACCTGGTGGATCCGGCAGGCCATCACCCGCGCCATGGCCGACCAGGCCCGCACCATCCGCATCCCGGTGCACATGGTCGAAGTCATCAACAAGCTCGGCCGCATACAGCGTGAGCTGCTCCAGGACCTGGGCCGCGAGCCCACTCCGGAGGAGCTGGCCAAGGAGATGGACATCACACCCGAGAAGGTGCTGGAGATCCAGCAGTACGCTCGGGAGCCCATCTCGCTGGACCAGACCATCGGTGACGAGGGCGACAGTCAGCTCGGTGACTTCATCGAGGACTCCGAGGCCGTCGTCGCCGTCGACGCCGTCTCGTTCTCGCTCCTGCAGGACCAGCTCCAGCAGGTGCTGCAGACGCTCTCCGAGCGGGAGGCGGGCGTGGTACGGCTGCGCTTCGGCCTGACCGACGGTCAGCCGCGGACGCTGGACGAGATCGGTCAGGTCTACGGGGTGACCCGGGAGCGGATCCGCCAGATCGAGTCCAAGACGATGTCCAAGCTGCGGCACCCGTCCCGGTCGCAGGTTCTCCGGGATTACCTGGACTGAGCCTGTTTCGTCAACCGAACGTGTCGTTTTGACCACCTGGCGTGCAACGCCAGGTGGTGATCGTCCGGATACACGAATGTGATCGTTGACGTGGCACCCTGGGTTCACGGCACACTGTCCCTGCCATGTGTGACCTCGGTCCCCCGCGGGCACACAGGGAAGGCAAGGCCCAGCACGGGTGTTGCACGATAGGTGAGCAACGACCGAAGAGATTGTTCATCGGTGACGACCAGAGGAGGAAGGCGATGACCCCGACCCTCACGCCGCCGCCCGAGACGGTGGCTCCCCCAGCCGCCGATGAACGGTGCGACCGCTGCAATGCTGCCGGCAAGCTCCGTATCTCTCTCTCGGGTGGGAGCGAGTTGGTGTTCTGTGGGCACCACGCGAACAAGTACGCGGAGGATCTCGTGAAGATCACCGTGCGGTTCGCGACGGACCCCGAGTTCACCTGGCGTGGCGCCGATTTGATGGCGAACTAAGTCCGCGACCGACATAGCCGACCGGAGGTACCCCACACGGGGTGCCTCCGGTCGGCTTTTCCCTGCCCTGCCCTGCCCAGGCCAGGCCAGGCCAGCGCCCGCCGAGATCCACGCAAGTTCGGGGATGTTGCTGGTTCCGACGCGCGAGAGGCAGCAACATCCCCGAAGTTGCACAGATCTTGGGCACCGGGCCCTCCCCGCTCCGCCCGCGCCCGCGCCGCGCCGCGCCGCGCCGGCCAAGATCGTGCTCGAACCAGGATGTAGTGGCCTCACAGACCCGTGACACCACTACATCAGTGATCGAGCACGATCTTGGTGGGCACGCGACACGTGGGGGCCTGGGATGCGCGGGGCGTCTCGAATGCGCGGGGTGCCTCGGGTGGCCGGGGGGCCTGGGATGCGCGGGGTGCCTCGAATGCGCGGGGTGCCTCGAATGTGCGCGCGGGGTGCCTCGGGTGGCCGGGGTGCCCCGAATGCGCGGCGTGCCTCGGGTGGCCGGGGGGCCTGGGATGCGCGGGGTGCCTCGAATGCGCGGCGTGCCTTGGGTGGCCAAGGTGCCTCGGGTGGCCGGGGTGCCCCGAATGCGCGGCGTGCCTCGGGTGGCCGGGGGGCCTGGGCTGCGCGGGGTGCCTCGGATGCGCGGGGTGCCTTGGGTGGCCAAGGTGCCTCGGGTGCCCGGGGGTGCCTGGGTTGCGGAGGGGGCCGGATGCCCGCCTGCGTTCGTGTTGGGGGCGTGGGGTTCGTGGGGTCAGAGGGTCTGCACGGTGGCGATGCGTTCCTCGAGCTGCTCGATGGTGGCCTGGGCGCTCGGCGGCCCACCGCAGAGCCGGCGCAGCTCGGCGTGGATCTTGCCGTGCGGCTGGCCGGTGCGGTGGTGCCGGGCGGCCACCAGAGCGTTGAGTTGACGCCGGAGCGCCACACGGCGCTGGGCGGCACTCAGGGGTACCGGAGGCGCCGCCGAGGGCGCAGCGGCCGGCTGAGCGGCCCGCTCGGCGGTACGACGACGCTGGGCGGCAATCTGATCCGCCTGCCGCTTGGTCAGCAGCAGCGAGACCTGGTCGGCGGTGAGCAGACCGGGCAGGCCCAGGTATTCCTCCTCCTCGGGCGTACCGGCCTGCGCGGCGGTCCCGAACGACGCGCCGTCGAAGATCACCTGGTCCAGTTCGGCGGTGGCCGAGAGCGCGGCGAACCGCTTCTCCAGCTCCCCGCTGGCCTGGTCGTCGCGCTGCGCGCGTTCCAGCAGGTCGTCGTCGAGGCCGTCGGACTCCTTGGGCTTGCCCAGGACGTGGTCCCGCTCGTTCTCCATCTCGCTGGCCAGTCCGAGCAGGTGCGGCACGCTGGGCAGGAACACCGAGGCGGTCTCGCCGGGGCGGCGGGCCCGCACGAACCGGCCGATCGCCTGGGCGAAGTAGAGCGGCGTGCTGGCGCTGGTGGCGTAGACGCCGACGGCGAGCCGGGGGATGTCGACACCCTCGGACACCATCCGCACCGCGACCAGCCACCGCTGGTCGGACGCCGCGAACGTCGCGATCCGCGCGGAAGCGCCCTGGTCGTCGGAGAGGACCACGGCGGCCTTCTCACCGGTCACCTGCTCGATCAGCTTGGCGTACGAGCGCGCGGTCTGCTGGTCGGTGGCGATGATCAGGCCACCGGCGTCGGGCATCCCCGCGTTGCGCAGCACGGTGAGCCGGGCGTCGGCGGCGCGCAGCACCTGCGGCATCCAGTCCCCCGCCGGGTCCAGGGCGGTACGCCACGCCTGCGCCACCAGATCCTGGGTCATCGGCTCGCCGAGGCGGGCCGCCAGCTCGTCCCCGGCGTTGGTACGCCAGCGGGTCTCCCCCGAGTAGGCGAGGAAGAGCACCGGCCGGACGACCCCGTCGCGCAGCGCGTCGGCGTAGCCGTACACCGAGTCGGCGCGGGAGCGCAGCAGCCCGTCACCGCCCCGCTCGTACTCGACGAACGGGATCGGGTTGTCGTCGGAGCGGAACGGCGTGCCGGTGAGCATGAGCCGGCGTACGGCCGGCTCGAAGGCGGCCTTGACGCCGTCGCCCCAGGTGCGGGAGTCCCCGGCGTGGTGGATCTCGTCGAGGATGACCAGGGTGCGACGGGTCATCGTGCGTCGCCGGTGCACCTGCGGGGCCATGCCGACCTGGGCGTAGGTGATCACGGCGCCGTGGAAGTCGGCGGCGGAGTGCAGGTCGGCGTTGCGGAACGCGGCGTCGAGCTGGATGCCCACCCGGGCCGCGGCCTCGGACCACTGGGTCTTCAGGTGCTCGGTCGGGGCGACCACGGTGACCGCCTCGACGGTGCCGTCGGCGAGCAGTTCGGCCGCGATGCGCAGGGCGAAGGTGGTCTTGCCGGCGCCCGGCGTGGCGACCGCGGTGAAGTCGTCGCCGCGCCGGCGCAGGTACTCCACCAGGGCCTTGCGCTGCCAGGCACGCAGTGCCGGGAACGTCTCGAGCACCGGCGTCCGGGCTGCCACGCGAAGCTCCTCTCCGACCGCACGACGGCGGACACCGGGCGAGGGCCACGAGTACCGCCGCCCATGAAAACGCCTCCGCGCAGAAGCTGCCGCGAAGGCCGACTCAGCATAACCAGCGCGCGCCCGCAGGCCCAGGCGACGCCCCGCTGGTCACATCCGCGACCGCGGCGGGACGGGCCTCACCAGGGGTCGCCGGTGCGCGGTGGCCGCAACGTCGCCACCGGCGCGGACCAGCGGCGGCGCAGCGCGAGCAGGCGCAATCCGAACACCCCGACGGCGGCGGCGGTGAGCGGCACCGGATCGGCCTGGCCGGTCAGGTACAGCAGCGCCACCACGACCGAGCCGGCCAGCGCGGCCACCGCGTAGATCTCCCGGCGCAGCACCACGGGGATCTCCGCGGTGAGCAGGTCCCGGCCGAGCCCGCCGCCGATCGCGGTCAGCATGCCGATCAGGCACGCGCCGACGGCCGGCACCCGGGCGTCGAGCGCCTTGAGCGTGCCGGTCACGGTGAACAACGCAAGGCCCGCCGCGTCGAGCACCAGCACGGTGGTGCGCAGCCGGGCGAGTTGCGGGTGCAGCCAGAACACGGCGACCGCGGTGATCGCGGCGGTCGTGGCGTACCGCCAGTCGGCGAAGGCCAGCGGCGGCACCTCGTCGATGACGAGGTCGCGGAAGATGCCGCCGCCGAGCGCGGCCACGAAGCCGACGAACGCGACACCGAAGAGGTCGAGCCGTTTGGCCACCGCGGCCGAGGCCCCGGAGGCGGCGAACACCGCGACCCCGGTCAGGTCGGCGAGGAGCAGGGCGGTGGAGGTGGTCACCGCCGCAGGCTACGTCGCCGGCCGAAGGACCGGCCGGGGTTCACTCGCGGTACGAGTCGTAGATCTCCTTGCACTTGGGGCAGACCGGGGAGCCCGGCTTGGCCGCCTTGGTGACCGGGAAGGTCTCTCCGCAGAGCGCGACGACGAAGGTGCCCATGACGGCACTCTCGGCGATCTTCTCCTTGCGGACGTAGTGGAACATTTCCGGACCGGTGTCGGCGTCCTTCAGCTCCGGACGCTCGAGAACCTCTGTGCTCACGTCTGCACCTCCAACGGACAAGTTTGGCAGGTCATCACGGCCGGGTCCACTTGAGGCCGGCCGGCATCCGACCCCGTACGGTGCCCGTGTGACTGACTTTCGCATCAGCTACGGCACCGAGGTCGCCGCAGCCCTGCGCGACGGCCGACCCGTCGTGGCACTGGAGAGCACCATCGTCTCGCACGGCCTGCCCCGTCCGCAGAACCTGCGGGTGGCGCGGGAGATCGAGCAGGCGGTCCGGGACGCCGGGGCGGTGCCGGCGACGATCGGCATGATCCGTGGCGAGCTGGTGGTCGGTCTGGACGACGCGCAGCTGACCCGACTGGCCACCGTCGATGGTGTGACGAAGCTCTCGGTGCGCGACCTGGCCGTGGCGGCGGCCACCGGCGCGGACGGCGCCACCACCGTGGCCGCGACCAGCGCGGTGGCGGCGGCCGCCGGGATCGGGGTGTTCGCGACCGGCGGGTTGGGCGGGGTGCACCGGGAGGCGGAGCACACCTTCGACGAGTCGGCGGACCTCGTCACCCTGGCCCAGACGCCGATCACGGTGGTCTGCGCCGGAGTCAAGTCGATCCTCGACGTGGGCGCGACGTTGGAGCGCCTGGAGACCCTCGGGGTCGCCGTGCTCGGCTACCGCACCCGACGGTTCCCCGGCTTCTACCTCACCGACGCCGGCTTCGACCTGGACTGGTCGGTCGACTCGCCGGAGCAGGTCGCCGCCGTACTGGCCGCCCGGGACGAGCACGCCGTGCACACCGGCGCACTGCTCGTCGCCAACCCGCTGCCGGTCGACGAGCAGCTCGACCCCGAGCTGCACGACCGGACCCTCGCCGACGGCCTGGCCCTGCTGGAGCGGGACGGGGTGACCGGCAAGGCCGTCACGCCGTACCTGCTGGCGCACTTCCACTCGGCCACCGAGGGCGCGAGCCTCACGGTGAACATCCGGATCATCCTGCGCAACGCCGACCTGGCCGCGCGCATCGCGGTCGCCACGGTCGCCCGCGCCGCCGTCCCGGCATGACCCCTGGGACCCGCGTGGTCGTCGTCGGAGACGTGATCACCGACGTGGTCGCGGTGCTCACCGGGCCGCTCGCGGCCGGCACGGACACCGCGGCCGAGATCAGCCTCGGCGGCGGCGGGCAGGCGGCCAACACCGCCGCCTGGGTGGCCGCCCAGGGATTCGCCGTCACGCTCGTCGGCGCGGTCGGCGACGACGACGCGGGGCGCGACCGGGCGGCCGAGTTGGCCCGCGCGGGCGTGGACTGCGCCGTCGAACGGGTGCCGGGCGTACCCACCGGCACGGTGGTCGTGCTGACCGCCGACGGCGAGCGGACCATGGTCACGTCGCGGGGCGCGAACCTGCGGTTGAGCGCCGAGCACGTCGAGAAGGCCGTCGCGGCCGCGCCCGACGCGGGGCATCTGCACCTGTCCGCGTACACCCTGTTGGACGCCGCGTCGCGCGCAGCGGGACTGCGGGCGTTGGCCGTCGCCCGCGAGCTCGGGCTCACCACCAGCGTCGACGCGGCCTCCGCGGGGCCGCTGCGGCGCGTCGGCGCGCGGGCCTTCCTGGGTTGGGTACGCGACGTCGACCTGCTCCTGGTCAACGCGGACGAGGCCACGGTGCTGGCCGGCGGTCTGGACCCGGCGGCGCAGGGGCGGGCGTTGTCGGCGACGGCCCGACGGGTGGTGGTCAAGCGTGGCGCGGCGGGCGCGGTGTGGGTCGAGGGCCGCACGGCCACGGTCAGCGTGGCGGCGGCCCGGCGGGTGGCGGTGGTGGACGTCACCGGGGCCGGCGACGCTTTCGCGGCCGGCCTGCTGACCGCCTGGCTCGGCGGGGCAAGCGCGAGCGCGGCCCTGGACCGCGCGACCGAACTGGGGGCGCTCGCCGTCTCCAGCGTCGGCGCCCGACCACCGGCCTGAGGCGTCGGAGCCCTGGCCCGCGGGGCGGGTCAGGGCTCGACGTCGATGATCTTGTGAGGACGCTCCTCGGCGGTGAGGCTCATGGGTGGGGTCTCGATCCGCCGCCGGGGGTGGAACCGGTTGGCCAGCCGGTGCTCCTCCTTGGGCGGCCGGTCGTTCGCCAGCAGCACGGCCAGCCACGGGATGAGCACCATGCCGAGGGCGCACAGCGGCAACCAGAGCCAGAGCAGGGGAGCCTTCGCGCCGACCAGGATCGCTCCGGCGACGATGCAGGCCACCCGGATGCCCATCATGAGGATGTAGCGACGCTGACGGCTCGTGAGCTGATCGTGCTGGCTGCGCGAGGCATCGGTGATCAGAATCGGCTCGTACGCCTGACGCTTCACCAGGGACCTCCTCGAGGGGATTACGCCCCATCCTGTCACCACGAAGCCGTGATCAGCGAATATCGAGTCATCCCGGTACGTGTTACGCGCGTGGTACGCTGCGCGACGTGGGCAGCAGGTTCAGCTTCACCGACGAGGCGTTGGCCAACCTGAGGGTCTACGACGTCACGCCCGGGGAAGTCTGGGAGGCGCTGCACAGCGCGCGACGGGTCATCCGCCACCTGGGCGACGACGTGATGGTGGTCTACGCCGCCGCCCGCCGGGGCCGCCGCCTGGCGGTGCTGCTCGCCGAGGCCGATGGCACCGACAACGACTGGGACATCCTTTCCGCCCGCGAGCTGAGCGACGTCGAGTCCAAGCGCTACGACGAGGCCGTGCGGAGAGATCGCCGATGAGGGGGGCCGTGACGATGCACCGCAACGACGCGACGAAGCAGTTCCACAGCGGCGACGACCGGCTCGCCGAGCTGATCGACGAGAGCCCCGCGGTGGACCTGCCCACACCCGACACCGACGTGCCGATGGTGAGCCGGTCGGTCCGGCTGCCGCTGGAGACCTACGAGCGGGTCCGCGCCGCCGCCGACGCCCGGGGCATCGGGGTCACCACGCTCATGCGGCAGTGGATCGAGGCCGGCCTCGCCGACCTGGACGACTCGGCCACCGTCTCGCTGGCCGACGTACGGCGCGCGCTGGCCTCCCTGGCGCACCCCACCGCCGCCTGAACGTCAGCCCTGATCGGCCTTCGCCGCCGCCTTCATCTGCTGCTTGTACTCCCGCACCCGGCGCAGCGAGTCGGCGTCGGTGACGTCCGCCACCGACCGGTACGCGCCAGGGTCGCCGTACCCGCCGGCCGCCGTCCGCCAGTCCTGCGGAGTCACCCCGAACCGCTTGCCCAGCAGCGCCACGAAGATCTGCGCCTTCTGCTTGCCGAAGCCGGGCAGGTCGGCGACGCGCCGGAGCAGCTCCGGCCCGTCGGCGACGCCCGACCACAACAGCGCCGCGTCGCCGTCGTAGCGCTCCACGAGCACCCGACAGACCTCCTGCACCCGCGTCGCCATCGCCTTCGGGAACCGGTGCAGGGCCGGCGGGGTGGCGAAGAGCGCGATCAGCGCCTCCGTGTCGTAGCCGGCCAGCTCCGCCGCGTTTAGGTCGTGACCGAGCCGCTGCGCCAGCACGTACGGCGAGGAGAACGCCTTCTCCATCGAGACTTGTTGATCAAGGACCATGCCGACCAGCAGGGCCAGCGGGCTGCGCTCCAGCAGACGGTTGGCCTCGGGGTCGATGGGGAGCACGAGCGTCATGGCCACCATCCTGCCCCGCCCACCGACCCGGTCGGACACCGACGCTCCGACGTCCGTCGGCGGGTGCCGCCGACCCGGGACGCGACGCGGGGCAGGATGTCGGGGTGGACGAACACGACATGCTGCTCTCCCCCGCCGGCGTCGACGCGCTGCGGACCGCGCTGGCCCGGGCCGGGTTCACCAGCAACGGCATCGCCGAACGGCTCGGCCCGCAGGCCACCGCCTCGGTCGGGCGCAACGACTATCGGGCCGCGCTGCGCGCCACCGAGGACCGCGACCCCCTCGCCACGCTGATCCGGGTGTTCATCTGCGACCAGACCGAACCGGAGGCCGCCGTCGCCGCCGCGCTGGCCCCGTTGGGGCTCGCCGAGGCGCTGGCCGGCGGGATCGTCGAGCCGTACGACGAGGGCCTGCGCGCCGGAGTCGACCTGGAACCGTACGGCGACGACTGGTGGGTGCTCGCCGACGTGCCGGCCTCGGCCCGGCCCGGGCGACCCCTGCACGCCGAACACGTGCTCGGTATCGGCGGCGCCACCCACACCCTGATCGGGGCGACCGTACGTCGGCCGGTCGGCGCCGCCCTGGACCTGGGCACCGGCTCCGGCGTCCAGGCCCTGCACCTGGCCACCCACGCCGACACGGTGACCGCCACGGACCTCTCCGAGCGGGCCCTGCGCTTCGCGGCGACGAACGCCGCCCTCAACGGCCAGGACTGGGAGCTGCTGCGCGGCGACATGGTCGCGCCGGTGGCCGGCCGTCGATTCGACCTGGTGGTGAGCAACCCGCCGTTCGTGGTGGGCCCGGGCACCACCACACACGTCTACCGCGACTCGGGTCGGGTGGGTGACGCCATCGCCGCCGAGCTGGCCGCCGCCGCCCCCGGCCTGCTCACCGAGGGCGGCACCATGCAGTACCTGGCGAACTGGGTGCACGTCGCCGGTGAGGAGTGGGACGAGCGGGTGGCCGGCTGGTTCGCCGGCACCGGGCTGGACGCCTGGGTGATCCAACGCGAGGTGGCCGACCCGATGGCGTACGTCGACCTGTGGCTCACCGACGTCGGTGAGGGCACCGACCCGCAACGGGCGGCCGTCTGGCTGGACTGGTTCGACCAGCACAAGATCGAGGCGATCGGCTTCGGGATCGTGTCGCTGCGCCGCGGCGGCCACACCGATCCGGTGGTCCGCGTGGAGGACCTGCGCCAGCGGGTCCAGCCGCCGTTGGGCGACCAGATCGGCGCCTGGTTCGACCGACAGGACTTCCTGCGGGTACGCGACACCGAGGCGTTGCTCGCCGAACGCTACCGGGCCGCCAACGGTCTCCAGCTCCGCCAGGAGGCCACCATGGGCGACGAGGGCTGGGCGGTCGACCGGCAGGTGCTCGCGATGCCGCACGGTCTGCGCTGGACCGAGGAGATCGATCCGTTGGTGCTGGCGCTGGTCGGCGGGGCGGACGGCCGCCTACCGCTCCGCGACCAGCTCGCCCTGCTCGCGGCGGCCCACGAGGTCGAGCCCGCCGAGATGGCCGAGGCGGCCGGCCCGATCGTCGCGCACCTGGTCGAGCGCGGCTTCATCGAGCCGGTGGTGCGCTGATGCGGGCCGTGGTGCAGACGGTCGGGCGGGCCAGCGTGACGGTGGACGACGAGGTGGTTGGCGCGATCGAGGACGGCCTGCTGGTGCTGCTCGGCGTGACGCACACCGACACCGCGGAGACCGCCGCGACGATGGCCCGCAAGGTGCACGAGCTGCGCATCCTGGACGACGAGCGGTCCGCCGCCGACGTCGGGGCGCCGATCCTGGTGGTCAGCCAGTTCACCCTCTACGGCGACGCCCGCAAGGGCCGCCGTCCAAGCTGGACGGCAGCCGCCCCCGCCGACGTGGCCGAACCCCTGGTGACGGCGGTGGTGGAAGCCCTGCGCCACTGCGGCGCGAAGGTCGAGACCGGCCGCTTCCGCACCCACATGCTCGTGGAAAGCACCAACATTGGCCCCAAAACAATCCTCCTAGACCTCTAACCCCCTCCCTCCCCGTGTCGATCAAGAGGTTCGCGTCAAATTCCGCACGATTCTTGACGCGAACCTCTTGATCACCGGGGGCGCCGGGATCGCCGGGAACGCCGGGGGTGGGCGGCAAGCGGTCTGGTGACAGTTTTTTGTGGCGATCCTGCGGGATTGCTGTCGGGTCCACGATCAGCTCACTCCCGTTTCACGTCCCGCCCGCCAAGCTGTGTCTCACACCGGCACCACTGGGCCGGAGACACGGCACAGACGTGGGATACGGGGAGACAGAGATGACGGAACAGCGGACGCGCCCAGCCACCAGCACCGAGACCGACGCCCTCACCGACCTGGACGCCACCGACGAGCGCGGCATCTCCACCGACCTGGTCCGGGCGTACCTCAACGGCATCGGTCGGACGAAGCTGCTGACGGCCGCGCAGGAGGTCGAGCTGGCCCGGCGGGTCGAGGCCGGACTGTTCGCCGAGGAGAAGCTCGTCACCTGCACTCCGGTCTCGGACGAACTGCGGGCCGACCTGGAGCTGATCGTCGTCGAGGGCCGCGCGGCCAAGGACCACCTGCTGGAGGCGAACCTGCGGCTGGTGGTCAGCATCGCCAAGCGCTACACCGGACGCGGGATGGCCTTCCTGGACCTCATCCAGGAGGGCAACCTCGGTCTGATCCGGGCGGTGGAGAAGTTCGACTACGCCAAGGGCTACAAGTTCTCCACGTACGCCACCTGGTGGATCCGGCAGGCCATCACCCGCGCCATGGCCGACCAGGCCCGCACCATCCGTATCCCGGTGCACATGGTCGAGCAGGTCAACCGGATGGTCCGGGCCCGCCGCGAGCTGGCGGTGTCGCTGGGCCGCGAGCCCGGCGTCGCGGAGATCGCCCGGGCACTGGAGATCCCCGAGTACCAGGTCATCGAACTCATCTCGTACGACCGGGAGCCGGTCAGCCTGGACCAGGCCGTCGGCGACGACGGGGAGAGCGCGCTCGGTGACTTCGTGGCCGCGGTGGACCCGCGTACCGACCCGGGCGAGGGAGCCGCGCAGGGCGAGCTGCGTAACGAGGTGAGTGTCGTGCTGGCCACGCTGTCGCAGCGGGAGCAGGCGGTCATCCGGCTCCGGTTCGGGCTGGACGACGGTCGGCAGCGCACCCTGGACGAGGTCGGCCGGGAGTTCGGCCTCTCCCGCGAGCGCATCCGGCAGATCGAGAAGGGGACGCTGCTGAAGCTGCGCGCGCCGGAGCGGGCCCAGCGCCTGGAGGCGTACGCCTGCTGACGCGCACGAAGTTGTGGAAGGCCCTGGCGGTTCGCCGGGGCCTTCCCCTTGCCGCGATGGTTGACTGGAGACCCCGACGAGAGGGCACCCGTGAACTGGACGCTGGAAGTCGTGATCGTGCCCGTGTCGGATGTGGACCGGGCGAAGCGGTTCTACGCCGACCAGCTTGGTTTCGCCGTCGACCACGACACCGTGATCGGTGACGACGCGCGCATCGTGCAGCTGACCCCGCCCGGCTCCGGTTGCTCGATCGTGATCGGCAAGGGCGTCGTCCCGGAGATGCCGCCCGGCTCGCTCAGGGGCCTGCAGCTGGTCGTGCCCGACCTGAAGCGGGCCCACGCCGAGCTGGTCGAGCGGGGCGTGCGGGTCAGCGAGATCCAGGTGGTGGGCGTCAACCCCCGACCGGTGTCCGACCCGCTGGACAATGTCGGCTTCGTCTTCTTCGCCGACCCGGACGGCAACACCTGGGGCGTGCAACAGATCTCCAGCCGCGCCTGAGCGGCGCGCCCCTTTAGAGGCGGCGGGGGCCGGTGTCCGGGCGGGCGGCCACGCCGCCGACGCGTACCTGGGCGTGCAGGACCGAGATGCCGTCCGGTCGGGCGAGCACCGGGTTGAGGGTGACCGAACGCACCCGGGGCTGCTCGTCGGCGAGCTGACCGACCCGTAGCAGCAGGTCGGCCAGGGCCGCGCGGTCCACCGGCGCGGCGCCCCGGTGCCCCGCAACAGCGGCGCCGCGCGGGGCTCGTCGACCAGTTCGGCGGCGTCGGTGTCGGTGAGCGGCACCGCCCGCCAGGCCCGGTCCCCGAGCAGGTCGGTGGCGACTCCCCCGAGACCGAAGCCGACCACCGGGCCGAACGCCGGATCTTCCACCAGCTCCACGACGCAGGCCACCCCGGGCGGGACCATCGGCTGCACCAGCACGTCCGCGCCGAAGCCGGCGGCCATCTCGGTGTACGCGCGGCGGACGCTCGCCTCGTCGCGCAGGTCGAGACGGACGGCGCCCAGGTCGAGCCGGTGCCGCAGCCCCGGGTCGGCGGCCTTGAGCGCCACCGGGAGACCCACCCGCGCCGCCGCTTCGGCCGCCGCGTCGACCGTGTCCACGAGCGTCGACGGCACGGTCTCGATGCCGTACGCGGCCAGCAGCGCCCCCGCGTCGACGGGGTCGGCGCGCAGCGCGGCCTGCGCGGCGTCCCGGTCGACGCGGGGCAGTTGGGGTGCCACGCCGGACGGGCGGCCCAGCCACCGCGCGTACCGGTGTACCCGGGCGAGGGCGCGGACGGCCTCCTCCACCCCGCCGTACGCGGGCACCCCGGCGGGCAGCCGGCCGACCAGGAACGTCGCCACGGTCGGCTTGCCCAGGGCGAGGGCCGCCGGAAGGGCGGCGGTGACGTCGGCGTCCACGTCGGTGCGTTGACCGGGCAGCGGTGGGGCGAAGACCACCACGAGGGCGTCCACCCTGTCGTCGGCGGCCGTCTCGGCGAGGGCGGTGGCGAACTCGGCCGCACCGGCGCTCGGGCCGACGTCACGGGGGTAGCCGTCGGCCACGGTCAGGCCCTGCGCGACGCACGCCGTCGCCGCCAACCCGGTCAGCGCCGACGAGTTGCCGACCACGCCGACCCGGTCGCCGGTGGGCAGGGGCTGGTTGGCCAGCAGCACCCCCACGTCCAGCAGTTCCGCCACGGTGTCCACCCGGATCACCCCGGACTGGGCGAAGAGCGCGGCCACCGCCACCTCGTCCGGGCCGGCCGCGTCACCGACCCCGGGTGGGCGGGCCGGAGAGGCGAGCGCCACGACCGGTTTGGCGCGACCGATCCGCCGGGCCAGCCGGGCGAACTTGCGTGGGTTACCGAACGTCTCCAGGTACAGCATGATCACGTCGGTGCCGGGGTCGTCCTGCCAGTACTGCAACAGGTCGTTACCGGACACGTCGGCCCGGTTGCCGGCGGAGACGAAGCTGGACAGGCCGAGACCACGCCGGTCCGCCTCGGCGAGCAGCGCCACCCCGAACGCGCCGGACTGGCTGAAGATGCCGACCCGACCGGCCGGCGGCAGCGCGGGCGCGAGCGTGGCGTTGAGGCGTACCGTCGGATCGGTGTTGGCCACGCCCAGACAGTTCGGGCCGACCACGCGCATCCCGGCGGCGTGGGCCGCGCGGACCAGCGACCGCTGCGTGGCCGCGCCCTCGCCGCCGGCCTCGGCGAAGCCGGCCGAGATCACGACGAGGCCGTGCACGCCGGCGGCGGCCGCGTCGGCGACCACCGCGGTCGCCGCCTCCGGCGGGACCGCCACCACCGCCAGGTCCACCGCGAGCTGGGCGTCGACAGCGCTCGGGTACGCGGGCAGCCCGGCCACCGTCGACGCGCTCGGATGCACCGGCACGACCGCGCCGGTGAACCCGCCATCGCGCAGGTGCCCGAGCACCGCCGCGCCGACACCCTGCCCGGTGGCGCTCGCGCCGTAGACGGCGATGCCCCGCGGCGCGAGCAGGCGGGCGATCGAACGCGCCTCGGTGCGGTGCTCCCGGCCGCGCTGCACCTCCAGGGTGGCCTCGGTCGGGGCGATCGGGAAGCTCAGGTGCACCACGCCGTCGGCGTACGCGCGCTGGACCTGGTAGCCGAAGTCGGAGAAGACCCGCAGCATCGTCCCGTTGGCCGGCAGCACCTCGGCGACGAAGCTCATGATGCCGTTGCGCCGGGCGGCGTCGGCCAGGTGTTCCATCAGCACCGAGCCGATGCCCCGGCCCTGGAAGGCGTCCTCCACCACGAAGGCCACCTCCGCCTCGGGCGCCTGCGGGCCCAGGCGCTCGTACCGGCCGACCGCGACGATCTGGTCGGCGGCCAGCACCACGAACGCCTCCCGGTCGTGGTGGTCGACCGTGACGAAACGGATCAGGTCGCGCTCCGGGATGCGCGGATACGGCGAGAAGTACCGCAGGTAGCGGGTGCGCTCGGAGAACCGGCTGTGCATCGCCACCACGCCCGGCGCGTCGGTCGGGTCGATCTGTCGCAACTGGACGGTACTGCCATCGCTGAGCAGCACGTCCACGGGTTGGTCCACGCTCGTCACGGAAACGGCCCGGCTCAGTCCCGCGGGTCGTACGGATCGAGCCCGAGCAGCGGGAAGACGGTCTTGCGGGTCGCCGCGATGGCCCGGTCCACCGCGTTCGGCTCGCCCGTCGGCTGCCACGGCTCGTACGACGGGTCGGCGTCGTCGGTCATTCGCAGCGGGATCTCCCGGCCCGGTCGACGGGCCGCCGCCAACTCCCGCCAGGCGAGCGGGGTGAGCGTCGCCGGGTCGATCGGGTCGCCGGTCGCCACGGCCAGCAGGTGCGTCCATGCCCGGGGCACCGCCTCGACCAGCGCGTACCCGCCGCCGCCGGTGGCGACCCAACGGCCCTCGCACAGCTCGTCGGCGAGCGACCGCAGCGCGAGGTAGGTGGCGCGCTGCCCGTCCACCGTCAGGTTCAGGTCGGCCAGCGGATCCAGCCGGTGCCCGTCCGCGCCACACTGGGTGACGAGCACCTGCGGGCGGAACGCGCGCAGCACCGACGGCACGATCGCGTGGAACGCCCGCTGCCAGCCGGTGTCGTCGACGCCCGGAGGCAGCGGCACGTTCACCGCGCTGCCCAGCGCGCCCGGACCGCCGGTCTCGTCGGGAAAGCCGGTACCGGGAAAGAGCGCCAGTGGCGTCTCGTGCAGGCTGACCGTGAGCACCCGGGGGTCGTCCCAGAAGATGTCCTGCACCCCGTCGCCGTGGTGCACGTCCACGTCGACGTACGCGATCCGCTCGGCGCCCAGGTCGAGCAGCCGGGCGATGGCCACCGCCGGGTCGTTGTAGACGCAGAAACCGGACGCCCGGGCGGGCATCGCGTGGTGCAGGCCACCGGCCACGTTGACGGCCCGACGGGCGTCTCCCCGCCAGACCGCCTCCGCGGCGGCAACCGTCGCGCCGGCGATCAAGGCGCTGGACTCGTGCATCCCCTCGAAGATCGGGTTGTCGGAGGTGCCCAGCCCGTACCCGGCGAACAGCGGGTCGCGCGGCGCGGCCCGTACAGCGGCCAGGTAGGCCGGGTCGTGCACGCGGCTCAGCAGGGCGTCGTCGGCGGGCTCCGGCTTGACCACGCGCACACCGGGTCGGGTCAGGACGCCCAACTCCTGGGCGAGCGCGACGGTCAGCTCCACCCGGACCGGGTCGAGTGGATGGTCACCCAGGTTGTAGGCCAGCAGCGCGGGGTCCCACACCACCACCGTGTCGTCGGACATGAGCCCATCGTCGCACGAGGACCGTCGTCGGCCCGTCGCACGCGCTGGTCAGCGCTCTGGTGTCGGCCCGGTGGCGACCGGCCGGGACGGGTCGGCGACCCAGTTGCTCCACGACCCGACGTACAGCGCGGCGTCCGGCCGGCCGACCAGGTGCAGCGCGAGGACCGCCTGCGCGGCGGTGACACCGGAACCGCAGTACGCCCCGACCTCCCGCGCCCCCTGGACGCCGACGGCGGCGAACCGGTCCCGCAGCACCTCGGCGGCCGGGAAGCGCCCGTCGGCGCCCACGTACTCGCCGGCGGGCAGGTTCGCCGCGCCGGGCACGTGACCGGCGACCGGGTCGATCGGTTCGACCTCACCCCGGAAGCGCGGCGCCGCGCGTACGTCGAGCAGCACGGCGTCGTCGGCGGAGGCCAGGGTGGCGGCCTGCCCGGCGTCGAGCACCGGGAGGGCACCGGGGTGCACCTCGACGTCGCCGGGACGCGGGGTGGGCGCGTCGGTGGAGACCTCTCGGCCGGCGGCCACCCACGCCGGGAAGCCCCCGTGCAGCAGGCGCACCTGCCGGTGTCCCGCCCACCGCAACGTCCACCAGGCGCGTGCGGCGGCCAGGCCGTCGCCGCCGTCGTACACCACCACGGGGTGACCGGAACGGACGCCGGCGGCCCGCAGCGCCCCCGCAGCGCGCCCGGGTCGGGCAGCGGGTGCCGGCCGCCGACGCCGGGCGGCCCGCACAGCGCGGTGTCCAGGTCGACGAAGACCGCGCCGGGCAGGTGACCGGCCAGGTAGTCGTCGTGGCCGGGCGGGCCGGTGAGCCGCCAGCGGACGTCGAGCAGGGTGGGCGGGTCGGCGTGGTCGAGCTCGACGGCGAGCCGGTCGACCTCGACGAGCAGCTCCTCGGTACCGGACATGGCGACCATCCAACACCATCCGGGTCAGCACGGCGCGATTCGGCAGCGGTCGCTCGGCGCGCGGCAGGGTAGCATCGTGCATCGGAGGGCCGCTTACCTTATGAAGTCTCACGATCTGGTCGACACGACCGAGATGTACCTGCGCACCATCCTCGAGCTGGAGGAGGAGGGAGTGCCGCCGCTACGCGCCCGGATCGCCGAGCGCCTCAAGCAGAGCGGCCCCACCGTCAGCCAGACCGTGGCCCGGATGGAGCGCGACGGCCTGCTCACCGTCGAGGGCGACCGGCACCTGACGCTCACCGCGCTCGGCCGGGGCACCGCGGTGGCCGTGATGCGCAAGCACCGCCTCGCCGAGCTGCTGCTCGTCAACGTCATCGGGATGCCCTACGAGGAGGCCCACGAGGAGGCCTGCCGCTGGGAGCACGTGATGAGCGACGCCGTCGAGAAGCGGGTGTACGACCTGCTCAACCGGCCCACCCGCTCGCCGTACGGCAACCCGATCCCGGGCCTGGAGGAGCTGGGCTCCCCCGGGGCCCCGACCAGCGAGGCCGGCGAGGGCGAGCGCAACCTGGCCTTCCCCGGGCTGTCCGGGCCGGTCGTGGTCCGCCGGATCTGCGAGAGCGTGCAGACCGACTCCGACGTGCTGCGCCAGCTGCACGCCGCGGGCGTCGACCCGGGCGCCACGGTGACCGTGGCCCAGGAACGCGACGGGGTGTCGATCGACCGCTCCGGTGACCGGGTACGGCTGCCCCGCGAGGTCGCCTCCCGGGTCTTCGTCGCCGCCAGCTGACCGCCCACGGGCGGTCACAGCGCCCGGGTGTCGACCTTCTTGGCCACGGCGATCAGCTCAGCGGCCAGCTTGTCCGCAGCAGTGCGCTCGCCCTTGGCGCCGGTCCAGGTCAGGGTGGCGAGTCGGCCGTCGGTGGCCAGCCAGCCGACCTCGGCGACCGGCCCGTGCCCGCCGCTCGCGGCGGCCGTCCGTCGGTACGCCTGCTGACCCAGGCCGGTGATCTTCGTCGCCTTGTCGGGCACCACGTCCGCGCCGAAGGTGGTCTTGTCGATGCTGGTCTCGGACACGCTGAGCATCAGCTCCGGCAGCGCCGCGCGCTCGGCCCGGACCACGCAGGTGTGGGTGTCGTTCCGCTCACTCGCCGCCGCCACGTCGAAGCGCACCTTGACGATTTGTTCGATCACCGCGAAGTCCAGCAGCCGGCACGCCCCGCCCGACGAGGCCGCCGACACGTCCAGGGCCACCGGCGCCGGTGGTGGCACCGCCACCGGCTCGGCCTCGGCGGCACAGCCACTCACCAGCAGGCCCGCCAGCCCGGCGACCACGATCCGCCCGCGCACGTTCCACCCTCTCGCCGACCGACGGCGGAAGGGCCCGCCGGATGTCCGTCGGAAACCGTACGGGGTGTCCGGGTCCGGCGGAAGCCCTCATTCCAAGGGTGGATCGTCCACGTACGGGCAGTGTCGGCAACCCCGTCCGCAGCACGTGCCGCGACGGGCCAGGAAGGCGGCGCTGAGCACGAACAGACCCGTCACCGGGTCGAGGTAGCCGGCCTCTCCGGCGGCCAGCGCGGCGTCGTGCGCGGCGATGATCCGGGCCCGGTCCGGGTGCTCCGGCGGCAGGCGGGACGGGTGCGGCTCGGTGAGCGGCCGGTCGGCCAGGGGTCGTCGCTCTCCGCTCACCGGGCCAGTCTGCTTGAGTCTCCACCGGGGGGAGACGTGAGGGTGGGGGCATGAGCGGTGACGAGCGCTACACGATCGGCGACCTGGCCCGACGCACCGGCCTGAGCGTCAAGACCATCCGCTACTACGCCGACAGCGGGATCGTCCCGCCCACCGACCGGAGTTCCGCCGGCTATCGCCTCTTCGACGCCGAGGCGGTCGCGCGGCTGGAACTCGTCCGGACGTTGCGTGACCTGGGCGTGGATCTGGCCGCCATCCGTCGGGTGGTGGACCGCGAGGTACCGCTGCACGAGGTGGCCACCACGCACGCCGAGGCGCTGGCCGCGCAGATCCGCGTGTTGCGACTGCGCCAGGCGGTGCTGACCGTCGCGGCGCGGCGCGGGGCCGGCCCGGCCGAGGTCGACGACCTGCACCGGTTGGCCCAGCTCACCGCCCGTGAGCGGCAGCACCTGGTGGACGACTTCCTGGACAGCGTCTTCACCGACGATTGGATGCCGTACCCGGGTGTGGTCGTCTCGATGACGCCGGAGCTGCCCGACGACCCCAGCGCCGAGCAGGTGCAGGCGTGGGTGGAGCTGGCCGAGCTGTGCCGCGATCCGGGTTTCCGGACGAGCATGCGGCGGCTCGCCCGCCAGTACGCCGCCGACAACGACGTGCCCGGTCTCCCCCGCCCGGACGCCGTCGCCATCGTGCGCGACGAGGTGGCGGGCGCGCTGGCCGCCGGCATCGATCCGACCGGAGACGAGGCCGAGCCGGTGGTCGCGGCGGTCACCCGCCGGTACGCCCGCCTGCACGGTCTTCCCGAGGACGCCGACCTGCGCCAGCGGTTGCTGGATCGGCTGGTCCTGGCGAACGACCCTCGCCGGGACCGCTACCTCGACCTGTTGTCGGTGATCAACGGCTGGTCGGGTGGGGGTGCGGTCGCGCCGGCCGTGGACTGGTTCGTCCGGGCCCTGCACGCCCGGATGCGCCTGAAGGACCGCTCTCAGCCGAACCAGGTCATCGCCTGACCATGGCCCCGGGTCCAGGCCAGCGGCTTGCCGTCCAGCGCGAGGACGTTGTGCAGCGCCGCGTCCGGCGAGTCGGGTAAGCCGTCGTAGGGCAGCACCTCCGGGGCCTCGTTCGCGATCCAGTGCCCCGGCAGCTCACCGACCAGCCGCACGAACGCGTCCCGGCGCGCGGCGGGCACCTGGTAGAGCACGGACGTGTGGAAGACCACGAGCGTCGCGTCGGCCGGCGCGCGGGCCGCCAGCGCCGGCAGGTCGTCCACCAGGTCACCCCGGACCAGCAGCGGCGGGTCGGCGGCGGCGACCGCCGCCGCCGCGCGCAGCCGGGACCGCCGGTGCGCGTGCTCGGGCCAGATCAGGGCGTCCAACCACGACACGTCGTCGGGGTCGGTCACGTCGAGCGGGTTCAGGTCGAGGCCAGCCCGCCACACCACCTGGGGTACGCGCCCAGGCGGCGTCAACCCGCTGGCCGCGCACTCCAGGATGGGCGCACCGTCGCCGACCTCATGCTCGCCGTACCGGTAGGCGTACCGGTCGGGGTAGAGGCAGAGCCCGGCGGACGCGCCGACCTCCAGCAGGGCGAGGGGCTGCGGCAGCGCGGCGAGCACCGGCAGCAGCACCGCGCACCGGCCCGCCTCGTTCGTCTGGGTGGCCCTGCGCTTCAGCTCGGTGTCGATGACCGGCCAGTGGGCCAGCACGTAGTCGTGGAACGCGCCCGGGTCGTCGACCGGGCCGCCCAACCAGCGGACCACCCCGTACAGCAGGTTCGGCTGTCGTTTGGCCGGTGGGAGCCCGTCGAGCAGGGCGAGCAGGGGGTGGTCGTCGGCGACAGCGTACGACAGCCGCTCGTACGTCGGTGAGACCCCGTGTGCCTCGCGCTGCGCGAACTCGACGTACGCCTTGGCGGTTGTCATGCCCTGATCGTCGCAACGATCTCCCGACTTTTCAGCCCGCGGCGGCGAGTGGATGACGTACACCGTCGAAGTCTCGAAGACGGGCACCTGCGAGGTGGCGACCCGGGTCTCCTCGCCGTACAGCCCAGCGGGACGATTCACGCTGACGTCCGACGGAACGCGGACCACCGCGCCGTTCGGCGTTCGGACCACGACCTCGCACGACGCGTTCACGCTCCAGCCGCTGCCGGAGACCTTGGCCTTTGCCGTGATCACTTGATGCTGGCCAGTTGGCCCCCGAGCTTCGGCGACTGGTCAGCATCAAGTGATCACGCGGGTGCCTTGTTCTGGAAGCGCCTGCGAGACGCTCAGCCCGGCAGGGCGAGTTCCAGGTCGCGACGGGTGAGGGCGGCGCGCAACCGGAGCCTTTCGGCCGCCAGGTTCTCCCGTCCGCCCTGCTCCCGGTCGATGGCGCAGACCACCGAGTCGACCTTTGCGCCGCTGTTCCGTAACTGCCGGCACGACGCCAGCAGCGCGCCACCGGTGGTGACGACGTCCTCGATCACCACGACCCGCCGGCCGTCCACGGGGGCTCCCTCGGCCGCCCTGCCGGTGCCGTACTCCTTCGCCTGCTTGCGCACGAACGCGGTCGGCAGCCCGGTCAGCTGCGACATCACGGTGGCGATCGGAATGCCGCCCATCTCCATCCCCGCCAGCACATCGCACTCGGGCAGCAGCGCGACCATCGCCTCGGCCACCTCACGCAACAGGCCAGGCTCGGCCTCGAACAGATACTTGTCGAAGTACTCGTCGCTCGTCTGACCGGACCGCAGGAGGAACGACCCGGTCAGGTGGCACGTTTCATAGACGCGGTGCGCAAGGGGAGATGTCATGCTGCCAGCCTCGCAAACGGCGCTGCCCCGGCCTCACCCAGTCGTGCAACGCGGCCCGGTCGCCCCACCAGCGGACCACGCCGGACGATGAGACCCCGCACGGCTCAGGGCAGCTGGCCCGGTCGGTCGACGACGGCGATGCGTAGTAGCGCGACAGCGCCGTACATCGACTCCTTGCCGTTGCGCACCACCGAATCTCGGGTGCCGAGGAAGACATGGGTGTCCCGGTCGAAGAGGAAATCATCGTTGCCACCGATCACGCCGGGCATCCGGATCGCGACCCCATGCCGACCTGCGGCGTCGACCACATCTCCCGATATGACGACCGCTCCCGGTTGCCGTGCCAGCAGTTCGAACAGCGCCGCGAGCGCTCGGGGCGGCACGTAGCCGTGGAGCATCGACCGCGCGGTGGTGTACGGCATGCTCTCGCCCCCGTAGACGGCCTCCTCATCGGCCCCTTCGGGTAGATGCAGGTCGACCGGGTGTTCCCGGAGGTAGCGAAGCAGCTCGTCCGGATCGGTGGGCAGTTCGCCGTGGTAGGCCGGCGGCGGAAAAGCGTCGAGTTTCTTCTCCGGGTCGACGGGGTCTTCCTCGCGGAGGACCATGAGCTCGCCCCACCCGTTCGGGTCGGCCTCCGGTCGATAGCGTGCCTGCGTATACGCGACTCCACCGGCCGACTGCCACAGTTGGTTCCGTATCGTCCGGTATGGACCGCTGTCCGGCCGGTCACGGAACGTCGCCAGGGCCTCCGTGAAGACGTACTGGTCGGGGCGGGCGGTGAGCTCCGGCTGCTGCCGGGCGGCGTCGGCGGCCAGGTGGAAGATCTCCGACGCGCTGGCGCTGGGCGGCGACTGGTCGCCGAACCTCATGGTCTGGACCGCCAGCGCACCGGCGGTCAGCGTCACCGCCATCCCGACCGCTCCGGCGAGACGCCAACCACGAAGGAACCGGGTACGGCGTCCGGCCGGACGGCCCGCCGACGCCAGTTCGGCCCGTTGGGCGACGTGTGCGCTCAGGTCCCGGAGAAGCTGCTCCTCGAAACCCTGCGGCGACTGTTCAGTCGTGTTCATCGTCAGCTCCGTCTCATCTCAGGCGAGGGTGGTGACCGGGCGGGCGAGCACCGCGCGGACGAGGCGGCGGGCCCGGTGCAGGCGGACCCGAGCGGCGACCGGCGACATCCCGAGCGCTGTCGCCGCCTCCGCGACGGTGAGGCCGTCCACGGCGACGAGTTCGACGAGCGACCGGGTGCCCTCGGGTAGTTCGCTGAGTGCCCGGTGGGTACGGCGGGCCGCCGACTCGGCGTCGATCCGCTCCTCGATGCGCGCGATGTCGTCGGGGCCGAGGTCCCGCCGTCCGGCCAGTCGGCCGGTCACCCGCAGTCGTTGGGCCGCCCGTCGCCGCTCGTCGCCGATGACGTGGCGGGCCACCCCGTACAGCCAGCCGATCTGGCTACCGCGGTCCGGCCGGTAGCCGGCCGCCGACTCGATCACCGCCAGGAAGACGTCCGCGGTCAGGTCGGCGGCGAGATGGGGGTCGTCGACCCGCCGCGCCACGAACCGGCCCACCGCCTCCAGGTGCCTCCGGTAGAAGACCTCGAACGCCGCTGGATCGACTCCGATGTCGGAGATGTCGTCCTCGGCTCGGCTCGGCTCATTCACAGGCCGTCCTCCCTCGCGCGTTCACACCTCTTCTTCGTAGGGCGGAGCACGAGTGTTACCGAACCATTCGGAAGGCTGGTGGCGGCGAGTGGGTGAAGCGCGTTCGCATGATCACTTGATGCTGACCAGTCGTGGCCGAGCTGCTGCGACTGGTGAGCATCAAATGTTCATGCCGGAGTTCTGAGTAGGAATGCCGCCCATTTCCATCCCGCCAGAAGTCACGCCGCGGGCCTCGGAAACGGCGCTGCCCCGACCTCCCATTAGGGAAGCCGGGGCAGCGCCGCGTTTCGCGTATGTCAGCTGCAGCCGCTGGTGGAGCCGCAGCCCTCGCAGACGTAGCAGCTACCGGCGGGGCGCATCTTCGTACCGCAGGTGAAGCAGAGCGGCGCGTCGGCGGCCTTGCCGATCACGGCCTCCAGCAGCTCGGTGCTGGAACCCACGCTCGTCACCGGCTTGGCGGCGGCCACGTCGGCCATCTCCTGGGCCGGCTGGGCGATCGCCTCGGTCTTGGCGGGAGCCTCGACCGGCGCGGAGGACGCCATCGCGGTGAGGTCCGCACCGGTGACGGCGGCAGCCTCCGCGTCGGCCTCGGCCCGCAGCTGGGCGGCCCGCTCACCGGCGGTGAAGATGCCCAGCTCGGCGCGGCGCTCGTAGGGCAGGAAGTCCAGCGCCAGGCGACGGAAGATGTAGTCCATCACCGAGGCCGCCATCCGCACGTCCGGGTCGTCGGTCATGCCGGCCGGCTCGAAGCGCATGTTGGTGAACTTGCTGACGAACGTCTCCAGCGGCACGCCGTACTGGAGGCCGATGCTGATGGCCACCGAGAAGGCGTCCATCACGCCGGCCAGGGTCGAGCCCTGCTTGGACATCTTGAGGAAGACCTCGCCGAGGCCGTCGTCCGGGTAGGACGACGCGGTCAGGTAACCCTCGGCGCCACCGACGGAGAAGCTGACCGTCTCGGACGGGCGCTTCTTCGGCAGGCGCTTGCGCACCGGCCGGTACTCGATGACCTTCTCCACCGCGGCCGGCGCGGCGGTCGTGGTCTCGACGGCGGCCGGCTCGGTGGCCTTGTTCTTCTTGGCCACCGAGAGCGGCTGGCCGACCTTGCAGTTGTCCCGGTAGATCGCCAGGGCCTTGAGGCCGAGCTTCCAGCCCTCGAAGTAGATCTTCTCGACGTCCTCGACGGTGGCCGCCTCCGGCATGTTGACCGTCTTGGAGATGGCGCCGGAGACGAACGGCTGGATGGCCGCCATCATCCGTACGTGGCCCATCGGGGCGATGGTCCGCTCACCCATGGCGCAGTCGAAGACCGGGTAGTGCTCCGGCTTGAGGCCGGGGGCGTCCACCACGTGGCCGTGGTCGGCGATGTGCTCGACGATCGCCTCGACCTGCTCCTCGGGGTAGCCGAGGCTGCGCAGGGCTCGCGGCACGGTCTGGTTGACGATCTGCATCGAGCCGCCGCCGACCAACTTCTTGAACTTGACCAGCGCCAGGTCCGGCTCCACGCCGGTCGTGTCGCAGTCCATCATGAAGCCGATCGTGCCGGTCGGGGCGAGGACGCTGGCCTGCGCGTTACGCCAACCGTTCTTGTCGCCGATCTTGTTGCCCTGGGTCCACTGCCTGGTCGCCTCGCGGACGATCGCGGTGGCCACCGGGCTGGTCGGCTTGATCTCGTCATTGGCGGCGGCGTGCTTGCGCATGACCCGCTTGTGCGGCTCGGCGTTACGGGCGTAGCCGTCGTACGCGCCGACGACCCCGGCCAGCTCGGCCGAGCGGCGGTACGCGGTACCGGTCATCAGGGACGTGATCGCGGCGGCGACCGAGCGGCCCTGGTCCGAGTCGTACGGCAGGCCGGTGGCCATCAGCAGGGCGCCGAGGTTGGCGTACCCGATGCCGAGCTGCCGGTAGGCCCGCGACGTCTCGCCGATCTTCTCGGTCGGGAAGTCGGCGAAGCAGATCGAGATGTCCATCGCGGTGATGACGAACTCGACGGACTTGACGAACTTCTCCACCTCGAAGCCACCGTCGGCACGGAGGAACTTCATCAGGTTGAGCGAGGCCAGGTTGCACGAGGAGTTGTCCAGGTGCAGGTACTCCGAGCACGGGTTCGACGCGGTGATCCGCCCGGTCTCCGGGCAGGTGTGCCAGTCGTTGATCGTGTCGTCGTACTGCAGGCCCGGGTCGGCGCACTCCCAGGCGGCCTGGGAGATGGAACGGAAGAGGTTCTTGGCGTCGACGGTCTCGATCGTCGCGCCGTCCAGCCGGCCGCGCAGGTCGAAGCCCTTGCCGTTCTCGACCGCCGACATGAACTCGTCGGAGACCCGGACCGAGTTGTTGGCGTTCTGGTACTGCACGCTGACGATGTCGGAGCCGCCGAGGTCCATGTCGAACCCGGCATCCCGCAGCGCGCGGATCTTGTCCTCCTCGCGCGCCTTGGTGACCACGAACTCCTGGATGTCCGGGTGGTCCACGTCGAGGATGACCATCTTGGCCGCGCGCCGGGTGGCGCCGCCGGACTTGATGGTGCCGGCCGAGGCGTCCGCGCCGCGCATGAAGCTGACCGGGCCGGAGGCGTTGCCGCCGGAGGAGAGCAGCTCACGGGACGAGCGGATGCGCGACAGGTTGACGCCGGAGCCGGAGCCGCCCTTGAAGATCAGCCCCTCCTCCTTGTACCAGTCGAGGATGGAGTCCATCGAGTCGTCGACGGCCAGGATGAAGCAGGCGCTGACCTGCTGCGGCGACGGCGTACCGACGTTGAACCAGACCGGCGAGTTGAAGCTGAACACCTGGTGCAGCAGCATCCAGGTCAGCTCGTGCGCGAAGATCTCGGCGTCGGCCGGGCTGGCGAAGTAGCCGTACTCCTCGCCGGCGGTGCGGTAGGTGCTCACCACCCGGTCGATGAGCTGCTTGAGCGACCACTCCCGCTCCGGGGTCCCCACCGCGCCCCGGAAGTACTTCGTGGTGACGATGTTCGCCGCGTTGACGCTCCACGACTCCGGGAACTCCACGCCCCGCTGCTCGAAGTTGATCGAGCCGTCCCGCCAGTTCGTCATCACGACGTCCCGGCGCTCCCACGAGACCTCGTCGTACGGGTGGACCCCCTCCGTCGTCCACACGCGCTCGATCTTCAGCCCCGCGCCTGCCTTGTTCCGTGAACGGCTCGTTGTCACGCCGTCGCCCCCCTCGTCTGCGCGGTCACCCACCGCGCGTCCTGATCTCTCGAAAAAACAGTGAAGTCTCAGTTGGTACGGCCGGCGGCCTCGACCGCGTCGGCCCGACCCTGCTCCCGGGCTCGCGCCGCAGCCCGCAACGTCTCGATCTCGCGCTCGAAGTCGGCGAGCGAGTCGAAGGAGCGGTAGACGCTGGCGAACCGCAGGTAGGCGATCTCGTCCAGGTCGCGTAGCGGACCCAGGATCGCCAGGCCCACGTCGTGGCTGGGGATCTCGGCGGCCCCCTTGGCCCGGACGGTCTCCTCCACCCGCTGCGCGAGCAGCGCGAGGGAGTCGTCGTCCACCGGCCGGCCCTGGCACGCCTTGCGCACCCCGCCGATGATCTTCGTGCGGCTGAACGGCTCGGTCACCCCGCTGCGCTTGACGACCGCGAGGACCGCCTCCTCGACCGTGGTGAACCGCTTGCCGCACTCCGGGCAGGAACGCCGCCGTCGGATGAGCTGACCGTCGTCGGCCTCCCGCGAGTCGACCACCCGGGAGTCGGCGTGCCGGCAGTACGGACACCGCATCGCGGACCCCCTAATCATGATCAATCGCGTCGTACCGGACACACCCGGGCACAGGCCGCCGCAACGGTGCCATGCGCTCATGGCGCCCGCCGTGGTCGACCCTACGGGAGTGCGGTCGGTAGTCAGACCCAACCTGTGGGCAACTTACGCCCGTGTCACTACTACATCTAGGGGTCGACGGTATGTCGCCGACGAACCCGGGTCAAGTTGACCGGCGTGTCCGGCGCGTCACGGACGATCGGCGTCGTCCACCCCCCGCGAGACCAACGCCGACACCCCGCCCGGGTTACCGGCCACCCGCCCCGAGCGCGACCGGAATCGGCCGCTAATCGAACACGCGTGCTACTCGACGTACCATTTATCAGAACATCCGTACGAGGAGAGTGGTTTTTCACCCCGACACGCCGGTGGGAGGTCGTACAGATGTTTGAAAATGACCGATCTCACCTATACGGTCAGGAACAACCGCACGCACCACGAGCCGACGAGGCACCCAGCGCCGACCAGGGAGGACGGACGTGACCGAGGACCGGGCCAGCCGGCCGAAGAGCCCGCAGCAGATCAACGAGGCGGGCCCGCCAGCCACCCGACGCCGCACCGCCGCGCGCAGCCGGACGGGTCAGCCCGCCGTGCGCCCGGTCACGCCGGTGGTCAGCGCCTTCCCCGACCCGGCGACGGTCGACCTGACCGCCCGCCAGCGCCGCATCCTGGAGTTCATCCGCACCTGGGTGGAGCGGCACGGCTACCCGCCGAGCGTCCGGGAGATCGGCGAGGCGGTCGGCCTGGTGTCACCGTCGAGCGTCGCCTACCAGCTCAAGGAGCTGGAGAAGAAGGGCTTCCTGCGACGCGACCCCAACCGGCCGCGCGCCGTGGACGTCCGCGCGCCCAGCGAAGCCATCGACGACGAGTTGTCGCGCGCCCAACGGCCCACCCCGGCGTACGTGCCGATGCTCGGCCGGATCGCCGCCGGTGGGCCGATCCTCGCCGAGCAGGCCGTGGAGGACATCTTCCCCCTCCCCCGCGAGCTGGTGGGCGAGGGCGAGGTGTTCATGCTCCAGGTCAAGGGCGACTCGATGCTCGACGCGGCGATCTGCGACGGCGACTGGGTCGTCGTGCGGCAGCAGCCGACCGCGGACTCGGGTGAGATCGTGGCCGCCATGCTCGACGGCGAGGCCACCGTCAAGACCTACCGTCGCCGCGACGGACACGTCTGGTTGATGCCGCAGAACCCGGCCTTCGACCCGATCGCCGGCGACGACGCCACCATCATGGGCCGGGTCGTGGCGGTACTCCGCCGGATCTGACCGACACGCGGGTGGGTGCCGTCGGCGCTCACCCGCGTCGCTCGACCGTTCGCACCCTGCTGACCGGGTAATCCAGGCAGGCCGTCGCGCTGCGGCCCAGGTGACGCCGTTCGCGTCAGTAGCGGTCGCCCCGAGGGCCACGACCGCCGCCGGGATACTGCCCGTACGGGTCGACCGGCGCATCATCGTCACGTCGGCGTCCGGGCCGCTGACCCCGATAGTCCGGCTCCTGCCCACCGCGCCGCGGCGGCTCCGCCCGACCGCCGCCGGCCCGACCACCGCCGGGCTGACCACCGCCGGGCTGACCACTGCCGCCGTACACACCGCCACCCGGCCGGCCACCGCCGCCACCGGGTCGACCCCTCCGGGACCGCCGGCACGGCCGCCGCCGTACACACCGCCGCCGGCCGGAGCGCCGCCACCCCCACCGGGCCGGGCAGCGCCGTAGCCGCCTCCTGCCGGGCCGGCCGGACGTCCACCCCGGCCCCGGCCGGACGTGCGCCCCCGCCGCCCGCGCCGCCGGGGCGTTCGCCTCCCCGCCGTAGACGGCACCGCCAGCGGGAGCGGGACCGCCCCGGCCGGAGCCGCCGTAGACCCCGCCGCTGGCTGCCGCGCCGCCGCCGTACACGCCGGCGTTGGGACGGCCGCCGCCCGGCGGCGCACGATCGACGCCGGGCGTGCCAGCGCGGTCGTCGGCGTCGTCCGTCGAATCGTCGGCGGCGGGCGGGCGACGGCGGGCCCGCACGATGCCGACGATGCCGGCACCGACGAGCAGCACACCGAGTACGCCGACCGCGCCCACCAGATAGGTGATGTCGGTGAAGCTGAGCCCGTCCATCCACGACTTCTTGGCCGCCGGCTTGTCGCCCGCGGTCGCGGCCAACGGCTCCGCCGCGCTGGTGGACGGCGTGTAGCTCAGAATGTCGACCGGGTCGTCGGCGGCGAGCTGACCGGCGTCGGAGACCGTGACGAAGGACTTGCCGTCCGAGGTGTAGGAGATGGCCTCGCCGAACGGGTCGGCCAGCGCCGTCACCCGTGGCTTGCCGGTGGTGAGCGCTTCGACGATGTTGTCGCCGGTGACGTCGTACTCGAAGGCGTCCGCGTAGGTGCGGACGACGACGCGGGTGCCGTCCGGCGATCGGGCGGCGCCGGTGATCGCGAGCCGCCCGTAGACGCTCAGCGGATTCTCGGTGGTGGTCTTCGGCAGCTTGATCTCGCCGACCTTCTTCATCGGCACCGGCGGCGTGTCGCCGCTCCTCAGCTTCGCCGTCGGGGTGAAGATCTCCGAGTTGCCGTTCGCCACCTTCGTAATGATCAGTGGCAGACCGTCGGCCCCCACCAGCAGCGCCTCCGCGTCCCGGGGCTTGTTCTCCGGGTAGGAGAGCCGGTGCAGTACCGGCTGCTTGTTGCCGGCGATCGGCATCGTCCAGACCGCGATCCGCGTCCGCCGCTCCTTGCTGGTGGCGTTGTCGCCGATGTCACCGATCCACAGGGTGTCGCCCTTCGGCGAGACGGCGAGATCCTCGGTGTCGAACGGCCCCGCACCCGAGTAGCGGACCGGCTCCTTGACGACCTTGCACTTGCTGTCGAGGAAGAAGATCCGCTTACGCGAGTCGACCTCGGTGCCGTCGTTGATCACGATGTAACCGCTCTTGGTCGCCACCAGGCCGGACAGCTCCCGCAGACGCTCGTCGGTGACCGTACAGCGCTTCTTGCCGGCGACCGCGGCGAGCGGCTGGGATGACACGGAAGCGGGAGCGGCTACGGCGACTCCGGCCGGCGCCACGGTTGCCCCGAACAGGCCGAGGGCAACCGTGACCGAGGAAACAACGCGGCGCATTCGGCCAGTGTCGCATGCCGCGCGTTTCCGATGGATGACGCCGGGGCCGCTCAGGGCCGGCTGCCGACGGCCTCGCCCTCGCGCGCCACGTCGTACGGCGCCAGCTCGGCGGCGAGCGCCGCGCTGACCCGGACGTGCAGCAGAGTGCCTTCCGCCAGGTGCGACGTGCTGAGCACCTCGCCCGAACGGTGCACCCGGGACACGAGGTCGCCACGGTCGTACGGCAGGACGGCCCGCACCTCCACGGCGGGCTGCGGGAGCCGCTCCTCGATCGCCGCGCGCAACCCGTCGATACCCCGACCGGAGTGCGCCGAGACGAAGATCGCGTCCGGCCAGAGGCGCTTGAGCCGCAGCAGCGTGTCCTCGTCGGCGGCGTCGGTCTTGTTGACCACCAGCAGCTCGGGGAGCCGGTCCGCGCCCACCTCGGCGAGCACCTCGTGCACCGCCCGCACCTGCTCCTCGGGATCCGGGTGGGTGCCGTCGACGACGTGCACCACCAGATCGGCCTCGGCGACCTCCTCCAGCGTCGAACGGAACGCCTCGACGATCTGGTGCGGCAGGTGCCGTACGAAGCCGACCGTGTCGGAGAGGGTGTAGAGCCGCCCGTCCGAGGCGGTGGCCTTGCGGGTGGTCGGGTCCAACGTCGCGAACAGCGCGTTCTCCACCAGCACACCCGCACCGGTCAGCCGGTTGAGCAGGCTGGACTTGCCAGCGTTGGTGTAGCCGGCGATGGCCACGGCGGGCACCGAGTTGCGGGTACGACGGGCACGCTTGGTGACGCGTACCGTCTTCATGCTCTTGATCTCACGACGCAGCCGGGAGATGCGGTGGCGGATGCGCCGCCGGTCGGTCTCCAGCTTGGTCTCACCGGGACCACGGACACCCACACCGCCGCCGGCGCCGCCGCCGCGACCGGAACCACCGGTCTGGCGGGACAGCGTCTCACCCCAACCGCGCAGCCGGGGCAGCAGGTATTCGAGCTGGGCCAGCTCGACCTGCGCCTTACCTTCCTTGCTCTTGGCGTGCTGGGCGAAGATGTCGAGGATCAGCGCCGTACGGTCGACGACCTTGACCTTGGTGCGCTGCTCCAGGTTCCGCAGCTGCGACGGGGACAACTCGCCGTCGCAGATGACCGTGTCGGCGCCGGTGGAGAGCACCACCGCGCCGAGATCGTCGACCTTGCCGCGACCGATGTAGGTGGCCGGGTCGGGTCGCGTACGACGCTGGATCAGCCCTTCGAGCACCTGCGAACCCGCCGTCTCGGCGAGCGCGGCCAGCTCGGTCAGGGAATTCTCGGCGTCGGTCACCGTGCCCTCGGTCCAGACGCCCACCAGGACCACCCGCTCCAGCCGAAGCTGGCGGTATTCCACCTCGGTGACGTCGCTGAGCTCGGTGGAGAGGCCTGGGACGCGCCGGAGAGACTGCCGCTCCGACAGGTCCAGCTCGCCGGTGGTGACATCGTCGAACTCGTCCTCGACAGGGACGAAGTTCTCCTGGTCTCGCAAGCGGTTCTCCTGTCCGTTTTGATAAGTAGAACGTAATCCTGACACGTCACAACGCCCAGCGCACCTGCTATATGCCCGTGCTGGAGGTCGCCAAAAGCGGGGGCGAATACCAGTCGACCTCCACAACCCGGTAGAAATGCTCAGGCGGCGGCCGACCGGCCGCACAGCCGTGACGGAGGGATCCCGTGGCCATCACCCGACTGCCGAGCGCCGGATTTTCGATCACCATCCGGATCGCCGTGACCGCGGACGCATCCTCGATCGGTCGGCTCACCACCTCCGTCGGCGAAGCCGGGGCGATCGTCACCGCGCTGGACGTGGTGGACTCGGACCCTACCCACGTGATCGTCGACCTGACCTGCGACACCGCCGATGCCAAGCACGCCGACCAGGTGGTCGACGCGCTCCGGACGCTGGACGGCGTGGACGTGCGTAAGGTGTCGGACCGGACGTTCCTCCTGCACCTCGGCGGCAAGATCGAGGTGACCTCGAAGGTCGCGCTGCGCAACCGTGACGAGCTGTCCCGCGCGTACACCCCGGGGGTGGCCCGGGTCTGCATGGCGATCGCCGAGAACCCGGCGGACGCCCGGCGGCTGACCATCAAGCGCAACACCGTCGCGGTGGTCAGCGACGGCTCGGCGGTGCTCGGCCTGGGCAACCTGGGCCCCGCCGCCTCGCTGCCGGTGATGGAGGGCAAGGCCGCGCTGTTCAAGCGCTTCGGCGGGGTCGACGCCTGGCCGGTGGTGCTGGACACCCAGGACACCGACGAGATCGTGCAGATCGTCAAGGCGATCGCGCCCGCGTACGGCGGGATCAACCTGGAGGACATCGCCGCGCCGCGCTGCTTCGAGATCGAGGCCCGGCTGCGCGAGGCGCTGGACATTCCGGTCTTCCACGACGACCAGCACGGCACCGCGATCTGCGTGCTGGCCGCGCTGACCAACGCTCTGCGCGTCGTGGGCAAGCAACTCTCGGACGTCCGGGTGGTCGTCTCCGGCGCGGGCGCGGCCGGCACCGCGATCATGAAGCTGCTGCTGCGTCAGGGCGTCGGCGACATCATCGCGTACGACCGCCAGGGCGCCCTGCACCGCGGCCTGACCGACCTCAACCCGGCCTGGCAGTGGCTGGCGGAGAACACCAACAAGGAGAACTACTCCGGCGACCTGCCCGGGGCGATCCGGGGCGCGGACGTGTTCATCGGGGTCAGCGCCCCGAACCTGCTCACCGGCGACGACATCGCCGGCATGGCGAAGGACGCGATCGTCTTCGCGCTGGCCAACCCCGACCCGGAGGTCGACCCGCGGGAGGCGCGCAAGCACGCCGCGGTGGTCGCCACCGGCCGCTCGGACCAGCCGAACCAGATCAACAACGTGCTCGCGTTCCCCGGAGTGTTCCGCGGAATGCTGGACGCGCACGCCGAGGAGTTCACCGAGGAGATGGCGATCGCCGCGGCCCGGGCCATCGCCGACGTCGTCGGTGAAGACAAGATCAACCCGACGGTGATCGTGCCGAGCGTCTTCGACTCCCGGGTCGCCCCGGCGGTCGCCGCCGCCGTCCGCGCCGCCGCGCACAACCCGAGCCCTCTCCCGGCCGCCGACCCCGGCCCGGCGGACCTCCCGGAAATCGCCGCCACCGCCAGCGCCACCCCCTGAGCAACTCGACGCCCACGCACACCAGGCGAGGAAGGCTCCCCCGACACCTGCGCGCTTTAGGCGAGGAAAGCTCCCCCAACACCTGCACGCTTTAGGCGAGGGAGGCTGCCCCGACCGGGTCGTCTTCATCCTTTGCTCTGCTTCAGCCGAGGCAACACCTGGTGTCCGATTATCGGACACCGGGTGTTGCGCGGGTTGAAGCAGAGCAAAGGGCCGACAACAGGTGCCGGCGAGCGGCCGGCGGCGCCAGCGGCGGGTGAACGGTCGGCGGCGGGTTAACGCCCGATGAGCAGCGGCCGGTGAGCAGCGGCCGGTGAGCAGCGGCCGGTGAGCAGCGGCCGGTAAGCAGCAGCCGGTGAGCAGCGGCAGCGGGTTGCGGAGCCGGTAAGCGGCAGGCTCAGTGCCGGGGCGTAGCGGACAGGGCGGAGAGGTCGACCTCGCCCGTTGCTACCAGGACGGCTGGCCCGGACAGCCAGCAGGAGTCCTCGGTGACCGTTACGGTCAGGCGGCCGCCGGGGACGTCCACCGCCACCACCCCGGTGTCCCGGCCGGCGTCGCGCAAGGCCACGGCCGCCACCGCGCACGCGCCGGTGCCGCAGGACAGGGTCTCGGCGCTGCCGCGCTCGTACACCCGCATGAGGCTGTGCCCGTCGGTGTCGCCGACCGGGTCGCCCGGCACGATGAACTCGACGTTCACGCCGGCCGGGAACACCGCCGGGTCGAACCCGGGCGCGACCATCAGGTCCAGCGCGGACAACTCCACGCCGCTCGGCAGGACGCACACCAGATGCGGGTTGCCGACGTCCACGACCGTGCCGGACAGGGTCAGACCGCCCAGGGTGGCGCTCGACTCCTCGTACATCCGGGGTCTGCGCATCTCGACGGAGACCGCGCCGCCCTCGACCAGCGCGCGCACGACGCCGGCGCGGGTGGCCACCGGCAACGCCGCGCCGGCGGGCGTGGCAAGCCCGGTGTCGAGCAGGTAGCGCACGAAGACCCGGGCGCCGTTGCCGCACATCTCGGCGAACGAGCCGTCCGCGTTCCAGTAGTCCATGAACCACTCGGCCTCGCCGGCCTGGCCGGCGCCGTCGACATGCTTGGCCGCGCGGACCACCCGCAGTACGCCGTCCGCGCCGATGCCGCGTCGCCGGTCGCAGAGCGCCGCGACCAGCTCCGGGGTCAGGTCGAGCTGACCGTCCGGGTCGGGCAGGAGGACGAAGTCGTTGCCGGTGCCGTGACCCTTGGTGAACTCCACGACCCCATCATCGCGCAGCGGCCGGCACCAGACGCACAGCGGCCTCGATCAGGTCCGGCGCCGCCGAGTCGAGCCACTGGACGCGAGGGTCACGCCGGAACCAGGACCGCTGCCGGCGGACGAACCGCCGGGTGGCCCGGACCGTCTCGTCGTGCGCCTGGTCCTCGGTCAACTCCCCGTCGAGCGCGCGTAGCACCTGCTGGTAGCCGAGCGCCCGGCTCGCCGTCCGCCCCTCGGCCAGACCCCGGCCGACCAGCTCGCGGGTCTCGTCGACCAGCCCGTCGGCCCACATCCGGTCCACCCGCAGCGCGATCCGCTCGTCCAGCAGCCCGGTGTCGAGGTCGACGCCGAGTTGCACCGACGGGTAGTACGGGGTGGGCTGCGGCAGCGACGCGGCGAACGGCGCCCCGGTCAGCTCGATCACCTCCAACGCCCGGACGATCCGCCGGCCGTTGCCCGGCAGGATGCTCTCGGCGGCCACCGGATCGACGGCGCGCAGCCGGGCGTACAGCGGCGCCGGCCCGACCTCGGCCAACTCGCGTTCCAGCCGTTCCCGCAGCGCCGCGTCGGTGCCCGGGAACTCGAAGCGTTCGAGCACCGCCCGCACGTACAGCCCCGAGCCACCCACCAGCAGCGGCACCCGACCCCGGGACAGGACGTCGTCCACCGCCGCGCGGGCCAGCCGCTGGTACTCGGCGACGCTGGCCGGCTCGGTCACCTCCCAGATGTCGAGCAGGTGGTGCGGCACGCCGTCCCGCTCGTCGGTGGTCAGCTTCGCGGTGCCGATGTCCATGCCCCGGTAGAGCTGCATCGAGTCGGCGTTGACCACCTCACCGTCGAGGGCGTGCGCGAGCGCGATGCTCAGCGCCGACTTGCCCGCCGCCGTCGGCCCCACCACCGCGACGACTGTCACATCCGCTCCCAGGACGCCACGAAGTAGGCCACACCGTAGGGCGCCGACTCGTGCAGCAACTCGCCGCGCCACCCTTCGCCGCTGGCGCGGGCCGCGTCGGCGAGCACCTGCCACGCCGCCCGGCCGGCGACCTTCAACTGCGCCGACAGACCGGGGTCCAGGTCGCTGAGGGCGTCCAGGTCCGCCTCGGCCAGGGCCGTGGCGACCCCTTCGTCGTACGGGAGGGCGCGCTGGTCGTCGTACCCGGGGGCCTTCTGACCCCGGCAGGCCGACCCGTCACCGAGCACCAGCAGCGCCACCCGGTCACCGGCGGCGGCGACCTGGACGCCGAGCGCGGCCACCTCGACCAGCCCGGCGTCGGCGGCCACCTGCACGGCGGTCACCTGCGCTGCCGTCTCGGGCCCAGCCGTCACCCGCGTCGCGGTCGCCGGCCCGGCCGTCGTCGGGACGTGCCGGGACAGCAGCCACGCGCCGATGGTCAGGCTCAGCGGCAGCACGGCGCCCCGGTCCGGCTGGCCGGGGACCAGGGGCACGTCCAGGTCGACACCCCACGGCTGGAGCGAGCCGGTGGCCGGGGGTTGGACCGGGCCCGTCACCGGGCCGACGCCGAGCAGCACCACCACGTCCGGGCCGGTCGCCAGCAGCCGGCCGACGGCGAGATCACAGGCCGACCGCAGGTCGTCCAGTTCGCTGGCGGCGGCACCGGCCACTTCGGGCACGAGCAGGGGCGGATGTGGGCAGACGGCGGCGGCGACCAGTGGCACCCGCCCACCGTAGCGGGAATCCCCGGTGCGTCTCCGCCGCGATCCGGTCAATCAGGCCCTAGGACACCGTATGGTCACGGTCGGCGATAGGCGCTCGACGCGGACCGGGTCGGACCTGTGACAATGCCGGAAGTAACTTGGCTGCGCCGTGGCGGCGACGGGGGACGGCTCCCTCGACGCCGGGAGAACGAGGATGGGCACATGAGCGACTGGACTGCCTTCGGACGGGTGGACGCGGACGGCACCGTTTACGTCAAGACCGCCGAGGGCGAGCGGGTGGTCGGATCCTGGCAGGCAGGAGCGCCGGAGGAGGGGCTCGCGCACTTCGCGCGCCGCTTCGCCGACCTGGTCACCGAGGTGGACCTGACCGAAGCGCGGCTCAACTCGGGCGCGGCGGACGCCGGGCACTCGTTGAGCACTATCCGGCGGATCCGCGCCACGCTGCCGGAGGCCCACGTGGTCGGCGACATCGACGCCCTGACCGCCCGACTGGACAAACTGGCGACCCTCGCCGAGGAGAAGGCCACCGAGGCGCGTGCCGCCCGGGACGCCGCCCGCGGTGAGGCCCTGGCCCGCAAGACCGCCCTGGTCGAGGAGGCCGAGAAGCTCGCCGCGGAGTCGACCGGTTGGAAGACGGCCGGTGACCGGCTCAAGGAGATCCTCGACGAGTGGAAGACCATTCGCGGGGTCGACAAGAAGGCCGACGGCGAGCTGTGGAAGCGTTTCGCCGCCGCGCGGGACGGCTTCACCCGACGCCGTGGCGCCCACTTCGCCTCCCTGGACGCGCAGCGCAAGCAGGCGCAGACCGTCAAGGAAGAGCTGGTCGCCGAGGCCGAGAAGATCTCGGACTCCACCGAGTGGGCCGCCACGGCCAACCAGCTCAAGGAGCTGATGACCCAGTGGAAGGCCGCGCCCCGCGCCTCCAAGGAGGCCGAGCAGAAGCTCTGGGAACGGTTCCGGGCCGCGCAGGACGCCTTCTTCAGCCGGCGCAGCGAGGTCTTCTCGGCGCGGGACAACGAGCAGCGCGGCAACCTGGAGCGTAAGCAGGCCCTGCTGGCCGAGGCCGAGGCCCTGGACATCGACGCCGACCCCAAGGGCGCCCAGGCCAAGCTGCGCGAGATCCAGGCGCAGTGGCACGAGGCCGGCCGGGTGCCCCGCGAGGCCGCCTCCGGCCTGGAGCGCCGGTTGCGCGTCATCGACGACAAGGTCCGCGAGGTGATGGACTCCGCGTGGCGACGTACCACCAAGGAGGACAACCCGCTGCTCGCCCAGATGCGGGCCCAGGTGGCGGAGGCCGAGGAGCGGCTGTCCCGGGCGCAGAGCGCCGGGGACGCCCGGCGCATCAAGGAGGCCGAGCAGGCCCTCGCCTCCAAGCGGCAGTTCCTCCAGCTCGCCGAGCAGGCCGGCTGACCTGACACAGTCCGCGAGCCCCCGGTCCCCGAAAGGGACCGGGGGCTCTCGCGTGTCACGGAGCTAGCCCGCACCCCCGCGAAGATCTCCACAACTTCGGGGAAGGTGCTGCCTCGGACGCGCCGGAAGCAGCAACTTCCTCGAAGTTGTGACGATCTTGGAGTGGGCTGACGCGCCGGGCGCGCGACGACAGGCTTTGGACGCGCGTTCATCGGCATGATCGCGCTCGATCCTGGATCTAGTGGCTATCCGACGCCGTGACACCACTACATCCAGGATCGAGCACGATCTTGCGGCCCCCGGGCGGCGCGGGGGCGGCGCGCCGGCGGGACGGGGGCGGGACGGGGTGTGCAGTTGACGCATTGAGGTGGGCTGATGAGAATGGGCGACGGAGTCAGGTAGGGCCACCGGGCCGAGGGCGCCGACGGCGAGTATCGCCGTCGAGGATCGGCCGGTGAGCTGCCGCGAGTTTCCCGTCCGCGTGACATGGGCCGTCGCGCACTGTCCGCGTACCTCAAGGGGCCGTGATGTGCGCACGGCCGCCTGCCGGCGTCGTCGATGGACGGCGTCGTGCGTCCGAAGTGGAGCTCGAATGACCCGTACGAAAGCTCTCGGCAGCGCGCTGACCGCGCTCGCCACCGCCGCGGCCGGCGTGTTCCTCGCCGCCACCGTCAGCACCACCCCGGCTTCCGCCGCCGGTACCGGCACCGGTTATCTGCACACGAACGGTAGCCAGATCGTGGACAGCACCGGCGCCACGGTCCGGTTGACCGGCATCAACTGGTTCGGCATGGAGACCGACAACAAGACCTTCCACGGGCTCTGGTCGAGCAATCCGTGGCGGGGTCAGCTCGACACGATGGCCCGGCTGGGCTACAACACGCTGCGGGTGCCGTACTCGAACGACGCGCTGAAGGCGGGCGCGACCGCCACCGGGATCAACGACTTCGTCAACCCGGACCTGGTGGGGCTGTCGCCGTTGCAGATCCTGGACAAGGTGATCGCCTACGCCGGGAGCAAGGGGATGCGGATCATCCTGGACCGGCACCGGCCGACGTCGGCGGGGCAGTCGCCGCTGTGGTACACGTCGACGGTCTCCGAGGCGACCTGGATCAACGACTGGAAGATGCTCGCCCAGCGGTACGCGGGCAATCCAACGGTCATCGGCGCGGACCTGCACAACGAGCCGCACGCCGAGGGTACGAACCCGGCGGCCACCGGCGCGTGCTGGGGTTGCGGCGACACGGCGCGGGACTGGCGGCTCGCCGCGGAGCGGGCCGGTAACGCCATTCTCGGCGTGCAGCCCAACTGGTTGATCTTCGTGGAGGGGGTGAGCTGCCCGAGTGGTGGCCTCTCCAACGTGTGGGACAACGACCCGAGCAACGACGAGGACTGCGGCTGGTGGGGCGGCAACCTGTCGAAGGCCGGTCAGTACCCGGTACGGCTGAACGTGGCGAACCGGTTGGTCTACTCGCCGCACGAGTACGCGACGTCGGTGTACCGGCAGACCTGGTTCGACGCCCCGGACTACCCGGCGAACATGCCGGCGATCTGGGACAAGTACTTCGGTTACCTCTACAAGCAGAACATCGCCCCGATCATGATGGGTGAGTTCGGCAGCACCCTGGCCGACCCGAAGGACCGGGTGTGGCTGGAGAAGTTGATGGCGTACACCGGCACCGGCGTGACCGGGATGTCGTTCACCTACTGGTCGTGGAACCCGAACTCGGGTGACACCGGCGGCATCGCGCTCGACGACTGGACGAACATCAACACCACCAAGCAGGCGATCCTGCAGCCGTACCTGATCGCCCCGAGCGGCGGCGGTCCCACCGGCGGGCCGACCGGCGGGCCCACGGGCGGGCCGACCGGCGGGCCGACGAGCGCGCCTCCGGGCGCCTGCACGGCCACCTACCGGCAGGTCAACGCCTGGCAGGGCGGCTTCCAGGGTGAGTTGACCGTGAAGAACACCGGCACCGCCGCGGTGAATCCGTGGTCGGCCACCTGGACCTGGCCGTCCGGCGTGACGCTGGGCAGCGGGTGGAACGCCACCGTCACCCAGTCCGGTACGACGGTCACGGCCGCCGCGCCCAGCCACGCGCCGTCTCTGGCGGCGGGCGCCTCGGTCACCGTGGGCTTCACCGCCAACGGTACGGCCAGCGCCCCGGCGACCGTGAAGCTCAACGGCGCGAGCTGCTGAGCAACCGAGGTGGTCGGCGCCCACGCCGAGGGCGTCGGCCACCTCGGGCCGGGCGTGCACCAACGTGAGCGCACGGCGAGGTGGAGGCGACCGTGCCCCGGGGCCGCACGGAGCATTTACATCCAGGTGCTTCTATGTTTCCATCGGGAAAGCGCTTGCCTCCGTCGCGGCCGGCGCGAGCGCGGGAGCCGCTCTCCGCACCGAACCGCACCGGCGGACCCCCGGGACCTGAGATCCCGGCCCACCTCGCCGCCCACGGGCATGGGCGTCGCGACAGTGTGTCCGCCTCATCGAAGGGAAGCAGCATGCGCACAGCACAGCGTCGTACGACGCTGCTCGCCACCACCGCCGCCGCGACCGCCGCGCTGGTCACCGGCGGTCTCCTGACGGCCGTGTCGGCCCAGGCGGCAGCCGGCTGTCAGGTCGCCTACTCCGTCGCCAGCCAGTGGCCGGGCGGGTTCACCGGCAACGTCACGGTCACCAACCTCGGCGACCCGGTCTCCGGGTGGACGCTGCGCTGGTCGTACGGGGCCGGCCAGCAGGTCAGCCAGGCGTGGGGGGCCACCGTCACGCAGAGCGGCAGCCAGGTCTCCGCCGCCAACGTCGACTACAACGGCAACCTGGGCACCAACGGCAGCGCTTCGTTCGGCTTCAACGCGGGTTGGAACAACTCCAGCAACCCGGCGCCGACCAGCTTCACCCTGAACAACGTGGCCTGCACCGGTGGCACCACCACCCCGACCACCGCCCCACCGACCACCCCGGGCACGCCCACCAACCCGCCCACCACGCCGCCGATCCCCAGCGATCCGCCGCCGAGCGTTCCGCCGCAGACCGGCCTGGTCGGCTGGGCCACCCAGAACGGCGGCACCACCGGCGGTGGCGGCGCACCGGCGACCACCGTCACGAACGCCTCGGCGCTGACCAGCGCGCTGAACGCGACCGGGTCGGCGGTGATCCGGGTGTCCGGCACCATCTCCTGCTCGGGCATGCTGCGGGTGCGGTCCAACAAGACCATCCTCGGCAACTCCGGCGCGACGATCGTCGGCTGCGGGCTCAACGTCAGCGGTGACCGCAACGTCATCATCCGGAACCTGACCTTCCGGGACTGGAACGACGACGCGATCAACGTGCAGGAGTCGGCCACCAACATCTGGATCGACCACAACACCTTCAGCAACGGGTACGACGGCGCGGTCGACATCAAGCGCGGCTCGGACTTCGTGACGGTGTCGTGGAACCGGGTCTTCAACCACGACAAGACGATGCTGCTCGGGCACAGCGACGACAACGGCGCCCAGGACACCGGGCACCTGCGCGTGACGTACCACCACAACTGGTTCGACGGCAGCAAGCAGCGCAACCCCCGGGTGCGCTTCGGCAACCCGGTGCACGTCTACAACAACTACTACCGGGCCAACACCGGCTACGGCGTGGCCTCCACCGAGAACGCGGGCGTGCTCGTCGAGGGCAACTACTTCGAGAACGTCCCCGACACGTACCACCTCGGCGAGGCCGACTCCGGACCGGGCCGGCTGGTCGCCCGGAACAACCACTTCGTCAACTCGCCCGCCGGCCAGACCGGTGGCAGCGTCGCCAGCATCCCGTACTCGTACCAACTGGACACCGCGAGCAACGTCAAATCCATCGTGACGGGCGGCGCCGGCGCCGGTCGCATCACGGTCTGACCGTGGCTCGGTCGGGGTCCGCCGTGCCGGCGGGCCCCGACCGGGGTCAGTGGGCGGCGCAGCCGGTCGTCGGCGCGGGCATCGCGGCCGGTGCGCCGACCGTGGGCAGGCCAAGCAACACCCCGGGGGTACGCGGGGAGCGGCCGGCCTCGGCTGCGTCACCGGCCCGGGTCCGGCGGTGCGACAGGGGCGCGCCGTCGGCGTTGAGGTGGTGCGGCGCCGCGTACGTGATCTCGGTGTGCACGATGTCGCCGGGCCGGATCGACCCGGCGAAGCTGCCGGCGTCGAAGTGCACGAGACGACCGTCGCGGGCCCGGCCGGAAAGGCGTCCGGTCCGTTCGTCCTTGCGGCCCTCGCCGACCGCGACCAGCACCTCGACGGTCTCCCCAACCAGGCGCTTGTTCTCCGCCCAGGTGATCTCCTCGACGCAGGCGATCAGCCGCTCGTAACGCTCCTGCACGACCTGCTTGGGCAGTTGGCCGTCCATGGTCGCGGCGGGGGTGCCGGGGCGCTTGGAGTACTGGAAGGTGAAGGCCGACGAGAACCGGGCCTCGCGCACCACGTCCAGCGTGCGCTGGAAGTCGGCCTCGGTCTCGCCCGGGAAGCCGACGATGATGTCGGTGGTGATCGCCGCGTCCGGCATCGCCGCCCGGACCTTCTCGATGATGCCCAGGTACCGCTCGGAGCGGTACGACCGGCGCATCGCCTTCAGCACGTCGTCGGAGCCGGACTGCAACGGCATGTGCAGCGAGTGGCACACGTTCGGGGTCTCGGCCATCGCGGCGATCACGTCGTCGGTGAAGTCCTTCGGGTGCGGGCTGGTGAACCGGACCCGCTCCAGGCCGTCGATTGCCCCGGTCGCGCGCAGCAGCTTGCCGAACGCGTACCGGTCGCCGAACTCGACGCCGTACGAGTTGACGTTCTGCCCGAGCAGCGTCACCTCCAGCACGCCCTCGTCGACGAGGGCGCGCACCTCGGAGAGGATGTCGCCGGGGCGGCGGTCCTTCTCCTTGCCGCGCAGGGAGGGCACGATGCAGAACGTGCAGGTGTTGTTGCAGCCCACCGAGATCGAGACCCAGCCGGCGTACGTGGACTCGCGGCGGGTCGGCAGCGTGGACGGAAAGACGTCCAGCGACTCCAGGATCTCCACCTCGGCGGCGGCGTTGTGCCGGGCCCGTTCGAGCAGGACCGGAAGCGCGCCGATGTTGTGCGTGCCGAAGACCACGTCCACCCAGGGCGCCTTGCGGACGATCTCGCCACGGTCCTTCTGCGCCAGGCAACCACCGACGGCGATCTGCATCCCCGGGTGCTTGTCCTTCACGGGGCGCAGATGACCGAGGTTGCCGTAGAGCCGGTTGTCGGCGTTCTCCCGCACCGCGCAGGTGTTGAAGACGACGATGTCCGGGGTGTCGTCGGCCTGGGGCGCGCGCACGTAGCCGGCCTGTTCGAGCAGGCCGGAGATGCGCTCGGAGTCGTGCACGTTCATCTGGCAGCCGTAGGTGCGCACCTGGTAGGTGCGCGGGCTGCCCGCCGCTGCGGTAGTCATGACCAGGACAGCGTATCCGGGTCGACCGGATCACCCCGAACCGAGGAGCACCCGACATGTGCCGAAGCATCAAGACGTTGCGGGAGCCGTTCACCCCGCAGGTGACCGACGCGGACATCGAGGCGGCGGCGTTGCAGTACGTCCGCAAGATCTCCGGCTTCCGGGCGCCCGCCGCGCACAACGCCGCCGCCTTCGAGGCCGCCGTGGCCGCCGTGACCGAAGCCACCCGCACCCTGCTCGACCACCTGGTCGTACGGGGATCGGGCACTGCCGATCGGCCGGCCACCGCCGCCACCGGACCCGCCTGACGTCCCGACGCACCCGGCCGGCTTCGGCGTGACCGGCCGGCCGGTCGGGCTTGAGCGACCCGGCCGGCTCGGCGTGCGCGGCCGGCCCGTCGGTAGCGGGTCAGGCCGCGGCGAGGACCGGTGCGACGGTGTCGGGCGCCCAGCGGGAGCGGTGACACTGCGACCAGCCCCGGCAGCCCGGGTCGCCCAGCGAGCAGAGCCGCTGCTTGCTGAGCACCTCGCCGTCGTCGGTGTCCCGGACGTCGAAGTGCACCGGGCGGACCGTGCCGTCCGGTGCGACGAGCAGATGCCGGGTGGCGTCGAGCGTGTCGTCCCGCAACAGGCAGTCGCGGCCCAGCAGCCGGGCCAACGCGGCGATGCTGGCGTGCTCGGAGAGCCGTTCGGGCACCCCGTAGCAGTCGATCACCGTCGGAAACTCGCCCGGCGCCTGCCAGACGTCACACACCACCGCGTACGCCGGCAGTCGCGCCGGGTCCGCCGCGGCCAGCGGCATCACCACCCGACCGAGCGCCTCGGCCAGCGCCGGGTAGACCTCCACGGGTCGTACCCGGTCGATTCTCCAGTTCCACAGCTCGGTCATTCCGCCTCCTCGCTGCGTTCGTCCCACCGGCCTCCGGATCGGGCCTTACTGACGATGGTGGGGGGCATTTGACCCCAGCCGGGGGCAAGTTACCGGTCTGTGACCATTCCGGGCAAAATTTCCCTGAGCGGCATTGCTCGGAGTAGCGGGAAGGTGACAGTTTATCGGGTATCGTGCGCCGACCGAACCACCGGGCCAGCGTGTCCCGGCACCATCGGCAGCGGTTCCATCGGCCGCGCGTCAGCGCAGGACGACCAGGTGCTCCCCGCGGGGCAGCAGCTCACCCACCACCGGCGCGCCCGGCAGCTCGCCCGCGACCAGCAGACCGCCGGACGTCTGCGCATCGGCCAGCAGCAGCCGCTCCCCCTCGTCGGCCGCGCCGAAGTCCGTCCACGGGGTGACCCACTCCAGGTTGCGGCGGCTCCCGCCACTGACGTACCCGTCACGCAGCGCCTCGCGCGCGCCCGCCAGGTACGGCACCCGCGCCGTGTCGATGGCCACCGTCAGCCGGCTGGCACGGGCCAGCTTCGAGGCGTGCCCCAGCAGGCCGAACCCGGTCACGTCGGTGCCACACCGGATACCGGCGGCGACCGCGGCGCGGGCCGCGTCCCGGTTCAGCGCGCTCATCGAGGCGACCGCCTCCGGGAAGCTCTCGCCGGTGGACTTGTGCCGGGTGTTCAGCACACCCACACCGAGCGGCTTGGTCAGGGACAGCGGTATCCCGGCCCGGCCCGCGTCCAGAGTGATCAGCTCCTCCGGGCGTACGGTGCCGGTGACCGCGAGGCCGTACTTCGGACCGTCGTCGTCCACGCTGTGCCCGCCGGCCAGGTGACAGTCCGCCTCCCGGGCCACGTCCTGGCCGCCGCGCAGCACCTCCCGCGCCAGTTCCAGCGGCAGCACGTCCCGCGGCCAGCAGAGCAGGTTCAGCGCTACCAGCGGGGTGCCGCCCATCGCGTACACGTCGGACAGCGCGTTGGCCGCGGCGATGCGGCCCCAGTCGTACGCGTCGTCGACGACCGGGGTGAAGAAGTCCGCGGTGCTGACCAGGCCCGTGCGCTCGTCCAGCCGGACCACCGCGGCGTCGTCGCCGTGGTCCAGGCCGACCAGCAGCTCGGCGGTGCCGGTGGCCGGGCCGAGACCGGCCACCATGGCCTCCAACTCACCCGGCGGGATCTTGCAGGCGCAGCCGCCGCCGCGCGCGTAACGGGTCAGCCGTACGGGTTCCGTCATCCCCCCATGATCTCGGCAACGCCGTGCCACCGCCACCGTCGCGGCCCACGGGTGACCGAAACCGGACCCCCGTAGCCGATCGTGACCGGTGTTACCGCTCCGTGACCAACTGGGTTGCGTTCTGCCACATCACGCCGCCTACAGTTGCCCAACCGGGGGTCGACCGACCCCGATCCGGGGAGACGACAGGGACGGTGGACGACGTGACGACGGGCGAACCGCTCATCGTGCTGGACGCGGTCAACAAGTGGTTCGGACCGCTGCACGTGCTTGACGACGTCTCGCTGTCGGTGGGTCGGGGCGAGGTGGTCGTGGTCATCGGCCCGTCCGGCTCCGGCAAGTCGACGCTGTGCCGCGCCATCAACAGACTGGAACCGATCAACTCCGGCACCATCACCTTCGACGGTCAGCCGCTGCCGGCCGAGGGCAAGCCCCTCGCCCGACTGCGCAGCGAGGTGGGCATGGTGTTCCAGTCCTTCAACCTCTTCGCCCACAAGACCATCCTGGAGAACGTCACCCTCGGGCCGGTCAAGGTCCGCAAGGAGAAGCCCGCCGTGGCCCGCGAACGCGGTCTGGCCCTGCTCGACCGGGTCGGTATCGCCAACCAGGCGGACAAGTTCCCCGCCCAGCTCTCCGGTGGCCAGCAGCAGCGGGCGGCCATCGCCCGGGCCCTGGCCATGCAGCCCAAGGCGATGCTGTTCGACGAGCCCACCAGCGCCCTCGACCCGGAGATGGTCGGCGAGGTGCTGGACGTGATGACCTCGCTGGCGCGCGACGGCATGACCATGGTCGTGGTCACCCACGAGATGGGCTTCGCGCGGCACGCCGCCAACCGGGTCATCTTCATGGCCGACGGCCAACTGGTCGAGGACGCCCCACCCGCGGAGTTCTTCGCGAACCCGCGCAGCGACCGGGCCAAGGACTTCCTCTCCAAGATCCTCACGCACTAGGCGTCCGTAGTGGAGCGCGCCGCACAAGGGCGGGCTCCGTCGAAGAAGGAGAAGAGTATGCGTATGACGCGCGTGGCGGCGGTCGCCATGATGGCCTCCCTCGCCCTGTCCGCCGCGGCCTGCGGCAAGGAGGGTGAGCCGACGCCGAGCGCCGGTGGAAACGCCTCCGGCGCCGCCCAGGGCGACACCTGCAAGAGCTCCGGCGCGACCTTCACCCCGAAGACGGACGCTGCCGTCGCCGGCAGCCCGACCTTCGAGAAGATCAAGACGGCCGGCACGGTCTCGGTCGGGGTCAAGTTCGACCAGCCGAACCTCGGCTACAAGGACGCCCAGGGCAAGCGGTGCGGCTTCGACATCGAAATCGCCCAGTACGTCGCGAGCACGCTCGGCATCGACCCCGCGAAGATCCAGTACAAGGAGATCGCGTCGGCCAACCGGGAGACCGCGATCAAGGGTGGTGAGGTCGACTACTACGTCGGCACCTACTCGATCACCGACAAGCGCAAGAACGACATCTCCTTCGCCGGCCCGTACTTCGTCGCCGGTCAGGACCTGCTGGTCCGCAAGGACGAGTCGTCGATCACCGGCAAGGACACCATCAAGGGCAAGAAGGTCTGCTCGGCCACCGGCTCGACGCCGATCCAGAGGGTCCGCGACGAGGGTCTGACCGAGGCGAACAACATCGTCGAGTTCAAGACCTACTCGGAGTGCGTCTCGCAGCTGCTGGACAAGAAGGTCGACGCCGTCACCACCGACGACGCGATCCTCAAGGGTTACGCGGCGCAGAACCCGGACGAGCTGAAGGTCGTCGGCCAGCCGTTCAGCACCGAGAAGTACGGCATCGGCCTGCCGAAGGACGACAAGGCGCTGCGCGACTACGTCAACGACCAGATCGAAGCCGCCTTCACCAACGGCACCTGGCAGAAGATCTACGACGGCACGCTCGGCCTCTCCGGCTCGGCCGGCACCCCGCCGAAGGTCGAGCGGTACTGATCGACCCGGCTCGACACGAGTAGCGGCGCCGGGCGGGGTTCGTCCCCGTCCGGCGCCCGTGGAGAGGGACTGAGAGCGAGGCATGGGCGAGTTCTTCCGCGTACTGACGGACAACGGGCAACTGTTCGTCGACGGGTTCACCAACACCGTCAAACTTTTCCTGATCGCCGCGGTCGGCAGCCTCGTCCTCGGCACGCTGCTCGGCGCGATGCGGGTCTCGCCGGTGCCGGCGCTGCGCGCGTTCGGCGCCACGTACGTCAACCTGGTGCGCAACACCCCGCTGACGCTGGTCTTCGCGTTCCTCGTGTTCGCGGTGCCGAAGCTCGACGTCAACATCGACTACTTCCCCAGCGCCGCCATCGCGCTGACCGTCTACACCTCCGCGTTCGTCTGCGAGGTGATCCGCTCCGGCGTCAACACGGTCGCCGCCGGGCAGGCCGAGGCGGCCCGCGCGCTGGGCATGACCTTCGGTCAGGTACTCACGCTCATCGTGCTGCCGCAGGCGCTGCGCGCGATGGTCCCGCCGATGGTGAGCGTGTTCATCGCCATGCTGAAGAACACCACGATCGCCGCCGGCTTCTCGGTGCTGGAAGCGGGCGCGATCCCCGCGTACATGGCCGAGCGGGGCGAGCCGCAGTTCGCCGTCCTGCTCTGGATCACCATCGGCTTCCTGATCCTGATCCTGCCGCTGGTGGCCCTGCAACGGTTCCTCGAACGCAAGTGGCGGGTGGCGCGGTGACCCCGGCTACGGCGAACGGAAGGTGCGCGGTGAGCGCGAGGAGTGAGCTTGCGAGCCCCGCAGTCGCGAACAGAAGGTGCGTGGTGAGCGCGAGGAGTGAGCTTGCGAGCCCCGCAGTCGCGAACGGAGGGTGGTTGAGTTGAGCCAGGCGTCGATTCTCTACGACCTACCCGGTCCCCGCGCCAAGCGGCGCAACGCGATCCTGGGCGTCGTCGCCACCGCCGGCATCATCGCGCTGGTCGCCTACATCGGCTACAAGTTCGCCGACACCGGGCAGTTCGAGGCCCGCAAGTGGGAACAGTTCCAGTACGCCTCGGTGCAACGCGAGCTGCTCGGCGGTCTGTGGGCCACGCTGAAGGCCGCCGGCATCGCCGCGGTCCTGGCGCTGCTGTTCGGCGCGATCTTTGCCAGCGGCCGCCTCAGCGACAAGTGGATCCTTCGGGCCCCGTCGACCTTCGTGGTGGAGCTGTTCCGCGCGATCCCGCTGCTGATCCTGATCTTCTTCGGCTACTACGTGCCGCTGCAGTACGGCTGGTCGATCGACAAGCTGTGGGCGCTGGTCATCGGACTGATGCTCTACAACGGCTCGGTGCTCGCGGAGATCTTCCGGGCCGGCATCAACGCGGTGCCGTACGGGCAGACCGAGGGCGCGTACGCGATCGGCTTGCGCAAGAACCAGGTGCTGCGGCTGATCCTGCTGCCGCAGGCCGTCCGGTCGATGCTCCCGGCGATCGTCAGCCAGCTCGTCGTGCTGCTCAAGGACACCGCGCTGGGCTTCATCATCACGTACCCCGAGCTGCTGTTCGCCGGGAAGCAGATCGGCGGCCGGTTGCCGTTCGGGCTGCCGTACGTGCCGACGTACCTGATCGTGGCGGCCGTCTACATCGCCATCTGCGGGGCGCTGTCGATTCTGGCCTGGTGGTTGCAGAAGCGGATGGGCCGGGCGCCGCGCACGGCGGCGAAGGTGCTGCCCGCCCAGGACGCGGGCGCGGACTCGGCCCGGATGATCTGACCGGAACCAGCACGAACGACGGGCGGGTGGCCGAGGCCACCCGCCCGTCGCGTGTTGGAGGGTCAGCGCGCGATCTCGGTGACCCGGGACTCGCGGACCACGGTGACCCGGATCTGACCCGGGTAGGTCAGCTCCTCCTCGATCTGCTTGGCCACGTCACGGGCCAGCACGGCAGCGCCGATGTCGTCGACGTCGTCCGGCTTGACCATCACCCGGATCTCCCGGCCGGCCTGCATGGCGAAGACCTTGTCCACGCCGAGCTTGCCGGCCGCGATCTCCTCGATCCGCTCCAGCCGCTTGACGTACGCCTCAAGGCTCTCCCGCCGCGCGCCCGGCCGACCACCGGAGCAGGCGTCGGACGCCTGGGTGAGGACGGCCTCGATGGTCTGTGGCGGCACCTCGTTGTGGTGCGCCTCGATGGCGTGCACCACGTCCTCGTGCTCGCCGTACTTGCGGGCCAGGTCGGCGCCGATGATGGCGTGGCTGCCCTCGACCTCGTGGGTGAGCGCCTTGCCGATGTCGTGCAGGAAGGCCGACCGCTTGATGGTGGGCACGTCCAGCCGCAGCTCGGCGGCCATGATGCCGGCGATGTGCGCGGTCTCCACGAGGTGCTTGAGCACGTTCTGGCCGTACGACGTGCGGTAGCGCAGCCGGCCCAGCAGGGTCACCAACTCCGGGTGGATCTCGGTGATGCCCACCTCGACCAGGGCGTCCTCGGCGGCGCGCAGGCAGAGCTGCTCCACCTCCTGGCGGGCCAGGTCGTAGACCTCCTCGATCCGGTGCGGGTGGATCCGCCCGTCCAGCACGAGCTTCTCGAGCGTGAGCCGGCCGACCTCGCGGCGCACCGGGTCGAAGCAGGAGAGCAGCACCGCCTCGGGAGTGTCGTCGATGATCAGGTTGACGCCGGTGACCGACTCGAAGGCCCGGATGTTGCGGCCCTCGCGACCGATGATGCGGCCCTTCATCTCGTCCCCGGGCAGGTGCAGGACGCTCACCACGCTCTCCGCGGTCTGTTCGCTGGCGACCCGCTGGATCGCGTCCACCACGATGTGCCGGGCCCGTTGATCGGCGGTGTTGCGCGCGTCGGACTCGATGTCGCGCACCAGGAGCGCCGCCTCCCGCTTGGCGGACGTCTCAATCGCCTCGATCAGCTCCAGCCGGGCGGACTCGGCGGTGAGGCCGGCCACCCGCTCCAACTCCCGGCGGCGCAACTCCTCGGCCTCGGCCAGCTCGGTCTCGCGTTGGGCGAGCGCGGACTCGCGGGCGGCCAGGGCGGCGCCCGCCGCCGTGAGCTGCCGCTCCCGCTCGGCGAACCGCTCCACCTCCTCGGTGTGCAGCCGCTCCCGCTCGTCCATCCGGGCCGCCCGCCGCTCCACCTCGGCGGCCTGTTCGCGGGTCGTGGCGGCGAGCACCGCGACCTCCCGCTCGCCGCTGCGGCGCGCGGTGGTGCGGAGCTGCTCGGCGTCGGCCTCGGCCTGCTTGTGCGCCCGTTCCAGCACGGTGTCCGCCTCGGCGCGGGCGTCGTCGAGCACCCGTCGGGCCTCGGCCCGCGCCGCCTTCGCCTCGGCCTTGGCCGCCGCCGCTTCGGCACGGGCCGCGGAGGCGGCGGACTTCGCCACGTCGATCGTGCTGTTCGCCTGGTCGGCCGCGTCGCGCAGGGCAGCCAGGGACTGCTCCTGACGGTCCTTCTCGGCGATGAAGGCGGGATCCTCCGGGGCGGGCGTCGAGCCGATCCGGCGCAGCGCCCGGATGCCGACCAGCACCGCCGCGACCACGACCACCGCGAGGATCAGGACGGCCGCGAGGAGCACCACGTCGAGGGCGTTCATGCCGGAACCCCGCGAGGTCCATCCGTGCGCCTGTGCCGCCGCCCCGCCATGGCCGCCTCCCCTGAACGTCATGACCGCAGCGACTGTGCCCAGGGCACACTCCTGCGGCTGTGGACGCCCGACCGGAGCGGCTGGCCGCAGATAGCTCTCTCCGCCGGCGGTGCCCTCGGGCATCGTCGGCGACCGGGTGCAGTTGTCGCGGCGTCCCGGACCGGCCAGTCCGGAACTGCCGCCAAAGGCCGTGGAGCCGGCCAAAGTGATGCTGTTCTGTTACGAGATCTATGTTGTGCGCTTAGCCTGCAATGGTCGGGCAATGTGAGCCTGTATGGCGAGGCTAGGTCTCCGAGGGCGGTCTGGTCAAGGACTCATGATCAAACCCCCCGAACGGAGAGAAGTTGTAGCGTCACGCAAAGCTGATGTCGTGTCGGACACGGCGGGACAAAGACGGCGAGCCGACGCCTCGATTCGACCGTCGTGCCTGTTCAGCGACCGCACAGGCCCGCCGACGGCCCTTCGATGTGACGCCTGCGACCCGACGCCGGCCCGTCGGACCCGTCCCTGGGTCAGCGCAGGGTCGACCGCAGGCTTTCAGCATCGGGTCACACCCCTACCGCACCCGGCGCGTGGCGCTCAGTCGATCGGGCGGCTGTCCCGCTCCAGCTCGCCCTCGGCGTCGGCCAAGGCGTCGGCGTCGATCTGCTCGGCGAACTCGGCCGCCTCGGCGCTCTGCGCGGCGAGCGCGTCCTTCACCGCCCGGATGGCCACGCCGGGCGGGTAACCCTTGCGGGCCAGCATGCCCACCAGCCGGCGGAAGACCGCGTCCGGCTCACCCCGGGCGGTACGCAGTTTGCGCTCCACGAGGGCACGGGCGGTCTCCGCCTCGGTCTCCTCGTCCAACTCGCCCAACGCCTCGGTGGCCACCTCGCCGTCCACGCCCTTGCGGCGCAGCTCGTTGGCGAGCGCCCGGCGCGCGAGACCGCGCCCGGAGTGTCGACTCGACACCCAGGCTCGGGCGAACGCGGCGTCGTCGATGATGCCGACCTCGTCGTACCGGTCGAGCACGTCGGCCGACACCTCCTCGGAGATGCCCCGCTTGGCCAGCGCCCCGGCCAGCTCGGCGCGGGTACGCGGTCGTACGGCGAGTTGGCGCAGGCAGATCTCGCGAGCCAGCTCGGACTCGTCGCGCGGTGTGGACGCCTGCTCGTCGGCCGGCGACTCGGCCCGCCGGCCGCCCCGGCGGGGACGCGGCGGAGCGGCGTCGTCGCCCGTACGGGGCGGACTGGCATCCCAGCCCCGCCCCGTACGGGCGCGTCGTCCTGCCATCGGTCAGCGACCGGTCAGAAGTCGACCGGCGGCAGCTCCGGGCCACCGGCGGCGTCGCCCGCGCCGACCCCGACGCCGAGCTTCTCCAGGATCTTCTTCTCGATCTCGGCGGCCACGTCCGGGTTCTCCTTCAGGAACTCCCGGGCCTTCTCCTTGCCCTGGCCGAGCTGGTCACCGTCGTACGTGTACCACGCGCCGGACTTACGGATGATCGCCTGCTCCACGCCGACGTCGATCAGCGAGCCCTCGCGCGAGATGCCCTTGCCGTACATGATGTCGAACTCGGCCTGCTTGAACGGCGCAGCCACCTTGTTCTTCACGACCTTGACCCGGGTGCGGTTACCGACCACGTCGGTGCCGTCCTTGAGGCTCTCGATGCGGCGCACGTCGAGCCGGACCGAGGCGTAGAACTTCAGCGCCCGACCACCGGTGGTGGTCTCCGGGCTGCCGAACATCACGCCGATCTTCTCGCGCAGCTGGTTGATGAAGATCGCCGTGGTGCCGGTGTTGCTGAGCACACCGGTGATCTTGCGCAGCGCCTGGCTCATCAGCCGGGCCTGGAGGCCCACGTGGCTGTCGCCCATCTCGCCCTCGATCTCGGCGCGGGGCACCAGGGCCGCCACGGAGTCGATCACGATGATGTCCAGAGCGCCGGAGCGGATCAGCATGTCCGCGATCTCCAGCGCCTGCTCGCCGGTGTCCGGTTGGGAGACCAGCATCGCGTCGGTGTCGACGCCCAGGGCCTTCGCGTACTCCGGGTCGAGCGCGTGCTCGGCGTCGATGAAGGCGGCGATGCCCCCGGCCCGCTGGGCGTTGGCCACCGCGTGCAGAGCCACCGTGGTCTTACCGCTGGACTCGGGACCGTAGACCTCGACCACCCGGCCACGCGGCAGGCCGCCCACACCGAGCGCCACGTCGAGCGCGATGGAGCCGGTCGGGATCACCGCGGTCTGGATGACCGGCCGCTCCCCCAGCCGCATCACCGAGCCCTTGCCGAATTGCTTGTCGATCTGAGCGAGAGCAAGGTCGAGTGCCTTCTCCCGGTCAGGCCCTGCTGCCATGGTTGCCACCCCTGCCTTCGCCGGCGTCTTTGCTGAGCTTCGCGTCACGCGGACACGCTAGGCGCTAGGTCCGACAGAAAACCAGCCGACGGGCCGCGAGCTGTGGACGAGCACCCCGCTGTGGACAATAGCCGAACAGGTGTACGACTCGACAAGCGACACGCGGAACCGACGAAAAGGCTGCTCAGCGTAGTCGCGCGGGCACGCGGTCGGGATACGTGGCGCAGACCGCCCGCCACACCACGTTCGTCCGCTCCCCCGCCGACAACGCCTGCTCGATGGTCCGGCCGCCAAGCTGGGACAGCACCTGATCCCGGGCGATGCTGGCCGCGTAGCCCGGCCCGAACGCCTCCTCCAACCGCGCCCAGAAGTCGGTCAGCCGCACGTGATCAACCCTCCTCATCCGGCGCCCCGGTCGGCGCCGGGCGCAACGCTAGCGCCACCAGGGGCACGGTCGCGACCGCCGCGAGCAGGGTGAGCACGGGATAACCGGCCACCTGCATGACAAACCCGCTGAGCACCGCGGCACTCGCGCCCGCCAGCCCCATGATCATGTCTGAGAATCCCTGGACGCTCGGCCGCACATCGGCCGACACCGACTCGGAGAGCAGCGTCGAGCCGGCCACCATCGTCCCCGACCAGCCCAGCCCGAGCAGGACGAGACCGACCGAGAGCCGAGGCGTGTGGTGCCCGGCGGTGCCGGCCACCGCGCAGGCGGCCAACAGCAGTCCGACCCCGCCCAGGATCACCGCCCGCCGGCCGAGCCGGTCGGTGAGCCAGCCGACGACCGGGGAGAACGCGTACATGCCGGCGATGTGCAGACTCAGCACGATCCCGACCAGCCGCAGCACGTCGGCGTCGGCGTGCGACTCACCGAGCCGCACCGGGGTCATCGCCATCACCGCCACCATCACCAGGTGACCCACCGCCACCGCGGCGATCCCGAGCCGGGCGGCGGGCTGAGCGCGTACCACCGACCAGGCCGCCCGCATCCCGGCGCCGCGCGGCGCGCGGGCGCCGACCGGCGCGGCGGCCGGCCCGACGCCACCGCCCGCCGGCGACCCGGCGGTCCCGGCGGTGGGGGCGGTCGCCGCCACCGCACCGCCCGGCGGCACGGCGGCGACCGGCCCGGGACCGTCGGGCACGGATGCGGCGTCGGCCGCCGCGAGTCGCCGCGCGGTGAGCAGCGGGTCGGGCCGCAACAGGCCGAGGAGTACGACGGCAGCCAGCACGAACGCCGCCGCGCTGAACGCGAACGGGCCGGCCAGCGCGGGCAGCCCCCAGCCGGTGGTCACCCGGTCGGCCAGGGCGGCGAAGTTCGGCGCGGCCACCGCGCCGATGGTGGTGGCCCAGACGATCAGCGAGAGCTGGCGACCTCGACGGGCCGGCTCGGCGAGGTCCACGGCGGTGTAGCGGGCCTGGAGGTTGGCGGCGGTGCCGCCACCGAACAGCAGCATGCCGAGAAGGAGCAGCGGCACCGAGTGGGTGGCCGCCGCCAACACCACGAGGACGCCACCGACGGCGCCCACCGTGTACGCCAGCACCAGACCCGGCCGCCGACCGTGCCGGGCCATGATCCGGGTGACCGGGACGGCGAGCAGCGCCGCCCCGACCACCCCGGCGCTCTGCGCGATGCCGGCCAGCGCGGTGCCGGCCACCCGGTCGGCGAGCAGCGCGCCGACGGAGATGCCGATGGTCACGCCGATGCCGCCGATGATCTGGGTGGTGAAGAGCAGCCGCATGGTGCGCCGCTGAATCGGCGCGACGTCGAGTCGGGCGGCGGTACGCGGCTCGGTCAGGTCGGTGGCCATCGGCGCTCCTCGAGACGGGGACGCCCCCATCCTCGCGCACCCGCCCCGAACCCCGACGCCCCGCCGTGCTGCCCGATCCCGCCCCGCCACCCGGCCGCCCGGCCGGGCCGCCCCGCCGTGCCCTCCCGTCGCGCCCCGCCCGCCCGGCCGCCCGCCCGCCCGGCCGCCCGCCCGGCCGGGCGCAAGATCCGCGCAACTTCAGGAAAGTTGCTGTCTCGGCGCGCCGGGAAGCAGCAGTTTCCCCGATGTTGCGCGGATCTTCGCCGCGTCGATCTTCGCGGCGTCGATCTTCGCGCGGGTCCGTCGGTCAGGCGGTCATCACCCGCTGGTGCAGGGACGACACCGCCGCGCGGGCCGCCACGAACGCGCCGTGCTGCCAGGCCACCTCGTGACTGAGCCAGTCCCCGGCGAAGTAGACCCGGCCGGCCGGCTGGAGCAGCAGGTCGTATCCGGCGGTGCCGTACCGGGGCGAGGTCCAGGCGCCCTCGATGTAGCGGGTCCGGTCCCAGGCGTGCGAGTACGAGGTGACCAGCTCGCTGCGGTACTTGTCGCCGTGGATCTTCACGCCCTGGCTGACCGCCCGCTCCTGGCGCAGCTCGGGGGTGAGCCCACTGTAGGCCCGGGCGTTCGCCCCGGTGTTGTAGTAGCCGACGACCAGGCCCCGTTTGCCGTGGAAGCCGTAGGACGGGTACCAGATGTGCGACAGGTCCAGGTCGGTCTCGGTGATGCCGCCGTAGATCCGCTGGTCGGTCTCCCACCAGCGGCTGCGGTACTCCAGACCGATCTTGCCGGCGGCGGTGACGGGGAAGTCGGCCAGGGCGGCGGTCACGTCGACGCCGAGGTTGTGCGGCACCCGGGCCATCAGGTGCGGTGGCAGCGCGGCCACGCAGTAGTCGGCGGTGATCTGCGACAGCCGGCCGCCCTGGCGGTAGGTGACCTCGACCCGGCTGCCCCGGTCCGTCACTCCGGTCACCTCGGCGTTGAGGCGGATCCGGTGCCCGCCCACGGCCTTGGCGAGGGCACGGGGGATCTGGTCCATCCCGCCGACCGGCTGGAACATCAGCATCGCCTGGTCGTAGCCGAACTCGAAGGAGAAGTACCGGCCCACGTTGCTGGCGAAGACGTCGGACAGCGCCGGCGGCGCACCGAGCAGGCTGCCGACGTCGTTACCCGCGCCGGGGTACGTGGAGAAGCCGCGTCGGCTGGTCCCGGTGTACGCCCAGTCGCTGGCACGCCCGCCGATCGCGCCGAAGCTCTGCAGGAACGACAGCAGCCGCTCCCGGTCCTCAGTGGTGAGTCGCGCGTCGAGCGCGCCCTGGTCGGTGGCCTTCGCGAGCATCTCCGAGACGTAGCCGTAGACGTCGGCCTTGGCAGTGCGGTAGCGGACCGGCTCGGTCATCCCGGCGGACTCGTTGTAGATCCAGGCGTCGGCGTTCTGGTTGGTGAAGACCTCGACGGGTACGCCCAGCTCCCGGCAGTAGTCCATGGTGACCATCCACTGTGCGATCCGGCCCGGCCCGGCGTTGAAGTAGACGCCGTCGGAGAAGCCGGCCCGCTGGGTGTGGCCGTCGAGGTCGGTCTCGACGTCGCCGCCACGGATGGTCAGGTTCCGTCCGCCGACGCGGTGCCGCGCCTCCAGGACCGTGCAGTGGTAACCCGCCTTGCCCAGCTCGTACGCGGCGGTCAGCCCCGCGATGCCGCCGCCCAGCACGACGACGCTGGCGCCCGGCCGCCCGGACAGCGTGAAGTCGGACGGTTCCGGCGCCCGGAAGGCCGGGGTCGGTGACGCGGCGGCGCTGGGCGCGAGACCCATGGCGCCCATCGTGGCGAGCATCGCGCCGGCCCCGCCGCTGACCCCGACCGCGCGCAGGAATCCACGCCGGCTCACCGTCGACTGCGTCTGATCACTCATGAACGCCTCCCCTACAAGATCGACTCACGTGAGTCTGTGGAGGGCGTGTTACACCGTTCACGCAACGCGGTTTCCAGTAGGTATCCGGTCTTGTGAATACCGTGGAGATCCTCAGGACGGTGGGTGCCGCGCCACCGAGCGGAGAACGCCGTCCAGGCCCTCCTCGAACAGCAGGTCGTCGCCCCACCGGGAGTCGTCGAGGTGGCCGGAGGCGTTGAGGGTCGGGTAGGCGTCGGCGTGTGCGGTGACATGGTCGCGGGCGGCGGCCCGCGCGTCCGGGTCGGCGCTCCTGTGCCACGTGGCTTCGGTGAGCGAGGCGCCGATGACGTAGTTGGCCAGTGTCCGCGTGGCCACCGCGAGGTGGCGGCCACGGCAGCCGCCGCGCACCAGCGCCGCCTGGAGGAACTCGGTGCGGGCCAACACGTTGGGGCCGAGCATCGGACGCCCGACCAGGCCCGCAGCCCAGGGATGCCGGAGCATCGCGGAGCGCCAACCTCGGACGAGAACGCGGACGTCCCCTGGCCAGTCCTCGGTCGCGTCGGGGATCGGCACGTCGCCGAAGATCTGGTCCATCGCCAGGTCCAGCACGTCGTCCTTGGTCCGCACGTGCCAGTACAGGGCGGTCGCCGTCACGGTGAGGCGCTGGGCGAGGCTGCGCATCGTGAGGCCGTCGATGCCGTGCTCGTCGAGCAGGTCGACCGCCGCGCCCACGATCCGGTCGATCGTCAGTGGTGGCCGGCGCTGCGTCCGGGAGGGCTCCGGGCGTAGCCACACCGACGATGGCGAACGGCGTTCTGTCATGCCGTCACCCTAATACGGTGGACAGGAAACTTAACGTCGGTAAGCTAGCTGAACACCCGTACATCGGCTCCCGCACGGAGGTCCCCTCATGCCTCTTCTGCGAGTCCACGTCGACACCGACCGGAGCACCGCTCGGCGCGTCCTGCAACTGCACCAGGAGGGCAGGAGCCATCACGAGTCGCGGGAGGCGGCCCGGGAACAGGCGTGGCGGCAGGGCCGGACCCCGGCTGGGGAGCCGGTCTTCGTCGGCGTCACGAACGGCCGCCGCAACGTCCAGTTGCTCTACGACGTCGAGGTCTACTCCGACACCGCCGGCTGACGCCCCGCCCGAGGCGAACGGGCGCGACGACGCCGCGCGGCTATCCGGCGAGGGCGCGGGCGGCGACGGTGAGGTCGGCGACCAGCCCCTCGTACGCAGCGTCCTGGTCGTCGGCGCGCAGCACCGCGGACGGGTGGATGGTCGCCAGCAGCCGGGTCGGCGGAGCGTCGGCCACCGCGCCGGAGCGGTCCACCGGGACCCGCTGGAAGTCCTCCGGGTGCTGGGCCGACGCGGGCCAGGGCAGCAGTTCGCCGCGCTGCCTCGTCACCCGGAAGGATGGGCCGAGCAGCGCCTTGGCGGCGGTGGCGCCGAGCACCACCACGACCGCCGGGTCGAGCCGGGCGAACTCGGCGACCAGCCAGGGGCGGCAGGCGGCGATGTGGATCTGGTCCGGCGTCTGGTGGATGCGCCGCTTGCCGCGCGCCTCAAAACGAAAGTGCTTCACAGCGTTCGTGAGGTACAGCGCGGCCGGGTCGAGGCCGGCGTCGTCGACGGCCCGGCGCAGCAGCCGACCGGCGGGACCGACGAAGGGCAGACCCTTCTGGTCCTCCATGTCGCCGGGCTGCTCGCCCACGAGCACCACGCGGGCGCTCTCGTCACCCCGCCCGAAGACGGTCTGCGTGGCGTCCCGGTACAGCTCGCAGCCACGACAGCCGCCCGAGGCCGCCCGCAACCCGTCGATGGTGTCGGCATCGGGAGGGATGAACCGTTGGGCGCCGGGGGCGGCGTCGGTCTGCTCGGCCATGCCGACTGTTATATACCTGTTCGGCCGGCCCTGCCGGATACGCCCCAGGGGAGATCCGACGGTCCCCCGTCAGTACCCGCCCCCACCGCCGCCGCCACCACACGACGCGAGCGCGATCAGCACGATGATGATCACGATGACCGCGACCGCGACCCCGATCCAGAGCCCTCGATTGCCGCCTGAAGCCATGTCAGCCACCTCCACCGGCGCGCATACCCACCACGGACCCGGCAAACCTCCCGCGGAGGTCGGCACGGGTCAGGTGGCGAACCCGAACGGTGGATCGGGCCGGGTGGCGCGGGCCAGGGCGGCGGCCAGGGGCGTCAGGTCCTCCACGGCCAGGGAACTGACGGTGACGCGCACGGCGGGCGGCGCGGCGATCCGGTAGAGCGCGCCGGGCGCCACCACCCAGCCCGCGTCACGTAACGCGGTGACCACGCTGGTCTCGTCCGGCACCGGCAGCCAGACGTTGATGCCGCTGCGGCCGTGGGCGGTCAGGCCGTGCTCGGCGAGCGCGGCCACCAGACCCGCGCGTCGCAGCTCGTAGCTCTGCGCCGCACGGCCCACCAGGTCGTCGACCGCCGGGTCCCGCCACAGGGCCAGCACCAGCCGTTGCAGCACGGTGGACACCCAGCCCGCGCCGACCCGCGTCCGGCCGGTCACCCGGGCCACGGTGGTCTCGTCGCCGGCCAGCACCGCCAGTCGCAGGTCCGGGCCGAAGGGTTTGCTCACCGACCGCACGAAGGCCCAGCTCGCGGTCGTGCCGGCGAGCGGGTGCAGGGGTACGCGGGCCAGTTCGGCGGCGTGGTCGTCCTCGATGAGCAGCAGGTCCCGCCGCCCGGCGAGCAGCGCGCGCAGCTCCTCGGCGCGGGCGGCGGAGACGGCCGCGCCGGTCGGGTTCTGGGCGCGGCTGGTGACCACCAGCGCCCGCGCGCCAGCGGTCAGCGCGGCCGCCACCCCGGCCGTGAGCGGCCCCTCGTCGTCCACCGGTACGCCGATCGGGCGCAGCCCGAGGGCGGCGACCAGGTCGAGCAGGTTGGCCCAACCGGGGTCCTCCACCGCGACCGCGTCGCCGGGGCGCAGGTGGGCGCCGAGGAGGCGTTCGATGCCGTCCAGCGCGCCACCGGTGAGGGTCAGGTCGTCGGCGGGTACGCCGTCGGCGCGCAGCCGGGCGCGGGCCAGCTCGGCCAGTTCCGGGAGCACCCCGGCCTGCGAGTAGCCGATCGGCGGGCCGGCGTCGGCGGCGAGCGCGGCGAGGTGCGGACCGATCGGGGGCAGCAGCCGGGGGTCGGGCTCGCCCCGGGACAGGTCACGCGCGCCGGGCAGGGGCGCGGGGCGCAGCGCGGAGCGACGGGCGGCCACCGGTGGGCGTGGGCGGACGCGGGTGCCGTGCCGGCCGGCGGTGGTGAGCACGCCGCGCTGGCGCAGCTCCTGGTAGGCGCGGGCGACGGTCGCCGGGCTGACGGCGAGGTCGGCGGCGAGGGCCCGGACCGGTGGCAGGGCCGCCCCGGGTGGCAGAGCGCCGGTACGGATGCCCGATTCGATGCTGGCCGAAATCGTGGCGGCCGTCGTCCCGGTGAACTGATAGCGTGCTGACACAAACAAGAGATTGTACTAGCACAAAGGGGCGCGCATGTACCCACCCACCGCCCGGACCACCGCCACCCGTTCCCGCGAGCGGATGAGCTACGACCGCGAGGCGGCGCACGCCGTCCTCGACGAGGCGTACCACTGCGCGCTCGGCTTCACCGTGGACGGCGAGCCCCGCGTACTGCCCACCCTGCACGTCCGCGTCGGTGACACCCTCTACCTGCACGGCTCCACCGGCAGTCGCCCCCTGCTCGCCGCCCGGGGCGACGGGCTGGCCGTCTGCGTCGCGGTCACGCTGCTCGACGGGTTGGTGTACGCCCGCTCCCAGTTCCACCACAGCGCCAACTACCGCTCGGTGGTCGCACACGGCACCGCCCGACTGGTCACCGACGCCACCGAGAAGAGCGCCATGCTCACCGCGCTCGTCGAGAAGGTCGGCGCGGGCCGCAGCACGGCCAGTCGCCCGCCGAACCGGCGCGAGCTGGCCGAGACCGCGGTGCTGGCGCTGCCGCTGCGCGAGGTGTCCGTCCGATCGCGCACCGGCGGCGTCCGCGAGGACGAGGCCGACCTGCACCTGCCGCACTGGGCCGGCGTCCTGCCGCTGCGGACGACCGCCGGGCTACCAGAGCCCGCCGCCGGGGTCACCGCGCCGCTGCCGGCGTACCTGCGGACGATCCGTACGCCCTGGCACGACCCGGCGACGCTGAGCGGCGAGCACGTCCGACTGGAACCGCTGGACCTGGCACACGCCGACGACCTGCACGCCGCCACCGCCGACGACGACGTCTGGCGGCACCTGACAGTTCCGCGGCCCACCGAGCCGGCCGGGACCGCCGCGGTGATCGCCGCCGCGCTGGCCGCTCAACAGAGCGGCGAACGGGTGCCCTGGGTGCAGCGCTGCGCGGCGACCGGAACGGTGGTCGGCAGCACGTCGTACTACGAGATCGACCCGGAACGGCGGTCGGTGGCGATCGGGCACACCTTCCTCGGCCGCCCGTGGTGGCGTACCGGGATCAACACCGAGGCCAAGCTGCTGCTGCTCGGCCGGGCCTTCGACGAGCTGGGCGCGGTACGGGTGGCCTGGCACACCGACATCCGCAACGCACGCTCCCAGGCGGCCATCGAACGGCTCGGCGCGACCCGGGAGGGGGTGCTGCGGATGCACCGCCAGCGTCCGGACGGCTCGTTGCGGGACACGGTGCAGTACGCGATGACCGTCGACGAGTGGCCGAACGCACAGGCCACGCTGCGGAAAAGACTTCGCCGGACGACACCGGCGGCGTGATGATGGCGGGCGTGCTGGGGATCACCGACATCTGGACGTACGTGCTGGGCACCGTGGCCATCATCCTGCTGCCCGGGCCGAACTCGCTCTTCGTGCTCTCCACCGCCGCCAAGCGGGGCGTGGGGGCCGGCTACCGGGCGGCGGGCGGGGTGTTCGTCGGCGACGGGGTGCTGATGGTCCTCTCCGCCGCCGGGGTGGCGTCGCTGCTCAAGGCGTACCCACCGCTGTTCCTGGTGATCAAGTACGCCGGTGCGGCGTACCTCGGTTATGTCGGGCTGACCATGCTGCGCGGCGCCTGGCGGCGCTGGCGCGACCGCAACGATCCGACCACGCCGCGGCTCATCGACGCCGCGGAGCCGGCGCAGCTGCGCAGCCCCTTCCGCAAGGCGCTGGTGATCAGCCTGCTGAACCCGAAGGCGATCCTCTTCTTCATCTCGTTCTTCATCCAGTTCGTCGACCCCGGGTACGCCTGGCCGGCGCTATCGTTCCTGCTGCTCGGCCTGATCGCGCAGGTCACCAGCGCGCTCTACCTGACCGCGTTGATCTTCGCGGGGACGTTCCTGGCGGCCCAGTTCCGCCGCCGCCGTCGCCTCGCGGTGGGCGGCACCACGGCGGTGGCAACGCTCTTCCTGGCCTTCAGCCTCAAACTAGCCACCGCCAGCGCGGGCTGACCCCGCCCCGCCACGCCCGCGGCCTTCCGCGCCTTGCCGTAGCTCTCCGCGCCGAAGTCGCCGCGATCTTGCACTTTCTGCTGTCGTTTTGCACCTCTCAACCCGTTTTGCGACAACAGAAAGTGCAAGATCGCGGGGCGGGGCGGGGCGGGGCGGGCGGGGGCGGGCGGGGCAAGGTCGGTGCGGGGTCAGGTGCCGTCGCCTCCGCCGGAGCCGCCGCCGACCCCGGCCCCTCCTGCGGTGCCGCCCAGGCCGTAGCCGGGTTGGATGTGCCTGTCGGGATGGCGGCTGACGTGGGCGGAGTGGCCGATCTGGGCGGACCAGTCGGCGTGGGCGGCGGCCGCCGCGTGGCGGTTGATGGCGTGGCGCAGCCAGCCGTCCACGGTGGCGACCCAGTCCCGCTGCCCGGCGTCGGCGTGCCAGACGCGGAACCGGCTGATGCTCTGGTGGGTGATCCCGGCCAGGGACAGCTTCCGGTCCATCCAGGTGATCACCTCGAGGCCCGCCGAGTTCGTCACGAAGATCAGTTCCAGCTCGGTGATCGGGCCGGCGTAGAGCGGCCCCACCCAGTAGCCCCACCGCTGGTGCAGCGGTAGAGCGTGCTCCACCCCGGGCAGACCGCCCTCCACCAGTCCGGCCTGGCGGATCGAGAAGCCCAGCGTGTCCAGCGCCGCCAGCACGTGCTGCTGGGTGGGGACCGGGTGCACGAAGACCGGCACCATCGCGCCCTGGTCGAGGTCCGGATCGACGGACACCTCGGTGCGCAGACCCATCCGCAGACTCAGCAGCGGCACCCCGCCGAAGGTGGTCACCGGGGTCTCCCACGGCAGCGGCAACGCGAAGTCGACCGCCCGGCGGCGGCCCGCCGGGACCACGAACCGCCCGGCGATCGGCAGCTGGAAGAACTGCATGAGGCGTCGCGGGGCCGCCGGGTCGTCCGGCTCGACCGTCGTGACCAGGCCGAGCCGGATGTGGCGTACGAGCACGTCGTCCGGGCCGGCGGCGAGAGTCACCCGCCCGGGCAGGCGCAGGCCCGGACGGGTGCTCGGGTTTCCAAGCGTGGTCTGTACGGACAGCCCGGTCCAGCCGGACTCCCGAGACACCCCCGTCAACCGCATCGCGCGCCCCCCGCCAGGTCACCTCAACTGTCGCCGACCCAGCGAGGGATCACCCGGAACTTCCGGAAAGTGCGGTCCTAGCGGAGTCGGCGGCCGCGCGGCACCGTGTCGGTCTCGTCGTCGAACTCGCCGATGACCTCCTCCAACAGGTCCTCCAGGGCGACGAAGCCGATCGGGCGGGCCGGGCCGCCGCCGTTGCGGACCAGCGCGAGCTGCGACTGCCGGGCGCGCATCGCGGCCACCGCCTCGGTGACCGAGGACGTCGCCGGCAGGGTGAACGCCGGTGTCATCAGCTCACCGGCCATGGCGGCCCGGCCGGTGGTGACCGCCCGTACCGCCTCCCGGACGTGCACCAGACCGCAGACGTCGCCGCCCGCGTCCAGCACCGCCAGCCGTGACCGGCCGCTGTCCCGGCTGACCTGCTCGATCCGCTCGGCCGGGTCGTCACGACGGACCGTGACCATGGTGGCGAACGGCTCCATCACCTGCGCCACCGATGTGCCCTGCAACTCGAGCATGCTGGTGAGCAGTTGATGCTGCTCCGCGCCGAGCAGCCCGTGCTCGCGGGACTGTTCCAGCAGGATCCGCAGCTCGTCCGGGCCGTGCACCTGGGCCAACTGGTCCTGCTGGTGGACCCCGACCAGCCGCAGGATCGCGTTGGCCAGCGCGTTCAGCGCGGACAGCACCGGCCGGGACACCCGGGCGAAGGCCCGGAACGGTAGCGCGAGCAGCGTCGCCGACCGTTCGGCGTCGGTGATCGCCCACGACTTCGGTGCCATCTCCCCCACCACCAGGTGCAGGAAGGTCACCAACCCGAGGGCGAAGACCAGGGCGATGACGTGGCTGGCCGCGTCGGGCAGCCCCACCGCGTGCAGCAGCGGGCTGACCAGGTGCTCGATCGCCGGCTCGGCCAGCGCGCCGAGCCCCAGGGTGCACAGGGTGATGCCGAGCTGCGCACCGGCCAGCATCAGCGACAACTCGCGGACGCCGTCCAGCGCGGCCCGTGCCGCCCGGCCACCGGTGGCCGCCGCCTGCTCCAACCGGTACCGCTTGCTGGCCACCAGGGCGAACTCGGCGGCCACGAAGAACCCGTTCAGCCCCAGCAGGACGCCGGAGCTGATCAACGCGATGCCGGGGCTCATGCGGACACCTCGCGCCGCTCGCCACGGTCGCTGAGTTGCAGCCGTACCGAGTCGGCGACGTGCCGGTCCACGGCCAGCACCTCGACCAGCGCCCGGGGCTCCGCCTCGCCCTCGTCGGCCTCGACGCCCTCGGGCAGCAGGCTGATCTCCAGCCGGTCGCCGACCTCCGGCACCCGGCCCAGCTCCCGCATGACCAGCCCGGAGAGCGTGTCGTACTCCGGGGCCTCGGGCAGCGCGATGCCGGTGCTGTCGGCGACCTCGTCGATCCGCCAGCGGGCCGGCACCACCCAGGAGCCGTCGTCCTGTCGGGCGGGCGCCCGCTCCGGCGGGTCGTCCTCGTCCCGGATCGGACCGACCAGCTCCTCGGCGATGTCCTCCAGGGTGATCACGCCGGCGAAACCGCCGTACTCGTCGACCACGCAGGCCATCTGCCGGTGCCCGGAGCGCAGGCGGTCCAGCACCGTGGGCAGGGGCAGGGTCTCCGGTACGAGCAGCGGCGGGCCGGCCACCGCGCTGACCGGGGTGGTGGCCCGTTCGGCGGGGGGTACGCCGAGCACGTCGGCGATGCCCACGATGCCGAGCAGGTCGTCGACGCCCTCGGCGCCACGGACCGGGAAGCGGGAGTGGCCGGTGTCCAGCAGCTCGACCACCCGGCTCACCGGCTCGTGCCCCCGGACGGTGTGCACGTCGACCCGGGGCACCATGGCCTCTCCGGCGGTCAGCTCACGAAAGTCGAGCCCCCGGTCGAGCAGCGTGGACATCTCGGCGTCCAGGCTGCCCTCCTCGCGTGACTCGGCGATGATCTGTTCCAGGTCGGCGGGGGTCGCGCCGCTGGGCAGCTCCTCGATCGGCTCGATGCCGACCCGGCGCAGCAGCCGGACCGACGCCCGGTCGAAGAGCCGGATCACCGGACCGGCGATGGCCAGGTAGAAGAGCGTGGACCGGCTCAGCGCCCGGGCCAGCGGTACGGCCCGGGCGATGGCGAGGTTCTTGGGCGCCAGCTCGCCGAGGACCATCTGCACGACGGTGGCGATGACCAGGGCCAGCGCCACCGACAGCGGCAGGCTCACGGACTCGCTGACGCCGGCGACGCCGAGCAGGTCGGCGAGGCCGCCACCGAGGTACGGCTCGGCGACGTAACCGACCAGCAGCGCGGTGACGGTGATGCCGAGTTGCGCGCCGGAGAGCATGAAGGAGAGCCGGCTGGTGACGGCGAGGGCCCGCGCGGCGGCCTGGTCGCCGTCGTCGGCGAGCTGGCGCAGCTTGCCCCGGTCGACGGCGACGTAGCCGAACTCCTGTGCCACGAAGTAACCGGTGGCGGCGGTGAGCACGATGATGAGAAGAAGACCGACGACGATCAACACGGGACGCTCAGGGCTCCCGGGGTCGTCGGGACGGGGATATGCCGGGCACGACCCGGCTGGCTACTGCTGCCCTCCTGGGCAGAGGAGTCGATCATGCCGTCATTTTATCGGCGTTGCCTGGAACTCCGCTGAGGGTGGGCCGAAGGAGTCGAACGTCCTGTTCAGCCCGGCCGCGACCGGCTGTCGCCGCCCCCACCGGTCGACTCGGTCCCGGCCAACTCGTCGGCGTCGAGCAGGCCCCGGTCGAGCCGGCCGGACCGGTACGCGGCCCGGGCGATCATCTGCGCGGCGACCGGGGCGGTGGCCAACTGGAAGACCCCGACCAACAGGATCATGCCGAGGTCGGACCGGGACCGCAGCCGCAGCGCGATCCCGAGCAGCAGCAGGAGCACGCCGAGCACCTGGGGCTTGGTGGCCGCGTGCATCCGGGACAGGGCGTCCGGGAAGCGCAGCACACCGATGCCGGCGCACAGCGCCAGCAGCGCGCCGGCGACCAGGCAGACGGCACCGAGCCAGTCGGCGATCGTCGCGAGCACGCCCGACATCAGGAGGGCTCCCGGACGGCGAAGCGGACCAGCGAGACCGAGCCCACGAAGCCGAGCAGGGACAGCACCACCAGCACGGGCAGCGTGGTGGCGTGCCGGTTGACCGCCGCCTCCGCGCCCACCGCGCCGACCATGGTGGCGAGCAGCATGTCCGCCGCGATCACCCGGTCCAGCAGCGAGGGCCCCCGGTAGAGCCGGATCAGCACGAGCAGCGTGGTCACCGACAGCAGGACGGTGAGGACGACGGCCAGGAACGTGATCATTGGGCGATTCCCTTCTCGGCGCGACCGGGTTCCACGCGGCGCAGTTCGTCCGCGGTGCCCACCGCCCGGACGATGCGTCGTTCGACCTCGAGGGTGCGGTCCCGGGCCAGCGCCAGGTCCGCCGGGCCGTGGGTGTCCAGCACGTGCAGGTAGAGCACCCCGGGCTCGCGATCCACCTTGAGGATCAGCGTCCCGGGCACCAGCGAGACCGCCTCGGCGGTGAGCGCCAGGTTCAGGTCCGTACGCACCCGCAACGGGACGGCGATGATCGCGCCACGGGGCCGGTAGCCGGGTTGCACGGCGATCCGGGCGATGTGCAGGCTCGCGGTGACCAATTGGACGACGAACCGACCGGCGAACGCCAGCAGCGCCCCCGGGCGCAGCCGCCCGCCGAAGGTGACCGCCGGCAGGGGGAAGAACAGCAGGACCGCGCCGCCCACCAACAGGCCACCGATGATGTTCGCCAGGTTGATCTCACCCCAGAGCAGGTTCCAGACGAGCACCAGCCAGCCCAGCGCCAGCGTCTGGTCCCGCCACCGCCCGAGCCGACCTCCGCCGGCGGCGTCCGTCGGGGATGCGCCGCGCGGGCCCGTCACGGCACGCCGCCGGGCAGGACAGCGCGCACGTACGGCGTACGCGAGAGCAGGTCGGTGGCCGCGTCGGCGGTGACGTCGAACAGGGGGCCCGCCAGCACGGTCAGCGACACTCCCAGCGCGACCAGTGCGACGGTCGCGCCGACCGTCAGGGCGGGCAGCCGGACGGTCGGTTCGTCGGTGGCGATCCGGGGCGCCCGCCAGAACGCGATGTTCCACACCCGGGAGGCCACGTACAGGGTGAGCAGGCTGGTGAGCGTCCCGGCGGCCACCAGCGTCGCGGGCAGCGCCCCGCCGGCCGCCACCCCGGCCTGGAGCAGACCGAGCTTGCCGAGGAACCCGGAGAACGGGGGCACCCCGGCGAGGTTCATCGCCGGGACGAAGAAGAGGACGCCCAGCAGGGGCGCCACCCGGGCCAGTCCGCCGAGACGACGCAGGTCGGTGCTGCCGGCGCGCTCCTCGACCAACCCGGCGACCAGGAACAGGGTCGTCTGGATGGTGATGTGGTGCACCACGTAGAAGATCGCCCCGGCGAGCCCGGCCGCGGTGCTCAACGCCACCCCGAAGATCATGTAGCCGATGTGGCTGACCAGGGTGAACGAGAACAGCCGCTTCATGTCCGACTGCGCCACGGCACCGAGGATGCCGACCACCATCGTCAGGCCGGCGACGACCATGAGCAGGTCGTCGACCTGGCCACCCGGGAAGAGCAACGTCTCGGTACGGATGATCGCGTACACGCCCACCTTGGTGAGCAGCCCCGCGAACACGGCGGTCACCGGGGCCGGAGCGGTGGGATAGCTGTCCGGCAGCCAGGCCGACAGCGGAAAGACCGCGGCCTTGATCGCGAACGCGAGCAGCAGCATCAGTTGCAGGGTCACGCGGACGTTGTCCGGCAGGTCGTCGAGACGCTGGGCGAGCTGCGCCATGTTGAGCGTGCCGGTGGCCGCGTACACCAGCCCCACCCCGGTCAGGAAGATCATCGAGGAGAGGACGCTGACCACCACGTACGTCGATCCGGTGCGGATGCGCGTCTCGGTGCCGCCCAGCGTGATCAGCACGAAGCTGGCCGCCAGCAGGATCTCGAAGCCGACGAACAGGTTGAACAGGTCGCCCGCGAGGAACGCGTTGGTGACGCCCGCGGTGAGCACCAGGTAGGTCGGGTGGAAGATGACCACCGGCGCGCTCTCGCTGGTCTCGCTGCGACCCTGGCCGATCGAGTACACCAGCACGCACAGGGTCACCGCCGAGGACACCACCAGCATCAGCGCGGCCAACTGGTCGGCCACCAGCACGATGCCGACCGGTGGCGGCCACCCACCGACCGCGAGCACCACCGGCCCGTGCCGGTACGCCTGCACCAGCAGCACCAGCGCGACGGTGAACGTCACCGCCAGGCAGAGCACGCTGACCGTACGCTGCACCCGGGGCCGGTCGGCCAGCAGCAGGGTCAGCGCCGCGCCGAGCAGCGGCACCACCACCGGCAGGGGCAGGAGCCGGCTCACGACGCGTCGTCCTGCTGGCCACGTCGGAGTCGGCGGCGGGCCGGCTCCGGATCGACCTGCTCCGGATCGCCGTTCGGACCCTCACCGCCACGGTCGACCGCGCCCACCCCGTGGTCCTCCGCGCGACGGATGATCTGGCGGTCCTCCAGGTCGTCGGGCACCTCGTCGTCGCCGGTGAGATACCAGCTCCGGTACGCCACGGCGAGCAGGAACGCGGTGAACCCGAACGTGATCACGATCGCGGTCAGCACCATTGCCTGCGCCAGCGGGTCACTCATCCGATCGACGGGACCGGTGCCCACGACGGGAGCGCCACCCGATCGGCCACCCAGCAGGATCAGTAGGTTGACGCCGTTGCCGAGCAGGATGACGCCGAGCAGGATCCGGGTGAGACTGCGCTCCAGCAGCAGGACCACCCCGCACCCGACGAGCGCCGCGACGGCGAGCACCAGCACCAACGTGGGCCCAGCGCCACCCGCCGTCATCGTCGCGCCCCTGTTCGCGACTGCGGGGCTCGCAAACCCGGCTCACTCCTCGCGCTCACGGCCGGCCGCCCTTGTCGATGGCCAGACCGCCGCTCTCCGTACCGGTGGCCTCGATGTGCCTGTCCACCTCGGCGCCGAGACTGCGCAGGATGTCCAGCAGCAACCCGATCACGATCAGGTACACGCCGATGTCGAAGAAGAGCGACGTGACCAGGTGGACGTCGCCGACCAGCGGCAGCGACACGTCGAGCTTCGCGCTCTGCAGCACCGATCCACCAGCCAGCAGCGCCACCGCGCCCGTACCCACCGCCAGGGCCAACCCCGCGCCGAGGATCAGTCCGGCGCCCACCGGGGCGGCGTCGGTCAGCTCGTACCTGCCGCCGGCCAGGTAGCGGACGACCAGCGCGAGCCCGGCCACCAGGCCGCCCGAGAATCCGCCGCCCGGCGCGTTGTGCCCGGAGAAGAGCAGGAACAGCGAGAACAGCACCACCGTGTGGAAGATCAGTCGGGTGATCACCTCCAGGACGATCGAGCGCTGCTCCTCGTAGAGGGTCGGGCCACCCCGTAACCAGACGGGCCGCTGCGGCGGGGCGGCCCCTTCGGTGGACTCCGGCCGGCGCGGCCTCGGCCCGGTACGGGACCGCTCGAAGATCAGGCTGGCCACCCCGGTGGCGGCCACCACCAGCACCGACACCTCCCCCATGGTGTCCCAGGCCCGGATGTCGACGAGGGTCACGTTGACCACGTTGCGGCCGTACCCCTCGCCCACGGCGAGGGCCGGGAAGACGGTGGAGATGTCCGGCGCGCGGCGGGCGCCGGCCGCGACGAGCGCGAGCCCGCCCGCCACCACGCCCATCGCCACGCCGATCGCGCGACGCGTCCACCTGCTGCGGCGCAGCGGCCGGGCCGAGAACCGCTGCGGCAGGCGGCGCAGCACCAGCACGAACACCGCGATGGTCGCGGTCTCCACCAGGAACTGGGTGAGCGCCAGATCCGGTGCGCCGTGCAGGATGAACAGCATGGCGGTGCCGTAGCCGGTGACGCCGACCAGCAGCATCGCGGTCAACCGCCGACGAGCGCCGACCGCGAGCAGCGCGGCCACCGCGATGACCACCACGACCACCGGTTGCAGCGGGTTGTCCCAGAGCGGGAGTCGGGCCCGCCACGGCGCGGCGACGAGCATCGCCCCACCGGGCAGCAGTACGAGGGTGACGAGAATGATGCCGAGGTACTGCGGTAGGGAACCGCGCTGTGTCGCGCCGGTGACCCCGATGGCGAACCGGTCGAACCGGCCCACGACCCACTCGTACCCCTGATTGCCGCCGACCGGCGACCGGAGCCGGGCCAGCGCGGGGGCGAGCGGCCCGCGCAGCGCGAAGAGCAGGATGCCGCCAGCAAGCGCCAACACGGACAGACCGAGCGCCGCGGTGGGTCCGGGCCAGAGCGTCAGGTGCGCGTCGAGGGTCCCCAGCAGCTCGGCGTACGGACTCAGCAGACCGTCGAGCACGCCGGCGGCGGGACCGGCGAGCAGCCCGACGACGGCGAGTACCGCCGGTGGGAGCAGCATCGACGCGGCGACCGGCGCGGGTGGTGCCGGTTCGACGCCCGGCCGGTCGGCGAACGCGCCCCAGAGGAAGCGGGCGCTGTACGCGACGGTGAGCACCGTTCCGGCGACCAGCCCGGCGAGGACCACCGGATCGCTGGTGAACGCCGCGAAGACCGCCTCCTTGGCGACGAACCCGACGAGCGGCGGCACGCCCGCCATCGACGCCGCCGCCAGCACCGCGACCACGAACAACGGCCGGGACCAGCGGCGCAGTCCGGACAACTCGCGTAGGTCACGGGTCCCGGCGCCGTGGTCGATGACGCCGACGACCAGAAACAGCGCCGCCTTGAACAGGGCGTGCGCCAGCAGCATCGCCGTGCCGGCCAGCGCGGCGTCCGGTGTGCCCGAGCCGGTCACCGCGACCAGCAGGCCCAACTGGCTGACCGTCCCGTACGCGAGCAGCAGCTTGAGGTCGTTCTGTCGCAGCGCCGCCCAACCGGCGACGAGCATGGTCGCCACCCCGGCGATGAGGACCAGCGGTCGCCACGGACCCACCGTGGCGAGCACCGGCGCGAGCAGCCCGACCAGGTAGACGCCGGCCTTGACCATGGCGGCCGCGTGCAGGTACGCGCTGACCGGGGTGGGCGCCGCCATCGCGACCGGCAGCCAAGAGCTGAACGGGAGGACCGCCGACTTGGACAGCGCCCCGGCCAGGATCAGCAGCACCGCCGTGACGAGGTAGCCACCTCCGGGCAGCGGGTGGGCGGCGATCTCGGACCAGCGGTAACTCCCGGCGTGTTCGCCCAGCAGGATGAACCCGACCAGCATGGCGAGCCCGCCCAGCGTGGTGACGGTCAGCGCCTGCGCCGCCGCCCAGCGGCTGGCCCGGCGTTCGGTGCTGTGCCCGATCAGCAGGTACGAGAAGATCGTGGTCAACTCCCAGCCGACGTAGAGCAGCAGCAGGTCGTCGGCGAACACCAGGACGAGCATCGCGCCGGCGAAGGCCACCAGGACGGCGGCGACCTGGGCCATCCCGGGGGAGCCGGCGTCGAAGTACCGGGCGCTGTAGACCAGCACCAGCGCGCCGACGCCGCCGACCAGCAGGGTCATGAGCCAGGACAGCGTGGTGACGCGCAGCGCGATGTCGAGGCCCAACTGCCCGATCCACGGGTACGTCTCGACGACCGCGCCGCCGTGCGCGACGGCCGGGGTACGGGCCAGCGCCCAGCCGAACGCGGCGGCCGGCGCGAGCGCCAGCGGATAGCACGCGCGCGGACCCCACCACCGGACGAGAAGCGGTGCGACGAGGGCCGCCACGAAGTGGAGGATGAGCAGTACCAGCACTCGCGCTCCCGATCGAGGTGGCCGACACCCGTACAGCGGTGGTGTCTTCAGCGATCAGACGCCAGATCCCCGCCCAACGGGCGGTTTTACCGGAATTGCTCCGCTATGGGGCGCAATGTGCGATCAGCCACGGTCGCCCAGGGCGGCGGTCAGCGCAGAAGAGCGTCGCCGACGGGCAGCGCGTCGTCGATATCCTGGCGACCTCGGCGCAGGTCGGCCAGCAGGTCGACGCGACCGAGTTGGCGGGCGACCTTGGCGACGACCCGCTCCGCCACGGCGAGGGACCGCATCGAGAGCAACCGGCCCCGGCTCTCCCGGCGCAGCACGAAGTAGTGCACGGCGACGCGGACCTGACCCCGGTCGGCGGCGCTGGCCTGGGCGGTGGAGACGACCAGCTCCCGCAGGCAGCCGGCGAGACGCTCGGCGAGCTCCAGCTCGGGCCCGTGCAGACCGCCGCGGAGCGTGGCGAGGTGACTGTCGACCTTGCGGATCAACACATCGGTGCCGGGCTCGACGTGTCGCGGCTCGCCGGTCATCCGATCCCTCCACCCGATTCGCGTTGCGGGTGAAGTTACTTTATGTTGCTCCTCACAAGCAAGCAGTTAAGTGAGACTTAACGTATTAAAGGTGCATCAGGCGCAATTTCCACGTAGCGCGGCACGATCCACCGTGGGTCGTTCGTCGTTGTCGTACCGGCGGGGCACGATGGATCGGTGAGCGGGGCAGACGCGGGTAACAGCGAGGTGTTGGACGGGTTCGGTCCCGCCACCCGCGCCTGGTTCGAGGCCGCCTTCGCCGCTCCCACCGCCGCCCAGACCGGCGCCTGGCAGTCGGTCTCGGCCGGCCGCAACGCCCTGGTCGTGGCGCCCACCGGCTCCGGCAAGACGCTCGCGGCCTTCCTCTGGTCGCTGGACCGGCTGGCCCGCGAGCCCGCGCCGACCGAGGCACGCCAGCGGTGCCGCGTGCTCTACGTCAGCCCGCTCAAGGCCCTCGCCGTCGACGTCGAACGCAACCTACGCGCGCCGCTGGCCGGCATCCGGCAGGCGGCCACCCGGCTCGGCGTACCGCCACCCGACATCACCGTCGGGATGCGCACCGGTGACACGCCGGCCGACGAGCGACGGGCCTTCGCCCGCACCCCACCCGACATCCTCATCACCACACCCGAGTCACTGTTCCTGCTGCTGACCTCGGCCGCCCGGGATTCGTTGCGCGGCGTCCAGACGGTGATCGTCGACGAGGTCCACGCGGTGGCCGGCAGCAAGCGCGGGGCGCACCTCGCCCTCTCCCTGGAACGCCTCGACGAGCTGCTGCCCACGCCGGCGCAACGGATCGGCCTCTCCGCCACCGTCCGGCCGATCGACGCCTGCGCCCGCTTCCTCGGCGGTGCCCGGCCGGTCGATGTCGTGCAGCCGCCCACGGCGAAGACGATCGAGGTCAGCGTGCAGGTGCCGGTGGAGGACATGACCCGGCTCGACGAGCAGGAGCAGCCACCCGAGGACGCCCTCGGCGGGCCCGGGCCGCGCCGGGCCTCGATCTGGCCGGCCGTCGAGGAGCGGGTCTTCTCGCTGATCGGACAGCACCGCTCCACCATCGTCTTCACCAACTCCCGCCGCAGCGCCGAGCGCCTGTGCGCACGGCTCAACGAACTGGCCGCCGAGGAGGTGGCCACCGCCGCGATCGCCTCCACGTCGGGCGAGGGCGCGATCGTCGTACCCCCGGGGTCGTCGTCGGGCGACGAGCCGGCGGCCGACGACGGCCCGGCGACCGGCGCGCAGCGGTGGGGTGGCCCGGCCGGTCCGGCGCGCAACCGGCCCCCGGCCGAGGTGATGGCGCAGTCCGGCGCGGCGGCCGGAGCCGCGCCGGTGATCGCCCGCGCGCACCACGGCAGCGTCTCGCGGGAGGAGCGCAAACACATCGAGGAGGCGCTCAAGTCCGGCCAGCTCCCGGCGGTGGTGGCGACCTCCAGCCTGGAGCTGGGCATCGACATGGGCGCGGTCGACCTCGTGGTGCAGATCGAGGCCCCGCCGAGCGTCGCCTCCGGCCTGCAACGCGTCGGGCGCGCCGGGCACCAGGTGGGCGCGGTGTCCCGGGGTGTGGTCTTCCCCAAGCACCGCGGCGACCTGCTGTCCTGCGCGGTGGTGGCCGAGCGGATGACCGACGGCGCGATCGAGGAGCTGCACTACCCGCGTAACCCCCTCGATGTCCTGGCGCAGCAGATCGTCGCGATGGTGGCCCTGGAGCCGTGGCAGGTGGGTGACCTGGCGGTGCTGGTCCGGCGGGCCGCGCCCTTCGCGGAGCTTCCCGATTCGGCCCTGCACGCCGTGCTGGACATGCTCTCCGGCCGCTACCCGTCCACGGCGTTCGCCGAGCTGCGTCCCCGACTGGTCTGGGATCGGGCCAGCGACCAGCTCACCGGTCGCCCCGGCGCGCAACGGCTGGCGGTGACCAGCGGCGGCACGATCCCCGACCGGGGCCTGTTCGGGGTCTTCCTGGCCGGTGCGGAGCGGGCCGCCCGCGTCGGCGAGCTGGACGAGGAGATGGTCTACGAGTCGCGCGTCGGCGACGTCTTCCTGCTCGGCTCGTCCTCGTGGCGCATCGAGGAGATCACCCCCGACCGGGTGCTGGTCTCCCCCGCGCCCGGTCAGGCCGCGCGGATGCCGTTCTGGAAGGGCGACCAGCTCGGCCGCCCGGTGGAACTGGGCCGGGCCATCGGCGCGCGGGTCCGCACGCTGCTGCGCCAGAGCGACGAGGCGGCGCTGGCCACGCTGCGCGAGGGTGGGCTGGACGACTGGGCCGCCACCAACCTGATGGCCTACCTGCGCGACCAGCGGGAGGCCACCCGCTCCCTGCCCGACGACCGCACCGTCGTGGTCGAGCGCTTCCGTGACGAGCTGGGCGACTGGCGACTCGCCGTGCACAGCGTCCTCGGCGCGCGGGTCAACGGGCCCTGGGCCCTCGCCGTGGGCCGCCGGCTGGCCGAGCGGTACGGGGTGGACGCCCAGGTCATGCCCTCCGACGACGGGATCGTGGTACGCCTCCCGGACACCGCCGACGAGCCACCCGGCGCCGACGTGGTCGTCTTCGAGCCCGACGAGATCGCCCAGCTCGTGCAGGAGTCGGTCGGCACCTCCGCGCTCTTCGCCGCCCGGTTCCGGGAGTGCGCCGCCCGGTCGCTGCTGCTACCCCGCCGCGACCCACGCCGCCGCCAGCCGCTGTGGCAGCAGCGGCAGCGCGCCGCGCAACTACTCGACGTCGCCCGCGAGTACGCCGACTTCCCGGTCACCCTGGAGGCCGCCCGCGAGTGCCTCCAGGACGTGTTCGACCAACCGGCGCTGGCCGACCTGATGCGCGACCTGGCGGCCCGCAAGGTCCGCCTGGTCGAGGTCGAGACCAGCGCGCCGTCGCCGTTCGCCCGGTCGCTGCTCTTCGGCTACGTGGGCGCGTTCCTCTACGAGGGCGACGCCCCCCTCGCCGAGCGCCGGGCCGCCGCCCTGGCCCTGGACTCCACGCTCCTCGGTGAACTGCTCGGCCGGGTCGACCTGCGCGAGCTGCTGGATCCGGAGGTGCTCGCCGAGACCGACCGGCAACTGCGCTGGCTCACCGAGCAGCGTCGCCCGCGCGACGCGGAGGACGTGGTCGAGCTTCTGCGGGTGCTGGGCGACCTCAGTGACGTCGAGCTGACCGAGCGGGGCGTGCCGGAGGGCTGGCTGAGCGAGCTGGAGGCCGCCCGCCGGGTGCTGCGGGTACGGATCGCCGGCGAGCAGCGCTGGGTCGGCATCGAGGACGCCGCCCGGCTGCGCGACGCGCTCGGCGTAGCGCTGCCCGTCGGGGTGGCCGAGGCGTACCTCGCCCCGGTGGCCGACCCGCTGGGCGACCTGGTGGCCCGGTACGCCCGCACCCACGGCCCGTTCGCCGCCGCGACCTGCGCGGCCCGCTTCGGGCTCGGCGTCTTCGTGGTCGAGCAGACGCTGCGCCGCCTGGCCGCCACCGGTCGCGTCGTCTCCGGCGAGTTCACGCCCGACACGGCCGGCGCGCAGTGGTGCGACGCCGAGGTGTTGCGGATGCTGCGCCGCCGCTCGCTCGCGGCGCTGCGCCGGGAGATCGAGCCGGTGCCACCGCGGACCCTCGCCAGCTTCCTGCCCCGCTGGCAGCAGGTCGGCTCGTCGGCTCGGGGGGTGGAGGCGCTCGCCGCCACGGTGGAGCAGCTGCAGGGCGCCGCCGTGCCCGCGTCCGCGCTGGAGCGGCTGGTGTTGCCCGGCCGGGTCGCCGACTACTCCCCCGCCCAGCTCGACGAGCTGTGTGCCAGCGGGGAGGTGCTCTGGTCCGGATCCGGGGCGATCTCCGGAGGCGACGGCTGGGTCACCCTGGCGTACGCGGACTCCGCGCCGCTGCTGCTTCCGCCGCCCGACGAGGCGTTGACGCGTACCCCGCTGCACGACGCGGTGCTCGACGCCCTCGGCGACGGGCAGGCGCTGTTCTTCCGCGCGCTGGCCGACCGGGCCGGCGCCACCGACGATGCCGCGCTGACCGGTGCCATCTGGGACCTGGTCTGGGCCGGGCACCTCACCAACGACACGCTCGCCCCGCTGCGGGCGGTGCTCGGCGCGGGTGGAGCGCACCGGTCGCGCCCGTCCGCGCCGCGCACCCGCTACCGGCGGCCCGGCCGGGTGGCGCTGCCCAGCCGCAGCGGTCCACCGACCGTCGCCGGCCGCTGGTCGCGGCTTCCGGACCGGGATCTCGACCCGACCAGGCGGGCCGCCGCCCTCGCCGACGTCCTGCTCGAACGGCACGGGGTCGTCACCCGGGGCGCGGTCATGGCCGAGCAGGTGGTCGGCGGGTTCTCGGCGGTCTATCCGGTTCTGTCGGCGCTTGAGGAGCGTGGCGCGGCCCGCCGGGGCTACTTCGTCGAGGGCCTCGGCGCGGCACAGTTCGCCGTGCCCGGCGCGGTGGACCGGCTCCGCGCCCTGGCCGAGCCGGCCGACGGCGCGCGGGGTCGGGGTGGCCCGGCCACCGTCCTGGCGGCCACCGATCCCGCCAACCCGTACGGTGCGGCGCTCCCTGGCCGGACCGCGTCGTCGACTCCGGCGACGGGGCCACCGCCGCGACCGGGCACCGGGCCGGCCGCAAGGCCGGCGCCCTGGTGGTGCAGGTCGGCGGCGACCTCGTGCTGTACGTGGAACGTGGTGGCCGGACCCTGCTCTCCTTCACCGACGACACCGAGACGCTCGCGGCGGCCGGTAAGGCGCTGGCCGACGCCGTCCACTCCGGAGCGTTGGGCGCGATGTCGGTCGAACGGGCCGACGGCGAGGCGGTGCACTCGTCGCCACTGCGTGACGCGCTGACCGCCGCCGGCTTCCGGGCCACCCCGCGCGGCCTACGCCTACGCGGCTGACCCGACCCGCGCGGCTTGCGCCTGCCGCCCGCTCAACCCGAGGAAGGGTCCGCCTGCGCGCGCGTGGCTCAGCCCCTGCCTGCGCGCCTGGCCGACCGCGCGTCCGGCCGCCGCGCGCTTCGCGGGCTTTCCCGCGCGACGACCACTGGTGGGGCGGATCCGCTCTCGCGCGGCATCCACACGCGATCTGGTAGCTCTGCCTTGCCAGGCACCGGCGACCACCTCTGGGACGTTGATGCCTGTGAGTCATCTTGATGACTCACAGGCATCACAGCCACAAGGTTGTGCCCCGCCGCAGCCACCCGATTGACAGCGCCGCCGCGAGGCAGCGGGAGCAGCGGCGCCGCGAGGCAGCCTCAGCGGAGGCCGTTGAGAACCTTCTCGTAGCGGACGCGGTCGGCTGCCGGAGTCTTGGCGTCGAGGTAGTTGAGCACCACGGCCCCCCGCCGGTAGGACTGGCCGCCCCACGTCTCGGCGACGTCGCCGGCGCTGGTCTCGTCGGGGAACACGAAGACGGTGACGCCGTCCGTGGTGACGATCTCGGAGCAGCCCAGCCCGAGACCGTCCGGACCACAGTCGACCGAACGGTCCTTCGGGTGCGTGACCCGTAGGCCGGCGGCCTGGAACGCGTCGATGACCTGCCGGGCGCTGGGAGCGCCCGCCGGACGCTGGGGCAGCACCACCGGCGGCGGACTGGCCGGCCGGCGTTCGACCGGTCCCTGCGGCGCCGTCGGTGCGGGACGGGCCCGCCGAGGTGCTCGGCACGCTCGGCAGATCGGTGGCCTGGACGGCCGAGGACGTAACACCGGGGGCGGCACTCGACGGCGCCGGGTCGTCACCACGGCCGCAGCCGCTGACGACGGCAGCGGCGACCAGCAGGACCCCGACGGCGGGCAGGCTCCGAAGTGTCACAGGCGAAGTCTGCCCAACCACGCTGGGTGGCGGGAGGGGCCGGTCGGCCAGCACGCTGTCCGCTATCTGCCACCCGGGTCAGCCGGGTTGCTGCGGACGGGGGTGTGCGCGGGGGCGTGGGCGGAGGTGGGAGCGGGGGTGGGGGCGTTAGCCTGCGGGGGTGTCCGGCACACCGTGGATCTCGTTGACCACCGACTACGGCCTCGACGACGGCTTCGTGGCCGCCTGCCACGGGGTGATCGCTCGGATCGCTCCCGCCGCCCGGGTCATCGACGTGACGCACCTGGTGCCGCCGGCGGACGTCCGGCGCGGCGCCGCCGTGCTGGCGCAGACCGTGCCGTACCTGCCGGTGGGCGTGCACGTGGCGGTGGTCGATCCGGGGGTGGGGACCGCCCGACGGGGCATCGCGCTGGCCACCCCGGGAGGGCTGCTGGTCGGCCCGGACAACGGGTTGCTGCTCGACGCGGCCACCGCGCTCGGCGGAATCAGCGCCGCCGTGGAGCTGACCGAGCCACGGTGGCTGGCGGCACGGGTGTCCGGCACGTTCCACGGCCGGGACGTCTTCGCCCCGGTGGCGGCACGCCTGGCGCTCGGGGCGTCACTGGTCGAGGCCGGTCCGGCGGTCGACCCGGGTGAACTGGTCCGGCTGCCAGCGCCGGTCGTGACCCGTGACGCCGACGGCTTCACCGCCGAGGTGTTGACCGTCGACCGCTTCGGCAACGTGCAGCTGGCCGCACCGGGCGAGGTGCTCGGGGCGCTCGCGGCCACCGTCCGGGTCGGCCCGCCCGGGCCGACGCCGTCCCACCCAGCGGTACACGGACGGACGTTCGGCGACGCGCCGCACCAGGCCCTGGTGGTGTACGTGGACTCGGCCGACCTGGTGGCGGTCGCGGTCAACGGCGGTCGGGCCGTGGACGTCCTCGGGGTGCGCCCGGGTGACCTCCTGCGGGTGGCCGGGTGACATTCGACTATGGAATGCTGCCCCGGTGGGTGAACACGTAGTTCCCGTGGGCTGTCCCTGTTGTGCCTCCCGGACCGGCGGCGGGACCTGCCCGGTCTGCTTCTGGACGGACGACGGCCAGAGCGATGCCGACGCGGACGCGGTGCGGGGCGGCGCCAACGGCGACCTGAGCCTGTCGCACGCCCGGCTCAACTACGCCGTCTACGGGGCCAGTCACCCGCGTTACCAGGACATGGTACGTCCCGCCCGCCCCGACGAGCGCCCCTGACGCGGCGCCCTCCGAAGCGGGGTCGTCTCAGCAGACCGGTACGGTGCCGCCGTAGACGGTGGAGACGTATGCGTGGCTGACGTACTGCCCGGCGGCCAGGCGGTTCCACCTGGTGGTGGTGCGGTACGGGCCGGCGACCGACTGCCCGGTGACGTAGCACTGGACCGGCACGTTGGCGAACCGCGCGGCGAGGCCACGGATCGCGTACGACGTGCCGGGCCCGCTGCGGATGTTGAGCGGGCCGTCACCCACCACGGCACGCGGCCCGCCGCCGGTCCACAGGTACGCGACGTCCACCCAGGCGTTTGTGGTGAGTTGCAGTCCGTCCCAGAAGGTGCCGTCGGCCAGGTCGATGCCGGCCGGGTTGAGCACGGTACGCCCGAACTGGTCCCGCCCACCGTTGTAGCCGGACTGGTAGGCGGCCTGCGCCTCGGGCCGGCCCTGCGGCAGGTTCTTCCAGTTCTCGCGTACGGCGGACGGGTTCCAGTAGTCGTCACGGGTGTTCCAGGGTCCGACGTCCCAGACCGGGGCGTACTCGCAGCGCGCGCCCGTCGTGGTGCAGACCCGCACGGTGTAGTCGCCGGTGTTGAGCGGCGAGAGGCCCCGACGCGACGGTAGGGCCACGAAGTGGTCGCGCGGCTGTACGGTGCGGCCGTTGGCGGTCAGTTCGCCGACCAGTCCGATCCGGGTGGCGTACACCCGGTAGGTGAGGCCGGGTGTGGCGGCGGAGACGGCGGCGGTCGCGTCGGCGGTGAGCTGGACGGCGCGTACCGTCGCGGTGGCCCCGCCGGCCCGCGCGGTCAGCACCACCCGGGTCTGCACGCGGCTGACCGGGCGGTCGAAGGTCACGCCGGTGGTCGCGGCCCGCCACTCGGTCCAGCCGTTGAGCCGCCATCCGCGCACCTGCGCCTCCGCGCTCGCGCCGGCGGGGACGTCCGCGTCGATCTCGGCGCGGACCCGGGTGGCCGGCCGGGCGAGGGTGCGGGGGCGCTCAGGAGCATGCCCTCGGCGAGCGCGCTGTGTGGGCTGCGGGGGCTGCGCCCGCCCGCGCGGGCCTCGCGCAGCCGCAGTCCGGCGGCGGTGCGGCGGACGTTGACGTCGTCCCGGTCGACGACCGACAGGTCGGCGCTCCACCGTTCCCCGGCCGGCGCGGCGGCGGTCAGGGTGAGCGAGCCGGCGGTCGCGGGGGCGGTGGTCCGGGCGGCGCCGCTGACGGGCACCAGGGCTGCGATGAGCGCGAGGGCGAGGATGGCGGCGAGCGTGGAGGGTCGGATAAGACAATGGTGTCGTCTCATGGGCATTCTCCTCAGAACCCCCTGACCATCGCATGTCCGGAGATCATGAGGAACCTGGCTACAAATAGCGACACATGCGAATCTTGCTCGAAAGAGGGAGGATGGCAGCGTGCCCGAAGGTGACACCGTCTGGAACACCGCCCGCGTGCTGCACCGCGCGCTGGCCGGCGCGCGGCTGACCGGCTCCGACTTCCGGGTGCCCCGGCTGGCCACCACCGACCTCACCGGCTGGACCGTCCGCGAGTCGGCCAGCCGGGGCAAGCACCTCCTGCTCCGCCTCGCCGCCCCGGATGACGCGCCGTGGACGCTGCACTCCCACCTGCGGATGGACGGCGCCTGGCGGGCGTACGCGCCGGGCGAACGGTGGAGCGGCCGGCCCGCGCACCTGATCCGGGTGGTGCTGCGCAGCCCCGGCGCGGTGGCGGTGGGTTACCACCTGCACGAGCTGGCCCTGGTGCCGACCGCCGAGGAGGACGCCCTGGTGGGCCACCTCGGGCCGGACCTGCTCGGCGTGGACTGGGACCCGGCCGAGGCGGCCCAGCGCCTCGCCGCACACCCCGAGCAGACCATCGGCGAGGCGCTGCTCGACCAGCGCAACCTGGCTGGAGTCGGCAACCTCTACAAATGCGAGGTGCTGTTCCTGCGGGGCGTGTCGCCGTGGACGCCCGTCGGCGCGGTGCCCGACCTGCCGGGCATGGTCGCCCTCGCGCAGCGGTTGCTGGCCGCGAACCGCGGACGCTGGACGCAGAGCACCACCGGTTCGCTGCACCGGGGGCAGACCAGCTACGTGTACGGCCGCCGCGCCCAGCCGTGCCGCCGCTGCGGCACCGCCATCGGCAAGGAGGAGCTGGGCGAGCGCGTCACCTACTGGTGCCCGGTCTGCCAGCCCGAGCGGTCGGGGAGTCCGACGACGGGCTGACCGGGCGTTGTGGATCGAGGTCATCCCAGATACGGACGATTGGGTAATTCCTAACCGACCCCTCGACGTCGCATGCTGCGGTTGGGTGCTCACCGCCTGTCAGCAGAGTGCCGAGGGCCGCCACGCCGGGGTGGTGTTCTTCCTCGTGCCCCGACCCCGGGGAGAGTCATGGCGATCTTCCGCAGACTCCGCTCCACCTTCTTCTACCGGACCGCCCCTGACGGCCTCGGTCGGACGGCGTCCGTTCCCACGGCGCGTACCGCCGAGGAGGCCACGCCCACGGCGAGTCTGGATCCGTCCGCCGAGCCACGCTGCTTCGGAACGGTGCCGAACGTCGCGTACAGTCCCCGCCCGACGCGTGACCCCGAGGGCCGGCTGGTGCCGGGCACGGGCCTGCGCAAGTTCGTCGACGCGCTGCCCGTACCCGGCGAGCAGGCGCTGCCGGTGGCGGTGCCCGACACGATCAGCTACCCGGGCTGCGACTACTACGAGATCGGGCTCCAGGAGTACGCGCAACGCCTGCACCGGGATCTGCCGGTCACCCGGCTACGCGGCTACCGACAGCTCAACCTGGGCACCGACCCGTCGGGCCACAACACGGTGGCGCCACCGGAGCGGCCCTGGCACCTCGGTCCGATGATCCGCGCTCGGCGGGGCCGACCGGTCCGGGTGAAGTTCATCAACCAGCTTCCCACCGGCCGGGCCGGCGAGTTGTTCCTGCCGGTCGACGAGACGGTCGACGGTGCCGGTCTCGGGCCGCTGGACGGCCCGGCTCCGTACCCGCAGAACCGGGCGGTGCTGCACCTGGCCGGGGCGCAGACCGGCTGGACCAGCGCGGGCAACCCGGGACACTGGATCACCCCGGCCGGGGAGATCACCCCGTACCCGACCGGGACCGGCCTCACGCCCGTGCCGGACATGCCGGCGCCCGGCGCCGGCGCCACCACGCTCTACTTCCCCAACGAGCAGAGCGGCCGGCTGCTGTCGTTCCACGACAACACCCTCGGGCTGGCCCGGCTCACCGTCTACGGTGGGCAGCTCGCGCCGTACCTGCTCACCGACCCGGTCGAGGACGAACTCGTCGCCGAGGGGGTACTGCCGGCCGAGCAGGTGCCCCTGGTGATCGAGGACAAGACGTTCGTGCCGGACGACACCCAGCTGGCCGCCGAGGACCCGACCTGGGACCGGGAACGCTGGGGGGCTCGCGGCAGCCTGTGGTACCCCCACGTCTACCAGCCCCGGCAGAACCCGTACCGGTCCGGCGGGCGCAACCCCACCGGTCGGTGGGACTACGGTCCCTGGTCGCGCCGTCCGGCGCCGGACGGCGGTCGGGACGACACCGGACCCACCGTGGATGGTTGGCCGATGGCCGAACGGATCGCCGGCGGGCCGCCGCTGACCGGTCCGGGGCCGGTGCCGAACCCGCACCACGACCCCGTCGGCGGTGGCGCCGAACCACCGCTGCGCCCCGGGGTGCCGCACCCGTCGGCGGTTCCCGCGGCGTACGGGGACACGCCGCTGGTCAACGGTGTCGCCTACCCGTACCTGCGGGTGCGTCCCGCCGTGTACCGCCTGCGCATCCTCAACGCCTGTCTGGACCGCAGCCTCAACCTCCAGCTCTACCGGGCCTGCTCGGACGCGCCGATGTGGACCGACGACGGCAACCTGGTCGACGCGGACGCCGGCGAGGTCCCGATGGTGCCCGCCGTACGGTCGGCGGACCGGCCGTCCGGTTGGCCGAGCGACGGGCGTGACGGCGGTGTGCCCGACCCGCGCGCCGCCGGCCCGGAGTTCGTCCAGATCGGCAACGAGGCCGGTCTGCTGCCCGCCCCGGTGGTGCTGCCGAACCGGCCGATCGGCTACCGCTACGACCGGCTCGACCCGACCGTACTGAACGTCGCCGGGCACACGCTGCTGTTGGCTCCCGGTGAGGGGGCCGACGTGCTCGTCGACTTCTCCAGCGTGGAACCGGGCAGCACGCTGATCCTCTACAACGACGCCCCGGCGCCGCTGCCCGGCTTCGATGAGCGCTACGACCAGCACACCGACGCGCCGGACCGCACGGCCCGGGGCGGTCCGCCGCCCACCGAACCGGGGTACGGCCCGAACACCCGTACCCTGTTGCAGTTCCGGGTGGCCGGCACGCCCGAGGGGCCGTACGACCTGGAGAGGCTGCGTCAGCGACTGCCGGTGGCGTACGCGGCCAGCCAGCGCCCGCCGATCGTGCCGCAGCCGGCGTACGACCCGGCGTTCGGCAGCCGGACCACGACCGAGACGGTCGTCTCCGCGCACGCCGACACGGTGACCTTCACGCCGCTCGCGGGCACCGGTCCGGTGACCCTGCCGATCGAGGTCAAGGCCGCGCAGCAGGTCTTCGAGCCCGGTCACGGCCGGCTGGCCGGGCGTCTCGGGGTCGGTCATCCGCACATCGGGCCGCTCGCCCCGGCGACCCTGCCGCTCGGGCCGACCGATCCGGTGACCGAGGTGCTGTTCGCGGCCGACCCGGCCATACCGGTGGGCGCGCCGACCGACGGCACGCAGCTCTGGCGGATCAGCGGCAACGTACGGCAGACCGAGCCGCTGCGCTTCGGCGGCTGCGACGTGCAGATCGTCAACCGGGTCGGCTGGGACGGCACGCAGCGCCCCCCGCACCCGGCGGAGCTGGGCTGGAAGCAGATCGTCCGGGTCAACCCCCGCGAGGACGTGGTGGTGGCGCTGCGTCCGGTCGCCCCGGCCCTGCCGTTCAAGCTGGGCGACAGCGTCCGGCTGCTCGACCCCGGCCGTCCGGCCGGCGCGCGCACCGGATCGACGCCGGTCAGCCCGACCGACGGGCGACCGGCCGTGGTCGTCAACCAGATGGTCAACCTGGGTTGGGAGTACCGCTGGCACAGCCAGCTCGCCGGCCATCGCGACCTGGGGATGAGCCGACCCTTGGTGCTGCGGGTGACGCCGCGGGCGCCCACCGGGCTCACCGCCACACCCGTGCCCGGCTCGGCCACCGCACTACCGGCGATCGCGCTCGCCTGGACCGGCAACGGCGGACGCCCGCCCGCGACGAGTCACCTGCTGCAACGGGCCACCGACGGGTCCTTCGGCGGCGACGTCACCACGATCACCGTCGCGGCGACCGCGACCCGCTACACCGACGCGACGGTCACCCCCGGCGTGACCTACCACTACCGGATCCGGGCGGAGAACGAGGTGAGCTACTCGTCCTGGTCGAACAGCGTGCCCGCCTCGGTGCACCTCGCCGCGCCGGGCGGCCTGATCGCGGCGATCCCGCCCGCCGCGCCGCTGCGGGTGGCGTTGCGCTGGACGAACCGGTCCTTCGCCACCGGCATCGACGTACAGCGGGCCACCAACCCGACCTTCACCAGCGGGCCGGGCACCACCGCGATCGGGGTCGGCGACAACCACCTGGACACCACGGCCGCGCCCGACACCACGTACTACTACCGGGTCCGCACCACGTACCTGGGTGCCGCCTCGGCGTGGTCGACGGTGGCCGCGGCGAGCACCCCGCCCGCGCCGGGCACCCCCGGCGAGGTGAACGCCACCGCGAGCGCGCCGGGCCCGGACACCGCCACGGTGGTGCTGGTCTGGACGGCGAACAACCCGGTCGGCCCGGGTTCGGGTTTCATCGTGCAGCGGGCGCTGGACCCGACGTTCGCCCACGAGGTGGCGACCTTCACGGTGACCGGTCGCGGCTTCACCAACACGGGCCTGGCCCGGGGCGTGACCTACCACTACCGGATCCGGTCGTTCAACGTCGTGGGCAGCTCGCCGTACACCGGTCCGATCCCGGTCACGACGCCACCGTGACGGGCGGGCGCGGCGCGTGGGGTACGGCTCAGCGGGTGGGCGCGCGCAGGCCGGCACTGCCGGCGCGCAGCTCGGCCAGGGCCGAGGCCACACCGTGCAGGAGGTCGGTGGCCTCGGTGAGTCGGTCGGCGGCCGGGTGGGTGGGCTCCGGGCGGGCGTCCTCGGCGAGATAGCCGGCGGCGGCGACCACCAACCGCTCGTACGCCGCCACGCCGTCCTCCAACTGGGCGGTCAACGCGGCGTGCGCGTCGGCCAGCGGCGTCCGGGCGTCGGTCGGCGCGAGCCGCACGGCCCGTTCGACGCTGGCCACCCGGTTGGCGAGTTCCCGCAGCGACCGGTCGGCGTCGGCGGCCTCCCGCACGGCCGGCTCGGCCAGCCCGGTGAGCCGGGGCGCCATCCCCGCCAGGGTGAGCGAGGCACGGTCCAGTCGCGCCCATTGCTGCCCGGCGGTGGTGCCACGCAGCGCGACCCGGCTACGCACCCGCCGTACCTCGGCCAGCACGCCCGAGCCGACCGGCAGTCGCTCCACAGCGGCCACCAGCCGGGCCCGGGACCGGGCGGCGGCCTCGGCCGGGTCCAGCGCCGGGGGCGCGGGCCGGGCGGCCAACGCCCGCAGGTCGATCCAGCGCCAGGCGGCCAACGCCAGCGCGCTGCCCGCGGCGCCGGCCCAGGCCGCGTCCGGCAGACCAAGCCCGGCGTACGGCGTCAGCACCGCCGTGGCCCCGCCGAGCCCACCGGCCAGTACGCTCCACCGCCGGGCGGACCGGCGCAGCCGACCCAGTTGACGGAAGTAACGCGTCCGCTCGTCTGCCACCGAAAGACCCCTCGGACCGGTCGTTCAGCCGGCGGCGGTCGGGTCGCCGGTGCCCCGCTCGCGGGCCATGCTGGCGCGCAGCTCGTCCAGCCGGGCGGCGGCGGTCGGGTCGCTGCCCGGGCCCGCCTGCTCGGCCTGCGGAACCGCGGGGCGCTGCGCCGTGCCGCCGAGCTGCTCCCCCGCCATGCTGGAGCGGATCTGTTCCAGCCGGGCCGAACCGGCCGAGTCGATGGTCGCCTTCTGGATCTCCAGCATCCGGCCCTCGACGGAGTTGCCGGCCAGCTCGGCGCGGCCCATCGCGTTGGCGTACCGGCGCTCGATGCGGTCCCGCACCTCGTCCAGGGAGGGGGTGTTGGTGGGTGCGGTCAGCGACGACATCGACTCCAACGAGCGGGCGACGGTCTCCTGCATCTTGGCCTGCTCCAGCTGGCTGAGCAGCTTGGTGCGCTCGGCGAGCTTCTGCTGGAGGATCATCGAATTGTTCTCGACGGCGCGGCGGGCCTGTGCGGCCGCGCCGAGCGCCTGGTCGTGCAGGGTCTTCAGGTCCTCGGTGGCCTGCTCGGCGGAGACCAGCTGGGTGGCAAGGGCCTGCGCGGACTGCTCGAACCGCCCCGCCTCGGCCTCGTCGCCCTTGGCGCGGGCCTGGTCGGACAGCACCAGGGCCTGCCGGGCGTTGCCCTGGAGCCGCTCGACCTCGGACATCTGCCGGGACAGCTTCATCTCCAGCTGACGCTGGTTGCCGATGACGGCGGCCGCCTGCTGGACCAGCGCCTGGTGCTGCCGCTGGGCATCCTCGATGGCCTGCTGGATCTGCACCTTCGGGTCGGCGTGCTCGTCGATCTTCGCGCCGAAGAGCGCCATCAGGTAGTTCCAGCCCTTGACGAACGGGTTCGCCATCTCCGCGGTATCCCCTCAGTAGCGTCGCTCCACCGCGGTCGGGCCGGATTGCGCCGACCGACCGCGACCCGGCCGGTCTCCATCGTCCCAGCCGAACGCCAGCGCGGCATCCGTACCGGGCGCACGACGGGCACCGTCGGCTCCTGCGGGCAACCCTACGCGGCCGGGGCCACGTCGCCCATGGGCAACGAATGCACGGTGCTCAGGCGGCGCAGACCACGTCCCGGTCGCGCTCGGTGGGCCGGACCCGGGTGCTGCGCAGCGTCGCCCGCAGCGGGGAATCCTGCCGGACCGACACCGCGACCTTGCCGTCGGAGGTGACCTGGCGGACGCCCCGGTTGGCGGCCTTGCGCACGGCGGCCGGCGCGACGGCCTCGGCCGGCTCGTCCTGCATGCCGACGAGCACCCCGGCGGGCATCTGCTCGGCGAGCGCCACGGTGTCGCTCACCTCGCGGAGAAGTTCGGAAAGGCGGGCGCCGAGCGCGTCACAGATCGCGGCCAGCAGCTCGCTGGACGGCTCCTTGTGCCCCCGCTCGATCTCGGAGAGGTAACCGAGGCTGACATTGGCGGCGGTGGACACCTCACGCAGTGTGCGCTGCTGTCCCTGCCGGCGCGCCCGCAGTGCGTCACCGATCACCCGGCGTAGCAGGACCATCGCACCTCCCCCTGAGGGATACCTCACGCCCGGCGTCGGGCAGCCGGTCGCGGCGGACCGCGCCGGCTCCGAGCGTCGGAGCCTTCCCGCAACCGTACCCGCTGCGCGCCCCGGCGACATCCCACCCCGCCCGTCGGATCCTGGCGGGACGGCTCACCGACGCCCCGCGCCGGCCGTACCCAGCGATCCTGAGCCGTTCCCGGCGACTCGGGCGGGCGTTTCCTGACCAGCGGGGACGGCTTCGTCCGTTGCCTCCGGGCCCGCGACGGCGGCCTCGTCGGCGGCGTGGATGTGTTCGGCGAGCAGCCGCAGCGCCTCGATCACGGCGGCCGAGCGTACGTGGTCCCGCCCCCCGTCCAGGTCGAGTTCGCGGACCTCGACGCCGGTCGGGCCGGCGACCGCGACGTAGACCAGGCCGACGGGCTTGCCGTCCTGCGGCTCCGGGCCGGCGACCCCGGTGGTGGCGAGCCCCCAGTCCGCTCCGCAGCGCCGCCGACCGCCCTCGGCGAGCGCCGCCGCCACGTCGGGATCGACCGGTCCGCGCTCGGCCAGCAGGTCGGGCGGTACGTCGGCGAGCGTGGCCTTCAGTTCGGTGGCGTAGACGACCAGCCCGCCGCGGTAGATCCGGCTGACCCCGGCGATCTCCACGATCGACGCGGCCAGCAGCCCGCCGGTGAGCGATTCGACGGTGGCGAGGGTCTCGTGCCGCTGCGACAGGCTGTGCACGACAGCCGCCGCCGCGCTACCGGTCGCGTTCTCGTCCCGCTGCATGATCCCGTCCTTCCCCACCGACCAACCCTCAACCCTCCGGCCCAACCCTCCGGCCCCAACCCTCCCGCCCCAACCCTCCCGGCCGAACCCCGTCGATCATGAAGTTATCGCCTCGACACGCCGGCCCGAGCCGCAACAACTTCATGATCACCGCGCGGTGCGACGGGCGCGGCGCGGGGGTGGGGGGGGGGGTGGGGGGGGGGGTGGGGGGTTAGGGGTGGGGGCGGCGGAGGCGGAGGGCCTGGAGGATGTAGTCGAAGCCGGTCGCCACCGTGACCAGGACGGCGGCGCCCATGATCCAGGGGCCGACGGCGGCGAGGGCGGCCGGCATCGGCCAGAGGTACCAGGCGATGGCCAGGATCTGCAGCGCGGTCTTGATCTTGCCGCCACGACTGGCCGCGATCACACCGTGCCGGATCACCCAGAACCGCAGCCCGGTGATGCCCAGCTCGCGGACCAGGATCAGCGTCGTCACCCACCAGGGCAGCCGGTCGTACCAGGAGAGCAGCACCAGGGCCGCACCCGTGAGCGCCTTGTCGGCGATCGGGTCGGCCACCTTGCCGACCGAGGTGACCAGTCCGAACCGGCGGGCGATCCAACCGTCCACCAGGTCGGTCGCCGAGGCCACCGCGAAGATCAGGCAGGCTGCCATCCGCCAGCCGGAGTGGGTCATCCCCGACACGATCACCGAGGCCGCGAAGACCGGCACCAGCACCAACCGCAGCGCGGTCAGGGCGTTGGCCGCGTTGAGCACGGGCACCCGCGCGACCACCCGGGCCGGCGTCGACTCCGTCGCCCCGGTCACCGTCTCGCTCCGCTCGGGCCGCCGTGGCGTTCCCGACACCGCACCACCTGGCTCCCCCGCTCCGTCCGGGCCCGCCGTCACCGTGCCGCGCCGGGCGCCGCCGAGATCATCTCATCCGGCACCGCGAGCAGATCCACCCCTTCGGTGCCGGTCACCGTGGCCCGCACCAGGTCACCCGGGCGCAGTGCGCTCAGGTCGACCCCGCCGTCGACCGGCGCGACCAGGGTGGTCGATCCGTCCACCTCCGGCGCCTGGTGCGCGGCCCGGCCCTCCACCACGCCGTCCACGATCGCGTCGACGAGCACCTCGACGGTCGAGCCGAGCCGGTCCTCGGCACGCTGGGAGCAGAGCTCGTCGGCGAGCGCGCTGAGCCGGTCGTACCGCCGCTTGATGGTCGCGGCGGAGACCTTGCCGGGCAGTCCGGCGGCCTCGGTGCCGTCCTCGTCGCTGTAGTCGAACATGCCGATCGCGTCCAGCCGGGCCTCGGTCAGGAACCGGGTCAGCTCGTCGATGTCGGCGCGGGTCTCGCCGGGGAAGCCGACGATGAAGTTGCTCCGCGCGCCCGCCTCCGGCGCGAGCGCCCGGGCGCTGGCCAGCAGCTCCAGGAACCGGTCGGTGGAGCCGAAACGCCGCATCCGGCGCAGCACGGGCTCGCTGGAGTGCTGGAACGACAGGTCGAAGTACGGGGCCACCCCGGGCGTACCGGCGATCGCCTCGACCAGCCCGGGCCGCGTCTCGGCCGGCTGGAGGTAGCTCACCCGCACCCGGACGATGCCGGACACCGCGGCGAGCTGCGGCAGCAGCTTCTCCAACGCGCGCGGATCGCCGAGGTCCTTGCCGTACGAGGTGGAGTTCTCGCTGACCAGCACCAGCTCCCGTACGCCGGTCTTGGCCAGCCACTCCGCCTCGGCGAGCAGCTCGTCCGGGGTACGCGAGACGAACGCCCCACGGAACGCCGGAATGGCACAGAACGCGCAGCGCCGGTCACAGCCGCTGGCGAGCTTCAACGACGCGACCGGGCCGGTGTCCAGTCGACGGCGCAACACCTGACGCAGGTGCGCCGGGGTGTGCTCGTCGGTCTCGACGGCGGCGCGCGCCACGGTGCCGTGCCCGGGCAGGGACACGCCGCTGTCGCGGCGCTTCACCGGCGTCAGGGGCAGCAGCTCGCGGCGGTCCCGCGGGGTGTGCGCGGTGACCTGTTCACCGGCGACCACGGCGTTGAGCCGGGCGGCGATGTCCGGGTAGTCGTCGAAGCTCAGCACCGCCTGCGCCTCGGGCAGACTGTCGGCCAGCTCCTTGCCGTACCGCTCGGCCATGCAGCCGGCGGCCACCACCTTCGCGCCCGTCCCGGCGGCAGCGAGCAGCGTCTGGATCGAATCCTGCTTGGCCTTCTCCACGAAGCCGCAGGTGTTCACGACGACCACGTCGGCGCCCTCGCCGTCGGTGCTCACCTGCCAGCCGTCGGCATGCAGCCGGGCGGCCAGCTCCTCCGAGTCGACCTCGTTACGGGCGCAGCCCAGGGTGAGCAGGGCGACGCGACGGCCCTCGGCGTTGTCGGGAGCGGAAGGAGAGGTGGCAGACACCATCCGAGGGTACCGGGCCGCTCGCGGTAGCCCACGCACGCGGGCACGCTGGGCGGCCGGGACGTCCCGCCCGCGAGGGTCGGTCACCGGGTCACGGCGGTCGCCCGGGTCAGGGCGTCGAGCAGGAAGACCTCGGTACCGGCCAGGCCCGTGCAGCAGAAGACGGAGACCTGGTCCGCCGTGGTCCGGCCGGGAACCGCGCCCGCCAGGATGCCGCCCAGGTCCCGCAGCCGTCCGGCGTACGCGGGCAGCGCCGCGAGCATCGGCGGTTGGTAGTCCGCCGCCTGGGCCGGCGAGTCGGTGACCAGCAGGTCGGCGGCGTCCAGCAGGTCGGTGCCGAACTCGCTGCGGTCGTGCTGTTTGAAGCCGACCGTGTTGACGTGTGTGCCGGGGCTCACGTCGGAGGCGCGCAGCACCGGCGTGGGGCTCGTGGTGGCGAGCACCACGATGTCCCGGCCGGTGACGGCCGCGCCGGGGTCGGCGACCGCGCGGGCCGGTACGCCCAGTTCGGCGCGTACCCGGGTGGCGAAGGCGTCCCTGCGCGCCGTCGAACGGCTGTGCACCACGACCTCGCGCAGCGGGCGCACGGCCGCGGCGGCCCACACCTGGGTCCACGCCTGCCGCCCGGAGCCGATCACGCCGAGGGTGGTCGCGTCCGGCCGGGCCAGCGCGTCCACCGCGACCCCGCCCAGTCCACCGGTACGGCGGGAGCCCAGCTCCTCGCCGACGGCGACGGCCCGCACCGCCCCGGTGGAGGCGTCGTGCAGCACGACCAGTTGCTCTCCCTGGGGGTGGCCGAACGTGTCGTACGAGCGGTAGCCGTACCACTGGCCGACCAGGTGCCCGGCGGTGAGCACCATCCGCCCGCCACCGAGCGGGGCCGCGGCCCGGGGTGGGGCGACCAGGCGCCCCTCGTACGCGGCCACCAGGGCGGCCCGCATGGCGTCGACGGTGGTGGCGGCGTCCAGGGCGGCGGCGACCTCGGGGTCGGCATAGAGCAGGGCCATGACGTCATAGTGAAAGTTGAAGCAAAGTAGAGGTCAATGCGTGGTGGCGTGGGTCACCGTCCCAGGCCGTCAGCCGGTGCTAGCGTCGGCCGTGGTGGCCCCGGACGCGGTGGTCACTCCGGACGAGCGGTGGGCGTACCCGGTCAGGCCAAGACGCCCCGGCAGACTGACCCGACTCGTCCTCGTGAGGTGAACGATGGCCTGGCTCGTACTCGTGATCTCCGGGCTGCTGGAGACGGCCTGGGCCGTCGCCCTGGACCGAAGCGCCGGCTTCAGCCGGCTGCTCCCCTCGGTGGTGTTCGTGGTGGCCCTGGCGCTGAGCATGGGCGGCCTGGCGTACGCGCTGCGGGACATCCCGGTCGGCACCGGGTACGCCGTCTGGGTCGGCATCGGCGCGGTGGGCACGGCGCTGGTTTCAATGGTGGCGCTCGGCGAGTCGGTGAGCCTGCCCCGGCTCTTCTGCCTGCTGCTGGTGGTCGCCGGCGTGGTCGGCCTGAAGATCTTCCATTGACGACCACGCGTGGCGAGCGCCCACAGTGGGTAGTGATCGGTTCGTCACGACAGGCTCTCATCCGGAGGACGACATGGCCGACATCCCCACCACCGCCCGCCCGCGCAGCAACGCCGCCCGCATCCTCACCATCGTGGGTTTCGTGTTCGCGGTGCTCGCCCTGCTGCTCAACCCGATCATCTTCGGCGTGCTCGGCATCATCGCCGGCATCGTCGGCGCGGTCCTGGGTGACAAGCCGCTGGGCTGGTACGCCGCCGCGGCCAGCGGCGTGGCCGCGATCATCGGCCTGGTGGTCGTCGCGGCTCTGATCAACAACTGACCCACCCCGACGTCACGGGCCCGCCGGATACCGGCGGGCCCGTCGTGTGTCCGGGGTCGCGAGTGGTCAGTCCACGTCGCCGCGCAGACCGGCCAGGACCTCCTCCAACTCGTCCGGCTTGACCAGCACGTCACGCGCCTTCGACCCCTCGGACGGCCCGACCACCCCACGGGTCTCCATGAGATCCATGAGCCGGCCCGCCTTGGCGAAACCGACCCGCAGCTTGCGCTGGAGCATCGAGGTGGAGCCGAACTGCGAGGTGACCACCAGCTCCACCGCCTGCACCAGCAGGTCGAGGTCGTCGCCGATGTCCTCGTCGATCTTCTTCTGGTTGTCCTTGGCGGGGGCCAGCACGTCCGGTCGGAACTCCGGCTCACGCTGGTCCTTGCAGAACTTCACCACGTCGGCGATCTCGCGCTCGGTGACCCACGCGCCCTGGATGCGGACCGGCTTCGACGCGCCCATCGGCAGGAAGAGCCCATCACCGCGGCCGAGCAGCTTCTCCGCGCCCGGCTGGTCGAGAATGACCCGCGAGTCCGCGAGGGACGAGGTGGCGAACGCCAGCCGGGACGGCACGTTCGCCTTGATCAGACCGGTCACCACGTCGACCGAGGGCCGCTGGGTGGCCAGGACCAGGTGGATACCGGCGGCCCGGGCCAACTGCGTGATCCGGACGACCGAGTCCTCGACGTCACGCGGCGCGACCATCATCAGGTCGGCCAGCTCGTCCACGATCACCAGCAGGTACGGGTACGGGCGCATCTCCCGCTCGCTGCCCGGCGGCGCCTTGATCTCGCCGTTGCGCACCTTGCGGTTGAAGTCGTCGATGTGCCGGACCCCGTTGGCCGCGAGGTCGTCGTAGCGCATGTCCATCTCGCGGACGACCCAGTCCAGCGAGTCGGCCGCCTTCTTGGCGTTCGTGACGATCGGCGTGACCAGGTGCGGGATGCCCTCGTAGCCGGTCATCTCGACCCGCTTCGGGTCGATCAGCAGCAGCCGCACCTCGTCCGGCGTGGCCCGGGTGAGGATCGACACCAGCAGGGTGTTGAGGCAGCTCGACTTGCCCGCGCCGGTCGCGCCGGCGATGAGGATGTGCGGCATCTTGGCGAGGTTGGCCACCACGTAGCCGCCCTCGATGTCCTTGCCGAGCGCCACCACCATCGGATGGTGGTCGCTCGTCGCCGCCCGCGAGCGCAGCACGTCGCCGAGGGCCACGTTCTCCGGGTCGGTGTTCGGGATCTCCACGCCGACCGCGCTCTTGCCCGGAATCGGGCTGAGGATCCGTACGTCCGGCGACTTCACCGCGTACGCGATGTTGCGGGAGAGCTGGGTGATCCGCTCGACCTTGACGCCGTGGCCCAGCTCCACCTCGTAGCGGGTGACCGTCGGGCCACGGGTGAAGCCGGTGACCGCGGCGTCCACGTCGAACTGGTCGAACACGCCGGTCAGCGCGGCGATGACCTCGTCGTTGGCCTTGCTGCGGGTCTTGGGCGCGGCCCCGCCGCTGAGCATGTTGGCCGGCGGCAGGGTGTAGTCGCCGGCCAACCCGGTCAACGCGAGCTGCTCGGCGCGGGTGGGCGCGGGCGAGTGCTCGGGCGGCTCGGCCGGCTTGCGGCTGGCCGGCACCTTCGCCGGGGCCTTGCGCGGCAGGACCATCGTCTCCTGGAGGTCCGCGCCCTCGGTGTCCTCGAAGTCGTCCGGGTCGATCGGTGGCGGCGTCCGCTTCGACGGACGCCTGCGCGCGGGCCGGGCGACCGGCTCGTCGTCCTCCTCGGTGGTCTCCGGGGGAGCGACCAACCCTCCGGCGAGCAGGCCCAGCCGCTCCGGGATCTTGTTGATCGGCGTCGCGGTGACCACCAGCAGACCGAAGAGCAGGAGCAGGACCAGCAGGGGTACGGCCACCCACGCGGTGACCGCCCGTTCCAGCAACCCGCCCACGCCGGCGCCGACCAGGCCACCGGCGAAGTCACGCTCCACGGTGTCCACCGGGTCCTGACCGATCTGGAGCAGCGCGGCGGTCGACACCAGCAACGAACCCCACCCGATCAGCCCTCGGCCCCGGTGCTCCGGATCGGCCGGCTGACGCATGAGCCGCCACGCCCCGATCATCAGCAGCACCGGCACCACGACGGAGATCGCGCCGAGGAACAGCCGGACCGTGTCGGCCAGGCGGGCGCCCACCGGGCCCGCGCCGGAGAACCACAGCGCCACGGCGCTGAGCAGGGCCAGCCCGAACAGGAGCAGTCCGGCACCGTCGCGGCGGTGCTCGGGGTCCAGGTCGCGGGCGGAGGCGGCCTGCCGGCCGGCGGCCCGCACCGCCCACCCCATCCCGTGCGCCAGCCCCATCCACAGTGCACCGACCGCGCGGCCCACGTAGACGGCGGGGCCCGGACGGGCGGGTGTGGTGCGTCGCCGTACCGGTGCCCGGGTCTTCTTCGCCGGTTGACGGGCACGGCTGTTGGTGCCACCGCGCGGCGACGCGCCGCGTCGCCGGCTCGCCTGAGAGGTACGGCCCGCCATAGAGTCACGGTAACGGTGGGGCCGGGCAGATCGCCGCTTTTCCGGGTCGTGTCCGCGCGTCGCAGCACGGACCCCGCCGCCGGTCGTGATATCCGCCTCAGAAGGGATGCCCGATGGCGTCGCCGGGAATCGAGGACGATCCGCTGGCCGGGCACCCCGGTGCGGTACGCCCGCTGACCGGCGAGCTGATCGCCGCGGTGCTCGCCGCGCGCGGCCGCCCGGTCGGCCGTGCCCCCGACGGTGACCTCGTGGGACGCTTCGACGACAACCTGATCTGGTTCCTGCGCCTCGGCGCCGATGGTGAGCTGCTCCAGGTCCGCACGATGGTCGCGCCGACCTTCGGGATCGAGCGGGTGCCCGACCTGTACGCCTTCTGCAACGCGTGGAACCACGACCGGCTGTGGCCGAAGGCGTTCGTGCACGTCGACGACGCCGGGCGGGCCCGGATCCACGGTGAGGTGATCACCGACCTGGAGCGTGGCGTCACGCCCCACCAGCTCGACCGACTGCTCGACTGTGGCATCACGACCGGCTGCCAACTCGCCGTGGCGGTCGGTCGCCTGCCCGGCGCGGTGTCGACGTGACCGGCCGGGAGGAGACCACGGGCAGCCGTACCGACGGGGTGCACGCGCCCGTCGGCGGGGACGCCGGCCGGAGTGTCGGGCAGCGCGTCCCGGCATTGGTGACCGCGCTCGCCGACGCGCGGGACCTTCCCGACGGGTCGGGCCGGCTGGCCGCGCTGGAACGGGTCGCCGAGCGCGCCGACGCCGCCGGGGACGCCCGGTCCGCGCTGGACGCGAGGTTCGCGCTCATCGAGGCGTACCTGCTGCACGGCGAGCGGTGGCGGATCGTCGAGCCGGTCCGGCGCTGCCGGGCCGCCGCCGACCGGTGGCCCACGCTGCTCGGCGACGCCGAGACCGTGCTGCTGACGCGCTATCAGCGGTACGCGGTGGAGGCGCTGCTCGGCACCCCGCGGGTGGGGCTGGACCAGACCCGACTGCTCCTGGCCGACCTGGCCGAGCGGGTGGGAACGGACGGGCTCGACGGGCCGACCGTCGCCGAACTGCGCTGCCGGATCGCCGACCACCTGGGCGACGAACCCACCGCCCGGCACTTCTACCGTCAGTGGGCGGGTACGCGTGGCGGTCCGGCCGGCAGGTGCCCCGGCTGCGCCCCGGCCCGCCGCGCGGAACTGCTGGCCGGCTGGGGCGAGTGGCAGGAGGCCCGCGCCGAGCTGGAGGCGTACGACACCGACGCCCCCGCCTGCACCGACCAGCCCGAGCGGGCGCTGGTCGCCGGAATGCTGCCACGGTTACGGCTCGGCGAGCCCGAGGAGGCCGCGGCGGCGCACGTGCGGGCGTACCGGCGGCACCGGCGCGAGCGCGCCGCGTTCGGCCATCTGGCGACCCACCTGCGGTTCTGCGCGCTCGGCGGGCATCTGGAGCGCGGGCTGGCCATCCTGACCGAGCAGCTGCCCCGACTGGACCGGCCCACCGACGACCTCGCCGCCATGGAGTTCGCCGCGGCGGGCGCGCTGGTCTGCGGGCTGGCCGACGAGACGGGGCTGGGCGAGCGACGGGTGCGCCGCCCGGCGTACGGCGAGCGTCCGGCCACCGAGCTGGACGTGTCGACGCTCGGCGCGCTCCTGCTCGGCCTCGCCACCGACCTGGCCGGCAGCTTCGACGCCCGTAACGGCACGGGTCACCAGTCCGGCAGGATCGCGGCCTGGCTGGCCGAACGTCCCGCCGCGGCGGCGGTGCCGCTGCCGGGTGGCGGCGACGTCGCCGACGAGGAGGACGACGCCGATCCCGGGCCGGATCGGGAGTCCGAGCGGGGGTCCGAGCAGGAGCTGATGGCGCTCACCGCCGACCTCATTACCGCGACGCTGGACCGGCGCGGCGACCGGTACCTGGTCGACGACGACGGCACGGTGGTCGGCCGGTGGGGCGCCGCCGTGATCCAGTTCCGGCGGGCCGGCGAGCGGGGCGAGGTGCTGCACACCCGGGCGATGGCCGACCGTCGGCTGCCGACCACGCGACGGTCCGAGGCGTACGCCTTCTGCAACGCGTGGAACCACGACCGGCTGCTGCCCAAGGCGTACGCGCACGACCTGGACAGCGAGATCGTGCTCGCCGGGGACGCGGCCACCGACCTGGCGCACGGGGTCGCCCCGGCACAGTTGCGGGTGCTGGTGGACGCCGCCATCGCGACCGGCGTCGCGTACGCGGAGGCCGTCGCCGCCCTGCCCTGACCCGCGTGAGGGCCCGAAGGTTGCGGCCCGACGGGTGACTGTGCGACTTCCGACAGCACGCAACCGGACGTGCGCAACGGCTGTGGTACCTCCGTGGCCCGCCACAGAATCCGGGCCGGTCACCGACATCCACGGGGGACGTCGGCGACCGGCCCGGTCACGCGTGCGTCAGACCTCGACGACGGTGGGCACGATCATGGGCCGCCGTCGGTACGCGTCGTTGACCCACCGCCCCACGGTCCGCCGAACGATCTGCTGAAGCTGGTGCGGGTCGGTGATGCCGTCCGAGGCGGCACGGTTGAGCGCCTCGGTGACCAGCGGGATCACCGGGTTGAACGCCTCCGGGTCCTCGGAGAAGCCCTTCGCGGACAACGTCGGACCGGCGACCACCTTGCCGGTGACCGAGTCGACGACGACGGTCGTGGCGATGAACCCGCCGTCACCGAGGATCCGCCGTTCGGTGAGCAGCGACTCGCTGACGTCACCGACGGCGAGGCCGTCGACGTAGACGTACCGGCTCTTCACGTGCCCGACCAGGCTGGCGCGGCCCTCGACCAGGTCGACCACGTCGCCGTCCTCGCAGATCACCACCCGGTCGGCGGCGACCCCGGATTCGATGCCGAGCCGGGCGTGGGCGCGCAGGTGACGCCACTCGCCGTGCACGGGCATCAGGTTGCTGGGCCGGACCACGTTGAGCAGGTAGAGCAGTTCGCCGGCGGGGGCGTGCCCGGAGACGTGCACCTTTGCCACGTCCTTGTGCACCACCACGGCGCCGGCCCGGGCGAGCCGGTTGATCACCCGGTAGACCGAGGTCTCGTTGCCGGGCACCAGCGAGGAGGCCAGCACGACCGTGTCACCGGGGGCGATGGTGATGTGCCGGTGGTCGCCGCTGGCCATCCGGCCCAGCGCGCTCATCGGCTCACCCTGCGAACCGGTGGACATCAACACGATCTGCTCCGGCGGCAGCGTGGTCGCCTCTTCGATCCCGATGACCAGGCCGGCCGGGATGTTGAGCAGGCCGAGGTCCCGGGCGATGCCCATGTTGCGGACCATGGACCGGCCGATCAGCGCGACCTTGCGGCCGTGTTCGGCGGCGGAGTCGAAGACCTGCTGCACGCGGTGCACGTGCGAGGCGAACGAGGCCACGATGATCCGGCCCTTGGCCTTCGCGAAGATCGAGTCGAGCACCGGCCCGATCTCCCGCTCCGGGGTGACGAAACCGGGGATCTCCGCGTTGGTGGAGTCGGAGAGCAGCAGGTCGACGCCCTCGGCGCCGAGCCGCGCGAAACCGGCCAGGTCGGTGATCCGGCCGTCCAGCGGGAGCTGGTCCATCTTGAAGTCGCCGGTGTGCAGCACCAGGCCGGCCGGGGTGCGGATGGCCACCGCGAGCGCGTCCGGGATCGAGTGGTTGACGGCGAAGAACTCGCACTCGAACGGGCCGAGCCGCTCCCGGCCGCCCTCGCGCACGGTCAGCGTGTACGGCTGGATCCGCCGCTCGGCCAGCTTCGCCTCGACCAGGGCGAGGGTGAACTGCGAGCCGACCAGCGGGATGTCGGGCTTGTGAGCCAGCAGGTACGGAACCGCGCCGATGTGGTCCTCGTGGCCATGGGTCAGCACGATCGCCTGCACGTCGGCCAGCCGGTCCAGGATCGGGCCGAAGTCGGGCAGGATCAGGTCCACGCCCGGCTGCTCGACGTCGGGGAAGAGCACCCCGCAGTCGACGATCAGCAACTTGCCGTCGTACTCGAAGACGGTCATGTTCCGACCGATGGCGCCGAGCCCGCCGAGCGGGATGATCCGCAGGCCACCTTCCGGCAGCGGCGGGGGTAGTTCCGCCTCGATGTGCGCCTCGGTCACGCGTCCACCTCATTCTGCGACGCCGTCACTCGGCGTCCATCGTGTCGTTCGATCATTCGGGTAGCTCCAGGCCCGCTGCCGCGAAGTCCGCGCGCAGCTGGGCGATCTCGTCGTTGGTGGCGTCCACGAGCGGGGGTCGCACCGGGCCGGCCGGCAGGCCCAGCGATGCCAGACCGGCCTTCACCAAGATGGTGCCCTGCGTGCGGAAGATGCCGGTGAACAGCGGCAGCAGCCGCCGGTGCAGGGCCAGCGCGGTGGGCATGTCCCCCGCGTCGTACGCCTCGATCATCTGTGCGGTCAGCGCCCCGGTGAAGTGCGTGGAGGTGCCGACCACGCCCACGCATCCGACGGCCAGCGCCGGCAGGGTGAGCGCGTCCTCGCCACTGTAGTAGGCGAGGCCGGTCCGGCTGGTCACCCAGCTGGTGGCGATCAGGTCGCCCTTGGCGTCCTTGACCGCGACGATGCGGCCGTGGTCGGCGAGCCGGACCAGTGTCTCGGTGTCGATCGGCACGCCGGAGCGGTGCGGGATGTCGTACAGCATCACCGGCAGTCCGCTGGCGTCGGCCACGGCGGTGAAGTGCCGCAGCAGACCGCTCTGCGGCGGCTTGTTGTAGTACGGCGTGACCACCAGCAGACCGTGCGCGCCGGCCTTCTCGGCGGCGGCGGCCAGCTCGATGGTGTGCCGGGTGTCGTTGGTGCCGACACCGGCCACCACCCGGGCACGGTCACCGACGGCCTCGACCACGACCCGGATCAGGCGTTCCTTCTCCGCGTCGGTGGTGGTCGGCGACTCGCCGGTGGTGCCGTTGACCACCAGCGCGTCGTTGCCCTGTTCGTCGACCAGGTGGCTCGCCAACCGGGCGGCGCCGTCGAGGTCGAGTGAGCCGTCGGCGGTGAAGGGGCTCACCATGGCCGTGAGCACCCGCCCGAAGGGGCGGGACACCGGTCGGGCGGCGGCGTCGGGGTGGTCCTGCGTCATACCCTCCAACCTAGCGGACGACCAGCCGGAGCCCGCCGGGGAAGGGCTCAGGACGCCTCGTGCGGGCTGGCCGCCACCTCGGTGCCGTCCGGCAAGGTGGTGATCACGAAGTCGGCGAAGACGTTCGGGGCGACCCCTTGGAGCTGACGCAGACACTCCACGGCCAGCTCGCGGATCTCCACGTCGGCGTGCTCGGTGGCCCGCATCGCGACGAAGTGCCGCCAGGCCCGGTAGTTGCCGGAGACCACGATCCGGGTCTCGGTGGCGTTCGGCAGCACCGCGCGGGCCGCCTGCCGGGCCTGCTTGCGGCGCAGCGTCGGGTTCGGCTCGTCGGAGAAGCGCTGCTCCAGACCCTCCAACAGCTCCGTGTACGCCCGCACGCTCGCCTCGGCGGCCTCGACGAACTTCTTGTGCAGCTCCGGGTCGTCGGCGATGACCGCCGGCTCGACCATGGCCGCGTCCCGCTCGGGGACGTACCGCTGCGAGAGCTGGGAGTACGAGAAGTGCCGGTGCCGGATCAGCTCGTGCGTGAAGGAGCGGGACACCCCGGTGAAGTAGAAGGTGACCGAGCCGTGCTCCAGCACGCTCAGGTGACCCACCTCGAGGATGTGCGCCAGGTAGCCGGCGTTGGTGGCCGTGGCCGGGTTCGGCTTCTTCCAGGACTGGTAGCAGGCCCGCCCGGCGAACTCGGCGAGCGCCTGGCCGCCCTCGGCGTCGGTCGACCACGGCACGTCGTCCGGGGCCGCGAACTGGGTCCACGCGATCAACTTGACCTGGGGCTGCACCATCTCCGGCATGCCTGGGACTGTAGTGGCCGGCGGCCCCTTCCCGAATCACCGGGGGCCGTTGGTGTCCAAGATCTCGACAGCCGTGTCAGGCCTCCGCCGAACCGTGGGTCTCCCTCGTGCCCTGTCGAGCTGCCCCAGATCCGGGGCACGAGCCGCGCGGCCGAGGGCTCCCTCCCGCCGACGGAACCGCCACCCAGAGCGCACCGGCCCTACAGCGCCGACCCCGGAGCAGCTCCCACAGCTCCCAGGGCCCGCCCACAGCGCGCACGCCCTCGCGCAGGGTGCCGCCGCCGTCCTCTGACGCCCCACATCTGGGGCAGCTCGACAGGGGCACGAGACCACGTCCTGCCTCCCGCTGGGGAACGGGTGTGGGCAGGGCCGCGTCAGGCAGCAGCAGCGCCAGACGTGAGAGCAGGCCGGTCAGACGAAGAGCAGCCCGGTCAGACGTAGAGCGAGGTGAACGGCGCCCAGGGCAGGTTGCGCACCACCGTGAACGCCAGCCACGCGGCCATGAAGCCGCCGATGACCTTGGGGCTGATCCGCAGTTCGGGCAGCCGCCAGCCGAACGCCTGGTTGCCCGCCCAGGCCACGAAGAGGTACGCCAGGAAGGGCAGCGAGAACACGAACAGGAAGTGGTGTCGGGCGGCGGCCGGCAGGTCGGCGTGCAGCACGTACCAGAGCGCGCGGGTGCCGCCGCAGCCCGGGCAGTCGAACCCGGTGGTCAGCTTGAGGATGCAGGTGGGCGCGGCGTCCGGGTCGGCGTGGGTCGGGTTGCTCAGCAGCGCGTAGGCCATGCCGAGCCCGACGCAGCCGACCGCGGCCAGTGGCACGGCCCAGCGCGGCGAACGTTCGTGGATCCGCAGGACGAGCCGGGTGAGCCGGTCGGGTTCGGGCACCGGGTAGTAACCGACGGGCGGCTCCGCCGACCATCCGCTCTGCGCAGCATCGGGGGCGGGCACCGTGTGGACGGTGCCGGCGGTGGGCGGTGACTGGTCGACCGGTCCGGGAACGCTCGTCACGCGTTCACGGTACACCCGACACGCTCGCCAGGGCGGCCGTGAGTGGACCGGCCAGGTCGCCGGCGGCGGGTGGCGCGACCGCGTCCAGCCCGAGCCAGCCGGCCAGCCGGTACAGCTCGGCGGCGAGCGCCACGGCGGTCTCCCCCGCGTCGGCGCCGGGCTCGAGCCAGGCGGCCGGCACCAGCAGCACCCCGGCCCGGCGGTCGGCCTTCAGGTCGACCCGGGCGGTGAACCGGTCGCCCTGTAGGAACGGCAGCACGTAGTAGCCGTAGATCCGCTGCGGCGCCGGCACGTAGATCTCGATCCGGTAGCTGAAGTCGAACAGCCGCTCGGTGCGGGCACGTTCCCAGATCAACGGGTCGAACGGGCTGACCAGCGTGTTGCCCCGGACCCAGCGCGGCAGCCGTGCCGACGCGTGCAGCCAGGCCGGCTGCCGCCAACCCGCCACGGTGACCGGCACCAGCTCGCCGGCCTCGGCCAGCTCGGCGACCGCCTGGCGGGCGCCGGCGACCGGCAGCCGGAAGTAGTCGCGCAGCTCCGGCTCGGCGGCCACCCCGAGTGACCGCGCGGCCAGGGCCACCAGACCGCGGTACGCCTCGGCGTCGGTCGGTGTGGGCGCGGCCAGCGCGGACGCCGGCAGCACCCGCTCGGGCAGGTCGTAGCGGCGGGCGAAGGACGTGCTGCGCTCGGCGGCGGTCACCTCACCCGCCCAGAACAGGAACTCCAGCGCCTGCTTGACGGCCGACCAGTTCCACCCCCAGTTGCCGGTCTGCCGGGGCGCGTCGTGCTCGATCTCGGCGGCGGTCAACGGACCCCGGGCGGCCACCTCGTCGCGTACCCAGGCGACCAGGTCCGGCTGTTCCTGGGCGATGCGCCGCATGCCACCCCAGGCCTCGCTGCGGGCCCGGGCCATCCGCCAGCGCAGCAGCGGGTGCAGCCCGACCGGAACGAGGGACGCCTCGTGGCCCCAGTACTCGAACAGCTCCCGCGGCCGGCGATAGGCGGCGTGGTCGAGCAGGGTCGTCGGGTAGGGACCGAGTCGGCTGTAGAGCGGCAGGTAGTGCGCCCGTTGCAGCACGTTGACCGAGTCCATCTGGATCAGGGCGACCCGGTCGAGGACCCGGCGCAGGTGCCGACGGGTGGGCACGCCGGTCGGCGGCGGGTCGGCGAAGCCCTGGGCGGCGAGCGCCACCCGCCGGGCCTGGGCGAGCGAGAGTGATTCCGGTGCGGCCATCGTCGGCGACGATAAATCATCGGTACGACGTCGGTGCGGGAAGCTGGACTCCGACCGTCATCGGGGCATAGAACGGTGCAATGCTGACCATCCGCCGGGAGGAGCCGGACGACGCCGAGGCGATCGCCCGGGTGCACGTGCACGGCTGGCAGTCGGGCTACGCCGGTGTCATGCCGGACGAGGTGCTCGGCCGGCTCAACGTGGCGGCCTGGGCGCAGCGCCGCCGTGAGGTGGGCACCGCCGACCCGGAGCACCCGTTCACCACGCTCCTCGGCGAGGTGGACGGGCTGGCCGTCGGCTTCACCACCTTCGGGCCGTACCGCCGCAACCAGGACCGGGACGACCTGGACCCGAGCGTCGGCGAGGTGCTGGCGCTCTACGTCGAGCCGGCGTTCTGGGGCGACGGGACGGCCACCGCGCTGCTCGACGCCGCCCGCGCCGGGCTCAGCGAGCGAGGCTGGACCGGCTACCGGCTGTGGGTGCTGGCCGACAACGGACGGGCCCGCCGGTTCTACGAACGGGCCGGGATGTCACCGGACGGTGAGCGGTCGACCTACCAGGTGCCGCTCGCCAGCGGGCGCGGGCCGGTCGGGCTCGTCGAGCTGCGGTACGCCGGACGCCTCGACGACTGACCCGCCCGGCGTCAGCCACCGGCGGATCGGCAGGAAGGCCAGCAGGGCCAGGCTGATCCAGACGTACGCGTTGCTGCCGAGGAAGCCGTCCACCCCGGTGAAGTCCTTCTCCCAGAACCAGACGGTCCGGCTGATCAGCAGCGCGTACCCGATGGTCGCGGCGATCAGCAGGACGCGTCGGCGGCGGCCGGCCGGCGCGGCCATCGCGTTGTCGACCAGCAGGATCAGCGCGGGCAGCAGCCAGACCAGGTGGTGCACCCAGGCGACCGGGCTGACCAGGCACATCACCGCGCCGGTCAGGGCCAGGCCGGTCGCCTCGTCACCGGCCGCGCGGGAACGCCAGGCCCAGAGCGCCAGGGTGCCGAGCACCAGCAGCAGCCAGAGCAGGGTGCTCGGGTGCCGCGGGTCGAGGCGGGCGACCACGCCGCGCAGCGACTGGTTGGAGACGAAGGCCAGCTCGCCGACCCGAGCGGTGTTCCACAGCGCCTCGGTCCAGAATTCCCGGGACGCGTCCGGGAAGAGCGCGCCGGCCAGCACGGTCACCGCGGCGGCGGCGCCGCTGGCGGTGAGCGCCGCGCGCCACCGCCCGGTGACCAGCAGGTAGACGATGAAGATGCCCGGGGTCAGTTTGATCGCGGTGGCCAGCCCGATGCCCACGCCCGCCCACCGGTTGCCGGCGGGCAGCAGTCGGAGCAGGTCCACCGCGACCAGGAAGAGCAGCAGCGTGTTGACCTGCCCGAAGTTGATCGTCTCGCGCATCGGCTCGAAGGCGGCGGCCAGGCAGAGCGCCACGGCGAGGGCGAACCAGCGGGTCCACCCGGCCCGCCGGGCGATCGGGTCGACGAACCACCAGATCAGCACGGTGGTGGTGGCCACGCTGGCGAGCACGCTCACCACGATCGCGGCCGTCCACGGCAGGTACGCCATCGGCAGCATGACCAGCGCGGCGAACGGCGGGTAGGTGAAGCCGTACTGGGTGCTGGGCTTGAGGTAGTCGTAGATCTCGCCACCGTCGTGCACCCACCACGTCAACGCGCCGTAGTAGACCTTCAGGTCGAAGAAGCCGTGCCGTACGGCCGCGACGGAGAGGAACGCGGTGACCGCCGCGGCGAGCACCACCACCCCGACGACCTGCACGGCCGTCCTGTTGGCACCCTGCGCCACCGCCGCCTCCCCCGCCCTGCGTAGGCTTCCGTCCCATGGCTCTCGGGTACGTCCGCCCGGCGCGTCCCGAGGACGCCGGCGAGATCGCACGCATCCAGCTCGCGACCTGGCGGGTCGCGTACCGCCGGATCCTGCCTCGGCATGTGCTCGACAACCTGGACGAGGCGTTCCTCGCCCGGCGGTGGAGCGCCGCGGTGCTGGAGCCGCCCTCGGGCGCGCACCGGGTGCTGGTCGCCGTCGAACAGGCCGAGCAATCGTATCTGGTGGGGTTCGCCGCCTCCGGCCCGGCCGACGGCGAGGCGTTGGCGCCGGGCGAGCCGGCCGACGCGCTCGGCCCGGACGTGGCAGCGGTGACCGACCTGCTGGTCGAGCCGCGCTGGGGTCGGCGTGGGCACGGCAGCCGGCTGCTCGCCGCCACCGTCGACCTGTGGCGCGAAGACGGGATGGCTCGGGCGGTGGCCTGGGCGTTCGACGGCGACGAGGCGACCCGGAAGTTCCTCACCAGCACCGGCTGGGAGCCCGACGGCGCGGCCCGGGCGCTGGACGTCGACGACATGCTGGTGCCTCAGGTGCGCCTGCACGTGGCCGTACCGACCGAGCCACTCGCCGAGGACCGCCCCGGCGAGTGACCCGGCCGGGTCAGCCCTTGTCCGAACCGTCGTTGGCGTCGCGGACGAAGTAGCGCTGGAACACCACGAAGATGATCGCCACGGGAATGGTGGCGAGCAGCGCCGCGCCCAGCTTCAGCGGGTACTGGTTGCCGCTGCCCAGCGAGCCGCTGACCAGGTCGGCGAGGCCACGCGGAAGGGTGAAGAGGTCCGGGTCCTGCACCGACACGAGGCTGTGCGGGAACTCGTTCCAGGAGCCCTGGAACGACAGGATGGTCAGGGTGATCAGGGCCGGCTTCGCCATTGGCAGCACCACCGACCAGAAGGTACGGAAGATGCTCGCCCCGTCGATGCGGGCGGCCTCCTCCACACTCACCGGGATCGACTCGAAGAACTGCTTCATGATGAACACGCCCGCCGCGTCGGCCAGCAGCGGCACCACGAGCCCGGCGTAGCTGTTGTAGATGCCGAGCTGGTTGAGCACCAGGAACTTCGGGATCAGCAGGACCACACCGGGGACCGCCATCACCGCGATGACGGCCGCGAACAGCCCGCCGCGCCCGGCGAACCGCAGCCGGGCCAGGGCGTACCCGGCGAGCGAGTCGAAGAACACCCGCCCGAGGGTGACCAGCACGGTCACCAGCAGCGAGTTGCCCAGCCAGAGCGGGAAGTTGGTGCCCGCGAAGATCCGCTCGAAACCGGCCAGGCTGAGCGGGTCCGGGAACGGCGAGAGCGGATTGGCCGCCGCGTCCGGCTCGGTCTTGAGCGAGCTGGCGATCTGGATGACGAACGGGTAGAGGAACACCAACCCGAAGAAGACCAGCGTCGCGTACCCCAGGAAGCGGGTGGCCAGCGTGCGGGCCCCACGCTGGTCACCGCGCGCGGGCCCCGCCGGGCGGTCGGTGAGCACGGCCATCTCAGGACCTCTCCGGTACGCGCCGACGCCACCAGCCGCGACGCGGCCGGTCGGTGTCGCGCTCGGCCAGCACGCGGCGCTGGATCAGCGTGAGCACGATGATGATCAGGAACAACACGAACGAGATCGCCGCGCCGGAGCCGTAGTCGAAGTCCCGGAAGGCGGTCCGGTACGACAGGTACGCCGGGGTGAGGGTGGTCTTGGCCGGGTCGCCCTGGCTCATGACGTACACCTGGTCGAAGACCTGCCAGGAGCCGATCAGGCCGAGGGTGAGCACCAGGAAGGTGGTCGGCCTGATCATCGGCAGCGTGACGTGACGGAAGCGCTGCCAGCGGGACGCGCCGTCGAGGGTGCTGGCCTCGTCGAGGGTCACCGGGACGTTCTGCAGTCCGGCGAGGAACATCAGCATGAACGTGCCGGAGGTGGACCAGACGACCAGCGTGATGATCGAGGTCATCGCCACGCTCGGGCCGGCCAGCCAGTCCCACCAGCTCAGCCCGAACGGACCGCCGTCGGTCAGCGCCGTCGGGGGTGTGTCGACGCCGACCGCGCCGAACAGCAGGTGCAGGACGCCCCGGGAGTCGGCGAACCACTCCGGTCCGTCGATCCCGACGAAGCCGAGCAGCGCGTTCACCGCGCCCGAGTTGGCGAACAGGAACAGGAACACCACGCTGATCGCGACCGAGCTGGTGACCGAGGGGAAGTAGAAGGCGCTGCGAAAGAAGCTCTTGCCCCTGAGCATCCGGTTGTTGACGATCAGCGCCAACCCGAGCGCGAGCACGGTCTGCGCCGGCACGACGATCGCCACGTAGTACATGGTGTTGCGGATGCTGGTCATGAAGTCGCGGCGGGCCAACCCGTCGTCGGTGAACAACTGGGTGTAGTTGTGTGCCCCGACGATCGGGACGTCGCCGGTGAACGGGCTGCCCTGACCGTTCCAGTCGGTCAGGCTGACCCAGAGCGCCATCAGGATCGGCAGCAGCAGGAACAGCCCCAGGATGACGATCACCGGCGCGACGAACAGCCAGCCGGCGAGGTTCTCGTTGCCGCGAACGCCACGACGGCGTCGGCGGCGGCTCGCGCCGGGCGCGGTGGCCGCAGCGGTCAGTGTCTCGGTTGCCATCTCCCCTCCCTTCCTCTCTCGGGTCGACGTGCGGCGGGGGCCCGCTGGTGTGCGGGCCCCCGCCGTCATGTCAGCTGCCGCCGAGCGCGGCCTTGGCGTTCTTGTCGAAGTTCTGCAGCACGGTCTTCGGGTCACCGTTGGCGAGGCCCTGCAGGCCGGTGTCGAGGTCCTTGAGGACGCTGTCCATCTTCGGCGCGTTCACCGGGCCCTGGGCGTACGCGGCGCCGTCGATGAAGACCTTGTCGCCCGGGTTGGCGGCCGTGTACTGGTCGCGCACCGACTGGCGCGACGGCATGACGCCGACCGCCTTGGCGAACGTCAACTGCTGCTCGCCGGCGGTCATCGCCTCGACGAACTTGATCGCCTGGTCCTTGTACTTGCTCTTCGCCGCGATGCCCCAGCACTGGGTGAAGGAGAGGGTGCCCTGTCCACCCGGGCCGGCCGGCAGCGGCACCACCTTGTACTTCACGTTCGGGAAGTCGTTCTGCATGGCGCCCTTGATCCAGTTGCCCTCGATCGTCATCACGGCCTTGCCCTTGCCGAACGCCTCGCCGGACCAGCCCGAGTCGAGCTGCTTGGGGTACTTGGCCAGACCCGAGGTGAGCAGGGTCTTGACGTACTCCAGGGCGGCCAGGTTCTTCGCGCTGTCGGCGGTGGGCTGCTTGCCGTCCTCGCTCATCAGCCAGCCACCGTTCTGCACGAGGAAGGCGCCGATCCGGTCCCGGGTGTCGCCGAGCGCCAGGGCCACCTGCCCCTTCGCCTTGATCTTCTGGGCGGTCGTGGTGAGCTGGTCCCAGGTGGTCGGCACGTCGGCGTCGGTCAGTCCGGCCTTGGCCCACAGGTCGGTGTTGATCTGCAGGGCGAGGGTCGAGAAGTCCTTCGGAGCGCAGTAGAGCTTGCCGTCGTAGCTGAACGTCATACGCAGGCTCTCGTAGAAGTCGCCCTTGTCCGCGAGCTTGTCGCCGTACGGCTCCAGCGCGCCGACGCTCGCGTAGTCGGCGAAGCGGGCCGCGTCGACGTAGAAGACGTCCGGCGGGGTGCCGCCGGCGAGGGACTGGCCGAGCTGCTGGGTGAGGTCCTGCGCCGGGGTGACCGTCGCGCTGTTGCCGGAGCTGCTGGCCCACTTCGCGGCGGCGTCCTGCACGGCCTTGGTCTCGGCGTCGCCGGAGGAGCCGATGAGGATCTGCAGGTTGGCCGGGCCGCTGGACTGGGCGGCGTCGCCGGAGTCGTCGAAGCCGCTGCCGCAGGCCGCGGAGCCGAGCAGCGCGACGGCGGCGAGGCCGGCGACCGCTGCCCGGGTGAGGGTTCTGGGTGCCATGGGTTTCTCCTGGTGGGGGGTGGGTTATGCGGTGTGCCGCAGGGCCAGCGAGGGCGCGAGCAGCACAGGGGTGGGTGTCTGGTTGCCGTCGAGGACGCCGGTGAGCAGGTCCACGCAGCGGGCGGCCGCCTCGGCGAGGGGTTGGCTGACGCTGGTCAGGCCGATGGCGGCGGCGACCGGCGTGTCGTCGAAGCCGATCACCGAGACCGGCGGGTCGAGGTCGCGGATCGCCTGGAGAGCGCCGAGCGCGAGCGAGTCGCTGGCGCAGACCACTGCGGTCGGCGTCTCGGCGGCGAGCAGGTCGCGCGTGAGACGTTCGCCCTCGGCGACACCGTCCTCGGTCTCCCGGTGCAGTCCGGCGGGGTCGATGCCGGCGGCGTCCAGCGCGTCGTGCCAGCCGGCACGTCGGTCGTCGCCGACCCCGGAGCCGGTCGGCCAGCCGATGAAGGCGATCCGCCGGTGCCCGGCGTCCAGCAGGTGCCGGGTGGCGGCGGCGGTGCCGGCCGCGCCGTCCACGTCGACCCAGGGGTGCGCGTCGAGCGCGTCCCACGGCCGGCCGAACGTCACGAAGGGCACCTCCCGTTCGGCGAGCCAGGCGGTACGCGGGTCGCCGTACTTGGTGCCGACCAGCACGAACGCGTCCAGCTCGTACGTGCCGAGCAGGTCGTCGTAGGTGGCGACCTCCCGCTCGTCGTCGGTGGCGGTGTAGAGCAGCACCCGGTAGCCGGCGGCGTCGGCGGTCTCGGTGAGGCCGTGCAGGAAGCGGTCGAGCACGGAGCCGTTGATGCCGTCGCGGGTGGGTTCGATGCGGGCGGCGATGAGTCGGGACCGGCCGGTGCGCATCTGCCGGGCGGCCTGGTTGGCCCGGTAGCCGAGCGCGGTGATCGCGTCCTCGACCCGCTGCCGGGTCTCCTGCCGCACGATGTGCGGGGCGTTGAGCACGTTGGAGACCGTCTGGCGGCTCACGCGGGCGTGCCGGGCCACCGTCGCGATGGTTACCTTTTCAGGCACTTAATCCCTCTCGCCGTCTTGAACGATCCAATTCGGATAGTGCAGGATTAGATCGTTCAAGTTTCTGGAATGTTTCGCACTTTGCACCGCCCGGGACGCGTTGTCAAGACATCCGCCCCGCACCCCGATGATCTGGAGCCGCACCGTGACCGAACGCCAGCTGCAACCCCTTCTGCACGAGTTGGTGGGGGTGGTGCTCGCCCCCACCAGCGCGCTGGGGGACGCGACCGGGCAGATCCGCCCGACCGGCGTCCAGGGGGTCTTCCACGCCGACGCCCGCGTGCTCTCCCGGGCCGAGCTGCGCGTGGACGACCAGGAGTTGGAGAGGCTCACCCACGGCGAGGACGGCCCGCACGGCGTCCGCTTCGTGGGTCTGGCCCGCTGGCTCGGCGATCCCACTCCCGACCCCACCGTCCGCGTCGACCGCTCCCGCCGGGCCACCCGCAACGGCCTCACCGAGGAGCTGCGGATCGTCTCGACCGCCACCGTCGGCGTACGGGCCACCGTCAGCGTCGACCTCGCCTGCGATCTGGCACCCATCGAGGTGGTCAAGTCCGGTGGCGCCGCCGCACCACTGGAGGCCAAGACCGGCCAGCCGGGCCTGCTCACCTGGGCCGCCGACGGGATCACCGTCACCGTCACCGCGCCGGGCGCCGACGTGCTCACCACCGGCGAGCAGGCCACCGCGCCCCGACTGACCTGGCCGATCGACCTGCCTCCGCGCGGCGAGACGGTGCTGCGATGGGAGGTGGCCGTCGCGGACCCCCGCGCCGTGGTGGTCGGCCCGACCGGCGAGCCGGAGTGGGCCCGACCGGAGGTGACCGCCGACGACCGACGGCTGGTCCGTCTCCTCGACCGCAGCCTGGAAGACCTGCGCGGGCTACGACTGGCCGAGACCGGCGCTCCCGGGGACGTCTTCCTCGGCGCTGGCGTCCCCTGGTTCCTCACCCTGTTCGGCCGGGACAGCCTCTGGGCCGCCCGGATGATGCTGCCGCTCGGCACCGACCTGGCCGCCGGCACCCTGCGCGTCCTGGCCCGCCGCCAGGGCACCCGCGTCGACCCGGCCACCGGGGAGGCACCCGGCAAGATCCTGCACGAGCTGCGCCGCCACGAGTTCGCGCTGCCGGACGACGGGCTCCGGCTGCCGCCGGCCTACTACGGCACCGTCGACGCCACCATGCTCTGGATCAACCTGCTGCACGACGCGTGGCGCTGGGGCCTGCCCGCCGAGCAGGTCGCACCGCTGCTGCCGCACCTGGAGGCGGCCCTGCGCTGGCTCGGTGAACACGCCGACCCGGACGGCGACGGCCTGGTCGAGTACGTCGACACCACCGGGCACGGACTGTCCAACCAGGGCTGGAAGGACTCGGGCGACGCCGTACGCTTCCACGACGGCAGCCTGGCCACCGCGCCGATCGTGCTCGCCGAGGTGCAGGCGTACGCGCACGAGGCGGCGGTGAACGGCGCGGCACTGCTGGACGCCTTCGGCCGCCCCGGCGCGGACCGCTGGCGCGAACACGCCGCCGTCCTGGCCCGCCGGTTCCGGGAGAGCTTCTGGGTCGACGGCCGGTACGGCCCGCAACCCGCCCTGGCCCTCGACCGGGACAAGCGACCCGTCGACTCGCTGACCAGCAACATCGGTCACCTGCTCGGCACCGGTCTGCTCGACGCCGACGAGGAGGCGCAGATCGCCCGCCTGCTCACCACGGACGCGCTGGCCGGCGGTTTCGGGCTACGGACGATGTCCACCGACGACGCCGGCTTCAGCCCGCTGTCGTACCACTGCGGTTCGATCTGGACCCACGACACCGCGATCGTGCTCGCCGGACTGGCTCGCGCCGGGCACCGGACGGCGGCGCTCGGCCTGGCCGAGGGGCTGCTCTCGGCGGCCGAGGCGTTCGACTACCGGATGCCCGAACTGTACGGCGGCGACGACCGGACGCCGCTGCGCCGCCCGGTGCCGTACCCGGCGGCCTGCCGTCCACAGGCGTGGGCCGCGGCCGGTGCGGTCCTGCTCCTTCAGGCCGCGACGGGCCTCTATCCGGACGTGCCCGGCGGCACGGTCCGCGTCGCCCCCCTGGCCGGCCCCGACTTCGGCGCGGTGCGCGTGGATAACTTCCGCGTATCCGGCACCCCGGTGAGTGTCACGGTCAACCAGGCCGGCGAAGCCAAGCTAACCGGCCTCCCCGCCCCCCTAACCGCCCCAACCCTCCCCACCCAACGCACCCCCCGATCCCCCCTCCCGAGCTAACCCCGCCGCCCAGCTCGCCGCGATCTTGCAGTTTGTGTTGCTGAGATGGGCGGGAATGCCGCCTTTGTCGCGACAGGAACTGCAAGATCGCGGAGGGGGCCCGCGCGAGGGCTCGGGTTAGGCGAGGAGGGGGTCCAGGCCGATGGTCAGGCCGGGGCGGGTGCGGACGGCGCGGACGGCCAGGAGCACGCCGGGCATGAAGGACACCCGGTCGAAGGAGTCGTGCCGGATCGTCAGCGTCTCGCCGGTGCCGCCGAACAGCACCTCCTGGTGGGCGACCAGTCCGGTGGCGCGTACCGCGTGCACGCGTACCCCGTCGATGTCGGCACCCCGCGCGCCCGGCACCTCGTCCTTCGTCGCGTCCGGAACCGGGCCGAGGCCGGCCTCGGCGCGGGCCTGGGCGATCTGGCGGGCGGTGTGCGTGGCGGTGCCGCTCGGGGCGTCCAGCTTGCCTGGGTGGTGCAGTTCGATGATCTCGACGGACTCGAAGTGCCGGGCGGCCCGCGCGGCGAACTGCATCATCAGCACCGCGCCGATACCGAAGTTCGGGGCGATGACCACGCCCACCTCGGGCTTGTCGGCCAGCCAGCCACGCACCTGCTCCAGCCGCTGGTCGGTGAAGCCGGTGGTGCCGACGACCGCGTGGATGCCCTGCGCGATGCACCACTGAAGGTTGTCCATGACGACGTCCGGCGTGGTGAAGTCGACGACCACCTGGGCGGCGGACGCGGCGTCGAGACCGTCGCCCTGGTCGATCGCGGCGGCCAGTTCGAGATCGTCAGCGGCGTCGACGGCCTTGCAGACCTCGACGCCCATCCGACCACGGGCACCGAAAACTCCGACCCGGGTCTTCCCCTGCTCGTCAGTCACGGGGCACAACCTATCCCAATCGGGACGTGCCCTTCCGGCCGGGACAGATCCCGACCGGCCTCAGCCGGAGAAGTCGCCCTCGCCGAACGGACCGACGACGGCCAGCGACATCGGCCGGCTCAGCAACTCGGCGGCGAGGGTGTTCACGTCCTCGACGGTGACCTCGTCGACCCGGCGGAGCAGCTCGTCCACCGGCATCAGGTCGCCGTAGAGCAGCTCCCCCTTGGCCAGGCGACTCATCCGTGAACCGGTGTCTTCCAGGCCGAGCACGAACGACCCCTTGCTCATGCCCTTGCCCCGGGCCACCTCGGCCTCGGTCAAGCCGTCGGCGGCCACCCGGGCCAGCTCGGCGCGGGTCAGGGCCAGCACCTCGTCCACCTTGCCCGGGGCGCAACCGGCGTAGACGGCGAACAGGCCGCTGTCGGCGTACTGGCTGGCGTACGAGTAGACCGAGTACGCGAGGCCGCGCTGCTCGCGGATCTCCTGGAAGAGACGGCTGGACATGCCGCCGCCCAGGACGTTGTTGAGCACCCCGAGGGCGAAGCGCCGGTCGTCGGTGCGGTCGATGCCCGGGCAGCCGAGGATGACGTGCGCCTGCTCGGTCTCCTTCGGCTCGACCACGGTGGTGGCCGGCTTGGTGCGTACCGCCGGGGTGGCCGCGCGGTGTGCGGCCGGCGCGGCCGGGTCGCTGTCCAGCGGCGTGCCGCGCACGGCCTGGCGGACCAGCTTGACCACGGCGGCGTGGTCGAGGTTGCCGGCGGCGGCGATGACGATCTGCGGGGCCGTGTAGCGGCCCCGGTAGAAGGTCTGGATCTGCCGGCGGGTCATCGGCGTGACGGTCTCCTCGGTACCGGAGATCAGCCGACCCAGCGGGTGGTCACCGTAGACGGCCCGGGCGAAGAGGTCGTGCACCTCGTCACCGGGCTCGTCGTCGTGCATGGCGATCTCCTCGAGGATCACGCCCCGCTCGGTCTCCACGTCGGCCGGCTCCAGCAGGGAGTCGGCGACCAGGTCGCACATCACGTCGATCGCCAGCGGCAGATCCTCGTCCAGCACGCGGGCGTAGTAGCAGGTGTATTCCTTCGTGGTGAAGGCGTTCGTCTCGCCGCCCACCGCCTCGATCTGCGAGGAGATCTCCAGCGCGGTCCGCTTGTGGGTGCCCTTGAAGAGCAGATGCTCCAGGAAGTGCGCGGCACCGGCCTGCGGGCGGGTCTCGTCCCGCGAGCCCACCGCCACCCAGATGCCGAACGAGACGCTGCGCATCGCCGGAATCGCCTCGGTGAGCACGCGCAGGCCGCTGGGCAGCACGGTACGTCGTATCGTGCCGCCCAGCGGGTCGTCGCTGAGCGTCCGGGTCACCGCGCGGGCGGTGCCGCCGGAGCGGCCCGCCGCGGTGTCCCGAGACGGTGCCACCCCCCGTCGATCCGGTGGAAACGGCGCACTGAAGGCCCGACTCACGTGTTGCTCCCGGTTCGACGAGGGGTGGGTGTTGCAGGTGCTGGTGGTCAGCTGTGCCGGGTCCGGCGACGCGGACGCTCGCCGCCCTCGCCACCACCCTCGCCGCCGCCACCCTCGCCACGGTCACCGCGCTCCGGGCCACGACCGCCGCGGTCGCCGCCACGCTCGCGGTCCCCCCGGTCACGCGGACCCCGGTCGCCCCGGTCCCGGCCGGACGGACGGTCGCCACCGGCGGCCTCACCGGCGGCCGGCGCCTCGGCGCCCTCCGGGCGGACCTTGTCCAGGTAGATCTTGCCGCGGGCGTCGATGTCCGCGATCTCGACCTCGACCCGGTCGCCGACGTTGAGGAAGTCCTCCACGCGCTCGACCCGCTTGCCGTCGCCCACCTTGGAGATGTGCAGCAGGCCGTCACGGCCCGGCAGCAGCGAGATGAACGCGCCGAACGCGGCGGTCTTGACCACCGTGCCGAGGAACCGCTCGCCCTGCTTCGGCAGCGTCGGGTTGGCGATCCCGTTGATCCGGTCGACGGCCGCCTGGGCCGACGGGCCGTTGGTGGCGCCGACGTAGATCGTGCCGTCGTCCTCGATGGAGATCTCGGCGCCGGTCTCGTCCTGGATCGCGTTGATGGTCTGACCCTTCGGGCCGATCACCATGCCGATCTTGTCCACCGGGATCTTGACGGTGGTGACCCGCGGCGCGTAGTCGGACATCTCGGCCGGCGCCTCGATGGCCGCCTTCATGACACCGAGGATGACCTGCCGGGCCTCGTTGGCCTGCTGCAACGCGGCGGCCAGCACGTCCGACGGGATGCCGTTGAGCTTGGTGTCGAGCTGCAGCGCGGTGACGAACTCGGGGGTGCCGGCGACCTTGAAGTCCATGTCACCGAACGCGTCCTCGGCACCGAGGATGTCGGTCAGCGTCACGTACTGGGTCTTGCCGTCCACCTCGTCGGAGATGAGCCCCATCGCGATGCCGGCGACCGGCGCCTTCAGCGGAACACCCGCGGAGAGCAGGCCCAGCGTCGACGCGCAGACCGAGCCCATCGAGGTGGAGCCGTTGGAGCCGAGCGCCTCGGAGACCTGCCGGATGGCGTACGGGAACTCCTCGCGCGACGGCAGCACCGGGATCAGCGCCCGCTCGGCGAGCGCCCCGTGGCCGATCTCGCGCCGCTTCGGCGAGCCGACCCGGCCGGTCTCACCGGTCGAGTACGGCGGGAAGTTGTAGTTGTGCATGTAGCGCTTGCGGTTCTCCGGGGACAGCGTGTCCACCATCTGCTCCATGCGGAGCATGTTCAGCGTGGTGACGCCCAGGATCTGCGTCTCGCCGCGCTCGAACAGCGCCGAACCGTGCACCCGGGGCAGCACGCCGACCTCGGCGGTCAGCGCCCGGATGTCGCGCGGGCCACGCCCGTCCATGCGGACCTGCTCGCGCAGCACGCGGTTGCGCACCTCGGACTTGGTGAGCGACCGGAAGGCGGCGGAAAGCTCCTTCTCCCGACCCTCGAACCGAGCGCCCAGCTCCTCGGCGACCCGAGCCTTGACCCGGTCCAGGGCCTCCTCGCGGTCGGCCTTGCCGGCGATGGTGATCGCCTCGGCGACCTCGGCGCGGGCCACGTCGGCCACCGCGTCGAACACGTCGTCCTGGTAGTCCAGGAAGACCGGGAACTCGGCGACCGGCTTGGCGGCGACCTCGGCCAGCTCGGCCTGCGCCCGGCACAGCTCGCGGATGGCCGGCTTGGCGGCCTCCAGGCCGCTGGCAACGACCTCCTCGGTCGGCGCGGTGGCGCCGCCGGCGATCAGGGTCACGGCGTTCGGGGTGGCCTCGGCCTCGACCATCATGATCGCGACGTCGCCATCTTCGAGGGTGCGGCCGGCCACGACCATGTCGAAGGTGGCGCGGGCCAGCTCCTCCAGGGTCGGGAAGGCAACCCACTGGCCGTCGATGTGCGCGACGCGGGTCGCGCCGATCGGGCCGGAGAACGGCAGGCCGGAGAGCTTGGTCGACATCGAGGCGGCGTTGATCGCCACGACGTCGTACGGGTGCGCCGGGTCGAGCGCGAGGATGGTCTCGACGACCTGGACCTCGTTGCGCAGGCCCTTGACGAACGACGGGCGCAGCGGCCGGTCGATCAGGCGGCAGGTGAGGATGGCGTCCTCGCTGGGCCGGCCCTCACGGCGGAAGAACGAGCCGGGGATGCGGCCCGCGGCGTACATCCGCTCCTCGACGTCGACGGTCAGCGGGAAGAAGTCGAACTGCTCCTTCGGCTGCTTGCCGGCGGTGGTGGCGGAGAGGACGACCGTCTCGCCCAGCTGGGCGATGACGGAACCGGCGGCCTGGCGAGCCAGTCGACCGGTGGAGAAGGTGATCTCGCGGGTGCCGAAGGACCCGTTGTCGATCACGGCGGTGCGGGATTCGGTGCCGAGTTTGGTCTCGGTCATGTGTTGTCGTGCTCCTTCGCGTCGTGGGCCCACGACGTCGGGGAGCTGCTCAGCCGGCCGGTCTTCGATCGAAGCGCCCGGGTGGCCGGCGTGCTGCCGGGTTCCCGGGGGCCACTACCGGAGACCGGTACGCTGACCGGCTCCCTCTCGGGTGGTCGCGCGGCCCGTGTTTCTTTCAGGTGGGACGCGGGTCGGGGGAGCCGCCGTACGGCCGCTCCCCCGTCACGTCACCGGCGCAGACCGAGCCGCTCGATGAGCGTCCGGTAGCGGGCGATGTCCTTCTTCTGGACGTAGTTGAGCAGCCGACGGCGACGGCCGACCAGCAGCAGCAGCCCACGGCGGCTGTGGTGGTCGTGCTTGTGCACCTTCAGGTGCTCGGTCAGCTCGGCGATCCGCTTGGTGAGGACCGCGACCTGCACCTCCGGCGAACCGGTGTCGCCCTCGGCGGTCGCGTACTCCGCGCGGATGCTGGCCTTGGCTTCCTGGTCGAGCGCCATGTTCTCCCTGTTTCAGTGGGTTGATCAAGTAGGTGTCCGTCGTCCCGACGAGACCGGGAACGGACCGGTTCCTCGCACCCGCGGCGTCGAGCAGGCACGCGAGGCCCCACGCCGGTCACCCGACGTCTCCGCAAGACTACCAGCACCCGCCGGTAACACCCGGCCAAGGGCCCGCGTGGCACCCCGGATGATCAGCCCAGCGCGCGCCGGGTGCGCTCGACGTCCTCTTCGATCTGGGCGATCAGCGGCTCGATCGAGTCGTACCGGACCTGCCCGCGCAGGTGCGTCACGAAGTCCAGGGCCAGCCGCTCGCCGTAGAGATCACCGGTGAAGTCCAGCGCGTACGCCTCCACCCGCCGTTCCCGGCCGGAGAAGGTCGGGTTGGTGCCGACCGACACCGCGGCCATCAGCGGCTCGGGATGGCCCCGGCGGATCATGCGGGCCGCGTACACCCCGTCGGCGGGCACCGACGCGTACCGGTGGCAGAGCAGGTTCGCGGTGGGGAAGCCCAGCACCCGGCCGCGCTGGTCACCACGGACCACCACGCCCTCCACCCGGTGCGCGCGACCCAGCGCGTCCGCCGCGGTGCCCACGTCGCCCGCGTCGACGCAGGAGCGGATGTACGTGGAGGAGAAGACCGTGCCGGCCGCGGCGATCAGCGGGCTGCCCTCCACCCCGAAGCCGAAGGTCTGGCCCAGCCGCTCCAGCAGCGCCACGTCGCCGGCCGCGCGGTGCCCGAAGCGGAAGTTGTCGCCGACCACCACCAGCGCCGCGTGCAGGTGCTCGACCAGGATGTCGTGCACGAACTGCTCGGGCGGCAGCCGCGAGAACTCGGGGGTGAACGGCACCACGCAGAGCACGTCCACCCCGAGCGCCTCGATCAACTCGGCCTTGCGGCCCGGCTCGGTGAGGATCGCGGGGTGTGAGCCGGGGCGGACCACCTCGGCCGGGTGCGGATCGAACGTGACCACCACGGACTGCACGCCCAACTCCCGGGCGCGGGCCACGGCGTGCCCGATGGTCGCCTGGTGCCCCTTGTGCACGCCGTCGAAGACGCCGATGGTGACGACCGAGCGCCCCCATCCTCCGGGCGCCGCGTCGTACCCCCGCCACCGCTGCATGCCGTTCCTCTCCGTAAGGAAGGGCCCCCTCCTAACGCCTGGTGCATAGGAAGGGCCCCTTGTTGACGCTGGTCGACGCGCGCCGTGCACAAACCCGAGCGCCAGCGCCGGCTGTCAGGCCGGGGCGAGCACGATCTCCGCGCGGGCCCGGCCGTCCCGCTCGCTGACGATAGCGATCAGATTTCCGGCGGGGCCGAAGACGGCGTACGGCCCGGCGATGCCGGCCGGGTCCAGCGGCCCGCCGTGGCCGAGCACCTTCGCCTCGTCGGGGGTCGCGTCGCGGCGGGGAAGAACCGGTCGGCCGCCGCGTCGAGCGGCAGGTTCACCACCTCCGGGGCGCGCTCCTCGAGCTGCTCGAGGGTGGCCGCCTCGGCGAGGGCGAAGCCACCGACCGCGGTCCGGCGCAGCGCGGTGAGGTGGCCGCCGACACCGAGGGCCAGGCCGGCGTCCCGGGCGATGGCCCGGATGTACGTGCCCGAGGAGCAGGTCACGTCGATGTCCACGTCCACCACGTCCGGCTCGCCGCGGCGGATCGCCAGCACCTCCAGCCGGGAGATGGTCACCCGACGCGCGGGCAGGTCGACGCTCTCACCGTCGCGTACCCGCTTGTACGCCCGCTGCCCGTCGATCTTGATGGCGCTGACGGCGCTCGGCACCTGGTCGACCTCGCCGCTCAGCGCGGTCAGCGCGGCGTGGACGGCCTCCTCGGTGACGTGACCGGCCGGGGTCGTGGCGATCACGTCGCCCTCGGCGTCGTCGGTGACGGTGGCCTGGCCCAGCCGGATGGTGCCGGTGTAGCTCTTGCCCGCACCGATCACGTAGGTCAGCAGTCGGGTGGCCCGGCCGACGCCGATCACCAGTACGCCGGTGGCCATCGGGTCGAGGGTGCCGCCGTGCCCCACCCGCCGCGTCTTCGCCAGTCGGCGGATCCGCGCCACCACGTCGTGCGACGTCATGCCGCCGGGCTTGTCGACGACGATCAGACCATCGGTGCTCACGTCGCCCAAGCCTGCCAGACGACCCGGACCGCGCGCTGCGTGGGCACGCCCGCCGTGACCGGAGCCTCCGCTCGCGCAGCGCCGGCCGATTCGCTGGTTCGGCCGGTTTGTCCCACGGGTCGGCCCGCGACCTCGCGAAGGTGCGAAGATCATCCGCCCGCTCTCACAGACGAGGACTGCGATGACTCCCGACCGTCGTCCGGCCCACGAGCACCACGCCCGGGTCGATCTGCCGCAGTGGATGCGGAATCCGACACCGAAGCGGCGGACGCCGGCACGCTACGTCGACGAGCTGATCGAACGTTCGCCGGCGCTGCGGACGGCCCGCCGCGCGATGTGGCGCCGACGCGACCGGGCCCGGTGGAGCGAAACGCATCCACACCTCGTCGCCGTGCTGTCCTTTCTCGTGGCCGCCGTCCTCGGCACCGCCCTGGTGACGGCCGCCTACTATGTGCTCGCGCTGGCCACCAGCGGCGATTACTGACGGGAAGAACCATGACGCGGACTGCGCCGAACGAGCCCACACCCCCGGGCCCGACCGATCCGCCCCCGCCGCCGGCCGCTGTCGCGGAGGTCAACCCGGTGGCGCTACCGGAGTGGATGAGCTCGGCGCAGACCGAGCACCAGCCCGCCGGCTGGGAACGGGTCCGCTTCTTCTCCGCCCGGCACAACGGCTCACTGATGCTGGGACTTGGACTGCTGCTGGCCCTGGCGATGGTCGGCGGGGGCCTGGTGATCGTCGACCGGCTGGCCGATGGCATCCGTACGTCCACCTCGGCGACCCCCACCCCGAGCGGCACCCCACCGCTGAGCAGGGTGGGCGAACCGCGGGACCTGTTCGCCGGCTCACCGGCGGCCGCCTTCGCCCCCGGTGAACAGGCCGTCCGGATGCCGGCGGCGAAGGCCACCGGGCCCTTCACGAAGGCCCAGGTAGCGGCGGCGTTGGAGACGGTGCGGAAGGGGTTGATCGAGGGCCGACTTGACACGTCCATGCTCACGGGGGACCCGGAACCGTTCCTCCGGCTGCTCGCCCCGGACGCTCGGGAGCAGCTCAGGTCGGACTTCACCGGCAACGCCTTCCTGCGCTACGCGACCCGGATGGCGTCGCCCTCGGAGTGGGAGCTCGGTATCCGGGCCGACGGACGGGTCAGCTACCGGGCCACCACGGAGAACGGCACCCGGATGCTGGAGGTCTCCACGGAGTTCGTGTGGGCGTACCCCTTCGACGTGGACCTGCGGGCGCCCGCCGGCGCCAGTGTGGTGGCGTTGCGTGACCGCGTGGTGTGGAAGGTGCCGCACCCGGAGGACGTGCCGGCTTCCGCTCGGGGCCTATGGATCGTCTCGGCGGACGCGGTGACCTGGAACGCGGACTGCGGCAAGCTCCGCGACGGCTGGGTGCAGGAGCAGTTCTGGATCGCCGACACGCACGGGGATCGGATACCCGCGGGCGACCCGGGCACGATCTTCGATCTCGACGCGCCCCCGCCGACCACCGTCCGCTGCTGACCGGCGAACGGGTCAGCGAACCGCCCCGACCACCGCCCAGCCGCCGGAGCGCACCCGCAGCAACAGGGCGACGAGTCGGATCACCACGAACAGGGTGAGTCCCGCCCAGATGCCGCCGAGTCCCAGGTTGAGCGCGTACGCCAGCCAGATGGCCGGCAGGAAGCCGCCGAGCGCCGCCACGATGGTGAGATTGCGCAGGTAACGGACGTCACCGGCGCCGATCAACACGCCGTCGAGCGCGAACACGACGCCGGCCAGCGGCAGCATGGCGACGAACCAGGGCCAGGCGATCATTGCCTGCTCCCGTACCTGCCCGTCGGAGCTGAACCAGGACGGCACGACGCCCGCGCCGGCGGCGATGACCACGGCGAAGGCGACGCCGCAGACGCCGCCGAGCAGGCCGATCCGGCGGGCCAGCGCCCGCGCGCCCGCCGCGTCGCCCGACCCGAGCGCGGCGCCGATGAGGGACTGCGCGGCGATGGCGAGCGCGTCGAGCACCAGCGCCGTGAAGAACCACAGTTGCAGGGCGATCTGGTGCGCGCCGACGGCGGCGGCGCCGAAGCGGGCGGCGACCGCCGTCGCGGAGAGGAAGCTCGCCTGGAACGCCAGGCCCCGGATCAGCAGGTCCCGGCTGAGCACCAACTGGTCGCGGATCAGGCGCGGCCGGGGCCGCAGCGACACCCGCTCGGCGACCAGCGCCCCGGCGAAGAGCACGCCGGAGAGGGTCTGCGCGACCGCGTTGGCGACCGCCGAGCCGGTCAGGCCCAGGCCGGCGGGGTAGACCAGCAGCGGGCAGAGCAGGGCGGAGACCAGGTTGGGGCCGAGCACGAAGTACAGCGGGCGGCGGGTGTCCTGCACGCCGCGCAGCCAGCCGTTGCCGGCCGCGGCGAGCAGCAGGCCAGGGGCGCCGAGCGCCGCGACGCGCAGCCACGCAGCGGCGGCGGCGGCCACCTCGCCACCACCTCCGGCGAGGGTACGCGCCAACGCGCCCCCGCCGATCTGCATGCCGATCGCGACCAGCAGTCCGACGCCGAGCGCCAGCCAGGACGACTGCACTCCTCGGCCACCGCCGCCGCTCGATCGCCGGCGCCGAAGCGACGGGCCGAGCGCCCCGTGGTGCCGTACGCGACGACCGTTCCGAGCCAGGCGGTGAGCGTCATCACCGTGCCGCCGACGGCGAGCGCGGCGAGCGGTACGCGACCGAGGTGCCCGACCACGGCCGTGTCGACGAGCACGTAGAGCGGTTCGGCGGCGAGCACCACCAGCGCCGGCAGGGCGAGGCTCGCGATCCGACGTGGCGAGGCGGATCGGTCGACGGTGGCGGTCTGGCTCATCGCCGATGATCCTGGCACGAGCGCGGTAAGGATCGCAAGCGCGTCAGTGGCTTACCCTCGCGTCGAGCCGGCAGTGCCGCCCAACCTCGTCGATCTTGCACTTTGGGCTGGCGAAATGCGCCTTTGGGTCAGCTTTGTCACCACAGCAAATGCAAGATCGGCAGACCGGGTGGGTGTTGAGCGCGCTGGTCTACCAGGGGGTCAGTTACTGGCGGGTGTCCATCGACGTCTGCAGCGCGCGGCGGGCCTGCTCGCGGGCGTCGTCGGTGGTCTCGGGCTTGGGCTTGTTCGGCATGGTGGCGCTCCTTCCAGGGTGCGAGCCACCGGCACGCGGCGGCCCTCACGGGCGGTCGTGCTGCGCGCCCCACGGCGGTCCGGGGTTACCGGAGCAGCCGACTGGGCAGCGAGAGCCCGGGTCGGTCCGACCCTGGAGGGAGGCGGCGCGAGGTGTGGCACCACCACCCACGACCTGCGCCACACCGTGGCGCCGGCCACTTCCCAAGTTATCGTTCAGGTCCATATGCTGCCCACGGTTCCCGCCATTTGGACTCTCGGCAACCCGCCTCACCGGGCCAGGAAGTGCCAGCCCAGCCACCACCAGAAGCCGAACAGACCGATCCTGCCCACCGGCACCGAGCCGACCTCGTAGCGCATCACGTACGCGCACACATCGCTCATCGTGGGGATCCGGGAGCCCTCCCGACGGGCCAGCACCTCGATGACGGCGAAGAGGACGAGCGCGGCCAGGAAGCCGCCGATGGCGAGGGCCCGCATCATCGCCGCACCAATCCCCAGAACGCGGCCAACCAGGCGAACCACGCCACCGACCGGGTCAGATGATCTTCCAACAGGGGGTCGGCGAGCCGGGAGAAGGTGGGAAAGTCGTCGCCGACGGCGAGCACGAAGGTGGCGCCCTCGAAGACCCCGAAGATCACGACCGGCAGGGCCCACCACGCCGCCCCCGCGCCCAGCCGCGGCGGTGCCGGACGCCGGGGCACCCGGTTGCTCAGACCGAGCCAGATCAACACCCCGCCGGTGCCGAGCGTGTAGAGATTCGCCTCGGTGGAGAAGGACGCGAACCGGCCCCCCACGAGAGACAGGCAGAGGAGAACCGGAACGGAGACGGCGGGCCGGTCCCAGGCTCGGGGGGCCTCCACGGTGAGGTCGTGCGGCTGCTCCATCCCGCAATTCTTCCCGGTCTCACCCAGCGCGGGAAGGCCAACACTCCCCGGAGCTGACCCTGAACTTGCCGTGCCCGCACCAGCGCCACCGCAGCGGGCGGGCCGGCGGGGTTCAGCCGACGCCGGAGACCAGCGCCGCGCCCAACTCGCCGCGGATCGCCTCGACGACCTGCTCGGCGCTCCCCCGGCCGGTGAACCCGGCCGCGAACCGGTGGCCGCCCCCGCCCATCGCGACCGCCACGCGACTGACGTCCACCGCGCCCTTGCTGCGCATCGACACGGCCCACTCGTCGGGCGCGGTCTGCTTCAGGACGCAGCTCACGTCCGCCTCGGCGGTGCACCGCACCGAGTCGATGAGCGCCTCCAGCACGTACGGCGGCTGGCCGTGGCGGGCCAGGTCGTCGAGGGTGGCGGTAGTCCACACCAGCCCCCGGCCGTCGGCGGCGCCCGGCTCCAGACAGGCACGGCCGAGCACCTCGCCGAAGAGCCGAACCGCTCCGAAGGGTCGGGTGTCGAAGACGCGCCGGGAGATGTCACCGGGCGAGATGCCGGTGGCGAGCAACCGGGCGGCCATCTGGTGTACGGCCGGAGTGGTCGCCTCGAAGCGGAACGAGCCGGTGTCCGTGGTCAGCGCCACGTACAGGCACTCGGCGATGGCCCGGTCCGTCGTCACGCCCAGCCGGGCCAGGAGCCGGTCGGCGACCACCGACGTGGCGGCGGCGCCCGGGTCGATCAGGTTGACCGTGCCGAAGCCCGGATTCGAGGCGTGGTGGTCGAGCACCAGCGCCGCACCGGCCGTCGACAGCCGGTCGGCCAGCGCACCGAGGCGCGACTCGCTGGCCGCGTCGAAGCAGATCACCAGGTCCGGCGCGGGATCGGCGTCGCCCGCCGGGACCAGAAGCTCCAACCCGGGCAGACCCCGCAACGGCTCGGGCACCTCCGGCGGCCCGGGAAAGGTCGCCTGCACCCGCTGTACGCCGAACTGACGCAGGCCCAGACCGAAGCCGAGCATGCTGCCCAGCGCGTCGCCGTCCGGGTTGACGTGGCAGATCAGCAGCACCCGGGCGGTCGACGGGAGAGCACGGATCAGCGCCTCGGCCGCCGCCCAGTCCGCCTCGGACGGGCCGACGTCGACCGTCGCGGCGAGTTGGGCACCGGCGGCGCCCGTCACCGCGCCGCCCCACCCCGGGGGGTCTCCGTGGCGTCGGCGGCCACGTCGGCCTCCTCGCCCGTCTCGTCGTCCTCGTCCTCGTCCTCGACGCGGTACGGCTGCGCGTCGCCCGCGTACTCGGCGCGCGCGGCGAGCCGCTGCACCTCCGCGTCGGCATTGCGGGCGGCGGCGAGCAGGTCGTCGATGTGCTTGACCTGATCCTGCACGTCGTCGAGGACGAACGTCAGCGTGGGCGAGTGCCGCAGCCCGAGCGCCTTGCCGACCGTGCTGCGCAGCAACCCCTTGGCGCTCTCCAGAGCTGCCGCGGTGTCCGCCTGGGCCACCGCGTCACCCAGCACCGTGTAGAAGACCGTCGCGTCGCGTAGGTCGGCGGTGATCCGGGCGTCGGTGATGGTGATCATGCCCAGGCGCGGGTCCTTGATCTGGCTCCGCACCACCGAAGCGACCAGCTCACGCACTCGTTCCGCGTGCCGGCGTACCTTGGCCGGATCAGACATCTCGCCACCTCCACGGCGTCCCGCTCCCGGCCGGCCCGGGGCCCTGGAGGCCACCGGCCGACCGGCCAACATCTCGAACACTACCTTCGCGGCGGCGCCGGTCGCCGGGCACCGCCGGCCCCGTGGGTCAGTCGTCGTCCACGCCGTACAACCGGCGTCGAACCGACAGCAGTTCGACCTCGGGACGGGCGACCACCAGGCGCTCGCAGGAGTCGAGCACCTCGCGGACGTGCGCCGCCTCGGCGGCGACCACGGCCACCGCTATCTCCGCCCGACCGTGCAGGTCGAGCGCACCCACCTCGGCGGCCGACACCTCGAAACGGCGCAGGGCCGCCACGATCGGCCGTACATATGATCTCTTGGCTTTGAGCGACCGGGAGTCGCCCGGCAGCAGCAGGTCGAAGACCGCGGTTCCGGTGAACATCGCCCCGGACGATACCGCCACCCCACCCCGCATGATCAAGGGGTTTACGCCGGTCGGCGTAAACCCCTTGATCAGCGTGTCACTGCCGGATCAGGCGCGAACCTTCTCCCGCATCTCGAAGGTCTCGATGACGTCGCCGACCTGGACGTTGTTGTAACCACCCAGGGTCAGACCGCACTCGAAGCCCTCGCGGACCTCGGTCGCGTCGTCCTTGAACCGCTTGAGCGAGGTGATCGTGAGGTTGTCCGCCACGACCGTCCCGTCCCGAAGCAGCCGAGCCTTCGCGTTGCGCCGGATGATGCCCGACCGGACGATGCAACCGGAGATGTTGCCGATCTTGGACGAGCGGAACACGTCGCGGATCTCCGCGGTGCCCAGCTCGGCCTCCTCGTACTCCGGCTTGAGCAGGCCCTTGAGCGCTGCCTCGATCTCCTCGATGGCCTGGTAGATGACCGTGTAGTACCGGATCTCCACGCCCTCGCGGTCGGCCATCTCGCGGACCTTGTTCGAGGCCCGCACGTTGAAGCCGATGATCGTGACCGGCTCGGACGACGCGCTGGCGAGCATGACGTTGCTCTCCGTGATCGCGCCGACGCCCCGGTCGAGGACCTTGAGCTGGACCTCCTCGGGGATGTCGAGGTTGAACAGCGCGTCCTCGAGAGCCTCCACCGAACCGGAGACATCGCCCTTGAGGATGAGGTTGAGCGAGGTCTTCTCGCCCTCCTTGAGCTGCTCCATGAGCGTCTCAAGGGTGGCCCGGCCACGGGAGTTGGCGAAGGACGCCGCCCGCCGCCGTGCCTGACGCTGCTCGGCGATCTGCCGCACCGTACGGTCGTCCGCCGCGGCGAGGAACGTGTCACCCGCACCGGGCGGCGCGGTCAGACCCAGAACCATGACCGGACGCGCCGGACCAGCCTCGGAGAGCTGGTTGCCGTTCTCGTCGAGCATGGCCCGGACCCGGCCGTGCGCCCCACCGGCGACGATCGAGTCGCCCGCCCGCAGGGTGCCCTTCTGCACCAGCACCGTCGCCACCGCACCGCGACCCTTGTCCAGGTGCGCCTCGATGGCCACACCCTGCGCCGGCCCGTCGATCGGAGCGGTCAGCTCCAGCGACGCGTCGGCGGTGAGCAGGACGGCCTCGAGCAGTTCCTCGATGCCGATGCCCGGCTTGGCGGCCACGTTGACGAACATGGTGTCGCCGCCGTACTCCTCGGCGACCAGGCCGTACTCGGTCAGCTGCTGGCGGACCTTGTCCGGGTTGGCGTCCGGCTTGTCGACCTTGTTGACCGCGACCACGATCGGCACGTCGGCCGCCTTGGCGTGGTTCAACGCCTCGATGGTCTGCGGCATCACGCCGTCGTCGGCCGCGACGACCAGGATCACGATGTCCGTGACCTGGGCGCCACGGGCACGCATGGCGGTGAACGCCTCGTGACCCGGGGTGTCGATGAAGGTGACCGCCCGGTCTTCGCCCTCGTGCGGGACGTGGACCTGGTACGCACCGATGTGCTGGGTGATGCCACCCGCCTCACCGGCCACCACGTTCGCCTTACGGATGGCGTCGAGCAGCTTGGTCTTACCGTGGTCGACGTGACCCATGACGGTCACCACCGGCGCACGGCTGACCAGACGCTCCTCGGCCACCTCCGCGTCGAGGTCGATGTTGAACTGCGCGAGCAGCTCGCGGTCCTCGTCCTCCGGGCTGACGATCTGGATGTCGAAGCCCAGGTGCTCACCCAGCAGGTGCAGGGTGTCGTCAGAACAGGACTGGGTCGCGGTGACCATCTCGCCCAGGTTGAACATCTCCTGGACCAGCGAACCCGGGTTGGCGTTGATCTTGTCGGCGAAGTCCGACAGCGAGGCGCCACGGGAGAGCCGGACGACCTGACCCTGACCCCGGGGAGCACCCGAGCTCATGGTCGGAGCCGACAGGTTGTCGAACTCCTGTCTGCGCTGCTTCTTGGACTTGCGACCGCGCGTCGGCCGACCACCCGGACGCCCGAAGGCACCCGCGGCGCCGCCGCCACGGCCACGACCGCCCGCACCCGGACGACCGCCGCCACCGGCCGGACCACCCGGACGGAAACCGCCACCGGGAGCACCGCCACCGCCGCCGGGACCGCCACGGTAGCCACCGCCACCGCCGGCACCCGCGCCGCCACCGGGGCCGCCGCGGTAACCACCGCCGCCACCGCCACCGCCGGGACCGCCACGGAACCCGCCGCCACCGCCACCGGGACGGCCCGCGCCGCCACCGGGGCGACCCGCGCCACCGGGGCCGGGACGACCGGCGGCCGGACGCTGACTCGGCATGGACGCCGGGCTGGGCCGCGGCGGCATGGAGTTCGGGCTCGGCCGCGGCGGCATACCCGCCGGGCTGTTCGGCCGGGGGCCACCCGCGCCGGCGGCCGGGGGCCGCTGCTGCTGGCCGCCCTGGATGCCGAACGGGTTGTTACCGGCGCCACGCGCCGGCGGACGACCGCCGGGGCGGGCACCCGGACCCGGAGCCGGCGTGCTCGGACGAGCGGCCGGTGAACCGGGACGGGGCGGCATCGCCGCGGGACCCGGCCGAGGACCGGGCCGGTTGCCGTCGGCCGGGGCTCCCGGCGGACGGGGTTGTCACGCTGCTGCTGGCGGGCTGCCTGCGCGGCCTTGACCGCGGCCTCCTGCTCAGCCTTCAGCGCGGCGGCGCGCGCCTCCGCGGCCGCCACCTCGATGTCGTGGGCACTCGCCGGCTTGGCGACCGGGGCCGCCGACTGCGGCGCACCGGGCACCGGACCCTTGGGCTTCGGACCGGGTACCGGCGCGGCCGGCCGCCGGGGCGGCATCGGCTTGGCCGAGACCCGGGGCGCGCCCGGGGTCGGGGACGGCGTCGGGGTCGGCGTCGAAGCCGGCGTCGGCGCGGGCGCCGACGGGGCGGCCGGCGCCGAAGCACCGGCGGACGCGACGAATGCGTTCCTCAGCCGTCGGGCGACGGGCGCCTCGACCGTGCTGGACGCGGACTTGACGAACTCGCCCATCTCCTTGAGCTTGGCGAGAACGGTCTTACTCTCGACCCCGAGCTCTTTTGCAAGCTCGTGTACGCGGGCCTTGCCTGCCACTGCACTCCTCACTCCGAGGTCGTGCGGGCAGCACCCGCAGCGACCTCACTCGTGCACTTGAAGCCTGGTCATTTCAGGGACTTCATCGTGTGCTCATGTCGGTCGTCCTACCCTGCTAGCGACCCTCGCCCGGTCGGGCTGACCGGACGTAGTGGTTGGCGCATCGACGTGCTCTGCCAGCACACCGTGGTCGAGGACCTCGGTGATCCGCAGCGCTCGCCCGAAGGCGCGGCGCCGCACCGCCAGCGCGAAGCAGGCCGGATCCGGGTGCATGTTCGCTCCCCGACCCGGCAGCCTGCGGCGCGGATCAGGCCGGAGGCTGTGACCAGCCTCGTCCCTGATCGCGACGACCCGCAGCAATTCGCTGGCCGGCGCACGTTTCCGGCAGCCCACACAGGTGCGCTCCGGCTGCGCGCGTCGTACCACTGGAAGAAGTCTACCCCTAGCTGCCCGAGATCGCGCCGCCCGGCTCCGGCACCTGATCCGCTGCCCCTCGCGCCGCCGGAGCGATCTGCTCGGCGTCGGACCGAATGTCGATCCGCCAACCGGTCAACCGGGCAGCAAGGCGGGCATTCTGCCCCTCGCGGCCGATGGCGAGCGAAAGCTGGAAGTCGGGGACGGTCACCCGGGCGGCCCGGCCAGCCAGGTCCACGACCTCGACCCGCAGCGCCTTGGCCGGCGACAACGCGTTTCCGACGAAGGTGGCCGGGTCATCCGACCAGTCGATGATGTCGATCTTTTCGCCGTGCAGCTCGCTCATCACGGCACGCACCCGCTGACCCATCGGACCGATGCAGGCGCCCTTGGCGTTCACGCCGGGGGTGGTGGAGCGGACCGCGATCTTCGTACGGTGACCTGCCTCACGCGCGATCGCACCGATCTCGACGGTGCCGTCGGCGATCTCCGGCACCTCCAGCGCGAACAGCTTCTTGACCAGCGCCGGGTGGGAGCGGGACAGGGTGATCTGCGGCCCGCGCATGCCCTTGGCCACGTGCACCACCACGCACCGGACGCGCTCGCCGTGCGCGTACCGCTCGCCGGGCACCTGCTCGGACTGCGGCAGGACGCCCTCCAGCTTGCCCAGGTCGACGCTGACGATGCCCTTCTCGGTACGCGTCTCGTGCGCCTGCACCACGCCGGTGACCAGGTCACCCTCGCGGCCCACGTACTCGCCGAAGTGCACCTCGTCGGTGGCCTCCCGCAGGCGCTGAAGGATCACCTGCTTGGCGGTCATGGCGGCGATCCGGCCGAAGTCGTGCGGGGTGTCGTCCCACTCCCGCACCAGCGAGCCGTCCTCGTCCATCTCCTGCGCGTACACCAGGGCCGCGCCGGACTTACGGTCGATCTCCACCCGGGCGTGCGGCTCGGCGCCGTCGGTGTGCCGGTAGGCGGTCAGCAACGCGGTCTCGATCGCCGCGAGGATCGTGTCGAACGGGATCTCCCGCTCGCGCTCGAGTGCGCGTAGCGCCGCGAGGTCGATGTTCACCTCTCCTCGTCCTCCACATCATCATCGTCGTCGATGTCGTCTGCATCGTCGTACTCGTCGGTCTCGTCCGCGTCGTCGAACTCGTCCGGCTCACCCAGCTCGGCGAGACGGGTGAACTCGACCTGAACCCGGCCCGGGCCCAGCTGGGCGTACGCCCACCGGGCCTCGCCGCCGTCGGTCTCCAGCCGTACGCCCTCGTCGTCGGCCCCGAGCACCCGGCCGGTCACCTGGCGGTCCCCCGAGGGCTGCTCGCCGCGTTGGCCGGGCAGCGCCGCGGCGCCCCGGACGGTGACCTTGACCAGTCGGCCCACGTTGCGTCGCCAGTGCCGGGGCAGGGTGAGCGGCCGGTCCACGCCGGGCGAGCTGACCTCGAGCTGGTACTCCCCGGCGACGATGTCGCCGTCGGCCTCCTCGGCCGCGTCCAGCGCCTTCGAGACCGCGCGGGAGACGTCCGCGACGGCGTCCAGGTCGATCCCGCCGTCCGCGTCCACGATCACCCGCACCACGTGCCGGCGTCCGGCTCGGGAGACCGACAGGTCCTCCAGGTCGTAGCCCACGCCGTTGACCACCGGCTCGATCACGGTCCGCAACCGGGTGCGTCGGGCCGCGAGATCACCGCCGCCGCGTGGAGCGCGGGGTTCCGCGCCGTCCCGGGGTCGACCCGTCGACCTGGTGGCACGGCCACGCTGCGTCATGTACGCACCCTTTCCCTGGTCGATCGGGACGTCGTCCCGCCATGCCGGCACGCCACCGGAGCGGACGCGCCGGTGGCTGCGCAGAGCGTAACGCGCCTGCCGGGCGGCGGGCCGGGCGGCGCACCGACGCCGGTGACGCCCGGACCCGACCTGATGGTGTTGACTTGCCCGGTGGGGATCGGCAGAACGACTCAGCGCGACCAAGTATTCGGACAATCTCGGCGAAAGCTCCTACGAGCCGGCGCTCTCCTGGCGCTCGGCGGCGCGGTGGCGCCGCTGACAGGCTGTGATCTTTTCGACCGTGACGACGAACCGACGCCACCGCCGGACCCACTGCGGTCGATGGTGGACGAGTCACTGAGCCTCGCCACGGCGTACCGGGCGAGCGCCGCCGCCCACCCGGACCTGGCCGACCGCCTCAATCCCATCGCCGAGACGCACACCGCGCACGCCACCGAACTCGCCCGGGTCGTCGGCATCACCCTGCCGTCCGCACCCGCCGTCGACCCGAGCGCCACCGCGGCCACCGAGCCGGCGGGCGCGCTCGCCGACCTTCGCGCGCGGGAGAAGGCCGCCCAGCAGTCCGCCACCGCCGCCTGCGCCGCCGCGCCCGCCCCACGGGCCGCGCTGCTCGGATCGATCGCCGCGGCGCGGGCCACCCACCAGGAGGCACTGAAGTGAAGCAGCCCACCGCCGAGGAGGCCCTCGCCGCCGCGCTCACCGCCGAGTACGCGGCCATCTACGCGTACGGGCGGATCGGGGTCCGACTCACCGGCGCGGTTCGCGACGCCGCGCACCAGGCGGAGGCCGCGCACCGACGCCGACGCGACGCGGTGGTGGTGCAGTTGAGCGCCGCGGGGGCACCGTCCCACCGGGCCTGGCCGGCTACGCGCTGCCATTCCCGGTCACCAACCGGGCGAGCGCCCTCCGGCTGGCCATCGAGGTGGAGGAGCGCACCGCCGCGCACTGGCGTGCCGCGTTGGCGTCCACCACCGGCGCCGACCGGGACCAGGCGCTGGCCGCCCTCGTCGAGTACGCCGTACGGGCCACCAAGTGGCGAAAGGCCGCCGGGGTGGCCCCGCCGACTGTCGCATTTCCCGGCCGTCCGAGCTGAACCGATCCGCCCCGGTTGCGGAGCCCATACCAGGTATGCATACTCCGTTGCCATGTCCATCCGTCACGGGCTGCTCGCCCTCCTCGAACGCGGCCAGATGTACGGCTACCAGCTGCGCGCCGCTTTCGAGGAGTCGACCGGCTCGACCTGGCCGCTGAACATCGGGCAGGTCTACACCACGCTGGCCCGGCTGGAACGGGACGGCCTGGTGCGCCCGCTGCCGGAGAGCGAGGCCGGGCAGCGCCCGTACGAGATCACCGACGCCGGCCGGGCGGACCTCACCCTGTGGTTCGCCACGCCGATCAGCCGTACCGACCGGCCGCGCGACGAGCTGGCGATCAAACTGGCCCTGGCGCTCACCACGCCCGGCGTGGACGTCTGCTCGGTGGTGCAGGCCCAGCGCAGCGCGACGATGCGGGCGTTGCAGGAGTTGACCCGGTTGAAGTACGGCAGCGACCGGCCGGAGGACCTGCCGTGGCGGCTGGTACTGGACTCGATGGTGTTCCAGGCCGAGGCCGAGGTGCGCTGGCTGGACCACTGCGAGAGCAGTCTGGTGCGGCATTCACCGGGCAGCCCTCCCCGCCCGGGCGCTGGCGACGCGTCCGACGCCGCACGGTGGGCCGACGAGGAGGCGCGACGGTGAGCGGATCGGACGACGCGGTGCTCGACCTGCGCGCCGTCCACCGCACCCACGGGGTCGGCCCGGCGGCGGTGCACGCGCTGCGCGGTGTCAGCCTCGTCGTCCGGCCGGGCGAGCTGGTCGCCGTGATGGGGCCGTCCGGTTCCGGGAAGTCGACGCTGCTGGCCCTCGCCGGCGGCCTCGACCGCCCGACCCGGGGCGACGTCCGGGTGGAGGGGCAGCCGCTCGGCGCGCTGGACCGCCGCGGGCTGGCGCAGCTACGCCGACGCCGCATCGGCTACATCTTCCAGCACCTCAACCTGCTGGGCAGCCTGAGCGCGCTGGAGAACGTCGCGCTCCCGCTGGAACTCGACGGCGTCGGCGGCCGGCGGGCCCGGGCGGCCGCCCTGGCCGCTCTGACCGAGGTGGGCCTGCCGGCGCTGGGGGACCGCTTCCCGATCAACTCTCCGGTGGCCAGCAGCAGCGGGTGGCCATCGCCCGGGCGCTGGTCGGCGAGCGACGGCTGGTGCTCGCCGACGAACCCACCGGGGCGCTCGACTCGCAGACCGGTGAGGCGGTGCTGCACCTGCTGCGCCGCCGGGTCGACGCGGGCGCCGCCGGCATCCTGGTCACCCACGAGGCGCGGCACGCCGGCTGGGCCGACCGGGTGGTGTTCCTGCGCGACGGTGTGCTGGTCGACACGACCGCGCCCCTGGGCAGCGTCGAGCAGCTCCTCTCCGGTAGCGACCGTTGACCCTGCGCCGGACGCCGGTGACCCGCGGCAGCGTCGACGCTCCGGTCGGGCCGCCGACGCCGCTCGAACCCGGGCGGCGGCGACGGTTCGCCGAACTGACCGGCTCGTGGCGGGCGGCGCTGCGGATCGCCCGCCGGGAGTCACGACGGGCGCGACGGCGTACCGCCCTGGTGCTGGCGATGATCGCGCTTCCGGTGCTGGTGCTGGCCTTCCTGGCGGCGAGCTACGACATGGCCGAGCTGACACCGCGGGAACAGCTCGACCGCCGGCTCGGCGTCGCCGACGCGGAGCTGCGGTGGTTCGCCGACGCCCCGGTCGTCCAGGACGAGTGGGGCGACACCTGGTACCCCCGTGACGACGGCCAGTCGGCGATGAGCCGTCCGACCACCGCCGACGAGGTGACCGCGCTGCTCGGCCCCGGCAGCCGGGTCACCGAGATACGTGCCGGCAGCCCGGTGACGGTGCGGGGCCCGCGCGGCGACGAGACCCTCCAGGCCTGGATCCTCGACCTCACCGACCCGCTGGCCCGCGGTCTGGTGCGGTTCCGCTCGGGACGGGCGCCGCAGCAACCCGGAGAGGTCGCGCTGAGTCCCACGGCGCTGCGCCGGCTGGACGGGCGCCTCGGCGAGGCGGTGCCCACCGCCGACCGGACCCGGACGTACACGGTGGTCGGTGTGGTCGAGTTCCCCGACGACCTCGGCCCGGTCATCGCGCTGCACCCGGCGGCCGTCGGCCGGGCCGATGCGCAGCCGGACAGTCGGTGGCTGATCGACGTGCCCGGCACCGTCGACGCGGCGATGGTCGCCCGGCTCAACGAACGCGGAGTGGTGGTGGCGCGTCGCCACGTGCCGGCTTCGACGACGTCTACCCGGAGCTTGATCGGGTACGTCGGGCCCGCCGACGCCAGCGACCTGAGCACGATGGTGCTGATCGTCGGGCTGGGGTTGCTGGAGGTGGTGCTGCTGGTCGGGCCGGCGTTCGCGGTCGGGGTTCGGCGTCGACGCCGGGACCTGGCGCTGGTCGCGGTGGCCGGCGGTGACGCGGCCCACCTCCGCCGGGTCGTGCTCGCCGACGGGGTGGTGCTGGGGGTGCTGGGCGCCGCCGCCGGGCTGCTGCTCGGTGTCGGCGCGGCGTTCGCCGGACGTCCGCTCATGGAGCAGTACGTGTTCGGCGCCCGCTTCGGCGCGTACCGCTGCTGGCCGCTGGCCCTGGTCGTGCTCGGCGGGGTCGCGGTGCTGGCCGGAGTGCTGGCGGCGTTGGCGCCGGCCTGGACGGCGGCCCGGCAGGACGTCATGGCCGGGCTCGCCGGTCGGCGGACCCCTCCCCGCCCCGGGCCCGCGCGCTCGTCAGCGGACTGGCGCTGGTCGTCGGCGGGGCGTCGCTCGCGGCGTTCGGGGCCAGTCGGACGTCCCCCGCGGTCATCCTGGCCGGTCTGATCCTCGGGGAGCTGGGCCTGGTCTGTTGCACACCCACCCTGATCGGCGGGCTCGCCCGGCTCGGTCGGGTGCTGCCACCGGCGCCCCGGATCGCGCTGCGCGACGCGAGCCGTAACCGGGCCGCCGCGGCGCCGGCCATCTGCGCCGTGATGGCGGCGGTGGCCGGCAGCGTCGCGCTCGGCGGCTACCTGGCCAGCGACGCGGTCCGCGACGCCCGTACCTATCAGCCACTGCTGCCCACCGGTCACGTCCTGGTCAACCGCGATGACCGGGCGCTGCGGCCGGAACCGACGTTGGAGCAGGTCAGCACCGCCGCGCGGGAACACCTCGGCGCCAGCGCCGTCGCCCTGGTGCAGGGCACGGCCTGCCCGTCGGTGGGCGGCCCGGCCAGCTACTGCTCCGTCGTACCGGAACTCCCGGCGGATCACGCCTGCCCCTTCCAGCCCGGGGACAACCTGTCCGCGACCCAACGTCGGCAGGCGCTGGCCGACCCGCGCTGCCGGGACCGCGCGGCGGACTACTTCGGGAGCTACGTGCAGACGCTCGTGGACGACGGCAGCGCGCTGCCGCTCCTCACCGGCGCCGACCCGGCGGCGACCGCCGCCGCGACCGCCGTGCTTCATGCCGGGGGCGTGGTGGTGACCGATCCGCGCTACCTGCACGACGGCCTGGTGACCGTGCAGGTGAACGAGGTGCGGGCCGGCCGGGACGAGGTGACCACCACGCGATGGGACCTGCCCGGGTACGCCCTGACGCCGACGAGCGGCCAGCCCCGCCTCCTGCTGTCCGCGACGGCAGCCCGGCAGCTCGCCCTGAAGCCGGTGTCGAACGGTTGGGTGATCGACACGTCGACGCCGCCCAGCCAACGTCGCCAGGACCGTTTCACCGCCGACCTGCGGGCCTTCGGAACGTTCTACCTCCAGGTGGAGGAGGGCGCCGCCCCCCGTGACGACTCGCCGCTGCTGCTGCTGCTCGCCGCCGCGGCCGGAGTGATCACGATGGGCGCGGCCGGGATCGCCACGGCGCTCGCCGCCGCCGAGGGCCGCGCCGAGCTGTCCACGCTCGCGGCGGTCGGCGCGGCCCCCGCCGTACGCCGACTGCTGGCGATCTGTCAGGCCGGGGTGATCGCGATTCTCGGTTCGGTACTCGGCATCGTGGCCGGTCTCGGCACGGCGGCGATCGTGCTGTTCTCGGCCAACCGGGAGTACGCGACGGCCTGGCCGGCGCTGGAGCCGTACCCGTACCTGGTGCCGTGGCCGGCGCTGGGCGTCCTGGTGCTGGTGCCGGTGGTGGCGATGTTCGGCGCGGGCCTGTTCACCCGGGCCCGGCTGCCGATCGAACGTCGCCTGGACTGAGTCCTCGACCGCACGATCGGAAGCGGACCGTCCGGGGGTGCCGCCGGTGCGGGGCAACCGGCAGACTGATCCGCGTGTCAGCGCTCACCACCCTCACCCGCCGACTCGGCCACCACCGCTGGTTCGGGACCGCCGCCCGCTTGCTCGTACCCGCCGACCGGATCGTCGGCCGGCTCACCCGCGGACGGGTGGTCGCGCTCGGCCTGCTGCCGTCCCTGGTGATCACCACGACCGGCCGCCGGTCCGGCAAACCGCGCAGCAACCCCCTGCTCTACGTGCCGGACGGCGACGCGTACGTGGTGATCGGTTCCAACTGGGGGCAGACCCACCAGCCCGGTTGGGCGATGAACCTGCTCGCCGACCCCGCCGCCGAGGTGGACGTGAAGGGCCGCCGGCTCCCGGTGCGGGCCGAGCCGGCATCCGGGGCCGAGCGGGACCGTCTGTGGGACCTGCTCGTCGCCCAGTGGCCGGCGTACCGCACGTACGTCGAGCGGGCCGGGGGCCGTGAGATCCGCATCTTCCGGCTGGTGCCGACCGGGCGCGGCGGGCCGGCCAGCCCGCCGTCGGCTGGCTAGGCTGACGCCAGTCGCCCCAGGGGGAGGTACGACCCGTGAGCGCGAGGAGTGAGCCGGTCCTGCGAGCCCCGCAGTCGCGAAGAGTGCTTGAACCGTGAGCGCGCCAGGTGACGACCGGCGGTGGTCGGTGGCGGAGCGGGTGGCCGAGGCGATCCAGCGACGTTTCCCGGCCGATGTGCTGGCGATCGCGGTCCACGGGCCCCTGGCGCACGGCGACGACGACGGTGGCGGGAACGGCGAGGTGGGGATGCTGGTGGTCACCTACCGGCCGGGGGGCGGGCCGCCGCCGGCGACCCGGCGGGTGGACGGCGTGCTGGTCGACCTGACCGTGGCCGCCGCCGACGACTACCTCGGGCAGGCGCGGATGCTCTCTCCGTTGTGGCCACTGACGGCCGACCGGTACGTCACCACCCGGTCGCTGTTCGACCCGACGAGCTGGCTGCGGACGTTGCGCGACGAACACCTCGGCCGGCTCGCCCGGGCCCGGCCGGCGGAGTTCAGCACGGCGGCGCGGCAGGCCTGGTACCGGGGCAGCGCCGCGCACGCGCGGGCGGCCCGACTGGCCGAGTGGTACGAGACCGACCAGGCGCTGCTGATGCTCGGTGAGGCGCGGTTGGCCGCGGCGACCGTGACCGGCCTGCTGGGCCGCACCTACTACCGCGATCCGGGTGACGCCGTGCGGCGTACGGGTCTGGCCGGCGCGGACATGACCGAGGTCGGTGCGGTACTGACCCGGCAGGCCGAGGAGCTGGCGGCGCGCGGCCGCCCGGTCGACGGCACGATCGACGATCTGCTCGGCGGTTGACCGGGCGTCACAGGCCGCCCTGCACCCCGATCAGCGAACCGACGAGGTAGGTGGCCCCGGCCGCCGCGGCGCCCAGGACGAGTTGACGCAGGCCGCTGGTCCACCAGGGCCGGTTGGTGAACCGGGCCACCACCGCGCCGGCGGCGAACAGCCCGAGCCCGCCGACGGCGAGCGCCAGCCAGAGCTCGGTGGCGCCCAGCAGGTACGGCAGCAGGGGGATCAGCGCCCCCAGCGAGAAGAAGACGAACGAGGAGATCGCCGCCGCCCACGGGCTCGGCTGGTCGTCGGGGTCGACGCCCAACTCCTCTCGGACGTGCACCCGCAGCGCCTCCTCCGGGTCGCGCCGTACCGCCTCGGCGACCTGCATGGCGAGGTCGCGGGGCAGGCCCCGGGCCACCCAGGCGTCGGCCAGCTCGCGCGCCTCCGCCTCGGGGTGCCGTTCCAGTTCGCGCCGTTCCTTGGCGACCTCGGCGGCGACCTGCTCGTTGGCCGAGCGCACGCTGGTGTACTCGCCGAGCCCCATCGAGATCGCGCCCGCCACCAGGCCGGCGGTGCCGGTCAGCACGATGCTGTGCGGCGAGACGCCACCGCCGCCGACGCCGGCGATGAGGGCGATGTTGGTCACCAGGCCGTCCATCGCGCCGAAGACCGCCGGGCGCAGCCAGCCACCGGAGACGTCCGCGTGGTGTGCCTCGCGCAGGGCGGCGGGAGTGTCGGTCATGGGAGCGTCAGGATCTCGTGGCCGTCGTCGGTGACGACGATGGTGTGCTCGAACTGCGCGGTCCACCTGCGGTCCTTGGTGACCACGGTCCACCCGTCGTCCCACATGTCGTACTGGTAGGTGCCGAGGGTGATCATCGGCTCGATGGTGAAGGTCATCCCCGGCTCCATGACGTCCGTCGGCCGGGGGCTGTCGTAGTGCGGCACGTAGAGGCCGCTGTGGAAGGTCTCGCCGATCCCGTGCCCGGTGAAGTCGCGGACGACGCCGTAGCCGAACCGCTTGGCGTACGACTCGATGACGCGACCGATCACGTTGATCTGGCGACCCGGCGCGACCGCGCGGATACCGCGCATCATCGCCTCGTGGGTGCGCTCGACGAGGAGCCGCGCCTCCTCGTCGACCTCGCCGACGCAGAAGGTGGCATCCGTGTCGCCGTGCACACCGCCGATGTACGCGGTCACGTCGACGTTGATGATGTCGCCGTCGGTCAGGACCGTGGAGTCCGGGATGCCGTGGCAGATGACCTCGTTGAGGCTGGTGCAGCAGGACTTGGGGTAGCCCCGGTAGCCGAGCGTCGACGGGTACGCGTCGTGGTCGCAGAGGAACTCGTGCACCACGCGGTCGATCTCGTCGGTGGTGACGCCGGGCTTGCAGTGCTCGCCGGCGAGCTGCGTCGCCTGGGCGGCGAGGCGGCTGGCGATCCGCATCTTCTCGATGGTCTCCGGCGTCTGCACGTGCGAGCCGTGCCACGGCTGCGGGCTCTTCTTACCCACGTACTCCGGGCGGGGAATGTGGGCGGGCACCGGTCGCGTCGGGGAGAGCGTGCCGGGGGTCAGCGGCGCACGGACGGTCATGCCGCAAGCCTATCGCCGTGGGAGTCGGTGACCCGCGCCACGGCCGGTCGGGAGCGGTTGTTGCCCCGCCAGGTCGGCTGTGCCATCGTGTCTGCGTGGATCAAGGGGGAGCATCACCCGTCTTCTCCGCCCGCGCGGAGATCGACGGAGAGCACCTCCACGTGGTGGTGGCCGGCGAGGTCGACATGGCGACGGCCGACACGATGGTGCAGACTGCCCTGCGCGAGCCCGCCAGCCGGCTCACCCTCGACCTGCGGGCGGTGACCTTCTTCGACTCGGCGGCCATCCACGCGGTGGTCCGGCTCGCCCAGCGGTTCTCGGGCACGCTCACCGTGCTGCCGTCCCGGCAGGTACGCCGCGTGCTGGAGATCTCCGGCCTGGGCGACCAGACCTGGCTCGACCCGGTCTGAGGCCCGGCCGCGCGCCGTCAGCCCTGCAACTGCCGGCGCAGCGTCACCTCGGTCCCCCCGTCGGTGCGCCGCACCATCAGGTCGCCCAACGCCTTGATCAGCGACAGTCCGCGCCCCCGGAAGCCGGAGTCGGTGGACTCCCGCCACTGGCCGGTGTCCCGCACGGTGGCGATCACCGTCCGGTCCTCGATGGCGACCTCCACGGTGATCACCGCCTCGGCGGGCTGGACGGGGTGTTCGATGGCGTTCGCGGCGGCCTCCGAGACCGCCACGGTCAGGTCGAACAGGTCAGTCTCGCCGACGTTGTGCGCGACGAGGAAGTCCTCCAGGCGCTTGCGGAGCACGCTCAGTCGGGTCGGGTCGGCCGGCAGCCGTAACGCGAACCGGTTCAGCTCCGCAGCCTCCACGGCGAGCACCGCCACGTCGTCGCGACGCGGTCGCCCGCTCACCCGCTCGACGACCGTGTCGACCAGATCCGCCACGTGGTGGCCCGGTGCGGCGGCGTCGACCCGCAACTGTGCCAGCGCGGCGTCGATGCCGAGGTGACGGTCCTCGATCAGCCCGTCGGTGTAGAGCAGCAGTCGGTTGCCCGCGGGCAGCTCACCCTCGACGGTCCGGTAGGCGGCGCCGGGGATGGCGCCGACCGGCGGGCCGAGCGCACGGTCGTGCAGGAACGCCACGTCGTCTCCTCGGATCAGCAGGGGGGACGGGTGGCCGGCGCTGGCGTAGCGCAGGCGACCGGTACGGGGGCTGAACAGCAGGCAGACCACCGTCGCGAACGACGACTCCTCGGTGGACACGACCAGCCGGTTGAGCCGGGTCAGCGACTCGCCCGGGTCGAAGCCCTCCAGCAGGTACGCCCGCAGCGCGTTGCGCAGCTGGCCCATGGCCGCGGCGGCCTGGACGCCCTTGCCGACCACGTCGCCGATGACCAGCACCAGGTTGTCGCCGTCGAGCACGAACGCGTCGTACCAGTCCCCGCCGACCTCGACGTCGGCGCTGCCCGGCAGGTAGCGGCTCGCGACGACCGCGCCCGGCAGTTGGGGCAGCGTCCTCGGCAGCAGACTGTGCTGCAACGTGGTGGCGACGCGGTGCTCGGCCTCGTAGAGCTGGGCGTTCTCCAGTCGGACGCCGACCAGCCGAGCCAGCTGGGTGAGCGCGGCCTCGTCGGCCTGCGCGTCGTCGTCGGCGGCCCGCCAGACCCGCAGCTCGCCGAGCTGCTCGCGGCCGGTGCCGGTCAGCGGGGCCACGAAGGTCGGATCGGCGGCCGTGTCACCGCCAGCGTCGGCCTCGAACCGGGAGCCGGCCGCGCTGACCACGACCCGGGCCGCCTCGGCGAGGCTCAGCGCGTGTCGGGCGGCGACCTGGAGCACGTCGCCGGTGGACCGGGCCGTGTTGACCGCCACCGCCGCGTCGGCCAGCGCCCGCAGACGACGGATGATCTGGCGGCGTAGCTGACCCAGCTCGACGTTGGCCCGGACCCGGGCGATCAGCTCCTGCCCGGAGAACGGCTTGGTCAGGTAGTCGTCGGCGCCGGCGGCGAGGCCGGCGACCGCCTCCGCGGAGCCGGCGCGGGCGGAGAGCAGCACGATCGGCACATCACGGGTACGGGGGTCCGCGCGCAGCGCGCCGACCAGACCGAACCCGTCCAACCGGGGCATCATCACGTCGCTGAGCACCAGGTCGAACCCGCCCTCACGGGCCAGCGTCAGCGCCGCCAGGCCGTCGCTGGCGGTGACCACCTCCCAGTTCGGCGAGAGCAACCGGGTGACGTGCTCACGCAGGTCGGCGTTGTCGTCGACGACCAGGATCCGGCCGCTCGGGACGACGTCGGCCGGCTGCCGGCCGGTCTCTCCGGTGGCGTCCTCGGCGGCCCACAGGGCGGTCTCCGCCACGAAGAGCCGGGCCTGCTCGGGCTCGCCCGTCGGCAGGGGGGCGAACGCGACCACCCGGTCGGCGGGCAGGTGATCGGACCCGAACGGGACGGTCACCGTGAAGGTGCTGCCCTCGCCGACCCGGCTGGTCAGGCCGGCCGTACCGCCGTGCATCTCGACCAGCTCGCGGACCAGCGCCAGCCCGATACCGGTGCCCTCGTGGGTACGGGCGCGCGCCCCGGGCACCCGGTGGAAACGCTCGAAGACGTGCGGCAGTTCGTCCGGGACGATCCCGACGCCCGTGTCAACGACATCCAGCCGGGCGAGATCGCCGTCGGCCCGGATCCGGACGCGGATCTCGCCGTCGAGGGTGAACTTCACGGCGTTCGACACCAGGTTGAGGACGATCTTCTCCCACATGTCCCGGTCGACGAAGACCGGCGCGGGCAACGGCGGGCAGTCCACGACCAGCCGCAGGCCGGCGCGTTCGGTCGCCGAGCGGAAGGTGCTGGCCAGTCGGGCGGTGTAGTCGGCCAGGTCGGTGGGTTGGTAGCGGGCCGCGAGCCGGCCGGACTCCAGCCGGGAGAAGTCGAGCACGGTGTTGACCAGCTTGAGCAGCCGCATCGCGTTGCGGTGCATCATGACGAGCCGATCGGTGTAGGCGGCCGGCAGTTCCGGGTCGGCCAGCATGTCCTCCAGCGGGCCGAGCACCAGCGTCAACGGGGTGCGGAACTCGTGGCTGACGTTGGCGAAGAAGTTGGTCTTCGCCCGGTCCAGCGCGGCCAGCTCGGCGGCCCGCGCGCGCTCCTGCTCGTACGCCCGCTGGGTGCCGACCGCCCGGGAGATCTGCGCGGCCACCAGGTCGAGGAAGTCGCGGTACTCGTCGCCGAGCGGCAGCAGGCGGGCCACGCCGACGACCAGCGCGCCGACGGTCTCGTTGGTCGCCTTCACGGGCAGCACGAGCGCCACGTCGGAGGCGTCGGCCGGTCGCTGCGCGACCAGGTCGCGCACCCGCACGGTGGCGGAGGCGCCCTCGGCGACCAGTTCGGCGAACATGGTCGGTGGGGCGTCGATGGCCGCCGGATCGACGCCGCTGACCCCGGTGAGCCGGAACTCACCGGTGTCGTCGGCGAGGTAGACGAGCGCGAAGGGCACGTCGGCGGAGTGTCGGCCGAGCACGTCAGCGGCGGTCCGGCCCAGCTCGCCGGCGCTGCTCACGTCGGCCAACTCGGCGCCCAGTTCGGACAACGCCCGCAGTCGGCGTTCACCGACCACCCGGCCGGTGGTCTCGTTGACGATGCAGTAGACGCCGCTGACCGAGCCGTCGGCGCCGCGGATCGGGTCGTACGAGACGTCGAAGTAGGTCTGCTCGACGAAACCGGAGCGGTCCAGCAGGAAGGGGTGGTCGGCGCCCCGGTAGGAGAGCCCGGTGCTGCGGACGCCTTCGAGCAACGGACCGAGGACGTCCCACGTCTCGGCCCAGTGGTGTCGGGCCGGTCGACCGAGCACGTGCGGGTGCTTGCTGCCGATGGTCGGCCGGTACGCGTCGTTGTAGAAGGCGAGCTGGTCGTCGCCCCAGAACATGACGATCTGGGCGCTGGAGGAGAGCATCATGCCGACGGCGCTGGCCAACGCGGTCGGCCAGTGCGACGGCCCGCCGAGTGGCGCCGCCGACCAGTCGAAGGCGCGGAGACGCTCGCCCAGCTCACCGCCATTCGCGAAGGCGGCGGCCAGCAGCGGGGGGATCGCGTGGCCGTCCGCGAAGGAACGCCCCGCGTCCGCGCCCCCCTGGGCCGAGCTCATGCAGCCTCCCCCGCTTCGGCCGTACCCCTCAGCCGTTGATCTCCACGCGCCGTGCTCCGACTTGTACCCCGGCGGACCAGCAACGTAACGCATGACGACCCGTGGACGCTGGTTACGTGCACTCCGGTGGTCGCCGACCCGACGGCACGGGGGCGGACGCGGCGCACCGACGGGGGCGCACACGTGTCCTGAGCACTCAGAAGACCGGCAATCCGTCGATGCTCGCGGCGTTCTTGGTGGCGCGATAGGTCACCAGATCATCGGCCGTACGACGGGAGTGTGAGGTGAGTAACAGGTCGCGTTCCGCGCGGTAGTCCATCAGCGGCACCGCATAGCCGCAGGAGTCGCTGACCCGCTGCACGTCGACGGTGATGACGGCCCGGACGGCGTGCACGTCCGGTGGAGCGGGAAACTCGGCGAGACGGTCGGCGAAGCCCGCCTCGGTCACCGCAACGGTGTGGCCCCTGCCGTGTAGGCGCACGATCTTCGGCGGCCCGTCGAAGGCGCAGAACATCAGCGTGATGCGGCCGTTGTCCCGCAGGTGGGCGATGGTCTCCGCCCCGCTGCCGTGATAGTCGAGGTAGGCCACCCGGTGCGGGCCGAGGACCACGAAGGTGCCCGTCATGCCCTTCGGTGAGACATTGACATGCCCCTCGGAACCGGACGGCGCGGTAGCCACGAAGAAGACCTGCTGGGCCGCGATGAACTCCCGCAGACGACCGTCGATCTCCGGATAGACCTTGCCCATGCGCTGATCCTCCCATCGCTCGGCCCGCGCGGCGGGGGCGACCTGCGTCACAGCACCGGTGACTCCGCCACGCGTACCCCCTCGTCCTGATCACCCACCGGCGGGCCGGACCCCCGGGCGGCCCGGACCAGCGCGGTGATCGGGAGCGGGTCCGGCTCGTTCTCCGGATGCCACTGCACGCCCAGCACGAACGCGCGGTCCGGATCCTCCACCGCCTCGATCACGCCGTCGGCCGCCCAGCCGGTCACCGTGAGCCGGCCCGGGGTGGCGACCGCCTGATGGTGGTACGAGTTGACCTGCTCGACCCCGGCCAGGGTCCGCGCCGCGAGGCTGCCCGGCGCGAAGCGCACCGGGTGGGCGCCGTAGACGCCCGGCGCCGGCCGGTGCGCCTCGGAGCCGAGCACGTCCGGCAGGTGCTGGTGCAGGGTGCCGCCGTAGGCGACGGCGAGCAGCTGCATCCCCCGGCAGACCCCGAGCACGGGCAGGTCGGCGGCGAGGGCAGCCGCCAGCAGCGTCAGCTCACCGGCGTCCCGGTCCGGCCGGTCCTCGGTCCGCGGGTGCGGCTGTTGGCCGTACCGCCCCGGGCCCACGTCGGCGCCCCCGGCCAGCAGCAACCCGTCGAGGACCGCCAGCACGTCGGCGTCGGCGTCGTCCGGGGGCAGCACCACCGCCCGGCCACCGGCGGCGGTCACCGCCCGCACGTACGCCTCGGGCACCAGGACCGCCCGCACACCACGCCAGACGGCCCAGTCGACGGGCTCGGCGTACGCGCTGATCCCGATCAGGGGCCTCTTCATAGGGGGGTGACGTACGCGCCGGTGATCCCGCCGTCGACGACGAACTGCGCGGCGGTCATGAACGAGGCGTCGTCGCTGGCCAGGAAGGCCACCGCGGCGGCGATCTCCTCCGGCTGCCCGAAGCGACCCATCGGCACGTGCACCAGCCGGCGGGCGGCCCGCTCCGGATCGGCGGCGAACAGCTCCAGCAGCAGCGGGGTGGCCACCGGTCCGGGGCAGAGCGCGTTGACCCGGATGCCCTCGCGGGCGAACTGCACACCCAGCTCGCGGGTCATCGCCAACACCCCGCCCTTGCTCGCGGTGTACGCGATCTGCGACGTCGCCGCCCCCATCAAGGCCACGAAGGAGGCCGTGTTGATGATCGACCCCTTGCCCTGCCGCCGCATGTGCGGGATCGCGTACTTGCAGCACAGGTAGACGCTCGTGGTGTTGACCCGCAGCACCCGCTCCCAGGCGTCCAGGCCGGTGTCCAGGATGGAGTCGTCGTCCGGCGGGGAGATGCCGGCGTTGTTGAACGCGATGTCGACCCGGCCGTGCCGCTCGGCCACCCCGTCGAACAGGTCACGTACCGCCGCCTCGTCGGCGACGTCGGTGCGGACGAACTCGCCGCCGCACTCCTGGGCGGCCTTCTCGCCGGCCTCCGTGTCGATGTCGACACAGACCACCCGCGCCCCCTCGGCGGCGAACCGCCGGACGGTGGCCAACCCGATCCCGCTGCCCGCTCCGGTGACCACGGCCACCCGGTCCTGCAACCGACCCTGCACTGGCCTCACTCCTTCGTCGCGATGAACACGTTCTTGACGTCGGTGAAGGAGTGCAGCGCGTCCGGGCCCAGCTCACGGCCGAGTCCGGAGCGCTTCATCCCGCCGAACGGGGTCCAGTAGCGCACCGAGGAGTGCGAGTTGACGCTGAGGTTGCCCGAGTCGACGGCACGGGCCATCCGCAGCGCGCGCCCGACGTCGCGGGTCCAGATCGAGCCGGAGAGGCCGTACTCGGTGTCGTTGGCGAGCCGCACCGCGTCGGCCTCGTCGTCGAACGGCAGCACCGAGACCACCGGCCCGAAGATCTCCTCCCGCCAGTGCCGGTCGGCCGGTGAGTCGGCCAGCAGCACGGTGGGCGCGTGCCAGAAGCCGGGACCGTCCGGGCACGAGCCGGCGAAGGCGATCTTCGCGCCGGTCAGGTAACCGGCGACGCGGTCCCGTTGAGCGGCGGAGATCAGCGGGCCCATCTCGGCGGTGTCGCGGGACGGGTCCTCGACCCGGACGGCGCGTACCGCTGGTTCGAGCAGTTCCAGGAACCGGTCGTACACCGGTCGTTGGACCAGGATCCGCGACCGTGCGCAGCAGTCCTGGCCGGCGTTGTCGAAGACCGCGCCGGGCGCGGTCGCGGCGGCGGTCTCCAGGTCGGCGTCGGCGAACACGATGTTGGCGCTCTTGCCGCCCAACTCCAGGGTGAGCCGCTTCACCTGGGCGGCGCACCCGGCCATGATGCGCGTGCCGACCTCGGTGGAGCCGGTGAAGCAGATCTTGCGAACGGCCGGGTGGCTGACGAACCGCTCCCCCACCACCGCGCCCTCGCCCGGCAGCACGGTGAACACGTCCTCGGGCAGGCCGGCCTCGCGGGCCAGTTCGGCCAGGCGCAGCGCGGTGAGCGGGGTCAGCTCGGCGGGTTTGAGCACCACCGTGTTGCCGGCGGCGAGGGCCGGGGCGAACCCCCAGGCGGCGATCGGCATCGGGAAGTTCCACGGCACGATCACGCCGACGACGCCGAGCGGTTCGTGGAAGGTGACGTCGAGGCCGCCGGGTACGGGGATCTGCCGGCCGGTCAACCGCTCCGGCGCACCGGCGTAGTAGTCGAGCACGTCGCGGACGTTGCCGGCCTCCCAGCGGGCGTTGCCGATGGTGTGCCCGGAGTTGCGCACCTCCAACAGGGCCAGCTCGTCCAGGTGCGCGTCGACGGCGGCGGCGAACCGCCGCAACAGCCGCCCCCGATCCCCCGCCGCAACCTCCCGCCAAGCCGCAAAGGCCTTCGCCGCCCGCGAAATGGCGACATCCACCTCTTCGAGGGACGCCCCAGGAATGTCCCGAAACCCCACCCCGGAAGCCGGATCAACAACCACGCTCACGCCCGCACCGCCCCCTCGCCCCATCCGCGCGATCTTGCACTTTCTGTGCCGACATAAGCCGTGAGTTGCCCCAAACCAACGACAGAAAGTGCAAGATCGCGGCGGAGGACGGCCCGAGGGCTAGAGGCGTTCGAAGCCACGGGTCAGCTCCCAGTCCGTTACCGCCGCGTCGAAGGCCTTCAGCTCCACCTTTGCCTGATTGGCGTAGTGGGCCACCACCTCGTCGCCGAACGCCTCGCGGGCCACGTCGGACGCCTCCCACAGGGTCAGGGCGTCGCGCAACGTGGTGGGGACGCGCTCGGCGTCCGGGTCGTCGTACGCGTTGCCGGTGCACTCCGCGCCCAGCTCCAGCCCCTGCTCGATGCCGTGCAGCGCGCCCGCCACCAGCCCGGCGATCGCCAGGTACGGGTTGACGTCGGCCCCGGGCACCCGGTTCTCCACCCGCATGCCCTGCCCGTGCCCGACCACCCGCAGCGCGCAGGTGCGGTTGTCGACACCCCAGCGAAGCGCCGTCGGGGCGAACGAGCCCGGCTGGTAGCGCTTGTAGGAGTTGATGTTCGGGGCGAAGAGCAGGCTGAACTCCCGCATGGTGGCGAGCAGCCCGGCGAGCACCCGCTGCCCGGTCTCGCTGAGGTGCGCCGGCCCGTCACCGAGCATGGCCGACGCGCCGGACGCGTCCCGGAGCGAGAAGTGGATGTGGCAGGAGTTGCCCTCCCGCTCGTTCGGCTTGGCCATGAAGGTGATCGACATGCCCTCCTGGGCGGCGATCTCCTTCGCGCCGTTCTTGTAGATGACGTGGTGGTCGGCGCAGGCCACCGCCTCGTCGTACCGGAAGGCGATCTCGTGTTGGCCGAGGTTGCACTCGCCCTTCGCGCTCTCCGGGGTGAGCCCGGCACCGGCCATCTCGGTGCGGATCCGACGCAGCAGCGGCTCCACCCGGGCGGTGCCGAGCAGGGAGTAGTCCACGTTGTACTGGTTCGCCGGGGTGAGATCGCGGTAGCCGCGCCGCCAGGCGTCCTCGTACGAGTCGCGGAACAGCACGAACTCCAGCTCGGTGCCGGCGTACGCGGTCAGCCCGTGCTCGGCCAGCCGGTCCAGTTGCTTGCGCAGGATCTGCCGGGGCGAGGCGACCACGTCACCGGAGCCGTCCAGCCAGGCGAGGTCGGCCAGCAGCATCGCCGAGCCGGGCTGCCAGGGCACCCGGCGCAGGGTGGCGAAGTCCGGCACCATGGCGAAATCGCCGTAGCCGCGCTCCCAGCTCGACATCGCGTACCCGTCGACGGTGTTCATGTCGACGTCCACCGCCAGCAGGTAGTTGCAGCCCTCGCTGCCACCCTCGACGACCTGGTCGAGGAAGAAGGGCGCGTGGAACCGCTTGCCCTGCAACCGGCCCTGCATGTCGACCAGGGCCAGCACCACCGTGTCGATCTCGCCATCGTCGACGGCGACCCGCAGTTGTTCCAGCGTGAGCGGCGCTTTCCTCATGAGCGGGCCTCCATCACCAAGGTCTACTGGCAAACCGGATCACCGTCAATGCCCCCGATCACCGCCGCGGATGCAAGGAAGGGCCCCTTGTTATCGGATTTTGTTGAACAAGGGGCCCTTCCTTACACCGCAGGGTGGTTCAGGAGCCTTCGGCGGGCGTACGCGCGGACCGCTCCTCGACGGTACGGACCGGACCGGTGAACCACTTCCGGGCCGAGGCGTACCACCAGACGGCCACCACCAGCAGCACCCCACCGACGGCCAGCGGCGCGTAATTCACCGCCGACCAGGTGAACTCCTCGTTGCCGGGCACCCCGGCGGGCACGATCGGCAGCACGAAGTACACGGCGATGATCGCGATCTCGATCACCGCGATCCAGCCGAGCAGCTTGTACTTGCGGCCGAGCGTCCACGGCCCGGGGACGAACCGGTCGCCCATCCGCAGCCGCAGCGCGATCGGGATGAGGAAGGACAGGTAGAGCCCGAGCACCGCGACGGAGACCACCGCGTAGAAGGCGATCGGGATGCCGGCCGAGCTCTCGTAGAGCGCCGGCAGGGTGAGCACCAGCCCGGCGATCGTGGCGCCGATGATCGCGTTGACCGGGGTGCCGTTGCGGTCGACCTTCGACCAGAGCCGCCAGCCCGGCACGGCCCGGTCACGGCTGAACGCGTACGCCATGCGACTCATCGACGTCACGCAGCTCATGCCACAGAAGAACTGCCCGATGGTGGAGATGATGATGACGATCTTGAAGAAGACCGGGGTCAGCGCGGACTCGAAGATGGCGCCGGAGAAACCGCCGGCGGCGTTGACCGCATCGACGTCGGTGGCCGCGAACAGGAAGGCCAGCAGCAGGATCCAGCCACCGACCGCCGAGTAGAAGATCGACTGCCAGAGCCCCTTGGCGGCGGCCTGGGACGCGCCCCGGGTCTCCTCGGACACGTGCGCGCAGGCGTCGAAGCCCGTGATCGTGTACTGGGTGAGCAGGAAGCCCAGCGGCAGCACGTAGAACCAGAACGTCAGGCCGCCGGTGTCACCGTCACCGAAGCCCGAGTTGTTGAACCGCTCGGTGAACACGAACTGGAAGCTCTGGTGGTTGTCCGGGACGAACACCAGGATGGCCACCACGACGGCCGCGCCGGCCACGTGCCACCAGACCGAGACGTTCTGGAGTACGTCGATGATCCGGTGCCCGTAGATGTTGATCAGGCCGTGCAGCGCCAGGATGATCACGAACAGGACGAACGCCTGCCGCAGCGTCCCGGCCCACCCGTCGAAGAGCGCCGACAGGGTGAGGTTGAGGAAGGTCGCGCAGCCGTAGTCGACCGACGCGGTGACGGCGACCAGGCCGATGAGGTTCAACCAGCCGGTGAACCACCCGTGCACCGGACGACCCATGGTCGCCGCCCACCAGTAGATGCCGCCGGCCGTCGGGTACGCCGACACCAGCTCGGCCATGCAGAAGCCGATGATCAGGATGAACAGTGAGATCAGCGGCCAGCCCCAGGAGATGGCGACCGGTCCGCCGTTGTTCCACGCCTGGCCGAAGGTGGTGAAGCAGCCGGCCAGGATAGAGATGATCGAGAACGAGATGGCGAAGTTGGAGAAGCCGCTCCACTTGCGGCGCAGTTCCTGCTTGTAGCCGAGTTCGGCGAGTCGCCGGGCGTCGTCGTCCATCGGTTGCTCTGCGGTCGGAACGGGCGTCGTGGCCACTGCGCACCTCCCTGAGGTGGTTCCGTCAACGAGTGCGCAAAGTGTCGTCCCGCCGATCAAGGAGGGTCAATACAGCGGGGGTGGGAATCTCACCGCCTTCCCGCTAATTGCGTTGCCACCGCGTCCTCCACACCCGCATCCTTGACCCCGTGACCAGGCCCGTTCGCGACGGGTCATCCCCGGGCGCTCGGAACGCCCGGCCGCGGCGGCGCGGGGCACGATCTCTCTCTCACGTACGGCGGTCCGCCGTACCCGACGAGTGCCCCGCGCCCCACCCATCACGACGAGCGCAGGTCAGTCGGTCAGATCGACCACCAGACCCGGGCGGGCCACACCGACCCGACCGCGGTACGCCTGCTGCGCCGCGGCGACCGCCGCGACCGGGTCCGTTCCGGGCCAGAGGTGGGTCAGCAGGACCGCCCTGGACCGCGCCGCACTGGCGTAGCGGCCCACCTCGGCGGCGCTCGACAGGAAGCCGACATGCCCTTCGGGGATCTCGTCGACGTACGTCGCCTCGGCGATCAGCAGGTCGGCGTCGCGGGCCACCTCGACCAACAGCGGGCTCGGCCCGGTGTCCCCGGTGTACGCCACCGTCGTGCCCGCCACCGAGAAGCGGGCGCCCGCGGTCGGCACCCAGTGCGGCAGCGACCACGTGCGCACGGCGAACGGACCGACGTCGAAGGCGTCGCCGGGGGTGAACCCGTGCAGGTGGTACGCCGCGTCGAGGAGGCCGGGCTCGTCGAGCGCGAGCAGGGGGCCGAGGCTGCCGGTGGGCGCGTACACCGGCAGAGCTGGCACGGACCGGTCGGACAGCACCCTGGCCCGCAGCAACGGCTGCAGGTCCGCGCAATGGTCGGGATGGCCGTGGCTGACGTACACCGCGTCGACCGCCGAGGCCGGCAGCCGGGCCAGCAGCGGTTGCAGGGTCGCGTAGCCGGGGTCGATCAACAGCCGGAAACCCCGGTGCTCGACCAGAAAGCCCGCGCACGCCTGGTCGGCCGATGGCCAGGCACCACGACCGCCGAGCACCACGACGTGCATGGGCCGACCCTAGCCGCAGTCGGTGACACCGCACCGGCCCGAAGGCCCAACGGCCGTGATGCCTGTGCGTCATCTTGATGACGCACAGGCATCACGCTTCTCACGGCAGGTCCGCCCCGACGCCGCCGCGACACCGCCGACGACGTCGGCACGGACGGCGGCACGGACGGCGGCGGATCACGCCAGCAGGAGGCCGCCGACCCAGAGGGCGCCGATGGTCAGGCCGGCCAGGAACTCCACCAGCATGGACAGGCCGACCGCCTTGAGGGCCTGCACGGTGGACGGCCAGGCGAGCCGGTTGCTGCCCAGCCGCAGCCGCTCGGCGGCCCACACCCCCAGGACGAAGCCCAGCAGCAGGCCGACCACGGGGATCACGAAGAACCCCACCAGCCCGAGCGCGCCCCCGGCCAGCAGGGACGACGTCGGTACACCGGTGCGCTTCAGGTTCCGCCCCGGCCAGAGATACTTCACGATCATGCCGCCGACTGCGACGAGCGTGGCGGCGGCGAACACCGCCCAACCCGCGAGGCCGGCCCCGCCGAAGATCGCCCACACCAGCACCCCGCCCCAGCACAGCGGCAGCGCCGGCAGGCCGGGCACCACCACACCCGCCAGCCCGGCCACGATGGCCAGTGCGGCCACCACGGTCACCACCGTCTGCGAGTCGTTCAGGCTCACGCCGTCGCCTTCCGTCGGCACCACGCGGACCGGACCGGCCCGCCGCTCACGCCGTCGCCGTCCGTCGCCGGCCAGCCCGCGCGCCTCACGCCGTAGCCTGCCGGAGCCGGGCCGTGATGTCCTGCGCGGGCACCGGCGCGCCGAAGTACCGCCCCTGCCCGGTGTCGCAGCGCAGGGCCCGTAGCCGCTCCGCCTGCACGCCGGTCTCCACCGCCTCGGCCGTGACCCACAGCTCCAACGCGTGCGCCAACCTGACCAACGCGTCGACGATCCGCTCGTCGCGGTGGTCCGCCGCCTCGTCCGTACCGTCGGCGCGGATGCCCTCGACGAACGGGCCGGCCAGCTTCAGACAGTGGATCGGCAGCCGCCGCAGGTACGCGAGGTTGGAGTAGCCGGTGCCGAAGTCGTCGACCGCGAGTCGGACGCCCAGCGCCGCGAGCCGGTGCAGGCTGCGCAGCGGCTCGCCCGCGCTGCCCATGACGGCGCTCTCGGTCAGTTCCAGTTGTAGCAGCTCTGCCGGCAGACCGCTGGTGGCGAGCGCGTCGGCCACCGTCGCGACGATCGCCGGGTCGTCGGCCTGCCGGGCGGCCAGGTTGACGCTGACCACGACCCGCGCCTCGGGGAACTCCCGCCACCACCGTTCGGCGTCACGGCAGGCCTGCCGCAGCACCCACTCGCCGAGCCGGACGATCAGACCGGTCTCCTCGGCGAGGCCGATGAAGTGATCCGGACCGATGAGACCCAGCTCCGGGTGCTCCCAGCGGACCAGCGCCTCCACGGCGAGCATCGTGCCCTCCAGCAGCGACACGATCGGCTGGTAGTGCAGCACGAACTCACCCCGGTCCAGCGCGGCGGGCAGTCCGGCGACCAGCGCCGAGCGGGCGAGGTCACGGGCGCTGCGCTCCGGGTCGTACACCGCCCACCGACCCCGCCCGGCCGCCTTGGCCCAGTAGAGCGTCGTGTCGGCGGCTTTCATCAGCTCCGAGGCGGTGGTCTCCGCGGCCGGGCAGTCCACGATCCCGACGCTGGCCGAGACCGCCAACTGCTGGTCGCCGACGTGTACGGGCGCGGCGACGGCGGCCAGCGCGGCCTCCGCCACGGCCACGGCCTCCTCGACGGCACCACCGCCGTCGACCAGGATGACGAACTCGTCGCCGCCCATCCGGGCGACCAGGTGACCCCGGTCGGCCACACACTCGGCGAGCCGCCGGCCGATCGTCACCAACAGCCGGTCGCCGAGGTCGTGGCCGAGGCTGTCGTTGATGGTCTTGAAGCCGTCCAGGTCGAGGAAGCACACCCCGACCCGTTGGCCGGGGGCGGCGGTGTCGAAGACCCGGCCCAACGTCTCGAAGAACAACGTCCGGTTGGGAAGCCCGGTGAGCGGATCGTGCAGCGCCTGGAAGCGCAGCCGCTGTTGGAGCTCGTACCGCTCGGTGATGTCCTCGATCATCGCGACGGTGAACCGTGGCCGGCCGTCGTCGTACCGGATCAGGGACACGGCCAGATCCGTCCACACGACGCTGCCGTCCTTGCGGTAGTAGCGCTTCTGGACCCGGGCCGAGTCCTGCTTGCCCTCGATCAGCTCCTGGTACAGCTCCCACATGCCGGCGGCGTCGTCGGCGTGGAACAGCGCCGCCACGTTGATCCGGCGCAGCTCCTCGATCGAGTAGCCGAGCATCTCGGCGAAGGCCGTGTTGACGTCGATGATCTGCCCGTCCACCCCGGCGATGCCGATACCGATCGCGGCCCCGGTGAAGACCGCCCGGAACCGCGCTTCGCTGTCGCGCAACGCCTGCTCGACCTCGTCCCGCGCCTGCCACGCCGAACGGGCGATGCGCTCCTGCTGTGCGAAGGTGCGGTCGCGCAGGGCACGGGCGAACCCAGCCGCCAACGCGCCCTGCGCCGCCGCGATCCGGTCGCCCAGATCGGCGGGTCGACCGTCGGCCAGCACCCGGGCGGGGAAGTCGTCACCGAGCGCGCGCAGCGACCACTCCAACGCCCGGGGCTCGGTCAGGTGCGCCTCCACCAGGGCCCGCCCCACCTCCTCGGCGGGACGGGCGCTGAACGGCTCGGCTCGCACGATCTCCGCCAGCCGGACGGTGTGCAGCAGCAGCAGCCGCTCGGTCTCGGCCGCGCTGAGCGGCACGAAACCGATGCGGCGTACGACACGGGCCCAGTCAGCGGCGTACGCCTCGACACCGGTCCGGCCGACGTCGACCCCGGTGGGGTCCGGGACGGCGGCCACGGGGTCAGCCGGCGGGCTGGTCGTACCGGGCGACGCCGCCGAAGGCGCCGAACCGCTCGGGGTGCTCGTCGACGTCCTCCGGCGAGTCGGGGCGCCACAGTGGCATGTGCACGACACCCGGTTCGAGCACCGTCCAGTCGCCGAAGAAGCCGGTGACCTGCGCGCGGGAGCGCAGGGTGATCTCGGTGTCGGTCCGGGAGGAGAGGCGCTGGGCGTCCAGCATCTCCTGCGGCTGGTCCTCGAAGGTGGAGTGCGAGACGACCAGGAAGCTACCCGGCGCGGCGGCGGCCCGCAGGGTAGCCAGGATCTCGTCGGGACGGTCGGCGTCCGGAACGAAGTGCACCACCCCGGCCAGCAGGATGCCCATGGGTCGGTCAAAATCGATCAACCCGAGCCGTCGGGTCTCGGCGAGGATGCGCTCCGGCTCGCGCAGGTCGGCGTGGATCACCCCGGTCAGGTCGTTGCCCGCGAGCAGTTCCCGGCTGTGCGCCACCGCCACCGGGTCGATGTCGACGTAGACGACGCGGGCCTTGGGGTTCGCCGCCTGGGCCACCTCGTGCACGTTGCCCACGGTCGGGATGCCGGAGCCGATGTCGAGGAACTGGTCGACACCGGCGTCGAGCAGCACCCGGACGGCCCGGCGCAGGAAGTCGCGGCCGGAGCGCATGGTGGCCGCGAGGTTCGGGGTCATGCTCGCGATCTGCTCGGCCAACTGCCGGTCGATCTCGAAGTTGTGCGCCCCGCCCAGGAAGTAGTCGTACACCCGGGCCGCGCTCGGCCTGGTCAGGTCAATCTCGGTCGGCAGTGCGTCCGGCATCGGTGTGCCCCCCAGTTCGTCGCCGCAGCGCGAGGCGGCACCGGCGTCGACGGGCGTACGCGGCCGCCGGCCGACCCCGCGGGTCGTGTGGTGTGGACCACTCTAGGCCGCCGGTCACCGCGTACGGGAGATGCCTTCACGTAACTTTCCGCACTCAAACGGCGGATTCCAGCAGCAGCGAGATGCCCTGCCCGACACCGATGCACATGGTGGCGAGAGCCCGGCGGCCGCCTCGGCGGCGCAGTTCCAGGGCGGCGGTCAACGCAAGGCGCGCACCGCTGGCGCCCAGCGGGTGGCCGAGCGCGATCGCGCCTCCGTTGGGGTTCACGTGCTCGGCGTCGACGGGCAGTCCCAGCTCGCGCAGCACCGCCACGGACTGCGCGGCGAACGCCTCGTTCAGCTCGACGACGTCCACCGTAGCGAGGTCGACGCCGTTCCGTTCGAGCAGCTTGCGGGTGGCCGGCACCGGGCCGATCCCCATGATCCGGGGCGGCACGCCGGCCGTCGCCGCGCTGACGACGCGGGCCAGCGGAGTGAGGCCGTACCGCCGTACCGCGGCCTCGCTGGCCACCAGCAGAGCGACCGCGCCGTCGTTGACACCCGACGAGTTGCCGGCGGTCACCGTGCCGCCGTCGCGGAACGGCGTGGGCAGCGCGGCCAGCTTCTCCAGCGACGTCTCGCGCGGGTGCTCGTCGACCTCGACCAGTCGGGTCTCCCGACGGCCGGCGGGAACGGACACCGGGACGATCTCCTCGGCGAACCGGCCGTCGGCCTGCGCCTTGGCGGCGCGCTGCTGCGAGCGGTACGCGAAGGCGTCCTGCTCGGCGCGGTCGACGCCGTACTCGGCGGCCACGTTCTCCGCCGTCTCGGGCATCGAGTCGATCCCCCAGCCGTCGCGCATCAGCGGGTTGACCAGCCGCCAGCCCAGGGTGGTGTCGTACATCTCGGCGGAGCGGGAGTACGCCGAGGTCGCCTTCGGTACGACGAAGGGTGCCCGGCTCATGCTCTCCACCCCGCCCGCGATCACCAGCTCGGCGTCCCCCGCCGCGATGGAGCGGGCGGCGGTGGCGAGGGCGTCCAGACCGGAGCCGCAGAGCCGGTTGACCGTGCTGCCCGGCACCTCTTCGGGCAGCCCGGCGAGCAGCGCCGCCATCCGGGCCACGTTGCGGTTGTCCTCGCCGGCCTGGTTGGCGCAGCCGAGCACGACGTCGTCGACGCGGGCCCAGTCCACCGACGGGTGCCGGGCGACCAGCTCACGGATCACGTGGGCGGCCAGGTCGTCGGGGCGGACGCCGGCCAGCGCGCCCGCGTACCGGCCGATCGGGGTACGGACACCGGCCACCAGGTATGCCACGGTCATCGCGAGTCCTTCAGGGGTGCAGACGGCGGGGGTGGGGCACGCCCACCGGATCGCGGGGGCTGCCGGCCGCCAGGATATCCACGCCGGCAACGGATAGGTTGACGGCATGGCCCGGGCCCAGTTCAGCGCAGAGACCAGCCGTGGCGGCGCGTTCGTCCGTCAGCCCAACCGGTTCACCGGTCGGGTCACCGCCGACTCGACCTCGCCTCCCGGCGGCGGTCCGGACGAGCAGGACCGCTGGCCGTTGGAGGCCGGCCGGTACCGGCTCGTATGGTGCCGTGCGTGCCCGTGGGCGCACCGGGCGAGGATCGTGCGTGGCCTGCTCGGGCTGGACGACGCGATCTCGCTGGGCACCGTGGACCCGATCCGGGACGAGCGGGGTTGGGCGTTCGCGCTCGACCCGGACGGCTTCGACCCGGTCCTCGGCGTCCGTTTCCTCTCCGAGGCGTACCTGGCCACCGACGAGGACTACACCGGCCGGGTGACCGTGCCGGCGCTCGTCGACACCCTGACCGGCCGGGTGGTCACCAACGACTACCCCCAGCTCACCCTCGACTTCTCCACCGAGTGGCGGTCACTGCACGCCCCCGACGCCCCGGATCTGTACCCGGTCGCGCTGCGCCCCGAGATGGACGCGCTCATGGCCGAGATCCACACCGACATCAACAACGGCGTCTACCGGTGCGGCTTCGCGACCTCGCAGGAGGCGTACGACGAGGCGTTCCGGGCGCTCTTCGCCCGGCTGGACGTGCTCTCCGAGCGGCTGGCCGGGCAGCGCTACCTGATGGGGGACGCGATCACCGAGGCGGACGTGCGGCTGTTCACCACGCTGGTCCGCTTCGACGCGGCGTACCACGGGCACTTCAAGTGCAACCGGAACAAGCTGACCGAGATGCCGGTGCTCTGGGCGTACGCCCGGGACCTGTTCCAGACGCCGGGTTTCGGCGAGACGGTGGACTTCGACCACATCAAGCGGCACTACTACGGCACCCACCGGGAGATCAACCCGACCGGCATCGTGCCGTTGGGTCCCGACGAGTCCGGCTGGACGACGCCGCACGGACGTGGCTGAGCCGGGTCGGGCCGGCACCGCCACGACGCCTCCCGGCCACGGGGGCCTGGCCCGCCGGGTCGCCGGGTCGGCCGCCGCCGGCTGCGCGGTGGCCGGGGCGGTCGCGGTGACGGTCGCGGTGGTCGCCGGTCCCGGTCCGGGCTTCACCGGGTACGTGAGCGAGGCCGGTATCGCCGGCAGCGCGCACGCCGTGACGTACCGGATCGGGGTTCTGGCTCTTGCCGGCGCGTTGCTGCTGATCGCCGCGGCGCTGCCGCCCGGGGTCCGGGTCGCGCCGGCGCTGCTCGCCAGCGGCGCGGTGCTCACGGCGGTCTCCGGGGCGGTGACCTGCTCCGCCGGATGCCCGCTACCGCCGTTCGAGCGGACCACGGTCGCCGACCTGGTGCACGGCGGCGCGAGCATCGCGGCGACGGCGGCGGTGGTCCTCGCCATGGTGGCGTTGGCCGTGTCCGGGCCGGCCGGACCGGTGGTACGCCGTCTGGCGGCGGTGACGGCGGCGCTCGCCCTGCCGCTGTGCGCCACGATCGGCCTGGCCATGCTCGTGGTCGGCCGGGGCTCGCTGGTCGGCGTGGCGGAGCGGGTGGTTCTCGCGTTGGCCGTGCTGTGGGGCGTGGCCACCGGCACGGCCCTGGCCCTGACTTACCGGCAGCGAAGTCTGTAAGGAGCGTCACGCGCATCACACCTTGCAGATCGAACTTATCGGCGTATCGTCGACCAACGATGACCAATGTCTGGGGCCTCACCGTCCGCCTGTATGTCGATCTCCGACTGCAGGCCAGCGGCGTCTGTCCGGCGTAGCCGTCCTCCACACGCCTACCCCGACCAGACCACCTCACTTGGACATCCCATGCCCTTCGGCCTGCGCAAAATTCCCTTCTCCGTGCAGATCCTGCTCGGCCTCGTACTCGGCGTGGCACTCGGCTTCCTGGCCCGCGCCAACGACGTGAGCTGGCTGACCAGCACCCTGCACACCGTCGGCTCCCTCTTCGTCCAGCTCCTCAAGCTGGCCGTACCGCCGCTGGTCTTCACCGCCATCGTGGTCAGCGTGGTCAGCCTGCGCGGCGTGGCCAACGCCGCCCGGCTCGCCCTCAAGACCCTCATGTGGTTCGGCATCACCGCGCTGGTCTCGGTGAGCATCGGCATCGGCCTCGGCCTGCTCGTCGACCCGGGCCGGGGCGTGACCCTCGACCTGGGCGGCGCGGCCGCACCGAAGAAGACCGGCTCGTGGACGGACTTCCTCACCGGCATCGTGCCCACCAACCCGGTCGGCGCGTTCGTCGAGGGCAACGTCCTGCAGATCGTCTTCCTCGCCGTCGTCATCGGCGCGGCGGCCCTGCTCGTCGGCGATGCCGCCGAGCCGTTCGTGGCGCTGAACCGCTCGCTGCTGGAGATCGTGCAGAAGGCCCTCTGGTGGGTCATCCGGCTCGCCCCGATCGGCACGCTCGGCCTGATCGGCAACGCCGTCGCCTCGTACGGCTGGGACCTGCTGGCTCCGCTGGCGAAGTTCACGACCGCCGTCTACGTCGGCTGCGCCATCGTGCTGTTCGTGGTCTACCCGCTGGTGCTGATCCTCGCCGGCCGACTCAACCCGGTGCGCTTCTTCGCCGGCGCCTGGCCCGCGATCGAGCTGGCCTTCGTGTCCCGCTCCTCGGTGGGCACCATGCCGGTGACCCAGCGCTCCGTCGAGCGCCTCGGCGTGCCCCGCGAGTACGCCTCGTTCGCCGTGCCGTTCGGCGCCACCACGAAGATGGACGGCTGCGCCGCGATCTACCCGGCCCTCGCCGCGATCTTCGTGGCCCAGGTGTTCGGCGTGCAGCTCGGCCTCACCGACTACCTGCTCATCGCCTTCGTCTCGGTGGTCGGCTCGGCGGCCACCGCCGGCCTGACCGGCGCGATCGTGATGCTCACCCTCACCCTGAGCACGCTGGGCCTGCCGCTGGCCGGGGCCGGCCTGCTGCTCGCCATCGACCCGATCCTGGACATGATGCGCACCGCCACCAACGTGGCCGGGCAGGCGCTGGTGCCGACCGTCGTCGCCGCCCGGGAGGGCACCCTCGACCGGGCCGCGTACGACTCGGCCGGCCGACGTGACCTCACCGGGCCGGAGACCGTGGCCGCCGACACCCGCCCGGAGCTGAACCCCGTACCCGCCTGACCCGTTCTTCCACGGCGACGGACCCCTCGACACCGGGGTCCGTCGCCGTACCGAGAGGATGAGCACATGAGTTCCCTGTTCACACCGCTGGCCCTGCGCGGGGTCACCCTGCCCAACCGCGTCGCCATGGCACCCATGTGCCAGTACTCCGCCGGCCCGGACGGCCTGCCCACCGACTGGCACCTCGTCCACCTCGGCACCCGCGCGATCGGCGGGGCCGGACTGGTGCTGACCGAGGCGACCGCCGTACTCCCCGAGGGTCGGATCTCCCCGCAGGACACCGGGCTGTGGTCCGGCGCGCACGTGGACGCCTGGCGGCCGGTGACCGCGTTCGTCGCCGCGCACGGCGCGGTGCCGGCGGTTCAGCTCGCACACGCCGGCTTCAAGGCCTCCACCTACCGACCGTGGGACGCGGGCAACGGCGGGGTGCCGGACGCCGAGGGCGGTTGGACGCCGGTCGCCCCGAGCGCCGAGCCGTTCAGCCCCACCTACCGGACGCCGACCACGCTCGACGCGGCGGGCATCGCGGGCGTCATCGACGCGTTCGCCGCCGCCGCCGAGCGGGCCCTCGCCGCCGGCTTCGCCGCCGTGGAGGTCCACGCCGCGCACGGGTACCTGCTCAACGAGTTCCTGTCGCCGCTGACCAACCACCGCACCGACTCCTACGGCGGTGACCGGGCCGGCCGGATGCGGCTCACCCTGGAGGTCGCCCGCGCGGTACGCGCCACCGTCGGCGAGAGCGTGCCGGTGCTCACCCGGATCTCCGCGACCGACTGGGTCGAGGGCGGCTGGACCGTCGAGGACAGCGTGGTGCTCGCCGGGGAGCTGGCCGCCGTCGGCGTCGACCTGGTCGACACCTCCTCCGGGGGCGTCAGCACCGAGCAGCGCATCCCGCAGCTCGGGCCCGGCTACCAGGTGCCGCTGGCCGCCCAGATCCGCCGCGAGGCCGGCGTACCCACCGGCGCGGTCGGCCTGATCGTCGAGCCGGAGCACGCCGAGCAGATCGTCGCCAGCGGCGAGGCCGACCTGGTGCTGCTCGGCCGGGAGCTGCTGCGCGACCCGTACTGGCCGCGCCGCGCCGCCGCCAAGCTCGGCGTCGCGTACAGCGGCCCCGCCCAGTACGCCCGCGCCTGATCCGAACGTGGTACGGGCGGCTGTCGATCCGGACAGCCGCCCGTACGCGCGCTCAGCCGGCGAGGTGCGACCAGTCGCCCTCCAGCTCGAGCCAGGTGCCCTGGGCCACCACCGTGCCCTCCCCCAACACCACCACGTGGTCGGCCCGGACCAACGCGGCACGCTTGGCGGTGGATCCCACCACGGTCACGCCGTGCGCCCGCAGCGCCTGCCACAGCGCCAGCTCCGTCGTGACGTCCAGCGCCGACGACACGTCGTCCGCGACCAGCAGTTCGGTACGCGGCGCCAGCGCCCGGGCCAGCGCCAGCCGCTGAAGCTGCCCACCGGAGAGCCGGGTGCCCTTGTGCCCGATGAGCAGGCCCAGCCCACCCCCGGCGGCGGCCAGGTCGTGGTCGAGCTGGGCCGTGCTGACGGCGTCCGCCGCGTCCACCTGGTGGCCGAGCGCGATGTTCTCGACCACCGTGCCGGACAGCACCCGGGGTAGCTGACCGACGTAACCGACCTGGTTCGGGCGTAGGAACAGCTCGGGCTCGGTGACCGTGTCACCGTTCCACCGCAGCTCGCCGGTGTGGTGCACGATGCCGGCCAGCGCTCGCAGCAGCGAGGACTTGCCCGCTCCGACCGGCCCGACGACCAGCACCAACTGTCCGCGCTGGACCGTCAGGTCCACATCGCGCACGGCGACCGTGCCGTCGGAGTGCACCACCGAGAAGCCGCGCAGCTCCAACCGGCGCAGTGGGCGGCGGGGCGGCGGCGTCGGCGCGGGCGCCGTGCCGCCGGCCAGGTCGACCGCCGGAACCCCCATCGAGTACGCCCCCACGCCCGTCATCGCCACCGTCCGCCGGGTCCACACCCGCGCCGACGGCAGTTGGGAGATCAACGACGCGGTGGTCCAGGCGAACCACCGGGCCGCGCCCAGCGTGGAGACGGCCACCAGCACCGTGCCGGCCGACAGTTCGCCGCCCAGGTAGAGAGCCCACGCGCCGATCGGCAGCAGCCCGCTGACCACCGCCGGCGTCGAGCGGGACCACACCTGCACGGCGATCTCCCGGCGTTGCCGGTCACTGCGCAGCACGTCCAGGTCGGACAGGTGACGCAGCACCGCCGACGTCGCGCCGGCGAGCTTGACCGTCCGCGCCGCGGACAGCGCGGAGACCAGCGCGGTGGCGAAGGCAGCCCGCGCCGCGACGGTCGCCCGCGCCGCGCGCTCCAGCTTCGGCCCGAACAACGTCGCGGCCAGGCCGGAGACCACCATCGTGCCGAGGAAGAACAGCCCCGGTACGACGCTGCCGGTAACCGCCGTCATGGCCACCACCAGCACCACCGCCACGGTCTGGTCCAGCACGTTGTCGGCGAGCTGCACCACCCGCTCGGTGTCGCCACCCTGGGCCACCACCTCCGCCGGGCTGTGCGAGCTGACCCGGCGAGGGCCGGTCTGGCCGTGCACCAGCCGCAGGCCGATCCGTAGCATCTGCCGCACCCACCAGTGCGGGAACCACACGTGCGTGTAGAACGGCAGCGGCAGGGTGACCAGCAGCCCGGCCACGATGCCCAACGCCGGCAGGTACGGACTGCCGGAGCCGTCGACCAGGTCGGCCCACAGCCACGGCAGCAGCGGACCGTCCAGCCCGAGCAGGCTGAGCCCGAGGAACAGGGCGATCGCGGCGGCTCCGTACCGGGGATCGTTGGTGCAGAGCCGGATGATCTCCCGGAAGGTCCGCGCCGGCGGCGTCGGCGGCAACGGCGGCGGGTCGGTACGCGACGCCGGCACCGACCCGGCCCCCGCCACCGCCGCATCAACCGAGCCAGCGGTGTCCCGACCGGCGGTGTTCGGGCCGGCCGTGTCCCGACCGTCCAGCAGGTCGGTGCCCGCCGTGTTCGGGTCGGCCAGCAGGTCGGTGTCGGCGGTGCTCGGGCCGGTCAGCAGGTCGGTGCCGCCGCCGGTGCGGGACGCCGACGCCCCGCCGGCGTAGACGGCGGCGTGACTGGTCGCCAGCAACTCGGCGAACCGCGTCGACGTCTCCAACGGACCGGCCTCGACCACCGCGCCGTCGGCCAGCACCACCACCTCGTCGCAGCGGCGCACCGAGGAGAGCCGGTGCGCGATCACGATGCCGATCCGGTCGCGCAGCAGTCGCTCGGTGGCCCGCTGAACCCGCGCCTCGGTCACCGGGTCCAATCGGGCGGTGGCCTCGTCGAGGATCACCACGTGCGGGTCACGGACCAGGATCCGGGCGAACGCCACCAACTGCTCCTGGCCGGCGGAGAGCACGTGCCCGCCCTCCCCCAGCCGGGTCGCCAACCCGTCGGGCAGCTCGGCGATCCAGCCGGCCAGGCCCAGTTCGTCGAGCGCCCGCGCGGCGGCGTCCAGCAGGTCCGGGTCGTAGAGCGCGACGTTCTCGGCGAGCGTGCCGGCCACGATCTCGGTGCGCTGCGGCACCAGCGCCACCCAGCGGCGCAACTCCTCCACGTCGAGGTCGCACAGGTCGGTGCCGCCGAGGAAGACGGTGCCCGGCGGCACGTCCACGGCCCGGGTGAGAACCTTCGCCAGGGTCGACTTGCCCGACCCGGTACGCCCGATCAGGGCGTACGAGCGCCCCCGCGCGAAGGTGAGGCTGAGCCCGCGCAGGGCCGGACCCCGTCCAGCCTCCGGGCCGCTCACCTCGTACCCGAATGTCAGGTCCCGGATGCGCAGGTCACCCTCGACCGGGGTGGCCCCACCGACCGGTTCCTGCCGAACCTTCTGGAGCAACTGCACGCGGGCCCACGCGCCGAGGGCCTCCTGTAGTTCGGGCACCATCCGGCCGACGTGTTCTGCGGTGGCCCCGAACGCCAGGGCGAGCAGCCAGATGGCGGTGAGCCGGGCGGCGTCGACCCGGCCGGTGGCCAGGGCCCAGGCCCCGCCGAGCACCACCGCGCCGACGCCGACCCGGATCGTGGCGGTGGCGACGGTCGCCACCTTGGCGGAGAGCACCCAGACCCGATGGCCGCGGGACAGCACGGCGGCGGCCCGCCGGGCATAGAGCCGCAGCACGTACGGCTGGGCCAGGCTGGTCCGCACGTCGTCCTGGCCGTGCACCGCCTCCTCCATCACGGCGGCCAGATCGGACCAGGCCTCTTCCTCGATCATCCGGGCCGGACCGATCCGTGCCGTGGGCCGGCGCAGCCCCACCCCGAGCACCACGGTCAGCAGCAGCATCGCGATGCCGGCCGGCCACCACACGGCGAGCGCGACGACCATCGACAGCAGACCGACGCAGAGCCCCTGAGCGAGCCGCGAACCCTGGTTACGAACCGCCGACGCCACCTGGTAGACATCCCCGTCGATGCGGTCCAACAGCTCGCCCACCGGGGTGGTCTCAAGGCTCGGCAGATCCTGCCCGAGCGCGACCCGGCAGAGCCGCCGGCGGACGTCGGCGGACCAGTCGGCGGTCAGCCCGGCCATCACCAGGCTCACCACCAGGTCGCTGAGCACCACGGCGGCCAACGCGGCGGCGAGGACCGTGAAGGAAACGGCCGACCGGTGTACGAGCACCGCGCCGGCCAGCGCGGACGCGCCCGCCTGACCGGCGGCGCCCAGCACGATCAGGATGGCCACGAGCGTCATACGGCGTGGCGAGGTGTCCCACAGATCACGGAGCAGGCGCATGGAAAGTTCCTCCGGACGTGGGTGGCGGAACACCCAGCGTGCCGGCAGCTCCCCGGTCCCTTCAACCGATTTACCCGCCCCTGAGCAGGTCATCCCCCGATGCCCGGTGCGCCGACAACGGGGCGCGAGATCCGCGCGGCCCCGCATCGACATGATCGACTCGACATCGCCGATCTGGGGGTATCAACCGGCCCCGGACACCCCCACTTCGGCGTTCTCGTGTGGATCACCGCCTAGCCGCACCCACGACGACCACCACCAACTGCGTCGTTCAGGCGGTATGCCCGAATCATGAGCATGTGGGCAGTGGCCGGGTCTACCCACGGGCGGGGATCGTGGCGCACCGGCCGTCGTGGCCCTCGGACGATCGCCAGGAGCGTAGGCCACCGCCCGCCGCCCGTCGGGTCGGACCCCATCACTTCGCGTCCTTTGCTCTGCTTCAACCCAGGAAACACCCGGTGTCCGATTATCGGACGGCGGGGTGTTTCCTCGGCTGAAGCAGAGCAAAGGCGGGTCACCGCCCCCCCGGCCCCCCGGGGAATGACCCCGAGCCGCGGGTCGTTACACCCGGTCCCGGCGCGACGAGACCCGCTCACCGTGGATCGTCAGCCCCTGGGAATGGCCCCGGCCGGCAGGTCGTTACACACGGACCGGCCGCCACGAGCCCCCCGCCCCGCAGGCCGCCAAGCCCCCGGGAATGGCCGCGACCCCTGGGTCGTTACACCCGGTCCCGGCGCGACGGGCCCCGCCCTCCGCGGATCGTTAGCCCCTGGGAATGGCCCCGGCCGGCAGGTCGTTACACACGGACCGGCCGCCACGAGCCTCCCGCTCGCAGGCCGCCCCCCAAAGACTTTTGAGCGCCCGGACGAGGTGCTGACACCCCCGCCACCAATCCCCCGCAACGGGTGGTGTGTGGGTGTTTCCTACCCCCGAAGGAGCAACCCCTGATGAACACGATCTTCCGCAAGAGCATGCTGTCCATCGCTGGTCTCGCGTTCGCCGGTGGCGTCTTCGCCGGCCCCATCGCCGCCCACGCCGCCCCGGCCGTGGACGCCAAGCCCGCCACCGTCGCGGTGCAGACCACCGCGCCCAAGCCGCAGGGCGACCAGTCCCACATCGACCTGAACGACGAGCAGACCGCCAACGCCAAGGCCATCATCGCCGCCACCAAGAAGGCCGGCCTGCCCGAGCGGGCCGCGGTCATCTCCATCGCCACGAGCCTGCAGGAGTCCAAGCTGGAGAACCTGGGCCACCTCGGCGACATGAACGACCACGACTCGCTGGGTCTGTTCCAGCAGCGCCCGTCCAGCGGTTGGGGCACGCCCGAGCAGATCACCGACCCCGAGTACTCGACGACCGCGTTCCTCAAGGGCCTCAAGCAGGTTGACGGCTGGCAGGACATGCCGCTGACCGACGCCGCGCAGACCGTGCAGGTCTCGGCCTACCCGGACGCGTACGCCCAGTGGGAGCAGCAGGCCACCGACCTGGTCGCCCACAACTGGAACAGCTAAGAGATCACCGATGGCCGGCACCCGACAACGGGTGCCGGCCATCGCCGTACTCGCAGATCTTGGACAGTTTCCGTCAGCTCGGAACGGAAACTGTCCAAGATCTGCGGGCGCGAGCCGCTTAGAAGAGGACCGTGGCGAGCGTGCCGACGGGTTGGAAGCCGCAGCGTTCGTAGACTCGGCGGGCCGGGAGGTTGAAGTCGTTGACGTACAGGCTGACCGTGGGAGCGACCCGGGCCAGCGCGTCACGTACCACGGCGGCCATGGCGGCGGCGGCGATGCCACGGCCCCGCCATTCCGGGGCGACCCAGACGCCCTGGACCTGGGCGGTCCGCTTGGTCACGACGGCCAACTCCGCCTTGAACACGACCTTGCCGTCGACGAACCGGGCGTACGCGCGGCCGGCGCGGACCAAATCGTTGACCCGGCGTCGGTAGCTGCGTCCGGCGTCCTCGGCGAGCGGTGAGACGCCCACCTCTTCGGTGTACATGGCGACCGCCGCCGGAAAGAGTCGGTCGACCTCGCCGGAGCGGACGCGGCGTACCTCTGGATCGGCCGGAACGGCCGGCGTCGTGTCGGTGGCCAGCAGCGGCTGGTTGGGGCGGACGTCGCGGGCCGGGCCCCACGTGTGGGAGAGCCGGTCCCAGAGGGCGAGGACGGCGTCCGCGCGGCCAACGATCGAGGAGCAGAGCCGGTCTTCCCCGGCGAGCAGGTCGGCGAAGGCGGACACCGCGGCATCGCTGGCGAGCACCGGCGTCAGGTTGCCGCCGAGCCAGCAGAGTGATTCGAGGTTGCGGCGGGCACCGTACCCCAGGATCCGCCCCTCGGCCCGCCACCAGGACAGTCCGCGCGCGGCGATGCGCTCGGCGACCTGCGCGCCCGCGAACGGGTCGCGGTCGAGTAGGCGCTCGACCGCGCGGCGCTCCGATTCCCCCAGTTGCCGTACCGGCACCGTAAGCACGACTACCAGCCTGCCAGATCGACCCCTCGCCCCGCCGGCCGAGTGGCGAGGTGGACCGCAAAGGGCCGAATTGCCCAACGCGACTTGTCGGCGATGCATTGCCGATATATCGTTGATGCATCAGCGACAGTACGTAGAGAAGGAGAACCCGATGCGGTTCCATCGACAGCACCACCCGATGCACGAGGCCAGGATGCGGGGCTTCGGCTTCCCGCCGGTCCCGCCCGGCCCCCACGAGCACGGCCACGAGCACGGCGGGCGCGGACGAGGACGCGGGCACGGCCGCGGCAGGGGGCGACGCCCCAACGTCCGTGGCGCGGTGTTGGCCCTGCTCACCGAGCGGCCGATGCACGGCTACGAGATGATCCAGGAGATCGACTCCCGCACCGGCGGGGCCTGGCGGCCCAGCCCGGGTTCGATCTACCCCACGCTCCAACTCCTGGAGGACGAGGGCGTGATCGCCGCCAGCGCCGAGGAGTCCAGCGGCGGACGGAAGCGGTTCACCGTCACCGAGGACGGTCGGGCCGAGGCCACCGCCGCCGCGCAGACGCCGCCCTGGGCGGACGTCGCCCAGGACACCGTGAGCAGTTGGCACGACATCCGCGACTCCGGCGCGCAGGCGATGAACGCCCTGCGGCAGGTGATGATGAACGGCACCGACGACCAGCGTGAGCGGGCCGCCCAGGTCCTCGACGAGACCCGACGCAAGCTGTACGCGATCCTCGCCGAATCCGACTGAGCTGCGCCGGAACGAAAGCGGGCCGCTCCCCGAGGGGAAACGGCGCGCCGGAACGACTGCGGGCCGCTCCCCGAGGGGAAACGGCCCGCTTTCGTCGAACTGGCTCAGTGCACGGTGACCGTCGGGCCGGTGACCAGCCCGCGCAGTTCCTCGGGCAGCTCGGCGCCCATCTCGTCGGCGATGCGCAGCGCCTCTTCGATCAGCGTCTCCACGATCTGGCCCTCGGGCACGGTCTTGACGACCTGTCCCTTGACGAAGATCTGGCCCTTGCCGTTGCCGGAGGCGACACCGAGGTCGGCCTCGCGGGCCTCGCCCGGACCGTTGACGACGCAGCCCATGACGGCGACCCGCAGCGGCACCGGCAGCCCTTCGAGGCCGGCGGTGACCTCCTCGGCGAGCTTGTAGACGTCCACCTGGGCACGGCCGCAGGACGGGCAGGAGACGATCTCCAGGCCGCGCTCGCGCAGGCCGAGGGACTCCAGGATCTGGTTACCGACCTTGATCTCCTCGACCGGCGGGGCGGAGAGCGACACCCGGATGGTGTCGCCGATGCCCTCGGCCAGCAGGGCGCCGAAGGCGACCGCCGACTTGATGGTGCCCTGGAAGGCCGGCCCGGCCTCGGTGACGCCGAGGTGCAGCGGGTAGTCGCACTGCTCGGCGAGCTGCCGGTACGCCCGGATCATCACGACCGGGTCGTTGTGCTTCACCGAGATCTTGATGTCGCGGAAGCCGTGCTCCTCGAAGAGCGAGCACTCCCACAGCGCCGACTCGACGAGCGCCTCGGCGGTGGCCTTGCCGTACTTGGTGAGCAGCCGCTTGTCCAGCGAGCCCGCGTTGACGCCGATCCGGATCGGCACGCCGGCGTCCCCCGCCGCGCGCGCGATCTCCTTGACCTTGTCGTCGAACTGCCGGATGTTGCCCGGGTTGACCCGGACGGCCGCGCAGCCGGCGTCGATGGCGGCGAAGACGTACTTGGGCTGGAAGTGGATGTCGGCGATCACCGGGATCTGCGACTTCTTGGCGATCGCGGGCAGCGCCTCGACGTCGTCCTGCGACGGCACCGCCACCCGGACGATCTGGCAGCCGGACGCGGTCAGCTCGGCGATCTGCTGGAGCGTGGCGTTGATGTCGGAGGTGAGGGTCGTGGTCATCGACTGCACGGACACCGGCGCGCCGCCACCGACCGGCACCGAGCCGACCATGATCTGGCGGCTGGCCCGGCGGGGTGCGAGCGGCGGGGGCGGCACAGCGGGCATGCCGAGACTGATAGCGGTCACTTCAGCACTCACCTTGGGAAGAGCGTGATCGGGTTGACGACGTCCGCGGTGATGGTCAGCAGCGTGAACACGCCACCGATCAGGATCACCGCGTACGTGAAGGGCATCAGCTTGAGATAGTCCACCCGACCCGGGTCGGCCCGGCCGATCCGGGCGTAGAGCCAGGAGCGGGCCCGCTCGAACCAGGCGATGGCGATATGGCCGCCGTCCAGGGGAAGCAGCGGGAGCAGGTTGAACACGCCGATGAAGAAGTTCAGCGAGATGAAGAGCAGGACGAACATCAGCCAGGCACCGTGGGCGAACGCCTCGCCGCCGAGCCGGCTGGCCCCGACCACGCTGATCGGGGTGTCCACGTCACGTTCGCCGCCGGTGATGGCGGTCCACAGCGCGGGGACCTTCTGCGGCAGCCGCTGCAACGCCTCGACGGTGCCGACGGCCAGCCCGCGGGTGAAGTCGCCGGTGGCGCCGAACGCGGCGACCGGACCGTACGTGACGAGGTTCGGGGTGGTGATGGTGAGCCCGACGCCGAGCGCGGCGACCGGACCGACGGTGCCCTTCGGGTTGTCGAGCGGCGGACGCTCCGTCTGGGCCAGCACGGTGCTGGTCTCGGCGGGCTGGCCGTCGCGGACGTACCCGATCTTCACGGTCTCGCCCGGCTTCAGCGCGCGCAGGCCGGTGAGCATCTCACCGTAGTTGTTGACCGGCTTGCCGTTGAGTGAGGTGATCCGGTCGCCGTCGCGAAGCTGGGCCTGGGCCGCCGGGCTGGCCGGGTCACCCGGGGCGCAGGCGCGCTGGTCGATCTTCGGCATCACACAGTCGGAGAGCGCGATCACCGCCGGCTCCTGCCGGACCTGCGCGTCGTTCGTGGGGAACTTGGGATTGGGCAGGCCGAGGGTGACGGCCGCCAGCCAGATGGTGACGAGCGCCAGCGCGAAGTGGGTGATCGAGCCCGCGGACATGACGATCGTGCGTTTCCACACCGGGAACCGCCACATCGCGCGCGGCTCGTCGGCCGGGTCGACGTCGTCGTCGTTCGGCGTCATCCCGACGATCTTGCAGAAGCCACCGAGGGGGATGCCCTTGAGTCCGTACTCGGTCTCGCCACGCTGGAACGACCAGATGGTGGGGCCGAAACCGACGAAGTACTTCGTGACCTTCATCCCGAACGCCTTGGCGGTCAGCATGTGACCCGCCTCGTGCAGGCTGACCGAGATGAGAATGGCCAGGGCGAAGAGGACCACCCCGAGCAGGTTAGACATCAAGCTCCTTCCACCGAACCCGCGATGATCTCCTGCGCGTGCGCGCGCGCCCACGACTCGGCCGCGAGCACGTCCTCGACGGTACCTGGTTCGTCGAAGTCCGGAGCCTCCTCCAACACGCGTCCGAGGGTGTCGACGATGCCGAGGAACGGCAGCCGCCCGGCCACGAACGCCGCCACGCACTCCTCGTTCGCCGCGTTGTAGATCGCCGGTCGGCAGCGTCCGGCCTCCCCAGCGGCCTTGGCCAGGCCTACCGCCGGGAACGCCTCGTCGTCAAGCGGCGCGAACTCCCAGGTGTGCGATGCCGTCCAGTCGACGGCGGCGGCGGCCTCGGGCACCCGGTCCGGCCAGCCGATGCCGAGCGCGATCGGCAGTCGCATGTCCGGGGGGCTGGCCTGGGCGATCGTCGACCCGTCCACGAACTCGACCATCGAGTGGATCACCGACTGCGGGTGCACCATGACGGTGATGTCGGCGTAGGGCACGTCGAACAGCTCGTGCGCCTCGATCACCTCAAGCGCCTTGTTGACCATGGTGGCCGAGTTGATCGTGACGACCGGCCCCATGTTCCAGGTCGGGTGCGCGAGCGCCTGCTCCGGTGTGACCTGCGTCAACTCGTCGCGCCGCCGACCCCGGAACGGACCTCCGCTGGCCGTGACGATCAGCCGCCGCACCTCACCGCGCGACCCGGACCGCAGACACTGCGCGAGCGCCGAGTGCTCCGAGTCGACCGGCACGATCTGCCCCGGCCGCGTCACCGCGGCCTTGACCAGCGGGCCGCCGGCCACGAGCGACTCCTTGTTGGCCAACGCGAGAGTACGACCACCGCGCAGAGCGGCCAGCGTAGGAGCGAGGCCCAGCGAGCCGACCACCCCGTTCAGCACGACGTCGCAGGGCCACTGCGCCAGCTCGGTCATGGCGTCCGGCCCGGCCACGATCTTGGGAAGCTTGAAGTCGCCGGTGGCCCAGCCGCGCCGGCTCGCCTCGGCGTAGAACGCGAGTTGCAGGTCCTGCGCGGCGGACGCCTTGGCCACCCCGACCGCCTCGACGCCCAGCTCCAGGGCCTGCGCGGCGAGCAACTCGACGTTGCCGCCACCCGCCCCGATCGCCACCACCCGGAACCGGTCCGGGTTGCGCCGGACGATGTCGATGGCCTGTGTGCCGATCGAACCGGTGGACCCGAGCAGAACAAGATCGCGGGGGGAAGTCACCGGGCCATTCTCCCCCACCGCCGCTGTGTGCCCGCTGGGAGCCTCAGCCCACCCCGCCCGCCGCCGCCGGCCTTGATCCACACGAGTTCACCGATCTCGGGGTATCCGCAGCTCCCGGACACCCCCACATCACCGAACCCGAGTCGATCACGGACGTGCGGGCCTCACTCCGCCTCGGCCGACTCGTCGGGTGCCGCCTCCTCGCCGAGCAGGTCGGCCGGGTCGATCGAGAACTCGAACGGCTCCCGCATGACGAAACGCGTCCCGGCCGCAGCGGCGGCCACCGGCCGGTACTCCCCCTCGGTCAGCTCGTACAGCGCGATGGTCGGCACCCGATTGCGCAGGTCGACCCGGAGGAAGAACGGCACGCCGACGGCGGCGTACTCACGCGGCCGGTCGATGATGTCCTTCCGCCGGTTTCCGGGAGAGACGATCTCCCCGAGGAGCACGGCGTGGTGAATGTCCATCGCCGTCTGTCCGCCGCCGGAGAGCCGCAAAATGGCGACGTCTGGAATGAAGAGGTCGTCGCCCGAGATTACGTTCACCTCGTGATACGGCCACATCCCCACCCTGTGGGCGGCCTGCTTCAACAGGTAGCCGAGTTCCCGTTGAACCGTTCGCCGATCGAGGCATCCAGACGGCGTGACGACGACGCATCCGTCCAGCACCTCGACCCGTGGGCCGTTGTTCTCCGGCAGGAGGTCGAGCGCCATCCTGGCCGTCCAGCCCTCATTGAACCAGCCCAACACGTCGAACGACTCCGCAGGCATGTCGCAAGACTGCCCAGCGCTCGACGTAAAGCGACGCACCGTAGGTCCGGCGCGAACGCTGGCTGGGCCTATCTGGGCTCACCCTCAGCGGACATTCTGCTCAGCTCAGCCTAGCCACCGCCGCCCACGATGTACGTCATCGCACACCCCGCCCGACACGCGATTGGCGGACGGTCAGCCGCACTGGTCCTGATCCATTGGGCGGGCAGGCACCACGCCGTCGCCGTAGTTGGTGGCGAGGGCCGCGGCCCACACGTCCGGGACGGTGCGGCCGTGGAAGGCCAGCGGGAGGTATGACTGCAACGCGCCGCCCGCGTCCAGCATGGGGCCGAACCGCTCCTGCCATTCGGCGCGTACCGCCGAGGTGGGGAACCCCCGGAAGACCGCTACTTCGGGATCCCGCTCACCCCAGCAGCCCCATCTGCGGGACGGTCCGGTCACCGCGATGACGTTCGCCGAGATCGCGATCGAACCGAAGATGTCGCTGGCGGCCTCGTGGCCGATCAGCGCCCAGTAGTCGTCCTCGCTGGCCTCGACGGACAACGACAGGGCCGGGTACGACCGATACCTCGACAGGTAGTTCGTATCGCAGTCCGGCTCAAGGACCAGCAACTCGACCTGCTCGTCGCCATGCCAGCGGGCCATCGCACAGAGCGCCGGCCACATCTCCGGGTCGAGGACAGCGTCGAACTCACAGAACAGCGATTCCCCCTCGATCTCCCGGAAGACCTGGGCAGGCAATCTGACTGATAGATCGAAGGCCGCTGCACAGCGGGAGTGAACGTTCAGGTAGGTGTGGTGATCGGTCACGACGGGCCCCTTCCCGGAGATCCCCAGCATGCTGCCCTACCGCAGCCGAGAAGCGCGAAGATCAACACCACATCGCCGACCTGGCGGTATCCCCGCTCCCCAACACCCCCACATCGCCGAAACCGTGTCGATCAAGGGCGGCGCCGCCGACTCGTCGTGGTCGGGTGCCGTACGACGGCCAGCCAGACCGCTGCGCCGATGCAGGAGACGGCCAGCAGGGACAGCAGCACCAGGGCCGGGTTGACCCAGGCGGGCACCAGGTCGTGGGTGGCATTGCATCGATCGTGCAGGGGGAACCATCGCGACGACTCACGCCAGTGCACGGCGCGGTAGGCACTGTCGTAGCTGACGCCGGCCTGTCGGCAGGACTCCTCCGAGCTCATGGAGGAACCCGCGAACGCCCCGACGAACCAGGTGACGGCGGCGGCAGCGATCGACAGCCCGGCCGTCGTGCCGAACCAGCCCGGAGTCCTCCACCTGCCGGTGAGCAGAGGTCCGCCCCACAGCCAGAGCACGAACAGAGCGGGTACGGCGAGGCAGAGCCCGGCCGCGACGACACCCATCGTGATTCTCAGCCTCCCGCGAGCGAGCCGGCCGTGATCATTGCACGGTCTGTTGCCCCGCCGTGAACTGGACGAACGCGGCCCAAGCCGAGGGTGTGAAGGTCAGCGTCGGTCCCTGCCGGTCCTTGCTGTCGCGTACGCCGACCGCCTCGGCGAAGCCGGCCACCTCGACGCAGTTGCCCTCGCCGCCGGATCGGGTCGACGTGCGCCAGACTCCGTCACGCACCATCGGTCATCTCCTTCGCTATGGCCGCGATCAGCTCGCGGGACTCGTCGGCGCTGAGCGCCCGCTCGCCGAGGGAGCGCCAGGCGTCCTCGTAGATCTCGATCTCGTGGGTCTTGTCAAGGTAGACCGCGCCGCACGGCCCGTCCATGTAGATCGTGGTCGGCTCCGGCTCGCGCACGTCGGACGGGAAGTCGAGCATGGTGAAGGTGCCGGCCTGCGCCCAGCGGACCAGGCCGGCGTCGAGCGGCAGCACCCGGACGGCGATGTTGTGTTGCCGCGACGACACCACAAGAGAATCCAACTGCCGGGCCATCGCCGCCCGGTCCCGCAGCGGACGGCGCAGCACCGCCTCGCCCAGGATCACGTCGAGGCGCGGAGCGCGCGGTATCGCCCGGGCCAGCAACCGTTGCCGGCGCAGCCGCACGTCCACCTTCGCCCGACGATCCGCCTCGGTCATCTGCGGGTGGTCGGTGGCGATCACCTCGGTCATGTACTCGACCGTCTGCAACAGCCCGGGAACGAGGTTCACCTCGTAGTGGCGAATGCGGGTGGCGGCGGCTTCCAGGCCGACGTAGAGCTTGAACCAGTCCTTGATCGCCTCGCCGTAGCTGTGCCACCAACCGTGCGCCTTGGTCTCCCGAGCAAGCGCCCGCATCGTCTCGATCGTCTCGGGGGACGCGCCGTAGACGCGGCACATGGCCGCCACGTCGTTCGGGTGCATGGAGACCTGGCCGGTCTCGTACCGCCAGATCCGGGGTGCCGACCATTCCAATTCCTTGGCCGCCGCGGTAACCGTCACGTACGCGTCTTCGCGAAGCTCTCTCAGATATCTGCCGAGCTGCCTGCGTGGAACCGTGCTGCCGGAGTCGTCCACGTCATCTCCCTGGCTGTCGTCGCGTAAGACGCCTCGTCCCTTGGTCCGGATTCTGCTCCGAAAGATTGTGCTGGGCCATCAGTGGAATGACCCTCATTGATGACGGCGACCGCGAAAATCCCACCGGAGGACGGCCATGGAAGCGACCGACGATCTGCCATTGCCGCCCTACGTGACGAAAGAGGACGTCGTGTTCGCACTGCGGGCGATCAGCGTGCACGCCCCCGTGCAGCGACCGGACGGCGAGCGCTGCCGCAGGGACGACGCTCGGCACCCGTGTCGGCTGCACCGCTGGGGCCGTCGCGTCCTGCACCAGCGCGGGCTGACCGACGGGCAGATCCAGACGCTGGTGGACGGCGGAACGGTGGTCCTGCCATGAGCGTCCCAACCGAGCCCCGCTGGATCATCCACCTGCCGACCACGCTGACCAGCCTCGACGAGGTCACCGCCCTGGCCGTGGCACTGCGCGACTCGCTCGGTCACCTCGCCGTCATCGACTTCGGCGAGACGACGCTCAGCGAGGAGGACGCGCAGTTTCTGCGTACCCGAGTGTTCTGCGACGCCCGACTCGGCGACGCCGGCAGGTGCCGGCGGTCCGACGCCCACGACGGCCTCTGCGCGGCGACGATCGACTCGGGTTCGTGGAAATCGGGGTGTCCGCAGTCCGCGGACACCCCGATTTCGGCGAAAACGTGTTGATCAAGCGCGGAACTGGCGGGTCAGCCGCCGTTGATGACGAACTGCGAGCCCGGCTGGATGACGATGTTGCCGTCGGCCGAGTTGGTGATGGTCACGTTCGTCAGATTGGCGTTACCGCGCGCGCCGCTCATCGCGAGGATGCCGGCACCGTTGTTCGACCTGTCGATCCGTACGTTGGTGATGGCGACGTTCGGCATGTTGCCGCCGCCGTTCTTGAACTGGATGCCGTCGAACGTGGAATCGACGATGTCGGTGTCCCGGATGGTGACGCCGGTGATGTCCCGGGTGGAGGGGAAGAGCGTGATGGCGCCGAACTCCTGGTCCTCGTTCCAGAACGCGCCGCCGGTGCGGTAGAGCCCGTTGTTGGCGATCAACGTCGTGCCGGAGAACGGCAGCGGGTCGTGGTCGGTCGCCAGCATGATGCCCGGGTAGTTGGCGGTGTCGTAGATCAGGTTGTTCTCGATCGAGTTGTCGTAGCCGCCGTAGATGGCGATGCCGTTCGCCCGCCACGGCAACTGGACGGTGTTGTTGACGAAGTGGTTGTCGTGCGCGATGTCGACGCTGCGGTCCTTGACGTACGGGTTGGCCCAGACGGCGAGGGCGTCGTCGCCGGTGGTCCGGAAGGACGAGTTGAACACCCGCGAGTTGCGCGTGCCGTTGCTGAAGTTGATGCCGTCGGCGTACGTGTCGCGGATCCGCATGCCGCTGAACTCCAGCCCGTCGGCCGGACCCCACAGGTCGGGGATGTTGTCGTAGTCGCGGCCCACCCAGACGCCGACGTTCGCGTGCTCGATCCAGACATTGCTGATCTTGGTGCCGGTGCCGAACCGGCCGTTCAGACCGACGCCGCCCTCACCGTTGCCGTCACCGCCCCGGATCCGGCCGGAGCCGAAGATGGCGATGTCGGAGATCTGGGTGTTCTTGTCGATGTCGAAGCCGAAGTTGCCCTCGTGCGGGTGGTTGATGCCGCCCACCACGTTCTGCGGCTCGGTCAGCGTGTAGAGCTGCGAGTGCCACATGCCGGCGCCCCGGATGGTGACGTTGCTGATGCCGACCTGGTTGTACATGCCCCGGTTCAGCGGGTCGTCGGTCAGGATCTTCTGCTCCTGCCGCCACTGCCCGGCCGGGATCCAGACGCAGCTGATGACGCCGTTCTGGTCGTCGGTCACCGCCCGCTGGATGGCGGCGGTGTCGTCGAGCCCGTCGTTCGGGACCGCGCCGTACTGGGTGATCGAGGTGCAACCGGACGGTTGGCTCAGCGGCGGGGCCACCTGCTCCAGGTCGATCATGTCGATGACGTAGAACGAGGCGGTGTCGCCCGAGTCGCGCTGCAACTTGAAGCGGGTGCCCGCCGGGTACGACTGCGACAGCAGCGCGTTCGACTCGTCGAAGAGTCGTCGGGCGTCGGCCTGCGGGGTGTTGGTCAGCGCCTCCGGCCCGTCGGTGTTGCCGTAGAGCCAGCTGTGCTTCGACGACAGGGTCAGCTTGCGGGAGAAGACGTCGTTGACGTAGAGGCTGATGGTCGCCTCGATGCCGCCGCCACCGGGGGCGTCCGGGATGGAGTTGCGCACCACGATGGCGTTGGCCTGGTTGGCCGAGGTGAACTCGACGAACTGGCCGGTGCCGGTCAGGCGTACCGACTTGCGGCCCGAGGACTCGCTGGCGAAGTTGGTGTGCCCGAAGGTCCGTAACGGGTCGGCCTCCAGCAGCGTGCCCGAGTAACGGCCGGCCTCCGCCTCGTACGAGACGTACGGCACCGCCGCGCCGCGTCCCACCACGATGGACTGGCTGAAGGTGTTGTTGCTCTCGTTGGTCTCGGCGACCACGTTTGTGGCGTCGGCGGTTGCGGTGATGGTCGCGCCGCCGCTGGTGGCGGTCCAGCTACCGCTGACGGCCACGGTGGCCGTCGCGCCGGCGGCGATCGAGGCGGTGTTCGTGTTGAGCGTGGTGCCACCCACCACCAGTCGGGTGACGGTGGTCGCGCCGGTCGCGGTGGTGCCCCGGTTGCGGACCGCCACGGTGAAGGTGACGGACGCCCCGACGGCCGGGTTCGGCGGGTTCGAGGCGATGCTGAGCACCTGGAGGTCGGGTCCCGGCGCCTGCGCCACCACCAGCGGCGACGCCGCCGTGAGGCTGTTGTTGCCGTTGTTCTGCTCGACGACCGTGTTGGTCGGGTCGACCACCGCCGACACGGCGTAGCTGCCCATCGGTCGCGTACCGGCGTTGAACGACACGGTCGTCGAGGCACCGGCGGCGAGCGCGCCCACCGTGGCGCTGCCGACGAGCGCCCCGGCCAGGCTGAAGTTCACCGTCGTGGCCGCCGCGGCGGCGGTGCCGATGTTCTGCACGACGGCCGAGAGCGTGATCGCGGAGACCTCGCTGGGCGACGCCGGCGACCAGGACAGCGAGCTGACGACCAGGTCCGGGTTGGGGGCCGGCGTGCCGCAGACCTCCAGCTCGGCCACCTGGCCGGACGGAGCGCCGGTGTTGCCGGTGAACCGCAACTGCACGTCCGCCGTGGTCGCGCTGACCGGAATGGTCACCGTGTTGACGCCCTGGACGAACTGGTAGGCCGCCGCCGACACCAGGCTGGTGTACGACGACGACGCCTGGTCGCGGCCGAGGACCTGGATCGTCTGGGTACGGGTGCCCCACGACGAGTCGGGGTTGAGCTTGACGGTGACGCCGGAGATCGAGTGGTTCGCGCCGAGCGCCACGGTGAGGTTCTGTGGGTAGCTGGCCGCGCCCTCCCAGTAGGTGCCGAGCTGCCCGTCGTTCGCCTTGTCGGGGGTGAAGGTGAAGGTCGAGCCGCTCGCCGTCATGCTCTTGCCCTGCGCCACGTTCGTGCAGGCCGGGGGGTTGCTGCCGGTCCGGGTGACGGTGTTGCTGTTGCCGGACAGGTTGCCGGCGCCGTCGCGGGCGCGGACGTAGTACGACACCGTCGCCGTGGTCGGCTGGCTGTCCTGGTACGTGAGGACGGTGCCCAGCGTCGCGATCAGGCTGCCGCCCCGGTAGACGTTGTAGCCGGCCAGGCCACTGCCACCGGTGTCGGTGGAGGCGCCCCAGGTGAGCGTGATCGTGCTGCCCGACGTGCTCTGCGACAGCGTCCCCGGCACGCTCGGCGCGGTGGTGTCACCGCTGCCGGTGCGGGTCACCGTGTTGCTGTTGCCGGAGACGTTGCCAGCGGCGTCGCGCGCCCGGACGTAGTACGACACGGTCGCCGTGGTGGGCTGCGTGTCGTTGAACGTGGTCACGGTCCCGACGGACTGGAGGAACGCGCCGTTGCGGTAGACGTCGTAGCCGGCGACACCGCTACCGCCGGAGTTGTCGGTGGACGCGACCCAGGCGAGGCTGATGGTGGTGCCCGACTGGGTGTACGAGAGGTTGCCGGGCGCGCTCGGCGCGGTGGTGTCGGGGGTGGTGCCGCCGCTGCCGTACACCTCCAGCTCGGAGAGCTGCCCGGCCGGCCAGCCGCTGTTGGCGGTGATGGTGATCCGGACGTAGCGGGTGGCGGTGGCGTTGAAGTTGATCGTGGCGGTGCTGCCGCTCGCCGGGTTGAAGGTGTACGTCTGCGACCCGGCCAGGTCGGTGAACGACGAACCGTCGGCGCTGCCCCGCACGCTCAACGTCTGCGTACGGGTGCCCCAGCCCGAGGTCGGCAGCTTCAGCACGACCTGGTTGACCGACTGTGACGAGCCGAGGTCGACCTGCACCCACTGCGGGAACGCGTTGTTGACGCTCTCCCAGTAGCTGCCCGCGTTGCCGTCGACGACCTTCGACGAGTCGTAGACGTCGGCGTGCCCGCTCTCCTGGGTGGGACGACCCTGGGCGAGGTTGGTGGCCGCCGCGGCGACGGCGCTGCTGGCGGCGGCCGGTTGGTCGGCGGGGCGGGCGGCGGAGGCCGGAGTGGCGAGGGCCGGGTTCGCGAGGGTCGTCGCGATCAGCGTGGTCGCGACTGTCGCCGCCACCATCCTGAACAGTGTCGCTCGTCGTCTCATGACTGTCCTGTCGTCGGGGGACGGTTGCCGCGGGCGGGGGTGACCACGGTGGGGTGGGTGGCGGTGCGTCGCCGACCGGTGAGGCGGGCCGGCGTTCGAGGGGTACGACCATCAACGGGCCTCCCCAGGAGGCCCGTTGAATCTTCCGCGAGCATGCACAGAATCGTGCACGCGTTTGTCTAGTTCTTGCGTAACTTTGACCAAAGGTTACTGACGTGCTACGAGAGCGTCAATACTTCGACCACCGTGACTATTGACGGAGTTGCCCGCTGTTGGCGCACCTCGATCCGCGCACAAATCGGGGAAGGCGCCACCCCTGACGAATGGAGGCGAGACCTTCCCCGAAGCTGTACGGATCTTGCGTCAGGTGATTCCGGAACGATCAGGCCGCTGGGGCCGCCAGGACGAAGGTCTCCAGCACCTCACCGCCGTACCAGTCGGTGCGTTGGCCCACGTGCGCCATGCCGAGTCGTCGGCAAACCGCCATCGACGGCTCGTTGCCCGGCGATACGACCGCGTAGATCTCCGGGGTTCCGGTGGCGAACTCCCGGACGATCAGCGCACGCGCCGCCTCGGTGGCGTAGCCGTGACCCCACGAATCGGGGTGCAGGTGCCAGCCCACCTCGATGTCGTCGGTGAGCTGACTCTCGTCGCGCCCCGGCAGCGGCTTGAGCAGCGCCGTACCCGCCACGACTCCGGTCTCGCGTACCTCGATCGCCCAGGTGCCGTACCGGCCGGCGTCGGCGGCGTGCCGGTCCCGCCACATCCGCAGCCGTTCGGCGGCCTGACCCGGCTCGGTCATCGGCAGACCCGGTGACACGCCCAACCAGCGCGTGATCTCCGGGCGCCGGTAGATGTCGTAGATCCGGGCCAGGTCCGCCGCTTCGTCGGTCCAATCGCGCAGGATGAGGCGTTCGGTGGTGACAACAGTCATGACCGGCGATCTTAAGGAGTGACCGCCCCGACGACCGGGAAGGAGAACCCGATGGGCAGCGGATGGCAGCGCGCGAAACGGATCACCAGTGCCGCGTTCCGTCCGCTGCGCGGACGCGACCTGTCGCTGCACGCCGCGGCGATCACCTTCTACGGGGCGATCGCGGTGGTCCCGGTGGCGCTGCTGGCCCTCTGGCTCACCTCGCTGATCGCGGGCGCCGATCGGGTACGCCGGCTGACGTCGTACGCCGTGGAGGCCCTGCCGACGGCGATCGGGGCGCCCCGGGCGGTGGCCGCGCTGGTCGACGCCGGGGTGCAGTTGACCCCACTGCTGGCCCTCGCCTCACTGCTGCCCGCGTCGCTGTACGGCGAAGGGCTGCGCCGGGCGTTCGTGTCGGTGGCGGCGCCGCGCACCGACGAGCACCTGGTGGGGTGGCGGGGCCGGCTGCTGTTGCTGCCGCTGCTCGCCCCGGCGCCCGCGCTGCTGCTGTCGATCCTGCTGGCGTTGCCGCTCACCACCCGCCTGGTCCGCCAGGGCGGCTGGGTCGGCGCGCTGGGCATCGTGCTGTCCTTCCTGGCGGTCTGGCTGGTGCTCACACCGGTGCTGGTGTGGGTGTTCCGGGTGGTGGGGCCGGCGTCGCCGGACTGGCTCTCCACCCTCGCGATCGGTTCGTTCACGGCGGCCAACCTCTCCGGGTTCCTGCACGGCTTCGTGCTGTTCGCGTCCCTGCCGCTGGACCTCGGCGTGCCGTTCGGCGGCTTCGACCCGATCGGCGCGGGCGTCGCCGTGCTCCTGTGGCTGTACGTGTTCCACGTGATCGTCCTGGCCGGGTACTCCGCGACCCTGGCACTCTCGCGGTGGCGTGCCCAGCGGCCGAGCTGATCACGCGCTGGCGAGCGCTTCGGTGGGGGTGAGACGGGCGGCGCGGATCGACGGGTAGACGCCCGCCGCCATCCCGACCAGCATCGCGCCGACGATGCCGCCGGCCACCGAGGTCACCGGGATCGTCGGCGGCCAGCCCTGGTAACTGGCGTACCCGACGGTCGCGAGCACGCCGAGCACCGCTCCGGCGGCCCCGCCGAGCACGGACAGCAGCACCGACTCGGTGAGGAACTGCACCCGGATCTGGCCCCGGTTCGCGCCGAGCGCCCGGCGCAGGCCGATCTCCCGGCGGCGCTCCAGCACCGAGATGACCATGGTGTTGGCCACCCCGATCCCGCCGACCAGCAGCGCCACGGCGGCCAGCCCGAGGAACAGCGCGGAGAACGTGTTCTCGGTGGCCCGCTTGGCGGCGAGCGCGTCCGAGGGGCGGCTGACCTGGATCAACCCGGGCAACTGCGGGTCGAGGGTGGCCGGCAGGACGGCACGCACGTCCTCCAGCGCGGCCTCGCGGGCCCGCACGTACACGACGGTGGGATGCCCGTCGAAGCCGAGCAGGTTCCGGGCCGCGTCCCAGCCGACCAGCACCGACCGGTCCAGGTCGGGGGCGATGGGCAGCGGATCGAGTACGCCGATCACGGTGAACCACCGTTCGCCGACGAGCACCTCGGGTGGCCGGGCCGGATCGACGGTGGCGAACCCGAGCCGGCTCGCGGCCACGTAGCCGAGGACGGCGGTCGGCAGCCGGGCCGTGCCGTCGTCCAGGAACCGGCCGACGCGGACCCGTCCGTTGACGGTGTCCAGCAGATCCGGGCGCGCGGCGAGGGTCGTGAGTCCGGCTGTGTCGTAGCGGTCCACCAGGTCGTTGCGGCGGACCGCGACGTGGGTGTTCGCGACCGCGCTCACCGACTCGACCGGCCCGATCCGGTCCACCATCGCCACCGACTCCGCCGGCAGCAGCACGGGCGGGTCCTGGTCCGGCACGGGTTCGGCGCGCAGCAGGTTGGTGCCGAGAGCGGAGAGCTGGTCCATCAGGTCGCGTTGGCTGGACGCCGGGATGCCGACCACGACGATCATCGTGGCGATGCCGATGGAGATGCCCAGGGCGGACAGCGCCGCCCGCATCCGCCGGCTGGTCAGCCCGAGCAGACCGAGCCGGAGTACGTCGGCCGGGGCGAGCCGGGGCGGTCGGCCGCCGGGTGCCGCTGTCGGTGTGGTCATCGGTGGGTCCTGTCGAGGGTGTCGGAGACGATCCGCCCGTCGCGGATGTCCACCTGCCGAGGGGTACGGGCGGCGAGGTCCCGATCGTGGGTGATCATGGCGATGGTGGTGCCCTCGGCGTGCAGGCTCAGCAGCAGCGCCAGGACCGCCTCGCCGTTGGCGGTGTCCAGGGCGCCGGTCGGCTCGTCGGCCAGGACCAGCGCCGGGTCGTTGACCAGCGCCCGCGCGATGGCGACCCGCTGGCGTTCCCCGCCGGAGAGCTGGTGCGGCAGGTGGTCGACGCGGTGCGCCAGGCCGACCCGGGCCAGCGCGTCGATGGCCGTACGGCGACGGCGACGGCGGGGTACGCCGGCATAGAGCAGCCCGGTGGCGACGTTCTCGGCCGCGTCGAGCCCTCCGACGAGGTGGAACTGCTGGAACACGAAGCCGAGCCACCGTCCCCGCAGCGCGGAGAGCCGCCGGTCGGACAGGTCGGTCACCTCCTGCCCGGCGACGCGTACCCGGCCGCTGGTCGGCAGGTCGAGCGTGCCCATGATGTTCAGCAGGGTCGACTTGCCGGACCCGGACGGTCCGACGATGGCGAGGAGTTCTCCCGCGCGTACGGTCAGCGAGACGTCGTCCAGGGCGGTGACGCCGCCCGAGTACGTCCGGCTCACCCCGTCGAGTTGCAGGACCGGTTCGGTGTACGCCGGGATCACCTCGGTCGGCGCGTCCCGGCCCGGGAAGGGGATGACCGTGCTCACGCGGCGGTCACCACCGTGAGTCCCTCGGTGACACCGTCCCCGCTGACCTCGACGAGCCCCCGGGAGAACATCCCGGTCTCCACGGCCACCAGCCCGCCGTCGGGCAGTTGGAGGGCGTGCCCGCCCTCGCGGAGTGCCACCAGCGCGCCGACCGGTACGGCCAGCACGTTCCGGCGGGCGCTCGTGGTGAACGTGACCTGGACCGACGCCGCGTCCAGCTTCGCCACGTCGGCCGCCTTCGCGGGCGTGACGAGGACGTCCACCTTGGGTGGGCCGGTCTGACCGGTCCCCGCGTCCGGGCCTCCGCCCTGCACGGTGTGGGAGATCGAGGCGACCCGACCGGGCACCTCGGTCGTGTCGGGCAGAGTGATCGCGACCGCCGCACCCACCCGGATGCTGCCGACCTCGGTCGCCTCGACCGCGACGGTCACCAGCTTGACCTTCTCGGTGACGGCGACCAACTCGCCGCCGACGGGGTCACCCGGCAGGGCCTTCACCGCGCTCACCCGGACCGGCCCCGGCAGTACGACCGCCTGCCCGACCTCGATCCGGCCGGTGGGTTCCACGTCGAGTGCCTGCTGCCACTTCTTGATCGCCGCCACCAGCGTGTCGGTGAGCAGTGCCCGACCCGGGCCGATCCTCGTGCCGTCCTTCGCGCGCGCCGGCTGCGTGCCGGTGGCGTACCCGAGCGCCTTCAGGTTGTCCCGCACGATCAGCACGTCGCTGCCCACCAGGCCGGGCTTGTCGAGGGTACGAAAGAGCGGGGTGCCGCCGAACAGCACCGGCACCGGCCGGTCGTCGACCCAGTACAGGGGCTTGCCACGGGCCACCGTGTCACCGACCTTCGGCAGGCGGGTGACGACGCCCTCGCCGGCGCCCTTGACCACCCGCTCCGGGCCGAAGCCGAGCGTTCCGTCGAGAGAGCGGCTGTCCGACAGGTCGGTGCGGGTCACCGTGGCCGTCGTCACCGGCGGCGGTGCGCTCGCCGTACCGTCGTCGTGCCGCCGCAGGGTCAGCGCCGTGACGCCCGCGCCGACGGCGACCACCACGGTCACCAGGGCCACGACGAGCGCGGTCCGCCGCTTCGGCCTACCGTCCACCGAAGGCCTCCATCGTGCACTCGCGCTCCACCTTCGAGAGCGCCGGTCCGTCGAAGCCGCCGGACGGGTCGGCGACCCCGTCGTCGTACGTCCAACCGGAGCCGTCCGGGAGCGAGTGGATCTTCATGCCGCGACCGCGTAGGCACTGCACGTAGTCGTTCCACTGGCTCTCGTAGTTCGGGTTCCTCTTCTCGTCCAGCTCCGGCGGCTGAAGCGGCAGCTTGTTGGCGCACGCCACGTACGCCGCCTTCGGCTCGCCACTCTGGTCGAGCGAGATACCCGGGCCGCTCCCGGTCGCACCGGCCGAGCGGCCCTTGTTCTCCTTCACGCCGTTGTCCCGCAGGCAGAGGTGGTACGCGTACCAGAGCCGGTTCTCCTCCTCGTCGGTCGTGTCCAGCCGCAACTGCGGCCGACCGATCGTGGCCGCGCCGGACGTGGCGGCGCTCGGCGTGGCGGACGCCGTGGCGAGGGAGGCGACGTCGGCGGCGGACTCGGCAGCGGGCTTCGCACCGCCGCAGCCGGCGAGGACCGTGGCGAACAGGGTGAGCGCGGCGAGCCCGGCTCGTCGTGGTGCGTTCGTCATGGCGGCAGCCTCACCAACAGTTGTCAGAGACCTGTCAGGAAGCGGTCCTCATCCGGTAGCCCCAGCTCACGGGCGTCGCCGAGGGCGGTTCCGGACGGCCCGCAACACGTACAGTCGCTGCCGTGACCGCGCGGGTGCTGATAGCCGAGGACGACGAGAAGCAGGCCGAGTTGGTCCGCCGCTACCTGGAGCGGGAGGGGCACACGGTCGTCGTCGTCGGCGACGGGCGGGCCGCCCTGGAGCACCTGCGCCAACGCCCGCCGGACCTGCTGATCCTCGACGTGATGATGCCGAAGGTCGACGGCCTGGACGTCTGCCGCATCCTGCGCCGGGAATCCGACCTGCCCGTGCTCATGCTGACCGCCCGCGCCACCGAGGACGACCTGCTGCTCGGCCTCGACCTGGGCGCCGACGACTACCTGACGAAGCCGTACAGCCCACGCGAGCTGGTGGCCCGGGTACGGACGCTGCTGCGCCGGAGCCAGCGGACGACGCACGCGGCCGACCCGGTGCTGCGGGTCGGCGACCTGCACGTCGACCCGATCCGCCACGAGGTACGCGTCGACGGACGACGCGTCGAGTGCACGCCGGGCGAGTTCCACCTGCTCCAGGCGATGGCCGCCCAGCCGGGACGGGCCTTCACCCGGGACCAGCTCCTCGGCCACCTGCACGGCTTCGACAGGTACATCACCGGCCGGACCGTCGACGTCCATGTCATGAACCTGCGCCGGAAGATCGAGCCGAACCCGCGCCGACCGGTCCGCCTGCTGACCGTCTACGGCGTGGGCTACAAGCTGGCGGAGGCGAGCCACCATGCGGCGTAAAGTGCCGCTGCACCGCAGCCTGCTGCTCCGGTTGCTCGCGCTGGCCGTCCTCATCGCCGTGGGCTCGATCGCCGCCACGGCCTGGCTGGCCGTCCGCACCACGACCGGGGCGATCCGGCAGGAACAGGGCCAGGCGCTCGCCGACGACGCCCGAATCTACGACACCCTGATCGGTTACGCGGCGACCCACCCGAGCTGGGACGGCGTCGACACCGCCCTGCGACCACTCGCCGAACAGGTGGGTCGACGCATCACACTGACCACCGAATCGGGTACGCCACTCGCCGACTCGGCGCCGCAGGCCGGCCCGCTGCCCACCAGGCCCTCCGCGACCATCGACGCGCTCGCCGTCGACACCGCCCTGACCCCGGGCTCCCCCGGGGTCGTCGACGCCGCGCGGATCGACCCCCGCGCCGCCGGCCCGTACCTGCTCCCGCCCGACGAGCGCCGCACGCTGCTCGACCGGGCGGACCAGGCCGTGCTGTGCCTGCGGGTACGGCCCAGGATCGCGGCCGTCGTGCGGGAGGAGCCCACCGGCCGCCCCCGGATCGAGACCCCCGGCGCCGACCTGAGCGACAACCCCGTCTGCGCCGGGCCACGGGCGGACCTGGCGACTCCGACGGCCACCGAGCGCAAGGGTCTGGCCCAGCTCAACGCGCTGGTGAACACCTGTCTGGCCCGTCGCAAACTGGCGCCCGTGAGCGTCGACCTGGACTGGACGTGGAAGACGCAGCCCGCCCCCACGCGGAGCAGCCGCGCGGACGTCACCGAGGCCGACCAGGACCACAGCCAGGCCGTCAACGCCTGTCTGGGCACCAGCCGCAGGGAACAACTTCTCCCGTACGTCGCCCCGGCGGCGACCCTGTTCGTCTCCGATCCGGGCGGTCGCCCCACCACGACCTTCGACCTGTCCCGCACCAACCAGGCCCGCATCGTGGCGGTCGCCGGTCTCGTACTGCTGGTGACCGTCGGTGTCACGGTGCTGGCCGGTGTCCGGCTGACCCGTCCGCTGCACGCGCTGACCGGCGCGGCCCAGCGGATGCGCGACGGCGACGGCGCGGCCCGTGTCCGCGTCACCGGCCGGGACGAGATCGCCCGGCTGGCCGAGGCGTTCAACGACATGTCCGAGCGGCGCGAACGCCTCGAACAACTCCGTCGCGCCATGGTCAGCGACATCGCCCACGAGCTACGCACCCCGGTCACCACCATCCGGGGCTGGTTGGAGGCCGCCGAGGACGGTGTCGCGCCGCTGGACCGGAGGTTGGTGTCGTCGCTGCTGGAGGAGGCGACGTTGCTGCAACACGTGATCGCCGACCTACAGGATCTCGCCGAGGCGGAGGCGGGCGCGCTACGGCTGCACCCCGAGACGGTCTACCTCGCCGACCTGCTGGGCCAGGTGGCCGAGGCGTACCGCGTGCAGGCCGACCTGGCCGGCGTGACGCTGTCGGTGCTCCTCGACGCCGACCCGCAGGTGTACGCCGACCCGGTGCGACTGCGGCAGGTCGTCGGCAACCTGGTCGGCAACGCGGTACGCCACACTCCGGCCGGCGGCCGCGTCACGATCAGCGCCGGGGCGGCCGGCGGAAAGGTGACCATCGCCGTCGCCGACACGGGCAGCGGCATCAGCGCCGAGCATCTGCCCCGGGTGTTCGACCGTTTCTGGCGGGCGGAGAAGTCCCGCAGCCGGCAGACCGGCGGCAGCGGCCTGGGCCTGGCCATAGTCCGCAAGTTGGTGGAAGCCCACCAAGGCACGGTCCAGGTCGAAAGCAAACCCACCAAGGGCTCGACCTTCACGGTCCACCTCCCCACCCACCCCAGGTGATCAAGAGGTTCGCGTCATCCGGACGGCGTTTCCTGACGCGAACCTCTTGATCAACGGGTTGCAGCGGGCGGTGGTGGGGGTGGTGGGACTAGGCTGCGGCGGCATGAGTGGTGAGATTCCCGCCCGGGCGGACGTGGTCATCGTCGGGGCCGGGCACAACGGTCTGGTCTCCGCGGTTCTGCTGGCCCGCGCGGGTCTGGACGTCCTCGTGGTCGAGGCCGCCGACGTGATCGGCGGCGCTACCCGCACCGAGAACCCGTTCCCGAAGGTGCCGGGGCTGCGCCACTCCACCGGCTCGTACCTGCTCGGGCTGATGCCACCGGAGCTGCTCGCCACCCTCGACGTACGCATCCCGGTGCTGCGCCGCGACCCGCACTACTTCCTGCCCACGCCGGGTGGCCTCGGCTCGCCGTACCTGCTCTTCGGCAGTGACACCGCCGCCACCCGGGCGCAGCTCACCGAGTTCTTCTCCCCCGCCGACGTGGCCGCCGACGACGCCATGCAGGCCGAACTGGCCGCGCTACGCGAGGACCTCGCCCCCGCCTGGCTGGCCGAGCCCCTGAGCGTCGAGGAGACCGCCGAGCGGCACGTCCGCCCGGCACTGCGGCAGGTCTTCGTCGACCTGGTCCGCGGGTCGGTCGCCGACTACCTGGCCCGCTTCGAGTTCCGCTCCGAACTGCTGGTCAGCATGTACGCGGTCACCGACGGCCTTTCCGGCCTCAACGCCGGCCCGGACGACCCCGGAACGGGTCACAACTTCCTCGTGCACAACATGTGCCGGCTGCCCGGCTCGGGTGGCACCTGGATGATCGCCGAGGGCGGCATGGGCACCGTCTCGCGGACGTTCGCCGACGCCGCCCGCGCCGCCGGGGCGAGGATCCTGACCGGTACGCCGGTCAGCGCGGTGACCCTGGACGGCGGCGCGGCGAGCGGAGTGGTGTTGGCCGACGGCCGGGAGGTCAGCGCCCGGGTGGTGCTCGGCGCGTGTGATCCGTACCGGCTGATGGAGCTGTTGCCCGACGGCGCGCTCCCGGCGCGACTCGGCGATCAGATGGCGGCGGTCCGCCGGCCCGGCACCACCCTCAAGCTCAACCTGGCGCTGCGCGGCCTGCCCCGCTTCTCCTGCCTGCCGGCCGACGCGCCGAGCCCGTTCGGGTCGACGATCCACCTGCTGCCCGGCTCCGCGTCGCTGGTCGGCGGGGACGCCACCTCGCCGATGGCCGCGCTGCGCGACATGTGGGCGGACGTGCAGGCCGGGCGGCTGCCGGCCGAGCCGACCATCGAGTGGTACCTGCACACCACCGTCGACCCGTCGCTCTCCGACGCGGCCGGGCACCACTCGTCGGCGCTGTTCGTCCAGTCGGTGCCCTACGAGCTGACCGGCACCACCTGGGACGCGCAACTGCCCGGCTACGTCGACCGACTCGTCGAGATCGTCGAACGGTACGCCCCCGGCACCGCCGACCTGATCGCCGACGCGGTGCCGCTGCCCCCGCCGGGCATCGAGGCGCACTTCGGCATCACCGGGGGGCACATCCACCACGTCGACAACACCGTCTCGTTCACCGACCGGATGCCGTACGCCACCGGCATCGACGGCGTGTACGCGGGCAGCGCCGGCTGCCACCCCGCCGGCAGCGTGATCGGCGCGGCCGGCCACAACGCGGCCCGCCGGATCCTCGCGGACCTAGGTAGTTGACTCGGCCCGGCGCGCGTACGGGCGGAGGTCACCCGGGCCGCCGATGAGATAGAAGCCGACCAGCAGGAGGTACGCGCAAAGGCTCAGGATCGGGTCGACGAAGACGGTGGCGAAGGCGACCAGGTAGAGCACGGGCTTCAGCCGTATCCGCCGGGCGATCGCCCGAGCCAACCGGGGATCCAGGTCGGCGTGCAGCAGCCTGGCGCGGCGGGCCCACCACCAGCTCAGGTTCACGAAGATCGCCTCACCGAGCACGGTGCCGAGGTAGAGGGCGGCGGTCAGCCGTTGCTCGGTGGCGCTGCCCCGCAGGTTGTCCGACAACAGGTCGGCCGTGAACGGGATGGTGGCGATGAAGAGCAGCACGAGCAGGTTGAGCACCAGCAGCATCTGGTCGACCCGGACCACGTACCGCCAGATGTTGTGGTGGGCGATCCAGACCTGACCGGCGATCCCGAAGGTGATCACGTACGCCAGGTAGGACGGCCAGGCGTGGGCGAGGGCGGCGGGAAGCTCCCTTCCGCCCTCGCGGGCCGGGCCGGTCTGGAGCAGTTCGACGGCCATCACCGTCAGGACGACCCCGAAGACCCCGTCGCTGAACGTCTCGACCCGCGCCGCGTCCCGGGCCATCTCCCGACCGCGCCCGTACCGGTAGTCCTTCCGCGCGTCCGCCCCTGCCACGTCCGCCCCGCTCTCGGTGGTGCGTCTCGCGCGCACCCCCTCCCGCGATCTTGCACTTTCGGTCGCCGTTGCGGGGCGAATGCGGTGCTTTGCCCCCACCGAAAGTGCAAGATCGCGGGCTAGGAGAGGGCTTCGCCGGCGGGGGCGGGGGTTTCCGCGTCGACCCGGTGGGCTCTCACCTTGTGGCCGACGCTGGTCAGGCAGCGGCCGCTGGGCAGGTCGAAGCGCCAACCGTGCAGCTGGCAGGTGAGCTGGTCACCCTCGACGATGCCGAAGCGGGTCAGATCCGCCTTCAGGTGCGGGCAGCGCCGCTGCACCACCCAGTCGCCCAACGTGATGTCCTCGGCGTCGGTGCTGCGTTCATGCTCGTCGTACCAGCCCTCGGCGTACTGGAGCCGCTCCTCGGACAGGCACTTGAAGAACGCGTAGACGAACTCGTTGTACTGGCCGATCCGCGCCGCCGAGAACCGGCAGGACAGGAAGAGCGAGTTGACCCAGTCCACCTCGTCGATGAAGAGCAGGTGCTCGATCAGCGACCGCTCGGTCCGGAACCGGTACCGCACCTTCTCGTCCGCGTACGGCCGGACCTCCTTGCCCGGGAAGTCCACCACGATGGACTCGACGCTCTCCCCGTCGTACCCCACCAGGTCGAAACGGACCGGGCCGCCGACCCCCTTGGCCAGGTAGATCGACTCGTCGAGCAACGGCTCGATCCGGCGCTTCATCTCGCCGAGCACGTCCACCTCGGGGTGCCGCCAGGATGCCTTCTCCGCCTCGATGATCGGGCGCTTACGCTCCCGCATCTCCTCCAGGTGGGCGACCTTGTTCGCGAAGAACTCCTCGACCGGCACCGGGTGGGTGGTGCTCGCGCCCTCGGTGGTGACCTCGGCGACGCTGCCCGGCAGCAGCACGATGCCGTTGGTGCCGCCGACCTTCGCGTACTCGCTCAGGAACACCGACTGGTCGGGGAAGATGTTGCCCTCGTCGCCGTGGATGTCGTTGAACTGCCACAGCTCGTCGTCGAGGAAGCACGGCGGGCCGGCGATCGGGAAGACGTGGTCGGCCTTCAGGTCGTCGATGTACCGCCACGTCCGGTCGAACTGCCGGTCGCGCTTCTGCTTGCCGAACGCGGTCTTCGCCGCCTGCGGCAGCTCGTAGACCATCGGATACCAGATGGCCCCGGAGAACTGGAGCAGGTGCGCGTGCACGTGCCCCAGCTCGGCGAAGACGCTCAGGTCGGTGGGGCGGGCGTCGTTCTGGTTCAGCAGCCGCACCCCGTCGTACTCGACCCAGAGCGACGAGTCGCCGATCGGGCCGTCGGTGGGGCTGGTCAACGCCTGGATCATGATCTTCAGGCCGCCGGGCAGCTCCACGACCTGCTCGTTGGGCGCCTTCAGGAACTTGGTGAAGCCCAACGCCCGGAACTCGTCCTCCATCTCGGAGGTGGGGAACTCGGGAAGCAGGACCGTGGCGTCCTTCGAGATGTGGTCCCGCAGGTGCTTCGCGTCGAAGTGGTCCCGGTGCAGGTGGGAGACGTACAGGTAGTCGACCTGACCCAGCGTCTCCCAGTCGAGCAGCGAATTGTCCGGGAAGGGGAACCACGAGGCGAAGTAGGCCGGATTGACCCACGGGTCGCACAGGATGCTGCCCGCGGCCGTGTCGATCCGCATGCTGGCGTGCCCGGTTCCGGTCACTCGCACCGCACAGTCCCCCTCAAACAGACAATCAGGTGTACGCCAAACGCTACCGGAGTGAGTCTGACCGCCACCCCTCGACGCCCGTAGAGCCGTCCGGCCTGGGCGGGCAGGGCTGCATGGGCGGGAAACCCCCACCGCACCGCCCCGGGCGGGAGGCGTGCCAGACTAACCAAAGATCCGATCGCGAGGGAAGGACCGACAGTGGCAGGAAGCGAGCCGGTAACGTCGCCGGACCAGCACAAGCCGGGGCACCGCAAGTCGGGGCGCATCGGCGCCGTGCTGTCCGCGCTGGCGCTGGTCGTCATGGCGTTCTGCGGCAACCACGAAGGCAGGGTCGAGGACATCTGGCTGGTCGGCCTCGCCGCGCTGCTGCTGGTCATCGTGATCGGCGATGCCGTGCTGCGGCGCAACGGTCTGCGCTCCTGACCCAGCCGTCCGCCGGTCGACCGGCCGACAAACGCCGAGGGCCCGCCCCCACCCGGGGACGGGCCCTCGTTTGTGTACGCGTCCGGGTCAGCGCCCGAACAGGATGTCCTGCACGTCCTTGAGCGCCGCGTCGACCTCGGCCTCGAAGTAGCCGCCGGGCACCAGACCGAACCGGAGCGTGTCCAGGTCCTTCGGGTCGACCGGCATCGGGTTGCGACGCTGCATGCCGCCGAGCAGGGACTCGAAGAACTGGTCCACCTGGTCCGGGTCGTACCCGCTGCCGAAGCGACGGACCTGGAACCGGCGGCGGATCTGGTCGACCCGGTACAGGTCGCTGCCGGGCGGGCCGGCCATCGGCGGACCACCCATCGGCGGACCGGCGACGGCGGGCGGGCCGGCCATCGGCGGACCGCCGATGCCCTGCTGCGGCATCGGCGGCGGACCGGCCGGGCCGCGCCGCAGGTCACGCAGGTCACGCTCGGGCATCCGGATCTCGGCCGTCATGTCGGCGCGGGCACGCCGGCCGGCCTCGAAGCCGTCGAAGCGCGGCTCCTCCGGCGACGGGTAGCCACCGGGCGCTCGCGGACCGTCGGGCGGGCCGTAGCCACCGGGCATCCGCTGGTCATCCGGCGGGCCGTAGCCACCGGGCATCCGCTGATCGTCCGGCGGGCCGTAGCCACCGGGCATCCGCTGATCGTCCGGCGGACCGTAGCCACCGGGCATGCGCTGATCGTCCGGCGGACCGTAACCACCCGGCATGCGCTGATCGTCCGGCGGACCGTAACCACCCGGACCGGCCGGCAGGCCGCGCGGCGGCAGGCCGTGCCCACCCATCGGGCCGCCGGGCCCCATCGGGCCGGGACCGCCCGGGCCGGGGCCGGGGCCACCAGGGCCAGGGCCGCGCTGCGCGTCGTAGCCGCCCCGGGGGCGTCGTACCCGCCGGCGAAGGCGCCGGTGGGCTCGTCGTACCGGCCGTAGCGGTCGGCCGGCGGACCGGCCTGGGCGGGCATCGGGCGGGGAGGCATCGGCTGCGGCATGCCGCCACGGTCGTCGCGCATCGGCGGACCCATCCGGTCCGGGGGACCCATCCGGTCACCCATCCGAGGATCGCCGCCGCGTCCGGCGCTGTTGCGCTCCTCCAACTCGGCCAGCTGTCGCTCGACCCGGTCCAGGTGCAGGTCGACCTGCCACTCGTCATAGCCGTTGAACCGGACCCGGAAGACGACGTCGTGGACCTCCTGCGAGGCGACGGGCGCACCGACCTGTCGGCCGTCGAGCGTCGCCTCGACCCGGTCGAGGAAGGCGTCCACCTCGTCGACCTTGTATCCCCGGCGAACCGCCTTGCGCCGGAAACGCTGACCCTGACTCGCCACTATGTCTCCTGGTGTCGTTCGCCACGCCCGGTCACGCCGGTGCCTCTTCGGCGCGGTCGGTGAAGGTGTCGGTGTCCTCGGCGGCGGCGAGCTGGCCACACGCGCCGTCGATCTCGCGACCCCGGGTGTCCCGTACGGTGGTGGAGACGCCCGCGTCGCGCAAGCGCCGGACGAACTCCCGCTCGACCGGCTTCGGGCTCGCGTCCCAGCGGCTGCCCGGGGTCGGATTGAGCGGGATGAGGTTCACATGCGCCAACTTGCCGGCCAACAGCCGCCCGAGCAGGTCAGCTCGCCACGGCTGGTCGTTCACGTCCTTGATCATTGCGTACTCGATGGACACGCGACGGCCCGTCCGGGCGGCATAGTCCCACGCTGCGTCCAGCACCTCGGCTACCTTCCAGCGCTGGTTTACCGGCACGAGTTCGTCGCGCAGATCATCATCGGGCGCGTGCAACGACAACGCAAGGGTCACAGAGAGGTCTTCGCTGGCCAGTCGGCGGATGGCCGGAACCAGGCCGACCGTGGAAACGGTGATGTGCCGCTGGGACAGGCCGAGCCCTTCCGGAGCGGGGCTGACCAGCCGACGGATCGCCGCGATGACCCGGTTGTAGTTGGCCAACGGTTCGCCCATGCCCATGAACACGACGTGCGACAGCCGCGGCGGTGAGCCGGCGACCGCGCCGGAGGCCGCCACCCCGGCCAGGTAGACCGCCTGGTCGACGATCTCGGCGGTGGACAGGTTGCGGGTCAGCCCGGCCTGGCCGGTGGCGCAGAACGGGCAGGCCATGCCGCAGCCCGCCTGGCTGGAGATGCAGACCGTGACCCGGTCCGGGTAGCCCATCAGCACGCTCTCCACCAACGCGCCGTCGTGCAGCTTCCAGAGCGCCTTGCGGGTCGCGCCGTCGTCGCAGGCCAACTCGCGCACCGGCGTGAGCAGCGTGGGTAGCAACTCGTCGGCCAGGCGCGCACGGGTCGCGGCGGGCAGATCGGTCATCGCCTGCGGGTCGCGTACCAGCCGCCCGAAGTAGTGGTTGGAGATCTGCTTGGCACGGAAGGCGGGCTCGCCCAGCCCGGCGACCAGCGACTGGCGGCCGGCCAGGTCCAGGTCAGCAAGGTGCTGCGGTGGCATGGAGGCCCGGCGTGCGGTGGGGGCGTCCGAGATGGCGGGGATCAGCGGCAGACTCGTCATGGCCGGTCCAGTGTGTCACGCCTGAAGCGTTCGGCACCCGTCCGGAGGTGCCGAACCGGCCCCCGGCGTCGGTCGGCAGCGCTCCCGCCATGGTGACGCATGCCTCACCCCACCAGCGGCACGAAGATCGCGAGCAACAGGTAGGCGGTCGGCACCGCGAACAGGATCGAGTCCAGCCGGTCCATCAGGCCACCGTGCCCCGGCAGCAGGTTGCTCATGTCCTTGATACCGAGATCCCGCTTGATCATCGACTCGGCGAGGTCGCCGAGGACCGCCGCGCAGGAGACGGCCACCCCGAACACCGCGCCCCACCACGGTGCCAGGTCGAACATCAGCCACAGCAGCAGGGCGCTGCCCAGCGCCGCCGCGGTCACCGAGCCGGCGAACCCCTCCCAGGACTTCTTCGGGCTGATGGACGGAGCCATCGGATGCCGGCCGAAGGAGACGCCCGCCGCGTACCCGCCGGTGTCGGAGAGGACCACCGCGATCAGCGTGGCCAGGATGCGCAGCCGACCGTCGTCCGGGGCCGCCGCCAGCAACGCCGCGAAACCCGCGAGGAACGGCACGTAGACGGCGATCAGCGTGGCGGCGGTCAGATCCCGCTGGAAGCCGGACGGGCCGTCACCCAACCGCCAGATCATCGTGCCGAGCACCGTCACCAGCAGCCCGAGGCTGAGCGCGTCCGGGCCGGCGAACCAGGCCAGACCCACGGTCAGGACTCCACCGGCGAGCAGCGGCACCAGCGGCGGATGAGCGCCGCTGCGCCGGACCGCCCGGGCCATCTCCCAGATGCCGATGGCGACGGCGGCGGCGATCACCGGCAGGAACGCCGGCGGATAGACGGCCAACGGCACCACGATCAGCGCGCCCAGGGCGAGGCCGACACCGATCGCCGCCGGCAGGTTGCGGCCGGCTCGTCCGGTACCCACCTGCTGTGTCGCCGGTCGGTCGACGCTGGCCCGTCGGCGTCCCTTCGGCCGCCGACCCACCGGCGGCTCCGGGTCGGTGATCGGGTCGTCGTCCGGCAGGATCTCGGCGCCGATGGGCGCGAGCTGCGCCGTGGGGAAACCGGCATCGTCGTCGTAGCGGGGCCTGGCGTCGCGGTCGTCGTAGCGGGGCCCGGCGTCGCGGATGTCGTATCGCGGGTCGTCGCGGTCGTCGTAGCGCGGTGGAGCGTCGCGGTCGTCGTAACGGGGCCCGGCGTCGCGGATGTCGTAGCGCGGCGTGGGGTCACCGGCCGGTGGGCGGTCGCCGTAAGGACCCCGGTCGTCGAAACGGTCCCGGTCGTCCGGGCGGACGGCCCGACCACGCTCGTCGTACGGGTCCGGTGACTGCGGCTCGGCGTACGCGCGGCTGTGGGGCTCGGTGTACAGCTCAGGCCCGGCGGCCGGACGGCGGCTCCACTGGCCGGCCTCCAGCTCCTGCTCGGGCCAGGGCAGGGCGACCGGGCGCTCCGGCCGATCCCAGCCGCGCGGCTCGCCGCCGTAGGGGTCGGGGCGGGACATCACGCACCGTGTCGGAGCGCGAGTGCCACCACATGACGCAAGACCACAAGCATCCCCTACAAGCGCGACTGTTCCTCCGGCTCGACCGCCGTGACGGTCGTTCGATTCCCGGTGTTCACCGCCCGGTGACCGGGAATCCTGCCGAGCCTACTGCACTCTCCGGCGAGGCGAGGCGGACGCTGGCCCGCCCCTCGGCGTACGCCTCCGGCGCCGACCCCTCTCTTCACGTCCTTTGCACTGCTTCAGCGGAGGCGACAGTCGATGTCCGGATACCGGACGCGAGGTGTTGCCTCCGTTGAAGCAGAGCAAAGGGGCCACGACAGGTCCGCGGGGCCCGGCTGGTCGCGGGTCTGGCCGCGGGGACGGACCCGAAAAAAGGGGCGAGGCCCGCCCCGTTGATCGGGTCGGGCCTCGTCGTGACGAGCCGGCGGTGGTCACACCTCCAGCAGCTCGGTCTCCTTGTGCTTGACCAGGTCGTCGATGCTGGCGACGTAGCGCTGCGTCAGATCGTCGAGTTCCTTCTCGGCGCGGCGGCCGTCGTCCTCGCCGGCCTCGCCGTCCTTGACGATCCGGTCCAGCTCCTCCTTGCCACGGCGGCGGACGTTCCGGATGGCCACCTTGGCCTCCTCGCCCTTGTGCCGGGCCACCTTGATCATGTCGCGGCGGCGCTCCTCGGTCATCTGCGGGAGCAGGATGCGCAGCTGGTTGCCCTCGTTGTTCGGGTTCACCCCGAGGTCCGAGTCGCGGATCGCCTTCTCCATCGCGTTGATCTGCGAGTTGTCGTACGGCTTGATGATGGCCATGCGCGGCTCGGGAACCGCGATGGACGCCATCTGGGTCAGCGGCGTGGGCGTGCCGTAGTAGTCGATGATGACCTTGGAGAACATGGCGGCGTTGGCGCGACCGGTGCGGATGGCGCCGAACTCCTCCTTGGCGTGCTCGACAGCACGCTCCATCTTCTCCTCGGCCTCGAGGAGGGTGTCGTCGATCACCGGTCTCCTCGCCTCCTTCTGTGCTCGTCGTGGGCTCTGCTGAAAGTCGTCAGGCTCAAGCGGTGATCAGGGTGCCGATCTTGTCGCCACCCACCGCGCGGATGATGGTGTCGTCACCCTGCGCGCCGAAGACCAGCATCGGCAGGCCGTTCTCCATGCAGAGGCTGAACGCGGCCGCGTCGGCCACCCGCAGGTTGCGGCGCAGCACCTCGGAGAAGGTGATCGAATCGAGCTTGCTGGCGGTCGGGTCGATCCGCGGGTCGGCCGTGTAGACGCCGTCCACGCCGTTCTTGCTCATGAGCACCACGTCGGCGCGGATCTCCAGCGCCCGCTGGGCGGCCACGGTGTCGGTCGAGAAGTACGGCATGCCGGCGCCGGCGCCGAAGATGACCACGCGGCCCTTCTCCAGGTGCCGGATCGCCCGCAGCGGGATGTACGGCTCGGCGACCTGGGCCATCGTGATGGCGCTCTGCACCCGCGTCTCGATACCCTCCTTCTCCAGGAAGTCCTGCAACGCGAGGCAGTTCATCACGGTGCCGAGCATGCCCATGTAGTCGGCGCGAGCGCGGTCCATCCCGCGCTTCTGCAGCTCCGCGCCGCGGAAGAAGTTGCCCCCTCCGACCACCACCGAGACCTGCACGCCGCGGCGGACCACGGTGGCGATCTGGCGGGCGATGGCCTGCACGACGTCCGGGTCGACGCCGATCGCGCCCCCGCCGAACACCTCACCGGAGAGCTTCAGCACCACCCGACGGGCCCGCCCGGGCGGCGGCGCCGTCGGGTCGTCCACCGCCAGCGTCCGGTCACTCACAACCTGCGTCATCCGCCCCGCCTTCCCCACGCGCACGCCCCGGGCGAGGCGTTACCGCGAACCTGCCGCTGCCGACCCTATGTGACGAGGAGGCCGCGGTGCCTGTCACGTACACCGGCGGCCTCCTCGTTCGACGTCTCCTGCCCACGGGCACGCGTGGCGCCCGGTGGCGGCTCAGGCCTGGCCGACCTCGAACCGCACGAAGCGGGTCACCTCGATGCCGGCCTCGGCCAGCACCTGCTTCACCGACTTCTTGTTGTCGGCCACCGACGCCTGCTCGACCAGGACGTAGTCCTTGAAGAAGGCGTTCACCCGGCCCTCGACGATCTTCGGCAGGGCCGCCTCGGGCTTGTTCTCCTCGCGGGCGGTCTGCTCGGCGATGCGCCGCTCGGACTCGACAACGTCAGCCGGAACCTCGTCACGGCTGAGGTACTTCGGCCGCATGGCCGCGATCTGCATCGCGACGCCGCGGGCGTCAGCGTCGCCCGCCTCGTCGCTCTTGCCGGTGTACGACACCAGCACGCCGACGGCCGGCGGCAGGTCCTGGGCCTTGCGGTGCAGGTAGACCGCGGTGGTGCCCTCGACCTTGGCGAACCGGTTGAGCACCAGCTTCTCGCCGATCTTGGCGGACTGCTCCTGGATCAGGTCCGCGACGACCTTGCCGTCCAGCTCGGAGGCGAGCAGCTCCTCGGCGTTGGTCACGCCGGAACGCTCGCCGTGCTCGACCAGCTGCTGGGCCAGCGCGATGAACGACTCGGTCTTGGCGACGAAGTCGGTCTCGCAGTTGAGCTCGAGCAGGGCCTTGCCGGAGTGGGCGACCAGACCGTTGGCGGCCGTACGGCCAGCCCGCTTGCCGACGTCCTTCGCGCCCTTGACGCGCAGGATCTCGACGGCCTTGTCGAAGTCGCCCTCGGCCTCGGTCAGCGCCTTCTTGCTGTCCATCATGCCGGCGCCGGTGAGGTCGCGGAGCTTCTTGACGTCCGCGGCGGTGATTTGGGACATGGCTCTCTCTTCGATGTTGAGTCGGCGTGTGGATGGTCAGAGGTGCCGGTTACCCGGAATCGGGCCGAACGTGCCCGTCGTACCGTCGCCGCCCGCCGTCAGTGAAAACGGACGGCGGGGCGGCGACGATGCGATCACTCCGCGGTCGCGGCCGCCGGCTGCTCGGTGGCGGCCTGCGCCGGCTGCTCGGTGGCGGCGGGCTGCTCGGCGGCGGCAGCGGCCGGCTGCTCGGCCGGGGCGGCCGACTCGTCGGCCTTCTTCGGCTCCAGCAGCTCGCGCTCCCACTCGGCCAGCGGCTCGTCGCTCGCGACACCCTCGGGCTTCTCGTCCCCGCCCCGGCGACGGCCGGAACGCGCGATCAGACCGTCCGCGACGGCGGCGGCGACAACCTTGGTCAGCAGCTCGGCCGAGCGGATGGCGTCGTCGTTGCCCGGGATCGGGAAGTCGACCTCGTCCGGGTCGCAGTTGGTGTCGAGGACGGCGATCACCGGGATGCCCAGCTTGCGGGCCTCGTCGACGGCGATGTGCTCCTTCTTGGTGTCGACGATCCAGACGGCGGCCGGCAGCTTCTGCATGTCCCGCAGACCACCCAGGGTGCGGGTGAGCTTGATCTTCTCGCGGGAGAGCTGCAGGGTCTCCTTCTTGGTGTAACCGGCGGCGGTGCCGCTCAGGTCACCAAGGGCCTCCAGCTCCTTCATCCGCTGGAGCCGCTTGTACACCGTCTGGAAGTTGGTCAGCATGCCACCGAGCCAGCGGTGGTTGACGTACGGCTGACCGACCCGGGTCGCCTGCTCGGCGATGGCCTCCTGGGCCTGCTTCTTGGTACCGACGAAGAGGATGCTGCCACCCTCCGCGACGGTCCCACGCACGAACTCGTACGCCTTCTCGATGTAGTCGAGAGTCTGGCGCAGGTCGATGATGTAGATGCCGTTGCGCTCGGTCATGATGAAGCGCTTCATCTTCGGGTTCCAGCGCCGGGTCTGGTGCCCGAAGTGGACACCGCTCTCCAGCAGCTGACGCATGGTCACGACGGCCATGGTGTGGGTACTCCTCAAGATCCCTGGTTGTCACGCCCGGCCGGTGGCCGGGCGTCCTGGCGCCTGGTCGCCGGCCCATGGTGGACCCGATCAAGATCGGGACCAGGGAGGCCGTCGCTACACGACGATTCGTGAAGAGGGCGCGCGAGGTCGACCGCGCGAGGCGGTCGCCAGTTGGCCAGTGTACGCCCCTCCCCGGTTTCGGCGTGCCGGGGTGCCGCGCCGCCGGACAAGATCGCGCTAGTTCCGGGAAATAGTGGCCTCCGCGTCACCAGAGGCCACTATTTCCTGGATGTTGCGTGATCATCGACCGCGCCGGGCGGACGGCGGCGGGTCAGCCGGCGGGGCGGCGGGTCAGTCGGCGGCGGGTCAGCCGGCGGCGAGCGCCGCGGCGACGAAGAGCACCAGACCGACAGTCAGGTACGCCGTGGGAGGGCGCAGCCAACCCCGGCCACTGTCGGAGAGCGCGAGTCCGCCCGTCCTGAGCCCGTACAGCCCGGTTGCGAAGATCGGCAGCCCGGCGACCAGGCAGATGCCCGCAACGACGTTGCCCGCGTCCACCGGGTCGCCCGTCACACCGGCCAGCAACACCCGCAGCGCGGGGATCTCGAAGATCAACGCCAGCAGGGCGAAGAGGGCCGCCAACGCCGGCCGGCGGGTCCGGTAGACACCGTCCGGCGCGGCGGAGTACGCCGGCGCGTCGCCCCCGCTCGGGTCGGGGCGGGGGCCGATCCCCGGCATCGGGCCGGTCGGCATGTCCAGCGGATGCGGGTGCTCCCCGCTTCCGCCCCGGGTCGGCTCGACGATCGGGTAGCCGGCGAGCGGGGCGGGCCGGCTCTGCTCGGCGGTGAGCGGGACAGGGTGGCCCTGCTCGGCGAAGGCAGCGGGCTGGCCCGGCTCGGCGGGTCTGGTCTGCCCGGCGAGCAGAGCGGCCGCAGGTGCGGCGTCCGCGATGGTCGCCGGGGGGAGGTCCCGGGCGCTGTCCGGCATGGCCGTGGTCGGTGACTCTCGGGCGGCCCGGCGGCCGGGCAGCTCCCCGGAGATCTCCGAAGGGTCCCGATCCGCCCGGCGCGAGCGGGTCGTGCGGTAACCGTCCGCGTCCGTACGCATCTCACCCAGCGGGTCGACCGCGCTGAACCGCCCCGAGTCGGCCTCGCCGGCACCGAACCGTCCCGGTTGGGCCTCGACGGCGCCGAAGCGCCCGGAGTCCGCTTCCGGCACACCACCGAAGCGGGTCGCGTCGAGCGCGCCCAGACGGGCGGAGTCCGGCTCCGACGCGCCGCCGAAGCGGCCCGCGTCCAGCGCGCTCAGGCGGACCGGGTCGGGCTCGGGCACGCCGCCGAAGCGGACCGGGTCGGGCTCGGGCACGCCGCCGAAGCGGACCGGGTCGGGCTCGCGGCGTCGGCCGACGCCGGTGTCCTCGACGGAGCGGGCGTCCTCGACGCCGCGCTGCTCGGGGATCTCGCCGTCGCGGTATCGCGGTTCGCCCGCGCCGCGCCACTCGGGCTCGCCGTACCCGCGCCCCCGCTCGTCGGGGTACCAGCGCGACTCCTGATCTTCCGGAAAGCTCCGTCGTCCGTCCACGTCAGGCACCGTATGCGACGGGCGAGGCCCGCGCCATTTCGGCCCGGCCGGGTTGATCGACGCCCCTTGGCGCCGTAGCACAGCAGGGGCTTGATCGTCCGGTCGTCCACAGAGCGACCGTCGTCCACAGGCAGGCGGTTCCGGGGTCGCGGCGCTCGGGCTCCGAGGGGCACCGTCGCGGCCATGACGAAGCGGAACCAGGCGGTCGGCGCGTACGGCGAGCGGTGCGCCGCCCGGCACCTGAGCGAGGCGGGACTACGCCCGATCGTCCGGAACTGGCGCTGTCCGGAAGGCGAGATCGACATCATCGCCTGGGACGGGCCGGTGCTCGCGTTCTGCGAGGTGAAGACGCGTCGGGGCGACGCGTTCGGCCCACCGGCCGAGGCTGTCGTACCGGCCAAGGCCCGCCGCCTGCGCGGCCTCGCCGCACGCTGGCTCGCCGAGACCGGCACGAACGCCGACGAGGTGCGGTTCGACGTGGTGTCGGTACGTCTGCCCGACACCGGTCCCGCGCGGGTCGACCACGTCAAGGGCGCGTTCTGAGATGTGCCGACGAACGGGGGACGCGTCATGAGCTACGCGAAGGTGCTCTGCGTGGGGTTGGTCGGCGTCACCGGCCATCTGGTCGAGGTCGAGGCGGACCTCGCCGCCGGCCTGCCGGCGGTGGTCATCTCCGGCCTGCCGGACACCGCCCTGCACGAGGCCCGCGACCGGGTCCGGGCGGCCGTCGTCAACTCCGGCCAACGGTGGCCCAACCGGCGCATCACGCTGAACCTGCTGCCCGCGACGCTGCCGAAGTTCGGCTCGGCGTTCGACCTGGCCATCGCCGCCGCGCTGCTCGGCGGCTCCGGCGAGCTACCGCTGCTGCCACTGGAGAACGTGGTGATCCTCGGCGAGCTGGGCCTGGACGGCACGGTCCGGCCGGTGCGCGGCGTGCTGCCGATGGTCGTCGCGGCGGCCCGGGCGGGAATCGACCGCGTGATCGTGCCGACCGACAACGCCGCCGAGGCCGCCGTCATCCCCGGCGTACGGGTACGGGCGGTGGACACGCTGCACCGGCTGGTCACCTTCGTCCGTGACGGCAGCCCGCTGATCGAGCCACCGACGGACACCCCGGCGCCGATCACCGGCGGCCCCGACCTCGCCGAGGTCGCCGGACAGCAGATGGGCCGGCGCGCGTTGGAGGTCGCCGCGGCCGGCGGGCACCACCTCGCGTTGCTGGGCCCGCCGGGAGCCGGCAAGACCATGCTGGCCGAGCGGTTGCCGTCGCTCCTGCCGGAGCTGGACGACGACGCGGCGCTGGAGGTGACCGCCCTGCACTCGGTCGCGGGGCTGCTGCCACCGGGTGGTCGGCTCCTGCGTCGTCCGCCGTTCCAGGCGCCGCACCACACGGCGACCGTCCCTTCGCTCGTCGGCGGCGGTTCCGGGCTGGCCCGCCCCGGCGCGGTGTCGCTCGCCCACCGCGGGGTGCTCTTCCTCGACGAGGCCCCCGAGTTCAGCAAAGGCGCGTTGGAGGCGCTGCGCCAGCCCCTGGAGCACGGTCGCATCCAGCTCAGTCGCAGCGGTGGCGGCACCGAGTACCCGGCCCGGACGCAGCTGGTGCTGGCCGCCAACCCGTGCCCGTGCGCGAAACCGTCCGGCGACGCGTACTGCGAGTGCACGCCGGTGGCCCGCCGCCGCTACCTGGGCCGGCTCTCGGGGCCGCTGCTCGACCGGATCGACGTGCAGGTCCGGCTGATGCCCGTACGGGCGGCGGAGCTGATGGCGTCCGGAGGTGACGTCGAGTCCTCGGCCACCGTCGCCGCCCGGGTCGCGGCGGCGCGCGGCGCGGCGGCCACCCGCTGGGCCAGCCTCGGACGGCGACTCAACGCCGAGGTGGACGGCCCGTTCCTGCGCCGCCCGCCCTGGCGACTACCGGCGCCGGTCACCGCCGAACTGCGCGCCCGGCTCGACTCCGGCTCGCTCTCGGCGCGCGGCTTCGACCGGGTGATCCGGATGGCCTGGACCATCGCGGACCTCGACGGTCGGGACCGGCCCGACCGTGAGGACGTACGAGAGGCGACCCAGCTACGGACAGGAGAGACGGCATGAGCGCCGACGAGCAGAGCAGGCTGGCCCGGGTGGCGCTGACCTGGCTGGCCGAGCCCGGCACCCGCGCGGTGCACGCGCTGGTCCAACGGCTGGGGCCGGTGGCGACGCTGGATCTGCTGCTCGACGGCGGCAGCCCCGACCGGCGGCTGGCCTCCGCCGTGACCGCCCGGATGTCGACCGGCGACGCCCGAACGGTGGCGGCCGAGGCCCTGGACCGGGCGGATCGGCTCGGCGCGCGTCTGGTCACCCCGGACGACGACGAGTGGCCGGCCCGGGTCGCCGACCTCGTCGGGCTGCGGCTGCCGGACCTGACCCGCCGCGTGGACGCGGAGACCGCTCCACCACTCTGCTTCTGGGTACGCGGCGCGTGGCCGCTCGGTGAGGCGCTGGACCGCTCGGTGGCCGTGGTCGGCGCGCGGGCAGCCACGGCCTACGGCCAGCACGTGGCCACCGACCTCGGGTACGGGCTGGCCGAGCGGGACTGGACGGTCGTCTCCGGTGGCGCGTTCGGGATCGACGCCGCCGCCCACCGGGGCGCCCTGAACGCCGAGGGCCGCACCGTGGCGGTGCTCGCCTGCGGGGTGGACCGGCCGTACCCGATGGGCAACACCGCCCTCTTCGACCGGATCGCCGACACGGGGCTGCTGGTCAGCGAGTGGCCGCCGGGCGCCGAGCCACTGCGGCCCCGGTTCCTGATCCGCAACCGGGTGATCGCTGGCGGCACGCTGGGCACCGTCGTGGTGGAGGCGTCGGCGCGCAGCGGAGCGACGCAGACCGCCCGGCGGGCCATCCACACCGGTCGGGTGGCCATGGTGGTGCCCGGGCCGGTGACCTCGGCGATGTCCGTCGGCGCGCACGAGTTGCTGCGCGAGAACGACAAGGCCCGACTGGTCACCGGCGTCGCACACGTGCTCGAGGAGGTGGGCCGGATCGGCGCGGACCTGGCCCCGCTGGCCCGTGGCCCGCAGCGGCCGACCGACGACCTGGACGACGACGCCCGGTCGGTGCTGGAGGCGTTGCCCCGCCGGGGCGCACGGGGTGTGGACACGCTCGCCGCCCGCGCCGGCCTGGACGTGCGTACCGCGCTGCGCAAACTGTCACTGCTCGAAGAACTGTCCATGGTGGTACGACGGGACGACGGCTACGCCCTCGCCCCGGTCGACAAACCCAAGGGTCCCGCCGACCGCCGGTAGACGCGGCCGCCGACGTGGCCGGCGGAGCAGAACCCTCGGCCGTACGCTGGTGCCGTGCCTGCTGCCAGCGAAGGTGCGCGTGCCGCCCGGCGGACCGCATCCGTGCCGCCGCGAGAGGCGTGGCGGCCGTGAGCCGGTCCGCCCGCGGCACCCGGGCCACTCACCAGAACCTGCCAGCGCCACTGCGGGACGCGGTCGACGACTTCGCCGGGCACCTTTCCCAGGTCCGCAACCGGTCGGAGCACACCGTCCGCGCGTACGTCACCGACGTGGTCGCGCTGCTCGACCACGCGGTGCGGATGGGTTGCCGGGACCTGGGCGAGGTCGACCTGTCGGTCCTGCGGAGCTGGTTGGCCCGGCAGCGGACCACCGGCGCCGCCCGTACGTCGCTGGCGCGTCGGGCCGCCTCGGCACGGGCGTTCAGCGCCTGGGCACACCGCGCCGGGCTGCTCGCCGCAGACGTCGGGGCCGCGCTGGCCAGCCCTCGCGCGCACCGGGAGCTGCCCGGCGTCCTGCGCGCCGACCAGGCCGCAGCGCTGCTGGAGGCGCCGACCCGGCACCCGGCAACCACACACGGCACGCCCACGACAGGACCGCCCACACACGGCACGCCCACGACAGGGTCCGCCCCCGGCGGAGAGCCCACGACGGACGGAGCCGACGCGGCGGTGGCGCTGCGCGACAGGGCGCTGCTGGAACTGCTCTACGCCACCGGCGTACGGGTCAGCGAGGCGTGCGGGTTGGACGTCGAGGACGTCGACCACGCCCGGCGCGTGATCCGGGTGTTCGGCAAGGGCCGCCGCGAGCGGTCGGTGCCGTACGGCGTGCCGGCGCAGCGGGCGCTCGACGAGTGGCTGCGGCAGGGCCGTCCCGCGCTGGTCGCCCCGCACTCGGGCGACGCGCTGCTACTCGGGGCCCGTGGCGGTCGGCTCAATCCGACCACGGCGCGTCAGATCGTCGGCGGGTACGCCGAGGCCGCCGGCCTGCCCCGGACGAGCCCGCACGGGCTGCGCCACTCCGCGGCCACCCACCTGCTGGAGGGCGGCGCCGACCTGCGCGCAGTGCAGGAGCTGCTCGGCCACTCGTCGCTGGCCAGCACGCAGATCTACACCCACGTGTCGGTGGAGCGGTTGCGCGCCGCCTACCGCCAGGCGCACCCCCGCGCCTGATCACTGGCGGGGAGGCCGGACCGCCCGACGGTTACGATCATCCGGTGAGCGTCCCGCAGCCTCCCGAGCCGATTCCGGGCGCCCGCCTGCTGTTCTCCCTGGACCCGGCGGTCAGCCACCTCAACCACGGCTCGTTCGGCGCGGTGCCGATCGGCGTGCAGCGCGCCCAGCAGCGACTGCGCGACGAGATGGAGGCCAACCCGCTGCGCTTCTTCACCCAGGGGCTCGTCGACCGGATCGCGCACACCCGGCGGCACCTCGCCGGATTCCTCGGCGCGGACCCGGAGGGCAGCGCGCTGATCGGCAACACCACCACCGGCGTCGCCGTGGTGCTCCAGTCGGTGGGCCTGCGCCCCGGTGACGAGGTGCTCAGCACCGACCACGGGTACGGGGCGGTGAGTCTGGCCATCGCGCGGGAGTGCCGCCGTACCGGCGCGGTCAGCAGGGTGCTGCCGATTCCGCTGGACGCCGGCGACGAGCAGATCGTGCAGACCATCCGGGCAGGCCTGCGTCCGGGACGGACCCGGCTGCTCGTCGTCGACCAACTCACCTCCGCCACCGCCAAGCTCTTCCCGACCGCCGCCATCGTGGCGGTGGCCCACGAGAACGGCGTGCCGGTCCTGGTGGACGCCGCGCACGCACCCGGCATGCTCGCCACCACGGTCGCCAGCATCGGCGCCGACTTCTGGGCGGGCAACCTGCACAAGTGGGGGTACGCGCCGCGCGGCACCGCTCTGCTGGCGGTCGCCCCGCAGTGGCGCGAGCGGATCGAGCCGCTGGTGGTGTCGTGGGAGCAGGAGTCCGGCTTCCCGGCCCGGGTCGAATGGCAGGCCACCCTCGACTACACCTCGTGGTTGGCCGCGCCCGCCGGGCTGTTCACGCTGCGCAGCCTCGGTGTAGACCGGGTACGGGAACACAATGCCGCGCTCGCCGCGTACGGCCAACGGGTGGTGGGGGACGCTCTGGGGGTGCCCCCCGCCCAACTGCCCGACCCCGGCGGACCGGGGGTGTCGCTGCGTCTCATCCCGCTGCCGGCCGGGACGGGCACCACGATCGACGCCGCGCGGGCGTTGCAGACGCGCATCGGCGAGCGGCTCGCCGCCGAGGTGGCGGTGATGAGCTGGGACGGCCGTGGGTGGCTGCGGCTCACCGGTCAGGTCTACAACACCGCCGACGAGTACGAGCGGCTGGCCACACGGTTGCCGGCGCTGCTCGCCCAACGCTGACCCCGCGCACCGGGTCGAGCGGGAGGAGCCGCACCGGGCCGAGGCCGAGCAGGGCGAGCGGGTCCAGGTACTCCTCGCCCCGGCGCAGGCCCCAGTGCAGGCACGCGTCTGCCGGGCAACCCGGGTGGCCGGGCAGTAGTTCGCCAAGCGGCGCGCCAGCGGCGACCGCCTGACCGGGGCGTACCCCGGGTTGCACGGGCTCGTGAGTGGTTCGGAGCCCTCCGGCGTGCCCCACGGTGACCACCGGCCGGCCGGCCACCAGACCGACGAAGAGGACGGTGCCCGGCCCGGCACTGCGGACCACGGTTCCCGCCGAGGCGGCCAGGTCGACGCCCCGGTGGCCGGAGAGCCACGGCTGCGGTGGCGGGTCGAAGCGGCGCACCAGTCGCGGTGGCCCGTCGAGCGGCCAGCGAAAGCGCTCGGCGGGAGCGGGAGCGGACGCCTCGAACGCGATCGGCACGGTCGGCGTCGGTGGCTGGCCGGGCACCGACGCCACGAGCACCGCCAGACCACAGAGCTGCACGATCAGAGCGAGGGGGAACGCCGCGCAGAGCAGCACGGTACGGCGGATCGAGGCGAGACGGGTGGCGGATGGCGATCGCATGCCGGCAGCCTCGGCCCGGAGCCGGGTCGTCCGCCAGCCCGGCCACTGAAGCTGTGGACAACAGACGGCCCTGTGGACGGCCACCCGGAGGAGGTGATGATCTGCTATGACCCGCGCAGGGCCTAGGCTGGTCGCGAGTGCGGTGAGCTGCCGCCCCACGGACCGGGAGGCTCGCATGACCACTGTCGACGACCGGGGGCCGAGCGTGGCCGACGTGAGCGGCCCGTCCCGGCTCGCCGAGCCGGACGAGGCGATCAGCGCCGACGAGTTGCAGTTGGCGGCCCGCAACCACGGCCTTCCGCTGGAGGCGCTGCGCTACGACGTCACCCCCGCCGGGCTGCACTACCTGCTGATCCACTACGACATCCCGGAGCTGGACCCGGCGACGCACGCGCTCACCGTCGGCGGGGCGGTCGAGCGGCCGTTGACCGTCGGTCTGTCCGAGCTGCGGGAGCGGCCCCGGGTCACCCACCGGGTCACCCTGGAGTGCGCCGGCAACGGACGCGCCCTGCTGCACCCCCGGCCGGTGAGCCAGCCGTGGCTGGTCGAGGCGGTCGGCAACGCCGAGTGGACGGGTACGCCGTTGGCGCCACTGCTGCGCGAGGCGGGCCTCGGCCCGGACGCGCTGGATGTGGTCTTCACCGGCGCCGATCACGGTGTCGAGCGCGGGGTCGAGCAGGACTACCAGCGGGCGCTGCCGGTGGCCGACGCGCTGCGCGAGGAGGTGCTGCTGGCGTACGAGATGAACGGCGCCCCCCTGCTGCCACAGCACGGCGCTCCGCTCCGGCTGATCGTGCCGGGCTGGTACGGCATGGCACACGTCAAGTGGCTGCACTCGATCGAGGTGCGGACCACGCCGTTCGACGGCTACCAGAACGCGGTGGCCTACCGACTGCGCCGCGACGCGGACGACCCGGGCGAGCCGGTCACCCGGATCGAGCCGCGTGCCCTGGTCCGCCCACCGGGCTTTCCCGACTTCATGACGCGCCGACGGGTGCTGCCGGCCGGACCGTGCACGGTGGACGGTCGGGCCTGGTCTGGGCACGCGCCGGTGGTGGCGGTGGAGGTGAGCGTCGACGGCGGGGCGAGCTGGGCGCAGGCCAAGCTGGACCCGGCGACGGGTGGGGAGTTCGCCTGGCGACGGTGGCGGTACGAGTGGACGGCGACGCCGGGCCGGTACGTGCTCAGCGCACGGGCGACCGACGCGTCCGGGCGGACCCAGCCGGTCGAGCAGCCGTGGAATCGTGGTGGCTTCGCCAACAACCTGGTGCAGCGCGTCGAGGTCGTGGTGCCCGCCGAGTGACCGCCACGGGTGGGGGCCCGTGGCGCGACAGGAGCGCGGTCAGCTGCCGAAGCCGGAGTCGGCGGGCAGGGAGATGTCGGGCTTCTCCAGCTCTTCGACGTTGACGTCCTTGAAGGTCATCACTCGGACGTTCTTCACGAAGCGGGCGGGGCGGTACATGTCCCATACCCAGGCGTCGTGCATCTCGACCTCGAAGTAGACCTCGCCGTCGGAGTTGCGCACGTGCAGGTCGACCTGATTGGCCAGGTAGAACCGACGCTCGGTCTCCACCACGTAGGAGAACTGGCGGACAATGTCGCGGTACTCCCGGTAGAGCTGCAGCTCCATCTCGGTCTCGTACTTCTCGAGATCTTCCGCGCTCATCGCACTCCGCCTTCCATGACCACATCTTCCCCCACGGGCGTCGAAGGCCGAGGCTGCTCGCCCAACGCCACGCCGACGGTACCCCCTGACGCCCCGGAGTGCCCCATCGGCTCGTCCGAGCCCGGGTCGACTGGTCGCCGGGCGCGCGGTGGCCGGCCGTCCCGGCCGGAGACCGTGGCGACATTGACGTACGAGAAGCGGTGTTCCCGGCACGGCCCGTGCTCGCGCAGCGCCGCGCTGTGCTCCGGAGTGATGTAGCCCTTGTGCTCGGCGAAGCCGTACGCCGGGTACACCCCGTCCAACTCCACCATGATCCGGTCCCGGGTGACCTTGGCGAGCACGCTGGCCGCCGCCACGCAGGCGGCCACCCGGTCGCCCTTCCACACCGCCAGCCCCGGCACCCCCAGGCCGTCCACGCCGAAGCCGTCGGTCAGCACGTACTCCGGTCGGGTGGTGAGCGAGGCGAGCGCCCGCCGCATCGCGGCCAGGTTGCACACGTGCAGCCCTCGGGCGTCGACCTCGTCGGCGGGGATGATCACCACGGCGTACGCCAGGGCACGGTCCACGACCTCGGCGTACACCCGCTCCCGGCTGGCCGGGGTGAGCAGCTTGGAGTCGGCGAGCCCGTCGATCTCGCCGCGCCGCCCCTCCGGGAGTATGGCCGCGGCGGCGACCAGCGGCCCGGCGCACGCGCCCCGGCCGGCCTCGTCGGCGCCGGCCACGTGCCGGAAGCCGCGCCGCTGCAACGCCCGCTCCAGCGCGTAGAGCCCGGCCTCGCGACGAACGACGGTACGCGGCGGGGTCAGCACGACGCCTCGGCGGCCGGCGGCAGGAGCCGGGCCAGCAGGTCGGGCAGCTCGGCTGGGTAGTACCGCTCGCCGCTGGCGGCCAACTCGGTGGGCAGCCACCAGCGGTGACCGGCGATGCTGCGCTGCTCGACGTCGCTGAAGCCGGTGGTGTCGACCTGCCACGCCGGGATGCGGAGCAGGAAGAAGTCCTGCTCCTGGCGGTACCAGTCGCCGTCGAACGGGAACTCGGTGGCGTCGGACCAGACCGGCTCACCCAGCTCGGCCGGATCGACCCGCAGCCCGGTCTCCTCGGCCAACTCCCGCACCGCGCCGGACGACGGGGACTCGCCCTCGTCGAGCCCGCCGCCCGGGGTGAACCAGTAACGGTGTTCCGGGCGGGCCGGATCGAAGCCGTGGAACAGCAGGATCCGGCCGGCCGCGTCGACCAGCAGCACCCGCGCCCCGCGTCGAAGGGTGTAGGCACGGTCGGCGTTGTCCGCCGCCGGACCCGTACGGTCGCTCCTCACGGTCACCGCACCAGCCTGCCAGACGGGCGGCCGATCGCCCATGCCCCCGCCGGTTCTACGGCTTGGGAATGCCGTCGAACTGGTCGGGCACCGTCAGCCAGGTGGCCCGGTTGACGGGCCAGAAGACGGTGAACGCCCGCCCGACGACCTCGCTCTCGGGGATGGTTGCCTCGGTGATGTTCTGGCTGGACTGCTGCCAGTGCTCCAGCGAGTCACCCGAGGCGGACCGGTGGTCGCCCATCACCCACAGCCGACCCTTCGGCACGGTGATGTCGAACTCCTGGTCGGCCGCCTTGTCCTGGACCCCGTCGATGGAGAAGATGTACGGCTCGTCGAGCGACTTGCCGTTGATCATCAGGCGCTCCTGCGGGTCGCAGCAGACCACGTGGTCGCCGCCGACGCCGATCACCCGCTTGATGAAGTCCTCGCCGTCGGGGTTGCCACTCCACTCGGTGGGGGCCTTGAACACGATCACCTCGCCGCGGTGCGGTGACCGGAAGTCGTAGACCAGCTTGTTGACCAACACCCGGTCATCGATCTTGAGAGTGTTCTCCATGGACGGGGACGGGATGAAGAAGGTCTGCAGCACGAAGGCGCGGACCAGCACCGCGACCAGGATCGCCACACCCAGCAGGATCGGCAGCTCCTTCCAGAAGGAGCTACGCGGCTTGTCGGTCTGCTCGTCAATCACGCCAAGGAGCCTACGTTGCCGGGCCGGACGTCACCGTCCGGAACGCGCGGGAACCCCTCAGCGCGACCGTCAACGGGAGTATCAGCAGCACACCGCCCTGCGGGGACGGGCGGGTCGGCGGCACACCGGACGAGGCCGTGGCCGGCGCGGCCACGTCGTCGAACGTCGCCGGCACCGACAGCGCCGCCCAGCGCGACGAGGGCCAGACCACCATGAACGCCCGGCCGACGACGTTGTCGATCGGCACCGGCCCCTGGCAGCGCGCGTCCTGGGAAACCTCGCGGTGGTCGCCCATGACGAAGATCTGACCCGGGGGTACGACCACCTCGTCGAAGCGCCGCGAGCGGCACTCCTGCGGGTTCGGCGGCAGGTCCAGTGGCGAGTCACGCAGCACGTACGACTCGTCGAGCGGGGTCCCGTTCACGGTGACCCGGCCCTGCGAGTCGCAGCACTTGACGCGGTCGCCGGGCACGCCGATCACCCGCTTGATGAAGTCCTTCTCGCCGGGGCGGCTCACCCCGACCAGGTCCCCGACGGTCCGGGCGAGCTTGCCGGCGAACCCGGGCTCGGGCTGCTGGTCGACCTGCGGCGCCCACCGGTCGGTGCCCCGGAACACCACCACCTCGCCGCGCACCGGGTCACGGACGTCGTAGACGACCTTGTTGACCAGCACCCGGTCCCCGATCAGGAGGGTGTCCTCCATCGAACCGGACGGGATGAAGAACGCCTGGAGCAGGAACGTGCGGATCAACACCGCGAGACAGAAGGCCACCACCAGCAGCAGTGGAAGTTCCTGCCAGAGGGGCATCTGACGCCGGGTGCGGCGAACCCGCCGGCGCCACGGATCGACAGTGCCGTCCTCGTCAAGCGTCTGCACCACGCCACTCCCCGGTCCGCAGAAACACCACCGCCCGGGAGCCTCGTCGAGGCTCCACGGGCGGTTGTGGACGGCTGCCCGCCTCGTGGGCGGGGCCACCGCCTGGCTGCGCCCGTACGACCAGGGTAGTGCGGTCCGGTCGGTACGGCATACGCGCAGCTCAGGCGGCGTGGCGAGCGGGAAGTCAGCTGGGCTGCTTCTCCCGCTTCTCCTTGATCTTGGCCTTCTTGCCGCGCAGCTCGCGCAGGTAGTAGAGCTTGGCGCGACGCACGTCACCGCGGGTCACGACCTCGATCCGGTCGATGCCCGGGCCGTTGAGCGGGTAGGTCCGCTCGACACCGACACCGAAGCTGACCTTGCGGACCGAGAAGGTCTCGCGCAGACCGTCACCCTGGCGGCGGATCACGACGCCCTGGAAGATCTGGACACGGGACCGGTTGCCCTCGACGACCCGCGCGTGCACCTTGACGGTGTCACCGGCACGGAAGTCGGGGAGGTCGGTCCGCTTCGACTGGGCGTCAAGGGCGTCCAGGATGTTCATCGCTGCGTCCTCGTAAGGCTCACGGCGCACCGTCACTCGGTGCGCGGGTGGGTGATTCTGATCCCCGGGTGGTGGTCGGCGAGCCGACCCCGGTCGGGGATCCTCGCAGCCGCCCACGGGCGCGGACGGATGCGGCAACCCCTCTACTTTGCCACATCCCCCGGCGGTGGTTGAAATCCGGCCCGTTCCAGCGCCGCGATGTCCCGTTTGTCGAGCCGATCGGCGGGCAACGCGGCCAGCAGGTCCGGGCGTCGGGCTGCCGTCCGCAGCAGCCCCTCCTCGCGCCGCCAGCGCGCGATCTTGCCGTGGTCCCCGGAGCGGAGCACGTCCGGCACGTCGTGCCCGCGCCAGCTCGGCGGCTTCGTGTAGATCGGCGCCTCAAGCAGCCCGTGCGCGTGCGACTCCTCGTCCAGCGAGCCGGCGTTGCCCAGCACCCCGGGCAGCAGTCGGGTGACCGCCTCCAGGACGACCAGCACGGCGACCTCGCCGCCGAAGAGCACGTAGTCACCGAGCGACACCTCGGTGACCGGCATGCGGGTGGCGGCGTGCGTCAGGACCCGCTGGTCGATCCCCTCGTACCGGCCGCAGGCGAAGAGCAGGTGCGGCTCGGCGGCCAGCTCGTGGGCCATGGCCTGGGTGAACGGCACGCCGGCCGGCGACGGCACCAGCAGCCGGGGCGAGCGCGTCGAGCGCCGCACCCCACGGCTCGGGCTTCATCACCATCCCCGGGCCGCCGCCGTAGGGGGTGTCGTCGACCGTGCGGTGCACGTCGTGGGTCCAGGTCCGCAGGTCGTGCACGGCAAGCTGGAGTACGCCGTTGGCCCGGGCACGGCCGATCAGCGACAGGTCCAGCGGGGCGAAGTACTCCGGGAAGATCGACACGACGTCGACGCGCATGCGGGGTGGTCCTAAAGATCGAGCAGTCCGGCCGGCGGGTCGACGATGACGCGTCCACCGGCCAGGTCGACCTCCGGGACGATCGCCCGGACGAACGGGATCAGCGCGGTACGCCCCTCGGGCCGTCGCAGCACCAGCAGGTCGGACGAGGGCGCGTGGTCGATCCGGGCGACCTCGCCCAGACGTTCGCCGGACGGGGTGACCACCGCCAGACCGACCAACTGGTGGTCGTGGAACTCCTCCGGGTCCTCCGGAGGCTCGACGTCGGCGCTGTCCACCACGAGCAGGGTGCCGCGCAGCGCCTCGGCGGTGTTCCGGTCCAGGATCCCGTCGAAGGCGACGAGCATCCGGCCCTGGTGGAACCGGGATTCCTCGATGGTCAGCTCGGCCGGAACCCGGAACACCACGCCCGGTCCGTCCGCCGGCACCGGCGGCGGAGCCGCCCCCGGCTCAGTGCGCAGCACTGTACCGGGGGCGAACCGCGCTTCGGGCTCGTCCGTCCGCACTTCCACGGTGACCTCACCGCGGACACCGTGCGGCTTGCCGATCCTTCCGACGACGAGCTGCATCAGTACGAGTCGACGATGTCGACGCGTACTCCGCGCCCACCGATGGAGCCGATCACCTGACGCAGCGCCTTGGCGGTCCGGCCGGACCGCCCGATCACCGTGCCGAGGTCCTCGGGGTGCACGCGGACTTCCAGCCGCTTACCCCGACGGGAATCGACCATCCGGACCCGGACGTCGTCCGGGTGGTCGACGATGCCCTTGACCAGGTGCTCCAACGCGGGACGCAGCGGCATGTCAGGCCTGCTCACCGGCGTCGGCAGCGGGGGTCTCGGCCGGAGCCTCGGTCGCCGGGGCCTCAGCGGCCGGCGCCTCGGCGGCCTTGGCGGCCTTCTTGGCCGGCTTGGCCGGGGTCTCCGGGGCCAGCCCGGCGGCGGCCTTCGCCTCGGCCTCGTACGCCGCCTTGCGGTCGGCCCGCTCGGGGGCGACCTTCAGCGGCGGCGGGGCCGGCAGGCCCTTGAACTTCTGCCAGTCACCGGTCAGCTCCAGCAGCCGCTGCACCGCCTCGCTCGGCTGGGCGCCGACGGACAGCCAGTACTGGACCCGCTCCGACTTGACCTCGATGACCGAAGGGTCCTCCTTCGGCTGGTACACCCCGACGAACTCGATCGCCCGGCCGTCGCGCTTGGTGCGGGAGTCGGCGATGACGATGCGGTACTGCGGGTTGCGGATCTTGCCCATCCGCAGGAGCCGGATCTTTACGGCCACAGTTGTTTCGCTCCTGTTGCGATCTCACCAGCCCGCTACGGGCGGTGTGCATGGGTGAGCGCCGACCGGCACAGTGGGGTTGGGCCGGAGACAACTCGGTGGACTGGCGACGCGCCCGGGTTAGAGGGCGCCGGACGCGCGCCGGATACCAGCGACCTATTCTGCCAGATCCGACGCCGATCGTTCGCATCGGACCCGGAGACCACGTCACCGGTGATCCGGAACACCTCTCAGCGCACCGGCGGGCGATCCCACCCTAGGGGCAGTTTGTCCGGCACGTCCCAATCTGCGGGCGGGGTGAAGTCACACCAGGTGCCGTCGAACGGGAACACACCGGCCTCGGCGAGCGCGATCACCCGCTCCCCCTCGGCCCGGACCGCCTTCTCGTCGGTCACCCAGTAGTCGTCGCCGAAGGCGAGCCGCTCGACGAACTCGTCCTCGTCCTTCCACTGCCAGCTGAGGTCCGGGCGCACCACCACGTCGAGGTCCTGGTCCACCACGTCGACGCCGGCCACCGAGCCGTCGTCCCAACGGACGCCGGGCTCCTCCAGGTTGACGTACCAGTGGGCGAACCGACCTTGCGCGTTCCGGAACCACCACACCGAATGCGCCGCGCCCGTGGGCAGGAACTTCAACAGCGGCGGACCGTTCCAGTGGCCGTGCGCCAACCGGTACGACGACGAGACCCACTGGGCGAACGGCATCGCCCGCATGTTCAGCCCCGCCTCGGTGACCTCGTGGGCCACGGGCGAGTCCCGGGCGATCCACACCAGTAGGCCCCGCTCGTCGTCGCTGACCACCCGCCCCGGGCGCACCCAGCCGATCCGGCCGTGCCGCACGTTGCGGTGCATGATCAGCCGACCCGGCTGGAACCGGTCGACCAGCACGTCAGTAAGCGCGGGCGAGGATGGCCACCAGGTCGGGCTCGTCCTCCGAGTCCGGCACCGAGCCGTCGGCCCGCAGCAGGCAGCGCACCGTCACGCCCTGGCCGTTCGCCTCGGCCTCGCCGGCCACCCCGACCACCGACCACGGCACCATGGCCCAGCCGGTGGCGGCCGCCTCGATCGCCTCGGCCAGGGTCGACACCTCGACCGTGCGCGACGTGCGGTGGGCCAGCGCCTGGTCGTGCAGCACCTGCTGGTCGGCCTCCAGCGCCGCCAGCACCGCGCCGACCACGTCGGCCACCGGCGTCGGAGACTTCGATCCGTCGGTACGACGAACCACCGTCGCGTTACCGACGGCCAGGTCGCGGGGGCCGACCTCGACGCGTACCGGATAACCGCGCAGCTCGGCGTCGACGGCCCGGCGGCCGAACGCGGTGTCGGTCCGGTCGTCGAGCGCGACCCGGACACCGGCGTCGCGCAGGCCGTCGCGCAGCTTCGCCGCCGCCTCCGCGACGCCCTCGCCGTCCTTGACAACCATGATGTACGCCTGGATGGGCGCCAGCCGCGGCGGCACCCGCAGGCCGTTGTCGTCGCCGTGCGCCATGATCAGGCCGCCGAGCATCCGGGTCGACGTGCCCCAGGAGGTCGTCCAGGCGTGCTCCCGGCCGCCCTCCTTGGCCGAGTAGCTGATGTCGAACGCCTTGGCGAAGTTCTGCCCCAGCTCGTGGCTGGTGCCCAGCTGGAGCGCCTTGCCGTCGCCCATCATGCCTTCGCAGGTGTACGTGGCGGTCGCCCCGGCGAACCGCTCACGGGCCGTCTTCAGGCCCACCACCACCGGAATGCCCAGCACGTTGACCATCAGGTCCTCGTACGCCTCGTGCAGGATCCGCCGCGCATAGGCGCGGGCGTCCTCGCGGGTCGCGTGCGCGGTGTGCCCCTCCTGCCAGAGGAACTCACTGGTCCGCAGGAAGATCCGCGGGCGCAGCTCCCACCGGACCACGTTCGCCCACTGATTGAGCAGCAGCGGCAGGTCCCGGTACGAGTCGATCCACTTGGCCATGAACTCGCCGATCACCGTCTCGCTGGTGGGACGCACCACCACCGGCTCGGCGAGCTGCTTGCCACCACCGTGGGTGACGACCGCCAGCTCCGGCGAGAAGCCCTCGACGTGCTCGGCCTCGCGCTTGAGGTAGCTCTCCGGGATGAACAGCGGGAAGTACGCGTTCTCCGCGCCCGCCGCCTTGATCCGGTCGTCCATCTCGGCCTGCATCCGCTCCCAGATGGCGTAGCCGGCCGGTCGGATGACCATGGTCCCCCGGACCGGGCCGTTGTCGGCCAGCTTCGCCTTGGCGATCAGGTCCTGGTACCAGCGGGGAAAGTCCTCCGCACGGGGAGTGAGCACGCGTGCCATGACCGCACATCCTATGCGCCAGGTGCGGGGCCGCCGCGCCCGGGAGGCGTCGACACCCCCACCTGCCGGCATTCGCGCCCCACGCCCACGCCCCAGGCCCACGCCCACGCCCCACGCCCCACGCCCCACGCCCCACGCCCCACGCCCCACGCCCAAGATCCTCACAACATCACCGATGTTGCTGCCTCAGACGCGCCGGAAGCAGCAACATCGGGGGTCTTGCGCGGATCTTGGGTGGCAAGATCGCGCTACAACCAGGATGTAGTGGGATCCCGCGAGGTCGAGACCACTACATCCTGGATCGAGCGCGATCTTGCGCGGCCCAGCGCGCCCCAGACTGTCTGGGCCCGCCCGTGATCCCCGCCCGGTCGGTCCAGATCGGTGCGAGGGAGTGGCCAGCACGGCCCAGCGCGCAAGACCCAGCGCGGACCCGGCGCGGCCAGCGCGGAGACGGCCCACCGCGCAAGACCCAGCGCGGACCCGGCGCGGCCAGCGCGGAGACGGCCCACCGCGCAAGGCCCAGCGCGGAGGGGTCAGCGCGGAGGGGCCAGCGCGGAGGGGTCAGCGCACCACTCGGCCGCGCAGGATCGTGCGGGACGGGGCACGGACGACCCGCAGGTCGCGGCGGGGGTCCTCGGGGTAGACCGTCAGGTCGGCCAGACCGCCTTCGACCAGCCCCGGAAAGCCGAGCCACTCCCGGGCGCCCCAGGAGGCGGCGGCGAGTACGTCCTCGGCCGGCATGCCGGCCCGCTCGTGCAGTAGCAGCATTTCTTCGGCGGCCAGCCCGTGGTCGATGCCACCGCCGGCGTCCGTGCCCACGTAGATCGGCACGCCCGCCTCGTGGGCGGCCCGCACCACCTCCGGGAAGCGGTCGCGCAGCGCGAGCATGTGTTCGGCGTACCCGGGGAACTTGGCTCGCGCCTGCTCGGCGATTCCGCCGAAGGTCGCGATGTTGATCATTGTGGGGACGAGCGCCGTGCCCTGGCGGGCCATCTCGTCGATCAGGTCGAGGCTCAGGCCGGTGCCGTGCTCGACCGAGTCCACACCGGCGCGCACCATGATCTCGACGGCGGACTCGGAGAAGGTGTGCACCGCGGCGCGTACCCCGGCGTCGTGCGCGGCCCGCACGGCGGCGGTGAGGGTGTCCGCGTCCCAGGCCGGCGCGAGGTCGCCCACGCCCCGGTCGATCCAGTCGCCGACCAGCTTGACCCAGCCGTTGCCGGCCTTCGCCTGGGCGGCCACCGTCGCGGCCACATCGGCGGCGTCGACCTCGACGCCGATGTCCCGCAGGTAGCGCTTCGGCGGGGCGACGTGCCGGCCCGCGCGGGCCAGTCGCGGCAGGTCGGGTTCGTCGTCCAGCTCGGGGTACGGGTACGGCGAGCCGGCGTCGCGGATCGCCAGCACCCCGGCGTCCCGGTCGACGTGGGCCAGCTCGCGGGCCTGGCCGAGCGAGGTGATCGGGGCCCCACCTCGGGCGATGCCGAGGTGGCAGTGCGCGTCGACCAGCCCCGGCAGCACGAACCCGCCGTCGACGACGGTCTCCGCGTCGGGTACCGGGGTGAAGGTCACCCGGTCGCCGACCAGCCAGAGGTCCCGGACCTCGTCGTCGGGGAGCAGCACGCCGCGCACATGAAGGGCCATGCGCACAGTCCTACCCGATCACTCCCCGTCGGGGGCGAGCAGGTCGTTCTTCCGGCTGGTCAGCGCCGGATCAGTCGCCCGTCGTCACCGGCACGCGTCAGCGCGGGCCCTTGTCGCCACCCTTGCCGAGCTTGTTGAAGTCGATCTTCGGAAGCTTGAAACCGGGCGGCAGGCCCTGGCCGGCGGCGAGATCGTTCGGGTCCATCCCCGGCGGGAGCTGCGGCATGCCACCGGGGAAGCCGGCCGGCATGCCGGCGCCGGTACGCGGACGACCGCCGCCCTTGGTGCCCTTGCGCTTGTTCTTCGGGCTCTTGGTGGCCTTGCGCCGGCCGCCGCCGGGGAGGCCCATCATGCCGCCCATCTGCTTCATCATCTTCTGCGCGTCGGCGAAGCGGTTGAGCAGCTGGTTGACGTCCATGACGGTGACACCGGAGCCGTTGGCGATGCGCGCCCGGCGGGAGCCGTTGATGATCTTCGGATTGTTGCGCTCGCCCGGGGTCATCGACCGGATGATCGCGGTGACCCGGTCGAAGTGGCTGTCGTCCAGCTCGGCGAGCTGGTCCTTCATCTGCCCCATGCCCGGCATCATGGCCAGCACGTTGGCGATCGGGCCCATCCGCCGTACCGCGATGAGCTGGTCGAGGAAGTCGTCGAGCGTGAACTGCTCGCCGCCCATCAGCTTCGCGGTCATCTTCTCCTTCTGATCGGAGTCGAAGGCCTGCTCGGCCTGCTCGATCAGAGTGAGGACGTCGCCCATGCCGAGGATCCGGCTGGCCATCCGGTCGGGGTGGAAGACGTCGAAGTCCTCCAACTTCTCACCGGTGGACGCGAAGAGGATCGGCTGCCCGGTGACCTCGCGAACCGACAGCGCGGCACCACCACGGGCGTCGCCGTCGAGCTTCGAGAGCACGACACCGGTGATGCCGACGCCGTCGCGGAACGCCTCGGCGGTGCGGACGGCGTCCTGACCGACCATCGCGTCGATGACGAAGATGACCTCGTCCGGCGAGACGGCGTCGCGGATGTCGGCCGCCTGCTGCATCATCTCGGCGTCGATACCGAGTCGACCGGCGGTGTCGACGATGACGATGTCGCGGGCGGCGCGCTTGGCGTGCTCGATCGACGCGCGGGCCACCTGCACCGGGTCGCCGGTGCCGTTGCCGGGCTCCGGGGCGTACACCTCGACCCCGGCCCGACCACCGAGCACCTGGAGCTGCCCGACGGCGTTGGGGCGCTGGAGGTCGGCGGCGACCAGCAGCGGCTGGTGCCCCTGGCCCTTGAGCCAGCGGGCCAGCTTGCCGGCGAGGGTGGTCTTACCGGAACCCTGGAGGCCGGCCAGCATGATCACCGTGGGCGGTTGCTTGGCGAACTGGAGCCGTCGCCCCTCACCGCCGAGCACCTTGATCAGCTCTTCGTTGACGATCTTGATGATCTGCTGGGCCGGGTTCAGCGCCTGGGAGACCTCGGCGCTGCGGGCGCGCTCCTTGACGGCCGCGATGAAGCCCTTGACCACCGGCAGCGCAACGTCCGCCTCCAGCAGCGCGAGGCGGATCTCGCGCGCGGTGGCGTCGATGTCGGCGTCGGTGAGCCGTCCCTTGCCGCGGAGCTTGGTGAAGATCCCGGACAGGCGGTCACTCAAGGTGTCAAACACGCGAACATCCCGTTTGTCAGTGTTCCGGCGGGCACAACGCGGCCGGCACTGCGGAGTCCGGCCACCGCTAGGGTAGCCGCCCGGCCGCACGGCCGCTGGCGGCCCGCCCTCACCCCGAGACCAAGCCCGATTGGTACGCGAAGACGACGAGCTGGGCCCGGTCCCGGGCTGCCAGCTTGCCCATCGCCCGGCTGACGTGTGTCCGGGCGGTCGCCGGGCTGACCACCAACCGGGCGGCGATCTCCTCGTTGTTCAGTCCCTCCCCGACCAGGCCAACCACCTGGCGTTCCCGGTCGGTGAGCGTGTCCAGTCGGGGGTGCGGACGGGGTGCCCGCGACGGCCGGTTGGCGAACTCCCGCACCACCCGGCGGGTCACCGACGGCGACAGCAGCGCCTCCCCCTCGGCGACCAGCCGGATCGCGCGCAGCAGCTCCGGCGGCCGGGTGTCCTTGGTGAGGAATCCGCTCGCGCCGTGGCGCAGCGCGTCGAAGACGTACTCGTCCAGCTCGAAGGTCGTGAGCACCACCACCCGCGTACCGGTCAGGTCGGGATCGGCGACGATCCGCCGGGTCGCCTCGATCCCGTCGATGCCCGGCATCCGGATGTCCATCAGGACGACGTCCGGCCGCTCCCGCCGGGCCAGCTCGACCGCCCGTAACCCGTCGGCGGCCTCACCGGCGAGCGCCAGGTCGTCCTCGCTCTCCACCAGCGCGCGCAGCCCGAGGCGGACCAGGTCCTGGTCGTCGGCGATCAGCACCCGGATCACGGGGACGGCTCCACCGGCAGCCGGGCCCACACGCGGAACCCGCCCGCCGGACGCGGTCCGACCGTCAACTGCCCGCCCAGCGCCGCCACCCGCTCCCGCATGCCGGCCAGCCCATGTCCCTCCGCCTGGCCGTGACCGTCGGCGAGGCCGGCGGGCAGCTCGGGTTCGTCGGCCGCGTCGAACCGACCGGCGGCGCCGACGCCCCGATCGGTGACCTCGACGGTCACCTCGTCGGCCCGGTAGGCCACGGTCACCTCGGCATGCGCCACCCCGGCGTGCCGCAGCACGTTCGTCAACGCCTCCTGCACCACCCGGTACGCCGCCAGGTCGACCGCCGCCGGCAACTCCCGCGGGACACCGGCCAGGCGCAGGTCGACGGCGAGACCGGCACCCGCCAGGCGGTCGCGCAGTGCGGGGAGCCGCGCCAGACCGGGCACGGGCTCACGCCCCGCGCCCCGCCGCACCGCACCCAACGTGACCCGCAGCTCGTCAAGCGCCTCCCGGCTGGTGCGGCTGATGGCGGTCAGCGCGATCTCCGCCTGCTCCGGCCGTTTCGGCAGCAGGTGCAGGGCGATGTCCGCCTGCATGCTGATCGCGGCCAACCCGTGCCCCACCACGTCGTGCACCTCCTGGGCGATGCGCAGCCGCTCCTCGTCGGCCTGCCGCCGACCCTGCTCGGCGCGCTCACGGGCCTCCTCGGCTCGGGTACGGGAGGCCGCCTCCCGGCTGACCCGCACCACCACACCCACCGCGAACGGTACGACCACCCAGGCCGACGCGGGGAGCACTCCGGTCCAGCCCGGCGCGGGGCCGCGCGAGGCGAAGACATGCGCCAGCAGCACCACGAACGCGCCGCTGCTGGCGAGCGCCGCCGGACGCACCGGCAGTCCCACCGCCACGGTGTACACCGCGAGCAGGAACGCGAGCAGAATCGGCCCGTACGGGTAGCCGAGCACCAGGTACGTCGAGGTGGCCACGCTGACCACGGCGAGGGTCGCCACGGGAGCACGCCGTCGAAGCAGCAGGGCGAGCGCGGCGAGTGCGATAAGCGTCCGGCAGAGGGCGTCAACCGGCATCGAACCCGGCTGGTTGTCCCCGGCCAGGTCGGTGGCGAGCAGCCCGAACACGAGCAGCGCCAGGACGAGTACGGCGTCGACCGCCGCCCCCCGCCACCTGGTCCATCGCATGGCCGTCATTCTGCCCGCGCGAACGCCACCGGGCGTGCGTCCGCAAGCGGCACCGCGGCTACGCTCCCGGACGTACCCGTCGACTCCAGATCGCCGAAGTCGGGGTATCCGGGGTGGGTTGATGCCCCCATCTCGGCGAACTCGCGTCGATCACGCCGAATTACCCGGTCAGACGGCGGCGAGGACGGCGGCCTCCAGGCGGGCCCGGGTGGCGTCGTCCGGCCAGCCGCCCACGAGGTAGAAGGCGTCGACGACGTCCGCGCCGAGGGTCGAGATCCGTGCGGCCCGGACCAACGCGCCCGCCTCGTCGAGCGCGCCGGCCACCCGGTACAGCAGCCCGGCGGCGTCGGCCGCGCGAAGTTCGAGCAGGACGGCGTCGGTGGCCGCCTCGCGGTGCCAGACGACCCGGGGCGGCGCCGCTGCCCCGGGCGGCGAGCGCACGACCCCGCAGCCGTTGGGTGACGGACACGTCGCCGGCGACCGCGCGGCGCAGATCGGCGCGGAGCGGGACCGGGTCGGCCGGTAGGCCGTAGCGGGGTTGCACCCGGCACTCGACGAGCGCTCGGCCGTCGACCACGGAGGCGTCGGCGGAGAGCACCTCCAGTCGGTGCAGGGCGAGGCAGCCGGCCACCGTGGCGAGCAGTCCCCGCCGGTCGGCGGCGGCCACCGCCACCCGGTCTCCGGTGAGGTGTACGACCGGCAGCGGCCCGGCCAGCAGCGCCGGGTCCGGGGCCGGGGCTCGGGCAGCACGCCGGTGTCCAGGGCGGTACGGACGCGGGCGACCAGTTCGGCGACGAGTCGGCCCTTCCAGTCCGACCAGGCGGCCGGGCCGGTGGCGGCGGCGTCGGCGCGGACGAGGGCGTGCAGCAGATCGAGCGTGCCGGTGTCGCCCACCGCCCCGGCGACCGACGCGATGGTCACCGGGTCGGCGAGGTCCCGCCGGGTGGCCACGTCCGGCAGGAGCAGGTGCAGCCGGACGAGCGTGCCGATCAGCGCCACCTCCGGGGCGGGCAGCCCGACGCGGGTCGCCACCGTCTCGGCGAGCGGCACCCCGACGGTGCTGTGGTCGCCGGGCAGGCCCTTGCCGATGTCGTGCAGCAGGGCGCCGAGCAGCAGCAGGTCGGGACGGTCCACCTCGCGGGCGTGCCGGCTGGCCTCGTGGGCGGCCTGCACGAGGTGCCGGTCGAGGGTGTAGCGGTGCACGGGGTTGTGCTGGGGCAGGCTGCGCAGCCGGGTCCACTCGGGCAGCCAGCCGTCCACCAGCCCGTACCTGTCACAGGTTTCCCAGGCCGGCACCAGACCGGGACCGGCGCCCAGCAGCGTGGTGAGCGCGGCCCGGGCCTCGGCCGGCCAGGGCGCGGGCAGCGGAGGGCAGTACGCGGCCAGCCACTCGCAGGTGGCCCGCGCGATCGGCAGCCGGGTGGTGGCCGCCGCGGCGGCCACGCGCAGGGACAGGCTCGGGTCGGGACGTGCGCCGATCGCCGTCCGGGCCAGCACCAACTCCCCGTCGTGCTCGACCACGTCCCGGGCCACGGGCCGGCGCACGGGAGCGCCGTTCCCACCCCGGGAACGGCCCGAGCGCAGCCGGTCGGCCGCGCGGAAGGCGTCGTCGAGGGCGTGGCTGACCGTGCGCGCGTCCCCGGCCACCCGCCGCAGGAGGGCGTCGCCGTCTTCCAGGCCGAGCAGCGCGGCGACGCCGTCGCGTTCCTGGGCGACCAGTCGGTCGACGCGGCGGCCGACCTGCTGGTGCAGGGCGTCGCGCGTGTCCAGCAGCCGCAGGTGGGCGGCGCGGACGGCGGGGCGCAGCGCGTCGGTGATGCCGGCGGCGGAGATCGCGCGCAGCAACCCCACGTCGCGCAGCCCGCCAGCGGCCTCCTTGAGATCGCCTTCCAGGAGGAAGGCCAGCTCGCCGTGCGCCTGCCAACGGGCGACGGTGATCTCACGCAGACCCGGGAGCTGCCGCACGGCGGTCCGTCGCCAGTGGTCGGCGGCGGTGCGGGTCAGGGCCTCGGCGAGGGTCTGGTCACCGGCCACCAGGCGGGCGTCGAGCAGCCCGAGGGCGACCTTGACGTCGTCCTGGGCCACCGAAAGGGCCTCGGAGACGGTCCGTACAGAGTGGTCGAGGCGCAGTCCGGCGTCCCAGATCGGGTACCAGACCTTGGCGGCCAACTCGTCCGTGCCGGGCACCCCGGCGTGCAGCAGCACCAGGTCGAGGTCGCCGTAGGGGGCGCACTGCCGCCGCCCCAGGCCCCCGACGGCCATCAGCGCGACACCGTCGCGCGCGGGCAGCAGCCCCCGCAGGAACTCGTCGTACGCGGCCGCCCGCCCCACCCGGGCGGCCTCCCCGATCCCCCCGGGTACGCCGACGACCTCGTTGATCAAGAGGTTCGCGTCACCGTTCTCGGCGTTGCCTGACGCGTTCTTCTTGATCAACGAGGTCATGTCGTCGCGATCCGGATCAGAGGGCGTCGAGGCCGCGCTCGCCGGTACGCACCCGGACGACCTCCTCGACACCGGTGACCCAGACCTTGCCGTCGCCGATCTTGCCCGTACGGGCGGCGCCGACGATGGCGTCCACGATCTTTTCCACGTCGATCTCGTCGGTGAGCACCTCGACCCGGATCTTGGGCAGGAACTCGACCGTGTACTCGGCACCCCGGTAGACCTCGGTGTGCCCCTTCTGCCGTCCGTACCCCTGGACCTCACTGACGGTCAGCCCGGCCACGCCCAGGGCGTGCAGAGCCTCCTTCACCGCGTCCAGCTGGTACGGCTTGATGACCGCGGTCACCAGCTTCATGTCCAACCCCTCCATCTAAGGAACGTTAACCGGCGACCTTGGCGCTGACCGGCTCGGTGGACTCGGTCTCGGGAGCGGCGGTGCTCGACGCGCCGCCGGGGGTGCCGATGCCGGCCATCGCGAACGCGCCGCCCGTGCCGCCACCGGACGGGGACAGGTCGTAGCTGCTCTCGGCGTGCTCGGCGATGTCGATGCCCTCGACCTCGGCCTCGTTCTTGACGCGGAAGCCGATCGTCTTCTCGATGACGAAGGCGAGCACCCAGGCGATGCCGAACGACCACGCGGTGACGATCAGACCGGCCAGGGCCTGCCGGCCGAGCTGGGTCACGCCGCCACCGTAGAACAGGCCGTCGGACGCGCCGACCACGTCGCTGATCGCGGCGTTGACCGAGTTGGTGGCGAACAGGCCGAGCCAGAGCGAGCCGATCCAGCCACCGACGAAGTGCACGCCGACCACGTCGAGCGAGTCGTCGTAGCCCAGCTTGTACTTCAGGCTGACGGCGAGGGCGCACACGATGCCGGCGACGATGCCGAGCAGGACGGACGCCCACGGGGCGATGAAGCCACAGGCCGGGGTGATGGCGACCAGGCCGGCGATGGCGCCGGACGAGGCGCCGACCATCGTCGGCTTACGGTCCTTGATCCACTCGACCGCGATCCAGCCGAGCACCGCGGCAGCGGTGGCGAGCTGGGTGTTGATGAAGGCGAGACCGGCGACCCCGTCGACGGTCAGCTCCGAACCGGCGTTGAACCCGAACCATCCGAACCACAGCAGACCGGCGCCGAGCGCGACGAGCGGGATGTTGTGCGGCTTCATGCCCTCGCGGGGCCAGCCGAGACGCTTGCCGAGCACCAGGGCCACAGCCAGGGCCGCCGCACCGGCGTTGATGTGCACCGCGGTACCGCCGGCGAAGTCCAGCGCGTGGATGTCACCGCCGATGATGCCGCCGCCCCACACCCAGTGGGCGACCGGGAAGTAGACCAGGGTGGCCCAGCCGAACGCGAACAGCAGCCAGCCGGCGAACTTGGCCCGGTCGGCGATGGCGCCGCTGATCAGCGCGACGGTGATCACGGCGAAGACCATCTGGAAGGCCATGAACACGTAGAGCGGGATGCCGATGCCGCTGGGGTTCTCCGTCGTGGCGCCCCACAGGTCGGTCTCGGCGAGGAAGGTCTTGGTGCCCAGGTACGCGCCCGGGTCGCCCCAGAAGCCGTTCACGTCGGTCCCGAAGGCGACGCTGAAGCCGTAAAACCACCACAGAATAGAGATGAGCCCGATGGCGGAGAAGCTCATCATCATCATGTTGAGTACGCCCTTGGCCCGGTTGAGGCCGCCGTAGAACAGCGCCAGTCCCGGGGTCATGAGCAGCACGAGCGCGGTCGAAACCAGCAGCCACGTAGTATTGGCGCCGTCGATCGTCGGTGCTTCAGGCACGCTGGCCTCCTAAAGGTGAAGTCCTCCTTCGCGGCTTTCCGGGGCAGCGTCGCCCGTAGGCCGGTTGCGCGGAAGCTTTGTTGCCGGCTGTTTCACCCAGGGTCCCGTGCGGGTTTCCAATTCGTGACGGGTTGTTTCGTACGTGTCACGGAGTCCGCACAGTCGGCAGCATGGACAATGGTGGATCGTTCGGACGGCGTACGTCGATGGCTGACCGGCCAGGCCCATCGACCGGTCCGCTTGACGGGCCCGGCCGAGCATCGACCGGTTCGCGCTCAGCGGAGGGCGTTCTCCAGAGCGTGCCGCTCGTAGTCGAGCAGCCGCAGATCGCGCATCGGACGCCGCAGGTGCCCCTTGTGCACGATCCGGACGAACGCCGGCTCGCCGGCGGCGGCCATCCGGCGGATGCCCTCGACGTGGTCCACGATCCGCTTGCGGATGGTGCGGATCAGTCGGTGCCGGTCCCGCGGGATCAACCCGTACGCGTCGGCGAACAGACGGAGCCGGCGCGGCCGGTCCGGGTGCTTCCAGCCCAGGGTGATCGAGTCCCGGTCGGCGAAGATCGGCACCCACGTCCACGCCGCGTACGCCACGTCGTAGATCCGCGCGCCGGGCGAGGCGAGGTCGAAGTCGATCAGCCCGAGGGTGCCGTCCGGACGCCAGATCACGTTGTGCGGGGCGGCGTCGTGGTGGCAGATCACCTCGGTGTCCGGCGGCGGAGGGCCGAACGAGCGCCAGACGGCCCCGGCCGGCGGGGCGAAGCCGTACTGCGCGTCGTGGAACATCCGCAGCATGGTGGCGACGGTGACCAGCGCCTCGTCGGTCACCCAGTGCGGGGCGAGCGGGTACTCCCCGCACTCCCCCTCCAGGTACGACAGCACCTCACGGTTGCGTTCGTCCATCCCGAGCGCCCGGGGAGCGCCGGTGAAGCCGACGTACTCCAGGTGCCGGAGCAGGGCGTGCACGGACGGGGTCCACGGCCCGGCATTGCGACGGACCGTGTCGCCGACCCGGACCACGGTGCTCACGTTCCCGCCGTGCAGCGGGATCTCCTGCGAAGTCACGTACGGTCTCCCGAGGCGCTGCGAGGAATGGCCGGGATCACGCCAGCCCGCGTACGCGCGATCGTCACTGGTCACCCGAGACTACGCGTCCCGTCCAGCGGGCTCGGTGCCCAGCAGCGCGTCGACGAACTGCGCCGGGTCGAACGGCGCGAGGTCGTCCTTGCCCTCACCGAGGCCGACGAGCTTGACGGGGATGCCGAGCTTGCGCTGAACGGCGATCACGATGCCGCCCTTGGCGGTGCCGTCGAGCTTGGTCAGCACCACGCCGGTCACGTTGACCACCTCGGTGAAGACCCGGGCCTGCTCCAGACCGTTCTGGCCGGTCGTGGCGTCGAGGATGAGCAGCGTCTCGTCGATCGGGCCCTGCTTCTCCACGACGCGTTTGACCTTGCCCAGCTCGTCCATCAGGCCGACCTTGTTCTGTAGGCGACCGGCGGTGTCGATGAGCACCGTGTCCACGCCGGTGTCGATGCCCCGCTTGACGGCGTCGAAGGCCACGCTGGCCGGGTCGGCCGCCTCGGGGCCCCGCACGGTCTCCGCGCCGACCCGTTCGCCCCAGGTCTGCAACTGGTCGGCGGCGGCGGCGCGGAAGGTGTCGGCGGCGCCGAGCAGCACGGTACGGCCGTCGGCGACCAGCACCCGGGCGACCTTGCCGCACGTGGTGGTCTTGCCGGCGCCGTTGACGCCGACCACCAGCACGACCGCCGGCACGCCGTCCTTGGGGGCGGTGCGCAGCGAACGGTCCATGCTCGGGTCGAGGGCGTTGACCAGCTCGGCGGCGAGCAGCGCGCGCAGCTCACCGGCCGAGCGGGTGCCCAGCACGCGGGTCTGCTCGCGCAGCCGGTCGACGATGTCGCGGGTCGCGTCGACGCCGACGTCGGCGGTGATCAGGCTGTCCTCGATCTCCTCCCAGACGTCCTCGTCGAGGTGGTCGCGGGCGAGCAGGCCGAGCAGGCCCTTGCCGAACACGTTCTGCGAGCGCGACAGGCGGGAGCGGAGCCGGACCAGCCGCCCGGCGGTCGGCTCGGGGACCTCGACCTGCGGTTCGAGCACCGGCGGCGGCTCGACCAGGACACCGGTGGACAGATCGGACTCCGGTGCCTCGACCGGCGGACCGGCGAGATCCTCTTCGGCCCGGGTGTCGACCTCGGTGCGCGGAAGCGGAGGCTCGGGCCGCCGCCGCAGACGGGGCACGACCAGCCCGACTGTGCCGGCGATCAGCACACCGAGCAGGACCAGAGCGAGGACGAGATATTCGGCCATGCCGGAATCCTGTCAGATGCCGGCGACGGCGTCCCAGCCACCGCACCCGGCCGGTGTCCGGAAACCGGCGGTAGGCTCGCGTCATGCCCGCCGCACACCTCCTGATCGGCCCACTTCTGCGGCGAGTGGTCGACACCCGGGCGACGATCTGGGTGGAGACCGCCGCGCCCGCCGTGGTCACCGTCCGCACCGCCGACGGCGCCACCGGCACCGCGCCCACCTTCTCGGCGTACGACCACCACTACGCCCTCGTCGTGGTGGAGGGCCTCACCCCGGACAGCACCACGACGTACGAGGTGCTGGTCGACGACGAGCTGGTGTGGCCCGTGGAGAGCAGCGGCTTCCCGCCCAGCGTCATCCGTACCCGGGCGGTCGACGACCTGGACCAGCCGGTCAACCTGATCTTCGGTTCGTGTCGGGAGACCACCCAGCACGCCACCACCCGCAAGCTCCCGCCGGACGCCCTGGACGCGTATGCCCGGCGGTCGATGGCGGACCCGGAGTCGAACCCGCTGCCGGACCTGCTGGTGCTCCTCGGTGATCAGGTGTACGCCGATGTCACCTCACCGACCGTGCGCCGGCTGCTGCGCCGACGCCGTCGGCGGCCGAAGGGCGCTCCGGCCGACCAGGTGGTGAGCTTCGACGAGTACACGAAGCTCTACCTGGAGTCGTGGCGTGATCCGGAGATCCGCTGGCTGCTCTCCACCGTGCCCAGTGTGATGATCTTCGACGATCACGAGATCATCGACGACTGGAACACCTCGGCGTCGTGGCGTGCCGAGATGCGCGAGCAGCCGTGGTGGGCCGAACGGATCGGCAGCGGGCTGGCCTCGTACTGGGTCTACCAGCACCTGGGCAACCTCGCTCCGGACGAGATCGCCGCCGACCCGGTCTACGCCAAGGTCGTCGCCGCCGAGGACGCCACCGGCGTGCTGCGCGAGTTCGGGCACCGGGTCGACCAGGAGGCCGACCTGGCGCACGACACCGAGCGCTGGCGGGCCGTGCAGTACCAGTGGAGCTACGCGCTCGACCTGGGGCGTACCCGGTTGGTCATGCTCGACAACCGGTGCAGCCGGGTGCTCGAGCCGGGCAGCCGGGCGATGCTGCCGCCGGGTGAGTGGTCGTGGTTCCTGGACCAGGCCCACGGCGTCTACGACCACCTCGTGGTGGGCGCCTCGCTGCCCTGGCTGCTGCCCCAGGGCATCCACCACATCGAGGCGTGGAACGAGAAACTGGCCGACTCGCGCCGGCCGTGGGTGGCCCGGACGGCCGAGAAGCTGCGCCGGGCTCTCGACCTGGAGCACTGGGCGGCGTTCCGGCGGTCCTTCGAGGCGCTCGGTGAGACGTTCGCCCGGATCGGCACCGGCACGCCGAGGGCGTCCGGCGCGCGGGTCGGCGCCGGCCCGGCATACGCCCCACCGGCGTCGATCAGCGTGCTCTCCGGGGACGTGCACCACTCGTACGTGGCCCGGGCCCGGTTCGCCGACCCCGCGGTGGTCACGCCGGTGCACCAGCTCACCTGCTCGCCGATCCACAACCAGGTGCCGGCCGGCATCCGACCGCTGATGAAGATGGGCTGGTCGTCGGGCCCGGCGGGGGCCACCCGGGCGCTGGCCCGCTCGGCGGGCGTCCGGCGGCCGGGGGTGCGCTGGCGCAAGCTGGCCGGGCCCTACTTCGGCAACGCGGTCGCCACCCTGACCCACCAAGGCCGGCAGGCCGACGTGGTGATCGAGGGCACCACCAGTGACGGGCACCTACGCCCGGTGATGAGCCGCCGCCTCTCCGGCGACGGGTGACCGGGCCTCGCCGTACTCTCTAGGCCGTGAGCGAGCATCAGCCGGAGCCGATCCGGGCCGTCGAGCACGAGCTGACCGCGCTGCTGCGTCGCGGGCGGGCGGTCTCCTGGGAGATCGCCCGCGAGGTGCACCCGACCCTCGAACCGAACACCTACGGGCTGCTGCTCTGGTTGCGGCGCAGCGGGTCGATCCGGCTGACCGAGCTGGCGGCGCGGCTCGGCGTGGGCAAGGGGACGCTCAGCCGGCAGATCAACGGGCTGGAGGCGCTCGGCCTCGTACACCGTGAGCCCGACGCGAGTGACCGGCGGGCGGCGCAGATCAGCCTCACCGAGGAGGGGCAGCGACGGTTCGACGTCGCCCGGTCCGCCCGGTTGGGCGAATTCCTCCGCGCGCTCGACGACTGGCCGGCACGGGATGTGGAGGAGTTCGCCCGGCTCCTCGGCCGCTTCAACGATTCCTGGAGATGACCCCCCGAGGCGGGGAATGTCGCCACCCCCGGGCAAGTTGTTGCTTGAGGCAACCAATACGTACGGGCTGGAGGCACCACACGATGAGCCAGGCGACAGCGTCCCGAGCGCCCGCCGTCGACATGACCCACCGGCAGATCCTGGAGGCCCTCTCCGGACTCCTGCTGGGCATGTTCGTCGCAATCCTCTCCTCCACGGTCGTCTCGAACGCGCTGCCGCGGATCATCACGGAGCTGCACGGCGGGCAGTCCGCCTACACCTGGGTGGTCACCTCGGCGCTGCTCGCGACCACCGCGACCACCCCAATTTGGGGCAAACTGGCCGATCTGACCAGTAAGAAGACACTGGTCCAACTCGCCCTGGGCATCTACGTCCTGGGCTCGGTGCTGGCCGGCCTCGCGCAGGGCACCAGCGAGCTGATCGCGTGCCGGGTGCTCCAGGGCGTCGGCGCCGGTGGCCTCACCGCCCTGGCCCAGGTGATCCTGGCGACGATCATCGCGCCGCGCGAGCGGGGCCGCTACAGCGGCTATCTGGGCGCCGTGATGGCCGTCGGCACCATCGGCGGACCGCTGATCGGCGGCGTGATCGTCGACACCTCGTGGCTCGGCTGGCGCTGGTGCTTCTACGTCGGCGTGCCGTTCGCCATCGCCGCGCTGGTCGTGCTCCAGAAGACCCTGCACCTGCCGGTGGTCAAGCGCCGGGCGCAGATCGACTGGTGGGGCGCCACCCTGATCACGGCGGCGGTCTCGGTGCTGCTGATCTGGGTCTCCCTGGCCGGCGACCAGTTCGCCTGGGCATCCTGGCAGACCGTCGTCATGGTCCTCGGCGCCCTGCTCCTCGGCGCGCTCGCCATCCGGGTGGAGACCCGCGCCGCCGAGCCGATGATCCCGCCGCGGCTGTTCCGCAACCGGACGATCACCCTCGCCGTCGTCGCCAGCGTCGCGGTGGGCGTGGGCCTGTTCGGCGCGTCGATCTTCCTCGGACAGTACTTCCAGATCAGCCGGGGCGAGTCCCCGACGATGGCCGGCCTGATGACCCTGCCGATGATCCTCGGCCTGCTGGTCGCCTCGACCGTGGGCGGACGGATCATCACGAAGACCGGCCGCTGGAAGCGCTTCCTGGTAGCCGGTTCGGCGCTGCTCACCGTCGGCTTCGCGCTCATGGGCACCCTGCGCGCGGACACCAGCTACGCCCTGCTGAGCGTCTACATGCTGCTGGTCGGCGTCGGCCTGGGCCTCACCATGCAGAACCTCGTCCTCGCCGTGCAGAACACCGTCGGCACGCACGAGCTCGGCGCGGCCAGCTCGGTGGTGGCGTTCTTCCGCAGCCTGGGCGGCGCGATCGGCGTCTCCGCCCTCGGCGCGGTCCTCGCCCACAAGGTCAAGGACTACACGGCCGACGGACTGTCCCAGCTCGGCATCCCGGCGTCCAGCTCCGGCAGCGGCGGCACCCTGCCCGACGTGCACACCCTGCCCGGTCCGCTGCGGGCGGTGGTGGAGGCCGCGTACGGCCACGGCGCGGGTGACATCTTCCTGGCCGCCGCCCCGTTCGCGCTGATCGCGTTGATCGCCGTGCTCTTCATCAAGGAAGTGCCGCTGCGCCAGCACAACGCCGGCCCGGTTTCCGGTGAGGGCGAGCGGGAATCGACTCCTGTCGTAGGCGCCGGCGCGGTCCCCGCCGGCGAGCAGAGGTGAGGTAGAGCCATGGGCGTGGGAGCACCGGACCGCGAGGAGTACGGCCCCCGGGTCGACTCGCTTCCCTTCGAGCGCGGCACCGACGGCCCGAGGGTGATCATGGTGGGCGTCGACGGCACCCGTACCTCCGGGCGGGCCGGCTCCTACGCCGCAGGTCTGGCCCGCCGGCAGGGCGCCGCGCTCGTGGTGGTGTTCGTCAGCTCGGCGAGCGGCCTCACCTCCCTGGTGCCCGGGATGGACGCCGGCGCGGTCCAGCGCACCCACGACGAGCTGGCCGACGAGCTGCGCCGGGAGTGCCGACGCGGGGCCGAGCAGTTGGGCATTCCGGTGACGCTGCTGTGCCGACGCGGCGACGCGTACGCCGAGCTGTGCGCGGCGGCCGACGAGTTCCGGGCCGACATGGTGGTGGTGGGCGCGTCCGAGCAGGCCGGCCACCGGCTGGTCGGCTCGGTCGCCACCCGACTGGTCCGCAAGGGGCACTGGCCCGTCGTCGTGGTGCCCTGAATAACCCGTCGCGTCGTGTCACACGCCCCGGGCAGGATGCGCGCCATGACGTGGACCGCACCGGAGATCGCCCGGACCCCCGAACCGTACGTCGGCGACGAGCGCACGATGCTCGACGGCTGGCTCGACTACCACCGGCAGACACTGCTGCTCAAGTGCGCGGGTCTCACCGAGGAGCAGTTGCGCACGCCGAGCGTCGAGCCGTCCGGGCTGACCCTGCTCGGCCTTGTCCGGCACCTCGCCGAGGTGGAGGCGTGGTGGTTCCGGGAGTGCTTCGCCGGCGAGCGGGTCGACTACCCGTACTTCACGCCCGAGAACCCGGACGCCGACCACGACGTGAGCGCCGCCGACGCCGAGGCGGACTTCGCCACCTTCCACCGGGAGGTGGCACTGGCCCGCGCGGCCGCCGCCGGGCACTCCCTCGACGAGACGTTCGTCGAGGTCGGCCCGAAGAAGCGCACCTTCAACCTGCGCTGGGTGTACGTGCACATGATCGAGGAGTACGCCCGGCACAACGGCCACGCCGACCTGATCCGGGAACGCATCGACGGCGTCACCGGCGAGTGAGCGCCGCTTTAGGGCGTGTGTCAAAGCCCCTGGCCGGCCCGAGGACTTTGACACACGCCCTAGTAGTCCAGGGCCGCCCGCAGGTAGCGCAGATCGGCGTGGCCGCCCCAGCGGTGCGCCGACAGCCCGGCGGCGCGGGCGCCCCGTACGGCCCAGTCCTCGTCGTCGACGAAGAGGACCCGGGCCGGCGGGGTGGACAGCGCCTGGCAGGCGGCCTGGAAGTACTCCGGAGCGGGCTTGTGCACGCCGAGCGTGGACGAGTTGACCACCACGTCGAACTCGCCGACCAGGCCGAGCGCGGCGAGGTCGGCGTCGAGCAGGTCGGTGGCGTTGGTGCCCAGGCCGACGGGAATGCCGGCGGCGCGCACCTTCCGGACGAAGTCCAGCACCTCGGTGTCCACCTCGCCCCGGTAGCGCTGCCACTGCTCGACGGCCGCGCGGGCCCGGTCCGGCCCGCCGGCCGGCTCGGCGAGCGCGTCGGCCACGCTGCTCACCCAGTCGGCGTGACTGACCTGGCCGGTGAGCACCGGCTGGAGCCTCCCCCACTGCATGGCGATCTCGGTGAGCACCCCCTCGGAGAGGCCGTACTCCCGCTCGACGTCAGCGGCCACCGCCGGGTCCCACCGGCGCAGTACGCCGTCGAAGTCCAGCAGGAGCGCCTTCGCGCGTTCCCGAGCCACTACCCGTTCTCCTCGCCGCGGCCGGGCCGCTGGTCGTCCTCGTCGGCCCGGTTGAGCCGTTGACTGATCACCTGGGTGACCCCGCTGCGCATGGTCACCCCGTAGAGCGCGTCGGCGATCTCCATCGTCCGCTTCTGGTGCGTGATGACGATCAGCTGACTCTTCTCCCGCAACTGTGCCAGCAGCGTGATGAGCCGGCCCAGGTTCACGTCGTCCAGGGCGGCCTCCACCTCGTCCATGATGTAGAACGGGCTGGGCCGGGCGCGGAAGATCGCCACCAACATGGCCACGGCGGTCAGCGACCGCTCGCCACCGGAGAGCAGCGACAGACGCTTGATCTTCTTGCCCGGCGGCCGGGCCTCGACCTCGACGCCGGTGGTGAGCAGGTCCTCGGGGTCGGTGAGGATGAGCCGGCCCTCACCGCCCGGGAAGAGCACCGTGAACACCTGCTGGAACTCGCGCGCGGTGTCCTCGAAGGCGCTGGCGAAGACCTCCAGGATCCGCTCGTCCACGTCCTTGACGACGGTGAGCAGGTCCCGTCGGGTGGCCTTGAGATCCTCCAACTGCTCGGAGAGGAACTTGAAGCGCTCCTCCAGCGCCGCGAACTCCTCCAACGCGAGGGGGTTGACCTTGCCGAGCAGCGCGAGTTCGCGTTCCGCCTTGGCGGCCCGTTTCTCCTGCACGGGCCGCTCGTACCGCACCGGCTCGGGCACCGGCAGACCGTCGCGTTCGGCGGCGGCCACGTCGACCTGGGTCGGTGGGACGAGCTGGCTCGGGCCGTACTCGGCGACGAGGGTCTCCACGTCCAGCCCGAAGTCCTCGGCGGCCTTCGCCTCCAGTTGCTCGATCCGCAGCCGCTGCTCCGCGCGGGCCACCTCGTCGCGGTGCACCTGGCTGGTCAGACGCTCCAGCTCGGCGCCGAGGCGCTTGGCTGCTCCGCGTACCTCCTGAAGCTCCGCCTCGCGGGCGGCGCGTTCGCGCGCCACGGCGTCGCGGTGCTGCTCGGCCGTCGCGATCGAAGTGGTCAGCCGGGTGAGCGCCGCGCGGGCCCCGCCCGCGACGGCCCGGGCGATGCCCGCGCCCCGGGCGCGCGCGGCCCGTCGGGCGGCGGCGCGTTCGCGCGCGGCCCGCTCCGCGGTGGCCTGCCGGGCGAGCGAGTCGGCCCGGCCGGCGATCGAGGAGACGCGCTCCTCCGCGGTACGCACCGCGAGCCGGACCTCCATCTCGTTCTGCCGGGCCTGCGGCACCATGGCGGCGAGCTGGTCCCGCTCCTCGGTGGAGGGCTCGGCGTCGACCGGGGTCTCCTCGGCCAGCCGCAGCCGCTCCTCCAACTCGTCGAGCGTGGCGAGGTCCCGCTGCCGGGCCGCCTCGGCGCGCGCGTGGGACTCGCCGAGCCGGTCGGTCTCCGCCTTGGCGGAACGGGCGGCCGCCCCCAGCTCGGCCAGCCGGCGGGCGGCGGCGTTGCGGTGGCTCTCCGCCTCCCGCTTCTCGGCGGCGGCGTGCTGCACGGCCTCCTTCGCGGCGGTCACCTCGGCGCGCGCCTCGACGAGCTGGTCCCGCAGCTCCGCGCCGGTCCGCTCGGCGGTGAGCCGGTTGGCGCGGGCCTCCTCGACGGCAGCCTGCACCTCGATGTAGCTGGGCGCCTTGGCCGACCCGCCGGCCGCCGCGTACGCCCCGACCACGTCACCGTCCGGGGTGACGGCCCGCAGCTCGGGGTTGCCGGCGACCAGCTCGGCCGCCGCCGCGAGATCGTCGACCAGCGCCACGTCACGCAGCGCCCGGTGCACCGCCGGACGGATGTCGGGCTGGCACTCGACCAGGTCGGGAGCCCAGCGGGCGCCGTCGGGCAGCTTCGGGCGCAGCGCGTCGGCCGATCCGGTCATGCCGGGCCCGGCGGGGCTGCCGACCAGCAGGCCGGCCCGCCCGGCGTCGGAGATCTTGAGCAGCCGCATCGCCTCGACGGCCTCGTCCACCCCGTTGACGGCGACCGCGTCGGCGAGACCGCCGAGCGCGGCGGCCAGCGCGGCCTCGTGTCCGGGCGCGACGGTGAGCAGCCCGGCAAGGCTGCCGAGCAGGCCGGGAACGTCACCGGCGCGGGCGAGCAGCGCACCGGCGCCGTCCTTGCGCCGCAGGCCCAGCGCCAGGGCCTCCTCGCGGGCCTTCCAGGTGGCGGAGTCCTTCTCCGCGGCCCGCTCGGCGTCGGCCAGCGACCGGACGGCCGCCTGGGCGCGCTCCTGGACGGCGAGCGCCTCGGCGTGCCGGGCGTCCAGGTCCGCGTTGTCCCGGTCCGCCTCGGTGGACTGGGCGGCGACCGCGTCCAGGTCGGCCTGCGCCTGTTCGGCGCGTCCCAGCGCGTCGGCGTGCGCGACGGCGAGGCGTTCGATCTCCTCACCGGCGCTGGTGGTCCGGGCGCGGGCCGAGTTGACCTGGCCGGTGAGGCGGGCCAGGCCCTCGCGTCGGTCGGCGATGGCCTTGGCGGCGGCGACCAGCTCGCGTTCGGCGGCGGCGAGCTGCCGTTCCAGCTCCTGGCGGTGCTCGACCGCCTCGGCCAGCCGGATCTGGTCGTCGGTGAGCGCCGCGCGCAGCTCCTCCTCCTGCTCGCGGACGCGCTCGGCCTCGGCCTCCAACTGGTCGGGGTCGCGGCCGGGCCGTTCGTCGTCGCCGCTGGCGCTGAGGTGCCGCAGCCGCTCCCGGGCGAGCTGTTCGATGGAGCGGAACCGCTCCTGCAGCGCGGACAGCTTGTACCAGGTGTCCTGCGCGGCGGCGAGCAGCGGCGCGTCCTCGGCGAGGGCGGCCTCCAACTCGCCGAGCCGGCCCTGCACCTCGGCGTGCTCCCCCTCGATCTGCTCGCGACGCTCCCGCAGCGCGGTCTCGTCGGCGATCTCCCGGTCGAGCGTGGTCCGCAGGGTGGCCAGGTCGTCGGCGAGCAGTCGCAGGCGGGCGTCGCGCAGGTTGGCCTGGATGGCGGCCGCCCGTCGGGCCACCTCGGCCTGCCGGCCGAGCGGCTTGAGCTGACGACGCAGCTCGGCGGTGAGGTCGGTCAGGCGGTTGAGATTCACTTGCATCGCGTCGAGCTTGCGCAGCGCCTTTTCCTTGCGCTTGCGGTGCTTGAGGACGCCAGCCGCCTCCTCGATGAACGAGCGGCGGTCCTCCGGCTTGGCGTGCAGCATGCCGTCCAGGCGGCCCTGCCCGACGATGATGTGCATCTCCCGGCCGATGCCGGAGTCGGACAGCAACTCCTGGATGTCGAGAAGTCGGCAGGTGTTGCCGTTGATCTCGTACTCGCTCTCGCCCGAGCGGAACATCCGGCGGGTGATGGAGACCTCGGTGTACTCGATCGGCAGCGCGCCGTCGGTGTTGTCGATGGTGAGGGTGACCTCGGCCCGGCCCAGCGGGGCGCGGCCGGCGGTGCCGGCGAAGATGACGTCCTCCATCTTGCCGCCGCGCAACGCCTTGGCGCCCTGCTCACCGAGCACCCAGGCGATGGCGTCGACGACGTTCGACTTGCCGGAGCCGTTCGGGCCCACCACGCAGGTGATCCCGGGCTCCAGCTTCAACGTCGTGGCGGAGGCGAAGGACTTGAAGCCCTTCACCGTCAGGCTCTTGAGATACACCTTCTCGATCCTCGTCCGGTGGCCGCCGTACCGTCGCCGGCTGCGGGGACCTGGGTGAACCCGCAGACTAACCCGGTGACGGCACCCACCCGGCACGCGACCCGCCCCGGGCCGTGCCGACGGCCCGCGCTCGCCAGTGGCGGAGGAGACAACGCGCTGTCGTTACGGCGGCAACGGAAAGGCAAAGACCTTTCATGATCAGAATGCGGTTCGACACGTTCTGCGATAACTGCGGGAGCGTTTGACGCGAGGCCGGCTACAAGATCATAAATCGTCGGCCGCGAAAGGGGCCGGACAGCGTTGCGCGCCGGCACACGGGTGTCGGCGCGCATTTTTGCGGTGGTGCTGCGATTCAGTTTTCCGACCCCGAAGATCAGGTCAGCGCCGGCTCGGCGAGACGGAGCAGGTCGTCCGCTTCCGCCGCAGCCGCCGCGAGCCGATCATTGTCGGCACGCAGACGCGTGATCTCGAACTCCAGTGCCTGAACCCTGGAACGCAGTCGGGTGACCTCGTCGAGCAGACGCCGGTCGGGCGCTGCACCTACGTGGCCGTAGAGGGCCTTCGCCATGCTGACTCCTTGATATGCGCTGCCGGAAAGGCCGGCCAAGCGCGCGCCCATTAAGTACGCGGCTGTCATTCCAGGTGTATCTGGGCATGACCGGGCGCGACTGGCGACACCTATATATTGAGCCGCAAACCCCTCCTTCGTCAAGTTCTCGCAGGCCGTAGATCATCTCCACGTCGACCTGTCCACTTGTCGGGGGGGCTGCCGCAAGGCACGGACACGCTCTGTCCGGACGCCTTTACTGTACGCCCGTATTCCCGGAAGTCACCGCCTTGGCGTCCGACTTCCTCTTAACTCTTCCTTAGCCACGTTGCCGCAGGTCGCGGGCGAGTCGTAGCGTCACCCGGGCCAACAACCGACCCCGTGGAGGCAAAGGCGTGTACGGCTGGACCGACCCGATGGACGCGAACGGCGCCGCCCGGCGCGCCGAGCGGCCGACCGACGAGCCGGACTGGCTGACCGACCGCCCGGAGCCCCGCTCGGCGTACCTGTTCGGGGACGACCCCGACCAGCCCGCTGACGAGTGGCACGCCGCCGAGCCCTCCCCCCGCTGGGAACCCGCCCCCGTGGACGCGTCTACCACGAGCTGGCCGGGACAGGCGCGGAGCGAGGAACCGACCGGCCACACCCGGCCGCCAGAGGTCACGGACGGGTGGCGCGACCAGACCGACGCGTACCCCACCGGAGGCCGGAACACGGCGGCCGCCGCCGACGGCCGGACCGGCACCGGACGGCACCGCTCGCCGCGGAGCTGGCGTCGCCCGCTCATGATCGGCGGCGCGGCCGCGACGGCCACCCTCGTGGTGAGCATCGGCGTCGGCGCGCTCGCGATGCCCGGCGGCAACGGCACGGCCGACGAGCCGACCGCCGTCGACGACACCGTCGCCGCCGCTCCCGCGGTCCCCACCGAGCAGGCGACCAGCGACGCCCCGGCCCCACCGTCGGCGACCAGCTCGCCCAGTCCGGCACGGCCGAGCCCGTCCCCGAGCAAGGTCGTCAAGCCCACCCCGGCCTCGTCGCGGACCACCGCCACGTCCCGCCGCAGCGTCGATCGCAGCACCGCCCCGAGCACCGCCAGCGGCACCGTCAGCGACCAGGCCCGCGAGGTGGTGGACCTGGTCAACGCCGAGCGGGCCAAGGCCGGCTGCAAGGCGCTGAGCATCGACGACAAGTTGATGACCGCCGCGCAGCGGCACAGCCAGGACCAGGCCGACCACAACAAGATGACGCACACCGGCAGCGACGGCAGCGACACGGGCGTCCGGCTGGACCGCGTCGGCTACGCGTGGCGTACCTACGGCGAGAACGTGGCGTGGAACCAGAAGACGCCGGCCGCCGTGATGGATGCCTGGATGAACAGCTCCGGGCACCGCGCCAACATCCTGAACTGCGCGTTCACCGAGATCGGCGTCGGTATCGCCAGCAGCGACGGGCCGTACTGGACGCAGGTCTTCGCGGCGCCGCGCTGACCGCGCGTCGTCCGCGCCCCCGCGCTCGTTGACCCGGTTGGGTACGCCGGGGTAGACGGCGGCGTGCCGGTGGGGGCGGCGACGGGCCGCCCGGGACCCGGGAGCTGCCGATGCGGATCCGGCCACGGCGACGTCGCGCCGCATGCGCGCTGCGCCGGATCGTGTCGGCCGCCGTCGCGCTCGTCCTGGTGGTGCCGGCGTACGGCTGCCGGCGCGAGCTGATTCCGCCCGGCGCGCCCACCCCGTGGCCGGCCGCCCAGTCCCGCCACTGGCAGTGGCAGTGGCAACTCGACGGCCCGCTCGACGAGACGGTGGAGGCGGACGTCTTCCTGCTCGACCCGGTGGCGACCACGGCGGCGCAGACGGCCGAGCTGCGCGCACGGGACCGACGGCTGATCTGCCAGGTGGCGGTCGGCTCGGTGGGCCCGGCCGACCCGGACGCCAGCCGACTGCCCGCCGTCGTGCTCGGCGCCCCCGGTCGACGGTCCGGCAGCCGGTGGCTGGACGTCCGGGCCTGGGACGCGCTGGAGCCGGTGCTGGCCGACCGGTTCCGGCTGTGCCGGGGCAAGGGCTTCGGCGCGGTGGCGCTGGCCGACGCCGACGGGTACGCGCACCGAAGCGGTTTCCCCCTGGACTTCGACGATCAACTGCTGTTCAACCGCCGGCTGGCCCGCCTGGCCCGCTCGCTGGACCTCTCCCCCGGGCTGGTCAACGACGTGCCGCAGCTCGCGGCCCTGGCGCCGGACTTCGACTTCGTGGTCAACGAGGAGTGCGTCCGGCTCGACCAGTGCGCCAAGCTGCTGCCGTTCGCGGACGCCGGCAAACCGGTCTTCCACGTCGAGTACGTCGGCACGACCGACGAGTTCTGCGTCACCACGGTCGGCTACGGCTTCGCGTCGATCCGCAAGGACCGGGAGTTGGACGCCTGGCGGGAGCCCTGCCCGCTGCCGTGACCGCCCGGCGCCCCCGTGCACGCCGGTAAGGCACGTGCCGGGCCGCTGGTCGCGGCCCGGCACACGGTCGGCTGCTCAGGAGACGGGCACCAACTCCGGGGCGGAGGTCGGCGGATCGGTGGGAGCGGGCTCCGGACGCCGGCGCAGGAACCGCGGCGCCCACCAGTTCGCGTCCCCGAGCATGGTCATCAGAGCCGGCAGCACCACGCCCCGGATGATCGTGGCGTCCAGCAGGATCGCCGCCGCCAGACCGATGCCGAGCTGCTTCATGTCGATCGTGCTCAACGTGGCGAAGATCGAGAACACTCCGACCATCACGATCGCCGCGCTGGTCACCACCCCGGCCGACGACGTGATGCCGTACGAGACCGCGTCCCGGTTGGACATTCCGGCCCGTACCCCCTCGCGGATCCGGCTCACCACGAACACGTGGTAGTCCATCGAGAGGCCGAACAGCACCACGAACAGGAACAGCGGCAGCCAGGAGACGATCGCTCCCATCGAGGTGAAGCCGAGCAGCCCCTCGGCCCAGTCACCCTGGAAGACCAGCACCAGCAGCCCGTACGCGGCGCCGGCGGAGAGCAGGTTCAGCACGATCGAGCTGGCCGCCACCACGACCGAGCGGAAGGTGAGCGTCATGACGAGGAACGTGAGCACCAGCACGAAGCCCATCACCAGCGGCAGCTTGTCGCGGACGTGCGCCGCGTAGTCCTCGCTGTCGGCCACGCTGCCGCCCACCGCGTACTCGATGCCGGGGATGCCCCGCAGCTCGGCCGGGACCAGGTCGGCGCGCAGCTTCTCCAACGACTGCACCGACCGGTCGTCGCGGCTCGCGTACGGGGTGGCGACGTCCAGCACCGACACCCGCCGGTCGGCCGACACCTTGATCTTCGGGCCGTCCGCCTCGGTGGGGGCGAACAGCGGATCGGCGGAGGCGCGGGCGGCCAGGTCGGTGAGGGCCGCGCCGACCCGGTCGGCCTGGTCGGCCGGCGCGCGGACGGCCACCACGTGATTGGTGCCGGTGCTCGGGAAGGCGGCGGTGAGCCGGTCGTACGCCTGCATGGCCGGTGTCGTGCGCGGAAGGTCCTCCATGCCGGGGAACTTCAGCTTCATGCCGAGCGCCGGCGCGGCCAACGCGAGCAGCAGGCCGACCGAGATGACGAGCGTCGCCACCGGCGCCCGCAGCGCGGGACGCAGCACCGTCGGCCAGAGCCGGGGCGTACGCGCCTCGCCGTGCCGCCCCGTGCGCGGCGCGGTGAGGCGCCACAGCAGCGGCACCCGGGGACGGTCGACCCAGCGACCCAGCCGGGCCAGCAGAGCGGGCAGCACGGTCAGCGAACCGGTCACCGCGACGGCCACCACCAGGATCGAGCCCACCGCCAGCGATGAGAAGACGACGTCACCGGCGAGGAACAGCCCGGCCATCGCGATGATCACCGCGACCCCGGAGACCACCACGGCATGCCCGGAGGTCTCCGCGGCGATCTCCACCGCGTCCAGCCCGGAGCGGCCCTTGGCGCGTTCCTCCCGCTCCCGGCGGATGTAGAACAGCGAGTAGTCGACCCCCACCGCCATGCCGATCAGCAGGATCACCGGTGACGTGGTGTCGGTGGCCGGAACCAGGTGCGAGGCGAGCGTGGACAGACCCATCGCCGCGGCGACCGACGAGAGCGCCAGCAGCACCGGCACGCTGGCCGCGATCAACGCGCCGAACGCGATGATCAGAATGGCCAGGGTCACCGGCAGGCTCAGCAGTTCGGCCCGCTCGAAGTCCTTGCCGAGGGTGTCGTCCAGCGCCTGACCGATCGACGGCCCGCCGACCTGCTCGACGCGGAGCTGCGGGTGCGCGCTCTGCACGCCGGCGGTGGCGTCCCGCAACGGCTGCACCCGGTCGGACGCCGTCTCCGGGTCACCGGACATCGTGATCGGCAGCAACAGCGCCGACCCGTCCCGCGCGGTGACCGGTGCGCCGACTTCGGCAACCCCGGTGACCGTACGCAGCCGGGCGGCGGCATCGTCGGCCGCCGCCTTCGCCGCGGCCGGGTCCAGGGTGCCGCCCCGGGCGGTGATGAGGACGTTCTCCACGGCCGGGTCGTCGAAGGCACCGCCGTCGATGATGAGGCTCGCCCGCCCGGACTCGCCGATCGCCTGGTCACCGCTGGTGGCTTCGCTGAGGCCGGCGGCGTTGCCACCGACGAAGCACACCGCCACGAACACGATCCACATCGCGATCGCCCGCCACGGATGCTCGGCGCTCCAGCGCGCCATCCGCACCGTCACCGGTCTGCTGCCCATCAGTGCCCCCCTGTCACGTCGACCCCCTGTCAACGGTGCTGACGTTAGGGGCGTGACGAGGCGGTCACATCGGGGAACGGCCCCCGTCCGCCCCGGAGTCGTCCGACCGGGGGCGGCGGGTCCGCCGGGCGGGCATCCACCCGCGATTCGGGCGTACGCCGGGGAACTACCCGGAGCGTCCGGCCGCGACCCGCCGGCACCGACCCGGAGCCGACTCCGGGTCATCCCCGAAGGGCACCCCGAGGCCGGGGTTGGCAGCGCGGGCAGCTGTACGAGGAGCGGTTCATGAACGACTCCCGCCGGATCGGCGTACCGCAGCGCCGGCACGGCTCGCCCTCGCGGCCGTACGCGTTGAGCGCGCGGTCGAAGTAGCCGCTCTCGCCGTTGACGTTGACGTAGAGGGCGTCGAAGCTGGTGCCGCCCTCCTTGATGGCCTCGGCGAGCACGTCCCGGACCTGGCCGAGCAGCCGCTGGGCGGCCGGGCCGGTGAGCGCGTCGGTGGGGCGGGCGCCGTGCAACCGCGCACGCCAGAGCGCCTCGTCGGCGTAGATGTTGCCCACCCCGGAGATCAGCGTCTGGTCGAGCAGGGCCCGCTTCACCTCGGTCCGCCGGCGTCGCAGCGCGGCGACGAACGCCGCGTCGGAGAACTCCGGGTCCATCGGGTCACGCGCGATGTGCGCGATCTCGGCCGGCAGGTCGGCACCGCCCTCGCTCACCGCGAGCCCGCCGAACGTGCGCTGGTCGACGAAGCGCAGCTCGGGCCCGTCGTCGGCGAACCGGAACCGGACCCGCAGGTGGGTCTCGTCGGGAGTGCCGGGCGGCTGGAGCAGCAACTGACCCGACATGCCGAGGTGCCCGACCACCGCGTCGCCGCTGTCCAGCGGGAGCCACAGGTACTTGCCGCGCCGCCGGACGTCCAGGATCGTCCGGCCGGCGAGCACGTCGGCGAAGTGCGCGCCGCCGGGTACGTGCCGCCGGACGGCGCGCGGGTGCCGGACCTCGACCGAGTCGATCCGTCGGCCGGTGACCCACTGGGCCAGCCCCTGCCGGACGGTCTCCACCTCGGGCAACTCAGGCACGACGGGACCCCTGCTCCTGCGCCACGTCGGCCGGCATGACCTGCGCCAGGTGGTCGGCCTCCTCGGCCAGGGTCGCCTGATCGGCGCGCTCCAGCGGCCCGGCCGTGTCGCCCCGGTCGGCCGCGTCGTCCCGGTCGGCTGCGGTGTCCTGGTCGGCCTGCTCGTGCTGGTCCGAGAGCATCCGCCAGGCCGCCTCGGCGGCACGCTGCTCGGCCTCCTTCTTGCTGCGCCCCTCCGCGCCGCCGTACCGGTTGCCGGCCACCACGACCCAGGCCGTGAACGTCTTGAGGTGATCCGGTCCGGTGCCCTCGATCCGGTACTCGGGAACGCCGAGGCCGAGCGCGGCGGTCAACTCCTGCAGGCTGGTCTTCCAGTCCAGGGCGGCACCCCGGCCGGCCGACTCGGCCATCAGCGGGTCGAAGAGGCGGTGGATCACGATCCCGGCGGTGTCCAGCCCGTACTGGAGGTAGATCGCGCCGAGCAGCGCCTCCAGGGTGTCGGCGAGGATGCTCGCCTTGTCCCGGCCACCGGTGGTCTCCTCACCCTTGCCCAGCAGCAGGTACGCGCCGAGGCCGTCCGGGCCGAGACCACGGGCCACGTCGGCGAGCGCCCGCATGTTGACCACGCTCGCCCGGAGCTTCGCCAACTGTCCCTCGGGCAGATCCGGATGGTTGTGGAACAGGGCGGTGGTGATCACGACGCCGAGCACCGAGTCGCCGAGGAACTCCAGTCGCTCGTTCGTCGGCAGGCCGCCGTTCTCGTACGCGTACGAACGATGGGTCAGCGCGCGTTGCAGCAGGTCCGCCTCCAGGCTGACGCCGAACGCGGCTTCCAGGTGACCGACGGACGCCCGCCGCCGCTTGTCGTTGCTCATGATGTGCGTACCTCGGTGTCGGTGGGGCGGTCGGTGCGGTCCGTCGCGGCGTCGCCGTCGAGCAACGCGGAGACCAGATCGGTGGCACGCCGCCGCCACAGGTGGGCGGCGAGGGCGATGCCGGAGGCGACGTCGGCGGCCCGGGCGGAGCCGTGACAGACGACGACGGTCCCCGCGACGCCCAGCAGGGCCGCCGCGCGGGGAGCGCCACCCTCGGCGGGTGGGCCGCCGGCCATGGCGTACGCGCCCTCGATCGCCTTGAGCAGCACGTTACCGGTGAAGCCGTCGGTGACCACCACGTCGGCGCGCGCGCCGACGGCCACGTCGTACCCCTCGACGAGGCCGACGTAGCGCGCCCCGCCGGGCAGCGGTTCGACGGCGAGCAGGGGATCGGTGGCCCGGCGTACCCGGTCGCCCTTGCCGGCCTCGGTGCCCACCGAGAGCAGGCCGACCCGCGGTGCGGCGATCGAGTGGGCCACCGCGGCGTACGCGGCGCCGAGCACGGCGTGCCGGGCGAGGGTGGCGGGGCGGGGTTCCAGTGATCCGCCCACGTCGAGCAGGACCACCGGCCCGGCGACCGCGGGCAGGGTGGCGACCAGGGCGGGTTGGCGGATCTCCGACCAGCGCCCGAGCCCGAGTACGGCGGCGGTGACGGTGGCACCGGTGGCGCCGGCGGAGACGAGGGCGTCGGCGGTTCCGTCGCGGACGGCGGTGACGGCGGCCCGGACGGTGCTCTCCGAGCGGGCGGCGCTGGGATGGTCGGCCATGCCGACGGCGACGCGGACCGGCCGGACCGTGATCCGGACCCGCTCGGCCGGGGTGAGGGCAGCGATCAGCGCGTCGGCGACCTCGGTCGGACCGACGAGCAGCAGGTGCAGATCGGGGTCGGCGCGCATGGCCCGCAGAGCGCCGTCAACCACGACGGCGGGAGCGTCGTCCCCGCCGAGGAGGTCAACGGCGATCCGCGCGGTGCCCGGCTCCACCGGGACGCCGGCCGGAGTGGGCCGGGCGTCGGAGGGAGCCGGGGCACCGGGCGAATGCCAGGATGCGCGCGCCGCCCGACCTGGGGTCGGGGGCGTCACTCGGCGTCCAGGTCAGACCTCGAGAACCTGGCGGCCGTTGTAGGTGCCGCAGACGGAGCAGGCGGCGTGCGGCAGCTTCGGGGACTTGCACTGCGGGCACGCGACGGTCGCGACCACGGTCGCCTTCCAGTTCGCCCGGCGGGACCGGGTGTTGCTGCGCGACATCTTGCGCTTCGGGACGGCCACGGTTCTTACTCCTCTGTAACGGTCATTTGCGACAGGCCCGCCCAACGCGGGTCGATCTGCTGGTGACTGTGGTCGGCCGGCAGATCGTCCCAGTGCGCCCCACAGTCGGGGCACAGTCCTGGGCAGTCCTCCCGGCAGAGCGGGTTGGTCGGCAGCGTGAGCACCAACGCGTCCCGCAGCGCCGGCTCCAGGTCGATCAGATCGCCCTGCATCCGGCCCACCTCGTCCTCGTCGGTCGTGGCGTCCGTGGTGCTGTTCTCGTACGCGTACAGCTCCTGGATCGTCACGGCCATCGATTCGTTGATCTCACGCAGGCAGCGCCCGCACTCGCCCCGGACGGGACCGGTGATGGTCCCCGAGACGAGCACACCCTCGGACACCGACTGCAACCTCAGATCGAGGTCGAGGTCCGCGCCCTCCGGTACGGCGATCAACTCCACACCGAGGTCCACCGGTGCCGGCACGACCCGCTGGACCTCACGCAACGCACCAGGGCGGCGCGGCAGGTCCCTCGTGTCGAGGACCAGCGGCGACCTGGGGTCGAGTGTCGATGGCGAGTGCTTGGGCATAGTAAGACTCCGGCCGGTGAGAGGCCGACAAAAAAGGTTACCTGGGCGACCGCCCGGCCGTCGAACCGGGGGCGACGCCTGAGGCGCGAATGTCGGCTGGTGAGGTGCCGCTCAGAAGGGTAGCGGGCGTTCCGCCTCATCCCCACCGAAGGTGCCGATCTCCCGCAGGGCGTGCATCTTGTCGCGGCCACGCTCTATCGAGGCGAGGGCCCGGGTGAGGAACTGCTCGAAGTTGGCCAGCGCCGTGTCGACGTAGTCGTCGACCTCCTCACGCAGGCGCTGCGCCTCGGCACGGGCCTCGGCGATGATCCGGGCGCCCTCGTGCTCGGCCGACACGGTGATCTCGTTCACCGACACGAGGCGGGCGTGTTCTGCCTCACCCTCGCTGATGATCCGGTCCGCCTCGCGCTTGCCCGCGTCCATGATCTTGTCGCGCTCCTCCAGGAGCGCGGCGGCGCGACGCAGGTCGGCGGGGAGGTCCGCGCGCATCTCGTCCAGAGCGGCGATCATCTCGCCCCGGTCGACCATGCAGTTGTTCCGCGACATCGGGACGGAGCGCGCCTGCTCCACCATGGCGATCAGTTCGTCGATGCGATCGAGCGGGTCCACCGGTACCTCACTCCTGTCGTTCGTCGGCCGACCTCCATGATGCGGGCTACGGCCGGTTTCCCGCTGCGCCCATCATGGCCTGCCCGCCCCACCCGATCCCCCACCACCCCAACCCGGCGCGTCGCGACATGGTCACTCCCCGCCCCCGCCGCCCCTCGATTCGCGTCGATCTTGCACTTTCGGTCGCCGCAAAGCACCCCGAAACGGGGTGATCCGGAAACAGTAAGTGCAAGATCGGCGCGAGGGAGAAGGGCCGGGGTCAGGTCCGGGGTGGGGGGCCCAGGCGGGACTGGAGGGCCTCGCGGACCGGGTCCGGGACGTGCGCGGAGATGTCGCCGCCCCACTTGGCCACGTCCTTGACGAGGCTGGACGAGAGAAACGAGTAGAGCGGGTTGGTCGGCATGAAGAGCGTCTCGACCCCGGCCAGCCCGATGTTCATCTGGGCCATCTGCAACTCGTAGTCGAAGTCGCTGACCGCCCGCAGCCCCTTGATCAGGACGCTCGCCTGCTGTGCCCGGCAGAAGTCGACGAGCAGTCCGCGGAACGACTCGACCCGCACGTTGTCGTACGACGCGGTCACCTCGCGGAGCATCTCGATCCGCTCGTCGACGGTGAACAGCCCGCTCTTGGACTGGTTCACCAGAACGCCGACGATCACCTCGTCGAACAGCCGGCTGGCGCGGCCGATGATGTCGAGGTGTCCGTTGGTGACCGGGTCGAACGAGCCGGGACAGACCGCACGTCTCATGATCGGCGACCGTACCAAAGGGTGGTCTCGCCGTACCGGCGACTGCGCTGCGGGGTGATCCCCTGCACCCACTCGAAGTCCCTGGTCCGGCGCGACCGCTCCACCACCACGAGGGCCTCGGGCGTCAGCCAGCCGCCGTCGACCAGCGTCGTCAACAGCGCGGTGATCTCCGCGTCCGGCACGGCGTAGGGCGGGTCGGCGAACACCACGTCGTACCCGCCGCCGTCCGGACCGGCGGCCAGCACCGTCGCCACCTTGCCAGCCACCAGGCGTACGGCGGCACCGGCTCGCAGGGTCGCCACGTTCTCCCGGATCACCCGGGCGGCGCGCGGGTCGGACTCCACCAGCAGGACGTGCCCGGCACCCCGGGACAGGGCCTCCAGCCCGACCGCGCCGGAGCCGGCGTACAGGTCGGCGAAGCGCGCGCCGTCGAGGTCGACCTCGGACTCGACGGCGCTGAACAGCGCCTCCCGGACCCGGTCGGACGTGGGCCGGGTGCCGGCGCCGGGCGGTGCGGCGATCCGTCGACCACCGAGTGTCCCGGCCACGATCCGGGTCACCGTCTCCTCCTGCTCATGACCAGGACGCTACGCGATCAGCCGGACTCGACGGCCGACACGGTCGGTACCACCACGCGGACCATGTGATCACTTCTCGTATATCAATGATCTCAACTTCATAACATCAGTCTTAGCAAATCCTGAGCACTGTCTCACGCCGGGCGATATCGCTAGGGTCTGCCGGGTGCCGGCGACAACCCGCCGGCCCACGGCTCGGGAGGGCGCCTCTCCGAATCGGACGTGCGGTGACCGTCCACCGTCTCTCCCGTGCCACACCCCTGACGCTTCAGCACTCCAGGAGTACCCGTGATCCGTCCCAAGCTGTCGCTCCGGCGACCGCTGGCCATCCTGGGAGCCGCCATCGTCGGCCTCACCGGGGTCGTCGCGGTGGCCGCCCCAGCCAGCGCGCACCACACCACGATCAAGGCCACCGTCGACTGCGACCGGCAGACCGGCGAGCGCGTGATCACGTGGAACGTGGAGAACAGCGAGCGCGACAAGGCCGTGACGCTCCAGCGGGTGACCGCGGAGCCGGCGACGCCGGTGACCGTGCCCGTCGAGGGCGCCAAGGCGGTGCCGCTGCAGGGCTATGTCATCAAGAAGGCCGGCTCCGTGCAGGCCGTCCAGCGGGTGCCGGGCAACACCGCCAGCGCCAAGCTCGTGGTGTTCGGCAAGTGGAAGAAGAACGGCCAGGAAGCCACCAACGACGGCAGCATCACCATCCCCGCCGACCAGTCGTGCGCTCCGGCCCCGAAGTGCGTCGAGCTCGACAAGGCCAAGTACAGCCACACCTTCGACGGCACGAAGGGCACCGCCACCGTCAAGCTCGACGGTGACCTGCCGCTCTGCGGCGAGGGCAAGCAGTACTTCACGCTGGTGTCGTACTTCGCGCCGCGGCCGCAGTTCGCCACCCCGCAGTACGTCTACGGCACGCCGGACAGCGACTTCGTCAGCGCCACCCAGACCGAGATCACGCTGAACGTGGAGATCCCGGACTGCCACACCCAGGTCGACCTCATCTGGGGCGACAAGGACCAGGTCATCGACGAGATCGTCGACGGCGGCAAGCGCTACGACAACAAGAAGCTGGGCTCGCCGGGCGCCCCGGGCAACCGGTCCAAGGGCCCGCAGGGCTGGTACAACGGCGGCAGCAAGAGCTGCGCTACCCCGGCCTCGACCTTCGCGTCCAACTGCGACGGTTCGGTCGCCGTGTCGCTGAGCAACGACGGCAAGATCAGCAAGTACGCCGTCGAGTTCGAGGTCAAGGGCGAGAACGGCTTCACCAAGAAGGTCTCCGTCGCCCCGGGCAAGGCCGACACCAGCATCGTGGTGCCCGCCGCCGACGCCGGCAAGATCGAGGTCCTGGTCGACGGCAAGGTCATCGAGAACGGCACCTACTCGTGGGCGCGCCCCGAGGACTGCCCGCTGCCGGCCGTCACCACCAAGGCCGACTGCAAGGAGTTCGCCCTCACCGTCACCAACCCCGAGGGTGGCCTGCCGGTGAAGAGCACCTTCACCTACGGCGACAAGACCGAGACCCGTACGGTCGCGGCCGGCGCGTCGGAGACGGTGACCTTCAAGGCCAGCAAGGCCGAGTCGGCGCTCGTCGCCCTGCCGGACCTGGACCTGGAGCTGGAAGCCGTCTACACGCCGGAGGGCAACTGCGGCGGTAGCGGTGGCGGCGGCGAGGACGAGCCGGGCCTCCCGGTCACCGGTGCGGCGGCGGGCGGCATCGCCGCCGGCGCGGTCGCCCTGCTGATCGCGGGCGCGGTGCTCTTCGTCATCGCCCGTCGGCGTCGGGTGACCTTCACCGCCTGACCTGACCTGAGCTGAAGCCCGAGGGCGCGTCGACCACCCGGTCGACGCGCCCTCGGTCGTTGTGCGTTGACAGGTTTCGGGCGCAGTCAGCCGCCCCGGTTGAGTTCCCACCCTTTTCGAAAGCTGCCGAGGTATCGGCGCTATCCGAGGTAGGGGCTGTCACGGTCTTGGCGGGGTGCTGACAGCCACGGGCGCGTACAGGTGTGGGGTGACGATCATCTGGTGGTCGAAGCGGAGCACCGAGTTGTAGAGATGCACGGGGTGCAGGCCGATCTCCACAACGGACACGTCGTGGAGGGACTCGCACAAGTTGAGGGCGTCGCGTTCGGCGACGTGCGGGCAGTCAGGATCGGCGAACGCGAGCCGGGCCTGAGCACCGTCGGCGGCCTTGTCGGAGGTGAGCTGCATCGTGTTGGGCAGCAACTCCAGCAGGAACGAGTAGGCGTAGCCGAGCAGGTCGATCCAAGTGGTCGCGCCGGTAAGCAGCCTGACCCAGACATAGTGCGGGATATCGGCGTCAACGGGAAATGTGCGCGACAACGACTGCCGAGCTCGGCCAGTAAGACTTCCACCTCGCCGTCGCGCCAGCCGGTAGTCCGGCAGGCCGGTCAACCCGATCGCCACGTTCGACCACTGAAGCACGAGGGGCGAGAGGCCGATCGGCCACACCCGCACCAGACACCCAGTGAGGATGCTCCCGCATCAGTCCTCCGGGAAGACCCCCCGCCGGTCACTGCTCCATCCCGCGGGCGGCGAAAGCGGCGGGGCCTCTTGAGAAACCTCGATACGAGAGTCCATCATCTCGTCCGCCTCAACAAAGCGGACACTGAATTTCCTCTCGGGATAACTAGCTCTGAGCCTAGCGTGCCAGGCGTGAACCAAAATTGACGCCAGTTCCCGGTTAGCGTCCTTAACGAGATCAACCGGACCCCTGTTCTGACGAAAGATGTGAGCGACCTCGAAGACGTTGAAACTGTCAACGAACCTCGACCATGAGATGGGCTCTCGCTTCGGGTTGGGACCGGGCCTCCGCAGACGTCCGGCAATATACTGCGCATCGTCTCCCCAGAGAGCCACGAACACCGCCCCACCAATTTCCACGAGCGTGGGCCAAAAGAGCCGGGAGTACACCAAAGCCTGCACGGAGTCGCCCAGTTCGCTGATGTAGGAGACCGAATCGGTCGACTCTACGTGCGGATACGCCCGCCGAAGGATCCGACCTACCGCATCGTCCGCACTCACGGGTAGTTCATCAGTCATTACAAATATCCTGGTGGAATATGTTCGGGCACCTCTTCTCCAGGAAAAGCCTTCCCGGTGCCCTTTGGATACCAGAGCGGCGGAGTCATGCCTGAATGCATCCCTCCCGTCCCTCGGAACCGCGGCCCCTTCTGCCAACCCGAAGGCGCCCTGTCATTCTGAAGCCACGTTTGGTAACGCGTAACCTTGCCGTCGGCATCCCGTTCGAAAACCGTGTGATCACCTCTAGCAGCAGGATCCGGCGGCAGATCTTCGGCCCGGCCACGCTTCGGAGCTTGGAGATCGTCGCCAGACGTTGGGCAGTTGTGCACTAGGACCGGCGTCGACCCCGCGAGAACATGATACGTGTGGACGTCGGCGACGGTCAGGTCGCGCATCCAGTGCAGGCCGGTCCAAGTCTTGACGCTGACGATGATCTGACTGGCCCGACCCGCGTTGTCCTGCAACTGGTCGCCGGTAACGAGGTCGGCGGCCTCAACCCACACATGCTTGTTCGCGGCCCAGAACGGGTGGTGCCAGGTGGTGTGCAGGACCGTTGTGGCACCGGTCCTGGCGTCCTTGACCGTCACGTCGGCGAGGTCACGATCGGCGTTCTGGTGGAGGGCCGTGACCCGCTTTCCGGAATTGCGACCCGTCGTCGGGTCAGTCGCGGCTACCTTTTCACCGACACGTACGTCCTTGATGGCCTTGGTGCTGCCGTTCGCCATCAGGACCGGAGTGGCTGGGTCGAAACTGTGACACGGCGGCGTTTTCCCACCGGCGCCCTCTGCGGCGCCCTCGGCGGCCTTGCTGGCTGAGCCCTTGAAGGCGTTGCGGGTCAGGCCGTTGAATATCGCGCCGGCCTCCTTCTTCGCGGCCGCGCCGGCGGCTGCGGACGAGGCCCGCGCGCCCGCTCCGGAGAGCATCGAGGACACTCCGGCCTTGAGGGCTTGGCCCCCTACCGAACCCAGGCCGGCCATGACACCGCCGACGACGGCGCCTATCGCACCCTGGACGAGCATGCCGCCGAGGCTGAAGTTGCCCTTGTGTTCGACCTTGGTCTCGATGGCGTAGGTGACCATGTTGGCGGCGGCGCCGGCGAGGGCGCCGCAGGCGACTGCACCGGCACCCGTCGCGCCGATCGCGAAACCGCACCCAACACCGACCGCCAAGCCGACGGCGACGCCGGCGATGGTTGCCTTGTGGTCGTCGACCCAGTTGGCGGTCGCGGTGAACGGCTTCTTGAACTTGCAGCCCCAGCTGCACTTCTTCGGCTTCGTCGGCTTCGTCGGCGGCGGGCTGGTCTGGGCCGGGTCGGGCGCGGCAGCGGCTGGAAGGGCGTCGATTCCACCCGAGTCATTGATGATCATCAGACCGGCAGGATCCGCGTGGACCACCGGGCTGTTGTCGGCGTACGCGTAGCCCTCCATGGACTGCGGGTCACTGGTGGTCAGCATCGGGTCGACCGAGATGAACCTGCCGAGGGACGGGTCGTACTCACGTGCGCCCAGGTGGGTCAGGCCCGTCGGATCGACCGTGCCGCCTACGAAGCCCTTGGTGTTGACCCAGGGCCCGGTCTGGCCGCGTGCCGTGCCGAACGGCGTCTGCCGGCGGATGGTCACCGCCTGGGTCTTCTCGTCCAGGGTGACGTCCTGGGTGCCCTGGTGGTCGCTGGCAAGCCAGGTCAGGCCCTTGGACGTCCGCTGGGCGACAGTCCCACCGCCGAATGGATAGAAGCGGGTGCACGCCGCCGACGCGGTGCCGTTGGTGTAGCGGAGTTCTTCGTTCGGCAGGTACAGCGTCCTGCCGGTGGTGTCCCTGCTGATCAGGCGGTTGCCGTCGGCGTCGTAGAGGTAGCTGACGGTGCCGGCCGTGTCGGTGGAGCTTTGCAGGTGTCCCTCGGCGTCCCAGACGAGTGTCTGGGTGCCGTTCGGGCCCGGGCGAGTCTTGGTGTTGCCAGCCTTGTCGTACGTGTACGCCGCAGTCCGAGTGCCACCGTTGTCGGTGGTGGTGGTGCCGCGCAGCGCGTGGGGTTGCCCGGCGCTCGGATCGGTGGGGGCGCTGTCGTTGAACTGGTAGTCGGTCTTGACGTCGCCGTTCGGAGTGGCGTGGTCCATGAGTTGCTGCCGAGCGCCACCGAGGGTGTAGCTGTAGCTCTGCCAGTATGGTGCCGGTCCGCCAAGCGCGGTGGCGGTGGGCGCCGAGCAGTCGTCCGCCTTCGGTGTCCAGGCGTCCCGGATCCGTTGATAGCGGTCGTAGGTGAAGCACTGGATGTCGGTGTAGCCACCGCCGGTGGGCGTGTCCGCGATCTCGGTGACGTTGCCGGCATCGTCGTAGGTGTAGTGCATGTCGGTGACGGTGTTGGGGGCCACGCCGTCGCGGTGCACCTTGATCTCGTTGAGCCGGCCGGTGGTCTGGTCGGTCTCAAAGGAAAGATATGCACGGGAGCCGGTACCGCTGAACATGCCGGTGTAGAGCGTGTATTGGGTGGAGTGGGCCAGGGCGTCGTACTGGCTGTCCGACACGATGCTCGACTCGGTCGAGCTGCCGTACAGGTCGGTGAGGCTCAGTGGCTGGTCGAAGTCCGTGTAGTGGTTCAGGACGCTCTCGGCCTGCAGGTCACCGGTGGCGGGGTAGCTGAGCCCGCTGATGCTGCCATCGGGGTTGTAGCCCGAGCCGAAGACGTACGTGCCGCCGATCCCGGTTTCCGCGCTGGGGATCGTCACGCTGCTGATCAGGGGCTGGTAGTGCTTGTCGTACTGCTTGACGGTCTTGACGTAGCGGCGGTTGGTGTCGATACGGCTGGACTGGAAGAGCTGACCCTTCACCGGCGTCACGCCGTCGTCGAAGGTCGCTTGGTCGTAGTCCCACTGGGCGAGTTGCCCACTGGAGGTAGGGCTGGTGCCCTTGTAAAGGGCCGTCTTGCGGTCCAGGTTGTCGTAGGTGTACGTGAGGGAGACCGAGTTGCCGTCCGTGCTGCCGGTCACCCGTCCGTCGTTGTCGTACCTCTTGGTCGTCCTGCCGGCGTCCGGATCGGTGGTGCTGATCTGCCGACCGCGCAGGTCGTAGCCGTACACCCACTTGCTGCCGTCCGGCGTGGTGACCGAGTCGAGCAGGCCGCGACGGTTGTAGCTGTAGTCGGTGTGGTCGTAGTCCGTACCGCTCGCCGAGCGGGTGGGGTACTGCCGTAGCTGCACCGTCCGTCCACGCGCATCTGTCCAGGTGGATGTGGCGGTCGCGCCGGTCGGAGGCTCGACGTCGGTGTGGTCGCCGCCGTAGACGGTCGTGGTGCGCCAGCGCTCACTACCCTTGGGCGTGAACATCGAGGTGACGGGACGGCCGGCGCCGTCGTATACGGTCGCGGTCTGGTTCGGCACGTCCTGCCGGATCAGCGGCTGCACGAGGTCGGTGCCGGGTGCGCCGGTCTTGTCGTAGTAGGCGCCGTAGTCCAGCACCTGGCGACCGGCCGCGTCGTAGAAGGTGTCGGTGAGGATCCGCCCGCCCTTCGGCGAGGCGGTTTGCGTCTGCCGCGGCCTCAGCAGGCCGTCGTACAAGCTGTAGGACTTGGTGAGGCCGCCCTTGGGGTTCAGGTGGCTGGCCGTCACCGCGTTCACGCCGTCGGTGCGGATCAGGTAGTCGTACGCAACATCCGGCGTGTCCGAGGCGGGGTTCCGGCCGGGCAGCCACACCTTCGTGAGACGGCCCAGACCGTCGTACTTGAGGTTGGTGCTCAGCAGGTTGACGTCGGTGGTCGAGGTGGCCAACCCCCACGCCGGCTCCACGGTGGTGGTCGTCTTCCAGTCCATCGGGTTGGTGTCCACGGTCTGGGTCACCGGGCCGGTCCGCAGAGGGGTGTACGTGGTCGACGAGTGGTGATCGAGAGCGTCCCACGAGTCGACCGCGCGGCCGAGGTCGTCGTACGCGGTGCGGGTCAGTTGGACGTACGTCGGGCTGCCGCTGTTGTAGGCGCTCATCTGGTCGGTCTCGGTGACGTCACCGCGGGTGGGGGTGGCACCGTAGGCATGCCCGTCGTACAGGGTGCGTCCGTCGCCGATCACGTCTGCCTCGGCGATCGTGCCGGTCGCCTTCGCGCAGTCGAGCGCATAGGTCTGCACGCGGTGGGGCAGCGACACCAACCAGTCCGACGTGTTTCGCGGCTCGAACGTGGTCACCGTGCACTGCTCGTCACCGGTCACCGACTCGTCGCCGTAGTCGTCCTCCTTGACGACCATGCCGTACTCGTCGAAGGTGCTCTTGGTGTAGGTCCGGCGGACTCCTGGGCTGTGGTCGAGCGTGACCCTCGAGTGGGTGCCAGCGGTGTTGACGAAACGGGCGTCGACCGTGACCCCGTTGATCGTGCGGCTCGCGGTGGGCGCCGACTGCCAGGGGTCGTTGATCTCACCGGAGACCTCCGCCCCGCCGGGCCCGAGGAAGGTACGCGACTCGCGGGTCATCCCGGCGTAGGCGTCCTCGTCCGGCACCGAGCCGCCCTGCGAGTCGCTGACCGACACCGACCGGGTGCCGCTCGGCAGGTGGTCGCCGTTCATACCACGGAAGAAGGTCGATTCGGTGTACGTCTGCCCGCCCGGGTCACCGGTGGTCACGCCGACCTTGCCGTAGCCGCGCCACTGGGACCAGGTCTTGGCGTCGTCGGAAATCAGCCCGTCGTCGTCGGTGTAGTGCCAGGCGGGATCGCCGATGTAGGAGTAGTGGTGCAGGACGCGGGTGGACTGGCCCGTCTTGTCGGTCTCGGTGACCTCGTTGACGACGTACTTGTTGAAGTAGTCGGTCTTCTCGCTGAAGCCCGGCGGCGTCCAGCGGACGGGATAACACCGCATGGTGTTGTTCTGCGGTGAGGTGGGCACGCTCTTCTGCGCGACGCAGTCGCTGTCGAGGTAGTCGACGTGAACGATCGCACCGGTCTCGGTGTTGATGTCGGTGAGCCGCATCCAGTTCATCGGAGGCGAGTTGTCGACGGTGTCGACCCGGTTGGCCTTCGCCTTGCCGGTGAAGGTCACGTCCGGAAGCGTCGTCGTCGCGCCGACCAGGCCGGTGTGAGTGATGCGGTCCAGCCAGAGACCGGCCCGGGTGCCGTCCTCCGGATCGGGGTACGACTGCGTGAGCGTCCACTGCTCCACGTTGCGCGGCTTGCCGCTCGCCGCGTCGTAGGTGCTGGTCGTGACCGTGCTGAGACGCCGCGTGCTGTAGAAGGACGGCATCCGGGCGTCACAGACGGTGCTGCTCGTGCAGTTCAGGTCCCACGGGGTGTCCGGCCAGTGCTTGGCGTCGTGGGTGCCGCAATCGCCCAGGCATCGATTGTCGTAGTCGAAGGCGACCTGAGCCGCGGCATGTCCGGTGAAGATCGTGTCCTTGCCGGTGGCGAGGTCAGGCTCGACCCGGGTGCCGTAGCTGACGTGGTCGAGGTAGCCGTCCCGGACGTACGAGTGGACCTTGGTGGTCGTGGACTGGTAGTTGTTCGACTCGGTCTTGTACCAGTACGACATCGTGTTGTTGTGCGGGTCGACGACGTAGTCGAGGTTCCAGCGCCACGCCTGGGTGCAGGACGACGCGCTGAACGTGTCCTGGTGGCAGGGTTCCCCGGTCTGGTTGCCGAAGACCGGCACCGTCCAGGTCGAGTTGGTGGTGGCGCCCGTGGTCCAACCGGGCAGCTTGTTGCGGCCGAACCAGTACTGGGTGCCGTTCGGGGTGGTGACGACCCACCATTCGCCGCTGAGCGCGCCGTTGTCGGCGCCGGTCCGGTGCTCGACACGAGAACCGTCGTCATTGCGCAGGTGCCACAGGTTCGGCTTGGTGGCGTCCTTGATCAGGTCGCCGCCGGAGCCGTTCAGGCTCAGCGACGCGTTGTCGGTGGCCCAGCACTGGTCGTCGGCGTGCTTGTCCGCATCGCCAGCGTTGTTGCCGTTTGTGGTGTCGTCGCTGCACGGCTTGTAGCGGCGCTCGATGAAACCATTGGTGGACAGCTCGAAGCCCTCACCCACCTCCGACGGCTGGTTGTTCGAGGAGGCCATCCGCCCGTCGACAGCCTGCGACGAGTAACCGAGCTCGACAGTCGGCATCGGGCCGCCCATCGCCGGCGGCACCCGCATCGGGTACGACCAGGAGAAGTTTCCCGACGAGCCGCCCGCGGACCAGGTTCCGGAGGACGACAGCTTGGTCGCGCCGTAGCTGCCGGCGGGACCAGATGGCGCAGCCGTCAGCGCCATCAACTGATCGCCGCCGACCGCGACGTCGGCCGTGGCCCGCTTGGCGACCGTGTCGTTGCGGGTCGGCACCTCACTGGCTGAGCACTGAGGGCTTGTGGGCGAGGTCAGCGCGCAGTCCGGCAGCCGCACCAGACGTAGTCTGCTCGACCAGTCGGCGCCGTACGCGGTGGCGAATGTGCTGTAGTCCACCCCAACGCCGACCGGGGCGGCGGCCGTCGACCCGTCTGCGCGCCGCACCCGGAACAGCAGACCGGCAAGGCCCGCTCGTGCCGATGCTTGCTGGTCGAGCACGTCGACGTGTAGGCGGGACGGCGTGGCACCCGACCTCGTCGCGCTGGACACCGCCGGCGACCGGAACGAGACCGGTGTCCCGCTCGGCTGGGAAAGCGCTGCGTCGGCGCTACTGGCAGCCGGCCAGACCGGCGCAGGGAGGTTGCCGGCTTGTGGCAGATGGCTGACGGGTGACGGGAGGGCCTTCACCTTCCGCACCGGCACGCTCGGCTGCTCCGCCGCCCGCGGAGGGGTGAAGGGCTTCGGCTTTGCCGCGATGGCGGGCTGCTGGTGCATGGTGACCACCAGCGTGGCTGTGACCAGCGCCGCGAGTATCGTCCGCGCACGGGACGAGCGGGATCTCACCGATGACCTCCACGGATCAGGGTGGGCGGGCAGAAGAGGCATTTCAGGAGCCGGCGGTCTGGCGGTGGATCACGACGGCGTTGCCCGCGGGGAACCCGTCGGCGTTGTCGGTGTAGTCGAGCCCGCTTCCAGCCGACCCGGCCAGAGACATCCGCGACGGCTCCGAGAAGGCGGCGAGGTCCGGTGGCGTCTTGAAGATCATCTTTGCCGAGCCGTCCTCGCCGAGCACGACTTCCCAGCTCAGCCGCAGGTCTGGCCGCTCAGAGAAGGTGTAGTTGCGGGATTCGACGATGAATTGCCGATTCGGAGCGGTGCCGACTACCGCAGTCAGGAGCCCGGATTGGGTGTCGCCGGTCGGGTCGGCGCCCGGCCCGAACTGGATCCCCAATGAGCTGGGGAGGTGGTTGGAGCTGAGCATCCACACCTCGGTGGGAGTGATATGCACGCTGGACCACTGCTGGTCGTACAGGGGGAACGCGAACGGCAGAGTGATGTCGTCAGAGTTGCCGTTGACCAGAGTCTGGCCCGGGATCCACTCTGCCTGCTCCCAGGTGCAGGAGTATCCGTAGCCGTCGACGTAGGTGCTCAGCGAGAGGTCGAGGGTGACCTCGCCGTCGATATAGACATCCGGCTCGGTGGCCGTGTCGCAACCCTGATCGGCGGTCACACCGTACGTTCCGGCTTCGACGTCGGTGAGCGTGTAGTGACCAGAGTCGTCTGTCTTCGTCGAGAACTGCCCGAGGTGAATCCTCGAGTCGCTCACCGGCATGCCTTGCCGGGTCACCGTGCCGGAGATGGAACCGAACGAGAGGGGCCACGGCTCCTGCGGGTACACGAAGGTGACCGTCGTGCCTGACTCGAGCACCGGGTCCTGGAAGGCGTACTGCAGTCCGTAGCCACCGCCCGGACTGGTGATACCAACCGCTGCCTCGGCACCCTTCGACTCGTCGTTGACGGCACCGCTGTAGTTGAAGGTGATGTCGCCATTCGCCGACAGCAGCACCTCGAAGCCGAATCGGGTGGTGCCACCGACGGTGGTCACGTTGCGCCACTCCACCACGAACTGTTGACCACTGCCGCTCCCGGTCGCGCCGACGTACACGCCACCCTTGGAGTCGATGGTCAAGTCGTCCCAGTAGGGAAAGAGTGAGGCGAACGGCGCGTGGATCGGATCGGGGAGGCTGACGGGCAGGAACGGAGCCTCCCCATGCGGATCCCTCAGGTTGATTGAGCCGTTGGTGGACACCCAGGCCGTGCTGTAGGTCTTGCCGTAATAGGGCAGCGCGAATGGCAGCGCAACCGCCGCACTGACCTTGTCGTCGCCCTTGAGGCTCAACTTCGTGGTGCCCGATACGAACGGGGTGTTCGGTGTGACCTTGCAGGTGTAGCCATAGACGTCCGACTCCGGTGCCAGCATGAGATTCAGCGGCACCGCGCGGTCGATGTCCACGTCGGTGGTGGCGACTTCACCCGCGCAGCCGCTGCCGCCGTTCGTCGCGGTCACGTTGTACGGGCCAGCGGCGATCCCGGTGAAGCTGTAGGCACCGGTCGCGCTGGTCACCCGGGTCAGATCGCCGGGCGACAGCTGCACGGTGATGCCGGCGAGGGCGGCACCGGTGAGCGCGTCCGTCACCACGCCACTCAGTGCGGGAGCTTCCCGGAACGTCATCACGGTGGCGGCGGTCGGCGACTTCAGGCCGGCGGCGTCTATGCCCTGCACCATCAGCATCGGCGTGTCGACGGTGGTCGAGGTGAGGTTCACGGTCGTCTGACCACCGGGGGTCGGCAGGGTGACGGTGGTGACCGTGCCAGAGACACCGAGCTGGTACTGCACCTTGGTCACCGCGGTGTCGCCCCCGGCACTCAGCACCGCCGACAGCGTCTGGCCAGCGTAGGCCGTGGTGCCGTTCGGCAGCGTCACGATCGGCGGGTTGGGCAACTTGAGGAGCGTGAACTCCGACTCGGTGTTCAGCACCACCCGCCCGTACACACGCACGTCGTCAACAGCTCCGGGGAAGTAACCGGACGAGGCACCGGCCCAACGTCCTCGCCCGAGGGTCACCGGGCCGGTGGCATCGAATGTCGCGGCTGTCGCGGTTGCCGTCTGGAGCACCCCGTCGACGTAGAGCTTCAGCACGTGCGTGCTGCCGTCGTAGGTGGCGAGCAGTCTGGTCCAGATTCCGGTCGGTGCCGTCGAGTTGGAGAGGATCGCGGTGGTCGCCGGTGCGTCCACGTCGGTGGCCGCGACCGCGAACCGCCACTTCCGGTCGCTGCCGCTGTAGCTCAGCAGGAACGGCGAGGTCCGGCTGCCGTCCTGAGCGACGATCACCTGCTGGCCGGAGCCGGCCGCATTGTCCAACCGGACCGTGGCCGCCACACTGAAGCTCTGATTGGAATGCAGAGTGACCGGGCCGCCGGTCTCCGGATCCCGAGTAGCCACCGATCCGCTTGTCGCCGCGTACGATGTGGTGCCGTTGAGCAGCAAGGCCTTGCCGTAGGCACCCCGACCGGAAGTCCAGGCGCCGCCGTTGACCGTCAGGGTGTTGCCGTGCTGGGAGATGTCCGTGCCAGCACTGTCGTCGAAGCTCCAGCGCGCGTCCGGTCCGGTTCCCGCCCGGACGGTGAACGCGTACACGTACGGGGAGGTGGAGAAGTTGCCGGCCTTGTCCCGCGACCACACCCGCAGGTTGTACGCCTGGTCGACGACCGGGTTGATCGAGACTGTCGCGGTGTGGTCGCTGGCGTTGGCTTCCACCTGGGTCGCGCTCGCCGCGCTGATCCCCGCGTCGAGGGTGTATGCGTACCCGGCAAAGTCGCTCGGCGTACTGGTCGGCGGTTTCAGGGTGAAGGACCCCGGTATGCCGACACCACCATGCGCCTGGCCGTCGTTGGGATAATTGGTCGAGGTCACGGCACTGGGAGCTGCCGGTGGTGTCACGTCTACCTGGAACTCACAGGTGGACGAGTACTGGCCGTTGTCGATGCCGTCGTTGGCGATGGCCTGCATGACATACACGCCACCGTCCGCTAGGCGTCCCGACGGGATGGTCACGTTGGCGTTCTGGCCGGCCACGACCGAGCCCTGGGCGACCGAGTCGGTGCCGTTACGCGTACCGCCGCTGAGCTTCCACCAGTAGAACGTCCCCTTGAGCAGGCGTGCCGTGCCATCCGGATCGGTGAGCCGTGCCTTGAGAGCTGGGGTGAGGGTGCGGATGTACGGCCGAGACGCACCGGTGACACACGGACCGCCTGCCACGCTCAGCGAGTCCGGTGCGTTCGGGTAGGAGTTGTAGGTCACGGTGAGCAGGGCGGTGCCGGCGTCGAACTTCTTCCAGTTGTTCACGTCTGACTCGCTCACCGCCCGCAGGCCGAGGGTCAGCGTGCTGGACGTCCCTCCCGACGCCGTCTGGAGCGCCTTGGTGACGCCCCACTCGGTGCGTCGACGTACCCGGTCGTGCGCGTGGCTGTTGGCCGTGGCTACCACAGCGCCCCAACTGCCCGAGTTGTTCGACCAGGTGGTGCCGGAGTTGATTCCGCCGGTCACCCGCACCTGTGTGCCATAGTCGGTGTTCGTCCACGAATACACGGTGTCCATCGACAGCTTGGCGTCCTGCACGTGCTTGTGCAGCAGGCTGCCGATCCCGAAGGCGAACAGGGACCGGTAGATCATGCTCTTCGGTGTGTTGGTGTAACCCACCTTGGCGCACTGGATCGATCCGTACGGGTCGGGGCAGTCCTGTTTGTCGTAGCTCCAGTAGGACTGGCTCGGGTAGGTGCTGTTGATCATTGTCCAGGCCGACTTGCCGAGTGCCGGGTCGATATAGACCGGGAACGTCGTCGCCCCGTCCCGGAGCATCCCCAGGTCCGGACGAATCACCAGTTCGTCACCATTGAGCTGGACCGGCATGGCGGTCTGCGCCCTACCGGGGCCGGCCAGCCTGGAGCCGACGTTCGGGCCGGGGGCGCGGTCGGCCACCTTCGCGGAGTCCCACATGGCCGGCGTGCCGGAAGCAAACAGCGTAACGCCGGCGGCGTCCAGCGCTGTGAGATCACCAGCCGGCCCCTGCCGAAGCCTCAGCCCTCTCGTGGTGGTGCGGAAGCGCACGCTGGCCAGGGACGGGTTGGCAGCGGATTTGGCGTCATTGACGACCAGAACCTCGGAGTAACCCTCGACCTCCGCAGTCAGCACCAGGTCAACACCGGGGAGAACGTTCGAGTACGTGGCTCGTGGACCATTGAGCTTCGGGATCGGAAGCGCTGTCGACCAGTGCAGGCTCAGTTCAGCGGCGTCCTTTCCGATGCTTACGGCGGGACCGGTGCCACCGCCGGAGAAAGACATCCGTAGCGACGTCGCGGCCGGGGTGATTCGGCCATCGGCAGTCAGGTGCAGGGTCGGGTCCGGCTTGACCCACCGGCCGGACCGGTCCCGTACACGCTGCACGACGGCTGCGGCGCGGGCGGTGAAGGAGCCATTCGGGTTCGCGAACACCTGCAGCTTCTCGTCCCGAGCGTCCGCCACCTCGACCTGACCCTGACAGGCGGCGGCGGCCCGGGTGGCGGCCGCCTCGTCGTTCGCCGAGTCCGGGCAGTTCGCCGAGGCTGCCTGTGCGGCAGCCGGGTCGTCGAGCACCACGATCGAGGTGGTCGGCAGCAGCACCGCGAGCACGAGTGCGAGCAAGGAACGCCACGCGAGATGGAAGCCAACTCGGCCCTCGATCAACCTGACGCGCGAAACGCGATCCAACCGGCGGCCCATGGCTCCCCCACACACTCACAGCCCAACTGACAGATCATGCTGACCAGCCGTTGCGCAGGGGTGCGCACACCAACGCGCACATCGCGCGCACATCGAAGATTCTCGTGTGCTTCACACAGCAGTCTTGTGAGTTGCGGGTGCGACACCTACGGTCGTGATCGAGTCACACGGGGGAGTCAGGTTGGAGATCAGTTTTGCCCTTCTCGGCACGTTAGAAGCAACGGTCGACGGAGCCGAGCTGAGCCTCGACGCGGCGGCCATGCTCAGGGCGGTGCTGGCTGCCCTACTTCTCGCGGGTGGGCAGCGTGTCAGTAGCGGCAAACTCGTCCAGTCGCTCTGGGCAATGCCGCCCCGGTCCGCGATGTCGAATCTGCGCAGCTACCTCGCACGCCTACGTGCGATCCTGGGCAGCGCCGACCCCCGCCTGGCATCCCGACTGGTCACGGTCAGCGGAAGCGGCGGCTACCTCCTGACTCTCGCGCCCAACGAGCTGGACGCCCGCATCTTCGCCGACCTGAGCAGACGCGGGCAGGCACATCTGAGGGCCGGAGACCACGCCAATGCGGCAGCCCTGCTGCACGACGCACTCGCACTGTGGCGAGGCCCGGCGGGCGAGAACATCAGCGCCACCGGCACCCTCGCGCAACAACTCGCCGACCTGGACGAGCAGCGCATCATCGCCACCGAAGATTTCCTCGACGCCAGACTCGCGCTCGGGATCACCAACGGCCTCCTGCACGACATTCGCGCCCTCGTACTCGACCAACCCCTGCGCGACCGCCCGTGGGAACAACTCATGCGAGCGCTGTACCTCACCGGCGACCCGGCCGGAGCCCTCGGGGCCTACCAGAAGGCTCGCGCGTCATTCAGTGACGCGCTCGGTATCGAGCCGTCCCAGCGTCTCCAACAGCTACAGGGCTCGATCCTTCAACGCGACGACCTCGCAATCGCCCGGCTCGCCCTGCAATAGGACCCGTCAGCCCTTCTCCAGGTACTCCGCGCGGTCCTCGTCGACGAGCGCGGCCACCGACGCGGCCAGCGCCGGATTGCGGGTCAGCTCCGGGTCGTCCCCGATCAGGGTGATGGCCTCGGCGCGGGCGTCGCGGATCAGGTCGGCGTCGCGTCGCAGGGACAGCAGCCGTAGGTGCGAGCGGTGCCCGGACTGGGTGGCCCCGAGCACGTCGCCCTCGCGGCGCTGCTCCAGGTCCAGTTCGGCGAGCTTGAAACCGTCGCTGGTGGAGGCCACCGCATCCAGCCGCTCCCGCGCCGACGAGCCCTCGGCCGCCTCGCTGACCAGCAGGCAGAGTCCGGCGGCCGCGCCCCGGCCGACGCGGCCCCGGAGCTGGTGCAGTTGCGAGACGCCGAAGCGGTCGGCGTCCAACACGATCATCACGGTGGCGTTGGGCACGTCCACACCCACCTCGATCACCGTGGTCGCCACCAGGACGTCCAGGTCACCGGCGGCGAAGGAGCGCATCACCGCGTCCTTCTCGTCGGCGGGCAAGCGGCCGTGCAGCACCCCGATCCGCAGCCCGTGCAGCGGTCCCTCGGCCAGCAGCGGCGCCACCTCGGTCACCGCCAGCGGAGGCCGCCGGCCGTTGTCGTCCTCGGGCGGCGGCTCCTCGTCGGACACCGGACCGTCCCCGATGCGCGGGCACACCACGTACGCCTGGTGGCCGGCGGCCACCTCCTCGCGCAGCCGACGCCACGCCCGGTCCAGGAACGCCGGCTTCTCGGCGGCCGGGACCACGTGCGAGGCGATCGGCGACCGACCCCGGGGCAGCTGGGAGAGGGTGGACACCTCCAGGTCGCCATAGACGGTCATCGCCACCGTTCGCGGGATCGGCGTCGCCGTCATCACCAGCGTGTGCGGCGGCTGGTCGGCCTTGGCGCGCAGCGCGTCGCGCTGCTCCACGCCGAAGCGGTGTTGCTCGTCGACCACCACGAGACCCAGGTCGGCGAAGTCGACACCCTCGTACAACAGGGCATGGGTGCCCAGCACGATGCCGGCGGCGCCGCTGGCCACCTCGCCGAGCGCCCGGCGGCGGGCCGCCGCGCCCAGCGAGCCGGTGACCAGCTCGACCCGGGTGGCGTGGTCGGCGGAGTCCAGCTCACCGGCCCGGCCCAGCGGCCCGAGCAGGTCGAGCATGCCGCGGTAGTGCTGCGCGGCCAGGACCTCGGTGGGGGCCAGCAGCGCGGCCTGTCCGCCCGCGTCGACCACCTGGAGCATGGCCCGCAGGGCCACCACCGTCTTGCCCGAGCCCACCTCGCCCTGTAGGAGGCGGTGCATCGGGTGCGCGGCGGCCAGGTCCTCGGCGATCTCCGCGCCCACCTCGCGCTGGCCGGCGGTCAGCTCGTACGGCAGACGGGCGTCGAACGCGTCCAGCAGCCCGTCGGCGCGCGGCGGCCGGGGCCGGGCCGGCCAGTCGGCGGCCCGGTGCTTGCGCTGCACCAGCGTCAACTGGACGGCGAACGCCTCGTCCCACTTCAGCCGCCGTCGCGCCCGGTGCAGGGCCTCCTTCGTGGACGGTCGGTGGATCTCCCGCAGCGCCGCGCCCAGGTCGACGAGGTTGCGGTTGGCCCGAACGGCGGCCGGCAGCGGGTCGTCCGGCGGGGTGAACGTGTCCAGGACGACCCGTACACAGCGGGCGATGACCCAGGTCGGTACGGCAGCGGCGGCCGGGTACACGGGGATCAGCGCGCCCGCGAACTCCTCGATCTCGTCGTTGACCGCCGCCTCGCCCTCGCCGCCCTCGCCGAGCAGGACGTACTCCGGGCCGTTGAGCTGCCGTTTGCCCCGGAACTCGGTGACCTTGCCGGCGAACAGCCCCCACCGGCCGGGCCGCAGCTCCCGTTCGCGCCACGCCTGGTTGCCGAAGAACGTCAGCGTCAGCACACCGCCGGAGCCGTCGCCGACGGTCACCTCAAGCAGGTTGCCCCGACGCTGACGCATCGGCCGTACGGCGGTGCGTTGCACCTGGGCCAGCACGGTGACCTGCTCCCCGACGTCCAGCGACCGGATGTCGGTGTGCTCGCCCCGCTCGTCGTAGCGGCGCGGGAAGTGGTAGATCAGGTCGCCCGCCGTGTGCAGGTCGAGCTGGGAGGCCAGCGCCTTCGCCGTCTTGTCGCCGACGAGCTTCTTCAGCGGCGTGTCCACCGTGGCCGGCTCACTCATTCGACCCCCACCAGGAGCGGATAGAACGGCTGACCGCCCGGGTACGCCTGCACCTCGACGAACGGCCAGCGTCGCGCGACGTGCGCGCGGACGGCATCGGTGAGCCCGACGGGGGCGTCCACCCCGGCGAGCAGGGTGACCAGCTCCCCGCCACCGCCGAGCATCCGGTCGACGACGGCGGCACAGGTGTCGGTGAGGTCGGTGCCGATCAGGTGCACCTCGCCCTCGACCAGCGCCAGCACGTCCCCGGGACGGCAGGGGCCGGCGACCGTGAGCGCCTCGCGGCTGGCGTGGCAGACCTCGGCGTAGCGGCAGGCGCCGGCCGCCTCGGCCATCGCGATCACGTCGTCCTCGAACCGGCGGGCGCCGTCGCGGACCGCGAGGGCCGCGAGGGCCTGCACCGGCGAACGGGTCGGCACCACGCTCACCTTGACGCCGTGCCGGTGCGCCTCGCGGGCCGCCGCGCTGGCGACCGCCTCCGTGTTGGGATCGTTCGGCAGGACGACCACCCGGGCCGCCCCGGTGCCGCGCACCGCGGCCAGCAGGTCACCGATGGACGGGTTGCCTCGCACCACCGTCGCACCCTCGGCGGCGAACAGCTCGGCGATCCCGGCGCCGGTGGCCACGACCACGGCGGCCCGGCCGTCCTCGGTCGCACCGCCGGCCGGCTCGGGCTGATCGGCGAAGCGGGTCACCGAGATCCGGTACGGACGGCCGGCGGCGATCCCCGCCTCGACCGCCGCGCCCACGTCGTTGACGTGCACGTGCACGGTCCAGGTGCCGTCCGGCTCGCGTCCGTCGCCGACGACGACCAGCGAGTCGCCCAGCGCGTCCAGGGTGCGGCGCAGCGCGGCCACCGCGTCGGCGCGGGCGTCGAGCAGGTACTGCACCTCGTAGGCGTACTCCTCGGAACCGGTCTCGCGCGCGACGGTGGCCGCCGGACGGGCGGTGCGCGCCGGCGGCGCGGGTGGGGTGGCGCTCTCCCCGGTGAGGACCTCGACCAGGGCGTCGAGCAGGACACAGAGCCCGCGCCCGCCGGCGTCGACGACGCCCGCGCGGGCCAGGGCCGGCAGTTGCTCGGGGGTACGGGCCAGGGCCTCGGCCGCCGCCCGCGCCGCCTCCCGGGCCACCACCGCCAGGTCGTCGCTGCCCGCCTGCTCGGCCCCCGTGGCCGCGGCGGCGACGACGGTGAGCAGGGTGCCTTCGACGGGACGGCCGACCGCGGTGTACGCGGCGGTGGTCGCCGCCCGCAGCGCGCCGGCCAGGGCCCGCCCACGCACCGCCGGCACGCCGACGACCGCGTCGGCGAACCCGCGCAGGATCTGCGAGAGGATGACCCCCGAATTGCCCCGCGCGCCCAGCAGCGCGCCCTGCGCCATCAGCCGCAGCGCGTGCCCGTGGGCGGTCGGGCCGCTGTCGGGGAGGGTGTCCAGGTCCATCGAGAGCGCCTGCTGCGCCGAGGTGAGGGTGAGCACCAGATTGGTGCCGGTGTCGCCGTCGGGCACCGGGTAGACGTTGAGCTGGTCGATCTCGCCCTGGTGACGCTTGAGCGCGACCAGCCCGCTCGCGCACCAACGGCGGACCGTGGCGGCGTCGAGGGTGTCCAGCACGGGCAGAAGCCTACTGGCGCGCGCCGACACACGTCGGACTCGTCCGGCGTGTCCGGTTGCGCCGACGTCCGACGGGGCCCACCCTCCCGGCCCGCACGAGCGGGATCCGCCCGCCAGGTACAGTTGCCGCCGGAACCACCCCCGTCACCCGGCGGGCCGGCCACCAGCCACTGAGCGGTGGGGCGGCTGCTCCGCGGGTCAGGGCGGTTGGTCACCTCGGCGGGGCATCGGGTAGGCTGACGCGGTTGCCCGGGCAGCACCTGCCGGCGACCTCATGAACGTTTCAATCCCAGGAGTATCCCGTGGCTAGCGTGTGCGACGTCTGTGGCAAGGGACCGGGCTTCGGCCACAACGTGCCCTGGTCCAAGAAGAAGACCAACCGCCGCTGGAACCCGAACATCCAGTCGGTGCGCACCCCGGCCGGTGGTGGCAACACCAAGAAGCTGCAGGTCTGCACCTCGTGCATCAAGGCCGGCAAGGTCACCCGCGCCTGACGCGGCAGCACCAACTCTTCTCGTTCGGCTCAGCCGGCGGGCCCTGCGGCCCGCCGGCTCTGTCGTGTCCCCGCCCGGCTTGACGCCGGCCGCTCAGAGCGTGCGGCCGAAGGAGACGCAGCCCTCCGCGTCTTTGTAGAACCCGAAGTTGGGAATCCGGTCATAGCCGGCGGACGCGTACATGGCGATCGCCTCGGGCTGCTTGTCCCCGCACTCCAGGACCACCCGCTTGCGGCCGTGCTCCCGGGCCGAGCGCTCGACGGCCGCGAGGACCGTGCGCGCCACGCCGCGTCCACGCGCGGTCGGGGCGGTGTACATCCGCTTCAGCTCGGCGGTGTCCGCGCCGTGGCTGCGCCAGCCGCCGCAGCCGACCGGCTCACCGGCCAGGTAGGCGACGAGGAACGCGCCGTCCGGCGGCTCGAACTCGCTCGCCGCCACCGGCGTGTCGTCGCCGGTGCCCCCGTACCGGGTGGCCAGGTCGGCCAACGCGGCCCTGATCAACTGCTGCGCCACCGGCGCGTCGAACCGCACCAGCCGAATCTCGATCTCACTCACGGTATCCAGCGTACGGCCGCCACATCGCCTCAGCGGAAGTGGTCCCAGCCCCGGGGCCCGTCGTAGGCACCGCCGTCGACCGTCACCCCGACACCGTCCGTCACCGTGCCGATGGGCCGCCACTGCGGCGGCAACGCCACCGTCGGGGGGAAGGTCGCGGCCAGCGCGTGGTCCTCGCCGCCCGCCAGGATCCAGGTGTACGCGTCGACGCCGAGCGCCTGCGCGGCATCCGCCATCTGCCGGGGCACCTCGAAGGCGTCGCGCCGCACGTCGATCGCCACACCGCTGGCCCGCGCCACGTGCCCCAGGTCGGCGAGGAGCCCGTCCGAGACGTCGATCATCGAGGTCGCGCCGAGCTGGGCGGCCTGCGGGCCGGCCGGGTAGGGGACGTTCGGCCGCCGGTACGCCTCGACCAGCAGCCGGGGAGTACGGAAGCCACGGCTGAGCACGGTCAGCCCGGCCGCCGCGTACCCGATGCGACCCGCCAGGGCCAGCACGTCGCCGGGACGGGCGCCGGAGCGCACCACGGGCGCCCGGCCACCGAGGTCGCCCAGCGCGGTGACCGCGATCGTCAGGGTGGGGCTCGACGACATGTCCCCGCCCACCACGCTCGCGCCGACCGTGGCGGCCTCCGCGGCCAACCCGTCGGCCAGCTCCTCCGCCCAGCTCGCCTCGAGGTCGGCGGGCATGCAGAGGGCGACCAGCAGAGCGGTCGGGACCGCGCCCATCGCCGCGACATCGGCCAGGTTGGCGGCGGCGGCCCGGTGACCGACGTCGCGCGCCGACCCCCAGTCCCGCCGGAAGTGCCGCCCGTCGACGAGCACGTCCGTGCAGGCGACCACCCGGCCGTCCGGCGCGGCTACCACCGCCGCGTCGTCACCCGGCCCGAGCACCGTCGTCGGGCCCATCGACAGGCGGGCGGTGACCCGCCCGATCAGCCCGAACTCGCCGATTCCGGCCACGCTGGCGGCACTGCCGGCGTTCGACCCGTTCTGCCCGGCACCGCCGCGCTCGCTCACCGCTGCTCCTTGACCACCGATAGGGATCAGACCTGGTCCGTAAGGTAGTTTCACCCTTCGGGCCGCCTTCGGGCGGCGACGGACGGAGGTCGAGTCGTGGTACAGGCGTACATCCTCATCCAGACCGAGGTCGGCCGCGCACGGGACGTGGCGGGTCTCATCGCGGACATCGCCGGCGTGGTACGCGTCGACGCCGTCACCGGACCGTACGACGTGGTCGTCCTCACCGAGGCGAACACCGTCGACGAGCTCGGCAAACTCATCGTCAGCAAGGTGCAGATGGTGCCCGGCATCACCCGCACCCTCACGTGTTCGGTGGTGCGGCTGTAAGTGGACGAGATGACGACCCCCTCGGCGGTTCGGGACGACGGCGAGCGGGAGCCGGCGGACACCTCGCCCGAGCCGGCTGAAGGTACCCACGCGGACGCCGATCCGGCCGCCGACGCGCCGGCCGGCCGGGACCGGACCGTCCGGGGAGCGGCCCTGCTCGCCACGGTGATCGCACTACCGGTCACGCTGCTGGTGGCCGTGCTGGCCTTTGCCAAGCTCGCCCCGGAGACGCCGGCCGCCGCGCCGAGCCCGTCCGCGAGCGCCACCCGGGCACAGTCCAGCGCGCCGGTCGAGATGGCCGCGCCGGCGCTGGCCGAGCGCCCGGCCACGGTCTGCCGGGCGCTGCTCTCCCAGCTCCCGCAGACCATCCGCGACCTGACCCAGCGTCCGGTCACGGCGGGCCCCGAGCAGAACGCCGCGTACGGCGACCCCGCGCTCACCGTGGCCTGCGGAGGCGCCGAGCCGACCATTCCGGCCACCGACGAGGTCTGGGTGGTCAACCGGGTCTGCTGGCACCCCGTCGAGGAGACCGACATGACGGTCCTCACCACCGTCGACCGCGAGACGCCGGTTACGGTCCGGATCCCGCGCTCCTACCCGCAGCCGTTGCAGTGGGCCGCCCCGATCTCCAGCGCCATCGTGGCGTCGGTGCCCTCGGGCGGTGCCGTACCCGCCGGCTGCCAGGGCTGACGCGCCGACGCGTGGCCCGTACGACGGGCCACGCGTCGAGGACGTCCTCGGTTCAGTGCAGGCCGACGCCGCGCCGCTGGGCGGTACGGATCAGCCGGCTGACCAGCTTGGGGTACTCCAGGCCGGAGGCCGCCCACATCCGGGGGAACATCGACGTCGGGGTGAACCCGGGCATCGTGTTGATCTCGTTGAGGTAGACGTCCAGGTCCGGGGTGACGAAGAAGTCGGCCCGGGCCAGGCCGGCGCAGTCCAGCGCGGTGAACGCGCGGATCGCGTACTCCTGCACCTGGCGGATCACCTTGTCGGGCAGGCCGGCCGGGATGTCGTACTCGCAGGAGTCGTCGAGGTACTTGGCCTCGAAGTCGTAGAAGTCGTGGTCGGCGACGACACGCACCTCGGCCAGCACGGACGCCTCGGGGGTGCCGCCGGCCTCGCCCTCCAGCACACCGCACTCGATCTCGCGGCCCACGATCGCGGCCTCGATGATCACCTTGGGGTCGAACTGCCGGGCGGTGGCGACCGCCTCGTCGAGCTTTGACCAGTCGGTGACCCGGGTGATGCCGAACGAGGAGCCGGCGCGGGACGGCTTGACGAAGACCGGCAGGCCGAGCCGCTTCTTGTCCTGCTCGCTCAGCGTCATCCCGTTGCGCAGCACCGCGTACGCGCCGACCGGGATGCCCTCGATGGCGCAGAGCTTCTTGGTGAACTCCTTGTCCATCGCGGCGGCGGAGGCGAAGACGTTCGCCCCCACGTAGGGGATGCCGGCCATCTCGAGCATGCCCTGGATGGTGCCGTCCTCGCCGTACGTGCCGTGCAGCACGGGGAAGACCACGTCCACGTCGGCCAGCGCCCGGGGGCCTTCGGTCGGGTCGAGCACCATCAGCCCGTTGCCGGTGGGGTCGGCGCGCAGCACGATGTCCGCGCCGGACTCTGCGGTGATCTCCGGGAGCTGGCGGGCGTCGATGGCGAGCTGGGCGGGATCACCACTGGTCAGCACCCACTGGCCGGCGCGGGTGATGCCGACCGGCACCACCTCGTACTCGTCGGGGTCGAGGGCGCCGAACACGCTGCCGGCGCTGACGCAGGAGATGCCGTGCTCCGGGCTGCGGCCGCCGAAGACGATCGCCACGCGGGTCTTGCCTGGGGTGGTCACTCCGGTCACCTCTTCGTACGCGACTGCGGCTGATCGTGCTCGCCGGTGGCGCTCACCCGGTTGACCTTACTGTGCGTGGCGATCAGGCGCGGCGATACCCGGCGAGCCACGACGCGACACGGCATTCGGTCAACAGAGCATATACGGTGTGTGACGGAATGGTGGGGTCGAATCAGTCCCGGGAGTGCCGGCGACCGACCGCGATCACCTTGACCCGCTGCCGGCCGGCCCGGACCATGCCCAGGGCCATGAAGGCGCCGGCGATCCGGTCGGCGGCCTCCCTGCTGCTCGCGCCCACCACTTGGCGGCGACGCTCGGGGGCGACCCGCTCGTTGCGGTCGATGCCCTCGACGGGACGCACGTCGGTGAGCACGACCAGGAAGCGGGTCATCCCCGAACCCCACGGCGCAGGGGCGGAGACTTCGGACCGGTACGCACGTCGTCCCCTTCCGGCGGTCGGGCACGGGCGGCACGCGGCGATCGGGTACGGGGGAGAAACCCGATCGCCGCGCGCCCTATCCCCTCCGGTCGCTCACCACCACCGTCGCCACGACAACCGGCGGTGAGGACGCGATAACAGATTGACACGTCTACAGCCATGAATGCAACTCTCATCGGCCATCTCTCATGTACCCGTTCCCATAAATGTGTGCGACCATCGATGCATGGCCCCCAAGACCGCCCGTGCCCGCCGACTCGGCATCGCCCTACGCCAGTTCCGGGAAGCCGCCGGGTTGACGCTGGAGTCCGCCGCAGATGAGATCAACAGCACCCGCAGCACCCTCTCCCGCTACGAGAACGCCCAGACGCTGATCAGCCCGGCCACCGTGCGCGCCCTGCTCACCTCGTACGGGGTGACGTCCGAGGAGGTGGCCGCCGCGGTACAACTCGCCAAGGACGCGCGCAAACCGGGCTGGTGGGTGTCGTACTCGTACCTGCTCGACCCGCGCACCATCGACTTCATCGCCCTGGAGGCGGAGGCCACCGCGATCTCCAACTTCGAGCCATCGGTGGTGCCCGGCCTGTTGCAGACCGCCGACTACATCCGGGGAGTGATGCGCGGCGGCCCGCACACCCTGGGCGACGAGCTGGTGGAGCAGCGGGTCAAGATCCGGCTCGACCGCCAGCAGCGGCTCACCGCCGACACCCCACCCATCCTCGACGCGATCATCGACGAGGGCGCGCTGCTGCGCCCGGTCGGCGACGAGTCGGTGATGGAGGGCCAACTGCGGCACCTCGTCAAGATGGCCGAGCTACCGAACATCACCGTCCAGGTGATTCCCCTCTCCGCCGGCTACCACCGGGGCACCCGTGGCTCGCTGCACATCCTGGAGTTCGCCGATCCGGAGGACCCGATCATCGCGTCGGTGGAGACCGTCGCCGGTCAGATGATCCTCGACCGGGCGGGCGAGACGCGTACCTGCACCAAGATCATGGAGCATCTGCGCAGCGTGGCGCTCAGTCCGGCGGACAGCCGGGCGATGCTCCTGTCAGTCCTGAAGGGACGGTAGGAGACCGATGACACCGACGATCTCAGCGGCGTTGGCCACGGCGGCGTGGCGCAAGAGCAGCCGTAGCGGCGACGAGGGAGCCTGCGTGGAGGTGGCCGCGATCCCCCGACTGGTGGCCGTCCGCGACTCCAAGGACCCGGCCGGCCCGGCCCTGCTGTTCCCCCCGGCGGCCTGGGCCACCTTCGCCCAGGCCCCACCGCGCCGCTGACCAACCAGTAGGACCCGCGCCCCGCCGACCGGGCTGAACACAGCCCGGGACGCGGGGCGCGGCCAGGTGGGAAGTCAGGCGACCAGCGGGCGGGGCTCCGGCGCGGCACGTACGGCCTCCAGGGCGGCGATCGCCACGCCACGGGCGCCGGCCATGTCGCGGTCCGGCACGAGCGCGAAGGTGGCGACGGCGGCCTGCTCCTCGCGGAGCACGGTGTGCTCGCGGACCGTCGCCAGGAACCAGTCCCGGAATGCCGGCGCGGCCTCCACCACACCGCCACCGACGAAGTACGCGTGCGGGTCGGTGAAGTTGGCCGCCAGGGTGAACAGGCGGCCCAAAGCCATCGCCTGCTGGGTGAAGAGGTCCCGGGCCAACGCGTCACCCCGCTCGCCGTAGCCCCGCACGAGCTTCGCCGCCCGTGCCACCGGCTCGGCCGCGAGGGGGTGATCGGGATACCGGGCCAACCAGTACGGCAGCAGGTTGCGCTCGATGCCGGTCAGCGAGGCGATGCTCTCGACATCACCGGTGAAGCCGCAGGCGCAGGTCGGCTCCGACTGCTCCGGGCCGAGCAGGCCGCCCAGCGGGATGTGCACGTGACCCAGCTCGCCGGCCATGCCGGCGGCGCCGGCGATCACCCTGCCGCTCTCGACCACCCCGCCGCCGAGGCCCGTGCCGACGATCGCGGAGACCGACGACCGGGTCATCGCCTCGTCACCGAAGTACACGTGGTGGGCGTAGAGCGCCGCCGCGTTGCCGTCGTTGTGGTAGACCACCGGCAGCCCCAGTCGACGCTCCAACGCGCCCCGGACGTCGAAGCCACGCCAGGCCGGCTGCGAGAAGTTGGTCGAGCCGCGCGACGAGATGACGCCGGTCGCGCTCGCGGGGCCGGGGGTGTCGAGCCCGACCGCCCGAACCAGCTCGCGGGGGACGCCGGTCTGCGCCAGCGCCCCGTCCAGCGCCCGCGCCAGCGCCTCGATCGCCGCCTCCGGGCCGGCCTGCACCTCACTGGGGATCTCCAGCAGGCCGTCGACCAGGAAGCGGCCGTCCACCGTCAGCACGGTGGCGTTGTTGCTGGTGCCACCGTTGTCCAGGCCGACGACCACCGGCACCCCTGCGCTGCCCACCGCAACCGCCTCCCGCCCTCATGAGTGTGAGCCGAGGCTAGTGCCAACCCCGCTCCCCCGCCACGCCCACCCCACACCACCACCGCCACCGCCACCGCGCCACACCACACCCGGCACCACCCCGCACCGAGCCCTCGGCGAGGAGCGGGGGTGCTCGGATCGCCCTTTGCTCTGCTTCAACCCAGGAAACACCTGACGTCCGGTAATCGGACACCGGGTGTTGCCTCGGTTGAAGCAGAGCAAAGGACGCAACACAGCAAGTGGCGCCGAGACGCGAGACGCCCGAGACACCCGAGGCGCCGCCGCCACCGCACGTGCGCTACCGGGTTCCGCGTCCGCCACGAACGATGGCAGCAGGGGGCGGCTCAGCTCGGGCGGCGAGCGCTCACCGCGGTGGCGTCGAGGTCCTCGTCCGTGCGCACGGTCGGCAGCAGGCCCGCGGCTTCGAACGACCGGCAGAGGTCGTCCACCTGCGTCTCGCCGGCCTCGACCACCAGGTGACCGCCCGGGGCCAGCCAGGTCGCCGCCTCGACGCCCACCCGGCGCAGCACGGCCAGTCCGTCCGGCCCGCCGTCGAGCGCCACCGGGGCCTCGTGCAGCCGTGCCTCCGGCGGCATCAGGGCCACCGCGTCGGTCGGCACGTACGGTGCGTTGGCGACCACCAGATCGAGACGCCCCCGCCAGCGCTGGGGCAGCGGGGCGAACAGGTCGCCCTCGTACACCTCGGCGGCCAGCCCGGCGAGGTTGCGCCGGGCGCACGCCACCGCCACCGGGTCGATGTCGGCGGCGGCCAGCCAGCGCGGCGCGAGCCGGTGCGCCAGCGCGACGGCGGCAGCCCCGGAGCCGCAGCAGAGGTCGACCACGGCCGGGGCGGGGCCGGTCAGCTCGACCGCCACCTCGACCAGCAGGGCCGTCCGGCCGCGCGGCACGAAGACGCCCGGGTCGACGGCGATCCGCCGGCCGCAGAACTCCGCCCAGCCGAGCACGTACTCCAGCGGCTCACCGGCCACCCGGCGGTCGGTCAGCTCGGCCAGCGCCACCGGATCGTCGGTGGCGGCGAGCAGCAGCTCGGCCTCGTCCTCGGCGTACACGCAGCCGGCGGCACGCAGCCGGCCCACCAGCGCCGACCGGTCGATCGGCGGTGACTTCACTCAGCCTCCGCGCTGGCGTCCAGCGCGGCGGCGATGTCGGCCACCAGGTCGGCCGTGTCCTCGGCGCCGCAGGAGAGCCGGACGAAGCCGGGGGCGGTGTCGTCGCCCCACTGGGCGCGCCGGTCGGCCGTGGTGTGCAGTCCACCGAAGGAGGTGGCGGCCGCCACCAGCCGGGCGGCCTCGACGAAGCGGGCGACCCGATCGGCGTCGCCCAGGTCGAACGACAGCACCCCGGGCATCCGGCGCATCTGCGTCGAGGCCACCGCGTACGCGGGGTCGTCCGGCAGCCCCGGCCAGCGCAGCCCGGTCACGTCCGGACGGGCCGCCAGCAGGTCGGCGACGGCGGCGGCGTTCGCACTCTGCCGGGCCAGCCGCAGGTCGAGGGTTGCCAGCGACCGGTGGGCCAGCCAGGAGTCGAACGCGCCCGGCACCGAACCGGTGCTGGTACGCCAGAGCGTCGCCGTCTCCATCACCTCGTCGGACCGGCTGGCCAGGTAGCCGAGCAGCACGTCGGAGTGGCCGGTGAGCGCCTTCGTGCCGGACGCCACCACCAGGTCCGCGCCGAGGTCCAGTGGACGCTGCCCGAGCGGGGTGGCCGTGGTGTTGTCGACCGCGAGCAGGGCGCCGGCGGCGTGTACCCGCTCCGCCAGGGCCTTCACGTCGACCACGTCCAGGCCCGGGTTGGCCGGGGTCTCCACCAACACCAGCCGGACGCCCTCGAACGACGGGTACGGGCCGACGGTCGGCACGAAGAGCACCCGTACGCCGATCGTCTCCAGCACGGCGGTGGCGAACGCCCGCACCGGGAAGTACCCGTCGGAGGGCAGCACCACGGTGTCCCCCGGGCGCAGCAGGGTGAACAGCGCCGCCGTGATGGCGGCCTGACCGCTGGCGAAGACGCGGCAGTCTCCGCCCTCCAACTCGCCCACGGCGGCTTCCAGCAGCCGCCGGGTCGGGTTGTCCGGGCGACCGTAGCCGTTCGGTGACGCGTCCGGCCCCTGCCTCGGATCGAGGTGGTACGGCGCGGCGAACACCGGCCCCGGCAGGAACGGGTCACCCGGTGCCGGCTCCGGCAGGCCGGCGCGTACACAGCGGGTGCCGTCTCCCCACTCGCTCATCAGGTCCTCACTCGTACGACTCGGGCTTGGCGGTGCGGCTCATCAGCGCCTGGACGGCGAGACGCGGGTCCATCCCCTCGTGGCAGATCCGTTCGACGTGCTCGGTGATCGGCATCTCCACGCCGTGTGCCCGGGCCAGGTCGCGGATCGCGAGGCAGCTCTTGACGCCCTCGGCGGTCTGTCGCGTGGCGGCCTGGGCCTGTTCCAGGGTCTCGCCCCGACCCAGGTGCTCGCCGAAGGTGCGGTTCCGGGCCAGCGGCGACGAGCAGGAGGCGACGAGGTCACCCATGCCCGCCAGTCCGGCGAAGGTGATCGGGTCCGCGCCGAGCGCCACGCCCAGTCGGGCCGTCTCGGCCAGCCCCCGGGTCATCAGCATGGCCCGGGTGTTGTCGCCGAAGCCCATCGCCGTGGCGATGCCGTACGACAGCGCGATCACGTTCTTGACCGCGCCGCCCAGCTCGCAGCCGATCACGTCGTCGTTGGTGTACGGACGCAGGTACGGCGTCCGGATCGACGACTGGACGAGTGTGGCCCGGTCGGCGTTCGTGCCGGCCACCACCGTGGCGGCCGGCTGCTCGGCGGCGATCTCCGGGGCCAGGTTCGGGCCGGAGACCACCACCACCCGGTCCGCGGCCACCCCGGCGGTCTCCACGATGACCTCGCTCATCCGCCTGGTGGTGCCGAGCTCGATGCCCTTCATCAGCGACACGAGCGTCGAGTCCGGGTGCAGGTGCCGGGCCCACTCGGCGAGGTTGCCGCGCAGGGTCTGCGACGGCACGGAGAGCACCACCACCTCGGCGCCGGTGATCGCCTCGGCGGCGTCGGTGGTGGCGGTGACCCGGGACGGCAGCAGCAGGTCCGGCAGGTACTCGGGGTTGCGACGCTCGGTACGGATGCTCTCGGCCACGGGGGCCCGGCGGGCCCACACCGTCACGTCCCGGCCGGCGTCGGCCAGGATCTTGGCGAAGGCGGTGCCCCAGGAGCCGGCACCGAGCACCGCGACGTGGCCGCTCATGCGGCTTCGCCCTCGGGCCGCTCGGCGGACGGTCGGGCCGGCCGTTCCCACAGGGGTGGCGGGGTCCCGCCCCGGATCTCGGCGAGCATGTCCCGCAGCCGCAGCATGATGGCGTCCGTCATCTCTTCGAGGGTTTCCCGGGTCGGCGGCGCGTCCGCCCAGCGGCTGAGGTCGACCGGGGCGCCGGCGACCACGGTCACCGGGATCCGGGGGCGTGGGTTGAGCCGGCTGGTACGCGGGTCGAAGATCCGCTCCGGCCCCCACATCACCACCGGCACCACGGGCGCGCCGGTGGCCAACGCCAGGCGGGCGGCGCCGGTCTTGGCCTTCATCGGCCACAGCTCCGGCTGCCGGGTGGTGGTGCCCTCCGGGTAGATCACGACCGCACCGCCCTCGTCGAGCGCGGCGACCAGCGCGTCGAGCGAACGGACCGCCTCGACGCTGCCCCGCTCGACCGGGATCTGCCGGCAGCGGTGCAGGATCCAGCCGACCACCGGCACCCGGAACACGCTGGCCTTGCCCAGGAACTGCGGCCACCGGCCGGAGTCGTAGACGAAGTGCGCGGAGACCAGCGGGTCGGCGTGCGAGATGTGGTTCGGCACGATGATCACACCGCCGTCACCGGCGAGGTGTTCCTGGCCGCGCCAGGTCCGCCGGGTCCAGACGGTCATCACCGGCTTGACCAGCCCCACGGCGAACCGTTGCCAGAACCCCAGCCTCCGCCGTGCCACTGTGCCTCCTCGTCGCGCCCCGACCACACGCGCGCGCCCCACCCGCGACACCCGCAGCGGAAATCATGCCTGCTCGCCCCCGGTACGGCCAGCGAGGGTCCCGTCGTCCGGCTGGCAGGATTGCGGACGTGAGTCAGCCGAGGTGGGCCGTCGTGGTGCCGGTGAAGCGTCTGACCGTCGCCAAGAGCCGGCTGCGGGGCGCGCTGCCCGGCGTACGCCATGAGGAGCTGGCGCTGGCGCTGGCGGCCGACACCCTCCGCGCGGTGCTGGCCTGCCCGGCGGTCGCCGAGGCCCTGGTGGTGACCGACGACCACCGGGTGGCGCGGTCGGCGCGGGCCGTCGGGGCGCGGACGCTCGCCGATCTGCCGGACGCCGGCCTGAACGCCGCGTTCCGGCACGGCGCGGCACAAACCCCGACGCGGTGGGTGGTCGGGCTCACCGCCGACCTGCCGGCGCTGCGCCCGGACGAGCTGGCCGCCGCGCTGCTCGCGGCGCAGCGCGACCCCGAGGGGTACGCCGGTTCGTCGCGGACGCGCCCGGCACGGGGACCGTGCTGCTCGCCGCCCCGCCGGGCGTCGACCTCGACCCGCGGTTCGGAATCGGCTCGGCGGCGGCGCACGAGGCGAGCGGAGCGCTGCCGCTGACCGGCGACTGGCCCAGCCTGCGACGGGACGTGGACACCGCCGCGGACCTGGCCGACGCCGCCCGCCTGGGTCTGGGACCGCGCACGGCCGCGCTGCTCGCCACGGTCCGCCCGGCGCGCGCCACGAGCTGAGGGCACCGGCCGTGCAGCCCGGGGGTGACCCCGCCGGTGTACGGTGCCAGCATGCAGGGCACGGTGGCCAGCTACGACGCGGCGACGCGCAGCGGTGTCCTGCTGCTCGACGACGGCACCGAGCTGCGCTTTCCCGCGCGGGCGTTCGACGCCTCCGGCCTGCGGCTGCTCCGGCTCGGCCAGCGGGTCCGCATCGACACCGATCCCGACGGCGAGGTCGTCCGGGTGACATTGCCGACGATGAACTGAGCTGGCAGGGCCAAGTTCATTTTGCGTTAACTCGAATCGGGTGATTATGAGCGGGTGAGCACCCCTCGCGAGCACCCGGTCACCCCGCCCGCCACCGACCCCCGCAACGGCGCCCGCATCCGCGGCACCGACGGCCGTTTCCGCCCGTCCCGGGCCGAACGGGCCGGCGCCGCCCGCGCCGACACGCTCGCCGACGACCCGGGGGGCGCCTCCTCCGGGCTGGACGAGGTCCTCGACCCCGCCGTCACGACCACCGAGACGGACGGCCCGGCGGCCGGTGGGGTCCAGCCGGGGTCGCCATCCGCCGGGGACGACGAGCAGGCACCGACCCCTCCTTCGCTGCCGGAGGACCGCTTCCTCAACCGCGAGCTGTCCTGGCTCGACTTCAACGCGCGGGTGCTCGCCCTCGCCGAGGACCAGCGCACTCCCCTGCTGGAGCGGGCCAAGTTCCTGGCGATCTTCGCCAGCAACCTGGACGAGTTCTACATGGTGCGGATCGCCGGCCTGAAGCGGCGGCTCTCCGCCGGCCTGCCGGTACGCGGCGGCGACCGTCTCCCGCTGCGCACGCAGCTCGAACTGATCGCCGAACGGACCGCCGAGCTGGGCGCCCGGCACGCCGCCTGCTTCGTCGACGACGTGCTGCCCAAGCTGGCCGACGAGGGCATCCGCATCCTGCGCTGGGGCGATCTGGGCGACGGCGAACGGGAGCGGCTGCGCACCTACTTCCGGGAGCACATCTTTCCGGTGCTCACCCCACTCGCGGTGGACCCGGCGCACCCGTTCCCGTACATCTCGGGACGGTCGCTGAACCTGGCGGTGGCCGTCCGCGACCCGGACGGCGGCTCCGAGCTGTTCGCGCGGGTGAAGGTGCCCAACAACGTCCCGCGGTTCGTACGCGTCGACCGGGACCAGCCGGGCGTACGGATGCTGCCGGTCGAGGACCTGATCTCGGTGCACCTGGGTCAGCTCTTCAGCGGCATGCAGGTGGTCGAGTGCCACCTGTTCCGGGTGACCCGCAACGCCGAGGTGGAGGTCGACGAGGACCGCGACGAGGACCTGCTCCAGGCGCTGGAACGGGAGCTGGCCCGCCGCCGCTTCGGTCCGCCGGTGCGGCTGGAGGTCGCCGCGTCCATCTCCGACCACATGCTGGAACTGCTCGTCCGCGAGCTGGACATGGACGACCAGGACGTGCTGCGGGTGCCCGGCCTGCTGGACCTGTCCGCGCTCTGGCAGGTGTACGGCGAGGCCGATCGCCCGGACCTGAAGGACCCGCCGTTCGTACCGGCCACGCACCCCCGGCTCACCGAGGGTGAGGTGCCGCGCAGCGTCTTCTCCACCCTGCGCGACGGGGACATCCTGGTGCACCACCCCTACCACTCGTTCGCGACGAGCGTGCAGCGCTTCATCGAGCAGGCCGCCGCCGACCCGAACGTGCTCGCCATCAAGCAGACGCTCTACCGGACCAGCGGTGACTCGCCGATCGTGGACGCGCTCGTGGACGCGGCCGCCGCGGGCAAGCAGGTGGTGGTGCTGGTCGAGGTGAAGGCCCGCTTCGACGAGGTGGCCAACATCGGCTGGGCCCGGACCCTGGAACGCGCCGGCTGTCACGTGGTGTACGGGCTGGTGGGGCTCAAGACGCACTGCAAGACCGCGTTGGTGGTCCGGCAGGAGGGCAACCAGATCCGCCGGTACTGCCACATCGGCACCGGCAACTACCACCCGAAGACCGCGCGGCTGTACGAGGACTTCGGCATGCTCACCGCCGACCCGGAGATCGGGGCCGACCTCACCGACCTGTTCAACGTGCTGACCGGTTACAGCCGGCAGACCGCGTACCGGCGGCTGCTGGTCGCCCCCCAGGGCATCCGCAGCGGCCTGATCGAACGGATCGAACGGGAGATCGCGCACGTCCGCCTCGGCATGCCCGGCCTGGTCCAGTTCAAGGTCAACTCACTGGTCGACGAGGGCGTGACCGACGCGCTGTACCGGGCCTCCCAGGCCGGCGTCCACGTCGACCTGCTCATCCGGGGTATGTGCACGCTGCGTCCGGGGGTGCCGGGGCTGTCGGAGAACATCCGGGTCCGGTCGATCCTGGGCCGGTTCCTGGAGCACTCCCGCGTCTTCCGCTTCGGCAACAACGGCGAGGCCGAGTTCTGGATGGGCTCGGCGGACCTGATGCACCGCAACCTGGACCGGCGGGTGGAGGCGCTGGTGCAGGTGAGCGACCCGATCGCGCGAGCCGAGTTGGACCACGTGCTGACCGCCGCCATGAGCCCGGACGTCGACGCGTTCGAGCTGGCCGGCGACGGCACCTGGACCCGGCGTACCGGCGGCGACGAGACGTCCCGCGTACATCTCCAGGAACTGTTGCTGCGCCGCGTCGGTGGCACGGCCGGCTGAGCGATCACCGCCTAGGCTGAGCTGATGGTCGAGGAGGAGCAGAAGTACGGGGTCGACGACACCTTCGTGCTACCCGACCTGTCCGCCACCGCACCGGTCGGCGGCCGGGTCCGGGCGCTGCCGCCGGTGACGCTCGTCGCCCGCTACCTCGACACGGTCGACCTGCGGCTGGCCCGCGCCGGGGCGTCCCTGCGCCACCGCGACGGGGACGAGCCGCCGTGGACGGTCAAGCTGCCCACCGGCACGCCCGGCGTCCGGCACGAGATCTCCCGTCCCGGCCCGGCCGGTCAGCCGCCGCCGGAGCTGGTCGAGCTGGTCACCGCCCTGCACCGGGGTACGCCCCTGGCACCGGTCACGGTGGTGCGTACCGTCCGGCACGCCCACGAGGTGTGTGCCGGGGACGGCACGGTGCTCGCCGAGGTGGTGGACGACCGGGTGAGTGTCCTCGACGACGCCGGCGCCACCGCGGGTGAGTTCCGCGAGGTGGAGGTCGAGCGCAAGGCCGGCGACCGCGACCTGCTGGGCCGCATCGGCGCGGTGCTGCGCGACGCCGGGGCGCGGGCCGGCTCGTTCACCCCGAAGCACGTGCGGGCGCTGGGGGCCGTGGCCCAGGCCGAACCGGACCTGGTCGCACCGGGCGAGCTGGCCGACGATCCGAGCGCCGGGGAGGTGGTCACCGAGGCGGTCCGCAAGGAGGTACGCCGGCTACTGGCGCACGATCCCCTCGTCCGGCTGCACAACTCCACCGGCGACGGTGACAGCGCCGTACACCAGATGCGGGTGGCCTGCCGACGGCTGCGCAGCGACCTGCGGACCTTCCGTCCACTCGTACGTCGGAGCTGGGCCCGTCCCCTGCGCGGCGAGCTGCGCTGGCTGGCCGGGGTGCTCGGCGGGGCGCGCGACGCCGAGGTGCTGCGCGAGCGGCTGCGGCGCACCGCGGCCGCCGACCCGCTCAGCCCACTCGACGCGGACGCGGTGGACCGGCTCGACGACGCGCTCGCGCAGCGGCAGCGGCAGGCGCTCGCCGCCATCGACGAGGCGCTGCGCTCCCCGCGCTACCTGGCCCTGCTGGACGCCCTCGTGCTCGCCGCCCGCGCGCCCCGGCTCACCCGGCGGGCGGCCACCCCGGCGGCCCGGACGCTACCGAAGCTGGTGGCCCGCCCGTGGCGGCAGCTCACCGGCCCGGAGGGCGTCGACGGGCTCGACCCGCTCGCGCCCGACGACCGCTGGCACGCCGTCCGCAAGCAGGGCAAACAGGCCCGGTACGCGGTCACCGCCGTCCTCCCGGCGGTCGGCCGGGACGCACGGCGGCTGGCCCGCGCGCTGGCCCGCGTCCAGGACGTGCTCGGTGAGCACCAGGACGCCGCGGTGGCCGCCGAAACCTGGCTCGCCCTCGCCGCCCAGCGTCCCGGCGACCACGAGATCGCGGTCACCGCCGGGCGGCTGGCCGAGCGGGAGCGCGATACGGTCCGTCGGATGCGGGCCCGGTTCCCCGACGCGTGGCACCGGGCGACCCGACGACGGCGGACCAGATGGCTGCCGTGACGGGCATCCGGGCCGCCGGCGGGGTCTGCTGGCGGCCGACCGACGACGGCGTACGGGTCTGCGTGGTGCACCGCCCGCGCTACGGGGACTGGACGCTGCCCAAGGGCAAGCTGGAACCGGGCGAACACCCGCTCGTCGCGGCGGTCCGCGAGGTGGCCGAGGAGGCCGACGTGCGGGGCGTACCGCAGGTGCGACTGCCGTCGGTGCGCTACCGCAGCGAAGGACAGGACAAACTGGTCGACTACTGGTCGATGCTCGCCGTCGCCGAGGGGGGTTTCCAGCCGGGCACCGAGGTCGACGACATCCGGTGGTTGACCGTCGACGACGCGATCCGGCTGGTCAGCTACCCGCACGACACCGAGGTGCTGGCCGCGTTCGCCACGCTGCCGTCGGTGACCGCGACCGTCGCGCTGGTCCGGCACGGGCACGCCGGCAAGCGGGCCACGTGGACCGGTCCGGACACCGCCCGGCCGCTCGACGACGAGGGGTGGGCCCAGGCGTACGCGCTGGCGCCGCTGATCGCCGTGGTCCGGCCGGCCCGGTTGCTGTCGGCGTCGGCACGCCGCTGCGTGCAGACCCTGGACCCGGCCGCCGCGCTGCTCGACCTGCCCATCGAGGTCTGCGGCGACCTGGACGAGCCGCAGCCGGGCCAGCAGCCCGACGAGCGGGTGCTGGCCACCGCCGCGCAACTGCTGGAGCTGGGCTGCGCCGGCGGGCAGGTGGCGGTGTGCAGCCAGGGCAAGGTGCTTCCCGGCGCGTTGGAGCGGCTGACCGGCCGCGCCGACGAGGACTTCACCACCCCGAAGGGCGGCGGTTGGCTGCTCGCCTTCGTCGGCGACCGACTGCTCGCCACCGATCGCCTCTGACGCCTGGGCGCTGATCCGCCCCGGTCAGCCGACACACCGGACACCGCGCCATCGCCGGCCCGGCGCACCGGGTCAGCACTTCGCCGGCCCGACGCAGCGGGTCAGCGGGGCGGCAGGGTGACGGTCACCGCCACCGGCAGGTGGTCGCTGGCCTCGCCACGCGGCGCGACCGGTTCCGCCGCCGTCAGACCGGGTGAGACGAAGACGTGGTCGATCTGCTGCCGGGGGTCGTCGGCGGGGCTGGTCGCCAGCGGCCGGGCGGCCGCCAACGCGTCCACCAGACCCGCCCCCGTGAACTGGCCGAACGCCTCGTCACCCGGCTCGGTGTTCAGGTCGCCGGCCACGACGAGCGGGCGGCCCGCCGCGTACCGGATGGCGAAGTCGGCGACCGCACGGGCCTGGACCACCGGTCCCCGGCCGGGCGGCGGCTGGAGGTGGGTGCTCACCACGGCGGTACGCACCTCGTCGCCGAGGTCGAGGGTCACGGCGAGCGCCTGCGCGCCGGTCGGCGCCCCGACGGCCGGCAACGGCAGGGACTCCGGCGCGGTGACCGGCCAGCGGCTGAGCACCGCGTCACCCCACACCGGGTCGGCGGCCGGCCCGAAGACGTACGGCATGCCGAGCCGGTCGGACAGCAGGTCCAGCGTGTCGTGGCCGCCGTTGAGCAGCCACCCCCGGTCCACCTCGCTGAGCAGCACGACGTCCGGTCGCTGCCGGTCGATCGCGGTGGCCAGTCCGGCCAGGTCGAACCGGCCGTCCAGGCCGAAGCCCATCCGGATGTTGTACGCCACCACCCGCAACCGCTCCGGCGGGCCATCCCGGTTGCTGGCCACCGGAAGTTCCTCGTTGACCAGCGGTGCGAGCAGGGCCAGCGCGGTCACCACGGCCGTGGTCGGCAGGGGCGACAACGGTCCGGGGAGCCGGCGGCCGATGGGACGGGCCGTCACCGCCACCACGGCGACCACCCCGGCCACCACCACCGGCACGGCGGCGTTGGGGTAGCCGAGGTCGTAGGCGGAGTAGTAGCCGATCGAACCGACCACGAAGACGAGCATGCCGGCAGCCACCGCGTACCCCCGGCGGGCCGCCGCCCGCCGTCCATCGCCCGCCTCGTCCGCCCGGACCCGGTCGGGGCCGGCGCTCTCGGTCCGGCCCACGTTGTCGGTCCGGCCCGCGCTGTCGGTCCGGCCCGCGCTGTCGGTCCGGCCGGCGCTGTCGGTCCGGCCGGCGCTGTCGGTGAGGGCCAGGCAGGCGCCGAGGCCGACGGCGCTGAGCAGCATGGCCGCGACCAGCAGATCGCCACGGTCGAGGGCGAAGAGCACCGCGCCCGCCAGCAGGGCCACCGGCCCGAGTGGGCGGGTCCACGGCCGGGTCGAGCCCGCCAGCGCGGCCAGCAGGAATCCGGCGACCGCGACCGGCACCGCCGCCAGGCCGAACAGCGGCGAACGGGCGACGGCCCCATCCGCTTGCAGGTACGACATCCCGGCCTGTGCCAGGGCCGGCGCGAGCGCCACCATGCCGGACAGCAGCAGGGTCGGCCCGAACAGCAGCCACGATCGGGACCCGCCGGGACCGGGCGGCGCGGCGGGCAGGGCGGCGTCGAGCAGGAACAGCGCCACCGCGACCACGCTGAGCAGCCAGGCCGCCCAGCCGCCGCGCCAGACGAGGTCGTAGGTGTCCAGCAGCGTGTGACCCACGGCGTTGACCGCCAGCCCGAGCGCCAGCCCCGGCACCGGGCGGTCGGTGCCGGCGGCGACGCCGACCAGCCACACCAGCCCGGCCATCAGGCCCACGGTGGCCAACCAGAGCTGCGGGCGGCCGCCCGGGGTCGCGGTGAGCGCGAGCCGGGCCACGGCCAGCACGACGGCTGCGGCGACGGTCACCGGGCGGGCACCGAGCCGACGGACCAGTGCCGGCGCGCCCAACGCCAGGACGAACCAGCCGAGCGCGAAGGCGCCCATCAGCTCGGCTGGAGTGGAGGCGGCCTGCCCGAAGATGGTGATGATGCCGGGTAGCCAGACGCGCAGCACGTCGATGAGCAGGATGACGCCCAGCGCGAGCGATGAGGTGGTGAGCTGGCGGTAGCGCACCGGCGCCCCACTTCCCGTCGACGGACCGACTCGAAGGGGGAGCCGGCACGGCGATTCTGCGCGTACCGCCCGGTCGGGTCAACGGTTCCGACACGCACGAGGGGCGTCCACCACGCGGTGGACGCCCCTCGCAGCTCGGTCGGTCAGCGCTTGCTGGCCGCCTTCTTGGCCGGAGCCTTCTTCGCCGGAGCCTTCTTGGCCGCCGTGCTCTTGCTCGCCGCCGCGGTGGTCTTCTTCGCCGTGGCGGACTTGGTCGCCGCGGCGCTCTTCTTCGCCGGGGCGGTCTTCTTGCTGGCGACCGTCTTGGTCGCGGTGCTCTTGCTCGCCTTGGCCGGGGCGGTCTTCTTGCTGGCCGCCTTCGTGGCCGTGGTGGTCTTGCTCGCCTTGGCCGGGGCCGTCTTCTTGCTGGCCGCCTTCGTGGCGCTGGCCTTGGTGGCGCTGGCCTTGGTGGCGCTGGCCTTGGCGGCCGTGGCCTTGGTGCCGGCCGCCTTCGCCGTGGTGGTCGCCGTCTTCTTCGCCGCCACCGTGGCCTTCGGCACCTTGCCGCTGGCCACCATCTCCTTGAACCCAGCGCCGGGACGGAAGGTCGGGACGGACGTCTTCTTGACCTTCACCGCCTCGCCGGTACGCGGGTTGCGCGCTGTTCGTGCGCCACGGACACGCTTTTCGAATGCTCCGAATCCGGTGATCGCCACCTTCTCGCCCTTGGTGACCGCCGCCTGGACCTCAGTGAGGACCGCGTCGAGCGCGGCCGTCGCCGTTTTCCGGTCCCCCAGGCGAACGGCGAGCGCCTCGATGAGCTCGGCCTTGTTCACGACTTCCTCCCGATTGTGCAACTGACTCGACGCGAGCCATTCTGCGCGCACCGTATGCCCTGTAGTGCCCGGACACAAACATTCGGCGGAAAAAAGCCCTTGTGTCGTAACGGATTCGCCCCCACCGGTTGGACCGGTGAGGGCGAAATCCGATGTGGGGTACGCGTACGGCTATGCCACGGACGGCAGGAACGGCGCTCGGCTGGCCTCGTAGGAGTCGATGTCGGCGGCGTGTCGGAGGGTGAGTCCAATGTCGTCCAGGCCCTCGATGAGCCGCCAGCGGCTGAAGTCGTCCAGCGGGAACGACCAGGTCGCGTCCCCGGCCCGGAGCTGTCGGGCGGTCAGGTCGACGGTCACCGGCGTGGTCGGATCGGCCTCGACGAGATCCCACAACTCCTCGACGGCTTTCAATTCCAACTCGACCGGCAGCAGGCCCTCCTTGAGTGCGTTGCCGCGGAAGATGTCACCGAAGCGCGGGGACACGACCGCCCGGAAGCCCCAGTCCCGCAGGGCCCAGACGGCGTGCTCACGCGAGGATCCGGTGCCGAACTCCGGACCGGCGACGAGGATCGACGCCCCGGAATAGGTTTCATCGTTGAGCACGAATGCCGGGTCTTCCCGCCAGGCGTTGAACAGCCCGTCGGCGAAGCCGGTCCGGGTCACCCTCTTGAGGTACACGGCCGGGATGATCTGATCCGTGTCCACGTTGGACCGCCGCAGTGGCACGGCCGTACCGGTGTGGGTGGTGAACTTGTCCATCTCGTCGGTCCCTTCTACAGGTCGGCGGGGGCGGCCAGCCGGCCGACCACGGCGGTGGCGGCGGCGACCGGCGGGGACACCAGATGGGTACGTCCGCCCCGGCCCTGCCGGCCCTCGAAGTTGCGGTTGGAGGTGGAGGCGGAGCGCTCGCCCGGCTTGAGCGTGTCCGGGTTCATGCCCAGGCACATCGAGCAGCCGGCGAACCGCCATTCGGCGCCCGCGTCAGCGAAGACCTTGTCCAGCCCTTCGGCCTCGGCGGCCTCGCGTACGGCGGCGGAGCCGGGCACCACGAGCATCCGCACCCCGTCGGCGACCCGGTGCCCGCGCAGCACGTCGGCGGCGGCCCGCAGATCCTCCAGACGGCCGTTGGTGCAGGAGCCCACGAAGACCACGTCGATGGGCAGTTCCCGCAGCGGGGTGCCGGGGCGCAGATCCATGTACTCCAGGGCCCGGCGTGCGGCGGCACGCTCCGCGTCGGTGGTGAACTCCTCCGGGTCGGGCACCGGCGCGCTCAGCGGCGCGCCCTGGCCGGGGTTGGTGCCCCAGGTGACGAACGGCGTGATCCGGCTGGCGTCCAGCGTCACCTCGGCGTCGAAGCGCGCGCCCTCGTCGGTGGGCAGCGTCCGCCACCAGGCGAGCGCCGCGTCCCAGTCGGCGCCCTGGGGCGCGTTCGGCCGACCCTTGAGGTACGCGAAGGTCGTCTCGTCCGGCGCGATCATGCCGGCCTTGGCGCCCCACTCGATGGACATGTTGGCGATGGTCATCCGCCCCTCCATGGAGAGGTTGCGGATCGCCTCGCCGCGGTACTCCACGATGTGCCCACGGCCACCGCCGGTGCCGACCTGGGTGATCAGCGCGAGCACCAGGTCCTTGGCGGTGACGCCCGGCGCGAGCTGGCCGGTGACGTTCACGGCCATCGTCTTCGGCCGGCTCTGCGGCAGCGTCTGGGTGGCCAGCACGTGCTCCACCTCGCTGGTGCCGATGCCGAAGGCGAGCGCCCCGAACGCGCCGTGGGTGGCGGTGTGCGAGTCGCCGCAGACGATCGTCAGACCCGGCTGGGTGAGCCCGAGCTGCGGGCCGATGACGTGGACGATGCCCTGGTTGTCGTCGCCGAGCGGGTGCAGCCGCACCCCGAACTCGGCGCAGTTGCGGCGCAGCGTCTCGATCTGCGTACGCGACGTCGGGTCCGCGATGGTGAGCAGGTCACCACGGCGGGACCGGAACGCCGGATCCGCGTACCCGGTCGGGGTGTTGTGGTCCTCGGTCGCGAGGGTCAGGTCGGTACGACGCACCCGACGCCCGGCGAGCCGGAGCCCGTCGAACGCCTGCGGGCTGGTCACCTCGTGCAGCAGGTGCAGGTCGATGAAGAGCAGGTCCGGCTCACCAGCGGCGGACCGTACGACGTGCGCGTCCCAGACCTTCTCGGCCAGGGTCCTCGGCTCAGGAGTGACTCCCACCATCTGGACATCCTAAATTCTGGGAGGTAAGTTTCGGCTTGTGGGACACAGTATGAGCGGTGTCGGCGTTCTCGACAAGGCGGTGGTCATCCTGGCCGCCTGTGTCGACGGCGCCAGCCTTGCCGAACTCGTTGAACGCACCAAGCTGCCCCGAGCCACCGCACACCGGCTGGCGCAGGCCCTGGAGATCCACCGGATGCTGGTCCGGGACACCCAGGGCCGTTGGCGCCCCGGGCCTCGGCTCGGCGAGCTGGCCAACGCCGCACCGGACGTCCTGCTGACCGCCGCCGAGCCCCTGCTCGCCGCGCTGCGCGACGCCACCGGTGAGAGCGCCCAGCTCTACCTGCGCCGCGCCGACGAGCGGATCTGCGTGGCCGCCGCGGAGCGCGCCAGCGGCCTGCGGGACACCGTCCCGGTAGGCTCGGTGCTGCCCATGACGGCCGGTTCGGCGGCGCAGATCCTGCTCGCCTGGGAGCCGCCGGAGGCGGTGATGCCGCTGCTTCCGCGCAGCAAGTTCACCGGCCGAACGCTGGCCGAGGTACGCCGCCGGGGCTGGGCGCAGAGCGTCGCCGAGCGGGAGGCCGGTGTGGCGAGCGTCTCCGCACCGATCCGCGACCGCACCGGCCGCGTGATCGCCTCGATCAGCATCTCCGGCCCGATCGAACGCCTCGGCCGCCGCCCCGGCGAACGCCACGCCATGGCCGTGGTGCGAGCCGGCCAACGCCTCTCCGGCCTCTAACCCCGCACCCCGCACCCCGTCCCGCCCCCGCGCGCTTGCCCCCGTTGATCATGAAGTTATTGTCCCGACACGCCGACGCAGGTGGCAATAACTTCATGATCAACGGGACGGGACGAGACGGAGCCGGGCCGGAGCATGACCGGGGCGGGCGGGAGTAACCCCGACCGGGGTCCCGCCGACCCCGCCCGCCGGCTTGTCCGCTAGCTCCCGGCGATCAAGAGGTTTGCGTCACGACACGCCGAAACCGATGACGCGAACCTCTTGATCACCGGGGTGGGCCGGAGGGCCGACCCGGGTGGGGGCCGGGTGGGGTTGGGCCGGGGTGGGGATATGGAGAAGGCTCACCTCGCTGGGCGAGGTGAGCCTTTGGTTGTAGCCCCGACCGGATTCGAACCGGCGCTACCGCCTTGAGAGGGCGGCGTCCTGGGCCGCTAGACGACGGGGCCAGAACTTTCCTGTTCACCGCCCTCGCGGGCGGCGCGGCTTGTAGTCTAGCGGCACCGCCCGCGAGGGCGAGAACCGGGTACGGGCAACGGCCGCACGTCGGGCGGCCCAGATCGACTCGGGTTTCGTGAACCGGGCCGTCTGCCGGCTCAGGACACCACGGTTTCTTGCAAGCCGAGTCGATCAAGCCAGGCCACGACCGGCAGGCCACGACAAACCAGGCCACGACCGGCAGGCTGGCGGCGGACACGAAACAGCCCGCCTCACCGTAGTGAGACGGGCTGTGCACGATGTAGCCCCGACCGGATTCGAACCGGCGCTACCGCCTTGAGAGGGCGGCGTCCTGGGCCGCTAGACGACGGGGCCAGAACAACTTTTCGCTCCCCCACCCTTGTCGGGCGGAGGAGCTGCACTCCACCGGAGACCACCCTCCGCCCCCGCAGGGACGGAGTCGAACTCCGTCAGAATCCAGCGTCCGGGATTCTCGCGAATCCCAGCTGCGCTGGGGTACCAGGACTCGAACCTAGACTAACTGAACCAGAATCAGTCGGGCTGCCAATTACCCCATACCCCATCGGCCCCTTGCGGCGCCGGGAGTGAACATTACCCTCCCGGTGCCGGCAGGCCAAATCCGATCCCCCCGAAACGCCCTTGAGCTGCGGAAACGGGGGCATCAGACCGATCAGGCGACGGGGACCACCGGGTTGCTGAGCTCGCCGATGCCCTCGATCCGCACGGAGACCGTATCCCCCTCGACGAGCGGACTAACCCCCGCCGGAGTGCCGGTGAGCACCACGTCGCCGGGCAGCAGCGTCATCACGTGCGAGATGTACGACACCAGGCCGGGCACATCGAAGACCATGTCCTTCGTCCGGCCGAGCTGGCGTACCTCCATCTCGTCGGGGTTGCGACCGACCTCACACCGGATCTCCAGGTCGGAGACGTCCAGACCGGTGGTGATCCACGGGCCGATGGGGCAGAACGAGTCGAAGCCCTTGGCCCGGGTCCACTGCCCGTCGGAGCGCTGAAGGTCCCGGGCGGTCACGTCGTTGGCGCAGGTGTAGCCGAAGATGGCGCGTTCGGCGGCGGCGCGGTCGGCCCGGCGGGCGCCCGGAGCGCCGATCACGACGGCCAACTCGGCCTCGTGCTCGACCTGCTTGGAGAAGATCGGCAGCCGGATCGCGTCGCGCGGCCCGATCACCGAGGTGGACGGCTTGAGGAAGAGCAACGGTTCCTTGGGCACGTCGTTGCCGAGTTCGGCGGCGTGGTCGGCGTAGTTGCGGCCCACGCAGACCACCTTGCTGGGCAGGATCGGCGAGAGCAGCCGGACGTCGGAGAGGGCCCAGCGGGCCCCACTGAAGGAGAGCTGGCCGAACGGGTGACCCTCGATCTCGGCGATGGTCAGGCCCTGCGGCCCGGCCTCCGGCTCGCCCTCGACGGCTCCGAACGACATTCCCTTGGCATGAGCGAAACGAGCGATACGCACCCGGCCAATCTAGCCCCGCCGACGCGTCCACCGGCCAGAACGCCCGGCGGGTGTGCGCAACCCGTCAGTGTCGCGGCACCTTAGCGCAGGTCGGGGCGGCCGAGGCGGGATTCCGCACTTCGTACCCGCACGGAGGCCGGGCAGCCCTAGCGTCGGCTCCGGAGGTTCGTTCGTATGCCTGCATCGACACGACACCACAGAGCCCTCGCAGTGTTCGTACACTGCCTCGGCATCCTCGCCGCCGTGCCGGCCCTGCCCGCGGCGGCCCCGGAGGCGGCGGCCGCGCCACGACCGGCGGTCGTCACGCCACCGCCGGCCGCGCCACGACCGGCGGTCGTCACGCCACCGCCGGCCGCGCCACCACCAGCCGGCACGCCACGACCGGCCGCGCCGCCGCCCATGACCGGGCCGACGGTCGGACCGGCGGTGCCGGTGGCCGCGCGGGCGACCAGCGCGGAGCCCACGCCGCCCTCGGCGCCCCCGGCGGTGGCGACGCCCACGCGGGCCGTCGTTCCGGCGCCCCCGCCTCCGGTCACGGTGGCGGTAGCGCCCGAGAGCAGTCCGGCGCCGCGTTACCGGATCCACGTCCGCAACGTGGGCAACTCGCCGGTCGACACCACGGTGCGTCAGGAGCTGCCGTCCGGATCGTCGGCGACCGCGATCAGCGCGGGCGGCCGGTCCAGCCGGTCCGGCGGGTCGACGGCCGAGGTGACGTGGCGGTTGCGGTTGCCGGCCCACAGCAGCACGACGCTGGGCACGGCCCTGACCGCGACCGCGCCGGGCCAGCCGCTGACGGCACCGGCGTGCGCGTTCACCAGTGACGGCAGCCGGCCGTACGACTGCGCCACCGCCACCTGGCAGGCGGCCGCCGCAGCCCCGGCGGCGGAGGCCACCGAGGCGCCGCCGTGGCGGCGGTACCCGGTGCTGCTGGCCGGGTTGGGGATCCTGTTGCTGATCAGCGCCGCCGTGGCGTGGGTGTGGCGTCGACGGCGGGGCCGCCGCGGACGACGGATAACCGCGGCCGCCCTGGCGGACGGTGGGCACGGAACGATCTACCCCCGCCCGGCGACGCCGAGCCCGAGCCGACGCCGGCGTACGCCGCCGGTCTGGCTGCTGGTCGGCGCTGCGGTGGTGGTCCTGGCCGGGGTGATCGGCACGGCCGGCTGGACGGCGACCCGGCAGGTCTCGTCGATCGACACCCAGAAGCAACCGACCAGTGGCGCATGGCGGGGTACCGGGGTCGCCGGCCCAATGGGCGTGCCGCTGCGGGAATCCGCGTTCGAGTTCACCGTCTACCGGATGACGTGCGGCGCGGCGGGCAGCGCGGCCACCGCCCCGGGGGCCAGCGCGCCACCGCCGGGCGCGCGGAGCTGTCAGGCCACCGTGGGTGTGCGCAACCTCACCGGGTCCCAGCAGCCCTGGCACGGCCAGTTGCAGCGCGCCTACCTGCCCGGCAACCGCTGGGTGAGCACGGACGAGTCGGCCACCCGGGCGGCCAACCTGGGGCGGGACGTCTTCGCCAACCCAGTGGCCGCGGGCAGTCGGGTGGTGCTCCCGCTGGTCTTCACCGTCGACGGTCGGGACCCGCCCCGGCAGCTGGAGCTGCGCAGCGGGGTGTTCTCGGCCGGCGTCCGGGTGCAGATGCCCTGACCGGCGTGCGGGCGGCGGTCGTACCCTGGGTTCCGTGACCGCCGCCCTCGCCCCCGCCGTGCTCGACGTGGCGACCTGGCAGGCCCGTCGCCGGGCCCACGAGGAGCGGGCGGACGCCTGGCTGACGCCGCACCTGGCGCGGCGTCATCGTGGCGAGCGGCATCCGGTGGAGGACTTTCTCTTCACCTACTACTCGCACCGGCCGGCGCAGCTACGCCGCTGGCATCCCGGCGCGGGCGTCGAGCTGCGCGACGCCGACCCGGCCGAATTCGGCCGGGACTACCGTGCCACGTCCGCCGGGGTCACCCTCGACACCGAGGGGGTACGCCTCAGACGGGGCGATTCGATCGCGTGGATCCGCTCGCTGCTGGCGGCCACGGCGGGCCGGACGCCGCACTTCGGCTGCTTCGGGCTGCACGAGTGGGCGATGGTGTACCGGCAGACCCGCGAGGAGCTGCGTCACAACGCCTGGCCGCTGCGGCTGGCCCCGGAGCGCACCGCCGAGGTCGTCGAGGAGCGCGGCGTGCGGTGCAGCCACTTCGACGCGTACCGGTTCTTCACTCCGCCGGCCCGGCCGTTGAACGTGCTCAACCCGACACGCGAGACGCAGCACGCGAACGAGCAGCCGGGCTGCCTGCACGCCAACATGGACCTCTACAAGTGGGCGTACAAGCTGTCGCCCCTGGTCCCGTCCGAGCTGGTGGCGGACTGTTTCGAGCTGGCCCGCGAGATCCGCACGCTGGACATGCGGGCCAGCCCGTACGACCTGGCGGCGCTCGGTCATCCGCCGGTGCGGGTGGAGACGCCGGAGGGTCGGGCCGAGTACGCGACGGCGCAGCGCGGGTTCGCCGACCGCGCGGCAGTGCTCCGCGACCGGCTGCTCGCCGCCGTCCCCTAGGGCGTGCAGCCACGGGCGAGGTCAGCGCGGGCGGGCCCGCAGGCCGTCGAGGAGCAGCGCGACGACGGCGTCGAAATCGTCGTCGAGGCCCGGCTCATCCCATTCCGTCCGGTGCGACGGGTGGTGGAAGCGTGCGGTGGCCTGGAGCAGCGCACGGCCGGCCACCGCCGGGTCGGGCACGGTGAACTCGCCAGCGGCCACCCCGTCGGCGACGATCAGACTGAGCTGACCGGCGAGGACCTCCAGGTGGTTGGCGACCGCTCCCTCGGAGAGCGTGGCGAGCTGATGGAAGTTGTCGAACAGCTCCGGGTCCTCGCGGGCCATCCGCCGCTTGGTGCCGCTCAGTTCGGCCAGCCACCGGCGCAGCCGCTCGGAGGCCGGACCGGTTGCGGTGGCGACGTCGATCAGCGGGGTCGACACCCGGGCCAGCCAGCGTTCGGCCACCGCCTCGCGCAGCGCGGCCTTGCTGGCGAAGTGCCGGTAGACGCTGCCGTGGCTGACGCCCAGCGCGCGGGCCACGTCGAGCACGGTGGCCTTCGCCGGGCCGTACCGGCGCAGCACCTCCTCGGCGGTGTCGAGGATGCGGTCGGCCGTCAGGGCGGTGGCGTCGCTCATCGTCCCAGCCTCCCTGACGACGTCGCCGGTCGTGGCGCGCCCCCCGGCCCGGCTGTCGCGCCACGACGGAGCGGTCATGCCCGCTCGCTGTCCAGCATCGCCATCTGCACGTCGCCGTAGCGGCTGCCGGCCACCGCGTCGGAGGGTACGGCGGCCTCGATCGCGGCCAGGTCCGCCTCGGTCAAGGTGACCGCGGCCGCGCCGAGCGCCTCGGTCAGCCGCTCCCGGCGGCGGGCGCCGATCAGGGGCACGATGGTCTCGCCCCGGGACATCACCCAGGCGATGGCGATCTGCGCCACGGTGACGCCCCGCGCCTCGGCGACGGCGCGCAGGGCGTCCACCAGGGCGAGGTTGCGGTCCAGGTTCGCGCCCGTGAACCGGGGCAGGTCGGCGCGGAAGTCGCGGGCGGTCGTCTGGCGCTGCGGCGTCCAGTGACCGCTGATCAGGCCCCGGGACAGCACCCCGTACGCGGTGATACCGACACCCAACTCGCGGGCCGTGGGCAGGATCGTGGCCTCGGGGTCGCGGGAGATCAACGAGTATTCGATCTGGAGATCTACGACGGGGTGCACCGCGTTGGCCCGTCGCAGCGTCTCCGCGTTCACCTCGGACAGGCCGATGTGCCGGATGTGGCCGGCCTTGACCAGGTCGGCCAGGGTGCCCATCACGTCCTCGACCGGCACGTCCGACGGGAGCCGGGCGGGGCGGTAGATGTCGACGTGGTCGGTGCCGAGTCGGCGCAGCGTGTACGCCAGGAAGTTCTTGATCGCGACGGGTCGGAGGTCGTGGCCGATCCAGTTGCCGTCGACGTCGCGCAGCGAGCCGAACTTGACGCTGATCACCGCGTTGTCGCGGTTGCGGCCGCGCAGGGCGTCGCGAAGCAGCATCTCGTTGTGGCCCATGCCGTAGAAGTCGCCGGTGTCGAGCAGGGTGACGCCGGCGTCCAGGGCGGCGTGGATGGTGGCGATGCTCTCGGCCTCGTCGGCGGGGCCGTAGAGGTCGGACATGCCCATCAGGCCGAGCCCGAGGGCGGAGACGGTGGGGCCGTTGCTGCCGAGGGTGCGGGTGTCCATCGGTCTTCCTCTCACGTGGGGTACCCGGACGACAGTACACCGATCGGCTGACAGATTCCAGATTCTGTCATTCGAAGGCAGCAGGACCCGTGGAAGCGATCTCGGTTCCGCTACTCGCCGTCGACGCGGCGGTCGCGCTTGCGCTGCGACTGGCGCTTCTTCTCGGCCAACCGGCGCTCCTTGGCACCCCGGGACGGCCTGGTCGCCCGACGCGGTGGCGGAGGCGGCGCGGCGGCCTCGCGCAACAACGCGACCATTCGTTCGCGGGCCGCCTCCCGGTTGGCAAGCTGCGCCCGGTGCTCGCTGGCCGCGATCGTCAACACGCCGTCCACCAGGCGGTTGGCGAGCCGTTCCAGCGCCCGCGACCGGATCCAGTCGGGCACCGACGGCGAGTTCGCCAGGTCGTAGCTCAACTCGACCCGGGAGTCGGCGGTGTTCACGCCCTGCCCACCGGGGCCCGACGAACGGGAGAAACGCTCCCGCAGCTCCCCGGCGGGGACGACCCACCGGTCGGTCACCCGCAGTCCGTCGTCCACGCCCCGAGGCTAGCCCGCCGGGAGTCGCACCGGGTCACCGGTGCGAAGGCTCATCCTGCGTCGTGGACGAGGTGGGTGCCGGGCCCGCGGTCTCGTCGTCCGAACCCACCGCGGCGTACGCCACCGCGCCGAACAGCAGCAACCCCACGACCGCGGCCTTCACGGCGACCCCGCGGACCAGCAACCACGCGCCGCGGCGAGCGCCGGGCACCGATTTCTTCGCGGTCTGGTAGTCGGTCCACCCGCGCCGCGCCCGGGTGTACGCCGACCCCACCGCCCATCCGATGATCAGGCCCACCAGCAGGAGAACCGTGAGAAGAGGACGCTCCACCTCAGCCAGTATCCATATCGAGCGTCATATTTCCATCCTGCGATGACGTGGGGCCGGATATCCGACACTGGAGGCGGCCGGCAGGTCCGTTCGGGCAGGTCAGCCACCCTTGCCGATGATCGTGTCGGCGGTCTGCTGGACCTGCTCGATGGGGATGGCGAAGCCGATTCCGATCGAGCCGTTGCCGTCGATGGTGGCGATGGCGGTGTTCACTCCGACCACCTCGCCCCGGGCGTTGACCAGCGGTCCGCCCGAGTTGCCGGGGTTGATGGACGCGTCGGTCTGCACCGCGCGGTGCCGGTTGTTGCCCAACCGCACCTGACGGTCCAGCGCGCTGACGATGCCGGCGGTGACCGTCCCGGACAGGCCCAGCGGTGAGCCCACCGCCAGCACGGGCTCACCGACCCGGGTCGCGCCGGGCTTCGCCAGCGGCAGCGGGGCGAGTCCGGCCGACGGTGGCACCTTCAGCACCGCCAGGTCGCTGCCGGCCTCCCGGCCGACCACCTCGGCTTCGTACCGGCGGCCGTCGGGCAGCTCCACCGTCACCGGTCCGCCGCCGCCCTTGGCCAGGATGTGGTCGTTGGTGACCAGGTGCTGCTGGTCGTCGATGGCGAATCCCGAGCCCGTCGCGGACGCGCCGTTCGCGCCGCCGGCGAGCACCGACACCACACCGGGCACCGTCCGCTCGGCGGCGGTGACCAGTTCCGCCGGCACCGGCGCGGCGGACGCGGCGGCCGGCCCGCCGGCACCGTCCCGGCTGGCCACCACGCCCCCGGCCAGCGCGCCCGAGACGGCCGAGACCGCCACGACGGCAAGCGCGGCGAGTAACCGACCGGGCCGGCGCCCCCCGGGGTCACGGCCCGAGCCGGGAGCGTCCCACCATCCTCGCCCGTCCGGATCGAGATCCGGCGAGATGAACCAGGGACCGCGCGGTTCGCCCAGTCCGGTCTGCACTGCCATGCGTACTCCTCACGGTCGACGTCGGCGCTGCGGGTCAGGGCAGCCGGGAGAACCAGCGCATCGATCCGGCGGCGGCCCCCATCGCGAACACCAGTCCGAGGCCGATGAACCGTGCCGAGACGTCCTGGCGTTCGGTGCGGAAGCCGACCGAGCTGCCGATGTCGTCGTAGACGGCGCGCAGTTCGTCGACGGTGCTGGCCTCGTGGAACATCCCGCCGGTCTCGTCGGCGACGGCCCGGAGCGTCTGCCCGTCGACCGGCACCTGGATCGGCCGTCCGCCCCGGTCCACGAACCCCGACGGGGTGCCGAAGGAGATCGCGTGCACCGGGACCTTCGCCGCGACGGCCTCCGCCGCCGCCTCCATCGGGTCCATCCCCGAGGTGTTGGCCCCGTCGGACAGCAGGATGATCCGAGCCGGCGGTGGTTCCTTCGCGGCCTCGCTGTCCAGGCTCTTGACCGCTCCGAGCGAGGTGTTGATGGCCTCACCGATCGCGGTGCCCTGGACCCCGGTCACCCCCTCGGCCAGCCGGCCGATGCCCTCGTCGAGGGCGTCCCGGTCGGTGCCCGGTGGCACCAGGACGGCGGCGCTGCCGGCGAACGCGACGAGCCCCACGTTGAACTCGTCGGGCAGGCCCTCGACGAACCGTCGGGCCGCCTGCTTGGCCGCCGCCAGCCGGTCCGGCTCGACGTCGGTGGCGAGCATCGAGGTGGACACGTCTACGGCCACCATCACGGTGGCCCGCTCGCGGGGCACCCGGACCTCGGCGGTGGGCCGGGCGAAGCCGACCACCAGCAATGCCAGCATGGCCAGGAACAGCCCGGCGGGTACGTGCCGACGCCAGGCCGGCCGTTCGGGCGCCACCCGGTCCAGCAGCCGCAGGTTGGTGAAGCGGACGGCGTAGCGGGCGCGTCCGCGCTGCACCACCAGGTACGCGACGACAAGCGCGAGCACGCCCACCAGCAGCCAGAGCCGCAGCGGGGACTCCCAGCTCACGCGGCACCTCCCGGGCGGCCCCGGCCGGCGCGGCGGCCATCCGTCGCTGGGCGTGCACGTGGCGGACGATGTCCGCGCTGACGTCGCGGTCGGTACGCAGCCCCAGGTGTGTCGCACCACTGCGGCGCAACGCCGCTCGGACCTGATCCCGCTGGGCGGCGGCGGCCGCGGCGTAGCGCTCCCGCAGGCGACGGTCCGATGTGCACACCTCGCGGCGACGGCCGGTCTCCGGGTCGACGAGCGTGATCAGGCCGACGTCGGGCAGTTCCAGCTCACGGGGGTCGGTCACCTCGATTGCCAGCACCTGGTGGCGCGCGGACAGCCGGCGCAGGGTCCGCTCCCAGGGCGGCGGATCGGCGGGGTCGTCCGGAAGGCCGTCGAGGAAGTCGGAGACCACCACCACGAGTCCACGCTGGTTGGCCACCCGCTGCAACGCGTCGAGCCCGTCGGCCAGCTCCGGAGCCGGCGCGGTCGACCGTTGCCCCGGCCCACGGGTGGGCGCGCTGGCACGGGGGGCCGCGAGCAACGCCCGCAGCAGACCGAGCAGATGGGTACGCCCGCAGCGGGCCGGGAAGCGTCGCATCCCGTCGGCGCCCAACACCTGGGCGCCCAACCGGTTGCCGACGCCGGCGGTCAGGAAGCCGACGGCCGCCACCGCGGTCACCGCCAGCTCCCGTTTGTCCAGCTCGGCGGTGCCGAACTCCATGCTGGCGCTGGAGTCGACGAGCAGCCAGGTGGTCAGTTCCCGGTCGGCGTCGACCTGGCGGACGTGCGGCACCGCGGTCCTGGCCGTCACCGCCCAGTCCATCCGGCGGACCTCGTCCTCCCCCGGCCGGTACTCCCTGCTGCCGGCGGGTTCGCTACCCGGCCCGGGCAGCAGGCCCCGGTACTGACCGTGCAGCAGTCCGTCGAGTCGCCGGGTGACGGTCAGTTCGAGTCGGCGCAGACGCTGGTCGGGGGTCAGCTCGGCCAGGCCGGGATCGGATGCCGTGCTCACCGACGCACGGGCGGCGCGTCTCATGCCGTCGCCAGGTCGGCGGTCTGCTGGTGGTGCCCGGTGCCCACCCGGGGCGGGGGCACCGCCTCCACGAGCCGCCGGACGATGCTCTCCGCCGAGACCCCGTCGGCCACGGCGTCGAAGGAGAGCACCAGTCGGTGGGACAGGACGTCCACCGCCAACTCCCGGACGTCCTCGGGCAGCACGTACTCCCGCCCGCGCAACAGCGCCTGCGCCCGGGCTGCGGCGACCAGGCCCAGCGTGGCCCGGGGGCTGGCACCGTACGCGAGCAGCGGCGCGATCTCCGCCAGGCCGAACCGGCCCGGGTCGCGGGTGGCGAGGATCAGCCGGACCACGTACTCGGCCAGTGCGTGGTGGACGAAGATCCGCTCGGCGAGCCCCTGGAGGTGTCGCAGTCGTTGCGGGTCGAGCACCTGGCGCGCGCTGGGCCGGTCGCTGCTCATCCGGTAGAGGATCGCCAGTTCGTCGGCGTCGCTCGGGTAGTCGACGACCACCTTCATGAGGAACCGGTCGCGCTGCGCCTCGGGGAGCTGGTAGACCCCTTCGGACTCGATCGGGTTCTGGGTGGCCAGCACCAGGAACGGCACCGGTACGGGCCAACTGCGCCCGCCGATGGAGACCTGCCGTTCGGCCATCGCCTCCAGCAACGCCGACTGGACCTTGGCGGGCGCCCGGTTGATCTCGTCGGCCAGCACCAGGTTGGCCATGATCGGGCCGAGCTCGATGTCGAAGGTCTCCTTCGAGGCCCGGTAGATCCGCGTGCCGACGATGTCGGAGGGGACCAGGTCCGGGGTGAACTGGATCCGGGAGAAGGTGCCGCCGACCACGGTCGCGAGGGTCTGCGCGGCGAGGGTCTTGGCCACGCCGGGCACGCCCTCCAGGAGGCAGTGCCCGTTGGCGAGCAGTGCGGTGAGCAGACGCTCGACGAGCCGATCCTGCCCGACGATCACGCGTTTGACCTCGAAGAGGGTCTGTTCCAGGTCGGCGCCGGTCGGCTCGGGATCGACCGAGGTGGGCATGCTGGCCAGGGTGTCCGAGATGTCCGTCACGGTGCTTGCTTCCCGGCCGGGACCCCCGGCAAACGTGGGATTGTGCGGGCCGGACCGGCCGGGAGCACCCGCAACGGGCATGAGCCGCGCGAAAGAGTGACGAGCCACGCGAGCCGGCCGCACGGGGTCGAATCACCCACGGGGGCGACCAGGAGGGCACGCCGGTCGAGGGCCCGACACGTGATCCGGCCCCCGCGCGGGTGCGCGGGGGCCGGGCCGTGTCACCTCGCTCAGAAGGTGTGCGTGAGCAGCGTGAAGCCCAGGTCGGCCGGCACGCCGGACGAGTTGAAGGTCTGGACGAAGACCGCGTTCGGTGTGCCCAGCCGCGGGGCGACCGAGACCTCGCCGGGGGGAGGGACGCAGCAGGAGTTGGCGCTCGAGATGGTCGCCAGGTAGGCGCCGGTCGAGACGTTCACGCCGAACTGCACCTCGTACTGGCCGGCGCCGTACTTGATGAGCGTGCCGGTGCCGCGGACCTTGGTGCCGTTGGCGTTGACGACGGTGTAGTAGGTGGCCGTCGCCAGGGTGCTGGCGTCGCCAGCCTTCAGCGCGGCCTTGGCCGACCGTGCCGACTCGGCCGTGACCGGCGGCTGGTCGCCTACCCGCTTCGCCGCCGGCTGGACGGCCGCCTGCGGCGCCTTCGCCGACGGCTGGGCGACGGCGATGCCCCCACCCGCCAGGGTGAGTGCCGCGACCGCGAACCCGATCGCTGCCGCCTTACGTCGGAAGGATGTACTCATGACAGGTCCCCCTTGTGTGACCGTGCGAATTCGGCCGACCCGCGGGGCGGGACGGATAACTGCCAACAATGAATTGGACGGCTGATTACTCGGTGAGTTTCACCGGCTCTGAGCTGGGATTACTACTCAGAGTTGCGTCGTTTCAACCAGATGGAACGTAGCACCGCGAAAAGCCGCAGGTCAATAGTTGATCTCGCATTATCGGCCTGTCATGCAGCCGTCAGATAATTGTGAAAGGTGAACGGAGAACCATTCACGAAATCGCTCGACCGCGACCCCGGTTAGGCTGAGCGCCATGATCGTCACCGCCGACCTGCCCGCGCCGACGCGCCGACGTCTGATCCGCACCGCCCTCTGCTGGGTGGTCGTCGGGCCCACGGCCGCCTGGGCCGCCGTACGTCTGGCCGGGCTGGACCGGGGACCGCTGGTGCAGGCGCTCGCCTTCACCCCGTACGTCGCCGGAGTGAGCGTGCTGGCACTCGGGCTCAGCGTCGCCCTGCGGCGCTGGTGGCCGGCGGCGGTCGCGGCCCTGGCCGTGGTGGCGCTACTCGGCGTGGTCGCGCCCCGGGCGCTGGCCGCGCCGCAGCCGACGGCTACCGGCCCGACGATCCGGCTGCTCACCGCGAACCTGCTCGCCGGGGCCGCCGACGCGTCGGCGCTCGTGGAGCTGGTCCGGCGGCACCGGGTCGACGTGCTCGCCGTGCAGGAGTTCACGCCCGACGCGCAGGCCGCGCTGGACCGGCTCGGCCTCGACCGGCTGCTCCCCCACCGCCAGCTCAACGCGCAGGACGGCACGCCCGGCTCCGGGCTCTACTCGCGCTGGCCGATCAGCGACGTCGGCATCAGGCACAACCGGGGCCAGGGCGGCTGGGGGTTCAGCCAGGCGTACGGCACCGTGGCCGTTCCCGGGGCGCCACCGGTCCGTGTCGAGTCGGCCCACCCGTCGGCGCCGTCCGCGCTGGACCAGGTGGAGGCGTGGCGTACCGACCTGACCGCCCAACCACCCGCGACGCCCGACGGTGAGCTGCGGATCCTCGCCGGGGACTTCAACGCCACCCTCGACCACGGTCCATTGAGGGCGCTGCTGCGCACCGGCTACGTCGACGCCGCCGACGCCACCGGCAAGGGGCTGACCGGCACGTGGGGCCCGTACGACGGCGACCTGATCCCCCCAGTCACGATCGACCACGTCCTCGTCGACCGCCGCATAGCCGTCAACGAGCTAAAGGTGCTCCCCCTCCCCAAGTCCGACCACCGCCCGGTCCTGGCCACCCTTCGTCTCCCCGCCCCCTGACCCCGCCGATCTTGCACTTTCTGTCGCCGCATCAGCAACAAAAGCCACGTCTCGTCGACACAAAGTGCAAGATCGCGAGGGACGGGTGGGGTTAGACCGGGGTGGGGGCCAGGCCGTAGGTGAGGGCGTCTACCAGGGCGTGCCAGCTCGCCTCGACGACGTTGGGGTGTACGCCCACCGTCGTCCAGTCCCGGCCGGTGCCGTTGGCCGTCTCCAGCAACACCCGCGTCACCGCGCCCGTGCCGTGGCTGCCCTCCAGGATGCGCACCTTGTAGTCGGCCAGCTCGAAGTCGCGCAACTGCGGATAGTGCCGGGCCAACCCGACCCGCAGCGCCTCGTCCAGCGCGTTGACGGGGCCGTTGCCCTCCGCCGTGGCGATCACCCGCTCGCCGCGTACCCGGATCTTCACGGTCGCCTCGGAGACGACCGCGCCGTCCTCACGGTGCTCGACCAGCACCCGGTACGACTCGAGGGTGAACGGCCGCGCCGGGCCGCCCTCCGGGAGTTCGGAGCGGACGAGCAGCTCGAACGAGGCGTCGGCTGCCTCGAAGGACCAACCTCCGGCCTCCAACTCCTTGACGCGCTTGGTGACCCGGGTCAGCGCCTCCGGACGGTCGGCCAGGTCCAGGCCGAGCTCACGGCTCTTGAGCTCGACGCTGGCCCGGCCGGCCATCTCGGTCACCAGGATCCGCATGTCGTTGCCCACCACCGACGGGTCCACGTGGTTGTAGAGCAACGGGTCGACCTTGATCGCGCTCGCGTGCAGCCCCGCCTTGTGGGCGAAGGCGGCGGCCCCGGCGTACGCCTGGTGGGTGTCGGGGGCGATGTTGGCGATCTCGGCGATGGCGTGCGAGACCCGCACCATCTGCGCCAGGCAGCCGTCCGGTAGGACGGGCATGCCGAGCTTGAGCTGGAGGTTGGCGACGACCGCGAAGATGTCGGCGTTGCCGGGGCGTTCGCCGTACCCGTTGGCGGTGCCCTGCACGTGACGGACGCCCGCCTCGACGGCGGCGATCGTGTTGGCAACCGCGCAGGCCGTGTCGTTCTGGGCGTGCATGCCGAACAGCGCGGCGTCGACCCCGAGCCGGTCGGTCAGGTCGTTGATCACGGCGGTCACCTGGGACGGCAGCATCCCGCCGTTGGTGTCGCAGAGGACCATCCGCTCGGCGCCCGCGGCGAGCGCGGTCTGCACCACGGCGGCGCCGTACGCGGGGTCGTGGCGGTAGCCGTCGAAGAAGTGCTCACCGTCGACGAACACCCGGCGTCCCTCGGCGACCAGGTGGGTGACGGTGTCGTGGATCATCGCCAGGTTCTCCGCACCGGTGGTGCGCAACGCGCGCTCGACATGGCGGATGTCGGCCTTGGCGACGAGGGCGACCGCCGTGGTCTGCGCGTCCAGCAGGCCGCGCACCTGAGGGTCGTCGGCCACCGCGACACCGGCCTTGCGGGTGGCGCCGAACGCCACCAGCACGGCGTGACGCAGGGTCAGCTCGGTGCGGGCGCGGCGGAAGAACTCGGTGTCCTTGGGCACCGCGCCCGGCCAGCCGCCCTCGATGAACCCGACGCCGAACTCGTCGAGCAGCCGGGCCACCGCCAGCTTGTCGACCACCGAGTAGGTGAGCCCCTCGCGCTGGGCGCCGTCTCGCAACGTCGTGTCGAAGACCTGGAACGTCATCAGGATCCTTTCTCGGAGCAACAAAAAGACCCCCCGCGGGATGCGGGAGGTCTGCGCGCTCGGCGGAGGGGAGAGCCGGCGCGCTAGGTCGCAATAATCAGGGCGGTGCAGGTCACGATCGCTACTCTGCCACCCGCTTCCGCTTTTGGGAGAGACAATCCATATGGTGGGACATCCCGCCCACAAGGAGGCCCCGTGCTCACCGTGTCGCTCGATACCGATGCCCCACCCGCCGAGGGCTGACCCGTGGGACTGGACACGATCCGGGCGGCCCTGCCCGCGTACGCCACGGACATCGCGCACAACCTCGACTCGACGATCGGCGCGTCGACGCTGACCCCGGCGCGGACGTGGGGCACGGCGCTGGCCTGCGCGGTGGCCGCGCGCAACCCGCTGGTACTTCGCGAGATCGCCGCCGAGGCGCTCGACCACCTCGGGCCGGACGGCGTCGAGGCGGCCAAGGGCGCGGCGGCCGTCATGGCGATGACCAACATCTACTACCGCGGCACGCATCTCCTGGGCGACGAGGAGTACGCCTCGATACCGGCCCGCCTCCGCATGCGGCTCGTCGCCCGTCCCGGCGTGGACAAGAGCGACTTCAAGCTGTGGTGCCTCGGCGTCTCCGCGATCATCGGCTGCGAGATCTGCCTCCGGACGCAGGAGAAGGCGCTGCGCCGTCGTGACGTACCCCGGGAACAGGTGCACGAGGCGTTGCGGATCTCCGCCGTCGTCCACGCGGCGGCGGTCACGCTGGACGCCGAGGCCGCCCTGTCCTGAGGCGCCGCGTGCGACCCGGACCGGCCTGCGCCTGGGCTCGGTCGCCGTTTCCGGGCCCCCGCCGCCGGGTAGCTCCCCAGGGGGCAGCAAGACAGCCCACGTCGGCGACAGTCAGGAGCGAACGGCATGGACAGGATCGACCCGCACACCGCCCACGCCGGGCCGGACCCGCTGCGCGGCGGCGACCAGGGCGCCGTGGCCGGCGGCGCGCCGGCCGGCACGTTCGACCCGTGGCGCTACCGCGACACCGCCGGCGTGGCCGACGCCGACCTGGTCGGCTACAAGGTCGAGGCCAGCGACGGCGGTGTCGGCAAGATCGACAGCGCCAGCCACGAGGTCGGCGGCAGCTACCTGGTCGTGGACACCGGGCCGTGGGTCTTCGGCAAGAAGGTGATGCTGCCCGCCGGCACGGTCAACCTGGTCGACCACGACCAGCGCACCGTCTCCGTCGACCGCACCCGCGACCAGATCAAGGCCGCCCCGGAGTACGACGAGGCCAGCCACAGCGACCCGGCGTACCGGGACCAGCTCGGCGGCTACTACGACGAGACGTACGGCGCGCTCCCCCCGGGCACCGCGCGCTGACCGATCCGACCCGACGGCCGGTGGGACATGAGCCCACCGGCCGTTACCGTGTGCACGTGGACGCCATCGACGACGAACGTCACATCACGCTGCCCGCGACCTTCAACTTCCGCGACGTCGGCGGCTACCTCGGCCACGACGGCCGCACCGTACGCCGTGGTCGCCTCTACCGCTCCGACTCCCTGCACCGGCTCGACGAGCAGGACCGCGACGCGTTCGCCGCGATCGGCATCCGCACCGTCGTCGACCTGCGCCGCCCCACCGAGGTGGAGCGCGACGGTCGGGTGCCGGCCTACCAGGGGCTGACGTACCGGCACATCCACCCGGAGCACGAGGACTGGTCGCTGACGCCGCACGAAGAGGGCACCGACCTGGCGCGCTACCTCGCCGACCGCTACGCCGACCTGGCCCAGACCGGCACCGCGGGCCTGGGCGAGGCGATCGGGCTGATCGCCGACTCGGCGAACGCCCCGGTCGTCGTGCACTGTGTGGCCGGCAAGGACCGTACCGGCATCGTGTGCGCCCTGACGCTCGCCGTGCTGGGCGTCGACGACGCGGACATCACCGCCGACTACGCGCTGAGCAGCGAGGCGTCGGCCCGGTTCAGCGCCTGGCTGGCCGCCACCATGCCGGACGGCGCGGAGGTGCCGGCGCCGTTCCTGGCGTCGCCCGCCGAGGCCATGCAGATGTTCCTTGACGAGCTGCGCGAGGGGCACGGCTCGATCGAGGCGTACCTGCGCCATGCCGGGGTGACCGACAAGCAGCTCGCCGCCCTGCGCGACCACCTGCTCGACGAGGGGTAGGACGCGGCCGACCGGCCCGTTCGACGGGCCGGTCGCCCGACGGACGTCAGAGGACCTGGTGCACCCAACCGTGCGGGTCGGCGGCCTTGCCACGCTGGATGTCGACCAACTGCTGACGCAGCGACATGGTGACCCGGCCGGGCTCGCCGCCACCGATCAGGAACTCGCCGTCGGGGAAGCGCACCCCGCCGATCGGGGTGATCACCGCGGCGGTGCCGCAGGCGAAGACCTCGCGCAGCCGACCGCTGGCCGCGTCGGCCTGCCAGTCGGCGAACGAGACCGGCCGCTCCTGCACCTGGTGCCCCGCCTTGCCGGCCAGCGTGATGATCGCGTCGCGGGTGATGCCCGGCAGGATCGTGCCGGTCAGCGGCGGGGTGACCACCGTGTCGTCGTCGTAGACGAAGAAGACGTTCATGCCGCCCAACTCGTCGACGAAGCGGCGCTCCACGGCGTCGAGGAAGACCACCTGGTCGCAGCCCGCCTCGATGGCCTCCGCCTGGGCCGCCAGCGACGTGGCGTAGTTGCCGCCGCACTTGGCCGCGCCGGTGCCGCCGGGCGCCGCCCGGGTGTAGTCCGGCGAGACCCAGACCGTGACCGGCTTGACGCCACCGGTGAAGTACGCGCCGACCGGCGAGGCGATCACCATGTACAGGTATTCGTTGGCCGGGCGGACGCCGAGGAAGACCTCGCTGGCGAACATGAACGGCCGCAGGTAGAGACTGCCGTCCTCGCCGGTCGGGATCCACTCCCGGTCGATCTCGATGATCTTGTGCAGCGAGTCGACGAACACCTCGGGCGGCAACGCCGGCATCGCCATGCGCTTGGCCGAGTCGACGAAGCGGGCGGCGTTGGCGTCCGGCCGGAACATCGTCACGCCACCGTCGGCCGTCCGGTAGGCCTTCAGCCCTTCGAAGATCTCCTGCGCGTAGTGCAGCACCGCGCTGGCCGGGTCCATCGGGATCGGCGCCCGCGCCTCCACCCGGGCGTCGTACCAGCCCTTGCCGTCGGCGTACCGGACGGTGACCATGTGGTCGGTGAAGACTCGGCCGAACCCCGGGTTGGCCAGCAGGGCAGCCCGGTCGGCGGCGGATACCGGCGCGGGATTCGGACGGATCTCGAAGTCGAGCTTGTCACCACCGCTCATCGCGCTGACCTCCCTGCGGGACAACGGCATGCGGGATCGCACACCGACATGGCTGTGCCAGAAACTTACCCCGAACGACCGTTCAGAAGGTAGCGCCGCTCGGGACCGGGTGGACTGCCCGGACAGGCGAAGACCGCCCCGGCCGCGATGCGGCCCGGGCGGTCAGGCTACGGCGTGGGCGGCGAGCCGGTCGCCGACCTCGGCGGTGCGCAGCGTCACGCCCGGGGTACGGCCGGCCAACTCGGCGGCGACCGCCGCGTCGACCCGGGCCGCCGCCTCGGCGTGCCCGAGCTGCTCCAGCAGCAGCGCCACGGAGAGCACCGCGGCCACCGGGTCCGCGACGCCCTGCCCGGCGATGTCCGGTGCCGAGCCGTGCACCGGCTCGAACATCGAGGGGTACGCGCCCTCGGGGTTGATGCAGCCACTGGCGGCCAGCCCGATTCCGCCGGTGACGGCGGCGGCGATGTCGGTGAGGATGTCGCCGAAGAGGTTGTCGGTGACCACCACGTCGTAGCGCTGCGGCTGGGTCACCAGGAACATCGCGGCCGCGTCGACGTGCTGGTATTCCGTGGCGACGTCCGGGTGCTCGGCGGCGACCGCCGCGAAGGCGCGCGACCACAGCGACCCGGCGTGGGTCAGCACGTTGGTCTTGTGCACCAGCGTGACCTTGCGCCGCTCCCGACGACCGGCCCGGGCGAACGCGTCACGGATCACCCGCTCCACGCCGTGCCGGGTGTTGAGGCTCTCCTCCGTGGCGACCTCGGCGGGCGTGTCGCGGTGCAACGTCCCGCCCGCGCCGGCGTACAGCCCCTCGGTGCCCTCGCGGACCACCACCAGGTCGACCTCGCCCGGCTTCACGTTGCCAAGCGGACCGGCGACGCCGGGCCAGAGCCGCGAGGGGCGCAGGTTGACGTACTGGTCGAAGGCGAACCGGAGCTTGAGCAGCAGTCCGCGCTCCAGGACACCCGGCGGCACCGTGGGGTCACCCACCGCGCCGAGCAGGATCGCGTCGTGCCCGGCCAGCTCGGTCAGCACCGAGTCGGGCAGGACCTCTCCGGTACGGTGCCAGCGGGCGGCGCCGAGGTCGTACTCGGTCGCCTGCACACCGGGAAGCACCGCGTCGAGGACCTTGCGGGCCTGCGCGACCACCTCGGGCCCGATGCCGTCCCCGGCCACCACCGCGATCCGCGCCACGCCCGCTCTCCCCACGCTCGACTGCCCTGTCCGGCAACGGTACGTCGCCGTCCCGACTCCCGGTACGAAGCTTCCAGAATCTGAGACGAGAGGATGCACAGCAGGCTCTCAGCTGGGATTCATGTAGCGATCATGTGCGCTGCCTACGGTGAGGGACAGCGGGTCAGGGGGCCCGCGAACGGTGGTCGTGACGACGCGACGTCAACTGCGAGGGGGCAGACGCCATGCGCATCGACGAGCAGCCGCGGACCCGCTGGCCGGACCTGTCGGCGTTCCGGCACCGCCGGCCCGACCTCCGCCTCGGCAGCCGCCGTCGCCGGTTCGACCCGGCCGCCGCCACCCAGGGCCGCATCGCCGTGCAGCACACCGTCCGCACCGCCACGGCGGAGTACACCCTGCTGCTCAACGCCCCCGAGCGGCTCGGCCGCCGGGGCGTCGGCGAGGCGCTGCGGGACAGCGTCGCCGAACTGCGCGCAATCGACCTGACCTACAGCCCGAACCGCCCGGAGAGCCTGGTCTCCAGGCTGCGTCGGGGCGAGATCAGCCCCGGGTCGTACGCCCCGCTGGCCGACCTGGTGGACCGCTGCACGGCCATGCGCGCCGCCACCGACGGCTGGTTCGACGCCTGGGCGGTGCCCGGCGGCTTCGACCCGGGCGGCCTGCTGGGCGGCTGGGCCGTGGAACGCGTCGCCGCCCGGCTGCGCGCGGCGGGCGTGCACGACTACGCCGTACTCACCGGCGCCGACCTCGTGGTCCGGGGCCGTGCGCCGCACGGCGGACCGTGGCGGGTCGCGGTACACCACCCGACGGCGCCGGACCGCGCGCCACTGATGCTGGAGATGACCTCGGGCGCGGTCGGCACCTCCGGGGTGTCCGGACGGCGGGGACACGTCGTCGACCCGCACACCGGTGAGCCGGCCAACCACCTCGTCGCCGCGACCGTCGTCGGCCCGGACCTGACGGTCGCCGACGCGTACGCCACCGCGCTCTACGCCGCTGGCCCCACCGGCCTGGCCTGGTTCCGGGGTGGCTCCGAGTATCGGGCGCTCTTCGCCCACCGGCGCTGAGGGCTCTCCCGCTAGCGTCCCGTGCTGGGGTCCGGCACGGTCACCCGCGCCGGGGTCCGTGCCCCGAAGACGGTGGCGACCAGATCGCTCACCGTGTGCACCCCCACATCGATCCCCTTGCCGGGTGGCAGTTGGTACATGATGGCGACGACGTAACGCTGGTCGTCCCCGGCGAACCCCACGGTGTTGGTGACCCAGTGCTCCCCGCCCGGGTCCGGCTCGATCGACCAGCCGTCCTTGGTGCCGGGATGCTTGTCGCTGCCGGCCGCCCAGACCCCCCAACGCTGGATCGAGCCGACCGAACGCATCGCGCCGACGAGGTAGGCCCGGTCGGTCGGGTCGAGGTCGTCCAGCACGTACGACATCAACCGCTGCAGATCCTCCGCCGTGCACTTGAGGTGGCCCCAGAAGCGCGCGTAACCGGCGACGGTGGTCAGCCCGGTCATGCCGTAGCGCTGTTGGAAGCGTTTGAGCTGTCCGTCCCGGCCGTAGCGGTTCCAGAGAGCGGTTGCCGCGTCGTCGGAGGAGAAGTTCAGCATGTCGGCGATCTGTCGACGCGCGACGCTGTCGAGCGTGATCTCGCCCGCACGTGAGCGCTCCAGCAGCCCGACGGCCATCGCGAGCTTGATGGTGGAGGCCGTCCAGATCGGATGGTCGGTGGTCCCCGCCCGCCAGGAAGTGCCGGTGCGCCGGTCCCGTACCAGGATTCCGAGGACCCCCGGTTTGCTCTTCAGGAGGGTGGCCGCCGCCGCGAAACGGCGGCGTTGGGCCTCGTCCGCGCTGACCGTGCCGGGTTGCCGGCCCCCGGCCGGGCCCAGCCCACTCGTCGACCGCGGCTCGGTGGTCCCCGGAGCCGACGACGAGTCGCGCGAAACAGGCGAGCCGTTCGGATCGGGCGAACAGCCGGCCAGCACGAGCACGGCCACCAGGGCCGCGAGGAGCCGGGTCGACCGCAGGGCTCGTCGTGGCGGCGCGGGTCGCCGCAGCCGGGCGACCCGGAGGCCACCGCCATTGAACAACTGGGCGCTTGTCACGGCGGCCGATCATAGCCGGGTCGCACGTCAGAAGGGGTGACCCGCAGAGCGCCTGGATTGCGATCGGCCCCCACGGCCTCGGCAACGGCTGTGGGGGCCGATCAGCGACGAGTGCGCGTGGCTCGCACAATCGAGGGGTGCGGAACCGGTCGGGCCGGACGTCGGCCGCGCCACCCGAAGACGGGCCGGCGCCACGGCCTGGCGGCCAGTAACCGCAGTCGTACGCTAGCGAATCGACGCAACTCGACGCAAGAGTCTCCACAGCGGACGCCTTCGGACGCCACCCGCACGAGTTCGGCGATTGGCCTGCGGCGAGGCAGTTTCGACATGGTGAACGACGGATGGCACGCTGTCCGCCGTGAGTTTCGATCTGAGTGTGTGGGCCCTGGAGGACGGGGCGACGCCCGAGGACGTGCGGGTAGCGGTCGACGGTTGCCGGCAGGGGCGGCACGTGGACCGATACCCGGACCCGCGCGTCGTCGGCTTCTACCGGGCGATCACCGCGTCCTATCCGGACCGTCACCCCGGCCCGGACAGCCCGTGGGCGGTCGCGCCGCTGCACGCCGCCCACGATCACGTCGAGCTGAACCTGCACCCGACCTGCCCGGACCAGGTGCTGCTCGACATCGAGCGGCTGGCCGGCGAGCACGGGCTGATGCTCTTCGACCCCCAGGACGGTTCGGTCTACCCGCCCCCGGTCCGGTTGCCGAACTGACCGCTCCCGGGGCGGAACACCTCCCGGCGTACGACGAAGGGGCCCGGCGCTGTCGCCGGGCCCCCCGTGGTGCTGTCGTCAGTGCCGCCACCTGTCGCGTGGCGGCCGCTCGCTACTCGTCGCGCAGGTCAGCCGCGCTGGCGGCGGTCGCGCCGATCGAGTCGGCCGCCGAGGTCAGCAGATCGGCGCCGAGCGCCTGGTCGACGGTGAGGGTCATCAACGTCTCGCCGCCCGCCTCGCGCCGGGCCACCTGCATCGCGGCGATGTTGATGCCCGACTCGCCGAGCAGCGTACCGACGGTGCCGACGACGCCCGGGCGGTCCGCGTACCGCAGGAACAGCAGGATGCCCTCCGCGGCGATCTCCACGTCGAAGCCGTCCACCTCGGTCAGCCGCGGGACGTCACGGCTGCCCGCGTGGGTGACCGTCCCGGAGACGCTCACCGCCCGGCCGTCCGGCAGGGCACCGCGCACCGTGACCAGGAGAGGCTGGTCGGCGGTCTCGACCTGACTGTCCAGAGTGACCTCGACGCCGCGCTCGGCGGCCAGGTGCGGAGCGTTGACGTAGGTGACCTGATCCTCGACCACCGAGCTGAACAGGCCCTTCGTCGCGGCCAGCTTGAGCACCGACACGTCGTGGCCGACGACCTCACCGCGAACCTCGACGGTGACGTTGGCCGCGACCCCACCGGCGACGGCGGTGAAGGCCCGCCCCAGCTTCTCGGCCAGCGGCAGCAGCGGACGGACGTCCTCGGCGACCACGCCGCCGGCCTGGACGTTGACGGCGTCCGGCACGAACTCGCCCTGCAGCGCCAGCTTCACGCTCTTGGCAACCGCCAGACCGGCCTTGTCCTGCGCCTCGTGGGTCGAGGCGCCCAGGTGCGGGGTGGCCACCACGTTGTCGAACGCGAACAGCGGCGAGGAGGTGCAGGGCTCCTTGGAGTACACGTCGACGCCGGCGCCGGCGACCCGCCCCTCGGCGATGGCATCGGCGAGCGCCTGCTCGTCGACCAGGCCACCGCGGGCGGCGTTCACGATGCGGACGCTGGGCTTGACGAGCGCCAACTCCTTCTCGCCGATCAGACCGACCGTCTCCGGGGTCTTCGGCAGGTGGATCGAGATGAAGTCGCTCTCGCGCAGCAACTCCTCCAGGCCGACCAGCCGTACGCCGAGCTGCGCCGCCCGAGCCGGCTGGATGTACGGGTCGTACGCGATCAGCCGGGTGCCGAACGCGGCGATGCGCTGCGCGAAGAGCACCCCGATGCGGCCGAGCCCGACCACACCGACGGTCTTGCCCTGCACCTCGACGCCCGTGTACTTGGACCGCTTCCACTCGCCCGCCTTGAGCGCCGCGCTGGCGCTGGCGGTGTTGCGGGCGACGGCGAGCAGCAGTGCGACGGCCTGCTCGGCGGCGGAGACGATGTTCGAGGTGGGTGCGTTGACGACCATCACGCCCCGCGCGGTGGCCGCCGGCACCTCGACGTTGTCGAGCCCGACGCCCGCGCGGGCGACCACCTTGAGTCGCGGCGCGGCGGCGACCGCCTCGGCGTCGATCTGGGTCGCGCTGCGCACGATGACGGCGTCGGCCTCGGAGAGCGCCGAGAGCAGGGCCGGACGGTCGGTGCCGTCGACGTGACGGACGTCGAAGTCGTGGGCGAGCACCTCGATGGCGGCGGGGGCGAGTTCTTCGGCGATCAGTACGACAGGATTCATCGGTCCTCGTAGAGGTCGTGTTTGCGATCGGCGCGGGTGGCGGGGCGCCGCACTGCACCCCGTGCTGATCCGTGCCGTGGCCGTCAGGTGCCGGCTCAGCGCACCTACCCGCGATCGTAGGGGCCGCGCTGGCCGGCGTGTTCCGGTCTGCGGGGTGAGTGCCCTCACACGCCCGGACAAGCGACCGACATCAACCGTTCACCACCCCGAAACCCCACCCACCCCCGCGACCTCATGCCCAACGGCGTATGCCGAGAACAGATCATGCCCCGCCCCCTCCTCCATCCCACCCCGTCGCACCAACAAGAAACCCCGTCACCCCCGCGCCACCCCGACACCCTCGTCCCGCCACGTCGATCATGGAGTTGTGGTGGTGAACAACGCCTCCACGGATGGGCAAAACAGGCACCACGACTCCATGATCGACGAGGTTGGGCAGCCGGTGCGGCGATCTTGCACTTTCCGCTGCAACATATAGGGCTAACCGCCACAAATTGCCATCCGAAAGTGCAAGATCGACGAGGGCAGGCGCGGGCAGGGCGCGGGCAGGGCCGGGCCCCGGGCGCGCGCTGGGGAGAGCGCGCGTCCGGGGCCTCGGGGTGGGTCAGGCGGTTTCGGTGATCGGGCGGTCGACCCAGCTCATCATGCCGCGCAGCTTCCGACCGGTCTCCTCGATCGGGTGCGCCGCGCCCTCGGCCTGCCACTTGGTGAAGTTGGGGCGGCCGGCCTCGTCCTCGGCGACCCACTCGCGGGCGAACTCGCCGGACTGGATCTCGCCCAGGATCTTGCGCATCTCGTCCTTGACCCGGGAGTCGATGATGCGGGAGCCCCGGGAGAGGTCGCCGTACTCGGCGGTGTCGGAGATGCTGTACCGCATCTTCGCGATGCCGCCCTCGTACATCAGGTCGACGATCAGCTTCAGCTCGTGCAGGCACTCGAAGTAGGCGACCTCCGGGGCGTAGCCCGCCTCGGTGAGCACCTCGAAACCGGTCTGCACCAGTGCCGACGCGCCGCCGCAGAGCACCGCCTGCTCGCCGAAGAGGTCGGTCTCGGTCTCCTCGGTGAAGGTGGTCTTGATCGCGCCGGCCCGGGTGCCGCCGATTCCCTTGGCGTACGCGAGGGCGAGGGCGAACGCGGTGCCGGTGGCGTCCTGCTCGACGGCGACCAGACAGGGCACGCCCTTGCCGTCGACGTACTGGCGACGCACCAGGTGGCCGGGGCCCTTGGGGGCGACCATGGCGACGTCCACCTCGGCCGGCGGCTTGATCAGGCCGTACCGGATGTTGAAACCGTGGCCGAAGAAGATCGCCTTGCCGGGGGCCAGGTGCGGCTCGATCGACTCGGCGTAGATCTTGCGCTGGGCGGTGTCCGGCGCAAGCACCATGATCACGTCCGCCTCGGCCGAGGCCTCGGCCGGCGTGAGCACCCGAAGGCCCTGCTCCTCGGCCTTGGGACGGCTCTTCGAGCCCTCCGGCAGACCGATCACCACGTCGACGCCGGAATCACGCAGCGACAGCGCGTGGGCGTGACCCTGGCTGCCGTAGCCGATCACCGCGACCTTCTTGGCCTGGATCAGGCCGAGGTCGGCATCGTCGTCGTAGTACACCTCAACGCTCATGAGAACTTCCCTTTCGTACGACGGCCTGAGTGCCCGTCGTGGTCTTTGCGGATGGGTCAGGCGGCCCGCAGCGCGGGACCGGCGGTGATCGAACGCGAGCCGCGCCCGATGGCCACCAGCCCGGACTGGACCATTTCCTTGATGCCGAAGGGCTCGAGGTCGCGCAGCAGCGCGTCGAGCTTGTCCGGCGTGCCGGTGGCCTCGATGGTCAGCGTGTCCGGTGCGACGTCCACCACCCGGGCCCGGAACAGGTTGACGGTCTCCAGCACCTGGGACCGGGCGGCCCGGTCGGCGCGGACCTTGACCAGCAGCAACTCCCGGGCGACCGAGACCTGCGGATCCAATTCAACGATCTTGAGTACGTTGACCAGCTTGTTGAGCTGCTTGGTGACCTGCTCCAGCGGGGACGAGTCCGCGTTCACCACGATGGTGATCCGGGAGACGTCCGGGTTCTCGGTCTCGCCGACGGCGAGGCTGTCGATGTTGAAACCGCGGCGGGAGAACAGGCCGGACACCCGGGCGAGGACGCCGGGCTTGTTCTCCACGAGCACGGACAGAGTGTGCATGGTCATGCCACGACCTCGCTTCGCCCGGTTGGGGCACCGGCCTTGATGATTCGTTCGCTGCGCTCACTCATGGTCAGATGTCATCCTCGTCGAAGACCGGGCGGACGCCGCGGGCGAACATGATCTCGTCGTTACTGGTGCCGGCGGCGACCATCGGCCAGACCATGGCGTCCTTGCCGACCACGAAGTCGATCACCACCGGGGCGTCGTTGATCTCCATGGCGGCGGCGATGGTCTTGTCCACGTCCTCGGCGGTCTCGCAGCGCAGCCCGACGCAGCCCAGCGCCTCGGCGAGCTTGACGAAGTCGGGGATGCGGTGCTTGTGCGTGCCCAGCTCGGTGTTGGAGTAGCGCTCGTTGTAGAAGAGCGTCTGCCACTGCCGGACCATGCCGAGGTTGCCGTTGTTGATGACGGCGATCTTGACCGGGATGCCCTCCAGGGCGCAGGTCGCCAACTCCTGGTTGGTCATCTGGAAGCAACCGTCGCCGTCGATCGCCCACACCACCGCGTCCGGCTTGCCGACCTTCGCGCCCATGGCCGCCGGCACCGCGTAGCCCATGGTGCCGAGGCCGCCGGAGTTCAACCAGGTGTACGGCTTCTCGTAGGAGATGAACTGCGACGCCCACATCTGGTGCTGCCCCACACCGGCCACGAAGATCGTGTCGGGGCCGACGATCTCGCCCAACCGCTTGATCACGTACTGCGGGGAGAGCGTGCCGTCGGACGGCTCGTCGTAACCCAGCGGATAGCGGTTACGCAGGTCGTCGAGCTGGGTCCACCAGTCGCCCAGGTCGGTGACGTGCCCCCCCGCGCGCTCGACGGTGACCGCCGCGATCAGCTCGTCGATGACGTGCTTGGCGTCACCGACGATGGGGACGTCCGCGTGCCGGTTCTTGCCGATCTCGGCGGGGTCGATGTCGGCGTGCACCACCGCCGCGTCCGGAGCGAACGAGTCGAGCTTGCCGGTGACCCGGTCGTCGAACCGCGCGCCCAGCGCGACGATCAAATCGGCCTTCTGGAGGCCGTACACGGCGGCGACGGTGCCGTGCATGCCGGGCATGCCCAGGTGCTGCGGGTGCGAGTCGGGGAACGCGCCGAGCGCCATCAGCGTGGTGATGACCGGGATGCCGGTCAGGTCGGCGAGCCGACGCAACCCCTCGGTGGCACCGGCCTTGAGCACCCCGCCGCCCACGTAGAGCACCGGCCGCCGGGCGCCGGCCAGCAACCGGGCCGCCTCACGGATCTGCTTGCCGTGCGGGTGCAGGGTGGGCCGGTAGCCGGGCAGGTCCAGCGTGGGCGGCCAGGTGAAGGTGGTCGACGCCTGGAGCACGTCCTTCGGGATGTCGACCAGCACCGGGCCGGGCCGGCCGGTGCTGGCCAGGTGGAACGCCTCGGCCAGCACCTGCGGGATCTCCTCGGCGGTCTGCACGAGGAAGTTGTGCTTGGTGATCGGCAGCGTGATGCCCTGGATGTCCGCCTCCTGGAAGGCGTCGGTGCCGATCGACGGGCGAGCCACCTGACCGGTGATCGCCACCATCGCGACCGAGTCCATGTACGCGTCGGCGATCGGCGTCACCAGGTTGGTCGCGCCCGGGCCGGAGGTGGCGATGCAGACGCCGACCCTGCCGGTGGCCTGCGCGTACCCGGTCGCCGCGTGACCGGCGCCCTGCTCGTGGCGGACCAGGATGTGCCGGACGGTGGAGTCGTAGAGCGGGTCGTACGCCGGCAGGATCGCGCCGCCCGGGATGCCGAAGACGACGTCGACGCCGAGCGCCTCGAGGGACCGCACCAGCGAGCCGGCGCCGGAGACCTGGGCCGGGGCGGATGTCCGTACGGCCGGGACTGCCGGCGTGGCCGCGGCGCGGGTGGCGGGGTCGGCGGCGCCGGCCGGGTCGGCGGTCGCGCGGGCCCGCCGGGCGGTGTGGGCGAGGGTCTCGGGCGTTGGTCTCGTCATGGTGGTTCTGGCCTTCGGCTGGAGTGGCTGGGGCTTGTTCAGCGATGCGACGTGGGCGTGGGCCCGTCGCGACAGGTTCCGACGGCAATAAAAACGGCCCTCGTGCAGATGCACGGGGCCAGCGCACTCTCGACGGAGGAGAGTGCGCTCAGATAAGTACTCGCAGCGACCGGTACGACGACATGCGGCTAAGCCTGACGCATCTCACGCGATGAGTCAACTGATCCCACATGTTGGTTAACGGACGGCGGCGCGTCGGCCGACGCCGCGCCGCCACCAGGGGGGATGACCTGCCCGGACCCCCCGGGCGCGCGGCGCTGGACGGGCACCGGACCGGGCCGTGCGCCCGGCGAGGTGGCCGCCTCCAGCATCGCCTCCAGGTGCTCTGCGGGCACCCCCCAGCCGAACAGCGCTCCCTGACCGAACCGGCAGCCCGCGGCAACCACGGCGGCCAGCTCCGTCGGCGTGGTGACGCCCTCGGCGATGACCTCCATGCCCAGCTGGTGGCCCAGCCGCATGACGATGTCGACCATGGGCGCGAACGCCGGACCGTCCTTGCCCACCGGACGGACCGGCTCGTGCTCGGCCACCAGGCTGTGGTCGATCTTCAGGATGTCGATGGGGAGCCGGCGTAGTTGCCCCAGGGACGAGTACCCGGCGCCGAAGTCGTCCAACGCGATCCGTACGCCGGTCAGCCGCAGCGCGGTCAACCGCCGGATCAGCTCGTCCAGATCGGTGGCGACCGCGTGCTCGGTGACCTCCAGCACCAACCGCTGCGGCGGTACGTGGTGGGCGCGCAGGGCCTCGGCGACCTGGACCACGTACTCCGGGGCGTGCAGCTCGCGCGGCGAGACGTTCACCGAGACCCAGACGTCGTGCCCGTCGGCCAGCCAGCGGGAGAGCTGGTAGCAGGCCTGGTGCAGCACCCAGGCGCCGAGCGTGGAGATCATCCCGCACTCCTCGGCGAGGGGGATGAACTCGTCCGGGCGGACGTTGCCCAGCTCGGGGTGGTGCCAGCGGAGCAGCGCCTCGGCGCCGACCGGCCGGACCGACGGCAGCGACGCCACCGGTTGGAAGGCGAGCCGCAGCTCGTCGCGGTCGATCGCGCCCCGCAGCTCGTGCTCCACGGTGGTGCGGCGGCGCAGCAACTGGTCGTACGCCGCGTCGTAGCGCTCGATCCGGTTCTTGCCGCGTTGCTTGGCGTAGCGCAGCGCCAGGTCGGCGTGGCGCAGCAGCAACTCCACGTCCGGCTCGGCGGCCCACCCGGCCACGCCGATGCTCACGGACAGGAAGACCGGGCCCTCCGGCTGGTCGTACGGGCGGTTGAGCACCCCGAGCAGCCGCTCGGCCACCCGGTCCGCCTCGGCTGGGCGGGCCGGCATGAGCACGGCGAACTCGTCGCCGCCGAGCCGGGCCGCCACGTCGCCCGGACGCAGGTTGCCGCGCAGCCGACGGCCCACCTCGGCCAGCACCGCGTCACCCACGTCGTGGCCGCGCATGTCGTTGACGTTCTTGAAGCCGTCCAGGTCCAGACCGAGCAGGACGCACGGCGTGCCCGCCGCCGCGCCGTCGTGCAGCGCCCGCAGCAGCCCGCGCCGGTTGGCCAGCGACGTCAACGGGTCGGTGTGCGCCAGCTCACGGAAGTGCGCCTCCCGCTCGACCAGGCGGCCGGCGTAGTCCCGGACGTCCTTGAGGGTGAGGTACTGCCGTGCCACCAGGGCGAAGCCCTCCACGCTGCCGGCCAGGATGCCCGGCGCGGTGAAGCGGCCGTCCTGGAGCAGGTGGTACATCGCCGAGGCCGCCATCGCCAGCATCGGGGCGAGGGCGTACTCCCCGTCCCGACCGATGAGGTCCAGCGCGACCTCCCCCGGCTGATCGGCCCGGCGCACCTCGAGCGCGACGGCCAGCAGGCCGGCTGACAGCAGCGCCGCGCCGGCCAGCGCCATGGTCGGCCCGGACTGGCAGAGCCCCGCGCTGAGGCCCAGCCCGCCGCAGCTCACCGCGGTGATGCCGGTCGCGAGCACGGCCAGCCGGCGACGCGGCGCGGCGGCCCGGAAGACGACGATCACGGCGAGGCCGGCCCCGAGCGCGGCGCTCACCGTCGTCACCAGGATCGCCGGGCAGGCCATCGGGGTGGCGGCGCCGAGCAGCCGGGTCGGCTCGGAGAAGAGCACCCAGCCGACGAACCACAGCGCCGCCGCCACGGTGACGCCGTCCAGCGCGAGCCGGGCGGTCCCCGCAGCGGTGGCGGCGACCCCCGGCAGCCGGAGCAGACCGGCCGCGAAGGCCAGCCCGGCCAGCGCCATACCGATCGCCGTGGCGGTGGCCCATCCGGTCCGCTGTCCCTGCTCGTGCGCCCAGTGGTCGCTCGCCGACAGCACCGCCACCATGCCGGCCAGCAGGCTGACCAGGGACACCCCGGCGGCGCCCGCGAGCAGCACGTGCGCCGGTCGACGCGGCCCGGTCCGCTGCCCGACGACCATGGTGAGCAGCGCGGTGGCCACGGCCGCGACCAGCCCGCTCAGCGCCGCGACGGCGACCATGCCCGGGGGGAGATGCACGACAACAAGAGTGCCGGATGAGCGCACGTCGCGGGAGACCGGATGTGCATCTGTTGGGACACGGGCCCTCTACCGCGGGGTCCCGCGCGGCGGCGGTGTCATGCTGGTACGCATGCCTGAGCTGCGATCGAGGACGTCCACACACGGTCGGACGATGGCCGGCGCCCGGGCCCTCTGGCGGGCCACCGGGATGACCGACGACGACTTCGGCAAGCCGATCGTCGCCATCGCCAACAGTTTCACCCAGTTCGTGCCGGGTCACGTACACCTCAAGGACATGGGTGGCCTGGTGGCGGACGCGGTGGCCGAGGCCGGCGGCGTCGGCCGGGAGTTCAACACGATCGCGGTCGACGACGGCATCGCGATGGGGCACGGCGGAATGCTCTACTCCCTGCCCAGCCGCGAGCTGATCGCCGACGCGGTGGAGTACATGGTCAACGCGCACTGCGCGGACGCCCTGGTCTGCATCTCGAACTGCGACAAGATCACCCCAGGCATGCTGCTGGCCGCGCTGCGCCTCAACATCCCGACCGTCTTCGTCTCCGGCGGCCCGATGGAGGCCGGCAAGACGGCGGCGATCGAGGGCATCGTGCACAGCAAGATCGACCTGATCGACGCGATGATCGCCTCGTCGAACGAGGCGGTCACCGACGCGCAGCTCGGCGAGATCGAGCGCTCCGCCTGCCCCACCTGCGGCTCCTGCTCCGGCATGTTCACCGCCAACTCGATGAACTGCCTCACCGAGGCCATCGGGCTCGCGCTCCCCGGCAACGGTTCGACCCTCGCCACCCACGCCGCGCGCCGGTCGCTGTTCGTCGAGGCCGGCCGGACCGTCGTCGACATCGCCAAGCGGTGGTACGACGGCGACGACGACTCGGTGCTCCCGCGCACCGTCGCGTCCAAGGCCGCCTTCGAGAACGCCGTCGCCCTCGACGTGGCCATGGGCGGCTCCACCAACACGGTGCTGCACCTGCTCGCCGCCGCCCGCGAGGCGGAACTCGACTTCGGCGTCGCCGACATCGACGCCATCTCCCGGCGGGTGCCCTGCCTGGCGAAGGTGGCTCCGAACTCCCCGAAGTACCACATGGAGGACGTGCACCGCGCCGGTGGCATCCCGGCGATCCTCGGTGAGCTGGACCGGGGCGGGCAGCTCAACCGGGACGTGCACGCCGTGCACTCCCCCTCGCTCGCCCAGTGGCTGACCGACTGGGACGTGCGCGGTGGCTCGCCGACGCCGGAGGCGGTCGAGCTGTTCCACGCCGCGCCGGGCGGGGTGCGGACCGTGGAGCCCTTCTCCACCACCAACCGCTGGTCGTCACTCGACACCGACGCCGCCGAGGGCTGCATCCGCGACCGCGAGCACGCCTACTCCGCCGACGGTGGCCTGGCCATCCTGCACGGCAACCTGGCCCCGGAGGGCTGCGTCGTGAAGACCGCCGGCGTGCCGGACGACTGCCTGACGTTCCGCGGCCCGGCGAAGGTGTACGAGTCGCAGGACGACGCCGTCACCGCGATCCTCGCCAAGGAGGTCGTCGCCGGGGACGTCGTGGTGATCCGCTACGAGGGCCCCAAGGGCGGCCCGGGCATGCAGGAGATGCTCTACCCCACCTCGTTCCTCAAGGGCCGCGGGCTGGGCCGGTCCTGCGCGCTGCTCACCGACGGCCGTTTCTCCGGCGGCACGTCCGGCCTCTCCATCGGGCACGCCTCCCCCGAGGCCGCCTCCGGCGGGTTGATCGCCCTGGTCCGCGAGGGCGACGAGATCGTCATCGACATCCCGGCCCGGTCGATCGAGCTGAACGTGCCGGAGGACGAGCTGGAGGCACGACGGGTGGCCGAGGAGAAGCGCGACAAGCCGTACACCCCGACGGATCGCCAGCGTCCGGTGTCGGCGGCGCTGCGCGCGTACGCCTCGATGGCCACCTCGGCCAGCGACGGCGCCTACCGCCGCGTCCCCGAGTAAGCGGGCCTTGATCAACGCGATTTCGCCGATGTCACGGTATCCCCTCGACGGGATGCCACGACATCGGCGATCTCGCGTCGATCAAAGCCAGGGACATGCCGCACGCCCACCCCAGGCCGCGCCAGCTCGGGCCGGCGCCAAGATCTGAGCAACTTCCCCGTTACTGCTGCATAAGGCGTGCGGGAGGCAGCAACAACAGGGATGTCGCGCGGATCTTGCTGCCTGTTAGCAAGTGAGAGAGGTCCCGCGCGGACCCATCGCAAGATCGCGCAACAGCCGGACCACCGCGGCTACTGCGGCTACCCGGGACCGCCACTCCCCCGCGATCTTGCACTTTCGGTGCCGACACAAGGGGCATCTCACCCCATGTCGACAACAGAAACCGCAAGATCGGCGGGAAGGTGGGTTCGGGCTCAGGCCAAATCGTTGACCGCGCGTAGCACGGGGCGGGTGGTCAGGGACGCCGGGTCCAACGGACCCTTTGACCGGACGGTGAACGTGGCCGACTCACCCGGCAGCAGGGTGACCAGGGCGTCGTCCACAGTGGCCGACGGGTCCAGGCGGTCCGGGAAGAGCGTCAGGTCGCGTAGCACCGTGCGCGCCGTCACCCGGACCCGCTGGCCGCCGTCGAACGGCTCGACCGTCGCGTCCCAGGCCGCCGCCGGCCAGTCGACGTCCCGGTCCTCGGCGAAGAACCACAGCGCGCGCTCCGCGGTGCCGCCGGCCTCCGCGACCAGCACCTCATGACAGCTCTCGTCCGGCCGCGCCAGCTCCGCCGGCAGCGCCAGCGTCACCGAGGAGTACGCCGGGACGTCGAGGTCGACCGAGGTCTTCGCCCTCGGCTCCCCGGTGAGCGTGACCCGGGTGACCGTGGCGGACGCGGTCCACGCCTCGGCGGTCTCATTCACCGCGACCAGCGCCAATCCACCGCCACCAGCCAGCCCACCGCCCCGAGGTTGCACGGTCAGCAGGCGGTCGGCGTACGCGTGGCGCAGCGCGTACCACAGGGGTTTGCGGCGGCCGTCGCCGTCGACGGCCGACCAGGAGGTCACCGGCCAGCAGTCGTTGAGCTGCCAGACGATCGTGCCGGCGCAGACGTCGCGGTGGGAGCGGAAGTGCTCCACCCCGAGCTGGATGGCCCGCGCCTGGTTGAGCTGCGTGAGGTAGTGCCAGTCGTCGAAGTCGGCCGGAGCGGGCAGGTGGGCGTCGAGGCCCCGCTGGAGCTTGACGTCACCGCCGGCCGCCTTCTGGTGGTGGGCCATGCCCGGCGAGTTGGGCGCGAGGGGTTCGTCGCTGAGCGCCCGCCGCAGCGTCGCGTACGCGGGTGGCGCCTGGTAGCCGAACTCGGCCACGAAGCGCGGCACGTACTCGCGGTACTTCGTGTAGTCGTCGGTGTTCCACACGTCCCAGATGTGGGTGGTGCCGTGCGCCGGGTCGTTCGGGTGGATGGTCTCGCTTCCCGACCAGGGGCTGCCCGGCCAGTACGGGCGGGTCGGGTCCAGCTCGCCGACGATGCGCGGCAGTACGTCGAGGTAGTAGCCGCGTCCCCAGGTGCGCCCGGCCAGGGCTTCCTGCCAGTCCCAGTCGTGCCAGCCCCAGATGTTCTCGTTGTTGCCGGTCCAGAGCACCAGCGACGGGTGCGGCGTCAGGCGGGTCACCTGCTCGCGGGCCTCGGCGGCCACCTCACCGCCGAGACCACCGAACGGCTCCTCCTCGGGGTACGCGGCGCAGGCGAAGAGGAAGTCCTGTTGGACGAGCAGGCCGCGTTCGTCGGCGAGGTCGTAGAAGTCCTCCGACTCGTACCGGCCGCCGCCCCACACGCGCAGCAGGTTGACGTTGGCGGCGGCAGCCTGGTCGAACCGGTCGGCGAGCCGGTCGCGGGTGATCCGGGTGGGGAACGCGTCGTCGGGGATCCAGTTGACGCCCCGGACGAAGACGGGCACGTCGTTGACCGAGAGCGCGAACGGGGTGCCGTGCTCGTCGGGCGTAGTGTCCAGCCGGACGGAGCGGAAGCCGATCCGCCGGGACCAGGTGTCCAGGGTGTCGCCGTCCGGCGCGTGCAGACTCACCTCGAGCAGGTGGCGGGCCTGTTCGCCGTACCCCCGGGGCCACCAGAGCGCGGGCTCGCGGACGGTGAGGGTCAGCACGGCCGTGCGCTGACCGGCCTCGACGACGGCCTCGGCGCGGACGCCGCCGACGGCGGCCCGGACGGTCAGCGGGACGTCGGCGACCCGCTCGACCTCGACGTGCAGCTCGACCCGGCCGTCGCGGCCGTCGAGGGTGACCAGCGGACGGACGGTGGCCAGCCGGGCGGTGGACCAGGCGTGCAGGGCGATGTCCTGCCAGATCCCGGCGGTGACCAGCGTCGGTCCCCAGTCCCAGCCGAAGTTGCAGGCCATCTTGCGGACGAACTGGAAGGGCTCCGGGTACGCGTTGGGTCGGTCGCCGAGTCGGTCGCGCTGCGCCTCGGCGTAGCGGTACACGGAGTCGAACGCGACGGTCAGCTCGTTTTCGCCGGCCCGCAGCAGCGCGCGGACGTCGAACCGGTAGCCGCGGTGCATGTTCTCGGTACGGCCGACCTCGACGCCGTTGACGCTGACGGTGGCGACGGTGTCCAGGCCGCCGCAGACCAGGTCGATCCGGTCGTGGTCGCCGGCCGGCGGACGGAAGGTCGTCCGGTAGCGCCAGTCGGAGCGGCCGATCCAGGCCAGCGACAGCTCGTTGTCGTCGAGGTACGGGTCGGGGATCAGCCCGGCGTCGAGCAGGTCGGTGTGGACACACCCGGGCACGGTCGCCGGTACGGTCCGGTCGGCGATCTCCGCGGGAACGTCCACGTCGGACATCGCCCGCAGCGTCCAGCCGTCGTGCAGGGCCTGTCGGCTCACGATTCACCGCACCTTCGTGATCGAGACGTTAGCTGAACCGGATAAGCTCAGCCACCGTACGATCCGACCTCCGGGGTGTCAAAACCCCTGAACCGCTAAGGAGCACCCGGTGAAGCGGCCGACCATCGCGGACGTCGCCCGACGGGCGGGGGTGTCCAAGGGCGCCGTGTCGTACGCGTTGAACGGGCAGCCCGGCGTCTCCGAGGCCACCCGGCAGCGCATCCTCGCCATCGCCACCGAGATCGGATTCAGTCCGAGCAGCGCCGCGCGGGCACTGTCCGCCGCCACCGCCCGGGCCGTCGGCCTGGCCCTGTGCCGCCCCGCGCGGACGCTGGGCGTCGAACCGTTCTTCATGGCGCTGATCAGTGGTGTGGAGGCCGAACTGTCGGCCCGCTCGTACGCGCTGACGTTGCAGGTGGTGGCCGATCACGACGCCGAGATCGCCGTCTACCGGCGGTGGTGGGGCGAGCGCCGGGTGGACGGGGTCCTCGTCTGCGACCTGCGCACCGACGACGCGCGCATCCCCGCCCTGGAAGAGTTGCGCCTGCCGGCCGTGGTCATCGGCGGGCCGGGCGGCACCGGGGAGCTGGCCAGCCTCTTCTCGGACGACGCGGCGGCGCTGACCGAGGCCGTGGAGTACCTGGTCGCGCTCGGGCACCGCCGGATCGCCCGGGTCGCTGGCCTGCCCGACCTGCGGCACACCGAGATCCGTACCGACGCCTTCGCGGCGGTGTGCCGGCGTCTCGGCCTCGCCGACACGGTCACCGTCTTCTCCGACTACACCGGCGAGGAGGGCGGGCGGGCCACGCGACGACTGCTCAGCGCCACCTCCCGGCCCACCGCGGTCATCTACGACAACGACGTGATGGCCATCGCGGGACTCTCGGTGGCCCAGGAGATGGGCCTGACCGTGCCGGCCGACCTGTCCATCGTGGCCTGGGACGACTCGCCGCTGTGCCGGCTGGTGCACCCGCCGTTGACGGCCCTGGGCCGCGACATCTCCGCGTACGGCGCGCACGCGGCCCGCCACCTGCTCGGCGTCATCGCGGGCGAGCCGGCGACCCGGTTGCGGGACGAGACACCGCAGTTGACCCCGCGCGGCAGCACGGCACCGCCCCGGGACAGGTGAACCGGTTCATCACCGGTACGCCGAGGGAAACTCCTCGAAGTACGCCTCGACGCGCTCGGCGGTCGCCGGACGGGACAGCGCGAAACCCTGCCCGTAACGGCAGCCGGCCCGGTGGGCACCCTCGACCTGGGTGGGCGACTCCAACCCCTCCGCGACGATCTCCACACCCAACCGCTCACCGACGTTGACCACCACGTCGATCAGCGGCGGCTGTCCCGTCGGCTCGGCCCCGACCAGATCGGGCCCCACCTTCAGCAGGTCGATCGGCAGCCGGCGCAGGTGGGCCAGCGAGGCGTGTTCGGGCCGGAAGTCGTCGAGCGCGGTGCGTACGCCCAACGACCGCAGGCCCGCCAGCCGGGCCACCACCGTCGACAGGTCGGCGGCGACCCTCGGCTCGGCCACCTCCACCACCAGGCGCTCGGGCGGCACCCCGTACGCGGCCAGGACCGCCGCGGCGCGCTGCACGAAGTCGGGCGTGGTCAGCTCCCGGGTGGTCACGTTGACGGCCATCCACAGCTCCCGAGGGCCCGCCGACCAGGCCGCCAACTGCCGGCAGGCCCGGTCCAGCACCCACCACTCCAGCTCGCCGACCAGATCCAGATCCTCGGCGACCGGCAGCAGCTCGGCCGGGAGCACCGTGCCGAGTACCGGGCTACGCCACCGCAGCAGCGCCTCGGCGCCCACCGGCTGACGATCGGTCAGGTCGAGCACCGGCTGGTAGACCAGGTCCAGTTCGCCCCGGGCCACCGCGCCCGGCAGCTCGCGTTCCAGGTCGAGCCGACGGACCAGCTGCTCCTCCAGGAACGCGTCGTACCACTCGACCCGGTCCCGGCCCAGCTGCACCGCCCGCCGCCGGGCCAGCTCGGCCTGACGCAGCACGTCGGCCGGCCCCGCGCCACCCACCTCGGCCAGCCCGATGCTCGCCTGCACCCGCAGCACCGACCCGACCAACCGGTACGGCGACGTGAGCGTGCTCAGCAGCCGGGTGCCCAGCGCGTACGCCAGCACGGGCCCCGCGCCGGTGACCACCGCGAACCCGTTGCCGGCGCAGGCGGTCACCAGATCGCCGGGCGCGACGACCGCCCGCGCCCGCAGGGCGGCCTCGGCAAGCGCGTCCTCGCGGGCCACCGGGCCCAGCCCTTCGATGCCGTGCAGCTCGACCAGCAGCAGCGCGCCGGCCGGGGCGGGCACGTCGCCGATCGCGGCGAGGGCGGCGAGCAGGGCCGCCCGGTCCCCCGGCCCCTCGCCGGCCGGGCCGAAACCATGGCGCGACCAGGAGACACCCGTGTCGGGCCACGTCGCGTCGACGTCGGCCGCAGGAGTCCACGAGTCGGTTGTCGGGGCCTGCCACGGCGGTTGCGACTCCCGCCGGCGAACCGTGTGGTCGGCGGCCCGACGGTGCGCGGCGGGCCGCTCGGGGACACCCCCGTCACCGCCGCGCAAGAGCTCCCGCAGGACCAGAGGTGGCACCGCCGCCAGGGCGAGCAACAGACTCGTCCGGTCCGGAGTGCGACCGGAGCCGAGGTGCAGGCCCGCCGCGAGCAGCAGCACCGACGCTGGGAGAACCGCCCGTGGCCAGGTCGTGTTCGGTGAACCGGACGGCGGCGTCGAGCTGGCCGACGTTACCGCCGAGGTCGCGCCCAGGGCCGTTAGCAGCATGCCGACCACCAGCGGCGGCACCGCGAGGAGCGGCGCGCGCCCCGACGACGTGGGCGGCAGGATCGTCAAGAGCGCCAGACCGACCAGGGTGAGCAGGAGGCCTCCCCGACAGATCGCGTGGCCCGAGCGCCGCCCGGCGCCCGTGAACGCGATGAGCGCGGCGATGCCCAACGCGGCCAACACCAGAGCCGCGAGCAGCCGGGCCGGGGCGGGGAGAGTGTCCACGGGCAGGAGCAACCACCCGGCAAGGGTCAGACCGATCGTCGGTCCCGTCGCCTCGACCAACTCCCGCAATCGGGTCGGCGAGGGCGTCCGCGCCGGGAGCCCGCGCAGCCCGGCCACGGACAGGGCCGCGACGGTGAGCGACCCGAGCAGCGCGACCGCGCGCTGCCGGGTGTCGACCAGCGGCAGCGCGGCCGCGACCCAGCCGGCGGCCACCACCGCCGCGTCGAGCAGGACCAGCCGCACCCGCCCCGAGGAGTCGCTCGACGGCGGTGCGGACCGACCGGCGGCCAGCCGGGAGAGTCGTACGCCGGCCAGGGTGGCGCCCGCGCCACCGGCCAGCGCGATCACCACCGGGGGCGGGACCATCCCCGCCACCCCGGCGAGGACGAGCAGCGCCACGGCCGTGGACACGGCGGTCTCCGGGGCCGCCCGGCGGGGGACGAGGAAACGGAACGGATACGCGAGGAGCACGGCGGTCGCCTTCGTGAGGGGGCACGGGGCGGTGCGACGGTGCGGGCGGTACGGGTGGTGCTGCGGTGGCGCCGGGTGGCGGATGTTGCGAGTCCGCAACCCAACATTGGGAAACGACCGGAGACCGGATTGGTTACGCGTCGGTCATCGACGCGAAGCAGTGACCCGTGTCACTGTACGCGTGCGGGCACCCGTGACACCGCCCGCCGCGACCCCGGCCGACCAGGGGTGGGATCATCGCGGGGTGAGTACGCCCGACACGGTCCGCTTCCGTTTCAACCAAGCCATCCTGGTCGCCTCGGTCATCGCCTTCATCGGCGCCCTGCCGCTGGCGAACGCCCGGGCGTACCTGCTGCCGGTGCTGCTCGTTCCACTGGGCGTCGGGGTGTGGGCCTGGCGGGCCGGCACCGACGCCGACTCGCGGGAGCTGCGCCTGCGGGCGCTGTTCGGGCAACGCCGGATCGACTGGGACCACGTCGTCGAGTTCGCCACCGACGCACGCGGGCGGGCCGTCGCCCGACTCGACGACGGCCAGCAGGTCGTCCTGCCGGCGGTACGCGGCACCGACCTGCCCCGCCTGGTCTCGGCCACCGGCCAGAGGATGCCGGACGAGTCCGCCGAGACACCCGGCGCGTAGGCGGCCGCTCCCGCCCGCCGGCTCAGTAGCCGTCGACCACCGTGTTGACGAGCGGTTCACCGGCGGCGAACCGCCGTACCTGCTCGCCGACCAGCCGGTACGCACGCGGCAGCAGACCCCGCACCGACCCCGCCACGTGCGGTGTGAGCAGCACGTTCGGCATTGTCCACAGCGGAGATTCGGCGGGCAGCGGCTCCGGGTCGGTGACGTCCAGCGCGGCCGAGATCCGACCCGTGGCCAGCTCGGCGACGAGCGCGTCGGTCCGGGCCACCGGGCCTCGGGCCGCGTTGACCAGCAGCGCCCCGTCGGGCATCGCGGCCAGGAAGTCCTTGTCGATCAGACCACGGGTCTGGTCGGTGAGCGGCACCAGCACCACCACCACGTCGGCGTGGGGCAGCAGTCTCGGCAGCTCCGCGACGGCGTGCACCGACTGCTCCGGCCGGCCGCTGCGGGCGACCAGGGTGAAGCTCACCCCGAACGGCGCGAGACGGTCGCGCACCGCCGTGCCGATCGAGCCGGCCCCGACGATCAGGACCCGCTTGCCGGTCAGCTCGTCGGTCGGCGCGTTGCCGTCGTACGCCCACCGCCGCTGCCCCTGGGCGCGGGCGAAGGCGGGAAACGCCCGGAGCTGGGCCAGGATCGCGGTGACCACCCATTCGGCGGTGGAGGGATCGTGCACCCCCCGGGCGTCGCAGAGCGTGACCCCGTCGGGCACCCGGCCGACCCAGGCGTCCGCTCCGGCGGAGAGCAGTTGCACCACCGCCAGGTCGGGCAGCTCACCCAGCAGTGCGGTGGCGTTCGAACCGCTCAGGAACGGCGGCACCCAGAAACGGACGTCGGCCGCGGCGGACGGCAGGCGGTCGGCGCGTTCGGCGACCTCCACCGTCACGCCCGACGGCAGCTCGCCAACGAGATCCAGGCCAGCGTGGTGCGGAATCCATACCTTCACGTCCGCCGACGATAGCCGTCACCACGACGGCCGGCGCGGGCACGGCGTAACCGCACCCCGGGCGAGACGCAACACACCGGTTTTCGGCCGGCAGCGACGAGGTATAAACCACGGATCGGAGGGCCGGTCGGCCTCCGCCTAGGCAGACAGGTGCTCGATGACCGACGGCTCCCCCGCCAGCGCGCGGCGTTCGACGGCTCCACCCGGAGCGCTCGGCGACGCGGCGCGGCTGCGCGCGCTCGCCGACACGGGGCTGGACGCGACTCCGGACGAGGCGTTCGACCGGTTCGCCCGACTGGTCAGTGACCTGCTGGAGGTGCCGGTCGCGCTGGTCTCGCTGGTCTCCGCCGACCGGCAGTTCTTCCCGGGGGCGGTCGGTCTGCCGGAGCCGTGGTCGCAGCGTCGGCAGACGCCGTTGAGCCATTCGTTCTGCCAGCACGTGGTGGACATCGAGGTGCCCATGGTCCTGCCGGACGCCCGGCTCTACCCGCGCGTACGCGAGAACCTGGCCATCGACGACCTCGGCGTCGTCGCGTACGCCGGGATGCCGTTGACCGACCTCTCCGGCCGGGTGCTCGGTTCGCTGTGCGCCATCGACAACAAGCCCCGGGCGTGGACCGCCCGACAACTGCGGACGCTGTCCGACCTGGCGGCGGCCTGCTCGTCGGAGTTGCGCCTGCGGATCGCGCTGGACGGGGCCCAGGAGGCGCGTCGCCGGGTGGTGCAGGCGCACGAGCGCCTGGAACTGTTGGCCGGAGTGAGCGAGACCCTGGCCGGCACGTTGGACGTGGGCACGTCGCTGCGCCGGCTCGCCGACGCCATGGTGCCGGTGCTCGCCGACTGGTGCCTGCTCATCCTCGCCGGACCCACGGGACAGCCCCGGGAGGTCGTCGCGGCGCACCAGGACCAGGCCCGGACGCCGGACGTCGACCGCTTCGCCGCGCTGCTGCGGACCGGCCTGAACCAGGAGTCGGCGATCCGCGCGGTGCTGCGGACCGGCCAGCCCCGGCTCGGCGGGGTGGCGTCGCCGGCCGACGTGGCCCGGGGCACCACGGATCCGGAGCTGCCGGTGATCGCCGAGCGGCTGGGCCTCGCCTCGTACCTCAGCGTGCCGGTGCGGGCCGCCGGGGGCACCGTGCTGGGCGCCATCACCCTGGTCAACAGCCCGGGCCGCCAACAGTTCGACGACCGCGACCTGCTCACCGCCGTCGACATCGGCCGCCGCGCGGGGCAGGCCATCGGCAACAGCTCGATGTACGGGGAGCAGCGGCACGTCGCCGAGGTCCTGCAACACAGCATGCTGCCGCGTCTACCGCTCGTGCCGGAGCTGGAGCTGGCGGCCCGCTACCAGCCGGCGGCCGACCGGGTCGAGGTGGGCGGCGACTGGTACGACGCCTTCGTGCAGCCCGACGGCGACGTGATCGTGGCGATCGGGGACGTGGCCGGGCACGACATCGAGGCCGCCGCGACCATGGGTCAGCTCCGCAACCTGGTCCGCGGCAACGCGTTCGGCCGGCCGGACCAGGTCGGGGCGCTGATGAGCCACCTGGACGGCGCGATCCGCGGCCTGCGGTTGCCCATCGCGGCCACCGCCACACTGGTACGGATCGGCCCGGCGCGCTCTGAAGTCCACGAGGTGACGTGGTGCAACGCCGGGCACCCGCCGGCCCTGGTGGTCCGCGCCGACGGCTCGGTAGACGTGCTCGAAGCGACGCCGGAGCCGCTGCTCGGCCTGGCCCGACCCACCCCGCGGACCAGCCACTCGACGAGCCTCGCTGCCGGAGACACCCTGCTGCTCTACACCGACGGGCTGATCGAACGCCGGGACCGGTCCATCGACGACGGCCTCGCCGAGCTGGTGGGCCGGCTGGCCGGCACCGACACGATGCCCCTGGACGAGCTGTGCGACCTGCTGCTCGCCTCGATCCACCACCGCGAGGACGACACGGCGCTGCTGGCGGTCCGAGCCCGCTGAGAGCGGAGGACCCCGGCCGGCCCGATCGGCGGGCTACGCTGGGCCGGGTGAGAGCCCGTCCCCCGTACCCTCGCGTCCGCCGCTTCCGGGCGGTCCTCGCGGCGTCCTGCGCGGCGCTGCTGTTCGCCTCGGGTTGCAGCTTCGGCGAGCCGGACCCCGATCCGGCGGGCGAGCCACCCAACCTGCCGACCCCGTCGGCGTCGCCGAACGCGGGCGGCGCGGGCCAGCAGGCGGTGACCACCGTGCTGGCCAAGGGACTGCGGGTGCCGTGGGCCATCGCGTTCCTGCCGGACGGCGGGGCGCTGGTCACCGAGCGGGACACCGGCCGGATTCTCCAGGTGGGCCCGGAGTCCGGTCCGGACGGGCTTCGGGTCCGGGTCGTGCAGACGATCGACGACGTGGCGGCGGCGGGTGAGGGCGGCCTGCTCGGCATCGCCCTGTCCCCTGGCTACGCCCAGGACCGGACGGTCTTCGTCTACTACACCGCCGAGCAGGACAACCGGGTCGCCCGCCTGCAGATCGGCGGGCAGCCCACCCCGATCCTCACCGGTATCCCGAAGGCGAACGTGCACAACGGCGGCGGCCTGGGGTTCGGGCCGGACGGGCAGCTCTACGTCAGCACCGGTGACGCGGGAGAGCGGCCCAACGCGCAGGACACCAAGAGCCTCGGCGGCAAGATCCTGCGGATCACCGCCGACGGCAAGCCCGCGCCGGGCAACCCGTTCCCCGGTTCGCCGGTGTGGTCGTTCGGCCACCGCAACGTGCAGGGGTTCGCCTGGGACGCGGCCAAGCGCATGTACGCCGTCGAGTTCGGCCAGAACACCTGGGACGAGATCAACCAGATCACCAAGGGCGGTAACTACGGCTGGCCGGAGGTCGAGGGGCGGGCCGGCGACAAGCGCTACACCGACCCGATCACGCAATGGGCGACGTCCGACGCGTCCTGCTCCGGGCTCGCCGCGACGGACCGGCTGCTCGTCACCGGCTGCCTGCGTGGGAAGCGACTGTGGGTGATGGAGTTGACCGACACCGGCACACTGCTCGGGCAGCCGAGCGAGCTGCTGACCAACCGGTACGGGCGGTTACGCGCCGTGGCCGCCGCGCCCGACGGCTCGCTCTGGGTGAGCACCTCCAACCACGACGGGCGGGGTGACCCGGCGGCCGACGACGACCGCCTCCTGCGGGTGGTCTTCGCCGGCGGCGACGGCGGCCGCAGCTGACCTGCGTCACCTTCCGCCCAGGTTTGCCAAGATCCTTCGACGGGCAGGTCAGAATCTCAGCATGGACGGGCAACGCGACGAGCAGCACGGCGACGCCGAGGGCCGGGACGACCCGGTGACCGGCGGCGAGCCGTCGCGCCCGGCCCGCCGACGGATCGGCCGCCCCGGCGGGCCGGTGCGGCGCACGGGCATGATCCTCGCCGTGCTGGTGGTGGCCCTGGCCGGGGCGGCGCTCGGCGTGCTGGCCGGCGGTCGGGTGAACACCGACATCGGGCCGTTCCGGGCCAACCTCACCCTCTCGCCGGCCACCGACGGCGGGACGACGATCGACGTACCGCCGCTGGGCGCGCTGCTGCTCGACAGCCACAGCGGGCCGACGCACCTCACGGTACGACTCGGCGCGCTGGACCAGGGGCGCACCGAGGCGCTGCTCGACGACCCGGCGAGCATCAGTCGGGCCAGCCAGAGCGCCGTCGAGGACGTGCGCTCCGGGGTCATGCGGCTCGGTCTGCGTACCCTCGCCTCGGCGGTGCTGGTCACCCTCATCCTGGCCGCGTTGGTCTTCCGGGACGTGCGCCGTACGGCCTGGGCCGGCGGGTTGGCGCTGCTGGTCACCGCCGGCAGCCTCGGCACGGCCGCCGCGACGCTGCGCCCGCAGGCGATCGAGGAGCCGCGCTACGAGGGTCTGCTGGTCAACGCGCCCGCGATCGTCGGCGACGCCCGTCGGATCGCCAACGACTACACGAAGTACGCCGAGCAGCTGCAACGCATCGTCGGCAACGTCAGTCAGCTCTACACGACGGTGTCGGCGTTGCCGGTGCTGGATCCCGCGCCCGGCACCACCCGGGTCCTGCACGTCTCCGACATGCACCTCAACCCGACCGGCTGGCAACTGATCCGCACGGTGGTAGAGCAGTTCGGCATCGACGTGGTCATCGACACCGGCGACATCACCGACTGGGGCAGCGAGCCGGAGGCCTCGTTCGTCGGCTCGATCAGCCTGCTCAAGAAGCCGTACGTGTTCATCCGGGGTAACCACGACTCGGGCAAGACCGGCGCAGCGGTGGCGCGCCAGCCGAACGCGATCGTGCTGAACAACTCGACGACCACGGTCGCGGGGCTGACCATCGCCGGCATCGGCGACCCGCGCTTCACCCCGGACAAGAACACCTCGCCGGCCGGCAGCGGCCTGACCCAGGAGGTCGCCGATCAGGTGATCGGCGCGGGTGAGCAGCTCGCCGCGACGATCCGCAACTCGCCGCGGCCGGTCAACATCGCCCTCGTGCACGACCCGGCGTCGGCCGGGCCGCTCGCCGGCACCTGCCCGCTGGTGCTGGCCGGGCACACGCACGCCCGGCAGGTCTCCAAGTTGCCGCAGGCCCCCGGCCAGCAGCCGACCGCCCTGTTCGTGGAGGGCTCCACGGGCGGGGCCGGGCTGCGCGGTCTGGAGGGCGAGAAGCCCACCCCGCTGTCGATGACGGTGCTCTACTTCGACCAGCAGAAGATGCTCCAGGCGTACGACGACATCACCGTCGGCGGCACCGGTCAGGCCCAGGTCAACCTGGAACGCCACATCGTGCAGGACCCGAGCGCCGGCGCGCCCGCCTCGGTCACCCCCACGCCGACCCGCTGAGCGCCGGCTACCGCCAACCGCCCACCGGTTCGGCGGTGCCCGCCCACCCACCCAGCTGATCCGGGAGCCGGAGCCGCAGGTGCGTGCGCAGCCTTTGCTCTGCTTCAACGGAGGCAACAGTTACGGCGGGTTACTCCGCTCTCGCCGCGCGCACCCGAATTTCCGCAGCTCAGCACGGTGTTGCCTATGTTGAAGCAGAGCAAAGGGCGAAGAGAGCCCGGTAGGTGGGCGGACACCCCTCACTGTCAGTCGCGGCGGCGCTGCGACACGATGGCCGGCACACGCGAACCGGCCACACGCGAACCGGCACGCACGAGCCGGCACGCACGAGCCGCCACGCACGAACCGCCACGCACGAACCGCCACGCACGAACCGCCACGCACGAGCCGGCAGCCGCCGGCAGGCGGGCGGAGCCCGCGCTCGCTGGCGCGGTCAGCGCAGGGCGAGGGCGGCCAGGGCCGCGTTGACGATGCTGCCGGGGAGCAGGTCGTGCAGCTCGTACAGGTCGGCCACGCTGCCGGACTGGCCGAACTCGTCCACCCCGAGCGGCACCGCCGGCGCGCCGAGCGCCGACCCGAGCCAGGCCATGGCGTGCGAGGCCGCGTCGTGCACGGTCACCACCGGCACCCGGTCGGCGAACGCGGACCGCAGGGCGCCGGGCACGCTCGGCACGGTGGCGGTGCGTACGCCCTGTCGCAGGGTGCGCTGCCAGGCCCGGTAGAGCCGGTCGAGGCTGGTCACGTCCACCACGTGCGCGGCGATGCCCTCCTCGGCCAGTTCGGCGGCGGCGGCCAACACCTCGGGCAGCACCGCGCCGGAACCGGCGAGCTGCACCACCGGCGCGTCGGCCAGGTGTGGGTACGCCTGGTGCGCGTCGACGAGCCGGTACGCCCCGGCGACCACCTGCCGGCGCAGCACCGCGTCACCGAGCCGGGCCCGGGCCGCCTCGAACGGCGTCTGGTCCAGCGGACGGGTACTGAGGCGGAAGTAGTACGCGCCGTCCTCCGCGGGGGCGGCGGTCGCGGCCGGGGTCGCCCCGCCGGCGATCTGCCCCAGCGCGTCGCAGAGCAGCCAGTCGAGGCTGCCCGCGTACGCCGGCTCGACGAACGTGACCCCGGGCAGCTCCAAGCCGACCGACGCGGTGATCGTGGACTGGTGGGCGCCGCCCTCGGGGGCCAGGGTGATACCGGACGGCGTGCCGGCCACCACGAACCGCGAACCGGAGTACGTGCCGTAGAGGAACGCGTCGAGGCCCCGCAGCACGAACGGGTCGTAGACCGTGCCCACCGGCAGCAGCGGCTGACCGGACAGGTCCCAGGAGAGGCCGAGCTGACCGAGCAGCAGGAACAGGTTCATCTCCGAGATGCCCAGCTCGATGTGCTGCCCGGTCGGGCTCTCGGTCCAGCGCAGCATCCGGTCCTCGGTCCAGGAACGCTGCTCGGTGGGGGCGAACACGCCGGTCTTGTTGATGAACCCGGCGAGGTTGGTGGAGGTGGCCACGTCCGGGGCGGTGGTGACCAGGTAACGGCCGACCTCCCGGTCCCGCGCCAGGTCCACCAGCACCCGACCGAACACCTCCTGGGTGGAGATGGGCTTGTTGGCGCGTACTCCCGTGCTCTCCGGAACGGTGACCCCCAGCGCGCGCTCGCGCGGCGCGCGGGACAGCGCCTCCCGGCGGGCGCCGGCCCGGACGCCGGCCGGGGACGCCGGGTCGAGGCGGTCCCACTCGGTCTCGGCGGTCAACCCGTGCGCGGCGCGCAGCGTGTCGACCTGCTCGGTGCTGAGCAACGCGGAATGGTTACGCGGGTTGCCGGCGATGGGCAACCCCCAACCCTTGACGGTGTACGCGAAGACGACGCTCGGCCGGTCGGTCACCGCGTCGCACTGGGCGTAGGCGTCGAGCATCGCCTGAAGGTCGTGCCCGCCCAGGTCGGTGACGAGCGGGCCGAGGTCCTCGTCGGTGATGCCCTCGATCAGCTCGGCGATGCCGGCCGGCGCGCCGTCCAGGAACTGCTTGCGCAACGTGTCGCCGGCCAGCCCGAACAGCGACTGGTACTGCTCGTTGGGCATCGCGTCGATCCAGTCGCGCAGCGCCCCGCCGCCCGGCCGGGCGTACGCCTCGGCGAGCCGACGGCCGTACTTGACCTCCACGACGTGCCACCCGGCCGCCTCGAACTGCCCCCGCCACTGGTTGATCCGGATGCCGGGCACCACCCGGTCCAGCGACTGCCGGTTGAAGTCGACGAGCCACATGACGTTGCCCAGCCCGGTGGTGGCCGGGTCGGCGACCGCCTCCCAGATGTTGCCCTCGTCCAGCTCGGCGTCGCCGATCAGCGCCACGAACCGGGAGTGCGGCCGGGCGCCGAAGTGCGCGTCGACGTACCGGCGGGTGGCGGCGGCGAAGAGCGGCGCCGCCGCGCCCAGACCGACCGACCCGGTGGAGAAGTCCACCTCGTCGGGATCCTTGGTGCGCGACGGGTACGACTGGAGGCCACCCCGTGCCCGCAGCCGGGGCAGGTACGACCGGTCCAGGTTGCCGAGCAGGTACTGGATGGCGTGGAACACCGGGGAGGCGTGCGGCTTGACGGCCACCCGGTCCTCGGCGTCCAGGTGGGCGAACCAGAGCGCGGTCATCGCCGTGACGAGCGAGGCGCTGGACGCCTGGTGGCCGCCGACCTTCACCCCGTCGCCGGTGGCCCGGTCGTGGTTGGCGGCGTCCACGATCCGGGTGGCGAGCCAGAGCACCCGCCGCTGGATCTCGTCGAGGACGTCAAGGTCGTGCTCGTTCACGGTGCTCCATTCAGGCGTCGCCGTTGACGCCGCAGCAAAGGGGTGCAGAGGGATGCAAGGAAGGGCCCCTTCCTAACGCCTGGTGCATAGGAGGGGGCCCTTCCTGACAACGGGTCAGCCCTGGACGCCCAGGCGCTCCAGGATCAGCGTGCGGACGGCGGCGGCGTCGGCCTGACCACGGGTCGACTTCATCACCGCGCCGACGAGCGCGCCGGCCGCCGCGACCTTGCCGCTGCGGATCTTGTCGGCGATGCCCGGGTTGGCGGCGATGGCCTCGTCCACGGCGGCGGTGAGCGCGCCGGTGTCCGAGACGACCTCCAGGCCACGGTTGGTCATGATCTCGGTGGGCGAGCCCTCACCGTCGACCACGCCCTCCAGCACCGTGCGGGCCATCTTGTCGTTGAGCTTGCCGGCGTCGACCAGGCCCTGCAGCTCGGCAACCTGCGCCGGGGTCGCGCCGATGTCGGCCAACTCCACACCACTCTCGTTGGCCCGGCGGGACAACTCGCCCAACCACCACTTGCGGGCCGCCGCCGGCGTGGTGCCGGCGGCCACGGTGGCCTCGATCAGCTCGACCGCGCCGGCGTTGAGCACCGACTGCATGTCCAGGTCGGACAGGCCCCACTGCTGCTGAAGCCGACGCCGGTGCACCCGGGGCAGCTCCGGCAGGGCGGCCTTCAGCTCAGCGACCCAGGCCGGGTCCGGTGCGACCGGCACCAGGTCCGGCTCCGGGAAGTACCGGTAGTCGGTCGCCGTCTCCTTCGAGCGACCCGGGGTGGTGTCACCGGTGTCCTCGTGGAAGTGGCGCGTCTCCTGGGTGATCCGGCCGCCCGCGTCGAGCACCGACGCCTGCCGCAACATCTCCGAGCGGACCGCCCGCTCCACCGACCGCAGCGAGTTGACGTTCTTCGTCTCGGTACGGGTGCCCCACTCCTGCCCCGGCAGGTTGAGCGAGGTGTTCACGTCGCAGCGCAGCGAACCCTCCTCCATCCGCACGTCCGAGACGCCGAGGGTACGGATCACGTCGCGCAGCTCGGCGACGTACGCCCGGGCCACGTCGGGGGCGAGCGCGGCGGTGCCCGTGACCGGCTTGGTGACGATCTCGACCAGCGGGATGCCGGCCCGGTTGTAGTCGACGAGCGACTCCGTCGCGCCGTGGATCCGCCCGGTGGCGCCGCCGACGTGCAGCGTCTTGCCGGTGTCCTCCTCCAGGTGCACCCGCTCGATCTCGATCCGGACGGTCTCGCCGTTCACCTCGACGTCCAGGTAACCATCGACGCAGATCGGCTCGTCGTACTGGCTGATCTGGAAGTTCTTCGGCATGTCCGGATAGAAGTAGTTCTTCCGGGCGAACCGGCACCACTCGGCGATCGAGCAGTTCAACGCCAGACCGATCCGGATGATCGCCTCGATGGCGGCCTTGTTGGCCACCGGCAGCGACCCGGGCAGGCCCAGGCACACCGGGCAGACCCGGGTGTTCGGCTCGCCGCCGAAGTCGGTCGGGCAGCCGCACCACATCTTGGTGTTCGTGCCCAACTCGACGTGGGTCTCCAGGCCGATCACCGGTTCGTAGCGCGCGACGACCTCGTCGTACGCGGGCAGCGTCGTCGTCATCTGGGCTCCTGCCTCACAGTGCCGGTGGGGTGAACGTGCCGACCGCAGACTCCAGCGCGGCCGCGACCCGGTACATCCGGTCGTCGGCCATCGTCGGGGCCATCACCTGCAGGCCCACGGGCAGCCCCTCGGAGAGACCACAGGGCACCGAGATGCCCGGCCCGCCGTACAGGTTGGTCGGAATGGTGAACAGGTCGGCCAGGTACATCTGGTACGGGTCGGCGGTGCGCGCGCCGATCGGGAACGCCGTGAACGGGGTGGTCGGCGAGATCAGCGCGTCGACCCGCTCGAACGCGGCGGTGAAGTCCCGCGTGATCAGCGTACGGACCTTCTGCGCCTGCCCGTAGTACGCGTCGTAGTAGCCCGACGACAGCGCGTACGTCCCGATCATGATCCGGCGCTTCACCTCGGGGCCGAAGCCGGCCTCGCGGGTCAGCGACATGACCTCCTCCAGCGAGCGGTTGCCGTCGTCACCGACCCGCAGGCCGAACCGGACGCCGTCGAACCGGGCCAGGTTGGAGGAGCACTCGCTCGGGGCGATCAGGTAGTACGCCGGCAGCGCGTACGCGAACGTCGGGCAGGAGATCTCGACGACCTCGGCGCCCATCTTGGTCAGCGCGTCCACCGACTCGCGGAACGCCGTCATCACGCCCGGCTCGGCGCCCTCGCCGACGAACTCGCTGACGATGCCGAGCCGTACGCCGGTCAGGTCGCCGGTCGCGCCGAGCTTCGCCGCCGCCACCACGTCCGGTACGGGCTGCGGGATCGAGGTCGAGTCGCGCGGGTCGTGCCCGCCGATCACCTGGTGCAGCAGGGCGGCGTCGAGCACGTTACGGGCGCACGGGCCGGGGGTGTCCAGCGACGAGGAGAACGCCACCAGGCCGTACCGGGAGGTCCCGCCGTAGGTGGGCTTCGCCCCGACGGTGCCGGTGACCGCGCCGGGCTGGCGGATCGAGCCACCGGTGTCCGAGCCGATCGCCAGCGGCGCCTCGTAGGCGGCCAGCGCGGCGGCGCTGCCACCACCCGAACCACCCGGGATGCGGCTCAGGTCCCACGGGTTGTGCGTCGGGCCGTACGCCGAGTACTCGGTGGAGGAGCCCATCGCGAACTCGTCCATGTTCGTCTTGCCCAGCATCACCGTGCCGGCGTCGCGCAGTCGCTGCACGATCGTCGCGTCGTACGGCGGGCGCCAGCCTTCGAGGATCTTCGAGCCGACGGTGGTCGGCACGCCACGGGTGGCGAGCACGTCCTTCACCGCGACCGGCACGCCCGCGAGCGGGCCCAACTCCTCGCCGGCGGTCCGGCGCTCGTCCACGGCCCGGGCGGCGGCGAGCGCGCCCTCGCTGTCCACGTGCAGGAACGCGTGCACCCGGTCGTCGACCGCGGCGATCCGGTCCAGGTGCGCCTGGGTCACCTCGACGGCGGAGATCTCCCCGCCGGCGACCAGGGCGGCGATCTCCGTCGCGGTCATTTTGGTCAAATCGCTCATGACGCCACGTCCTCGCTCAGAATCCGGGGTACGCGGAACCGCTGCTCCTCGGCGTCGGGCGCACCGGACAGCACCTCCTCGGGGGTCAGGCACGGCGTGACGACGTCCTCGCGGAAGACGTTTGTCAGCGGCACCGAGTGTGAGGTCGGCGGGATGTCCGCGGCGGCGACCTCGCCGACCTGGGCGACCGCCTGGAGGATCACGTCGAGCTGGCCGGCGAACGTGTCCAGCTCCTCCTCGGTGACGGCGAGCCGCGACAGGCGCGCCAGGTGCGCGACCTCCTCGCGGGAGATGGCGGCCATCCGTGCCCCCTTCTGATGTCCTGCTGGTCGGGCGGTGTGCCGGCCGCGCGACGGGTGCAGAGTGACGCGCGGTGACCGGAGCGAGTCTATTGTTCCGCGCCCCGCGCCGGCTGCTCGGGTGGGTCAGCGCGTCAGCCGGCGGCCGGAGTCCGTCTCCGGGCCGCCGCTGGGGCGCACCGGCCGGTAGCGGGCCAGCCACGTGACCAACTCCTCGGCGGGCATCGGACGGGCGTAGAACCACCCCTGGGCCGCGTCGCAGCCGGCCGCGTAGAGCATCCGCCAGGTCCGCTCGTCCTCCACACCCTCCGCGACCACCCGCAGGCCCAACGCCCCCGCCAGCTCGATCGTCGAGCGGACGATCGCCGCGTCGTCGGCGTCCTCGGCCATGCCCAGCACGAACGAGCGGTCCACCTTCACCTCGGACAGCGGCAGCCGGCGCAGGTGCTGCAAGGACGAGTAGCCGGTGCCGAAGTCGTCGAGGGCGATGGCCACCCCGATCTGGTGCAACCGGGTGATCGTCGCCAGCACCCGGCGCGGATCGGCCATCAGGGCGCCCTCGGTGATCTCCAGTTGCAGCCGCTCGGCCGGCACCCCGTAGCGGGCCAGCCGATCGGCGATCTGGTCGGCGATCTCGCCGGTGTGCAGGTCGCGCACGCTCACGTTGAGCGCCGCGCGCAGCCCGATGCCGGCCGCCGACCACTTGGCGAGCTGCTCCACCACGTCGTCCACGACCCGGCGGGTGAGCAGCCGCATCACCGCGCTCTGCTCGGCGACCCGGATCAGCTCCTCCGGGTCGACCATGCCCCGGCGGGGATGCCGCCAACGCAGCAGCGCCTCGACGCCGACCACCTCGCCCGTCGCGATGGCGATCTGCGGTTGGTAGTACATGGTGATCTCACCGGCGTCGTCGACCGGCTCACCGTCGCGTGCCCACCCGGTCGGCCCGATCGTCGGCCCGATCGTCCGACCGCCCGTAGCGGACCCGCCGTCGCGCCCCGGACGGCGGTCGCCCGCCGCCGACGGCGCACCACCGTTCGGCGAGCGCCGCCCGTGGCCGCCGGCACGCCGGTCCCGGCTCGGGCCGGGACGGGTACCGGGAATCGTCGCGCGGCTGTTGCGGCCCCGGATCGGATCGGCCCCGGTGGCGATCCGATTGATCAACTCATCGGCGTGCGCCACCTCGTCGCCGGCACGCCGACGGCGACCCCACCACCGCCCGCCGGTCACCGGCGGCAGGGCGATCACCGGCGCGGCCCCGGCCGGCAGCGCGGCGCCGTCACCGCCGCGCACCTCGGCCTCCACCGCGAGGGGTACGTCTGCCGTCCGCTCCGAACCACCCCGCTCGGCGTGCCGGGCAGGCGCGGCCTCGCCCGCTGGTACGACCTCCGCGGCGTCCACGGCGTGCCCCGCCTCGACGGCGTGCGCCGCCTCGACGGCGTGGCTCGCGTCGCCCGGGTGGCTCCCGTCGGCCGCGTGGCTCGCGTCGGCCGCGTGGCTCCCGTCGGCCGCGTGGCTCGCGTCGGCCGCGTCATCCGCCTCGGCGGCGGGTGAGCCGGATTCGAGCACCCGTCGGAGGTCGGCGAGGAGCCCGAGACGCTCGGCCGAGTTGTGGTCGGACTCCGGGGCGTACACGGCGACCGTGTCGTTACGGTGCTTGGCGTCGTACATTGCCACGTCCGCGTGCCGCATCAGGGTGGCGAAGTCCTCACCGTGCTCGGGGAAGAGGGCGATCCCGATGGAGCCGCCGACGTCGAGCGGCAACCCGTCCAACGGCACCGGCTCGGCCAACGCCCCGACCACCCGGTCGGCCAGCTCACGCGCCTCACCGACGTCGGACAGCCCGGTCATCACGATGGCGAACTCGTCCCCACCCAGCCGGGCGATCATCTGCGGTCGGGGCTCCACGTCCGCGAGTCGGGCACTGACCTCGACCAGCAGCCGGTCCCCCACCGCGTGCCCGAGCGCGTCGTTGACGTTCTTGAAGCGGTCCAGGTCGATGAGCAGCAGCGCCAGATGTCCACCGGGCTCGCCGCGGGCGGTCCGCTCGGCGTGCAGGTGGACCTGCTCCGCCACCTCGGCCAGCAGCGCCTTGCGGTTCGGCAGCCCGGTCAGCGGGTCGGCGGCGGCGAGGTGCTGCTGTTCGACGGTCAACCGGGCCATCCGGTACACGGCGAAGAGCGGCACCAGCACCAGCGGGATCAGCGCCGCACTGAGCCGGGCGGCGGCGACGAGCACCGGCGCGAGCAGCAGCAGCGAGCCGGTGGAGAGCAGTTCGAAACCGACGCCCTGGCGGACGGTGGGCCACCAGCGACCGCCGAAACGCAGTCGTACGGCCCAGCTCACCAACCCGTAGTTCACCGAGAACCAGGCGAGCGTCGCGCCGCCGACGGCGACCACGTCGGTCCAGTGCAGGCGTCCCCCGGAGAAGATGGTGCCCGGCCCGAGCTGGACGACCCCGTACGCGGCGGCGAGCGCGCAGGCGTACTGGCCGACGTTGAACGCCGTCCGCCAGGCGGCGTTGCCCATCCGCCAGCCGGAGACGATCACTCCGAGGGCCTGCACCGCCACCGCCGGGCCGAGCCCCCAACCGAGCAGGATCGCGAAGGTGAAACAGGTGGACGGGAAGACCGCCGAGGTCTGCCGTCGCCCGGGTGGGACGAACGGGCGCGCGTCGCAGATCACCGCGAGCGCGGCCATCGTCCAGAACGCCACCGGCAGCCGGGACAGCTCCCCGGGAAGCGTCGCGAGTGGACCGGCGGCGGTCAGCGCCGCCACCACCAGGATGCCGACGACGAAGGTGGCGAACGGCGCCACCCGCCCAGGTGGGAGGGAGTTGCGCGGGTCGGCGACCTCCATCACACCTCCCGAGGAACCGTCGACGTGTCGGTGAGCACGCCGTGACCCAATGAAACGCCCTCGGCCCCAAGTTTCCCGGTACGACAGTCACGAATCGGTAGTAGTCGTAATTAAGTTGGTATACGCGGCGGCCAATCTCGGCGACGTGGCGGCGTCAGCCCTCGACTCGGGCGACCTCCCGCGCGGCGTCCGGACCCGCGTCCAGCAGCAGCCGGAACCCGTCCTCGTCCAGCACCGGCACCTTGAGGCTGGCGGCCTTGTCGGCCTTGGAACCCGGGTTGTCCCCCACGACGACGAAGCTCGTCTTCTTGGAGACCGACCCGCTGACCTTGCCGCCCCGGGTCTGCACGGCCTCGGCGGCCTGGTCCCGGGAGAAGCCGGCGAGGGTGCCGGTCACCACGACGGTCAGCCCTTCCAGCGGACGCGGGCCCTCGTCGACCGCCTCCTCGGCCATCCGTACGCCCGCGTCGGCCCACTTGCGGACCACCTCGCGGTGCCAGTCGACGGCGAACCACTCCCGGATACTGGCCGCGATGGTCGGTCCGACGCCGTCGACCGAGGACAGCTCCTCCTCGCTGGCCGCGTCGATGGCCTCCATGGATCGGAAGTGCCGGGCAAGCGCCTGTGCGGCGGTGGGGCCGACGTGCCGGATGGAGAGCGCCACCAGCACCCGCCACAGGTCACGTTCCCGAGCGACGGCCAGGTTGTCGAGCAGCTTGACCGCGTTGCTGCCGAGACTGCCGTCCTTGTTGACGAAGAACGGCGACCGGGACAGTTGGTCGGCGTCGAGCTGGAAGAGGTCACCCTCGTCGGCGATGATCTCCGCATCGAGCAGCGCCCCCGCGCCCTTGTAGCCGAGCACCTCGATGTCGAACGCGCCACGGCCGGCGAGGTGGAACACCCGCTCGCGGAGTTGGGCCGGGCAGCTGCGGGTGTTGGGGCACCGGATGTCGACGTCGCCCTCCTTGGAGGGCGCGAGCGGGGTGCCGCAGGACGGACAGGTGGTCGGCATGACGAACGGGCGGGCGTCGGCGGGCCGCAGGTCGACCACCGGACCGAGCACCTCGGGGATCACGTCGCCGGCTTTGCGCAGCACCACCGTGTCGCCGATCAGCACACCCTTGCGCTCCACCTCGCGGGCGTTGTGCAGGGTGGCGAGCGCGACCGTGGAGCCGGCCACTCGCACCGGCTCGAGCACGGCGAACGGGGTGACCCGACCGGTACGCCCCACGTTGACATCGATGTCGAGGAGCTTGGTGGTGACCTCCTCCGGCGGGTACTTGAAGGCGATCGCCCAGCGCGGGGCTCGACTGGTCGAGCCCAGACGGCCCTGGATGGAGACCGGGTCGACCTTGACCACCACACCGTCGATCTCGTGCTCGACGTCGTGCCGGTGCTCGGCGTAGTAGGCGATGTATTCCGCGACGCCGGACAGGTCGGGCACGACCCGCCACCGGTCACTGGTCGGCAGCCCCCACGCCTTCAGCGCCGCGTACGACTCGGACTGCGCGGCGGGCTGGAACCCCCGACGCGCGCCGATGCCGTGCACCACGAGACGCAGCGGCCGGGAGGCGGTGACCCGCGGATCCTTCTGCCGCAGGCTGCCGGCAGCGGCGTTGCGCGGGTTGGCGAACGGTGCGCGCCCCTGCTCGACCAGGCCCGCGTTGAGGTCGGCGAACGCGGCGACCGGGAAGTAGATCTCGCCCCGGACCTCCAGCAGCTCGGGGATCGTCGGGAACCCGGCGGACGGCGTGAGCTGGCCGGGCACATCCCGGATGCTGCGCACGTTGGCGGTGACGTCCTCGCCGGTGCGGCCGTCGCCCCGGGTGGCGGCCCGAACCAGCCGCCCGGCCTCGTACGTCAGATTGATCGCCAGACCGTCGACCTTCAACTCGCAGAGGTAGGGCACCGGCCCGCCGGCGTCCCGTTCGACCCGCTCGGCCCAGGCCGCCAGCTCCTCGTCGGCGAAGGCGTTGTCGAGCGAGAGCATCCGCTCGGCGTGCGTGACCGGGGTGAAGTCGGTGGAAAACGTGCCGCCCACCCGCTGGGTCGGCGAATCCGGCGTACGCAGCGCGGGAAACTCCTGCTCCAACGCCTCCAGCTCGCGCAGCTGCTTGTCGAACTCGGCGTCGGTGATGATCGGCGAATCAAGCACGTAGTAGCGGTACTGATGCTCGGTCAGCTCGCCACTCAGCGTGGCGTGCCGCTCCCGCGCCTGCGGCGTCGGCTCCGCGCCGGCCGCCGCCTCCTGAGCCGGGCTGACCTGCTGACCGATCTGCTCCTCGGACACCCCGCCACCTTCGGACACGCCTGCGACCTCCCTGATCACGCTACTAAGGCACGGTATCGGTCCGGGCTGACAATCCGCCGCCCACCCGCGCCGACGGTGACGCCCCGCGCTCCCGGTCCCGGGCCCCGCTGCGCCTCGCCGCCGAACCCCCGCGACTTTGATCAACTCCAGATCGCCGATGTCGGGGTGTCCCGCCGCCCAGATGCCCCCACATCGGCGATGTGGAGTGGATCAAGGCCCGCCGTACCCCCGGGGACCCGGCGGGACCGTGCGCGCAACCCGGCCGGGGGTGCCGCCAGCGGGGTGAACGCCGGCCTCGCGGGGACCCCGGCAGCCCCAGCGGCGGTGCCCCCGCGAGGCGGAGGCGGGCCCGTCGCCAACCTCCCGGCGATCTTGCAGTTTCGGTCGTCGATACGGGTGGGATGCCCGGAATGTCGCAGCAGAAAGTGCAAGATCGGCGCGGGTGCGGGCGGGCCGGCGCGCGGGCGGGCGGGCCGGCGCGCGGGCCGGCGCGCGGGCGGACGGGCCGGCGCGCGGGCCGGCGCGCGGGCGGACGCGCGGGCGGGAGGGGGATGGCTGCTGACCGTGGCGGTTCCGACCGCCCCGGACGGCGGGGACCCCTGCGCCACGAGCGGCGGTGTCGCCGACGGGCGGCGGGGGCGGTGACGTGCGAGGATCGCCGCACGAAGCGGCCGGCGTGCCGCGTGGGCACGGAGGTGGCGATGAACGAGACGCTGCTCTGGGCGGCGGCGATCCTGCTCGCGGTGGCCGCCGGTTGGGCGTGGAACAGTTGGCGGCACCGGGCGGCCACGCGCCGACCGTCCGACCGAACCGGTCCGGGTGCCACGACCCGCGCGGGTGGGCGTCGGCCCGGCCCTCCAAGGCCGCGCGGCACCGATCGACCGGGCGCGACGCCCCGCTCCCGTGACACCGATCGGGCGACCGACGCTCCGGCGGCGGGCGATATCTGGTGGGCCAACGTCCCGTACGCGGACGGCAGCGGCTCGAAGATCCGCCCCTGCCTGGTGCTACGCGCCGACTCGCGGGGCGCCGACGTCCTGAAGATCACCAGCCAGGACAAGAGCGACCGCGACGACCACGTCCGGATTCCCACCCGGGACTGGGATCCCGGTACCGAGCACGACAGCTACCTCAGCCTGACCGAGCCGGTCCGGATCAGCTCGGCCGACTTCGCCGACCGCGCCGGCCGCTGCGACGCCGACCTGTGGCGCAAAGTCCGCAGCCTGCGCCACCTGCCCACCAGCTGAGGCCAGCCGAGCCGAAGGCGCCCCGACCGCACGCCATGATCCACTCGACTTCCAGTAAACCGGCCTATCTACCTGTCAGTAGCACCCCGACTTCCAGGAAATCGAGTCGATCATGGGCAGCCGGGCCGGGCCAGGCCGCGCGGTCAGTCCCAGCTCTCGCCGAGGGTGGCGAGCTGCTCGGCGTACTCGATGCGCTCGGCCCATTCGGACGGCCAGGCGGCCATGCCCGCCGCCGCGCCCACGAACGTGCCGGCCAGGGCGGCGATCGAGTCGGAGTCGCCGGCGGTCCTCGCGCCCCGGGCCAGCGCCGCGACCGGGTCGTCGGCATGGCGTACGGCGCAGAACAGCGCGGTGGCGAGCGCCTCCTCGGCCACCCAACCCTGGCCGGTGGCCCGGCACGGATCGCCGCCGTCGTCCGGCGCATCCAGGGCGGTCGTCAGCCGGCGCAGCGCGGTCAGGCACTCGTCCCAACCGTGGGCGATGAACTCCTCCGGCGTGTCGACCCCCGGGCGTCGCCAGAGGTCGCCCAGCCAGTCCTGTCGGTAGACGCGGCGTTGGGCTCGCGCCCGCTCGGTGAGGATCGCGGGCAGCTCGGGCAGCGTGACGCCACCGCGCAGGGCGACGACCGCGTACGCGGTGAGTTCGCTGGCGGCCAGACCGGTCGCGTGGCCGTGGGTCAGCCCGGCCTGCAACTGGGCCAGACCGGCCATCGTGTCGAGGTCGACGTCCAACAGCCCCACGGGCGTGACGCGCATGTTCGCGCCGCAGCCCTTCGAACCGGCAACCGTCGCCTGCTGCCAGCGCAGCCCGCGATCCAGGTCGGCGCAGGCGCGTAGGCAGGTCATCCCGGGGGCGCGGTTGTTGTCCGGGCTGACCGACCAGGCCACGAAGCGGCGGCGCAGCAGCGGCTCCACCGCGTCCGGGGTGAACGTCGGGGCCTCGTGCAGCGCCCAGCCCACCGCCAGCGCCATCTGCGTGTCGTCCGTGACCAGCGCCGGGTCGCCGGTCAGCTCACGTGGGCCGGCCGGACCGTAGCGGCGTTCGATGTCGGCGACGGTCAGGAACTCGGTGGGTTTGCCCAGCGCGTCGCCGTAGGCGAGACCGAAGAGCGAACCGGAGGCGCGCAGCACGGCGGTGGAGGTCACGGCGGCCATCATGCCCGGCCGCCGCGACCGCCGTCGGGTGCGGTCAGTCCCAGCAGAGGCAGAACGGATGGCCGACCGGATCCGCGTAGACCCGGAAACCCTCGCCTTCGCCGGGCAGCCGCCGCGCACCGAGCGCGAGCGCCGCCTTCTCCGCGCTCTCGATGTCGTCCACGGTCACGTCCAGGTGGAACTGCTGCGGGCGCTCCGGGTCCGGCCAGGACGGCGTACGCAGGCCGAGCGCCCGTTGGAAGGCCAGTCGCGGCTGGTGACCGGGCGAACCACCGAGCACCACCCAGTCGTCGTCCTTGGAGGCGGCCTCGGCGAAGGGGATGCCGAGCAGCTCGGAGTAGAACGTGGCCAGCGCCCGCGGATCGGGGCAGTCGATCACCACTGAACGTAGCTGTCCAATCATGACGGTCATCCTGCCCACCGCGTACGACAGAAAAACCTCACTCCTCGGCGAACCGGCGGCCGGCGTCCCGGCAGGCCGCGAGCACCGCTCGGGCGTACTGCGGGGTGGCGCCGGCCAGGCCACACGCCGGGGTGACGACCACCTGCTGGGCGAGCTGCCGGCGGGGGAAGCCGAGGCGGTCCCAGATGTGGCGTACCCGATCGGCGATCTGCCCGGAGGTCGGTGCGCCACCGGCCGACGGCGGCCGGGTCGACGCGGCGCCGGCCAACAGCCCGAGGCCGGCGTCGATCGCCTCGCCCAGCGGATCCAGGTCCCGGACGAGATCGAGGTCGAGGGCGACCGCGACGGCCCCGGTGGAGCGGATCAGCTCCAGCGGCACGTCCGGAGCGCAGCAGTGCACCACCGTGGGTACGGCCACCGCGTCGACGACCGTGCGCAGCAGGGCCGCCGCGTCGACCGAGTCCACCGCCCGGTACGCGCCCAGCCCACTCTCGGTCGGCACCCGCCCGTCCAGCACGGTCGGCAGCGACGGCTCGTCCAGTTGCAGCAGCACCGACGCCTGGGGCAGCCGTCGCGCGACCGCCGCCACGTGCTCGCGCAACCCTTCGGCGAGCGAGCCGGTGAGGTCGCGCACGGCACCGGGGTCGCGCAGCAGCCGGCCACCGATCGGCAGCTCCAGCGCGGCGGCCAGAGTGAACGGGCCGCCGGCCTGCACCTTGATCGGGCCGGCGTACCCCTCGGCCTGCTCGGCGAGCTGGTCCAGGTCCCGCTCCATCAGGTCCCGGGCCCGGCGCAGGTCGCGGCCGGCGCGGGGGGCGACCCGCCAACGCCCGGTGTACAGCTCGACGGGCAGTTCGACCAGCAGCCCGGCGCTGCGCCCGATGAGGTCGGCTCCGGGGCCTCGGGCCGGCAGCTCGGGCAGGTGCGGCAGGTCGGGAAGCTCGCCGAGAACCACCCGCTGGGCCTCGGCGATGTCGGTGCCGGGCAGCGAACCGATACCGGTCGCCGCGCCGGCCGGCCAGGGCCACGCCTGATCTGTCACGGCCGAAGGCTATCCCGGCGCCCCTGCCGGCCGTGCGACGACCGCCCGACCTGCACGCCGCGCCAACGACCAGCAGACGTGCACGCCGATCGGCTGGGCGCCGTGCCGATCCCGACGTCGGTCGCCGGCCAGCAGCCGCCCGTTCAGCCGGCGATCGTGGCCGAGCCGAGGACGATGTCGCCGGCCGGGTCCGGTCGGTAGGCCACCAGGGCCTGGCCGGCGGCGACGCCGCGGACCGGCCGGCGCAGCTCGGCGTGCAGCGCGTCGCCGTCGAGGTCGACGGTCGCCGGCACCACGTCGCCGTGTGCGCGGAGCTGCACCTCGCACTCGACCGGCGCGTCCGGGCGGGGGCCGCCGGTCCAGACCGGGCGGACGGCGCGGACCTGGGACACCTCCAGCGCCTCGGCCGGACCGACCGTCACGGTGTTGGTCTTGGGCGTGATGGAGAGCACGTAACGCGGCCGCCCGTCCGGGGCGGGCCGGTCCAGGTGCAGGCCGCGACGCTGGCCAACCGTGTACGCGTACGCCCCGGTGTGGCTACCGACGACCGCGCCGGTGCTCGCGTCTACGACGTCGCCGGGCGCCTCGCCGAGCCGGCCGGCGAGGAAGCCACGGGTGTCACCGTCGGCGATGAAGCAGATGTCGTGTGAGTCCGGCTTGTCGGCCACCGCCAGGCCGCGCTCGGCGGCCTCCGCGCGGACCTGCGCCTTGGTCGAGTCGCCGAGCGGGAACATCGAGCGGTCCAGCTGCTCGCGGGTGAGGACCGCCAGCACGTACGACTGGTCCTTGGCGATGTCGACGCTGCGGCGCAGCAGCCCGTCCGGGCCGAGGCGGGCGTGGTGACCGGTGACCACCGCGTCGAAGCCCAGCGCGATCGCCCGGTCCAGCACCGCCGCAAACTTGATCTTCTCGTTGCAGCGCAGACACGGATTGGGCGTACGACCCGCGGCGTACTCGGCGACGAAGTCGTCCACCACGTCCTCGTGGAACCGGTCCGCCATGTCCCACACGTAGAACGGGATGCCGATCACGTCGGCGGCCCGGCGGGCATCGCGGGAATCCTCCAGGGTGCAGCAGCCGCGCGCCCCGGTCCGGTACGTCTGCGGGTTACGGGCCAACGCCAGGTGCACGCCGGTCACGTCGTGCCCGGCCGCCACCGCCCGCGCCGCCGCCACGGCCGAGTCAACCCCGCCCGACATCGCCGCCAGAACTCTCACCAGCGAACCCCCTTCCCCACCAACCCTAACCACCACCCCGAACCAACCCCCACCCCCAACCCACCCCAACCCACCACGTCCACGTCCACACCGACGCACCCACCCCCGTTGATCATGAAGTTATTGCCACGACACGCCGATCCGCAGGGCAATAACTTCATGATCAACGGGGACAGCGCCGGGGCGGGGCAGGGCCGGGGAGGGGCAGCGGGTTTAGCGGGGGGGTCGGGAGGCGGCGGCTCTTCGGGCTCGCTCCACGGCTGCGGGGAGGGCCGACACCAGGGCGTCGATCTCCGCCTGGGTGCTGGTGTGGCCGAGGGTGAAGCGCAGCGACGATCGGGCGCGGTCGTCGTCGGCACCCATCGCCAGCAGCACGTGCGAGGGCTGGGCGACGCCGGCCGAGCAGGCCGAGCCCGTCGAGCACGCGATGCCCTGGGCGTCGAGCAGGAGCAGCAGGGCATCACCCTCGCAACCCGGAAAGGAGAAGTGCGCGTTGCCGGGGAGCCGGTCGGTCGGGTCGCCGTTGTAGATCACCTCGGGCACCGCCCGGCGGACCCGCTCGATTAGGTCGTCGCGCAGGGCGGCCACCCGGGCCGCGTACTCCTGCTGGCCCTTGACCGCCCTCTCGACGGCGACCGCGAAGGCGACGATGCCGGCGGTGTCCAGCGTGCCGGAACGGACGTCGCGCTCCTGACCGCCGCCGTGCAGCAGTGGTACGGCGGCCACGTCCCGGCCGAGCAGCAGGGCGCCCACCCCGATCGGGCCGCCCAGCTTGTGACCGGTGACGGTCAGCGCGGAGGCCCCGCTGGCGGCGAAGTCGACCGGCACCTGGCCGACGGCCTGGACGGCGTCGGTGTGGAACGGCACACCGTGCTCGGCGGCGACGGCGGCCAGCTCGGCCACCGGCTGCACGGTACCGACCTCGTTGTTGGCCCACATCGCGGTGACCAGGGCCACCCGGTCGGCGTGCGCGCTGAGCTCGGCGCGCAGGTCATCCGGGTCGAGCCGGCCGTTGGAGTCCACCGGCAGCGAGCCGACCCCGGCGTTCTCGTGTTCGGCCAGCCAGTCGACCGAGTCGAGCACGGCGTGGTGTTCGACGGCGCTGGAGACCACCCGCCGACGGTCGGCGACGGCGTCCCGGCGGGCCCAGAAGATGCCCTTGACCGCCAGGTTGTCGCTCTCCGTGCCACCGCCTGTGAAGATCACTTCGGATGGCCGGGCGCCCAGCACCGCGGCCACCCGTTCGCGCGACTCCTCGACCCGGCGACGGGCACGACGACCGGCCGCGTGCAGTGAGGACGCGTTGCCGACCTCGCGGGCGGTGGCGACGTACGCCTCCAGTGCCTCGTCGAGCATGGGGGTGGTAGCCGCGTGATCCAGGTAAGCCATCACCCTTCAGCGTACGGCCGACCGGCCGGAGACCCGAGGGCGGAGTGGACTCCGCGCGACGTGCCGGGGTGTGACGGCCACCCCGGCACGCAGCGGACGCGGCCCGCTCAGGCGGGCACCGCCGTGACGACGATGTTGTCGCGGTACCTACGGGCCTTGGCGTCGAACGGCCCACCGCAGGTGATCAGGGTCAGTCGCGGCCTGCCGTCCCGGGCGAAGTAGCGGTCCAACGGGATCTTGGTCTTGGCGTACTCCTCCCGGGCGACGACCCGGTACCGCCGCGGCTTGCCGTCACTGCCGGTCGCGGTCAGGGTGTCGCCCTGGTCCAGCTCGCGCAGCCGGTAGAACGCGCCCTTGCCCTGTCTGGCGCTGTCCACGTGCCCGGCGATGACCACCGATCCCACGTCGGCCTCCAGGCCGGGGCCGTAGCGGTACCAGCCGATCTCGTCGACGCTCGGCGGCACCTCGAACTCGTTGGTGCGCTCGTTGATGCCGACCGCGTTGACCGTGGCGGTGACGCCGATCTCCGGGATGACCAGCCGGACCGGCGGGACGGCCTCGGCGCCGGCGGGCAGGTCGCCGACGGTCACCGGCACCGACGGGAGGGCCACGGTCGGGGTGGGGCTGGCCAGCGCGGTCGCCTCTTCGGTACCGACGTTTCCGGCCGGCTGTGAGTTGCACGCCACCAGGGTGGCGACGGTGAGCGCGGCAGCGCCGGCGGCCAGGGCCGCCAGCGCGCCGCGGTTGCGCACCGTCACTTGCGGCCGGTCCGCGCGGTCGCCATCCGCGCCCCACCACCGACCAGCAGGAGTACGCCGGCGCCGGCGAGCGCGTACCACCAGGCGCCCACGCCGGTACCCGCCTGACCACCGTCACCGCTCGGCACTCCGCCCGGTGCGGAGTGCAGGCCGGTGATCGTCTGGGCCACCACGTCGAGAGTCTTGCCCTCGGCGGAGCCGATGGCGTAGACGATCGTCGCGGTGCCCTCCTTGAGGTTCAGGTCCGCCGGGCCGATGGCCACGGTGTCGGTGCCCGCCAGCACCACGTCCGCCTTCACCGCGCCGGCGTCGACGTCGCCCTTGGCCTCGTTCGGGTTGGTCAGGCCCTTGAAGACCGGGGTGCCGCCGGCCCGTACGTCGACCGCCGGGGCGGCCGCCGTGTGCCGGACGATCAGGCGGGCCTTGCCGGCGTCGACCTTGGAGACGTCGTTCACGAACGGCGTGATCGTCGGCTTGCCGGCGGCGTCGAGGTGTGCGGCGATGCTGATGTTCGCACCGCCCGGGACCTTGGCGTCGTCGGCCTTGAGGATCGCGCTGCCGACCGGATCGCCGGGCTTGGTGAGGGCGATGTCGTACTCCCCCTCGGCCAGGTTCAACGGACCGGCGACGTTGCCGGGCTTGAAGTTGTCAAGCGTCTTCTTGCCGTTGACGTAGACGTCGACCGGGGTGTCCGGGATGCCGTGGACGACGGAGACCTTCGACGTGGCGGCGTACGCGGGGGTGGCGGTGAACGCGCCGACACCGGCGAAGGCGAGCGCGGCGACCGCGCCGCCCGCGGCGACCCGACGGAAGTACGAGAGCTGCATGTCTGCCTCCTGGTGATTGGTGCTGATTCGTCAGGCCTGGCTTGCAGAACGGGTTACGCCGGCTTCGCGACGGGCGGATGCGCTCTCGACGCGTTTCTTTTTCTCGGTTCCGAGCGCATCCAGATCACCGTCGGCGGCCGAAGAGCAGGTGAGATGACTGTGACCGGGAGAGTGGGGCGAGGGCTGTGGCAGCTACAGTCGGGCATGCCCCATCGAAGGCGGGCCACCCCGTGACGGCGCTGCCACCGCAACCGGACCCACCGGCGGACGACCTCGCGGCCCGGTTCCGGGCCGGCGACGAGGCGGCGCTGCGTGCGGCGTACGAGCGCTACGGCCGCGCCGTCCTGCACCTGGCGACCACCATGCTGGCCAACCGGGCCGACGCCGAGGACGTGACCCAGGCGACGTTCGTGGGCGCGTGGCTGGGCCGGGAGACCTTCGACCCGGCCAAGGGCTCGCTGGTCGGCTGGCTGCTCGGCATCGGCCGACGCAAGGTGATCGACCGCCTGCGCGCCTCGGCGCGGGAAACCCGGGTGGTGGAGACGGTCCGGCAACTGCCCGAGCCCGCGCAGACCGGGCCGGACCCGGACCGGGTGGTGGATCGGCTGGTGATCGCCGACGAGCTGGCACGCCTCCCGGGCGACCAGCGACGCATGCTGGAGTTGGCCTTCTACGACGACCTGACACACCAGCAGATCGCCGCGGTGACCGGGGTGCCGCTGGGCACCGTGAAGAGTCACATCCGGCGCGGCATGGCGAGCTTGAAACGCAGATGGGAGGTGGATGGTGCAGCACCTGGAGCACGAGCGGCTGGTCTTTCTGGCGCTCGGTGAGAGCGAGGCGGACGACGGGGAGCACACCCACCTCGACACCTGCGCGCACTGCCGCACGGAGCTGACGACCCTGCGGCAGGTGGCCGGGCTCGGCGCCGAGACGCAGGGCCTCGGCGACCTGCCCGACCCGCCGGAGCACATCTGGCAGGGCATCGAGGCGGAGATCCGAGCGGCCGAGGGCGACGTGGTCCAGGCCCGCACGGTGGGGGCCGTGGCGGCGCTGACCCGGGCCGGCCGGCCGCAGGTGCCCGCGCAGGCCCACGGGACGACGGCCGAGGACGCCGACGACAGCGCCGCCTCCTCGACGGTCACCCGGCTGGACGCGACGCGCCGGCCCCGCCGATCTCGCGGCTGGTCCCGGTGGGCGGCCACGGCGGTGACCGCCGTCGCGGCGGCGGCGATCGGGGTGGTGGGCACGGTGTCGGTGCTCGAGCCGACAGAGCCGACGCCTGCGAAGACGCCGACGGTGCTGGCCAGCGCGCCACTGGCGGCCTTCGGCTCGACGCCGAAGTCGGCCCAGGGCGACGCGCGCGTCCTGCAGGGCGGTCAACTACATCTGCATGTGGCGAATCTCCCGCGCGTGCCGGGGTACTACGAGGTCTGGCTCATCAACCCGACGACCATGGAGATGTTCTCGATCGGCACCCTCGGTGGCGACGCGGACGCTCTACTGCCCCTGCCCCCGAACGTCGATCTCAAGAGCTATTCGGTGGTCGACGTGTCCGCCGAGCAGTACGACAACAACACCCGCCACTCCGGCGACAGCCTGTTGAGGGGCACCCTGACGGGCTGATCGGCGGGCCGGCTCAGCTCCCCGGCCCGCCGATCAGCTCCCCGCAGAAGAAAGTGGCCGCCCGTCGCGACGGGCGGCCACTTTCTGCGTCACACGCTCACTTGCGCTTGCGGATCTCCTCGGCGGCCTGCGGGACGATCTTGAACAGGTCGCCCACCACGCCGAAGTCGGCCAGCTCGAAGATCGGCGCCTCACCGTCCTTGTTGACTGCGACGATCGTCTTCGAGGTCTGCATGCCGGCCCGGTGCTGGATGGCGCCGGAGATGCCCAGCGCCACGTAGAGCTGCGGGGAGACGGTCTTGCCGGTCTGGCCCACCTGGAACTGGTGCGGGTAGAAGCCGGAGTCGACGGCCGCGCGGGACGCGCCGACGGCGCCACCGAGCAGGTCGGCCAGCTCCTCGACCAGCTTGAAGTTGTCGGCGTTGCCGACGCCACGACCGCCGGAGACGACAATGCCGGCCTCGGTCAGCTCGGGCCGGGAGCCCTTCTGCTCGGCGACCCGCTCGACGACCCGGGCCAGCTTGTCGGTGTCGGTGACCGACACGGCGAGCTGCTCGATCGTCGGGGTGGCCGCCGCCGGGGCGGGAGTGACCGAGTTCGGCCGCACGGTGACCAGCGGCAGGCCCTTGGTGACCTTGGACTTGACGATGGTGGAGCCGGCGAAGGCGACCTGGGTGGCGGTGCCGTCGGCGTCCAGGCCGACCACGTCGGTCAGGATGCCGTTGTCGAGCTTGACGGCGAGCCGGGCGGCGATCTCCTTGCCCTCCTGCGCCGACGCCAGCAGCACGGCGGCCGGCTGCACCCGCTGGACCAGCTCGGCCAGCACGCTCGCCTTGGGGGCGACCAGGTAGCCGTCGATGTCGTCACCCTCGGCGGCGTAGATCTTCTGGGCGCCGTACTCGCCCAGCTTGGCGCTCAGCGCCTCGGCGGCCCCGGGTCCACCGAGCACCACCGCGCTCGGGGTGCCCAGCTCACGGGCGAGGGTGAGCATCTCGAGGGTGACCTTCTTGACGCCGAATTCCTTGGTGGCTTCGACGACGACGAGAACCTCAGACATGTCTCAAAGCCCCTCTCACACGAACTTCTCGGTGGCGAGGAACTCGACCAGCTTGACGCCGCCCTCGCCCTCGTCGGTGATCTTGGCGCCGCCGGAACGCGCCGGGCGCTTGGTGTGCTCGACGACGGTGCTGGTCGCGCCGTCGAAGCCCACCTCGGTCGGCGCGACGCCCAGGTCGGCCAGGGAGTACGTCTGCACCGGCTTCTTCTTCGCGGCCATGATGCCCTTGAAGGAGGGGTAGCGCGGCTCGTTGATGGTGTCCCAGACGGAGACCACGGCCGGGGTGGCGGCCGTGACGACCTCGTACCCCTCCTCGGTCTGCCGCTCGACGGTCAGCGTCGCGCCGTCGACGGTGAGCTTGCGCGCGCCGGTGAGCGCCGCGACGCCGAGCCGCTCGGCGATCATGTGCGGCATGACCTGCACCCGGCCGTCGGTGGACTCCGCGCCGCAGATCACCAGGTCGGCGTTGAGCTGCCCGAGGGCGGCGGCGAGCACCTTGGACGTCGCCACCGCGCAGGAACCGTGCAGGGCGTCGTCCACCACGTGCACGGCCTTGTCGGGACCCATGGAGAGCGCCTTGCGGATCGACTCGGTCGCCCGGTCCGGACCCATGGTCAGGATGGTGACCTCGCCGCCGTGCGCCTCCTTGATCTTCAGCGCCTCCTCGATGGCGTACTCGTCCATCTCGTTAATCACGTTGTTCGCCGAACCGCGGTCGACGGTGTTGTCGTCACTGCGCAGGTTGCGGTCCGCGCCCGAATCAGGCACCTGCTTGACGAGTACGACGATATTCATCGCGCTTCGACGACCCTCCTGTGTGGTGTTGCGATTGGCTCGCCCGGTCTGGGCCGCAGCCTCGCGTGTCGGTCGACGCCCGGTCAACCGCGGGCTGCTGTGCAGTTGCCCACGCGGCAATGTTACCTGCCAGTAGGTTACCGCTGCCGGGCACACAGAGTGACACAGGTCACCGGCGTGGCGCAGGTCAGACGGACTCGGCCAGCGCGCCCCGGATCCGGTCGATGACCGCGGCCTCGGCCGGGGCCACCCCGTCGTGCGCGTGGGCCACCCGGTCCGCGGCGTTCAACACCACCGACCGGTACGCCTCGACGTCGTCCGGCGACTTCTCCCGCAGGATCCGCACCGCCCGACCGAGCGCCGGCAGCACCACCGACTCGATCTCCAACTGGGAGTCCCGGGGCAGGCGGGGCAGCGGGCCGGTGGTCAGCGCCTCCTTGACCACGCCACTGGCGTCGGCCAGCGCGCCGGAGGCGGCCACGCTCTCCCGGATCACGCCCAGCATCCCCGGGTCGGCGTTCGAGACCAGGAAGACCGCGCCGAACGCGCCCGTCTTGAGGGTCAGGCGCTCCTCGTCCGTCAACCGCTGCTCCATGATCACGGAGTGTAGACGTACGGCGTGGTCGTGGTGACCGCGACGAGGCCGAGTCGCTGGAGGATCGGCCGGCTGTCCTCGGAACAGTCGACCTGGATGAGCGTCCGACCCCGCTGCTCGGCCAGCCGCGCCCGGTAGTTGACCAACGCCCGGTAGATGCCCCTGCGCCGCCACTGCGGCAGGGTCGAGCCGCCCCAGAGGGTGGCGAAGCCGGTGTTCGCCAGGTACCGCACCCAGCCGGCGCTCACCACCACCCCGTCCGCCTCGGCCACCACCACGGTGATCGAGTTCGGGTCGGCGTCGATCTCCTTGGCCAGACCCGTCACCAGGTGCGAACGGTCCGCCTGCCAGACCTCCTCCTCCATGGCGGCGATCCGCTCCAGGTCCTCCCGGGCGGTCACCTCACGCAGGCGTACCCCCTCGGGAACCACCGGCAGCGCGGCGGCGAGCGGCGCGACCGGCCCGACCACGACGGTCTCCCGGTCTTCCGGCACGAAGCCGGCGGCGCGGAGGCGGTCCGCCAGGTCGGCGGGCTCGTCGTGCTCGTTGAGCTTCCACTCGACCGACATGCCGCGCTCGCGGAAGAACCGCACCTGCCGGGCGATCAGCTCGTCCAACGCGTCGCCGGTCAGCCCGCCCAGGTCGCGGTACGTGAGGAAACCGCCCGCGTCCAGCCCGATGATGCGGACGAGCGGTCCGTCGCGCTCCACGGTCACCCCGGCCGGGACCGGGTCGGGGATCTCCGGGCGGATCTGGTTGTCGTAGGCGTCACGCAGGGTGTTCACATCAAGATCGGTCACCAGACCAGGCTACGGTCCGGGGGAAACGGATAATCTGCCCACGTGTGGGAAGCGATCAGGCGATGGTTCGACCCGGCGGAGGCGCGCGCCGTCGGTGAGAGACCGGACTACCGGTTCTCCCTCGCCAACGAGCGGACCTTCCTCGCCTGGCTGCGCACCGGTCTCGCGCTGGTCGGCGGCGGGCTGGCCGCCGCGCAGTTCCTGCCGCCGCTGCCGATGAGCCACCTGCGGGAGGTCATCGCGGTCGCGCTGCTGCTGCTCGGCGGCGCCGTCGCCATCCGCGCCGTGGACCACTGGGCGCGTACCGAACGGGCCATCCGGCTCGGTCAGGAGCTGCCCGCCTCCCGCTTCCCCGCCATCCTCGCCCTCGCCGTGGGCGCGGGGGCGATCCTGCTGGTGCTCGCGGTCCTGGCCCGGGCGATCGGGGAACGGTGAGCGCCGTACGCGACCCGGGGTTGCAACCGGAGCGGACCCGGCTGGCCTGGCGGCGCACCCTGCTGACGCTGACCGTGGTGACCGCGCTGGCGGTCCGGCTGGCGTCGAACGGCGGCCTGTTCGGCGCGCTCGTCGTCGGCGCGGCCGTGCTCGTCTGGGGCGGCCTGCTCGTGCTCTGCTGGCCGCGCGCCACCGGCGTCGGCGCGGCCCGTACCGGCGGCCGGACACTGCCGGTGGTCGCCCTGGGCACGGTCGGGCTCGCGCTGCTCGGCGTGCTGCTGACGGTTCGCGGACTACGCTGACGCGACGCCGTGCGCCATGATGGGTGCATGGCCCGGCTGTACGTTCTCCTCTTCCTGGCGCAGATCGTCCTCGCCGTCTGCGCGCTGATCAGTTGCCTGTCCGCCGAGGAGGGTCAGATCCGTGCCCTGCCCCGGATCGCCTGGGTGCTGATCATCCTGTTCTTCCCCCTGGTCGGGTCGATCGCCTGGTTCGTCGCCGGGCGCGAGCCCGGCGCCGCGACCCGCACGGTGTGGCCGGGTGGCACGAGCGCCGCCGAGCGGAAGCCGCGCCGTCCACTCGCTCCCGACGACGACCCGGAGTTCCTCCGCTCGGTGCAGGACCGCGCCAAGCAGCAGGACCAGGAACTCTTCCGCCGCTGGGAGGAGGACCTGCGGCGGCGTGAGGACGACCTGCGCCGGCGCGACGGTGAGCCGCCCCGCGAGGGCGACCGGCCGGAGGTGTGACAGCGCCGCCGTCGCCCCGCGCGGGACGACGGCGGCTGCCGGCTCGACTCAGGCCAGGTTCGACGAGCGGGGGTACGCGTCGGTCGGGTCGGTGAGCACGTTGACCAGGTACGGCACGCCGGAGTCGAAGGCCCGCTGGAGTGCCGGCTGAAGGTCGGCCGCCTTCGCGACCGTCTCCCCCGCACCACCGAGCGCGCTGACCACCGTGTCGTAGCGCAGCTCCGGCTGGAGGTCGGCGGCCACGTCGTAGCCGTACATGGCCCGCATCGGGTGCTTCTCCAACCCCCAGATGCCGTTGTTGCCGACGACGATCACCACCGGCAGCTTCTGGCGGACCAGCGACTCGACGTCCATCAGCGAGAAGCCGGCCGCGCCGTCGCCCATCAGCACGCAGATCTGCCGGTCCGGGTGGCTGACCCGGGCCCCCATCGCGTAACCCATGCCGGTGCCCAGGCAGCCGTACGGGCCCGGGTCCAACCAGGTGCCGGGCTGCGACGGCTCCAGGTAGCGCCCGGCGTACGAGACGAAGTCGCCGCCGTCGCCGATGGTGATCGCGTCGCGGGCGAGCACCCGGCGCAGCTCGCCGTAGATCCGGGCCGGCCGGATCGGGTCGGTCTCGGCGGCCATCTCGGCCGCGTCGCGGGCGCGGGCGGCGTCCTCGGCGACCCGCAGGTCGGCGATCCAGTCGGTGTGGTCGGCCCGGTCACCGGCGTGGTCGGCCAGCGCGGAGAGGATCAGGCGCAGGTCACCGGCGGGGGCGACGGCCGGCTGCACGTGCGTGGCGCGCTGACTGGGGGCGTCGACGATGTGCACGACCTTGGCGTCGCCGAAGTCACCGAAGCTGAGCCGGAAGTCCAGCGGCGTGCCGACCACCACGACGACGTCGGCGCCGGAGAGCGCGGCGCGGCGGGCCTTGGCGAAGGCGAGGGGGTGCTCCGGGGGCAGGGAGCCGCGGCCCATCCCGTTGGTGAAGACCGGCACCTGCAACGCCTCGGCGGCCTCGCGCAGGGCCGCCACCGCGTCGCCCGCGTACACGTCCGAGCCGGCGATGATGACCGGTCGCTGTGCGCCGGCGATCAGCGTCGCGGCCCGGCTGACCTCGTCCGGGTCCGGCTCGACGGCGTCGACGCCGGACGGCGCGGGCAGGTCGGTCTCGGCGACCGAGAAGACCGTCTCCAGCGGGAAGTCCAGGAAGACCGGGCCCCGGTGCGGGGTGAGCGCGGCGGTGAGGGCGGCACCCACCGCACGCGGAATGTCGTCGGTGCTGAACACCGTCTCGGCGTGCTTGGTGACCGGGGCGACCAGCGGCAGGTGGTCCATCTCCTGGAGGCTGCCCGACCCCCACCGGAACGCGGGTGCCCGGCCACCGAGCACCAGCACCGGGGACGCGTTGAAGAAGGCGCTGGTCAGGCCGGAGATGCCGTTGGTGACACCGGGGCCGGCGGTGAGCACGGCGAGGCCGGGTCGGCGCTGAAGCTTCGCCACCGCCTCGGCCGCGAAGACCGCCGACTGCTCGTGCCGGACGTCGTAGATCGGGAAGTCGGCCTTGTGCGCGGCGTCGTAGAGCGGGAAGACGTGGCCGCCGGAGAGGGTGAACATCTCCCGTACCCCGTGCGCCCGCAACGCAGCGAGCGCCAGTTCCCCGCCGTGACCTTCGATCCGCTCCGTCATCGCCGCTCCTTTGGTCGCAGATGGCCGACGTCACACGTTACTGGCCGGTAGGCAGAATGTGAACCGCTCTCGGTTTGCCGTCGACCCGACCGGTCAGCGGCCGGTGAAGTCCGGCTTGCGCTTCTCGACGAACGCGGTCATCCCCTCGCGCCGGTCGTCGGTCGCGAACAGCGCCGCGAAGAGCTGACTCTCCCAGGCCAGGCCCGAGTTGAGGTCCATGTCGAGGCCGCCGTCGACCGCCAGCTTCGCGGCGCGCAGGGCCTGCACAGGACCCTTGAGGTACGGCGTGACGAGCGCGACGGCTGCGTCGTACACCTCGGCGGCCGGTACGACCCGGTCGGCGAGACCGATCCGCAGCGCCTCCTGGGCGTCGACCATCCGCCCGGACATGATCAGATCCTTCGCCCGCGCCGGACCCACGAGACGCGCCAGCCGCTGCGTGCCGCCCGCACCGGGAATGACGCCCAGCTTGATCTCCGGCTGGCCGAGCTTGGCGTCCTCGGCGACCACCCGCCAGTCACAGGCCAACGCCAGCTCGCAGCCGCCGCCGAGGGCGTACCCGGTGATCGCCGCCACCACCGGCTTCGGGATGCGGGCGATCGCGCCGAGCGCGCTGGACAGGGCCGCGGCCCGGTCGGCCATGTCCACGTAGGACATCTCGGCCATCTGCTTGATGTCCGCCCCGGCGGCGAAGACCTTCTCCCCGCCGTACACGATGACGGCGCGGACCTCGGGATCGGCGGTGGCCGCCGTGGCGGCGGCGCGCAACTCCTCCTGCACCTGCGTGTTGAGCGCGTTCATCGGCGGCCGCTCCAGCCGGATGGTGCCGATGCCGTCAGTGGTCTCCAGCCGAACGAACTCGCCCACGCTGCCCTCACTTCCTCGTCGAAGTCGCGTGCCAACCTTACGACCCGGGTCGTTGGGGTAAGTAGTGTGGTGTCAGCCCCGCGGGCGGGAGTCCAGCCATGATCACTTTCTACGACGACCGGTCGGTACGGGTCACCTCCAACGCCGTCCAGGTCGACGGGCGCAGCTATCCCCTGGCCGAGATCACCATGGTCTGGCACCGCCGTGGCAGCCGCTCCTGGCGGGTGCTCGCCGGGCGAGGCGCGATCGGCGCCGCCCTGGCCGGCCCGCTGGTCGCTGCGGTGCTCGGCATCGGCGTGGCCGTCTGGCTGCACCGCTCACCCACCGTCACGATCGCGATCGTGGGCGCCTCGGTGCTGGTCGGGCTGGCCGTCGGTCCGGTCGCCGACTTCCTCTTCGAGCACCTGGACCGTTCGTACGCCAGGGGCAGCCGCCAACTGGAGATCTGGGCCCGCTGGCGGGGCCAGCCGGTGCGTTTGCTGCACACCCGCGACGCGCTGCGCTTCGGCCAGATCTACCGGGCGGTCCAGCGCGCCATGGAGGCCAGCCAGCCCGCCCGCCCCGCCGCCCGCCGCTAGCCCACCCTCGCCCCCGCACCCCGCCCCCGCGCCCCTCTCCCCCGCCGATCTTGCAGTTTCTGCTGTCGAGAGCAACTGCTATGCCCCCTTATGTCGCAGCACAAAGTGCAAGATCGGCGAGGCGGGGGCGGGGCAGGCGCGCGGGGCGGAGGGCGCGCGGGGTTGCCTGGCGGTGGTTAGGCTTAGTGATGACCCTCTATTACCGGGACGACGCGGTGCAGGTGACATCCGAGTCGATCCGGGCGGGCGGTCAGGTGATCGCCCTGCCCGACGTGACGTTCGTCTGGCACCAACGGGGGCCGAAGACGCTCGCCGTACGCGGCCGGGTGCTGGGTCGCGGTGTGCTGGTCCTGCTGCTGTCGCTGCCGCCCCTCGTCGCGCTGGTCTGCGTGGTGTCGCTGGCGTGGTCGGCCCAGGACCGGGGCAACTGGCAGTTGGCGCTGATCATCCTCGCCGCCTGCGCGGTGGGGGCGCTGGCGTTGGCGCCCTTCCTGGAGATCCCCCTCGGCTGGCTGGACCGCTCCTACGAGCGCGGCAGTCACGTGCACGAACTGTGGGTGCAGCACCACGGTCAGGAGCACATGCTCCTGCGCACACCGGACGCGCTACGGTTCGGACAGATCTACCGGGCCGTGCAGCGCGCCGTCGAACAGCAGGGGGACCATCGATGACCACCCGACACGGCGAGGCCGTCGGCTTGGCCGGGCTGCTCGCCGCGGCCGGCGTCACCCATCTGCTGCGTCCCGGCTACTACGACCCGATCGTGCCTCGTACGCTGCCCGGTCCGGCCCGCTTCTGGACGTACGCCAGTGGGGTCGCCGAATTGGCGTTGGCTGCGGCGGTGGCGCACCCTGCCACCCGGCGGACAGGTGGTCGAGCCGCCGCCGCGCTGTTCGTCGCCGTACTGCCGGCCAACGTGAAGATGGCGGTCGACTGGCGGCACCGGCGGCCGGCGAGGCGGGCGATCGCCTACGGCCGGGTGCCGATGCAGGTGCCACTGATCTGGTGGGCGCTGCGCGTCGCCCGCGCCACCCGCTAGAGCCCCCGGTCAGTTCAGGTCAGCGGCAGGGTGGCGGCGATCGGCCAGCCCAGCAGGGCTGCGCCGACGATGGCCGGTAGCCAACGCGGGGGCGCGTACCGATCCAGGACGGCGGCCCACAGCACGTGCCAGCCGAGCAGTACCGCGAACAGCGGCACCACCAGCAGCACGAACCCGGGCGCCAGGCCCACCACCGCCGCCGTGCTCAGCACGACCACGGTGACCGCGACGACCAGCGCGCGACGCCACGTCCGGCCGGCCGCGACCTGCTCCACGCCCAGCAGGAACAGCAGGCACGCACCCAGCACCAGGGGAAGCAGCCACCAGCGGGCGCCGACCGGCCGCGCCGAGGTCAGGCCGAGGTGGATCGGCAGCGCCACGGCGAGAATCGCGTACGCCGCCAGCGCCACGGCCGCGACGGCGATCCGCGCCGGTGTCCGCCTGCCGATCTCGGCGTCGACGGGCATCCGTGTGCCGCCCGGCAGCCAGCGTTGCCCGCCGATCGTCAGGATGCCGGTGAGCAGCAGAAATCCGCTGACGTAACCGCCGACCGCCAGCGGGAGACGGTTGGTCGGCAGGACGACCGCGGCAGCCGCGGCGAGACCGCTGGCGACGACGGCGAGCCCGAGCAGGGCCCAACCGCGCAGCGCCGGCCCCACCGGCACCCGTTCGGCCCCCGGAAGCGCGACCGCGTACCGCCCGCCCGGAGCGTGCGCCGGAGCACCGCGCCCGCCGACCGCTGGCGCCACGGCAGGCCGTCGGCCCAGGAGCAGCGCTGCCAGGGGCACCAGGCCGACGGCGAACGCGACCAGCAGCAGCGCCGCGCCGGTGAGACGGGCGAACGGACGGGGCGGGCCGTCCCGGTCCACGCTGGGCAGCCAGCGGGCGATCTCCTCGTGGGTGCGCGGGGCGAAGAGCACCGAGGTGTGCTCCACCCCCGGCACCACGACGGCGGGCCGGCGACCCACCGTCGCGCCCCGCCGGGCGGCGTCGTCGGCTGCCCGCCGGAACCCCGGGAACTCCGCGCCGCCCACGATCAGCAGCAGGTCGCTCGGCCGACCGGGGGGCAGCTCGCCGGCCTCGGGCAGCGAGATCGCCACGGTCCGGGCGATCTCGGGATGCCCGGCCGCGTAGCGGGTCACCGCGCCGGCGCCCATCGAGTGGCCGACCAGCATGATCTGGGTCGGGTCCACGTCCGGTTGGGTACGCAGGTGTCCGACGGCGATGTCCAGGTCGGCGGCGAGCGTCGGGGGCGACGTGCCGGTACCGAGCCGGGCCGGGTTGGCACCGTGCCCGGCGAAGTCGAACACCAGCGCGACCGCTCCGCGACGGGCGACGGTGTCGGCGATCGGACGCATCAGCCGTGCCGAGCCGGCGAAGCCGTGTGCGATCACCACGCCGGGTCGCCGGACGTCCGGGTTCGGCGGGCCGGCGCGTACCTCGGTCATCGGCACCCCGTCGACGGTGATCTGCCGCACGGTGAGGCCGGCGTCGGCGCGTACCAGCACCGTCGCGCCGAGCGCGGCGGTGACCGCCGCGAGCACGGCGAGCAGGACGGCGATCCGGGTGCTCGGCGGGTGGCGCGGCGGTACGGCCGACATGCCGGCACCCTACCGCCGAGCACCGCGTCCCGGACCGGGCCGACAGCCGCGAACGAGCGGTTGTGGCAGGACCGACGCACACTTGGTCCCATGGCACTTCCCCTCCCCACCCCAACCGCCGTGGTCGGCCTGACCCGCTCCGCCCTCGACCAGGCGCTCGGCTCGGCCGCCTCGTTCGCCGCCGTGCCCGCCCGCGCGTTCGCGGTGCTGGACGGGGTGGAAGCGCTGCTGGCCAGGATCAACGGCGTGGTCGATCGGATCGAGACGACCCTGGACCGGACCGATGGGGTACTCACCGACGCCGAGACGGCGGTCCGTGAGGTGGCGGTGATCAGCGCCGCCGCGACCACCGCCGTCGACACGGCCACCGAGGTGGCCGCGGCCGCCGCCGTGGTGGTGAACGAGGCCGACAAGGTCGCGCGCCTCGCGGGCACGGTGGTCACCGGGGCCGACGCGGTGGCCGGCAACGCCGCGGTCACCGTGGACACGGCCGCGCGGGCCGCGGCCACGGCGGCCGAACTGCTGGCGGCGTACGAGCCGGCGCTGCGCCGGGCCGCGCCGATGGCCGACAGGTTCGTGGCGGAGCTGAGCCACGAGGAGATCACGGCGGCGATCCACCTGATCGACGAGTTGCCCAAGCTCAAGGAGCACCTGACCGCCGACATCCTGCCGATCCTCGCGACCCTCGACCGGGTCGGGCCCGACCTGCACGATTTGCTCGACGTCACCCGTGACCTCAAGCTCGCCGTGGCCGGCATCCCCGGCCTCGGCATGCTGCGTCGGCGGGGCGAGAAGCTGAGCGACGAACCCGCCGACTGACCCACGCGCAGACGGCCGGATCAGCAGTCGCAGGTTGCCTTCGTGGGTGCGGTCAGGTCGTCGACGGGACGTCGGGTCAGTCCGCTCTCGGTCTCCACCGGCAGCCCCTCCCGTACCCAGTACTCGAACCCGCCGAGCATCTCCTTGACCGGAATGCCGAGCCGGGCGAACTCCAGCGCCGCCCGGGTCGCGCCGTTGCAGCCCGGGCCCCAGCAGTAGGTGACCACCGCTGTACCGGCGGGGATCTCCTCCGGTGCGCGGGCGGCGATTTCGGCGGTGGGCAGGTGCACCGCTCCCGGCAGGCGGCCCTGCGCCCACGCGGCCACTCCCCGGGAGTCGACCACCACGAGCCCGGGGGTACGGGCGGTCAGGTCGGCGTGCACGTCACTGACATCCGTCTGGACGCTGAGTCGGGCGAGAAAGTGGGCGGCCGCGACGTCCGGAGCGGCTGGCGGGACGGCAAGGGTGAAGGTCATGCCACTGATCGTGGCCGGCCGGACGGTCCAAGACGAGTGGCGGCAACGACGTCCTGCGCTAACATCCCGCCATGTCGAGCAGTGCGGTGGGTAGCCGTCCGAGGGCGCTGCCGTCGCCGCGACGGCCGGCCGCCGGTCACCGCGTCGCGGTGCTCGCGTACCCGGGGATGTCGGTGTTCGAGACCGGCATCGTCACCGAGGTGTTCGGGCTGCCCCGCCCCGAGTTCGACGTCGACTGGTACGACCTGGTGATCTGCGCCGAGAGGCCGGGGCCGGTGCCGGTGGTCGGCGGGGTCAGCCTGCACACCCCGTACGGCCTGGCGGAGCTGGCGGCGGCGCGGACGGTGATCGTGCCCGGCGTGCCGGACGTGACCGCCGACCCGTCGCCCGCGCTGGTGGCCGCGCTGCGGACAGCGCACGCCCGCGGCGCTCGGATCATGTCGATCTGTTCGGGCGCGTTCGCGCTGGCCGGCGCCGGGCTGCTGGACGGGCGGCGGGCCACCACCCACTGGCGGTACGCGGAGCTGCTGGCACGGCGGTACCCGCGCGTCGAGGTGGATCCGAACGTGCTCTACCTCGATGACGGCGACCTGCTCACCAGCGCCGGCAGTGCCGCCGGGCTCGATCTCAGCGTGCACGTGGTGCGGCGCGATCACGGCGCGGCGATCGCCAACGCGGTCGCCCGGCGGCTGGTCATCCCGCCGCACCGGGACGGCGGCCAGGCCCAGTTCGTCGAGGCGCCGGTGACGGCCGACCCGGACGACGACCGGATCGCCGCCAGCATCGACTGGGCGCTCGCACACCTCGCCGAGCCGCTGAGCGTCGCCCGGCTCGCCGGACGGGCACACATGTCACCGCGCACCTATCTGCGGCACTTCACCCGCGCCACCGGGACCAGTCCGATCCGGTGGCTCATCGACCAGCGGGTTCGGGCCAGTTTGGCGCTGCTGGAGGAGACCGACGCCGCGATCGAGCAGATCGCGGGTGCGGTGGGCTTCGACACCCCGGTCACCTACCGCCACCACTTCGGACGGATCATGCTGACGTCGCCATCGGCCTACCGGCGGGCCTTTCGGACGGGCGCCGGCCGGCCGGCGTGACGTGGCCGGGCCGGTCGACCTCGCGGCCCTCGACGACGGGTCAGCCCGGCGCGTACAACGCGTCGATCTCGGCCCGCTGCGGCAGCGCCACCGAGGCGCCGAGCTTGCGTACGCAGGCCGCGCCGGCCGCCGCCGCCCAGCGTACGGCGTCGACGACGTCCCGCCCCTCGCCCCAGCCGACCGCCAGCGCGGCGGTGAACGCGTCGCCGGCCGCCGTGGAGTCGACCACGTCCACCCGGATGGCGGGCACGTGCACCTCGGCGCCCTCCCGGTCGACGTACCAGGCCCCCGCGTCACCGAGGGTGAGTACCGCGCGGGGCACCAGGTCGAGCAGCGCCCTCGGGTCGTCCCGGCCCCGGCCGGTGAACGCCTGCGCCTCACCCTCGTTGACGACGAGCAAATCCACGGCTTCGAGCAGCTCCGGAGGAAGGTCCCGGGCCGGTGCGGCGTTGAGGACGACCCGGGTGCCGGCGGCGCGGGCGGCCAGCGCCGCGGCGGTCACCGTGGGCACCGGGACCTCCAACTGGGCGACCAGGACGTCCGCCTCGCGTACCGTGGCCAACTCCTCGTCGGTGAGGCCGACCAGCGCGTCGTTCGCGCCGGGGGTGACGACGATGGCGTTCTCCCCCTGGCCGTTCACCATCACGAGCGCCACGCCGGAGGTGCCGTACACCACCCGCAGGTGACCGGTGTCCACGCCGGCCGCCGTGATGCGGGCGCGGAGCGTCACGCCGAACGCGTCGGAGCCGATCGCGCCCAGGAAGGTGCAGGAGGCGCCGGCCCGGACGGCGGCGATGGCCTGGTTGGCGCCCTTGCCGCCGGGCACCATCACGAAGTCGGTGCCGAGCATGGTCTGGCCCGGCCGGGGCAGCGAGGGGGCCATCGCGACCAGGTCCATGTTGGCGCTGCCCACCACCACCACCCGCGTCGGCGACATGGTCACCCGCTCAGGCGGCGCGCGCGGTGTAGCGGTCGCCGGAGCGCTCGACCACCAACGGCAGACCGAAGGTCTTGGAGAGGTTGTCGCCGGTCAACGTCTCGGCCAGCAGGCCCTGGGCGACGACCGCGCCCTCGCGCAGCAGCAGCGCGTGGGTGAACCCGGGCGGGATCTCCTCCACGTGGTGGGTGACGAGCACCATGGCGGGGGCGTCCGGGTCGTACGCCAGCTCGGCCAGCCGGCCGAGCAGGTCCTCGCGGCCACCGAGGTCGAGCCCGGCGGTGGGCTCGTCGAGCAGCAGCAGCTCCGGGTCGGTCATCAGCGCCCGGGCGATCTGGACGCGCTTGCGTTCTCCGTCGGAGAGGGTGCCGTAGCGGCGCTCGGCGAGGTTGCCGACGCCGAGCTGGCTGAGCAGCGCCCGGGCCCGCGCCACGTCGCCGTGCTCGTAGCTCTCCCGCCAGCGTCCGACCACCGACCACGCTGCGGTGACCACCACATCGCTGACCTGCTCGTCGGCGGGCACCCGCGCGGCGAGCGCGGCCGTGGTGAGCCCGATGCGGGTCTGCAGCTCGTTGATGTCGGTGCGCCCGATCCGCTCACCGAGGACGTACGCGACGCCGGTGGTGGGGTGCAGCCGACCGGCGGCCAGGTTGAGCAGGGTGGTCTTGCCCGCGCCGTTGGGGCCGAGCACCACCCAGCGCTCGTCCAGCTCGACGCGCCAGGTCAGGTCCTGCAACAGGGCGTTGTCGGAGCGGCGTACGCCCACGCTGTCGAGGCTGACCACCAGATCCGGGTCCACGGGTGCGGCGGCAGGCGCGGCGCCGGCAGCGCCGGGGATCAGGTCACCAGTCACCCGACCATCCAACCACGCAGGAGTGGCGTGCCCCCCACGGGCGGCGCTCTGGCCATAGGGTGAGGCACCGTGTCGTTGATCACCACAACCCAGGGACGGCCCATGCCCGGTCGAGGTTTGGCGCCGCGCGGATGAGCGCGGTCATCGAGATCGAGGGTCTGCGCAAGACCTTCCGCAGTCTGCGCAGCGGCAGGAGGGTGGCGGTCGACGGGTTCGACCTGCTGGTCGAGGCGGGACAGATCCACGGTTTCCTGGGGCCCAACGGCTCGGGTAAGACCACCACGTTGCGCGCCCTGCTCGGGCTGGTCCGCGCCGACAGCGGGCGGATGACGGTGTTCGGCGAGCCGTCGCCGGAGCTGCTGCCCCGGGTGGCGGGCCAGGTCGGCGCCATCGTGGAGAGTCCGCAGTTCTTCGGCAACTTCACCGGCCGTCGTACGTTGCGACTGCTGGCCCGCGCCGGCGGGGTGTCGATCTCGCGGGTGGACGAGGCGCTGGAGCTGGTGGGCCTGCGCGACCGGGGCGACGAGCGGGTGAAGGGCTACTCGCTGGGCATGAAGCAGCGCCTCGCGGTGGCGTCCGCGCTGCTGAAGGATCCGCGTCTGCTCATTCTCGACGAGCCGGCGAACGGCCTCGATCCGGCGGGCATCCGCGAGATGCGCGACCTGATGCGGTCACTCGCCGCCGCCGGGGTGACCGTGCTGGTGTCGAGCCACATCCTGGGCGAGATCCAACTGATCTGCGACCACGTCACGATCATTTCGCGGGGGCGTCGGGTGGCGACCGGCCGGGTGGACGAGGTGCTGGCTGGTCACGACCGGCACGAGTTCCTGGTCCGGGTGGCCGAGCCCGAGCGTGCCGCCGACGTGCTACGCGCGGCGGAGCTGACGGCCGCCGTCGAGGGCGAGACGCTGGTGGTGAGCGGGGCGACCGACCCGACGGTCATCAGCCGCGCCCTCGGTGAACAGGATCTGTGGGTCGCCGAGCTGACGCCGCTGCGACCCGACCTGGAGAGCGTCTTCCTGGAGCTGACCGGGGCCGGGGAGCACCCCTCGGTGCCCCGTCAGGTCGACGAGGCGGCACGACCGGTGGACGCCGACGGCGCGCCGGTGATCGATCTCGACGTTCGGGGAGTGGACGCGTGAACCTGGTCCGGGCCGAGTTGGAGCGGCTCTCCGCACGCCGCTTCGTGCAGCTCATGATCGTCCTGCTGGTGCTGGCGTTCGGCATCACGGCCGCGACCACGCTGGCCGGGTCGCACCAGCCGAGCGCCGAAGAACTCTCCTCGGCACGGCAGCAGGCCATCGAGGCGCGGCGGAGCATGGAGGTCAGCTACCAGCAGTGCCTGGCCCGGCGGGACGGGATCTCGACCCCCGACACCCAGGACTACCTGCCCGCCGACTGTTCCGACATGGACCCGGCCCAGCAGGACCGGTTGCCGATCACGTCCGACTACCTGTCGGGGGTGTTCAACTTCGCCGAGCAGGCCAAACCGCTGCTGTTCTTCCTCATCGCGTTCCTGGTGCTGTTCGGTTTCCTGGTCGGCGCCTCGTACATCGGGGCGGACCTGAACTCCGGTGGGGTCGTGAACCTGCTGCTGTGGCGGCCACGCCGGCTGACGGTGCTGGGCGCGAAGCTGGGCACGCTGCTGGCCGCCATGTTGGCGCTGGCGGTGGTCGCCTCGGTGGCCTACCTGGCCACCTTCTGGGTGATCGGGCAGACCGCCGGGCTGGCCGGTCGGCTCGACGGTGACTTCTGGAGCTCGCTGGGCGCCATCCACGGCCGGGGCCTGGTGCTGGTGCTGCTGGCCACCGCGTCGGGTTTCGCCATCGCGACGCTGGGCCGGCACACGTCGGCGGCGCTCGGGGTGGTCGCCGCATACGCGGTGGTGTGGGAGCTCGGCGCCCGGCTGGTGCTGGCGATCGTCGATGCCCGGCGGCCGGAACAGTTGATGCTCTCCACGTACGTCGGGGCGTGGCTCAGTGGCGAGGTGCGGATCTGGGATTCGCAGCTCTGTCGGCGCAACTTCAGCGGCACGTCCTGCGAGGGCTTCTACACCCTCACCTGGAGACCGTCGCTGGCGGTGCTGCTCGCGGTCGCCGGTGGGTTGACCGTGCTGGCCTTCGCCGCCTTCCGCCGCCGTGATCTGAACTGAGGGGGCAACGGCCGCCCGGTGGCAAGAGCTTGCAGCCGGGCGGCCAGCGGTGAAATATTCCTTCACATGACCGCCGCAGCGGGCTCAGCCGACGGTGGAGCCGAACACCTCGTCACGGACGGCGTTCAACGCGGTACGCAGGGCGCCCCGCAGGATCGGCTCCTCGGTGAGGCCGGTGGGCACCACCCGCGGCCGGACCAGGGTGATCGCGGCGACCTCCCGCTGCACCCGGTCGGCGAGCGCCGTGCCGCCGGCCTGGCCGACCTCGCCGGCCAGCACGACCAACGGCGGGTCGAGCACCACGCAGGTGCTGGCCACGCCGAGCGCGAGCCGGCGGGCCAACTCGTCGAGCATCGAACCACCGGCGGCGCCGGCCGCGACCGCCGCACGCACCGCGCCGGCGGCGTCCGGCGCGGAGAAGCCGTGCTCACGGGCCACCGAGCGCACCGAGTCACCGCCGATCACCTGCTGGAAGGCGGGCTTCGCGCGCCGCGAGACATCGCGTGGGATGGGTGCGCCGGGCACCGGCAGGTAGCCGATCTCGCCCGCCGCTCCGCTGCTGCCGTGGTGCAGCCGCCCACCCAGCATGATCGCCAGGCCGACACCGGCGCCCACCCAGACCAGGACGAAGTCCGCCACGCCCTGCGCGGCGCCGGACTGCGCCTCGGCCACCGCGGCCAGGTTGACGTCGTTCTCGAAGACCACCGGGGTGTGCAGGTCGTCCCGCAGCGCGGCCAGCAGACCGCTGTGCCAGCGCGGCAGGTTGAAGGCGAAGGTGATGTCGCCGGTCTGCGGATCGACCAGGCCCGGCGTGCCGAGCACGATCCGTCGGACGCTGCTGAGCTGCGCCTGGGCGCTACTGGCGGCCTGCACCACGGCGTTGTGCACCACGCCCACCGGATCGTCGGTGTCCCGCGTCGACTGCTCCACCCGGCCGATGACGGCACCGGTGATGTCGGCGCAGGCGGCCACCACCCGGTCCGGCCCGACGTCCACCCCGACGACGTGCGCGCTGCTCGCGCGTACGGCGTAGAGCTGGGCGTTCGGCCCTCGCCCGCCGGCCTGCTCGCCGACCCGGCTGACCAGGCCGCGCTCCTCCAGGCGCTCGACGAGCTGCGAGGCGGTGACCTTGGACAGGCCGGTCAGCTCGCCGAGGCGGGCCCGGGTGAGCGGTCCCCGCTCGAGGAGCAGTTCCAGCGCCGCACGGTCGTTGAGCGCCCGCAACAGGCGGGGGGTGCCGGGCAGCCGGGTCGCACTCATGCCACGTCCTCTAGTTTTAGTAAACTTTGCTAACTGTAACCGACCTGCGAACGGGTAGCCGTAGCGTAACGGTCACCCGGAGGCAGAGCGCTCGGCCAACCCGGCAGGGCGACGACCACCGCGGGTACACGTTCGTATCCACGGGAAGCGAAGGGGGAAATCTCGTGGGGCTCGATCCAGGACTGCGCCGGCTCGCGCTGGGCACCTTGCTCGCCGCGTACCCGGGAGCGGTCCCGCCGCAGTGGGCGGTCGACCTCGTGGCCGACGGCCTGGCCGGGCACACCCTCTTCGGCACGAACGTGCACGACCCCGCGCAGGTTGCGGCGAGCACGGCGGCGCTGCGCGCCGGACGGTCGGACGTGCTGATCGCCATCGACGAGGAGGGTGGCGACGTGACCCGGCTGGCCCACGCCACCGGTAGCCCGTACCCCGGTAACGCCGCCCTCGGCGCGGTCGGCGACGTGGCGCTCACCCGCCGGGTCTACCAGTCGATCGGCGCAGAGCTGGCCGCGCTGGGCGTCACCGTCAACCTGGCCCCCACGGTCGACGTGAACACCGCCGACGACAACCCGGTGATCGGCACCCGCTCGTTCGGCGCCGACCCGCTACGGGTGGCCGCACACTCGGCCGCCGCCGTCGGTGGCCTCCAGGCCGCCGGTGTGGCCGCCTGCGCCAAGCACTTCCCCGGACACGGCGCGACGGTCACCGACTCCCACCACGAGCTGCCCACGGTGGACGTACCGCTGGAACTGCTCCGCCAGCGCGACCTGCCGCCGTTCGCCGCGGTCGTCGCGGCCGGCACGCAGGCCGTGATGACCGCGCACATCCGGGTGCCGGCGCTGACCGGCGACGGGCCGGCAACCTTCAGCCGGGCCGTCCTGGTCGACCTGCTGCGGGGCGAGTATGGCTTCACCGGCACGGTGATCACCGACGCCCTGGAGATGAAGGGCGCGGCGGTGGCCGCCGGGGGCGTCGGGCCGGCCGCCGTACGGGCGCTGTCGGCCGGCGCCGACCTGCTCTGCATCGGCGCACAGGTCGACGCCGCCCTGGTCGAACGGGTGGCCGCCGAGATCGTCGAGGCGACCACCGACGGTCGACTGCCGCTCGCGCGGGTGGAGGAGGCGGCCGGCCGCGCCGCCGCGCTCGCCGCCTGGACCCGGGCCGCCGGCCGGTCGTCGGCCACCCCCGACCCCGATCTGGGGTACGCGGCGGCTCGCCGGGCGGTGCGGGTGGAGGGACTTCTCACCGGCCTGGACCAGCCGCTGGTGGTGCAGTTGCACACCGAGTCCACGATGGCCGAGGGCCGGGTGCCGTGGGGCCTCGGCCCGCACCTCGACGGTGGACGCGAGATCCGCGTCGTGGCCAGCGAGACCGATCAGGCGGCCGTCCGCGAGTTGGCCGGGGACCGGCCGATCGTGCTGGTCGGGCGGCACCTGCATCGGCTGCCCGGCGGCCCGGAACTGGTCGACGCGCTGGCCGCCGCGCATCCGGTGACCGTCGTGGAGATGGGCTGGCCGGGGGCGTGGCGACCGTCCGCCGCACGGGCGTTCGTCACCACGTACGGCGCGAGTCACGCCAACGGACGGGCGGCGGCCGAGGCGCTCGGCCTGGCGGGTTGACCCTGCGTTACTGATCGGCTCACCAACGTCACCGCGCTTCGTCGCAGGTCAAGTCCACTATTCGACACTCCGACCCGACTGCTCGCATCTTGCAGCTTGCAGTTTCGATACGTAGCGTGATCGATATCGGATCGGCGCGTCAGTGGTACGGCCGATCGGAGAGAGCCGGGGCCTGGGGGCAGGTTGCGGACCGTGGATCCGGCCCGGGATCCACGGTCCGCGCACTGAGCCCACCTCAGCGCGGATACACCCCGTACGCCCGCCAACCCCGGTCCGGGAAGCCCGCCGCCTCCGCCACCCGGGCCGAGGCCTGGTTGTCCCTCTCGTGCAGGTAGGTCGGCACCGCGCCCTCGTCCAGGACCCGCCGCGCCGCCTGCGCCACCAGCCGACGTGCGAGGCCCCGGCCGCGGGCCGCCGGCGCGGTGCCGACGGCGAGCTCGTGCCCGTACGCGTCGTGGCGTTTGATGGCGGCGCCCGCCAGGTAGGCCCCGTCGACATCGCGCACCACCAGCACCGGCCTGTCGAACAGCCGCAGCCAGGGCGGCAGCCCAGGGGTCGTCGAGGCGACCCACTCGCCCACGTCGGGCAGGGGCGCGGGCGAGAGAGTCCAGCGGAAGGGGCCGTCGTGAATGCAGAAGGCGGGCTGCCCGACGGCCTCCGGCAGTACGGCAAGCAGCCGTTCCGGCGCGCGCTCGATCAACGCCCGGACAGCGGCGACCCGCTCCGGCGCGACGGAGAGCACCGCGCTCCGGCCGGTGTCCACGGCGAGGGCCGGGCGCAGCCGGCCGTCCCAGGCCGGCAGTGCCCGCCGGCGCGAGGCGACCACGTGCAGCCCGGGCCCGGCCGGCCACTGGCCGAGCCAGGAGGCGAGGTGCAGCTGCAACCGCCGGTCGAGCATGCGTACCTCCCGTCGCCCCACACGTCGTGATCACCGTACGCCTGGGCGGCTCGACCGGGCGGACCATCGCGCCGGCGTGGGACGCTGCCCGAGATCCGGGAATCAGCTCGCCACATCGACCGTCATAGGTATTTCCATACCTGGACACCTTTCTCTGCCACGGTATGGGCATGCCGATTCAGCCGAACGACCGTTTCCACCAGCACCCCGCGCGACTCTGGCGAGCAGGCGAGGCCGCCACGGACACCCCGACGCAGGCGGGGTACCGGGTGGTCCGTGCGACGGGCGGGCTGCCCTGGGCGGCGCTGAACGAGCTGCCGGCCAGCTCCGGCCGGCACGGCCTCAACCGGCGCTGAACCCACCGACGCGGCGGCTGCGACGGACAGCGTCGGGGACGACACACCGCAGGAGGACCAGCGACGGCATTCGCACACCTGTCGGGTAATTTCGTGCAGGTCCGGCACCCCGGCCTACGACAGGAGAAGCTCCGCGCATGGGCAAGAAGACGATCCACGTCTCCGACTTCACCGGAACCGTTCTGCAGCAGGACGACGAGGTGGTTCGTGTCGTCGTCCTGGAGCACCCGGACCTGGTCGCCGGGCCCGTGCAGCTCGACGCCACACCGGGCGAGGTGGAGAACATCGACGACGCCGCGCTGGACGTGGCGGTGGTCGAGATCCACGACCGGCACGGCGGGGGCGAGCCCCGGCGGGTCGTCCTGACGGCGAGCGAGTTCGACGCGATGGCCACCGACGTCCCGATGGCGCAGTTGTTGAAGACGGCCGAACGGGTCCGCCCGCCCAAGGCCCGCAAGAGCGCCGAAAAGATCGACTACGGCACGTTGGAGCACGCCGGCAAGCCGCACCGGGGCCGCGTCACCGAGGAGGAGGCCCGGCTGGTCCGCGAGCAACTCGACGAGGTCAACAAGCGGCTCGCGGACGCGGGCGTACGCCAGATCGACCCGGCCGATCCGGAGCACGCCCTGCGCTACGGCTTCCCCGAGGCGTCCTGACCCCGGTTCCTACTGCTGAGCGACGGCGGCGGCGAGGGCGGCGGCCAGGTCGGCTTCGACCGCCGCCTTGTTCAGGCCGAGGTCGGTGAGCACTCCGGCGCCGTCCTCCTGCTCCAGCAGGGCGAGCAGGATGTGCTCGGTGCCGATGTAGTTGTGCCCGAGGCGCAGCGCCTCCCGGAAGGTCAGCTCCAACGCCTTCTTGCCGTCGGCGTTGTAGGGAATCAGGTCGGGGACGTCGCCGCTGGCGGCCGGGAGGACGGCGCCGACGGCCTCGCGTACCGCCTCGGGGGTCGCGCCCCGACCGACCAGCACCCGGACGGCCAGGCCCTCCGGCTCGGCCAGCAGCCCGAGCACCAGGTGCGCGGGGCCGATCTCGGGGTTCCCGGCGGCGCGGGCCTCCTCCTGCGAGGCCATGACCACGTTGCGGGCTCGCGGGGTGAACCTCCCGAAGCCGGCGTTGGGATCGAGCGCCCCCGCGTCGCTGGAGCCCTTGGCCACGAAGCGCTTCTGGGCGGCCTGCTTGCTGACCCCCATGCTGCGACCGATGTCGGTCCACGACGCACCGGAGCGCCGGGCCTGGTCGACGAAGTGGCCGATCAAATGGTCGGCGACCTCACCGAGATGGTCGGCGGCGATCACCGCGTCGGTGAGCTGGTCGAGTGCGTCGGTGTGCGCCTTCTTGATCGCCTGGATCAGGTCGTCGAGCTTGACGGGGTTGCTCATCTGGAATGGCTCGGTCATGCGTCAACCATAGGTTGACGCCCACGTTTCGTCAACCATTGGTTGACGACATCCGTCGCCGAGTTGCCCGCTAGGGTGGGCGCGGCCGCACAGCGGAGGGGAGCCGGCATGCGTCTGCACGTGGGGTGCGCCATGTGGAGTCACCGGTCGTGGCCGGGGCACTCGCTGCCGTCCGGAGAGCGCCTCCGGCACTACGCCAGTTGGTGCGATGCCGTGGAGGGCAACACCACCTTCTACGCGACCCCGACCCGGGACACCGTGGCATCCTGGGCCGCGCAGACCGAGGCCGGCTTCCGATTCGTCCTCAAGCTGCCCAAGGTCGTCACGCACGAACGTCGGCTCACCAACGCCGACGAGCCGCTGCACGCCTTCCTGGACGCGATCGAGCCCCTCGGCCCACGCGTCCACGCCCTCTGGATTCAACTGCCGGGGTCGTTCGCGCCGTCCGACGTACCCATGCTCGGCCGGTTCCTCGCGCAACTCCCGGCTTCCCACCGCTACGCCGTGGAGGTCCGCCATCCCGCGTTCTTCACCGAACCCCGCGCGACCCGGCTGCTCGAGGAGACCCTCACCGGGGCGTCGGCCGAGTGGATCCCCTTCGACACCACCGCGTTCTTCAGCCGCCCGCCGACAAGTGACGCCGAACGCGACGCCTGGATGAAGAAACCCCGGGTGCCGCTGCGGTCCGTCGCGCTGACCGACCGCCCGATCGTGCGTTACCTGGGCCGCGACGACGACACCCGGACCGTGCGGGGGTGGCAGCGTTGGGTCGAGGTCACCGCCGGCTGGCTGCGCGAGGGGCGCTCCCCCACCATGTTCGTCCACACACCGGACAACGCCGACGCGCCGCGGCTCGCCCGGCGGTTCCACGACGAGGTACGCGCCCACGTGCCGGGCCTCGACCCGCTGCCCGACCCGATTGCCGTCGAGCCGCTGACCCTCTTCTGACCACCCACGTCACGGCTGTCGGTCGAGCAGCGTGTCGAGGTGATGGGCGGTGCTGATCAGCGAGAGGTGACTGAACGCCTGCGGGAAGTTGCCGATCTGTTCACCGGTGGGGGCGATCTCCTCCGAGTAGAGCCCCAACGGCGTGCTGTAGGTCAGCATCTTCTCGAACGTCAACCGGGCGTCGTCGAGCCGTCCGGACTGAGCGAGGGCCTGGACGTACCAGAAGGTGCACATGCTGAAGGTGCCCTCGGAGCCGGCGAGACCGTCGGGCGAGGCTTTCGGGTCGTACCGGTAGACGAGACTGTCCGAGACCAACTCGTTGTCGATCGCCCGCATCGTCGACAGCCACATCGGATCGTTCGGCGCGATGAATCCGACCCCGGGCATCGCGAGCAGCGAGGCGTCGGTGATGTCGCTGCCGTAGTGCTGCACGAAGGCCTGCCGTCCCCGATGGAATCCCCGCGCGATGACCTGCTCGTAGACGGCGTTGCGTTGGTCCGCCCACCGGGTGATGCTCGCGGGACGCCCCCGGTTGTGCGCGATGCGGATGGCACGGTCGAACGCGAGCCAGCACATCATCCGCCCGTAGGTGAAGTCCTGCCGGCCGGATCGGGTCTCCCAGATGCCGTCCTCGGGCTGGTCCCAGTGGTCGCAGAGCCAGTCCATCAGGCCGGCCGTCTTGCGCCACCCCTCGTACGACGTCATCAGTCCGCTCTGGTCGGCCAAGTGCAGCGAGTTCAGCGCCTCGCCGTAGATGTCCAGCTGTAACTGGCCCGCCGCGCCGTTGCCGATCCGCACCGGCGCCGACCCGCGATACCCCTCCAGGTGGGGCAGCACCTCCTCGGGGAGGTCCGGCGAGCCGTCGATGCGGTACATGATCTGCAGCGGCAGGCCGCCGTCGTGGGCCTCCTGGATGCGTGCTTCGAGCCACGACAGATATTTCTGGGCCTCATCGGTGAAACCGACGCTGAGCAACGCGTGCACCGAGAACGAGGCATCGCGGATCCAGGTGTAGCGGTAGTCCCAGTTCCGCGGGCCGCCGATCTGCTCCGGCAACCCCGCCGTCGGCGCGGCGACCAGGGCGCCCGTCGGGGCGTACGTCATCAGCTTGAGGGTCATGGCCGACCGCTCGACATTCTCCCGCCAGCGACCGGTGTACGAGGTTCGCAGGGCCCACCGACGCCAGTGGTCCCGGGTTTCGGCGAGCAGATCGCAGGCCTCTCCGGTGGTGAGAGCCCGGGGTGGGTGGGGGCAGGCCGTCTCCAGCACGACCCCACCGATGTCGCCCTCGTGCAACTCGTAACGGACGCAGACGCCCTCCGCGTCCCGGTGGATCGCCCCGTTGTCGACAAGCCGCTTCGCGTCCTTGAACGCAGTCAGGGTGAGCGAGAGGGTCGAGCTGCGAAAGACGTCGCCCTCCGGATGGACCTCCAACTCGTACGGATCTCGCCCGTAGTTGAACCGGGGCCGGCAGTCGAAGCGGAAGCGCATGCTTCCCCGAACCATCCGGACCAGCCGGACCAGCCGGTGCCGGTCGGTGGCCTGCTCGCCCGTTACGGGCATGAAGTCCAACAGCTCGCCCACGCCGTCGGCACTGTGGAAGCGGGTGATCAGGATCGGCGTGCCGGGTAGGTAGAGCTGTTTGCTCGAATACTCGATCTCGTCGGGCGAGAGTTGGAAGTGTCCGCCCTTGTCGCGGTCGAGCAGGGCGGCGAAGACACTCGGCGAGTCGAAGCGCGGCGCGCAGAACCAGTCGATCGTTCCGTCCCTACTGATCAGCGCGGCGGTCTGCAGGTCGCCGATCAGGCCGTGCTCCTCGATCCCCGGATATCGCGTCTGCACACTGAGCCCCCTCGTCAGGCTGACGGCGACTACCCGGGAAACCGCTCGCTACACGAACGCCGCCCCGAGATCCGGCGAGGGGTGTCGGTGGCCGCCGATAGCGTGACCGTTCGACGACATCGACGGAAGGACACCGGATGAGCCTGCGCGGATTCGCCACCCTCAACATCTGGGCCGACGACGTGGCGGCGGCCACCGACTGGTACGCCGGATTCCTGGGCCAGGAGGCCTACTTCTCGCGACCCGGCCCGGACGGGCGTCCCGCCTACACCGAGTTCCGCCTCGGCGACTACCAGGCGGAGCTGGGCATCATCGACCGCCGGTACGCGCCCCCGGGCGCGGCGAGCGGGCCCGGCGGGGCGATCATGCACTGGCACGTCGACGACCTCGACGCCACCGTGGAACGGCTCCTGGCCCTGGGCGCCACCGAGTACCAACCGATCACGCCTCGCGGAGACACTGGTTTCGTGACGGCGTCGGTGGTGGACCCCTTCGGCAACGTCCTGGGCGTCATGACCAACCCGCACTACCTCGACATCCTCGCCTCACTCCGGGCGACCTGAGCTCGGCGTCCCCGTTTCCGCCGCTCGATCCTGGTAGTCCTGATCCACCGCCTGTCGCACCAGCGCCGCCGCCCGCTCGGTCTCGATTCCGCTGGCGATCAGCAGATCGTGGGCGGCTGCTCGGAACTCTCCCACCGCGACCAACCCGGAATAGCCGAGACGATGGATGTGCGGGCGGGTGGAGTCCCGGACGGCTCCCTGCGCGCGCCCGACCAGGTCGACGCCCGCCAGGATCTTCTCGCGCGCCTCCCGGGGCTCGGCAGCGGCCTGGATCGCCCGGCGCAGCGTTGGCAGCGCGTCCGCCAGCAGGTCGATGGCCTGCGGAAACTCCTCGGGAATCGGCTCGCCGTCCTTCAGCGCGGTGGTCAGTCGCCGGCACAGTGACCGGCAACCGTGCAGGCTCCGTTCCAGATGCCGGATCGACGTGGTGTAGAAGTCCAGTGAGTCGCGCTCGCGCCACCGCAGGGGCGCGAGCCGCGTCACCTCCTGGGCGGCGCTGAGCCCGTCGTTGAGAGCGGCCAGGCGGGGATCCAGCTCCCGCAACCCGCGCAGGCTCCGCTCGGCCTCCGCGAGGTCGCGCTTGCGCAGCGCCATCGCCAGCTCGCGCATGATGTCGGCCGCCGGCCCGACCACCGGCTCGGCCAGCCGCAGCAGCGTCCGCTGCGGATGAATGGGCACCAGCAGCAGACCGACCCCCAGCCCGACCAGCCCCCCGACCGCCGCATCGACGAAGCGGGGGACGGACAGGTCCCGTAGCGGCGGCTCCAGGGTCGCGATCAGCACCGCCGTGCCGCCGGCCTGGGTCAGCAGCGAACCGCCCCCCTTGAGCAGGATGGCGACCCCGATCGCCAGCACGACGACCACACCGGTCTGCCAGAACCCGATGCCGAAGAACGGCATCAGCACGTCACCGACCGCGAGCCCCAGGGTCACCCCGACCAGCAGCTCGATGGTGCGCCGCAGGCGCGACCCCATCGACGCGGCCACGATGCCGACCGCCGTCGTCGGCGCCAGGACCGGGGAAGGATTGTCCAGGAACTGGTACGCCACGAACCAGGCGATCGCCGCGGCGATGCCGGCCTGCACCGCGAGCAGCCCGAACAGACGCAGCCGCCAGGCACGCGAGCGCAGCGCCCGTTGTGCCCACGCCCGTAGGCGGTCCACCCGGGCATCCCGGTGGTCCGCCGACTCCTGGTGGGCACACACCCGCGCCGCTTACCCGGCGCGGGAAAACCTATCCCGGCCGCGTCAATTGCCTGGGATCCATGCTTGTCGACGTCTGTTCTACTTGACAACGAGGATTCCCTCGGCGAAGGAGGCACCGCCATGTCCACCTCCGAGTTCAGCCCCGACGCCCTCCGTACGCTGATCCGCGCCGGCGCCTGGGTCGGCCGCGCCGACACCGAGAAGGCCGCCGTACACCTGTTGACCTTCACCAAGCTGCCGGACCAACCCGGCTTCGCGGACCTGGTCGAGGTCGTGCAGATCCCCGAGTACGACGACGGCCACGACATCCAGGTGGCGGTGATCCGCGACTGGCCCGCGCTGCTCGCGCTACCGGCGGTCGAGCACCTGCACACCGACGACCAACGACTGCTCGCCCTGGCCGGCAGCCTCGCCACCGGGCAGCCGGTCGACCTGGCCGCCAACGCCGCCGTGAAGGGCCACGAGCACGCGGCGAAGGTCGCCGAAGCGATGGTGATCGCCGCCGGCTACCACCTGAAGTACGAGGTCAAGGCAACTGCACGACTCACCACGAGGTTCGCCAAGGCCTAACGATCCGCGTGGGGGGTCGGCCTGTCATGTCTCCTCGGTCTGAGGAACAGGCTGACCGGATTCCCGTCGTACCCGGCGACAAGAGCAAGCTTCGCCCGGCCGCACGGCCACGGTTGGCCGCACGCACGGCAGAGCCAGATCGGGCGCAACGGGACGTGCGCTCTTTGCCCGGCGTTGGGGCGTTGGGACTGCGTGGTACGGCGACTCATCGCTCATCACGCCTGCTCTCTCGCGCGTGGCGTGTTACTTCGCGACTCTTGCTCTTGAGTGTTCCGACCATGTGTCCACACAAACCCCGGTAGGCGCTGGATCCCAGCGCGTCGATGGCGCAGAACTGGCGCATCCCCATTGCGTCACAGAGGGTGAGCTGGATGAATGGTTCAGTGAGGGTCGCGGTGAAGGGAGGCTGCGCATGACGGATAGACGTCGGCGCCGGCTGGCCCAGCGCCGCAAGGCGACCGGGCTCAGCCAGGAACGCCTCGCAGAGGCGCTCGGCGTCGACCGCTCCACCGTCGCCCGGTGGGAACGGGCGGAGACCGACCCGCAGCCCTGGCACCGGCCGCGCCTGGCCGCAGCACTCAATCTGTCGATCGAGGAAGTGGTGGCATGCGAGGCGGGACGGGCGAGGCCGTCCGGCATCATCGAATCGAGTCTTCGACAAGATCAGATCAACAGCATCCCCATACTGCGTACCTGAAGACGTCAATGGTTGGCGGCGGGGTGGGGCTAGCCTCTGGGTCATGCCCGCGCCTGCCACACGTCCGTTGCTGTTCCTTGACGTGGACGGCACTCTGATCCCACTCGGCACTCCCACGGCGGCTCAGCCGGGCATATCGCAGGGCCGTATGGAGCCGCCGGTCCTATCGGCCAACACTCATCCCCTGCTGTACAGGGTCAATCCGGAACACGGCCGACGGCTGGCATCCCTGCGGTGTGATCTGGTGTGGGCGACGACCTGGATGACCGACGCGAACGACCTGCTCACGCCACTGCTTGGTCTGCCGACACTGCCCGTCGTGGACTGGCCCGATTCCGACGAGATGGGGCTGCTGCACTGGAAGACCCGCGGACTGGTCGAGTGGGCGCAGGGGCGCCCCTTCGTCTGGGTTGACGACGAGATTTCCCACGCCGATCAGCAGTGGGTGTCGGCACATCACCACGGGGCGGCCCTGCTCCATCGAGTCGACCCACGCCGCGGGCTGACCGAGCACGACTTTGCAGTTATCGAGAGCTGGCTCAGCCGGGCGCTGTAGGGCGACCCCAACGCCGTCGTCGTTGCACCTTGACGGACAGTCTCCGACTCGGGATCGGAGTTGGCGTACTGCACGCTACGGATGGCCGGCTGATCTGCTCTACGAGTAGGGCATATTCGGAAGCCGGTCGTCTTCGCATCCGGTCTGGGGTAGCCCGGATGCAGCGGCGATGGCCTCGACGGCCTCGTCGAGCCCGGTCGTCTCGGGCAGGACGAGTTCGTCAGGCCAGCCCAGGACGTCGTGAGCGGCGTACCAGCCGCTCATGTGATCAGCGGTGAACTCACTGGCCTGCGGGCGGGTGAGGTGCCGGCGCAGGGTCTCAGCCAGCGACACGTCGAGATAGCAGAACAGCGACCGGCCGCGGTGGTCGTCCCGCAGCGCGGTCAGCATGTCTCGGTACCGGCTGGTGTGCATGATGCCTTCCAGGACCACGTGATAGCCGTGGTCCAGCGCGAACCGCACGGTCTGCCCGATCAACGCCGGCGCCGCCCCGCCGGGCTTGTCCCGCTCGCGAAGCAGGATGCGGCGCAGGTAGTCCTGCTCGACGAGGGCGCAGCCCCGGCCGTGCCGGCGTCGTAGCTCGCGGCCGATGCTGCTCTTGCCCGAGCCGGAGTTCCCTCGGAGGCAGACGAGGATCGTGTCCCGGCTGCCGACGGGCTCAGCGACCACGATGCCTCCTCGGCTCACATCACTCCCGGATCTCCATGTCGGTCACCAGACCCCTGTCGAAGCGGTACACATGCGTCACGGTGTGGTCGGCGAGTTTGGCTCCGGCCTTGTCGTGTACCACCTGATGAACGGTGACGGCAATACGGCCGTCGGCCTCCGTACTGAACGCGGTCGGCGTGACGGTGGGTTCGATCTGCTCCCACTGTCGACGCCAGTAGGCAGCCACCATCTCCCGGCCGTGGACCATGCCTCCTTCCCAACCGTTGGGCCAAGAGACGTCCGGCGTCAGGGCGGCCAGCAGGGCGGGGACGTCACGCTCGTTGAAGGCCGCGTAGAGGTTGGTGAGCAGGGCCTGTGCCGGCGAGTTCATCCAGCCAGCATGGCCGGTGGTCAGGACCTCACCACGCCCTCTTCGCTGTCGGCAGAAGAGCGTCGTCGTGCCTGAGAGGGTGGCCGGGCAACCTCGGGACCGAGATGATGCTTGTCTATCAGCGTTCTGACACCGCGCCGTCGTTGTCTTCGCCTGCTGGCGTGACGGAGGGTGGATGCTGCGGGAAGGAGCAGACGCTTGGGCCAACGGGAGGCGGCACGACCAGAGCCCCGGAACGCAACAGAGGCATCCTTCAATCGACAAGCCGCACTCGACGTGTGGCGTCGTGGGCACTTGCTGCAGGAGCAGCTCACCGCCTTCGGGTCGGCTCGAACAGCCGCCGAGCTTGAGGCGGCAGAGCTGTACCGCCAACGACAGCAGGATGCCGTGATCGAGGGATTGCGGGGCACGCCGGTCCAGGAACTCCGATCCGTACGGCCGGGTCTGCGACTCGCGCCGAGCCTGGAGCGGCGAGGTTATCGCACAGTCCTGGACGTGTTGCTCGCATCGCACGGTGATCTCCTACGACTGCCCGGAGTAGGGAGCCACAGCGCTGCGGCCATAGTCGATGCGGCGCAGACGCTCCGGCGCCTTTTCGAGCAGAGTGCCTCAGTGCGCTTGGATGCCACCCGCAGGAACCCGGCCTTGGAGCCGCTGTTGCGGGCTCTGTGGGTGCTTCGCATTGTCACCGAGTTGCACGCCGATGGCAGCGCCCGCCTGGGCTCTCTCGCTGACGACCTGGACGACGCTCTGCGTAGGGCGAAGCGCGCCACATACAGAGGCGGGCTGCTGTTCGCTCGGGCAGCCACCAAGGCGGCGGCGTGGTCAGCGGTAGCGGAGGTGGAGCGACTGTTGACTAGTCGCCAAGCAGACGCAGCGGCGACGCTTCTTGCCCGGCGGGACCAACTGAGCACCCACGCGCTAACTGCCGGCCGGAATGCCCTGTGGGCCGACTTCGCACGCCACGCCGCGGTCTACAACACGCTGCTTGAGCGGGTCAGCGGTAGCACGACAGACGGTGCCGCTGCGCATGGACATCTGCCGCAGGCTCTGCAGAACCAGGCCGGGCAGATCGGGCTGGACCTGAGGAGGTTACGCGTCACGTTGCGTGGCTATCAGGCTTTCGGAGTCCGGTACGCGCTCCTGCAACGGCGTTGCATCCTCGGTGACGAGATGGGGTTGGGCAAGACGATCGAAGCCATCGCGGTCTGCGCCCACCTCGCTGCCGCCGGAGGGCGTCACTTCCTCGTCGTCTGCCCGGCCAGCGTCATCGTGAACTGGCTCAACGAGATCGCATCCCACAGCACACTGCCCGCCCACCGGCTACACGGGCCGCAACGCGACGAAGCGATTCGCCGATGGCACGCCGACGGCGGAGTGGCGGTCACCACCTTCGAAACGTTGAGCCGGCTGTCGTTACCCCAAGATCTCCGCCCCGGAGTCGTCATCGTGGACGAGGCGCAATTGATCAAGAATCCTGCGGCCCAGCGGTCCCAGGCCGTCGCCGTGCATCTCGCCCACGCGCCCCGAGCCCTGTTCCTGACCGGCACACCAATGCTGAACCGCGTCGACGAGTTCCGAAACTTGATCCGCTACCTGAACCCCCCAGTGGCCGCCACTATCAACGTCACGGACGGATTGGCCGGCGCCGCCAGCTTCCGCCGCAAGGTCGCCAACGTGTATCTCCGCCGCAACCAGAAGGACGTCCTCGACGAACTTCCGGACCTGATCGAGGTCGCGGACTGGGTCGAGATGGGTCAGGCAGAGACACGCACGTACCAGCGGGCGGTCGCGGCCCGGCGGTTCGCCGACATGCGTCGTGCCGCCGTGGTCGCCGACGGATCACGAATGCCTGCGAAGGTGGAGCGCCTGCGCGAGGTCGTCCAGGAGGCCGCGGACAACGGATGGAAGGTCGTGGTCTTCTCCTTCTTTCTGGAGGTCCTGGACCGCGTACGCGTGAGCCTGCAAGAAGGAACGCCGACGTTCCTGCTTTCCGGGACCGTCCCCGTCGCCGCTCGGCAGCAGGTCGTGGACGACTTCAGCGGTACGGACGGCCACGCGGTCCTGGTCAGCCAGATCGGCGTTGGCGGGGTGGGTATCAATCTGCCAGCGGCGTCGGTGGTCGTGCTCGTCGAGCCGCAGCTCACCCCGGCACACGAGGAGCAGGCCATCCGGCGGTGCTACCGGATGGGTCAGACCCGCGGTGTACGGGTTCACCGCCTACTGGCCAGAAACACCGTGGATCAGCGGTTGGTGGAGATGCTCGGACGCAAGAGCGCCCTGATCCGCGCATACACCCACGACAGCGTTGCGAAGATGGCTGACCCGTCGGCGACTGACGGCAGCTACGTCGACCACGACCTCCTCACCGATGAGGCGATCCCGCTCGACCGGCGGATCATCATGGTCGAGCGTCAGCGCCTTGGCCTCGACGAACGGCGGGCGTCCTGACGGCGCGGCGTTGCCGGACCACGACCTTCCAGGACCGACCCGCAAAAACGACACGGCCCCGCCCCGGTTTGAACCACCAGGTCAGGGCCTTGATCGTTGGTGCGCCGCCAGGGACTCGAACCCCGAACCCGCGGATTAAGAGTCCGCTGCTCTGCCAGTTGAGCTAGCGGCGCTCGCTGACAACGACGAGCACGCTAACACGCCCGCGGACCGGCCCCGGAACCCATCCCCGGCCCGCGTTCAGTGCGCCGGATTGGGCGTGTGCGGCAGTTTGCCGAGTTGCTTCCAGTTCGTCTCGGCGACGTCCACGCCGTAGTGCTTGGCGGCGGCGAGGATGTTCTGGAAGGCCAAGTCGCGGTCCGCGTCGGTGACGCCCTGCACCTGGTCGAAGCGGGCGATGGCGTTGCGGACGTGGCTCGCGTCGGTCATCGGCTCCTTGCGCTTGCCGGGGAAGGCGAAGACGGTCTCCGGCAGCTCGCGCTTGTCCTTGTCGGTCAGGCCGCCGTGCTTCTCGTGGGGCTTCCAGGTCGACTTCATCGCCCACCATTACCCATTTTTCGTCCAGACGTACGCCCGGACCGGCTTGATTAAGAGTGTTTAAAGACCATGTCCGGCACGCGCGGCGAATGCCTACCATACGGCGACCCGTGACCGTTTGGGTCAGCCTGTCGTGTGTTCGTTGGGAGTGACCCGTGTCGTACGAAGGCCCGCCGCCGTCGCGTCATCGTCCCCCGGGATGGGCCACCCACAAGAGACTGAGTGTCGCCGCGGGCGCGGCCGTCGTGCTCGTCGTCGCGGCCGGGGCCGTGTACCTGGGCAACGGTGCCGCGCAGTCCGAGCCGTCGAACGCGGCCAACGCCGCCGAGTACCCATCGCCGTCGGCCGGGCCGGTGGAGCCGTCCGGAACGGCGGTGTCGGCCCCCGCGACACCTTCGGTCTCCGCTACTCCGTCGACCGGCGCGACGCCGTCGGCCGCTACCGCACCGAAGGTTCCCACCACCGGCTGGGTTCCGATCGACCGGGCGGCCTGGAAGGCGCAGGCCGACGCGTACCAGGCGCTGAAGATCGACCCCGCCCCGGCCGGTGTCGGCGACCTTCCGGAGTTCCGGGCGGACTGCCAGTACAGCCACCGACGGCCGGACGACCCGATCGTCGCCCCCGGCCTCCCGGGCGCCTCACACATGCACTCCTTCGTCGGCAACAAGGCCGTCGACGCGAACACCGTCGCCGGAGACCTGACGGAGTTCACGGCCACGTCCTGCAAGCCGATCCAGGATCACTCCGCGTACTGGGTGCCCACGCTCTACGACAACGCGACCGGTAAGCCGGTCGAGACCAGCGGCTTCCGGGTCTACTACCGCTCGCTCACGAAGAACTCGACCGGTCAGATGCCCATGCCCAACGGCCTGCGCATGATCTCCGGGGACGCCAAGAAGAAGCAACCGACACCGCGCGGCGCGACCGGCCAGTTCTACTGCGCCTTCTACGGTCCCGGCGACCTCGACGGCGTCGCCCGCAGCACCAACGGCAACTGGCCGATCTGCGGCGGGACCGCGACGCTGCACTTCATGCTGCAGTTCCCGGACTGCTGGGACGGCAAGCACCTGGACAGCCCCAACCACAAGGACCATGTGGCGTACGGCAGCGGTGGCACCTGCCCGCCCGGCCACCCGGTTCGGATCCCGGCGATCACCTTCGACATCCAGTACCCGGCCAAGGGCACCCCGGCGGGCTATTACCTCTCCTCCGACAAGGCGGGCAAGAGCGCCTCGTCGATGCACGGCGACGCGTTCGTGATGTGGGACGTCAACACCATGAACAAGCGCACCAAGAACTGTGTCCTGGGACGCCGGACCTGCGACAACTACGGCTACCAGAAGTAGTCGGGGCCGGACCGAAGAACGGCCCGGCCCCGACTGACGATCGCCTAGCTACGCAGCGTCCACTGCTGGTTGGCGCCGCCGTTGCACGACCAGAGGATGATCTTCGTGCCGTTGGCGCTGGCCGCGCCGTTGGCATCGAGACAGAGCCCGGACTGGCCGTTCGTGATGGTGCCGTTGCTGTTGATGTTCCACTGCTGGTTGGCGCCGCCGTGGCAGTCCCAGATGATGACCTGGGTGCCGTTGGCCGTGCCTGCCCCGGAGGCGTCCAGGCACTTGTTGCCGTACACCATCAGCTGCTTGCTGGACGTGGAGGTCCACCGCTGGTTGGTGCCGCTGCCGCAGTCCCAGAGCTGCACCTGGGTGCCGTTGGTGGTCGAGGAGTTGGGGACCTCGACGCAGCGGCCGGACTGGCCGCCCACGAGCTGGCCGCCCTGCTGGGTGCCGCCGCCACTCTGCTGCCGGACGAGGGAGGTCGACTCCGCCGAGCGGTTGCCCTGGGCGTCGACGACGTAGAGGCGGTACTCGCCCTGGGTCGACGGCACGGCGATGGACGTGGCGTTACCGGCCGCCCGCGTCATCGTCGCCCCGGCCGTGAAGGTGGTCGTGCCCAACGGGGCCAGCCAGACCGACTTGCCGGCGTCGCCGGTGCTCCGGATCGGGATCGTCGCCGTGGCGCTGGTGACGTACGTGCTGGCCGGCAGCACGTAGTTGGAAACGGAGAACCTACTGGCCGGGATGATGTCCCGGTAGGCGTCCTCGAGGCCGGAGTTGGCCGCGATGCCGTACGCCGCCGCCGGCCAGACGTAGTCGGAGGAGACGAGGATGTCGGCGACCGTGCTGTTCGGCAGGTTCTTGTTCGACACCTTGTTGATCGGGCCGTAGATCTGCGTGATGCTCAGGTCGTGCTTCCGACCGAAGTCGTCGGAGTTGATCATCCAGGTGACGTTCTTGTCGATGCTCAGGACGTTGTCCCGGAAGGTGATGTACGCCGAGCCCTCGTCGGGGTGGAGTCCGTACTTGTGGCCCGAGGGCACGCCCTGGAGGTAGTTGTTGGTGATCGTGGTCCCGGGCTGGCTGCCCAGCGTGTAGATGGGCGCCGTGTCACTGAGGCGCTGGACCGTGTCGATGATGTGGTTGTAGCTGATGGTGTTGTTCCGCGCCGTCGTGGTCGGCCGGTTGGGCGCGATCGAGCCCGATGACCCGTCGAAGTTCCACCAGCCCCAGCCCATCGTGATGCCCGACCAGGGGGCCTTCTCGATCCGGTTGCGCTGGATCGTCAGGGTGTCGACGAAGTACGCCGAGATGGGGCTGTGCCCGTTGAACAGCACCGCGCTGTCGTACAGGTAGTTGTTCTTGATCTCGATGTTCTTCGGTAGTCCCTCGACCTGCGGGAGGTACTTCTCCCGGTTGCTCGACGTGCCGTCTCCGATGTAGACGTGCTGGGGATGGCCGACGTCGATGGCGGAGCCGGCGATGTCGTTCGTGTAGTTCCCGATCAACTGCGAGTTCTGCACGTCGTTGACCATGCTGATGCCGTCGGCGCCGGTGTGCTGGACCCGGTTGCGTTGCAGGAGGATCCCGTCGGCGTTCTGCACCTGGACGATGCCGGGCGTGACGTCCACGTTGCGGTAGTAGTAGACGTGGAAGTTGCCCTTCGCGTACGCCTGCGCGCCGAGGTTGCCCTGCTGCGCCTGCTTGAAGGACGAGCCGGCGACGTTGAACAGGTTCCAGTCGGAGTGCTGCACGGTCAGGCCGGAGAACGTGATGTTGCGCGCGTGGCTGGTGGTCGAGGCGCCGGCGACCCGCAGCACGGTGGTGACGTTGTTCGGCGCGTACACCGACGCGTTCGTCATGTCCTCGGAGCTGGCCTTGTAGTAATAGACCGTCTTGGTGCCCTTGTCGAAGTAGAACTCACCGGGGGCGTCCAGGAACTCGTACGCGTTCATGAGTTTGTGGCTGCCGCCGACCTGGGCGTTGCCGTTGAACGCGCCCTGCGCGATGGCCGCGCCCGGCTGCTGGAACAGGGCGACCCGGTTCGAGCCGTCGGTGGTCACCTGACGGACCCCGACGATGGCCGTGGTCCAGGTCGTGCCCGTCTCGATCTCGATGTCGTCCTGGTTGCGGGGGATGGCGGGGAAGTCGTTCTGGCTGTACTTCGCGCCGTCGCACTGGGAGCCCGACTCCCACGCCCAGGACGCCTGACCGGCGGTGACGTTGTACGTCCCGTAGCACCCGCCCGAGCTGACGGTCTTGGTCGCCATCTGCGCCCGCTTGTCGTTGACGTACAGCGTGCGCAGCTTGGTGCTGCGATCCAGCGGCGCCTTCCAGATGTTGCCGCTGTGCTGGGTCCATCCGGTGACCGGGACACCGCCGTCGAGGACGGGGGTCTCGCCGGGATAGGCGGCGTAGCTGATCCGGTACCCGTTGGTGCCGGAGTCGCTGGCGCCGAACTCGACGGTGCTGGTGACCGGGTATCTGCCGCCACGCAGGTAGACATTGATGTCGCCGGACATGTTCGCGTTAACAGTACGGACGACGTCCCGCGCGCGTTGCACCGTCTTGAACGGTGACGCCTGCGTGCCGGCGTTGGAGTCGTTACCGTCGGGGGCGACGTAGTACGTCTCCTGGACCGCGGCCGAGGCGGGCGATTGACTGATCACTACGGCCGGCAGCGTGGCGGCGACGAGCGCCGCCGCGAGCAGTGCCGTGCGGGTGGTGGATACGGCTGGTCTCACGTGCTGTCCTTTCTCACTTGTCGTCGACGTGGTGCCTGGGACGTGCATCGAGCGACAAGCAGGGAACAGCGACGCCACCAAGGATCGGCGGGGGGCGCGTGGTGCGGCCCGACCGCACTCTTTTGCCAATCGCTACGAAGTCTTGGGCGGAGCGTATGTCAGACGTGTGACGAATGCAATACGAGATTGGGGCCCATCTATGTCTAAATGCCAATCAAAAGCGCAAAGCAGACGGGTAGCCCGAGGCTTGATCACCGATCATCCGATGAATCCACAACCGGGTCGGGCCGGGGCGCACCAGCACCCCGGCCCGAGCCCTCCGGATCAGCGCAGCGAGAAGTCCGCCAGCCGCAGTGGAGAGTCGAACACCAGGTAGACGTCGTGGGTCCCGGCAACCCGGGCAACCTCGGCACTCACGCTGACGTACCGGTAGTCGTCGCCGGTGCTCGGCACGGTGGCCGTACCGAGCAGTCGGCCGGTGGGCGAGCCCAGCCGAACCTGGATCGTGCCGGTGCCCGCCGTGGCCTTGGCGACCCGCGCCGTGAAGGTGTGGCCGCCCGGACGCAGGGCGGACTTCCCGAAGGAGATCCACTGACCGGCGGCGGTGGCACCCACGGCCGTACCGCGTACCTTCGTCTCGTCGACGAGCCGGACCCCCGCGTACCCGTCGAAGTTCTCCGCGCGGGTCGTCCGGGTCAGGTCCCGGGCCGGGATCGTCTCACCGCGGACCGTGACCGCCGTGCGGGCCCGGACGTCGGTGGCGCTCGCGCCGACCGTCAGGTCGTACGCGGACGACTCGACCACCCACCGACTCCGGGTGACGTCCCAGTTCGCGAGGTCGGCGGCGGGCACCCGCAGCGTCACGGTGCGGGTCTGCCCGGGGGCGAGGTCGACCCGCTGGAACGACCTGAGCGCCCGGATCGGCGTCTTCACCCGCGAGGTGCGTTGGTGGCTGTAGAGCTGGACGACCTCGGAGCCGGCGCGGCTACCGGTGTTGGTCACGTCGACGCGGGCCGTGATGGTGCCGTCCGCCGCGACCGGACGGTCGTCGGCGTGGAGCTGGCCGTACCGGAAACCGGTGTACGACAGCCCGTGGCCGAACGGGTAGAGCGGCTTCGCGGTGCTGTACAGGTAGGTCTGCCCGGACGAGATGATGTCGTACTCCAGCAGGTCCGGCGGCAGTTGCCGGTCCGAGCGGTACCAGGTCTGGGTGAGCTTGCCGGACGGGTTGCGGTCGCCGAACAGGACGTCGGCGACGGCGTGACCCGTCTCCGCGCCCGCGTGGGTGGTCCACACGATCGCCGGCACGTGCTCCTGCTCCCACCCGATCGTGACCGGGTAGCTGGTCTGCAACACCAGCACCGTTCGCGGGTTGGCCTTCGTCACGGCCTTGACCAGCGCCTCCTGACCCGCGCTCAACGCCATCGAGGTGCGGTCGTGGGCCTCGCGCCCGTTGATGAACGGGTTGCTGCCGACGACCAGGACGGCGGTGTCGGCCGCCTTGGCCGCCGCCACGGCACGGTCGACTCCGCTACTGATCAGCTCACGCTGGAAGTGGGTCGCGTCCGCCGCGGTGGACGCGCCGAGGTTGAGCGCGCCGTCGTCGCCGACCGTGACGTACGTGTTGACGCCGAACCAGCTCTCCGTCGTCTCGTAGCCGGCGTAGCGCAATGCGACCGTCCCGTCGGCCTGCGGCTCCAGCGTGAACTGCTGCTGGACGTACCAACCGTTCGGCTGCTCGTCCCGGGTGACGAACGGCCCCCAGTTGTAGCCGAGGTAACGGCCGTTCGCGGCGTTGCGCAGGGTCACCACGTTCTGTCCCCAGTCGACGCTGTCGAACTGGGCCGCGAGCGAGGCGTCGGTGCCGGTGGCGGCGACCGGGTCCGCGTCGGTGGTGCCGGTAGCCGTCACGTACCGGCCGGTGGACGGGTCCTTCAGGGCGATCCGGTCCGCGCCGTCGAGCCCGTCGACGCTCGCGGAGCTGCCCAGCCGCTCGCGGATGCCGTCCAGCGCGGTCACCTGGTACGGCAGGTCGGCGCCGTACCAGTCGGTGTACAGGGTGTCGGCCAGTGGACCGAGCACGGCCACCTTGCGGGTCCGGGCCGGGTTCAGCGGCAGGGCCTGCCGCGAGTTCTTGAGCAGCACCATCGCCTCGCCGGCGGCCTGACGGGCCAGCCGTTGGTGTTCCGGGCTGTTGATGACGTCCGGGGTGATGCCGCCGTACCGGCCGCCGCCCGGATCGAACTCGCCCAGGCGGAAGCGCAGGTTCAGGATCTCGGCGATCCGGGCGTCGATGTCCGCCTCGGTGAGCAGGCCGCTGGCGAGGGCCTGCTTGATGGCGGTGACGGTCGGCTGGGCGTTGGTGTCGTCGGTGATGAAGCTGTTGAGGCCGGCCTTGACGATCGCGGCGTTCCCCTGCGCCTGCGTCGGGTAGTACCCCTGCGAGGCGACGAGGTTGTTCGGCGCCCAGGCGTCGGTGACGTTCATCAGGGGCTGGTCGGTCCAGCTCCGTACCACCGTCGCCAGGTCCGGATCGACGGTCGCCGGGCGGCCGTTGACCAGGTTGTACGAGGCCATCACGCCGGTCGCCGCGTCGGCGGCGATGGCCGGCTTGAAGGCGGCCCGGTCGTACTCGTTGAGCACCCGCGGCGGGACGTTCGACGAGGTGACGTCGCGCCGGACCTCGTTGTTGTAGGCCAGGTAGTGCTTGAGGGTCGGCGCGCTCTTGAGGTGGTCCGGGTCGCCGCCGGTCATCCCCGAGCCGTACGCGGTGGAGATCTTCGCGGTGAGCAGCGGGTCCTCGGAGTAACCCTCCTCGTTACGACCCCAGCGTGGGTCGCGGAGCAGGTTGACCACCGGCGCCCAGAGGTTGAGACCCCAGACCCGCGGGTTCTGCGCGTGGTAGCCGCGCGCCTCGTCACCCACGGCCGAGCCGACCCGCTGGATCAGGTCGGAGTTCCAGGTGCTCGCCATGCCCACCGGCTGCGGGAAGGACGTCCCACGGGCCTTGACCACCGCGCCGTTGTTGTCGATGTCGGTCGACCAGGCGACGCCGTGCAGCGCCTCGGTGCCGGTCTTGAACAGGCCGATGCCCAACCGGGGAACGGCCGGTTGGTACTGGTGCAGCCACGAGATCTTCTCGTCCAGGGTGAGCCGGCCGAGCAGGTCGTCGACCCGGACCTGGACGGGCAGGCGGGGGTCACGGAACGGGTAGGTGGGGTCGGCGTGTGCCGTGCCGGGGACGGTCGGCAGGGCGAGCAGGGCGAGCGCGAGCGCGGTGATTCCGCGCCGAAGGCGCCACTTCCGCATGCGGTTCTCCTCATGTCGTACGACAGGCGCGATTCAGCGCCAAGACCGGCGTGGCCAGGCTCGACACCCGGCTGACGGGCCTGAACGACGAATCGTCGAAACGCTTCGACGACCCGGCCGCGTAACCACGGCCATGAATGTGGTGATCGCGCAACTATAGAAGCGCACCAATGCATGGGCAAGGCCGGACGGTCGCGGTCGTGCTGGTGACGCTCGTCGGGCAGGGCCTGACCTTCGCACCGCTCGTGCGGATGCTCGGCTGGCGCGACTCCGGGCGGCCCGACTACGAGCCGGTGCCGACCGGTGGCATCGGCCGCACGGACGCCTCGGTGGCCAGCCGCGCGGCCAACCGCTCATCGAGGTACGCCGTCACCCGCGCGTCCTCAGCCGGCGTCAGTGTCGTCCGGCACAGGTAGCGAGGCTGCTTGTCTGCGCAGTCCAGACGGTACGCCTCCCGCATCCGAACGGCGTGCGTGATCGACGTCCAGGGCAACCGCAAGGCCACATGGGCGGTGTGCCACTCGATGGCCTCCGCGGTGAACACGTACCGCACCGGCGCGCTCAACTCGGCATGGCGTCGCAGGTACGCCGAGCCGCTGATCAACCCCGCGATGAACCAGATCACCCCGAACGGGAGGCCGAACAGCCCGGCGAGAAGCCAGCCACCATCGGCCGTGACCGTGCCGAGGCTCGTGATCGACAACAGCAGGCCCGAAATCACGAACAGGAAACTCAGCGGCCGCAGATCCCGTCGCCGCGACCGCGTGTACCGGACGTCGGGGGTGACCAGCAGGTCGAACCCGTCCCCGATGCCCGCATCGTCGAGCTTCTCGTCGCCCACCCCGTACCCCCGTCGTCGTCGATACCAACCGCGAAGAACCTAGACGGTTCCGCTCGGCGAACCAGACCCGGCGGCACTCGGAAGGTGTCGATGATGCGACGAGCCTCGGTCCCGAGTCGATCGGTGGCTGCTCAGCAGCACGCCGCCCGGCGTGTCGTACCGCTCAGCAGCCACCGATCACCGCAGCGCCAGCGTCACCCGGCCGGTCGCGGGCCCGGACGGGTCCACCAGCAGGGTGTACTCCCCGGTTGCTGGCAGCGTGGCCGCCGTGATCCCGCCAGCCCCATTGATCACGCAGCCGCTGGTGATCAGGCTGTTGTCGGGGGCGCGCAGCTCCAGCACACCGCACTGGTCGGGCAGGGTGGCGGCGGTCGCGGTTACCGTCACGGAGGCGCCGGCGGTCGCGGTGAACCGGTAGCCGCTGACCGCACCGGGGCGGTCCACGTCCGCGACGACCGGCGGACCGCCGACCGCGATCGTCGCGTCCCGGTCGCGGCTGCTGACCAGCCGCAGTGTGGTCGTGCCGGTGGTGCGGCCCGTCGGATCGACCACCACCGTGTACGTCCCGCCGGCGGGCAACAGCGTGCCGTCGATCTCGCCGACGCCGTTGATCACACAGCCGCCGCTCAGCAACCGGTCTTCGGTGTCGCGCAGTTCCAGCGGGGTGCACTGGTTGGGAAGCGTGCTCGTGGGCACCTCGACGAAGACACGCTCGCCCTGCTGGCCGGCGAACCGGTACCGGGCCGCCGCGCCAGGCTGCTCCAGGGTCGCGGTGACCTCGGGGCCGTTCGCCTGGAGCGTGCCGTCGACGTCCCGGGCCGCGTACACCCGGACGGAGGCTCGTCCGGTGTCACCGGGGGCGGCGGTGACCCGCACGGCGTACGTGCCGGTGGTGGTGAGGTCGACGCGGTCGATGTACCCGACGCCGCCGATGACGCAGCCGGCTCCGATCAGCCGGTCGGTCGGGTCGGTGAGCACGTACGGCGAGCAGCGGTCGGCCATTCCCGGCGCGGTGACGTCGACGAAGACCGCGTCGCCCGCGCGGCCCGTGAACGTCAGCGGCTCACCGCCCGGCGTGAGGCTGGCCGCCGCGATCGGCACAGCGGTGATCGACGGGGCGGTGGGAGGGGCGATCCGTTCGGTGGTGGCCCCGGCGACGGCGAACTCACCACGCCCGCTGACGGCGACGTCGAAGACGCAGTCGGCGAGCGGGCCCGCGGCGGTGACGCCGGCCCACCGGCAGATCCGTTCGGCGGCGGCACGCCGGGCCGGGTCGAGGCCGGCGACGGTCACCTCCCGCTCGGGGAAGGTCCGGTCGGTGAACGTGCCGGTGTCCTCGCCGTCGCCGTAGGCGAACAGCGAGCGGTCCTGGGTGAGCCGCCAACTGTCCGCGTACGACGGGTAGAGCGTGGCGAACGGCACGGGCTGGGCGAGGGCCGCGCCGCCGGCGGGGGCGATGTCGTCGGCCGGGTCGCCGTCGAAGTCGCCGAGCAGGCCGCGTACCTTCCCGGCCCGGCCGTCGGCGAGCCGGACGAGCACCCGGTAGCCGTAACGGCCGATCTGGTCCACCGCCGCCGCCGAGCCGTCCGGCCACGTCACGTCGTACCCGTCGGTCTCTCCCGTGTCGGACGGACGGCGGGTGAGGTTGCCGCCGCCGGGCAGGTCGGTCCGTTTCGGCGGCGCGGCGACGGGCGTGCCGTCGACGTGCACGCGGGTGGCGCCGTCGGTGAGGGTCAGCGCGACGCGGTGGACGCCGATCCGGAACGCGACCGCCGAGTTGACCGAGGCGGAGCGGGAGCCCGCCATCGGCGACTGCCGGACCTGGACCTCCAGCGGGTCGCCGCCGGTCGCGGCGACCAGGGTGAACTCGCCGACGGCCTGGAAGTCGTAGGCGACCCGGTCGAAGGTGACCAGGTGCGGGTCGCCGTTGCTGCCGCCGCAGTCGGCGCCGTCCTCACACATCTTCACCGGCCCCTTCGGCGGGGGCGTCTTCTTCGGCGGCTTCTTGCACTCGTCGAGGCTCTTCGGCAACGGCTTGCCCTTGTAGTCCTTGCGCGGCGGCAGGCCCTTCGCCGCCCGGTAACGGTTCTCCGCCAACGTCGCCCGCACCTCGGCGGTGGGAATGCCCGTGCTCCCGCACTCGCCCGGTGGCACCGCGTCACGGGAGATGTCGTCGGCGTGGTTCAGCTCGTGGTAGAGCGCGGCGCAGGGATCCCGGGCCACCCCGTCCTCGTACGGGTCGGTGGAGGTCGGGTTCCAGGTGACGGTGGACGAGCCCTTGCCGTCGGGGCTGTCCGGCGTCTCGAACGCGCCGGAGCCGCCCGGGGTGGGGATGATCCGCACCTTCGGGCTCTTCTTGTCCTTGAGCCGGGGCAGGATCCCGGACGGATCCCCGCCCGGCGCGGCGAACCCGCTCAGACAGCCGTCCACGGCGGCCTGGAAGTCGACGCCCTTGATCGGCACGCCGGAGGTCGGGTCGACCGTGTAATCGGCGCGGGCCGATCGGGCCCCGCCGCCGACCAGCGCGCCGACGGCCACCAACAGCAGGACCACGGTCGCGGCGGTCGGCCGGCGTCGTACCCGCAGCAGGATCACCAGCGCGGCCAGGAGCAGCACCAGCAGCAGTACGCCGGCCGCCGGCCAGAGCCAGCGACGACCGGACGCGCCGCCGTCGCCGACCGTGAACGTGGCGCTCCGCAGGGCCGTCGCGCCCGGGCAGGGGTCGACCGCGCCGGTGACCGGCAGAGGCACGTAGCCGGCCGTCACCTCGTACCTTCCGGGAGCGCCGACCGGCCACAGCGAGTCGAGACCGCCGCCGTCCCCGGTGGCGGCCACCGAGCGGAGCACGACCTCGCCGGGCGGGTCACCCAACCGGATCCCGGTCAGCGTCACGATCGCGGTCGCACCAGGCTCGACAGTGGTCAGACCGGCGGTGGCCGCCGCGGCGATCCCGTCGTCGTGGAAGCTGCGGGCGAGCGTGGGCGTGAGATCGCGCCCGTCCCGGCGTACCCCGGTTATCTGGACGGTGCCGACGGCGGTGGTGGGCAGCGCGCACGCCGCCCCGGTGGAGTTCGTGACGGTGAGGTCCAGGCGGACCTGGTCACCGGCGCGGTAGTCCGCCTGCCCGGGCCGCAGGGCCAGGCCGAGACCACCGCCGTCGGGCGCCGCGGCGGCGCTCGCCGCCCCGGCCACCAGGGCCGTCACGAGTACGGCGAGTCCGGTAGCCGATCTCCGCGTCCACCTCATGGTGGGGACTGTAGGGGCGCGGCGACGGGATTCCCGTGCTCTGTCGGGGACCGGTCGCTGCGGGGGTAGGGCCTGCCCCACCGGCGACAGTCCCGCTCACCGGCTGTCACCTGGACGGGCCGCTTCATAGCCTACGAACAGGTTCTCTGTCGCTTACGGGGGTAGTCGTGAAGTTCTCCAGCAAAGACCCGCCAGTCGTGGTCGCAGAGCCGCCCGGGACGTCGTCCCGGATCGCCGACGTCGACGCCCTGCGCGCCGTGGCACTGCTGCTCATCCTGCTCGTCAACATCGCCTTCTTCGCCTCCGGTTACCCCTTCCACCTGGTTCCCGATCCCGCGCACGACTCGTGGGGTGACCAGGCGGCACTGTGGTCGGTCGAGCTGCTGTTCGCGATGAAGGCGTACCTTCTCTTCGCCTTCCTGTTCGGCTACAGCTTCACCCTCCAACTCGACTCCGCCGCCCGGCGCGGCGTCGACATCGTGCCCCGGTTCCGGCGACGGCTGGTCGGGCTCTTCGTCCTCGGCGTCCTGCACGCGGTGCTGCTGTTCCAGGGCGACATCCTGACCACGTACGCGCTGCTCGGCCTGGTCCTGCTCGCCATGCGACGAGTCGCGGTCGGGACCGCGCTGCGCGCAGCCGTACTGCTGACCGCCGGGATCGGTTTCGTCCTCGCGCTCGCGGCCGTCGGCGGAACCGAACTGGTCACCGACCCGGCGGCGGCGCTCGCCGCGGGGCAGCGGTCCACCGAGGCGCTCCAGGGCGGGCTCGGATCGGTGATCGCCGAGCACGTACGTCAACTGCCGGCGATGGTCGGCACGCTCCTCGTGCAGGGGCCGCTCGCCCTCTCGGCGTTCCTCTTCGGGTACGCGGCGGGACGTCGCCGGCTCCTCACCGACGTCGCGGGAAACCGGCAGCTCCTGCGCCGGGTGCAGCGCGTGGGCTATCCGATCGGCCTGGCCGGCGCCGTGGTCTTCGCCTCGGGTGGAGGCACCGGCAACCTGACCGGAGTGACGGTGGGCGTCCTGACCGCGCCGCTGCTCGCGGCCGCGTACGCCGCCACGCTCCTGGAGTTCTTCGCGACCGACCGGGGACGACGGGTCGTGACCGTGCTCGCGCCGGCCGGACGGATGTCCCTGTCCAACTACCTGGGTCAGTCGGTGCTCTGCGTACTGGTCTTCACCGGCGTCGGCCTGGGCCTCGCCGGTGCCGTCGCACCCCCGGTCGTGCTCCTCGTCGCGGTCGCGATCTACGGGGTGCAGGTCGCGGCCAGCGCGGCGTGGCTGACCCGGTTCCGGTACGGGCCGATGGAGTGGCTGTTGCGGGCCTGGACCGAGCAGCAGTGGCCCCGGTTGCGAGCTGCCGACCCGGCCTGACAGCGCCCCGACCAGGTCGTCCTGGAGCGCCACTCCACTCCGAGACCCCAGTATCGCGGCTCCGGCACGGATGGCGGCCATCCGTCCACGGTCGACACGCGGTCGCGCCCGACCGGTACGGTGGCCGGATCGAATCCTGTCGGTCCCGCCAGCCGGCTCAGGTTTGGGGAGGGTGCGTGACGTCCAGAGCTGCTGAGATCGCCGCCGAGCAGGCGTATTTCGATGCGGCGGCGGCGCACCGGGAGCGGCGCCGCGACGGACTGCGGGACCTGCCGTCCGCCGCGGCCCACGCCGGCGCGGCCGCGCACCTGCGCCGGTACGCGGACGCGGCGCAGCGGGCGTTGGGCGCGGCCGACGAAGCGGTGGCGTTCGGCCGGGTGGACGCCGAGACGGGCGGGACCTGCTACGTCGGACGGCACCTGATCCGGAACGCCGAAGGCGAGGTGCTGGTGGTCAACTGGCACGCCCCGGCCGCTGCGGGCTGGTTTGCGGCAACCCCGGAAAACCCGGCGGGGGTACGCCGCAAGCGCGCCTTCGTCTGCGCCGGGAGCACGATCGAGGAGATCGCCGACACCATCCTCACCGAGATCGCCGAGGCGGTGGACGCACGGCTGCTGGCCGATCTGGCCCGGGGACGTACCGGCAGCATGCGGGACATCGTGGCCACCATCCAGGCCGCCCAGTTCGCGCTGATCCGCGCCCCGCGCGACCAGGTGCTGGTGATCGAGGGCGGTCCGGGCACCGGCAAGAGCGCGGTGGCGCTGCACCGGGTGTCCTGGCTGCTGTTCAACCACCGCGAGGACATGTCTGCGGCCGACGTGCTGGTGGTCGGGCCGCACCCGACCTTCGTCCGGTACATCGGCCAGGTGCTGCCGGCGCTGGGCGATGACGGGGTGGAGCTGCTCGACGTCGGCCGGCTCGGTCCGGACGTGCCGCGGGGCCGCACCGAGCCCGACGCGGTCGCCCGGATCAAGGGCGAGGCCCGGATGGCGGGTCTCCTGGCCCGCGCGCTCAACGCCCGGGTGGGCACACCGGACCCGGCCGAGCGGCTGCTGGTCGGTGGCCGGTTCGTCACGCTGCCCGGCGCGGAGGTCGCGGAGGCGCTGGCCGTGGCGCGCGCGGCCGACCTGCCGTACGCGGGCCGGCGCCGACTGCTGCGGGACCGGCTCGCCGCGCTGGTGGCCGACCGGGCCGGGGTCGCCAGGGCCGGGGCGGACGCGGTCGGCAACCTCGTCGAGCGGCTCTGGCCCCAGCAGACCGCCGCGGTTCTGCTGCGCGGCCTGCTCGGCTCCAACGCGCGGCTGCGGGCGGCTGCCGGAGACGAGTTCACCCCGGCGGAGGTGACGGCGCTGCACCGGCGTGGCGCGGACCGGTTGTCCCACGAGACCTGGTCGGCGGCGGACCTGCCGTTGCTGGACGAGCTGGCGCATCTGATCGACGGGCCGGGCCGGCGGTACGCCCACGTGGTGGTCGACGAGGCGCAGGATCTGTCGCCGATGCAGTTGCGCGCGGTGGCTCGGCGCAGCGCCACCGGGTCGCTGACGGTGGTCGGCGATTTCGCCCAGTCCACCGGTAACTGGGCCCGTGACTCGTGGGACGAGGTGCTTGCCCACCTGCCGACAGTCCAACCGGCAAGGATCACGCACCTGCGGTACGGCTACCGCGTACCCCGACAGGCGTACGCGACGGCGGCGCCGCTGCTTCCGGTGGCCGCGCCGGGCGTGACGCCGGTGGAGGTGGTCCGGGACGGTCCGGCGGAGACCGGCGTGCACCGGGTCGGCCCGGCCGAACTGCCCGGCCGGGCGGTAGCGGTGGCGCGGGAGCACGCAGAGGCCGGCCGGTTCGTCGGGGTGGTCTGCCCGCCCCGGCAGCGCCGGACCGTGGAGGCAGCCCTGGCCGCCAACGGCATGGCGTGGAGCAGCGCCGACCGGGGCGAGTTGGGCGGCGCGGTCAACCTGATCAGCCCGCAGGAGGCCAAGGGCCTGGAGTTCGACGCGGTGGTGGTGGTCGAGCCGGTGGAGATCGTGGCCAGCGACGAGCGGGGGCACCGGTTGCTCTACGTGGCGTTGACGCGCACCACCGGATACCTCGACATCGTCTGCACCGGCGACCCGGTGCCGTTGGACGCCCCGGTCCGCTCTCGCCCACCGGTGGACGGCGAGCCGGACGCGGCGTTCTCCCGGCGGGAGACGCGCCGGCTGGCCGAGCACCTGGCCGGTCAGCTGCGCGGAGCCGCCCCGCCCGAGTTCTGGGCCGACGTGCTGGCCGAGGTGCGGGCGACGCTGCTGCCGGACGGCGCGATCAGCTCCGCAGAGCCGGCGGACGACTGACGGCGGCCGAGTCGAGGCGGCGGCCGACCGTCCACTGGAGGATGTCGTGCTCGATGTCGGCCTTCTTGGCCTTGCTGGGCACCGCGATACCCAACTCCCGGGCCAGCGCCCGCAGCTTCACGACGGTGAGCTTCAGATCGGCGAGGTAGCGGGTGCCGGCCGCCCGATCGCCGATCGCCGCGAGATCGGTCCGGACCCGGTCGGCGTCCACCCCGGCCGACGCCGGGGCGGCGGCCGAACGGGCCGCAGGCCGGGCCCGGTCGACCACGGCCAGCTTCGCGGTGCCGTCGGCCAGCGCGGCGATCCGGTCGACGGGAAGCGTGCGGACGAACTCCGCCACCCGCAGGAGTACGGCGTGGGCGAGGTCGGCGGGGTCGGTCACCGGTGGTACTCCTTCTAGGGGCGGGTGCGGGCCAGGAACTCGCTGGCCAGCTGCTGCAGCTCGTACTGCACTTTCTCGTTGGCGTTCGGCACCAGAACGGCGGGTAGCCGCCGTTCACCGGCGGTGCCGAACAGGGTCTTGTTCTCCCGGATGGTCTGCCGGAACACCGGGACCTCGAGGCTGTCGGTGTGCGCCATGTAGTTTCGGGACGCCGTTATCGGGCCGCTCCCGGCGTACTGGATCATAGTGAACACCACGCCCAGGTACTGCGGGTCGATGGTCGGCCCGGGTGCGGCGACCCGGTTGAAGTCGCGGACCAACTCGGACACCTTGCTGCGCAGGTAGTCGATGCCGAGGGTGGACAGGTAGTCCGGCTTCGCCGGGGTCAGGATGTGGTCGCTGGCCACGATGCCGGTGCGGGTGACCATCGTGAAGTTGGGCGCGCAGTCGATCAGGATGTCGTCGTAATCGGCGAACTCCTCGGTGCCGAGCGCGTCGGCCAGCGACCGGTGCAGCGGCAGGAAGTGCGGGCTGCCGTGTTGGAAGCGGGAACCGCCGAGTGCCGCGGCGATGTCCAGGTCGACGTCGACGAGTTGCAGGTGGGAGGCGACCAGGTCGAGCCGGCCGCCGTCGGGCAGCAGGGCGTTGACCGGCTCCGGGGTGAGCAGGTACGGGTGCAGTGGATCGGTGGGTCCGTCGGCCAGCAACGAGCCGTACCACTGCAGGATCGTCTTCTCGTACGCGAGGTTCCGCTCCCAGTCCTCCGCCGAGTAGAACGAGAAGGTGAGACTGGCCTGGGGGTCGAGGTCGACCAGCAGGACCCGGCGACCGCGGGCGGCCAGCTCGGCGCCGATGTTCGCGGTGATCGTGGTCTTGCCGACGCCGCCCTTGTAGTTGATCACGGACGTGATGCTCATTCCGCTCCCCGCATCGAACCATCTTCGCAGTTCGGGCCGGAAACGCGAAGAAGGCCCCGACGCGGTGTGAACCACCAGGTCAGGGCCTTGCTCGTTGGTGCGCCGCCAGGGACTCGAACCCCGAACCCGCGGATTAAGAGTCCGCTGCTCTGCCAGTTGAGCTAGCGGCGCTCGTTCGGCAACGGAGAGAACATTAGCACCCCGCCATTGCGGGCTCCAATCCGGTTACCCGACTCCCCCCTTCGGTCGAGCTTAACGGGCATACAGCCACAAACCAGCCCTCGGGGCTGGGACGGGGGCGTGGGTCCGGCCACTGATACGGCACGATGTCCGCCAGGTACGCGAGAACAGAGGTGGGGATGGCACGGTTCACGCGAGCCGGGGCGGTGGTGGGCGCTCTGACCCTGGCGGCGGCGCTGGCACTGACCGGGTGCGGCGACGAGCAGAAGAAACCGGAATTCGTCGGCGGGACGTCGGCGGATGCGGGTACCGCACCCGACTCGGCCGCGCCGTCGACGAGCGGCGAGCCCAGCGCGCCCAGTGGGCCGGCGCTGACGCTGAGCCCGGCCGACGGCACGAAGAACAAGCCCGTGAGTACGGAGATCAGCGCCAAGCTGCCGAGCGGCGGGAAGGTGTCCACGGTCACCCTGACCGCGGCCAGCGGCGCGACCGTGGAGGGCAAGCTCCGCGCCGACGGCTCGGCCTGGGTGCCGTCCGCGCCCCTGAAGTGGGGTACGAAGTACACGGCCACGGTGACGGCGAGCACGCCGGACGGCACGAGCAGCCAGGGCACCAGTTCCTTCACCACGATGGCCAAGCCGAAGTCGACGATCGGGTCCGGCCTGTACCTCTTCGACGACAAGAGCTACGGCGTCGCGATGCCGGTGGTGACCGAGTTCCACCCGGGCATCCCCAAGAAGGACCGGGCGGCGGTGCAGAAGCGGATGTTCGTCAAGACCGACCCGCCGCAGCCGGGCGCCTGGCACTGGGTCGACAACGGCACGCAGGCGTACTACCGGGCGCCGGAGTACTGGAAGCCGGGCACCACCATCAGCGTCCGGATCGCGTTGGCCGGGGTGCCGTTGAGCAACGGCAGGTACGGCGACATCGACCGCAAGGCCACCGCCAAGATCGGCCGGTCGTTGGTGATGAAGGTCGACAACGCCACGAAGAAGATGTCGGTGTACGAGAACGGCGCGCTGACGCGCACCATCCCGGTGAGCCTGGGCAAGAAGAGCACCCCGTCGTCCAGCGGGACGATGGTCGTGATGGAGAAGAAGGAAGCCACGGTCTTCGACACCCGTGACGATCCCGATCCGGCCAACCGCTACGTCACCGACATCCAGTTCGCCCAGCGGCTCACCTGGGGCGGCGAGTACATCCACGCCGCGCCCTGGTCGGAGCACGTGCAGGGACGGCAGAACGTCTCGCACGGGTGCGTGAACGTGTCGACGGCCAACGCCAAGTGGCTGTTCGACAAGACCCGGATCGGCGACCCGATCACGATCAAGGGCACCGAGCGCAAGATCGTCGCCGGCAACGGCTGGACGGCGTGGAGTCTGAGCTGGTCGGAGTTCATCAAGGGCAGCGCGCTGCCGGTGCCCAAGGGTGGATCCGGCGCGGCGCTCTGAGCGTCCGGCGTCGTCGCGCCGGCCCTGCCGATGGCACGGGCCGGCGCGTACCCTTGCACTGCCGCGACGTGACGACGGCGGCGGAGACCCTTCGGCTTCGGCAGGAAGACGAACCCCAATCACGAAACGCCGGATAGTAACAAAAATCCGACATCGTGTTCGGCGTGTTCCTGCCCACCCTCGGCAACCAGGACCGGTTCTGACACGTCTCTAAGAGACGATGGGTCAGCGACCACGACTGTGAGGACATCATGCGAGCTAGCCAGGACCAGCTGATCCGGCCCCGCGGACGACGCCGCGTGCTCGCGGCGGGGCTCCTCGCCGTGGCGTTGGCCTTCACCTCCGCCTGCACCGACGGCGACGGCGGCGGCAAGCCGTCCTCGTGGCAGGGCGGGGCCGAGACACCCGCGCCCAAGGCGGCGGCGACCATCGCCGAACCGGCGGCCGACGCCAAGGACGTCCCCGCCTCCACCGGCATCACCTTCACCACGAAGGATGCCCAGGAGACCGCCGTCGAGCTCAAGGACGCGGCCGGCAAGGCGGTCAAGGGGACCCTCGCGGCGGACGGCAAGTCGTGGTTGCCGAGCGAAGCCCTGGAATACGGCACCAGCTACACCGCCACGGTCACGGCCACCGGCGACGACGGTCTGCCGGCCACCGCGACCAGCACCTTCACCACGATGGCCAAGCCCGACAAGCAGATCCGGGTGAGCAGCTTCCTCGGCGACAACCAGCAGGTCGGTGTCGGGATGCCGTTGATCGTGAAGTTCAGCCGGGACATCCCGGAGGACTACCGCGACGACGTGCAGCGCCGCATGACGGTGACCTCGACGCCGGCCCAGGAGGGCATCTGGCACTGGGTCAGCCCGACCGAGGTCCGGTACCGGCCGAAGGAGTTCTGGAAGGCGAACAGCAAGGTCTCGTACCGCGTCCAGGCGGGTGGCCTGCCGATGGGCGACGGCTACTACGGCCGCGCGGACCTGTCGGTGGACATCAAGATCGGCCCCAAGCTGATCATGACGGTCGACAACAAGACCAAGCGGATGACGGTGACCCGCGACGGCAAGGTGATCAAGACGATCCCGGTCAGCCTGGGCAAGAAGAGCACCCCCTCGTCCAGCGGCACCATGATCGTGATCGAGAAGCTGCGCAAGACCGTCTTCGACACGTTCGAGGAGCTGGGCCCCGAGGACGGCTACCGCACCAAGATTGACTTCGCGCAGCGCCTCACCTGGGGCGGCGAGTTCATCCACGCGGCCCCCTGGTCCGAGGGCCAGCAGGGCAGCGTCAACGTCTCACACGGCTGCGTGAACGTGTCGATGGCGAACGGCGACTGGCTGTTCAAGAACACCGAGGTCGGTGACCCGATCACCGTCAAGGGGACCGAACGCAAGCTCCAGAACGGCAACGGCTGGACGGACTGGAACATGAGCTGGGACGAGTACGTCAAGGGCAGTGCCCTCCCGTACGACCCGGACGCCCCGGCGGCCCCGGACGCCGCCGGCACCCCGTCGCCCACGCCGACCGCCTGATCCAGACCGACACCGGGCTTCCCGGAATCGGGGTGTCCCATCAGCGGGGACACCCCGATTCCGGCAACCTTCACCGTTTGATGGGCTAGCGGTTCGTCACCGAATCCAGCCCACGATCCGGTCATACAGTTCACTCGGCTCGTCGTCGGGTCGCTCCTGGCTGGCGACGTAATACAGGGCACCGACGTGCATGGAAAGACCGACACGATCGCGGCCGTAGAGCTCGAACAGGCTGGCCTGTGCGGGCGGGCAGGGCCACGACGTGCCCGGCGCGCAGCTCTTGCACTCCCACTCGGGGCGGTGCGGTACGTGCTCGTCAGCGAGCCGCGCCTCAAGCGCGGTCAGTTCGCGGATCGCCTGCTGGTGGCGGGCCACTACAGCGGCCCGAGCGGTGGTCGCTTCTTCCATCATGGTCTCGGCCCATCGGCGAGATGCTCGGCCCGCTGACGGGCCGCGAAATCGAGCAGGCGCCGCTGTGCGGCCAGCCGGTCTGCGGCTTCCCAGGCCCGGCCGGCCGTGGGGTCGCAACGGGGGCACCGCCGAATGATTCGTTTGATCATGTGCCACATCGCCATTCCTTCCCGTGGAGGGGGCCGCAGGTCGAGATATCGCTGGCCACGCGGCATCTGGGCTACCCGCCGCCGGCGGCATGGTTGCTGACCGGAGCCATTCGGTAGCGAGTAGTCATTCAAAAGCTAGTGCACTAGGTATGCCGAGACAAGCTTGTCGCGCAAACTTGGCACACCAGGTTGTCTGTGATCGACTGGTCGCGCTGACCGGAGGTTTAGTCCCCATGGCCAAGACGCCTGCCTATCTGGCGATCGCCGCCGAGTTGCGCGCCGAGATCCAGTCCGGCGCGTTGGCGGCGGGTGCCAAGTTGCCGAGCGAGTCCAAACTCATGACCCGGTTCGGCGTGAGCCGCACCGTCGCCAAGTGGGCGATCAGCGTGCTCAAGGGTGAAGGCCTCGTCGTGGGCCGCCCCGGTTCCGGCGTCTACGTCCAAGCCGGCCGCCGACTGGAGCGACGTGCGCCAAGCCGCGACGTCCGGAGCAACGCTGGACCGACGTCGCCGTTCGCCCGGGACGCGGCCCGCGCCGGCCAGCAGGCCACCTGGGAGCACGAAAGTCGCCACGACCAGGCCGACGAGCTGATCGCGGTACGCCTCGGCGTCGAGCCGGGAACACCGGTAATGCGAACGACCTACCGGTTCCTCTCCGACGACGAGCCGGTCCAACTCTCGACGTCGTACGAGCCGTTGAGCATCACGGGCGGTACGTCGATCGAGTGGCCAGAGGACGGCGCGGCCGTGGGCGTGGTCGCCCGGATGGACGCGATCGGTGTTCGAGTCGATGAGTTCGAAGAGCGGATCAGTAGTCGGCCCGCGCTGGACGCCGAGGCGGACGCGCTGCGCCTGCCAGGCAGACCGGCGGACGTGTACGAGATCGCTCGGACGTACTACGCGGCGGGCATGCCGGTCGAGACGGCGATCATCGTGCTGCCCCGCGGGCGATACGAGCTGATCTACCGGATACCGGTGGACTGAGTTCCCCTACCAGTCCCCCACAACGGCTCAGGCCCCCTCCGAAGAGGGGGCCTGAGCTGCGGTGGGGTAAATCCACCAACCGGGTGACTGATGGGAATTGAACCCACGACAACCGGGACCACAACCCGGTGCTCTGCCAACTGAGCTACAGCCACCATGCCTCCGACACCAGGTCTGTCGCCCCGGGCGTCGTGCGGACCAATAATAGCCCCACCACCGCGCGCGGCGTCCAGCGGGTTCCCCGCCGGCCGAGCGGCGCCGGATCAGAGCTCGGCGGCGATGCCCTTGGCAGTCTCGACGTCCGGGCCGGGCAGCGGCACGAAGATGGTGCGCCGGTAGTACTCCAGCTCGCGGATGCTCTCGCGGATGTCGGCGAGCGCCCGGTGCGCCAGGCCCTTCTGCGGCTGACCGAAGTACACGCGGGGGTACCAGCGGCGGCAGAGTTCCTTGATCGACGACACGTCGATCATGCGGTAGTGCAGGTGCGCGTCGAGGCGGGGCATGTCCCGGGCGATGAAGCCGCGGTCGGTGGCGATCGAGTTGCCGCACAGCGGCGCGGTGCGCGGGTCCTTCACGAAGGTGCTCACGTACTCCAGCACCCGGTCCTCGGCCTCGGCCAGGGTGACCGCCGACCGACGGACCTCCTCGGTGAGGCCGGACTTGGCGTGCATCGTCTGGACGATCTCCGGCATCGCCTCCAGCGCCGCCTCGTCGGCGTGGATCACCACGTCGACACCATCACCGAGCACGTTGAGGTCGGGGTCGGTGACCAGCGCCGCGACCTCGATCAGCTTGTCACTGCCGAGGTCCAACCCGGTCATCTCACAGTCGATCCAGACGAGGAGGTCAGCCACCGGGACAGCCTACGCGCAGCCCACGCCCCGCTGCTGCGCGCTCTTCAGGGGGTGGACCGCTAGGGTTTCTCAAGTGCCAGCCGAACCCATCGCACCGCCCGCCGTCACCGACGACGACCCCGGTGGCCGTACGGTCCGTCGGCTGGTCGCGATCGTGGCGCTGGTCGCCGTGCTGCCGGCGCTCTACCTGCGCAACCTGGTGCACAACTTCTTCGATCTGAAGATCTATATGTCGGCGATGGACTGGTGGACGGCCGGTCACCCGCTCTACGACTACGTCCAGCCGGACCGGGTGCAGGGTGAGTTGTACTTCACGTACCCGCCGTTCAGCGCCCTGTTGTTGTGGCCGTTCGGGCTGCTCCGGCTCGGCGTCACCGTGACGATCTTCACGGTGCTCACGGTGGCGGCGGTGGTGCTGACCACCCGGTGGCTGGTGATGCCCGTGATCGTCCGCCATGACCTGCCCCGCACGTTCACCCTGACCGTCGCCGTGCTGCTGGTGCTGGCCGTGGAGATCACCCGCGAGACGATCACCCTCGGGCAGATCAACATGCTGTTGGTCGTGCTGATCCTGGCGGACCTGTTGTTCGCCGTACCGCAGGCGCGGCGCTGGGCCGGGGTCGGCATCGGGCTGGCGACGGCGCTCAAGCTCTTTCCGGGAATCTTCATCGTGTACCTGGTGGCCACCCGCAGGTGGCGGGCCGCCGCGGTGGCGAGCGTGACGGCCGCGGCGGCGACCCTGCTGGCGGCGGCGGTCGCGCCCGGCGACTCCTGGCGGTTCTGGACACAGGAGTTGTGGGACACCGATCGGGTGGGACGCACCGACTATGTCGGCAACCAGTCGGTCTTCGGTCTGCTGAGCCGGTTCACCGCTCCGGAGAAGCCGGACCGGCTGCTGTGGTTGGTGATCGTGGCGGCGGTGGCCGGCTACGGACTGTGGCGGGCTGCCCGGGCCGCGCGGGCTGGTGACGCGTTGACCGGCCTGACCCTGACCGGCCTGGTCGGTGCTCTGATCAGTCCGATCACCTGGACCCACCACATCTACTGGTTCGTGCCGGCGGTGGTGCTGCTCGCCGACGCCGCGCTCAGCGCGAAGCGCCCGGACGAGGCACGCCGGCGGTGGTGGTCCGCCGCGCTCGCCGTGGGCACCACCGCCGTGATCGTCTACGGCGTGGTGACGTTCCAGAAGTGGGGTACGGCGCCGGTCCGCACCCACGATCCGGTCGACTTCGTCCTGCAGAACCCCTACGTCCTGCTCAGTCTGCTGCTGCTGGTGGCGCTGCCGGTGCGCGTGTACCGCCCGGTCCGCACGGAGGAAAATTCGCGCCAAATGGACACAAGTCCCCAGTAATGTCCATCGCCGCTAATCTGAACCCATCTACCTCAAGCGTCGCTCGGGTAGCACCGCTCCCCCGGTGAGAGTGGCCCTTCGCGTCGGCAGCGCGAAGGGCCACTTGCCACGTCAGTCCTCCGGCGTCGGCCGGGCCGGCTCCGCGCCGATCGCCGACCGGGACCACTCGGACACGCCGGAGCCGACCGGGGCGAGCTGCCGCACGGCCGGCACCGACCTGGCGGGATGGGGATCGCGGGCGCCCAGTCCGCTGAGCGACGTGACCCCGAGCCGGCCGGCGAGGACCGGCACCTGGTCCGGTTCGACCACGAAGACCACCTCACGCGGACGCGGTGGGCGCAGCAGGAGCAGCACCGCGCACGCCACCAGCAGCACCCCCGCCACCAGCAGTCCCCAGGCGACCGGGCCGACCCAGCCCGCCCGCAGCTCAGCGCGCAGATCCAGCGTCAGGTCGGCACGACCGTCCGGGCGCATCACCACCAGGCTCATCGGCTCGCCCGCGAGGTCGTCGGCGCTCCACTCGACGGTGCCGATCCCCTCGCGTACCCAGAATGGAAGGCCCAGCGGCGGGCGGACCGCATCGGCGGCCGGGGCCACGGGTGGGACGGCGGCTTCGGTACGGACCGGCAGCGGACCCCGGGCCGGCGCCACCCGGCGGACCGAGGCGTACGGCACGGACTCCAGCCAGTGGCGCACCTCGGCGGTCGGCGCGAGCCCCACGAACGCCGGGCCGTCGGGGGTCCGGGCGTCGAGCCGCACCCGGGTCTGCGTGCCACGCGCGAAGGGCACCTCCCGCCGCAGCAGCCGGTCAAGGTCGGTGACCACGACCGCGTGGCCCGGTGTGCGGACGGTTTCGAACCGGGCGGCGTAGGCCCCACCGGGATCGGCGTGCCGGGCGACCAGCCACAGCCCGCCACCGGCGAGCAGCGCCGGAATCCCGATGACCAACAGCAGCATTCCGGCGATCACCCGCACGAACCGCATTCGCACTGTCCCCCTCCGTAGCCAGATACCCGGCCGACCTTACCGACGTACACCCGCTGATCAGGGGATATCCACGGCACGGCCGCTCCCGGCCCCGGACGCACGCTGGCCCGCCGGATTTTCCGGCGGGCCAGCGGGTGAGCGACGGGATCAGGACCTGGCGACCGGCTCCCGGCGGGTCCGGGCGAAGGCCAGGCCGCCCAGCACCAGGCCGGCCAGGCCGGCGACGAGACCCGCGACGCCGAGACCGATCGCGGCGCCGTCACCCTCGTCGTCGTCGTCCTTGTCGGCGACGGCCACGGCGGACGGCGCGGCGGCCGACGCCGACGGCGCGGCAGCCGTGAGGGTGAGCACCGGTGCGGGCTTCTCCGGCTCCTCGCCACCCGGCTGCGGCTCGTCGATCCAGCGCGAGACGTTGCCGTCGGAGTACGTCTGGAGGGTCTTGAAGACCATCGTGTCGACCTTCGGCAGCGGCCCCATCGAGACGCCGAACTCCTGGAACTGCCCCGGCTTGACGGCCGCGTCACCCGTGGCCGTCCAAGTGATCTTGGAGACCGCCTCGGTGAGCTGGCTGCCGTGCACCTCGATCGGCGGCTCCACCTTGCGCTTCTCCGTCGCCACCGTCCAGCCCGGCACCGGGATGGTCGACACCGAGCCGACCGGGGCGTTCTCCGGCAGCACCACCTCGAGCTTGGTGGTCGAGGCGGTGTCGCTCTCGTTGGGCACCCGGAACGCCACCCGGGCGTAGCCGCCCTGGGTCGCCTCCTTCGGGTTCACCGTGACGTGGGCGGAGGCCGGACCGGCGAAGCCGAGCACGGCGGTGGCGACGGCGGTCAGCGCCAGGGCGGCAGCGGCGGATGCGGTGCGCCGGAGTCGGGTCATGGGTGTCGTGGACCTCTCTAACGGATGGGCACGGTGGCGGTCACCGTGGCCTGGTCGATGTCGGTCGTGCGAGCGGTGATCTTCAACTGCCACTCGCCGGCGGCCGGCAGGCTGATGTCGCCGTACGCGTGGTTGTCGGTCAACGGCAGCAGCGGCACGTCGATCGGCTCGATACCGGCCGACGGCAGCGCGGCGGTCGCCCGCCACTCCACCACCGGCAGCGGCAGGTTGTCCTTGCTGTAGGCGTACAGGTGCACCGAGTTGTTGCCCCGCTCGGCCGGGCTCAGCTCGACCTGCATGGAGAAGAGCGAGCTGTTCAGGGTGGTGGTGAAGAGGCCGGCCTCGACGCCGGACGACTCGGCCGCCGCCGTCCGCGCGGGCGGGGTCTGCACCAGGGTCGCGGACACGGCCAGCACCACGGCGGTGACGGCCAACTCCACCAGGACCGCCCGGCGCACCGGCGCGGGTCGCTGCGCGGCCACCCGCCGACGGACCAACTGCCGGGAGTACGCGGCCACGGCGATCACGATCGCGAACAGCCCGATCTTGGCGAGCAGCAGCCGTCCGTAGGTGGTGCTGAACAGCGCGTCGAGGGTCGCCACCTCGATCAACGCCTGCACGGTGCCGGCCAGCAGCAGGGCCGCGACGGCGAGCGCGGCCCAGCGCGACCAGATGGGCAGGATCGCGCTCAACTCCCGCTCGTCGGCCTGGCGCAGCAGGAAGACCGCGAGCATGAGCAGGCCGCCCAACCAGACCGCCATGCTGCCCAGGTGGACCGCGTCGACCACCACGGACACCGCCGGCGCCGGGGAGGCCGCCGGGTGCCCGGCCAGCGGCCAGGTCAGCAGGGCCGCCCCGCCGAGCACCGCCAGGATGATCGCGTCGGTACGGCCGGCCGGACGTTCCAGCAGCGGCCGCAGCAGGAACGCCGCCGCGGCCAGCAGGCCGAGCCGAACCAGGTGGGCCGCGCCGAAGGTACTGCCGAAGACGCTGCCGAACCCTGCGCCGGTCACGTCGAAGAGGCCACCACCGGCGGTGTAGGGCACCTGCAACCACAGGTCGGCGAGAGTGGCCAGCGCCGTCAGGCCGAGACCGGCCCAGGCCAGCCGGGCGGGCCCCCGCCGGGAGAGCCGCTGCGGCCAGAGCGCGGCGAGCACCAGGACCGGCCCGACCAGCAGCACCAGACCGGCGTACCCGAGGAACCGGGCCACCTTCACGGCGGTGCCCACCACCGGGTTGGCGCGGCTGTCGTTGCCGGAGTCGACCGGCGGCGTCGAGGGCGCGCCGACCGAGTAGGTGAACGCGCCGGAGACCGGGTGGCTGTCGGCGGAGATCACCCGGAAGCTCACCAGGTAGGTGCCACGCCCGGCGGCCGGATCCACCGGAATGGTCACCACCGAGCCCGCGAACGACGGCTCACCCCGGTCGGCCCGGGAGCCGTCCGGAGCGATCACCCGGACCTTGTCGGGGACCTTGCGGACCGACTCGCTGAAGGTGAGCACCACCTCGGACGGGCCGTTCGGCACCACCGAGGAGGCGGCCGGGCTGCTGCTGGACAGCACCGCGTGGGCGCTGGCCGGGGTGGCTGGCGCGATCAACAGGGCGACGACGGTGACCAGGAGGCCGGCGGCGGCAGCCAACCGGGCGGCCCAGCGGCGGGGGGCGACAGTCATGCCTGCCATGGTCGCCGACCTCACTGGATCTCGGCGAACCGAGTCGGGCGAACGGCTCAATTCCGCTCAGCCGCCATCGCCGCGCGGGAGAGGTCGCGTGTCATGAGCAGGTAGTCGGCTGACGACGGGGAAAAGTTCCCGACGTGTCGCAGACCATCCAAGGGCCGAAGGACCCTGACGTCGCACCCGACGCCGCGTAACCTGGTTTGTCGTGATCCCCGTCCCGCGCGACACCGGCCCCGCCGGCCCCACCGGTCCGTCCGGTGACGCCGGTCCGGACCCGGCGACCGAGTCGGCCCTGGTCGCGCGCGACGGCGACCCCACCGCCCAGGCGGTGTTCGTGCGGTTGACCCAGGCCGAGGTCTGGCGCTTCACCGCCGCCCTGGTCGGCCCGGACAGCGCCGACGACCTCGCCCAGGAGACGTACCTGCGGGCGTTCAAGGCCCTGCCCGCGTTCGAGGGTCGGTCCAGCGCCCGTACCTGGCTGCTCGGCATCGCCCGGCGGGCCTGCGCCGACCACCTGCGCACGGTGATCCGCCGACGTCGCCTCGACGAGCGGCTGGTCGCGAACGCCCACACCGACCGTCCGCACCCCGACCACGCCGGGCAGCTCGGCGCCGACGACCTCGTGCGGCGGCTGAGCCCCGAGCGACGGGCGGCGTTCGTGCTCACCCAGTTGCTCGGTCTCTCGTACGCCGAGGCCGCCGCCGTCGAGGGAGTGCCGGTGGGCACCATCCGGTCCCGGGTCGCCCGAGCCCGCGACGAGCTGGTCGCGGCGGTCGACGACGCCCGCACCGGCTGAGCCGGGAACTTCCGGCTGCGACGGGACGACAAATGAGCGTGACTGCACCCCCACGCGGGTCGGCCGTTGGGCGGCCGTCCGGCCCTGGCTCGGCACGGCGGCCCGCCTCGGCCTCGCCGCCGTCTGGCTCGTCGCCGGGGCGTCGAAGGTCGGTGACCTAGCCGCCTCGGGTCGGGCCGTGAACGCGTACCAGGTGCTGCCGTACGACGCCGCGACCGTGATCGGCGCGGCGCTGCCCTTCGTCGAGCTGGCCCTGGGCGTGCTCCTGCTGCTCGGGCTGGCCACCCGGCTCACCGCGGCGATCTCGACGGCCCTGCTGCTGGTCTTCATCGCGGGAATCTCCTCGGCCTGGGCGCGTGGCCTGGCCATCGACTGCGGCTGCTTCGGCAGCGGCGGGCAGCTCGCCGAGGGGCAGGCCCCGAGTTACCTCCCGGAGATCCTGCGGGACCTGGGATTCTTGGTACTGGCCGGATTTCTGGTGATCTGGCCGCGTACGCCCGTATCAGTGGACGGGTGGCTGTCCGCCGAGCCCGTCGTGGAGGACGAGGATGAGTAGTCGCAAGGGTCAGCGGGACGCGGCCCGGGTCGTCCGCGAGCAACTGGCCCGCGAACGACGCCGCCGCCGCACGATCTGGGTGTCCGCCGCCGCCGTCGCCGTACTGGTCATCGCCGGCCTGATCGGCTGGGGCGTCTGGTCCAGCCAGCGCTCGGACAGCTTCACGACGCCGCCCGGCGCCAATGGGCCGGGCACCGGCATCGTCACCGGCGGCGGGCCGGTCACCGTCGACGTCTACGAGGACTTCCTCTGCCCGGTCTGCAACCAGTTCGAGCAGAGCAGCGGCGCGACGTTGGAGCAGTTGGCGTCCGAGAACAAGGCGAAGGTGGTGTACCACCCGGTCGCCTACCTCAACCGCTTCTCCAGCACCGGGTACTCCACCCGCTCGTCGGCCGCGTCCGGTTGCGCGGCGGCCGGCGGCAAGTTCCGCGAGTACGCCAAGGCGCTCTTCGCCAAGCAGCCGCCCGAGGGCAGCGCCGGGCTCAGCGACGACGAACTGATCGACATCGGCGTCGGCGTGGGGCTGGACCGGGGCTCGTTCGGCGGCTGCGTGAAGGACGGCACGTACAAGACGTGGACCGAGCACGTCACCGAGGAGGCCAGCCGCAGCGACGTCACCGGCACGCCCACCATCCTGGTCAACGGTCAGCCACTCGCCGACCGCACCCCGCAGGGCCTCACGGCAGCCGTGGCGGCGGCCGGCAAGTGATCCGTACCGCCCTGGCTCGCGCCGGCCTGATCGCCGCCGCCGCGTGCGCGGCGACGCTGCTCGGCGCGGCGCCCGCCGCCGCACACGGCGCGGACGCCCCGGACGGCACCGACTACCGCGCCCGCGTCACCGGCGTCACCCCGGCCCGGCCCGGTCTGACGGTCCGGGTCATCGAGGCGGGCGCGCGCCTGGAACTGACCAACCACACCGGCCGGGCGGTCGAGGTGATCGGCTACTCCGGCGAGCCGTACCTGCGGATCGGTCCCGACGGTGTCTTCGAGAACACCCACTCCCCCGCCACCTACCTGAACCGCACCCTCGCCGGTGACACCGCGCTTCCGGTCGACGCCGACCCGGCCGCCCCACCGTCCTGGCGGCGGGTCGACGACGGGACCACGGCGCGCTGGCACGACCAGCGCGCGCTGTGGCGGGAGTCGACGCCACCGGCGCAGGTCCGCGCCGCGCCGGAAAGCGAGCACCGCGTCCGGGACTGGACGGTCCCGCTGCGCGACGGCACCGACCCGCTGACGATCGGCGGCACCCTGGACTGGGTGCCGCCGCCGGACGCGTACACCTGGTGGGCGGTGAGCATCGTCGGCCTGCTCGCGGTGGGTGCGCTGGGCCTGTTCGCCGCCGCCGCGCCCGCCGGCACGCGGGCGCTGGCCGCGCTCGGCGCGTTGCTCGTCGTCGGCGGCGCGGTCGCGGTCGTCTATCCGGTGGGACGGGAGATCGACGCGGGCGCCCAGGGCGTCGGCGGGGTGCTGTCCGGGCTGCTGTCCGGGCAGATCTGGTCGCTGCTCACCGGTCTCGGCGCGGTCGCCGCCGGCTGGTACGCGGTGCGCCGCCGCCCGGCAGCCGACTTCGCGGTGGCGCTGGCCGGGGCGTGCCTGGCGCTCTTCGCCGGTGTCGCGAACGCCGCCGTGTTCGCCCGGTCCGTCGCCCCGGTGCCCTGGTCGCCCGGGGTCGCCCGGGTCATGGTGGCGGTTTTCCTGATCACCGGCGTCGGCGCGACCGCCGCCGGCGTCCTACGCCTACACGCGGCCTCCCGAGCCGCCGCCCTCACCCCCACCCCCTGACCTCCCGCGATCTTGCAGTTTGTGTCGCCGAAGTGCAGGCGTTCGCGGCATTTGCCGGGACAGAAAGTGCAAGATCGCGGGCAGGGGTGCGGGGGTCAGGGGTGCGGGGGTCAGGGGTGCGGGGTGAAGCCGTACGGGAGCTCCAGGCGGTGCTTCGCCAGCAGCGGGGCGTCAGCGAGCAGCGTGCGGGTTGGGGCGTCGGCGACGATCCGGCCGCCGTCCAGGATCACCGAGCGCTCGCAGAGCTCCGCCGCGTACGGCAGGTCGTGGGTGACCATCAGCAGGGTCACCGGCAGGTCCCGCAAAATCTCGGCCAGCTCACGGCGGGCCGCCGGGTCCAGGTTCGACGACGGCTCGTCCAGCACCAGGATCTCCGGGTGCATGGCCAGCACGGTCGCCACCGCCACCCGGCGGCGCTGCCCGAACGAGAGGTGCTGCGGGGCTCGGCCGCGGTGCTCGCTCATCCCCACGGCGGCCAGCGCCTCGTCGACCCGGGCCGCCAACTCCGCCCCGCGCAACCCCAGGTTGGCGGGCCCGAACGCGACATCCTCCGCCACCGTGGGCAGAAAGAGCTGGTCGTCCGGGTCCTGAAAGACGATGCCCACCCGGCGGCGTACCTCGGCCAGCGTCGCCCGGTCCGGAGTGACCGACAGGCCGCCCACGCTCACACTGCCCTCGGCCGGGGTGAGGATGCCATTGAGGTGCAGCACCAGCGTGGTCTTGCCGGCACCGTTGGGGCCGAGCAGCGCCACCCGGTCGCCGCGCGGGACCGCCAGGTCCACGCCGTGCAGGGCCACGTGCCCGTCCGGGTACGCGTACCGGAGGCCACGAACGTCCAGCGAGAGGGCGGTCTGCACGACTCCGATCATGTCAGCACGACGGCGGTCGCGGCGATGGAGGCCGCCACCACCGGCACGGTCGCCGCGACCAGCCACTGACCGGCGGTCGCGGCGCCGTCGCCCTGCCACACCGCGGGCATCCGCCCGGTGTAGCCCCGCGACAGCATCGCCAGGTAGACCCGCTCACCACGTTCGAAGGCGCGCAGGAACAGCGCGCCGATGCCGGCGGCGAAGCCACGTAGCTGCCACAGGAAGCGCGGGTCGTCGCCCCGCGAGATGCGTGCCACCCGCATCCGCCGCGCCTCGCCGACCAGCACGTCGAGGTAGCGCAGCATGAACGTGGCGATCTGCGTGAGGATCTGCGGGCAGTGCAACCGGTCCAGCCCGACGATCAGGTCCCGGGTGGTGGTGGTCGCGGCCAGCAGCAGCGACGCGAGGACGCCCAGGGTGCCCTTGGCCAGAATGTTCCACGCGCCGTGCAGGCCGTCCTCGGACAGCCGCAGACCCAGCACCTCGACCCGCTCGCCCGCACCGAGGAACGGCAGCGCGACCGCGAACAGCACGAACGGCACCTCGATCAACGCGCGGCTGAGCAGCCAGCGCGGCCCCACCCGGGCCAGCGCCGCCACCAGCGCCACCAGCAGGGCGTACGCCCCGAAGGCCCAGAACGCCTCCCGCGGGGTGGCCACCACGGCGACCGTGAAGACCACCATCGCCACGATCTTGACCTCGGGTGGGAGCCGGTGCACCGGCGAGGCAGAGTCGCGGTACAGCACGTGCCCGTGACCGGCGCCCATCGCGTACCCCCTGCTCAGTCGCTCGCGCCGGGGCGGCCGTGCCCGGCGGCGACCGCCGTGCCCTCGGCGGACGTGCCGCCGTCGCCCGTGGCCGGCACGGTGTCCCGGCGGCGCAGCAACCAGAAGCCGCCCAGGCCGATCGCGAAGGTCACCAACACGCCGAGCACCCCGGAGAGACCGGTCGAGAGGAAGCTGTTCTCCACGCCCCGCACGCCGTAGTCGGCCAGCGGGCTGTCGCCCAGCTCGTGGTCCTTGGCCTGCTGCGCCGGGCAGCTGCCACCGACGATGTTGTCGTCGGCATCGACGGTGCAGCCCTTGAGCAGGGAGGAGTCCAGCCCGTCCGGGTGCGACGAGGCGTAGTTGCTCACGATGCCTGCGAGCAGCAGGGCGACCAGCAGGCCACCGGCCAGAAAGGCCCAGGAACGGTTCTTCATCGGACACCTCCGGTGACCGGGACGGCGGGGGTGGTGGTCGGGGTACGCAGGGAACGCAGCGCGTACACCAGGTCGGGGCGGACCTTCGCGACGGTGAGCACGGTGGTCGCGGTGATGAGACCCTCGCCGATGCCGATCAGCACGTGGACGCCGCCCATCGTGCCGGCCAGGCCGGCCAGGTTGCTGCCCAGGTCGGTGGTGCCGCCCAGCCAGTACTCCAGGACGAAGCCCTGGGACGCGACCACCACGCTGACCAGGGCCGCGACGAACGCGGTCACCGCGAGGCCCGCCCGCGTGCGGGGCAGCACCCGCAGCAGCACCGAGATCAACAGGTACGCGGCGGCGGTGCCGAGCAGCGCCATGTTGGTGATGTTGAGGCCGAGCATCGCCACCCCACCGTCACCGAAGATCAGGGCCTGTACGACGAGGACCACGGCCACGCAGAGCGCGCCGACCCACGGGCCGACCAGCATCGCGGCGAGCGCGCCACCGAGCAGGTGACCGCTCACGCCCGCCGTGAAGATCGGAAAGTTGAGCATCTGCACGGCGAAGATGAACGCCGCCACCAGGCCGGCCATCGGGGCGAGCCGGTCGTCCAGGTCCCGCCGGCCGCGCAGGACGCAGTAGGTGAGCGCGACGAGGGCGAGCGCAGCGAAGATCGCCGCCACGGGACCGTCGATGATCCCGTTCGAGATGTGCATCGCCAGTGTTTCCACGCGACCTCCCACGCGTCAGCGGACCCCTCCGGACCCGGCGGGGGTCAGCCTATTTCCTGTGACTTGTTGTTGCCAGAGTCTGGCAACAACGCATGGTCTTGATCACCTTTACGGCCCGGCCCTTCCGATGTCGGGGTGTCCGCGGCTCCGGGACACCACGCTTTCCAGGAACACGAGCCGGCGCGCGCCGGCGACGCGGGGCGCGCATGCCCGGCGGTAGGGTCGGGGCCATGACCGCGCCCGATCGTCTCTCCCCCGGTGACCCCGCGCCCGAGTGGACCCTGCCCACCGACACCGGCGACCAGCTCTCCCTCGCCGACCTGCGGGGCCGAAAGGTGGTCCTGTACGCCTACCCGGCCGCGATGACCCCCGGCTGCACCAAGCAGGCCTGCGACTTCCGCGACTCGCTCGCCTCGCTCCAGGCGGCCGGCTACGAGGTGGTCGGCATCTCCCCCGACAAGCCGGCGAAGCTGGCCAAGTTCCGCGACCGCGACGCGATCACGTTCCCGCTGGTGTCGGACGCGGACAAGGCGGTGCTCACCGCGTACGGCGCGTACGGCGAGAAGCAGCTGTACGGCAAGACCGTCACCGGCGTGATCCGCTCCACGTTCGTCATCGACGGCGACGGCAAGATCGAACGGGCGCTCTACAACGTCAAGGCCACCGGGCACGTCGCCAAGCTCCGCCGCGACCTCGGGCTCGACTGAGACCGTCACACCGGACCGCTACCGTGCGTCAATGGTCCGATACAAATACACACCGGAGCTGCTCGCCGAGGCGGCCGCCGCCGCCCGCAACATCACCGAGGTGATGCGGATGCTCGGCGTACGCGTCAGCGGCGGCTCGCACGCGCACATCAGCCGGCAGTTGAAGAAGTTCGGCATCGACACGTCGCACTTCACCGGCCAGGCGCACAACCGCAGCGCACGTCGGACGACATCGGCCCAGTTGCTGATTCAACTGCCGCAAGGATCCCGGCGTACGCCCGGCGTGCGCTTGAAGTGGGCCCTCGCGGATCTCGGCCTGCCGCAAGAGTGCGAAGCATGCGGGACGGGGCCAGTCTGGCGAGGTGCGCCATTGACTTTGCACGTGGACCACATCAACGGGGACTTCCTCGACAACAGACCGCCGAACCTCCGGCTTCTTTGCCCCAACTGCCACAGTCAGACCGAGACGTTCGCCGGCCGACGGAACCGGGCCCGCAGTCTCGCCGCTCCCCTTTTCAGCGCGGACAGCGCCGAGGAACGCTCCGTCGAGATAGCTGGTTCCGACCGCCCACCGACGCGGCAGGAACTCCTCGATGTGTTCGGCCGGATCGCCGCGCAGCAGATCACCGCATCGAAGGCGGCACAGCAATTGGGCTACCGCCCGGCATACCTGCACAAGGTCCGGCGACTACTTGAGCAGGAAGGCGTGTTGACGCCGCGTCCGGATCGTAGCTGGCGTTCGAGGGCGCATCGGGACGTGGTGATACAGCAGGCGCTGGCCAATCCGGACGTCGGCCCGAAACGGCTCGCGGAGATCCTGCGTACCGCGCCCAACGGAACATGCCGGGTGAGTCACGGCACGGTCTCAGCCATCCTGAAGGAGGCCGGGCTCAACACCGCTGAAGCCAGACGCTCTAGACTCAGCGAGTTGGCGGGAGTGGCGTAACGGCAGCCGCGATAGGTTTAGGTCCTATTGTCCGAAAGGGCGTAGGGGTTCGAATCCCCTCTCCCGCACCAATGAACCACCACCGCGAGCGCGGGAGCTGGTTGTCGACCGCGTCACCGTGGTGGGTCACGAGCCCGGTCGACCGGTCAGGATGGGCGCCGTGACTCTGCGCTTCGTCCTGGACCCCGAGCTGACCCCGCGGCTGCGGGCCGAGATCGTCGCCCTCTGGGTGGACGTCAGCAACGCCGGCGGCGCGGTGGGTTTCGTCCCACCGGTGACCGCCATCGACGTCCGTACGATCGCCGACCCGACGTTCGCGGGCGTAGCCGACGGGCCGGACCGGCTCCTGGTCGGATACGACGGTGACCGGCCCGTCGCGGTGCTGGTCTTCTGCGACAACCGGTTCGGGCTCAAGGCGCACTGGTGTGTGCTGAAACGGGTGATGGTCCACCCGGACACCCAGGGCACGGGCTGCGGGTCGGCGCTGATGCGCGAGGCAGCGCGGCTGGGCCGCGAGATGGGCCACGAGGCGCTGCACGTGACGGTGCGCGACGGGTTGGGGTTGGACGGGTTCTACCGCCGTCTCGGATACCGGGAGATCGGCCGACTGCCGGGCGCGCTGCGGGTGGCGCCGGGCGACGACCGGGACGAGATCCTCATGTGGCTGGTCCTGAGCCCGACCGGCTGAGGGACCGGAGCGCCGCGCAGGTTCAGCCGCACCAGCGGGCGGTCGCCCCGGCGGGTCGCGTGGAGGGCCCGTCGGCGGCCGGGGTGGCCGGCGCGTTCGCCACGGCCACCTTGTCGGCGCGGCGGGCCGGTGTCGGCGTGCCGTTGGGTCGGGCGACCGGCGGACGGGTCGTCGTGGGCGGACGCGTCGTCGCGGCGACGAGGCCGCGCTCGTACATCCGCACCACGCTCGTCTGCACCTGGCCCGGAGTCATGCGGATGCCGGAAACGGTGACCCGGTGTCCGTACACGTCGCTGATCCGCACGCTGTACGGGCCGGGGCCCGCGCCGGAGGCGAGCAGCCAGTAGTTGTAGTCCTGCCGGGCGGTTGCCCGCCACGGGCCGCTGGTGCCCTGGCGTACCTCGACGGCGCGCAGCGGGTTGCCGTGGTTGCCGATCCGGACGGCGAACCAGAACTGCGACGCGCCCTCCTTGATGCGGAAGGTCAGCGGGCCGGGCAGCGGCGGGTTGACGACCGCGCGGTAGGTGACCTGGACGAGCCCCTGGACCGGGTCGGCGACCCGGGCGAACGCCTCCCGGGACAGGTCGAGGTGTCCGGGCTCGCACTCCGGGCACTGATCCATGATCAGGACCCGGACGGTGCCCTTCGGGCCGGTGACGTCGAGGAAACCGCCGCAGGCGGCGCCCGCGGCGTACTCGGTGGGGCCGAGGGCGACGTAGAGCCGGTTGGCCGGCGCCGCCGGGTTCGAGCAGTTGCCGCCGGCGCCCTTCGAGTCGTAGAAGGTGGCCTTGCCGCTGTGGGTGGCGGTGCCGGTGGGTGGCGCGGCGGCGAGCGTCCGCCCGGCGGCGCAGGCCGGGGTGGAGCCGGACCGCAGGGCCAGGGTGAGTCCGAGGGCCGCCGCGAGGACGGTGACGCCGGTGGCGACCAGCCAGGGCACCGGGCCGGACGAGGACGCGGGCCGATCGTCCGGAGCGCGGTCCAGGTCGAGGTCGATGTCGACGTCCTTGACGGCGAGGGCGGGATCCTCGACGCCGCCGGGAGCGCTTCCGTCGGTCACGTCGCGATGCTGCCGGAACGGCGTACGGCCGGACAAGGCGGCTAAGCGAAAGCTAAGAGAGCATCGACGGACGGTGACGAGCCCGCCGCTGGCGGGTCAGGGTTCGACGACGAGCGTGTTTCCGATCCGTATGGGTCCACTGTCGACGGGCACCACGTTCAGTCCGAACAGGAGCTTCTGGCGGATGTTGCGGTAGCGGCCGAGGGTGCGCAGGGGCTCCTTGGCGCGTACCCCGGTCTCCTGGTCGGTGGTGGTGACCACGCAGCGGTCGCACGGCCCGGCGGCGCGCAGCCGCACGTCGCCGACGCGCAGCGACCGGCCCGCCCACCCGTCCTCGGCCCAGGCCGGCGCGCCGTCGACGACCAGGTTGGGCCGGAACCGCGTCATCGGCACCGGCTCCTTACCCGCGTCGGCGAGCCAGCCGTTGAGGGCGTCGAGGGAGCCGGTGCTGGTCAGCAAAAGTGGGTAGGCGTCGGCGAAGCTGACCTGGTCGCCGGTGTCGTACTCGCGATCGGCGGCGGCCAGGTGTCGCGTCGGACTGGCCAACCAGACCAACCGGACGGGCTGGCCGAGGAGCGCGCCGAGCCAGGCGTCAGCGGCCGGGCCGGCGTGCAGCGCGGGGACCGAGGTCGTCCGGCTGCGGAAGGTCCGCACCCGCACCGGCTCGTCGCCGGCCGGTTTCGGCACGTCGAGGTCGGGCCTCCCGTCGGCGCGCAGCACCAGGCCGCCCGGGCGCACGCTGGCCCGCAGGCCGACCAGGCGGGTCGTGTCCCGCTGGGTGACGCCGACGCCGTCGGCGTCCACCACCATCCAGCGTCGGTCGCCGGCCAGGCCCCACGGTTGCACGAACGCGCCGTCGTGGTCGAGCCGGTGACAACCCTTGACGGGGTACGTGTGGATCGAGGTCAGCCGCACCCGGTAACCATGACACGCCGAGTGCGTCGCGGACGATCCTCCCACCATCGGCGGGCGTTCCTGGCCGGTCGAGGGTACGCGGGGCAGAACGTGAATCAGTAGCATCGCCGGTATGGCGCGTGCAGACCAGACCGCAGAACTGAACCTCCAGACGAACGGGGGGCCGGTCGATCCTGGGCAGCCAGACGGTGGTGAGCAGGTCACCGCCCCGGCGCCCCGACCCCGGCGACGGTGGAAGCGGATCGTCCTGATCATCCTCGTGGTCCTGGCGTTGCTCGTCGGTGGCGGTGTGGTCGCGGGTGGTCTCTACTACCGGTCCATCAACTCCAACATCGAACGGGTGGACGCGTTCGAGGATGTGCCGGAGGAGTCGCGTCCGGAGCCCGTGGCAACCGGTGCGATGAACATCATGATCCTCGGCAGCGACTCCCGCGACACGGAGAACTCGTCGGGCTCCCGATCGGACACGATCATCCTGGCGCACCTTCCGAAGGACCGCTCCAGCGCACAGCTGATCTCCATCCCTCGTGACACGTGGGTGAACGTGCCCAAGTCCAAGGAGGGGCGCGGCGGCACCGACGCCAAAATCAATGCGGCGTACGCGTGGGGCGGCGTTCCGCTGATGGTGCAGACGGTGGAGAAGTTCACAAACGTCCGCATCGACCACGTGACAATGGTCGACTTCTCCGGCTTCAAGGAGATCGTCGACGCGCTGGGTGGTGTCGAGATCGATGTGGAGCAGAGCTTCACCTCGACGCACTCGCTGAACCCCGACGGGCGGCGCGAGTTCACCAAGGGAAGGCAGACGATGGACGGCGCGGCCGCTCTGGACTACGCCCGTGAGCGTTACGCCTTCGCCGATGGCGACTTCGCGCGGATCAAGCATCAGCAGCAGGTCATCAAGGCCATTTTGGACAAGGCGGCCTCCGGTGGCGTACTGGCGAATCCCACCAAGCTGAACTCGTTCGTGAAGGCCACGGCCAACTCGGTCGCCGTCGACCGTTCCCTGTCCCTGGTCGATCTGGCGATGGAGCTTCGTCACCTCCGGGGCGGCAACCTCGCGTTCTACACCTGCCCCACCAAGGGGACGGGAATGATCGGCAGTGAAAGCGTCGTGCTCGCGGACAAGGGCAAGGCGCAACGCGTCTTCGACGCCGTTCGCCGCGACGCGGTAGCCGACATCGCGTCCGCCGCAAAGTAGGAGACAGGAATGCCGTGCCGGCTCTGGTGGTGTAACTGACGCGGTCGTAACCTGCGATCGCCCCCTGGCATGAATTTCGCCGGAGGGCTCACGGGGGAGGATCACCATGTCGAGCCGACCGGTCATGAGTTACCCGGGTGCGAGACGGACGGAGTTCGGCGACGCGCCGCCACCGGCGGTGCCACAGCAGCGCGACGAGAGCGGCGCTGCCACCGAGCCGACGAGGGCGTCGGCGACGGTGCCCGTACGGTCCGGTATGGACACCACAGCGGTCCTGCCGTACGCCGGGTCCCGGGCCTCGAAGCGGACGCGCTGGCTGCGGGCCTGGATGTTGACTGCGCCCATCGACGTCGTCGCGCTGCTCGTTCCCCTGCTGTTGAGCCAGGACTACTGGCGGGGGACCCTGTCCAACGCGGTGCTGGCGGTGGCCATCTTCGCGTCCGGCGGGCTGTATCGCGCCCGCCGGCACGTCGGCATCCTGGATGAGCTGCCGAGCATCTGCGGACGGTTGCTGGCGTCCGCGGCGGTGGTGGCAATCATCGCGGCCGAGCGGCACGACTCGGTGCACTACGTGGGCGGATTCATGCGCGGTGTCGCGCTCTCCGCCGGTCTGGTGATCGTCGGCCGGGCCTTCAGCAGGGCGTTCACCATCGTCGCCCGGAAGCGCCGATGGGTGGAGCACAACACGATCATCATCGGCAGCGGGCCGGTCGGTCTGGAACTCGCCCGGTTGCTGCGGCGTTATCCGCAGTACGGGCTGCGATTCGTCGGCTGCGTCGACGTCGCGCCGAGCGAGGGCGTCGGGTCTGTTCCGTTGATCGGCACGCTGAACGATCTCGGAAAGCTCGTCGAGATGTTGGAATGCGACGTGCTGGTCATCGCCGACCCGGATTGTTCCGAGTCGGAGCTGATGGACAATCTGTTGCGGACGGTCGATTCACGCCCCGACCTCTGGGCGGTGCCGCGTCTCTGGGGCTCCCGGTCGCTGGGTGGGTATCCCGATCACATTGGCGCCATACCAATCGTCAAGATCGGAGATACCAAACTCTCCGGGCCACGATGGGCCGTCAAACGGGCGTCCGATGTGGTCTTCGCGGCGGTGGCGCTGCTCGTCCTCAGCCCGGTGCTGCTGCTCTGCGCGATGGCGACGTTCCTCGCCGTTGGCCGGGGCATCTTCTTCTACCAGGAACGGATCGGCCGGTACGGCAGACCATTCAAGGTCATCAAGTTCCGTTCGATGCAGCCCGCCGACGAGAGCGAATCGGAGACGAACTGGTCCATCGCGCACGACCAGCGGGTGGGCGTGGTCGGTCGGTTCATGCGTCGGACGTCCCTCGACGAACTACCGCAGCTGTGGAACATCCTGCGCGGCGAGATGAGTGTGGTCGGCCCCCGCCCGGAACGGCCGCACTTCGTGGAGAGGTTCTCCGTCGAGTACCCCACCTACGCGATGCGTCACCGGGTACCCGTCGGGCTCACCGGCCTCGCACAGGTCAGTGGCCTGCGCGGCGACACCCCGATCTCCGACCGGGCGAGGTTCGACAACTACTACATCGAGAACTGGTCGCTGTGGCTCGACATCAAGGTCGTGCTGCGTACCGTCGCCGAGGTGTTCCGGGGTGGTGGCCGGTGACCCCGGTCCGTCGGGGGTAGTTCCCCCGGACCGGCCCTCGCCGACGGTCAGGCGTCGCTCGCGGGCCGGTCCTCGGTGGGCAGGCGTTCGCCGAGCGCCACGGCGCGCAGCACCCGTGCGTGCCCGGCCAGGGAGTCGTCCGGCGAGAACAGGCCGATGGCCTCCTCGCGCAGTCGCTCGCGGGCCGCGGCCCACACCGCGCGTTCGCGGATCATCGACGACATGGCCGCGACCAGATCGGCCCGGTTGCCCTGCGGCCGATACCGCAGCTCGTTGATCACCTGCCAGTCGACGAGTTCGGCGTTACCGGCCGGGTTGGCGACCAGGTGGCCGCGCCGGCCGTTCGCCAACTGCTCCCGGGCGCCACCCACGTCGGTCAGCACGACGGGCACCCCGGCCGCCAGCGCCTCCATCGACGCCAGCGACCAGCCCTCGAAGAAGGAGTCGAGAACGAAGGCGTCCGCCGCAGCCAGCAGCGCCATCGGGTTGGCGCAGTGTCCACGCAGGTGGATGCGGTCGGCGCCCGGGGTCGCCGCGGCGGCCTGTCGAGTCTGCTCGTAGTACAGCAGGTCGTCGTTGGCCCGGCCGGCCACCAGCAGGTGGGCGTCCGGATGCGCGGCGGCCACCTCGGCGAAGGCCGTCACCAGACCGTACGTGTTCTTCTGCAGGCAGTACCGGGCCAGCGAGACGAAGAGGAACTCGTCGGTCAGCCCCAGCGCGGCGCGGGCCCGCTCCCGGTCCACGCGCAGGACACGTGAGCCGTCGACGCCGTTCGGCACGGTGACCAGACGGTCGTCGGGGTAACCCGGGTTCCGGGCGAGGTACTGCTGGCGGACGAGGTCGCTGACCGCGACCTGCGCGGTGATCTTCTGTGCCCGCTGGCCCTCCGGGGCCCAGGATTCCGGGTGGTAGAAGCGGTGCATGTCGTGCAGCGTCTCCACCCACGGGACGCCGACCCCGGCGGCCGCGTCGAGCAGCCAGTCGTCCGCGTTGTGGCCGCTGATCACGTCCGGGCGCCAGGAGCGCATCCAGTCGGCGGCGTCGTCCGGCGACATCAGGTGGGTCACGACGCCCTCGTCGGCGAGGGCCCGGGCCAGCCGACCGCCGGCACCGTCCTGCCCGGGCAGTCGCGTTCCGGAGTAGATGACCGCGGTGTCGACGGCGTGGCCCGGCAGCCGTCGGGCCAGGAAGGCGGCCACCTCCTCCGCGCCGCCCACGTCGAGCACCCCGGTGGCGATGGCGCAGCGCACCCGCCGGGAACCGGTGACGTCGACGGCACGCGGCGAGACGGACGGGCGCGGGTCGGCGGCCATCGGCCGGAGCGCCTCCAGGTCGCCCGCGCCCCGACCCGGCACCAACGGCACCGACCAGTCCTCGCTGGGGCCGGACGTCTGCTCGCCCGGGTGCGCGAACCGGCGCAGGGCACGCCCACCCACGCGGCGCAGTGGCCCGGGCACGACGTGGGCCTGACGCTGCGCCCACAGGGCCAGCCGCAGGGCGCGCCGCGACATCTCACTCACCGGGCTGTCCGTCGCGCCGACCTCGACCGAGGAACACCGGGACGACGATCCCCGCGGCGATGCCCAGCACCAGCGGCCACCGGCTCGTCTCCGACAGGAACGGCGCGGTCATCAGGCACAGCGGCGCGATCAGGCAGAACGCCGCCGCCGACCGGACGACCACGTCGCTGTCGGGATCGCGGACCGCGTTCAGCGCCGCCAACGCGGCTGCCGCGAGGAAGACGAGGACGAGCAGGGGCGCCAGGGGGCCGTACCGGAGCCAGTCCTGCAACAACTCGTTGTGGACGTACACCCGCTCGGAGTTGTTGGCGGCCAGACCCGGAAGCTGAGGTGCGAGGGGGCCCACGCCGGTCCAGAGGTTCGCCCGTACGTAGTCCCACCCGAGGCGGAGGTCGCTGAGGTGTCCGCTCGTCGACGCCGCCTGGTGCTGGGCGCTCGCCTGGGCCGGTGGGGTCCGCGCCGGCGGGCTCGGCGTCGTGGAGGCGCTGGCGGACCGGCTCGGACTGCCATTCGCGCTCACCCCACCGCCCGGTCGCGGGCTGCCGGTCACGCCCGGCGTGCCGCTGGCGCTGGGCCTGCCGCTCGGGGTCGGCCTGCCGGTCGGGCTCGACTTGCCGGTCGGAGTCGATTGACCACTCGCGGTCGGCTTGGCGCTGGCGCTCGGCAGGCCACTCGCGGTCGGCCCGGCGCTGGCGCTCGCGGTCGGCTTGGCGCTGATGCTCGGTTTGGCGCTCGGGCTCGGCGCGCCGTCGGCCAGGTCGAAGCTGCCGGCGCTGCGCAGGCCGAGATCCGCGGCGAAGCCCGGCGCGGCCAGCACGACCACTGCCACGACCAGCGCCGCGAACCCGAACTGCCGGATCATCGGCTGCCAGCGCCGCCAGGTGAGGACGAGGACGACGACGAGCGCGACCAGTGCCGCGACCCAGACGCTCCGGCGGAAACTGATCAGGATCAACAGTGGCGTGGCGGCGGCGAGCGTCATGTGCCGCCAGTCCCAGCGCCACCCGTTGTCCCCGAGCATGCCGATGAAAACCGCCGCCGCGATCGCCGGTAGTGCGGAGTCGTAGTAGACGAAGTAGGCGCTGAGCCGGTCGTCGGCAGCTTCGCCGAGCGGAATGGCGACGGCCGCCGCGACCAGCAGGCCGACCAGCGCGGCCCAGACCGTCGGCGTGGTGAACCGCTGGTCGTCCCGCAACCAGCGGAAGCTCAGGCCGAGAAGGAGACCCAGCGCCAGCAGGACGAAGGGGCGGGCGTTCTGGTTGACGGCGGAGAAGACCGACTGCCCGTGGACCAGGCCGCTGCCGACGGCCAACACGATGAGGCCGGCCGCCGGTCCGAGCAGGGTGACGCCCACCGAGCGGAGCTGCGGGCGGGCCGACGGCCACCACCGTACGGCCGCCGCGAGGACCGCCGTCACCGCGAGCGGCAGGATGATCGGGGCCTTGCCGGGGCTGATGAACGCCGGATAGCCGAGAGTGGTGAGCTCGCCGAAGCGCCCGTTCGGCTTGATCTCCTGCGCGAGCACCGCCACCAGCACGATCCCGCTCAGGGGAAGCCGGCGTACGAGCAGCGGCAACGCGACGGCGAAGACGACGCCCAGGAGCGTCGGCACCGTGGCGACGATGTAGAGGGCCGACAACGCGGCACATCCCCAGGCCGCCCACCAGATGAGGCGCGGGACGCCGGTCGCGGGCGGTCGGGGACCGAGCACCCCGCCGAGGACGCGGGTCAGGTGGGAGGCCCCGTCGGCCGTGGGCCGTTCGGGGGAACGGATGCCCGTGTCGTCCGTGCCGGAATCAGTCACAGTTCCTCTGGAACCCATCGCTGCCTTTGCCCCGAGATCGGGTTCGGCCCGCCTACGCTGACACCGAACCCTGCTGACAACAACGCCGAACCGGCTGCCGTGACGACCGCGGGCGGCCACAGCCAGGGGCGGCCCGGTGACCAGCGCGGCCGTACACTGTGGTGGGTCGCGCGGCACGGCACGTCGGCCGCCGCGGCACACAGTATCAGCAGCGACGCACACGAGCGTCGCCGGAATCTCGCCCTGGACGACCCCGGCCAGCGGGGTGAAACGGGGAGCGCCGGACGGATGATTGCCGGGCCATCAGTACGATGCTTATCGTTTTCGGTCGGAGAGTTGACACGGCGTACGCCTCGTCGGCGTACGCCACCCGGTCTGGTAACCCGGGATCACCCCCGGAGCCGCAGATGATCACCCGCCGCACCTTCCTCGCCGCCGCCGGCGGCTTGGTCCTCGCCGGTGACGCCCCGCCGCCGAAGGGCACCGTTTCGCTGCCACCTCCGTCCGGGGACGACGACACGGCCGCCCTCAACGCCGCCCTGCGCAGGGCGGCGGGCGGCGTGGTACGCGGCACGGACAACGCGCACTACCGGGTCAGCGCGCCCCTCGTGGTGCCCAGCGGCACGACGCTGATCATGTCCGGCTGCACGGTCACCCTGGCGGCGGGCAGCGCCTGCAACCTGCTCACCAACACGGCGGTGACCGAGGGCGGCCGGGATCGGGACATCAGCGTCATCGGCGGCACCTGGGTCCGTGCGGGCGGAGTCGGTGGCACGGGTCCCGATCTGCACACGCTGCGCTGGCGAAGGGTCGACGGCCTGACGCTCAAGGGGCTCACGGTACGGACCGCCAGCGACAAGTACGCCATCTCGCTGGGCGACGTCGCCGACACCACCGTCACGGAGATCAAGTTCGCGGTGCACTCCGACGGCGTCCACATCCAGGGACCCGCCGCACGGACCCGGATCTCGGGAATCCGCGGCTCGACGGGGGACGACACCGTCGCCATCACCCCCCGCGACTGGCAGGCGTACGACGACGTGTCGGGGCCGGTGACCGACACGGTCATCGAGGACATCGGCGCCGCCTCGCTCGCCGCCCTGGTCAAGGTGCTCGGCGGGTCGCCGGAGACCGCCGCGCTACGCACGACCGTCCGGGGTGTCGCGGGGATCGCCGGCAACAACGTCATCTGGATCGGTGACGACACCGCCGACTGGCGCACCACCGGCGGCCGCGTCGACGATCTGGTCGTCGAGCAGGTGACGGCCGGTACGCTGCCGGGCCGGGGCGGCATGGTGCACATCAACGGCTCGGCGGTGGGACGCGTACGACTTCGCGGGTTGCGAATTCAGGGGCCGCGCGGGAACGAGCCGCTGGTGCGGGTCGCGCCCTTCCGGCCGGCCACCCTCGACGGTCTCACCGTCGAGGAGGTGAACGTCGAACAACTCGATGCCGCGCCGCTGCTGTTGATAGCCGGGACGGCGACGGTCGGTGAACTCCTGTTGGGCGGCGTCACCGTCGCGGGCTCGTCCGCCGGCACCGCTGTCGCCCAGGTCGCGGGGGTGGTGAACGACCTGACCGTACGCGGGGTCAGCCTGACCGCGAGCGGCGACAGCTACCTGCTGGAGCTGCCCGGGTGGGCGGCGCGCGCCGCCGTACGGCGGGCGAGCGTGACGGACGTGCGGATCGCCGGCCGGGGCGGGGCCCTGGTCTCCGCTCCGGCGGCCACGCACGTCCTGCCCCTGCTGACGGTCGACCGGACCCGGACGGTGGGGACGCCCTGGCTGGTCGACCTCAACACCACCACCGAGCTGTCGGTGTCGGACGTGACCATCGACGGCACGAACGGCGGGGTGGCGCGGGTGCGCAACTCGGGCGCCGCCGTGGTTCGCGGGAACGGGCTGCGGTTCGGGCGGGGCTCGCGGGGGGCGACGGTCGCCGCCGGAGGATCCCTGGTCTCGTACGCCCTGGAGTTGGCCGTCGACGTCAGCGAACTCGTGCGGGCGGACGGTAGCCGGGCCACCAACACGAACGCCGCGTTGTCCTGCGGCACCGGGCCGGTCGAGTGCACCGGCCTGACCTGGCAGCACCTGCGGACCGGGGCGACCTGGTAACGCCAGCCGGTGGGTTCAGATGGCCTTGCGGGACAGGACCCGCCTCAGGTCCGCCGTCGTGATCGCCCGCGTGGCCAGCACCGCCACACCGAAGATGCCGGCGGCCAACGCGCCCTCGACCTGCCACGGGAGCCGTACCAGCCACAGCACCAGCACGGTGGCGGCGCCCACGGCGAGGACACTCCCCAGCTCCCGCAGGGGAAGCCGTGCCGTCATCGCGCGCGCGGCCAGCAGACACGTGGTGACGCCGATGACGAACTCGGTCGCCGCGGCGACGGCCGCCGCGCCGGTCGCGCCCCACCGGGCACAGGCCCAGAACTGCGCCACGAGGTTGACCACCGCCACCGAGACGGTCAGCACCGCGATCGGGCGTACCAGGCCCAGCGCCGAGCAGATCGTCGTACCGACGTAGCCGAGGGTCACGCCCACGAAGGCGACCGCCAGCAGGAGCAGGGGCGTGACCGCCGGGCCGAAGTCGTCGCCGTAGAGGTAGCTGACGAGGGCGGGGGCCAACGCGATCAGCAGCACCGCCGTACCCGCGCCGATCACGACGCCGGTACGGGTCGCCAGGCTGAAGATCAGCTGTCGGCGGTGCGCGTCCATGCTCAGACTCGTCGCCACGATCGGCAGCAGCGGGGCCACCAGCATGGCCGGCCCGAGCTGGGCGACGTCGAGGAACTTGTACGCCGCCGAGTAGTAGCCCAGCTCCGCCGCCCCTCGCAGGTGGAAGAGGATCACCGAGCCCAGGCGGTAGTAGGCCATGACCGCCAGCGAGCTGATCGCGAGTGGCCAGCTCAGCGCGAAGATCCGGCCCGCCTCCGCCCAGGACGGCCGGCCCAGTGGCACCAGCCGCCGGTTGATCGCGACCCCGATGCTGGTCTGCACGACCACGACGGCCACGAAGAACCACGCGAGCAGGACGACGTCCCCGCCGGTCCGGGCGATGAAGACGACCGCCACCAGCCAGAGGACGCCCTGCACGAGGGCCAGGACCGCCGACACCTCGGGACGGAAGCGGGCGGTGGCTCCCGCCGTGAGTACGGACGCCGCGGACAACGGCGTCGCGACGGCGACGACACTGACGACGGCGCTGGACTCCCCGAACAGCCCTGCGGCGGCGGCGACGAGCAGGGCGACGGTCGCGAGCAGCGCCACCGACGTACGGATGAGCAGGCCGGTCGTGAGGATGCGGCCGGCCGCCGCCTTCTCCCGGGCGATCCGGGAACTCACCGTGATCGTGGTGCCCATGTCGGCGACCTGCGCCGCCGCCGTGCCGAGGGTGAGCGCGAGGGCGAAGACGCCGTAGCCGCCGGGGTTCAGGTACCGGGCGAGCACGGAGGTGGTCGCCATGCCCACGGCCATGCCGAGCAGACGGAGACCCAGCGACACGGCGGTGGCGGTACTGAGCCCGCGCGCCGACCGGGTGGCGTCCGCCGTGCCCGTCGGAGCGAGATCCTCGGTCGTCGTCTGTCCCGGTGAGGTCATCGGAGGCACTCCCCGAAGGTCCGTTCGTACGCGTCGAGCCACCTGTCGCGCCCGTGCCGCTGCTCGACGTAGGCGACACCGGCGCCCCGCCGCTGGAGCATCGCCGACACCGCGTCGGCCGTCAGCTCGGCCGGCCCACCGAGCACGACGCCCCCGCAGTGTGGAATCAACTCCGCGCCGGGATCACCGCGGAACGCCACGATCGGCAGCCCACCGGCGGCGGCCTCGAGGACGCAGGTGGGCGTGCCGTCCGTCTCGGCGCCGCAGTAGACGTAGAAGTCGCTGGCCGCGAGGAGGTCGGGCACGTCCTCACGGTGGCCGGTGAAGTGCACGTCGCCGGTGCCGCCGGTGAGTCGTTCCAGCCGCTCGCGGTCCGGGCCGTCGCCGACGACGACCAGGGCGCTGCCGCTGGCGAGCGCCGCCGCGATCGCCCGGTCGTGCCGCTTGGCGGGGTGCAGCCGCGCCGCGAGGACGGCGACCCGGCGGCCGTGGAAGCGGCTGGGCAGCAGCCGCTGGCGCAGGGCTGCCCGCGTCGCGTCCGGGGGCGCGGCGTACCGGTCGGTGTCGATCGCGTTGGGCACGACCACCAGCTTCTCCCGGCCGACCACCGGTTCGAGGTCGGCGGCGACGGCATCGCTCACGCAGACCACCCGGGAGACGTGCTCGGCCGCGCGCGCGTAGCCGGCGAGCAGCAGGCGACCGACCGGTCCGCCCATCCACCGTCCGTGTTCCGTCCACACCACGGGCGCCCGGCGCGACAACGGCGCGGTCAGTGCGATCTGTTCCCGCTTGAACTGCAGGTGGTAGACGGATGCGTCGGCGATGACCTGGGTCCGGTGCCGTTCGATGGGCACCCGCAGCAACCCGGCGGCCATCGTCCGACGGGACCACTTCGGGCCGAGACGGATGTCGCCGCGGACGAGACCCTGCTCCTCCCACCCTGGGCACCGGCCGTACAGCGCGACGTCGTGGCCACGGTCGCGTAGCCCGCGACCGAGCGCGACCGTGTGCGCCTCGGCGCCTCCGGCGGTGTCCGACACCGACACCATCGTGACGATCATGACGTCCGACCCTGCTGGGCGGCGGTGTACGCGGCGAGGAACCGGGCCGGGGCGTCCGTCGTGTCGACCGGCCGCACGCCGCGTTCGTGGGCGAGGGCGATGGCGGCCGCGATCGCCTCGACGCCGGTGTCCCGGGCGACGGCGGTGGCCAGCTCGCCCAGACCACCACAGGGGGCCACCGCGGTGGGCACCCCCAGACGGGCCGCCACGGCGAGCACGCCGGACTGGCTGGCGACCTCGTACGGCGCGACGACGACATCGGCCGTTGCCACCAGCGCGGTGAACTCGTCGACGCTCAGGTAGCGGTACGCCGTCGTCACCGCCGCGCCGGTCTGTTCGACGAGCGCGTCGACCCGCCGGCCCGGCCCGAGGTCCTCCCCGACCACCGCGCCCCGCCAACCGGGCAACTGGGCGACGGCCCGAACGAACAGCTCGGGGTTCTTGTCCGCCCGCACCTGGCCGGGCAGCAGGGCGAGCTTCACCGAGCCCGGATTCAGCTCGGTCCGCCACCGGTCGACGAGCACCGGCTCCGGGGCCGGCGTCCACTGCGTCAGGGGTACCCGGTCGACGTTCGCCACACCCCGGTCGAGGAGGCGTCGCCGGTCGGCCTCGGAGTAGACGAGCACCCGGTCGGCGTCCCGCAGCGCACTTCGTAGCGCCCGCCCGCCACCGGGGGCGTTCGACCGGACGAAGGTGTTGTGCGGGCTGGTGACGACCGTGGCCCGACGCCGCCGGGCGATCGAGATCAGCTCCGGGGTGAGCGCGAACAGCCCCTGGACGTGCACGACATCCTGTGGACCGATCAGCCGGCGCAGGTGCGGCAACGTGCGCAGCAGGTAGCGCGTCGACGTCCGGGCCTGGCGCACCCGTCGGTGGGGCGAGGCGCGGTGCCAGGTCACGCACCGACAGAGCGTCACCGAGGTCGGTGCCGCATCGCAGTCGTCGGCGGTGTGCACGACCGCGTCGACGCCGAGTTCGCGCAGGCCGGCGGCGACCTCGACGGTGTGGTTGAAGACCCCGCCGCGACCGCCGGACTCGATGAGGTGGACGCGGCGGATCACGATGCGGCCGTCCGCTCGGCGAGCACGCGGATGGCGGCGGCCAACTCGCGGACGGTCTCGGGCCAGCCGAGGGCGGCGGTCCGTCGCCAGCCCGCCAGCTCCCGGGCGTGGCGTGTGGACGGGTCCCGCAGGGCGTCGACGACCGCGTCCGCGAAGAAGCGCGGGTCGTCGGCCACCCGGTGGGAGTCGGCGTCGCGTACGGCGGCCGGCAGGCCCAGCGCCGCGAACGCGCTCATCACGACGCTTCGGCCCCGGGACATCGACTCGGTCAGCTTGAGCTGGGCGCCGCCGCCGGTGGTGGCGGGAGCGACGGTCACGGCAGCTCCGGCGTACGCGTCGGCCACGTCGTCGAGCGTGCCGAGGACCGAGACCCCGGGTGCGTCGGCGCACTCCCGAGCCAGCGCCTCGCTCCGCCGGCCCGCCACCACGAGCCGCGCCACGGGGAGCGCGGCGCGAACGAGGGGCCAGATCTCCCGCAGGAACGTCCGGAGCGCGCGCACGTTGGGCTCGTAGTCGTAGGACGCCAGCGCGAGGACGTACCCGTCAGCCGGCGAGGGTTCGTACGGCCAGACGTCCACACCGTTGGGGACGAGGACGACGTTGCTGGCCCACCCCCGCAACACGTCCACGTCCGGTGCGGACAGCGCGACGCACAGGGCGGCACGGGCGGCCACCCGGGGTTCCCAGAAGGCTGCCTTGGCGGCCTCGGCGCGGCGGGCCACGCGCTGCCAACCGTGGGCCGAGTCCACCATCGTCGCGAGTCGTCGGCTCTCGATGTTGGCGAACTCGACGACCTGCGGCGCCCGCCGCGCCGCCGGGGGCGCCCACGCGGCCAGGTAGGAGTGCGACCAGTAGACGACGTCGGGCCGGAACTCGTCGCACAGCCCCGCCAGGGGTTCGGCGATCGGCGCGAGGTAGTGCCCGCCCAGGTGGGGCCGGCCCGACGCCCGGGTACGGACGGCCGGCGGTGGCGACCAGGGCAGCGGACGGGTGGCGACCGGGGCGTCCGGCTGCCGATCGCCGTGGTCGGGGAAGGCGACCAGCACCTGGGCGTCGCGCCCCAGCGCCTCGGCGACCCGCGCCGTGCGGATCCGGCCGCCGTGCTGGGCCGGCCAGGGCGGCTCGACGGTCACGACCAGTACGCGGGTCACGGCGCTACTTCGGTCCGCAACAGGTCGCGCAGCAGCGCGCCACGCCCCTCCCACCCGTGTTCGGCAGCGCTCGCGATCCGGGCGTCGACGACGGTGTCGGTGACCGGTTGCAGCAGGCCGGGCAGGTGGGTCGGCAGGTCCTGCGCGTCGTCCACGGTCACGTGGGGATTGGCCCGCGCGAGTTCGACCACCGCCGGCAGTGGGCTGCTCAGCACGGCCAGCCCGGAGGACAGGTACTCGAAGCACTTGAGCGGGCTGACGCCCCGGGTGTAGTCGTTGATCGCGTACGGGATGACACCCACGGCGCACGCGCCGGCCACCGCGGCGAGCTGGTCCGGGGAGAGGACGCCGAGGTGTCGGGCGCCGAGGGCCTCCAGGTGCCGCAGCTCCGCGTCGAAGCTGCCCCCGCCGGCGGCGAGCGGCCCGGCCAGCAGCAGCTCGCCCCGACCGCGTACGGCGGTGGCGATCGATTCGAGGAGTCGCAGGTCGAGCTTGTGGACGGTGAGGTTGCCGGAGAAGAGGACGTCGGGTCGGCGCTGCGCGGCCGGCCGGCTTGCCGCCGTGAAGACCGACACGTCCGCGACGTTGGGCAGGAGTTCGACGCGGGGGAAGCCGACGGCGGCGAGATGCTCCCGCACGGCCGCGCTGGTGGCGACGGCGACCGCGGTACGCGTCGACAGCGAACGCTCGCCCCGGCCCACCGCTACGGCGTCCACGCCGGGAAACGTCGCCAGCAGGTCGACGCAGTGGTAGATGACGAGGTCGGCGGCCTCTTCCAGGCCGTAGGTGACCGGCGTGAACGTCCAGAGCACCCGGGGACGTGCGCTGCGGAGCCAGTCGCCGGTGGCCCGACGCAGCAGGGCGCGGTTGACCGGATAGGTGGGCGTGCGGTGCACCGGCAGCACGAGCGGAGACACGATCCGCGTTCCGGCCGGGCGAGGTCGCTGCGCCGGGACCTCCTGGTCGCCCAGCGCACGGCGAACCCGGGACGCCATCCGGACGACGTCGTCGCGGCGCAGCGTGGGCCGGCGCAGGCCCAGTGACTCGACGAACGTGACGTTCGCGGTGCGGGCCAACTCCCGCGCGACGTAGTGCTGGTTCGTCGCGATCGGAGAGTCCCACTCGGCGGTGCCCAGCATCAGCACGTTCGCCACGGAAGCTTCGCCCGCCGGCGGATGCGTCGACGTGGACCCGGTCACGATGACGCCTGCTCGGCCAGCCACCCGGCCATGGTCTCCCGGAAGACCTGCGGCGTGAACCGTTGGGCGTTGGTCATCGCCGCCTGCGTCGGCAGCCGCGACGCCTGACGGATCGGATCCACGTACGCGCCCGGGTCGTCGGCGTCGAGGAGGAAGCCGGTCTCGCCGGTCACCACGGTTTCGAGCAGGCCGCCGCGCGCCCAGCCCACGACGGGTGTCCCGCAGGCCTGGGCCTCGACCGGGATCATCCCGAAGTCCTCCAGAGCGGGGTAGAGCAGCACGCTCGCGCCCCAGTACAGCTCGCGGAGCCGCTCGGTGGTGGGTCTGACCTCGAACTCGACCGGCACGTCGACGCGGGCCGCGAGCCGACGCAGATTGGCCTCCTCGGGACCTCCGCCGGCGATCACGAGCGGCAGCCGGGCCGCCGCCGCGATCTCGATCATCAGATCGAAGTTCTTGTACGGGATCCAGCGGCCGACGCCGAGCAGGTACCGGCGCTCCTGGTCGCGGACGGCCGGCGGGGCGGACGCGAAGTAGTCCACCTCCACCGGCGGGTTGATCACCGTGGCGTCCCGTCCCCAGTAGCGGCGGATACGGGCCCGCACCTCCCGCGAGTTCGCCGCGTAGCCGTGCACGTGACGGCTCAGCCGCCGGTCGCCGGCCTGGAGGGCGGCACGCATCGGCGCGAGCGCGGCGCTGGCGCCCCGCTGGTCAAGACCGGGGCTCCAGACGTAGCGGGCCGGCGAGTGGACGTAGCTCAGGTGGCGGGTGCGCTCCGGGTCGCCGATCTTCACGGTGTGCGCGAACGCGTGGCTCGACGAGAGGACCACGTCGTACTTCTGGCGGGTCAGCGTCCGCCAGGTCAGCGGCATGAACGGAAGCGCGAGGGCCTTGCTGTGCCGCAGCGGGGTCTTCGCCAGCCAGGACTCGTGGACGTCCCCGTCCACCGTCGCGTCGTGGTCCTTCCAGAGCACGAAGCGATCGGCGTGCGGTACGAGTTCGGCCATCTGGAGGAACACCTGCTCGGATCCGCCGGTGGCGCCGAACCACTCATGGATCAGCGCGACCGACCGCCCGGCGAGCGGTCGAGGATCGGCGTCCGTTGTGGACGCCTCTCCGCTCGCCCTGGTCAAAAGACGACCACGTCACGGATGTAGCTGGCGAAGCGCCGCAGCTGGTACGCCTCGGGCACGGGCGAGGTCATCCGGATGACGAGCTGCCGGTTGATGGCGCCGTCCTCGCCGCTGCGGAAGTAGGCGACCACGACGAGGCCGTGCCGTTGCGCGCCGTCGGCCTCGATGATCTGCTCGGCGTAGCTCCCGTACAGGCCACTGCGGATCCACTGCGCGCCCCACGCCTCCTCGACCGAGCGCATGGCGTTCTGCCACTGGTCGGTGCACGGCTGCGGGCACTCGCGCACGATCACGTCGCCGCCGACCGCCTGGTTGCCCGAGGCGGCGGTGCCGCACTGGTACTTGACGAACCCCTCGGCCCGCTCGGCGAGCGTGCACTGCCAGGTCGTCGGGACCTTCACCGGGAAGCCCAGGCCGTCGAGATCGGTGAGCGTCCGCACGGTGTCCCGCTCGGTGAACCGGGGCCACTGCGTCGGCCACGCGCCCGGCTTGGGCGGCTCGATACCGGGCGACTGCGGCGGTGTGGTCGGGATCGCCGGCGACAGGATGCTCGTGGTGGGCGCGGTCTGCGGCGCACCGGGATCGTCCGACCCGCCCCAGAGCACCAGGCCGCCCGCCGCGGCGATCACCACCAGGACCAGCGCCGCGACGCCCACCCACAGCCGGGTACGCGGTGGTCGTGGCTCGGAGGGCTTGATGCGGCGTACGGGCGCGGCGAACGGGTCGGCCGGCGGCACCACCGGGCGGGTCGGCGCGATCGGCGGCGCCGGGATCTCGACGGGGTCGCCCGCGGTCGGGTCCGTCGCGGGGGCGACGTGGGGGCGCCGGAGACCGGTTGCGGGGACGCGGACACCGGGTTCGCGTGCACGGCCCAGGGCGCGTGCGGCATGTCGGACACCGGGCCGGACGCGCCGGAGACCGGCGGCGGGCTGGACACCGGAGTGCCGGACACGGGGGTACCGGACACGGGGGTGCTGGAGACCGGCGTACCGGACACGGGCATACCGGAGACCGGCGACGTCGACGCCGGGGAGGCGGAGACCGGCGGCGCCTGGGCGGGCGTGTACTCCACGCCGAGGGCGCGGAACAGTTTCTCGGCGCCGGGGCCCGCTTCGGCGGGATACGCGACCCAGGGCGCGGTGGCCGAGAAGTCGGCGTACGCGAACGACATCGCTCCGGGGCCCTGGGCCAGGGAGTTGGCCGTACCGGCGAACGCCTCCCGCCAACCCGCGGTCCCGGCGACGGCGGCGTCGAGCACCGCGACCGTCACAAGTCGACCGTGTTCGTCGATGGCAGCCCACGCCTTGCCGACCGGAGATCCGCCCAGCGCGTGGGTGAACCGGTAGGGGCCTTCCGGCTGCATCCGCAACTCCTCTGTCCAACCGCCGTGCGGATCCTACAATCACCGCTCCAGCGCGGTGCGTCACCGTTGGGACCACCAACCAGGGCAATAACCATCGAATCGGTTGATGTCACGTCCTCGATAGTCGGCGATGTGTCCGACCGGTCGAGCATTGCCTCTGAAAGTTTTCATGCATAGAGTCCAAGTGTGAATGACAGTGCTGCCGAGGCGACGGCCGAGCAGGTCCTCGACCTGTTCGACGGGGTACGGCTCACCCCGACCCAGCGCCGGATCGCGCACTGTCTCGTGCAGCACGCGCCAACCGTCGCGTACCTCTCCGCCGCGGAGGTCGCCGAGCTGGCCGGGGTAAGCCAGCCCTCGGTCACCCGCTTCGCCGTCGCGCTCGGCCACGACGGCTATCCGGCGCTGCGCCGCCGTCTGCGGGACCTCACCGCCCGCACGACCGGCGGCCCGGCGGACACCGCCAACGAGCTCCAGCAGGCGGTACGCGCCGAGATGGGCAACCTGGACCGGCTGGCCGAACAGCTCGCCGACACCGATCGGATCGCCGGGACCGGGCGGCTGCTCGCGTCCAGCCGGCCGCTGCCGGTGCTGGGCCTGCGGGCCGCCGCGCCGCTGGCCGCGTACTTCGCCTACTTCGCCGCCAAGGTCCACCCGGACGTGCGGGTGCTCAACGACGGCGGCAGCCTGCTCACCGACCGGCTGGAGCAGGCCGCCGAGGCCGGGGCGTCCGCCGTGCTCGCCTTCGTACTGCCCCGCTACCCCCGGGAGACCTTGGACGCCCTGCGCGACGCGCGCGCCGCCGGGCTGACCGTCGTGGCGATCACCGACTCGCCGGTCAGCCCGGCCACCGAACACGCCGACGTGGTGCTGCCGGCCGCCGTCGGCGCCCAACTCGTCTTCGACCTGCACACCGCCCCGATGACCCTGGCGATGGTCCTGTTGCAGGCGATCTGCGACGCCGCGCCGGCCGACACCCAGCGCCGCCTGGAGGCGTTCGAAGCCTCCGCGGCCCGCCGACAGTTGTTCCTCGGATGAGGAGGAGACCGGAGATGACCCAGCCCATCCGTGCCGCACGGGGCAGCCAGCTCACCACCCGTGGCTGGCAGCAGGAGGCCGCCCTGCGGATGCTGATGAACAACCTCGATCCGGAGGTGGCCGAACGCCCCGACGACCTGGTGGTCTACGGCGGGACCGGAAAGGCGGCGCGGGACTGGCCGTCGTACCACGCGTTGGTGCGTACGCTGACCGACCTGCGCGCGGACGAGACGATGCTGGTGCAGTCCGGGCGACCGGTCGGTGTGATGCGTACGCACGAGTGGGCGCCCCGGGTGCTGCTGGCGAACTCCAACCTGGTCGGCGACTGGGCGACCTGGCCCGAGTTCCGCCGCCTAGAACAGCTCGGCCTGACCATGTACGGGCAGATGACGGCCGGCTCGTGGATCTACATCGGCACGCAGGGCATCCTCCAGGGCACCTACGAGACGTTCGCCGCCGTGGCCGCCAAGAGGTTCGGCGGCACCCTGGCCGGGACGCTGACGCTCACCGCCGGCTGCGGCGGAATGGGTGGCGCGCAGCCCCTCGCGGTCACCATGAACGACGGCGTCTGCCTGATCGTCGACGTCGACCGCACCCGTCTGGACCGCCGGGTGCACGACCGCTACCTGGACGAGGTGGCCGACTCCCTGGACGACGCGGTCGCGCGGGTCCGCGCGGCGAAGCGGGACCGGCGCGCGTTGAGCGTCGGGGTCGTCGGCAACGCCGCCGAGGTCTTCCCGGAGCTGCTGGGCCGGGGCGTCGAGATCGACATCGTGACCGACCAGACCAGCGCCCACGACCCGCTGGCGTACCTGCCGGTCGGGGTCGAGCTGGCCGACGCGCGGGACTACGCCGCGGCGAAGCCCGCCGAGTTCACCGATCGGGCCCGCGCGTCGATGGCGAAGCACGTCGAGGCGATGGTCGGGTTCCTCGACGCCGGCGCCGAGGTCTTCGACTACGGCAACTCGATCCGGGGCGAGGCGCAGCTCGGCGGCTACCAGCGGGCGTTCGACTTCCCGGGCTTCGTACCCGCGTACATCCGCCCGCTGTTCTGCGAGGGCCGGGGCCCGTTCCGGTGGGCGGCGCTCTCCGGCGACCCGGCCGACATCGCCGCCACCGACCGGGCCATCCTGGACCTGTTCCCGGAGAACGAGTCCCTGGCCCGCTGGATCAAACTGGCCGGCGAGCGGGTCGCGTTCCAGGGCCTGCCAGCCCGGATCTGCTGGCTCGGCCAGGGTGAACGCGACCGGGCGGGCGTGCGGTTCAACGACATGGTCGCCTCCGGTGAGCTCTCCGCGCCGGTGGTGATCGGCCGGGACCATCTGGACACCGGCAGCGTCGCGAGCCCGTACCGGGAGACCGAGGGGATGGCGGACGGCTCCGACGCGATCGCGGACTGGCCGCTGCTGAACGCGCTGGTCAACACCGCCAGCGGGGCGTCCTGGGTGTCCATCCACCACGGCGGGGGTGTCGGCATCGGCCGGTCGATCCACGCCGGGCAGGTCTGTGTGGCCGACGGCACCGCCCTGGCCGGCCAGAAGATCGAGCGGGTGCTCACCAACGACCCGGCGATGGGCGTCATCCGGCACGTCGACGCCGGCTACGACAGCGCACGCGAGGTCGCCGAGCGCACCGGCGTCCGCGTCCCCATGACCGAGGGTGAGAGCGCGTGAGTGACGACCTGCCCGGCCGGTTCCGGGAGCTGTGGGACGAGATCGCGCCGGTCGGGCGGAACGCCGACAGCGGCGGCTATCTGCGGTACGCGTTGACCGAGCCGGAACACCAACTGCGGGCCTGGTTCCACGGGCAGGCCGACCGTCGCGGCCTGCCGGTCACCGAGGACGGCAACGGCAACCTGTTCGCCCACTGGGGTGACCCGGAGGGCACGGACGCCGTGCTGACCGGCAGTCACTTCGACTCGGTGCCGCACGGCGGGGCGTACGACGGGCCGCTCGGCATCGTCAGCGCGTTCCTCGCTGTGGACGAGCTGCGCGCCGCCGGTGTCACCCCGGTCCGGCCGCTGGTGGTGGCCGCGTTCGTGGAGGAGGAGGGCGCGCGCTTCGGCGTACCCTGCCTGGGGTCGCGGCTGCTCACCGGCGTGCTGGCGGCCGACCGCGCGGCCGGCCTGCGCGACGCGGCCGGGGTGAGCTTCGCCGACGCGCTCGGCGGGCGGCCGGCGGGCGCCCGACCGGAGCTGCTGGGTCGCTTCGGCGCGTTCGTGGAGCTGCACGTCGAGCAGGGCCGCGCGCTCGTGGACGCGGACGCGCCGGTGGGGGTGGCGAGCGCCATCTGGCCGCACGGCCGCTGGCGGTTCGACGTGGTCGGTGAGGGCAACCACGCGGGTACGACGCGGATGGCCGACCGGCGCGACCCGATGCTCACCTACGCGTTCGGGGTGTTGGCCGCGAACAAGGAGGCCCGGGTGCGTGGGGCGCACGCCACCGTGGGTCGGGTCGCCGTGGAACCCAACGCCACCAACGCGATCCCGTCGAGGGTGACCGGCTGGCTGGACGCGCGCGCGGCCGACCCGGAGACCCTGACCGGGCTGGTCGACGCGGTCCGGGCCAAGCTCGCCGAGCGGTCCCGCCGCGACGGCACGGAGGTGCTGGTGACCGAGGAGTCGGTGACCCCGCTGGTCGCCTTCGACGGCGATCTGGCCGCCCGGCTGGCGACGCTGCTCGACGCGCCGGTGCTGCCCACGGGCGCGGGACACGACGCCGGGGTGCTCGCGGCCTACCTGCCCACGGCGATGCTGTTCGTGCGCAACCCGACCGGGGTGTCGCACTCCCCCGCCGAGGCCGCGAGCGACGACGACTGCGCGGCGGGGATTCGCGCGCTGGCCCGCGTGCTGGAGGAGCTGACATGTCGCTGACCACCGCCCGCTGGCTGGCCGAGTACGCCTGGCTGCCCGCGCACGCCGAGCCCACCCCCGACGTGCTGATCGAGGTCGAGGACGGCCGGATCAGCGCGGTGACGCCGCTGACCCCCGGGAGCCGACCGCCGTCCGGGGTCGACGTGTACGCCGACGCCGTGCCGCTGCCCGGCCTGACCCTGCCGGGCCTGGCGAACGCGCACTCGCACGCCTTCCACCGGGCGCTGCGGGGGCGCACCCACGGCGGGCGGGGTGACTTCTTCTCCTGGCGGGACCGCATGTACGCGGTCGCGGACCGGCTCGACCCGGACACCTACCTGGCGCTGGCCCGGGCGGTGTACGCCGAGATGGCGCTCGCCGGGATCACCTGCGTGGGCGAGTTCCACTACCTGCACCACCGGCCGGACGGCGGCGCGTACGACGATCCGAACGCGATGGGCGCGGCGCTGGTCGAGGCCGCCGCGCACGCCGGGGTCCGGCTCACCCTGCTGGACACCTGCTACCTGGCCTCCACGGTGGACGGTCAGCCGCTCGCCGGGCCGCAGCGGCGCTTCGGCGACGGTGACGCGGACGGCTGGGCGCGACGCGCGGCGGCGTTCCAGCCGACGGACTCCCACGTGCGGGTCGGCGCGGCCGTGCACTCGGTCCGGGCGGTCCCCGCCGACCAGCTCCGCACGGTCGCCGACTGGGCCCGCGACCGGCGGGCCCCGCTGCACGTGCACCTCTCCGAGCAGCCCGCCGAGAACGACGAGTGCCGGGCCGTGCACGGGCGTACGCCCACCGCGCTGCTCGCCGAGCACGGAGTGCTCGGGCCGGACACCACGGCCGTGCACGCCACCCATCCGACCAGCGCGGACCTGACCCTGCTCGCCGACAGCCGGACCGGCGTGTGCCTCTGTCCCACCACCGAGCGGGACCTCGCCGACGGCATCGGTCCGGCCCGCCGGATGGCCGACGCGGGTATCCGGCTGAGCCTGGGCAGCGACAGTCACGCCGTGGTCGACCTGTTCGAGGAGGCTCGTGCCGTGGAGCTGGACGAGCGGCTACGCACCCGCCGGCGCGGCCACTTCACCCCGGTCGAGCTGTTCACCACGGCCACCGCCGCCGGGCACGCCGCGCTGGGGTGGACCGACGCCGGTCGGATCGCCGCCGGCGCCCGCGCCGACCTGGTGACGGTACGGCTCGACAGCGCCCGCACCGCCGGCGTACCCCCGGTGGGGGCGTTCTTCGCGGCCGTCGCGGCGGACGTCGACCAGGTCGTGGTGGACGGCCGGGTGGTGGTGGCCGAGGGCCGGCACCTCAGCGTCGACGTGCCGGCCGAGCTGTCGGCGTCGATCGAGGCGGTGACTCCCTCATGAGCAGCCTGCTCGTCGACAACATCGGGGAGCTGGTCACCAACGGCATCGGCGCCGATCCGCTGGGAATCCGCCGCAAGGCGGCCGTGCTCGTCGAGGAGGATCGGGTGGCCTGGGTCGGGCCGTCCGCGTACGCGCCGGCCGCCGAACACCGGATCGACGTCGGCGGGGCCGCCGTACTGCCCGGCTTCGTGGACAGCCACGCCCACCTGGTCTTCGCCGGGGACCGGGCCGCCGAGTTCGCCGCGCGGATGGCCGGCGAGCCGTACACCGGCGGCGGCATCCGGACCACCGTGGGCGCGACCCGGGCCGCCACCGACGACGAGCTGCGGACCACCGTGCGCCGGCTACGCGGGGAGGCGCTGCGCCAGGGCACCACGACCATGGAGATCAAGAGTGGGTACGGGCTGAACGTCGCCGACGAGGCCCGCTCGCTCCGGATCGCCGCCGAGACCAGCAGTGAGACCACCTTCCTGGGCGCGCACGTGGTCCCCGCCGAGTACGCCGACCGGCCGGACGACTACGTCGGGCTGGTCTGCGGGCCGATGCTGGCCGCCGCCGCGCCGTACGCGAAGTGGATCGACGTGTTCTGCGAGCGGGGCGCCTTCGACGTCGACCACGCCCGCGCCATCCTCGCCTGCGGGCAGGCCGCCGGGCTGGGCGTACGGCTGCACGCCAACCAGCTCGGCCCCGGGCCGGGCGTGCAGCTCGGGGTGGAGCTGGGCGCGGCCAGCGTCGACCACTGCACCCACCTCAGCGACGCCGACGTCGACGCGCTCGCCTCGAACCGGTTCGACTGCATGTGCCACGAAGGTGCGCACACCACCACCGTCGCCACCCTGCTGCCGGGCGCCGAGTTCTCCACCCGCTCGCCGTACCCGGACGCGCGCCGGCTGCTCGACGCGGGCGTCACCGTGGCCCTGGCGACGGACTGCAACCCCGGTTCGTCGTACACCTCGTCGATGCCCTTCTGTATCGCCCTCGCGGTCCGCGAGATGCGGATGACCCCGGCGGAGGCGGTCTGGGCCGCCACCGCCGGTGGCGCGCGGGCGCTGCGCCGCGACGACATCGGCGTGCTCACTCCCGGCGCGCGGGCCGACCTCGTCGTCCTGGACGCGCCGTCCTACCTGCACCTGGCCTACCGGCCCGGTGTCCCCCTGATCCGCCAGGTAATTCGCAACGGAGTACCGCAGTGACGAACGTGACCATCCAACCAACCGGGATCACCGCCGACGACGTGCTCGCGGTGGCCCGCGGCACCGCCACGGTGGTCCTCGACCCGGCCGCCCGGGACGCGATGGCGACCAGCCGCGCGATCGTGGACGGCATCGAGGCCGCCGGACGACCGGTGTACGGCGTCTCGACCGGGTTCGGGGCCCTGGCGAACACGTTCGTCGCCCCCGAGCGGCGGGCCGAGCTGCAACACGCGCTGATCCGCTCGCACGCCGCCGGGGTGGGCGCACCGATGCCCCGCGAGGTGGTACGCGCCATGATGCTGCTGCGCGTACGCTCGCTCGCCCTGGGCCGCTCCGGGGTCCGGCCGCTGGTCGCCGATGCCCTCGTCGACCTGCTCAACCACGACATCACCCCGTGGGTGCCGGAGCACGGCTCGCTGGGCGCGTCCGGCGACCTGGCGCCGCTGGCACACTGCGCGCTGGTGTTGCTCGGTGAGGGCTGGGTGCTCGGCCCGGCCGGCGAGCGGCAGGACGCGGCCGACGTGCTGGCCGCCAACGGGCTCAAGCCGATCGAGCTGGCCGCCAAGGAGGGGCTGGCGCTGATCAACGGCACCGACGGCATGCTCGGCATGCTGTTGCTGGCCATCCACGACGCGGCGCACCTCTTCGCGATGGCGGACGTGACCGCCGCGCTGGCCATCGAGGCGATGCTCGGCTCGGAGCGGCCGTTCCTGCCCGAGCTGCACGCCATCCGACCGCACCCCGGTCAGGCGGCGTCGGCGGCGAACATCCACCGACTGTTGCAGGATTCGCGGGTCATGGACTCGCACCGCGACGACCTGGCGCACGCCGTGCAGGACGCGTACTCGATGCGCTGCGCGCCGCAGGTGGCCGGCGCGGCCCGCGACACCCTGGACTTCGTCCGCACGGTCGCGGCCCGGGAGCTGGTGTCCGTGGTGGACAACCCGGTGGTGCTGCCGGACGGTCGGGTCGAGTCGACCGGGAACTTCCACGGCGCTCCGCTCGGTTTCGCCGCCGACTTCCTCGCGATCGCCGCCGCCGAGGTCGGCGCGATCGCCGAGCGGCGGGTGGACCGACTGCTCGACGTGACCCGCTCGCGGGAGCTGCCGGCGTTCCTCTCCCCCGACGCCGGGGTCAACTCCGGGCTGATGATCGCCCAGTACACGGCGGCCGGCATCGTCGCCGAGAACCGGCGGCTGGCCGCGCCCGCGTCGGTGGACTCGCTGCCCACCAGCGGCATGCAGGAGGACCACGTCTCGATGGGCTGGGCGGGGGCCAAGAAGCTGCGTACCGTGCTGGACAACCTCACCAGCCTGCTCGCGGTGGAGCTGCTGGCCGGAGTACGTGGCCTGCAACTGCGCGAACCGCTGGTGCCGTCGCCGGCCGGTCGGGCCGCCGTCGCCGCGCTCGGTGCGGCGGCCGGCGACCCCGGCCCGGACGTGTTCCTCGCCCCGGTGATGGAGGCGGCCCGTGCGGTCGTGGCCGGCCCCGAGCTGCGCGCCGCCATCGAGCGGGAGGTCGGCCCGCTGGGCTGACCTCCACGGGTCGCTGTCGTCCGCCGCGGGTCAGGCGGCGGGCGGCAGCATCTCGCGCCCGTCAGGCGGCGGGCGGCAGCACCTTGGCGACCAGCTTGGCCAGCTCGCGCAGCGCCTTGCCCCGGTGGCTGACCGCGTCCTTCTCGGCCGGGGTCAGCTCGGCGTTGGTCCGGTCCTGGCCGTCGCCCAGGAAGATGGGGTCGTAGCCGAACCCGCCGTCGCCGCGCGGTGCGCGCAGCACCCGACCGGGCTGCCGGCCGTCGACCAGGTGCTCCTTGCCGCCGGGCAGCACCAGCGCCACCGTGCAGACGAAGGACGCCGCCCGGTGCTCGTCCGGCACGTCGGCGATCTGGTCCAGCACGAGCTGGAGATTTGCCTGGTCGTCGCCGTGCTTACCGGCCCACCGGGCACTGAACACCCCGGGCATCCCGTTCAGCGCGTCCACGGCGATGCCCGAGTCGTCGGCGATGGTCGGCAACCCCGTCCGCCGGCATCCCTCCCGCGCCTTGATCAGCGCGTTCTCGCCGAAGGTGAGGCCGGTCTCGGGCAGCTCCGGGTACTCCTCGACGTCGTCGAGGCCGAGCAGGGCGATCCGGTGCGCGCCGAGCGCGCCGTCCAGGATCCGCTGAAGCTCCACCAGCTTCTTACGGTTCCGGGTGGCCAGCAAAACCTTGTTCATGAGGAAAGCGCCTTCCGCTGGGCTTCGGCCAACTCGGCGCACCCGGCCACGGCCAGGTCGAGCAGGCTGTCGAGCTGGTCCCGGGCGAACACGCCCGCCTCACCGGTGCCCTGCACCTCGACGAAGTCGCCCGTGCCGGTGCACACCACGTTCATGTCCACCTCGGCGGCCACGTCCTCCTCGTAGCAGAGGTCCAGGCGCGCCTCCCCGGCGATGATCCCGACGCTGACGGCGGCCACCGAGCGGTGCATGACCTTCTCCGGCTTGCCGGCGAGGGACTTACGGGCCGCCAACCAACCCACCGCGTCGTGCAGCGCCACGTACGCGCCGGTGATCGCGGCGGTCCGGGTGCCTCCGTCGGCCTGCAACACGTCGCAGTCGAGCACGATCGAGTTCTCGCCGAGCGCCTTGAGGTCGATGCAGGCGCGCAGGCTGCGACCGATGAGTCGGGAGATCTCGTGGGTACGCCCACCGACCCGGCCCTTGACGCTCTCCCGGTCGGATCGGGTGTTGGTGGCCCGGGGCAGCATCGCGTACTCGGCGGTCACCCAGCCGAGCCCGGAACCCTTGCGCCAGCGGGGCACGCCCTCGGTGACGCTCGCCGTGCAGAGCACCCGGGTGCCGCCGAACTCGACGAGCACCGACCCCTCCGGGTGGGTGCTCCAGCCTCGGGTCAGGGTCACCGGTCGGAGTTGAGAGGGCCCTCGCCCGTCAGGTCGCGCCATTCCTGCACCCTATGCGGTGCGGGGATCCACCTCGCCCCGGGTGCCCTGCGGCACGTCCGCGCCGTGTGCCGCCAGGAATCCGGCGACCGCCGCCGGCCACCCGAACTCCTCGGCCCGCGCCCGGGCGGCCCGCCGCCGCTGCGCCTCCGGACGGGCCACGAGGCGCAGCACGGCCTCGGCCAGCGACGCCCCGGAGCCGTACGCGGCCAGCCCCGCCGAGCCGACCACCTCGGGCAACGCGCTCGCGGCGTTCACCACCACGGGAGTGCCGCAGGCCAGCGCCTCCAGCCCGGCCAGGCCGAAGGTCTCCACCGGGCCGGGCGCCAGCACCACGTCCGCGCTCGCGAGCAGCGCGGCCACCGCGGCACGGTCGGGCAGGAAGCCGGTGAACGTGACCGGCAGGCCGGCCGCCCGACGGGCCAGCGACGCGCGCAGTGGGCCGTCCCCGGCCAGCACGAGCACCGCCGGCACACCGGCCCGGCGCAGCTCGGCGAGGGCTTCGACCGCCAGTTCCGGCCGCTTCTCCGGAGACAACCGCGCGCAGTGTACGAGCAGCAGCTCGGTCGGGTCGGCGTAGCGTTCCCGCAGCCGCGGGTCGGCCCGCCCCGGTCCGAAGGTGTCCAGGTCCACGCCGAGCGGCACCAGGTGGACGTTGTCGGCCCCGATGCGAGCGAACTCCTCGGCCGCCCACCGGGTCGTGCACACGATCCGGTCGTACGCCCGGCTGGTGGCCCGGTTGAGCCGGTCGGCGGTCGGCCGGCGCAGCACGTCCGGCACTCCCCACTGGCCGAGCAGGCCGGTCAGCGACTCGTGCGAGACCATCACCGACGGCACCCCGTGCGCCTTCGCCCAGGCCCCCGTCCAGCGCAGCGAGGACCGGTCGGACACCTCCAGCCGGTCCGGCGTCAGCTCGGCGAGCACCCGGGCCAGCCGCTGCCGGCCGGCCAGCAGCCGGTAACCACCCGTGCCCGGCAGCTCCAGGCCCGGCAGGGTGACGACTCGACCCCACGGGTGCCACTCGTGGGTGTTCCGTCGGCCGGGCACCACCAGCACCGGATCGTGTCCCGCCGCGCGGTAGCCCTCACCGAGGTGCCGCAGCGCCGTACGCAGGCCGCCGGAGCGCTCGGTCACGAAGTTCGCGAGCCGGACTATCCGTAGCCCACCGGCCGTCGCCGTCACGACGCGGCCGGCAGGCCGACGGTGGCGGCGCTGGCGCGTACCGCGTGGTAGTGCCCGACCAGCTCGTCGCCGACGGCCGCCCAGCTACGCCGGCGCACCGCGGCCCGGGCCGCCACCCCGTACGCCCGCCGCCGGTCGGCGTCCCCAGTCAGCTCGGCCACGGCGGCGGCCAGCGCGTCCCCGTCGCCGGGCGGCACCAGCAGCCCGGTCCGGCCCGAGTCGACCAGGTCGACCGGCCCGCCGCTGGCCGGGGCGACCACCGGCACCCCGGACGCCAACGCCTCCTGCACGGTCTGGCCGAACGTCTCGTGCGGACCGGTGTGCGCGAACACGTCCAGGCTGGCGTAGAGCCGTGCCAGGTCCTCGCCGTGCCGCACACCCAGGAACGTGACCCCCGGCAACGCCCGCTCTAGCTGACGACGGGCCGGGCCGTCACCGGCCACCACCGCCCGTACGCCCGGCAGCCGGGACGTCGCCGCCAACAACTCGACCCGCTTCTCCGGGGCCAACCGGCCCACGTAGCCGACCAGCAGCTCCCCGCCCGGGGCCAGCCGACGCCGCAGGTCGGCGCAGCGCTTGGCCGGGTCGAACCGGACGGCGTCGACGCCCCGGCCCCACAACCAGATCCGCTGCACGCCGTTGGCGATCAGGTCGGCCGCTGCCCGGGTCGACGGCGCGAGCGTCCGTTGGGCCAGATTGTGGATCTCCCGGAGTCGCCGCCACGCGGCCGCCTCACCCCAGCTCACCCGGTACGCCCGGGCGTAGGCGGCCACGTCGGTCTGGTAGACCGCCACCATCGGCAGCCCGTACCGGTCGGCGAGGGTGGCCGCCCGCGCGCCGAGAACGAACGGGCTCGCCAGGTGCACCACGTCCGGCGCGGCCGACAGCAGTGCCCCCGCCAGCCGGGTACCGGTCGGCACGCCCAGCCGGAAGCCCTGGTAGCGGGGCAACGGCACGCTGGGGATACGCACCACCGGGTACGCCAGACGGTCGACGCCCCGCCGGGCCGCGCCGGAAGGCGCGGGTGCGATGACGACCGGCTCGTGGCCACGGGCCAGCAGGTGCTCGGCCGTACGCACCACGGAGTGCGCGACGCCGTTGACGTCCGGCGGGAACGACTCGGTCACGATGGCGATCCGCATGTCCACACCGTGCGGGTGCCGGGGGTGCGCCAGACGACCAGCCGCTGACCGGCCGGCGAACAGTACGGCACAACACCGGGCCATCGACACCCACGAAGCGCCGGGTGGCCACGATGCGGTCAGATGTCGTAGCTGGCGCCCGCCCGGACCACTTCGAGCGGCCCGTTGTACGCGGCGGCCGCCGACTCCAGCGTGTGCGCCTCGCTGCCCCAGGCCGCGACCAGGTGGGTCAGCAGCAGACGACCCACCGCCGCCTTCGTCGCGATCTCACCCGCCTCCCGGCCGGTCAGGTGCAGATCCGGCGGATTGTCCACGCCGTCCAGGTAGCTGGCCTCGCACAGGAACACGTCGGCGCTCTGGGCCAGTCGCAGCAACGCGTCGCACTCGGCGGTGTCCGACGAGTAGCACAGCGACCGCCCACCGTGCTCCAGCCGCACGCCGTACGTCTCGACGGGATGGTTGACCCGGTCGACGGTGACCGTGAACGGCCCGATCGGGAACGTTCCCGGCTGGAGGGCGTAGAACTGGTAGACGTCGTCCACCGTGCCGTCGTCGCCGTAGGCGGCGCTGAGCCGGTCCGGGGCGCCGGCCGGGGCGTACACCGGCAGCGCCGGGTACGGGCCCTCGGGGGCGTACCGGCGGACCACCACGTACGTCACCGCGTCGAGGATGTGGTCGCAGTGCAGGTGGGTCAGCAGGATCGCGTCCGGAGCGTGCAGCCCCACGTACCGCTGGAGGCTGGACAACGACCCCGAGCCGAAGTCGACCAGGAGACGGAAACCATCCGCCTCGACGAGGTAGGCGGAGCACGGTGACTCGGGGCCCGGGAAGCTGCCGGCACACCCAAGGACAGTCAGTCGCATCGGGTTTTCTCACTGTCACTGTCGGTAGTATCTCTGCCGGCGGTCGTACCGGCCATGATCTCTACCGACGCGTACGCCACGCTGCGCAGCCTACGCCGGGGTACCCGAGGACAAGAATCATCCGTTGGAAGTTGTCACGAACGTGACACACGCTCACGGCGAGCCGGGACGCGGAACGGGCCATCGACGCACACGTCGACGGCCCGTTCGCGCAGGGACCCGGCCCTCAGGCCCAGAGCTGACCTTCCAACGCGTCCTCGGCGTCGCCGAGGGTGCCGCCGTACGCGCCGGTGGACAGGTACTTCCAGCCGCCGTCGCACACCACGAACGCGACGTCGGCACGGCGGCCGGCGCGAACCGCCTCGTGGGCCACCGCCAGCGCGGCGTGCAGGATCGCGCCCGTGGAGAACCCGGCGAAGATGCCCTCCACCTCCACGAGCTGACGGGTGCGCAGCACCGCGTCCCGCGTGCCGACCGAGAAACGCCGGGACAGGACCGAGGCGTCGTACAGCTCCGGCACGTACCCCTCGTCGATGTTGCGCAGCCCGTAGACCAGCTCCCCGTAGCGCGGCTCGGCCGCCACGACCTGGATGCCCTCGACCTTTTCGCGCAGGTAGCGCCCGGTGCCCATCAGGGTGCCGGTGGTGCCCAGTCCGGCCACGAAGTGCGTGATGGTGGGCAGGTCGTGCAGCAGCTCCGGGCCGGTCGTCTCGTAGTGCGCCCGCGCGTTGGCCTCGTTGCCGTACTGGTAGAGCATCACCCAGTCCGGGTGGTCGGCGGCGATCTGCTTGGCCGTCGCGACGGCCTGGTTCGAGCCGCCCGCCGCCTCCGAGAAGATGATTTCCGCCCCGTACATGCGGAGTAGTTGAACCCGCTCGGTCGAGACGTTCTCGGGCATCACGCAGACCAGCCGGTACCCGCGCAGCTTCGCCACCATGGCCAACGAGATACCGGTGTTGCCGCTGGTCGGCTCCAGGATGGTGTCACCAGCCCGGAGCCGGCCCGCCTCCTCCGCCGCGCGGACCATGAACATCGCCGCGCGGTCCTTGATGCTGCCCGTCGGGTTCCGGTCCTCCAGCTTGGCCCAGAGCCGCACCGGCGGCGCCCCGTCGGGCACCGTCGGGGAGAGCCGGGGCAGCCCGACGAGCGGCGTACCTCCGCACGCGTCGAGCAGGCTGTCGTACCGCGCCACGACGACCGCCCTCAGCGAGCGGCGACGGCGTCGCGAGCCGTTGCCGCGCTGTCCCGGCTGATGCTGTGCGAGCTGATCGCCGCTGCCGCGGCGCTGTGCGAGCTGATCGCGGCTGCCGCGGCGCTGTGCGAGCTGATCGCGGCTGCCGCGGCGAAGCCGAACGCGCCGCCGGCCACGGCCGGCAGGATGGTGACGCTGTCGCCGTCGGAGAGCTTGGCGTCGAGCGCGCCGAGGAAGCGCACGTCCTCGTCGTTGACGTAGACGTTGACGAAGCGGTGCAGCGCCCCGGCGTCGGTGACCAGCCGGCCACGCAGGCCGGCGTGCCGGGAGTCCAGGTCGGTGAGCAGGTCCGCCAGCGTGTCGCCGGCGCCCTCGACGACCTTGGCGCCGCCGGTGTAGCTACGCAGGATGGTGGGGATGCGAACTTCGATGGCCATGATGTCGTGCTCCTTGATCGGGTGTGCCAACGGTGACGGGAAGAAACGGGTGCGGACGCTGACGGGTCAGCGGCCGGAACACTCGTAGTCGACCGTCGCCGGGCTCTGCCCGAACATGTAGGACTGCACGGCGTGCGGGTCGACCCCGGCCTCCACGACCTGGACCGGCTCCTCGGTCACCACGCCGTCGACGATCCGGAACGAGCGGATCTCCTCCGAGTCGGGCTCGCGGGTCGAGACGAGCAGGTAGTGCGCGTTCGGCTCGCCGGCGAAGGACACATCGGTACGTGACGGGTACGCCTCGGTCGCGGTGTGCGAGTGGTAGATGACCACCGGCTCCTCGTCGCGGTCGTCCATCTCCCGCCAGACGCGCAGGTGCTCCATCGAGTCGAACTCGTAGAAGGTCATCGACCGCGCGGCATTGTCCATCGGGATGTGCCGGGTCGGGGTGTCACTGCCGACGGCACCGGCGACGACGCCGCACGCCTCGTCGGGATGGTCCCGGCGCGCGTGGGCGACGATCGCGTCGATGATCGACCGGTCGATGCTCAGCACGTGCACCAGCCTAACGCCTCCCAGGCAGGGCCTGAAGTGGTGCGGGTCACGCCTAGTCGATCAAGGCGTTGAGCAGCGACTCCTGGAGATATCCGAGATACGCGTAGACCGACAGCTGGAACACCCGGCTCGACCCGGGATCCTCGGTCACCGCGTCGTCCAACTCCTCGCCCAGGTCCGTGCCGTCCTTGATCTCCAGCCGGACGCCCATCGCCAGCCGTGCGTCGTTGAGCGCCCGCAGCCACGCCTCGGCCGCTTCGGCGTCCAACCGCACCTCGCCGCCGGCATCGTCGGGCAGCGCGGCCAGGATCGCCCCGGCCTGGTCGATCTTCGCGGTCTTCAGGTCACCCTCGGTGTAGCGGCGGAACTCCGCAGCGCTGGCCGCGTCCTCCGGGTACGCCTCCGGAAACAGCCGGCCGACGACCGGGTCGGTGTGGTCGAAGCCATCGGTGAGCAGACCGACCACCTCGGTGGCGACCTTGCGCAGCACCCGCACCTCGTCGACGGCGAACGTGGCGACGTAGCGGCCCGCCTGCCGCCGGAACATGCTCATGAGCGATCCACCGTTGCCCAGAGCCCGTACGCGTGCAGCTGCGACGCGTCGTGCTCCATGCGCTCGCGGGCGCCCGTCGAGACCACGGCGCGGCCCTTGTGGTGCACGTCGAGCATGAGCTGCTCCGCCCTCTCCCGGCTGTAGCCGAAGAGCTTCTGGAAGACCCAGGTCACGTACGTCATCAGGTTGACCGGGTCGTCCCACACGATCGTCACCCATTGCCGGTCGGGCGCCGGCACGTCGTCAGTGGCCGGCGTCTCGACCGGTGCAACCTGTGGAGCCGCCATGCCCCCCATCGTGCCACCGGTTTCCCGGAACCGAGGAACCGGAACGCCGGACGAACCCGGATCGCCCGTCGTGCGCGCCGCGAAACCGCCTCGCACCTCGGCGGAGGCGAGACGCGGGGCGAGGTCGAGCCGCACGGCGGGCACGCTGTCAGGCAAGCAGGATGCCGTGGTCGATCGCATCGGACAGCACCACGCCCAGCGAGAGACGGATCACCTCGAACCGCCGGGAGATCTCGCGGGAGAGCTCCAACTCGACCTCCCGCAGCGCTCGCTGCGACCAGGCCCGCGCGGCGCTGTGGTCGTCGTTTCCCGGCGTACGCCACTGCTGCCAGCATCCGCCGGAGAGCGCCACCGCGATCGGCGGAAGCACCTCGTCACGGGTTGCCGTCGGATAACCGGCGAGCGCGTCGATCGCCTCGACGCCGGTCAGTCCGGCCACCCCCGCCGTACTGGTGACCAGCAGAACCCGGTCCAGGTCACGTCCCGTGCGGTGGTCGGCCAGGCCGTACTGGACGGCCGTGGCGATCCGACGGCGTACGCCCTCGGTGGGCGGTGTGCCGAGCACCTGGGCGGTGCTGTCGGCCACGATGCCCCGCACCGCGCGGTCGCACTGCGCGGTGGCCAGCAGCGACAGTGCCGCCATCTCCCGGTCGAGCAGATCGGGAAGGCCGGCGCAGCCGACCCCGAAGACGATCTCCTGAACGGCCCGCAGATGGATGTTCGCCAGTTCCAGGGCCAGGTGCTGGCGGATCCGCTGGGCGCAGGAGCGGGCCTGCCGGTCGAGCCGCTCGGACCAGTCGCCCGGGTCGGCGGCCACCGCCACCCGGTCGTGCTGCCCCGGCAGAACGGGCGGTTCGGCGCTGGCCCGCTGCAACCCCTCGGTCGCCGACCATCCCACCAACGCCCGGCGCAGGTCGGCCGCGGTGTCGACGCCGTCGACCGGGAACCAGCGCGCGGCGGCCAGGGCGGGGACGGCGGCCAACAGTGCCGCGCGGTGCGCCGCGACGGTCACCGCGATCGGGTCCACCTCCCCGAACGACCGACCGCCGGCGGGACGGACGCCCTCGCGTCCTCCGTCGTCGCCGTGCCGTCGGCCACCGGCGCCCAACCGGCCGTGCCGGGCGTCACCGCGAAGACGACCTCCACCGGGGCCGCGGCCACCTCGGCGAGCAGGTTCAACTCCTGGGCGGTGAACGCCTGATCGGCCGCGATCACGAAGAGCAGCGCGCCGGCCCGGCCGACGGCGTCCCGCAGCACCCGGACGCCGGCCACACCGAGCGCGCCGGTGTCCGGCGTGTCGATCAGGGTGAAGTGGCGCAGCAGCGGCTCGGGCACGCTCAGCTCGACCCGTCGGGGCGGGCGGGCCAGTGCCGGGCCGGCCGCGTCCCGGTCCGCGCCGTACGAGTGCGGCTGACGGTAGCCCGGGACGAACGCCGCCCGCGTCGGCACCTTGGCGTGCCGGACCACCAGCCAACTGCCGGCCGGCACGGTGAGCATCACCGGGTCGAGACCGACGAGGGTCGCGAGCACGGCACGCCGGTCGGCGCCGGCGGGACCGACGGCGACGACGCCGAGCGGCTCGTCCGATCGGGGATCGGGAACCTCGAGCTCGGTGGGCAGCGGGGCGCAACTCGGCGGGTCGGCTGAGCTGGCCATGTCGCCGGGCGAGTCGAGCGAGGGGAGAGGGCCCTGCTGCATCGGGTGGCCTCCCGGGGCTGACGACCGGCACGCCGGTCGGTTGGAAATTCCGGTGACACCACCCGGATGACCGAAGCGTACGTGTGGCCTGCCGACCAGGCGGAATACCGCGGGTACTCACGGGTAATTGTGCGACTACTCAACTTCGGTGCGTGACGGTGCGGGCGCAGACGGAATTCGATGGATATGCTGCGCGGATGAGTCGATGGAAGTTCGTCGGCCGGACCGATGAACTCAACCGCCTGCTGGCGGCGGTTACCGGCGAGGCCGGCCGGGGGCTCTTCTTCAGTGGCAGCGCCGGCATCGGCAAGAGCCGGCTGTTGCGGGAGGGCGTCAACACCCTGCCCACCGACCGGTACGCCATCTGGTCCATCGCCGCGAGCGCCACCACCGCGGCTCTGCCGTTCGGCGGGCTGGTGCAGGTCCTCCCGGCGGAGCAGCCCCAGGGGCTCTCCCCCGCCGGCATCCTGCGCTGGGCGCTGGGCGTCCTTCAACAGCAGGCCGCCGGCCGGCGGATCGTGCTCGCCATCGACGACGCGCACCTGCTCGACCCGCCGTCCGCCGCGCTCGTGCACCTGGTCGCCCGCGCGGACAACGCCACCGTGGTGGGCACCCTGCGCGACGGCGAGCAGATCCCGCTGCCGATCCGCGCGCTGTGGACCGACGACCTGGTCGAGCACGTCGAGCTGACCCCGATGCCACCCTCGGAGACCGCCGGCCTGCTGGCGGCGATCCTGGGCGGGCCCGTCGACGCCAACTCCGCCGACCGGCTCGGGCGGCTGTCGGCCGGCAACCCGCTGCTGCTGCGCGAGCTGGTGCATGCCGCCAACGGCAGCGAGGAGTTGAAGCGCACCTACGGCCTCTGGAAGTGGACCGGGCGACTGGAGCTGGCGCCCAGCCTCACCGATCTGATCGACACCCGCGTCGGGCAGCTCACCGACGGCGTCCGTACGGTCGTCGAGCTGGTCGCCTTCGGCGAGCCGCTCGGGCTGCACCTGCTCAACCAGGCCGCCGAGCAGTCCGATGTGGAGTGCGCCGAGGAGCGCGGGCTGATCACCGTCGTCCAGCACGACCGGCGGACCAACGTACGCCTGGCGCACCCGCTCTACGGCGAGGTGATGCGCCGCCGATGCCCGGTCAGCCGCACCCGACGCCTCCAGGCGCACCTCGCCGAGCTGCTGGAGCAGGTCGGCAAGCGCCGCCGCGACGACCTGCTGCGGGTGGCGGTCTGGCGACTCGACTCCGGCACCGCGCAGGACGCCGCCCTGCTCGTGGACGCCGCGATGCAGGCGTTCACCCGGTACGACGTACCGTTGGCGACCCGCCTGGCGCGGGCCGCGCTGCACGCCGACGGCGGCTCGGACGCCGCGGAGCTGCTGGCCACCATCCTGATGTTCGCCGACCGACCGGACGAGGCGCTCAGCGTTCTCGACGCGGTGACCCTGGAGCCCGGCGACGAGCGCCGCCTCTGCCGATGGCTGACCGTCCGTGGCATGGTCAGCTACTGGGGGCTCAGTCGGGAGTCCACGGTGGAGGAGATCGCGAGCCGCGTCGAGCAACTCGGCGACTCGGCCGACCGGGCCCGGGTGCACGCCTTCGAGGCGATCATGCGGTTGCACCGACTGGACACGGCGACCGCCGTACGGCTCAGCCAGACCGTACTCGACCGGCCCGCGGCCAGCATCGCCGCCCGCGAGCTGGCCCGCAGCACCATCGCGTACGTCCAGGCCGCCGAGGGTCAGCTGACGCGCAGCGGCGCGGCCATCGCGCAGGTGCACTCGGCTGCGGCGAGTTGGCGCACCGACATGCCGTACCTGCAACTGGCCCTGGAGTTGGCGCGCGGCACCCGGCTCATGCTCACCGGCGACCTCGTCGGGATCGACGCGATCGTGGCCGACGAGTTCGCCGACCTCGCGGGGGCCGGTGACTTCCGGCTCGGCACCGGCTACCTGGCGATCCTGGCGGCGTACGCAGCGCGGCTGCGGGGTCAGAGCGACGCGGCCATGCGTACCTCGTTGGGCGCCTGCGCGGTGCTGGCCACCAGCCGGGTCTACGCGGGCCTGGCCCAGGCCGAACGGGCCCAGGCGGCGGCGCTGCGCGGCGACGCGGCGCAGGCCACCGAGGCGATGGCCGAGGCCGACCGCACCCAGGCGCCGGGGATGGCGGTGCTCTACCCGTGGTTGGAGCAGGCCCGGGGAGCGGTGCTGGCCGTGTCGGGTGACCTGCCGGGCGCGGTGAAGCACCTCAGCGACCTGGCCGACCGGCTGCGCGCGGACGGCTTCGCCGGGCACGAGGTGCACGTCCTGCACGATCTGGTCCGGCTGGACCAGGCCGGTGCGCCGATCGGCCCCACCTGTTCCGACGGCGGGCGGCGGACCGTGGCGCAGCGCCTCGCCGAACTGTCCGAGCGGGTGGACGGGGTGTTGCCGCCGCTGCTGGCCCGGCACGCCCGGGCCGCGGTGACCGACTCGGCCCCGGACCTGCTGTCGGTCGCCGACGACTACGCCGCGCTGGAGCTGACGGTGTACGCCGCCGAGGCCACCGCCCAGGCCCTGCACCTGCTGCGTCAGCAGCACTCGGTGGCGGCCGGCGAGGCACGCGAACGGCTCGCGGGGTTGCTCGGGCGGTGCAATCTGATCCGGACGCCGGCGCTACGGGCCGGAGCGCCGGTGCTGACCGAACGCGAGTGGCAGGTGGCGCGCCTCGCCGCGCACGGCGCGACCAGCAGGGCCATCGCCGAACGGCTGTACCTCTCCGCCCGCACCGTGGAGAACCACCTCCAGCGGATCTACACCAAGCTCGGCGTGACCGGCCGGGCCGAGTTGTGGGCCGCGCTGCGGTCGATCCCGGGCCACGAGGGCGACGACTCGGCCTGAACCTTAGGCTGGGACGGTGAGCACCCTCCGCCCCGCGCTGCTGACCGACCACTACGAGCTGACCATGGTCAGCGCGGCACTCAAGGACGGCACCGCCGACCGCCGTTGCGTCTTCGAGGTGTTCAGCCGTCGGCTGCCCAGCGGCCGACGCTACGGCGTCGTCGCCGGCACCGCGCGACTGATCGAGCTGATCCGCGACTTCCGGTTCGATCCGGCCGAGGTCGACTTCCTGCGCCGCACCGGGGTGGTCGACGACGCGGCGGCGGCCTGGCTCACCGACTACCGCTTCACGGGCGACATCGACGGGTACGCCGAGGGTGAGCTGTTCTTTCCCGGTTCGCCGATCCTGACCGTCTCCGGCGGCTTCGCCGAGTGTGTGGTGCTGGAGACGGTGGCGCTCTCCGTGCTCAACCACGACTGCGCGGTGGCGGCCGCCGCGGCACGGATGGTCACCGCCGCCCGGGGTCGCGCCCTGATCGAGATGGGGTCACGACGGGCACACGAGGAGGCGGCCGTGGCGGCGGCGCGGGCCGCGTACCTGGCCGGTTTCCGGTTCACCTCCAACCTCGCCGCCGGTGAGCGCTACGGCATCCCCACGGCGGGTACGGCGGCGCACGCGTTCACGCTGCTGCACGACGACGAGCGGGCGGCGTTCGCCTCACAGGTCGCCACGCTGGGCAAGGACACCACGCTGCTGGTCGACACGTACGACATCTCGCAGGGCATCCGCAACGCCATCGCGGTGGCCGGGCCGGAGCTGCGGGCGGTCCGGATCGACTCGGGCGACCTGGCGGTGATCGCGCAGCAGTCCCGGGAACTGCTCGACTCCCTGGGCGCGACCGAGACCAAGATTATCGTCTCGGGTGACCTGGACGAGTACTCGATCGCCGCGCTGGCCGCCGAACCTGTCGACATGTACGGCGCGGGTACGGCCGTGGTCACCGGCTCCGGAGCGCCCACGGCGGGGCTGGTCTACAAGCTCGTCGAGGTCGACGGCCGGCCGGTGGTGAAGCGGTCCGAGCACAAGGCCACCATCGGGGGGCGCAAGGTGGCCGTCCGCCGACACAAGCCCACCGGCACCGCCACGGAGGAGATCATCGTCCCGCAGGGCGTGCCCGACCGGCAGGCCAACGACCGGATGCTCCAACGCTCGTACGTGGTCGACGGCGAGGCCGTGGCCCTGCCGACCCTCGACGAGTCCCGGGAACACCTGCGCGAGTGCCTCATCTCCATCCCGTGGGAGGGGCTGAAGCTCTCCGCCGGTGACCCCGCCGTGCCGGTCACCGTCGTACCCGCCGGCTGAGCCCGCTGACCCGACCTCGAAGGGACCCCCGATGGCCAACGCGCTGATCATCGTGGATGTGCAGAACGACTTCTGTGAGGGCGGCTCGCTGGCCGTCCCGGGAGGCGCCGGGGTGGCCGCCGGGATCTCCCGGCTACTCGCCACCGAGCCGGACCGGTGGCGGCACGTGGTCGCCACGAAGGATTACCACATCGATCCGGGGGCGCACTTCGGCGATCCGCCGGACTTCGTGGAGTCCTGGCCGCGGCACTGCGTGGTCGGCACCAGCGGCTCGGAGTTCCACCCGGAGCTGGAGACCGGACGGGTCGAAGCGATCTTCCACAAGGGTGAGCACGCCGCGGCGTACTCCGGCTTCGAGGGCCACGCCGACGACGGCGAGTGCCTTGCCGACTGGCTGCGCCGGCACGACGTGGACACCCTCGATGTGGTCGGCATCGCCACCGACCACTGCGTTCGCGCCACCGCGCTCGACGCCGCCCGGGAGGGCTTCGCCACCACGGTCCTGCTGGAGCTGACCGCCGCGGTCGCGCCGGAGACCACCGACGTGGCGCTGCGCGCGATGGACGGCGCTGGCGTGGTGCTGCACGGCGAGCCTGTGATCAGGGCCGCATGAGGCGGTAATTGGTTGGCCAACGGTCCGCGACCCGTCGAGGATGTCGCCGGAGGTACGGACCAACGTGAACATCAAGCCTTACCGGACAGCGCTCGCCCTGCCCGGCCTGCGGTCGCTGCTGCTGGTCGCCGTCCTCGCCCGCATTCCGCTCACGGCCACCGGGGTCACCCTGACCTTCCACGTGGTGCTCGACCTCGACCGGGGTTACGGCGCGGCGGGTCTGCGCGCCGACCATCGCGGCCTCCGCCGACGCCGTCAGCCGGCTCGCCCCGGCCGAGGTACGCGGTGAGGCGATGGGCCTGCACGGCTCGGCCGTCACCGTCGGCATCGCGGTCGGCGCGCCACTCGCCGGCGCGGTCATCGACGCCAGTGCGCCACTGTGGGGCTTCGTGGTGACGGGGGCGCTCGGCGCCCTGGTCACCGTGGCCGTGCTCCCCCTGGAGCTGCGCCGCCGTCGTAAGGCCACCGCCCACCCCCCGACGACACCCACCGAGCAGGAACTAGCCGCCACAACCCGCTAGCACCCCGACACCCCGACACCCCGACACCCCGACACCCCGACACCCCGACACCCCGACACCCCGGCACCAAGATCCGCGCAACTTACCTGATGTTGCTGCTTCACAAGCCTGGGAAGCAGCAACATCCCTGATACTGCGCGGATCTTGCCCCCAGGAGTGCGCTCGCGAGCAGGAAGCCAGCGTCTCCCCCGCCGATCTTGCACAAACTGTTGCCGTTTTGTCAGCCTTCACCCCTTTGGTCGCAACAGGAAGTGCAAGATCGGCGCGGAGAGAGCGCGGCGCGAAGCGGAGCGACGCGCGGGGTGCGCGGGGCGGGGCGGGGCGGGGCGAGGGGCGGGGCGAGGCGCGGGGTGCCCGGGGCGAGGCGAGGCGCGGGGTGCCCGGGGCGACGCGACGCGCGACACGCGAGGTGCGCGGGGCGGGGTGGGGCGCTCGGCGGGGTGGGGCGCTCGGCGCGGGGGGGTAACGCGACGGGCGCCGCTCCCGGTGGTCCGGGGCGGCGCCCGTCGTACGAGCTTGGTCGAGCGTCAGTGCCGGTCGAGGTTGCTGGCGGTGTCCTCGGTGTAGGTGGCGCCGCCGTCCGACTCGCTGGTGAGCGGCTTGGCGCCACCCTCCGGCGGGCCGGCCACGCTCTGGCCGGCGGCCAGCTCCGGGAACTTCGCGTCGAACGCCGGCCGCTCGGAGCGGATGCGCGGCATCCGGTCGAAGTTGCGCAGCGGCGGCGGGCTGCTGGTCGCCCACTCCAGCGAGTTGCCGTGACCCCAGGGGTCGTTCACCTCGACCACGGGACCGGTCTTGTACGACTTCCAGCAGTTGTAGATGAACGGCAGCGTGGAGATACCGGTGATGAACGCGCCGACCGTGGAGATCGTGTTCAGCGTGGTGAACCCGTCGCCGGGCAGGTAGTCGGCGTACCGACGGGGCATGCCCTCGGCGCCGAGCCAGTGCTGCACGAGGAAGGTGGTGTGGAAGCCGATCATGGTGAGCCAGAAGTGCACCTTGCCCAGGCGCTCGTCGAGCATCCGGCCGAACATCTTCGGGAACCAGAAGTAGATGCCGGCGAAGACCGCGAACACGATGGTGCCGAAGAGCACGTAGTGGAAGTGCGCCACCACGAAGTACGAGTCCGACACGTGGAAGTCGAGCGGCGGGCTGGCCAGCAGCACGCCGGTGAGACCACCGAAGAGGAAGGTGACCAGGAAGCCGACCGCCCAGAGCATGGGCGTCTCGAAGCTGATCTGGCCCCGCCACATGGTGCCGATCCAGTTGAAGAACTTCATACCGGTGGGCACCGCGATCAGGTAGCTCAGGAAGCTGAAGAACGGCAGGAGCACCTGGCCGGTGGCGAACATGTGGTGCGCCCACACGCTCATCGACAGCGCGGCGATGGCGACGGTCGCGGCGACCAGGCCCTTGTAGCCGAAGATCGGCTTGCGGGAGAACACCGGGATGATCTCGCTGATGATGCCGAAGAACGGCAGCGCGACGATGTACACCTCGGGATGCCCGAAGAACCAGAACAGGTGCTGCCAGAGCATCGGCCCGCCGGTTGCCGGGTCGTACACGTGGGCGCCGATCATGCGGTCTGCGGCGAGCGCGAACAGCGCGGCGGCCAGCAGCGGGAAGACCAGGATCACCAGGAGGCTGGTGACCAGGATGTTCCAGGTGAAGATCGGCATCCGGAACATGGTCATGCCGGGCGCGCGCAGGGTGAGCACCGTGGTAATCATGTTCACCGCGCCGAGGATCGTGCCCAGACCGGAGATGGCCAGACCCATGATCCACATGTTGGCGCCGACGCCGGGCGAGTGCTCGACGCTGCTCAGCGGCGCGTACGCGAACCAGCCGAAGTCAGCGGCGCCGCCCGGGGTGATGAAGCCGGCGGTCGCGATCGTGCCGCCGAACAGGTACAGCCAGTAGGCGAAGCTGTTCAGGCGGGGGAAGGAGACGTCGGGCGCGCCGATCTGGATCGGCACGATGTAGTTCGCGAAGGCGAACACGATCGGCGTCGCGAAGAACAGCAGCATGATCGTGCCGTGCATCGTGAAGAGCTGGTTGTACTGCTCGGGCGACAGGAACTGCAGCCCGGGTCGGGCCAGCTCCGCCCGCATGATCAGGGCCATCACGCCACCGATCAGGAAGAACACGAATGCGGTGATCATGTACATGATCCCGATCTGCTTCGCGTCCGTGGTTCGCAGCAGCCGCGCGATGGCCGACCCCTTGACCGGCTCCCGGACCGGCCAGGGCCGGGTCACGACCGGCTTGGGTGCGACGGTGGTCACGAGTGGCCTCCGGTTCTCGGTTGTCCCGCTCGGCTCACGCTGGTTATCGGCGGGCCGTCATCCGCAAGGAGGATAGTCCCCGGCAGGTCGCAGCGCCGCGTGGGGTGGCGTGACACGATCTACAACGGGCCTACAGCGGGCCGACCAGTAGCCGGTAGTGCTCCCCGAAGATCCGGCCGCCGCGTCCGCGCAGCAGCGGGTCGCGCAGCGCCGGCGGGACGTCCCTGGTCCGGTTGCGGTCCCGGGTCCGGTCGGCCACCCATCGGGTACGGGGGCGACGACGACTCTCGTACGCCATCAGCGCCGCCTCGACGCTGCCGGCCGCGCGCAGTGATTCGGCCAGCACCACGGCGTCCTCGAGGGCCATCGCCGCGCCCTGCGACAGGGTGGGCGCGGTGGCGTGGGCGGCGTCGCCGACCAGCAGCACCCTCCCCCGGTGCCAGCGACCCAGCTCGACCTCGTCGGTGATCCCGACGTCCACCCGGTCGAGTGTGTCGAGCACCTCGGGCACCGGGCCCCGGTAGTCGGCGAAGAGTTCCCGCAGTCGGGCCAGCGGGTCGGCGGGCGGCTCGGTGCCCGCCTCGTCGGCGTAGCAGTGCAGCCGACCCTCCCCGATCGGCACGAGCAGCAGGCCGCAGCGCTGCCCGAGCAGCGCGGTCCAGTCGGTGACGGCCGGACCGTCGCGCAGGACGGCCCGGTAGACGACGTGTCCGGCCGGGCGGGGCGGCCCACCGAGCGCGGCCAGGGTCCGGACCGACGAACGCGGTCCGTCGGCGCCGATGACCAGGTCGTACTCGGTGCGGGTGCCGTCTGTGAAGGTGACGCCGACGGTGCCCGGCAGCAGCTCGAGGGTGCGGACCTCGGCGCCGTGGCGGACGGCGCCGCCGGCGCCGCTGAGCAGGACCCGGTGCAGGTCGCTCCGGGGCAGCGCCCGGCACTCCCCGACGCCGGCCCAGAGCGCGTCCAGGTCGACCTGGCAGAGCGGGGCCCCGGAGGCGTCGAAGAAGCGCTGCCGGTGGATCACCTGCCCGAGAGGACGGACGGGATCGTGCAGGTCCAGCCGGTGCAGCGCGCGGGCGGCGTTGCCGGGCAGGTAGAGGCCGACATCGGTCGACTCTCCCGCCGGCAGCTTGTCGGTCACATCCGGCCGAAAGCCCGCCAGGCGCAGGGCCCGGGCCACGGCCAGGCCGGCGATGCCCGCACCGACGATGAGGATGCGCAGGGGGGAGCTACGCATGGTGGTGTACGCCTCCGGAGGGGAACGGCACGCGTTGGAGGCAACACGCTACTCGGAGCGATCGACGCACACCAGAGCCGATCGGCCCGGCGCGAAGCGCTCGCCGTCGGCCGCTGCCGCTGACCGGGAGGTGGGCCGACAGCCGACCGGAGGGGCATGGCAATCCTCACAATCCGCCAGTTTGTCGCACGCGGTTGCGCCACAGTTTCAGACATGTAAATGTGTCGTTGAGCGTGGGAGCGCTCCCGCACCACCCCACCACAGCCGGCGCCCAGCTTGCGCCGAGTCAAGGAGCGTCATGAAGCGTCACCTTCGAGCCCTGGCCGCCGCCGGGCTGTTGCTCACCAGTTCCCTCGTGGCCGTGGCCCTCGGGGGCAGCGCCTCCGCCGACACCCTGATCTGCGAGCAGTACGGCTCCACCGTGATCCAGGGCCGCTACGTGGTGCAGAACAACCGGTGGGGCACGACCGCCCAGCAGTGCATCAACGCCACCAGCAACGGCTTCGAGATCACCACGCTGAACGGCAGCAGCCCCACCAACGGCGCGCCCACGGCGTACCCCTCGATCTTCTTCGGCTGTCACTACACCAACTGCTCCCCCGGCACGAACCTGCCGATCCAGGTGTCGCAGATCAGCAGCGCCACCAGCAGCATCAGTTACCGGTACGTGAGCGGCGCGACCTACAACGCCTCGTACGACATCTGGCTGGACCCGTCGCCCAAGCGGGACGGCGTGAACCAGATGGAGATCATGATCTGGCTCAACCGCCAGGGCCCGATCCAGCCCATCGGCTCGGTGGTCGGCACGACGAACCTGGCCGGCCGCACCTGGGAGGTCTGGCGGGGCAGCAACGGCTCCAACAACGTCATCTCGTACGTCGCGTCGTCGGCCGTCTCCAGCCTGAACTTCAGCGTCATGGACTTCATCAACGACACCCGCAACCGGGGCGCGATCACTAACTCCTGGTACCTGACGAGCATCCAGGCCGGCTTCGAGCCGTGGCAGGGCGGCGTCGGGCTCGCGGTGACCTCGTTCTCGGCCAACGTCAACGGCGGCGGCAACCCCACCAACCCGCCGCCGACCACCCCGCCGCCGGGCGGCACCTCGGGATGCGCGGTCAAGTACACGGCCAACTCGTGGAACAACGGCTTCACCGCCGACGTGCTGATCACCAACACCGGCTCCAGCGCGATCAACGGCTGGACGCTGAATTACAACCTGCCCGGCGGGCAGACGGTCACCAACGCCTGGAACGCGACGGTCAGCCAGAGCGGCTCCGCGGTGACCGCCCGGAACGTGAGCCACAACGGATCGATCGCCCCCGGCGGCACGGCCAGCTTCGGCTACCAGGGGACGCTGAACGGGTCGTACTCGTCCCCGAGCAGCTTCTCGCTGAACGGCAGGAGCTGCACGCGCAACTGAGTCGACGGCACAGCGGCGGGGCGCGACCGAGCGGTCGCGCCCCGTCCCCATTACGGGTGAAAGAATCACGCTTAACTATGCATTAATATTATCTCGGTAGCTTTCCGAGGATGTCGGCTTTAGCGTCATTTAGGCACGATATCCCTTCGTCGATCGTGGTCTTCCTGATCGCCATCCCGTTGTCCCTGGGCATCGCCGCCGCCTCCGGAGCACCGCTGCTGGCCGGGCTGATCGCCGCCGTCGTGGGCGGGGTGGTCGCCGGCGCGCTCAGCGGAGCGCCGCTTCAAGTCAGCGGACCAGCGGCCGGGCTCACCGTGATCGTCGCGGGCACCATCGCCGAGTTCGGTTTCGCCGGCACCGCCGCGATCGTGACCGTCGCCGGGCTGCTGCAGATCGTGCTGGGCATCACCCGCCTCGGGCGGGCCGCGCTCGCGCTGTCGCCGACGGTCGTACACGGAATGCTGGCCGGCATCGGCCTGGTCATCGCGTTGAGCCAGGTGCACGTCGCGCTCGGCGGCGCACCCCAGAGCTCCGCGTGGGCGAACCTGCGTGACCTGCCCGGCCAGGTCGCCGACCACCACAGCGTGTCCGTTCTGCTCGGTGCGCTGACCATCGGGCTGTTGCTGGTCTGGTCACGCCTGGTCAAGACCACCCTGCTGCCGGCGACCCTGGTGGCGGTGGTGGTCACCACCGTGCTGGCGACGGTCCTCGGCGCCGACGTGGATCGGGTGAATCTGCCCGCCAACCCCTTGAGCGCGCTCGCCCTCCCCCGCTGGCCCGACTCGCCGCCGTGGGAGGTCCTGCCGGCAGTCGTCACCATCGCCCTGGTGGCGAGCGTGGAATCTCTTCTCTCGGCGGTGGCCGTCGACCGCATGCACCACGGCCCACGCGCGAACCTCGATCGGGAGCTCATCGCCCAGGGCGCCGCGAACGCCGTGTCCGGAACGCTCGGCGGCCTCCCGGTGACCGGCGTCATCGTGCGCAGCTCGGCCAACGTCGCCGCCGGGGCACGCACCCGCGCGTCGACCATCCTGCACGGCGTCTGGATCGCCGGGTTCGTACTGGCCGGCTCCGTGCTGCTGGAGATGATCCCGATGGCCGCCCTCGCCGCCGTTCTCGTGGTGGTCGGCCTGCGGCTGGTGAGCCTCGCCCAGATCCGTACGTACGCCCGGCACCGGGAGCTGCCGATCTACGTGGTCACCGCGGTCGGCGTGGCCGCGACGGACCTGCTGATCGGGGTCGGGCTGGGCATGGCGACGGCGGCGCTGTTCATGTTGTGGCGGTTGGCCCGCTGCGACATCCACGTCACCGAGCCGGAGCCCGGCGCCTGGCACGTCTCGATCACCGGAACGCTCGCCTTCGTCGCCTGCGGACGGCTCACCCGCCGACTCGCTGCCCTGCCCCCGGGGCAGCGAGTCGAAGTCGAGCTGCACCTGGACTATCTCGACCACGGCGCCTACGAGACCATCCGCGACTGGCAGGCGTCTTACCCGCGGTCCGGTGGCAGCGCGCAGGTCAGCGAGGTGCACGGCTCGTGGCTCCATCGGGCGGACACCGACGGGCTCGGCACCGGCAAACGCACCGCCCTGTGCGTGACCCCTCCGGCTCCGGAAGGTCGGGGCATCCCCGCGCCGGGGACACCCCGACCGCCCGGAAGCCGGCGGGTCAGACCCGGGTGAGGCGTACGGCGTCGGCGATGACCAGGCCCGTCGCGTTGCTCCACCGGCTCACCGCCACCCGGTTGGCGTCCCCGGCCGGCAGGGTGAACGTGCCGAGGACGCGCCACTGCCCGCCGGTCGCGCGCTGGTCGACGTAGACCGTGCGGTTGCCGGTGGTGGTGGCGACGATGTACGGGGTGGCGCTGTTGTAGCCGCTGTTCGTCGGCCACCACGCGTCCACCCGGTAGTTGCCGGTCGCCGGGACGTTGAACCGGTACCAGGCCGGGTCGCTGGCCGCGACGGGATCGGCGTAGCGGTAGTCGGCGCCGTACCGCTGGGTGGAGAACGTCGACACGCCCCAGTTGGCGCTCGCGGTGAAGCGCCCGGAGGTCGTGTTGTCCACGATCGACGACCAGGCCGTGCTGCCGCCGGCCATCTTCGCGGCGACGTCGGCGCGCATCACGTTCAGGTCGATGAAGGACGGGTCGATCTTGCCGGTGGTGCTGGTCTCCCGGTGACCGCGGGCGTAGCTGCTGTCCCGACCCAGCCGGGTGAGCACGGCGGCCGTGGCGGCGATCGACGCGTTGTACTGCGCGGTCGTCATCTGCTGGTCGACGCCGTTGTAGTCGATCTCCCACCCGATCATCAGGGTGTTGCCGTCGCCCGCGGGGATGGGCCCGCTGCCGCCGCTGACCCCGGCGTGGTTGCAGCGGCCGGCGGAGATCACGTGGAAGACCCCGTTGTAGTCGACGAGGGCCTGGCAGAGCGGGCCGGCCAGGTCGGGGCGGCCGTTGATGCAGATGCCCAGCGCCGGGTGCGGGTTGCTGGCGCTGGAGGTCGAGGCCGTGTGGTGCCAGAGCACCCCGATCGGGTCGAAGGAGCCGGGCCGCATCCGGTTGAGCCAGTCGCCCTCGACGACGACCTGGACCCCGGCGGCGCGCAGCACGTCCACCAGCCATCCAATGGTGGCCATCAGGACTCTCCGAGCAGGTCGGCGAGGCACTCGGGAGCCTTTGGCGCGGCACTCGCCGGGGTGGGCCGGACCACGACGGTCAGGGCGGCGGCCACCAGGGCGGGGATGCCGAGCACCCCACGGCGGCGCAGACGGATGGACGGTGATCGGGCCATGGCGATCCTCCAGCTGAGGCGGGTGGGGAAGGGATCGACGGACGTGATGACGGCACGCTATACCGTCACCTGCGTCGATGTCGATACCCTTCACCTGCCACCCGAGGCCTGAAGGAATTCGCCGCCTCAGGCGTCGCCGAGCGCGTCGATGTCGCGCATCTCCTCCGCCGTCAGCGAGAAGTGGAAGACGTCGAAGTTGGCGGTGATCCGCTCCGGAGTCACCGACTTGGGGATCACCACGATCTCGTGGTCGATGTGCCAGCGCAGCACCACCTGCGCCGGGGAGACGCCATGCGCCGCCGCGATCCTGGTCAGCACCGGATCGCTGAGATCGCTGGTCTTGAACGGGCTGTACCCCTCCAGCACGACGCCCCGGTCCCGGTGCTCGGCGTGCCGCTGCCGGTCGTACAGCGCGGGACTCCACCGGATCTGGTTGACCGCCGGATTCTCCTCGGTCGACTGGATCAACTCGTCGATCTCGCTCGTGCTGTAGTTGCTGACCCCGACGGCCCGGGTCAGGTTCTCGTCCCGGGCAGCCAGCAACTCCCGCCACAGCGGGATGCTGTCCGCCGCCGACGACGGCGGCCAGTGGATCAACCAGAGGTCCACCTGGTCGACGCCGAGCGCCTCGAGGCTGGCCTCCAGGGTCTCGCGCTCCCGGCCGACCCGGTCCGGCGGCAGCTTCGTGGTGAGGAAGATGTCCTCCCGACGCAGCCCGCTCTCCCGGACCGCCCGACCCACCTCCCGCTCGTTGCCGTACACGGTGGCGGTGTCGAGGTGCCGGTAGCCGGTGTCGAGCGCGGCCAGCACGGCGTCGTAGCCCGCCTGGCCGGTGGCCTGCCAGGTGCCGAAGCCGAGCAGGGGCATTCGCACGTCACCCGGAAGCAGGGCGGTGGGCTGGTCGCGGAGGTCCATGGAGTCCGTTCTACCCCGCCTCATGCCCGGCCGCCGAGCGAATCGGACACTCCGGCGGCCAGCGCAAGGGCCCGTTCTGCCGGAGAATGCGGGTGTGACGGACCGGCTGGACGAGTACCGACGCCGGCGCGACGCGGCCCGCACGCCGGAGCCCGTGCCGCGGGCGACGCCCCGGCCGGCCGGTGACGACGGCGACCGGGCCCGCTTCGTCATCCAGCAGCACCACGCCCGCAGCCTGCACTGGGACCTGCGGTTGGAGCACGGGGGCGTGCTCGCGTCCTGGGCGGTGCCGCGCGGCCTGCCCCGCGACCCGGGCCGCAACCACCTCGCCGTCCATACCGAGGACCACCCGATGGAGTACCTCGACTTCGCCGGCGAGATCCCGGCCGGCGAGTACGGGGGCGGCCGGATGATCATCCACGACCGGGGCACGTACCGCTGCGAGAAGTGGCGCGACGACGAGGTCATCGTGACGCTCTCCGGCGCGCGCACCGAGGGCCGGTACGCGCTGTTCGCCACCGGCGGTCGGGACTGGATGATCCGCCGCACCGATCCCGCGCCGCCGGGCTGGACGCCGATGCCCGAGCTGGTCCGCCCGATGCACGCCACGCCCGCCGCCGGGCTGCCGCGCGACGCCGGCGAATGGGGGTACGAGCTGCGTTGGGACGGGGTCCGCGCGGTGGCGTACGTCTCCGGCGGGCGGTTACGGCTGCTCTCCGAGACCGACGAGGAGATCACCGGCGGGTACCCGTGGCTGCGCGCGATGGCCGAGGCCCTGGCGCCGACCGAGGCGGTGCTCGACGGCGTGCTGGTGCGCATCGACGGCTCGGGCCGGGTGCGTCCGGCACGCCCGACCAGCGGGGGCCGGGTGCCGGCCGGCGCGCAGTTCCTTCTTGTCGACCTGCTGTGGTTGGAGGGCGTGAGCAGCGTCGACGTCCCGTACGCGCAACGCCGCGAACTGCTCGATGGGCTGGCGTTGGCCGGTACGCACTGGCAGACTCCGCCGTGGTTCTCCGGTGCCGGCGACGAGGCCCTGCGCACCGGGCGGGAGCAAGGGCTGCCCGGTGTCGTCGCCAAGCGGCTCGACTCGGTCTACGAGCCGGGGGTACGCAGTCGGCGCTGGCTGAGTGTCGACGCGGCCTGACGGCGAGGAGCGACGTGTACCTGACCCACCTGGACTGCCCGCGCTGCGGCCTCGAGTACGCCGCCGACGAGGTGCAGAACCTCTGCGACTGCGGTTCGCCGCTGCTGGCCCGGTACGACCTGCCGGCGGTCGCGAAGGCGGTCACCCCGGAGCGCTTTCCGCTGCGCCCGGCCGACCTGTGGCGCTACCGGGAGCTGCTGCCGGTCGCCGACCCCCGGCACGTCACCACGCTCGGCGAGGGCTGGACGCCGCTGCTGCGCGCTCCCTCGTACGGCGCCGAGATCGGCATCGCGGACCTGATGGTCAAGGACGAGGGGCTGATCCCCACCGGCTCGTTCAAGGCGCGGGGCGCGGCGGTCGGCGTGAGCCGGGCCCGCGAGCTGGGCGTCAAGCGGATCGCGATGCCCACCAACGGCAACGCCGGGTCGGCCTGGGCGACGTACGCGGCGCGCGCCGGAATGGGCGCCACGATCGTCATGCCGCTGGCGGCGCCGACCATCTGCCGGCGCGAGTGCGTGGCCGCCGGCGCCGATCTGCGGCTGGTGGACGGGCTGATCAGCGACGCGGGCCGACGGGTGGCCGAGCTGGTCGCCGAGTCGGACGGTGCGGTCTTCGACGCCGGCACGCTGCGCGAGCCCTACCGGCTCGAGGGCAAGAAGACGATGGGGTACGAGATCGTCGAGCAGCTCGGCTGGCAGGCGCCGGACGTGGTCATCTATCCGACGGGTGGCGGGGTCGGCCTCATCGGCATCCACAAGGCGCTGCACGAGATGCGCGAGTTGGGCTGGGTCGGCGACAAGCTGCCCCGGCTCGTGGCGGTGCAGTCGACCGGCTGCGCGCCGATCGTGCGGGCCTTCGCCGCCGGTGAGTCCCGGGCCCGCCCGTGGGAGGACGCGCACACGGTGGCGTTCGGCATCACCGTCCCGTCGCCGCTGGGTGACGAGCTGATCCTGGCGGCGTTGCGGGCGTCCGCCGGCACCGCCGTCGCCGTCGACGACGCCGAGATCCTGACCGACCTGCGGGACTTCGCGGCCCGGGAGGGGCTGCTGCTCTGCCCGGAGGGCGCGGCCTGCCTGACGGCGGCACGCCAGCTACGCGCCGGTGGCTGGATCCGGGCCGGGGAACGGGTGGTGGTGCTCAACACCGGCGCGGGCCTGAAGTATCCGGAGACGATCGACGTCTCCGGCGTACCCGTGCTGGCCTGAGCCGGCATCCCGCGTGGCGCGGGATGCCGGCGTGCCGCGCCTACCGGTAGGCGATGTCGGACGGCGAGTAGAGGCAGTTGACGCCGTCGGCGCCCTCGCCGATCTTGGTCGGTTCGCTGCCCTTGGGTACGCCCTTGTACTTGACGCAGATCGAGGTCTCCCGGTCCGGGTCGCCGACGATGGTGACGCGGCTGAAGCGGGCGGTGTCGCCCCAGTTGGTGTTGATGCCGGCGATCGTGTCGGTGTCGCGGACGACCACGTTGTCGATCACCACGTGCCGCTGGTACGAGGTGGAGCAGTTGCCGCAGGCGCGGTAGAGCTTCCCGGCGTTCTCCACTTGGAAGTTCCTGATGTGGACCGTGCCCGGGCCGTTGTGCTGGAAGACCTTGTCGCTGGCGGACCGCGCGCCGCCGCCGTCGACCGTGTACGTGGTGCCGCCCCGGAAGGTGGCCGCGTCCTCGCCCACGTCCTCCCACCAGACGTTGACCAGGGTGCAGTCGCCCTCGCAGTGCACGCCGTCACCGGCCGGCGTGCCGATGATCACGTTGCGCAGGGTGGCACCGGCGGCCAGCTCGAACATCGGGTCCTGGCTCTCGCTCTGCCCACCGTCGCCGATGCCGTAGTAGCGCCTCAGCCCTCCGTCGAAGGTGCCGGACACCGGGATCGTCGCGTCCACCTTCTGGCTGCTGGTCGGCGTCGGCCACCCGGAGGGTGGCGGGGCGGTCGGGCTCGACGTCGTGGGCGGCGTGCTGGTGGCCGGCGGTGTGGTCGGGGTGCCGCCGCCGGAGGAGTCGACGACCACGTCGTCGAAGCCGCCGCTGGCGTACGCGGTGACCAGGCCGATCCGCCCGGCGCCGGCCAGGCTGTTGCTGCCGGAGGCGATCTGCGCGCCGTTGACGAAGCCCCGGATGGTGCTGCCGTTGACCTCGACGCGCAGGGTGTACCAGGTGCCGGTGGTGACGCCGAGCGGGGCCGAGCCGATCGCCGTGACGCTGCTGCCGTTGACGGCCTGGAGTTCGGCCCGGCCGGAGCCGAGCAGGGCGAGGCGATACATCCTGGTGCTGCTGGTGGAGCGGGCGGCGAGCCCGACCAGGGCGCTGGACGAGCCGAAGCTCCCCGGCCGGACGCGGGCCTGCACGGCGTAGTCGGTCCACCCGGTGTCGCCGGCGAACTGCCGGGCCAGTTCGCTGCCCGCGTTGGACTGCTGGAACACCCCCGCGCCGTCGACCGCCCAGGTGCCACCGGACTTGGACCAGCCGGAGGCGTCGCCGTCGCTGAAGGTGTCGGTGAAGATGGTGGCCGCGAAGGCCGAGGTCATGCTGGCGGCGAGGGCCGCCACGGTCACGCCGGCGCACACCGCCAGCACCAGTGGTCGTCGTCTCCTGTGCACGGTTGTCCTCCTTGACGCGGGTGGTGGTGATCCCGGGACGCGGACACGCGGAGACGTGCCGGCACGGCGCGCTGACGCGAGAGCGGGATCGGTGTGCCCCGTCGGACGCCCGGATCCGACAGCGGGGTGAAGCGGGATGAAAGCCGTGGGAAAGGGCTTTCCCGTCTCTCCGAGGCTAGGACTACGCACATATCAGCGTCAATGCCTGACGCTTGCAGGTCTGTTGCAGGATTTCGGCGCCGGAATCAGAAGCTGTTCGGCTCGGTCAGCCGCCAGGCCGCGTTGATCAGCCCGATGTGGGAGAGCGCCTGCGGCATGTTGCCGAGCTGCGCCCCGGTGGTCAGGTCGATCTGCTCGCTGAACAGGCCCACGTCGTTGGAGCGACCCACCACGCGCTCGAACAATTCCTCGGCCCGCCGCGGCTCACCCGCCATCGCCAGACACTCCACCAGCCAGAACGAACACAGCAGGAAGCCGGCCGGGTCGGTCGTCCAGCGCCGGACGAGGCCGTCCTCCGTGCCCAACTCACGCTCCACCATGGCGATGGTCGAGCGCATCCGGGGATCGGTCGCCGGCAGGAAGTGCGCCACCGGCAGGGCGAGCACCGAGGCGTCCAGCTCGGCCGAGCCGAACGAGCCGGTGAACGCGCCGATCCGGTCGTTCCAGCCTTCGCGCAGCACCGTCTCACGGATCTCGTCGCGGATGCCGATCCAACGGCGTGGGTCGGCCCGCTCACCGAGCCGGTCGGCGAGCCCCACCGCCCGATCCATGGCCAACCAGCAGGAGACCTTCGAGGAGAGGTAGTGCCGCTCGTCGTCCCGGGTCTCCCAGATGCCCCGGTCCGGCAGGTGCCAGGTCGCGGCCACCTGCTCGGTCAGGCCGAGGACCATCTCCCGCAGCTCCGACTCGAACGTCGTGCCGAGGTAGTCGCGCAGCCGCCACACCGCCGACAGCACCTCACCCGGCACGTCGAGCTGCCGCTGCTTCCAGGCGTCGTTGCCGACGCGCACCGGGCGACTGTCGTGGTATCCGCGCAGGTGGGTGCAGTGGTGCTCGGAGATGTCACGCTCGCCCTCCAACCCGAAGAGCACCGGCACCGGCTCGTCGCCGAACTGACCGATCGAGCGGGCCGCCCAGGCGAACAGCCGCGACGCCTCGTCCGGACAGGCGGCCACCCAGAGCGCCCGCATCGTCAGCGAGAAGTCCCGCAACCAGGAGTACCGGTAGTCGTAGTTGCGGTCACCGCCGATCTGCTCCGGCAACGAGCTGGTCAACGCCGCCGCCACCGCGCCACTGCGGGTGTACGTGAGGCCGGTCAGCACGGTCGCGCTGTGCCGCACCAGCTCCGGGTACCGGCCCGAGTACGTGTGCGTGTCCCGGAACGCCTCCCAGGCCCGGGTCGTGTCGGCGAGGGCGGCCAGCGGGTCCATCTGGACCGGTGGTTTGCCGTACGCCTGCCCGAACGCCACGTCGAACCCCACCACCTGACCGGAGGAGACCTCGAACTCGTGGGTCACCCGGTCCCGGCTCGCCCGCAGCGGCATCCCCCCGGCCCGCAGCACCAGCACCACCGGGCCGGCATCGGCCACCACCGCGCCGTCGGGCTGCTCGTGCAGGTACGGCGTGAGCAGGCCGTACTCCGGGCGGGGGGCGAAGTCCAGCGCCATCCGTACCCGCCCGGACAGGCCCTCGACCACGCGGACGAGTACGGCGGGCGAGTTCACACCCAACTCGTGCGCGCGGGCCCCGGGCTCGGCGGCGAGCGCGTCCGTCACCGACACGCTGCCGTGCGGCGTGTGGTGCACCGTCCGCAGGATGAGCGTGTCCGGCCGGTAGGCGCGCTCGACCCGGTAACCAGGGCCACCGGCGTCGGCCGGCGCCAACCGGAAGTGCCCACCGTCCGGGTCGAGCAGCCGACCGAAGACGGAGGCACCGTCGAACCGGTGCGGACACCACCAGTCGATCGAGCCGTCGACACCGACCAGCGCTCCGGAACGGGAGTCCGAGAGGAACCCGTAGTCGGAGATCGGCGGCTGCGTCACCAGCCGCGCGTACCCGGATCGGCCCGATTCAGGCCAACGCCGTCACGCGGTCGGCGGTTCGTCCTCGCCGGCCTCCTCGGCCCGGTCCGCCTCCTCCTTGGTGTGGTGCACCGCCTGGTCGGCGTGCTCCGGAGGGCCGTAGACGGTGTAGAGCACGAGCGGATTCGGACCGGTGTTGACGAAGTTGTGCTTCGTGCCGGACGGGACGACGACCAGGTCACCCGCGACGACCTCCCGCTTCTCGCCGGCGACCCGGGCCTCGCCCGTCCCGCTGACGAACGTCAGGATCTGGTCGATGCCCTCGTGCACCTCCTCACCGATCTCCCCGCCCGGCGGAATCGTCATGATCACCAACTGGGTGTGCTCGCCAGTCCACAGCACCCGCCGGAAGTCCGGGCTCTTCTCGGCGACGGTCGCGATCGTGAAATGCTCCATGGCCCGCTCATACCCCGTTCGGTCACGCGTCACGCCGGGACTGACAGATGGTGGAATTCCCCACGGTCGGCAGGTTTGGATCCGCGCCGACCGGGGATCGACAACGCTGACCGGCGCGAACGGCCGGTCGAGCCAGGTCCCCGCTGGCGTACCGCCGAACGGCTGCGGTGGTGGGAGACGGCCAGAGCGCGGCGACGTTGCGACCACGAACGCAGCGGCGCCGCGCGCTCGTTCCCGTACGTCTCAGGTGTCGCGGTGCAGCCAGGCGAGCAGGTCGGGCGGGGTCAGCGCCCGCGCCCGCCGCTCGTAGCGGGCCAGCGCGGCCGAGTCGAGCAGGTCACGCCCCTGCCCCGAGCCGCCGCGACGGAAGAAGGCCTGGCGGTTCCGCAACACGCCGAGCGTGTCCGGGGCGAGTTGGTCGGCGCGCTCGCGCATCCGGTCGAACGTGGCCGCCTCGACCAACGCGGGCCACCGTCCGGCGGGCACCTCGACACCCCAGCGGTCGGCCAGCAGTCGCATCTGTGTGCCCAGGTCGGCGCGGAGGTCGTCGTAGTGCACCAGCGCGACGTTCGGCTCGTGCCGGCGGGCCCAGGCGTCGCGCAGGTGCCAGAACACCCCGGGCAGCGAGTCCAGCTCGACGCGCGGGTCGACCTCGTGGTCGACCCAGCTCGCCAGCCACTGCCCGAGCGATGGACGGTCACGCGGCGGTCCCGCCGGCGCGGGTTGGCCGGTCAGCTCCGCGACTCGGTTCCGGTCCAGGTTTCCCGCCTGGTGGTAGAGGGAGACGGCCATGTCCAGTGGATGCCGCGCCACCACCACGTAGTGCGCCCGGGGATCGAGCGGTACCCCGTCCAGCGGGGTGTGCGTCTTGATGAACCGGCGGTGCGGCTGCGCGGCCAACCGCTCGTACACCACGTCCCGCGGCTCGCCCAACCAGTCCAGCCAGGGCGACAACTCGGACAGCGGCGCCGGCAGCTCCGGAGTGCCCAGCACCAGCAGCGCGCAGATCATCTGCATCCAGGTGGTGCCGCTCTTGGAGCGGGTGCTGATCACGATGTCGCCATCGCGGAATCCGAAGCCGACCCAGCGGGCGCTGTCCTCGTCGGTGGAGCGGTAACGGTACGGCGACGCGGACATCGGGCGATCGTAGTCGCCGAACCGACAGCCAGACAGCGGATTTTCGGTACCAGAAAGTGTGGAGGCATGCGAATGCCTGACTAGATTGAAGTATGGTGCCCGCCCACGGGGGCCGGGCAGTGGCGCCGGTCTACCGCCCCATCCTCGCCAGCCGCCGACGCGGCGAGCTGGAAGCCCTGACCCACCTCGATCCCGCGGCCGCCCCACTGGTCGCGCCGATCCTGGAGGTCGACGCCGTCGACCGTTCCACGAGGGACGGCCTGCGCCGACTACCGGTCGGCCTGCTGCCGGCCGTCGACGTGACCGCACAGCCCGACTCGGTCGACACCGAGCTGATCCGGTGGGGCGTACCGCTGATGCCCGTCATCGCCCTCGCGGAGAGTGAGCGGCGGCTCGTCGCGCACGGCGCGGCAGCCCGGGCGTACGCCCGGCGGGCGCTGGTCCGGGTGCGGGCCGCGCACGACCGGGCGGGCCCGGACGCGGACACGACCGCCGTCGAGCGGATCTGGCGGTACACCGGCCTCGCGCCGGAGGAGTGCGACCTGCTGGTGGACGCGGGTGACGTCTGCTGTCCGGCGGACGTACGGGTGGCGGAGCCCCGGATTCGGCGGCTGCTGGACTGGGCCCGTCGCCACGCCTGGCGCTCGGCGACGGTGGCGGCGGGCGGCATGCCGCCGACGCTGTCCCGGCTGCCCACCGACGAGCCGGTCCGGCTGGAACGCTGGGACTGGCAGCTCTGGCAGCGGCTGGCCGACGTCGGAGTCGACTACGGCGACTACGGCGTCGGTTCGGCGCTGCCCGACTCGGGAGACCCCGGCGACCGGCTACCCACCGTGCGGTACACCGCCGACGACGGCTGGTGGGTCTACCGCTGGTCGCGCCGGGGCGGCCGGGGCGACGACCGCTTCGCCGACCTGTGCCGAACGCTGGTGACGGCACCGCACTGGTCGGGCGTCGGCGCGGCGTTCTCCTGGGGCGACCACGAGCTGCTCCGCCGCGCACGGCGAGGAGCCGGGGCCGGCTCCGCCGCCAACTGGACGGCGTGGAGCACGTCGCACCATCTGGCGCACGTGCTCGCCGCACTGCTGCGACCCGACGACCCCCACCGGTCGGGTTGGGACTCCCGGCCGGGGCCACCGCAGCGTGGGCGACCGCCCCGGTGAGAGCCCCTACTGCTTCTCGGTGAAACCGAACTGGATGATGCCCTCGTCGTCGACGGTGGCGTCCACCGAGGCGTCGCCGAGCAGTTCGGCGGCGTCCGGGTCGAGGAAGATCCGCGCGCCCTGGTTGTCGACGACCTGGTCACCCTGCTCCGGCTCGGGCACCAGCTCCACGGTGAGCGATCCGGCGTCGGTGTCGGCGGCGATCCGCACGCCACCGTCCTGGGCCACGTCCTGCTGGTTGGCGAGGTCACGGATGACGAGCACGGCGTTGTCGGTCATGGTGAGCATTGGTGGAACTCCTCGTGGTTTCTCGGCTCGCGGTCGCTTCTCGCGCAGAGGCGGACGAACGGCCCGCGTACGAGCACGCGTGGGAGGCGACGGGAGATACGGACGGTCATCGCCGTCGCGTCGAATAGGGGCGGCTGACGGGCCCCTTCCCAGCCCACGGTGCCCGCTACCGAGCGATACGTCAAATAGAGCCGGATCAGTCCCGCTCTCGCTTCCGCGCTGGTCACGGCGCTGTTTTGCCCACCAGCGCGCGGAACTATCCTTACGCTGAGTAAATGATGGATGACGCCCGCCGTGCGGCTGCCGAATTCCTCGGCACGCTGCTGCTGGTCTTCTTCGGCGTGGGCGCCGCCGTCGCCGGGCGGGTCCAGGGCGGCGTGGTGGTCGTCGCGCTGGCCTTCGGGTTCGTCATGCTGGCCCTCGTCTACACGATCGGCCCGCTCTCCGGCAGTCACGTCAATCCGGCGGTGACGCTCGGCGTCCTGCTCTCCGGCAAGATCTCGGTGATCGGCGCTGTGGCCTACTGGATCGCGCAGTTCGCCGGGGCGACCGTGGCCGGCTTCCTACTCTGGGCACTGACCCGGTGGGGTGACGTCGCGGACCAGACCGGGGCGCTGGGCTCGAACGGGTACGGCGCGCACATCAACCGGGGTGGCGCGGCCGTACTGGAGATCGTGCTGACCTTCCTCTTCGTCCTGGTCGTGCTCGTGGTGACCAGTCGCAGCGAGAACCCCGGCATCGCGGGGGTTGCCATCGGTCTGGCCCTGGCCACGACCCAACTCGTCGGCGTGACGCTGACCGGCGCGGCGGTCAACCCGGCCCGCGCCTTCGGCCCGGCCGTCTTCGAGGGCGGGGTGGCGCTCCGCCAACTCTGGGTGTTCATCGTCTTTCCGCTGCTCGGCGGGGCGCTCGCCGCGTTGGTGGCACCGCTGGTGATGGGCGGGCAACGGCACTACTGGGGCGGCCACGAACGGGCGCTCGGCCGCCCGGGACATCACGAAGGGCAATAACCTTCGCAGGAGAGTCTTCTCCGGCGATTATCTTCATGGCAGCATCGGCGCATGCATCGTCGTCTCTTTCCGCGCGCCGTCGCCCTGCTCGCGCTGGTCGCCACCGTGGCCACCGTGGGCGCGTCCGGCGCCACCGCCGAGTCGCCCACCCCCGCGACGACCCGACTGCGCGCCACCATCGACGCGATCCTCGCCGACAGCCGGCTGGCCGGCGCGCAGACGTCGGTGGTCGTCGTCGACACCAGCACCGGGCAGACCCTCTACGACCGCAACGGTGACCGGCGGCTGATCCCGGCCTCCAACACCAAGCTGCTGACCTCGACCGCCGCCCTGGGACTGCTCGGGCCGGGCCACCACTTCCGCACCGACGTGCAGACCACCGGCCCGCGCCGCGGCGGGCTGCTCTCCGGCAATCTGTACCTGCGCGGCGGCGGCGATCCGACCATGTTGGCGGCCGACTACGACGCGCTCGCCGCGCAGGTCGCCGCCGCCGGTGTCCGGGTCGTCACCGGCAACCTGGTGGCCGACGACACCCGCTACGACCGCGCCCGGTTGGGCCCGGACTGGACGTGGGACGACGAGCCCTACTACTACGCGGCGCAGGTCTCCGCGCTGACGGTCGCCCCGGACACCGACTACGACGCGGGCACCGTGATCGTGCACGCCGCGCCCGCCGACCGGGCCGGCGCCCGGCCGGTGGTCACCACCACACCACCCACCAGCTATGTCCGCATCGACAACCGGGCCGAGACGGTCAGCGAGGGCGAGACCTCGATCTCCATCGAGCGTGCGCACGGCGACAACACGGTCGTGGTGACCGGCCAGATCGCCGTCGGCGACGAGCCCACCAGCGACTGGGTGACCGTCTGGGAGCCCACCGGGCTCGCGGCCGAGGTCTTCCGGGCGGCACTGCGCCGGCACGGCGTACGGGTGCTCGGCCGGACCGTACTCGGCGAGCCCACGCCGGAGACGGCCAACCCGGTGGCCAGACACGACTCGATGAGCCTGGGTGAGCTGATGACACCCTTCCTCAAGCTCTCCAACAACGGGCACGCCGAGGTGCTGACCAAGGAGATCGGCCGGGTGCTCTCCGGCACCGGCACCTGGTCCGCCGGTCTCACCGGGATCAGCGAGTACGTCGCCGACACCGGAATGGACACCGGAACGCTGCGCCAGCGCGACGGCTCGGGCCTGTCCCGCCGCGACCTGGTGCCAGCGGCGGAGTTCGTCGACCTCCTGGCCGCCGTGCGAGCCCAGCCCTGGTTCCCCACCTGGTACGCGGCGCTGCCCATCGCGGGGCAACCGGAGCGGTTCGTCGGCGGCACGCTGCGCAGCCGGATGGCCGGTACCCCGGCGGCGGGCAACGTCCACGCCAAGACCGGCAGCCTGACCGGTGTATCGGCGCTGTCCGGCTACGTCACCAGCGCCGACGGCCACCTGCTCGCGTTCTCCATCCTGCTCAACAACTACCTGACGGCGTCGGTGAAGGCGCTGGAGGACCAGATCGCGGTGACGTTGGCCAGCCATCGCGAGGACGGCGCGAGCGCGGCCCGGGTCGCAGCGCCCGAGGTGCCCCAGGCTCCGCGTACGCCGGAGGGCGTGGAGTGCTCCTGGGTGAAGCCGATCACCTGCTGATCAGCACGCAGGTCAGGCGGGTCGCTTCGGTGTGGGGGGTACCGCCGCGGGGTCGCCGCGCTCGATGAGCGCGGCGATCTCGGCGGCGTGCAGGCCGCGGAGCGTCAACACCCGGGTGCCCCACCGGTGCAGCCGGCACGGGTGGGGGCTGGCGTCGTTGCGACAGACCACCCCACCGGACCAGCGCCGGGGCGCGTGTACCACCACCGCGCGTACCGCGAACTGGGCATCCTCGCCCGTCACGTACGGCGGCAGGGGGATGTCGCGGAGCACCTCCGGCTCGTCGACGCCGGGAGAGACGGCAGGACGGACGCGGTGGGCGGTACTGCTGCTCATCTGCGCTGCCTCCACAGTGGAACGTGAACGGGGACAGCAGAAAGTTACGTCGTCACCGACGGAGGGCGACGGACAAACTGTCCCGCTCAGCGCAGCGCGACGGCTTGGAGGCCGACGTTCCCGCAGTGCTCGGTGTAGACCTTCTCGACCGTCCAGCTCACCACCAGCCGGGCGTCCTTCGGCGCCGCGAACCGGATGACGAACTGGGCGCTCTGACTGGTGTACGGGTCCTCCAGGCGGAGGGTGCTGACCGGCCCGCCCGTCGACAACCGCACGTCGAGCCGGCCGCGCGCCATCCAGATTCCGGCGTACACCTGGACCGTGCGCGGCGCACCGCTGCCGACGACCGTCAGGCTGAACCCGTTGCCCACGCCGCAGGTGTAGACACCGTCGGAGGTGCCCCGGTCCCAACGGTCGGGCGCGCCGTCGGACCAGCGGACGACCTCCTGGTTGCCGTCCCAGCCGATCCGGCGCCCCTTTCCGCCCCCGTCGACGATCTCCCCGGAGCCGGACTGCTTGCGGACCGTCGAGTTGCCGCCGCCCGGCCCCCAGTGCATCCAGTCCCGGGTGCCCACGGCGGTCAGGTCGACCTCGGCGGGCACCTCGGCGCGGGTCACCGACAGCAGCGACGCGGCCGGCTTCTCCGACTCGGGGGCGGGAGGGCTGGTCGACGGCGTCGGCTCGGGCGAGGGTGGCCGCTGCCGGGGCCGCAGACCCGGCAGCGCCGGGCCGGCCTCGCCGGTACGTCCGTCCGCGCCCGGCAGGCCCGTCGGACGGGCGGCGCCGGCGGGCACGCCGCCCGGGCCGCCGACCGTCGCGTCGCCCGAATCCGGGCCGGACCGCGAACCGAGGTACGCCACGAGCACCACGAGGCAGACGACCGCGCCGACCCCTTCCAGGGCCCAACGTCGCCGCTGCCGGGCGCGGGCGAGCCGGCGCAGCGCTCGGTGACCCAGTCCAGCCGCGGCGGATCGCGGCCGGTGCGACGCGGGTCGCGCGGCCGGCTCGTCCCCGGCCCGCGAACCATCCCGCGTACGGTCCTCGTCCGCCACCGACTCCTCCACGTTGCCGCCCGACCGCCACCGCACGTGACGGATCGACCGTCCACTGTGGGTCGTTCACGATTGCACCGGCGTGGTCGACACGCTAAATCGGGACAGCATGACGTGTCCAGTCCGGATCGGGACGGTATGGGACGGCCGTCTCACCGTCCGGTGGTCACCCCGGGTCAGCCGATGCGGAAGCCGAGCGCCTGCGCGATGACGAGAGCCTGCTCGGCGTCCACGAGCGCGCCGGCCCGCTCGACCGAGGTCGGGTCGAGCGCGGTGAGATCACTGCGCCGCAGGTCGGCGCCGCCGAGGCGGCAGCGCTGAAGTTGCGCTCCGGAGAGGTCGACGCCGGTCACGGTGGCCCCGGTGAGGTTCGCGCCGGTCAGGTCGGCCTCGCGCATCCGCACGTCGCTCAACCGGACGGCGCGCAGGTCCGCGCCAGGTAGCGCGACGAATGACCAGTCGCCGCCGTCGACGCGCAACGGGCGCAGCTCGCACTGGACGAAGGTGCTGCCCACCAGCTTGCAACCGGTGAACTCGGCCTCGAAGAAGTTGCAGCGCTTGAAGACGCAGCGGGTGAACGCGGAGTCGAGGTGCCGGGACGCGTTGAACCGCACGTTGCCGAACGTGCATCCCGTGAAGACCGCGCCCCGGGTGACCGCCTCGGTCAGGTCCACGTCGAAGAACTCGCAGGCAACGAAGTGGCGGTCGGCCAACTCCTCGCCGTACCAGTCCTCGTTGCGGAAGGTCACGTCCTCGGTCAACTCCGGCATTCGGCCAGGCTAGTGCCGCCGACCGACACCACCGGGGAGCCGCCCCTTCCGGTAGCGGCGTACCGGCGAGTAGTTTCGGCGGCGTGAGTGTGGCGCGGAGCAAGGACCCGGATGAGATCGGCTTCGACCCGGAACGGCTGGCCCGGATCGACGAACACTTCGGCAGGTACGTAGACGACGGCCGGCTCGCCGGCTGGCAGGTGGTGGTCACCCGCCGCGGCGAGGTGGCGCACTCCTCGACGTACGGCCTGCGGGACCGCGAGTCGGGTGCGCCGGTCGGGGCGGACACGCTCTGGCGCATCTACTCGATGACCAAGCCGATCACCTCGGTCGCGGCGATGATGCTGTGGGAGGAGGGCCGCTTCGAGCTGACCGACGAGATCAGCCGCTGGCTGCCCGAGTTCGCCGACCTGCGGGTCTACTCGAAGGGTTCGACGCTCAAGCCGTACACGGTGCCGGCGACCGAGCCGATCCGGGTCTGGCATTTGCTCACCCACACGTCCGGCCTGACGTACGGCTTCATGCAGACGTCGGTGGTCGACGGGCTCTACCGGGCCGCCGGCTACGACATGTATCCGCCGGCGGGCGTCGACCTGGCCACGGCCTGCGCGGCCTTCGCCGAGTTCCCCCTGCTCTTCGAGCCCGGCACGGCCTGGGGTTACTCGGTCGCCACCGACGTGCTCGGTCGGCTGGTCGAGGTGGTCTCCGGGCAGAGCCTCGACGCCTTCTTCGCCGACCGGATCTTCGCCCCGCTGGGCATGACGGACACCCGCTGGTGGGTGGAGGGCGACGAGGCCGAGCGGCTGGCCGCGCTCTACGCGCCGGATCCGCGCACCGGGCAGGCGTTCCGCTACGACCGGCTCGGCGCTCTGGCGCACCACAAGCCCGACCTGCTCTCCGGTGGCGGCGGCCTGATCTCCAGCGCCGCCGACTACCACCGCTTCACCCAGATGCTGCTGCGCGTCGGCGACTTGGACGGCGTACGTCTGCTCGGGCCGCGCACGGTGCGTTTCATGGCCCGCAACCACCTGCCCGGCGGGCAGGACCTGGGCACCCTGTCCACCGGCGGCTTCGCCGAGAGCACCCTGGACGGGGTCGGCTTCGGCCTCGGCTTCGCGGTCGTCGAGGACCCGATTCCGAGCCGGGTGCCGAGCAGCGTCGGCGAGTACTACTGGGGCGGGGTCGCCAGCACCGCCTTCTGGGTGGACCCGACCGAGGAGATCACCGCGATGCTCTTCACCCAGCTCCTGCCGTCGAGCACCCATCCCCTCCGCTCCCAGCTGCGCCAGCTCGTCTACGCCGCACTCGTCGACTGAGGGGGCGGGGTCCGTCGCCCACGGCTGACGGACCCCGCACCGCAGCTCAGCCGAGCTGCTGCGGCTGGATCGCGCGGATCTTCGCCGGCTTGCTGACGGAGAGGTTCGAAATCAGGTACGCCTGCACGCTGCCGTCGGGGAACACGGCCCACAGGTCGGCCACACCGTCGGCGTTCATGTCGGCGGCGAGGAGGCTGCTGATCGCCACGCCGGTGTTCCAGCCCGAGGCGAGCCGGTACTGGCTGTAGGCGAGCGCGCCGGTCCCGTCGCCGTTGTCGGTCATCGTCACGCCCTGCCACAGGTACAGGTCGCCGGTCGTGGCGTTGCGCAGGACCAGGGCCACGCCCGAAGCCAACTCGGTGCTGGCCAGGGTCCAGTTCTGCCAGTCGCTGCCGCCGGTCGGGGTGGCGGTGTTCAACGCCACCCGGAAGTAGAGGCCCGCCGCCCAGGCGTTCGGGTAGTAGGCCAGTCGGTAGCCGTTCGTCGTGTCGCCGACGATCCCGACCAGGTCAGGGATGTAGTCGCCGGCACCGTCCGCCACGTACCCGTTGATGAGCTGGATCGGAGCGTTGCCGTACTCGTCGAGCATGAGATCGCGCGTGAGACCGACATTGGCGTTGTAGGGCTTGGCCATCGTGCCGTCGCCGAGACCCTTGATGATGACGCCGCCACCGGCGTTGTCGCCACCCGGGTAGTAGGCCAGGAAGTCCTGGTTCGCGGTGCCCCAGAAGGTGCCGGTGATCATCTGGGCGCCGTCGAAGTCGGCCGGCGATTCGTTCCCGGTGACGCCATTGCCGTAGATGCCGATGTTCACCGCTGGGACCTTCACCCGGCCGGTACCGACGCCGGTGGTCGCGTTGATCCGGCCCCGCGCCGTCCAGACGCCGGAGTCGAGGCCCGTCGTGGTGCCGCCGGCGGTCACCAGGTCCGGTACGCCGTCACCGTTGAGGTCCTTGTCGACCGTGCCGGCGACGGCGGTGGTCGGCGTGTTGACCGGCGCGGCCTGGGCCGGCAGGGCCGGGACGACGGCGAGCGCCAGGGTGGCAGGCATCGTCCAGGCGAGCAGCCGGCGGGCGGAGAGGTGCTTCATGGATTCCCCGTTCAGTCAATGGATCTTGTTCGGCTCACCGTAGTGGACGCACGCCAGTCGGCCGCTCCCCTGAACGCCCGACCGGGTTCGTCATAACGGCATCTCCGGGGCGAGCCGGCCCTAGCCTGGGCTGGTGAGCACCATCGTCGTGTTTGGCGCGGGCGGCACCGCCGGGTCGCGGATCGCCGCCGAGGCCGTCGACCGGGGACACCGGGTGATCGCCGCGGTCCGTCGCCCGGAGGCGACCTCGTACCTGCCGGACGGGGTGCGGACGGTCACCGGCGACGCCACCAGCGAACGCAGTGTCCGGGAGTTGGCGCCGGACGCGGACGCGCTGGTGGTGGCCATCGGCGGCGGCGAGCGCGGGCTCTGGCGCACGGCCGCCGAGACCCTGGTGACCACCCTGCGGCCCATGCCGGCCGCGCCCCGGATCATCCATCTGGGTGGCGGGTCCACCCTGCTCACCCCGCGCGGCACCCGCTTCCTCGACGAGCCGGACTTCCCCGAGCAGTACCGGGACTCGGCGATGGGCCAGGCCGACGCTCTCGACTACTACCGCAGCTCCGCCGACGGGGTGCGCTGGACCTACGTCTCGCCGCCGCCGCTGGAGTTCCATCCCGGCGACCGCACCGGGCACTACCGCACGGGCACCGACGAGCCGGTCACCGATGACCAGGGCCGGTCGGTGCTGACCTACGAGGACCTCGCGGTCGCGATCGTCGACGAGATCGAGCAGCCCCGGTACCTGAACACGCGCTTCACCGCCGCGTACTGACCAGCGCGACGATCGGCGGACGGCTCGGCCCTCAGCGGTCGGTTCAAGCGGGCGGTCAGTCGCCCAGGCGGGCCGGGAAACCGCCGGTGGCGATCGGACCCCAGGCGTCGATGGTCACCCGGATCAGCGACTTGCCCTGGCGCACCATCGCCGCCCGGTAGTCGTCCCAGTCCGGGTGCTCGCCGGAGATGCTGCGGAAGTACTCGACCAACGGCTCCAGCGCCTCGGGCAGGTCCAGCACCTCGGCCGTGCCGTCGATCTGCACCCACGGGCCGTTCCAGTCGTCGGAGAGAACGCACGCCGAGACCCGGGGATCGCGACGGATGTTCGTCACCTTCGCCCGCTCGGGGTACGTGGACACCACCAGCCGACCCTCGCCGTCGATGCCGGCGGAGACCGGGGAGGACTGCGGCCGGCCGTCGGCCCGGGTGGTCATCAGCACGACACGGTGTCGCGGTCGGAGGAAATCGAGCAGGGTGTCCCGGTCGACCCGGGTGTTCTTCGCGATGCTGCGTGCCATCACTCGTTCCTACCAGGCCGGCGGCGGGCCCGCGGGCGGTGGGGGTCAGCGGGGGTCGGCGGCCGCCCGGTGCACCGCCTGGGTGGGCACGCGGGGCCGGCCGGCCGGGCGCCACGCCCGGCCGTTGGCATATATCACCCGAAAGCCGAGGTACGAGGCGAGTGGCGCCCAGTGCGCCGAGCCCATCCGCAGTTCGGCGGCGTTGTGCCGTTGCCCGTTGGCCAGCACGTCGAGCAGGACGGTTTCGAAGGCGGCCGATTCAACCCAGTCGACGTCCCGGGTGAAACCGCAGATCAGGGCGGCGCCGGTGACCTCCAGGAACTCGCGCAGCACCGCGTCCGACGCGCGCAGCACCGAGCAGCTGCCGAAGTAGAGCCGCCGCCCCTCGCAGCGGCCGGCCATCAACTCGGCCACCTCGTTCAGCTCCACCGACTGCCAGTCGGTGAGGCAGAGCCGGCTCGGCTCACCGTGCATGGCGAAGAAGCCGACGCGGTGGTCGGCGTACTGCTTGAGCAGCCAGCGGTCCAGGAAGTAGAACAACTCGTCGCGGGTGGCGGCGTCCTTGTGGATGAAGCGGATCTTGCCGAGTCGTTCCAGCAGTTCGAGCGTGGGCAGCACGGAACCGCGTTCGTTGAGGTCACGGTGCCACTGACCCTCGACACAGAAGACGCCACCGCGTGCCACGTGCACCTCCGCCAGTTCGCCGCCCGGGCCTGACGTTACCGCCCTCCCAGGGAGGAGGAACATCACCCTGGGTGCGCCGGAATGCGACGTTCGGTGCCGTTCCCGCTTTCCCGGGCCGATCGGGGGAAATGGCTGTTTCGCAAATCAGCCGAATTCACAGGCGGTGCCCAGGAACGGGCCAATCGTGAGGACAATTCTCGTTATTGCCGCCAACCGCACTGATCAGTGCGATGGTGGAAATCGCGGGACGTCCCGGTCGATGTCCCCGAGCCACCCCATTCGCTCTCCTATCGGGAGGACTTCTGTGCGCGTAAACACCTTGAAGCGAGTTGCTGTCGCTTTCGCCCTGGCGTTGCCCGGGGCAGCGATCGCCTCGGTGGTCGCCGCGCCGGCAGCGTACGCGGACGGCTGTTACACCTGGAACCGCAACCTCTACCAGGGGCGCTCGGGCGACGACGTCCGTCAGCTGCAGATCCGGGTCGCCGGCTGGGCCGGCTATCGGGACATCGTCGAGAACGACGGCCGCTACGGACCGAAGACCGCCGCCGCGGTGAAGCGGTTCCAGCAGGCGTACGGATTGCGCGCCGACGGCATCGCCGGCCCGCAGACGTACGCGAAGCTGTACCAACTCCAGGACAACGACTGCACGCCCGCGCACTTCAGCTACAACGAGCTGGACAACGGGTGCGGGGGCAGCGGGTGGAGCGGCGGTCCGCTGTCGGCGGCCCAGACCAAGCAGAACGCGCTGCGCACCATGTGGAAGTTGGAGGCGTTGCGCAAGAGCCTCGGCGACAAGCCGCTGAACGTGACCAGCGGTTTCCGCAGCCGTGCCTGCAACAACCAGGTCGGCGGCGCGTCGGACAGCCAGCACCTGTACGGCCACGCGGCCGACGTCACCTCACGGACGTCGTCCCTGTGCACGGTCGCGCGGGACGCCCGTAACCACGGCTTCAGCGGGATCTACGGACCCGGCTATCCCGACCACGACGACCACGTGCACGTCGACTCGCGGCGCGAGAACAACAGCGACAGCAGTTCGAACACGACGAACTGGTCCGCGCCGGACTGTGGGATCGGCGCTGGCAACGACTGAACCAGCCGGTCGGCGTGACGTCGGCCCGACGCGGTGGGGAAACCTCCGCGTCGGGCCGACGCCCTGTCGCCCCGGGCAGAGCGGGCCGAGCGGGCCGTGGGGTGACGCCGCTCAGCTCGCCCGGGGCCAGCGCGGCGCGGTGACACCGGGACTCACCGGGCGGCTGGCAGGCGCGGGTCGTACCCCGTGGGGGTGGCCCGCGCGGCCTGGTGTCGCGAGGGCAGTCCGGCCCGACCGGGCGGCGGCGCCGGATAGCCGGCGGGCGTGGCCGGCCGGACGCCGGCGGGACGCGCGGACGACGGCCCGGTCGCGGTGAACGGGAACGGCACGTGCACGAACGGGTTGCCGTGCCGGATCAGCGCCTCGATCTGCCGCTCGTTGAGCCCGTGCGCCTCCAGGACCCGACGCCCCCAGCGGTGCAGGCGGCACGGGTAGGACGCGCCGTCGTTGCGGCACAACGGTCCGGTCGGCCACTCCTCGGCGGTGTGTACGACCACCGCCCGGACCGCGAGCCGGACATCCTCGGGGGTCAGTGGCGCCGGCATCGGCACCTCACCCAGCACCTGGTCGATGGGATCCGTCGACTGCTCACCAACACGCACGGCAGGCCTCCCGCAGCTCGGCAGCGGTACGGCGGACTGACCGCACCGACATCCTCGGGCAGTGGTACGGCCGGCATCGGACGAAGGTTCAATTCCGGTACGCGGTAAGCAGATCCTCCGGCGACAGCACACGGAGCCCATCGACGGCGGTGCCGCTACGCGACACGGCAACGGTCGGTACCGATTCGTCCGCTCCGGGCAGCCGGGACCGGTGCAGAAGTAGTCGGCCCAGGTCATGGGCATCGAAGGGACGGTTCTCCTGCCACTTCACCGAGCCGACGAAGCAGATGCGCTCTGCGACGGGGCCCCGATCGGCACCGACGATGTCGATCTCCGGGTCGTTCGTACGCGTCCAATAGCCGCCGATCGCCGACGCTTCGGCCGGCAGCGTGTCTCCGGGCAGCCGGCGCATCGTCTCGCGGACGACAGGCTCGATCGCCCGGCCCCGCCAGGAGGTCCACGATCGCAGGATCCGCTGCAGGGTCAGGTCACCTCGCCCACGCTCGATCTCGGCCAGGTGGGGCCCCAGGAACGACAGCCAGAAACGCAGGTACGGGTCAGCCACCGCATACCTCGTCTCCCGTGACGGCTTGGTCGACAGCGGGACGGTGACCTCCACGGCCCGCTTCTGGGTCAGCAGACCCAGGGCACGGTTCAGCGACGCCTGCGGTAGGTCCCCCGCCGCACGGGAGATCAGCGTGAAGGTCCGCTCACCGGAGCCGATGGCCCGCAGCACCAGACCCGCCTGGGACTGGGGTGGAAACTCCGCCGCGAGCGCGCGTTCGCCGCTGACCAGCAGGGCTGAGGTCGGATCGCGTACCGCGTCGGCCAGATAGTCGTGCACCGACGCACCGGTCGGCCACTCGTCGAGGATCAGCGGCAGACCCCCGGACACCAGGTAGGCGTCGAACGCGTCGGCGGCGGAGAGGTCGAGCATGTCGCGGACATCGGCCGGGCTCAGCGGAGGGACGACCATCTCGGTGGCCCGCTGGTGGAACGGCCGACCATAGTCGTTCAGGGCTTCCATCATGGCCAGGTCCGAGCCGACGCAGATCAGCAGGACCGGCCGCCGGGACAGCTCGCGGTCGAAGACCTTCTGCAGCGTGCCCTCGAAACCCGGATCGCTCGCGATGAGGTACGGCATCTCGTCCAGGACGACGACGCTCGGCCGATCGGCCGGCAACGCGGCGGCGAGCAGGGTGAGCGCGGCGTCCCAGGTCCGCGGCTGCTGCTCGCTCAGCAGGTGGGCTTCGGGCAACGTGGAGGCGGCCGCCGCTTCCACGAAGAGGGCGAGGTCGGCGGCGGCAGAGGGCTGCGCGGAGGCGGTGAAGAAGAGGTGGGGGACCTCACCCCGCTCGACGAACTCCTCCACGAGCCGGGACTTGCCGACCCGGCGCCGGCCGCGCATGAGCAGCGCCCGCCCCGGCCGACCAGCACGACCACCGCGAGCTACCCGGGCGAGCATTCCGTCGAGCAGGGCCAGTTCTCGCTCTCGTCCCACGAAACCGTCCATGAACCACCCTTGATGCTGTCATTTTTGGAACACTCAAAAATGAGTGTATCAATGACAGTGGCGCAAGCCAGGTCGCAAGCTCAGACGAGGTCGGCGTCGTGCACGAGCAGGGCCACCTGGACCCGGTTGTTGAGGTCGAGTCGGGTCAGCAGCCGGGAGACGTACGCCTTCACCGTCGCCACGCTCATGAACAACTCCCCCGCGATCTCGGCGTTGGTGTAGCCCCGACCCAGGGCGATGGCGACCTGCCGTTCCCGCTCGCTGAGCGCGGCGAGCAGGCGCAGCGCCCGTTCGCGTCGCGGATCGGGGCCGGGCGGGCCCGGGTTGGCGGCGGTCACGTGGTTGATCAACGTGCGCGTCACCGACGGGGAGAGCATCGCCTCGCCCCCGGCGACCCGGCGTATCGCGTGCACGATGTCCACCGGCGGGGTGTCCTTGAGCAGGAAACCGGCCGCTCCGGCGCGCAACGCCCGGAGCACCTGCTCGTCGGCGTCGAAGGTGGTGAGCACCAGCACCTCGGGCGGGTGCGGTTGCGTGCGCAGCGCCTCGGTGGCAGCCAGCCCGTCCACCCGGGGCATCCGGATGTCCATCAACACCACGTCGGGGGCGTACGCGGCGACCGCCGCGGGCACCTCGCCGCCGTCGGCCGCCTCGCCCACCACCAACAGGTCCGGCAGGCCGCCGAGGATCATCGAGAGCCCCGCCCGGACCAGCGCGTCGTCGTCCACGATCAGCACCCGCACCGGCTCCGGCCCCGCCCCGCCGGTCGAACCGAGGCTGCCGTGGGCGCTGGGCACGTCCGGAGAGCCGGGCCCGCCGGGCGGCGCGGTCACGCCGGCCACGGCAGCCAGGCCGCCAGCCGGAAGTCACCGGTGTCGTCCCGCCCGTAGGCGAGCCGGCCGCCGGCCAGGGCGACCCGTTCGCTGATGCCGACCAGGCCGGTGCCCGCGCCCGGGAGCGTGCCGCCGACCGGAGTGCCCACCGGCCACCGGTTGGCGATCGCCACGGTCAGCCCGGCGCCCGGGCCACCGGTCACGTCCACGGTGACGGCCGCGCCGGCCGCGTGCTTGCGGGCGTTGGTCAGACCCTCCTGCACGATCCGGTAGGCGGCCCGGCCCAGCGCCGCCGGCGCCTCCGCCGACCGGCCCACGCTGTCGCTGACGTTGACCCGCACTCCGGCCGTCCGCGACTCGTCGATCAGGGCCGGCAGGTCGGCGAGGGTGGGCTGGGGCGGCTCGGGCGCGTCACCGGCGCCGTCGCCCTCGGCCCGGAGCACCCCGATGACCTCCCGCAGGTCCTGCAGAGCGGCGTGCGCGCTGGCTCGGATCACCCCGGCCGCCCGCCCGACCTCGTCGGCCGGGGCGTCGGGGCGGAACTCCAGCGCTCCCGCGTGCAGGCTGAGCAGGGAGATCCGGTGGGCCAGCACGTCGTGCATCTCCCGGGCGATGCGGGTGCGTTCGAGGTGGCGGGCCTGGGCGACCCGCAACTGCTGTTCGGCCTCGGCCCGCTCGGCGCGTTCGCGCAGCGAAACGATCAACTGCCGCCGGGCCCGCACGAACATCCCCCAGGCCAACACGGCGAGAGTGATCACGACACCCCACGCCACGGTGAGCCAGTACGGCCACTTCGGGTCCGGGCGCGTCCAACTGAAGACCAGGTTGCAGACCAGGCCGGCGGCGGTGATCGCGATCGCGACAGCGGTCCGCCGGTGCACCACCACGGTGAAGTAGAGGATCAACAGCGGGATGGCGGCGGCCAGCGAGAACAGGCTCAACGGAAGGGTGAGCACCGCCAACCCGAGCGGCCACCGGCGGCGCAGCCAGAGCAGCCCGCAGCACACCAGTCCGATCAGCGCGTCCACGCCGACCATCCAGTCGTGCGGCAGCGGAACCGCCGCCTCGGGGTTGGGCGACAGGCCGTCGACGGTGGCGAACAGCACCCAGAGCAGGCTGATCAGGAATGCGACGCTGTCCACCACCCAGTCACGGGTGGTGCGACGCGGACGAGCGCGCTCGGGCTCCGCCGGCACCACCAGCTCCCCCGGCAGCAGCCAGGGGTGCTCGGGCACGGCGATGCTGGTCACGCGCCCATGCTAGGCAGCTACCGGCCCGGACAACCAGCTACCAAAGTCTCGACCCGGGCGTCGACCAAGGTAGCTGCGGCGCCGACCGGTGGCCGCAGCGGATGACCGGACGGCGCGGGCAGGCTCGACCGCATGATCACCGTGGAGAACCTCACCAAGCGGTACGGGCCGCACCCGGCGGTGGACGACGTGTCGTTCCGGTGCGAGCCCGGCACCGTCACCGGCTTCCTCGGCCCCAACGGGGCCGGCAAGTCGACCACCATGCGCATGATCTGCGGGCTGACCACGCCGACCGCAGGCCGCGCAACCGTTGCCGGGCACCTCTACCGGGAGTTGCCCAACCCGGGGCGGGAGGTCGGTGTGCTGCTGGACGCCTCCGCCCAGCACGCGGGCCGCACGGGCCGCGAGGCGTTGACGCTGTCCGCGTACACCATGGGTTTGGACAAGCGCGAGGTCGCCGCGAAGCTCGACCTGGTCGGGTTGAACGCGGTGGCGGCGAAGCGTCGGGTACGGGCGTACTCGCTGGGCATGCGTCAGCGGCTCGGCCTGGCGCAGGCGCTGCTCGGCGACCCCCGGGTGTTGATCCTCGACGAGCCGGCGAACGGCCTGGACCCGGAGGGGATCTTCTGGATGCGGGGTCTGCTGCGCGACTTCGCCGACCGGGGCGGCACGGTGCTGCTCTCCTCCCACCTGCTCCGCGAGGTGGAGGCGGTCGCGGACCGGCTGGTGGTGATCGGGGGTGGCCGGATCGTGGCCCAGGGCCGCAAGGACGAGCTGCTGGCCGGCGGCGGCACGGTCGTGCGGGCGCGTGACGACGTGGCGCTGCGTCGGGCGCTGGAGGCGGCCGACCTGACCCCCACCGACAGCCCCGACGGCCTGCTCGTGCAGGCGGACGCCGAGACGGTCGGCCAGGCCGCGGCCGACGCCGGCGTCGCGCTGGCCGAGCTACGCCCGGCCGGCAGCGGCGGCCTCGAACAGCTCTTCCTCACCCTGACCGCCGGCGAATCCACCCGGGAGGCCGTCCGATGACCACCGCCACCGCACCCACCGCCGGCGTCGTCGCGCCCCGGCACCATTCCCCGGTACGCCGACCGTCACTGCTCCGGCTCACCGCCGTCGAACTGCGCAAGCTCGTCGACACCCGGGCCGGCCGCTGGTTGCTGATCACCATCGGCCTCGTCGTCGTCGCGGTCGTCACCCTCCTGTTGATCTACGCGGAGGACGCCGAACAGACCTTCGGCACCTTCTTCGTGACCTCGCTGCTGCCCGCCAACGTGCTCCTGCCGGTGCTGGGCATCCTGTCGATCACCAGTGAGTGGTCCCAGCGCACCGCCCTCACGACGTACGCGCTGGTCCCCCGGCGGGAACGGGTGGTGACCGCGAAGCTGATCGCGGTGGTGCTCGCCGCGATCGCCTCCGTGCTGGTCGCCCTCGCCGTCGCCAGCATCGGGACGCTCGTGGCGTCGGCCACGGGCGGTGCGGGCACCTGGCAGGTCGGCGCGACGCTGGTCGTCAACGGGGTGATCGCCCAGGTGGCCGTGGCGCTGATGGGTGCCGCCTTCGGCCTGCTGCTGCTCAACACGCCGTTGGCGATCGTCGGCTACCTGCTGCTGCCGACCCTCTGGTCGGTGCTCGGCGGGATGGTCCGGCCCCTGCGCGGTCCGGCCGGGTGGCTGGACACCAGCCGGACCATGGACCCGTTGTTCAGCAGCGATGCGCTCACCGGCGAACAGTGGGGGCGGCTGGCGGTGTCCCTGCTCGTCTGGATGGTCGTTCCGTTGGCCGCCGGCCTGGTCCGGACGCTGCGCCGCGAGGTGTCCTGACCATGGACGCGGCCGACTACCGCCCCCGCACAGTGGTCACCGGTGGCCCGCTGGAACTGGTCGTTTTGTGGGGTGGCTTTCCGCTGCTCGGCGCGGGCGCCGGTTGGCTCCTCGCCGCGTCGACGGGGTGGCTGGCCCGGTTGTCGTGGGTGCCGTTCGGCGACCTCATCAGGTGGTTGGACCGGCTGCCCGAGCCGCAGGCGACCCTCGGCGCGGTGGCCGTCGGCGTCCTGGCCGGCCTGGTCGTCGCCGGGGTCGGCACTGCCGAGCGGCTGATCGTCACCGTGGACTCCACGCAGGTCCGGCTGCGCCGCGCCGACCAGTCCCGCAGCGTCGCACGGGCCGACACCCGGGCCGCCTTCCTGGCCGACAAGCACCTGGTACTGCTCGACGGCGACGGCGCGGAACTCGTCCGGGAGTCGACGGACCTCCCGGCGGCCCACCTGGCGGCGGCGTTCCGCGCGCACGGCTGGGCCTGGACGGACGACGACCCGCACCGCTCGGCGTACCGGCTGTGGGTGCCCGACCTGCCGGGGCTGCCGGTCGGCGCGGACGCCCTGCTGCACGCCCGCGAGCGGGCTCTCGAACGGGACCGTCGCGACGACGTACGGGAACTGCGCCGCGAACTCGGCCGGCTCGGAGTGGTGCTGCGCGACGAGGGCACGCCAGTACTGGCGAACCGTCGCCCCCGGGGCAGGACGGCCGACTTCGGCCGAGCGGGAGCCGGAGGGGCGGTAGCGTCAGTCCCAGGAGATCCTGGGAGTGCGCGATGACCGAGCAGCAGCCGTACCGGGTGGTGTCCCGACACCCCGGCTTCGAGCTGCGCCGCTATCCGGCCCACCTGGTGGCCGAGATGCGGATCCAGGCGTCGTTCACCCGGGCGCCGATCGAGGCGTTCCGGCCGCTGGCCGCGTACGTCGGGGGCGCCAACCGGGCCCGACAGCCGGTCGGGTCGGCGGTGCCGGCGACGTCCACGGCCGACGGCGCGGCGAAGATCCCGATGACGCTGCCGGTCGTCCAGGTCGAGGGCGAGTGGCCGGGCGCGTACCTGATCCAGTTCGTTCTGCCGGCCACCGTCACCGCCGCGACGGTGCCCGAGCCGGTGGACGCCCGGGTACGGATCCATGAGGTTCCGGCCCAGCTGGCGGCGGCGACGCGGTTCTCCGGCCGGTGGACGGAGCGGGCGTTCAGCCAGCGGGCCACCATGCTGGGCCGGTCGGTGACCGCCGCCGGGCTGCAACCCACCGGCGCCATCCGGTACGCGCGTTTCGATCCGCCGTGGAAGCCGTGGTTCCTGCGCCGCAACGAGGTCGTGCTGCCGGTCGTGGAGTGACCGGGCGGCGGTCCGGCGGGCGGTCATCCGACCGAGCCGAGCGGGGACCGACCGGGACGGTGCCGCAGTGCCCGCCACGTCGGCAGCACGCTGGCGAGTACGGCCAGCAGCAGGCACAGCCCCACCACCGCACCGACGACCGTCCACGGCACCACCAGGTCGACCGGGGCGCCGACCTGCTCGGCGAGACCGGCGCGGATGCTGAGCAGACCGACGAACGCGACCGCGCCACCGAGCAGCGCGCCGATCAGCACCACCAGGGCGGACTCCGCCGTCACCAGCCAGACGACCTGCCGCCGGGTCGCCCCGGCCAGCCGGATCAGCCGCAGGTCCGCGGCCCGACCGGCGGCGGCCAGCAGCAGCGTATTGGCGACCGCGATCGCCCCGTAGCCGGCGGACACCCCGATCAGCAGCACCGTGAACAGCCAGACCAGGCGGTCCTCGGCGGCGTCCGCCTCGGCCGCCCAGGTGGCGACGTCGACGACCCGCCCACCGACGGGCGGTGCGATCCGGTCCCGGACGTACACCGTGGACGTCAGGGCCGACGGGTCGTGCGCCCGCACCACCGCCCGGGGCACCAGCAGGTCACCGGGGAGGGAGTCGTCGGTGACCACGGCGACGACGCGCAGCGACACCGCCGTCCCGTCGGCGAAGACCACGTCGTACGGCGCGGACGGGCGCAGGTTCGTCGCGGCGGTGACCACCACCGTGTCGTCGCCCCGTAGGTCGTCGAGCGTGCCGGCGACGACGGTGAGCACCCGGTTCGCGGCGGCGAAGCCCACCGGGTCCACGCCGAGAGCGGTGAGTGGACGGTTCGCCGGCAGCGCCCGAGGGTCGGTGCGGTAGACCGTGGTCGGCAGGAGGGCGGTCCCGCCGGTCTCGGCGACTGCCGCGTCCGACAGACCCGGTCCCCGCTCGGGCACGACGATCCAACCGGCGTTCACGTTGTCCGCCCGACCTGCCGCGTACGCGGCGGTCGTGGTGCGCACCATCCCGGACACCAGCACCGCGAACGCGACGGTGAGCAGAACCGGCGCGGCGATGGAGGCGGTCCGTCGGGTGGCGGTCAACGCCCCGCCCCGGACCAGCATCCCGATCGCGCCCCCGGGCCGCCGCACCGGTGACCGCAGCAGCCGTACGACCGGCCCGACCACCGCCGGGGCGAGCACGGTGGCACCCGCCACCAGGGCCATCACCGCGTAGAGGGCGTACTGGGCGGCGATCCGGGCCTCGTCGGCCGTCGCCGTTCCGAGGCTGAGCGCGATCCCGACCGCGACCAGGAGCACGCCGGTGGCGACACGCACCCGCCCGATCGGCCGCTGCTCCACCGCGGCCTCGCGCAACGCCTCCAGCGGGCGGACCCGTGCCGCCCGTCGGGACGCCGACCAGACCGCCAGCAGCGCGATCACCGGTCCGGCGACGAGCGAGACCGCGACCGGCCAGAGGCTGTAGCGGACCGCGAAGGTCACCGGCTCCAGACCGCCGTCGACCAGCAGCCGCCCCACCGCCGGGGCGAGCGCCGCACCGACCAGCAGGCCGACGACTCCACCGCCGGCCCCGACGGCGAGCGCCTCGGCGTACACCAGGCGGCGGATCTGACGCCCGGTGGCGCCCACGGCGCGCAGCAGACCCAGCTCGCGGCGGCGCTGCGCGACGGTGAACGCGAAGGTGGAGGCGACCACGAACACCGTGACGAAGCCGGCGAGGGCCGCCGTGGCGGTGAGCACCTGCATGCCGATCCACCGGGTGCGGGCGTCACCACGGGGCTCCAACGCGCCCCGGTCCTCGCCGGTCAGCACCCGCCCGTCGCCCCCGACGACTCCGCGCGCCGCGAGCGCGACCCGCTCCGCGTCGGCGTCGGGCGCGAGCAGCAGCCCGATCGTCCGGACACCGGGCGCCAGCGCGGCGGCCACCTCGTCCGCGACGTGGACGCCGGGCGCGTCGACCAGACCGCTCACGGTGTACGGCTCCGGACCCGAGGCGGTGAGAAGGGTGACCGACCTGCCGATCGGCAGCCCGAGCGCACTGTCGACGACCACCTCGCCGGCCCTGCGCGGCGGACCGCCGGCCGTGGTACGCACTCCACCGAGCTGGGCGCTGGACCACCCGCGCCCCTGGTGGGCGTCCTCGCGCCGACTGTCAGCGGCCACGGGGTGACCGTCCACGATCGGCTGGGCGTAGAAGGTCCGGTCCGGAACGGCCGCCGCGACGCCGGGCAGTGCGCCGAGTCGACCCACGAGCGTCGCCGCCACATCGGCGGACCAGGGGCGGGTCGGCACGAACGAGTCGGCCGAGGCTCCCGCCTCCGGGCTCTGCACCACCACCGCCGCCCGCGCCAGCCGGTCCGGCACCTGCGGACGTCCGGAGGCGAGCAGCAGGGTCGCCGCCGCGACCAGCGCGACCCCGAGAGCGACGGCCACGAACGCGCTGGCCGAACGCCGGACGCTCACCACGACGGCTCCCCGACGGTCTCCCGCTCGGCGATCCGGGCGGCGACGACGGCGGCGGTGATCCCGCCGGTCAACTCGTCGACCACGCGCCCGTCGGCGAGCAGGAGAACCCGGTCGGCGTACGCGGCGGCGGCGGGATCGTGGGTCACCATCACCACGGTCTGCCCGTGGTCGTCGACGAGTGCGCGCAGCAGCCGGAGCACCTGACGCGACGCCCCGCTGTCCAGCGCGCCGGTCGGCTCGTCGGCGAAGAGCACCGCCGGACGGGTGAGCAACGCGCGGGCCACGGCGACACGCTGCTGCTCGCCACCGGACAGCTCGCTCGGCCGGTGCCCGGCCCGGTCGGCCAGTCCGACGGCGTCGAGCGCGGCGGCGACGTCCCGGGCCGGCGGGCGGCGACCGGCCAGGCGCGACGGCAACTCGACGTTCTGCGCGGCGGTCAGCGTGGACACCAGGTTGAACGCCTGGAACACGAAGCCGATCCGGTCCCGCCGCAGTCGGGTCAGCTCGTCCTCGCCGAGGTCGTCGAGGCGTACGCCGTCGATCGTGACGGTCCCCCCGGTCGGGCTGTCCAGCCCCGCCGCGCAGTGCAGCAGGGTGGACTTTCCCGAGCCGGAGGGGCCCATCACCGCCGTGAAGGTGCCGCTCGCGAAGCTGGTCGTCACGCCGTCCAGCGCCGTCACCGGCCGTTTCGACGTGCCGTACACCGCGCGCAGCCCCGTCAGGGTCACCGTGTCTGTTGTCATGGCCGACACGGTGCCAATTCCGGCAGGTGGTACGCGTCGTGCCAGCGCGGACACTTTCCGACCCGCCCCTGGGTGGACCTCGGGCGCGAACGGCGACCCGACGTCCTCCCCGAGGATGACGGCCCACGGGTGGACGCGCCCGCCGCCGCTGGCCGATACCTTCGTGCCGTGATCGCTCACCTGCTGTCCCGGCGACTACGGCCGGCGGACCTGTACGTCGTGGACGCCGTACTGGCCGTGGCGGTCGGCGGCCTGCTCTGCCCGTACGCGGCGTTGGAGTCGCCGCTGCACGGTGGCGTCCGCGAGCCGCTCTGGGTGTCCGTGCTGGTCGGGATGGCCCTCGGGCTGCCGTTGGCGGTCCGGCGACGCTGGCCGGTCACCGTCGCGGCCGTGATCAGCGCGGTCGCCACGGCCGCCCTGATCACCGGTGTGATCCCCAACTTCGCCGCTGCCGCGCCGGCCCTCGCCATCGGCCTGTCCTTCTACACGGTGGCGGTGTCGACGACCGCGCGCCGATCGATGCTCAGCGCCGCCGCCTGCCTCGCCCTGGTGAGCGTGGCGCTGGTGTTCACGGCGGGCGACCTCTGGTCCCGGACGGGGGCGGTCGGCTACGCCCTCGTGATGATCGCGCCGGCCTGGCTGATCGGTTGGCTGGTCCGGGAGCGCCGCGCCCTGGCCACCCGGCAGAGCGACCACCTGGTCCGGCAGGCCGCCACCGAGGAGCGCCTGCGGGTGGCCCGCGAGCTGCACGACGTGGTGGCGCACACGCTGAGCCTCATCGTGGTGCAGGCCTCGGTCGCCAACCACGTCGCCGAGGCGGACCCCCGACAGGCGGGCGCCGCCCTGCGGGTGATCGAGGAGACCGGCCGCAGCGCGTTGACGGACGTGCGTCGGGTCCTCGGCGTCCTGCGCGAGGGAACCCCGTACGCCCCGACACCCGGCCTCGACGAGCTGCCCGTGCTCGCCGAGCAGGCGGCGATCGGGGGTGTCGACGTGCGTCTCGACGTACGGCGGGAGGAGCCGGCCGCAGCGGTGCCGGAGTCGGTGGGCCTCGCGGTCTACCGGATCGTGCAGGAGGCGGTGACCAACGTGGTCAAGCACGCTGCTCCGGCCGTCTGTCGGGCCACGGTGACAGTCCTGCCGACCGAGGTGCGGGTGGAGGTGACCGACGACGGCCGGCGCCCGGTGTCGACGGTCGGCGGGGGGCACGGGTTGATCGGCATGCGGGAGCGGGTGGCGCTGCACGGCGGGGAGTTCCGGGCCGGTCCCCGCTCCGACGGCGGCTTCGCGGTGACCGCCAGCCTGCCCTACCGGGTCGCCGCGTGATCCGCGTACTGATCGCCGACGATCAGGCGCTGCTGCGTGGCAGCTTCCGGTTGCTGGTGGACCTCAGCGGGGACTGCACCACCGTCGCCGAGGCGGGCAACGGGGTCGAGGCGGTGGCGTTGACCGGGCGGCACCGGCCGGACGTGGTGCTGATGGACGTCCGGATGCCGGAGATGGACGGCATCGAGGCGACCCGTCGGATCTGCGCCGACCCGGCGACGGCCGGCTGCCGGGTCATCATCCTGACCACGTTCGACCTGGACGAGTACGTCTACGGGGCGCTGCGCGCCGGGGCCAGCGGTTTCCTGCTCAAGGACACCCCGCCGGCGGACCTGCTGGCCGGGATCCGGGTGGTCGCCGCCGGTGAGGGGCTGCTCGCGCCGACGGTGACCCGCCGGCTGATCGACGAGTTCGCCAGACGTCCGGAGCCGAGCCGGCCGGTGCCCCGACGGCTCGACGGGGTGACCGACCGGGAACGGGAGGTGCTGGCGCTGATCGCCCGAGGCCTGTCCAACACGGAACTGGCCGCGCATCTCAACCTCAGCCAGGCCACCGTCAAGACGCACGTCGGGCGGTTGCTGACCAAGCTCGCGGTCCGCGACCGCGCGCAACTGGTCATCGTGGCGTACGAGACGGGCCTGGTGGGGCCGGGCGGCCTACGCTGAGCCGGTCGGCCGTGCAGACCCAGGAGGAGCCATGACCCGGTACGTCGCGCTGCTGCGCGGAGTCAACGTCGGCAGCACCCGCCTCGCGATGGCCGACCTGCGCCGGATCGTCACCGACCTCGGCCACGACGACGTCACGACGTACCTGCAGAGCGGCAACGTGGTCTTCGGCAGCACGGTGCGCGACGCGGAGAAGCTCGCCGCCGGCATCGAGCGGGCGCTCACCGACGAGCTGGGGCTCACCGTGCCGGTGCTGGTGCGCAGCGGCCGGGAGTTGGCGGCGGTGGCCGGCGGAAACCCGTACGCCGAGATCGACGACGACCCGAAGCGGCTGCTGGTGGCCTTCCTCGCGACCGCTCCGAAGAAGTCGCTTGTCGACGCGCTCACCGTGCCCGGTGGCGAGAACGTGGCGTTCACGGTGACCGGCCGCGAGGTCTTCCTGCACTTCCCCGACGGCGGCTACGGGCGGACGAAGTTCACCAACGCGTACCTGGAGAAGCAGCTCGGCGTGGTGGGCACCACCCGCAACTGGAAGTCGGTGCGCACACTGGCGGAGATGGCGGCCGGCTGACCGGGCGGGCGCGGACGCCCGCCCGGCACCGGTCAGAAGTGGTACGCGGTCTCGTACTCGGGCACCAGCACGCGGCTGCGCGGCGAGATCCGCCGCACCGCCGCGATCATGTCGTCTAGCCGGGCCCGGTCGGCCGGTGCGACGGCCGGCGGGTTCCGCAACGGCGTCTCGAAGTTGTCCCAGTGCACCGGCACCACGACCTTCGGATAGTCCAGACCGGCCAGCAGCCGGGGCAGGTAGTCGGCGGTGGTGGTGGCGCTCTGCATGGCCACCATCGCCACGTCCGGCGTCAGGCCGCTGAGGTTGCGCTCGGCGACGTCGCTGGCCCCGGTGAAGTAGACCGACGGGCCGCCCGCGACCCGCAGCAGGTAGCCCAGCGTGTCGCCCTCCGGCAGGTCCGCGATGGTCGCCGGCCGCGCCGGCTGGCTCACCCGCACCCCGGGAAAGGCCACCGAGTACGACGCGTTGCGGCTGTGCAGCGAACCGACCACCTCGACGGTGTGGTCGCCGAAGTCGAGCACCTCCCCGCCCTTGACGGCGCTGAGCTGCGCCGACGGCACCCCGTACGCCAGTCCCAGGTGGTACGCGGTGAGGGTGCCGAACACCCGCGCGCCGGTCCGCCCGGCGATGTACGGCACGTCCATGTAGTGGTCCCAGTGCGTGTGCGTGACCAGCACGGTCGTGGCCTTCTCGACGCGCTGGTCGATCACGTCGGTGCGCACGGTCAACGGGGTGTCCGTCTTGAACGCGCCAGCGAACAGGCCGGTGTCGATCCGGCTGAGGAAGGGGTCGACCAGGATGGTCCGGTCGGCGATGTCGATGCGCCAGCCGGCCGTACCCCACCAGCGGAAGCTGACCGCCCCCTTGCCATGCGTGGACGGTGCGGGCGCGGCGGCCGGGGGCGCGGCCTGGGCCGGGGTGGTCGAGGCGGCGAGTCCGCCGGCCGAGACCAGGGCGGTGGTGGCTGCGGCGTCGCGGAGAAAGCGACGACGGTCGAGGTGGGACATGTGGATCTGCTCCCCGTGTCGGTTGATCGGTCGACCCGAGCCAACCAGCGCCATCAGGCCCAGGTCCAAGATCGAACGCGATCGCCTCCGATACGTCACCGCATATCGGGCCTGCTCGACGGTGGTGTCCCGTCGCTCGACACCGCCGGAAATCAGTCGCCGCGCAACGCCTCCACCGCCGTACGGGCGGCCCGCCCGACGGCCAGGTCCACGTCGATCCGGCGCGGGGCGAGGTCCTCGGCGCGGGCGAAGACGGCGATCGCGTACCGGCCGCCGTCGGGGTACTCGGCGACTCCGGCCTCCAGGTGCAGTCCGGGCAGGCTGCCGGTCTTGCCGGACACCCGCACGGCGGGCGGGAAACCGGCGGCCAGGCGGGTCCAGAAGAGCTGCCGGGCCATCCAGGCGCGGACCATCGCGCACGCCGACGCCGGCCCGGCCTCGTCCCGCCAGATCAGGCCGAGCAGCCGGGTGATGTCCCGCGCCGTACTGGACGTGGTGCGTTGCGGGTCGAAGACCCGCATGGCCCGGACCTGGTCCGCCGGCAGGGTCGGGAAGATCCGCGCGAACTCCGCCTCGGTACGCGCCCCCACGTCGGCGAGCATCATCTCGACCAGCTCCCGGGGGCCGCCGAGAACGCGGGTTCGGCCGAGGCCCAACTCGGCGGCGAGCATCGGCAGCAGGTCCGGACCGACCCGACGCAGCAGCAGGTCGGCGGCCGTGTTGTCGCTGACCGACATGGCGAAGTACGCGAGGTCCCGCAATGACACCTCGGCGTCGTCGGCGCAGCCGGCCAACCCCCACCCGCCGAGCCGGTCGGCGGCGGTGACCAGGACCCGTTCGGTCGGGTCGACCTGGCCCGCCTCAACCTGCCGGGCGAACTCCAGCACCAACAGGATCTTGAAGATCGACGCGATCACCACCTGCTCGTCGGCCCGCAGCCCGACCTCCCGGCCCGCCGCGTCCAGTTCCACGACGTGCAAGCTGCCGGTCACCCCCGCGTCGGCGAAGATGGCCTCGATCCGCTCCCCCACGTCCACCCCGGCACGGTATCCAGTGACACTCCATCGCTGCCGTAGGGTCCGGCCGTGGACCTGCTCCGACATCTGCGGCACTTCGTGGTGGTCGCCCACGAGCTGCACTACGGGCGGGCGGCCGAGCTGCTCGGAATGGCCCAGCCGCCGTTGAGCCAGTCGATCCAGCGGTTGGAGCGGGAGCTGGCCGTCGAGCTGTTCGACCGTTCCCGCCGCCAGGTGCGGCTCACCACGGCCGGCGGTCTGCTGCTCGCCGAGGCCGAGGAGCTGCTCGCCGGCGAGGGTCGGCTGCGCAACCTCATGGGTCAGGTCCGCGCGGGCGAGCTGGGCGTCCTGCGCGCCGGGGTGCCGCCGGAGACGCCGGCGGTGACGCTGCGGGCGCTGCTGGACCAGCTCGCCACCCGCGCGCCCGGCCTCGACGTGGAGCTGCACGAGCTGACCACCGCCGAGCAGGTACGGATGCTCACCGAGCGGAGCCTCGACGTGGGGCTCGTACACCATCCGGTCGAGGCGGACGGGCTGCGCTTCGGCGCCCCGGTCGACGTACCCCTGGGGGTGTTGCTGCCGCGGACCTCGCCGCTGGCACGCCGACGGGAGGTGCCGCTTGCCGCGCTCGCCGGCCTGGACCTGGTGACCGCGCCCCGGGCCACCGCGCCGGGATGGCACGACCACCTGCTCGGGGTGTGTCGACAGCACGGGTGGCGGCCGGCACGGGTGCGGCCGGCGCGCAACCCGGAGTTCCTTTTCGGGTTGGTGCTGGCCGGCGGCGGCGTCGCCGTGGAGCCGGCGGCCCTGGCCCGCCGGGAACCACGGATCGCCTGGCGACCGCTCGCCGACGCGTCGCTGACCAGGCGCACGTCGGCGGCCTGGCCGCAGCGGTCGGCGCACCCGGCGGCGGCGATGGTCGGGCAGCTCGCCGCCGAGGTGTTGGCCGCCGCAGAGCCGGCGCCACCCACGTCGCCCTCGGTGCCGGCGGCACGGCCCTGGCCGGTGTTGTTCGACACGACCGGGTGAACCGGATCGCCGTTGCGTTCGTCACCCCGCTTTGGGCGGTGAATCGTCCACCTGCCCGGGTATGGATGACGGGTAACGAAGACGCGAAGGAGCCGCAGTGGCACTCACGATTCCTGACATCAGCCTGAACGACGGCACCACGATTCCGCAGCTCGGCTTCGGGGTGTTCCAGATCGAGCCGAAGGACACCGCCGCAGCGGTGACCACGGCGCTGGAGGTGGGCTACCGGCACATCGACACCGCCGAGATGTACGGCAACGAGGCCGAGGTCGGCGAGGCGATCCGCACGTCCGGCCTCGACCGCGGCTCGGTGTACGTGACCAGCAAGTTGAACAACGGCTTCCACCGCCCGGACGACGCCCGCAAGGCGTTCGACTCGACGCTGTCGGCCTTGAAGATGGACTACATCGACCTGTTCCTGATCCACTGGCCGCTGCCGACCCTGTACGACGGCGACTACGTCTCGACCTGGAAGGTGTTGGAGGAGTTCCAGCGCGACGGCCGCGCCCGGTCGATCGGCGTGTCGAACTTCCAGGTGTCGCACCTGCGGCGGCTGGCCGACGAGGCGAGCGTGGTGCCGGCGGTCAACCAGATCGAGGCGCACCCGTACTTCGGCAACGACGAGGTCCGCGCGTACGGCCGCGAGCACAACATCCTCACCGAGGCGTGGTCGCCGATCGCGCAGGGCAAGGTGCTGGACGACCCGACGGTGGTCGACATCGCCGAGCAGGTGGGCCGCACCCCGGCGCAGGTGGTGCTGCGGTGGCACGTGCAGCGCGGCGACATCATCTTCCCGAAGTCGACCACGCCGAGGCGGATCGAGGAGAACACCGGGATCTTCGACTTCGAGCTGGACGACACGGCGATGGAGCGGATCACCGGACTGGACAAGGGCGAGGCCGGGCGGCAGGGCCCGAACCCGGACACCTTCGCCTACGTGCCCCGCTGACCAGCGGACAGCGCTGCCCCGGGGTGCTGATTCCGGGGCAGCGCGCTGTTCGCGGGCGGGTCAGCTGTCGACACGCTCGGCGAGTCGGCGGAACACCGCCTGGGTCGGCGAGTCGGGCGTGGCGACGTAGACGATCAACCGCTGCTCGGTCTCCGGCACCAGCAGCACCCGACACTCGAACTCCAGCGACCCCAGCTCGGGATGCGCCACCCGTTTCACGACGGGACGGCGCTCCCCGACCTCGTGCTCGGCCCACAGTTGGGCGAAGCGCGGCGAGGTGCCGAGCAGTTCGGTGACCAGCTCGCGGATAGCCGGATCGGCCGGGTAGCGGCCGTAGGCGGCCCGCAGGTCCGCGACCGTGGTGTGCACGAACCGACGCGCGTCGGCATCGGACCAGTGCGCGTCGGTCATCGGCTGCCGGAAGGTCCAGCGGATCATGTTGCGCTCGGTGTGCGGCACGGCCGCGAGATCCCCCACGAAGTGCGTGGCAAGCCGGTTCCAGGCCAGCACGTGGTACGCGGCGTCGACGAGGTACGCCGGGGTCTCCGTCATGGCGTCGAGCAGGTGCCGCAGCCCGGGCGGCACCTCGCGGCTCGGGCCGACGGCCGAGGGCGGGTTCTCCCCGGCGATCCGGAACAGGTACTCCCGCTCGTCGCGGTTGAGCAGCAGCGCCCGCGCCAGAGCGGCGAGCACCTGCCGGGACGGGTGCGGGCCCCGGCCCTGCTCCAACCGGATGTAGTAGTCGATCGACATGCCGGCGAGCTGGGCGACCTCCTGCCGACGCAGCCCGGGCGTACGCCGCCGTACCCCGTCGGGGAGGCCGACCTCGGCGGGCCGCAGGCGGGCGCGGCGGGCGCGCAGGAACGCCGCCAGTTCGTCACGTCGCAGGCCCCTGCTCGTCATGCCCCCAGCATGCCGTCTGTCGGGTCGGCCAGGGTGGTACCGCCGGTCCCAGCCTCGCGGCGTCTCTCCCCACCGGCCGCTGTCGGGCACAGGCTCGACGGCATGACGAACATGATCGCCCTGGTCACCGGGGCCAACAAGGGAATCGGCCTCGCCACCGCCCGGCAGCTCGGCGCCCTCGGGATGACCGTGCTGCTGGGCGCGCGGGACGTCGAGCGGGGCCGCGCCGCGGAGCGGGAGCTGCGCGACGGCGGCGCGGACGCGGTGTTCGTGCCGCTGGACGTCACCGACCCGACGTCGGTGGCCGACGCCGCGAAATTCGTCGAAGCCGAGTACGACCGGCTCGACGTGCTGGTCAACAACGCCGGCATCGTGCTCGCCGACGGTACGCGGGGGCTGCCCAGCGAGACGACCGTGGCGACGATGCGCCGGCTGTACGAGACGAACGTCTTCGGCCCGGTGGCGGTCACCAACGCGCTGCTCCCCCTGCTGCGCCGGGCACCGGCGGCGCGGATCGTCAACGTCTCCAGCGAGGTCGGCTCGATCGCGGCGATGACCGACCCGGACGGCGCGCTGTTCGAGTTGACCTCCGTGCCGTACCCGTCGTCGAAGGCGGCGCTGAACATGCTCACCGCCATGTACGCCAAGGAACTCCGGGACACCCCGATCAAGGTGAACGCGGCGAACCCCGGCTACTGCGCCACCGACCTGAACGGCAACAGCGGCTTCCGTACGCCGGAGCAGGGCGCCGAGGTGAGCGTGCACCTGGCGACCCTGCCGGCGGACGGGCCGAGCGGACTGCTCTGGGGCTTCCAGATGGACGCCGGCGGCGGGTACGGCGTCCTCCCCTGGTGAGACGGACGCTTGACCTGGAGCGCGCTCCAGGTAGCAGGGTGGTCCTCGGGCGTCCACCGGCAGGACGCCCGGAAGGAGATCCCATGCGGTACCGCTCGATCGGCGCCGACCCGGCGACCCGGCGCGAGGTCAGCGTGCTCAGCCTCGGGGCCATGCTGTTCGGCAGCACCACCGACGAGGCCACCTCGTACGCGATCCTCGACCGGTACGTCGAGGCGGGCGGCACCTTCATCGACACGTCGGACAACTACGCGTTCTGGGTCGACGGCTCACAGGGCGGCCAGAGTGAGGAGCTGCTGGGGCGGTGGCGGCGCAGCCGGGGCATCGGCACCGAGATCGTCATCGCCACCAAGCTGGGCGCCCGCCCACTGGCCCCCGGCACCAGCTACCTGGACAACGCCGAGGGCCTGTCGGCGAAGGTCATCCGCGAGTCGGCGGAGCGCAGCCGTGACCGGCTCGGCGTGGAACGGCTGGACCTGCTCTACGCACACATCGAGGACCGGACGGTGCCGCTCGCGGAGACCGTGGAGGGCTTCGCCGAGCTGGTCGCCGAGGGGACGGTGGGCCTGTTGGGCGCGAGCAACCACCGCGCCTGGCGGGTGGAGCGGGCCCGCGCGCTCGCCGCGGCCGCCGGCCTCCCGGGGTACGAGGTGCTCCAGTACCGCCGCAGTTACCTGCTGAACCGCACCGACCTGGTGAGCGAGCTGGACCCGGACGGCGATCCGGGCGGCGTCGGCCCGGACCTGCTCAGCTACCTGCGCGCCGAGCCGAACCTGACCCTGGTGGCGTACTCGCCGCTGCTGAGGGGGGCGTACAGCCGGCCGGACGTGCCGCTGGGCGCCGCGTACGACCTGCCGAGCGCGCCCCGGCGACTGGCCGCCCTGCGGGAGGTCGCCGGGCAGACCGGCGCGACGGTGAACCAGGTGGTGCTCGCCTGGTTGCTGGGCGGCGACCTGCCGACGATTCCGCTGGTGGGCGCCTCCTCGGTGGCCCAGCTCGAGGAGAGCCTGGCCGCCGTGGAGCTGGAGTTGACCGCCGAGCAGCGGCACCGCCTCGACACCACCTGGTGACGTGCGACGGCCGTCCCGCCGACCTCACCCGTCGGCCGGCGGGGCGGTCAGGTCTAGCTGCCAGTCGTTGGCCCGCATCAGGTGTCCGGGCGGGTACTCGAAATTCGTCTCGCTCAGCAGCGTGAAGCCCGCCTTGCGGCAGACCGCGTTCGAGGCGGGGTTGTCGACGGACGGGTAGGCGTGCGCGTACCGCCGGTCCCGTCGGGCGCGCGCCACGTCGAGAGCCGCGCGCACCGCGGCGCTCGCCAGCCCTTTTCCCCGGTACGCGGGCAGCACCGCCCAGCCCAACTCGTACACCGGTTCGCCGCGCCACTCGCGCGCCCAGTAGCCGACGCTGCCCGCCCGCACCCCGTCCGGCAGCACCACGGTGAACATGCACCCCTGCCCGCCCTCGGCGAAGTGCACATACCGGTCGTGCCGGGCGAGCACCTGCTCGTCGGTCTCCGGGCCGCCGGTGTGTCGGCGGGTGTCCGGTGAGTTGAGCTGCCGCAGCAGGTCGAGATCATCCTCGTGCCACGGCTCGATGCGTACCTGCGTCATTCCGGCCCCCTCGTCGGCTCCAGTCAAGCCGGTCCCACCGACATTCCGTCCCGAAACGGCACTCGCTAGTTCCGATCTAGCGGACCGGCGGTCGCCACCTCGCGCCTGTAGGACGGCGGGGTCGTTGGTCACACCGACCACGACGTCGCCGGCCATCGGACGAGAGGTATGAATGATGAACAGACGCGCCACCGGCCTGGCCATCGAGGCCGAAGGGCTCACCCGCACGTTCGGGGAGACCCGGGCGCTGGCCGGCATGGACCTGCGGGTGCCCGCCGGCACCGTCTACGGCCTGCTCGGCCCGAACGGGGCGGGTAAGACCACGGCGGTCCGGGTGCTCGCGACGCTGCTGCGTCCCGACGGCGGCACGGCGCGGGTCTTCGGGCACGACGTGGTCACCGAGGCCGACAAGGTCCGCAGCCGGGTCAGCCTCACCGGCCAGTACGCCTCGGTCGACGAGGACCTCACCGGCACGGAGAACCTGGTGCTGCTGGCCCGCCTGCTGGGCCTGCGCAAGCCGGAAGCCCGCGACCGCGCGGCGGCGCTGCTGGCCGCGTTCGGTCTGACCGAGGCGAGCGACCGCCAGGTCAAGAAGTACTCGGGCGGCATGCGACGACGCATCGACATCGCCGCGAGCATCCTGAACACCCCGGACCTGCTCTTCCTCGACGAGCCGACGACGGGCCTCGACCCGCGCAGCCGCAACCAGGTGTGGGAGATCGTCCGCGCCGTGGTGTCGCACGGCACGACCGTGCTGCTGACCACGCAGTACCTCGACGAGGCCGACCAGCTCGCCGGGCGGATCGCGGTCGTCGACCACGGCCGGGTGATCGCGGAGGGCACGCCGGGCGAGCTGAAGTCGTCGGTCGGCTCCGGCACCGTCCACCTGCGACTACGCGATCCCGGCCAGCGGCCCCAGGCCGAGCAGGTGCTCCGGGAGGCGCTGAACGTGCCGGTGCAGCTCGCCGCCGATCCGGTGGCCTTGACCGCCCGCGTCGGCGAGGCCGGCACCGACCTGGACGCCAGCGCGCAGGCGGCTCGCGCGCTCGGTGACCTGGCGCGCGCCGGCATCGTCGTCGACGACTTCTCCCTCGGCCAGCCCAGCCTGGACGAGGTCTTCCTGGCCCTGACCGACCACCCGGCCGTGTCGGCCGACGAGCGCGACGACGAGCTGGAGGCAGCCCGATGAGTGACACGACCACGACCGCCGGCACCGCCGAGCGGGCGCCGTCGGTCTACGTACCGTCCGCCGAGGCGCTGGCGACCGTCCTCGCGCCCGGCACCCGACCGGCCCGGCCGAGCGCGTTGGGCGCGTCGCTCACCTTCGGCTGGCGGGCCCTGCTGAAGATCAAGCACGTGCCGGAGCAGCTCTTCGACGTGACCGCGTTCCCGATCATCATGGTGCTGATGTTCACGTACCTGTTCGGTGGCGCCCTCGCCGACAGCCCGCGTGACTACCTGCAGTTCTTCCTGCCCGGCATCATGGTGACCAGCGTCGTGATGATCACCATGTACACCGGGGTCGGCCTCAACACCGACATCGAGAAGGGCATCTTCGACCGCTTCCGGACGCTGCCCGTCTGGCGGCCCGCCGCGCTGGTCGGCATGATCTTCGGCGATGTGCTGCGCTACATCCTCGCCGCCCTGGTCATCCTCGGTGTCGGGCTGGCGCTCGGCTTCCGCCCCGCCGGCGGCGTCGCCGGGGTGGCCGCCGGGATCGGGTTGCTGGTGGTCTTCTCGTTCGCGTTCTCCTGGGTGTGGACGTTCTTCGGCCTGATCCTGCGCAGCGAGAAGTCGGTGATGGGGGTCAGCATGATGGTGCTGTTCCCGCTGACGTTCCTCAGCAACGTCTTCGTCGAGCCGAGCACCATGCCCGGCTGGCTCCAGGCGTTCGTGAAGGTCAACCCGGTGACGCAGCTGGTGGCCGCGGTACGTGCCGTCATGTCCGGCACCTCGGACGCGTCCGCCACCATGTGGCTCCTGGTGTGGAGCGCCGGCTTCGTCATCGTCTTCGGCACCCTAACGATGCACCGCTACAACCGCCGCTAACCCCACCCCCCACCCCGTCCCACCCCACCCCGTCCCACCCTGCCCTGCCCTGCCCCGTCCCGCCCTGCCCCGTCCCACCCCACCCCACCCCACCCCGTCGATCATGAAGTTGTGGTGGGCGACAAAGTCGCCAGAAGACCCCCAAACCGGGCACCACAACTTCATGATCGACGAGACCTGACGACGACTGCCCCGCGATCTTGCACATTCCGTGGCGACATAGGCCACGAGAGCGCCCAAATCCACCACCGAAAGTGCAAGATCGCCGAGGCGCCGGGGCGCGGGGAGGCGCGGGGCGCGGGGCGCGGGGCGCGGGGAGGCGCGGGGAGGCGCGGGGCGCGGGGCGCGGGGAGGGCGCGGAGGCGCGGGGCGCGGGGAGGGCGCGGGGGCGGGGGGAAGTGCGGGGCGGGGGTTAGAGGTGCCAGGGGAGGCGGGTTTGTGGGAGGTAGCGGCAGGTGGCGCCGGTGGAGACCGCCTCGCGCAGGTGGTCGGCCAGCGCGGGATGGTTGTCGTCGAGCTTGCGTAGGGTGTCGCGGATTCGCGCGGTGACCGTCTTGCGGGCCCGTTCGGCTTCGTCGCCCAGCCGTCGACTCCGACCAGCCAGCCCCACCGCAGAGCGCAATTCCTCGATCAACGCGCCGCGCTCGGCGTCCAGCGCGCCGACCTTCGCCGTGTCGCCACGTGCGGCGGCCCGGTCGATCTCGTCGTCGAGGCGGGTCAGGTGCCGCCGGTAGCGGGCCTTCGCCTCGTCGTCGAGGACCGGGTCGCCTCCCATCCGACGGGCGGCCACCAGCACCGGCCCAGCGGTCGGGTCGAGTAGTTCCACCGCCGGTACGTCGCTGCCGGGGCGGCCCAGCAGCAGATGCAGGTCGTGCAGGCCCTTGGCGTCGGGCAGGTGCGCCACCACTCCCGCGTACGCGAGCCGCCAGACCGGCCCGTCGCGCCGGAAGGCGTACCCCTCGATGGTCGGGTCGGCCGGCGTCACCTGACGCCGGCCCACGGCCTGGCCGCCCCCGACCACCTGGTCGCCCTCGCCTGCGTGGCCTCTCCCGCCGGCCTGGCCAGCGAGCGCGACATCGCCCAGCATGCTGCCCTCGGCCCGCCCAACGGCGGGCCACGCCGTGTCGGGGCCCGACACGGCGTGGCCCGACACGGCGTGGCCCGACACGGCGTGGCCCGACACGGCGTGGCCCGACACGGCGTGGCCCGACACGGCGTGGCCCGACACGGCGTGGCCCGACACGGCGTGAGCCAGCCCGCCTTGGCCCGGCTCGGCGTGGGCTGGTGCCGGATCGGCGAGCCGGAGGAGCACCTGCCTCATGCCGAGGGCGGCGGCGTCCCGGACGGTGGTGGCACGCAGCTGCGCAACCGTGGCGGTGTCGCCCGGCTGGTCGCGGCCGGCGAGGGCGTCCACCAGCCCGGCGCGGGCGATGAGTGACCAGGGTCGGGAGCCCATCCGGTCGGCGGCGTCGCGGGCCGCCGTGAATCCGGTGATCGCGTCGTCCCAACGCTCCTGCGCGGCGTCGACGACGGCGAGCCAGTGGTCGATGGGCCCGCTGATGTCGCAGCCGAACAGCCCCACCGCCCACTGCCCACGGTGTGGGATCAGCGCGGCCCGCGCGTCGTCGCAGCGCCGCGGATCACGGGACGCGGCGGCGGCCTGGGCGCGCAGCCGCAGCCACAGCGGCGACACCGGACGCGGGTAGTGGATGCCGGCCGCCTCGATGCCGGCGGTCAACCGCACCGCCTGCTCGTCGTCGCCACGCTCGGCCGCCGTGATGGCCGACAGCAGCTCCCGGTACGGGTAGTCGGTCGGCGCCCACTCGTGCAGCAGCGTGTCGATCTCGTCGAAGCGCCCCTGCAACAGCAGCCGGGCCCAGCGCAGGTGGTGACCCATGAAGGCGAACTCGGCGTGCCCCGGGTCGGACAGCTCGGCGATGATGGTGAACCGCTCGTCCGCCTCGGCGAAGTCGCCCCGGAACGCCGCGATGATCCCGCCGTCGACGGCCGCCGCCATCCGGGGACGGGCCAACTCGCCCTGCTGACCCACGGTGACGAAGGCGGTGAACTCCTCCATGAAGCGCGGGTCGCCCAGTTCGAGCAACGCCACCCAGCGCAGCGAGGTGGCCCACAGCTCGGTCTCCCGGTCGCCCGCGCGACGGGCCACGTCCCGGATCTCGGCGGTGAGCGCGGCCCGCGCCGCCGCGGTGCCCAGCCCCCAGGTGGTGTCGTGGCGGGCCCACAGGCTGAAGGTGAGCGCCTCGTCGTCGCGACCACGACGGGCGATGGTCTCCGTCGCGGTGATCAGGTCCGCCACCAGCGCGCCCGTCGACGCGGTGGGGGCGGGCTCGCCGATCAACCGCTGGTACGCCTCGCGCACCAGGTCCGTCGTGTCGACCGCGACAGTGGTGTCCACCTGACGGGCGCGGTGCACGGTGAGCGCGACGCGCGCCAGTGGCACCGGGTCGTCGAGCGTACGGGCGAGCGTCGCGGCTTCGGCCAGCAGGCGTGCGGCCTCGGATCGGCCGGCGTGGTGGTACTGCACCTCGCCGAAGTCGACGAGCAGGCGAATCCGCTGCGCGGGGTCCTCGACGATCTCCAGTGCGCGGCGGAAGTGCACCCCCGCCTCGTCGGCGGCGAGCCGGGCGAACGCGTCCCGCCCGGCGGCGACCAGCAGCTCGCCGGCCCGGGTCCGGTCCAGCGCGGCACCGGCCAGGTAGGCGTGGCGGGCCAGATCGGCTGGGATGAGCCGGTCGGTGAGCGCGGTCGGCGGATCCACCGCCCGGACCACCGCGGCGTGGCGGGCCTGCCGGTCGTCGGTGGTGAGCCCGTCGTACAGGGTCTCGCGGACCAGGTCGTGGGCGAAGGTGAACCGGCCACCACCCCGGGCGACCACGAGCCGGGCGGTCACCGCGTCGTCGAGCAGCCGGTCGACAGACGCCACCGGTACCGCCGCGCTGGCCGCCAGGACCTGCCGGTGGAACTCACGCCCCAGTACGGCGGCGACGGTCAGCGCCTCGACCACCGGGGCGGGCAGCCGGGCGAGCCGCTGTCGCACCGCTTCCCGTACGCCGGGCGGGATCGCGCCGGTGGTGCCGTCGGCGTGCCACAGCCGCGCGGTCTCCTCGACGAAGAACGGGTTACCGCCGGTGCGGCGGTGCACCTCGTCCGCCAGGTCGGGGTCGGGCTCCCGACCGGCGGTACGCGCCATCAGCGCGGCCACCTCGTCGCGGGCCAGGCCGGTGAGGGTGATCGTGGTGGCCTTGGCGACCAGGGGCAGCAGCAGCGGGCGCAGCGGGTGGTCGCCGGCCTCGACCTCGGCGTCGCGGTACGTGCCGATCAGCAACAGGCGTTCGAACCAGGTGTGCTGGGCGGCGAACCCCAGCAGCCGCAGCGAGGCCGGGTCGGCCCAGTGCAGGTCGTCGAGGACGACCACCACCGGCCGGTGCGCGGAGACGGCGACCAGCGCGGCGGTCACGGCGTCGTACAGGGCGAACGCCTCCCGGTCGGCCACGTCCTGGCCGTCGCGGGCCGACCACGCGGCGGTGAGGCCGGGAACGTCACCGGTGCCGGTCTCGCCCAGCAGGGCCGCGAGGGCCGGTTCGGCGGCCGGGCGGGCGAGCGCCCAGTCGTCGGCGGAACGCCGTAGGGAGCGCAACACCTGCACCCACGGCCAGTAGCCGGGAGCGCTGTCGGAGTCCCAGCAGGCCGCGCCGAGCACGAGCGCGCCACCTCGGCGGGCTTCCCGCGCCGCCGACGTGACGAGGGTGGTCTTGCCGATGCCCGGCTCACCGGTGACCAGGACGAGACCGCCGTGGCTGGTGGCGGCCCGGTCCAGCTCGGCGCGCAGCAAACCCGCGGGGTGATCCCGCCCGATGATGGCGTCGCCGGCCCGCGCGTCCATGGTTCCCAGACGGTACTGGACCCCACCGACGCTGAGCGTCGAGATTTGACAGTGCCATAGCTAGCGGTTATCTATTAGCGGTCTATCTCAAGGAGCGTGCCGGAGTGCAGGACGTGGTGCTGGCCATGCTGGCCAAGGAGCCGGCGCACGGGTACGAGCTGCGCAACCGGATGCGCGGCGCGCTCGGCTCTCTCGGCGAGACGATGAACGCGGGGCAGATCTACGTGACGCTGGCCCGGTTGGCGAAGGCCGGCCTGGTCACCTCCGAGCGGGCCGACGGCCTGCCGGATCGGCCGGATCGCCGGGTCTACGCGTTGACGCCCGCCGGACAGCAGCGGGTCGCCGGCTGGCTGATCGAGGTGAGCTGGCCGAAGCCGGACCTCGCGGAGTTTCACCTGAAGCTGGTGGCCGCTGCGGCTGCCCGGCTTGCCGATCCGGTCGCGTTGGTGGACGCCCAGCGGCGCGAGGTGCTGCGCAGGCTGCGCGACGCCCAACGGGCGGCGTTGGAGCGGTCGGTGGATCCGGTCGCCGGATTGCTGCTGGAGGGCGTCGTGTTGCGGCTGCGGGCTGACCTGGACTGGCTGGAGGCGTGCGAGCGCATGTGGACCGAGCGCGGTCGCGCGGAACGGAAGGCGGGGGCATGAACGGGTCGTTGGCGCTGCGGGCACGCGGGCTGAGCAGGTGGTACGGCTGGGACAACGCGCTGGTCCGCGCGGTCGACGAGGTGGACCTGGACGTGCCCGCCGGCCAGGCGGTGGCGATCATGGGCCCCAGCGGATGCGGCAAGTCGACCCTGCTGCACCTGCTCGGCGGCCTCCAGCGTCCCACCGACGGCGAGGTGTGGCTGGCCGACCACCGGATCGACACGATGAGCGAGCGCGCCCTGGCGCGGCTGCGGCGCGACCACATCGGTCTCGTCTTCCAGTCCTTCCACCTCATGGACGAACTCACCGCCGTGGAGAACGTCGAGATGGCCGCGCTGCTGGCCGGTCGGTCGCCCGGCCGCGCCCGCCGACGCGCCCTGCACCTGCTCGACCAGGTGGGGCTGGCCGACCGCGCCACGCACCTGCCCTCGGCGCTGTCCGGCGGTCAGCGTCAACGCGTCGCCATCGCCCGCGCGTTGAGCAACGAGCCGCAGGTCGTGTTGGCCGACGAACCCACCGGCAACCTCGACAGCGCCGCGACCCTGGAGGTGCTGCGGCTCTTCGAGGACCTGCGCAGCGCCGGGCAGGCCCTCGTGGTGGTCACGCACGACGCCCGCATCGCGGCGGTCGCCGACCGGGTGATCTCCATGCGTGATGGGGCGTTCGCCGACGACAGCATGCTCGCCGGCGTCCACGGCGGGGTGCGCTGACGTGGCGGGCCGCCTGCTGCTCGTGTGGCGACTGCTGGTGCGGGACCTGCGTCGGCACCGGACAGAGACCGTGCTGCTGCTGGTCGCCATCACCGCGGCGACCGCGACACTCACCCTCGGCCTCACACTCAACGAACTCGTGACCCGCCCGTACGAGCGGACCCGGGACGCCACCGCAGGCCCGGACCTCGTGGTGGAGACGGGTTTCCCCGGTCCGCGGGCCCTGGACGCGCTCGCGCCACTGACCACCCTGCCCGGCGTCACCGACCACAGCGGACCGTATCCATTGGCCTTCCTGGCGCTGACCGCCCGCGACACAACCGTCCGGGTCATCGTCGAGGGCCGCGACGGCACGCCGGCCGCGGTCAACCGACCGGCCGTGACCGACGGCACCTGGGTACGCCCCGACGGCGTGGTCGTCGAGCGCACCTTCGCCGACGCGCTCGGCATACACCTCGGCGAGACGGTCAGCGTCGGCGGCCACCCCCTGCACGTGACCGGATTCGCGGTGACCGCCGCCCGGCCGGTGTACCCGCAGGTCCACTGGCACCTGCCGGGCTCGAACCTGGTGGAGAAGGGCGGCCTGGTCTGGGTCGATCGTCGTGACATCGCCACCATCGCCGGGGACCAGCCGCTGTCGTACACGCTGAACCTCAAACTGGCCGACCCGGAGGTCGGCGCCGGCGTCGTCGACCCCTCGGGCAGCAATCCCTACTACCGCGGCTGGAGCTTCCGCTCGGCGCGGGACATCGCCGACAGCAGTGGTCGCCAGAACGGCCAGGCCGAGACGGCCCTGGTGGTCGGCAGTTGGCTGCTGACCGGCCTCGCGGTGATCGGCGTCGCGGGTATCGTCGCGGGCCGCGTCATCGCCCGCCGCCGCCGGGTGGGGCTGCTCAAGGCCGTCGGCGCCGGGCCCGCCGTGATCGCCGCCGTCCACCTGGCCGAATACCTCGTGATCGGGCTCGCGGCCGCCGGGGCCGGCCTGGCCGCCGGCTGGGTCGCGGCACCTCTGCTGTTCCGCACCAGCGCCGGATTCGTCGGCGTCGGCGTCATGAGCCCGCCGCTGCGCGTGGTGATCGCCAGCACCGCGCTCGCCCTCTCGATCGCCGTCGCGGCGACCCTGGCACCGGTGCTCCGCGCCGCCGTCACCACCACCGTGCACGCGTTGGCCGACGCGCCCACGCCACCGCGCCGTCGACGCTGGGCCATCTGGCTGTCGCGCCGGCTGCCCACCGCCCTCCTGATCGGCGTACGCATCAACGCGCGGCGGGCACACCGCGCCCGGCTCGTCACCGTGAACACCCTGATCACCACGGCCGCCCTGGCCGCCGTCCTCACGATCCTGGCGCAGGACGACGATCCGCTGAATCTCGGCTACGCGGAACTCCCCGACCCCCGCAACGAACGAACCCTCCAGGCCATGCTGATCGTCGCCGGGATGGCCTGTTTCCTCGCGCTGCTCAACACCATCGTGAGCACGTGGACGGCGGTCCTCGACACCCGGCAACCGCTGGCGGTCGCCCGCGCGCTCGGCGCGACCCCCGCCCAGACCGGCTTGGGCCTGGCCGTGGCACAACTCCTCCCCGCCGTGCCCGGCGTCGCGCTCGGGATCCCGTTAGGCATCGGCCTCTACCTGTTCTTCGATGGCGAGCGATACCCACCCGCTGCCTGGACGCTCACCACGGCGTTCGGAGTACTTTTCGCGGTCGCCATGGTCACCGCCATTCCCGCCGTCGCCGCGGCACGCCGCCCGGTCGCGGACACCATCCGGTCCGCGGGGTGACCTGACCACGGCCGATGGCCGGTCACCACCTGACGCTGATTCCAGTCACGCTGCTGCGGCCACCCCTATTAGTCCTCATCCTTCCCTATCAGGGTAGGATGAGGAACGATGACGGAAGACATGTACTCGGTTGAACAGGTCGCCGACCGGCTCGGCCTGCATGTGCGAACGGTGCGCGGCTACATCCGCTCCGGCCGGCTGCGCGCCGTCCGGATCGGCAAGCAGTATCGGATCGCCGCCAGCGATCTCGACGCGCTCACCGGACGGCCGCCCGCCGCCGTCGTGGCCGGGCACGCCGAGGTGTCGAGCATCGTGCAGATCGACGGTGTCGACCGGGCCGCCGCCGACCGGCTCGGCACGCTCGTGCTCGCCAGCGCCAACACCGGGCACGACCCGACCCGGCCACTGCGCGTGCAGACCATCTACGACGACCAGCGACACCGTCTGAAGATCATCATCATCGGTGATCCCGCCGGCACCGCCGAATTGCTCCACCTGCTCGACGCCGTCCTCACCGCCGACAACGGCCTGCTCGACCGGGAGGTCCCCGATGCCTGACGAGATGCAGCAGCGCGCCGGAGTGCCGGTGCTGGTCTGCGACCCGGCCGGGCCGCCGATCGCCACCGAGCAGGACGCGCTGGACCTGATCGGCGCGGCCTTCCTCGGCGCCCAGGTGGTGGCCGTGCCGGCCCACCGGCTCGACGACCGTTTCTTCTCGCTCGGCACCCGCTTCGCCGGTGACGTGATGCAGAAGTTCGTCAACTACCGGCTGCGGCTCGCCGTGGTCGGCGACATCTCGACGCAACTCGCGGGAAGTTCGGCGCTGCGCGCTCTCGTACACGAGTCGAACCGGGGCGAGCAGATCTGGTTCGTGCCGGACCTCGACGCCCTCGACGATCGACTGCGCGCCGCCCGATAGCCAGCTCACCGGTCGGGCCGGACCGCCATCTCCACCGCGTCCGGCTCCACCCCCCTGACCCGAGCCGCCTCGGCCGCCCAGCGCAGGTAGGCGAGCCACTCCTCGGACGACCACCCGTTGCGGCGGCCGACACCCGCCTCGGCGGGGAGTTGGCCGGCCACCACACGGTCGAGGATCAATGACGCTATGGCCGAGCCACACCGACGACAGCCCGCTGACGCCATATCGGGGGAACGAACACGGCCGATGGCCGCCCCTGGCTTCGGGACGGCCACCGCACGTCGGCGTTACGGCGTGGCGCAGATGGCGTACGCCGTGTCGGACCAGTTGCCGGCGAAGGCGTCCTCCTCGTACGCGCCGGACGCGGCGGACGTCGGGGCGGTCGCGGGGCCGCCGTTGGGACGGAAGTCGTCAACGATGCCCTCGCCGGTCACACCGTTCAGTTCGTAGCCGGCACCGGTCAGCACCTTCCCAACCGGGCAGGTCGCCGTGACGCTGCGGAAGTCGGCCGAGGTGCTGGCACCCACCGTGGAGGCACGCACCAGGCCCGCGAGGGGGTTGGCGCAAATCGCGTACGCGGTAGCGGACCAGTTCAGGGCCGTGGCGTCCGACTCGTACGCGCCGACGGTGACCGCTGTGGGTGCCGTGGCGACACCGCCGTTGGGGCGGAAGTCGTCGACGACACCTTCGCCGGTGACGCCGTTCAATTCATAACCGGTGCCGGTAAGCACCTTCCCGACCGGGCACGTCGCCGTGACGCTGCGGTAGTCGGCCGAGTTGCTGACGCCGGCCGTGGTGACCCGGACCAGGCCGGGCAGCGGGTTGGCGCAGATCGCGTACGCCGTCACCGACCAGTTCCCCGCGAACGCCTCGGTCTCGTAGGCGCCCACGGTGACCGCTGTCGGTGCCGTGGCGACACCGCCGTTGGGGCGCAGGTCGTCGACGACACCTTCGCCGGTGACGCCGTTGAGTTCGTAGCCGGTGCCGGTCAGCACCTTGCCGGCCGGGCACGTCGCGGTGACGCTGTGGAAGTCGGCCGAGTCGCTGACGCTTGTCGCGGCGACCCGCACCAGGCCGGGGACCGCGGCGGACGCCGGGCTCGCCGGGGCGAGCACCGCCCCGGTCGCGAGAAGAATGAGCACGGGTACGGACGCGCGAGCGTCGAACCGGCGGGTCGTGTTCTGAGTACGCATGTGTTTCTCCCGTCTGAGGCCGGACGGGGCGGCAGTGCGACGCCGACGTCGAGGCCGTTCGTGATGACGGGTTCACGCTAGGTAGCCACCTGACCAGGCATTATCTCCAAGCCGACTACGTCGCGTAACGGACCATGAGGGGTGCCCTCTGCCGCGCTGACGTGCGGTGAGGACGCCCCTCGATCACGGACGCGGCCGGTGTGGCCGGCCAGTGGTCACCAGATCCGCACCTCGTACACCCTTACCGTGCGGCCGAAGTCCACTCCGTACCACTTGTCGACAGTGCTCGTGTGGTACTGGCCGCCGGCCTCGTAGTTGACAGTCACCTTGTTGTTGCCCGAGGTGTAGTGGTGGACGCCGCCGATGTTCACGGCCGTGACGCCCCGACTGGCGAAGCACCTGGCCATGCCGACGGTGCCGAGCGTGATGTCGAGCTTGAGGAAGTCCGTCCGGGTGCCACAGCTGACCGAGTTGATGGCGAGGGCGGGGCTGGCCGGGAGCGCGATGGTCAGGGCGAGGCCCGCCACCGCACCGAGGGCGATCTTCTTGACGCGCGTCTTCATCTACGCGGGGTCCTTTCTGTTCCGGTGGGAGTGGTGTCGTGCGCGCCACCACTACGCCCGGGACGACCCGGCGGTTCACCTCCGAGGGAGACATTTATTGGTTTTGATGAATGGCGGTTACCATTCGGCCATGCCCGCTCGCCGCGTCACCGCCGCCATCGCCCTTGCCGCGCTGGCGAGCCTGCTCGCCGTCGGCGCGGCCCGTGCCGACGGCCCGGCCATCAGCACCCCCGGCACTCCGACCGTGATCGCCAACGAGCCGCATCGGCTCACGCTCAGCTGGGCGCCCTCCGCCTGGGTCGAGCCCGGGGCGGAGCAGCCGATCAACTACGAGGTGCAGGTGCCGCTGGGGCCCAACACGTACCGTTTCCTCGGCTCCACCACGGACACCACGATCACTCTCACCGACCTGGCACCCGGCACGACGTACCGGATCGCGGTTGCCGCCCGCGCGCTCGGCGGCTACTCCGACACCTCGCTCACGACGACCGTGCGCACCGCCAGCGGTCGCGCGACGGTCAGCTACCTCAACCTCGACTGGTCACCGACGAACAACCAGATCCAGCACCTCCTGAAGGTCACCAACACCGGCACCGCGCCGCTGGACCTGAGCACGGTGCGGGTGCGCTACCACCTGCGCTTCGAGGGCGGCAACACCTCGCTGGTGCCGAACTGCGACTGGGCCGCGCTGGGTTGCCAAAGGATCCGGCAGACCGTGCAGTTCTTCGTCCCCCCAGGCGGGCCGGCCGGGCTCTCGACGCCGGCGCCGCCCAATCCCCAGCCGGGCACTGCCGTCCCCGGCTGGGTGGAGCTGACCTTCACCGACGGTACGCTCGCGCCGGGCCAGTCGACCGGGCCGATCCAGCTGCGGCACCACCGGCACAGTTGGAGTGACATCGACGAGCGCGACGACCCGAGCTGGCTCGCCGCCACCGGGCAGTGGACCGAGAACGGGCGGATCACGCTCGACGTCGACGGGGTACGCGAGTTCGGCGACACGAACACCTGACACGCGCGGGAGGCCTGTCCGCAGGCGGCGCCGGTCGGCCCCGACCTGACGGGCCTGATGCCTGTGCGTCATCTTGATGACTCACCGGCATCACCCACTCAGGGACCACACGGCCCGGCCGAAGCTCTGGGGCATGTGGACCCCGGCGTTCGGTATGCCGAGGGCCAGCAGCCGCGCCCGGGCGTCGGCCACCATCGCGGGTGGGCCGCAGACGTAGATGTCCTGGCCGGGCCGGTGATGGTCGAGGGCGATGGTCAGGGCGTCGCCCTGCTCGTCCGGCTCGGCGCAGGGGTCGTCGGAGAGGGCCGGCACGATCGTCAGCCAGTCGTGGGCGCACTGAAGCTTGTCGAGGGCGACCGCGTCGTACAGGTCGGTGAACGTACGCGCGCCGACGACAAGCGTCACCCGCCGACCGTCCGGTGCGGCGGCGACCTGCTCCACCAGGGCGCGCAGCGGCGCCAACCCGGTACCACCGGCGACGAGCAGCAGATCGTTGGTGCCCGCCGGGTCGAGACTCAGCCCGGTGTCGACGGGTGGGCCGAGCCAGAGCAGCTCACCGGGGCGTACCCGATGAACCAGGCGGTGGGAGACGGTGCCGGCGGGTACGGCGCGGACGTGCAGCTCGACGGTGCCGTCTGCGCGTGGGGCGTTGGCCGGCGACAGCCAGCGCCAGTGCCCCGGCAGACGCGGCGTGCAGACCGGCACGGCGTGACCTGGCTGCAACGGCAGTCGCCGCAAGGGACGTACCGTCAGGATGGCGATGTCGGGCGACGGCCGATCGTGCCCGATCACCTCGACGTGCCACCAGGCCCGGCCGTCGCCAGCGAGGGCGGCGGCGCGGCGGATGGCCTGCGTGGCGCGGCACAGGGCGCGCTCGGCGACGACGGTGAGCTGCGGCGTCCACACCGGCTGGGCATGGCGGGCCACTGTCGCGAGCAACGCGTCGCCGATGGTGCTGGCGTGCGGGAGCAGGTCGAGGTGACGGTACGCGTGGCCGAGCACCTGGAGCAGCGCCGCCCGATTCGCCGGGTCGTCGCCGCCGACCAGGAGGCGGCCCAGCGCGGTGAAGAACAGCGGCGCGTCGCGGTGTGGGAGCAGCCCGGTACGGCGGTCTTCGACCGTGCACCAGAAGTCGGCGGCGGCCCGCACGTCGACCGACTCCCAGGCGGCGGCCAGGCTCACGCGGGCCGGGTGGTCGTCGTCGATCACGGTGGGCATACCGGCTCCAATTCGTTGAATCGTGGGCTGGCACCGGGGCGGGAGGAGCTGCGCCGTTGAGGGCCGGCGCAGTTCCGGTGCCGAACACCCGCCCCGGGCCATGCGTCGACTGTCGCGCCTGACCAGGCACAACGGCATGTCACGGTGATCGTCAACGGCATACACGATCGGTATGCGCTCCACGCTCCGACCCTCGAATCGGGCAGACTGCGGGCATGACGGAACACCCGGTGCTGTACCTGGTCGTCTGCGCCGCGGGTCCGGCGGAAAATGTCGACGAGCTGGTCGACCTCCTGATCGCCGACGGCTGGCGGGTCTGCATGATCGTCAGCCCGACCGCCGCGCCATGGCTCGATCGAGCGGCGTTACAAGAAAAAACCGGCTATCTGGTACGCGTGGAGTGGCGGATGCCCGGCGACCCCGAGCCCCACCCGCCCGCCGATGTGGTGGTGGCCGCCCCGGTCACGTTCAACACGGTGACCAAGTGGGCGTTGGGCATCAACGACACGTTGGCGCTCGGCGTCCTCAACGAGTCGCTGGGCGCGGGGCTGCCGATCATCGCGTTCCCGCACACCAAGGAGGAGTTGGCCGCGCATCCCGCCTATGCGGGTCACCTGGCGGTCCTGCGCGCTGCCGGCGTGAGGATGGCGGACGGAAAGCCGCTGAACTCGGTGAACGGGCCGGGACGTTGGGGCGTGGTCGTCGAGGCGCTGCGGGCGGTACGCCCGTCCTGAACGGTCGCCGCTTATTGGGCGGTCCATTGGCGATATGCGTCGCGCGTATACCAGTGCTCCACGCAGCGTGTTCAATGGATAGGCTCGATGAGGCGAGACGGACGGAGCCGCCGGTGACACACGCGAACTGCCCTCGGTGCGGCGGACGACTGGCCCGGGACAACGACACCGGACGGTGCACGCCGTGCCAGGCCGCCGAGCGGGACCGGCTCAGCGCGCCGCCGGTGGTACCGGCGAGCTTCTGGGACCACCAGCCGGTGCGACTCGCACTGGCCGAGCGGCATCTGGGGCGGGTGATCCGGGCGTACCGCTGCCATCCGTACCACGGGCGGGTCGCGTTGCCGCAGAGCGTGGTGGCGGGGTGGCTGGGGATCACGCAGGCGCAGTTGAGTCGGGTGGAGAACGGCCCGCCGCTCGTGCATCTGGACAGGCTGGCGCACTGGGCGAAGCTTCTCGGGATACCGGCCTCCTGCCTCTGGTTCGCCCTCCCTGGTCAGACTCAGCGGTCGGTCGAGCGACCCGAACTTGCTCGCGCCTCAACCAATCCACACTGTGCTGGGCCAGACGAGGGTCGGCGGGCTCTGTTGGCCGGTATCGCCGCTGTCGCTGCGGGCGCGGGCCTGCTCGGCAGCAACGAATTTGTCCAGCCTCGACGGATCGGCACGGCGGATATCGCGAGGCTGAACGCCGTGCTGGAGCTGTACCGGTCGGTGGACCGCGAAACTGGGGGTGGGCTGCTGTATGGGGAGGTGGCCCGGTTCGCCGAATCGGTATACCGGATGCTTGATTGGTCGCACCCGGCCGAAGTCACACCATCCCTCATCGCAGCGGTGGCGACAGCCCGGCAACTGGCCGGCTGGACCGCGCTCGACGCTGGGCGACACGGCGACGCGCAGCGGCATTTCGTCGCCGGTGAGCGGGCCGCATTAACTGCTGATAACGCCCCTCTGGTCGCGATGATTCGGTACGCGCAGGCCAAGCAGCTCCAACACCTACGGCACAACCGGGATGCCCTCGCGACACTGCAACTCACCTACGCGCAGCTCGGATCGCATGCCACACCAGCGGCCAAAGCCCTGCTCTGGGGCGCTCAGGCGGCCTCGGTCGCGGCGCTCGGAGACCATCAGACCGCCTTGAGAACCCTCGGCAAGGCGAGCGACCAATTCGACCGCATCGACAAGGAGCGTGAGCCGGCCTGGATGGGCTTCTACGACCGCGGCGAGTTGCTTGCCCAGTACGGGCGGGTGTACCGGGACATGGCACGGAGAGACCGTAGGCACGCGTCGGAGGCGGTGCGCTGGGGCAGGGATTCCATCGCGGCCTTTGGCGCGGGGAACGTGCGCAGCGCCGTGCTCAATGAGGTCGGACTGTGCAGCGCACTGTTCCTGGCCGATGAGCCCAAACAGGCGCTCGCCGTCGGGGCGCGCGTGCTGAAGCAGGCACAGGCGATGAGCTCACAACGGGTACTCGATCGGGTGGTGAACCTGCGTCGCGATCTCGTTCGACACCGGGAGCTTCCGGAGGTGGCCGCGTTCGAGCGGGTGGTCGCCGCCAGGGCTGCGCTGGCCGCATGAGCGGGCGGTTCTCCGAGGAGGCAATGACGGCGGCAATGCGAAACATCGCCGCTGCCCTTGGCGTTTCTGCCGATTCTGCACAATTGCTGCAATTGACCAACAACGCCGTGTTCGCGTTGCCCCGATCCGGAATCGTCATCCGGATCGCGCGAACCCACCAGCTCCTTGACCGGGTGACCAAGGTAGTCCAGCTTGGGCATTGGTTTGCTCGGATCGACGCACCGACGATCCGGCTCGCGCCCGATGTCGAGCAGCCCATGCGAGTCGGCGAATTCGTCGCCTCAATCTGGTCCTACGTTCAGCCGTCGCCATTTGCTCCGACGGTGGAGGACCTCGGCCTTGCGTTGCGCGAGTTCCATGCTCTGGACCCGACGCCCATCGCACTCCCGGCTTGGGATCCTGTCGGCGACGCCCGACGACGCCTGGCCGACGCCGAATGTCTCGATCCGCACGACCGCGACTTTCTCGTGAAGTGGTGCGATCGTTTGGAGCCGCAACTGGTTGCGCTCAACGACCGGGAAGGGCCGAAGCTCGTCCACGGAGATGCGCATGTCGGCAACCTGCTGCGGGAGACATCGGGCCGGACGGTGATGTGTGACTTCGATGCCACCTGCATTGGGCCGTGGCAGGTTGACCTGGCAGCGGTGGCGGTAGGCGAGGCGCGGTTCGGAGGCACAGGCCTCCACGAAGGGTTGGCCGCCGCATATGGATACGACGTGACCTCGGACCAGTCATGGCCAGTCTTGCGAGAAGCCCGTGAGCTGAAGATGATCGCTGCCGCAGCACCACTCATTGGCAACTCGCCCGAGGTGGCGGGCGAGTTCGCGGACCGCCTCCAATCAGTGCGAGACGGTGAAACCCAAGCCCGTTGGAAGCCATTCGCCGATCTCACTTCAAGCCGTGGTCAAACGCGTCTGTCGACGAGCCGACACACGTAAAGAGACATGAACCAGGGGCGGTCTCGAAGCGCTACGACCGATTAGATTGCCTGAATGACGGATCTTGAGCGGGGTGTGTACGAGCACCTGATCACCCGTGAGCTGGCTGATCGCCTCCAGCACGTCGACCCCGCCCTTATCCAGCACCACAACCTCGACCCAGCTGACGCGCATACCGCCCTCGCCCGGCACATCGCCACCCTGGCCGCCCGAGCCCTCCAGTCCGTCCCCAACGGTGACGACAAGCTCCACCACCAGATCGCAATGGCGAACCAGATAGCTGACGCCATCACCACCCTGAGCCCCAAGGCTGCAACGGAACAGGACCAGGTCACCGACGCCAAGCACCTGCTCCACGCCATCGCCGCCCCGCCCACACCACCGGCGCTACCAGCATTCCCGCAGCGCCCCACCACTCCCCTCTCCACCGGAGCGCTGCTGGTCAACGGCCGTCACCAGCCCCGCATCGGCCACGAGGTCAACCACGAGATGGCATCGGCCGAGAGCGTCGATCTGCTCTGCGCGTTCATCAAGTGGTACGGCCTGCGCATCGTTGAGCCAGCGATTCGCGACCTGATCGACCGAGGCGGCAAGGTCCGGGTCATCACCACCACCTACCTCGGCGCGACCGATCAGCGAGCGCTCGACCGGCTCAAGCAGCTGGGCGCCGAGGTCAAGGTGTCCTACGAGACGCGAACCACCCGCCTGCACGCCAAGGCTTGGCTGTTCCGCCGCAAGAACGGCACCACCACCGCGTACGTCGGCTCGTCGAACCTGTCGAAGACCGCGTTGGTGGACGGCGTCGAGTGGAACGTGCGCATCTCGAACATGGAGCAGCCGCACGTCATCGACACGTTCACGGCGACGTTCGAGGACTACTGGAACGACCCGGCGTTCGAGGCGTACGACGCGGCCAGGGACGCCGAGCGGCTTCGGCATGCGTTGAGCGGGGAACGCCGTGACCAGGCACCCACCGAGATCTCGAACCTGGACGTGCGCCCGTACCCGTACCAGGCAGAGATCCTTGCCGACCTGGACGCCGAGCGTCTGGTGCACGGGCGTTGGCGCAATCTGGTGGTGATGGCGACGGGCACCGGCAAGACCGTCGTCGCTGCCCTGGACTACCGCCGGCTGCACAGGGCGAAGCGAGCGGACTCGCTGCTCTTCGTCGCGCATCAGGAGCAGATTCTGCGGCAGAGCCTGTCCACGTTCCGGCAGGTCATGGGCGACGGCAGCTTCGGCGAGACACTTGTCGCGGGCGAGAAGCCGAACGGTTGGAAGCACGTCTTCGCCTCCATCCAGTCGCTGCACCGGCGGGAGGTCGATCCCGAGGCGTACGACATGGTGATCGTGGACGAGTTCCACCACGCTGAAGCGCCCACGTACACCCGGCTTTTGGAGCGGCTGCGTCCCCGCGTACTCCTCGGACTGACCGCGACCCCCGACCGGGCCGACGGCGGCGACGTGCGCCGGTGGTTCGACGGGCGCGCGGCCGTTGAGCTGCATCTGTGGGACGCGTTGGAGCGGCAGTTGTTGGCGCCGTTCCAGTATTTCGGGCTGCACGACGACGTCGATCTGTCGCAGGTCACCTGGAAACGCGGCCAGGGTTACGACCTTGCCGAACTCACCACCCTCTACACCGCCGACCATGCCCGGGCACGGCTGGTGCTGCACGCGGTCCGCGACAAGGTGGACGTCGGGCGGATGCGGGCACTCGGGTTCTGCGTGAGCATCAGGCACGCCGAGTTCATGGCCGACTGGTTCAACCAGCACGGTGTGGCGTCGGCGGCCGTAACGTCCCGGCCCGGCACCGACCGGGCGGGGCTGCTGCGGGACTTCAAGGCCGGCAAGCTGCGGGTGCTCTTCACCGTGGACCTGTTCAACGAGGGCGTCGACCTGCCGATGGTCGACACGATCCTCATGCTCCGGCCCACCGAGAGCGCCACGATCTTCCTGCAGCAGCTCGGCCGTGGTCTGCGTCTTGACGACGACAAGCCCTGCCTGACCGTGCTCGACTTCATCGGCGGCCAGAACGCCAACTTCCGCTTCGACCTGCGCTGGCGTGCGCTGACCGGGGTGAGTCGACGGGCCATCACCGAGGCGGTCCGAGACGATTTCCCGAGCCTGCCGAGTGGTTGCCACGTCGAGCTGGACCGGGTGGCCAAGGAGAAGGTGCTCGCCAACCTGAAGTCGGCGTTGCCCACCTCCAAGGCTGGGTTGGTGTCCGAGCTGCGGCACCTGGGGGACGTCAGCCTGGCCACGTTCCTGCGGGAGACCGGCCTGGAGATCGAGGACGTGTACCGGTCGGCCAGCCTCGGTGGCTGGACCGGTCTGCGTCGCCTCGCCGGCATCGAGACGTCCGCGCCCGGCGAAGACGACCGCGAGCTGGGCCGCGCCATCGGTCGCATGCTGCACACCGACGGCACCGACCGGCTCGAACTGCTGACCCAGGTCGCGGCCGGACCGCCCGCGCCAGGTCAGCAGGTGTACGCGGGCAGCAGCCGCCTGCTCGACATGCTGCACTTCAGTCTCTGGGGGCCTTCCGCGCCCCTCGCCATGCGCGAAGAGCGGCTGGCACGACTGTGGAAGGAGCCGGCACGCTGCGCCGAGCTACAACAGGTCGCAGAAGTGCTGCGGGACCGCATCCACCGGGTCACGCCCGCGCTCGCCGCGGGGGCGGTGCCGCTGCGGGTGCACGCCCGGTACAGCCGCAACGAGGCGTGCGCCGCCTTCGGAATGCCCAATCCGGGCTCCCTGCGCGAGGGGGTGAAGTGGCTACCGGACGCCCAGGCCGACCTGTTCTTCGTCACCCTCGTCAAGTCTGAAGCGCACTACTCCCCCACCACCATGTACGCCGACCGCGCCATCACCGACACGCTGTTCCAGTGGGAGTCGCAGAGCACCACCTCGGCGGCCTCGGCGACCGGACAGCGCTACACGTCTGGCACCTCGGCCGTGCACCTGTTCGTACGGGAGACCCGGGTCGCCGACCGCGACCTGGGAGCACCGCCGTACCTCTACGCCGGCACCATGACGTACGAGTCGCACACCGGTGACCGGCCGATGCGGATTCTCTGGCGACTCCGTCACGCCCTACCCGCCGACGTCTACGCCGCTGCCCGAGCAATCGCGGCATAACCTGTTGAACCAAGCGAGAGGCGACCCTCTCGCCTAGCATGCCGCTGCTCCGCATGCGTTTGATGATCACGCGTTAGGTTACGGAGATGGAGCAGCGGATCAGTCTGATCACCCTCGGCGTCTCGGACCTGGCGCGCGCCAAGGCCTTCTATGAGCACCTCGGCTGGCGTGGCCAGGAGGTCGAGGGGACGGTCTTCTTCCAGGCCGGCGGCCTGGCCCTCGTCCTGTGGAGCCGCGACAAGCTGGCCGCCGACGCGGGCGTGCCCAACCCGGACACCGGCGGTTTCGGCGGGATCTCCCTGGCCCAGAACGTGCGCTCACGGGCCGAGGTCGACGAGGTGATCGCGACCGCCGCCGAGGCCGGTGCCGAGGTGACCCAGCCGGCGCGGGAGACGTTCTACGGCGGGTACGCCGGTTACTTCAGCGATCCGGACGGCCACGTCTGGGAGATCGCCTGGAATCCCGGCTTCACGTTGGGCCCGGACGGCACCCTCACCCTCCCCGACTTCGGTACCGCGACCTGACCTCGACCGTGAGATCTTGGACAGTTTCCGTTAGCTGCTGACGGAAACTGTCCAAGATCTCGATCGGCATCGTCGAGTCGAGCCAAGGCCCTGCGCACGGCACACACGGCACGGCGATCACGCGGCGCGTCCCCGAGGGGTCACGGCGCGGTCGGCGGGCAGAGCAGCCGTTCCACCAGCGGCAGCAGCGAATCCAGACAGGCCGTCAGCAGCGCGGGGTCGGGCGTCGTGGTCGGCGCGGGCGACGGCGTCGCGGTGGGCTCCCCGTCGGCGTCGTCGCGGGCGTCGGCATCGCCTCGGACGTCGGGGTGGGAGCGATCGAGGGCTCCTGCGCCACCTCGACCGACGGTGACGGCGACGGGTCGACAGACGCGGCGGGCGACACGGACGGCGCGGCCGCGACGGTCGGCGACGTCGCGCGGGCGGCTTCGGCGGCTGGTGTCGTGGCTGGCACCGTGGGCACGGGCGGGTTCGGCGCGGGGCGTTGCGGGCCGACTGCCGGAGGTCGCGCCGGCTCGACCACAAGAGCGGACGTGGCGGGCGGCAGGCCGGATTCACGAAGTGCCGGGTCCCGCACGATCGTGGCCGCCTCGGCACGTCGCATCGGACCGGCCGGCGACGGGCCCACCGCGCCGGGGCCCAGCGTCGCGAACACCACCGTGGCGACGGCGGCTACGGCGAGCGCACGGCGGTCGGGGCGTACCGCCGTCAGCGGCGCGTCGGAGGGCCCGACCGTCGGCAGCGGCACGGGCGGGGATGCCTGGTGCGCGGCCAGCAGTGCGTCGAGCTGTCCGACAACCGCGAGACGATCCCCAGCGGCCGAGGCCGCCGCGAGGGTGAGGTAGAAGCGGACGTTCACGGCGGCGCTCGCCGGGACCCGCAGCCCGGAGAGCCGACTATCGTCGTGCAGCAGGGTGACGGGTACGTCCGGGTGGTGGGCGACGCCGAGCCGGTCCGCGTACCGCCACTCACGCCGGTGCTCGCGGCCGGCGAAGGCCACCCGTCGGCTGGTCACCACGGCCATGCCGGTGTCGACCGCCCGCAGGCCCGGCGGCAGCGCCTCGGAAGACGGCTCAGCGAAGGAACACGAGCCCGGTGTGGGTAGCCCGGGGATGTGTCGCGCCTCGGCCTCGACAAGCGTGGCGACGGGAAGGACGCGGAAGACGACTTCGTCGACGTCGAGGTCGACGGGCAGTCCGGCGCGGGGTTGCGTACACCCGATGAAGCTGGCGGCTTCGATGCGGAGCCGGACCAGGTGGTCGTCGCGGCGCTGCCAGGCGTCGGTGGCGTCGCGGTACGCGCGGCGACGCCGCTCGTTCTCGCGCTCGGCCCAGGCGAGCCGCCATGAGGAAGGTGCCAGTGCGGTCACGGTCACACGCGGTACAACCGCTCACGTACGTGACAGGCAACGCCGATCGATTCGATGTCTCCCGTTGCGCCCGAAAGGAGAGAATTGACGGACACCGACGGCTGCTCCGATGGACCGGAGCAGCCGCCGGGGCAGCCCTACGAGCGCAGCGAGGTGAAGAACTCCCTCAGCTCAGCGGCGAGCAGGTCCGGTTCCTCCAGCGGCATGAAGTGCCCGCCCCGGCCCGGTTCGCTCCAGTGCCGGATGTCGGTGCAGGCCCGCTCGGCGATCGAACGGGGGAAGTTCGCCTGCGAGGGTTCGGTGCTCACCGTGAACGCGGCGGGCACGGTGATGTCGGGTCGCGGCGTGTTGTGGTCGAAGTCGGCGTACTGCCGGAACGACGAGCCGATCGTGCCCGTCACCCAGTACAGCGTGATGATGGTGAGCAGGGTGTCCCGGTCGATGCTGTTCGCCAGGTCACCGTGGTTGTCGCTCCAGTCCCGATACTTGTCGACGATCCACGCGGCCAGCCCGGCGGGTGAGTCGGCGAGCGCCGCTGCCAGGGTGTCCGGACGGGTGCCCATGATGGCGCTGTAGCCGCCGTCGGTCTCGTCGTACGCGGCCTCGGCGTCCAGGAACGCCTGCTCGGCCGCCGACAGCGGTCGGTCGTCGAAGCTGGCCGGGAACGGTGGATGGATCATGTGGATGCCGGCCACCCGCTCCGGATACCGGGCACCGAGCCAACCGGTGACGACCCCGCCGACGTCGCCGCCGAAGGCACCGTAGCGCTCGTAGCCGAGCACGTCGGTCATCAACTCGTGCAGCGTCCGGGCGAGGACCGCCCGGGTCAGCGGCTCGTCGGGCAGCTCCGAGTAGCCGAAGCCGGGCAGGGACGGCACCACCACGTCGAACGCGCCCCCGAGCGGGCTGGTCAGCCGGTCGACCAGGGACAGCATCTCGACGAAGCTGCTGGGCCAGCCGTGGCTCAGGAGCAACGGCGGCGGTGCGGGCGTACCCGCCGGACGGTCCGCGCGGACGTGCACGAAGTGCAGCTTCCGGCCGCCGATGAGCGTCAGATACTGGGGGTACGCGTTGAGCGCGGCCTCCCGGGCACGCCAGTCGAACTCGTCGTGCCAGTAGGACACCAGGTCCCGCAGGTAGTCGGGATCGACGCCGCCCTGCCACGGTCGGTGGCCGCTGCGGTCGGTGAAGCGGGTGCGGGCCAGTCGAGTCCGCAGGTCATCGAGGACCGCATCGGACACGTCGATGCGGAACGGGGAGACAGACATTGATCCTCCGATAAGGGAGGGCGCACTCCCCGACCCGAAGGCGTCAGCTGAGGGGGACGGACGAGAAGGGCGCCCAGGCGTGACAACGGGTGTTCACGGGGCTCACCTCCTTCTCGTCGCTGACGGGGATCACCGTACCTGAGCGGGCTCGAACAGCTCGACCGGGTTGCCGGAGGGGTCGTCCAGGACGATCTGCCGGCCGCCCGGGCCGCTGACCACGTCGCTGCGCAACGCGACGCCGGCCGCCCGCAGCCGGGCAACCTCGGCGTCGATGTCGGCGACGATCAGGTGGATGCGGTTCCAGCCGCCCGGCTGGGGACGGCGGCCGTCGGACAGGGCCCGGCCCGCCGAGCTGGCCGGACCGGAGAGCAGCAGCCGCAGGTTGCCGCGCCGTACGTCGGCGATTGCGGGCAGGAAGGCGCTGGCCGAGGTGAAGCCGAGGTGGACGGTGTAGAAGTCGATCGCGGCGGCCACGTCGTCGACGAGGTAGCGCACGCTGACCGTGCTGTCATCGATGGGGCTGGTCATGATGCCCTCTCTCCTGGGATGGCGAGCGTGTGCAGCAGGAAGTCGATCCGCTGGGCGAGGTCGTCGGCGACCCGTTCGAACGCGGGGAGCCCGTCGGGGTCCGCGGCCGGGTCCGGAATGCTCCAGTGCGCACTGCGCGGGCATCCGGGGAAGTCGGGGCAGACCTCCTTGACCCGGTCGCAGAGGGTGATCACGGCGTCGAACGGTTGGCCGGTGAACTCGTCGAGGTGTGTGGGTCGGGCCGAGCGCAGGTCGATGCCGCGCGCCGACATGACGGTCACCGCGTGCGGGTGGACGGGCTTCGGTCGGCTCCCGGCGCTGTACGCCTGCACGGCACCGGCGGTGCGTTGCCGCAGCAGCGCCTCGGCCATCTGCGAGCGGGCGCTGTTGCCGGTGCACAGGAACAACACCCGTCCGGTCACCGGGGTGGCCGGCGACGGCGTGGCGAGCCGCAGCCCGGGATGCAGGGCCGCGCCAGCACCCGACAGCAGGCCCGCGCAGGTGGCCAGGTCGAGCGAGTAGTAGGTGTCCCGCCCGTCGGCGCTGCTGCGCCGGGCGGTCACGAGGGCGGCCCTACGGAGCTTGCCGAGGTGGTACGAGACGAGGCTCTGCGGCTGGCCGAGACGTGCGGTCAGCTCATGCACGGCGAGGTCACCGCGGGCCAGTTCGTTGAGCAGACCCCACCGCACGGGGTGCCCGGCGGCGGTCACGAACCCCGGTGGCGCGCTGGTGCCGGACGACGTCACTCCCGCAGATTACATCAAACTGATTTGATGCAATAGAGATCAGCCCACGCGGCGCCAGCGCAGCAGCGGGTCGTCGGCCGGAAACCGCGATCGCGTACGCGGCGGGTACGCCTCGCAGTGCCCGACCCACTGGGCGGCGGCGACGGCGAGGGCGTCGGCGGAGACGGTGAGCACCAGCGGGTAGATGGCGGTGGCCGGCCGGCGCATCCACGGGGGCAGCGACTCGGCGGAGAACTCGACGATCAGTTCCAGCCGACGTCGACGGATCACCCGGGTACGCAGTGCCAGGTTGGGTTCGGTGAAGCGGACCATCGCCGGTGGCGGGTTCGGACCACCGGCCGCCGCCGCCTGGCCGTGCAGCCAACTGCCCAGCGCGCGGGCCTCCTCGACGAGCAGGCTCGGGTAGTGGTGCGACCAGAGCTGACCATCGGCGGTGCGGGCGTCCACCTCGATGAGCAGCCAGTCCTGCCAGCCCGGCGTCGCCAGCTCGGGGTCGTCGGGCGGGTCGATGCCAGGCTGGTAGCCGACCGGGCGGATCCGCACCCGGGCACCGTCGTCGGAACGGATCTCCACTCGATCATTCTGACTGACCTGAACGAGCGTTCGGGTCAAAACGCGCTACTTCGTGACGGTCCGCCGGACGCCCCGGTGCTCGGCACACGCGCCCGCCCGGCCACCCGCGAGGCTGACCGAGCCGTCCCGGCACTGCACGAGGTAGCCCCGGCCCGCCCAGAACTGCGGCACGCAGTCGAACCAGTCGCACACCTCGACGGCGGGCCGGCGAATCCGCGTCCCGCCGCAGAAGTCGTACCCCAGGGGGTTCTCCGGCGCCCCGCAGCGCGGCCCGGACGTCGCGCTCGGCGACGGACGTGGCGACGGCTTGCGCTTGGGCGTGCTGCTGGGCGCGGGCGGCGGGACCGCCGGCCGCAGCAGCGCGGGAGGCGCGCTGGCGGCCGGTGCCGGCGTGGCCGCCACGGCGACCTCCGCGCCCCCGGTCGGGTCCGACGGGTTCGATTCGAAGAGCGCCGCCGGTACGAGCAGCGCGACCGCCGCCGCCACCGCGATGGACCGGCGACCGCCGGGCACGAGCGCGGAGAGTCGGGCCTGCGCCGGGGTGGCCACCGCCGGCCGGAACGGCATGAGCTGGTCGTGCTCCGCGATCAACTCGTCGAGCTGGGCGAGCACCGCGGCACGCTGCTCGATCGAGTCGGCGAAGGCCAGCGTCAGCTTGAACCGGAAGTCCGCCGCCGCGTCGGTGGGGAGCAACAGTCCGGAGGTACGACGTCGGTCCAGCACCTGGATCAGGGTGACCGGCCCCACCGGGTCGTGGGCCAGCCCGGTGATCCGGCCGTACGCCCAGTCGCGCCGACCGCGCCCGCCCAGCAGCACCAACCGACGGCTGGTGATGACGGCCATGCCGGCGTCGGTGACGCGGACGCCGTCGGGTCGGCGCGGACGCAGCGGCGCGGCCGGCACGGCGACCGTCAGGTCCGGCGCGGGCAGCACGGCCGTGTGTCGCACCTCGACCAGTTGCGCGGCGGGCAGCGCCCACAGCACCACCTCGTCGTCGAGGAGTTCGAGTGGAAGGCCCGCGCCGGCCGCGGCGGAACCGTGGAAGTCGGCGGCCAGGGCGCGCAGCCGCCGTAACTCGTCGTCGCGTCGCCGCCAGGCCGTCTCCGCGCCGCGGTACGTGCTGATCCGCCGCACGTTCTGCCGCTGCGCCCAGCGGTACCGCCATGTGGAACCCGTCGAATCAGTCTTTGCCACGCCGACTCCTTCGCCGCGTAGGCCACCAATCTGGGGTGCACTCGGATTAACAGTTGTGACGGCCGGCCGGGACACGCCAGGACGGGCGAACTACCCGAACGGCGGACCAACCCGGACGATAGGGCGATACTGACGGTCATGCCGCCAGACACCCCGCCCGGTGTGGTGATCGGGATCGACATCGGCACCACGAGCACCAAGACCATGGCGTACGACACCGACGGGCGGCTGATCGCCAGCCACTCCGTCGGCTATCCCCTCGACGACCCGCACCCCGGTTACGCCGAGCAGAACCCGGACGTGATCCTCGCCGCCGTCGTCGAGTCGCTCCGGACCGTGGTGGCCGAGTTGGCCGCGCCGATCTCCGGCCTCGCGTTCTGCTCCGCCATGCACAGCCTCATCGGCCTCGACGGCGCCGGCAACCCGCTCACGCCGTCGGTGACCTGGGCCGATTCCCGGGCCACCCGGCAGGCCGAGCGGCTGCGGGCGGTGCCGTCCGGGCTGGCGCTGCACCGGCGCACGGGTACGCCCATGCACCCGATGTCGCCCCTGCCCAAGCTGCTCTGGTTCGCCGAGCAGGAACCCAAGCTCTTCGAACGCGTCACGCACTGGGTCGGCATCAAGGACTGGGTGCTGTTGCGACTCTGCGGAGAACTGGTCACCGACCACTCGATAGCCTCGGCCACCGGCCTGATGGACATCCACACCCTCGAGTGGGACGCCGAGGCGCTGACCATCGCCGGCGTCACCGAGGAGCAGTTGCCTCGACTGGTCGCCACCACCGCCGTCCTGCCCGGCCTCACCGCGCGGGCCGCCGAAGCCATCGGCGTGCCGCAGCGCACGCCCGTGGTGGTCGGGGCGGGCGACGGGCCGTTGGCCAACCTGGGCCTGGGCGCGGTGCACCCCGGCATGGTCGCCTGCTCGATCGGCACCAGCGGCGCGATGCGGGTCATGGTCGAGCGCCCCGGCGTCGACCCGCTGGGCGGAGTGTTCTGCTACGCGCTGACCGAGAACCGCTGGGCGGTCGGTGGCGCGATCAACAACGGCGGCATTGTCCTCAAGTGGGCGGGCGCCGCGCTCGCGCCGGACTTGGGCGAGCACCCCGAGGAGGACCTGGTCGCCCTGGCGGCCCGGGCGCCGGTCGGCTCGGGCGGGCTCATCATGCTGCCCTACCTGCACAGCGAACGCGCTCCACACTGGAGCGCCCTGCCCCGCGGCGCGTACGTCGGGCTCACCCACGGGCACCGCCGCGAACACCTCGTCCGGGCCGCCATGGAGGGGGTCTGCCAGCAACTCGCACTGGTCCTCACCTCGGTCCGCGCCGCCGGTAACGAGGTGCGCGAGATCCGGGCCGGTGGCGGCTTCGCCCGTAGTGGCCTGTGGCGACAGATGCTCGCCGACGTGCTCGGCATGCCGGTGAGCTTCCCCGCCGGGCGCGAGGGGTCGAGCTTCGGCGCGGCGCTGCTCGGCATGCAGGCGCTGGGCCTGATCCCCAGCATCGACGTCGCCGCCGACCTGGTCCAGATGGAGGAGACCATCCGTCCCGACCCGGCCGCCGCCGCCACCTACGCGGCGCTGCTGCCCCTCTTCGCCGAGCTGTACGAGGCGCTGGTACCGACCTTCACGTCGATGCGCCGCCTGGCGCCCGGCCTGCCCGCCGAGCCGCCCACCCCCGGACCGCCGATGTAGCCGGCGCGACCGGCGACCAGCTCGACCTGTGACCGGCTCGACCGGCGACCGGCGGGCGACGCGATCGGCGGGCGACGCGATCGGCGGGCGACGCGGTCGGCGACCGGCGGCGCGATCGGCGGGCGGGCTCGGCGCGGGGCTGGCCGCTCGCTGTTGAGCGTGATGCCGGTGAGTCATCTTGATGCCACTGAGGCATCACGCTCTCGGGGGCGCGGCCTCCCGGACGGGTGACTCACGCCCCGGCAGCCCCATCCGCCGCCGGCGCTTCTTATCGTACAAACGTGAGGAAAAGGGACAAGAAGCGCTCATCTTCCCTGCTCGCGGCGGCGATCGCGATGGTCGTCGCGGCGACGACCGGCCCGGCCACCGCCGACGGTCCCGACCCGAACCACCGAACAATCCTGGGGTACGCGGCCGACGGCCTCACCGCCGACAACGGGCCGAAGGACATGAACGGGCCGAACGACGAGGGCGGGCCGAACGACGAGGGCGGGCCGAACGACGAGGGCGGGCCGAACGACACGGACGGCCCGAGCGACGAGGACGGGCCGAGCGATGCGGACGACCCCAGCGACTCGGACGGGCCGAACGACGAGGGTGGGCGGAGCGACGAGGGCCGGCGGAGCGACGAGCCGGGCGTGGAGCCGGCCCCGGAGCGGGCGCCGACCAGCGAGGTGTCCTGGCTGTCGTTCCCCGGCGGGGCGTTCGCGGTGGACTCGCTCGGGCACACCGTGCGGTACCGGGCGTGCGACGGCGACACCGGCCGGGTCGCCGACCCGGACATGCGGGTCGCCGCCGGGGTGGCCAGCGGGGCGGTCGTCGTCGGGGGGACCGCCTACCGCTACCGGGTGCCGCTGGTCGGGCGCAGCGAGGGCACGCTTGAGGTGATCCAGCGGCACCGCCCGCCGACGACGCTCACCGGCGTCGTGGTCACCGGCCCGCAGCCGCCCACCGACCCGGTCGCGGGAGCACGGCTGTTCCCGCTCAGCGGGCAGCTCGCCCGGGTTGTCGCCGACGCCAGCCTCAACCCGGCTGGTGCCACCGTCCGGGACCTCTCCGGCCGGTACGGGGACCAGCAGGTCTCGGTCAACGGGTCGCTGCGCCCCAAGGCCGCGAGCGTCATCAAGCTCTGGATCCTGGTCGAACTCCTGCGCCGGGTCGACTGTGGACAGGTCTCTCTCGACGACGGCGTGCTGGTCACCCCGGCCGACGTGGTGGGCGGCACCGGCCAGCTCCAGTTCGAGACGTTCCCGCAGGTGGTCACGCTGTACCGGCTCGCACGCTATCTGATCAAGTACAGCGACAACGTCGCGGCCAACGTGCTGATCACCTACCTGGGTGGGTTCGCCCCGGTCAACGCGCTGATCGACTCGATGAACCAACGCTCCACCATCCTGGCCCGGCGGATGCTCGACAGCGCGGCAGCGCAGCGCGGCGAGGAGAACTACACCAGCCCGGACGACGTCGTGTCGCTGCTCGGCGCGGTCTGGGACGGCGAGGTCCTCACCCCGGCCTCCCGGGACCTGATGATCGGCTTCATGCGCGAGCAGACGCTGAACACCAAGATCCCAGCGGCGTTGCCACCCGGCGTGCCGGTGGCCCACAAGACCGGTGACCTGCCGGACGCCTCCCACGACGTCGGCTACTACCTGATCCCCGGCACGGAGACCGCCGTCGCGTTCCTCACCGCCGGGCCGATGGCGACCGGGGACGAGACCGTCCGCCGGATGGCCAGGACCGTCTACGACTTCCTGGTCCCGCCATCCGACGGCGCGGTCGAGGAGTGAGCCCCGGTCAGGCCCGGCTGATCGCGTTGGCGTGGATCGCCTCGTTCACGTAGGCGGCCAGGCCGGGGGCGATGTTCTCGAAGTACGCGGTGAACCGCTCATCGGCCAGGTACATGTCGGCCAGCCCGGTGTGCATCTCGTACGGGCACTCGTAGAACCAGCGGCTGATGAGCTGTCGGTGCTCCTCGGCCAGGTCCATCGCCTCCGGGCTGTCCGCCGGTACGCCCGAGGTCAGCAGAGCGACGATCCGCCGACCCCAGTCCTCGTTCTCCGCCTTGTTCCGGAGCCAGTCCTCCTTGGTGTACCGCGCGACCCGTCGGTTCGACTCCCGGTACGCCTCGGTGTCGCCCCAGCGCTGCTCCGCCTCGGCCTCGTACTCCTCCGGCCGGAAGTCACCGAAGACCTCGAACCGCTCCTCGGGTGTCAGCTGGATGTTCAACTTGCTCGCCTCCATCGCGAACTCGATCGCCGTGACCATCTCCTGCAACCGCTTGATCCGTACCGTCAGCAGTTCGTGCTGACGACGCAGGTGGGCGGCCGGATCGGCCGCCGGGTCGTCGATGATCGCGGTGATCTCCTCAAGCGGGAAACCCAGCTCGCGGTAGTACAGGACGAGCTGCAACCGTTGCAGGTCCGTGTCGTCGTAGCGGCGGTAACCGGTCGACGTGCGGCCGCTCGGCGAGAGCAGACCGATCTCGTCGTAGTGGTGCAGCGTCCGTACCGTCACGCCGGCGATCTTCGCCACCTGACCCACCGTGTACGCCATGGTTCCCCTCCCTTCCGGAAACCAGGCTCCTACCTGCCGCTACGTCAGGGTCAAGCCCGATTCTGACCCACCGTGGCGGGGCTGTCCGGGCGCCCGTACAGATAGCCCTGGCCGCGCGGGCAGCCGATGGCGGTGACCGCGTCGTGCTGGCGCTCGGTCTCCACCCCCTCGGCGATCACCGCCAGGTCGTACGCGCCGGCCAGCCGGGTGACCATCTCCACCGTGGCGTACGCCCGCTCGTCCGTGCCGAGGCGGGCCACGAACGAGCGGTCGATCTTCAACTCGGTGGCCGGGATGCGGTGCAGGTAGCTCAGGGACGAATAGCCCGTGCCGAAGTCGTCGATGGCGATCTGGATGCCCAGTTCCCGGAGCTGGTGCAGCCGTTCCAGCACGGCGTCGGTCCCCTCGATCAACGCCGACTCGGTCAGCTCCAGCGTCAACGCCCGGGGCGCCAGCCCCGCGCCGGCCGTGGCCGCCGTGACCGTGGCGATGAGGTCGGGCCGGCGCAGGTGGGCGGCGGCGATGTTCACCGCGACCGTCGCCTCCGGCGCGCGGGCCCGCCAGGTGGCCGCCGCCCGGCACGCCTCGTGGATCACCCAACGGTCGATCGGGAGGATCAGGCCGGTCTCCTCGGCCAGTGGCAGGAACCGCGCCGGGGGCAACATCCCCAGCCGGGGGTGCCGCCAGCGCACCAGCGCCTCGGCGCTGCGGACCGCACCGGTGGCGAGGTCGACGATCGGCTGGAACTCCAGGTGCAGTTGCTCCTCGTCGACGGCCCGGCGCAGGTCCGCGATCAGCTCCGCCCGCGACACGGCCGACTCGCGCAGCGCCGGGGTGCAGGTCCGGTACGCGGACTTGCCGGAGGCCTTGGCCGCGTACATGGCGATGTCGGCGTCGCGCAGCAGGTCGGAGTGGGAGGCGTGCTGCGGCCCGTACTCGGCGATGCCGATGCTCGCCGACGGGTGCACACCCACGTCCTCCTCCCCCTCGGACGGGCGCAGGGCGTCCAGCAGGCGTTCGGCCAGGTGCTCCGGTGACACCGGCCGGTCCCTCTCGACAAGCACCGCGAACTCGTCGCCGCCGAGGCGGGCGATCGTGCCGTCGCCGTCCACGGCCGCCCGCATCCGGGCCGCTAACCCGGTCAGCAGGGCGTCGCCGGTGGCGTGCCCGAACCGGTCGTTGACCTGCTTGAACCCGTCGAGGTCGAGCAGCAGGACAGCCACCGGCCGACCGTCCCGCAGGGCCAGCCGCAGCAGTCGGTTGAACAGCAGCCGGTTCGGCAGCCCGGTGAGCTGGTCGCCGTACGCGAGCCGACGCAGTCGCGCCACCAGGCGCAGGTTCTCGTTGGCGGCCAGCCCCTGACGTACGGCGAGGGCGGCGAGCAGGGCCATCATGGTCACGAAGACCAGCGGTGGAGTCTGGCCGGTCGGCCGGCGGGCCAGCAGCACCGCGATGATCGCCCCGCCGACCGGCAGGTACGGCAGCGCCACCCGCCACCACGGCGGCAGCGGGGACTCGGCGGTCTCGTCGGTGCCGTCGCAGTCCGGCGGCGGCCGGCTGCCGGTGGCCAGGCCGATCAGGAGGTAGCTCAGCGGCCAGCACAGGTCGACGGGGTGACCGGCGGTGTAGTCACCACGGGCGACCAGCGAGACGTACACCACGTCGGCCACGACCCGGAGGGTGAGGCTCGCCGCGAGCAGGCGCATCGGCCGCCACAGCGGTCGCGCCGGGCCGGCCACCGCCACCAGGATGGTGAGCTGCATCAGGTCGAACATCGGGTAGAGCAGCCCCAGCGTGCGCGCCGGATCGGCCAGCTCGGCGGAGGCGACCCCACGGAACACCAGCACCCAGCCGACCGGCACCAGCGCCAGCGCGACGATCACGCCGTCCAGCAGCGTCCGGGCCCGCCCGACGGCCGTCCGTGGCCCGGACGGGGAGCTGAGCAGCGCGGCGGTGCCGGTGAGGATGCCGGCGCTGAAGACCACCCCGATCAGCGCGTTGTGCGGCAGGTCGCCACCGACGAGACGCTGCGCCGTCCAGATTCCCCGACCCAGCGCGGCGAGCGCCATGGTGACGGCGAGCAGTGTCCAGAACCTGCGCAACGGGGCCGGGTGTCGACGGGCCACGCCGGCACAGGCGACTGTCGCCCAGCCGGCAACCAGGAGCGCGCCCACGTCGCTGACCAGCGCGGCGCCGGGCAGCGCGGCGGCCAACCAGCCGGCCTCCACGACCAGGACCGCGATCGCGACGATCGGGCCGATGGGCTTGAGCTGCCCCGCGGCCTGCTTCACGTCCTGTCGCGACACGGTCGCTCCGGCTCTTCGTCGGGTGTGCACAGTCGGGCGGACCGGTCCACGGCAAACCTCGAAAGCCTAGCCAGCGCCCGGGAACGCCGCCAGGGCCGAACATCCAGGCCGATGCGGTCTCCCCGGACTGTCCTGGCGGTCGGTGTCCGCTGCCGGCCGCCAGGTCAGGTCAGCGGCCGGTGTCCGCTGCCGGCCGCCAGGTCAGGTCAGCGGCCGGTGTCCGCTGCCCGCCGACGGGTCAGGTCAGCGGCCGGTGTCCGCTGCCCGCCGACGGGTCAGGTCAGCGGCCGGCGGAGCGGTTCCAGGGTGAGCGGGGCAGCGCGGTGCCGGCCAGCGGGCGACGGACGGGTCGACGTCGACGCCGCCCGGGGGTGCAGGGCGGGCGTGCGGCGGTGTGCACGTCGGGGCCGGCGGACGACGGTCGGCCGATCAGCCAGCACAGGAAGCGGGCCATCTGCGGCTCAGCCGACCGGGAGACGCTGGGCGTCGGACTTGGCGATCTCGTACTCCGCCCCGCAGAACGTGCACTGCTGCGCGTACCGGGTGCGGATCGGAATGAGTGGGATGAAGAAGAGGGTGAATTTCGTCGACCGACGGGTGATCACCTGCGCGGCGTGGTTGCCGCAGTGACGGCAGACCTCCTGCACGACACCGGACCGGTCGACCTTGGTGCGCAGACCAAAGATGAAGAACATCGCCCGGCAGTACCCACTCCACCCCGAAAAGTCACCGAACCCGCCCCCACAGATCGGTACGACAGCCACAACGATGCGGTACAGCGGGCCGGTGGCGAGGAGGCCGTTGAAGATCGTGCTCGATCCAGGATGTAGTGCCTTCGAGGTGCGAACGAGGCCACTAAATCCTTGATCGAGCACGATCAAGTGGGAGTGCTACCGGATCAGTTGGCCGGCTCCAGGCCGGGGACCTCCTCGGCGAGCCAGATCGGCTGCCAGGCCGTCATCTCGTGGAAGCGGCGCAGCTCGAACAGGCCGGCCACCGACCCGGACCAGGCGGCGTACGGCGGGTTGGTCTCGTCGAAGCCGCTCTGCACGAAGGTCAGCGTGGTGCGGCCACCGGATTCGGCCAGCTCCCAGCTGGTGACGCCGGTCGGTCCCCAGTCGACGGACATCCGCCGGCCGGGCTCCAGGTCGACGATCTTGGCGGCGTACCCGTGCTCGAAGCCACCCATGGCGTACCGGCCGCCGACCCACGGCTCGATCCCGATCGGGTAGCCGAACCAGGCGCTGGCCTGCTCGGAGTCGGTCAGGGACTCCCACACCTTGTCGGCCGGGACCGCGATGACCAGCTCGCCGCGCAGGTCCGCGGAGGTGAAGTCGGTGCGCGGCAGCAGCGGCTTGCCCTCCAGGTGGGAGGCCAGGTTCGCGATGGACAGCGCCCAGTACGTCTGGAGCACACCCCGGATGCTGGAGCCGTCCATCGCCTCGGCGAAGTCGAAGTGGCTCTGGGTCAGCGTGAGCACCGTGGCGTCCGGGCCGTCGGCGGCGAGCTGGAACCCGGTGGTGGTCTCGACCCCGTCGAGCAGCCAGCCGAAGCGCAGCGAGTCGTCGTCGGCGTGCAGGAGCCGCTGGTGCGGGGCGTCGCCCTCGGGCGTGTAGCGGCCCCAGAACTCGTACCGCTCGGGCAGCTCGACCTCGGCGTGCTCGGCCAGCCAGAGGCGCAGCTCGGCCGGGTCGGTCAGGGCCTGACGGACGCGCGCCACGGGCGCGGCGAGGCGGGCCTGCACCTTCAACGGTTCACTCATTGTCGTTCCCTTTCGGATAGCAGGCGACGGCCAGCTTGAAGGCATCTCCCTCGCTGCCGCCGTAGCGGGTGAACAGGTCCTGAAGTGCGGTTTGCAGGTCGTGCAGGAACTCCTGGCGCTGCTCGGCGGGCACCCGGATCTCGCCGGAGACCCCGATCGAGGGCAGCTCGGGCGCCGCCCGATCCAGGGCGGCGATGTCGGCCTGGACCTCCTCCATCAGGTCGAGCAGGTAGCCCAGGCTCAGCTCGTCGCGGGCCCGGCGCAGCCCGATGCGGCCGACCAGCCGCGGCGAGAGCCAGTAGGACCGGGCGGCGGCCTGGTAGATGCCCTCGGTGATCCCGCGGACCTTGCGCTCGTTGACCAGCTCGACCAGGCCGGCCGCGACGAGCTGCTTGACGTGGTAGTAGACGCGCTGTGGCGTCTGGTCGAGTCGGGCCGCGACCTCGGTGCAGGTGCGCGGTTCGGCCAGTTGCCGCAGCACCTCCACGCGCTGCGGCTTGAGCAGGACTTCGGCCTGCTCAATCTGCTCCAGGTACAGGACGTCTCTCATGGCAAAATCAGTTTGTACGTACAAAACTTGTTTGTCAATCGCTTCGCGAGAAGCCGCGCCGACTTTCTCGACGCGGCTTCCGGCGACGCTCAGCCTCAGGCGACTCTCAGCCTCAGGCGACTCTCAGCGGATGATCAGGGCAACCAGTCCGGTCGCAGGGGGTAGCCGTTCACACCGTCCGGGCCGTTGTGGGTGGCCAGCACCTGGTGCAGTTGGATGCCGTTGCGCTCGAACGCCATCCGCGAACCAGCCATGTAGAGACCCCACACCCGGGCGGTGCCCGCGCCGACCTCCGAGACACAGAAGTCCCAGTGCTCCACCAGGTTGCGGCACCAGGCGGCGAGGGTCAGCGCGTAGTGCTGGCGCAGGTTCTCCTCGTGGTGCACCTCCAACCCGGCGTCGTGCACCTCGCTGATCAGCCGACCCGGGCCGGCCAGCTCGCCGTCCGGGAAGACGTACCTGTCGATGAACGCGCCCGAGCGGTGCGGCGCCCGGTTGTCGGCGCGCGTGATGGTGTGGTTGAGCAGCCGTCCACCCGTCCGCAGGCGCGACCGCAGCGCCCCGAAGTACGACGGGTAGTTGCGCACGCCGATGTGCTCGGTCAGCCCAATCGAGGAGATGGCGTCGAACTTCTCCGCGGGCGCGTCCCGGTAGTCGAGGTGTCGCACCTCGGCCAACTCGGTCAGCCCCTCCCGCTCGATCGCGGCCTGCGCCCACTGCGCCTGCGCCTTCGACAGGGTCACCCCGAGCGCCTTGACCCCGTACTCGCGCGCGGCGTGCCGGACCATGCCGCCCCAACCGCAGCCCACGTCCAGCAGCCGCATGCCCTTCTTGAGCGCCAGCTTGCCGGCGACCAGGTCGTACTTCGCCGCCTGGGCCTGCTCCAGCGTGTCGGTCGGGGACCGGAAGACCGCACAGGTGTACGTCATGGACGGGCCGAGCACCTTCTCGTAGAAGGCGTTCGAGACGTCGTAGTGGTGCGAGATCGCCGTGCTGTCGCGGACCCGGGAGTGCCGCAGCCCGTTCATCACCCGCTTCCAGCGCGGCTGGGCCTCCTGCGGAGGCGCCGGTGGCGGCATCAGCCGCTCCCAACCCAGCCCCCGCACCAGCGCGACGCCGTCGGCCACCGACGGCGGGCGCAGCCGCAGTTCGTCCTTGAGCACCCGCAACGCCTCGTACGGGTCACCCGGGTGCACCCCCTGCAACGCCAGGTCGCCGCTCACGTACGCCCGGGCCATGCCCAGGTCGCCGGGGGCGGTGAGCAGGTACGACAGACCCCGCTCGGTACGGATCGACAGGGTGATGCCGGCATCGGCCGGGCCGACGGCGCTGCCGTCGTACCCGGTGATGCGGATCGGCAACGGCCCGGCGGTGACCGCGCGGACGACGTCCGCGACGGTCGGACCGGTGCGCCGGCCCCCCGCCGGCGGGGTGGCGGGGACGCTCGCCGCCCCCTGATCTCGGTCGGTCAGGCTCATGCTCGTGCTACCGCCTTTTCGTACAGTCCCGTCAGCCGGTGGTCCGGGTCGTAGCGGTCTTTCACCGCGCGCCAGGTCTCGCCGCCGTAGAGGCGATCGAAGGCGTCCCGGTCGTAGTACGCGTCGGAGTAGAGCGACTTGTGCCCACCCAGCTCCGACACCCTGCGTTCGATCGTGCGGTTGACGTCGCCGTCGGCGGCGCCGGACGCGATCGGCACGCTCCCCCAGAAACCAATGTTGACGTAGTCCTGCCCCGCGTGGAGCGGATACAGCGGCCACGTCTGCGCGGAACCGGGCCCCTCCGGCTCGCGCAACCGCAGCGGGCACAGCCACACCGGGGTCATCCCCACGTCGGCCGCGAACCAGCGCAGGAAGTCCGCCATACGGTCCAGCGGGATCTCCACGTCCTGCACGACCCGCTCCCGGGCCGGCTGGCCGCGCAGCCGGTCGATCCGGGCCGCCACCTGGTGCCGGTGTTCGAGGCGGACCAGTCGGTGGTAGACGTCGCTGCGCCGGTACCGCGCCGGCCAGATCCGGCGGACGACCGGGTGCTGCGCGCCGAACGCCGCCGAGCACCAGAACCAGTCGGTGTCCCAGCGCCACAGATAGTCGTACGCGGTCAGCACGTCGCGGGTGCGCTGACGCAGCGACCGGTAGTAGATCGCCTGGCCGGTGTAGTCGCTGGGCGGATCGGCGGTGTCGGTGAAGGTCCCCAGCACCAGGTACGCCTCACCGGGGCTGAACATGACGCCGTCCAGCACGTCGACCGGCTGGCCGGCCCACGACCGGGTGGCGCTCACCTCGGCGATCGCGTCGGTGAGCGCCTCCAGTTGGGTGAACCGGATGTTGCGCAACGCCACGTACCGGCCGATCGGCTGCAACTCGATGCGCAGCCTCGTCGCGTAGCCGAGGCTGCCCAGCGAGTTGGGGAACGCGCGGAACAGGTCGGCGTGCTCGGAGTCCGGGCTGGCGGTGACGATCGCGCCGGAGCCGGTGAGGATGTCCATCTCGCGTACCGACTCGTGGGGCAGGCCGTTGCGGAAGGACGTCGACTCGATCCCGAGGCCGGTCACCGCGCCGCCCAGGGTGATGGTGCGCAGTTGCGGCACCACCAGCGGCATCAGCCCGTGCGGCAGCGTCGCGTCGACCAGGTCCTCGTACGTGCACATGCCCTGCACGTCGGCCGTACGCCCGGTCGGATCGACCGAGAGCACCCCGTTCAGGCCACTCACGTCGAGGCCCGGGGTGCGGGGAGCGGATCGGGGGCGGAACAGGTTGGAGGTGCGTTTGGCCAGCCGGACAGGCTCGCCCGTGGGCACCGCGGCGTACGACCGCCGCAGCGTGTCCACCGCTTGATCATGGTCAATTGGGTGATCCACACGCTCAGCGCGCATGTGATCACCTTACGCCTGCCCCCGGAAAATCGTGGGATGTCCTCGCCTGCCGTTTCCCGTCTCACAGCAGGCCCGGCGGTTACCGTGGCGGTCATGCCGTCGCCCGCGATCGCCGCCCTGGACTCCGCCGGACTGCCGTACCGGTTGGTCAGTCACGGCGCGGTCGGCAGCCTCGCGGAAGCCGCCGCCGCCCGTGGTGTGGCCATCCCGGACGTGGTCAAGACGATCGTCGTCCGCCGTGGCGCGGACGACCACCTGTTCGTGCTCACCCCCGGTGACCGGGTCGTCTCCTGGCCCAAGCTGCGCGCCCTGCTCGGGGTGCAGCGGATCTCCATGCCGGACGCGGCGGGCGCGCTGGCCGCCACCGGGTACGAGCGCGGCACCATCACCCCGTTCGGCGCGAGCACGGCCTGGCCGGTGATCGCCGACGAGCGGCTACGTGGTCGCCAGATCACCCTGGGCGCGGGCGAGCGGGGTCTCGCCGTGGCGGTCGACGCCGACGCCGCGATAGCCGCCCTCGACGCCACTGTGGCCGACGTCACCGACCCGCAGCCCACCCGCTGAACTCCGCCGCTGCCGTCGTCCGACTGGCTCCGGCGCGCCGCCGTGGGTGAGGATGGCGGCTATGCCCGCCCCCGAGGAACGCCCCGACCCCGTCGGCACCGTCTACGGCGGGCGACGCCGAGCCAGCTCGGGCCCGCTGGCCGACCCGCTGCTGCGGGTGGCGTTGGCGGTCGGGCTGGTGGGCGTACTCCTCGGGGTGGTCTTCGCCACCGGCCTGCTCGACGGTGACGACGAGCCGGTGGTGCCGGCGGCCGTCGGCACGCCGTCCAGCGCGGCCGAGCCGGCCACCCCGGCGGCCGAGCCGACCCCGACGCCCTCGGTCGAGCCGTCGCCGACCCCGTCGGCCACCCCGGCCGTTCCCACCAGCGGCGCCCACGTGCTGCGGTCGCCCTCCGGGCTCTGCCTCGGGCTCGATGGCGACGACGAGAAGGCCGAGGCCGAACTGGCCGCCTGCACCGGCGGCCCGGAGCAGCAGTGGGTGGTCAACCCGGTCGCGACGGGAGGGGTGACGCTGACCAACGCCGCCCACGGGCAGTGCCTCGATGTCGAGGGCGGCAGCGGTGACGACGGCGCGCGGCTGCAACAGTTCCCGTGCCACGGTCAGGCCAACCAGCAGTGGCGGCTGACCCCCACCGGCGCCGGCCCCCTGCTGCTGGTCGCGGTGCACAGCGGTAAGTGCGCGCAGGCCGACGACGACGGCGTCGAAGCCGGCAACGACATCCGGCAGCGCCCCTGCGACGGCCGGCCCGCCCAACAGTGGACGGTGGGCTAGGGCGGGTGTCAAAGCCCTCGGTCGAGCCGAGGCGGAGTCCAGGCGGCGGTCCGGCAAGGCGGAGATGGGCTCGGATACCGGTGTTGTATCCGAGCCCATCTCCAACGCCGCCGGCCGTCGTCTGGGCCCGCCGCAGGCCGGCCAGGGGCTTCGACACCCGCCCTACCCCGGAAGCTCCACGCGCGGGGTGCGGTCGCGGCGACGAGGACGGCCTCCGGCACCGGTCGACCCGGCCGTCGGCGCAGCAGCAGCGACAGCCCCGCCGCTCCGATCGACAGCGCGCCGGCCACGTACCAGGCCACCGCGTAGTCGCCGAGCTGGTCGCGGACGAGCCCCGCGCCGGTGGCCGCGAGCGCCGCCCCGAACTGGTGGGCGGCGAACACCCAGCCGAACACCACCGCGCCCGCGCCACCGAAGTACTCCCGGCACAGCGCCACGGTCGGCGGCACCGTGGCCACCCAGTCCAGGCCGTAGAAGACGATGAACACCAGCATGCTCGGCTCGGCGGTACCCGTGAACAGGCTGGGCAGCACCAGCAGCGACAGCCCGCGCAGCGCGTAGTAGGCGCCGAGCAGCAGCCGGCTGTCCACCCGGTCGGTCAGCCAGCCGGAGGCGATCGTGCCGACGATGTCGAAGAGCCCCACCAGCGCGAGCAGTCCCGCCGCCGTGGTCTCGGCCATGCCGTGGTCGTGCGCGGCCGGCACGAAGTGCGTACCGACGAGGCCGTTCGTGGTCGCTCCGCAGATCGCGAATCCGCCGGCCAGCAGCCAGAACGGCCGCGTGCGGGCCGCGGCGGCCAGCGCGCCGAGCGCCCGCGTCGCCGCGCCGCCGGTCGGCGGCGGCGCCGCGACGACCTCGGTCGCGCCGTAGGCGGGCAGGTCGAGATCCGCCGGGTGTTCGCGCAGCAGCCACACCACCAGGGGTACGACAGCCAGGGCGGCGCCGGCCACGACGAGTGCCGCCGTGCGCCAGCCGTGGTCGCGTACCAGCACGGCGATCAGCGGCAGGAAGATCAGTTGCCCGGCGGCCCCGCCCGCGGTGAGCACGCCGGTGACCAGGCCCCGACGACGGACGAACCAGCGCCCGGTGACGGTCGCCACGAAGGCCAGCGCCATCGAGCCGGTGCCCAGGCCGACGAGGACGCCCCAGCACAGCAGCAACTGCCAGCTCGCGGTCATGAACACCGTCAGGCCGCTGCCGGCGGCGACCAGCAGCAGCGCCACCGAGACGACCCGGCGGATGCCGAACCGGTCCATCAGCGCGGCGGCGAACGGCGCGGTGAGCCCGTAGAGGAGCAGGTTGACCGAGACGGCCGCGGAGATGGTGGCGAGCGGCCAGCCGAACTCCGCGTGCAGCGGGTGCAGCAGCACCGACGGGGTGGCGCGGAACCCGGCCGCGCCGACGAGCGCCACGAAGGCGACACCGGCCACGAGCCAGGCGGGGTGCAGGCGACGATTCTTGCTCACGCGACCAGTCTGGATCGCGCCTGCGTCCAGGACGAGTGGCCGGAAAGCCATCGTGCGCAATAATCGGGCCATGAGCAGTGGCCCGCACCGGATCGCCGTCCTCGCCCTCGACCAGGTCGTCGGCCTCGACCTCGGCACCCCGTCCCAGGTCTTCAGCACCGCCCGGGGCGCCGACGACGCGTACCGCTACGACGTACGGGTGTGCACCCCGGGCGGCCGGCCGGTCCGCAGCACCGCCGGCTTCCAGGTGCTCCCGGACCACGGGTTGGAGCTGCTCGACACCGCCGACACGGTGATCGTCCCGGGCATCCAGGACGGTGCGGCGCTCACCTCGGGCGCCATCGAGCCGGAGGTGGCCGAGGCGCTACGGTCGGCGTACGAGCGGGGCGTTCGGATCATGTCGATCTGCACCGGCGCGTTCGTGCTGGCCGCGGCCGGCCTGCTGGACGGACGCCGGGCGACGACCCACTGGGCGTACGCCGAGCGGTTCCGCCGCCTGTACGACCGGGTGGACCTCGACCCGGACGTGCTCTTCATCGTCGACGACCGGGTGTTCACCTCGGCCGGAGTGGCCGCCGGCATCGACCTCTGCCTGCACGTCATCCGCCTCGACCACGGCAGCGAGATCGCCAACCGGGCGGCCCGGCGCTGCGTGATGCCCCCGTGGCGCGACGGCGGGCAGGCGCAGTACATCGAACAGCCGGTCCCCCGGGCCACCGATGCGAGCACCGCCGCCGCCCGGGAGTGGGCCCGGCAGCGCCTGCACGAGCCGATCGCCCTGCGCGACCTCGCCGAGCAGGCCCGGATGAGCGTCCGCACCTTCACCCGACGTTTCCGGCTGGAGACGGGACTGAGCCCCGCGCAGTGGCTGCTACGGCAGCGCACCGACCACGCCCGGCTGCTGCTGGAGACGACCGACCTGACGGTCGACCAGATCGCCCGCCGCTGCGGCTTCGGCACGACGGCAGCCCTGCGTCAACAACTGCACCAACGCATCGGCGTGGCCCCGTCCACCTACCGCCGCACCTTCCACCCCCGCGAAGAGCTGACCCGCGCCTGACCCCCGCCTGACCCCCGCGATCTTGCACTTACTGTCGTCGAGATGCCCCTTACGCGCGCCTTTGTCGCCGCAGAAAGTGCAAGATCGACGAGGTCCGCCGGGGTGGGGTCAGGTTCGGAGCAGGTGGAGCTGGGCCTGGTGTTTGGGGAGGTGGACCCTTGCGTGCAGGTCCAACGTGCGGGACCAGGGCAGCGGCTCGTCGACGATCAGGTCGAAGCCCTCGCGTAGGTGGGTCTCCACCGGCGCCTCCGCCGCCAGGCCGAGTTGGTCGACCAGCCCGCACAGCCGTTCACTGGTGCCGTGCAGCAGCGCCGCCAGACCGCGCAGACCGCCCTGCTCGGCGGCCAACGCGTCGAGCTGCGGACGGTGGATGTCCTCCTCCAGCTCGTAGTAGGCGAACGGCGACCCCGCGAGCAACGCCTCGCTGGCCTGGATCATCAGCTCGTCGTTGGCCACCAGGTGCGCCACGATCTGCTCGGCGCTCAACTGCCCCCGAGGGGCAGCCCCAAAGGAAGCCCCGTCAATCTCGGCAAACACCGAGTCATAAGCCCGCCGCAGCTCACCATTCCGCACCACCACACCCCCACCCCACCGCCCCACCCCGTCGATCATGGCGTTGTGGTGCCCGATTCACCCGGACGAGCGGCATTTGCCACCCAGCACAACTCCATGATCGACGGTGGTGGTCAGGTCAGCGGCGGGACTGGCGGGAGCGGAGGTAGTCCGAGACCACGTACTCGCCCAGGTCGTCGGTGTCCGGGGTGAACATGCGGCCACGGCTGCGTCTCGCCACCGCGTCGATGAAACGGCGCAGGCCCTCGTCATCGCCGAGCATGAACAGGTTGAGCGTGGCACCGTAGCGGCTGAGCCGGTCCACCTCGCGGACCGTCGCCTCGATCGTCTCCGGCAGCGGCGGCCAGTGGAACAGCGCCTCCCCGTCGTCCGGATCGAGGTGGGCGGTCGGCTCCCCGTCGGTGACCACCAGCACCACCGGCTCGGCATCCGGATGGCGGCGCAGGTGCCGAGCGGCCAACCGCAGCGCGTGTTGCAGGTTCGTCCCCTGTTGCAGGTCCGGCTCCACGGCCGCCAACTCCTGCTGGGTGAGCGTCGTCGCCTCCCGACCGAAGCCCACGATCTGCAGGGCGTCCTGTGGAAAACGGGTCTCCATCAGGTGCGCCAACGCCAGCGCCGTCTGCTTCATCGGCCCCCAACGACCCTGCGAGATCATCGAGTACGACAGGTCGACGCAGAGCACCACCGCCGCCGAGGCACGCTTCTCGGTCTCCACCACCTCGAAGTCGTCCGCTTCGAGTTGCAGCGGAACCGTCGGCCCGGCCCGGCGTACCGCCCGGGTGAGCGTGCGGACCACGTCCAGTGGCTGCTCGTCGCCGTACTCCCAGGGGCGGGACGCCCCGCTGACCTCGCCGGCCGCACCCGCCGAGCGCAGGTCGTGCTGACCACGCGGACCGGCCGTCAGGTCGGCGAAGACCCGCCGCAGCGCGGTGCCACCGAGCCGGCGCAGGGCCTTCGGGCTGAGCGTGAGCCCGTCCGCGTCCCGGCCCACCCAGCCCTGCCGGCGCAGCTCGCGTTCCAGCTCGCGAAGCCGGCGGACGTCGTCGGCCGCGTCCCGGCCCAGCGTCCGGGCCACCGCGTCGACGTCCACGTCGTCAAGCGTGGCCCCCGGGTGCTCCTGGTCGAGCTGGTCCAGCAGGTCGTCCAGCTCGCCGATCTCGCCGAGGGCGCCGGCCGCGTCGGCGTAGTCCAACGGCTGGTCGCCCCGGACCCGTTCGCCGCGCCCCCAGCGCAGATCCGGCCGCAGAGCCCGCAGGTTCGCGTCGAGCGCCGACAGCTCACCGGCGAGCCGGTCGCCGAGGGACTGCTGCATCAGACCGGCCAACTCGGCGCGCTGCCGCTCGGACAGCGAGTTCATCAGCCGCTCACCGGCCGCCGAACGGCGGGCCAGCACGTCGATCAGCTCGTCGACCGTCTCCGGCTGCTCCGGGAAGAAGTCGCCGTGCCGGCGCATGAACTCGGCGAACGCGTCGGTGGTGTCCTCCGCGCGGCCGTGCCGGGCCAGCAGGTCGTTCAGATCCCGCATCATCTCGGCGAGCCGCTGCTGCGCCGCCGGATCGGCGGACGCGCGCACCGCGTCCCGTAGGCCCGCGAACCGCTGACCGAGCACGTCGTCCCGGAGCTGGTCGAGGATCTGCTGGTACGAACGACGGGCGTCCTCGCTGGCCCACTGGTAGCCGGACAGCTCCTCGACCGCCCGGGCCGTGGAGCGGGGCAGATTATCCAGCACCGACTCGGCGAACCGCGCGTCGTCGTCGTCGCGGCTCCGCAGCTCGTCACGTTCCGCGGCGAGAGCCTGATCGAGTAGGGCCTGTGCGCGGGTCACCGCGCCGTCGAGATCGCCGCGACGAAGCGCCTCGCGACGCAGCCGTCGCGCCCGGGCGGCCAGGTCGTCCAACCCGCCGCGCCCCTGCGGTCCACGACGCAGCAGATCGCGCAGCGCCTGCCGCAGGCTGCCGCCGGCCAGCACCTCGGCGCCGACCGCGTCCACCGCCTCGCGCACGTCGTACGGGGGTGCCAGCGGGTCGGGCCCGCCGTTCCACTGGCCGTACCGGAACCGGTTGCCGGCCACGGTCAGCCCCGGCCGCCGTAGACGGTGCGCCCGGACTCGGTGACGTCCTTGCCGAGCCGGCGGGTCAGGTGCAGCCCCTCCAACACGAACTCGACGGCCGCGGCGGCCTCCTCCGGGGTGGGCGCGTCGCCCAGGCCGAGCCGGTCGAGCACCTTGGCCAGACCGGGCACCGTGCCCACCTGCCGCAGCAGCTCGGCGGAACCGACCAGCTCGCCGGTCTCGATCGCCGTCCCGTCCTCGACGAGAGCGGTGAACCCGGACAGGTCGAGGCCGGCCAGGTGGGCACGGAACGTCTCGGCGGTCGCGGTCCGCAGCAGGTGGGCCAGGATCTCGGTCTCCCGTCCCTCCTCGCCGCTCTCGAACTCCACCTTGCCGCGGAGCGTGCTGGTCACCGACACCGCGTCACCAACGCGAGCCACCGCGGCCTCGGGTCGGCCATCGCGATCGTCGGAGGCGGCGAGCAGGCCGGCCCGACGCAGCGCGGCACCGGCCACCGTCTCGGCGGCGGCGATCGCGAACCGGGCGGAGACGCCGGAGCGCGGGTCCACCGACGGAGATTCCCGCACGGCGCGGGCGAAGCGGGCCAGCACCTCCAGCACGTGCTCCGGGACGGCGGCGACGAGGTCCGCCTCCTGGCGGATCAGCGCCAGCTCCAACTCCAGGTCGACCGGATAGTGGGTACGGATCTCCGCGCCGAACCGGTCCTTGAGCGGAGTGATGATCCGACCCCGGTTGGTGTAGTCCTCGGGGTTGGCGCTGGCCACCAGGAGCAGGTCCAGCGGCAGGCGGAGCTGGTAGCCGCGGACCTGGATGTCGCGCTCCTCCAACACGTTGAGCAGCGCCACCTGGATGCGCTCGGCCAGGTCGGGCAGCTCGTTGACGGCGAAGATGCCCCGGTTGGTACGCGGCACCAACCCGAAGTGGATGGTCTCCGGGTCACCGAGGGTGCGACCCTGGGCGATCCGGATCGGGTCGACGTCGCCGATCAGGTCGCCGACGCTGGTGTCCGGGGTGGCGAGCTTCTCGCCGTAGCGCATCGAGCGGTGCAGCCAGCCGATCGGCAGGTCGTCGCCGGCCTCGGCGACCTGGGCGACCGAGGCGGGGGTGAGCGGGCGCATCGGGTGCTCGTTGAGGACCGAGCCGGCGATGACGGGGGTCCACTCGTCGAGCAGCGAGCCCAGGGCGCGGATCAGTCGGGTCTTGCCCTGGCCGCGCTCGCCGAGCAGCACCATGTCGTGCCCGGCGAGCAGAGCACGCTCGACCTCGGGCAGGACGGTGTCGTCGTAGCCGACGATGCCGGGGAAACGGGTCTCGCCGGAGCGCATCCGGGCGAGGAGGTTGTCGCGGAGTTCCTGCTTGACGGTGCGGTACTGGTGACCGGCCGCCCGTAGCGCGCCGAGCGTGCCGGGCAGGTCGGCCGGTGGAACCGGGATTACCGGGGTAGGCGCAGTCACCCGAGTAACGCTAGCTCACATTTTCGGGGGCGCCTCCGGCTTCGGGTGGCACCCCCACGGCCACCCTCAGCCCCGGCCGCAGCGCCGGCAGGCGCCCCGGCGGCGCAGGTGGTACGCGTAGGTCGCCGCGCCGAGCGCCACGCCCCACAGCGGCCAGAGCAGCATCGGCGCCCCGGTCAGGCTGGTCCCGCCGGTGAGCTCCCAGAACTGGGGGTTGCTGAGCAGGCCGAGGCTCGCCGCGGTGACGGAGATGGCGACCAGGGTCGCCGGCGCCACGGCCAGCTTCACCGGCACCCGACGACCGGAGAGCCCGAGCATCCAGCGGGGGAACCGCTCACCCCAGCGCTGTACCAGGCCGAGGGTGAGGATCGCGCCCGCGGTGGCGAAGGCGGCCAGCCCGAACCCGGCCCAGACCAGCCCGCTGTCCTGCATCTCGGTCAGGAACTCCCGGGAGATGCCCAGCGGGATGCCGGCGGCCCAGGCGAAACGGATCGCCGCGTACGTCAACGGGATGATCGCCGCGATGCCGGTGGCCCACCGACCCCAGCGGGCGGCGGCGGCCGGGGTGGTCCAGCCGCGGTCGGTGCCGTCCCGCCCGCAGGAGACGCAGCTTGCGGCGGTACGGCGTTGCCAGGCGAGCACCGCGCCGGCCAGCAGCAGCCCGCCGAGCAGCGCGGCGAAGCGGCCGAACAGGGCCCAGTTGAAGATGTCGGCGTAGTCGACCGGGGGCCAGCCGAACGGCGCTCCGACGATCAGGATCGGCAGGTAGCCGAGGATGACCAGCACGCGGACGTCCGGCACGACCACGGCGAGCAGGAACGCGACCGCCCAGCCGTAGCCGGCGAGCAGTGCCCGCAGCGGGCCGGGTGGGCGGACCGCCGGGCGGCTCATGGCCAGGGCGGCCACGGCGGCGCTCAGCAGGATTCCGGCGAAGAGCGGGGTGGCCACGTCCGCCGGCACCAGGCGCAGCAGGCTGACATCACCGCCGTGCCGGTCGTTCGGGCCGAACGGGTAGCCGGCGCCGGTGAGCGTGCCGAGCAGGGCGAGTACGCCCCACAGGCCGAGCCAACCGGCGGCGAGCGGGGCGAGTCGGTCGGGCCAGCGGGATTCGGTACGGGCTCGAAGGTCATTGATCGTCGTCATGCTCCCAGCCTCGACCGATCGGCGACCGATCCCCTCCCGGGCGGCGGTGAACCCACTCCCCCGGCCGAGGGATCAGCCGGAAAGGGCTGGCCGAGGGATCAGCCGGGAGGGGGCCGGCCGGTCAGCTCGACGGGGTGACGAAGCCGGACTCGTACGCGGCGATGACCGCCTGGGTACGGTCGCGGACGCCCAGCTTGGCCAGCACGTTGCCGACGTGCGTCTTGACCGTCTCCACCCCGACGACCAGGTGCGCGGCGATCTCCGGGTTGGACCGGCCGGTCGCCATCAGCCGCAGCACCTCGGCCTCCCGCTCGGTGAGGCGTGCGGCTTGCAGGCGGTCCCCGCCCACCGGCCCGTACGCCCCGACGAGCTGGCGGATCGCCGCCGGGAACAGCAGCGACTCCCCGGCCGCGACGACCCGGACCGCCTCGACGACCTCCGCCGGGCGGGCCCGCTTCAGCAGGAAGCCGGACGCGCCGGCGCGCAGCGCCTCGTAGACGTACTCGTCGTTGGCGAACGTGGTGACCACCAGCACCCGGGGTGGGTCGGCGGAGGTGGCGAGCAGATGGCGGGTGGCCTGGATGCCGTCGATGCCGGGCATCCGCACGTCCATCAGCACCACGTCCGGGCGGTGCCGGGCGACCAGGGGCGGCACCTCGGCGCCGTCGGCGGCCTCGGCGAGCACCCGCAGGTCGGGTTGCGCGTCGATGATGGCCCGTAGCCCGACCCGGATCAGCTCGTCGTCGTCGACGATCAGCACGCCGGTGCTCATCGCGCGTCCTCGTACGGCAGGCGGGCTCGGACGAGCCACCGGTCGCCGTCCGGGCCGACGGTGAGCCGGCCGCCGAGCAGCAGCACCCGTTCCCGGATGCCGTCCAGGCCGCGCCCACCCCGACCCGGATCGGAGCGGCGCTGTCGGCCGAGGGCATTTTCCATCTCCAACTCCAGGGCATCGGGGTGCAGGTCGAGCCGCAGCGTCACCGGCCCGTGGCCGTGGCGGGCGGCGTTGGTCAGTCCCTCCTGGACGATGCGGTAACCCTCCCGGGAGACGACCGCGGGCACCGCCGTGGGATCGCCGGCGCGGCTGTCGTGGACCGTCAGCCCGGCCGCCCGGGCGTCGGTGACCAGCCGGTCCAGGTCGGCGAGCGTACGCTGTGGCGCCACCGAGGGCCGGCCACCGCCGGTCTCGCGGAGCAGCCCCAGCACGTGGTCCAGCTCGTCCATCGCGGTCCGGCCGGCGTCCTCGATGGCGGTCAGCGCGCGCCGGACGAACTCCGGGTCGGTGTCGAGCACCTCACGGGCGGCGCCGGCCTGAAGGGTCGCCACGGTCAACGCGTGACCGACGGAGTCGTGCAGTTCGCGGGCCAGCCGGTTGCGTTCGGCGAGCCGGGTGGCCCGCGCTTCCAGGGCGGCGATCCGCTCGGCCTGGGCGGGGCCGAGCAGCACCGGGGCCATCGACACGGCGAGCGCGCCGAGCCCGGCCACGGCGTAGCCGAGGCCCACCAGCAGGGCGACCCCAGCGAGGGTGAGCCAGCCGCTGTCCCGCCCGTCCAGCGGCCCGAACCGTTCGCGGCTGGTCAGCTCGTCGCCCACACCGAACTGCTGCGCGATGAACGCGAGCGCCATCGGCAGGGCGCTGAACAGCGCGGTCATCACCAGCGCGCCGACGATGAGGTGCGTGGCGATCCAGAGCGCGCTGCGCAGGCGGCTCTCCCGGTCGCCCCGGTGTCCCGGGGCCGGGTCGGGCAGGTCGACGCCGAGCAGCGCCCGTACGGCGGCGATCTCCAGCGCGCGGCTGCCGTCCAGCAGCAGCGGCACCACGGCGATCAGCGCCGCGACCACCAGCAGGACGTAGACCAGCGGGCGGGGGATCTCCGAGTCGGTGAGCATCTGCGCGAAGGTCACCGCGAGGACCCCGTACGGCAGGGCCAGCACGCCGCCGAGCAGCAGGAACACGCCGCGTCGCCAGGTGCTGCCGGCGACCAGCGGGGCCAGCGCCGCGCGGAGGGTCATCCGGTCATTCTGCTGGCGTGGACCGGGTGCGCGACTCCCCCGCAGCGGGGAGATCTCAGCGGTGGTCGGCCACGTACCCCTGCGGGTCCTTGTCGCGGAACGGCAGGTCGCGGCCGTTCTTGTGCTCGCCGTAGAAGGTCAGCCAGCGCTGGCCCAGCTCGGCGCGCAGTTCGAAGCTGGCGTGCCGGCGAAAGTCGGGCAGCGCCTCGTCCTCCTCCTCGGCCAGGTGCTCACTGTTCTCCCGGCGGGCCGTACCGACCGCCTCCCACCAGGGCTTCGAGCCGACCGGGTGCAGTTTGGACTCGGCGATGGCGTCCCGGATCTTGTTGTGGTCGCCGATCGCGTCTTCCGTCTCGTCCTCGCCGTCGTCGCCGTGCTTGACCAGGTGCGGGTAGAGGATCGCCTCCTCCGCCTCGGCGTGGATGTCCAGGTGCAGGGCGAGGGCGTCCCAGATGGCCAGCAGTTCCTGCTCGTCGCGGGCGTCGTCGAGGCGGGCGAAGCCGCGCCGGAAGGCGGCGTGGTCGTCCAGGATCAGTGCGGTGATGTCGTCCACGTCGCTCACTTTCCGCGGTGCTGGGCCGGTCGTCGGGTCGAAACTACCCCGATGTCCGGCTTTCCACGCCCGATCTCGGGCACGCCGGAGCGGGGCTAGGCTCATGATCGTGACCTACCTCGCCGCGGAAGACCGCTACGACACCATGACCTACCGGCGCAGCGGACGCAGTGGCCTCCGGCTGCCCGCCGTCTCTCTCGGCCTGTGGCACAACTTCGGCCCGGACCGCCCGTACGAGCGCCAGCGGGACATCGTCCGGCGCGCGTTCGACCTCGGCGTCACCCACTTCGACCTGGCGAACAACTACGGCCCGCCGCCCGGCTCGGCGGAGGAGAACTTCGGCCGGATGCTCGCCACCGACCTGAAGCCGTACCGGGACGAGCTGGTCATCTCCAGCAAGGCCGGATACCTGATGTGGCCCGGCCCGTACGGGGAGTGGGGATCGCGTAAGAACCTGATCTCGTCGTTGGACCAGTCGCTGGGCCGGATGGGCCTCGACTACGTCGACATCTTCTACTCGCACCGGTTCGACCCGGACACGCCGCTGGAGGAGACGATGGGCGCGTTGGACGCCATCGTCCGCTCCGGTAAGGCCCTCTACGTGGGCATCTCCAACTACAACTCGGAGCAGACCACGAGGGCCGCGGCGATCCTGCGCGACCTGGGCACGCCGCTGCTGATCAACCAGCCGTCGTACTCGATGCTCAACCGCTGGACCGAGGACGACGGCCTGCTCGACACGCTGGAGCAGGTCGGCGCCGGCTGCATCGCGTACAGCCCTCTCGCGCAGGGCCTGCTGACGGACCGCTACCTCAAGGGCATCCCGGCCGACTCGCGGGTGCGGACCAGCGTCTTCCTCAACGAGAGCGACCTCGGCGACGAGAAGATGGCGACCATCCGGGGGCTCGGCGCGGTCGCCGAGCGGCGCGGTCAGTCCCTGGCCCAGCTCGCGCTGGCCTGGGCGCTGCGCGATCCGCGGATGACCAGCCTCATCATCGGGGCGAGCAGCGTCGAGCAGTTGGAGACCAACATCGCCGCCGTACACCACCTCGACCTCGACGCCGACGACCTGGCCGAGATCGACCGCCTGCTGGGCTGACCGCCGGGATCACGGGCGGCCCGGGTCACCAGATCCGGCGCCGCCCGGCCCGGTGGTTGCGCACCTCGCACCGTGGTCCCGTGGGCGCGACGGTGTCGCGGCGACGCCGACCCACTCCGACAAGTACCGCCAGGACCAGCACGACGGCCGCGCCGGCCAGCACCGGCCACCGGCCGTCGAGGTCGCGCACCGACGCCACCGGCACGCCGGGGTCGGCCGCTGCCGCCACCGCCGACTCGCTGGCGACCGGCCGGCTCGCGGGGGTACGCGCGGAGGCCTTCGTCGTGGCAGCCCGCTTCTCGGTTCCGGGCGGGGCCGCGAAGACCACGTCGGAGCAGGAGTAGTAGGTGTCCGGGGTGTTGGAGTTCTGCCAGATCGTGTAGATCAGGTGACGGCCGGTACGGCCCGTGGGCAGCCGACCCGCCAGTTGGTACGCGCCGGCTCGCACGGGCGGGTCGGTCCGCGTCAGGAACGGCCGCGGCTCCAAATCTGCCCAGGTGAGCCGTTTACGCGGGTCGTAGTCGGGCGTGGTGACGTAGAGCCGGAAGGTGCCCCGGTGCTCGATGGTGGTCCGGTACCGGAAGGTGAACGTCGTGCCGGTGGTCAACCGGGTGCTCGGCCAGTCGGTCCGCGGCAGGTCCAGCCCCCGGTACGCGGAGAGCCCTCCGCTGCACAGCTCCCCGTCCGGGATCCGTTCCCGGTCCCGACCGTTGATGGCCGCCACGCGTACGTTGTCCCATTCGCGCACCGCCGCGCCGGCCGCCACGGCCGCCCGGCAGGCGCTGGTGGACGCGTACCGGCCCTCGGGCCCACAGGCCGCCGCCCGACTGACGGGATCGGTGGGGGCGCCGTGCGCCCAGCCGGGCACCGAGCCCAGCGGTGCCGCCGCCACGACGACGAGCACCACGACGAGCATCCGACGCACCCTCATGGCTTGAACCTCCCGCCACTGGTACGGGCGCGGGAGGTCAAAGGTTCGACGCCCGGGGGCGCGGGAATCGCGCGGCGGTCCCCGGCGTTCCGATAACCGGTACCGGTAAAGGCCAGACCCCCAGGCCGAGGAGGCAGACATGAAGGTACGTAGCTCGTTGCGTGCGCTCAAGCAGAAGCCCGGTTCGGTGGTGGTCCGCCGTCGCGGCCGGGTGGTCGTGGTGAACCGCGCGAACCCGCAGTGGAAGAGCCGCCAGGGCTGATACGCCCCTTAGCGGACATACAGTCGAGAACGCCCCGACCGGGACCATCCGGTCGGGGCGTTTCGCGTAGCCGTTCTCGACGAGCGGTGCGCGCGACTCGATGGCATCATCCCTCCTGATCAAGCATGTTCATCGATCGAGGGGGCGACGGTGCACGGACCAGACAGAACAGCCAACCGACGGCGTACGCGACAGTTCACCGCCGGCTTGGTCGGCGTGTTGGCGGCCCTGGCGGCCGTTCCGGCACCCGCGTGGGCGGCCACGTGGTCGCCGATCCAGGTCGTGTCGGAGGCTGGCTGGAGCGGGCTGGACCAGCCCTTCGCCGCAGTCGACCGGCAGGGCGACTCGCTGCTCGCCTGGGCGGGCTGCGACAACAACGCGAGTAGCTGCAACGACCAGGTGAAGGCGCAGCTCGTCTCGGTCGACGGCACGGCCGGCCCGGTCCAGACGCTCTCGCCGCTCGGCCCGTCCGCCTTCTGGCCCAAGGTCGCGTCCGACGACGACGGCGACTCGGCCGTGGTGTGGACGCAGGACGGCCTTGTGGCCGGCCGGCGGGTGTCCGCCAGCGGCGAGCTGGGTCCGTTGCAGATGATCACGACGTGGCACGGGGTCAGTCCGGCCGTCGCCGTCGACCCGTCAGGACTGGCGCTGGTCACCTGGACCGAGATCCGCGACGGCGCGTACACGACGAAGGCCCGCTACTTCGGCGCGGACAGCTCCCTCGGCCCGGAGCTGACCCTCGGTGTCGGCGTGGACCAGACCGTCGTGGGCATCGACCGCGCCGGGACCGCCGTCGTCGCCTGGACGGAGAGCTACGAGCGGGTCGTCGCGCGCCGAGTCAGTCCTGAAGGCGTCGCGCCGCTACGCGTCATCGCCGGGCGGGCCACCGACGTGCGGTACGCCGGCGTCTCGCTCGCCGTGGACCGGGACGGGGACGCGGTGATCAGCTACCGGTGGTCCAGGGCGGGCGAGCCGCCCCGCCTGCGGGCACGGCACTACAGCCACACCGACACGTTGGGCAGCGTTTTCAGCGTGTCACCGGCCGCCCACGAGCTGAGCCTCTTCGACGAGCTCGCCGGCGACCTCGACGGCGACGCGGTGCTGACCTGGGGCCGCTGGACTCCCGAGGGTATCCAGGTCTTCGCCCGCTCGATCTCCTCCACCGGAGTGCTGGGCACGGTCACCCGGCTCGGCGTCGGCGACTGGCCGAAGGTCGCCCTGGACGACGACGGCGACGGCCTGGTCACCTGGCAGGCTTGGGGTCCGGACGTCTCCACCACCCAGGTGCACGCCCGGACGGTCGCACAGGACGGCACGTTCGGGGCGGACGAGATCATCGCCCCCGACGGGCGGTACGCGCAGCCGGCGTCCAGCCCGACCGGTCGCTTCTCGGTGATCTGGCAGAAGGCGTCCTACGTGTACGACATCCGGGCGCGCTTCGGCCAGTAGCCCGACGGCGAGACGCCCTGACCGCCGCCTCGGTCAGGGCGTCTCGCGCAACCCCGCTACCGGAGCTGTCGGAGTTGACTCTTGTCGGGTTTGCCGCTGGCGGCGAGCGGAACCCGGTCGATGACCGTGACGGTGCGCGGCACCGCGAGGTCGCCCACCTGTACGGCCACGAGCTTGCGCAGCAGGTCCGGATCGGGTGTCCTCCCGGCCGCCGGCACCACGAACGCGTGCACGGCCTCGCCGGTCACCTCGTCCGAATCGCCGACGACGTACGCCTCGGCGATCGCGGGGTCAGCGGCGAGCGCTCGCTCCACCACTCCGGCGTGGACCAGCTGCGCGTTGACGATGATCACGTCCCGGGTGCGTCCGAGCAGCCGCAGGTAACCGTCGGCGTCGAACTCCCCCAGGTCACGGGTCCGCACCCAGCCGTCCACGAACACCTCGGCCGACTCGGCCGGGTCCTGCCAGTACGACGATGCCTGCGCCGGGGTGCGGACGTAGATCTCCCCGTCGCGGAGAGCGACCTCCACGGCCGGGCGGCCGACCGTGGCGAGGGTGGCGGGGTCGGTCAGCATCTCGGCGGGGGTCGCCATGGCGATCATCGACGTCTCGGTCTGGCCGTAGCCGTGAAAGAGCACCGGACCCAGCACGTCGAGCGCCTCCGCCAGTCGGCCCGGCGCGAGGGGCGACCCGGAGACCATCAGCGCCCGCAGGTGACGCAGGTCCACCGGGTGGGCGCGCTGGTCCCGGATCAGCTGGTGCAGCTTCCCGACCGTGATCACGCTCGCCGTGGCCCGGTGCTCGACCAGGGCGTCCGGGAAGACCGGCCGGGGGGCCACGACGAGGGTGCCGCCCGCCACGAGGGTGAGGATGCCGTACTCCAGCATCACCTGACTGGCCAGCGATCCGAAGACCAGGTAGCGCTGCATCCGGGTGGCCAGTTCGGCGACGGCCGGGGGCCACCGGTCCGGGTACGGGACCCAGGACGCCGACATGGCCGCGTAGGTCTGCACCACACCCTTCGGTGTTCCCGTGCTCCCACTGGTCCAGATGATCCGTGCGGGATCCTCGGGGCGTCCCGCCGCGACGAGTGGCAGCCCGTCGTCGGGCTGCTCGGTGAACGAGGCCAGCCGGGTCGGGTCGACCACGAGGGAGCCGGACAGTTGTGCGGGGCTCAGGTCCGCACGCCAGCCGGACACCCGCGCGCCCACGGCGAAGGCGGCCATCGTGGCGGCGAAGGCCGCGGCGGTGACCGGCAGATCGAGCGTGACACCTACGCCCGGTCCCGCGCCGCACGAGCGCAGCCCAGCCGCGATACGGCGGATCAGACCCGACATCTCCGACGCGGTCGTGACGACCGGCCCGTCCTCGAAGACCGGCCGGTCCCCGCCGGCCGTCAGCAGGTCCAGGACTGGCTGCGGCCAGATGTCAGCGGGCATCGGCGAGGACACCCTTGACGAACACCTCGAGGGGTTGCTGATGCACGCTCGGCAGGTTCCAGGTGTTCTCCAGGTTCTCCGCGAGGTGGTGCTCGGCGACGACCTGCCCGTCGCGCCACACCCGCACCACCGGGTGGAGGTAGGTGGCGTCCTGGGCGGCTGTCGCGTCGTTCTCGGCCGGGCGCGGCACGGTGATGTCGAACGGGTCGACGTGGTCGTGGTCGGGGCCGTACTCGAGGGTGATCACGAACGCGAACACGTCAGGCTCCGCGTCCCGCAGATAGGCGACCGGCACCTCCTCCCGGTAGCGGGCGGCCTCGCCCTGCACGGTGATGACGTCGCCGAGCACCGAGAACTGCTGCCACAGCGCCGAGGTCACGTTGATCCGGGCGATGATCGAGGCGGCGATCGCCTCCGGCGTCAGCGCGATCTGCCGGGACGGCCAGGGCTCATTGTGGTGCCGCTCGCGGATGATGTGGTGCAGTGCCCGGGTGGCGTAGCGGAAGCCGTGGATGAAGCCGTTCGTCGACTTCTTGAAGTCACGCTGTTGGCTGAGGGTGCCGGCGAAGTAGAGCCCGGGAACGTTCACCGACTCGAAGGCCGGGGTCTGCGCCGGGAACCGATCGTTGATGACCAGCTCCGGCCGGGCCGACTCGGCGAACAGTGACGCGTCGAAGCGGAACCCGGTGCAGAGGATGATCCGGTCGTACTCGAGTTCGCGCAGATTCTCGACCGTCCGGGCGTACCGGAAGAGCACCCGGTAACCGCCGCCCTCCCGCGGACTGATCCGCTCCACGGTGCCGTCCAGGACGGCGTTCTGCGACTTCAACTGATAGGTGTCCAGGAAGTTGTTGTTCACCGCGCGCAGGTGCCCGACGTAATGGGTCTGCCAGGCCAGCCTGATGGAGTGCGGCCCGGCGACATGAATCGTCGCGGCGGTCTCGATCAGCGCGTCGGCGGTCTCGAACGCCGAGTTGCCCTTACCGACGATCAACACCCGCTGGTTGACGAAATCGGCGGGGTCGACGGAGACGGTGTCGTAGCGCTCGGCCAACTCCACGCCCTCGATCGGCGGCACGTAGAGCTGGGAGACCCCGGTGGCGACGACGACTCTGCGGGCCTCGAAGACCTGGTCGCCGGCCCGCACCGTGAACACGTCACCGGTCTTCGACACCGCCGTCACCCGGGTGTCGTAACGGACCCGCAGACCTCGCGCGAAGTCGGCGAGATAACGCACCAGATCGTCAGCGGCGGGGAAGTAACGCGTGCTGTAGTTCTTGAACAGCAGCGCCGGATCGTCGGACAACAGCGAGTTCCAGTCCGACCGTAGATTGAACTCGGGATCCTCCGAGCCGGTCCACACCTTGTTGATCGAGATCAACTGGCGGTGCCGGGGATAGGTCTCGAAGAACATGCCCGGACGGGGGCCGCCCTCCAGCACCACGTAGTCGTGACCGTCGCGCTCGAGCAGGGCCGCGAGCTGCAAACCCGCCGGCCCGGCTCCGATGATCAGGCAATCGTGCGTCATGCGGCGAAATGTACTGAGGCGATTTCAGAGCGCTCTGAGAAACTGTTTCTAGCATCCGCTTGCATGACGATTCAGGTGGATCTGGCAGCACCGCTGCACCCCGCCGACCTGCGCCTCGCGGCCGGCCCGGTCACGCTCGTGATCAGTGACGAGGTGCGCGGCCGGGTGACGAGCGGCCGGACATTCCTCGGCAAGGCACTCGGCGACGACCGGGCCATCTACGGCGCCACCACCGGCTTCGGGGCGCTCGTGGGGTACGCGGGCCGAGCCGACCAACGCGACCAGGCCGACAACACCCTCGCCCACCTCGGCGCGGGTCAGGGACCCGACCTCGCCCCGGATGTCGTACGCGCGACGCTGCTGGTGCGCGCCTGGTCCCTGGCCCGGGGCGCGTCCGGGGTCTCCCCGCACGTGATCGACGCGCTCGCGGCCATGCTCGGCACGACGTTCACGCCGGCGATGCCCCGGCTCGGCTCGGTGGGCGCCAGCGGCGATCTGATCCCGCTCGGTGCCGCCGCCCAGGCGCTGCGCGGCCGTGGACACGCCTATGTGGACGGCGTACGGATGCCCGCCGGGGACGCGCTGACGAAGGCCGGGCTGGAGCCGCTGCCGCTCGACGGCCGGGACGCGCTCGCGCTCGTCAACGGCACGTCGCTGACCACCGCGGCGCTGACCCTCGCCCTGGACCGGGTCCGCGCCGCGCACCGCGTGGTGCAGATGCTGACGTGCCTCCTCGCCGACCTTCTCGGCAGCGACCCGCAGTTCCTCGACCCCGCCCTGCTGGCCGCCTACGGTCACTCCGGCGCCATCGACGTCGGCGCCGCGATGCGGGCGACCTGCGCCGGGCTGCGGCCGTCCGGCAGCAGACCCCTGCAGGAGCCGTACAGCATCCGCTGCGCGCCGCAGTTGCTCGGAGCGGCCGAGGACGCCCTGCGCTATGTGGACGGCGTCGTGGCGGCCGACCTCGGCGGGGTGAGCGACAACCCGCTGTTCTTTCCGGACGACGACAAGGTCGTGCACGGCGGCAACTTCTTCGGTCAGCCCGCCGCCTTCGCCGCCGACGTCCTGTCCATGGTGATCGCCCAGATCGGCAATCTCGCCGAACGCCAGCTCGACCTGCTGGTGGATCCGGGTCGCAACGGCGGACTGCCGCCGATGCTCGCGGCGGGGCCGGGTCAGCAGCACGGGCTACAGGGCGTCCAGCTCGCGTCGACGGCGCTCATCACCGAGATCAGGCGGGACACCGTGCCCGCGAGCGCGCAGAGCCTCCCCACCAACCTGCACAACCAGGATGTCATCCCGCTCGGCACGCAGGCCGCGCTCCGCGCCCTGGACCAGGCGGAGCTCCTGCGGCTGATCACCGGTTCGCTGGGGCTGGGGCTGCGCCAGGCGGTGCACGTGGGAGCACGCCGTCCCACGGCGGCGGGCTGCGACCGCGCTCTCCAGGCCCTGGAAGAGGTAATCGCTCCGATCGATCCGGATCGACCACTCGACGGTGACGTGCGAACGGCGGTCGCGATTCTGGAAAAGCTTGAAAAATCTCTGATTTCCCACTCGTACGGTGAGCGCCGTGATGCTTGATTACCTGATCATCGGGGCCGGGCCGGCCGGGCTTCAGCTCGCGGCCCTGCTCGAGGCCGACGGCAAGCGCGACTATCTGGTGCTGGAGGGCGCCGACGGGCCGGGGGCCTTCTTCGCCACCTATCCGCGGCACCGGACACTCATCTCGATCAACAAGCCGCACACCGGCACGGACGATCCCGAACTGAACCTGCGGCTCGACTGGAACTCCCTCCTCACCGACGATCCGGCGCTGCTGTTCACGCAGTACACCGAGCGGTACTTCCCGGACGCCGACGTGATGGTGCGGTACCTCGCCGACTTCGCGGCGAAGACGGGCGTCAAGGTCAGGTACGGCACCCGGGTGACCCGCGTGTCCAAGCACGACGACGTCTTCACGGTCGAGGCCGGCGACCGGCGCTGGGAGGCCCGCGCGGTGATCGTCGCCACCGGCGTCTCGAAGACCTACGAGCCGGACATCGCCGGATTCGAGCTGGCCGAGGGGTACGACGTGATGAGCGTCGAGCCGCGTGACTATCTCGACCAGAAGGTCCTGATCATCGGCAAGGGCAACTCCGCCTTCGAGACCGCCGACAGCCTCATGGAGACCACGACACTGATCCACGTCGCAGGCCCCAGCTCGGTCCGGATGGCGTGGCGTACCCACTACGTCGGGCATCTGCGCGCGGTCAACAACAACTTCCTGGACACCTATCAGCTCAAGTCGGCGAACGCGATCCTCGACGGCACGATCAAGAGCATCGAGCGCGACGGTACGGGCTACAAGGTCACGTTCAGCTTCTCCCGGGTCAACGAGGTCGTGAAGGAGCTGCACTACGACCGGGTGCTGGCGTGTACGGGATTCCGGTTCGACGACTCGATCTTCGATTCCTCGGCCCGACCCCAGCTCGCCATCAGGGACCGATTCCCGGCACAGACCGAAGCGTGGGAGTCGGTGAACGTCCCGGGGCTGTTCTTCGCCGGAACGATCTCGCAGGTACGCGACTTCAAGAAGTCCACGAGCGGCTTCGTGCACGGCTTCCGCTACGCCGTCCGCGCTCTGCACCGGATCCTCGCCCGCCGGTACGACGCGACGGAGTGGCCGTCGGACAAGCTCACCGCCGAGCCGGCGGCCATGACCGCGGCCGTCATCGGGAGAGTCAACCGCAGCTCGGCCCTGTGGCAGCAGTTCGGGTTCCTCGCCGACGTGCTCACCGTCGCCGGAGACGAGGCCCGGTACCACGAGGAGGTGCCGGTGGACTACCTCGTGTCGACGGGCCTGCACACCGCCGACCACGAGTACGACCAGGCGTTCGTCGTCACGCTGGAGTACGGGCCCGACCACGACCAGGTGGACCCGTTCGACATCACCGTGTCCCGCATCGCCCAGGATTCCATCGGGCAGGCGCACGACGCGGCGTACCTGCACCCGGTGGTCCGTTACCGCCGCGAGGGCCAGTTGATCAGTACCCATCACCTCGCCGAGAACCTGGAGAACCGGTGGGATCGGCCCGACGTCCACGTTCGGCCGCTCGAGGAGTTCCTCGGCCGTTGCCTGTCCGGTGCCGAGGGCTGAGATGGACCCCGTCCACCAGGACTTCTTCGAGGGCGGCGCCGGGCGGGAGCGCACCCTGGCCGCCAACGAGGAGGCCTTCGCGCGACGGTGGCTCGTGCCACGGGTGCTCCGGGCGACCGGCGAGCGCGACCTGCGGACCACGGTGACCGGTACGTCGCTGGCCGCACCGGTGCTTGTCGCTCCGACGGCCTTCCATCGGCTCGCGCATCCCGAGGGCGAGGTGGCCACCGCGCGGGGGGCTGCGGCGGCCGGCACGGCGATGGTGGTGAGCATGGCCGCCACCCAGCCGGTCGAGGAGATCGCGGCGGCGGGCGGGACGCTGTGGTTCCAGCTGTACCCGCAACCCGACCTCGACTTCACGGAGTACGTGGTCAAGCGCGCCGAATCGGCGGGCTGCCAGGCGCTGGTGGTGACCGTGGACTCCCCGGTGTTCGGGAGGCGCGAGCGTGACCTGCGCAACGGCTTCACGGACCTGCCGCCCGGCTACGCCTGCGAGAACATGCGCGACGCGACGGGCCGGGTGCGTTCGATCGCGATGGACGCGACGGCGGGGTGGGACCGGATCGGGTGGCTGCGCGGTGTCACGGGACTACCGATCCTGCTCAAAGGAATCCTGCATCCCGCGGATGCCCGCCTCGCCGTCGAACACGGTGCCGCCGGTGTGATCGTGTCCAACCACGGCGGACGACAGCTCGACGGGGCGATTCCCACGCTCGACGCGCTGCCCGCGGTGGTGGCAGCGGTGCGAGGGCAGCTTCCGGTGCTGCTCGACGGGGGTGTGCGCGGCGGCACCGACGTGGTGATCGCGCTGGCGCTCGGGGCGCGGGCGGTACTGGTGGGGCGGCCGGTGGTGCGGGGGCTCGCGGCGGCCGGGGCGGTGGGCGTACGGGAGGTGCTCGACCGAATCACCGGTGAGCTGGATCATGCCCTCGCCCTGGCCGGAGCGCGGCGACCGGCCGACCTGACGCCCGATCAGGTGGTGACCCGGTGAAGGCCGTGGTCGACCTCCGGGAGTGGATCTTCCAGCGGATCAACGGGAGCGAGGGCATCGCGGTGCCCGGGCCGCTGGTGGGGCCGGAGGACTTCGAGCGGGTCTACAGCCACCCGGCCGCCGACGGGCGCAGCCGCGGGGCGGCCCTGTCGGACCTCTTCTGGTACTGGCTCGCGCCCGGTCCACACATGCATCAGGAGCACCTGGAGCCCGGCGAGGCGTACCGGACGGTCGCGCGGACGACGCGTCAGGTGCTGGCCGTCCCCCACCCGCGCTCCGACGAGCTGGCGACGGCCGCGACCCGGCGGATCCTCGACGCACTCCCGACCGGCCGGACCAGTCACGTACGGCTACGGGACCTGATGATGCCGATCTGGGCCGAGGTCTCGTACGAGCTGGTGTTCGGCGCATCCTGCCCGCGCGAGGTGCGGGACCTCATCGTGGCGAACGCGGACGACGTGGTCACGGCGCTGAAGGGGATGAGTCTGCGGCACATGTCCCGGCGGGATCGCGTGACGCGCTACCTGCTGGACCGGATCGACGCGGGGACGTGCCCGGTCGTGCTGCCGCCGCCCTTCACCGCTCTGGAGACCGCCTGGTACCTCCAGGGCGCGTTCTTCAACACGGCCGTGGTGCAGATGTCGGAGGCCATGACACACATCCTGCTGTGTGCCCGGTCCGTCGAGGACACCTCGGACGATTCCCTCGATCGGATCATCGACGAGACGCTCCGCGTGTACCCGCTGTTCGGTATCGCACACCGGATCACCTCCGCACCGATCACCGTGGGAAATCACGCTCTCCCCACCGGATCGGTGCTGCTCTTCAACTACCGGGCCTACCAGCGCACCGGTCCCGCCGCCGACGACAAGTTCGACCCGGACCGTTGGCTGTCGTTGCGTCGGCAGGACGCGCACTTCATCCCGTACGGCGTGAACGCCAACCGGGCCTGTCCAGCGCGCGGCTCGGCACCGGTCCAGCTCCGCGCGGCGACCCGGGAGGTGCTGCGGCGCTTCTCGGTCGCGTCGTCGGCAGCGCACACCCGTTCGCTGCCCAGCCGCGGTCCGGCGTACCTGACGCCCCGGGGCCTTGCCGGGCCCGGCCGCAACCGGCTCGCTCTCATGCGGCAGCGCGACCGACTCTTCGACGTGGGCCGCTCGGTCAAGCAGTTGGTCTGCGGGACGTGGATGGTCGTCGACGCCCGACGACAGAAGTTGTGCACCCGATTCTTCGAGGAGGTCGGCTCGTGACGCCCACTCAACTCGCCCCGCGGTTCTTCATCGCGGTCGCGGTCATCCTGCTCTTCTGCAAGCTGGTCGCCTGGCTCCTCGGCAAGGTGGGCCAGCCCGCCGTCGTGAGCGAGATGCTCGCCGGGGTGCTGCTCGGCCCGTCGCTGCTCGGCCTGCTCTGGCCGGGCGCGCAGGCCGCGCTCTTTCCCGCGCCGCTGCTGCCGATCCTCTACGTGGTCGGCCAGGTCGGCCTGGTGCTGTTCATGTTCCAGGCCGGGTACGCCTTCACCTCCCACCGGTTGAACAATCTCGCCGGCACGGCGGGGGCGGTGTCGCTCGCGGGTGTCACGGCACCGCTGGTGTTGGGCATCCTGCTGGTCCTGGGCGTGGCGGGCTCCGTACCGATCCGCGCGGACGACGTGTCGCTCGGTGTGTCCGCGGCGTTCGTCGGCGTGGCCCTGGCGATCACGGCCTTTCCGATGCTCGCCCGGATAATCACCGAGCGCGGCCAGACCGGTACCCGGCATGGCATGGTCGCCCTGGCCAGCGGCGCGATTGACGACATGGTCGCGTGGATCATGCTGGCGGTGGTGCTGGCGTTCGCCTCGGGCGAAGCCGGCCCGGCCGTGGTCACCGCGGGTGGCGCGGTGCTGTTCGGGGTGGCGCTGTGGCTGGGTGGGCGGCGGGTGACCGGCTACCTGATGGGGTTCCCGAGCGACCGCGCGCGGCTGCTCGGCACGGTGGCGCTGCTCTTCCTGGTCGCCTGGTACACCGACGAGATCGGGCTCTACGCGGTCTTCGGCGCCTTCGCGGTCGGTGTGGTGATGCCGCGCTCCGAGCAGACCGACAAGGTGGTCGACACGCTGTCGCCGATCGCCGCGACGGTGTTCCTGCCGCTGTTCTTCACCTACTCCGGGCTGCGCACCGAGTTCGCGCTGCTGGGCAATCCCGCCGTCCTCGGATTCGCCGCCGCGTGTGTGGCCGTGGCGATCGCCGGCAAGTACGGCGCCTGCTGGGCCGCGGCCCGGATGCGCGGCGAGCCGAACGGGGTCGCCCTGCGCGTCGGCGCCCTGATGAACGCCCGTGGCCTGATGCAGCTGATCGCTCTCAACGTGGGTCTCGAGGCGGGCATCGTCAACCCGTCGCTCTTCACGGTGTTGGTGCTGGTCGCGCTCATCACGACGCTGATGACGACACCGCTGCTGAGCTGGATCGAACGGCGCGAGGCCCGCACTCGCGCCGCTGAACCCTCGCTTGTGACCGCCGGAACCCCGTAGATTGTTGTTTGCGACGACAAGTTTTCCGGAACATAGAGACATGTCGATGAGTCGGTGTCACTATCTACCCATGAACCGACTCCTGCTCGTCGAGGACGACTCGGAGCTCCGCGGCATGGTGGCCGAGACGCTGACCGGCGAGGGATACGTCGTCGACCAGGCCCCCGACGGCCAGCGCGGTCTGCACCTGGGGCTCACCCGGCCGTACGACGTGATGGTGATCGACCGCCGCCTACCCGCCCTCGACGGGCTGGACCTGGTCGTCCGGCTGCGCTCCCGGGCGGTGGCCGCCCGGGCGCTGCTGCTGACCGCGCTCGGCACCGTCGAGGATCGGATCGCCGGCCTCGACGCGGGCGCCGACGACTACCTCACGAAACCCTTCGACCTGGACGAGCTGAGCGCCCGCATCCGGGCACTCTGCCGCCGGGTCACCGACTCCACCGAGGTGCTGCGATTCGGGTCGGGCCAGCTCGACCTCTCCGCGCGCGACGCCGTCCTGCCCGACGGCACCCGGGTCGCCCTCTCCGCACGCGAGTTCGAGCTGCTCCGGGTGCTCGCGGCCCGTCCGCTCACCGTCCACTCCCGCTCCGAGCTGCGCAGCCGGGTCTTCGACGAGGCTGCCGCGGCGTCCCTGGTCGACACGTACGTCTACTACCTGCGTCGCAAGCTCGGCCGCTCGGTGATCCGGACCGTCCACGGTCTCGGCTACAAGCTGGGGACGCTGTGAGTTTCGAGGACACCATGCTGCGCCGGGCCAGGGCGCGGGTCAGCCTGCTCGTCGGACTCACGATGACGGCGCTGCTCGCCCTGGGCGCCGCCATCTCCTACGTCGCTCTGCTGCACAACCAGCACGAACAGATCGAACGCGAGCTCAGCTACGGCGTGGTCCACGGCACCATCAACGGACCGCCGGCCTGCAGTTGGATCATCCTGTCCGACGGCGGCCGCATCGACCTGGGCCGGAACCCGCCCCCGCCGGGCTTCCCCCTGCGGTCCGCCATCGACGCGGCGGCCCTCGACGGCCAGGTCCACAGCGACAAGATCGACCGCAACGGCACGACCTACTACGTCCGCACCCAGCCCCGCGGCACGGGAGTCGTGCAAGCTGTGTTCGACGCGCGTTTCCAGATCTCCGACCGGCGTCACCTGCTCGCCGCCTTCCTCCTCGCCGCGATCGTCGGCCTCGCCGCGGCAGCGCTCACGGGCATCGCCGTGGGCCGCCGAGCCGTGGCGCCGCTCGCCGAGGCGCTCGGCCGGCAACGCCGGTTCGTCGCCGACGCCAGCCACGAGTTGCGCACCCCCATCGCCCAGGTACACACCCGCGCCCAGATCCTGGCCCGCCGCGCCGGCGCCGACCGCGCCGACTACGACCGCCTGATCGAGACCACCGGCCGGCTCGGTGAGATCGTCGACGAGCTCCTGCTCTCTGCCCGCCTCGCCGCCACCCCGGTCGACCGCCACCCCTCCGAGCCCGTCAACCTGACCCTCCTCACCGCCCAGGCCGTCGACTGCGAGGCCGACCGCGCCGCGGAGCAGGGCGTCCAGCTGCACATGAGCGTCCCGGACACCCCGGTTCTCGTCTGCGGCATCGCCTCGGCCCTGCGCCGCATGGTCGGCGAACTGCTCGCCAACGCCCTCACCCACACCCCGAGGGGCGGTCGCATCGACGTCGCGCTGCACACCTCCCGCCGGAGCGCGGACCTGGTGGTCATGGACAGCGGAGCCGGCTTCGACCCCGCCGACGCGCCACACCTCTTCGACCGCTTCCACCGCGGCGCCGGGGCTGCGGACCGGCGCTTCGGTCTGGGCCTGGCTCTCCTCAAGGAGGTGGTCACCAGCCACGGCGGGACGATCTCCACCGACAGCCGGCCCGGCGCCGGGGCGACCTTCATCGTCCGGCTACCGACGGTTCCGCCCCGGGCTGTCCTGACCGCCTCGGTGGGGGGAGAGGTGCGACATGAAACAGGTCAGCGGCCTGACCGGTATTCCCGACCAAGCCGCTGACCTGCACAAACAAGGGTGGAGCCGAGGGGACTCGAACCCCTGACCCCCACACTGCCAGTGTGGTGCGCTACCAGCTGCGCCACGGCCCCTTGCTGTCGTCCCGGTCGCCCGGGCACTCGGAAACTATACACAGACCCGCCCGCATGGTCATCTCGCGGGGTCCCCACCCGGCCGGGTCAGTTCAGCGCCACGTCCGGCGGGAAGTGGGCGACGGCGGCCATCATCCCGCCCTGCCGGCGCAGCACCATCGGCCACAGGTCGTCGGGGCGGTCGACGAAGGCGTCGCCGGGCAGGGCGTCCAGCACGAACCAGGACCCGTCGGCGATCTCCTGCTCCAACTGGCCGCTGCCCCAGCCGGAGTAGCCGGCGAACACCCGGATGCCTCCGATGCTCTCCCGCAGCTTCTCCGGGTCGACGGAGAGGTCGATCGTGCCGACCGCCCCGGACACCTGGTGGAAACCCTTGAGCCGCCGTAGCGGTTGCCGCATCCGGGCCAGGCAGATCGCCGAGTCGGGTTGTACCGGGCCGCCCTCGAAGAGGACCGCCGGGTGGCGAGCCAGGTCGCTCCAGTCGCCCAGCACCTCGGCCACCGGCACCTCGGTCGCCCGGTTCAGGACGACGCCGAGTGCGCCGCCCGGCTCGTGGGCGACCAGCAGCACCACCGTACGGTCGAAGTTCGGGTCCTTGAGCGCCGGAGTCGCGACCAGCAGCCGCCCGGTCATCAACTCCATCGCTCGTCCGCCGATCGCCTGGCCCTCTCCCTGCATCCCACCTACCCGTCAGCCGTGAGCCCGCACCCGGGTTCCGTCATCCGCCGCCTCCGCACGGTGCATCGGTGTCAGCCGCGCTGTCAACGCCATGCCTGGCACCATAGCCTGCGTCCCCGGCGCTGGCTAAGGTCTGAGCGGCGGGTGATCGGACAGTTGCGACGGAGGTTCCATGGCACCGACGGCGGACCTCGCGGTGATCGGCGGCTCGGGGCTGTACGCGCTCCTCGACGGCACCCCCCATGAGCTGGGCACCCCTTACGGTCCACCGTCGGACGCGGTGACCATCGCGGAGGTGGCCGGGCGCCGGGTGGCGTTCCTGCCCCGGCACGGTTCCGACCACCGGTATCCGCCACACCGGATTCCGTACCGGGCCAACCTGTGGGCGCTGCGCTCGCTCGGCGTACGCCAGGTGTTGGCGCCGTGCGCGGTCGGCGGGCTGCGCCCGGAGCTTGGCCCGGGCACGTTCGTGGTGCCGGACCAGCTCGTCGACCGCACCAGCGGACGCGTGCAGACCTACTACGACGAGGGCGCGGTGCACGTGCCGTTCGCCGACCCGTACTGCCCGAAGGGCCGCCACGCCCTGCTCGCCGCGGCGGCCGGGCGGGACGTCACGGCGGTGGACGGCGGGACCGTGGTGGTGGTCGAGGGCCCCCGGTTCTCCACCCGTGCCGAGTCCCGCTGGTACGCGTCGATCGGCGGCACTGTCGTGAACATGACTGGCCATCCGGAGGCGGTGCTCGCCCGGGAGATGGCCCTCTGCTACTCCTCCATCGCGCTGATCACCGACCTGGACGCCGGGGTGCAGGCGGGCGAGACGGTGACCCAGGACGAGGTGTTCCGGGTGTTCGCGGCCAACACCGACCGACTGCGGGACGTGCTGCTGGACGCGTTGGCCGCGCTCCCCGCCGAGCAGGACTGCGCGTGTGGTCGGGCGTTGGACGGCATCAAACTGCCCTTCGCGCTCCCCTGAGCGCTCCCGGACGACCTCCCGGACGCCGGAAAAGCCCGAAAGGTCTGTCACATCCCGATAGATTCGGCTGATCGGGAGGGCGGCCCACGGTCGCCCCTGCGCGCGAGCGGAGGCAGGCGACGATGGCAACGGTCCGGGACGCGACGTACGACGTGCTCCGCACCCTGGGCATGACCACCGTCTTCGGCAACCCCGGCTCCACCGAGGAGCCGTTCCTGCAGGACTTCCCGGCCGACTTCCACTACGTCCACGCGCTGCACGAGGCCACGGCCGTGGCGATGGCCGACGGGTACGCCCAGGCCGCCGGCCGACCCGCGCACGTCAACCTGCACACCGCACCGGGCATGGGCAACGGCATGGGCAACCTGGTGACCGCCTGGCACAACAAGACGCCACTGATCGTCACCGCCGGTCAGCAGACCCGAGAGATGCTGCTGCTGGAGCCCCGGCTGACCAACCGAAGGGCCGTCGAACTGCCCGAGCCGTACGTCAAGTGGAGCTACGAGCCGGTCCGCGCGCAGGACATCCCGGCGGCGCTGCTGCGGGCGTACGCGACCGCCGTACAGCCCCCGGTCGGGCCGGTCTTCCTCTCCCTGCCGATGGACGACTGGGCCAAACCCGCCGAGCCGCCGCCCGCGCCGCGCTCGGTGGCGACCCGCTTCGGGCCGGACCCGCAGCGGTTGGAGATGTTCGCCCGGGTGCTGGCCGACAGCCGCGACCCGGTCCTGGTGTTCGGCCCCGGCGTGGACCGCTCCGGCAGTTGGCCGGCGGCCGTCGCGCTGGCCGAGCGACTCGCCGCACCGGTCTGGTCGGCACCGGCACCGGAGCGGGCCGTCTTCCCGGAGGACCACCCGCAGTTCCGGGGGGTCCTGCCGTTCGCCATCGGACCACTCGCCGAGGCGCTGCACGGGCACGACACCGTCCTGGTCGTCGGCGCCCCGGTGTTCCGCTACTACCCGCACGTGCCGGGCAACCACCTGCCGGAGGGCGCCCGGCTGCTGCACGTCACGGACGACCCGGACGAGGCCGCCCGAGCCCCGGTCGGGGACAGCCTGCTCGGCGACCCCGGACTGGCCCTCACCGCCCTGCTCGACCTGCTTCCGCCCGCCGGCCGGCAGCCGCCGGCACCCCGGGCCGTCCCGCCGCCGCCGGAGGTTACCATGCCGCTGAGCGCCGACGCGATGTTCGCCGCGTTGGCCGCGCACTGGCCGGCCGACGGCGTGCTGGTCCAGGAGTCACCGTCCAACCTGGCCGCGCTGCGCCGCAACCTGCGCATCACCCGACCCGCGTCGTACTTCACGATGGCCAGCGGCGGCCTCGGCTACGGCCTGCCGGCCGCGATCGGCGTGGCGCTGGCCGAGCGGGACACCGGGCGCGGCCGACCGGTGGTCGCGGTGATCGGCGACGGCTCGTTCCACTACTCGGTGCAGGCGCTCTGGACCGCCGCGCGCCTGTCCCTGCCCGTCGTGGTCGTCGTCCCGATCAATCAGCAGTACGCGATCCTCAAGGCGTTCGCCGAGCTGAAGCACACTCCGGGCGTACCCGGGCTGGACCTGCCGGGCTTGGACGTCACGGCGATCGCGGCCGGCTACGGCTGCGCCACCGAGGTGGTGCGAACCCCCGACGAGTTCGGCGCGGCCCTCGCGGCCGGACTACGGGCCGGGGGTCCCACCGTGCTGCCGGTGCCGATCAGCACCGACGTGCCCACGATCCTCTGACCGGTGTACGGGGCCGTCGTCACCGTGCGGCGATCGACAGCGGAGCGCCGCTGACGACGTCCAGCACGGGCCGCGCCCCCAGCGGCGCGTCCAGGGTGACGGTGACCGGTTGCAGCTTGAGCATGGCGTTGCAGACGCCGGTGGCGCGGGTGACCGTGCCGCCGACCACGACCACGTCCGGCCGTTCCGACACCAGCGGGGTGATGCCCGTGTCACAGGAGCCGACGCCCAGGTGGACGGTCAGCCGTGCGCCGTCCACCGCCACGAGGTCCGGTGCGGCGACCACGCCGTCCGGTGGCGGCTGCGTCGGTGGGGACACCGAGGGGACCGGTGTGACCGCCGTCGGCGCGACGGCGAGCCGGGCCACCGGGGTGGCCAACTCCTCCACCGTGAACAGCCACGCCGGGACCTGCGCCTCGCCCCGACTCGTACGGACCGGCACGGCACCGAGGGTCACCCCGGTGACGGTCAGCGGGAGGCAGGCCGTCTGCGTCGTGCTGGTGGCCCAACCGTCCGGTCCGGGCTCGACCGTGGGACCGCCGGGGCTCGGCAGTCCGGGCCGCTTCGGCCGACCCGGGCACGGCAGCGGATCACCCTGAGCGAGCTGCCGGTACGCCTCGGCGGCGCTGACCAGCGGCAGGGTCAACCGACCGTCCGGGAACCGGATCTCGCCACTGACACCGGTCGACGGGATGGCGACCTGCGCGCGGTACCAGCCGGACCGGAAGGCCGTCTCGGTGTCCGGGGTGAATCGCGGATCACCGGTGAGCACGGTCGGTCCCTGGAGGGGGACGTACCCGTCACGCCAGCCGGGACCGGGCCGCCAGGCCGCGGCGACGGCGGCGGCCCGGTCGTCGAACGCACGATGGGCCGACGTGGTGGGACCGCGACCGGGCGCGGGGTCGGCGACGGGCGCGGCGCACGCCGCCATGGACAGCAGGGGCAGGATGAGCAGCAGGACCGGTCGACGCATGACGGGTTCGACGGTGCCGCCGTGGCGTCGGTTCCGGTGTCGGCTCAGGTCTCGCGCTGGCTGTCGCCTCAGCGGTTGCCGTCGGCCAGTCGGCGCAGTTCGGCGGCGACGGCGCGATTGTCGGGCGCGGCGTCCGGTCCAGCCACCGAGAACGCGTCGGCCAGGGCGCGCAGCTCGGACGGCGGCAGGACGGGCAGACCCATGCCCCGCAGCGGGATCGTGGCCCGCTGCCCGCCGACCCGGTCGGTGACGACGAGAGCAGACAGACCACCACGGCCCTCCGGGTCGCGGTACGACGCGGGGTCGACGCGGGCCGTGGCGAGATCGACGGTACGGCTGCGAAGCGCACCTCGTACCAGCACCCGGGTGCCGTCCAACCAGGCGGCCGTCCGCAGCACCCGCAGCACGAGGTAGATGCCGAGCAGCACGAACGGGAGCCCGCACAGCCCGAGGAGGAGTCCGGGTTGCTCCGCACCGCTGGCGGACTCCCGCAGCGCGGGCGGCCGCATTCCCGGCGGCAGGTCGCGGGCCTCCTCGTAGGAGGCGAACCCGTCACCCGGGCCGGTGAGGCGACGCAACAGCCCACCCGCGAGCACCGGCCCCAGCACGAAGGCCGCACCGACACCCGCGACGAGCACCCCCGTCACCATCGCGAGCGTACGGTGACCGGCCGAGGCGCCGACCGACAGGCGCAGTCCCTGGTTCGTCACAGCGGCAGCGTAGGCGGTGGCGAACCACTCGTCACATACGACGATGCGCCCCGGCCGGTGGCCGGGGCGCATCGCTTCGAGGTGGTGGAGGTGCCGGGAATCGAACCCGGGTCCTTCGCCGGTTTGTCAGGGCTTCTCCGAGCGCAGCTCGCTGTGCCTCTACTCGGCCCCACCGCTCACGCGAGCAAGTTGGTGTGACGGGCCCAGTCGCTGATTGATCTCGCCGCACGGACCCCGCGACCGGGTCCGATTGGCCAGCCTTCTAGCTGATGCCGGCTACTGGGACGAAGGCGTTCCCAGGCCGACAGACTTAGCTACTCGCCTCAGGCGGCGAGAGCGAAGTCAGCGCGATTGTTCTTGGCGCTTATAAGTTTCCGACGACCGATTCTCGAGACGACGTCGGCTTCCTCGGCTCGCTTCCCCTGTCGCTGCGTACGAAGTCGAAACCAGTCACCCCCTCGACAGGCCACCTTGTGGCGGCACTGACAAGACTAACGCCTGCCGCAACGGCTTTCATCCCGAGGCCCGGTCCGGCACACCGAACCCGACAAAAGGGATGAATCAGTCGTCCATCCCCTTGCCGCGCCGACCGGACACCCGGGCGATCTCCCGGTCCGCGTCGCGCTTGGCGAGGTCCTGGCGCTTGTCGTACGACTTCTTGCCCTTGGCCAGGGCGATCTCCACCTTGGCCCAGCCGTCGGAGAAGTAGATCTGCAACGGGACGATGGTCAGACCCCCCTCGCGGGTCTTGCCGACCAGCTTGTCGATCTCACCACGGTTGAGCAGCAGCTTGCGGGTACGCCGGGGCTCGTGGTTGGTCCAGGTGCCCTGGGTGTACTCCGGGATGTGCATCGCGTGCAGGTACAGCTCGCCGTCGCGCTCCTGGGCGAACGCGTCCACCAGCGACGCCCGCCCGGCCCGCAGCGACTTGACCTCGGTGCCGGTCAGCGCCATGCCCGCCTCGTACGTGTCGAGGATCGCGTAGTCGTGGCGCGCCTTCTTGTTGGAGGCGACCACCTTGCGCCCCTTTTCCCGTGGCATCGGCGCCACCCCCTCTCCCTGGTTGATCCGACTGCGGGTCACCCCGGCCGGACAACCGATCATGCTACCGGAGTAACAAGGACCCTCCCGCGCCGTTTATTTCCGGCCGCGGGAGGGTCCTTGTCAAAAGGCAAAACCTGACTAGACCCGCAGGTAGAAGCGCAGGGTGATCCAGGCGGTGGCGGCGCTGACCAGGCCACCGACGAAGGCCATCAGCGGGAAGATGACCAGGATGTCGCCCCAGCTGATCGGCGACAGCAGACCCTGCAACGCCTTGAGTGACCCGTCGAAGAGCAGATATTTCGCTGCCACCAGGGCCACCAGACCGAGCAGTGCGCCGATCAGACCGGCTACCACGGCCTCCAGCACGAACGGCGCCTGGATGAACCAGTTGGACGCGCCGACCAGCTTCATGACCGCCACCTCGCGCCGCTTGCTGTACGCGGCGACCTGGATGGTGTTGGCCACCAGGAGCAGCGCGGCGATCGCCATCACGACCGCGGCGGCCAGGGCGATGTTCTGGATCGCGGTGAGGACGTCGAAGATCTTGTCCAGGAGCCGGCTCTGGTCGACGATCTCGTCGACGCCCTCGGTCTCCTTGTACTGGTCGTAGATGTTCTTGTACTGCTCCGGGTTCTTCAGCTTGAGCCGGAAGGACTCCGGAAGCTGATCCGGCTTGACCGCGTTCACCAGGTCCGGCGCGTCCTGGTACATCTCCTGGAACTTCTTGTACGCCTCGTCCTTGTTGACGTAGATGACGTCCTTGACCAGGGGGTCGTTCTTCAGCTTGTCGTTCAGGTCGGTGCGCTGCTGCTCGCTCACCTCCTGGGTCAGGAAGATCGAGACCTCGATGTTCTTGTAGTAGAGGTCCTTCATGTCGTCAACCTGGCGGTACATCAGACCGCTGGCACCGAGCATGGTCAGCGAGACCGCCATCGTGATGATCATCGCGACGGTCATGGTCACGTTGCGCCACAGTCCGACCAGTACCTCGGACAGGACGTATTTCACGCGCATCGGGATTTCCTCCGGGTCTCCGGCATGAGGTGTTCGTCGTCAGGCTGCGAAAGGGGTGAAGCGCCGGCTCACCCGTAGACGCCGCGGGCCTGGTCACGCACGATGCGACCGCTCTCGATCTCGATGACGCGGCGGCGCATCTGGTTCACGATGTTGGAGTCGTGGGTGACCATCACGACGGTCGTGCCGGTGCGGTTGATCCGGTCCAGCAGACGCATGATCTCGATCGAGGTGTCCGGGTCCAGGTTTCCGGTCGGCTCGTCCGCCAGCAGGATCAGCGGACGGTTCACGAACGCCCGGGCGACGGCGACCCGCTGCTGCTCACCACCGGAGAGCTCGTGCGGATAGCGGTGCTCCTTGCCACCGAGCCCCACCAGCTCCAGCACCTCCGGCACGACCCGGCGGGCAACCGCCTTGGTCTTGCCGATCACCTCGAGAGCGAACGCCACGTTCTCGTAGGCGGTGCGGTTCGGCAGCAGCCGGAAGTCCTGGAAGACGCAGCCGATCGAACGCCGGAAGTGGGGTCGCTTCCAGGAGCGCATCGACGTGACGTCCTTGCTGTTGACGATGACGCGTCCCTTGTTGGGGGTCACCTCGTGCAGCAGCATCTTGATGATCGTGGACTTGCCGGAGCCGGATGGACCGATGAAGAAGACGAACTCGCCCTTCTCGATCGAGACGGACACGTTGTCGAGCGAAGGCCGGGACGCCTTCGGGTACGTCTTCGTCACTTGCTCAAGCTGAATCACGGGTCGTGAGTCTACGCGGTGTAACAACTGAGCCAAGCCCCACGCCCCGCAGATGGGGCGCGCGTCGTCGAATCAGGCTTTCACCTGGAGATCGATGACGCGCTCCGCCCACGCATCGTCACGCACTGTCGCTGGCGAGCTGCCGCTGCTTACGCCAACGGATACCGGCCTCGATGAAACCGTCCAGCTCGCCATCGAAGACGGCGCTCGGATTGCCGGTCTCCTGCTCGGTTCGGAGATCCTTCACCATCTGATACGGGTGCAGGACGTACGAGCGCATCTGGTCGCCCCACGAGCCGGCGGCGTTCTCCTTGAGGCCCTCCAGCTTGGCCTGTTCCTCCTGGCGCTTGCGCTCCAGCAGCCGCGCCTGGAGGACCCGCAGCGCGGAGGCCTTGTTCTGCAGCTGGGACTTCTCGTTCTGGCAGGTCACCACGATGCCGGTGGGGATGTGGGTGAGTCGGACCGCCGAGTCGGTGGTGTTGACGCTCTGCCCACCGGGGCCCGAGGAACGGTAGACGTCGGTCCGGACCTCGTTCTCCGGGATGTCGATGTGGTCGGTCTGCTCGGTGACCGGCAGCACCTCGACGCCCGCGAAGCTGGTCTGCCGGCGGCCCTGGTTGTCGAACGGGCTGATCCGGACCAGCCGGTGGGTGCCCGACTCGACGCTGAGCGTGCCGTAGGCGTAGGGCACCTTGACGGCGAAGGTGGCCGACTTCAGGCCCGCCTCCTCGGCGTACGAGGTCTCGTAGACCTCCGTCGGGTAGCCGTGCCGCTCAGCCCAGCGCAGGTACATCCGCAGTAGCATCTCGGCGAAGTCCGCCGCGTCCACACCGCCCGCGCCGGCGCGGATGGCGACCAGCGCCTCCCGGGAGTCGTACTCGCCGGAGAGCAGGGTGCGGACCTCCATCTCCTGGATGGCCTTGGTCAGCCCGGTGATCTCCGACTCGACCTCGGTCAGCACACCCGGGTCGGACTCGGCCTCGGCCAGCTCCAGCAGCACCCGGGCGTCGTCGAGCTGCGAGCGCAGGCTGCCCAGCTTGCTGATCTCGCCATTGACGTACGACAGCTGCGAGGTCACCTGCTGAGCCTTGGCCTGGTCATCCCACAGGTCGGGGGCGGACGCCTCCTGCTCCAGACGGGCCTTGTCCTCGTGCAGCCGGTCCAGATTGAGGACGGCCTCGATGTTGCGCAGGGTCGCGTCGAGTTCCTTGAGCTGTTCGGCGTAATCGGCAGCGGTCACGACAGACAAGCGTACTGCGCGGACGAGGAGTGAGCTTGCGAGCCCCGCAGGTCCGCGCCAAATAAGCTCCGCGCGGACGAGGAGTGAGCTTGCGAGCCCCGCAGGTCCGCGCCAAATAAGCTCCGCGCGGACGAGGAGTGAGCTTGCGAGCCCCGCAGGTCCGCGCCAAATAAGCTCCGCGCGGACGAGGAGTGAGCTTGCGAGCCCCGCAGGTCCGCGCCAAATAAGCTCCGCGCGGACGAGGAGTGAGCTTGCGAGCCCCGCAGGTCCGCGCCAAATAAGCTCCGCGCGGACGAGGAGTGAGCTTGCGAGCCCCGCAGGTCCGCGCCAAATAAGCTCCGCGTGGTGGAAGCCGAGGCCCGTTCCGTGTCCGTGAACCCGCCGACGATCACCCGGCGGGGGCGGACTTCAGCCAGGACAGGGCCGCCCGATGGTAGGCGACGGCGAACTCCAGCGCGCTGGCGTCGTACGTCTCGCCGTCCCGTTTGGCGTTCTTGACCTGCTCCCGCACCTGGGCGAGGGCCTCGGTGTGGTATTCGTTGGCCGAGGCGTACAGGCTCTTGAGCTGGCTGGACGAGTGGAGGTTGCCGAAGGCCATCCGGAGCGCGATCGGGTTGCGGATCGTGTCCCGCCCCGGGTTCTCCGCCAGCCAGCGGGAAAACGTCCGTTTCCCGCTGGCGGTGAGCGCGTACGGCTGGCTCATTCGGGGGCCCGGCTTGCCGAGCCGTACGTAGCCCCGCTCGGCCAGGACCGGCAACTCGCGGTAGACCTGACTGCGGGTCATCGACCAGTAGGGCGCCAGCCGGCGCTCTGCGGCGGCCATCAACTGACCGCCTGTCATGGGACCCTCGTGGAGCAGCCCGAGAAGGGCCGCCGCCGTGGGGTTGACTCCGGATTCCGCCATGCCCGTTACGCTGCCACTTTGCGCTGCCGGCGTCCAGGATTTGGCGGTTTGCCACCCAAGAAGGACTTCCTAAGTGCACTGTCGGCGACAGACTGTCCGTAGAGGACTATCGATGGACCGCCCGAGAAAGGAAGGGCCCCTTGTTATGCACCAGGCGTTAACAAGGGGCCCTTCCTTTCAGCCCATGTGGGGGTAGGTGTGGTCGGTCGGCGGCACGAAGGTCTCCTTGATCGTGCGCGGCGACACCCAGCGGACCAGGTTGAGCCAGGAGCCCGCCTTGTCGTTGGTGCCGCTGGCACGGGCACCGCCGAACGGCTGCTGCCCGACGACCGCGCCGGTCGGCTTGTCGTTGATGTAGAAGTTGCCGGCCGCGTACCGCATGCGCTCGCCGACCGCGTCGACGACCCGGCGGTCGGTGGCGAACACCGACCCGGTCAGCGCGTACGGGGCGATCGACTCGGCCTGCGCGACCACCTCGTCGAAGCGGGCGTCGTCGAACACGTGCACGCCGAGGATCGGCCCGAAGTACTCGGTGGTGAACGTCTCGTGCGCGGCGTCGGAGCACTCGAAGAGCGTCGGCCGGACGAAGTAGCCGACCGAGTCGTCCGCCGTGCCACCGGCCAGCACCCGGCAGCTGTCGTCACCGTTGATCAGCTCCAGCGCCGCGGTGTGCCGGGCGAACGCCTTGTCGTCGATCACCGCGCCACCGAAGTTGCCGAAGTCGGCCACGTCGCCGTAGGTCAGCGAGTCGGCGGTCGCGGCCAGACGGTCACGCAGGCCACCCTCCCAGATCGAGCGCGGCACGTACGCCCGGGAGGCGGCCGAGCACTTCTGGCCCTGGTACTCGTACGCGCCGCGGATCAGCGCGGTGTGCAGGGCGTCCACGTCGGCGCTGGTGTGCGCGACCACGAAGTCCTTGCCGCCGGTCTCGCCGACCAGCCGCGGGTAGCCCCGGTAGCGCGCGATGTTGTCGCCGACGGTCTTCCACAGGTGCTGGAACACCTTCGTCGAACCGGTGAAGTGGATACCGGCCAGGTCCGGGTCGGCGAGCACGACATCGGACACCTCCTCGCCCCGGCCGGTCACCATGTTGATCACGCCGGGCGGCAGGCCGGCGGCCTCGAAGAGCCGCATGGTGAAGTGCGCGGCGAACTGCTGGGTCGGGCCCGGCTTCCAGATCACGGTGTTACCCAGCAGCGCCGGCGCGGACGGCAGGTTGCCGGCGATGGCGGTGAAGTTGAACGGGGTGACCGCGTAGACGAAGCCCTCCAGGGGCCGGTGGTCGAGGCGGTTCCACACGCCGGGCGACGACGCCGGCTGCTCCTCGAGCAGACGCCGCGCGAAGTGCACGTTGAAGCGCAGGAAGTCGATGAACTCGCAGGCCGAGTCGATCTCCGCCTGGATCGCGGTCTTCGACTGGCCCAGCATCGTGGCGGCGTTGAGGGTGTCCCGCCAGGGGCCGGCGAGCAGCTCGGCGGCGCGCAGGAAGATCGCGGCGCGCTCCTCGAACGGCAACGCCCGCCACATCGGCGCGGCGTCCTTGGCCGCCTTGATCGCGGCACGGGCGTCGTCGTGCGAGGCGTGCGCGGTCACGCCCAGCACGTGCGCGTGCTTGTGCGGCTGCACCACGTTGATCGGGTCGCCCGCCGCCATCCGCTGCTCCCCGCCGATGGTCATCGGCAGGTCGATGCGCTCGGCGGCCAGCTCGGTCAGCCGCCGCCGCAGCCGCTCCCGGTCTGCGCTGCCCGGCTCGTAGTTGCGAACCGGCTCGTTGCGCGGCTCGGGAACGGAGAACACGGCATCCATCAAGGCTCCTGGCGATCTCGACAGCGGTGGCGAAACCGGACCCGCGGGCACCGACCGGATAGTCGGACACCGGACGCCGCGCGGGGTAGCCGAGCAGCGGCGGGACCTCCCGCGATTGTTTCACGCGTCGGTCCTGGCCCTACCGCCGCCGTCACTGCCTAACGAAGGACCGACTGGCTCTCCTCTCCTTACCGGTCGCGGCTCGCCGTGCGGCTCGCCGTGGTGGGGCTGGGGCGAGCGTCCCCGGCTCCGGGCGGTCAGGCTTGATCCCTCCGCCGGGGACGCTCGCCCCAGCCCCGACGTTGGTCGCGGTCCGCGCAGCCGTTGCGGCTCCTTCTGGGGTACGCCTCGACGCGCCACCCGTCCTGCGAACTGGGCGCGCCGCCTGTCCTGCGGATCTGCGCCGTGTCCCGCCCCTGGGCAGTTCGACGGCGCTCGACTTGTCCTGAGGGCTCGACTTGTCCTGAGGGCTCGACTTGTCGTGGGGCTCGACTGGTCCCAATGCTCGGCTGGGCGGGTCGGCGTACCCCGGGGGTGTGGCTCGTTCGGTGGGGGGCGCGGCGGTCCGCGTACCCTGAATGGTCGGTGACCTGGCGCCTCGAAGGGGAGACGATGACCAAGCAGCCCGGCCGCGACTCAGCCGCGGAGTCGGACCAGCCGGAGGTCGACGCGACCACCCCGACGGCCGGGCCCGTCCCGGCACCCGGAGCGGCGGTCCTCGCGCTGCTGGCGCTCGGCTGGCTGGCCGCCATGCTCTGGTCGACCCGGGAGGCCATCACCTCGGCGGCCGCCGGTATCACCGCGATCAGCCTGTCCGCGTTCGCCCTGCCCGGCGTGATCTCGGCCGCGCTGGTGGCCGGCGCGGCCACCGCGCTGGCCTTCGGCAACCTGCTGTTCCGCCGGTACGGCGACGGGACCACCCTGCGTTTCGTCGGCGCGATCGGGGCCGGGATGGTGGTCGGGCTGCTCGCCGCTGTGGCGATCAACCTCACCTACTTCGACACCTCGACCACCAACGTGATCGCCGGCACCACCGCGGCCGCCGCGATCATCGGCGGAGCGATCGCGGGCGCCCGGACCGCCCCGGCGGTCGGTGCGGTGGTGACCGCCGCACTGGGCACGCTGGTCTTCGTAGTGGCGTTCAGCCGGGCCCGGGACCCGCTGTTCGACCTCTTCGGCGCGGGCGACACCCAGCAGTCGCTCGTCGACGCGGCCAAGTGGGTGTCCCGCACCGAGTCGCTCCTCGGCGGCCTGGTCGCCGGACTACTGGCCTTCGGTTACCTCACCTGGGCGCGGCGTCGAGCCCTGCGGCGCGATCCGCAGACGCGCGTGCTGCGCTGGCCGGCGTACCTGCTCGCGGGCGCCGGACCGGGCCTGCTCCTGCTGCTCGCCGAAGTGATCATCCGGATCGGCGGTCGCTCACTGCTGGACCTGGCCAGCGCGCTCAGCGAGGCGGACGCGGTGGCGCAGACGTCGCTGGGCACCTCGCGGGTGGACAACGGCATCTGGGTGCTGTTCGTGGGGGCGCTGACCGCGCTCGTCGCGTTCGGCCGAACGCTCGGCCCGGCCCGCACCGACGACGAGCCGGCCACCGCCGACCAGCCCCGCTCCGAGCCGGCCAGCACGGCGACGTGGGCCGACGCCGACTCGGCACCGGCAACGGCCGCTGGCCCTGCCGCGCGGAAGCCGGCGGAGGCGAGCGGAGTCGGTGACGACCCGCAGGACGAACCCGCCGCGGCGGCCCGCGACACGGACGCCGACCCGGCCCAGGCCGACGCGGCCCACTGACCACAGCGCGCCGTCCGCTGACCGGCTACGGGCGCCGGCTCAGTCGGCGGCGCGCAGCAGGATGTCCAACTCCGTCACGTCGTACCACTCAAGCTCGTGATCCTCGGCGCCGTCGACGGTGAACTGCGCGTCCGGGTCACCGGCGGCGGCCTCGGCCACCACGTCGGCCGCTGCGGCGACCTCCTCGACGGCGTCCGTGCCGTCCACGTGGATCGCCGCGACAGCCCCCACCGGCACGGTGTCGGTCAACGTCACCAGGCTGGAGCCCAGCTCGCCGTCGCCACGACCGAGCGCGGCGGGCGACAGGTCGACCGAGACGACCACGCGGCGGCGGGGCGCGGCCGGATCCTCCCGGAGCAGGTGCAGCGCGTCCTGGGCGGCCCGGGTGAACGCGACGTACTCCAACTCCTCCTCGTCGCCCTCGGCGTACCACTCGCGCAGCGCGGGCGTCACCGCATGCGCGGTGTCGGCGGTCAGCCCCTGCTCGCGCAGGCGGGCCAGCATGGGTACGGTCGCCGGCACGTACACCCGGACAAGCTCGTCGGTCACCGGTCGTCTCCCCGCTCGATTCCGTGCCGACGGTAGCCGGCACGGGCGCAGATCATGCCGCACGCCGTGACCGTCATACACCTCACCTCCGGCCGGTGGAAGTTTCCCGCCGGTGTGTCCGCCACCGATGGCCACGGCGCTGTTGGGCAGTGAGCACTGTCGGTGGCAAACTGAGGCAAACGACGTCAACCCCGGGAGTTCCTGTGGAGCCGAGGTTCCTGCTGCTCTCCGACGTGGCCGCCGAGCTGAACGTGTCGGACTCGCAGGTCTACCACATGGTCCGCAGCGGGGAGCTGCCGGCGATCAAGGTCGGCGGGCGCGGTCAGTGGCGGGTCGAGCGGGCTCGACTGGAGGAGTACATCGCCAAGAAGTACGCCGAGACCGCCGACTGGGTACGCGAGAACCCCCTCGTCGACCGTGATCCCGAGTAGCCAGGCCCGGCCCTCCCTGCGGTGATCCACTCCAGATCACCGATGTCGTGCCGTCCGAAGGGCGGGGATACCGCCACATCCGCGATCCCGAGCCGACCATGCGGGGTGCGCGGCCCATTCGCCGCAGGGGCCATTGACCGGGACCACTCGGTGACCGAGAATCTAGTGAGTCGAAGGCAAACGAAGGCAAACGCAAGATCATGGGGAGGCAGCGATGAGCGAGCGGCGACCCGGAGTCTCCCGACCACCCGTGCGCCTGCGTCCCGTCCCGCCCATCGACCCGCCGTACCAGGACGAGACCTACTGGCCGGGGCCGACCCACGGTCAGCTCGCCCTCGACCTCTTCGCCTCGACACGACCGGATCCGGTCCGGCCCGCGGTGCGCCGCACGACCCCACGCCGTACGCCCGCGCATCCGGCCAACCACCCGGGCGCTCCCCTGCCCCCGACGACGGCGAGCGAGGCCACCCGGGCCGCGCACCGCTTCGTCGGCACCTGCCTCGAGGTGGTCAACGGCTACCGCTCGCCGGCTCAGGTACGCCCTCTGCTCGACCCGGCCCGGGCCACCGACCTGCTCACCGAAGTCGCTCGGGCCACCGGGCGGGCCGGGCCGGCGCGGCGTCGGGCGACCCGGCCGGCACTGCGGCTCACCCGGCTGCGGGTCTGCGAACCTCGCGAGGCAGCCGTGGAGGCAGCCGCCGTGGTGAGCGGTCCCGGTGGCCGCAGTTGGGCCATGGCGGTGCGCCTGGAGCACCGGCGTGGCCGCTGGCTGTGCACCGCTCTGCACGTCCTCTGACCGCGTTGATCAGCTCGACGTCCAGGAAAGCGCGGCATCAACCGGCCGCTGACACACCGACTTCCCGGAAGCGGAGTCGATCACACCCCGGGCCGGAGACGCCGCGCCGACCGGGACCGGAGACGCCGATGGGCCCCGGCCTTGTCGGCCGGGGCCCATCGGGACGCGCTGTCGGTCAGTTGCCGCCGTTGGGTGCGCCGTGGCAGCGCTTGTACTTGCGACCCGAACCGCACGGGCACGGCGCGTTGCGGGACGGGCCGTTGCCGGCGTCGGCCTGGTTGGAGGCCGGACGCCGGGACCCCGCCGACGGGAGCGTCGGGCCGCGCAGCCCCGAGGCCGGCCGCTGCGGGGCGGACGGCGCGCTCTGCCCGGGGGCCGCCGGAGCGCCCTGGGCCGGGCGGCCCACGCCGAGCGCCGGCGCCTGCTGCTGCTCCTGTTCGAAGGCGACCGCACCGGGGCTGGCCTCGCCGTCGATGGTCGGAGCGGAGTACTGCAGACCCTGCCGCTGCGGCGCACGGTTCAGACCCTTGGCCCGGATCTCCACCGGCTTGTCGAGCAGCGTGACCTCTTCCGAGTCGGCTTCGGGCTCCGGCTCGGTGACCTGGACGTCCACGTTGTAGAGGAAACCGACGGTCTCCTCCTTGATGCCTTCCATCATCGTGGCGAACATGTCGAAGCCCTCGCGCTGGTACTCCACCACCGGGTCACGCTGGGCGTACGCCCGGAGGTTGATGCCCTCCTGGAGGTAGTCCATCTCGTAGAGGTGCTCGCGCCACTTGCGGTCGATCACCTGGAGCAGCACCATCCGCTCGAGCTGGCGCACCCCTTCGGTGCCGAGCTGCTCCTCGCGGCGGTCGTACGCGGCGTTGGCGTCATCCTTGAGGCGGGCGACGAGGAAGTCGGCGTCCATGCCGGCCCGCGAGCCGCCGGCCTCCTCCTCCAACTCCTCGATCGTCACGCCGACCGGGTAGAGCTGCTTGAGGCTGGACCAGAGCTGCTCAAGGTCCCAGTCCTCGCCGTAGCCGTCCGAGGTGGCGCCCCGCACGTACGCCTCGACGGTGTCGTCGATCATGTTGCGGACCTGGTCGGACAGGTCCTCGCCGTTGAGCACCCGCAGCCGCTCGGCGTAGACGACCTGGCGCTGCTTGTTGAGCACCTCGTCGTACTTCAGAACGTTCTTGCGGATCTCGGCGTTCTGGCCCTCGATCTGGGCCTGGGCGCTCTTGATCTGGCGGGTGACCATCTTCGACTCGATGGGCACGTCCTCCGGGATGTTGAAGCGCTCCATCACGGCCTCGACCGCGCCGGCCCGGAAGCGGCGCATCAGCTCGTCCTGCAGGGACAGGTAGAACCGGGACTCGCCCGGGTCGCCCTGCCGGCCGGCACGACCGCGCAGCTGGTTGTCGATCCGCCGGGACTCGTGCCGCTCGGTGCCCAGCACGTACAGGCCACCGGCGGCGGCGACCTCGTCCGCCTCGGCGTCGCAGGCCTGCTTCCAGGTGGGCAGGACCTCCTCCATCGCCTTGGCGTAGTCCTCCTCGTTCTCCAGCGGGTCGAGACCGCGCTGGCGCAGCTCGTTGGCCGCCAGGAACTCGGGGTTGCCGCCGAGCAGGATGTCGGTGCCACGGCCGGCCATGTTGGTGGCGACGGTGACCGCGCCCTTGCGCCCGGCCTGGGCGACGATCTCGGCCTCGCGGGCGTGGAACTTGGCGTTCAGCACGTTGTGCGGGATGCCCCGGCGGCGCAGCAGCTGGGAGAGGATCTCCGAGTTTTCCACCGAGACGGTGCCGACCAGCACCGGCTGGCCCATCTGGTGCCGCTCGGCGATGTCCTCGATGACCGCGTTGAACTTGGCCTTCTCCGTCTTGTAGATGACGTCGGGCCGGTCCTCGCGGACCATCGGACGGTGGGTCGGGATGCTCACGACGCCGACCTTGTAGACCTTGTTGAACTCGCTCGCCTCGGTCTGCGCCGTACCGGTCATGCCGGACAGCTTGTTGTAGAGGCGGAAGTAGTTCTGGAGGGTGATCGTGGCCAGGGTCTGGTTCTCCTGCTTGATCTCCACCCCCTCCTTGGCCTCGATCGCCTGGTGCATGCCCTCGTTGTAGCGACGGCCGTGCAGGATGCGACCGGTGAACTCGTCGACGATCAGGACCTCGCCGTCGCTGACGATGTAGTCCTTGTCGCGCTTGTAGAGCTCCTTGGCCTTGATGGCGTTGTTCAGGTAGCCGACCAGCGGGGTGTTCACCGACTCGTACAGGTTGTCGATGCCGAGCCGGTCCTCGACCTTGGCGACACCGCGCTCGGTGACCGCGATGGTGCGCTTGGAGTGGTCGACCTCGTAGTCGCCCTCGCCGTCGGTGCCGGGCTGGAGCCGGGCGACCACGCCCGCGAACTCGCCGTACCAGCGGGCCGAGTGCTCGGCCGGGCCGGAGATGATCAACGGGGTACGCGCCTCGTCGATCAGGATCGAGTCGACCTCGTCGACGACCGCGAAGTTGTGGCCCCGCTGGACCAGCTCGTCCTTCGACCAGGCCATGTTGTCGCGCAGGTAGTCGAAGCCGAACTCGTTGTTGGTGCCGTAGGTGATGTCGCACTCGTAGGCGGCCTTGTGCTCGGCGGCCGGCCGGTTGGGCAGCACCACGCCGACGGTCAGCCCGAGGAACTCGTGCACCCGGCCCATCCAGGCCGCGTCGCGCTGGGCGAGGTAGTCGTTGACGGTGACCACGTGCACGCCGTCGCCGGAGAGCGCGTTGAGGTAGACGGCCATGACCGAGGTCAGCGTCTTACCCTCACCGGTCTTCATCTCGGCGATGTTGCCGAAGTGCAGCGCCGCGCCGCCCATCACCTGGACGTCGTACGGCCGCTGGCCGAGCACGCGGGCGGCCGCCTCGCGGGCCACCGCGAACGCCTCCGGCAGCAGGTCGTCGAGGGTCTCGCCGTCGGCGAGCCGCTCTCGGAACTGCTCGGTCATGCCGCGCAGCTCCTCGTCGGTGAGGTTGACGTAGTCGTCCTCGATCGAGCTGACGGCGGCGGCGATGGCCTTGAGCCGGCGCACCATGCGGCCCTCGCCCGCGTTAAGGACCTTTTCCAGAATCGACACGGATCAACGCTCCCCTAGACAGTCTCGAACCATCGTAGGCGCAACATCGGCGCGATGGTCACTGGTGGCGGCGGTCCGCTCCGCCGAACCCGACATAACACGCGCACGGGCCGCGCCCGGGACGTTATCCGGTTACGCCCAGGGCGAACGTTCCGGCACGATGCACGGGTGGAGCCTGTGGAGATCATCGAGGACGGCGTCCTGCTGCGGCCCTGGCGGGAGGCGGACGCCGACGGCGTGTACCGCGCCTGCCAGGACCGGGACATTCAGCGTTGGACCACCGTACCGCGCCCCTACCGTCCCGAACACGCCCACGACTTCGTCACCGGGGTGAGCGCACGGGCGTGGGCGGACGGCACCGGGGCACCGTTCGCCGTCTGCGACGCGGCCAACGGCGACCTGCTCGGCTCGTGCGGGCTGATCTCATTCGACGACGCCGGCACCGGCGAGATCGGCTACTGGACGGCCCCGTGGGCGCGCGGCCGGGGGGTGACCGTGCGGGCCACCCGGGCGGTGTCCCGCTGGTCCTTCGAGAAGCTGGGGCTGCGCCGGCTGCTGTGGCAGGCGGAGGTGGGCAACCACGCCTCCCGGCTGGTCGCGCTGCGGGCCGGGTTCCGGATCGACGGCCGGGTGCGCCGGGCGAATCCGGCGCCGGAGGGCGGCGTGGACGGCTGGATCGGCACGCTGCTGCCCGGCGAGGTACCCGAACCCGGTTCGACCGGGCCGGCCGCCCGAGGCACCCTGGTGGCTCGCCGGGCCGCCGTCTTCGGTCGCCCACAGCCGACGCTGTTCGCCACCTCGGCCGGCACTGAGCTGCGACTCCGACCGATGGAGGAGCGCGACCTGGATGCCGTGGTGCAGACCTGCCGGGACCCGGAGACGATCCGCTGGACCACGGTCCCCGACCCGTACGACCTCTCCGACGCGCGGGGCTACCGGGGTTACGCCCAGGATGCCTGGGCACGGGGGGACTCCGCCTGCTTCGTGATCGCCGAGCCGGACGACAGCTACGTCGGCACTCTGGACCTGCGGCTCTCCCCCGCCGACCCGCTACTCGCGGACGTGGGCTTCATGGTCGCCCCGGTGGCACGCGGGCGGGGGTACCTGCCGGCCGCGCTCCTCGCGCTCAGCGCCTGGGGCTTCACGACCCTCGGCCTGGCGCGCATCGAGTGGAAGGCGAACGTGGGCAACACCTCCTCGCGGCGGGCCGCCGAGAAGGCGGGCTTCACCTTCGAGGGGACGGCCCGGGGCGGGGTCCAGCACCGGGGTGAACGGATCGACGCCTGGGTCGCCGCGCTGCTCGCCGAGGACCTGACATGACGGGCACGCCGCCGGTCGTCGAGGCGCACGGGGTACGGCTGCGGCCGTTCCGCGCCGACGACATCGCGGACCTGGTCGACGGCTGCGCGGACCCGCTCAGCCAGCGGTTCGTCTCCACCATGCCGTCCCCGTACACCGAGGTCGACGCCCGCTGGTGGGTGGAGGCCGGCGCGCCGGCGGTCTGGGCGGGCGGCGGCGCCGCGTACGCCATCGCGGACCCGGCCACCGACCGGCTGCTCGGCGGCGCCGGCCTGAGCAACCCGGTGCCCGCTCGGAGCCAGGCGGACATCGGCTACTGGCTGCGGCCGGCGGCGCGGGGGCGCGGACTGGCCACCGCCGCGACCCGGGCGCTGAGCGAGCACGCCTTCGCCGCCGGGACGGTCCGGCTGGAGTTGCAGACCGAGCCGGAGAACGCGGCCAGCCAGCGGGTCGCGCTGGCCGCCGGGTTCCGCTACGAGGGCCTGCGTCGATCCGCCGGCCAGCGCCGCGACGGCGGCCGACACGACCTGCTGACCTGGGTACGCCTCGCCGGCGACCCGCCCGGCCCGACCCCTCGCCTGCTGCCGGACCTGCCCGACGGGGTGCTCACCGACGAGGTGGTGACGTTGCGCCGGCGCGGCCCGGACGACGCGGAGATGATGTACGCCCTGCACAGCCGGCCGGAGACGGTGGCGAACCAGGCGCCGCCGGTACCCCCGACGCCCGAGTCCATCGCACGGCGCTGCCGGCTCGCCGAGAGCGCCTGGCTGACCGGTGACCTCGCCGGGCTCCTGATCATCGACGCGACCACGGGCGAGCGGGCGGGTAGTTGCGGGCTGTCGTACACGGACGTGGCCGCCGGTGAGGCGTCGGTGGGCTACGCGCTGCTGCCCGAGTGGCGCGGCCGGGGGTACGCCACCCGTGCGCTGCGGCTGCTCGTCGACTGGGCGTTCGGGTCGGTCGGCGTGGCTCGGCTGACCGCCGGGACGGTGCCGGACAACACCGCCTCGAACCGCGTGCTGGAGCGGGTCGGCTTCCAACGCGAGGGCCTGCAACGCGGGCGCCTGCCCGGCCTGGACGGCACCCGCGTGGACGATCTGACCTTCGCCCTGCTCCCCGCCGACGTGGGCTGACGGAGCACGGGGGCCGTGACCGGCCCCCGTGCTCAACGGGGTCGAACCCGCTTCAGGTGTCGAGGGAGATGATGCCGTAGTCGTAGGCGTGACGTCGGTAGACGACGCTGGGGCGGCCGGTCTCCTTGTCCTGGAAGAGGTAGAAGTCGTGACCGACCAGTTCCATCTGGAACAACGCGTCGTCGATGGTCATGGGCTCGGCCGGGTGCACCTTCTCCCGGGCGAGGTGCCACGGCTGGTCGTACTCCTCCTCGACGCGCTCCGCGACGGCGGTGCCGGCGCGGCCGTTCGACGCGGACAGCGGGGCGGCCACCAGGTCGGTGACCGGCAGGTCGGCGGTGGCGGCGGCCACGGAGATCGGCGCGTGCCGACCACGGTGTACGCGCCGGCGGTCCGCCGCGCGGCGTAGCCGGGTGTCGAGTTTCGCGATGGCGGCGTCGAGCGCGCTGTAGAAGTCGTTCGTGCAGGCCTCGGCCCGGATCACCGGACCACGCGAGACGCAGGTGATCTCCACCCGCTGGCAGTGGTCGGCCTGGCGCGGATTGCGCTCGTGAAACAGCTCGACATCGATGCGAATAATCTTGTGGTCGTAACGTTCGACCTTTGCGAGTTTCTCGGCTACGTGTACCCGGTAATGGTCCGGCACTTCGACGTTGCGGCCCTTGACCACGATGTCCACGTGACCTCCCTTGCTCGGACGTCTTCGATCCGGTTTCCCGGTCGTGCGCCGTAGGAAGACCCGCTGGCGTCGACCGGTCAGTGCGGCTACGCCTCCTCTCACCGCCAGGGGCGGGATGGAACGACCTCCTACCCCCGACAGCGAAACGCTAACTCCTGTTCGCCCGGCAGTCACCCCTTGTCGCCAAGACCGCCCGGTATTTTTCGCACCTCATACACCAACGGGTGAAACGGAAACACGGTCTGTTACAGACGGAGTCTTTTCTCGGTTGCGGCGAGAACCGCGGCGACACCCGGTTGCCATCCGGTCGCGGTCAGCACCCGGGCCGCCGCGGCCAGCGTCACACCGGTGGTGACGATGTCGTCGAGCAGCACCACGGCGGGTCCGCCGTCCGAGGGGCGCGGCCCATCCGACGCGCCGGAACGGGGGCGGAACGCCGCCTCGGCGGCCGCCGCACGGCCCGCGCTGTCCAGGGTCACAGAGTCGGGCCGGGGCAGGGCACGCAGCGGCCGGTGCACCCTCACGGGCCAGCCGCACCGGCCCAGCCGGGCCGCGCAGTGCCGGGCCAGCCGGTCCAGGTGGTCGCCGTAGCGGGCACGCGCCGCAGCCGCGGTGTCCGGCACCGGCACCAGCGCCAGCGGACGCACCTCACCGACCGCCGCCGCGACCACCTCGGCGAGGAGCGCGCCGAGCGGACGGGCCAGACCGTGCCGGCCGTGTTCCTTGTACGCCAGCAGCGCCTCCCGTAGCGGACCGTCGTACGGGCCGAGGGCGACGCAGCGCGGCAGGCCGGCCGGGGCGGGGGTGGGGCGGGTCACCCGGGGACGCAGCGCGCTCAGCGCCGCGACGCAGGAGGGACAGACCCCCTGTCGCATCCGTTGGCGACGCTCGCGGCAGCCGGCGCAGTCTGCGGGGAGGACCAGGTCGGCGAGGTCCGCCCAGAGCCCGCGCACGACGTCAGTAGAGGAAGAACGGGGCCGACGGGTTGCTCGGGCGGACTCCGGCCGGCGGCGTGGGAACGTCGCGGACCTGCTCGGGCGCGATCCGTTCGAACGGGCTGCTGCGGTAGGCCACCTTGTTCGCCTCGTACATGTACGCCCCGGTGGGCACGCGCACGCTGCGGTTGGTGGGGTACGCCGTCAGGTGGTTGACCTTGGCGCCGACATCGGTGCGCAGCGGCGTCTCCAGGGCACCGTCCACGCTGATCTCGTAGATCGCCGGCTGGCCCGCCGAGCCGGCCACCACCAGCCGGTCCTCCCCGATCCAGTCCACCGCGGTCAGGTTGGTCAACGAGGTGACCAGCGCCCGGGGCGGGCCGATCGACACCCCGTTGCCGGAGCCGTCGAGGTTGAGCGCCGCGACGTAGAGCCGCCCACCGGCGATCAACGCGACCCGCTGACCGTCCAGCGCCGAGGCGACCGCGGTGACCTCCGGCGAGGGCAGGTTGAGTGGCACCTCGGCCATTCCGGCGGCCTCGTCGAAGCGGTGGAGGCGACCGTCGGCCACCACCAGCCCCTGCGCGGGACGCGTGTCGACGGTACGCAGCCAGACCGGGCGGCCGATCGAGGCGTACTCCCCGGCGCTGCGGCCGAGGGTGGCCACCGTGTCCGCGCCCGTGCCCACCGCGAGTCGCTGCCGGTCCTTGCCGCTGGTCACCACCAGCGCGGCGAGCACCCGGTTGACGCCCCGCGCGAGACCGGCCGACACGATGCCGCGGTTGACCTCCGGCGTGAGGGGCACCGCGCCGCTGGGCTCGCCGGCGAAGTCGAGCGGGCGGATCGCGCCCTCGTAGACGCCGTACCGCTGCGGCTCTTCCCGGACGGGGTAGAGCCGCTGAGCCGTCCGACGCTCGCCGAGGTCCTGCACGGGCTGCGAGTTGTTCCGGATCTTCAGCTCCAGCTCGCCCGGCAGGTCACCCAGCGACCAGGCGAGCTGCGTCACCACCTGGTCGATCCGGCTCTGGTCGTCGCCGGACATGTCCAGGTTGACCTCCCACCGGTTGTTCGCGCCGGTGGCGTTGTTGATCAGCTCGGTGCCGTCGGGCAGCCCGACGACACCCGGCCGCAGCCAGTCGGACGGGCCGCCGACCAGCCACCGCACGACCTCGTTGACACGGCGCTCGTCCGGCACCGCGTACGGCAGGTAGCGCTGGTCGGGCACCAGCCGGGTGCGGTCGGAGCTCCAGAAGTAGATCGACTCGTCCTGGTAGTACTGCTGGAGGGCGACGTCGCTGAGCAGCAGCACGCTCGGCGGGTCGAGCAGGTACTGGCCGGCGCGCTCGTCGCTGCCGGCGCCGCCGAGGGCCGCGCTGCGCAGCCGGAACTCGTACTCGGTCTCGGTCGCGACCGGGGGCGCCAGGGTGCCGTTGGTCCGCAGCACGCCGATCTGCTGCACCGTGATCTTGACCGTGGTGGTGGAGTCGCTGTTGAAGGTGAAGATTGTCTCGCGCAGCCGCACCACGTTCAGCGCGACCTCGCTGCCCTTCTTGTCCTGCAGGCGGGGCCGGTGTTCGGGGGCGATGAACGCCTTCACCCGCTCGTATGCCCGGTCCGGCTCACCGGCGGCGGCGGACAGGAAGTTGCGCACGAAGGCCGCGTTGTCGCTGCCGCTGGCGGCCCGCGACGGGGGCTCGCTGCTGCGGCCGTTGCTCGATCCGGCCTCGGTCGCGGTGCCGGCCTTGCCGTCGACCCGCACGTCGGACGAGGCCGGGATGCCGCAACCGGCACTGAGGAGCAGCGCCGCGCCGAAAGCGCCGAGCAGTGGCCGAGCCCTCACGATCGCACCTCCTCCCGCTCGCCGCTGTCGGCCGGCGCCGGGCCGATCGCCAACGCTCCGCCGCTGCCCGGACCGATGGCCAGCGGGCCACCGTCGCGTGGGCCGCCGAACGGCAACGCCGCGTCGGCGGGCACCAGCCGCAGCGGCGACGTGGTGAGCCGGTCACCGGCGCGGGCCGGCAGGGTGAGCCGGAACTGGGCGCCCTGACCGGGCGCTCCCCAGGCCTCCAGCCAACCACCGTGCAGGCGGGCGTCCTCCAAGCTGATCGACAGGCCCAGCCCGGTGCCGCCGGTCTGGCGGGCCCGCGACGGGTCCGCCCGCCAGAACCGGTTGAACACCAGCTTCTCCTCGCCCACCTTCAGCCCCACCCCGTGGTCGCGGACGGTGATCGCCACGGCGGTCTCGTCGATGCCGAGGGTGATCAGCACTGGCCGGGCCTCGCCGTGCTCGACGGCGTTGCCGACCAGGTTGCGCAGCACCCGCTCCACCCGGCGGGGGTCGACCTCGGCGATCACCGGGGTGCTGGGCAGGTCCAGCTCGATCTCCACGCCCACCCGCTCGGCCAGCCCGGCCAACCGGTCGACGACCCGGTGCACCACCGGCACCAGGTCGGTCGGCTCGGCGTCCAGCATGGCGAAGCCCGCGTCGAACCGGCTGATCTCCAACAGGTCGGTGAGCAGCTCCTCGAAACGGTCCAACTCGGCCTGGAGCAGCTCGGCGCTGCGCGCCACCGCGGGATCGAACTCGTCGCGCTCCGCGAAGATCAGGTCGGCGGCCATCCGGACCGTGGTCAACGGGGTCCGCAGCTCGTGCGACACGTCGGAGGTGAAGCGGCGCTGCAACCGGGACATCTCCTCCAGGCGCAGGATCTGCCGTTGCAGGTTCGTCGCCATCTGGTTGAACGAGGCGGCCAGCAACGCGAGGTCGTCCTCGCCGTTGACCACCATCCGCTGGTCGAGGAGGCCGGCGGAGAGCCGCTGGGCGGTCCGCGCGGCGACCCGGACCGGGTTGACCACCAGCCGGGTGACCAGTGCGGCGAGCAGCCCCAGCAGGATCACCAGGGCGATGCCGGTGCCGACCACGGTGGCCCGGGCGTCGGCGGCGGTGGCGTCCTGACGGGTCAGCGGCACCAGGTAGTAGAGCTCGATCTGCCCGAAGCGGGTCGGCACCGGCGAGCCGTAGACCAGGTACTTCGTCGGCTCGCCCGTCAGCCGCCCGGTCTGGATCTGGCTGGCCACCTTGCCGCTGGCGACCGCGGCCCGCAACTCCTTGCTGATCAGGGGCTGGACGTTGGCCGCCGGCGCGGTGCGGGTCTGGATCATCGTCGGGTAGTCGGCGGCGGTGATGGCCACCACCACGCCACTGGTCTGCTGGGGGTCGCCCCCGGCCAGGTAGTTGACCGTGCCCTCGATGGTCTCCTGGAGCTGCGCCTCCTGCGGCTGGCCGTAGAGGGAGACCTGCTTGGCCGCGTACCCGGCGCCGCCCTTGAGGCGTATCTGGACGTCGGTGCGCGCGTTGTCGAGCAGGATCGTCGTGATCTTGTCAGCGATCAGGTACGCGAATCCGCCCACCAGCAGGCTGGAGGCGACCAACGTGATGGTGACCACCCGGACCTGGAGCGAACGCCGCCAGGTCTGGTGCGCCCGGGCCAGCAGCCGCGCGACCCGGCCGCTCAGCACACGCCAGACCTCCCGGCCGGCAGCGAGCCGGCGGGCTGTGGTGTTCTGCGGGGGCGGCGAGGTCGACACAGTGCGACCAGGCTATCCGGTGCCCGCCTTGTAGCCCACGCCCCGCACGGTGAGGATGATTTCCGGTCGCTCCGGATCTGGCTCGATCTTGGCGCGCAGCCGTTGCACGTGCACGTTGACCAGTCGGGTGTCGGCCGCGTGCCGGTAGCCCCAGACCTGCTCCAGCAGCACCTCGCGGGTGAAGACCTGACGCGGCTTGCGGGCGAGCGCGACCAGCAGGTCGAACTCCAGCGGCGTCAGCTTCACCTCCTCGTCGTTGCGGCTGACGGTGTGGGCGGGCACGTCGATGCTGATCTGGTTGCCGGGCGGCCCGATGGTCAGCATCTCCGGCGCGACGTCCTCGCCGCGGCGCAGCCGGGCCCGCATCCGGGCCACCAGCTCCTTGGGCTTGAACGGCTTGACCACGTAGTCGTCGGCGCCGGATTCGAGACCGAGGACGACGTCCACGGTGTCGCTCTTGGCGGTCAGCATCACGATCGGCACGCCAGACTCGGCACGAATCGACCGGGCCACGTCGATACCACTCATTCCGGGCAACATGAGGTCGAGCAGGACGATGTCCGGACGACTGTCACGAAACGCGGCCAACGCCCGCTCGCCGTCGGCCACGAACGAGGGCAGGAAACCCTCACTGCGCAGCACGATGCCGAGCATCTCGGCGAGTGCGGGGTCGTCGTCGACCACCAGGACCCGGGCTCTCATGGGATTAATATTGCATCCCCGTTCAGTTCGGTGGGACCGGCGTCACCCGGCACGGACAGCCTCATGATCCCCCCTCGACGCGGTCCGCCGCCACCACAGCTCGGACGGGTCGCGTCGCCGGTCAGCCGAAGAGCACCCGGCCCCAGTGGTCGCCACCGTCGCGCACGCCGGGCGGGCAGGCGAACAGACCGCTGGAGACGTGCCGCAGGTACTCGTTCATCACGTCGTGGCGGGCCAACTGGGTCTGGATCGGCACGAACTGCTTGCGCGGGTCCCGCTGGTAGGCGATGAAGAAGAGACCGGCGTCGAGCCGGCCGAGACCGTCCGAGCCGTCGACGAAGTTGTAACCCCGCCGCAGCAGGTGCGCGCCGTTGTTGCGGCTCGGATGGGCGAGGGCGACGTGGGCGTGCTCGGCGATCAGCGGCTTGCCGTCGTCACCGCGCGCCGCGAAGTCCGGCTCGTCGAACTCCTTGCTCCGCCCGAGCGGGGCGCCGCTGCCCTTGGTCCGGCCGACGATCTCCTCCTGCTCGGCCAGCGAGGTCCGGTCCCAGGTCTCCACGAGCATCCGGATCTTGCGGGTGACCAGGTACGACCCGCCCGCCATCCAGTCCGGCCCGTCGCCGGGCTGCACCCACAACTGGTCGCGCAGCAGGTCGGTCTCCTCGGCCTTGAGGTTGGCCGTGCCGTCCTTGAAGCCGAACAGGTTGCGGGCGGTCGCCTGGTCCCGGGAGGTCGACGACGTACGACCGAAACCGAGCTGCGACCAGCGGACGCTGACCACACCCATGCCGATCCGCGCCAGGTTGCGGATCGCGTGCACCGCCACCTGGGGATCGTTGGCGCACGCCTGCACGCACAGGTCGCCACCGGAGATCGGGGCCTGCAACGCGTCGCCGGGGAACTTCGGCAGCTCCGCCAACGCGGCCGGGCGGCGGTCGGCGATGCCGAACCGGTCCCGTCCGTCGGTGTCGCGGAACAGCGTGGGCCCGAAACCGATGGTCAGGGTGAGCTGCGACGGCGGGAGGCCGAGCGCCTCGCCGGTGTCGTCCGGCGGGGCCTCGGGCATCCCGCCGACCGCCCCGAGGACACCGGCGTCCCGGCCGGAGGTCATCCGGGCGGCGGCGGCCGTCCACTCCTCGAGCATCGCGACCAGGCGGGCCCGGTCCTTCGTGATGACGTCGAAGGCGACGAAGTGCAGCCGGTCCTGGGCGGGGGTGACGATGCCGGCCTGGTGCTCGCCGAAGAACGGCACCGCGCCCGCCGGGTGGTCGCTGGCCGCCGCCGGACCACGCGAGTCGCCGACCAGCGCCCCCGCGCCAGCGGCGACGCCCGCGACTCCGGCCACCCCGGCGCCGGCGAGCGTGATAGCCCGCCGACGGGTCAACCTGCGTACGCTCATCGACTCGACTCCCCCTGCGTCCCGGTCACTTGGCGACGACTGCGGCGACCTTGCTGATCGGCTCGGCGAGCGCGTTGATGCCGTCCGAGAGTTCCTTGAGCTCGGCCTTGCTCAACGCGGTGTGCAGCTTCCACCCGTCGCCGTCGCGGTGCTTGCCGAGCTGCGCCTCGACGTTCGCGAACTCGGTGTCGAGCTGCTTGACCAGCTCCGGCGAACGCTGCTCCAGCGCGGGCCGCAGGGCCGACAGGGCCGCCTTGGAACCTTCCAGGTTGGCGGCGAAGTCCCACAGGTCGGTGTGCGAGTAGCGGTCCTCCTCGCCAGTGATCTTGCCGCTGGCGACCTCATCGAGCAGCTCCTTCGCGCCGTTGGCGAGCTGGAGCGGGGACAGCTTCTCGGCGTTGGCCTTCGCCACGATCTCCTTGACGTCGACCAGCAGCCGGTCGGCGATCGGGCCGTCCTTGCTGATGTCGCCGGACTGCCAGAGGTCCTTCTCGATCCGGTGGAAGCCGGTGAACTCCATCCCCTCCTCGATGACCTCCTCGCGGCCGTCGATCTTGGGGTCGAGGTCGCCGAAGATCTCCGCCACCGGCTCGATCCGCTCCCAGTAGGTGCGCGCGACCGGGTACAGCGTCTTGGCCTTCGCCACGTCGCCGGCCTTCACGGCGGCGACGAAATCCTCGGTCTTCTCCAGCAGCGCGCCGGTCTGGCTCTTGACGTAGCGCTGGTAGTTGTCGGTGGCGCCGGCCAGGGCGGCGTCGGCGGTCAGCGGCTGCGCGGACCCGCTGACCTTGAGCGCGCCCCGGATGCCCTTGCCGCTCATGCCCGGCTTGCAGGCCGTCTCGTACGTGCCGGCGGGCAGCTCGACGTGCAGCTCGCGGCTCAACCCGGGGGCGATGTTCTCCACCTCGCCCATCACCCGGTCGCCGGAGGCGTACACGTAGAACTCGGTGACCTTCGCGCCCGAGTTGGTGATCTTGAAGGTGGCCGTTCCGGCGCCGAGGTCGGTCATGGCGACATCGCAGGCCGTGTCAGTGGCCTTGACCACGATCGGGCCGCCCGCCGCGTCGGACTTGTCGGAGTCGGCCTTGGAGCAGGCGGCGACGCCGGCCGTCGCCAGCACGCCGGCAGCGGCCAGCGCGAAGAATCGGGTGGTACGCATCTGTGCGGTCTCTCCTCGTGGGGTCAGGCACGCTGCGGCGCGGATGCCGCCTCTGCCTCGGCGCCGGTGTCGGCCCCGCGTTCGGTGACGGTGGTGGTGGACGGCGACGTGCGCCCGGACGCCTCGACACCGGGCCCCGAGGCCGCGGCCGGCGCCGGCGTGGCGGGTGCCGCCGGGCCCGTCGTGGCCGCTCCCGATGCCGGGGTACGGCGGGTCGGGCGCAGGAAGAGCAGCAGGACGGGAACGGCGTACCCGATCCAGGCGATGGTCTCGAGCACGGTGGGCGCGGGGGTCACGTTGAACATGCCGGCCAGCAACGCCGCGTACCAGGTGCTCGGGTCGAGCACGGCGGTGATGTCGAACGCCAGGTCGCCGAGGCCGGGCAGGACACCGGCCTCCTGGAAGTCGTGCACGCCGTACTTGAGGATGCCGGCGGCGACCAGGATCAGCAGCGCGCCGGTCCAGGTGAAGAACTTGCTGAGGTTGATCTTGAGGGCGCTGGCGTAGAGCAGCACGCCGAGGACCACGGCGGTGACGATGCCGCCGATGAGCGCGAGCAGCGGTCCGCTGTCCCCGGCCGCGCCCTGAGCCGCGGAGTAGAAGATCAGTGCGGTCTCCAGGCCCTCGCGGATCACGGCGAGGAAGGCCATCCCCGCGACGGCGAGCGACCCGACGGCGAGCGCCTCGGTCAGCTTGCCGCGGAGTTCACCCGCGATGGTGCGGGCCGCCTTGCGCATCCAGAAAATCATCCAGGTGACGAACACCACGGCGGCGACGGAGGTGATCGCCTCGAACAACTCGCGATCCTCGGAACGCGCCAGCAGTGAGGTCGAGGTGTACTCGATGAGCCAGCCGAACAGCACGGAGAGCGCTACGGCCAGGCCGACGCCCGCCCACACCTGGGGCAACCGGTCCCGGCGCTGCGACTTCACCAGGAAGGCGACCAGGATGCTGACCACCAGGGTCGCTTCCAGGCCCTCCCGCAGGCCGATCAGGTAGGTGGCGAACATCCCCGCTCCGTGTTCATTAGGCACGTCTTCACTAACTTAGGGCAGCCATACCTTCCTCCTGTTCACAGGCCTCGTCAAGTTGTTCATGGCAAGCTCACTCTCCCCGTGACCTGGTCTTCGACGACCGGCCGCATACCGTTCACCGTCCGACCGTGCGAGGATCCCCGTCGTGAAAGCCTTCCTGCCATGGCTGGCGGTGCTGGCCGTGGTGCTGCTGCTCAGCGCGCTACGCCAGCGAACCCTGGCCACCGTCGTGTCGCTCGGCTGGCTGGCCTGGTGCGCCTGGACCTGGCTACGCCCCACCCGCCGCCGCAACTAACCCGCGCCCCGCGCCCCGCGCCCCGCGCCCCGCGCCCCGCGCCCCGCGCCCCGCGCCCCGCGCCCCGCGCCCCGCGCCCCGCGCCCCGCGCCCCGCGCCCCACGCCAAGATCGTGCTCGAACCAGGAAGTAGTGGCCTCCCCGCCGCGCCAACACCACTACAACAACGTTCAGGCACGATCTTGAGCCCCGAGATCGACCTCGACGCCGAGCCAACGGAACGCTCCCGCCGATCTTGCGGTTCCTGTTGTCGATATGAGCGCGATTGCCGCTTAAGTCGCCGCAGAAAGTGCAAGATCGCGGGACCGGGCATGGAGCGGGGGCGGGAACGACGAACCGGGCCGGCTGCTCGCAGCCGGCCCGGTTCAGCAGAGCTTGATCAGTAGCGGTAGTGGTCCGGCTTGAACGGGCCCTCGGGGGACACGCCCAGGTACGCGGCCTGCTCCTTGGTGAGGGTGCTCAGCTTCGCGCCCAGCGCACCGAGGTGCAGGCGGGCCACCTTCTCGTCCAGGTGCTTGGGCAGCACGTAGACGCCGATCGGGTACTCCTCGGTCTTGGTGAACAGCTCGATCTGGGCGATCGTCTGGTTGGCGAACGAGTTCGACATGACGAAGCTCGGGTGCCCGGTGGCGTTGCCCAGGTTCAGCAGACGCCCCTCGGAGAGCACGATGACGGCGTGCCCGTCGGCGAAGCGCCACAGGTCGACCTGCGGCTTGATGTTGACCCGCTCGACATCGGAGCGCTTGGCCAGGCCGGCCATGTCGATCTCGTTGTCGAAGTGGCCGATGTTGCCGACGATGGCCTGGTGCTTCATCCGGGCCATGTGCTCGTTGGTGATGACGTCGAAGCAGCCGGTGGCGGTGATGAAGATGTCCGCCTGCTCGACAACGTCGTCCAGGGTGGCGACCTGGTAGCCGTCCATCGCCGCCTGCAGGGCGCAGATCGGGTCGACCTCGGTCACCACGACCCGGGCGCCCTGACCGCGCAGCGACTCGGCGCAGCCCTTGCCCACGTCGCCGTAGCCCATGACCACGGCCATCTTGCCGCCGATCAGCACGTCGGTGGCCCGGTTGATGCCGTCGATCAGCGAGTGCCGGCAGCCGTACTTGTTGTCGAACTTGCTCTTGGTGACCGAGTCGTTGACGTTGATGGCCGGGAAGAGCAGCGTGCCGGCGCGGTGCATCTCGTAGAGGCGGTGCACGCCGGTGGTGGTCTCCTCGGTCACGCCCTTGATGCCGGCCGCGATCCCGGTCCAGCGCTGGCCGTCCTCGCCCAGCGAGCGGTGCAGCAGCTCGAGGATGACCGCGTACTCCTCGGAGTCGGCGGACTCGACCGGCGGCACGACGCCGGCCTTCTCGAACTCGGCGCCCTTGTGCACGAGCAGGGTGGCGTCACCGCCGTCGTCGAGGATCATGTTGGGCCCCTGGCCGTCCGGCCAGAGGAGCACCTGCTCGGTGCACCACCAGTACTCGGGCAGCGTCTCGCCCTTCCAGGCGTACACCGGAACGCCGGCAGGGGCGTCGGGGGTGCCGTCCGGGCCGACGACGATCGCGGCGGCGGCGTGGTCCTGGGTGGAGAAGATGTTGCAGGACGCCCAGCGGACCTGCGCGCCGAGGGCGACCAGCGTCTCGATCAGGACGGCGGTCTGGATGGTCATGTGCAGCGAGCCGGTGATCCGCGCGCCGGCGAGCGGCTGCGCCTCGGCGAACTCCCGCCGGATCGCCATCAGGCCGGGCATCTCGTGCTCGGCGAGCTGGATCTCCTTGCGCCCGAACTCGGCGAGCGACAGATCCGCCACCTTGAAGTCGCCCTCGGCGAGCGTGCTCGGCCGGGCCTCGGACGGCGTACCGCTGGCGGCCGCCGGGAGGGTGCTGGTCATGAAAGCTCCTGTCGAACGATGTCTGCGCCGATCCTCCACCTTACGCGCGCCAGCGACGGCCGCCGGGGGACGGGCGGCGGACAGCGCACGGGGCGGTCGGTGGTGGACAGACCCGCTGCCCACCTCCGCCCGCCCCGCGCATCCCCCCGGTTTGGTTCCCCGCACGTTGCCGGACCGTCGTCGCGATAACGCTGCGTACTCATAGAGTCACACTCAGGCAAAGCTGAGTCAAGCTATTCCGGGAAAGTCGGACTTGTGTCGGGTCAGCGTAGGCCCGACGTCGCCACGTACGCCTCGCCGTCACCGCTGATCCGCAGCGGCTCGCCGGCCGCCGTGCCGATCGCCGCCTGGCCGGACGTCAATGTCAGAGCGCCCGCCCCGTCATCGACCGTCACCGTGCCCGCGCCGCAGAGCACCACCCGGGGACCGGGCAGAGCCAGGGTGGCCTCCGGCACGTCCGCGCCGACCCGCACCCGGTGCAACGCGAAGTCGTCCACCGGCACCGCCCAACAGTCCACCCCCGGAGCGACAGGTCGGGCGGCACGGACCGGCTCGTCGAGCACCTCGAAGCGCAGCACCCGCACCAACTCGTCCACGTCGACCCGCTTCGGGGTGAGACCACCGCGCAGCACGTTGTCGCTGGCCGCCATGATCTCGACGCCGCAGCCGCTCAGGTACGCGTGCAGGTTGCCGGCGGGCATCCAGATCCCCTCCCCCGGCACCAGCCGCACGTGGTGCAGCAACAGGGCCACCAGCACCCCCGGGTCGCCCGGATAGGCCTTCGCCAGCCGGTGGGCCAACTCGGCGTCCGGGCCGTCGGCCGCCGACGCCAGGACGGCCCGCAGCAGCCCGTCGCGCTCCGCGACCGGCCAGCCGAGCAGCGTCCCCACCGCCGTGCGCAGGCCCGCCGGGCCGGTGCGCAGCGCGTCGACCACGGGCCCCAACTCGGGTACGCCGAACGCGGCGAGCGCCTCGGCCGACTCCACCGGATCGCGGAAGCCGCACAGCGCCTCGAAGGGGGTGAGCGCGACCAACAACTCCGGCTTGTGGTGCGGGTCGGTGTAGTTGCGCTCCTCGGGAGGAAGATCCGCCTCGGCGGCGAACCCCGCCCGGGCCTGCTCGGCATCCGGATGGGCCTGCAGGCTCAGCGGCGAGTCGGCGGCGAGGACCTTGAGCAGGAACGGGAGCCGGCTGCCGAAACGGCCGGCCACCCGTTGGCCCAGCCACTGCCCCGGCTCGTCGCGTACCAGGTCACAGAGGCTCACCCGGGCTCCGGCGCGCTCCACGCTGGCCGGGGCGCCGGGGTGGGCGCCCAACCACAGCTCCGCCTCCGGGCCGGGGCTGGGCACCGGTCGCCCCTGCAACAGCGCGATGGCGGAGCGGGACCCCCAGGCATAGTCCCGGATCGGTCCGTACAGCGGTTCCACCGTCTCAGACCCCGGGCCGTCCGACCGCCTCGCCCGCGGACTCCTCCGGCTGCGGTACGGCGGTGTCGGCAGCGGCGCCGGTGCCGGCCTTGGCGGCGGCGACGCTGTAGATGTCCGGCTCCAGGTAGATCACCCGGGCGATCGGCACGGCGGTACGGATGCGCGCCTCAACCGCGTTGATGCCGCGGGCCAGGTCGTGCGCGCTCTCGCAGGCCGGTACGCCGATCTTCGCGGCCACCATCAGCTCTTCCGGGCCCAGGTAGAGCGTCTTCATGTGGATGATCTGCTCCACCTCGGGGCCCTCGGTGATGGCCCGCTCGATGGCCGCCAGGTCCTGCTGTTCGGCACCCTCACCGAGGAGCAGGCTCTTGGTCTCGATGGCCAGCACGATGGCGATGACCACCAGCAGCACGCCGATCATCGCGGTGCCGGCGGCGTCCCACCGACCGTCGCCGGTGGCCAGGGTCATGCCGACGCCGAACAGCGCGAAGACCAGACCGACCAGGGCGCCGAAGTCCTCCAGCAGCACCACCGGCAGCTCCGGCGCCTTGGCCCGCCGGATGAAACGCACCCAGGACTGCTTGCCCCGGATGTGGTTGGACTCCTTGATCGCCGTCCGGAAGGAGAACGACTCCATGGCGATCGCCGCCAGCAGCACCGCCACCGGAAGCCACTGCCACTCGGTGATGCCGTGCGGATCCGACCACTTGTGGTACGCCTCGTAGAGGGCGAACAGTCCACCGATGCTGAACAGCACGATCGACACGATGAACGCGTAGATGTAGCGCTCCCGGCCGTACCCGAACGGGTGTTCCGGCGTGGCCGCGCGCTTCGCCCGCTTGCCACCGAGCAGCAGCAGACCCTGGTTGCCGGAGTCGGCCACCGAGTGGACCGCCTCGGCCAGCATCGACGAGGACCCGGAGAGCAGGAACGCGATGAACTTGGTGACGGCGATGCCGACATTGGCCAGCAGGGCGGCGACGATCGCCTTCGTCCCGCCGTTCGCGCTCACGCCGCCACTCCGTTTCGGGTGGTGGTGACGTTCGTGCCGCGCCGCCCCCTGCTTTCGTTCACTGGTTCGACAGCTCCTTCATCTCGGTGATGGCCGGTACGGCCATCGGGTCCAACCCGTGTGCCAGAGCAAGATAGATCGAGGCGAAGTCCGGTACGGCGATCAGCGAGGCCAGCCGCTCCAGAGCCGACCCGCCCTCGGCGGTCACCACGTCGCACCGCACGCCACGGCGCTCGGCGAGGGTCTGCACCGCGTCCGCGCGGCGCTCCTCGACGGCGAGCGGCTCGTCCGTGTCGTCGTCGGCGTTGAGCCCACCGTCGCGCAGCAGCACCAGCCGCAGCCGGGTGCCCTCGCCGTCGTCCTCCGACGGGTCGGCGAAGATGTCCCGCTCCCCTCGGCCAGGCCGCCGAAGACGCCGTCCAGCAGCCCGACCCGCCCCCGCCCGGCCTCGCCCAGCGCGCCGGTGACCACCGGGTAGCGGGCGTTCGCGGACAGGGTGTCGCCGAACCGGCGGGCCGCCACGGTCGCCAGCGGCGACGAGCCCCACACGATCGGGATCGAGCCGGCCAGGCCCAGCGCCAACGACTTGGCCGGGTTGACGAACGACTCGGCGGTGGACCGGCAGCGGTCGGCGTCCGCGTCGAGCCGGGCCGCCGTCTCCGCCAGGTCCGCCTCGTTGACCTTCACCAGGCCGAGCGACCGCGCCGCCAGCAGGACCGGCACGGTGAGCGCCCAGAGGCTGGCCCGGGCCGGCGCCCGTCGGGGCACCGGGATGAACGGCGCCCGGGCCCGCTCGGCCACCGACTGCAACTGCGAGTCCGGTGCGCCCACCGCGACCAGTCGAGCGCCGCGTCGGTGCGCGGCCTCGGCGGCGCCGAGCGCCTCCGGGCTGCGACCCGACGCGCTCACCGCGATCACCACGTCGGCGGCGCCCACCCAACCGGGTACGCCCGAGCTGCGGTGCCCGATGATCGGGACCGGGCAGCGCGGCCCGGCGACCGTGGCCAGCACGTCACCGGTACGCCCGGCCGTGCCGATGCCGGCGATCACCACGGCCCGGGGCCGCCCGTCGTCGGCCAGCACCGCGAGGTTCGCCTCGGCGGCCAGCGCCGCGCTCTCGCGTACCTGGGCGCCACCCGAGGCGGTGTGCCGCAGCATGTCGCCCGGGTCGTGCTCGGCCAGCGCGTTCGGGTTGTCGAGCAGGGCCTCGTCGGCGTCGCGCCGACCGCTCACCCCGGCCGTACCGTCGATCATGACTGCTGCCCGGGGCCGCCACGCGCCTCGTCGAGGAGCAGCACCGGCACGTCGTCGCGGACCTCGAAGATCCGACCGCACTCCGTGCAGGTCAACGTCTGCGCCTCCGCGTCGTAGGTCAGCGGGGCGTGGTGCGTGTCCGGGCAGGCGAGGATCTCGAGCAACTGCGGATCCAGGGCCATGGCACGGCTCCTTCCACGAGTGCGGGTCACCGACGGCGGTGCCGACCGGCGCAGGCGATCTTATCGGCGAACGCGGTCGAGCACCTCGTCCCGGAGCGAGACCATCCGCTCGCGGGTGGGCGCCTCGACGTTGAGCCGCAGCAGCGGCTCGGTGTTGGAGGCACGCAGGTTGAACCACGCGCCGTCTTCGAAGCGCAGCGTCAGCCCGTCCATCTCGTCGGTCGTCGCGTCCGGGTACGCGGCCCGCACGTCGGCCACCGCCGCGGCCTGGTCGACGACCGTCGAGTTGATCTCGCCGGAGGCGACGTAGCGCTCGTACTCGCCGGCCAGCACGGACAGCGGCAGCGACTGCTCGCCCAGGGCGGCCAGTGTGTGCATCGCGGCGAGCATCCCGGTGTCGGCGAACCAGAAGTCCCGGAAGTAGTAGTGGGCGGAGTGCTCCCCGCCGAAGACGGCGTTGGTGCGGGCCATCTCCGCCTTGATGAAGGAGTGCCCGACCCGGGCCACCACCGGCTCCCCACCGTGCTCACGGATGATCTCCGCGACCGCGCTTGAGGTGATCAGACCGTGGATCACCGTGGAGCCCGGGTGCTTGGCCAGCTCCCGCGCCGCGACCAGCGCGGTGATCGCCGACGGCGAGACCGGCTCGCCGCGCTCGTCGACCACGAAGCACCGGTCGGCGTCGCCGTCGAAGGCCAGGCCGATGTCGGCGCCGTGCTCGACCACGGCGCGCTGGAGGTCGACCAGGTTCGCCGGGTCCAGCGGGTTCGCCTCGTGGTTGGGGAAGCTGCCGTCCAGCTCGAAGTAGAGCGGCACGATCTCCAGCGGCAGGGCCGACAGGGCGGCCTCGCCGAGCACGGTGGGGACGGTGTAGCCACCCATTCCGTTGCCGGCGTCGACCACCACCTTCAACGGCCGGATGCCGGAGAGGTCGACCAGCTTGCGCAGGTACGCGGCGTAGTCGGGGAGCAGGTCGCGCCGCTCGGCCGGCCGGCTCGGCTCGCCCGCCGGGCGGGACGCCCCCGAGTCCAGCATCGCCTGCGCCCGGTCACGGATCTCCGTCAAGCCGCTGTCCTGGCCGATCGGCCGGGCGCCGGAGCGGCACATCTTGATGCCGTTGTACTGAGCCGGGTTGTGACTGGCCGTGAACATCGCTCCGGGCAGGCCGAGCGAACCGGAGGCGAAGTAGAGCAGGTCGGTGGAGGCGAGCCCGATCTCGATCACCGAGCGCCCCTCGGCCCGTACCCCGGCGGCGAAGGCGGCCGCCAGGCCGGGCGAGCTGGCGCGCATGTCGTACCCGACGACGACGGCGTCACCGGGCTCGTCAGTGGCGTTGAGCAGCTGGGTGAAGGCGGCCCCGAGCGCCTCGGCGACCCGTTCGTCCCACTGGTCCGGCACCGTCCCTCGGACGTCGTACGCCTTCACGATCTGGGACAGATCAGACACTAGTTCCGCTCCTTGGCCGCAGGTTTCCAACGAACCTGAGCGTATCGGAGCGACCGGGCCGCGCCCCGCTCAGCCGGGGAGCCGGGGCATGAACACGGTGCGGTCGCCGCCGTCCGGGTCGTCCGGCCGGGGCCGAGCACCCGGATCGCCGGGGGCGCCGGGCATGACCTGAGTGGCGTCCGGCATGACCTGAGTGGCGTCCGGCGAGGGCGTGGCGGGTCGTGCCCCGTAGACGCCGCCGGGGGCGGGTCGCGGAACGGGCACCGCCGGTGGCTGCTGGCCGTACACCGGGCCGGGGTGACCGGGCACGGCCGGCGACCCACCACCGGCGCGGTAGGTGGTCCCACCGGGGTTGCCCGGCAGCGGGCCGGGCTCGTCGGTCGGCGTGCGGTCCTGCCGGGAACGGCGGACCAGCAGCACGATCAACAGCACACCCACCGCCACCATCGCGATGCCGAAGAACATGATCGGCGAACCACCACCACCGGACTCGGCGGCCACCGCCGTCGTCGAGGGTGCGACGGAGGCCGGGCCCAGTGCGGCCGGGTCCACCACCTCGCCCGCCGCCGCGACCTCGGTCGGGGTCGGGGTCGGGGTCGGGGTGGGCTTCTTCGACGGCGTCGGCGTGGGCGACGGGGAAAGCCGCCCGGCGACCTTGGCCGTGTCGCTGCCCTGCCCCAACTGCTGTCCGGCGGCGGTGAGACCCACACCGGTCACGGAGAGCCGACCCCCCGGCGTGCCGGCGGCGAACGCCACCCGGTACCGCACGGTGATGCCCTTGCCCTTGCACAACGTCGGCTTGGCCGGCGAGGTCTGCGCGGTCGTCACGTTGCCACCGCCACCGGACACACCCACCGGGAACCAGCGTCCGCCCGCGTTGACCTGGACCGCCACCTGATCCGGCTGAAGACCCTCAAGGCTCAGACCCAGAGCGGTACGCAGCAGGACGCATCCCTCGGAGCGCTTGCGCACCGCGACGTTCACTCCCTGAGGGGAACCTCCGGCGGCGAAGCTGCTGGCCGCACCCACACGGACCGAGTCCTCGTCGGCCAGCGCGGGTGACGCACCGAGCATCACCAGGCCGACCAACAGACCGCAGACCGTCGCGAGCCGTGCGGCACGTCGACGCAGCGTCATGATCACCTCACCGTTCCTCCCCGGGTGGGGTCCGCCGGACAGGCTACTACCGGGCCACTCCCACCACCGGTCATAGAGCGGTCGGTATGTGTGCGGCGTTACGGTCTACGACCCGTTTCCGGCCCCGGCGAGAGCCTCGCGGCAGAGCCGGTCGGCGGTGCGCGTCGTCTCGGGAAGGCGATAGCGCGGAGTCAACGCGAGCACCCGGGCAGTGGCGTTCTCCAGACTCACCCGGTGCCCGACGCTCACGAAGACCGGCTTGACTCCGTCCCGGGTACGCAGCACCCGGCCGAGCACCTCACCCCCGTCGCGCAGCGCCGACCAGGCGCCCCGCTCGGCGGCCGGGGCTTCCCACTCGCCGACCAGCGGCGTCTTGCCCACTCCGATCGCGGGCAGGCCGGTGACCACCCCGAGGTGACAAGCCAGCCCGAACCGGCGCGGATGCGCCACCCCGTGCCCGTCACAGACGAGCAGGTCCGGAACGGTCTTCAACGCGTCCAGGGCGGCGAGCAGAGCCGGCGCCTCGCGGAAGGCGAACAACCCCGGCACGTAGTCGAACGCGGGCCGACCCAGGCTGACCGCCGAATCCACCACGGCCAGCGTCCGAGCATCCAACACGGTCACGGCCGCCGCGAGGAGGTCACCGCTCTCGGCGTACGCCACGTCCAGGCCGGCCACCGTCTCCGGCGCGAGCGGGCCGGGCCCGACCAGGTCGACCAGGGGCCGCAACTCCTCCTGTACGGCCACCGCCTCCGCGACCGAGCGCGGAGTCCGGGTCAGCACCGCCCTTGATCCACTCGATTTCGGCGATGTCGCGCTATCCCGCGCCCCCGGACGCCCCGAGATCGGCGATGTCGAGTCGATCACGCTCGGCGACTCCATACCGGTCACCTCGTCGCCCGACCTGCCCTAGCGGGAAGACCGACTCGCGTCGCCGTCCTCGGCCGGAGTCGACGCCTCGGCAGGCTCCCCATCGGCACCGTCGTCGACCCGCCTCCGGGTGGCACCGAACGCGACACCGACGACGACCGCCATGGCGACACCGAACGCCACCCCTCCCTTCGGGCCGAACGAGGGGATACCGATCGCCAGGCCGAACAGGAGGCCGACCGCCCACGCCCAGAAACCGGAGCTGCTGCTGCCCGTAGTGGATCTCGCCATGGAGCGATGTTAATAAACACGGTCAACCGCCGTTCGGCGCTACGGAAAGGGCCGCGCCGCGCACCGGTGCGCCCACAGGGTGCTCAGGCGAGCTTCAGCTCGTCGCGGGCCTCGTCGATCCACCGGACGATGCCGTACGCGCCGCTGCTGGCAGCCAGTGACGTGGCCTCGTCGAGCAGGCCACGGGCGGCGTCCCGGTCACCGCCGCTCGCCGCCAGGTCCGCCAGACCGATCAGATTCGCCGCCACCCCCGGCGTGAAGGACAACTTCCGGCGCAACCGCGTCGACTCCTCCAGCAACTCCCGCGCCGCCTCGACCCGGCCGGCGGCCTGCTCGCCGAAGCAGAGGTGCCGCAACACGTACGAGAGGGTCAGCTCGTCCCCCGCCTCCGTCGCCAACTCACGCGCCCGCGCGAAGGCCGGATCGGCGGCGGCCTGGTCCTGCCGGATCACCTGGTGGACCGTGCCCACCCAGAACAGCGCCTCACCCTCGCCACGGGCGTCGCCCACCTCGCGGTAGAGCTGCGCGGCCCGCTCGAAGAGCGACAGCTCAGCCGCGTCCTCCGCGCCGGTCTCGAGGAAACGGGCGTGCAACAGCCGTCCACGAGCCAGGGCCGTGTCCGCCTCCACCGCGACGAGATCCCGCTCGGCCTCGTCCAACGACGTGCCGTCACCGCCGAAGACCGCCTGCTCGTAGCGCTCCCGCGCCCGCGTCAACCGGACGTCGAACCCCTCGGCCATCACTGACCCACCCTTCCGTCGATACGCTCGCGCAGGAGATCGGCGTGGCCATTGTGCCGCGCGTACTCCTCGATCATGTGCACCAGAAGCCTGCGCAGCACGATGACGTTGCCGTCGCGTTGCCGCCCCTGCACGTCGAGATCCGCAGCCTCGTTGACGAACTGCTCGGAGAACGCCACCTCCGCACGCCAGGCCCGGTACGCCTCGTCGACCACCGCCGGGTCGGCGACCGCGCCGTCGAAGTCGCCGTCCGGATCGTCGTCCGAGCAGTACCTCTGGGGTGCCGCCTGGCCGGCCATCGTCCTGCGGAACCAGCCGCGCTCCACCTCGGCCAGGTGACGGATCAACCCGAGCAGCGACATCGTCGACGGTGGCACCGACCGCCGGGCCAACTGCTCAGCGTTCAGGCCGTCGCACTTCAACTCGAAGGTGAGGCGTTGGTCGCGCAGGTACTCGACGAGAACGGCCCGCTCGTCTGCGAAGTTACCGTCCGAGCGTGGGTCGTCGTCCGGATGGACGAACAGGTACGACCAACCGAAGGTCCGCGTGGGTTCGCCGCCGGAGGTCGCCTCCTCGTCGCGTGAATCAGCCATACGGCGACTCTCGTCGATACCCGCCCACACCGGCAACCGGGAACCCGCTCGGTCGCCCAGGCTGGTCAGCGGGACACCCTGACAGGAGAGCCGGCAGCACTCCCCCGTGTAGGCCCGCGCCGAGCGCGACGATCCTCAACTAGCGGGCAGCCAAATCGGGATCGGCACCCGGATCGCCGGCTGCAAGGAGTTGCTCCTCGAACATCACGAACGACCGCTGCCGAATCCCCCGGATGAGAGCCTGCTCTTTGGGCGACAACGGTCGCCCTTGAGCCTTCGCCGCGTCCCTGAGTGCCTGCACGGTCTCGTAGAGAGCGAAGACCGGACCTTCGCCTTCGAGGTAGTGAGCGCGGAACCGCTCGACTTCCTGCACAAACTCCTCCGGGGTGCGCCGGAAGATATCTCCACCGACGTCGAAGACAATCTCCGTGAAGAGGTCGTTCTTCGCCTGCCAGCCTCCCGTGTCGATTGCAACTCGCCACACCCGGGCACCGCCGTCGGGCGTCTTCACGATCTTGACGGGAGACTGGTGGTAGAGGTAGTAGGACGGAAGCACCAGACCGGGCATCTGCACCACTAGGTGTTCTCCTCGTAAGTCGATTGGAGCGCTTGCCAGAACAACTGCTGCTCGCGTTGGAGGATGCCGTCCACAATCGCGGCCTCGCGCCCCGTCAACTCTCGGGCCTCGATGCGGGCCAGGGCGTCGATGTCGCGGCGTACCTCGTAGAGCGCATGTTCCCAGACCGCTACCGCATCAAGCGCTGCCAGGTGGAGACGGAACTCCGCGAGGTGGCCGCTCGGCGTCTTGAGCACGAGTTGAATATCCCGGTAGCCGCTGTCCTCCGGCGACAGGAATCGATCATCACAACTCGCGATCTCAACATCAGGGTGAGCGCGTAACCGCTCCAGAGCGCCGTACAGGTCGTCGAGCGACCGAAATTCGACCTTTGCAGCGGCCAGATCCAGCAAACGGGATGCGTCGCCCTGGCGCTTGGCCACCTTGTCCTCGGCTCGCCTCCGATCCTTTGGCTGCGTACGCCATCCAGGCTCGCCAACGCGGCGATCATCGAGGTGGGCGAGAGACACCGCGAGCTGATTCAGCTCCGTCTGAGCAACCGCCGCCATCGCGTAGAGGCCGTCGAGGTAGTGCTGACGATAGATTGGGTCAGCTTGGCGACGCTTGTCGAATCCGGGTTGAACAGGCAGGTCATCAGGCACCTGAATACCCGCGCTGATCATCCGCTGATCGTCCGTCAGAGGTGTCTGCTGCGGAGAGGTCACAACTCTGAGGGGCTCTCCCGGCTCCGCGTCCACTCCTACGGCTTCCCGCCCGTTGATGTCGTCGAGTACGTCGGCGAGGGCGTCGATGGCCTGCTGGTGGCTCGCCAGGTGGTGCAGCGTCAGCGGTCGGGCCGTCAGTGAGTTCGCCAGTTCGGGCGTGGCCAGGATGATTCGTGCCAGATCCGGTGCCTGCGCCAGTTGCCGGGCCAACGTCTCGGCCAGCTTCGGCTCGTTCGGGGGCGGCTCTCGCAGGGCGGTGTCCAACATGTCGCGGACGCGGGTGTCGGCGAACAGCCTCGACACGTCCTGGGCGGCCGCGTCGTCGAGGCTGGGCACCAGCCGCCGGAGGGTCGGAGGATCCACCGCCCGCGCGAAGTCGACGGGACTCAACCCGGCCGAGAAGACCTCGTCCAGACTGCCGGCCTGCGCGAGCAACCGGGTCGGAGACTGACTTACGCGAGCGTCAGACGGCGGGCCGTCCGGCACCGAGCCGGGGCCGTCCAGCAGCAGGTACATGCGGTTGACGTACGGGTCGCCGTGGCCGCCGTCGTCGTACCCGGGTGGGTGGGTCGGCAGGTCGGGGCGTTCACTGAACCGGCCCCGGGGCAGTCCACCCAGCGGCATCGGCCGGCCGTCTCCGCCCAGTACGAGCGCGTCGATGCCGACCACGTCGGGATACAGCGGATGGTCGCGGACGAGGCCGGTCTGCGGGTCGACGTAGAGGACGGTGCCGTTCTGGTTGAGTGCCACCCAGGCGTGCGAGCCGCCACCGGCCCACTCGGTGATCAGGAACGCGTAGCTGCCGTGGCCGCCCAGCAGCAGTTGGTCACGCAGATTGGCATACCCCTGCCGGGCCTGCGCCGGGTCTGACGGTTGACCGGGGGTGAGTACGCGTTGGAAGCGGCCGCCGGTGGCGTCCTCCACCCGGCCTGGACCACCCGCCTCACCACGGATCGGGCGTCGGATGTCGCCGTCGAGGTAGCCGTCGAAGGTGCGCGGCGCGGACACCCGCGGTCGCCCGTGCACCCACGTCTCGAACAGCGACAGGGTGCAGTCCAGGCAGTTGATGCCACGGGTGGCGTCGGCCTGGGGGCCGCCGTCGTTCAGGAGGCGGAACCAGCCGCCCCGGCGCGGATCGGCGGTACGTCTGACGGTGCCATCGCGTTCGCGCGGCATCTGTCGTTCGACGTCGACCTGGTGCAGCGCGAGTGGTGGCCGAAGCCCGCCCGGCTGCCCGTACGGGCGGGAGTCGTCGATCGGCGGGGGGACGTCGTCGCCGGTGAGGCGGGACGGGCCGCTGGTCTCCACCGCGCCGAGCGCGAGAGCGCCCACGTCGCTGTTGGCGTGCGCGAAGGCCCCGTCGGCCAGGTCGACGACCGGCGGCGCCGTGATGCCCGCCAGTACGTCGTTGGCGAGGTCACGCCAGTGCGCGTACGCGCGTGTCTCGTCGTTCGCCGCCCGCTGCCAGCCGTCGGCCCACTGCCGGTGACCGCTCTGGTGCAACTGTCGGGCGTAGTTGGCGTACTCGACAGCCCGGCGGTCGTGCTCCGCCGCCCGCGCCCGCAGGCGGGTGGCCTCGGCCTGCCGGCGGTTGTTCTCGAAGCCGATCCGCTGTGCCTCGAAGTGGCCCTGGTAGCGCCGTCGCTCGGCGGCCTCCGCCTGGGCCAGCCACTGGGCCGCGTACCAGTCGTCGGCGTCGGTCGCGGACTCCACCGGGTCGCCGAACGCGACCACGTCGACGGACGCCGACGCGCGGCCGCCGGTCCTCTGCCGGGGTACGCGGGCTGGCGCGATCGACTCTCGCGTCGCGGTCCGCTCGGGTGCGGAGTGGCGGCCGGCCGGCGCGGCCACCGCGCTTTCGTCCACCGGGGTCATGGCTGCGCCGTTCCTGCCGACGTCGTCGGGTGACGCGCCGACCGTCGGCCCGGTGGGCGTGAACGGGGACGCCGGCGGGGGCGCGATGGCCGGGGCAGGGCCGGCGGACGCGAGCGGCGTCGAGAGCCCGGCAGTGCTCGCGGCCGCCGGGCCGACCGGAGGCACCGCCCCCACGGCCGACACCGGCCCGGTCGTCGAGGTCACGGAAGTCGAGGGGGATGCGAGCGCCGACGGCAGCGGACCCGACGACGGCCCGACCACTGTGGGCGGGGAAGCCGCCGAGGTCACCGGAACCGGCGACGAGACGGCTGCGGCGGCCCCGGGCAGACCGGTCGACGAGGGTACGGGGCCGCTGACGCCCGGGGCGACGCCGGCCGGCTCGACCGCCGGGGCGACCGCCGGGGCGACGCCGACCCCTGGGCCGCCGGCCGGGTCGACGACACCGGCGACGGGCGCGGTGACCCCCGAGAGCGTGGGCGCAGCCGCGTGATGTCCCGGCTCCGCAACGCCCGCGAGCCCGACATCACCCCCACCGCCGGCCGGGCTGCACTCGCCCCGGGCCCGTCGGCTGGCAGCCCAGGCGCGCCGGCTGCTGCCGACACCGACGAACCGGCGACGTCCGCGCCCACCGCTCCGGCGCCATTCCCCGTCAGACCCGACGAAGAAGACACCGCCCCGGAGCCCGCCGGCCCAGAAGACACCGTCCCAGTGGCCGGCCCTGGCGGAACCGGCCCAGGCGACACGGGCGTGGACGTCGCGAGTTCCGGTGGTGGGGGCGGGATCGGAAGCGACGGGCCGGCGAGGGACGCTCCGGCCAGAGCGTCGGCCTGTGCGCGGAGCCGTGCCTGCAGAGCGTGGTCGGTCTGGGCGGTCGTCGAGCCGGTGACGCCGGACGCGGCGGCGCGTACCACGTCGTCGACCGAGGCCATGCCCTGCCCGGTGGCGACGCTGGCGGCGCTCTCGGCCAACATCTCGCCGGTCATCTCCCGACCCAGGTGCTCGCCGATTCGCGCCGCGCGGCCGGTCGCGTGGCGGCCCAGGGCGGCCAGCGGCGCGACCGCACCGCCGGCGAGCCCGCCGACCGCCGAAGCGCCCAGATCGGTCAGGTCGACGCCGTGTGCCCGGCCCGTCGAGTTCTGGTACGTCTGCGTGGCGAGGCTGATCCCGGACTCCTCGGCCGCCTCCTCCAACCCTTCCCGGGTGGCGCGCTTGGCGAGCCCACGTACGCCGCCCTTGGCGACCTCCTTGGCCGCGCGCTCACCGGCCTCCTTGAGCCCGCGCCGCAGAGCCTTGCTGGCCAGTTGCCCCATGAGGCGTTTGAAGATCTGCTGGATGAGCAGCCGGGTCGCGGTGACGGCCGCGCCGGCCGCCGGAGACGCCGCCCCGGCGGTCAGCAGCGCCGCCACCGCCACCGAGATCAGTTCGACGACCAGGATCCCCAGCTCGATCCAGACCTCGATCTTGGCGCCCTCGATGTCGCAGCCGCACTCCTCGACCAGGCGGCCCAGATCGGCGGTGACCGCGAGCAGCACCGGCAGGGGCGCGTCGTCGCCTTCGGCGATGCCTCGCCAGGCCGCCTCGAACGCGGCGTCGACAGCTCCCACGCCGCCGTATCCGCTGCGTACCTCGGTGGCGGCCGCCGCGGCGTCGGCGTGCGGGCCGGCGAGGACGGAGGCGACCGCGTACCAGCGGTCCGCGACGTCCCAGACGGCCCGTTCGTCGCCCTCCGGCCACTGCACGCCGACGGCCCAGTCGAGGGCCTCGTAGATCCAGCCCGGTACGTCCCAGGGCGCGTAGTCGAGTGGGTGCGGGATCGGGCTGGGCAGCACGCTCATCCGGATCGCCCCGCCGTCAGCGCTGGTCGGCGGCCCGGTCGAGCCGGGCGGCGCTGCTCTGGTCGGTCTGCACGCTGGCGTCGACCGCGCTGACCACGTCGACACCCAACTCGGTGAGCCGCTGACCGACGCCCGCCCAGGCGCGCAGCACGGTCTGCTCGATGCCGCGGTAGCTCCGCTCGAACGCCGCGCCGATGTCGTCGCGCCCCCACGGGAGGGCGCCGCTGGCGGCCTCGATCTCGCCGCCCTCCGCCGCGCGACGGGCCGTCACCGCCTCGCCGGACAGGGCCAGGTCGGCGCCGCCACGCCGCGCACGGGACACGTCCAGCCAGAGCTGCCCGTCGGTCATGCCGACCCCTCCCGGCGGCCGAGCAACGCGTCGGCGCGGCCGAGCAACGCGCCGAAGTCGCCGTTACGCAGGAAGTCCGCCGAGCCGGAGCCGGCCGGCATGGTCTCGGCGACCAGGGCCTGGGTGGCCTGGGTGGCGGCGGCCACGGCGGCCCGGATCGTCTCGGTGATCTTCCGGCTCAGCGCCTCGGCGTCCCGGGCCCGGTAGGCGGCCGGCGTCAGGACGACCTCGATGACCTGGCCCTGCGCGTCGACCGTCGCCGTGACGTGCGCATCGGATGAGCGGCGGGTCACCCGTAGCTCGGCGAGCCGTGCCGTAAGAGTGTCCAAACCAGACCTGAGCTGCTGGTACTGGCCGTACACGTCGTCGAATCGGGCTCGTAGCTCGCGATTGGCGTCCCGGTCCACGCGTTCGCTCACCGTCGTTCCTCCCGTCACCGTCGGTATCCAAGACCATACCGGCCGCCATCGATCCGTGTCGTCCGGTAGTTTCGATGTGTGATCGACCGTCAGCAGGCCGAGCAGCTCGCGTCCGCCTGGGCTCGGCGCGACTCACAGCGCGTGGGCCACGAGTGCACCCCGGTGGTCGACGAGTTCGACCTCGGTTTCGTCGTCACCTCGATCGTGTCGGGCGGAGCACGGGCGATCCCCGGCGACCTGCCGACGACCGTCATCGACAAGCGCACCGGAAAGGTCACCACCTGGCCCCGGGTGCCGGCCACGGTGGTGGCCGACCTGTACCGGCGTAGTCAGCCCAGCGGACCGACCGCGCCGCGCACGATCGACGCGTCGAGCCTGCTGATCCGGGAGATCCACCGGGGTCCGACGCCGAACACGGTGGCGCACCTGACCCTCGACGGTCGCATCTGGACGGCCCAGGGCACGAGAGGCCCCGCCACCCTGAACCACCATCCGCTCGTGCGCGCCTACCTGGACGAGAGGCCACCGGGCGAGCTGGTACGCGGCGTCGAGTGTCACGCCGAACTGATCGTGGTCTCCGACGTGCTGCACGAGTACGACCACCGACGGGCCGCCGAGGGCATCGAGCCGATGGGTCGGGCCGAGGCGGCGGCCCTGCTGGACGCTGCCCGCTTCGAGATCTTCCGGATCCGTGAGCCGGGTGACCCGGCCGGCGGCGTCGCCGAACTGCCCTGCGACTCGTGCATCACGTTCCTGGTACGCGCCAACGTCCTTCCGGAGGCGGCGCGGGCCTACACCGAGACGTGGCGGGCACCGGCCGCGCCCGACCCCGACCCGGGACGCTTTCCGCCCGAGGTGGCGAACGCGCTGGTGGCAGCGGGCTGGCGTCCGCACATCGGCGACCAGATCATGGCGGCGGCCGGGGTGCGGGACGTCACGGCCGTGCCCGGGAGGACGCACCGCCACGAGGCGTTCCCCGCCGCCGTGGAGGCGTTGACGGCCTTCCCGAGCCTGGTGGGCGCCCGGCGCGGCCCGGGCGAGCAGGTGTGGATCTCCCGCTTCGACATCCGTCCGCACCTGATCGCGCACACCGCCGACACGCTCGCCGACTTCGGCGCGGTGCTCGGCGTGCGTCTCTTTCCGATCGGCACCGAGCAGCAGGACAGCATCCTCGCCGTGGACGAGCGGGGCCGGGTCTTCGCCCTCGACCAGGCCGGCGACTGGTTCCTCGGCGAGGGCGTCGACGCGGCGCTCACCACGTTGCTGCTCGGCCGCGCCCCCGCCCGGGTTCGCGACGACGGCACCTGGGCTCGCTAGCGTGACATAGACAGATCGGCACTAACCGATACACTCTTCTCGCCCCCCTCTGGAGAAGAGACACCGAATTGACGAAACTGTCGAGCGTCGCCACCGTGCTCGTACTCTCGGTTGGAATCGCCATCGCACCGGCTTCGGCGGCCTTCGCCGCTACCGACCGGAGTGGCGCGGTCCGGTTGGACATCCCGAACAGCAGCGCGTGCAAGGCCGGTCGGACGGTCATGCAGGGCATGGTGGCGGGGCCGGGCGGTCAGCTCTACATCGTCTTCACGAAGGCGGCCGGCGCGGAGCCGGTCCTGTCCCGGTGGCTCCGTGACGGCTCGACCTGGGACGGCGCCAGCTGGGTCTGCTCCGGGGCCCCCACCTCCATACCGACGCTCGGCCACGGCAACGACCTCGCCTACAACGCGAACTATCTGGGCCAGGGCCCGGCCCTGATTGCCGCCCAGGGAAGTCAGTCCGCGTTCCTGAGCGACAAGGTGACGGTCATTCGCCTGAACGCCGACGGAACTGTCGGCACAACCAGTGAGGTTCGTCTGCCGACCGGCGACATCAGCGGGTTCTGCTACAGCGCGACGGCTGCGGGCGGTGCCGGCAAATATGCGGCCCGCCGGTTGGGCAGCCTGTGGACCCATCCCGGCGCGGGCGCCCTCACCAGTGGATGGACGCTGGTCAAGAGCAACCTGACGAGTCACGACAATCGGTCCGACCAGGGCATCGACTGCTCGGAGAACTACATCTGGAACACCAAGTCAATCAACACCTCGACGCCCTCGACCGGATGGAACTGGGTGTACCAGTACAACTGGTCGGGAAGCGATGTGGAGAGCGACATCGGCGTTCCGAGCAACAACCTGGTCGATGAGATCGAAGATGTCACCCATGTGGGAAGCGAATTCTTCGTCGGCATCAACCGCAACGACGGGCTCGCCGACACCGTGAAGGTATTCATCGAATAGCTCGAGCCGAGCGGGCCTAGAGGTCGAGCCCGGTCAGCACCATCACACGCGGTTCGGTGTAGTCGTCCATCGCGCTGCGCAGCCCTTCCCGGCCGACGCCGCTGCCCTTCACCCCGCCGTACGGCATCTGATCCGCCCGGAACGACGGCACGTCGCCGACGATCACGCCGCCCACCTCGAGAACTCGCGCGGCGGCGAAGGCCACGTCCAGTCGCCGGGTGAACACGCCCGCCTGCAACCCGTACGCCGAATCGTTGACGGCGGCGAACGCGGCCTGGTCGTCGGCGACCGGGGTGACCACCAGCACCGGCCCGAACACCTCCTCGGCGACGACCCTGGTGTCCGCCGGCACGCCGGTGAGGACGGTCGGCGGGTACGTCGCGCCGTCGCGTACGCCGCCCACCTCGACCGTCGCGCCGGCCGCGACCGCCTCGGAGACCCACGCCTCGACCCGGCGGGCCGCGTCCTCGGACACCATCGGGCCGACGTCGGTCGACTCCGAGGCGGGGTCGCCGGTGCGCAGCGCGCGTACCGCCGCCACCAGCCGGGGCAGGAAGTCGGCGTACCGCGCGTGGTGCACGTACACCCGCTGCACGGCGATGCACGACTGACCGGCCTGGTAGTTGGCGAAGGTCGCGATGCGCTGCGCCGCGAAGTCCAGGTCGTCGGCGGACGTCCAGTCCGCGCAGAGCACCGCCGCCGCGTTGCCGCCCAGTTCCAGCGTCACGTGCTTCTCCGGTACCTGCCGCCGGATCGCCGCCCCGACGGGCCCGGACCCGGTGAACGACACGACCGGCAGCCGTGGGTCGGCAACCAGTTCGGCGGCACGGTCGTTGGGCAGCGGCAACACCGAGAACATGCCGGCCGGGAGGTTCGTCTCGGCCAGCAGTTCGCCGAGCAGCAGCGCGGACAGCGGCGTCGCCGGGGCCGGCTTGACGATGATCGGCGTACCGACCGCGATGGCCGGAGCGACCTTGTGCGCGACCAGGTTGAGCGGGAAGTTGAACGGCGCGATGCCGAGCACCGGGCCCTTCGGCACCCGTCGGACCAGGGCGATCCGGCCCGTGGCGGCCGGATCGGTGTCGAGGCGTTGCAGCTCTCCCGAGAAGCGTCGGGCCTCCTCGGCGGCCCACCGGAAGGTGGAGACCGCCCGTCCGACCTCGGCACGCGCCCACTTCACGGGCTTGCCGTTCTCGGCGGTGATCAGCGCCGCGACCTCGTCGGCACGCTCGGCGAGCCGCCGGGACACGTGGTCCAGGGCCGCCGCGCGGGCGTGCGCGGGCAGGGCCGCGGCCTGCGCGGCCACCCCGGCCGCTGCCGCGACAGCGGCCTCGACCTGGCCGCCGGTGGCAAAGGTGGTACGCCCCACCGCGCGACCGTCGTACGGGTGGTGGACGGTCAACCCGCCCGTGCCGGAGGCGGGACGGGAGGCGACGAAGAAGGGTGCGGGCTCCACGCCGTGCAGCGTAGACGAGTCAGCAGTCGACGGAAACAGTCGCCGCAGCCCTTGTCTGCTGCGGATTCAGTAGCGAAGATGGCAGGCAGATTGCGATAACCGCCGCAGACCTCACCCCCGGCCCCCTCGGAGTGATCCCGTCATGAGTGACCAGCAGCAGCTGCGCAACTTCGTCAACGGCTCCTACGTCGACCCGGCCGACGGTGGCTACGCCGACCTGGTCGACCCCTGCACCGGGGAGGTGTTCGCGCAGGCGCCGGTCTCCGGCCCCGCCGACGTCGACGCGGCGATGAACGCCGCCGCCACCGCCTTCGAGAGCTGGCGGGAGGTCACCCCCGCCGAGCGGCAGAGGGCGCTGCTCAAGCTCGCCGACGCCGTGGAGGCACGGGCCGCCGAGCTGGTCGACGCCGAGGTCCGCAACACCGGCAAGCCCCGCCAACTCACCGCCGAGGAGGAGCTGCCCCCGGCGGTGGACGAGTTCCGGTTCTTCGCCGGTGCCGCCCGGCTGCTGGAGGGGCGCTCGGCCGGGGAGTACCTGGCCGGACACACCTCGTACGTGCGGCGCGAGCCCATCGGTGTCTGCGCCCAGGTGACCCCGTGGAACTACCCGCTCATGATGGCGATCTGGAAGATCGCTCCCGCGCTCGCCGCCGGCAACACGGTCGTCCTGAAGCCGTCGGACACCACGCCGGTGTCGACGCTGCTGCTCGCCGAGATCGCCGCCGAGTTCTTCCCGCCGGGGGTGTTCAACGTGGTCTGCGGCGACCGCGACACCGGTCGTACCCTCGTGTCGCATCCGACCCCACAGCTCGTGTCGATCACCGGCTCGACCCGCGCGGGCATGGAGGTGGCCGCCGCGGCGGCCCCGGACCTGAAGCGCACCCACCTGGAGCTGGGCGGCAAGGCCCCGGTGGTGCTCTTCGACGACGCGGACGTGGCGGCGGCGGCCGAGGCCATCGCGGTCGGTGGCTACTTCAACGCGGGGCAGGACTGCACGGCGGCGACCCGGGTGCTGGCCGGTCCCGGCGTCCACGACGACTTCGTGGCGGCGCTCACCGAGCAGGCCCGCGCCACGAAGACCGGCGCGCCGGACGACGCCGACGTGCTCTACGGCCCGCTGAACAACGCCAACCAGCTCGCCCGGGTCAGCGGCTTCGTCGACCGGTTGCCCGACCACGCGGCGATCCAGACCGGCGGCTCTCGACAGGGCGATCGCGGCTACTTCTACACGCCCACCGTCGTGTCCGGGCTGCGGCAGGCCGACGAGATCATCCAGGACGAGGTGTTCGGTCCGGTCATCACGGTGCAGCGCTTCTCCGACGAGGACGAGGCGGTGCGCTGGGCCAACGGCGTCGACTACGGGCTGTCGGCGTCGGTCTGGACCCGCGACCACGGCCGGGCGATGCGGATGACGCGACGGCTCGACTTCGGCTGCGTCTGGGTCAACACGCACATACCGTTCGTCTCCGAGATGCCGCACGGCGGCTTCAAGCACTCCGGGCACGGCAAGGACCTGTCGGTCTACAGCCTGGAGGACTACACCCGGATCAAGCACGTCATGCACAACATCGAGGGCTGACCCATGCCGTCCTCGGAAGAGCTGCACAAACGGCGGGGCACGGCCGTGGCCCGCGGGGTCGGCAGCGTCGTCACGTCCTACGTGGACTCCGCCTCGGGCGGGACGCTCACCGACGTCGACGGGCGGGAGTGGATCGACTTCGCCGCCGGCATCGCGGTGACCAGCGTCGGCAACTCCGCGCCGAGGGTGGTCCAGGCCGTCCGCGCGCAGGTCGAACGGTTCACCCACACCTGTTTCATGGTCGCACCGTACGAGTCGTACGTGGCGGTGTGCGAACAGCTCAACGCGTTGACGCCGGGCGGATTCGAGAAGCGGTCGGCGCTGTTCAACTCCGGCGCCGAGGCGGTGGAGAACGCCGTCAAGATCGCCCGGCATGCCACGGGACGACCGGCGGTGGTGGTGTTCGACCACGCGTACCACGGGCGGACCAACCTGACCATGGCGTTGACGGCGAAGAACATGCCGTACAAGCACCGGTTCGGGCCGTTCGCCGGGGAGATCTACCGGGTGCCGATGTCGTACCCGCTGCGCGACGGCGGGCTCTCCGGCGCCGAGGCGGCCGCACGGGCCATCGAGACGATCGAGAAGCAGGTCGGCGCGGAGAACGTCGCCGCGCTGCTCATCGAGCCGATCCAGGGTGAGGGCGGGTTCGTCGTACCCGCTCCGGGTTTCCTGCCGGCGCTGCGCGCGTGGGCGACGGCGGCCGGGGTGGTCTTCGTCGCCGACGAGATCCAGACCGGCTTCTGCCGGACCGGCGACTGGTTCGCCTGCCAGCACGAGGGCGTCGAACCCGACCTGGTCACCCTCGCCAAGGGCATCGCCGGTGGGCTACCCCTCGCGGCGGTCACCGGTCGGGCGGAGCTGATGGACGCGGTGCACGTCGGCGGGCTCGGCGGCACGTACGGCGGCAACCCGATCGCCTGCGCCGCCGCGCTGGCCACCATCGAGACCATGCACGAACTGGACCTGGCCGGTGCGGCCCGCCGGATCGAATCCGTGCTGGCACCCCGCCTCCGGGCCATCGCCGAGCGGGATCCCCGGATCGCCGAGGTACGAGGACGCGGCGCGATGCTCGCCGTCGAACTGGTCCAGCCCGGCACCCTCGTCCCCGACCCGAGCGCCACGTCGGCCATCTCGGCGGCCTGTCACGCCGCCGGCCTGCTCACCCTGACCTGCGGCACGTACGGCAACGTGCTGCGCTTCCTACCGCCGTTGGTGATCTCCGACACGCAGCTCACCCGGGGCGCCGACATCCTCGACGCGGCGTTCGGCTGACATGGGTGCAGGGGCCCGGACCGGGCCCCTGCACCGCCGTCAGCGCAGCACCTCGACCGTGTTGTTGCGCACGAGGTTCTTGCCCGGCTCGCGAATCTGGTCCATCGCGGCGGTGTTCAGCAGCACACAGCTCCCCGACGGGCCGGTCACCGTCACCGTGGTCGCCCGGTTGTTGTCCAGGTTCGTCACCCGCAGCCGCGTGCCGACGGGGAACTTCCCGCTGGTCGCCGCCGGCGCGGCACTCTCGGCGAAGAAGGTGATCGCGCCGGAGCAGGCCGAGCCGGGGACCGGGCGTGGCGCGGCGGGCGAGGCGGCGCCGGGGCGTACGCCACCGGGGGCGGGCTGGGCGGCCGCGCCGTCCAGCCTCTCCACCACGTTGCGGCGGATCACGTTCTTGCCCGGCTCCCGCACCAACTCCATGGCGGCGGCGTTGAGCAGCACACAGCTTCCCGACGGGCCGGTCACCGTCACCGTGGCCGCGCGGTTGTTGTCCAGGTTCGTCACCCGCAGCCGCGTACCCACCGGGAACCGGTCGCTGGTCGCCGCCGGCGCACCGGCCTCCGCCGAAAACGTGACCGAGCCGGAGCAGGCGGACGACCGTGCCGGGGCGGTGTCGGCGAACCCGAACCCGGTCCCCACCGCCACCCCTGCGGCGGCAACCACCGCCACGGTCGCCGCCAGCACATGCTTCCGCTGCACCCTCATCGCCGAAACTCCCGCCCTAGCCGATGTCTTCACCGCCTGATACGGAAACCACCCCCCCAACCGTTCACCCCTCCCACCAGTTCGCCCCCACCACCAAGCCCGTCGATCATGGAGTTTTGGTGGGCGTTACGGGCTGATTTGCACTTCTCAACAAGCACCACAACTCCATGATCGACGCGAGGGCGAGGGCGGGGGCGGGGGCGGGGGCGGGTGGTTTGTGGAGTGGCTATGGGTGGAGGAGGGGGCTTAGGGTTCGGATGATGTGGGTCGGGCGACGGTAGAGGTCAAGATCGGTGAAGTAGCGCATCTGCCACCCGTTTGCTGCGAGCCAGTTCATTCGAGATCGATCGCTTTGGAGGCGGGCGCGGTTGAGATGGGACAAACCGTCGTACTCGATACCGACTCGGTATAGCCGGTAACCAAGGTCGAGGCGGTAGAGCGGTATCCCGTTGTTGTCCGACACCCACAGCTGAGGCTCTGGCGGTGGCAGGCCGCCATCGATCAACACAAGGCGAAGCTGACTCTCCTGTCGGCACTCCGCCCGGGGATCGGCGCGGCTGACCAGTTCGCGCGCCTGACAGATCCCCCGCAGGCGCTCGTGCCGAGCGACTTCGACCAGGAGTTCGTCAGGTTGGCAAGCGCCGACCCGAAGACACAGGTCCAGCAGTGGCATCGCGTCCATCCGGCGCACGGATCGCGCCAGATCCACGGCACATCGAGCAGCGGGTGCACAGGGCACACCATCCAGAAGCACCGGATCACCTACGGGTAACACCGACTCGTGGGCCACGACTCCCCGAATGTGTGGCACGGGCTCCCCCGCTGGAACGATGACGTGCACGTCGGGGCTGCGGAGGTCGCCGAAACCGTGCAGTTGTGCGCCGGTGTGATATCCGACCACAGCAGTGTCGGGCAGACGCCGGAAGATCGCCGGCAGGTGCCCACTCCGGTCGGCCGATGGCGCGTAGATACTCCGCGACAGCCGGTGCAACTGGGATAGCCCAACGATCCTGCGCACCTGCTCGCGACTGAGGCCGGCACTGAGTAGCTCGGAGTATCGATAAAGACGCTCTGCCATGCCGCGGAATCTGCGTCACCGAGCCCCGAACCCTCCACCCCGCCCCAGCACCCTGTGGATAAAGTCCAGCCCTGTGCAAAACCCCCGAAGAGGAGTCGATCGTGCTATGGCCCGCCTCGCCAACGGGATCGATCATGGGGTTGTGGTGCCTACGGAAGGCCTCGAATTGGTGTCTTCCGCCCACCACAACTCCATGATCGACGCGACTATGGGCGCGGGGGCGGGGAGTTCACGCTGTTGAACGTTCCTGCATCCCCCACGGTGATCCGTAGGCGGTTAGTAGGTCGAGGAAGGGCTTCGGGGGTAGGGCTTCCGGGCCTAGCACCCCTGCGCCGGTCCAGGTGCCGGTGGCGAGCAGTTCGAGCGCCACCACCGGGTTGACGGCGGTCTGCCAGACGACCGCCTGGTGGCCGTACTCGCTCATCGACCACTCGTTGTCGACCACGTGGTAGAGGTAGACCTCCCGGGGTCGCCCGTCCGGGCCGAGCCCGCGTACCCAGGTGCCGGCGCAGGTCTTGCCGCGCATGCGGGCGCCGAGGGTGGCGGGGTCGGGCAGGCAGGCCGCCACCAGGTCCCGGGGAGACACGGAGGCACCCCGCACGGAGACCGGCCGGGTGGAATCCAGGCCGAGCTTGTGCAGCGTCTTGAGGACGTCGATGAACTCCTCGCCGAGCCCGTACTTGAAGGTGACCCGACGGGCCTTCACCCAGCGCGGGATGAGCAGCACCTCCTCGTGCTCGACGTTGACGCACTCGACCGGGCCGATCCCCTCCGGGAAGTCGAAGACCTCCGGCTCGCTGAACGGCTCGGTGGTGTACCAGCCGCGGTCGGCCTCCCAGATCACCGGCGGGTTGAGGCACTCCTCGATCGTGGTCCAGATGGAGAAGGAGGGAGCGAAGTCGTAGCCGTCGACGGTGAGGTTCGCGCCGTCCCGCACACCGATCTCGTCGATCTCGCTGAACAGCTCGTCGGCGGCGTACCGGGCGAACACATCGGACAGTCCCGGTTCCACGCCGATGCCGGCGAGCGCCAGCCGACCGGCCGCCGACCAGGCGTCGGCCTGCGCGAACTGTTCGTCGCCGAGCCGCACGCCCGTGTCGGCGTGCGAGAGCGACATCGCCATGTCCAGGTAGTCCGCGCCGGCCGCGAACGCGCCGTCGAAGATGGGCATGACGAAGCGCGGGTCGACGGCGTTGAGCACGTGGGTGATCCGGTGTTCCCGGCACAGCGCGGTGATCGCGTCGGCCGAGGAGGCGTCGACCTGGGCGGCGACGAAACGGCCGCCGTGCCCGGCCACCGCGCGGGCCGCGCGCTGCGGGTCGTGGTCGGCCACGACCATCGTCTCGAAGAAGGTCCGTCGGGCGGCGATGGCTACGGCGGCGGAGCCGACGCCACCGGCGCCGACGAGCAGGACACGCATCAGGAATCAAACCCCAAACCAAGACGATCGAGAGTACGGAGCCACAGGTCACGCCGGCCCCCACGCGCATCGGCGCGGGCCATCGAACGGCGGGTGAGATTGATGCCGACCGCGCGGACGGGTTCCGGCGGGAACGGCAGGGGCTTGCGGCGGACGAGGTCGAGCCGGGTCAGCGGGGTGTCCCCGCCGGCCAGCAGGTCGAGGAGGACACGGGCGGAGAAGCGGGTCGCGCCGACGCCGAGGCCGGTGTATCCGGCCGCGTACGCCAGCCGACCGCCGAAGGCGGTGCCGTAGAACGGGCAGAACCGGGTGCAGGTGTCGATGACACCGCCCCAGCGGTGGCTGAAGCGCACGTCCGCGAGCTGCGGGAACGTGGTGAAGAAGTGCTGCGCGAGGGTGGTGAAGGTGGCCGGGCGCTGTTCCAGCTCCGGGGCGACCCGGTTGCCGTAGTGGTAGACGGCGTCGTAGCCGCCGAAGAGGATCCGCCCGTCGCGGGTGATCCGGTAGTAGTGGAACTGGTTGCCGGTGTCGGCGAGCCCCTGCCGGTTGCGCCAGCCGATCGTGTCGCGCTGCGCCGGGCTGAGCGGTTCGGTCATCAGCACGTGGTCGTAGACGGGCACCACGTACACGCGCAGCCGGCGCAGCAGCGGCGGGAACGCGTTGGTGGCCAGCACGATCCGGCGGGCGCGGACGACGCCGGGACGACCCGGGGCGGCTACGGCAGAGCCGGCCAGGCCGACGGGTGCGGCAGTGCCGACCAGGTCGGCGGGATCGGTGCCGAGGGTGTCCGCCCGTAGCGCGACGCCGTCGGCGCGCAGCCCGGTGACCCGGGTGTGCTCGTGCACGCGTACGCCAAGGGCGAGGCAGGCGTGGCGCAGCCCCCAGGCCAGTTTCGCCGGGTCCACCATGGCGACCCGGTCGGCGTCGACCATCCCGCCCAGGTAGGTCGGCGAGTTGACCTCGGCGCGTACCTCGTCGGCGTCGAGCAACCGCACCCGGTGGCCGTACCGCCGGGCCAGCTCCGCGTCGGCGACCAGCCCGTCGAGTTGGTACGGCTCGACGGCGACGGCCAGCTCACCGGTGCGCTCGAAGTCGCAGTCGATGTCGAACTCGGCGACGGTGGCGGCGATGGCGTCCAGGTTCTCCCGGCCCAGGCGTTCCAGCTCGCCGATCTCGTCGGGGAACCGGTCGACGCCGTTGGCGAGACCGTGGGTGAGCGAGGCGGCGCAGAACCCGCCGTTGCGTCCGGAGGCGGCCCACCCGCAGGTGCCCGCGTCAACCAGGAGCACGTCCCGCTCCGGGTCGGCGCGCTTGGCCTCCAGGGCGGCCCAGAGCCCGCCGTACCCGCCGCCGATCACCAGCAGGTCGGCGGTCTGCGCGCCGGTGAGCGGCGGCAGCGGGTCGGGGCGCTCCCTGCGGTCGAGCCAGTACGGCACGGGCGCCGCGTCGGCCAGCGCCCGGCCAACGTGCGCGGACGTCATGACGGCCGACCCGATGCCCGGGACGAGAGGCTGTCGGCAGAACGGCCACCCCGATCAACGCGCCGGGCCCCGGCGGAACGGCCATCCCGATCGGCGCGCCGGGCCGCGGTCATGACGACCGCCGCGCCTGCGGGGTCGGCACGGCCAGCAGGTTGGCGCGGCGTTCCCGCCGCCCGCGCAGCGAGCTGAGCCCCACCAGCAGCAACGCGATCGCGAACATCGCGGTGCCGATGACGTTGACCTGCGGCGGGATGCCCCGCTGGGCAGCGCCCCAGACGTACATCGGGAACGTGACAGTGGTGCCGGCGTTGAAGTTCGTGATGATGAAGTCGTCGAAGCTCAGCGAGAAGGCGAGCAGGGCAGCGGCCACGATGCCGGGCAGCACCAGCGGCAGGGTGATCCGCCGGAAGGTCTGCCACTCGTTGGCGTAGAGGTCCATGGCGGCCTCCTCCAGCCGCCGGTCCATCCCGGCGAGCCGCGCCTTGACGGTGACCACCACGAACGAGACGCAGAACATGACGTGTGCGATGACGATCGTCCAGAAGCCCTGCGGCACCCCCGCCGACACGAAGAGGGCCAGCAGCGACGTGCCCATCACCAGCTCGGGCGTGGCCATCGGCAGGAAGATCAGCACGTTGACGCCGGCCCGACCACGGAAGCGGTGCCGGACCAGGGCGAACGCCATCAGCGTGCCGAGCACGGTGGCGACCACCGTGGCGAGAAAGCCGATCTGCACACTCCGGACGACCGCGTCGCACATGTCCGAGGTGGCGCAGGGCTGCCGCCAGTTGTCCAGGGTGAACTCGTTGAAGTCGTACGACAGCCGGCTCGACGGGCGGTTGAACGACAGCCCCGCCACCACCAGGATCGGCAGCGACAGGTAGCCGAGCACCAGCAGCGCCACGATCATCACCCAGCGGTCCGCCAGCCAGCGCGAAATCCTCACAGCACCTCCTCCGTGCCAGCCCGCCGCAGGTAGCCGAAGACCACCGCGAGGATCGCCGCCATCAGCAGGAACGACAGCGCGGCGCCCTGCGGATAGTCCAGCCGGACCAGGAACGCCGAGTCGATGACGTTGCCGACCATGTACTCGTTGGGGGTGCCGAGCAGTTCGGCGTTGATGTAGTCGCCGCTGGCCGGGATGAAGAACAGCAGCGTGCCGGCGACCAGGCCGGGCATCGACAGCGGCAGGGTCACCCGACGGAACGCCTGCACCGGGCTCGCGTACAGGTCGGCGGCCGCCTCCAGCAGCCGCCCGTCGAGCCGCTCCAGGCTCGCGTACAGCGGCAGCACGAGGAACGGCAGGAAGTTGTACGTGAGGCCGAGCACCACCGCGAACGGCGTGGCCAACAGCCGACCGTCGGGGGCGAGCAGATGCAGGTCACGCAGCAGGCCGACCAGAGCGCCGTTGTCCGACAGGATCGTCTTCCAGGCCAGCGTGCGGACCAGGAAGCTGGTGAACATGGGCGCGACGACGCACACCAGCAGCAGGTTCTTCCACCGGCCGGCCTTCTGCGCGATGGCGTACGCCAACGGGTAGCCCAGCAGCAGCGCCACCACCAGGGCCAGCCCGGCGTAGCCGAACGAGCGCAAAAGCTGCGGCCAGTACGCCTGCACCACGTCCGGGTAGTTGCCGAACGCCCAGGTCATCGCGTACCCGGTGGAGAGTGAGCCGCCGGGGTCGTACAGGCTCGCGGCGGCAAGCTGCACCAGCGGCACACCGAAGAAGACGAGCAGCCAGGCCGCGCCGGGCAACAGCAGCAGGTACGGCAGGAGGCGGTACCGCCCGGACCGGGCTGCCGGTGTCGTGGGCGGCGGCTGACCCGCCTTGGTGGGCGCCAGGAGGGTCACGACGACGCACCCACCGGCTCGTCCAGAACCGGGGACGTCCGGTCGGTGTCGGCGGCGTCGCGCGGCAGCAGGAACGCGTGCCGTGGATCCCAGTACGCCACGGCCTCGCCGCCGACCGGCACCCGGGTCGCCGCACCGCTGTTCGCGGCGAAGACCGACAGTTCGGTGCCCCAGCCGGTGCGCAGCAGGTACTGCGTGCTGACACCCACATAGGAGGCATCGGTGACCACACCGGTGACGTGTTGGTGTCCTTGGGGGACCTGGTTGACGGAGCCGACCAGTTGCAGCTTCTCCGGGCGTACCCCCAGGTGGACCGGACCCCGGTCGGCGCGTGAGCGGCCGGCGGGCACGGTGAAGCGCGAACCGTGCGCCGTCACCGCGACCTCGCCGCCGCTGGTGCCGGCGGCCTCGCCGGCGAGAAGGTTGGACTGGCCGAGGAAGTTCGCCACGAACGCGGTGGCCGGGAACTCGTAGATGTCGGCCGGGGCACCCTGCTGCTCGATGCGGCCGGCGTTCATCACCGCGACGGTGTCGGCCATGGTCATGGCCTCCTCCTGGTCGTGGGTGACGTGCACGAAGGTGATGCCCACCTCGGTCTGGATGCGCTTCAGCTCGATCTGCATCTGCCGACGCAGCTTGAGGTCGAGCGCGCCCAGCGGCTCGTCGAGCAGCAGCACCTGCGGCTTGTTGATCAGCGCGCGGGCCAGGGCGACGCGCTGCTGCTGGCCGCCGGAGAGCTGAGCCGGGCGGCGCGGACCGAAGCCGTCGAGCTGTACCAGCGACAGCATCCGCCGGACCTCGTCGTCGACCGAGCGGATGCCGCGTCGGCGCAGTCCGAAGGCCACGTTCTCGAAGATGGTGAGGTGCGGAAAGAGCGCGTAGCTCTGGAAGACCGTGTTGACCGGCCGCTTGTACGGCCGCAGCCGGGCGATGTCGGTGTCGCCGAGCAGCACCTGACCGCTCGTCGGCTCCTCCAGCCCGGCGATCATCCGCAGGGTGGTGGTCTTGCCGCAGCCGGACGCGCCGAGCAGCGCGAAGAACGAGCCCTGGCCGATGGTCAGGCTGAGGTCGTCGACGGCGGTGAAGATGCCGAACCGCTTGGTGAGGTCGGCCAGGCGCAGATCGCCCGCGGGTGTCTCGCGCGTCATCCCCGTCACGCCCCGATGACCTGCTGGAACTTGCCCTCGTACTCCTTCTCCTGCTTCTCGTCCAGAGCCATGAAGACCTTGGACTTCGCCAGCAGCGCGTCGTCCGGGAAGATCAGCGGGTTGGCGGCCAGATCCGGGTCGATCTTCTCCATCTCGGCCTGGGCGCCCTTGACCGGGCAGATGTAGTTGACGTACGCGGCGAGCTTCGCGGCGACGGCCGGCTCGTAGTAGTAGTTGATCAGCGCCTCGGCGTTGCCCTTGTGGGCGGCCTTGTTGGGGACCAACATGTTGTCGCTGTAGAGCATCACGCCGGAGTCGGGCGCGACGAACTGCACCTTCTCGTTCTCACCGGAGAGCTGGATGACGTCCCCGGACCAGCCGATGCACGCGGCGATGTCACCCTTGGCCAGGTCGGGCGCGTAGTCGTTGCCGGTGAACTTGCGGATCTGCCCGGAGTCGACGGCCTTCTTGAGCTTGTTGAGCGCGTCGTCGAACTGGGCCGCCGTGAAGTTGGAGGGGTCGTGCCCGTTGGAGCCGAGCAGCAGACCCATCGTGTCGCGCATCTCGCTGAGCGCCGTTACCTTGCCCTTGAGGTCGGGGCGGGTCAGCAGCTCGTCGACGGTCCGCAGCTCCTTGGTGACGCTGCCGTTGTAGGCCAACCCGGCCAGGCCGGACTGCCACGGGATCGAGATCCGGTTCTCGGTGTCGAAGGGGCGCTTGAGCAGCGACGGCAGCAGGTTCGCCGCCACGTTCGGGATCTTCGCCGGGTCGAGCTTCTGGATCCAGCCGAGCCGGATCATCCGCGCCGCCATCCAGTCGGTCAGCACGATGATGTCCCGGTCGGTGCTCTGGCAGGCCGCCAACTGGTTCTGCACCTTGCCGAAGAACTCGTTGTTGTCGTTGATGTCCTCGGTGTAGGTCACCTGGATGCCGGTCTTCGTGATGAACTCGTCCAGGCTCGGCCGCTTGGACTCGTCCTTCTCGTCGACGTCCATGTACTGCGGCCAGTTGGAGAAGGCCAGCTTCTTCTCGGTGCCGGACAGGTCCTCGCTGACGCAGCCGGCCTCGGTCTGCTGGGCGCCCTTGGTGCCACAGCCGGCGAGGCTGCCGCCCGCCGCGAGGAGGGCGGCCGAACCGAGGGTGCCGGTGAGCAGTCCACGCCGGGAGAGGGGCCGGAGGGGAGTACGCATGACGACTCCTAGGGGGTCATCGTCGGCGGCGGGACGGGGGAGGCGCGCCGGCGGGAATGTCGGGAGGGTCAAGTGCCAGGGAGCACTGATCCTGACATGAGGAAACCTCCCTTACAAGGGATTCCGTTGCAGGATTAGCAGTTGACGACGAAATACGCCAGACTGCGCGGGGACACACGCGCGACATCACGATTCGGGACATGGGGAGCGCACGATGACGAACCGGCAGCACGAGAGCGGCGGCGGCGGTCGCCGCATCGCTGTGCGTGAAGGTGCCAACCACGCTCTGCTGGACGACGTGGCCAAGCAGATCATCGAGCAGCTCCAGGAGGACGGCCGCCGGCCGTACGCCACCATCGGCAAGGCGGTCGGCCTGTCCGAGGCGGCGGTCCGCCAGCGGGTACAGCGACTGCTCGACTCCGGCGTCATGCAGATCGTCGCCGTGACCGATCCCCTCCAGCTCGGCTTCCCCCGCCAGGCGATGATCGGGCTGCGTACCGACGGCGACCTGGAAGCCGTCGCCGACCGGCTCGCCGAACTGGACGAGGTCGACTACGTCGTCATCACCGCCGGGTCGTTCGACCTGCTCACCGAGGTGGTCTGCCGCAACGACGACCACCTGCTGGAGATCCTGCAACGGCTACGCGCGGTGCCCGGGGTGCTCTCCACCGAGGCGTTCGTCTACCTCAAGCTCCGCAAACAGACCTACACCTGGGGTACGGCCTGACGGCCCGTTCTTGATCGGGCGGGGCTCGACGGCTCGGCGGCTCGACGACGCTCGGCGGCTCGACGACGCTCCGCGGCTCGGCGGCGCTTGATCGACTCGGCTTTCAGGAAGTCGGGGTGTCCGGGTCGCTCTGATACCCCGGTTTCCGTGATCCCGAGTGGATCAGCGGCGAACCGCCTCGACCGTGCCCACCGCGGCGACGAACGACGCCCAGGCGGCCGGCTCGAAGGTCAGGGTGCCGCCGTCGCGGTCCTTGCTGTCGCGCACCAGCACCCGGCCCGGCAGGTTGTCGGCCACCTCGACGCAATTTCCGCCGTTGTTGCTGCTGCGGGTCGCGGTGGGCCAGCGCGCGTCGGTCATCTCACGCCTGCCGCAACTGCTCGACGAACGAACGCCAACTGGCCGGCGCGAAGTGGTGCACACCGCGGGCCGCACAACCCGGCGCACGCCGCGCCGCTCGATGCACGCCGCACCGCACAATCCGGTGCACACCGCGGCCGCAGGCCACGCCGCTCGGTGCACGCCGCGCCGCACTACCCGGCACGCGCAAAGCCGCGCTGTCCGGTGCACTTTGCGCCGCACGATAGCCACGCTGAGTGTCGATGTCTCCGGCCTGCCGGCGTGTTGCGGTGAGACGTGTTGGCAACGCACCCGGGACGCCCTCGAACCGCCCCGAAGGTGTCCCACCAGCGTGCCGCCGCACACGCGGGCCGACCCTGCCGTTGATCCACTCGACTTCGCCGATGTCGCGGCATTAACCACGCCCTGATACCGCGACTTCAGCGAACCGGAGTGGATCAATCCAGGGGGCACAGGGCGAGCGCCAGCGCACAGGGCCAGACGCGGGTGCACGGCGGCACTGGGACTCAAGCCTGCCGCCCCACATCTGGGGCAGCTCGACAGCGTCCCACCTCATACCGTCCGGCCCCACACGCCGATGCGAAATCCGTTGCTCAGACTGCCACTGCTCGCTGAATTCGTCGCACCCGGCCATCTGGACCACTGATACCACTTGCCGAAGGGCACCGGACTGTGCGATAACCGTGGGCAGAGCGGCCGGCTTCACCCCTTGACCGGCCCGACGATCGATGGGGCTGATATGGCCGACGCCACCGACCACCTCTGGATGCACTTCACCCGGATGGCGAGCTACTCCGCCGGGGAGGTGCCGACCATCGTGCGCGGCGAGGGCGCGTACATCTGGGACGCGCAGGGCCGCCGCTACCTCGACGGGCTCGCCGGGCTGTTCGTCGTCAACGCCGGTCACGGCCGCACCGAGCTGGCCGAGGCCGCCGCCAAGCAGGCCGGCGAGCTGGCGTACTTCCCGCTCTGGTCGTACGCCCACCCGACGGCCGTCGAGCTGGCCGAGAAGATCGCCTCGCTCACGCCCGGCGACCTGAACCGGGTCTTCTTCACCACCGGCGGCTCCGAGGCCGTCGAGGCGGCGTGGAAGCTGGCCCGGGCGTACTTCAAGCGCACCGGCCAGCCCAACAAGTACAAGGTTGTCAGCCGCTACATCGCCTACCACGGCACCTCGATGGGCGCGCTGTCGATCACCGGCCTGCCCGGCATCAAGAGCGACTTCGAGCCGCTGGTGCCCGGCGGGATCAAGGTGCCGAACACCAACTTCTACCGGGCGCCGGAGCACGGCGACGACCCCGAGGCGTTCGGCCGTTGGGCCGCCGACGAGATCGGCCGGGCCATCGAGCGCGAGGGGCCGGACACCGTCGCCGCCGTCTTCCTGGAGCCGGTGCAGAACTCCGGCGGCTGCTTCCCGCCCCCTCCCGGCTACTTCGAGCGGGTGCGGGAGATCTGCGACGCGTACGACGTGCTGCTCGTCTCCGACGAGGTGATCTGCTCGTGGGGTCGGCTCGGCGAGTACTTCGGGGCGGTCCGCTACGGCTACCAGCCGGACATCATCACCACCGCCAAGGGCATCACCTCCGGGTACGCCCCGCTCGGCGCGATGATCGCCAGCGACCGGCTCATGGAGCCGTTCCTGACCGAGACCGGCATGTTCGCCCACGGGGTGACCTTCGGCGGGCACCCGGTGTCCTGCGCGGTGGCGCTGGCCAACCTGGAGGTGTTCGCCCGCGAGGACCTCGTCGGGCACGTACGCGCCAACGAGGACGCGTTCCGCGCCACCCTGGAGAAGCTGCACGACCTGCCGATCGTCGGCGACGTCCGGGGCGACGGCTACTTCTACGGCATCGAGCTGGTCAAGGACAAGACCACCCGGGCGACCTTCGACGAGGCCGAGTCGGAGCGGCTGCTGCGCGGCTTCCTGTCCACCGCGCTGTTCCAGGCAGGCCTCTACTGCCGGGCCGACGACCGGGGCGATCCGGTCATCCAGCTCGCCCCGCCGCTGATCGCCGAGCAGCGACACTTCGACGAGATCGAGCAGATCCTCCGCACGGTGCTGACCGAGGCGTGGACACGGCTCTGAGCGTGCGCTACCAGGAGCTGTCGTACTGGCTGTCCAGCCTGGACGAGCCGCTGACCCCTCGGCCCCCGCTGCCCGGCGACACGGACGCCGACGTGGTGATCGTGGGTGGCGGCTACACCGGGCTGTGGACGGCGTACCACCTGGCTCGGGCCGACCCGACGCTGCGGGTCGTCGTCCTGGAGAAGGAGATCGCGGGGTACGGGGCGTCGGGGCGCAACGGTGGCTGGTGCTCCGCGCTCCTTCCCACGTCGCTGACCGGGTTGGCCCGGCGGCACGGGCGCGACGCGGCGGTCGCCATGCAGCGGGCGATGCACGACACCGTCCCCGCGGTAGGACGGGTGGTCGCGGCCGAGGGCATCGACTGCGACTGGGCGGACGGCGGCACCGTCACGCTCGCCCGGACCGGTCCGCAGCTCGCCCGGGCCCGGGCCGCCGTGGACGAGGCCCGCGCGTTCGGCTTCGGCGACGACCACCTGACGCTCCTCGGCACCGGCGAGGCCGCCGCCCGTTGCGCCGCCGAGGGGGTACGCGGTGGGACGTACACACCTCACTGCGCGACCGTGCACCCGGCGAAGCTGGTGCGTGGTCTCGCACGGGCGGTGGAACGCCTCGGGGTGAGGATCCACGAGCGGACCACGGTGACCGCGATCCGGGCCGGCGCGGCGGTCACCGAGGCGGGCAGTGTGCGGGCGTCGGTGGTGGTGCGGGCCACCGAGGGGTATACGCCCATGCTGCCTGGTCTGCGCCGCACGGTGGCACCGGTGTACTCGCTGATGGTGGCCACCGAGCCGCTGCCGGAGCACGCCTGGGAGCGGATCGGCCTGGCGGAACGGGAGACGTTCTCCGACCACCGGCACGTGATCATCTACGGCCAGCGGACCGCCGACGGGCGGTTGGCCTTCGGCGGGCGCGGTGCCCCGTACCATTTCGGGTCCCGGATCTCTCCCGGCCACGACCGGGAGCCACGGGTCTTCGCGGCGCTGCGGCGAACCCTGGGCGAGCTGTTCCCGGTGCTCGGGCCGGACGTTCCGGTGGCGTACACCTGGGGTGGACCGCTCGGGGTGGCCCGGGACTGGACCGCCTCCGTCGGGTTCGACCGGGCCAACGGGCTGGCCTGGGCGGGGGGCTACGTCGGGGACGGGGTGGGTGCCAGCAACCTCGCCGGCCGGACCCTGGCCGACCTGATCCGCGGCGAGCGCACCGAGCTGACCAGGCTGCCCTGGGTGGACCACCGCTCCCCGAGCTGGGAACCGGAACCCCTGCGCTGGCTGGCGATGAACGCGGCCCTGCGCGTCATGACCAGCGCCGACGCCAAGGAAACCCGAACCGATCGCCCCTCCAGAAGCGCCAAGGCCCTCGCCCGCCTCCTGGGCCAGTAACCGCTGCGGCTCAGTGGTTGGGGGGGATCACGCGGAGGTGGCCTCGGCGGCCGGTCTGGTGGGGGTTCTCCGGGTGGGGCTGGTCGGGCTCCGGGGGACGGGGCGCCGGGCGGGCCGCCTCGCGCACCGCCTCGGCCAGCGCGACCAGGTCGTCCGTGGTGGGCGGGGGCGGCTCGAACTCACCCTCGTGCCGGACCACGTCCCAGCCGCGCGGCGCGGTGAGGCTGCGGGCGTGCTGCTCACACAGGTCGTACGTGTGTGGCTCGGCGAACGCCGCCAACGGGCCGACCACGGCGGTGGACTCGTTGTAGACATAGGTCAATGTGGCGACCGCTTGCCGGGGGCAGCCGTTACGGGAGCAGCGCCGTGGTGACCTCACGTGCGGCAGGGTATCCCCATTACCGGGTCCGGCGCACCGGTTCGCGTTGCGACACGCCCGTCGTGGTGATCACAATTCGCGGCTCGGGTCGCGCCGCGCCACGCTGGCGGCGGTGCCGCTGGCCGACCCGGGACGGGGGCTACCCTTTGCCTCATGACGAGCCCGGAACACCGCCGCCCCGGCCCCGGCCGGCGTGCGCACCGCGACCGGCACGGGCGTGGCCTGCGCGGGCGCCTGGTGCCGGCGACCGTGCCGCTGGCGCGGACCAAGGCGGAGGTCTTCGACGACCTGGTGCTGGACACCGTCGAGACGTTGGAGCGACGCTTCGCCAAGGAGCTGGCCGGCGTCGAGTTCGCGGTCGAGGACGTTCCGCCGGACCTGAACGTCTACGACTCGGATGTGCTGGAGGACGGCGAGGTGCCGCTGGCCCGGCTGCTGCCGGGTCGCCCCGGCCGCCAGGAGGTGCCGCCCCGGATCGTGCTGTACCGCCGACCCCTGGAGTTCCGGGCGATGGACCGCGAAGATCTCGCCGACCTCGTCCATGACGTGATCATCGAGCAGGTGGCGAACCTGCTCGGGGTCGACCCCGACGAGCTGGCCTGAGCCGGGCGGCCCCCACCGCCTCGACTCCGCACCACCCCCGACGCCGTACCGATCAGGCGGCGCGCCGCTTCAACTTGCGCCGTTCCCGCTCCGAGAGCCCACCCCAGATACCGAACCGCTCGTCGTGGCCGAGAGCGTATTCGAGGCATTCGGTCTTGACCTCGCAGCGCGAGCAGATTCGCTTCGCCTCGCGGGTCGAGCCGCCCTTCTCGGGAAAGAACGCCTCGGGGTCGGTCTGCGAGCACAAGGCCCGCTCCTGCCACTCCGGCGCGTTTCCGAGCAGGTCGGCCACCTCAAGCTGGCCGTCCATCAAATGCCTCCTTGTCGCGCACCGGCGTCATCGCCGCTGCAACCCCCCACGCGAAAGGCGTGCGTGTCCGTCCGGTCCCGTTTTGTTGCGTTCCGTGCGAACAACCCCATTCAAATTACACGCGTGTAATGCGTGCGCCGTCAAGCCAAACTTGATAATGGAGTCGCCCTCCCGACAACCCTGGCCGGCCACCAGGACCGTCCAGCCTCGCAACCTGCCCTATCGATTCAGACCCCGGCCGAGTAACGCCCTCTCCGGCGAGTTGCCCGACTTTTCTGCCGTGGCGCTCCAACGGACGACCCGTCGACCGTGGAGCACCGGTACCTCCTCCGCAAAGCTGATCTTGGTGGGGGACAGGTTAACGCGGCGCGACGCAGACTGCCCGTCGAGCCGTGGACAGCGTTCGCACCCCGCCCACGATGTGGACGGGGTGCGAGGGGAAACAGGGTGCGTCGAGGTCAGCCGGCAGCCCCAAAACCGCTGCTCGGCCAGGCGAACTCGGCTATCCCTCCACCGTGGACAGAAACCGTGCCGGCGGACGTGTTCTCGTCCCACCAGACGGTATAAATCCCGGCGGGAAGGTCGGGATAGACCGCACTGTGGAACGACCCGTCCCGGACCCGGCGCTCCCGGACCGCCGAGTGGACCCGCCGATCGTCACCGCGGCTGATCTCGATCTCCCGGCCGTGCAGATCCCGACCGGTGTAGACGATCAGGGCACCGGTGTCGCCGCCCAGGTCGAGGACGACACTCCCCGTCTCCGACGGCCCATACGTGTGTTCGTGCACCACCACTCCCCCGCCCGACGTCAGGACGACGCCGGCGGGTTGTTGAACCCGTCGTACGGCGTACCCAGGTAGGGGAAGTTCGCGAGGAACGGCGCCGTCACGTCGGCGGCGCTGAGCCCCGGGGTGACCGCGCCGGCCGCCGCGTCCGGGCGGAACGTCTTGTCCACCAGCGGTACGGTCACCCCGGCGATCGCCCGCAGCGCGATGCTGACCACGTCGTCACCGACCCGCCGCCCGTTGGGGAAGCCGGCCAGGTCGCCGCCGAGCACCCCGAACCGGTCCGGCCGGCGGTTCGGCGCGATGGCCGTGTTCAACCGCAGCATGTCGGCCTGCACATCGCCGGTGGCGTTCGTGAAGCCGTCGATCAGACCGGCCGGCACGCCGGTGAGCAGGATCGCCACCAGGTCGGCCCGCGCCTTCTTGGACTTGTTGAGCTTGTCGAGGTTGGGGAAGACGTCCGGGTAGAGGGCCGGCAGCAGGGCGGCCAACTCGGGCTGCTCGACGAACCGGGCGAACCGCTTGTCCTCCGACGGCGGCAGCGAGTTCCACAGGTCCTTCTTGGACATCGGCACGATGACCTCGTTGAACAGCGGATTGCCCAGCCTGGAGACCTGGGTGAACGGACCGGTGGAGGTGTCCGCCCCACCCCGGTCGCCGAGCACCCGGACCTGCCGGCGCGACGCGGACGTCCACACGCCCAGCACCGACGCGGCGTCCGCCGGCCCGTACCGGTTGGCACGGCGACGCACCTGCTTCAGCGGCACCTGCAGGGCGATGCTGTGCACGTTCATCCGGTCGGTGGCGTTGACCGGCTCCCCCTCGGCCTTGAAGATCTTCTTGCCGGCCACGTGCAACTGCTGGAACGGCCGCAGCGTGCCGAGATCGAAGATCGCTCCCAGGTCGACGAAGAAGCCGTCCGCGCGCTGCCCGGCGAAGACCCGCTCCCCCGTCGAAAGGGTGTAGGTGGCCTGGCGTACGAGGTCGGCGTACTTCGGCGTGGACAGCGGTCCGACGTTGCACGGCGGGCAGGGGAGCTTGTGCGCGAGCCGGTGCTCCTTGCCGTCGGTGATCCGGGTCAGGCTGTAAAACTGCCGGCGGTTCCAGTTCTTGCTGTCGAGCGACTCGATCGGCCCGGTGTTGTAGAGGAAGCTGTTCGGGTTGGTGATCTCGGTCGTGAACTCGAACCGGTAGGTGACGTCGGGATGACCGTCACCGTTGTTGTCGACGTGGATCTCGTAGCGCACGTCGTCGCCGAACTCGAAGAAGTTCGGCCCTCCGGACGGAAGCTGCAACGGCACGTAGTTGGCGATCAGCGTGACCGTGTCGGGCTTGTCGGGGCTGACGAACGCGTAGAGGTCGGAGCTGTCGGCGACCGGATCCTTGGCTATCTCCGGGGCCTCGCGGTGGGAAGACATGGCGGACCAACCTCACTGGGCGGGGACTGATGGCGGAACGGAGGGCGCTGGTCAGCGCCGGGCGAAGGCGGTGGTCAGCGCTTGGCGGCGCGGCGCAGCCGGTCCGCGAGGCCGCGGTCGCGTACCTCGATCCGGGACTCACCGACGAAGACGTCCATCGTTCCCGACGCGGCGTCGCGCAGGTGCACGACGATCGGCTCGTCGGCCCGACCCGCCGCGCCCGGCGCGTTCTGGGCGGCCGACAGGCCCGGCACGGTGAGCGCGGCGGCGCCGAGGGTGGCGCTGGCCGCGGCGGTCAACGTCTGCCGGCGGGTCAGTCGCGGCCAGGGCCGCTTCCGCTGATCACTGGTCATGCCGCTTGGTACGGCCGACGGCGGGAAAAGGTTCGACCTCAGCGCCGAACGTGACCGTATGCGGTCGTCCGCTTACGCGCCGGCCGCCCGGCGGCCGTCGCGATGGACCGCAACTGCTCCTCGGTACGCGCCGAACCGTTGCCGGATCCGGCCATCCGGGAGATGGTCTCCTCCATCAGCGTGCCGCCCAGGTCGTTGCAGCCGCCCTGGAGCATCGCCACCGTGCCCTCGTCGCCGAGCTTCACCCAGGAGCACTGGATGTTGTCGATCCGGCCGTGCAGCAGCAGCCGGGACATCGCGTGCACCACCCGGTTCTCCCGCCAGGTCGGCCCGGGACGGGCGATGCCGGCCAGGTAGATGGGCGCGTTGGTGTGCACGAACGGGAGCGCCACGAACTCGGTGAACCCACCCGTACGGTCCTGCACACCGGCCAGCACCCGGAAGTGCGCGAGCCACTGTCCAGGGTGGTCGACATGGCCGTACATCATGGTGGAGCTGGACCGGATGCCCAGCTCGTGGGCCGTGCTGACCACCTCGACCCAGGCGGCGGCCGGCAGTTTGCCCTTGGTCAGCACCCAGCGCACGTCGTCGTCGAGGATCTCCGCGGCGGTGCCCGGAATGGTGTCCAGGCCGGCCTCGCGGAGCTGGGTCAGCCACTCGCGGACCGGCACGCCCGCCTTGGCGGCAGCGGTGACGATCTCCATCGGGGAGAACGCGTGCACGTGCATCTCGGGCACGCGGGCCTTGATGGCGCGGACGATGTCGGCGTACCCGGTGACCGGCATCTTCGGGTCGATCCCGCCCTGGAGGCAGACCTCGCTGGCTCCGGCCGCCCACGCCTCCTGGGCGCGGTCGGCGACCTGGTCGACGGAGAGCCGGTAGGCGTCGGCGTCCCGCTCACGCTGCGCGAACGCGCAGAACCGGCAGCCCACGTAGCAGACGTTGCTGAAGTTGATGTTGCGGTTGACCACGTAGGTCACGTCGTCGCCGACCGCGTCCCGGCGCACGTCGTCGGCGAGCCGGCACAGCTCGTCCAGCGCCGGCCCGTCCGCCGCGAACAGCGCCAACGCCGCGTCGGTGTGGGCCGGGTCGAGCAGCGCCGCCGGGTCGTCGGCCGCGAGCCGCAGCCCGGCCGCAAGGTCACGGTCCGCGCCACTGCCGGCCGTCATCGGGGGTACGGCGACCCGGCGCGCTGCCGCCTCCGGGGTCACCTTGCCGGCGACCTCGGCCCAGTCGCCGTAGACGCTGTCGAAGTCACCGCGCCGGTCGTCGGTCCGGCCGGTGGTGTCGATGGTGGCGTGCAGATCGGTCCGCCCGCCGAACACCTCCTCCGGCTCCTGCCAGGGCCGGCCCTGCGGAAGGGCCGCCTCGACCGCCATGCCGGTCGCCGGGTCGGCGAGGGCGGACACGTGCGGCAGCAGCCTCGGGTCGAGCCACGGGTCGCCCGCCCGCACGTACTCGGGGTAGATCGTCAACCGCTCCCGCAGCGTGAACCCGGCCAGCTCGGTGTGCCGGGCCAGCTCCTCGATCTGCGGCCACGGACGCTCCGGGTTCACGTGGTCCGGGGTGAGCGGCGAGACGCCGCCCCAGTCGTCGATACCGGCCCGCAGCAGCAGGTCGTACTCGCCGGCGATGAGGTTCGGCGGGGCCTGGATACGGGCCTTCGGGCCGAGCAGCAACCGGGCGACGGCCACCGTGGCGGCCAGGTCGTGCAGCTCCGCGTCGGGCATCCCCCGCATCGCCGTGTCCGGCTTGGCGCGGAAGTTCTGCACGATCACCTCCTGGAGGTGGCCGTACTCCCGGTGGGCGCGACGGATCGCGAACAGCGCGTCCACCCGCTCGGCCGGCGTCTCCCCGATGCCGATGAGCAGCCCGGTGGTGAACGGCACCCCGACCCGGCCCGCGTCGTCGAGCACCCGCAGCCGGACCGCCGGCTCCTTGTCGGGTGAGCCGTAGTGCGGGCCGCCCGGCTCGGACCACAGGCGGGTGGCGGTGGTCTCCAGCATCATGCCCATGCTCGGCGCGACCGGCTTGAGCCGTTGCAGCTCCGACCAGGACAGCACCCCCGGGTTGAGGTGCGGCAACAGGCCCGTCTCCTCCAGCACGGCCACCGCGCAGGCGCGCAGGTAGTCCAGGGTGGAGTCGTAGCCGCGCTCGTCCAGCCAGGCACGGGCCGCCGGCCACCGCTCCTCCGGCCGGTCACCGAGGGTGAACAGGGCCTCCTTGCAGCCCTGCGCGGCACCCTCGCGGGCGATGGCCAGCACCTCGTCGCGGTCCAGGAACGGCGCCGGCAGGCGGTGCGGCACGGTGGCGAAGGTGCAGTAGTGGCAGCGGTCCCGGCAGAGCCGGGTCAGCGGGATGAAGACCTTCTTCGAGTACGTGACGACACCCGGTCGCCCCGCCTCCCGCAGCCCGGCGTCGCGGATCTGACCGGCCACCCGGAGCAGCTCGCCAAGCGCCTCACCACGGGCGGCGAGCAGCGCGGTCGCCTCGTCAAGGTCCAGCGCCCGGCCGGCGGCGGCCCGGCCCAGGGCCCGCCGAACGCTCGCCTCGCTCGGACCGGAGTGGGTGCGATCAACCATCCGCCCACCCTATGCGCAGCGCGAGCCCGCCCCACCCGACCCGGCCCGCAGGGCGGGAAACGGCACACGATCGTCGGTCGCCGGACCTTCCCGCCGCCACGCGTGGCCGCCAGCCGCCCGGCGAACGGCGGGCACCCACCTCCGTTGCCGCCTTTGCTCTGCTTCAACGGAGGCAACACCCCGTGTCCGGATACCGGACACGGGGTGTTGCGTGGGTTGAAGCAGAGCAAAGGACGACGCGAAGGTGCCAGCCGCCGACGCGCGACCCGCCCTGCTCGGCGGGCCGTGCAGGCGTCGGATCAGCGCGGCTGGTCGGGGTGCTCCCCCGGCTTGATCTGCTGGGTGCGGTCGTTGTCCGGGTCGGCGGGGCGAGAGATGACCTCGGTCGGCTCGGCGGACTGACGCGGGATGGTCTGGGTCGGGTCGGCCGACGGCGGCTGCCCGAACGGCGGCGCGGATGGCGCGGACTGCGGACCCGGGTTGGCCGGCGGCGCGGACTGCGGGAACGGCGGCGCGGACTGCTGGTGCGGCGGGGCGGACTGCTGGTGCGGCGGCGCGGACTGCGGGGCCTGGAACGGCGGCGACGGCTGGCCGTACTGGCCCGGGAACTGCGCCGGCGGGTACCCGCCCGGCTGACCCGCCTGCGGGTAGCCGCCCGGCTGGCCGGGGGCGGGCCAACCGGCCTGCGGCTGACCACCGGGCTGACCCGGAGCCGGCCAACCACCGTGCTGCTGCGGCCAGCCCTGCGGCGGCTGCCCGTAGACGCCCGGCTGCGGCTTGGGCTTGGGCACGTAGTAGAACGCCCGCCAGATCGTGAACACCACCCAGGCGGCCACCGCGAAGATCACCAGCCAGGCGAACCGGGTGAGCACGCCGAGCAGCGCGTCGAGGAGCTCCCCCTCGGCGAGCCGGCCGACCGTCCAGATCAGCATGGTGAGCGTGCCGAACAGCGCGCTGACCGCGTACTCGCCGAGCGCCACCTGTGTGATGAGCTTCGCCTTCGGCAGCACCGGCGCGACGTGGGTCGCCAGCAGCACGGCCAGCAACGGCAGGACCACCGCCTCCACCCCGACGAACGAGAAGAAGGAACTGCCCGCCCGACCGGTGAAGTCGGTGTAGTCGGCAGGAATGAGCAGCCGGAGAAGCCCCACGAAGAGGAACACGGCGTTCGCGCCGAGCAGGGCGAGCGCACCCAGTTCGCGCAGTGGCTTGGTCAGCTGGCGGGCCTGCGTCGCGTCGGCGGACGCGGGCTCGGCGGGGCTGGTCACGAGCTCCCCCTCGGGGCATTGACGGACAGGGCGCACGTGAGCCTAGTCTCCCCGGGCACCGGCGGACCGGAGGCGTCACGTACGCGAGGATGGTCGACATGCGCATCGTGGTTCTGGCCGGCGGCATCGGGGGCGCCCGGTTCCTGCTCGGCGTCCGGGCGTACGCCCGCGAGGTCGGCGCCGAGGTGACCGCCGTGGTCAACGTCGGCGACGACCTGTGGCTGCACGGGTTGAAGATCTGCCCCGATCTGGACAGCGTCATGTACACCCTCGGCGGCGGCGCCGACCCGGAGCGGGGCTGGGGCCGGGTCGGTGAGAGCTGGACGGTCAAGGAGGAGCTGGCCGGGTACGGCGTCGAGCCCACCTGGTTCGGCCTCGGCGACAAGGACATCGCCACCCACCTGGTCCGCAGCACCATGCTCAACGGTGGTTACCCGCTCAGCGCGGTCACCGAGGCGCTGGCGAGCCGCTGGCAACCGGGCGTACGCCTGCTGCCGGCGACCGACGACCGGCTGGAGACCCACGCCATCGTCAGCGGCGGCGGTGAACCCGCTACCGACGGCGACGAGGGTCAGCGGGCCATCCACTTCCAGGAGTGGTGGGTGCGGTACCGGGCGAACATCCCGACCCACCGTTTCGTGTTCGTGGGCGCGGAGACGGCGAAGCCGGCCCCCGGTGTGCTGGACGCCATCGGGGCAGCCGACCTGGTGCTGGTCGCCCCGAGCAATCCGGTGGTGAGCGTCGCGCCCGTGCTCGCCGTACCCGGGATGCGTGAGGCCGTGGTGGACGGCCCGGCACCGGTGGTGGGTGTGTCGCCGATCATCGGCGGCGCGCCGGTACGCGGGATGGCCGACCGCTGTCTCGAGGTGCTCGGGGTCGAGTGCAGCGCCGCGGGGGTGGGCCGCCTGTACGGTGGCCGGTCGGCCGGCGGCCTGCTGGACGGCTGGCTGGTCGCCGAGGAGGACGCCGACACGCTGGTGCCGGAGGTGACGGTCCGCGCGGTGCCGCTGCGGATGACCGACGAGGCGGCGACGGCGGCGATGGTCCGCGCCGCGGTGGAGTTGACGTGAGGCTGGAGATCCTGCCGGTGCTGGGCATCGGCCACGTGACCGAGGGCGACGACCTGGCGGCGTTGATCGCTAACGCCGCGCCGTGGCTGCGCGACGGCGACGTGCTGGTGGTGACCAGCAAGATCGTCTCCAAGGCGGAGGGGTGCCTGGTCGACGTCCCGGCGGACGGGCCGGAGCGGCTCGCCGCACGCGACGAGGTGCTGGCGGGCGAGACCGCGCGGGTCGTGGCCAGCCGGGGCGCGACCCGGATCGTGCAGACCCACCACGGGTTCGTGATGGCGTCCGCCGGGATCGACGCGTCGAACGTCGACAAGACCCGGCTGGTGCTGTTGCCCGTGGACCCGGACGCGTCGGCCCGGGAGCTGCGCGCCGCGCTCCGGGAACGGTACGACCTCGACGTCGCGGTGATCGTCAGCGACACCATGGGCCGGCCCTGGCGCAACGGGCTGACCGACGTCGCGCTCGGGGTCGCCGGCATGCCGGCCATCCGCGATCACCGGGGAGAGGTCGACCCGTACGGCAACGAGCTCCAGCTCACCCAGATGGCCGTGGTGGACGAGCTGGCGGGCGCCGGCGAGTTGATCAAGGGTAAGTGTGACCAGGTACCGGTGGCCGTGGTGCGGGGTTACCTCCCCGGCACCGGCGCGGACGACTCCGCCACCGGCGCGGACGATTCCGGCGGCGCGCGTGCGCTGGTCCGGGACGCCGCGCAGGACCTCTTCTCGTTGGGCACCGCCGAGGCCCGGGCCGCCGGACTGACCGACGCCGCGACCCTCGTCGAGACCGTCGGCCCCGAGCCGATCGACCCCGCCGCGGTGCGGCGGGCGCTCGACGCGGTGGCCGGGGTGGTCACCCCGGGCACGGTCTTCACGCTTGTCGACGAGGCGGAGGTACGCGCCGGCCTGGTCGCCGAGGTGCCCGGCTGGCCCGCCGACGCCACCGCGCTGGTGCTCGGCACCGCCCCGGCGCCGGTCGACCCGATGGACCTGGTCCGCTTCGGCGCCGACCTGCACCGGCTGCGCGTCGCCCTGGCCGCCGAGGGCGTCGGCTCGACGCTGCTGCCCCCACCCGCCGGCAGCCCCGCAAGCGCCGCCCTAGCCCTGTAACCCCCACCCCACCCCGGCCCCCGGCCCCCCGGCCGCCCCCGGCCGCCCCGGCGTCGATCATGAAGTTATTGCCGGGACACGCCGAGGCGACGGGCAATAACTTCATGATCGACGGGGCGAGGAGAGACCGGTGAGGGCCGGGGTGGGTTGGGGGTTAGGCCTCTAGGACGGCTCGGCCTAGCGGGGTCAGCGTGTGCAGCACGGTGTTGCGGTCGCGGTGGCTGACGAGCAGGCCGGCGTTGCGCAGAACGGTGGCGTGCTGGCTCGCCGCCGCCGGGGAGATGTCGAGCCGACGGGCCATCTCGCCCGTCGTACAGCCGTCGTCGCTGGCCTGGAGCACCGCGGCCCTGGTGCGGCCGAGAAGCGCGGCCAGCGAGTCACGGCCGGCACCGGTCGCGGCCGACGCCTCGCCGTCGGCGGCGGCGGCGGCGGCGAGGCCACCCAACCGGTCCACGGGATAGACCAGGACGGGCGGCAGCGCCGGGTCGAGCAGGGCAACCGGTGTGGGTGCGCAGAAGAACGACGGCACCAGCAGCAGCCCTCGCCCGTCCAGGTGCAACTCGCGGCTGTGCGGGTAGTCGCGCACCTCGAGCACCCCGCCCGCCCAGCGCATGGTCGGGCGCAGGCTGGTCAGGAGGCCCTCGACGCCGCCGTCGAGGAGGGCGCGCGCACGACGGTTACGGTCCGCCGCGACGGCGGCCTGGATCCGGCTCCAGTACGGGCCGATCGCCAACGCCCGGTACTGCTCCATCGAATCCGCGAGGTGCCGCAGTGTCGCCACGTCGCCACGGGCCAGCGCGGCGGCCGAGGCGGGCAGCTGGTTTTCGGCCGCCACCAGGGTCAGGTCCCGCTGGAGCACCTCGATCGGCGTGCTGCGAACCGCATCCAAGCCTGCCTCGAAACCTTCCACACTGGCGTACGGGGTGAGGAAGTCGGGGAAGTAGCCGCGCGGCGGATTCAGGGCGAAGAGCAGTCGGAGCTGGTCGGAGGCGATGTCCCGGCGTAGCCCGCGGGTCACGGTGTGCCGCCACGCCGACGTCAGCGGGTCGCGGTTGCGGCTCTGCAACGCGTGCAGGCTGAGGACCAGCTCCCAGACCGGGTCGGCCGCCGGTGCCACCCGGGTCCGGAGGATGTCCTCGCCGGAAAAGTGGATCTTCAGCATGGAGCACTCCCGTGCCGCCGGCAGAGGGATGCCGGACGGCCATTTCGACTCTACCTGGCCGGCAGTTATCTCCATCTTTAAGCCTGGGCTGAAAAACCTCGACGCCCTCGGGGACGGTTGGGCATGCTTCGAGTGCCCGCGCACGGCACCGACGCGTCCTTGACGCGTTCGACGCCGGGGCACCGGGACTGGGGAGGACCGGTGATCGGGCGGCACCACGAGGGTCTGCGGCCCTTGCTCCGCAGAGGTGTCGTCCGGTCACCCCGCCGCACTGGTACGCGTCGCCGACCAGGCGGAGAGCCGCCCGCTCGTAGAGTGACGGGATGCCCGACACCGCGATGACCGAACCCAGCGTCGACCCCATCGATCCCACGACGTTCGCGGCACTGCACGCCGACGCCGTCGCGCTGCTCGAAGGTTGGCAGCCGACCAGCTCGGCGTCGGCCGAGGCACGGGACCACACCCTCGCGTTGCTCGCCGCCGGGCCGATCGCGATGAGCCGACAACACCGTCCCGGCCACGTCACCGCGAGCGCGCTGGTGCTGGACCCGACCGGGGCGCGGGTGCTGCTCTGCCTGCACGCCAAGTTCAGCCGGTGGGTGCAGCTCGGCGGGCACTGCGAACCGGTCGACCGGACCCTTGTCGGGGCCGCGCTGCGCGAGGCCACCGAGGAATCCGGCATCACCGGGCTGCGCATCGACCCGACGCCGATCGACATCGACGTGCACGAGGTGCAGTGCCAGGGCGGCTCGCGCCACTACGACGTCCGGTTCGCCGTGGTCGCCCCGGCCGACGCGGTCGAGCAGGTCAGCGACGAGTCCGAGGCGCTGGGGTGGTTCCCGCCCGACCGGCTGCCCGAGCCACTGGCCGGCGGGACCGCACAACTCGTCGAACCGGCCCTCGCGGCCCTGCGCAGGTGGTGACACGGCGCTGGCGACGAGAGCTCCCGTCGCCAGCGTCACGCTCCGGACGTCAGACGTAGCCCTCTTCGCCGCGCTCCTTGAGCTCGTCGACCAGCAGCTTGACGTCCTGGGCCCGTTCGCGCGGACAGACCAGCACCGCGTCCGGGGTGTCCACCACGATCAGGTCACGCACACCGATGACCGCCACCAGCCGACCCGACTGTGGCACCACGACCAGGTCGGCGGTGTCCCGCAGCAGCACGCCCGGCTTGGCGTCCGTGCCGAGCACCACGTTGCCCGCGTGGTCGGCGGGGAGCACCTCACCGAGGGTGTGGAAGTCGCCGACGTCGTTCCAGCCGAAGTCACCCGGTACGGTGGCGACCCGGCCGGCGGTGGCCGCGCCCTCCATCACCGCGTAGTCGACGGAGATCTTCGGCAGCGTCGGCCACACCGTGCCGAGGACGTCGTCCTGCTCCGGCGTGCCCCAGGCAGCGGCGATCGCGGTGACCCCGGCGTGCAGCGCCGGCTGCTGACGGGCCAGCTCGGCGAGGAACACGTCCACCCGCCAGACGAACATGCTCGCGTTCCAGAGGTGTCGTCCCGAGCGGACGTACGCCTCGGCGACCTCGGCCGCCGGCTTCTCCTTGAACTCGGCCACCTGACGCCACGGGGCACCGTCGGTGGCGTCGTCGGTCTCCAGATAGCCGTACCCGGTCTCCGGCCTGGTCGGCGTGATCCCGACGGTCATCAGCATGCCCTGCTCGGCGCCCCGGACCGCCTCCTGGACCGTACGAACCCAGCTGTCCGGGTCACGGATCAGGTGGTCGGCCGCGAAGCTGCCCATCACCGCCTCCGGATCGCGGTGCGCGATCACCGCGGCGGCCAGCGCGATCGCCGCGCAGGAATCCCGCGGGGACGGCTCGACCAGGATGTTCTCCTCCGGCAGCCCGGTCAGCTGCCGGGCGACCGCCGCGACGTGCGCGGCGCCGGTGACCACAAGGGTCCGATCCGGCGTGGTCAGCGGCGCGAGCCGCTCCACGGTCGCCTGCAACAGCGAGGAACTGGTGCCGGTCAGCGGGTGGAGGAACTTGGGGTGGCCGGCGCGGGACAACGGCCACAACCTTGTGCCGCTGCCACCTGCCGGGATGACCGCATAAAGCATCCGCACATCATGCCCGACGCATCGTCCCGCAGTGGCACGGGTCACCACGAGGGTGCCCGAACGGTCACGAACGGGCACGACTCCACGCGGCGATGTGCACCTCGGCGCTGGACTCCCAGGTGAACTCCTTGGCCCGGTCGAAGCCGGCCTTCGCCAACGACAACCGGCGCTGCTCGTCGTCGAGCAGGGCGGCCAGGTCGGTAGCGATCTGGTCCGGGTCCTCCGAGGTGTACGCGACCGCGTCGCCGCCCACCTCGGGCAGCGACAGGCGGGGCGTGGTCAGCACCGGGGCGGCGCACGCCATCGCCTCCAGGATCGGCAGGCCGAACCCCTCACCGTACGACGGGTAGGCGGCGACCAGCGCGCCACCGAGGAAGCCGGGCAGGTCGCCGTACCGCAGGTAGCCGGGGCGCAGCAGGCGCAGGTGCGACGGAACCTCGGCAACCGCGCGGTCGATGTCGTCGTCGTGCCCCTGGCCGCCGGCGATCACCAGCGCCGGCGGGTCGGCCCGGTCGGCCACCGCACGAGCCCAACCCCGGATCAGATTGGGTACGTTCTTGCGCGGCTCCTTGGCACCGAGGAAGGCGACGTAACTGCTGGTGCCCAGCCCCAGCCGGGCACCGACGCGGGCCTTCTCCTCCTCGCTCGGCGCGTGGAAGGCGGCGTGGTCGACGCCGTGGTAGGCCACGTCGATGCGGGTCGGGTCGGCGTCGAGCAGTCGGATCAGCTCGTCGCGGGTGGCCTTGCTGGGCACGATCACCCGGTCGGCGCGACGCAGGGACGTCTTGATGGCGCTCCGGAAGAACGTCCGGCGCGACTTGTCGTAGTGCTCCGGCTCGGTGAAGAACGTCGCGTCGTGCACGGTGACCGTCACCGGGCACCCGGCCCGCAGCGGGCAGGTGTAGAACGGCGAGTGCAGCACGTGCGCGCCGACCTGCTGGGCGAGCAGCGGCAGGCCGGTCTGCTCCCAGGCGAGGCGGGCCGGGCGGTGCGCGACGGCGGCCGGAGCGGGGATGATCTCCGCGCCGGGCAGCATCCGGGTGTAGCGCTCCTGGTCGGTGCGGAGGCTCACCACGGCCAACTCCACCCCCGACCCGCACACCTTGCCGAGGGCGCCGAGCAGACCGTCGACGTATCGACCGACACCACCACGGTCGGCGGGGACACTCGTGGCGTCGATGAGCACGCGGGGCGGGCGACCGGCGGTCACGGGGCGACTCCTTGAGGGTGGGTCTGTGGGGAACAACACTCCGGGGGTAAAGCCTACGCCGGAGTACGGGGCGGACGCTGACTGCGACCCGACCGTACGCCGACTTGTCATCGTCATCGAGTACGGGGCGCGGAGGCGTATCGTTCGCGCCGATGGCCGACAACATTGCCCGGGTCTTCGCCGACGCGATCGCGACCGACCCGACTCGACCGCTGCTGACCTGGTACGACGACTCCACCGGAGACCGCACCGAACTCTCCGGCGCGACCCTGGCGAACTGGGTGTCGAAGACCGCCAATCTCCTCGTCGACGAGGTCGGCCTCGCGCCGGGCACACCGGCCGGCGTCCTGCTCCCTCCGCACTGGCAGACCGCCGCCGTGCTGCTGGGCTGCTGGTCGGCCAAGCTGAGCGTCCTCGACACGCCGGGAACCGTGGATGTCCTCTTCGCCGCCGCCGACCGGTTCGACGAGGCGCAGTCCTGGGCGGCGGACGAACGCTACGCCCTCGGCCTCGCCCCGCTCGCCGCCCCACTGCGCCAGGTGCCGCCCGGCTTCGCCGACTACGTGGTCGAGGTACGCGGGCACGGCGACCACTTCACCCCGCAGCCCGGCCCAGGCCCCACCGACGCGCACCTGCTGAGCCGAGCCGAGGCCCGCGCCGACGAGCTGGGCATCGAGCGGGGCGCGCGTCTCCTGGTCGACGCCGCCCGCTACCCCGACCCGGTCGACTGGCTCCTCGCGCCGCTGACCCGAGCCGCCACGGTCGTCCTCTGCGCCAACCCGGACCCGGCCCGCCTAACCGCCCGCCAGACCGCCGAAAAGGTCACCCACCCCTTCCCTGACTCCGCCCCGAACCCCGCCCCCACCCTGCTCCCGCCGCCAGTCCCGTGCCCCCGCCCCGCGCCGCGCCGGTGCGCCCCGCTCCGCGCCGGCGCCCGTGCCGCCCAGCCCTGCGCCGAGCCGAGCCGCCCCGTGCCCGTGCCGCCCGCGCCCACGCCGCTCTCGAGGGACAGCCGGGCCGCCACGGTCGCGCCCCGCGCCCGCGCCCACGCCCGGCCCACGCCCACGCCCACGCCCGGCCCGCGCCCTCGCCCTCGCCCTCGCCCTCGCTCGCGCCCGCGCCCGCGCCCGCGCCCGCGATCTTGCAGTTTCGGTGGCCGATACGCGTGGAATGCCCCTTAAGCGGCGACACAAAGTGCAAGATCGCGGGGCTCCAGGGCATGACTGGGTCGATCATGGAGTCGTGGTGGACGAATAGCAGGGATATGCACCCTTTGCGAGGCACCACAACTCCATGATCGACGCCTACCGGGGGCGGGAGCCGGGGCCTGCAGGCTCCGGAGCACTGAGGTCAGGGTCGGGGCGCCGGGTCCTAGGTCGGCGCCGGGGCGCCGGGGCGCCGGGTCCAGGGCCCCGGGTCCAGAGCCCCGGGTCCAGGGCCCCGGGTCCAGAGCTCCGGGTCCAGAGCCCCGGGTCCAGAGCTCCGGGTCCAGAGCCCCGGGTCCAGAGCTCCGGGTCCAGAGCTCCGGGGTCAGGGGGGTCGGGGTCAGGGGTGGGGGCGGGACTGGGCGAAGGTGGCGAAGGCGGTCAGGGACTCGGGATTTGCCAAGGCGCCCTTGGCGGCCGCCGCGTCGACCGGGGTGCCGGTGAGGATCTTCTTGACCGGCACCTCCAGCTTCTTCGCCGAGAGGGTCCGGGGAACCGCGCGCACCTGGTGGATCTCGTCGGGCACGTGTCGGGGGGAGAGCGCCGTACGCAGCTCACGGCTGATCTTCGTGCGCAGCGCGTCGTCCAGTTCCAGGCCGTCGGCCAGCACGACGAAGAGCAGCAGCTCGCCTGCGCCGCCCTCGTCGTCCTCCAGGTGCACGACGACCGAGTCGACGACCTCGTCGAGCCCCTCGACCACCGAGTAGAACTCGGCGGTGCCCAGTCGTACGCCGCCGCGGTTGAGGGTGGCGTCGGAGCGCCCGGTGATGACGCAGCCGCCTCGGGCGTTGATGGTGATCCAGTCGCCGTGCCGCCACACACCCGGGTAGACGGAGAAGTACGCCTCGGAGTAGCGGACGCCGTCCGGGTCGTTCCAGAAGCCCACCGGCATGCTCGGCATCGGCTCGGTGATCACCAACTCGCCCAGTTCACCGATAACCGGGGTGCCGTCGGCCGAGCGGGCCTCAACCTTGGCGCCCAACGCGCGGCAGGCGATCTCTCCGGCGTACACGGGCAGCAGCGGCACTCCACCGACGAAGCCGGTGCACACGTCGGTGCCGCCGGACAGCGACTGGAGCTGCACCTGGTCGCCGACCGTGTCGTACACCCATTGGAAGCCCTCGGCGGGCAGCGGCGCACCGGTGGAACCGACGCCGCGCAGCGCGGACAGGTCGGCGATCTCGCGCGGCACCACGCCGGCCTTGCGGCAGGCCAGCAGGTACGGCGCCGAGGTGCCGAAGTAGGTGGTGCCGGTCTCGGCGGCCAGTCGCCACAGGCCGCCGAGGTCGGGGTGGCCGGGGTTGCCGTCGAAGAGCACGATGGCCGCGCCCACCGCCGGCCCGGAGACCAGGAAGTTCCACATCATCCAGCCGGTGGTGGTGAACCAGAAGAACCGGTCGGACGGGCCGAGGTCGTGGTGCAGGGCGAGCATCTTCAGGTGTTCCAGCAGGATGCCGCCGTGGCCGTGGACGATCGGCTTGGGCAGCCCGGTGGTGCCCGAGGAGTAGAGCACGTACAGCGGGTGGTCGAACGGGACCGGCGTGAACGTCAACGGCTCGTCCGTGGGCGCGGCCAGGTCCGCCCAGTCGAGGACACCGTCGGGCGTCGGGCCGTTCGGGTCGAGGTACGCGATGCCGACGGTGTGCCGTACCGACGGGAGGGCGGCCCGGATGGCCGCGACCTCGGCCCGCCGGTCGACGGGCTTGTCGCCGTACCGGTAGCCGTCCACGGCGACCAGCACCGTCGGCTCGATCTGCTGCCACCGGTCGGTGACGCTGCGGGTGCCGAATTCGGGTGCGCAGGACGAGAAGATCGCGCCCAGGCTGGCGGTGGCGAGCAGCAGGACGTACGTCTCGGGAATGTTCGGCGCGTACGCCGCCACCCGGTCCCCGGCGGTGACGCCGAGCCGGCGCAGGCCGGCCGACACCCGGCGAACCTGCTCGCGCAGCTCGGCGGCGGTGAGGGTGACCGGCGGTCGGGTCTGGCCGTGCGCGATGACGACGGGGTCGTCGTCGGCGCGGCCCGGCATGCGCAGCACGTTCTCGGCGTAGTTGAGGGTGGCGTCGGGGAACCAGCGGGCGCCGGGCATCGCCCGCTCGGCCAGGGTGGCGGTCGGCGGGGTGTGCGCGACGACCTCGAAGTGGTCCCAGATGGAACGCCAGAAGGCGTCCAGGTCGGTGACGGACCAGCGCCAGAGCGCGTCGTAGTCGGCGAAGTCCAGCCCTCGGTGTTCCCGCAGCCAGCGCAGGTAGTCGCCGATGCGGGACCGCTCGAGCACGTCCGCCGGCGGCGTCCACAGCACGTCTCCCACTGCTCCACCCTCCCCCCGGCCGCACGACACTGTGCATGGGCCGTGGCGCCATCTTGCCCTACCTCGAAGCGCCATTCTGCGCACCGGGTGGGCCGATCGACGCGTGCCCGGCCCACACTCCACCGCGCCAACCCATGTGGGTGAAGGAAGGGCCCCTTACTAACGCTGAGCGTTAGTAAGGGGCCCTTCCTTCACGCTGACGCTCAGCCGGCCCGGTGCGCCTGGATGGCCTTGCGGCGGGCCAGGCGGTGCTCGCGGCGGATCTCCGCCTCCCGGTACCGGCGTTCGTCGTCCGGCGTCTCCGGCAGCACGGGGCGGACCGTGCGCGGCGCGCCGCCGACGTCCACCCCGACGAAGACCAGGTACGCCGTGGCGACCCGGACCGGCGCGTCCTCGGCCGAGTCCCACCGCTCGGCGACCACCCGCACCCCCACCTCCATCGAGGTCTGCCCGGTCCAGTTGACCTGTGCGTGCGCGTGCACCAGGTCACCGACCCGGACGGCCTCGGAGAAGACGATCTCGTCGATCGCCGCGGTGACCGCCGTCCCGCCGCTGTGCCGGGCGGCAGCGGCGCCGGCCACGTCGTCGACGAACTTCATCAGGACGCCGCCGTGGACGGTTCCGTAGAGGTTGACGTCCACCGCAGTCATGATCTTGCTGAGGGTGACCCGGGAGTACGACGTCGGCTTGCCGGTCGGAGCGGCGGAGAGGTGCTCGGTCATGCCGGAAACGGTACGGTGCGCGGATGCGACATCTCTGGAGCTTCCTCGCCGGGTTGGTGGTGGCACCCATCACGTGGGTGCTTGTCACACTCGGGCAGGACGGGTCGAGCCGGACGGTCGACCGCTGGGTGGAGATCGGCACCTTCAACACCGCCAACCTGATCGAACCGGCCGTGTACCTCGGCGTCGGCGGTGTCCTGCTCGGGCTGCTCGGCACACTGCGTTTCTCGCCGGCAGGCCCACTGGTGGCCGGGCTGCTGCTGGTCACCCCGTACATCGGGATGTTCGTGGCGCCGTTCGAGGTGCGCGACGCCATCCCACACGAGTGGAAGGTGTTCGGCGACCCACTGCCGCTGCGGCTGCCGGTCGAGAACGGCACGCTCTTCCTGATCGGTCTGCTGCTGCTGATGGCGACGTTCAGCGGTCAACGCTGGCGGCGGTGGCCGCAGCCGGTGACCGAGCCGGCCACCACCCCGGCGCCGACGGACGCGCCGCGCGGCGACGACTTCACCCTGACCGACTGGTCGTCGTCGTCGTCCGAGCCGGCGGAGCGCGACACCGCACCGCTCACCCTGGGCTACCCGGCCGATCCGACGCCGACCGAGCCGCTGCCCCGCCGGGTGGGCGGCGAATCGCCGTGGTCCGCGCCGCCGCGCGGCCAGTCGCGGCCCGAGGACACCACCGAGATCCGCTGACCGTCGGGCGGGCCGGAAACCCGGCCCGCCCGACCAGACCCGCTGCCTAGTGCACGGCGACGGCCAGGTCCGGGTCGACCGCGCCGAGGGTGGCGCGGGGCACGACCAGGATCATGACCGCCAGCGCTGCGGCCATGCCGCCCGCGATGACGATCGCCATCGGTACGCTCCCCGTCCCGAACAGGCCGGCCAGGGGCGCGGACAGCGCGCCGACACCGAACTGGACGGCACCGAGCAGTGCCGCGGCCGTGCCCGCCGCCTCGCTGTGCCGGCTCATCGCCAGCGCGGGCGCGTTCGGCAGGGCCAGACCGGCCGCGGCCAGCACCAGCCACAGCGACGCGAGCAGGGTGCCCAGGCCCCCGATGCCGGTGGCGGCGAACAGCACCAGCAGCAGGCCGGCCGCCGTTCCCGCGATCAGGGCCAGGACGAGGATCTGCTGTGGCGTGTAGCGCCGCAGCAGCCGGACGTTGAACTGGGTGGCCCCGATCAGGCCCACCGCGCCGGCGCCGAAGGCCAGGCCGAACTGCTGCTCGTCGAGGCCGTACTCCCGTTGGAGGACGAAGGACGACCCGGAGACGTACGCGAACAGCGACGCCATGGCCAGCCCGGCGACCAGCACCAGACCGGCGAAGGCCCGATCGCTCACCAGTCCTCGGTAGTCCCGCAGGGTCGCCGCGACACCACCATGCCGGCGGCGTGACACGTCGAGGGTCTCCGGCAACTTCATGGCCGCGACGACGATCAGCAACGCGCCCAGTACGGCCAACGCCGCGAACACGCCGCGCCACTCGGTCCAGCGCAGCAGCCCGCTGCCCAGCGTCGGCGCGAGGACCGGGGCGAGACCCATGACCAGCATCAACCGGGAGAAGATCCGCGCGAACGACGCGCCGCTGAACAGGTCGCGGACGACGGCCGTGGCGACCACGGTGGCGGCGGCGACGCCGAGGCCCTGCAGGACGCGTAGTGCGCCGAGCACGGCGATGTTGGGCGCGACGACGCACAGCACGGACGCCACGATGTGCGCGGCGAGGCCGGCGAGCAGCGGCAGACGTCGGCCGACCACGTCGGAGACCGGCCCGATCAGCAACTGGCCCAGCGCGAGGCCGACCAACGTGCCGGTGAGCGTCAACTGCACGGCGGTCTCGGTGGTCTGCAGGCCGGTCGTGATGGCCGGCAGCGCCGGCAGGTACATGTCGATGGTCAGGGGGCCGATGGCGATCAACGCACCGAGCACGAGCACGAGTTGCGTGCGTTGGCGGTTGGTCATCAGGTCGCCGGGCAGCGCGTCCTGCTCGGGGGTGGTCTTCGCCAACTTGATCTCTCTCCGGGTGCGGAAGCGCCGTCATCGAGGTCGACGAGGCCGGGGCGGGGTGACTCTCCCGGCTGCAACGCCATGGAGGTGGATCAAGATTCCCGCGCGGGGCTCACGTACCCGGGGAGCACGCCCGCACCGGGTCGATCAGGCCCCGGTGCCCAGGCCACCCCCGCCCACTGGTAGCCGTCGTCTGCCGATCGAGGAATTCAATATCATTCCCCTACTTTGGACGACTTACCGAGACAAGGGAGCGGCATGGCTCGGCACGAGCGGCCCGTAGATCCGACCGCTGGACCGTTGTCGTCTTTCGCCCATGAGCTACGAAAGTTACGTGTCGAAGCCGGCAACCCCACCTACCGGCGATTGGCCGAGATCGCCGGCTACAGCGCCTCGACCCTCTCCGCCGCGGCCAGCGGAATCCGGCAACCCAGCCTCGACGTGCTGCTCGCGTACGTCGGGGCCTGCGGCGGAGACACCGCCCAATGGAGGCAGCGTTGGCTCGAACTGGACGAGGAGCTGCGGCCCGGCGCACCAGCCCACCCGGCGAGGGCAGAAATACCGGCCGAACCGATCGCCGCGCCCCTCGCGGAGTCACCATCCGCGGTGACTGCCGGGGATATACCCGCCCCGGCTACTGCTGAGCCAACCGGCGCCAGCGGCGCAGCCGGACCGACCCACGACCGGCCCGCGAGCCCTCCGCGGCACCGGAAACTCCGACGGCGACTGGTGCTGGCGGCGGTGGCGGTCGCCGGCCTCGCCGGTACGGTCGCCGTGGTGCCGATGACCCAGCTGAAATGGCCGGCCAGCGGGGCGACGGCGGCGGCTGGCACGACGACCACCACAGCCTGCCCGGCGACCACCACGGACGCCGCCTTCACCGCCGTCACGTACGGCAGTGGCGTGCATGTCCGGGCCGAGCCCCGCCGCGACCAGGGCATCCTCTACACCATTCCGCCCGGCTGCGTGATCGGGCTCACCGGCTACTGCCTGGGTGAGCGGATCGCCGACTCCACCTCCCAGACCCCCGACATCCGCTGGTTCACCCTGGCCGACGGTGGGCTGATCGCGTCCGGGGTGGTGCACGGCAACCCGCCCCCGGGCGTGGAACCGTCCCGCTGCCGGGGCGACCTACCCGGGCCGGCCGCGATCGCCCTGGCGATCGCCCCCGATCTGACCGGCCCGGGTGGGTGGCGGCTCAGCGCGACCGGCACGCACGTGGAGATCGTCGGCTTCGCCGCCTACTACGCGGACGACCCCGCGCTGCCGGCGGAGCGCCGCTGGCACCAGATCGGAATGACCGGATTGGCCGCCCCGCCGTTCGACCTCGTCTGGAAGCTCGACCGCCGGTCCGTGCAACCCGGATCCACTGCTGAGATCCCGGTGGCCGCGGTCGCCTGTCTCGGCGGTGGCGCGCCGACCGACGTGCTCGACGTGCGGGTGGCCCGCCCCGACGGCTCCAGCACCGCCGAGGCCCTGCCGCTCGCCGCCGACCAGAGGCTCGCCGCCCGCCGTACCGCCTGCCTCTACCCCTGAGGGGGCGTACGCGGACGGACGTCACCGGTGGCCCGGCGGGACGGATCCCACCGGGCCACCGGTTCGGCGTCACCGAACTCAACAGCCCTGGCGACCGGAGTGGATCCAGTAGGTGGTGCCGGCCCAGTCCATCTCGCCGTACGCGTCGACGCAGTTGTTCGCCGTGCCGGTCACTCCGCGCGGACCGGCGTAGTACAGGTAGTCGGCGTTGTCCTTGGTGGAGATCGCGGTGGCGGTGCACGAGCCGGTGCCGGAGGTCTCCGCGCACCGGGCGATCTGCACGGAGGTCCGCGCCGAGGAGCCGTACGCCGCGCCGCGGTGGTACATGCAGGCGCTGTTCGTGCCGCCGTTGGTGCTGTTGTAGTAGATGACCAGCTCGGCAACGGGCTTGCTCGGCGGGTACGCGTAGCTGTAGGTGACCGTGCCCGAGCAGGCCACCGCCGCCTGCGACGGGGCTGCCGTGACGACCAGGACCGTGCCGAAGGTCAGCAACGCCAGCAGCGCTCCGAACGCCTTGCGCAGCATCATGACTTCCACTCCTCCGGGACGGGGTTGGTTGAGAGCCGTCCCGCCGTCAACTTCTACGGAAGAGCGAAGTTGATCGCCGCTGACGACGGCACCGGTCAATCAATCCCGCACAACGCCGAACAACCGCGTACCGCATCGCCGGGCCGGCTGACCGGCGCTGTCAGCCCTTCAGGAGTTGCCGCGCCATGACAAATCCACTGCACCTGGTTGGTGTCCTCGTAGATCTGGGTGATCCGGGCGTCCCGCAGCGTCCGCTCGACCGGGTAGTCGCCCCGAGTCGGGGAAGGCATCGGGATCAACCGAGTCGCGATTTTCGCTCAATGCAAATCCCATTTTCGGTCGAGCACCATCAGCCGCAGCTCGACTACAGAGCGCTATATTCGCGTTTCCGCCGTCACGCGCCCGAACGGACCCTCTATTGTGGCCGAACGGTGGAATAGTAACAGCTCAGGGCCATGAGTCGATCATGCACACAGATTCCACGAGCATCCCCATCTACATTCCGCCCTTCCACAGAGAGTTATATGCGGAAAGGCCACTACGGATGCGTGAGGCGAGGATGATCGATCAATTGCGAGGGCTTGTTCCCGACAGCTCGACCGCAGTGGTTCTGGGACTGGTGGCCGGGGCGGTGATCGGGCTGGTCCGCGCCTACCTCCGGCACCGCACCCGGCTCCACGCGGAGCGGGAGCTGTCCGCACGGACAGCGGCCCGGGCGGCGGGCTTGATCACCCTGGTCAGCGGTCGCCACGAGAACATCACTGTCGACGAGCGCGACCGTGACGGTCACCGCGTCGTGGAGCTACGTGGACCTCGACAGACCAGCGACGAGGAGGCGGCGTGAACCGGAACAGTTCTGCCGCGGCCCGCGCCGCAACCCGCTCGCCCGAACCCACCCCGGCCGAGCTGGAGGCGTCCTTCACGGCCTTCTGCGACGACAACTTCCTGCGGGTCGAGCGCTTCCTGCGGGCCCGCTGCGCCAATCGGGACCTCGTGGACGAGGCGGTCCAGGAGACATTCATCACCACTCGGGCCAAGTGGGCGCAGATCCGCACCTTCGAGAAGCCCCTGGCCTGGGTACTCAAGACGGCGCGGCACAAGCTCCAGGGGCAGCAGAGCCGGCGAACCCGGACCAGCACCACCACGACGAACCTGGACGAGGTGCCTCCCGAGTTCCTCACCCAGCCGACCGACCCTCGGGAGGCGGACGAGTTGCTCGTCGCGTGGCTGCAGCAACTGCCGCCCCGGCAGGCGGAGGTGTTCGTCCTCTTCTTCGACGGCTGGCGGGACCTCGACATCGCCAGGATGCTGGGTCTCGCCCACACCACCGTTCGCGCCTACAAGCAGCAGGCGCGTCAGCATCTGCAGCGCCTCGCGGAACAGGCCGGTTTCAACAAGCCCACGGGGAGGCCATCGTGAACCTCGACGACGTCCTGGCACTCGCGGCCGAACGTGCTCCCACCCCCCTCGAACGCGCGCGCGCCCGACGCGCCAGCCGGCAGATCCAGCAGGCCTACGCCCACGCCGTGACGGCCGGGCGGGATCTCGTCGTGGATGTCGACCCGCACGACCCGCTGAACGCCGACGCCGACGCCGACGAGGCCGCGCGGATCGCCCGCGCGGCCCAGCTGGCGAAGTTGGGCACCATCACCTGGATCTCCGCCACCGGAGAGATCTCCTGGTCCGACGAGATGTCGCTGATCCTCGGCTGCGCCCCCGGCACGATCCGGCCCTCCGCCGATCTGCTCTTCGAGCTGGTCCATCCCGAGGACGCACAGGCCGTTCGTCGGACCATCCACCTGGCGTGGCGGGAGCAGACGGTCAAGGAGACGACGTACCGGGTGGTCCGACCGGACGGAGCGACCAGGTACGTGCACTGCTACATCGAGGTCCTGATCGACCGGTTCGACCGGCCGCACGGCATCATCGGCACCGGTCAGGACGTGACCGACCTGGAGCTGGCCCGCCAGGAGCGGGATCGGCTCGCCCGCCGGTGCGAGACCGCACGCACCGAACTGATCAGCCGCGACCCGGCCACCGGCCTGCTGACCCGCCCCCGCTTCGCCGACGAGGTCGACCGGACCCAACGCGGCGGGTCGGGCGCCCTGCTCGTGGTGGCCGCCGAGCCACTGAACCTACCGACCTCCGGGCACGACCACGCGACCCAGGATCGACTCGCCGCCGCGATAGCCGGTGTGGTGAAGAACGTGGCCCGCCGGACCGCCGTGTGCGGGCTCGTCGGCCCGGGCGAGTTCGGCGTGCTGCTGCAGAACACCACGATGAGGTCGGCCACGACCATCGCGGAGAGCATCATCGACAGCCTGCGCGGTCACTCGTTCGTCGTCGGCCAGGACCGGGAACGGGTACGCCTCGACGCCTGGGGCGGTCTCGTCCGGTACCAGGACGGCGACGACAGCAGCGGCTTCGACCTGCTGGTGGACGCGGAGAGCGCGTGGCGACAGGCCAAGCGGGAGCAGGTGCCACTGACCGTGCTGCGACAGCCGGCCCGTCCCGAGGACCGGCAGGAGACCTGCCGGAGCCGAATCCGGGCGGCGGTCGCCGGCAACAGTTTCACGCTCTACGCCCAGCCGATTCTCGACCTCAGCCTCAACCAGATCACCCGCCAGGAGATCCTGCTCCGCGTCCTCGACGGCACGGGCCAGCCGGTACCGCCGTCGGCGTTCCTGGACGTCGCCGAACGGGTCGACGAGATCTGGCCGATAGACCGCTGGGTCATCGACCACACCATGGAGCTGATCGCCCACGGACCACGAACCTCGCACTACCAGGTGAACGTGTCGGGCCGGTCGCTCGGCGATCCGCACCTGTTGGAGCATGTCCACGAGGTCATGAAGCGGCACGCCATCGACCCCTCCCAGGTCACCTTCGAGATCACCGAGACGGCGCTGATCGGCAACCTGACGCAGGCGATCGACTTCGCCTGCGGAATCCGGGACATCGGCTGTCGGCTGGCCCTGGACGACTTCGGCTCCGGATACGGCACGTTCACCCACCTGAAGTACTTCCCGATCGACCTGGTGAAGATCGACGGCGACTTCATCAGCAAGATCGAGGAGTCCCGTCCCGACCAGGTGATCGTCCAGTCCTTCGTCGACATGTGCCGGGGGTTGGGGATCCGGACCGCCGCCGAGTTCGTCCAGAGCGAGGCCACCCTGCGCCTGCTGCGCGACTACGGGGTGGACTTCGCCCAGGGCTACGCCGTCGGCAAGCCGACCCCGGTCGGCAACCCGCACCGGGCCCTGCTGGACTCCGCCGGGATCGAGACGGCCGGGCTGGGCGCCGCGTTGCGAACGGCGATCGGATGACCGGCCGCACCGGCGACCGTCGTGGGACGGATCGACAGCGCCCCCGAACGCCGCGTCGGGGCGCGGCGGCCGGGGCGTGGACGGGCCGGGGGCGGACAGGCCGGGGCGCGGACAGGCCGAGGCGCGGACAGGCCGGGGCGCGGACAGGCCGAGGCGCGGACAGGCCGAGGCGCGGACAGGCCGGCCAGGGACCCGAGGCAGGGCCTAGACGACGTTGGCGAGGAGTTGACGGGCCATGACGATCCGCTGCACCTGGTTGGTGCCCTCGTAGATCTGGGTGAACAACGAGGGCATGGCTTCTTAGCTGGTAAAACTCGCTGGTCTGACCCTCGCACCAGGATTTCCCCAGACCCCCGCGCAGGACTCGTCCACCAGTATCGGCGCACTACGAGTCACTTCGTGTCGGAGCAACAACCAGCACCATCCAACACCGAATAGCACTGACTTGGTACTCCACGCCAGGCTGTTCGGTGTCCGCAGGCCGCCCGAGGAGCTTCAGCCGCCACTCAGGGTCACACTCAGTCGGAGCGGATGCTTGCAGAATTCAGCGGGCTGCGCGCCTCCCGGCGAAGTCAGCGCGGCGCGTACCGACGAAAATTCCAGCCAAAACACCAGATCGACGACCACATCATGGCGCAGAAGAGACGCGGGTCGATCTACGCCCTGTCCCTGACGGCCCATCGGTCAAGGCGACGCGAGCATGACCCGTTTCTGACGGCAACCGACGCCTCGGGTCCTCGATGACCATTGAGCGACCGATTCCATGCCGAACAACCCAGCAAGGGCGCGTCTGCACAGTTAGGCACAAACCAGACACGGCATAGCCCTGCCGGACGCGCTGGTCCTGAAACCGTGGCGCCTCAATCGTCATCTGCCACTTGAGGAAGGGCCGCGATCAGGCTGCTGCTGGTCCTCCACGGTCGTCACCTAAGCCTCTGCAGTAGCGGCGCAGGGCGCAGGCAGGGGCCACTTGGGCACCAGCACATAATCAGTGGAGCACCATAGCTGTGGTCGCTCCCTGTTGCACGGTAACCTCCCTCCATGCCCGGCGAAGCGATGCACAAAAAAGGTGCTGACGGGGCGCAGCGCGCCAAGCGCTGGCTCGACGCGACCACCCGGACTCGTGCGTCATGGACGAACGAAGACGAAGTAGCCGGCGGCCGACTCGAGTTTCATTGGCCGCACGCCGGCCAAGAGCCTTACTCTTTCGATGTCGGGGGATTTCTTTACGGACAACCTTTTGACAACCATTCATTCATGGCGGAAGTCAAGAACTACTCAGGCGACAACCTCGGCAACGACTATGACGACTTTCTTGCAAAATGCTACCTCACCTGGCGGGACAATACCCGTTGGGCGAATCAATTCATGTTTCTAACGTGGCACCCGTTTCGCATAAAGACCTGGACTCAGCTGCGCGACCCGGACGCGATCATCAAGGGATGTGTTGCTAACCGTCGGCGACTGTTCGGCGTCGATGACGAGATCGAAGCCCGGACACACGTCGACAACTCCCTCATAGACGAGCTTAAAAATCGCCTCTGGCTAGTCGTGCTTTCTGAAAAGCAGGAACAACTTCTAATATCTGACCAGGATCGCGCCCTGATCGTGTCTTCGCGTATCGAGAAGGGACTGATGTGAGCCAGTTCGGTGACGCCATAGCCGCCCTGGTGGGCCAAAGTCCCTCGGAACGGATCGGCGCTATCAAGGCAGCAGTTGCGGACAATCTACGCGCCGCCGACAGTCGAATGAGGGTCGACACCACTGACCACTTCAACCATTCATTCGTGCCGGATCTCATTCTATCTTGGCCGGGCCAGACCGAGAAACGCCGCGTTTTCCTACGAACCTCGTATCGCATTGAAGACCTTCTTCGTGATGTCGACCTTCTCGCTGGCGATAAACCTATCCTTATGCCGCTGGTTCCAATGCGCGAACAGGAAGACGCAGATGCCTCTGCGCTGAATGAACGTACTCGAGAAAGCCGGACCCTTGTCGCCGATCCATACGGATTAGAGGTTTTCGCCGAAGGACGCGATGCCGCGCCAGTCGTAGGGCTGCTCACTCACGCGATACTTCAAGGTGGGCGTGGGGTCATTACGACCCGCCGGGCCCGTGAGATTAGCAGTCAAGTTGCGGCCGGCTTCTCCGGGGCACGCAATGCCGCCTATGAAGCCACCAGCACAGCCCTAGACGCGAGTGAACGCAATCTCGACTCACACCGCGCATCCCAGCTGAACCGCCTGCTTCACGCGCTGTGGATTGGCTCGGGCGCCCCCCCGAGTGAATTTCCCGGTGACAACGACGCGACGGCCAGCTTGGACGAAGAAGCATTGCGCTTTGTTCTTGAACTGCCTGACCTTGAGGACGACGCCTTCTGGAGCCGCCTTGGTCTAAGTCTTACTACTTCGCGGCTCTGCCAACTAATCGACTTTCCACCCAACGCAAATCTTCAACGACTGTTGAAATACAGTGCACATCGCCTAACCGCCAAGGCCTGTCGCCTGATCGCGGCTTCGGAGCATTCGACGAGTGCCCCGCCACGCTGGTCAATCACGTCGAGCACTCTCACGCTACATTTACCTCGCTATCGCATACATTTCGCGCCACGGTCGGTGATGGAACTACCCGAAAACAATTCGATTTATCAGACGGTATCAGCTGCAGAACTCAAGAGGCGAGCAGACACCGCGGGAGTCGACGTTGCCGAGGTACGTCTATCGAACGGCGATGCCACCGTGACCTATGCCTCGATTGAACGACCTGACGTAGCCCAAGACGACTTCTTGGGCGCCATCGCCGCTCTCCTCAGCAACGGCTTCGTTGCTAGCGTCAAAGTGCAAATCGGCAATGGATCGCGAAGCGTGCGATGCTCTTTCGACACCCGCACCGGTGCCGGAAATGGCAATGCTCGGTTCCTCCTAGCCGAACTCGCCACTGTCGCTGCCCCACTACTCAGTCCGACGCGCGATGACGACTTAATAAATATCCGATCCGCAACTTCTTCAGGCGCCGCAGAGACCGAGCTGACATGAATTTCTTAGTAGAAAGCGAAAGCTTAGCGATAACTGCACTGCTAACCCTTAGTTAGTTCGAGGAGTTGCAGGGAGGCTGCGGCAGCTATGTACAGCATCGAGTCAAGTAGCACCGCGGAGCTACTGCAATACTTGCACGAGTCGCTGCACACCAAGTTTTCAGAGTTACACCAATCGAGGCGGCAGTTCAAGCATACTTCACCAGTTTTCGCACTGGAACACGACCTAGCTGGAGACGAACTCGACCTTCTGACGTCCACCGTCCGTCTCGAGGTACGGAAGGGCCTGGGTGCCGCTCAGCGCCAATGGTGGCTACCGTTCGTCGTCTACGCTGCCGAATCTGGATACCGCTACGTCGGCGATGAGTACTGGCCAAGCTTCGAACGGTCGACCCCAGGATGGCGCGGTGACCAACGCCCATGGCTGAAAACCTGCTTCCAGAAGTTCGGGACCGACTATGGCGGCGCTGTGCCAACCGGGGCCTTTGCGTCCAACTTCACGATTATCGCTTGGCCAATCACCCACGCGGTCTTGCCGACCTACTTGCAACGCCAGCTCGCCCAGTTGTTGTTTGAATTTAGGGACGCACTCACATCTGATTTGCTGGATGATCCGGCCAACCTCGGCGCACGGTTGGCTCGTCGGGCCTCAAACTACACGGAGAGGTTCAGGATCTTCTGCGAGAATAGAACCCTCGTCGGCCAAGTCGCCGCTGCGCTGCTGTCAGGCGATGAGGAGCAAACGCCCTACCTACTGCCGTCGACATTGAAGCGGATTGTCGATAGCTTGTCCGAAGAGCGGCAAGCCCGTCATTGGCTTAAGTCGGCTCAGAGAAGTGCGAGCTGCGTGCGTGGCTTCCAGCGACAAAGGGCCGACACGACCGGGCAGACTAGAACCAAAGTCGTCTCGCGAGCGACTGATCCGCTCCTGTTTCTGCGGCTCGAGGCTGCTTGGACCGCCTATGCGGAGTTGCCCGACCTGACCTCTCTTGGCGCCGGACTGCCGGCTGTGTACGAGCAACTCCGATCATCGCGGGGCACCGTAAACGGGGCAGCCCGGGCTGTACCGCCGAGCGCCCTGCTTTACAGCGGTCAGGACGTCAGGCTCGCCAGGTGGCCGCAGCCCGACCGGCCATTCCTTCAGCTGGAGCGTGGCGACGAGAAGACCAATCTATTGTTGGCTGATCAGTGCGTCATCACCAGCGGACCGTACTGGCTATTTCGCCGCCAGAGCGGCGGTGTCGCGCTTGAGGTCAAGGGTAAATTCGTACGTCCTGGTCACCGGTATGTTCTGGTCATGCTTCAGGCCGCAACGCCGCCCGTCGTCCCGTGGTGTGCACAGGTCGCAATCGACGTGCAGGGGGTCAACGCGTACGAGCTATCGATTCCCGAGCAAATCAATGAGTCTGACGCGATTGCGCTAAATGCCAGCGGTATCACCGTCGCGTCACACGTCGACATCCGCCCGGTAGGGGTCGTTGCGAGCGCTTGGACTGGGGACGGCGAGGTCGAGTGGCTCGCGGGCGAGCCGGCCATGCTCGGTGTCAGGTCTGATCTACTTCCGCAGCGTTGCCGGGTGACTGTCGACGGCGTCACCTACTTCCTCGACTGGGCGCTCGGTGAATTGGAACTACTGTTTTCTCTACACAACCTGAGTGTTGGCACTCATGATCTCAGCGTCGTGCTGCTTGGCGAGGGCGGCCGGAAACTCGCCGCAGGCTCGCTCGAAGTTACGATCCGTGATCCGCAGGTACGTCCCGAAGTTGCTTCAGTGGGTGAGGGTATCCGCATGCTAACCGCTCCCGCCCGCCCAACGTTGAGTGAACTTTGGGATGATCGCGCAACTGTCACGATCGACGGGCCGTCCGGGAGCAGTGCAGAATTGCTCATAACGCTACGCGGCAGTGACGACAGAGCCGTGGCCGAACTGAAGCGGTCGGTTCGCCTACCTGTCGATGAGGCCTCGTGGAAGGCGACGGCGAAGGCAATCCGAACTGACCGACGCTTCAGGAATGCATACGACCAGTCCGAGTCATGCGTCGTCACTGTGCGGCGAGACGGAATCGGGTTTGCGACGTTAACCTGCGAACGCGGTTTCCAGGCACTTCGTTGGCGCTTCGCGCGGTCGCACGATGGTCAGGTCGTTGCGAGCCTGATCGACCGCACCGACGGGGGAGGCACCACGGTCGAGGTCTTCGACATCGAGGCGCCGCTGGTCCCCATTCCCAAGGCGCCTGCTGAACCGTTCGGCGTTCCCGCCCGAGGTGGCCTAGCGATCGCAAGGTCGGGTGATGTGGCCGCCGCTATCGTCCTGCCGACGAATCCTAACGCGGTCCTTCGGCTACCTCCTGCGCAACCGGCAATTCCGTCTCCTACACGGTCAGCTAATGCGATCCTTCACCTCGCCCGAGCACACCAACGGTGGCTAAACGCTGATCTCCCGGCGGATATCTTCGCGGCGTACGAGCAGCAGATGGTCGGGGACGCGATCGCCCGATCGATTGGCGCCGCTATCGGCGGCGGCTACTGGGCTCGGCTAGAGTGGCGAATCGCCGCGGCTAGCGAACCTGCCGACCACCTCCAAGCCATGCAGGACGCCGTCGGCGTCAGCGGCCCGCAAAAGGCGATCGCTTCTACCATTGCCCTAAACCTTTACAAATGGCTCACGCCCAATAGTTTACTGTCCGGCTTCGAACAGGTCATCATGCCACATCTCGACGGCTACGGCATCGCCGGACGGCCAACAACGCCCCGTCTTCTTCTCATGCTCGCAGGTCGCCCAGGTTACATAACGGAGTGGGAAACATCGGAGGCAGAGTTCATTCTCGAGTGCGTGCTCAAGTCGCCGATACTCTACCGAGCAGCACGCTTCGCCGTACTCGGAACTCACGCGCTTAGCGACGCCGCTGGTGTGCGGTGGGAGTATTAGTGAAACTCACCAGATTGTCTCCTGATGAAGCGTCGCGCATCGCTATTGCGACGCTAAGAATGGACGCAGAGAGCGTCGATCTTGGGTCGCGCGAGGGAGTAGCGGCATCGCTGCGCCGAGCCGCGTCTTTCATGTGTCCAACGAGTCCCAGCCGCCTGATCGACGCCGTACTTGACGCGATCCGCCCAGTGAGTGCCTGCGAGCTTGGCCGCGACGATGTGGTTGACGTTCTTGAATTATTGGTGGCATCCGGTGATCTGCTTGAGCTGCGGCGTGACAGTGGCAGATCGACGCGGCTGCTCTACCTAGCGCCTCCGTCGTACATCGAGCGCGTACCCGGCACTTACCTGCTTATGGGCATCCGGCCGTACGGTGCACCGCTTATCGAGGACGAACTCGCGCTCAACATCGACTACGAGAACCACACACGTGTCTTGAAACTCGATCCTTCGAATGCTAGACCGAGACTCGCGACGCTCGGACTTCAGTCCCTTCCGAAGGACCGCTGGGTGGCTAGTCCGGCATCGGAACCGCCAGCGGAATTGGTCGGCCGGTACCGCGCGCGCCTCGACGCCGCAGGCCAATCCGGCCAGCTCGATGGCCTTTCGATACTTGATCCGTCGTCGTCCGTCCGCTACTACCGGGGTCGCTGGCGGTCGCCAGCGCCCTCTGACGCACACGATTTCATCGCGCGCCGGCCACAGGCCTATGGCGCCGACCTGTGGTGCCTGCTTCGCCTCCAGGCGGGTGTCGCTCAGCGCCTCATCGAACTGCCAGTTGACGATCCTCTCGCTTCCGGACGCGACGAAGCGTGGCGGTACCAAGCCGCCGCCGATGCGCTAGCCGGCGTCCGACAGCTATTCCGAATTCGGCGAGGCGCCACCCCTGACGCCATCTTCGACTTCTTCTCGCCGTTGCCAGGATTCGCCGAGCGTTACATGCAGTTGGTTGGCCTATCACTCGGCAAGACGCCAGGAGCTTTGTTCTCCTATCGAGTTCCGCATTCTGCCACTGGCGACGTTGCGGCATTTCTAGCAGACATGCTGTGGATGGCTCAAGAGGAGGAAACAAGTGGGGTCTGAAGCGCCCACCATTGCCGAGACGATCGCTGAGATCCAAACGGCGCTAAGGGACTACATAGAGGCGACGTATCACGTCGGTCACGCCGTAATCATCGAGCAGCGTCGCCAGTTGCTGGAAACTGAGGGCGTACTGTTTAAGGAACCTTTCATCGAGAGCACGCCGAGGTACCAGACGAATCGGCGTTTCGCCGATTTGGATCTTGATCCTGCAGTACACCAACTCTTCGGCATGCTGACCACGAAGGCTGGCAATCTCGATCGGCTGCTCCATGACCCGCCATACACTCACCAGGCTGAGGCGCTGGAGTGGACCTCGCGCGACGGCATGAGCCTCGCGATCACGACCGGTACCGGCTCCGGCAAGACTGAGTCATTCCTCTTGCCGATGCTGGCTAAGTTTGCGGCCGAGGCCGCACATAGGCCATCATCGTTTAAAGCGCCTGCCGTCCGCGCCTTGATCCTATACCCGATGAACGCGCTGGTGAACGATCAACTCGGTCGTCTACGGCTCCTGCTCGGCGACCCGCGGGTAACGACCCAGTTCGACGCGTGGGCGGGTCGGCCGGCGCGATTCGCGCGTTACACCAGCCGCACTCTGTACCCGGGCGTCCGCACGGCGAAGAAGGATCAGCAGCGCCTCAACTCAATCGAAGAATTCTATGTGTCCCTTATCGACCAGGCCGACGACCCGACATCACCCTGGCATCAGCAAGCAAGGGCGCTTAGGGGGAAGCTCGAAGCGAGGGGCAAATGGCCGGCCAAGCCGGACCTCAAGGCCTGGTACGGCCCCAAGGGCTCCCGCTGGCAGGACACGCATGGAAACTTCCTCCGGGCGGTCACGCAGGCCGACGACCCGGAGTTGCTGACGCGCCATGAGGTGATTACCGCGCCGCCGGACGCTCTCATCACCAACTACTCGATGCTCGAGTACATGTTGATGCGGCCGCTCGAACGGCCCATCTTCGATGCCACACGCCAGTGGCTGGGCAAGAACCCGGACGAGAAGTTCCTTCTGATCGTAGACGAGGCGCACCTCTACCGTGGGGCAGCAGGGGCAGAGGTTGCTCTGCTATTGCGTCGGCTCCGCTCTCGGCTAGGAATTCCACCAGAGCGGCTCCAGGTAATCTGTACCAGTGCTAGCTTTACGAGTCCTGACTACGCCCGCGACTTCGCGGCCCAGCTCGCCGGCAAGGACGTGAGCGACTTCCGCACCGTTACTAGCAAGTGGGCCCTCCGGGCTGGCGCCAGCACTGGCACCGATACGGATGCGATAACGCTCGCAGCCGTTCCGCTCGAGGACTTCTATAACGGCGAGACCGATGCAGACCGTACCGAGGCAATCACTGATCTGCTGACGTATCGGGGAGTTCACGACGATGATCGCGGCATCGGTGCGCTACTCGACGAAACGCTTGCATCGTTTGGACCGATGAGCCTCCTTGTCAACGAGACCATGCAGAAGGCGCAGCCGGTAAGCGAGCTTGGTCAGGCGATCTTCCCTGGTGTCAAGCCCTCCGTCGCCGACCAAGCTGTGACGACGCTCGTCGCCCTAGGAAGTGCCGCGAGACGAACAGCTGATGAGCCAGGCCTGCTCCCTTGCCGTATTCACGCCTTCTTCCGTGGGCTTCCCGGACTATGGGCGTGCCTCGACTCTGAGTGCGGCGCCGTCAACCGAGGTACCTTGCCGCCGCCCGGGTTGGGGCCGATCGGGAAGCTTTACGCTCAGCCTCGAGCGACTTGCGACTGCGGCGCTCGGGTATTCGAGTTCTACACATGCCGCCACTGTGGCTCAGCGTATGCCCGCGGTTACACCGACGACTTGGCGGACCCATCGTTCCTTTGGCACGAGCAAGGGGGCGCATTCCACAGCACCGCCGGCTCGATCCCGGAGCTATTCGCACTCGATCTACTCCTCGAGGAGCCCACTGCCGGTCAGGTGCAAGTCGCCGAGATAGACCTCGTGACGGGCTGCCTTAACCCGTCGAAGGCTCCGACTCGCGGGCGAGTCGTGTTTATCCCAAAGCTGCGGAGCGGCGAGACCGTGACGAGCGACGACGGCGATGACGACGGTGATGACCAGGCTGAGGCGAACGGAGAGTTCAAACCCTGCGGCGTCTGTGGCCAACTTGCCGGTTTCGGCCGCTCGTCCGTCCAGGACCATCAGACCAAAGGCGACCAGCCTTTCCAGGCCCTCGTCGCCCGGCAGATCGAGGTGCAGCCCCCGAGCGCGCCATACACTGATTTCGCGCCCTTGCGCGGTCGCAAAGTACTAGCGTTCTCCGACTCGCGCCAGGTTGCAGCACGGTTGGCACCGAATTTGCAGGCTTACTCTATGCGGGACGTCATTCGTCCGTTAATTCTTCGAGGGTGGACTGACCTCGCAGCACAGCCGGGCATCGGGCCGCAGTTGAGCCTGGAACGGCTCTACCTCGCCGTGCTGGCCGGCGCCAAGGAGCTCAAAGTTCGGCTGCGACCCGAGCTCCGACAGGCTGAGTCACTCCACGTCCTCAAAGATGTCGGCAAGGCCATCGATAAGGGTGCCCTGACCGGTAACCTCCCTGCGACGTTGGAACTTCTTATGCTGACGACAGTTCCACCGCAGGCCTTGCTACGCGCTATATACGCAACCCTTACCGATAAGTACTACGGTCTAACATCGCTCGGGCTAGCATCACTGCGAGAGAAGGCGAGCCTAACCGGTGACTTGCTCGCAGAACTTCCGCGTATCGACGGCATCGCGGCCACCGAGGACGAGAGGCTTGCTCTGCTGCGGATGTGGTTAGCGCAGTGGGGCACTCCCGCCCGCGGCATCTGGTTCCCATCGATGACCGAGGAATGGTGGCGCCAGAAGGGCGGAGTCAAACCGCACTCGGGAAGCTTCCAGGCGATCGAGCGTTGGCTTGGCACGCCCGCATCAAAAAAGACGTTCAAGCAGAGCTGGCTCCCGACTCTTCAGAGCAGATTCTGCGAGCGCACCGGTCAGAAGTTCCGTTTGCTTGCTGGCAACGTCGCACTCGAGACTGGCGGCCAGTGGGGATACTGCGAACGCTGCCGGTTCACACAGCGCCCATTTCCCGGATCGGAAAAATGCATCAATTGCGGCACCAACAAAGTTCGCACTCTCGACCCAGAGACTGACGGAGTCTTCCAGGCGCGCAAGGGCTACTATCGGGCCAGCACCTCGCGCGCCCTGCAGACGCCGCCCGATCCACCCATGAGCATCATCGCTGCCGAGCACACCGCCCAGCTTAACGCTTCGCATTCCGACGCTGTTTTTTCACGTGCCGAGGAGTACGAGTTGTTGTTCCAGGACGTGAACGTAGGCCTACCTCGACCGGGCGAGCCGGAGCGGGCCGCCATCGACGTGCTGTCATGTACGACCACAATGGAGGTCGGCATCGACATCGGCAACCTTTCCGGCGTCGCGCTGCGGAACATGCCGCCCTCACGTGCCAACTATCAGCAGCGCGCTGGCCGCGCGGGACGTCGCGGGAACGCGGTGGCAACGGTGATCGCGTTCGGCAGCGCCGACACCCACGACGATCACTATTTTCGCAACCCCGCCCTTATGATCCGCGGACAGGTCGACGACCCAGTCCTGACACTAGACAACGATGAGATTGCGCGGCGCCACGTCACTGCCTATCTACTGCAGCGCTACAACCAAGATCGACTACCCACCATCGATCCCGAGGATCAACCGCAATTGTTCGAGGTGCTGGGCACGGTGCGCGGGTTCGCCGGGACAACCTCGCCGCTCAACCGCACTGATTTCGAGGATTGGTTGAAGCAGCATGAAGCGGTCCTGCGCCGCGACGTCGACTCTTGGCTACCGTCCGAACTGATGCCGACTGACCGCGAAGCTGTCCTCGATGGCCTGGTCACCAGGACACTTGAAGATATCGACGCGGCTCTCAACCTTGAGGCCGATGGCAGCCTAGCGCGGGCCGAAGCCGGAGACGCAGCACCAGCGGAACAGGCGGCCGAAGATGGTGGCCCCGCCGAAGACGAGTCGGTAATGCCGACCGAACAGCGCAGCCAGAAAAACCTGCTCGATCGACTGCTCTACAAAGGGGTGCTGCCGCGGTATGCCTTTCCCACGGACGTGGTCTCATTCCATGTCTTCGACCGGGACAAGTCAGAGCCGTTCCACACAGTGTTCCGCTACGAACCCAGCCAGGGATTGCCGATCGCGCTCAGCCAATACGCCCCGGGCAAGGTTGTGTGGATCGACAACAAGGAGTGGACTTCGGGCGCAATATATGCGCCCATCCGTAAGGACCTTTTTCAGGCGTGGCGTGACCGCTGGCTCTACTTTGAGTGCCAAGTCTGCCATTACGCAAAGCACTTCCCGTATGACCAAGCGGAACGCGGTGAAGAACGTGATTGTCCGGCCTGCGGTGCTGCAGGCAAGTTTGGCAAGGCGATGAACTGGATGCGTCCCCCTGGATTTGCTCACCGTGCGAGCGAAGAGCCCGGCACGAGCCCAGACGACGCACCGGCAAACAGTTACGCAACAAGGGCCAAATTGGTCGCGGAGGGGCCAGAGGAGGAGGACGCCTGGGACCAAGTCACGGATCGCCTCGAGCAGACCTACCGTCGCGATACTCTCTTGGTCACCAATACTGGGCCGAAAAGCGAGGGCTACAGCTACTGCACTCGTTGCGGCATAATCGAGCCCACGAAGGGCGCGACCGGCATCGTGGTTGGTACTCATCCCAAGCCATATCCGGACGAGCGCGAGCCGGACTGTCAGGGGTCGGCATCATCGCGCGGCCTGGTTCTTGGCACCGATTTCATCTCCGACGTGCTGCTGGTTCGGCTCCAGGTCAAGCAGCCGATTACTCTGCGACCAGAACTGCTGTCGACCCAAGTAGCGCTGCGAACGATTGCTGAAGCCCTAACGCTTGCGGCAACCGGTGAACTCGATGTCGATGCTACTGAGCTTCAAGCTGAATGGCGTCCTGCGCTAACTAAAGCCGGCAACGACGGCCTCGAGGCTGAAATCTATCTCTACGACACCTTGGCGGGCGGTGCTGGGTTCACCCGCCGAGTCCACGGATACGGCCGATCGATCTTCGAGAAGGCACTCGATCGTTTGGAGAAGTGCCCAGCGGACTGTGACGCGTCCTGCTATCGGTGTCTGCGGAGCTTCCGCAACCGATTCGAGCACGGCCTGCTCGACCGAAGAATTGGCGCGGCCTTGCTGAAGTACGTCCTGAACGGCACGATGCCGGCACTTGACGACGTGCGGGTAAACCAGTCGATCGACAAGCTTCTGGCCGACCTGCAGAGCCGGGATATCGGAGAAATCGAGTTCAGGAAGAACGAACCTGTCGAGATCGACGGTATTGGAACGATCACCGCGCCGATCCTGGCTCGCGCTCATGGAAACGATCGCATCTTCTACATCCAAAGCCCGTTGACCCGCGACGTTCCGCCCAACCAAGAACTGTGGGAGGCTAAAGAACTGGGCACGGTGCCGGTACACCCAGTCGATGATATGATCGTCATGCACAACCTGCCCGTCGCGAGTCAGCAGGTGCTGAAATGGCTCCTCTGAGTCTAATGCCGCAGCTAAACTTGCCTGATCTGTAGCTGCGGCAGCTCCTTGGCATGATCGACGCCTGCGCAACGCAGGCTGCGCATCTGCGCGTGACAATGCTCATGTGCGATGGGTTGGGTGATCGCAGTTTTGCCTGTCTCGGTAATTCGGGGGCGGACGAGTCGCGCTTGTGTTGATCGATGAGGTCGTGGGGTGGCGGGCGGGTCTGGATGACTTGCTGGCGCGGTTCGCGCACCGGTTTGGGCGTACGGAGCCGCGCCAGCAGGCGCTGACCTACCCTTGGTTGGGTCATTGTCACCGCTGGCGAGCAAGAACGGTTGGACCCTTGGCCGCGGCGGCCAGCGATGTGACGCTGGGTCGAATGCGGCGGCTGCTCAACCGGTCAGCGTGGGACCCGGACGCGGGCCGCGATGACCTGCTCGCCTACGTGGGCGAGCGCCTCGGTGACAACGGCGGGTTGTTGCTTGTCCTGCCGTCGCAACCTGGCAAGGGGTCAAAGCTTGCGCTCATCCGGCGCCCAGGACCATACACAGGTCTCCCGCGAGCGCTGCCGGAAGTTGGTCGAGACCAAGCCGACCCGCACCGCAGCGGCGAGGAGCGAAAGCGGCGCGGTAGTGGTGCGGGTTCCCTCTACCGCCTGACAGTGAGAACGTGCGCCCGGCCGGGCCTGGGTCTGGGGCCGGAATTTGGCCGCATTCATCCGTACTACCTGGGCACGTTCACTCGTACGGCGACATGCGGCCTACGTGCCCGACGCCGTCGACGGATAAGGCCACTGACTGCTGATCCGACGCACCCCACCGACCTGGCCTACTACCTGTGCTCCGGCCCCCGCGGGCACCCAGGACGAGGACCTGATCCGGATCACCGGGACCCGGTGGGCGATCGAGGAGTGCTTCCAGACCACCAAAACCGGGTCGGCTTGTACCATTACCAGGTGCGGCGGTACGACGCCTCGCACCGCCGACAATACTGGTTCGGTCCGCCCACGCCTACCTCGCTCGTCGAGCGCTAGGCTTGGCGTGCGATCGCATATCCTTGAAAGGCCACAGGCAGCAACTCGTCGTCTGTGGAAAGTGGCACCCGCGCGCCGTGACGAATCGGACGGACCAGCCGGTGCTGTTGCATTGACTCCCGGACACGATCCTGCGCGGCACGGTTCCGTCCCCAACGTTCGAACCACCACTGTGCCACCGCCTGTCCTTCGTCGTTTGGCTCAGGATCGACCAAGTACGCAGGTTCCTTGTCGATTCCAAGGGAGTAGTCCCGCACGTTGGCGACGAGCGGAACGCCGTACAAGATCCGCTCACGTCCGTGTTTAAGTAACTCATTGGTTGGCCATCCGAGAGCAGCAAGACCGAGGCGTACCTTGCGGAGCCGAGGACTGACGCCCTCACCGAATAAACTATTCACTCGGACGCGCGCGCCGGTGTGTTCTGAAAGGCGGACCATTGCCTCTACAGTCTCGTCAGAAAAGTGCGACGTGCCGAACGACCGTGAGCGCCCTAGCTCATTAAACCCCATGCGCGCGTGCTCGGAGCCACCCATCACGCTGGTCGGCCAGAATAGGCGGTTGTACTGGCTCGACCCTGTCCCGTAGAGCGAGGTTGTAGTGACGAGCGATAGCCGAGCCTCACGCGTGATCGGCCGTCCAGCCATCGCCGAGGCGATCTCGCTCGGTCGGCGGTACTTGGCCTTGTATGCCGCGAGCACCGTGGGTGAGACAGCCAGAGCTCCGACCAGCTTGCCGGCGGCCAAGGCGTTATAGGGTGCGACCGCGCCACAGATGGTCAAGTCGGCGATGACGGTCCCGACGCGCTCGCCTCGAGCCCGCCGAACGAGGCGCCCAATCTGCGTCCTCGCTCTTGAGTCATCCAGTGCTCGCCGAAGGCGAGCGGCTGTTGGCTTCGGGGCGAAGTGGGTTCCTAGAATGTTCCTAATTTCCAGCGTTTCAGCAAGCAGAGCTGAGCGCTTCGAGCGGAATAGATGGGTTTCGGCTCGTTCGACCCACGCATCCGTCTCGATGTTGCGCACTTCTCGGATAGGTCCGCCGCGGTGATGCTTGGCGCGGTGTCGCTCGGCATCGGCGCGCAGTCGAGCGATCACGTCATTCGTTGGACGCTTCAGGTCATCCGGTTGCAGAATGGCATCCCGCAAGAGATCCTCAACGTAAATCCCATCCTGCTGTACTTCAATCCGTCGCGCCAGCCAGCGGGCTAGGCGGTCTGTGGGGGCTTTCTCGATAGTGGCGAGGACCTGTTTGGTGTCCCATCCCATCCAGGAATCGCGTTCCGCAATCTGAACGACAGGGCTGGAGATCGCCGCAAGTCCGATCACTGCGTGATACTCGGTCGCCGCGTCACGGATCAGGATTGGCATCGAGCGGCCAGGGATCGTCGAGTAGGCGTTGGACCACGTGTGGCGAAAGTAGCGCCAGATGTCGTGCAGCTTGAAGCCGGTCAGCTCACACGTCGCGGCAGAGTTCACGATCTGCACGTAAGGCCGGATCGCGTCTGTCACATCCGGGCTGGCCTCCAGAGAGGCCGCGAGTTCGCGGCCGTCGCGCATGAGGTTAAAGATTGAGATGAGTCGGTCACCGCGTTGATGCGTGCGCTCCATACTCTCGACGAAGCGCCGCACGCTTGGCTGGCGAAGTTGCGCGTCGCGCCGAAGGTGTTCTTGTCGCCGGACGCGTGCCTTCTCCGTCTCGCGCTCGGTATGGGTCTGCGGCGGGCACACCAACGGACCTAACTTGTCGACGTCGATGGTCCAGCCCTGGTCCACGAGATCGATGATCGTGTGCGCAGCTGCAGCGAGCCGTGGCTGGTTATAAAGGTCGCCCAGTTCGGCGGCTTTAAGCCAATAGGCGTGCTCAAGTGGAGCGCCTGGATCAAGATTAGTCGCAGCCAGCAGCCGGCAGAGTCGGCTGAATCCCTGCCTCTCCTTCCGGGAAGCGCCCAGCGGAAGAACAAGCGGCAGGTACTTTACGTCGTCGGTCATGACTTCCGCAGCATCCGTCCGTAGTTGCTACTCCAGATTTGGAGCAGGTCGTCGAAGTGCTGGCCAGACCGCTCCATCTGAGCAGCGCTTCGCGCAAAGGAGAGCAAGAAGAGTTCTAGGGAGGTCCGAAGCTCCGTGGCGGCTTCGCTTTCGATGGATTGAAGAGGCCGAAACAGTGCAGCAAAAGCCGGATGGTCGACGTTGAGCGTGAGGTCGAGCATCCGCTGCGTGAGGGTCGAACGAAACATCGACTCCACGGGCATTGGCTCTGACCCGATTCTATAGTTCAGCGCACCCCCTTGGCGCCCGGAAACGATGACGGGGAGATCGCGATCCGCAGCGGCGGCGATCCGACAGGAAGCCTGAGCTGCCGTCTGGAATTTAACTTCCTCAAATGCCTGACGAACACGGGCGTTTAGCAGGCGCGCGATGGACTCGAGTTCCGGCTCAACCGCCTCGCGCAGTGCGGCCGACGGGCGGACCCCTTGTTTATTGATCGTGATGCCGAAGTGCTCGTCGAGCATCGGCTCAAACTCGATTTCGCAGCGCCACCAGTCGTCATAGTTTTCCTTACGCTTCGCGCCCATGAGATGCCAGCCGCTCGCGATCTCACGCCCGGCCCGAAGAATTGAAACGCCACCTTGACCAACAATGCCGATTCGGCGCTTGGTCGCGTTGTCCAGACCATGCCATCGATGGACGGGCAGCATCGCAAACCGCACGGTCACAGCGGACGTCTCGCCGGTTCCTGTCTCTAACTCGAACTCAAGCGGCTGAAACTCGAGCCGCGCGGTTGCACGCTCGACCTTTGTGCTCAGCAGCATCGGGTCTACCGGGTCCACCTGGGATCCATTGATCGTCATAGCTGTACCGGAAGCGAGAAACCGCCTGTAGATCCGTCCCAATGCACGGTGCAGGGAGCGCTCCAGCCACCCCAGCCGACGGTACTCAATCCGATCACACTGCGACCAACGAACGCGGCAGCCTGACGCACCGTTGCTCGTGGATGACCCACGCCTAGCGGTTAGGTTCGGGCTGGCTCCCGCAGCAACCGCGTCGACGTCGAGCGCGACGCAGTACTCCGCTCCACTACCGCGCCAAGTCGTCACCTCGACGCGCCGCGCCTGACTGAGACTGGCTGCGGGTAGCCCCATCCCGAACCGACCAAACGACTGCCGGGCGTCGAACCGTGACGAGCCCCCGAACCGCAGGCAAGCCTCCAGTTCGCCCTTGGACATTCCCATGCCGTTGTCCTCGACGACAATCTCCGGCAGAGCATCGCTGGGCCACTCGATGGTGATGGCGATGTTCGTCGCCCCCGCCTGCAAGGAGTTGTCGACCAGTTCGGCGAGAGCTGTGGACAAGCTCAGATACCCAGACTCGCGGACCGCCCGGATGAAGTTCGAGGGAACCACGAGGTCGTCAACTGGGTGATGTTGTCGGCTCATGATCCTCCGTGCGTCGACGCGAAACCCTCCAGGCTCAGAGTAGCTGCTCGAGAGGGTCCGATGCACTGGGCATCTGCGCTTGATCGCCGCCTCACACACGAGTCGTTAAGGTCACGGTGATGCGCTTCGTCTTGGCCGGTTCGGTCAGGTCGACCCCCTGCCCACTAGCGAGCAGGAGACGCGCCGTGGGGCGCATGGAACCTGCAACCATCAGGAACGGCTGAACCCCGTCCAACCAGACCAACTTGCCCGTCCGCTGAAGGTCAAAGACGATGGCGTAGCGGGTGGTGGTGATGGCGACGACCCGGTTTTCGACCGACGTGCTCTCGATCGCGTCGCCAACGATGGCCTGCAGGAGGGGTGCGGTCGACTTGAGCGAGTTGATCCCGAGCACTTGGAGTGTTGCGATCTCCCCGCCCTGAAGGCGATCCAGAATCGCCTGAATCTCATCGATAGTCTGGGTGACAGTCACGGAAGCATCATCCCGCCGTCGCCAGCAGGGTGGGCATCCCGGTCCATGGTCAACGGCTGCGTCAGGTTACCTGTTCCTGGTAAAGCGAGGCACGGACACCGCGCGATGATCACCGGAAGATGCGGCCCCGTCGTCCCCTGCCCTTGAGAAGGATGGCCGCCCTGGGTCAGCACCAGACCCATGACTACCGCTCCCCGGCCAACGATGAGTGGACCCTATGGGTGATCCAAGCTACGCGTCACCGTATTGCTCGCAAGGCCGGGGGTTGGCGGCGAGGCCTGCGAATTCGTGCGGTACGCATGGCGCTGGGCGAGGAGCGACGCTCCTCCCCCGCCTGCCGGTGTCAAGCCCCAGCGGCCGATAAGCCAAAGACTTTGCCGCTCTCGCCGTACTGCCGGAGTCGCCAAGGTGGGGCTATGACACCGCTCGCGCCGGGGGCGGATGCTGCTCCTGCGCCAGCGCTGCTACGGGGCCGCGATCGATCGCACGCCCACCTCCTCAACCGCCAAACTCACTCTGTGCAACCTCCCCGTCGCAGGGTCTGAATAGATCGCATTCTTGGTCCGTTGGTTTCAAAGTTCGACCGGCCCTCCTTCCTCATCAAGGTGCCGGAGGATCTGGCCGTACCACGTCGTGGTCCTGTCTCGTCTCCCGCCGGGACGTAGAGACCGATATCCGGTCCAGGCAGCGAGGTCAGCGATCTGGACCCACTGGCTTGTGTTTGCGTGCCGGAAGAAGGGGTCCTCGATGTGGGCGCGGCTGCCGTTAGCCAGGGCGCGGTGTGCGCGGTTGTAACCGCCGTTGGTACCGTCGCCGTCAACTACGACGGTGCCGAAGGTGGCAGCATCGTGGAGGTCGGCGTCGAGCTTCGCGATCATGCAGCGGTAGAGGTCCTGCTTGTCGCGTTCGAAGTTGCGTCCGCGGGCGTTGGTACGGCGATAGACGCTGCCAAGCGTGACGCCCGGCAGGCCAGCCATCGCGGTCAGACCTTCCTGGATGACGCTCAGGCCAATCCGCGCGGTCCTGCGGACAGGGTCTTGCGCCCAGGTTCCTCGGCCGCCCGCCAGTTCGGTGGCATGCAGCCGGATATCGGCGGGGATGCCATAGCGGCGGTAGACCGCTGCGCGGAATCTCAACCATCGCTGGGTCGCGTCAGCCCACTGTGCTGGATCGATCCGGATCCAGCTAAACGTGGTCAGGCCGTGGGCTTCGCTACCGGAGTCGTCGACGTAGTACAGGGCGAAGTTGGTGCCGGTTGTCATGGTCGTATCGGCTCGCTCCGAACAGGGTGCAGTAACGGTAATTGGGAGCGGTCAGCGTTCGGAGCTGTGGGTTTCGAGCCAAGCGTCGATATCGCGCCTGCGGTAGCGGCGATATTTGCCCACCTTGTACGACTTGGGTCCTTTGCCCGTGTAATTCATGTAGTACAAGGTCTGGGGCTGCACGCCCAAATATCGAGCCGCCTGTTCGTGGGTCCACATGCCTGTCGGCTCTTCTCGCATCATCAACCAACTTGTCAATTTGGCAAGTAGACTCACGCTACTTGCTGGATGGAGAAGTAATATGACCAGCAAGCTTGCGGCTTGTCAACCAAGCGAGTAGAACTTACGAACATGACAAGTGAGCAGCTCAGTGGCGAGGCCACGCCGGGTGAGGTGGTGCGGCTACGCCTCAAGGAGATCCGGAAGAAGCGCCGCCTGAATCCGGACAAGGCTGCTGAGCTGTATGACGACCCGGCAATGTCGCCGACGGTGCTGATGAACATCGAGGCGGGTCGCCGCCGGACCCCGGTCACGGTCGACGAGCTGTTGCGCTTCGCCTACGCGCTGAACGTTCCGCCGGAGACATTGCTGGTGCCCGACGCCGGCCAGCAGGTGCAGGTCGCACCCGGCGTGGTGGTCGACTCGATTCAACTGCTGCGATGGATACGCGGCGAGCAAGCACTTAACGGCACTGACGCGGCGCAGTACGAGACTGCCGCGGCTGAGTCACTCGAACCGTCCGGCCGCGGGGTCCCGCAACAACTGCGCGACGAGTTTCTGACCAGGGCGCAGGCCGCGTTCGACGGCTTCTTCGCCGACAGCGACGAGATCCGCCGCAAGACGCGCCAGCAGGTCCGCGAGGTACTGGGCAAAGTCCGCACCGCCGCCGCCGACGGCGCACCCACTGAGGAACTACTCGCGATGATCGACGGCTTCCTCGGCCGGCTGGAGTAGCCAACCGGCACCAACGCCTCTGCGCGTAACAGACCACTCGTGACCTGCGGCTTGGTCACGAGCCGATAGCCCGTACCCGACAATCCGCGGCGCGCCACTCGCACCGACGGCCGATACCGCACACACCCTTCAGCCCGCAGCCCGCAGCCTGGTCCGGCCGCCGGGGCGATACCCCCTGTCCTCAACCCGCTCGCTGTGCACGAGCCGGGGCGATGACGTGCGCCCCGACGCCAGCCGGCTTCGCAATGCACCAAGGAGTTCCCCTCATGGCACGAGCATGGATCAAGCCCAGCGCCGACGGTCCCGGCCACACCTGCTTCTGGATGGATCCAGACCGCCGGCAACGACAGAAGACGTTCCGGCGCAAGGTCGACGCGGAGAACTTCCGCACCCGCAAGGAGCGCGAACTCGACACCGGCACATACCTGGAAACCGAGCGAGGCGCCGAAACCGTCGCGACGCTGTTCGAACGGTGGGCCACCACACGCGGCCTGGAGAACTCCAGCGTCCGGCAGTACCGCAGCATGCTCAACCAGGCGGTCCGGCCATACTTCAAGGCCAGGACGACCGGGGCGCTCAAGCTCGCCGACATCCAGGCGTGGATCTTGTGGATGCGCGACACCAAGAAGTACCAACCGCAGACCATCCAGACCCGGTTCGGGTACCTCAGCTCGGCACTGCAGTGGGCGGTCGACAACGACGAACTCGGCCGCAACCCGGCCAAGCGGGCCAAACTCCCCGGTCGCCGCGCCAATGTACGCCGCGTGGTGAAAGAGAAGATCGTCGTACCGACACGCGTCGAGATCGAAGCGCTCATCGCTGCCTTCGACCCCCGATACGCCGCGGTGGCCTGGTTGATGGCTGGCTGCGGGCTACGCGTCGCTGAGGCGATGGGCCTTTGTCGCGACCAGATCGACTTCCGCCGGGGACTGCTGCACGTCAACCGGCAAATCACCGAGGACGGCGAAAGCGACAGTGGCAAGAACGCCAGCCTGCATCTCAAGATGTACACCAAGCACCGCGATGCCGAGTCCCCCGGCCGGGCCGTGCCGCTTCCCAAGATCGTCGCCGCGGTCGTACGGGCACACCTGAAGAAGTTCGGCACCCTCGCATGGCAGAGCAGCCAGGGTCAGGTCCACCTGCTCTTTCCCAACCACAGCCGGACCGGCCTGCTGTACCAGTACTACTTCCGCAACCAGATCTGGCAGCCGGCGCTCACGGAGTCGAAGGTGTCGTTCACCAAGACCCACGCGCTTCGGCACTTCTTCGCCTCCTCGATGCTCGGCAACGGGGTGCCGATCACCGACCTCGCGGTCTGGTTGGGCCACAGTAATTCCAAGGTCACTGACGAGTACTACGGCCACCTCATGCCCGAAGCGCCCGAACGCGGCAGAACCGCCATCGACACCGCAATGGCCACGCCCGCCAACGAATAAGGCTGCCGTTCAGACGGGCCAGCCGGCCGTCGTCACTTCGATGCGTGATCCTCAGGACCACGGTGACCAGCCAGCGACGGTGATCCGAACACAGCAGGACCTGCCGATCCACAAACGTGGGGCAGGTCCGCCTTCCGACCGTAGCACCCGCTGACCGCCCCCAGGTTCCGCCCGGCAGCACCCCCGGTGATAGCGGCCTGCCTTCGCGCAGCTTCGTTGTTGACGTTGACCTGCTCTCGGGCGGGAGGCCGCGGGTGCGGTTGCTGGCCCTCGATCCTGACCGGCCGCGGCTGGCCCCGCAAGGCCCACCGTCGCGGCCGCGTCTGCGCGTCGTACAGAGCGTGGGTGGGCCTGTGCGGGGCTGCGCCGATCGGCCGGCCGGGCGGATCGGGCCAACACCGCCCACCCGGCCGTTCCCGCGCCGGGTAGGGCGTCCTTGTGTTCAGGAAGGACGTTCTCTGCAATGACGACCACTCTGTTGTCCCGACCCGTATCAGACGACCTCAGCATCGCCGAGGTCACAGCACCTGCGGACCTTGCGGGCCCTACGCTCCGGGCCCAGTACCTCGACCCTCGTGACCTGGTCGATAACCCGCGTAACCTGCGCACGGACGTCGGTGACCTGAGCGATCTGACCGCCTCGATGGCGGTCGTGGGAGTTCTCTGCCCGTTGGTGGTCATTCCGGTGCCGGACCAGCCGAACGCGTTTCAGTTGATCATCGGGCACCGCCGGAAGTACGCGGCGATCGAGCTCAGCATGGAGCAGGTGCCGGTATGGGTCGCCTCCGACGAAGGTGCTGCGGCGCAGATCGTCGCGCAGCTTGCCGAGAACGGCCACCGGGTGGGGCTGACCCCCACCGAGGAGGCTGAGGCGTTTCACCAGCTGACGTTGCTGGACTGGTCGCCGGAGCAGATCGCCACCGTGCGGGCGATTCCGACGGCCAAGGTAAAGCAGACCTTGAAGCTGCGGGAGTTGCCGCAGGCGGCGCGCGGCGCGGCCGACGCCGGCACCCTGACGCTGGAGGATGCCTCCGCGCTCACCGAATTCACCGAGGATCCGGCTGCCCTGGATCGAATCCTGAAGGGCACCGGGTCGAGTTGGGGATTCCGGCACGCCATCGCCGCCGAGCGGTCGAAGCGGACCTTCGCGGCGGCGAAGGAGCGGGCGAAGGCGGAGTTGGTGCTCGCCGGGGTGAAGGTGACGTCGAAGCCGAAGGGCTACCCCTACAGCGGTACGGCCGTGGCCGCCACGCAGCTCGCCGACGCCAACGGCATTCCGCTCGATCCAGACGTGTATCCCACGTTGGCCGGGCTCGCAGCGTTCGTCGAGAAGATCGGCGACCATGCCCAGACGACTTTCTACTGTGCGGAGCCGGACCGGTATGGCTACCGGCGCCTGAGCTACGGCAGTCGTCGGGGCGTCACGGGAGAGGAGCGTGCCCGCCGGGAGGCAGCCGAGCAGGCACGCGCCGAGTACCTTGCTGGTCTGACAGTCGCGGCGGAGGTGCGGCGGGAGTTCTACCGCACCGCGTACGGGTCGGCGCGGGCGGTGAAGCGGCTCTTCCTGGAGGCGCTTCGGGCAACTGTCGTGGACGGGTTGCGGTTCCGCGACGTCGACGGCCTGTACGCCACTCTTGGTGGCGTCGATGGTGCCGCTGCCGTGGTGGCTCGGGAGGACAAGCTGCGTCGCTGCCTGGTGGCGCAGTGGATCTGCGTCCAGGAACGCAACCTCGGCTACGCGGCCCGCGACGAGACGTGGGCGTTGGATGACGAGGCGGCGGTGGCGTGGCTCGACCAGCTCGTCGCCGACGGCTACACCCTCTCCGAGGCGGAGACGACGCTGCGGGATTCGCTCGGCCGTGACCCGCAGGACGAGCTGCCCAACGACGAAGACACCGACGAGTCCACGGCCGCAGACGCCGAGGATCCAGATTTCGGCGATGTCGATGCGGAGACCGAGCAGGCCGACGGCGTCGCTGCGGACGACGACGTGCTCGCCGCACCGCACACCGCGCGGGAGCCCGAGCCCGAGCCCGAGGCGACGGAACCCGAGGCAACGGGCCCCGAGGCCGATGACCTCTCGGACGCCGATGAGCTGGCCGACGTCGAGAGGCAGACGTTTGACGACGGACCCGTAAGCGGCAAGTCCTGATCTGAAAATCCGCTATCGGCGGGGGTCCACGCACTGCGCGTAGGCCCCCGCCGACTCGCGTGCCAACCCGACTCCGCAGCGGAGCGAGGTCACTCACCGCGCCAGCTCTCGACATTTCCGATTGGTGCCCCGTGTCCACTGACGCCGACTTGGTGTCCGAGGTCGATGACCCTGAGCGCCGTCTGGCGCTGATCCGCCAGCGGGAGATCCTGCTGGCGTTCGAGGAGTACGGACCCGCTATCACCGGGTCACCGGCGACGGCTGCCGGTACGTCGCCGAGATCGTCAACGCCACCCCCGCCGAGTGGGAGTGGATCTACGCCCATGCCCGGACCCATCCCGAGGTGCTGATCCAGGCTGGGCCGGCCCGCAACCCCGCGCGATGGCGAGAGCTGCGCCGCGAGCAGGGCGAAGCGGCGTTCCGCGCCGCCGACGCCGCGTTCACCGCCGGCGACACCGCCGCCGCCCTTGACCTCCTCGACGAGGCCCACGCGCTCGGCGCCATCGGGCCCGAGCAGTGGGAGCGACTACGCCTGGCCGTCATAACCACCGCTGACGGCGCCCGCTGACTCCCTCAACGAAGTCCCCACCCCCCGACTCTCCTCGAAGGGACCCATCCCTCATGTCTTCGATGATCACTGTTCCGGCGCACCGCAACGTCGACCTCGACCAGCTACGCCGCATGCTCACCGACCAGTCCACCCGGGCCCTGGACGTCAAGGCCGGCGCCGGGCGGATGCGCGCCGTCGCCGGCAACCTCGTCCTGGACGGCACCGAGCCGCAACTCGGCCCGGAGGGGGTGACGATGACCTCCGGCACGTACACAGTCAACGACGTCGCCACCGCCGGCCTCGCCGACAAGCTCGGCATCCCCGTCGCGTACCTACGGCGCCTCGCCGCCGAACACCCCGACCTGTTCGACGACAACGTCAACGGTTGGCTTGCCCGCGACCCCCGCAGCTTCCTCATCCGCTGCCTGCGCAACGACACTGGCGGCGGCATCGTGCGAGCGGTCCTGTCCGACCGATACAACCGCATCGACAACCTCGATGTCCTTTTCGCCGCTCTCGACGGGATCCGGCGCGCGAACGTGCGGGTCCAGTTCGCCGGCTGCGACTTGACCGACCGGCGGATGTACCTGCGGGTCTACTCCCCTCAGGTGCAGGTCGCCGCGCCCCGCCTGCTGGCCCGCTACCGGTCCCCGTTCGACGGCCGGGCCGGCTCCGAGCTGCCGATCGTCTCAGCCGGGTTCCTGATCTCGAACTCGGAGACCGGGGCGGGTGCGTTCAGCATCGCTCCGTGGGTGCGCTTCGAGGTGTGCCGCAACGGCATGGTCATCCGCCGCAACGCCCTGCGTCGTACCCACATCGGCTCCCGCATGACCGGCTCAGACGGGGTCGTCACCGCCTCCGAGGAGACCACCCGCCGCACCCTCGACCTGATCACCTCCCGCACCACCGACGCGGTCACCGCCTTCCTCGACGCCGACTACATCGCCGAGGTTCTGCGCGAGCTCGACACCGCCGCCGGCACCCCCGTCACCGACCCCAACGCCACCCTCAAGATCGTCGGGCAGCGCTTGAAGTACTCCGAGGAGCAGCAACGCGACATCCTCGCCCACTTCATCGCCGGTGCCGACCCCACCGCCGGTGGGGTCATGCACGCCGTCACCTCCGTCGCCCAGACCCTTTCCGACGCTGATGCCGCCCACGGTCTCGAGGCCACGGCCGTCCAGGCCCTGCACCTCGCCGCCACCACCGCCTGAAACCACCTCTCTCGCACATTCGCGCGCCCGGACCCATTCGCAGGTCCGGGCGCGCGCCGTGTACTCGCCCAGGAGCCATCCTTATGAACCACACATCTCCTCGCTCCCGATCCGACGACGCCCGACAGCAGGACACGGAGCCGTTCGTGATCATGGATTGGATGCAGTTCCGTCTCGCCGTCGGCGCGGCCCTGGCGCACGGTCCTGCCCGCGTCGACCGAATCCTGTTCACCACGGACGGACCTGCGCTGCTCACCGTGGTCGGCGACGATGGGGCCGTGTATCAGCTGACCTACGACGTCAACCGGGCGCGTACGTGGGTCATCGCTGTCCAGGCACCCGGCGAGGTCCGGCGGCCGGTTCGCGGCGCGGCCTGCGATGAGGTCGGGTTCCGTCTCGCCGGCGGCCACCCGCACCTGGTCTACGAACTCCTCGCCCGCGCCCACCACCCGACGACCATCGTCCGCGGCACCCTGGCGGACTTCCCCGCGCAGGGGCCGCGGTGACTCCCCTCGACAGCTACCGCGATGCCGTTGGCGAGAGAGGGCGGGGCCGGTGAGTGTCGACCTGGAGGCCGTCGTGCACCTGGCGAGCCGCGACCGGCGACTGGCCCGCCAGGTCCTCTCCGCCCAGCAGGCCCAGGCCGCCGAGGAAGCGAGGATCGCCGCCGCTGACGCCGCGATGCAGCGTCAACTCCAGGCAGCAGAGCGGCAGCAGCACCTCGCCGCCCAGACCCGCGCCACCCAGCGCCGCGAGGCCGAGGAGAGAGCCGCCGATCAGCGGGCCCGCCGCGAGGCCCGCGCCCGCGCCGCCCGGCAGCGGGCAGCGCGTTGGCGGCACCGAGCCGCTTCGCTCGTCGGGTACGTGCGGGGGCACGCCGATGACGTCTACGCCGCCACCATGTACCTGCTGGCCGTCGGTGGCGCCGTCTACGGACAGATCACCGCAGCCCAAGCCCGCGGCTGGCCGATGCTCGCTGGGATCGTCGTCGCCGTCGCGATCGAGGGTCTGGCACTGGTTATGGCGCTGACCGCGCAGAAGATGCGCCTCGCTGGGGAAGCCGCCCGCACCCCACGCGCCCTGACCTGGCTCTGCGCCGCTACCGCCGCCGGCATCAACTACCTCGGCCACCAACATGCCAGCCGCGTCGGCGCCGGGCTCCTCGCCGTCCTGTCCCTCGCCGGGATCGTGGTCTGGGAGATCCGCAGCGGTGCCCGACACCGCGTCGAACTGCGTCGCCGCAGGCTCCTACCCGATCCGCCGGCCGCGTTCGGCTGGCGCCGCTGGCTCCGATACCTGCCCAGCACCGCCGCAGCCTGGTCCGTCGATGTCCGCGACCGTGTCAGCCCCCGCGCCGCCTACCTGCTGCGGAGGGCCGCAGCCGAACGACAGGCCCGGCGGACTGCCGCGAGGCGCAACCAGGTCCGCCGGCTGGCACGCCGCACGGTCCGCGTCGCATCCCGGCGGGGTGACACCGGCGCGGTCCTCGCATCTCTGACCTGGCTCGCCGAACACGGGATCAGCCGCCCGGTCCCCGCCCTGCCCCACCCACAGGTCCACCACGAGACGGGACAGGTCCCGGACCAGTCCTCATCACCACAGGACCGCGCCGACACCGAACTGGACCCCACGTTGGCTTCAGAGCAAGCATTCCCGGCGCAGGCCCGGACCCGGCCAGCGCCGGACGCTGCGCTATCCGCAGGGTCGGACCCGGCAGCGCGGACAGCCCCGGCGCAGGACCGGACCGCGGTCGACAGGGACAGCAGTGAACAGGACCAAGGCCACGATCTCCCGGACCAGGTCAACGCCGAGTGGTCCTCGCAGCGGACGTCGATTCCGCCCTCCGTCCCAGGGGGCACTCCTGCGTCGTCGGCCGTCGAGACGAACGACCGGGTCGAGGTCCGGAGCGTCGGCGACAGCGGACCGGGACCGCGAGAGACTCCCTCGACGGTTTCCGGCCCGCAGCCCACGGAATCAGCCGGGCGCTCGACACGCCGGGACGGTGCCGGCCAGCTGCAGCCACGGTCGGTCCCCGACGTTACGGACCTGATGGACCCCGGACGTCGAGTCGCGGACCGCCTGAGCGCTCAAGGCGTGACGCTGTCCCGGTCGGTCCTGATCAAAGGGCTGCGCACCGATGGGGTCCGCGTTTCCACCGACCGTGCCACGGCTCTCCTCGCAGCGCTCCGGGCTGACGAACCGGCTGAAGAGGCGGCAGTCATCCCGTCACCGCAGGACTAGGCAAGCCTCAGGGCACCGCAGCACGGCACTGTGTCCGTACTACCGGCGCAGCAGTGAGCCGTTCTGAAGTGCCGTTTTGCCGCCGGCGGCGAGGGTCGTCAGGATGACGGCTGCGGCGAGGAGCCCTAACGTCCTCTTGCTGTCCCATCGGTCCAGATACGTCTTGTTCCTAGCGTCGGCCTCGGCTTGCCGATCACCGATCAGGATGAGCCGGTCGGCCAAGGCAACGCGCCCGTCCGTGTCGAGGTCGTCGCGGTCGAGTTGAGCGCTGATCGTCGCCCTGATCTCGTCCCATGTCTGCTGAACGCGGGCCTGGCTTCCCTCGTTGGCCGCGAGGGTCGCGTCGTGCACCTTGGTCATACCGGCCACGACTTCAGCGGCGAATCGCATGACTTCGGGAAGCTGCTCGATCAGTTTGATCCGCGTTTCCTTGTCCATGTCCGGCATCATCGCGACGAACTGGCGGAACTTCTCCTTGGAAAGTCCGCGCCAGTCGGTAATGCCCAGCAGTCGCTTGACCTCGTCCTCGCCGCCAACGTCCATAGAACGCCTCGCCCGTCCAGTAGGGATCTCTGCGGCAGGCAGCTTATCCGGGGCATGCTCGTCACGCCCCCGCGGCAGAATTCGGCCGAAGAATCCCCGCCGTCGCAAGTGGCGGCGTCGGCTGACCGTGCTGGTGCATGCTGTGCCCCTCGGCGCGGAACTCGCCGGGTCAGAACGTCGTTGCGGGTTGGCGGGGCGGCTGCTGGCGCAGCAATGTCCGTCGCCCGGTTCGCGACCGTACGCCAGACCTATGGGCCGGCATGTGTTCCAAGATCACGACATCGCCAGACCCGCCTCAAACACTGGGTGCACCAGCAGATCCTGATCCCGCATCACACATCAGATTCACGGCGATACCAGCGAAGAGCTGGCTGCGGCGGACCCGATCGCGGAAGCGCTGCAGCAGTGGTCACTGCTACCGCCGCTCCCGACGCCGCCAGCATGCGCCTGCGCAGGCGAGCTTCCCTGCGTCTCCCGGACATCTACGTCACGGCTGACGACGAGGGCGACTGGCTGACCTGCCCGACCTGCGACCAGAAACCGTGATGGTCACGCCCGGGATGAGCGTGGGGGCACTGCTCGGTGACCACGTCGCGCACATCTGCCGCCCTGACCTGCCCTGATAGCTGTGCCACCGGCCGGATCAGCCCCAAGCCGGCAGCGGCTCCACATGGCTGTCGACCCACGCCGATCCGTCAAGGTCGTCGCCCCCGCCGGCCCGCGCCCGATTACGACGAGCCGGCCCACCCCGACCGGAGGATCCCTCAACTGATGTCTCACTCCATCCCTTCCCACGACGATCCATCCCCGGCGTACAGGCCGAATGCCGCCATTGGTACATCGATCGGCCTGCGGCGAGAGATGGCGTGCCGCGTCTGTCGGCGGATCCTGAACACCTACTTCGACGCGACCGGCCGGCTCCGGCACCTACACCCCGCCGCCCGCACCTCATACGACCACGACCCGGACCCTGTGCCGAGCGCAGAGGTGGCCGGGGTAGCGCGGTCCTGCGATTTCTGCAGCGACCGATATCCCGTCTTCCGGCTCGACAGCGGCCCCGTACAGGCCCTCGCTCTCGGCGAGGACGACAGCAGCGTCCACGACTTCGGCACCACCTGGTCGGCGTGTATCACCTGCACTCTGCTCGCCCAGGCCAGCAGGAGCGAAGCCCTGACCCAGCGGGCGGTCACCCGGATGGGGTGGGCGGATCCGACGATCGCGGCCGAAGCCGTGCGCGCGATTCATGCCGGTGTCGTGGGGACCCTGCGGCCAGGGCGGACCCTGCTCACCGACGTCCACTGGCCCCACAGCCCAGTCACGGCCACGGCCACGGCGCTGCCGAAGGTCCGTGACCGGCTGACCGCGCTGCTTACCGGACCAGACCGCATGGATTTGCTGGAGGTCCGCCAGCGGCAGGACATCGCGGTGAGCTTGCAGGGTGGGCGGCTCTTCGCCGTTGACGACGAGTTCACCGACCTCGCCTGCACCGCGGCCACGGACCTCCCGGCGACCGTCCTCGACGTCGAAGACCTCCCCGCACCCCATGGGCTGCTCCTGTGGGCCAATCCGGTCGCCGGGGGTGTCTGCGCCGCATCGTGGGCCAGCACTGATGAAGGGATTCGGATCGTCTCCTACCGCGGTGTCGGTGGCTCGGCTGGCGTCGCCGACGGGCCGGCGGTGCAGGCGCTGCGGGAGCAGGTCGGCTGGCTCATCCCCGTCAGCCACCGCCTCCTCGTCCACGGCGAGGCGATCACATGCGTTGACGGTGCTCTCGCGGTGCTGGCCGCGACGTGGCTGCTCATCGCGCAGCGCACCGGCGAAACCGTCTCCGTCGCGGCGGATCGCTCGATCCGTAAGGCGTACGCACGGACCCGGCGGCCCGCACCGGAGGTCCGGCTGGTCCGCATCCGCGGCCGGCAGGCCACCGGCCCGCGGGAGACCAGGCGGGGTGAGGCGCGGGAGCCGCAGGCGCAGCGGCGGTGGATCAGCGGCTACTGGCGTTCCCAGCCCCACGGTCCCGGGCGGGCGCTGCGAAAGGACATCTACGTCTTCGCCTACCTCCGCGGCCCCGCTGACGCGCCTATCGCCGCGAGCACCACTGTCCGGGTCCTCGCCGGTGAGCGGCGACGCCCGAAGCCGCAGTAGAGCGGCGTCCCCTGCCGTGGTCCGGGCGACCACAGCCGGTCTCGTTTTCTACCCGTACTCGATCAAGGAGTTTGTCGTGTCTCACGTCCCCACCTTCACAGTCCGGTCGCAGGCGGGGCTGCTGGGCCTGGTGCCCTACCTGCTGGGCTACCACCCCGAGCAGAGTCTCGTCGCACTCTTCATGAAGGCCGACCGGAGAGTCGCCGTCGCGGCCCGGGTCGACCTTGCCGCCCCGATGGCGCAGGTCGTCGAGGCCTTCCGCGACGTCGCCGATCGGACGGCGGCGCAGACCCTCGTCCTCGTCGGCTACGGCAACCGGGACGTCGCACCGACGGTCACGGCGGCAGGTGCCGCCCTGGCCGCGCACCTCACCGTCAGCCAGACACTCCTGGTGATCACCGACCGTTACTTCTGCCTCGACTGTCCCTGCGACGCCACCGAGGGTGTCAGCTTCGACGCGAAGGCGACCGCGACTGCCGCCCAGTCGACCGTCGAGGGCCTCGTCGCGCTACCGAGTCGCGACGCCCTGCTCGCGCTCACCGATCCCGACCCGGCACAACAGGCCGCGGTCGCCACAGCCATTGCCGCCCTTGAGCCCGCCTCCGACGAGCCGGCGACGCTGCGAGCGCTGCTCGACCGGGCCCGGAACGGCCACCGCCTCACCGTCGAGCAGGCCGCCCGCCTGGCGATCCTGCTGACCGATCCGCACAACCAAGACGCGGTACGGCGGGCCACGTCGGGGGCGATGTGGGAGCGCGATCTGTGGCTGGATCTGACCCGCCGTATCCCCGACGAGTACGTCACCGCCCCGGCAGGTCTCGCCGCCTGGTGCGCGTGGCGACTCGGCGACGAGACCCTCGCTCTCGCCGCGGCCCGGCGGGCACTCACCGTCGACCCACAGGACCGGATAAGCCGCATCGTGGCGCTCGCCGCCGGCAGGCACATACCCGCCCGCAACCTGGCCTTCCTCGGAGCCCGCGACTTCGACGCCGCGCGCGCCGAGTGACGCGTTCTCCGTCGCGCCTCCACAGCCAGCCCTCCGGGCCGAAGCAACCATGCCCCGACCTTGATCCCTCCCGCCCACACCACTGCCTCTGGAGTAACTCGTGACGCCGCAAGCTGCCCTGATCAACACCGGCCTGATGCAGCGCCATCGCACCCCGACAGTCGCCGACGACGGGGATCTGCGTTCGCACCACACGACGAACGGACAGCAACACCCGGACACAGCGATCGTCGACGCGCTCACCGCATTCCTCAACCGTGAAGCCGAGCCATCCGGCGCAGACGCGTTGGAACTGATGAGCAGCCTCATCGACAGCAGCGACCGGCCGCTGCTGAACGACACCTGGGACGTCACCGCCGCAGTCAGCGAGGACCGATACGGCGTCCCGACCGCCACGATCACCGCCGGCCCCGTCACCCTCACCGTCACCCCGGTCCCCGGCACCGCTGCGCCGCTCAGCGTCGCGATCGCCACCGAGAACGGCGAGTACGTCAGCCTCGACCTCACGGTCAACCAGCACCCCGTCCACCATCCCGCCGTCCTGGTGCCATGCCCGGCCGCGACAGATCCGTCGGGCCCGAACCGCACCCATGACCACCTGAGGACCCTCCGATGACCACCCCGACCCAAGCCCAGGGGCCGACCGCCGCACCAGCCACCCAACCGCCCCCACCGCAGGACCTGCGATTCGAGCCGGTCCTCCACGTGGCCCTTCGTTACGCCACCGCCGGTATCCCCGTGATGCCCCTGCACACTCCCCAGACTGCTGGTGGCTGCAACTGCCGGCGGGCACTCGCCTGCCCGTCACCCGGCAAACACCCCAGGCTGCGGCACGGGCTGCGAGATGCCTCCACCGACCCCGCTCTCGTACGGCGATGGTGGACGAGGTGGCCCGACGCGAACATCGGCCTCGCCACCGGCACCCTGCTCGACGTCTGCGACATCGACACGGCAGACGGACTCCGAACGGTCACGACCATCCTCGACAACACCCAACCGACGGGGCCCGTCGTACGAACCGGATCCGGGTGGCATCTCTGGTTCGCCGCGACCGGGCACGCCAACCGCGTCGGCCTGATTCCCGGGGTGGACTGGCGTGGACCCGGTGGACTCGTCGTCGCACCGCCGTCGCTGCACCACACCGGCCGCCGATACACCTTCACCCAACAGTTCGACCGCGTCCTGCCAGACTGCCCACCAGCCCTACAGCGACTGCTGTCACCACCGCCGGCCCCGGTGCCCGAACCGACTACGGCTATCCCGGGTCGGATCGACGACCCCGACCGGTACGGGCTCGCCGCCCTCAATGGCGAGATCGGCAGAATCCTGGCCGCACCCCGGCCGGTCATCCGCGGCGGACAGCGGATCACCGCTGGCGGACGCAACACGGCCCTGCACCTCGCAGCGTTCCGCCTCGGACAACTCGCCGCCCGCAACGGACTCGACGCCACCGTCGTGTGGCCCCGACTCACCGAGGCGGCACAGACGGTCGGCCTGACGGCGACAGAAGCCAGAGCGACAATTGCCTCCGGCTGGCGGGCCGGACTCCACCGACCCCGCGCGGTGAACTGGTGCCGACGCCACACCAACTCGTCCATCACGATCCGCAGGCCGTAGTCGAAGGTCAGCCTTCGACGGATCAGCACAGCGATGATCGGTACAGCACTTCGGCACACCTGACCCTCCGGCTAAAGCCCGAGACGGCCATGCAAATCGGCTCACCATGTCGTCGCCCCGAATGGCATGGTCGAGGTATGCCCGATCGCCCATCTTCGGCCCGCCTGACGGCCTCGCCCTCGGGCCGCCGTCGGGACCTATTGCGGACCGCGCAGCTCAACGCAGCCGGCTGGGCCGCCGTTGCCGCCATCTGCGTTATCGGAGCCGCGACCGGGCTGGCTGCCACACGCCTAACCGGCACCCCGTCCTGGCTCACCACCCCGGCCGGTGCCGCAGCCGCCTTCGCCGCCGTGCTCGCCGCAGACCGACGCAAGTGGGCCAACATGCCCACCACCTACAGCTGGACCGATAACCCGACTGAGGTCCAGCGGATCGCCTCCGCGCTCCAACACGCCGGAATCGACGCTACCGCCGACACTGCCGACACCGCCGACCTCGAACAGCCCACCCTGCGCTACCTCAACCGGGACTACCGCCGCGTTGCCCGAGCGTTCCGCGCCGCTGGCCTCCCGCCCCCGCCAAGGAACTAACTACCTGCGGTCAGGTTGGTACGTCGGGCCACAGCGCGAGCAGCGCTTCTCCATGAAGACGCATGACCGAACCAGCACGTTCAGTCCACCGTTGAGCGCGTCCTGGCTGTCCGAGTTCAACCACACCCGAGTCGCGTTCCATCTAGCGTCTGACTCGGTTCCCGTGCGGCTTGAAGGCACTCCGCGTACCGAATGCCAGGCGCAGGCGGTGGTCGCGGCAACCCCGCCCTGCGACGAGCGCGACCCACATACCTCGCATCGGACAGCGCTGGCTGGCGCAGGAGGCCCCCACACGTACGGGGTCCTGTTCATGCACGCCGCCAGCGCCCGAGCTTGGCAGCCCCGCGAGGTCGGTACGACGTCCGGGTCCAGCTGTCACGGATGAGGCGCACTGGCGGTGTTGGTGTCCCGGGTGGCGGCCGGGTGTCCGCTGCTGAGGGACCCGAAGGTCAGCCCACCCGGGCCGGGGCCGCTAAGCCCCCTTCCAAAACATCTTGGCCCCCTTGTCTCGCTCCGCTCGACGCCAAGATCTTTTGGCCGGTTGCTTGCAGCCCCGGCCCAGGGCGGGCTCTGACCGGCCCCGTCAGCGCGGCACCCCGGCGCCCCGGTCACCCGACCGGCCCGCCCGCCGCACAGCAAGCGACAGGGAGCACGGTCATGCTGTTCAACCTCACCTTCGAAGGCAACCTCGCCGACGAGCCCGAGCTGCGCGTCACCCCCTCCGGCAAGGCCGTCTGCAAGCTGCGGGTCGGCCACAACACCCGCCGCCGTAGCAACAGCGGTGAGTGGACCAACGGGCCGACGATGTGGGTCACGGTCACCTGCTGGGAGAGCCTCGCCGAACGGTGCGCCGAGCACCTGCGCAAGGGCGACACGGTCATCGTCGAGGCCCGCGACGACCTCTCCGTCTGGGCCTACCAGTCACCCAACAACGACAAGCCGGCCGGGCAGTTGCAGGTCACCGCCGGCAACGTCGCCGTCTCGATGCGGTTCGCCGGCGCCCAGTCCGCCCGTACCGCCAAGGCCGAGCAGGTCGAGGACCCCTGGAACGCCGACGACCGCGAGCTTCAGCCCGCCTTCTAGCCCTCACCGCAGGCGGGGCCGGCCGCACGGGCCGGCCCCGCCCATCACCCCCCACCCGACCCGATTGTCTGGAGCATCGTCATGTCCCTGTTCACCTGCATCGTCGAGGGCCGGCTCACCGTCTCACCGCAGACCGGCCACACCCGCGACGGCCGCGAGTACGTCCAGTTCCCGATCGTGCACCGCGACCGTTACCGCGACCACAGCGGCAAGTGGGTCGACACCCGCGCCATGTTCTTCGAGGTCATGTGCTGGGGCGACCTCGCCGCCCGGGCCCGCAACCTCACCCGCGGCGACCAGGTCCTCGTCGAAGCCGGCCAACTCCTGCCCTACCTCAACGACTCCGACATGCCCAGCCTCAAAGTCCAGGCCCGCAACCTGTCGGTCTCCATGCGGTTCACCGACGCCCACGCCGGCACTGCGGTCAAGGCCCGCCGCGGCGACATCGTCACCACCCCCGACGGCGAGCAGTACGCCGCGCACCTCTACCCCGAGGTCACCACCGACCCACAGCTCCTGCACCGCTGACCACCACACCGGGCGGGCCGCTGACCACGGCCCGCCCGGGGATCAGTCCATCCGCCTGGTCGAACACCGAGCACCCGCCCGACGCCCCGGAGAACCTGTGATGACTTCTCCAGCCGGCCACGCCCTTGCCGACGCCTATCGGAAGCTGGTCCGCGGCTGCGCGACCATCACCCAGGTCGTCTACGCCGCCCACCCCCAGTCGGGAGCCTGTCTGCCCCTGCCCGCGATCAGCCTCCCGCAGGACGCCGACGACGTACGCCGCCAACTCGACATGCTCACCGGCAACCTCTTCGACGAGCACGCCCAAGCGGTGAACCCGCAGTGGCTCACCGCGACCCAACCTGCACCCACCTGACGGCAGGCAACGTCATCGCCATCAAGGAGCTCTATTACGGCTGGTACCAACTCCTCGGCGTCCTCAACGCCCGCATGCAGGGTCAGCCCGGTCTCGGCGATGTCGAGAAGCGCACCGCCGACCTCGCCTACACGCTGGTGACCTACCTCCGCGCCTACCCCACCCCACCGGTCAGGCATCTGCGCCTACGGCTCACCGGACGACGCGCCCTCCCGTAGGGGACGTCGGCGCATCGCCACTGCGCCCTGACCCCGGCTTGGGTCTCGCTCTCGCCGGTGTCCGTGTTGCGCGCTGGCCAGTCCCCAGTGGTGACCAACCCGGCCGCGTCCGGCAAGCGTCGACCCCAACATCTTGGCCGGCTCGCTGCGCTCCCCGGACCGCTGCGCTCCCAAGATCTCGCGGCCTTCCCGCTTGCCCGCCGCCGGCCGCGGCCGGTCCCTCACCGGCCTGTCAGCGCGGCACCCCGGCCCCACCCGGGCAGCAGCGCACCAACCCGAACCGTCAGGAGGACCCACCTATGAGCACCACCGCCACTCCCACTGCCCCGCAGCACCGCTCCCTCACCACGGCGTCCGTCCGCCGCCGGCTCGTGCTGGTCGGGCAGAAGGACGCCTACGACCCGTACAGCGCCGCCGACGCCGCCGAGTACCGGACCGTCCTGCGCTACGGCGACCGCTGACACGCCACGCGCGGCGGGGCCGGACTGTCGAGTCCGGCCCCGCCGCGCCATCACGGTGGCGACATCGCCCGCCTCTGTCGACCGCGCCCGCTGCGCCGTGGTGGAGACCGCGCCGACCTCATGCCGTCGACAATGCCGACTCCTCCTGCATGGGCATCTCCTTTGGCTCATCGACGAGGGCCGGCTGGTCGCCCACGGGGGTCGGTTGGTCGCTGGCGCGGGCGAGGGCGGCGCGCACCCCGGCGACAGGAAGCTCGATCATGGCCGCGATCTCCACGACCGGCTCACCAAGTTCCCGAAGCCGGGCGACCGCCGCATCGGCTTCCCGGGCCAGCCCTCCTGCCCTGCTCTGTCCGGCAGCGAGGATCCGCTGAGCCCGAAGGGCCGCCTCGTCCCGCACCTGACCCGCGCGTGTCACCCGGTCGAAGTAGACCCGCACCGCCTCCGTCACGTTCGCCTCGTACGCCGCGAGCCTCGCCACCCGCGCCGCCCGAACCTCCGACGCCTTCCGCGCCGCCATCCGATTCACTCCCGCACCAGAAATTCGCTTAGCCATACCGAAACCCTAGCTACGTAAACCCATTTCCAACAAGACCAAGTCGCAATTTCAAGCCACGTCAATCCAACCACAAACAACCGAAAAGAAAAGCGGCCTCAACCCAGACATAACACCGCCCCTACCAGCCCAAACGTGGATCCACAGCTTCCAAAGAGAACGCCCACACACCTCTTGCAGATGCTCTTGCCATGGATCGCCTGCGGCGGGTACCGTCCCCTCTCCCGCTCAAATAAGCGATGCAAACAATCGCGCCAACGAAGGCGGATGGGGGCGAATTCGACGCAGGGGGAAGGGGGTGGTCGCCCAGTGATGACGTTGCACAAGCTGTCGGTCGGCGACGGCTACACCTACCTCACCCGGCACGTCGTCGGCGGAGACCGCGACCGGCTTCCCGGGCAGGACGCGACCGACTACTACACCGCCCCCGGTAACCCTCCCGGTCGGTGGGGCGGCCGAGGTCTGGCCCCGCTCGGTCTGGTCGGGCAGGTGTCCGAGGAGCAGATGCGGCACCTGTTTGGCCAGGGGATGCACCCCGATGCCGATGCCATCATCGCCCGACATCTCGCTACCCGGGTTCGGCCCGGCATGGACGACGAGGAGGTCGAGCGGCTTACGCAGGAGGCGATCCGTCAGGCCACCCTCGGGCGCCGTTTCCCCGTCTACGCGACACTGCAGGACTTCGACGCCCGGGTCGAGCAGCGGCTCGACGTGGTGCGCGCCGAGACGGGCCGGGAGCCGACGCAGGCCGAGACAGGCAAGGTACGCGCCGAGGAGGCCCGCCGTGCCCGCGGTGCCGTTGCCGGCTACGACCTCGTCTTCACCCCCGTGAAAAGCCTCGTCCTGCTGTGGGCCCTCGACGAACGCGCGTGGGTCCGCGACACGGTGAAGGCGATCCACGAGCAGGCCCGCGACTCCGCACTGGAGCTGCTGGAGAAGCACGCAGCGTTCACACGCAGCGGCGATACCGGGCAGGCGCAGTTGGACACCCGCGGCCTGGTCTACGCCATGTTCGACCACTACGACTCCCGCGACGGCGACCCGAACCTGCACACCCACGTCGCGATCAGCAACAAGATCCAGGGAGCGGATGGGAAGTGGCGCAGCCTCGACGGCGGCCCGTTGCACCGCGTCGCGGTCGCCGCGTCCGAGCACTACAACTCCACCATCGAAACCCTTGCCGTACAACACCTCGGGGTGGAGTTCGCGGTCCGCCCCGACACCGTGGGCAAGCGGCATCCGGTCCGTGAGGTCGCCGGTGTTCCGCGCGACGTGATCGGGACGTTCTCGTCGCGGCGGTCGCAGATCGAGGCCCGCTACGAGCAGTTGGTCGTCGACTTCCGTCGCGCCCACGGCCGCGACCCCGACAACCAGACCGCGTTCCGCCTCGCGGGCCAGGCCAACCTCGACACCCGCGGCCCCAAACCCGCTCCCCGTTCCCTCGCCGCGCTGCGCGAGGAGTGGGCGGCCCGACTGCACGCCGAACACGGCCGATCGGCCGCGCGATCCCTTGCCCAGGTAGTCACCGCCACCGGCCCCACCCACAGACACGAGACGGTTTCCACAACGTTATCCACAGACCAGATCGGGGCCTTTGCAGCTCTGGCGGTGCGGCGGGCGGAGGGATCCCGGTCGACGTGGACGGTGTGGAACCTGCGTGCCGAAGCCGACCGGCTGCTGCGCGAACCGCCCACCACCGTCGCCCCTCGCGGGCTGCGCTTCACCGATCAGCATGATCGCGCGGAGGTGCTGCGGCAGGTCGTCCACCAGGCCGTCAGCGCGCTCTGCGTACCCGTGACAGCCGAGCCGGATCTGGTCGAGCCGGCCGGGCTGCGCCGCAAGGACGGAACGTCGGTGTTCGTGCAGCACGGCGCCGCCCGCTACACCAGCCAGGCGGTCCTCGACGCGGAACAACGCCTCCTCGACGCCGCCCGCACCCCGACCGTCCTGGGCTACGCGGCCCCCGCCGTGCAGGCGATGCTCGATAGTTACGAGGCCACCACCGGCACCACGCTCGATGCCGGGCAGCGGGCCATGGTCGTCGCGTTCGCCACCGACGCGCGGCTGATCGCCGTTGGGCTCGGCCCCGCTGGCGCCGGAAAGACCACCACCATGCGCGCGTACCAACACGTCGTCGCCGCCCACGGCCAGCGACTCATCGCCCTGGCCACCTCCGCCGCCGCGTCCGCCGTCCTCAGCGCCGACCTCGGCGTCCCCGCCGAAAACCTGCACAAGTTCGTCCACGAACACAGCAACCACCGGCACGCCGACAGCACCTTCCCCGCTGGGAAAGACTTCTTCCGGGTACGGCCCGGCGACGTCATCCTCGTCGACGAAGCCGGCCTCGCCGGCACCCACAACCTCGACGCCCTACGCGACATCGCCACACGGCACGGCGCCCTCGTACGCCTGCTCGGAGACCACCGGCAACTCGCCGCCGTCGAGTCCGGCGGCGCACTGCGCCTGCTCGCAACGGAGGCCGGCGCCGTCGAACTCACCGCCCTGCACCGCTTCACCACCCCGGCCGAAGCCGACGCCACCCGCCGCCTCCGCGACGGCGACACCACCGCCCTCGACCACTACCAGAGCAGCGGCCGGATACGTGGCGGCTCCTACGAGGCCATGGTCGAACAGGCATACACCGCCTGGCACACCGACATGACCGCAGGCTTGACCACCCTCATGTCGTCGTCCACCAGCGCCGGCGTCACCGCCCTGTCCGCCCGCGCCCGCGCCGACCGCGTCACCGCCGGGCAGGTCGAACCCGACGGCGTCAACCTGCACGACGGCAACCGCGCCGGCCGCGGGGACTGGATCGTCACCCGCCTCAACAGCCGCACCATGACCAGCAACCGGGGCAAGGACTGGGTCCGCAACGGCGACGCCTGGACCATCACCCACCGCCGCCCCGACGGGGCCCTCACCGTCAAACACCAACAGCACGGCGGCACCCTTACTCTCCCCGCCGCCTACGTCGGCGCGCACGTCGAACTGCTCTACGCCACCACGGTCCACCGCGCCCAGGGCGCCACCGTCGACACCTCCCACGCCCTCATCACCGACGACATGGCCCGCGAACAGCTCTACGTCGCCGCCACCCGCGCCCGCCAGCACACCACCCTCTACGCCGTCACCCACCGGATCCTGCCCCTCGACGAGGACGCCCGCCTCGACCGCGCCGGCTACGACCCACACGCCCGCGCCGCCCGAGAAGTCCTCGAAACCGTCCTCGCCACCGAAGGCGCGCAAACCTCCGCCACCGAAGCCATCGCCCACGCCGCCGACCAGGCCCACAGCCTCGCCACCCTGGTCCCCCGACTGCGCTACGCGACCGAACTCGCCGACAGCCAGCGCCTGCACACCCTCGTCTCCGACGCCCTTGGCCCAGACGCTGGCGCGGTGCACCGTGACGCCGCCTGGCCTACCGTCGTCCGCGCGCTGCGCACCGCCGAGAGCAACGGCTGGGACCTGCCCCAAGTCCTCGCCAACACCGCCCGCCGCGGCACCCTCGTCGACGCCGAATCCCCCGCTCAACTTCTCACCTGGCGCATCAAAGACCACCTGGACGGCCGCAGCCCGAGCCCCGCCCTCACCCAACCCAGCATCGACGACACCGCGAGGTACGCCGCTCTCCTGGGACCGATCCTGCGTACGGCCGAGCCCCTCGACCCCATCGACGCGACCCGCTCACCGCGGCTTCTCGCAAGCGAGCCCACCTCGCACGACGGCGACCATCGACAGCTGATCGCCACCGTTCTCGGCGACCGAAAGGCCGACCGGGCTGCTGGCGAGCCCGCCTGGCCAGCCCTCATCGCCGCGATCCGCCGCGCCGAACACGCCGGACACGACGCCCTCACCGCCGTCGCTACCGCGGCACTCGCTCGGCCCCTGCACGACGCTCGGTCCCTCTCCGAAGTCCTCGCCTGGCGCCTCAACCAGCACCTCGACTCCACCCCACCACCCGTCGAAGCCGGCACCACCGACGGCTGGCGCACCCTCGCCTGGACCCTCAAGGCCGCCGAAACCCACGGCCACCCCGCTGAACAACTCCTCCCCGTTTCCCGTCCCGGTAGCGACATGGACAGCGTCCGCCACCAACTCCACAGCCTCACCCGCCCCGCCCCCGAGGCCGGGCCGGTTCCCTGGCTCGACGCCACTCCGCGCACCGCTGACACCGCCTTGACGGCCTACCTCGAAGACGCCACCCGGCTCATCCAGAAGCGGGTCAACGAGGTCACCGACCGCGCCCTCACCAAGCAACCCGCCTGGCTCGCCGGGCTTAAGGGCGACGTCACCCAGCCGAACGTGCACACGACGTGGAGGACCCACGTGGCGACTGTTGCGGCCTACCGCGACCAGTACCAGATCACCGGCGATGACCCCGACCAACCCATCGGCCCTTACGTTCCCCAGCACCACGCCGGGCACCGGGCATACCTCCACGCCGCCGACGCCGTTCTCGCCGCCCGGCACCCGCACACCACCCCCGCGGACCCCACCACCGTGAGAATCGCACGCGACATCTACCTCGCCCTAGGCGACGAACAACGGGCACACATCGCCGCCCGAATCGCCGACGACTTGGGCAAAGACTGGCTCGGCCCCCGCGACGGCGATCCGGACAGCATCCTCACCACGCCCATGTACGCGACGCATCTCAACGCTCAACTCATCGCCGAGGGCTATCGCATCTCCGCGGGCACGCCCGAAGCCGTGCTGGCTGCCACCTCGCCTGAGCAGCGCGTCGGCCTACAGCACACCGCGCCTGAGCCACCTCTTGACCAAGTCCAGAGTCAGCCGGACGTTCAGGTGTCTTGGTGAGCCGAAGCTCAAGACAGGTGTCGAGGCACGCGCGCCGGGGCTGTATCGCTGGTGCGCGGCGTGCACGCCTCGCACCGGAGTCCTCGGTCGCGACGGCAGCCTTCGTCAGATGCCAGCGAGGCGCTGGGCGAGTTCCTCGGGTGTGATGGTCTCGATGCCCAGCGCCCGGGCCTTGTCGAGCTTGCTGCCGGCCTTCTCTCCAGCGACGACGAGGTGGGTGCGGGCAGAGACGCTTGAGGATGCGCGTCCCCCCGCCCTGGCGATCAGCTCGGTCATCTCGGTTCGGGATAGGTCCGAGAGAGGGCCGGTCATCGCACCGGTTACCACCACGGTCAGCCCCGCCAAGGGCAGCTCGCTCTTCGCCTCCTGGACGGACGTCTCGGCATCGCCCTCAGCATCTGTGGGAGCAGCGGGAACGAAGCCAGGCTGGTTCATATTCACGCCTGCGGCGACGAGCTTGTCGACGACCGGGGCGAGGTCGGCCAGTTCCTCGACGATCACTGGGGCCTTCTCGTTGCCGATGCCGTTGACCTGCTCGAGGGCGACGGCGTCGGCGTCTCGGATGGCCTGCATGGAGCCGAAGTGCGCGGCGATGCGCAGCGACATGGAACGGCCGGTGCCCAGGACGCCAAGGGCGCAGAAGACGCGATTGAGGGGCTTGGTCTTGGCCGTCTCGATCGCAGCCAGGAGGTTGTCGGCGCTCTTGGCCCCCATGCGGTCCAGGGTGAGCAACTGATCGCGGGTGAGGGTGAACAGGTCGGCGAAGTCCTCGATCAGCCCCTTGTCGACGAGTTGCACGATGATCTTCTCGCCGAGGCCGTCGATGTCGAGCGCGTCGCGGGCCACGGCGTACCGGATCGCCTCTTTCTGGCCGCAGGAGCGTCCCCGCGCACAGCGCCAGCGCTCCTGACTGCGGTCGATGCCGGAGCCGCAGCGCGGGCAGAGTTCGGGGAAGTCGATGGGCTGCTCGGTGCCAGTGCGGAGGCCAGCGACCGCGCCTTCGACACGGGGAATGACTTCGCCGGCTCGGTAGACGATGACGTGGTCTCCGAGCATCAGGCCCCGACGGGTGATGTCGGCCGGGTTGTGCAGCGTGGCGTAGGTGATGGTGGTGCCGGCGACGTCCACGGGGTCGAGGACTGCCCGTGGAGCGATCACACCGGTGCGGCCCACGCTCCACTCCACGGCGCGCAGCACGGTGATCTTCTGGGCGGCCGGGAACTTGAAGGCGGTGGCCCAGTGCGGCGTGCGAGATCCCATCCCGGCCCGGATCTGGTCGGCAGGGCTGTCGGCCTTGATCACGGCACCGTCGAGTTCGATGTCGAGTCCCGCACGCAGTGCGCCGATCTCGCGCACCCGGTTCACCACCTGGTCAAGGGTCACGTAGGTCCGGGTGGCGAGCGGGGTGTCGGTCATCGTCCCCAGCCCGAGATCGGCGAGGCGGGCGATGAGCTGGGTGTGAGTGAGCGCGGCGAGGCCGGGATCGTCGGTGTGCTCGGGGTGGGTTAATGCGGCGTAGGCCAGGAAGGTCTGACCGATTCGGTAGGCACGGTCCTTGGCACGCAGTGAGCCCGAGGAGGCGTTGCGGCGGTTGGCAAATGCCGTGGCGCCGTGCGCGATCCGCAGCTCGTTCGCAGCGGCGAACTGGTCCTCGGTCATGAGGACTTCGCCCCGCACCTCGACCGTGACCGGTTCGGTCAGGGTCATGGGCAGGCCGACGATGTCCCCCATCGCGTGGGACACGTCCTCCCCGGTCATCCCGTCGCCGCGGGTGACGAGTTGAACCAACCGGCCCTCCCGGTAGCGGGCTGCCAGGGCCACACCGTCGAGCTTGGGTTCCACCGCCCAGCCTGCCACCGCGACTCCGCCCAGCCGCCGCTCCAGCGAGACGGCCCACGCCGTCAGTTCCTCGTCTGAGAAGACGTTGCCCAGGCTGAGCATCGGAACAGGGTGCGCGACGTCGCCCGTTGTCACGCCCGCCGCGACCTGCTGGGACGGGGAGTCGACCGCGATCTGCCCGGGGTGCGCGTCCTCCCACGCGGTGATACCGCGCAGCAGCCGATCGTAGGTCTCGTCGTCCAAGTCTGACTCGCCGGAACCGTAGTAGGCATCGGCGGCCTTCCGCGCCTGCCCGACGGCTTCAAGGTAGGCGGCCTCGTCAGCGAGGTCGACAGCGAACGCCGCTGCGGAAGGTGTCGTCATGCCGCCCATTCTGCTGACTGCCCCTGACAGCACGTCGGTAGCGCTGGTGGGATTCATCCCTGGTGTCGCGTCGGCGCCGCCAGGCGGGGGCGGCTGAGTGGCGCCGGTCCATCAACTCCGGGTCGCGTCGGGGCGAGCCCGAGCGTGCGATAGAAGGTGTCGTTCTCGAAACGTCGGTGCGGGTCGAACGTGCGGAGGGCCCGCCGGAACCGGTGGAAGCCGTCAGTGTTGGAGGCGGGCAGCAGCTCCGGAGTGAAGTACTTGCCCCAGTGCGGCCTGCCACCCAGGCCGTAGAGCAGGCGCTGGATGTCGTCGAACAATGGACGCACGGCGGTGATCGACCCGGCGGCGCTCATGTAGGACACGAAGCCGAAGTAGGTGGCCGGGGCTGACTGCGTGGGACTCAGGTGGCCGCGGGCTGGGCCGGTGGTGCGCAGGATGACGGGGTAGTGCAGCTTGTAGGGAGAGTCGCGCAGGAGTTTCTTGAGACCGGCGTACGCCGCGGGGACGGCGTCCAGGGCAACGGCGATCTCCATGTTCAGCTGCGGGGCCGGGATGCCGTTCTTGAAGATCCCGTGGAGTGTCCCCGTGGAGCCCGTCGCGCTGAGGAACTTCTCCAGCGTCTGGGCCGCAGGCGTCCGGCCCCGGCCGTCGCCGATGTCGGCCATCAGTTGGCGTCGGGTGCGGGTCACGATGTGGTCCAGGTCAGCCCGAGTGTGGGTCTCGTCGCCCGAGGGTGTCCAGCTGTCGTCGTGGACGATCCAGGTGTGCGTGACCTGGTGCTCGGTGAACCACCAGCTCTTGGCGGCCACGGATTCGCGGTTCCAGGCGGCGTAGCGCTCGGGCAGGCCGTCCTCGGCCACGGTGAAACGGGCGCAGTGCAACTCCTGTGCCGGTCGGCCACGAAGTTCCAGGCCGACGACCACGCCGAGGCACCCGAGGTTGAGCACGGCCGCGTCAAACTCGGCGTCAGCGGGGGTGAGCCGGTGCAGGGTGCCGGTCCCGTCCATGAGCTCGACGGCGGCCACGCAGTCGGAGAAGGTGCCCCCGGACAGACCCTGTGCGTGGGTACCGGTGGCGAGCGCGCCGGCGATCGTCTGGCTTGTGATCACCGGCGGGCATGCGGCCGGCTCCAAACCGCGGCGGCCGAAAGCCCGCCACACGTCTTCGAGAAGCGTGTCTCCCGTGACGTACAAGTTCTCGCCACGCAGCTCACCGGCTCCGCGACCGGGGAGGTCGAGGAGGATGCCGCGAGTCCCGTCCGGGCACCGCAGCTGAGCCGGGTAGGTGAACCTGGATCCGAGGACGCGTACTGGTCCTTCCTCGCGCGTCAGCATCGACTCCAGCTGTTCCAGGGACGTGATGCGCGTCCAGCCGCACTCGGCGGCGATGGCGACGTTGCCGTCCCAGTTGGTGAGAGTCATTGCAGGAGTCCTCAGCTGTCTCGGTCTGTGCTCGGGGCGGAGAGCACCCGTCACCGCCTGGTGCCGAATGCCTCTACTCGGCCGCGCCGTCGTGCCCCGAAACGCGGGCCGCAGTTGGCGGTCAGGCGCAGCGCGGGCCCGGCGAAGGGCTCGCGCTGCGCCCTGGCACTCCGCCTCTCAGCCTGGGCCGAACATGTGCTGAATGGGTGGGTACGGGTGGGGGCACGAGGTGAACCCGGGGCCAAAGCAGCAGGCATGGGCCGTCGTCCACGTCTCAAGATCGGTGGAGGATCGCCCCAGGAGCTGTACGGCCGTCCGGGTCGCCGGGGCGTCCCCCTCAGTGCCGATGCGGCCCCACAGGCCGAGGACCTGCGCTGCGGCACTGCGGCGCATCCCGTACTTGGCCAGGCTCGTCACGAAATGCTCGTCTGTCTGCCGCACGAACCTGATCGGCCGCCCGCATGCCCGACTCAGGGCCGAGGCCCACTGGGCACAGGTCGCCTGCGTGTGATGGCTCATCAGGGAGCCGCTCAGATCCACTGAGTCGGGAGACAGGATCTTGCGGCAGAACAGATCGGCGGCGTCGTCGCAGCTGATGTAGGAGAACGGGGTGTCCGCGTCGACGGGAAAGGTAAAAGACCGCGTCTCGGCGATCGACTGGCACTGGTAGAGAATGTTCTCCAGGAACATGGGCAGCTGGACGACGTCGAACGCGATCCCGGATTTCTCCAGGAGGACTTCCAGCGCTGCTGCTTCGTCGGCCATCGCGCACTGCTCCGGGGCGAACTGGATGCCCAGGCAGACGATCCTCTGCACACCGGCCCTCTGCGCCGCCTGCAGGTACATGCCGCCGATGTCGAGCCGCCGGTCGATTGGAGGCACCATCAGCATGGTCTCCGTGCCGGCCAGCGCTTCGACCAGCGAGGCGGGCTCCGCCGGCTCCCAGTCCCGGAGCTGAACCTCGATGTCGCGCACGGCCCGCCCGGCGATCCGGGCTTCAGGAATGGCCAGGCGTAGCGTCAGCTGCGGTGCGTCGGCGGCGAGTCGGCGCAGCGTGTAGTGACCGACCTTGAAGAAGTTCCGGGTCGCCCCGAGTACGGTGACGACCTGCGGCAAGTCCGTCATCACGCGCCCCAACTCTCGCTGCTCGTCGTGTCCTTGTACAGGTCCACCGGGTTGACCGTGTTGGGGTGGTAGCCCAGCAGCCGACGGCTCTGGGAAGTGAGGTGGTCGGCCGCGGTGGCGGGGTCGCAGGTGTGGTCGTACGGGCGCAGCCACGCTTGCCCGAAGCGGATGATCGCGCTGCGTCGCTCCTGGGTCCGGTTGGGCAGCACGGCGTGCCACATGGTGTTGCCGAACACGACCGCGTCGCCTGGTTCCGCGTGGATGCTCAAGGCGCCTTCCGGAAGAGCACCTTGGGCGAGGGCGTCATTCGCCGCCTTCCAGTAGGCGTCGTCCGTGTAGTTGGCCGGCCATCGGTGTGAGCCCGGGATGAGCACGAGGTTGCCGCTGTCCTTGGGTCGTGTGTCGGTGAAGAACACCTGGGCCTTGAGGTGCAGCGGTCCGTTGAGTTCGTCGTACGGACGCTCCAGGTAAGGCCCGGAGTCGCGGTGCCACGGCTCGTGGGCCTCCTGGTAGATCCCCCGCCGCAGCACCTCAGTGCCCAGGAGCTGGAGCGACCCGTTGAGGATCCGGTGGGGTACGGACATCAGGGCGCCGCACTCGAAGAGCAGCTGGTACTCGGCGATGAGGTTCACGGCGTCACGCACGTGGGTCAGGGCCGGGTTCGTATTGAACGAACTGTGCGTCAGGTCGGGGCCGCGGTCATCAGTAAGCCTGCGGACGGCCGCGTCCAGCGTGCTGACGACGCTGTCCGGGACGGCCTGCTTGAGGAGCACGAAGCCCTGCTCGCTGAACTGGGCTACGGCGTCGATCGGTGAGGTCATCATGGTTGGCTGCCTTCTGCCTTGGTCATGGACGGCTGTGGGGCGTTGAGGGCCGTGCGCAGTCGTTGTGCGACCTCGTGCTTCTGGGCCGGATCGGCCAGCCGAGGGAAGACGACGATCGAATCGCCGTCGTAGCGCGGCACGACGTGGACGTGGAAGTGAAAGACGGTCTGATGGGCGGCCTGACCGGTGGCGTGGACCAGATTGATGCCGGACGCGCCGCACGAGTCCCGCAGCGCGTTCGCCACCTGCTTCGCGGTCGCCATGACCTGCTGGAACGGCTCTTCCGGGATGTCGAGCAGATCCTGGAAGTGCTGCTTGGGCACAACCAGGACATGCCCGTAGGTCGCCGGGAGATGGTCCAGGAAACACAACGTGTCCGCTGTCTCGGCTATGACGTGCGCTTCCACGTCGCCGGACGCAATGCCGCAGAACACGCAGGAGGACAACGCGTCGCCGACCGAATCTTGTGCCGGGTATCGAGATAGCCACTGGGGATCGAAGTTCAAGGACATGGCGTAGCGGTCTCCTCTAGAAGCACGGTCCGCGAGTCGAAGGGGTAGCCGGGCGCGGCGACATGGCCCGGAGGCGACCGATGCAGCGGGGCGATGCCGACTGGCGGGGAGGTGCTCAACCGTGCTTCCGTGGTTGACGACCCGGTCGATGCTTGTCATGACCACCTCGCCTGGGTGCAGACGGCGCGATGGTTCGAGCTGGTGGGCGTCCCCGCGGTGTCGGTGATGCGGGCGCGGAGAGGATCGCCGCAAGACAGGTACCTGTTGGCGATGGTCGTGGCCGCGGTGAGGCAGCGGTGAGCAACGTCGGGCCACCCGCAATCGCGGTAGAGGCACGCGAGTGCGGTGAGGGTGTTCAGGCTGACTGGCGCGTCGGGGCCGTGCCGGTGCGCGGCGGTGGTGTAGACCTCGGCGAGGTCCCGGATCGCCTGGTCACAACAGCCGACGCAGTGGCGTGCCTGGGCTAGGCCGGCGCGGGCGTGCAGGGTCCGCTCGTGGCTGGCGCCGAGGTGCGCGGTGGCGAGGTCGACCAGGTCGCGGTAGGCGGTGACAGCCTGGTCTGCGTGCCCGTTCACGGCGGCCAGGGGTGCCAGGAGCGCCGCCGCGTCGAGTTGCTCGGCAGGTGGGGTGGCGCGGTGGGCGAGCGTGCGGGCGTAGACGGCCCATTGGTAGGCGTCCGTAAGGTCGCCGAGCGTCTGCCGCGCCGCGGCGTGGTCGATCGCCGTACGAGCGGGCGTCTGGTGTGGCCCGTACGCCGGTTCAAGTACCCGGGGCATCGGCGTCCGCGTCGGCATGTCCGTTCAAGCTCCTAGTCATCTTCGATCTTGGGCAAAGGTGGCTGGTGTGGCCGACGGCGACAGTGGGGGCCTATCGCCGTCGGCCACGTCGGTCGCCGCGGCCCTCCCCTTTCCTGGGCGGGCGACCGGCTTGTGCGCCCCGGCGCGAGCTCAGCGCGACTGGCCGGCGATGACGCGCACGACCGTGAGACGAAGACGCGGCGTGATGGCTGAGCTGTCGCCTCCGCGTAGGCATCCGGCTCACCGTGGGGCGACGGGCCTCGCGAGCGTCGGGGCGACGGTGGTGGCGTTGAGTTGCCCCGGTTCGTGAGCTGGGCGTGGGGCGCGGTGCATCAAGGTCACCGTGGGCCCGTCGGGGAGGGTGAGCGCCGGTCGGGGACGGTATCTGTGCCGGAGGTACAGGTCCTGGGTGGTGGGAAGGGTCTCGGTCCAGGCGGGCAGGTTGATGCGGTCGAGGCGGGCTTCGTGGTGGGTGAGCATCGCCGCGCCGAGGCCACGCCGCTGGGCGTCAGGGCGCACGGCGAGGATCGCCAGGTGGTGGTGCGGGTCGGTGGGCCGGTGGGTGGTGAGTAGTTGGTCGAGGATGTCGAAGCGCTGGGCGTGGGTGCCGGCGGCGGTGTCGAGGCGGCTCTGGTAGTTCGCGGGTGGCGGGATGGGCCGGTAGCGGTGAAATGCGACGGCGGTAGCGCTCAGGTCATCGGTGATCTGGATGTCGCCGTGGAACATGGCGTGCTCTACCCAGATCGCCGCGACGTCGGCCAGGACACGGCGGCGCGCGGCCGGGTCGGGCACCAGCCACTGGGCGAGTGGGGTGGGGTAAACGGCGTCGGCAACAAGTGCGGCGACCGGATCTTTGTCCGCCCAGCGGGCGGTACGGATGCGCGGAATGACGTCCATGAGTTCTCCAAGCACGGCGGGCAGATGGATAGCTGCCGGTGGTGTCCGGTGTCAGCGGTATGCGGCGGTGGCGAGATCCCCCACTGCGGCGTCGACCGCCGCGGTGATGTCGCGTACCGGCTGGTAGTGCTGTTCGGCGATGGTGCGTAGCTGTGCGGCGAGCACGGTGGTGTCGTCGGCGAGGTACAGATGGTTGAGCAGCCCGAGGGTCGTGACCAGCCCGGCGAGAGCGGCGGTGTGGTTGTCAGGCTGATTGCGGCCGGTGGCGATGTAGTGCAGCCGGGCGCGAGCGACAACCGGCCACTTGACGTCCAGGAGCAGGTAGCGGTCGGTACGGGCGAGCCCACCAAATCGGCGGCGCTGCTGGTGGCGCAGGATCCCACCGGCGACCAGGCCCGCGCGGGTGCGCTCGTACAGAGCGTCGGCGAACCCCCGCACCCAGCCGCGCAGGGATGGGGCCGGGCGCGCGTGTCGGATCGAGGAGAGCGCGCTGTCGGCAATCAGGTCGCCGACCGGCTCGTGCAGGCGCAGCCACAACCTCCGCTCTGTGCCCGGCTGGTCGTCACCAACGGCGGGGTCGAACGCCACGCGACCGGCGAGGAACAGGTCGATCAGGACCGCGCCGGCGAGGCCGAGGGCAAGGGCCTGACGGTGGATATGCAGCTGGCCGGTGTCGTCGTCGTGCCCGAGCAGGAACAACTCGTCGCGCAACGGCAGTTGGGGAGGCAGGGCGGTCATCAGGTCATTCCTGCTCTACCGCAGCCCGGCGGCCCGTTGCCGCAGCCGGGCGTGCACGCCGTCGTGGACGGGCTGCGGCTGCGGGAGCAGCGCCTTGTCCACCGTGGCGAGGACCGTGTAGTTGGGGTCGCAGACGTTTCCGATCGGTGCCCTGCCTGCCTGCGAGACCAACTGGTAGGCATCGAGGTCGTCGAGGCCGGTGAGCTGACTCGTCCAGGCGACGAGGTCGCGGTGGGCGATGCGGTAGGCGTCCTCCAACGGCCGGGCGCAGCCGATCGACATGATCTCCCGGTCGGTCTCCAGTCGCGGCCAGGCCGTCGACACCCCTTTGATCACCTCGACGATCAGGGTGGTGATCGTGGCGATCTCGACGCCGACGCCGCACGCCTCGCCCTCACCTTGACGGGCGTGCCCATCGCCGACGGCCAACATTGCGCCGTGCACGTTCACCCCCAGGTAGAGAGTGGTCCCGGCACGCAGCTCCGGGGTGTCCAGGTTTCCACCGTGAAGGTCGGGAACGATCGTGGAGCGGGCCTCGAACCCGCCGGGAGCGACGCCGATCGTGCCGATCATCGGGTCGAGCGGCAGGTCGATGGAGTGGTCACTGGCCGTGGCGTGGAAGCGGACTGTGCCGGCCTGCCGGTCGATGTCGTACACCCACACCCGCTCCTGCAGCGGCGGCTGCAGGGTGGCGGTGTGGGACGTACCGGTCAGCGCCCCGAAGTGCGGAAACGTCGAGGAGACGCCCCAGTCGCGGGCAGGGGTGACGGCGGCGAGGTGGATGGCGAGGGTGTCGCCGGGTTCGGCGTCCTCGACGAAGAACGGCCCGGACACCGGGTTCAGGTACGGCATGCGGCACACCTGCGACGGCAGGTCCGCCGGCCCGCGGACGAGGCCGCCGAAGCAGTCCTCGGTGTGCACCTGCAGGATGTCGCCGGAGCGGACGTGGGCCACCGGCATCCGCCCGCCGAAGGTGTAGGCGAGTTCGTCGCGGGCGGGACGGTACGTGATCGTGTCCATGGCGGTCACACCCGTTCCACGTGGCGGGCCTGCGGCTGCGAGGGTGCCAAACCCGACAGCGCGGGCCGGCGGCCGGCCAGGTAGAGGCCGGCGAGAACGACCACGCCGAGGGCGAGCCAGGCCAGACCGAGGCGCTGCGCGGCAATGTTCGCGTTGACCACCACGTAGGCGAGGATCGCGAACCCAATACCGGGCATGACCAGGTGCGCCCACCAGTTCCCGCTGCGCTGGCGGATGAGGTGGTGCACGACCACGGAGACGTGCAGGACCAGAAAGGCGACCATCGCCCCGAAGTTGATCAGCGACGACAGCAGCGTGATCCCGTCCGCGCGGGTGGCCATGTACAGGCCGAGCACCAGGGACACGGCGCCGGTGAGCAGGGTCGCGTTGATCGGCACGTTCCGGCGGATCGACACCTTCGCCAAGAAGGCAGGCAGTTGCCGGTCCCGCGCCATCGCGTACAACAGCCGGGACGTGGCGACCTGGGCGACCATCGAGTTCGGCAGGCCCCACGCGATCGCGGTTGCTACCGCGCACAAGGTCGCCAGCCACCCTCCGCCAGCCACCTGCGCGGCGTCGTAGAAGGCGGTGCCGTTCGGATCCCCGTCGCTGAGCAGCGAGGCCGGCTCGGGGACGAGCATCGCGGCCAGCCAGGTCTGGGCGATGAACAGCACCCCGGCCAGGATGAGGACAGCGGCCATGGCCCGGCCGATCTGCCGGGAACCGCCCTTGGTCTCCTCGGCCAGCATGGAGATGCCGTCGAAGCCGAGGAAGGACAGCACCGCGATCGACACCGCACCGGCGACAAGCGACCAGGTGAACGTGTCGGAGTTGTAGAACGCGTCCCAACTGAACCTGCCCCTACCCGAGGCAAGAGCCCAACCGGCGACAGCGAGGAAGACCGCCAGGACGACCAACTCACCGACCAGCATCACCCGGGTCACCATCGCGGTCATCCGCATCCCGACAGAGTTGACGACCGTGTTGACCGCGACGAACCCGAGCAGCCACAACCAGACCGGCACCGCCGGGACGGTGGCGTGCATCGCTACCGACGCCACCAGGTACAGCAGACCCGGCACGAGGACGTAGTCGAGCAGGATCACCCAGCCGGCCAGGAACCCGACCGGCGCGCTGATGCCCCGGCCGGCGTAGTTGTAGACGCTTCCCGACATCGGGAACGCCCTGACCATCTGCGCGTAGGAGAACGCGGTGAACACCAACGCCACCACACCGACCGCGTACGCCAGGGCCACCATCCCGCCGGAGCCGGTGTACACGCTGCCGAAGATCGCCATCGGCGCGATCGGCACCATGTACACCAACCCATACGCGACCAAGTCCCGAAACCGGAGTTGGCGGCTCAGTTCCTGTCGATATCCATATCGGGAGAGGTCGTTCTGAAAACTCATCACACTCCTCAAATGTCTGCGTCCTGGCCAATCTCGCGACTCGCAGCTGACTCGTCAGCGAAGGCAACTGCTTCGTCGGACCTGAACCGCTGCTAGTGATTTCGACCAGCAAGCGGACGGGTATCTCAGCAACGAGATTTGCTCACCGAGACAGATGAGTCGATAGCGCTGATGCGGACACAGGGTGTTGTCCGCATGCAACTGTCCGCGTAGCGTTCGACCACGTACGGTCAGACCTTTCCGGCTGCGGCAGTGACGGACAGACAGCACTCAGGAGTACCGGTGGCGCAAACTCCACGACGGCTGACCCCGCACCGATCGGCGCTGCATGGATTCGGGGCCGCGCTTCGGCAGTGGCGCGAGTGCCGCGGGCTGTCCCAGCGCGCTCTAGGCAGGCTGGTGCACGTCAGTGGGGACCTCGTCGGCAAGGTGGAGAAGGCCGAACGCTGGCCGTCCGCCCGCTTCGTCGAGTCGTGTGAGGGGGCACTGCAGACGGGTGGTGAGCTGGTCCGCTTTCTGTCAGACCTCGAGAGTGGGCGTCGCCTCACCAGCGTCGGCTACCGCCTGGTCGACGGTGCGGAGGGCCAACTCCGGGCCTCCATCGATCATCCCGACAGGCCCTACCTGCTCCGCTCGTGGCACGAGCAGCTCGCCGGTCTGGCCATTGCCGGAAACCGCACCGGATACGCCGGGATGGCGTCCACCGCCCATGCGCAGATCAGCATCGCGGCCGCGGTCGGGCGGCGAAGCCGTTCAGGCGATCGCCGAGACGTACTCATCGCGCAGGCACTGTGGGCGGAGTTTCTCAGCTGGATCGACGAGCAGGGCGACGCCGCCGAGGCTGACGCCTGGCTGCGACGCGCCCAGCAGCAGGCCGTCGAAGCCAACGCGCCGGCGCTCGCCAGCTACGTCCTGATGAGGCAGAGCCAACGCGCCCTCGAACGCTTCGATCCGCGTAATGCCATTGCCTTGGCGCAGCGGGCGCTGGAGGAGGTCCGGCTACCAGGCCGTATCCGCGCTCTACTGCTGATCCGCCAAGCCCAGGCCTACGCGATGGGAGGTGACCAGAACGCCTGTGCAGCCAGCATCGACAAGGCGCACAGGGTCGCCGGCAGCGCCGACTGGGGTTCGGAACTGCCGATCGATGTCGGCGTCCACTGCGACGCGGTGTACGTGGCTGCCCACGAAGCGCAATGCCGCCTGCTCCTCGGCCAACCGGCGGCTGCTGCCGATCTCTACGAGCAACTCCTGCGCCACTGGCCAGCTCAGTGGCGTGTCGACGAGGCCCTTTGGCGATCGGCCCTGTCCACCGCCTATCTCAACAGTGGCGACGTCGAGCGCGCGGCGACCGAGGCCGCCAACGCCCTGGCCTTGGCCACTGGCACCTCCTCCGCGCGAGCTCTGCGCTGGTTAAACCCGACGGCGGTGGCCCTGCGCCAGCAGACAGCCATTCCCGAGGCGGCGGCCTTCGTGCTCGCCTATCGGCGAGCGACCCTCGAAGCGTGCAACCATTAGCCCGTGGATCTCATCACCACGGCGACGAGCACCGACGAGTCCGAACGAGCAGCGTCCGTCGCGGTCCTCCCAGTCGGGAGCTTCGAACAGCACGGCGCCCACCTCCCGCTGCTGACGGACACCATCGTGGCATGCGCGATTGCGAAGGCAGTCGCCGAGCGCTACGGCCTCTTTCTGCTGCCGCCCGTGACGATCTCCTGCTCCCACGAGCACGCCGCGTGGCGTGGAACGGTCAGTATCAGCGCCACCACCCTCGCCGCCGTGGTCGTTGACATCGCTGACTCCCTGCGTGAATCGGGCGTCGACCGGCTCGCTGTGATCAACGGACACGGCGGGAACTACGCGCTTGCCAACATCGTTCAGGAAGCCAACGTCGCCGGACCGGCGATGACCCTGTTCCCCGCTCGGGCCGACTGGGACGACGCTCGCGTTGCCGCCGGCCTGCACAGCACAGCCCACCAGGACATGCACGCTGGCGAGCTCGAGGTTTCGCTGCTTCTGCACGTTGCGCCGGAAGTGGTGCGTGATGGCTTCCAGCATGCCGACCACCTAGCGGACGATCGACGTCACCTCCTCACGAGGGGCATGAGTGGTTACACCACCAGCGGCGTCATTGGTCTGCCGTCCCACGGCACCGCGGCCAAGGGCAAAGCCGTACTCGAAGACCTTGTTCGCTCCTTCGCCGACCACTACGGCCTCCTGCCGAGACCCTAGGCATGATCAGGAATGATGCTGGACGAGAGCTTCTGTTCGCATCGACATTGCCCCCGGGAGAGCGATCGGATGGACGCGGTCGACGAGCCCGCCGTCGTCCGGCCCGCGTGGAAGTTGTTCGAGGAGGACCTGTGATGCTGGGCGACAGGATCGCTGAGGTGTCGGTGGACGACGCCGTCCGCGCCTCCGTGAGCTATGACCAGCTGCGTTCCGCTGATGACGGCCTGTATTGGCTGGAGACTCGCCCCGACGCCGGCGTGGGTACGACGGTGACACGGTGGCGGCCCGGCGAGGGCAAACGTGATATCAGTCCGAAGGGCTTCGATGTCGCCAGCGGCGTTCACGCGTACGGAGGCGGATCGTTCGCTGTCGCCGAGGGGACGTTGTGGTGCGTCGGCGGAGATGGCCTCTACCGGAGCCGCCGTCACGGCGATGAACTCGAATTGGTCAGCCATGGATCCCTCGGTGACCTGACGATCGGCGACGGTGAGTTGCTGGCTGTGCGGGAGTCGGAGCAGGGTGACCAACTCGTCGCGGTGTCGCTCACCGGTGGTCCGCAGATGCGAACTCTCGTCTCGACCCGGGGGTTTCTCGGCGCGCCTCGGCCGGGTCCGGGTTCGTTGGCCTGGACCGCGTGGAGTGAGTACGACATGCCCTGGGACGCGTGTGAGGTGTGGGCCGCTGCCTACTCACCGCACGGTGGGGTCGAGGACCCAGTGAGGCTCGCCGGCGGTCCTGATGAGTCTGCGGTGGAGCCGCGGTGGGGACCCGACGGGGCGTTGTACTTCGTGTCGGACCGCAATGGCTGGTGGAACCTCTACCGGTGGAACGGGCTCAAGGTGGAGGCGGTGGCGCCGATCGCGGGCGAGTGCGCCGCGGAGCCATGGGAGCTGGGTTACGCCTCTTACGGCTTCCTCGACGACGGTCGGATCGTCGTGGCGGTGCAGGAGGGGCCGCGACACCGCCTCGTCATCATCGAGCCCGACGGCACTGTCCGCCCGGTCGACCTTCCATACACGTCGATCAAGCCGTACCTGGCCGTGCAAGGGACGACGGTGGCGTTGATCGGATCATCACCGACCGCGGCCCCGCAGGTCGCGCTGATCGACCTGTCTGACGCCGATCCTCAGGTGGAGGTGCTTGCCAGGTCGGAGCACGCCGGACTCGACGGGGCGCGAGTATCGGCGCCGACGGAGCTTCGCGTTCCAGTGGCCAATGGTCGGGAGGTGCTTGCCCTGGTGTATCCGCCGACGAGCGCGGCGGCGGACTGGCGGGCACCGGTGATCGTGCGGGCCCATCCTGGGCCTACCGCCTCCTGCCTGCTACGCCTGGACTGGCAGGCGCAGTTCTTCACCAGTCGCGGGTTCGCCGTCGTGGATGTCGACTACCTGGGTAGCACCGGGTACGGCCGGGTGTTCCGGGAATCGCTGTACGGCCGGTGGGGTCTGGACGATGTCGATGACTGCGCGGCGGTGGCGGTTCACCTGCTGTCGGCGGGGCAGGCGGTGCCGGGGCAGGTGTTCATCCGTGGCGCCAGTGCCGGCGGATACACCGCGTTGCACGCGGTGGCCCAGGACGGCCCGTTCACCGCCGCCACCGCCGTGTCGGCGATCGTGGATCCGGAGCGGTGGGCGAAGACGGCGCCCCGGTTCCAGCGCGCGCACGCAATGCGGCTCCGAGGTGGCGCCGGCCGGGTCCGAGCCGCCGATGTCCAACGGCCAGTGCTGCTCATTCACGGCACCGCCGACGAGGTGGCCGTGGTCGAAGATGTGCGCGAACTCGCCGAGGAGCTAACGTCTCTCGGCATGGCGCCTGAGGTGCTGCTTCTTGCTGATGTCGGCCACTATGTGGCGTCGTCCCGTCGAGCGGGCGCGGCGCTGGAAGCGGAGTTGGCTCACTACCGCTCGGTGATGGCGGATGCAGCCAACGATCGACAGGGGTTACACAGCCGCCAGCGGTAGTCGGTGACGCACGTACTCGCCGAACTCGCGGACCTCGGGCTCACACCGATAGGGCTCGAGGTCGACCTGTACCTCGACGATGCGCTGCAGGCAACGGTGTGAGGTGGTTCGTGCGGCGTAGTCGACTGCCTCGCGTGCGGCGGCGCAGGCTTCGTCGATGCGACCGGCGGCGGCCAGCGACGAGGCCAGGAGCGCGGTGTCGATGGCGAGTCGCCGGACATGGGTGGGACTCAGCGCGGTGAGGGCCTCGCCTAGGTGCTGCTGGGTGTGCTGCGGTCGGCCCAGGTCGTGGAAGCAGTGGGCGATCTCGTCGGCGAGGTACGCCGCGTCGAAGTACCGGATCCACGGAGGCTCGTCCTCGGGCTTGCTACGGGCCAGTTGCTTCTCCGCGATGTCGAAGTGGGTCAGGCAGTCGCGTTCGCGTCCGAGGCGGGCGTGCGTGCGCGCCACCACCGCGTGCAGTGCGGCTGCCACAGCGGGAGTCGCCTGGGTCTCGCTTCCTCTCACCGCCGTCAGCGCCATCCTGCGTGCCGGCTCGGGGTGCCCGCAGTGCAGCGCGAGGTGACCGATGTTCACGGCGAGCAGGTAGCTGCCGTACGGGCGGTCCTCGGCAGCTTCCGTCAGACGCAGACCGCGAAGGTAACGGCGCTGGGCGAGGCCATGGGCGCCAGTGTCAACCGCCTGGTACCCGCAGAGCTCGAAGAATCCCGCCGCCAGCGTGTAGAGGTGGCGGCCAACAGCGTCAGAGGTGGGAGTATTCGCCAACAGCCGGTTCAGCTCGCCTTCGACGTACCGCTGCACCTGCGCGTGGACTCGTCCGGCGCCGTGGGTGTGGTCCAACTGCCGGAACATCGCCAGGGCCGTCTCCACCGAATGAAGATCCTCTTCGTCAACATGGTCAGGCGAGCCGGGTCGTCCGGCCACGGGCGGCCGGGGTCCCGCCGCAGCGTTCAGCCAGTCAAGGGCGGCGCTGTCCAGGACGCCGGGTTGGAACGGAACCCGAGCGACCATCTCAACCAGCCCCAACGTTCCTGTCGGGCGATTGGACAGCGCGCTGCTGAGGCTGCCGCCGGCCGGTGAGGGGGTGCTCGGCTTGCCGTCGCTGGTCCGGTTACTGCCGAGCAGCGGTAGCAGGCGCATCAGGGAGCCGCCGGTCTCCAGCGCCTTGTCGCAGGCCTCGACGAACTCGCGGGAGGGAAACCGATCGGCCGTCTCCACCCGACGGACGAGATCGGCACTAAAGCGGATCATGGTTCCGAGCCGCGCCTGCGAGAGGTTGGCGCGCTCGCGCAGTCGGCGCAGTTCGGCGCCGAAGAAGTGGCGCTCGGACAGGGACGGCTGGAGCGCCCGCGGGGTCTGGCCCATGACACCGCCTTTCGGGCTGTGTGTCGCCGATGGCATTGAGCAGCGTGGACATCGCGCACATAGGGTCACCCAGTGTTCAGCGCGGCGCAACCAGGATCGCCGGGAACTGCGCTGCATGACCGTCGACCCAGAAGGCGCGCCGCATGCGGACAATGCCTTCGTCCGCATGCCTGGCATTCACGACGGCAACTTTGAGGGCGAGTGTGAGGAGAACGGGGCGCGACCACTCGTCAGATCCGCCCTGGTTCTCCACGACCCTGGGAGGCGCCAGTGGAGCACGAAGTCCGCGTCAACATGCTCGTGCCGGGTGCGATCGCCACCCAGATGACCCCCGACAAGGCCGCCGGTCACCGCTGCCTCCTCGGGCGCTGCGGTGAACCGGAAGAGGTGGCGGACGCGATCACGTTCCTGCTGTCGCCGAAGGCGTCGTACATCACCGGCAGCACGCTGCACGTCGACGGAGGACTGGGACTGCGATGACGACTACCCACGGCGGCATCGCCGAGATCGACTACGCAGCCATGATCCGCGCCCTGAACCAGGTCCACTACGCGGGCGAGACGTCGTTCTACAACACAGCACCGCTGCGCCCCTGCGAGGAGGCGCTCTATCACCGGCTCGGTGCGGGGGCGCGAATCCTCGATGTGGGATGCGGTGCCGGTCGCGTCACCCAAGCGATAACCGTATTGGGCGGCGACATCGTCGGCGTCGACATCAACGAGGTGGCTCTGGCAGTTGCCCGGGCTGCGTGCCCGAACGGCACCTTCGTGCACGGCAGCATGAATGCCCTGCCACTACCAGCGGACACTTTCGACCAGGTGTGGTGCCTCCGCTTCTCCTTCAACGCGCTGGCAACCGAGGCCGAACGTGTGGAGACCCTGCACGAGATGTGGCGGGTGTGCGCCCCGGGAGGCACCGTCCTGGTAGAGACGTTCAACTGGCACTACGCCGGCCGGCTCGGGCTTGTCCGTATCGCCAATCTGCTGGACCTGGCCGCCCGCGCCGCGCGATGGCGGGGGCAGCGCCGCACCGGCTCGCGGCCCCTGCCAGCGCGCGACATCATCTACCTCGCCAACAAGACCAGCGGAGCGGCACCCGGCTACGCCCACCTCACCACCGCCCACGAGCTGTACCTCCTCACGGCGACATGCGGGATCCGGCAGTACGCGACCGTGACATCTGAGGAGGGTGTCCTGTCGGCACCCGCGCCCGCGATACGCGGCAGACACCGCCGGTACTCGATGTGGCTCGCCCTCCGAAAGCCCGGGGAGCGGTCATGAGCTTGTTGAGAGTCGGCAAGCACGCGCTGGAGATCCGGATCGCTGAGTCGGCACCACGCTGCCTGCGGCGGTTCGTCGCCCGACTCGCTGACACGGAACTGCCGACCATGCCGGCCGGGCAGGTCATGCAGGTACGTGATGGGCACCGAACCCGGCTGACCGTCGACGTCAACAGAGGTGAGGTCCTCCTGGAACTGGCCGCAGAGCTGGCTGGCGATCCACCCACGTTGGAGATCGGAGTGCTCCAGGCCGCGGCACGCTCCTTGGCCGTCATGGGGGGCGGCGAGCTGACGCTCCTGCACGGGAGTGCGGTGACTATAGACGGCGGACGGTCGGCCATAGCGGTGCTGGACGGCGGACGCGGGCAGGGCAAGACATCACTCGCGCTGGGCGTCGCCGCTCACGGAGGCAGCCTCCTGGTCGACGAGTTCACCTTCACCGCTTTCTCCTGCCGTCAGCCCTGCGTGGTGCCGATGCCCACCCTGCCCTGGCACGTACGTGCCGACATGGCGCCGCTGCTGGCACCTCAAGCCGCCGAACGGCTCCTCTACGCGGTGGATCTTCCCGCCCCCACCACGGCCGGACACCGCCCGCTGCCGCTGAGCCTCATCGTCATTCCGGATCAGGGACTTGCGGCGGGTGAACTGCGCGAGACGCCTACTCCCGCAGCCCGGGATCTGCTGCGCGCGGCGGTGACCGACCACGAGGCGAAGCTACGCGACCCGACTCTCGACCACGTCTCGATCTTCTCCTCGGCTGACGAGGTCACCATCAGCCGCAGTCTTCCCGCATTCAACTTCGGGGAGAAGGCGCTCGACGCGCTTGCCGCTGTACCGGTCATCCGCGTCGGCATCGGCAAGCCAGACGATTTGCCCACCAGTGTTGCCGCGGTGATCCGTCGGACAAGAGGAGATTCGTGATGCGGCAGCTGGCCGCGCCACCGATGCTCCTCCTCGCCGGCACCAGCGAGGCCGGAAAGTCGAGCGCGGGCGAGTACCTGGCCGCCCTCGGCTCCCGCCGCGTCAAGATCAGGACGGTCCTCGTGCAACTCAGCTCAGGCCGGCAGGCCTACCACGAGGGCGTGGAGACGCGGGAAGGCTTCGGGTACAACGAGTTCGTCTCGAAACTCCTCGCACTAACCGACCGCGGCGAGGCCCCCTTGGCAGTCGAGAGCTTCATCGATGCCGCTTTGGCTATGACTGTGAAGCGAACGTGGCCGGCACCATGCTCGATCATCTTCATCACCGCACCAGAACTCGTCCGCGTCAGACGCCTCGCGCATGCCCGAGGGCTGACCGCCGACGAGGCCCGGCGCATCATCCGACGCAAAGACGAGCGGAAACGCGTCCACGAACAGCTTCCGGCCTGGCGCGCAATTGCCGATCACTGGGTCGACAACACTGCCAACATCATCACCTTCAGGGCTCGTCTCCGAGACGCGTTCCAGACCATGCAGACATCCTCAGGAGGCATCCAGCCATGACACGTCGATACGCCTCCGCCGGTGCCGTCGTCGCGACCGACGACCTCAGCTCTCCACAGGTCCTGCTCCTCGATCAGGTCCGCAAGACCGGTGAACGACAGACCGTCGCCCCGAAAGGCCGACTGGAGCCGGGCGAGGCGCCACTTCAGGCAGCCAGGAGGGAGGTGGCCGAGGAAGCCGGCCTCACCGACACGCACTACAGCGCGTATCTCGGGCAGGAGGCGTACACGTTCACCGACAACGACGGCACGCCAGCGGCGAAGATCGTCGACTGGTTCCTCTTCTCGACGTCCACTACCGCCACGACTCCGGCCCGGGACGAAGGCTTCGTCCAGGCCCGCTGGCTCGAGGTGTCCGCCGCCCGGCAGGCCGCCAGCCATCCCCAGTTCCAGCAGGTGCTGGATCGCGCCCTTGCCGTCGTCACCTGGCGTGCCGCTCATCCCCTGCCGTTCAGCCGAAAGCTCAGTTACCTGGTCAACCAGGTGGCGGCAGAGGCCGAGGCCGTCATCGCCGGACATCCGGATGCCGGGGTGGGGCTGTGCGGATCCGCTGCACGAGGAGATTTCATCGAGGGCTGGAGTGACGTCGACTTCGTCGCTTGGAGCCTGCCCCCCATGTCGGCCGCCGTGACGTCGCTCCACGAGATCGTCAGTGAAGCGGCCCGACGTCACGGTTCTCGGGCGTCGCTGCACCTCGCGGACAACCACGGGGGCGACGCCCGTCGCCTCGGTCGGCTGTACGACATGAAGATGCGGGTGGTGCTGCGTCGCGTAGGGCTCGACACCGCCGTGATCGCAGGTGTCGCCGCGCCTACGCCGGCCGCCGCCTCGGATTTGACCGATCTCGCTGGTGACGTTGCCGTGCTGCACGAGTTCGCCGTCGCCCGTCTGGCCGCGAGCCACCAGACAGACTCGGAGCGCGAGGACTCCGCACGCCGGGTGTTGTCGGTGCTGTCGAGTGCCGGTCGGCTGCTTGTCGCACATCGAGCGCCAGAGGTCGGCCTGCGCCTTCCTGAGGTGGTCGAGGCGCTGCGCGACTGGCCGGTCACCAAGCTCAGATCGCTCCTTGAAGACTACGACGCCTACCGCCGTGCAGGCGCGGACGACGTAGCACAGGCCGAGCGGCTCGCCGCACGGGTGCCAGGTGCGCTCGCGGCCGTGAGGAGCATGCTCGACGAATCGGCATCCCTATGATCATTTTCGTCGACGGGATCGATGGTAGCGGGAAGACGACTCTCATCGGACACCTTGCCGCCGCCCTGAACGACAGTGGCGCCGAAGCAGTCGTCTCCAACCCACTGTGGCGTTACCTCCCCACGATCGCCGCAGCGGAACAGTTCGCCTCCTGGGTCGTCAGTACCACTGGTCTGGACGTCGCAGAAGCGCTCATCACGGCAATGATTGATCGCCTCGACGACCTCCGCGACCTGAGCGTCGCACAAGACCACGTGCACCTGGTTGATCGCGGGCCGAAGACCGTCTACGCATCCGCCCGCGCCCACGCTTACGAACCACGCACGGCAATCGAACCCCTTCGGGAACGTCTGGCCGCCTCGGTCCGAGCGCTCACCGACGTCCACCCGTGCGTGGCGATCGAACTTGGGGACGGCGTGGAAGTGCTCCGGACGGTCCTTCCGCGCCTCACATCGTCTCAGACCGTGACGCCCGGATACCTGGGGTATTTGCAAGCATTGGCCACAGAGATGCATACCTTCGGCGACTGGCCGGGCCTGCCAACGCAGCGACTTGACGTTTCCATGTCGGCCGAATCCAACTGCGCGGCGATCCTCGAGTCTCTCCGCCTCCCGAGTCCCAGGAACGGCCGCGCCGACGTAGGAGCAGGAGTATCCGCAAACAGACGGGGCTGGCGGAGATGAAGCCAGCGCAAGGCCCGCTGTGATCGACCGCGCTGTGCCGCCGTCACTCGACACTTGGGTTATCCATCCGGCGTCGAGATCGTCACGCTGCGGCAGATCCTCGACGAACGCGTCGACCAAGCCGCCGCCGAGGTCCTGCGCCCCGCGATCAACGCGGCCCACCGCCTCCTCGACCTCGTCGACACTGTTAGCGGCGACGGGCTGACACGGGGCGGTGGGCCCCTAGGAACGCCAGGTAGCTTCAGCTGTCGAGCACTTCTACTGTCATCGATTGGGGATGCCGGCCACGTGTCGCACATCGAGAAGATCACCGGTGAATTCCGCGCGTTGATGACCGGGGTCGAACGCGCGCAGGGGTTGGCAGCCGCCGCCGACAGTCAGGCGCAGGAGGTGGCGTTGCGGGCCGCGGGCGCGGGCTTCGTCGCCGTGGCGGCGGGTGTGGCGCGGGTGCGTAACGCGATCACGGGCATCCAGGGCGGCCTGGGAAGTCTTGCCGGGTCGATCGGTGATGCGACGAAGGCGACCGCGGCGGTGCCGAACGAGGCCACCCCGCAGGAGACGATCGCCGGGCTGGCGCCTGTGCTGAGCGCCGTGGACGCCGCTCGTGACGCGGCGGCCGGGGCCATCACCGGAGTCGGTGAGGCGCAGCAGCTCGTCGCCGTGGTCCTGCAGGGTGGGCAGCCCGGGCCGCTGTTGCAGGCCCTGGAGGCCATCAAGCAGGTTTTGGTACTGGTCGTTCAGCGCACCGGTGGAGCCCGGCAGGCCATCGAAGGGGCGATCGCGCAGGCCCGGCAGTTGGGGTCGTCGGGAAACTGACGGGGGCTGGCGGTCATCCACCGGCCAGCCCTGCCCCTGCTACCACCGGCAGCTCATCCCCGACGACCCCCACCCTTGGCGGAACTCTCTCCAAGGAGACTGACGCGTCAACCCCGTGGACCAGGCGTCCCACCGGCGTCGTGGGCGGGTCGCCTACCGGACGCCGAACCCGGATCTCCGCGAACGAGAAGCCACGGGAGCGCCGTGCCCTGGAGTTGGAGGACGAGTGTGCCGACAGGGTCGCCGGCAAGGGGTACCGGGTTCACCAGAACCCCACGAGGCAGGAGGTCGCGGACGCGCGACGCGAGACCGGGGATTCTGGGAGGCCGGAAAAAGCACCCGACTTCCTCATCGAGGGGCATGTCTTCGACTGCTACGCGCCCACTGCTCCCGTGCCGCCCCGCGCCGTCTGGAGCGCCGTGTCCAGGAAGGTCGACACGGAGCAGACCCAACGCGTGATGTTGAACCTCCACGACTGGCGAGGAAACCTCGCCGCCCTGCACAAGCAGTTCCAGGACTGGCCCGTAGCAGGGCTGAAGGAACTGGCGGCGGTAACGCGCGACGGTGCGATCATTCAGATCATCCGGCGAGACTGACGAAGGGGTGCAAATGGCTGTCGAGTACCGGTTGACACTGGCGGGCGACATTCCACTGGAGCAGGTGGCGGAACTGGCTGCTCCCGGAGCAGTCGAGACGTCCACGGCGTCCGGCGGCAGAATGCTCAGCGCCGACCTGAACGACGAGCACGGGTACGTCGTGGACATCACCGGCGGCCGGCACGGCTACTACAGCGCCGAGGACGACGGTGGCGCTCTGTGGCAGTGGGAGCCGGAGACCTACCTCGACGTCAGCTTCTACATGCGCAAGGACACCCTGGTCGACAAGGGCAAACCACACATGCTGGCGACCGTGGCCAGAATCCTCACCGGCAGAGCTGAAGACGCCGCCCTGACCCTCAACGGCGACGTGCTGATGCTGACGCGCGTCGCGGGGACCATCCAGAAGCACAACACTGACGGCTGGTACGACGAAGACTACGACAGGATTCTTCAGCTCTGACGGGCGTGCGTCCCCGGCTGGATCCACCACAGTCACTCCCCCGACCACCCCGACCGGAAGTGCCTCAGTATGCGCAGCCATGACCTCACGCCCGGACGGATGATCGGCGTCACCTGCGATCATGGCGAGGACTTCTTCACCGCCCTCGCCGACGCCTGCCGCACCAACGGCATCCGGCACGGCTACATCCCCGTCTTCATCGCCGGGTTCAGCACGGTCGAGATCGTCGGCACCTGCCAGCGTCTGGACGACCCCCAAGCCCCGGTCTGGGACCGGGTGCACCTGACCAACGTCGAAGCGCTCGGCGGCGGCACCATCGCCTACGACGACGCCCACGACCGGATCTCGCCGCACATCCACGTCAGCGTCGGACTCAAGGAGCACAGCGCGACCGGCCACACCAGCCACCTGCTCGCCGCTACGGTCCAGTTCCTGACCGAGATGCTGATTCTCGAGGTCGCTGCGCCCGTCATGCGTCGTATCCCCGAGGCGAGCCTCTACGACGTGCCGCTGTTGCGGATCGGCGAAAACTGACGCTGGTTATGCTCGAACTCGAAGAGCAGATGAGCGGCTAACAGGCAGTCGACGACCCACCCGAGACCAACAGCGAACTGACGGCGGCCATCACCATGATTGGTTCAAGACTGTCGAGCACCAGGTCAGGTTCGTAGGTAGTCAACTCTTGCCGTCCAATTCGGTGAGCGACGACGGCGACATGAAAGTCGGCATGGCGCGCGCAGGCGATATCGTTGGGCGCATCCCCGATGACGATGACGCGCGCAGAATCGAGCTGATCACCGTAGATCGCGGAGTAGCGTCGGGCGACGACTGCCGGGAGCTGAAAGCGATCGCGCTCGTCTGAACCGAACCCGCCGATGCGGAGATCAAGAAACTCATCCAAGCCCGCCACGTGCAGCTTCACCTCGGCTGCCGAACGCAGATTGCCGGTCAGCACGGTCTGGATGAAGCCTCGGTCGTGCAACTCCGCGATGCTCGCCGCAGCACCTGGATACAGCGGCTGGACCTCAGCAAACTCCTGCCGGCCCTCTTGCATGACTGCGGCGATGGCCTGACGGAAGGCGGGTATGCCCGCCTCCGCAGCTAACGGGTCGACGCCCGAAGCGATCGCCGTGTCGACGGCGATCGACTCGTCCGTATACCCATGCACCTTCTTGTCAGGAAAGATGACCGCGGACTCCGCGAAACCGTACGCGCGAGCGATGGCGCGCCTCAGCCAGCGCAAGTCCGCGGGGATGAGCGTCCCGTCAACGTCCCAGATCACCAAGCCGGCGCTGCGGTGGTTCACAGAACCATCGTCGCACGACGGGCGAGTGAGGCCGATGACGGTACCGAACTGGCTGCCGAGCGCCGGTGGTTCTCATTCGAGGTTGCCCGCGGCGACTTGATCGCCTACCGGGCATGGCGTCCGACCGACACTGAATCGGAGGCCGAACTCGGTGCCCACACGTTCGGGCCGCAGGGCAAGAACGCCGCTGCGGCTGTGACGGAACAGATCCAGGCATGGGACCAACGGGCTCGCCGCGGGCCAAGTCCGAGTTCGCTTACTGGCCAACGGGCACCAGCCCCGGGATGCCCACGCCGAGAAGATAGCGGTGCTGGCAGAGACTCATGGTCTTCTTACGATCTCCTCGCTGGCGGTGAACCGGCCGCCCCCAACTGGGCGAGCCACCCCCTCGTTAGGTCAAGTAGTAGTGCAGCCGTTTGATGCCTGAGGAGCGACACGTGCGCGTGATCTGGATCAACGGTGCGTTCGGCGCTGGGAAGACGACTCTGTCGCAGCAGTTGACGACGGAGGATCCCCGGCTGCTGATGTTCGATGCGGAGTTGCCAGGCTTCATGCTCCGCGAGATCGTTCCGCCGCCCGTGAGCGGCGATTTTCAAGACCTGCGGGTGTGGCGTCGCACCGTCTCGGACACAGCTATCGCACTGCTTGAGGAGTACGGACGCACGCTTGTCGTACCGATGACCGTCGTGGTGCCGTCGTATCTTGACGAGATTTTCGGCCGGCTGCGCGCCCACAACGTGCTTGTCGACCATTTCTTCATCGACGTGCCCACCGGCGTCCTACGGACGCGCATCGCGGCGCAGTCGGTCTGGCCGGATGACCCGGTTCGGGATGCGCAGGTGCGTGCTTGGCGGCTGGAGCAGGTAGCCCGCTGCGCTGCGACTGTCTGCCTGCTGCCGGCCGACACGGTGGTGCTGGATGGTCAGCTGCCGGTGACGCAGTTGGCCTCGGAGGTCCGGGCACGGTCAGCAACATGATCTCTCGTAGCGGCCAACCGAGCCTGTTCGGGAACGGCGACACGGCTGACGACAGCCGCGAGCCCATCCTCATGTCGCTCAATCCCCTGTACTACGACCTCCTCTGGACTGGCGGGAAGACGCACGAGTTCCGACGCCGGTTCCTGACCGGCCAGTCGGCGCGTTGGTACGTCTACCTCACCTGGCCTGTCGCCCGGCTCGACGCGGTCATCGACCTCGGACCCGCCATCATCGACACTCCGGAGCGAATTGCCGAGATCGCCGAACGGGCTCGCCCCGGCAACGGCGCATCGGTGCTCGAGTACGTACAGGACCTGAATCAGGCCTTCGCTATCCCGATCCAACGAGTTGCGGAGTACCCCGGGTTGTCGCTGGAGCAGCTCAGGGCTCAGCTGGGCGCATTCCATCCTCCGCAGGGGTACACCAAGCTGCGCAACCACTCTGAGCTGCTCGGCATCTGCGAGAAGATCACGGCCGGTTTACCGAGCCGCGAGATGACCGTGACTGATCGCACCTAGGAGGTGGCGCCAACCGGCGCGGCGTTTCTAACGACTTTGTCACCGGTATAGCTTCATCACCGATACATTGAGGGCATGGCCACACCCACGCCACTTCGAGAGCCCACCTTCCTGATCCTCACCGCGCTCGCGCGGGAGCCCATGCACGGCTACGGCATCATCAGCGACGTCGCGGCCCTTTCCGGTGGGCGGCTGGCGTTGCGGCCCGGCACCCTCTACGGCGCACTCGATCGCCTCACTGACGAGGGGCTGGTGGAGCGGGACCACGAGGAGGTCGTCGAGGGACGACTACGCCGCTACTACCGGCTCACCGAAACCGGCCGGTCCGTGCTCACCGCCGAGACCGAACGGCTACGCCGCAACGTCGAGGCCGCCAGCCAGCGCCTGCGGGCCTGGCCCGCCGGCCTCCCCGCCGCCGGCGGCACATCACGTGGCCGACTCAACCTTCCCGGGGCTGCGGCCCGCCCCACCCTTCGACCGACCGGAGGCCCGGCATGAACCAGCCCAACCCTGCGCGGGAACAGGTGGGGTCGCCGTTGGAGTCCCGCTACCGGCGACTGCTGCGGGCCTACCCGGGTGCCTACCAGGTCGAGCGGGGCGACGAGATCGTCGGAACGTACCTCGACACCGTCGAACCTGGGCGGCGCTGGCCATCCCCCCACGACGCCCTCGACCTGCTCGGCGCCGGACTCCGGGAGCGACTGCGCGGGTACGGCGCCCTCGGACTGGCCGCCGCCTTCCCACTGGCCGCAACCGCCGCGCTCAACACCCTCATCGCGGTCGCGACCTTCCTGCTCCTGCAGGTCGAGTTCGAAGACCCCCGCTTCGCCCGACTGGACCCGGTCGGCCCGGTCCAGACCCTCGGCGCCGTCATCTGGCTGGGCTGGCTGCTCGTCGGCCTCACCGCCACGGCGCTGCCCGGATCCTGGACCCGCACCGCCGCGGCCGGCGGTCTCCTGCTGACTGTCGCCGTGCCGCCCGTGGCCGCCCTCATCGGACAACCCGGGCCGCCGCTGTTCGTGCTGCTCCCCGCCGCCGCGCTCGGTCTGGCAACCCTCGCGCTGCCCTCCCATCCCGGCTGGGTCGCACGTAGCCTGCCGCTGCTCACGGCCGGCTGCATAACGGCCGCATCCGTGGCATTCAGCGCAGTCGAGAACGGCGGCAACATGTTCGTCTCGTACGGCTCGACTCCCGAGCTGCTGGCGATGGCTGGTGGGCTGATGTTCGCGCTGGTCCTGCTCGTCGGCCTCGGCCGCGCCCTACGCGCCGACGACACCGGCCTCTGGGCGACCCTGCTGCTCGCCACCCCAGCCGGCCTGTTCGGTGCCGACCAGCTCAGCCAGGCGATCTGGGGTACCAGCGGCGGCGGACCCACCCCGGCGGCCTTCGCCACCACAACCGGATCGATCCTCCTCGCCGGTGCATCGCTGCTCACCGCGGCGCTCGCCGGTCAGGCCGCACGACACCGGACCGTACGTCGACGAGTCCTCGACGAAGCCTGCCCGACCTGCGGACATCGGCCGGAGGTGACAGCAGAGGCGTGACCCTCCCCCAGACCTCAGCCACTCCCGGGTACCAAAGCGTGCCGTCGGGTCCGAGCGTGGTTAGCCGGTCGTCTCGTCGGTGTCGGGCCAGAGCCGGACCGCCCGCGCGGCAGCGTCGAGGATCACCTGGCCGTCGACCTCCAGCCGCGACTCGGGCATGTCGTACGCCGGCCACTCGCAGACGAAGGTGACGGGCCCGGACGGCGGCAGTGGCCAAACCCAGTAGTGCGCCGCGTGCCGCCGGGCGTTCGACTCAGCGTTGCCCGGAAACAACAACCGGCCAGGGGGCTCAGCATCCAGCGGCGTGAGTGAGTGTCGATCCATGTTAGTGACGGTGCTCCCGTCGGCGAACTGCACACCCACCCGGAGGAAATCCGCTGGCACGGGCTGCCCGGCCCAGTACCCGATCCGGTGGTGGTGCAACAGATCAGCCCGTCGGTCCGGCGTACGTAGCACCGCGGTCACGCTGAACTCGAAGCCTGCGGGGTAGGCGAGCAGACCGCTGATCGCGACCGCGACGCGATCGGTGTGGACCAGCACGTGGCTTTCCGCCACGACACCGGGGATCACCGCCTCGGGTTTCATCCAGGCGGGACGGGGCTGTCTGATCGGTTCTGGCTCGACGTCCGATGCCGCTACCTGGCGGTCGAAGAAGCCCATATGGCCCACCTTCCCACAATTCCGAGCTCTCGTACGGCCGGGTCTATTGCCGTCCTCCGACTCGGTGCTTACCCGGCACCGCCGACCCCCGACGCATCATCGCGCGGGTAAGCCGTGGCCCGACTGTCCATCGATAAGGCGTGATGTTTTCGGCGTAGTGCGATCAGTGTTGCCCGCACCTCAGGTTGCTGAGCGGCTTCGGCGAGGTCGAAGGCTTCGGCGGCGTAGGCGTGCGCGACACGGGTCGCGCCCAGGTCCAGGGCGAGGGCGCCGAGCAGCCCGGACAGGTGGACGGCGACGGTGTAGAGCCGGGCGCGTTGCGGGGGATGCTGCTGCCCGGCCATGAGCTCATCCACACAGGCACGCAGCGGCCGCAGGCGCGACAGGCGGACTGCTGGCGGAAGGCGTTCATCGTCGGCAATCGCGCGACGGATCTCGTCTTCGACGTAGCCGAGTCGGGCGTCTTCGTCGTTGCAGGACTTCAGCGCGGCTCGGCGGGCGTTGATGCTGGTCTCGTCTTCCCAGAAAGCTGATTCGGCTTCACCGGAATCGGTGCTGGCGACGGACTGCGGCAGGTGCGGGTTCTTCCCCGACGGGACCGACGGTGGCTGTGGTTGGTGCCGCTGGACTCGCTTCGTGAGGCGGTCGTACTCCTGGGTGAGGATGCCGTCGGTGTGCAGGGCGGTGTCGCAGCGTGCCCAGAACTCGCGCTCGGGGTGTTGGCGGCCGGTCTCGGTGTTGGCGACCGAGCTGCGGCCGTACTGCACGAGCCGGGCGAGGCCCTGCTGGGTGAGGTTGGCTTCCTTGCGCAGCTGTGCGAGGTGGCGGCCGAGCGCGCGCCGTGCTGTCGTGATCTCGTCGTCGGCCATGGTTTGCCACCCCCTGGCGGTGCCGAGATGCGGTCACGGTGCGGGCAGACCGTATCCGCCGCCTCCGACAATTCCTGGGTCGGTTACTGAGGGCTGTCGGGGGTGAACGGGGTTTGGTCGACAGCCGGGCAGCCTAGCGGCTGCGTCGGCCGCCGGTAGAGGTCACGCGCGGCCGACGATGTCGCCGTTTGTCGGCGTCGGCAGCGGAATCTGCCGACAATGTCGTGGCACGGCGCGGCGGGCGTGTCGGACGGCTGGCGTCCTACGGTCGACTCATGCCCGCCGAACGCCTCGACTTCACCGCCGATCTACCTCGCAAGCGGATGGCCGCAGGGCTGCTCCTGACCGATCCCCGCGGTCGGATGCTGCTTGTCGAGCCGGCATACAAGGCCTCGTGGGAGATCCCCGGTGGGTGCGTCGAGGCCGACGAGTCGCCCTACCAGGCGGCGGTCCGGGAGTGCCGTGAGGAACTCGGGCTGACCCTGACGCCCGGCCGGCTGCTGGTCATGGACTGGGTGCCACCGCAGCCTGGCCGCACCGAGGGGGTCATGTTCGTCTTCGACGCGGGCACGCTCACGTCCGAGCAGACGGACCAGATCGTCTTGCCGCCGACCGAGTTGCGCAGCTGGTCCTGGTGCGACCCACCGGAGGCTGACCAACGCCTATCGGCTCTGCTGGCCCGACGCGTCGCCGCAGCCCGGGAAGCACGCGGTCACGGGTTCACCAGCTACCTGGAGAACGGGCTGCCGGTCACCTGAGCCCGCCCCTACACGGGCCAGCCGCATCCACGATTCGACTCATAGCCCCTCTGCTGAAAATCCGATCTGCGGGAGGTCGCCTTCGGGCGACCGGCCCGACTCACACACGTCCCACTGCCATCCATTTACATAACTTTGAGGAGATTTGTCCATGACTCAGACGACCACCGCACAGAGCCCCAGTACAGCGGGCCAGCCGGGCACCGCGCGACCGGAGTCGGTCTTGCCGGAGCTACGGGCCACATGGTGGGAGACAGGAGTGCGGGCCCGGGCGGAAGCGGGCGTGTTCACCGTCTTCGCGGAACTCCCCCGGCTCGTCCGGACCGCTCTGGGCGTCAGTTGGCGCGCAGACCGACTCCGCACGGGCGTGGTCGCGGTAGCGACCGTCGGCGCCGGGGTGATGGCGGCCTTCGGCCTGTTGGCGACGCAGCGAGTGCTGGTGGAGTTGTTCGCCGGCGGGCCGACCGCGGACAAGGTCCGGGCGGCGTTGCCCGCACTGGCCGTGCTGGCGGTCGCGGTCGCGCTGCGTGCGGGGATGGGCATCGCCACCGGGTACGCGCAGAACGCGTTGACGCCGCAGGTGAGCCGGGAAGTGGAGCGGGGCCTGTTCGAGGTGTCCACGCAGGTGCGGCTGGAGGCGTTCGACGCCGACGCGTTCGCCGACGACATGGAACGCGCCTCCCGAGGCACCGAATCGGCGATCGGCCTGGTGCAGTCCTCGATGAACCTCCTCGCCGGGCTGGCCGGTGTACTCGCGGTGGCCGTCGCCGTCGTGGTGATCCACCCGCTCTTGCTGGTGGCGTTGCTGGTGGCGACAGTGCCGAACGGGTGGGCCGCGCTGCGGGCGGGCCACCTGCGGTATCAGACGTACACCGCCGGGTCGGTACGGCGGCGCCGGCTGTGGCTGTTGCAACGCCTGATGGCCGAGCGAGCATCCGCGCCGGAGCTGCGGTCGTACGGGCTGCGCCGGTTCCTGCTCGACCAGTACGACCGGGTCATGCAGGTCGAGACCGACATCCAGCTCGTCCTTGCGCGGCGGGTCACCACCACCACCTCGGTCGGGGCGATGATCGGAGGAGTAGCCACCGCTGCGGTGTACGTCCTGCTCGGCCTACTGCTGATCGACGGGCACATCCCCCTCGCCGCCGCGGCGACCTGCGTGATCGCCGTGCAGTCCGCGCAGCGCTCCCTCGCCGTCGTCACCTTCCAGGTCGACCGCGTCTACACCGAGGGTCAGCACTTCAATGACTACACCGGGTTCATGACCCGCGCCGCCGCCTACCTCCCGGGCAGCAGCGGACCGGTGTCCGCGACGGGCCCCGAACGGCTGCGGGAACTGACCGTCAGCGGGGTGAGCATGCGCTACCCCGACCGCGACACACCCGCCGTCGACAACGTCACCATGACCATCACCGCCGGGCAGACCGTCGCGTTCGTCGGGGAGAACGGCTCGGGCAAGACGACCCTCGCCGCGATGATCGCCACCCTCCGCAGCCCGAGCGAAGGCGTCATCGAGTGGAACGGCCAGCCCATGTCGGAGTGCGACATCGACGGGCTGCGAGCCCGGATCGCGGTAGTGACGCAGGAGTACCACAAGTGGCCGTTCACTGCGGCCACGAACATCGCTATCGGCAACGTCGACATCGACGCCCAGCAGGACCGCATTGAGGCCGCCGCCGCACGCGCGGTCGCCCACGACATGATCACCGAACTGCCCCACGGGTACGAGACACTGCTCGACCGGACCTTCGCCCGAGGTCAGGACCTCTCCGGCGGGCAGTGGCAGCGCATCACCGCAGCCCGCGGTTTCCTGCGCGACGCCGAACTGCTCATCATGGATGAGCCCTCCTCCGCGCTCGATCCCCGCGCCGAGGACGCCCTGTTCCAGGCCATTCGCGACCGCAAGGGCCGGGCCACCACGATCCTGATCACCCACCGGCTCGCGAACGTCCGCCACGCCGACCGGATCTTCGTCCTGCACCACGGCCGGCTCGTCGAGGCCGGCAACCACGACGACCTCATCGCCACCGGCGGCCGGTACGCCGAACTGTTCGCCCTCCAGGCCGCCGGCTACGACGCCACCCCAAGCGAAGGCAGCCCCATCCCGCAACAGCACCAGCCCGCCTCGCGATAGGAAGAACCGTGATGGACCAAGCGGCGCCCACCGGCAACTCCGAGACGATCCTCATCAGCATCCGCGGCAACTCCAGCGCCGGGAAGAGCACCATCGCCACGGCGTTGCGGCGCCGGCACGGCCGCGGCTGCGCCATGGTCGGCCAAGACCACATCCGTCGGATCCTGCTCAGAGAACGCGACAAGCCAGGCGGGCTCGCGCCCGCACTCATCGCGCAGAACGTTCGTTTCTGCCTCGACCACGGCTACCACGTGATCCTCGAAGGAATCATGCACACCGCCCGGTACCGGAGCATGCTCACCGAGCTGCGCGACGCGCACCGCGGGCGAACGCTCTTCGCCTACCTCGACGTGTCACTACCCGAGACCTTGCGACGCCACGAAACGCGTCCCTTAGCGGCGGAGGTATCGCCGGAAAACCTGCGCAGCTGGTACACCCCGCGCGACGTCCTCGGCTGGCCCGACGAACTCGTCCTCCCCGAGACCACCACGCTGGAGCAAGCGATCGAGCGCATCGCCACCGTCGCCGGCCTGCCGTTGACCGGCCGCGACAACGACCTGCTCCCGGCAGTTCCATGACCGCATCACCGAGAGTAACCCCAGACAACGCCGGTCTCGGGGCGGATGACGTGTTCCCGGCGCTGGTCGCCCGTGCCGCTGCCGCAGGGGTGGGCACCGGCCGGGTTGTGCACCGCACCGACAAGGCCCTCGTCGCCACCGGCCGCCGCGACGGCCAACCGGTGATCGTGAAGCTGTTGACCACTGACGACCCGTACTGGGTAGGCCGGCGCCAGCACGAGCTGCGCATGTACGAGCTGTTCACCGATCAGCCGCCCCCCGTGCGCATGCCGCGGGTCCTGTACGCCGATGCCCACCTGACCGTCCTGACTCAGCTACCTGGGCAGCGTCTGGACGACCATCGTCACCTCACTCGCGACGTCAGTCCGGCCGACGCACAGCTGGTCCTGGACACCCTTGACAGCCTCGCCGGCTGGACGCCGGCACCGCCACTGCCGCAACCTGTCGACTACCACGGCCGCACCGACGCCGAGCACGCCGCCGGGCTCCTCGACGACGCCGACCAGCACGCCCTGCACACCCTCGTCGACCAGCTCGGCCTGGGCCGGGTGACCGCACACGGCGACCCCCTACCCGCGAACCTGCTCCTCGACCGCGAGCACTGCGCCCTCATCGACTTCGAGCACACCGGCAGCTACCTACCCGGTTACGACCTCGCGCTGCTGCACATCGTCGCCGCCGCCAGCCCGACCCTCGCCGCCGCGATCGCCGAACGCGTGCACACCGCCGACATCACCACCGCCTACCACGTCAACCTGCTCCTGCTGACCTGCCGAGAGATCCGTCTGCACACTGTGCTGCCAGCAGCCGGCGCGACCACGTCCCGGCTCGCGTACCTGCGACAGCTACTGAACCAGGCACGCCACGACGTTCAGGCGCTGATCCGATGGGCATGAACCGAACGACGGCCAGCGCAATGGCCCACCGCAGCCCAGCAGACGGCTCATAGGCACCCCCCGGTGAGCCGTGACAGATAGTTGCACTTGACTTGGTGACTGGGATGCCTCGCGTCGCCTGCCAGTACCCAGGCCAACGTCAATGGGGTTTCAGTCATCGATTCTCTGCATAGCCTCGCTTCGATGCCGACAGCTACTGACGAGTGCGGCGGTCAGCGATGCTGTCCTCACGGCGCCCTTCGGCCTCGAACACCCCGGCGAGCCGGTCAAGCAGCGCCCCGGCGCGAGGCCACCCATGGCGGACGGAGTCGGCCCAGGTGCGGTATTGCGCTGCACCGACGCGTTCCTGCCGCCCGCCAGTGTAGGCGCCGCGGACGGTAGCCCCACGCTGATTGATGCGAGAGATCAGCAGGTTGTCCTCTAGGGCGCCGTCCTGCTCCTGCTCGAGCAGCGCGCGGACGGCCAGGCACGGCCAAGTGCCGTCCTCGTCGGTGGCCGGTCCCGCGACTGCCGCGCCGATGGCGAGTGATGCTACGCCGGCGCGACGCCTAGCGGTGAGAGCGGTGCGCGCACGGTTGGTCCAGGTCTGCAGCGCCTCGGCATTGGGCGCCGAGCCTGCAGCCGCTGTCGGCAGCGGGTCGTGCCAGCCGCGCAGCAGCCGAAAGCAGCTTTCGGAGAACTGCGACTCAGGCTCCGGAGCGTCGTCGTTGCCCGCGCCGTCGTCGGTGTCGTTCTCGGAGCCGCCGGTGGCGTCGGTGGCGTCGGGCGTGTAGACGTAGCTGACCACGTCGGCGAAGAACTCCGGATCGGCGGCCATTTTGCGGTACAAAGCCGTGGGTCGTCGTTGCCCGGCCAGCAACGGCATGTAGAAGAGTTCCAGGCGGATCAGTTCGTCCTCGAACGAACAGGCGTCTCGCACCTGGTCCAGGAGCCGCCCGACCTCGTATTCGAGCGATCGGGAACTGTCGGATTCCTGGCGTGTGGCGGCCATGGGCGCCTGAAGGACTCTCAGCGCCAGTTCCGTCGCGACGTTGTCGGCCCTGGGTCCCGACAACGCGGTGATCGCGGCGAGGGGACGGCCTGCGGTGATTAGGCCGTCACAGAACCGCTCGAGAACGTCGCCGACCGCCTGGTAGGGCGGCACCTGGCTCCAGAAGAGAAGCTGTTGCTCGGGGCTGGCTGCGGTAAGCAGGTCGAGCGTGTCAGGAGTCAGATCGCAGGAAAGCAACAGCCGGGCGGCGCTTTCCGGTCGGCGTCGAAGCTGAGCAGCGGCCCAGCCCTGGGTTCGGGCCCGCACCTGAGCCAGCCCGGACGCGAGCTCCCGTTCCTGGGGGTCATCGCTGGCCAGGAGGTCGAGGACGGGGTCATCGAGATCCCCGGTCGTAGCCGCGAGGGTGGCCCCGACCAGGCGCGGCAGCTCGGCTTCTCGCGCTAGTGCAGCGATGTCGCGGACACCGGCGCCGGCTGCCTCGTGGACCACTTCGGTGCGCCGTCGCGCGGCCTCGGCCCGTCCCTGCGCGGTGGTGATGTCAGTCCCCTCGGGCATCCAGGAGAACACCGCCGCGCGCGACACCTGGCTGGGCGGAGCGCCATGGCCAGTGAGGAACGTGTCGAGCAGGGCAAGGTCGCTAGGGGTCATGGCCCAGTCCGCGTCAGGGTGATGCCGATGTAGGTCGGCGACCTCGGCCACCGCGGCCAGGACGCCGGCCCCGTGCTCGCCCAGGTCCTCCCAGGCCGTATCCAACGCCGCGACGATCGCCGTGCGGCTCGCGGGTGTGACCCGACCGAGCAAGGCGGCGACCTTCGCCCACTCGTCGCCGGGCACGTCGTCGATCAGCCGGCCGCAGATGTCATCCACCGCGCGGAGGGCGGTGCTCACCGCTGAGTACGCCCGCGGGACGGGCCAGTCGCGGTATCGGGGGCCGTGGCGAATCAGCAGGCCCCGATCGACACTGCCGATCAACGAGATCATGAGGTTGGTCGCCGCGAGCGGAACCGTCCGGCGGATCGCGTCGAGCACCTCCAGCCGGGTGGCCGCGTTAATGGCGCTCTGAGGAACGCGGAGGTGCAGCATCGCGGTGAGCGACTCGTCCGGCCGGTTCGCCAACCGGCCACCAGGGTCGAGCAGCGTCAGGCGGGCCAGCGCGACCGAGACCCGTGACACCAGCGCGGTGGAGAACCCGAGGGTCTCCAGGGCCCACAACAGCGGGGAGTGTCTGCTGCTCGGCGGCCCGAACGACCCCGTCGTCTCCTCGAACAGTGCCAGCACCGGCGGATCCGGCTGTCTCAGGGACTGCTCGAGCGCGTCCAGGAACACCTCCGGTGCTGCTTCGGCCAGCAGCGGCAGCAAGTCGGCGAGCACCAGCCAGCGTTCGGCGTCCGCGCCCGCCAGCAGCTCCCGCACGCTGGCCGAGGCGATCTCCTGGCCGGTCCGTCCGGCTGCGACGACCCGGCCGCCAATGACCGATCCGAGGACGGCCAGGGTGGTAGCGATGCCGCGTTGCAGCGTCCGCGAGTACCGGCGTTGCGGCAGGTTGTCGTCGACCAGCATCGCCAGCTGGTCGCGCATCGGCACGCCCAGGGCCGGGTCAGGCTCGGTGAGGGTCACCGGTACGTTCCGGGTGAAGACCTCCAGGTCCTCCGCGGTCAGGTAGCTGCCGGTCGATTCCCAGGCGTCGATAACGTCGGTGAACTCCCAGCGGCTGTCGTTCTCGGCCAGGGGCGCGTCCTCGCCAACGGTCAGCATCGTCAGGTCACGGGCCAGCCCACGCCACGACGCCCGGTCCGTCAACTCCAGCAGCACGGAAACGTCGCCCTCGGCTGTGGCATTCCATTCTCCCGCGAGCAGCGCCGCCGCCAGCAGGGAGGCGGAGGTGCCGGTCGCCCACGCCGGGTTCTGCCGGTGTCCGTGTCGATTGATCCGCCTGCGCAGCGAACCCAGGTTTCGCCGCGACGCGCGGGCGAACTCCGCCGCGTGACGGGGTTCGGCCCCAGCCGCTTCCCACGCGGTACAGGCCGAATCGATGTCGATCGGGGCGAGCCGGCCCGCGGACCGGGCGGTTCGCGCGACACTGGGCAGAAGAACGTGATGGCCGGCCGCGAGCGCCGCGGTGACCGTGCCGGGGACGAACATGGGAATGAGGATGTGCGGCGCTTCGTGGTTGCTCCAGCGGCGCCAGCCGTCGACGTCCTCGATGACCACGCAACGTCCGATGAGCGCCTCCCGTTCCTCAGGAGGGAACTGCCGGCGCTGCGGAACATCGCCGCCGAGCGTGACAGCCTGAGCGACCAGCTCCCCGGTCGCGCCAGGACCGGCCGACGGGCCGGCATCGAGCTGAAGTAGCGCCGAGGCGGCGAAGGCGACGGCTTCCTCCAGGCTGCCGGCGGAGATCCCGATCGACTGCGGGGGCCCGGCGAGCTGATCGAGCAGCTGGGCCCCGGCCTCCGTCCGCCCGGCGATAAGCACGCCCGCCGGAGTGGTGGGCATGGTCTGCTCCGACCAGTGGGTGAACCAGTCTGCCAGCCCGGTCACCCCGATCGGACCGCGCCCGACGTGCTCAGCAAGCCACGCCTGCACCCCTGGGCACGATTCGAGCCAGGTCGTCAGGTCCTGCGCGTCAAGGACGACGACGTCCTTCCAACCGTCTTCGAGCTCCTTCGTCTCATCAACCCAGACGGCCGACTGGTTCCAGGTCCGGCTCGTAACAAACACGAAGGTCGCGCCCGCCCTGTCGCCTTCCAGCGTGTCCTTGGTCCGCTTCGCGTAGTCCTTCTTCGCCTTGGACTTGGGGTTCTGGTTGGTGCCCATCTCCCAGACGGACGTGCCGGAGGGCACGTACGGCGGGCTGCCACCGGCGACCGTGACGACACCGTCGAGGCCGGGGAGAGCGACACCCTCGGCCGCGGGAATCCGGATGCGGTCAGGCCGCACCGAAGCCATGATCAGCTTGCGTACCAGTGTGGGCAGGTGCCCCTCGGCGTCCCGGCGGCGGGACCACTCGTCGAGGTCGGTGGCCGTGAGGTCCGTGCTCATCCGACCTCTCCGTTCCGTCGTCAGGAAGTAACGCGTTGTGAGTGATGAGGCTACCGACATGCCGAGGGCTGGCGCCGCGCAGACCGGCCGGTCGACTATGCAGCCCGGCCGCGGCCGACCCGCTACACGCCAACGCCGCCGGAATTCTGTCCCGATAGGTCATGGAAAATATGTGGCTGCTTCGACGAAGTCGTCGCCAGTTTGTAGTGATGCTGGGGTGAACTCGAGTTGCCCTTTGCTGTCGCGGTCCGTCCGGTACCGACCATTAAGGCGTGTGGCGGGGTTCCCGGAAATGTCGAAGAACCGCCATGGACCACGCGACCCCCACCGGCACCTCCGAGACGATCCCTCATCAGCATCCGCGGCAACTCCAGGGCCGGGAAGAGCACCATCGCCAGGCGTTGCGGCGCCGGCACGGCCGCGAGCCTGAATCGAGGCAGGCCGCACCGGTGAAGTCGCCGCAGTGAAGGGGCCGCCGCCGTGACAAAAGCCATCAAGCCGTCACACAATCCATGGCGTGAGTGACGAAGTGCAGCCGCCGGTAGTCCTTCGGGTGCAGCAGCGCAGCGACCCAATCGGCGCGGTCACCGAGGACGACGCGGCACGGCGAACGGCGGCCTACCCGAAGATCCGCATCGGCGCCCCACTGTTCGGCCACGCCGTGCAGACATACGGCAGGCGGTGGCAGGTATACGCCGTCGTATCGGACACACCGCAGGCCGCGCGGGACGACCTGGCGCACCACCTCATAGAGCAGCTCGACGAGACCACTGACCCCCCGTTGGCCGCGGAATTGACCACCGCGCTCGGCGTCCTGGAGCGGGAAAGGTAAGCGAGGTGGTGATCACCGGCCGCGTGCACCGCATCGTGCGGGTGGACACGTTCGCGCGGTTCGGCCCGGACGGGCCGGAACCGCCCCGACCCACCGACGGCGGCAAGCGGCGGACGGAGAACTACCAACTCAGGGTGTTCCTGTGTGCCGACGCCAGCGAACCGGGCTATCGCTGAACGTCCTGGCCATCGTTCAGTCCCGCAACCTAGGTTCGGACTTCACAGGGCCAGCCGCAGGATAAGTCCGTGTTGAGCAGAGGGTTGATGTCAGTGGGCGGGGGTCTGTCGTAGAATGGATGCGGCAGTCGCGCCTGCCCGCTCCGAGCCGTTGTGGCCCACGCCCCCCGGCACCGAAGACAAGGTTCTCCGAATCGCGCGACATGGTTTCGCCAGGTCATCCATACCCATGGCGGAACGGGCGTGGGACGTTCCGCAAGTTGGAGAGCACGATGACCAGCAACCGCCGTCGCAAGGCTGAGATCCGGACCTACCAGGCCGCCACCGGCGTGCCGTACATGGAGGCCCGCCGCCAGACCACCCTGCCCACCCTGGCCGAGGTGATGGAAGAGCACCCGCTGCTCAACGACTTCGGCATCGGCGCTCACGATCCGTGGCGCAAGACCGCGCAGCAGCGCCGCGAGGAAATCGCCGCCGACCGCGTGGTGCTGGCCTCCCACGAGGGCAGGGTTATGGAGATCGTGGCCTGGCTACGCGACAACATCACCCCGATCAAGACGCCCACGTTCAGCAGCTACGGCCTGAAGCACGTGCTGGAGCGGTCACCGGGCGGCTGGTACGTCACCAACGGTGAGTTCATCGCCGCCGCACTGATCGCCGGCTACCCGTACAAGCACACCGCCCCGAACCCGCTGTTCGGGATGAGCGCACGGGACGTCAGGCGGCTGGAGCAGGCGGCCCGCTAGCGACGAGAGGTCGGTACAGCAAGCCAGGAAGATATTGAGCGCCCACCCTGAGTGGCTACGGGTGGGCGCTCGCTCCGTACCCGGTCGGGCCCACGACGCGCGGGCTGGCCGTCGGTGCCCAAGAGCCGGTGACGCTGTTTGTTGGACGTTTCGGCTTCTGGGAAGGGCGTTCGAGACGCGGTCGGCCCTGGTGGACGGGTTGCCTGCCGGTCGGAGATGACCTTGTGCCGACCAGGGGCTCGCAAGGTCGGTCGCGACGGCGGCGGAGCCGGTTGTCCGGACCTGCCTTGCGGATTCCGGGTGGCGCCGGCACTTGGCGAGCCGGGTCGTCAGCAAACGCCCCGGTAATCGCCGGACTGAGGAACGCTCGCAAGGTAATCCTGACCGCGCAAGATCGCTCCCAAGGCATTCCGGACACTCGCCGATCATCTGTACGTTCGGCCGTGCCTGGTAGGCACGTTGAGTACATCGACACCGATTGCCTTTAGGTCCAGAGCGCGCCGTTGGTGAGCCGCTCGTGCCACCGGTCGAGCCTGATGTTCTGCTCCTCGCTGGTGATCTCGACGTAGCCGTCGTGGTCGCCAATCCACCAGACACCGTCGTGGTGGACGAACATGTGGTGTCGGTCTCGCGGGGAGAGGCGGCTGGCCCGCTGTTGCTCTTCGTGATGACGCATCTCGTCGTGGCTCATGGTCCGCGGTACGCGGGGCGGGGCGCCGGCGCTAATGGTGGTCGCGGGTTCGGGGTTCGTGTTCATGGCTGGCACTCCCTTCACAGCTCGATACGAGGGGCGTCGAGGGTTGGGCTGGATTCGCGTGGCGGTTCCAGCCCGGCAACTGGGCGTTCGACTTCCGCGGAGCGGGTGGTAGGGGCAGCCTCGGCTGCGCTGGCGCTGCGGGTGAGCGTGACCGTGACGTGTTCGGAGACAAGGTCGTGGCCGATGGTGACGGCGGTCCCGACTGCGACGGCGGTGATCTCCAGGCGGGCGAGGTGGGTGTAGTGGTTCAGGGTCTCTGGAAGCTGCTGGTGTGGGCCCCAGAGTGATTGGATCTCCCGTGCGCGTTCGACGTTCCAGGCGAGGATGACGGCGTCGATGGGGTCGTGGTCAAAGGCGATCGAGACCGCGAGTTCGTAGGTGAGGCGCCGTTCGTCGGTCGTGAAGACGTCTGAGGTCAGCCAGGCCGCGACGTCGCGGGCTTGTTCGGGGTGCTGTAGAAGGTCGGCGATGATCGCGTCTTCGGGGTGCAGGTCGGCGGCAGCCAAGGCCACGACGGTGGGCAGGGACAGTGCCTGGTCCGGATCGATCGTGCTGGCGGGGGCGAAGATCTCCGCTTGGGCGGTGAGGGCTTGGCCGAGGCGAGCAAGTGCGTCCCGGGCGACCGGATCGGTGGTCTGCGTCGCGGCGGTGAGGTAGGGCTCGGCGAAGTCGATGGTGTCGCGGTCGAAGGCCGCTTGGATGACGATCTGGCTATAGGCCCGAACACACTGGTCATCCGGGGCGGCGGCAGCGAGGGCGTCAAGCAGGTTGGTGTCTACGTCGGGCCGGTCGACGATCGCGACGACAGCGGCAACGATCCGTCCGGGGTCCTCGCCGGTGGCGGGGGTGTCCAGGATGGCGCTGTAGATGGCTCGGTGGGCGGGGTGGCTGAAGTCGTCGCTGATGAGGTTGTCGGTGATGAGGGGCTGGTTCGGATCGGCGAGGAGGGCACCGAGAACGCCCTGCTCCGCGCGCATGATCAGGTCACTCATGGCGGGTCCTTACTGCTTTGTGAGCTGGTCGCGGACGGTGTCGGCGGCGCGCATGCGGGCGCTCGTGTCGTCGAGGTGTGCGTGGTGGTTGGGGTCGGTACACCGAAGCCACGTCGCGCCGTCGCTGCTGCGGGTCCACCACGCGCCGGCGAGGTGGGCGTAGTAGGGCATGTTGCGGCTGTGCGGACGGGCCTCGCCCTGGTCGAGAGCCGTGGCCATCTCCGCGTCGGCAATCGTGTCGGGAAGGCCGCGGGCCGGGCCGAGGGCGGGGCTGGAGGCCATCAGCGGCGGCCCGTGGGTCTGCCAGCGTTGGGCGAGGTCAGGGTGCGCCTCGCTCAGTAGAGCGGCGCTGGTGTGACCCGCCCGGCAGGTCGGGGCCCAGAAGTTGCCTGCGGCAGCGAGGGTTTGGCGCAGTTCTCCGTGCCAGGAGCGGGGGGAATGGGCGGCAGCACTGTCGCGGCTGGTGTAGATGACGTCGCGCCAGAACTTGAGGCTGCGCAGTTCTTCGACGAGCCCGGGGTGCTGTGGCCAACACAGCGGCAGGCGCTCTTCTCGGGAGAGTTCGTAGAGGTCGTGGATCCAGGTGACCCAGCTGACCAGCGCTGTCCACTCGGCGGCCTGCTCTTCGAGGGTCAGGACGTGCCACTCGCGGATGGGCCGTACGGGAGCGTCTGATGCCGCAGCGGCCGGTGGGTCGATGGTCATCGCGGGGTCTCCGGGGTGTGGCCCATCAGGGTGCGGGCGTGGCGGACCGCGTCCGCGTACTCCCTGGCGTGTCGGCTCTCGTAGTGCCGGGCCATGCGGGTGAGGACGGCCGGGGTGGTGGCATGGATGACCAGCGCCTCCCGGCGCTGCTCGTTGAGGGTGCGGATCGCTTCGGGCGACATGGTCTTGCGGTCGGTGACGGTGGTCTGGACGGTGACGCCACGGTCGTTGCGTTGCGGGACGAGGAGGGTTTCGCGGTAGGTGCCGGCGAGCTGGGAGAAATCGTCGAGGTCGTCACCGGCGAGGCCGCCGAGGGCGATCTTGATGGTGGAGTTGGCCCAGAGCATTCGGCGGCCCACGGCCCGCCAGCGTTGTTCTGCGGCGGCGAGGTTCTGCAGGACGGCGGTGACGAAGATGCCGCTGCCGGCGGCGTAGGACATCAGCTGCGGCAGGTCGGGCAGCGGGACGACGTTGGTGACCTCGTCGAGGATCAGGCCCAGGGGCGGGTCCAGTCGGCCGGTGGGGGCGCGTAGCGCGAGGCGTTTCGCGGTGGTGGTGATCTCGTCGACGAAGGCGGTGACGAGCGGAGCGAGGGCTTCGGCCTGTTGTTCGTCAACGAGCAGGTACACGGTGTCGGTGCCGGAGCGCAGGAACGCCTCGATGTCGAAGGATTCGGTGACCGTCCCGGCGAAGACGTGGTGGGCGGCTTCGCCGAAGAGGCAACTGGTGCCGGTCTGGACGGTGGCCCACAGGTTGGACCGGGTGGTGTGCGGTTGGCGGTAGAACCCGTCGAGCATTTTCAGGACCCCGTCGCGGGCCCCGTAGGCATCGCGGAGGAGTTTCACGGGCTGGTCGTTGGTGTCGTCGGTTGACCAGGCCAGGATGTCTGTCATGGTCCGGCCGGTGAGGGCGGCGGTGTGCAGCCAGGCGGCCATCAGGTTGGTGGCGGTCATGCCGAAGAACCCGGCGTTGGTGGTGTCGGTGCTCTCCTGCTTGCCGACCTGGATCATCACGCCGGCCCGCTTGCGGGCGACGTCGTACCGGTCGCAGCCGGCGATGGGGCTCCAGGCGATGCGGTGCGGCCAGGTGAGGTCGCCGGTCAGCTCCATCACCCACGCCGTTCCCGCCCGGAGGGTGGCGGTGTTCTCCATGACATCGGGACGTACGGAGGTGACGACTGCGGCGCCGGGGAAGCCGCGCAGCCACGGGATGATGACCTGGCTGGTCTTGCCCTGCCGGGGCGGTGCGACCAGGAGCACGGAGGATTCCAGGCCCGCGTGCAGGCGCATGGGGCCGGCGTCGCCCAACGGCACCGCGACGTCCGTCAGCTTCGGCTTCTGAGCCAGACCAGGCCGCAGGCGTGGAGCCGACCGCAGGACGGCCTCGGCGGAGAGGGTGCGGCGCAGCTGCTGCCGTGATGCCATCCCCCGGGCCTGACGTCCGTTGCCCCGCCGCCGCCACAGCACCGCTCCGGCTGTGGAGAGGGCGCCGGTGACGAGCACAGCGGCGGTGTAGAAGCGGATCGGACCCGGCATCTGGCCCTGGACGGGTGGGGGCCAGGCCAGTCGAGGGTCGCTGAGGTGCCGGGGCAGGGCAGGAGCGATGCCGTACGCGTCGGCTGGGGAGGTCGCCGGCCAGTGCAGCGCCAGCAGCCCGGCGACCTGGCCGGTCAGCCAGATGCCGATCATGGCGCCAGCTGCCACCGCGACGATGGCACCCACCACCCAGTCAGAGCCGCTGGTGAGACTCCCGCCGAGCCGCGTGGTGTTGCCGCTCATCTACACCGCCATTCGTTCGTTGGTGTAGAACAGCTGCCGTTCCTGCGGGGTGAGGATGGTCTGCACGATCTGGCTGGGCTGCCGGCCGATCTTCCACAGCGCCCGGCCGACGTGCTCGCCGGACCAGGAGGCGATGTGGGCGCACTCGGTGTCAGTGAGTCCGATCTGGTCCTTGGTCATGGCCAGCGGCGCGGTGTCCTGCCGCAGGCATACCCGCACGTCGCAGGAGGCGATGAGGTTGCTGGCGATGGTGACCTCTTCGCTGCCAGCCGGGCCGACTGCCTCGAAGTCGGCCAGTCGGTGGGTGCTGAGCACCTGGATCGTTCCCTGGGCGCGGGACAGCCGCAGGTCGGAGTCGACCTTGCGGATCATGGCGGGGACGCGCATGGCCCGCCAGAGCTCGTCGCGGATGACCATGCGGACGGGCCCGCCGGGTTCGTCGATGGCGGCCTGCCCCCAGGAGGAGACGCAGGCCAGGGTCATGGCGACGGTCTCGTCGCCGCGGCCGTCGATGCGGGACAGGTCGACAGTCTGGATGGGGGCGTCGAAGTCGAGGCGGATGGTCGTCGGCCCGTCGAACAGGCCGCTCAACGACCCCTGGACCATGTTGCCGAGGGCGTCGGCCGTCGGGCGGATCATCTCCCGTAGTTCCCCGGTGTCGTCGCCACGGACCCGCAGTTCGGAGGCCATGTCCGGCAGCGGGTCGCGTAGCAGCGCCCAGACGGCGGGGATGGTCGGGTCGGTGAGGTCGCTGTCGCCGGTGGCCTCGCCGGAGGCGTGCTTGATGGCCAGGGACAGGGCCGCTTCCTCGGTCGGGGACAGTGCCCGACCGAGGCGCATCACCAGTAGCGAGGAGAGCAGGGTGATGCGCCTGCGGTGGATCTCGTCCAGCCGCTCGCGGAGCTTCTCCGTGTCGCCGGGGAGGTTGCGGCCGAGGGGTCCGCTGTCGAGGGGGTTGAGTCGGTTGCCGAGGCCCGGTCCGAGTTCGAGGGGTTCTACGCCGAGGTGGCGGGCGAGTGTGGCGTACTCGTTCTTGATGTCACCGAGGACGAAGGCGCGTACGCCGTAGGCCATCAGCCGGTAGCAGAGCAGTTTGATGGTGGCGGACTTCCCGGAGCCGGGGACGCCGGTGATGAGGAAGTTCGGATTAGTGATCAGTTGTAGGCGTAGCCACTCGATGGGGTGGCAGGAGAAGCTGCCTCCGGACTGGGTGTCGATACCGATGTAAGTGCCAGCTGGGGGCATCGTCTGCCCGTACAGCCACGGGTAGAGGCCCTGCATCTGGCCGGTGGAGGCCCGGAAGACGGGGATCTGCGGGGCGCGGGCGGCCTGCCCGGCGAACGGCCGCGGCCATCCGCGCCGCGGCGGCGTCGGTTCCGGTCGGGTCCGCCCCTGCTTCGAAGGGGCGGCGGCGGGCGTGGTCGGGGTCGGGAGGTCGCCGAGGAGGCCGCTCAGGTCGGCGACCGGCAGGTTGTTGCGTCGAGTACGCCGCAGCATCAGGCTCACCACCGCTTCCGGGGCAGGCCGAAGCCGAGCGGGAGGGCACCCATCACGAAGCCGGTGTCGTGGGCGTACCACATGCGGCGCAGCTCGATGCGGGCTGCGGCGGCGTCGGCCTCCAGTGCCGCGCAGGCGTCCTCGGTCTCGGCCGGGTCGGTGACGGTCACGGTGACGTAGCCGGTGAACCGGACCAGGCCGTGTCCGGCGGCGAGTTCGGCGTCCTGCGCCTCGGCGCGTGCCAGGGCCTGCCGCTCGTGCTCGGGCACGATCTGCTGGGTGCGGTGCCGCATCCCCACGGCGACGGAGCGGCGGGTCCGCTCCCCCATCACCTTGCGGGACGCCTCGCGCGGCCCGAGGGGTTCGATGTGCATGGAGTACGCCCGTCGGTGCACGCCGTCGCCGAGTAGCGGGGCGAGGATGGTGGAGTAGACCTGGTTGCGGGGCCAGTCGTGGATCCAGTACGTGACGGAGTGGGCGCCGTCGTGGGCGTAGCTGCCCGGGGAGCTGAGGGCTGCGGCGGGGCCTGCGACGGCTGGATCGACGCCGGCGGGCAGACCGTCGGCACCCGGGGTGGTGGCGTTGGCGCGGCGTTCGGCGAGGTGCCGCCCGGCGTGCGGGTCGTAGGCGGTGCGGATGACCTCGGCGAGGTCGCGGGGGCCCAGCCAGGACTCGACCTGCAGGTCCGCGCCGGCGATCGACGCGGACAGGGCCCGCAGGTGCCGGGTGAGGATGTCCGCCGCGGCGACGCTGCCCCCACCTGCGCTCTTGATCGCCCCGGCGGCCCGGCGGTGGTCCATCGTGAACGCCAGGTACGCCTCCCGGCCGCTGCTGGACAGGGCGGCGGCGGTGAGCAGATCGCTGGTGACCGCGACCGCCTCGGCCGGGGCGGTGGCGGCGACGTGGTCGGCGTGCCAGCGCCGCAGCGCCGCTCCGGACTCCGGGACGATGCGCTGCAGCGCCTGCACCCGCACGATCGGGTTCCCCTCTGTGCACAGCCCGGCCAGCAGCGCGCCCCAGCCGGCGACGCGTTGGTCCCGGCGGGCGGAGTCGACCAGGCTGATTCCGGAGTATCGGACTCGCGCGACCGCCGTGTAGGTGCGGTCCAGACGGTGGTACGCCACCGCGAGCGGCTGCCCCGAAGGTCCCTGCGCCTCCAGAATCGTCAGCGGCGCCAGGACTCCGGGCAGGTCCATCGGTTTCGCGGCCGTCGCGTCGGCCGGGGCAGGAGCGAACGCGGCGGAGAGGAAGCGGTGGCGGGTGCGGGAGCGGCCCCAGTGGTAGGAGGTAAACGCCAGCACCCATTCGTCGGTGGTGCGGCCTCCGACGCGCAGGAACGCCAACGTCGCCAACACGATGGCGAGCGGCCAGAGCACCGCCCCCGCGGCGGGGCGGGCGGCGGCGAGCGGCCAGATCCCCGCCAGGACAGCGCCGGCGAGCATCGTGACCCGTTGCAGGGTCATCCCGAACAGGAATGCGACCTTCTCGTGCTGCCACCCGAAGTAGCTGCGGGTGCGGTGCTCGGCGGTGGGCGTACTCACCGGTCGACCTCCTCGGTCGGGCTAGCGGATGGGACGTCCTGCGGGGCCGGCGGCGGCTCTGGATCGGATGCGTGCGCACCCGTTGGGTGGTCCGGAGGCACGGGTGAACTCGCGGCGCTGGCCGGGGGCCTTGGCATCTCGTGGGTTTCGGTGGCCGGTGCAGGCGTTTGCAGCGGCGAGACACGTTCGGGCGTTCGACTCGGCGCAGGTGCCGGAGCGGGTCCGGTCGTGTCGCCCGAGGCGGCCGGGATCCGAGGTTTCGCTTCAGCCGGTGCGGTGGTGCTTCCGGTGGTGCCGGTTGGTGCGGCGGATCGGCCGGCGGTGCCGGTGAGGGCGCCCGTCCAGCTGCCGGCGTACCGGGAGTAGCCAGCTGGGCGGGCGTGCGGGTTCGCGCCGTGTACGCCAGCGTGCCCGGCGGTCTGTTCCATCCGCCCGGCCAGGGAGTTGACCGCCCGCTGGGCCAGGTCGACACCTGCGGCGGCGACCGCGACCGGCGCGGCGACCGCCCCGAGCGCTGACGCTGCGCCGCCCGCCATACCGGCGCTGCCGGCGGCGCCGCTCTTGCCGGCAGCTGAGGCGAGGGTGCGTGCCTCACTGGCCTGGCTGAACTGGGCCGGGTTCACGCCGCTCGGTGGGCCGCCGGCATTCGCCCTACCGGCCGCGAAGCCGAGCATTCCGGCGAGGCCTCCACCGGCGGCTGCCTGCACGGTGGCGAAGGTGAAGAAGCGGGCGATGACCGGCCACGCGACAGCGGCCATGAGCAGCACCAGCATGCCGGTCAGCAGGGTGGTCACGTCCTTGGCCCGGGTGGGATCGGTCGGGTCTCCGAGAACGCCGAAGCCGATCGCGAAGACCAGCGCGATCACCGGCTTGAGGATGATCAGCTGGATGGTGGCGCCGCAGAGCTTCGACCACCAACTCTTCGTCGTCTCCGACATGTTGCCGACTGCGGCGATGGGCGAGGTGGCCAGCAGTACTGCGATCGCGGCGTTGCGCAGCAGCAGTTCGAACCACAGCACCAGCGTGAGCGCGATGCCGACCAGCGCGAGGATGAGCATCAGCGAGCCAGTGGAGCCCGTGACCGAGCCGATCTGGAACAGGACGGTGAGTTTGGCCTTGAGGCCGTCGTTGCCGCCCAGGGATCGGTTGATGATGCCGCGGGTGATTTCGTCGGCGGCGATCAGGGCGGCGTTGGCGACGACCATCGTGACGAGGAACGCCAGCACCGCCTTACCCGCGCCGACGAGGCCCTGTGCCAGCGGGGAGCCGTCGCGGGTGGCGACGGTCCGGACGACCTGGAGCAACAGCAGTAGGGCGGCGATGCCCATCGCCAGCCACCGCGAGATCGCCAGTGGCTGGTCGATGCTCATCAGGTCGAGGTTGGGAAACGCGACGAACGCGTCGGCGAAGGTCTTCAGCAGCGTTGTCGCGGCGTCGGCGAACGAGCGGCAGACTGATTCCCACGCGTTGGCCGCCGCGCCGTCGATGATGCCGCCGGGGGTGCAGCCGCTGATCTGGCCGTTGAGCGGGTCGCAGGCAGCGGCGTTCACGAGGTGATTTCCTGCCAGCCTCGGGCAGCGGCCTCGACGCTGCCGGGCTGGGTCGCGAGGCTGGTGTAGTCGGTGGTGTCCGCCGGATCCGGTGGGAGGACCTTCCAGTCGGTGGCGGCCCAGTGCAGCCGGATCGGGTACACGCCGATGGTGGAGGCGACCTGCCGGCCGGGCGCGGTGGTGGACAGGTAGCCGAGGACCAGCACGGTCATCGTGTCCGGGGTGGCGTCGCGAAGCTGGTAGGCGGCTGGTCCGAAGGTGAGCGACGCGCCCAGCGGCACCGGCCCGGTCGTGGCCACGCCGAGGGTGCGCCGCAGATTCGCCGCCCCCTCGGCAAGGTAGTCGCTGGCGTCGGCGAACGAGGGGTCGGCGATGACGGTGGCGATCGTCCGGGCGCGAGCCGGGTCGAGGTTCGACAGCACCTGCGTGAGGTATTCCGTGCCGGCCGCCACCGCACCCGCTGGCGAGTGAGGGTGGCCCACCGCGATGCCCTGCACCGTCTGGCTGCCGGCGCCCAGCCGCACGGGCCCGCTCGGAACTGACGTTGAGGAGCCGGTGGCCGTGGGCGGCAGCGTGCCCGGCGTCGCGGTTTTGGCGTCGCCGGAATGGGGTTTCAGCACCCAGACGATCAGCCCGGTGGCCGCGACCAGGGTCGCGAGTGCTCCGCAGGCAATGACGGCCCACCGGGCGCGGCGCGGCTCCGGGTTCATGAAGTCGTTCACGGCTCGGCTCAGTTCGCTGCGCCGAAGACGGTGTTGACCAGGGGGATCGCCATGGCGGTGACGATCACCCCTCCGAGCGACCAGATGAAGGCGCTCTTGCCCATCTCGGCGGTGCCGGGCCGGTTGGAGAGCTTCCCGACGGCCATCAGGCCGCCCGAGGCGAGGGCGGCGATGGCGCACCCGATCAGCGCGCCCCACTTGACGTAGGACAACAGCAGCGAGATGCCGTTGCTACCGCCGGTCGGATCGGCCGGGGCCGGGTTGGGCACGTCGGCGAGCACGGACAGGGCGGAGGGAAGGGTGTGCATGACGAACTCCTTGCAGAGCGGAGGGACACGCCGCCGCGACCTGACCAGCGGTGTTAGCAATCGCGTACAGCAGGGTCAGACTTTAAGCAGCCCGCCGTCTGCAGCGGTAGACCCCGTTGGGTGACATAGGTCATGTGGCAACTTGCGTTCGCGATTGCTGTCATTGCAGGCTTGACCGACGCGCTTACAGGAAGGCCAATGCCGGGATGACGACCGACGACAGGACCCACCGCGTCGCCGCGCGCCTGGATCACCTGTTCCGCACGGTCTACCCCGCGACGCTGGGCCGCCCCTACAGCTACCGGGAGGCGGCGGCGAAGATCGCCGAGCTGGCCGGCGGCGCGGCGGTGATCTCCCCGGTCTACCTTCAGCAGATCCGGACCGGCCAGCGAAAGACTCCGAGCTTGGACAAGCTCGCCTGGGTTGCCCGGCTGTTCGGCGTCCCGGTGACCTACTTCAGCGATGACGCCACCGCGGAACGTGTCGACGCTCAGTTGGAGATCGTCACCGAGCTGCGCGACGACGGGGTGCGGGAACTCGCCCGGCTCGCCGCTGGGCTCTCCGTGGAGGCGCTCGAACCCATCAAGGCACAGCTGCGGTACGCCCGCCGCATTGAGGGTCTGCCGGAGGTCGACAGCGATGGGACGCTGTCGGCCAACCGAGTGTGAAATGCCTCTGACCTGCGACTTCGGCTTGACGTAGGACTACCGCAGCGCACTAGCCTGGCTCAGCGCACCACAGCCGGACCGCCCTGCGCCCCGGCTCGCCAGTCGATGGGAGAGGCAATGCGCCGACCATGGGCCGCCGGACCCGAGAGTCAGGCACACCTACGCGATCTGCGGCGGCGGTGCGAGCAGCTACTCGATGACAACGGCATCGTGGTCCCGTCCCCCTTCGATCGGCACGCTCTCGCCGCCGCCATCGCCCGGCACCGGCGACGGCCCGTCACCCTGCGCGACCTTCCCGCGCCCCCACGATCAGGTCAACACTCCGGCCTGTGGGTGCACACCGCCACCCAGGACCTGATCTTCGTCGACCCCACGCGCAGTTCGTGGGAGCAGGACCACATCACCGCACACGAGGTGGGCCACATGCTGTGGGGCCACGAGGCATCCGACGTCGACCTCGGCGAGATCCTGCTGCCGGACCTCGACATGACCGTCGTGCGCGCCATGCTTGGCCGGCACAACTTCACCAGCGATCAGGAACGCGAGGCCGAGATGATGGCCACCGTCATCATCGACCGCGCCGGCCGCGCCGCACCTGGTGCACCCGCCGGGCTGTCCCGGGTGGCATCCGCCCTCGCGCTCGACGATGTCTGAGCCCTCCAGCGCCGAACTCGTCGTGGTTGCCGCGCTGTGGATCGTGTCGGCCGCGCGGGCACATTCCCTGCGCAGCGGGCCCGCTCACCGGGCGCTCTGGGCGGCGATCACCGGGCTGGCCGTGTCGATGACGGTCCGTGTCGAGCCGATCGCGCACGCAATCGACCAGCTCACCGACGTGCACGGCGCCGGCGTCCTGGTCAAACACCTCGCCGGGCTCGTGGCGGCGGCGGCCCTGTTTGACCTTGCCGTCCTCGGCACGGCCACCCATGTCCGACGTCGTATTCCCCTGGCCGGCCTCGGGGTCACCGTCGTCATCATGACCGGCCTGTTCTGGACGATGCCCCGCGTCGACTCCGAGGACTTCGCCGACCAGGCCGCCGGCAAACCCCTTGCCACGGCGTACATCCTGGCCTGGACGCTGTACCTCGGCGTCGCGATGGCCCTGTCCGCCCGGCTGTTCCGCCGCGCTCACCAGGCCAGCCGACACCGTGTCGTACGCGCGGGTCAACTGGTGCTCGTCGTCGGATGCACCATCGGCACCGGGTACGCCCTGTACCGGGTCGCCTACTTCGGTGCACGTCTCGCCGTCGGCCCACCAGACCGCGGTGACATCTTCTACGTCGACCTCTCCGACGACATCAAGTACCTCGCGATGCTGTTCATCGCGGCCGGGCTCACCATCGCCGGTGCGCCCGGAACGCGAGCCAACCTGAGAGCCCGCCGGCATCTACGGACACTGCATCCGCTCTGGCGCGATCTCGTACCTGCCGACCACCGCCTCGATCCACCCGGGTTCAGTCCCCAGAAGCGGCTCTCCCGTCACGTCGTCGAACTCCACGACACGATCCACGACCTCTACCGCCGTACCGACGAACACCTCGTCCATCGCGTCCACGACCGCCTCACTACCCAGGGGCTCACCAGCCAGGACCTCGCGGCAGCGACCGAAGCCAGCCTGCTCCGCGTCGCCCAAGCTCTGCCGCCCACGGTGACGCCCGCCGCCCCCTGCACCCCGCCGCCCACGTCGCCGAACCCGGCCGAGCGGCTTGCCCGGCTGCTCGACCTCGCCCACGTCTGGGACACCACGGCGGTCCGGGACGCCCTGACCCACGTAAACACCGCACCGGAGCCGCACCGATGACCGCCGCCCTCACCAACGAGTCCCGCACCGCCCGCCGGGTCACCGACTGGCTCGACCCGAAGACCTGGATCGTCGCCGTCAGCCTCATCACCGGCTGGACCGCCGGCCGGTGGGCGGGCCTCGGATGGGGCATCGTCAGCGCGGTGTTCGCCGCGGTCATCCCGGTCCTGGTCATCAAGCGCGGCGTCACCGCCGGGCGGTGGGCGGACCGGCACCTCGGCGTACGCAGCCACCGCCTCAGCGTCATGACCCTCATCCTCACCTCGGTCGTGATCGGCATCGGCGCCATGGCCGTCGGCGACGCACCCCGCGCGGTCATCGCCCTCACCCTGGCCATGTTCGCCACCCTCGCCGCACTCGCCGCCGTCACTCTGCGCTGGAAGATCAGCGTGCACACCGCCGTGGCCGCTGGTGCCACGGCCATGCTCGCCAGCCAGCTACCAACCATCACGATCGCCGCCCTGGCCGTCGTCGTGGCGGCAGTGGGATGGTCCCGCGTCGCGCTGCGCGACCACACCACCGCGCAGGTCGTCGCTGGTGGCCTCCTCGGCACCATCGTCGCGGGCCTGATCTTCGCCAGCCTCAGCTGAACCCGTTTGCGATAGTTGACAGCCGAACGCCTCGCTCGGCTATCCTCGGCGACACTTCATGCCGTTTGCAATCGCATACAGGCTGACCTGCGTCCGTCCGAGGTGCCCCATGCCTACGCCCCTGCCGAGGCGGCGATGAGACCGCTCACCCTCGCACCCCTCGTACCCCTAGCGCTCGCCCTCAGCGTCGCCGTCGCGGCCACCGGCAGCGGCAGCCTCGAGCCCGCCGCCTCCGCCACCGGCTGCCTACCCGCCCTGGCACCCGGAAGCGCCGCACAGACCGAACTGAAGGACCTCGCGCCGACCGCCTTGGCGCACGCCCAGAGCATCTACACGGCGTCCGTTCAGATGAAACTTCCCGCCAGGGCCGCCGTGATCGGCATTGCCACCGCCCTGCAGGAGTCCCACCTCAGGAACCTCGCCAACGCGAACGTCCCCCGGTCCCTGACTCTCCCCCACGACGGAGTCGGCGCCGACCATGACAGCGTCGGGCTCTTCCAACAACGACCACTCCCGCCCGACGGAGCAGGCGGATGGGGCACCGTCCAAGAACTCATGACTCCGGCCATCTCCGCCACCAAGTTCTTCACCAAGATGCGCGGCATACCCGGCTGGGAGTCCCTCCCCCTCACCGTCGTGGCCCAGCGCGTCCAGGTCAGCGCCTTCCCCGACGCCTACGCCAAACACGAACCCCTCGCCACCGCCATCGTCAACGCCCTCACCGACGGCAGCCTCACCTGCTCAGCAGGAGCCGGCACCTGGGTCAAGCCGGTCAACGGCACCTTCACCAGCGGCTTCCGCACACCCGAACGCCCCACGCACAACGGAGTCGACGTCGCCGCACCCAAGGGAACCCCGATCTACGCCGCGAGCGCCGGAGTCGTCATCACCGCCAGGTGCGGCAGCGCCAACTGCGACATCGACGGCTCACTCAACACGTCAGGCTGCGGATGGTACGTCCAGATCCGCCACGCCGACGGCACCGCAACCCGCTACTGCCACATGCTCCACCGCCCATACGTTGCCGTTGGGCAAACCGTCAGCACAGGACAACAGCTCGGCGTGGTCGGCACCAGCGGCCACTCCAGCGGCCCTCACCTGCACTTCGAAACCCACACCAGCAACCCGCCAAGCAGCGCCAACGCTACGGAGCCCTTCGCATTCATGGCCGCTCGCGGTGTCCGCTTGAGTTGATCATGGATCACAGGATTCCTCGGTACGCACAGGTGCGGCAAATCCACTCGACGTGAGGCAGAGGCGGCCGCCAGTCGCAGCGGTACGCCGCGCGGTTTGCCGTACGCGGCTGTAGCCGGGTCAGTCTGGATCGGGCATCAGGCCCTGCTCGCGAAGGTCGTGGACCTGCCGAGCGGGCGGTGGATACGAGTCCCGGTCTGAAGGGCGGGGCCCTTCCGGACCGTTGGGACCGACCCGGACGAAGATCTCGACCCGGGTCACCCGGCACGGCACCCCCTGCACCTCGAAGTCGTCGGTACGTGGCGGCTGGTGCGCTGCGCGGGCGCGTTCATACGCCGCCATGACCTTCTCGAACGGGGTGTTCTCGTCAAGCGCGACGTCTCCCATGGAAAAGGAACCTGCGTCCCGTGCCGCCTGCGGCGTCGGGTACATGGCCGCTGTTCGGGGCCGCCAACCGCCGTCGACGTAACCCCCGATGGTGTAACAGACGGGGAGCAGCACCACGTTCGGATGGGTGGTCAGCGCCCGCCGGGAGTCCGCGCGCACACTCTCCGAGACGACCTTCGACGTTAGGTGACCCGAGATCATTTCCATCCGGACGAGTCCGTCGGTGAGCCCGGTGCCCACGGTCGGGTCGATGACGAACCCGTCGATGGGCAACGCGACCCGTTCCGCCTTGCCCGGCGGGTACGGGTCGGGGTCGGTAGGTCGGGGCGGCTCGGGCCCATCCGGGCCCATCCGGATGAACGGTTGGGCGCGAATGATCCGATAGCGCAGACCGTTGACGGTGAGCTCATCGAGCGGCTCCCAGTCGAGCAGCTCGTACGCCGCCTCGTACGCCGCCCGCTCGGTTGCGTGCTCGTCGGTCTCCGGCAGTTCGCTGTGCAGCTTGCGGAAGTGGGACGCGAGGCCGTCGCGGGCGTGCTGAGGCTCGTCGGCGGTCAGCCGAAGAATCCGCCATCGGCCATCGACCTGCTGGGCGAAGCCAAAGGTTGGCATGCTCCACATGAGCGTCGGGTAGGCGATCGAGCGTTCCCGGGCGTCGTCCTCCGAGACCACCGACACCGGGTCGTCCCGCTGCTCAATCCTGACCAGTAGGTGATCAGGCACCCGCTCACCGTGATGCGTCACCTACGCATTGTGTCCCCATGGTCGCTGGAACGCCATGCCACACCGCCGCGAGTCGCACACCAGCAATGCGCCGGCTCTGCGGCCATCGCTACGGCCTAGCGCAGGCCTTCACAACTTCCTACGAGCGCTACCCGGTACTGCGCACCGGCCTTACCTGCTCGGCATCGACGCTCCCGATCAGCTGAACGTCGATCTTGGCGCCGGTCGTCGGCGGTCATCCACTGAGCAAGGGACAAACCCTGACGTTCAGTGCGAATGCCTCGCCTTGGTGCTGTAGCCGAGTAGCTGCATCGCGGCGACGTTGTCGGACTGCGCCCAGAAGAGTTGGTGAAGCTCGGCGGGCAGTTCGTCGCGGTGGGTGTCGGTTACGCCTCTACGGAAGAAACGGTCGTCAGATTGTTTAAGCTCGGTGAACGACGGGATCTGGGCGTCGGCGAGGGGCCCGAGCTGGGGTACCAACGTCTGCATTACTCGTTCGATGGCAGCCCTCGGGTGCAGGACGAGTTCCTCGTACCGCAGTACCACTCGGTGAGGTGCCTCCGGCAGCAGCCAGCTCAGTACGTTGCGTCCCCAACTGCCGGTTCCGGCCGTGCTCCGCCGGGTGATCATGGCGTACAACTCCGTCTCGAACCTCGCGGCATCTGTTTCGCTCGTTTGGCGCGCCCACGAGACAAGCGCATCGCGGCCATCCCTGACCAGGCAGATAGCCTTATCCATCTCGTCGATCTGGTCGTCGCGCTGTCGGTGCGTCTTCACGAAGTGAAGCTCACCCGACTCGCGCATGGCCTCGGTTGGTGCGGGACGTTCTGTGAAGCCGACCAGATCGGCACCCAAGCGCTGAGCCACGCCATCGACGTCATAGACGACGGATGTCCTTACGCCGTAGAGCCGGTTGAGGACAATCCGAAGAAAGGTGTTGCCTGACCGGGGGAAGGAGGACACCCAGACGATCACCTATGCATAGTAGTGGGTGCAGGCGGTCGCACGGCTCACCTCGACTCACCGCTGCCTCCTGCGCCAGCCCTTTCGCCGTCGGTGAGCTACGAGGGTCGTCTGGTGCCGCTGACGCGGGCCCGCCTGCTTCTCTACCGCCCCTCCGCCAGGCGTCGCTCAGCCGATCACAGCACTTTTGGCGAAGCCTGCCGCTCCCTGTCGACAAAGGTTGACGGTGCGCGCACGGACGCCTGCCACGACAACTGCCCGTTCGGCGAATTCGGCAGACACTCCTCGCCTCAGACTCGGCGTGGCGACCATCGCCGGCCGCCCTCACTCTAGGTGACCGCCGCTCCGATCCACACCGCGCAAGCCATCGATCGAACTCAAGCGCATCGTTCGATGAACCAGCCCACGTTCCAACGGCGCCCGAAGGTCCACTATGGAAATGATCCATGCGAATGAACGGATAGGGTTCCCCAGGATTTCCCCAGAACGCCAACCGAAAGCGTTCTGGGGTGACCGAAAATATCCCGAAAGGTAACCGATCAGTCACGCTTCGCTACCGCACTGGTCGGCTCGGCTACATCCGCCCTGAGCTGCGGAAACAGGCCGCGATCAGCCCTTCAGGAGCTGCCTTGCCATGACGATCCGCTGCACCTGGTTCGTTCCTTCGTAGATCTGGGTGATCTTGGCGTCCCGCATCATCCGCTCGACCGGGTAGTCCCGCGTGTAGCCGTAGCCGCCGAGCAACTGCACCGCGTCGGTGGTGATCTCCATGGCGGCGTCGGAGGCGAAGCACTTGGCCGCCGCGCCGAAGTAGGTCAGGTCGGCGTCGCCCCGCTCGGACTTGCCGGCGGCGGCGTACGTGAGCTGCCGGGCCGCCTCCAGCTTCATGCCCATGTCGGCGAGCATGAACTGGATGCCCTGGAACTCGGCGACCGCCTTGCCGAACTGCCGGCGCTCGGCGACGTACCCCTTGGCGTAGTCGAGCGCGCCCTGCGCGATCCCGACGGCCTGCGCGGCGATGGTGACCCGGGTGTGGTCCAGGGTCTTCATGGCGGTGGCGAAGCCGGTGCCCTCCGCGCCGATCATCCGGTCGGCGGGGATCGGCACGTTGTCGAGGTAGACCTCGCGGGTCGGCGAGCCCTTGATGCCGAGCTTCTTCTCCGGCGCGCCGAAGCTGACGCCCGGATCGGACTTCTCGACCACGAAGGCCGAAATGCCTCGGGAACGCGCAGCGGGGTCGGTGACGGCGAAGACGGTGTAGAACTCGGAGACACCGGCGTTGGTGATCCACCGCTTCACGCCGTTGAGCACCCAGTGATCCCCGTCACGCACCGCGCGGGTGGTCATCGACGCCGCGTCGCTGCCGGCCTCCGGCTCGGAGAGGCAGTACGAGAACATGGCATCGCCCGCCGCGACCGGCGTCAGGTAGCGGCGCTTGATCTCGTCGGAGCCGGCCAGCAACAGCGGCATCGTGCCGAGCTTGTTCACCGCCGGGATCAGTGAGGAGGACGCGCAGGCGCGCGCCACCTCCTCGATCACAATGGCGGTGGCCAGGGCGTCCGCGCCCGCGCCGCCGTACTCCTCGGGGATGTGCGGGGCGTGGAAGTCGGCTGCCCGCAGCGCGTCGTAGGACGCCTTCGGGAACTCCCCGGTCTCGTCGGCCTCGGCGGCGTGCGGCGCCACCTTGGCGGCGCAGACCTCCCGGACCGCCTCCCGGATCGCCTCGTGCTCCTCGGGCAACCGGTAGACGTCGAACGACTCCCCTGCGGCCATGTCGGCCCCTCCCCTTCACCGCTATCATGCGCAGTCTGTGGCCTCCCCTGACCGCCGACCGCGCAGACTGAAGGATAGCGACTGCAGTTCAGGTGATGTTACCGGCGCGTAGGTATGGGCATGACGGAGCACCCGCGCCGCTGGGCGATGATGGAAGGCAGACAGTGAGCCACCCCTCCGGTGCCCGCCCAGGCGCCGCAGCAGAATGCGACGCGACGACGCGCCGCCAGTGCGAGCGGAGAAGACAGGCGTGACGATCCCCTACCCCACCATCCAGCCGACCCCCGCCATCGCCGCGGTGACGCCGCCCTCGGGCGCGTCTCGGCCGCGGGTGACGTTCCTGGGGACCGGTTACCTCGGTGCGACGTACGCCATCTGCTACGCCGAGCTGGGCTACGAGGTGCTCGGCTTCGACGTCGACGCGGACAAGATCGCGATGCTGAACGCCGGCGAGGTGCCGATCCACGAACCCGGCCTGGACGAGCTGCTCAAGCGCAACCTCGCCGCCGGCCGGCTGCGGTTCTCGACCGACATCGCCGAGACCGCCGACTTCGGTGACGTGCACTTCATCTGCGTCGGCACCCCGCAGCGGGCCGACGGAATGGGCGCCGACCTGTCGTACGTCGAGGCGTCGGTGACCGGCCTCGCCCAGCACCTGACCCGCAAGGCGCTCATCGTGGGCAAGTCGACCGTGCCGGTGGGCACCGCCGAGTGGGTCGAGCAGCTCGTCGGCAAGCACACCCCGGACGACCTGGCCGTCGAGGTGGCGTGGAGCCCCGAGTTCCTCCAGGAGGGCTTCGCCGTCGACGACGTGCTGCGACCCAACCGGATCGTGGTCGGCGTCAAGAGCGAGTGGGCCAACGGCATGCTCTACGCCGCGCACAAGGGCGTCTTCGACCTGGCCGCCACCGAGGACCGCGAGGTGCCCCTGGTGGTCACCGACTTCGCCACGGCCGAGCTGGTCAAGGTCGCGGCGAACGCCTTCCTGGCCACCAAGATCTCGTTCATCAACGCGATGGCCGAGGTCTGCGAGGCCAGCGGCGGCGACGTCACCCAGCTCGCCCGCGCCATCGGGTACGACCCCCGCATCGGCAACCGCTTCCTCCAGGCCGGCCTCGGCTTCGGTGGCGCCTGCCTGCCCAAGGACATCCGCGCCTTCCAGGCCCGCGCTCAGGAGCTGGGCGCGGGCGAGGCGCTGCGCTTCCTGCACGAGGTCGACCTGATCAACCTGCGTCGCCGCACCCGCGTGCTCCAGCTCGCGGCGGACCTGCTCGGCCGCCGCTCCGGGCCGGCCGGTCCGGACTTCTCCGGCACCCGGATCGCCGTGCTGGGCGCGACCTTCAAGCCCAACACCGACGACGTTCGCGACGCCCCGGCGCTCGCCGTCGCCGCGCTGCTGCAGAAGGCCGGGGCCGACGTCCACGTGTACGACCCGCAGGGCACCGAGAACGCCCGCCGCGCGGTGCCCGAGCTGACCTACGAGCCCGGGATCAACGAGGCGGTCGCCGACGCCGACCTGGTCTGCGTCCTCACCGAGTGGGCGGACTTCCGCAACGCCGACCCGGTCGCCCTGGGCGAGCTGGTCCGCGGCCGCAAGGTCGTCGACGGGCGCAACTGCCTCGACTCGGCACTGTGGACCCAGGCCGGCTGGGAGTACCGGGGCATGGGCCGCCCCTGACGATCCACCACTCACCGGCCGGCCGCGAAGCGCTCCACGCGGCCGGCCGGTGATGTTGTTTGCCCCGGACCCGCCGTCAAGTGTCGAAATCCGCGCCAGCTTTGGGCATGCTGCGACAGTGGGAGTCCACAGTGCGGCGGGTGGAGGGGTGTCGTGGCGACCTTTCAGTGCTCCTCGTGCGGCCGGGAGATCAAACCGGCCGTGCACTGCCCGCACTGCGGGGCCGAACAGCCGCAGTGGGTGGAACACCTGGCGGACATCGAGCGCTCGATCGCGGAGATGAAGAGGCGCGACGCCGCCATCGCCAGCGAGCAGCGGCAGATCGCCGCCAAGATGCAGGCCGCGCTCTTTCAGCGGGACATCCTCGCCCACGCCGGTGAGGAGCGGATCAAGCAGGCCACCCGGCCCCGCCGGGTGCTGCGCCGCCGGCCCGGCCGCCGTCCGCCGACGGCCAGCCCCGGCACCGGCGCGCCGCCGCCCCGGGTTCCACGCCAGGGCACGCCGCCCGTTCCGGAGGACCCGCCGCCGCCCCCGCCCCGGCCGTCCTGGCTGGACGCCGACGATCCCGAACACCCGCCGGAGGCGTCCAGCCGGGAGGTGCAGAACATCCCGCTCGGGCTGGGCGCGCTGCTGCTCGCCGTGGCCGCGGTGGTCTTCGCCGCGGTGGCGACCAGCTCGATGGACGCGCTGGCCCGCCTCGGCGTCCTGCTGCTCGCCACGGCGCTGATGCTGCTCGCCCCACCGGCGCTGGTGCGACGCGGGCTCACCTCCACCGCGGAGACGATCTCGGCGGTGGGTCTGCTGCTCGTGCCGCTGGCCGGCTACGCGCTCTGGGCGGTGGACCGGATCGGCAGCGGCACCTCGGGCGCGGTCTTCGCCGGGTTGATCTTCGCGGCCACCGCCGCCGTGTCCGTCGGGTACGCGGCCTGGACGGGTCTGCGCGCACCCCGCTTCGCGACCGTGGTCGCCGCGCAGCCGGTACTGCCGCTGCTCGCGTACGACCGGATCACCGGGCCGGGTGGCTGGGCGCTGGTGCTGACCCTGGTGGCCCTGCTCGACCTCTGGTTGGCCCGCTCGCCGATCGTGGTGGAGCGCGCCGTCGCGCAGGACCTGCCGCAGCCGACCCCGCCCTCGACGACGCCCCGGCAACGCGACGCCGAGGCCCGACCCGAGGGCGACCCGGAGGAGGCCGGCGAGGTGGTCGACGTTGGCGCGGGCGCCGCCGACACCCCGTCCGCCCGCCCGGTGCCCGGACTGCGCGAGCTGACCTGGTCGCTGCACGCGGTGGCCGTCGCGGTCGCCCTGGCGTACGCGGTCACCGCGCTGCTTCGGGCACAGGCCGTGCCGACGGCGACCGGTGCCGGGCTGGTGCTGCTGCTGGCCGCCGCCGTCGGGCTGGCCGGCGCGCTGGTGCTGCGCCGCCCACCGCTGCCCGACGTGGCGGCCGGCATCGTCACCCTGGCCGTGATCGGCGCGTTCGGCCGGGTCGCCTCCGTAGCCCTGCCCGGCCAGGCGTTGCTGCTGATCGCGGCGGTGATCACGGCGACCGGCCTCGCGGTACGCGCGATCCCCGAGGCCGCCCGGCGCGGCCCACAGATCGCCTCGGCGGTGGCGCTCACCGTCAGCGGGCTGGTGGTCGCCGGAGGAGCCCTGCGGGCCGGCGTCGCCCCCGTCCGGGCGGCACTGCCCGCCTGGGACGCCGACCTGGACCGGCACGCCGCCGAGCTGGCCGCCGCCGTCGGCCCCACCACATGGCAGCTCGCCGCCGCCGCGTTCCTGCTCACCATCGCCGCGATGCTGGCCCTGCCACCGGAGATCCGCCGCGAGTTCGCGGTCGCCGGAGCCGCGCTGACGGCGCTCGCCGTACCGGCGTCGTTCGGCCTCGGTTGGGCGGCCGCCCCCTGGCCGATGGTGGTCACCGCGATCGGCATCGGAGTCATCGGCCTCTCCGCGCGTACCCCCCGGGCCGCCCTGGCCCACGGAGTCGGCGCCGCCGTGGTGGGCCTGTTCGGCGCGGGCGCCGGCCTGTCCCGGCCCGCGCTCACGGCCGCGGTCCTGCTCGCCCTCTTCGCGGCCGGCGCGCTGGTCGCGCTGGCGCCCCGGGTCCGGATCGCCTCGGCCGCCGCCGAGACGGTCACCGACTGGGCCGCCGGAGGCGCGGCCTTCGCGCTGCCCGGTGCGGTGGCCGCGTTCGTGGCCGCCACCGTCCCCGTCGACGAGACTCCCACCCCGGCCAGCCTGCGCGAGGCGACCGTCCCGGTGCTCGCCGCGAGCTTCCTGGCCGTCTGCGTGACCCTCGGGTACGCCGCGATGGTGCAGGTCTCCCAGCGGCGCATCCCGGTACCCCTGTCGGTCGGCACCGGGATGGGCGCGCTCGTCGTCACCGCCGCCGCCTTCGGCGCGCCCGGCGCCACCGTCGCCGACGCGTGGGTCGGGGCGCTCCTGCTGATCGCCGCGGTGCTGCTCTTCCTGGCCCCCTCGATCGACGCCGGCCGCCGCTCCGACCTCACCCTGGACGGCTCGGACCTGGCCGCCGCGGCGGTGACCACCGCACTGATCGCCACGATGGTGCGGATCGCCGCGGTTCTCGCCCCGGGTGGGCAGTTGGCGGTGGCCGCCGGACTGGTCCTGGTCGTTGCCGTGGCCGCCCGCGCCATGCCCGAGGAGTGGCGACGCGGCCCGATCCTCGGCATCGCCGTCGGCGGCGTACTCATCGGGGTGCTCGCCGGTTGGACGGCGCTGCGCGGTGGTGTGGGCGTGCTGGCCACGCCCGGGCCGATCTGGAACGGCGACCTGAGCAACTGGCCGGCGGCGCCGACCGGCGGCTCGACCTGGCAGGCGCCGATCGCGCTGCTGCTGCTGGCCGTCGCTGCCGGCGTCCTGCTGCCACCGCCCTGGCGCTGGGACGCGTCCGGCGTGGCCGTGGTGCTCGCCACCATCGGCGCGCCGGCCGCGTTCGACCTGCCCTGGTGGTCGCCGGTGCTGGTCGGGGCCATGGTCGCCACCGTCTTCGGGATGGCGGCGGTGGCCACCGAGGAGCCCCGGGCCGGGCTGTCCCGGGCCACCGTGGCCGGAGTGGTCGCGTTGCACGGGGCCGGCGCCGGCCTGGTCCGCCCGTGGACCACCGCGCTCGCGCTGGGCAGCATCGCGCTGATCGGCGTCGTCGTCGCCACGCTGGCACGCGTCCTCGCCCGGCCCCGGGTGACCGACCTGGAGACCGAGGGCATGCCGCCGCACCTGGCGCAGATCGGCGGCGCGGCGGCCGGTGCCGCGCTGCTGGCGTTGCCCGGCGCGGTGGCGGCGCTGGCCGTCGAGTTCCAGCACTCGGCGCAGGTGGTGCTGACCGCCGCGCTGGCCGCGTCGAGCCTCGGTCTCGCCGGGGTGGCCGCCGTACGCCGGCACGTGCCGCAGTACCTGCCCTGGGTCAGTGTGGCCGTGGTCGGCGGTGCGAGCATCAGCGCCGTCGCCGCCATCCCGACAGGCCTGCCCGTCGGGGTCTACGCGGCCGCCGCCGCGCTGCTCGGTGTCCTCGCCGAGCTGATCCGCGCGGCGACCGTGCCGCCCACCGCCGCCGCCCAGCCGGTCCGCCGTTGGGCGGTGCTGCTGGACGGCGCGCTGCGCCGGCTGCCGGACGACCCGGATCGGCGGCGGTGGCGGGTCAGCCCTTCCGCCGGCGCGCTCGCGGCCGCCGCCCTGCCGACCGCCCTGGCCCTCGTCTCGATCGCTCCCGCGCTGGTCTTCGCCCTGGTCGAGCCGCAGCGCACGTTGAACCGGATCTGGCAGGGTCCGCCGCCGGAACTGCGCACCCCGCCGCCGGAACTGGTCAATCCGACCCACGTGCTGACCGCGCTGCTGCTCACGGCGACGGCGGCTCTGGCCGCCACCGGTTTCAGCGGCGGACGGCGGTCCCGTGCCGTACCGGTGGTGCTTCCCGGCGCGGCCGTCACGCTGCTGATCGCGCCCATCGCGCTGGGCAGCAGGTGGCCGGCGAGCACCCTCGCCGCGTTGTCCGTGTTCACCATCTCCATGCTCGGTCTCGCCCTCACCCCGCCACCGCCGCTCGTCGAGCCGGCCCGTTCGTTGCGGCTGGCCCGGGTGCTCGTGTTCGTCATCGGTCTGGCCGCCGGTGGCGCCGGCCTGTCCGGCAGCCTGGCCGAGGAGCAACTGACCCTGTTCACCCTCGGCGGCGCGGTGGGCGTGGGCGCGGTGGCGGCCCTGTTCGGCACCACCCAGCGCGCCCGGATCCTCGGCTGGCTGTTCGCCTCGATCATGGCCCAGCTCTTCGTGCTCACCGCCGGCCTGGTCGCCGGGCTGGCCCCGGTCTGGTCCGCGTTCGGGGTGCTCGCCGTCGGGGCGGTCCTCCAGGTGCTCGCCGCGACCCTGCCCCAACTGCGCCGCCCCGAGGCGCAGCGCGAGGCGTCCACCGTGCAGTGGACCGGGTACGCCGCGGCCCTGATCGCGCTGGCGCTCGCCTTCGACTCTCCACGGCACATCGCCGCCCTGCTGGCCGCCTGGGGCGCCGTTCTCGGGGTGGCGGCGACCCGGCCCGGTCGACGGCCCGTGGAGCGCCGGATCCTCTTCTGGGCCGTGGTGTTCTGCGAGATCACCGCCTGGTGGATCCTGATGCGCGTCGCCGACGTGGCGCTGCCCGAGGCGTACACGCTGCCGTTCGCCGCGCTGGCCCTGCTGGTCGGCGTGCTGGAACTGCGCCACCGCCCGGACCTGAGCAGCTGGGTGGCGTACGGGCCGGCGCTGGTCGCCGCGTTCCTGCCGACCCTGGCGATCGTGCTCGCCACCGAGTCCAGCACGCTGCGGCAGATGCTGCTGCTGCTCGGTGCGGTGGCGGTGTTGATCTTCGGCTCGTCCAGCCGGCAGCAGGCACCGGTGATCGTCGGCGCGTCGGTCACCGCGATCGCCGCCATCCACGCGCTGTTCAGCCTCGGCCCGTGGCTGGTGCTGATCCCCGTGGGCATCCTGCTGCTCGTCCTCGGGGCCAGCAACGAACGCCGTCGTCGCGCCCAGGAACGCCTCCAGACCGCGCTACGCGGCATGAGATGAAACCGGAGGGTCCCTGCGGCGCGCGTGAGTGGGCACGGTGAGCGCGCCGGGCCCGCCGGGGCTTTCGGCGATCTTGCACTTTCTGTCGCCGCATAGTTGGACAAATGCCGCTTAGCGACCACCGAAAGTGCAAGATCGCGTGGGCGGGAGGGCGCGGGGGTGCCCGGGGTGCGGGGTTAGGGCAGGGTGGCTTGGAGGGCCGCGTCCTTGGTCTTGATGAGCTTCTCCAGGTCCTGCTGGTAGGTGGCCATCCGAGTGCGCAGCGTCTCGTCGGACGCGCCGAGGATCCGGACGGCCAGCAGGCCGGCGTTGCGAGCGTTGCCGATCGACACGGTGGCCACCGGAATCCCCGCCGGCATCTGCACGATGGACAGCAGCGAGTCCATGCCGTCGAGGTGCTTCAGCGGCACCGGCACGCCGATCACCGGCAACGGGGTCACCGAGGCGACCATGCCCGGCAGCGCGGCGGCGCCACCGGCACCGGCGATGATCACCTTGAGCCCCCGGTCGACCGCGTCCCGGCCGTAGTCGATCATCGCGACCGGGGTCCGGTGTGCCGAGATGACCCGCACCTCGTACGACACCTCGAAATCGTCGAGCACCTCGGCGGCGGCTCGCATGGTCGGCCAGTCCGAGTCGCTGCCCATGATCAGCCCAACCGTGGTCACCGGAGTCCTCCTTGGTTCGCGGCCACCCGGGTCACTCGTGCCCCACCTGGAGCCAGCGCACGGCCCGCGCCGCCCGTGCCCGTACGTCGTCCAGGTCGTCACCGAGCACGGTGACGTGCCCGATCTTGCGACCGGGGCGTACCTGCTTGCCGTAGAGGTGCACCTTGGCCCCCGGCTCGGCGGCGAAGAGGTGGTGCAGCCGCTCGTCGATCGACATCCCGTCCGGCTCGCCGCCGAGGACGTTCGCCGACACGACGACCGGCGCGGTCAGCGCGGTGTCGCCCATCGGGTAGTCCAGCACCGCCCGCACGTGCTGCTCGAACTGCGAGGTCCGGGCACCCTCGATGGTCCAGTGCCCCGAGTTGTGCGGACGCATCGCCAGCTCGTTGACCACGATCGCGGGTCGACCGGCGTCGTCGCGCACCTCGAAGAGTTCCACGGCGAGCAGCCCGACCACACCGAGCGCGGTGGCCAGGTCGATGGCGAGCTGCTGGGCGGAGACCGCCAGCTCCTCGTCGAGACCGGGCGCCGGGGCCAGCACCTCGACGTTGATGCCGTCGCGCTGCACCGTCTCGACCACTGGGTACGCGGCCACCTGGCCGAACGGCGAGCGGGCCACCTGCACGGCGAGTTCGCGACGCAGCGGCACCCGTTCCTCGACGATCAGCTGGGTGCCGCCGGCGAGCAGCGTCGCGGCCAGCTCGGCGGCCTGGGTGGCGTCGTCCACCATCCAGACGCCGCGACCGTCGTAGCCACCTCGGGCCGCCTTGAGCACCACCGGCCAGCCGACCTGCTCGCCGAACCCGACCAGGTCGGCGGGGTCGCCGACCGGCCGCCAGACCGGGTTGGGCGCACCCAGCTCGGTGAGGCGTTCCCGCATGACCTGCTTGTCCTGGGCGTGCAGCAGCGCGTCCGCCGGCGGGTACAGGGTCACCCCTTCGGCCGCCAGCGTGCGGATGTGCTCGTTGGGCACGTGCTCGTGGTCGAAGGTGACCACGTCACAGCCCTTGGCGAAGGTGCGCAGGGCGGCCAGGTCGGTGTGGTCCCCGTACTGGACGTCGGCGGCGACCAGCGCCGCGCCGTCGTCGGGGGCGCTCGCGAGCACACGCAGTGACTGGCCGAGGGCGATCGCGGCCTGGTGGGTCATCCGGGCCAACTGGCCGCCACCCACCATGCCGACAACAGGCAGACCGGTACGGGAATCCATAGCGCGGCCAGCCTACCGGTGCCCGACTCAGCCCAGCTCGGCGACCAGCTCGTCGACGGAGGTGACCGGCCGTTGACAGACGAAACCCCGGCAGACGTACGCGGCGGACCGCCCGTCGACCAACGGCCGGTCGGCGAGCAACGGCACACCGGGCTGGTCCGGAAGGCCGGCGACCACCACCGCTCCGGGCGGGGCGTACCGGTGGGCGGCGGCCACCAGCGGATCGCCGGCCGGGTCGTGGGTCACCACCGCGATCTCGTACGGCCCGGACAGCAACGCCTCGCCGACCGTGGCCGCGTACCCGGCGAAGCGGGCGTGCCGCCCGACGATCGGCGCCACGGTGGCGAGCGCGGCCTCGGCGGCCTCGCGGTAGCGGGTCTGGCCGGTCAGCGCGGAGTACGCGACCAGCCCGGCGACCAGCGCGGACCTCCCCGACGGGGTGGCGTTGTCGGTCGGATCGGCCGGCCGGGCGACCAACCGCTCCGCGTCGTCGGCCGTGTCGTAGTAGGCGCCGCCGGGTGCGGCGAAGCGTTCCAGGGCGGTGTCCAGCAACTGACCGGCCAGGGCCAGCCAGCGCCCCTCGCCGGTGAGCTGGTGCAGGGCGCAGAACGCCTCGGCCACGCAGCCGTAGTCCTCCAGCACCCCGGCCGGCTCGCCGACCCTGCCGTCGCGGGAGACCCGGCGCAGCCGGCCGTCGACGATGTGCACGCTGGCCAGGTGCTCGGCGGCGTCCCGCATCGCGCCGTCGGCGACGATGGTGACGCCCTCCAACAGGTTGGCGCCCTCGTCCCGCTTCTCCAGGGTCAACGCGGCGACCTGGAGGAACTCGACGATCGCGGTGATCGCCAGGCCGTTCCAGGCGGCCACCACCTTGTCGTCGCGGGCCGGCTGCGGCCGGGTGTCGCGGGCCGCGAGCAGTTGCCCGACCACCCCCTGCCAGCGGGTACGGACCTCGGGCGAGGCGTCGTCGACGTCCCGCGCGAGCTTGAGCACGCTCGTGCCGTGCTCAAAGGTGCCGTCCTCGGTGACGGCGAACAGGTCGGCGGCGAAGCGGCCGTCGTCCTCGCCCAACGCCTCGACGAGCTGCGCGGGCGTCCAGGCGTAGGTGAGCCCCTCCACGCCCTCGGTGTCGGCGTCCAGCGCGGACGCGAACCCCTCCCCCGGCCGGTGCAGCTCGTCGGCGAGGAACCGGGCCGTGTCCCGGGCGACCCGCCGGGCCAGCGGATCACCGGTCAGCCGCCAGAGCTGCGTGTAGACGCGCAGCAGCAGCGCGTTGTCGTAGAGCATCTTCTCGAAGTGCGGCACCGTCCAGTGCGCGTCCACCGAGTATCGGGCGAAACCGCCGGCGAGCTGGTCGTAGATGCCGCCCCGGGCCATCGCCTCGGCGGTGTGCCGCACGATCTCCAGGCTGCGCGGGTCGCCGGTGCGCTGGTGGTGGCGCAGCAGGAAGAGCAGATTCATGTGCGGCGGGAACTTCGGGGCACCCCCGAAACCGCCGTTCGTCTCGTCGTACTCACCGGCCAGGTTGCCGGCCGCGGCGTCGAGCAGTGGGCCGTCCAGCGGCGCGGTGGGGCCGCCCACGGCCTGTGCGCCACCGATAGCCTCGACCACGGCGGCGCCCTGGCGCAGCACCTCGTCCCGCTGGTCCCGCCAGGCGGTGGTGACCGACTGGAGCAGGCGGGTGAAGTTGGCGCGCGGGAAGTAGGTGCCGCAGAAGAACGGGGTGCCGTCTCCGGTGGCGAAGACCGTCATCGGCCAGCCGCCCTGACCGGTCATCGCCTGGGTGGCGGTCATGTAGACGGCGTCGACGTCGGGACGCTCCTCGCGGTCCACCTTGATCGACACGAAGTTGTCGTTGAGCAGGGCAGCGACCTGCTCGTTCTCGAACGACTCGTGCGCCATGACGTGGCACCAGTGGCAGGCCGCGTAGCCCACCGAGATGAGCACCGGCACGTCACGTCGTTTCGCCTCGGCGAACGCCTCGTCGCACCAGGGCCACCAGTCGACCGGGTTGTCGGCGTGCTGGAGCAGGTACGGGGAGGTCGCGTCGGCGAGTCGATTCACCGTTCCAGCCTTGCACAGAGAGAGGGAGCGCGGTTCGGCTGCGGTGTCGCTATGGTGCTCGGATGTCCGAGACGGGGAACTGGGCGGAGCCGACGGTCATCCGGACCGGCTGCTGCGAGGGATCGCGCTGGCGGCTCGAACTACCCGGCCCGGACAACACCCGCGACCAGAACCGACTCGCCGGACTCGCGATGAACCCGGCCGCCCCGACCGACGTCCTGCTCGCCCTGGTTCGGGACGGCGGTCGCCTGCCACGGCTCGTACTCGCCGAGCGCCTCTACCAGGACTCGGTGCTGGCGCAGGAGATTCCTGACGTCGTCGCGGCGCTGGTGGCGGTGACGGTCGAGACCGGCGACCCGCATCTGTTGCAACGCCTCCTTTTCGAGGGCGACTTCCCGCCCGACGCGATCGCGGCCTTCAGCGCCTCGTCCGACCACCGGCTGCGGTCCGAGGTCCCCTGGCTGAAGGCGTGCCCACCGGAGACCGTGGCCGCGCTCGCCGACGATCCCCACCCCGAGGTGCGACGGAGTATCGCGTTCCGCAGCGATACCAGCCCGGAAATCCAGGCCAAGCTGGCCCGCGACCCCGACCCGGCCGTACGCGATGGGATCGGCCAACGCGAGTTCTCAGCCGAGATCGCCGAGATCCTGGCGCACGACGAGGTCCCCGCCATCCGGGCGGAAGCCATCGAACAGGCCGGAGACTGGCTGGGCGAGGAGCTGGCCGTCAGCGCCGACCCGGAGGCCCGCGCGAGGGCCGCCCAGTGGGGACGCCTGTCCCCAGCGGCGATGCTGGCGCTGTCCGAGGACCCGGTCGTCGCCGTCCGTCGCGCGCTGACCTGGTCGGAGCACGTCTCCAGCCCCCTGCTGGCGGTTCTCGCCCGGGACAGCGATCCCGAGGTCCGCCGAGCGGTCGCGCTCCACTCCGCCACGTCGACGGAGACCCTGACGACGCTGACCCGCGATGTCGACGAGACGGTGGCCCGTACGGCTGTCGAACGGTTCACGAAGGACAGCTTCCGGCCGCTGCCCAGCCTGAGGCGGTTGGAGGCAGTTGCCGACCGGCTCTCCGTCGAGCAACTCCAGGACCTGCTCGGCAGGTGGAAGTCGGTTTGCGAGCCCGGTCCGAGGCCGTGGCCGGTTGAAGACGCGAAGGAAGCGCTCCAGACCCTCCTGACGCAGTGCGCGGGGTCCCGATCAGCACGCGTACGCGCTGCCGCCGCCGCGAACTGGTCGCTGTCGGAGGAGACCGCCGCTCTCCTGGCCCAGGATCGCAGCCCCATGGTCCGCCGCTGGCTCGCCCGGCACTGCGCCTATCCCGAGATCCTGCGCCGACTCGCCGAGACGCCCGTCCGGGGCATCGGCGCGGCGCTGGCGACCAACTGGCGGACCCCGCCCGACGTGCTAAGCCGGCTGCCCGTCAAACCCCACCTTCTGGCACGGAACTGGAGCGCGTCGGGCGAACTGCTGGCCCGGCTGCTCGACGGTGCCGACCACGTCACCCGACTCGCCATCGCCGAGCACCGGAACACCCGACCGGAGGCGTTGGCGGAGCTGGCCCGAGGCGACGTCGAACGGGACGTGCTCCGGGCGGCCTGCGCCCATCCGGCGCTGCCGGTGCCGGTCATGTGGGAGTTGCTGCGGCGACCCGCTTGACGGGAGCGCCGAGCGGTCAGGAGGCGCCGTCGGCGCGCAGCCGGAAGACGTTCGACTCGGCCGAGTCGCGCAGCGTGCCCAGCACCGCACCGATCTTGTCGGCCGGCATCGGCTTGAAGAAGTGGTAGCCCTGCGCGGACGTGCAGCCCAGCTCGGCCAGGGCCAGCCGCTGTTCGGCCGTCTCCACGCCCTCGGCGACCACCCGCAGCCCCAACTCGTGGGCGAGCCCGACGGTGGTCCGGACGATCGCCGCCGCCTCCGGCGAGTCGGCCATCCGGATCACGAAGGAGCGGTCGACCTTCAACTCGTCCACGGCGATCCGGGTCAGGAAGGTCAACGAGGAGAAGCCGGTGCCGAAGTCGTCCACGGCGAGCTGCACACCCATCGACCGGAGGTTGGCGAGCACCTCGTCGATGATCTCCAGCTCGCTCATCACCACCGTTTCGGTGATCTCCAGGACCAGCCGGCGGGGTGGCACCTGGTGGCGGCGCAGCGCGTCGCCGATCTCCGCCGGGAGGCGGGGGTCGAGCAGGCTACGCGCGGACAGGTTGACCGAGATCGGAACGTCCAGCCCCTCGCGGGCCCAGCCGGCGGCCACCCCGAGCGCCTTGTCGAGCACGTACCGGGTGAACGTGCCGAGCTGCTCGCTGTTCTCCACCGGGCGGATGAAGTCGGCCGGGCCCAGCCAGCCGCGCCGGGGGTGCTGCCAGCGGATCAGCGCCTCCACCCCGGTGGGCGCGCCGGTCGCCAGGTCGACCGCCGGCTGCAACGCCAGCACCAACTGGTCGTCGACCTTCAGCGCCTCGCGCAGTTCGGCGAGCAGGGCGAGCTGGTCGGTGCTGGCCGCGTCCCGGGTGCTGTCGTACGCGGCGACGCTGCCGCCGCCCTCCTTCGCCTGGTACATGGCGATGTCCGCGCGGCGCAGCAGCTCGGTCAGGTCGGCGGTGCCGGCGTCGGCCACGACCACGCCCACCGAGACCTCGATGGACATCCGCACCCCGGCCACCTCGGTCGGCGCGGCCAGCCGCTCGGCGATCTCACGAGCCTGACGCAGCGCGTGTGCCATCGGCGCGGCCCGGTCACCCAGCACGGGAACCGACGTGAGCAGCAGCGCGAACTCGTCGCCTCCGAGCCGGCCGAGCAGGTCACCCGGGCGGGCCAACGCGCTGAGCCGGTTGGCGGTCAGCCGCAGCAACTGGTCGCCGGCCGCGTGCCCGAGGGTGTCGTTGACCTCTTTGAACTGGTTGATGTCCAACAGCAGCAGGGCCACCGGGTGGTCGTGTGCGAGCTGCCGCAACGACTGGTCACCCTTGCCGAGCATGGCCGTACGGTTCGCCAGCCCGGTGAGCGCGTCGTGCACCGCCTCGTACGACGATCGGGCGGTGACCAGGCGCAGCTCGCGGTGGGTCGCGGCGTCGTGCAGCGCGGCGGCGAGCGCGTCGCCGAACGCGGCCACCGCGTCCCGTTCGCGGGTCGTGGGCGGGGCCGAGCGGGGGAACCGGACCCGGAGCCGACCGACCGGCACGGCGCCCACCGACAGGGGTCGGACCAACTCGTACTCGTCGGGCTCCGACTTGTCGGGCGGGCCGACCTCCCGGTCGAGCAGCTGGCCCCCGGCGTCCCCCCGGTAGCGACGCCACCTGCCGTCCGGCCGGGCCACCTCGACATCGACCAACTCGGCGCTGAACAGCGCCAGCGCGCCCGTCACCGCCGCGCTGGCCACGCCCCGCTCGTCGAGCTGGTTGAGAGCAGCGGTGGCCTCGGCGAAGGCGCGCCACGTCCGACGTTCCTGGTCCGCCCGGAGGCGGTAACGGTAGGTCTGTTGCAGCAGCCAGAGCAGCGGGGGGAGCAGCAGCAACCAGCGCGGGTCGAGCTCCAGCAGCGCGATCACGACCAGGCCGACCGCCACGTTGCCGACGAACATCAGCAACTTGCCGCGCAGCGCGGCCAGCAGCGGCGGCCCGATCGGCAGCCCGTGCCGCAGGCTCAGGCTCACCGCGCCGAGCCAACCCGTCACCATCAGGTACGTCACCGACCCGGCGATCACGGCAAGCGCGAGCATCGGGGTGGGAGGGGTGAGCAGGGGGTGCCCCAACGCGGTGGTCACGGACACGGCCAGCGCCGACGCGGCGGCCAGCGACGCGGCGATCCGGACGATCTCCAGCGGTGGGCGGCGGTCGCTGTGCAGGGACAACCCCGTCCAGGCCAGCCCGGCGCCGATCAGCGTGGCCGACGGAAGCCAGCCGGCCGGAGCGAGATAGAGGCAGACGATCAGGGCCGCCTCACCCCAGGTGATGCTGACCATGCCGGCGGCGCCGCGGAACCGGAGCCGGGCGAGTTGGGCCAGGGCCAGGACACCGACCGCGATGCCGAAGCGGGCCGGACCACCCAGCGGGTCGTCGGCCGGCAACCCGGACGGAACCGTCAACCCGACCGCGGCGGCGACCAGCGCGGTCAGCGTCACCGCGACCGTCAGCACGCGCAGCCGGACCGGCATGCCGTGCGCCCCGAGCCGGTCGAACGGGTCGCCGGCCGGACCGGAGGTCATCGACCTTCCCCGTCAGCCGACCGACCAACGGTACGGCGGGCAGCCGGTGCTGTGCTGGCCATCGGCGCCCCCTTCCGCGCACGTCTCGGGGACTTTTGGTCCCCCGGCGGAAGGCTAAGCCAAACCGGGTGGTCGCAACAGGGGTCCGCCACCCGGTTCGGCGTGAATCACGCGCGGACTACCCGTTCCGCTGCTGCTGGTGCCCATTGGGAGCGTGCGCGGAGGAATCATGCGCGCTGGTCCCGTCTGTCGGATCGACGACTGAAGCGTCGGCCCTGGTCGGATCGACCGCCCGCCCCGGCTGCGGGAACCGGTCGGGCAGACGCCGCAGTCGGGCGTTCATGTTGCGGATCAGCAGGATGGTGGCGGTGGACAGCAGCAGGATGAGGAGGAGGCCCATCGGGCCGGCCAGACCACCCGTGCGGGTGTCCCCGAAGTTGTTCTCCGCGAGCACCTGGGCAGCGGTCAGCATGGTCGTCCTCCGATGTGCGATTGCCTACCAGGGTAGCCCCGGCCGGAATCAGCGCGCGTGCGCCGTCTCCCGCACTCCGGCGAAGAGGTCGGACTCGGGCAGCGGGCTCTCCACCATGGTGCGGACCAGCTCGAAATCCTCCGTCGGCCAGGCCCGCTGCTGCATCTCCATGGGCACGTGGAACCAGAAGCCGTCCGGGTCGACCTGGGTGGCGTGGGCGCGCAGCGCGTCGTCCCGCACAGGGAAGTATTCGGCGCAGTCGACCCGGGTGGTGATCCGCGGGCCCTTGTCCGGACGCTCGTCCCAGCGCTTGAGCCAGTCCTCGTACGGCGACTCGGCGCCCGTGGCGAGCATCGCCTCGTGCAGCGCCATGATCTTGGCCTTGGAGAAGCCGATGTCGTAGTAGAGCTTCAGCGGCTGCCAGGGGGCGCCCAGCTCGGGGTAGCGCTCCGCGTCCCCGGCGGCCTCGAAGGCGGCCACGCTCACCTTGTGGCACATGATGTGGTCGGGGTGGGGGTAGCCACCCTCCTCGTCGTACGTGGTCACCACGTGCGGACGGAACTCCCGCATCAGCCGGACCAGCGGGCCGGCGGCCACCTCGACGTCCTGGAGGGCGAAGCAGCCCTCGGGGAGCGGCGGCAGCGGGTCGCCCTCGGGCAGGCCGCTGTCGACGAACCCCAGCCAGGCCTGGTCGACGCCGAGGATCGCCCGCGCGGCGTCCATCTCGGCCCGCCGGATGTCCGCGATGTTGGCCCAGACGTCGGGCCGGTCGAGCTTGGGGTTGAGCACGCTGCCGCGCTCACCGCCGGTGCACGTCACCACCAGCACGTCGACCCCCTGGGCGACGTACTTCGCCATGGTCGCCGCACCCTTGCTCGACTCGTCGTCCGGGTGCGCGTGGACGGCCATGAGACGCAGCTGCTCTGCCAACTTTCGGCGCTCCTCGTCTGTGTCGGCCGGTGGACCCGGCCGGGCTCGACCGGCTGACCTGCCAGGAACCTCCCCCGCCCCGCCGCCGGTCGGCACCTGCGGGACCCGACCTGCCGTTCCTGGCATTCGGCCGGGCTGGGAGGATGGACTCCTGCCATTCTTGCCGATGCCGCCGACAACAACGCCAGGAGATACCCGCCGGTGACCGAGACGCACGCCACAATTTCACCGGGCGCGCCGGTCTTCCCGGCCGGGCGCTACGGCCGACGCCGGGCGCCCGGCGGAGGCCGTCGTCGTACGCTGCTGGCCGCCCTGGTGCTCCTGGTGCTGGTGGTGGGGCTGAGCCTGATCTCGCTGCGGCTCTACCGGCAGTACGGCGACCCGGTCTACGACGCCCAGGTGATCACGTACACCGACATCACGGACAACCAGGTGGTGGTCGACTTCCGGGTACGTGTGCCGGAGGGCGGCTCGGCCGTCTGCGTCCTGCGCGCCCGGGACCGCGCCGGCGTCGAGGTGGCCCGCGACGAGGTCACGGTGACCGCCGCCCCGGGTGAGCGGCACGTCAGCGCCCGGCACCGGCTGAACACCAGCGCCCGACCGTTCATCGGCGAGGTGCTGCGCTGCCGAGCGCCGTCCTGAGCTGCGGAGACATCGCCCGGTAGCGGCCGTCGTCGGGCATCGACCGTGGGTGTCGGATCCGGACACCGCCGGTGATCGCCGACACGCTGTGTCGTACCGCACTGGTAACTTGGTAGTTCACCTGTCAGCCAGCCACGCACAACCGAGGAGAACGCCTGTGTCCACTGGCAACGAGGCGCCCGCCACCTGGCTGTCGCAGGACGCGTACGACCGCCTCCAGGCCGAGCTCGACGAGCACATCGCCAACCGTCCGGCTATCGCGGCCGAGATCAACGCCCGCCGCGAGGAGGGCGACCTGCGTGAGAACGGCGGCTACCACGCCGCCCGCGAGGAGCAGGGCAAGGCCGAGGGTCGCATCCGCTACCTGCAGGAGTTGCTGCGCACCGCCAAGGTCGGCGCCGCGCCGACCGCCGACGCGGTGTCACCCGGCATGGTGGTGACGATCTACTTCGACGACGACACCGACGACACCGAGACCTTCCTGCTCGGCTCACGGGAGATCGCCGCCACCACCGACCTGACGGTCTACAGCCCGGAGTCGGCCCTGGGCAAGGCGATCCTGGGTGGTCGCGCCGGGCAGACCTGCACCTACACGGCACCGAGTGGCGCCGACATCAAGGTGACCGTGGTCAGCTTCGAGCCGTTCTCCGGCTGAGCGGCAACTCCCCCACGGTGTGACGCCGCCGGGGCGTGGCACCGCCTGTCACGCCTCGGCGGCGAACACCACCTGGTAGCCACTGGCCCGCAGCGCGCTGATCAACGTGTCCGAGTGCTCCACACCACGGGTCTCCACCGACAGCGCCACCTCCACCTCGCCGAGGCCGAGGTGCGGGTTGGCCCGCTGGTGTTCCACGTCCACCACGTTGGCCCGGTGCTCGGCGATCTGAGTGAGCAGTGACGCGAGCTGGCCAGGCCGATCCGTACAGCGCACGGTCACCCGTAGGTAGCGGCCGGCCGCGGCGAGACCGTGCTCGATCACCCGCATCATCAGCAGGGGATCGATGTTGCCGCCGGAGAGGACCGCGACCACCGGCGTCTCCACCTCCACCACGCCGGCCAGGAGCGCGGCCACGCCGACCGCCCCGGCCGGTTCGACGACCTGCTTGCCGCGCTCCAGCAGCATCAGCAGGGCCCGCGAGATGTCCTCCTCGGAGACCGTGACGATCTCGTCGACGAGCTTGCGGACATGGTTGAAGGTGATCTCCCCCGGCCGTCCGACCGCGATGCCGTCCGCGATGGTGGCGAACGCCGGCAGCCGGACCGGCTCGCCGGCCACCAGGGAGGGCGGGAAGGCCGCCGCGCCCGCCGCCTGCACCCCGATGATGCGTACGTCCGGGCGGAGCGCCTTGGCGGCCACGGCCATGCCCGAGATCAGGCCCCCACCGCCCACCCCCGTGATGATCGTCCGTACGTCGGGGCACTGGTCGAGGATCTCCAGGGCGACCGTGCCCTGCCCGGCGATCACATCCCGGTGGTCGAACGGGTGGATGAGCACCGCGCCGGTCCGCTCGGCGTACGTCTGCGCGGCCACCAGTGACTCGTCGACGGTGTTGCCGGCCAGCTCGACCTGTGCGCCGTACCCCTTGGTGGCCGCGACCTTCGGCAGTGGCGCGTTGACCGGCATGAAGACCGTCGCGTGCGTGCCGACCAGCCCGGCGGCGAGCGCGACGCCCTGGGCGTGGTTGCCGGCGCTCGCCGCGACCACGCCACGCTCACGCTCCGCCGCCGACAACCGGGAGATCCGCACGTACGCGCCGCGCACCTTGTACGAGCCGGCGCGCTGCACGTTCTCGCACTTGAGCCACGTCGGCCCGCCCAGCGCCGCGCTCAGCGGCCGGGAGGGCTCCAGCGGGGTGGTCCGAACGACGTCGGCGAGCAGTTTCCGCGCAGCCCGTACGTCGTCGAGGCCGACCAGTTCCGTCATGCCCCGATCGTGCCACCCGAGGATGGCTGCTCCGTCGGCGACACCGGGGTAGGCGACGAGGACTGCGCCGGCACGACCGGCGGGGCCGGCGGCCATGCTTGTGCCGGCCAGACCGGGGCGGTCGGCCACGCCGGGGCGGCGCGGGCGATCCGGGCCTCCTGGGCGGCGGAGATCCGGTGGATCAGCAGGATCAGCGTCACCGCCGCGACCGCGCAGCCCAGCGCCGGCAGGGCATTGCGGAGTAGCGAGTCCCGGTAGTGGTCGACGTACGCCTGGTAGCCGGCGTCGTTGAACGGGGTCTCCGGCAGCTTCGCGTACGCCTTGTCACCGACGCGGCTGCTCAGCCGCTCGCCGACGCTGAACACCAGCCAGGAGCACCACCAGACGCTCACCAGGGTCGGCGTGAACCGCCGCCAGAGGCTGTCCCGCGCCACGCCCGCCACGACCCGGGCCGGCACCACGAAGTTCGCGAACGGCACCAGCCAGCCGGCGATCGCCCAGCCCGCTCCGAGGGTGGGCAGTGCGCCGGGGAAGGCATCGGTGTTCTTGCGCGCCCGCCAGGTCCAGATGATCACCAGGACGGCGGCGGTGAGGTAGACCACCGTCATGGCCAGCCCCGCCACCACCTCGACGAGCACCGCACCGAGGAGCAGGTCCGGGTCGTCGTCGGCCATGGCCCGCCGGGCCAGCGCCATCCCGATCAGCGGGGACAGCGCCACCACCAGGTAGAGCACGGCGGTCGCGCCGACGGCGACGCTGGCCGCCAGCCCGATCCCCCGTACGCGGTAGGTCGCCAGCCCCGGCGTGACCGCCGGCTGGCCGAGCGGCGTGTAGCAACGCGGGCATTCGTTGTGCTCGGAGGACGTGGCGTCTCCGCAGGTCTGGCAGCGCATTGGTGTCCCCCGTGGTTCGCGCGACGGTGCGCGCACACGCTAGACGATCATGCGCTGGCCGGCGACCCCGTTCCGACGAGGGGATAGCCGGGGGCATGGCGCGACCACGGGGCGGTCATCTCGAACTGACCGGCCACGCCGAGCAGCAGCAACTCCGAGCCGGGCGGACCGACGATCTGCACGGCGACCGGCAGGCCGTCCGGGCGGCGTCCCACCGGCACGACGATCGCCGGCAGGCCGGCGACGTTCCACGGCGCGGCGTACGGGGCGTACCTGATGTTGGCCGACAGGTTCGCCCGCCAGGACCGCTGCGACCAGCGGCCGGCCTCCGGCGGCGCGCTCGCCAGGGCGGGCGTGAGCAGCAGGTCGACGGAGTGGTCGGTGAAGAAGTCGACGGACCGCTGCCGCCAGGCGGCCCGGTCGGCCTCCCGGACGTAGCCGCGCCGCTGTGCCCACTCGCCCAGCGCGACGTGCCGCCGGGTACGGCGTTGCAGACCGCGCCGGTCCAGCCCGGCGGCCCGGACGTCGGCGGCTGCCGCGGCGAACCAGGTGGCGAGGCCCTGCAGGCCCAGGGCCGTGGGGTAGACCGGATCGGCCGGTACGGTGTCGTGGCCGGCGGCGGCGAGCAGCCGACCGGCGGCGGCCACCGCGTCCCGGTTGGGCTCGTCCGGCGAGACTCCGCGCACCGGCGAGCGCAGCGAGACACCGACGCGCAGCCGCTGCGGCGGGACCAGTTTCTCCGGGCGTCGGCCGGCGAGCACCGAGAAGCCGACGGCGGCGTCGGCGACCGTGCTGGCGAGCATCCCGTGCTCGGTGAGACCGAACCAGTCGTCCGCGCCGAGTTGGCAGGGCACCACACCGCGACCGGGTTTCAGGCCCACCAGGCCGCAACAGGCCGCCGGGATGCGGATCGAGCCGAGGCCGTCATTGCCGTGCGCGATCGGCACCAGGCCGGCGGCGACCGCGGCGGCCGCGCCGCCCGAGGAACCGCCGGGGGTACGCGTGTTGTCCCACGGGTTGCGCGTCACCGCGCTGTCGTCGTCGGTGAGCGCCCAGAGCCCCAGCTCGGGCATCCGGGTGACCCCGAGGATCACCGCGCCGGCGCCACGCAGCCGCCGGACGACCTCGTGGTCGGCCTCCGCGACCTCCGTCCGCGCGGCGGCCGACCCGTTCCAGGTGGGCAGGCCGGCGACCGGGGTGTTCTCCTTGACGGCCACCGGCACCCCGGCCAGGGGGAGGTTGGCCAGGTCCTCCTGCTCGTCGACCTTCTCCGCCTCGGTGATCGCCTCGCCGCCGCGAACGGCGCGGAACGCGGCCAGTTCGCGGTCGGCGGAGGCGATGTACTCGAGGTGGTCGGCGACGACCTGGGTGGCCGAGACGTCACCCCGCCGTACGCCCCGGGCGATCTGTTTGGCGGTCGCCCCGACCCAGGTCGCCATGATGTCCTGCACGGCCGTCCTCCCCAGCGGTCAGCCCAGCGCCTGCTCCAGATCGGCGAGCAGGTCGTCGACCGTCTCGATGCCGACAGACAGTCGCACGAGATCGCCGGGAACTTCAAGCGGCGAGCCGGCAGCACTTGCGTGTGTCATCCGGCCCGGGTGTTCGATCAGCGACTCGACACCGCCCAGCGACTCGGCGAGCACGAAGAGCTTGGCCCGGTTGCAGATCTCGACGGCGTGCTCCTCGCCGCCGGCGGCCCGGAACGAGATCATGCCGCCGAACCGGCGCATCTGCTTGGCCGCCACCTCGTGACCAGGGTGCGAGGGCAGCCCGGGGTAGATCACCTCGGACACCTTGGCGTGCCCGTCGAGGTACGCGGCGAGGCGCTCGGCGTTGTCGCAGTGCCGGTCCATCCGTACCCCGAGGGTCTTGATGCCGCGCAGGGTGAGCCACGCGTCGAACGGGCCGTTGATCGCGCCCATCGCGTTCTGGTGGTAGCGCAACTCCTCGCCGAGCGTGGCGTCGGCGACGACGAGCGCGCCGCCCACCACGTCCGAGTGCCCGCCGATGTACTTCGTGGTGGAGTGCACCACCACGTCGGCACCGTACGCGATCGGCTGCTGGAGGTACGGCGAGGCGAAGGTGTTGTCGACCACCAGCAGCGCGCCGGCGTCGTGCGCCACACCGGCCAGGACGGCGATGTCGGCGATGCCGAGCAGCGGGTTCGTCGGCGTCTCCACCCAGATGATCTTCGTACGACCGGGCTGCACGGCGGCCCGGACCGCGGCCGGGTCGGAGACCTTGGCCGGCGTGAACTCCAGCCCCCAGCGCTGGGCCACCCGGGCGAAGAGCCGGTACGTGCCGCCGTACGCGTCGTCCGGAATGATCACGTGGTCGCCCGGCTGGCACACCGCCCGCAGCAGGGTGTCCTCGGCGGCCAGGCCACTGGCGAAGGCGAGACCCACCGGCCCGCCCTCCAACGCGGCCAGGCACTCCTGAAGGGCGTCGCGGGTCGGGTTGCCGGAGCGGCTGTACTCGTAGCCGAGGCGGGGCGCACCGACGGCGTCCTGGGCGTACGTGCTGGTCTGGTAGATCGGCGGGATCACCGCGCCGGTCCGGGCCTCAGGGTCCTGACCGGCGTGAATGGCGAGCGTCTCGAAGCCGTGACTCATTCTGGTGAGGCTAGTGCCCCGCCCCGGCGACCTGGCACGGAACCCGCGCTCCGGGCGGGGGTCGGACCGTCCGGCCCGACCCCACGCTCCGGTTCAGCGTCGGGAACGGCCCTCAGGCGGCCGGGACGGGCAGGACGTGCAGAGTGACCGGGTGGGTTCCGGTCCAGTCGTAGGAGACCGCGTAGAGCCGGGCGCCGTTCGGGGCCCAGGCCAGCGCGCCGGGGCTGAGCTCGTCGCCCAGCTCGAAGTGGGCCAGCTCGGTGCCGCCCGTGGAGAAGACGAACACGTCCGGGTCGTAGGAGGCGTCCGCGCCGCCGGCGATCCGGGTGCCGTCGCGCGAGACCTCGACGGCATTGGGGTACGCGCCGGTGCGGTAGGTCGCCGACGGGGTGGTGATGTCGGCGAACGGGAACGCCTGCACCTCGTACGGGGCGCCGGAGGCGGTGAACACGGTGGCGCCGGTCGGGTCGAGGGCGATGTCGCGCAGGTTGCTGCCGATCGCCATGAACTCGTTGGTGCCCGGCGCGCTGAGCGCACCCCCCGCGCCGATCGTGTACGTGTACACCGACGCGGGGCTCAGGCCGGGCTGCCCGGCCAGCAGCACCGAACGGTTCTGGCTGGCGGCGGTCAGCAGCGGAGCGCCGTAGAAGCCGCTGCCGGTGTCCAGACCCGTGGTCACCCGCGCCGGCTGGCGACCCAGGTCGATCCGGCCGATGTTGCCGTCCCAACCGCCACAGCCGTACCCGAACCACAGGTACCGCCCGGTCAGCGCCAGCGACGACGGGCACTCGCCCGCGCCGGTGTCGTACCGGGCCGACTCGACGAGCGTGCCGGTGTCGAAGGCGGCGATGGCGTTGGCGGTCGGCAGCGCCACGTAGAGGGTCTGCCGGTCGGCGCTGAGCAGCAGGTCGGACGGTCCGGGCAGGCCGGACAGGGTGCCCACGACCGCACCCGTCGCGCTGGCCACCACGACGTCGGTCGAGGACGACCCTCCGCTGACGAAGACCCGGTCACCGGCCGAGACCACGTCGGCCACCGCCGGCAACGACAGCGGGGTGGCCGTCGGCGCGGGGGCGGCCTGGGCGGGGCCCGGGAGACCGGCGGTGAGCAACCCGGCGGCCAGTACGGCCAGTGCCAGGGTCGTGCCTCTCTTGCTGTACACGTGCGTTCCCCCCATGTTCTTGATCCAGACTCGTAAATGAGTACCACAGTCGATGCGTACGTGGGGGGCACGTCGCCGCAGATGGGCGCTATAGCCTGGCGCGATGAGCGGGTGCGTATTCTGCGGGATCGTGTCGGGTGACGTTCCGGCGTTCCGGGTCGCCGACGAGCCGGACGGGGTGGCGTTCCTGGACACCCGCCCGGTCTTCGCGGGACACGTGCTGGTGGTGCCCCGGACGCACCTGGTGACCCTGGCCGAATTGCCGGCCGACCTGCTGCCCGGCTACTTCGCGCTGGTCCAGCGGCTGGCCGTGGCGGTGGAGGCTGGTCTGGGGGCCGGTGGGACGTTCGTGGCGATGAACAACCGGGTGTCCCAGTCCGTCCCCCATCTGCACACCCACGTGGTCCCCCGCACCAAGGGTGACGGGCTGCGCGGCTTCTTCTGGCCGCGCACCCGGTACGCCGACGACGCCGAGGCACAGACCTACGCCGACCGGATCGCCACCGCCCTCGTTGGCGGGGCCTGAGTCACAGTGGCGCGGGTAAGGAAGCAGAACCCACCGGTGTTACACGCTGGGAGACGCATGAGAGGAGTCCCACCGTGTTCCTGCGCCGTATGAACGCCGAGATGATCACGCCCGAGCAGGCCCTGCCGGGCCGCCCGATCTCGATGCCGGTCGCCGACCGCCACGAGGTTCTGGGCACCCCGCTGAAGGGTCCGTTCCCGGAGGGCCTCCAGGTGGCCGTCTTCGGCATGGGCTGCTTCTGGGGCGCCGAGCGGCTGTTCTGGACGCTGCCCGGCGTGTACACGACCTCCGCCGGCTACGCGGGCGGCTTCACCACCAACCCGACGTACGAGGAGACGTGTTCCGGCCGTACCGGGCACGCCGAGGTCGTCCAGGTGGTGTACGACCCCAGCAAGATCACGTACGAGGACCTGCTCAAGGTCTTCTGGGAGAACCACGACCCGACCCAGGGCATGCGCCAGGGCAACGACGTGGGCAGCCAGTACCGGTCGGCGATCTACACGACCACCGACGAGCAGCGGGCCATCGCGGAGTCGTCGCGGGACGCCTTCCAGCCGATCGTGACCCGGGCCGGCAAGGGTGAGATCACCACCGAGATCGCCCCGCTCGGCAGCTACTTCTTCGCCGAGGACTACCACCAGCAGTACCTGGCACCGACCAAGAACCCGAACGGCTACTGCAACCACGGCCCGAACGGGATGAGCTGCCCGGTCGGCGTGGCCCGTACCGCCTGACCGAGACCTGGCGCGGGTCCCCGGATCCGACCGTCGCCCACCTGATGCCCGGCCGCCGACACGGCGGCCGGGCATTCCCGTTCGGCCCTGTGATCGAAATCCGTTGCCGAGCCCCTCGGGGACTCGATAGCGTGGCAGTACACGTGAAAGGAGGTGGTCCAGACTTGTATAGCAATCGGACTCGTGAGGTGGCTGTCCGCTAGCCGCTGTCCTCGACAGTGATCGTCCGCCGCGAGGCGGGCAACCAGTACGACCGTCGAGACCGTGTGGCAGCGGTGCGGCGAAAACCACGACAGCCACCCGACCCCCGGGGTGCCGGCTTAGTCCAGCCGGCCCACGCGACAGCGTGGAGCGCCCCGGGGGTCGCTTCATATCGGTGGGAGATCAGCGTGTCGATGCGCGAGCTGGTGATTCTCGGGACGGCCAGCCAGACCCCCACCCGGCAGCGCAACCACAACGGTTACGTGCTGCACTGGGACGACGAGGTGATCCTCTTCGACCCGGGCGAGGGTAGTCAGCGCCAACTCCTGCACACCACCGTCACCGCCAGCGACCTGACCCGGATCTGCGTCACGCACTTCCACGGCGACCACTGCCTCGGTCTGCCCGGCACGATCCAGCGGCTCTCGCTGGACCGGGTCCCGCATCCGGTCGCCGTGCACTTCCCCGCCGGCGGCACCGAGTACTTCGCCCGGCTGCGGCACGCCACCTCCTTCTACGAGAGCGCCGAGCTGGCGGTAACGCCGATCGAGACCGACGGGCAGCGGATCGCCCTGCGCTGCGGGACGCTGGAGGCCCGCCGGCTGCGGCACCCCATCGAGACGTACGGCTATCGGCTCGTCGAGCCGGACGGCTACCGGATGCTGCCGGAGCGGCTGGCCTCGTACGGCATCGCCGGCCCGGCCGTCGGCGAGCTGATCCGCGTCGGCCACCTGGACCTCGACGGGCGTCGCGTCACCCGGGACGAGGTGAGCGAGCCCCGACCCGGGCAGCGGTTCGCCTTCGTCATGGACACCGGCCTCTGCGACGGCGTGTACGCCCTGGCCGAGCACGCCGACCTGCTGGTCATCGAGTCGACGTTCCTGGAGTCGGAGGCCGCGTTGGCCGCCGAGGTCGGCCACCTGACCGCGGCGCAGGCCGCGCGGGTGGCGACCGAGTCGGGGGTACGCACGCTGGTGCTGACGCACTTCTCCCAGCGCTATCCCGACCCGCGCCGGTTCCATGACGAGGCTCGCGCGCACTTCGACGGGGACCTGGTCATCGCCGAGGACCTGACCACCGTGCAGGTGCCGCCGCGCCGGGTAGCCTCGGCCGGGTGACTGTCACGCTCCGTCCCGCCACCGATCACGACATGATGGGGGTCGGTGCCCTGCACCAACGGTCCCGGGTGGCCGCATACTCCTCGTTCCTGCCGGCCGAGGCGCTGGCCGAACCGACCGGCGAGGCGATGGGACGGTACTGGGTCGAGCGGTGGAGCTGGGAGCGCGACACCCACCGGCTGATCGTGGCGGAACGAGTCGGCGCGCTCGTCGGGTTCAGCTACGTGGGGCCGGACGACGAGGACGACCCGACGACCGGACTGCTCAACGCGATCCACCTGGACCCGGCCGAGCAGGGGCGGGGCACCGGTCGCGCGTTGATGGTGGACGCGCTCGACGCCATGCGTGACCGTGGTTGGCGTCGCGCGGTGCTCTGGGTGCTGCGGGACAACGCCCGCGCCCGCTCCTTCTACGAACGCGGCGGCTGGACGTCGACGGGAGCGGAACGCGAGGAGCACATGGGCACCGCCCTGGCTCCCCAACTCCGCTACACCCGACCCCTCTAACGAAGTCCTGGCGGCAGGCCCGCCCAACGCCCCTGACCACGATCCGGCAGCAGGCGGCCACCCCTACCTCGGCCCCTTTGCTCTGCTTCAACAGAGGCGACAGTTACCGGGCGTTTGTGTTGCCTGGGTTGAAGCAGAGCAAAGGAGGCGCGAGGGGGTGGGGGTCCGGCGCCCACCCGGCTACCCGCCGCCCGCCGCCGGCGGGGGCGGGGGCGGGCAGGCGGGGGCGGGCGAGCGGGCAGTGTGTGGCGCAGGAGGCAGCTAGTGGGCGCCCAGGTGGGAGAGGAGGTCCTGGCGGGTCAGCACGCCCTTGGGTTTACCGTCGACCAGGACGAGGGCGGCGTCGGACTTCTCCAGCAGGCCCACGGCCTCGCTGACCGGCTGGCCACCACCGATCATCGGCAGCGGGTCGCCCATGTGCCGCTCGATGGTGTCGTGCAGGTGAGCCTGGCCGGTGAACAGCGCGTCGAGCAGGTCCCGCTCGGCGATCGAGCCGGCGACCTCGCCGGTCACGACCGGCGGCTCGGCCTTGAGCACCGGCAACTGCGAGACGCCGTACTCGCGCATGTAGTCGATCGCGTCGCGGACCGTCTCGGTCGGGTGCACGTGCACCAACTCGGGCAGGCCGCCCGGCTTGCTGGCCAGCGCGTCGGCAACGGTGGGTTCGGCGCCGGAGTTGTCGAGAAAGCCGTACCGGGCCATCCACGAGTCGTTGAAGATCTTCGAGAGGTAGCCCCGGCCGCCGTCCGGCAGCAGCACCACCACGACGTCTTCCGGGGCAGCCCTGCGCGCCACCTCCAGCGCGGCCACCACGGCCATCCCGCAGGAGCCACCGACCAGCAGCCCCTCCTCGCGGGCCAGCCGCCGGGTCATCTCGAACGACGCCTTGTCGGACACCTCGATGATCTCGTCGGCGACGCCCCGGTCGTACGTCTCGGGCCAGAAGTCCTCGCCGACGCCCTCCACCAGGTACGGCCGGCCGGTGCCGCCGGAGTAGACCGAACCCTCCGGGTCGGCGCCGACGATCTTCACCCGGCCGTCGGAGGCCTCCTTGAGGTACCGCCCGATGCCGGAAATCGTGCCGCCGGTGCCGACGCCCGCCACGAAGTGGGTGAGCCCGCCCTCGGTCTGCTTCCACAGCTCCGGACCGGTGGTCTCGTAGTGCGAGCGCGGGTTCGCCGGGTTGCTGTACTGGTCGGGCTTCCACGCGCCGGGGATCTCGCGGGTCAGCCGGTCGGACACGTTGTAGTACGAGCGCGGGTCCTCCGGGGCGACCGCCGTCGGGCAGACCACCACCTCGGCGCCGTACGCCCGCAGCACGTCCTGCTTGTCCTGGCTGACCTTGTCGGGGCAGACGAAGACGCACCGGTAGCCCTTGAGCTGGGCCACCAGGGCCAGCCCGACGCCGGTGTTGCCACTGGTCGGCTCGACGATGGTGCCGCCGGGCTTGAGCAGGCCGGCCGCCTCGGCGTCCTCCACCATGCGCAGGGCGATCCGGTCCTTAACCGAGCCGCCCGGGTTGACGTACTCCACCTTGGCGAGCACGGTGGCCTGGATGCCCTCGGTGACGCTCCGCAGGCGGACCAGCGGAGTGTTGCCGATCATGTCGACGACGTTGTCGTAGTACTGCACGGTGTGCCCTTCGTTGCGGCGCCGGCGACGGCGGCCGGGCAGACGTATCCTCGCCGCCCAGCGTACGTGCCGTCAGTGCACCAGACCCCCGGGGATGACCGAGCTGCGCCGGGCCTCCCACTCCAGGAAACGGTCGGTCTCCGAGAGCACGCTGCCCGCCAGCCAGGTGACCATGACGGCGTCGTCGGCCAGCCCGAAGATCGCCAGCGGGATCTCCGGCAGGAAGTCGATGGGCGAGACGATGTACGCCGTGGCCGCCGTCATGAGGGCGAGCCGGAGGCCACCGTCGTACTCGCCCCTGGTGGTGGCACGGATCATCCGGGGCAGCGCCGCCAGCCGGGCGCCCAGCGAGGGCCCGCCCCGCGCCCCCGCCATCAATGCCCGCGCCAGGGCCGCGAACGCCGCGCTGCGCTTCAGTGTCTTCCCCATCGTCGCGCTCCTCTCCGCCGGATCAGCGTGGCGGGTCGGCGCAAGTAGGCCGGCCTCCACCGGACAGGTACCCCGTCGCGTCGGTTTCCAGGCATCCGCGAGCCGTGACGACGACAGCGGTGTGTCGGGCCGGCGCGATAATGTCGCCATATGGGGGTGGCTGGTTCTGTCGTACCCGTTGGTCCGCGCTGGCGGCAGGCCTGGCGGATCGCCCGACTGGCGGCGATCGGCACGGGCGCCACCGCGGCGGCCGCGATGGCGACCGGCGGCGTGCTGCTCGGCCAGGCCCGCCAGGCCCGGCGCACCATTCCGATGGCCGAGGCGCCCCCGCCACGCTGCGACGGGACGTACGGCGCGAAGTTCCCCGGCCCCGCCCTCACCATGGTCGTGCTCGGTGACTCGTCGGCGGCCGGCTACGGCGTGCACCGCCGCCGGGAGACACCCGGAGCGCTGCTCGCCACCGGCCTCTCCCGGCGGCTGCACCGGCCGGTGCAGCTGCGCCGGTTCGCGGTGGTCGGGGCCATCTCCGCGGCCCTGCGTCACCAGGTGGAGGCGGCGCTCGAGTGCTCCCCGGACATCGCGGTGATCCTCATCGGCGGCAACGACATCACCAACCGCACCCCGCGTGGCCTGGCCGTGCGTTACCTGGTCGAGGCGGTCCGCTCGCTGCGCGCCGCCGGATGCGAGGTGGTCGTCGGCACCTGCCCCGACCTCGGCGCGATCCGGCCGATCCAGCCACCGCTGCGCTGGCTGGCGCACCGGTGGAGTCGCCAGCTCGCCGCCGCGCAGACGGTGGCCGTGGTCGAGGCGGGCGGCTGGACGGTGTCCCTGGGCGACCTGCTCGGCCCGCGGTTCGCGGCGGAGCCGCTGCGGATGTTCGCCTGGGACCGGTTCCACCCCTCCGCCGAGGGGTACGCCATGGCCGCCGCCGCCCTGCTGCCGACGATGCTGTCCGCGCTCGGCGCGGGGCAGGAACGACGGGTCACACCGGCGCGGGGCGAGGGCGTACGGTCGCTGCCAGAGGCCGCGCAGGAGGCGGCCCGGCACGCCGGCACCGAGGTCAGCGGCGCCCAGGTCCGGGGCCACGACCGGGGGCCGGCCGGCCGGTGGGCGCAGTTGCGTCGCCGGGCGTTCTTCGGTGTGCACGCGGTGCCGCAGGCTGGTTCCGCGGACACCTCGACATTGGAGGGACTGGCATGAACGAGCGCAGCGAGCGAGGCGTGACCGCCGGCTTCCCCGGCCGGCTGGGTCGGGCGGCGGTGCTCTCGCTGCTGGCCGGCACGGTGGGCGGCGCCGCCGTCCTGGCCGGCGAGGCGTTCGTCGCGCGGCACCGGCGCTACGCCCAGCCGGAGCTGGGGCTGGCCCTGCGCGCCACGATCGGCCGGGCCGACGCCGCGCCGCTGCGCCTGGTGCTGCTCGGTGACTCGTCGGCGCTGGGTGTCGGCGTCGACCGCCTCGACGACACCATCGGCGGGCAGTTGGCCAATCTGCTCGCGGAGGGACCGTCCGGCCGCCGGGTACACCTGTCCAGCGTCGGCGTCTCGGGCTCCCGCTCCACCGACCTGACCACCCAGGTCGCCCGGGCCCTGCTCGGCGAGCGACCCGACGTGGCGCTGATCCTGATCGGTGCGAACGACGCCACCGGGTTGCGCCGGCCCGGCGACGCGTCCGCGTACCTGGGAGCGGCGGTGCACCGGCTGCGGGAGGCGCGCGTCGAGGTGGTGGTGGGCACCTGCCCCGACCTCGGGGCCGTACGCGCCATCGCGCCGCCGCTGCGGCAGCTCGTCGGCTGGTCCGGGCGGCGGATGGCCCGCGCGCAGACCACGGCGGTGCTGGAGGCGGGCGGGACGGTGGTCGACCTGGCCACCGAGACCGGTCCGGTGTTCCGAGCCGACGCGGGCACGCTGTGCCACGACGGTTTTCACCCGTCGGCCGACGGCTACCGGGTGTGGGCGCACGCCCTGCTACCGGCCATCGTGGCCGCCGCGGCGGTCGCCTCCCGGCGGTGACGCGCGTCCGGCGAGGGTGACATTTCCCGCCGCGCCCGCTTCTTCCGCGCCATGTTACCGGCGGGTTAACGTTGGCCCATGCCGATTGAGTCGTCCCGCGACGCCGTCATCGTCGCTACCGCCCGCTCCCCCATCGGCCGGGCCCACAAGGGGTCTCTGCGCGATGTCCGCTCCGACGACCTCGCCGCGACCATCGTCCAGGCCGCCCTGGACAAGATCCCCCAGCTCGACGCGAGCACCATCGACGACATCTACCTCGGGTGCGGCCTGCCCGGCGGTGAACAGGGCTTCAACATGGCCCGGGTGGTGGCCACCCTGCTCGGCCTGGACACCGTGCCCGGCGCGACGCTGACCCGCTACTGCGCCTCGTCGTTGCAGACCACCCGGATGGCCCTGCACGCGATCCGCGCCGGCGAGGGCGACGTGTTCGTCTCCGCCGGGGTCGAGATGGTCTCCCGGTACGCGCGCGGCAGCTCCGACGGTCTGCCGCCGGATGCGCAGGCGCTGGTCGGCGGCGGCTGGGAGAACCCGCGCTTCGCGTCCGCGGCCGAGCGCTCGAAGCGCCGCGCCCAGGGCGGCGCCGAGGTGTGGACCGACCCGCGCGACAGCGGCGACCTGCCGGACATCTACCTGACCATGGGACAGACCGCGGAGAACCTGGCCCAGGTGTACGACGTGACCCGCGCCGACATGGACGAGTTCGGGGTACGCAGCCAGAACCTCGCCGAAAAGGCCATCGCCGACGGTTTCTGGGCCCGGGAGATCACCCCGGTCACCACGCCCGACGGCACCGTGGTGAGCACCGACGACGGTCCCCGGGCCGGCGTCACCCTCGACGCGGTCGCCGGGCTGAAGCCGGTGTTCCGCCCGGACGGCCGGATCACCGCGGGTAACTGCTGCCCCCTCAACGACGGGGCCGCCGCCGTCGTGGTGATGAGCGCCCAGCGGGCCGAGGAACTGGGTCTGACCCCGCTGGCCCGGATCGTCTCCACCGGCGTCACCGCGCTGTCGCCGGAGATCATGGGCCTCGGACCGGTCGAGGCGTCCCGGCAGGCACTGCGCCGGGCGGGCATGACCATCGACGACGTCGACCTGGTCGAGATCAACGAGGCGTTCGCCGCGCAGGTCATCCCCTCCTACCGCCAGTTGGGCATCCCGGAGGAGAAGCTGAACGTGATGGGCGGCGCGATCGCGGTCGGGCACCCGTTCGGCATGACCGGCGCCCGGATCACCGGCACCCTGCTCAACGCCCTCGAGTGGCACGACAAGACGATCGGTCTGGAGACCATGTGCGTCGGCGGCGGCCAGGGCATGGCGATGGTCCTCGAACGGCTGAGCTGACGATTCGAGCGCGCCCGGCGCGCGGCACCGGGTGCGCCTAGCGGCTCAGAGCGCGTTGCGGGTCGCCGTCACCTCGGCGGCGGCCCGCGCCAGCACCTCGGCGTCGGCCCCAGTGGCGAGCAGGTCGGCGGTCACCACCCGCAGTTGGTCGGGCAGGGCCAGGTCGTTGTCGAGCCGGGGCACGGTGCGACGTGGTTGCCCCTCGGCGTCGGCGGCGAGGTTGGCGACCTCCTGCACCAGACGGTGCACCAGGTCGGCGCGGGGCACGTTGCCGGTGGTCGCGGTCGCGGCCCAGCGCGGCTGTTCCCAGTGCCCGACCTGGCCGACCAGCGACCGCACGGCCTGCTCCAACTCCGTTACGCTCACCGCGCCGAGTCTACGGCCGAACGGCGGACGGTCGGTCAGCGGCGCAGGTAGCTGAGCAGCCGCAGCAACTGCCAGTAGAGGAACACCAGGCCGGTCAGCAGACCGAAGGCGCTCAGCCACGCGTACCGGCGGGGTCGACCGTCGCGCACCGAACGCTCGACCAGGTCGAAGTCGAGGATGAAGCTGAACGCGCCCGCGATGATCGCCACCACCGAGAAGGCGTACGGCAACCAGCCGACCTCCCCGCTGACGCTGTAGACCGCCAACCCCGACCGGCCGGAGATCAGGTAGGAGACGAGGTTGACCACGCTCAGCACCGCGATGCCGAGGAGCGTGCCGATCACGAGCCGGGCCAGTCGGGGGGTCGCGCGGATCACCCGGGCCCGGTACAGCGCGGCCATGCCGAGGAACACACCGAAGGTGCCGGCCACCGCCTGCACGACGATCCCCGGGTAGACCTGTTCGAAGGCCCGGCTGGCCACCCCGAGCAGCAGCCCCTGGAGCAGCGCGTAGCCGATGATCGGCACCGGATTGGTGATCCCCCGCAGTGAGATGACCAGGACCAGCACGATCGAGGCGAGGGCGGTGCCGGCCAGGGCCGCGCCCAACCACACCGCGTCGGGCGCCACCGCCCAGGACACCGCGGCGGTCGCGCCCGTGAGCAGGAGCAGTCCGACGGTACGCACCACGACGTCGTCGACCGTCATCGGCTCGACGTCGCGTGAGCTGACCACCCGGGACTCCAACCGGCCGGTCTCGTCCAGCCGCTTGAGCACCGGGTTGTCGCTGCGCACCGTCGCCTCCTCCGCCCGTACCCCCAGGAGATTCACTCTGCCCCGGACGGCCCGGCGGTGGCGGCGAAACGGCGCGGACGACGGCGCCCGCCCCCGCAGGAAGCGGGAGCGGGCGCCGGTCAGCGGGGCGGACGAGGTCAGTCGTCGCCCTGGAAGTAGCTCAGCAGGCGCAGGATCTCGATGTAGAGCCAGACCAGGCTGACCAGGATGCCGAACGCGGCGACCCAGGAGTAGCGCTGGGGCAGGCCCATCCGGACGCCGTCCTCGATCTCCTTGAAGCTGAGCACGAAGCTCAGCGACGCGACCACGATGCAGACGAGGCTGAAGCCGATCGCGAGCGGGCTGCCGTCCCGCAGACCCGTGTTGACGCCGAACAGCGCCAGCACCAGGTTGATCAGCATCACCGCGGCGAGGCCGATGATGGCCGTCGACACGATCTTCACGAACATCGGGGTGGCCCGGATGATCTTCGCCTTGTAGACCATCGTCATCACGAAGAAGATGCCGAAGCTCGCCACGGCGGCCTGGAGCACGATGCCGTCGTAGAAGGTCTCGAACGCCTTGCTGACCATGCCGACGAAGACGCCCTCGACCACCGCGTACGCGATGACCAGCGCCGGGTTGGCCATCCGGGAGAACGAGATGATCAAGCCCAGCACCAGGCCGACCACCGCCGCGCCGATCCAGGCGGCGCCGAGGAGCGAGTCGGGCACGAGCACCCAGGCGGCCGCGGCGGTGACGCCGAGGATGCCGAGCAGGGCGACCGTCTTGACGACCACGTCGTCGACGGTCATCGGCGCCACGGCGGGCGGCGCGGCCGGGTAGCCGGCCTGGGACGGGTACTGCTGCGGAATGCCGGGCTGTCCGTACGGCCCGGTCGGTGCGTACCCGGCGGAGCGCTCCCGCTCGGCCGCCTGGCCGAGCCGGGCGAGCACCGGGTTCGAGGTCTTCACTGTCTGGCCTCCCTCAGGGGGTCGTTTGCACGTGAACGTGCCCCCCAAGAGTAAACTGCCCGACCCACTCCTGGTGATCACGAATGGGAACGCGAGGCCGTGGCGGATGGTGCCCGGGGCGGGGGTCGAACCCGCACGCCTTTCGGCAGCCGCTTTTAAGGCGGCCGTGTCTGCCGTTCCACCACCCGGGCGGGTGGCACCCGCGCGTCGACACGCACGGTGCAGTGTCACCGTAGCCGGTCTGCGGCGACCCGGCGTACCCCGCCGGCTTGGCCACATTAGGGTCGATGCCGTGAGCAGCGCAGCCCCCACGGCCCCCGATGCCGCCCCTGACCAGGCGGTCCGCCTCGCCGATCCGGTCGAGCGCGCGAGCGGGGCCGGACGGCTGCGCACGGCCGTCCGCCACCATCGGACGGATCTACTGGTCGCCCTCGTGTGGGTGGCGCTGGCCGGCTGGTTGACCCACGGGCTGTGGCCCGACCCGGGTGGGCGCACCTTGGCGCTCAACCCCGAGGACCAGACGCTCTACGAATGGTTCCTGGCCGTCGACGCACGGGCGCTGCTCGGTGACTTCCACCTGCTCACCGACCGGCTCAACGCTCCGGACGGCGTCAACCTGATGGCCAACACCACGATCATCGCGCTCGGTGTGCTCTGCGCCCCGGTCACCCTGCTGTTCGGTGCGCCCACCTCCTTCGCGCTGCTCGCCGCCGCCAACCTGGCCGGCACCGCCCTCGCCTGGTACCTGCTGTTCCACCGGACGATGCGCGTCCGCCGGCTCGCCGCCGCGGTCGGCGGAGGTCTGTGCGGCTTCGGTCCCGGCATGGTCTCGCAGACCAACAGCCACCTGCACATGACGGCGCAGTGGCTGGTGCCGGTGATCGTCTGGCTGGTGGTACGGCTGCTGCGGGCGTCCGACCCCGGCGAGGGTCGCGGCCGGCCCGCCGGCCCGGACCGACGGCGGATGATCAGCTCCGCGGCCGGGCTGGCGGTCGCCGTGACCGCACAGGTCTTCATCGGCGAGGAGGTGCTCTTCCTCAGCGCCGTCACGCTGCTGGTGATGGCGATCGCGTACGCCCTCGCGGACCGGAACCTCGCCCGGAGAGCGCTGCCCGGGTTCGCGGGCGGACTGGCGATCGCCGCCGGTCTGGCGATGCTGGTGCTCGGCTACCCGCTGTGGTTCCAGTTCGCCGGACCGCAGGGTGTCGCCGACGGGATGTTCAGCCCGGCCTACTTCTCGGCCGACCTGAGCAGCTGGTGGGCGGTCTCACCGCTGTCGGTGGCCGGCAGCGACCAGGCGTCGCGCCTCACCACCGGCCCGGCCGAGTACAACACTTTCCTCGGCTGGCCGCTGCTGCTCGTCACCGCCGTCTGCGCGATCTGGGCCGGGCGACGTCGGCTGGTCCTGGCGTGTGTGGCGGCGGCCCTCGTGATGGGCGCCCTCTCGCTCGGCCCGGAGGTGGTGCTCGGCGGCACCCGCACCGCGCTGCCCGGCCCGTACGCCCTGCTGGCCGGCCTGCCGGTGGTGGACGGCGCGTTGCCGATGCGGTTCGGGCTGGCACTGCTGCCGATCGTCGCGACGGTGCTGACCCTCGCCGTCGACCGGGCACTCGGCAGCACCGGGCGGGCGCGTCGGCTGGTGCCGCTGGCCGTCGTCGCGGCTCTCCTGCCGATCTTCCCGACCCCGCTGCCGACCGCCGGGCGGCCCGCCCTGCCGGAGTTCGTCACCGGCGGACACTGGCGGCAGTGCGTCGAGCCCGGTGGTGTGCTGGTCCCGGTGCCGCTGCCCACCCCCAAGGAGCCGTGGCCGATGCGCTGGGCGGCCGCCGCCGACGCCGGCTTCGGCCTGCCCGAGGGGTTCTTCATCGGCCCCTACGGGCGCGGTGGCACCGCCGCCATGGGCACCTTCAAGCAGCCCACCTCGGCTCTGCTGGCCGACGTCGCCCGCCGCGGCGACCAACCGGCCATCGGTGACGAGCAGCGCCGGCAGGCCGCGAAGGACGCGGACTTCTGGGGCGCGTCCTGCGTGGCACTGACCGACGACGCCCCGCACGCCGACAGCCTGCGGGCGACCCTGGAGCAGCTCTACGGCCCGGCGACCAGGATCGCCGACGCCTGGACCTGGAAGGTCTGACCCACCCCGACCCCGCCCATAACGACGCCGATCTTGCACTTTCGGATGGCGCAATGACCGCTTTGGGGGCCATTGTCGCCGCAGAAAGTGCAAGATCGGCGGTGGAACGGGGGCTGCGGGACCGCAGCGCGGGTCAGACGCGCGGAGCGCCGACCGGCTGGGACGCCTCGACGAACTCCTCACGCGGGTCGTGCAACTGGCCCAGCGCGACCACCTCACGCTTGAGGAAGAACGCCAGCGACCAGTCCACCACGACCCGGACCTTCCGGTTGAACGAGGGGATCCGGCTCATGTGGTACGTCCGGTGCATGAACCAGGCCGGCCAACCCGTCATCTTGATGCCGTACACCTGGGCGACGCCCTTGTGCAGGCCGAGGCTGGCCACGCTGCCGGCGTGCTTGTGCTTGTAGTCGACCGGCTCACGACCACGGATCACCGCGACGATGTTGTCGGCCATCCGCGCCGCCTGACGCACCGCGTGCTGCGCGCTCGGCGAGCAGAAGTTGCCCGGCTCCTTGGTCAGGTCCGGCACGGCGGCGCAGTCACCCGCGCTCCACGCGCCGTCGATCACCCGGTCACCGTCGACCACCTGAAGGGTGGGGATGCAGGTGACCCGCCGGCGATCGTCGCGCGGGAAGTCCGTCGCGTCCAGCATCGGCGACGGCTTCACACCCGCCGTCCACACGATCGTGTCGGACCGGAAGCTGTCCCCGTCGGAGAGCTTCACCACCCCGTCGACACAGGACTCCAGGCGGGTGTCCAACCGGATGTCCATGTTGCGCTTCGTGAGCTGCTGCACCGTGTAGGCGCCCATGTCCCGGTCGACCTCGGGCAGCACCCGCTGGGTCGCCTCGACGAGCACCCAGCGCATGTCCTCCGGCTTCAGCTCCGGGTAGTAGCGCAGGGCGTCCCGGGCCATGTCCTCCATCTCGGCGAGCGCCTCGATGCCGGCGTACCCACCGCCGACGAACGTGAAGGTCAACGCCGAACGGCGGACCTCCGCGTCCGGGGTCGCGGCCGCGATGTCCAGTCGGTCCAACACGTGGTTGCGGAGGTAGATCGCCTCGCCGATGGTCTTGAACCCGATGCCCTGCTCGTGCAGGCCCGGAATCGGCAGCGTCCGGGACACCGAGCCCGGGGCCACGATCACGTGGTCGTACGTGATCTCCCGGGCCGGGCCGGCGATCGGCTGCACGGTCGCCACCTTGCGGTCGTGCTCGACCCGCGTGACAGTTCCCGCCACCACCGTGCACCGGCGCAGCTCACGGCGCAGCGGCACCACGGCGTGCCGGGGGGAGATGTTCCCCGCCGCGGCCTCGGGGAGGAACGGCTGATAGGTCATGTGGGGCTGGGGGTCCACGACGATGACCTCAGCCTCACGGGAGCTGAGCTTCTTCGACAGGCGCAGGGCGGCGTAGAGACCGACGTGCCCGGCACCCACCACAAGGATCCGCTTCGGATTCACGTCGTCTATCTTTCCCCGCCCTGCTCAGGTAATCCCGCTCGCGCCCCCCATCTGTGACGGAACACAACCCCTGTGACCTGCGTAACCCTCTTGCATCACGGGTTCACCGACGTCGCAGCAGCCAACCCAGCAACGCGGCGACACCCACCGCCACCAGCAACCCGAGCACGGTGACCCACTGGTGACCGGTCTCGCCACCAAGACCCGCCACCCGCAACAGCAGCACCCCCAGCACGGCCGTACCCAGGAGCACCGCGGCCACCCGCGACAACCACCGGGTGATCAGTCCCGCGTCCACCACCCCGTCGTACGGCAGCAGCGCCGCCAGCGCGCACAGGGAGTGCCCCAGGTACAGCAGCGCGGCGACGGCGAGCAACCGCCACAACGCCACCGGCCGGCCGTACCCGTCGGTCGCGAGCAGCCAGCCACCCACCATCACCAGCGCCGCGAACGTCGGCCACAACCGGCGCGGACCCACGGCCGGCAGCAGCGCGGCCACCGCCAGGAACAGCAGCGGCCGACCGGTCAAGACCTCGGCGGGAAACGCCACCGCGAAACCGGCCAGCGTCGTGACGAAGATGGCGACCCGCACCAGCAGCGGTACGGCGCTGATCCGGGTCACGGCGTCCTGAACAGCCCGAACCCGCTCCCCGATCGCACTCATCGGGCACCGACCCGCGGGGCCGTCGCCAGCCGCGCCACGTCCCGCAGCACCTGGTCCAGGCTGCCCGCGCCAGCCCAGCGCACCACCGGCACACCGTGCTCCCGGAGCTGCCCGATCATCGTCTCCCGGTCCAGTCGCCACAGGCGGTACGCCACCTCGGCCCACCCCCGGTCCTTCGGCGGAGTCAGGTCGGCCGGCAACGTGTCGACCGCCACCACGAACCGGCCGGCGCGCGCCAGCCGTGCCAGCATCTGCGCCGACCGTTCGTCCAGCAGCGGGGTGAGGACCACCACCAACGCGTCCGAGGAGAGGAGCTGCGGGCCGAAGACCTGGTCGTACGGCTCGTGCTGGGCCGCCTCGGCGCGTACGTCGAGCAGCCATTCCAGCACCGTCAGATACTGCCGGCGGCCGGCGGCGGGCCGCAGTCGGCGGGCGCCCGGCCCGTACTCCAACAACGACACCCGGTCGCCCCGGTGCAGGTAGTGCTCGGCGATCGCGGCGGTGGCCCGCACGGTGGTGTCCAGTACGGACGCGGCACCGTCCACACCGCCGGAACGGCCCGCCTCGGCGAGCACGTCGAGCAGCACCACCACCTCGGCGTCGCGGTCCGACAGCGTCGCCGCCACGTGCAACTGCCGGGCGCGCAGCGACACCCGCCAGTCGACGCGGCGGAGTCGGTCGCCCGGGGCGAAGACCCGCACTCCGGCCAGCTCACCGCCCTCTCCGGGACGGCGGGAGTGGTGCGCGCCCACCAGACCGGCGGCGCGGGGCATCGCCTCCACCGCCTCGAACGGCTCGGTACGCGGGTAGACCCGCACCCCGACCGGTTCGGTGATCACCGCCCGGGACACCAGCAGGCCACCCGCCGCGGCGACCCGCGCCCCGGCCGGGCCGACGGGGTGCCGACCCCACCGCAGAGCCCGCCCGGCCAGTTCCAGGTCCACCGCCGCCCCGCTGGGCACCGAGGTCACGAACGGCCGGTCGGCGGCCGAACGTCTCCGGCCGGAGGCGGGCGAGGTGGCGGTGGCCGGCGGCGCGGCGACGGGTTCGACACCGGCGAAACCGGCACGGGCGATCCGCAGCCACGGCGAGACCCGCGACCGCACCACCACGAGGTCGTAGTCGACCGTGTCCGGGTTGCCGACACTCACCGCCGCCGACACCTCGCCGCCCTCGACCAGCGGTCCGTCCTCGGCACTGGTGATCCAGACCTGCGGCAGCGCGGTGGGCCGGCGACGCAGCGCGTACGCGGTGCCCAGCGCGATCGGTGCCGCCAGCACGACGAGGTCGACCCGGCCGAGCAGCACCCCCGCCACCAGCAACAGGCCGGCGAGCAGCACGGCGCGGCCGAGCGCGGGGGTGGGCGCCCAGCCGGCGCTCGACTCCGGCTCGGTGGATCGCGGCGCGGACGCGGTCGGACCGGTCATCAGTGCCGGGGCCCGCCGGCGGCGTAGCTGGGCAGGGCGCCGCTGGCCGGAGCCGGCGTCCCCTCCAACACCTCTCCGACCACGAACGCCGGGTCGACGCGGCGCAGCCACATCTCGGGGCGCAGGGTGATCCGGTGGGCGAGCGCGGGGGCGGCGACCGCCTTGACGTCCTCCGGCACCACGTAGTCCCGGCCGTCGAACACCGCGCGTACCCGGGACAGCAGCAGCAACGCCAACGAGCCACGCGGCGAGGCGCCGACCAGCACCGACGGGTGTTCCCGGGTGGCCGCCGTGAGCGCCACGATGTACCGGCCGATCGAGTCCTCCACCACCACGTCCTCCAGGGCGGCCTGCATGGCCCGCAGGGTGGCGGCGTCCACCACCGGTTTGATGTCCGCCTCCTCGCGGCGGCGGCCCATCCGGCGGCGCAGCACCTCCCACTCCTCCTCCTGGTGGGGGTAGCCGAAGGAGACCCGCAGCAGGAACCGGTCGAGCTGCGCCTCGGGCAGCGGGTAGGTGCCCTCGTACTCGATGGGGTTGGCGGTCGCCAGCACGTGGAACGGCTCGTCCAGCTTGTACGTGACGCCCTCGACCGAGACCTGCTTTTCCTGCATGGCCTCGAGCAGCGCGGACTGGGTCTTCGGCGGTGTCCGGTTGATCTCGTCGGCGAGGAGCAGGTTGGTGAACACCGGCCCGGCCCGGAAGGTGAAGTCGCCGTTGCGCTGGTCGTAGAGGAAGGAGCCGGTGACGTCGGCGGGGAGCAGGTCGGGGGTGAACTGGAGGCGGCGGAAGTCCAGCCCGAGCGCCTGCGCGAAGGAGCGCGCGGTGAGCGTCTTGCCGAGGCCGGGCAGATCCTCCAGGAGCACGTGCCCACCCGCCAGGATCCCGGCGAGGACCAGCTCCAACGCGTCGCGCTTGCCGACCACGACGGTACCGACCGCGTCCAGGACGGCCCGCGCCAGGCGACCGACCTCGGTGGCGGGCATGCTCCGGTCCACGTCGTTCATCAGATCTTCTCCAGTTCGGCGACGATCACCGCGAGGTCGCGCGGCGACGGGGGGCGTCGGGGCGGGGTTTCCAGGAACGTCCACAGCCGGTCGCCCAGCAGGGCGCGGGCGCGGACCGGATCCGACTCACGGGTCACGGAGTGCTTCAGGCGAAGCCGCTCGTCGGCCAGTTCCGCGAGCCGGGGCAGGATCACCCCGGTGAAGCGTTCGGGTCGCGTGGTGGACCAGTCCAGCGGCAGTTCCCAGCCGTTGATCGCGGCGCGCAGCGCGTCCCGGGCACCCCAGTTCCAGGTGCCGTCGTCATCCTGGGCGAGCCGGGTACGGGACCTCGCCGCGGGTGGCGGGGCGAGCGCGGCCGCGACCCGGCGTACCGCGGACACGGCGAACACCCCGGCGATCAGGATCGCCAGGGAGATCTGCAGGCCGACCGCCCGGAGACCGACGACGAGTACGGCGACCAGGGCCGCGTTGCCGAGAAGGGCCCGGAACACCCGCCCGGCCCGGCCACCGGACCGCCCGTCGTCGTGCCTCGGCCGCTCCTCCTCGAAGGTGAGCAGGTCGTCGATGCTGGCGCTGCCGCTCATGCCGGCACCCCGGGCGGGCCAGTCGTGACGATGGTGAGTTCGCCACGCAACCGCCGTAGCGCGGCACGGGCCTGGTCGCGGGTGCCCGCACCGACCTCACGCGTGGCGTACCGGGCCTCGCGGTAGACGTGCGCGAACTCGGCGAGCACGTCGGCGCTGACGATCGCCGGGACACCTGTCGACTCGTCGCCCCGCAGCAACCGGGTGACCAGGTCGGTCGGTGTGTCGCCGAGATGCCGGGGCACACCGGCGGCGGAGGCGGCCTCCTCCAGGCGTACCCAGCAGGCGATGACCGCGACCCGGGGATCGGTGGACTGGTCGTCCAACTCCACCAGGCCGGCGTCCAGGGCGGCGACCACCTCACGGGCCGTGCCCTCGGCCGTACGCCGGGCCCGCTGCGCCGGTAGGGCCCGCGAGGTGCGACGCAGCGCGCCACGGAGCAGGATCCAGGTGAGGTAGCCGAGCACGGCGAGGATCGCCAGCCCGAGCAGGACCATCGCCACGGTCGCGATCCACTGCGGGATGTGCGCCTGGGTGGCCTCGCCGGCGTCCCTGGGTTCGACGGGGATCGACGGCGACGGCACGTCCGTCGGATATTCCGGTACCCACGGCACGTTCTCGGCGGCCGGCGGGATCCGGCTCGCGCCGATCGACGAGTGGGCGGACGCGAGCGCGGCCGCCGCGAGCAGGGCCGCCACCACACCCACCGGCCACCAACGGCGCAGCAGGCCGATCACCGGACGGACCACACCCGACGCGGCGGGCGGCGACGGCGCGGGCGGGCGTGTTCCGGTCGTCATCGCCACCACCCCACGCGTCCTCAGTCCACTTCGGCCAGCTGCTTGGCCCGGCCGAAGACGTCGTCCAACATCCCCGGTGTCAGCCGCCCGGTGAAGGTGTTCTGCTGGCTGACGTGGTAGCAACCGAGCAACTCCGGCACGGCCGCGCCGGACCAGTGTGCCCCATGGCCGAACGCGGGTCGCGGGCTGGGCGGGCGCTGCCCGTACACGTGGCGGAGCACCGGCCACCACGCGGCCCAGGCGAACGCGCCCAGCGCGACCACGACGCGCAGGGTGGGTCGGATCAGCGTGACCTCACGGTGCAGCCAGGGCGCGCAGGTGTCCCGTTCGTCCGGGGTGGGCTTGTTGTCCGGCGGCGCGCAGCGGACGGCCGAGAAGATCCGGGTGTCCCGCAGGGTGAGCCCGTCGTCGGCGGCGACGCTGGTCGGCTGGTTGGCCAGTCCGGCCCGGTGCAGGGCCGCGAAGAGCACGTCGCCCGAGCGGTCGCCGGTGAAGATCCGGCCGGTGCGGTTGCCGCCGTGCGCGGCGGGCGCGAGGCCCAGGATGGCGATGCGCGCGTCGCCGGGCCCGAATCCGGGCACCGGCCGACCCCAGTACTCCTGGTCGCGGAAGGCGGCCCGCCGGGTGCGGGCCACCTCCTCCCGCCATCCGACCAGCCGGGGGCAGGCGAAACAGTCGCTGACCGCCGCGTCGAGATCGGCCAGGTCCGCCGCCCGCGCGGCACGGGCGACGACCTGATCGGGGGTACGGGACTCAGCCAAGCTTGGCCCGGAAGAGTTCGAGGGTGCGTGCCCACGCGCTGGCGGCGGCGCGCTGGTCGAACGCCTCCGGCCGGTCGTCGTCGAAGAACCCGTGCGAGGTGCCCGGGTAGTCGTAGAGCTGGCAGGTGCCGCCGGCCTCCTCGACGGCCCGACGTACGGCCTGCACACCCTCGTCGGTGGAGGTGCCGTCCTGATCGGAGCAGTGGACGATGGCCGCCTTGCCGGCGTAGTCGACCCAGTCGGAACGCATCGACTCCCACGACAGGGCGGGATAGAAGCCCGCGGTGGCCACGATCCGCTCGGAGCGGGTCGCCGACTTGAGAGCCAGGCTGCCACCGGCGCCGAACCCGACCGCGCCGACCTTGCCGGTGACCTCGGGACGCCCGGCGAGGTAGTCGGCGGCGTCCGCGACGTCCTTCGCCGCCTCGGCCACTCGCGTCGCCAACTCGTGCTGCGCCTCGGCCGCCTGGCTGGTCTCCGTGTCGTGCCGGAAGTTCGGCACGAGGGCGACGAAGCCGGCCTCGGCGAACCGGTCCGCGACCGACCGGATGTGCGGGACCAGGCCCCACGACTCCTGCAGGACGATGACGGCCGGGCTGGCCGTGCCGCTCGCGGGTATCGCGAGATACCCCTCGCTCGTGCCCCCGTTGCTGCGGTAGCTCACCATGTCGCCCATCGGCCGTCCTCCTAGCGGTCAGTCATCGTTGGCTGGTCGCCCAGTGGTCCTACGTGCCGGTAGCCTGCCACGCCGTGACCCCGGCCGGGAAGACGTCGGAACAGTGGCATTCACCTCCCGTTCGCCGGCTGGTGACCGCAGGTACGCCGACGGCGGCGGGGAATGTTCCCCGCCGCCGTCATCGGTGCTTCAGGCGTGTTATCAGGCCTTCTTGGTCAGGCAGAGCACGTAGCCCTTCTTGCCCGACTCGATGCTGTAGAAGACGTACCCCTCCTCGCCTTCCTTGAAGAACTCGTTGCAGGTGGTCTCGGACTTGGCCTGGGTCTCGGTCTGCCCGTCGAGCCGACCGACCACGTTGTACGCGGCGTCGGTGGAGGTGCACTCGACGACCTTGGCGCCGTCGACCTCCTCCTCCTTGTCGCCCTTGATCTCGGGCAGCTCGGCGATGCAGTCGCCGGCCTTCGCGTCGGCGGTCTCGTCCTTGTTCACGAAGTTGCCGATGGCCGCTCCGAGGCCGAACTTCAGGCCGGCGATGACGAGGAAGATGACGATCGCGCCGATGATGCCGAGTGCCTTCTTCCCACCGGACTTACCCTCCGGCTCGGCCGGCGGCGGCGTCTCGACGGCCGGCTGGGCCGGCGTACCGACGGCCGGCTGGGCCGGCGTCTCGGCGGCCGGCTGGGCCGGCGCTGCGTCGGACGCGGGGGGCGGTGCGACCTGCTCTGACACGGGGGTTCCTTCCGAGGGATGAATGAGCAGACGACACCGTAACGATCATTGATTTCCGGTGCCGTCCCGCTCGCCTCGTCCGTTCAGCTATTTCCCAGCATCGTGTGCATGATCTGGTTCACATCGCCCCTCAGCTCGTCCGGGTCGGAGTCGGGGTCGGCTCGTCACTCGACGTCGCGCTCGGACTCGCCGTCGGCGTCGCCACGGTCGGTGACTCGCTTGCTGACGGCGTGCTGGTCGGCACCGCTGGCGCCCCGGGCATGTCCGGGCCCCGGGGCGGCCCGAAGGGCGCCCGGTCGGGGCAGTACGGGTACGGCCGCAACAGCGGATTGCTGTACGCCTCGGCGAGTTCGAGGCAGTCCGGGTAACCGAGGCGGATGGGGTTGCCGTTCTCGTCGAAGAGCCGGGCGTTCTCCACCAGCCGACCGTCGCTGTCGTAGACGAAGACGTCCCGGATCCGGTCGTACGGGTTGTCCACCGAGGTCGGGTTGTAGCCGTAGTCGCCGTACCGCATCCGGTCCTCCGCCTGCACGAGGGCGGACAGCGCGAAGACGACCAGCACCGCGCTGCCGACCTGCACCGCCGAGCGCGGCCAGCGGGTGAGCTGGGCCGAACGGCGGCCGAGCCAGATCGAGGCGAGCACGAAGCCCACCAGCATGATCAGACCGGCGAGCAACTCCCCACCGAAGCGGGGCAGCACCCCGAAGCTGCCGCCGGTGCTGATCACCGTGAGCAGCATGGCCGCCAGGTAGCCGCGCAGCACCCACCAGCCGGGGCGCAGCAGACGGAGGAAGTCGCTCGCCGTCGCGTACCCCAGGGGTGGGCCGAGCCGGGAGTCGATCGCGCGCAGGCGGCTGCGGACCCGGACCACGGCGGCGGCGACCCGGTGGTCCAGGTTGCGACCGCCGCCGACACCGACGCCGGCAGCGGCGCGCAGCTCGGCGGCGTACGTCTCCGGCTCACCCAGTCGCTCGACGAGGGTGCCCTCACCCTCGGCGGCGACCTCGGTGAGGTGGTCGGCGAGGTCCTCGGTCAGCTCGGTGCGCCGGTCGGGCGGCACGTCGGCCAGGGCGGCGCGGACCCGCGCCACATAGTCGGTGATCTCCTGCTCCGTGACGGTCATGCCGCCAGCCCCCGATCGTCGAGCAGCGTGTCCATGGTGGTGGCGAACGAGCGCCAGAGCTTGCCGGAGCGGGTCAACTGGTCACGCCCGGCGGCGTTGAGCGAGTAGTACTTGCGGTGCGGGCCGGTCTCGCTCGGCACGACGTACGTGGTGAGCAGGCCGGCGGCGAAGAGACGGCGCAGCGTGCCGTAGACCGAGGCGTCGCCGATCTCCTCCAGGCCGGCCTCGCGGAGCCGGCGCAGGATGTCGTAGCCGTAACCGTCCTCCTCCCGGAGGACGGCCAGGACGGCCAGATCGAGCACGCCCTTCAACAACTGTGTGGTGTCCACGCATTGCACACTAGTGCGCAATGCGAAGTAGCGTCAACGACTCGGCCTCAACACGAGGTCGCCGATGTCGGGGTGTCCGGACCGGCGGGATACCGCGATATCGGCGATGTGGGGTGGATCAAAGCGGTGGGCTACTGGAGGCTCCAGGCGATGCCGTCGAGGATGTCGTGCTCCGACGCCACCACCGAGGGCATGCCGGCCCGCTCCATGATCACGCGCAGCACCAGCGCCCCCGCGCCGATCACGTCGGCCCGTCCGGGATGCATCACCGGGATCTCCAACCGCTGCGCGCTGGTCCGCGCGAGCAGGTCCGTGGTCACCCGCGCCACCTCCTCGTACGACACCCGGGCGTGGTGGATGCGCTCCGGGTCGTACCCCTGAAGGTTCTGGGCGATCGCGACCACGGTGGTGACCGAACCGGCGAGGCCGATGAGGGTGGCCGCCTCGCGGCCGGGCACCGCCGCGAGCGCCCGGTCCACGACGGCGGCGACGTCGGCCTCCGCAGCCGCGACCTGCTCCGGCGTCGGCGGATCACCCGCCAGGTGTCGTTCGGTCATCCGGACGCAGCCGATGTCCACCGAGATCGCCGACCGCACACCGGCCCGGTCACCGACCACGAACTCGGTCGAGCCGCCGCCGATGTCGACGACGAGGAACGGCTCCTGGGCGTCGGCCGGCAGCCCGCGCACCGCGCCCGTGAACGACAGCCGGGCCTCCTCGTCGCCGCTCACCACCTCGGGCGCGACGCCGAGGGTCTGCCGCACCATCTCGGTGAAGTCGGCGGCGTTGGCGGCGTCCCGCGAGGCCGAGGTCGCGCACATCCGTACCCGCTCGGCACCCAACTTCTCGATGTCGGCGGCGTACGACGCGAGCGCCACCCGGGTCCGCTCGATCGCCTCCGGAGCGAGCCGGCCCGTCCGGTCCACGCCTTGCCCCAGCCGGACGATCTCCATCCGCCGGGTCACGTCGGTCAGCGGGGCCTGCGGCCCGGCCGACTCCGCCGGCAGGTCGGCGACCAGCAGTCGGATCGAGTTGGTCCCGCAGTCGATGGCCGCCACACGCGTCGTCACCCGGCAACCCTACGACAGCCCGCCACCGACGCCGGTGAGCACTACAACCGCAGCAGCATCCGGGTGTTGCCCAACGTGTTGGGCTTGACCCGCTCCAGGTCCAGGAATTCCGCGACGCCCTCGTCGTACGAGCGCAACAGCTGCTCGTAGACCGGCTGCGGCACCGGCGCGCCGTCGATCTCGCGGAAACCGAACGAGCCGAAGAACTGGGTCTCGAAGGTCAGGACGAAGATCCGTGCGATGCCCAACTCGCGAGCCGCGTCGATCAGCTCGCGCACCAGCCGGTACCCGATCCGCTGGCCCCGGCAGGACGGATCCACGGCCACCGTACGGATCTCGGCCAGGTCCTCCCACATCACGTGCAGCGCCCCGCAGCCCACCACGACGCCGTCGTCGGCCCGGACCGCGACCCGGAACTCCTGCACGTCCTCGTACAGGGTCACGGTGGCCTTGCTGAGCAGGCGCCGGTCGTCGGTGTACGTGTCGACCAGCCGGCGGATGCCCCGCACGTCCCGGGTGCGGGCCCGCCGCACCAGGATCTGCCCCTCGGCCTGTGTGGTCATTCGCTGTCGGGCAGGTCCACGCACGGCCCGGCCGTCCACCAGGGCTCGACCAGCGCCAACGTCTCGTCGCCGAACGGGTTCACGCCGGGGCCGGCGCCCAGGGCGTGGCCGAGGTGCACGTGCAGGCACTTCACCCGGCCCGGCATTCCACCGGCCGAGATGCCGGCGATCTCCGGAACCTCGCCGATCGCGTCCCGGCGGGCGAGGTAGTCCTCGTGCGCCGCCTTGTAGTGGGCGGCCAGCTCCGGATCGGTCGCCAACCGGTCGGCCATCTCCTTCATCAGACCCGCCGACTCCAGCCGGCTGCACGCCGCGGTGGCCCGGGGGCAGGTCAGGTAGAACAGCGTCGGGAACGGGGTGCCGTCGGCGAGGCGGGGCGTCGTCTCCACCACGTCGGGCAGGCCGCACGGGCAGCGGTGGGCCACCGCCCGGGTGCCCCGGGGCGGTCGGCCGAGCTGCGCGGCCACCGCGGCCAGGTCGGCCTCGGTCGCCGGTTCCCGCTGCGGCAGGGGTACGGAATCCGCCGCCGGCTCCGACGGGGGTACGACAGTCACGGTGCTCGTCTCTCCTGGTGTGCTGGTCGGTGGGTCACTTGCCCGGCTGCTGGCTGTCCGCCGCGCGCACGCTCGACCAGAGGGTGTCGTACCAGGTCGAAGGCCCGGCCGGGGCACCCGAACCGGCCGGCTTGCCGGCGTCGCGGGCCGCGCCCTCGGCGTCGTTCATGACCACCATCATCTTCTCGCCCGGTCGACCCATGAAGAACCGCTCCCGGGCCTGGGTGATCTTGTACTCGTCGTCCTGCCACTTGGCGGCCTCGGCGGCGAGCTTGGCGATCTCCTTCTCCTGCGCCGTCTGCGCGGCCTCCATCCGTTCGATGTCGGCCTGCTGGTCGAGGTAGACCCGCACCGGGTAGGTGTACGCCAGGGCGAGCGCGATCAGCACCGCGAACAGGACGGTGGCCCGGCCGGTGAAGCGACGGGGATGGGGTGCGGCGAGCCGCTTGACGGCACCGCCACCGGCGGCGGTACGCCGGGCGGCGGCCGGACGACTCGCGGAGCGCCCACCCTCGGCGCCCCGGACCGTGCCCGGGGCGCGACCGGCGGCACCGCGTGGTTCGGCGCGTACGCCGGCGTCCCGGAGCGACCCGCGGGTGGCCCGCCCGGCACCCGGCCGGCCGGCCTGACCCGGTCGGCGGGCGGGCCGTTGACCACCCGGTGTGCGGCGCTGCATCGTCACACCCCTCCCCCGAGGCTACGTCTGTCGCGTACGTGCGCCGGGAGGCCCCACGTGGGGCCTCCCGGCAACCACACTCAGGCCGAACGGTAACGCGGGAACGCACCCGCGCCCGCGTAGCGCGCCGCGTCGGCCAGCTCCTCCTCGATCCGGAGCAGCTGGTTGTACTTGGCGACCCGGTCCGAGCGGGCCGGAGCGCCGGTCTTGATCTGACCGCAGCCGGTGGCGACCGCCAGGTCGGCGATGGTGGTGTCCTCGGTCTCGCCGGAGCGGTGGCTCATCATGCACTTGAAGCCGGCCCGGTGGGCCAGGTCCACCGCGTCCAGGGTCTCGGTCAGCGAACCGATCTGGTTGACCTTCACGAGGACGGCGTTGGCGGCCTTCTCCGCGATGCCACGGGCGATGCGCTGCGGGTTGGTCACGAACAGGTCGTCACCGACGATCTGCACCCGGTCGCCGATCGACGCGGTCAGCGTCTGCCAGCCGGACCAGTCGTCCTCGGCCAGCGGGTCCTCGATCGACACGATCGGGTACTCGTCGGCGAGCTTGGTGTAGTAGGTGCTCATGTCCTCGGCGGACTTCGCGGCGCCCTCGAAGGTGTAGGTGCCGTTCTCGAAGAACTCGGTGGCCGCCACGTCGAGCGCGAACACGATGTCGGTGCCGAGCCGGTAGCCGGCCTTCTCGACCGCCTCGGCGATCAGGTCCAGGGCAGCCGCGTTGGTGGGCAGGTTCGGCGCGAAGCCACCCTCGTCACCGAGCCCGGTCGACAGGCCCTTCTTCTTGAGCACCGACTTCAGCGCGTGGTAGACCTCCGCGCCGGAGCGCAGCGCCTCGCGGAAGGTGGGCGCGCCGATCGGCGCGATCATGAACTCCTGGACGTCGACGTTGGAGTCGGCGTGCGCGCCACCGTTGAGGATGTTCATCATCGGCACCGGCAGCAGGTGCGCGTTCGGGCCGCCCAGGTAGCGGAAGAGGCTCAGCTCGGCGCTGCTGGCGGCGGCCTTCGCCACCGCGAGGGAGACCCCGAGGATGGCGTTCGCGCCCAGCTCCGACTTGCTGTCGGTGCCGTCGATGTCGAGCATCTTCTGGTCGATGAGCCGCTGCTCGCTGGCCTCGTAGCCGATGAGCTGGTCGACGATCTTGTCTTCGACGTTGGAGACCGCCTTCTCCACGCCCTTGCCCTGGTAACGGTCGGCGTCACCGTCGCGCAGCTCGATCGCCTCGAACGCGCCGGTGGAGGCGCCGGAGGGCACCGCGGCGCGGGCCACCGTGCCGTCGTCCAGGCCGATCTCGACCTCGACCGTCGGGTTGCCCCGCGAGTCGAGAATCTCCCGCGCGACGATTCCCTCGATGGTTGCCACTGAGTCGCTCCTCGTTGTTGTGATCCGGTCCGTGGGTGGGCCGCGACGGTGCGGCTGAGGCAGGTGTTGAACGCAGCGTATCGGGCGACGAGATCGGACACGGCGTCGCCCGCGCACCCGAGTCGCCCCGCAGTGACGGACATTCCCGTATTTCCGGGCGTCAACCGGCAACGGGTTTGCGCTGCGCCGACTAGATCCACCAGGCTGGTCGCCATGCCCGCCGCCACGACCACCCTCCGCATGCTCGCCGTGTCGGTCATCGCGTCGCTCACGGTGACCGGCTGTCAAACAGTCGAGGACGCCGGCAGCGCCATGGGTCGCTCGGATCTCGTCAACGACCTCGCCGCCCGCCTCGACCGGGCACTGGAGTTGACCTACACGGCCGACTACCAACTGCCCGGCGGCCAGACCGCCGCGATCGTCCAGGCGCAGGACCCGGCCCGCTCCTCCTACACCTACCCGGGTGGGCGGCTCACCGTCACCCCCGACGCCGTCACCCGCTGCACGGCGGCCGGCGGCCGGATGGCGTGCACACTCGTCGCGCCACCCACCCCCGGCACCAAGCCCACCGTGGCCCTGTTCGACGAGGCGAACCAGCAGGGCCTCGTCACCCCACCCGTGGTGGTCGGCCTGCTGACCGCCGCCGCCCTCGACCCGCAGGCGGTGATCAAGCAGAGCGACACCACCGTCGCCGGGCACCACGCCGCCTGCGTCGAGGTGCAGCGCTCGGACGGCGACTTCAGTGCCTGCGTCACCACCGAGGGCGTACTCGGCAGCTTCCTCGGCTCGGTCGACGGCAAACCGATGGAGCTGGCGTTGAGCGACTACTCCGAGTCGGTCGAGAAGGACGCGTTCGACCCGCCCGCCGGAGCAGGCGTCATCGACAACCGCCCCGGCGGCTCCTGAACCCCGTACCCCCGGCTCCTGCGGGTTGTGCCGACGCGGCGGGTGACCGCCCGGCGTGCGTCAGACGCCGAGCAGGGCCCGCAGGTGGCGCGGCGGCGGGCAGTCGTGGGCGAGCATCGCGTCGTGCCGGTCTCGCGCCGACACGCCCTCCGGGCGGGCGGCGGCGATCTCGGCCACCTCGCTGTACCCGACGAAGTACGTGGAGAGCTGCGTCGAGGTGAGCAGGGACCGACGCCACTTGCCGGCGGCCTCCCCCTCCTCCTGGAAGCCACGACCGGTCATCAACGCCATGGCCTCGGCCTCGGGCAGTTCCTCGGCGTGCACCAACTGGTCGAGCAGTGCGTTGATGGTCATCCGGAGCTGCATCTTGAGCTGCTGCATCCGCACCGGCAGACCGCCGAAGCCGAGACCGGCCATCAGCTCCTCGGCGTACACGGCCCAGCCCTCGACGAACGGGCCGGAGCGGGCCAACGCCCGCACGCGTGTGCCGCCGACGTGACGCCGGGCGTGGGCGAGCTGGAGGAAGTGGCCGGGCATCGCCTCGTGCACGGTCAGGTTGCGGACCATGTGATCGTTGTACTCGCGGTAGAAGGAGTCGACACGCTGCGCCGACCAGTCCGCCGGGGTGGGCGCGATGCAGTAGAACGTCGGCACCGCCGCGGTCTCCAACGGGCCGGGCGAGTCGCAGTACGCCACCGCGACGCCCCGCGCGAACTCCGGCATCTCCTGGATCACGCACCGGTCGTCGACAAGGGTGACCAGGTCGTGCAGCCGGACGAAATCGGTCGCCTCGTCCAGGGTCACACCGGCCAGCTCGACGATCGTCGAGTTGTCCGGGTGCTCGGCGGCGAGCAGGTCCAGCGCCCGGCGTACCGTCTCGTCGTCGGCCGGACCACCGACCAGCTCGACGGCCGCCGCGCGGATCTCCTCGGTGACCCGATCCAGGTTGGCCCAGGCCCGGCGCTGGATCTCGGCGGCGCCCAGCTCGGTGTCGAGGGTGTGCCAGAGCCGCGCCTCCCAGCGGCGGCGGCCCAGGCGCGGGTCGCGGCCCTGACCGCTGTCGGCGGCCAACCGAGTCCGCAGCCAGGCCACGAATTCGTCCAGCGCGGCGATCGCGTCGGTCGCCGCCGGCTCGACCCTCTCGAAGCCGCCCGGCGCCTGCGCGATCAGCCCCGGTAGCTCGTCACGGATGAGCGCGGCCGTGCCGGTGAACTGCCCGACCGCCGTCTCCGCGTGGATCCGCGGCATGTCCCGCAGCGTCGCGCGTGCGGTGGCGAGGGCATCCGGTACGGCGGCGAGCCGGCCGGCGAGCTGCGTCAGGCGCACCTCGGCCGGGGCGTACGGGCGGGCCAGCAGGGGGTGCAGCAGCGGGCCGGGGTTGTGGGCCAGCGGGTCCCACTCGTGCGACCGGATCTCGGTCAGCTCGAACAGCTCCCGGTCGACGAAGGAGGTGAGCAGCGCGTGGTCGACCTGCTCGTCGACGTCCAGCGCGTCGGGGTCCAGTTCGGACAGCGCGTTCGCCGCGTCGGTGAGCATCACCCGGTCGGCAGCCAACGCGTCGGCGGACAGATCCGGAAGCCGGTCGTCGAACCGATGGTCCCCGGCAGCGGTGGCAACCCCCGGCCGCGCTTCCAGCAGTGCCTCGACAACCCGCTCAGCAAGTACCCCAAACTCCTCCACCCGCCAACCCTAGCGACCACCCCACACTTCTCTCGTTGATCATGAAGTTATTGCCCGCCGTCTCGGCGTGTCACGGCAATAACTTCATGATCGACGAGGTCAGGCGGGTGGGGATGGGGGTCGGTTTTCGGCGGCGCGGATGGTTTCGGCGTGGGTCAGGGTCGCTCGGCGGAGGGCTGCCTCCGGGTCGAGGTTGGCCTCGCGGGCCTTGGTCACCAGGGCCAGGAGGGTGGCGCCAAGCCTCGCCTCGGCGTCCGCCTGAGTGTCAGTCGGCGGGGGCGACACGGTCAGCCCCGCGCGGGCGGCGCGGTCGAGGATCTGCGCGGCCAGGGACAGGGCGGGTTGGCTGAGCGCCACGCCGTCCAACACCGAGTCGCGCGCCTTCTCGACCCGCTTGATCCGCTCCCAGTTGGCGGTGATCTCCTCCAACGTGCCCGCCTCCGCACCGGCGAAGACGTGCGGGTTACGCCGGATCATCTTGTCGACCAGGCCGCCGGCCACGTCGTCGATGCTCCACCGTTCACCCTCGGGCAGCTCCTCGGCGAGCCGCGCGTGCAGCACCACCTGGAGCAGCACGTCGCCCAACTCCTCGCGGAGCGCGTCGGTGTCGTCGGCGCTTATCGCGTCGTACGCCTCGTAGCTCTCCTCCAGCAGGTAACCCGCGAGGCTACGGTGCGTCTGCGCCCGCTTCCACGGGTCGCCGCCCGGCGAGGCCAGCCGGTCCAGCACCGCCACCGCGTCGAGCAGCCGCGCCCCCGGCGGATCCCACGAGCCGTACATCAGCTCCATCTCGGCGAGCCCCGGCTCCCGGGCCAGCCGCAGACCCAACTCCCGGGCCAGCGACTCGTCCCCGGCCGGTCCGGCCAGCCAGACCGCCGTACCGTGCGCCGCGACCGTGTCCAGCAGCGCCTGCGTGGCCGGGCCGGCCACCACGGTCACCTCGGCGCCCGCCTGCCGCACGGCCGTGGTCAATTCGCTCTCCGCGCCGGTCAGCACCGGATGCTGGCGTACGACGTCCCAGGCGGCCGAGGTCAGCAGACCGGCCGGCAGCCGGGGCGAGGTGACCAGCAGGACGATCCGCGCCGTCATGCTCAGCTGGCCGTGCCCTCGGCGTCCGGGTTGGGGCTGGACGGCGACGCGTCCGGGGTGGAGACGTCGGTGACCGTTCCGGAACCCGCCCCACCCAGCGGAATGCTCACCGCAGCGGTGTCCTCGGTGAAGCTGAGCAGCGGGAACTCCAGGGGACGGTATCGGGGGTTCACGGTGACGTCGTACCGGTCGGCCGCGTCGTTCAGGAGATGCTTGGTCGCCAGCGCACCCTGCAACTGCTCGCCGTTGAGCTGACCGGCGGCTTCCTCGTCGGTCACCTGGGGCTGGATCTTGCCGGATGCGCGTCCGGCGGCGATCACGTCGGCCATCTCCTGCGCGGTCGGTTCGACCGGCTCGGTCGGCAACCCGGACATGCAGGTGAGCAACTTCGCCACCTCGCGCGCGTATCCGGTCTCCGGGTTGAGGCCGAGCTGCTGAGCTGCCTGGTCGGCCGTCGCCTGGCCGCGCGGCTGATAGTTCTTGTCGGCGGAAAGCCGCTCGCAAACCTTGGTCAGCACCATCGTCCGAACCACGTCGGCGGCCTCGGGCAGGGTCGGTTGCGGTGCCGCCGGCTGGCCATTGGCGGAGGGCTCCGCGCTCGGCGTCGGGTTCTTGGTCCGCAGGTCCTTCATCACGTTGGCGACCTGGAGCTCGGTGATCCGCTGGTCACCGACGTAAGCGGCGACACCAGGCTCGGCACGGCAACCGGAGAGGGCGACGAGGCCGAGCGCCACAGTGGCGACGGCGGCAAGACGGCGAGCACGCATAGCGGTCACTCTCTCACGCCGTCACCCGAGGTTGTGACGCCCCCCACCTCCGCTCGACGGCGACCAGGGACGGCGCCCGCGCGACACCGCCCCCGATCGAGGAGACACCACCGACTCAGGTGGACGCACCCGCAGCGGCGAGCGGGGCGGGGGCGCCCAGGACGTCGGAGAGCAGTTGCGCACACCATTCGAGCAACGCCTGGTCGCGCAGCGGTTCGCCACCGATCCGACGGGTGCTCGGCCGGGGCACGCTGACCTGGTCGGTGGCCAGCTTGTAGACCGCGTCCGGGTGGTAGCGCTTGAGCCGCAACTGCTTCGAGTCGGGCAGCGGCAGCGGACCGAACCGCACGTGCTTGCCCTGCACGGACACGTCGGTCAGGCCGTACCGCCGGGCCAGCAGGCGGAACCGGGCCACCGCCACCAGGTTCTGCACCGGGGCGGGCGGCTCGCCGTACCGGTCGGTCATCTCGGCGACGACCTCGCGCAGACGCTCCTCGTCGCGTGCCTCGGCGAGCTTGCGGTACATCTCCAGGCGCAGCCGTTCCACGCCCACGTAGTCGTGCGGCAGGTGCGCGTCGACCGGCAGGTCGATCTTGACGTCGGTCTCCTCCTCCTGGCGCTCGCCCTTGAACGCGGACACCGCCTCGCCGACCATGCGCACGTACAGGTCGAAGCCGACGCCCTCGATGTGCCCGGACTGCTCGCCGCCGAGCAGGTTGCCGGCGCCCCGGATCTCCAGGTCCTTCATGGCCACGTACATGCCGGCACCCAGCTCGGTGTGCTGCGCGATGGTGGCCAGCCGCTCGTGGGCGTGTTCGGTGAGCGGCTTCTCGGGCGGGTAGAGGAAGTACGCGTACGCCCGCTCCCGCCCCCGGCCGACCCGACCGCGGATCTGGTGCAGCTGGGCCAGGCCGAGCAGGTCGGCCCGCTCGACGATCAGGGTGTTGGCGTTCGGGATGTCGATGCCCGACTCCACGATGGTCGTGCAGACCAGGACGTCGAACTCCTTCTCCCAGAAGCCGACCATGACCTTCTCCAGGGCTTCCTCGCCCATCTGCCCGTGCGCGACGGCGACCCGCGCCTCGGGCACCAGCTCGCGTAGCCGCCGCGCCGCCCGGTCGATCGACTCGACCCGGTTGTGCAGGTAGAAGACCTGCCCGTCGCGCAGCAGCTCACGGTGGATGGACGCGGCGACCTGCCGGTCGTCCTGCGCGCCGACGAAGGTGAGCACCGGGTGCCGCTCCTCCGGCGGGGTGGCGATGGTGGACATCTCCCGGATGCCGGTGATGGCCATCTCCAGGGTGCGCGGGATCGGGGTCGCCGACATGCTCAGCACGTCCACCGAGGCACGCAGCGTCTTCAGGTGCTCCTTGTGCTCGACACCGAACCGCTGCTCCTCGTCGACGATCACCAGCCCGAGCTGCTTGAACCGGGTGGCGGTCTGCAACAGCCGGTGGGTGCCGATGACGATGTCGACCGTGCCGTCGGCGACCATCTCCAGCGTCCGCTCGGTCTCCTTGGCGGTCTGGAACCGGGAGAGCTGCCGGATCTGCACGGGGAACTGGCTCATCCGCTCGGCGAACGTGTTGTAGTGCTGCTGCACCAGCAGGGTCGTCGGCACGAGCACCGCCACCTGCTTGCCGTCCTGCACGGCCTTGAACGCCGCCCGCACCGCGATCTCGGTCTTGCCGTAGCCGACGTCGCCACAGATCAACCGGTCCATCGGGACGGTCTGCTCCATGTCCCGCTTGACCTCGTCGATCGCGGCGAGCTGGTCCGGCGTCTCCTGCCAGGGGAACGCGTCCTCCAACTCCCGCTGCCACGGGGTGTCCGGGCCGAACGAGTGGCCCTTGGACGCCTTACGCGCGGCGTAGAGCTGGATGAGCTGCGCGGCGATCTCCCGGACCGCCTTGCGGGCCCGGGCCTTGGACTTCTGCCAGTCCGAGCCGCCCATCTTGTGCAGGGTCGGCTGCTCGCCGCCCACGTAACGGGAGAGCTGGTCGAGCTGGTCGGTCGGCACGAACAGCCGGTCACCGGGCTGGCCACGCTTGCTGGCCGCGTACTCGATGACCAGGTATTCCCGGCTGGCGCCGTTGACCGTGCGCTGCACCAGCTCGACGTACCGACCGATGCCGTGCTGCTCGTGCACCACGTAGTCGCCCGCCTTGAGCTCCAGCGGGTCGATCGTGTTGCGCCGGCGGCTCGGCATCTTGCGCATGTCCCGCGTCGAGGTGCCCCGGCCACCCGTCACGTCGTTGCCGGTCAGCAGCACGAAACGGGACGCCTCGTCGACGAAGCCGCTGGTCAGCGCGCCGCACGTGACGACCAGGTCGCCGGGCGCGGGTGCGGTGGGCACCTCCTCGGTGAGCCGCGCGCCCAGGCCCGCGTCGCGCAGGACCTCCACGGCACGCTGGGCCGGGCCGTGCCCTCGAAGACCAGCGCGATCGACCAGCCCTCGCCGGCCCAGCGCTTGAGGTCGTCGACGACCCGCGCGGTCTCGCCGTGGTAGAGCGGGGCGGGCTGGGCGGCGAGGGTCACCGCGATGGCGTCGTCCGGGGTGACGCTGGCCTGCTCGGGCGCGTCCTCCCAGGGCTGCCGCGCCTCGGCCGTCTCCGCCTCCACCAGGCCGAACGGGGACAGCGTCCACCAGGGCTGGCGGAGCGTGCCGGCGGTGGCGCGTACCTCGGCCAGGGTGCGGAAGGCGGCGGCGCCGACGTCCACCGGGGCCTGGCCGCCGACCGCGGCGGCGGCCCAGGAGGCCTGCAAGAACTCTTCAGAGGTACGCACCAGATCGTGCGCCCTCGTGCGAATGCGCTCCGGGTCGCACAGCAGGACGTGGGTGCCGGCCGGCATCGCGTCCAGCAGCAGCTCCAGCGAGTCGGGGCCGACCAGCACCGGGGCCAGCGACTCCATCCCCTCCACCGGGATGCCCTCGGCCAGCTTGTCCAGGATCTCGGCCAGCTCGGGGTGCTGCTCGGCGAGCGTGGCGGCCCGCTCGCGCACCGCCGGGGTCAGCAGCAGCTCCCGGCAGGGCGGCGCCCACAGCAGTGGCACCTGCTCGATGGTGCGCTGGTCGGCGACCGCGAAGGTGCGGATCTCCTCCACCTCGTCGCCCCAGAACTCGACCCGGGACGGGTGCTCGTCGGTGGGCGGGAAGACATCCAGGATGCCGCCGCGCACCGCGAACTCGCCGCGCTTGGTGACCAGGTCGACCCGGGCGTACGCCATGTCGGTGAGTCGGCGGGCGATCTCCTCCAGGTCCGCTTCCTCGCCGGCCGCGAGCTGCACCGGTTCCAGGTCACCGAGGCCCTTGAGCTGCGGTTGCAGCAGCGACCGGACCGGGGCGACCACCACCCGCAGGGGGCCGGTCCGGCCGTGCGCGTCGGCCGACTCGGGGTGCGCGAGGCGGCGCAACACGGCCAGCCGTCGGCCCACCGTGTCCGAGCGGGGAGAGAGCCGTTCGTGCGGCAGCGTCTCCCAGGAGGGGAAGACCACCACCTGCTCCGGCGGCAGCAGCCCGCCGAGCGCGGCGGCCAGGTCGTCGGCCTCGCGGGTGGTGGCGGTCACGGCCAGCACGGGTCGCCCGGCGCCGCCACCGCTGCCCGCGGCGGTGCTGCCGGGGCCGGCGTCGGTGGTGTCCGCGGCGACGGCCGCGACGGCGAACGGGCGCAGCGCGGCGGGAGCGGTGATGTCGAGGCCGTCGACCTGGGCGGCACCGGAGCGCGCCAGGTCACGCGCCCGGGCCAGCCCGGGATCGGCCAGGGCGGCGGAGAACAGACCGGTGAGCAAGGGAGTCCTTCCGGGGAGTCGACGCACACGACGGCGGGCCCCTCGCCCAGCCGGACGGGGGGTACGCGCCTGACCAAGCCTATCTCCGTCCACCGACACCCACCCCGTTCCGCCCAGGTCCCGCGCGCCTCACTGCCCGATCATGGGGAGCCCACCGCGACGGATCTTGGCGCGGGGTGCGGCCCGCCAGCGGGGATCTTGACCGGGGCGGGGCGCCGTGGTCGAGTGCGGGGATGGGTGAGCAGTGGCGGGCGCAGTTCGACGCGGAGGTGAGCTTCGCCAACGGCGGCAGGCTGCGTACCGAGGGGTTCCGGCTGGACGTGCCGGGGCACGAGATCAGCGACGACGACCTCGCCGCGCTCTTCGTTCGGCATCTCGGGCTGCTCATGGTCGCCGAGGTCCGGATCAGCGCGAAGACGATGATCGAGGAACCGCACAAGGGTGGCCGCGCCGTCGCCACGGCCCGCGGCGGTCGTCGGCTGGTGGAGTTGAGCCACGTCATCAGCGACGGGATGACCACCCTGCCCGGGTGGCCGGGGCCACGGATCACCGACTGGCTGACGTACGCGGCGTCCCGGGAGCGGTACGCGCCGGGCACCGAGTTCCACGTGGCCCGGATCGACATGATCGCCAACACCGGCACGTACGTGGACACCCCCGCCCACCGCTGGGCCGGTCGCGAGGATCTGACCGGGGTGTCGTTGGACCGCCTCGCCGACCTGCCCGGGGTGGTGGTCCGGGTACCGGCCGACACCCGAGCCGTGGATCGGCTGATGCTGGCACCGTACGAGGTGGCCGGGCGTGCGGTGCTGCTGCACACCGGGTGGGACGCGCACTTCGGCACCGAGCGGTACGCCGCGCCGGAGGCGCCGTACCTGAGCGAGGACGGCGCCCGGGCACTGGCCGACGCGGGCGCGACCCTGGTCGGCATCGACTCGATCAACATCGACGACATGACCCCGGCGGCGAACGGCGTACGCCCCGCGCACAGCGTCCTGCTCGCCGCCGGCATCCCGGTCGTGGAGCACCTGACCGGCCTGGACGCGCTGCCGCCGACCGGGTTCCGGTTCACTGCGGCACCGCCGATGGTGGCCGGGATGGGCACCTTCCCGGTTCGCGCCTTCGCCGTGGTCGAGAGCTGACGCCGTGGCGGTCACGGGACGCTGTGCGATGCCGAGCCGGTCGGGAGTCGGGGGAAGCTGTGCCGGCTGAGGGGATCGGCAGTGATCCGCGTCGGCACACCACCCCGGCCCGTTGGCGGGTGCTCGGGCACCCGGACGGGATGCTGATCTACCAGGCGCGCTGCATCGTCGAGAACCACGGGTGGACGGAGACCGTCACCCAGGACCATCACAAGATCATGCTGGGCCGGTCCGGGGCGTACCGGCGTCGGCTCAACGGGCGGGTCGAACTCTCCGACGCCACCTCGGTGCTGCTCACCCGGCCCGGGGACGACCTGGCCGTGGCGCACCCGTTCGGCTGCGGCGACTCGTACACCTGCCTGGAGATCGATCCGTCGGTGCTGGCGGAACGGCCGGACGCCCAGCGCTGGATGGACCGGAGCGGATGGGCGGGCACCTCGGACGCCACGCTGGACCTGGCGCACCGGCTGCTGGTGGCCGAGTTCCGGCGCGGGCTCGACCGGTTCGAGATGGCCGAACGGCTCCAGCGGTTCCTCGCCCGCCTGCTGCACCACAGCGACCTCGCCGCCGACGTGGTGGACGCCGAGGTCGAGCGGGCCGTCCGCCGACGGCCGGCGACGCTGGCCGCGCACCGGCGGCTCGCCGACCGGGCGCGGGAGGTGCTGGCCCACTCCGACTTCACGCTCGGCCTGAGCGAGGTGGCCCGGGAGGTGGGCAGCTCACCGCACCACCTCAGCCGGGTGTTCCAGCGGGTGACCGGCGGCAGCCTGACCGCCTACCGCAACCGCCTGCGGGTGCGCGCCGTACTGGACACCCTCGCCGAACCCGACGGTCGTCCGCTGGGCACGCTCGCCACCGAGTACGGCTTCGCCGACCAGGCGCACCTGACCCGGGTGGTGAGCGAGCAGGTGGGTCATCCTCCCGCGCGCCTCCGTCGACTGCTCGCCACCGCCGGGAAGGACCCGACCGTCAACGCCTGACCTCGGACCGCGGCGTGGAGGTGCCGTACCTGGGGGCGTACGGCACCTCCACGGGCGCGGGTCCGCACCGGGCTTCGGGCCTCCCCGAACAGGCCCGCGTGCCCCGGTTCGGTCATCCCGGCTGGGCGACCTCCGGACCGACGAGAACCATCGTCGCCGCGAAAGCTTGAACAGGTCTTGAAGAAAATTGCTCGTCTGCGCCGGACGGCGGTCAGGATCGGACGCCCACCGGCAGAAACGGCTCAATCAGGGCAAACCGCACCCTAGGCTGGGCTGGTGGACGAGTCGCCGGAGGTCCGGATACGCGACCAGATCCCCCGTACCGCCGGCCTGCTGCTCGGCACCCTGGCGCTGGCCGTCGGGTTCATCGCCGCCTACGTCGGCGCCCTGCACCAACCCCACCCCCGCGACGTGCCGGTCGGCGTGGCGAGCGGCGACCAGGCCGCACGAACGGTCCTGACCGCCGCTCGCGACCGGACCAACACGATCAAGGCCATCGAGTACGCCGATCCGGGCGCCGCCGACGACGGCCTGACCGGCCGCGAGGTGTACGGGGTAGTCAGTTCCACCCCCGACGGCGGGTTCGTCCTGACCACCGCCAGCGCCAGCGCGCCGGCCGCCACCGAGGTCGTCGTCCAGGTCCTCACCGCCGCCGCCGAGCAGGCCCGGATGCCACTGCGGGTGGCCGACGAGGTGCCGGTCGCCGACACCGACCCGCGCGGGCTGGTCCCGTTCTACCTGGCCATCGGGTGCGTCCTCGGCGGGTACCTGGCCTCGACCGCGCTCGGCATCTCCGTCGGCACCACTCCGCGCACCCTGCGCCGCGCGGGCGTCCGGATCGGGGCGCTCGCCGTCTACAGCGTCGTGCTCGGCATCGCCGGCGCGGTGATCGTCGGCCCGGTGCTGGACGTCTGGCACCACGACCTGCCGGCCGTCGCCGGCGCCGGCATGCTCGCCGCCTTCGCGGCCGCGATGGTGGCCGCCGCCGTGCAGGGCTGGTTGGGCGTGCTCGGCACCGGACTGGTGATCCTGCTGCTGGTGGTGCTCGGCAATCCGGGTTCCGGCGGCATCTACGCCCCGGAGTTCCTGCCCACCTGGCTGCGCGGTATGCACCGGTGGAACGTGCCCGGACTCGCCACCGATCTGGTCAAGTCGGCGGTGTACTTCGACCGGCGCTCGATCGGCTGGCCGCTGACCGGGTTGGCGCTGTGGGCGGTGCTCGCCCTGGCGGCCCTGCTCACCGCGACGGTGGTGCGGGGAGGTCGGGGATTCAACCGCGCAAGACCCTGAGGTGATCTCCGGGGTGTTCCGTCTCACGACGCGGCACGCCCGAAGCCCCTCCTGCCGGAGGGCCAGACGCGGATACCATCCAGGGAGTCGGACAGCGCTGTCCTTCGTACTCACGTAAGGAGCGCATCGTGACCGACCAGCACGACCACGACGGCCCGGACGCCGCGCTGCGCGCCGACATCCGCCGGCTCGGCACCCTCCTCGGCCAGACCCTGGCCCGCCAGGAGGGCCGCCCGCTGCTCGACCTCGTCGAGGAGATCCGCGCCCAGGTACGCTCCGACGTCCCCGCCGCCGCCCAGCGGCTCGGCGGGCTCGACGTGACCACCGGCACCAAGCTGGCCCGCGCCTTCTCCACCTACTTCCACCTGGCCAACATCACCGAGCAGGTGCACCGAGCACGGGACCTGCGCCGCCGCCGCGCCGTACAGGGCGGCTGGCTCGACCAGGCAGCCAAGATGATCGCCGAGCGGGGCGTCCCGGCCGAGGAGATCGCCGCCGTCGCTCGCCGGCTGGCGGTCCGGCCGGTCTTCACCGCCCACCCCACCGAGGCGGCCCGCCGCTCGATCCTGTCGAAGCTGCGGGCCATCGCCGACGAGCTGGACACCGAGACCGCCAACGCGATCCTCTACGGCGCGAGCGACGAGGGCCCGGCCAACCGCCGGCTGGCCGAGCTGCTGGACCTCATGTGGCAGACCGACGAGCTGCGGCTGGACCGGCCGGATCCGACCGACGAGGCCCGCAACGCCATCTACTACCTGCGGGACCTGTACGCCGAGGCCGCGCCGCAGGTGCTCGACGACCTGGCCGACACGCTGCGCACCCTCGGCGTGGAGACGTCGCCGACGGCCCGCCCGCTGAGCTTCGGCACCTGGATCGGCGGCGACCGTGACGGCAACCCGTTCGTCACCCCGGCGGTCACCCGCGAGGTGCTGACCATTCAGCACGAACACGGCATTGCCGCCACCGAGAAGGCGATGGACCACCTGATCAACGAGGTTTCGGTCTCGCGCCGGCTGCGCGGGGTGTCGCTCGACCTCTCCGCCAGCCTCGCCGCCGACCTCGACGCGCTGCCCGAGGTGGCGCCCCGGTTCCGCCGGGTCAACGCCGAGGAGCCCTACCGGCTGAAGGCACGCTGCGTGAAGGCCAAGCTGGCCAACACCCGGCAGCGGCTGCGCCAGGGCACGGCCCACGTACCGGGTCGGGACTACCGCGGCTCGGCCGAGCTGATCGCCGACCTGGACCTGCTGCGCGCGTCGCTGGCCCGCAACTCGGGGCAGCTCACGGCCGTCGGCCGGCTGGCCTCCACCATCCGTACGGTGTCCGCGTTCGGCCTGCACCTGGCGACGATGGACGTGCGGGAGCACGCCGAGAAGCACCACGAGGTGCTCACCCAGCTCTACGAGGCAGTCGGCGAGGTGCCGGACTACCCGGCGTTGAGCCGGTTGGAGCGCACCAAGCTGCTCGCCGACGAGCTGACCGGCCGGCGGCCGCTGTCCACCCTGGACACCCCGCTGACCGAGTCGGCCCGCAAGACGTTCGACGTGTTCAGCACGATCCGCGAGGCGCAGGACCGGTTCGGCGCGGAGGTCATCGAGTCGTACATCATCTCGATGACCCTGGGCGTCGACGACGTGCTGGCCGCCGTGGTGCTCGCCCGCGAGGCCGGACTGGTCGACGTGCACAGCGGCCGGGCCCGCATCGGCTTCGTGCCGCTGTTGGAGACCCCGGCCGAGTTGAACGCCGGCGGCGAGATCCTCGACGAACTGCTGTCGCTGCCCGCGTACCGGGCGCTGGTCGCGGCCCGGGGCGACGTGCAGGAGGTCATGCTCGGCTACTCCGACTCCAACAAGGAGGCGGGGATCACCACCAGCCAGTGGTCGATCCACCGGGCCCAGCGCGCGCTGCGTGACGTGGCCGCCCGGCACGGCGTACACCTGCGGCTCTTCCACGGTCGCGGCGGTACGGTCGGGCGCGGCGGTGGCCCGACCCACGAGGCGATCCTGGCCCAGCCGTACGGCACGCTGGACGGCGCGATCAAGGTGACCGAGCAGGGCGAGGTCATCTCCGACAAGTACACGCTGCCCTCGCTGGCCCGGGAGAACCTGGAGCTGACCCTCGCGGCGGTGCTCCAGGCGACGCTGCTGCACACCGCGCCCCGGCAGCCGGCCGAGATGCTGGAACGCTGGGACGCGACGATGGACGTGGTGTCCGAGTCGGCGTTCCGGTCGTACCGGTCGCTCGTCGAGGACCCGGACCTGCCGGCGTACTTCTGGGCGTCCACCCCCACCGAACTGCTCGGCGCGCTGAACATCGGCTCCCGGCCGGCGAAGCGTCCCAACACCGGCGCCGGCCTTTCCGGGCTGCGGGCCATCCCGTGGGTGTTCGGCTGGACGCAGACCCGACAGATCGTGCCGGGCTGGTTCGGCGTCGGCTCGGGCCTGGCCGCCGCCCGCGAGGCCGGACACGCGGACGTGCTGGCCGAGATGCACCGCAACTGGCACTTCTTCCGCACGTTCCTGTCGAACGTCGAGATGATGCTGACCAAGACCGATCTCAGCATCGCCCGCCGGTACGTCGAGACCCTCGTGCCGAAGAAGCTGCACCCGATCTTCGAGAAGATCGAGCAGGAGTACGAGCTGACCAAGCGCGAGGTGCTGGCCGTGACCGCCTCACCGGCCCTGCTGGAGAACTCCCCGGTGCTCCAGCGCACCCTGGCCGTGCGCGACACCTACCTGGAACCGCTGCACCACCTCCAGGTGGCGCTGCTGCGCCAGTACCGGGAGTCCGGGGCGGCGGGCCGGGCGGTCGCCACCGCACCGGGTGGTCGACGCGCTCCCAGCGACGGCACGGCCCTGGAACGGGCGCTGCTCACCACCGTGAACGGCATCGCCGCCGGCATGCGCAACACCGGCTGACCAGAGGAACAAAACCAGCCCCAAAGCGGGCCGGTCAGGCCCGGCCGGTCAGGCCGATCAGGCCTGGTCGATCATGGAGTTGTGGTGCCCCACAAAAGCCGCCAACAGCGGCGAAGCGGCCACCACAACTCCATGATCGTCGGATCGAGCGGGGTCAGAAGTCGCCGCCGCCGAAATCGCCACCACCGAAGTCTCCGCCGCCGAAGTCGCCGCCGCCGAAACCTCCGCCGCCGAAGTCGCCGCCGGCGTAGTCTCCGCCGCCGAAGTCACCCGCCTGGTCGCCGCCACCGAAGTCGCCGCCCTGGTCGCCGGCGTCGCCGCCCTGGTCGCCGGCGTAGTCGGCGCCGTCGCCGAAGCCCTCCTGGTAGCCCTGGTCGTAGCCGTACCCCGGATCGGCGAAGGCCGGCGAGAACAGCGCGTCGGCGATCAGCATGCCGCCGAGCACGCCGGCGCCCGCGCCCAGAGCGGTCTTCCACCACGGCGTCGAGTACCAACCGGCCGGCACCGGCCGGCCCTGGTACCGGCCGCCGGGGTAGTAGTAGGGCGTGTCCCGGCCGGGCTGCGGGCCGGCCCGGAAGGTCTGGCCCTGCACGTCGACCTCGCGCTCCTTGGTGAGCTGCCCGACGCCCCGCGCGGCGGCCAGCGCCGGCACCTCCGGCCCGGGGTCGATGCCCAGCGCGGTCCGCGCCGCCCGGATGTACGCCAACCCCTCCAGCGCGGTCTCCCGGGCGAGCGCGAACTGGTTCGGCGTCCGCGCCTGCTCCAACTGCGAGCCGGCCGCGTTGTAGCGCTCCCCCGCGTCGGCGAGCGCCTGCCGCACGGCGGGCTCCTCACCCTGCAGGGTCATCAACTGGCCGCCGAGGCGCTCGTACCACCGTTGCGCCTCGGCGCGGGCGTCGCCGAGCGCCACACGCCGCTGGGCGTTGGACCGGGAGTAGGCGAGCAGGCCGGCACCCACCACGGCGGCGAAGACGACCAGCAGGCACAGCAGAGCTTCCATGTCAACGAACGTACCCCCGGGTGTCACGTCGCACCCGTCTGGCAAGCTCCGGTGATGGACGTCTCGACGTTGCTGGTGGTGGTCGTGTGCCTCGGTGCCGGCGGGGCGGTGGGTTGGTACGCGGCCCGGTCCCGGTCGGCGGCCGACATCGCCCGGCTCGACGCCACCCTGACGGCCACCCGCGAGGGCGAGGGGAGGCTGGAGCAGTCCATGCGGGCGCTGAGCTACGAGGCGACGGCCCAGTCGCAGGAGGCGGTGGCCCGGGCCGTGGCGCCGCTGCACGACAGCCTGCGCCGCTACGAGCAGCGGGTGGCCGAGCTGGAGCACGACCGCGTCGACGCGTACGCCGAGCTGCGCGAGCAGGTCCGCTCGATGAACGTCGTCTCCGGCGAGCTGCGCACCGAGACCAAGCAACTGGTGGCCGCGCTGCGCGCGCCGCAGGTGCGGGGCCGCTGGGGCGAGCACCAACTGCGCCGGATCGTCGAGGCGGCCGGCATGCTGGAGCACTGCGACTTCTCCGAGCAGGTGACCGCCGCCACCGACGACCAGGTCGTCCGCCCGGATCTGGTGGTACGCCTGCACGGCGGCCGGTCGGTGGTGGTGGACGCGAAGGCGCCCTTCGACGCGTACCTGACGGCCATGGAGGCCCGCGACGAGCGCGGCCGGGACACCTACCTCGACGCGCACGCCCGACACCTGCGCGGGCACGTCGACGCCCTGGCCGCCAAGTCGTACTGGGCCGCGTTCGACAGCTCGCCCGAGTTCGTGGTGCTGTTCGTACCGGCCGACCCGTTCCTCGACGTCGCGCTCCAACGCGATCCGACGCTGCTGGAGCACGCGTTTGCCCGCAACATCGTGCTGGCCACGCCGGCCACCCTGGTCGCGCTGCTGCGCACGGTGGCCTACTCGTGGCGGCAGGAGGCGCTGGCCCGCAACGCGGTGGCAGTGCACACCCTTGCCCGGGAGCTGTACGGCCGGCTCGCCACCCTCGGCGACCACGTGGGCAAGCTCGGATCGTCGCTGACCGGCGCGGTGACCGCGTACAACCGGGCGGTCGGCTCACTGGAGGCGCGGGTGCTGGTCAGCGCCCGCAAGCTCGCCGAGCTGGGCGTCTCGGACGAGGATCTGGCGGCCCCCGCCCAGGTCGAGCTGACCCCGCGCCAGCCGCAGGCCCCGGAGCTGCTAAACGACGCCGACCGCTGACGCGGGGCCGTTTCCCTAACGGCGGTTGGCGCTCTCGACGACGAACGGGATGCCCTGCTGGCAGGTGGTCATCGTGCCCTTCTCCACCCGACCGGTGACGGTCACCTGGGCGCCGGCGGTCAGCACGTCCCGGGGCCCGCCCACCAGCAGGTACCCGTCGAGGAGCACGCAGTTCGGCTCCACTCCGGCGGTGATCGTGCCGGTGAGTTCGGTGGCGCCGACCGGCGGCGGGACGGTGGGCCCGCCCGGCGACTTGATCGGCGGGGCGGGGGTGCTGGGCGACTCGGGGGTGCTCGGCGACGCGGAGGCGGGCTGCCCGGTCGTCGCCGACGGTCCGCCGGGGTGGCGGGACCGCCGGTTTCACCGCAGGCGCTCAGCGCCGCGCAGACGACCAGGGCGGGGACGACGAGCCGAAGGGTCCTCATGCCGTCTTCGACGTACGGCACGGGCCCGGCGTTCCACCGCGACGTCTGCGAACTGGCCGGCGGGCGGCCGTGGCGCGACGCGCGGCCGGTGGCGTGGTCGACGTGCGGCGGTCCTGTCGGAGCCCGGCTCGTCAGCCGCGGGCCGCGGCGGCCTTCATGTCCCGCTTCAGCTCCTGCGGAAGCGAGAAGGTGAGCCGTTCGTTGGCGGTGGTGATCTCTTCGACGTCGGCGAAGCCGCGCTCGGCCAGGTGCGCCAGCACATCGCGGACCAGGTCCTCGGGGACGCTCGCGCCGGAGGACACGCCGACCGTGCGGGCGTCGGTCAGCCAGGCGTCGTCGATCTCGTGGGCGAAGTCGATGAGGTGTCCGGCGCGGGCGCCGGCGTCCAGGGCGACCTCGACCAGGCGCACCGAGTTGGACGAGTTCGTCGAGCCGACGACGATCACCACGTCGCACTCCGGGGCGATCTCCTTGACCACGTGCTGCCGGTTGGAGGTGGCGTAGCAGATGTCGTCGCTGGGCGGGGACTGGAGCAGTGGCAGCCGCTGCTTGAGGCGGGCGACCGTCTCCAGGGTCTCGTCCACCGAGAGCGTGGTCTGGGAGAGCCAGACCACCTTCTCCGGGTCACGCACGGTGATTTTGTCGACGCCGTCCGGGCCGTCCACGAGCTGGATGTGCGCGGGCGCCTCACCGGCGGTGCCGACGACCTCCTCGTGCCCCTCGTGGCCGATCAGCAGGATGTCGTAGTCCTCGGCGGCGAACCGCTTCGCCTCCTGGTGCACCTTGGTGACCAGTGGGCAGGTCGCGTCGATGGCCTTCAGCGAACGCTCCCGCGCCTGCTCGTAGACCTCGGGCGCCACGCCGTGCGCGGAGAAGATCACGGTCGAGCCCTCCGGCACCTCCTCGTTCTCCTCCACGAAGATCGCGCCCTGCGACTCCAGGGTCTGCACGACGTGCTTGTTGTGCACGATCTGCTTGCGGACGTAGATCGGGGCGCCGTACAGCTTCAGCGCCTCCTCGACGGTCTGCACCGCACGGTCCACACCCGCGCAGTAGCCACGAGGCTTGGCCAAAAGCACGCGCTTACCGCTCCGGAGATCAGTCACTCCCCCATCCTACGTGCCGACCGTTCCACCGCACCCGGGCCCAAATCCCGGTGATCAAGAGGTTCGCGTCAGAAACGCGCCCGGATGTGACGCAAACTTCTTGATCACCGGGGGCCTCCGTAGGGTTGGGGGGTGAGTGGTGTGGGTGGTGGGGGCAGTGAGGGCAGGAGCAGCGCTGAGGAGCCTTGGCCTGTTCGCGTCGTCTCGCAGAAGGTCGGGGCGTGGATCGCCAAGCTGGGCTGGGTATGGGTGGACGGGCAGGTGGCGCAGATCAGCCGCCGTCCCGGGGCCACCACCGTCTTCCTGACCCTGCGTGACCCGTCCGCCGACCTGAGCCTGACCGTCACCACCAACCGTGACGTGCTCGACGCCGGCGCGCCGGAGCTGCGCGAGGGCGCCCGGGTGGTGCTGCACGCCAAGCCGGAGTTCTACGCCGCCCGGGGCACGTTGAGCCTGCGGGCCGACGAGATCCGCCAGGTGGGTCTCGGTGAGCTGCTGGCCCGGCTGGAGAAACTCAAGAAGCTGCTCGCCGCCGAAGGGCTGTTCGACCGGGCCCGCAAGCGCCGGCTGCCGTTCCTTCCCGGCCGGATCGGTCTGATCACCGGCCGTGCGTCCGCCGCCGAGCGGGATGTGCTGACGAACGCGCGGCGGCGCTGGCCGGCCGTGGAGTTCCGGACGGTCAACGTGGCCGTGCAGGGCCCGTCCGCCGTGCCGCAGATCGTGGACGCGCTCAAGGTCCTGGACGCGGACCCGAGCATCGATGTGATCATCATCGCCCGGGGTGGTGGCGGCATCGAGGACCTGCTGCCGTTCTCCGACGAGGCTCTGTGCCGGGCCGTCTTCGGCTGCCGTACCCCGGTGGTCAGCGCGATCGGCCACGAGACCGACACGCCGCTGATCGACTACGTCGCCGACCTGCGGGCCTCCACCCCGACCGACGCGGCCAAGCGGGTGGTCCCCGACCTCACCGAGGAGGTACGCCTCATCGGTCAGGCCCGGCACCGCCTCCAGCGGGCGGTGCGCAACCTGGTCGACCGGGAGTCGCACCGCCTCGACAGCCTGCGGTCTCGGCCGGTGCTGGCCCGGCCGCAGGTGATGGTGGAGCACCGCGCGACCGAGCTGGCCGCACTGCGTCAACGCGCCGGGCGCTGCCTGGACCACCGGCTCGCGGCCGCCGACGACGACCTGCGGCACACCCTCGCCCGACTGCGCGCCCTCTCCCCGCCGCGACGCTCGACCGGGGGTACGCGATCGTGCAGCGCGCCGACGGGCACGTCGTCCGGGCGGCGGCCGAGGTCGGCAAGGGCGACCCGCTACGGGTACGCCTCGCCGAGGGCGAGCTGGCCGCGACGGTCGACGGGGACGTGGCGACGCGGTGACACCGACCGGGGTGTGCTGAGATGGACGCGATGACTGACGACACGAAGGCCGGGCCGGACGAGCGGCTCAGCTACGAGCAGGCCCGCGCCGAACTGGCTTCGGTGGTCGAGCGGCTGGAGGCCGGCGGCACGTCCCTGGAGGAGTCGCTGGCGCTGTGGGAGCGCGGCGAGGCGCTGGCGGTGATCTGCCAGCGCTGGCTGGACGGTGCCCGGGCGCGGATCGACGCCGCCCGCCAGGACCCCTCCGCCTGATCGTCGGGTGGGATGGCCGGAGCCACCCCACCCGGGATCGGTCAGTTGAACAGGCTGTACAGCTCGGCGGGCGCCTCGACGACCTGGTCCGCCGGCGGCTTCTGAGCCGGGGTGGCGGAGCCGTAGTCGGAGTACGTCATCTTGATCTCCTGGGCCGCGGTCTGGCCGGAGGCCGGAAGTTGCAGCGCCAGCTCGCTCAGCCGGCCCTGCGGGTCGACCTTCGCGGTGAACGGGACCGTCTTCGCCTGGGTGCCCAGCGCGGCGATCGTGGCGGCGTTCAGCGAGCCCGCCTCAGCGGCCTTGGTGACGTCGATGGTGCCGGCGTACGTGCCGGTGCCGGTGCTGCGGACCTCGGTGATGCCCTGGGTCAGCACCGCGCTGCCGGCCGGGTCGACCTTCTCGAAGTCGAAGCCGAGGCTCTTGTTGCCCTTGATACGGGCCTGGTCGAGGTGCTGGTACTTGCCCAGGTTGAGCTGCTTGATCGCGGGCAGGCTGTCGGCCGTGGGACCGGTCAGTTCCAACTTCACCCAGCTGTCCGGCTTGGCGTGGATCACGTCGAGCTTCATGGCCAGGTCGGAGGAGGGGCCACCGATGGCGAACTTCATCGCGGCGCTCTGACTCGGCTGGTGCACCTGCCCCTCGGCCGTGGACCCGGCGCCGGAGAGGGTGAACCGGAAGTTGCCGTCGCTGATCGCCTTGGTGGAGTCGAGCAGGGCCTGCTTGGCGTCGCCGGACACCGGCGCACCGCCGGACTGGCTCGGCGCCCCGGACGCGCTCACCGTCGGGGACGCGGTTGACCCGGCCGTGCCGGTCGTGCCACCGGCGCAGGCGGCCAGGGCGGGCGTGAACAGGGCGGCGGCTACCAGGCCGGCACCCAGTCGTCGAACAGTCATACGTGTCTCCCAAGGGGGTCACCCGACGACCTGGTCGGCGCCGGAAACCGGGCGACGCGGCAGCCCTTCGGCCACGTCGCACGATCCGGGCCGAGCGGCGCGCCCGGATCGCTCCCTTCTTGTTCCCTGTCGACGCGTCGGACAATCACCCTTGTTGTCCGGTTGTTTGCGGACAACCGGTGCGGAACAGAGCGGGCCGGGGTGACCCGTGGTCGCCCCGGCCCGCCGTGCGGCTTACTTGAACATCTCGTACGTCTCCGCCGGGGCCTCGACCACCTTGTCCGCCGGCGGCTTCTGCGCGCCGGTCCCGGCGCCGTAGCCCGCGTATCCGATCTTGATGTCGTGCGCGGCGGTCTCGCCGGCGGCCGGCACCGAGATGACCAGCTCGGTGAGGCGACCCTGCGGGTCCAGCTTGGCGGTGAACGGCAGCGACTTGGCCTGCGCGCCGAGCGCCTTGACCACGTCCTCGTCGAGGGCGACCGACTCCGCGGAGGCGCTGATGTCGATCTTGCCGGCGTAGCTGCCCTCGCCGGTCTTCTGCACCTCGGTCACACCCTTGACCAGGGTCTCGCTGTCGACCGGGTCGAACGTCTCCGGGTCGAGCTGGAAGTCCTTGATCTCCTTGGCCTTGGTCTTGTCGAGGTGCTGGTACTTGCCCTTGTTCTTCGCCAGCTCGGGGACCATGGCCGCCATTTCGCCGCCGAGCTCCATCTTCACCCAGCTCTCCGAGTCGATGTAGATGAGGTCCATCTCCATCGACACGTCCTGGGAGGCGTCGCCCATCTTCATGGTCAACTGCGCGCTGTTGCTGGGCTTGTGCACCAGGCCACCGCCGGTCAGGTCGGCGCCCGCAATGGTGAACGTGAAGTCGCCCTTGGCCATCTCCTTCGTGGAGGCGAGCAACGCCTCCTTCGGGTCGGCCGGTACGGCCGGAGCGGACGCGCTGGGGGCGGCGGCCGGCTCGGCAGCGTCGGACTTGCACGCGGTCAGGCCGGGGATGAGCAGGGTGGCGGCGAGGAAGCCGAAGCTCCACCGTCGAATGTTCACTGAGTTCTCACTTCACGAAAGGGGGACAGGGCCCGGCCACGGCGTACGCGCCGGACCGAGCCGAGGGAGCGTACCGGACCGACCCCCGCAACGTGCGCCCCATCGACTGTGGACTCCTCAGCGCAGCGCGCCGGCCAACTCCCGCAGCTCGTTGTCCCGCGCGTCACCGATCACGAGCACCGTACGGGTCGGCTCCAGCAGGGCCAGCGCCTGCTGGTTCCCCCGGGCCGTATACCGCTGCCAGGTGCGCCCACTCAACTCGGTCGGCCCCTGTGGCTGACCCTGGTCGGTCAGCTCGGCCGGGAGCAGCCGCTCGGCCGGCACGCTGCTCTGCACGAGCTGCACACCCCTGCCCTCCGGCGTCAGGTAGCCGATCCGCAGCGTCGCGCCGCCCTCGACGCTCTGGTAGCGGGCGCTGACCGTACGCCAGCCGGAGCCGAGCCCCTGCGGCTCGCTCACCGGGAACGTGTTCGCGGACCGCGCCTGTTCGAACGCCGGCGCGGGGTCGACGGTGGTGGCCTGGTCCCCGCCCAGGAAACCCCGGTAGAACGCCAGCAGCAGCGCGATCGGGACGAGCAGCACCAGCAGCGAGATCGCCATGTCCTTGGGTGACCGCTCGGACTTGCCCGCCGTCGCGGCCGCCCGGGGCGGCGACGGCCGGGCCGCCGGCCCCGGCTCGGCCACGGGTGTCGCCTCGTCGGCGACCAGGGCCGGCTCGCCAGTGGTCGGTGCCGTCGGATCCGCCGGGCCCGTCGCGGCGGGCCCGGCGCCGGGGGCGTCCGGGAGGTCGGCCGGCGGCTGGCCGTCGGGCGGCGTCTGGTCGGCGGGTACGCGGTCAGCAGGCTGTGCGGGTTCCACCCTGCCATCTTCGCAGCCGCCCGACCGGCGGTATCCGGCCCATCACCGCCCCGCACCGGCGCTCGGTCGGCCATCGTGTGAGGATCAGCGACAAAGCCGGCAGCGACGCCACTTCGCCGCCGGCCGTCCCCGCACCGTCGCGAGGAGGAGCAGCCGTCATGACGAACACCAGGACCCGCATCCCACAGGATCTCGACCGTAACCTGGCCCTCGACCTGGTCCGGGTCACCGAGGCCGCGGCGATGGCCGCCGGCCGCTGGGTCGGCCGGGGTGACAAGGAGGGCGGCGACGGCGCCGCTGTCGACGCCATGCGCAAACTGATCAACTCGATCCAGATGCGCGGTGTCGTGGTGATCGGCGAGGGCGAGAAGGACAACGCCCCGATGCTCTTCAACGGCGAACACGTCGGCGACGGCACCGGCCCGGAGGTGGACGTCGCGGTCGACCCGGTGGACGGCACCACCCTCATGAGCAAGGGCATGCCGAACGCCCTCGCGGTGCTCGCCGTCTCGGAGCGAGGCGCGATGTTCGACCCCAGCGCGGTTTTCTACATGGAGAAGCTCGCGGTCGGCCCCGCCTACGTCGACGTGATCGACATCAACGCCGGGGTCAGCGAGAACCTGCGCCGGATCGCCAAGATCAAGGGCACCGACGTCTCCGAGGTGACCGTCTGCGTGCTGGACCGCAGCCGCCACGACGACCTGGTCACCCAGATCCGCCGGGCCGGCGCGGGTATCAGGTTCATCTCCGACGGCGACATCGCCGGCTCCATCCTGGCGGCCCGCGGTGAGTCGGACGTCGACGTGCTCATGGGCATCGGCGGCACCCCGGAGGGCATCATCTCGGCCTGCGCGCTCAAGTGCATGGGTGGCGCCATGCAGGCCAAGCTCTGGCCGCGCGACGCCGAGGAGCGGGAGAAGGCCCTCGCCGCCGGGCACGACCTGGACCGGGTGCTCGGCACCGACGACCTGGTCACCGGGGACAACTGCTTCTTCGTGGCGACCGGCGTCACCTCCGGCGACCTGCTGCGCGGGGTGCGGTACCGGGCCGGCGGCGCGTACACCCAGTCGATCGTCATGCGCTCGAAGAGCGGCACCATCCGGGTCATCGACTCGTACCACCGGCTGGAGAAGCTGGCGCTCTACTCCGCGGTCGACTTCGACGGTCGTCCGCTCGCCGAACAGGAGTGAGCGGCACCGGCACCGCGGCTCCGCCGACCCTGCCAGCCACCCGCCGGATCATCGGTGTCGCGCTGGCGTCGGTCGCCGGGGTCGCGGTGGCGGCGCAGTCTCGGATCAACGGCGAGCTGGGCGTACGCCTGGCCGATGGCTTCGCGGCCGCGGTGGTCTCGTTCGGGCTGGGCCTGGTGGTACTGCTGGTGCTGGTCCCGGCCACCCCTGGTGGGCGGCGAGGGCTGCTCGCCGTACGGCGGGCCCTCACGGCCGGCACGCTGCGCCCGTGGCAGTGCCTCGGGGGAATGTGCGGGGCGTTGCTGGTGGCCACGCAGGGGCTCACCATCGGCTCGCTGGGGGTGGCGGTCTTCACCGTGGCGGTCGTGGCCGGCCAGTCCGGCAGCAGCCTCGCCGTGGACCGCGCCGGCATCGGCCCGACCGGTCGGCAGCCGGTCACCCGACAGCGCCTGGCCGGCGCGGTGCTCACGGTGCTCGCGGTCGTCCTGGCGGTCGGTGACCGGCTCGGCGACCCGGGCGGGCTGGCGCTGGCGCTGCTGCCCCTGCTGGCCGGTGTGGGCATCGCCTGGCAGCAGGCGGTGAACGGGCAGGTCCGGGCGGCGGCCGACAGCGCGCTGACCGCCACGCTCGTGAACTTCGCCGTGGGCACGGCAACCCTGCTGGTCGCGTTCACGGTCGACATCGTCGTACGCGGCTGGCCGACCGGTCACGCACCGAGCGAACCGTGGCTCTACCTGGGCGGCCCGATCGGCATCGTGTTCATCGCGATCGCCGCCGCGATCGTACGGACGACAGGTGTGCTGCTGCTCGGCCTGGCCACCATCGCCGGCCAGATCGTGGGGGCCGTGCTGCTGGACCTGGTGCTGCCCACAGCGGCCTCGCATCCCAGCGTGAACAGCCTGCTCGGGGCCGCACTGACGTTGGTGGCCGTGCTGATAGCCGCCCTGGCCCCACCCGCCGCCCAGCCGTGACCGTTGGCGGCTTGACCCACCCTGGTTCAGGGAAACCGCGCTGTCCCACCGCCTCCGACGCCCCGATCTTCAACAACCCGAGTCGATCAAGGCGCAACCCGCGGCGGTAGGGGTTGGTAGGGCGGGTAGGGCGGCGAGTCGCGCCGGTTCTCTTCCCGGGCCGGGTCGGCCAGCCTCGCGAGCCGGACGGCCAGTAGCAGGCCCGGCACGGCGGCCAGCAGGGCCAGCGCGACCGGCACCCGGGCGTGACCTGGGGTGCCGTTCAGCCAGCCGGCGAGGGGCAGTCCGGCCAGGAACGCGGTGAACATGAGGTTGCCGACGGCCCATCCGACCCAACGGCCCGGAGCGCTGCCGAGCCACGGGACCAGGAGCAGGCCCGTCACTGCCAGAGCGCCCAACGGCAGGATGACGAACAGCGTCACGACCACGACGCCGGTGTCGTCGCCACGGGGCCAGACGGACTCCAGCACGAGCGCGGCCAGCAGGATCGGCAGGCTACCGGCGATTCCCCACCAGCGGCTTCCTCCACCACGTCGGATCGCCAGGTGACCGGCCACCACGGTGACCGCGCAGCCGAGCAGCAACGCGAGCGTGACGGCGAGTAGCAGATCCGTCTCGCGTTGCACCAGCCCGTCGTCGTCGAGAGCCGGCGGATCGCTCTGGTAGACACTGCCGTCGGACGGGCCGAGGTGGCCGTCACGCCGCCACTCGCCGTCGGACAGGCGGCGCAGGAAGCCGTCCCGACCATTCGCGACGAGCACCTCGTGGCCCCCGCCGGAGTGTGGATAGACGGCCAGTTCCCGGGAGGAGAAGTGCCGACGCACGTCGTCCGGGCTCGGGTATCGGCGGGCCAGCGCCTCGCGCCGTTCGTCCGACACCTCCCAGGCGATCTGCCAGGTGACTCCGGCGTCGTCGCTCTGCTCCACCCGCAGGTGCCCGGGGACCACCCGGTAGCAGCGCCGGGGCTCGTCCGGCGCGCACGCCTGCCGGCGCGGGGAGTCCTGGGCCCGCAGTAGTTGCACCTCGGCCTCAGTGGGGATTCGCCAGGTGGTCGCCCCGTCGTCACTGACCGACCACACGCCGTCGGCCGGGCCGTCGGGCCAGTTCCCCTCGGAGCCCATGCCGGCCGCGATCGCCGGGGCACCGTCCAGCGTCGTGACGCCCAGCGCATAGGGGTAGCGGGCCATGCTGGTGGCGGCCACCGCCAACACCGCCGGCGGCAACACGACAAGCAGTCGGACCAGCCGGGCCGTCCGGTGCCGCACCGGCCGCACCCGGGCCCGGATCCAGCTCCACCACGCCAGGCCGAGCGCCGGCAGCGCGAACAGGTCGGTCCGGTCGGCCCGGACCAGTGACGGTCCCGCCAGCGCGGTCCAGGCCGAGGAGGCCAGCTCAGCGGCGTACCCACTGGATTTGACCACCGCGAACCCGGCACCCACCGCGACCAGGCCGACCAGCGCGGCCCTGCGGGCCGGCAGCCGCGGCACCAGCAGCGTGAGCAGCACCGCGACCAGCGGCGGAGCGAGCACCAGGCCCGCCACGTCGCTCAGCTTGCCCGTCACCAGCCCCGGAAACGCCGCCTTCCACAGACGGTCGTTGAGGACCAGCAGGACCAGCGCGAGCAGGGTCGTCGGATGGCAGAGCCACGCCAGCGTCGTGGGCGCGCCATCACGTGCCTTCCCGGTCCCCGTCATCACCTCAGGGTCCATTCGATCCGTCTCGATCCGGACACGGACCGGTCAGTGTGCGATACCGACGGTCAGCCCGCGTCGGAGGAGTGCCCGGGGAACAGGTGCGCGCCCGGGTCGATGGCGACCGCCGCGTTGTTGACCGCCGTGGCGGCCTCGCCGAAGCCGGTGGCGATCAGGCGCACCTTGCCCGGGTACTCGGTGATGTCGCCGGCCGCGAAGACCCGCGGCAGGTTCGTCGCCATCGCGCTGTCCACCACGATGTGCCGGCGGTCGAGCCGGAGCCCCCATTCGGCGAGGGGGCCGAGGTCGGCGGTGAAGCCGAGGGCGGCGACCACCGTGTCCACCGGAAGGGTCTCGGCCGCGCCGCCGCGCACGGTCACCTCGGCGCCGGTCACCGTGGCGTCCCCAATCAGGCGGGTGACCTCGGCGTTCACGATCACCCGCACCGGCAGCGACAGCACCCGGGCGACCGTCGAGGCGTGCGCCCGGAACTTCTCCCGGCGGTGCACGAGGGTCACCGAGCGGGCCAGCGGTTGCAGGGCCAGCGCCCAGTCGAAGGCGGAGTCGCCGCCGCCGACGATGAGCACGTCCCGGTCGGTCAACTCCGCCGGGTCGGTCACGAAGTAGACGATGCCGGCACCGGGGGCGCCGTCGGCGCAGGGCAGCGGCCGTGGGCTGAAGCTGCCGAGCCCGCCGGTGACCACGACCGCGCCGCAGCCCAGCTGCTCACCGCCGGCCAGGCCGAGCACCGGCCGGTCATCGGTGTACGACAGCTTCTCGGCCCGCGTGCCGAGCAGGTACCGCGGAGCGAAGGGCGCCGCCTGGGCGACCAGGTTGGCGACCAGGTCACGGCCCTTGACGGCGGGGAAACCGGCCACGTCGAGGATCAGCTTCTCCGGATACATGGCGGTGACCTGGCCGCCCGGCTCGGGAAGCGCGTCGATCACCGCCACGGACAGGCCCCGGAACCCCGCGTAGTACGCGGCGAAGAGACCGGCGGGACCGGCCCCGATCACGGCGACATCGACCTCGCGCATGGCGTACCGTCGCTTTCCGCTCGCGGATCAACGCGTGCTGATCTCGACGGTAGGCGGGGCACAGCGGTCGGGCAAGCATGTCCCAGAGGCGCGCCGACGAGCGCGTCAGGGCAGGCTGAGGGTCGACCCCGAGTAGTCCGGACCGTCCACCATGGGCCGACGGCGACGGAACAGGATCGCGGCCACCACGCCGCCGAGCAGCCCGAACAGGTGCCCCTGCCAGGAGATCCGCTCGTCGGTGGGGAGGATGCCGACGAGCTGCCAGCCGTACAGCAGGCCGACGAGCAGGAAGACGGCGAAGTTCCACCAACTGCGCTCGACGATGCCGCGGGTGAGCAGGATGCCCAGGTAACCGAAGATCACCCCGCTCGCGCCGACCACCACCGAGTTGGGCGAGCCGGTGAACCAGACCCCGAGGCCGGAGACCAGGATGATGACCAGGGTCGACCACAGGAACCGGCGCGCGCCGGCGGCCAGCACGAAGGTGCCCAGCAGGATCAGCGGGATGCTGTTGCTGTAGAGGTGGTCGAAGCCGTGGTGCAGGAACGGCGAGAAGAAGACACCGTCGAGGCCGTCGATACGGTGCGGGATGATGCCGGCGGTCGCGTCCAGACCGAACGCGAGCCCCTGGTCGATCGCCTCGATGAGGAAGAGGAACGGGACCACCGCGCACATGGCGACGAAGGCCCGGCCGAGGGAGGCGTAGAACGCCTCGGTGCCGAACCGGAAAGGGTCGCCGCTTGGCGGGTGCAGGCTCACCCCCCAACTGCTATCAGCAAAAGGGGCCGACCGCCACTCACGTCCCGACCGGGGTACGCGCGACGGCGGGGCGGGTGGTCGCCCACCCGCCCCGCCGTCGTACGTCGTCAGTAGTGGTTGTTGTTCTGGAAGTAGGTCCAGGCGCCACAGGGCGTCTTGTACTTGCCCTTGATGTAGCCCAGGCCCCAGATGATCTGGGTGGCCGGGTTCGTCCGCCAGTCGTCGGCGACCGTGCCCATCTTGCTGCCCGGCAGTGACTGTGGAATGCCGTACGCGCCGATGGGGTTGGCGGCCTTGTGGTTCCAGCCGCTCTCCTTGGTCCAGAGCTTCTCCAGGCAGGGGAACTCGGCGATGCCGAAGCCCTTCTCGAGCATCAGCGCACAACCGATCTTGCGGTTGCCGCTGTACTCCGCGCAGGACGCCGGGATCGGCCCGTCGTACGGCTTGGCGGCCTTCTCCGCGGCCTCGCGCTCGCGCTTACGCGACGCGGCGGCGGCCTCGGCCCTGCGGGCCCGCTCGGCGGCCTCCTTGGCCGCCTGGGCCGCCCGCAGCTTGGCCTGGTACTCGGCGGCCCGCTGCCGGGCGAACGCGACCTGGTGGTTGGCCTGGCGCTCACGCTGGTAGGAGAGGTCGACGCGGTCGACCTCGACGCCGACCTGCGCGGTCAGGCCCTGCTGCTGAGTTTCCCGATCTTCGCCCAGGTAGAAGCCACCCGCGACGCCCACGGAGAGCAACGCGACAGCGGCCGTACGGGCACCCAACCGGCTCCACAGCCGACTCACGAAGTGGTCCCTTCGTCGGGGGCAAGGACACGGCGCGGCGCCGGGCCACGTCAGCCCTCGGCCGTGCCGTGAGCGCCCCGACCGGTGAGCCGGTCGCGCCGACGCACCGATCGCCACTGATGCCGCCCTGACCTCGGGCAAGCGATCATCAGCGATGCCTGTGGTGCGTGGGCGCTCGTGGGACACCATCGCGCACAGTGAGGCACATGGGAAACCGACCGCGCCATTTGTGACCTGCGCCACACTAAAAATAGGGACGAAAGGCTACGAAACCCCCATCACTGCGGGATGTCCTCAAGCAGATCCGTCACCATCGCAGCGATCGGCGACCGCTCCGAACGGCTGAGCGTGACGTGGGCGAAGAGCGGATGCCCCTTCAACGCCTCGATCACCGCGGTCACACCGTCGTGCCGGCCGACCCGCAGATTGTCCCGCTGGGCCACGTCGTGGGTGAGCACCACCCGGGACCCCTGCCCGATCCGGGACAGCACAGTGAGCAGCACCCCGCGCTCCAACGACTGGGCCTCGTCCACGATCACGTAGGCGTCGTGCAGGCTGCGCCCCCGGATGTGGGTCAGCGGCAGCACCTCGAGGATGCCCCGCGAGGTGACCTCCTCCAGCACGTTCTCGTGCACGACCGCGCCGAGCGTGTCGAAGACCGCCTGCGCCCAGGGCGACATCTTCTCCGACTCCGAACCGGGCAGATAGCCCAACTCCTGACCACCGACGGCGTAGAGCGGGCGGAAGACGATCACCTTCTTGTGCCGGCGACGCTCCATCACGGCCTCCAGGCCGGCGCAGAGCGCCAACGCCGACTTGCCGGTGCCGGCCCGGCCGCCGAGCGAGACGATCCCGATCGTCTCGTCGAGCAGCAGGTCGAGGGCGATCCGCTGCTCGGCCGAGCGGCCGTGCAGCCCGAACGCCTCACGGTCGCCCCGGACCAGGCGGACCGACTTGTCGGGCAGCACCCGCCCGAGCGCCGAACCGCGCGCCGAGTGCAGCACCAGCCCGGTGTGGCAGGACAGCCCGGCCGCCTCGTCCAGGTCGAGCGTCTCGCCCGCGTACAACTGGCCGATCTGCTCCTCGCTCAACTCCATCTCCGACATGCCGGTCCAGGTCGGGTCACTGGCCTGACCGTGGCGGTACTCGTCGGCGCGCAGACCCACCGAGGCGGCCTTGACCCGCAGCGGCATGTCCTTGCTGACCAGCGTGACGTCCCGCCCCTCGGCGGCGAGGTTGAGCGCCACCGACAGGATCCGGGCGTCGTTGCTCTCGGTGCGGAACCCGGGGGGCAGTACGCCGTCGTCGGTGTGGTTCAGCTCCACCCGCAGCGTCCCGCCCGCGTCGTTGGCGGGTACCGGTCGGTCGAGGCGGCCGTGCCGGACGCGCAGTTCGTCGAGCATCCGCAACGACTGCCGGGCGAACCAGCCCAGCTCCGGATGGTGCCGCTTGCCCTCCAACTCGGTGATGACCACCAGTGGCAGCACCACCTCGTGCTCGGCGAAGCGGTGGAACGCCGCCGGGTCGGACAGCAGCACAGAGGTGTCGAGAACGAAGGCCTGCCCCGCTGGTCGGGGCTCCTTGTTCTCGGCCGGCGCGGCGTCCGCCGCACGGCGGCTCCGGGCGGCGCGGCGGGTCGTGGCAGTCGCGGCCGGGGTCTGGTCGGCACCGGCGGTGGTACGGCGAGTCGTCACAGGCCTGCTCCGACGGATGGGCACCCGGCCACCCGTTTTCCGCCTCGTCCGGTGCCCGGAGGGGTCGGATGCGGAACCCCGTGCGCGAGGTCGCAGATCCGGGTGGACCGGCTGGCTCGGGAGAACCCCGCGCCATGCCTAGACGCTAGCGGCGCAGGACCGTCCCGGCTAGGGGCGATCGTGGATCTCCGGAGACGGCCGTGTGAACAGCGCCGAACGGACGAGCCGGCGCGGGACGACGCGCGTGTCCGTCAACGTGGCGGCAGGGCGCGGCGAGCCGGCCGGGATGCATGCCCCCTGCGCGCATCCCGGCCGGCGGGGCCGCCGTCACCGGTCTGACGTGGCCCCGACGGTGCGTGTCCGCCACGGACGACGCACCGCGTTCCCGCGGGCCGGTCGGCGGGACGCTCGGGGGCGACCCGCCAGCCGGCTCAGCCGGTTCGTCGGACGAGCGTGCCGGTCGGGTGCCGCCCGGTGATCGGGGCGGCCGGCGCGGTGAACGACGAGCCGGTGTAGGTGGTGCCGGGGCGGGCCACCGCGTCGGGGCGGACGACCGTGCCGGCGGAGCGGACGGCCCCCGGGGAGGCGACCGACAACGCGGAGGCGATCGCCGCCTGGGCGTCGCGACGGCGGCGGTTCCAGGCGCCCCGGTCCCCGTCGAAGTAACCCTGGCGGTAGCCGAAGCGATAGCCGATGCGGTAGCTGAGCTGGCCGTGCAGGCGGCCGGCGGCGTAGCTGGTGGCACCGAGCACCAGGACGAGGAAGACCACGAGGAACGGGCTCATCGGGCGCCCCCCGCCCGGCCCGGACGCCGGCTCATCGCTCCTCCGGCTCGACCGTGGTGGGGTCGGCCGTGGGGTCCGCGACCAGCAGCCGGTCCAGGTCGTCGGTGCTGACCTCCTCGACCAGCTCGACGGTGATCCGACAGCCGTCCAGCACGACCTCGGCGACCGAGGATCGACGGATCTCCCCGCCGGCGTCGTAGACCCGGACGCTCAACTCGGGGCAGCCGAGGTGGGTACGCCAGGCGTTCCACTCGGTGCGGTCGCCGACGCTCAGCGACAGGTATCGGCAACCTCGGGCAAGGTAGAGGCGCCACGGGGCACTCAGCCCCGCTGCCACTCCCTCGGCGATCAGCCCGAAGGCCTGGGCTCGGGTGGCGAGCTCGGTCACCACACCCCCTCGGCACCGGGGGCATGACGCATGTGAGCACCAGTCGTCTCATGCACGTGACACACCGTAGATTGTCCCATGAGCGTGACAGTATCAGCTTTTCGTCCCCTTACATTCGCCACGACGGGCATCTATTCTGCCCGGGTGACACCCCTCGAAAGCGGCGCTGGATCGTTGGTTACGAATCCGAGAGCGCCGTCACGTCCGCGTGACAGCAGCGTGCCTGGGCAAACACCCGCCGACGGGTGGTCGTACCGTCACGGGGTGACCGAGACGGCCAACGCGCGAAAAATCGCCTTCGCCACCTTCGTTCGGCGCGCCCTCGACGAGGCGCGGGCCACGCGCGCCTGGAGCGGCACCGAGGTGTCACGGCGCACCGGCGTCTCCCGGCAGACCATCAACCGGTGGGTCCGGGGCGACTGGGCCAGCGACCCCGAGGCCGAACGGGTGGTCGCCTTCTGCGAGGGCCTGGGACTGAACCCCGCCGCCGCCTTCGCCGCGCTGGGTTGGGACCGCACCGCCAGCGGCCCCCGCGCCGGACAGCCGGCCCCTCCGATGGACCCGGACGTGGAGGCCCTGCTGCGCCGCCTGGTCGACCCGAACGTGTCGGACGCGGAGAAGTTCCACATCCGCGAAACCATTAGATACCTCGCATACCGCCCAACGTTGCCGGTCGATGTCCGAAAAAGAGGCAATCAGGCCGGGTAGTTCCTCAGATGGCGAAAGAACGCCTGGTCAGGTTCATTCGTTTCGCTCCGGGGCAGGAACGGGCACGCTAGCGTCCCTATTCGTACTGCTTGGGCTCGTCATCGGCGGGGGGACGGGACAAGGCCGAACCTAGCCCTGCGGGACAGAAGGAGGGGTCTGTCCATGACCCTGAAGTGGTGGGGAGTCGTGGTCGCCACGGTGTCGATGACACTGTGGGCGACCGGCAACGTGGTGACCCTCGCGGTCAACGGTGGGCAGCTGCCGCTGCTCGTCAACCTTCTCGCGCTCACCAGCGCCGGCACGGCGGTCATCCTGGCCGTCGTCGCGGAACTGCACGAGCGGCTCAACGACCGGATCAGCGCGCTCACCGAGTTCCTGGTGGCGCGCCTCAACGAAATCGAGACCCACACCGGGGATCGCAACACCGGGTTCGTGGAGGGCTACCTGCTCAGCCACGGACAGGAGGCGGCGGTGGTGCCGTTCGGCCGCCGTGGACGAGGGGCCGCCGAACGCTGACCGAGCGCCGCCGAGTGGGTCCGCTCGGCCAGGAATGAGCCTCCAACGCCGGGGTACGCTGACGCGCGTGCCGCCGTTGAATCTGGGCAACCACCAGCCAAGGACCCCGTTGAACGCCGACCAGGCATGGCAGATAACCGCCGGCCGGGCCGGTGGGACCGTGCTCTTCTTCGACTTCGACGGCACACTCGCGCCCGTCGACGACGATCCGACGGCGGTCCGTCCCGCGCCCAACGCGCTCGCCGCGATCGAGGCGCTGGCCCCGGTGGTGCAGCGGATCGCGATCGTCTCCGCGCGGCCCGTCGAGTTCCTCCGCGACCGCCTCGGCGAGCTTAGTGGCGTGGACCTGTACGGCCTCTACGGCCTGGAGCACAGCCACTCCGGTGGCGAGACCGTCACCGAGCCCACCGCCCTACCCTGGGTGCCCACCATGGCCGAGCTGGCCGACCTGGCTCGGGAGGAGCTGCCGCCCGGCGCCCTCGTCGAGTTCAAGCGGCTCTCCGTCGCGCTGCACTGGCGTACGGCCCCGCAGCTCGGTGCGACGGTGCAGCAGTGGGGTCAGGCGCAGGCCGACCGCCTGGGGCTGCGGGTGCAGGCCGGTCGGATGGTGCTGGAGCTCAAGCCACCGGTCGACCGGGACAAGGGGATGGTGATCGGCGAGGTGGTCCAGAGCGCCAGCGGCGCCTGGTACTTCGGCGACGACGTCTCCGACATCAAGGCGTTCGCGGCGCTGCGCGCCCGCGCCGAGGGCGACCCGGACTTCTTCGGTGTCTGTGTGGCCGTGGCCAACCCGGAGACCGGCCAGGAGGTGGCCGACGCGGCCGACCTGACCATCGAGTCACCGGCCGCGCTGGGGGACTTCCTGACCCGGGCCCTGGACCAGCTGCCCTGAGGCCCTCAAGCGCCGTAGCGGCGCTGGCGGGTGGCGTACGAGCGAAGTGCCCGCAGGAAGTCGATGTGCCGGAAGTCCGGCCAGTTCAGCTCGCAGAAGTAGAACTCCGAGTGCGCGGACTGCCACAGCATGAACCCGGACAGTCGCTGCTCCCCACTCGTGCGGATGACCAGGTCGGGGTCGGGCTGGCCACGGGTGTAGAGGTGTTCGGCGATGTGCTCGACGTCCAGCACCTCGGCCAGCTCCTCCAGGGTGCCGCCGGTTGCCGCGTGCTCCAGCAGCAGCGAGCGGACGGCATCGGTGATCTCCCGCCGGCCGCCGTAGCCGACCGCGATGTTGACCTCCGCGCCGCCGCTGCGGTCCCGGGTACGCTCCTCGGCGCCCTTGAGCGCCGCGGCAGTCTGGGCGGGCAGCAGGTCGAGCGCGCCGACGATGCGCAACCGCCAGGGGTTGCCCTCCTCCGCCAGCTCCACCACCAGGTCCTCGATGATCTGCAGCAGCGGGTCCAGCTCGCTGGCCGGGCGCCGCAGGTTGTCGGTGGCGAGGAGGTAGAGCGTGACGTGGCCGATACCGGCCTGGTCACACCACCCGAGGACGTGCTTGATCTTCGCGGCGCCGACCCGGTGCCCGTCGTTCGGGTCGACGTAGCCCATCTCGCGGGCCCACCGGCGGTTGCCGTCGCACATCACCCCGACGTGCCGGGGCACCGGCTTGCCCGCGAGCTTCGCGGTGAGCCGGCGCTCGTACACGGAGTAGATAAGGTTCCGCAGCGTCATCACCTAGCAGCGTAGCGACCCGCCCGCCGGATCACCCCTTCGGAGGGCGATCCCCGCCGGACAGTTCGATGCCGATCATGCCCAGCGTACGAGCGGTGAGCCGCCCGTCGCCAAGCCCCAACTCGACCACGTCGTCGAACACCCGGTCGTCCCGACGGGCCGCGCGGACAGCGGCGTCGACCACTCGTCGCCGCCGCGCCAGCCAGGCGGCCACCGAACTGTGGCGCAGATGTGTGCCGAGGCGGCGACTCAGACCCGCGGCGTAGCGGCGAGCCGCCGCCTCCGGTTCGCGAGCCGCAGCGGCCCCGGCCAACGCCCCGGAGAGCAGCGCGTAGAAGATGCCCTCCCCGGTGAACGGATTGATCAGCGACAGGGCGTCGCCGGCCAGCAGGGTGCGGTCCCGACCCGGCGCCGGCCGGTGCGTGGACAGCGGCAGATGGTGGGCGCGCAACGCGGTCACCGTCGACAGGTCGGTGCCGGGCAGCAGGGCGGCCAACCGATCCAGCAGGTAGGCGCGGCTCAGCGGCTCGCCGCGCAGCACCTCCCCGTACCCGACGTTCGCCCGCCCGTCGCCGATCGGAAACGACCAGGCGTACGCGGGCCAGCGCGCCTTGGAGGTCACGATGAGCTGCTCGGGTGGGCCGGGCAGCGCGGGCGCGTACCCACGGATGGCCAGCGCGAGGTGCCGGTCGGGGTTGACGGGGTGGCCGAGGGCCCGGCGCACCACCGACCCGGCGCCGTCTGCGCCCACCACCACCCGGCCGGATACCTCGCCGTCGAGCACCACCCGGTCGCCACGCGGCTGGACCCGCCGGACGCTGTGCCGACGCAGCTGCGCGCCGGCGGCCACCGCCGCGGCCACCAGCCGCGCGTCGAAGACCTCCGGGGCACGGTGTACGCCGGCCGGGGCAGCGCCCGAGCCACCGCCTGGCCGCCCGGCGCGACCATCCGCAGCGCGGGCAGCGGGGCGTACCCGGCCACCGCCTCGGTCACGCCCAACTCGGTGAGGACGTCCACCGAATGCGCGGCGATCCCGTCGCCACACGCCTTGTCCCGGGGAAAGTCGGCACGGTCCAGCAGCAACACGCTGGCACCCGCCCGGCGGGCCGTCAGGGCGGCGGCCGCCCCGGCCGGCCCGGCACCGACCACCACCACGTCGAACTCGTCGCTCACCGCGCGCCTCCCTCCGACCGGGGCGGCACGGCTCGTACCCGTCCCGCCCGGCGATCACCTGGGCCGTCGACACCGGCCACGGTGACCGACGTCACCCGCCATCCTGCCCCCTGACCGCCCGCCCACACGGCCGCCGCACTGCCGCATGGCTGCCACCCGCCCACACGGCTGCCGCGCTGCCGCCCGCCGGCCTCCCCTTGGTCCTTTGCTCTGCTTCCCCCCACGCAACACTCTGCGTCCGATTACCGGACGCCAGGTGTTGCGCCCGTTGAAGCAGAGCAAAGGGTGCGCACCCACCACCCGCACCCCCGGGCGCGACCGGGTGACCTGTCGCCCGGACCGGCGGGTTCGCACCGGCACCCGTGCCGTCTGGTGCGCTGCCTGTCGGGCTGCCCCATGGATGGGGCAGGGCAGGGGCCCCGACCGCGCGCTGCCGCTGGGGGTACGGGGGCGACGGTCCATATCCGGCCAACCCCGCCAGCCCCAATGCCTCGCGCGGGCTTTCAGACGGGGATGGCAGCGTCGGACGCCCGCGCCGCCCGGCGTAGGCCGTAGAGGGTCAGGGTTGCGGCGGCCACCAGCGGGGCGCCGTCGCGGATCAGGCCGTCCAGGCCCAGCAGCCACCAGCACAGCGGCAGGTCCACCGCGAGTACGCCCAGCGTGACGACGACCAGCAGGGTCCGCGCCCAGTCCTTGCCGCGCATCAGGAACGCGGTGCAGAACAGCACGGCGTAGCTGGCCGCGATGCCGGCGCCGAACCAGAACAGCACGGCCGGCACCGCGGAGAGGCGATCGTCCAGGATGGCGCCCCCGGCCACCAGCGCCGGCACCAGCATCAGCGGGCTATAGGTGAACGCCGCCACGCGGCTGGTCAACAACCACGCGCTCGCCTGCGGCCGGCGCGGAGGCGTCTCCCGCCACGAGATGCCGGTCTTGTCGATGACCAGTCGGGGCCGGTGCCGAACCAGGTGCCCGGCGAGCGCCGACGAGCGGTAGAGCAGCCAGACCACCGCCACACACAGCGCGGTGAGCGCGGCGAAACCGAGCAGTCCCGGCAGCGGCGGCACTGCCTGCCGGGGCACGATCAGCCGGCCGACGGCGAAGATCGTGGTGACCGCGAGGATCAACCCGAACGGGCGGGCCGCCGTCCGGCCCCTGCGCACGTGCCCGATCAGCAGCAGAAAGCCGAACGAGCGCAGCATGGCCCAGCCGGTGCGGACGGCCAGACCGAAGCCCTGCTCCGGGGCGTACCACCAATTGAGCAGCTCGACCACGACGGTGGCCGCCGCTGTCGTCGCGAACAGGAGGGTGAGCGCCCGGACGGCGGACGGCCGCCGGACCTCGGTCTCGGCGGCCGTCCTCATGGGATCCGTTGTTGCCCGCGGCGGGCGATGTTCACACCTAGCGCTGGGGCTGCGCCGCGTCCAGCCGGGCACGCAGCGCGTCCAGCTCGGCCCAGAGCACGCCGGGCAGCTTGTCACCGAACTTCTCGAACCACTCAGTGATCATCGGCAGCTCGTTGCGCCACTCGTCCGGGTCGACCTTCAGCGCGATCCGGACGTCCTCCGGAGTCATGTCCAGCCCCTCGACGTCGAGCGCGTCCTGCGCCGGCACCATGCCCACCGGGGTCTCGACCGCGTCGGCCGTGCCCTCGATCCGCTCGACGACCCACTTGAGCACCCGGGAGTTCTCCCCGAAGCCCGGCCACAGGAACGAGCCGTCCGGGTCCTTGCGGAACCAGTTGACGTAGTAGATCTTCGGCAGCTTGGCCTCGTCGCCGTCGGTGCCCTTGCCCATCTCGATCCAGTGCCGGAAGTAGTCGCCCGCGTGGTAGCCGATGAAGGGCAGCATCGCCATCGGGTCACGGCGGACCACGCCCACCGCGCCGGACGCGGCGGCCGTCGTCTCGGACGAGAGCGTCGCGCCCATGTAGACGCCGTGCACCCAGTCGCGGGCCTCGGTCACCAGCGGGATGGTGTCCTTGCGACGGCCACCGAAGAGGATCGCGTCGATCGGTACGCCGTTCGGGTCGAAGTACTCGTCGGCGAGGATCGGGCACTGCGTGATCGGGGTGCAGAACCGGCTGTTCGCGTGCGAGGAGAGGCTGTCGCTCTCCGGCGTCCAGTCGTTGCCCTTCCAGTCGATCAGGTGCGCCGGGGGCTCCCCCATGCCCTCCCACCAGACGTCACCGTCGTCGGTGAGGCCCACGTTGGTGAAGACCGAGTTGCCGCGGTCCAGCGTGCGCATGGCGTTGGCGTTGGTCTTCCAGTCGGTGCCGGGCGCGACGCCGAAAAGGCCGTACTCCGGGTTGACCGCGTAGAGCCGGCCGTCCGGGCCGAACCGCATCCAGGCGATGTCGTCGCCGATGGTCTCGACCTTCCAGCCCGGGATGGTCGGCTCCACCATGGCCAGGTTGGTCTTACCGCAGGCGGACGGGAAGGCCCCGGCGATGTGGTGGACCTTGCCCTCCGGCGAGGTGATCTTGAGGATGAGCATGTGCTCGGCGAGCCAACCCTCGTCCCGGCCCATCACGCTGGCGATACGCAGCGAGTAGCACTTCTTGCCGAGCAGCGAGTTACCGCCGTAACCGGAGCCGTACGACCAGATCTCGCGGGTCTCCGGGAAGTGCGAGATGTACTTGGTCTCGTTGCAGGGCCACGGCACGTCCTGCTGGCCCGGGGCGAGCGGGGCGCCGATCGAGTGCAGCGCGTGCACGAAGTCCGCGTCGTCGCCCATCGCCTCGAGGATCGCCGCGCCCATCCGGGTCATGATGCGCATCGACGCCACCACGTACGGGCTGTCGGTGATCTCGACGCCGAACATCGGGCTCTCGGCCTCGACCGGGCCCATGACGAACGGGATGACGTACATGGTGCGACCGCGCATCGATCCGCGGTACAGCTCGGTCATCGTCCGCTTCATCTCGGCCGGCGCCATCCAGTTGTTGGTGGGGCCGGCGTCCGCCTCGTCGACGGAACAGATGTAGGTGCGCTCCTCGACCCGTGCGACGTCGGACGGGTCGGTGCGCGCGTAGAACGAGTTCGGCTTCTTCTCCGGGTTCAACCGGATGAGGGTGCCGGCCTCGACCAGCTCATCGGTGAGGCGACGCCACTCCTCGTCGGACCCGTCCACCCACACGACCCGGTCGGGGGTGGTCAGTTCCGCGACCTCACGGACCCAGGCAAGCAGTTTCGGGTGGGACGTCGGGGCCTGATCGATACCCCGCACTACAGCCGGAGCAACCATGACACATCTCCTTGTGGTCGACGCTGACCGATCTATGGGATGCACGAGTCTCAGCGACGCGAAGCGCCGCCTTCGTGGAAACCTGGGATTGGGCTCAGCGTAAACCGGGCAGCCTTCCGAGTCAGTGGGACTGGTTGTGAAGAACTGCACAAGGTACGGCCACGCTGCGGCATCACGATCTGATACCCGCTTTCCTGCGCAGTTTCACGCAAATCTTGTTGTGCACCCCCGGTCGACGCGTGTTGCGGTCGGGCCGTCAACCCACCCTGCCGACCGGTTCGCGGATTCCCGTTCCGAGCCGCGTCAGTCCTCCCTTCTGGTTACGCTGCGTTCAACGGCGGCACACCGGCTGACAGGGCCGCCATAGGCGACGATGTCCCCCTCGCCGTTGCTCCCCCGCCGACGCGTCCACAGCCGGTAGGCTCGCCCCGTGGCCGCCACGATGACCGGGGAGCAACCGGGCCCCCGGCAGACCCGACCGGGTCTGGTCCGCGCACTGGTCGACCGTTTCGGTCACCTCGTGCGCGAGTTGAGCAAGTTCGCCACGGTGGGCGGGATCGCTTTCCTCGTCGACTTCGCGCTCTTCAACTACCTGACGACGGCGCGCGGCATGGAGCAGGTGACGGCCAAGACCATCTCGACCGTGATCGCCGCGACCTTCGCCTTCCTGGGCAACCGCTTCTGGACCTGGCGGCACCGCCAGCGCAGCAACCCGGCGCGGGAGTACGCGCTGTTCTTCTTCTTCAACGCTGTCGGCCTGGGGATCGCGGTGGGATGCCTCGCGATCAGCCGCTACGGGCTCGGCAGCATCTGGCCCGCCGTCTTCCAGACCCAACTGGCCGACAACATCGCCAGCTTCGTCGTGGGCACCGGCCTCGGGACGCTGTTCCGATTCTGGTCCTACCGGCGGTTCGTCTTCGTCGAAGCGGGAACTCCGGTCGTTCCGCAGGTGGAGGACGACCGGGATCACGGGGCGTGACCTGCCGCCCACCTCGTCCGGCCGGTGACCGCCGGCTCTACCGACTGCCCTAAGGTGTTTCGCATGCGTCTTGTCCGTCTGCTGCCTGAGCGCTGGCAGAAGTTCATCCACGAGGCGCTCAAATTCGGCATCGTCGGCGGCATCAACACCGTCATCAATTACGCGGTGTTCAATGTCCTTGCACTTACCGTTTTCGTCAACGGTCAGTTGAAGGCGACCGTGATCGCGACGATCGTCGCCACGATCACGTCGTATCTGATGAATCGCCACTGGACGTACCGGGATCGCCCGAAATCGGCGCTTCGTCGGGAGTACGTCCTGTTCTTCCTGTTCAACGGTGCCGGCCTGCTCATCGAACTGGGCGCGGTCGCGGCGGCCAAGTACGGCCTCGGCGTACACGGCCTGCTGGCGCTGAACGTGGCGAAGACCGCCGGTGTCCTGCTGGCCACCCTGTTCCGCTTCTGGTCCTACCGGACCTTCGTCTTCCAGCCCGTCACGCCGGACGAGGACGACACGAAGACCGAGCCCACCTGGCACGACATCCCGCGCGACGAGTGGGACACCATGGCCGAGATGGACCCGGTCGCCGAGCTGGCCGAATCGGTCTCCGAGCTGGAAGAGGCGCAGTCCGCCGACCGGCCCGGCCCGACACCCGGCCCGACCGGCGCCGCTCCCGTGCAGGGGCGACCGATGACCGCCGACCTGGACGCGGAACTCGCCGCGGAGCTGCACGCCGGCACGCGTCGCGCACCCCGCCGGTGACGGCTCCCGTCTCCCGCTCCGGCACCGGAGCGCCCGCCGAGCTGTTCTTCGAGGACCTCGTCCCGGGACTCACCGTCGACCTCGGGACGGTGACCGTGGACGGCGACGAGATGCGGGCCTTCGCCCGGCGCTTCGACCCGCAGTGGTACCACGTCGACCCGGAGCTGGCCGAGGCCAGTCAGTACGGCGGGGTCATCGCCAGCGGCTTCTACACGGTCAGCCTGTTCATGCGGGCGTACGTCGATCACCTGCTGTCCCGCGCGGCGGCGGACGCCTCCCCCGGCCTGGAGGAGTTGCGGTGGCTCGCCCCGGTCCGTGCCGGCGACCGCCTCGCCGTCCGGGTCGACGTGATGGGCGCGCGCCCCTCGGACGCTCGCGCCGGGCTCGGCACCGTCATCCTCACCGGCACCATGCTCCGCCTCGGCCCGGACAACCGGCCCGAGCAGGAGGTGCTGCGGACGCGCTTCCGCGGCTGGTTCGCGCTACGGCCGGTCGAGACAGACCCCGAGGCCGGGCCGTCCTCGACCGAACCGACTCCTGTTGCTGCTCCTGCTCCGGCGGAGCCGGCTACGGCAGAGCAGGCCTGACCACTCCGACCCCGTCCTCGGGCCGGAGTGGTCAACGCCGATCGGCTCAGCTCGTGGTGTCGCGCAGCGGCTTGCCCTCGCGCATGTCGGCGAGGATGTCGCGCATCTCCCCGTCGCCGAGCGAGTGCTTGTCGTGCTGCGCCTCGACCAGTTCGTAGAGGGTGGTCTGCACCCGGCCGACCCCCGGTACGTCCTTGAGCACCGACTGGCCGCGTTCGCCGGCGGACTCGATGGTGAGGGTGCCGCAGCCGAGCAGCCGCTCGAAGAAGTGCTGGTTCATCGAGTGGTCGTTGATCCGGGTGAGCGGAAGGTCCCGCCGGTCCCGGGAGAACACACCCTGCTGCAACAGCACGCGCTCGTTGGTGAACAGGTAATGGGTGGTACGCCAGACCAGGAACGGCCACAGACCGAGCCAGAGAACCGCGATCAGGCCGATCGCGCCGATCACGGCCAACGCGATCGAACCGCCGGAACTCTCGGGCAGCAGGAGCACGCCGACCACCACGGCGGCGATGGCGAGGACCAGCACCAGGATCGGCCGGACCAGAGCCTTCCAGTGCGGGTGTAGGTGCAGCACGACGTGCTCGTCCTTCGTGAGCACGTCTTCGGGGAACGCCACGACAACCTCCAACGCCTTTTCTTCGACGCGCCGACCGTAAACCCCGAAAGCCCTTCGGCGACATCCGCCACGCGGCCCCACCCGAGCTTCCGCGATCTTGCACTTTCGGTCACCGTTACGCGGCCTTGAGCCCGGTACGCCACGACAGAAAGTGCAAGATCGCCGCGAGCAGGGGGCTAGCGCAGGGGGGCTAGCGCAGGTGGAGGACGTCTCCGGCGGCGATGGATCGGGTTTCGGTGGGGGTTTTCAGCTGGAGTTGGCCGTCGGCGTCGATTCCGGTTGCGGTGCCGGTTTGGGTCTCGCCGTTGGGCAGCAGGACCCGTACCTCGCGACCGATCGTCGCGCAGGACTCCAGGTAGGCGTCCCGCAGGCCACTCGCCTGGGCGTCCCCGCCAGCGGTGCGCCAGCGGTCGTACCAGTCCGCCACCGAGCGCAGCAGCGCCCGGAGCAGCGGATCCCGGTCGGTGGCCGCCGCGCCGGCCAGTTGCAGCGAGGTGGCCGGCAACCCGGTCGGGTTCACCGGCAGCTCGTCGGCCCGCAGGGTCACGTTGAGGCCGATGCCGAGGACGATGGCGGGCGGTTGGGCCGGCGAACGCCCCGGCACCGCCTCGGCCAGCACACCGGCACACTTCGCGTCGCCGATCAGCAGATCGTTGGGCCACTTCAGAGCGGCGTCCAGCTCCGCCAGCCGGGCCACCGCCTCGACCAGCGCGACGCCCGCGAGAAGCGGCAGCCAGCCGTACCCCGTGGGTGCGACGGCCGCCCACCCACGGTCCGGCGCGGCCTCGCCGGGCCGCAGCAGGACGCTGGTGGCGATGCCCGCGCGCGGCGGCGACTGCCAGATCCGACCGCGCCGACCCCGCCCGGCGGTCTGCCGCTCCGCGACCACGACCAGCCCTTCCGGCTCGCCCGCGGCGGCGGCCTCGGACACGTCCGCGTTCGTGGAGCCCGTCTCGGCGTGCAGCTCCAGGCGGGCCCAGGGTCCGTTCGGCGCGACCAGCGCGCGCCGCAGCCGGGCCGCCGACAGCGGCGGTCGGTCCAGATCGGTGTACGGGGAGCCCGGCATTCCGTCAGCCTACGGCGGCGACCGGTGCCGGCGTTGAGGCGTACTACACAGACGCTCCCACCTGAACCATCGTTATATTCCCTGGGTGACTACCGAGACCGGGACCAACATCCACAGCACTGCCGGCAAGCTGGCGGACCTGGAGCGCCGGGTCGACGAGGCGGTGCACGCCGGGTCGGCGCGCGCGGTCGAGAAGCAGCACGCCCGGGGCAAGAAGACCGCCCGCGAGCGGATCGACATGCTGCTCGACGAGGGCTCCTTCGTCGAGCTGGACGAGCTGGCCCGGCACCGGTCCACCGCCTTCGGACTGGAGCGCAACCGCCCGTACGGCGACGGCGTGGTGACCGGCTACGGCACGGTCGACGGCCGGCAGGTGTGCGTCTTCGCCCAGGACTTCACCGTCTTCGGCGGCTCCCTCGGCGAGGTCTTCGGCGAGAAGATCGTCAAGGTGATGGACCTCGCCATGAAGATCGGTTGCCCGGTGATCGGCATCAACGACTCCGGCGGCGCCCGCATCCAGGAGGGCGTGGTGTCGCTCGGCCGGTACGGGGAGATCTTCTTCCGGAACGTCCGGGCGTCCGGGGTCATCCCGCAGATCTCGCTGGTGATGGGGCCCTGCGCCGGCGGCGCGGTCTACTCCCCGGCGGTCACCGACTTCACCGTCATGGTCGACCAGACCTCCCACATGTTCATCACCGGTCCCGACGTGATCAAGACGGTCACCGGCGAGGACGTCGGGATGGAGGAGCTGGGCGGGGCCCGTACGCACAACACGCGCAGCGGCAACGCGCACTACCTCGCCAGCGACGAGGACGACGCGGTCGACTACGTCAAGGCGCTGCTGTCGTACCTACCGTCGAACAACCTCGACGAGCCGGTCGTCTTTCCCGTCGACGCGGATCTCGACGTCACCGACGAGGACCGGGAGCTGGACACGCTGATCCCGGACTCGGCCAACCAGCCGTACGACATCCACACCGTCATCGAGCACGTCCTGGACGACGGGGAGTTCCTGGAGGTCCAGCCGCTCTACGCGCAGAACATCGTCATCGGCTACGGCCGGGTGGAGGGACGGCCGGTCGGCGTGGTCGCCAACCAGCCGATGCACTTCGCCGGCACCCTGGACATCGCCGCCTCCGAGAAGGCCGCCCGGTTCGTGCGTACCTGCGACGCCTTCAACATTCCGGTGCTGACCTTCGTCGACGTGCCCGGGTTCCTGCCCGGCACCGGCCAGGAGTGGGACGGCATCATCCGTCGGGGCGCCAAGCTCATCTACGCGTACGCCGAGGCGACCGTCCCGAAGGTCACCGTGATCACCCGCAAGGCCTACGGCGGGGCGTACGACGTGATGGGCTCGAAGCACCTCGGCGCGGACCTGAACTTCGCGTGGCCGACCGCGCAGATCGCCGTGATGGGCGCCCAGGGAGCGGTGAACATCCTCTACCGCTCCGAGCTGGCCGGCGCCGAGGATCCGGCGGCGGTCCGGGCCCAGAAGATCGCCGAGTACGAGGACACCCTGGCCAACCCGTACGTGGCGGCCGAGCGCGGGTACGTCGACTCGGTGATCGCGCCGCACGAGACGCGCACGCAGATCGTCCGGGCGCTGCGCGTCCTGCGCACGAAGCGCGAAACCCTGCCCCCGAAGAAGCACGGCAACATCCCGCTCTGACCCCGGCTTGATCGCGGCGCCGCGTGCTCCCGGCGCGGCCTTGGTCGCGCCCCGGCTTGATCGCGCGTCCCGGCTTGATCCGCGCAACTTCGGGGAAACTGCTGCTTCCCGGCGCCGGAAGGCAGCAACATCCCCGAAGTTGCGCGGATCCACGCCGCGCGGCCGGCAGTCAGCAGGCCGGGTTGGCGGCGGCGCACAGTCGTCCGGCGGCCACCCGGCCCAGCGCCTCCAGATCCGCGTCGCGCAGTCCCAGGTCCGGACTGGCTTCCAGCACCGTCACCAGGTCGCCGACGCGGACCACCACGGTCATCCCGACCGGGGTGGGACGCTGGAGCGTCCTACCGGTGGGCGGGCCGTCGGGGGCGAACGCGACGTGCCGCACCAGAATCGACTCGTCACCGGCGAAGTTGCTCGCCGCCGTCTCCCAGGCGTGCCTGCTCTCGTTCAACGTCGTCTCGCCAGCCGCCACGACGGACTGGACAGAATGCCAGTCGGGGCAGGCGTCGAGCAGCGCCCCCAGGTGAGTGAAGAGTCGCGCGCCGACCAGCGGATCGAGTCGATAGACGTCCTGACTGAGTTCGACCCGCGCCGGAGCGCGGCCTTCCTTGGTGGGCGACAACAGGGTCTGCGAGCGCGAGTATCGGGAGTACGCGGGAACCGCCGGCACGCCCCGGTCGTCGCCGCACCTCTGCAATGTCGGGTCCAATTGGACGGCCTCACCGAGGCCGGCTTCACCGAGCGGCACGACGCTGCCCACCGGCACCTCGGTGACCGGCAGTAGGGAGTCGAGTGGGATCTCCGCCCGGGCGGGGCTCTGCGACGACGCGGGCACGGCGGCATCGGGCGGAGCCGACGTGCGCTCCTTGAGCGCATATACCGGCCCGGTCACCGCCGCGAGCACGGCGACGGTCGCCAGCGCCACTGTACGACGACTGCGGCGGCGGGCCCGGGCCCGGATCTCCTGCGGCTCCGGCCACTGCACGTCACTCAGGTCGAGCTGGATCCGATCGATGAACGTCGGGTCGTCACGCATCGGTGGCCTCCTCCAGGTCAGAGACGGCGAGCAGGCCGGCGAGCGCGGCGCGCCCCCGGGAGAGGCGGGCCTTGACGGTGCCGACCGGGGCGGCGGTCTCCCTCGCCACTTCGGCGACCGGCATGCCCACCAGGTAGTACAGGGCGATGGCGACGCGCTGCTCCTCGGGCAGCCGGCGCAGCGCGGCGACCACCTCCACGGTGTCGGTGCCCGGCCCGGGGACGGTCTCCGTCGCGCCGTGCCGCAGGTACGCGCGGGCGCGACTGCGCAGGCTGCGCCACCGGCTGACGGCGATGCGGCTGGCCACCACCCGTACCCACGCCTCCGGGTCGTCGTACCCGCTGATCGTCGACCACCGCTGCCACGCCCGGATGTACGCCTCCTGCACCGCGTCCTGGGCCTCGATGCGATCGCCGGTGAGGGCGTAGACGAAACCGAGCAGCCGTTGTCGGCTCCCCCGGTAGAACTCGTCGAACCCGTCGACGTCCGGCACCCGCTACCTCCCCGTGTCGGTCGCAGGGAACACGCACCGGGCGGGGCCGTCGGTTGCCCCGTTCAGGCGATCATCTTCTCCAGCTCGGCGAGCGGGAACGCGCCGGCCGCGATCCGCTTGCGGGCGGCCTGCCGGACGGCCCGCTGCACGGCCACGTTGGCGGGCGTCGGTACGCTGTGCAGCCGGCCGAGCAGCGCGACCTCCCCGTTGAGGTGGTCGACCTCGGTCGAGCCGGTGCCCCGGGCGAGGCTCTGCCAGGTGGAGCCGCCGGACCGGTCGGCGCCGCCGACCGGGCGCTGCTGGACCAGGTCACCGCGTTCGGCCCGCTCCTCCGCCGGGGAGGTGTGCGGGATACCGGCGGCGGCGAGCGCGGCGACGCCCTCGGCGCGTACCCGCTCGACGAGGGCGTCCGGGATGTCCTCCCCGAGCAGCGCCTGAAGGCCGTTGCCGAGGTTGCTGAGCAGCTTGCCGTACTTCCAGCGCAGCACGTCCTCGCGGACCGGCGCGACGAAACCGGCGGCGGTCAGGTCGGCGGCGATCGCCCGGTCGGTGTCGTCGGCGCCGCCCGGATAGCGGCCGATGTGGAGCATGCCGGGGTGCGGGTGTCCGTTCGCCACCACCACGCCCGGGTCCAGGTGGGTGGCCGGCAGCCAGACGCAGACCGGGTGCACGTCGGCGAAGAGCCGCAGGGCGGCCCGCTCGTTCGCCACCCCGTTCTGCGCGGTGACCAGCGGCAGCCGCTCGCCGGCCGTACCACCGCCGGCGACCGGGGCGTCCACCCACGTCGCCAGCGCGGCCTCGGTGTCCTGCGACTTGACGGTGAGCACCAGCACCGTGTCGGCGGGCAGCGGCCGGTCGTCCGGGCCGTCGACGGCGGCGAGCCGGGCGGTCACGTCGCCGTCGGGCTGCCGCAGCGTCAGGCCGCGCTCCCGGATCGCGTCCAGGTGCGCGCCGCGGGCCACCAGGGTCACGTCCCGGTCGGCCTGCGCCAGCCTTACGCCGATGGTCCCGCCAACCGCGCCCGCCCCGATGATCACGTATCGCATGGGCCCATTCTGCCCGCCGCCCCGCGGCACCCCGTCGATCATGGAGTCATGGTGCCCGAATGCATAAGGATTGCGGCTTTGGTGGCCCACCACAACTCCATGATCGACGGGGAGAGGGCCGGGGGTTAGAGGGTTAGGCCGGCGTCGGTGAGGATGGGGCCAGCCAGCAGCAGGGCGCCAGCTACAAGGGCGACCAGGTTGACCAGGGCGAAGACCGTGACCCAGAAAAACGCCGGGAACGGGGTCAGCCCGGCGAGCTGGTCGGCGTCGGAGGCGGGCATCCGGCCACGCGCGCGCAGGCGTTGCAGCTCCACCACCGGCCGCACCCCGCCGAGCAGCAGGAACCACACCCCGGTGTACGCGAAAGCGGCCTGCACCTGCGGCGTCGCGTACCACGAGACGGCGAACACCAGCGCCCCGGTGACCAGCAGCGACACCACGCCGAACGCGTTGCGGATCATGACCAGCATGGCGAGCAGCAGCACCACCGCGACCCAGAGCAGCAGGGTGATCCGGTTACCGCCGAGCAGCCAGGCGCCGGCCAGCCCGATCAGCGGCGGGGCGACGTACCCAGCGAGCAGGGTCAGGATCATGCCCGGCCCGGTGGGCCGACCGGCGGAGAGCGTCAGCCCGGACGTGTCCGAGTGCAGCCGGATGCCACGCAGCTTGCGGCCGGTGAGCAGAGCGACGAGCGCGTGCCCGCCCTCGTGGGCGATGGTGATGGCGTTGCGGGCGATCCGCCACGGCAGCCGGGTGGACACCACCACCAGCGCGACGGCCGCGGTGATCAACACCAGCAACGGGGGCGGGTCCGGCTGCGCGCCGAACAGCGTGTCCCACATCTCGCCCAGTCCGTCGATCGACATCATGGGGCGCGAGCCTACCGGCGGCGTTCCGTGTCGCTGCCGAGGCACCGACTGATGACGCATGAGATCACGAGTGAGCTGGAGGGGTTTCGGTGTTTGTGGAGCACCACATCGGCCCGTGGACCGAGGCCGACTACTTCGCCCTGGGTGAGACCACGGACCGGATCGAGCTGCTCGACCGGAGCCTGCTCCTGAGTCCGGTTCCAAGCAAGCGGCATCAACTGGTGTCGCGTCGGCTAGCCAACCACGTCACCCGGGCCGCCGACGTCCTTGCGGTCTTCACGGCGGTCAACGTGCGGCTCGCGGTGGACCGGATCGTCATCCCGGACGTCGTCGTCGCGGATACCGACGATGAGGGCAACGTCGTGGAGGCAGCCGAGGTGACACTTGTCTGTGAGGTGTTGTCGCCGGGCAACGCTGCTGCTGACCGCCTGGTCAAGATGCAGCTCTACGCGATCGCGCGAATCCCCTGGTACCTGCTGGTCGAGCAGGACGGTGACGGTCACTCGTTGCGCCTCTACCGGCTCGACGGCGAGCACTACGTCGAGGATCAGGTCGCCAAGGCCGGCGAGACGTTGAGCATCGCGGAGCCGTTCCGCTGGCAGCTTGACCCGGCCACGCTGCGCTGATCCGCTCTCACCCGGCCATCGGAAGCACCTACGACCTTCGATGAAAGTTTCCTCTACAACCCTTGCGATCAAGGGCACTTAACTCCAAAGATGGGCGTCAATAGACCGGCGTCCCTGGAGGCACTCATGGCCCGTACCCGATCATCGCTGCGCCGCGCGCTCGCGGCCGGCCTCACCGTCCTCGCCACCGCGGCGGCCGCCCTGGTCGCGACCGCCGGCCCGGCGGCGGCGGCCACCACCGCCGGCGTCGACGTGTCCCACTACCAGGGCAGCATCAACTGGACCAGCGTCCGGAACGCGGGCATCGAATTCGCCTTCATCAAGGCGACCGAGGGCACCAGCGTCAAGGACTCCGCCTTCAACGCGAACTACGTCAACGCCTACAACGCCGGGGTGATCCGCGGGGCGTACCACTTCGCCCGGCCCAACATCTCCGCCGGCTCGACCCAGGCCAACTACCTGGCCTCCAACGGTGGCGCGTGGTCGGCGGACAGCCGCACCCTGCCGGCCGCGCTGGACATCGAGGCGAACCCGTACAGCGGCGGCTACTGCTACGGCCTCAGCACCACCGGGATGCGTAACTGGGTGCAGGACTTCCTGAACACCTACCGCTCGCGCACCGGCCGGTACGCGGTCATCTACACCACCACGAGCTGGTGGAACCAGTGCACCGGCAGTTGGACCGGCCCGTGGGCGAACCACCCGCTCTGGCTGGCCCGCTGGTCGAGCACCCCGGGCGCCCTGCCGGCCGGCGCGTCGGTGTGGAGCTTCTGGCAGTACACCAGCACGGGTTCCGTCTCCGGGATCAGCGGCAACGTGGACCGCAACTACTGGAACGGTGACCGGAGCCGACTGATCGCGCTGGCCAACAACACCTGACCCGTGCCGTTGGGCGGCCTGGAGAAGTTTCTCGGCCGCCCCCGGCGCTGTTCGGGGTGTCGCACTCCGCTGCGCATCGGGTGATCGACACGCTCGCGCCACTGCTGGCCCTGGCACCGGTACGCAAACGGCCGGTCGAGCAGATCGCGATCGTCGACGGGACGCTGGTTCCGACCCGCGATCACCGGCTGGCCGGCCGAAGCAAGAACTACCGGTACTCGAGCAACGCGCAGATCGCCATCAATGCCTCCACCCGCCTGATCATCGCCGACGGCGATCCGCAGCCGGGCAACCGCAACGACACCAACGTCTACCGCACCTCAGGCATCGCCGAGACATTTGGACGGGCGTCCGATGATGGCCGACGGCGACTACCGGGGCAACCCGGAGGTGATCATGCCGTACCGCAAGCCCACCGACGGCAGCGAACTACCGGACTGGAAGCAAGCCCTCAACGTCGAGCACCGCACCGTCCGAGCAGGGGTAGAAGACGCCGCGGCCAGGATGAAGAACTTCAAGATCCAGCGCAACTAACGCCGAAACGAAGCATCGATCTGCAACATTCCGGGTTCGACGCCGAATCTGAGACTGTCAACAGCGCGTACCGCCTGAATGCGCCCACCACCGCAGCTCAGAAGCGGTTCCTGAATCAGCTCGACCCCGACGGACACCGCGCGGAGAAGTCGACCGCCCACTTCGAGGAAGTGGGATGAACTTCGAGGAGAGTGGCACGGCCGGTCTGGACGGGCCAACGCTCTTGCGCGACTGCATCTCCGACCTTAGGATCTATACATCATCTTAGATGAATCACGGGGATGGAGGGTCGCCATGAGTTGGCGTGTCCAAGCTGTAGCCGCTTTTAGTTTGGCGGCAATGACTGCGTCAATGCTATCTGCGGAAGAAGCCTCAGCAAAGTCTGAAGGAGCACGAACTAAGACAGTCACAGCTTCGGTGGCTGCAACTTGCGCCGTCCACCCCAAGCCGAGCGCTGGGGCGGTAAACATAAGGACTGGTCGAGGTACTCAATACAATGTTTCCCATGTGATCTATCCGGGCGAATATTACCCCTCGGTTTGCACGTCACAGACTGGCGGGTCTTACACGGCATGCGGGGGCGGAAGTTCTTGGATAGAGGTCTACTTCAAGGTGGGATGGGAAACAATCTCGGGATACGCCGCTAGAAACTGCCTTGTCCTGGAAAGCGATTCTGGTTCTCTAAGCCAGAGGTAAACAGGTCCGGTCTTGTCACTCGCGGCCGGACTCGGCCAGCGGTAGGCCCGACCAAGCCGCGCAGCGCCCCACCTCCGACCATGATCGGTCCGAGGTGCGGCGCTGCCTCGTGTTCAGGGCGTTAATGTCACGGCCGGAGACGGCGTCACGGCCGCCGACCCGGCGCCAAACACCATCCAGGCAGAGAACAGGATGGCCTGCAGGAAGACGACGTAGCCCATCGCCAGGCCGGCGACGGCTGTCGCATTGGCCGCCCTTCCCGGTGCGCTTGAGGTCGCCCAGGGCGACGTGGCCGAGGATGATCGCGCCGAGCGAGGGTACGCCGAAGGTGCAGCAGTTGCCGATCAGCCCGAGGATGGCGAAGACCAGGGAGGTGACGGCGAGGCCGGAGGAAGAGGGCTGCTGGGTGATGACGACCTGCGGCTGCTAGGGCGGGCCGCACCCGTAGGGGCTGACCGGGGCGGGGTACCTTGCCTGGTGGTGGCCGGGCCAGTGGGCGGGTAGGTCATCGCGGCACGGTACGGAGGTCCCAGGTTGTCCACTGTCGCCGATCGGATGGGCCACGCCTGTGATGGGGCCGTACGGTGGCCGGATGGACGGAGTGCATCTTCGCGTTAACGGGGCTGCAGCCCGCCCAGTTCCGCGAGCTGATCGCTGGTCGCCGAGCGTCGCTGCCAGCGGGAGCGCAGGTTTTGGCCTCTGGCATTGCGCGGGTACCGGAAAGTCCGTTGGCGGCAGCGGGGATCGACGGTCACCACACGGTCGACAATCGGCCCGGCTACCGCCACACCATCGGGTACGGGTCAGGCCCGTCGCCGGCTCAGGGCCGGCACCACAGCGTCCTCACTAGCCAGGGCACCCCGGCGGGGCATCCGCCAGGCAGCCACGCCGAGGCCGGCAACGATCACGACGCCGAGCAGTGCGACGAGCACCGAAACCCCCGCGCTGACCAGCAGCAGGATCGCGTCGCCGAGCGCCACGAGCATCCACAGTGCCAGCCCGGGCCGGGCGTCCCTCCGTCGGTAACCCATGTCGTGCCTCCTTCCGTCGTCGAAGGTCAAGTACCCACGATGACGGAAGGTCATGCGAGCGACTTTCAGTCCTGACGGTCGGGCACGAAGCCCTTGGCGATCCGGTCGAAGTTAGGCAGGTTGGCCTGCCAGTCCTTCTCCGCGATCTCCCACCGCAACGCGTAACCACGGTCGCTGGCCGTCACGAAGCCCCGGTTACGGACATGGATCCTGGTTCCGTCCCGGGTCTCCAGCCACTCCCAGTCCGCGCAGGTCTTCCAGAACGTGCACCGCTTGATGCTGACGTACTGATAGTTTTTGACTTCGTCCTTTCGGCCGCCTTCGATGCTCTTCCAGTCCGCGTAGGCGTCCTTCTTCGGCGTCGGGGTCCACTGCACGAGCAGCTCGCCCGGCCCGTTGGACTCGTCGAAGACGACCGTGTTCTTACCGGCGTCCTCGCGCACCCAACCGTCGGGCAGAGGCAGGGAGAAGCCCGCAGGATCCTTGTGCAGCTTCCAGCCGGCCGGCAGCGCGTTCGGGTCTGCCGAGGGCGTGGCCGAGGGCGTCGCACTCGATGCGCCAGTGGTGGGTGGAGGCGCTGCCGGAGCGGAGGATTGCGCCGGCGCCGACGTCGCGGCCGCCCCGGTCGTCGCGTCGGCCTGCGGGCTCTCGTTGTCGTCGCCCTTGGTCAGCATCGGCACGATCACCACGAGGCCGATCAGCAGCAGGGCCACCAGCGCACCGATCAGCACGTTCCGGCGCGTGTTGTTCGGCTTCGTACCCTCGAACTGCGGCACCGCCGCGCGCCCCGCCGGACCCACCGGCGGCATGACCGACGTGGGCGTCGAGGGTTTGCGCTGCTCCGGCGCGACCGGCGACGGGCCGTCGACGGCCGTCGGCTCGTCGTCGCCCGCCGGCGTACCGTCGCCGCCGGCATCGCCCCCGGCGGACACCACGGCGGTCGGGTCGGCCGCTGGCGACACCGGGCGGTCGATCGTCGCGGTCGGCTCGGCCGGGACCGTGGCCGTCGGCTCGGCGCCCGCGCCGGCCGGCACGACCTCCGTCGGCGTCGCGTCGGCCACCGCCGGGCCGGACGCGGCAGCGGCTACCGGTCCCGAGGTACGCGGAGCAGGCGGCGACACCGGGCGGTCGGTGACCTCCTCGGCGGGACGCGGTGCCGGCACGAGCGGCGGGCGCGGCTCCCGTGGACCGTTCGGCCCCGGCCGGCGTACGCCGTCGAGCAGTGAGATCCCCCGCGCCCGCTTCCCGGCGGCGCGGCGCAGCAGCCGCTCCGCCACCTCGGCGGTGATCCGCTCGTTCGGGTCCTTCTGGAGCAGCCCGGTGAGCACCGCCTTGAGCGGTCCGGCGTTCTTCGGCGGCGGCATCGGCTCGGTGGCCAAGGCGGCGAGCGTGGCGATCGCGGACGGCCGCGCGTACGGCGACTTGCCCTCCACCGCCGCGTACAGCGTCGCGCCCAGCGACCACAGGTCGGCCTCCGGCCCGGCGGTGCCCGCGCGGGCCCGCTCAGGCGAGATGTACGCGGGCGAACCGAGCACCATGCCGGTACGGGTGACGTTCGGGTCACCGGGGATCGTGGCGAGGCCGAAATCGGTCAACACCACCCGGCCGTCCTCGCCCAGCAGCACGTTGCCCGGCTTGACGTCGCGGTGCATGACGCCCGCCTTGTGCGCCGCGTTCAGCGCGCCCAGCACACCCAGGCCGATCTCGATCGTGCGGGCGACCGACACGGGCCCGTCCTCGGCGAGAGTGTCCTGCAACGACCTCGACGCCACGTACTCCATGACGATCCACGGGTCGCCGTCGGTGCGCAGAACGTCGAAGATGCGTACCACGTTGACGTGGTTGAGTCGGGCGATGGCCCGCGCCTCGCGCAGCGACCGCTCCCGCATCTCGCGGCGTTCCTCGTCGGTGAGGCCGGGCGGCGGCACCAACTCCTTGATGGCGACGTCGCGGTGCAACACCTCGTCGCGCGCCTTCCACACCCGACCCATGCCACCCTGGCCGAGCGGCGACAGAAGCCGGTATCGGTCAGCGACGAGTTGGGGAAGCGCGTTCGACATCGCTGAGACGGTACCCGGACCCGCCGACCGTCACACCGCCGGCACGCCACTGTGCGTGTGACGTGACTTCGGGCCGCGTACCCTGGCGGCATGCCTGCCGAAGAGCCGCTGTTCCGGGTCGTCCGCGGCGTTCCCACCGCCGAGGAGTTGGCCGCCCTGGTCGGGGCGGTCATCGTGCGGTCCCGACCGGCCACCGCACCCGCGCCGGCGGCCACGTCCGCCTGGGCGCGCAGCGGCCGGCCGGCCCGCCCCGACACCTGGCGCGCCTCCGGTCTGCCTCGCTGACCCCGGTTCCCATTCCGGGGGCTGCCAGGATGGCGTGTAGCCGTTAATCTCACTGAGGGAAACGGTGCGGTGACGGACAGGGAGGGTCGATGATCCCCGAAGAGGACCAGCCGGCACCCTGGCTGCACGGCTACGGCGGCATCGAGGCCGACATCCGTCAACTCCGCGAGTTCGCCGACCGGCTCGCCGCCGAGGTCGAGAGCAACTACGCGCCCCACCTGCCGTACATCGCCGAAGACATGTCCGCGAAGGTGCCCAACCCCTGCGACGCGTTCGTCGAACTGGTCACCTTCCTGCATGCCCACCACGAGACGCAGCAGGCCACGACCGACATGGTGTACGCCGTGCGCGGCGCCACCGGCCACCTGGCCGCCGTCGCCGACCGGGTCGCCACCCAGTACGCCGACAGCGACGCCTTCTCCGCCGCCCGCGCCGTGGACGTCCAACACGCCCTCGCCGACCCGGGAACCGTCCTGCCGGGCAGCCGGACGCCGACACTGAGCGACCCCACCGGCCCCGAAAGCGAAAGGCCGGTGGTCCTCCCGTGATCGAGCGTGGTGGCGGCCGCACCTCCAGCCAGACCGACTGGCACCTGATGGACCTCAACAGCATGTGGGCGTGCCTCCAGGACCACGACACCACCAACCACTGGAAACAGGTCGCCGGCTGGCGCAAGGTCTGCGACCTCGCCCAGATCCACCTCGGCCGACTTCAGGAATACCGGCGGGGCCTCGCCGAAGCCTGGCCCCCCGAGACCAGCGCCGCCTCCGGCACGTACCTCGCCCAACTCGACGACCTCATCGCCAAGGTGCGCCACACCCACGACGCCGCCGCCGCCAACTACACCGCGCTGTCCGCCGCCACCCAGGCCATCGGCACCACGCGCGCCGAGCTCCGCAAGCTCCACGAGGAGTACGCGACAAAGCTCCAACAGAAGCGGGCGTACGAGGCCACCGCCGCCGACCCCAAGGCGGTCATGGGCAATCGGATCGTGGACGCGCCCGTGGCGGATAGCGACCTGGAACGGCTGAACGTGCAGGCGCGGGCAATGATGTTCAACCTGAGTGGCGAACTACAACAAGCCCAAGCCATCCTCCAAAAACCCCCACCCCCACCGCCACGAACGGGCCATCAGCCAAACGACCCAGATACATACGGCACCGGCACACAAGGCCCGGTCATTCCTCCGGTCGTCGCCGTACCCATGACACCGACCAGCACTCCAACCACGAAGGTTGAAAGGGCGCCTTCCTCCGGACGTACGCCCATTCAAAATCTAGGAGGGGTGGGGCCAGTGCTGGGCGGAACGGGTTCGGCACTAATGCCGGGAACAGCCAGCCCGACGCCACTCGGATCAGCTCCATCCACGACATCCCCAAGCCTGCCATCCGGCATCTCTGCCACACCTCTAGGTGGCTTTACACCAAGGCTCCCTACGGACGCTAGGCCCCACATCGGAGCCAAAGGCCTTACGCAACCACCCACACCGCCGACTACCAGCCGCCCCATGCCGCCGGGGGGTCTGATTGGGGGTACACCAAGCGTAGGCCTGAACCAACCTGGTCCAATTCAAAACTCGCCTCGACGCGTTAACCCTGTCGGTGGCGTCATCGGCGGCGGCGGAGCAGGCACAGCGCCGAGCGGAGGTGCGGGTTCGCGACCTGGGTCAGGGCGTGGTTTGTCGCCGACGATAGGCATCTCACCGATGGGTGGCGCGCCCGGAACTCCGAGCCCTAACGGAATTCAGCCCGCCACTCTTAGGCCGACCGACCGAAGGCAGACAGACAGCATGCTTTCTTGGGATCCCGATCACCCATGGGAAACCAACAAGGGTGTCGCCCCGATAGTCCTGCCTCCGCAAGATGAAGGACCTATCGATCCAGGGCCAGCTATCGGCTTCTCGCGGTAATGTCAACTGTAGCCAGGATAGCCGCAACAGCATTGACCCTTCCGCTCTCGCTCCTCCAACCGACACCAGGAACACCTCGACATCCTGCAGTGGCGCCCTCTCGTCCCACTGATGTCGAGAGAATTCGAGCGGACCAGTGGCATCTTCAATTTCTTAATGCAACCCAGGCACAACTCATCAGCAAGGGTGACGGCGTCATTGTCGCGGTACCCGACACCGGCGTTGACCCCCACCCTGACCTCACCAATAACCTGCTAGTCGGAACTGACACTATTCCTGGCGGTTCGGGGGATGGCCGAACAGACCTTAACAGTCACGGCACTAGCATGGCCGGGCTGATTGGAGCGCACGGAAGGACTGCAGAGACGGGTGCGCTCGGGATCGCACCTAATTCTAAAATCCTCCCCATAAAGGCTTCCACTTCGGACAACTTCGGAGCAGCCGACGACCTTGCTTCAGCTATCGAATTTGCAATATCGAAGCAAGTTCAGGTCATTAGCATCTCCAGCGGAGGAGCATCGACACCACGACTCGTTCGGGCAATAGAGGCCGCTTTAGCAGCGAACATTATTCTCGTAGCAGCAGCAGGGAACGCGCCGGACAGCCACGTCGCATATCCCGCCAGCGAAGAGGGAGTGATTACTGTTGGCGGCGTTGACCGCGCTGGACAGCATGCCGCCGTATCGGTTACTGGACCGGAAGTCGATGTGGTCGCGCCTGCGGTCGATATTTACAGCACCAGTTATGGCGGGAAGTACTCGAAGGGCACGGGAACGTCGAGTGCAACGGCGATTGTGGCCGGGGCGGCGGCGTTGATCAGGTCGAAGTACCCCTACCTGCCGGCACAGGAGGTGGCCCACCGACTTACGGCCACGGCCGTCGACAAAGGCCCGCCCGGCCGGGACGACGAGTACGGGTACGGCGTGATCGATCTTGTGGCGGCACTGACGGCAGACGTACCCCCGTTGGGGTTTGAATCAGTGACCGCGCCGGCCGGCGGTGGCCCGACCACGACGGCCGATGACGAGAATGGCGGCACTTCCGTTCGCGGCCTTGCCACCCTTGGGATGATCGTCGCAGTCGGCGTCGGGTGGGCCTTCGTGGCACGGCGTCGGCGGCGCGGGGATGATCTGCCGCCCAGAATCAGTCGCTAGGCATGCCGGGCGCCTCGATCGACTCGGGTTCCTTGAAGTTGGGGTGTCCGGTGGCTTGGGATGCCGCGATTTGCGGGAAGCCGAGTGGATCACGGCAGCGAGTGGTCTTGATCGACTTCATGTCGCCGATGTGGGGGTGTCCGTGCGGGTTGATGGCGCGATATCGGCGATGGGGAGTGGATCAAGGACGCGGCGCGGCGTTGAGGGCCGGGGAGGGGTGTCGGGCGTGGCGGGCCGGTAACGTCGGGCCGGTGTCTGACACTCTGCCGCTCCGCCTCGTGCTGGCCTCTGCCAGTCCTGCTCGCCGAAAGTCGCTTCGGGCCGCCGGCATCGAGCCGGACGTGCTGGTCAGCGGGGTGGACGAATCCCTGGTGGTGACCGAGCGGGCTGAGGATCTCTGCCTCGAGTTGGCCCGACTCAAGGCCGAGGCGGTGCTCGCCCGGCTGAATCCGACCGCCACGAACAGCGCAACCACCAACGCCAAAGACACCACCAACGCCAACGCCACCACCAACAGCAAAGACAGCACCAGCACGGGCACGGCCCGTGAGCGCACCCTGGTCATCGGGTGTGACTCGGTGCTCGAGTTCGACGGGGAGATTCTTGGCAAGCCGGCCGATGCGGCGGACGCGACCCGCCGTTGGTTGCGGATGCGGGGACGAAGTGGGGTCCTGCACAGCGGACATTGCCTGATCGACAGTGTCGCCGGGCGGCGGGCGGAGGCGGTCGCCTCGACGGTCGTCCACTTTGCCGACATCAGTGACGACGAGATCGCCGCGTACGTCGCCACCGGCGAGCCGTTGGCGGTGGCGGGCGCGTTCACGATCGACGGGTTGGGCGGGCCGTTCGTGGAGCGGATCGAGGGTGACCCGGGGACCGTCGTCGGGTTGTCGATGCCGTTGCTGCGTCGGCTCCTCGCCGAACTGGGTCTGGAGATCACGGACCTGTGGACAAAGGTCGCGCCGGGCGGCCAAACGGTCGAGCCGCTCGGTAACGTCCATTCATGACCACGAAGTCCATCCCGCTGACCGACGAGTTGCACGCCTATCTGGTCGCGCACGGCGCGCCGCCGGACGAGATCATTCGAGATCTGGCCGAGGAGACCCGGTCGGTGCTGCCGGAGCACGCCAGCATGCAGGTGGCGCCGGAGCAGGCCGCGTTCCTGACGTTCCTGACCCGGCTGCTCGACGTACGGCAGGCCGTCGAGGTCGGTACGTTCACCGGCCTGTCGGCGCTGGCCATCGCCCGGGGGTTGCCCGAGGGAGGGCGGCTCACCTGCTTCGACATCTCTGAGGAGTACACCGGGATCGCCCGGCGCTACTGGTCCCGCGCCGGGGTGCAGGACCGCATCGAGCTGCGTATCGGCCCGGCCGGCGACACGCTGCGGGAGCTGCCGCAGGAGCGCCACCTGGACTTCGCGTTCATCGACGCTGACAAGACCGGGTACCCCGTCTACTGGGCCGAGTTGGTGCCGCGAATGCGGCCGGGCGGGGTGATCGCCGTCGACAACGTGCTGCGCGGCGGGCGGGTCGTCGCGCCGCAGGACGTCAACGACCGGGCGATCGCGGCGTTCAACGACGAGGTGCTGGCCGACGTAAGGGTCGACCCGGTGATGCTGCCCATCGCCGACGGCCTCACCCTCGCCCGGGTGCGCTGAGCGGCACCCTGAACCACACGGGTTCCTGGAAATCGCGGCATCCCACGCCGTAGGACACCCCAACTTCCAGGAACCCGAGTCGATCAAGCCGAAGCCCGCGCCCCGGGGGCAGGCCGCAGCCCGCGCCCCGGGGCAAGCCGAAACCCGCGCCCCGGGGCGAGCGTCAGCGGACGCTGCGGGCGAACTGGCGGGCGGCCCAGAAGACGCCCAGCGCGGCGAGGACCGCGGTGATGGTCAGGCCCTGCCAGACCTTGTCGCTGCCCAGGTCACCGGCGAACAGCGCCCGGGTGCCGTCGACCGCCCAGGAGAACGGGTTCCAGTCGGCGATGCCCTGCAACCAGCCGGGTGCGAAGGTCAGCGGCAGCAGGATTCCGGAGAGCAGCAGCACCGGCTGCGCCACGGTGTTCATCAGTGGGGCCAGCGCGTCCTCGCTCTTGACCTTGAGTGCGACGCCGTAGGAGACGGCCGAGGTCATGAGCGCGATGAGGGCGAGCATCAGGTACGCCAGCAGCAGGTCACCGATGAAGACCCGCAGGTCGAACAGGAGCGCCAGCAGGGTGATGATGACGGCCTGCACGATGAGCGAGACCACGTCGCGCAGGGAACGGCCGAGCAGCAGGGCGAGCCGGCTGATCGGGGTGACCCGGGAGCGTTCGATGACGCCGGCGCGCAGTTCGGCGATCAGGCCGAAGCCCTGGAAGAGGCCACCGAAGATGGCCAGCAGCACCAGCAGGCCGGGTACGAAGATCTTGTAGGCGGCGGCCTGGGTGGGCGCGTTCAGGGCCGGCTTGAGCAGGGGGGCGAAGAGCAGCAGGTACATCACCGGCTGGAACACGCCGACGAAGACCCAGACCGGGTTGCGCAGCAGGAGCTGGATCTGCCGCTGGAAGATCAGCCACGTGTCGCGGGCGAATTTCATGAGTCGTCTCTCCGGGGGTCAGGACTCGCGCAGCGAGCGGCCGGTCTTGGTCAGGAAGACGTCGTCCAGGCTGGGCCGGTGCAGCTCGATCGAGCGCAGCTCGAGCCCGGCGTGGTCGAGGCGGCGTAGCACCTGGGGAATGGCGGTGGCGCCCTCGTCGACGTAGAGGCGCAGGCCGCCGTCGTCGGCGGTCTCCAGCTTGTTGACGTACGCCTCGCCGTCGAGCGCCTTCGCGGCCTGCGGGGTCGCGGCCACGTCGAGGCCGACGAGCACCACGTCGCCGGAGATCTCCCGCTTGAGTTCGGTCGGCGTGCCCTCGGCGACGACCTCGCCGTTGTCCATGATCGCGATGCGGTCGCAGAGGGCGTCGGCCTCGTCGAGGTAGTGCGTGGTGATGAAGACGGTCATCCCGTCGCTGCGCAGTCGCCGGATCTCGTCCCACATGTGGGCGCGGCTCTGCGGGTCGAGGCCGGTGGTCGGCTCGTCCAGGAAGACGATCTTCGGCTCGTGGATGATGCCGAGCGCGATCTCGACCCGCCGACGCTGACCACCGGAGTAGGTCTTGCACTTGCGGTCGGCGTACTCGGTGAGCTGGAAAGCCTCCAGGGCGCGGACGGCGCGCTGCTGCGCGTCGGCCTTGCCGATGCCGTACATCCGGGCGTGCAGGACCAGCTCCTCGCGGGCGGTCGACTCGTCCCAGGTGCTGCCGCCCTGCGGCACGTACCCGATGCGGCGACGCACCTCCGCCGGGTCCTTGCGCAGGTCGGCGCCCGCGATGGTGGCCTCGCCACCGTCGGGCTCGATCAGCGTGGCGAGCATCCGCAGCGTGGTGGTCTTGCCGGCGCCGTTCGGGCCGAGGAAGCCGAAGATCTCGCCCTCGGCGACCTCGAGGTTGACGCCGCGCACGGCGTCCACCGTCTTCGTCTCTCGACCCGCGCGGGAGCGGAACGACTTCCGCAGCCCCCTGGTCTCGATCATTTCTGCTCCTGGTCGGTCGGGCCGGCCGCGCCGGCCGTCGTGTGGCGGTCGGACCAACGGGCCGGCCGTCGAGTGGGACGACGCCGGACGGCGCACTCCCCCGCTGTGCCGACAGCAGGCTAACGCGATATAGCGTTTGTAGTCAACGTTGATTATTTCGCGTCGCGGTCGGACCGCTCCTCGCCCTCCCGCGGGCCCGACCAACCCTCGGCGTCCCGCAGTTCAGCAGGCAGGTACGACACACCGGACTCGATCCGCTCGGCGATGCGCTCGCACCAGCCCAGCTCCGCCTCCGCCCGCGCCGACCACAGCTCGAACATCCAACTGACGTGCACCGGTTTGGTGTTACGCACCCAGTCCGACTGAAGCGAGGCGCGCATCGACTCCATGCCGGCCCGCAGCAGGTTGGCCCGGTTGCGCAGCGCCGCCGCCGCCTCGGAGCGGGGCATCGCGGGCAGGAACGAGAAGGCCGCAGTGAAGGGGTCGACGGGCTCGGTGAAGTTCCACCAGAAGTTGCGCAGCAGGGTCTCGAACTCGTCGTCCCCCTTCGGCGTGACCTCGTAGGTCGTTCGGGCCGGACGGGCGCCGACCTGCTCGGTGGCGACGGCCCGCAGCAGCCCCTCCTCGGTGAGTTTGCGCAGCGCGTGGTAGATCGAGCCGGGCTGCACGTTCGCCCACTTGTCGGCGCTCCAGCTCAGCAGCTCGCGGCGCACGTCGTAGCCGTGCACGGGCTGCATCCACCGCACCAGGCCGAGGATCATCATCCGAGTCGCAGACACCAGACAAGCGTAATAGCCAAGTTTGACTAAACCAGTGCCCCATCCCACACTGAGCGATCGTTAGGGGCCGCCCGGGCCGGCCGATACACTCCCCGTCAGTAACCTGCCGGGAGGAGCCACGAAGGTGCGCAAGGTACTCATCGCCAACCGCGGCGAGATCGCCGTCCGGGTCATCCGCGCCTGTCGTGACGCCGGCCTGGGCAGCGTCGCCGTGTACGCGGACTCCGACCGCGACGCCCTGCACGCCACGCTCGCGGACGAGGCGTACGCGCTCAGCGGGGACAGCGCGACCGACACGTACCTGCGCATCGACAAGTTGCTCGACGTGGCCGCCCGGGCCGGCGCGGACGCCGTACACCCGGGTTATGGGTTTCTCAGCGAGAACGCCGACTTCGCCCAGGCCGTCATCGACGCCGGGCTGACCTGGATCGGCCCGACCCCGCAGGCGATCCGCGACCTGGGCGACAAGGTGACCGCCCGGCACATCGCCCAGCGTGCCGGCGCGCCGTTGGTCCCCGGCACCCCGGACCCGGTGGGCAGCCCCGACGAGGTGACGGCGTTCGCCGTCGACCACGGGCTGCCGGTCGCCATCAAGGCCGCCTTCGGCGGTGGTGGGCGCGGCCTCAAGGTCGCCCGGACCATGGAGGAGATCCCCCAGCTCTTCGAGTCGGCCACCCGCGAGGCGGTCGCGGCGTTCGGTCGCGGCGAGTGCTTCGTCGAGCGCTACCTGGACCAGCCCCGGCACGTCGAGGCGCAGGTCCTCGCCGACCAGCACGGCAACGTGATCGTGGTGGGCACCCGGGACTGCTCGTTGCAGCGCCGGCACCAGAAGCTCGTGGAGGAGGCTCCCGCGCCGTTCCTCACCGACGCCCAACGCGCCCAGATCCATGACAGCGCCAAGGCGATCTGCCGCGAGGCCGGCTACCACGGCGCCGGCACGGTTGAGTACCTGGTCGGCAAGGACGGCACGATCTCCTTCCTGGAGGTCAACACGCGACTCCAGGTCGAGCACCCGGTCACCGAGGAGACCGCCGGCATCGACCTGGTCCGCGAGCAGTTCCGGATCGCCGACGGCGAGAAGCTGCGGATCACCGAGGACCCGACACCGCGCGGGCACGCCATCGAGTTCCGGATCAACGGCGAGGACCCGGGCCGCAACTTCCTCCCCGCGCCCGGCACCGTCACGGCCCTGCGCCTGCCCAGCGGCCCGGGCGTGCGGGTCGACACCGGCATCTCGGCCGGCGACGTGATCGGCGGCAACTTCGACTCGCTGCTCGCCAAGGTGATCATCATCGGGGAGACGCGCACCGAGGCGCTGGAGCGCGCCCGCCGCGCCCTCGACGAGATGGTCGTCGACGGCATGGCCACCGCGCTGCCGTTCCACCGGCTCGTCGTGCGGGACGAGGCGTTCACCGCCGAGCCGTTCACCGTGCACACCCGGTGGATCGAGACCGAGTTCCACAACACCGTGCCGCCGTTCGCCGCCGCCGCCGGCGCCGCCGACGCGCCGGCCGAACGCGACACCGTCGTGGTCGAGGTCGGCGGCAAGCGCATCGAGGTCAGCCTCCCCGCCGGCTTCGGCGGGAGTACGACCACAGCCTCAACCGCCTCCCGCAAGCCGACCCGGCGCGGGGGCGGCGCAAAGGCCGGCGTACCGGTCGGCGGCGACGCGCTCACCTCCCCCATGCAGGGCACCATCGTCAAGATCGCGGTCGCCGACGGCGACACGGTGGCCGAGGGCGACCTGGTGGTGGTGCTCGAGGCGATGAAGATGGAGCAGCCGCTGCACGCCCACAAGGCGGGTACGGTCAGCGGACTCTCCGCCGAGGTCGGAGCCGTGATCACGGCAGGTGCGCCCATCTGCACCATCTCCTGAAAGGAAGGGCACCTTGTTAACGCCTCGTGTGTAAGAAGGGGCCTTTCCTTTCGTTTGTCCGGGCGGCCGGGGCTCGGTGGGGGTGGTTTGCGGCACCGAGGTGGGCGCGGGCGGCCGTGGGCGGGAATGATGGCCGGGTGCGGTTCCTTTCCGGCGCGGCCCCCGCGCACGACCTGACCTACACCGACGTCTTCATGGCGCCGGCCCGCTCCGACCTCGGCTCCCGCCTCGACGTCGACCTGTCCACCGGCGACGGCACGGGCACCACCATCCCGCTGGTGGTGTCGAACATGACGGCGGTCGCCGGCCGGCGGATGGCCGAGACGGTGGCCCGTCGGGGCGCGATCACGGTGATCCCGCAGGACATCCCCATCGAGGTCGTGGCGAACGTCGTCTCCTGGGTCAAGCAGCGGCACCTGGTCTACGACACGCCCATCACCCTGGGCCCGACCGAGACCGTCGGCGACGCGATCCACCTGCTGCCCAAGCGGTCACACGGCGCGGTGATCGTGGTCGACGAGGCAGGCCGGCCGATGGGCGTGGTCACCGAGGCGGACACCGTGGGCGTGGACCGGTTCGCCCAGCTGCGACACGTCATGTCGACCGAGCTACACACCGTGCCGGCGGACGCGGACCCGCGTACCGGCTTCGACCGGCTCTCCGCCGGCCGACGTCGACTCGCTCCGGTGGTGGACGCCGACGGTCGGCTGGTCGGGGTACTCACCCGGCAGGGCGCATTGCGGGCCACCCTCTACACGCCGGCCGTGGACGACCGGGGTCGGCTCCGCGTCGCAGCGGCGGTCGGCATCAACGGCGACGTCACCGGCAAGGCCGCCGCGCTGCTCGAAGCCGGGGTGGACACGCTGGTCGTGGACACCGCGCACGGCCACCAGGCACGGATGATCTCGGCGTTGCAGGCGGTCCGCAAGCTGGACCCGGGCGTACCGGTGGCGGCCGGCAACGTGGTCACCGCCGAAGGCGTACGCGACCTGGTCGAGGCCGGCGCGGACATCATCAAGGTCGGTGTCGGCCCGGGCGCGATGTGCACCACGCGGATGATGACCGGCGTGGGCCGGCCGCAGTTCTCCGCCGTCCTCGACTGCTCGACGGCCGCCCGGCAGCTGGGCCGGCACGTCTGGGCCGACGGCGGCGTACGCCACCCCCGCGACGTGGCGCTCGCGCTCGCCGCCGGCGCGTCGAACGTGATGATCGGCTCCTGGTTCGCCGGCACCTACGAGTCCCCCGGTGACCTCTACACCGAACCGGACGGGCGGCGGTACAAGGAGAGCTTCGGGATGGCCTCGGCGCGGGCGGTCAGCGCCCGTACGGCCGACGACAGCCCGTACGACCGCGCTCGCAAGGCCGTGTTCGAGGAGGGCATCTCCTCGGCCCGGATGTACCTGGACCCGCACCGCCCCGGCGTCGAGGACCTGATCGACGAGATCATCGCCGGCGTACGGAGCGCCTTCACCTACGCCGGCGCCCGCAACCTGACGCAGTTCCACGAGCGGGCGATAGTCGGTGTCCAGAGCGCCGCCGGCTACACCGAAGGAATGCCCCTCCCCACCAGCTGGTAACCAACACCAACCCGCCCCGCCCCCTGCCCTCCCGCCTTCCCGCCTTGATCATGAAGTTATTGCCACCCGCATCGGCGTTTCATGGCAATAACTTCATGATCAACGGGGTCGAGGTGAGGGTGGGGTGGGCCGGGCGGGGGCGGGGTGGGTGGGTTAGGGGTTAGGGGTTAGGCGGGCGAGGACTTGGCGGGCTGCCTTGCGGGGGTCTTCGCCTACCCGATCTGGCAGGGCGCCGGCCAGCCAGAGGGTGGCGAAGCCGTGGGCGATGGACCAGGCGGCGAGCGAGTCCCGGTCGGTGTCGCCGGATGCGCCACGGGCGGCCACCCCTGAGCGGAGTGCCACGCCGGCGCGCTCGCGTGCGGCGGTCAGCTCGGGGTCGTCGACCCGGTGCAACTCGGGCCGGAACATCACCTCGAAGTAGGCGCGGTGCGCCACGGCGAAGTCCACGTACGCGACGCCGGCCGTCAGTAGGTCGTCGCCGGCGGCGACCAGCGCCTGCGCCAGCCGGTCGAAGCCCTCCGTGGCGAGGACGGTGAGCAGCCCCGCCTTGTCACCGAAGTGGTGGGTGGGCGCGGCGTGCGAGACACCGGCCCGACGAGCCAGGTCGCGCAGGCTCAGCGCGGTTGGTCCGACCTCCTCGATCGCCTCCAGCGCCGCGGTGAGCAGGGCGCGGCGAAGGTCGCCATGGTGGTACGCACGCGTCTCGGTCACGCCCGAATCCTAATCTTGTCATTGACAAGATGCCACCGGCCACCGCAATCTTGTCACCGACAAGTTTCCGCGAGGAGGATTCCGATGGCACCCCTGATCACCCTGATCGTCGGCAGCGCACTGGCTCGCCTGGCCGGCCTGGCCGGCGTCTCCGCGCTCGACGGCTGGCATCCCGCGCTGCGGGTCGGACTGGCCCTGATGTTCGTGCTGACCGGCATGGCGCACTTCGTGGGCCGACGCCGCGCCGACCTGATCGCGATGGTCCCGCCCCGACTACCCCGGCCGGACCTGCTGGTCACCCTCACCGGCGTACTGGAGCTGGTCGGGGCGGCCGGGCTGCTGATCCCGACGACCGCCCGCCTCGCCGCGGCCGGGCTCGGCCTGCTCATGCTCGCGATGTTCCCGGCGAACGTCTCGGCCGCACGCCGGAGGCTGACCCTCGCCGGACGCCCGGTCACCCCGCTGGGTCAGCGCACGATCCTGCAACTCGTGTTCGTCGCCACCACTGCGGCTATTTCGTTTGGCCCCTGACTATCAGGGAGCTAATGTGCTCTCGTGGAACTCATCACCCTCCAGGATGTGCCGCTGGGACGACTACTGGTCGTGGCCGGGCACCTCGTCGGGCAGCGCTGGAACCGCTTCCTCGCCGAGGAGCACGGCCTCACCCAGGCCGGCATGATCACCCTGATGACGCTCGCCCGACACGGCGAGCTGCCCCACCGCCAGGTCGCCGAGAAGGGGTTCGTCCGCCCGGCGACCCTGACCGGCATCGTCGACACCCTCGAACGCGACGGCCTGGTCGAGCGCCAGCGCGACGACAGCGACCGGCGCAGCATCCGACTCGTCATCACCCCCGCCGGCCGGGAGCGGGTGGCCGCACTCGGCGCTCTCATGCACTCCGGACGCCCGCTCACCTCTGTCGACGCCGACCCGGCGAAGGCCCAGGTGATCCGGGAGTTCCTACTCGAAGTCATCGGCAGCGGCCACGACCCGCAGATGACCGGACGACCCACCGACGCGGAGGAAACGTCGTGCTGATCCGACTGTTACGCGGCCAACTGCGCCCGTACTCCAGACCGCTGCTGGCGGTGGTGCTGCTTCAGTTCGTGGGCACCATGGCCTCGCTCTACCTGCCCAGCCTCAACGCGGACATCATCGACAAGGGTGTGGCCCGGGGCGACACCGGCTACATCGTGCACACCGGCGGCTGGATGCTGCTGGTCAGTCTGATCCAGATCGTCTGCTCGATCGCGGCCGTCTACCTGGGCGCGCAGGTCGCCATGGGCTTCGGCCGGGACGTCCGCGCCCGGCTGTTCTCGCACGTCAACAGCTTCTCCGCCCGCGAGGTGGCCCGGTTCGGTGCGCCGTCGCTCATCACCCGCAACACCAACGACGTCCAACAGGTGCAGATGCTCGTACTGATGAGCTGCACCATGCTGGTCGCCGCACCGATCATGAGCGTCGGTGGGGTGGTCATGGCACTGCGCGAGGACATCGGGCTCTCCTGGCTGATGCTGGTCAGCGTGCCGGTGCTGGCCGTCGCGCTGAGCGCGATCATCCGCCGGATGGTGCCGGGCTTCCGGCTCATGCAGACCCGGATCGACACGGTCAACCGGGTGCTGCGCGAGCAGATCACCGGCATCCGGGTGGTCCGCGCGTTCGTCCGCGAGCCGTACGAGACGAAGCGCTTCGGTGTCGCCAACGCCGACCTGACCGCCACCGCCCTGCGTACCGGACGGTTGTTGGCGTTGATCTTCCCGGTGGTCATGTTGGTGCTCAACGTGTCCAGCGTGGCGGTGCTCTGGTTCGGCGCGCAGCGGGTCGACTCCGGCGCGATCCAGATCGGCGCGCTCACCGCCTTCCTGGCGTACCTGATGCAGATCCTGATGGCCGTCATGATGGCCACCTTCATGCTGATGATGGTGCCCCGGGCAGCCGTGTGCGCCGAACGCATCGTCGAGGTGCTGGACACCGACTCCTCGGTGGTCCCCGCCGCCACGCCGGTCACCGAGCTGCCCAGCCGGGCCGAGTTGGAGCTGCGCGGGGTGCGGTTCCAGTACCCGGGCGCGGTCGAGCCGGTGCTGCGGGACATCTCCTTCCGCGCCACCGCCGGCACCACGACGGCGATCATCGGCAGCACCGGCGCCGGCAAGACGACCCTGCTGTCGCTCGTCCCGCGCCTGGTCGACGTGACCGACGGCGCGGTGCTTGTCGACGGGGTCGACGTACGCGAGTTGGAACCCGACGAGCTGTGGCGACGGATCGGGTTGGTGCCGCAGCGGCCGTACCTGTTCACCGGCACGGTCGCCAGCAACCTGCGCTACGGCAACCCGGACGCCACGGACGAGGAGCTGTGGGCGGCGTTGGAGATCGCCCAGGCCCGGGACTTCGTGGCCCAGATGCCCGGCGGGCTGGACGCGCCGATCGCGCAGGGCGGCAGCACCGTCTCCGGCGGGCAGCGGCAACGCCTGGCCATCGCCCGGGCACTGGTCCGGCGGCCGGAGATCTACCTGTTCGACGACTCGTTCTCCGCGCTGGACCTCGGCACCGACGCCCGGCTGCGGGCGGCGCTGCGGCCGGTCACCGCGCAGTCCGCAGTGGTGATCGTGGCCCAGCGGGTGTCCACGATCGTCGACGCCGACCAGATCATCGTGCTCGAGAACGGAGGGGTCGTCGGAGTGGGACGACACACGGAGTTGCTGGAGACCTGCCCGACGTACGCCGAGATCGTGGCCTCCCAGCAGACGGCGGAGGTGGCGGCGTGAGCGAGCAGAACGAGCCGCGCGCCGCGGCCGTACCCAGTCAGAAGCCGGCCGGCGACCCGCGGACGCCGACCGGCGAGGCCGCGCAGCCCGGCGGCGGAGCCGCGCAGCAGCCCGGCGGCGGAGCCACGCAGCAGCCCGGCGGCGGCGGGCAGACTCCGAAGCGGCTGCCGGCGGGCCGACCGGGCGGCGGCCCACCCTGGATGAGCGCGGGGATGCCCGCCGAGAAGTCGATGAACTTCGGACCGTCGGCCCGACGGTTGCTCGGCCGGCTGCGCCCGCACCGGCTGCACCTGGGCGCGATCATCACCCTCGCCGTGGTGAGCGTCGGTTTCAGCGTGGCCGGTCCGAAGATCCTGGGCCACGCCACCGATCTCATCTTCAGCGGGGTGATCGGTCGGCAACTGCCGGCGGGCACCACCGCCGACCAGGCCGTCGCCGCGGCGCGGGCCAGCGGCAACGAGAGCTTTGCCGACATGCTGGCCCGGATGGACGTGGTGCCCGGGGTGGGCATCGACTTCGACGCGCTGCGCCGGGTGCTGCTGTTGGCGCTCGGGCTCTACCTGGCGTCGAGCGTGCTGTCGTGGTGGCAGGGCTGGCTGCTCAACGGGGTGGTCCAGCGCACGGTTCTGCGGCTGCGCGCCGAGGTGGAGGAGAAGCTCAACCGACTGCCACTGCCCTACTTCGACCGGCAGCCCCGCGGTGAGCTGCTCAGCCGGGTCACGAACGACATCGACAACATCTCCACCAGCCTCCAGCAGACCCTCAGCCAGCTGCTCACCTCGCTGCTGACCGTGATCGGCGTGCTGGCCGTGATGTTCTGGATCTCGCCGTTGCTGGCCCTGGTGGCGCTCGTCGCGGTGCCCCTGTCGGTGCTGGTCACCCAACGCATCGCCAAGCGGTCGCAGAAGCAGTTCATCGCGCAGTGGACGCACACCGGCGCGTTGAACGGCCAGATCGAGGAGGCGTACACCGGGCACGAACTGGTGAAGGTCTTCGGCCGGCAGCGCGAGGTGGAGGCCGCCTTCCACGCCAAGAACGAGGAACTGTTCCGGGCGAGCTTCGGCGCGCAGTTCATCTCCGGGATCATCATGCCGTCGATGATGTTCATCGGGAACCTGAGCTACGTGGCCATCGCCGTGGTCGGCGGGCTGCGGGTGGCCTCCGGGGCGATGAGCCTGGGTGACGTGCAGGCGTTCATCCAGTACTCCCGCCAGTTCACCCAGCCGCTCACCCAGCTCGCGTCGATGGCGAACCTGCTCCAGTCCGGGGTGGCGTCGGCCGAGCGGGTCTTCGCGGTGCTCGACGCCGACGAGCAGAGCCCCGACCCGGTCCAGCCGGCCCGGGTCGTCGACCCGCACGGCCGGGTCGAGTTCGAGCACGTCTCCTTCCGGTACACGCCGGACAAGCCCCTGATCGACGACCTGTCGCTGGTCGCCGAGCCGGGGCACACGGTCGCGATCGTCGGCCCGACCGGTGCCGGCAAGACCACCCTGGTCAACCTGATCATGCGCTTCTATGAGCTGGACGCCGGACGGATCACGCTCGACGGGGTGGACATCACCACGATGCGCCGCGACGACCTGCGTGGCCGGATCGGCATGGTGCTCCAGGACACCTGGCTGTTCGGCGGGACCATCCGCGACAACATCGCCTACGGCCGACCCGACGCCACCGAGGAGGAGATCCTCGCCGCGGCCCAGGCCACCTTCGTGGACCGGTTCGTGCGCAGCCTGCCCGACGGCTACGACACGGTCATCGACGAGGAGGGCAGCAACGTCAGCGCCGGCGAGAAGCAGCTCATCACCATCGCCCGGGCGTTCCTCGCCGAGCCGTCCCTGCTCATCCTCGACGAGGCCACCAGCTCGGTGGACACCCGTACCGAGGTGCTGCTCCAGCGGGCGATGGCGGCGCTGCGCTCGGACCGGACGAGCTTCGTCATCGCGCACCGGCTCTCCACCATCCGGGACGCCGACCTGATCCTGATGATGGAGGAGGGTCGCATCGTCGAGCAGGGCACCCACGAGCAGTTGCTCGCCGCCCACGGCGCGTACCACCGGCTGTACCGCTCGCAGTTCACCGGCGCGGTGGTCGACGAGGAGCCGGTCACCGCCGCTCAACCGGCGTCGGTCTAGCGTGTCAGCCCGGGAGAAGATCCGCCGAGCGGGCGGCGACCTGCCCGCCGATCAGGGCGAGCGCGGCGTCGGCCGGCATCGGGGCCAGGGCACGGCCGTCGCGCAGCCGGAGGGCGAGCGCGCCGGCTGCGGCCTCCCGGGCACCCAGGACCCCGAGGTACGGGACGCGGCGGCGGGCCGCGTCCCGGACCCGGGCGCCCAGCGAGCCGGCGGCGTCGACCTCGACCCGCAGCCCGGCGTCGACGGCCCGCCGCGCCAGGTCGGCAGCCGCGTCGGCCTGTCCGTCGTCCACCGGCAGCACCACCAACTGGACGGGCGCGTACCAGGCCGGGAACGCGCCCTCGTGCGCCTCGATGAGGTACGCGAACAGCCGTTCCATGCTGCCGACCAGGCTGCGGTGCAGCATCACCGGCCGACGCCGGCCGCCGTCGGAGTCGGTGTACGACAGGTCGAACCGCTCCGGCTTGTCGAAGTCCACCTGGATGGTGGAGATGGTCGACTCCCGGCCGGCCGCGTCGACGATCTGGATGTCGATCTTCGGGCCGTAGAAGGCGGCCTCGCCCGGCGCCTCGACGTACTCCACCCCGGCCAGCGCGCCCCGCAGCAGGTCCTCGGCGCGGATCCACTGGGCGTCGTCGCCGACGTACTTCCCGCCCGGTCCGCGCAGCGACAGCCGGAACCCCGCCGGGCGTACGCCGAGCGCGGCGTGCGCGGCGCGGATCAGCCCGAGGATCTCGACGACCTCCTCGCCGACCTGCTCCGGAGCGCAGAAGATGTGCGCGTCGTTGAGGGAGATGGCGCGTACCCGGGACAGGCCGCCGAGCACCCCGGAACGCTCCGAGCGGTACATCCCGCCCAGCTCCGCGACGCGCAGCGGCAGCTCCCGGTAGGAGCGGCCCCGGGCGCGGAACACCAACGCGTGGTGCGGGCAGAGCGCCGGCCGGAGCACGAACTCGTCGTCGGCGCTCAGCCGCAGCGGCGGGAACATGTCGTCGGCGAAGTAGCCGAGATGGCCGGAGAGCTCGAAGAGTTCCCGCTTACCCAGCGGCGGCGAGTAGACGTGCTGGTGGCCGGAGCGACGCTCCAACTCCCGGACGTACTCCTCGACGGCGTGCCGGGCGGCGGCGCCGGCCGGCAACCAGATGGGCAGGCCGGCGCCGGCCAGCGGGTCGGAGACGAACAGGTCCAGCTCACGGCCGAGCCTACGGTGGTCGATCATGTCGGGCTCCTGAATCGGGTACGACCCGGAGGCGACCTGGACACCGAACGCCGAACGGCCCTCGGGGGCGGATCGCCCCGGGCCTGGTCGACGGTGGTTACGTCAGCGCGGCACGCCGGGGACACCCGGCGTCGTCGTCATCACTACCGCGCTGCGCATGCCGCGACGCTACCCGTCGGGCGGTCGTGGACGCACCCGGATTTGCGGCGGCGGGAAGAGTGGCGGGCCGCCGGCGCGGGACCCGCCGGCGGCCCTGAGCGGCCCGCATCGTCAGGAACGGGGGACCCGACGTGCTGGGCCGCGCCGACCACGGTACGCCGACGCACACCGATCCGGCGACCACCTCGGGCCACGCTGGGACCGTCACCAGCGCGACGCCTGCCTCGTTGGAACAGGGTGGCCCTGTGGTGTCGGCGGTCACGACGCCCCGGGCCCGTCCACCGTGACGCCGGCCATGCCGTCAGGCTCAAGACACCCAATCGGCCGCATCCGGCGAGGTGGCAGGCGTGCCCGAACTACTGACTGACGTCGCGTCGCCGACGTGGGCGTACCTGGTGCTGCTCGGGCTCCTCGTCGCCGACGCCTTCGTACCCGTCATCCCCACCCAGATCGTCATGATCACCAGTGGCGCGCTGACCGTCTACGGCGGCCTCAGCCTGCCGGTCACCATCGCCGTCGGCGCGCTCGGCGTCTTCGTCGGCGACCTGGCCTGCTACCTGCTCGGCCGTCTCGCCCCGGACCGGCGGGCACCCCGGCACGCGGAGCTCAGCCGCGCCCGCCGCGTCGCCAGCCGAGTCACCCAGGGTCTCCGACAACCCGGCCCGATGGTCATCCTGCTCTGCCGGTTCGTGCCGGGCGGACGGATGGCGGCCTGCTTCTCGGCCGGGCGCAGCCGCTACCCGTACCGGCTGTTCGCGCTCTACGAGATGATCGCCGCGTTGGGCTGGGCCAGTTACGGCGCGTTGATCGGGCACCTGGGCGGCACCGCGCTCACCGAGTCGGCCTGGCGGTTGGCCATCATCGCCGCCGCCGCGGCGGCCGGTTTCGCGGCGGCCGGATGGGCGATGACCCTGGTCAGCGCCCGGCACGCCCGTACCGCCACCGCCGCCGAAGTCCCCGTCGACTGAGTGCACCCTCTCCTCTCCGCTCTCCGCTCTCCGCTCTCCGCTCTCCGCGATCTTGCACTTTCGGTCGCGACAATTGTGGTGAATAGCCGCATAACGGCAACCGAAAGTGCAAGATCGCGAAGGCGAGGCGAGGCGAGGCGAGGCGAGGCGAGGGGGACCGGGCCTCTAGGGGTGGATTTTGGGGGCCGGGTCGGTGGGCTTCCCGGATCTGGCTGGGGTGTTCGCGGCGACAGGCTGAGGCATGCCTGTAACCCGAAGTACCGGCCTGCTGGCCCTCGGCGGGATCGCCGTGGCGGCGCTGCTCACCGTGATCGGCCACCTGGAGGTCAACGACGACCTCAACCCCTGGGCGCTGACCATCAGCGACTTCGCCGTCTCCGACCGGGGCGGCGTCATCGACGTCGCCATGGTGGTGCTGGCGCTCGCCACCGCGGCACTGATTTACGGGCTGCGCCGCCCCGGCCCACCACGGTCCGGTCGGGTGGTCGAGCTGCTGCTCGGCGCCTGGGTGGCGGGGCTGCTGCTGGCCGCCGTGGTGCCGACGAACGAGCCCGGTGCCGCCATGACCGCGTCCGCCTACGTGCACCGGTACGCGTCGGTGGTCGCCTTCCTGGCCCTGCCGATCGGCGGTTGGCTGCTCGCGCGTCGCCCTGACCTGACGCCCACCGCCAGGACGCTACGCGCCCTGGTCGTGCTGAGCCTGGCCCTGTCGGCGGCGATGGTCTGGTCCGCCTACCCCGGCGACCGCCTGCTCATCGGCCTGGCCGAACGCCTCCTGATCCTCACCGAGGTAGCCGTCCTGGCGACGGTCGCGGTGACCCAGGTCCGGCGTGCACCTGTCGATCATGGAGTTGTGGTGCCCCACAAAAGGGGTGTAATACCGCAGAACGGCCACCACAAGTCCATGATCGACGAGGATGGGCGGGGTTACTCCAGCTCGTGGAGCATTAGCTGGCGGGCGGACTCGGTGATGGAGCCGGAGAGGCTCGGGTAGATGGTGATCGTCTGGGCCAGCTCGTTGACCGTCAGATTGTTCTCCACGGCCATCGTGATGGGCAGGATCAGCTCGCTGGCCTTCGGGGCGACCACCACGCCGCCGATCACCTGACCGCTCGCCGGGCGGCAGAACAACTTCACGAAGCCGTCGGACAGGTCGTCCATCTTGGCCCGGGCGTTGCCGGACAGCGGCAGCATCACCTGCCGGGCCGGCACCCTGCCCGCGTCGACCTCGTCCTGTGAGACGCCGACGGTGGCCAGCTCCGGGTCGGTGAAGACGTTCGCGGCCACGGTCCGCAGCCGCAGCGGGCGGACGGCCTCGCCGAGGGCGTGCCACATGGCGATCCGACCCTGCATGGCGGCCACACTCGCCAGCAGCAGCACGCCGGTGCAGTCACCGGCGGCGTAGATGCCGGGCACGTTCGTCCGGGAGACCCGGTCGACCGTGACGTAACCGCCCCGGCCCAGCTCCACGCCGTACTCGGCCAGGCCGAGGTCGGCGGTGTTCGGGATCGAGCCGACCGCGATGAGAGCGTGCGAACCGGTTACCCGGCGCCCGTCGGACAGCTCCACCTCGACACCGTCGGCGGTTCGCCGCACCGCGTCGGCCCGGGAGTTGTTGAGGATGTTCATGCCCCGGTTACGGAAGACCCGCTCGATGGCCGACGCCGCGTCGGCGTCCTCGTGCGGCATCACCCGGTCGCGGCTGGAGACCAGGGTGACCTCCACCCCCATCGCGAGGTACGCGCTGGCGAACTCGGCGCCGGTCACGCCCGAGCCGACCACGATCAGGTGCTCCGGCAGCTCCGCCAGGTCGTACACCTGACGCCAGGTCAGGATGCGCTCGCCGTCCGGTACGGCGGTGGGCAACTGCCGGGGCGTCGAGCCGGTGGCGACCAGCACGGTGGACGCGTCGATCGGGTACTCCTCGCCGCCGTCGGCGGGCGTGACGATGACGCGGTGGGTGTGCCCGAGCGCGTCCTCGCCGAGGCGGGCGGTGCCGGCCACGAAGGTGACACCCGCCTTGAGCAGCTTGGCGTGGATGTCGGCGGACTGCGCCAACGCCAGCCGCTTCACCCGCGAGTGCACGGCCTGCGCGTCGACGGTCACCGCCTCCAGGCCGTCCGAGTGCACCCCGAACTCCTCGGTGTCCCGATAGCCGGTGACCACCTGGGAGCTGGCGATGAAGGTCTTCGACGGTACGCAGTCGGAGAGCACACAGGCCCCGCCCGCGCCGTCGGCCTCGACCACGGTGACATCGGCGTCCAGTTGGGCGGCGACCAGTGCCGCCTCGTACCCGGCCGGCCCACCGCCGATGATCACGATCCGGCTCACAGCGCCATCCTTTCGCTCGCGACTGCGGGGCTCCGCTGCGCTGCACTCCTCGCGCTCACCACGTTCGCCCTTCGTTGGTGCTCACAGTGACTTTCTTCTCCCGAGCGCATCCGACACGCACAGTCGTATTCTCCCCCACCCATCCGCCGGGCTATCGTCATCGCCGTGGGTCATCACGCCGCCTACGGCTCAAACCTCGATCCGTCCCGGATGCGGGCCTACTGCCCGCACTCCCCGATGGTCGGCACCGGCTGGCTGGAAGGGTGGCGGCTGACCTTCGCCGGCGAGGACGTGATCGGCTGGGAGGGTGCGGTGAGCACCGTCGTCGAGTCCCCCGGCGACCGGGTGTTCGTGGCGATCTACGACATCCACCCGTACGACGCGGCGCAGCTCGACGAGATCGAGGGCGTGACCGCCGGCACCTACCGCAAGCTGCACGTACGGATCTCCACCCTCGACGGCGACGTCACGGCGTGGATCTACGTGTTCGACGGGTACGAGGGCGGCCTGCCGACGTCGTGGTATCTGTCCGAGATCGCGAACGCCGCCGAGAAGGCGGGCGCGCCGGACGACTACGTCACCGAGCTGCGGTCCCGCCCCACCGGCACCGCGTCCCCGTAGCGCGTATCCCACACCCCCAGTCTGCAACCGGCGCCGATCCGGACGCCCGTCGGGCCCGGCCGGGGTCGTCAATCACACACCGGCGGCCGGGACGGCCCGCTCGTACATGTCGGTCCACCCGGTCTCCCGCAGGCCCACCGATCGGTAGAGCGACACCGGGGCCATCGGGTTGGTGAGGTCCACGCCGAGGCCGGCGAACTGCCGGCCCTTGTCGGCGTAGCGGGCGAACGCGCGGCGCAGCAGCGACGCACCGACACCCCTGCGGCGGTACGCGGGCAGCACCGACAGACTCTTCACCCAGCCCTCCTGCCGGTCGAGCGCCTGGTCCGAGGACTGCAACGCGCCGGCGAGCACCCCGTCGACCTCGGCGACGAACCACTCGTCCCAGGCGGTCACGTCACCGATGCGGGCCCGCCACCGCTCGTACGACAGCGGCTCGTGGTCCGGGGTGTCGCCGAAGGCGGCGTCGTGGATCCGGTGGAACTCCCGCAGCTCGGCCTCGTCGTCGGAGTAAACCGGCCGTACCGTCACGCCCGGCGGCATCGCCGGCTCGGCGGGCAGGTCGGCCAGCGGGCGGCGCATCCGCACGTACCGCTTGGCCAGGGTGAAACCCGCGGCCCGCAGGTCCCGGTCCCAGTCGCGCTCCGGGGCGAACACCGCGCAGCGGACGGTGAGCGTCGGCAACCCCCGCTCCGCGGCGCGCTCGGCGACCCGGTCGAGCTGCCGGGCGAGCAGCGGCGCACGAAGGGTGGCGGCCCGCCCGGGGTCGACGTAGACCTCCACGAACTCCCGGCCGACCCCGGTCGGGTTGTCCACCGTCGCCCAGGCGACGACGGTGTCGTCCGGGTCGAGCGCCAGCCAGGAGTCCCGGATCGGGTCGAAGTAGGGCGCGGTCAGCGCCTGCTCGACATCCTCGGCGTCGAAGTCGGGATGGCCGATGGCGAAGGTGTCGGCGGCGTGCACCACCGCGAGGATCGCCGGGACGTCGTCGAGGGTGGGCCGGCGCGTGGTCCAGCCGGCGGGAAGGGTCACGGCAGGAGATCCTGGCAGCCGACGGCCGGAAGCGCCGCCCATTTTCCACCGGGGCCCCGGTGCGTACTGATTCGTGAATCAGTTCTGGCCGGGGCTCGCCACGGGCAACCCTGCTTCCTTGGCGCATTCGAGCAGTCGGCGATCGTAGGTGACGAAGGCGACGAGTTCGGTGCCGGACTCGTTGGTCAGGACCTGGGCGGTGGCCAGGTGGATGGCATCGAGACTGCGGAGCATCGGTTCGGCGAATGCGGCCGCGGTGGCGCGGATCGTACCGTCGATTTCCAGTCGAAAGAGCCGTCCGACGGCTGCGGGCACTCCGATCAACGCTTGCGGAGCGGATCGGCGCAGGGCCCGGGGCACCTCTACCTCGACCAGGGCGGAGGAGACCAGCGGCACGTCGGGGTGGGTGTTGAGCCAGGAGACGAGGTCGGCACTGCACGCCTCCTGCCTGACCAACTTCACGACGGCGGCCGAATCGAGATAGATCACCAGCGCTCCTCGTCCCGCATCGCGGTGAGCGTGGCCGCCACGTCGACTTCCGCGTCGCCCAGCTTCGGTGGAAGGGGCACCGGCCCGCCGCCGGTAGGGGCGACGGCCCGGCCGGACGCTACCAGTTTGGCCAGCATCGACCTGTCGTCGCTCACGGGCACGAGTCGGGCGATCGGGTGACCGCGGTCGGTGATCTCGACCGTCTCGCCGCCGCTCACCCGCGCCAGTACCTGACTCGTGTTCTGGTTGAGCTCCCGCACACCGATGCGTTCCATGACAAGAGTGTAGAACCAGTTGTTCTACACTTCCACCTCTTCCGGTCCGCAGCTCGGGCCGTTCAGGCGAGGCCGGCGCGGGTGTGGTGCAGCAGCTCCACCAGTTCGGTGCCGTCGGCGGGGCCGAGCGCCGCGAACGCGGGCGCGGCCAGCCGGTCGGTCACCGCCTCCGCCCACAGCCGCCGACGCACCAACGGCCCGACCGCGGGGTACGGCGGCGGCCAGCCGCACGCCACCGCGCCGGCCTCGCCCTCCGGCCCGGCCAGCACCGCCTCCAGCGGGGTCATGCCGGCGGCCCGTACCGCCAGCAGGTAGGCGCCCGTGAAGTGTTCCCGCAGCAGTCGCAGCCCGGCCGCGCTCCGGGCGCCCGGAGAGTGGTCCGGCAGCGGCATGGCCCGCCACGCGGCGAAGAGCGGCATGCCGCTGGTGTCGGCGGCGGCGACCGCCCGCTCGACGAGGTCGGCCAGGCGCTCGATCCCGGGTAGCACGCCCAGCATCTCCGTCCCCCACCGGCAGCACTCGGCGAAACTCGCGGCGGCCACCTCGACCGGCGGCAGGACCCGGGCGGCCGCGTCCCAGCCGTCCGCGACGGCGTCCGGCGCGACGAAGCCGATCGCCGCGGCGGCCGTCTCCGCGCGTACGTCGCCGAGCGCCCCGGCCCGACCGCTGATGTAGAAGGCCCAGCCGGAGATGCCGAGTAGCCGGGCCCGGCGCAGCGTGCTCGGACACCTGCTGAACCCGTCGCCGAGGTCGAGGACGGCGGGTTTGCTGGCGGCGGCGAGCTGCTCCGGCGTCATCCGGACGCCATCCGCGCTCGCGGCTCGGGGACGGCCGCCCGCAGACGGCCCACCCACTCGTCGTCGTCCATCGATGTCAGTCTGCCGCCCCACCGCCCGCGTCCGCATCCCCCTCTTCGGCCACCAACGCCTCGACGGCCGCCTCGACCTCGCCCGCCCGGCGGCGGGCCACGGTCACCGCCCGTTCGGCCGCCCGCCGGGCCAGCTTGGCCCGGCTCAGGTCCTGCTCCGCCACCGCGCGCCGACGTTCCAACTCGGCCAGCTCCGTCTCGATCCCATCGAGTACGGCGACCCCGTCGCGCTCCTGCCCGACCGCCTCGGCCAGCTCGTCCTCGGCCCGCTGCTGGTCGGCGCGGGAACGGTCCAACTCGCGGTCGAGTGCCCGACGGCGGCGGGCCCGCTCGGCCCGGGCCACTCGCTGCGCCGCCCGCTCGGCCTGCGCCGCACGTTCCCCGGCCCGGTCGGTACGGCGATTCGGCTCCGGGCTCTCGCGCTGGGCACCCGGCTGTCGAGCCGGTGGCTCCTCCTCGTCGCCGGTGACCAGTCGCAACTGCGGTCGGGGCACCTCGCCGAAACCGGCGTAGGTGGCCGAGCGGAGCAGACGCCCCGCGCGTACCTGCTCGGCGACGTCGGCGTCGGAGAGCGCGGCGTTCAGGGTCGCCTCCACCTCGGCCAGCGGCAGCCGGCCGGCCGGTGGCGCCTCGGGCTCCGCCGCGGCGAGCGTACGGACCTCGGCGACCAGGGCCGCGACCACCGCACGGCGCTGGGCCGACAACTCCCGCAGTCGGGGGCCGCGCAGCTCCCGCTGGGCTGCCCGGAGCGCATCGGCGAGACCGACCAGGTCGGCCACCAGGTCGGGTCGTTCGATGGCGAGCAGGTTGACCAGCCAGGCGGCGACGGTGGGCGGCGCAGCCGGGCCAGTTGCCGGGCGGTGGTCGGGTCCCCGGCTCGCCGGGCCTCGGCCACCGCGGCGTCCCGGGCGGCCACGAAGCGGTCCGGTGGGATGCGGTAGAGCTGCCGCACCAGCTCCGTGGAGGGGCCGGGCATCGCGTCAGACGTCCACCCGGGTGCCGGGCTCCAGACGCTGGTACTCGGTGCCGGACATCGCCGCGAACTGCCGGTTGAGCACGCCCAGCCCGTTGTGGTTGAGCAGGGCGTCATGCACGGCGTACGCGCGGCGCGGGGCGACCGCCCGGATGAAGTCGAGCACCTCGGAGAACTTCGACCAGGGTGCGTGGATCGGCGCGAGGAGCGTGTCGACAGGCGTCTCCTGCGGTACGACGAGCGAGTCGCCGGGGTGGTAGACCACGTCGTTGATGAGGTAACCGATGTTGTCGACCACCGGGATGTCGGGGTGGATGACCGCGTGGCGTCCCCCGTACGCGCGGACCGCGACCCCGGCGGCGGTGAACGACTCACCGGGCTCGACGGGGCACAGCGCCTCGGCCGCGTCGCCCAGGGCGTCGGCGAGCGCGGCGGTCCCGTAGATCGGGAACGGCCGCCGGTCGAGCTGGAGGCGCACCGCGGCCGGGTCGAGGTGGTCCGGGTGCTCGTGGGTGACGAGCACCGCGTCCGCGCCGTCGAGCGCCGTCGCGGGATCGCTGAACACTCCGGGATCGACCACGAGCACTCCGCCGTCGTGTTCCACCCGCACACAGGAGTGGGCGTACTTGGTGAGTCGCATCGTGACTCCTCGGCTTATCGAATCGTGATGTCCTCAGCGCAGTCTGCCGGAACCAGGCGGTGGGCGCGTCGCGTCCGAACTATCGCCACTGAAGCTGACGACGATGGGAGCGGGGATGGACGGACGGGGAGGACGACGCCGGTGGGCACTCCTGGCGGCGGGAACACTTGTGGCGGCGCTGGCCCTCGCGGGGTGCAGCGCCGGCGACAGCGGATCAGCGGATTCGGCGGCTCCGGCGGCCCAGGCCCCCCAGGGCGCGCTCGACAAGGGCAGCGGCGCGGAAGCGGCGGGGACCGCCGGAGCCGGCGCTCCCGATCTGCGGGTCGACCAGCGGGCGATCATCTACACCGGAACGATGCGGGTGCAGGTGACCGATGTGGACGCGGCGGCCCGCGAGGTCAGCGCGATGGTCACCCGGGCGGGTGGTTTCGTCGGCGGGGACCAGCGGCGCAGCGCCGAGGCCGACGCGGTGGCCGAGCTGGAGTTGCGGGTGCCGGCGGCCAAGTTCGGCGCGGTGGTGGAGGAGGTCGCGAAGCTCGGTCGACAGCAGAGCCGCGAGATCAACACCCAGGACGTCACGGAGGAGACCGTCGACCTGGAGGCCCGGATCGTCACGCAGCGGGCGCGTGTGGAGAGCGCGCGACGGCTGCTCGCCCGCGCCAACTCGATCTCCGACCTGGTGTCCCTGGAGAACGAGCTGGGTCGCCGGGAGGCGGACCTGGCCTCGCTGGAGGCCAAGAAGCGTCGGCTGGCCGACCTGACCGCGCTGTCCACGATCACGGTGTCGCTGGCCGGGCCGGCGGCGGAGGCCAGCGAGGAGAAGGCCGAGACCGGCTTCCTGGTCGGGCTCAAGGGCGGCTGGGGGGCGTTCGTCACCTCGATGACCATCCTGCTCACCGTCCTGGGCGCGCTGCTGCCATGGCTGGTGGCGGTCGGCGTACCCCTGGCGGTCCTGCTGCTGGCGCTGCGCCGGCGACGCCGGTCGCCGGCGCAGGTCGCCGAGGTCAGCGCGCCGCCGCCAGTGCCCGCAGCGCGGTCTGCGCCATGACGCGTACGCCGGCCGGGATGGCCCGCTCGTCCACGTCGAAGGACGCGCGGTGCAGGTCGACGTTGGGGCCGATCCGGCCCACGCCGAGTCGGGCGAGGGCGCCGGGGACGTACTCCAGGTACCAGGAGAAGTCCTCGCCGCCCATGCTCTGCGGCGTCTCGGCGACGCCGTCCGGTCCCAGCGCGGCGCTGGTGGCGGCGGTCAGCACCTGGATGGCCCGCGAGTCGTTGCTGACCGGCGGCCGGCCGCGCAGGTACTCCAGGTCGACAGTCGCGCCGGTGGGGGCGATCACGTCCCGCACCACCTGAGCCACGATCTTGGGAGCCTGCTCCCAGGTGTCCCGGTCCATCACCCGCAGGGTGCCCGAGGCGCACGCCTCGGAGGGAATGACGTTGTAACGGGTGCCGGCCGAGGCGTGGCCGAACACCAGCAGCAGCCCGCTGTTGGCCGGCACCCGACGGCTGACCAGGGCCGGAACCTCGGTGACCAGCCGGCCGAGCGCGTCGACCAGGTCGACGGTCAGGTGCGGACGGGCGGTGTGCCCGCCCGGCCCGGAGAGCCGGACGGTGACGTTGTCGGCGGCCGCCGTGATCGGGCCGACGCGCAGGCCCACCTGGCCCACCGGCAGGTTCGGGTCGCAGTGCAGCGCGAAGATCTGCACCACGTCGTCCAGGCCGCCGGCCTCGATGACCTCCAACGACCCGCAGGGCAGGATCTCCTCGGCCGGCTGGAAGATGAGCCGGACCCGGCCGTCCAGCTCGCCGAGGTCGGCGAGCTGGGCCAGCAGCATGCCGACGCCGAGCAGGATCGAGGTGTGCACGTCGTGGCCGCAGGCGTGGCAGACGCCCTCGACGGTGGAGCGGTACGGCACGTCCTTGGGGTCGTCGAGCGGCAGGGCGTCGATGTCGGCGCGCAGCGCAATGACCGGGCCGTCCGGACGACCGTTGACGTCACAGATCACGCCGTTGCCCTTGGGCAGCAGCCGGGGGTTCAGGCCCGCCAGGGAGAGTTCCCGGGCGATCAGGGCCGCCGTCTCGAACTCCGTACCGGACAACTCGGGGTGCGAGTGGAGGTGACGGCGCGTGGCGATGAGCCCGGGTACCCGAAGAGCGAGCAGGTGGTCCAGGTCGCGGGGCAGGGGCTGGGACCCGGGCGGAGTCTCCAGCCAGGACGACGCCAGCTGGCCGCCGGTGGGCAGCGTCAACGCACTCGTCACGTCGAATTCTCGATCACTAGAGATGGATGGATCATCGGGGACAGCAGACAGCCTAGACCTCCGACGGTGACGCTGCGCAACCTCGTTACGGTGATGATCAGACCGCGTAGCGTCACGTATGCCCTGCTGAGCGCGCTCGTCGAGGTGCGGGACCGCAGGTAGATCGCGTTCGAACGCCGCCATCCGCCCCCTCACCTCCTACAACGCGTAACCGACCCGGGCGGCCAGGAGTCGCGATACCACCCCCGGACCTACGCTGCGAATTGTCGCATTAGTCGGGGTGATGAACTGACACTCCGACAATAAGACGACCACGCTCCGCAACGGGCCGGACAAGGACGCTCACATAATCTCGCCGACGCCGACCGCACACCGTGTGCGTTCCGGCCCACCTGTCGCCGTACCCCCGGAGCCGGGCGGACACACCCGGAGGGCGGTCGCGTCAGAACCGGTCGGTGGGCCGGTACTGCCCCCACACCTCGCGCAGCGTGCCGCAGACCTCGCCCACCGTGGCCCGGGCCCGCAGCGCCTCCCGCATCGGGTACAGCACGTTGTCCGAACCCTCGGCGGCGGCCCGCAGGTCGGCCAGGGCCCGCGTCACCGCCTCGGCATCCCGCCCGGCGCGCAGCCGGGCCAACCGCTCGGCCTGCGTCGCCTCGATCGCCGGGTCGACCCGCAGCGGCTCGTACGGCTCCTCCTCGTCGACCGTGAACCGGTTGAGCCCCACCACCACCCGCTCGCTGGAGTCGATTTCCTGGGCGATCCGGTACGCGGACTGCTCAATCTCCCGCTTCTGGAACCCGGCCTCGATCGCGTCGACCGCGGAGCCGTGGTCGGCCACCCGCTCCATCAACTCCACGGCGGCGGCCTCGATCTCGGCGGTCATCGCCTCCACCACGTACGAGCCGGCGAACGGGTCGACGGTGGCGGTCAGGTCCGTCTCGTACGCCAGCACCTGCTGGGTGCGCAGCGCGAGCCGGGCCGCCTTCTCGGTGGGCAGCGCGATCGCCTCGTCGAAGCTGTTGGTGTGCAGCGACTGCGTGCCGCCGAGGACCGCGGCCAGGCCCTGCACCGCGACCCGGACCAGGTTCACCTCCGGCTGCTGGGCGGTGAGCTGCACACCGGCGGTCTGGGTGTGGAAACGCAGCATCATCGACTTCGGATCCCGGGCGCCGAAGTCGTCCCGCATGAGCCGGGCCCAGATCCGCCGGGCGGCGCGGAACTTCGCCACCTCCTCCAACAGCGTGGTGCGGGCCACGAAGAAGAACGAGAGCCGGGGGGCGAAGTCGTCCACCGCGAGACCCGCGGCCAACGCCGCCCGCACGTACTCCACGCCGTTGGCCAGGGTGAACGCGATCTCCTGCGCGGGCGTCGCGCCGGCCTCGGCCATGTGGTAGCCGGAGATGGAGATCGTGTTCCACTTCGGCACCTCCTTGCGGCAGTACGCGAAGGTGTCGGCCACCAGGCGCAGCGACGGCTTCGGCGGGAAGATGTACGTCCCCCGGGCGATGTACTCCTTGAGGATGTCGTTCTGGATGGTGCCGTTGAGCGCCGAGCCGGCGACCCCGTTCTCCTCCGCGACGAGCTGGTAGAGCAGCAGCAGCACCGAGCCGGGAGCGTTGATGGTCATCGAGGTGGAGACCCGGTCCAACGGGATGTCGGCGAAGAGCAGCCGCATGTCCTCGATGGAGTCGATGGCCACGCCGACCTTGCCGACCTCGCCGTGGGCGATCGGGTCGTCGGAGTCGTACCCCATCTGGGTCGGCAGGTCGAAGGCGACGGAAAGACCGGTCGTGCCCGCCCGCAACAGTTGGTGGTACCGCGCGTTGGACTCGGTGGCGGTGCCGAAGCCGGCGTACTGGCGCATGGTCCACGGACGGGACGTGTACATCGTGGGGTACACCCCCCGGGTGTACGGGAACTCGCCCGGGCCACCCAGCCGGGAGTCCAGGTCCTCCGGAAGGTCGGCCGCCGTGTAGACGCCCTTGATCGGATAACCGGACTCGCTTGACCGCCGTTCGCTCATCCTTCGGATGGTAGGTCGCCCCGGCTCGAGGTCGGGTGAGGGATACCGCACAGTGCGTCCCGACCGGTCGACGGGAGGTGAACGGTCGGGCACGATCTGTCGACTTCGGTAAACGTCCGCCGCGTCGGCTTTCGCATCGGGCGTCGGAACCAGCAAGATAGGGGGGTTGTGTCCCAGCCCCCCTCGATTTCCCCCGGTGGCTTTTCTGTGACTCAGATCCCGACGTGGAGCGGCGGACAGGTAAGTCCCGCCAGCGGACGAGCAGCGCCCGGCACCACCATCGGTGACCGGTACTCGCTGCGGTCCGCGGTGGGCAACGGCGGCATGGGCACGGTCTGGCGTGCCACAGACACCCTGTTGCGCCGCGACGTAGCGGTGAAGGAGGTCGTCCTGCCCCCGGGCCTGGCGCCCAGTGACCGCGACGCCATGTACGAACGGACGCTGCGCGAGGCCCGCGCCGCCGCCGCCATCCAGCACCCCGCCGTGGTGCAGGTGTACGACGTGGTCACCGAGGCCGGTCGGCCGTGGATCGTGATGGAGCTGCTGGACGCCCGCAGCCTCGCCGACATGGTCATCGAGGACGGCCCGGTCGCGCCCCGCGCGGTCGCCAAGATCGGCATCGCGCTGCTCGGCGCGCTGGAGGTCGCGCACGCCATCGGCGTCCTGCACCGCGACGTCAAGCCGGCCAACGTGCTGATCTGCTCCGACGGTCGCTGCGTGCTGACCGACTTCGGTGTCGCCCGGATGCCCACCGACGTGCAGCTCACCACGCCCGGCATGGTGCTCGGCTCCCCGCACTTCATCTCGCCCGAGCGGGCCATGGGCCAGGAGTTCGGTCCGCCGAGCGACCTCTTCTCGCTGGGTGTGACGCTCTACACGGCCGTCGAGGGGCGTCCGCCGTTCGACAAGGGCGACCCGATCGAGACGATGCACGCCGTCGTCGAGGACCCGCCGGCCCCGCCGCAGCGCAGCGGCCCGCTGACCCGGGTGCTGATGGGCCTGCTGGAGAAGGACCCGGCCCGCCGGCTGGACGTGCACACCTCCCGGGGCATGCTGCGGGAGCTGCTCGCCGGCCCGCTGGGCAGCACCGCCACCGCCGTGCACTCGGTCACCGACCCGTACGCCGTGGTGCCGGTGCAGCAGCGTCCGGCGCCCGTCCACGCGCCGGCCCAGCCGGAGTCGAAGCCGGACAGCCAGATCGGTGGCCGGGCCATGCTCAGCCCCGGCGAGTCGCTGACCGACCGGTTGGCCGCGCTGCGCCGGGGTGAACGCCCGCAGCCGGCCGGCGCGGCCGCCGCCGCGGCCCTCGACGAGACCAGCGCCGACGCGCTCGCCGGCCCGCTGCACACGCCCACCGGCGCGATGCCCGGCGCGGGTCGCCCCGCCGCCGGGCGCACCTACGGCGGTAGCGCGGACGCCACCCAGCGGGTGGACGCCGGGGCGCACCCTGACGCGACCCAGCGGGTCACCTACGGCAACCGGCCCGAGGCTACCCAGCAGGTCGGCTACGGGGCGCCCGAGGCCACCCAGCGCATCGGCGGCACCTACGGCGGCGGCAACCAGTGGTCCGTTCCGGGCACCGGCCAGCCCTGGACGACGACGCCACCCCCGGCCGCCGGCGGCGGCAGTGCCCTGGACAAGGTCCGCGCGACCGGTGGTCAACTCGTCACCACGGTGAAGGGCTGGCCGCGCAAGGTCCAGCTCGCCGCAGCCGGTGGCCTGGTCGTGCTGCTGCTGATCAGCATCGTGGCGCTCTCCGGCGGGGACGACCCTGAGCCGAGCGCCCCGCAGGCGCAGCCGACCCCGTCCGCCCCGGCCGGCCCGGCCGTCGAGATGCAGGAGCACACGGCCCGCGGCATCCAGGTGATGGTGCCGAAGGGCTGGAAGAAGGCCACCGGCGGCTCGTACACCGACTACATCGACCCGGAGGACGACGGTCGCAAGATCCGGATCCTCACCGAGAAGTGGACCGGGACGCCCACCCGCTGGGCGGAGAGCGCGCAGAACTTCCTCCGCACCAAGAGCACCAACTGCAAGAAGCCGTACGAGCAGGTGGCCATCGCCGAGCAGCAGTTGGCGGGCAGCCCGGGCGTCGAATTCGAGTACACCTGCGGCTCCGGTGGCGAGATGCGCCACGGGGTGTGGCGCGCGGTCGTCAAGGACGGCAAGTCGTACTCGTTCTACCTCTCCGCCACCGAGGACGCGTTCGCCGAGAGCAAGCCGATCTTCGACGAGATGGTGAAGACGTTCCAGCTCACCGGAAACGGCTGAGCCGGAGGGAACCGACAGCGGTGATCCGCCGCCGTGCTATCAAGGGGCATGGCGGCGGACACCACTGACATTGACGACATTCGCGAGCAGGCTCGACGCTGGCTGGCCGACGATCCCGACCCGGCCAGCCGGGACGAGCTGACGGCGGTGCTCGACGGGCTGCCGGCGAGCGCCCCGGAGCTGGCCGACCGGTTCGCCGGCCCGCTGACCTTCGGCACGGCCGGCCTGCGCGGTCCGCTGCGCGCCGGCCCGAACGGCATGAACCTCGCCGTGGTCACCCAGGCCGCCGCCGGCCTGGTCACGTGGCTCGCGGCCCAGGGCGGAACCGGCCCGCTGGTGATCGGGTACGACGCCCGGCGCGGCTCCCGCCAGTTCGCCGAACGCACCGCCCAGGTGGCGACCGGCGCCGGCCGGGCGGCGCTGCTGCTCCCCCGCCCGCTGCCCACCCCGGTCCTCGCGTACGCGGTGCGTCAACTGGGCGCGGTGGCCGGCGTGATGGTCACCGCCAGCCACAATCCACCCCAGGACAACGGTTACAAGGTCTACCTCGGCGCGCAGCTGGGTGGTGAGTTGGGCGCCGGCGCGCAGATCGTGCCGCCGGCCGACGCCGGCATCGAGGCCGCCATCCGGGCGGTCGGCCCGCTGACCCAGGTGCCGCTGGGGCGGGCCGGTGAGGTGCTCGGTGACGACCTCGTCGCCGCGTACGTCGAGCGGGCCACCGCCGTGATCGACCCGGGCGGGCCACGGGACCTGTCCGTGGCGTACACCCCTCTGCACGGGGTGGGCGCGGCGGTGCTCACCGCCGCGTTCGCGCGGGCCGGTTTCCCGGTCCCCGGCGTGGTGCCGGACCAGGCGGAGCCGGACCCGGCGTTCCCCACCGTCTCGTTCCCGAACCCGGAGGAACCGGGGGCCGTCGACCGGCTGATCGCGCTGGCCGACTCCACCGGCGCGGACCTCGCCATCGCCAACGACCCGGACGCCGACCGCTGCGCCGTGGTCGTCCGCGAGGGCGGGGCCGGACCGGGCTGGCGGATGTTGCGCGGCGACGAGGTGGGTGTGCTGCTCGCCGACCACCTCATGCGGCGCGGCGTGACCGGGCTCTACGCCACCACCATCGTCTCGTCGTCGCTGCTGCGGGCGATGTGCGCGGCGCGGGGCCTGCCCTACGACGAGACGCTGACGGGCTTCAAGTGGATCGTGCGGGCGGGCGGCGGAAGCGCGCCGCTGGTCTTCGGTTACGAGGAGGCGCTCGGTTACTGCGTCGCCCCGGAGCACGTCCGGGACAAGGACGGCATCACGGCCGCGCTGACGGTGGCCGAGCTGGCCGCCGGCCTCAAGGCGCAGGGTCGGACGCTGACCGACCGGCTGGACGAGCTGGCCGCCGAGTTCGGCGTGCACCAGACCGACCAGCTCTCCGTCCGGGTCGACGACCTGCGGGAGATCGCCGACGCGATGGCCCGGATCCGGACGGCCACCCCGAGCACGCTGCTGGACCAGCCGGTCGACAGTGTCCGGGACCTGCTGCCCGAGTCGGACGTGGTGATCCTGCGTACCGCGACGGCTCGGGTGGTGATTCGCCCCTCGGGGACCGAGCCCAAGCTCAAGGCGTACCTCGAAGTGGTGGAGCCGGTGCCCGACGGCGATGTCGCCGCCGCCCGGAGCCGGGCCGGCGCGGCGGTCGCGCGGCTGCGCGCCGACGTCGCCGCCGCGCTCGGCATCTGACCGCGACCGCCCCACCCACCTGTCCCGCTCCCCTTGCTCTGCTTCAGCGGAGGCAACAGCCGGCAGCCGTTTGTGTTGCGTGGGTTGAAGCAGAGCAAAGGGAGCAGCGGAGGTGGCTGGCCCCGACGGTCAGGCGCGCTTGCCGAGTGCCTGGTCGACGGCGATGGCCAGGGCGGCGACGACCAGGCCGACCGACGGGCGGACGACCGAGTCGTCGGTGCTCACCTGACCGGAGAAGCCCGCGCCGGTGGCGATCTCCTCCAACCGGCGGCGGGCGGTGGCGGCCTCCTCGCCGCTGACGCCCAGCGCGGACTCCATCCGCAGCACGACGACCAGGGTGGCGAGGGCGGCGGTCCGCTCGTCCGGGGCCGCCGCGCCGGCCAGCGCGTCGGCGAGCCGCCGGCGGGTGTCCGCCTCGACCGAGGTGTCCACCACCGGGTAGCGGTGTACGTGGATGAAACCCAGTTCGGTCTCATCGACATCGCGGACGACACCCTGGGCGCACAGGTCACCGAGGATCTTGTCGCGCAGGCCGTGGCGCAGGCGCTGCACCCACGACGCCGGAGTGTGCGGGGTGTCGGCGGCGATCCGGGCCAGCACCCCATCGGTCACCGGCTCGCCGGTGGGCGTCGGGTCGACCACGGTCAACGACCCGTCCGCGTACGCGATCCGGCCGGCCAGTGCCAGCTCGACCAGCACCGCGGCAGCCATGCCCAGGTCCAGGCTGATCCGGGGCATGGTCGCCTTGCCGGTCGAGTCGTCGTAGGCGAGGAGCAGCAGCTCCTCGGCGAGCGCAACACCAGTCATGGCCGGAGACGGTAGCGGGTCCGCGCACCACGGCGCGCGGACCCGCCGGACCCGGCACCGACCGGGTGTCCCGCTCAGAACCGGGGCATGCCACCGAACTGGCGGTCGCCGGCGTCGCCGAGCCCGGGGACGATGAACATCTTGTCGTTGAGGCCCTCGTCGATCGAGGCGGTGACCAGGCGCAGCGGCAGGCCGGACCGCTCCAGCCGCTCGATGCCGACCGGCGCGGCGAGCACGCAGAGCACGGTGATGTCGGTGCAGCCCCGATCGGCCAGCAGCCGACACGAGTGCTCCAGTGAGCCGCCGGTGGCGAGCATCGGGTCGAGCACCAGCACCGGCAGGCCGGCCAGGTCCCGGGGCAGCGACTCCATGTAGGCGCGCGGCTCGTAGGTCTCCTCGTCGCGGGCCAGGCCGACGAAGCCCATCGAGGACTCGGGCAGCAGGCCGAGCGCGGCGTCCGCCATGCCCAGGCCGGCCCGCAGCACCGGCACCAGCAACGGCGGGTTCGCCAGCCGGGTGCCCTCGGTGCCGGTGACCGGCGTCTGCACCGGGTACCGCTCGACGGGGAAGGTGCGCGCCGCCTCGTACACCAGCATGGTGGTCAGTTCGTGCAGCGCCGCCCGGAACGTCGAGGAGTCGGTGCGCGCGTCCCGCATGGCGGTCAGCCGGGACTGGGCCAGCGGGTGGTCAATGACGTGTACGTCCACGATCGCTCAACCTACCCGTCCGGTCGGCGTGCCGGTGGGGGTGCGGGCGGACCGGCGACCTCGCTCACGCCCGCAGCCGCCGTGACCAAGATCACTCAGCGGTTCCGTGCGTAGACTTCTCGGCATGACGGCGACAACGACGTCGGCCCGGTCGGACCTCTCCGAGCTGGGACGATCCGAGACCGCTCTGCGGACCTTCCTGCACGGCCTGCCCGGCGTGGACCAGGTCGGCGCGGAGCAGCGGGCGGCACAGCTCGGCACCCGCTCCATCAAGACCACCGCCAAGGCCCAGGCGATCGACCTGGCGATCCGCATGGTCGACCTGACCACCCTGGAGGGCGCGGACACCCCCGGCAAGGTGCGGGCGCTGGCCGCGAAGGCGCTGCGCCCGGACCCGGCCGACCTGTCGTGCCCGCACGTCGGCGCGGTGTGCGTCTACCCGGCGATGGTCCCGTACGTCGCCGAGGTGCTGCGCGGCTCTGGTGCCGGGTCCGGGCGGCCATCCGGCGGAGCTGGACATGCGGGCGGCGCCGCGCCGGCCGGACTTGGCATTGTGCACCTGGCCAGCGTGGCGACGGCCTTCCCGTCCGGCCAGGCGCCGTTGGAGATCAAGCTCGCCGACGTCCGGGCCGCCGTTCAGGCCGGCGCCGACGAGATCGACATGGTGATCAACCGGGGGGCCTTCCTGGCCGGCCGGTACCAGGAGGTCTACGACGAGATCGTGGCCACCAAGGACGCCTGCGGTGACGCCCACCTCAAGGTGATCCTGGAGACCGGCGAGCTGGCCACCTACGACAACGTCCGCCGCGCCTCCTGGCTGGCCATGCTGGCCGGCGGCGACTTCATCAAGACCTCCACCGGCAAGGTCCCGGTCGCGGCGACGCTGCCGGTGACCCTGGTCATGCTGGAGGCCGTCCGCGACTTCCGCGCGGCCACCGGACGGCAGGTGGGCGTGAAGCCGGCCGGCGGCATCAAGACCACCAAGGACGCGATCAAGTACCTGGTGATGGTCAACGAGACCGTCGGCCCGGACTGGCTCGACCCGGACTGGTTCCGCTTTGGCGCGTCCAGCCTGCTCAACGACCTGCTGATGCAGCGCACCAAGCTGACGACCGGCACCTACTCCGGTCCCGACTACTTCACCCTGGACTGATAGCCGATGTTCGAATACGCCCCCGCCCCCGAGTCCCGCTCGGTGGTGGACCTCAAGCCCGCGTACGGGCTGTTCATCGACGGCACGTTCGTCGACCCGACAAACGGCGGCAGCTTCAAGTCGATCAACCCCGCCTCCGAGGAGGTGCTGGCCGAGGTCGCCGAGGCCGACGCCGAGGACGTGGAGCGTGCCGTCAAGGCCGCTCGCAAGGCGTACGACAAGGTCTGGGGTCCGATGTCCGGCCGGGACCGGGCGAAGTACCTGTTCCGGATCGCCCGGCTCATCCAGGAGCGCTCCCGCGAGCTGGCCGTCCTGGAGTCGCTGGACAACGGCAAGCCGATCAAGGAGTCCCGCGACGTCGACCTGCCGCTGGTCGCCGCGCACTTCTTCTACTACGCCGGCTGGGCCGACAAGCTGGAGCACGCCGGGTTCGGCCCCGGCCCGCGGCCGATCGGCGTGGCCGCGCAGGTCATCCCGTGGAACTTCCCGCTGCTGATGCTGGCCTGGAAGATCGCCCCGGCGCTGGCGGCGGGCAACACGGTGGTGCTCAAGCCGGCCGAGACCACCCCGCTGACCGCGCTGCTGTTCGCCGAGATCTGCCAGCAGGCCGACCTGCCGGCCGGCGTGGTCAACATCGTCACCGGCGCCGGCGACACCGGCCGCGCGCTGGTCGAGCACCCCGGCGTGGACAAGGTCGCCTTCACCGGCTCGACCGAGGTCGGCCGGGCCATCGCCCGGTCGGTCGCCGGCACCCGCAAGAAGCTGACCCTGGAGCTGGGCGGCAAGGCCGCCAACATCGTCTTCGACGACGCGCCCATCGACCAGGCCGTCGAGGGCATCGTCAACGGCATCTTCTTCAACCAGGGGCACGTCTGCTGCGCCGGCTCGCGCCTTCTCGTCCAGGAGAACGTCGCCGACCGCGTGCTCGAGTCGCTCAAGCGGCGGATGGCCCAGCTCCGCGTCGGCGACCCGCTGGACAAGAACACCGACGTCGGGGCCATCAACTCCGCCGCCCAGTTGGAGCGCATCCGCGAGCTGTCCGACGCCGGCTCCGCCGAGGGCGCCGAGCGCTGGTCGGCGCCGTGCGAGCTGCCCGACCGGGGCTTCTGGTTCGCGCCCACCATCTTCACCGGGGTCACCCAGGCACACCGCATCGCCCGCGAGGAGATCTTCGGGCCGGTGCTGTCGGTGCTCACCTTCCGCACGCCGGCCGAGGCCGTGGAGAAGGCCAACAACACGCCGTACGGGCTGTCGGCCGGGATCTGGACCGACAAGGGCTCCCGCATCCTGTGGATGGCCGACCGGCTGCGCGCCGGCGTGGTCTGGGCCAACACGTTCAACAAGTTCGACCCCACCTCGCCGTTCGGCGGCTACAAGGAGTCGGGCTACGGTCGCGAGGGCGGCCGGCACGGGCTGGAGGGGTACCTCAATGTCTGAGCGGGTCGCGGTACGCAAGACGTACAAGCTCTTCATCGGCGGGAAGTTCCCGCGCAGCGAGTCGGGACGGTCGTATCTCGTGCAGTCCTCGAATGTGTCACTGGCCTCCCGCAAGGACGCCCGGGACGCGGTGGTCGCCGCCCGCGCCGCCGTGAAGGGCTGGGCCGGCGCGACCGCGTACAACCGGGGTCAGATCCTCTACCGGGCCGCCGAGATGCTGGAGGGTCGCCGCGAGCAGTTCGTCGCGCTGGGCATCGGAGGCGACGAGGTGGACGCGGCCGTGGACCGCTGGGTCTGGTACGCCGGCTGGGCCGACAAGCTAGCCCAGGTGTACGGCGGCGCGAACCCGGTCGCCGGCCCGTACTTCAACCTCTCCGCGCCCGAGCCGACCGGCGTGGTCGCGGTAGTCGCCCCGGAACGTCCGGCGCTGCTCGGCCTGGTGAGCGTGATCGCCCCGGCGATCGTCACCGGTAACACGGTGGTCGTGGCGGCGTCGCCGTCCGAACCGCTGGCGGCGGTGACGCTGGCCGAGGTGCTGGCGACGTCCGACCTGCCCGGCGGCGTGGTCAACATCCTGACCGGCGCGATCACCGAGACCGCGCCCACGTTGGCTTCGCACCTGGACGTCAACGCGATCGACCTGACCGGGGTGACCGACGCGTCGCTCGCCACCGAGCTGGAGGTCAAGGCGGCCGAGAACCTGAAGCGGGTGCTCCGACCGGCCCCGGCCGACCACGACTGGACCGCCGACCCCGGGATGACCCGGATGACGGCCCTGCTGGAGACGAAGACGGTGTGGCATCCCAAGGGGGTGTGATCGTTCTGTCCTGGCCTCTTGGGTTTTCCGGGGGGAGCCCGCCCACTCCGGGCGGTCAGGCTTGATCCCTGCGTGGGCGGGCTCCCCCCGGAAAACCTGACGTGGGCCACGCCCGTCGGGTGGGTCAGCTTGCGGGTGCCGCCCGACGTTGAGTTGCCGGTCGGCGGGGTTGCTGCGGTCGAGGCGGCCAAGATCTGCGCAACTTTGGGGATGTTGCTGCTTCCGAAGCGCTGGAGGCAGCAACATCCCCGTTCTTGTGGGGATCTTGCGGTGGGTGACCAGCGTCCGGGCCGCCCGGGGGCGGGGTCTACTACCGGGGGTAGGATTGGGTTGTGACTCGGTTGGGCGATCTTGAGCGTGCGGTGATGGACGTGCTGTGGGACGTGGTCCCGGGCACGTCGGACGGTGTGACCGTGCGCGAGGTCGCCGACGCGCTCGATGGCCGCGAACTGGCGTACACGACGGTGATGACCGTTCTCGACCGGCTCGCCGGCAAGGGCATGGTGCAGCGTGAGCGGGAGGGTCGCGCCTGGCGGTACCGGCCGGCGGCCAGCCGCGAGGCGCACATCGCCCAGCTCATGCTCGATGCCCTCGACCTGGGCGGTAGCCGGGACGCGGCGCTGGTGCGCTTCGCCCGATCGGTGACCGGCACCGAGGCCGAGGTGCTGCGGGCGGCCCTCGGCAGCGAGGCCGGGCTGACCGGGCCGGGTGCGACCGCCGGCGAGGCCGGGCTGATGGACCGCGTTGATCCGCCGGCGGGCCGACGGCCGGCCGACGAGACAGCGGAGCGGTAGGCCCGTCATGGCCTACGCCGTGCACTTCGCCGCCACCATGCTGGCCTGCTATCTGACCGCGCAGGTGCTGGCCCGTTCCACCTGGACGTGGCGCAGCCCGCGGGTGGCGATCGTCTGCTGGCAGGCCGTCGGGTTGGCGTTGGGCCTCTCCGCGATGGGGCTGCCGATGGCGCTCGGGCTGGCGGCGTACGACCGGCCCACCGGGAGCGCCCTGCTCGCCTTGACCAGCGATCTCGCCCACGGCACCCTGCCGATCGGTGTGACGGCGCTGCACCTCGCCGGCGTCGGGGTGGGCTTCGGCATCGGCGCGGTGCTGGTCACCACGACCGTCCGCAGCATCCACGGCACGATCCGCGCCCAGCGCCGGCACCGGGACCTGCTCACCCTGGTGGCCCGGGACGACCCGGCCGCCCCGGGGGCGCTCGTCCTGGACCATCCGAGCGCCGCCGCGTACTGCCTGCCCGGGGTGAAGCCGCAGGTGGTGGTCAGCGCGGGCACGCTGAGCCTGCTGGACCGGGCCGAGCTGGCCGCCGTGCTCTCGCACGAACGCGCCCACGCCCACGAACGGCACGACCTGGTGCTGCTGCCGTTCACCGCGCTCTGCCGGGCGCTGCCGTGGTTCGGCTGGGTGCGTGACGCGCACGAGCGGGTCGCCCTGCTGGTCGAGATGCGCGCCGACGACAAGGCCCGCGAGCTGCACGCCGAGGCCCCGCTGGCGGGTGCGCTGCGTCGCTTCGCGGCCGCCGGGCACCGGGTCACTCCGGCCGGCGCGCTGGGCCTGGGCGACCGCGATCTCGACGTACGCGTCCAGCGCCTCCTCGTCACCGACCGACCGCCCCGCGCTCTCGGCGCCACCGCCCTCGCGGTAGCCGCAACCCTGGTCTCCCTCCCGCTAACCCTCTTCCTGACCTAACCCCCCTCGCCCCCGCCCCCGGGGTCGCGCCGATCTTGCACTTCCTGTTGTTGATACAGGCGGTTAAGCCCTTTTTGTGACCGCAGCAAGTGCAAGATCGCGGGGGTCTGGGGGCCTGGGGTGATCTTGGGGGCAGTGCGATCTTTATTACTACGTGGCGTAGTAGTATTAATACGTAGTCATGCTACGTGTAGGGTTGCTATGACAAGGGAGCCAACAGCTAGGAAAGAGCCGGCCATGGACACGCTGCTCCTCGCTCGCCTCCAGTTCGCCACCACCACGTCGATCCACTTCCTGTTCGTGGTCGTCACGCTCGGGCTCGTCACCCTGCTGGTCGGCATGCAGACCGCCTGGGTGCTCACCGGCAATCCGAAGTGGGAGCGACTGACCCGGTTCTGGGGCCAGCTCTACGTGATCAACTACGTGCTCGGCATCGCCACCGGCATCGTGATGGAGTTCCAGTTCGGGCTGAACTGGAGCGGCCTGTCGCGCTACGTCGGCAACGTCTTCGGCGCCCCGCTGGCGATCGAGACACTCGTGGCGTTCTTCCTGGAGTCCACGTTCCTCGGCATGTGGATCTTCGGCTGGCACCGACTCGGCAAGGGCGTCCACCTGGCGCTGCTCTGGGGGGTGGCGCTCACCGCGTACGCCTCGGCCTTCTGGATCATGGTGGCGAACTCCTGGCTGCAACACCCCGTCGGGTACGAGGTCCGCGACGGCATCGCCCACCTCACCGACTTCGGCGCGCTGCTCACCAATCCCAGTCTCGGCATGGCGTTCGGGCACGTGGTCTCCGCCGCGCTCCTGGTCGGCGGGATGCTGATGGCGGCGGTCAGCGCGTGGCACCTGATCCGACGTACGCCCGACTTCGCGCTCTTCCGCACCTCACTGCGGATCGGCCTGGTAACCGCGGCGCTGGCGATCAGCCTCGTGCAGGGCTTCGGGTTCGCGCAGTTCGGGCCGGTCGGCGCCGTACAGCCGACCAAGTTCGGCGGGAACAGTCCGGAGGCGCAGGCGCTGATCGGCGAGTGGACGACGCGGTTCGGCCCCGGCGACTACACCCCGCCGGCCCTGGCCAGCGTCGGGCTGGGCTTCATGATCCTGATCGGCTTCACGCTCGGCTGTGTCTGGTTCCTGCTGCCGCTGCTCTTCCGGGACTGGATCATCCGGCTGCGCTTCCCGCTCTGGCTGATCCTGCTCGGCGCGCCGCTGCCGTTCGTCGCGGTGATCCTCGGCTGGATCGCCCGGGAGGTCGGCCGCCAGCCCTGGGTGGCGTACGGGCTGCTCCCCACCGAACAGGCCGTCTCCGGGGTCGGGGCACCGGTGATGCTCGCCTCGCTGATCGGCTTCAGCCTGCTGCTGGGCACCCTCGCCGTCACCAACTGGGTGCTGCTCGCCCGGCACGCGGGCCGCGGCGCCGCCGACCCGGCTCTCGGCCGCCCACCGGCCCCACCCACCGAACCGGCCCAGCCGGAACCCGTGCTCGCCTGAGGAGATCACCCGTGGACCTCGCCTGGTACGCCCTGCTCGGCCTCTTCTTCGCCAGCTACCTCGTGCTCGCCGGCTACGACTACGGCGTCGGACTGCTGCTCGCCCGGGGCGGCACTGCGGCTGGACGGCGGGCCGCGCTCACCGCACTCGGGCCGTTCTTCCTCGGCAACGAGGTCTGGCTGGTCGCCGCCGTCGGCATCCTGTTCGGCGCCTTCCCGGTGCTGGAGGGCGAACTGCTCGCCGGCTGCTATCCGGCGGTCGCCGGCGCGCTGGTCGGGGTCGTCCTGGTCACCGCCGGGGTGCAACTGCGGAGCCGACCGGGCGACGAGCGGGTCCGCGCCCGCTGGGACCGCGTGATCGTGGTCGGGAGCGCCCTCGCCGCGCTGGGTTGGGGCGTGGTGCTGGCCGCGCTGCTGCAGGGCGTACCCCGCCAGGCCGACGGGCACGTCGCCGGTGTGTCGCACCTGGCCACCCCGTTCGCCGCCGCCGCCGGGCTGGCCATGCTCGCCCTGGTCGCGGTGCACGGTGCGACGTTCCTCACGCTGCGCCTGCCATCCGAGGCCGCCGCCGTGGCCGGACGCACGGCCCGCCGGCTGGTGCCGGTGGCACTCGCCGCGGTCGGCCTCGCCACCGTCGTCGGCCTGCTCTCCGACCGGGTACGCGACGCCGTCCAGCGACCGGCGGTGGCCGTACTCCTGCCGGTGTTGCTGGTGGCGGCGCTGCTGGCGGCCCGGACGGCGCTGACGCGGCGGCGGCCGGGGTGGGCCCTGGTCGCCACCGGCGCGGCCCTGGCGCTGCCGGTGGCGCTGGTCGGCGCGGCCCTGTGGCCCTACGTGCTGGTGTCCACGGCCGACCCGGGCGCCTCCCTGACGGTGGCCGACGCCGCCGCGAGCGCGCCGACGCTGCGGCTGCTGGGCTGGGTGGCGCTGCCGCTGCTGCCGGCCCTACTAGGCTTCCAGGCGATGTGCTGGTGGGTTTTCCGGGGACGGACCGACGGTAGGGCACCGGTGTACTGGTGAACCGCCGTCCGTTCGACCCGCGTCTGCTGCGTCGGGTCCCCGCGGCCCGGCGCGATCTCGCCGTGCTCGCGCTCCTCGGCGTGGCCGCCGCCGCGTTGATCGTCGCGCAGGCCACCGCCCTGGCGGCGGTGCTGGCCACCGCCTTCGACGGGCGCCTGAACCGGCCGGCGCTGGCGGGTTTCGTGCTCGCCGTCGCGGCCCGTTCGGCGCTCGTCTGGGCGCAGGGCACGGTGTCCGCGCGGGTCGCCGCCACGGTCAAGGCCACCCTGCGGGCCGACCTGCTGGGCGCGGTGGGCCGGCACGGGCCGGGCTGGGTGGCGGGGCAGCGGGCCGGCGAGCTGGCCACCCTGACCGGGCGCGGGTTGGACGCGCTGGACGCGTACTTCACCGGATACCTGCCGCAGCTGGTGCTCAGCGTGACGGTGCCGGTGGCGGTGCTGGCGCGGATCGTCCTCGCCGACTGGAGCTCGGCGCTGATCATCGCGTTGACGCTGCCGCTGATCCCGGTCTTCGGCGCGCTGCTGGGTTGGCAGGCGCAGGCCGCCACCGAGCGGCAGTGGCGACGGCTCGCCCTGCTGGGCGGGCACTTCCTGGACATGGTCGCCGGGCTGCCGACCCTGCGGGCGTTCGGTCGGGCCCGGGCACAGACCGAGGTGGTACGCCGGATGGCCGACGGGCACCGGCTCGCCACCATGAAGACGCTGCGGATCGCGTTCCTCTCCGCGCTGGTGCTGGAACTCGTCGCCACGCTCTCGGTGGCGCTGGTCGCGGTGCCGGTCGGCATCCGGCTGCTCGGCGGCGGGCTGGCCCTGCACACCGCGCTGCTGGTGCTGCTGCTCACCCCGGAGGCGTACCTGCCGCTGCGGGCAGCCGGCAGCCGTTTCCACGCCAGCATGGAGGGGCTGACGGCGCTGGACGAGGCGCTCACCGTCTCCGCCGCGCCGGCCACCCCCCGCGCCGCCGAGGGCGCGGCCGTCCCCGACGGGCGCGGTGAGATCCACCTCGAGGCCGTGACCGTGGCGTACGAACGGACCACCGCGCTGCGCGACGTGACCCTGACCATCCGGCCCGGCGAACGGATCGCCGTCATCGGGCCCAGCGGCGCCGGCAAGAGCACCCTGCTCGGTCTGCTGCTCGGCTTCGTGACGCCGACCGACGGCCGGGTCACCGTGGACGGTATCGACCTCGCCACCGCCGACCTGGACGCCTGGCGTCGACAGCTCGCCTGGGTACCGCAGCGCGCCCACCTGTTCGCCGCCTCGCTGACCGACAACATCCGGCTCGGCGCTCCGGACACCCGAGCAGAGGCGGTCGCCACCGCGGTGCGGGACGCGGCCCTGGACGACGTGGTCGCCGGCCTGCCCGACGGCCTCGACACGCTGCTCGGCGAGCGCGGCCACGGACTCTCCAGCGGGCAGCGGCAGCGGGTGGCGCTGGCCCGCGCGTTCCTGCGGGACGCGCCGGTGGTGCTGCTCGACGAGCCCACGGCGCGGCTCGACACGGCCAGTGAGGCGGTGGTGCTCGACGCCACCCGCCGGCTGGTCGCGGGCCGGACCGCGCTGCTGGTCGCGCACCGACCGGCGCTGCTGGCCGACGCCGACCGCGTCCTGCGCGTCGAGGACGGGCGGGTCACCGAGCTGACGCCCGAGCCGACTCCGAAGGTGGCCCGATGAACACCGTGCCAGAGCCGGTGGACCCCGCGCCGGAGGCCGACGCCGTACCGACCGGGCGGGTCGCCGCCGAGCGTGCCGTACTGCGGCTGGCCCGCCCGTACCTGGGTCGCCTGGCCGGCGCCGGGCTACTCGCCGCCGCCACCGAGTTCGCGGGTCTCGCCCTGATGGCCACCGCCACGTGGCTGCTGATGAGCGCCGCCGGCCGGCCCCCACTGGACCGCCTCACGGTGGCGATCGTCGCGGTCCGGGCCCTCGCCATCAGCCGGGGTGTCTTCCGCTACGCCGAACGGCTCGCCGGGCACGACGCGGTCCTGCGCATGATCACCGACGTCCGGGCCCGGGTCTTCGCCACCCTCGCGGCCCGTCGCCACATCGGGCACCGCTCGGGGGACGTCCTGAGCCGGCTGGTCTCCGACGTCGAGGCGGTCCAGGACCTGCTGCTGCGGGTCCTGGTGCCCGGCGCGGCGGCGGCCCTGGTCGGGGTGCTGGCGGTGTTCGGGGCGGTACTGATCTCCCCACCGGCCGCCGGTGTGCTCGCCGTCGGCCTGGTGGTCGCCGGTGTGGCGCTGCCGGCGCTGGCCACCGTGGTCACCCGACGCAGCGCGGCCGAGGTGGCGCCGCTGCGTGGCGCGTTGGCCACCGACGCCGTCGACCTCACCCACGGCGCCGCCGACCTGGCCGCGTTCGGAGCGACCGACGCCGCGCTGCGCGCCGCCGAGCAGCGGGCCGCCCACCTGGCTCGCCTGGAACGCCGGTTGGCGGCCACCGGCTTCGCGGTGGACGCGGTCGGGGTGCTGGTCGCCGGGCTGACCGCCGCCGCCGTGGTGCTGGTCGCGTTGGCCGCCGACGTACGGGGTGTCCTCGTCGGGGTGCTGGCCGTCGGCACCCTCGCCGCCGTGGAGGTGGCGCTGGCCCTGGTCTCGGCGGCCCGGCAGTGGACCCAGTTGCGGCCCGGCCTGGCCCGGGTCGCCGCTCTCCTCGACGCCGCCCCGCCCGCCCACTCGCCCTCCGCCGCCGGGGTGGAACCGTCCGGCCCGCACGACCTGCGCTTCGTCGAGGTGAGCGTGCGGTACCGGGCCGGCGCCGCGCCGGCGCTGGACCGGGTGAGCCTGGACCTGCCGGCCGGTCGGCGCATCGCTGTCGTCGGCCCGAGCGGCGCCGGCAAGAGCACCCTGGCCGCGGTGCTGACGGGTGCGGTCCGCCCCACCGCCGGCCACGTCACCCTGGCCGACCGCGACCTGTCCGCGTACGGCGAGGAGGAGTTGCCCCGGGTCGCGGGTGGGCTGCTCGCCGAGGCGTACGTCTTCCACGCCACCGTCCGGGAGAACCTGCTGCTCGGCCGGGCCGGCGCGAGCGAGGCCGAGCTGACCGGGGCGATGACGGCCGCCGGCCTGCTGGACTGGGTCCACGCCCAGCCGGCCGGCTGGGACACCCTGGTCGGCGAGGAGGGCGGTCAGCTCTCCGGCGGTCAGCGGCAGCGGCTCGCGCTCGCCCGGGCACTGCTCGCCGCGCCGCCGGTGCTGGTGCTCGACGAGCCCACCGAGGGGCTGGACCCGGCCGCCGCCGACGCGGTGCTCGCGTCCGCCCTCGCCGCCACGCCCGCCGGGCACTCGGTCCTGCTGATCAGTCACCGGCTCAGCGGGCTGGCCGGCCTCGACGAGATCGTCGTCCTCGACGGCGGTCGGGTGATCCAGCGGGGCCGGCACGCCGAGTTGGTCGCCATCCCCGGCTGGTACCGGGACCAGTGGCTTCTCCAGGCAGCGGCGGAGCGCGGGTACCTGGCGTTCGCGCCCTGAGGTGATTCGGGGACGGACCAGGGTTCTCCCCGACGTGGACTCTCGCGCCCCCGTGGCAGGGTGGTGGCATGCGGCATGCGAACGACTTCCTGGTCGAGGAGCACCTGCGGGACCTGGGCTCCCGGTTGCAGGGCCCGGCGCGGTTGAAGTCCGAGCTGTTGACCGAGGCGCGTTCCGACCTGCTGGACGCCGTCGACGCGTACCGCGAAAGGGGCGTGCCGCCCACGGAGGCGCAGCGCCGGGCGGTGGCCGAGTTCGGCGCGCCGGCGCAGGTGTTGCCCTCCTGGCAGGCGGAGCTGGCGGTGGCCGCTCTGCGCGGCCTCTCCCTGCGGATGCTGGCCGTGGCCGGGGTCCTGGTGGCCGCCGGCGACCTCACGTGGCGCGGGTCGAGCTGGAGCGCCGGTCCGCAACCGCCCGCGGCCTACCGGCTGCTGTCCGCCTCGGTCGACTGGATCTGGGTCGGCGGGCTGCTGCTCGCGGTGACCGGTCTGCTGGTGATCTCGGCGAGCGCGCGGTCGTCACGACCTCACCTGGCGGTGGCGCAGCGAGCGGTGGGCATCGGCCTGACCGGCACGCTGGCCCTCGGTATGGCGGCCGGCGGCGCCCTCTTCGTGTGGTCGATCGACCTGTGGGACGCGGCGCTGACCTGGCCGCCGATGATCGTCGGCATGGTGGTGGTGGGTGCGGCGAACTTCTCGCTGAGCCGCGCGGCGCGCGGCTGGGTGCGGGCCACCGCCCGCTGACCCGGTCGCCGCTCAGGCGGGGGTGACGGGCGGGCCGTCGGGGTCGAGGAACCGACCGACCGTCACCCGGAACTCCTGCCACCCGGCCCGCTCCCCGGCCAGCGCGCGGCGGCCGGAGTCGGTGAGCTGGTACGTCCGCCGCTCCCGACCGTTGACGGTGCTCCAGGTGCTCGCCACGTGCCCGGCCCGCTCCAGCCTGCGCAGCGCCGGATAGATCGTGCCGGTGGGCAGGTCGAGGCTGCCGTCGCTGCGCGCCCGCAGGGACTCGATGATGGCGTAGCCGTGCAGCGCCCCCTGTTCGAGGACGGCGAGCAGAAGGGCGTCGAGGTGACCGTGCAGCGACTGGGCCTTCATGCGTAGCTACGCTACTTGTCCGGCGGCCGGTCCGCCACCATCGCGCACCCGCAGGTACGAGACGTTCCTCGGCCGGGCACCGGGGTGCGGGCTCCGGGCTTCCCGAGTCGCCGACTAGGGTATGTGCCCAGAGTCACTCGCCGGTCGGAGACCCCGGTGGGTGGGCAACCCGAAGCACACGGAGGTCAGCGTGGCCCGCCAGTCGCCCCAACGGCCCGACGCCGACGAGCCCGAGCTCGACGACACCACCGGCCCGGCCGAGCCAGACGAGGCCGACGAGGCCGACGACACCCCCCGCGCGGCCGTCGACAGGTCGCTCTGGGAAGAGCTGCGGATCGACCCGGTGGAGATCGCGCTACCGGCGGGTACCGGCTTCACGCTGCGCGCCTACCGGACGGCCGGCTCGCTGACCCCGACCGACGTGACCGAGCGCGACCAGGACGACCCGTTCCTCGCCCGCCGCCAGGTCATCGAGGACGAGGACGACGAGACGGTCGTCATCCTCGACGAGGAGCTGGCCGAGGAGTTCGCCGACGCCGACGAGGAGGAGAAGTCCTCGCGTCGTCGCCGCGACGGCGACGCCGACGCGGACACCGACGCGACCGTCGACGAGGACGAGGACGAGGACGCCGCCGACGAGGCGGACGACGAGGAGGTGCCCGTCTTCCTCAGTCACCGGGGCAAGCTGCTGCTGTTCAAGACCCCCGAGTCGCTGGTCAGTTTCGTCCGATCCGGCGCGCCCAACGATCTGTCCCAACTGGACAGCTGGAATGAATTGTCCGAACGGGTGGAGCCGGCCGACATCGTGCCGCTCGACGAGGACACCTACGAACTCGACCTCGTCGTGGAGAACCTGCGGGGCGGCCACGACACCTGGGACTCGACCCTGCTGATCGAGGCCGGCGAGGTCGCCCGCGACCTGTCGTACGCGTTGCGCCTGCCTGCGGTCCTGGACATGCTCTCCGCCGGCTCCAGCCTCGACGACCTGGACGAGGCGCTCCGCGCCACGGCCAACGGCGGCATCGGCGCCTTCATGGGCCGGCGACGGCTGAAGAAGATCGGGGCACAAACCGCGAGTTTGGGTTGGCGCACCATTGTCGGCAAGATCTCTGCGGTGGTGGACTGGCGCGACTGACCCGTACCGGGGAGCATCAGTTGCTGGCAGTAGGAAGACCTGTCCCGGAGGGAGGACGACGCCGTGGCGCTCGTGCGCGTGTACTGCGGTCTGGCCTCGGCGGATCCGGCTGACCGACCGGCCTCGGCCGGCTCGACGCTGACGTCCGCTGTGGTCGACGACGCAGGCCGTCTGCTGCATGTCTGCGAGATCGGCGACGACGCGGCTGGCTACGCCCAGCTCGTCGCGCTGCTCGTGGAGCGGTCGGGCGGGCCGAGCGGTGCGGCCATCGCCGCCGACAGCGACGACCACACGGTCACCTCGCTGTTGAGCGCGGCGGGTCGGCCCCTGGCGATCGCCGACGACGACTCGGTGGACGACTTCGCCGAGCGCTTCGCCGACGACGACTCCCTGGAGGAGATGCAGTCACCCCCGGCCGAGCGCCGGGCCGTCGGCCTGGCCCGCGCGTTGCAGGCCGGCGCTCTCTCCGCCGTCACACTGCCGGCTCCCCGGGACCTCGCCGGCTACAAGCAGGTACTCGCCGCCCACGCCGCCCTGGCCAGTGGGCGGCACTCCGCCGCCGTAGCGCTGCGCGAGGTGCTGCGGGAGCTGTATCCGGCGGCGCTGCGCGCGTACCCGGACCCGGCCGAACCGGTGTCGCTGGCCGTGCTGGACGCACTGCCCGAGCCCGGCATGCTCGGCGGCACCATCGCCCGTGGCCGCGAGGTCTCCGTCGCCGCGGACGCCATCGCCGCTCACCTCGCGGCGGACGGGGTCGCCGACGCCGAGGAGATCAACGAAGCGGTCACCGCGCTGCGGGTCGCCATCTCGGAGACGCCACGTCGCGCCGCCGTCAACCGGGCGCTCACCTCCGCCGTGGCCGAGACGGTCCGGCAGGCCGTCGCCTCCGTACGGGCCTGCGACGCGGGCTGCGAGGCGCTGGTGAGCGCGCTCAGCGCCCGCGTCAGCACCCCCGCGCCGGCGCCCGGCCGCCGGGCCGCCGCCCGACGCGGCGAAACCGTCGGCGAGCTGACCGGTCTCGCCGGCACGGGCGCGGGCACCGGCCTGCGTCCCGTCCGACCGACCCCCACCCCCGCCGAGCCCACGCCCGTCGGTGGCCGACGCAGCCGGCCGGAGCCCGCCCCGGGCAACTCCCCTGGCCTCGCCTCGACCCCTCGGCCCGCCGCCGGTCGCACCCGCTCCGGTCACCCCGCCACCGGTCGCGCCCGCCCCGGTCGCACCGGCCGCCGTGGCCGGCCCGCCGGTGTCCGCGCCACCCGGTCGTGCCGAACCACTCCCGAGCCGGATCGACGGCCCGACCAACCGGCCGGTTTCGTCGCCCCCGCCCCCGCCACCGGGAATCACCCCGATCGCGCCGGCCCAGCGCGGCGCGGTGCCACCGGCTGAGGCGGGCGAGCCGTTCCGGCCCACGCTGACCACCGCCGCCATCAACAGCGCTCGCGCCGAACGGCAGCGCACGGTCATCCCGCCCCGCCCGAAGACCAACGGCGAACGGCAGAGCCACCCGCAGCGGCCGTCGGTCCAGGACCCACCCACCGGTGGGTTCAGCGTCACCGACCTCAGCATCCCGGTGCCCGCTCCCCGGCCGGAGCAGGAGTTGTCCGCGCCGCCGGGCTCCCGGGCGAACTGGCCTCTGGTCAACAACCCGGAGGACCCGGCCGACAGCTCGCCGAACAACCCGGTCGCCTACCCGTACGGCAACAGCCGTGGCGTCGAAGCCCCGACGGACCCGGGTCGGGCCGACGGGCGGGTCACGCCACCCTGGCTGGCCGACGACCTGCCCCAGGAGCCTCCCATGCTGCGGCTGGTCGAGCCGCCGCCGCTGGCCGACCGGGCGCTGCGGGAAGGGCTCAACCCGCCCTCGGGCGAGCCTCGCCTGGACACTCCGCCGTTGCGGCTGGTCGACCGTGAGCAGGCCAACCGCAACAGCCGTCCGGCACCGCTCGTCGAGCGGGCCACCGAGCACCGGCCGCCGCCCCGGTCGAGCACCGGCCGCCGCCGGTCGCCGACGAGGGTGACGGCGACCTGCTGATCTTCGCGCAGGCCAAGTCCGCCTGGTTCGTGGGCCACGGCGAGGACGAGTCCGACCTGGACTGGTCGACCACCGCCGACACCGGATGGCAGGCCGCCGAGCAGGCCGCCCGCCCCGCGGTCGGCGCCGAGACCAACGCCGGCCTGCCGAAGCGCGTTCCGCAGGCCAACCTGGTCCCGGGTTCCCCGCTGCGCGAGGAGCGTCCACTCCGGATCGTGCGGGACGCGGCGAGCCTCGCGGAGAACACCACCGGCTACTTCCGTGGCTGGCGTCGTGGTCAGGAGATCGGCGGGTTCGCCGTGGGCGGTCGTCCTGGCCGCGAGGCCGCCGGTGGTTGGGACTTCAGCCGCGACCACGGGGACCGCGACGACGACCGCGAGTACGAGTACCGTTCGGCCGGCTACCAGTCCTGAGCGTCACTGACATCTGAGTCACGTTCCGCCCTCCGCCGTCAGGCGGAGGGCGGAACACGTCTGCCAGCACGCCCCACGCGTCACCCGGGGGCGGCACAGTGCTCAACGCCGCTGTGCGGGGCTGGAACCGCGAGGGCTGGCGCAGCGGCAGGTCGGTAGCGACGCAACCGCTCATGGGCTACCTCAGCGGGCGGACGGGGTATGCGAATAGCCCTTTGCTCTGCTTCAACCCAGGAAACACCTGACGTCCGGTAGCCGGACACTCGGTGTTTCCTCCGCTGAAGCAGAGCAAAGGGCGCGAGGTAGCAGGTGGCCCCCGCTTCAGGGCGCACTCGACGCCCGGTGGCGGCCAGGGCCACCACCGGGCGCGGAAGCCTCCCGGTCAGGCCGGGGCGACGGCGCGGGTACGACGCATGGTGAGCACGTACTCGACGAGCGAGATCAGCACGTGCTTCGTCGACTCCCGGTTACGGGCGTCGCAGGCCACCACCGGCACGTCGCTCGAGATCGCCAAGGCGTCCCGGACGTCCTGCGGGTCGTGGTACTGCATCCCGTCGAAGCAGTTGATGGCCACCAGGTACGGCAGCCGCCGGTGCTCGAAGAAGTCGATCGCCGCGAAGCAGTCGGCCAACCGGCGGGTATCCACCAGCACGACCGCACCGATCGCACCCCGCACCAGTTCGTCCCACATGAACCAGAATCGGGTCTGACCCGGCGTACCGAACAGGTACAGGATCAGGTCACGGTCGATCGAGATCCGGCCGAAGTCCATGGCCACCGTGGTCGTCGTCTTGCCCGGCACCTGCCGGGTGTCGTCGACGCCCACGCCGGCCGAGGTCATGATGGCCTCGGTGGTCAGCGGCGTGATCTCCGAGACCGAGCCGACCAGCGTCGTCTTACCGACGCCGAATCCACCGGCGATAACGATCTTCGCCGACGTCACGCGCCCACTCGGGGTCGGTGGGCGGTGCGACATGTCAGAGCCTGCGAAGTCCACTCAGCACCCTCTCCAGCAGTTCAGTGCCCACCGCGTCGTCGGAGTCGTCCAGGATGGTCGGCTCGTGGACCGCGACCAGGCCGTCCGTCGCCATGTCGGCGATGAGCACCCGGGCCACACCGAGCGGCAGCTGCATCCGCGCCGCGATCTCCGCGAGCGATTGCACGCGTCCGTCACACAGCGCGGCGATGTACTGGTGTTCGCGGCCCTGGCCGCCGCTGCCATTGGCAGTGGCCCGGCCGCGCACCGTCGTCTCGACGAGCGCCTCCAGCGCGATGTCGAGCCGGGGACGGGTTCGACCACGGGTCACGGCGTATGGACGGACCAACGCTCCGGTCGGTTCGTCACGATCGGACATGTCGCCGCTCACCTCCTTCGCACCCCGTACCGGCTCCCACCGGTGGAACTCGTCGTTCTTCTCGTATCAGTTGCGCCGACCGCACGATCGGCGAGACGTCAGCCCAGCATGCCCGCGGCCGCGCGCGGCTGCGGGGTCAGGGCGTCGCCCACCCGGTCGACCAGTAGCGCCATCTCGTAGCCGACCTGCCCGACATCGGAGCTGCGGGCCGCCAGCACGGCGAAGGACGAACCATCCGAGATGGACATCAGGAACAGGAAGCCATTGTCCATCTCCACGACGGTCTGCAGCACCGCGCCTCCCTCGAAGCAGCGGGCCGCCCCCTGGGTCAGGCTGACCAGACCGGACGCGATCGCGGCGAGCTGGTCTGCCCGGTCCCGCGGCAGGTCCCGTGACGACGCGAGGAGCAGGCCGTCCGCCGAGACGGCGACCGCGTGCGCGACACCCGGCACCCGATCGGCGAAGTTGGCCAGCAGCCAACCAAGATCCTGCGTAGTTGTCATCCTTCTTGCTCCTTCTGCCCGCTCCCGGCCGCTGAGCCTGAGCCAGACTGCGAGGATTGCTGCCCTCCCGGAGTCTCCTCCGGGCTGGTCGGGTTGTCCGAGGTGCTACGCCCTCGCTGCACGCCCCGATGGTAGGCGGAGAGCAGGCCACGGACCGCCTCCGGGGAGCGCCGCTGGACCGAGGTGACGGGCTTCTCCACCGCGCCCGGCACCAGCTGCGCCATCGGCTTGCGCTTGGGCAGGCCGGTCGTGGTGGTCTCGTTCACCGGCGCCGCGCTGGCCGCTGCCGAGGCGGCACGCCAGCCGTCGTCGGCGGCGGTCTGCCAGCCGTTGCTCGGCGATTGGGGCCGGCGGTTCGGTAGGCCCTCGGCGAGGTCGGGGCGTGCGCCACCGTTCGCTGTCGACCCGTTGTCCCGCGGCGCTCCTCCGGCCGTCGGAGTGTCTGCCATCGGTGTGTTACCTGTCGTTCCGGGTGGTGTCTTGACTGCCCGACCGGTGGCATCGACCGTGGCGAACTGCTGGGTCGCGTCGCCGCCGTTGGTCGACGGCGTGGGGCCGGTCTCCTCCGAACCCGGCCGCCGGGTACGGAACCAGGCGGACTCGAGCTCCCGGAAGATCGGCAGCTCCATGGTCTCGTCCGCGTACCGCTGGCGGTTCTGGGCCTGCGGCTGCTGCGGTGCCGGGCGGGCCGACGACGTCTGGGCCGGCGCGGCCGGCATCGACGGCGCCTGCGGAGCGCGCGGCGACGCCTGCGGCGCCTGCGGAGCGCGCGGCGACGCCTGCGGCGCCTGCGGAGCGCGCGGCGACGCCTGCGGCGCGGGAGCCGGCGGCTGGGCCGCGGTGGTCGGCTGCTCGCCGGGGCGCGGCACCCGGGGCAGCTCCGTCGTCATGTCCAGGGCGGCGGCGAGCCGCTCGGGCACCGGCGGAGTCTGCGTGTCCCGCTCGCCGCCGGGAACCGGCGGCCAGGCCGGCGGCGCCGGGGTGCTGGGCGCCGGTGCGGGCGGGGCGGACCGGGGGTGAAGCCGCTGAACGACTGGCCGGAGACCGGGGGCGCCGAGTACGGCTGGCCGGAGGCCGGAGAGGCCGGAGAGGCCGAGACGGGCGCGGCGGACACCGGCGGACCGCCGTACGGCTGACCGGAGGCGGGCGCGGCGGACACCGGCGGACCGCCGTACGGCGCACCCGAGTAGGGCTGGCCGGAGTACGGCTGGCCGGACGCGGGCGAGGAGGAGACCGGCGCACCGGAGTACGGCTGGGCGGAGACCGGCGGCGCGGAGTACGGCCGGGCCTCCGGGCTGCTGGGCAGCTGCCGGGGGATGGTCGGCTGCTGACCGCCGTTCGGCTCGTCGCCGGCCCGACGCTGCGGCAGTGGGTCGATGGACTGCCCGTTGGCCGAGCGCGGGGTGAACCCGTCACCGCCGTTGACGCCGTTCGTCGCGCTCGCGCCGGTCAGGTCCGACCAGGCGGGCATCGAGCGGTACGCGCCGGTGTTGGCGGGCGTACCGGCACCGTTGCGCGATGCCGGGTCGAATGGCCGACCGCCAAGGGTGACCTGGTTGCCGGACTCGCCGGGGCGCGACCCGTTGCCCAGCGCGGGCAGCGCGCCGAGAACCGGCGACGGCGGGGTGGACTGCGGGCCGGCGGCGGGCAGGGCCGGCGGCTGCTGGACCCGGCCGGAGAGCGCCCGGGGCACCAGCACCGAGGTGGGCATGGTCACGTCGGCGACCGTGCCACGGTCGGACCCAGGGCGCAGCTCGACGCGCACGCCGTGCCGCGACGCCAGGCGGGCGACCACGACCAGGCCCATCATGCGGGAGACGGCCACGTCCACCTGGGGCGGCGTCGCGAGCTTGTCGTTGAGCTCGTGCAGCTGCTCGCGGCTGATGCCGATACCGCGGTCCTCCACGTAGAGCGAGGCGCGGTCACCGACCCGGCGGGCCTCGACCATGACCTGCGAGTCCGGAGGAGAGAACGCGGTGGCGTTGTCGAACAGCTCGGCGACGAGGTGCACGAGGTCGTTGACCGCGTGCGCCGCGACCTCGATGTCCCGGTCGATGACGCCGAACTCGATGCGGGTGTAGTGCTCGACCTCGGACTGCGCGGCGCGCAGCACGTCGATGAGCGCCGCCGGCTCGCGCTGCACGCGGGTGGAGTCGGCGCCGGCGAGTACGAGCAGGTTCTCGTCGTTGCGCCGCATCCGGGTGGCCAGGTGGTCGAGCTGGAACAGCTCGGCCAGCCGGTCCGGGTCCTCCTCGCCGCGCTCCAGCCGGTCGAGGTGCCCGATGAGGCGGTCGACCAGGATCTGCGAACGACGGGCCAGGTTGACGAACATGGTCGCGACGGAGGCGCGCAGCGCCGCCTGCTCGGCGGCCGTGCGGACGGCTTCGAGGTGGACGGCGTTGAACGCCTCGGTCACCTGACCGAACTCGTCCTTGCTCCGGACCGGCAGCGGCTCGGCGATCTGGTTGGCCAGCTGCACCGGGGAGAGCTGCCCGACGACCTGCGGGTCGCGCAGTCGGGCCACCGCCTGCGGCAGGCCGTACTGGGCGACCGAGAGGGCGCCCTGGCGCAGCTCGCGCAGGGACCGGGCCATCGAGCGGGCGACCAGGTACGCGAAGAGGATGGCCAGCAGCAGCATGCTGAGCAGCAGGCCGGTCTCCAGGAACACCTGGCGCTGGACGTCCGACCGGATGTTGTCGGCCTCGGCGACCACGTCACCGTCGAGCTTCGTCTCGACGGCGCGGATCAGCTTGGCGTTGGCCGTCATGGCCGATTCCCACTGGTCCGGGCCGAACGGAGCGCCGCGCATGTCGCCGGTCGTGTTGCCGTCGATCCAGCCGATGTAGTTCTGCGCCTCGCGCCGGTCACCGCCGGCGACGGTCTGGTCGTGGAACTTCGCCTCGTCGGGGCTTGCCACCGCCTTGAAGCTCTGCAACGCCTGCTGCTGGCCGGTGCCGCTGGCGATGTAGTCGGTGCGCAGCGCCGGGGTCAGTCGCTGACCACCCTGCACGCCGAGCGCGCGGTGCACGACGACCCGCCGGAGCGAGAGGAACTCCTTCTCCCGGGCGACCGCCGCCGCGGCCCGCATCCGGTCGCTCAGCTCGTTGTTGCCGGCGAGCTGGGTGGCCGAGTCCCGGATGGCGAGCAGGTCGTTGATCAGACCCTCGTACGCCTGGACGGCCTCGGCGAGCTTGAGCTTGCCGTTGAACACCTGGCTGCGGACGCCCGGCAGGTCCTTGAGGCTCTGGTCGATGCCGCCGAGCACGCCCTCGAGGCTGCCCGGCAGGTCCTCGACGTCGCCCCGCTGCTGCCGGTAGGGGGACATGGCCTGGTCGACCCGGCTGTTCGCCCGGTTGTAGGCCTCCTGGTACTGCGCCTTCGGCTGCGTCCCGGTCGCCTGCAGCAGCAGGACGGCGGAGGTCCGCTCGTCCTGGAGCTTGTCGACCAGCTCACCCGAGTAGCTCGACAGATTGGCCAGGTCGCCGGCCCGGTTGGCATTGTTGAGCGTGTCCAGGTGGTCGACGAGACCACTGGTGCCCACAACGACCGTGGCGATGGTCGGCACGATCATGATGAGACCGAGCTTGGACCAGATCGGCATGTCCCGGAGTCGACTGGCCGGCCGGCGCAGTCGCGACAGGAAGGAGCCCGCCGTCTTTGGCCGTTTGCTCACGTCACCGCCCTCGCGATTACAGCTTGAAACGCGTTGCCCCGGGCAACGCCCAGCGACCGACCCGGCGGGTCGGACCCCCGAGATTCCATCACGCCGCTCGACAAGAAGAAAGCCCAGGTTGTCACCGGCCGAGAGTGTGATGAGATGTTGATGCGATTTGATAGCAGTCCGTCTGGCCGGAGTAACTGAAGGTAATGGATCTTCCCCACCGCGTTGTCCTGCTCGCCGGCCCCTCGGGCTCCGGAAAGTCGTACATAGCGCAGCAAACCGGCTTACCCGTGCTGTGCCTTGACGACTTCTACAAAGACGGCGATGACCCTACGTTGCCGCGACGAAACGGCCAGGTCGATTGGGAATCGCCGCAGTCCTGGGACGCTCTGACGGCCGTCGAAACGATTGCGCGACTGGCCCGCGAGGGACGTGCCGATGTGCCGGTTTATGCGATCGGCGCGGATCGACGGGTGGCCACCCGGCCATTTGATGTCGACGGATCGCCACTTTTCGTGGCCGAAGGGATTTTCGCCGCCGAGATCGTCGAGGAGTGCCGGCGTCGCGGGCTGCTCGCCGGGGCGTACGCGTTGCGCCGCCCGCGCGGAGCGACGTTCCTGCGCCGGCTGGCCCGGGACCTGTCCGAGCAGCGCAAGGCGCCCCGGGTGCTGGTCCGGCGCGGCGTGGCCCTGCTGCGGGCCGAACCCGAGGTGCTGCGCCGCCAGACGGGGCTGGGCGCCGAGGCGGCCCGGGCCCGGGAGGTGCTGCGCCGGGTGGCCGGACTACTCGCCGGCCACCACACCCACCACCGGCAGGACCACCCGCACGGCTGACGAGGATCAGGCCAGCAGCTTGGCGTACGCCGGCTTGATCACCTCGTCGATGATCCGCAGCCGCTCGTCGAACGGGATGAAGGCGCTCTTCATCGCGTTGATAGTGAACCACTGCAACTCGCGCCAGCCGTAACCGAACGTCTCCACCAGCAGCGACATCTCCCGCGACATGGACGTGCCGCTCATCAGCCGGTTGTCGGTGTTGACGGTGGCCCGGAACCGCAGGTCCCGCAGCAGACCGATCGGGTGCTCGGCGATCGAAGCCACGGCACCGGTCTGCACGTTCGACGACGGGCACAACTCCAGGGGAATCCGCTTGTCCCGGACGTACGCGGCCAGCCGACCGAGCGTGCCGTTCGGGGCGATGTCGTCCACGATCCGTACGCCGTGACCGAGCCGGTCCGCGCCACACCACTGGATCGCCTGCCAGATCGACGGCAGCCCGAACGCCTCACCGGCGTGGATGGTGAAGTGGAAGTTCTCCCGCTGGAGGTATTCGAAGGCGTCCAGGTGGCGGGTGGGCGGGAAGCCCGCCTCCGCGCCGGCGATGTCGAAGCCGACCACGCCGGCGTCCCGGTGCCGTACGGCCAGCTCGGCGATCTCCTGCGAGCGGGCCGCGTGCCGCATGGCGGTGAGCAGCGTGCCCACCCGGATGGTCAGGCCCGCCTCGACGGCCTGGGCGGTTCCCTCGGCGAACCCGGCCAGCACGGCCTCGACGACCTCGTCCAGGGTCAGGTCCCGCTCCAGGTGCTGCTCGGGAGCGAAGCGGACCTCGGCGTAGACGACGCCGTCGGCGGCTAGGTCCAGCGCGCACTCGCGTGCCACCCGGCGCAGCGCCGGTCCGGTCTGCATGACCGCCACGGTGTGCGCGAACGTCTCCAGGTAGCGTTCCAGCGACCCCGAGTCGGCGGCCTCGGAGAACCAGCGTCCGAGCGCCTCGGGGTCGGTGGTGGGCAGCTCGTGCCCCGCCTCGGCCGCCAACTCGACGATCGTCGCGGGACGCAGCCCGCCGTCGAGATGATCGTGCAGCAGCGCCTTCGGGACCTTGACGATGTCCTCGTACCGGATAGTTGCGACCATGCCCAGACCCTAGTCACCTGTCGGGGTCGGCCACGCCAGCCGGCTCATCCGAGCCAGCCGTAGACGCGGTCGACGGCGAGTCGCAGGACCACCCGCCCGTCGGCCACCATCGCGGCGCGGTAGTCCGCCCAGTCCGGGTGGTCGCCGCGGATCCCCCGGTAGACCTCGACCAGTTCGTCGACCTCGGCGTCGCCGGTTGCCGCTGCCGGCTCGGTGAGCGTCACGGTTCCCTCGGCGACCGCGTACGCGCCGCCGTCCGGCGTGGTCACGTGGAAGCTGGCCCGGGGGTCACGGCGCAGGTTGCGCACCTTGGCCCGGTCGCCCGTGGTGGAGCAGCGGATCAGCCCGGGTTCGGCCAGGTAGTCGAGGTTCGACAGTTGGGGTCGGCCGTCGCGGCGCAGGGTGACGAGCACGCCGCGTCCACGGGCGCCGAAGAGGTCCCACAGTTTGGTTGACATGTCATCGACCGTAGGAGTCGACTCGATGACATGTCAACCAAGGCGTTAGGGTGAGCGGCGTGGAAGCGACCCGCTGGCTGGACGAACGCCAGGACCGCGCCTGGCGGGGCTACCGCCGGATGCGTCGCCTGCTCGACCTGGAACTGGCCCGGGAGCTGACCCAGGACGCCGGTCTGTCCGAGCCGGACTACGACGTGCTCTCCGACCTCTCCGAAACGCCGCAGGGCCGGCTGCGTCTCAGCGAACTGGCGGACCGGATGCTCTGGTCCCGCAGTCGACTCTCGCACCACCTGACCCGGATGCAGCAGCGCGGCCTGGTGACCCGGGAGGAGTGCCCGGACGACGCCCGCGGCGCGATCGTCGTGCTCACCCCGGCCGGCCGGAACGCCATCGAGGCCGCCGCGCCCGGCCACGTGACCGCCGTCCGGCAGCACTTCCTCGACCTGCTCACCCCGGCCGAGGTCGAGGCGCTCGGCGCGTTCACCCACCGGGTCGTCGACCACCTCGCGCGGAGCCGCGCGCCCCGTCCCCGCCGGGGTCTGGAGGCCTGACGTGGACCCGCACATTCTCGACCGGCTGAGCTGCCCGGTCTGCGGCGAACCGCTGGCCGAGACGACCGCCGGCAATGCCCGTGCGCTGCGCTGTCCACGCCGGCACACCTTCGACGTCGCGCGTCAGGGCTACGTGAACCTGCTCACCGGTCGCGCGCCGCACGCCGGCGACAGCGCCGAGATGGTCGCCGCACGCGCGGAGTTCCAGGCCGCCGGCCACTACGACATCATCTCGACGGCGCTCGCCGCCGCCGCGACGGAGGCCGTCGCGCGCCTGCGCGCGACTCCGCGCCGCCGACCGCCGCCGCTCCGCCCGCCCCCACCTCGGCCGCCGCCGCTCCGCCCGCCCTTTGCTCTGCTTCCACCGACGCAACACTTTCCGCACCGCACTGTCGCGTGGAGGGAAGCAGAGCAAAGGACGCAACCACCGGGGTACGGTCCGAACAGCCGGCCGCGGGCTCTGGCGCGTACCCCCTGGTGGTGGACGCCGGCGCGGGCACTGGCCGCTACCTCGGCGCGGTGCTGGCGGCGCTGCCGGACGCCGTGGGTCTGGCCCTGGACGTCTCCAAGCCGGCGCTGCGACGCGCGGCACGGGCGCACCCCGGGCGGCCGCGGCCCTCGCCGACACCTGGCAGCGGTTGCCCCTGGCCGACGGCGCGGCGGCCGTGCTGCTGAACGTGTTCGCCCCGCGCAACGGCCCGGAGTTCCACCGCGTGCTCGACCGCGCCGGGACGCTGCTGGTGGTGACGCCCGCCGACGAGCACCTCACCGAGTTGGTGGACGCCCTGCACCTGCTCCGGGTGGACCCGGACAAGGCCGACCGGGTGACCGCCACCCTGGGCGGGCACTTCACGCCGGTCAGCTCGACGGTGCACCGTGCGGAGCTGACCCTGACCCGGCCGGAGATCGCCACGCTGGTCGGGATGGGTCCGAGCGCCTGGCACACCGACCCGGCCGCGCTCGCCGAACGGCTGGCCGCGCTGCCCGAGCCCGTCCGGGTGTCCGTGGCGGTCCGGCTGGACGCCTACCGGCCCCGCTGACCTCAGGTCGAGAGGTCGACCTCTTCCCAGCCGGGCGGCTCGTCGTGGTACGGCCCGCGCAGGATCACCGCCCACTCCAGCGCCCAGCGCCGCTGCCCGATCGCGTTGGCGTCGACCAGGCCCGGCAGGGGGCGACCGTTGCGCTCGGACTCCAGGTACGCCCAGTCCAGGCAGTAGTGCAGGTCGAGCAGGGCCGCCGCGTCGGCCGGATGCTGCGGCGCGGCGAGGATGCGGGACTGCCAGCGCCCGAAGGTCTCCCCCTCGGCGATGTGCGGCAGCCGCTCGACCAGCCGTTCGTCCACCGCGAGGGTGGGATCGAGCTGCTTGCTCAACCCCAGCACCCAGGCCAGCGCGAAGAGCGCGTCGTGGTGCAGCACGAACGAGCGGTGGTCACCCTTGCCGCCCATCACGAACTGCCACTCGGGTGGGGTGACCATCTCGACCAGGTGCGAGCCGAGCAGCCAGCTCATCGCCGCCTGCGGGGGCATGCCGAAGCAGCGGGCCAGGATGAGGTGCAGCACGGCGATCCGGGCCTCGATCTCGGCCCGGGGACGCAGCTCGATCGCGTCACCCGGCTCCCACACGAGCGGAAACTGGGCCGGCGGCAGCGGCAGACCGAGCCGGGACAGCTCGTCCAGGCTCGCATCGCGCACCTCGCGCGGGTCGGGAGCAGGTACGGTCACGGGGCAACTTCCTGTCTGCACGCGACGCCTTTGGCCTGCGACAATAGCGCTCCCAGGTGACTGGCACCACGCCGGCCCGACCCCGGTCCGATCAGCCGATCCGCTCGATGACCAGCGGTGCCGCGCTCGGCGCGGTCGGCGCAATGTGCACCGCGCGACTTGCCTCCGCCAGAGCCGCCGGAATTCGGGTCGAATCCTCCGCGCGCAGCTCGTACAGAGGGTCGCCGGCCCGCACCGCGTCGCCCGGCCGCCGGTGCAACACCACACCGGCCGGCACGCTGACCGGGTCCTCCTTACGGGCCCGGCCCGCGCCGAGCCGCCAGGCCGCAACCCCCATGGCGTACGCGTCGACGGCCGCGACGTATCCGTCCCGGTCGGCCCGGACCACCTCGACCTCGCGGGCGGCCGGCATGGGCGCGTCCGGGTCGCCGCCCTGCGCCCGGATCATCGCCCGCCAGGAATCCATCGCCCGCCCGTCGCGCAGGGCGGCCTCCGGGTCGGCGTCCGGCAGGCCGGCGGCGTCGAGCATCTCCCGGGCCAGCGCGAGGGTCAGCTCCACCACGTCGGCGGGGCCGCCACCGGCCAGCACCTCGACCGACTCGGTCACCTCGACGGCGTTGCCGATGGCCAGGCCGAGCGGGGTCGACATGGCGGTGAGCAGGGCGACCGTCCGGACGCCGTGCGCGCCACCCAGCTCCACCATGGTGCGGGCCAGCTCACGCGCCTGGTCGACGGACTTCATGAAGGCGCCCGAGCCGACCTTGACGTCGAGGACCAGCGCGCCGGTACCCTCGGCGATCTTCTTGCTCATGATCGAGCTGGCGATCAACGGGATCGCCTCGACGGTGCCGGTCACGTCGCGCAAGGCGTACAGCTTGCGGTCGGCGGGAGCCAGCCCCGCGCCCGCCGCGCAGATCACCGCACCGACCTCGCCGAGCTGGCTGATGAACTCGTCGTTGGTCAGCGCGGCCCGCCAGCCCGGAATGGACTCCAGCTTGTCCAGCGTGCCGCCGGTGTGCCCGAGACCGCGCCCGCTGAGCTGCGGAACGGCCGCGCCGCAGGCGGCCACCAACGGGGTGAGCGGCAGGGTGATCTTGTCGCCGACGCCGCCGGTCGAGTGCTTGTCGACGGTGGGACGCCGGACGGCCGAGAGGTCGAGCCGTTCACCGCTGGCGATCATCGCGGCGGTCCACCGGGCGATCTCCGGGCCGGTCATGCCGTTGAGAAGGATGGCCATGGCCAGCGCCGACATCTGCTCGTCGGCGACGACCCCCTGGGTGTACGCGTCCATCACCCAGTCGATCTGCGCGTCCGACAGCACACCCCCGTCCCGCTTGACCCGAATAACATCAACAGCAGCAAAACTCATCAGAAGATCTTCCTAGTCCATTGCAGATCCCGACCCACGCACGATGACCAGGTCGGGGGCGGGGGCCGACCGTGCCCGGCGGAGGGATCAAGCCTGACCGCCCGGAGCCGGGCACGGTCGGCCCCCGCCCCCCAACCTCAAGAGGCAGACCACCGAACCGGGATCTCCGCAGGCGGCTCCCCCTCACCCGCCCAGAAGATCGTGCCGGTCTCGTCCACCACGACGACCCGGGGCGTCCGGGCCATTCCCCAGGTGATCGCCTCGGCGGGATCATCCCAGCTCGGCGCCTCCTCCAGCACACCGGTCTCGGCGCCCGCGTCGTCCCCGGCCGACCGCTCCCAGTACGCCGTCCAGACCTGCTGCCCGGCGGACATGTCCGGGTGCACGAAGACGGTGCCGCGACCGCGCCAGGCGGCCAGTCGCTCCGGGACGACCGGCACCGGCGTCTCACCGGTGACCGCCTCCAGGTCCTCCACGCCGAAGGCGTGCGGAAGCAGCTCGGCCATCCGCAGCGGGCGGGTCTTCGTCTCGATGAGGCACTCCGGGCCGCCGTTCTCCCAGAGCAGTTGCCGGCACCGGCCGCACGGCATCAGCGGCTCGCCGGTGGCGTCGACGCAGGAGAGCGCGACGAGCCGGCCGCCACCGGTGGCGTGCAGGCTGGACACCACTCCGCACTCGGCGCAGAGCGTCACGCCGTACGCGGCGTTCTCCACGTTGCATCCGACCACCACACGACCGTCGTCGACCAGCGCGGCCGCGCCGACGGGAAAGGTCGAGTACGGGGCGTACGCGTGCCGCATCGCCTCAACGGCGGCAGCGCGCAAGCGCGCCCAGTCAATGTCGCTCATAGCACCATTCTCCGGAAAAACCCCCAACCCTCGCAGCGGTGATCAAGAGGTTTGCGTCAGGATCGGTGATGTTCCTGACGCAAACCTCTTGATCAACAGAACGAGGGTGGGTGTCAGCCCTTGATGTACGGCTTGCCGTCGGCGGCGGGCGCCCGGACCCGGCCGACCAGGCCGGCGACCGCCAGGATGGTCGCCAGGTACGGCAGCATGGCCAGGAACTGGCTGGGGATCGAACTGTTGATCGCGCTCAGGTAGGTGGCGAGCTGGTCGGCGAAGCCGAAGAAGAGCGCGGCGAGCAGCGCCCCGGTCGGGTTCCACCGACCGAAGATGAGCGCGGCCAACGCGATGAAGCCCTTGCCGCCGATCATGTTCTTGGTGAACGAGTAGAGCGCCAGCGTGTACGACGCACCACCGATACCGGCGACCACACCGGCCAGCAGCACGTTGCGGTAACGCAGCCGGAGCACCTTGACGCCCAGCGTGTCGGCGGCGATCGGGTGCTCGCCCACCGACCGGGTCCGCAGCCCCCACCGGGTGCGGAACAGCCCGATGTGGATCACCAGCACCAGCAGCAGGCCCAGGTAGAGGAAGATGTTGCCGCGGAACAGCGCCGGACCGAGCACCGGGATGTCCTTGAGCAGCGGGATCTCCCAGTTACTGAAGCGCGGCGCGCTGTTGTACTTCTCCGCGTCGGTCTGCATCAGCCGCTCGTAGAGGAAGCCGGTGACGCCGACCGCGAGCAGGTTCAGCACGATGCCCATGACGACCTGGTCCACCAGGTAGCGGATGGCGAAGACGGCCAGCAGCAGCGAGATGAACGCGCCACCGATGGCGGCGGCGACCAGGCCCACCCAGACGCTGCCGGAGAGGCTGCCGAACAGGGCGCCGCTGAACGCGCCCATCAGCAACTGCCCCTCGATGGCCACGTTGACCACGCCGGACCGCTCGCAGAGCACACCGGCGAGCGCGCCGAAGATCAGCGGCAGGGCCAGGATGAACGTGCCCCGGATGATGTTGACCAGCGGCATGAAGTTCTGCCCGGTCGGCGCGGCGGAGACCTGCCAGCAGAGGAAGGAGAGCACGAAGGCGACCAGCCCGACGCCGAGCACCGGCAGGAACCAGCGCTTCGGCACCCCGGCGAGCAGGGCCGCGCCGGCGGCGATCGTGATGATCCCGAACAGGATCGCGCCGATCGTGCCGTTGATCTCCAAGGCGGCGCCGGCCGCGTCGTCGCTGAGCGTGAACCGGGCCTGCTGGTCGGTGGCGAGCGCCCCGAACAGCACCGCCGCCAGCAGGCCGAGCGCCGTCAGCGTGAGGCCGACCTTGCGGGTCCGGGTCCAGAAGCCCTCGTCGACGCCGACCGCGACGTCGGGGACAGCCATGGTGGACATGCGTTACCAGCCCTTCGCCAGGCTCGTCTGCAACCGGGCGGCCCGTGCGGCCCGGAGCTGGAAGATCGCCTTCACCAGGGCGGGTGCGGCGATGAAGATGACGATCAGCGCCTGGAGCACGGTCACCAGCTCCAGCGAGATGCCGGAGTACGACTGCATCCGGTTACCGCCGGCCTGGAGCGCACCGAACAGCAGCGCGGCGAGCAGCACTCCCCACGGCTTCACCCGGCCCAGCAGCGCCACCAGGATGCCGTCGAAGCCGATCTGCGCCACCACCAGCGGCGTCAACGCGCTGGCGGTGGAGCCGAGCACCATGTTCGAGCCGCCGAGACCGGCCAGGATCCCGGAGAAAACCATGATCAGGATGTACGTCCGGGTCACGCTGATGCCGGCCGTCCGCGCGGCGTCCGGGTTGGCGCCGACCGCCCGCAACTCGAAGCCGAGGGTGGACCGGTTGAGCAGCCAGGCGACCGCCCAGGTGGCCAGCACGGCGAGCAGGATGCCGGCGTGCACCCGCAGGTTGTCTCCGAGCAGACGGGGCAGCTGCGCGGAGGTGTCCACCGCCTTGCTGATCGCGTCGGTCCGGGTCGGATCCTGCACGCCGTTCTGCACGATGAGCCAGGTCAGGAAGTACGTGGCGACGTAGTTGAGCATGATCGTGTTGATCACCTCGTGGGCGCCCGCGCGGGCCTTGAGGATGCCCGGGATGAAGCCCCAGATCGCCCCGCCCAACGCGCCGGCGAGCACCGCCACCAGCAGGTGCAGGCCGGGCGGCAGCGGCAGCAGGAAGCCGGCCAGTGCGGCCAGGATGACGCCGACGGTCGCCTGACCCTGCGCGCCGATGTTGAACAGGCCGCCACGGAAGGCCAGCGCCACCGCCAGGCCGGTGAAGACCAGCGGAGCGGCGTACGTCAGCGTCTCGGAGATCGGCGCGAGCACGGCCTGCCAGCCGTTGCTGCCGTTCACCCAGCCGGAGAACGCCTCGGGGTCGAAGATCGAGCCCTTGAACAGGTTGGCGTACGCCTCGCTCACCAGCGTCCAGCTCGAACTGAACGCGTCCGAGGGTCGGGCGGTGATGTAGGTGTAGGTGTGCAGCACGTCCGGGTCGGAGACGACCATCAGCACCGCGCCGACGACGATCGCCAGCACCAGCGACAACAGGGTCACCGTGAAGGTGTTGGCCGCCCAGAGGTTGTCCAGGAAGAGCCGGCCCAGGGACGGCTTCGGCTCCGGCGTCTTCTCCGTGGTGGTCGTGCCGGCCCGCTCGGTGTTGCCGAGGGCGTTCTGCGCCGCCTGCGCCTCGCTCGCCGGCTCCTTGTCCGGAGAGCCCGACTGCGGATTGGGGTTGGTCATGCCTCGTCCTCGCTCGCGGGGCCGTCGGCGCGCGCCGGACCCCCGTCGGCCGCGCCACCAGAGGTAGCCGTGCCGGGCTGGGCTGCGGTGCCGGCGGTGGTCGCGTCGGGCTCGGCCGGCGCGCCCGCGCCCGCCGCGTCCGGGTGGATGCCGGCCATCAACAGGCCGATCTCCTCACGCGGGGTGTCCGGGCCGACGATGCCGATGATCCGTCCGCGGTACATCACCGCGATCCGGTCGGCCAGCCCGACCACCTCGTCCAGCTCGCTGGACACCACCATCACGGCGGTGCCGATGTCCCGCTCGTGGATGATCTGGCTGTGGATGAACTCGATCGACCCGACGTCCACGCCACGGGTGGGTTGGGCGGCGATGAAGAGCTTCAGCGGCCGGGACAGCTCCCGCGCCACGATCACCTTCTGCTGGTTGCCACCGGAGAGGGTGCCCACCGCCGCGTCCGCCGATGAGGTGCGGACGTCGAACTGCTCGATCCGCTCCTTCGCTGAGGTGGCGATGGCGTCCGGCTTCAGGGCGAGCCCGCTACCGAAGGGTGGCCGGTCGTAGATGTCCAGCACCAGGTTCTCGGCGACGCTGAACTCCTTGACCAGGCCGTCCACGCTGCGGTCCTCGGGCACGTAGCCGACGCCGGCCCGGAGCACCCGCTTGGGCGTCCAGCCGTCGATCCGGTCACCGCCCAGGCTGACCGTGCCGGCGAGCACCGGGCGCAGACCCATGATCGCCTCGATCAGCTCCGTCTGGCCGTTGCCCTGCACGCCCGCCACGCCGAGCACCTCACCCGCCCGTACGGTCAGGTCCACGCCGTCGACCGCCCGGATCTGCCGGTCGTCGTCGACGACCAGCCCGGCCACCTCCAGCACCGGCTCGCCCGGCGTGGCCGGCGACTTGTCGACCGTGAGGCGCACGCTGCGGCCCACCATCAGCGCGGCCAGCTCGTCGCGGCTGGTCTCCGGCGAGGCCGTGCCGACCGTCTTCCCGCGTCGGATCACCGTGATCCGGTCGGCGATCGCCTTGACCTCGCCCAGCTTGTGGGTGATGAAGACGATCGACTTACCGGCCGCCTTGAGCGACCGCATGACCGTCAACAGCTCGTCGGTCTCCTGCGGGGTGAGCACCGCGGTCGGCTCGTCCAGGATGAGCAGGTCGACGTCGCGGGTGAGGGCCTTGACGATCTCCACACGCTGCTGGATGCCGACCGGCAGGTCCTCGATCACCGCATCCGGGTCGACCCGCAGGTTGTAGCGCTCGGACACCTCGGTGACCTCGCGCCGGGCCCGCCGCCGGTCCAGGAAGCCGGCGATGCCGCCCCGGGTCTGCTCGGCGCCGAGCATGATGTTCTCGGCCACGGTGAAGACCGGCACCAGCATGAAGTGCTGGTGCACCATGCCGATCCCGGCCGCGATGGCATCGGACGGGCCCTTCAGCCGCAGCGGCGTGCCGTCGACCAGGATCTCGCCCTCGTCGGGCTGGTAGAGCCCGTAGAGCACGTTCATCAGGGTCGACTTGCCCGCGCCGTTCTCGCCGAGCAGGGCGTGGATCTCTCCAGGCTCCACCGTCAGGTCGATGTGGTCGTTGGCGACCAGATCACCGAACCGCTTGGTGATGCCGCGCAGTTCGAGTCTCAGCGCAACCTCCTGGAGTGCGAGCGATGGTGCAGCCTAGCTGCCGTCGAGCGGACCGGAGCGGCCTGGCCGACGCGGTGCGCGATCGGCCGCCCCGACCCCCACGGTCACCCGCGGGGCCGAAGCGGCCGATCGGTCGTACCTGTGCCCCGCAGACCCCCCGATGATCTCACCGGAGAGGTCCGCCGGACGTCACTTGGTCGGCTGGGCCTTCGAGGTGACGGTGATGGTGCCGGCGGCGATGTCCGCCTTGATCTTGTCGACCTCGGACTTCAGCTCGGCCGGAACCTTGCCGTCGAAGTCGTGGTACGGGGCGATCGAGACACCGGTGTTGGCCAGGGTGCCGACGAAGCCGGGGTTGGCCTGCAGCTTCTCGCCACCGGCGGCCTTGACCACGGCCTCCTTGACGGCCTCCGGGATGTTCTTCACCACGGTGGTGATGATCGCGCCGCAGTCCGGGGTGCTCTCGCAGCCGTCGACGTCCACCCAGATGGTGTTGTACTTGCCGCCCGAGGCCTTGGCCGCTGCGGTGGTGCCGAGGCCGGAGCCGCCGGCGACCGGCATGATGATGTCCGCGCCCTGGGCGACCAGCGCGTCGGAGACCTTCTTGCCCTCGTCCTGCTTGGCGAAGTCGTTGGTGAAGGAGCCCTTCTGGGTCTCCTTGTTCCAGCCGAGCGCCTGGACGTTCTTCTTCTTGGTGGTGTTGTAGTACGCCACGCCGTCGACGAAGCCGTCCATGAAGATCGTCACCGGCGGGATCGGCAGACCACCGTAGGTGCCCACCTTGCCGGACTTGCTCATCCCGGCGGCCAGGTAGCCGGCCTGGAACGCGGCCTGGGCGGTGTCGAACTGCATCGGATAGACGTTGGCGTCACCCGGGTTGGCGTCGACGATGCCGAACACCTGGTTCGGGTTCGCCTTGGCGATCTTGGAGGTGGCGTTGGCCATCAGGCCACCGACCGCCAGGATGAAGTCGCACTTCTGGTTGACGTACTGCGTCAGGTTGGGCTCGTAGTCGGCCTCGGCCTTCGACGCGACGTACTTGATGTCGATGTTGTCGTTGGCGGCCTTGGCCTCCTGGAGGCCCTTCCAGGCCGAGGTGTTGAACGACTTGTCGTCGATGCCGCCGACGTCGGTCACCATGCAGGCGCTGAACTTCTTGGCGCCACTGCCGGCGTTGTTGTCATCATCCGGGGCCTCGCCACACGCGGCGGCGCTGAGCACGAGCCCACCTGCCGCGAGGATCGAGGCGATCCGCATCCCACGCACCGAGCGCAAGACGTCTCCTTCCCATTGCACACCGCGCCTAGTGCGGTGGCAGCCCATCAGCCGACCTGCGGGTGTGCCGCCGGCTGTCCCACGTTACGGACGGGAGCGTACGCCCGCGCCCACCCACCGGCCGACAATCGTGCACGACTGTTGAGTGCCTGTTACCCGGGTGTAACCCTTGCGTGGGGCACGTCACTCTTCGTGCTGCTAGCCGAGCCCCCAGGTGTCGCCGAAGTCCGGTTTCCGGGGTGCGGTTCCCCCCTCGGACGCTACCGCCAAAAGACCGCCACCGCCGCGTTCACCAGGGTCAGGCCGACGATCGCGAGGAAGTGGCCACGGTTGACCACGTCCCGCTTACGGGAGAAGAAGACCATGACGAAGATCAGCAGCGCGATCACCAACTTCGTCACAAGTTTCGCCGGGTTCGGCTCGTCGTCACCGCCACCGCGCAGGGGCGCGGAGAGCCCGAGGCCGGTCAGCAACTGGATCACGGCGCCCCAGAGCATGGCGGGGTTGATCCGCAGCTTCCCGCTGACGTACTGGGCGATCGAACCGCCGAGCAGCAGGGCGAAGCCGATCAGATGGACATAGAGGAGGATGAGTCGCAGTGCTTCCACGCCGCCCATCCTCCCCTATCAACGACAGTTTGTAGTAGTGGGGTCGGGCGGTCGGCGCGTCGAGGGGCTCATCCTTTGACCGCTCCGGAGGTGAGGCCGGAGACGATGAAGCGCTGGAGGAACTGGAAGACCAGCACGGTCGGGATCGCGGTGAGCAGGGTGCCGGCCGCGAAGATGCCGAAATTGGTGTTCCGCTCGGCGCCCTGCAACATGCCCCGCATGCCGACCGCGAGGGTCTTGGCGTCCGTGTCGGTGAGGAAGACGCTCGCCATCAGGAACTCGTTGATGGTGTTGATGAAGGCGAGCAGCCCGGTCACCGCGAGGATCGGCGCCACCAACGGCAGCATGATCCGGAAGAAGACCTGCGCGTGCGACGCGCCGTCCACGGTGGCGGACTCGTCCAGCTCCCGGGGCAGGGTGTCGAAGAAGCCCTTCATCAGCCAGGTGTTCACGCCCAGCGCACCACCCAGGTAGAGCAGCAGCAGGCCCCACGGGGTGTTGAAGCCGACGGCCGGCCACAGGTCGGTGATCGTGCCGAAGATCAGGAAGATCGCCACGATCGCCAGGAACTGCGGAAACATCTGGATCAACAGCAACGACAGCAGCCCCACCCGTCGACCCGCAAAGCGCATCCGGGAGAAGGCGTACGCCGCGAGCGCCGAGAGGAACACCGAGGCGAACGAGGCGCCGCCGGCGATGAGCAGCGAATTCAGGAACCAGTGGGCGAACTCGGTGCGCGCGAACAGGTCCCCGAAGTTCTCGAACGACACCCCGGCGGTCGGCACCAACTCGGTGGACGAGAGGGTGCCGAGCGGGTTGAGCGCCGCCGAGACGACGAACACGAGCGGGAAGAGGCTGAACAGCACGCCGAGCAGTCCGATCAGGTGCCGCCAACCGACCTGGGCGAACCAATGGTTCCGCCGTCTTCGGACCCGGCGGTCGGGAGTTGCCGGGCGGCTCGGGTTGATGTGCGTGGTCACGCGTACACCTCCTCCTGTTGTCGGGTCCGCCGGAAGCTGATCGCCGACACCACGGCGACGATGGCGAAGATGAACAGCGAGATCGCCGCGGCGAAGCCGAACTGTGCCGCCTGCCCACCGAACGCCAGCCGATACGTGTAGGTGATCAACAGATCGGTGGCGCCGTTGCTGGGGTTGTCCGCCGGGAACGGCGCACCCTCGGTGGTCAGGTAGATCGCGTTGAAGTTGTTGAAGTTGAACGCGAACGACGAGATCAGCAGCGGCGAGAGCGCGACCAGCAGCAGCGGCAGGGTGACCGCGCGGAAGGACTGCCAGGGTGAGGCCCCGTCGACCGAGGTGGCCTCGGTCAACTCTCGCGGGATGGCCTGGAGCGCGCCGGTGGCCACCAGGAACATGTACGGGTAGCCGAGCCAGAGCTGCACCAGGATCACCGCGGCGCGGGCCGTCCAGTCCTGACCGAACCAGTCGACGCCGAGCCCGAACAGGTTGTTGATCAGCCCGAAGTCGGTGTTGAACATGTCCCGCCAGACCAGCAGCATCGCGAACGACGGCATGGCGTACGGCAGGATCAGCAACATCCGGTAGAGGTTGGTGCCCCGCATCCGGGGCGAGTGCAGCGCGAGCGCGATCAGCAGACCGAGGACGAACGTGCCGCCGGTGGAGCCGATCGCGAAGGCGAAGTTCCAGACCAGCGTGCCGAGGAACGGCCCGGAGATCCGCTCGTCGGTGAGTATCCGGGTGAAGTTGGACAGCCCGACGGTCACCTTCCAGCCCTGGGCCAGCCGCTCGCCGTCGGCGGCGACGAACGCGCCGGCCCCGCCGTCCGCGGTCCAGGCCTTGCCGCTGTCGCTGTCCCGGACGCAGTCGCAGCCCGCGTCGTACGCCCGCACGGCCCGGCCCTCGTACGCCCGGGACAGGCCGGACGAGCGCAGCGCGCCGCCGGCGGTCGGCACCACCAGGTCGGTGATGTCCCTGCTGCGGGCGCTGGCCTGACCGACGTTCAGCACGGTGTAGCCGTCGGCGGCGGTGACCTTCCCGCCGGGGGCGACGGTGACCCGGCCGGGGTCGAGCGGACGCAGGCCGCCGCTGTCGCCGACGGAGACGGTGCCGGTCGCCGGGTCGGTGACCAGGAAGACCAGGGCGCCGGTGGCGGGGGCGCCCTTCGTGGCGACGGACATCGGGTACTGGGCGGAGCCCGCGACCTGTCGCACCGAGCTGCTCTGGATCGCGACGATCGCGTCCTCCTTGCTGCCCCGGTGGCCGTCGCCGAAGTTGGTGAAGGCCGTGCTCGCGGTGTAGAGGACCGGCACGATCTGGAAGGCGATCAGGAGGAGCGTGCCCGGGACGAGGTACTTCGCCGGGACGTGCCGGCGGCCCGCGTACAGGTAGAACAGCGCGGCGGTGGTCAGCGCCAGCACCGCCAGCCCGATCCACTGTTCGGCCTGCACGAGCGGGAACGCCGCCCAGATCGCGATCCCGGCCACCAGGCCGAGCAGGATCACCTTCGCGGCGAGGCCGGCTGCGGTGATCGGCGCGTGGTTCCGCGCGGTACGGGACGTGCGCGGGGACCCGGTGCCCACGGGTCCCCGGCCCGGAGCCTGCTGGGCAGTCCCCGGGCCGGACGACGGCGTACTCATTACTTGATCGAACCGGCGATCGTCCGGCCGGCCGCGGTGACCGTGCTGGTGGGGTCGGCGCCGCCGATGACGGCGGCCTCCGCCTTGCCGAACGGGTCCCAGATCGCGGCCATGGCCGGGATGGCCGGGAGCACCTGGCCGTTCCTGCCGGCCTCGATGAACTTGGCCAGGTCCGGGTCGCTGCCCTTGACCTGGTCCAGCGCGGCGGTCAGCGCCGGCGGGCGCGGGTCGGCCTGATAGAGCGCCACCGCCAGTTCCGGCTTGGCGACGTGGTTGACGACGAACTCCTGGGCGAGAGCCTTGTTCTTGCCCTTGGCGGCCACGTAGAAGGACTGGACGCCGATGAACGGAGCGGCCGCCTTGCCGCCGGCGAAGCCGGGTACGGCGGAGATGTCGTACGCGATGCCGGCCTTCTTCACGTCGGCGGTGGCCCACGGCCCGGAGACCAGGAAGGCGCACTTCTTGCCGGTGAAGGTGGCAGTCGCGTTGGTGTCGGCGATGGAGCGCTTCAACACGCCCTCGCCCTTCTCGCCGAGCGCGGCGATCTTCTTGAACGCGGCGATCGACTCCGGCTTGCCGACGCCGAGGTCCTTCGGGTCGTAGTCCCCGTTCGCGGTGGTGCCGAAGAGGTATCCGCCGGCCGAGGCGTACAGCGGGTAGATGTGGTACGCGTCGCCCTTCTGTCCGACCTGGAGGCAGAGCGTCTCGGTGACCTTCTTCTGCGCCTTGAGCTGCTTGCCGGTGGCGACCAGGTCCTCGATCGTCTTCGGGGCCTCGGGGGCCAGGTCGGTGTTGCGGATCAGCGCCAGGTTCTCCTGGGCGTAGGGCACGCCGTAGAGCTGGCCGTTGAACGTGACGGCCTTGACGGCGCTCTCGCTGAAGGCGGCCTTCTGCTCGTCGGGCAGCTGCACCGGGTCGATCGCGCCGTTCTGGACCAGGTTGCCGATCCAGTCGTGCGCGCCGATCACCACGTCCGGGCCGCCGCCCTGGCTCGACACGGTCACGAAGTTGTTCTGGAGGTCCTCGTTCGGGACGGCCTGCACCTCGACGGTGACGCCGCTCTCCTGACCGAACTTCTCGGCGAACGGCTTGAGCGCTGCGGTCCGCTTGTCGTCGGCCCAGATCACCAGTTTGCCGCCGGCTGCCGTGGGGGTCTCCTTCGTGGCCGGCTCGTCGCTGTCGCCACCGCAGCCGGAGGCGGCGAGCGCCAGGCCGAGAACGGCAACCACACCCGCGGTACGGATGCGCATCGGTACTCCTGTCGTCATGGCGGTCGGCCGGGGGAAGGACGGACCGCCAGTGGAAAGCTGGAATTTCTTGCTGATCGGCGCAGCGATATTGCGCTGCCGCCCTCGTATGTTGCGGGGACGTTAGCAAGACGTTGCAGACAATGGAAGGGTTTGCAGAGAGCCCCGCAAGAACTTGCCGGTGGGCTAAAGTGCCGCCATGCGCGCTCGACTGTCCGACATCGCCCAACAGGCCGAAGTCAGCGAGGCCACGGTGTCGCGGGTGCTCAACGACCGCCCCGGCGTGGCACCGGAGACCCGACAGGCCGTTCTCACCGCCCTCGACGTACTCGGCTACGAGCGACCGGCGCGGCTGCGCAAGCGCAGCGCCGGCCTGGTCGGTCTGGTGGTGCCGGAGCTGGACAACCCGATCTTCCCGGCGTTCGCGCAGGTCATCGAGTCGACACTGGCGCAGAGTGGGTTCACCCCGGTGCTCTGCACCCAGACCGCCGGCGGCGTGACCGAGGACGAATACGTGGAGATGCTGCTGGACCGGCAGGTCTCCGGAATCGTCTTCGTCTCCGGCCGGCACGCCGACACCGCCGCCAACCACGACCGCTACCGGGCGCTGATCGCCCGGCCGCTGCCGGTCGTGATGATCAATGGGTACGTCCCCGACGTCGCGGCGCCCTTCGTCTCCTGCGACGACCGGGAGGCCGCCGACTTGGCGGTGGCCCACCTCGTCGCCCTCGGGCACCGGCGGATCGGCCTGATCACCGGCCCGGACCGGTTCGTGCCGGTGCGGCGCAGGGTGGCCGGCTGGCGGGCGGCGATGACCCGGCTGGCCGGCGTGGCCGAGGCCGATCTCGCCCCTGGCCGAGCTGACGCTGTTCGGTGTGGAGGGTGGCGAGGCGGCGGCCGGCCGGCTGCTCGACCGTGGCGTCACCGGACTGGTCTGCGGCTCCGACCTCATGGCGCTCGGCGCGGTGCGGGCGGCCCGGCAACGCGGCCTGTCCGTTCCGGGCGACCTCTCGGTGGTCGGCTACGACGACTCGCCGCTGATGGCCTTCACCGACCCGCCGCTGACCACCGTGCGGCAACCGGTGACCGCGATGGCGGTGGCCGCGGTCCGGGCCCTGGTGGACGAGATCAACGGGCACGGCGCCCCGCACTCCGAGTACCTGTTCCGACCCGAACTGGTCGTCCGCGGCTCCACCGCAGTGGCCCCGGCCGCCGTGCGTTTTCCTTACGCAAGATCTGCTTGACTCTTGCAAAGGCGGGCGGCATATTGCTCACACAGCCGCGCCCGAGCCTGAGACAGACGGGGAAACATCACCAATGACCGTCAGCACCACCACCCTGCCCCGTGCCGACGACGACTGGTGGCGCTCCGCGGTCGTCTACCAGGTCTACGTGCGCAGCTTCGCCGACAGCAACGGTGACGGCGTCGGCGACCTGGAGGGCATCCGCGAGCGCCTGCCGTACCTGCGCGACCTCGGGGTGGACGCGCTCTGGCTGACCCCCTTCTACACCTCCCCCATGGTCGACGGCGGGTACGACGTCGCCGACTACCGGGACGTCGATGAGATGTTCGGCACGCTCACCGACTTCGACGCGATGATCACCGACGCGCACGCCCTCGGCCTGCGGATCATCGTCGACCTGGTGCCCAACCACACGTCCAGCGCGCACCGCTGGTTCGTGGACGCACTCGCCGCCGGTCCGGGGTCGCCCGAGCGGGCCCGCTACCTCTTCGCCGACGGCAAGGGCGCGCACGGTGAACTGCCCCCCAACGACTGGGAGAGCATCTTCGGCGGCCCCGCCTGGACCCGGGTCGCCGACGGCCAGTGGTACCTGCACCTGTTCGACCCGGCCCAGCCGGACCTGAACTGGCGGCACCCGGAGGTTCGCGCGGAGTTCGAGGACGTGCTGCGGTTCTGGCTGGACCGCGGCGTGGACGGCTTCCGCGTCGACGTGGCCCACGGCATGATCAAGGCCGAAGGGCTGCCGGACGTCGGCTTCAGCACGGCGACCACCGGGCAGCGCCAGGTCGACCTGCTCGGCAGGGCGCGGCTGCCGTACTTCGACCAGGACGAGGTGCACGAGATCTACCGTGCGTGGCGGCCCATCCTGGACAGCTACCCGGGCGGTCGGATGGCGGTGGCCGAGGCGTGGGCCGAGACGCCGCAGCGACTGGCCCGCTACATCGGCCCGGACGAGCTGCACCAGGCGTTCAGCTTCGACTTCCTCGACGCCACCTGGTCGGCCGACTCGTTCCGCAAGGTGATCGACACCGCGCTCGCCGAAGCGACGGTGGTCGGCGCGCCCACCACCTGGGTGCTGTCCAACCACGACAAGCAGCGACACGTCACCCGCTACGGTGACGGCCCCGACGGACTGCGCCGGGCACGCGCCGCCAGCCTGTTGATGCTCGCGCTCCCCGGCTCCGCCTACCTCTACCAGGGTGAGGAGTTGGGCCTGCCCGAGGTTCTCGACCTCCCCGACGAACTACGACAGGATCCGGCGTTCCTGCGTACCGGGGAGAGCCGCGACGGCTGCCGGGTACCGATTCCGTGGAGCGGGGAGCTGGCGCCGTACGGCTTCGGCCCGGCCGGCAGCGAGCTGAGCTGGCTGCCCGCCCCGGCGACCTGGCGCGCCCTGTCGGTCGACACGCAGGCCGGCACCCCGGGCTCGACGCTGGAGCTGTACCGGGCGGCCCTGCGCATCCGCCGCGAGCATCCGGCGCTGGCCGCGGACGCCGGCGAGGTCACCTGGTCACAGACCGAGCCGGGCGTGTTGGCGTTCTCCCGCAGCGCGGGTGACACCGTGCTGACCTGCGTCGTCAACCTCAGCGCGGCGCCCGTGGCGGTCGACGGGTACGGCCCCCCCGTCGTGGCGAGCGCGCCGCTCACCGACCAACTGCTGCCCGTCGACGCGGCCGCCTGGTTCGAACGGCGCTGAGCGGGTAAGCCAATCTCGACCTGGTCGTCCGTCGTGCCCCGCGCCAACGGGCGACTGGGCTTGCCGGCCCCTTGTGGTGGGGGGTGAGGTGCACCGGCGCCACGCGGAACGGATTCCGCGCGGCGCCGGTGTTCGTGTGACGCCCGTGGTGCGCTCCGGCCCCGGGCCCCCGACCGACGGTCGGGTCACTTCGCGGTGAGCAGCGCCGCGATCCGGGTGAAGCCGGCGCGCACCTCGGCCTCGTCCGGCGGCTCGGCGGGCTCGCCGTGACCCGCCTCGTCGGCTGCCGCGTCCAACTCCTCGTCGATCACGTCCTCGAAGTCCCCGTACAGGTCGGCCCCCTCGACCTGCCGGGCCTCGTCCTCGGCGGCCACCTGCGCGGCGGCGATCTCGCTGCGGATCTCGTCGGCCGACAGCGCCGGCAGCAGCGGTTCCACCACTGCCATCAACTGCTCCTCGGCCACCACCGCCTCGGCCAACGCCAACGCGTGCGGCCGTTCGTACGGCCCGCAGACCACCGGCTCCCACTCGTCCAGGTCACCGAGCGGCCCGAAGGTGATGATCCACGGCAGTCCGAGCATCGGCGAGTCGGCCGGCAGGTCCAGTGTCATGAGTGCGCCCACGGGCTCATCATGGTCCGCGAACGTGAGCGCCGGTGGCGTTCTGTTCAGTTACCGCCCATCCGGCGGCCGATGAGAGACCGGTCGGCTCAGTCGTGTCGGGTGGCGTCCAGGGCGGCCCGCACGAGAGCGACCGCACGGTCCGGGGACACGCCGAGCCGCCGCGCCTCGGCGGCGTACTCGACGGCGACCCGGTGCAGCCGGTCGACGGCGTCGTCCCGCCCGGGCGCGACGAAGGTGCCGTTGCGTCCCCGGGTCTGCAACAGGCCGGCCGCCTCCAGCTCCCGGTAGGCCCGCGCCACCGTGTTCGCGGCCAGTCGCAGGTCGGCCGCGAGCTGCCGGACGGTGGGCAGGCGGTTGCCCACCGGCAACCGGCCGTCGCCGATCAGCTCGGCGAGCTGCACACGGATCTGCTCGTACGGTGGCACCGGCGAGTCCTGGTCGACGGTGATCAGCACGTCGGACATCTCCACCCTCACCCCGCACCGCCCGGAGCGCCGGGGTCGGTGTCCTCGTCGACATCCACCGCGGGAGCGCCCTCCGCCAGGTCTACCACGCGCCCACTCCGGCTGGTCGCGAGCAGCGCCGCGCCGAACAGCACCAGTTGGTTCAGCAGGTAGAGGTAGAGCAGCAGACCGACCGCGCCGGCCACCACGGTGTACGCCGGGTTTCGCTCGGTGCGCACCACGTAGTACCGCCCGAGCGTGTTGAGCAGCGTGATGCCGACCGCGACCAGGAGCACCACCGGACGCAGCCGGGACCGGCTCATCCGCAGCCGGGGCACCGCGAGCAGCAGCGCGGTGGCGAGCACCGCGTTGACCAGCACGCTGAGGACGGCGCTGACGGTGGTCAGGCCGACCGACCCGGTGCTGCGCAGCAGGAAGCGCAGCAGCGATTCCAACGCGTCCACCGCCGCCACCGAGAGGCCGAGCAGCACGAAGACGCCGATCATCACCCCGAGGTCGACCAGCCGCCGGACCACGAGGTTGCCGGGCTGCTGGTTGAGCGCGTACATCAGCCGCTGCGAGGAGCGGATCGCCTCCACCCAGCCGATGCCGGTGAACACGAGGATGACCAGGCCGACCACACCGACCGTGCCGCTGGAGTTCGCGATCTGCTGCGCGTCCAGGAACGGCAGGTTCTCCTTCAGAAACCCGGACGCCGCCTCGCTGACCTCGTCGTTGTCCTCCAGGATCGCGCCGAAGACGGAGTACGCGACCAGGGCGAGAGCGAAGACGGCGAAGAAGCCGTAGTAGGCGATCGCCGCGGCGAGCCTTCCTGCCAACACGTCGGCGTAGAGCGTCCCGGCACGCCACACGTGGTCGAACAGGCCCGACCGGGCCCGCGCGGCACCCACCAAGCGGTCGATGCCCGCCTCGATCCGGCCGATCACGTTCACGCGATCATCCTCGCCGATCTCCCGCCGCCGTCCCGGCAACCAGTACAAGACCGCTCGCCAGCCGGCGCGCCGCCGAACGTCAGTCGCCGAGGCGGAAGTCCCGGCGGGGCTGCCACCGGGCCGGCCCACTGTGCGAGAACAGGGTGAACGCGTCGACCTCGAACATCGCGGAGAAGTCGGCCAGATCCTCGTACACCTTGTCCAACGCCTCCGGAGCGACGTCATGCGCGACGGTGACGTGCGGATGGTACGGGAAGCGGGTCTGGCGGTGCAGGCCCGGCGCGGCCGCGATGGCCGCGGCCAGCAACTCGCATTCGCTGATGCCGGCGGCCACCGCGACGAACACCACCTGGGTCACCGGCCGGAACGTGCCGGTCCCCCGCAGGTGCAGCGTGAACGGCAGGTGCGCGGCGGCCACCGCGGCGAGGTGCCGCTCGATGCCCGGCAGCACGTCGGTCGGGATCTCGGTCGGACCGAGCAGCGTCACGTGCGCGGGCACCGCGAGGGGATCACCCGCCTCGACCCGCCGCCGGGTGAGCTGCGCCCCCCACGGCTCCGGGATGTCCACCGCGATGCCGATCTGCACGGTGTCGCCCGACGGTGGCACCCCGCCACTGCGATCCACGCTCCGTGCCGCCACGTCGGCCACCGACTCGCCCACCCGTCCCCGCAGCGCTATTCGCCGCGCACCGGCGGGAAGAAACCGACCCGCTCGTACGCGGACCGCAGCGTCTGGCCGGCCACGGACCGGGCCTTCTCCGCGCCGGCGGCGAGCAGCTTGTCCAGTTGGGCGGGGTCGTCGAGGTACGTGCGCGTGCGCTCCTGGATGGGACGGACGAACTCCGCCACCTGATCGGCCAACTCCTTCTTGAGGTCGCCGTAGCCGCGACCGGCGAACGCGGACACCAGGTCGTCGATGCCACGCCCGCTGAGTGCCGAGTAGATGGTCAACAGGTTGGACACGCCCGGCTTGGTCTCGGCGTCGAAGACGATCTCCCGACCGGTGTCGGTCACCGCGGAGCGGATCTTCTTCGCCGAGCGGGCCGGGTCTTCCAGCAGGTCGATGATGCCGGCCGGCGAGGACGACGACTTGGACATCTTGGCCGTCGGGTCCTGCAGGTCGGTGATCTTCGCGGTGTCCTTGACGATGTGCGGCGCGGGGATCGTGAACGTCGCGCCGAACAGCGAGTTGAACCGCTGGGCCAGGTCGCGGGAGAGTTCCAGGTGCTGACGCTGGTCCTCGCCGACCGGCACCGCGTTGGCCTGGTAGAGCAGGATGTCGGCGGCCTGCAGGACCGGGTAGGTGAACAGCCCGACGCTGGCCCGCTCGTTGCCCTGCTTCTGGGACTTGTCCTTGAACTGGGTCATCCGGCTGGCCTCGCCGAAACCGGTGATGCAGCCGAGCACCCAGGCCAGCTGCGGGTGCTCGGGCACCTGCGACTGTACGAACAGGGTGCTGCGGTCCGGATCGATACCGACCGCGAAGAGCTGGGCGGCCGCCACCCTGGTCCGCTGGCGCAGCACCGCCGGATCATGACCGGCGGTGATCGCGTGCAGGTCCACCACGCAGTAGAACGCGTCGTGGGTGTCCTGCAGGGCCACCCAGTGCCGCACGGCTCCCAGGTAGTTGCCGAGGTGGAACGAGTCGGCCGTCGGCTGGATGCCGGAGAAGACGCGGGGTCGCTCGGGAACGTCGGGCATGACGATAATTCTGTCAGCAAGCATGCGGAGCCGTCATGACGGGCCGGCGCGTCGGCCCCGGCCAGCCGGTGTCGGGGCGCTGACCTCGCGTGTCCCGCCCGTCCCCGGCCGTGGGTCGCCCGGCCCGAGCGCGGTGCCCCGCTGCGGTCCCGCGCCCCGGTCCGCCTCGCGCTGATGGCCGACGGCGGGATCGCGCCGTTGCTCCGGCATCCGGGCCGCCGTCACCGCGAGCCGGGCGACCCGGCGTCCGTCCAGGGCCAGTACGCGCAGCAGCCAACCGTCGGCCGGTGCCGCCGGATCGGGCGCGCCGCCGTCGGGCGGCTCGCCGGGCACCGGCACCTCGTCGCCGGTCAGCGGCAGGCGGCCCAGGACGGCCATCACGTACCCGCCGACGGTCTCGTACGGACCGGCGGGGAGCGCCACACCGGTCCGCTCGGCGAAGTCGGCGAGGTTGAGTCGGCCGTCGACCACGGCCGGCAGGCCGGCGTGGCTCGGGTCGGGCGGCCTGCCGTACCCGTCGTGGATCTCTCCGACGAGTTCCTCGATCAGGTCCTCCAGGGTGACGATGCCGGCGGTTCCGCCGTACTCGTCGACCACCACCGCCAGGTGGTGCCCTTCCCGGCGCATCTCGGTCAGCGCGGCCAGGACCCGCTTGCTCCCCGGCACCTGCTTGACCTCGCGGGTCAGCTCGCCCACGGTGGCGCAGGGGTCGGCGTCCGGACGGAGCAGTACGTCCCGCAGGTGCACGAACCCGACCACGTCGTCCTGGGTGCCGTCGGTGACCGGGTAACGGGAGTGCGTCTCGGCCCGTACCAGCCGGGCGGCCTCGGCGATGGTCAGCCGAGCCGGCAGGAAGACCACCTCGGTGCGGGGCATCATCACCTCGCGGACGAGGCTCGCCCCGGCCACCAGCACCTCGTCGATGATCCGCCGCTCGTCCGGGTCGAGCACCGTGTTGACCGCCACGAGGTCCCGCAGCTCGGCCTCGGAGATGCGTTCCCGGCCGGCCGCCGGGCCGGTACCGAGCAGATCGGTGACGAGGCGGGTCGCGCCGTCGGCGGTGCGCACCAGCACCCGGGCGACGGCCCGCGCGAGCGGCCCGGGGTCACGGCGGGACCGTTTCCGCACCCGCCGCCGGAGCCCGGAACGGGCTGCTTCCCGCATGAAAGAGATGGTAGACACCGGGTGCCCGCCGCACCGGAGATGTTCGGCTCTGTTTAAACGTGAGAGATTATGATGGAATGGCGTGCGGCGCGATCCACACCGCTCCCGAGCGCCGCCGTAGGGTGATCACCAAGGGCCACGTCCCGGCGGGCCAGGCAGGAGGCAACGACGTGAAACTGCTCGTCACCGGGGGCGCCGGCTTCATCGGCAGCGTGGTGACCCGGATGCTGCTCGACGCCGGGCACCAGGTCGTGGTCCTGGACGACCTGCGCACCGGTCACCGCGAGGCGCTCGCTCCGGACGCGACGCACGTCGAGGCGTCCATTCACGACGCCGCCCAGGTCCTCACCCCCGACGCCGGCTTCGACGGGGTGCTGCACTTCGCCGCCCTCATCGCCGCCGGCGAGTCGATGGTGAAACCCGAGCTGTACTGGGAGAACAACACGGTCGGCACGCTCGCCCTGATCAACGCGGTCCGGGCCGCCCGGGTCCCCCGGATGGTCTTCTCCTCCACCGCCGCCGTCTACGGCAACCCCACCGAGCTGCCGATCACCGAGACCGCGGTCAAGGCGCCCACCAACACGTACGGCGCCACCAAGCTCGCGGTCGACATGGCGCTCACCTCCGAGGCCGCCGCGCACGGGCTGGCCGCCGTGTCCCTGCGCTACTTCAACGTGGCCGGAGCGCACCTCGCCGGCGACGTCGCGCTCGGCGAGCGGCACGACCCGGAGACACACCTCATCCCGATCGCCCTGGAGGTCGCGGCCGGCCGGCGGGAGAAGCTCCAACTCTTCGGCGACGACTACCCGACCGTGGACGGCACCTGCGTACGCGACTACATCCACGTCGCCGACCTCGCCCGCGCGCACCTGCTCGCGCTGGACGCCGCCACCGCGGGCCAGCACCGCATCTACAACCTCGGCAACGGAAACGGCTTCACCAACCGCCAGGTGGTCGACGTGGTCCGCGAGGTCACCGGCCACCAGCTCCCGGTCGAGGTCGCGCCGCGCCGCGAGGGCGACCCGGCCGAACTGGTCGCCTCGTCCGCGCTGGCCCGTGACGAACTGGGTTGGGTGCCGCGCAAGCCCACCCTGCACGACATGGTCGGCGACGCCTGGGCCTTCTACCGCGCACACGTCCTGGAGCAGTCGTGAGCGCCGGGAGTGAGCCGGGTCTGCGGGCCCCGCAGTCGCGAAGGAGGCACCATGACCAGCCCCACCGGTGACGTCGTCGAGCGGGCCGCCGCCGGCTTCACCGAGCGGTACGACGCCTCGGCCGCCGGCCTCTGGGCCGCGCCCGGTCGGGTCAACCTGATCGGCGAGCACACCGACTACAACGACGGGTTCGTGCTGCCGTTCGCGCTTCCCATGCGTACCGTGGTCGCCGCCGACCGGCGGGACGACGAACGCTGGACGGTCTGGTCCGAGCTCTCCGGCGAGACGATCACCTTCGACGCGGACGACGTGACCGAGCCCGGCCGGGTGACCGGCTGGGGCGCGTACGTGGCCGGGGTGGTCTGGGCGCTGCGCGACGCCGGCCACGCGGTGCCCGGCGCCCGGCTGGCCATCGCCTCCGACGTGCCGCTGGGTTCCGGGCTCTCCTCGTCTGCCGCGCTCGAGTCCGCCGTGCTCGCCGCCCTGCTCGACCTCGCTGGGCTGGAGCTGCCCGCCGAGCGGCAGCCCCGGCTGGCGCAGCGGGCGGAGAACGTCTACGTGGGCGCGCCGACCGGCATCATGGACCAGTCCGCGGTGATCCGCTGCCGCGCCGGGCACGCGCTCTTCCTCGACTGCCGCGACGAGTCCGTCGAGCACATCCCGTTCGACCTGGACGCCGCCGGGCTGACCGTGCTGGTCATCGACAGCCGCGCGCCGCACCGGCACGCCGATGGTGAGTACGCTGCCCGCCGCCGCTCCTGCGAGGCCGCCGCCAAGGCGCTCGGGGTGCCCGCGCTGCGCGACGTGAGCGTCGACGGGCTCGACGCCGCCCTGGCCCGGCTCGACGACGCCGAGACCCGGCGCCGGGTCCGGCACGTGGTCACCGAGGACCAGCGCGTGCTCGACACCGTCGCGCTGTTGCGCGCCGGCCGGGTCCGGGACATCGGCCCGCTGCTCACCGCCTCGCACGTCTCGATGCGCGACGACTTCGAGATCACCGTGCCGGAGATCGACACGGCGGTCGAGGCGGCGCTGTCGGCCGGCGCGTTGGGCGCGCGCATGACGGGCGGCGGATTCGGAGGCTGCGTCCTCGCCCTGGTCGACACCGACCGCGTCGAAGCGGTGGCCGAGGCAGTCAGGATCGCCTACGCCGAACGCGATTACACGCCCCCCACCACGACCCCGGTCCTGCCCTCCCCCGGCGCAACCCGCCTGCCCTAACCCCCTGTCGTCGACTCGGTGATCAAGAGGTTTGCGTCAAGATCCGCGCTCGGACTGACGCAAACCTCTTGATCAACCGGCGGTTCGGGGGTGAGGCGGGATGATCGTGCTTGTTCATGGAAGTAGTGGCCTTCCCATTCGGGGAGGCCACTACTTCATGGATCGAGCGCGATCTTGGCGGCGCGAGCGGGCGCGGGATGGGGTTAGGCGGCTTCGACGATCATGGCGGCGCCTACCGTGCGGTTGGTGGTCTCGTCGATGATGACGAAGCCGCCCGTCGTACGGTTGCGGCGGTACTCGTCGGCCAGCAACGGCACCGTCGTGCGCAGCCGGACCCGACCGATCTCGTTGAGCCGCAGCTCGTCCGCCGACTCGTCACGGTGCAGCGAGTTGATGTCCAACCGGTAGTGCAGCCCGCGCACGATCGCCCGCGCCGAGCGGGTGGTGTGCTTGATCGCGTACCGGCCACCGACCCGCAGCGGGGCCGTCTCGTCCATCCAGCAGACCATCGCCTCGATGTCCTGGGCGACGGCGGGCGCGTTGTTCGGCCGGCAGATCATGTCGCCCCGGGAGATGTCGATCTCGTCGGCCAGCCGTACCGTCACCGACATGGGCGGGAACGCCTCCGCGACCGGCCCGTCGGCGGTCTCGACGGCGGCGATCCGGCTGGTGAAGCCGGACGGCAGCACCATCACCTCGTCGCCCGGCTTGAGCACGCCCGAGGCTACCTGGCCGGCGTAGCCCCGGTAGTCGGTGACCGTGGTCGACTGCGGACGGATCACGTACTGCACCGGGAACCGGACGTCGACCAGGTTGCGGTCACTGGCGATGTGCACCCGCTCCAGGTGGTGCAGCAGCGACGGGCCCTCGTACCACGGCATGTTCTCCGACCGGGCCACGATGTTGTCGCCCCGCAGCGCGGAGATCGGCACCACCGTCAGGTCCGGTACGTCGAGCTTCGCCGCGAACGCGGTGAACTCGTCGGCGATCCGCTCGTAGACCTCCTGCGACCAGTCCACCAGGTCCATCTTGTTGACGCACAGGACGAGGTGCGGCACCCGCAGCAGCGAGCAGAGGAACGCGTGCCGCCGGGACTGCTCGACCAGGCCCTTGCGCGCGTCCACCAGGATCAACGCCAGGTCGGCCGTGGAAGCGCCGGTGACCATGTTCCGGGTGTACTGGATGTGCCCGGGAGTGTCCGCGATGATGAACTTGCGCCGGGGCGTGGCGAAGTAGCGGTACGCCACGTCGATCGTGATGCCCTGCTCCCGCTCGGCGCGCAGGCCGTCGGTGAGCAGCGCGAGGTTGGTGTACTCGTCGCCCCGGGCCGCGCTGACCGCCTCCACCGCCTCCAACTGGTCGGTGAAGAGCGACTTGGTGTCGTACAGCAGCCGGCCGATCAGGGTCGACTTGCCGTCGTCCACGCTGCCGGCGGTCGCGAACCGCAGCAGGTCCATCGCCCGCGCCTCGGGCGCGGTCTCGGCGCCGGCGGCCGGGGCCATGATCTCGGTGCTCATCAGAAGTAGCCCTCCCGCTTACGGTCCTCCATGGCGGCCTCGCTGACCCGGTCGTCACCACGGGTCGCGCCCCGCTCGGTGATCCGGGTGGCCGCCACCTCCTCGATGACCTTCTCCACGGTGTCCGCGTCCGAGCGGACGGCCGCGGTGCAGGAGGCGTCGCCGACGGTGCGGTACCGCACCTGGGCCTTGAACCGCTCCTCGCCGGCGCGCGGCCGGAAGAACTCGTTGACCGCGTAGAGCATGCCCTCGCGCTCGATCACCTCACGCTCGTGCGCGTAGTAGATCGACGGCAGCGGGATGCGCTCGCTGGCGATGTAGTGCCAGACGTCCAGCTCGGTCCAGTTGGACAGCGGAAAGACCCGGATCGACTCGCCCGGGTGGTGCCGGCCGTTGTAGAGCGACCACAGCTCCGGACGCTGGTTCTTCGGGTCCCACTGGCCGAACTCGTCGCGGAAGCTGAACACCCGCTCCTTGGCCCGTGCCTTCTCCTCGTCCCGGCGGGCGCCACCGAACAGCGCGTCGAAGCGGTGCTTCTCCACCGCGTCCAGCAGCACGGGCGTCTGGATCCGGTTGCGCATGCCGTCGCCCGACTCCCGGACCAGCCCGTTGGTCAGGGCCTCCGGCACGCTCGCCACCACGAGCTGCAACCCCAGCTCGGCGACCCGCTGATCGCGGTATTCGAGCACCTCGGGGAAGTTGTGCCCGGTGTCGACGTGCATGACGGGGAAGGGGATGTTGGCCGGAGCGAACGCCTTCTGCGCCAACCGCAGCATGACGATCGAGTCCTTGCCGCCGGAGAAGAGCAGCACCGGACGTTCCATCTCGGCGACAACCTCACGCATCACGAAGATGCTCTCCGCCTCGAGGGCGTCCAGGTGGGAGACGCGGTAGGCCGCGGGGGAGGTCATGACACTCGCTCGCTCATCCGATTTCCAGACCTTTCCGGTCGGACATGTCAAGAAGTGCGCTCAGGCTACCCGGAATGCCTCTGCAGCGCTGCAAGCAACCGGCTGGCGAGATCCTTGCGACAGACCAGCAGGTCCGGCAGGCGCGGATCCGCCTCGTTGTATCGAAGCGCAGAACCGTCGATCCGGGAAGCGTGCAGTCCGGTGGCCGTCGCCACAGCCACCGGCGCCGCCGAATCCCACTCGTACTGCCCGCCGGCATGGATGTACGCGTCCACCTCGCCGGTCACCACCGCAGCGATCTTCGCCCCGGCGGAACCCATCGGCACCAGGTGCGCGCCCACGTCCTCGGCCAGATCGGTGAGGAACACCGGCGGTCGACTCCGACTCGCCGCCAGCCGGATCTTGCGCTCACCAGCCGTCGCCGCCTCGACCGTCATCGGCGGGTACGCCGGCGGATAGTCGGTGCCCAACACCCGGTGCTGCGCCGGCAACCCCACCGCACCGGCGACCAGCCCGTGCGGGCTCGGCGCGCTCCGCGCCCAGAGCGCCACGTGCACCGCCCAGTCCGAGCGGCCCTCCTCGGCGAACTCGCGGGTGCCGTCCAACGGGTCGATGATCCAGACCCGGTCGGCGGTCAGCCGGGACACCGCCCCGGCGTTCACCTCCGCCGCCCAGGCCAACCGCGAGCCCTCGTCCTCCTCGGAGAGCACCGCGTCCCCCGGCCGCCACCGCGCCAACTCCGTACGGATCAGGTCGTGCGACACCTTGTCCCCGGCCGACTTCAGCGCCCCGGTGTCCGAGAAGCCCATCTCCGTACGCAGGTCCAGCAGCGCCTGACCGGCCCGGGAGGCCAACCACCGGGCGAACGCCCCGTCGATCATCGGAGGACTGCCCATCTGCCCGCTCCCGTCGCCTCGCCGCGGCCGTGCCCGCACGCACCGATCGGCCGCGACCCGCGTCGCCGGTCACGGCACGCCGAAAGGCGCAGACTACCGGCCCGGCGTTTCCAATCCGGTACGCACCGCCCGACTCAACCCCCGTGATACAGGTTCTGGGTCGGCTCCACGCCCTTGACGATCACCGACTCCACCACGTCGGCAGCCCGGTCCACCAGGAAATCGAGCTCCTTGCGCTCCGCCGCGCCGAAATCCGACAGCACGAAGTCCGCCGGATCCTGCCGCCCCGGCGGGCGACCCACCCCGAACCGCACCCGGACGTAGTCCTTCGTGCCCAACGACTTCGACATCGAACGCAGACCGTTGTGCCCGCCCTCGCCGCCACCGAACTTGATCCGCACCTGGCCGAACTCGATGTCCAGCTCGTCGTGCACCGCGACCACCTGCGCCGGAGGCACCTTGTAGAACTGCGACAGCGCCGCCACCGGCCCACCGGAGAGGTTCATGTACGTCAGTGGCTTCACCAGCACCAGCTTCGGACCACCGAACCCCAGCCGCCCCTCCGCGACCTCGGCCACCGCCCGCTTGTGCCGACCGAACCGCGCGCCGACACGCCCCGCCAGCAGCTCGGCCACCATGAAACCGACATTGTGCCGGTTCCCGGCGTACTCCCGCCCCGGGTTGCCCAGGCCGACCACCAGCCACGGTCCCGCCTCGTCCGTCACGATCCGCCCCTCAAAACGTCTGCGCCGACTCCCGATACACCGACAGGCGCCCCCGAAGCTCGGGGACGCCTGCCAGCAGAGTACGAACCGATCAGGCCTCGGTACGCGCCTCGGTGTTCTCGTCGCCCTCGGCGGCCGGGGCGGCGTCCGCGCCCTCGGAGCCCTCGGTGGTCTCGCCGACCTCGGCCTCGGCCTCGTCGGTGGCCGCCTCGACCTCGGGCAGCGTCGCCTCGAGCTGCTCCGCCGTCGGCGCGGCGGTCACCGAGGCGACCGGCAGTTCGGAGTCGGCGGCCAGCTCCACGCCGGAGGGCAGCTCGACGTCGCCGGCGGTGATCGTGGTGCCCGCCTCGGCGCCCTCGATCGACGCCTCCAGGTGGTCCGGCACCTTGGTGGCGTCGGCGGTCACCGAGAGGGTGTCGTGGTCGTGCACGATCAGGGTGTCCTTCGCGGCCTCACCGGTCAGCTGAACCGGGACCTCGACGGTGACCTTCTCGCCGCGGCGGACCAGCAGCAGGTCCACGTGCTCGAAGGTGTCCTTGATCGGGTCACGCTGGATCGCCTTCGGCAGCGCCAGCACCTGGGTGCCGTCGGTGATGTCGATCGCGAAGAGCTGGTTGGCGCCACCCTTGCGGATCGCGGCGGCGAACTCCCGCGACGGCAGCGCGATGTGCTTGGGCTTCTCGCCGTGGCCGTACAGCACGGCGGGCACCTTGCCGGCCCGGCGGGTACGACGGGCACCACCCTTGCCGAACTCGGTGCGGGGCTCGGCGCTGATCTTTACCTCGGACACGGGGAAACTCCTGATGCTTCGCTGCGGCGGCTTGTCGTCTGGCGGTGCTGGGGCGAGGGGCTCGCTGGGGCTCATGCGTCATGAACGACTGCCCGGAGCACCGCGTCGATGACGGTGCCTCCGTGCGGCGCTCTTCAGCGGCCCGCCGGGCACCCTCGCCGTGGCAACCGCACCAGTCTACCCGAGCCAATTCCCAGGTTTCCGGCAGTCCCCGGTCACGGCACCGGACTGATCCGCCGGCGGTGTTTCCCGCTGGCGGATCAGCCCGTTTCGACCAGTTTGTCAGCTCTGCCGGCCGGACCTGACCCGGTTCAGCTCAGACCACCGAACAGGGTGGTCACCGAGCCGTCGTCGAACACCTCGCGGATCGCCCGCGCCAGCAGCGGCGCGATCGACAGGACGGTCAACTTGTCGAGCTGCTTCTCGGGCGGCAACGGCAGCGTGTTGGTCACCACGACCTCGCTGATCGGGCTGTTCTTCAACCGCTCCGTGGCCGGGTCGGACAGGAGCGCGTGGGTGGACGCCACCACGATCTCCGCCGCCCCCGACTCCTTGAGGATGTCCGCCGCCTTCGTGATCGTCCCACCCGTGTCGATCATGTCGTCGACGATCAGGCAGACCCGACCCTCCACCTCACCGACCACCCGGTTGGCCACCACCTGGTTCGGCTTCATCGGGTCACGGGTCTTGTGGATGAACGCCAACGGGCAGCCGCCCAGCCGGTCGGTCCACCGCTCGGCCACCCGCACCCGGCCCGAATCCGGCGCCACCACGGTCATCGGCCGACCCGCGTACCTGTGCTCCACATACTCGGCGAGCACGTCCATCGCGAAGAGGTGATCCACCGGCCCGTCGAAGAAGCCCTGGATCTGCGCGGTGTGCAGGTCGACCGTGAGGATCCGGTTCGCACCGGCGGTCTTCAGCAGGTCCGCCACCAGGCGGGCCGAGATCGGCTCCCGGCCACGGTGCTTCTTGTCCTGCCGCGCGTACGGGTAGAACGGCAGCACCACGGTGATCCGCTTCGCCGAACCGCGCTTCAACGCGTCGACCATGATCAGGGTCTCCATGACCCAGGTGTTCACTCCGTGCGTCACGGACTGCACCACGAAGGCGTCCGAACCACGCACCGAATCCTTGAACCGTACGAAGATCTCGCCGTTGGCGAACTCGTACGCGTCAGCCGGCGTCGGTGCCACGCCGAGCACCTCGCCGATCTCCTTGGCCAACTCCGGGAAACCCCGTCCGGAGAAGAGCATCAGGCTCTTGCGGTTTTCGGCGACGATGCTGCCCATGGGCCCGTCTGCTCCCGTTTGTCGGCGGTTCCCGGCCCGGTGGTGGTGGGTCGGGGACTATTCGGTTGCAGTATCTCCCGCGCCGGACGCACCGCCCACCGTCTCGGCCCGCCCGTGCATTGCCTCACTGTCACTTGCGGTCCCGGCCGCCTCCGACGCACCCTTCGCGTCGCTGGATCGCCGCGCATCCTTCGCGTCGCGGGCACGCTGCGCGGCCTCGGCCGCCGCCGTACCGGCCCGCCGCATCATCACCCAGCCCTCGATGTTGCGCTGCCGTGCCCGGGCGACACCCATCGCGCCCGGCGGCACGTCGTCCACGATCACCGAACCAGCCGCCGTGTACGCGCCGTCGCCCACCTCGACCGGCGCCACGAACATGTTGTCCGCGCCGGTTCGGGCGTGGCTGCCGATCACCGTACGGTGCTTGTTGACCCCGTCGTAGTTCACGAAGACCGACGCGGCGCCGATGTTGCTCTGCTCGCCGATCGTCGCGTCACCCACGTAGGTCAGGTGCGGCACCTTCGAGCCCGCCCCGATCTCGGAGTTCTTCACCTCGACGAACGTGCCGATCTTCGCCTTGTCCGCGAGGCGCGCGGCAGGCCGCAGGTACGCGTACGGCCCGACACTCGCGCCCGCGCCCACCTCGGCGCCGACCGCGTGGCTGCGTACCACCGACGCGCCCTCGCCGACGATGGTGTCGACAAGCGTGACGTCCGGCCCGACCAGCGCGCCCGCGCCGACCACCGTGGCACCGCGCAGCTGGGTGTTCTGGTCGACCACCGCGTCGCGGTCCAGAGCCACCGTCACGTCGATCCAGGTGGTCACCGGATCGAGCAGACTCACTCCGGTACGCATCCACGCCTCGTTGACCCGGTCGCGCAGCAGCCGGCGCAGCGACGCCAACTCCACCCGGTCGTTGCAGCCCAGCGTCTCGACATGGTCGACGGCCACGTGCACCGCGACCGGCTCGCCGGCGGAGCGGAGCAGGCCGAACACGTCGGTCAGGTACTCCTCGCCCTGGTCGTTGTCCGTGGAGAGCTTGCCCAGGGCGTCGCGCAGCCGGGCCGCGTCGAAGGCGTAGATGCCGGCGTTGATCTCGCGGATCGCGCGCTGCGTCGCGTCGGCGTCGCGCTCCTCGACGATCTGCTCCAGCCGGCCGTCGGCGTCCCGGACGATCCGCCCCAGCCCGGTCGGGTCGGGCACCTCGGCGGCCAGCACGGTGGCCGCCGCGGCGGCCTCCTCGTGCGCGGTCACCAGCGCGCCCACGGTCTCCGGGCGCAGCAACGGCACGTCTCCGTTGATCACCACGACGGTGCCGGCGCCCTCCGGCACGGCGTCCAGCGCGATCCGCACGGCATGCCCGGTGCCGAGCTGCTCGGCCTGCAGGACGGGCGTGGCGTCGGGGGCTATCTCGGTGAGGTGCGCACCAACCTGGTCGGCGCCGTGACCCACCACGACGACGGTCCGATCGGCGGCCAGCGGCGCGGCCGCGCTCAACACGTGGCCCAGCAGGGTACGACCGAGCAGGGGGTGCAGCACCTTGGGCAGTGTCGACTTCATCCGCTTGCCCTCACCGGCGGCGAGTACGACGACGGTACGAAGGTGGGGCTGGGGCACGACGTGGCTCCCGTCGGGACGGCGGACACTCTCGCGGCCATGCTAACCACGAGGCCCGGCACGGTTCCCTCTTACCCCCAGGAGAACCTAAAGCGGACTTATAGGGATAGCTCGGCCGCCAGGGTTCGAACCTGAAATACGGGTACCAAAGACCCGGGTGTTGCCAATTACACCACGGCCGATCGCATCGTCAAGAAGGACGACGCGGCAGGAGCGCGTCCCGCCGCTACACCTTAACGCCCGACCCCGCCGACGCCAGCACTCATATCCCTCAAGATCCCCTCGATCGTCCACGCCCGTGGCGCTGGCGGCACCCGCTCAGGAGACATTGGAGACGGTCGCGCCCGATGTCGCAGCGGGCCTGCATCAGCGCGACGGGAAGCCGCTCAACGGTACGCACGAGAGCCACCTCGACGGCGAGCGAATCGGTCATGACCAGCAGGTTGGTACGGGCGTACGACGCTTCTTCGAAAGTTCCTCGTGCGATCTACCGGACCGTAAGTTACGGTGACGTAGGCGTAGGTTAGTGATCTTTTCCCCTTCCCCCTGCGAGGTGTCATGTCCACCACCGTGCTCGAACCCAACACCACCGGCCCCGGCCCGAAACCGCTCACCGACGGCACCCAGTCCCCCGGGATCCTGGCCGCTCTGTGGGCGTTCGTCGTGATCCCCTTCGTCGCGCTGCTGGTCGCCGTGCCCGTCGCCTGGGGCGGCTGGCTGGGCTGGACGGACGTGATCATCGGCCTGGTCTGGTACGTGGTCTCCGGGCTCGGCATCACGGTGGGTTTCCACCGCTACTTCACGCACGGCTCGTTCAAGGCCAAGCGGTGGCTGCGGGTGACCCTGGCGGTCGCGGGTTCGCTGGCGGTGCAGGGCGAGATCATCCAGTGGGTGGCCGACCACCGACGGCACCACGCGTTCTCCGATCTGGAGGGTGACCCGCACTCGCCGTGGCGGTTCGGCACGAACGTCTGGGCGCTGACCCGGGGCCTGTTCCACGCCCACGTGGGCTGGCTGTTCCGCCGCGAGTTGTCCAACCGGGAGCGTTTCGCTCCGGACCTGATCGCCGACCGGGACATCAGCCGGGTGGACCGGCTCTTCCCCGCGCTGGTGGCCGTCTCGTTGCTCGGCCCGGCGCTGATCGGGGGCCTGGTGACCTGGTCCTGGCAGGGCGCGCTCACCGCGTTCTTCTGGGCCGGGCTGGTCCGGGTAGGCCTTCTGCACCACGTCACCTGGGCGATCAACTCGGTCTGCCACGTGTACGGCGAGCGTCCGTTCGCGATGCGTCAGGGAGACCGCGCGTCGAACTTCTGGCCGCTGGCGATCCTGTCGTTCGGTGAGAGCTGGCACAACCTGCACCACGCCGACCCGACCAGCGCGCGGCACGGTGTGCTGCGGGGTCAGGTGGACATCTCGGCGCGGGTGATCTGGCTGTTCGAGAAGGTCGGTGCGGCATCGCAGGTGCGCTGGCCCAAGCCCGAGCGCCTCGCCGCCAAGCTCGTGAAGCCGGTCGCACCCCGGTAAAGCGGGCGGTGCCACGGGATCCCGCCTGGCAGGATGGCCGGATGACCGAGCGACGCGGGGGGACCGGACGGCTCGGCGGACGAGGGCCGGGCCCGATCCGGGTTTGGTCGCACGGCACGGCAGGGCGGTCCGGCCGCCCGCCAGTGAGGCGACGACGTGAACGGGCACAGCGGAGACACCATCCCACGGCAGGGCGTGACGGAGCGCCAGCGAGGCGGCGACATGCCCGAGGCGAGTGACGAGCCGGCCGGCCGGCGGCCGACGCCGGCCACGGCGGCGAAACCCAAGCCCACGTCCCGGGTACGCATGTCGGCGGCGCAGCGTCGGGAGCAGTTGATCGCGATCGGCCGGCAACTGTTCGCCGAGCGCGGTTTCGACGCCACCTCGATCGAGGAGGTGGCGGCCCGCGCCAAGGTCTCCAAGCCGGTGGTCTACGAGCACTTCGGCGGCAAGGAAGGGCTCTACGCGGTCGTGGTCGACCGGGAGGTCCGGGCCCTGCTGGACCGGATCACCACAGCGCTGACGGCGGGGCATCCGCGGGAGTTGTTGGAGCAGGCGGCGCTGGCCCTGCTGGGCTACATCGAGGAGGAGACGAGTGGGTTCCGGGTGCTGGTCCGCGAGTCGCCGCTGATGTCCGGCACGGCCACGTTCAGCAGCGTGATGAACGACGTCGCCCACCAGGTCGAGCACATCCTCGGCGCCGAGTTCAAGAGCCGGGGGTACGACCCGAAGCTCGCCGAGCTCTATTCGCAGGCGCTGGTGGGCATGGTCGCGTTGACCGGCCGCTGGTGGCTGGAGGTGCGCAAGCCGCGCAAGGAGACGGTCGCGGCGCACCTGGTCAACATGGCGTGGAACGGGTTGTCGCACCTGGAGGCGAAACCCACCCTGATCACCGCGCGCCGGCACTGACCCACGTCTCAGCTCCGGTGCGCGTCCGCCACCGGGTGTTTGCGGCGTTCCAACTCCGCCTCGGCGTGCTCCGCCGGGCCGACCTTGTCGTAGAGGCCGGTGCCGAGCAGGATCAGCCCGAACAGCATCGACACGACCACGGTCGACATCGAGAAGTTGAGGAAGTTCGCGTCGGTCTGCAGCACGGACATCATCAGGATGCTGGTCACCAGGAACACCACCCCGGCGGTGAGGTTCATGTAGTGGCCGAGGTTGGTGCGCCGGGACGCCCCGATGATCAGGACGACTCCGAAGACCACGGAGGCGAGCGAGAAGGCCAGATTGGTCCGTAGTCCGAGGGCCCAGGTGCTGCTGCGGGCGAAGAGCGGGTCACCGATCGTCTCGGCCACCCCCCAGACGCCGAAGACCAGGATGTACACGCCGATCAGCCCGGAGAGCACCCGGTAGAGCGGCCGTGCCGGATGGTTGACCGGAAAGTGCGGCATACCCGAGACCCCATCCACCTGAGTTCGACCGTTTCAGGAGGATTGTCACCCAGGGCAGACCCGGCTGTCCGAAGAACCAGGAAGCCGGAACGGTCCGCCGAGTGGCTGGACCGGGTCAGGTTTTCGCCGGAGCCCGAGCTGCGCAGGGATCAAGCCTGACCGCCCGGAGCAGCTCGGGCTCCGGCGAAAACCCACGGCCGCAACCACGAAAGCAACCAAGAAGAGCTCAGAGAACGAGCCGAGCCTTCTGGAACGCCTCCGCCTCCTCGTCCGTGCCGACCTTGCCGTACATGCCGGCCATGAGCAGCACCAGGGAGGCCGAGAGCAGCGCCATCACCGTGACGACGCTGAAGTTGAAGATGTTGGCGTCGGTGCGGATGAACGCGAGACCGCCGAGGCCGATCACCATCAGGGCGTACGCCATCCACTGGTTGACCGCCACGTCGATGTTGCGGCCGAGCGCGGCGCCGACCAGGACGACGAGCCCGAGCAGCACACTGAGCAGCGAGAAGCCGAGGTTGGTGCCCTGACCGAGGACGCGGGTGTCATCCTGCGCGAGGACCTCGTTGCCGGCGCTCGCGATGATGCCGAGCACACCGAAGACCACCAGGTACAGACCGGTCAGCCCGCCGATCGCCCGGTAGATCGGCCGCGCGGGGTGGTTGATGGGGGTGTGGGCCATGTCTGGGTCTCCAACGCCGTGGGGTGAGGTGTCGCCGATGATTGTCCCGCATGAGCCGGTGTGACGCCGCACACGGCCCCCGCGCCGGCGTGCCCGGGCAGGTCAGCCCTCGGGCAGCTCCTCGGCCAGGGTCATCCAGCTCTCCTCGATCCGTTCCCGTTCGGCGCGCAGGTCCTTGAGCTGGGTGTCCAGGTCGGCGACCCGGGCGTAGTCGGTGGCGTCGGCGGCGAGTTGGTCGAGCAGGGTCACCTCGCGCTGGTCGAGCTTGCCGAGTTGCCGTTCGAGGCGGGTCAGCTCCTTGCGGGCCTGGCGCACCTCGGCGGCGGACATGCCGCTCGTGGCCGGGCCGGTGGGCGCGGCGGTCGGGGTGCCGCCCGCCCGGGTGGAGCCGGCCCGCTCGGCGGTCCGGGCGAGGTACTCGTCGACGCCACCGGGCAGGTGCACCAGCCGGCCGTCGCCGAACATCCCGTACGCGGTGTCGGTGACGCGTTCGATCAGGTAGCGGTCGTGGCTCGCCACGATGATCGTGCCCGGCCACGAGTCGAGCAGGTCTTCGAGCGCGGCCAGGGTGTCGGTGTCCAGGTCGTTCGTCGGCTCGTCGAAGAGCAGCACGTTGGGCTCACCGGCGAGCAGCCGCAGCATCTGCAACCGGCGGCGCTCACCGCCGGAGAGGTCGCTGACCGGCGTCCAGAGCCGGCGGTCGTCGAAGCCGAAGACCTCGGCGAGCTGCGCGGCGGAGACCTCACGGTCGCCGAGCTGCACGCGGCGGGCGACCTCCTCGACGGCTTCGAGCACCCGCAGGTGTCCGGGCAGCTCGACGAGTTCCTGGGACAGGAACGCCGGTCGGACCGTGGAGCCGGTGGTGAGGCGGCCCCCGTCGGGCCGGGTGATGCCGGCGAGCATCCGCAGCAGCGTGGTCTTGCCGGCGCCGTTGGCGCCGAGAATGGCGATCCGGTCACCGGGGCCGATCAGCCAGGTGGCGTCGCGCAGGATCTCCTTCGGCCCGGCGTGCAGCTCGACGTCCGTGAGCTCGTACACCTGCTTGCCGAGGCGGGAGACGGCCATGCGCTGCAACGACATGGTGTCGCGGGCCGGCGGCACGTCGGCGATCAGCGCGTTGGCGGCGTCGATGCGGAACTGCGGCTTGGAAGTGCGGGCGGGTGGGCCACGCCGCAGCCAGGCGATCTCCTTACGGAGCAGGTTCTGCCGGCGGGCCTCGACGGCGGCGGCGACGCGCTCCCGCTCGACGCGGGCGAGGGTCCAGGCGGCGAAGCCACCCTCGTACGCCCGGACGGTCTGGTCGGCGACCTCCCAGGTGGTGGTGCAGACGGCGTCCAGGAACCACCGGTCGTGGGTGACCACGACGAGGGCGCCCTTGCGGCCGACGAGGTGCCGGGCCAGCCAGTCGACACCGCCGACGTCGAGGTGGTTGGTGGGCTCGTCGAGGATCAACAGGTCCGCGTCGCGGACGAGCAGCGCGGCGAGCGCCACCCGTCGCCGTTCACCACCGGACATCGGGCCGACCGGCTGGTCGAGGCCGAGGTGCGGCATGCCGAGGCCGTCGAGGATGTTGCGGACACCGGCGTCGCCGGCCCACTCGTGCTCGGCGCCCATGCCCTCGCCCAGCCAGGCGGTGCCGAGCACCACGTCCCGGACGGTGGCGTCGGGGGCGAGGGTGAGCTGCTGCGGCAGCCAGAGCACGCGCAGGTCGCGACGGTGGGTGACCCGGCCGTCGTCGGGGTCCTCCTGCTTGGTGAGCAGCCGCAGCAGGGTGGACTTGCCGGCGCCGTTGAGGCCGACCACACCGATCCGGTCGGCGTCGTCCAGGCCGAGCGAGACGTCCGTGAGCAGCCGCCCGGCGGCGCCGTACCCCTTGGACACCCGGTCCAGGTTGACGATGTTGGCCACGTTCCACCCTTCAAGATCAAGGCGTCCGGGTGCCGGCGGGCACCTCGGGACGCCTGACCCAAGGGTACGCGGACGCCCCGGCCGGCCGCGCCGGCCGGGGAGCGCCGTCAGACGACGCGCGCGCCCGCCACCGGGCCGTGTGCGACCCGCGCCTCCCGGCAGACGCCGGCGCTGGTCAGCTCGGCGGCGATCCGTTCGGCGTCGGCGGCGTCGGTGGCGAGGAAGACGCAGGTGGGGCCGGAGCCGGAGACGATGCCGGTGAGCGCGCCGGCAGCCTCGCCGGCCTTCAGGGTGTCGGCCAACGCGGGGCGCATCGCGAGCGCCGCATCCTGGAGGTCGTTGCCGAGCGTACGGGCGAGGACCCGGGGGTCGCGCTGGCGCAGCGCACCGAGCAGGGCGTCGGTGCTGCCCAGCGGCGTGCTGGCGGTACCGGAGTCGCGCAGCCGGTCCAGCTCCCGGTACGCGGCCGGCGTGGACAGACCGCCGTCGGCGATCGCCACCACCCAGTGCCAGGACGTCGGCCGGACCAGCACCGGGCTGACCGCCTCGCCGCGCCCGGTGCCCAGCGCGGTGCCCCCGTAGACGAGGAACGGCACGTCCGAGCCGAGGTCGGCGGCGATCCCGGCCAGCTCGTCGCGGGACAGGCCGGTGCCCCAGAGCGCGTCGCAGGCCACCAGCGCGGCGGCCGCGTCGGCGCTTCCGCCGGCCAGCCCACCGGCGAGGGGGATCTGCTTGCGCAGGTGCAGCCGGGCGTGCGGCAGGACACCGGCGTACCCGGCCAGGGCGTGTGCCGCCCGGATCACCAGGTTGGAGTCGTCCAGCGCAAGCTCGCCGGTGCCCTCGCCCTCCATCGTGAGGGCGAGCGTGTCGCCCCGGCGGGCGGTCAGCTCGTCGTAGATGGAGATCGCGTGGTAGACGGTGTTCAGCTCGTGGTAGCCGTCGCGGCGCAGCGGCCCCACCCCGAGGTGCAGGTTGACCTTCGCGGGCACCCGGACCCGTACCGGGCCGATGGCCCCGCGCCGCTCGTCCTCGTCGTCCGGTCGCCAGGCCTCGGTCACGGGGCGATGTCCCGCACGCGCAGGCGGATGTCGAACGGCTTGGCCACGATCAGCTCCTCGGCGTCCTGGGCGGGCACGGCGCCAGCCTACTTCGCGGCCGGCGTACCGGCCGGAGCCGACGCGGCGATGGCCGCGAACTGCTCCACGGTCAGCGACTCGCCGCGGGCGCCGGGGTCGACGCCGGCGGCGGTGAGGGCGGCCTCGGCCCGGTCCGGGCCGCCGGCCCAGCCGGCGAGCGCCGCGCGCAGGGTCTTGCGGCGTTGCGCGAACGCCGCGTCCACCACGGCGAAGACCCGCTTCCGAGGTACGTCGGGTCGGGGCGGCTCGTGACAGGTGAAGGCGACCAGACCGGAGTCGACGTTGGGGACCGGCCAGAACACGTTCGGCGGCACCCGCCCGGCGCTGCGGGCGTCGGCGTACCAGGCGAGTTTGACCGACGGGATGCCGTACACCTTGGAGCCGGGACCGGCGACGAGCCGATCGGCGACCTCCTTCTGCACCATGACCAGGCCGTGCCGCAGGCTGGGCAGCTCGGCGAGCAGGTGCAGCACCACGGGCACGGCGACGTTGTAGGGCAGGTTCGCGACCAGCGCGGTCGGCGGCGGGTCGGCCAGCTCGGCGGCGGTGACGCGCAGCGCGTCGGCGCGGTGCACGGTGAGTCGGTCGGCGTCCGCTCCGGCGTGCCGCGTGGCGGTCTCCGGTAGCGCGGCGGCGAGCGTGGGATCGATCTCCACGGCGTGCACGTGCCCGGCGACCGGCAGCAGTCCCAGGGTGAGCGAGCCGAGGCCGGGGCCGACCTCCAGCGCCACGTCGTCGGGCGTCAGGCCGGCGGCGTTCACGATCCGCCGGACGGTGTTCGGGTCGTGCACGAAGTTCTGGCCCAGCTTCTTGGTGGGCGCGACGCCGAGCCGGGTGGCGAGTTCCCGGATCTCCGCCGGGCCGAGGAGGCTCACCACGGACCGAAGGCCCGCTCGCCGTTGGCGGAGATGGCCGCGCACAGCTCGTCCAGGTCGCTGCCGGTGGTCGCGGCGAGGGCGCGGACGGTCAGCGGAATCAGGTACGACGCGTTCGGCCGGCCCCGGTGCGGCGTCGGGGTGAGGTAGGGGGCGTCGGTCTCCACCAGGATCTGGTCCAGCGGTGTGAGCGCGGCGGCCTCGCGCAGGGCGGTGGCGCTGCCGAAGGTGACGGTGCCGGCGAAGCTGAGCAGGTAGCCACGGCGCACACACTCGCGGGCGAACCCGGCGTCGCCGGAGAAGCAGTGCAGCACCACCGTGTCCGGTGCGCCCGCGTCGTCGAGGATGCGCAGCACGTCCGCGTGGGCGTCCCGGTCGTGGATGACGAGCGCCTTGCCGTACCGCTTGGCGATGGCGATGTGGGCCCGGAAGCTCTCCTCCTGCGCGGCCCGCCCCTCGTCGCCGGTGCGGAAGAAGTCCATTCCGGTCTCGCCGATCCCCCGGACCCGGTCGCGGGCGGCCAACGACTCGATCTCCCGCAGCCCCTCGTCGAGGTCCGCCAGCCGGGGCGCCTCGTTGGGGTGCAGCGCCACGGTGGCCAGCACGGCCCGGTACCGGTCGGCGATGTCCGCGCCCCAGCGCGAGGACGCGACGTCCACCCCCACCTGGACCAACCGGTCCACCCCGACGGTGACCGCCAGATCGACAGCTGCGGCGACCGGGTCGTCGGCCGGTCCGCCACCCGGTACACCGGCCTCACTCACCGTGATGTCCAGGTGGGTGTGGCTGTCCAGCACCGGCCGGGGCAGCGGCTCGGGGGCGGGCGGGAACTCTCCGGCCCGCCGGGCGGCACGCTCGCGGCGGGTTTCAGTCGGCTCGCTCATCAGCGACAGCATCACACACCGGCGTCGTCCATCCGCCCGCCACCCGGCGTTCACCTCGACTACGCCGCGCGACTCTACCGTCGCGGCAATGACGGTCACACCTCACGCGAGCGACGCGGCCGGCGAGCGGATCGGCCTGCGTGTGGCATTCGGCGGGGACGTGTACCCGGCCGAGGAGATCGCCCGGGGCGCCGCGTACGAGCTGTTCAGCGCCGAGGAGGTCGCCGGCTTCGAACGGGCCCCCCGCCCGGGCAGCGCCCTGCCCTGGCATCGGTTCGTGCACGTCACCGAGGTGAACGCGGTGCACGGGGCAGTCGAGGCGGCCGAGGAGCCGGAGACGCCGCTGATGCTGCCGGCGCACCGGGAGCACGGTTGGTCGCACGTACACCAGCTCAGCCAGCAGCCGTCCGCGGCGGGCGACCCGGTGTTGGCCGCGGTGCGCGCCTCGGCGGTGGTGCGGCGCGGAACCCGGATGGTGAAGGTGCTCTCGGCGCGGCAGCTCGCCGGGTACGTGCGGGGCTGGCTGCCGCACGGCTTCTGCTACCGGGAGCACGACGTGGCGCACCTGCGGACGCCGGTGACGACCACCGTGCTGCGCACCGACGGGGACGTCGGGCGGGATGGGTCGGACGTGGCGTACGCGCTGCGCTGGCGGGCGGCCGACCCGGGCGACTACGACGTGCCGGTGGGCGAGGCCCACCGTGGGCTGACCGCGCTCAGCTCCCGGGACCGCGTGGGCCCCTCGGTGCTGGGCACCGGTTTCGCGCCGAGCAACGGCCAGCTCATCCCGGAGTTCGTGACCCGGGACTTCGCCGACCTGCCGATGCCGGCGAACGCGACGCTGCTGGCGTACACCGCCGAGGGAACGGAGGTGGTGCTCTACAGCTACCAGGCCGAGCAGCGCGCGTGGCTGCGGATGGTCGGCCCGCAGTGGCGGCACCTGCTGGCCGCGGTCCCGGGCCTCTCCCCCGACCAGGAGTTCGTGCCGACCGGCGACGCCCCGCGCTCCACCCAGCTCGTCGGCCTCTACGGCGACACGGAGTACGAGGCGGTGGCCGACCTGCCCGGGGGTTTCCGGGTGCTGGCGATGACCCGGGCGGCCCGCTACCCGGTGGAGGCGGTGGCCCGCCGGCTCCGGTTCGCCACCTGGCGGGGCGTGCCCTGCCTGGTGTTGCGCGAGGAGGCCGGCTGGCTGCGGTTACGGCTGCGCCAACCCGACCCGGAGGCGGTGGTCATCACCGGCGCGCAGTGCCACGACCGGGGCGTCTACGAGACCTGGGCGCCGGGTGCCGAGGTCACCGAGGACCAGGTCATGGACACGCGCTACGCGCTCTGACGGCACGCGGCGACAGGACGTGCCGCCGCGTGCCGCCAAACGCTCAGCCGGTCAGGCGGGCCAGCTCCTCGTCGACGATCGACGGGTCGAGCTTGCGGAACACCGGCGTCGGCGCGGTCAGCGCCCGGCCGGTCTCGATCGGCACCGACTCCCAGCGCGCGCCCACCGTGTAGTCCCCGGTGAGCACCGGGTACGACGGACCCCCGTCCAGGTCGTCGACCTGCTCGATGACGGGCATCGGCGCGTGTACGCCGGTGCCGCCGAGCAGCTCGTACACCTTCTGCGCGGAGTGCGGCAGGAACGGGGTGAGCAGTGTGTTGGCGTCGCTGACCACCTGGAGGGCGACGTGCAGGATGGTGCCCTGGCGGGGCTTGTCGGCCTCGGCCTTGAGCTTCCACGGCGCCTGCTCGGAGAGGTACTTGTTCGCCTCGGCGACCACCCGCATGGCCTCACCGATGGCCTGCTTCTGCCGGTGCCGGCCGATCAGGTCACCGACCGTGTCGAAGCCGGTCCGGGCGACGGCGAGCAGCGCCTCGTCGGCCTCCGTGAGTCCGGCCGGGTCGACCGGCGGGATGGCCCCGAAGTTCTTCGCCGCCATCGAGACGCACCGGTTGACCAGGTTGCCCCAGCCGGCGACCAGCTCGTCGTTGTTGCGGCGCAGGAACTCCGCCCAGGTGAAGTCGGTGTCGTTGCTCTCCGGGCCGGCGGCGGCGATGAAGTAGCGCAGCGCGTCGGCGTCGTAGCGCTCCAGGAAGTCCCGGACGTAGATGACCACCTTGCGGGACGAGGAGAACTTGCGCCCCTCCATGGTCAGGTACTCGCTGGAGACCACCTCGGTGGGCAGGTTGAGCCGGCCCAGCTCGCCCGGCTCACCGTCGCGGGAGCCCTCACCGGAGTAGCCGGAGAGCAGCGCCGGCCAGATCACCGAGTGGAAGACGATGTTGTCCTTGCCCATGAAGTAGTAGGACTGGGAGTCCTTACCCTGGCCGTCGGCGGACCACCACCTGCGCCACGCCTCCGGGTCGCCGGAGCGGCGGGCCCACTCGATCGAGGCCGACAGGTAGCCGATGACCGCGTCGAACCACACGTAGATCCGCTTGTCGGGGCGGTCGCGCCAGTCGTCGAGCGGGATCGGCACACCCCACTCCAGGTCCCGGGTGATCGCCCGGGGCTGGAGGTCGTCGAGCAGGTTGCGGGAGAACCGCAGCACGTTGGGCCGCCATCCCTGGCGGGTGTCCAGCCACTGCCGGAGCACGTCGGCCAGGGCGGGCAGGTCCAGGAAGAAGTGCTCGGTCTCGACGAACTTCGGGGTCTCGCCGTTGATCCGCGACTTCGGGTCGATCAGGTCGATCGGGTCGAGCTGGTTGCCGCAGTTGTCGCACTGGTCGCCGCGGGCGCTGTCGTAGCCGCAGATCGGGCAGGTGCCCTCGATGTACCGGTCGGGCAGGGTGCGCCCGGTCGACGGCGAGATCGCGCCCATGGTGGTCTTGGGCACGATGTAGCCGTTGCGGTACATCCCCTCGAACAACTCCTGCACCACGGCGTAGTGGTTGCGGGTGGTGGTGCGGGTGAACAGGTCGTAGGAGAGGCCGAGACCGTGCAGGTCCTCCACGATCACCCTGTTGTACCGGTCGGCCAGTTCGCGCGGGGTGACCCCGTCGGCGTCGGCCTGCACCTGGATGGGGGTGCCGTGCTCGTCGGTGCCGGAGACCATGAGCACGTCGTGGCCGGCCATCCGCATGTACCGGGCGAAGACGTCGGAGGGAACGCCGAAACCGGAGACGTGGCCGATGTGGCGGGGGCCGTTGGCGTACGGCCAGGCCACTGCCGCGAGAACGTGACTCATGAGCAGCAAGCCTAGTGACCCGTCCGGCGGGCCCGCGAACCAATAGGGGGTGACGGGTCGACGGACCGGGCTGAGCCCCTCGGCCTTTGGTCCGATTTGTCGCCGACACGCGGTCCAGCTGCCCGTTCGGCCCCCACTGCCGGTGTGCAATGAACCTCGTGACTGGCAGACGAGCGGCTCGGGACCATGACGAGCGTCCCATCGGGCCGACGGTCGACGACGAGCCCGGCAGGGCGTCCGAGGCGTCCCGGGGCGGCGCGGTCGCGCCCCAACCCCGGCCGGTGCCCGCCGCCGACCCGACCGCCGCTCCCCGTCCGGACCCCGCGCCGAGCCCGGTGCCACAGCCGGATGCCGCGCCGAGCCCCGCGCCGCGCGCCGGCGCCGGGCCGCGGCCGAGCCCCAACCCCCGTCCGCCGACGCCGACCCCGGCGCGCCCCAGCCCGACGGCGCCCACGCCCAGCCCGGCCCGGCCGCAGCCGCCGGGCCCGGCCGCCGAGAGACCACCGGCCGGCTCGTCCGCAGAGACGGCGGCGTCCGGCTCGTCCGCCGAGAGGCCACCGGCTGGTTCGTACGCCGGGACGGCGGCGGCCGGGAGTGCGACGCCCGCCGCTGTCGAACCGGGTCAGGCGGCGACGGCCGAGGTGGAGCCGACCACCGGGGCCCCGGTGGACGCGCTGCCGCGCCGGGTGCCGGTCCGTCAGCAGAGCCGCGGCCGGAACGCGCACCGGTCCGACGGGACGGAGCCGCCGGACGGCGACGGTGTCTTCTGGGCGCCGATCGAGGAGGTGCACTGGGACGGCACCCCGGTACGGGAGGACCCCGCTTCCCGGCCCCGCACCCCGGCGACTGGTCGTCGCGCCACCGCGCGGACGGCCGCACCGCCCGACCCACTGGTCGGACTGACCGTGCTGGTGCTGTTGAGCCTGGTCACCGCCTTCTTCGCCTGGGTCAGCGCGGGACCGTTCTGGCTCGCCGTCGGGCACGCGCGCGACGGCACCGTGGTGATCGACTCCTGCGCCGGCGGCGGGCTCACCCAGCGCTGCCGGGGGATGTTCACGGCGGACGAGGGACGGTTCCTGGCACCCGGCGTACGCGTCAGCGGCGTGCCCGCCGGGGGCGACGCGCCCGGGACCGCGCACCGGGCCCGGATGACCGGACCGGACGGCAGCACCGCGTACGCCGACACCGGCGCGAGCCGACACCTGCGCTGGCTGCCCGGGTTGGTGGTGGTGCTCGGCTGCGCCGCCGGCATCGTCCGGTGGACCGGGTCGGCCCGGCTGCCCGGCCGGCGACACCGTCGGTGGGCGGTGGCCGCCGCGCTCGCCGGCCCGACGCTGATCACCCTCGGCTTCCTGGCGGCCGCCTGGTGAGCGCGGCGGCGGGTCAGCTGTGCACGATCGTGTAGACCTCGCGGCGGCGGAGGGCGAACTCGGTGGCGACATCGGTGATGGCGTCCCGGCGGGACCGTCCGGCGGCCTCCCGCTCGGCGACCGCGGCGCGCAGGGTCTCGTCGTCGGGGCGTTCCGCGGCGGTCACCGGCGCGCCGGCCACCACCAGGGTGATCTCCCCGCGCGGCTCGGTCTCAGAGGCCCAGCGGGCCAGCTCACCGAGCGGACGGCGGAGAACCTCCTCGTACGTCTTGGTCAGCTCCCGGCAGAGCGCGGCCGGCCGGTCCGCGCCGAACGTGTCGGCCAGGTCGGTGAGCGCCGCGCCGATCCGGTGCGGCGCCTCGAAGAAGACGAGGGTGCGCTCCTCGGCGGCGAGCGCGCGCAGGCGGGACCGGCGCGCGCCTCCGGCCCGGGATAGGAACCCCTCGAAGCAGAACCGGTCGCAGGGCAGCCCGGAGACGGCGAGGGCGGTGGTCACCGCGCTGGGCCCGGGGGCCACGGTGACCGGCGCACCAGCGTCCAGCGCGGCCCGGACCAGCCGGTATCCCGGGTCGGAGACGCTCGGCATGCCGCCGTCGGTCACCAGCGCCACCGCGTACCCGCCGAGGATGACCTCGACGAGTTCGGGCGTACGCCGTTCCTCGTTGCCCTCGAAGTAGGAGACGATGCGGCCTCCCACGGTGATGTCGAGGTCGCGAGCCAGCCGGGTGAGGCGGCGGGTGTCCTCGGCGGCCACCACGTCGGCGCTGGCCAGCACCTCGCGGAACCGGACCGAGGCGTCGGCGGGGTTGCCGAGCGGGGCGCCGAGCAGGATCAGGCGTCCAGCTTCGGACATTTCACCCACGACATCGTCTCCTTCATCGACAGCGAATACCGGTATCAGGGACGACGGGCGCCACAGGACACCCTGGCAGCCTACGATCGCCGGGTGACGAGTGCGTCGACAGCGCAGAGCCCGAGCGTCGAGCCGGCAGGAACGGTCGAGGTGTCGGGCGAGCCCAGCCCCCCTCAGGAAGCGGCGACGCCGCCCGCCGACAGCGGGGGTGTGTCCGCCGCGGTCCGTCGCCGGTTTGCCACCGTCGACAGCCGGATGGACCCGTACTCGTGGTTGGCCACCGCCGTGGTGGTGGCCATCGCGGCGATCCTGCGCTTCGTCGGCCTGTCCAGTCCCAAGGGCAAGATCTTCGACGAGACGTACTACGCCAAGGACGCGTACGGGCTGATCAGCCGGGGCGTCGAATGGAACTACAAGGACAACGTCCCGTCGTACGTGGTGCACCCGCCACTGGGCAAGTGGCTGATCGGCATCGGCGAGTGGGCCTTCGGCTACCAGGACGCGGATTCGAAGGTCTCCGTCGGCGGGCACCTGTTCACCACCGCGCCGGAGTTCGGCTGGCGGTTCTCGGCGGCCCTGATCGGCACGCTGTCGGTGCTGCTGCTGGTCCGCATCGGCCGGCGGCTGTTCCGCTCGACGGTGCTCGGCTGCGCGGCCGGCCTGCTGCTCGCGCTTGACGGCTTCCACCTGGTGCTGTCCCGCGCCGCGCTGCTCGACATCTTCCTGCTGTTCTTCGTGCTGGCGGCCTTCGGCGCGCTGGTACTCGACCGGGACGCCCGGCGTCGGCGCTGGGCACGCGCGCTCGACGACGGCCTCGACCCCAGCCTGCCCGGGCGCGCGGGCCGACCGTCGACCGGTTGGCGGACGTGGCCGTGGTGGCGGCTGGCCGCCGGGGTGCTGATCGGCTGCGCCTGCGCGGTCAAGTGGAGCGCGCTCTATTTCGTGCCGGTGTTCGCCCTCTTCGTGGTCCTCTGGGAGGTCGGGCTCCGCCGGTCGGCCGGCGTCCGCAGGCCCTGGCGGGACACCCTGCTCGACGAGGTGCCCTGGCTGGTGCTGGCGGGGGTGCTGATGGTCGGCACCTACCTGGCGACCTGGTCGGGGTGGTTGCTGAGCGACGACGGCTACTACCGGCTGGCGACGTCGTCGGCGTACCCGACGGGGTCACTGAGCGACACCCCTGTCATCGGCCCGCTGGTCAACCTCTACGAGTACCACCGCGCCGCGTACGGTTTCCACGCCCAGCTCGACGACCCGCACAAGTACCAGTCGTGGCCGTGGCAGTGGCTGCTGCTCGGCCGCCCGGTCGCCTTCCACTGGTCGGGGGACGGCGCCTGCGGCGCACCGACCTGCGCCTCGGAGATCCTGCTGCTGGGCACTCCGCTGCTGTGGTGGTCGTTCCTGCCCGCTCTGGTGGCACTCGTCTGGTTGGGCATCGCCCGTCGGGACTGGCGGGCCGGCGCGATCCTGCTCACCGTGGCCGCGGGTCTGCTGCCCTGGTTCTGGTTCGCCCTCGACGGCCGGACGATGTTCTCGTTCTACGCGGCCCCGGCGCTGCCCTTCCTGGTACTCGCCGTGGTGTACGTGCTGGGCGCGTTGATCGCCCCGGCCGGGGGTGACGTGGGTGAGACGAAAGCCCTGGTGCCCGGCGACGCCGGCTACGAACGACGGTTGGTGGGCAGCATCGCGGCCGGGGCGTACGTGCTGCTGGTGGGGCTGTGCTTCGCCTACTTCTACCCGATCTTCGTGGGCAAACTGATCCCGTACTCGGACTGGCTGGCCCGGATGTGGCTCGACGGTCGCTGGATATAAGCACCGGCAGGCGACGCGCCGCACAGCGCGAAGGACATCGGGCCCGCACGCGTGACGCGTGCGGGCCCGATGCTCGCTTGCGAAGTTCCAGACAAAGACGCGCGCCCCGATCGCCTGCCACGGGGGAAGCGGGCGATTGGGGCGCGCATGAAGAGCTTAACCACCGCGCGCCACCGGCACAACGGGTCAACTTGGGTCGGATTTCCGACCGATTCCGGCCGGGCCGAGGACTATCCTCCGGCCGTTGACCGAGGGTGACCTGACGTGGACCCAGCGCCCCCAAAGGGGACGCTCCGGCCGTGCAGAACGACCAACCACCCCGACGGCCCTCCAAAGTGGATCTCACTACACTGCGGGCCGTGATCAACTTCAGACGATCGGCGGCCGTCCTTCTCGGACTGCTGGCGACCACCGCGCTGACCGGGCCGGTCCCGGCGGCGGCCGACGAGGAGCAGGTGGCCGAGCCACCCCGGGTCGAGCTGGTGCTCGACGTCAGCGGCTCGATGCGGGCAGCGGACATCGACGGACGCAGCCGGATCTCGGTGGCCCAGCAGGCCTTCAACGACGTGGTGGACGCGCTACCGGAAGAGACCCAGCTCGGCATCCGGGTGCTCGGCGCGACCTACAAGGGCAAGGACAAGAAGGTCGGCTGCCAGGACACCCAACAGATCGTGCCGGTCGGTCCGGTCGACCGGACCGCGGCCAAGGCAGCGGTGGCGACACTCCGGCCGACCGGGTTCACCCCGGTCGGGCTGGCACTGCGCTCCGCCGCGCAGGACCTGGGCAACGGGGCCACCACCCGACGGATCGTGCTGATCACCGACGGGGAGGACACCTGCGCTCCGCCGGACCCGTGTCAGGTGGCCCGGGAACTGGCGGCGCAGGGCACCAGCCTGGTCGTCGACACGCTCGGCCTCGCACCCGACGAGAAGGTACGCCGGCAGTTGCTGTGCATCGCCGGGGCGACCGGCGGCACGTACACCGCGGCGCAGAGCGCCGACGAGCTGACGGGCCGGATCAAGCAGCTCGTCGAGCGGGCCGGCGACACCCACACCCGGGCGCCGACCGTGGTCGGCGGCACGGACGCCTGCGGGTCCGCGCCGCTGCTCACCCCCGGGGTGTACGCCGACCGGGAGTCGTTCTCCGAGCACCGCTACTACCGGGTGCCCGTACGCCCCGGTCAGGAGCTGCGCGCGTCGGTGAGCATGGCGTTGGACCGGCCGGTGAACCGGGACTACGGGGTGCTGCTGCGGGCCACCGCGGCGGACGGGCGGGAACTGGTGAGGGGTGCGGACGCCGGCAGCGGCCGTGCCGACGTGCTCTCCGCCGGCCTGCGCTGGTCGGCCACGGCGGACGAGGAGGACGCCGACGAGGATGCCGCCGAGGCGAGCCCGACGCCGACCGTCGAGCCCACCACCGTCTGCCTGGTGGTCAGCAACTCGTTCGCCGCACGCCCGGGCACCGCGGCGACGCCCGGCATGCCGGTGGAGCTGACCATCGACGTGGTCGCCGCCGCCGGCGCCCCGGACGGCCCCGATCTCGGCCGTGGCTGGGTCCTGCTCGCCCTGCTCACCGTGGCGGGTTTGCTCACCGGCCTGGTCGCCGGCCTGCTCACCCGCTGGTGGGTCGCCACCTGGAGGGAGAACTGATGCGTACGGCACTGTTCCGGTCGCTGGCGGCGCTGCTCGCCGCCGGCGGGGTCGCGTTACTGCCCGCGGCGGCCGTGGCCGCCCCAAGCCCGTCGCCCGGCGCCACTGCCGTGACCCGGGCCGGCACCTCGTTCCTCACCGCCACGCCGATCACCGCCGGTCAACCGGTACGCGTGGACGCCTCCATCGGCGATCACCTGTACTGGTCGTTCACCGCGACGGCCGGGCAGGTCCACGAGATCAGCGCCACCGTCACCTTCCCGAAGGCACGCAGCGGCGCCTCCACGTGGACGATCGACGTGTTCGACGGGCTGCGCCGGCGGCAGGCGTGCACCGCCGGGGCGCAGACGCCCACGGTGGACGGCAAGGCGTCCAGCGTGGCGTTGGGCTGCACCCTGCGCGAGGTCCGTCCCTGGGCGGAACCGTGGTCGGCCGATCCGCTGCCCGGCACGTACGTGGTCCGGCTCTCGGTCACCGACCTGCCCGAACCGGACCTGGGCGCACCCGTCGACGTGGACCTGCTGGTCGGCGTCGTCGACGACCGGGGCGCCTCAGCCGATGACGGTGAACTGGCCGCACCGCTGGTGCCGAACACGAAGGCGGGCACGGTGCTCAACGCCGTACCGACGCCGGAGCCGGAGGCCGACGACGAGGGTGGCTCGCTGACGGACTGGCTGCCGGATCTCGGCTCGCGCTGGATCTGGACCGGCATCGGCGGCGTGCTCGCCGCGGTGGCCGGGGTGGTCGGCTTCGCTCTGACCCGGCGGCCCCGGCGACCCTGAGTCGGCCGTGCCCGTCGGTGGCCCCGCCCGGTCGGGCGGGGCCACCGGCGGTTCAGCTTCGTCGCGTCCCCCGCGGCAGCCAACCGATGAAGCGGTCCTGCAACGACATCACCGGCGCTGCCCGCAAATCCTCGGCGGCGGCGGCGAGACAGGAGCCCAGGTAGACGCTGAGCATCGCGCGGTCACCCCCGTACTCCGCCAGCAGCCGGTCGCGCTTCGTCGTGCACGGCCACTCGTCGCCGCAGGAGCCGCAGCTCCAGCCCGGGGTCGTGGGTGCGTGGTCGTCGGCCCGACCCCCTGGCCGTTCGGCGCCATCGCTCATCGCAGCTCCTTTAGATGCTCACGGGACTTGGCAGCTCTTGATGGTGGTCCCCCCGGAGCCATCATGGAGAGCGCGACGCGTCCCTCCGGTGTTACATCTTTGCGGTACCTTCTGCGGTCGTGGGAGTCGGAAATTTGACGGTCCAGAGAACCCCTGCTCGCTACCCGTCGGTAGGGCCCCGCCGTGCGTGAGCTCCTGCCGCAAACGGTCGCCGTGGCGGTCGCCGCGCCCGACGACTGGACCGGCGACCTCCTCGACGCGGAGCGGGCGTGTCTCGGCGACCAGGCGGTGCAGACCCGTCGACGGGACTTCACCGCCGGTCGGGTCTGTGCCCGCCGGGCCATGGCCGACCTCGGCCTGCCGGTGGTGGCCGTGCCCAGCGCCGCCAACCGGGCGCCGGTCTGGCCGGCGGGCGTGGTGGGCGCCATCACCCACACCGCCGGCTACTGCGCCGCCGCCGCGGCGCGCGCCACCGACGTGCGGTCCGTCGGTATGGACGCCGAGCAGCACCGCGAGATCGATGCGGGGGTACGCCGACTCGTGCTGCTGCCCGAGGAGCAGGAGCACTACGCGCGACTCCCCTCCGGCATCCGGTGGCCGATCGTCTTCTTCAGCGCGAAGGAGACGGTCTACAAGGTCTGGCACCCGGTCGTCGGGTCCTGGCTGGACTTCCACGACGCCCGGCTGGAGATCGACCCGGACGCCGGCACGTTCACCGCTCGGATCGCGCCGGCGCGGGTGGACGCGGCGGAAGCCGCTGGGGTCGCGGACCCGCCGAGCACGATCCACGGCCGGTTCGTGGTCGCCGACGGCCTGGTCCGCACCGCTGCCGTCCTCGCACCGCGCTGACCACCACCGTCCACGCTGGCCACCGCCGCGGGCTACGGGGGCCGTGGGACGCGGGCCGGCGTGCCGACCGGCCACCCGGCGCCGCGAGGTAGCGTCGGCGCGTTCCCGAACCGCACGTACGAGGCGTCAAGGAGTACGGTGACCCACCCCCAGCCCCCCGTCGGACCGCAGGACCTTCAGCAGCCGAGTCCGGAGCCGCTGCTCCCGGCCACACCGCAGCGGTCCGCCGCCGACCCGATGGTTCCGCCGGCGACGCCCAGCCCCTGGTCGACCGCGGGCAGCGAGCCGGTCCCGCCGCCGTACTCCGGCGCCGCGTACCCGCAGGGCGACGGGCCGGGCCACCCGCTCACGATGCCGCCGCCCGTCCCGCCGACGACGACGTCGCAGCGGACCGTGGTCGCCGTCGCGGTGACGACGGCCGTGCTCGCCCTGCTGTTCTGCGCCGGCGGCATCGTGGCCGTCGTCATCGGCGCGAAGAACGCCGCCAACAACGTGACCGAGGCGCTGCCCACCCCCGGCGTCACCGGCGACACCGGGCAGCCGGCGGCCGGGGCCATGCCCTCGCCCGTACCATCCGTCGCCTCCGCCAAGGCCCGGAACATGTCCGTCGGGGACACTCTCGTCATCGACGACAACGGCGGCACCGTCGAGATCACCGTGACGAAGTTCCACACCGCCACGAAGCCCTGCAAGACCTACGGCCTGAAGCCCGACGAGGGCATGTTCGTGATCGCGGACGTGACGGTGACGGTGACCAGGGGCACCGGCTCGGCAAACCCGCTCTTCTTCCAGTGGGTCGCCGCCGACGGCACCGAGACCAACGCGGTGACGGGTGCCTTCTCCGGCTGCGGCAAGCCGATCCCGGCCGGCAACGACCTGGCCGCCGGCAGCAGACGTACCGGCAGCGTGGTGTTCGACGTGCACGACACGTCGGGGGTGCTGGAGTACCAGCACCAGTTCGCGACCGCCGGTTCCTGGCGGCCCTGACGTGCTGGTGGGGCCGGCCCGATGATCGGACCGGCCCCACGCGTTCGACAGGTCAGCAGCCGGTCCACCGGACCGGGGTCACCCGGTCGGCGTTCCGGAAGCCGACGATGGCACCGGTGTCGGCGATGGCCTTCGCGCCGACGTTGCCGCCGCCCGGCAGGACCCGGGAGGTGGCGCCACGGGTGACCAGGGCACCGCCCACCACGACGCCCTTGGCGTTCACGTCGTCGAGCCCGGCCTCCGGGTCGAGGATCGTGTGCGATCCGTTGCGGAGGTCCCACCGGACCTTCGCCGGGTTGTCACCGCCGAGCCAGACCTGGCCGATCGCCCAGTGGCCCGCGGCGGCGTTGACCACCGTCGACCCACCACCGGCGACCGCGAGCGGCTTGACCTTGCCGTTCGGGCGGCGGACCCATCCGGTCCAGTCGCCGAAGGGTCCCGCCTGACCGACGATGGTCCCGTTCGGCGTGATGCCGGTCGCCTGGGCGTCGACCGGGGCGTCGAGCACCTCGACCGTCCCCGGTCGGGCGGCCGGCCAGCGCAGGGCGCTGAACTCGCCGGGCACGATGTCGGAGCCGTAGCCGACGATGTCACCCGCGGAGTTGATGGCGGTGACGAAGATGCCGGTGGACGGCAGCACCGGCAACTGCTGGAGCTTGCCGTCGCGGTAGGTCCACGGCCGTCCGATGCCGCTCTCCGCCCAGCCGTTGGCGATCACGGTGCCGCTCTCGTTGACGTCGACCGGGTCGAGTCCGTTGCCCGGCGCCACGATCTCGGTGAGCCGCTGCTTGTCCCAGACCAGCAGCAGGTACTGGTTCTCGGTCTCACCGACCCGCAGACCCGTGCCGGCGACGAAGCGGCCCGACGGGTCGATCGCGCTCGCGTCGGCGCGGTAGGTGTCCGTCGGGTAGGGCAGTGTGCTGATGGTGCAGGCGCTGGCGGTGGTCCTCGCGGGCGCGGCGGTCGCCGTCGAGGACAGGGCGAGCCCGAGGGAGGCGGTCAACAGTCCAGCGGCGGTGCCGGCGAGCATCCTGCGTCGAGCGGTGTACGTCATCTCTTCTCCCCGTGTGGAGCCCGGCGGTCCCGGGCATCGACTTATGCCAGATGCACACCTGAGAGGGCCTCACGGTTGCGGCCTGTCCGATGAGCGACGCCGTTGATCCAGACGGCCTACGGTCTGCTATGGACGGTCGACGCGGGTGGACCGCTCTTGCCCGAGGTCCGTCGTGGCCCCAGGATCGGGCGGGTGATCATCGATCGGCCGCGTCCGAGCCGCACGCTGGACTACCACCTGGTCCTACCCGCCCCGGGCGACCCGATCGGCGCGGGCATCCTCGTCGAGGAGTTCACCCGCCAGGAGGATTTCTGCGCCACCGGCCTGCAGAGCGCGAGCTGGACACCGGGCGGTGGCTGGTGGAGTTCCGCCGCGCTGAGCCGCGGCCTGCGCGCCGACCCCGCCGTCCTCGCCCGAGTCGTGCCCACCGGCCCCGCCGAGGCAGCGGACGCCTACCGCCGCCTCGGCGGGGGCGAACTGCCGTCCGAGGTGGAGCTGCGGACGTACTTCCGCGACCACCAACCGATCGCGGTGGCCGCGCCGCTACGGCTCGGTCCGAGCCGGCCGCCGGACGGCTTTTCCGAACGACGGGTGTACCGCGTCCTGTTCGCGAAGGACCTGCGGGCGGAGCAGGTGGCAGCGCTGCGGAGGAGATGGCGCACGACGGGTGGCGGCACCGCCGGATCGGTCGCCGACGGTCGCCACGACAGCGGTGGTGCCCGGTTCAGCTGGCACCTGCGCCGGGTCGGCCACACCCTCGCCTGGGGCCTCGACGTGACGGTCCTGGTGCGTATCGGCGGGGCCGATGCGGTGCCGGCGATCCTGGCCGACCTGACGAACCTGCTGCGACAGCACGGGCTGGTCACCGTGACGACCGAACGGTTCGCCTGACGAACTTGCCGATTTCGCAATGATGTACGTCGATGTTGCCACAGTGGTGCCAGACGTGTTGGAATGGCTCGTATCGCCGCAGCGCGGGGGCAACCGCGCTGGGGACGGCCAGCGCGGGAGCAACGCAGTGCCGGCAGCGCGCCACCTGGGCAGCCGCTCGCCTGTCGCACAGCCGGGCCATCTCCGTGACGACGGACAGCTCGCCGTTCCCGTCGTACGCACCCCCGACACATGCCCCCGATGGCCGACGTGCCCGCCGGGGCGTCCGGTCCCGTCCGGTCCGTGAGGACGCCGGAACCGGCGACGAGGTGAGAGGCAATGATGAGTTCCCCAGAGAATGCCCCCAGGTGGTATCGCAGCCGCCTGGTGTGGGTGGCGGTGATCCTGCTGGCGGTGTCGGTCGGCGCGGTCGTACTGGTCAGGCAGGCGGACCAGGACGCGAAGCCGGCGGACCTACAGGCCCAGATCACCGCCCGGATGCGGACGACGCTCGAACAGGCCGACCCGGGGCAGCACAACCATGCCGGCCACGGCGCCCAGCAGGTGGCCACCGAGGGTAAGCCGCCGGTGATCTGCGGGGTCCGCGTCTACGGGTACGAGCCGAGCGACGCCGCCGCGCTGACCGACGTGCGTACGGTCTACGGCTTCCACCTGTGCGGAGTCGCCGAGAAGAAGCGCCCCTGGGACGTGGCGGTCAAGCTGGCCGGCCCTTTGATCATGGACATGTCGACAAACCCTCCGGGCATCCAGGTGGTGGAGGCGACCGCCGATGTCATGTTCGTCGACCGACTACGCCAGATGTTCCCGGACAAGTACGAGGAGTTGGCGCTCAAGGAGGCGTTGACCCAGTCGGAGATGGCCGATCAGCGTCGCCGGTACGACGCCGCAGCCGGCCTCTGAGCACGTTCCCCCCGCTCGGTGGTGACCACTCTGACCACCTCATATCCCATTTTAGATAGATCAGCATTGATATTTAGACACATGGATGTAACAGTGGGTTTGGGAGCGTTCCCACCCCGATCACCCCCGAGAACGGAGGATGAACCGTGCGTTCAACCAAGTCCGATCAATCCGGCGGGCGACCCCGGTCAACCGTCCGTCGGTCCCTCCAGGCGCTGGTCCTGCTGTTCGCCATGGTGGCCGGCGCACTGCCCTCGGTCGGCGCGGCCCAGGCACACGGCACCGTCATCAACCCGGCAACTCGCGCCTACCAGTGTTGGAAGACCTGGGGCAACCAGCACACGAACCCGGCCATGCAGCAGCAGGACCCGATGTGCTACCGCGCGTTCCAGGCCAACCCCGACACGATGTGGAACTGGATGAGCCAGCTGCGCGACGGTCTCGGCGGCCAGTTCCAGGCCCGCACCCCGGACGGGCAGCTGTGCAGCAACGCCCTCGCCCGGAACGACTCGCTCAACCAGCCCGGAGCCTGGAAGTCGACCCCCGTCAGCCGCAACCTGACGGTCCAGATGTACGACCAGGCCAGCCACGGCGCTGACTACTTCCAGGTCTACGTCTCGAAGCAGGGGTTCAACCCGGCCACCCAGAAACTCGGGTGGGGCAACCTGGACCTGATCGCGACGACCGGCCGCTACGCGCCGGCGCAGAACATCTCGTTCAACGTCTCGATCCCGTCCTCGCGCAGCGGGAACCACATCCTGTTCGTGCTGTGGAAGGCGTCGCACATGGACCAGACGTACATGTGGTGCAGCGACATCACCGTCAGCTGACGGCAGGACTCGACAGCCACGGCATGCAGCAAGGGCGGTTCTCGGTCACCCGAGAACCGCCCTTGCCCTGCTGGTGGAGCTGAGGGGATTTGAACCCCTGACCCCCTCGATGCGAACGAGGTGCGCTACCAGTCTGCGCCACAGCCCCCCACCGGCGAACCGGCTTCGGTCCCACCCGGCTTACACCGGGCGGGCCGGCAGCAAGGCTAACAGGTCGTCCGCCTCCACCGCGAATCCACCCCCGGTGCGCCGCCCCGCAGACCCCGAGATCCACTCGGCCTCCAGGAAACCGGGGCATCCCGGGCATCCAGACACCACGCCTTCCCGGAAGCCGAGTCGATCAAGCGCCGCAGGCCTCACACCGACCTTGATCGACTCGACATCGCCGATGTGGGGGCATCATCTCGCTGGGACACCCCCAAGTCGGTGATCTCGAGTCGATCAAGCGCCGCCACACCCGGCAAGGCCGCCGCCAGACCCGGCAAGGCCGCCGCCAGACCCGGCAGGCCGCCGCCAGACCGGCAGGGCCGGGCCGGGCAACGCGGTCAGGCGCCGCGGCCGGCCTCGTAGGGGCGGCCGCGCAGGCCACCCGAGCGCCGGTACGAGACCGAGCCGCCGTTGACCGCCGCCGGCAGATCCGCGGGGCGGTCGAGGCCCATTGCGGCTCGGCGTACCACCTCGCGTTGGGCCGCGAGGCGACGCTGCGCCTCCCGGCGGGCCGCCGCGCGACGGGCCTGCTCGCGGCGGACCTCGGCCTGGCGGGCGGCCAACCACGCCGCCTCCCGGGCCCGGGCGCGACGCCGGCGGCGAGCGGCGAGGGCCCGCCTGCGCAGGTGTACGACGTACACGGCCAGCAGCATGAAGGTGACCGAGAAGCCGATCCAGAAGCCGGGGCTGACGAACAGCACGCCGATCAGTTCGACGACGTTGAGCAGCAGCAGCGCGGCGAGCACGCGGCGTCGCCGGTACACGGCGGGAGTGTGCTGCCGGCGCGGCGGACGGCGGCGGGATCGCTTCGGGGCCGGCGGTACGGCGCGCAGCCGACCGGAGCGGCGGGCCGCCGGCGGCGCGGAGACCGGCACGGCCAGCTTTCCCGTGGTCGCGTCTTCACTGAGGGTGACGACAAGCGAGCGCGGCGGGTGCAGGGCGCCCGTCCCGGCACAGTGCGACGCCGCCGACGGCGTTGGAGCACCCGCGCCGTCGACTGCGCCCGCTCCGCCACCAGCCGCTCGGTGGCGTCGTACCGGCGGACCAGCGCCGGGGCCAGGGCGAGCAGGCCGGCGGCGGCGAGGACGGCGAGGAGCACCGAGGTCGGCACCCTCACCCCTCCCGTCACCGAATTCGGAGCAACCGCTCCCCGACCGCAGGATCTTCCACCGATCACGCCTGAGCGCGTGGATCATCCGGGCGGTGAGCGCTTGCCGCAGCTTGCAGTTACTTGAGGTTACGGTGAACCGACCGGGATACCGCAGCGCCGCGCCGATCCCGTGCGTGGGACAGTCGTTACCGCGCGGTCGCGCGGATCCGGTGCCAGCGGGCCAGTAGACCGCCCTCGGCGGCGACCTCCTCGCTCGTCATCGCGTATCCGATGTGGTCACGCCACGCGCCGTCGATGTGCATGTAGCGCACGTGGTACGACTCCTCGCGGAAGCCCAGCTTCTCCACCACCCGCCGCGACGGGCGGTTCTCCGGCCGGATGTTGACCTCGATCCGGTGAAGTCCACCCGGGCCGAACGCGTGGTCGACGGCGAGCGCGAGCGCGGTCGGGATCACACCCTGCCCGGCCACTCGGGCGTCCACCCAGTAGCCGACGTAACCGGAGCAGAAGGCGCGGCGCACGATGCTGCCGACGTTGAGGTGCCCGACCAGCCGATCCCGGTCGGCCTCACGCAGGCAGACCGCGAAGGGCATCCCCTCGCCCTCGCGGGCCGAGCGCCGCTGGTCGCGGTGCACCCACCGGAACGCGGCCGGCGAGTTCAGCTCGTCCCAACCGCCCGGCAGCGACGACTCCCAGGGGGCCAGCCAGGCCTGGTTGGCCCGGCGTACCTGCGACCACGCCGCCGCGTCGGAGCGCCGGTACGGGCGCAACAGCACCGGCCCGTCGACCAGCACCGCCGGCCAGCCGGGCGCACGGACCGGTCCGAAGAGACTCACCCGCACAGTCTCCCGCGCGGGACCGGTTCGCGCGCAAGTGGACCCCCGACGTCCCGTCCGGGGGATCTCACCGACGGCGGTCCAGCAGCAGGACGTCCACGGTGGAGCCGGCGGCGGCGGTGGTGACCCGCTCGCCGAGCACCAGGAGCCCGTTCGCCTCGGCCAGGCCGGAGAGGGTGAACGGCCCCCCACGCAGCGGTTGCACGGTGTAACCGCCGCCGCGTCGCTCGGCGACGTGCGCGGGCCGGAACTCGCGCAGCCCGCCGGGTGACGACACGGTCTCCAGCAGGTGGGCCCGGACGCTGGGACGGAAGACCGGCTCCGCGCCGGCGAGCAGTTGGATCGCCGGCCGGGCCAGCACCTCGAAGCCGATCAGCGCGGCACCCGGGTCGCCGGGCAGGCACACCACCGGCACCTCCTCGGCGCCGACCGTGCCGAACCCGAGAGCGGTGCCGGGATAGAGCGCCACGTCGGTGAAGGTCACCGGCCCGGCCCGGCCGCCCTCGCGGCGGGACAGGATCCGCCGGACCATGTCACCGGGGCCGGTGCCGGTCCCGCCGGTGGTGATGATCAGATCGGCCCGCAGGGTCTGGTCCTCCAGCAGGCCACGCAGCCCTTCCGGGTCGTCGTCGCAGATGCCCACCCGGTACGCCAGCGCGCCCACCTCGGCCGCGGCGGCGGTCAGCGCGTGCGAGTTGGCGTCCACCACCTGACCGGGCTGGCTGCCCCGGCCCACATCGACCAGCTCGTCCCCGGTGGCCACGATGACCACCCGTGGACTCGGCCGGACCACCACATGGCCGATGCCGGTGGCCGCGAACACGGCGACGAGGGCCGGGGAGACGTACGTGCCGGCGCGGGCGAGCAGAGTGCCGGCGGGCAGCTCCTCACCGGCGCGGCGGACGCCGTACCCCCGCTTGGGGGTGCGGAAGATCTCGACGGCGGCCATGCCCTGGTCGGTCCACTCCACCGGGACCACCACGTCCGCGGCGACCGGCAGGGGCGCCCCGGCGGCCACCGAGAAGCACGCGCCCGGGGTGAGTCGCACCGGACGCCAGCTCGCCGCGCCCAGGTCGCCGACCACGTTGAGCCGGATGCTCCGCCCACCGGGCGTGCCGGAGGGGCCGGGACGTAGCTCGGGCCCCGGCCCCCTCCGGAAATGTCCTCCCAGCGGGCCGCGTACCCGTCCACGGCCGCCTGGTCGAAGGCCGGGAAGGCGTGCGGCGCGACGACGTCGTCGGCGAGGACGTTGCCGTGCGCCTGGGTGAGGTCGAGGTCGAGTGGCGGCAGCGCTCGTAACCTGCGCAGCACGCTGCCCAGGTAGTCGGCGAGCGGCGTCAACTCGTTCGCGGCCGCCTCGGCGTCGGCCGTCGCGGTCATGTACCAGATCCGCCTGCCGCGTCGGCCTTGACGAACTCGGCCAGCCAGGAGCGGAACTCGCTGCCGAGGTCCTCGCGCTCGGCGGCGATCTGCACGACCGTCTGGAGGTACCCGAGCGGCATGCCGGTGTCGTAGCGGGTGCCCCGGTAGACGATCGCGTGTACCGGGGTGCCCTCGGTGCGCAGCAACTCCATCGCGTCGGTCAGCTGGATCTCGCCCCCGCTGCCCGGCTTGGTCCGCCGGATCGCGTCGAAGATCGTGCCGGGCAGCACGTACCGGCCCAGCACGGCCAGGTTGCTCGGCGCGTCCTCCGGCTGCGGCTTCTCCACCATGCCGGTCACCTTGACGACCTCGCCGATGTCGGTCAGGTCGCCCTCGGCGGGCTCGACCGAGGCGATGCCGTACCGCTTGGTGTCGGCCGGGTCGACCTCGAAGAAGGCGAGCACCACGCCGCCGGTGCGGGCCTGCAACTCCAGCATGGCCGGCAGCAGCGGCTCGGACGGCTTCACGAACTCGTCCCCGAGCAGCACCGCGAAGGGCTGGTCACCGACGTGGGCCTCGGCGTACCCGATCGCGTGCCCGAGCCCGAGCTGCTCCGGCTGCCGGACGGTGTAGATCTCGGCCAGCTCACCGGGCCGACGCACGGCCGCGAGGCGCTCGGCGTCGCCCTTCTCCTCCAGCCTGGTCTCCAGGTCGGGGCGACGGTCGAAGTGGTCCACCATCGACGTCTTACCCCGACCGGTGATCAGCAACACGTCACCGATGCCGGCCTGGGCGGCCTCCTCGACGATGTACTGCAGCACCGGTCGGTCGACGACCGGCAGCAGCTCCTTGGGAACCGCCTTGGTGGCCGGCAGGAAGCGGGTGGCCAGTCCGGCGGCCGGGATGACGGCCTTGACCGCCAGGGGACGGCCGGTTGCGGCGACCGTCGCTGAGGGGTTCGCTGAGTGCTCCGACATGCCGCGAGACTATCGGCCACGGCTCTGCCGCGGCGGGTGTGGCCCAGAAGACGCGCCGCCGCCCGGCCCCGGCCGCGCCGCGTCCGGACCCGCTCGCGCGGCGTCCACCGGGCCGTCCGCCGGTTCCGGCCGCGCGTGCGCGGGCCCCGGACGGTTCGATTCGGGTACGCCCGCAGCCGGCTCCGACCGGGCGTGGCCGCCCGGCTCCCGCGCGACCTGCGCGGACCGGCCGGCTCTCGGCAGCCCGTCGGGTGGGCTGACCGCGCCGGCCGGCACCGGAATCTCCCGCGTCGGCACGTCCGGGCGGACCTCCGCGACGCGGTAGGTGTCCCGACCGGCGGCCTTGGCCACGTAGAGGGCGTCGTCGGCCGCCTCCAGCACCTCCCGCCCGGTGCTGCCGTGGTCCGGGTAGACGGCGATGCCGACCGACACGGTCACCACGATCGGCCCCGCGTACGCCTCGACGGCGATCGGCGTCTCGCGTACCGCCGCGCCCAGCCGCTCCGCGACGATCGCCGCGCCCCGGGCGTCGGTCTCCGGCAGGAGCAGCACGAACTCCTCCCCGCCCTGCCGGAACGCCAGGTCCACCTCGCGGATCTCGCCGCGTACCCGCCGGGCGAACTCCGCCAGCACGGTGTCCCCTGCCGCGTGCCCGTACGTGTCGTTGACGTCCTTGAAGCGGTCCAGGTCGAGGGCGAGGACGCTGAGCATCCGGCCGAACCGGCTGGCCCGCTCGACCTCCCGGCGGATCGACTCGCGCAGGTAGCGGTAGTTCCACAGCCCGGTGAGCGGGTCGGTAAGGGAGAGCCGCTGAGCCTCCTCGTGGACCCGCACGTTCTCGACCGCGACGGCCGCGTGCCCGGCGAAGGTCCGCAGGGTGACCAGGTCGTCGTCGTCGAACTCGGCCGCGCCCACCCGGTCGTAGAGCGCCAGCACGCCGAGGGCCACCGCCGGAGAGACCGCCTCGTCGACGGTCCGCTCGCCGCCCGCGTTCGTCGTGCCGCCGCCGAGCCCGGTCGCGCCCGGGGCGGCGAGCCCGGTCGCGCCCGGGGCGGCGAAGGGGACCGCCACGTAGGTGCGGCAGCGCGGCTCGCCGATCGGCGTCTCGCCCGGTTCCACCCGCCCCCGCTGCGGCTCACCGGTCGCGGCCACCGCGCCGACCACGCCGACGCCCACCGGCACCCGCAGGGTCTGTGGCCCGTCCGGGTCATCCGGTGCCGGCCAGCGCCCGTCCAGACCCTCACTGCACTGTGCCACCAGCACCCCGCCGGTCTCCACCAGCAGCACCGCGCCCGCCCGGGCGCCGGTGGCCGCGATGGCGCTGTGCAGGATCACCCGCAGGATGCGTTGCAGATCGTGGGTGCTGGCCAGGGTGTCGCCGAGCACCGCGAGGTGCCCACGGAGCTGGTCACGGCTGCTGGTGAGCGCCGCGACGTACGAACCGGTCTCGCGGGTCATCCGGTTGAACGCCTCCGCGAGCCGGCCCAGCTCGTCCCGGCCGCGCACCGGCACCCGGGCGGTCAGGTCGCCGTGCGCCACCCGGTCGACCGCACCGGCCAGCTCCGCCAGGGGCCGGGTGGTCACCCGGGCCAGCCGCCACGCGGTCAGCACGGCGAGCAGCCCGGCCAGGACGACCACGCCGGCCAGCGTGACGTGCAGGCCCGGTGGCCTGGTGCTCGGCACCGACAGGACCAGCGGCAGCGGCTGGCCCACCGACGGTCCGACCCGGCGCACGTACCGGCCCTTCGTGGTCTCGGTGACCCGCCCGCCGGCGGTGTGGCCGGCGGCGGCCAGCACCCCGTCGCGTACCTCGCGGGACTCGGTGGTGTGGGTGAACCGGGCGGCGCTCGCGCCGCCGTCGAGCAGCGTGACCGCGACTCCGCTCACGGCCGCCAGCCGGGCCACGAAGGCCGGGTCGACGAACTGCGCGGCGGCCACACTGCCCAGCAGTGCGCCGGCCGTGTCCCGCCGGTCGACGTGGGCCGCCAGCGCGCGGACCGGACCGGACGTCGCGGTGACCGGCTCGGAGCAGTCCCGCCAGGGTGTCGGCGGCGCGCCCGGCGAGACGTACGTGACCCGGCCGCCCACGTCGCTGACCTGCACCGCAGCGGCCAGCCCCCGGCCGATGAGCTGGCCGGCGACGACCGCCGGATCACCGGTGAGGGCGACCGCGTCGGCGGCGGCACGTAGCTGCTGGCAGAGCGCGTCGACCGAGGTACGCACCGCGGACGCCGCCACGGCGAGGCGTTCGGTGGACCGGGTGCGGTCGACGGCCGTGACGGTGGAGGCGACGAAGAACGCGCCGAGCAGGACCGGGCCGAGCACCACCACGAGGAAGGCTGCCGTCAACCGCCCGCGTAGCGTCACTCGGTCCCCCCGGAAGTTCCGCCTCCGTTGCTTGCGATGCTGACACAGAGCAACCGTGGGAGTGGCGTTGCGTCAGGAGTGTTGCGTGTCAGATTTTTCTGATGAAGCGGAAGTGACCCGTGTGACGAAGCGGGACGCCCGGGGGCGGCTGCTCGCCCACCGTCGGGCCCTGGACGACGCGGCGCGCGCCGCAGCCGCCCGGCGCGTCCAGGCCGAGCTGGTCGCCCTGGTACGCCGGCTGCGCCCGCGCCGGATGACGGCGTACGTGCCGGTCGGCTCCGAGCCGGGCGGGGCCGACCTCGCGGAGGTGTTGCGCGGGGCGTTACCGGCCGAGGGCGAATTGCTGCTTCCGGTGCTCCGCGCGGATCTCGACCTGGACTGGGCGGTGTACACCGGTCCGCACGCGCTGGCCGCCGCCGGCCGTGGCATCCGGGAGCCGGTCGGCCCCCGCCTCGGCGTGGCCGCCGTCTCCGGCGCGGAACTGGTGGTCGTGCCGGCGCTCGCCGTCGACCACCACGGTCGGCGGCTGGGCCGCGGCGGAGGCTCCTACGATCGGGCGCTGGCCCGGGTGCCCACGGCGGGCCTGACCGTGGTGCCGTTGCACGACGGTGAGCTGGTCGAGGCGCTGCCCACCGAGCCGCATGACCGTCCGGTCCGCGCGGTGGTCACCCCCTCCGGCGGAATGCGTACGCTTGATGGCGGCCCGGGTACGGCGCAGGGTGTCGCGCCCCACACGTCCGCTGGACGAACCCGGCCCGAATGACGCACCATTGGCACTCGAATACGTCGAGTGCCAACTGGCCGAGTCCAGATACCGGAGGAGAACGTGCCTACGTACCAGTACGCCTGCACCGCGTGCGGTCACCAGCTCGAGGCGGTGCAGTCCTTCTCTGACGAGCCGCTGACCGAGTGCCCGGCGTGTCAGGGGCGGCTGCGCAAGGTCTTCAACTCCGTCGGCGTCGTCTTCAAGGGCTCGGGCTTCTACCGCACCGACTCCCGCGCGTCCGGCTCGGAGACGTCGGCCGGCGGCGCGACCAAGCCGGCCAAGTCCGAGTCGTCCTCGTCCTCGGGTGGGGACTCCGGCTCGTCGTCGTCGACGTCCTCAACGTCCTCGTCGTCGTCCGGGTCCTCGTCGTCCGGGTCGTCCTCGTCGTCCGGTGGGTCGGGCGGCGGCAAGGCGGCGGCCAGCTCGGCGTCCTGATTCCGCTCGGCCGCAGACCGCCACGTCGGCGATGCGCCGCTGAACCCCGGGCGCGGTCCATCCCGTCCGGGGTTCAGTCCCAGTGCGGAGGGCGTTGGGCGAGGAGCCAGTCGTCGTTTCCTCCGCTGCGCTCGCCCCAGCCGTGGTCGGTGTCGTCCGAGGTCTGCTCGGGCAGCACCACGAAGTCGTCGCTCAGGTCGACGGTGCGGTCGTCATCGCCGCGCGCGACCGCGGCGCCGGGGTCCTCGGTGCTCACGAGCGGCAACACTAGCGCAGGCCGCCGGCTCCGTTGGTAGCCTCGGACGGCGTGACGACCCCCAGCGGTGGCAGCACCCCGGACGACTACTGGCGTCGGCCCGGGACCGGCGACGGTCCCCCGGCGGACCAACCGCCGCCGGCCACACCAACCACCGACGCGTATGCGGGGCCACCCCGAGCGTGCCGCCGCCGGCGGGCTGGCGTCCCCCCGTACACCTGGAGCCGGCGCCGCCGCGACGCCTGCCACCTCAGGACACGGCCGCCCTGGACGTGGCGGAGCAGCGGTCGCAGCGGGTCACCTACGGTTTCGGGGCCGCTGCCGCCGTGGTGTTGGTGGCCCTCGTCTGCCTGCTCTGCTCGCGGATCCTCTTCTGACCACCGCGCCACCGGCCGCCCCCGCCCGGCCGACGGCGTCAGAGAGTGGTGCCCCAGACGGCCTCGGCACCGGAGTGACCGGTCAGAGCGACGTAGACCAGGGCAGCGAGCGACAGCGCGACGGCGGCCACCGCGAGCACCGGCGTCACCAGGGCCGGCAGCCGTGGCACCCGGGGGTGTCCGCTGGTCGCCACGAGCAGCGCGATGGCCACGATCCCCAGCGGCACCACGATCCGGAAGAGGATGTCGCCGTAGCGCGAGTGCTCGAAGATCTGGTCGAGGATCTGCCCCTGGTAGCCCCGGGCGACCAGGGCGTCGGTGAACGCCTCACCGGACTCGACGGCCACGAAGGCGGTCACCGGCGTCACCACGGCGAGGATGCCCAGCGCCCAGTCCAGTCGGTGCCGCCAGCGTGGCAGCCCCACGTACGCGATGGCCAGCACCGCCAGCAGGGGGACGAAGACCACCATCGCGTGCACGACGAAGACGTGTGTCGGTAGACCCAGGATCTTCTCGAACATCGACACCTCCAGGCGGATCACGGTCCCGGGATCGCCAGCGTACGTACGAACCGCCGGTCGTCCCCGGGCTCTCCCCCGAAAGACACGCGCACGACGCTGATGAGGTTCAGTGCCGGGATCGATCTCTACGAGCTGTGTTCGTGACCACCGCCCCCGGCCGACTGTTGTCGTCGCTGGTCGCGCGTGCTGTCATTGGCGCGTGTCCAGAGGTGAGGAACTGCTGCGATCGCGGGGGCTGCGCGTCACCCGACCGCGCCTGGCGGTGCTGGATGTCCTCGCCGACGGTGGCCACCTGGAGGTCGACGAGATCACCCGGCGGGTCCGGGAACGCCTCGACTCCGTCTCCACCCAGGCGGTCTACGACGTGCTGGGGGCGCTGAGCAGGGCCGGGTTGTCCCGCCGGATCGAGCCGGCCGGCAGCCCCGCCCGGTACGAGGCACGCGTCGGCGACAACCACCACCACGTGGTCTGCCGGGGCTGCGGCGAGATCGCCGACATCGACTGCGCGGTGGGCAGCGCACCCTGCCTGGATCCGGGCGTCGCACACGGCTTCGAGGTGGACGAGGCGGAGGTGACCTTCTGGGGTCTCTGCCCGAGCTGTCAGTCGCGCCGCGCCGCCGACGGCTGACCTGCTCCCCGTCGCCGGAACCCCGGCCCGCCGTGCTGGCCGGCACCGACGCGCCGGCCGTGGCACGCTTGGTCGGTGGACTCCGATGACCTCGGCCTCTTCGGTCCGGGTTCGGTCACGTGGAAGGTGCACGAGGAGCCGATCCTGATCGTCGCCGGCCTGCGCTCGCTCTACCTCCAGGCGTTGCACCCGCGCGCCATGGCCGGCGTCGCGCAGAACAGCAACTACCGCACGGACGCGTGGGGAAGGCTGGTCCGCACGGCCACCTACGTGGAGACCACCGTCTACGGCACGACTCTCGACGCGGAGCAGGCCGGCGCGCGGCTGCGTCGACTGCACGCCCGACTGCGGGCCACCGACCCCGCCACCGGCGAGGAGTTCCGGATCGACGATCCGGCCCTGCTGCGCTGGGTCCACGTCACCGAGGTCGAGTCGTTCCTCAGCACCGCCCGCCGGGCCGGTCTGCCGCTCACCGATGACGAGGTTGACGGCTACTACACCGAGCAACGTCGGTCGGCCGCCCTCGTCGGGCTGGACCCGGCCACGGTGCCGGGCACCGCCGCCGAGGTCCAGGACTACTACCGTGCCGTTCGGCCGGAGCTGCGGATGACCCGGGAAGCCGCCGAGACGGCGCTGTTCCTCACCGCCCCACCGCTGCCGTGGAAGCTCGGTCTGCCGGCCCGGCTGGGCCTCAACCTCGGTCCGCCACGGTGGGCGTACCTCGGGATCGCCGGAACCGCGCTCGCGCTGCTTCCCCCGTGGGCCCGGCGGATGTACGGCGGGTTGGGGCTGCCCACCACCGAGTTGTCGGCGGATCTCAGCGTTCGCGCGCTGCGACTGGCGCTCGGCGCGGTGCCCCGTCGCTACCTGGACGGGCCGTTGATTCAGGCCGCGAAGCAACGTGCGGCCGATCGAGCGGCGCTGGCCGGCTGACCGACCGCACGCGCGTCGCGTCGAGCTGGCCGACGGACGCGATCAGCCCTCGACGGTTCGCTCCACGGCCGCCCACGGCTCCTTGCCCGGGGTCTGCGCTCCGGTGGGACAGTGCCGCCGGTAGTCGCACCAGCCGCAGCGCGGCCCGGGCGCGACCGGGAACGCCTCGTCGGCGTCACCGCCGTCGGCGACGACCCGCTCGGCGGCCATGATGTCGCGGGCCGTGTCCTCCGCGCGGGACAACTGGCGGGCCAGCGACTCGACGGTGTGGTCGTGACCGGCGACCGTGCCGGTCGGCAGGTGGTGCAGCTCGACCCGGCGGCACGGCCGGCGGAACACCCGCTCGGCCGCGTACGCGTAGAGAGCCAGCGCCTGCGAGCCCCGGGCGTCGTCGGCGTCCAGCCCGGTGCGGCCCGTCTTGTAGTCGACGATCACCAGCTCCGGACCCTCCGGACCGGGCCGGGAGTCGATGCGGTCGGTGCGGCCGTTGAAGGCCAGGACGGCGGTCTTGACCGCCACCACCCGCTCGACACCGAGCGGGTCGGCCTCCGGCTCCAACGTCTCGACGTACGCCTCCAGCCAGCTCAGCGCCCGCCGGTAGGCGGCCCGCTCCTGCTCGTCGTCGCGGTAGCCCTCACGGACCCAGGTGCCCTTGAGCAGGGTGGCCAACGCCTCGGGGCGGCGTCGGTCGGCGGGCAACGCGTACCAGTTCTTCAGGGCGGTGTGCACGCTGGCGCCGAGCGAGTTGTGGGCCCAGGGCGGGCCCTTCTGCGGTGCGGGACGGTCGACGTAGGAGTAGCGGTAGCGGCGGGGGCAGTCGGCGTACGTACCGAGTTTGCTCGGGGTGCAGACGAACAGACGCTCCGGCATCCCCTCGAAACCGAGCTGCTCGGCGCCGCCGGGACGCTGCTGAGGGGTCCGACCGCCAGCGGCGGATCGTCCGGATGAAGAGGCTCGTCGCACGCCTGCGATCCTGCCATCAACCCCCGACATCCGGACTGTCCCGGTCAGGTCATGTTCACGTAGTGCGTGACGAAGGCGGCCACCGCGTCGGCGATGAGCTGGACGGCGATCGCGGCAAGGAGCAGGCCGGCGATCCGGGTCAGCACCTCGATGCCTCCGGGGCGCAGGATCTTGACGATGCCGCCGGAGAAGCGCAGCACGATCCACACGGCGACCATGACGGCGAGGATCGCCGCGGCGATCGCGGTGTAGTCGCCGAACCCGTCGGCCTGCTGGACGAAGAGCATGGTCGCCACGATGGCGCCCGGTCCGGCCAGCAGCGGGGTACCCAGCGGCACCAGCGCGATGTTCGAGGTGACCTGCTGGCTGGGATCGTCGGCCTTGCCGGTCAGCAGCTCCAGGGCGACCAGGACGAGCAGCAGCCCACCGGCGGCCTGCAACGCGGGCAGGTCCACGTGCAGGTAGTCGAGCAACGTCTGCCCGGCCACCGCGAAGATCACGATCACACCGAGAGCGAGCGCGACGGCCTGCCACGCCGCCCGGTTACGGTCGCGCGCGGGCAGCGGCCCGGTCAGCGCCAGGAAGATCGGCATCATGCCCGGGGGGTCGGTGATCACCAGCAGGGTCACGAAAACCTCGCCGAACAGCTTCAGATCCACGTGAGCAACCTAGCCGCGCCACGGTGGGCGAAATACGCGGATCAGGCCGAAGCGACCTCGGTCACCCCGGCGGCGACGATTCGCTCGTACGCCTCGACTCCGGTGGTGAACGCGCCGAGCCGGACGGTCTTGTGGGTGCCGTGGAAGTCGGAGGAGCCGGTGACCAGGAGGTCCAGCTCGGCGGCGAGCGCCCGGACGTGCGCCCGTTCGGCCGGGCTGTGGTCCTCGTGGTCGGCTTCCAGCCCGGCCAGCCCGGCGGCGGCCAGCTCGGCGATCAGCTCGTCGGGCACCACCCGGCCACGTCGGGTGGCCCGGGGATGGGCGAACACCGGTACGCCCCCGGCGGCCCGGACCAGCCGGACCGCCCGGAAGACGTCGATGTCCTCCTTCGGCAGCCGGTACCGCTCACCCAGCCAGTCCGGGCCGAACGCCGCGCGGGTGTCGGCGACCAGGCCGGCGCGGATCAGCGCCTGCGCGATGTGCGGGCGACCGACCGTCCCGCCGGCCGCGCCGGCGAGGACCTCCGGCCAACTCACGTCGATGCCGTCGGCGCGCAGCAGCGCCACGATCCGCTCACCACGCTCCTCGCGGGCGGCCCGCACCCGGGCCAGCTCGGCTACCAGCTCCGGGTGTTCCGGGTCGAACAGGTAGGCCAGCAGGTGCAGCGGGATCGCCGGATCCGCACCCTCCCAGCGGCAGGACAGCTCGGCGCCCCGGATCAGGAGCAGGCCGGGCGGCAACGCCCGTACGGCCGGCGCCCAGCCCGCGGTGGTGTCGTGGTCGGTGATGGCCAGCACGTCCAGACCGGCGTCCGCGCCGGCACGCACCAGTTCGGCCGGCGTCAGCGTGCCGTCGCTGGCGGTCGAGTGGGCGTGCAGGTCGATCCGGGGCGCGGAGCCGGTACGCGAGGTCACCCCCGACGCTACCGAGCGGACCCGAAGCAGACTCGCGTAGGTGGCGGCGGTCCCCGGCGCCCCGGCCCGGCGAGCCGGCCGACCCCCCGGCGGCGTCAGGAGCCGCTGACCAGGACCGGCCGGTCGCCGGGATCGAGGCCGGCCACGGGTACCGGCTCGGCCTGTTCGCCGCCACGGACCCGCTTGACGTTCACCCGGACCAGCCAGCCGGAGCTGTCGACGTAGGCGACGTCCGAGTCGCTCGTCCAGGCGACCGTGCCGCTCACCGCGGGGCCGACGGGTACGGCGTCCAGCGTCGTACCCAGCCGCTCCAGGTCGACCAGCAGGGAGCGGTCGGTCGACCCGACCTTCCCGTTCATCAGGAGCCACCGTCCGTCGTCGGACATCCCGCCGACGCCGTCCGGGCTCAAGTGGCTGCCGCAGGCGGTACGTGCCGCTTTCGTGGCCCGCTTCGGATCGACGATCGCCAGGCACGTTTCGTCCGCCGAGTTCGCCGGCACCTGGCTGACCAGCCGCCCGTCCGGCAGCGAACCGTAGACGTTCAGGGTGTCCTGCTCGGGCACCTCGGTCAGCTTGTCCGCGCCGGGCCGCCACAGGACGTGACCCGGCCGGGTCGGATCGAGTCGGACCAGCAGGCTGCTGCCGACGAACCGGACGGGTTGCGCGCTGTCCGGGACCGCGATACGCACCGTGCCGATGAGCTGGGTGCCGACGACTCCCGCCACGAGCAGGTCCTCGCCGTCCCGCCAGGCGACCTGCGTGCCGTCGGGGGCGAGAACGATCTGACCAGCGCCGGCCAGCAGCACCTGCACCAGGCCGTCGTCCTGGGCGACCCAGAGGGAGCGCCCGGCGGCGGTGGGCGCTCCGACCACCAGCAGACCCGTGCCGTTGGGCAGCCGGTGCGCGAGTTCGGCGGGGCCGACGCCGGGCAGCGCCAGACGCTTGCCGTCGGCGTCGATCAAGGCGCCGGCGAAGAGTACGTCGGCGTGCGCCTTCGACGAGGTCGGAGGCGGGGCGGCGCTGGCCGTGGCGAGCGGTTGGGCCGACAGGTCCGGGTCACCGATGACGACGATGGGCGGCCCCTGCTGGTCGGAGCCGCCGGAGAGGTGTGTCATGCCGGCGCCGATCAGCACGGTGGTGACCACCCCGAGCGCGATACCGACTCCGGCACGCCGCCGTCGGATCCGGTTGGCGCGTCGGATGGCCTGACCGGCCGGGTCGGCGGTCAGTGGACGGGGGACGGCGACCTGGCGCGAGAGAGCCTCCCGCACCGCACCTTCGAGCTGGTCACGTCGCACCTGATTAGGACGCCGCAGGCCGCCCGTGAGGTTGTCGGGGAGCCGCGGAAAGACGTTCACTGCTGCTCTCCGGGGCCGGTGCCGACAGGCACGGCCACCGAAGCGGTGGGCAGGTCGAGCGCCGGGGCGATCGGATGGGGCGCGGACGGGCGCGGCGCGACCGGCCGGGGCGCGGCCCGACCGACGTTGGGATGCGGCGTTGCCGCAGGGCGGGCTGCGGCCATCCCTCCGACCGAACCGGACGGGACCGCCTCGGCAGTCCCGCCGGGTCGGGCAGCCTCTCGGGAGCGGGGGCAGCCGCGTCGCGGCCGCGCCGCGAGGCGGTGCCGGTCCCGGTCGGCTCGGCGCCCAGATCCGGAGCGTCGGCGCCCATGCGGCGGCGCAACGTGGCCAGCGCCCTGGATGCCTGGCTTTTCACCGTTCCCGGCGAGATGTCCAACAGGGCCGCCGTCTGCGCTTCCGACAGGTCCTCGTAGTAGCGCAGGACGAGCACCGCCCGCTGCCGGCTGGGCAACTCCTTGAGGTGCCGCCAGAGCAGGTCGCGGTCGAGCTGCCGCTCGATCTCGTCGAGGCCGGGGCGCTCGGGCAGCACCTCAGTGGGGCGCTCACCGTGCCAGCGCCGCCGCCACCAACTCGTCGACGTGTTGACCATCACACGCCGGGCGTACGGCTCGACCGCCTCGATCCCGCCGAGCCGCTTCCACGCGAGGTAGGTCTTCGTCAGCGCCGTCTGGAGCAGGTCCTCGGCTGTCGCCCAGTCGCCGGAGAGCAGATACGCGGTACGAAGCAGGGCGGCGGAGCGAGCCGCGACGAACTCGCGAAACTCCTCCTCCAGGGGATCCCTGCTCGCCACCACACACCTCCGCACCCAAACCGTCCTGGAAGAGTGCCACGTCAGCGGCGTTTCGGTCCATGACGAAAGGTGCGCACTTGCTCCGATGTTCGGACGAAAACCTTCACGCGCCGTCGTCGGCCTTGGCCTCGTCGGCCTCCTTGCCCAACCGCGCCTCGACCGCCTGCGGCTCGTACATCTCTTCGACGACCCGTAGGTAGAGCTCATTCGGGTTGGGCAGATTCTTGATCTCCCGCAGCGCCTGCTCCTGGCCCGCGGACTCCAGCACGAAGGTGCCGTAGTTGAGCGCCCGGCCCGTCGGGGTCTGCTCGTACTTCATGTCGGTGACCCGGACCAGCGGCATCATGGCGACCTTGCGGGTGACGATCCCGTTGACCACCATGACCCGCTTGTTGGTCAGGATGAACCGGTCGTACCACCAGTCGGCGACCTTCCACGCCACCCAGCCCATGACGGCGAACCAGAGCAGCACCGCGATGGTCGTCAACGCGCCCACGCTCCGCCCCGCGAGAAAGCCGGACAGGTAACCGAGCACGAAGGTCGCCGCGACGCCGATCAGGAGCGGGTTGGTGAGGTGGATCCAGTGCCGCTTCCACTCGCCCCGGTAACGCTCGGTGGGGAAGAGGTACCGGGCGACCAGCGAGCTGGGCTCGTCCTCCAACGGGAGGACCCGTCGGGGCGTCGACCCCATGGCGTCGGCGCGCAGACCCGCCAGCTCCTCCTCGGAGATCTGCGGCGGCTGGTTGGCGGCGTCGGGATCGCGGATCCAGGCCCGACCGGACCGCCCTTCGCCCGCATAGCCGGGCCCGTCACCGTAGCCGACGTCGTCCGAAAGGGATGGCCCGTCGGACAGGCCGGCGCCGGCGCCGTAGCCCGGGCCGTCATCGGGCCCGATCCGCGGAATCGGCTCGGTGTCGCGCTCGCGACGGTCCCGGTCGGGGTCGTCCGGGTCGAAGGGTGGACCGGAGGGGCTGCCCATCGGCGGCTAGGCGACGAGGCTGGTGAAGAAGTCGCCGAACCCCTGGGCGATGTCCATGATCCCGCCGCCCAGCGACTTGAACACATCAGCCGCAGAGTTTGGCCGATAGGCGACGAAGAAGATCAAGAATGCGATTCCGGCCCAGGTGAGGACCTTCTTGACCATGGCGGGCCATCCTCTCGCGCGGCGCCGGGTCCCATTACCGCAGCGGCACCCAGAGTATCAGTGTGGTGTCGTACAGTGAATATCTGCGTCCGTTCTCCGTCAACCCGGAAGAGATGTCAAGCTCTCCCGGACAGGTACGGGGACGGTGCGCCGTACACGAGTTCGGGCGGAGTCCACTCGGTCAGGTCGTGTAACACGACATCCTCCGCGAGCAGATGACCCGCACTCGCCGGCCAGGCTATCGCATGTAGCCACATTCCCCGAGCCTCGCCGGCGTACGCGCTTCGATCCGTCGGAGAATTCACCAACCACAGTGGAGTCGGGTGCCCGCCGACCCTGATCCTGGCCTGCCCGACGTGCTCGGGGTGCCCGGGGCCGGGGTCGGTCAGCGCGTCGACAAGCTCCGGTCCGGGATCGGGGCCGGCCAGGCCGGCGAGTCGCGTACCCAGGCCCACGCCCGGCTCCTCGGCCACGAAGACCAGATCCGCCGGGCCGTCGTCGAGCGGCGCGGGCCCCGCGCAGGCCACCGCCGTCGCCCGCACGCCGGTGCGGTCGTCCCCGGCGTACGCCACGCCGGTGAGGGTCCAACCGGGCGGCAGCGGCCACGGGCACCACAGCGGTGTCCCGGGTGGACCGGGAGCCGCGGTGATCCGTTCCACCACGCTCGCGACGATCTCCGCCCCGATGTGTTCGGGCACGTGCAGCGGCGGCACGGGTCCGCAGCGCAGGCACCTCGACTCGGTGTGCATCAGATCCGGCGCCCGTACCGGGCCCCCGCATCTCGGACAACTCACCGCGACACTCACATCCCCACCGTCACCCCGTAGCGCCGGCACGTCAAGCCGGAACGCCGATCGCGCCGTTGGGGCGACGGTCAGTCCGGCGGAGGGCCGGCGTGCGTCCGGATCCACGCGTGCATGGCGATGCCGCTGGCCACTCCCGCGTTGATGGACCTCGTGGAGCCGTACTGGGCGATGGAGTGGAGCTGGGCGCAGGCGGCCCGCGCGGGCGCGGACAGGCCGGGGCCCTCCTGGCCGAACAGCAGCACGCAGTCACGCGGCAGGACGGCGGTCTCGATCGGCCGGGAACCGGGCAGGTTGTCGATGCCGAGCACCGGCAGCCGCCGTTCCGCCGCCCAGACGACGAACGCCTCGATCGTCTCGTGGTGCCGGACGTGCTGGTAGCGATCGGTCACCATCGCGCCGCGTCGGTTCCACCGACGCCGACCGACGATGTGCACCTCGGCGGCGTTGAACGCGTTGGCGTTGCGTACCACCGTGCCGATGTTGAAGTCGTGCTGCCAGTTCTCGATGGCGACGTGGAAGCCGTGCCGCCGCCGGTCCAGGTCGGCGACGATCGCCTCGTGCCGCCAGTAGCGGTAGCGGTCGACGACGTTGCGCCGATCGCCCTCGGCCAGCAGTTGCGGGTCGTAGCGCGGATCCTCGGGCAGGTCCCCCGGCCAGGGGCCCACACCCACCTCAAGCTGGTCGTCGGTCACGGTCATCAGAGAGTACGGCCACCCCGGCGCCCTGCGATCTCAGCCCAGGCCGAGCGCGTCACCGAGCCGGTCCAGGAAGCGCCGGTCCGCCGGGCTGGCCGGATGCCCGTCGAGGCCGGGCACCGCCCGGCAGACGCGGGCCGCGACCGACTGCACCCACTGGCGGTACGCCGCCGAGTCGGCCGGATCGGCACGCCGACGCAGCACCCGGGCCGCCGCCCGACACGCGGCCAGCAGGTCCACCAGATCGGTGAGCCGCTCGGCGGGCGCCGGCGCGCCGTCGTGCCGGGCGTAGATCGCGGCGACCACGGCACGGACCAGATCGCTGTCGAACCCGCGGCCGGCGGCCACCGCGTCCAGGCCGGCCAGGCCCGCCTCCACCCCGCGCTCCGGGCGGCCGGCGCCGGGCGCGGCGGCGGCCACGAGGACCCGAGCGGGCAGGCTGGTGAGCAGATCCCACTCGGCGGCGGAGTAGACGGCGGTGGTCAAGGGTGCGGCACGGCGGCCGGCAGAGGGCGGCTCTCCGGCGACGGAGTGGCTCATCGGAACCTCCGGCGTCAGCATAAGCCCCGAAAACGGGACCAGGGCCGCCACCGCCAGAACCTGTTGCCCGATGGTGCCCTGCTCCGGCGGGCGACCCGGCGGGCGCGCTCAGCGCGGCGTGGGGAAGCTGGGCCGCTCCGGGTCCACCCCGTCCGGCACGGCGCTGGCCGCGTACTCCTTCTTGGGGACCATGACCCGGCGGCGGAAGACGCAGACCATGGTGCCGTCCTGGTTGTAGCCCCGGGTCTCCACCGAGACCACGCCCCGGTCGGGCTTGGAGCCGGACTCCCGCTTGTCGAGCACCGTCGTCTCGCCGTAGATGGTGTCGCCGTGGAAGGTGGGCGCCACGTGGCGCAGCGACTCCACCTCCAGGTTGGCGATGGCCTTGCCGCTGACATCGGGCACCGACATGCCGAGCAGCAGCGAGTAGATGTAGTTGCCGACCACGACGTTGCGCCCGAACTGGCTGGACGTCTCGGCGTAGTGCGCGTCCAGGTGCAGCGGATGGTGGTTCATCGTGAGCAGGCAGAAGAGGTGGTCGTCGTACTCGGTGACGGTCTTGCCCGGCCAGTGCCGGTAGACCGCGCCGACCTCGAACTCCTCGTAGTAGCGGCCGAACTGCATCCTGGTCCCCTTCGACGGGCGGCGATGGAGTTCGGCACAGCATGCCTTACCGCTGGTTAAGGCGACGGTCGGGGCGGGACCTCGGCGGAAATGTCACACCGGTCACTCACCCGGGGGGAGACGCAATGAGCGGCGGGGCCCTCCCCGGCACCCGCCGCCCACGCTCTGATGTGAGGAATTCTGCCCTACGGTGCCGTAACTTCAACAGAGATCGCGGTCACATTTATCTTTTCGTAACACTACTCTCGGTGACGAAGGCGAGGTTGATCAGCGATCTCCGCAGGCCGGATACCTCCTTGTCAGGGCTCAAGTTACCGATTCGTAGCGCTCGATCGGGTGGATCTCCCTGGAAACGCTCCCATTACCGCAGGTCACGCAAGTGCGTCATGCACTTGCGTTCCGCAGGACGAGATGAACTCACAACGCTCGATGCTCGTCAGGGTCCCCGCGCAGCCCCGCGTACGTTTCGCGCGCACCGGCCCGGGAATTCGATACGGTCAGCCCTGGTTCTACGGGACGCAGACAACCCGCGGTGATCGGAGAGTGCAATGGCAACCGTTGAGCTGACCTCGGCGAACTTCGACGAGGTGACCGGCAACGACGGCATCGTCCTGGTCGACTTCTGGGCCGACTGGTGTGGTCCGTGCAAGCGGTTCGCCCCGGTCTACGAGCGCTCCTCGGAGAAGCACCAGAACATCGTGTTCGGCAAGGTCGACACCGAGGCCCAGCAGGAGTTGGGCGCGAAGTTCGACATCCGGTCGATCCCGACGATCATGGCGATCCGCGACGGCGTCATCGTCTTCGCCCAGCCGGGCGCCCTTCCCGAGTCCGCCCTGGAGAACCTGATCGAGCAGGTCGAGGCTCTGGACATGGACGACGTCCGCAAGCAGCTGGCCGAGCACAACCACTGAGCCGTCCCCGCGACGGCACGCGAAGGCCGGGCCCGGTTCGGGCCCGGCCTTTCGTCATATCCCGACAGCCGCCCATGATCACCGACCCGGGCAGGCGGAACTGACCGTCGGTGGGACCCGAGACGGCCGGTAGATCCCGTATCGTCACCACCCGATGGAGACCCTGACCACCCGTGGGCGCACGACCCGGTTGGGCGTGACCGCACTCGGTCTCGTCCTGCTGCTGTTGGGCACGTTCTGGGGTAGCGACGACGACTTCCCATTCGGCCCGTTCCGGATGTACGCCACCTCGAACCCGCCGAACGCCCCCGCCCCGGACACCCGGGTGGAGGGCGTCAACAGCGCCGGAGCGGTGGTCGACCTCGACCAGGACGCGACCGGCATCCGCCGCGCCGAGATCGAGGGCCAGCAGGACCGGTACGCGACCGACCCCGCGCTGCTCGCCGAGGTCGCCGACGCGTACGCCGAACGTCACCCGGACGCCTCCGCGCTGGTCGAGGTCCGCATCGTCATCCGATGGCACGGCATCCGCGCCGGCCGGCCCACGGGGCGGCACACCGACGAGACGATCGTCCGTTGGCAGGTCTCCCGATGACCCGCTGGCTGACCGAGGCGGTGCCCCGCGGACGGATCGCCGCGTTCCGGACCCTGATCTACCTCTTCGTCGCCGCCGACCTGGTGGTCTTCACCCCATGGGTACGCACCAGAGCCAGTGTGCCCGGCGAGCTGTACCAGCCGCTGTTGATCGGCCGCCTGCTCCCGCTGCCGACCCCGACGCCGACGGTCGTCGCGGTGATCTTCTGGGGGCTCCTGCTCGCCGCCCTGCTCGCCGCGACCGGCCGGGCACCCCGGCTGCTCGGCTGGACGGTCTGCGCGCTGTACCTCGAGTGGATGATCATCGCGATGAGCTACGGAAAGGTCGACCACGACCGGTTCGGCCTGCTCGTCGCGCTGGCCGTGCTGCCCACCGCCGGCCGGGCCCGCCACGGCGACACCACCCGCACGGAGGCCGGCGGCTGGGCCCTGCGCGTCACCCAGATCGCGGTCATCTGCACGTACTTCCTGGCCGCCTGGGCCAAGCTGCGCTTCGGCGGTCTGGACTGGCTGACCGGCTCGGTGCTGGCCCGGGCCATCATCCGACGCGGCACCGACCTGGCCGACCTCATCGCCCAGGTGCCGTACCTGCTGATCGTCGCCCAGTTCGGCATCGTGGCCTTCGAGCTGCTCAGCCCCGTGGTGTTCCTGTTACCGGCCCGCTGGCGAGTGGCCATGGTCGGCTTCTTCTACTCGTTCCACGTGGTGACCATCGCGACCATCACGATCTCGTTCGCGCCACACCTGGCCGCGATGACCAGCTTCCTGCCCCTGGAACGGGTGCGACCGCTGGTGTGGGCACGCCGGCTCGCCGGACGGGGCCCGGTGGACGCCGAGCCGACGTCCACGCCGCCCGATCCGGCCCGGCTCGATGATCGGGCCCGGGTGGGTGATCAGGCGCCGGCGGTCGGGCGACCGCTCGGGCCGTAGAGGCGTTCCCGCGCCTCCTGCGGGAGCGAGCAGGCCGCCGTGCCGCCCGGCAGGCGGTGGCGGTTGCGGGCTACCCAGCGGTACACCGGCCAGGCCAGCGCGCGCACCGGCGGGAACCGCAGACCCGCGCCGGCCACCCGCCACACCGGACCGCTGTCGGTCAGCAGCTTCGCGATGGCGTCCGGGCCGGCGGCGCGGGAGCCGTCCGCGCCGACCCACTGCACGGCCTCCTCGCACTCGACCACGGTGAGGCCGAGCGCGTCCAGGTCGGCGAACTGCCAGGGCACCACCCGCGCGCCGGTGGGGATCCGGCGTTCGATGAACTCCGCACAGGTCGTGCAGAACGCGCAGTCACCGTCGTAGACGAAGGTCGACCTCTCCATGGGTCCATCCTCCCCCGTGCGAGCGACGATCACGCACGGGTGTCCGGCGGGTCACTTGCGCAGACCTCGTACACGTGTTCGAATAGTGCCCATGCGCTGGGACAACCTCACCGCTCCCCCGGTCGAGGGAGACCCCGAGAGGGCAGCGCCAGCGACGCCACCCCTGCCGCTGGCGCTGCCCGGCGCCGTCGTCCGCACCTTCGACACCCCCGAGTTCGCCGGGATGACGTTCCACGAGGTGCGGGCCAAGTCCATCCTCAACCGGGTGCCGGGCCAGTCCCGCGTCCCCTTCGAGTGGACCATCAATCCGTACCGTGGATGCAGTCATGCTTGTGTTTACTGTTTCGCGAGAAACACTCACACCTACCTCGACTTCGATGCGGGTGTGGACTTCGACCGGCAGGTGATCGTCAAGGTCAACGCCGGTGAGTTGGTACGGCGCGAGCTGGCCGCGCCGAAGTGGCGGGGTGCGCACGTCGCGATGGGCACCAACGTCGACTGCTACCAGCGTGCCGAGGGTCGTTACCGGCTGATGCCGCAGATCATCGCGGCCCTGCGGGACTTCGCCAACCCGTTCTCGATCCTCACCAAGGGCACGCTGATCCTGCGCGACCTGCCCCTGCTGCGTCAGGCGGCCGAGGTGACGAGCGTCGGCATCTCCTTCTCGGTGGGCTTCGTCGACGACGGGCTCTGGCGTAGCGTCGAGCCGGGCACGCCGCACCCGAGCCGACGGCTCGACGCGGTCCGCCGGCTCACCGACGCCGGCTTCTCCGTCGGGGTGCTGATGGCGCCGATCCTGCCCGGCCTCAGCGACGGTGAGGAGTCGATCGACGCCACGGTCTCGGCGATCGCCGCCGCCGGAGCGACGAGCGTGACCCCGCTGGCGCTGCACCTGCGGCCTGGCGCCCGCGAGTGGTATGCCCAGTGGCTCGCTCGGGAGCACCCGCACCTCGTCGCCCGTTACCGCGAGCTGTACCGCTCGGGCGCGTACGCCCCGCAGGCGTACCAGCGGGAGCTGACCGCCCGGGTGCGGATCGCCTCCCGTCGCCACGGGCTGCTCCGGGGCGAGGTGGGCGACAACCGCCGCCTGCCCGAGCCGCCGCCCGCTCTCGCCGTCGAGCAACTGACCCTGCTCTGACCTTCCGCGCCGGGTGGAAAGCCCCCGGAACTGCGGCGATACCCTCCCCCGTGCGCCCTGACACGTGGCGCTGACGACCTGCCGGCAGGACGCGGGGACGCTCGCGACGGTGTGGGACCGGGAAGACGGAACCTGGCGGCGGTGCCAGACAAGAACAGGGCATGAACGCACCGTCGAACCAGGGGGCCATCGGGACATGACTGTGACCGAGCGCTCCGACTCGCTGTTGGTAACGGGAGCGCCAGAACTGTTCGGGGAGCTCTTCGAGCGGTACGGCGGTTGGCTGTACAACTTCAGCTCCCGCCGGGTCGGGCGGCAGCTCGCCGAGGATCTGGTCGCCGAGACGTTCCTGATCGCGTTCTCGCGACGGGACCGTTACGACACATCGATGCCCAATGCACGTCCGTGGCTGTTCGGCATCCTGAACAACCTGCTCCGGAACTACCACCGCGCCGAGGTGCGGTGGCTGCGGGCACTGGAGAAGTCGGGCAGAGATCCACTCAGTGGTTCCGGCCAGCACAACTTCGCCGACCGGGCCGACGAACGGCTCGACGCCGAGGCCGCCACGCGGGCACTGGCCGGCGCTCTCGCCGCGATGCCACACGACCAACGTGACCTGCTCCTGCTGCACATCTGGGCCGGTCTGGACTATGCGGAGCTGGCATCCGCGCTCGGCCTGGCTCCGGGCACCGTCCGCTCCCGCCTTCACCGGGCCAAGGCACGCCTGCGCCTTGCGATGCCCGCCCACTACGCACCGTCCGCCGCTGCGAATGAGGAAAACGGATGAACGACAACGTGGAATCTGACAACGCGGGCGTCGAGCTGCTCGTCGCCTTTCGCGAGGACCTGACCGGCCCTGGAACCGACGCGACCGACCGGATGCGGCACGCGATCCTCAACGGGACCGCGTACCGACGACCGGCCGCGAAGCGCTGGTATCTGCGCCGTCCGGCGATCGCGACCGCGACCGCCTTCGCCCTGGCCGGTCTCGCCGCCGGCGGTGTCGTGCTGGGCACGGCCGACCGGACCGGGCAGGTGGGCGGCGTCGCCAGCTCGACGGACGGGTCCCACCCGTCGCAGCTGGGCGATGTCACCTACGTCAGCAACCAGACCCAGGCCGCGCTGGGCAAGGCGGACGACTACGTCGTGAAGGTGCACGACGCCTATCGGGGCGGCTGGATCGACTCCTGGGAGGACAAGCAGACCGAACGCCGCCGGGTCGACATCTTCCGGGGCGACGGCAGCCCGGACTCCACGCTGGTGACGATCATCGCCGACGGTAAATACCGTGGCACCCAGATCAGCCATCTCGAGCGGACGTACTCCGAGTTCGTCGACTCACCGGACAAGGCAACCGGGACGGTCTTCGTGCCGAACGACGCGGCGAGCATCCGGACCTGGCTCGCCCGGGGCAAATTGGAGATCGTGGGGCAGGAGAAGGTGGACGGGCGCGACACCGTGCACCTGCGGTTGACGGCGGGGACGGCGGCCTACACCGCAGAACTGTGGGTGGACTCGACCTCGTTCCTGCCGTACAAGACGGTCGCCGACAAGAGCGGGAAGGTGACCGACAGGTCAGAGGTCAGCACCTTCGAGTGGCTACCCCGCACGGATGCGAACCTGAGCCACTTCGACCTGACTCCGCCCGCCGGCTACGACAAGGCCGGGAGCAAGTCCACCAAGGGCGACTCGCCGTTCACCCTTCCCGCTGGACCCGGGCAGGTCCCCAGCCCGACGACCGACTGACCGCCGTGGGTTGCCGAGCCCTGGGTTCCGGGGAGCGGCAACCCACGTCGTAACCGGTCTGCTTCGCTCCGCGCGAAGCGCCGGCCGGGCCCGACTGGCTGCTGGGGGCGGCCAGTCGGGCCCTTCGGCGCAGGTGTTCCTCGCCCGCCTGCGGCGGGCGACGGAGCTACAGTCGGCGGGTGCGTACCGCTCAGCAGATCCTCGCCGACTCCGCCGTGATCGCCGTCGTGGGCGCGTCCCGCGACCCGTTGAAGGCCGCGCACAGCGTCCCGTTGCAGATGCAGCGGTACGGCTGGCGCATCATCCCGGTCAACCCGAGCGTCGACGAACTCTTCGGCGAGCGGGCGTACGCGTCGCTGGCGGACATCCCGCACCCGGTCGACCTGGTGGACGTGTTCCGGCCGGCCGCGGACGCCGTGCAGGTGGTGCGGGACGCGGCGGCGATCGGCGCGCCGGCGGTCTGGCTGCAACTGGGCATCGTGTCGGCCGAGGCGCGCGAGATTGCCGAGGAAGCCGGCATGGAGTACGTCGAGGACCGCTGCCTCGTCATCGAACGCGCCGCCGCAAACCTGACCCGCCTCCGCTGACCCGCATTTCCCCCGCGATCTTGCACTTTCGGTCGACGTTCTGCCCCGCAATGCGCCCTTTGTCACCGCAGTAACTGCAAGATCGCGGGATTCAGGGTGGGGGTTAGAGCTTGTATTCCTTCAGGAGGCCTCGGCTGATGATGGTCTTCTGGATCTCCGAGGTGCCCTCGCCGATCAGCAGGAACGGGGCCTCGCGCATCAGCCGCTCGATCTCGTACTCCTTGGAGTAGCCGTAGCCGCCGTGGATGCGGAACGCCTCCTGGACAACCTCGGCGCAGTACTCCGACGCGAGCAGCTTGGCCATTCCGGCCTCGACGTCGTTGCGCTGCCCGGCGTCCTTGAGTCGGGCGGCGTTGACCATGAGGGCGTGCGCGGCCTCGATCTTCGTGCCCATCTCGGCGAGCTTGAAGGCGATGGCCTGGTGCTTGGCGAGTGGCTGGCCGAACGTCTTGCGCTGCTGGGCGTAGCCGACGGCGAGTTCGAAGGCGCGGATGGAGATGCCGCAGGCGCGGGCGGCTACGTTGACCCGGCCGACCTCGATGCCGTCCATCATCTGGTAGAAGCCGCGACCCACCTGGTCGGGCCCGCCGAGGATCGCGGAGTCGGGCACGGTCACGCCGTCGAGCACCATCTCGGTGGTCTCGACACCCTTGTAACCCATCTTCTCGATCCGGCCGGGAATGGTGAGGCCGGGCGCGGTCTCGCCGAAGCCCGGCTCCTTCTCGAGCAGGAAGGTGCTCATGTTGCCGTACACCGAGTCGGCGCCGGTGTCGGTCTTGACCAGGGTGGCGACCACCGATGAGTACGCGCCGTTGGTCAGCCACATCTTCTGTCCGTTGAGGACATAGGTGTCGCCGTCGCGGACCGCCTTGGACTTGATCGCCGAGACGTCGGAGCCGGTCTCCGGTTCTGACATCGAGAACGCGCCGCGCACCTCGCCCGTCGCCATCTTCGGCAGCAGTCGGGCCTTCTGCTCGGCGGAGCCGTACTGGGAGATCAGGTACGCCACGATGAAGTGGGTGTTGACGATGCCGGAGATCGACATCCAGCCCCGGGAGAGTTGCTCCACCACGAGGGCGTACGTGAGCAGCGACTCGCCGAGCCCGCCGTACTCCTCGTCGATGGTGAGACCGAACAACCCCATCTCGCGCATCCCGTCGAGGATGTCGGTGGGGTACTCATCGGCGTGTTCGAGCCGCTGGGCGTGCGGGATGATCTCCTTGTCGGCGAACTCCCGGACGGTCTCCAGGATCGACTGCTGCACGTCGGTGAGGCCGGGCGTCTGGGCGAGTCGAGCCATCTCGGCCTCCGGGGATCAGCGCACTACTCGTGGGTAACTGAACGCTCGGTAAGTATCGGCCTCCCGGCCCGCCAGGCCAAGGTGACCAGTCCACACAACCGCTGTGAAAAGGTTCACCGCTACGGGTACCGTCCGGCAAGAAGGACTTTTCCGGCACCCGACAGGAGGACAGCCGTGAGCTACCCGCCGCCGCCGTCGGGCCCGCCGGGAGACGAGCCGCCGCCGTCACCCTACGAGCCACCCCGGGACCAGTCGCCGTACGCGCCACCGCCGGCCGGCCAGTCGCCGTACGCGCCACCGCCGGACGAGTCGTCCTTTGGGCCGCCGGAGCGCTCGCCGTACGGGCCGCCCGCCGACGAGCCGTCGCCGTACGAGCGGCAGGGACCGCACCAGCCGGCGCACTGGAGCCAGCAGCCGCCGTACCCTCCGCAGGGCCCCTACGGTCAGTACGGCCCGCCGCAGCGCGGGCCCGGCCGGCCCACCAACATCCTGGCGATCCTCTCGCTGGTGTTCGCCTTCGTGTTCCCCCCGGCCGGCGCCGTCCTCGGTCACCTGGCCAAGCGGCAGATCCGCACCAGCGGCGAGGACGGCGACCAACTCGCCACCTGGGGCCTGATCCTCGGTTACGTGTTCACCGCGCTGACCCTGTTGGCCTGCTGCGGCTGGCTGGCGCTGGTCATCCTCGGCAACACCGGCGACAGCCGCGGCTACTGATCAGCGGAACCGGGCCTCGCGGACGCTGTTGCCGCCGTCCACCACGAGCATCTGACCGGTGATGTACGACGCGGCCGGCGAGCAGAGGAAGCTGATCGCGGCGGCGACCTCGTCCGGGGTGCCCGGTCGGCCGACCGGGGTGCCCAGACCCTGTTTGATCTCGGCCATCGTGGACGCCGCCGTGTAGATGGTGCCCGGCGCGACCGCGTTCACGGTCACCCCGTCGGCGATCATCTCCATGGCGAGCGCGCGGGTCAGCCCGACGACACCGGCCTTGGCGGCGGCGTACGCGGCTTCGGTGGGCAGGGCGTTGACCGGGCCGGCGGTGGCCGCCAGGTTGACGATCCGCCCCCAGCCCCGCTCGGCCATTCCGCCGATGAAGGCCCGGCTGCACAGGAACGCGGTGGACAGGTTGCGGTCGATCTCGCCGCGCCACTCGTCGTAGGTCAGCTGCGCGACCGGCCGCAGCACTCCCTGACTGGTCCGGCTCGCCAGGCCGGCGTTGTTGACCAGAACCTCGACGTCGCCCAGCTGTTCGGCCACCGCGTCGGCCAGCGCGCCCACCTCGGACTCGTCGGTCAGGTCCGCGACGAACCCGGTCACGCCCAGCTCACCGGCCCGCTCGTGGATGCGTCGGGTGGTCGACACGATGGCGACCCGCGCCCCCAGGTCGGCGAGGCGCCGCGCGGTGGCGTACCCGATGCCGTCCGGGCTGCCCGCCCCCGTCACCAGGGCGACCCGGCCGTCGAGCCGCATGGTCACCGGATCGGGCAGCGCGACCGGCTCGTCGGCGTCGGTCGCGCCGGTCGACGTGGCCGCCCGACCGCGCCGGGCCACACCCGGACGGCTCACGTCCCGTCGCGGTCGGCTGCCGGAACGGTCCGCGGCACGCGCATCAGTTGCCATGCCAGGGATCCTGCCCGTTACGACTGGCCCGGGCAACGCGGCACCCGGGAGCGGGGGCGTCGGGTTTGGTCACTCCTGGCTACTCTGGCGGCGCACCCGAGCCGACGGAGATCACGCATGACCAATCCCCCGCCCCCCGGCGACTGGAACGACCCGACCTGGTCGGCTCAGCCGTCGAGCACACCGCCGGACCCGACCCTGGTGACCGGTCAGCCGGTACCCGCCCAGCCCGGCCCCGTTGACCCGTACGCCCCGGCCGACCCGTACGCGGGCGCGCAGCAGGCACCCGGTGCGCCGGTGCCCGGCTATCCGCCGCCCGGATACCCCGCGCCCGGTTACGCGCCGCCGGGTTACCCGCCGCAGTACCCCGGGTACGGCTACCCGGCCCCGCGCAAGACCAACGGCCTGGCCATCGCGTCGCTGGTGCTGGCCCTGGTCGGTCTCACGTCCTGCGGCATCACCGCGCCGATCGGGGCGATCCTCGGTCACGTCGCGCAGAAGCAGATCCGGGCCAGCGGCGAGGACGGCGAGGGGATGGCGAAGGCCGGCATCATCGTCGGCTGGATCGTCACCGCGCTGATGGTGCTGGCGATCGCCGCGTACGCCGCTGTGATCATCTTTGCGGTCACGAACGACAGTTCCAGCAGCAGCAGTAGCTACTGAGGCGGTGCGCCGATGGGGCGTACCGCCGAATGCGGGACCGGGTCGACAGCCGGCGGCGGTCGCCCCGGCCCGGCCGCTCACTCCGCCGGTGGGGTGAACGACGAGGTACGGCTCATGCCGGCGGCGCGGCCCTTGGCGGCGATCACCAACGCCATCTTGCGGGACGCCTCGTCGATCATCTCGTCGCCGAGCATCACCGCGCCCAGCTTGCCGCCGGCCTCCGAGGTGTAGTGCTCGTACGCGTCGAGGATCAGCTCGGCGTGGTCGTAGTCGGCCTGCGCCGGCTGGTAGACCTCGTTCGCGGCGTCGATCTGGCCCGGGTGCAGCACCCACTTGCCATCGAAGCCCAGCGCCGCCGACCGCTTCGCCACCTCGCGGAACGCGTCGACGTCCCGGATCTGTAGGAACGGGCCGTCGATGGCCTGCTTGTCGTGCATGCGGGCGGCCATCAGGATGCGCATCAGGATGTAGTGGTACGGGTCGCCGGGGTAGTCCGGGATCAGCCCGCCCACCACCAGCGACCTCATGTTGATCGACGCCATGAAGTCGGCCGGACCGAAGATGATGGTCTCGACCCGGGGCGAGGCGGCCGCGATGGCGTCCACGTTGACCAGGCCGGCCGCGTTCTCGATCTGCGCCTCGATGCCGATCCGGCCGACCTCGAGGCCGATCGTCTTCTCGATCTGGGTGAGCGTCAGGTCCAGCCACTGCACCTGGGCGGCGTTCTGCACCTTCGGCAGCATGATGCAGTCCAGGTTCGCGCCGGCGCCCTCGACCACCTCGATGACGTCCCGGTACGTCCACGGGGTGGTCAGGTCGTTGACCCGTACCACCCGGGTCTTGCCGGCCCAGTCGCCGTCGTTCAGGGCGGCCACGATGTTCTTGCGCGCCTCCGGCTTGGCCAGCGGCGCGACGGCGTCCTCCAGGTCGAGGAAGACCTGGTCGGCGGGGAGCCCCTGCGCCTTGCCGAGCATCTTCACACTGGAGCCCGGCACGGCCAGGCACGACCGGCGGGGACGACCGACTGCGGCCATGGATGCGCTCCTTCCAGCGACCGGCGGGCACGCCGACGCCACCTGACTCCGAGGAAAACTTAACGATCCCAAAGGGCGTGGTGACGTCACGGTAACCTCGCGCCATGACCGCGGTGAATGGACCTGTGGAAGATCTCACTGGGCGTCGGCTGGTGGTGGTGACGGGTGCCAGCTCCGGCATCGGGTTGGCGGCCTCGGTGGCCCTCGCCTGTCGTGGTGACCAGGTGGTACTCGTCGGGCGGGACCCGGCCCGGTTGCAGGCCGCGGCGGAGCGCGTACGGGAGACAGCCGGCGAGCGCCCGGAGCTGTTCCGGGCCGACTTCGCGGTCCTCGACGACGTACGCGGGCTGGCCGAGCGGCTGCGCGACGCGTACGACCGGATCGACGTGCTGGCCAACAACGCCGGCGCCATCGCGCTCCAACCGCTCACCACCGTCGACGGCTTCGAGTTGTCGATCCAGGCCAACCACCTGGCCCCGTTCCTGCTCACGAACCTGCTGGCCGACCGGGTGGGCCGGACGGTGGTGACCGCCTCGGGGGCGCACCGCTTCGGCGCGCTCGATCCGGACGACCTCAACAGGCCGCTGCGCGCCTACCACCCGATGGGCGCGTACGGCACCAGCAAGCAGGCGAACATCCTGTTCGCCGCCGAGGCGGCGCGGCGCTGGCCGGGCATCTCCGCGTACAGCTTCCATCCGGGAGTGGTACGGACCAGGTTCGCCAACGACAGTCGGCTGGTCGCCTTCGGCATGCGGTTCATGCCGTTCCGCAGCCCGGAGAAGGGGGCCGAGACGCTCATCTGGCTCGCGAACCAGGATCCGGCCCGACTCGCCGGCGGCGGCTACTACTACAACCGCCGGCCGCGTCGGCCGTACCGCAAGGCGGCGGACCCACAGCTCGCGTCCCGGCTCTGGGAAGCCAGCGCCACGGCCGTCGGCATCGATGGGTAGCGTGGCCGCCATGCTGACGCTTGTCGCGATCGTCGAGTACGCCGCCGGGGCCGAAACCGCCGGGCAACGCTACGAGGACACCGTGTTGGCCCTGCTCGACCGGCACGACGGCCGGCTGGAACGGCGGCTGCGCGGCAGCGACGGGCGGAGCGAGGTGCACGTGATCACGTTCGCGGCCCGCACCGGATACGAGTCGTTCCTCGTCGACCCGGAGCGTGCCGCGCTGCGCGCCGCCCTCGGCGACGCCGCCCCGACCACCCGCGTCATCGAGGCGTACGACGCCTGAGGGTCGCCAGCTCTTCCGCGATACCACCGGCGAGGCGCGCAGCGGCGTTTCTCCTTCTGGTGAGAAGGTGCTCAGCTGTCCAGCGGGGCGGGGTCGGCGGGCAGCGGGGTGGGCGGCGTGGCGCGGCGAGCGGCGCGGGCGCCGCCCAGCACCACCACCGCCACGCCGACGAGCAGCAGGATCATCCCCACCAGCGCGTAGGGGCGGGGCACCTGGTCCAGCCAGAGCCAGGCGAGCAGCGCCGCGCCGGGCACCTCCAGCAGGATGAGCACGCTCACCGTCGTCGCCGAGACCTTGTGCAGGGCGTAGTTGAACATCGAGTGCCCGAGCAGTTGGGCCCCCGCCACCAGGGCCAGGATCGCCAGCCAGGTACGCCCGTCGAAGCCGACCACGCGGATCCCGCCCAGCAGGCAGATGACCAGCAGGATCACCGCGCAGATGCCGTAGCAGATGGTCGTGTACGTGGTGGTGCTGATGCTCGCGCGGGCCCGTTCACCGAAGGCCGTGTAGACGGCCGCGAAGACGCCGCCGGTCACCGCCAGCAGGTCGCCGGCGACGGCTCTGCCGGAGACACCCACGTCCGCGCCGGTGGCGACGACCGCTCCACCGACGGCCACGGCGATCCCCGTCCACACCACCGGCGGCAGCTGGCGACCCTGCGCGCGGGCGATGAGCCCCTGCCAGACCGGCTGCGTGGCGACCAGGGCCGTGGCCATCGCGACCGAGGTGAGCCGCACGCTCGGCATCCAGGTGGCGAAGTGCGCGGCCAACGCGATCCCGGAGACCACGCAGAAGAGACCCTCCCGCCGGCCGGTGGGTGCCGCGAGCGCACGGAACTCGCCGCGCCTGCGGGTCAGCGAGAACGGGCTCAGCACGACCACCGCGAGCAGGTTGCGCCACAGCGCGATGGCCAGCGCCGGAGCGGCGGCGTACGCGATCAACGGCGCGGACGACGAGACGGCGACGACGGCCAGGCCGATCGCGCCGGTGGTCAACGGGTCCAGGGGCGGTCGAGGGGACACGGGAAGCAATCTTCACACGACCACGGACAGCACGGACCGTCAGCACTCCGTTACGATCACGCGCGTTCGCGCCGACGACCCTCGACCGCAAAGGCGCTCCCCCATGGCTGGCTACCAGGCGGTGCTGTTCGACTTCTTCGGCACGCTGACCCGTTCGGTGCAGCGCGGGGCCGCGCACCTCGGCACCGCCGAACTGCTCGGCTGTCCCAGCGAGACGCTGAGCGAGGTGCTGAACCGCACCTACTACGAGCGCGCCACCGGTCGGCTCGGCGACGCGGAGACGACCATGCGGTGGGTCTGCGCCCAGGCGGGCGTACACCCGAGTGACCCGGCCCTGCGGGCGGCGGTGGTGTCCCGGCACCGCGCGATCCGCGCGGACACCCGGCTGCGCGCCGACGCGGTGCCGGTGCTGGCGGCGCTGCGCGAGCGCGGCGTCCGCACCGGCGTGATCAGCGACTGTACGCACGAACTGCCGGCCTTCCTGCCGCAACTCCCCGTCGCGCCCCTGCTGGACGTGCGGGTCTTCTCCGTACAGGTCGGATGCTGCAAGCCGGATGCCGCGCTCTACCTGACCGCCTGCCGTCGACTCGGGCTAACGCCGGACGCCTGCCTGTACGTGGGTGACGGCGGCAGCCAGGAGTTGACCGGCGCCGAACAGGCCGGCATGACCGCGGTCCGGCTGGCCGCGCCCGATCTGGCCGAGCACATGGTCTTCAACGCCGACCGTCAGTGGCGCGGCACCACGCTCGTTGCGCTGCGTGAGGTGCTCGACCTCGTGGATGCCAAGGTCACTGCCGCCGCTGTCGCGGGGAGTTGACCCGATCAGCGGCGACGGACCCGGTGCAGGCGGAACGGCTTGCGGGTGGCGCGGACCGCCGGAGTCTCCCGGGGCGGCTCGGTCTGCGCGTCGGACGGCAGTTCCGTACCGGCCAGGGGCGTGCCGGCCGGGGCGAGGCGGTTCAGGGCGCAACCGTCGGCGACCCAGCGGGCCACCAGGTCGGTGGTCGGACCGGGCGCGTTCAGGCGCTTGCCCGCCACCAGCGGCGCGGCGGTGTCCCACGCCTCGGTGCCGGGCGCCAGCCGGGTCACCCGGGCCGGCCAGGTGACGATCCGCCCTCCGTGGTCACCGCGCAGGCTGACCTGCGCCTCGGTCGCGTCGGCGAGGCCCGGCGCCGCCTGCTCGCCCGGCCCGCTCACCACCAGGAGCGCGCCCTCCAGCGGGGCGCACCAGAGCGCCAGCGCCGGCCCACCGGACACGCTGACCCAGGCCACGGCGGCCTTCTTCATCGCCTCGTCCACCAGCGGCGTGCCACCGGCAGGGTCCTCGTCCGTCACACCCGCATCCTCCCGCATCGACGCCGTCGCTCATCCCACGAACGGCGGTACGGCGATCTCGCCCCGGGCCACCGGCATCACCTGGCCGGCGACGGTCGCGCCGACCGCCACGCCGTTCGCCGCGGTCACCGTGCAGCCCAGCGCGGACGGGCGGCCCATCTCCACGCCCTGGCGCACCGAATAGTGCGACAGCCCGTCCGCCGGCAGCAGCCCGCTGGCCACCAGCCAGACGCCCAGCCCGAGGGCCGCCGAACCGGTCGCCGGGTCCTCCGGGACGCCGATCCCCGGCACGAAGACCCGAGCGTGCGCGGTTTGCGCGGCGGCGTCCCAGGAGAAGACGCTGACGTGCGCCACCCCCAACCGTTCGGCCGCCGCCGGGTTCAGCCGCGCGCGGGCCACCGCGTCCGGGTGGACCGGCAGGTAGGGGAACTCCAGCCCGCAGCCGGCCACCCGGGGAGCGGGCCCGGCCGGGTCGTGGTCGTCCGCGCCCAGCCCGGCGATCTCCAGCAGCGGCTCCGGGTCCAACTCGGGGCCGAGGGTGGGTACGCCTCCGGTGAGCGTCGCCCCGGACGACGTCACCTCGATCGGCAGCACACCGGCCCCGCACTCCTGGGTGACCTGCCCCACACCGAACATCCCACGCCGGCTCGCGGTGACCGCCGCGCCGACGCTGGGGTGCCCGGCGAACGGCAACTCCTCGACCGGCGTGAAGATGCGGGCCCGGTAGGTGGCGCCGACCTGCGTAGGTGGCAGCACGAACACCGTCTCGGAGAGGTTGAACTCCAGCGCGAGCGCCTGCATCTGCTCGGTGGCCAGCGCCTCCGCGCCGAACACCACGGCCAACGGATTACCGGCGAACGGGCGGTCGGTGAAGACGTCCACGATCTCGTAGGCCAAGGTCGACATGTTGATAAACACTAGGCGCTTAGGCTGGTGCCCGTGAGTACGCCGACCCGGGTCTACATCGCCCGCCTCGCCGGAGTCGCCGTCTTCGATCCGAACGGCGACCAGGTGGGCCGGGTCCGTGACGCCGTGGCACGGCTGCGGGCGACCACGCGTCCGCCCGAGGTGGTGGGTCTGGTCGCCGAGATGCCCATGCGTCGGCGCATCTTTCTCTCCATCAACCGCATCACGTCGATCGACGCGGACGCGGTGGTGCTCGGCTCCGGCACGCTCAACCTGCGACGCTTCGAGAAGCGCCCGAACGAGCTGCTGGTGCTCCAGGAGCTGCTGGACCGGCGCGTACAGCTCGACCCGGGCGGCCAGCCCGGCGCGGTGGTGGACGTCGCCATGGAGTGCACCAGGGGTGGCGAGTGGTCGCTGACCCGGGTCGCGGTCCGCGAGCAGACCGGCCGGCTCAGCCGCCGCGGCCACCTGCACCAGGTCGAGTGGGACCGGGTGCGCGGCCTCAGCGGCATCGCCGACAACCGGGGTACGGCGAACCTGCTCGCCGTCCTGGAGGACATGCGCCCCGCCGACCTCGCCAACGCCCTACAGGACCTGCCGGACGCCCGACGCAACGAGGTGGCCGCCGCGCTGAACGACGAGCGGCTGGCCGACGTGCTCAGCGAGCTGCCGGAGCACGACCAGGTGGAGATCCTGGCCGCGCTGGACCGGGAACGGGCCGCCGACGTGCTGGAGGAGATGGACCCGGACGACGCCGCCGACCTGCTCAACGAGCTGCCCCCACCGGAGCAGGACGTCCTGCTGGACCTCATGGAGCCGGACGAGGCGGACCCGGTACGCCAGCTCCTGAAGTACACGCCGGGCACGGCGGGCAGTGTGATGACCTCGGAGCCGGTCATCCTGCCGCCGGACGCCACCGTGGCCGAGGCGCTGGCGCGGATCCGCGAGCCGCAGCTCTCCCCCGCGGTCGCCGCGCAGGTCTTCGTGACCCGGGCGCCGCAGAACACGCCGACCGGCCGCTACCTGGGCATGGTGCACTTCCAGGCGTTGCTGCGCGAGCCACCGGCCGACCTGCTGGGCAAGGTGGTGGTCAACGACATCGACCCGTTGCGTCCCACCACCCCACTTCCGGAGATCACCCGCCGGATGGCCACCTACGACCTGGTCGCCATGCCGGTGATCGACCGGAACAGCCGGCTGGTCGGGGCCGTCACGGTCGACGACGTCCTGGACCACTCGTTGCCCCGGGACTGGCGCGACCGGGACGCCGTGAACGCCCCGGGCACCCCGGACGCGGTACTGGACGGCGACGGTGGCTGAGCAGCGGCGCACGGAGCGGCTCGACCAGCCCCGCGAGCCCCGGGGCATCAACCTCCCCCGGTTCGACGCGGAGGCGTTCGGCAGGTGGTCGGAGGGGATCGCGCGGGGCATGGGGACCGCGAACTTCATCGTCGTCATGACGGTGGTGATCGCGATCTGGTTCGGCTGGAACACCCTCGCCCCGGCCGAGTTGCGCTTCGACCCGTACACCTTCACCTTCCTCACGCTGGTGCTGTCGTTGCAGGCCAGTTACGCCGCGCCGCTGATCCTGCTGGCCCAGAACCGGCAGGCCGACCGGGACCGGCTGGCCCTGGAGGAGGACCGGCGGCGGGCCACGGCCCAGAAGGCGGACACCGAGTACCTGGCCCGGGAGATCGCCGCGCTGCGGATCGCGCTCGGCGAGGTGGCCACCCGGGACTTCCTCCGCTCCGAGCTGACCCGCCTCGCCGAGGAGCTGGACGAGGCGGGGCAGCGCCGGCGACGCCTGGAGCGCCGGCAGCAGGAGAAGGGCGGCCAGCGGTCGACCGACGGCCCGGGGCTGGACGAGCCGCGCGACGACCTGGACGGCGACTACGCCCGCGACGCCCGGCCCGAGCGCTGACGAAGGCTCATCGTTTGGCTCACACCACCCTCGGCCAGCGGTCGGCCGGGATGCCCCGCGACGTAGCATTGCGGGCATGTCAGCACCCGTGAGCACCGTCGAGGACGCGATCCAGGCCGCCCTGGCCACCGTCAACGACCCGGAGATCCGCCGGCCCATCACCGAGCTGGGCATGGTCCGCTCCGCCACGATCGGCGCGGACGGCGTCGTCCGGGTCGAGCTGCTGCTCACCGTCGCCGGCTGCCCACTCAAGGACAAGCTGCGCACCGACATCACCGCCGCCGTGGCGGCGGTGCCGGGCGTGGCCGGTGTGGAGATCGACTTTGGCGTGATGAGCCCCGAGCAGCGGCAGTCGCTACAGGCGCAGTTGCGCGGCGGCGGTGCGAGCGAGGAGCCGGTCATCCCGTTCGCCCAGCCCGGCTCGCGCACCCGCGTGTACGCGGTGGCCAGCGGCAAGGGCGGGGTCGGCAAGTCCAGCGTGACGGTCAACCTGGCGGCGGCGCTCGCCGCCCGGGGGCTCTCGGTGGGCGTGGTGGACGCCGACATCTACGGTCACTCGGTGCCCCGCATGCTCGGCGCTGATGGCCGACCCACCCGCGTCGAAGACATGATCATGCCGCCGCAGTCGCACGGTGTGAAGGTGATCTCGATCGGCATGTTCACCTCGGGCAACGCGGCCGTGGTGTGGCGTGGCCCGATGCTGCACCGGGCGCTCCAGCAGTTCCTCGCCGACGTCTACTGGGGCGACCTGGACGTGCTCCTGCTCGACCTGCCGCCGGGCACCGGCGACGTGGCCATCTCGCTGGCCCAGCTCCTGCCCAACTCGGAGATCCTGATCGTCACCACCCCGCAGACCGCCGCCGCCGAGGTGGCGGAGCGGGCCGGGGCGATCGCCCTGCAGACCCACCAGCGGGTCGTCGGCGTCATCGAGAACATGTCCTGGCTGGAACTGCCGGACGGTTCCCGCATGGAGATCTTCGGGGCCGGCGGCGGCGCGGCGGTCGCCGAGTCGCTGAGCCGGACGATCGGCGCCCAAGTGCCACTGCTGGGACAGATCCCGCTGGACACCCGGGTCCGCGAGGCCGGCGACGCCGGTAACCCGATCGTGCTGGCCGAGCCGGAGTCCCCGGCCGCGCGGGCTCTCGGCGGCGTCGCCGACCGGCTCGCGCTGCGCCGTGAGTCGCTGCTCGGCAAGCCGCTCGGCCTCAAGCCCGCCGGGCGCTGAGCCGCACCACAACGACGAACGCCCCGCCGGCCATCCGAGGCCTGCGGGGCGCGTTCGTTCAGGTGCCGGGTCGGCTCAGGTGGCGTCGTCGTAGCTGACCCGGGGCGCTGGCGCGGAGGGCGTACCGGTGGCGGTGCCGGGTCGCGTCCCGTTCGAGCGCAGGTCCGCGGCGTTGGCCACGTCCTTCAGCTCGTTGTGCACACCGTCGACGTCCGCGCGCAGATTGTCGTAGACGCCCTGTAGCGGCTTGCGGATCGCCGCCTCGTCCTCCTCGCTGAGGAGGTGCTTGCGGATGAAGGCCTTCGGGTGCAGGTCTTCGAGCTGGATGTCGGTGCCCAGCTCACGACTGAGGTCGCCGGTGGCGTTGCGGGCCATGTTCCGCAGGTTACGGACCAGCCGTAGTCCGTCGTTGATCACGGCGGGCAACCGGTCACCGAAGATCAACAGCGCCAGGAGCAGCAGCGCCCCGACTTCCCACATGTTCAGGTTCTCGAACATCCCGCGGGCCTCCTCTCGGCGTCAGCAGCAAGACTACGCACGTCGGGCGGCTTTGCGGCAGGGGGTGACCCGCTGTTCACTTGGCATCCGCGGCGAGGGTCACCGACGTGTTCCGTCGTGCGTTTCCCCGCCGGAACTCGACGGTCACCACCGACCCCGGCGCGAACTTGCGGACCAGCGCGATCAGGTCGGTCGGCTCGGTCATCGGCCGTCCGTCGAGCTTCAGGATCACGTCGCCGACCTTGAGCCCGGCCCCGGCCGCCGGCCCGGAGGGCTCCACGGCGGCCAGTCGTACGCCGCCGCCCCCACCCGCGCCCGGGCCGCCGACCTGGGCGCCGATGACCGTACGCCGGGCCTTGCCGGTGCCGATGATCTCCTGGGTGACCCGCTTGGCCTGGTTGATCGGGATGGCGAAGGCGAGACCGATGTTGCCGGCCTCCTGCCCCTCGGCCACCAGCGACTTGATCGTGGAGTTGACGCCCACCACCCGGCCGGCGCCGTCGACGAGCGGGCCGCCCGAGTTGCCGTGGTTGACGGCGGCGTCGGTCTGGATCGCCGCGTAGTAGCGCACCGGGCCGCCCGGCTCACCGGCCTGCATCGTCCGGTCCAGGGCGCTCACGATGCCGGCGGTGACCGTGTTGGCCAGCGACAGGGGTGAGCCCACGGCGAGGACCGGGTCACCGACGGCCAGCGCGTCGGAATCCCCGAACTCCACCGGTCGCAGACCCGTCCGGTTCACCTTGATCACCGCGATGTCGGACTCCGGGTCCTGGCCGACCACAGTCGCCGGAGCGGAGCTGCCGTCGTTGAAGACCACCGAGGCCTTGCCGCTGCTGCCGGCCACCACGTGGTCGTTGGTGATCACGTGCCCGTCGGCGCTGGCGATGAACCCCGAGCCCTCGCTGGTCCCGCCGAGGCTGCTGACACGGATGGTGACCACGCTGGGCAGCACACGTCCGGCGACCCCGGCCAGCGACTCCGGCTTGCGCTGGGCCAACGCCGGTGGATCCGCGGCAGCCGCACCGAGCACCGGGCCGGCCGCGCCGCCACGCACCGCGAACGCGTAGCCCAGCGCGCCGCCGAGGGTGCCGGCCAGCAGAGCGGTGATCACCGGGATGAGCAGCAGGTGTCGCAGCGTCGGTCGGCCGGGCGCGTCCGGGTCGGTGACCGGCTCCGGCTCGGTACCGGCGGGCACCACCGAAGGCACCACGACCGCGGTGGGGGCCGCCGGGTCACGCCACGGATCGCCGAGCGCGTCGGACCACCACGGCGACGCGCCAGCGGTAGGGGGCGGCGGATTCGGGTCCGACACTTCCGGGGGCGCGGCCGTGGATGCGGTGTCGGCGGCCGAGGGCGCGGTGCCGCTCCCCGGCACGTCCGGCGGCCCCTCCGGCGGGGCTCCTACCCCCGGCGGGCGCGCCGGAGCCGGAGTCTCACCGTCCCGGCGCCATTCCCAGCCGTCGGTCACGTCGGTGCCTCCCAGTCCGTCCCCCGGATCCCGTGCGGCCTCGCCCGGCCACGGTTCGGCGCGGTCGAGACTGACGGAATACCGCTTCCAGGATTGCACGGATGCGCGCGGTGGAGTCAGCGGTTGCCTCCGGTGATCGCGGAGAGGGTGGAGGCGCGGCTGCGCCTCGCGCCGGTCGCCTCTACGCTCACAGTGCCAACCCGCCCCCCGCACCACGCGCCGCCCGGAGGTGCCCCATCGCCACGGTCGCCGGTTCCGGCAGTTCGACGAGCCAGGCTCAGCAGTTCGCCGAGTCGTACGTGACCGAGGATCTCGTGCTCCGCACCGCCCGCAGCCTGGCCCACGAGGTGGGCCTCGACGCGGTCACACCCGGAGCGGGGGCGGCGTTGCGGCTGCTGGCCGCCGCCGGCAACGCCCGCGCGGTCGTGGAGATCGGCACCGGTACGGGCGTGAGCGGCGTCTGGCTGCTGCGCGGCATGCGGGCCGACGGCGTGCTCACCACCATCGACGTGGAGGTGGAGCACCAGCGGATCGCGCGACGGATCTTCACCGAGGCGGGATTCGCCAGCGGCCGTACCCGCATCATCACCGGCCGCGCGTTGGACGTGCTGCCCCGACTGGCCGACGGGGTGTACGACCTCGTCTTCGTCGATGCCGAGGCCACCGGGTTCCACGCCTTCGTGGAGGCGGCGCTGCGGCTGCTGCGTCCGGGCGGGGTGCTCGCGCTCAACGGGATGCTGGCCGGCGGCCGGATCGCCGACCCGGCCGCCCGGGACGCGGGGACGGTGACGGTCCGCGAGACGATCAAGGCGCTGCGGGAGTCGGAGCACTGGATCCCCGCGCTGCTCCCGGTCGGCCACGGGGTGCTCGCCGCGGTGAAGTGCTGACCGTCAGTCGACGGCGGCCAGCCAGCGCAGCAGCGAGCGGACACCCCAGCCCGTCGCGCCCCGGCTCAACTCCGCGTGGTCGCCGTCCGCCCAGGACGGGGCGGACATGTCCAGGTGCAGCCAGCGGTCCCGCAGGTCGCCGGTGAACTCGCGGAGGTAGAGCGCCGCCGTGACCGATCCGGCGCCCTGGGTGGGCGCGCTGTAGAGGTCGGCGATCTCGCTGCCCAGGTACTCGACGTAGTCGCCGTGCAGCGGCATCCGCCAGGCCGCCTCGCCAGCCGCCTCGATCGCGTTCAGCACGTCGGCGGCCAGGTCGTCGTTCTCGCTGTAGAGGGCGGCGGTCCGCTTGCCCAGCGCAACGGCGTTGGCACCGGTGAGGGTGGCGAGGTCGACGAGCAGGTCGGGCTTGAGCTGCCGCACCGCGTAGGCGATCGCGTCGGCGAGGACCAGACGGCCCTCGGCGTCGGAGTTGGTGGTCTCGCTGGTCGTCCCGCCGTAGTGCCGGATGACGTCGCCCGGACGGAACGCCGAGCCGCTGACCATGTTCTCGGCGAGTGGGGCCAGGGTGGTGACGCGGACCGGCAGGCGCATCGCCGCCGCGCCGAGGGTGGCGGCGACGACCGCCGCCGCGCCGGCCATGTCCTTGCGCATCAGCTTCATGGCGGGCACCGGCTTGATCGAGATGCCGCCGGTGTCGAAGGTGATGCCCTTGCCGACCAGCACCACGTGGGTGCGCGCGTTCGCGGGATGCCAGTCCATCTCCAGCAGGCGCGGGCCGCTGGCCGAGCCGCCGCCCACGGCGAGGATCCCGCCGAAGCCCTCGGCGGTCAGCTCGGCCGGACCACGGACCGTCAGGCGCAGGTCCGGCAGGTCGGCGGAGGCGGCGGCCACCTGGTCGGCGAACCACTGCGGGGTCTTCACCGAGGAGGGGGTGTTGGTCAGGTCGCGCGCGAGACGGGTCATCGCGGCGGTGGTCCGCGCGGTGGCGACCGTGTCCTCGTGGGCCGCCGGGTCGGTGACCAGCAGGTCGACGCCGTCGAGTGCGGGCGGCTCGTCGGCGTCGGTCAGCCGGAACCGGTACGAGGCGAGCAGCAGGCCCTCGGTCAGCCCGCGCACGGCGGCCGCGGTCACACCGGCCGGCAGGGCGATAGTGATATGCGTCTCATCTGACACAGAGCGGGCCAGGGCCGCGCCGGCCGTCCGCCAGGAGGATTCCCCGCCGTCGCCGATACCCAGCAGCACCAGCCGACCGGGGTCGCGCCCGGGACGCAGCTGGGTGCTGATCTCGCCGGCCCGTCCGCTCAGTCGGGCCGCCGGCACCAGTGCGGCCGCCTCGTCGGCGGTATCGCCGGGCGGCGTCACCGCGGTCGGCGTCAGCTCCGCCGAGACGTCACCTCCCGCCGCAGCTTCGGCGGGGCGTACGGGCAGGACGAGGACGTCGAGCCGTTCGGGCTCGGCGAGCGGACGGATGGCGAGCACGCGGAACCGCACCTCCAGGAAGTTTCACAAGTGGATCGGGCCATGCCCGCGCACAGATATGAAGACCCTGAGCCACCGGCGTTCCCGGTGGCTCAGGGTCCAAGAAACGCTCCGACCGGCGTACGCCGTCCGGGTCGTCCCTCACTCAGCCGGCGGCTGCCTTCAACGCGTCACCGAGCGCGTTGGCCTCGTCGGGAGTCATCTCGACGACGAGCCGGCCACCGCCCTCCAGCGGGACACGCATGACGATGCCCCGACCCTCCTTGGTGACTTCCAGCGGACCGTCGCCCGTCCGCGGCTTCATCGCCGCCATGTTGTCTCCCCTCAGACCTACACCAGGGTCGGTGGGTTGCCCCACAGCCACTTCGTCACGACCACCCGCAACGCTCGCGGGGGTGTCGACAGACGATTTTCCCTGATGAACACCGCCGGACCCAAACCGGAGCAGCATTGATGTAACAGCATCTAGCTTATCTTGAGAAGGCCTGTCACAATGTGCGGTCATGCAGGCACGGTCGGCACTCTTCGACCTGTACGGCGACCATCTCCGACCGAGGGGTGGCCGCGCACCGGTCGCCGCCCTGGTCAAGCTACTGGCGCCGTTGGGAATCGCGCCGCCCGCCGTTCGCACCGCCGTGTCCCGGATGGTGCGTCAAGGCTGGCTCGACCCGCTCCGGCTGGCCTCCGGACCGGGATATTCGATCACACCAAAAGCCGCCCGACGACTCGACGAGGCGGCGGCCCGGATCTACCGGACCGGCCGGGTCACCTGGGACGGCCGGTTCGATCTGCTCGTCCTCGACGCGCCGGGCTCCCGGCGGGACCGGCAACGACTCGCCGCCACCCTCAGCTTCCTCGGCTACGGCACCCTCGACGAGCAGACGTGGGTCGCGACCCGCCCCGCCGAGGACGTCGACCTGCTGCTGGCCGAGGCCGGCATCCGGTTCGAACGGTTCACCGCATCGCACTTCTCCGGCACCCCGGGCGCGATGGGCGTCGTCCGTCGGGCGTGGGACCTGGCCGAGATCGGCCGCGCGTACGAGCGGTTCGTCGCCGACCAGCGCCCGCTCCTGAGCGCGGTCACCGTGCGCAGCAGCGACGAGGAGGCGTACGCCGTCCGGTTCCGGCTCGTGCACGCGTGGCGTACCTTCCTGTTCCGGGACCCGCAGCTGCCCCCGGCGCTGCTGCCCGAGCGCTGGCCCGGCACCGCCGCGGCCAGCTTCTTCGACCGGCACGCGGCCCGCCTGCGTCCAGCCGCCGACCGGTACGTCGAGCAGTGCCTCGACGCCGGCAACCGCATCGCTCGACAGAAGGGTCGTTAGACACGTGACCGAGCCGTTGCTCGTCGACCGGACCGACGCCGTCGTCACCCTCACGCTGAACCGGCCGCAGGCGATGAACGCGTTCGACGTCGCGCTGAAGGAGGCGCTGCGGGACACGCTGGCGGAGCTGGAGACCGACCGGTCCTGTCGGGCGGTCGTGCTGGCCGGGGCGGGCGGGTCCTTCAGCGCCGGGCAGGACCTGCGCGAGCACGTGTCGACCCTGGAGAACGGCTCGACCGACCCGCTGGGCACCGTCCGGGTGCACTACAACCCGATCGCCGCCCGGCTGGCCAACCTGCCCAAGCCGGTGGTGGCCGCCGTGCGCGGGATGGCCGCCGGGGCGGGCGCGTCGCTGGCCTTCCTGGCCGACATCCGCATCGGCGGGCCGAGCACCAGCTTCCTGATGGCCTTCGCCAAGGTCGGTCTGGCGGCCGACACCGGCGCCTCCTGGACCCTGCCCCGGCTGGTCGGCCACGCCAAGGCCGTCGAGCTGCTGATGTTGGCCGAACCGGTCCGCGCCGAGGAGGCCTGCCGGCTCGGGCTGCTCACCCGCCTGATGGACGACGACGAGCAGGTGCTGCCGGCAGCGCAGGAACTGGCCGCGCGACTCGCCGCCGGCCCCACCGTCGCGTACGGGGCGATCAAGCGGCAGCTCTCGATCGCCGACGCCGGCACCCTCGCCGACGCGCTCTCGGCCGAGGCCCAGGCCCAGGCGATCTGCGGCGCCACCGCCGACCACAAGGCGGCCACCCTCGCCTTCGTCGCCAAGCAGAAACCGGTCTTCGAGGGACACTGAACGCGATTCGCACCCCGCCCTTACCGTCCTCGTACGCGGGCCGCCTAGCGTCGGCTTCCATGAGCGATCGTGAAGCGGTGGCACACCTGCTGCGTCGGGCCACCTTCGGGCCGACCGCCGACGAGGTGGACGCGGCCGAGCGGGCCGGGCCGGCGGCGACCCTGGACAACCTGCTCGCCCCGGGGCGAGCCGACCGGGGCGCGGCGGCCACGCCACCGCCGGCCCTGCCCGCCGACCCGTACGCCGCGCTGACCAAGGAGTCCACCCGCGAGCAGCGGCAGAAGGCCAACGCCCAGCGCAAGGAGCAACTTGCGCAGGTCACCCTGTGGTGGCTGGACCGGATGGTCGCCGCCGAGGACGGGCTCACCGAGAAACTGCTCTTCTTCTGGCACGGACACTGGGCGACCAGCGCCCAGAAGGTCAAGTCGGCGCGGATGATGCAGGGCCAGTTGGAGACGCTGCGCCGGCACGGGCGCGGGCCGTTGGCCCCCCTGGTCGCCGCGATGGTGCGCGACCCGGCACTGATCGTCTGGCTGGACGGGCAGAAGAACACCCGTAAGGCACCCAACGAGAACCTGGCGCGCGAGCTGATGGAGCTGTTCACCCTCGGCATCGGCGGCTACACCGAGGCCGACGTGAAGGCCGGCGCGCGGGCGTTGACCGGCTGGACCGTCGACCGCCGTACCGGGGTGGCCCGCTTCGAGGCCAAACGACACGACCCCGGGGAGAAGACGATCCTCGGACAGAACGGCCGTTTCGACGCCGAGGCGTACGCCGGACTGCTGGCCGCCCAACCGGCGGCGGCGACGTTCGTGGCCCGGCGGCTCTGGTTCCGCTACGCGGGCGCCGACGTCCCGACGCCGGACGGCCTGGCCGGCGCGGACACCATCGCCACCCTGCGGGCGCTGTTCTCGTCACCGGCCTTCGCCCAGACCCGCGGCACGCTGGTGAAGCAGCCCGTGGAGTGGATGGTCGGCGCGCTGCGACAGCTCGGCATCCGCCCCAAGGAGCTGCCCGAGCAGCAGCGCAAGCAACTGCTGAGCGGGTTGAGCGCCCTGGACCAGGTGCCGCTGCGCCCGCCCAGCGTGGGTGGCTGGCCGGCCGGCCCCGCCTGGCTGACCACCTCGTCGCTACAGGGACGACTCCGGCTGGCCGGGATGCTCGCCGCCGCGGCCACCCCGGCCGTGCTGGACCGGCTGACCGCCGCGCCCACCGCCGGACGGGCGGACGCCCTGGCCCGGCTGCTGGTCGTCGACGGGTGGGGCGCCCGTACCCGGGCCGCCCTCACCCCGCTGGCCGGCGAACCTCGAAAACTACTGGCTGCCGGCCTGGTCAGCCCCGAGTACACCGTCAGCTGAGCGGAAGGAGTCGAGAAGATGGACACCCTGACCCGACGCAGGTTCCTGCTCACCAGCGGGGTGGTCGGCGCGGGCGCGTTGGCCGCCGGCGCGGGCGCGTACAGCCTGCGGGACCTGCTGGACACCGCCGGAGACCGCGACCCGCAGTCACAGACGCTGGTGCTGGTGACCCTCTACGGCGGCAACGACGGCCTGAACACCGTCATCCCGTACGGCGACCCGGCCTACCGGGCGGCCCGCCCCGAGCTGGCGTACCCCGACAACGAGGTGCGTCGCCTCGACGACGACTTCGCCCTCAACCCGGCGCTGGAGGGCCTGCACAAGCGCTGGTCGACCGGTGGACTCGCGATCGTGCGCGGAATCGGCTACCCGAAGCCGGACCGCAGCCACTTCCGGTCGATGGACATCTGGCACACCGCGCAACCGGACCGGCCCGGCACCACCGGCTGGCTCGGCCGCTGGCTCGACCGGGCGGGCGGCGACCCCCGACTGGCGGTCTCCTTCGAGCCGGCGCTGCCGCCGCTGCTCGCCGGGGAGCGCAGCGCGGGCGCAGCCGTCCCGGTGACCGACCGCAAGGCCACCAAGGGACTGTCGGCGGACACGCTGAAGGCCCTCTCCGCCGCCGAGGCGGGCGAGTCGCCGGCCCGCGCCCGGGCCGCCGCCTGCTTCGCGGACATGCGCTCGGTGGACGAGATGATCCGCGAGGTCCGCGACTCCGCCGACCCGGACACGACGGACGCGGACGGCGACCAGGCTCCGGCCACCGCCACCGGAGGGGCCGCTACGCCCCTGGACGCGCAACTCGACCTGGTCGCGCAGTGTGTGGAGGCCGGGGTGTCCACCCGGGCCTTCTCGGTCTCGCTCGGCGGCTTCGACACGCACGCCGACGAGAAGCAGTTGCAGGCCGTGCTGCTGGGTCAGCTCGACCGGGCGTTGACCAGGTTCGCCGACCGGATGAGCCGCACCGAGGCGGGCCGCAAGGTGGTGGTGGCCGTCTACTCCGAGTTCGGCCGCCGTGTCCGGGCCAACGCCTCCGACGGCACCGACCACGGCACCGCGTCCGACATGCTGCTGCTCGGCGCGGGAGTGCGCGGCGGCTGGCACGGGGACGCGCCCAGCCTCACCGACCTCGACGACGGGGACCTGAAGTACACGACGGACTTCCGGGACGTCTACGCCACGCTGCTGGAACGGGTGCTGGACACCGACCCGGGCCCGGTGCTCGCCGACTGGCGCGGACGCCTCGACAAGCTGTTCTAGGGTCCGTTTCATAAGGGCGGTCGAGCCGAGGCGGAGTCCGGGCGGCGATCCGGCAAGGCGCGGTGGCGTCCGGATACCGGTGTTGTATCCGGACGCCACCGTAACGCCGCCGGTCGTCGTGCGGGCCCGCCGCAGGCCGGCCAGTCCTTGTAAAACGGACCCTTAATCGTCCTCTTCCGGGTCCTGGTTGGCCTCCGCGCCGAGCACGAACGCCTGCATGGCCAGCTCGTCGCCGGACGGCGCGACGAAGGCGGGCAGCTCACGCGGCCCCAGCTCCTGCACGTACGACCAGAACAGGCGTACCGCCTCGGCGGGCGTGCCGGCCTCGATCGGCAGGTCCAGGCTGACCAGCCAGGTACGCCGTGCCGGGGGCGGTCCGAGCTGGTCGGCCAGCGCCCGGAAGGTCGCCGGATCCAGTGCGGTGACCGGCCCGTCGAGGGTGAGCAGGTCGGCCGGCACCGGCTCGTCGAAGGCCCGCCGGGTGTACGCCACCACGAGCGTCTCCGGCTCGACCGGGGACTGCGGGTCGTCCGGGTCCTCACGGTGCCGTTGTGTCGGCGCGGCGACCCGGCCCAGGGCCACCAGGCGTGGCGGCGCGTCGGCCAGCACCGCCACCCGGTCGCCGGGGCCCGGCCGCCCCGCGTCGGTCAGGCCGGTCAGCTTCAGCGAGTCGTGGTGCACGAGCCGCTCGGCCTCGTAACGCTCGGCGGGCAGCAGCACGGCCCAGGTGCCCGGCCCGTCGGCGTGGCCGGCCCCGTCGGCCCGGTACGCGGTCTCGGTCGTCATGCCTGCCATCCCATCACGCCGGCAGTCAGCGGGTGACGTGACAGCCGACGATGTGATCGTCGACCATCCCGGTGGCCTGCATGAGGGCGTACGCCGTGGTGGGGCCGACGAACCGGAAGCCGCGCTTCTTGAGTGCCTTGGCCATCGCCGTCGACTCGGCGGTGATCGGCGCCAGCTCGGCGAACGAGGCGGGACGGGCCGGCCGCCGCTCCGGCGCGAACGACCAGAGCAGCGCGGACAGCCCCTCGGGCAGTTCGAGGGCGGCGCGGGCGTTGGCGATCGCCGCCTCGATCTTGGCCCGGTTGCGGACGATGCCGGCGTCGGCGAGCAGCCGGGTCACGTCCGTGTCGTCGTAGCCGGCGACGGTGGGGATGTGGAACTCGTCGAAGGCCAGCCGGAAATTGGGCCGCTTGCGCAGGATGGTCAGCCACGACAGGCCGGACTGGAAGGCCTCCAGGGTCATCCGCTCGTAGAGCGCGTCATCGCCGTGCAGCGGCCGACCCCACTCGGTGTCGTGGTAGACGGCATAGTCGGGGGTGCTCGCCCCCCAGGCGCAGCGGGCCAGCCCGTCGGCGCCGATCACCAGGTCACTCACGTCGCACACGCTAGGCCATCGCACCGACAGCCCATGCTCAACCGGCCGACGACGCCGTCAGGGCAGGCGGCCCTGCTCGACCAGCCGCGCGAACCTCTTGAGCGCCTGGGTGAGGCCCAGCTTGGAACCGGGCCAGAGCACCGGCCACGCGAGCCGGCCGGCCGCGCCGCCGGGCAGGTGGAACCACTCGTGCCAGACGACCTGGGTACGGGCCTGCCCGAGTTCGGTGCAGCGCAGGACACCTGGGCCGCGCAGCACCTGGCCGTGGTGCACCACGCCGATCTCGTACGGCTCGTCCACCCGGACCACCAGCATCTCGTCGCGCAGCGTCGCCCGGCCGAGCGTGGTCACCGCCTCGATCCGGCTGCCCTCGCGCCCGTCGCCCTCGACGACCCGGACCCGGGTGAACGGGATCCAGTCGGACTGCCGTTCCCAGGCGAGCAGCGCGGCGAAGACCCGGGGTGCCGGCGCGTTGACGATGACCGTGGCGGTCACCTCGCCGGCGCCCGGTTGGGCCGCCTCCCGGAGAGCATCGGCGCCCTCCGGGCCGGTCACGCCGACTCCGACCGGACCACCGCGCCCTGCTGTCCGGCGCCCCGGGAGGCCCCGGTCGGTGCGTCGTCGGCGGGCGTACGGACGCTCGCGTCGTCGGCGGCCGGGGCGACACCGTCGGCATCCACAGCCGAAGAGGTGGCCGGGGCGACACCGTCGGCATCCGCAACCGAAGAGGTGGCCGGGGCGACACCGTCGGCATCCACAGCCGAAGACGTGGTCGGGGCGACGCCGTCGCCGTCCACGGCCTGGTCGGTCGCCGGTGCCACGCCGTCCGCGTCGGCGGCCGAGGAGGTGGCCGCGGGCTCCGCTGCCGTGGCGTCAGGCGCCGCACCGGCGGACTGCTCCCGCGCCCGGCGCAGCACGTCCGCGTCGTCGGTCCGGCCCTCGCGCAGCGCGATAACCTCCGCCTCCAACACGCCGATCAGTTCGGACTTGTAGCCGATGTCGTAGGCGGCGCGGCGCATCGCCTGGTCGACCTGGGCCATCCGGTAGCCACGCAGACCGGTGTCGAAGCGGACCGCGCCGACGTCGGATTCGCGCAGCGGCCGGGTGCCCGGCAGCGGTACGGCCTGCGAATCCGGTTCCGTCGGAGCGAGACCGGGATCGCGCCCGCCGACCAGCACCGTCACGCCGAAAACCACCGCCGCGACGGTCAACGCCACGACCAGGAGGAGCAGAAGCTGACCCATGCACTGATCGTGGCACGACAGCCCGCCGGTAGCGACCCCACCACCCCGATCAGCCATCGACGCCCACGCCCGCCCCGCGCGTGCCCGTACGGACCGGCTAGCGTCGGTGGCGGCCGGAGCAGCGGCGACGGCGCGCAGGAGGCGGGAGGCGGCATGGCCGGGGCACTTCGGCTTGGTTCGCGAACGTTCGCGCCGGGTGAGCTGGTGGTGATGGCCATCGTCAACCGCACGCCGGACTCGTTCTTCGACCGGGGCGCCACCTTTGCCGCGGACAGCGCGCTCCGGGCGGTCGAACGGGCAGTCGACGAGGGCGCCGAGATCATCGACATCGGCGGGGTCAAGGCCGGTCCGGGTACCGACGTGGACGTGACCGAGGAGATCCGACGCACGGTGGACACCATCGCCGCCGTACGGTCCGCGTTCCCGGAGGTGGTGATCTCCATCGACACCTGGCGCGCCGAGGTGGCGACGGAGGCCGTGGCGGCCGGCGCGGACCTGCTCAACGACACCTGGTCGGGCGTCGACCCGGCGCTCGCCCGGGTCGCGGCGAGCACCGGCGCCGGGCTGGTCTGCTCGCACGCCGGCGGCCTGACCCCCCGGACCAGGCCGCACCGCGCCGCCTTCGACGACGTGGTCGCCGACGTGGTCGCGACGGTGACCGGGCTCGCCGAGCGTGCGGTGGCGGAGGGGGTACGCCCCGACGGGATCCTCATCGACCCGGCGCACGACTTCGGCAAGAACACCCGCCACTCATTGGAGATCACCCGCCGGCTGGGCGAGCTGACCGTGACCGGCTGGCCGGTGCTCGTGGCGCTCTCCAACAAGGACTTCATCGGCGAGACGCTCGACCTTCCGGTGGGCGAGCGCCTGGAGGGCACGCTCGCCGCGACGGCGGTCTCCGCCTGGCTGGGCGCCCGCGTGTTCCGGGCCCACCAGGTCGGGCCGACCCGCCGAGTGCTGGACATGGTGGCCTCGATCCGGGGCGACCGCCCACCCAGAGCCACCAGAAGAGCCCTGGCCTAACCCCACCCCACCCCACCCCACCCCACCCGGCCGGCCCGGCCCCGCCCGACCCCCGTTGATCATGAAGTTATTGCCCTGCCGTGCGGCGTGTCGGGACAATAACTTCATGATCAACGCGGCCAGAGGGATCCGGGGTGGGGGGTTAGGTCCAGCGGAGGATGTTTCTGCGCCAGGCGTAGAGGATGCCGAGGGCGAGCACCGCCACGAAGAGCGCCATCTCCACCACCGTGACCAGGCCGAAGCCGGGTCGGTCGAAGACCACCGCCCACGGGAAGAGGAACACCGCCTCGACCGCGAACAGTACGTAGAGATACGCGTAGACGTAGTAGCGGATCTGCATCTGCGCCCAGTCCCCGCCGACCGGGTCGAGCCCGCACTCGTAGCTTGCCCGCTTGCCGAGCGGGTCGGCCGGGCGGGCGGGACGTAACACCCGGTTGGCCGAGAACGCCGTCACAAAGAACAGGACACTGACGAGCAGCAAGAGCCCGAGCGTCGCGTACGAGCCCAGGTAACCGGTCACGCCCGGAGCCTACCGCCCGCCCCGGAGGGACCGTCCCCAACACGTTACGGATTTGTTTCCAGGTGGGACTAGTGCACCGGGGCAACTATTAAGAGTATTGGACTCCCACCCCTGCAACCGGAGGACAGATGGCCCGCGTGAAGGTTTCGCCCGATCGCTGGGCCGCAGGGCGGCATCCCACCCCCCTACTGGCTACGTCGCTCGCGCTCGGGCTGCTCGCGGCGCTGGCCGTCGCACCGGCCCTCGCCAGCGCGGCGGCACCGCGCGCGCACCCGGTCACCGCCGTGACGGAGTCGGCGCCCGATCCCGACCCGGATCCGGAGACCACCCCGCCGCAGGAACCCATTCCGACCGAAGATCCGGGCGGCGATCCCGCGCCGACCGACCCGGCACCGCCGACCACCGCGCCCCCACCGGAGACCACACCACCGGCGCCCCCGCCGACCACCGCTCCTCCGCCGCCGGTCACCAGCGCTCCCGCCCCGGGCGGCGCCACCCGTCCGCCGACGGCCGGGCCGCCCGCACCCCCGGTCCCACCGGTCAACCCGCCCGCGCCGGGCGGCACGCAGGCGCCGCCGCCGAGCCCTCTCGGCGTGCAGGTGACCACCGAGGACGTCTCCCTCTCGGAGTCGTACTGGAACGCGCCCAGCACGACCACCACGCTGCGGGTCACCGTGACGAACACCGGCACCTCCGCGCAGCGGGTCCGGCTGTCGTACACCCTGCCGGCCGGTGTGAGTGACGCCGGCACGAACGGGTGCGTCGAGGAGGGCGGCGGCGCGTACCGCTGCGGGGCGTGGACGACCGAGGCGGGCACCCGGTTCAGCAGCCTGATCCGGTTGCGGATCGCCGGCGACGCCTGGGAGCGGATGCCACTCAGCGGCTCGGTACGGGTCGTCGCGGACGTGCCGGGAACACCCGGCGAGGTGGCTGACGACCAGGGCTTCGCGGTGCTGTTCCCGCCCGGTCCGCCGGTGCCCGGGATCTCACTGGCCGCCGACGAGGTCGCGTTCGACATCAGTGGCGCGCAGAGCACCCTCGCGGTGCGGCTGGGCAACACCGGCACGGTGGACGCCACCGGGCTGGTGGAGGTGGTCCTGCCGCCCGGGGTGAGCGCGCCCGCCCCACCGCCGGGTTGCGTGGCTCTCGACGCGTCCCGTACCCGCTGCGACGCGGGTCTGCTGTCCGCCGGCGAGACCCGTGAGCTGCGGCTACCGGTGGAGGCGACTCCACAGGCCCAGCGGGAGGCGCCGCTGTCCGGGGCCGTGGTCGGTCAACTCGACCCACGCAACGGCGCGACCCGGCGGTTGCAGATGAGTTTCCGGATCACCGCGGCGGCGGCGCTGGCCACGCCGGTCGTCTCGCCGCCCGCGCCGACCGGCTCCCAGGGCGTACTGCCGGCGGGCGCCACCACCGACGACAGCATGACCTCGGTCCAGCGCACCGCGGTCATCCTGGTCGCGGTCTCCGCGCTGCTGGTGGTGCTGGCCCTCGCGCTGGCCACCACCTCGCTGCGGCGCCGGCTCGGCGGACCGGTGAGCGAGCCCCCGACCCCGCCCACCGACTGATCGATCGACGACCCTGGCCGCCGCCGGCCGGGGTCGTCGTGGGCCGGCGGACGGTGATCTGAATTACGGCGGGCGGGGCGAAACCCCGCATTCCACAGCAATTTCGGCGTTGATCCGGTCTCAGTCGGCGGACCTCCGGGGAGGCCCGGGGGTCCGTTCGACGTAGGCTCTGGGTGGGGAACGACAGCGCTTGCGAGCCCGCAGTCGCGAACGAAGGTGGCACAGTGACCAAGCAGATCCGTCAACTCGACCGGGTGGTCATCCGGTTCGCCGGCGACTCCGGCGACGGCATGCAGTTGACCGGCGACCGGTTCACCTCGGAGACGGCGCAGCTCGGCAACGACATCTCCACCCTGCCGAACTTCCCCGCCGAGATCCGGGCCCCCGCCGGCACGCTGCCGGGCGTCTCGAGCTTCCAGGTGCACTTCGCCGACTACGACATCCTCACCCCGGGCGACGCGCCCAACGTGCTGGTGGCGATGAACCCGGCCGCCCTCAAGGCCAACCTGGCCGACCTGCCGCGCGGCGCGGACATCATCGTCAACACCGACGAGTTCACCAAGCGCAACCTGGCCAAGGTCGGCTACCAGAGCAGCCCACTCGACGACGACTCGTTGGCCGGCTACGTCGTCCACCCGGTGGCGCTGACGTCGATGACGGTCGGCGCGCTGGCCGAACACCAGGTGTCCAAGAAGGACGCCGAACGGTCCAAGAACATGTTCGCGCTCGGCCTGCTCTCGTGGATGTACTCCCGGCCGTACGAGTCGACCCTGCGCTTCCTGGAGGCCAAGTTCGCCAAGCGCCCGGAGTTGGTCGCCGCGAACGTCGCCGCCTTCAAGGCCGGCTGGAACTTCGGCGAGACCACCGAGGACTTCGCGGTCCGTTACGAGGTCAAGCCGGCGAAGATGCACCCGGGCACCTACCGCAACATCACCGGCAACGCGGCGCTGTCGCTGGGGCTGGTCGCCGCCGGGGTCCGCTCGGGCCTGCCGGTCTTCCTCGGCGCGTACCCGATCACGCCGGCGTCGGACATCCTGCATGAGCTGAGCAAGCACAAGCGGTTCGGCGTGCTGACCATGCAGGCCGAGGACGAGATCGCCGCGGTCGGCGCGGCGCTGGGCGCCTCCTACGGCGGGTCGCTCGGTGTGACCACCACGAGCGGCCCGGGTGTGGCGCTCAAGAGCGAGACGATCTCCCTCGCGGTGGCGCTGGAGCTGCCGTTGGTGATCGTGGACGTGCAGCGGGCCGGCCCGTCGACCGGCATGCCGACCAAGACCGAGCAGGCCGACCTGAACATGGCGCTGTACGGCCGGCACGGCGAGGCGCCCGTCGCGGTGATCGCGCCGAAGTCGCCGTCGGACTGCTTCTTCGCCGCGCTGGAGGCGGCCCGGATCGCGCTGACGTACCGCACGCCGGTGATCCTGCTGTCGGACAACTACGTGGCGAACGGCTCCGAGCCGTGGCTGCTGCCCGACGTGGAGTCGCTGCCCGACCTGCGCGTCGACTTCGCCACCGCGCCCAACGGCGAGGATGGCACCACCTTCCTGCCGTACCTGCGCGATCCGGAGACCCTGGCCCGTCCGTGGGCCATCCCCGGCACGCCGGGCCTGGAGCACCGGATCGGCGGGCTGGAGAAGGCCGACAAGACCGGCGACATCTCGTACGACCCGGCGAACCACGACTTCATGGTCCGCACCCGGGCCGCCCGTATCGAGACGATCCCGGTGCCGGACATCGAGGTGGAGGACCCGGACGGCGACGCCCGCGTGCTGGTGCTCGGCTGGGGTTCGACGTACGGGCCGATCGGCGCGGCCTGCCGTGGCGTCCGCCAGCGCGGCCTGTCCATCGCCCAGGCGCACCTGCGGCACCTGGCCCCGATGCCGGCGAACCTCGGTGAGGTGCTGCGCTCCTACGACAAGGTGGTCATCCCGGAGATGAACCTGGGCCAGCTCGCCCACGTCATCCGGGGCCGCTACCTGGTCGACGCGATCAGCTACAACCAGGTCCGCGGCCTGCCGTTCACGGCCGCCGAGCTGGAGACGACGCTGGAAGAGGTCCTGAAGAATGTCTGAGCCCGTCGCCCTCAAGCTCACCGCCAAGGACTTCAAGTCCGACCAGGAGGTGCGTTGGTGCCCCGGCTGCGGTGACTACGCCATCCTGGCGGCGATCCAGCAGTTCATGCCGGAGCTGAACATCCCCCGCGAGCGGACCGTGTTCGTCTCCGGGATCGGCTGTTCGTCGCGCTTCCCGTACTACATGAACACGTATGGGATGCACTCGATCCACGGCCGCGCGCCGGCGATCGCGACCGGTCTGTCGGTGTCTCGTCCGGACCTGTCGGTCTGGGTGGTCACCGGCGACGGTGACGCGCTGTCGATCGGCGGCAACCACCTGATCCACGCGCTGCGGCGCAACGTCAACCTCAAGATCTTGCTGTTCAACAACCGGATCTACGGGTTGACCAAGGGGCAGTACTCGCCCACGTCCGAGGTCGGCAAGATCACCAAGTCGACGCCGGCCGGCTCGGCGGACGCGCCGTTCAACCCGCTCTCGCTCGCTCTGGGTGCGGAGGCCAGCTTCGTCGGCCGCACGATCGACTCCGACCGCAAGCACCTCCAGTCGGTGCTGCGGGCCGCCGCCGAGCACCAGGGCTCGGCGTTCGTGGAGATCTACCAGAACTGCAACATCTTCAACGACGGGGCGTTCGAGCAGCTCAAGGACCCGTCCACCCGGGACGACTACCTGATCCGCCTGGAGCACGGCCAGCCGATCACCTTCGGCGCGGACGGTCGGTTCTGCGTGGTGCACCCGCCGGGCGCGTTCGGGCTGGAGGTCCGGGAGACCAACTCCGTACGCCCCGAGGAGATCGTCGTACACGACGCGACGGTGACCGATCCGGCGTACGCGTTCGCGCTGTCCCGGCTGCCCGGTCTGGACCTGCGGAACACGCCGATCGGCGTGTTCCGCTCGGTGGACCGGCCGTCCTACGACAGCGTGGTGCAGGAGCAGTTGGCGACGGCGAAGGCGAAGGTCACCGAGACGCCCGAGCAGCAGCTCGCGGGCCTGCTGGGCAGTGGCGACACCTGGACGATCCTCTGACCCGTCGGACCTGAAACGAGAGCGGCCGCCCGGATCCGGGCGGCCGCTCTCGTTGTGTCGGGTGCCGTCTCAGCGCTGGGCCGAGGCCGGTGTCCACAGGTTGTCGATCTCCTTCTCGGCCGACGCGAGGCTGGCCTCGTGCAGCGGAATCAGCTCGGCCATCGCCGGCACGGTGGGCGCCAGGGTCAGTTCCGCGGTGATGAAGCGCGGCTCCAGGCCGGTCATCGACAGGCCGTGCGGCAGCCACTGCTCGGCGTGGTCCCAGCCGTGCCGCGGGGTGCCCTCGCCGTAGCCGCCGCCCCGGGTGGCAACCACCACGAACTCACGACCGCTGAGCAGGCCCTCCTGCGTCGTCGGGTCGTAGGTGAGGCCGGCGACGATCAGGTGGTCGACCCAGGACTTGACGCTGCTGGGGGCTCCGAAGTTGTAGAGCGGCAACCCGAGCAGGACCACGTCGGCCCGCTTCACCTCGTCGACGAGGCGCTCGCTGAGTTCCCAGGAGTCGCGCTGGGCGGGGGTGTGCTGGTCCGGCGGCGTCATCCGCGCCAACCCGCCGTCGGAGTCCAGGTGCGGCAGCGGCTCGGCGCCCAGGTCGCGGTAGGTCACCGTGCCGTCGGGGTGCGCCGCGCGCCAGGCCGCGGCGGCCCGGGCGGTGAGCTGCCGGCTGACCGACCAGTCACCCCGGATACTCGAATCGATATGCAGCAGGTTCATGATTCCTCCTCCAAGGATCGTCTGTGGTGCACCAACTATTTATAGCAGGCAGATGTTCCACAGCGTCGGTAGACTGGGTCACATGTCCGCCCTGCCGCTGGATCCCTCGGAGCACCGCTCGGGTGCCCTGCTGGACCACCTGGCGCGCCGGATGCGACTGCGGGCGGAGTCGGTGCTCGCGCCACTGGGCCTGCGACCGCGGCACCTGGTCGCGCTCACGGTGCTGCGCGCGGGCGGCGGCATCAGTCAGCAGGCGCTCGCGAGCACCCTGGAAATGGACAGCACCAACATCGTTGGGCTGCTCAATGACCTCGAAGCGAAGAATCTCGTCGAGCGGAGGCGGTCACCGCAGGACCGTCGGCGGCACGTGGTCGAACTCACCGAAGATGGTGCGAAAAGCCTCAAAGAGGCCGAATGCGCCCTCGCGGGCGCCGAGGACGAGGTGTTGGGGGCGCTGGGGCCGGCCGAGCGGGAGACGCTCTACGAGTTGTTGCGGCGAGCCGCCACCACCACGCCAATCCTCTGCACCGAAGCCATCAGCGAGGTGGACGCGGACGCCTGCTGACGCGCGTCCGTCAGACCGTGGCCGTGGACGGGCGGTCGTCGCGGACGTGCACCAGCATGTCGCCGGTCTCGATCACCGCGCCGGCCTTGTCGGCCAGGGTGACCACCTTGCCGCGCCGCACGAGGGCGATCACCAGTGATTCCAGCTCACGCGGTGAGCGACCCACCTCGTCGCGCTCCGCCGAGCGCATCGCCAACGCCATCCCCTGCCCCGGAGTGAGCAGATCCTCCACCACGTCGATCAGCGGCGGCGCCGAGGTCGAGAGACCGAGCAGGCGGCCGGCGGTCGCCGAGGAGACGATCACGTGGTGCGCGCCGCTCTGCTTGAGCAGCGGGGCGTTCTCCGCCTCGCGGGCGGCCGCGATGATCCGGACCTGACCGGCGGTGAGTTGCCGAACGGTCAACGCCACCAGCACCGAAGCATCGTCGCTGTCGGTCGCGATGATCACTGCCTTCGCGTGCCGGACGTGCGCCTCGTTCAACACCGAGGAACGGGTCGCCGAGCCCTCGATCGCCACCAGCCCCGCCGAGGTGGCCTGCCGCAGTGCGGCGGTGCTGCGCTCCACCACCACGATCCTCGACCGGTCCAGGCCGTTCTCCATCAGGGCGTTGACCGCGCTGCGACCCTTGGTGCCGTAGCCACAGATGATGACGTGGTCCTTCACGGTTCTCCTCCACCGCGACAGGCGACGGCCGGTCCGGTACTGCTCGGTCAGGACTTCCAGGGTGGTGCCGACCAGGATGATCAGGAAGAGCACCCGGGCCGGGGTGACGAACAGGACGTTGACCAGCCGGGCCGACGGCGCGGCGGGGGTGATGTCCCCGTAGCCGGTGGTGGAGAGCGAGACCACCGCGTAGTAGAAAGAATCGAGCAGGGTGAGGCCGTCCTCGTTGACGTCGCGGTAGCCGTCCCGGTCCAGGTAGACCGCTGCCACCACGGCGAAGACCAGGCCGAGGGCGGCCGCGAGCCGCAGGCTCAGCGCGCTCAGTGGGCCCCGGCGCTGCGCGGGAAAATGGATCACCGTCGAACCTGCCCCGCCGCCGTCGCCTGCACGTCCACAACATAGCGGGTACGCGGCGCTCCGCACGCCCGGGCTACGACGACGGTCGACGCGACACGCACGGGTCGGCCCCGACCGGCGGCAACCGGCATGATGATGAGAGGGGTCCCCGACGACGACCGCGAGAGTGAGGTCCGCATGTCGTTGCTACGACGAGTGATCGGCGGGGTGCTGCGCCGGCTACGCCAGGGCCAGGGCCGCACCCTGCGCGAGGTGGCCGAGGCGGCGGGCGTCTCCGTGCCCTACCTCTCCGAGGTCGAACGCGGGCGCAAGGAGGCCTCGTCGGAGGTCCTGGCGGCGATCTGCCGAGCCCTCGGCATCCAACTCTCCGACCTGCTCGAGGCGGCCCGCGACGACCTGCGCCGAGTCGAGCGTCGCATCCCCGCCGCGCCCCGGGCCGCTCTGGCCCGGCTCGAACAGGTGCCCGCGCCACGTAACGAGACCCGCCCCGCATTCCGAATCGGCTTTCAGCCCGGTGGGGCGACGCCACCCGTGGCCGCCGCTCCGGCCCCCGCACGGCAACCGGCCGGGCCGGTGCTGCGGCTGGGCGGGCCGATCCTGCACGTCGGCGGTCCAGCCTCGCCCGTCGGGTCGACTGTCGGAGGGGCGGGGCTGCGAGTTCGACTGATCGCCTCCGCACCGGCCGGGCGCCCCGGTCCGCGTACCTCCAAGATGCTGGCCTGCCGCCGGGCCCGGACGGGCCGGCGGCGGTTGACCCGGGTGTAGGCCGGCTGGGTTCTGCCCTGGGCCGATCTGCCGGCGGCAGAATCCCTGGGCCGCGACCGCCGCCGCGCGCACGCTGGAGGAGCCGGTTCCCCAGGCGGTTCCGCCGCCCGCCGGCAGCGCGGAAGGCGGCGACACATGATCGGGTACGACGTGCGGATGCTGGACAACGGTCAGCCGACCTTCGGTGACCAGGTGTTCGAGCGGCTGCTACGGGAGCGGATCATCTTCCTCGGAACCGAGGTGACCGACGAGTCGGCCAACCAGATCTGCGCGCAGATCCTGCTGCTCGCGGCCGAGGACGCCGACCGCGACATCTACCTCTACATCAACTCGCCGGGCGGCTCGGTGACCGCGGGAATGGCGGTCTACGACACGATGCGCTACGTCCGCAACGACGTCGCCACGCTGGCGCTCGGCCTCGCCGGCTCGATGGGACAGTTTCTGCTCTGTGCCGGAGCGGCCGGCAAGCGGTACGCGCTGCCGCACTCACGGGTCATGATGCACCAGCCGTCCGGCGGGATGGGCGGCACCGCCTCGGACATCACCATCCAGGCGGAGAACATGCTGCACGTCAAGCGCACCATGCAGGAGTTGATCGCCCAGCACAGTGGACGCACCCTCGACGAGATCCAGCGCGACTGGGACCGGGACCGTTGGTTCACGGCCGAGCAGGCCCGGGAGTACGGCATCGTCGACCGGGTGCTCACCCACGCCGAACAACTGCCGGCGGATTGACCCACCGTGTTGGCCGGGCCCCCCAGAGTGGACCTTCTTGGTTAGGGTCACGTCTATGCGTCGACTGATCCCTGTCCTCTCGATTGCCCTCGCCGCCGCCCTCGTGGCTGGCTGCGACACCACTTCCGGTGACACCGGAGGGTCCGGACCATCCTCGGCTCCCACCACGCCCAAGCTCGAACCGGCCGCCGCCGTCCGGCAGGCCATGGAACGCAGCCTCGCCGGCACGGTCACCATGGACGCCTCGGTCAAGGCCGGTGGCCAGTCGGTCAGCCTCAAGGGCAAGGTCGACCCCGCGGCCAAGGCGATCCACGTCACCGGGACCGCGCCGGAGCCGATCGAGGCCCGGCTGATCGGCGACGTCGCCTACATCAAGTCGGACTCGCTCGACGGCGAGAAGCCCTGGATGAAGATCGATCTGAACAAGCTCCGGCCGACCAGCTCGCTGCGCCAGTCGTTCGACCTCAAGGCACAGACCGGCCTCATCGGCGGCGTCGTGGTCGCCCAGGAGGTCAGCCCCGGCCACTACAGCGGCACCGCCGACCTCAACAAGGCCGCCGAGACCGCCAGCACCGACGGCGGCATGCGCGAGGGCCTCGAATCGACCGCCAAGCTGGCGAAGGAGCCCCAGGCGATCCCCTTCGAGGCGACCGTCGACGCCGACGGCCGGCTCACCGCCCTGTCCTACACGATCGCCACGAAGAGTCTCGGTGACCTCGTCACCGACATGAAGATGAGCGGCTTCGGCGAGAAGGTCACCGTGGCCGCTCCGCCGGCCGCCGACACCGAGGCCGCCTCCGCCGAGATGTACAAGTTCCTCTGACCCCTGCGGATGACGAGGTGCCCTCCGGGACGGCCCGGAGGGCACCGTCGCACCAGCCAGGCGAGGGGCGGCCGCTCACCCGTCCGGTACGATCGCGAGCCTGGTCGCCCTGCCGGGCCACCATGAGATCCGCGTACGGTCGCCCGGCAGTTCCCGTGGTGAGAGTAGGTTCCGCCAATGGCATGCCGTATCGGTGAACTCGTGCTCAAGTGCCGCGACCTCGACGCGCTGGCGCGGTTCTGGTGCGAGGTCCTCGACTTCGTGGAGCTCGACCGCGAGGAGGGGGTCTACATCGAGGTAGGCCCTCGCGAAGGGTTCGGCGGCCCGCAGCCGACGATCTTCCTCATCCGCGACGACGAACCGAAGAACGGGTCTGCCCGGCTGCACATCGACGTCAACCCCACCGACCGCGACCAGGACGCCGAGCTCGAGCGCCTCCTGGCCACCGGGGCCAGGCCGATCGACATCGGCCAGCCTGCGGACGCGTCCTGGCATGTCCTCGCCGACCCGGAAGGCAACGAGTTCTGCCTGCTCAAGCGCCGCCTCGACCCGCTCTGACGCTCCTGGCCCACCCGGTCGAGGCGGCCGCCACCCGTCGCCCGCCTGCCGGGGGTCATCGGCGGTTCACTTCGGCTGTGACGTGACCGACGTAGCGGTCACCGTGCCGTCTGCTCCAGCGATGCCCTGCACGGTCACGGGCTGGCCGGCTCTGATGTCGGAGAGCTTGCCCTTACTGGCGACGGCAACCGAGGTCTTGCCGTCGGTCTTGACGGCGACCACGTCACCGTCCGCCGTCTCGACGTAGATGGTGGTCCCGTTGACCAGCTTCACCGTTCCGGCGGTTCCCGATGCGGCCCTGGGAGCTGCGGAGGTGGGTGCCGCGCCGCCGTCGGGGCGGCTGTTGCCCGAGCCGAAGCCACCCTGGCCTGCGCGCTGCCCGCCGGCCGGCCGATTCCCGCCGCCGGCCTCAGCCGACACACCGCCATAGCTCTTCTGCACCTGCAGGCCAGCCGCGAACCCGCCGACCAACAGCACGGCCACGGCCAGGATCACGGTGGCCCGGTTCCACCAGCGGCGCGGGGCCGCCTTCGCCAATTCGCTGGCCAGGCCGTCGCCTCCTTGCGCGTCGCCCGGGACCCTCTGGAGCACGGCGGTGTCGTCGTTCATGATCGTCCTTACTCGTAGCGCAGGGCGTCGATGGGACGCAGGCGGGCGGCGCGGGCGGCGGGCAGGCCGCCGAAGAACAGTCCGATGGCGATAGACACGCCGAGCGCAAGCGCAACCGAGCTGGGCACGATCACCGGCTTGACACCGACGATCTCGAAACTGCTGCCGACGAGCGCGGCCGCGACGCCAAGAGCGCCGCCGATGACGCTGAGCAGAGTCGCCTCGATCAGGAACTGCGTCAGGATCGTCCGGCGGGGAGCGCCGAGCGCCTTGCGGATGCCGATCTCGCGGGTCCGTTCGGTCACCGTCACCAACATGATGTTGGTGATGCCGATGCCGCCGACCAGCAAGCTGATCGCGGCTACTGCGCCGAGCAGGGTGGTGAACGTGTCGGCGGTCTCCGTCTGGGTCTCCAGCAGCTGCGACGCGTTCTGGATGCGGTACGAAGTGGCCGCCCCCAGCCGCTGGTTCAGGATCGCCGATACCTGCGACTGGACAGAGTCCACCTTTGCCGGCGAGACGGCTTCGACCAGGATCGAGTTGATCGGGCCGTAGCCGGTGAGCACCTGACGGACGGCGGTTATCGGCGCCACGGCTGTGTCGTTGGCGTCTTGCAAGCCCGTCGAGCTCTTCTCCTTGAGCACCCCGATCACGGTGAACAGCGCCCCGCCGACGGTGACCTGTTGATCGATCGGGTTGGTGACGCCGAACAGTTCCTCGGCGGCGGTCGAGCCCAGCACTACCACGCGCCGGCCCTGAACCTCGTCGTCGGCGCTGAACGCCGAGCCCTGGCCTACGAGCGTGTTCGACGCGGTGAACCAGGTCGGCGTGGTGCCGATGAACGACCCGACCTCGTGGTCGGCACCGTCGAAGGTGAGCGTCGCCGAGCTGCTGACGACCGGCGACACCGACCTCACGTCGGGCGCCTGCACCGGATCGACGAGCGCGTCAGAGGTCTGCAGGGTCAGAGCGGTGTTCGTCGAGCCGCCTCGACCGGCGCTCATCACCGTGATGGTGTTGGTGCCGAGCGCCTCGATCCGGTCGCTGATCGCCTTGGCCGAGCCGTTGCCGACCGCGACCAACAGGATCACCGCGGCCACGCCGATCAGGATGCCGAGCATGGTCAGCGACGACCGCAGCTTGTTCGCGGACAAGCCGCGCAGCGCGAACCGGACAACTTCGTAGAAGGTCATCGCAGCTGGGCCCCGACCGGCGGCTCGTGTAGCGCCGACTGCCGCACGTCGGTGACGATCCGGCCGTCGACCAGGCGGATCAGCCGTTTCGCCCGGTCGCCGACCTCGGACTCGTGGGTGATCAGCACGATCGTCCGGCCGGCCGTGCTGAGCTGGTCGAGGACGCCGAGCACGTCGTCGGTGGAGCGGCTGTCGAGGTTGCCGGTCGGTTCGTCGGCAAGGAGCAGGGCCGGCTCGGTGACCAGTGCCCGGGCCACTGCGACCCGCTGCTGCTGGCCGCCGGAGAGTTGGTTGGGCTCGTGGCCCGCCCGGTCCGCCAGCCCCACCACGTCGAGGGCGGCGAGGGCCCGGCGGCGCCGTTCCCTGGGTTTCACTCCGGCGTACGCCAAGGGAAGCTCGACGTTGGCGAGCGCCGTCGTGCGAGGAATGAGATTGAACGCCTGGAAGATGAAGCCGATGAGCCGGTTACGGGCCAGAGCGAGCTGACGGTCGGCGAGCCGACTGACGTCCACCCCGTCGAGCAGGTAGGTGCCGGAACTGGGCACGTCGAGTGCACCGAGGATGTTCATCAAGGTCGACTTGCCCGATCCGGACGACCCCATGATCGCCACGTAGTCCCCGCGTTGCACGCTGAGTGACACCCCGGCCAGGGCGTGTACGGTGGCCTCGCCCTCGCCGTACACCTTGGTCAGATCCCGTACGTCGAGGACTGGCGGGGTCATCGCCGACCCCCGGTGCCGCCGGGGAAGCCTCCGCCGCCCGCCGGCCCGCCACCGAAACCGCCGCCGGGGAAGCGACCGGTGCCGGCGCCGCCGGTGCCGGTGGTCGTCGAGGCGGATTTCAGTGCCACCTGCTCGCCGACCTCGACCCCGGAAGTGATCTCGGTTGCCGCGTCGCCTTCCAGGCCGATCTCCACCGCTCTGGTCTCTTGCCGGCCGTCGGTCAGCACCGTGACCGTGTGCCGGTTGCCGGCCGTGGTCACCGCGGCCGAGCTGACCATGACCGCGTCCTGCACGCTGCCGGTGGTGACCGCGACCGAGACGGTCTGCCCAACTTTGGCGCCAGCCGGCACCTTGCCGAGGGTGAGTGTCACGCCGTAGGTGACCACATTGTTGGCGGTGGTGGCGGACGGGTCGACAGCGCTGACTGTGCCGGTCGCCGTGGTGCCGCTGAGCGCGTTCCAGGTGATCGTCGCCGCCTGCTTCTCCTTGATTCTGGTGGCGTCAGCCTCGGCGAACGCGGCGGACACCTGCAACTTCGTCAGATCGGCCAGGTCGATGAAGCCGGTGGACGTCGAACCTGAGGAGGCTGACGAGCCGCCGGACGACGTACCCCTCCCCTGCGGCGTGGAGCCCGCGGGTGAGCCGCCGGCCGACGAGCTGCCCGAGGCCGAGCTGCCCGACGACGAGCTGCCCAGCGTGCCGTTGACCGCCACCACCGTTCCGGCCATCGGCGCCTTGAGGACGGTGCCGGCCACCGCCGCCTGCGCCTCGGTCACCGCGAGCTGAGCCTGCGCGACCTCGTTCTCCGCGGCAGAGGTGTCCGATCCGGCCTCCTGGGCCCGATCCAGCGAGTCCTGGGCGGCGTCCAGGTCGGCCTCGGCGGCGTCCAGGCCACGCTGCGCATCGGCCGGGTCCACCCTGGCGAGCACCTGGCCCTTCTTCACCGCTTGACCGACCTTCACGTTGATCCCGGTGACCGTGCCGCCGGTGACGAAACTGGCGCTCGCCGTGCTCGCACTCTCCACGGTGCCGTCCGCCGTCACGGTTTTCGTCACCGTGCCGACCTGCACTGGCACGGAGCGGACCGCGCCGTTCGCGGTCGGGGTGGTGTCCGGCCCTACGAGGCTCTGGTACGCCCAGAAACCCACACCAATGAGAGCGACGCCGAGGATGGCATTGACCACCACCGAGGGATGTCGCAGGTTGAGACGCGCTGGCATACGGCTACTCTGGCCGCGGGTGCTGGGAGCAGCTTCGAGGGAACCTCGGAGATGGCTTGGAACCTCACGCCGCTTCGTCCACGGCTGGTAGCAGCACGCGGAACACCGTGCCGCCGTCGACCGGTGAATCGAGTTCCACCCACCCGCCGTGACTGTGCACGATCGTCGCCGCGATCGACAGGCCGAGCCCCGAGCCGCCTTCAGCGCGCGTACGGCTGACGTCGGCACGGTACAGCCGCTCGAAGACCCTGTTGGCGTGCTCGGCGGGTATCCCGGGGCCGTCATCGCTGACCTCCAGCACCGCGAGCGGACCGTGTCGCAGGTCCGGCGACCCGGACAACACGCTGCCTCGAGACGGCCTTCTGGCCGGTGTGCAGCCCACCCGCACGGTTACCCGGGCGCCTACGGGGGTGTGCCGTAGCGCGTTGGCGACCAAGTTCGTGGCGACCTGCCGCAGACCGTGCTCGTCGCCCAGCACCGTGGCCGGCTCGAACGTGTCACTGTCGTCGTCGAGCCCGGCAAGCCGCACCGGGCGCTCCGGCGTTCGCGCATGGGCGTCCCGGATGGTGTCCGCCGCAACCTCCAGCAGGTCCACGCGGCGCAGCGTGGGCGGCCGCTGCCGGTCGAGCCGAGCAAGCAGGAGAAGGTCCTCGACCAGCACGCCCATCCGGGCCGCCTCCGACTCGATCCGGCTCATCGTCTCGTTCAGCGCCGGGCCGGGCGGAGCACCCCCACGGCGGTACAGCTCAGCGAATCCCTGAATGGAGGTCAGCGGCGTGCGCAGTTCGTGCGACGCGTCCGCGACGAATTGCCGTAGCCGCTGCTCGGAGGCGGTGCGCGCACCCACTTCGGACTCGATTCGGGTGAGCATCGAGTTGAGCGCCAGGCCCAGCCGACCCGGCTCGGTGTGCGGATCGTCTGGAACGCGGCTGGAGAGGTTGCCGGCGGAGATGGCCGTGGCGAGTCGTTCCATCTCGGTCAACGGCCGCAGCCCGAGCCGCACCACGAACGCCGCACCCAGTCCGAGCAGCGCCAGCACCAGCACGGAGACACCTCCCTCGATGAGCATCAGCTGCTCGGTGGTCTGGTGCACCTCGGCGAGTGACAGCCCGATCAGGGCAGCGCCGCCGGTCTGCGCGTCACGTACGCCGATCACCCTCCAGTCGGTGTTGCCGTCCGCGGCGGCCAGCGTGAACGGTCCGCCGTTGACTGCGCTCAACGCCGGGGCCAGCGGCCGTCCGGGGTCGGCCGTCGAGCTGCGCTGCGGGTCCAGCGTGCCGTCGGCCCGGTACACGTAGATGATTCGGTCTGGGCCGAGCCGGGAAACCCGGGTGCGCGGGGGTGCGGCGACCGAGGTCGGCCGCCAGTCAGCGGCGAACGGGCGCGTCATGCCGCGTAACTGGTCGTCGATCCGCCCCAGCTGATATTCGCGGATGAGTACCAGTCCGGCGACGTCTGCGATGAGCAGACCCACCGCGGCGAGTGCGCCGACCACCAGAACCAGGCGTGACCGAAGCGTCCAATGCCTCCAGCGCTCGAACTTCACTCGTCCCCGCGCGGCAGCCGCAGGGCGTACCCGACTCCGCGGACCGTGTGGATCAGCGGAGGGCCCGAGCTGTCGATCTTGCGGCGTAGGTAGTAGACGTATGACTCGACGATGCGTCCGTCGCCGCCAAAGTCGTACTTCCAGACCCGGTCCAGAATCTGCGCTTTGCTCAATACTCTGCCCGCATTGATCAGCAGGTATCTGAGCAGGTTGAATTCGGTCGGCGACAGCTCGATGTGCCGGCCGCCGCGGCGCACCTCATGGGCGTCCTCATCCAGTTCGAGATCGGCGTGACGCAGCACCCGTCCGGTCACGTCGGCCTCGGGCTGGGTACGCCGCAGGATCGCGCGGATTCGCAGCACCACCTCTTCGAGGCTGAACGGTTTGGTCACGTAGTCGTCGGCGCCGGCGGCGAGCCCGGAGATCCGGTCCTCCACCGCGTCACGAGCTGTCAGGAACAGCACGGGCACTTCGCGTCCGGCAGCCCTGAGCCGGCGCGCGAGCTCGATCCCGTCGAAATCCGGCAGCGTCACGTCGAGCACTACCAGGTCTGGATCGAACTGCTCGACGGCAGCCAACGCCTGTTGCCCAGTGCTCGCCACCCGCACCTCGAACTCGACCAGCCGCAGTGTCGCGCTGAGCAACGCGGCGATATTCGGCTCGTCGTCGACGACGAGCACGCGGGCGGTGGCTACGGAGGTACGGGTTTGAGACAGCACTGCAATGGTGTATCCAGGCCAGCTGTGAGCTCGCTATGAATTCGGTAAGCGCCCGCTGTCACCACGAACGGGCGACCACGTCCCCTTCGGCGAGCCCCGAAGTCACCTCGGTGTATTGATCCCCCCGCAGCCCGATGACGACTTTCAGCGCTACGCCGTCCTTCTGCACCGTCGCGGTCGTTCCCGCCACATCATGCACAGCAGTGCTCGGCACCCTCAGCACGTCGGCCTTCGCGCCGGTGGTCACCCGGACCGCCGCACTCTGGCCCACCAGCAGTTGGGTTGGTGCCTCGCGGAAGGCGAGCAGCGCTCCGTAGCGGACCATCGTGCCGTCGCTCGTGCCGATGGGATCGACCTGCACGACGGTGGCTGCGAAGTGTTGGCCGGGTCGGTCCGCGAGGGTCACTACGGCATGCTGGCCGGTGGCGAGCCGGTCTGCGTCAGCCTCCGGGAAATCGGCATCGATCTGCATGTCGTACACGTCTGCCAGGGTGATGAAGGCCGAGCCGGCGCTGACCTGGCTGCCTACCTTGCCCGCGACGCTCAAGATCCGCCCGGCGATCGGGGCGGTGATGGTGGTCCCGGAGAGCGCGTCCTCAGCTTGCCGCAGCACGGTGGTCGCCTGGGTGACCCGCTGCCGTGCGCTGAGAACGGGGTCGCCGTCCTGTCCTTGCTGCGGGCGGTCCGCCGCGCAGGAGCCACCGGATCGGGGAGCCGGAGTAGTCGTTCGGGGAGCCCCGGTGGTGCTCCGAGGAACCGAGGTGGTTCGGCCGGGCGCGGCGGTCGCGGTCGGGCTCGGACTGCTCGGGGGTGGTCCGCTCCGCGTGGGGCCGGGTGAGGCGCTTGACGACCGGGGAGCGCTGGACGCAGCGTCCGCCTCGGCGAAGACGGCGACCACGTCCACCCCACAGTCCGTCGGCTTATCGGCGCGCGATTCGGCCTCGTCCAAGGCGTCCTGAGCGTCCTCGAGAGCTGCCCGTGCGTTAGTGACAGCTTTGTCCGCGTCCGTGTCGTCAACCGTCGCCAATTTCTGCCCTGCGGTCACCGTCGTGCCGGCACGCACCGCGACGCTGTCGACCGTGCCTGCCACGGTGAACGAGAGGCTGCGTGTCTGGGCCGGCTGAACCGCCCCGGTCGTCGCCACCTCGGTACTTACCTCGCCTCGGTCAGCCGCCACGTTAGCCGGCCCGGTCGGCCCCGTAGCCGAGTCGGCGGTCAGTGCCCGCGCCACCCCATAGCCGAGCAGTGCCAGCACGACCACGGCCACTGCGGCCCCGATCAAGCGGCGGCGTCCGGTCAGTGCTTCACCCATGTTTCGAAACTGTCGCCGCCCGGCCTCGCGGGCGGCTCGGATCTGCCTCGGAGTTCGCTTGGAACGCGAAGCTCCGAGCCGATTCCGAGGTTAAGGCGAGCCGGCAGCGAGGTCCGGACGATTGGCTGGTGCGAGTACTTCGGCCGATGAGATGAGGCACCGTGCGTACAGTTTCCCGGTCGCATCGCCGCTTGGCGGCCCTGTTCCTGGCGTCCGCTGCGATCACGTTGACCGCAGCCTGCGGGGGCGGCTCGGCCGACGAGCCATCAGACAAGGAAAGCGGTGGGGCCAACGCCTTCGCCGCTTATACCGCCTGCATGGCGGACAACGGTGTGACCATCACGATGCCTTCCGGTGGCCCGCGTTCGTGGCCCTCTGCCGGCGCCTCTCGAGGACCACGCCCGTCCCGAGCCGCGACCCCTCGACCGTCCGGTAGTGCGGGGCCGCGTGGAGGCGCCGCTTTCGGTGGCGCAGGATTCGGTAAGCCCGCCGGCGTCGACGACGCGACCTGGCAGAAGGCGCAGGAAGCATGCTCCTCACTGCGTCCCACCGCCGGCACGGGCAACGGCAACCGTCCCGGCGCGAGGGGGCGGAACGCCGCCTACGAGAACTGCCTCAAAGAGAACGGGGTCACGCTGACTGACGGCCAGCCGACCGGTACCGATGCGGTCACGCAGAAGGCTTTGCAAACCTGCGCCGTCCTTCGTCCGAACGCGAGCGCCTCCCCGCCCGCGTGAAGACGCCGCGCCGGTGCTGCCGCATCCCCGTAGTGGCGGTACCGGCACGGTTTGCCCCGTACCGCACTTTTCGCTCTGAGGCTCGCCGTACTTGAGCCGAGGGACCTCGTTTGAGGCCGCGGCAGGAGCGCGAGCCTGTGCGCAAGATCAGGTGATCTATGTTCGCCTGGTGCCCCCGGCAGGATTCGAACCTGCGACACACGGTTTAGGAAACCGATGCTCTATCCCCTGAGCTACGAGGGCGCGAGGGCACAGTCTAGCGACCTGGGGGTTCACCTGGGGTGGCAGGGAGTTGCCCACCTTCGCCCGCGTTCCCCAGACCCGCGTTCGCCCAGCCCAGGACCATAGATGGAGCACACGAATCCCGGTTTGCGACCGGCGGTCGACGCGGTGACCCGCGTTGGCACCGGGTCACCCCGGTTAGCATCCGCTGGAGGAGTCTCTACGCGAGCCGCACAGGGCCCGCGGTCGACGGCATCGGCTGATTCGGCCGCTCGCCGCGGTGGCCACACCCGAGACACCCCGGCTCTGCCCGGACGTGGATGGCATCGACGACGTTGGGTGGGCGGACGATAGGCTGCGGTCGGCGTCCGACTGACCTAAGGGGAACGGGTGATAGGCGGAACGGTTCGCGTGGTGGTCGCGGTCTGCGGGCATCGGGCGTGAACGTCGGGCTGCGTCCCGGTGACCCGGCCCGCCTCGGCGGTTACGACGTGTTGGACCGGCTCGGCGATGGTGGCATGGGAACTGTCTTCCTGGCCCGCTCGCCGCAGGGACGGCGGGTGGCGGTCAAGGTCGTCCGTCCGGAACTTTCGCACGACGAGGAGTTCCGGGGCCGATTCCGTAGCGAGGTGAACCGCGCGCGCCAGGTCCCACCGTTCTGCACCGCCGAGGTTCTGGACGCGGACCCGGACCACGACCCGCCATACCTGGTGGTGGAGTACGTCGAGGGCCCCAGCCTGGCCCAGGTGCTCCGGGAGCGGGGGCCGCTGGGGGCGGCGCAGCTACACAGCATCGCGGTCGGGGTGGCTACCGCGCTCACCGCCATCCACAGCGCCGGGGTCATCCACCGGGACCTGAAGCCGGCGAACGTCCTGGTGGCGCCGGGTGGAATCAAGGTCATCGACTTCGGTATCGCCCGAGCGTTCGAGGCGACGAGCCAGCACACCCGGACCGACCAGATGGTTGGAACCGTCTCGTACATGGCTCCCGAGCGGTTGGACACCGCGTCTGGTCATCCGGTGGGCCCGGCTGCGGACATCTTCGCCTGGGGTGCCCTGGTCGCCCATGCCGCGACCGGCCGCAACCCGTTCGGGGGCGACTCCGCTACCGCCACCGCGATGCGGATCCTGACTCAACCGCCGGATCTGACCGGACTCGGTGGGCCGCTGCGGGAGCTGGTCTCCCGGGCGTTGGAGAAGGACCCCGCTGCTCGTCCCACCGCCCGCGACCTGCTCGACGGGTTGTTGACGGCGGGGTACGCGGGAGGTGCTGGGGAGTCGGCCCACCTTCCGGGCGCGGCACCGGCGGCGAGTGTGCCGGCGGCCGCGGGTGGTACCGACCAGGACGGGCGGTCGACGCCACCGGGTCTCGCCGCCGCCGGTCGCCCGGGCTGGGGCCGGCGTCGCTGGCTCACTGCGGGGGGAGCAGCCGCGGCGGTGATCGCGGTATTGGTGTCCGCCTCCGTGTTCGGCCCGCGACTGCTCGACGGCGGGTCCGAACCGGATCACGTTGGCTCGACGTCGACCGGCAGCCCGGCGGCGAGCGCACCGGCGACCACCGCGTCCACGGCCACCTCGGGCACGCCCACCCCGTCAGCGTCGAGGAGCACGGACCCGACCCAAGCGATACTCACCGGTCAGCGGCGAATCCTGCTGCACCTGGTGGAGATCGACCGGGACCTGAAGCTGCCGTTCCACGGCGAGCTCGAGACCGGCGACGGCACCGGCAAGGACGCGCTCTTCGTGCTCGAGCCGGTCGGGGTCGACTTCATGATCAAGTCCTTGAATCCGGACATCGGCCACCGACCGTGCCTCGGGGTCAAGATCGATTCAAAGCAGTACGCGTCGCTGGTGGGAGCCGAGTGTTACGCCTCCGCCGCAACCGTGTTCGCGCTGTCCCGCGAGGGCAAGGACGACAAGGGACGCACCTCCTACTCGATCATCAGTGACGAGTACGGGGTGGTGCAGTGGAGCCCGACCAAGAAAGCGATCTACGTCGAGCATCTTGGTGACGCCCCGATCGACACGACGTTCAGCCTGGTCGACCGGGGCGCGGCCTGACCGACGGGGACGGATCAGCGGCGCGGCAGGGTGGCGGTGGACGCTACACCGTCGGAGCGGTGGTGTCAGTCGCGCAGGGCAGCCGGCTGGACAGCGCCGGCACGGGTGGTGACGGCACCGTGCACGAGCAACGTCATCGCGGCGTGGGATGCGGAGCCGGGCTCGGTGGTGGCGACCACGACGGTCTGGCCGTCCTCGGTACGCAGGGTCTGCTGCGTCACGTCCATCGCGCCGACCAGCGGGTGACGCATCTGGTAGACGGTGTCGCCGCCGGCCTTCACGCGGTGGTCGGCCCACCTGGTGGCGAACTCCGGACTCCGTACCGTCAGCTCGCCGACCAGCGCGGCCATCAGCGGATCGTCCGGGTGCTGCCCGGAGGCCATCCGGAGCGTCGCCACCACCGCGCGGGCCTTGGTGGGCCAGTCCGCATACAGGTCGCGGGTGTGGGCGTCCAGGAACACCAGCCGCGCCATGTTCACGTACTGGCCCGGCCGCTCGGGGATCTCCCGAGGCAGGTGGCCGGCGAAGAGGGCATGGCCTGCGGTGTTCCAGGCCAGCACGTCGGCCCGGCGGCCGAGCACCACCACCGGTACGTCCCCGAGCACCGCGACGAGCTGGCGGACCGCTGGGCTCACCCGCTCCGGAGTCGGGCGACGCGCGGCGGGCCGGCGGCGGGTTCCCGCCGCGAGCTCGCCGAGGTGGCGGCGTTCCGCGTCGTCGAGCCGCAGCGCCCGGGCGAGCGCGTCGAGCACCTCAGGAGAGGCGTTCACCGCCTGGCCCTGCTCCAACCGGGAGTAGTACGAAACGCTCACTCCCGCCAACAGGGCCAGTTCCTCCCGGCGTAGTCCGCGAACGCGCCGCCGCTCACCGTACGTCGGCACGCCAGTGTCCTCCGGGCGCAGCTGAGAGCGCCGGGCCTGGAGGAAGTCGCCGAGCTGTCCTCTCGCGTTCATGACTCGAAGTATTGCCAGCCCTGCCTGCGCCAACCACTCCCTGGCAGTGGTAGGCACCGCATGGCGAGGCCGACCAACGGGCCGCGCAGCTGCGGCGCATGGCCCGTCGACCGATGCCTACGAGGGCGAGGATCGGGCTGCCCGGCGGCGCTCGGTGAGCCGTCGCGCCTTCACCACGTTGCCGCAGTCAGCCATGCGGCACCAGCGACGGGAACCGTTGCGGCTCTGGTCGAGGAACAGCCAGCCACAGCCACCCTCAGGCACCGGGCAGCGGCGCACCCGGGTCAGATCGGCGGTCAGCATGATGTCGAAGGCGGCCTCGGCGGTCCGGTCGGGCACCAACATGGCGGGCACCGTGCCATAGGCCAGCCGCACCTGCGACGAGCCGAGCACCAATCTCGCGCGCGCGGCCGCGCCCGACCAACGCTCGTGCAGTCCGACCAGCGCGGCACCGGCCGCGACGGTGTCACCGTCCGCGTCGGTGTCACCGGCCGCGTCGGTGTCACCGGCCGCGTCGGTGATGGCCGCGAGCAGCACGAGGTGGAGTCCTTCACGGATGTCCCGCACGGCGGTGAGCCCCGCGTGCGCCGCCGCCGGCTCGTCGTGCCACGCCCGGTCGACCTGGTCGGCCTCCGCGTCGCTGATCATCCCCACCCGGACCGACCAGCTCAGCAGGGCGGAGCTGTCGGACAGGAAGTCGTGCGGCGGCGAGTTGCCGCCTCGTTCAAGGGTGTTGACCAGGTCGAGCGCCGGGTGCCCGCCGACCAACGGTAGCTCGGACACATCGAGGGGCATGCCGATGAGGCTACCACCTATACATATTAAGACGGTTGCCCTACGTGCGACCTCACTCCCTCGCCCTGCGACAACAGAGAGCGTCTATGGCTTCACGCTACCGCCTAAGCATGGTTAGCTGGAATCAAATGACGACCTGTGAGGATTGGGAGGTAGCCGATGGCGCACCCTCGACGCGCGGTCCATGCCCTCGTCGCCTTGTCCGCCGCCACGTTCTGTTACGTCACCACCGAGGTTCTGCCGATCGGGTTGCTCACGCTGATCGCGCCAGACCTGGGACGCTCCAGGTCCGAGGCCGGCCTGCTGGTGACCGGGTACGCCGTCGTGGTCACGATCGTGGCCCTGCCGCTGACCCGGGTCACCCGGCGAGTGCCACGGCGTCCACTACTAGCCGGCACCCTGGGTGTCTTCGCCGCCGCGACGACGGTGTCGGCCTTCGCCGACTCCTACGAGGTGCTCCTCGCCGCGCGACTGGTGTCCGCCACCACCAACGGCGTCTTCTGGGCAGTGGTGTTTCCCGTAGCGATCTCGATGTTTCCGGCGAACGTTCGAGGGCGCGTCGTGGCTCGACTCTCGATCGGTAACGCGCTCGGGCCGGTCCTGGGCGTACCGCTGGGCACCTGGCTGGGCGGGGAGTTCGGGTGGCGGGCCGCCTTCGCCGCGATGGCCGTCCTCGGCTTCGCCATCTGCCTTGCGATCACCCTGCTCCTGCCGCGTGTCACACCGCGACAGAGTGCGGGAGACATCGGGTCGATGCCGGACCGTCGGCGCTTCGTCGTGCTCCTCGTCGCCACCATTTTCGCGGTCACCGGCGCCATGGGCGCCTTCACGTACATGACCGTCTTCCTCCTCGACGTGAGCGGATTCGCCACCGCGTCTCTCGGCGTCCTGCTCTTCGTTCAAGGCTCGTTCGGCGTCGTCGGCACCTGGGCGGTCGGTCGGGTTCTGGACCGGTTTCCGCTCGGTGTCGTGCTGGGCCTGCTCGGGCTCCTCACCGCCGCGATGCTCGGCCTCTACGGGATCGGCGCGAGCAAGGTGGCGGCGATCCCGTTGCTCGCCGTGGCGGGGATGTCGTTCAGTTCACTGATCGCGGGGATCCAGCACCGCATCATGCAGGTCGCCCCGTCGACCACCGACATGGCGTCGGCCAGCCTCAGCGTCGCGTTCAACGTCGGCCTCGCGGCGGGCTCGCTCATCGGAGCGGGCCTGCTCGCGACGGCCGGAGTGCGTGTCGTCCCGTTGTTCGGTGGCCTGCTGACGGCCGTCGCGTTGGCGTTGCTCGCCGGCCACGAGATGTCCCGTGGGCGAAGACGAGCGAACGGAACGGCCCGTCGCGATCCCGACCCGCGACCGATCGGACAGTCCGCAGCTCATGCTTGAGTCCCGGGCAGCGAGCCGCCGTACGGTGCCGATCGCTGAATCGTCGCTCCGCCGCTGGCCGGGTGCGGCCCCCGTACCCCCGATGGTGCCGGCCCGGCGCGGAGGTGGTCCTCCGCGCCGGGCCGTGACTTCGGTTGGGGTCAGGCGGCCGCGCAGCTGGCCGTCGCGCCCGGGCCGGTGCCGGTGCCCTGGAAGCCGAAGTTGGTCGACTGCCCGGCGCCCACGCGTCCGTTGTAGCTCACGTTGGTGTACCGGACGGTTCCGCTCGTGCCGCTGGCCTGCGCGTTCCAGACACCGGTGACCGCGGCGCCGCTGGGCAGCGTGATGGTCACCGTCCAGCCGTTGATGTCCGCGGAACCGGCGGTGACCGTCACGCTCGCCGTGAAGCCACCGGACCACTGGTTGAGCGCCACCGAAGCGGAGCAGCCGTTACCGGTCGGCGGCGGCGTGGTGGGCGGGGGCGTGGTGGGCGGCGGGGTCGTCGGCGGAGGCGTGGTCGGGGGCGGCGTGGTCGGCGGGGCGGACGTCGGCGGCGGGGTCGTCGGCGGGGCCGTCGTGGGCGGGTTGGGCACGCCGTTGGCCAGGCTGTAGGCCAGGTCGGGCTGGAACGAACCGGCGGTGTAGCGGCAGCCGTCCGCCTCGCCCGGAGGCTTCACCCAAAGGTACGCGTCGATGTTGCTGTCGCCGGTGTTCGTCGTCGGGTACATACCGATACGCCGGTCGGTGTTGTCGTCGCCGCACCAGTCTCCGCTGGCGCCACCGTTGCGGCTGGTGTCGATCACCTGGCGCTTGCCCGAGATGCCCATGCCGTTGAGGGAGGAGATCACCGCTCGACCGAAGTTGGCCTCGCTGGAGGTCGAGTTGTAGTTCGACACGTTGCTGAAGAAGCCGTCGGCGTACTGCACGCCGGCGGCCCGCAGCCGGTTGGCCGTCTCACCCGCGCTGTTCCAGGTGGAATGGCCGGCATCGAGGTAGACCTTGGCGTTGGGGTTGGCCGACTTCAGGGTGCGGGTGGCCGTCGAGATCGCCTGGCTGCGGGCGTTGATCTCGCTGCTGTTCAGGCAGGTCAGCAGGGCGAGCGAGTCGGTCTCCAGGATGATGATGACCGTCTGGTTGCCCAGTCCCCGCGAGAAGTTGGACACCCAGGTCTGGTACTGGTTGAGGTCCGGCGCCCCACCGGCGCTGGCCCCGCCGCAGTCCCGGTTGGGGATCTGGTAGATCGCGAGCACCGGGATCTGCTGCGCGGCGTTGGCGGCGCCCACGTACGCGGCGGCCTCGGATTGCGCCGTCGAGATGTTGAAGTTGGCGAACCAGCGGGCTTGCGGCTGGCTCGCGATCTTGTCGCGGATGACGGCGGCGCGCGAGTCACCGGGGTTTGCGGCGACCCAGCGTACGACCGCCGAACTCGGGTCGCGGTAGAGCGGCCCGGAGATCGTGCCGGCAGACGCGCTGCTGACGGCGAGGCATACGCCGGCGGCGGCAGCGCCCGCGACCGCGGCCACGCTGAGGGCCGTGGATCTGCGTCGCCGGAGGGAGAGGATAGCCACGTCGTGTTTCCTCCTGATCACATCGATGTATCTAAGTTCATGGGAGCGTTCCCATGAAGGTAGCGGAGGCGCGCGCCGCTGCCAAGGTGCGCGAAACTTCCGGTCGTACGACCACCGGCTCGCGTTCCTCGACGACACCCCGGCTATCATTCATAGCCTGATGGCTAGCGGTATTAGCCAAGGCGGTCAAGCGACTCACCGGCCAGGACCAGCGGCGGCAGCCGACCAGCCCCGCCTTGTTGGCGGAACATTGTTCCGCTACGGTTAACGGAACAGCGTTCCGCTAAATCACGGCAGACCGACCTCACGCAGAGGAAGCACCGCACCATGCATACCGAACAAGCCACACAGCGACTCGTCGCGATCAAGCCCATCCGAGTGCCCACCGAGGGACGCGGCATCGACCTACCGGTCAAGGTCACCGCGCCGGAGTCCGGCCGGGACCTCCCGCTGATCGTCTTCTCGCACGGCAACGCCTGGTCGATGGATGGCTACGAACCGCTCGTCGACCGCTGGGCGGCGGCCGGCTTCGTCGTCGTCCAGCCGACCCACCTCGACTCCCGGCGCAACGGCATCGGGTTCGACGACCCACGGTTCGGCACGATCTGGCGCGTACGGATCGCCGACCTGCACGCGGTCCTCGACAACCTCGGGGACATCCTCGACCAGGCGGGCCTGCGCGGCCGCGTCGACGAGGGGCGGGTAGCCGCCGTCGGGCACTCCTGGGGCGGCCAGACGGTCGGCACCCTCCTGGGCGCTCGCGTGCTTGACGCTGACGGCACACCGGGCGAGGACTTCTCGCACCACGCGGTCCGGGCCGGGGTCCTCATCGCGGCGACCGGCACCGGCGACAGCCTCACCCCGTTCGCGGCCGAGCACCTGCCATTCATGCGACCTGACTACTCCACCATGACCACGCAAACTCTCGTCATCACGGGTGGTGAGGACAAATCGGCGATGTCCACCCGCGGGCCGGACTGGTTCACCGATGCCTATCACCTGAGCCCCGCGCCCAAGAGCATGCTGACCATCGCCGAAGGTCAGCACACCCTCGGTGGCATCGCCGGTGAGAGTGTCGCCGAGACCACCGACGAGGACCCGGCGCGCGTGGCGCTCGTCGCCGACGCCGTCTCCGCGTACCTCCTGGATGTTCTCGGGCTCGACGGTGGCGCCTGGAAGGACCTCGGCGAGCGCGCGGCGAACAGCGACGGCGCGTACCGCGTCGAACACCGGTAGGAGTTGCCCAGCGCCGAGGCCCGGGACGCACCGAACGTCTGATACGAGTTGACCCCGGCGGTGACCGCATCCGGACGTGCGGTCACCGCCGGGGCGCGGCGGAACAACGGCTACGGACGAAGGGCCGTCGCGGCGGGGGTCCAGGTCGACTCGTTGCGGACGTCAGCCACCGTGATCCCCTTGGCGATCTTCTCCAGCTCGGCCCGGGGCAGCCGGGCACCGAGACCCGCGGAGCTGACCTGGAGGACCACCCTGCCGTCGGCGCTCCAGATGTTGCAGAAGCCGCCGTCGGCGTTCCGGCCGCTTGCTTCGGACGCGCCGTAGCACCTGGTGGCACCGGGCTCGGGCGACTGGTTCGAGCTGGTGTTCGGGGTGACGAAGATGTGGAACCCGTTCTCGATGCCGTCCTCGGCCGAGTCGTAGGGCGCGGTCAGACCCGAGGTGGGCGCGGCGGGCCTGGTGTACGTCGCCCCTCCGTAGTCACCCGCGCGGGCCGCCGCGATGCCGCTGAGGCCGGGCATGGCGTGCGTGCCGATCTGCAGCGGCTGGTAACCGGCCGGAACGTAGCCCACCGTGAACGGCACCAGGGCCGGCGTCGGCCGGCTGGGCTTCAGGCCCTCGACCAGGCCGCCCAGGTCCTCGAAGCTCGGCGTGGCCTCGTCCGTGGAGACCGACGTGACAACGGCCCAGGCGTTGTCGGTGTACTCCCAGGCGAACAGCTTGTTGCGCGTGTCCGGCTCGTTGCGCGGGTCGAGGCCGACCGGCAGGGTCGCCCGCAGGGCCTTGCGCCCCGCCACGGTGACGCTCGTGCCGCCCTTGATGCCGGTGGCGTCGAAGGCGCCCGGTCGGTAGACGGTCAGGTATGCCCACAGGTTCGGCTTGTCGTCGGCGGCCCCCTTCTTGCTCTCCATCTCGGTGCCGACGCCCGGGGGATCGGCCTCCTCCTCGCTTACCGGCCGGTCGTTCGAGTCGTGACCGTCGGAGTAGACGGAGGCGATCTGGTACGCGGTGGACGCGACGATCGGGTCCTGCACGTGCAGCGTGCCGGCGTCGTACCCGCTGAAGGTGAAGGTGAACGGCTCGGCGTCGGACCACGCAACCTGGCCAGGCGTGGACATCGTCACGCCGGCCGGGGCCGGCGTGGTCTTCTTCTCGGCGCTGAGGGCGGGCAGGACGAGCACGCCGGCGACCGCGACCGCGACCAGGCCCGCCGCGCCGGCCGACGCGAACCCCGCGCGGCGACGCCGCTCGGCCCGCCGCCCCAACGCGATGATGTCGTCGACGGTACGGGCCATCGGCGGCTCGTCGCTCGTCACCGTGTCCACCAGGTCACGCAACTGCATTGGTCCACTCCTCGATCGGCTTCCCGGTGAGATTGACGCGTTCGCCGGCGAGTGACTCGCGCAGCTTCGCCAGGCCCCGCGAGGCCTGGCTCTTGGCCGCGCCGACCGTGCAGTTGAGGACGCCCGCCGTGTCCTCCAGGCTCAGACCCAGGTAGTGCCGGAGCACGACCGCGGCCCGTTGCCGGGCCGGCACCGCGTCGAGCGCCACCCGCAGGCGCATCCGCTCGTCGGTCGCGGCGGCCGGATCCCGCACCACCACGTCCGGCATGGCGTCACCGGTCGGTCGCTCGCGCCGCCACGGCCGACGGGTCTCGTCGATCGCGGCCCGGTAGACCATGGTCTTGACGTACAGATCGGGTCGGTCCAGGTTGCGCCACCGCGGGTAGAGCTTGACCAGCGCGTTGGCGACGGCGTCCTCCGCCGTGTGCCAGTCGCCGCAGGTCACGTACGCCAGCTTGCGCAGTGACGCCATCTCTGACGTCACAAACTCGCGGAATGCCTGCTCGTCTTCGGCTTTCACGTCGACTGCCTCCTCGTGACGGAGGTAGAACGGAACCGGCGTACCGGGAAGTTGCATCGGCCGGACAAGTAGTTGTGTGATCACTCAGCGATGAATGCGCCCGACTGCCCCGACTCGGGCATGACGAGGTGGTGCGCTGGGCCTGAACGGCACCCCGAGGGCCGAGGCAGCACACCCGGCCCGGCGAGCGGTTGCTTATGCTCGACGGGTGGACGAGCGAGGGCAGGCGGTGCTGACCGGGGTGTTGCAGGCGGCCGAGGACGCCGCCCCGGTGGAGGCGGTCGAGGCGGTCACGGGCACCATCGCCGCAGCGCTGCACGCGTCAAGTGTCTCGCTGCTGATCGCAGACCTCAGCGGTCGCGCGCTGGTCCGGCTCACCCACCAACCGACCCCCGGCGGTCCCGGCCGTCGCCAGAACGAGGAGGCCGCCGAGGTCCTGCCGTTCGACGGCGGCCCCCGCGAGCAGGTCCTTCGTCAGCAGAGCACCCAGGTGCTCCCGGGCGACGGACGGTGGACTGTGCTGGCGCCGGTCACCGAACGCGGCGAGGCCATCGGCCTGTTGGAGATCGCCCTTCCGCAGGAGCCGGACGAGTCGGTGATCGCCCAGATCGCCCGGACCGCGCACGCGCTGGCGTTCGTGGTCATCGCCAACCGCCGGCACACCGACCTGTTCGAGTGGGGTCAACGCAGCAGCCCGTTCACCCTCTCCGCGGAGATCCAGCGGCGCCTGCTGCCCGCCGCGTTCACGTGCGAGGCCGGCGCCTTCGCGCTGTCCGGTTGGCTGGAACCGGCGGCCAGTGTCGGTGGGGACACCTTCGACTACAGCCTCGCCCGGGACCTGCTGCACGTCAGCGTCACCGACGCGATGGGGCACGGCGTGGCCAGCGCGCTGACCGCCACCCTCGGGGTGGGCAGCCTGCGGAACACCCGCCGTCGTGGCGACAGCCTCGTCGCGCAGGCCGACCAGGCCAGCCGGGCCGTCGCCGAGCACGCCAACGTGCCCGGCGCGTACGTGACCGCCGTACTCGGCCGGCTGGACCTGCGTACCGGTCGCTGCGAGCTTCTCAACGCCGGGCACGTCCCGCCGCTGCTGGTCCGGGGCGGCCGGGTCGCACCGGTGGAGCTGCCCAGCAACTTCCCGCTGGGCATGTTCCCCGAGGAGCGCTACCGCAGCGGGGAGACCTCCCTGCTCCCCGGCGACCGGCTGGTGATCGTCACCGACGGGATGCGCGAACGCAATGCCGCCGACCTGGACCTGGGTGCGGCGCTGCTCGAGATCGCCCACCTGCACCCGCGCGAGGCGGTCCGGGCGCTCTCGGACAAGGTGCTGGCGACGGCCGGCCCGGTGCTGGCCGACGACGCGACCCTGCTCATCATCGACTGGTACGAGGGCCACGGGCCACGCCGTACCGCCGCCGGCGCTGACATCGCCCGCGCCAGCACCCACTGAAGCGACGCTCAGGACGCCGCCGGGGACGCCTCCTCGGCGTCCTGCACGGTGTCGAAGGATTCGATGACCCGATCCACCGACGTGATCGACAGCACCTTGCGTACCGACGGCTGGACTCCGGCAAGGCCGAGCCAGCCGTCCCGCGCCCGCATCGCCTTGTAGGCGATCACGAGTGCGCCCAGGCCGCTGGAGTCCATGAACCCGACGGCAGCGAGGTCGACCACCACCACCCGGGCGCCGCTCTCGACCGCCTCCAGCAGCCCTTCCCGCAGACGCGGCGTGGTGCTCATGTCCAGATCGCCGGCGACCTCCACCACCGTGCCGACCCGCCCTCGCCGGGTTGCCAACGCGAAATCCACCACTCCCCCTCACGTGCGCTGCGCCGACCCGCTGTGCGGTGCCTGCTCGCCCCCTACCGTGCCAGATGCCGACACCGACCGCCTTCCGAAGGTTCCCGATCCATCGTGGCGGCACGGGTATCGGGGCACCCGGCCGTGGGTATGACAGGGTGATCCGGGCTGGCGACGCACGGGTCTGGGAGGGGGCTGAGCGATGCGGGTGGGCATGATGGTGTCGCTCCCGCGCCAGCCGTCGGCGGTGGCCCGAGCCCGGCACATACTCGCCACCCTGCTGAGCCTGACCGACATCGGCGATGACGTTCGCGCCAACCTGGCGGTCCTGATCAGCGAGGCGTGCTCGAACGCGGTGATCCACGCCGATCCCAGCAGCGCCGTCGACCTCACGATCAGCATCGACGACGACGTCTGTGTCATCGAGGTCGGCAACCGGGGCAGCACCCCGGACGCCGCCAAGCTCGACGCCGACCTTCCCGCGCCGCTGACCATCGGCGGCCGTGGACTACCGCTGATCGCCGCGCTCTCCGACGCGGCCACCTTCGTCGACGGACCACCGGACCAGGTGCTGCTGCGCATCACCAAGAACCTCAGCGAGGTACGAGCAGCGCCGTAGCGCCGGCCCCTCGCGTCGGGCCGCAACCCACTCGACACAGCATTGACATATTTCACTGCCAGTTCTAGCGTCGGGGCCGAATCGATTCGGCCGTGGACCGGTTGCTCCGATCGACGGCCGGGCGTGGCGTTCGGGCGTACGACGTGGCCACCGACGATTCGACGACCCTCTGGTCCCGCTTGGGCGGCGGTACCAGCGGTGCAGACCCGTGACGACGAGCCGGTCGGTCCGTGGGCACACCGCATCGGGGTTTCGTCCGCGCCGAGCGGCGTCGGCAGCGGTGAGCGGTGGCGTGTCGTGGTCGCCGTGGATCCCCTCACCTATCACTTCGTGCCGATTGGCGGGAGCCCATCATGACAGGACGTAGACCCATCCTCGGTTCTCTTGCGACGGCGGCGCTCGTCGTCGCGACCGTGGGTGCGGCGATAGTGACCGGTGGAGTGAGCACCACCGCGTCGGCCGCGAACGTCGCAGCGGCCGCAGGAACCGCCGGGTGCGGTAAGGCGCCCACGCTCACCAGCGGTCAACGATCCATCCAGAGCAGCGGTCAGAACCGTAGCTTCATCCTGCGGATCCCTGACAACTACGACCGGAACCACCCGTACCGGCTGATCTTCGGATTCCACTGGAACGGCGGCACCATGAACGACGTCGACGGTGGCGGGTCGGACGGTGCGGCCTGGTCCTACTACGGCCTGCGCCAGCAGGCCAACAACAGCACCATCTTCGTCGCCCCCCAGGGCAACGGGAACGGCTGGGCCAACCCCGGCGGCCAGGACGTCACCTTCGTCGACAACATGATCAGCCTGATCGAGGCCGACCTCTGCGTCGACACGTCGCAGCTCTTCGCGCTCGGCTTCAGCTACGGCGGAGGCATGAGCTACTCGCTGGCCTGCTCCCGCGCCACCGTCTTCCGCGCCGTCGCGGTCTACTCCGGCGGCCAGCTCAGCGGTTGCGGCGGCGGCACCCAGCCGATCGCGTACATGGGCATCCACGGCATCGGGGACCCGGTGCTCAACATCTCCGCCGGGCGGTCCCTGCGGGACACGTTCGTACGGAACAACGGATGCACGGCACAGAGCCCACCCGAGCCGAGAGCGGGCAGCCTGACCCACATCACCACCACGTACTCCGGCTGCCGGTCCGGCTATCCCGTGGTCTGGGCCGCCTTCGACGGCGGGCACACCCCCGGCCCGGTGGACGGCGGCGGGGACAGCGGCGCGCGGACCTGGACCAAGGGCGAGGTGTGGCGGTTCTTCACGCAGTTCAGCAGCACCGACCCGACGCCGAGCCCGACCGTGTCGCCCACCGGCAATCCGACCACCCCGCCACCGAGCAGCACGTCGGCGGTGCGCAACACCGCCTCCGGCCGCTGCCTGGACGTCAACGGCGCCTCGCAGGCGAACGGCTCGGCGGCGATCATCTGGGACTGCCACGGCCAGAGCAACCAGAGCTGGACCTCGACGGCGGCGCAGGAACTGCGGGTGTTCGGCGGCAAGTGTCTCGACGTCAACGGCGCTGCCACGGCGAACGGCAGCTCGGTGATCATCTGGGACTGCAACGGCCAGTCCAACCAGCGGTGGCGGTTCAACTCCGACGGCTCGATCACCGGGGTCGGGTCCGGTCGGTGCCTCGCCCTGGTCAACAACGGGACCGCCAACGGCACGCGTGCCGAGATCCGGGACTGCAACGGCGCCGCCAACCAGCGGTGGACCCGAAGCTGAGCCCGACGGTCGAGCGACGGTAGGACCGTGGTGCTGCCGCACCACGGTCCGGCTCGGCGGCGGAACCGTCCGGCTCCGCCGCCGAGTCACCCCGGCACGGCATCAACAGACGGCATTCATCGAATCTTTCTCTGCTGCCACTCGAAGTCCGTCGATGCAAATGGCGGCAATTGGGCGCGCTCGTGGCATTGACCGTCGATCTATGCGGTGCTTAACATATGACGTCTACTCATCAACGATCTTCGATCATCGGCCCCAGTGCCTTGCGACAGCCCGACAACCTGCCGTACGGCTTCGGGCGTCGGGACGGTCCGGGAGGCGAATCAGATGTTCGGTAGAGAGAGTCGGCGGCGCGGTGCTGGCGAGGCGGCACGACGCCGGTCATGGCGACACACGCGACGACCACGTCGGTTAACGGCCGCACTGGTGGGGGCGCTCGTCGGGGCGGCAGCCGTACTGACGGCCGTCGCCTCCCCCGCTCAGGCCGCGACCGCCATCACGGTCAACGGCGGATCCGGTGGAAGGGCGCTCGACGGGATCGGCGCGGTCAGCGGCGGCGGTGGCAACAGCCGGCTGCTGATCGACTACCCGGAACCGCAGCGCAGCGACATCCTGGACTACCTGTTCAAGCCGGGCCGTGGCGCGGCGATGCAGCTGTTGAAGACCGAGATCGGCGGCGACACCAACTCGACCTCCGGCGCCGAGCCCAGCCACGAGCACACCCGGGGCAGCATCAACTGCAACCGGGGCTACGAGTGGTGGCTCATGGAGCAGGCGCGGACGCGCAACCCCAACATCGCCCTGGCGGGCCTGGCGTGGGGAGCACCGGGCTGGATCGGCAACGGCAACTTCTGGTCCAACGACTCGATCGAGTACCTGGTCGCCTGGCTGGATTGCGCGGGCACCCACGGGTTGACCATCAACTACCTCGGTGGGTGGAACGAGAAGGGCTACAACGCCACCTGGTACAAGAACCTCCGCTCGACCCTCAACTCCCGTGGCTACAGCAACGTCAAGATCGTGGCCTCGGACGACTTCGGCTGGGGCGCCGCCGACGAGTCGCTGCGCGACCCGGCCTTCGCCAACGCCGTACAGGTCTTCGGCAGCCACTACGTCTGCGGTTACCGCAGCGCCCAGAGCAGCTGCCCCAGCTCGAACAACGCGATCTCCACGGGCAAGGCGCTCTGGGCCAGCGAGAACGGCTCCGACGACTACAACGCCGGAGCGCAGGCGCTCGCCCGGGGCATCAACCGTGGCTACATCGACGGCAAGATGACCGGCTACATCAACTGGCCCGCCATCGCCGCCATCACCCCCAACATCCCGTGGGCGACCACGGGCGTGGCGGTGGCCCAGCAGCCCTGGTCCGGCGCGTACTCGATCGGCAAGAGCACGTGGGTGATGGCGCAGACCACGCAGTTCACCGCACCGGGCTGGCGCTACCTCGACGGATCGAGCGGCTACCTCGGCGGCAACCGCAACAACGGCAGCTACGTGTCGCTCAAGTCCACCAACAACAGCGACTACAGCACCATCATCGAGACGATGGACGCCGGATCGGCGCAGACCCTCGACTTCACCGTCACCGGCGGACTGTCCACCGGCACCGTCCACGTCTGGTCGACGAACGTCAGGTCGAACAACACCGCCGACCACTTCGTCCGGGGCAGCGACCTCACGCCGAGCGGCGGCCGCTTCTCGCTCACCGTCCAGCCCGGCTACGTCTACAGCATCACCACCACCAGCGGGCAGGGCAAGAGCACGGCGACCAGCCCGGCGCAGGGCACCCTGAAGCTGCCGTACAGCGACACGTTCGACAGCTACGACGTCGGGCGTGAGGCCAAGTACCTCATGGACCAGCAGGGTTCGTTCGAGATCGCCACCTGCGGGGGCGGCCACTCGGGTCGGTGCGTCCGTCAGATGTCGGAGCAGACGCCAATCTTCTGGACGTCCGGCCAGGCCGAGCCGTACACGCTGTTGGGTGACCTGAGCTGGCGCAACTACACGCTCTCCTCCGACGTCATGCTGGAGAAGTCCGGCTACGCGCAGCTCATCGGGCGGGCGAACACGTACAACCACCAGGGGCCGCAGAACCTCAACGGCTACTACTTCCGGGTTACCGACGGTGGCGCGTGGTCGATCCGGAGCAACAACACCAGCGGCAACTGGCGCACGCTGGCCAGCGGGAACACCTCGGCGCTGGGCACCGGGCGCTGGCACACCCTGGCGTTGACGCTCAACGGCAGCACCCTCACGGCGAGCATCGACGGCACCACCGTCGGCACGGTCTCCGACTCGACCTGGGTCGCCGGTCAGATCGGGTACGGCACGGGTCAGGGAGTCAGCGCCCAATTCGACAACCTCTCCGTCACGCCGGTGGGCAACTCCGGTGAGCCGGGTGCGACCGGGACGATCCGGGGCGCGGGCTCGAACCGGTGCCTGGACGTCAACGGCCAGAGCCAGGCCGACGGCGCGGTCGTGCAGATCTGGGACTGCAACAGCGGCGCCAACCAGCAGTGGACGCTCACCAGCAGCAACCAGCTCACCGTCTACGGCAACAAGTGCCTCGACGTGGCCAGCAGCTCGACGGGGAGCCGCGCGCGGATCATGACCTGCAACGGCGGCGGCGGTCAGCAGTGGCGCGTCAACGGCGACGGCACGATCACCGGCGTCGCCTCGGGGCTCTGCCTGGACGTCAACGGCGCGGGCACGGCCAACGGCACCGCCGTGCAGATCTGGACGTGCACCGGCGGCAGCAACCAGCAGTGGATCCGCGGCTGAGCGGGTAGCGGGTCCACGCCCGACCCGTCCCCTCGAGCGATGGCTCCCGGCCGCTCACCCGAGCGGCCGGGAGTCGCCGTTCGGGCGGCCGGCGCGGGCTCCACGTCGGAGGGTGAGGGCGTATCGTGTGCTGGCTGCGCCGCCTCGGGCCCATCCCGGGTGCGGCCGGCGGTGGTCACCCGGGGGAGGTCTGATGGCGCAGTTCCCGAACGCGGACTTCGGCGCGGCGACCGAAGAATTCGTCGCTTCCTGGGCGGCGGGCATCTCCGAGCGGGCCGCCCGCGCGCACGAGTTGTCGGAGCGCGTGGCGGCGATGTCGGCGACCGCCGAGGGCGCGGACGGCGCGGTCCAGGTCACCGTCGCCGCTTCCGGCGCCATGACCGACCTGCGGCTCGACGACCGGGTGCTGCGCTGGCGGGCGGACGAGATCGCCGCCGAGGTGCTGGCCGTGATGCGCCGGGCCCAGGGCGGGTTGGCGCCACAGGTGGCCGAGGCGGCCGCCGAGACCGTGGGCGCCGACTCCGAGACCGCCCGCGCCGTCGTGGGCAGCTACGAGTCGCGCTTCCCGGAGGTGCCCGAGGAGGACGAGCAGGGGTACGGCCGGTGGGGTGACCGTGGGCGCTGAGGCAGCCGGCTTCGAGGTCACCACGGCGGCGGTGACCACGCACGCCCGTTCCGTCGACCGGATCTCCACGGGGATCGGCGTCGCACACGACGCGGCGGCGTACGTACGGATGGGCGCCGGCGCGTACGGGCACCTGCCCGTCTGCCAGGCGCTCCCCTTCCTGCTGGACTTCCTCCAGGGCCCGGCCACCGAGGCGCTCGCGGCGGCGCAGGAGGCGTTGCACAGCGCGGCCGGGGCGCTCGACGAGACGGTGGACGCCTACCACGACACCGACGCGACGATCTCCGCCTCCCTCGGGCGGATGCACCGGTGAGCACCGACGTGGCGAACCCGCTGATCGCCGCCCGACAGGACACCACCACCTCGTACAGCGGCCTCGGTCTCGTCGAGAGCCTGGTCGACCTGCGCAACGGCATCGAGAGCGGCTCCTGGGTCGACCTGACCATCGGCGGCTTCGGTACGTCGATGGAGGTGCTGGCGACCTGCGTCGACCCGATCGGGTCGATCGTCTCGTGGGGCGTGGCCTGGCTCATCGAGCACGTCAAGCCGCTCTCCGACGCCCTCGACTGGCTGGCCGGCGACCCGGACCAGATCACCGCGTACGCGCAGACGTGGCACAACGTCTCCCGGCAGGTCAGTGACCAGGCCCTCGCCCTGTCCGAGGCCGTCCGCACCGAGATCGCCACCTGGACGGGCCCCGCGTCCGAGGCGTACCGCCGCTACAGCGACCAGCACCTGCGTCACCTCGCCGGCCTGGCGGACGCCACCGATCTGATCGGCACCGTCGTCGAGGGCGCGGGCCTGCTGGTGGCGCTGGTCCGGGAACTGGTCCGGGACCTCATCGCCGACTTCGTCTCGGTCCTCGCCGTCCGGCTGTGGGTGTGGCTCGCCGAGGCCGGCCTGACCCTGGGCACGGCCACTCCCCTGGTCGCCGCGCAGGTCTCCTCGCTCGTCGCCAAGTGGGCCGCCAAGGTCTCCGGGCTCCTCACGGCGCTGGCCCGCAGCGTCAGCCGTCTGCGGCCGATCCTCTCCAAGCTCGGCGAACTACTCGACGCTCTGCGCACGGCGTTGCGGGGCCTGCGGCGTACCCCGGGCGGGTCGCGCTCCACCGACATGCCGGCCCCCGGTCCGGGCGCGCGCGGCTACACCGACCCGGCGGGCGGCGGCCAGCCGCCGCCGTGGGCCCGGCAGGACGACTGGCCACCGGACGTCGATCGCGAGCCAGGGCCAGCCGGTGGTGGGCCCGGCGGCGGCGGACCAGGCGGGAGCGGACCCGGCGGTGGTGGGCCCGGCGGCAGCGGGCCGGGCCACGACGGTGGCACGTCGCACGACGGTGGCACGTCGCACGGTGGTGAAGAGCCGACGGACCCCGACGGGAGTGCCGCACCGGACTCCGCCTCCAACGCCGATCCGCTGATGCCCGATCATGCGAGCGAGGCCGAGTTGCGGCTGCTCGGCAGGGAGGTGCACAGCATGACCGAACTCGACCCCGGCGGACACGTCAACGACGCGTACGACGTCACGTTCACCGACGGCACGCACGGCGTCTACAAGCCGAACGTGCCGGAGAACGAGTTCGTCCAGGTGCGTTCCACCATCCCGGAGAACGAGTTGGCCGCGCGTGAGGTCGCCGCCTCGCGCCTGGACGAGGATCTGGGCTTCGGCCTGGTGCCGACGACGGCGCGCTGGGACGGACCGCACGGGGCCGGGTCGATGCAGGAGTTCGTGGAGAACGCGAGCCCGGGCCGCCCCACCAACTCCTATTCGGCCGCCGAGGGCGAGCGGATGGCGGTCCTCGACTACATCAGCGGAAACACCGACCGGCACATGGGTAACTACCTGACCGGGCCCGACGGTCGCCTGGTCGCGATCGACCACGGTTACTCGTTCCCCGAGTCGAACGCCGAGCCGTTGCGCTCGGACTTCGTGACACAGCAGATGAACCGGCCGTTGAGCCCGGAGACGATGGCCCGGCTCCAGGACACCGACCCGGCGGTGCTGGCCGACCGGCTGCGCGGCACCGGCCTGAGTGAGCAGGCGTTGTCCGGTGCGATGGACCGCTTCAACGAGATCCGTGCCCGGGGCACGATCACGGGCGAGGCGTGGAACGCCTTCCGCCCGCCGAGCCCGTGGTGAGTGAGCCGTGGTGAACCAGGAGGCAGGCATGACCGAGCAGGCGGCGACCAGGGTGGCGCTGTACACGTTCGCCCAGCACACCAATCGTCGGGTGGCCGAGTTCAACTGGCAGCCCGGCCAACCGGTGTCGCTGACCATTCTCGATCCGGAGTGGGGTGCAGTCGCACAGGACTTCTACGACAACGGCGTGCCGGCCGGCGCACAGCGGGTGTCGCCGGAGGCCGGCCCGGAGTTCATGCGCGCGCTGCTGCAACGGTTCCGCATGAGCTACTACAAGTTCGTGGACGAGAGCGACTGATCCGCGCCCTGCCCGGCGGCTTCGCGGCCCTCTTCGTATCCTGGCCAGGGTGAGCGGACCGCGATCCAGCGGTGCAGCGACGGAAGCCGTACCGGAGAGAGGCGACCACAGTATGACGGCGGTACCGAACCAGCGGGCGACCGCCGTACGGTCCTCGGACGCCGGACAGGTGGCGCAGGAGGATCTGCGGACGCTGTTCGGGCAGTCCATCGCGGTGTTCGCGTCCCTGGTGGGGCCGACGCACCTGGTGGAGGCGGCGAACCCGGCGTTCTTCGCCGCCATCGGTTCGGAACGCGCGCGCACCGGGATCACGGTCGCCGAGCTGCTGCCCGAGTTGGCCGGTCAGGGCTTCCTCGACCTGCTGGACGAGGTCTACCGCACGGGCGAGCCGTACACCGGCCGGGACGCGCGGATCGTGCTGGGTGTCGGGCCGCACGCGCGGGAGGCGTTCTTCGACTTCACCTACGAGCCGCGCCGCGACGCCGACGGCACGGTGACCGGCATCCGCGTGATCGGCGTGGAGATCACCCAGGTCAAGCACGCCCAGCGGTTGATGGCCGAGCACCGCGCGCTGCTGGAGCAGATCGCCCGTCAGGCGCCGCTGACCGAGGTGCTGGACGGGATGGCCCGCTGCATCGAGGATCTGACGCCCGAGCAGGTGCTCGTCTCCGTGCTGCTCGCCGACGAGGACGGCCGGCACCTGCGCCACGGGGCCGCGCCGAGCCTGCCCGAGTTCTACAACCAGGCCATCGACGGGATCGCCACCGGCGAGGGTGTCGGCTCGTGCGGCACCGCCGCGTACCGGCGGGAGCCGGTCATCGTCACCGACATCGACACCGACCCCTTCTGGGCGGACTTCCGGGATCTGGCCGGGCGCGCCGGCCTCGCCGCCTGCTGGTCGATGCCGATCCTGGCCCGCGACGGCGGCCTGTTGGGCACCTTCGCCATGTACCACCGCACGCCGCGCGTACCGCAGGACACGGACCTGGCCCTGGCCCGGGTCTTCGCCGACACCGCGGCCCTGGCCATCGAGCGTCACCACGTCGAGCAGGCGAAGACGGCCGCCGAGGCGCGCGCCAGGGCAGCCCACGAGGAGCTGGCCAGGGCGGTACGCGCGGAGCGGCAGTTGCGCGCCGAGGCGGAGCAGCGAGCGGCGGCCGCCGCCGAGCTCACCGAGCGGATGCGTAACGCCGCGGCCGCCCAGGCCGCCCGACCGCATCCGGAGCACTGCCAGCTCGGCGGGGTCCAGGGCTGCTCCGCACCCGCCCGGATCAAGATCGCCGATTCGTGGGGCGACTCGGCCTGGGGCTGCGACACGCACGTCGAGGAGGCCATCCTCAACGTGCGGTCGGTGTTCATCGCCAGCGAGGAGCTCGGCGGCCTCGCCGCGTACGTCAACCGCTGACCGCCCCGGCGCGACGGCCGGTCAGGCCGCGACGGCCGCCCGGACGTCGTCGTCGGCCTCGCGCAGCCGTGCCGCGGCCTCCTCGGCGGTGCAGTGCGCGAGCAGCAGCACGATGGCCGTCTTGGCGTGGCCGTGCGCCGCGGCCAGCGCCTCCGCGGCCGTGTCGAGATCGGTGTCGGCGGCCTCGGCGACGATGCGACGCGCCCGGTCGACGAGCTTGGCGTTGGTGGCGTTCATGTCCACCATCAGGTTGCCGTAGACCTTGCCGAGCCGGGCCATCGTGGCGGTCGAGAGCATGTTGCAGACGAGCTTCTCGGCGGTGCCGGCCTTGAGCCGGGTCGAGCCGGTGAGCACCTCGGGGCCGGTGGGCACCTCGATGGCGACGTCGGCGTGCCGGCTGATCACCGCGTCGGTGTTGCAGGCGACGGAGACGGTGCTCGCCCCCCGCGCGCGGGCGTGCGCCAACCCACCCACCACATACGGGGTACGACCGCTGGCCGCGAGCCCCACCACCGTGTCGCGGTCGCTGACCCCGATCGCGTCGAGATCGGCGACGGCACGGTCCGGGTCGTCCTCCGCGCCCTCGACGGCGACGCCGAACGCGCCGGCCCCACCGGCGAGCAGACCGACGACCCGCTCGGGCGGCGTACCGAAGGTCGGTGGGCACTCGACGGCGTCGAGCATGCCGATCCGGCCGCTGGTGCCGGCGCCCAGGTAGATCAACCGGCCGCCTCGGCGCAGCGATGCCACGACGACGTCGACGGCGGCCGCGATGTCCGGCACGGCCCGGCGGACGGCGTCCGCGACCGTGTGGTCCTCGTCGTTCATGGCGAGGAGCATCTCGGTGGGCGACATGCGGTCGAGGTCGGTGGTCTTGTCGTTGCGGGTCTCGGTGCCGAGGGTGCTGAGGTCCACGGGGTGTTCGTTCCTCTCGCTGGTGACTCAGTCGCCGACCGGGCGAGTGCTCCCTGACCAGTTCGGCGACGCGCGCCAGATCGTTGAGAATCCGCCGGCAACGCACCGTTTGGGCCTCGCGTCCGCCCCGTATCGGCAGGCTGAGACCACAGCGTAACCAGACCGGACGGGCACTGGCAAAAAGTTTCGGGTTAGTGTGGGCCAACGTCACTTATTGACAACCCCGCTGGTTGGGAGTGAACCGTGCGTCAACTCGACCTTGTCGTGATCGTGCTGTACCTCGTGGTGATCGCCGCCGTCGGACTACGCCTGTCCGGTAAACAGAAGTCGTCCAAGGACTACTTCGTGGGCGAGGGAAAACTGCCCTGGTGGACCGTCTCGTTCTCCGTGGTCGCCACCGAGACCAGTGTCCTGACCGTGATCAGCGTGCCCGGCGGCGCGTACAGCAGTCAGGGCTTCGGCAACGTCGAACTGGCCCTCGGTTACGTGATCGGCCGCGTGATCGTGGCCGCGGTGCTCATCCCGCTCTACAAGCGGGGTGGCTTTGTCAGCGCCTACCAGTACCTCGGTGAGCGGTTCGGCCTGAAACTCCAGGGCCTGGCGTCGATCACCTTCGTCTTCACCCGCCTGCTCGCCGAAGGCGTACGACTGTTCGCCTCGGCCATCCCGATCAAGCTGCTCCTCGACGAGTTCGGGCTGAACGTCGGCTACCAGGCGATCATCATCGTGCTGACGCTGATCACGGTGGTCTACACCTACCTCGGTGGCATCAAGGCGGTCATCTGGACCGACGCCATCCAGATGGGCCTGTACCTCGGCGGGGCGATCCTGGCCATCGCGGTGCTCAGCCACGCCATCGGGCTCGACGGCTACTCGCAGGCGTTGGACGCCGGCAAGTTCCAGCTCTTCGACACCAACTTCGACCTCGCGCACGTGCTCACCAGCCCGTTCGCCCTGCCGACCGCGATCATCGGTGGCGCCATCTTCGCGATGGCCAGCCACGGGTCGGACCAGCTCATCGTCCAGCGCATCCTGTCGACCCGGACGCTGCGCGAGGGCCAGTTGGCGATGGTCTCCTCGGGCATCTTCGTGGTCATCCAGTTCGCGGCGTTCTCGCTGGTCGGCGCGCTGCTGTGGTCGTACAACAAGGGCCAGACCTTCAAGGAGCTGGGCCTGAACAGCACCGACAACCTGTACCCGAACTTCATCCTGCACGCCCTGCCGGTGGGCATCTCGGGCCTGCTGGTCGCCGGCATCCTCGGCGCGGCGATGGGGTCGCTGTCGTCGGCGCTGAACTCGATGTCGAACTCCACCGTCGCCGACTTCATCCACAGCTTCTTCAAGAAGGTACCGTCGGACGACACCATGCTCCGGCTCGCCCGGGTGATGACCCTGGTCTGGGCGGTGTTCATGGCGATCTTCGCCTGCGCGTTCAGCTCCAGCACCGGGAACGTCTACCTGACCGGCCTGACCATCGCCGGCTACACCTACGGCGCGCTGCTCGGGGCGTTCCTGCTCGGCCGCCTCGTCAAGCGGGCCAACCAGGTCGATGCGGTAATCGCCTTCCTGGTCACGATCGCGGTGATGACCTACATCGTCCGCTACGTGAAGATCGATGTGACGACGGCCGGCACCACCACCGCGACCGCCATCGCCGCCCAGTGGCTGGTGCCGATCGGCGTCCTGATCACCCTGGCCGTCGGCGCGGTGTCGAGCTGGTTCCACCCGGCCCCGACGCCGTACGACCACAGCCGCGTCGACGATGACGACGAGACGACGGCGGCACCCGTGGGCCGGGCATGAGGGAGACCGCCATGCGCGTGATCGGCCTGATGTCCGGCACCTCCTACGACGGCATCGAAGCCGCCGCCGCCGAGTTCGAGCTGAACGGCGACACCCTTCGGATGCGCCCGCTGGGCCGGCTCAGCCACCCGTACCCGGACGAGCTGCGGGCCCGGATCGCCGCCGCCCTGCCACCCGCGCCGACCAGCACCGAGGCGATCTGCGTGCTGGACACCGGCATCGGCCAGGCGTTCGCCGAGGCCGGCACGCGAGCCCTCGCCGAGCTGTGCGAGGGGCGGGCCGACCTGGTCGTCTCACACGGCCAGACCATGCACCACTGGGTCGAGGACGGCACGGTCCGGGGCACCCTGCAACTGGGTCAGCCGGCCTGGATCGCCGAGGCCACCGGACTTCCGGTCGTGGCCGATCTGCGCAGCCGCGACGTCGCGGCCGGTGGCCAGGGCGCGCCGCTGGTCGCCCTCTTCGACACGCTGCTGCTGCGCGGCCTGCCGGGCATCCCGGCCGCCCTCAACCTGGGCGGGATCGCCAACATCACGGTCGTCGCGCCGGACGCCGACCCTCTCGCGTTCGACACCGGACCGGCCAACGCACTCCTCGACGCCGCCGTGCGCCACTTCAGCGGCGGCGTCGAGGAGTACGACCGGGACGGGCGCGGGGCGGCCGCCGGGCAGGTGAGCCCGGCGCTGCTGCGGCGGCTGCTCGACGAGCCGTACTACCGGCTGCCCGGCCCGAAGAGCACCGGCAAGGAGCTGTTCCACCTGCCGTACCTGCTCGCCGCCCTGGCCGACGTGCCCACCCCGGATTCGCGGGACGTGCTGGCCACGCTCACCCGGCTGACGGCGGTGACGGTGGCCGACGCCTGCCGGGCGCACGGCGTCACCCGGCTCGTGGTCTCCGGCGGTGGGGCGCACAACCCGACGCTGATGGGCATGCTCGTCGACGAGCTGCCGGGCGTCGACCTGACGTCCAGCGACGAGGTGGGTGTCCCGTCGGACGCCAAGGAGGCGCTGGCGTTCGCGCTGCTGGGCTACCTGACCGTGCACGGGCTGCCGGGCACCCTGCCCTCGGGCACCGGCGCGCGGCACGCCTCGGTGCTCGGCAGCATCACCCCCGGCCGCGAACCGCTGCGGCTGCCCGCGCCGGGCGGCACCGCCCCGACCAGGCTGCTGATCGTCGCGTCCGACTGACCGCCCCTTTCCGGGAGGAGCCGTCCAATGAGCACCGTCGTACCCGCGCCGACCGCCGCCGGCGTCCGCGCCCGCGAGGTCGCCGACCTGCTGCGCTCCCGCCTCGACGACCCGAGCCGGGTCAGCGCCGAACTGCCCCGGCGGCTTGCGGCTGCGCACGACGCCTCGCCGTACCTGTTCGAGCCGCAGGCGGTGGTCCGCGCCGCGTCGGCGGCCGAGGTGGGCGCGCTGATGGCCGGCGCGCGGGAGGCCGGGGTGCCGCTGACCCTGCGCGGCGGCGGCACCAGCCTCGCCGGGCAGGCCGGCGGCGCGGGGGTCCTGGTCGACGTGCGCACCGACTGGCGCGACGCGGAGGTGCTCGACGACGGGCGGCGCATCCGGCTCCAACCGGGGCTGACGATCCGGCAGGCCAACGCCCGGCTGGCCCGCTACGGCCGCCGGCTCGGCCCGGACCCGGCCAGCGAGGCCGCCTGCACGGTGGGCGGCATGGTGGCCAACAACTCCAGCGGGATGACCTGCGGCACCACCGACAACGCGTACCGCACGATGGAGTCGCTGCGTTTCGTGCTGCCGTCCGGCACGGTCGTCGACTCCGCCGCCCGCGACGCCGACGTGCGGCTGCGCGCCGCCGAACCCGAGCTGCACGCCGGGCTGCTGCGGCTGCGCGACCGGGTGCGGTCCGACCCCGGCTCGCGGTCCACCGTCGAGCGGCTGTTCGCGATGAAGAACACCATGGGGTACGGCCTGAACTCGCTGCTCGACCACAGCAGCCCGGTCGACATGCTCGCCCACCTGATGATCGGCAGCGAGGGCACGCTCGGCTTCGTCGCCGAGGCGGTCTTCCGTACCGTCGAGATCCACCCCCATGCCGCCACCGGCCTGCTCATCCTGCCCGGTCTCACCGACGCCACCGACGCGCTGCCCGCCCTGCTCGCCGCCGGCGCACGTACCGCCGAACTGCTGGACGCGGCCGCGCTGCGGGTCAGCCAGCGCGACCCCGGCGCGAACGCGACCCTGCGCGGGCTGACCGTCACCGGTCACGCGGCGCTGCTGGTGGAGTTCGCCGAGGACAGCGCGGAGCACCTGGCCGCGACGCTCGCCGACGCCCGGTCGGTGCTCGACCGGCTGCCCGCCGTCACCGGCACCGAGCTGACCCGTGACCCGCGCGAGCGGGCCAAGCTCTGGCACCTGCGCAAGGGCCTCTACACGGCGGTCGCCGGGGCCCGCCCGCCCGGCACCACGGCCCTGCTGGAGGACATCGCGGTGCCGATGTCCCGCCTCACCGGCACCTGCGACGGCCTGATCGACCTGTTCGAGCGGCACGGCTACGGCGACGCGGTGATCTTCGGACACGCCCGCGACGGCAACCTGCACTTCATGCTCACCCAGTCCTTCGACACGCCGGCCGAGATCGACCGCTACGCGCGGTTCACCGACGACATGGTCGACCTCGTGCTCGCCGAGGGCGGCACCCTCAAGGCCGAGCACGGCACCGGCCGGGCCATGGCACCCTTCGTCCGCCGCCAGTACGGCGACGAGCTGTACGACGTCATGCGCGAGCTGAAGCGGCTGTGCGACCCGACCGGCCTGCTCAATCCGGGTGTGCTGCTCAACGACGACCCGAGCGTGCACCTGCGGCAGCTCAAGGCCGTCCCGACGGTGGACGAGGAGTTGGACGCCTGCGTGGAGTGCGGCTACTGCGAGCCGGTCTGCCCCACCGCCGACGTCACCACCACACCCCGGCAGCGAATCGTGCTGCAACGGCAGATCGCCCTCGCCACCGCCGCCGGTGACGAGGAGCGCCGCCGGGAGTTGACCGACGACTACGCGTACGCGGCGGTGGACACCTGCGCCGCCGACAGTCTCTGCGTCACCGCCTGCCCGGTCGGCATCGACACCGGCGCTGCGATGAAGCGGCTGCGCGCCGAGCGGCACAGCCCTCGCGCCCAGCGCACCGCCGCCGGTGTCGCCCGGCACTGGAAGGCCGCCATGACCGGCGTCCGGGTCGGGCTGAACACCGCGCACGTCACCCCGACGCCGGTGGTCCGCGCCGCCACCGGGGTGCTCCGGTCCCTCGGCGGCACCGAACTCGTACCACAGTGGAGCGACGACATCCCCCGGGCCGGAGCGTCCCGTCCGACGCCGCGCAGCGCGCCGGACGCTCAGGCGGTGTTCTTCGCGGCCTGCATCGGCAGCGTCTTCGCGGCCCAGGATGGTCCGTCCGGCGGCTCGGCGGCGGCGTTCCTGCGCCTGTGCGACCTGGCCGGGGTGCCGGTGGTCGTACCGGCCGGCACGGCGGGTCTGTGCTGCGGAACGCCCTGGCAGTCCAAGGGCTACCCGGCCGGGCACCGCGAGATGGCCGAGCGCACCCTGGCCGTGCTCTGGGCCGCCAGCGACCAGGGCCGGCTGCCCGTCGTCTGCGACGCGTCGTCCTGCACCCACGGCCTCGCTCAGTTGACCGCCGCGCTCGCCGAGGAAGACCGGTTGCGGTACGCCGGGCTGCGCTTCGTCGACAGCGTCACCTTCACCGCGCGGCACCTGCTGCCGGCGCTGCCCGAGGCCCGGCGACTCGGTTCGCTCGCGCTGCACCCCACCTGCTCGACCGTGCACCTCGACGGCGTCGACGATCTGCACGCGGTGGCCCGGGCGGTCGCCGACACGGTGACTGTGCCGGACAGTTGGGGCTGCTGCGCCTTCGCCGGTGACCGGGGACTGCTGCACCCCGAGGTCACCGCCGGCGCGACCGCCGCCCAGGCCGCCGAGGTCAACGAGCGCCCGCACGACGCGTACGCCTCCTGCAACCGCACCTGCGAGATGGGCATGAGTCGGGCAACCGGGCAGCCGTACCGGCACGTGCTGGAGGTGCTCGCCGAGGCGGTCGAGCCGCCGGCCTAGCTGTTGGCCTGGCTGCCGGCCGTCAACGTCTGTGCGGTGTCCGCGCGGCGCAGCAGTGCGGCGGCCAGCAGACCACCGGCCAGGACCGCGGCGGCGCCGACCAGTTGCCCCGTCTCCAGCGCGGAGGCGAAGGCGCTGGTCACCTCCGCCCGCTGCGGTCCCTCCCGCGCGGCGGCGAGCGCCGCCGGGAACGAGTCCGCGCCGGCCAGCGCGGCGGGCAGCAGCGCCGCGAACCGAGCGTTCAGGACGGCGCCGAGTACGGCGATGCCGAGGCTGCTGCCGACCTCGGTCATGGTCCCGTCCACTCCGGCGCCGGCACCGGCCTTCTCGGCCGGGATCGCGCTCATCACCGCCTCCACGATCGCCGGGTTGGCCAGTGCGCAGCCCACGCCCATGACGAGCAGGCCAGCGAGCAGTACCCCGTACCCGGCGTCGGACCGGAGGGTCACCGCCGCGAGGCCGGCCGCGAGCAGGGTCATGCCGACGGCGATGGCGGCGGCCAGCCCGAGACGGCGGATCACGGCGGCCGCCACCCCACTGACGTTGAGCAGCACGATGGACAGTGCGAAGGGGGCCATGCGCAGGCCCGCCTCCCAGGCCGGATAGCCACGGACGAACTGGAGGTGCTGGGTCAGCAGGAACAGCGCGCCGGTCGCCCCGAAGGTGACCAGGACGACCCCGGACACCGCGCCGACGAACTGCCGGTTGCGGAAGAAGTGCAGGTCCAGCATGGGGTGGGCGATCCGCCGCTCCCAGCGGACGAACCAGCCGAGCAGGAGTACGCCGGCACCCGCCGTGCCGACCACCTCGATCGAGGCCCAGCCCCGTTCCGGCCCGGCGATGATCGCGAAGACGACCGCGGTCAGCCCCGCGGTGGAGAGCGCGGCGCCCCACCCGTCGAGGCGGCCCCCGGCCGTGCCGCGGGACTCGGGGACGAGCGCCCGCCCGACGAGCAGGCAGACCAGCACGATCGGCACGTTCAGCAGGAAGATGGCACCCCACGGCAGGTGGGCCAGGATGGCGCCACCGATCGGCGGCCCGACCGCGAAGCCGAACGCGCTGGTGGCGGCCCAGATGCCGATGGCCCGGGAGCGTTCGGGCCCGTCGAAGACCTGCATCGCCACCGCGAGCGTCGACGTGACCAGCAGCGCCCCGCCGACGCCCATCCCGGCCCGTGCGGCGATCAACTGACCGCTGCTGCTCGCGAGGCCCGCCGCCAGCGAGCCGAGTCCGAACAGGACGAGCCCGGCGAGCAGCATCCGGCGTCGGCCGTACCGGTCCGCGGCCGCGCCGGCCGTGAGCAGCAGCCCGGACAGGGCCAGGGCGTACGCGTTGATCATCCACTGCGCGTCGGCGGTGCTGGCGCCCAGCTCGCGGGTGAGCACGGGCACCGCCACGGTCAGCACCGTGTTGTCCAGCACCACGACGAGCTGGGCGACGCAGAGCACGGCCAGGACGAGCCAGCGGTGTGGTGGGCGGACCGACGCCGTGGGTACGGCGACCGGCTGGGTGAGCGTCACACCGCCGCCTGTACGCCGGTCGACCTGCGCCCGGTCGCGTCCACGGCGGTGCCGCCGTCGCGCAGGATGGCGGTCAGTCCGACGGTGATGAAGCCGATGCCGAGGTACTGGGTGACGTACAGCGCGGTGAGGGTGCCGAGCCGGCCTCTCACGGGGCTCTCCAGTAGCCGAGCGAGGTCAGCCGGTCCTTGTCCACGCCCAACGTCCGGCGGATGTGCCGGGTGAGGCCCCGGGTGGTGGCCGCCTCGCAGGCGACCCAGTAGTGGGCCGCGTCGTTGGCCGGCAGATCGGAGCGGACGGTGTCGACGAGGTGCTGGCCGTCGGCGTCCCGGGGCACCCAGGTCACGTCGTGGTGTGCCCGGGCGCGCGGCGCGAGGGCCTTCTCGCCCTCGTGGGCGTACTCGAGCCAGATCGTCGCCGGAATGTCGGCGCCGGCGTCGAGCAGGCTGTTGACCGCCGGCAGCGAGGCCGCGTCGCCGACGAGGTAGAGGTGCTCCGGCGCGGGGTCGGGCAACGCGAAGGCGGTGCCCTGCACGGTGGCGACGATGGTGTCGCCCACCCGCGCCGAGGTCGCCCAGCGGGCGGCGCAGCCGTCGTGGATGGCGAATTCGAGACTGAACCGGCCGGTGGCCGGGTCGGGGTCGACAAGCGTGTACGCCCGCTGGTGCGCCCGCCCGTCGTTGTCGAACCACAGTCGGACCCACATCGTGGGGTGGACGCCGCACGCCGCCAGTAGGCCGCCGTCGTCCAGGAGCAGCCGCTGGTAGTGCCCGTCCACCGACTCGGTGGCCCGCACCGTCAACTGAAAGTCCCGGCCTCCCATGGCCTTGAGGACCAGGGCTTCCCAGTTCCGCTTCACGCACCCCTCCAGGTAAGGCGAACCTTTGTTAGGGCAGGCTAACCTACCTTCGCCGCAGGCGGAACGCGCGTCCCCCTCGCGCCATCCCAGCCCGCAGCAGCAAAGGAGCACGACATGACATACCAGGAGAAGATCACCGGCCTCGGCGAGTTCACGCTGACGCCCGTGGCGCCCGCCCGGGACGCGGCGCTCCTGCACCGCTGGGTCACGCTGCCCCGGAACTCGTTCTGGGGCATGGGGACACACACCCTCGACCAGGTCCGCGAGATCTACACCTTCGTCGACGGCCTGCCCACGCACCACGCGCACCTGATCCGCGTCGACGGGGAGCCGGTCGGCCTGTTCCAGACCTACCAGCCCGAGGCGGACCCGGTCGGCGAGCGGTACGTCGTACAGCCCGGCGACATCGGGATGCACCTGCTGCTCAGCCCGGCCCGGCACCTCGCCCGTGGCCTCACCGACGCGGTCGGTCCAGCCCTGGCGCGGTTCCTGTTCCGCGACCCGGCCGCGCGGCGGATCGTCGTCGAGCCGGACGTCCGCAACCACGTCGCGCTGCGCCGCTTGGAGATCGAGGGGTTCACCTTCGACGCCGAGATCGACATGCCGGACAAGCGCGCCCAGCTCGCGTTCCTCACCCGGTCCCGCTTCGAGGCCGACCACCCGGCCGCCTGACCACCGGATCAGCGATTCGCGCTGAGGAAGCCGATCAGCGTCGCGGCCCACCAGCCGAGCTGGGAGGTGAGGGCGGCGGCGACGCCGGGCAGCAGAGCGGACCAGCGTGGGCCGTCCTGGGCCGCGACGAGTCGATCCCGTACCCGGCCGAGGAAGAGCCCGTTGACGCCGACGACGAGCACCGCGACCAGCTTGACCCACACCAGCGCGGAGGACGTGTCCGGTCCCAGTGCCGCGCCGCTGACCACGAGACCGACGAGGCCCAGCCAGATGAGCGGGTGAGCCGCCCGTGCCGCGTTCAGCACGGCGTCGAGCGGTTCGCGACGCAGCAGCCAGCGCAGGCTGAACCAGTCCACCGTCAACACCGCGCCGAAGCCCACCACCAGGCAGGTCAGGTGGCAGAAGAGGGCGAGCATCCGCCCGCCCGGGGAGAGGGTGACGTGCGGCGCGGCGAGGATCGCGAGCAGCCACCCCAGGCCCACCAGCGCGCTCGCCCGGACCAGGGTGGCGTTACCCGTGGCCCGGCGGTGCCCACCGCGCCAGCCCGCCGTCGGTGTGGTCGCGGCACCTCGGCGGGGTGACCCTGCCCCACCGGTACGACCTCGCCGGACGCTGTCCGCGTACCCGGTCGTCGCGGCACGATGGGCAGCCCGCGACACCCGCGCCGGACCCCGACGGTGTCGTACAGGTCAGTGGTCCGCATCGCCGGCAGCGCCGGGGCGACCGGCCAGAGCGCTCAGCTCGGCGGCCCGCGTCGCCTGGATCCGGCCGGCGAGCGCCCGCGCCTCCGGGCTGCCCCCGGCGTTCTGCTCGCCCCGGCACAGCACCACCGTCTGCTCGAGATGCGCCCGGAGCAGACCCACCGCCCGGGACGGCACCTCGGTGTCGGGGGCGGCACGTAGCTCGGCGAGACGGTCGTCCGTCACCATGCCGGGCATCTGGTGCCCCTCGTGGATGTTCTGTTCGGGGACGTTGCCGGCGGCCAGCAGACTTCGCAGCTCCGACGCCTCGGACCGGTGCGCCGTCCGGATGTCACCGAGGATGGCGCGCAGCGCGGGGTCGGTGGCCGACGGACGGGCGTCGAGATGGTCGATCAGCGCGAGGACGCCCTCGTCCATCGGGAGCAGCAGTTGGATGAAGGCGTCGTCGGTGCCGTTGAGCAGCACCGACGCGGCCGGCGCGGGAGCTGACGACGCGGGCGCGGCGGGTTGGTCGGTGCGGCTCGCGTTCCAGGTCAGACCGACGGCCAGCGTCGTCGCGGCCAGGGTCACGGCGACGCCGGCGATCCGCCAGGCGGGGGTCTTGAGCGCGGAACCGGTCATCAGCGCGCGGCCTGGAACGCGCGGCCGACAGCCGTCGCCTTGGAACCGTCGCTGAACAACCCGGACTTGTCCTTGTCGGTCGCGGGCAGGCCGAACCAGGCGTACCGCTGCACGTAGGAGAGTTGGCCGAGCATGCTGGTGGCCGCGGTGAGGAAGGCGGCCTGCTGCTCCTGAGTGGGGAACACCTGACCCCCGCCGTCGTAGCGGATCAGCGCGAACTCGGTCAGCCAGATCGGCTTCTTGTACCGCTGGTAGACGGCTTGCAGGTACTGCCGGAGCTGGTCCACGGCCGCGGCCGTCGTGAAGTCGCCGCCGTACCAGTGCAGGGCGATGAAGTCGACGCGGTGACCCCGGGCCTGGGCGCCGGCCATGAACCTGCCCAGCCAACCCTGCGGATCCGCGCCGCCCCAGGCGACCGCCGGACTGCTCAGTTTGCTGCCGGTCGCCATCAGTTGCGGCCACAGGTCCAGCGCCTGGTCGACGGTCATGTTGGCCTGCTCGGGCAGGTCCGGCTCGTTGAAGCCGAGCAGGTAGGGCCCGGCGGCCCGGGCTCGGGCCAGTTCTCCGGCGTTGACGTTCTCCGCGCTGCGGATCATGGGAACGAACGCCGCCCCCTTGGGAGTGGTGATGCCGGGATGCTGGGTGCCCCAGGTGTAGTACCAACCGGCCTTCGAGTTGGCCAACGCCTGACTCGCGCCCGCGAAGTTCCACACCCCGACGCCCTTGCGCGCGGAGCTGACCGCCGGCACCACCGGCGCCTTCGAGGGCGACGGACGAACGCTCGGTGACGGAGCCTTGCTCGGCGAGGGGACCACGGTGGGCGAGGCGGGCGGCGCTGCGGCCCAGGAGGGCGCGGCCTGTGGCGCGGCGGCCGGATCAGCCGGCAGGAGCACCACCAACGCGGTGACCGCGGTGACCGCCACCGCCACCGAAGCCGCGAGGGACGGCAGCAGGCCACTTGGCGCGTGCGCCGCCAGGCCGGCGACCTTCGACGACGACCCGACAGCCGGTGCGACGGTCATGGGCGCGGTCGCCTGCGGGAGGTGGGCGCTGAGGCCGGCCGGCAGCGGCAGCAGCGACATCCCCGCGAGCAGCCGGTCGATCGGCAGGAAGGCGGCGCCCAGGTGACCGCAGAACGCACAGTCACGGACGTGGCGGCCCAACCGCTTGCGCCACAGCGGGCTCGGGTTGCCGTCCCACTCGGCCGTCACGGCGTGCAGGTCCGGACACCCGGGTCGTTCGTGCAGCGCGCGGACGACCCCGCGGGCGCTCTGGATCTGCTCCTTCATCCGGTGGATGCGTACCGCGACGTGCCCCGGCGACAGATTCGCGGCCTCGGCGATCTCGGTACGCGTCAGCTCGCCGGTCTCCTCCAACCACCACAGCGACAGCAGTTCCTGGTCGTCCGGATCGAGCCACCGGGTGGCCTCGGCGACCTCACGTCGCTGGTCGGTGAGGCCGAGCCGGAGGATCGTCATTCCGGCGAAGTCGGAGGCGGGGTCGGGCACGTTGTGGATCGCGTCCAGCCCGGCGTCCCGGTTGAGGGCGAGCCGTCGGCGCTGGTCCCAGTCGCGTACCTGCCGGATGGTGATCGCCACCAGCCAGGACCGGTACGCCGCCGGGTCGTTGAGGGTGGGCAGGTGCCGGATCACCCGTACCAACGTCTCCTGGACCACGTCGTCGACGTCGGCGTGACCGCGCAGCGCACGCCCGACGATGTTGTAGACCAGCGGAAGCGAGGCCGCCACGAGGTCGTCGAGAGCGCGCCGGTCGCCCTGTCGCGCCGCGACGACCAACCCGGGATCGGCAACTGCCCGACCGGCTGACGACATGGGTTCCACTCCTTGTGCGCTCGGTCCGACCAGCGCCTGTGCGCGCTGACCGCCTCCTGATCGGAGACGAGCGGTGGCAGGTCACATTACGGTTTTCTGCTCGGACCGGACACCGGCCGCGGGCGTCGGGCGTGATCTGTCCGACTCACCCTGCCGGCTCCGGCCGACACCGTTACGGTCGAGGCTGCGGCAAGCGGGTGCGGTGCGCAAGGACGGGGACGGGACATGACGGTTCAGATCGATCTCGCCGGTAGGACCGCGCTGGTCACCGGCTCGACCCAGGGAATCGGCGCGGCCATCACGGTCGGGCTCGCCCGGGCCGGGGCGCGGGTGGCCGTGAACGGCCGTACCGCCGCCAGCGTGGAGCGGGCGGCGAAGGCGCTGCGCGACGAGGTCCCCGGCGCGGAGGTCGTCGAGGTCGACGCGGACGTGTCGACCGACGAGGGTACGGCTCGTACGCTCGACCTGCTGCCCAGCGTCGACATCCTGGTCAACAACCTCGGCGTCTTCGGACCGACCGAGCCGTTGGAGATCTCGGACGACGAGTGGCGTCGCTACTTCGAGGTGAACGTGCTGGCCGGCGTCCGGCTGACCCGCGCCTACCTGCCGGCGATGATGGACCGCGGTTGGGGACGGGTGCAGTACATCGCCAGCGACTCGGCCGTCGTCATCCCCGCCGAAATGATCCACTACGGCGTCTCGAAGACCGCCCTGCTCGGCGTCTCGCGCGGGTTCGCGAAGGCCGCGGCCGGCACCGGCGTAACCGTCAACTCGGTGCTCGCCGGGCCCACCCACACCGGCGGCGTAGAGGACCTCGTCGCCGATCTCGTCGGCGACAGCCTCCCGTGGGAGGAGGCCCAGCGGGAGTTCATGCGGCTGCACCGGCCGCAGTCGCTGCTCCAGCGGCTCATCGAGCCGGAGGAGATCGCCAACATGGTCACGTACCTCGCCTCTCCGCTCGCCTCCGCGACGACGGGCGCGGCGGTCCGGGTCGACGGCGGCTACGTCGACGCCATCGTGCCGTAACGGCTAGAACTGGACGACGTGGCCCACCCGTGGGGGCGTACGACCGGCGAGGACGTCGAGCCAGGCGTCCCGCAGCGCCTCCGGACCGTGGCCGACCCGCACGTCGAGCCATCCGCTCACCTTCGGGACGAACCGCTGCCAGGCGTCGGTGAACCGCGCGTCGAGCCCGTCGCGCCCCCAGTCCCTGCTGCGCTTGCGCATCTGCACGGGCGCGAAGAAGACCTCCCCGGCGGCGTCGGCGTTGGGCGTCTGGGTGGTGAGCCCGACGGCGATGTCCCGGACGAGCCGGTCGCCGAGGTGCGCACGGAGGGCGGCCCGGGTCGTGGGCGCACCGGACAGGTCGAGGTACGCGGTGTCGACCACGTCCAGGGTGTCGATCGCGTCGTACGGGACGACGTCGTCGTAGCAGCCCAGTGACCGCGTGAAGGCGACGTTGCCGGGCGAGGTGAGCCCGATCAGGCGCGCGCCGCGGCCGTGCAGTTCGCACGCGGCGGCGTACGCCGTCTTGCTCGACGCCGACGACAGCACCAGCGACCGCGCGCCGTAGAAGTCGTTGTCGACCACCTGGTCGGCCAGCATGAAGGAGGTGAAGAAGAGCGGCCGGAACAGGATCAGCAGATCCTCCTGCTCGGCCCGGTAGGCCGGGTCGCCGTTGGTCGCCCGGTACGCGTTGTACGGCGAGGGCAGATCGGCGCGGTGCGGGCTCGCGTCGCGGAACCCGGACGCGTCCACCCGGTCCGGCCGGACCACCAGGTGGGCGGCGGACGGTAGATAGCCGTAGACCCGTTGGCCCACCTCGACGTCGGCGACCGTCGACGCGACCACCTCGGCGAATCCCCACAGCGGCACGAGCCCCCACTGTGCGTCGAGCCCGCGCGGGCCGGGCGGGAAGAACTCCCAGTAGCGCATCGCCCCGCCGAGCACCGCGTAGGTCACGTTGTTGGCGGTGATGCCGACGCGGTCGACGCGCAGCAGCGCCGCGCCATCGGGCAACTCGGGCACGTCGCCGTCGGTGAGCGTGGTCCGGGAGAGATCGTCACGGGCCACGGCGAAGGTCCACGAGTCAGCCATGCTGTGACGCTAGACAGCCTCCGAATCCCAGACAAGTGCACTGGGAGTGCAAAATCCCACTCGACGGTCAGGGGTGGGGCGCGGTGACGTGGCGCAGGTGCCCCAGCGGCAGGTGCTGCGGCTGCCACTCCAGGATCAGGGCCGTCGCGTCGTCGTCGAGCTGCTCGTCCTGGTAGGCGAGGACCGCGCGCACCAGCCGCCGCATCGTCTCCGGGCTGGGCAGGCTGTCGTTGAGGGCACGGTTGACGAAGTCGACGAGCCGGTCCAGCCCGAACCGCTCCCCGTCGGCACCGCGCGCATCGGTGATGCCGTCGGTGTAGGCGAGGACGCGGTCTCCCGGGTGCAACTCCTCCTCGTACACCCGGGGCCGCCTCTTCGACAGGTGACCGAGGCCGAGCGGCAGCGCGGTCGGCCCGGGCAGCTCCCGGATCGCCTTGCCGTCGCGCAGCAGCATGGCGCCGGGATGACCCGCGTTGATGAGCCTGAGCCGGCCGGTCCGCCGATCCAGCTCGGCGAGCAGCGCGGTCGCGAAGTAGTTCGGGTGCTCCGAGCGCACCCAGCGGTCGATGCTGATGGCCGTGTCGACGAGGTCGAGGCCGGATCGGCGGGCGTTGCGGTACGCGCTGACCACCAGTGAAGCCAGGCTGCTCGCCTTGATGCCGTGGCCACAGGTGTCGAAGAGCCCGATGCTGAGCACGTCGCCGTTCAGCGCGTAGTCGAAGATGTCCCCGCCGACGTCGTAGCACGGTTCGAGGATCGCGGTGATCACCAGATCGTCGGTCGCGAAGGTCAGCGGCGGCAGCAGTCCCCACACGATCTCGGCGGCGACCTGCATCGGAAGGCGGCGACGCATCCGCTCGACGACATCGCCGTAGAGCCGGCGGTTCACCAGAACCTGGGCGACGTTGACCGCCAACTCCCAGGCGGGCCCGTCCAACGCCGGGTCACCCGCGGCCGGCGACACGACCTCCAGGACACCGAGCCGCTCACAGCCGAGCAGCAGAGGCACCCAGAGCCGATCCGGGGCCTCGGCGGCTCGCTGCACGTCGAGGGTCGTGAACGCCCGACCGGCCAGGGTCGTCTCGATCGTCAACTCGTCCCGGATCAGACCGTCGCCCAGCATGGGCACGAGGCAGGACTGCGTGTAGTCGGCCAGGTAGATCACGATCTCGGTGGCGCCGATCGCCGGGGCCGCCCGGGTGACGAGGAGCGACAGCTCGTCGGGCCCTCCCCGGGGTGCGTTGAGCTGTAGCCAACGCGCCGCGTCGCCGACGTCGACCACGTTCCACCTCCCCGTGTCCTGACCACCCTAGGAGCCCGGAGGCGAACTGCCAATGTGCGCCTGACCTCCCTCTACCTTCACCCACTCATACTTTCGGCTAGTAATGGCTCGAACTTTCGGGTAACGTCGGGGCCGGCACGTGAACGACATGACGCGGTGGCGAGGCCCGGGTTGTGGCCCCTCCTCGACAGCGCATCCGTCCGTCCATGCGCTCCGGCGGCAGCCGGTTCGGATCTCACTCCGGTCGACCTCGTTGATGGGCACCCGTGGAGAGGACCAGTCCCATGGTCACCACTGTGGAGCACACGACCGGCACCGGCACCACCCGTCGGAGCACCTCCAACACGGAAGATCTCATCCTCGAACTGGTCACCACCCCGGCCGACGATCCGCGCCGACCGGCCCTGCGCGACCGCGCCATCGAGGCGTGGATGCCGCTCGCCCGCCACCTGGCCCGCCGTTACTCCGGGCGCGGCGTGCCCGACGATGACCTGACGCAGACCGCCATGGTCGGTCTCGTCAAGGCCGTCGACCACTTCGACGCCGCCCGCGGCGTCGACTTCAGTGGGTACGCCATCCCCACCATCGCCGGCGAGATCAAGCGATACTTCCGGGACCGCACCTGGGCCGTACGGGTTCCTCGCCGCCTCCAGGAACTCCGGCTGTCGATCAGCGCCGCCAACAGCACCTTGACCCACACTCTGGGCCGCTCGCCGACGGTCGCCGACATCGCCACCCACCTCGACGTCTCCGAGGAGGCCGTGCTGGAAGGGCTGGAGGGGGCCCGGGCGTACCGGACGACGTCCCTGTCCGCGCCCATGGGCGCCGACGGAACCCTGGAACTCGGCGACACCCTCGGGGTGGACGACCACGAACTGGACCTCGTCGACCTCCGCGTCGCCCTCGCCCCGGCGCTCGCCACGCTGCCCGACCGCGAGCGCCGGATCCTCAGCCTCCGGTTCCACGGCAACCTGACCCAGGCCCAGATCGCCGAGCGGATCGGCGTCTCCCAGATGCACGTCTCCCGGCTGCTCACCCGGGCGCTGGCCACCCTGCGCGGACACCTCGCCGAGTACGCCGACTGAGCCGGTTCAGGGCTCCAGCACCACCTTGCCCGGCCGGGTGCGGGCCTCCGCGAAGGCCAGCGCGGCGGAGACCTCGGTCAGGGGATAGCGGGCGGCGATCTGCGGCACGAGCACGCCCTGCCGGAGCAGGTCGAGCACGCTGCCGAGGTCGGCACGCAGCCGCCGCCGGAACGCCGCGCCGCGCGTGCGACTGCCGGCCCAGAAGTTGTAGAAGCCGACCCGGTGGCCGTTCGGCAGGGCGTTCCAGGTGTAGAGGCGGGCCAGCAGCTTGACGAAGACCCAGACGATCGACCGTGCGGCACCGTTGGCCGACGCGTTGCCGTAGACGACGAGCGTGCCACCGGGGGCGAGCAGCCGGTACGAGGTGCGTACGCCCGGTCCGGCCACCGGATCGAAGACGGCATCGACACCGTCGGGAGACAACTCCCGGACACGTGCGGCCAGGTCCGGGGTGCGGTAGTCGAGCGGTTCGACGCCGAGCGCCCGTAGCGCCTCGTGGTGTCGCGGGGCCGCGGTGCCGATGACCCGCAGCCCGAGGTGGCGTGCGAGTTGGACGAGGACCGTCCCCACACCGCCGTTCGCGCCGTGCACGAGGATGGTCTGCCCGGCCCGCAGCCGGGCACCGTCCAGCATCTGCCAGGCGGTCACCCCGTTCACGACGACGGTCTCGACCGCAGCCGGATCCAGGCCGGGCGGTACGGGCGTCAGGTCGTCGACGGCCACCACGGCGTGCGTGGTCCAGGCGCCGGTCTTGGTGACCACCGCGACCCGGGTGCCGACCAGCGAGCCGTCCCCTCCCGGCCCCACCGCGCGGACGGTGCCGACGAGGTCGTAGCCGGGTACGAACGGAAACGCCGGCTGACCCGGGTAGAGGTCCCGGCGCATGCTCTGCTCCGCGTACGAGATTCCGGTTGCCTCGACCTCGACGAGCGCCTGGCCGGCGGCCGGTACGGGCATGGAGCGTCGGTTGATCTGGAGCCCGTCCGGCTCCACCACGCCGGGCAGCACCACTTCGGTGATCATTCCGCTGCTGGTCATCGCTTCTCTCCTTCGATGATGTTTGTGAGTGTGCACTCACTCATATTTCGGGTGGAAAAGGTGGGCCGCCGAAGCGGCCCGCGGTGGGACGTGGAATCAGGGGTGGTCGATACCGGCGGTCAGCGCCCGGGCCCACGGCTCGGGCACCTGCTCCAGGCCGGCCGTCACGATCAGGTGGCAGAGCTGGCCGTACGCGAAGAATTGCTGCACCTGGGCGTCGCCGGCGCCGGACCGGTTCTGCACGAAGGTGGCGACGCGCTTGTAGCCGGCTCGCACGGCCGCGGCGACCTCGGGGACGTCCGTGACGGCCTGCGCCTGCACCTGGAGCAGCAGGAGATCGCGGTCGGCGATCAACTCGGCGTAGGCGCGGCCCATCGCGTCCAGGATCTCGTCCGGGCCGGCGTCGCCGGCGCGCTCCGCACCCATCTCCAACGCCGCGACGATCCGCTCGAAGCACGCCTCGGCCGCCGCCACGAACAACCCCAGCTTTCCGGCGAAGAGCCGGAAGACGTACGCCTCGGAGATACCGGCGGCGGCCGCGACCGCGGTGACCGGCGTGGCGTGGAAGCCGGTACGCGCGAAGGCCGACACGGCGGCGTTCAGAACGACGGCCCGACGGGCCTCGGCGGTGGATCGCATGTTTGTAAGTGTGCACTCACAAACAACGCTGCGTCAAGCTTATGTCCCGGGCTGCGTCACTGCCAGGCACACCTTCGCCCTGGCAGTCGGGCGGAGACCGAAGGAGAGTCGTAGTGCGCATAACCGCTACCACAACGGATAGAGGGATGACATGAGCGACAACCTTCCGGGCGGCGCACTGACTCCCGCCGACGGCCTCACCCTCAGCCGGATGGGCTACGGCGCGATGCAGCTCGCCGGCCCGCACGTCTTCGGCCCTCCGCGCGACCACGCGCAGGCTCTCGCCGTGCTCCGCGAGGCGGTCGACCGGGGCGTACGCCACATCGACACCAGCGACTTCTACGGCCCGGTGGTGGTCAACGAGCTGATCCGCGAGGCGCTGCATCCGTACCCCGACGATCTGCACCTGGTCACCAAGGTCGGCGCGCGGCGCGGCGACGACGCCTCCTGGCTTCCCGCGCTCCGACCGGACGAGCTGAAGGCCCAGGTCCACGACAACCTCCAGCACCTCGGCCTGGACGTCCTCGACGTGGTCAACCTGCGGGTCGGCGTGGCCGAGGGCACCGGCGACGATCCCCTCTCCGAGCAGTTCGGCGCCTTGGCGGAGCTGCGACAGGAGGGGCTGATCCGACACCTGGGGCTCAGCAACGTCACGCTCGCCCAACTCGACGAGGCCCAGGCCATCGCCCCGGTGGTCACCGTGCAGAACCTCTACAACCTCGCGAACCGCCAGGACGACCCGCTTGTCGACCGGTGCGCGGCGGAGAACATCGCCTTCGCTGCGTTCTTCCCCCTCGGCGGGTTCACGCCGTTGCAGTCCGACACACTCAACGCCGTGGCCGACCGGGTGGGCGCCTCGGCGCAGCAGGTCGCCCTGGCCTGGCTGCTGCAGCGCTCCCCCGCCATGGCGCTGATCCCCGGCACGTCGACGCTGGCACACCTGCGGGAGAACCTCGCCGCGGCCGACCTGACGCTGCCGGCCGACGCGATCGAGGATCTGAACACGATCGGCGACTGATCGGGGGCCGGGCGCTGGCGCGTACCCCCGGCTCGTGCTTGTGGGACGGCGGCCCGCCGCCGGCCCGGCGCTCACGCGGCCCGCGCCCGGCGGCGGACCGGCCGAGCCGGCGATCACGCGGCCCGCGCCGGCGCCGGACCGGCCGGCGGGCGCTGATCCGCCCGGCGCTCCAGCGCGGCCGGCTGGCGTTGATGCCAGCGGCCGCTGGGCGCTGGCGCGGCCGGCGTCAGTGCTGGTGGGGGCGGTTTCGGATGAGGGTGAGCGCGAGGACGGCGGTGACGAGGAAGACGATGCCGCTGACCCGCAGACCGGCCTGGACTCCGGAGGTCATGGCCTCCGCGAGCGCCGAGCGGACCGGTTGGGGCAGCGGCTGGTCGCCGGTCGCGCCGGCGGCGACCGCCGCCTGCACGGCGCTCCGGGTGGGTTCGCCCACCTGGTGGGCGGCGAGGCGGTCCGGCAGGTCGGCCGCCATCGTGGTGGTGAGCAGCGTGCCCAGCAGGGACGAGCCGAGCACCGAGCCGACCTGCCGTGAGGCGTTGACCGCGCCGGAGGCCATGCCGGCCTGGGCGGGAGCCACGCTGGCCAGCGCCGCCGCCGTCGCCGGCGCCACCACCAGACCGCTGGCGGCGCCGAACAGCACGAACAGCGCCCAGCGGTGGTCGAACGTCGTGGTCGGGCCCTGCGCCGCCAGCCCGAAGGCGGCCACCGCGCCGAGCACCAGGCCGAGGGTGAGCGGCGCCTTGAATCCGGTACGCCGGATGGCCCGCCCGGCGGCGAAGGCCACGAGGACGTACGCGCCGAAGAGCACCAGCATCCGCCAGCCGGTGTCCAGCGGACTGAGCGCCTGGGCGCGTTCGTGGAAGAGGACGAGCAGGATCGCCACACCGGTGAAGCCGAACAGCGACACCGCGGCGACGACCATGACGGCGCTGAACGACGCCGAACGGAACAGCCGTACGTCGAGCATCGGCGCGCTGGCGCGCAATTCGATCAGCACGAACGCGACGAGCGCGACGGCCGAGACGATCCAGGCGGTCGACACGACTCCGCTGGTGTAGCCGTCCCGTCCGCCCTGGATCATGGCGTAGACGGCGGCGGCGATGGCGACGGTGCCCAGCAGCAGACCGGGCAGGTCGAGTCGGCCCGCGCTGGGCCGCGACTCGCCCACCCCGATCGCGGTGACGACAAGGGTGACCACGCCGAGCACGATCGTCGACAGGTAGACGCTGTGCCAGGAGTGCTGACGCAGCAGCGCACCGGCGATCAGCGGGCCGATCGCCAGACCGATGCCGGAGGCGGCGGACCAGGCGGTGATGACCTCGGTACGGCGGTGCGGGTCGGTGAACGTCGCGCCGAGGATCGCCAGACTGTTCGGCAGGATCAGGGCGCCGCCGAGGCCGGCGACCAACTGCCCGACGATCACCCAGCCCACGGTGGGCGCGCTGGCCACGGCGACGCCACCGGCGATCATCGCGAGGATGCCGGCGCCGAACATGCGCCGGCGCCCGTAGCGGTTGCCCAGGGTGGCGGCGGACAGCACCAGGCTCGCCACGACCAGGGTGTAGGCGCTGGGGATCCAGATCACGGTGGTGGGATCGACCCGGAGGTCGGCCTGGATGGTGGTCAGGGCGGAGACCGTGGCGGTGATCTGGAGGAACGTGATCATCGCGCCCAGGCACATGGCGATCAGGGTCACCGGGCGGGAACCGCGAACGGCCGCGCGGGTGCTGACGGCAGGGCCGCTCGGGGCCGTGCTGCTGGTGGTCACTGGACGTCCTCGGGTCGAAGGTTAGCTGACTTATGTATTGCTAAGCCAGGGTAACTCCGGATGATCTACCTGGCTAGCGTCAACGCAAGCCAGGTAAGCTGGACCACATGGAGGACCTACGAAACGACCGCGAATCCTGGTCGATGGAGAATTGCTCCGTCGCACGAGCGATGGACATCGTGGGCAGCCGCTCGACCATCCTGATCATGCGTGAGGCACTGCTCGGCACCCGACGGTTCGACGACTTCGTCCGCCGCGTCGGAGTCGGCGAGCCCGCCATGGCGGCCCGACTCAAGGAGATGGTCGCCGCCGGCCTCCTCGAACGGATCCCCTACCGGGAGCCGGGCCAGCGCACCCGCCACGAGTACCAACTCACCCGCAAGGGCCACGACCTGCTGCCCGTCATCACCGCGCTGCGCAACTGGGGCGACACCTGGAGCGCCGACGAGGCCGGCCCCGGCATCCGCGCCACCCACCACGACTGCGGCGAGCCGGTCCGCGCGGTGCTCCGCTGCGCCGCCGGGCACGACGTCGAAGACGGCGAAATCGACATCACCGCGGGGCCGGGCCTGATCCGCCGACAGTGACGCCTGCGCCAGGCCTACCGCCGCTACGCGGGCCGCTCCGAGCGGTAAGGGCGGTCGGGCCGCTCGGGGCGGTCGCGGCGGTAAGGCGGTCAGGCCGCTCGACGCGGTCAGGGCCAGTCCGCGCGGTCAGGGCCAGTCGGGGCATAAGGCGGTCGGGCCGCTCGGGCGGTGTGGGCCAGTCGGCACCAGTCGGCACGGTCAGGGCCAGTCGGGGCGGTCAGGGCCAGTCGGGGCGGTCAGGGCCAGTCGGGGCGGTCAGGGCCAGTCGGGGCGGTCAGGGCCAGTCGGGGCAGTCAGGGCCAGTCGGGGCGGTCAGGGCCAGTCGGGGCGATTCGGGCAGTCGGGGCGGTTCGGGACCACTGGCCCCGGCGGTGCGACGGTCAGGCGGTCGGCGCGGCCGGGCGGTCGTTCGGCGTGGTCGGGGCAATCAGGCAGCCGTTCGGCGCGGCCAGGGCGATCGGGCATCGGGCATCGGGCATCGATCTTGGTCGTAGAATTGTCGTACAGGTGTTCTATTCTCAGGTCATGTTGGAAGGGTTGACGCAGGCAGAGGCTGTGGTCGCGGCCTGCGCCGACACGACGGTCTGGGCCCTCCCCGCAGACGATCTCATCGCCGCGCTCGACGCCGCACACCGCATCGAGCAACGCCTAGCCGCCGTCAAACTGACACTGATTCGAGAGTTGGACGGCAGGGGAACGGCGATCGCTCAAGGCGCGTCGTCCACGGCGATATGGCTGCGCGAACGCCTCCACCTCACCAACCCGACGGCCCGCCGCCTCGTCGATCTCGCCAGCACCCTCGACGCCGGCCACCCCGCGGTACGACAGGCACTGGCCGACGCCGACATCACGCTCGACCAGGCTCGGGTCATCATCGACACCGTCACCGCCGTTCACGCTACCGCCGGCCCGGAAGCCGCCGACAAGGCCGTCACGGTGCTCGTCGACTGGGCCGGGCAATTCGAACCCACCCTGCTGCGCAGACTCAGCACCCGCATCCTCGACCACGTCGCGCCCGAGACCGCCGACGCCGCCGCCAAGGCCGCCCTCGACGCCGAAGCCCGGCGCGCCGCCCGCGACCGCCACGTCAGCCTCTCCACCCTCACCGACGGCCGCCTCCGCCTCACCGGCACCCTCGACGCCGAAACCGCCGGCCTGCTCCGCGCCGCCATCGATCCACTGACCGCACCAACCGGCCTCGACGACACACGCAGTCCCGGCCAGCGCCGCCATGACGCGCTCGCCGACATCTGTCGACTCGCCCTGCGCACCGGAGAGCTGCCCACCAGGGGCGGCGACTCCGCTCAGCTCGTCGTCACCACCGCCTATGACACGCTGACGCGGCAGCTCAGCGCCGGCTTTCTCGACACCGGCCCCACGCTGACCCCGGATGCAGTGCGTCGCCTCGCCTGCGACGCCGCCATCCTGCCCACCGTCCTCGACAGCGCCGGACAGGTCCTCGACGTCGGTCGACAACGTCGCCTGATCGCCGGGCCGCTGCGCCGGGCGCTCGTCCTACGTGACCGTGGTTGCGCATTCCCCGGCTGCGACCGCCCACCGCGCTGGTGCGACGCCCACCACATCAGACACTGGGCAGACGGGGGCGAAACCAGCCTCGACAACGCCGTCCTCCTCTGTGGCCACCACCACCGCCACATCCATCACAGCGACTGGCACGTCCGACTCGGCGGTGACGGCCACCCAGTATTCGTCCCACCTGCGTGGCTCGATCCCGAACAAGTCCCACGCCGCAACCACTACCACCGACGCAGATAAGCCAACCCGTCCGACGAGCAAGACCTTCAGCAGGCGAACCATGCCCGCGACCAGAAGCGCCCGTGCGCAGAAGAGGAAACAGGCACGCCACGGACAGTTTGCGGGATGCGCGGAGACGGCACGGGCACGCACGGGCACGGGAACGGGCACGCACGGGCACGGGCACGCACGGGAACGGGCACGCACGGGAACGGGCACGCACGGGAACGGGCACGCACGGGCACGGGCACGCACGGGCACGGGCACGCACGGGCACGGGCACGCACACAGGCATCCGGCGCGAGCACGAACACAGGCAGCGCCCGGCACGAGCACGACCAGCGGAAGCGGAAGCAGCGGCAGCAGCAGCGGAAGCGCCGTCGGAAATGACGCGCAAAGTACCCGTTACGTTACGAGCTTGTTTCCAAGATGACAGCGAGGTTACGAAGGCTTCTGGAAGATCGGCGCCGATCCTACGTTTCGGCCACCGTCATCAGTCGTGACGGCCGGCACCGAACGTGGAGGCAACGACGTGCCACAACCGATCACACATCGGCCCGGACGGACCAGACGCGGCGTCGGCATGCTGGCCGCCGTGGCGCTGACCGCGGCCGGCCTGACCAGTCTGCCCGGTAGCGCCACCGCCGCCCCGACCAGCAGCGGCCCGACGGCCCGTTACCTGGTCCAGCTCGCCGAGGAGCCGCTGGCGACGTACACCGGTGGGGTTCCGGGGATCGCGGCGACGAAGCCGGCTCCCGGCGGCAAGCTGAACCGCACCTCCGGCAGCGCCAACGCCTACCGCGAGCACCTACGGCAGCAGCGCTCGGCCGTCCTGGCCGGCGTCGGCGTGCCGGCCGACCGCACCCGGGTCACCCTGGAGACCGCGTTCAACGGCTTCGCCGCGGACCTGACCGGACCGCAGGCGGCCCGGTTGCGCGCGACGCGCGGCGTGCGGGCGGTGTACGAGAGCCGCACGGTGCACGCAGCCACCTCGCACACACCCGACTACCTCGGCCTCACCGGGAAGGGTGGGGTGTGGAAGCAGGAGTTCGGCGGGGAGTCGCGCGCCGGTGAGGGCGTCATCGTCGGCGTCATCGACAGCGGGTACTGGCCGGAGAGCGCGAGCTTCGCGGCGTTGCCCACGCCCCGGCCGGACCAGGCGATCATCGACGCCAAGTGGAAGGGCACCTGTGATGTCGGCGTCGAGGCACCGGTCACCTGCAACAACAAGGTGATCGGTGCGCGCTGGTACAACGACAGCGGCATCGCCGACGCGTTCCCGGACGACTACGCATCGCCCCGGGACCGCAACGGTCACGGCACCCACACCGCCAGCACCGCCGCCGGTAACCACGGCGTACGGGCGACGCAGGGCGGCCGCGACCTCGGCATGATCTCCGGCATGGCGCCGGCCGCCCGGCTGGCGATCTACAAGGCGCTGTACGACAACGGCGCCGGCTCGGCGTCCGGTACGGACATCGACATCGTGCACGCGATCGACGACGCGGTCGCCGACGGCGTGGACGTGATCAACTACTCGATCGGTGACGACAGCGAGCAGTTCGGCGCGGTCGACGCGGCGTTCTTCAACGCGGCGGCCGCCGGGGTGTTCGTGGCGGCCGCCGCCGGCAACTCCGGCCCGTACCCCAACACGGTCGACAACTCGACGCCGTGGGTGACCACGGTGGCCGCGAGCACCACCGACCGGCAGAACAACCGGACGCTCACCCTCGGCGACGGCACCCGGATCACCGGGGCGGGCCTGGGTGACACCGGTGTCGGGCCGGCGCGGCTGGTCTTCGCGCGGGACAGCGCGCTCGACCCGGACGGCGCGTACGGCGCGGGTCTCTGCGCCGACGACACGCTGGACCCGGCAAAGGTCAAGGGCGCGATCGTGCTCTGCCTGCGCGGCGAGATCCCGCGTACCGACAAGAGCGTCGAGGTGGCCCGGGCCGGCGGCATCGGGATGGTGCTCTACAACGACGAGCTGAACTCCCTCAACGCCGACGTCCAGACGGTCCCGACCGTGCACATCAACGAGGTGGACCTGGCCACGGTCACCGCGTACGTCGCCAAGGGCAACCCCACGGCGACCATCTCGCCGGCCAAGTTGGAGATCGTCGAAGCGCCCTCGGTCGCCGCGTTCTCGTCGGCGGGACCGTCGAACCTGAACGCCGGCGAGTTGCTCAAGCCGGACATCAGCGCTCCCGGCCAGGACATCGTGGCGGCGTTCTCGCCGTCCATCGGCGGGGAGGACTTCGCGCTGGAGTCCGGCACCTCGATGGCGGCGCCGCACATCGCCGGTATCGCCGCTCTGCTCCTGGCCAAGCACCCCGACTGGTCGCCGGCGGCGGTCCGCTCGGCGCTGATGACCAGCGCCACGGACAAGACCGACAAGGGCAACCCGATCAAGATCGGCACCCGGGACGCCACCCCGCTCAACTACGGGGCCGGTCAGGTCAAGCCGGGCGGCGCCTTCGACCCAGGCCTGGTGTACGACTCCGACCAGCGGGACTGGATCAGGTACCTCTGCGGGGTCTCCGCCGACCGTGGCGGCGACTTCGGCCTCGGCGACCTGGAGGGCTGCGACACCACGGGCGCCATCGACACCGCGCAGCTCAACTACCCGTCGATCGCGTTCGGCCGGATGGTGGGCAAGCAGACGGTCACCCGGACCGTCACCAACGTCGGCGACAAGACCAGCACCTACTCCTCCTCGGTGCAGGCCCCGCCGGGTTACAAGGTCAAGGTCACCCCGGCGAAGATGCAGATCCGTCCCGGTAAGTCCGCCCGCTTCAGCGTGGAGGTCACCAACACCGGCGGCCCGTTCGACACCTGGGCCGACGGCTCGCTCACCTGGAGCGACCAGTTCAAGCACCGCGTACGCACCCCGGTGATCGTGCACAACTCGGGGCTGGTCGCCCCCGACGCCGTCGTCGGCAAGGGGACCTCCGGCAGCGTTTCGATCGCCGCCGAGGTCGGCTACAAGGGCAAGCTGATCTCCCAGCTCTCCGGCCTGACCTCGGGCACCGGCACCGCGGTGACCCTCAAGGGCGACGGGCCGAGCTGGGACTGGAGCACGTCGGACAACCTTCCGGTCCCGCTGCCCGCCTCGATCAGCAGGACCACCCTGCACGTGCCGTCCGGCACCCGCAGTCCACTCGTGCAGGTGACCTCGGCGCGGCCCACCTGCTCCCACATCGACTGGGACGACGAGGAGGGGGTGATGGAGTGCACGGAGTTCAGCCTCAACGTCTACGACAAGGACGGGAAGTTCGTCACCGCCACGGCCAGCGGCCGTGACGGTGCCAAGGTGACGCTCCCGGACGGTGCCGGCGACTACATCGTGGTCGTGGAGCAGGAGTTCACCGAGAACATCGCGGACGAGACCAACGCGTACACCATCACCAGCTACCTGCCGGGCGCGCCGGGCACCTCGACCGGCCGGTCCACCATCGACCCGGAGCAGCGCACCGTGCAGCCGGGCGCGACGGCGAAGCTCACCCTCCGCTGGTCGGGGCTCCTGCCGGGGCGGCGTTACATCGGGGTACTGGAGTTCCGCAACGGCGACGGGTCGCTCAAGACCGTGCCGGTCACCGTCCAATCCTGACCTCGGCGACGGCCCGGCGGCCGGTGCGTGACCTGGGTCACCACCGGCCCGCCGGGCGGCCGACCGCCCACGCACGGATGATCTGCTCGCCCCACGGTGAGCGGCGGCGACGACAACACGGCGCGGGGCGGCGGGGGTTCCACCTTCGTTCGCCCCGCACGCCTGCGCGGACCCGTCGACTTCGTCGGACGCGAAGCCGAACTGGCCCAGCTACGCCGCCTCGTCGAGGCCCCGCCGTGCCTGGTCCTGCTCGAAGGCGAGCCCGGAATCGGCAAGAGCCGGCTGGTCACCGAACTCCTCGCCACACTTGACGGACCGCACCTGGTCGGCGAGTGCGACGACGTACCGGAGCCCTTTCCCTTCGGCGTCCTGCTGGATGCCATCCGAGCGGGCGCGGACCGGCTCGGACCGGTCGACACCCTCAACCCGGTGGCGGGCGCCCTGGCGCCGCTCCTGCCCGAACTGGCCGACGCGCTGCCCGCCGCGCCGCCACCGTTGGCCGACCCGGCGGCCGAACGGCACCGCCTGCTGCGGGCCGCCGCCGCGGTGCTGGCCGCGCTGAGCCCGGCCACGCTGCTGCTCGAGGACCTGCACTGGGCCGACCCGGCGACCTGCGAATTCCTCGGCTACCTCGGCGCCCGCCCGGTGGACGGTCTGGCCGTGCTGCTCACGGCCCGCACGCCGCCGCCGGGTGGCAGCACACCGATCCACGACGTGCTCTCGCGTACGCCCCGGGCGGTCACCCGCGTTCCGCTGGGTCCTCTCGACGCCGACGACGTGCGTCGACTGGCCGCCCGGACCCTGCGGTTGGACGAGCCGTCGCCCCGGCTCACCGCCACCCTGCTCGACCGCACCGCCGGCATCCCGTTCGTGGTGGAGGAGGTGCTGCGGACGCTCGCCGAGCGCGGCGGCGACCCCCTGGCCGACGACAGCGTGCCGTTCGTCCTACAGGATGTGCTGCTCTGGCGACTACGCCCGCTCGACGACGCCACCCGTGAGGTGCTCGGCGCCGCCGCCGTGCTGGGCCGGGCGCCCGATCAGCGTGTCCTCGCCGCAGCGCTCGCTGCGGACCGGGCGACCGTGGCCGCGGCGCTGGCCGCCGCGCACCGGGCCGGGGTGCTGCACGACGACGGCGAGGGGTTGCGGTTCCGTCATGACCTGGCCCGCCAGATCGTGTACCACCTGGTGCCCCGGGAGACCCGGGAGTGGTTGCACCTGCGCGTCGCCCGGGTGCTGGAACAGGAGTTGCCCCGCCCCGTCGCCCAGCTCGCCCACCACTACCGGCTGGCGGGTAGCGGCGCCGACTTCGTCCGCAACGCCGAAGCCGCCGCCGACCTGGCCACCGAGCGCGGCGACGACGCGACCGCCGCCGACTTCCTGCTCCAGACGATGGACGTCGCCGAGCTGCCCCGACCGGTACGGGCGCGGCTGGCCGGCAAACTCGGCCGGTCGGCCATCGACGGGCTCAGCCAGGCGACCGCGATCCCGGTCCTGGAACGGCTGTTGGCCGACCGCCGGCTGCCGCCCGGCACCCGGGGTGAACTGGGTCTGGTGCTCGGCCGGATGCTGCGTCAGCAGGGCGAGGCGCTGCGCGGGTACACCGAGATCGAACGAGCCGTGCCGTACCTGCGGGCACCGCGCCGCCGGGCCCCGGCCCTCGCGGTGCTGGCGGCCCCCGACACGGTGGTCGGACGGCACGTCGACGACCACCTGGCACGGTGCACGGAGGCGGAGGCCGCCGCGGTCGCCAGCCGGGACCCGGCGGCGCACCTCGCGGTACGCATCGCCCGCGCCTCGCTGCTGCTGGAGCTGGGCGACCCGGGCGCGTGGGCGATCGTCGAGGAGCTGCGCGGCTCCGCCGACCTGGTCGACCGACCCCGCGAACACGCGCGGGCCTGCCTGAACTGGGCGCAGGGCGCGCTGCACGCCGGGCACCTGTCCCGGGCCACGGCGCTTCTTGCGGATGGCCGCGAGCTGGTCGAGGAGACCGGTTACCAGCGGCTCGCCTCCCTCGTGGAGGCGACCGAGCTGTCGCTGGACCGGGCCGCCGGGCGGTTCGACGGGTTGGCCGAACGGCTGTCCCGACTGGTGGTCAGCGCGGAGCGGATGCCGGTGACCCTGCTCGACGCGCGGGCCGACCTGGCCACCGTGCTGGCCCGCAGCGCCAGCGACGACGACGAGGTACGGGCGGCCGACGGCGCGCTGCGTCTGGTGGTGACGGACGCGCGGCGGGTCGGCGCGATCTGGCCGCTGGTGCAGGCGCTCTCGGCGCTGGCTCGGTTGGTCCTGCGCGGGCGGCCGGACGAGGCAGTGCGGCACGCGACCGAGGCGCTGACACTGGTGCGGGCCAAGGGCATCCTGGCGTGGGCCGCCGATGCCGTACTGGTGCTGGCCGAGGCGGCCGTGACGGCGGGTGATCCGGCCCGCGCGGCTGGGGCGGTCGCCGAACTGGAGGCCGGTATCGCGGGCAGGGACGCGCCGCTCGCTCTCGCCGCGCTGCGTCGCTGCCGGGAGCTGGTCCCGGCCTGAGCCGGCGTGGGCGCGTGGATGGCGTGGGGGCGCGGTACGGTCCGCGCAACGGCACGGACCCCTGCCACCGCCGGGAAACCGCAGGAGGAACGATGGAGCTGACCGAACCGACCGTCTGGAACGCGGAGCGGTTGGAGCTGGGCGAGGGGTTGCGCTGGGTCGACGACCGGCTGGTCCTGGTCGACCTGCTGGCCGGGCGTCTGCTGGAGACCGACGGCGACCGGCCCGCCCCGCTGAAGGAGCTGCGCCGGCTCGACGTCCCGCTCGGCGCGGTCGCCCCGGTGGCCGACCGGCCCGGCGAGTGGCTCGCCACCGCCGGCACCGGCGTCGCCGTTCTGCCCGCTGCCGGCGCTCCCCGGCCGGTCGCCGACCTGGTCGCCGACGCGCCCGAGCCGACCCGGATGAATGATGCGGTCGCCGACCCGCACGGCCGCTTCTGGGCCGGCAGCATGACGTACGCGCAGACGCCCGGCGGCGGCACGCTGTTCCGGCTGACTCCCGGCGCGACGCCGGTGCCCGCGGTGACCGGCATGTCCATCCCGAACGGACCGGCGTTCGACGCCGCCGGCACCACCATGTACCTCGCGGACACGCCGCGTGGCGAGATCGACCGGTTCGCCGTCGACCCGGTCACCGGTGACCTGCACGGGCGGACGCCGTTCGTGCGGCTCTCGCCGGGCGAGGGCAGCCCGGACGGGATGACGCTCGACGCGGCGGGTCACCTCTGGGTCGCGCTGTGGGGTGGCTCGTCGGTCCGCCGCTACCGACCGGACGGCAGCCTGGACCGGGAGATCCAGCTTCCGGCGGCCCAGCCGGCCGGCATCTGCCTCGGCGGCGCCGACCTGCGGCGTCTCTTCATCGGCACCGCCTCGGTCGGCCTCACGTCGGCCGGCCCGACGGACGGCGCGCTGCTCGCGGTCGACATCCCCGTCCCCGGCCTACCCGTCTCCCCCGCCCAGCCGGTCTGACCCGACGTCGGACGGCCACCGACGACCCACGCCGAACCGGTCTGACCCGACGTCGGGCGGCCACCGACGACCCACGCCGGACCGCGGCGAGCGGCAGAGGCATATCGGACGCCGGGGCGGGAATAGCCGCGTCGGAAGTGGCAGTGAGTCGACCGACAAGGGGCTGGACGATGAGCACCGTGAAGCGCGCGTCATGAACGGGCCGGTCGGCGACGAGCCGGTTGGCGAGCTGGAGTTGGTGCACACCTTCACCGGCCCGATGCCGACCGGTGTGAGCGTCTCGCACCAGGGCCGGATCTTCGTCAACTTCCCGCAGTGGGGTGACGACCCGCCGGCCGGCGTGGTCGAGCTGCGGGACGGCAAGGAGGTGCCCTTCCCCGACGAGGCGTGGAACAGCCCGTCGGGCGTCGACGACGCGGGCGCGTTCGTGTCGGTGCAGAGCATCGTGGTGGACCCGGCGGACCGGCTCTGGGTGGTGGACACCGGCAGCCCGAAGCTCCAGCCCACGAAGCCGGGTGGGCCGAAGCTGGTCCGGATCGACCTGGACAGCGACACCGTGGCCCAGGTGATCACCTTCCCGCAGGACGTGGCGCCGCCGACGACGTACCTCAACGACGTCCGCTTCGATCTGCGTCGGGGCGAGGCCGGGGTCGCCTACCTCACCGACTCGACGGACTCCGGACCGAACGGGATCATCGTGGTGGACCTGGCCAGCGGCGCCTCCTGGCGGCGGCTGCACGATCACCCGTCCACGAAGGCGGACCCGGTGACGACCTTCCGCCCCTTCGTCGAGGGTCGTCCGCTCATGAACCGCCCGCCGGACGGCCCGGCGAAGCCGCTGGCGATGGGTTCCGACGGCATCGCCATCTCGGCCGACGGCGAGCGGCTGTACTACTCCCCGCTGCTGTCCCGGCACCTGCACAGCGTCTCGGCGGAGGCGTTGGCCGACCCGTCGGTGACGCAGGCGGCGGTCGCGGCGACCGTCGTCGACGAGGGGGACAAGGGCACCGGGTCGGACGGCTTGGAGTCCGACGACAAGGGGCGGCTCTACTTCACCTCGTACGAGCACAACGCCGTGCTGCGGCGGCTGCCGGACGGCGAGTACGAGACCTTCGTACACGACCCGCGCCTGCTGTGGCCGGACACCATGTCGGTGGCCGCCGACGGGCACCTCTACGTGACCGCGAACCAGCTGCACCGGCAGCCGCAGTACCAGCGGGGCCGGGACCTGCGACGCAAGCCGTACGCGCTGTTCCGGGTGAGGATCGACGCCGGCCCGGTGCTGCTGCGCCCCTGACCGGGTAGGCATGGCTACGCAGGCGGCGGGTAGCCCGTCAGGTGGCCGACTGGCATGAGCTGTTCGTCCCGGACACCCCGTTGGTGGAGATCGTGGTTCGGGGCAGCGTCATGTACCTCGCGCTGTTCATCCTCCTGCGGGTCATCCTCAAACGGGAGAGCGGCACCACCGGCGTCACCGACCTGCTGGTCATCGTGCTGCTCGCCGACGCCGCCCAGAACGGCATGTCCGGCGGCTACCGTTCGGTGACCGACGGAGTGCTGCTGGTCGGGGTGATCATCGGCTGGTCGTACCTGCTGAACGCCGTCGCGTACCGCTGGCCGGCCGCCGCCCGGCTGATCCGGCCCGGGTCGCTGGTGCTGGTGCGGGACGGGCGGATCGTGCGGGAGAACATGCGCCGGGAGCTGATCACCGACGAGGAGTTGCACACCCTGCTGCGCGAGCAGGGCGTCGTCGACCTCGACCAGGTCCGCGAGGTGCGGATGGAGGCCGACGGGCGGTTCAGCGTCACCACGCGTACGCCCGGCCGGCCGCGTGACGCGCAGGGCGGCCTCGGCTGACCTGCGCGCCGCCCGCCTCAGCGCACCGGCAGGACACGGTCCAGCAGATCGAAGAGGGCCGCCCAGTGCCGCTCGGTGCCCTGCTCGTGGTACATCGGGGTGTCGGCCATCGTGAAGCCGTGGTGCGCGCCCTCGTACACCTCGGAGCGGTAGCGCACCCCGGCGGCGTCGAGCGCCTTCTCCAGGGTGGCGATCTGCTCGGGCGTCATGGACTGGTCCGCGTCGGCGTGCCCGAAGTACAGCTCGCCGGTGATCGAGCCGACGCCCAGGTGCGGGCTGTCCGGCGCGTCGGTGACGACCCGCCCGGCGTGGAAGCTGGCGACGGCCGCGATGCGGTCCGGGTGCGCCTCGATGGCCCGCAGCGCGTTCGTACCGCCCATGCAGTAACCGGTGATCACGACCGGGCCCGGCCGGACGTCGTCGCGGGCGGCCAGGAAGTCCAGGTACGCGGCGCTGTCCCGGCTGATCACATCGGGCGTCAGCGCCCCGATCAGCGGGACGATCTTCTCGAAGAGGGCCCCTCGCTGGTCAGCCTCACCGAGCCGGGACAGGTCGAACAGCGGCGCCCGGCCGGCCCGGTAGAACAGGTGGGGCGTGAGCACCAGGTAACCGCGCTCGGCGATCCGCTCGGCCATCTCCACCAGTCGGGGCCGGGGGCCGAAGGCGTCCATGAAGAGGAGCACGGCCGGGAACGGGCCGTCACCGTCGGGCCGGGTCAGGCTCGCGTCCGCCGTTCCGTCGCTGGTCGGGATGTCCACCGTCGTCGTCTGCACCGAGCCTCCTCGTACGCCGATCTTGGTCCGTTCGGAACGTTACTCGCCCTGTCTGGGCACTGGTCCGCCAGCCAGGGACCGGCGATCCCTGGACGAGGTCACCCTGAATACCGGCCGCGATCCGGCCCAGTGTTGTCGGCGACCGATGATGACGCCGCGACGTGGAGGTTGTCGTGCTCGATGAGACCGTTGGGGACCTGACCGGGAAGCTCGCCGTGGTGACCGGCGGCAGCGACGGGCTGGGGCTCGCCCTGGCGAAGCGGCTGGCCCGCGCCGGAGCGGAGGTGGTGCTGCCGGTCCGCAACCCGGCCAAGGGTGACGCCGCGTTGGACGCCGTCCGGGCCGCCGCGCCGGGCGCCACCGTGTCGACCCGGCAGCTGGACCTCGCCTCGCTGGACTCGGTGGCCGCACTGGCCGACACACTGCTCGGCGAGGGGCGACCGATCCACCTCTTGATCAACAACGCCGGTGTGATGGCGCCACCCACCCGACACGTCACCGCCGACGGCTTCGAGCTGCAGTTCGGCACCAACCACCTCGGCCACTTCGCGCTGACCGGACGGTTGCTGCCGCTGCTGCGGGCCGGACGGGCCCGGGTCACCACCATGTCGAGCAGCGCCGCCCGCTCCGGCAGGCTGGACTGGGACGACCTGCAGAGCACCCGGCGGTACGGGGCGGTCCGCGCGTACAACGCCTCCAAGCTGGCCACGCTGCTCTTCGGGCTGGAACTCGACAGGCGTAGTCGGGTCGGCGGTTGGGGCGTCACCAGCAACGTGGCGCACCCCGGCACCACGATGACCAACCTGTACGCGTCCGGGCCGAACCTGGGCCGCAGCCGGCCCTCGCCGCACCACGCCCTGATGAGCCGGCTGGCCCGCTGGGGCGTCCTGGTGCAGTCGGTGGACGCCGGCCTGCGGCCCGCCCTCTACGCGGCCACCAGCGAACGGGCGCAGGGCGGCCGGTTCTACGGGCCGGACGGCCTGGGGCAGTTCACCGGCGCGCCAACCGAGTTGACCGTCTACCGTGCGGCCCGCAGTACGGACGACGCGGCCCGGCTGTGGACCGTCTCCGAAGGGCTGGTCGGCGTCGAGTACTGAGCGGAGACGCGCCCGTTCACGCCGGTACGAAGCGCACGGCGTCGGCGACCACGTAGCCGTCGGTGTCCTCCGTGCGGATCAGCACGCTCCCGTCGCTGCCCGCGGTGAACAAATAGGTGCCCATCGACACCCACTGGCCGCCGGACTGCCGCTGGTCGACGGTCCGGGTGGTCACCCCACCGGAGTACGCGATGTCCACCGGCACGTTCGTCGCCCGGTTCGGGTCTGCGGTCCAGCGCAGGTGCACGGTCCACGAGCCGCCGGTGGGCAGCGTCGGGCGGAACCGCAGCCGGTTGACGCCCTTGGCGGCGTTGCCGTCGTGCTCGTAGTCCGCGCCGTAGTAGCCGCCGATGCTGGTGCTGCGCAGCCACGTCCCGGCCCGGGTGATCCCGCTGGTCGCCGCGTTGTCCAGGATCACCTCGCCGGGCGTTCCCCAGTCGAGCACCGCGCCGTCCTGGCGCAGCCGGGCCTGGAGAGCGGGTACGGAGACGGCCTGCACGGCGAGGTCGCCGGAGAGCGCCAACGACGCCGCGGTGGCCGCCGCCTGCCCGAGGATCATGAACACGGGCTCCATCCGGATCGAGCCGTACGCGATGTGGCTGGCCGACAGGCACACGGGCACGAGCAGGTTGGCGCACTGGTTCTGGTGCGGGACGATCGCGCGGTAGCTCACCGGGTACGGCTGCGGGACGCTGATCTGCACGTCCCCCTCGTTCCGGACCCGGCCGTCGACCACCACCCGCTGGCAGTTGTGCGAGTCCATCGTGTAGCTGGCCAGGCCCACCGAGTCGGTGGCCCGCGTCCGTCCCCGGCAGTCGGCCTCGGTCATCACGTACGCGGAGACCATCCGGCGGGCCTCGCGGATGTAGAGCAGCGGTGGCCAGCCACCCGTGCCGGTGAACTCGTCGACGGGCAGCCCCCACCGGGCGGTGGACTCGCGCACGGTCGCCGGCAGCCGGGAGTCGTTGGCGAGGAACCACATCAGTCCCTGCTGGTACGTGCGGTGCTCGGCGATGATGCTCTCCCGGACGGTCCAACTCGCGGTCGGGTACGCGTAGTTGAAGCCGATGTCGTCGGTGGAGACCGCGCCGTTGTTGTTGGAGTCGGTCTTGCCGCCGCCGATCGATCCGGTGGTGAAGTACGGCCCGGTGTAGCCGGCCTGGATGTGGCGTAGCAGCAGCTCGTACCGGATCGGGTCGTAGCCGGACGGTCTGGCGAACGGGATACGGTTGGCCGCCTGGGTCAGGCACATCCGGAAGCAGTACGCCTGGATGCGGTCGTCGCCGCTGCCCTGCGGGGCGAGCGGGGTGGAGGAGATGCCCGGCAGCAGACCGCTGGCCGGCGAGCCGGCCGTCACGTACGGGTCGATGGGGTAGGCGAACTGGTGGGTGCTGCGGGACTGCACCCCGTTGATCGTCTCGCCGTAGGTGTCGTTGGACTCCCGCCCGACGGTGAACCCCACCCCGGCCATGGCGAGCAGGTCACCCTCGTAGGTGGCGTCGACGAACACGCCACCCGCGTAGACCGAGCCGTCCTCGGTGCGCAGCTCGGTGATCCGGTTGCCGGTACGGCCGAGGCTGGACAGCCGGGCCCCGACGACCACCGGGACGCCCGCCTCGGCCAGCATCTCGGCGAACACGGCGGTGGCGACGTGCGGTTCGAACGTCATCCGCAGCGGGGACGTCGGAGTGAGCGTCCCGCCGTGGTATTTGACGTACACCCGGCGGTAGAACTCGGCGGCCAGCCCGCCGATGGACGCCTGGACGCCGGTGTCGGTGGCCCCGAGCCCGGCGGTGCTCAGCCCGCCGACGTGGCTCGTGGGCTCGACCACCACGGCGGTGCCGCCGAGTCGGCGCATGGTGATCGCGGCGGCCAGCCCGCCGGACGTGGCGCCGTAGACGACCAGGTCGGCGGTGGTGACGGCGGCTCGGGCGGGGCCGGCGCGGAACGGGTCGGCCAGGCCGGCCAGGACGAGGCCGGCGCCGCCGGCGGCCAACAGCCGGCGACGGGACAGGGGCAGGGACACGGCGAACTCCCAAGGGGTAACCGGAGGGGACGGTTACAGAAGCACGCCGCTGCCGCTGCTAGCGAAATTCTTCAATCTCCACGTGCGGGTGTCAACGGTCAGGGGCGGTAGCGGTAGCCCATGCCCGGTTCGGTGATGAGGTGGCGGGGACGGGCCGGATCGTCCTCCAACTTGCGGCGGAGCTGGGCCAGGTACTGCCGCAGGTAGTTGGTCTCGTTCTGGTACTCCGGCCCCCACACCTCCTGCAGGAGCTGGCGTTGGCTGACCAGCTTGCCGGGGTGGCGCAGCAGCTTCTCCAGCACGCTCCACTGCGTGGGGGTCAGCTTGACCTCGGTGTCGTCGTCCCGCCACACGCGATGGTCGGCCAGGTCGACGGTGTGCCGGCCGATCCGCAGCGCCGGCACGGCCTCGCTGGGCGCCCCGAGCCGCCGGGTCACCGCGCGGATGCGGGCCAGCAGCTCCTCCACCCCGAACGGCTTGGTCACGTAGTCGTCCGCGCCCGCGTCGAGCGCCGCGACCTTGTCCTCGCTGCCGGCCCGGCCGGAGAGCACGATGATCGGTACGGCCGTCCAGCCGCGCAGGCCCCGGATCACCTCCACACCGTCGATGTCGGGCAGGCCGAGGTCGAGGACCACCAGGTCGGGCGGGTGGCTGGCGGCGGCCTTCAACGCGGCGGCCCCGGTCGCGGCGACGTCCACGTCGTACCGGCGGGCGCGCAGGTTGATCCGCAGAGCCCGCAGGATCTGCGGTTCGTCGTCGACGACCAGGATGCGCGTCATTCCTGCGGCTCCTTGCGGCTGGTCTGGGCGGCGGCGGGCAGCCGCAGCACCATGGTGAGCCCACCGCCGGGGGTGGTCTCGGGGGTGATGCTGCCACCCATCGCCTCGGCCAACCCTCGGGACAGGGCGAGCCCGAGGCCGACGCCGGTTTGGTTGTCCCGGTCACCGAGGCGCTGGAACGGCAGGAAGACGTGCTCCCACTTGTCCTCCGGGATGCCGGGCCCACGATCGATGATCCGCAGCTCGACCTCACCGGCATGCGCGCTGGCGGTGATCGTGGGCGGCTGGTCGGGCGGGCTGTAGCGCAGCGCGTTGGCGATGACGTTGACCAGCACCCGTTCCAGCAGGCCCGGGTCGGCGGTGGCCGCCGGCAGGTCGGCCGGGATGTCCGTGGCGACGGTCGCGGCTGCCGGGCCAAGTTCGTCCAGGGCCAGGGGTACGGCGTCCTCCAGGCCGATGGTCGTCGACGTGATGCCCAGCGCGCCGGCCTGGAGGCGGCTCATGTCGAGCAGGTTGGCGACCAGTCGGGCGAGGCGGTCGAGCGACTCCTCGGCGGTCTCCAGCAACTCCTCGCGGTCGGCCTCGTCGAATTCGATGTCGTGGCTGCGCAGGCTGGTCACCGCCGCCTTCGCCGACGCGAGGGGCGTACGCAGGTCGTGGCTGACCGCCGCGAGCAGCGCGGTACGCATCCGATCGGCCTCGGCGAGTGGCCGGGCGGTGGCGGCCTCCTCGGCGAGCCGCTCCTGGCGGAGCGCGACGGCGGCCTGGGCGGCGAACGCCTCGACGATCCGCCGGTCGGCGGCCTCCAACCGCCGGCCGCAGAGCACGACGGTGATCCGGTCGTCGACCGGTACCGTCGTCTCGCCGCCCTCGGGCGTGCAGGGTGGGCTCTCGCCGACGCTGGCCGCCACGTTCCAGGCGTGCTCCTCGCGGGCCCGGTCGGGACGGCCACCGGCCTCCTCGGCCAGCTCCAGCACGCTCACCGCGCGCAGCCCGAACGTCTCCCGGAGCTGTTCGAGCAGCGCCGGCAGCGGGCGTTCGCCGCGCAGCACGCCGCCGGCGATGGCGGCGAGGGTCTGCGCGTCGGCGGCGGCGCGGGCGGCCTCCCGGGTACGTCGGGCGGCCACGTCGACGATCCAGCTCACCGCGAGGGCCACCGCGACGAAGACGGCCAGGGCGAGCAGGTTGTCGGCCTCGGCGATGGTCAGGGTCCGGTACGGCGGGGTGAAGAACCAGTTGAGCAGCAGGGTGCCGCCGAGCGCGGCGACCAGCGCCGGCCACACACCACCGACCAGCGCGACCCCGACCACCCCGGCGAGGAACAGCAGGATGTCGTTGGTCAGGGTCAAATCGGGCAGCGTCTTCAGCAGCAGGGTGAGCAGCGGCATGCCGAGCACCGCCAGGCCGAAGCCGAGCAACCGCCGACGCCGGGACAGCGCCGCCGGCACCGCCGCCGCCCGGCGACCCCTACCGGCCTCCTTGTGGGTGACCAGGTGCACGTCGATCGCTCCGGAGAGCGCGGTGGTGGTCACCCCGACGCCCCGGGCGAAGATCTGCGCGAAGCGGCCCCGCCGACTGGCACCGAGCACCAGCTGGGTGGCGTTCACGCCCTGGGCGAAGTCGAGCAGCGCCGCCGGCACGTCGGTGCCGAGCACCTGGTGGTACGTGCCGCCGAGGCTCTCCACGAGCACCCGTTGGCGGGCGAGTTGGGCCGGGTCGGCGCCGGCCAGGCCGTCGCTGCGGGCCACGTGCACGGCAAGCAGGTCGGCGCCCTTGCTGCGGGCCGCGATCCGGGCCGCCCGGCGGATCAGCGTCTCACCCTCCGGGCCGCCGGTCAGTGCCACCACGACCCGTTCGCGGGCCTCCCAGGTGGCGGCGATGCCCTGCTGGCTGCGGTACCTGTCGAGCTGCTCGTCGACCTTGTCGGCAAGCCAGAGCAGCGCCAGTTCGCGCAGCGCGGTGAGGTTGCCGACCCGGAAGTAGTTGCCGAGCGCGGCGTCGATCTTGTCCGGACGGTAGATGTTGCCGTGCGCCATCCGCCGACGCAGCGCCTCCGGGGTCATGTCGACCAGCTCGACCTGCTCGGCGGCGCGCACGATCTCGTCCGGCACGGTCTCCCGCTGGGTGGTGCCGGTGATCTGCGCGACGACGTCGTTGACCGATTCCAGGTGCTGCACGTTGACCGTGGACAGCACGTCGATCCCCGCGTCGAGCAGCTCCTGGACGTCCTGCCAGCGCTTGTCATGCCGGGAGCCGGGCACGTTGCTGTGGGCCAACTCGTCGACGACCGCGATCTCCGGCCGGCGGGCCAGCACCGCGTCCACGTCCATCTCGGTGAACTCGGCGCCCCGGTAGGTCATCGTCCGGCGGGGCACCTGCTCCAGATCGCCGATCATCGCGGCGGTGTGCTGCCGGCCGTGCGTCTCCACGAAGCCGATCACCACGTCGGTGCCGCGCGCGGCCCGCCGCTGGGCCTCCTCCAACATGGCGTACGTCTTGCCGACGCCGGGAGCGGCCCCGAGGTAGATGCGTAGTTCTCCGCGTGGCACGGGAACCATCCTCCCTGGTCGAAGCGGCGGGCGGGGCCGTGCCCGGTCGGCACGGCCCCGCCCGCGGTGTTGCTCAGCGCGCGGCGAACCGCTTGTCGAGGGCGAGGTTGAGTTCCAGCACGTTGACGCCGGGCTCGCCCATGAACCCGAGCCCACGTCCGTCGGTGTGCTCCTTGACGAGCTTGCGGATCGCCGCCGGGTCCGCGCCGCGCTCGCGCGCGACCCGGTTCACCTGCAACTCGGCGTACGCCGGGCTGATCTGCGGGTCGAGGCCGCTGGCGCTGGCGGTGACCGCGTCGGCGGGCACCGCCGGCTCGGCGGGCGCGTCGCCCCGGATCGGGGTGACCACCCCGCCCGCGGCCACGTAGTCCTCGCCGGGCTTGGCCAGCTCCACGGTGACCCCCTGGTACGAGGGAACGAACGGCGTCGCCGGGGCGACCTGGTTGACGCTGACCACCCGGGTGACCGGGCCGGTCAGGCCGTCGGCGCGGAAGACGGCGAGTACGGCGCCCACACCGTCGTCGGTGCAGTAGGGCCGCCGGCCGTCGACGCCGTCCAGCTCCCCGATGGCCTTGCTGCGCGCGCAGACCTGGGTGAGCAGGCTCTCGCTGGACTCCTCCGGGTCGGTGGCGATGGTGTCGACGACGCTCTCCGGGCCGAGGTTGCTGGCCGAGGTGGACGTCGGGTCGTAGCCGTCGCCGGCGGCCGACGGGCGGGACTGGAAGTAGCGGGCGACGGGGTTGCCGTCCGCGTCGGTGAAGGACTGGCCGATGAGCGAGCTGCCGACGGTGCTGCCGCCCACGGTGACCAGCGAGCCGTCGGCCTTGTGGTGGAGGCCGGGCAGTTGGCCGAGCGCGACCAGGGCCAGCGGGTAGACCAGGCCGAGCAGCACCGTGAAGACGAGCAGGGCGCGCAGGGCGGCGAGGTGTTGGGCGATCCAGGTGGGTAGGCGCATCACGAAATCCCCGGGACGAACTGGATGAGCAGGTCGATGAGCTTGATCCCGATGAACGGCACGATGATGCCGCCCAGGCCGTAGACCAGCAGGTTGCGGCTGAGCAGCTTCGACGCGGCGGCCGGCCGGTACCGCACGCCGCGCAGGGCGAGCGGGATCAGCGCGATGATCACCAGGGCGTTGAAGATGACGGCGGACAGGATCGCCGACTCCGGGCTGGCCAGCCGCATGATGTTCAGCGCGTCCAGGCTCGGGTAGAGGCCGGCGAACATGGCCGGGATGATCGCGAAGTACTTCGCGATGTCGTTGGAAATGCTGAACGTGGTAAGCGCACCGCGGGTAATCAGCAACTGCTTGCCGATCTCCACGATCTCGATCAGCTTGGTCGGGTCGGAGTCGAGGTCGACCATGTTGCCGGCCTCCTTGGCGGCCGACGTGCCGGTGTTCATGGCCACCCCGACGTCCGCCTGGGCGAGCGCCGGGGCGTCGTTGGTGCCGTCGCCGGTCATCGCGACCAGCCGGCCGCCCTCCTGCTCCCGCTTGATCAGCGCGAGCTTGTCCTCGGGCGTCGCCTCGGCCAGGAAGTCGTCCACCCCAGCTTCGTCGGCGATGGCCTTCGCGGTACGCGGGTTGTCACCGGTGATCATCACGGTCCGGATGCCCATCCGGCGCATCTCGTCGAACCGCTCGCGCATGCCGGACTTGACCACGTCCTTGAGGTGGATGACACCGAGCGCGCGGGCGGCCTGACCGTCGACGTGCTCGGCGACGACGAGCGGCGTACCGCCGGTGCCGCTGATCGCGTCCACGATCTCGCCGACCTGCTCGGTCGGGTGACCGCCGTTCTCGCGTACCCACTTCATGACGGCTGCGGCGGCGCCCTTGCGGACCCGGCGGGCGGTGCCCACCGCGCCGCCGTCCATGCTGGCGTCCGGGGTGAGGTCGACGCCACTCATCCGGGTCTGCGCGGTGAACGGTACGAAGGTGGCGTGTGGCATGACGCCGGGTTCGCGTTCGCGCAGCCCGAACTCGTTCTTCGCCAGCACGACGACCGAGCGCCCCTCCGGGGTCTCGTCGGCCAGGCTGGAGAGCTGGGCGGCGTCGGCCACGGTCGCGGCGTCGATTCCCTCGACCGGTACGAACTCGGCGGCCTGCCGGTTGCCCAGCGTGATCGTGCCGGTCTTGTCCAGCAGCAGGGTGTTGACGTCGCCGGCCGCCTCGACGGCCCGGCCGCTCATGGCCAGCACGTTGCGCTGGACGAGGCGGTCCATGCCAGCGATGCCGATGGCCGACAACAGCGCGCCGATGGTGGTGGGGATCAGGCAGACCAGCAGCGAGACCAGCACGACCCCGGTCACACCGGAACCGGTGATCGCCCCGCTGTCCGGCGCGGCGGCCTGGTACGCCTTGGAGAAGATCGCCAGCGGCTGGAGGGTGACCACGGCCAGCAGGAAGATGACCGTGAGCGCGGCGAGCAGGATGTTCAGCGCGATCTCGTTCGGCGTCTTCTGCCGGTTCGCGCCCTCGACCAGGGCGATCATCCGGTCGATGAAGCTCTCCCCCGGCTTCTGGGTGATCTTCACGATGATCCGGTCGGAGAGCACCTTGGTGCCGCCGGTGACCGCGCTGCGGTCGCCGCCGGACTCGCGGATGACCGGGGCCGACTCACCGGTGATCGCCGACTCGTCGACGCTGGCGATGCCCTCGACGATGTCGCCGTCGCCCGGGATGATCCCGCCGGCCTCGACCAGGACGATGTCGCCCTGGCGCAGCTCCGGCGCGGGCACCGCCTCGTCGCGGTAGGTGTTGGCCCGCGCGCCGGGCTTCCAGTCGACCAGCCGGGTGGCGATGGTGTCCTGCTTGGCCTGCCGCAGGGCGGCTGCCTGGGCCTTGCCCCGACCCTCGGCGACCGCCTCGGCCAGGTTGGCGAAGATCACGGTCAGCCACAGCCAGGCGGTGATCGCCCAGGCGAACACCGACGGGTCGGTCACCGCCAGGACGGTGGTGAAGGCCGCGCCGACCTCCACGATCAGCATCACCGGGTTGCGCCACAGGGTGGCCGGGTTGAGCTTGCGTACGGCGTCCGGCAGGGACCGGACGAGCTGCTTGGGGTCGAGCAGGCCCCCGCCGATCCGGTTGCCCTGTGTCGCCGGGCTGCCGGGGAGCTGCTCTGTCGGGGCGGACGTGACGGACATGTCCTCGTTCCTCATGATGGTCAGAGCCCTTCTGCCAGCGGGCCGAGCGCGAGCGCGGGCAGGAAGGTCAGCGCGACGAGGACCACCGTGACGCCGACGACCATCCCGATGAACAGGGGTTTGTGGGTCGGCAGGGTGCCCTCGGACGCGGGGGTGGGTGCCTGGCGGGCCAGCGAGCCGGCCAACGCGAGCACAAAGATGATCGGCAGGAACCGGCCGAGCAGCATGCACAACCCGAGTGCGGTGTTCCACCAGGCCGTGTTGACCGTGATGCCCGCGAAGGCGGAGCCGTTGTTGTTGCTGGCCGAGGTGAACGCGTACAGCACCTCGGAGAGGCCGTGCGGCCCGACGTTGAGCGCCGTGGAGTTGTTTCCGGTGGCGAACGCCGCAGCCGTGCCGACGAGCACCAGGATCGGCGTGATCAGGAAGTAGAGCGAGGCGAACTTGATCTCCCGCGACCCGATCTTCTTGCCCAGGTACTCGGGGGTGCGACCGACCATCAGCCCGGCCACGAAGACCGTGATCACCGCGAGGATGAGCAGGCCGTACAGGCCCGAGCCGGTGCCGCCGGGCGCGACCTCGCCGAGCATCATGTTGCCCAGCAGCATCCCGCCACCGAGCGAGGTGAACGAGTCGTGGAACGAGTTGACCGCACCGGTCGAGGTGAGCGTGGTGGCGGCGGCGAAGGTGGCCGAGTTGGAGACGTCGAATCGCACCTCCTTGCCCTCCATCGCCGCGCCGACCGCCTGCGGGACCGTGCCGTGGCCGGCCAGCTCGAAGATGTTGGTGATGGCGACGCTGAGGAAGGCGAGGATGCCCATCACCGCGGCGATGGCGTAGCCCTGCCGGTTCTGCCCGACCATCCGGCCGAAGACCCGGGGCAGGCTGAACGGGATCAGCAGGATCAGGAAGATCTCCAGCCAGTTCGTCCAGTTGGTGGGGTTCTCGAACGGGTGGGCGCTGTTGACGTTGTAGAAACCGCCACCGTTGGTGCCCAACTCCTTGATCACTTCCTGGCCGGCGACCGGGCCACCGGTGATCGTCTGGGTGCCGCCGGTCAGCGTGCTCACATCGGTGCCGGCGGACAGGTTCTGCACCACCCCGCCGATCATCAGCACGATGGCGCCGAGGACCGCGATCGGCAGCAGGATCCGCAGCACGATCCGGGTGAGGTCGACCCAGAAGTTGCCGAGCTGCCCGGTGCGGCTGCGGGCGAAGCCGCGGACCAACGCGACCGCCACCGCGATGCCGACCGCCGCCGAGACGAAGTTCTGCACGGCCAGACCGGCCATCTGCACGAGGTGGCCCATGGTCGATTCACCCGAGTACCACTGCCAGTTCGTGTTGGTCACGAACGAGACGGCGGTGTTCCACGCGCCGTGGGTCATCACCGGGTCGAAGCCCAGCGACAGCCACAGGTGGTTCTGCACCCGCTGGAACAGGTACAGGAACAGGATCGAGACGGCCGAGAACGCGAGCACGCTGCGGGCGTACACGCCCCAGGCCTGCTCGGCGGCCGGGTTGACCCCGACCAGACGGTAGATCCCCCGCTCGACGCGCGACTGCTTCGTCCCGGAGACGGCCCGGAACATGTAGTCGCCGAACGGCTTGTAGACGGCGACGAGCGCCGCCACCAGCGTCAGCACGAAGATGACGCCCGCTGTTGTCATGGTCATCAGAAGCGCTCCGGGAACAGCAGGGCGAACACCAGGAACGCGCCCAGGACGATCGCGAGCACCAGACCGACCGCGTTTGCCGCGTTCACAGCTTCTCCACCGCCCGCACCACCAGGGCGAGCACTGCGAACAGCGCCACCGTCAGGACCACGAACACCACGTCAGACACGCTGACTCCTCTTACCGGAAAGGTTCGTCGCGACCGCCTTCCGGTCGCGCGGGGCAAGCAAAGCCCAGGTGCGCGTCAGTCGGCCCGGGTCATAACGCGACCATGACGGCCGGGAACCTTTTCTTGACGCCGTTTTCACACCCGCACCTGATCAGGTGAAATGCGGCACAGAGGCGCGGCAGCCGGGAGGTGAGGGGTGGCTGTCCGCGTCCTTTGCACTGCTTCAACGGAGGCGACAGCGAGGCACCCACACTGTTGCCTCGGTTGAAGCAGAGCAAAGGGCCCGAAGGGGGTGGGCGGCGGCGGGTCAGGCCGGCGGCGGGCCACGCAGGTTGGGCGGCGGGTCAGGCCGGGCGGCGGGCCACGCAGGTTGGGCCGCGGGTCAGGCCCGGCGGCGGGCCACCAGCACGTCGCGCATGATCGACTGGTCCACCCGGTGGCGCAGCGCACGGTAGGGCTCGTCGTCGACCACGGTCAGGCCGGCGTCGGCCAGCGCCGCCGCCGCGTCGTCGCGGCTCGCGACGTGGGTGTTCCACGAGATGCCGAGCGCGCCGCCGGGCCGCAGCACCCGCGCCCAGACCGGCGCGGCCTCCGCGAGCAGCGCCAGCGGGTCGCGCGACAAACCCTGATCGGCGGTACGACTGCCGTGTTGTACGCCGTACGGGGCGTCCGCGACCACCACGTCGACGGTCTCCGGCCGGAAGAACTCGCCCGCGCGGGTGGTGTCGGCGTTGACCACGTCCAGCAGTTGCGTATTACCTGCCTTGTGGTCCTCGCGGGTCGGGGCCAACTCGATGCGTACCCGCCGGCCGACCACCTTGCGCTCGCGCCGCACCGGCCCCGATTCCAGCACCCGGTGCTTGACGCGCTTCTGCTTGAGCCAGGTGGTGACGAAGGCCCGGTACGCCTCGACGTCCTTCTGGTCGCGCTCGATCCCGGCCGCGTCGAAGCCGTACATCAGCGCCTGGTTGAGGGTGGTGCCCCGACCGCAGAGCGGGTCGAGCACCCGGAACCGGCGGTCGGTCAGCTCGCCCGCCCAGTCCGACGCGAGCAGGGTGACGTTGAGCAGCAGCTTGGTGAACTGCTCGTTGGTCTTGCCCACGTACTTCTGGATGGTGAGCAGGTCGTCGTCGTACCGGTCCAGCCGGCTCCACTCGACCGGGCGCAGCAGGTCACCGACGATCTCGAACAGCGCGTACCCGGCGGAGAGGTTGCCCAGGACGGCCAGGTCCCGCTCGGTCAGCCCGCTACCTGCGAACGTGATGTACGTCGCGCCGCCGACGACCTCGGTGTCCAGCTCGCCGATCCGGCCGTCGAGCGCCGAGCGGCCGAAGATCTCCAGCTCGGCCCGGGTGAGGTCGATGGCGGATCGGGCGTACACCCGGTTGGTGGCGGGCAGGATCAGCAGGCCGTAGCGCGTCATGATCGAGCGAGTATTTCACAACGGGTGACGACCGCCGGGAACCGGAGCGACGCCCGGACCGACTACCCACACATGGGGTGTGAGCAGTGGCGGGAGATCCTGTCCGCGCAGCTGGACGGTGAGGAGACCGCCGACGAACGCGCGGCGGCGCAGGGGCACCTGGACGAGTGCGCCACGTGCCGGGCCTGGTTCGCGACGGCGGTGGCGGTGACGCGCCGCATTCGTACTCGATTGGTCACCGATGTCCCTGACCGGACCGACACGATCATGGCCGCCATCGGCGGCGCTGCCGCTGCCGGGGCGGACGACGCGCCGGCGGCCCGCCGGTCGCGGTGGCGGCCCCACCTGCCCGGACGCGGCACCCTGGTCGTCGGGCTGCGCGCGGCGCTCGGGCTGCTCGGCGCGGTCCAACTGGTGCTCGGCCTCGCCCAGGTGGGCAAGGGGGCGACCGCAGAGCACCTGCACGCCTCCGGCCAGCACCTGTGGCACGAGTCGGCCGCCTGGAACGTGGCGGTCGGTGCCGGCTTCCTCTTCGTTGCGGTACGCCGCAGCCCACCGGCGGGTCTGCTGCCGATGCTCAGCGCGTTCGTCGGCACCCTGCTGCTGCTCTCGGTCAACGACCTGGCCACCGGGTCGGTGAGCGGGGAGCGGCTGGTCAGCCACGGTTTCCTGGTGGTCGGTTACCTGATCACCGTGCTGCTGTCCCGCCCCGGGCTGCGTCCCGGCGGGCCTGCCCCGCAGCGGCAGCCGACGCCGTCGCGCTGGCGCTTCGGCACCGACGAGGGCGAACGGCCGCTGCGGGTGGTCAACACGGGGGCGTACCCCGCGCAGGCCGCCGACCGGCACGCCGCCCCGGCGGCGCGGACCGGTCGGGCCACGAGCGCCGACCCGACGGGCGACCGCCAGGCGGCCTGAGCCGGGCAGGGGCGTCGCCCGGAAGGCGGGGCGCCGCCCGCGAGGCGGGGCGCCGCCCGGGAGGCGGGGCGCCGCCCGGGAGGCGGGGCGTCGCCCGGGAGGCGGGGCGTCGCCCGGGAGGCCTGCCGGCCGTCGGGCGTTGCCCGGGGGCGTGCTCCGCTGTCGGGCGTCGCCCCCAGGGACCTGCCTGCTGCGGGGCGGGTGACTAGACGCGGGAGTCGACCGGGTGCAGCGGCTCGTCGGCGGCGATGACCTGCGGGATGACCTGCTCCACGATCGTCAGCAGCGTGGTGGTGAGCAGCAGGTGCACCTGGGCGCGGGTGAGCGCGTCACGCTGGAGCCACTCCCGGGCGGTGGACGTCGCCAGCCCGCAGTACGCCCGGCCCATCCCCCGCAATTCCTCGTGGTCCTTGGCCTCGTCGGCCAGCCCGACGGCGACCAGCATCCGGTCCGCGGCGACCTCCTCGGCCTCGGCGAGCACCCGCTCCACGTCGGCGTCGCCGCCCATCCCCCGGGCGGTGACCGCCGCGAGCCACGAGGTGCTGTGCCGGGACACCACGTCGAGGAACCACGAGACGCTGGCGTCGACCCGGGTCCGCAGATCACCCTTGGGCAGTCGTTCGAGGGCGACCTCCGGAATGGTCACCATGACCCGAACGACCTCCAGGTAGAGGTCCTTCTTGGTGCCGAAGTAGTGGTTGACCAGCCCTCGGGCCACGCCCGCCTCCCGGGCCACGTCGGTGGTCGACACGTCGGCGTACGGCTGCTCGCCGAACAGGCGGACCGCGCAGGCCAGGATCTGGCCGCGCCGGGCGTCCGGCTCCAACCGGCGGCGACGGGGAGCGGTCTCGACACTCATCTGCCCGACCCTAGCGGCAGCGCCCGGCCCAGCCACGCTCTCGCCATGATCACGCTAGGTAACGAGTTCGCGCCGCTCTTCAGTGGCAATAAACCAAAAGTCCAGACTGCCGTTTTAGCCTCTGTAGTGCCCCATCCTGGCGATGTGTCCGCAGGGCTCGCCAGGGCACCACGCCCCGGGCCGACGGCCGGCATACCGGCTGACGCCTGGCGCACCAAGCAAGGGAGCACCACTGTGGTTTCTCGACGCCGAGTCCTCTCCGGCGCGGCCGGCGCGGCGGTGGGCCTGTCGGCCGCCGGCACGTTCGCTGGCTCCGCGACGGCAGCACCGGCCACCTCCACCGAAGTGACATCTCCGCTGGCCGCCCGGCGCGGTCGCCTGATGAGCAGGACGGTGGTGACCTCGCCGGCCATCCCGCTGACCCACCTGTCCATCCGGCACGGCGGCCCCTCGGCGGCGGTACGCCTGCGCACCGGCAAGGGGTGGAGCGACTGGCAGGAGCTGAACGCGTGCCAGAACGGCCGGGACGGCGGCCGGTCAGTGGCCCGCTCGAACGTCGTGGTCGCCAACGGCGCCACCGCGTACGAGGTGCAGACCGCCGACGGCTCCGACGCCACCGTCGCCGAGCTGAACATGGTCGACGGGCCCCGGCGGACGATCGCCAACCCGCGAACGAACAGCCTTCCGGTTCCGCGAGGTGGCCGGCTGCCGACGTACCTGCCCCGATCCCGGTGGGGCGCGGACGAGTCACTGCGCCTCGCCGACGACGGCAGCGAACTGTGGCCGGCCGAGTTCTTTCCGGTGCAGACGCTGACCGTCCACCACAGCGGCGTGTACGAGCACAACGAGGACCCGGACCCGGCCGCGACGGTCCGTGCCATCTACTACGACCAGTGCGTCCTTCAGGAGTTCGGCGACATCGGCTACCACCTGCTGATCGACGAGGCGGGGCGGATCTACGAGGGCCGCTACTCCGACCCGGGCCCGCTCCCGGTGTACGGGCCGGGCCTCGGCAGCGACGGCCGGCCGCTCATGGTCAACGCGGCGCACGTCGGCGGCTACAACGCCGGCAACATCGGCATCTGCCTGCTGGGCCGGTTCACGTCCCGGCAGCCCAGCGCCGCCGCGCACCGGTCGTTGGTGTTCGTCCTGGCGGGCCTCGCCGCCGCGGGTCGACTCGCCCCCGCCGGCCGGACCGACTACGTCAACCCGGTCAGCGGAGCGAGTGGCAAGGTCGACGTCATCTCCGGGCACCGGGACTGGGCAACGATCGGGGCCGACCCGACCGAGTGCCCCGGCGACGCCTTCCACCCGTACCTCGGCAACCTGCGCCAGGAGGTCGCGGTGCTGCTGAGGCAGTTCCCGACGCCGCCGAAGCACCCGCGCTAGGAGACCCGCGCCCCACCGTCTCCGTCTCGATTCCGTCTCCCCCGACGCCCGGCGGAGGCGGTGGGGCGTGCGCACCTTCCGGGCAGTGATCACTTGATGCTCACCAGTTCGGCGGGCGTTCCCAGCAACTGGTAAGCATCAAGTGATCACCGGAGCCGGCGACGGCGGACCACGTGTCGGCCGAGGTGCCGCAGGTTTGACGTCTCGGAGTAGAGCGCCGCGTTGATCGCCCCGACCGCGACGAGGCCGAGTAGCACCCATCCGGCGGCTGATCCACACGAGATCGCCGACCTGGGCGTATCCGATCGCCTGGATACCGCCACATCGCCAACCTGGAGTGGATCACGCTGTGCAGGCGTCCACGAAGGTCGCCATGGAGGGTCGCTTGCGGGCTTAGCAGCCCTCCCTCACAGACGCGTGAACGTCACGCCCCCGAACTCGAACTCGGCCTGAGCCACGGCATCTGCCTCGGTCGGATGCCAGGTGTCCGTCAAGACCTGCCAGTCATGGGTGCAGTAGAAGAGGTAGAACTCGTTGTCGGCCTCGTCGTAGCGGGCGATCGCGAGATGGGCGACGACCTCCGCGAAGTTGCTGACGGAGTGCCGCGTCGCGCCGGTGAGCGACTGCCCCGGCGCGAGGCTGGCGACCATCGTGACCCGGGCTCCGTCGAGCCGGGCTGGCGGCATCGCTCTCATGGCACGATCCTCACCCAATCGGGCTGCGTGATCGACTCGGTTTCCGGGAAGGCGGGGTGTCCTGCTCGGGCGGATGGCCCGACTTCATGGAAGCGGAGTCGATCAAGGCGTTGAGGGCTTATTGACATGCTGCCAACAGGGCGCGAGGGTGGTGCCATGCCCACGCCCGACGGCTCCCCCGCGCCCTGGCGGCGGCCCGAACACGACGATCTCGCCGAGCTGGCCCGCGCCTTCTTCACCAAGGAGGTGCTGCCGCACACCGAACGCCTGCTGGCGCAGGGGCACCCGGACCGCGAGCACTACCGGCGCGCGGGCGAGCTGGGACTGCTCGGCCCGTCCGTGCCCGAGGAGTACGGCGGCGGGGGCGGCGACTTCACCCACGAGGCCGTGGTGCTGCACGAGCAGGCGTACGCCGGAGAGGGCAGCCTCGGGTTGGCCGTACACAGTGGCATCGTCACCGGCTACCTCGTGGCGTACGGCAGCGAGGAGCAGAAGCGGCGGTGGCTGCCCGGCCTGTGCAGCGGTGAGCTGGTGGGCGCGATCGCGATGACCGAGCCGGACGGCGGGTCGGACCTTCAGGCGATGCGGACGCGGGCGGTCCGCGACGGCGACGACTACCTGGTCAGCGGCGCGAAGACGTTCATCACCAACGGCGGTCTGGCCGACCTGGTCATCGTGGCGGTCAAGACCGACCCCGAGCAGCGGGCGGCCGGCATCTCACTGCTGATCTGCGAGGTGGGCGGGGACCCGGAGGGGTTCCGTCGCGGCCGGCTGCTGTCCAAGATCGGGCTGCACGCCAACGACACGGCCGAGCTGTTCTTCGACGAGTTCCGGGTGCCGGCGGCCAACCTGCTCGGCGGCGTCGAGGGTCTGGGCTTCGTCCAGATGATGCAGCAGCTTCCACAGGAGCGCCTGGTCATCGGCGTCGGCGCGGTGGCGGCCATGGAACGGGCGGTGGCGCTGACCGTCGCGTACGCCAAGGAGCGCACCGCCTTCGGCAAGCCGCTGATGGGCCACCAGAACACCCGGATGGTGCTCGCGGAGTGCGCGACGCGTACCCGGGTCAGTCGGGTCTTCCTGGACGACTGCGTCGTCCGGCACACGCGTGGCGACCTGGACGTCGCGACAGCCGCGATGGCCAAGTCGTGGCTCACCGACGGGCAGTGCGAGGTCGTCGACCGGTGCCTCCAGGTCTTCGGTGGGTACGGCTACACGACGGAGTACCCGATCGCCCGCATGTACGCCGACGCCCGGGTACAGAAGATCTACGGCGGCACCAACGAGATCATGAAGGAGCTGATCGCCCGTGCCCTCTGAGGCGTCCACGCGCGGCAGGGACGGATCGTCGCGAGGTGGACCGCTGGCCGGCGTACGGGTGGTCGAGCTGGCCAGTCTCGCGCCGGCGCCGTTCGGCTGCATGGTGCTCGCCGACCTCGGGGCGGACGTGGTGCGCGTCGACCGGCCGGGGGGCCCGGGCGCCGGTCGGCTGGCCGCGCCGAGCGGAGGACCGTTGCAGCGCGGCCGGCGGCTGACCGCGCTGGACCTGAAGTCCCCGACCGGTGTGGCGGACCTGCTGCGTCTCGTCGAGCGGGCGGACGTGCTGGTCGAGGCGTACCGGCCGGGGTCGCCGAGCGCCTCGGCTTCGGCCCGGACGTCTGCCGGGACCGCAACCCCCGCCTGGTGTACGCGCGGATGACCGGCTGGGGTCAGGACGGCCCGCTGGCCGCCCGGGCCGGCCACGACATCGACTACATCGCGGTCGCCGGAGCGCTGGAACCGTTGGGCCGGGCCGGTGAGCGCCCGCACGCGCCGTTGAACCTGATCGGCGACTTCGCCGGCGGCGGCATGCTGCTGGCCGTGGGCGTGTTGGCCGCGCTGCTCGAACGGGAGCGCTCGGGCCTCGGCCAGGTCGTCGACGCGGCCATGGTCGACGGTTCCGCGCTGCTCACCTCGTTCCTGCACGGGCTGCTCGGCACCGGCCGGTGGGCGGCCCCGCGGGGGCGGAACCTGCTCGACGGAGGAGCGCCCTTCTACGACACGTACGCCACGGCCGACGGTGGCTTCATGGCTGTCGGGGCGCTGGAACCGGCCTTCTACGGCGAACTGCTGGCCGGTCTCGGCCTCGCCGACGCGGACCTGCCCCACCAGTACGACCCGAGCGGCTGGGACGAGCTGCGCAGGCGGTTCACCGAGCGGTTCGCCGAGCGGACGCGGGACGAGTGGACGGCGATCTTCGCCGAGCGGGATGCCTGCGTCGCCCCGGTGCTCGCCCCCGGCGACGCGCACCGGCACCCGCACAACGCGGCCCGGGGGACGTTCGTCGAGGTGGACGGCGAGGTGCAACCGGCACCGGCGCCGCGCTTCGACCGTACGCCGACGGGGCCGCCCGTCCCGGCGCCCGATCCGGAGCGGGACGTGTCGCCGGTCGAGGAGATCCTGACCGCCTGGTCGTAGCCGGCGGGACAGCCGTGCCGGTGTCGCGTTGATACGGTCGTGCACCGACGGTCCGGGGGGAGTCAGCGCATGGGTACGGACAGTTGGAAGGGCCACGTCAACGGGATCCTGTACGGGGTCCAGTTCGACAGCGCGCTCGACGACGCGGTGGTGAGCCGGGTCGCCGACGGGGTGGACGCCGGGAGCTACCCGGGCGACCGGGCCGAGACGCGGGAAGCGATCGATCAGGCGCTGCGCTGTTCGGGCCCGCTCAACGACCAGGCCGAGACGCACCACAGCGAGGACGACATCCGCGCGTTCCTCCGCCGACTCTCGGCCGCGCTGGCCGCCACCCCGCCCCGGAGTTGATCAAGAGGTTGGCGTCAGAAAACGGCTGCACCCTGACGCAAACCTCTTGATCACCGCCTAACGGGCGGGGTCAACCTTCCTGTTTTGGGTGTCTTGGGTGGGGGACGGCATGATCATGGTGGGGGCGGGTCGCTGTGGGCCGCCTGGGCCGAGGAGGTGCCGGTGCCGGACGCGGAGGACCTCGTCGCCGAGGCGCTGGCGGCGGTGCGTGGCACCGACGTACGACAGACCGAACGGCAGCTCGACCGGCTGATGGTCGGCACCGGGACCGCGGACGGCGCGACGGCGGTGGACGCCGCCCTGGCCCGACGACTGATTCGCGGCCTCGGGCGGCTCTGGCCGCGCGGTTGGCAGCCGGTCGACGTACACCGGATCGCCAGGTGGCGGCTCGACGCCGGCGCGGCCCGACTGGTCCGCGACGCGCTGGCCGCGCAGCGACGCGAGCAGGCCGAGCCGGTCCCCGCCTGGTGGGACGACCAGCTCCGCGTGCTCGCCGCCCAGGACCGGGACGCGGCAGGCCAGGGCTCAAGCGCCAGTCAGGGTTCGAAGCCCGCTCGGGGCCGGGACGCCGGCCAGGGCTCGAAGGCCAGCCGCGACGTCGGCCCGGAGGACCTGGTGGCCGACTGGACCCGCGCTGAAGGGCTGGACCGGGTCGACGCGCTGCGCACGGCGGTCGACGTACTCGCGCTGGTGGAGGGCCTGCCGCCGATCGCGGTGCTGCGTCCGCCGCCGGGCTCCGCCGGAACGGCGCTCCCCGCGCCGCCGGTACGGCCCGCAGCGGGTCGCCGATGCTGGACCGGGTACGCGCGCTGCTGGCGAAGGCGGAGTCGACCACCTTCCCGGCCGAGGCGGAGGCGTTGACCGGCAAGGCGCAGGAGCTGATCGCCCGGCACAGCATCGACGAGGCGCTGCTGGCCGCCGGCACCGAGCGGGGCGACGTGCCGAGCGGGGTGCGCCTGGGCGTCGAGACGCCGTACGCCGGGGCGAAGGCGCTGCTCGTGCAGGAGGTGGCGGCGGCGAATCGGTGTGAGGCCATCTGGTCCGACGACCTCGGCTTCACCACCGTGCTGGGGTGGCCGGCGGACCTCGTGGCGGTGGAGCTGCTCTACACATCGCTGTTGGTGCAGGCGACGGCCGCGATGCTGCGCGGGCGTGCCGAGCGCCGGCCCGGGTCGGGCCGCCGGACGAAGGTGTGGGACGAGTCCTTTCTCAACGCGTTCGCGCTGCGGATCGGGGAGCGGCTGCGCACGGCCACCGACGCGGCGACCGAGGCGGCGGGGCAGACGGAAGCCGGGGCGGATCGGCTGTTGCCGGTGCTCGCCGCGCGGGGCGAGGCGGTCCGGGAGCGGCTGGAGACGCTGTTCCCCGGCGTGACCCGGCACCGGCTCAGCGTGCGCGACGCCGAGGGCTGGTCGTCCGGCACGTCGGCCGCCGACCGGGCATCCCTGGACGTCGTCGGCGGCTCCAAACCTCGGCAGGTGCCGGGCCGACCCTGATCCGCCCGGCGTGGGAACGCCACGGCCGGACGTTTCTGCGATTTTCTTCGGTACGCGGTAGGGAACGGGGTGACGGCTCCGACCCTCCGGTGAGCCGCACCCCAGCCGGGGCGCGACCAGGAACCGAGGAGCATCCCCGTGAAGTACATGTTGCTGATCTGGAACCGGCCCGGCTTCACCGAGAGCCTGACCGAAGAGGACCGCACCGCCCTGTTCGGCGAGGTCGACGAGATCATGAAGGAGCTGACCGAGACCGGTGAGCTGATCGGCGGCCAGGCGCTGGCCGACCCGTCGCAGACGCAGACGGTCCGGCTGGCCGGCGGTCACCCCGAGGTCGTCGACGGGCCGTTCATGGAGAGCAAGGAGCAGTTCGCCGGCTACCTGGCCGTGGACTGCGACAGCCCGCAGCGGGCCGCCGAGATCGCCGCCCGCTGGCCGGACGTGCGCTTCGGCGGCGCGATGGAGGTCCGCCCGATCATGGACGAGGCCGGGACGGAGATGTGACCGACGACCGGACGGTCGAGGACCTGCTGCGCACCCTCGCGCCGCAGGTCCTCGGCCTGCTGGTCCGCCGGCACGGCCAGTTCGACAGGTGCGAGGACGCGGTCCAGGAGGCGCTGTTGGCCGCCGCGACGCAGTGGCCCGGGCAGGGCGTACCGGACAACCCGCGCGCCTGGCTGCTCACCGTGGCGACCCGCCGGCTCACCGACGAGTGGCGCAGCGAGAGCGCCCGCCGGCAGCGCGAGGTGGCGGTAGCGCTGCGCGAGCCGGCGTACGCCCAGGTGGCGCCTCCGGCGGACGCCGAGCCAGCGGTGCCGGACGCGGACGACACCCTGACCCTGCTGTTCCTCTGCTGTCATCCGGCGCTGGCCCCCTCGGCGCAGGTGGCGCTCACGCTGCGCGCGGTGGGTGGTCTCAGCACCGCGCAGATCGCCCGGGCGCACCTGGTGCCGGAGGCGACGATGAGCCAGCGCATCCGGCGGGCCAAGCAGCGGATCGAGGCGGCTGGCGCCCGGTTCGCCATGCCCGGACCGGCCGAGCGGGAGGAGCGGCTGCGAACGGTGCTGCGGGTGCTCTACCTGATCTTCAACGAGGGGTACACGGCGTCGAGCGGGCCGGACCTGCACCGGGCCGAGCTGACGGCCGAGGCGATCCGGTTGGGCCGCGTCCTGCACGGGCTGCTGCCCGACGACGGCGAGGTCACCGGGCTGCTGGCGCTCATGCTGCTCACCGACGCGCACCGGGCGGCCCGGGTGGGCGCGGACGGGGAGCTGGTGCCGCTGACGGAACAGGACCGTTCCCGCTGGGACGCCGCCGCCATCGCGGAGGGGGTCGCACTGATCACCGAGGCGTTGACCTGGTCGCCGCCCGGCCCGTACCAGCTACAGGCCGCCATCGCCGCCGTGCACGCCGAGGCGGCGACGGCGGCGGAGACGGACTGGCGGCAGATCGTCGCGCTCTACCGGCTGCTGGGCCGGATCGCCCCGAACCCGCTGGTCACGCTCAACCAGGCGGTCGCGGTGGCCATGGTGGACGGGCCCCGGGCCGGGCTCGCCCTGCTCACCCCGTTGGACGCCGACGAGCGTACGGCCGGGCACCACCGGCTCGCGGCCGTCCGGGCGCACCTGTTGGAGCTGGCCGGCGAGCCGGCGGCGGCGCGGGAGGCGTACCTGGCGGCGGCTCGCGGCACCACGAGCCTGCCCGAGCGGCGGTACCTGGAGCTGCGCGCCGCCCGGGTGGCGGCGCGGCGGTGACCGCCGCGCCGCCCGCCCGTCACAGGTCGACCGCTGGGCAGCTCGCGCCCCGGGCGGGTACGACCTGATCGATCAGGTACGCGTCGACGGCCCGACCCACGCACGGACTGGTGGTGTAGCTGCCGTGCCCCCAGCCCTGGTAGGTGAGCAGCGCCCCGTGCCGACCCAACTGCCGGGCCACCGCGCGGGCCCAGGCGTAGCCACTCGCCGGGTCGTGCACGGTGGCGGCGATCAGCACCGGCACGTCGGTGCGTACCCGCAGCCGGTGCTGGGGGTTGGCGACCGGCGTCGGGGTGCCCAGGCAGGTAACCAGGGCGAACAGCGCCGGCGGGTAGCGCAGGTCGGGCGCGAGCCGGGCGCTGCGGCGCAGATGCGCGTCGTACTCGCGGTAGTCGCGGACCGGCAGGCTCCAGTCCTGGCAGAAGACCGCGAAGGGGTACGGGACCACGGCGTCGTCCGCCAGCGTGGTGACGCCCGGCGTCGGGGCACCCGCCAGCTTGTCGATCCACTGCGCGAGCCCCGGCCACCGGTCGGTCTCGTAGAGCCGCTTGTGGGCGAGGCGGCTCAGCTCGAAGGGGGCCAGCGGGGCACCGGCCCGGTCCGGGTCGGTAAGCGTGCCGGCCTCGGCCCGGTCATGCAGCCCGGCCCAGATCGCCCGGACGTCCCGACCACGCAGCACGCAGTCGGCGGACCGGTCACACCAGTCGAGGAACTCGTCGAACGCGTCCTCGGCGGCGACGGCCTGGGTGTCGAGGAAGGCGCGGGTGTCGAGGCTGTGGTCCATCGCGGCCTCCAGCACCATGGCCCGCACCCGATCGGGGAACAACTCGGCGTACCGCTCGCCCAGGAGCGTGCCGTACGAGCTGCCGTGGAAGGTGAGCTGCCGTTCGCCGAGCGCGGCACGGACCGCGTCCAGGTCACGGGCGGCGCTTGTCGTGTCCACGTGGTCGTAGAGCGCGCCCGTACGGGTCCGGCAGTCGGCGCGCAGCAGCGCGTTGTTGGTCAGGGTGGCGTCGAACTGTGCCTGGTCGGCGATCACCTGGGGCTGCCGGGCGAGCAGGTCGCGGGAGCAGCGCACCGGGTGACTGCCGCCGGTGCCGCGCGGGTCGAAGCTGACGATGTCGAACCGGCGGCGCAGGTCGGCGCTGAACCGGGAACTACCGTTCACCACCCGGTCGACGCCGCTGTCGCCGGGCCCGCCCGGACCGAAGACCAGCGTGCCCTGTCGGGCGGTCGGGTCGGTGGCGACCCGGCGGGCCAACGCCAGCTCGAAACGCTCCCCTCGTGGTCGGTTCCAGTCGACCGGCAGCGACAGGGTGCCGCACTCGGCCGGGGCCGGACCGTCCGGCGGCTCCTCCTCGGGGACGTCCTCGGCGCAGGGGTGCCAACCGATGGCGGGTCGGGCGACGGCCGGGCTCGCCGGGGTCAGGCCGGCGGCCGTGAGGGCCAGGGCCACCGCCCAGCCGACTCCGGATTTGCGTACGCGCAGCATGCAGTGCTGTCCTCTCCTCGAAGGAGCGTTACCGGTGAAACTCGCCCAGCGGGCGAGGTGGTGCTTCTTCCACCCGGGCCGTCGAGTGGCCGCTCGACGGCCCGGGGCCTCGACACGCGGGTCAGTCGACCTCGCGCAGGACACGTTCGAGCGTGGTCATCCGGGTCTCCATCCCGCCCAGCCGACTGTCCATCGCGGCGAGCAGTCGGGCGTTCTCCGCCTGCGCCTGCGCGGCGGTCTCGGCGAGCTTGCGGTAGTCGTCCGCGCGGTTCGCCTCGTACCGGGCCCGCCGGGTCTTGGCGAGCTGCACGACGGTCACGGTGAACACGCTGATCAGCAGCGCGAACACGCCGAACGCGCCGACCACCTCGGTCCAGTCGTGCTCGCTCATGACCGCTCCTCCGGCTGCTCGCCCGAGTCGGGCACGGTGAGCGTCTCGATCGCCGCCGCGATGACCTGGGGGGTGAGTGTGAGCACGAACGGCTCCACCTCGTAGTAGTTCATGGCCTTCCCGTCCTCCGACAACTCCATGCGGGCGGTGACCAGTCCGGCCGCCGCCAGCTTCCGTAGGTGGACCTGCAACAGCGCGCGGCTGATGCCCAGTTGCCGGGCCAGCCCACTGACGTACGCGCGCTCGCGGGCCAACGCGGCGACGACCCGCAGCCGGTGCGGGTTGGCCAGCGTGGCCAGCACCCGGACCAGGTCGTCGCCGGTCGGCGGCGAAGCCGCGCTCATAACCAGCCCTTGCACATGCCAATAGAAGTTAGCAGGTACGGCGACGCTGCGGCGCGGCACGGAGACGGAATCAGGGGGATCTCAGGGTTCGGTGCCCCGGACACGACAGCACGCCGGGCCGGTGAGATCACCGGCCCGGCGTGCGGATTACGTCGTACGTCAGCTCTTGAAGGCGTCCTTGATCTTCTCGCCGGCCTGCTTGAGCTTGGCCGTGGACTGGTCGGCGCGACCCTCGGCCTCGAGCTGCTCGTTGTCGGTGGCCCGACCGGCGCCTTCCTTCAGCTTGCCGGCCGCGTCCTCGGTGGCGTTATTGACCTTGTCGTCGAATCCCATTGCCAACCTCCATCGCAAGCGTCGCTACGAACTCAGAGGTACCCCCGTCGTGACCGGTCCAACCATCGCGGTCGTCACAGTTCGCCAGTGGCCGAACGGAAGCGGCGCAGCCGCAGGCTGTTGGCCACCACGAAGACCGACGAGAACGCCATGGTGGCGCCCGCGATCATCGGGTTGAGCAGCCCGGCGGCGGCCAGCGGGAGGGCCGCCACGTTGTAGCCGAACGCCCAGAACAGGTTGCCCCGGATGATGCCGAGCGTGCGCCGGGACAGCCGGATGGCGTCCACCGCGGCGTCCAGGTCACCCCGGACGAGGGTCAGGTCGGACGCCTCGATCGCCACGTCGGTGCCGGTGCCCATGGCGAGCCCCAGGTCGGCCTGGGCCAGCGCCGGCGCGTCGTTGACACCGTCACCGACCATCGCCACCGAGCGGCCCTGCGCCTGGAGCCGCTTGACCACATCGACCTTGCCGGCCGGCAGCACCTCGGCGATCACCTCGTCCACGCCCACCTCGGCGGCGACCGCCCGGGCCACGGTGGTGTTGTCGCCGGTCAACAGGACCGGTGTGAGCCCAAGGGCGCGCAGCCGCGACACGGCCGCCCGGCTCGTCGGACGGACCACGTCGGCGACCGCGAGCACGCCCCGGGCCCGCCCGTCCCAGCCCGCGACGATCGCCGTACGCCCGGCGGCCTCGGCGTCCCGTACGGCCCACTCGACCTCCGGCGGTACGTCGACACCGCGTTCGCGCAGCAGCCGGACCCGGCCGAGCAGCACGACCCGCTCGTCGACCGTGCCGGTCACGCCCAGCCCTTCGAGGTTGGCGAAGCCGGTCACCGGGGGCAGCTCGCCCGCTTCGGCGGCGGCCACGGCAACGGCCCGGGCGATCGGGTGCTCGGAGGCGGCCTCCACCGCACCGGCGAGCCGGAGCAGCTCCGCGCGGTCCTCGCCACTGGCCGGCACCACGCCCACCAGGGTCATCCGACCGGTCGTCACGGTGCCGGTCTTGTCCAGCACGACGGTGTCGACCCGGCGGGTCGACTCCAGCACCTCCGGCCCTTTGATCAACACGCCGAGCTGGGCGCCGCGACCGGTGCCGACCAGCAGCGCGGTCGGCGTGGCCAGACCCAGGGCGCACGGGCAGGCGATGATCAGCACAGCCACGGCGGCGGTGAACGCGGCGGTCGGACCGGCCCCGGTGCCGAGCCACCAGCCGAGGGTGCCCACGGCCAGGGCGATGACGATCGGCACGAACACCCCGGAGATCCGGTCGGCCAGCCGCTGCACCGCCGCCTTGCCGCTCTGCGCCTGCTCGACCAGGTCGGCCATCCGGGCGAGCTGCGTGTCCGCGCCGACCCGGGTGGCGGTGACGATCAGCCGCCCGCCCGCGTTGATCGTCGCGCCGACCACGGCGTCGCCCGGACCGACCTCGACCGGCACCGACTCACCGGTCAGCATGCTCGCGTCCACGGCGGACGTGCCCTCGTCGACGACACCGTCGGTAGCGATCTTCTCGCCGGGGCGGACCACGAACCGGTCACCGACGGCGAGCCGGTCCACCGGGACCCGGGTCTCGACCCCGTCCCGCAGCACCGCCACCTCCTTCGCGCCGAGGTCCAAAAGGGCGCGCAGGGCCGCACCGGCGGTCCGCTTGGACCGGGCCTCGAAGTAGCGACCGGCCAGGATGAACACCGTGACCCCGGCGGCGGCCTCCAGGTAGATGTTGCCGGCACCGTCGCCGCGGGTGATGGCGAAGCGGAACGGGTGCGTCATCCCGGGCAGGCCGGCGTCACCGAGGAAGAGCGCCCAGAGCGACCACCCGAACGCGGCGAGCGTGCCGAGCGAGACCAGCGTGTCCATGGTGGCCGCGCCGTGCCGCAGGTTGGTCCAGGCCGCGCGGTGGAACGGCAGCCCACCCCAGACGACCACCGGGGCGGCCAGCGTCAGCGAGAGCCACTGCCAGTAGTCGAACTGCCAGGGCGGCACCATGGCCAGCAGGACCACCGGCACGCTCAGGACCGCCGAGACCCACAGCCGGGTACGTGGACCGCGCAGCGGATCCTGCACCGGCGGCTCGGCGGTCGGCGGCGTCGGCAGGGCCGCCGTGTAGCCGGTCTTCTGGACGGTCTCGATCAGGTCGTCCGGGGTGACGTCGTCGGCGTACCGGACGGTCGCCTTCTCGGTGGCGTAGTTGACGGTGGCGCTCACCCCGTCCATGCGGTTGAGCTTCTTCTCGACCCGCGCGGCGCACGCGGCGCAGGTCATCCCCCCGATCGCCAGTTCGATCCGGTTCGGCGCCTCGGGCAACGGTCTGCTGCTGGTGGTGGTCATCGTCCGGTCCCGTCAGTCGTGCCCGTGCCCGGGGGTGCCGTGGTCGGCCCCGCCGGTCGGTGTCGGCTCGCCCGTCGCGGCGGGGGCAACGCCCGCCACGATGGTGAATTCGGCGGTGTGCACCCGCCCACCGTGCTGGAAGTCGAGGTAGAGCCGGTAGGCGCCGGCCGAGGGCACCTCGGCGTGGAAGGTGACGGCGGGGCCGGGCGGGGTGCGTCCGTCGCCGGGCGTCCCGTCCGGGTGCACGTGCAGGTACGCCAGATCGCCCCGACGCAGCGCCACCAGGTGCCCGTACGCACCCAGGTAGGGCTCCAGGTCGGTGACCGGCTGCCCGGCACGGCTCACCGTCAGGGTGAGCGCCGAGGTCCGGCCCGGCTCCGGCGTACCGGTCAGGGTGACGGTGTAACCGTCGACCGTGGTGCTGGCCGTCGGGGCGGGCAGCGGCCGCTCGGTCAGCTCGCCGGGGACGGTCACGTCCACGCCGAGGGTCAACGGCTCGCCCCCGGTCGGGGTGAAGTCGGCGAACGCCCGCCACTGCCCGGGGCCGGCCAGCGGGGTGGCGACCCGCCAGGTGCCGTCCGGGGCGAGATCGGGGTGGACGTGCCGGAAGCCGGACAGGTCCCGGCGGGCGACGATCAGGTGCATCCGTTTGTCGTGCGCGACGTCGTACCTGGTGACCGGCCGACCGTCCGGCCCGTCGATCCGGAAGGTGAACTGGCCGGCGGGCACGGTGACCGGTTGGAGCGTGTAGCCCCGGTCGGAGACGAGCAACCCGCCGGGAACGAGGTCGGCCACCTCGCCGCTCCCGGTGGGCCCCGAGGTGTGGGCGACGTCGGGCCGGCTCTGCGCGACCGGGTCGGCCGGGTCGACCACCCGGCCGACCCCGTACGCCGCGCCGAAGACCGCCGCGAGACCGAGGGCGAACGCGCCCAGCCTGGTCACCGTGGTCATCGCGGACCTCCGCTCACGCCTCGACGAGGTCGTAGCCGGCCTCGTCGACAGCGGCCCGGACGGCCTCGGTGTCCACGGGCTGCTCGCTGCTGACGGTGACCTGGCCGGTGGCGAGGTCGACCCGCACGTCGCGCACGCCCTCGATCGCGCCCACCTCGGCGCTGACCGCGCTGACGCAGTGCCCGCAGGTCATGCCCTGCACCTGGTACGTCGTGTCGACCATCGGACGTCTCCTCTCGTAGTACCGGTACCCGGTGGGGGTATGCCGGCAGGATCGGACATTACCATACCCCCTAGGGGTAGGCTATCCTCGTCGCCATGACCGCACCCACACCGATCCGCGGGTACACCGCCAGCAAGGACCAACTGCTCGCGCGCCTGCGCCGGGTGGAGGGACAGGTCCGGGGCATCGAGAAGATGGTCGACGACGACCGCTACTGCATCGACGTGCTCACCCAGATCTCCGCGATCCAGGCCGCGCTCGACAAGGTGGCCCTGGGCCTGCTCGACGGGCACGCCCGGCACTGCATGCACGAGGGGGCGGCCGAGGGCCGGGCCGACGAGATGGCCACCGAGATGATGGCGGCCGTCGGCCGACTCATGAAGCGCGGCTGAGCGCGCCTCACTTCCGCCCGGAATCGAGACGTACCCGGCGCAGCAACTGCGCGTTGAGCGCCACCACGATGGTGGACGCGGACATCAGCACGGCCGCCACCGCCGGGCTCAGCGCCACCCCGGCCCCGGCGAGCACCCCCGCCGCCAGCGGCAACGCCACCACGTTGTAGCTCGCGGCCCAGGCCAGGTTCTGCCGCATCTTGCGGTACGACGCCCGGGAGAGCCGGACCACGGCCCCGACGCCGCGCGGATCGGACGACGCCAGCACGACCCCGGCGGACTCGATCGCGACGTCGGTGCCCGCCCCGATCGCGATGCCCACGTCGGCGCGGGCCAGCGCCGGCGCGTCGTTCACCCCGTCACCGACCATCGCCACGGTCAGCCCGCGCCGCTGGAGTTCCGCCACCCGGCTGTCCTTGTCGGCCGGCAGCACCTCGGCGAAGACCTCGTCCACCCCGGCCCGGAAGCCGAGGTCGGCAGCGACCGACTCGGCCACCGACCGCGCGTCCCCGGTGATCATGGCGATGGTGCGGACGCCATCCGCCCGCAGCTCGGCGATGGCCTCGCGGGCCTCCGGGCGTACCGCGTCGGTGAGCGCGAACGCCCCGAGCACCGTGTCCGGCAACCGCAGGAGATACAGCACCACGGCTCCGCGTGACGACCAGCGCCCGGTCGCCTCCCGCAGCCCGTCCGGCAGTGGTCCACCCCGCTCACGCAGCAGGGCCGGCCCGCCCACCGCGTACTCCGTACCGTCGATGGTGGCCCGCACCCCGCGGCCCGGAAGCGAGCGGAAGCCGGCGGCACGGGCCGGCCCACCCGGCCCGGCCGCCGCCACGATCGCGCGGGCCAGCGGATGTTCGCTGTCGGACTCGACACCGGCGGCGATCCGCAACGCCTCGTCGCGGCCCACGCCGGGGGCCGTCACCAGGTCGGTGACCTCGTGCTCGCCCCGGGTCAGCGTGCCGGTCTTGTCGAACAGCACCGCGTCGACGGACCGCATCCGCTCCAACGCGAGCCGGTCCTTCACCAGGATCCCGCTTCGTGCCGCCAGCGCCGTGGAGAGCGCGACGACGAGCGGGATGGCCAGGCCGAGCGCGTGCGGGCAGGCGATCACCAGAACGGTGACGGTACGCACCACCGCCTCGTCGGGCTCACCGAGCGCGGTCCAGACCACCAGGGTGAGCACGGCGGTACCGGCGGCCACGTAGAACAGCGCGGCGGCGAACCGGTCGGCGAGCAGTTGAGCCTGCCCGCCCGAGCGCTGTGCCTGCGCGACCATGCGCTGGATGCCCGCGAGCGCGGTCTCGTCGCCCAGCGCCTCGACACGGACCCGGATCGCCGAATCGGTGGCGACCGTGCCGGCCACCACCCGATCGCCCGCCGACCGGGCGACCGGACGCGACTCTCCCGTGATCATCGATTCGTCCAACTCCGCGTCACCGTCGACGACCCGGCCGTCGGCCGGAACCCGACCCCCGGGTCGGACCAGCACCACGTCGTCGACCCGCAGCCCGTCGACCGGTACGCGCTCGACCCGCCCGTCCGCCGCCACCCGCTCGGCCTCGTCGGGCAGCAGCGCCGCCAGTGCCGCGAGCGCCCCACGGGCCTGCCCGATGGCCTTCATCTCCTGCCAGTGCCCGAGCAGCATGATGGTGACCAGCGCGGCCAACTCCCACCAGAAGTCCAGGTCGAAGGCACCCAGGCTGGTCGCCAGCGACGCGGTGTACGCCACGGTGATCGCCATCGCGACCAGCAGCATCATGCCCGGCGCGCGGTCCCGGATCTCCCGTACCGCGCCGACCAGGAACGGCCAGCCACCCCAGAGGAACACCACCGAACCGAGCACCGGCCCCACCCAGGAGCGACCCGGCACGTCCAGCCGGAGCCCGAGCCGGTCCACCACCAGGTCACTGGTCAGGACCACCGGAACGGTGAGCACCAGACAGACCCAGAACCGCCGACGGAACATGGCGGGGTCGTGCCCGGCGTGCTTGTCGTGCCCGGCGTGCTTGTCGTGCCGTCGGTGCTCGGTGGGTGGCTCAGGCATGACTCCACCATCCCGCCGCGCCCGGGGCGGTGTCAGCGGTTCGACTCCCCCGATGCGTCCACACGCCCTGCAACCTCCAGGCGCGCTGGTTAGCATCGTCCGGCGATGACCCACCGGATTCCGCCGCCGAGACGGGCGACGGCGCCGCCACGGCGCGGCCCCGTACGGCGCCGACCGGGCCACTTCATCACTCTCCGTGATTGTCGGGTCGTCAGGCGGCGAACCGACGCGCTCGTGCCCGCCTTCGTCCGGCGGAACTGAACCGCACAGGCCGCCGGCACGTACCCCGCACCGGATCGTTGGGAGTCTCGCATTGGGTTCCGACCACAGCCATTCCGCTCGTCCCGCCCCGCCCCGGGTACGACGGATCCTTGTCGCGACGGTGGTGCCGCTCTTCGTGGCCACCGTCGTCGCCGCCGTGGTGCTGTGGCCCCGGGACGGCGCACCGAAGAGCGGCGGCGGCGCGGACCTGCCGCGCCACCACGGCACGGTGACCCGGGTGGTGACCGAACCGTGCCCGCCCTCGACGAGCCCGGAGGGCACGCCGAGCAGCGGGCCGTGCGGCACGGTGGACGTACTCCTCGAAGACGGGCCGCGCGCCGACCGGCAGGTGAGCACGCCCGTCCCCGCCGGGCCCGGAGCGCCTCGGGTCGAGGTGGGCGACGACGTCGTCCTGGTCGAGCTGACCGATCCGACCGATCCCACCATCAGCACCTGGAACATCGCCGAGCACCAACGCGGGACGCCGCTGGTGTGGCTCGTGGTGGTCTTCGCCGCCGCCATCGTCGCGTTCGGCCGGTGGCGGGGCCTGGCCGCGCTCGCCGGCCTGGCCGCCAGCTTCGCCATCCTGCTCACCTTCGTGTTACCGGCCATCGGCGCGGGCCGGTCACCGCTGCTGGTGGCGGTGGTCGGCGCGGCCCTGATCATGTTCGTGGTGCTCTACCTGACACACGGAGTGACCGCGCAGACCTCCGTCGCGGTCCTCGGCACCCTGGGCAGTCTGGTGCTCACCGGTGTCCTCGCGACCATCGCCACGGCCGCCACCCAGCTCACCGGCTTCGGCAGCGAGGACGCCACCACGCTCTCGATGTTCCAGGCGGATGTGGACCTGCGCGGCCTGCTGCTCGCCGGGATCATCATCGGCTCACTCGGGGTACTCGACGACGTGACCGTCACCCAGGCCGCCACCGTCACCGAGCTGGCGAACGCCAACCCCGGGCTGAGTCGACGACAGCTCTACCGGGCCGCCACCCGGGTCGGCCGGGCCCACATCGCCTCCACGGTCAACACCATCGTCCTGGCGTACGCGGGCGCGTCACTGCCGCTGCTGCTCCTGCTCACCGCCGATTCGCGCCCCATCGGGCAGATCCTGACCAGCGAGTTCCTCGCCCAGGAGATCGTCCGCAGCGCGGTCGCCACGCTCGGCCTGATCGCCGCCGTACCCCTCACCACCGGGCTGGCCGCCGTGGTGACCGCGGCCGGGTCGACGGCCACGCCCGGCGCGGACCCCCGCCACCGCGCCCCCGCGCGGACCGCGCGGAGGCGCTCGCCGCTCTCAGTTCCCCGCCGGCGGGGAGGGCCGACCGGCCCGATCCACAGCGGAACGCACCCCCATCCACCGCCACCACCGGGTGGCCAGAGCCGAACAGGAGCACGGATACGGCATGGTGACACTCCTCAGCGTGACCGGATCGGGCACCCGCCCTGAGAACCGCGTCACTGGTCACTCAACGCCATGGCGAAATGACGCTTTTAGTCGGCATCAGGACGTAGCTCAGGCGGTGGACTCTCGGGTAACCTCGCTGCCGGTCACCGACGAAGGCGCGCAGCGGCGCCTGCGGTGCCACCGCCCAATCGCCAACCGGCGAGCCGGGGACCCAGGCACCTGGGGTGAATCCGCGACAGCGGTAGGGGCCACTTCCGCCCCGAACCCGTCAGCTAACCCGGTCGGCGGTCGACGGAAGGGAAGATTGTGACGGCACCCCTACGCCGCTGGTTGACACCCGTGGTGGCCGTGTTCGCTGCGCTGACCGTGCTCGCCGGGCCCCTCCCGGCCCACGCCGCCCCGACGACCCCCACACCGTCCGGGCACGAGGAGGACGGCGACGAGCCCAAGCTGCTCACCGACGTCATCGAGCAGACCAACCGGGACTACGTGGCGGCCAAGTCCAAACTGGACAAGTCCAAGAAGCGGCAGCTCGAACTGGCGGCCGAGGTCGACCGGGCGAAGGCCGACCTGGCCGCGCTGGCCCCGCAGGTCGCGCAGATCGCCGCTCAGTCGTACCGGACCGGACGGGTCGGCGCGATCGCGATGCTGCTGGAGGCCGACGCCCCGGACTCGTTCGTCCAGCGGGCCGCGGCGCTCGACGAGATGAACATGGTCAACGAGAAGAAGCTCGCCGAGGTCAACGCCGTGAAGTCCCGCGCCGAGCAGGCCAAGCTGTTGCTCGACGCGGAGGTACGGGAGCAGCAGAAGCAGACCGCGCTGATGGCGAAGGACAAGCGCGACGCGGACAAGGCGCTCGCGCTGGTCGGCGGCAAGGGCTTCACCGGCGGCCTGGTGGACGCCACCTCTCCGGTCGCCCGGATCGGCCCGGGTCGCACCGCCGACGGCGACTGGAAGGCGCAGTCGTGCAGCGAGAAGGACCCGACCACCTCCGGCTGCGTCACGCCGCGCACGCTGCACGCGTACAAGGAGGTCAAGCGGGCCGGATTCAACCGGTTCGTGGGCTGCCACCGCAACGGCGGACCGTACGAGCACCCGAAGGGCCGCGCCTGTGACTGGTCGTTGCAGAAGAGCGGCTTCAGCCCGTGGCACAACGACGACACCCGGATGTACGGCAACAACGTGGCCGCGTTCCTCATCCGCAACGCCGACCGGCTCGGCATCTACTACGTGATCTGGAACCGGCAGATCTGGTTCCCGGCGACCGGCTGGAAGTCGTACAGCGGGCCGTCGAACCACACCGACCACGTACACATGTCGCTGCTCTGATTCGACGTTCAGCAGTTCGAGGGCCGTCCCGCGTCGAGCGGGGCGGCCCTCGTCGCGTGTCAGGCGGCGGTGGTGGCCGCCGGGTCGTCCGAGGCGTCGCCGGCCGGTACGGGCGTCACGGGTCGTACTGCCCCGGCGGCGAGCCGGTACGACATCCCCACCACCGCGCACCGCCCCCGCGCCACCTCGTCAGCCAGCACGGGCGACTGCCCGAGCAGCGTCTCGACGGTCTGCGCGATGTGGATGTCGACGATGCCGTCGATGTCGTGCACGCCCTCGGCCGCGGCTCGTCGCAGGCTGGGCAGCACCGCGTCGACCACCGCTGGGAGATGTCCCGGGGGCGCGACGCCGGTGGCCGCCGATTCGCGGGCCGCCTGCACGGCGCCGCAGGAGTCGTGGCCGAGCACCACCACCAGCGGGGCACCGAGGACGGCCACCGCGTACTCGACGCTGCCCAGTACCTCGGGGCCGGTGGTGTGCCCGGCGGTCCGAACGACGAAGAGGTCACCCAGCCCCCGGTCGAAGATGATCTCGGCGGCCAGCCGCGAGTCGGAGCAGCCGACGATCACCGCGAAGGGGTGCTGCCCGTCCGCCACGGCGGCCCGGTGCCCGGCATCCTGGTTGGGATGGCGCGGCTCTCCGGCGACGAAGCGACGGTTGCCGGAGACCAGCTCGGCGTACGCTCGGGCCGGCTCGGTCGAGACCGGCGCCTGCTCGACGGTCCGCTGGGTGCCCGGCTGCCCGCCGGGCGTACCGGAACGGCTCATCCCCGCACCTCGTCTCCACGCGTTTGACCTGCTCAACGGTCTTTTCAACCCGGGCCGGCGGCGGGCGCTGGCTCGCGCTCAACGGTCACACGCACGGCAAGATGCGTCAAGATATGCGTGATTTAGATTTCATACGTTGACCCGGAGAGGCGGCCCCACGGTGGCGAGCACGACGGCCGGAGGCGGCCGGAACTGGACATTCCTCACCAATCACGGCCATGTGCTGCTCGCCATCGCCCGCGACCCCACCGCCCGGCTCCGTGACGTGGCGGCAGAGGTGGGCGTCACCGAGCGGGCCGCCCAGGCCATCGTCGCCGACCTGGAGGCCGAGGGTTACCTGCACCGCACCCGGGTCGGGCGTCGCAACGAGTACACCCTCAACCCCGCCGGCCGGTTCCGCCACCCCGCCGAGGCCGAGGTGCAGGTCGGTGACCTCCTCGCACTGTTCACCCCCACCCCCGGCGACGACACTCCCTGACGACGGTCGTGCGCCCCGACGTCGCCGGCGTCGCCGGGCCGCTGCGCGACGCGGCGCAGCGGTAATCTCTGCGGGTGCGCGAATGCCTGCCGCCGAGCGCGACCGAACCACCCCGCCGTACCGTCCGCGCTGTCCTCAGTGGAACGGTCGCGACCCTGCTCGGGATCACCCTGGTGGTGGCCCCATGCGTGCCGGCGGCAGCGGCGGCACCCGTCTGCGGCCCGCCCGGTGAGGACGGCCTGGTGGAGATGCCGTGGGCGCTGCAACGGCTGGATCCGGTCTCGGCCTGGCCGCTCTCGCGAGGCGCCGGGGTGACGGTGGCGGTCATCGACTCCGGGGTCTCGGCCCTCCACCCCGCCCTGAAGAACCAGGTTCTGCCCGGGCGCGACTTCAACAACCTGACCGACTACCGAGGCCAGTGCGACCTGGCCGGCCACGGCACGATGGTCGCCGGCATCATCGCCGGCCAGGACGGCACCGGAGCGCCGTTCAGCGGTATCGCCCCGGCGGCCCGCATCCTGCCCATCCGGGTGCTGCCCAACGCCAAGGGCACCAACGACGAGGCGCTGCCCGGGCAGATCGCCGCAGCCATCGACTGGGCGGTCGACAACGGCGCCGACGTGATCAACCTGTCCCTGGTGACCCTGCCCCGCCCCGAACTGGCCCGGGCCGTCGAACGCGCCCTCGCCAAGCGGGTGATCCTGGTCGCCGCCGCCGGCAACCGGCAGGAGACACAGGAGGACAAGCCGGCGTACCCGGCCGCCTACCCGGGCGTCATCGCCGTCGCCGGTGTGGACGAGCAGGGCGGGCACGTCGGCACCTCGGTCAGTGGCAGCTACGTCGACGTCGCCGCGCCGGGACTGAACATCGTCGGCCCCGCGCCCGGTGGGGCCGGCTACCGCGCCGAGCCGACGGGTGGCACCAGCTTCGCCGCCGCGTACGTCTCGGGGACGGCGGCGCTCGTCCGGGCCGCCTACCCGGACCTCACCCCGCAGCAGGTCGCCGACCGGCTGGAGCGTACGGCGGACAACCCGCCGCAGGGCCGCAACGCCGAGGTCGGGTACGGCGTGGTCAACCCGTACCGGGCGGTGTCGAGCCTGCTGGGCACCCGCACCAACCCGCCGGTCGGCGCGCTCGCCCCGCCTGCTTCCGCAGCGGATCCGCTGAGCTGGCAACGCACCGCGGCGATCTGGGCGGCCGTGGTCGGCGCGCTGCTCACCGTACTGCTGCTGGTCACTCGGCCGATCGTGGCGCGGGGCCGCCGACGCGGCTGGCGTGCCGGCCGCCGCACGGACGAGCCGGTCGCCGGCTGAGCCCGGTCACGGCGCTGATGCGGTCGACCACACCAGCGCCGTGCCGCAGCGCTCAGCGCAGGATGCCGGAGGTGCCGCCGCCGTCCGCGCCCCACACGTCCTCGTCCTCTTCCAGCCAGGTGTTGCGGGCGGTGTCCTCCTCGCCGTAACCGGCACCGGTACCCGCGCCGGCCAGGCCACCGGCGCCGCGCGCACCCGCGCCACGCCCCCGGCACCCGTCGCGCCACGACCGGCGCCACCCCGGCCGGCACCAGCGCCACCACCACCGGCGACGCCACCCATACCGGGTGCCATGCCACCGGCCAGCTTGCCGCCCGCGCCGAGCCGACCACCGGCACCCCGGCCGCCACCGCGACCGGCACCCGCCGCGCCGCCACCCATCATCGGGCCCATGCCCGGGGAGACCGCCCGACCGAGCGCACCGCCACCCGCGAGAGCGCCGACGCCTCCCCGGCGCTACCCAGGCCGCCACCACCGCCGCCGAGCCCGGGCGAGGAGCCCAGGCCACCGGAGCCGAGGCCGGAGCCCAGCCCGGGTGAACCGCCACCGCCCGCGCCCGCGAGGCCGCTGCTGAACTCGTCGTCCGCGCCGCCGACGCTCGGCACGCCGCCGGTGCCCGGGTAGTCGCCCGTGCCGGTGTCGTACCCGCCGGAGAGGTCGGGGTGGGTGCCGGACCCGCTGGGCAGGTTGCCGGTGCCCGGCATGTCGCTGGTACCGATCGAGGGTGTGGCACCCAGGCCACCACCGCCGCCACCGCCACCGAGCTTCGGCACGCCGCCGCCCCCGCCACCGCCGCCGCCACCGGTGTCCAGATCAGGGGTCTCGGTTGTCGGAGTGCTTTGTCGGGTGTTGCCAGCCTCGCCGGGGGTGCCGGGGGCGGTGGCCTGGTAGTCACCGCGCACCTGCTCGTAGACCCGGGCGGCGTCCTCCGACTGGTCGTTGATCCAGTCGGCGATCGCGGTCACCGGGTCGAACCAGCCCAGGAAGTCCGGCGAGACCTTCGCCTCGAAGAAGCCGACCCCGAGGGTCAGCTTGGCGTTGCGCGCCTCCAGCACGTCGTTGACGCAGGTCGCCGGGATCGGGAAGTCCCGCTGGGCGGCGGTGAGTTGGTCTGCGGCGGACTTGAGCGACTGGACGATGCCGTTGCCCTTTTCGGCGTCGGCCACGATCTGCCCGGTGTCCTTGGCGATCTGCTCGACGTGGCCCTTGAACGCCTCGTACGCCGGGCCCTTCCAGGTCGTACCCAGATCCTTGATGTTGGACTCGAGGCTCTGCTTGACGTTGTTGAGATTCTTGAGCAGTTGCTCCCAACCGAGGGCGGCGCTCTCCACGTCACCCGGCCGGCCGTCGATGACGACCTTCTGGCACATCTCTTCCCAGCTCAGGCCCATCTGCCGTCCTCCCCCGTCCTAGCGTCCGTCGCCGTTGCCGGCCACGTCGCCGAAGACACGCTGCATCTCGGCGGCGGACATCCTGTTCTGCTCCTCCGCCGTCTCGTAGTTCTGCTTGACCTGACGCAGCGCCTCCGCCGCGTCGTACAGGCTCTGCGAGAGCTTGCGGACACCGGACTCGGTGCCCTGGTAGAGCCCCTGGTGCTTGGCGGCCAGCCGGGCCGCCCAGTCGAACCCCCCGAGCGGGCTCGGCTGGCCGCCGGCCCCACCCGCCACGCCGCCGGCCGCCCCACCCATCAGGTCCTGGATGTCGACCATGTCGTAGCTGAGCTTGTTCAGGTACGCGGCGTGGGTCTCCAGCCAGGTGATGGCCGAGTCCAGGCTGGTCGCGTCCCACTCGGTCTTGACGCCGGCCTCACCGGGCGCGGCGATCAGGCCCTCCGGCGTGGCGGCGTGGTTGACGTTGTCGAGTTCGAGGCCGGTCACGGCGAGGCCCGACGTCGGTATCCCGCCCACCGGAACCGGGATGTAGAGGTCGTCGTTCACGTACCGTTCCGGCTGGGTGGTCCTGTCGTCCGTCATCGGTCCCCTCCCCGAAACCCTGACTGGTGGTGTGCGCTCACTGCTGCTGGTGCGGGCCCGGCGACGGCGGGCCCGAGCCCGGCCAGCCGGCCCCGGCCGGCGGTGTCGCCGGAGCGCTCGGCGCCGGCGGATAACCCTGGATGGGATGGCCCGGCGGCGGGCCGTACCCCGGGCCGGGCTGGCCCGGCGGCGGGCCGTACCCCGGGCCGGGCTGGCCCGGCGGCGGGCCATACCCCGGGCCGGGCTGGCCCGGCGGCGGGCCATACCCCGGGCCGGGCTGGCCCGGCGGCGGGCCATACCCCGGGCCGGGCTGGCCCGGCGGCGGGCCGTAGCCGGCCGGTGGTGGCTGGGTGGCGGGCCAGCCGGGTGGCGGCATGCCGGGTGCACCCGGGTACGGACCGACGGCCGCCGGCGGCGTGCGCCGCTTGCGGCGTCGCAACACCACGAACAGCACGATCAACCCGATGATCGGTACGCCGAGGCAGAGCGCTGCCTGAACGATCGCGCCGGCCTTGTTCGAGACGCCGAACTCGACCGCCGGGCCGTCGTCGTCACCCGGTTTGTCAGCGCCGCCGGGGCGGGTCGGACCGGCGGCCTCGCCCTCCAGCAGCGGGTTCGCCGTCACGGTGGGTACCGAGCGGGTCAGGGCGGCGACCGGGTCGACCCGGCCGAAGCCGAACTGCGGGTCCCGACCGGCGGGACCGGCGTCGCGGGCGGTCTCGATAAGGCGGCTGATGACGTTGGGCGCGTCGAGCTTCGGATACTTCGCGCGGATCAGCGCCACCACACCCGAGATGATGGCGCCCGCCGAACTGGTGCCGCTGCTCAGCGAGTAGCCGTTCGGCGAGACCACCTTGGGCGCGGGGGCGATGATGCTCTCCATCGGACTGGCGATGACGGTCTCCGGGCCTTGCACCGAGCCAGCGAAGAAACCGCCCCGCTTGTCGAACCCGGAGACGGCGATGACGCCGGGGATGTTGGCCGGCGCGGTGACCTCGCGGTCGCCCTGCTCGATGTTGCCCGCAGACGCGACCACCACGGCGTTCTTGCTCAACGCGTAGTTGATGGCGTCCACGAGTTCGGGAGGAGCCACCGGCTGCGCGATTCTCAGCGAGAGATTGATGACGTCGGCACCGTTGTCCGCCGCCCACCGGATACCCAGGACCACGTCGTCGGTGCTCGACCTGGCACCCATCGAGACCGGGAGGATCTTCGCGGCCGGGGCGATGCCCAACTCGTGCGTCGCGCCACCGCCGCGCCCGGCGATGATGCCGGCCATCGAGGTGCCGTGCCCCTTCTCCTTGTCGTCGTCACGCCGGCCGTCCCGGGCGGCCGTGACGTTGGTGCCGTGCCCCGCGAGCACCTGGCCACGCAGGTCGGGATGATCTGCTTCGACTCCAGCGTCGACGACGGCGACCGTGACACCCGCGCCCTTGGTGATCTGGTGCGCGGCGGGGATCTTGAGATAATCCAGGTACCACTGGAGGCCACGGACCGTGTCAGCGGCCTGGGCCGGTGCCGGTGCGACGGTCACCGCTGGGGCCAGCGCGGCGCAGAGCGCCAACGCGGCCGCGCCCACGGCCCGTGTCGATCGGAAAGGCTTCCCCGTACGCATCGCTCTCCCGTATCCCGCCGACGTCAACACGATGCGGCTCCGGCCCGGTCGAGCCGGACCGGAGCCGCATCGGTGATTGTGTCAGCCCCAGACCTTGGAGTTGCTCATCTCGGTCGAGACGTAGTTCTCGCGGGCGATGCCGACGGCACCACCGATCTCGTTCAGGATCCGGTTGATGTCCCGGACCGACGAGTCCCACTTCGCCTGGTGCTGCTCGTAGGCGGTGCGGTCCTCGCCCTCCCACTCGAGCTTGGACAGCATCGACCGCAGCGTGTCCAGCTTCTCGTCGATGGTCTTCGAGATGGCTTGCATCTGCTGGTTGCTGCTCTCGAGGACCGCGTAGTCAACCTTGATCGTCACGACTTCCTCCTCTGCTGGCTACGGATCACGGGTTGAGAGCAGAGTGGAACTTGTCCAGCATCTGCTGCTGCTCCTCGTCGTTGACCTGGTGCGTCGTACCCGACTTGTCGAGCAGGTCCGCGATGTTGTCCATCGCGGTCAGCAGACTCACGGTGTCCTCGTTCCAGCGAGTCATGAGCGACTGGAACCCCGTGGACGCCTGACCCTTCCACGCCATGGCCAGGTCGTCGACCACGTTCCACAGCTTCTTCAGCTCACCGTCGACCTCGCTGCGCGTGGACCGCACGTCACTCGCGGCAGTATGCAGACTCGCAGCTGAGACCTCGAACGCCATGCTTCACACCCTTCCGTCATGTTGTGTGGCTGCGGCTTTGCCGCGCCCCTCCCCCGCGGCAAGGCAGCAACACCCCACCGACGGACACTCCACCAGAGACGGTAGCGGAATCCGTCCAGCCACCGCAGCCCTGACCGGGGCGGTTCGATGGATGATGGTGGATCGGACCGGTGGGACGACCCGTACGGACCACCCGGACGGCTCGATCAGGCCGGCTCGGACCAGGCGGTCTGAATGAGCTGCTGACCGTCGCGCCGCCGCACGAGTGTGCCCCGACCAGGTGGCTGCGGGCTCGGACGTAACGTGCCGAACACCGCGCCCTCCTCCCGGTTGCCGGACATCAGCAGGCCGGGCGAGTCCAGCTCACGCAGGCGTTGCAGCACCGGCTCGTAGAGCGCCCGCGCCACCCCGCCGACCCGGCGGGTGATGATCAGGTGCAGGCCGATGTCCCGGGCCTGCGGCAGCAGCTCGTGCAGGGCGCTCAGCGGGTTGCTGCCGCCGGAGGCGACCAGGTCGTAGTCGTCGACCAGGATGTACAGGTCCGGACCCTTCCACCAGCTGCGGTCCCGCAGCTGGGCGGTGGTCACGTCCGGGCCCGGAAGACGGTTGGACAGCGCGCTGCGGATCGAGGCGAGCCCCTGCGCGAACGCCTGGTTGGACGGCGCGTAGTCGAGCAGGTGATCGCCCTCGACCGCGCCCAGCAGGCCACGCCGGTAGTCGGCGATCACCAGGCGGGCCTGGGCGGGCGTGTACCGCTCGGTGATGCCCCGGGCGATGAGCCGCAGCAGGTTGGTCTTGCCGCACTCGGCGTCGCCGAAGACGGTCAGGTGCGGCTCGTTCGCCAGGTCCAGGTAGACCGGCGCGAGCGCCGACTCGTTGACCCCGATCGGCAGGCCGGGCGCCGACCGGTCGATGATGCGCGCCAGCTCGGGCACCGGCAGCCGGCGCGGCAGCAGCCGTACCTTCGGCGCGGGACGCCCCGGCCAGTTCGCCGCCACGTGCCCGGCGAGCGCGACCGACGCCTCGCTCAGGTCCTCGATGTCGCGCCGACCGTCGATCCGCGAGATGGCCGTCAGGAAGTGCAGCTTGTCCCGGGTCAGGCCGCGACCGGGCGACTTCTCCGGCACGTTCATCGCCGAGCGCCGGTCGATCTCGGACTCGGCGGCGTCGCCGAGGCGCAGCTCCAGCTTGGTGCCGAGCAGGTCCCGCATGTTGATCCGGATCTCCGCCCACCGCACCGCCGTGAGCACGACGTGCACCCCGAAGCCGAGGCCCCGGTTGGCGAGCGTCGTGATGGTCTGCTCCAGCTCCTCGTAGTCCTGGCGCAGCGTGTTCCAGCCGTCCACCACCAGGAACACGTCGCCGAACGGGTCGTCGGCGAACTCGCCGGCCGCCCGCCGACGTCGGTAGCTCGCCACCGAGTCGATGCCGTGCTGGGCGAAGCGTGTCTCCCGGTCGTCCAGCACCGCGACCACCTCGGCCACCGTGCGGCGTACCGCCTCGACGTCCCGTCGCCCGGCCACCCCGGCCATGTGCGGCAGCCGTTCCAGGCTGCGCAGCGCGCCACCGCCGAAGTCCAGACAGAAGAACTGCACCTCGCGGGACGTGTGGGTGAGCGCCAACGAGGCCAGCAGCGACCGCAGCATGGTGCTCTTGCCGCTGAGCGAACCGCCGACGATGACCACGTTGCCGCCCGCGCCGGCCAGCTCGACCATCATCGGATCGCGGCGCTGCTCGTACGGGCGGTCGACCACGCCGACCGGCACCGTCAGCCGTCCCCGGCCCGGCCAGGACGCCGTACACAACCCGTAGGTCGGGTCGACGGCCAGCGGGCCGAGCAGCTCGCCCAGGCCCGGTGGGTCGGCCAGCGGCGGCAGCCACACCTGGTGCGCCGGTCGGCCCCGCCCCTTGAGCTGCTCGATCAGCACGTCCAGCATCGCCACGGCCTTGCCGTCGGCCGGCTGCTCCGGCTCCGGCGCGGTGTCCACCGACACCTGCGGAACCTGCGCGGGGATGAAGTTGACCCCGTACGGCACGATCCGACGCTGCACGAGGGCCTGCGACGCGGAGGCCTGCTGGCCGGGCGCCCGGTACGGCCCCGAGACGTACGCGGCCCGGAACCGCAGCATGGTGTTGGTGTCCGTCTTCAGGTAACCGTGTCCCGGCGCGCTCGGCAGCTCGTACGCGTCGGGTACGCCGAGCACGATCCGGCTCTCCACGGCTGAGAAGGTCCGCAACCCGATCCGGTACGACAGGTGGGTGTCCAGACCCCGCAGCTTGCCCTCCTCCAGCCGCTGCGAGGCCAGCAACAGGTGCACACCCAACGACCGACCCAACCGGCCGATCATCACGAACAGGTCGATGAAGTCCGGCTTCGCGGCCAACAACTCGCTGAACTCGTCACAGATGATCAACAGGCTCGGCATGGGCGCCAACGGCTCCCCAGCCGCACGCGCCTTCTCGTACTCGAACCGCGAGACATAGTTGCCCGCCGCCCGCAGCAACTCCTGCCGACGCACCATCTCACCGGCGAGCGCGTCGCGCATCCGGTCGACCAACGGCAACTCGTCCGCCAGGTTCGTGATCACCGCGCTGGTGTGCGGCAACGCCTCCAACGAGGCGAACGTCGCGCCACCCTTGAAGTCCACCAGGACGAAGTTCAGCTCCTCCGACGAATGGGTCACCGCGAGCGCGGCCACCACCGTACGGAGCAGTTCGCTCTTGCCGGAACCGGTCGCGCCGATGACCAGGCCGTGCGGGCCCATGCCCTCGTGCGCGGACTCCTTGAAGTCCAGCTCGACCACGTTGCCGTCCGGGCCGACACCCAGCGGGATGCGCAGCCGGTCGCGGTGACCGCGCGGCCGCCACGTCTGGTGCACGTCGACCGCCGCGGCGTCGCCGACACCGAGCAGGTCCGGAAGCTCCATGCTGCGGGCCAGCGGCTCGTCGTTGCTGGTCTGCTGCTGCGACAGCCGGTACGGCGCGATCTGCCGGGCCAGCCCTTCGGCCGCCTCGGCGGAGAGCCGGTCGGGACGGCCGAGGCGCGAGGTCGAATTGCCCCGGATGAGGTCGAGCGCGTTGCCGTCGCCCGCGTCCAGGCAGAGCAACCAGCGGCCGGCGTCGCGCGGCACCGTCCCGGACAGGTCGATCAGGGTGACGCCGAGCAGACCCTGACCCACCAGTTGGCAGGTCGGGGAGATCTCGCCACCGTCGACCACCACGACGAGGTGCGGCGCGGTGGTCAGCGGCTTCGCCTCGGCCGCGAAGCGGGGTCGCCCGGCCAGCTCGGCGGCGAGGGACGCCTCGGCCTCGGCCAGACTGGCGAAGACCAGACGACGCGCTCCGGCGGCGTCCGTCCGGCCACTGTGGTGGGCGTGCGGCAACCACTTCACCCATTCCCAGACCGGCTGCCGGTCGGGCGCGGCGACCACGGCGATCACCAGGTCGTCGGGGGCGTGGAAGGTCACGAGCTGGCCCAGGGCCGCCCGCGTCAGGTCGAGCACCGGCTCCCGGTCACCGCGCAGCACCACCCGGCTGAACGCGCGGACCGACAGTGCGGTCGGCAGTTCGGGCACCGTGGTGTGCGCGCGGACGAACCGGCGCAGCGCGATGGCGCTCATCGGCTCCAGGTCCTCGACCGGCTTGGTCTCCGGCGGGACGATCTCCACGGCGAGCCGCTGCGGGCCCAACGCGATCCGCGTCTCGCCGAAGTCCGGCTCGGTGATCCGACGCTCCCACAGCCGACGGGACGCCGCGATCGACCAGAGCGCGTCGGGCTCGGGGTGCCGCCAGTCCATCGCGTCCCGCTGCTGGGCAGCCGCACGACGGGTGCGCTTGCGCATCTGCGCCAGGTAACGCATGTAGTCGCGGCGGTCGGCGTTCAGCTCGGCCTTGTCGTTGCCGCCGTTGCTGAGCGAGCCGATGGCCATGCCGAGCATCGACACACCGAACAGGCCACCGGCGACGTACGTCATCATGCCGCTGCCCCGGCCGGCGTAGAGGAACGCCATCGCGCCGACACCGCAGACCATCGGCAGGATCATGAGCAGCTGCCCCATCCCGCGCGGTGTCTGCTCGGGCAGCTCGGGCGGGGACTCCAGCACCACCTCGCCACGCGGCAACGCCGGCCCCGGTTGACGCGGAGGTCGGCGGAACACCACCGTGCTCACGGCTGTCTCCTCCCCAGAAGCGGCCCTGCCGTCGTGCCGACGCGACGTGAAGCTCGCGGGTGGGCACTGTACGTGCCCGTCATCGTAGGTAATCTCCCGTGGGCGCGGTGCACCCGCACCGATGCGCCGCGGCCCGCTGATCATAGATGGACACCAGGAGGCCACTGTGGCTACGAAGTCGGCGACCGGCGGTCTGAGCCGGATCACCATTGTGGCCCCCCGTACCCGGATGGACCTGGCGCTGCCGTCGGACGTACCGATGGCCGACCTGCTGCCCACCCTGCTGCGCTACGCGGGGGAGGACCTGGCCGACGACGGGGTACGGCACGGCGGCTGGGCGCTGTCCCGCCTCGGCGCTGCCCCTCTGGACGGTGGTCGTACCGCCGCGCAGCTCGGTGTCCGCGACGGCGAGGTGCTGTACTTCAACCCGCGCTCCGCCGCCGCCCCGGAGATCGTCTTCGACGACGTGGTGGACGCGGTCGCCACCGCCACCACGCAACGGCCCGGCTCCTGGCAGGTCGACGCGACCCGGTCGTTCGCCGTGCTGTTCGCCGCGGCGGCGTTCGGCGCGGGCGCGGTGGCGGCCCTGTTCACCGGCCCTCCGCACCTGCCCGCGGCGCTGGCCGCCCTGCTGGTCGCGGTGGCGCTGCTGGTCGGCGCGGCGGTGCTCGCCCGGGCCATGGGCGACAGCCGCACGGGCTCGGTGCTGGCGATGGCCGGGCTGCTCTACGCGGGTACCGGTGGCCTGCTGCTGCTCGCCGGGGACCGGAAGCTGACCGAGTTGGCCAGCCCACACGTCCTGCTCGCGGCGACCGCCGTGGTGGTCGCCGGTGCGGTGGCCGTGCTGGCCGTCGGTGACGACCGGTACCCCCTCTTCTTCGCCGCGATCGGCCTCGGCGCGGGGGCCGGCGTGGGCGCGCTGCTCTGCCTGCTCCTCGGCATCGACGCCGCGGCCGGTGCCGCGGTGGTGGCGGCGGTCGCTTTCGGCCTGGTGCCGGCGCTGCCGATGGTGGCCTACCGGCTGGCCCGCCTGCCGGTGCCGTCGATCCCCACCGGTCCGGACGACCTGAAGACCGACAGCGAGACGGTGGACGGGCGGCGGGTGCTCGAGCGCAGCGACCGCGCCGACGCGTTCCTCACCGCTCTGCTGTGGACGTTGTCGTTGCTGGTCCTCGGCGCGGAGCTGGTGCTGGCCCTGGACGGCAGGCTGGCGGCCGTGCTGCTGTGTCTGGTGCTGGCCCTGCTGTCGTTGCTGCGGGCGCGTCCGCTGCTGGGCCGGGCGCAGCGTGTTCCGGTGCTGCTCGCCGGCACCGTCGGGCTGGGCCTGGCGGCCGCCGCGACCTTCGCGGGCGGCGCGCTTGCGGTCCGGCTCGGCCTGATCCTCGGCGGACTGCTGCTGGCGGCCGTGGTCAGCCTGATCTACGGCCTGTCCGTCGCCGGCAAGCGGATCTCACCGGTGTGGGGTCGGCTACTCGACATCGTCGAGATCCTGCTGATCATCGCGTTGGTGCCGCTCGCCGTCTGGGTCTGCGGCATGTACGACTGGATCGTCCACCTGCGCCCCTGACGGGACGGCCGTAGTTTTCAGCGAAGACCTCGACCGCCCGTTGATCTCGTTCTGCCGCCGGGGCGGCAGACGGTCCTTCTCCGCCCCGAGAAGGACCGTGCGGCGTGGGGCTCAGGCGGCGCCGCCCTGCTGGCGGCATACGTGGTCGCGGTGGTGCTGAAGGGCCTCTTCCAGCTGATCTTCGAGAATGATGATCCGGCAGGCGGCTTCCAGAGCGGTGCCGTGGTCGACCATCTCCCGGGCTCGTACGGCCAGGCGCAGCTGGTATCGGGAGTAGCGGCGGTGGCCGCCGGCGGAGCGGAACGGGACGATCAGTTTCGCCTCGTCGAGGCGCCGTAGGAAATCCTGCGAGGCGCCGACGATCTCGGCGGCGCGGCCCATGGTGTAGGCGGGGTAGTCGTCATCGTTGAGCATGTCGTCGGGTTGGGCCATTCATTCCTTCTTCGTGAACGAGGGCCCCGGCGCGTGTCGCGCCGGGGCCCAGGGTTACGGGTTGAATACACCATCTACCGACAGGTTCGTCGGGTTCTCGTTTCCGCACCGCCTGCCGCTACCAGCAGGCGGTGCGAGGATCGCATAAGCGTGACCGGAGACCACCTCGCGTTCAAAGTGATTACGGTGTCCACCGCAGAACTGGAACTACGTCCCGACGGCGGGCGATCCAACGGCGTCAAACCCTCCCTTTCCTCTGCTTTCACCTATCTACCGTGCTATCCGTCGATGCCGGAACCCCACGCGACTTCCTGGCCCCGAGCATGTGCGGCGGATCCCTGCTGCGTCAGGCGGAGCCCCGAACACTGCATCGGCCCTGCCTGCGGCGCCCTGACCTGGAGTTACGTCAAGGTCTTGTCGTGCACGTGCCGTCTTGCACGCGGTGATGTGGTTCCACCGCGGTTACCGAGCGGGCCCGACAACATCCGGGCCTTGCTTCGACGCTCGGCCTGTCACGTCGGCGTCTTCAACCGATCTTCGTCGTCAACGAGGGAAACATTAACTGACCTCGCCCAGAAAATCTAGTCTTTGGAGACCAGATTTCCTGGGCGGCTGACTACAGGTTGATGCGCCTGCCGGATCGGGCCCGGAAGGAACGGTCAGCGGGGCTGCCGGCGGGCGACGCCGCCGAGCGCCGAGGCGACCGGCGCGCTGGCGTAGACACCCGGCCCGTGCTGGCCGTCCATCGGCCGGGCCGGCATACCGGCCCGGTGCGCCATGTCCCGGACGACCTTGACCAGGGCCTCGACGTGGTTGTCCATGGCCGCGACCCGCAGCAGCGGGGCCGCCACACGCCCGTCGGGCGACACCGCCGCCGCCACCGTGTGCGACGGCGCGGACGTGGCGGTGATCGCGTCCACCAGCGGGCCGAGTGGCGCGCCCGGCCGGCCGCGCAGGGTCAGGCAGCGGTGCGTCCAGCCGCCGCCACGCAACCCCGACCAGGTCTCCGCCGGTGGCTCCGGCACCAGGTCCAGTCCGGCAGCCGAGACCACCGCTGCGCGCAGCTCGTCGCGGCCCAGCGGCCGGTGGGCCAGCCCGGCCGCCGTCAACGCCTTGCCCAACCGGCCGATCCCGGCCGCCAGCGTGCGGTGGACGCCCGGCAGACCGCCGCCCCGGCTCACCGTCTCGACCCGTGCGTCGCGGACCGTGAGCCGCAGCGCCACCCACACGGTCCGGTGTGCGGCCGGTGGCGCGCCCGCAGCCGGGTACCAGACCAGGGTGTGCGCGACCACCTGGGCTCGGGAGACCGGCGCCGAGAACTCCGCGAGCACCCGCAACGCGCGGTCGACCGTCGACGCCTCCACCGAGCCGACCGCGGCGCCGGTGGCCGGCTGCAACGCGACCGCCGCGAACCAACCCTGGTCGTCCTGCCCGATGCCCAGCCGGGTGCCCCGGTCGGTCAGCTCGATCACGCCCAGCTCGGGAGCCAGCGCGGCCAGCCGAGGGTCCGCGGCCGCACCGCCGGCCAGGGCCGCGGCGGCCCGTTCACGACGGCGACGCATCCGGCGGCGCAGTAACACGTCCTCGAACCACCAGCGACCACCGCGCCGGGCGAACGCGGACAGCACGACCACCGCCGCCACGACAGCCACCGTCGCGAGCAGCCAGGTCGGACCGGCCGTCGCGGCCCAGACGGCGACGGCACAGACCTCGAGTACGACGAGCTGCCCGACCAGCACCGGACCGATGCGCCCCCGGCCCGGCCGGTCGGCCGCAGGGGTGACCCGCGCCGGAACACCGGACGGCCGCATGACGGCATCCGCGGGTGGCGCCTGAACCTGCGTCATCGCTGACTGTCCCTCCTGGACGGTACGGCCCTGAGCCGTGGTGGTCCGGCGGTGGCCCCGAGGACCGGCCGTCGGCCCCTTATCGTAGGGAAGCCCGCGACGGCACCCCGAGGACATCGTCGCGGATCCACCCCGCCGGAGGTAAGTCATGCGGACCCGCCGCGATCAGGTGCAGGCGTACCGCTTCGTCACCCGCCGGATCGTCTCCGCGCTGCTGTCGGGTGATCCGGAGACCACCAACCTGCCGATGCGACGGCTCGGCATGGCGGTCATCGGCAGCGTTATCGCCGCCGCGGTGGTCCTGGGCGGCGTGGGCGCGTACGGCCAGCTGACCGGGAACACCGCACCGTTGGACGAGAACACGCTGGTCATCGAGCGGGAGACCGGCGCCACCTACGTGTACGCCCAGGGTCAGCTGCACCCGACGCTCAACTACACCTCGGCGCGGCTGATCCTGAACGAGCCGGACCCCACGGTGCGCACCATGTCGCAGGCGTCGCTGCGGGACCGGCCACGCGGCCGCACCGTCGGCATCGTCGGGGCGCCGGACGCGCTGCCGGACCGCAAGTCGTTGACGGGCCTGCCGTGGTCGGTCTGCGACGTGCCCGACCCCGTCGACCCGCGTCACTCCACCACCCGCGTCGTGATCAATCGGGCGCTGCCCGGCGGCACGCCGCTCGGTGACCGCGCGGTTCTGGTCACCGTGGACGGTCAGCGGCACCTGCTCGCCGCCAACTCCCGGCTGGAGGTGCGGGGCGGTGACCAGGCCGTCGCGGCGCTGCGGATGACGGGTACGGCGCCGCTGCCGGTCGGGCAGCAGCTCCTCAACGCCGTACCGGCCGGACCGCCGCTGCGCAAGCCGTCGCTGCCCGGCCTGGGTGAGCGCAGCGGGTTGAGCGTGGCCGGCCGGCCCGCCACCATCGGCCAGGTCTTCCAGGCGGCCGGTCAGCACTACGTGCTGGCGCGCGAGGGTCTCGTCTCGATCAGTGAGATAACCGCGCTGCTGCTCATCAGTGGCGGCGGTCGGATCACCGACATCACGCCCGATCAGGCCGGGCGTCTCCTGACGGAGCAGCGGGTGGACGCGGACGGGATGCCGAGGACGCTGCCGACCCTGTATCCGGCCCGGGCCGGACAGACGCTGCTCTGCGCGACCTACCGGGAGGGCGCCGCCGGTGGCCCGCCGACCACCACGCTGGAGGTCTTCGACCGGGTGCCGGCGGAGCTGGCGGGCACCGAGCCGGGTTCGGTGCCCGTACGCCAGGGCGCCCGGGACGCGGTGCGCACGGCCGAGTCGGTGCTGCTGCCCGGCGGCAAGGGCGTACTGGCCCAGGCTGCGCCCGGCGCCGGGACCAGCGGCTCCGGCGCCGCCGGCACGACGGTCTACCTGATCAGCCCCCAGGGTGTCCGGTACCCGCTCGGCTCGCCCGAGGCGCGGTCCGCCCTCGGCTACGACGGGGTCACCCCGCTGGCGGTGCCCGGCTCGCTGCTCGCGTTGATCCCGACCGGGCCGACCCTGGACCAGGAGTCCGCGCTCGCGCAGTTCGCGCCGGGTGACGCGGGGGCGACCACCCCGCCGTCACAGCCGCCCTCGCCGTCCAGTTCGCCGACGCCCGACACGAGCACCCCGGCGAGTGACGGCACCGGCGGCTGAGCCCCCGAGGTATCGACCGGCACCGACGACTGAGCCGTTCATACGGGTCGCCCCGGCTCGCGGAGGTGGACTAACCTGGATCCGCTGACGGTTGTCAACCAGAACGACGGGGATGTTGCCATGACCGGGCGTACGGAAGTCGACCTGCTGTCCCTTGAGGACTTCCACCAGCACCTCGCGTTGCGGCTGAGTCAGGCCGAGTCGGTGCTGCGCAAGCTCAACACCGAGATGCAGTGCACTCCGCCGGCCCTGGGCTCGTTCGATGACGCGACCCAGAATTCGCGCCGCTACAGCGAGGTCCACCAGTCGTACGTGGAGCAGGCTGAGCGGCTCCGGCAGGCGGTGCAGGCGGCGCAGCAGGCCACCGGCACCATCCTCGCCAACTACCGCACCGCCGAGGCGCGGAACGCGGCCAACGCCACCGACATCACCGCCGCGCTGACCGGGGTCGACCGGGCGTTGCAGCCGAAGGGGGATGGGCGTGTCTGAGTACACCCAGCGTTACCAGGGTCGGAGCCACCAGGAGCTGTACGACGCGGTGATGGTCGGCAAGCCGGAGCAGATCGAAGGGGTCGCCGCCCAGTGGGCCGCCCTCAAGGGCATCCTGGACGGCCTCGGGCGTGAGTTGAGCGGCGACCTCGAGAAGCTCGGCAACACCTGGACGGGCCCGGCGGGCCGGGAGTTCCAGCGCCGGCTGGCGCTGATCGTCGACCACTCCGACAGCCTGGGCGAGGGCATGTCCGGCGTGAAGCAGGGTCTGACCATGATGGCCGGCCAACTGCGCACCGCGCACAAGAAGGCGGAGAGTCCCGAGGAGACCGACGACAACGACCAGGCCATTTCGGGCGTGCTCAAGGGTTCCGCCTTCGGCCTGCCCGGCGCGGTGGTCGGCGGGATCATGGGCCACCAGCAGGACAAGGAAGAGCAGGAGAAGGCCCACCAGCGGATGGTGAACCTCGTGGCCGAGCTGGCCGCCGGTTACGACCTCTCCGCCTACGAACGGGTGGTGGACCCCCGTCCGCCGGACGTGGAGTTGCCGCGCACGGTCAACGACGACCGGCCGACGCCACGCAGCGGCCCGGCCAGCACGACGCCGTCGGGCGCTCCGACCGCCACCGGTCTCACCGCGCACCGGGGCGACGCGACCATCGCGACACCCGAGGGCGTGGCTCCTCCGCCGACCGCCGGGGGCGACTCCGTTCCCGGCCATGACGGCGGCACGTCGGTCGTGGTCATCGGGCCGGACGGCTCCGCCGGCGACGCGGAGGGCACCACCTCCCTAGCCGGCGCGGACCCGCTGGTCAGCGGGGCTCTGCTCGCCGGCGGGGCGGCCGGGCTGGCCGGCCTGTCCGGGCCGACCACCATGCCCGCGAGCGCCGGAGGCGGCCCGAGCCTGCTCTTCGGGGCACCCGGCGGTGCGCCGGCCGGTGGGGTTCTGCGCACCTCCGCGCTCGCCGGTTCCAGCAGCACTCCCACCACGTCGACCCGGCCGACCGGTGGCGCCGCCGGGGCGGAGAACCGTTCGGCCAGCGGCGTCGGGCGGAGCATCGACGGCCGGCGCGGTGAGCCCGGTCGGGCCGCCGCAGCCGGCCGGACGGGCAACGGTCGTCCCGGAGTGCTCGGCGGTCAGGGCCGTGCCGAGGATGACGAGTCCGACGACCGGCTGACCTGGCTGACCGAGGACGAGATGGTGTGGGGCGACGGCGGGGACGCCGCGCCGCCGGTGCTCGGCACCGGGAGCTGAACGCCGGCCACCGCAGACGACCCCACGTGACCCCGTCGGACCCGTTCCGGCGGGGTCACGTTTTTCGGCCCGCCGCCCGACCCCGGGTCGGGACCGTCCACAGTGTCGGCGGTGGTCCTGGTCACCCCGGTTGTGCCCACCGTCGTGCTGCGTCGCGCCGCGCCGGGCGATAGGTTGGTCGGGTGTCGTCCGTAGCTGTGGTCCGCCCGGCCCGCTGGGCCGTGCTGCGGTCGCTACGGGAGCTGACCCGGCTGGCGGTCACCGCGCTGGTGCTCGCGGTCGGTCTCGGCGGCGCCCTCGCCGCCACCCCGCCCGCGGAGGCGCAACTGCGCCCCACCGCCGTGAGCAGCCGGGTGGACACCGTCCGACCCGAAGCCGCACCGACCACCGAGCGTACGAGCCAGCCGGCCCCTGCCGCGCCGGCCGACGCAGACACCGTCGCACCGGCCGGCCCGGTCTTCGGGGGCACGGAGCACGCGCCGGCTGGCATGCCCGGTCGGGGCACCCCGCCCCGACGCGGGCCTCCCGCGCGCTGACCCCGGTCCGCCGGGTCACCCGCCGCTTCGTCTGACCCATCTCCGGGTCGTCGTCCGGGTGCCCGACGCGCAGCCGCACCCGTTCGGGCACGCCAGCTCGGCTCTGCGCCCCGGCCCGCCATCGGAACAGCCCACCCCGACCACCCGAGTCCGACGCGTCGAAGCGACGGGCCGTTCCGGTCGGGACCCATCCCTCGACACCGTCATTCGACCGCGAGGTGCTGATCATGCAGACCGTCCTCTCCGCCGTCCTGCCCGACGTACCCCGGGCCGCCGCCATCTGGCTGAGCCTGCTCGGGGTGGTCGTGTTCGCCGTCGCCGCGCTCCTGGTACGACCCGGCCGCCTCCGCCTCGACCCGGCCGCCCGCATCCGCGACGCGGCCATGCCCAGCCATCTCGAACAGGCGCAGGAGCAGCGGGAACAGCGCCGCTACGCGCAGGAGATCGCGGTGGCCGCCGAACGCGCTGCCGCCACCGCCCAGCGCCGACGGGCCGAGTGGGTGGCCGCGCAGGAGACCGTCGAGGCCGCCTGGCAGGCGTTGGAGGCGGCCGAGGCGGGTGTACGGCGGCTCGGCGCTGCAGCCGCGATGCCGTTGCCGCAGACCGCCCGGACACCCGCCGAGTACGCCGACCGCGAGCGCTACCTGCACCGGGCCGCGCTGGACGCGTACTGGCGGCGGGAACTGTCGGTGGAGCAACTCAGTGACGTCTTCGCCCACCGGGACGGCTGGGATCCGCGGCTGCACCCCGTCGAGCAGGAACTCGTGCTGCAACGGGCCGTCCGCGACAACCTGGCGGCCAAGCACGCCAGCGCCGTGGAGACCGAGCAGGCAACCTGGCGCGCCGCGGAGCTGGCCGTGGCGGCGGCCCGCAGTCTCCGGGCGGAGGCCCACGCGGCAACCGGACGGCGCACGGCGGAGTCGGCCTCGGTGCTGCCGCTCAGCGAGGTCCTCCGGCCAGCCGTCGAGCAGACCCGGGAGAATACGGTGGTCGCCCGTGGTCGGGCGGCGGTGCCGGCGTTCTGACCCAGAGCAGCGACTCGCACGATCCGCGCGGGACGAGCGTTCCGAGCCGGCTCGGCGTCGGTGGGTTAGCGTGACGGCATGTCCCGACAGTCGTGGGTCCTCGTGGTGATCGCCGGCATCCTGGCGCTCGCCACACTGGTCGGCGCGGTGGTGCTGGCGGTGCGTGTGGTGCGTACGAGGCGGCTGCTCACCGGGCTCGGCGCGGGCGGCAAGGTGGCCTTCTACGGAGCGTTGATCTACACGATCTTCCCGGTGGACATCCTCCCGGACCCGATCTACCTGGACGACATGGGCGTCCTGGCCGGCGCGCTGATCTACCTCACGCGACTCGTCCACAAGCGCCGGGCGGCGGGCCGTAGTCTGCCCGGGCAGCCGGACGGTCCGTCGACCCCGGACCGCACCCGCTCCGTACGATGATCAGGTTTGGCGCACACGACGGAGGACGCACGTGGCCGGTGATCATCGACTGGACGTCCACGACGACCGGGTGGCGGCGTTCTGCGCGGAGCGGCACCTCGCGACGCTGACCACCCTGCGCGCCGACGGCACCCCGCACGTGGTACCCGTCGGAGTCACCCTCGATCCGGTGGCCGGGCTGGCCCGCGTGATCACCTCCGGCACGTCCCGCAAGGCTCGGCAGGTGGCCGCCGCCGGCCCGGAGGGCACTCCGGTGGCCGTCTGCCACGTGGACGGCCGACGCTGGTTGACGATCGAGGGCCGGGCGGTGCTCCGATCGGACCGGGCCTCCGTCGCGGAGGCGGAGCGCCGGTACGCCGAGCGCTATCGGACCGCGCGCCCGAATCCGGAGCGGGTGGTCCTCGAGATCACCGTGACGGGACTACTCGGCAGCCTCTGACGTCTGTCACGGCGTATGTCGGGTTTGTGGCTCTTTGGTGGGCCGCGAACGTGAGCCACCCTGCGCGCGGAATCCCCCACCCTCGGCGGCCGTTACGCCAGGTCACGACGCCCGCAACGGCAGCCGGCAGCGGAATGCCGGCCGGAGCAGGGCCGTTACGTCCCCGGTAACCACGGCCGAGACCGCCACGGAGGCGGCTACCCCCGAACGGAGACTCGACCATGAACCCGATCGTGCAGAAGAGTGGCCTGTCCGTCGTCGGCCTGCTGGTCGCCGGCGGTTGCGCCCTCGGCCCCGCCGTCGCCGCGCAGGCCGCCCCCGCGCCGGCGACCCCGTCCTCGTCGAGCCAGACCAGCCGCAGCGCCGAGCGGGTCCTCGACGTCGAATACCAGGCACAGCCAAACTTCTTCTACTGCGGCCCGGCCGCGACCCGTATCGCGCTCTCGGCCCAGGGCAAGGCGCTCTCCCAGGACGACGTGGCCAAGCTGCTCGGCACCACCGAGGCGGGCACCCCGTCCGCCCTCGACACCACCCGAGTGCTCAACGAGCTGACCGGCGGTCACTACCGGACCACGGAGATCCGTGATTCGGTGGCCCGCCCCGACCAGGTCGAGCAGCTGCGCCGGGACGTACTGGCCGCGATCGACGCCGGCCGCCCGGTGGTGGCCAACATCAAGGGCACGACCGTGGACACCGACGGCAACCCGCACTCGTACGAGGGCGGCCACTACCTGACCCTTGTCGGATACCGCGACGGTGGAGACCTCATCCGGGTCGCCGACCCGGCCGACCCGGCGCTGGGCGAGTACTGGATGAGCCTGCCGAAGGTCGCCAACTGGATCGCCGAGCGCGGTTACTCCTCCTGACCCGATGCTCACCGGGCCGGCCTCTCCCGCGCGGAGGGGCCGGCCCGGTCGTGCCGTCTGCGGTTGGCCAGGTGCGCCCGGCGACGCGCGCGGAGAGCCCGTGTCGGCCGGGCGCGGTGCAGCTCACGCCGGGCCGGTGGGGCGATGGCCGACTCGCCGGCGCCGGCCGCCCGGCGCACGATCCGGTTGGCGTCGTCCGGGTCGTAGCCACAGGCCCGGAGCAGGTCGCTCGACGCGGTACGCAGGCCGGTGACGATCGCGTCGCCGAACGACCGGACTCCACTCGCGGCGGCCCGGCCGGCCAACTCGGCGCACTCCTCGACCAGCTTCCGGGTCCGCCGTGGATCGCCGCCGGTCCGGCACTCCGCCCGCATCTTCGTCACCGCCTTTCCCAACCGCCCGATGGCGTCCGGCAGCTCCGGCGGGATCGGCTCGTCGTACTGCAAGGCGGTCGTCGACCAGCGGGCGAGGGCATGGCTGTCCAGCAGTAACCGTTCGAGGTGCTCCGAGCTGCGCGCGTACCTGTGGAACTGCTGGCGGCGGTGCCAACGGGCCGGCGCGATCGTCACCACCTCCTCCGCGCCGCTCAGCGCGTCGTGCAGTCGACTCAGATCCCCCTCGGTGCCGCGCAGCGTTTCCAGGACGTGCCTCGTCCCATCGCTGTCGCGCTGCCGGAGCACCTGCCCCAGCTTCTCGAGTTGTTCTGCGAGGACCGTGAAAATCGGCGCCGCCGCCCGGTCCAGCACCCGCATGGGGTTGACCGGCAGCAACAGCGCGACCACCACCAGACCGACCACCCCACCGACGAGCGCGTCGAAGATCCGGGGCACCTCCAGGCCCCGGTCCATCGGAGCGAGCGTAGCGATCAGTACGGCGGTACCGCCGGCCTGACCGACCAGCGGGCCACCCTTGCCGGCCACCAGCAGTGCGCTGGCGATGGCCAGGCCGACGACCACCCCCGTCTGCCACGGTCCCGAACCGAGGAAGAAACGCAGCGTGTCGCCGATGACGATGCCCAGTCCGACGCCGAACAGCAGCTCGAAGGTGCGTCGGGCCCGCTGCCCGATGGCGGTGGCGATCGTACCGACGGCGGCGGCGGGAGCGAAGACGTGCGACCCCGGGCCGAGAAAGTGCTTGGCGATCAGGGCCGCGAGCGCCGCCGCCAGCCCGGCCTGGGCGGCGATCACCACGGTGACCTCCCACTGCCGGGCACGGACCCGGCTGGCCTCGCCGCCGCGGTGCCGCACCCGTTCGACCGCCCGGCCGCTGCGCTCGGCGGCCTCGTCGAGCCGCGACTGGTCGCGGTCGGCGGCTGGACGGTCGTCGGGCATGGCGGCGGTTACCCCCGGGAAGCGCGGTCAATCGTGCCGTCGCACCCCGCGCTTCCCAGCGGCACCGGCGGCACCAGCCGTCACCGGGGTGCGTATTCATCGGCGATCGTAGGTTTGCTCGATCGTTGGGGGGTACCAGGGGCCACACACCCACCGATCCGCAACCGGTAAGGGGCCCAGATGAGCAGTACACAGAGCACCGGGGAGCAGGATGTCGTCGACATCCTCGTCGCCGACCACCGTACGGTCGAGACCCTCTTCGTCGAGTTGGAGACACGGCAGGGTACGCCCGAGTACCGCCGTCAGCTCGCCGACGTGGTGATCGCCGAGCTGGTCCGGCACGCCGTGGCCGAGGAGGCGTACGTCTATCCGACGGCCCGCAAGGCGCTGCCCGACGGCGACCAGATCGCCGACCACGAGATCACCGAGCACGCCGACGCCGAGCGCACGATGAAGGACCTGGAGTCGGTCGACCCGTCCGACCCCCGCTTCGACGAGTTGCTGGCCCAGCTGACCAGCACCATCCGTCACCACGTACAGGACGAGGAGAACGACCTCTTCCCCCGGCTGCGCGCCGCCACCGCCCGGGAGGAGATGGTCGAGCTGGCCGACAAGGTGACGGCGTTCAAGAAGATCGCGCCGACCCGCCCGCACCCGAGCGCACCGGACCACCCACCGGCGAACAAGCTGCTCGCCCCCGGCACGGGGATGATCGACCGGATGCGCGACGCGCTGAGTGACCGACCGACCTCGATGGACGAGCTACGCGAGCAGCAGCAGCGCTGATCGACGTACGCTCCGCACACGACAGTCCCGGGTCGCCGAACGTTCGGCGTCCCGGGACACGTCCACTAGGGCCTGTTTCATAAGGGCGGTCGAGCCGCAGGCCGGCCAGTTCTCAGGCAACAGGCCCTAGGTCAGCGGACCTGGTCGCCCTCGCCGGTACGCGCCTGGGCCTGGTCGACGCCCTTGTCGATCTGGTCGCCGTACTTGCCGCCGGTCCGCTTGTCGGCCGCGTCGCCGGCCTTCTCCATACCCTGATCGACCTGCTTGTCGTGCTTGTCGGCGAAGTCCTTGGCCTTGTCCATGAAGTCACCCACGGCGCTCCTCCTCCTCGGGTAGTTCCCTGACGCGTTCCCTCGTCCCAACAGCGCAAACGCCTTCCGTTCGGGCGTAGCCCGACCAATCGACCCGTGCCGGCGTACGATCCGCGCGGACGGCCGGGTGTCGGCGCACGGCCAGCCGGGTACCGACCTCGCCGAGATCGAGGAGGGCCGACATGACGGCAGACCAACCGGGGGCGGACGTCCCGCCGACAACCGGCGGCGCGCAGGAAACCGGTACCACGGCGGCGACGGCCGGAGGCACGGCGGCACCCGGCGGCACGGCGGCCGTCGGTGACGCCGGGGCGCGGCACGCGTGGGCGGGGCTGCCCTGGCTGGTCCGGACCGCGGTGCTCTGGAGCGCCTGCCTGGTGGTGATCGTCGCCGGGCTCTACCTGCTGGGTCGGATCGCCGTCCTGCTGGCCCCGCTCGCCATTGCCCTGGCCGCCACCATCTTCCTCACCGCGCTGTTGGACCCGGTGCTGCTCCGGCTGCGTCGCCTGCGTCTGCCGGCCGCGCTGGCCGCGCTGCTCACCGTCCTGCTGCTGCTCGGCATCCTCGTGGGCGTCGGAGCGCTGGTGTGGAACCTGACCGCCAGCCAGTTCGACCAGCTCAGTCAGCAACTGACCCAGGGGCTCGACCGGAGCCGCGACTTCGTCACGTCCACCCTGCCGGTCAGCGAGGCCCAACTCGACAAGCTGATCGACCAGGCCCGGGAAGGGCTGAGCGGCAGCTCTCCGGACCCGGTGTCCGGCGCCCGGACGGCCAGCGAGGTCGTCGGCTCCGCGCTGCTCGCCCTGGTGCTGCTCTTCTTCCTGCTGAAGGACGGCCGGTCGATGTGGCACTGGACGCTGTCCCGGATGGCCGGCCCGAACCGACCCCTGGTGGCCGAGGCCGGCCGGAACGGCTGGCAGACCCTCGGCGCGTACAGCCGGGGGACCATGATCATCGCGGCCATCGACGCGATCGGCATCGGCCTGGCCCTGGTGGTGCTACGGGTGCCGCTGGCCCTGCCCCTGGCGCTGATCACGTTCCTCGGCGGCTTCGTGCCGATCATCGGCGCGACCGTCGCGGGCGCGGTCGCGGTTCTGGTGGCCCTGGCGGCCAACGGGCCCACGACCGCTCTGCTCACCCTCGCCGCCGTGGTCGCGGTGCAGCAGATCGAGGGCAACCTGCTGGAGCCGCTGGTCATGAAGCGCCAGGTACGCCTGCACCCGGCCGTGATCCTGGTGGCGGTCACCGCCGGCACCCTCATCGCGGGCATCGCCGGCGCCTTCGTCAGCGTTCCGATCACCGCCGTCCTGTGGCGCGTCGTCGACACCGTCCAACGCCGCCGATCCACCTCGCAGGTGCCGGCGGCGGGGTAGAGCCGACACTCACACGCGGCGGGGCGCGGTTGTCGTCCGGGTCAGCCGGGTGGTGAACCAGGTGCCGGCGTGCTCGGCGACCTGGTCGAGCGTGCCGGGCTCCTCGAAGAGGTGGGTGGCACCCGGCACCACCCACAGCTCGCCCACGTCCCCCAGTTCGGCGAGCGCCCGCTCGTTGAGCGCGAGCACCTCCTCGTCCAGGCCGCCGACCAGCAGCAGGGTGGGAGACCGCACCTGACCCAGCGCGGTGCCCGCCAGGTCGGGCCGGCCGCCCCGGGAGACCACCGCGCCCACCCGGTCGGCGCGGGACGCCGCTGCCACCAGCGCGGCGGCGGCACCCGTGCTCGCACCGAAGAGACCGATCGGCACGTCACCCGCCGGACGTTCGGCCACCAACCAGTCGACGATCCCGGCCAGCCGGCTGGCCAACATCCCGATGTCGAACCGGAATTCGGCCGTCCGCGTGTCCACCTCCTCCTCGTCCGGAGTGAGCAGGTCGACCAGGACGCACGCGAGGCCACGGGCGTTCAGCGCCCGGGCCACCGCGACGTTGCGTGGACTGTGTCGGGAGCTACCGCTGCCGTGCGCGAACAGCACCACACCCACCGGCTGGGCGGGTAGCAGCAGATCGGCGGGGAGTTGGGCGTCCCGAACCGGAATGGTCACCACGTCGTGCTGCTCGTCCATGCCGCACCTCCGTGCTCGCCTGCGGTCGGGTTACCCCGCTCGACGCATCGCACGCACCTGGTGCAGGCGGCCGGAGCGCGGCGTTTGCCGGGTGGGTCGCCGGGTACGCGACGAGGAGACCGCAGACCGTGTAGGCGCAGCCGCGCCCCGACGGATCGCGAGGATCACGATGGCCAAGCAGCAGATTTCCCGGCAGCAGCAGATGACCGAACGCGCCCAGCGTGAACAGGACGCCGCGCGCAACCAGGACGTCGGTGACCAGGACTTCGGTGACCAGGCCGCCTCGGCCCGCCTCCCCGACGATCCCAAGGCGGCTGCGCCGCGGGACGCGATCGGACGCCCCTCGACCGGCGAGCCGGTCTGACGTACGCGCGCGACGGCCGGGGCGGGAACACTCCCGCCCCGGCCGTCACTGCTGCTTGGCCTCGGGGAGCCGGAGCAGGGGCGACCGTCCCGGCGGCTGCTCCGGCGGCGGCCCCGAGGGCTCGGCCGGCGGCACCGGCACCGTCACCGGTTCGTCGCAGGTGACCCGCACCATCTGGTCATGGTGGCGCAGCTCGACGACGTCGTCCGGGCCACCGTGGCGCAGTGAGTACGTCGTCTGGTGCGGCCGGACGTCGACCCGCAGCGCCAGCCCACGCCACTGGAGGGAGAACTCCAGGCGGTTCAGCCGGCTGGAGAGCCGAGGCGCGAACGACAGCTCACCGTCGTGGTCACGCAGCCCGCCCAACCCGCTGACCAGGGCGAGCCACGCGCCGGCCAGCGAGGCCATGTGCACGCCGTCGCGGGTGTTCTCGTTGAGGTCGTGCAGGTCCATCAGCGCGGCCTCACGCAGATAGATGTGCGCCAGGTCGGGATGGCCGACCTCGGCGGCGAGCACCGACTGGGTGCAGGCCGACAGCGACGAGTCGCGCACCGTCCGACGCTCGTAGTAGAGGAAGTTGCGAACCTTCTGCTCGGGGGTGAACGCGTCCCCCCGCCAGTGCATCGCCAGAACCAGGTCGGCCTGCTTGACGACCTGTTTGCGGTACAGGTCGAAGTACGGATAGTGCAGCAGCAGCGGGTACTTCTCCGCTGGCGTGTGCGCGAAGTCCCACTCCTGCAACCGGGTGAACCCCTCCACCTGCTGGTGCACGTCCAGCTCGTCGTCGTACGGCACGTGCATCGACGTGGCGGCGTCCCGCCAGCTCGCCGCCTCCTCGTCGGTGACGCCGAGGTGGAACGCGTCGTCCCGGTAGCGCATGACGACATCGGCGGCGGTGAGCAGGTTCCGCTGGGCCATCAGGTTGGTGTAGATGTTGTCGTTCTTCACCGCCGTGTACTCGTCCGGGCCGGTCACCCCGTCGATGTGGAACCGGCCGTGCCGGTCGTGGTGCCCGATCGAGCGCCACAGCCGGGCGGTCTCCACCAGCAGCTCCAGCCCGATCTCCCGCTCGGTGGCGGTGTCCCCGGTGACCAGCACGTACCGTCGGACCGCGTCGGCGATGTCGGCGGCGATGTGGAACGCCGCCGTACCCGCCGGCCAGTATCCGGACGACTCTGGCCCCTCGATGGTGCGCCAGGGGAAGGCGGCGCCCTTGAAGTTGAGGGTCGCCGCCCGTTCCCGGGCCTGTTCCAGGGTGCTGTGCCGCCACTGCAGGGCGCTGCGCACCGCGCTGGGCTGGGTGTACGTGAGGACCGGCAGGACGAACATCTCGGTGTCCCAGAAGGCGTGCCCGTCGTAGCCGGGGCCGGTCAGCCCCTTCGCCGAGATCGGCCGTTGCTCGGCCCGGGCACCGGCCTGGAGCACGTGGAACAGCCCGAAGCGGACAGCCTGCTGGATCTCCGGATCACCCTCGACCAGCACGTCGGCCGCGTCCCAGAACTCGTCCAGGTAGGCACGCTGCTCCCGGTGCAGCCCGTCCCAACCGTCCAACCGGGCGCCGGCCAGCGCCGCGCCGACCTGGTCGCGCAGCGCGGGCAACGAACGTCGGCTCGACCAGCCGTACGTCAGATACTTGACCACCCGCAGCTTCTCGCCGGGCTTGAGCACGCAGCCGATGGTGGTGCGCACCCAGTCCTCGTACCCCTCGGACTCGATGGTGGTGTGGTCCGGGCCGTGCACCTCGTGCTCCATGGCGGCGGCGACGCGCAGGCCGGACACCTTCGTGCGGTGGATGAGCTGGCCGCCGTCCGGGGTGGTCAGCTCCTCCTCGGCCAGCAGCGGCGATTCCAGCACGGCCGCGACCCGGGGGTCCTTGCTCTGCGCGGGCAGCGACTCGTTGGCCACCAGCTCGGACTGCACGATCAACCGCAGCGGGCCGTCGACGGCCTCCACCTCGTAGCTGATCGCGGCGACCGACCGCTGGGTGAACGACACGAGCCGGGTGCTGCGGACCTTGACCTCGCGGCCGGCCGGGGAGCGCCAGTGCAGCTCCCGGTGCAGGGTGCCGGCCCGCAGGTCGAGGATCCGCTCGTGGGACAGCAGCTCGCCGTAGCGGACGTCGAGCGGTTCGTCGTCGACGAGCAGGCGGATCAGCTTGCCGTTGGTGACGTTGACGATGGTCTGCCCCGACTCGGGGAAACCGTAGCCGGCCTCCGCGTACGGCAGCGGACGTAGCTCGTAGAACGAGTTGAGGTAGGTGCCGGGCAGCCCGTGCGGCTCGCCCTCGTCGAGGTTGCCGCGCAGGCCGACGTGCCCGTTGGAGAGCGCGAAGACCGATTCCGACTGGGCCAGCACGTCCATGTCCAGGCGGGTCTCCCGGATGTGCCAGGGCTCGACGGGATAGGCCCGTTCCCGGATCACGTGCGGTCCCGTTCGCCGGCGGGGTGGGGTGCCGGCGGGGCGGCGTCGCCCGCGTCGAGCAGGTCCGCGAGATCCTTGACCACCACGTCCGCGCCGTGCGCGAGCAGTTCGTCGGCCTGCCCCACCCGGTCGACACCGATGACGTACCCGAATCCGCCGGCCCGGCCGGCGGCCACCCCGGAGAGCGCGTCCTCGAAGACGGCGGCCTGCGCCGGATCCACGCCCAGGACCTTGGCGCCGGCCAGGAAGGTGTCGGGGTGAGGCTTGCCGCGCAGCTTCTGCTCCCGGGCCACGAGCCCGTCGACCCGAGCCTCCAGCAGGTCGGCCAGGCCGGCGGCCGCCACCACCTCGCGCCCGTTGGCGCTCGCGGTGACCACCGCCCGGCGCAGCCCGGCGTCGGTCGCCGCCCGCAGATAGCGCACCGAGCCCGGATAGACCTCGACGCCGGCTGTGCGCAGGCGGTCCAGCAGCAGGACGTTCTTGCGGTTGCCGATGCCGTTGACCGTGTCGGCTTCCGGCGGATCGTCGGGGCTGCCCTCGGGAAGCACGATTCCCCGGGACGCGAGGAACGACCGGACGCCATCGGCACGGGGTCGGCCGTCGACGTAGCGGTTGTAGTCGGGGCCGGGGTCGAACGGTTGGAAGGGCTGCCCGGTTGCCGTGGCGCGCTTACGCAGGAACTCGTCGAACGTCTCGGTCCAGGCGGCGTTGTGCACCCGGGCGGTCTGCGTCAGCACACCGTCCAGATCGAAGAGACAGGCGGTCACATGAGCAGGTAGGCCCAGCACGGTACGAATCTAACCACCCGGCCGGGTGCGCAAACCCGTTTTGAGCCGCCGGCGGGTCGCTCAGTTCGGCCGCAGGGTCCAGATCACCGTCATGGCCGACGTGGGCGTGCCGTCCTCGGTGGCGATCTCCACCTCGATTTCGAACTCGGGCCGCTGACCGGCCTCCAGCTCCGCGACCACCTCCGACGCCGGACGCCTCAGCCGCGCGGTCGCCAGCACCGCCCCCAGGGCCAGCTTGCGGTAGGCGATCTCGGCTCGGACGGCGAGCGGCACGGCCCGGTCGAGCAGCTGCCCGAAGGCGGCCAGCACGACCGCGCCGGAGGCCGTCTCGCCGAGCGTGAACATCGCCCCGGCGTGCGGGCCGCCGACGTGGTTGTGGGTGGCCGGCGTGTCGGGGAGCCGGACGACGGCCCGCACCCCGCCGTCCGCCTCGGGCGCCACCTCGACGAATTCGATGCCGAGCGTGCGGGCGAACGGCACCGATTGCAGGATGCCGGCCGCCACCTGGCGGGAGTCGATGGTCATGGCCCGACGCTACTTCTCGGTAACCAGGGCGGCAACCAGGGTTTTCCCCGACTACGACAACCGTCAGAGGTTGGCGATCGTGCGCAGGATCTCGGCGTAGAAGTTGCCGTCGATGCTGCGGAAGAGGGAGAAGTCCTGACCCGGGTCGCCGAAGAACGGACGCAGCGTCCACGCCAACTGGGTGCCCACGAAGCCGAAGAGCAGGATCCAGATGTAGAGCAGCGTCATGCTGGCCGGGCGCTGCGTGGGCTCGCCGCGCCGCACCGGCGGGTTGCCCCAGTGGCGCTGCTGCGCCGGGTAGCCCGGCGGCACCATGCCGGGCGGGAACGCGGTGCCGGGCTGCCCACCCCACTGCGCCGGAACAGCCGCCGGGGCCGGCGCGGTGGTCGTGGCGCTCGTGCCCTCGGGCGCGGCACCGTTCGCCGCCGACGCGACGGCCGCGCCGGCCGGAACCGCGACCGGCTCGGCGCCGCCCGCCGTCGCGGTGCCCGGAGTGCCGCCGGCGGTCACCGCGACCGGAGCGTTGACCTGGGCCGGAGCACTAGCCGCCGGGACGCTGACCTGAGCCGGAGCGTTGGCCGCCGCCGTCGCCGGGGCGAGTAGGCCGTGGTCGTTGAGCACCTGCATGCCACCGGTCAGGAAGCGCAGCCCGACCAGCGCCGACAGCGTCAGGATCGCGACGTTGAGCAGCTTGAAGAAGCCGTAGTCGGGTGCGGTGATCAGGAAGAAGAGGCTGATCGGCGCGAACGCCACCGCGAGCATCGAGGTGACGGTGATCGCCACCATCACCAGCGCCAACGACTGACGCACCGAGAGCCGGGCGCCGAACACCAGGTTGAACAGGTAGAGCGTGGGCAGGCAGATGGCCAGCGTCACCAGGAACAGCAGTGGCAGCTTCAGCGCGGACGTCAACGCCATCAACGGGCTGTGGAACGCGCCGAGCACCGCGCCGTAACAGGCGAGGGCGATGGCGGAGCTGGCCAACATCCGCCCGGTCAGGGCGTTGAGGTCGCCCTCGGCCACGATCTGCTGCCAGATGCCCTGGCGGTCGCGCAGGATGCGCTCGATGACGAGCGGACTGGGACGGTCACCCGACACGGGTGCACCCCTCTCGGTCAGGGACAGACTGGACTAGGTGCGCAGACGGTAGGACACCGGACAGGCGCGCCGCCACCCCGCTCCGGCGTGGCGTCACCGCCACCCCACGTCGATACGTGCGCCGCGCTCGTCGAAGAAGTGCAGCGCGTCCATCCGGACGGACACGGCGAGCGGGTGCCCGGCCGTGACGGCCGGGTACGGCGCGAGGCGTACCGCCAGCTCCGCCGGGCGGCGGTGGTGCCGGCCCGGGTCGGGCAGGACGCTCGTCGACCGCGAGGCGCCGTTCGTCGGCGCCTCCTCGGACTCCACCGGCTTGCCGGTGAGCCGCTGCATCACCGCGCCGAACCGGCGCAGGCCACGCTGGCCCACCGGCGGCGGGTCCAGCGGCGCGCCCATCTCGTCCACCATGATCGCGGTCGCCCCGATGTCGAGGAACGCCAGCGACTCGTGACCGTGGTGCTCCAGGTAACGGATCCGGCCGCGCAGCACGTCACCGGGGCTGTCCGGGGCGACCGGGGTGAGCGCCTCGGCCCGCATCCCGACCACGATCCGCTCGCCGTGGTAGTGCGCGACCGCCCGGCTGCGAATGTCGTTCCACGGCAGGTAGAGCGACTGTTCGCCGAGGTTGAGCGCGATGTACCGGTCGAGGTGGACGTAGACCGACGCCTCCAGCAGGTTCATCCGGGGGCTGCCCAGGAACGCGGCCACGTAGAGCGTCGCCGGACGGCCGTACACCTGGGTGGGCGTGCCCACGTCCTGGAGCACGCCCCGGCGCATGATGGCCACCCGGTCGGCCATGGTGAGCGCCTCGGCCTGGTCGTGGGTCACGTAGACGGTGGTGACGCCCAACTCCCGGGTCAGCCCGGAGATCTCCGCCCGCAGTTCGGCGCGCAGTCCGCTGTCCAGGTTCGACAGCGGCTCGTCCATCAGGAAGAGCCCCGGCCGCCGGACGATCGCGCGGCCCATGGCGACCCGCTGGCGCTGGCCGCCGGAGAGTTGGCCGGGCTTGCGGCCGAGCACGTCGCTGATGCCGAGCGCACTCGCCACGTCGGTGACCCGCTCGCCGCGCGGTTCCGGTTCCACCCCGGCCAGCCGCAACGGGAAGGCGATGTTGTCGCCGACGGTCATGTGCGGGTAGAGCGCGAAGTCCTGGAAGACCATGGCGATCTTGCGGTCGCGTGGCGGCAGGTCGTTCGCCAGTTCCCCGTCGAGCAGCACCGCACCCTGCGTCGGGTCCTCCAGGCCGGCGATCATGCGCAGCACTGTGGACTTGCCGCAGCCCGACGGCCCGAGCAACACCATGAACTCGCCGTCGTTCACATCGAGATTTATGCTGTCGACGGCGAGTGTGCCGTCCTTGAAAACCTTTGTCACATCTTTGAGTGCGACGGTGCTCACCGTCAGTCCCCCACGTCTCTCGGCCGAACCCCTGATGACTGTGACCAGGATCATTGGTCCCGCACATCGGGTAAACGTCTCATGTTCGGCTTATGACGACACCATTACACGGCGTACAGGGGAGCGAGCGGTCAGCAGCCCTGCGGCTGGTCAGGCAGCTCGCCGAGGAAAACCTGGCGCACCACCCGCTCGGCAGCCCGCCCGTCGTCCAGCCCGCAGAACCGGCTGCGGAAGCGCTCGCGGGCCTTGTTCGCCGCGTCCGAGCGCACCTCGTCGGTCCGGAACAGATCGAGCAGGTCGGCGAACGTGGCGGCCACCGCGCCCGGTGGCTCCGCCGTGACGTCGAAGTAGACCCCCCGGGCCAGGCGGTACGCGTCCCAGTCCGGTGTGTAGAGCACGATGGGCCGGTCCAGCACCGCATAGTCGAACATCGCCGAGGAGTAGTCGGTGACCAGCACGTCGGCGACCAGGTAGAGGTCCTCCACGCGCTGGTAGCCGCTGACGTCGCGGACCCGGAGGTACTCGGACGGACGACCGGGTCGGCGCTCCCGGTCGTGGAAGTAGTGGCTGCGCATCAGCAGCCGACCCGAGTCACCCAGCGCGTCGACGAACCGGTCCGGGTCGAACGGCGGCCGGTAACCGGGCAGGTGCTCGCGATGCGTCGGGGCGTACAGCACCACCTGCTCGTCGGGGGTGAGGCCGAACTCGGCGCGCAGCCGGCGCACCTCGTCGGGACCGGCGGCGACCAGCCGGTCGTTGCGCGGGTAACCCACCTCCAGGGTGGCGTACGTGGCCGGGTAGGCCCGGTCCCACATCTGGGTGGAGAAGCTGTTGGAGCTGACGCTGTAGTCCCAGCGGTCCACCCGGCGCAGCAGGCCGGCGAAGTCCATCCGGCCCGCGCCGATCGGATAGCGCTGCTGATCCAATCCCATCACCTTGACCGGCGTGCCGTGATGGGTCTGCACGTGCACCTGCTCCGGCCGCTTACGGACGAAGTCCGGGTAGTTCACGTTGTTGACCAGCCACCGGGCGCGGGCCAGCACCCGGTAGTAGGCCGGGGTGCCGGCGACCACGTACTCCACCCCGTCCGGCACGGCGTCCACCCGGTCGCGGCGCACGATCCACACCCCGCGCACCTCGGGGGCCAGCCGGCGGGCGGCCTCGTAGATCGCGGCCGGGTTGCAGGAGTATCCCCGGAACCAGTAGGCGGCGTACACCGCGAGCGTCGGGTCCACCGGCCGGCGCAGCTCCGCCCGGTAGTACTCGCGCAGCAGGCCGTCGCGGGTGAGCCGGGCGCCGCGCCGGGCCACCGGGCCGACCCGACGCCGGGCGGTACGCGCCTGACGGCGGGCCGTGTCGCGGGCCCGGCTGGCGGCCCGCAGGGCACTGAACGTCCGCCACCGGCCACTCGCGACCAGCCGGTGCTTCACCCCTTCGACGCCGTCCGGCACGGGGTACCCCCCGACCGGCAGCCACCGCGCGTAGTCCGCGGTGATCTGCGCGAAGAACACCGGCCGCAGCTCGGGGGCGATGCGCTGACCATTGCCGAGCACGGTGAGGTAGTGCCAGATCATCCGCTCGAAGACCGCCGGCCGTAGCGCGTCCACGGTCGGCGACCAGGCATCCATCAGGAGGAAGACCCGGTGCCACTGGGCGAAGACCTCGAAGTGCCGGTCCCCCCGGGTCTTCGTGATCGCGCCGGCGCGGCGCTGCCGGTAGTTCACGCACACCCGATCGAGGACGCCGATCCGACGCGCCCCCATCAGCACCGGGTAGCTGAACGAGACATCCTCGTACCAACCGGCCGCGAAGCGCAGACCCAGGTTGACCAGGAACTCCCGGCGGACCAACCGGTTCCAGGCGGTGTGCAGCAGCCGCATGGCCTCCGGCCGTTCCCGCAGCGCGAACGTCTCCGGACCGGGCGACTCGGGGAACACCTCGGCCATCGCGCTGCGGGTGGCGGTGTCGTTCCAGTGTGTCCGGACGTGGTCCACCAGCAGCACGTCCGGCCGGGTCGCCCGCAGGCGGTCGGCCACCTCCGACAGGCAGTCCGGCGCCAGCCAGTCGTCCCCGTCGAGGAACCACACGTACTCGCCGACGGCCCGGTCCAACCCGATGTTGCGGGCTGGACCGAGACCGACGTTCTCCGACAGTCGGACGGCCCGGACCCGCTGGTCACGGGCCGCGTACTCGTCGATGATCTCGCCGCTGGCGTCCGGCGAGCAGTCGTCGACCGCGATCAGCTCGAGGTCGGTCTCCGACTGGCCCAGGATCGAGTCCAGGCACTCGCGCAGATAACCCTGCACCCGGAAGGCCGGCACCACGAAACTGATCAGGGTCATCCGGCCGCCCCTTTCGTCAGCGCGGCGCGACACCTCCCGCGCCCACCGGCGCGGCCGACGCCCGCGCGCCACGGGCCGGCCGGACGAACCAGGCCAGGACGACGCTCACCACGAAAACCACGAGAAGGTACGCACCGAGTGTAGCCATGCCGATACTCACGACGCCGGCAATCGCCAGGAGGGCGAGCAGCACCGATCGTCCGTCCCAGCCCAGCGTGGCGGCGTGCAGCGGGGGCGCCGCCTGCCGCTTCTCCAAGCGGGCCGTCAGGTCGTAGTGGTGCACGGTGAGCACGAAGACGTACCCGAAGATCAGCCATCCCGGCGCGCCACCGACCACCCCGACCGCGATCGCGAACAGGTACTCCGCGGCCCGCAACGCGGCCGGCACCAGCCAGTCCAGCGGCCCGTTGTGCGCGGCCCCCGCGCCGAGGCCGCCGGCCAGCAGCACCAGCAACGCCACCGGCACCGCCCAGCGCAGCCCGTCCGGCGCGTCGCCCAGCACGGCGGCGACCAGCAGCGCCGCCGGACCGAGCGCGGCGATCACCGCCAGGGTGAACGGCCCCATCGGGCGGACCACCGGCAGCCGACGGGCCAACGGACCGTCGTCGCGGTGCAGGGTGGCGTCGACCGTGTCCAGCACCGGCACCCACATCCAGCGGGCCCGCAGCGTCCGCAGGGCACCGGTGTACGCGAACGCCAACCCACCCCACACCAGCACCGCGATCAGGCTGACCAGCGGGTTGAACAGCGCCACGGTCAGCGCGATCAGCGCCCACCGCTCCCCGATCGGGAAGACGACGGTCCGCTTCAGCCAGTACGACACCGAGCCGGTGTCCGCCTGCACCCGGGTGGAGGCCGCGTTGAGCCGGTCGCCGATCCCGCCGCTCGCACCCGTCGTCGTCCTCGGTCGGCGGGCCGCCTCGTCGTGCAGCGCCCCGTACCAGGTGTCGGTCATGTGCCGAACGGTCTGCAACGTCATCGCGGCGATGGCGAGGGCCCAGCCGTTACCCAGCCCGGCGTGGCTCACGCCGAAGCCCAGCCCGGCGTAGACCAGGTACTCCTTGGCCCGGTCGGCCATCGTGTCCAGCCAGCCGCCCCAGGCGCTGAAGTGCCGGGTGTAGCGGGCCAGCTGGCCGTCCACGCAGTCCAACACGAAGCCCAGGTAGAGCAGCACCGCGCCGCCGACGAGCGCGAGCCGCCCACCGACCCCGAACAGCACCGCCGCACCCAACGCGAAGAGCACCGAGATCACCGTCACCCCGGTCGGGGTGAGCCGTAGCCGGGCCGCCAACCGCACCACGTACGGCGACCAGGTGCTGACGAAGTACGTCGAGAAGAAGTCGTCGCGCTCCTTCACCGACAGCCGCAGCTCGGCCCGGTCCTCGTCGACCGACGTCACCGCCGCCTCGGCGGCGACCAGGGCGGGGGCGTCCTCGACCCGGTGCGCCACGAGCAGACGTACCCGCTGGGCGAAGATCAGGGTGCCGAGGGCCGCGAGACCCGCGACGAGCCGGTCCACGGCGGACCCGGGGTCGTCGTGGCCGGCGCCCCGGTCGCCGGCAGTGGCGACACCTCGCCGGCCGGGCCGACCGGGGCGGCGACCGGCCGCGCGCCGACGGCGGCGGCCCGGGCGGCGGCGGCGAGGGTCGGCAGGTCTTCCACGCCGACCCGGAGCGCGCCACCGAACACGCCGGTCGCCTCGCCGTCGAGAGCGTCCAGCGGGCCCGCGTCGACCACCTGGCCGCGCTCCTCGCGCACGGCCGTCCGGCCCGGCACCGGCGGGTCACCCAGCACCAGCGCCACGGTCGGTCCCACCGGGCTGGTGGCGAGGTGCCGCAGCACGGCGGTGTGCGCCACCAGGTCGGTGCCGCTGACCAGCAGCGGACCGGTGGCGGCGTCGGCCAGCGCGGCCAGCTCGTCCAGGGTGGCGGCGAAGCGCACCTCGGCCGCACCGGCCCGGCGCAGCTGGTCGGCGAGTCGGTCGGCCAGCGGCTCGCCGCTCGCGGTGGTGAGGCCCGCCGCGGACGTCCCGGCGGCGAGCACGATCGCGAGCGTCACCGCGGGACCGCGGCGTGGTACGCGTCGAGCGCCTCGGCGATCGTGCCGTCGAGCGTCAACCGGCCCGCGTCGAGGTACAACCCCCGACGGCAGAACCGGGTCAGGTCCTTTTCGTTGTGTGACACCAGCACGAGCGTGCGCCCCTCCCCGAGCAGACGGTCAATCGTCGCGTAACACTTCTTGCGGAACTCCGCGTCCCCGACCGCGGTCACCTCGTCCATCAGCAGGATCGGGTGCGGCAGGTGCGAGATGATCGCGAAGCCCAGCCGCACCTTCATCCCCGACGAGTAGTGCCGCACCGACGTGTCGATGGCCCGTTCCACCTGCTCGCCGGCGAATTCGACGATCTCGTCGAAGTGCCGCTTCAGGTAGCTCGTCGACAGCCCGTGCAGCCCACCGACCAGGTGCAGGTTCTCCCGGCCGGTCAGGTCGTTGGAGAAACCGGCGGACAACTCCAGCAGCGGCGCCACCGCGCCGTGCACCCGGATGTCGCCCTCGTCCGGGATGAGCACGCCGGCGATCAGCCGCAGCAGCGTGCTCTTGCCGGTGCCGTTACGGCCGATCACGCCGACGGTCTCGCCCGGCTCGACGGTGAACGACACGTCGCGCAGCGGCCAGAACTGGCCGGGCAGGGCACCGCGACCACCCCGATGGATGAACAACTCCCGCAGCCGCAGCTGCCGGCGACGGTTGCGGACGAACCGGATGCCCAGACCGTCCGCCTCGATGATCGGCGTAGCCACGTCAGAGCTCCTTGAGCACGGCGGGCTCCAACCGGCGGAACGACCACCAGCCGGCGGCCAGCACCAGCAGGCTGCCGACGATCGTCGTGGCGAGCAGCCGGGCGTCGGGAAACTCGTCCGGGTACCAGATCGCGTGGTGCAGCTGGAAGATCCCGACCAGCGGGTTCAGCTCGTACACCACCTTCAGCCAGTGCGGCAGGCCGGACTCGCGGACCAGGCTGAGCGGATAGATGATCGGCGTGGCGTAGAAGAGCACCCGGATGATCAGCCGCATCAGCCGTTCCACGTCGCGCATCAGCACGTTCCAGGCCGACAGCAACAGGGCCAGCCCGATCAACAGCACGGCCTGCACGGCCACCGCCAGCGGCAGGGCGAGCAGCGACCAGCCGGGGTGGATCCGCCCGTGCGCCGCGTAGATCACCGCGATGGCGGCCAGGATCGGCAGGCCGGCCGCGTACTCGGCGAACCGCCCGCTGACCCGACCGATCGGAAAGACCTGCCGGGGCACGTTCATCGTGGTGATCAGCCGGGACTGGCCGGTCAGCGCGTTCGTCGCCTCGCTCAGCGCCGAACTGGTCCACATCCAGGCGAAGATGCCGGTGATCAGGAACAGCGGGTACGACCCGGCGGCCTCGCCGAGGTGCCGGCCGGTGTCGCGGGAGTAGAGCACCCCGAACACGAACCAGTAGATCGCGCCCATGCCCAGCGGCTCGATCAGCGACCAGAAGTAGCCCAGCACCGACTGCTGGTACTTCACCGCCAGGTCCCGCCGGACCAGGATGCGCAGCGAGTTGCGGTGCGACCACAGGGCCGCGACGCCAGAGGTCACCGCCGCCTCCCGCCTCCTGAAAACGGACGCCAGGTTAGCAGTCGGTGAACGAATGCCCTGAATCGACCGGCTTCAGCACTCGATCACGTTGACGGCCAGACCGCCACGCGCCGTCTCCTTGTACTTGACCTTCATGTCGGCGCCCGTCTCCCGCATGGTCTTGATGACCTTGTCCAGCGACACCTTGTGCACACCGTCGCCGCGCAGTGCCAGCCGGGCGGCCGTGATCGCCTTGATGCTAGCCACGGCGTTGCGCTCGATGCAGGGGATCTGCACCAGGCCACCCACCGGGTCACAGGTCAACCCGAGGTTGTGCTCCATCCCGATCTCGGCCGCGTTCTCCACCTGCTCCGGCGTGCCGCCGAGCGCCTCGGCCAGGCCTGCCGCCGCCATCGAACACGCCGAGCCGACCTCACCCTGGCAGCCGACCTCCGCGCCGGAGATCGACGCGTTCTCCTTGAACAGCACCCCGATCGCGCCGGCCGCGAGCAGGAACCGCACCACCCCGTCGTCGTCGGCTTTGTCGATGAAGCGGCGGTAGTAGTGCAGCACCGCCGGGATGATCCCCGCCGCGCCGTTCGTCGGGGCGGTCACCACCCGACCTCCGGCGGCGTTCTCCTCGTTCACCGCCAGGGCGAACAGCGTCACCCAGTCCATCGCGTGCAGCGGGTCGGCCGTCCCGGCGTCCGCCTCCAGGCCACGCCGCAGCTCCGCCGCGCGCCGCCGGACCTTCAAACCCCCGGGGAGTACGCCGTCCCGCTCGCAACCGCGCTGCACGCACTCCCGCATCACCCGCCAGATCTCCAGCAGGCCCGCCCGGATCTCCGCCTCGCTGCGCCACGAGCGCTCGTTGGCAAGCATCACCTCGCTGATCGACAGCCCGGTACGGGTGGTGACGTCCAAGAGCTGCGCCCCGGTCAGGAACGGGTACCGCACCCGCGTCGTGTCCGGCTTGATCTTGTCCGCGCCCGCCGCCGCCTCGTCCACCACGAAACCGCCACCGACGGAGTAGTAGGTGCGGGTCCTGACCTGCTCCCCGGCCGCGTTGAAGGCCGCGAAGGTCATCCCGTTCGGGTGGTACGGCAACGACCGGCGGCGGTGCAGCGTCAGGTCCCGATCGGGCTCGAAGTCGATCTCGTGCGCGTCGAGGAGGCTGATCCGCCGCTCGGCGCGGATGCGCTCGACCCGAGGACCGACGGTGTCCGTGTCGACCGTCTCCGGAGACTCGCCGGCCAGCCCCAGCAGCACCGCCGGCCCGCTGCCGTGCCCGTGCCCGGTGGCCCCCAGCGACCCGAACAGCTCCGCCTGCACCCGCGCGGTGTCGGCGAGCAGCCCGTCGGCCTTGAGCCCGGCGACGAACGTACGCGCCGCCCGCATCGGCCCCACCGTGTGCGAGCTGGACGGCCCGATGCCGACGCTGAAGAGGTCGAAAACACTGATCATGGCTGCGCTTCCTCGGCGTGCTCCCGTGGTGCGGGGTCCGCCCGGTCGTGGCCGCCGGTCGGCAGCCCCGCTCGTGACCGCCCGGTCGGGTGGCCGCCGGTCACCCTGGGTGTGGGTGCCCGACCTGCGAGCCTACCCGCCCAGCTCACCCCTCAACCGAGTGCGGCGGCGGGGCCACCCGTCCGCCGCCCGCCGGCCGCGTCCCGGCCACCTGCGCGCAGCCTTCATGATCACGCTCGATCCTTGTTGTAGTGGCCTCGCGAGTGACGGGAAGCCACTACATCCAGGATCGAGCACGACCTTGGCGAGGGCGCGGGCGCGCGGCGGCGCGGGGCGGGGCGTGGGGAGGCGTCGAGCGGGGCCGCACGGGTAAGTACCTACGGGTCCACGGGCCGCCAATCCTCCTCGGGACCGAGGGCGGGATGGCCACCCCTTTCTACCGTGGATTGCAGACGCGGCGCACCGCCGCAGAGTGGGAGTACGACGATGAGTCGCAAACTGGTCCGGCCCCGCCAGGGGCGCATGCTCGCCGGTGTCTGCGCCGGCCTCGGTCAGCGGTTCGGCATGTCGGCCGGGATGGTCCGGCTGCTGTTCCTGCTGTCCCTGCTGCTGCCCGGCACCCAGGTGATCGTCTACCTGATCCTCTGGATCCTCATGCCGAACGAGGACCGCTACCTCGCCTCGACCGGCCACTGACCCACGACGACAGCACACCGCGCAGCGCAGCGCGGACCGGAGGCCACCACGTCAATCGATGTGGTGGCCTCCCGGCGACGCTTCACTCCGAGATCTTGGACAGTTTCCGTTAGCAGCCAACGGAAACTGTCCAAGATCTGCTCATCGCGCACCCGGACGGCGGCGGGACGGGTGAAGAGCACGGCCCCCGACGGTGGTCGGGCGAGGGCAGCCACCGCACGCGCGGCCCGGAAGGTGGCACCTGGCCGCGGACGGCCCTACGACGACGCCCGCCCCGACGGTGGTCGGGGCGGGCGCGGCTGCGATTCGGAAGCGCCGGGCACCGAGGCCGGGCGACGAACTCCCGGGCACCGTTGCCGGGCGACGAAGCCGGGCGACGGACTCCCGGGCACCGGGTCACCCCGGCGTCGAGGTGCTGACATGCCCGGGAGCCGGAGCGCCGGGGTCAGGGGGCCGTGTAGGTGACCGTGACCTGCTGGTAGCCCAGCGAGCGCAGCAGCCCTTCCAGCATCTTGCGGGTGTTCTCCTCGGCGCGGGCGGAGAGCCCACTGTCCCGGGCGGCGGCGGTGATCCGCTCCTCGGCGAGCTGGTAGATCTGCTGCTGCCGGTTGGGGTCGTTACCGACCAGGTCACCGAGCCGGTTGAGCAGGCCGCGCTGCTCGGCGAAGACGTAGCTCTTCTCCATGTCGAGGTTGGTCTCGCCGAGCTGCGGCGCGGGCAGCTTGATCTCGACGGACTTGCCGTCGGCGGACTGCACCACGGCACCTTCACCGATCTTGGTGAAGTCGACGTACGCCTCGATGCTGCCGGCTCCGACGAACAGCGTGCGCTCGTTGAGCAGGAAGTCCGGGACGTTGCGCCGGTCGTTCTGGGTGTCGACCACGACCTGGAAGTTGCCTTCGGCCGCCACGTAGCGGCTCAGATCCTGGATCGACTTCAGCAGCGGCGGCTGGCTGCGGTCGGTCTGCTCCTTGGCGAACGGGTTACGGAAGTCCGGCAGGAAGCCGGTCGCCTGCACGCCGAGCAGCACCACCACGGCCAGCGCGGCGGCGCCGAGCAGCAGGAGCAGCCCGCGGGCCGCACCCCCACCCCCACCCCCACCGGTGCCGGGACCATCGGTGCCATCCGGCCCGCCCGGAGTCGGGTCGGGTGTCGCGGCCGAGCGTTCCCTGAGGTCGTCGCCGGTCGGGTAACCGGGGAACTCCCTCGTGGGCTCGTTGATGTCAGCGTCGCGAGCCATCACACTCACCGTCCTCGTCAGACACGTCGTCTGTCAATGACGGTACGGCCCCCGTACGACAGCCGCGCGGCGAGCGGCCGGAATGCGTAAACGGGCAGGTCAGGCGAAGGCGGAGAGCCCGGTGAGCCGCTGGCCGACGATCAGCTGGTGGATCTCCGAGGTGCCCTCGTACGTCAACACGCTCTCCAGGTTGTTCGCGTGCCGCAGCACCGGGTACTCGCCGGAGACGCCGTTGGCGCCGAGAATGGTGCGACACTGCCGGGCGATGGCCAGCGCCTCCCGCACGTTGTTCAGCTTGCCGACGCTCACCTGGTCGGGGCGGAGCCGGCCGGCGTCGGCGAGCCGGCCGAGGTGCAGCGCGAGCAGTTGCGCCTTCACCAGCTCGACGGCCATGTCGGCGAGCTTGGCCTGGGTGAGTTGGAACCCGGCGAGCGGTCGGCCGAACTGGGTGCGCGTGGTGGCGTACGCCAGGGTGGTTTCCAGGCAGTCGCGCGCCGCGCCGACGGCGCCCCAGACGATGCCGTGGCGGGCCTCGGTCAGGCAGCTCAGCGGGGCCTTGAGCCCGACGGCCCCGGGCAGTTGGGCGTCGGCCGGAAGCCGGACGTCGTCGAGCACGATCTCGCCGGTCAGCGACGCGCGCAGCGACATCTTGCGGCGGATCTCGCGCGCCGTGACGCCGGGCGTGTCCATGGGTACGGCGAAACCGCGTACCCCGTCGTCGGTTCGCGCCCAGATCACGGCGACGTCGGCGATCGGCGCGTTGGTGATCCACATCTTGCCGCCGGTGAGCACCCAGTCGTCGCCGTCGCGACGGGCCCGGGTGGCCATGGACCCCGGGTCGGAGCCGTGGTCGGGCTCGGTGAGGCCGAAGCAGCCGATCGCCTCGCCGGTCGCCATCGGGGGCAGCCAGCGCTGCTTCTGCTCCTCGCTGCCGAAGCGCCAGATGGCGTACATCGCCAGCGAGCCCTGCACCGAGACCAGCGAACGCACACCGGAGTCGGCGGCCTCCAACTCCTGACACGCCAGCCCGTACGCGACGGCGGACGCGCCCGCGCAGCCGTACCCGCTCAGGTGCATGCCGAGTAGCCCGAGCTTGCCGAACTCCCGGGCCAGCTCGCGGGCCGGCACGCGACCCTCCTCGTACCAGTCGGCGACGTGCGGGCGGACCCGGTCGTCGACCAGTCGGCGGACGACATCGCGGATCTGCCGCTCCTCCTCGGTGAACGACGGGTCCAGGTCGAGCAGATCGAGGGCAGTCATGCCGTCACCTTAGTGAAGCCTCAGGCCGCGCCGCTCACTCGATGGCCCGCCGCTTACTCGATCGGCTCGGAGAGGACCAGGACCCGGGCGTGGATCTGGTTGCGCTGTTGCAGCGCGGCGCGCAGCGCGCGGTGCAGCCCGTCCTCCAGGTAGAGGCCACCGCTCCACTGCACGACGTGCGGGAAGAGGTCGCCGTAGAAGGTCGAGTCCTCCGCGAGGAGCTTGTCGAGCGCCAACTCGCGCTTGGTGGTGATCAACTGATCCAGACGCAGCGGACGGGGCGGAATCTCCGCCCACTGCTTGAGCGTCAGGTTGTGCTCCGGGTAGGGACGCCCGTCCCGGACCGCTCTGAAGATCACGACGGCACGCTCCCCTCCCCGAGACCGGACGGACCGACGGCGCCGAGCCGGGCCGCGGCGGACGCCGCGTGGCGCGGCGCCGATGACCGTGCCAGCCTAGCGGCCCCGCGCACGCGACGTTCTGCTCCCTGATGTCAGTTTCGCCATCGCTCGTCCGATCCTCAACCCGACGAACGGGACGCCGCGCTCAGCTCCACCGGCCGCGCCGCACCACTTCATCCATCCCGCGACGGCCACGACGCAACGATGGTGACCGATGGTCCGCCGCTCGGTAACCGATTGTGACGGCACCGATGGGCTGGTACTTCGCCGGCACGCCGAAGCTCTCCCGGTACGCGGTCAGCCGCTGGGGAGGGATTCCGAAGAAACACGCACCCAGCCCCTCGTCCACGGCGGTGAGCAGCATGAGCAGCGCGGCGAAGCCGGTGTCGACGTACCAGTAGGGCACCGGCCAGCGGTCCTTCGACCGGTCGGTCCAGCCCTTGTCGGGCTCCGCGTACCGCGTCAGGTAGGCCGACTCGTTGGCGTGCGGCACCACGATGAGCGGCGCGCGGCGCATCCCCGCCAACCAACGCTCCCGGCCTCCGCCCTCCGGCGTGGTGGCCGCCCAGAACCGCTCCCGGTCGGCCGCCTCCTCGAGCACCAGGAAACCCCAGCCCTGGGCGAAGCCGGCCGACGGGGCGCGTACGGCGTGGTCGAGCAGCCGGTCCACCACGTCGGGCGGGACCGGACGGTCCGGGTCGTAGTTGCGGACCATCCGTCGACGGCGGACGACCTCGGCGAACTCCATCAGGCCCCGGGACGGATGCCCCAGGCACCCCGCCAGGTCGTGCCGGGCTTGAGCGCGAGCACGTCCCGGCCCGACCGGAACGCGTCCGGCGGGCAGGTCATCGGCTCGATCGCCACCGACCGGCGGTGTCGCTCGCCGGTGAGCGCGTCGCCGGTGAAGACCTGCCACCAGCCGAACTCCGCGTCCGCCCAGATGCTCACCCCGGACGAGGAATCCGGTGCCGCGAGGCTCACCGAGGAGCCGCCGTCGGCGTCGCGGACGACCTCGCCGAAGCACAGGTCCAACTCGGCGTCGCCGATCCGGCGCGGGCTGGTCCAGTCGTACTCGGTGCCGGCCACCGGCGTCGCGCCGACCGGGAGCAACCGGCCGTCCACCATGATCCGGGTACGCGCCGGCAGCCGCATGACCAGGTCGTCCACGGCGACACCCGGCAGTTGCAGGTACGGGTGCACGGAGAAGCCGAACGGGGCGACCTCGGTGCCCACGTTCGTCACCTCGTGCTCGGCCCGCAGGCCGTCCGCGCTCACGCTCCACCGGCTGACCAGCCGCAGCGGCCACTCGTAGCCGGGCTGCGGCGGCAGGTCGTAGCCGAGGGTCACCGCGTCGGTGGACTGCTCCAACAGCCGCCACGGCACCCAGTTGACCAGCCCGTGGATGGCGACGTGCCGCTCCGGCTCGGTCAGCGCGAGCTGGTGCGTCCGGTCGCCGTACGCGTAGCGCCCGTCCCGGATCCGGTTCGGCCAGGGCGCGAGCACCTGTCCGGCGCAGCCGGGGCAGACCTCGTCGACGCCGTACCCGTCGAGCAGGTCGACGCCGTCGTGCCGGTACGTCCGCAGCCCGCCGCCCACCTCGACGATGACGGCCTCGTGGCCCGCGGCGACGATGGTCCACTGTGCGCCGGAGAAGGGGCGCTGCTCAGGGCTGTCCATGCCGGCGACCCTAACCGGTCACGGCCGGTCGCCGCTCGACGCCGTCGTGGCCCGGTAGCGCAGCAGCGCCGGGAAGGCGACCGCGAGCACCACGACGAGCACCGCCGAGGCGAGTCCGCCGGCGACCCAGGCCACCCCGCCGCCGAACCCGGCCGCCATGGTGCCGGCCCGCAGGTCGCCGAGGCGCGGGCCGCCGGCCACCACCACCGTGTTGACGCCCTGGAGTCGGCCGCGCATGCGGTCCGGCGCGTACACCAGCAGCATGGACTGCCGGAGTACGGCACTGACCAGGTCGGCGGCGCCGGCCACGGCGAGCAGCAGGACCATCAGCCAGAGCTGGTGGGCCAGTCCGGCCGCGGCAATCGCGACGCCCCAGGCGACCACCGCGACGACCAGGCCGACCCCCTGCCGCCGCAGCCGACCGATCCAGCCGGAGGTCAGCCCGCCGATCATGGAGCCGATCGCGATGGCGCTGTAGAGCAGGCCGACCGAGCCGCCCCCACCGAACCGCTCGTTGGCGATCTCCGGAAACAGGGCCCGCGGCATGGCCAGGATCATCGCGATCAGGTCCACGCCGAACGAGAGCAGCAGGACGGGCGTGGTGGCCAGGTACCGGAAGCCGTCGATCACGCTGGCCAGGCCGGCCCGGCGGACCTGCCCGTCGGCGGTCGGTTCGGGCGGCAACGCCGGCAGGCGCAGCGCCGCCCAGAGCATCGCCGTGAACAGCACCGCGTCCAGCCCGTACGCGATCGGCAGCACCACCCGCGTGTCCGACGAGGCGGCGAGGATGAGGCCGGCGGCGAGCGGACCGGCGACCGACGCGGCGGTGAAGGTCGTGTAGTTGAGGGTGCTCGCGGCTGGAACGAGGTCGTCGGGGACCAGCCGGGGCAGCATGGCGCTGCGGGCCGGCGAGGTGATCGCGAAGGCCACCGACTGCACCGCCATCAACGCCAGCAGCAGCACCGGACTGCCCACGTTCAGCAGCGCCTGGACCAGCAGCCCGAGGGTGGATGCCCAGAGCAACAATGAGCCGCCGAGCAGCACCGCACGGCGGTCGCGGGCGTCGGCGACCGCGCCACCCCAGAGCCCGAAGATCAGCAGGGGTACGAACGCGGCGATGCCCAGCAGACCGACCCAGAACGAGTCCCGGGTGAGGGCGTACATCTCCACCGGCACCGCGACGGCGGTGAACTGGAAGCCGAACATCGCCACGGTGTTGCCGAGCCACAGCCGTCGGTACGCCGGGACGCGCAGCGGACGGACGTCGATCGCCCAGCGTCGCGCTCCGCGCGGCCGGGCCTCCTGCACACCGGTCACGGCGCCAACCGCTCGACGATCCAGTCGCTTCCGTCGACGCGACGGAAGCGCAGGCGGTCGTGCAACCGACCGGACCGGCCCTGCCAGAACTCCACCGAGTCCGGCCGGACCCGCAGGCCACCCCAGTGCGGCGGGGGCGGGATGGCGCTCTCGTCGGCGTACCGCTCGGCCACCTCGCGGTAGCGCTCCTCCAACGTGGCCCGGTCCGGCACCACGGACGACTGCGGGCTGGCCCACGCGCCCACCTGCGACCCGCGCGGCCGGCTGGCGAAGTACGACTCGGTCACCGCCCGCTCGACCGGGGCGATCGATCCTGCGACCACCACCTGCCGCTGCATCGGAAACCACGGAAAGACCAGGCTGGCGTACGGGTTGCCGGCCGCCTCGACGCCCTTGCGGGACAGGTGGTTGGTGAAGAAGACGAAGCCGTCCGGGTCGTACCCCTTGAGCAGCACGGTCCGCCCACTCGGCCGGCCGGCGTCGTCGGCCGTGCCCACCACCATGGCGTTGGGTTCGGGCAGCCCGTGAGCCACCGCGTCGGCGAACCACCTGTCGAACTGGGTGTACCAGTCGGCGGCCAGGTCAGCCTCGGTCAGGCCCAGGTCCGCGGCGTACTCGTTACGCATCGCGGCCGGGGCGGGTGTGTCGCCCGTCACGTCCCCACTCCTTCTCGGCGTGCTGACCGGCGCCCTCCCGCGCTGGCCAGACCGCTTCGCCCAGTCTCACCGACCGGCGCGGAGAATGCGCGCCCTGAGATGTCGCGTGCAGCACAGTCGCACTGGGTCGCGTATCCGGTTACCCAGCAGGCAAGATGTTCCGAACACATCCCTGAGGGTCGCCTAAGGCGCTCGGCCGACCGGGCCGGATCAGCTGATCGGGCGTACCGACCAGATCCAGGAGAGCGACATGGCCGACTTCAAACCCGGTCTGGAGGGCGTCGTCGCCTTCGAGACCGAGATCGCCGAACCCGACCGCGAGGGTGGCGCGCTGCGCTATCGCGGGGTCGACATCGAGGATCTGATCGGCCAGGTCTCGTTCGGCAACGTCTGGGCGCTGCTGGTCGACGGCCGGTTCGGGCCGGGCCTGCCGCCGGCGGAGCCGTTCCCGGTGCCGGTGCACTCCGGTGACATCCGGGTTGACGTGCAGTCGGCGGTCGCCATGCTGGCGCCGTACTGGGGCCTCAGCCAGCTGCTGGACATCTCCGACGAGCAGGCCCGCGAGGACCTGGCCCGGGTGTCGGTGACCGCGCTCTCCTTCGTCGCCCAGTCCGCTCGCGGTCTCGGCCTGCCGGCCGTGCCGCAGAAGGAGATCGACAAGGCGCAGACCATCGTCGAGCGGTTCATGAAGCGCTGGCGGGGCGAGCCGGACCCGCGGCACGTCAAGGCCGTCGACGCGTACTTCATCTCGGCCGCCGAGCATGGCCTGAACGCCTCCACCTTCACCGCGCGCATCGTCGCCTCCACCGGCGCCGACGCGGCGGCCTGCATCTCGTCGGGCATCGGCGCCCTCTCCGGCCCGCTGCACGGTGGCGCGCCGTCGCGCGTGCTCACCATGCTCGAAGCGGTGGAGCGCAGCGGCGACGCGGAGGGCTACGTCAAGGGTGTCCTCGACCGTGGTGAGCGGCTGATGGGCTTCGGCCACCGGGTCTACCGCGCCGAGGACCCGCGCGCCCGCGTGCTCCGACGCACCGCCAAGGAGCTGGGCGCACCGCGCTTCGAGATCGCCGAGGCGCTGGAGAAGGCCGCCCTCGCCGAGCTTCAGGCCCGCCGTCCGGACCGGGTGCTCGCCACCAACGTCGAGTTCTGGTCGGCCGTCGTGCTGGACTTCGCCGAGGTACCGGCGCACATGTTCACGTCGATGTTCACCTGCGCGCGGATGGGCGGTTGGAGCGCGCACATCCTGGAGCAGAAGCGCCTCCAGCGGCTGGTCCGGCCGTCCGCCCGCTACGTGGGTCCGGAGACCCGCAAGCCGTCCGACGTCGAGGGCTGGGGCGCCGTACCGCACGGCGTCTGAGCTGCTCACCGGGGCCCCCGTCCGACGTTCAGCGTCGCACGGGGGCCTCTTCGCGTCGCGTCCCGTTCGACAGTGGCGGTGTGGCGAAGGACTCAGACCGCCCGTCGGGACCCCGGCCGTCGCCGCCAATCCCAGGTGCGAGGATGAGGGCCGGCAGTGTCGCCGGGCCCGCCCTCGCCCTTGCGGAAGGATCTTCAGAACCGTGGCTGACGCACCGATCATCCGGATTCCCGACGAGATCAAGCCCGCCGACGGCCGTTTCGGCTGCGGCCCGTCCAAGGTCCGTCCGGCGGCCGTGTCCGCGCTCGCCGAGGTGGCGACCAGCTACCTGGGTACGTCGCACCGGCAGAAGACGGTCCGCGACCAGGTGGCCCGGCTGCGCTCCGGCATCGCCGAGTTCTTCTCCCTGCCCGAGGGCTACGAGGTCGTGATCGGCAACGGCGGGACCACGGCGTTCTGGGAGGTCGCCACCTTCGGCCTGGTCCGTGACCGGGCCCAGTTCGCCAGCTTCGGCGAGTTCGGCGCGAAGTTCGCCAAGTCGGTCAAGGACGCCCCGTTCCTGGGCGAGCCGACGGTCCGCAAGGCCGAAGCGGGCAGCGCCCCGGCCCTGGTCGCCGAGGCCGGCGTGGACGTCTACGCGACGCCGCAGAACGAGACCTCGACCGGCGTGGCCGTGCCGATCAGCCGGGTGGCCGGCGCGGACGAGGGGTCGCTGCTGCTGGTCGACGCCACCTCCGGCGCGGGTGGCCTGGAGGTCAACGTCGGCGAGACCGACGTCTACTACTTCGCGCCGCAGAAGTGTTTCGGCTCCGACGGTGGCCTCTGGCTGGCCCTGATGTCGCCGGCCGCGCTGGACCGGGCCGCCGAGATCAAGGCGTCCGGCCGTTACATCCCGGCCTTCCTCGACCTGGTGACCGCGATCGACAACTCCCGGCTCGAGCAGACCTACAACACCCCGGCGCTGGCGACCATCTTCCTGGCCGCCGAGCAGACCGACTGGATGAACGCGCAGGGCGGCCTCGCGTGGGCGGCGAAGCGCACGGCGGAGAGCGCCGCCACGGTGTACGGCTGGGCCGAGCGGTCCACCGTGGCCACTCCGTTCGTCGCCGACCCGGCGCTGCGGTCCAACGTGGTCGCGACGATCGACTTCGCCGACGGGGTGGACGCCACCGCGATCGCCAAGGCGCTGCGGGCCAACGGCATCGTCGACACCGAGCCGTACCGCAAGCTCGGCCGCAACCAGTTGCGGGTGGCGCTGTTCCCGGCCGTCGAGCCGTCCGACGTCGAGGCTCTGACCGCCTCCATCGACTACGTGGTCGAGCGCCTCTGACCTTCGTCACGGTGGGTGTCCGTTGACGCCTCGATGGACACCCACCGTGATCATTGCCGCAGCTCAGTCACGACATGCGGGGTGTCGCTTCCCCCACCCTGAGACAGATGCGCGTACGGTGGTCCGAGACGCCTGGGTGGCCGACTCGTGGCGTGCGGCCAGCGAAGCGGGACGGAGGCAACGCTATGCGCCCAGTACGCTTCGTCGCCCTCTCCGAGGACGGCCAGGCCCTGGTGCTCGCCGACGAGGTCGGGCGACTGCTCGCCCTGCCGATCGACGAGCGCATCGCCGGTGTGATGCACCCCGAGCCAGGTGCCCCGCCGCTCGCGGTGGCACCGAGCACCGTCGACCCGATTCCCTCGCTGTCCCCCCGGGACATCCAGGCCCGCATCCGTTCCGGTGAGTCGGCCGAGGACGTTGCCCGGATCGCCGGAGTGCCGGTCGACCGGGTCCTGCGCTACGCCGGCCCGGTGCTCCAGGAGCGGGCCATGCTCGCCCAGCACGCCCGTCGCACCCGCCTCAAGGGCGCGGAGAAGCCCACCCCGCTCGCCGAGGTGGTCAACGGTCGGCTGAGCCAGCACGGCATCGACACCGAGAAGATCTCCTGGGACGCGTACCGGCGCGACGACGGCACCTGGCGGATCATCGCCACCTGGCCGTCGGGCAAGGCCACCGCGCAGGCCATCTGGGACATGGACAAGGCCCGGCAGGTGGTCACGCCGCACGACGACATGGCGCAGTATTTGTGCGCCGAGCGGCCCACGCCGATCCTCGGCCAGGAGCCGGCGCCGGAGCGGAGCGGGCACGGCCTGCCCGGTCCGTCGCGCGGTGAGCCGAGTCGGGGTGGGCACGGGTTGCCGGCGGCGTCCGAGCACCCGCGACCGGGACGCGATCCAATCCGGGCCGGGCGGGACGCCCTGCTCGCCTCGCTGGACCGTCCACTCGGGGCCTCGTCGGGTCGTGGGCTCGAACCGCGTAACCCGGCGGCTCTCGCCGGGTCGGACGCGCCCCGGCAGCGGCCGGTCGGCGGGGCGCTGCCGCGCTGCTCGGCGGTGGCCAGGGGTCGGCCTTCGACGACGACTCGGACGCGCCCAAGGAGGTCCCGGCCGTGCCGTCACTGGCGGTGCTGCGGCCCCGGCGGACCGGTACGGCCGCAGCGGCGGCCGGTGGCGAGTCCACCGACGCCAGCGGCAAGCCGCGCAAGCGCCTGCCGAGCTGGGACGACGTGCTCTTCGGCAGCGGCCCGGCCGCCCGCGAGTCCTCCTGACGTTTCGCGCTTGATCGACTCGGGTTCACGGAAGTCGCGCTGTCAGCACCTGCAAAACACCCCGACTTCCACGAACCCGAGTCGATCAAGGCTGTTCACGCGGGCGCGCCGAGTCAGAGCGGCCAGGCGGCGAGTCGGTCGTAACGCGGGCGTCCCGACCCGGGGTGGCTGCGCATCAGCAGCAACTCCGTGGTCGGCCACTCCGGGCCCGCGTACTCGTCCAGGTCGGCGCGGTCGGCTTCGACGGCGGCCGGGTCCATCCGGTCCCCGGGCCGGGCCACGGTCTGGTGCGGGCGGAAGGGCTTTTCGTCGTACGCCACCCCAGCGAGCCGCAGCCGGTCCCGGACCAGCCGGGCCAGGCCGTGCAGCGCCTCGACATCGCCCTGGGCGTCGACCCAGAGCACCGTGCGCCGGCCGTCGCCGAACACGCCACCGCCGCTGAGACGCAGCCGGGGCGGGGCATCGAGGCCGGCGCGGAACGAGTCGGCGGCGAGCCCGAGCGCACTCTCCACGTCGACCAGCCGGCCGGCCTCGACGTCACCGAGGAACGCCAGGGTGAGGTGCAGGTCCGCCGGGTCGCTGAGCCGCACCTGGGCACCAGCGGTCGCCGCCGCGCCGACGCGCAGCCGGGCGACCTGGGCACCGAGGTGGTCGACCGCCTCAGCGGGCGGGTTGACCGCGACGAACAGGCGCATTCGGGGGCCCGTCAACGGTGGCGTTGCCGGTGCCCGGCTCGGGCGGCCGGCAGGGTCAACCCGGCGGCGTGCAGCACGCCCTCCACGCGTACCCGCTCGATCTCCTGGTCGACGCCGGTCAGCTCGGCCAGGTGCTCGGTGATCCCCAGGGCGCGGCAGGCCAGCCGGAGCCGGTCGTCGTACGCCTGGACCACCGCGCCGTGCCAGACCATCGGCCGGCCGACGCCGCCGAGTCGCTGACCGCCGAGGCGGCGCAGGTCGGCCGCGAGCTGTTCCAGGGGACGACGATCGGTGCGGTCGAACTCGCTCAGGTCGATGTCCCGGGTCAGCGCGTCGGCTTCGATGGCCCGGTCCAGGCGGGCGATGGTGCGTCGCTCCCGCCGGCGCTCCCGCCACTCGGCCCAGCCGCAGACCACCCGGTCGAGAATCTCGTCGTAGCAGAAGAGCAGGGCGAACACCGCCGGAATGCTGGCCATGGCGAGGAACGCCAGGGCCAGCATCAGCGCGCGTCCGACTCCCACATATCGACGCTAAGCCCCGTCGTGCCACCTCGCCAGCGGTTTGGCCGCATCCGCGCTATCCGTTGATCGGGACCACGCTCGCGGGCCCCTGCCCGGCGGTCGGCGGGGGCCCGAGCGCGTGGCTCAGCAGTCGGCGGAAGTGACGTAGAAGCGGGGCATGGGCAGCACCCGGAAGCGCAGCCGCGCACCGGAGCGGCGCAGTTGCCAGGTCAGCGCGATCAGAGCGGTGGCCAGCGAGATCAGCCCGCCCATCCAGATGCTCGCGCCGGCGCCGAAGTGCTCGGCCACCCAGCCGATCAGCGGTGCGCCGACCGGGTTGGTGCCCAGGAACACCAGCACCCACAGGGCCATCACCCGTCCCCGGAACGCTGCGTCCACGCCGAGCTGGACGCGCTGGTTGGCAGCCTGGGCGAAGAAGACCATGAAGAAGCCGGTGGGTACCAGCAGCGCGACGACCAGCCAGTACGCCGACGCGAAGCCGACCAGGGTGCCGAAGCTGGCACAGCCGATCGCGGCGCCGAGCACCAGCCACACCGACGGGCGGCTGCGCCGGCCGGTGCCGCTGAGCGCGCCGCCCAGCGCGCCCACGGCAAGGGCGGTGCTGAACAGGCCGAACGAGGCGGCACCGGTGTTGAACACCGTCTTCGCCAGCGCGGCCAGGGTGAGCTGGAAGTTGAACAGCGACATGCCGATCACCGACATCACCGCCATCGGCAGCAGCAGGTCCGGCCGCCGCCACACGTACCGCAGCCCGTCGACGACCTTTGCGGACGCCCGCTCGTCGCGCGGTAGGAGCGCGTCGCGGTGCAGGTCGGCGGTCCGCATCCGGACGACGTTCACCAGCGGCGCGATGGAGCTGACGGCGGTGAACAGGAATACCGGGCCCACGTCGAAGGCGGCGATCGCCAGACCGGCGACTGCCGGACCGACGATCCGGGCGGAGTTGAAGACGGCGGCGTTCAGCGACAGCGCGTTGGGCAGCAGCGGCGTGCCGACCAGTTCCGAGACGAACGCCTGGCGGACCGGGGTCTCCACGGCGTTGGCCGTGCCGAGGAGCGCGGCGAACGCGAAGACGTGCCAGAGCTGCACCAGGTCGGTGAGGACCAGCAGGGACATGACGAGCGCCAGCACGCTCCAGAAGGCGTTCGCGGCGAACAGCAGGACCCGCTTGTCGTACCGGTCGGCGAGCCGGCCGGAGAAGAGCGTGAGCAGCAGCACCGGCGTGAACTGACAGGCGGTGACCACGCCGAGCGCGGTGGCCGAGTTGTCGGAGAGCTCGAGGACGAGCCAGTCCTGGGCGATGAACATCATCCAGACGCCGACCAGTTTGATCAGCTGCCCGGATGCGAAAAGGCGGTAGTTGCGGACCTGTAGGGACTGGAACATCGTGCTCAGCTTGGCCTGCACTCTCGGTGCGCCTCCTCAAGGACGTACGCGTCATCGTCAGGTGACGGCACGGCCCAGTGGCGCGGGCGCGGGCTCAGGCGCGAGCGAGCTGCTGGAGAATCTCGGCGGCCCTGTGCAGGGTCTCCCGTTCGTCCTCGTCGAGCGCGGCCAGCCGGTGGGCCAGCCATTCGTCGCGGGCCCGCTCGAACTGGTCGAGCACGGCCTGCCCTCCTTCGGTCGCCGCGAGGATGACCTGTCGGCCGTCGGTCGGGTGGGGGGTCCGCCGCACGAGGCCACGGTCCTCCAACTTCGCGACGATCTTGGTCATCGTCGGTGGCTGCACCCGTTCGATCTCGGCCAGTTCCCGGGGCGTCATCCCGCCCGCCAGCCGCAGGCTGGTGAGCGCGGAGACCTGGGTGACCGTGAGGTCGCCGACCGGCCGGGCCCGTCGGACCCGCCGGTTGAGTCGGGTGATCGCATCTCGCAACTGGGGAGCCAGCTGCGCCGGTGGCACGCGTTCCGCCGTCACCGTCCGCTCCGTCACGTTAGTTAGCTTAACTAATGAGCCTGGCTAACGACATCCGTTATGACCAGGCTCACGGGGATGTTTGTGCTGTTCCGGGCGGGGAATCACGGTCGGCCCCCCGCCCGGACGACACCGGTCAGAGCACCAGCGACTCGATGGGCCCGCGTAGGAAGTACAGCACGAAGAGGGCGGCCACCCCGTACAGCAGCGGGTGGACCTCCCGGGCCTTACCCCGGGCCAGCTTGACCACCACGAAGGTGATCAGACCGGCGCCGATCCCGTTCGAGATCGAGTAGGTGAACGGCATCAGCACGATGGTGAGGAACGCGGGAATGGCGATCTCGTAGTCCGACCAGTCGATCGTCCGTACCGCGGTCATCATCAGGAAACCGACCACCACCAGCGCCGTCGAGGCCGCCTCGAACGGCACGATCACCACCAGTGGCGCCAGGAACATCGCCAGCAGGAAGAGGGCGCCGGTGACCAGGTTGGCCACGCCGGTCCGGGCACCCTCCGCGACACCGGCCGCGCTCTCGATGTACGACGTGTTGCTGGAGGTGCTGGCCGCACCGCCGGCCGCCGCCGCGATCGAGTCGACCAGCAGGATCTCCTTGGCCCTCGGCGGGGTGCCCTTCTCGTCGAGCAGGCCACCTTCCTGGCCGACCGCCACCATCGTGCCCATGGTGTCGAAGAAGTCCGTGATGAGCAGCGTGAAGATGAACATCAGTACGACGACCCAGCCGGCCCGACCCCACGAGTCGAGCACGTTGAACTTGCCGAGCAGCGACAGGTCCGGCACGTCCACAACCGTCTTGGGCAACTCCGGCACGTTCAGCGCCCAGCCCTTCGGATTGGGCTTGCCGTCGACGAACGACGGGCCGATGTTGCCGATCGCCTCCACGATCACCGCCAGCACGGTGGACGCGAGGATGCCGATCAGGATCGCGCCGCGAACCCGGCGCACCACGAGCACCAGCGTGAGCAGCAGGCCCACCACGAAGACCAGCAGCGGCCAGCTCACCAGCTTGCCGCCGACGCCCAGGCCGACCGGAACGGTGGTGTTGGCGGCGTCCGGGAGCCGCCGGACGAAGCCGGCGTCCACCAGACCGATGATGGTCAGGAAGAGGCCGATGCCGACGCCGATCGCCGTCTTCATCTGCGTGGGCACCGAGCGGAACACCGCGGTACGCAGACCGGTCAGCACCAGCAGCGCGATGATCACACCCTCGATCACCACGAGGCCCATCGCGTCGGCCCAGGTCATCTCGGGAGCGATCTCGTACGCCACCAGGGCGTTGACGCCCAGACCGGCGGCGAGCGCCAGCGGGAACCGGCCGACGACACCCATCAGGATGGTCATCAGGCCGGCGACCAGCGCCGTCGCGGCGGCCAGCGCCGGAATCGGGAGAGTCTTGTTGTCACCGTCGACCGCGCCGCCCAGGATCAGCGGGTTGAGCACGACGATGTACGCCATCGTGAAGAAGGTCGCCAGGCCACCTCGTACCTCACGGCTCAACGTTGAGCCGCGGGCGGAGATCTCGAAGAACCGGTCGAAGCCGTTACGCGGTTGAGCGGAGTTGGGAGGTGTGTCGTTCTCGGGCGGCGCTACTGCCATGAGGACCTCACAGGTGATCTTCCGGTTGTCGCGCGCATCGTCCCAGATCGCTGGCGGGCAGGGGAAGTGCATCGCGTACGCTTGCCCGATGCCGAACGACCAGCCACCGCGCCCCGCGCCGCTGGACCCGCCGATGGTGCCGTTCGCCGTCGCCGGCCTGATCGCGTGGGCGGTCGTCGGACTAGTGCTGCTGGTGTTCTTCCGGGGCTGGCTGACCGAACACGATCACGAGAACTGGCTCTGGACCTGCCTGGCCGGTTTCCTGTGGGGCTTCCCCGGCCTCGCCGTCATGCTGCGGCACGACGCCAACCGACGCCGTCGCCGGGCGAGCTGAACCCACGGCCCGGGGCGGAGGCCGCTCAGGGGTGCCCGTACGGCTCCGCCGGCTCCCCCGCCTCGACCGAACCCGGTGCCCGGCTGACCGACATGGCCTCCACGGCGCTGTCGTCGTACACCGTTGGTAGGTCCTCGACCGCGGTCTCGGCGGCCTCGATCAGCGTCTCGGAGTGCGCGCCGCAGCCATGGTCGGCGCTGACCACCCGGCCGTCGTCGGGCGCGTAGAAGTTGCCGCACGCGCCGAACGCCTGCCGCATCGCCCCGGCCAACGGCAGGTAGAAGCCGCAGGTGCCGCAGCGGGCGGCGGCCGGCGCGGCGGTGGAGATGGCCGCCGTCGGGCCGTGGTCGCCGTCGTACCAGCGCTGCGCCGCGTCGGCCCGACCCTCCCGGGAGAGCACCCGGGCCCGACCGAGACCCAGCTCCCAGGCCGTCTCCTCGACCGCCGGGTCGTCGGAGAGCAGGTAGCCGGGGACCAGCCGCTCATCCTCCGGAGCGGTCGGCAGCAGGTCACCCGGGCCGAGGTCGCCGGGCTTGAGCCGCTCCTGCCAGGGCAGCCAGCCGGGCGCGAGCAGCGCGTCCGGACCGGGCAGCAGCACCGTCTCGCAGATGGTCACCGTACGGCTGCGCGGGACGCGGGTGACGGTGACCGCCCACCGCCAACCGCGGTAGCCGGCGAGGCGGCACTCGAAGTAGTGGGTGACCAGCCGTTCGCCCTCGGACACGACCTGCAGGTGGTCGCCGACGTCGTCGGCGTCCACCTCGGTGATGCCGGCACGGGCCACCTCGACGGCGGCGGCGCAGACCTGGTCGAGACGGGCGGCACGGGTGGAGGCGGGCCTGGTCACCAGACCATTGTTCCCCATGCTCCCCGCAGGGGTGACAGGGACTCCCGGGGAACCTTTCGCCGCGACTGATGCGGCACACCTGCGTCGGATGGGCGAGGATGGTGCACATGCCGCCGTACTCCCACTCCGGGCGATCCCTCCTCGGGCGGACCGTCGGCACCGGCATCCGGGCCATCCGTCTGCTCCTGCGCGGTTCGGTGGGCAGCGGCCGCTGGGTGACCCGCCGGGCCGGTCACGCCCGGGCGTGGGGCGCCGGCGGCGAGGTGGGCATGGTCCGGCTGTTCGACCTGCACGCGCTCTCCTGCGCGGGTGACACCCTGATCGCGATCGGCCTGGCCGGGACGATCTTCTTCAACGTGCCGCTGGGTGAGGCCCGCAGCAAGGTCGCGCTCTACCTGCTGGTGACCATGGTTCCGTTCGCGATGCTCGCACCCGTGGTGGGGCCGCTGCTGGACCACTTCCGGCACGGCCGGCGGTACGCGCTGGCCGCCACCATGCTCGGCCGGGCGTTCCTGGCCTGGCTCATCTCGGACTACATCCACGGCTTCGGGCTCTATCCGGCCGCGTTCGGTGTTCTCGCGCTGTCGCGCGCCTACGGCGTGGCCCGCTCGGCAGCGGTACCCCGGCTGCTGCCGGAAGGGCTGGGCCTCTCCCAGGTGGGCGCCCGGGCCAGCGTGTACGGCACGGTGGCGGGCGCGCTCGTGGCCCCGATCGGGTTGGCCGCCTTCTGGTTCGGGCCGCAGTGGCCGCTACGGGTCGCGTCGGTGATCTTCCTGATCGGCATGGTGATCTCGCTGCGGCTGCCCCCGAAGGCGGACTCGGAGCCACCCGAGCGCGTCCCCCGCGCGCTACGCGCCCTGAGCCGTCGGAAGGACCGGCCGCTGGGCCGGGGCCGGCCCGCCGGACGGCTGGTGATCGCCACCCTGATCGGCGCCGCGACCCTGCGTGCCGTGTACGGCTTCCTGCTGCTCTTCCTCGCCTTCGCCATCAAGAAGGGCGATCTGACGACCGGGGTGTTCGGTCGGGACCTGGGCGCGGAATGGGCGCTGGGGTTGATCGGCGGCGCTCTGGCCGTCGGCAGCTTCCTGGCGACCGCGGTCGGCACCCGGTTGCGCATCCACCGGCCGACCGCCATCCAGTCCAGCAGCATGATCATTGTGGCGGGGGTAGGGGTACTCGCCGTCATCCAGTTCTCGCTACTGATGGTGGCCCTGCTCTGCCTGGTCACCGCGCTGGTCAGCGGAGTGGCCAAACTCGCCGTGGACGCCTCGATCCAGGAGCGCATCCCGGAGCGGTTGCGGGCCAGCTCCTTCGCCCACTCCGAGACGGTGCTCATGCTCGCCTTCGTCGCCGGTGGCGGGCTCGGCCTGGTGCCGTTCGCCGGCCGGACCGGCATCGCGGTCGCCGCCGGGGTGGGCATCGTGGCCGCCGTCCGGGGAGTGCTGGTCGCCGCTCGGCTACGCACCGAGAAGCTGGCCGGCCGGCCGCTGGGTGACGACGAACTGATCGAGGACGAGCCCGAGGTCGCCGCGCCCGAGACCGTCGCGCCCGAGACCGTCGCGCCCACCTCGCCGGCGCCACCTCAGGCCACGTCGCAGCGGCACGACGAAGCGGGGCTCGCGCCGCCGGGCTACCACATCTACCGGCCCTCTTCGTCGGTCGGCGGTCCAGGTGGGGGCGCGGACGACGAGACCCGCCGCGAGTCCCCCGGCTCGCTCTCGTGACCGGTCTGCTGGTGGTGACCGCGGTGCCGGCCGAGGCGGACGCCGTACAGGCCGGGCTGACCGCCACCGACGTGACCGTCGCCCCGGTCGGGGTGGGCCCGGCCGTCGCGGGTGCCGCCACCGCGCGGCTGCTGACCCTGGCCGAGGCGGCCGGTCGTCCGTACCGTGCGGTGGTCAGCGCCGGCGTGGCCGGCGGCTTCACCGGTCGCGCAGCCGTCGGCGACACCGTGCTCGGCACCGCGAGCATCGCGGCCGACCTGGGCGCCGACTCACCGGACGGCTTCATCGGCATCGAAGATCTGGGCATGCCACCGGCGCTGCTCGGCGGCGGCAGCGTGGTCCCCGCGGACCCGGCGTTACTGGCAACGCTGCGAGCCGCCCTACCCATGGCCACGCTCGGCCCGGTACTCACGGTCAGCACCGTCACGGGCACCGCCGCCGGCACCGAGGAGCTACGCCAGCGGCATCCGGAGGCGGTGGCCGAGGCCATGGAGGGGTACGGGGTGGCCGTCGCCGCCGCACAGGCCGGAGTGCCCTTCGCTGAGCTGCGCACCATCTCCAACCCGATCGGCCCGCGCGACCGCGACGCCTGGCGGCTGCGTGAGGCCCTCACCGCCCTCACGAAGGCGGCTCCTGCGCTGGGCTGACCCCGGGGACGGGGACGCCTCGGACGTCGAGCATCAGCGCCGACGGTCTGCTCGCTCGGAGTTCGAGGCCGCAGGCGAGGAGAAAGTAGACGTTGCCGAACTCGGCGACCGCGTGGGCGGTACGAAGGCCCACTCGCGCCATCTCCGTCGCCAACAGCTCGACCAGCCGCCGTCCGATACCAAGAAACCGCAGGTCCGGAGCGACGACAACACTCTCGATCACCAGCTCACGCAGGTCGTCCAGATCCTCGCCGAGGAGGAGGTCGAGGCTCCGTTCATGAGCCCGCAGCTCGCCGACCGGTCCTGCTCCGGGTACCTCGGCGACGAGCCGCCAAGACGTGGCCGGCACGTCTTCGAACGCGCGCCGGAACGTCACCCGCGCTTGGGCCTCCTGCCGCCACCGCCGCCGGTCCCGCCGAGCCCGGTCGAGGTCGTAGGTCAGCTCCGGCACGCGCAGAGGCCACGATCTCCGCGGAAGTGTGTACGAATACGCCCACCACGCACCCGGCCAGTCCTTGAGGGTCCGTACCCGGCGGACATCGAGGTGCGCCGGGTACCGACGGTCGGCCTCGTCCCGCGGCTCGTCGACAGGCATGCCCAGCGACACGCCGCCCGAATCGGCGACCTTGTCGCCCGGCGGTTCGCCGTGCAGCCGGATCGACAGCTCGCCCCCCGCCGCCCCGACGAGCCGCGCCACCGTGCGAAACGCCGGCTCGCCACCCCGCCCCGCCTCGATCCGGGCCAGGGTGCTCTTCGGGACCCCGGAGCGATCGGCCAACTCCCGTTGGCTCAGATCTGCACGTCGACGAAGATCACGCAGCACCGCCCCCACGTCGATCGCATCCCCGCTGATCCCCATCCGTCCATGCTTTTCCGCACGGCGAGCGTCGTCAACAGCGTGCCCTCCGCCTGTGGATAACCCTGTGGACGACGCGCTTGGGCTGTGGGTATCCCTGTGGTGGTCGGCCCCTGTCGAGCTGCCCCAGAAGTGGGGCATGCGCCATCGCCCGGAGGGCGGCACACCTCGGATCGCCACCACCCACCACCACGACGCCACTAACCGCCGCAGCCACCGCGGCCATCGCGATAACCGAACGCCCAACCGCCACGGCCACAGCGCGCACGGGCACGACCACCACGCCGGCACGACCACCACGCGGGCACAGGCAGGGCACGGGCAGGGCACGGGCACAGGCACGGCACGGGCACGGGCACAGGCACGGCACGGGCACGGCACGGGCACAGGCACGGGCACAGGCACGGGCACAGGCACGGCACGGGCACCGCACGGCACGGGCACCGCACGGCACGGGCACCGCACGGCACGGGCACCGCACGGCACGGGCACCGCACGGCACGGGCACCGCACGGCACGGGCACCGCACGGCACGGGCACCGCACGGCACGGGCACCGCACGGCACGGGCACCGCACGGCACGGGCACCGCACGGCACGGGCACCGCACGGCACGGCACGGCATAGGCATCAAACGCCGCCACGACCGCCGCCGTTGGCGAGATAGGCCCATATCTGGAGCAGCTCGACAGGGACCGACCCAGCCACCCGTCACCACCGCCGCCGCCCCTTCACCCCACATTCGAAGCAGCTCGTCGCGGTGCGGCCTGACCAACCATCCACCTCGCCGCCGGTGCCATGCTCGCCCCACATCCGGGGCAGCTCGACAGGGACCGACCTAACCACCCGTCACCACCGCCGTCGGTGCCCCCTCGCCCCACATCCGGGGCAGCTCGACACGGCGCGACCCAACCACCCGTTCACCCTCACCGCCGACGCCCTTCGCCCCACATCCGGGGCAGCTCGACACCGAGCGACGTGACCTCTCGCACCTGAACGAGGGCACCGGAGGGGCAGGAGTCGGCGCCGGCCGGGTTGTCGCGGATCACCAGGCACGGGGTCGCACCGACCGGCCACGCGGGCGGGGCTAACGTGAGGGGCGTGGCGCTCTCCCTGGCGATCTCGCCCTGCCCCAACGACACGTTCGTGTTCGACGCCCTGGTGCACGGGCGGGTGCCCGGCGCACCGCCGGTCGAGGTGACGTACGCCGACGTCGACGTCACCAACACGGCGGCCGAGCAGGGCGCGTTCGACCTGGTGAAGGTGAGCTACGCGGCGCTGCCGTGGCTGCTCGACGACTACCACCTGCTGCCCTGCGGTGGCGCGCTCGGTCGCGGGTGCGGGCCGCTGGTGCTCACCCGGGGCGACCGCGCCGACCTGACCGGTGCCACGGTGGCCGTGCCGGGCGACCGGACGACCGCGTACCTGCTGTTCCGGCTCTGGTCGGCCGGACGGCCGCCGGCCCGGATCGAGGTGGTTCCGTTCCACGAGATCATGCCGGGCGTCGCGGCCGGCCGCTACGACGCGGGCCTGGTCATCCACGAGGCCCGCTTCACCTACCACCGGCACGGCCTGACCGCGCTCGTCGACCTCGGCGAGTGGTGGGAGGCCGACACGGGCCTGCCCATTCCCCTCGGCGCGATCCTGGCCCGTCGCGGCGCGGTCGACCCGGAGGCCGCCGCCGGGTGGATCCGCGAGTCCGTCCGGCAGGCCTGGGCGGACCCGACGGTCAGCCGGGAGTACGTCCTCGCGCACGCCCAGGAGATGGAACTCGACGTGGTGGACCGGCACATCGGCCTCTACGTCAACGAGTTCACGACCGATCTGGGTGAGGCCGGCTTCGCCGCGGTGACGGCGCTCCTCGACCGCGCCGCCACCGCCGGGCTGGTGCCTCAGACCTCCAGCTCGCGCGCGACCGCGTGGACCAGCTGAGCGATCTTCTGCGCGGTCTTCTTGTCCGGGTACCGGCCCCGACGCAGGTCCGGCTGGACCTTCGCCTCCAGCACCTTGATCATGTCTTCGACGAGGCCGTGCAGCTCCTCGGCCGGCCGGCGCCGGAGCTCCGCCATCGACGGCGGCGCGTCCAGCAGTTTCACGCCCATGGCCTGCGCGCCACGGCGGCTGTCCACGACGCTGAAGTCGACCCGCTGACCACCCTTGAGGTCGGTGACGCCCGCCGGCAACGCGCCCTTGGGCAGGAACACGTCACCGCCCTCGTCGCTGGTGACGAAGCCGTATCCCTTGGCCGTGTCGTACCACTTCACTCGACCCGTAGGCACCTGAAAACCCCTGCTTCACTTGAGCCGCTACTGCTCCAAGGCTAGCTGGATCATGCCGTCGAGCGCCGCTGGGAATCCGGTGAGATCGTCCAGCACGACGCTCGCCCCCGCCGCACGCAGCTCATCCGCGGAGCACGGGCCCGTCGCGACGGCGATTCCGGGCACCCCGGCGACCCCCGCCGCCACCATGTCCGCCACGTGATCGCCCACGTAGTGGGTCGCGCCGTGCTCCCGCAGGGCGGTCGCCTTCTGCTCGGCGAACAGGTCACCGGCGAGCTCGTCCACCACCAGGCCGAGGTGGTCCAGGTGCAGCCGGGCCAACCGGGCGATCTTGGAGGTGACGACGAGCACTTTCCCGCCCCGGGCGCGGATCGCGTCGATGGCCTCCCGCGCACCGGGCATCGGGACCGTCGGGGTGATCGCGTACGCCGGGTACAGCTCGCGATACAGCAGGACGGCCGACTCGACCTGCTCCGGTGGGAACCAGTGGGCGATCTCGGTGCGCAGCGGCGGGCCGAGACGGGACACCGCCAGGTCGGCGTCCACCGGAACGCCCGTCCTCGCGGTCAACGCCCGGTACGCCGCGGCGATGCCGGGGCGGGAGTCCACCAGGGTCATGTCGAGGTCGAATCCGACGGTCGGTGCAGACATGCCGAGAAACCTACTCGCCGACGCACAGCCGGCCGTACGTCCGAGGGGCGCGACCGGCCCACCCCGGGCTAGCGTGGAAAGACGATGACCACCTCACTCGCCGACCATCTGCGGTCGCTGCCCGACGAGTCACTGGCCGCACTCCTGCAACTGCGGCCGGACCTCGTCGTGCCCGTACCGGCCGACATCTCCGCTCTGGCCATCCGCGCCCAGTCCCGGGTCTCGGTGGCCCGCGCGCTGGACGGGCTGGACCAGTTCACGCTGCTGATCCTGGACGCCGGGCGGCTCACCCGGCACCCGGACGAGGGCACGACCGCCACCGACACGATCCTCGCCATGGCGACCGCCGGGCCGCACCCACCGGCGCCGACCGCGGTCCGGGCCGCCGTGGGTCGGCTGAGGGCGCTGTTCCTGCTGTACGGCCCCGAGCACGCCATGCACGTGGCGGCCGCCGTCGACGAGGTCTCCCCGTACCCCGCTGGACTTGGTCGACCCGCAGCGGACCTGGACGTTCGCGCGGCCGCTCTCTGCGCGGACCCGGCGAAACTGCGCCGGACGCTGCTCGCGGCGCCCCGTCAGCCCGGGCGATCCTGGACCGGCTGGCGGCCGGACCGCCGGTCGGTAGCGTGCCCCCGGGCGCGTTGCAGGCACCGGCGATCGGCGCGCAGGACGACGTCCTCGCCGACCCGACCAACGGCGGCGCGCCCACCGGCTCACCGGTGCGCTGGCTGGTCGACAACCGGCTGCTGGTGACCGTCTCGGCCGGCTCGGGGACGGCTGGCGGCACCGTCGAGCTGCCCCGCGAGGTCGGCCTCCTGCTGCGGCGCGACAGCGGTCCGCTCGGGCCGTTGCAGACCAGCCCGCCGTCGGTGGCCGCCGCTCCCCGCGAGCCCAAGATGGTCGACTCGGCCGGCGCCGGGCAGACCATGGAGGTGGTCCGGCACACCGAGGGACTGCTGGAACAGCTCGCCGCCGAACCCGCCCCGGTGCTGCGGTCGGGTGGCATCGGCGTCCGCGACCTGCGCCGGCTGGCCCGCACCGCCGGCCTGGACGAGCCGACCACCGCGCTGCTGCTCGAGGTGGCGTACGCGGCGGGGCTCGCCGGTGAGATGGAGATGCCCGGTGCGACCACCGGTCGGTACGGGGCGGACCAGCAGGTGCTGCCGACCGGCGGGTACGAGGTGTGGCGGGCCGGATCACTGGCCCAACGGTGGGAGCACCTGGCCCGCGCCTGGATGACCATGACCCGGCAGGTGGGGTTGGTCGGGCGGCGTGACGACCGGGACCGGCCGATCACCGCGCTCTCCGCGGAGGCGGAGCGGGCCGGCGCGCCGGCAACCCGCCGGGCGGTGCTCGGGGTGCTCGCCGACCTGGAGCCGGCGACCGCGCCCACCCCGGAGGAGTTGCAGGCCCTGCTGGACTGGCGGACGCCACGGCGCAGCCGGGGTCGGGAGGCCGCCCACCGGGAGGTGCTGGCCGAGGCGGCGCAGCTCGGCATGACCGGGCTGGGGGCGCTCACCTCGTACGGACGGTTGTTGCTGGGCGAGCTGACGTCGACCGACGAGTCCGGCGGCGACCCGCTGGGGCTGCACGCGGACACCGAGAGCGGCGATCCGTCCGGTGCGGCGCGGGCGTTGGACGCGCTGCTGCCCGCCCCGGTCGACCACTTCCTGGTGCAGGCCGACCTGACCGTGGTGGTGCCCGGGCCGCCCGAGCCGGCGCTCGCCGCCGAGTTGGAGGCGACGACGGAACTCGAGTCGGCCGGCGGGGCGAGTGTGCACCGGGTCACCACGGCGAGCATCCGGCGGGCGTTGGACGCCGGTTACACGTCCGACGACCTGCACGAGTTGTTCCGTCGCCGTTCGCGTACCCCGGTGCCGCAGGGGCTCAGCTACCTGGTGGACGACGTGGCCCGTAAGCACGGCGGGCTGCGGGCCGGCTCGGCCGGGGCGTACCTGCGCAGCGACGACGAGGCGCTCCTCACCGAGGTGCTGGCCGACCGGCGGCTGGAGTCGCTGACGCTGCGTCGGCTGGCGCCGACGGTGTTGACCACGCCGTACCAGGTCAGCCGGATGCTCACCGCGCTGCGGGAGGCCGGGTACGCGCCGGTGCAGGAGGACGGCACCGGCAGCACGATGCTGATCCGGCCACGGGTCCGCCGCGCTCCGGCACGGGTAGGGGTGGCCACCAGGACGCTGGACCCGCTGGCCACCCCGAAGCTGCCGATGCCCCGGCTGCTCGGGGTGGTGGAGCACATCCGGCGGGGCGAGGCGGCGGCACGGGCGGCCCGTCGCGCCCCGGCGGTGGTCCGGGGTGGGGCGGCGGGGCTGGGCGGTGGCCCGGTGCCGGCGCACACGCACAGCGAGGCGCTCGCCGTGCTCCAACAGGCGGTCCGGGACCGGGCGCTGGTCTGGGTCGGGTACGTGGACGCCCACGGGGCGACCGCGTCACGGCTGGTGAAGCCGGTCTCGATCGGGGCGGGCTACCTGCGCGCCGAGGACGAGCGGACCGAGATGCTGCACACCTTCGCGCTGCACCGGATCACCGCGGCGGTGCTGGCGGACTGAACGGCTCCGTCCCTCCCGTGGTCGCTCAGCTTCTCCCTTGGTCGCTCAGCGGCGGCTGCGTCGTACGGTGCCGACCACCGAGACGAGCAGCAGGAGGGCGAAGCCGGCCCCGGCCGACTCGCCGACCGAGTCGACGAAGCCCTGTTGGAGCACCAGCCACCCGAAAAGGAACCACCCGAAGAGCAGCGCTGCCGCGAAGGCGTACGCGAACACCGTCGCGCGGGACACCTCGTCGGGCGGCGCCTGCTCGTACTGCGCGACCACTTCCCGGTCGACCGTCATACCCAGCCTCCCCGCCCGGTCTGGCCCTGGACTCCCAGCGTGACACTCCTGCGACCGGTGTGACAGGGGATAAAACCCCGAAGTGGGGGCGTGTCGCTCAGGTGCCGGGGCGGCGACCGATCAGCACCACGCGGGTGCCGACCTTGCCCAGCTCCCACATCCGGACGGCGTCGGCGTGCAGCAGGTTGACGCAGCCGTGCGAGCCGATCGACTTGTCGTGCAGGTAGGTGGTGGTCTCGTGGAAGCCCATGCCCTGGGTGAAGTGCTGCCAGTAGGGCAGCCACACCTCGTACGGGTCGGACCACTCCTTCGGGTTGCGGAAGTTGACCGTGTACGTGCCGGAGGGGGTGCGGTAGCCGGACATTCCGGTCCGGGTCACGGTCGGTGCCATGACCACCTTGCCGCCCCGCATCGCCCAGACGGTCTGCCGGGTCAGGTCCACGCAGAACGTGGTGCCGGCACCGGCCTGGCAGCGGGTCGTGTCGGTGGTGGCGAGGCGCTGGGCCACGTCGAGGGTGGTCGGTCCGGCGCGACCCTCGACGGGGCGAATGCCGTACCTCTGTTGGAACTTCTTGATGGCGGCGCAGTCGGCGGCGGACTGCCGCCCGTCGACGGTGACGGCCCCGAACCCGCCGAGGCGGGCGAGGTACGTCTCCACCGCGCGCTGGTGCTGGCCCTGCGGGCAGCCGGCGGCGGTCGGCGCGCCGGTGCTCGGGGTCGACGCCGCGCGGGTCGGTTTCGGCGTGGGTTTTCGAGAGGGTTTCGGTACGGGCGACGGCGTGGTGGGCCGGCCGTGCTGGGCCGGCCCGGACGTGCCGCTCGCCCCCGATGCCTGCTCCGCCGCACCGACCGGGGCGGCTCCCCCGCCACCACTCCCGCCGGACCGCGGATCGAACGTGCACGCGCCGGTGCCGACCAGCACGACCACCACCAGGGCAAACAGCCGGGAAGTGTGCCGGACACGCCTCATGGCACCCTCCCTGGACAGTCGTCCCTTTCCTAGACGTTCGTAAGTGCCGTCCTGGTTGCATCCGGTGAGCATCTTTCTTAGGACGTTCTCCGTCGTGCAACACTGGATGGTCGGCCAGCGGCGGGTATGCGACCGCCGCGGTGCCGACGGCCAACCGAGGAGAGGACGCTGGCGTGAGTGGTGGACCCCTGATCGTGCAGTCGGACAAGACGCTGCTGCTGGAGATCGACCACCCCGACGCGCAGGCCTGCCGGATGGCGATCGCGCCCTTCGCCGAGTTGGAGCGGTCTCCGGAGCACGTGCACACGTACCGGCTGACCCCGCTGGGGTTGTGGAACGCTCGCGCGGCGGGGCACGACGCCGAGGGCGTGGTCGACTCGCTGATCAAGTACTCGCGCTACCCGGTGCCGCACGCGCTGCTTGTCGACGTTGCCGAGACGATGGACCGGTACGGCCGGCTCCAGCTCGCCAACGACCCCGCGTACGGGCTGGTGCTGCGGGCGCTCGACCGGCTGGTGCTGATCGAGGTGGCGAAGAGCAAGAAGCTCGCCGGCATGCTCGGCGACAAGATCGACGACGACACGATCCGGGTGCACCCGTCCGAGCGGGGCCGGCTCAAGCAGGCGCTGCTCAAGCTGGGCTGGCCGGCGGAGGACCTGGCCGGCTACGTCGACGGCGAGGCGCACCCGATCGAGCTGGCCGAGGCCGGCAAGGACGGGCGTAAGCCGTGGACGCTGCGGTCGTACCAGCGGGAGGCCGTCGAGGCGTTCTGGGCCGGCGGGTCGGGCGTGGTCGTGCTCCCCTGTGGGGCCGGCAAGACCCTGGTCGGCGCGGCGGCGATGGCCGAGGCGAAGGCGACGACGCTGATCCTGGTCACCAACACCGTCGCCGGCCGGCAGTGGAAGCGCGAGCTGATCGCTCGCACGTCGCTGACCGAGGAGGAGATCGGCGAGTACTCGGGCGAGCGCAAGGAGATCCGCCCGGTCACCATCGCCACGTACCAGGTGCTCACCTCCCGGAAGGGGGGCGTGTTCACCCACCTGGACCTGTTCGGCGCCCGCGACTGGGGCCTGGTCGTCTACGACGAGGTGCACCTGCTGCCCGCGCCGATCTTCCGCTTCACGGCGGACCTCCAGGCCCGCCGTCGGCTGGGCCTGACGGCGACTCTGGTACGCGAGGACGGCCGCGAGGGCGACGTGTTCAGCCTGATCGGGCCGAAGCGGTACGACGCGCCGTGGAAGGACATCGAGTCGCAGGGCTGGATCGCCCCGGCCGAGTGTGTCGAGGTCCGGGTGACGCTGACCGACGCGGAGCGGATGTCGTACGCGACGGCGGAGGCCGAGGAGCGCTACCGGATGGCGGCGACCGCGCGCACCAAGCTGCCCGTGGTCAAGGCCCTCGTTGACCGGCACCCGAACGACCAGGTGCTGGTGATCGGCGCGTACATCGACCAGTTGCACCAGATCGGCGAGTACCTGGACGCGCCGATCGTGCAGGGCTCCACCACCAACAAGGAACGCGAGCGGCTGTTCGACGCGTTCCGCACCGGTGAGCTACGCACGTTGGTGATCTCCAAGGTCGGCAACTTCTCCATCGACCTGCCCGAGGCGGCGGTGGCGATCCAGGTGTCCGGCACGTTCGGGTCACGGCAGGAGGAGGCCCAGCGGTTGGGTCGGGTGCTGCGTCCGAAGGCCGACGGCCGGCAGGCGCACTTCTACACGGTCGTCTCCCGGGACACGATCGACACCGAGTACGCGGCACACCGGCAGCGCTTCCTCGCCGAGCAGGGGTACGCGTACACGATCGTCGACGCCGACGACGTCCTCGGCCCGTCCCTACCGTCCTTCGACTGACCTGCGTTTTGCTTTGTCGGCTTGATCGACTCGACATCGCCGATGTGGGGGTTTCCCCAGCAGTTTGATGCCCCCACATCGGCGGAACGGAGTCGATCAAGCGGCGCGACGCTCAGCTTGAGAAGCGGTCGACCAGCGCCGCGAGCCGGCGGTCGTGGCCTTCCCGGCGAAGGCGGCCGCTGCGCATCAGCGTGACCAGACCGTGCAGACCACTCCAGAACGTCTCGGTGAAAATCTCCAGGTCACCGTCGCCGGCGAACGGCCGTACCGTCTCGGCCAGCTCGGCGAAACCCCGGGCGAGGTCGGTCGGGACGTCCGAGCTGGCGAACGGCAGGTCCACCGCGAGGGTGAACATCGCGTCGTAGAGGGCAGGTCGCTGGTCGGCGAACGCGACGTACGCCGCCGCGACGTCGGCGACCGCCTGCCGGGGGTCGGCGGCGGAGGCGCGGGCGGCCACCAGCGCGGTCGCCAGTTCGGCGAAGCCCTCGACGGCGACCGCCGCCATGATGGCGTCCTTGCCCTTGAAGTGGCTGTAGAGGACGGGCTGGCTGTACTCGATCTCGGCGGCGAGCCGCCTGGTCGTCACCGCGTCCCAGCCTTCCGCCAGGGCTAACTCCCGGGCGGCGGCGACGATGGCGCGTTCCCGTTCCGCCCGCTCGCGCTCCCGGCGCGTCTGAGTCGACATGACAGCAATGCTAGCACCGCTAGCGAATCTGCCGACGCTCTGCTAGCGTCGCTCCTGTATCTAGCAGCGCTAGAAATTGGAGCGGATCATGTTGTCACCCCTGGCCTACGGACTCGCCGTCGTACTCAGCCTCTTCGTCCTCTTCATCGGTGCACGGTTCCTGCTGGTGCCGCGGGCCGCAGCCGCCGGGTACGGCGTACCGGTGCGGCCGGACGGCGATATCGCCTACCTGACGGTCAAGGGGCTCAAGGACGTCACCTTCGGCCTGCTCGGCCTCGCCCTGATCGCCTTCACCACCGCCGATGCGGTCGCGTGGTACATGCTGATCGTCGCGCTCGTCCCGCTGGGCGACACCCTCATCGTGCTGCGCAACGGCGGAACGAAGGCCGTCGCCTTCGGCATCCACTTCGCGACCGCCGTAGTGGTCCTCCTGAACGCCGCCCTCCTCTTCGCCCTGTAAAGCCCGGCCCCCAGACTTCCCCTGTTGATCAAGAGGTTCGCGTCAAATTCCGCCCGATCGGTGACGCGAACCTCTTGATCAACAGACTGGTCGCGGGGGGTGGGGTGGGGTCAGGACGTGGGGGGTGGGCAGCGGTCGGGGAGGGTGACCTCGCCGGGGTGGTGGTCGAAGGTGTCGAGCGTGAACCACTCGTCCAGCTCGGGATCGAAGAGGTTCTGTAGGCCGAACTGCAACACCTGCACCCACCGGCTCGGGTCGCGCTGGTCGACGTAGATGTCGCCGAGCGCCAGCGGGAACCGGAAGAACTCCCCCGGCACGGTCGAGCCGCCGACCACTCCCACCCGCCAGTGGTCCACGTGCCGGTCCTTCGCACCCTGAAGGATCTCCGGCCCGACGTACCGCGACGTCTTGAGCTTGTCGTTGAAGATCTGCCGGTTGAAGAACCCTGGCACCTTGCTGCACGCACGCGGCGGGAACAGCGGGATGTTGGGCCACTTGTAGGTGAGCGTATAGAGCGTGTTCTCGTAGATCAGGTTCGTGAACCAGATCGGGTGCTCCGGGCCGCCGGCGATCATCTGGCTGTTGCCGTCGCGGCCCTGCCAGCTGAACGGCACGTCGATGCCGAGGTCGCGCACGACGTACCGGCCGGTGCCCCGGAAGTCGGCCGGGAGCAGCGGTGGGCGCGGCTCGCGCGGCACGGGGGCCACGTCGCCGTCCGCCCGGGCCGCGCGAGGCGGCGGCGCGGCGGCCGGGCCGGGCGCGACCACCCCGAGCGCGAACAGCGCGCCGGCCACCGCCGCAACCACAACCCGAGGTGTACGCCTCGACGCCATCAGCCCTCCGCCAGTGTCGACAGTGGCCAACGCCTCGGACGCGCCCGCCTCCGCCGAAGCGTAGGAGCAGGGCAAACGTGATAGCGGGTGGAACGGATGGCCTCCACCGGACGGGTGACGCACCCTGCGGCCCTGATCGCGACGCTGGCGAACCAGCTCCGCCGGCTCCGACCCGACGTCAGCGAGAACTGCTCCTCCCGGTGAGCGAGGCGCCCCGGGCCTTGGTCAACTCGTGTTGCAGGAAGGCGGGGTGTCGGGGCGCTCGGGACACCCCGGCTTCCAGGAAGCTGAGTCAATCACCGCACAGCGCACCGGCCCGGGACCAGCAATCGGTCCCGGGCCGGCGTTCACGCGAACCCCGACTACTTGATCAGCTTCCAGGGGCCGTTCGTGTCGCCCGGCTCCTGGCCGCGCGTCCACCACTTCGCCTCGTACACGTGGCCCTTGAAGGACACCCGGTCGCCGGCGTTGTACACCTTGGTCAGCGTCCAGGCCGCCGGGCTGTTGTCCGGCGGGGTCGGGGCGATCTCCTCCCAGGACCCGTTGCGGTCACCCGGCTTCTGGTTGCGGGTGTACCACTGGGCCCGCCACTTCCTGCCGTCGTACATGGCGAAGTCGCCCGAGTTGAAGATCCGCGACGCGGTCCAGATCGCCGTACCGTCCTCGGTCATGGCGATTTCCTGCCACGCGCCGTTGGCGTCCGCGCCCGGCTTCTGGTTCTTCGTGTACCAGGAGGCCCGGAACACCCGGCCCTGGTAGGTCACCCGGTCGCCGTCGTTGTAGACCGTCGACGAACTCCACTCCGACGGCAGGTTCACCGTCAGGGTGGCGGTGGCCTCGACCGCGGTGAGGTGGTCGTCACCCGCGTACGACGCGGTCAGCGTGTGCTGGCCGCCGGCCAACCCCACCGGCAGGGTGAACGTCGCCGAGCCGTTGGTCAGCGTGGCCGAGCCGCGCACGGTCGTACCCTCGCGCAACTCCACCGCGCCGGTGACCGGCGTGCTGCCGGCCGCGACCTTGACGGTCACCGTCGCCGCCGTGCCCCAGGCGGTCGGGGTGGTGGTGACGGTCATCGTGGGGACCCGCTTGGCGGTCGTGAACACCGCCGGCTGCGCCACCGCCTCGCCGCCGTCGGCGCTCTTCGCCGACACGACCCAGCCGTACGAGGTGCCCGGCTGGAGCTTGTCCCACGTCGTCGTGGCCACACCGTTCGAGGTCACCTCGTCGGTGCCGATCGTCCCGGCCGGCACGTACGCGGCGAGCGAGTCGGTGGTGAACGACGTCTTGCGGGTGGTGAGGTCCACCGGCAGGGTCAGGTTGTCCTCCGCGCCGTTGTAGCGCGGCTTGGGCTGGCTGCCGTCCTGGCGGATGTCGTACTCGGTCGCCCCGAAGTTCTTCAGGAACGGCGAGTACGTGTCGATGTGCATTTCGGCCCGGTCCACGTCGAACTGGAGCAGCCGCAGGAAGCTCGCGCCGAACTGCAACCGGTCGGTGGCCTTGTGGTCCGGCGTGCCGTCGCCGTTCACGTCGATCGTGCCGTCGGCGGCGACCTGGTTCGGCCACAGCTCGGCGGCGGAGACCGTGTAGAACTGGTAGTCGGCCAGCAGTTCGACGACGTCGTGGCTGACCGTCACGCCGATCTTCGACTTCAGGTTGGTGCCGACGCCGTGCTCGTGCCCGGCGAGGACCAGGAAGACGTTCGGGTTGGTCTCGACGACCTGCTTGAACAGCGGCGAGCCGTCCGGGGCGGAGAAGTCCGCGCCACGGCCGTCGGGGTTGGCCGACGGCTTCAGGTAGTCGTGCGAGAGCAGGATCCCGTTGCGGTCCTTGTACCGCTTGAAGATCGAGTCGGCCCACTTGGCCTCGGCCGGCGTGACGCCGTACGACAGGCCGACCGCCACGAAGTCCAGGCCACCGGCGGAGAACAGCAGGTAGTTGTTCTGGTTGTCCCTACCCGGCGTGACCGAGCCGTCGGCGTTCGTCCGCTCGTCCCAGGCGTGGTACTCGGTACCCTTCGGCCAGGCCTTCGCCGTCCCGTAGTACCGGTCGGCGCTGAAGGTGCGGCTGAACCGGGAGTCGGGGCCGGTCTCGGCACCGAGTTGGTCGTCGTGGTTGCCCGCGATGACCTGGTTGACGACACCGCTGTCGTCGAGGATCTTCTGGAAGCCCGAGGCGGTGGCGAGTTCCCTCTGCACCTGCTCGTGCAGACCGGGCCGCTTCAGCGAGCCGTCCGGGTTCTTCGCCAGCGGGTCGTAGTAGTCGTTCTCGATGACGTCACCGGTGTGCGCCGCGTACGCGATCTTGCGGCTGTCCGCGTTGTCGGCGATCCACTGCATCTGGTCGCGGTACGCGGCCGACCAGATCGCCTGCTCCTCGGCGGTTTCGACGTCCGAGGGCTCGACGTTGCCGTCGAAGTCGTCGTACGTGCCGCCGGCCGCGCCCTCGGTGACGTACTGGGTGTCGGTGAAGTGCGCCAACGAGAAGTCGTACGACGCGGGGTCCTCGAAGCGGTCCTTGTCGTTCTGCGCCGTCGCGTCGCGCGGCGACAGGTCGTCGGCGAACGGGTCCTCGCCGGTGACCAGCACGTGCACGACACCGCCGTCGCGGTAGCCCGCCTCGACCGGCGCGGTCAGGACGGTGTCCTGCCCGGCCCGCCCACGGGAGCTGGTGAGCACGACCCACTTCCCGGTCGCCGGGTTCCAGGCCCGCAGCGCCACGATCCGCGCCGGGTCGATGCTGCCCGACCAGCGCAGCGTCGGCTCCTGCTGGCTGGCGGCCAACGGCAGGTCGTACCGCTGGAAGACCACCCCACGGCTGGACGGGCTGTCGATGGTCGAACCGTCGAGCGGACGCAGCGAGGTGACGTCCACGCTCCGGTCGTGCTGGACGTCGAGCGTGGTCGGCACGTCGGCCGCCTCGCCCTGGTAGCCCTTGGTCGGCAGGACGACGTCGGCCTTGGTGAAGGTCGCGGTCAGCCCGACACCCTCGGTGCCGGGAATCCGGGCGGACAGCTCCGCCGAGAGCGGGTCGGTGTTCCGGACCGTGGCGTTCAGCTCGGTCGGGACGTCGGGAATGCTCGCGCTGCTGAACCGCACCTCGCGGGTCGCGGTGTTGCCGAGCGTGTCGGTCGCCGTCATCGCGATGGTGTGCTCGCCGGCCGGCAGACCGTGACCGATCTGGTCGCCCTGCTTCACGGCCGCGCCGTCGAGCGTGATGACCGGCGTGCCGACCACCCCGCTGGCGTCCTTGACGCTGACGTCGAGCGCCACCGTCGACGTCAGCCGCTGGCCGGCCGCCGGGACGCTGCTGGCGATCTCCGGAGCGGTGTTGTCGGTGGTGAACCGCCGGGTGGAGGTCTTGTCGCCGACGACCGCCTTGATGGTGTGTGCGCCGTCCGCGATCGTCGTGGTGTCCACGTCGGCGCGCTTGCCCAGCGCCGGCAGCGCCGAGCCGTCCTGGGCGGTGACGTCGAACAGGACCATCGTGGTGAGGACGCCGTTGAAGCTGCTGCCGCAGGTGCCGTCACCGAGGTACGTGGTCACGGGCGAGCCGGCCGGGTAGGTGGCCGAGCCGATGGTGACCGTCGTCTGCGCGACCGACCGGGTCAGCTGGGTGGCCTTCGCGCCACTGGGCAGCAGTTCGAAGTCCCGCAGCGTGAAGTCGTCGAAGTTGTCGCAGCCACCCGGCTTGGCGCTGCCGTGGTCGCTGCCCGCGACGAACTCCAGGGCGTTGACGCCCGGCACCAGCCACTCGTTCGGGAAGGCGAGGTCGGCGACCTCCTTCTCCCACATCCCGATCTCGAGCGGGATGCCGTTGACCAGCACCTTGTTGTCGTACCCGTTATCGCTGCCGTTGCCACCGACGAACACCTTCAGGTGCGCGTCGCCGGCCGCGGCCAGGGTGTCGACGGTGCGCGTCGTCGGCGCGTCCGCGACGGTGAAGTGGAACTCGGCGTCCTTGTTGGCACCGCAGGTGCCGTCGCCGAGCGCCAGGGACGCGGCCGTCGTCTCCGCCTTCGTCACGGTCGTGCCGCTGGTGGTGACCAGGTACGTGGTGCCGGCCGTCACCGTGCCCGCCGTGCTCAGCGTGAGGCTGGTGGCCTCCCGGGTGAGCTTGAAGTCGTCGTGGTTGGCGCAGGTAGCGCCGTTGAGCGTGCCGTTGTAGTCACCGGTGCGCACCTGTACGACGTTGTCGCCGAGGTGCAGGAACCGGTTCGGGAACGCCAGCTTTACGGCCTCCGCGCCGAGCGCGCCGTAGTCGCCGCCGAGGTCGACCCGGTTTCCGTTGACCAGCGCGTAGTTCTGGTAGCGGGCCTCGATCGAGTTGCCGGCCTCAACGGCGAGGCCGAGGGTGGCGGTGCCGGCGGCCAGCGTCTCCGCGTTCTCGGCCGGCTTGTCGTCGATGGCGAGCGACTCGACGCTGTCCTTGCCGGCGGTCGCGAGCGCGGCGATGACCGGCTGGGTTCCGCGTACGCGGGCGCCGTCGCCGGGGGTGACCACCGCCGCGCCGGCCGGAGCGTTGTTGACGTCGACCGTCACGCTCGTCTTCGCGCCGGACAGGGCCGTCGCGCTGATGGTGTGCGTACCGTTGCTGAGCTTCGTGGTGTCGAGGTCGGTACGCAGGCCGGACGTGCTGCCCGGTTCGCCGGAGATGACGAAGGTCAGGTCCTGGTTGAGCAGCTTCGCCGAGCTGCCGCAGGTGCCGTCGCCGAAGTTGTAGCTGAAGAGGTTCTGCTCGCCGTCGGCGACCACGCCGAGGAGGCTGAGGCTGATGCTGCTCAGCGCGTAGTCGTCGTAGTTGGGGCAGCGGCCACCCTCGCCGTTCGGCAGCTCCTGGTAGCCGACGGCGGTCTTCGTGGTGGTGTCGACCCAGTTCGCTCCGGCGTGCACCGAGACGGTGTTCGCGCCGGGCTTCAGCCAGTCACCCGGGAAGTCGAGGGTGCCCACCCGCCCGCCCGGGACGTCCGGGAAGTAGACCCGGTCGGCCTCGGCCGTGTGACCGTTGACGGTGAGGTAGTTGCGGTAGCGGGCCTCGGTGCCGTTGCCGCCCATCTCGAACGCGAAGTGGGCGGTACCGGCGGTCTTCTCGGCGCTGATCTTGTCGCCGTCGACCGCGAGCGTGGTCACCGAGTCGTTCTCGGTGACCGGTTCGACGACGACGGGCAACGTGCCCTCGACGTTCTGCCCGGCGCTCAGGTTGATCAGCGGCGTGGTGGCGCTGGCCGGCACGGCCTCCGCTCCGGCCAACGCCGGATGCAGGGTCGTCGCCGGTCCGGCGATGAGGACGAGCGCCATCGCGGACAGGAGTCCACGTGTTCGCTTCCGGCGCGCACGTTGTTCGTGCGTCATGGCGGGGTTTCTCCTTTGTTTGGTGCGAGGAACCGCCGACGCCGTGATGCCGACTGCGGCGGGCACAAGGGGCCGCCCTGATGGCGGCCGATCTCAGGACGACGGTCGGACGCGGGTGAGCCGTCGACGGCGCACCTGGCGTCGCAGCAACGACCCGACGGTCGCGAGCAGCAGCAGCGGACCGACGCTGGTGACGAGCCGCCGGGTGGTGCTCTGGTCGTGGCCCGTCCCGCCGGTGGCAGCCGCTGGCGGTGGCACGTCGCCGAGCAGCCAGTCGTGGGAGTACTCGTCGGTGCCGTACACCTGGCGTTTGCCCTCCGGCCCGGTCGCGACCGTCCGGTACGCAGGGTCGAGGTCGGTCAGCATCCGGACCTCGACGCGGGCGACGCCGACGGCACCCCCGCAGGTGTAGTCGACGTCCACACCGGAGGCGGCGAGGTCGCTTGCCTTTCTGACGGTGCCGGCGCACGCCTGACCGGCGACGCTGACGGTCATCTGCTTGAGCAGGTAGTCGGCGAACGGCTTAGATCCGGCGAGGATCGTCGCGTCCTTCTCCCGGGTGTCGACCGCGCCGTCGAGCAGGACACGGTCCTGCGGCAACAGGCCGAGGTGGACGCCGAGGAGGGTCAGCTCGTCGACGCCGCCTGGCTTCCACGTCACGTGCACCACATCGGGGCGGCCCGCATCCGCCGCGACGGTCACGGTCTGCGGATAGCCGTACGGGTGGGCGTCGGCGGGTACCGCCGTGGCGAGCAGGGTGAGGGTGAACGCCGCCGAGATCACGACACGGCGGGGCCACCGAGCGGTTGCGGGCATGCCAGCGCTCCGGGTCTACAGGGCTGTGGCACGCCGGTGGGCGCGACCGTTCAGTGACCCTGCCGGTCGTTGGCGAACTCGCCACGCAGACCCGATGAGGAACGGGCGCAGCGAGGGTGAACAGTTAGTTGATCAACTGCGGCCAGGTGCGCCACGGGATGCCGGACCGCTCAGGAGGCGTTGAGCGCGCTACGCCAACGCGCCCGCGCCTACCCGCATCGACAAATCGTCCGCCACGTGTGCACCGCGTTACGCGCCGACTTCCCCTCGCCCCTAATCTTCCATGACGCGGGAAAGTTCACTCCTCCGTTTTCAGCGTCGACGAGCGCGCCACATGGTGTGTTCCCGGGAGATCGCGGCCTCCGCGTCGTTTACGAACTGAGACATCTGAAGCTCCGAGTTGGCCCGGCTGGCGAGTGATCCGATGGTGGCAAGCTCCTGGCTCGCCAAGGCGTAGGCGGTCGCAACGCCGTCGTGTTGCCGTGTTTGTGTCCAGGCCGCACCGGCCGCAATCGCGGCGGCGGCTACTCCGAGCAAGTCAATCTTCGTCCAACCAGCAGCCCGCAAAACTGCAAAAACTACACCACCGATTTCTAGTACGAGCAGCCCAACCGACCAGCGTGTTGCTTGTATCCGGTTCGACAAGGACCGACTAGCGTACCAAGCCCTTTGGTGCTCCAGGCGGTCGCTCAAGTATGCAGCCCGGCGAACATGGAGGGGGGATGAGCGCAATGTGCGCATCCCCTCCGTAATTTGTTGCCCAGCCGCAGCCGGAGCGGCGAGTCCTGCCGATTGCATGTCGTTGGTCATCGCCAGCAGTCGTCCGGTGAAATCTTCTACGCACTCCGAGCCACCCCGGGTCCGAAGGAATGGCTCTGCCGCTACCGCATAGCGCCAGGACAAAGATTTGATGGATTCCGAAAGAGCCCTTCCGGCATACCACCGCTGGTTCGGGTGGTGTGCAAGTAGGAAGACTTCGACTGTCGAGGCGGCAGCAAAAGCGCTGGCGGCTATGACTGCACCCAGCGCCAAGTCGTAAAGCTCCCAAGTAACCACCCCCGCCGCAGCAGCCAGCAGTAGGAGTAAGAGCCGTGCCGCAACTAGCCTTACGGTTACTTCTTGTCCGCGCTGTGACTCACGGGACACGGCACGTTGGAACGGCGGAAAGTCCTCAGGTCCTAGCACGACACTCCCCTCCCGCAAAATATCGCTTTTGTTCGATTTCGCGTTACTTCGATGCGGATAAGGCGCTTTAGTGCCGGCCTAAGTCAGCAACGGTCTAGTTCCTGGATACCTGAAGAGGGCACTGATCCGCCTGCTGATCGAACTGCTGTTCGACAATTCTCCGAACGCGCGTTCGAACCACCGCATCACCAATGTCATTTCCTTGTCAGCAGACCCTTTTGGGTCCCTTCATGTCTGTTGATCAAACGCGTCTGAAGTTACCATCTGCCAATGACATCGGTCGAGGATGAGACAGTAGTTGCTGAAGCTCTCGCGTCCAACGGTGTAGCTGAACCTACCGAAGCTTCCGGTGCCGAGAAGCGGAGACGGCGAACGCGTCCAGTTCCGCCAATAACATTCGACGAGGCTCTTACGCTCGGACTGGCAATACAAGAACATGCCGCCGGACAGAAGGTGCGCCGCCTCACCTTGTTCGAAAATATGAACCGCGAGGCTGACAGTAACGCCAGTCGAGCGCTGATTACTGGGTCCTTCCAGTATGGCGTTACGCTGGGAAGCTATCGTTCAGAGCATCTAGAGCTAACCCCTGATGGTGCCGTAGCAACGTCGTCGGACGCCTCCCCTTCCCAGCGATTCGCCGCACAGTTTAAGTTAGCGGTTGAGAAGAACGAGCTCTTCCGGAAGGTCTACGAAAACTTCAAGGGAAACCGCCTCCCCACTACCTCCGTGCTGAAAGATTATGTGCTCAGCGAAGGCATCGACAGGGATTTTGCAAATGAATGCGTAGAGACATTCGTCGTTAATGTAAAGTTCCTGGGGCTCCTTAGGACTATCGCCGGCGCTGAAAGACTGCTCACCAAGGAGCACATTCTCGAAGATATGGAGAAGTTGGGAGCGCTCGCCGTATCTAAACGTACGCCGCAGGTTATCGAGGGAACCGTTGCCTCGGATCCCGTCGAGGTAACAACCGTCGTAGATGTCCAGGTCCGTGACCCGATGTCCGAGACTTGCTTCTATATCGCCCCGATCGGGCAACCGGATTCCGAGGAACGCCAACACTCTGACTTGTTTATGGGCTCACTGGTCGAGCCAGCCCTTCAAGAGTTCGGGATGAAACTTGTACGCGCCGATCATATAACCGACCCTGGGCTCATTTCGAAGCAGGTTATTGAGTATATTGTCCGGGCGCCTCTCGTGATCGCCGACCTTTCTTTCCACAATCCAAACGTTTTCTACGAACTTGCACTGCGTCATGCCGTTCGGAAACCGATTGTGCAACTGAGCAGAATCGCGGACCGCTTGCCGTTTGACGTTAGAGAATTTCGCACGGTGCAGATAGACACGACTTCGATTTACACCCTTGTTCCTAGACTAGATACGTATCGCAGCGAAATTGCCTCGCAGATCAGGATGACAATGGAATCGAACGATCAAGGCGAAAACCCTCTAACCATTTTCTACCCAGGCTTCTGGTCCATGGACTGATAGGTGCTGCAAGGATGGGGCCGACTTCCTGTTGCACCGTCGCCCTAAACGACTACGTCCTAGGCGCCACCGGGTAATAGGATCGAGTTGGTGGACGCCTGATTGCGGAGGAGAGGCTGCCGGTGCAAACGGGGCGCTCGGGGTCGTCTACGACTGGACCCCCAAGATCACGATCGGGTCTGACGCCCGCCTCCGCCCGATCGAACGGTAGCGGGAAATGTGCTCGTTGCTTATGGCAAGTTTGTCAGAATTGATACATTGATAGGGCGGCCAGAATGGCGAGTAGACATTTATCGCTGCTGGAAGTTTCCCTTCAAGTCCGAAATCCATCGCTCAATGGCAGGCTGGACAGTGCCTTCGATGTTTAGAAGGTCGAAGGTCTCACGCAGGGTTCCGATGACATCTGCTCGGAGGTTTCTGAAACCCTTGTCAGCCAAGAGCAGCGTGGGCTTGTTCAACCCCCGCATAAAGCCGTACTCGATGGCGACATTCGGGTTAAACTCATCCGCCGCTCTATCCTCAAGAACCGCCACGCCTCTTTGAGAGCAAAGCATATAGACGCAGACGTTGTTCCAAAGGTTTCGATCGGGCATGTACATCTTGTCATCGGCCCGAACTGGATCGAAGTCGTAATGACGCAGGACTCGCCGCAACTCCTGGTCAAGAGTAACGAGGAAGCCGCTGCCCGCGTCAAAGCGAGTCATGAGGAAGACATTCCGGTCGTAACGTGGGTGGTCATTGAAGAACCGCTCACATTCACGCGACAAAAACTCGTACCCTGGCGGAAGCAAGAATTCCCCTACTCGGTCAAAACCTCGGATGTAGTGCAGCTGCCTTTCGACGGTGTGGGCTATCTGAAGATTGATTGCATACTTCATATCCGGCGTGAGCATGTCCCACTCTTCGTCGGTGCTGTGGCCCTTCAGCTCGGGCATGAGAAGAGCGACGTCCTGCTGCCTTAGCGCGAAGGCTTTGTGAAGGCGGTCGGCAACCCCGAGAAGCGCAGCCGGGCCAAATGGATCGCTTTGGATCTCGGGAATGTGCCTTGGCCACTCTTTAGCATCGGTGCTGCTGCTGATGGTGGGGGTCGCTCCAGTGGCACTCTTATCTTTCAGGATAAACAATCGAGCATCTGGCCTCGCCTGATAAACCTCGGCATCGAAAGCCTGAATAACCGGCCAGCGATGGAGATCACTTCGATAATGCCGCTCGACGGCCTCTCGGATCCAATGCGTTATGGCGAAAGCCCAGTCCGCGTTGTAGTGCTGCCTGACCATTTTCGTACCTCCCCCTACAACCCACAACTCTTCCGAAACGTCGGCGTCCAGAAGGCGCGAAGGGAATTCCTATCCCTACGGCCACCAGGCCCACGAAGTCAGCGGCGGGCGGAGTCGGCGACGAAGACGCCGCGACCCGGACGGCCGACCAGTACGCCCTGCTCCCGCAACGTCGCGACCGCCCGCTGGATCGTCGAGTGCGAAACATCGTAGGAGTCGGCGAGCGCGCGACCCGAAGGCAACTGGCTCCCAGGCGGATACGTACCGTCCTTGATCTTGCCTCGCAGGTCGTCTAGCAGCTCGTCCATGGTGGGCGGGATAGGCACGATGCGGCCCCTTGCAGTCGGTTGGCCCACCCAGTATTGATCCACCCTCTCGACGTAGGCAATGCATGTACTGAAAGAGGTGATGGTGGTGACGTAGCCGAAGGTGATGATGGTTCGGCAGAAGAGGTCAAAGCAGTACTTGACGTAGGTGATGCTGCATCGGTAGCGTCACTGTCGGTGATGCGGTGCTGCTGCGGTCGGTTGGCGCCTCTCGTACCGGTCTCGCATCGCCGCCGAGACCCCACCCTCCGCGCTCCCCCGGCGCGGCCCTGCTGCCGTACCGCCGATGAAGGCTGCGGTCGCAGGGTGGGGCGGTCTCCGCCGCCCGCAACCGGCGGAGGCCGCCCCCTCCACTTCGACGCGACCCGACGAAGGGCGGTCCCCCGTGCGCGACCCGATCCGCCGGCTGCTGAGCCGACGCGAAGAACGACCACCAACGGCAGCAAGCCACGACCGATGACCGAGCGCTGGGTGATCCACCTGCCCGTCACCGCGCCCGACCTGTTCCGGGCCCGGATCTTCGCCCGTACCGCCGCCCGCGTGCTGGCCCGGCTCAGCGCCCGCGTCGAGCCGGGCGGGGTGACCGTGTCCGCCGAGGACCAGCAGTGCGTACGCCACTGGGTTTTCTGCGATCAGCGACTACCCGGCGGCGGCCGATGTGCCCTACCGCCCGACCACACCGCGCCCTGCTCTCGCCGCGCGCCCCGGCGCTACGCACCCTCCCGGAGATGACCAAGAGGTTTGCGTCACCGATCAGCTTTCCGGTGACGCAAACCTCTTGATCAACACGCGCGAGCTGCCCGGCGGCCCCGACAGGTCAGCCTGCGCGGAACGCCACCCAGGCGTCGCTCATTCGGTCGGCCTGGCCGGCGGTGAACATGTCCATGCAGGAGTCCTGCGTGTAGTCCATGAAGTTGTGGATCGGGTCCAGCCCGGGTGCGGTGCAGGAGTCCGCCCCGATCGGGCAGTCGAACTGCGGGGCTGCCTCGCGCGGGGTGTCCGCCACGAAGTCGCCGGAAGCCGAGCAGCCGTGCGCGAAGGTGTGCTCCAGCATCAGCCAGTGGCCGACCTCGTGCGTCAGCGTGTCACCGAGGGCGTACTTGCCGGCCGTGCCGCCCGGCATCGACTCGTCGAGCATCACCACGCCGTCGATGTAGTCGCGGCCGTTGTTGTAGCCCTTCGGGAAGTACGCCCAGCCGAGGAGCCCGCCGCCGATGTTGGCCGCGTACACGTTGAGGGTCTCCGAGTCGCCGGTGTAGAGCGCCTTCTTCATGTCGCGCTCGTTCTTGCCCGGCTCGACCGTGTACCAGGCGCTGTTCACCGTCCACGTCGTGTCGACGAGATCGAACCGGAACGGCGTGTCGGAGGCGTCCGCCGACGTGCGGCCGGCGTACGAGTCGTTGAGCACCGTCATCTGCGCCGCGATGAGGGTCTTCCAGCGGGCCGTCTCGGCGGCGGTGAACGGGTGGTCGGAGACCATGTGGAAGACCGTCGGCACGGTGACGCTGCCGTTGGGCAGGCGCGGCGCGTCCTTGATCACGCCGTAGGCGTTGGCCTCGTTCTTCGAGTACAGCTCGGGCTCCTGGGCCGTCGCGCCCGCGGTGACCCGGGCGGCGCTCGGCTCGTCGGCGCAGGCCGTGACGCCCGGGGAGGCGGTCACGGGGGCAGCGGTGGCCAGCGCCCCGGACGCGCCGCCGGACGCCAGGAACGTGGCGGCGGTGGCGGTGAGGACCGCCAGCCGGAAGGGGGATCTGCTCTGCATCGGTGCACCTTTCGGTGAGGGAGCGGTGCGGGTTCGACGATGCCGTCGCATCGGTATGAGAACACGTCGACGACATCGACAAAAGCCCCTCTGAGCAGGGAATATGCCGATGTAACGGAACCTGATCCGCCAGCGCTGATTGGGTCGCTCCGCGACTGCGGGCGTGCCCGCGCCACCTGTCGCTGACCGTCCACACAGTGCAGGCCTCGACCACTAGGCTGCTGATCCGGCACGCAGTGGCGATGCCAGGACGGGGGCGGCGAATGAACGCCGAAGATCGCATCGAACGGGCCCAAAAACTCTACGAACAGGCCGTGTACGGCGGCGACGCCCGCGTACTGGCCGATGCCGAACGCGACCTGGACGCGGTGGAGGCCGACGCCGCGCTGGCCCGTGGGCGGATCCTGCACGCGCGGTATCTCGACGAACGATCCCGGGGCGACGCGTCCCCCGTCGAGGACCCGGCGGAACTGCCGTTGTTCGAGCGGGCGAGCGAGCTGTACCAGGCCCTCGCCGACACCCGCGGCCAGGCCGAGGCGCTGTTCTGGATCGGCTGCCTGCACCAGGTCATCCGGCGCGACAATGAGACCGCCGTCCCGCACCTGGAAAGGTCCCGCCAACTGGCGGCGCAGGCCGGCGACAGGTCGACCGAAGCCGAGGCACTGCGCCACCTGGGCATCGCGGCACACGTGGCCGGGCGTCTCGATGAGGCGCGCGAGCGGCTGGAGGAGTCGTCACGGCTGCGCCGAGAGATCGGAGCGCTGTCCGGTGTGGCCGCCAACATGGTCGGGCTGGCCTACGTCGCCGCCGCCCAGGACCGCCACGCGGACGCGGTCGCGACCCTCGACGAGGCGGACGCCATCGCGCAGGCGCACGGCGCCCATGCCGTCGTGCGGCAGATCGAAGAAGCGAGAACGCAGATCTAGGCAGGTTAGAGGATCCGGGTGACCTGTTCGGCGGCGACGATCGCGTCCCGTCGGGCCGGATCGAGGTTGGCGCTGATGACCACCGACGCGCCAGCCGACAGCGGCGCGAGCAGCCACTTCAGCGGCTGCTCATGCTCGGCCGCGTCGACCAGCAACCGGTCACCGGCCCGCAGGCCGAGCATTCCGGCGACCTCCCGGGCGAGCGCACCCCACTGTCCGTAGGTTGTGCCGTCCGCGCTCGCCGGGTCCGTCGGGCGGATTGCGGTGTGGTCGGGCGTGACTTCCGGGTGGCGGAGCACCTCGGCGGACCAGTCCAGCCAGCCCAGCGGCACGTCGGCGAGCCGGCCGGGCCCGGTGCCGACCAGGTAGCGGTGCGGCGCGTCCGGCACGTCCTCCAACCAGTCGTCCTGCCGCTCCGGCGTCACGAAGACCGCGTCGAACGGCCGGTCGCCGCCGGGCTCCAGCACCGCCAGGCCCGCCGTGGCGCGCGGCCGGAACGACACCGCCAGGCCGCACGCCCACGCCCCCAACAACACCGCGGCGGTACGCCAGTGCGGAGGCAGTAACACCGCTACGCGGCTGCCGGGACCGAGCCCGCAGCCGTCCCGCAGCAGGCTCGCGCTGCGCGCGGACCAGGCGCCGACCTGCTGAGCGGTGAGGTCGACGCGCTCACCTGTCGCCTCGTCGCGGTAGCTGAGCAGCGGGCTCTCGGTGGCGGTGGGCGGGACCGGCAGGTCGGCCGTGGCGTGTGGCTGCATTCGCGTGCTCCCGGTGGTGACGACGTCCGCACCACCCTACGCAACGACTTTGGTCGCCGTCGTCGTCGGCCGATGGCCGTAGCGACTGGCCGGATGGCTCGCGCACGGTGACGGGCGACGACCGCCGAGCCGCCGAGGAGCGCCCGTGCCGCCCGAACCCGACCCCGCCGACCGTCTCCCGATGCGCCGCAGGCTCGTGCCGGTGGTGGCGTTGCTGCTGCTCGCGCCCTGGGCGGCCGAGTGCTCGTGGGGCGGTTTCGCCATCGACGACTTCCTCCCGGTGATCATCGCCCTGGGCCCGATGTACGGCGGAGCGGCGATCCTGATCCGGGAGACCGCCCGACGCCTCGGCGCGGGATGGCCGACGATCGTGCTGCTCGCCGCCGCGTTCGGCGTCCTGCAGGCCGGTCTGGTGGACCAGTCGCTGTTCAACCCCGGCTACCTCGACGACACCCAGTACGCCGACACCCGCTCCGCCGCCGAGGCGTCGCTGGTGCCGGGGCTCGGGTTCAGCGTCCGGCAGGCGTACGACTACGTAGGTAACCACATCCTGCTGACCATCTGCGCGCCGATCGTGTTCGTCGAGTCGTTCCTCGGCGCGAAGCGGCGGCATCGGCCCTGGCTCGGGCGACCCGGGCTCGCCGTGGTCGGAGTGCTCTACCTGCTCGGCAGCCTGCTGGTCTTCACCTCGCCCGAGGGCCGCAAGAACTTCCTGGCCAGCCCGCTGCAACTGAGCTTCGCGACGGTGGTCGTCCTCGCCCTGGTCGCGGCGGCCCTGCTGCCCCGCTGGCGTCGTACCCGTCCGCGTCGCGCCCGGCGGGTGCCGCACCCGCTCTGGGTCGGCCTACTGGTCGTCGTCGCCCACCTCTTCACCGACCCGACACCCGGCTGGCCGGGGGTGGCCGTCGCGCTGGCACTCACCGCCGCCGTGGCAGCAGTCGTCGTGTACTGGTCGACGGGCTCAGGCTGGGGGCAGCGGCACGTGCTCGCCGCCGCCTCGGCGAACGTGGTCAGCGCCGCCGCCTTCGCGTACCTGGTGCCGCCCTACTCCCCGGCGAGCCCGGCGGCGGCCCTGGCCGGCGACGTCGCGGTCACCGTCGTCACCCTGGCCCTGGTCGGCGGCGCGTGGTGGCGGCTGCGCCCCGCCACGTCCGGCCCGGCGTCCACCAGCGTGGACGCCGGGCCACCCGCCGCTAGTTCGAGATCATGACGATGTCGGTCGGGCGGTCGACCTTCACCTCGACGCCGTAGTCGTACAGCGCGAGCGTCGAGGTGACCGTCCCCCGGTCCAGCCGGCCCTTCGCCGTCGACTCCCAGGTGACGGCGAGCGCCACCGTCGCGATCCGGCCGTCACGGTCCAGCGTGACGTCACCGGCCGTGCTGCTCGACCAGTCCCGGGCCGCCGTCGTGTACGTGAAATGCAGGCTGCCGTCCGGGTTCTCGGTGACCGTCGCGTTCGCGCTGCTCAACGCGGCGAACAGGGCGGCCGGGTCGGGTTGGGCAGCACCCAACACGGCGTTCCCGTCGCCCTGCAAGGAGAGGCGGTCGTACCTACCGGGGTACTGCCCGTAGCGGCCGTACGTCTCGCCCGGTCCCTTGTCGGGCGGCAGCTCGCCCTGCGGCCGTTCCGCGCCCTCGTACCGGGTGCCGTCGATCAGCAGCTCGGTCTGGATCGAGTCGTCGTGTGGCACGCGCACGTACCCCGTGGCGGTCCTCGGGTCGAACGCGCCCTCGTACGTCAGCCCGCCCGGCCCCGAGTTGGTGAGCCGCATCCGGTAGCTGATGTTCTCGCTGGCGGTGGCCGCCGAGACCAGGCGCAGCGCCGGCGAGACCTGCTCCGGCTGTGCGGCCTGGGCGGTGACGCCGGGACGCTCGGGTGGGGCGTTCGTCGTCACGGTGACGGCGGTGCCGACGCCCAACGCCAGCAGCGCGCAGGTCGTACCGGCCAGGGCGGTGGCCCGGCGGCGGCGACCACGCCGGCCGCGCTCGAGCAGCGCCGGCACGTCCGGGGCGGAACCCGGTTCGCCGTCCACGAGGTCCTGCAGTCCGCGTACCAGACGGTCGTCGATGTCGTTCATGACTGTCACCTGCTCACCGAGTCGAAGGATCTGTTCAGGAGGTGTCGCAACGCGCCCAACGCCCGGGCGTTCTGGCTCTTGACGGTGCCCAGCGAGCAACCCAGGATCTGGGCGACCTCGCGCTCGCTCAGGTCCTCGTAGTGGCGCAGCACCACGACCGCGCGTTGCTTCGCCGGCAGCGCCAGCAGCGCCCGGCGCAGGACGTCGGCGTCGGGGTCGCTGCCGCCACCCGGGGCGGCCCGGTCGGGGACGTCCGCGACGAGGCTCTCGCGGCGGCGGCGCCGCCAGAGCGAGGTGTGGTTGTTGACCAGCGCCCGGCGAAGGTAGGCGTGCGGGTCGTCGAGCCGGGACAGCCGCCGCCACCGCTCGTAGACCCGGACCAGGCTGTCCTGGAGCAACTCCTCGGCCCGCCAACGGTCGCCGCAGAGCAGCATGGCCAGCCGGATATGTCGCTCCCACGCCACCTCGACGAACGCGACGTAGGACCGGTCCGTCGCGGACAGAGATTTCTGTTGGTCGGTCACGCCCCTACCACGCGGCGACCCCGCAGAAGGTTGTCACGGGCGCGTGGACGTCTTCGGACCGTCAGTGGGTGGGCCGCCGGGCCGCCGGGCCGGCGTGGATGAGCCGGTCCAGCACATCGCGGGCGGCAGCGAGCCGATCCATGGACGCCGTGATGCGGGCGCGCTCCACCGCCAGCGCGTCGAGGAGTTCGGGGCAGGTGGGGGCCAGCACGGTCACGTCGTCGGGGATGCAGGGAAGGATCTCGGCGATCGCCGCGGTATTCAAGCCGGCGGACAACAACAGTTGGATGTGCCGCACCGCCCGCAGCGCCTGGGAGTCGTAGTGGCGGTAACCGCTCGCGAGACGGGCCGGTCGCAGGAGGCCCTGCTCCTCGTAGTAACGCAGGGCGCGGGGGGTGGTGCCCGCCTCTCGCGCAAGTTCGCTGATCCGCACCCCGGCAGCAGATCAGGGCTTGACCTTGACGTCAACGTCAAGGTTTAGCGTCGTCGCCGTGACACACCACAACCTGGACAATCACGCCGCCGCCGTCGCCGTCCTGGGACTCGGCCCGATGGGCCGGGCGCTGGCCGCCGCGTCGCTGGCCGCCGGCCACCCCACCGTGCTCTGGAACCGCTCACCCGCCAAGGCGAGCGCGCTGGTGGCCCAGGGGGCGATGCTCGCTCCGACGGTGGCCGACGCGGCACAACGGGCATCGGTCGTCATCGCCTGCGTCATGAACTACCGAGCGGTCCGCGCCATCCTGTCGGGGCTCGAGCGCCCGCCGAGCGGAACATTCGTCAACCTCAGCAGCGGGCACGCCGCCGAGGCACGGGACATGGCGGACTGGGCGGCGCAGCAGGGCGTCAGCTACCTCGACGGCGCCATCCTGACGCCCGCGCCGACCATCGGGACAGCGGCCGCGACGATTCTCTACAGCGGTCCACGGGCCCTATTCGACGAGAGCCTTCCCTGGTTGGAGAGCTTCGGTGGATCCAGCGCCTACCTCGGGGCGGACGTCGGCACGGCGGCGGCGTACGAGATGGCGTTGCTCGACCTGTTCACCATGTCCGTCGGCGGGCTCGCGCACGCCTTCGCCCTGGCCAGCACCGAAGGCATCGCCCCGACCGCGTTCGCCCGCTTCGCCCGAGGAATCGGTGGCCTGTTGCCGGACATGGCCGACCGGTTCGCCGAGCAACTCACGTCCGGGACCTTCACCGCCGACATCTCCACCATCGCGTCGGCAGCCTCGGCGGTCGCCCACGTCCGCGACGCCGCGACCGCAGGCGGCGTCGACCCCGCGCCGCTACAGGCCGTGCAATCGATCATCGAACGGGCCGTCGCGGCGGGCCACGGAGGCGACAGCTACGCCCGGCTGGCCCGGTCGCTCGTACCAGCCGATCCGGCGGAGGCGGCACGATGATCACAGTCAGCAGCGGACGACCGCCGTCGCGGCGGGGGCGTCGCTTCAGCGCTTCGCCCGCTGTTCACGTCGCCGCAAGCTGACGCTCCCCGGCGAGTGCCAGCCTCCGAGCGGGTACGAACCGACGGAGGAAGTCCTTGACACTCAGAAGAGCACTCACCGCGCTGACCGCGGCCGGTGTGGCTGCCGCCAGCCTGACCGGGGCCACCCCCGCGTCGGCCGGCGCGCACCACGGTGGCCGGTCAGTCGCCTTCGACCGGGTCGCCACGTACCCGGTCTTCCAGAACCGCCCGGCCGGCGAGGACCCCGCGACCGCGACGGTCGCCGAGATCTCGACGGTCAGCGAGGACGGCCGCACCCTGATCTACACCGATGCGCTGGCCCGGCGGATCGGCTTCCTGGACATCTCCCGGTCGGACCGGCCACAGGGCCTCGGCACGCTCTCGCTGGCGCAGCTCGGCGACGCCGAGGACGAGCCCACCTCGGTGACCGTGGTCGGCCGGTACGTGCTGGTGGTGGTGAACACCAGCAGCAGCTACACCGAGCCGTCCGGCCGGCTCGACGTGATCGAGCTGGCAACACGCCAGCGGGTGGCGAGCTTCGACCTCGGTGGTCAGCCCGACTCGATCGCCGTCAGCAAGGACAAGCGGTACGCCGCGATCGCCATCGAGAACGAGCGCGACGAGGAGGCCACCCCGCCGGGTGGCGAGGAGGGCGACCTTCCCCAGGCGCCCGCCGGCTTCGTGCAGGTCGTCGACCTGACCGGGAAGTCGCCGGCCAACTGGCGGCTGCGACCGGTCGCGCTCACCGGTACCGACGGCAGCGCGCTGCCCGCGCTTGTCGACGCCGGGCTGGCCGCGCCGACCGACCCGGAGCCGGAGTACGTCTCGATCAACAGCCGCAACGAGTTGGCCGTGACGCTTCAGGAGAACAACGGCGTCGCCCTGATCGACCTGCCCACCGGCCGGATCACGAGGGTTTTCAGCGCGGGCACCGCCACGGTCAGCGGGATCGACACCAAGAAGGACGGTGTCATCGACCTGACCGGCAGCATCACCGACGTCCCGCGCGAGCCGGACGCGGTGGCCTGGGTCGACGACCGTTACCTGGCCACGGCCAACGAGGGTGACTGGCACGGGGGCACGCGCGGCTGGTCGGTCTTCGACAGCCGGACCGGGCGGGTCGCCTGGGACGCCGGCAACACCTTCGAGCGCCTCGCCGTCACGTACGGGCTGCACAACGAGGACCGGGCTGGCAAGAAGGGCACCGAGCCGGAGGGCGTGGCGGTCGCCGAGTACGACGGCGTGCGGTACGCCTTCGTCGGCTCGGAGCGCAGCAACTTCGTCGCCGTGTACGACCTGGGCAACCCCATCCGGCCGGTGTTCCGGCAGCTCCTGCCGACCACCAACGGACCGGAGGGCCTGCTGCCCATTCCGTCGCGCGGCCTGCTCGCCGTCTCCAGCGAGACGGACGACGCCTCGGTCAACGTCCGGGCCTCGGTGTCTCTCTTCCGGATCGGCAAGGGCACCCCGGCCTTCCCGAGCATCGTCTCCACGTCGGAGGAGTCCGGTGCCCCGATCGGGTGGGGCGCGCTCGGCGCGTTGAGCGCGGTCCCGGGCAAGCGGGACCAGCTCTACAGCGTCACCGACGCGGCGTACAGCCAGACCCGGATCCTCACCATCGACGCGAAGCGCACGCCCGCCGTGATCACCGGCGCGCTGCCGGTGCGGGACGCGGCCGGCGCGCCGGTCGGGTACGACGCGGAGGGCATCTTCGCCCGTCCGCAGGGCGGCTTCTGGCTCGCCGTCGAGGGCGCCAAGGGCACGGAGAACAGGCTGGTCCGGCTCGACGCGGCCGGGGTGACCCGGCAGAGCGTCGCGCTACCCGCCGAGGTCGCTGCCGGCCTGGGCAAGCAGGGCCTGGAGGGCGTCACGGCGACCACCGACCGGCAGGGCCGGGAGATCGTCTGGGTGGCCGTGCAGCGGGAGCTGAGCACCGACCCGGCCGGGATCGTGCGTCTCGGCCGGTACGACGTCACGGCGGGCACGTGGAGCTGGTTCGGCTACCAGTTGGAGAGCACCACCGTGCCGGGCGACTGGATGGGGCTCTCCGAGATCACCGTGGTCGGTGACCGGTTGGCGGTCATCGAGCGGGACAAGCTCAACGGCCCGGCCGCCACGGTGAAGCGGATCTACACGGTGCCGCTGCCGGTCGCGGCGACGACCGGCCCGTTGACCGTGCTCCCGAAGAAACTCGCCGTCGACGTGCTGCCCGCGCTCCGGGCCACCAACGGTTGGACCCAGGAGAAGCTGGAGGGTCTGACCGTGGCCGGCAACGGCGAGGTGTACGCGATCACCGACAACGACGGGGTCAAGGACGCCACCGGCGAGACGGTATTCCTACGGCTCGGCACCAGCAGAAAGGTCTTCGGACACCGCTGATCCGCTTGCCGCCCGGCGCCCACCTGCACAGGGTGGGCGCCGGGCCGATCGCGCACCGTGACCACGGGCCGGCCAGCCACCCCACCGCACACATCCTTTGCTCTGCTTCAACGGAGGCAACAGGCACGCACAGTGACCACGGATCTGACCGCCTTACCCTCGGACAATTGCAAAGCAGCAGGTAGGCCGAGTGTTTCCTCTATTGAAGCAGAGCAAAGGGGTTGAGCAGACCGGCCGACCTCCCCGAGAGGCGTCACGCTGGGCGACCGACGTCGATCTACCGCCCCGACACGAAACGTCACCCCTAACCACCGACGACCGTCAACGGGCGGGCAACTCCGGGCCGCCGTCGAGCAGGTCGCCGAGCAGGTCGCCGTACTCCTCGACCCGTTCCAGGACCTCGGCGGCGGTGAACTGGCGGACGGCCGGCTTCCGGCCGCGTGCGCCGGCCTCGACCTCGTCCCAGGTCAGCGGCGTCGATACCGACGGCGTCCGCTGGGCTCGCAGCGAGTACGGCGCGACGGTGGTCTTCGCCGCGTTGTTCTGGCTCCAGTCGATGAAGACCTTGCCCGGACGAAGATTCTTCGCCATCTTCGACACGATCAGCTTCGGATGCGCCTTCTCCAACTCCTGCGCGATCCGACGCGCGTAGGCGGAGACGTCGTCGGCGGACTGGGTGCCGGCGATCGGGCAGCAGAGCTGCATGCCCTTCTTGCCGGACGTCTTCGGGTACGAGTCGATGCCGTCGTCGGCGAGCCGGTCGCGCATCAGCACCGCCACCGGGCAGCACTCGGCGAGGCCGGCCGGCGGTCCCGGGTCCAGGTCGACCACCATCATGTCGGGGTTCTCGTCGACCTTCCACTGGGGCGTGTGCAGTTCCAGCGCGGCGAGGTTGGCCAACCAGACCAGGGTCGGCAGGTCGTCGGCGACGACGTAGTCGATGGTCTCCCGGCCCTTCGTCGAGCCGGGCGCCGGCAACGTCTCGACGCGTACCCAGTCGGGGGTCGCCGCCGGTTTGTTCTTCTCGAAGAAGGACTTGTCGTCCACCCCATTCGGGAAGCGGATGCGGGTGACCGGCCGGTCGGCCAGGTGCGGCAGCAGCACCGGCGAGATCCGGGTGTAGTAGTCGATCACCTCGCCCTTGGTGAAGCCGACGGCCGGATAGAGGACCTTGTCCAGGTTGGACAGCTCCAGCGCGCGACCCTCGACGTCCACCCGCAGCTTCTCAGCCGGCATCGTCGACCTCCTCCGGCGGCTTGTCCGGGCGCAACCGCAGCACCCGGGGGAAGCGCAGTCGGCCGTCGGGGGTGCGCTGGCCGTACTTCACCTCCACCACCACCCGGGGTTCTACCCAGATGGCACCCCGGGCATCCTCGCGCGGCACACCCGCCGCGAACGGTGACGCGCCGGTCCGCAGCGGCTCCAGCTCGGCGAGGAGTTGCCGTTCGATGGCCGCGCCGATCCCGCCACCGACCCGACCCCGGTAGATCAGCCGACCGTCCGGGCCCGGCACTCCGACCAGCAGCCCGCCGATGCGACGCGCGCCCGGCCGCCAGCCCCCGACGACGAAGTCCCCGGTCACCTCCAGCTTGACCTTCACCCAGTCCGGCGAGCGCACCCCGGGGCGGTAGACGGCCGCCACCCGCTTGGCCATCACCCCCTCCAGACCGTGCTCCCCGGCGGCCTCGTACGTGGCCGGGCCGTCGGCGAACACCGGCGGCACCGCCCACCGCGCGCCGCCGAGCGCGAGCGCGTCCAGGGCCTCCCGGCGACGCTCGTACGACCAGCCGGTCAGGTCGTCGCCGTTCAGGCGCAGCAGGTCGAAGATCATGTACGTCACCGGCATGACCGCCGCCAGCCGGGCGGCCTTGGCGCGGTCCCGGACGTGCATCCGCTCGGCCAACGCGGTGAACGACGGCTGCCCGCCCTCGCCCAACAGCACCACCTCGCCGTCGAGCAGCGCGTCGTCGACCTGCTCGTGCAGGGTGGCCAGTTCGGGGTACGCGGCGGTGATCTCCACGCCGGAGCGGGCATAGAGGTGCTGACCGCCGCCGGAGATGTTGGCGAGCGCCCGGACCCCGTCCCACTTGAACTCGTACGCCCAGCCGTCACCCGCCGGGAGCGGCCCGGTCATCGCGAGCATCGGCTTGAGCGGCGCGCCAGGCACGACCCGACTGTAGTAGCAGGCCGAACACCTCGCGTCATGTTCTTTCGGATGCGAGCATGGTCGATACCGGGGAAGGGAGCGCAGGATGCGTGCCATCTGGAAGGGAGCCGTGTCGTTCGGGCTCGTCTCGATCGGGGTGAAGCTCTACTCGGCGACCGAGGAGAAGGACATCCGGTTCCACCAGGTGCACCGCGAGGACGGCGGCCGCATCCGCTACAAGCGCACCTGCTCGGTCTGCGGCGAGGAGGTCACCTACGACGACATCGCCAAGGGCTACGACATCGGCGGCGGCGAGATGGTGATCCTCACCGACGAGGACTTCGCCGACCTGCCGCTGACCAGCTCCCGGGCGATCGACGTGCTGGAGTTCGTACCCGCCGAGCAGGTCGACCCGATCCTCTACAACAAGGCCTACTTCCTGGAGCCGGAGGGCACCGCCACCAAGCCGTACGTGCTCCTGCGGGACGCGCTGATCGACTCGGAGCGGGTGGCCATCGTCAAGGTGGCGCTGCGCCAACGTGAGCAACTCGCCACGTTGCGGGTCCGCGAAGGCGTGCTGCTGCTCAACACCATGCTCTGGCCGGACGAGATCCGTACCCCCGACTTCGGTTTCCTCGACGAGGACCTCAAGGTGCGTCCGCCGGAGCTGGCGATGGCCAGTTCCCTGATCGACTCGATGACCGGCGAGTTCGAGCCGGACGTCTTCACCGACGACTACCGGGCCGCGTTGCAGGAGGTCATCGACGCCAAGGTGGAGGGTCGGGAGGTCGTCCAGCCGGAGGAGGTCGAGGAGGCCCCGGCCGCGGCGGTGGACCTGATGGCCGCGCTGAAGGCCTCGGTGGACCGGGCCCGGGCGGCGCGCGGCGAGCAGCCCGCGCGGGGTGGCGGCGGCGAGCCGACGCCCATCTCGTCGGCCCGGTCGGCGCAGAAGGCGGCCGAGAAGAAGGCCGCCAAGGCGCCCGCGAAGAAGACCGCGACGAAGAAGACCGCCGAGAAGAAGGCGGCCGAGCCGGCGAAGAAGACCGCCGCCAAGAAGACCGCCGCCAAGAAGACCACCGCGAAGAAGGCCGAGCCCGCGAAGAAGACCGCCGCACGCAAGACCGCACCCCGCAAGAGCGCCTGAGGTACGCGGCACCGACGGTGTCCGCCACACCGGGTACGCTCCGCCGGCCGTCGGCCACCGGAGGAGCCCCCATGCCGCACACCCCTGACCTGGACCGGTTGTTGACGCCCGGGGCGCGCTTCACCGACGAACACGGCGCGTACCTCGTCGAGGCCCATCCGCTGGGCGACGTCGTACTGCCGACCGGCCGGATCGTCGGGTGCGATCCGCTTGTCGTACCGGAGGCCGAGCCGTACACGGTGGCCGTCGCGCCGGGACGGTATCCCGGCCGCGCCTGGGTGGCCGTGGTGCTGCGGGAGGACGCCGAGGTGGACCGGCGGGTGGCCGCGCTGGAACTGGTGATCTGCGCCGAGCCGACGACCCGCTGGGAGCAGGCCGTGGTGGGCGACCAGGACGTCGCCGCGCTCGGCGCCGACGACTACTTCGGGTACGGCGTGGACGCCGGCGCCGGCACGCTCGCCGACCCGACCGCGCTCGCCGCCCTGGAGAGCTGGGACGAGGAGCGGATCGAGGACGTCTTCATTCCCGCCGAGCTGCCCTCGTCGCCGGTTCCGGGGCTGATCACGGCCGTGCTGGACGAGGCAACCGGCGCGAACGTCGTCACGGTCGCCACGGGCTGGGGGGACGGCTGCTACGGCACCTGGATCGGGCGGACCGCCGACGGGAGGGTCACCTCGTTCGTGACCGACTTCATGGTGGTCCCGGAGTAACGTCCCGCAGACGGCGTTTCTGGGCGATCCGAGACGTGCGGGGCGGGCACAGCGGGCCGCCGGGCGGGTACCGTGTGCGTCGGCTTTCCCCCCGGCACCGGGTGCCGGCCACACCTTCGCAGCAGGGAGTCGACGACGTGAGCGAGCGCACGCAGGAGAACCGGTCGGAGGGCCAGAGCCCGGCGACGAAGGCGGGGCGGCGGCTGGCCGCACAGTTGGCGGCGCAGAAGGCGGCCGAGGCGAAGCGCCGCCGCCAGGCATGGGCCGGCGGGCTCGTCGGTGTCGCCGTGGTGGCGCTGCTCATCGGCGGTTTCGTCTGGATCGACAAGAACCGGGACGACAAGCCCAGCAACGCCTCCGGCGCCAACCCGTCCGCCTCCGCCGCGGCGCCGGACGCCCCCACCGCGCCGCCCGCACCGCCCGCGCCGCAGCTCCCCGAGGGCGCCGATCCGGCGTTGGGCAGCAAGCCGACGGTGAAGGCGGGCACGGGCGAGCTGAAGAAGCTCACGGTCACCCCGATGATCAAGGGCACCGGCCCGGCGGTCAAGAAGGGGCAGAACATCACCACCAACTACGTGGGCGTCTTCTACAAGGACGGCAAGGAGTTCGACTCGTCCTGGAACGCCGGCCAGCCGGCCACCTTCCCGATCGGCGTGGGCCAGGTCATCCCCGGCTGGGACCAGGGTCTGGTCGGTGTGACCGTGGGCAGCCGGGTGCAGCTCGACATCCCCGGCGAGTTGGCGTACGGCAACGACGAGGCCAAGGCCGGCGGCCGTCCGACCGGTCCGCTGCGCTTCGTGGTGGACGTGCTCGCCGCCCAGTGACCCGTCCGGATCGCCCCGGTTGTCACCCCGGCGCGATGGCTTTGTTCACATGGGGCTTCCTGCCCGTCACCCTCCGGCAGTAGGTTCGGCGTCACCCCGGGCGACCGCAGTCCGGGGTGACGACGCGGACGCGGGACGGTGGAGGTACCTGTGACGGCGCTGGAGGATCTCGGGCGTACCACCCGGGTGATGTGGACGTACTTCGAGCCGGTGCACGCGGTCACCTACTTCCACCCTCGGGCCCGCGCCGCGTACGAGGCGGTCGGGCTGCGCGGCTACTGGCGGGGCTACTTCGCCGGTCGGGCCGCGCCGCTGGGCGCCGCCGAGGCCCCTCCGGTCGTCGCCGCCTTCTTCAGCTTCGCACCGCCGATGGTGAGCCGGGCCCTGCCCGCGGTGTGGCGGCTGGCCAACCCCAGGAGGCGCTGCGCGCCCGGCTGACCGGCGCGGTGCAGGCCCTCGCCGAGCTGACCTACGAGCTGCCCGAGGGGCACCTGGCCGAGGCCGCCAACCTGCTGGAACGGGCCGCCGCGGCGGCGCAGACCGCCGGTCGGGTGCTCGGAGCGGCCAACGCGGCGCTGCCGATCGGGGAGTACCCGCTCGCCCGGCTCTGGCAGGCCGCCACCACGCTGCGGGAGCTGCGCGGCGACGGACACATCGCCGCCCTGGTGGCTGCCGGCCTGGACCCGGTGGAGGCGCTGGCCTGGCGCGTCGCGGTGGACATGTCGGCCCAGAGCCTGCTCGGCCGGGGCTGGTCCGAGGAGCAGTGGCGGGCCGCCCGCGAGCGGCTGACGCGGCGCGGCTGGCTGGCCGGGGACGGCACCCCCACCGATGTCGGCCACGCCGAATTCCAGGCGATCGAGGACGCCACCGACCGTGCTGCCGGGCACCCGTGGCAGGCGCTCGGCCCGGGCGACACCGACCGCCTTCGTGAGCTGCTGGAACCCCTGGCCCGGTCCTGCCACACGGTGATCCCACCGGACAGCCCGATCGGGCTGCCCGCGCTGGCCGGCTGACCGTGGGTCCCGCCGTCGGGCAGGATGGGCCCGTGGTGGATGCGGTGGTCTTCGACCTGGACGGCGTGATCGTGGATTCCGAACCGGTGTGGGAGGAGGTCCGGCGGGCGTACGTGGCGGCACACGGTGGCGCCTGGCAGCCCGACACCCAGCGTCGGCTGATGGGCATGAGCACCGGCGAATGGGCCCACTACCTGAGCGGTGAGCTGGGTGTGCGGCGCACCGCCGCGCAGGTGGCCGACGAGGTGGTACGGGAGATGGCGCAGCGCTACCGGGAGCACGTGCCGTTGATCGACGGCGCGGACGACGTGGTACGCCGGTTGGCCGCGCGGTGGCCGCTCGGGTTGGCCAGCTCGTCGCCGACCCGGCTGATCGCGGCGGCACTGGAGGCGACCGGCCTGACCGACGCGTTCGGCGCGACCCTGTCCACCGAGGAGACCGAGCGGGGCAAGCCGGCCCCGGACGTGTACCTGAGCGTCGCGCAACGCCTCGGCGTCGACCCGGCCCGCTGCGCGGCCGTGGAGGACTCGTCCAACGGCGTGCGGTCGGCCGCGGCGGCGGGGATGCGGGTGGTGGCGGTGCCGCACGGGTCGTACCCCCTCGATCCGGACGCCGCCGCGCTCGCGGCCGTGACGTTGGGGTCGATCGGCGAGTTGACCCCGCAGCTGATCGACGGTTTGGCATGACGGGATCGGTGCGGGGTACCGCAGCAGGCGGCACGGCAGACGCGTGCCGCGCCGGCCAGCGAGGAGACCACGGATGAAGGCCATCGTGTACGAGCGCACCGGCGACCCGTCGGTGCTGGAGCTGGTGGATCGGCCGGTGCCCGAGCCGGGGCCGGGCGAGGTGCTGGTCCGGATGGCGGTCTCGGGGGTCAACCCGACGGACTGGAAGTCGCGCCGGGCGTTCGCGCCGGACGGGTGGCAGATCCCGGGGCAGGACGGCGCGGGTGTCGTCGAGGCGGTCGGCGAGGGCGTCGACCGTGAGTTGATCGGCGAGCGGGTCTGGATCTGGGAGGCGGCCTGGCAGCGGCCGTGGGGCACCAGCGCGGAGTACACGCTGGTGCCGGTACGGCAGGCGGTGCCGCTCGGCGACGCGTCGTTCGAGCTGGGGGCGAGCCTGGGCATTCCGTTCCTCACCGCGCACCGCTGTCTGACGGCCGGCGAGTTCATGCCGGACGCGCTGCGCGCCGGCGCGCTGGCCGACCACACCGTGCTGGTGCAGGGCGGGGCGGGCGCGGTGGGCAACGCGGCGATCCAGCTCGCCCGCTGGGCCGACGCCACGGTGATCGCCACGGTGAGCAGTGCCGAGAAGGCGCAGCTCGCGGCGTCGGCCGGCGCCTCGTACGTGATCAACTATCGCGAGCAGGACGTGGTCGAGGAGGTCGGCAAGATCGCCCCCGACGGGGTCCACACGATCGTGGAGGTCGCGCCCGCCCAGAACGCGGCGATGGACGCGCAACTGATCCGCAACGGCGGCGCGGTCTGCGTGTACGCCGACAACGGAGGCACCGAGGTGACGCTCCCGATCCGCCCGCTGTACGTGGTGAACGCCCGGTGGCAGTTCGTGCTTGTCTACACGGAGCCGAAGGCGGCCAAGGCGCAGGGTGTCGTCGACGTGGCGGCGGCCGCCAACCAGGGCGGCGTCCGGGTGGGCGCGGACGCCGGTCTGCCGCTGCACCGCTACCCGCTCGCCGACACGGCCGCGGCGCACCAGGCGGTCGAGGACTCGGCGGTCGGCAAGGTGCTGATCACCACCAGCGACGCCTAAATCTGTCGTCGGGCACCGGATTTCTCCGTCACCGGGACAGAGGCGAACAATTTTCGCAACAATGACGGTGCGGGGTCACCCGCGTGGAGCGGGCGGCCCCGGCGCGGTGCGAACGCCGGGGCCGCCCTCTGGGGAGGAATGTCAGGAGTACTCCTCTGCCCATAGGCGACGGTGCCCGGTCAAACGTTACGGTGCTGTCAGCTCCCGGACAGTCAGGTCGCCTTCGGCGTACCGCGAACGGACGACTTTCTTGTCGAACTTGCCCACGCTGGTCTTCGGCACCGTGTCGATGAACGCCCACCGCTCGGGCAACTGCCAGCGGGCAACCGAGCCGGCCAGGAAGTCCCGCAGCTCCTCGGCGGTCACCGAGGCCCCCGCACGGACGACCACGGTCGCCAGTGGCCGCTCGTCCCACCGCTCGTCCGGGACACCCACCACGCACGCCTCCAGCACGGCGGGATGGGCCATCAGCGCGTTCTCCAGCTCGACCGACGAGATCCACTCGCCGCCGGACTTGATCACGTCCTTCGCGCGGTCGGTGAGCGTGATGTACCCGTCCGGGGAGAGCGTGCCGACGTCGCCGGTCCGCAGCCACCCGTCGCGGAACTTCTCCGGATCAGGGGCGTCGTCACCGACGTACCGTGCGGTCACCCACGGCCCACGGACCTCCAGCTCGCCCACGGCCGAACCGTCGGCGGGCAGCGGATCGCCCGACGGGCCGACGATCCGCGCCTGCACGCCAGCCGGCACGCGACCCTGCGTGTAGCGGTAGCGCCACGCCTCGTCCGAGGACACCCCGGCGGGCGGACGCGAGACCGACCCCAGCGGCGACATCTCGGTCATGCCCCAGGCGTGGATGACGTCGATCCCGTGCCGCTCGTCGAACGCGTGCATGAGCGCCGGAGGGCAGGCCGAGCCACCGACGATCACCTCGGTGAGCGACGAGCTGTCCACGTCGTGGTCGTCCAGGTAGGCCAGCAGGTCGGTCCAGATGGTCGGCACCGCGCCGGCCAGGGTGGGCCGCTCGGCAGCGATCATCTCGGCGATCGGCGCGGCCTGGAGGAACCGGTCCGGCATGATCAGCGACGCGCCGGAGAGGAACGCCGCGTACGGCAGACCCCACGACATGGCGTGGAACATCGGGACGATGGCCAACTCCCGGTCGGTCGGCCCGAGACCGAAGCCCTCCGGCATGCAGACCTGCAACGAGTGCAGGTAGATGGACCGGTGCGAGTAGGCGACGCCCTTCGGGTTGCCGGTCGTGCCGGACGTGTAGCAGAGCGCCGCGGCGTCGTGCTCGTCCACCTCCGGCCAGTCGTACACGTCCGGACGGTCGGCGAGCAACGCGTCCCAGTGGTGCACCGTGATCCGGTCGCCGGCCGCCGCCACCAGTGGGGCCGGATCGCCACCGCCGACCACCACCACGTGCCGCACCGTGGCCAACTCGCCGATCACCCGGGCCAGCAGCGGGATGAGCGTGGTGTCGACAAGCACCACCCGGTCCTGCGCGTGGTTGGCGATGTAGACGACCTGGTCGGGAAAGAGCCGGATGTTGAGCGTGTGCAGCACCGCGCCCATGCTGGGCACCGCGAAGTAGGCCACCAGATGCTCGTTGTTGTTCCACATGAAGGTGGCGACGCGCTCGTCGCCGGTCACCCCGCACTCGTCGCGCAGCGCGTGGGCCAGCCGGGCCGCCGTGCGGCCCACCTCGGCGTACGTCATCCGACGGGGTTCGGCGCCCGTCCAGGTGACCACCTCGGCCCTGCCGTGCACCCCTGCGCCGTGGTCGAGGATCCGGGAGACCTGCAGGGGGGCGTCCATCATCGTGCTACGCATGGGTAACAAGCTAGTGTCGGCGGTCACACGTTGGGAACCCCCGTAAATTGTCGCAGGTGAGCATCTCCTGGGCCGACTCGTACGTGGGGCAGTTACGCGCGCTCGCCGGGGACCGGACGCTGATGTTCGTCGGCGCCCGCGCCGTCGTCAGCGACAACGCGGGGCGCATCCTGCTGATCCAACGCTCCGACAACGGCCAGTGGGCGATGCCCGCCGGGGCCATGGAGCTGGGCGAATCCATCGCCGACTGCGCGGTACGCGAGGTCCGCGAGGAGACCGGGCTGCGGGCGCTACGGGTCTGCGCGTTCGCGCTCTACACCGGCCCGGATCGGACCAGCACCAACATGTACGGGCACACCTACCAGGTCTTCACCACGGCGTTCAAGGTGGAGGAGTGGGACGGGCAACTGACCCGGGTCACCGACGAGACCACGGACGCGGGCTTCTTCCCGCGCGACCGCTTCCCGACCCCACTCTCCACCTCGGTCCTGGAGACCCTGGCCGACCTGGACGTCTTCGAGCAGACGAACCGGCTGATCCTCAAGTAGGTCCTACTGCGGGTGGCGCATCCCGGCGAAGAACCCCTCCTGGATCCAGTTCGGGTACGCGACCGGCAGCTTGGTGGCCTCGTCCAGCTCGGCGAGATCCTGCTCGCTCAGCGTGAGGTCGGTGGCGGCGATGTTGTCCACCAACTGCTCGTGCTTGCGGGCACCGACGATCACGCTGGTGACGGCCGGCCGGGACAGCAGCCAGGCGATGGCCACCCGGGCCGGGCTGACGTCGTGCCGCTGGGCGACGGCCTTGAGCACGTCGACGACCGCGAAGCCGTGCTCGGGGTCGAACGGCGTGAAACTGGTGTAGCCGGGCTGGGCGCTGCGCGCGCCGCTGTCGGTGACGGCACCATCCCGGCCCACCTTGCCGGAGAGGAAACCACCGGCGAGCGGGCTCCACACGGTCAGACCGACATTCGCGTCGAGCGCCATCGGCACCACGTCCCGCTCCACGTCCCGACCCAGCAGCGAGTAGTACTCCTGCACCGAGACGAAGCCGGCCAGCTTCTCCCGCGCGGAGATGCCCAACGCCTTCGAGATCTGCCAGGCGGCGAAGTTGGCGCAGCCGATGTAGCGGACCTTGCCCCGCCGGACCGCGTCGTCGAGCGCCCGCAGCATCTCCTCCATCGGAGTGACCTGGTCGAAGTTGTGGATCTGGTACAGGTCGATGTGATCGGTACCCAGCCGACGCAGGCTGTCCTCCAGGTTCTGCATGATGTGCAGCCGGGAGGTGCCGACGTCGTTCGGACCGGGCCCGGTACGCGAGTGCACCTTGGTGGCCAGCACGACGTCCCGGCGCCGCTTGCCGAGCGCCTGGCCGAGCAGTTCCTCGCTCTCACCGTCGCTGTAGCCGTCGGCCGTGTCGACGAAGTTGACGCCCGCGTCCAGAGCCGTGTCGACCATTCGCTGCGCCTCGGGCAGCGCCAGCGCGCCGAGGGTCCCCCACAGCGGGTGCCCGCTTCCACCGAAGGTCATCGCGCCGAGCGAGATCTCCGAGACGTACACCCCGGTGGTGCCCAGCAGTCGGTACTTCACCTGTGTTGCTCCTCGTGGTGGGTGCGGAGGCCGAGGTAGGGCGCTCCGTGGTCACTATGTCGGACAGTGTGTCCGGCAGCGAGCGTACGTCGCCGGGCCGACCCTCGGCCACCTAGGATTTCGGCATGCCGTCGATCACCCGCCGCCGCCCGCGCAACCCCGATGGGCGGGCCGCCGTCGAGGCACGGGTACTGGCAGCCACCGAGCGGCTCCTGAGGGAGGGGGTCCGCTTCACCGACCTCGGTGTGCAGCGGATCGCCGCCGAGGCGGGGGTGGCCCGGTCGACCTTCTACATCCACTTCCGGGACAAGACCGAGCTGCTCATGCGCCTCGCCGGCACGATGCGGGACACTTCCTTCGACCGGACCGGCCAGTGGGATCCGGCCGGTAGCGATGATCCGTTGAAGAGCCTGACCGAGGTCTTCACCGACGTAATCCGAATCTACCGGACATATGCCCCGGTGCTGGCGGCGGTCAGCGAGGTGGCCGCCTACGACGAGGTGGTGCGGGAGTACTGGTCGGGCGGACTGGAGCAGTTCGTCGCGCGCACCGCGAACGCCCTGCGGGCCGAGCAGCAGGCCGGACGTACCCCCGCCGACCTGGACGTGTCCGCGGCCAGCCGGCTGATCGTGATCGGCGGCGACCGCTTCCTCGCCGACCACGTCAGCACGACCACCGCGGACCCCGAGACGGACGCGGCGGCCGCGCGGGAACTGGCGGCGACCTGGTGGTACGGCACCTACCGCCGCCCCGCCTGACCCTTCGGTGATGTTCCAGAAGTAGCTCCGACACGAATGCGTCGGGGCACGGGCCTGCCAATGAGCGTGATGCCTGTGAGTCATCAAGATGACTCACAGGCATCACGCTCATTCGGAAGTTGCCGGCCGCCGCGGAGCGGTCCGGGCGACCGCGTGGTCAGATCATCGTCTGGGACTTGGCCTCCATGTCGGCGGCGGCCTCTTCCTTGGACTCGCGGGTCAGCGGCTTACCGCCCGGTGCGGGCGCCTCGCCGCCGAGCGGGTCGGCCCCGCCCTTGGCACCCTCCGGGCCGGCACCCCGCAACTCACTGTTGGGCATCGCCAGGGTCACCAGCACCGCCACGATGGCGACGAGCCCGGCGGTCAGGAAGACCAGGTGCAGCGACTCCACGAACGACGCCTGGATGGCGGCCCGTACGGCACCGGGCAGCGCCATGATCGTCGCGGGGTCGTTGATCGAGATGTTCGTGCCGCCACTCGCCGCCACCGCGGCCCGCTGCTCCGGTGGGAGCTGGGCGATCGCACCGGGCAGCCGGTCGGCAAGCTGCGAGTTGAGCCGCGACGACAGCACCGTGCCGAGGATCGCCACCCCGAACGAACCACCCAGCGACCGGAAGAACGTCGCCGACGAGGTACCGGCGCCCAGGTCGCGGACGGAGACCGCGTTCTGCACCGCGAGGACGAGCGACTGCATGCACAGACCGAGGCCGACGCCGATCACCACCATGAACCCGAACGCCACCCAGAGCGACGTACCCACCTGCAAACGGGTGAACAGCAGCATGCCGACCAGCAGGGTCGCCGCCCCGGCCACCGGGAACCACTTGTAGCGGCCGATCCGGCTCATCGCCCGACCGGTGACGATCGAGGTGACGATGATGCCCGCCATCATCGGCAGCATCAGCAGACCGCTGCGGGTCGGCGAGGCGCCCTTGACGATCTGGAGGTACAGCGGGATGAAGATGATCGACCCGAACATCACCAGACCGAGCACGAAGCCGGCCGAGTTGGCCAGCGCGAACGTGGCGCTGCGGAACAGCCGCAGGGGCAGGATCGGCTCGGCGACCCGCGCCTCCTGGAGCACGAAGAGCGCGGCCAGCACCGCACCGGCGACGAAGAGGCCGATGATCAGCCCGGAACCCCACGGGTACTCGTTGCCGCCCCAGCTCAGCGCGAGCAGCAGGCTGCTCACCCCGGCCACCAGCAGGCCGGCCCCGAGCCAGTCGATCGCGTGGTCCCGTCGCTCGAACGGGATCAGCCGCATCACGTGGTAGCAAACCACGATGGCCAGGATCGCCAGCGGCACGTTGATGTAGAAGATCCACCGCCAGTCGGTCTCGGCGAAGTACCCACCGACCAACGGTCCCGCCACCGACGCGATGCCGAACACCGCGCCGAAGAGTCCCTGGTAACGGCCCCTCTCCCGAGGTGAGACCACGTCCGAGATGATCGTGAACGCCAGCGTCAGCAGACCACCGGCGCCGAGCCCCTGGATGCCGCGCGTGATGATCAGCTGGGTCATGTTCTGCGACAACCCGGCCAGCAGCGACCCGAGCAGGAACGTGCCGATCGAGAAGAGGAAGACCGGGCGACGCCCGTACAGGTCGGCCATCTTGCCGTACAGGGGCGTCGACGCGGTCGAGGCGAGCAGGTACGCGGTGACCACCCACGAGTAGTGGTTGATCCCGCCCAGCTCACCGACGATCGTCGGCAGGGCCGTACCGACAATGGTCTGGTCGAGGGCGGCCAGCAGCATGCCGGTCATCAGACCCAGCATGAGAAGCCGGATCTGCTGGCGGTTCAACACCGGGGCAGCGGAGGCGTCGGCAGTCATACGCCCCTCTTTCCCGCCCACCCCAGAACATGCGCGCAACCGCCGACCTGTGTCGCGGTGATCAAGAGGTTTGCGTCACGACACGCCGGTCGGGATGACGCAAACCTCTTGATCACCGGGGAAAAGGTCGGGTCAGGAGGCGGCGAAGGATTTGATGATCTGGGTGCAGAAGGCGGGGAGGTCGTCGGGGTTTCTGCTGCTCACCAGGTTGCCGTCGGTTACGCACTCCTCGTCCACCCAGGTTGCGCCGGCGTTGGTCAGGTCGGTGCGCAGGCTGGGCCACGAGGTGATCTTCCGGCCGCGCACCACGTCCGCCTCGATCAGCGTCCACGGGCCGTGGCAGATCACCCCGACCGGCTTACCGGCCTCGAAGAACGCCTTCACGAACCGCACCGCGTCCGGATCCGACCGCAGGAAGTCCGGGTTCGCCACCCCTCCGGGCAGCACGAGCGCGTCGTACCCGGCGGCGTCCGCCTTGTCCGCGGTGACGTCGACGTCGTACGTCTTGGACTGGTCGAGGTGGTTGAAGGACTGGATGGAACCGGGCTTGAGCGAGACCAGCTCCACGGTCGCGCCGGCGTTCTCGACCGCCTCGCGCGGCTGGACGTACTCGACCTCCTCGACACCGTCGGCGGCCAGGAAGGCGATCCTCTTACCCTGCAATGTCGCTGCCATCTCGGTACATCTCCTCTCCGGGGTTCCTCAGTTCCCTTCCCGCGCCCTACCGCCCGAAACACCCCACGAGGGGCGTCACATCGGCCCAGGTTTGGCCCGGGGGCCGCTGGGGACCCGGGGAGGCATGGCAGGAGCAGCAGCGGAAAAGCGCAGGCTCGCCACCGTCGTGGAGAGCTGGCTCGGGCGTCCGGTCCTGATCGTCGGTGACGCCATGCTGGACGAGTGGCGGTTCGCCGAGTCCGACCGGCTCTGCCGGGAGGCGCCCGCCCCGGTCCTGACCCTGCGTCGGCGGATCTCCGCCGCCGGTGGGGCCGCGAACACCGCCGTCAACGTCGCCACCCTCGGCGGTCGGGCCGTGCTGGTGGCGCCGGTCGGCGCGGACGTCGCCGGGGACGAACTGCACGACTGTCTGGACCGGGCCGGCGTCTGGGACCGTACCGTCAACCAACCCGGCCGACCCACCCCCGTGAAGCGGCGGATGCTGGCCGGCAACCAGATCCTGCTCCGGGAGGATTCGGGTGACCCCGACGACGCGCTCGACCCGGAGGGCGTGACCCGGCTGCTCGCGGCGCTCGACTGCGCGACCGAGGAGCTGCGCGCCGCCGCCGGCGGCGAGGCGCCGACCCTGGTGGTCTGCGACTACGGCCTGGGGGCACTGCCCGCGCCGGTCCGCGCGTGGCTGGTCGAGAACCGCGAGCGGTACGCCACGGTCGCGCTGGACGCCCACGACCTCGCCGACTGGCGAGGGCTCGCGCCGACCGTAGTCACCCCGAGCTTCGCCGAGGCGACCCGGTTGCTGGCCCGGGCCGGTGGCGCGACCCGTACGACGACCGGCACCGACCTGCACCTGGAACACCCCGACATCGACCCGGCCGACGGACCGTCCGAGTTGAGCGTGGGGGCCGCCCCGGGCGGGGCCCGTGTCGACGACCGTCCCGGTCCGGTCGGCGAACCCACGCCGGGCGAGAGTCGGGTGGCCCTCACCGGCGACGGTCTCAGCGTCACCGGCACGGGCGTCACCGTGAACACCGAGGCCGGAGCGGGTGTCGACCGGGCCGTGCTGGCCGAGTCGCGCCTGGCGGAGTTGCACGCCCACACGGGGGCGGACGTGGTCGCGGTGACCCTGGACACCGACGGCGCGGTGGTCGGCGGCGCGGACGGCGAGCGGCGGCGCAGCCACAGCACCCCGGTCCCGGCGAGCCACGCCGTGGGAGCGGGAGACGCCTACCTGGCGGCGATGACCCTGGCCCTGGCCGCCGCCGCGCCGCTACCCACCGCCGCGCAACTCGCCCAGCTCGCGGCCACCATCACGGTCTCGGACACCGGCACCTGCGTGTGCCTGCGCGACGACCTGCTCGCCGCGCTCGACATGCCGCCGGAGGCAAGCGGGCACCCAGCGGTGGTCGGCACCGACGAGTTGGACGCGATCGTCGCCGAACACCGCGAGGCGGGACGGTCGGTGGTGTTCACCAACGGCTGCTTCGACGTGCTGCACCCCGGGCACGTGCGCTACCTGGAACAGGCCCGCGCCCTGGGCGACCTGCTCATCGTGGCGGTCAACTCGGACGGCAGCGTACGCCGGCTCAAGGGTCCGGACCGGCCGGTCAACCCGGTCGAGGACCGTGGCACCCTGCTGGCCGCGCTGTCCTGCGTGGACCACGTGGTGGTCTTCGAGGAGGACTCGCCCGCCGCGCTGATCGAGGCGGTCCGGCCGGACGTCTACGTCAAGGGCGGGGACTACCCGCCCGAGCTGGTGCCGGAAGCGCCGCTGGTGCGGCGGCTCGGCGGTCAGGTGCGAACCCTCGGGTACGTGGCGGACCGGTCCACCTCGGCGATCATCGAACGGATCCGGTCGCACGGTCAGGACCCGTCGTCGTACGCCTCCGATCCGTCGTTGAGCACCCGTACCCAGTCGTCGTGAACCGGCCCCTCGCCCTCGGCACGCCGGCGGAGTTCCGCGTCGACCGGCTCGTCGACGTGCTGATCCCGACCCGTAACCGGCCCACCGAACTGGCCGTCACCCTGGCCGGGCTCGCCGCGCAGGAGGGGGTGCCCGGCTTCGGCGTGGTGGTCAGCGACCAGTCCGACGGGGACCCGGCGTACGCCCACCCGGCCGCCGCCACCATGGTCCGGGCGCTGCGGCATGCCGGCCACCCGGTGCTGCTGACCCGCCGGCTGCCGCGTCGGGGCCTGGCCGAGCACCGCGCGTACCTGCTCGACGCGTCGGCGGCCCGGTACGTGCTCAACCTCGACGACGACGTCTGGCTGGAGCCGGGGGCGCTGCGCCGGCTGGTCACCGCGATCGAGGAGCTGGGCTGCGGGTTCGTGGGCAACGGGGTGCACGGTCTGTCGTACGTCGACGACGTCCGTCCGGACACGCACGGGCACTATGAGGAGTGGGCGGGACCGCCCGCGCCGGAGCGGATCCGACCGGGCAGCGTCGAATGGGACCGCGCCCGGATCCACTCGGCCGCCAACCTGCTGCACGTCACCGCCGGGGTGGGACTGCCGCCGGGCGCGTGGCGGGCGTACAAGGTGTCCTGGATCGGCGGCTGTGTGCTCTACGACCGGGCCAAGCTTCTCGACTCGGGCGGGTTCGACTTCTGGCGTCGGGTGCAGGAGAGACACCAGGGCGAGGACGTGGCCGCCCAGCTCGCGGTGCTGGCCCGGCACGGCGGGGCGGGCATCCTGCCCAGCGGCGCCTACCACCTGGAGACCCCCACCACGGTCACCGAACGGGACGTGGAGGCGTGGGAGGTCGTCCTCGCCGACGAGGGCGCCGCTACGGGTTGAGCAGTTCGCGGGCCGCCTCGCGCACCTCGGCCACCGGCACGTCGGTGACGAACGAGTCGCGGTGCGGGCACTCGCCGTCGCCCGGCCGGTGCGGATAGATGCCGGGCGTGCAGTCCACCCCGCAGACCGGGCAGTGCACCATCCAGGAAGCGATCGGTCGGTGCCGGCCGCGCAGCGGGTTCGCCGTGTTGATCAGGTTGCCGACCCAGAAGATGCCCACCGTGGACGTACCCACCGCGGCGGCCAGGTGCAGCGGACCGGTGTCGTTCGAGACGACCAGCGCGCAACCGGCGTAGCAGCCGGCCAGCCCGCCGAGGCTGAGCGTGCCCACCTGCGGCCGGACCGGGGCCACGGCCGCCGCGACCACGCGGTCCACGACGTCCCGCTCCGCTGGCGTACCGGTCACCAGCACCTCGTAGCCGTCGTCGTGCAGCGCGTCCGCCACCTCGGCGAACCGCTCGGCCGGCCAGCGCCGTCGCGTGTCGCTGGCACCGGGATGCAACGCCACCCGGGGTCGCTCCGGCGGACCGAGCACCCGCTCCGCCTCCGCCCGGTCGGCGTCGGTGACCGCCAGCGTCGGCACGATCGTGGTGGCCGGAGCGCCCACCAGCGCCACCGTCTCCAGGTAGCGGATCACCTCGTGCTGGTAGTACACGTAGCGGAGCCACCGGTCCAGCGGCGGCGCGTCCTCGGCGCGCAGCCCGACGGTCACCCGGGCGCCGAGCCGACTGATCAACGGGTTGGAGTTCGCGCCGCCACCGTGGAGCTGCACCGCCAGGTCGAAGCTCTCGTCCCGGGCCGCCGCCACGAAGTCGTCCACCGTCGAGGTCGACTCGTCGGCCACCGGCTCGCGGATGCCCGGCCCCGGCGGCACCACCAGCACCCGGTCCACCGGGCCGGGCCGGTCGCGCCAGAGCTTCGCGTGCCACGGCGCTCCGAGCAACACGATCTCCGCCGAGGGGTACGCGGCACGCAGCGCCTCCAGCGCCGGGAGGACGAAGATGAAGTCGCCGAGGGCGTTGGCGCGCAGCACCGCGATCCGCCGCACGTCGTCGACTCGCCCGGCCGTCGGGCCGAGCAGGGACGGGGTGACCACGCGGCCCGCTACGGCCGGTCGATCTCGCCGGCGGTGTCCGGGTGGTGCAGCTCCCGGTCCGCGGCGGGGTCGGCCGGAACCGGCGTACCCCGGACAGGCCGCCGGAGCGCGGCCCGGTGCGGCCGACGGTGATGGTGCGCGGCGCGGGCCGCGCCGCCCGGGGCAGGTGGACCCGCAGCAGCCCGTGGTCCATCACCGCGTCGATGCCCTCCGGGTCGACCCGCGAGGGCAGGTCGACGCGGTACTCGAAACCCCGCGTCTCGAAGCCACCCGGGATGCCCTGGTCGGCGTTGACCTCCGCCTCGGAGCGGCCCCGCACACACAACTCGCGGTCGTCCAGCTCGACGGCGACCTCCTCCGGCGCGACGCCGGGCAACCGCACGACGACCTGCCAGCCGTCCGCGGTCTCGGTCAGCTCGACGTCGGACGCCCCGGACCGGCCGCCGACCAGCCGGCTCAGCTCGGCGCGCAGCGACTGCAACTCGCCCATCGGGTCCCAGCCCTGCTGCCGGCTGCGCCACCCCCGGCCGAACCCCCCGGACTGCTGTTCGCTCATCGCACGTCTCCGATCCGCTGGGTGGTGGGTCGCAGTGAGCTGGGCGCGTCCAGGTCGGCGTCGCGGTCGACGCCCACACCGAGCCGGTCGACGAGCTCGCCACCGAGCCAGGCGCTGATGCCGAGGATCGCCACCGCGACCACCTCGATGGCGATCAGCGCGCCGCCGGCGGCCCGCGAATCCGCGTTGAGCCGGACCGCCCAGACGGCGGCGAAGAGCAGGATCACCGCGACGTTCGCGCCCGCGTGCAGCAGGCCGACCCGCTTCGCGCGGGTGCCGGTCGGGATCGCCAGCAGGTCGAACGAGCCGGCCGCCGCGGCCAGCAGACCACCGATCAGACCGACGGTGATGTTCCAGTACGCGACCTCGCCGAGGAAGTCGGGGCCGCCGACCGTGTCGATGATGTCGAACAGCACCGCGGTGACCAGCAACGCCACCGGGAACATGACAAGCATCGGGTGGACCGGGTGACCCAGCACCTTGAGTCGGCTCTCCATGTCCCGGCCTCCACTGGTCGGCGCTCCTGCGGACGGTACGTGCGGCGGGCGTGTCGGGTCAGGCCGTACCCCCGGCGGTCGGGGGCAAACCTCGATGGCCACGCGGGCATAGGCTGGCGACGGTGGCGCGCCCGCCACCCTGGTCAACGGCTCAGGGAGGATCACGTGACGGTGGAGATCACCACACACGAGGAACTACGCGAGCTGCTCGGGACGCCGCACCCCCGGGCCGCCAACAAGGACCGCCCCCGCCTGCACGAGCGCGACCGCGACTGGCTCGCCGCCGCGCCGTTCTGCCTGGTGGCGACGGCCGGCGCGGACGGCACCTGCGACGTCTCCCCGAAGGGTGACCCGGCCGGCTTCGCGCTGGTGCTCGACGACACGACCATCGCGCTGCCGGAACGTCCGGGCAACAAGCGGGCGGACGGCTACCAGAACATCCTGGACAACCCGCACGTCGGGCTGCTCTTCCTGATCCCGGGCCGCACCGACACGCTGCGCATCAACGGGCGGGCCCGCCTGGTGCGCGACGCCCCCTGGTTCGACGAGATGGTCGTCAAGGGGCACCGACCGGTCCTGGCCGTGGTCGTGGAGATCGAGCAGATCTTCTACCACTGCGCGAAGGCGTTCCTGCGGTCCGCGCTGTGGCAGCCGGAGACCTGGCAGCCGGACGTCCTGCCGTCCCGCGCCCGCCTGATCAAGGAGGTCGAGGCGCCCGTCGAGAGTCTGGAGGAACTGGAGACGCACTACGGCCCGGAGTACGCCAAGAAGATCTACGTCTAACCTTCCCGGATGGACGCGGACGACTGGCTGACCGATACGCGCACCTCGTACGACACCGTGGCGGTGAGCTACGCCGACCTCGTCCGCGACTTTCTGGCGAGCGCGCCCTACGAGCGGGCCGCGCTGGCGCTGTTCGCCGAACTCGTCCGCGCCACGGGCGGCGGTCCGGTCGCGGACGTGGGCTGCGGCACCGGTCGCATCACCGCCCACCTGCACGAGCTGGGTCTCGACGTGTTCGGCATCGACCTGTCCCCCGGCATGCTGGCGGTGGCCCGCCGCGACAATCCCGACCTGCGGTTCGAGGTGGGCTCGATGACCGACCTCGACCTGGCCGACGGCTCGGTGGCCGGCCTGATCGCCTGGTACTCGCTCATCCACGTCCCGGACGAGCGGCTCGGTCAGGTCCTCGCGCACTTCCACCGGGTGGTACGTCCGGGCGGGCCGCTGCTGGTCGGCTTCCACGTGGGTGACGAGACGACGCTCAAGACCGAGGGGTACGGCGGTCACCCGATGCGGGTCCACGTGCACCGTCGCCGGCCGGCCCGGATGACGTCCTGGCTCCGCGACAACGGCTTCGCGGTCGAGGCGGAGATGACGGTCACCTCGCCGGAGAGCAAGCTCGGCGGGATCATCTTCGGCCGACGAATGCCCTGAGCCACACAGCCGTTGTCAGCCCTCCGCGACGCCTGCTAGCGTCAAACTGCGAACGGCGTTAGCAGTAACTCAGCGGGAGGGTGGGCAAGCGATGACGGACGACACGCGGCCGGTCTGGGTGCTCGGTGGCGGTGGAGTCGCCGGCATCGCCTGGGAGGTGGGCATCCTCGCCGGCCTCGCCGACGAGGGAATCACCGTGGCCCCGGAGGCGGTGCTTCTCGGCACGAGCGCCGGCGCCGTGGTGGGCGCCCAGATCGCCAGCGGAACACCCCTGCCCGAGCTGTACGAGCGCCAGCGTCAGGGCGTACCCCACGAGACCGGCCCCGCGCTGGGCCTGCTCACTCTGCTGCGGCTGGCCCGGGCACAGCTGTTCGCCCGCAGCCCCGAACAGGCCGCCCGCCGCCTCGGCAGGCTCGCGCTCGCGGCACCCATCGACGACCCGTCGCGGCAGCGCCGGATCGCGGAGGCCCGCCTCCCCGACCACGACTGGAAGGACGCCGACCTGCGCGTCACCGCCGTCGACGTCGAGTCCGGCGTCCTGCGCCTCTTCACGCGGCACGACGGCGTACCCCTCGTGGACGCGGTCGCCGCGAGCTGCGCCATGCCGCAGTCCGCCGCTCCGGTCGCCATCGACGGTCGCCGGTACATGGACGGCGGCATGCGGTCCAGCCTCAACCTGGACCTCGCACCCGGGAACGGCCCGGTGATCGCCCTCGCGCCCAGCACCGCCGCCATCGGGCCGTGGGCCCGGATCGAGAAGCAGCGAGCCGCCCTGGACGAGAGCCGCCCGGTCGAACTGCTGCTGCGCGACACGGCCTCCAAGAACGCGCAGGGTACGAGCGTGACGGACCGATCCGTCGTACCCGCGCTCGTGGCCGCCGGGCGGGAGCAGGGCCGGCGCGAGGCGGCCCGGGTGGCCGCCGCACTCGGAGCCACCAGCCCTTCCTAGGGCTGATCAACGTCGACGCGTTGGCGTAGTGGGCCCATCGGCAGCGCGTGATCGCCGTCCCCAATCGAATTAGCGGCCGTGGATAGAATCGAGCCGTGGCGCGGGAATTCGACACCCAGCTCATCGAGTCGGTCGCGGTTCGCCGTGCCCGCATGCGGGAGCTGCTGCTGTGGGGCAGGCAGCGCCGCGTCCGCGCCACGGGTGACGGCTTCCGTTGGCTGCGGGCCGGTCTCGTGCTCGCGGCGGTGGCCTGCGCCGTGTGTGTGGGCTGGTCCTTCCTGCAGAACGTCGTCGCCGAGCAACAGCGGGCACGCAACCCGGCAGCGGTTCAGCCGACAGGCCAGCGATGACCGGTCCGCAGGCCCTCGCGTCCGCCGGTCACCTCAGTCGGGTGACCCTGGCTGGGCCACACCGCCGCATCGACCTCGTATTGCCCGCCGACGAACCGCTCGGCCTGCTGCTGCCCGAGGTCGTCGCCCTCGTGGGCCACCCACCGACGGACGATTCGCGGGGCTACCAGATCAGCACCCTCGACGGTACGGTGCTCGATCCCGCCGGCAGTCTGCGGCAGGCCGCCGTACCCGACGGTGCCCTGCTCCGGGTCGATCCCATCTCGGAGGCACCACCCGCGGCGATCGTCCACGACGTCTCCGACGAGGTGGGCGACGATCTCACGCGTCGACGCGGCCGCTGGGGTGACGTCCCTCGGACGTGGACCGCCACCACCGCCTGTCTGGTGGCCGCCACCACGGCCGCCCTGTTCTCCGGCCCACGACTCGGTCCCGCCCTGGTCAGCGTCGTCGGTGGCGCGGTCGCCCTGGCCGGCCTCCTCCTCGGACTGGCGGGCAGACGGGCCGTCGGGGTGGCGGTGCTGCTGAGCGGCGCCGCGATCGTGACGACCACCGTGCCCGGTTGGACCGACACCGGCGCCGGACAGCTGGCGCTGTGGGCCGTGGTGATCGGCTGCGCCGTCCTGGCCGTGGGTGCGGCGACGGGCAACGGCCGCGCCGGCCTCCTCGGCGGCGGGACAACACTCCTCCTGGTCGCGGGCTGGGGCACCCCGCTGCTGTTCGGCGTGTCCGACGAGCGGACCGCGGCGGTGATGGCGATCGCGTCGGTGGGCGTGCTGGGGCTGCTGCCCCGGTTCGCGCTGATCGCGTCGGGCCTCACCCGTCTCGACGACCGACGCAGCAACGACGAGCCGGTGAGCCGTGTATCCGTACAGGCCGCCGTCGACTCCGCGCATCGGGGACTGGCCGTCGCGGCGATCGCGGCGGCGACTTCGGCGGCACTCGCCGGGCTCGTCCTCGCGGCCACGCCGGGTCCGTGGCCACTGACGCTGGCAGTCCTCGTGGCCGCCGCCCTGCTGCTGCGGATGCGCGCCTTTCCGCTGGCGGCCGAAGTGGTGGCGCTGGTGACCGGCACGCTGACCGTCGTGGGTGGCCTGCTGCTGAGCTGGATACGCCAGCGACCCGACACGTGGTGGGCCGCCGCCGTGGCGGCCCTCGGGGTCTGCGCGGTGTCCCTGGCGATCCTTTCGTACCGGCCGCCGCCACACGTCCTGGCGCGGGGCCGGCAGCTCGCCGACCGCGTCGAGGCCCTGACCGTGATGGCGCTGGTGCCCGTCGCCGTAGGGGTGTTCGGGCTCTACTCACGACTACTCGACACGTTCTAAGGGAGGGGGTGGCATGAGCGCTCCACCGGTGCCGCGAACCGCACCGCCGGCCGATCCCCCGGTGGCGGAGCCGACCAACCCGCCGATCGCACGCCGTCCCCCCTCCGGCGACTCCGCGCTACGGCGTACCTGGCGCAGCGCCAGCCAGATGTTCGCCAGCGGCCGACAGAACCGGGAACTCGCCGACCTGGCGGCCGAGGTGCAGTCGCCCGTACACACCGGCCGGCGCATCGCGGTGGCCTCCGTGCAGGGTGGCGCCGGGAAGTCCACGGTCGCCGCGCTGCTGGCGTCGGTGTTCGCGGCCCGTCGTGCCGATCCGGTCCTCGCCGCGGACGCCGACCCGTACGAGGGCTCGCTGACCTGGCGGCTCGGCGTGCCGAGTGAGCCGTCGCTGCACCAGCTGGCACCCGGCCTACTCGCGGCACGAGGCGGCGACCTACGCGAGCTGGCACCACTCCTACCCCGCACCGGGACGGGCCTCTGGGTGCTGCCGGGGGCACCACGAACGCGAACCTGTGCACCGCGGTCACCCGCGCGCTGTCGCGCCTCTTCGCCGTCACCGTCACCGACTGCCCACCCGGCCTGGAGGCCCGTACCCCGGCGGGGGTGATGGCCGACGCGCACGCCGTGGTGCTCGTCGCGGCGGCCACACCCGACGGGGTACGGGGCACCTACCAGGCCCTCCGTCGGATCGTCGACGACGGGTACGGGGCGTGGCTGGACCGGGTCGTCGTCGTGCTGAGCGCGGGCAGCCCGCACGGCCGGTCGACGCTGGACCAGCGCGCGGCACGGGAGTTGATCGGGCAGACCGGCGTACCGGTGGTGGCGCTGCCCTACGACCGCCACCTGGCCGCCGGCGCGCTCATCACGCCGTCGCGGATCGGCGAGGCGACGCTCGTGGAGGTGACCCGCGCCGCCGCGTTGGCCCTGACCCGCGCCCGGCAGATCTGACCGGAGGACCGCATGTCGACGCGCATGGTGCACCGCCCGGCCCGGATGGCCCGCCCGATGTCCACGATGGATCCGCTCGTGCTGGACCCGCCACCGCAACTGCCCGACGGCCGCTCCGCGATGGGGCTTCAGGCGCTGTTGCCGATGGCCGGCGCGGGCGTGGCCATGAGCATGATGATGTTCCTGCGCGGCTCCGGATTCGCGGCCCTCGGCGCGGTGGTGATGGTGGCGGCGCTGGGCGCCGCCGGAGCGATGTACCTCACCCAACTGGGCAAGGCCGGCCGACAGCGCCGCGCGCAGCGCGAGCGCTACCAGGACTATCTGGAGGAACTGCGGGACCAGCTGCGCGAGACCGAGCAGCGGATGCGTGCGGAGGCCAGCCTCCTCGACCCGCCGGTGAACCGGCTGCTCGACGTGATCCGCAGCCCCGCCCGGCTGTGGGAGCGCCGACGCGCCGACATCGACTTCCTGCACGTACGACTGGGTGTGGGCGCGCTGCCGGTGCGACCCATCGAGCTGCGCGAGCAGAGCACGCCCACCAACCCGCTCGATCCGTTCATGCGTCACGAGGCGCGTTCCCTGATCCGCCGCTTCGCGCTGACACCAGGGCTGCCCCTGCGGGCGAACCTCGACTGCGCCGGGGACGTCAGCGTGATAGCGCCGAACCACGCGGAGGCGGTGGCCGTCGCCAGGGCGATCCTCGTGCAGGTCGCCACCTTCCACGCACCGGACGACGTGACGCTCGCGATCATCACCACCCCGGAGCGGGCCCGGGACTGGCGGTGGGCCCGATGGCTGCCCCACCTGCTCGACCGGACCTCGATCGGCCCGGCCGGCCCGACCCCGCTGCTGGTCACCACGGCGCAGACGCTCGTGGAACTGCTCCGCGACGACCTGGAGGAGCGGGCCACCAGCGCGCTCAAAGCATTCCGCCACGGTGGCGGGCGAGCCGAGGCGAAGGCCCGGCCGCGCCTGCTGGTCATCGACGACGCACACGGTGAGCTGGCTCGCGTGCTGGCCAGCCCCGACCCGACGGTCGGACTGGCCAGCCTCGGCGTCACCGTGGTCCACCTGCTCGCCGACCGGCTGCACGAGCCCGGCGACGTCTCCCGCCGGATCACCATCGACGGCGACTCGGTCACCCTGGAGGACCTCACCGCGTCCCCCGCCATGACCGTACGAGGCACCCTCGACGCGGCGCCGGGCCCGCTCGTGGAGGGACTCGCCCGCAGCATCGCACCGCTGCGACTGTCCGCCGACTCCTACGACGACGGCACCGGCACCCCACCGGCGGACTTCCAGGAGCTGTTGGGCCTGTCCGACCTCACCGACCTCGACCTGACCAGCCTCTGGCGACCGCGCGGCGAACGGGACTTCCTCCGCGTCCCGATCGGGGTCGATCCCGCCGGGCGTCCGGTGCTGCTCGACCTGAAGGAGCCCGCCCAGCTCGGCATGGGGCCGCACGGGCTGTGCGTCGGGGCGACCGGCTCGGGCAAGAGCGAACTGCTCCGTACCCTCGTGCTCGCCCTGGCGGCGAGTCATCCGCCGGAGCGGATGGCGATGGTCCTCGTGGACTACAAGGGCGGGGCCACCTTCGCGCCGTTCGGCGACCTACCGCACCTGGCCGGGCTGATCACCAACCTGGCGGCCGACGCGGCACTGGTGGAGCGGATGTACACGAGCCTCGACGGCGAGGTGCAGCGCCGCCAACAGGTGCTCGCCGATGCCGGCAAGGTCACCGACATCACCGAGTACCAGATGCTCCGCGCCCAGGGTGAGCGCAGAGACCTGCCCCCACTGCCCCACCTCCTCGTGCTCATCGACGAGTTCGGTGAACTGCTCGCCGCCAAGGCGGAGTTCATCGACCTGTTCCTGCGCATCGGTCGGATCGGGCGGTCCATCGGCGTGCACCTGCTGCTGTCCAGCCAGCGCGTCGAGCAGGGCAAGATGCGCGGTCTGGAGAACTATCTCGCCTACCGGATCGGCCTGCGTACGCTCACCGAGATCGAGTCGCGCACCGTCCTCGACACGGTCGACGCGTTCCACCTGCCGCCGCTGCCCGGGAACGGGTACCTGAAGGTCGACGTGTCGATCTACCAGCGGTTCAAGGCCGCCTACGTGTCCGGCCCACTCGACGACGGCGCGGACGCCGAACTCGCCCCGATCGTCGGACCGCTGGCGAAACCGATGCCGATGTTCGGAACCGCCCACACCGACGTCGACGAGGGCGTGCCGGACGAGCCGACGGCCACCCGGCGCACCACCGGACCGACCCTGCTGTCCACTGTGGTACGGCAGATGGCCGCGAGCGGGCAGCGCGTCCCGGCGATCTGGCTGCCGCCCCTGCCGTCCCTGCTCACCCTCGACGAGATGGCCGACGGGGTGAACACCACACCGGATGGCGTACGCCTGGGGCTGAGCCCGCTGCCCGGCGGTGGGTTGCCGGTTCCGCTGGGCCGACTCGACGACCCGGCCCGCCAGTGGCAGGGCCCCTGGGTGCTGAACCTCGCGGGGAGCGGCGGCAACCTGCTCATCCTGGGCGGACCCGGCAGCGGCAAGACGACGGCGCTGCGGACCCTCGCCCTCGGCCTGGCCACCACCCACCGTCCCACGGACGTCGGGATCTACGGCATCGACCTGCTGGGAAACGGCCTGTCGGGGCTCGCCGAGCTGCCCCACGTCGGCGGCGTCGCCGGCCGTGAGGACCGCGAGCGGGTCCGCCGTGTCGTCGACGAGGTGCACGCGATGCTCACCCGCCGGCAGCGCATCTTCACCCGGCACCAGTTCGACACGGTCGAGGACCTGCGGAACGCCGACGAAGCCGTGCGCGCCGAGGTCGGCTGCGTCGACGTGGTGTTGCTGATCGACGGGTACGGGCAGCTCAGCGCGGAGTTCGAAGGTCTCGAAGCCAAGGTGCACGGCCTGCTCGCCCGGGGCGGTCGCTACGGCATCCACGTGGTCGGCACGGCCCGGCGCTGGAACGAGGTCCGCGCCGCCCAGCAGGTCGCCTTCGCCAACCGCGTCGAGCTGCGGCTCACCGAGCCCGCCGAATCCAGCATCGACGGCCGGCAGGCCCGAGCCGTACCGCCGGACCAGCCTGGTCGGGCACTGACCAGCGAGAAGTTGTTCGCCCAGGTGGCGCTTCCCCGACTGGACGGGGTCGCCGACCCGGCGGTCGCCGGTCTGGTCGCGGCCGCCCGATCGGTACGGGCGGCCTGGACGGGCGCGCTGCCGCCGCCGGTGCGGGTCCTGCCCGCCGTGCTCCCCGTGGCCGACCTGGCCGGCGCTCCCTCCGGTCACGGGGTGGTTCCCTTCGGCCGCTACGAGCACGACTTCTCCACCGCCGCCCTCGACCTCTTCGGCCGCGACCAGCACCTCCTCGTGCTCGGGGACCCCCGGACGGGCAAGACGAACCTGCTGCGGCTGGTCGCCGAGGAGCTGATGGGGCAGTACGACTCCGAGGAACTCGTCTTCGCCGTGTTCGACCCGCGCCGTGCCCTCGCCGACGTGGTGCCCGACCCCTACTGCGGCGGGTACGCCCCGAACCCGGCGCTCGCCCAGCAACTCTCCAGGGCGGTCTCCGACGAGCTGGCGAAGCGGCAGTCGCCGGAGGCGGCGCGTACCCGGATCGTGCTGCTCATCGACGACTACGACATCCTGGCCGCGTCGGCCACACAGCCGCTCGGCGCGCTGGTGCCGCACGTGGCGGCCGGCCGCGACACCGGGCTGCACGTCGTGATGGCCCGCCGGGTGGCCGGTGCCTCACGCGGCCTGTTCGAGCCGTTCCCGCTGGCCGTACGGGAGGCCGGCTGCCTCAGCCTGCTCATGTCGGGCGACCGGACGGAGGGCCAGCTGTTCTCGGGTGTGCGGCCCATGGTCCTGCCGACCGGCCGCGCGCAACTGATCCGCCCCGGCGACGGTCCCCGCATGGTGCAGACCGCGTTCACCGGTGAGACGAAGGAGCACTGATGACGTTCGACACGGTGGCGCTGTGCCGCGCCGAGCCCGATGCGGCCGCGATGCTCGGGGCCCTGCTCGCGGCCGGCTCCGAGCTGAAGATGGACACCGTGGAGGCGGTCGGGCTGGTGCAACTGTTCGACCCCGTCGACGGGCGGCTCCTGCTGAGCGTCGAGGCCGCGCGCCTCGTGCGCGTACCCGGGGAGGCGCGGCGGCTCCTGGGCCTCGCCCCCGCCGACGACGTACCCGAGCCGGCGTGGTGGGTGGAGGGCCGGGCGCCGGGCGCGGACCCGGAGGCCGCGGACGTCGCCCGCCGCTTCACCGCCGCGCTGGTCGAGATCACCGGAGGGCTGACATGGGAGGGCCGATGAACGGCGCGACCGACACGATCACCGACCGGGCCGTCGTCCTGCACCAGGACCGGGCGGTGGTGGGCCTGGCACCGTGGCTCGCGCAGGCGGCCGTCGACGCGGTACGCGACGGTCTGCTGCTCCAGGTCGTCACGCCGGTGGACGGCGCCATCACGTACCCGTTCGAGACGATGTTGGCCCAGGCGCAGGGCCAGTGGGTGGTGCGGGCGGGCGAGGAGTACCGGGACGGCCTCACCGGGTTGCCGCTGCGCTGGGACGGTCACCGCTTCGCCAGATCCGACGCCGCGCAGACCACCGGAACACTGCCCACGAACACACCGTGGACGGGCGGCCTGGAGATCCAGATCGTCACCCTGCACCCCGCCACCGAGGCCCTGCGGCTGGGCGCCAGCACCGAGGCCGCCGTCCGCGCCCTCACCGGTGCCGAGCCGACCGGTTGGGGCGTCGCGGAACCGGTCACCGAACCGTGGTCACGCCACGAACTCACCGCAATCTGTCGAACACGCGCGCCGGCACCCACCAGCCTGACCGTCGTGGGCGGCGTCGACGAGTCGGCGACGCTCGGGGTCCTGACGGTCGAGCGGGTCGACGTCGGCGTCCGCGAACAACTCCGGTTGGCCGGCCCGCCCCTGTCGGTCGTCGACGCGGCGACGCTCGAAGGTCTCGCCGAGAAGCTGGCGGGTACCGCCCGCAGCATGATCGTGACCGTGCATCCGGGCCGGTCCGGCGGGCTGCGGTCGAGCCGACCGAGCATGCCGGCGCTGCCGTGGGGCATCCTCGTCGGCCACCACGAGAACCCGGTCGAGTCCGAGCCGGAGGTGGTGGTGGGTCGCCCGCTCGGGCGGGGCGCCCGACGCGCGTGGTGGTACCGACTGGACGGTGGTCCGGGTGCCCCGTACGAGACGCTCGGCGCGGTGCTGCGTCGCTACGGCCTGAACGGCGGGTCTGGCGACTGACTCGCCGATCGCCTGACAACACCGGTCAGCGGCGCACCCGGTAGCGCAGGTGGAGCACCCGGTTGCCCTGAATCGCCACGTCCGGATCCTCCAGCAGGTGCTGCGCGTCGACCGACCCGAAGTAACGCTTCCCGGAGCCGAGCACCACGGGTACGACGTCCATGCGTACCTCGTCGATCAGGCCCGCGGCAAGCACCTGGCCAGCGACGTCGCCAGCGGCGACCTCGACCACGCGATCACCCGCAAGCTCCTGCGCCCGGGCCACGGCCGCCTCGACGCCGCCGACGAAGTGGAACGGCGTCGCGGGGTCCCAGCTCTCGGGCGGCGGCCGGTGCGTCACGACGATCACATGGTCGATCCCGCTCGGCGGCTTCCCGTCCCAGCCGTCCGTCAGGTCGAAGACGTGGCGGCCCACGACCGTCACCCCGATCTGGTCCCAGTACGGCCGGGTGTAGTCGTAGGACGTCTGCGAGACCTTCACCATGCCGCTCTCGTCCAGCGGGACGTCACCGTTCGACAGCCAGTCGAAGAGCGGTCCGGGCTGGTCGCTGTCGTCCGCGACGAAGCCGTCCACCGACACCGAGCCGTACATGACCACCTTGCCCACGTGCTCTCCTCTGCTCCGAGATGCCTCAAGGTAGCGGGTCGTGAGCTGCCACTCTTGTAGAAAATCAATCGACCGGCAGCGGCCAACCGTCCAGCACGTGGCCGGGATGCTCCCGCAGGAAGCGCCGCCGGACCTCGAGATACCGGGTCGGTGTGAGCCCGGTGAACGCCCGGAACTCGTGGCCGAAATGGGCCTGGTCGAAGTAGCCGGCGCCGCTGGCGAGCTCGGCCCAGTCAACCGGTCCGGCGGGGTCGATCGTGAGCACGGTGGCGGCGAAGCGGTAGGTGCGGGCCAGCCGCTTCGGGGTAACGCCGACGTGATCCTTGAACCGCTGAACCAGGTGCGTGCTGCTGACGCCGGCCGAGACCCGCAGGTCGTCGATGGCCACTGCCCCTCTGGTCGCGGCGATGACGCTGCTCGTATGGCGCACCAACCCCAGGCCGCTGGTCTCGCGCAGCCTTCGCATGAGCTCCTCCTCGAGCAGCGTCAGCATCTGGTGCGGTCCGTCCGCCGTAGCCAGCCGGTCGCGCAGCTCGGCAATGGCGGGCCGGCCCCACACCTGTTCCAACGTCACCGGCCGGTCACACAGCTCGACCGCGGGCATCGGCAGGAACGGCGCCAGTCCCCACGGCTTGACGTGCACGCCGACGGACCGGGTCCGAAGTGGGTACGCGAACTCCACGACGCGGGTGGGAGTGGTGACGACACAGCCGTCGGCGTACTCGGCCGTCTCGATGTCGGAGCCGGCACGAATACGAAACGGTGCCCCGAGGTTGACGATGAGGAGTGCCGCCGGCATCGGCGGCAACATCAGCCGGGCGTACGGCGACGAGCCCTCCAGGTAATAGAGGTCGTCGATCAGTGCGTCCAGCGGCGGTCGCGGCACCCTGGACACGTACTCCACCTCGACAGTATCGCCGACGCCCCGCCGACATATCGCGTCCCACACGTCGGTTCAGTCGATGGACTGGAGAATCTCCTGGGCATGGGTGCCTTGCCCGCCAATCCGGTCTGCTCCGCGGGGCGGTGCCGACTCTAGGCTCCTCCGCGTACGTAGTCCTCGATCGTGATGTCGCCGTACTCATCCCCGCCGACCTCGCGATAGCCCGCGATCTCCTCGAAGTCCTCGTCGTCGCTGAACTTGACGACCAGTTCGGAACCGGCGGTGTCGGCGAGGAACCTCCAGAGCGCCTGCGTGAGCTGCGGGTCTTCGGAGGTCAGGTGGTTGCCGATGGAGAATCCGATGATTGTTCCACTCTGCTCTCGCAGACGCTTACCAAGCCCGATCATCAACTGGCGCGACGGACACACCAGATAGCTCGAAACACTCACGCCTCTCCCCCGAAGCAACTAGATCGGCTCGTGTTGGCGGTCGATGAACGCGCTCACACTCTCCGCCTCGGCGCGGGTCTTCTCGTGGAGGCCCGGATCGTTCGCCAGACGATCGAAGTAGCCCTTTTCCTCCGAGCCATCGAGATCAAGAATTGCCGGAATGGTGACGATCGTCAGACGCCACTGCAGACGAGGTGTGGCTTCCTTGAGGAGGTTGACCACCCGGGCTCGTTCCGAATCGTCCAGCTGGTCAGGCCCCACGCCGCGGAACCAGCGGATCAGGCTTTCTGTCGCTCCCTGGAGGATGAAGAAGGCCCATGATCGACCGATGCTGTCGATGACCTCGTCCGGTGGCGTCGTCCACGTGACGCCGAAGACGTCCTCGGAGTCCAGGTACGCGTCAGCCCAGGCGCGCACGTTCTCGGGCGTGACGTCGGCGAGAGTCGGCATCGACTGCTTCAGTCGGGTGTACAGAATGAACCAGTAGTCGTCGAAGAACGCCTTGGGAAGTCCCCAATCGGCCTCGTCGCCGTAACGGTCCCGGACGTCCACCAGGTACGCGAGGCAGGTCTGCAACGCCGTCAGGGCATCGACCCGCCCGTGCGGGTCGAGCGACAGCTCACGGGTCGCCTTGCCCCGCTCAACGGGATCCGCCAGCCGCCACGGGACTGGCACGGCGGCCAGCATTTCGGGGGCAACCCAGGGACCGGTCACTAAACCAACTCCATAGGGAACCTGTCTAGCTCAACCATCCGCGACGAAGCTTTCGCTGGGGGGTTCCATCCTCGGCAGACGGATGACAGCTGAGTAGTTTCGGGATGAACTGGCCGTAGGTCGCGACTTCATCGGCTGGAATCGCTGTCTGGGGTATCAGAAGCAGTGACACACTATGCTCGCGCGCGCTCGCTGTCGATGAGCCACCGCTTGCTTGCCGCCTCCGCACGCGTCTTCTCGTGCAGGTCCGGATCATTCGCCAACTGGTCGAAATAGCCACGCTCAGCCGACCCGCCGAGATTCAGAATCGCCGGAATGGTGTGGATCGTGTGACGCCACGGCAGGCGCCGCGTGGCCGCCTTGAGGAGGTCGAGCGCCTTGGCCCGCTCTACGACATCCAAATGATCCCGTGCGACCCACCCGAACCAACGGAGCAGATCCACGGTCAGACCATTGACGATGAAAGTCGCCCACATCTGCCCGACCGCCTCGATGAGCTCACCCGAGGGCTCGGTCCACGTGGCTTCGAGAATCTCCGCCACGTCGCCCTCCTGCAGCCAGTCACGCACGTTCGTACGCGTCACGTCAGCAAGGGTCGGCAGCCGCCGCTTGATCCTCACCTGCAACAGGAACCAGTCGTCGTTCAAGAACGCCTCAGGCAGCCCCCAGGTCGGCTCCTCACCGTAACGAGCGGCCGAGTTCACCTGGAAAGCCAGACACGCTTCCAGCGCCGAGAGCGCCAGCGCCCGCTGCTCAGGATCGGGCGGCAGGTCCCTGATCACGGGGTGACGTCGACCTGACTCCGCCGCCTGCCACGAGGGCGGCAAGCTCGCCAACAGTTCGGGCTCTACCAAAAGATCGCTCACAGGAACCTAACTCCAAAGGGTTCAAGGAAGTCGCGTGCCGCAGCGAGGTTCGGCATGTGCTCGTCGAACCAGGCCGCCGACTGGCCCCTCTTCATGGGGTGCGCTGGATGCACTGACGCCTCCAGCGCCGCCTCACGCAGTTGGCGCAGCTGGTCCGGGGTCAACGTACGCCCGCCAATCTGAACCGGCACGTCAGCATCGGCGATCCGGTCGAGCGCATACTGCTTCGGCTCAGGGTTGGTCATGCTGAACAAGCCCTTCAACCCCTCGTCGGTCCCGACTCGGTAGCTCACTGCTCGCCCTGCGGGATCCGCCGCCCGCCATTCAAGCATCCGGTCCAACTGCTCGGGCTTCTCACTGAGCTTATTGGCTACAGTCTGCGCGGTCGCCTTGACCTCGTCCAAATGCACCTTGCCGTCCCTGGTCTGGTACACCAGGTCCGACTCGGGAACGTCACCGGTATGGACCACCGTACCGTTACCGAGATCGAGAGGCTCATTCTTGACGCTGATACCGATCTTCGAGCCAGGCATCAGGTCGGGACTGTTGAGAACGTCGTTCGCGGCACGCAACTCAGCGGCCGCTCCCACTGCGGCGGAACGGTTGCCACCCAACTGTTCCATCATGTCGCGCAGAACCTGGGCCTGCCGATCCGCACTGCCTGCCAATCGCCCGGAATCCTGTAGGTCGACGAAGTCCCGGACCGCGCGGCTGGCCACGCCGTCCGGCAGGTCGGTACGGGCGAGCAAATCCAACGCCTGGGCTCTCGCTGCCGGATTGAGCCGCTCGGCCTGGTCGAGGAACCGCTGCTGCTCATCCGGTGTGAGATCCCGCCCGCGATCGGGGATTCCCCCGGCCGGCGGGTTCCCGTCGGGGGCATTGCCGTCCGGAAGGTTGCCACCAGGGGTATTGCCCTCTGGGAGGTTCCCGCCAGGGGTATTGCCCTCCGGAAGGTTCCCGCCCGGCGTATTGCCGTCAGGGATGTGCCCACCGGGGGCGTTGCCGTCCGGGATATGCCCACCGGGCGTCAGGTCACCCGGGACATGACCGCCCGGCGTGTTCCCGCCAGGCACGTGGCCGCCCGGCCCGTTGCCGCCGTCCATGTGCATCGCGTCGCCACCGCGGACGTTGGGCATCTCGACGTCGAAGCCACGCCCGATCGGCACGTCGCCGGCGATCGCCGGAACCAACCCGAGCTGCGGGATCTTGATGTCGAACTTCTTGGCGAAGTTGATGGCCACCTCGCCGACGGTGGGCAGCTTGTCGAGCCAGTTACCGGTACGGACCAGCGCGGCGCCGATCCGCGCGGCGGTGGCGCTGCCGCGAATGGTGTTGACCGCCGCGCCCGCGCCACGCAGCCCGGAGCCGGCACCCTTGGTGCCGATGACCGCCGAGACGATGTTGAAGGTGGCCATTCCGGCAGCCTTCGACTTGTCCTCGCCCCAGGTGTCGTACGCGATGATGCTCTTACCCGCGTTGAGCAGGAGATTTCCCGCCTCGCGCTGTTCGAAGAACGGCATGCCGACCGTCTGGTCGATCACGATCGTCACCGGGTTGACGTAGATCGAGACCGCCCACACGAACTTGCCCAGCCCGAGCCACGACTGGCCGGCCGTGCCCCAGCTCCACTCGCCCGTGGTGGGATCCCGGCCGATCAGCCCGCCCAGGTCTTGAAGCATGGTGACGAAACTGATGCCGATGCCGACGAAGTACGCCCCCACGTCGCCGAAGAAGCCGCGGTCGTGCTCCTCGTTGCTGCCCCACGGCAGAGCGCCGTCCTCACCGGCGGCGGCGTTCAGCGTGTCGGCGGTGAAGCCGTACTCGCCGTCGTCGGCCTGGCCGTCGGCGTTGTCGGCCCGATACTGACGGCCGCCGTACAGCGCGTTGATGGTGTTGGCGCACTTGCGCTGCGCCTCGAAGAACGCGGCCACCTGCGTGTTCACGGCGGTGATCAGGCCGTTGTGCTTGTCGACCTTGCCCTGGTCCTCGCGCCAGTCCTCGTCGTCTTTGATCGAGCCGACGAACTCCTCCGCCTGGCCCTTCAGCGCGGCGAGTTGAGCCTTGATCTCCTTGACCTCGGTGGCGTACGTGGCCAGCGCGGCCCCGACCGCCTGGATGTCCTCGCCCACCGAGGCCGACACCGTACGCACCGGGCCGGTGGCGGCGAAGAGCTGCACAGCCTCTGGCGCCGTGTACACCGCCGCCAGCCCTTGCCAGGTGCTGTCGACCGCCTGGCCGGTGTTGGCGAAGTCGACGCCAGCGGTCCGAACCGTCTGCGCGTGGGTGGCCAGCGCATCCATGTTGCCGGGGATCTGCGGAATCTCCCCCGGATTGATCATCGGGGCACCGCCCCACCGCCCGGCCCCGGCATCGTGGCCGACGGGTCGGGTGCCGCCGCCGCGCTGCGCTGCGCGTTCGCCGCCATTTCCAGGTCACCTTCGACGTAGGCGTTCGTCGCCTGCGCCGCTGCCTGCATGCACGCCCCCGTGCGAGTGAACACGAACTCGAGATCCGTCCGAATCGACTCCACGAAGCCCTGAAGCGCCTGGCCCACGATCTCCGAACTGGACTCGGTGGCGGATCCCTCCAACGCCGAGTTCAAGCTCGTCATCTGCCCCTCGAAGGGCATGGCCGCGGCATGTGTACGAGTCAGGACGTCGCGCACTCCACCGGGGGAGATATCCCACGCGCTCACGCTCGTGCTCCCTCGTCAACAACTCGTCGGATAACGACTCAACCGATCGACTGCACCGCAGAGCGGGCCCGGGACAGCGTCGTGTTCGCCGTCTCGTCGTTCTTCGTCATGGTGGTCTTGACCAGGTCGATGATCGTGCGGACCTCGCCCGCTGCCCGGTTCCACCGGTCCTCGACTGTCCGGTACTCCTCGGACACCCCATCGGCCTGGAAGTCGGCCATCGCGGCCGCGACGTCGGAGCTGCGCTGCGAGATCAGTGACTCGAGCCGCCCGATGATGCCGGCGAGGTCACCCTGCACCTGCTGCGACGTGCCGGTGTCGAAACTACGTCGGTCTGTCATGACTGTCACTCCCCGTTTCAGCGGCTGCTGGAGAACCTGGCGGCGTCGAAGTTCGCGGTGCCCTCGGACGACCTCGCATTGTCGGACATCTCGGTGTCACCCTGGCCGAACGAGGAGTCCATTCCACTCTGGCCGCCCAGAATCGCACCCAGGGAGGAGTTCAGTTCGGCGGTGATCGAATCGGCGTTCGCCTTGAACGAGTCGAATGCCACCCGTCCGGCCCCGTTGAAGTTCCCCTGCAACGGCTCGGCCGCGGCGATCAACTGCTTGATCAGAGAACCGAGATCATCGGAGGAACCCTGCGTCTGCTTGGTCAGACTGCCGAGCGTCTGCGCCCCCATGTCGAACTTCATGCAACCACTCCCCGCTCCTCGACCGAACGTCCGCCATCAATGCTACGAGATCCACGCCACTTCATCCTCAGTGGATTTTCGGTGGGATGGCGTTTGCTGGGAAATGCGCCGTGGCAACCTGCTGGGGCATCCCTTGCGCCGGCCGGCGTCGTAGGCCATCCGCGCGAGGCGATACCTGGATGACGCACCGTCCGGCCTGACCGCCAGGGCCCGCCAATTCGTCCCGGTTCATCTGGCTCGGCGCGACCTGCCACTGTGGTGAGTAGCGCAAGCGAGCCGGGCCGAGCATTGTCCAGAAGTGGCTGGATAGATCGCTAGGGAATACCTCGCCTGACATGTACCGCCACTTCCCCTCAAGCCCAGCCCGGACACGGCCTGCCGGCCGCCATGGGCGAATTCCATGGTCGTCCAGGATCGTCGCGGCCGACCGCCCAAACGTCGTCGCGTCGTCCACCGGGCGCGGCATGCCACCCGCCTTTCGGCGGCGACATTCTTAGCAATCTGGAGCGGGAGGATCCAACGGAAACCCAACATCGAGCAAACATGATCGGCCCATGAGTGATGCCAGCCGTGCGGGCCGGCACGGCGTCGCCCAGCGGCTGCGCCTGCGACGCGCAACGGAGGGATCGAGCCATGTCGAGCCCGACCGGAGTTCGGCCGACCAGGAGGTGGCGGTTCTTCCGATCGACCAGCACATGGAGCCGGCGCGCCGCCTGCGGCGGGCGGCGCGCCGTCCGGGCCCTCCGCGGGCACTTGCGGTTAGACGAACCCCCACTGCTGGAACGTCGTGCCGTCGCACGTGCGCAGCCGGACACCATTGGACACGCTGCCGTCCAAGCACGTCGTTCCGGAGTAGCGGTTGATGAGGCGCATCTCGTATCCGCTGCCGCCCCACTGTTGGAAGGTGCTGCCGTCGCAGGTGCGTAGCCGGACACCGTTGGACGTGCTTGCGTCGAGGCACATCGTGCCGCTGTAACGGTTGAGCCTCAACTCATTGTTGCTGGTCAGATACCACTGCTGGAACGTCGTGCCGTCGCAGGTGCGCAGCCGGACACCGTTGCTCGTGCTTGCGTCGAGGCAGTAGTCCAGCACCGGATAGTGAAGGTTGGTGACGTAGTACACCACGCCTTGGGCTGCGGCGGACTTGGCCGATGGCGCAGCGGCGGCCGGTGTCGCCGCGACGGTGACCACCGCGACGACGGCGAGGATCAATGAGCCGAGAACCCGCACGGATCGCTTCATGAGACCTCCCTGAAAAACATCACTGGTTGTCATGGTCGGACCCGCTTGTAGGGCGAAATCTTGTCGCTCTGTTGTCGATCGACAAATGGGGAAATGGCGACGGCTTGACGTCATCGTGGGCCGGCGAGGCGGCCCGGCAATGGCCATCAGGAACCGCAGCTGCGTTCGACGTCGACCTTGATCGTCCGGGTGGTGGAGATGTAGTGCTGGCCCGGTAGCACGTTGTCGTTGATCAGGAGCCAGCTGCCGCCGGTGAGCTCCCATACGTACGCGCAGTAGCCGGACCCGATGTAGTAACCGGCGGCGTTCGCCCAGTAGATGGTCGTCTTCTGCCCTCGCGGCAGCACTACGTCGTAGTTGCCGTGCGTGTAGTTGCCGTCCTGGACGTGGATGACGCCCAAGCCGAGGTTGCTGACGTTATAGATGTAGTTGGACGCGGCGGCGGCCGGGGCGGAGACGGCCATCGTGGCGGCCATCCCCAGGGCCGCGCCGACGGCGGCGGCCTTCTTCGGCATTGACATGGTTCGGTCCTTTCGCGTTTCGCGGCACCGGTGCTACGGCCGCCTCTTCGTGCCGCCACCGCTACGGCGGCCGCACCTGACAGAGGCGATCGTGTGGGACCGATGTTGGATTCTCGTTAGATCGCGCGCTCCAGCTCGACGAGGATGGCTCGCATCTCGGGCAGGCGTGGGTTGCCGAGCGGTTCGAGCAGGCTGATCGCCTCCCGCATGGCGGCGACCGCGCCGGCGCGGTCGCCGGTCGCAGCCAGCACATCGGAGACGCCGTGCAGCGCCATCCCCTCGCGCATCCGGTCACCCGTGGTGCGGGCCAGGTCGACGGCGAGCAGGTAGTGCTCAGCGGCCCGGTCGTGCTCGCCGCGGACGAAGCGGAGCCGACCGAGGTTGATGTGCGCGATGACGGCAAGCCAGTCGCGGTCGGCGGAGCGCTCGGCCTCGGCCAGCGCAGTTTCGTACGCTTGCAGGGCGAGGTGCAGACGGCCGGCACGTCGATGCAGGAACCCCAGGTTCAGCTCGACCTTGAACGTGAGGTCCGGGTCGTCCAGGCGGGAGGCCATCGTCTGGGCGAGTTCGAGTGGTTCCAGAGCCTCGTCGAGCGCGCCGCTATCGGTGAGTAACGCGCCGAGGCTGGCGTAGGTGTCCACCGTCCCGGCGATGTCGTCCGCCCTCGCGTACAGGTCGATCGCGCTTTCGTAGGCGGCCTGCGCGGACACCCGGTCGAGAAGGAGACTATGGGCGACGCCGACACTGACCCGCAGGCTTGCCTCGCCGGCGATCGCCCCCACGGCCGCGGCTGCGGCGGCGCCCTGCTCGGCGATCGCGAGCCAGGTGCTGCGGGAAGCACGGCGCTGCAGCCAGCCGCGTAGGTCGGCGCTGATCCGCCAGGCGAGGTCGGGGTGGTCCGCGCCGGTCCGGCCAAGGAGGGCGGTGAGGGTGTCGGCCTCGCCGTCGAGGAACTCGACGGCGGAGGCAACGTCGGGCAGGGTCGGGAGACCCTCGATCCGAGGCACACCGTCCGAGGGACGCGGGCCGTCGAGTGCGGCGTCCGGGTCGTCGGACCGTCGCGCGGTCGGACGGATCCGCCGGTCGGCGCGGACGACGGCGTGGGCGTACCAGGTCAGCAGGCGCCGATCGCCGGCCCTGTGGGTCGCGGCGTCGTCCTCACGTCGGCCCTGTCCGCTGGCGAACATGCGGATCAACTGATGAACGGTGACTCGGCCGTCGTCGGTCGCTCCGACCAGGTTGGCTCGGGCCAGCGTCTCGACGGCGCCGCTGGCCGTCGTGACGTCGACGCCGGCAAGGGCGGCCAGGGCTGCCACCGGGATCGGTCCGCCGGTCACGCGGCCCAGCCAGCGCAGCAGGCGTCGCGCGGATTCGTCGAGCCGGCGGTACGAGACGGCCATCATCGGGTAGACGGCGGCGTCCCCGTCGGCCGTGCGCAGGCGTTCCAGGCGCGTCGTCTCGTCGCGCAGTTCGGCGAGCAGACCGGCTGTGGACGCACCGAGCCGCAGGTGGGCGCCGACGATCCGCAGGGCGAGCGGGAGACCGCCGCACAGCTGGGCGAGGTCTCGCAGATCGTCGGAGTCTGAGTGCGCCGGTGGCAGTCCGCCGACCGCGCGTAGGAGGGCAAGCGAGTCCTCCGGTCGGAGCGGGCCGATCGAGACAAGGGCGGCGCCATCGCGGGCGACCAGCCCGTCGAGACGCTCGCGGCTACCGACCACGAGCGCACTGGTATAGGAGCCGGGCAGGAACGGGCGGGCCTGCGTGGCGCTGACGACGTTGTCGAGCACGATCAGGAGACTGCGGGTCGCCATGATCGAGCGGAGTCGGGCCGACCGGTCGGCGGCCGTGCCGGGCACGTCCTCCGGCGGCACGCCAAGATCGAGCAGCGCCCGGCCGAGGGCGGTGTCGGGCTCCGGATGCGCGTCGAAGTCCAGATACAGCCGGCCATCGCTGAACCGGGCCGCGCGCAGGTGCGACCAGTGGGCGACCAGGGCGGTCTTGCCCATGCCACCGGCGCCACTGACGACCGCAACCGCAGTGGGTCGGTGCCCGTGAAGGGTGTCGTCGCAGACCGCGTCGAGTGTGGCCAGCTCTGCCGCGCGAGCGTGGAAATGGCTCGGGGCCGGTGGGAGTTGCGAGGGCCTCTCGATCACCGCGGTCGGTGAAGCGCCTCCGCGGATCAGATCGGTGTAGACCTTGCGGAGCAGGTCGCCTGGATCGACGCCGAGCTCGTCGGCCAGCAGCCTCCGGGTGCGTTCGTAGACCGCCAGCGCCTCGGCGCGGCGACCGGCACGGGCCAGTGACCGCATCAGTGACGCCTGCAGCCGTTCGCGTAGCGGGTGCGCGGTGGCGAGGGCGGCCAGCTCGCCGGCGACGTCGGGGACCGCGCCCAGGTCGAGGTCGACTTCCAGGAACCGCTCGTGAACGGTCAATCGAAGGTCGTCGAGCCGGTCGGCCTCGGCGCGCACGACGTCGCCAACCGCCGTGTCGGCGAACGCGGGCCCTCGCCACAGCGCGAGCGCGGCCCGAAAGACATCGCGGGCCTCCGCCTCGGCCCCGGCGTAGGCGTGGGCATCGGCCTGCTGGGCGAGCGACTCGAACTCGTCAGCGTCCACCTCGCCGATCAACTTGTAGCGGCGGTTGGTACGCCTGATCGCCGTCGCCCCCAACGCCCGCCGCAGTCCGTGCACCAGCACCCGCAGCCCGACCTGGCTGGATGCCTCGGTCCGGCGACCCCACACAGCTTCGGCCAGCACATCGTCGCCGACGCTGCGGCCCCTCGACGCGACAAGGGCAGCCAGGAGGAGCTGGTGCTGACGTCCGCCGACGGAAACCTCCGTACTATCGCCGGCGGTCACTCGCAGGGGCCCAAGAACCTCGAAGCGCACAGAACTTCCCCGCTCTTCCGCCTGAACGAGTACCCGAGCACCACCGCATCGGGCATCCATAAGTACTTCGATATTCGATGATGTCAAGGTCATAGGGCCTGGACCCCGGGGCGGCAGAGCAGTCGGTCGTGGCGCGGTGCTCGGCGTAGGGTCTCTGGCACAGCAGCAGCCCAGGACGGCGATCGCGAAGCCCGTGGTGCGCGACACGGTGCTCCCGGCGATCCTCGTCGAGCTGCTGCGCCGCCAGCGGGTACGCCAGCAACAGCAGTTCGAACTGATCGGCCGCAAGTGGACGCCCAACGACTTCGTCTTCACCACGCCGTGGGGTAAGCCGATCGACGCGAGCGCGTTGATGGACGGCAACCTGGCGGCGCTACTGCAACCGAGTGGTGCAACCCAGCGGCCTCAAGGCTGATCTTCGTCGGGTATGAGAAAGGCCCCGTGAACTTGGCTTATCGCCTGGTCACGGGGCCTTCGCCCTTCGTGGAGCCGCCTGACGGAATCGAACCGTCGACCTACGCATTACGAGTGCGTCGCTCTAGCCGACTGAGCTAAGGCGGCAACGATCAGCAAGTGTACGGCACCCCGTACCCCTGGGCCGAGCGGGATACCCCCGACGCTCCCGCCGCCACCAAACGGACAAGCACCGCCATCCGGCCAATTACCGGACAGCACTGCACGCGGACCGGTACTACGCTGCGGCGGGTGACTGACGAACGCGACGATCACCAGGCACCGGCGGACCCGCAGCCCGACGGAGAGCCGGCTCCTCGCCGCCCACGCTCCACCGACCCGCTGGAACTGGGCTTCACCCCCCGCAAGCCGGTGCCGTGGCTGGCGCCGTTCCTGTTGATCAGCACCGGCATCCGGACGTTGCTGGCGATCCTTTTCGGCGCGTACCTCGACAAGCGCGAGTTGCAGAATGCCTTCGGCGACGACATCTTCCGCCAGGCCGGGGCGGACGGCGGGCTCTGGCTCGACTACGTGGCCGACCTCGGCGACGGTTTCCACGCCACCTACTCCGTCGCGTACCTGCTGGCGCAGCCGGAGCTGACCGTGGACGGGCACCGGCTGCCCCGGGCGCAGACCCTGGTGATGGGCGGCGACCAGGTCTACCCGTCGGCGGCCTACGCGGAGTACGAGAACCGCTGCAAGGGTCCCTACCAGGCGGCGCTGCCGGCGACGCCGCCCGACCGCCCCACCCTGTTCGCGGTGCCGGGGAACCACGATTGGTACGACGGCCTGACCGCTTTCCTGCGGCTGTTCGTCCGCTCCCGGGACCGTAACTTCGCCGGCTGGCGTACCGGGCAGTCGCGGTCGTACTTCGCCGTGGAGTTGCCGGCCGGTTGGTGGCTGCTCGGCGTGGACGACCAGTCCGGCTCGTACCTCGACGATCCGCAGTTGGCCTACTTCGACGAGGTGGCCCGGCGGCTCACCCCGGAGTCAAAGGTGATCATCGCGACGCCGTCGCCGACGTGGGTCAAGGCCGCCGACGACCCGACGGCGTACGACTCGATCGACTACTTCGTCCGGACGATCATCGACCCGACCGGGGCACGGGTGCGGCTGCTGCTCTCCGGCGACCTGCACCACTACGCCCGCTACGCCGGGCACGACCGGCAGTTGATCACCTGCGGCGGTGGTGGGGCGTATCTGTACCCCACGCACAAGCTGCCGGAGCGCCTCGAGGTGCCACCACGCGACACGCTGGCCCGGCGGGCCAGCCGCACCCAGCCGTACGACCTGGTGGCCCGCTACCCGGACGCCGCCCGCTCGCGCCGGTACGGCTGGGGCATCTTCGGGCGTCTGCCGTTCCGCAACCCGGGCTTCGCGACTCTGCTCGGCACCCTGCACACCCTGCTGATGCTTGCCATGGCGGGCGCGACGGCCAACTGGGGCGACAGCAGCGACCAACGGCTGTTCAGCGTCCCACTGGTGCTGATGGTGCTGGTGACGGTGATCGCGGCGATCCTCTTCGCCAAGCCGCCCAGCGCCAGCGGCAAGCGGCACGCCCGGCACTGGCTCCTCGGCGTCGGCCACGGTGTGGCCCATGTGGCGCTGGCCGCCGGCGGCACCTGGGTCTGGTTGGCGCTGCCGTTCTACGACTGGCCGTGGCCGCTGCCAGCGGTCGCCGCCGTGGTGGTGTACGGCCCGGTCATCGGGCTGGTGGCGAGTCAACTGGTGGCGGCGTATCTGCTGGTGGCGGGCGCCTTCGGGGTGAACGTCAACGAACTGTTCGCCGGCCAGGGCATCGAGGACTCCAAGTCGTTCCTGCGGCTGCGCATCGACCCGGACGGCACGCTCACCGTGTACGCCATCGGCGTCGACCGGGTGTCCCGAGACTGGCAGGTCAACCCCGACCAGACCCCCACCGCAAGCTGGCTACTCCCCAAACCCCCCCTAATCCCCCACCTAACCGAACCCCCGGTAGTCCTGTCCTGACCGGACCACTAGTTGATCAAGAGGTTTGCGTCATCCCGAGCCCGAATTTTGACGCAAACCTCTTGATCAACGCGGGCTGGTGGATGGGGGTGGGTGGGGGTGGGGTTAGGGGGTGTAGTGCTCCTCGTGCGCCTGTCTCGGCCCACACACGGAGGCGCGGGAGCAGGAGCAGCGGGAGCCGTCCGCGTCGAGGCGTACGGTCACCGCGTCGCGGGGCACGCTGTGGCCGACCACTCGACCACTGCCCTCGGGCGTCGTCACCCGACTGCCGACGGCGGGCGCGGTCTCCTGGAAGCGCTGGTACAGCGGGTGTTCGTACTTGAGGCAACACATCAGTCGACCGCAGGCTCCCGAGATCCGCAGCGGGTTGAGCGGCAGGTCCTGGTCCTTGGCCATCCGGATCGTCACCGGCTCGAAGTCGGTGAGGAACGTCGCGCAGCACAGGTCACGACCACACGAGCCGATGCCGCCCTGGACCCGGGCCGAGTCGCGCGCCGAGAGCTGGCGCAGCTCGACCCGGCAGTGCAGGGTGGCGCCGAGGTCGCGGACCAGTGACCGGAAGTCCACCCGGTGCGGAGCGGTGAAGTAGACCGTGCTGCGCTCGCCACCGCCGTCGGCGGAGCCGAGCACATGGTCGACGGCCACCACCTTCATCGGCAGGCCGTGCGCGCGGATCAGCCGTTTGGCCGCCACCTTCGCCTCAGCCTTACGACGGCGCAGCGCCTCGTCACGGCGCAGGTCGTCGTCGCCGGCCAACCCCACCAGCCGGGGGAAGCCGTCGGTCTCCTCGCTCACCCACTGGGCGGCCCAGACGCACTCGGCGACCTCGGGTCCGTCGTCGGTCGGCACGAGCACCCGGTCGCCCACCTGGGGACGCAACTCACCCGGGTCCAGGTAGTAGAGCCGCCCGTACCGGTTGAAGCTGACCGCGCAGAGCATGCCCATCCCCCCACCCTACGACGGATCACCGCGGAGAACGCGGCGGGCGCTACCCCATCTCCATTCATGACCGTCGACTCGACCGATTGCCGGGCCACCCGTCGTGCCGATGATCCTCGCCCGGACGGTTGAATCCGTGCCCGGGAAGGGGACAAACGCTGCCGGACAGCGTTGAGTGGAGACAGACCTGCGGGGGGTGCAGGGGGAAGACCACGGCGTCGCCGTGTGCGCCGGCTCTGCTCTGGCGCCCGCGAGCGGCGCCGTGGCCTGCCTACCCGCGAACCGACACATCAGGGCCTGAGCAACGCCACGAGCCGACCACAGAGCAACACCAGGCCGGAAAGCGGGCGCCGGATACGGCTACCAGCCGACCCGGGTGTGCTGGTCGTACCGGGCGCGCTCCTGGGTCGGCGACCGCCAGGTGGACTCGGCCAGGCTCGGGGCCCACTGGCGCAGAAGTGTCTCGGCGCCGTCGTACGCGACGCAGAGCACCGCCAGCACCCGCGCGGCGATCTCGGCGGCGTCGGCGACGCCCGGCCCGACCGGCGTCAAACGGTTCGGTGGGCCGGCGGCGGTGGCGGCGACCACGGCCACCGCCTCGGCCGAGCGCAGCAGGTCGGCCAGCGTGCGGGCGAGGGCGAGACGGCTGCCCTCCACCCAGTCGGCGAGCGCGTCCGCGTACCCGGCGGTGGATTCCATCCGCCCGACCAGGCTCTCCGGCCCCTCGTCCAGGTGGCGCAGCAGCGCGGCACGCTCCTGCCCGTACGCCGAGGCGGCCGGCCCGGACCAGAGCACGGGGTCGGTGAGCGCGGCGCCGACGTCGTCGTACCCCCGGACGAGCCGGCGCACGGCGTGCCCGGCGCTGACGAGCGGCGCCGGGTGCAGGTCGAGGAAGCCCCGGACGGCGTCGCCCGGCAGTACCTGCATCCGGCGGAGCAGGGGCCACACCCGGTGCCCTTCGGGAACACCGGCCGCGAGCAACGCGTCCACCCGGCGCAGCAGGTCGAGGCCGGGTTCGGCGAGCCGGTCCAGTGGGTCCATCACGGCTCTCCGGTGATCCGGCGGCGGGCGGCGCGGTCGACCTCGGCGTACCGGTCGGCGGCCTCGCGGACGGCCGAGGCGGCGGCGGCGAGGCGGCCGGCGGCGGCTCGGGCCTCGCGGGCCCGGTCGTCGGTGGCGGCGGCCCACTGCCGGTGCAGGGCACGACCGATCTCGCCGGGACGACCCGGGGCGTCCGCGCCGAACGCGGCCTGGGCCGGATCACTGGCGGTGACGGTGTGGGACAGGGTGGTGAGCGTGGCGCTGGCCTCGTCGAGCCGGGCGGAGAGCGCGCGCAGCGTGTCCATGTCAGGCCCCCGCGAGCGGTCGGTAGGCGGCGAACGTCTCGTTGTGCAGTTTCTCCCGGGCCCACTCGGCCGCGTCCGCCGCGGCGGTGACCGCGGCCTGAACCGAGCCGGCCACGTCGCGCGGGCTGCGGGCGTGCAGTGGCCCCAGGAACCGGACGTCGGTGATGCGCCCGGCGGCGGTGACCACCACCTCGACCAGCCCGTCCGGCGAACGGACGGTCACCTCGACCGTCGACACGGCCTGGTCGAACTCGGCCTGCAACGACTCGATACGGCGGTAGCGCCGCACCGCCTCCTCGATCCAGGCCTCGTCGATCTCCCCCCGCGGCATCGGCGACTCCTCCCGGATGGATCATCACTGAGCGTGCCGCCACCGTCACCACGGCACACCGGACCGTACCGCACAGCAATCGCACGTGTCGATGGCTGTGGACAACCGGCGGGAGCTGCTGGTCAGCCCTTCCAGAGGGCGAGCATCATCGCCTCGACGGCGATCCGCGGCTTGACGTTCGCCTCGATCGCCGCACGGCAGGCGAGCACGACCTCCAGCCTGCGCAGCGACCCCTCGGCGTCCCACTTCTGGGCCCCGGCGCCGGCGAGCGCGGCGGTGTCGGTGTGCACCGGGTCGACCGGTGCCCGCAGCGCCATGGTGAGCGCGTCACGGTAGAAGCCGGCCAGGTCGACGAGCGCCCGGTCCAGCGCGTCGCGCTGGGCGCGGGTGGCCCGCGACTTCTGCCGCTTCTCCAGCTCCTTGAGCTGACCGGCGGCACCCCGGATCGCGCCGGCCGCCCCCGGCCGGTGCCGCCCGCGCCGAGCGCCGTCTCCAGCGCCGCCCGTTCGGCCACGTCGGCCTCGGCGACCGACGCCTCGGCCTCCGCCTCGGCAGCCTCGATCAGCGCGGACGCAGAGTCGAACGCAGCGCCCACGCCGGTCAGCCGGCGCGGCACGGCGAGCACCGCCTCACGCCGCTTGCGGGCCTCCGGGTCACGGGCCAACCGGCGGGCCCGACCCACGTGCCCTGCGCGGCCGCCGCCGCCCACCGCGCCACGTCGGGCGCGATGCCGTCCCGACGGACCAGCACCTCGGCCACCGCGGTGGCCGGCGGCTGCCGCAGGGGTACGACCCGACAGCGCGACCGGATGGTCACCGAGATGTCGTCCGGGTGGGTGGACGGGGCGCAGAGTAGGAAGACCGTCCGCGGTGGTGGCTCCTCGATGGCCTTGAGCAGAGCGTTACCGGCTGCCTCGGTGAGCCGGTCGGCGTCCTCGATGACCACCACCTGCCAGCGCCCGCCGGACGGGGTGCTGGCCGCGCGGAGCACCAGCGCGCGCATCTCGCCGACGCCGATGGAGAGCCCCTCCGGTACCACCAGCCGGACGTCGGCGTTGGTCCCGCCCATCGTGGTGTGGCAGCCGGGACACTCGCCGCAACCGGTGCCGTACGCACACTGCAGGGCCGCGGCGAAGGCGCGCGCGGCGACCGAGCGACCGGACCCGGGTGGCCCGGTGAAGATCCAGGCGTGGGTCATCCCGGTGCCCGGGTCGGGGTGCCGGCACCGGCGTCGGCCTCGCCCGCCGCGACGAGCGCGGGCGTCCGGTCGGTCGCGGCGGCACGCAGCACGGCCGCCGCCGCGGCGGCGGCGCGGCGCAGTTCAGTCACCGCCTCGTCCTGACCGACCAGGTCGGCGAAGACGTCCGGCATCAGGTCTTGTGCTCCATCGTCACCAGCTCCGAGTCGGATAACTCAGGCTGCACCGAGGTGTCCGGGCCCTGCGCGGGTCGGGGGTGCACGATGCCGCCGGGCTTGCCGAGCATCTCCTCGACGCGCCGCACCACCAGCTGAGTGAGCTCGCCGACCGGCCGGGACGCGTCGAGCACCAGGTAGCGCTTCGGGTCGGCGGCGGCGAGGTCGAGGAAGGCGTAGCGGACGCGCTCGTGGAAGGCGATCGACTCGGCTTCGAGCCGGTCGGCCTGCCCGCTGCGCGAGGCGACCCGGGACAGGCCGGTGCGCGGCTCGACGTCGAGCAGCACCACCAGGTCGGGCTTGAGGCCGCCGGTGGCCCAGGAGGAGAGCCAGGAGACCTCGTCGACCGGGAGCGTGCGCCCGGCGCCCTGGTACGCGAGCGACGAGTCGACGTACCGGTCGCTGATCACCACGTCACCGCGGATGAGCGCGGGCCGGACGACGGAGGCCACGTGGTGCGCCCGGTCGGCGGCGTAGAGCAGCGCCTCGGCACGTGGGGACGGCGCCTCGTCGCCGGAGGTGTCCAGCACCAGCGACCGGATCCGCCGGCCGACGCCGGTGGCCCCCGGTTCGCGGGTCACCAGCACGTCGCGCCCGTCGGTGCGCAGCCGCTCGGCGAGCGCGGCGAGTTGGGTGGACTTGCCGGCGCCCTCGCCGCCCTCGAACACCACGAACAGCCCGGCGGAGACGAACGGCTCCGCCGGCGTCAGCGGACGGCCCCGGATCGAGCCCCAGAGGTCGGCGAGGACCGGGACGCCCTTCTTGTCGTCCATCTGGCCGAAGGCGCTGATGCCGGCGAAGATGCCGGCGGCGCCGGCCGCGAGCAGCAGCAGTCGGGTGGAGGAGACGGAGATGCCGAGGTCGGCGATCTCCAGCTTGCGCGAGCCACCGACACCGACCAGGACGCTGCTCAGCCCGATGGCCAGGATCAGCACCAGTCGGGTGCCGATCTGCACCACCGCGAACACCCGGCCACGCACCTCGTCGGCCACCTCACCGCCCAGCAGCGTGGTGCCGGCCAGGAAGGCCATGCCCGCGCCGGCGCCGACCAGCACCGCGCCGACGATCGCCATGGACAGGTGGATGGCGAAGGCGAGGGTCATCACGGCGGCGCTGGCCAGCACGATGCTCATGCCGAACCAGCGACGCCGGGACATCTCCTTGACGACCATCGGGCCGAGCCCGATGCCGAGCGCCAGACCGACGAAGATCGCGCCGAAGAGCAGCGAGAACGCGGCATCGCCGGCGCCCAGTGAGTTGGCGAAGAACTTTGCCGTGCCGACCACGATGCCGCCGCCGGCGAACGCGCCGAAGATGCCCAGCACCAGGCCGCGGACGAGCGGCGTCTGGCCGATGAACTTCCAGCCCTCGGAGAACTGCCGGAACATGCTCTGCTCGGAGCGTTCGGCCTCGCCGCGCTGCGCCTCGCTGATCTCCTTGATCCCGAAGGCCACCACCAACGCGGTGGCGAGCCGGGAGAAGGCGTTGAACCAGAGTGCGAGTTGAGCCGGTTCGGCCCAGGAGGGTAGGTCGCCGCCCACCGCGCCTCTGACCCCACGGTCGAGCACTGCGAGGCCGATGGCGGCGGCCACCGGGGTGAGGCCGTACGTGGTGATCAACGTGAGCTGGTTGGCCGCCTCCAGGCGGGCCCGGGGGATCAGGTTGGGGACCGCGGCCTCCTTGGCCGGGATCCAGAGCAGGGTGAGCGACTCGATCAGGAAGGTGGCGATCAGCGCCCAGCCGACCACCAGGCCGCCGGCGGCGCCGCTGAGCGCGTAGAGCGGGATGGACGCGAAGAGCACGAAGCGCAGCAGGTCGCAGATGACCATCGTCCAGCGCCGGTCGAACCGGTCGGCGAAGACGCCGGCCACCGGGCCGAGCACCAGCGCGGGCAGCAGCCGGATCGCGGTGACCCCGCCGAACGCGGCACCCTGGGCGGTGCTGCCCTGCACCTGCGAGGCGGCGAAGAGGGCGGTGGCAAGCAAACCGAGCCAGTCACCGAAGGAGGCCGCGCCGAGCACGATCCAGAGCCGGCGGAACGGCCTGATTCGCAGTACCGACCGGATCGCGGCGTAGCCGGACGCGTCGACCTGACCACCGCTGGACTGGTTGGCGGCGCTGCCCGACTGGTCACCCGCGCGCGACACGCCGGGCGACTCGCCGCTGTTCTGGCTTTCGATGGCCGTACCTCCACGTGCCGGCCCATCGCTGGGCACCCCCGGTGGAACACTCTAGACCCGGTGGGGGCCGCCCCACCGGCGACATTCTCCTGCTCGCTGAGCCTAGGCCGCCGACGGCGTCGACCGCAGCCCGGGACGTATGCGAGGGTATTTCGCATTCATCGTCGGACAGTTAGCGTGCACACGTGGCCATCGAAAGCGACAAACTGCGCGAGCGCCTGGACCGGGCGACCGCCCATCTCGACCCCCCGTACGCCGTGGTGGATCTCACCGCCTACGACGCCAACGCGGCGGCCCTGGCCGACCGCGCCGCCGGCAAGCCGATCCGGCTGGCCAGCAAGTCGGTGCGCAGCCGGGACCTGATCGCCCGGGCGCTCACCCGGCCCGGTTGGCAGGGTGTCATGGCGTTCACCCTCCCCGAGGCGATCTGGCTGGTCCGGGCCGGTCTGAGCGACGACGTGCTGGTGGCGTACCCGACCGCCGACCGGGCGGCCCTCACCGAGCTGGCCGCCGACCCGACACTCGCCGCCGCGATCACTCTGATGATCGACGGCACCGGCCAGCTCGACTTCGTCGACGCGGTCCGCGCCCCGGCGCAACGCGCCGAGCTGCGGCTCTGCCTCGACCTGGACGCCTCCTGGCGACCGCTGCGTGGCGTGCACGTCGGCGTCCGCCGCTCACCGGTGCACAGCGCCCGGGCGGCCGGCGCGCTCGCCGCCACCGTCGCCGGCCGCGCCGGCTTCCGGCTGGTCGGGCTCATGTCGTACGAGGCGCAGATCGCCGGCCTGGGCGACGCGCCGCCGGGGCGGACGCTGCTGGCGGGCGCGATCAGGCTGGCCCAGCGCGGCTCCTACCGCGAGTTGCTGGCCCGTCGTGGCGCCGCGGTGGCGGCGGTACGGGAGCACGCCGACCTGGAGTTCGTCAACGGCGGCGGCACCGGCAGCGTGGCCGCGACCAGCGCCGATCCCGCGGTCACCGAGGTCACCGCGGGATCGGGCCTGTACGGGCCGACGCTGTTCGACGCGTACCGCGCCTGGCGGCCCACCCCGGCGGCGTTCTTCGCCTGCGCGGTGGTCCGCCGACCGACGCCGGAGTTGGCGACCGTGCTCGGCGGCGGTTGGATCGCCTCGGGCCAGGCCGCCGACAGCCGGCTGCCCCGACCGTGGCTGCCGGCCGGCCTGAAGCTCGTCGGCACCGAGGGCGCCGGCGAGGTGCAGACCCCTCTCTCCGGCGCGGCGGCGGCCACCCTGCAGGTCGGCGACCGGGTGTGGTTCCGGCACGCCAAGGCGGGTGAGCTCTGCGAACGGGTCAACGAGCTGCACCTCGTCGAGGGGGACGCGGTCGTGGCGACCGTGCCCACCTACCGGGGCGAGGGCCACGCGTTCCTCTAGGTGGCCGCACCGCCAGGTCAGGCGGACCGGGCGGCCTCGGCGCGCTGCTCGCTCTCGCATCCGTCGACCTGGCGGTGCAGGTACTCCCGGATCAGCGCCTTCGCCTCGATCAGGACCCGCTCGTCGCCGTCGGACTTCCGTCGGAACGCGAGCTTGATCAACGCGTCGGCGGCCTCCACGGCGATCTCCAGGACGAAGCGCAGCTTCGGCACGTCGGTCAAACCGAAGCGCTCGGTGAGCACCCGCGCCAACTGGTCGGCGATGACGCCGTTGTTGTCACGCTGCTCGTCGAGCAGGTGCAGGTCGACCACGTCGCCGAAGTGCAGGGTACGGAAGCCGGGGACGGTGCGGTGCATCGTGATGTACTCGTCGATTCCCGCGTCGACGCCGTCCCACCAGTGGGTCATCTCGTCGGAGGCGAAACGCTCGTCGAGCCGCTGGAGGTAGGACTCCATCGTGCGCAGGGTCAACGCCTGCACGATCGCCCGCTTGTCCGGGAAGAACTGGTAGACCGACCCGATCGCCACTTCGGCGCGCTCCGCGAGCAGGGTCGTGGTCAGCCCCTCGTACCCCACCTCGTCGACGAGTTCGGCGCAGGCGTCCAACATGCGCTGTACCCGCGCGACACTTCGACCCTGCACCGGTACGCGGCGCAGCGGCCCGGTCGTGGCGGCTGGTGTGGACACTCGGCGCCACCCCCCTTCGACGGATGAACATATCTCTTGGTCACGAGTCCGTGACTACCGGTACAACGAGCGGACCGCAATTGCGGTATTTACCAGGGACAACGTTCCTGATATGAAGTCAGTTCATATTCATGAATGAGGAGCGCGCATGGTCGGCACCGCACCGCTCACCGCCGGATGGTCCAACTGGGCCGGCAACCAGCGTGGCAGCGCCACCGCCATCCTGCGCCCCGGCTCGCCGGACGACGTGGCGGAAGCCGTCCGGGACGCCGCCGCCGCCGGAGGCCGGATCCGCGTCGCGGGCAGCGGCCACTCGTTCACCGCCGTCGCCCTCGCCGACGACCGGCGGATGGAGTTGTCCGAGCTGGAGACCGGTGTCAGCGTGGACGTCGCGCGCCGACTCGTGACCGTACCGGCGGGAATGCCCCTGCACGCGCTCAACGGACTGCTCGCCCGGCACGGCCTCGCGCTGCCCAACCTGGGGGACATCGACGCGCAGACCATCGCCGGCGCAATCTCCACCGGCACCCACGGCACCGGCGCCGGATACGGCTGCCTCTCCACCTTCGTCGAGGCCCTCACCCTGGTCACCGGCACGGGCGAGGTGCTGCGCTGCTCCGTAGACGAGCACCCGGACGTCTTCGCCGCCGCCCGGGTCTCGCTCGGCGCGCTCGGCGTCCTGGTCGAGGTGACCTTGCGCTGCGTGGACGCCTTCGTCCTGCACGCCCACGAACGCCCCGGCGCCCTCGACGACGTGCTCGGCGACCTGCCCGCGCTGATCGGCCGGCACGACCACGTCGAGTTCTACTGGTTCCCCTACACGTCCCGGGTCCAGGTCAAGGCCAATGACCGGGTACCCGCCAACGACCGGCCGCTGTCCCGCTGGCGCGGCTGGCTGGACGACGACTTTCTGTCCAACCGGGTCTTCGCCGGGGCCTGCCGCCTCGGCCGGGCCGTGCCCGCCCTGGCACCCGGCATCAGCGCCGTCTCCGCCCGCGCGCTCACCGAACGGAGGTACACCGGACGCTCCGACCGGGTGTTCTGCACCCCGCGCCGGGTCCGCTTCGTGGAGATGGAGTACGGCCTCCCCCGCGCGGCGCTACCCGAGGCGCTCGGCGCGCTGCGCCGGATCGTGGACGGGCTCCCGTTCAAGATCCTCTTTCCGGTCGAGGTGCGCTTCACCGCCGCCGACGACATCTGGCTGTCCCACGGCTACGGCCGGGACAGCGCGTACATCGCCGTACACCAGTACGTCGGCATGCCGTACGAGCCGTACTTCCAGGCGTTCGAGAAGGTCGCCGCCGCACTGGGCGGCCGCCCGCACTGGGGCAAGCTGCACTACCGCGACGCGGCGTCCCTCGCCGAGGCGTACCCCCGTTTCGCCGACTTCCAGGCCGTCCGCGACCGCCTGGACCCGCACCGCGTCTTCGCCAGCCCGCACCTGACCCACATCCTCGGCGTCTGAGGGCGGCGTCCGACCGTCAGACGTCCAGGACGACCCGGCCCCGCGCGCCACGCTCGACCAACTCGTGGCGCCTCACGCACCCACCGGATCGGTCGTGGTGCCCTGCTCGGAGCTGATCACCTCGTCGATCAGGGAGAAGAACGCCTGGATGCCGGGCCGGTTCCCGCCCCGACGTCGGGACTCGGCGAAGTCTTCGGGCGAGGCCCAGAAGACGATGTCCAGCCACTCCCCGGCATCGAGTCGGATCAGCCGTGCGCCGAGGAAGCCGGCACGGTCGGCCTGGAAGTCGGCCAGCATCGCGGGTCGTGCGGCCAGCAGGGCATCGGCGCGCTCCGCGGCCACGCGGAAGCGGGTGATCTCGACGGTGGTCATCGTCCTCAATCCGTTCGGGTGGTACGGGGATCCGGGTCCTGGACGCCCAGCATCAGCCTGAGCTGGGTGAACAGGACGTCGCGGAAGGTCGCGGGTGACGGCGTGGCATGGTGCTGGACGCGCGAGACGATCAGACCGGCCAGAGCCGCGAGCAGGAAGTCCGTCACCGCGTCGGCGTCGTGGGTCAGCGTGAACGCCCCCCGCTCGGCGCCCTCGCGCACCGCGGCCAGGAAGGGCGCCCGGTAACGCCTCAGCACCTCGGCGCTGTGGTCGCGGAGTTCGTCGTCGCGCATCGCGGATCGCCAGAACTCGACCAGGATCCGTCGGGCGCTCTCCGAGTTGTGCAGGCTCCGGTCCGTCAGGGCGACCAGCCGTCGCCACGGGTCGGCCTCGGCGACCGAAACCGCGTCCAGGGCGGCGACCTCCCGGTCGGTGAACACCTGCATGGCCTCGATGACCATGTCCTCCCGCGACCCGAAGTAGGTCTGGAGGGTGCTGATCGCGACGCCGCCGGCCGCCGAGACGTCCGCGAAGCGTGTGTTCTCGTATCCGCGCGATGCGAGCACGTCCATCACCGCGTCGAGAACGGCAGCCCGCTTCTCCCCGCCCGCACGCCTCGTCCGACCAACCGGCATAGCAATACGGTACGGCGGTACCGACTCAGCGGGTAGGCGCGCGACATCGGGTGTGGTGCAGCGCACCCTGGTCCCGAGCCGCGTCCTCGGCGGCGGCGCTCAGCCGCCCGACGCCACCACCTGGTCCGGGCCGGCAGCCAGGGCCCGGACGTAGCCGAGCACCCGCTGGTACGCCTCCCGGTAGTCGCCCCGCAGACCTGGTGGGGTGCCCGGGTCGGCAAGCGCTGCGGTCAGGTCGACCAGCCGGAGGGCCGGCGCCAGGTCGGTCCAGGTGGGCAGTGCCTCCATCCGGGTCACCGTCCAGCGCCCCGGGGCGGTCTCGGTGAAGGTGGCCCGGGCCATCACACCCTCGCGATTGTCGTCGATCGGCGTCTCGTGCCGGGCGATTTCGTTGCCCATGCCGAAGACCACCCACTTGTCGCCGAAGCGCTGGAACGGCTGCACCGCGTGGGCGTGATGGCCCAGGATGAGGTCCACGTCGGGCGAGGAGATCAACTGCTTGGCCCACGCCCGCTGGTCGGCGTCCGGCAGGTGTTGGTACTCCGTACCCCAGTGCAGGCTGAGCACGACGATGTCGGCACCGGCGACCCGGGCCTTGTGGGCGGCGGCGAGGATCTCGGCCGGCTTGATCAGGTTGGCCAGCCACGGCTTGCCCGAGGGGCGGCTCAACCCGTTGAAGTTCAGGCTGTACGCCAGGTGGGCGACGCGGACGTCGCCAACCTGGTAGATCCGGGGCCGGGCCGCTTCGGCGGCGCTGCGGGCACTGCCGGTGTGCCCCAGCCCGGCGGCGTCGAGTGCGCGGAGTGTCCGGGTCACCCCGTCGGCACCCTGGTCGAGGGTGTGGTTGGAGGCGGTTGAGCAGCCGTCGAACCCGGTGGTGCGCAGCGCGTCGAGCACCTGCGGGGGCGCGTTGAACGACGGATAGCCGGCGAACGGGCCGGCGGGATCGGCCAGTGGCGTCTCGAGGTGGCACAGCGCCAGATCGGCGTCGCGAACCACCGGGGCGACCCCGGCGAACATCGGGGCGAAGTCCAGGCCGCCGGCACGGGCACCGTCCCGGCGCGCCTGCTCGGTCACGGCGGGATGGATCAGAACGTCACCCGCGGCGACGAGCCGCACGGTCCGCGGGTTGGCGGGATCGCGGGTCGGCCCGGGGGCGACGGCCTGCGGGGAAGCGCGCGACACGGTGGCGCCGGCTGGCGAGGGATTGCCCGCGTCCATCGCCCGGATGCCGACCGCGGACACGGCGAGCAGCAACGCACCGGCAGCAGCACCGACGAGCACGCGGCGGCGCGGGACAGGAAGTGCGAACATTCCCTCACGTTAGGCAGTCCGCGCCAGGGCCCCGACACCAAACTGGACATTTAACCCATTTGGGGTGTAGTGCTCGCTGTCACTCCTCGGCAGGGCTGGCGGTTGCCTTCTTCGGGGCCGCCTTCTTCGCCGGGGTCGCCTTCCTGGCCGCCGTCGCCTTGGCGGTGGTGGTCTTCTTCGCGGCGGTGGACTTGCTGGCGGCGGCCGTCTTCTTGGTGGCCGTCGTCTTCTTCGCCGGGGCCTTCTTCGCCGGAGCCTTCTTCGCCGCCGCCTTCTTGCGCGGGGCCGGGCCCTTGGCCCGCTTGTCGGCCAGCATCTCGGACGCCTCCTCGATGCTCAGCGCCTCCGGGGTCTGCCCGCGCCGCAGGGACGCGTTGACCTCGCCGTCGGTGACGTACGGGCCGAACCGCCCGTCCTTGATCACCAGCGGCTTCTCGGTCAGCGGGTCGACGCCCATCTCGCGCAGCGGCGGCGCGGCGGCCCGGCGGCCCCGGGTCTTCGGAGCGGCCAGCAGGGCCAGCGCCTCGTCCAGGGTGACCGTGAACATCTGCTCTTCGGATTCGAGCGAGCGGAACTCCTCGCCCTGCTTCACGTACGGGCCGTAGCGACCGTTGTTGGCGAAGACCTCGACACCGTCGGGCGCGACGCCCACCAACCGGGGCAGGCTCAGCAGCCGCAGCGCCTCGTCGAGGGAGAGCGAGTCCGGCGTCTGCGAGCGCAACAGCGAGGACTTGCGCTCGCCGCTGGACACGTACGGGCCGAACCGGCCGGACTTGAGCACGATCGGCTCGCCGGTGGCCGGGTCGTCGCCGAGCTTGCGCTCGCCGCTACCGCCCAGGAACAGCTCGTGCACCTTCTCGGGGGTCAGCTCGTCCGGGGCCATGCCCTCGGGGATCGGCGCCCGGTCACCCTGGGGGCCGGCCTCCTCGCCCTCGGCCGGAGCGACCGGCGTCTCGCCGGGGACCGCCCGCTGGAGGTACGGCCCGTACCGGCCGACGCGGACGACGACCTCGCGGCCGTCCTCGTCGGTGAAGAGCGGGATCGAGTTGACGCTGCGCGCGTCGATCTCGCTCAGGTTCTCGGTGACGAGCTTCTTGAGCCCACCCGAGCGGGCGATGTCCTGGTCGCCGGCGCCGTTGGCGCTGCCGAAGTAGAACGCGGTGAGGAAGTCGACCGCGGCGTGGTCACCGCCGGCGATCTCGTCCAGCTCGTTCTCCATGCTGGCGGTGAAGTCGTAGTCGATGAGGCGGGGGTAGTGCCGCTCCATCAGGCCGATCACCGCGAAGGCCAGGAACGTGGGGATCATCGCCTGACCGCGCTTGGTGACGTACCCCCGGTCCTGGATCGTCTGCATGATCGACGCGTAGGTGGACGGGCGGCCGATGCCCAACTCCTCCAGGGCCTTGACCAGCGACGCCTCGGTGTAGCGCGACGGCGGCTGGGTGTGGTGGCCCTGCGCGGCCAGCTCGTCGGCGGTCAGCGGCTGGTCCTTGACCAGGGTCGGCAGCCGGCGCTCGGCGTCCTCGGCCTCGGCGTTCTCGTCGTCGCTGGACTCGACGTACGCGCGCAGGAAGCCCGGGTCGGTGATGGTCTTACCGGTCGCGCCGAAGTCGGCCTCCTCCTGGGAGGTGGAGACCGCGCGGATGCGCACCGACACGCTGGAACCGACGGCGTCGGTCATCTGCGAGGCGATCGTGCGCCGCCAGATCAGCTCGTAGAGCTTGAACTCCTCGGCGGACAACTCCTTGGCCACCTCGCCCGGGGTGCGGAAGTTGTCCCCCGCGGGGCGGATCGCCTCGTGCGCCTCCTGGGCGTTCTTGACCTTGCCGGTGTAGCGGCGGGGCTCCGGCGGAACGCTGCGCTCGCCGTACAGCTCGACGATCTGCCGGCGGGCCGCCGAAATGGCGGTCTCCGAGAGGTTCACCGAGTCGGTACGCATATAGGTGATGTAGCCGTTCTCGTAGAGGCGCTGCGCGGTGCGCATCGTCTGCTGCGAGGACAGGCGCAGCTTGCGGGCCGCCTCCTGCTGGAGCGTCGAGGTGATGAACGGCGCGTACGGGCGGCGACGGTACGGCTTCTCCTCGACCCGGGTGACCGTGAACGGCCGCCCGTCGAGCCGGGCGGCCAGACCCCGGGCACCGCCCTCGTCGAGGTGGACGACGCCCGCGCCGGCCCGGACCTTGCCCGTGGTGGGCTCGAAGTCCTTACCGGTGGCGATCCGGTCGCCGTTGAGAGCGATCAGGGTGGCGTTGAAGGTGCGCGGCCCCTCACCGGCGTTCGCCACGGCGAGGGTGGCCAGGATGTCCCAGTACTCGGCGGTGCGGAACGCCATCCGCTGCCGCTCCCGCTCCACCACGATCCGGGTCGCCACGGACTGCACCCGGCCCGCCGAGAGCTTCGGCATGACCTTCTTCCACAGCACCGGGGAGACCTCGTAGCCGTAGAGACGGTCGAGGATGCGCCGGGCCTCCTGGGCGTCGACCAGGTCGCGGTCGATCTCCCGGGGGTTGGCCACGGCGGCCTGGATCGCCGGCTTGGTGATCTCGTGGAAGACCATCCGCTTGACCGGGACCTTGGGCTTGAGGGTCTCGACCAGGTGCCAGGCGATGGCCTCGCCCTCGCGGTCCTCATCCGTCGCCAGGAAGATCTCGTCGACCTCCTTGGCCAGCTTCACCAGCTTGCTGATCTGCTGCCTGCGGTCGGCCGAGACGACGTAGAGGGCGTGGAAGCCGTTGTCCACGTCCACCCCGAGGCGGGCCCAGGACTCGCCCTTGTACTTGGCCGGCACGTCGGCGGCGTTGCGCGGCAGGTCGCGGACGTGACCGAAGCTGGCCTCCACGACGTACCCCGGGCCGAGGTAGCCCGAGATCGTCTTGGCCTTCGCCGGTGACTCGACGATGACCAGACGGGTGGTTCCAGCGTTGCTCGGCACGTCTCTCCCCGACCTCACTCCTGCTCGTGGCCGGCCGGCGCCTTACGACAGCGACCGCTCTCGACCCCGCCGTGGCACCGGCGGTCCGGATGTCCAACGTAACGCGCCGTCCGCGTTTCGGGTTTCGCGGGCGGCAATCCGCTGCGGCGCGGCGGTCGACTCCCGCCCGCCGTGCTCGACACTGCCGGACGGCGCCACCGTACACCGTGGGTAGGCCTCGGAGCGGGTCCCTGTGACGATGCGGGACCCCCAACCAGCCCATCCAAGCCCAGCTGTCCAACACCAGACACCTCACCCCACTTCCCTCCCGCACCCCTCCCGCACCCCTCCCGCACCCCTCCCGCTCGCGTCGATCATGGGGTTGTGGTGGGCGTTTAGGCCCCGAAGGCGAAGTTCGTCCACCACCACAACTCCATGATCGACGCCGGTGAGCGGTGGGCGGCGGGCGGGGGGCGGGGGGTCAGGGCCAGGCGTTGGGTGGGGTCGCGGGGGGTGGTGCGCCGACCAGCTCGGCGAGGCGGGCCAGGCGGCGGCGGCCGGTGATCCGGTAGGCCGGGCCACCCTCGTCGGGGCCGAGCAGCGTGCCGGCCAGGCCGGCGGCGGTGAGAGCCGCGCCGATCGCGTCCCAGGCCCGCTGGTCACCCGCGCCGAGGCGCAGCAGGAAGCCGCCGGGCGGCTCCGGCGTCCCGGCGGCGGCGAGCCACAGCCGCAGCCGCCGGCCGGTCAGGTGGAAGGCCGCCGGCGGACGCTTCGCCGGGCCGTCCAGCCAGGCGACCGCGAGCGGCTTCAACAGCCGGGTGTACGACGTCCGCACGGTGTGTCGCTGGTCCTCGGTCGGCTCCCAGCTCGCGGCCAGCCCGCGCAGCGCCAGTTCGGCGACGAGCACGTGCACCCGCCAGGCGGCGTCCACCCGTACCGCGAGACGGGCGGTGCCACCCATCCGGACGACCTCGCCGGGTCCGGCGAGCAGCCCGGCCAGATCGGCGACCGCCGGTTCGGCGGCATCCGCGCCGAAGAAGACCAGTTGCCGCCCGGCGTCGTCGGCCCGAGGTGGCGCGGGGACGCTCGACTCCGACCGGTCCGGGCCGCCGCGTCGCCGGCCCGAACCAGGCCGCCGCGGGCCGGGCCGCGCCGGGTCGGTGCCCGACGGATCGGCGCGCGACGGGTCGGTGCCCGACGGGTCGGCGCGCGACGGGTCGGTGCCCGACGGGTCGGCGCGCGACGGGTCGGGCTCGGGTACGGGGAACAGCGCCGGCAGCGACTGCGCGGCCGGCGTGTCACCGAGCCCGTTCAGCGACACTCGGGCACCTCGTCGAAGGCCTGTTTCAGCTCCTCGGAGTTGAGCTTGCTGGTGTCCAGCGCGCTGGCGTCGTACTCCTTGTTCAAAGTGTCCACGGCGGCCCGGACGCCGTCGTAGAAGGCGGCGGGCTCACCGGTGCCCAACCCCTCGATGGTGTCCCGGGCGCGGCCGTAGGCGTCCCGCATCTTCTCCAGCGACCCACGGAAGCCGGCGGAGATGGCCTCGCCGTTGTCGGTCTCCGGGATGCCGGCCTGCTCGACCTTGCGGCGCGCGGTCTCGCTGGCCTGTTCCGCGCCGCCGAAGAGCCGCACCAGGTTCTCCTTGGCCTGCGCCGGAGTGGTCTGCGCCGTCATCTGCTGATCGGTGCTGCTGGTCAATTTGCTGATCTCGGAGCGCCACGGGGTGAGCGCGCCGCAGACCGAGGCCGCCCAGGCCCGTGGGCTGGGCCCACCGCAGCCGGTGAGGACGACGACGAGCGTGGCCAGGACCACCGTGAGCTTTCCGACGGCAGACGCCCGGCACGTACGCATGCGTTGCAGCGTACGACCTTCGGCCAGGTGTGGCACCGGGCCGGATGGCCGGGGTCCCCGCCCGACGGGTGCGTCGAGCGGGGACCCCGGTGCCGCCGGTGTCAGGCGTTGACGGTCTCCGGACGGTGGTCGGCGCTGCCCGCGCCGGTGTCGGAGTCGTCCATGGCGATGCCCTTGCGCTTGCTGAAGACCACCGACGCCACGATGATCAGCGTCGCGACCAGCGCGATACCGACCCGCAGGCCGACATTGCGTTCGTCACCGACGCTCCAGGCCACCACGGCGGGGGCGATCAGCAGCGAGACCAGGTTCATCACCTTGATCAGCGGGTTGATGGCCGGGCCGGCGGTGTCCTTGAACGGGTCGCCGACGGTGTCGCCGATGACCGTGGCAGCGTGCGACTCGGAGCCCTTGCCGCCGTACGCGCCGTCCTCGACCAGCTTCTTGGCGTTGTCCCAGGCCCCACCGGAGTTGGACAGGAACACCGCCATCAGCGTGCCGGCTCCGATCGCGCCGGCCAGGTAGGAGGCGAGCGCCCCCGGGCCGAGGCCGAAGCCGACCGCGATCGGCGCCAGGATGGCGAGCAGGCCGGGGGTCATCAGCTCGCGCTGCGCGTCCCGGGTGCAGATGTCGACGACCTTGCCGTACTCCGGGCGCTGGGTGCGGTCCATGATGCCGGGCAGCTCACGGAACTGCCGGCGAACCTCCATGACGACCGCGCCGGCCGAGCGGGACACCGCGTTGATCGCCAGCCCGGAGAAGAGGAAGACGACCGCCGCACCGATGATCAGTCCGACCAGGTTGCGCGGGTTGGCCACGTTCAGCGAGTTGAGGATCTCGGTCCCGACGTCGCCCACGCCGGCGTCCGCGTACGCGGTCCGCAGGGTGTCCGTGTACGAGCCGAACAGCGCGGTCGCCGCCAGCACCGCGGTGGCGATCGCGATGCCCTTGGTGATGGCCTTGGTGGTGTTGCCGACCGCGTCCAGCTCGGTGAGGATGCGCGCGCCGTGCTCGTCGATGTCGCCGGACATCTCCGCCACACCCTGGGCGTTGTCGGAGATCGGCCCGAAGGTGTCCATGGCGACGATGACGCCGACGGTGGTGAGCAGGCCGGTGCCGGCCAGCGCCACCGCGAACAGCGACAGCGTGATCGAGCTGCCGCCGAGCAGGAACGCCCCGAAGACGCCGGCGCCGATCAGCAGCGCCGAGTAGACCGCCGACTCCAGGCCGACGCTGATGCCGGCGAGGATGACGGTGGCCGCACCGGTCTGCGAGCTCTTGCCGATGTCCTGTACGGGCCGCTTGTTGGTCTCGGTGAAGTAGCCGGTCAGCGCCTGGATCGCGGCGGCGAGCACGATGCCGATCACCACCGCGCCGATGGCCACCAGTCGCGGGTTGCGGTCGACGTCGGTGAGGCCACCCTCCAGGTCGGCGAAGGTCGCCGGCAGGTACGCGTACGCGGCGATCGCCACCAGCACCGCGGAGATCACGGCGGAGATGTAGAAGGCCCGGTTGATCGCGGTGAGACCGTTGCGGTCGGAGGCGCGCAGCCGGGTGATGAAGACGCCGACGATGGCGACCAGCACGCCGATAGTGGAGATGATCAGCGGGAAGACCAGACCGTCCTCGCCGAAGGCGGCCCGCCCGAGGATCAGCGCGGCCACCAGCGTCACCGCGTACGACTCGAACAGGTCGGCGGCCATGCCGGCGCAGTCACCGACGTTGTCGCCCACGTTGTCGGCGATGGTGGCGGCGTTGCGCGGGTCGTCCTCGGGGATGCCCTGCTCGACCTTGCCGACCAGGTCGGCGCCGACGTCGGCGGCCTTGGTGAAGATGCCGCCGCCGACCCGCATGAACATCGCCAGCAGGGCGGCGCCGAAGCCGAAGCCCTCCAGCACCGTGGGCGCGTCACCCCGGTAGACCAGGACGACCAGCGCGGCGCCGAAGAGGCCGAGGCCGACGGTGAGGAAGCCGACCACGCCGCCGGTCCGGAAGGCGATCTTCATGGCGGCCTCGCGGCCGCCCTGGCGCTCCCGGGCGGCGGCGGCCACGCGCAGGTTCGCGCGGGTCGCCAGCCACATGCCGGCGCCACCGATGGACGCGCTGAACACGGCGCCCACCACGAAGAAGAGCGACCGGCCGAGCTTCACGGCCATCACGCTGCCGTCGGTGTCGTGCACCGGCAGGAGGAAGAGCAGCACCACGGCGACGACGACGAAGATCGCCAAGGTGCGGAACTGGCGGAGCAGGTAGGCCGAGGCGCCCTCCTGGACCGCCCCCGAGATCTCCTGCATGTTGGTGGTGCCCTTGCCGGCTGCCAGCACGGTCTTCGTCAACGCGGCGGCGAAGACGAGCGCCACCAGCGCGATGACCGCGGCGATGACGACGTACGTGACATTGCCTCCGGTAAGGGAAAGCCCGCCGTCATCGACGGCCAAGGTCTCGGACATCTGCGTCCTCCTGTTACCGAACACTCGCGTCGACGGGTGGAGACGCACCGGTCGACGCCTGGATGCGGACTCGCAAGCGCGCGCCAACCCACCCCAGCGGACCAGCGATGACCACCCATACCCGCTGGCTGCGGGTTGGATCACTTGCTGACAACCCGGGTACTGTAGCCCTCCACAGTGTTCGAGGTCACACCGAGGTGGCACCGTGTCTCGATGATCTTTGTCGCTGTGTTATGAAACGAAATCTGATATAGGGCCCGATCCATGACGACAAGGCCGCATCCCCAGCGGGGACACGGCCTTGTGCGCAGTCGTTCCGAAGTCAGCGCCCGACGGGCCACACCATTCGCACCTCGGTGCCGATGCCCTCGTCGACCGGGCGCACCTGCAGGTCCTCCACGAAGCCCGCGAGCAGAGCGAACCCGACACCCGTGGTCAACGCCTCGTCGGTCAGCGACTCGTCGGCCAACTCGTCCGGCGGCAGCGCCGCCAGCCCGATGCTGGCCTCGATCGGCGCCCGGTCCACGACCCGCACCGCGTACGTGCCGCCGTCGGACATCTCCACCAGCACCGGATCGGGCAGGCCGTACTGACGGTGCAGCGCGACCGCCCGGGTGCACGCCTCACCGATGGCCAGGCGCACCTCGTCCAGCAGGTCCTCGCGGACACCGGCCCGTCGGGCGACGGCCACGCCGACCAGTCGGGCGGTACGCACGTGCACCGGGGCCGGAGAGAAGGAGAGCCGGACCGTCGCCATCACGCGTTGGCGCCGCTCGGGCCCGCGCCGGCCGCCGCCTCGACCGTGGCGTGCAGCGGGAACACCTGGTCCAGCGCCGTGATCCGGAAGATCTTGAGCAGCGGCTCCTTGTCACAGACCAGGGCGAACGAGCCGCCGGCCGTGCGCAGCCGCTTGTGCGCGCCCACCAGCACGCCCAGCCCGGTCGAGTCGAGGAAGTCCACCCGCCCGAGGTCCACGATCACGTGCCGGGCGCCGCCGTCGATCAGCTCGAGGAGACGTTCGCGGAGCCGGGGCGCGGTGTAGACGTCCACCTCACCGCCGACCTCGAGCACCGTGTGCTCGCCCACGGTGCGCGTCGCCAGCGACAGCTCCATCGGTCCTCCTCGCCAGAGCCGTAAACTCTCCTGGGCATCTAACCACTACCGCCGGGACACCCTGCGGTCACCGGCGGCGGCTATCCCTTACCCCGGGGCCCGGCTTTTCATCTCCGAACACCAGTGCGAGAGTGCAGGACGTGACTTCCTCCCCGCCGGTCGACCTGCTGCGCCGGCTGCGCGCACGGGGCGCGGGCGACCCGGTCACCCACGTCGAGCGGGTGCCCGCCCGCGTCGGGGTGCCGGCGCCGTGGCCGGCGTGGGCGCCGCCGGAGCTTCGGGCGGCGTTCGACCGCCGCGGCGTGGTCGCGCCCTGGCAGCACCAGGCCGAGGCGGCCACCCTGGCGTACGAGGGCGGCCACGTGATCGTCGCCACCGGAACCGCGTCCGGCAAGTCCCTGGCGTACCAGCTCCCGGCGCTGGCCACGCTGCTCGCCGACCCCCGGGCCACCGTGCTCTACCTGGCGCCGACCAAGGCCCTCGCCGCCGACCAGCTGCGGGCCGTCGTCGGCCTGGAACTGGAGGGGGTACGCCCCGCCACCTACGACGGGGACACGCCGCGCGCGGAACGGGAGTGGATCCGCCGACACTCCCGCTTCGTGCTGACCAATCCGGACATGCTGCACCACGGCATCCTGCCCGGCCACGCGCAGTGGTCCGGGTTCCTGCGCCGACTGGCGTACGTCGTGATCGACGAGTGCCACACCTACCGGGGTGTGTTCGGCTCGCACGTGGCGCACGTGCTGCGCCGGTTGCGCCGGCAGTGCGCGCGCTTCGGGGCCAGCCCGGTGTTCGTCCTCGCCTCGGCCACCTCGGGCGACCCGGCGACCGCCGCCGCGCGACTCACCGGCCTGCCGGTGACCGCGGTCACCGAGGACACCTCGCCGCGCGGCGGGGTGACCTTCGCGCTCTGGGAACCGCCACTGCTGCCACCCGACTCGGGCTCCTCTTCCCCGATCCCCCCGCAGGCGACGGGCGACCACGACGACCTTCGCCAGGTCCGCCGCTCTGCTCTGCGCGAGACCGCGGACCTGCTCGCCGACACGGTCGCCGAGGGGGTACGCACCCTCGCGTTCGTCCGTTCCCGCAAGGGCGCCGAGGTGGTGGCGGCAAACGCGCGACGGGCGCTCGACGACGCCGTACCCGGGCTCGGCGACCGGGTGGCCGCCTACCGGGGCGGCTACCTGCGCGAGGAGCGCCGCGAGCTGGAACGCGCGCTGCTGCACGGTGACCTGCTCGGCCTGGCCTCCACCAACGCGCTGGAGCTGGGCGTGGACCTGGTGGGGCTGGACGCGGTGTTGATCTGCGGCTACCCGGGCACCCGGGCGTCGCTGTGGCAGCAGGCGGGCCGCGCCGGGCGTTCCGGCCAGGAGGCCCTAGCCGTGTTGGTGGCCCGGGACGACCCGCTGGACACCTACCTGGTGCACCACCCGGAGGCGATCTTCGGTGCGCCGGTGGAGGCGACGGTGCTCGACCCGGCCAACCCGTACGTGCTGGCCCCGCAGCTGGCCTGCGCCGCCGCCGAGGCGCCGCTCACCCCGGCCGACCTGGCGCTCTTCGGCGACGGGGCGAAGGAGGCGGTGGACGAGCTGGTGGCGACCGGGGCGCTGCGACAGCGGCCCACCGGCTGGTACTGGCGACACCGCGAGCGTCCCGAGGTGGACCTGCGCGGCGAGGGAGGCGCACCGGTCTGCGTGGTGGAGTCGGCCACCGGCCGGCTGCTCGGCACCGTCGACGGCGGCTCGTCCCACTTCCTGCTCCACCCCGGCGCGGTCTACCTGCACCAGGGCGTCTCGTACGTGGTCGACGAGCTGGACCTCGCCGACGGCTGCGCGCTGGTGCACGTCGAGGAGCCGGACTGGTCCACCCACGCCCGGGACGTCACCGACCTCTCGGTCGTATCCGTGCGCTCCTACGTCGACGCCGGGCCGGTCGGCATGTTCCTCGGCGAGGTGGACGTCACCAGCCAGGTGGTGTCGTACCAGCGGCGCAGGATCGCCACCGGCGAGGTGATCGACACCCGGCCACTGCACCTGCCCGCCCGGGAGCTGCGGACGGTGGCGGTGTGGTTCACGCTGTCCGAGCGGTCGCTGACGTCCGCCGGGGTGCAGCCGGCCGACGTGCCGGGCGCGCTGCACGCCGCCGAGCACGCCGCGATCGGCCTGCTTCCGCTGATGGCGACGTGCGACAGGTGGGACATCGGCGGCCTCTCCACCGCCCTGCACCCGGACACCGAGGCGCCGACGGTCTTCGTCTACGACGGTCACCCGGGTGGCGCGGGCTTCGCGGAGCGCGCCTACGGGACGGCGTCGGCGTGGCTGCGGGCCACCCGCGACGCGATCGCGGAGTGCGGCTGCGAGACCGGCTGCCCGTCCTGCGTGCAGTCGCCGAAGTGCGGCAACGGCAACAACCCTCTCTCGAAGCCGGACGCGATCCGGGTCCTCGACGTGGTGCTGGGCAATCTGCCCTCCTGAGCCACCTTGCATGAATCCCGGTGGCACTGGGCACAATGGTGTGGGAGCGCTTCCATCGATGCTTGTGTTGTATTTCGCCCCCGCGCCCGAGGAGAAGTTGTGGCCGACACGATCGCTGAGACCGTCGACCTGCTCTACACCATCGACCAGGAACACCTCACCCTCGACCAGCAGATCGCGCTCGGGGCCGCGCTGGCCGCGCTGGCTCAGGCCGAACGGCTGGAGCAGATCAACGAGCGACTGCGCGGCATCCACCAGGTGCTCAACACCTGGTCGTTGCGGTCGACGGTGGACGGTCGCTGAATCCGCGCGTGACCGGTCCGGCCGGGCGGACCGGTCAGGCTGGACCGGCAAGGGTGGATTGGTCGGGGCGAGTTGGTCGGGGCGAGTTGGTCGGGGGAAGCCGGGTCGGGGCAGGCTGTCGGGGCGAGCCGGGTCGGAGCGAGCCGGGTCGGAGCGAGCCGGGTCGGGGCAGGCTGTCGGGGCGAGCCGGATCGGAGTAGCCCGACCGGGTTGGCCAGGGTTGGTCGGGACGGCCGGCGGGGCGAGCCGGGTCGGAGTAGCCCGACCGGGTTGGCCAGGGCTGGTCGGGACGGCCGGCGGGGCGAGCCGGTCGGGCACGGCCGACGGCGGTTGCCCGGCTGTGCGAGACTCCGGCGCGACACCCCCTGAGGAGACCAGATGCAGCTCGACAACTTGCAGACCCTGCAGCAGTTCCACATCCGCCAGCGGCTCCGGATGATGGTCAACCAGTACGAGGTCCGGGCGGTCGCGCCGGACGGCAGCGAGGGCGAGCTGCTGGCCTTCGCGCAGCAGAAGCGGCTCGCTTTCAAGGAGCAGGTGACGATCTACACCGACGACTCCAAGCAGCAGCCCCTGCTCGGTTTCAAGGCCCGCCAGCGCCTCGACCTCGGCGCGACGTACGACGTCACCGACGCCGCGGGCAACCCGATCGGCCTGTTCCGTAAGGACCTCGCCCAGTCCCTGCTCCGCTCCACGTGGCACGTCGAGCAGGCCGGCCTGCCGCAGGTGACGGGTCAGGAGCGCAGCCTGCCGGTGGCGCTGCTCCGCCGGTTCGTCGACTCGCTCTCCTGGCTGCCGTACCACTTCGACTTCCTCGCCGGCGGCCAGCCCGTCTTCTCGGTGGTCAAGAAGTGGGGCCTGCGCGACAAGTACGTCGTCGAGGTGCAGAACCCGCAGATCGACCGCCGCCTCGTCATCGCCATGGCCGTCGCCCTGGACGCGCTCCAGTCCCGCTGACGCATCCTGCTGGCGTTTCGCCACCCCGCCCGCGATCTTGCACTTTGTGCGCCGACATAGGCCACGAAAGCCATATCTCGTCGACACAAAGTGCAAGATCGGCGCAGCTACCCCCTCAAGCTCGGCCGGCGGGGCAGGGCCCTACAGCTCCGCCCCGCCGCCGGCTACTGCTGCCAGTCCAACCCGACCAGGCTCTACCCACTGCGATCCGGCCGGGTCTGCCGTTCAGCCGCGCACCGGCCCGGCGCGGGCCGTCGATGTGGCGACCCGTGTCAGGCCCGGGACCGGCGTGAACGCCACCTCGACGGTCACCAGCACGTCCAGGCCGTCGACGACGCAGTCGACCATCCGGCCGGCGTTGCGCTGGGCGATGTCCGCGGCGGACGCGCACGCCACCGCATCACCGTCGAGCGCTCGGGTGGCCCCGGCCAGCGCGCCGAGATCAGCGGCCACCGCGGCCCGCTGGGCTGCCACGCCGGTCGCGGCGACGGCGGCGCCGAATGTCCCGACCAGCACGAACACCAGCCCCAGCGCGAGCAGCAGAATGGTCGCGCCACCCCGCTCCGCGTCTGCTCGGCCGTCAAGGTCTCGCTCGATGTCAGGGCTGCGGCCACGGAATCGACCGTGGCCCGGGCCGATGCCATGGCTACCGCCGTTACCGCGCGACCGTACCGTCGGCCGGGGCATCACCGGCTCATCTCTTGGGCGCCGGGTTCCACCGCTGCGACGGCGGTGGCCACCACGGTGATCCGTGGTAGTCGGCCGCCCAGCGCACGGACGGGTGCCCGGACGGTCGCCTGCACCCGGTCGCCGTCGATCGACACCGACACCTCAGCCCCCGGCGGCGCGGTCCGTGCACCGTCCGCGTTGCCGGCGCCCCGGGCGGCGGCGAGCGCGGCTTCCCGGGCGGCGTGCAGGCAACTCGCCTGTGTGCTGACGGCGTTCACCGCCGTCAGGCCGGCGAGCAGGAGCAGGAGAAGCGCCGGCAGACCGGCCGCCAGTTCGGCGGTGAAGGATCCCCGCTCGCCGCCGACGATGTGGGCCCTCCGGCCGCCGTCGGACGCGCGCCCGGGAGCGTCCGTGTCCCGCATACGGTCGACCTGCCGGCGCCCGATCACTTGAGTGCCCGGTCGATGACCGCGGTCAGCGCGGACTGGACGTTGCCGGAGGTCAGCACCTTCAACAGGATCCCGGCGAAGGCCACCGCGGCGAGCGTGCCGACGGCGTACTCGGCGGTGTTCATTCCGTCGTCGCCCCGCAGTCGGGCGATGAGTTTGCGCATGGATCTTCCCTTCCTCGATGGGTCAGAGCACGTCGCCGAGAACGGCGACGATCACCGGCACCAGGCCGGCGAGAATGAACGCGGGCAGGAAACAGAGCCCCAGTGGCAGCACGATGAGGACGCCGGCCCGACGGGCCGACGCCTCGGCAGCGGTGGCCCGGTCGGCCCGCAGGTCGTCGGCGAGACGGGTCAGCGCACCGGCCAGCGCCGCGCCGCTGTTGGCCGAGCGGAACGCCGCCGCGGCCATCCGATCCGCCCCTGGCACACCGTCCAACGCCGACCAGGCCTCCGCTGGGCCGCCGCCGAGGAGCAACGTGCGGCCCACCCGGGCCAGTCGGGTGGCCAGCGGGCCGTCCAACGCCTCGGCGACGGCCAGGACCGAGCGGTCCACCGGCGCACCGGCCCGCATCGCCGCCGCCAGGAGGTCGGCGGCGAGCGGCAGGTCGGCGGCCTCCCGAAGCCGCTGGTTGCGTACGGCGGGAGGCTCGATCCGCCGCAGCGACACATCCAGCAGGACGGCGACCGGAACGGCGCCCAGCCATCCGAACCAGCCCTCGACAACCACTGCCACGGCAAGCCCGGCCATGCCTGCCGCGAGCCGGATCGCGTCCGGACGGCGCCGTATGCCCGCAGTCCCGCGAGTGGACAACACCGGAGACATCAGGTGGTCCGCCCCGGTCCAGCGCCCAGGCGCTCAGCCCAGAAGAGGCCGACGATCTGCAGGGCGACGGCGAGGACCGCGCACACCCCACCGACCGTGTCGTGCAGGAGCACCGCCAGGGGGTCGACCCCGATCCCATAACCGAGCCCGATCCCACCGATCGGCAGCGCAGCCAGCAACCAGGCGGTGGCGCGTGCGCCGGCCGCCTGTGCCGCTGCGGCGGCCAGCCCACGGTCGGTCGCACGGGCGTCCGCCTCGATCCGCTCGATCAGCTCCGCCAGCGGCGCGCCGGTCCGATCCGCCAGCCGCACGGCGGCCGAGGTCAGGTCACGAAGCCGATCGACGCCCGCCATCGACGCTCCCGCGACGGAGGTGATCTCGAGGGTCGACGGCATGGGCGAACCCGCCCGAAGGTCGGCCGCCAGGCCACACAGTAGGTCCAGGCTGCGCCGTCGAATCAGCTCGACCTGCCGATTCGTTCTCCAGCGCAGCAGGGCGCGGAGAGCGATCGTGCCGTAGCCGGCCATCGCCACGGCGGCCACCGGCCCGCCGGACACGGCTCCGACACCTGCTCCCATCAGACCGGCCAGGAGCAGCACCCGACGCGGTGACCGTCGCGCGCGTACCAGAAGGGTCGAGACCGGCCTGTCCGGCTCGTGGCCCGCCGGCCCCACGAACAGCCCGCCGGCATCATGGTCCGGCTGGTCCGCGACCGGCCTGTCCGGCTCGCGGCCTGCCGGCCCCGCCAACAGCCCGCCGGCCCGATGAACCGCCTGGTCGGCGAACAGCCCGCCGGCCTCGTGGTGCGGGAAGCGACGGCCGCCGGGGCTCCGGCCTCGGGCCTGGCAGTGGCAGCCGGGCGGCGCGAGTCCCGGCGGGCTGGCGGACGTGCCGGGCCGGCTGGTCGGGTGGGTCCCTCGGGTCCACCGGTCACCCTCGAACGGCCGGGGCTGTCGTCGAGGTCCCGGGTGGACCAGGCGACGGCCATGCGTCCGCTGCCGGTCCCCGGCTGCACGAGCACACCTGGGTCAGCCGAGGCGGCCGTGCCGCCGAGTTCGTCGGTCGGCCGGTCCTGCCCGCGAGCGAGGTCCCTGATCCACTCGACCAGGGCGTCGTCCGGGTCGACACCGGTGGCACGGGTCGGGGCCAGCACCCGACGCCGGCGGTCTCTGATGCTCTTCGCCCGCCAGATCACCACGATCGCGGTGGACAGCAGCAGCGTCGCGACCAGCGCCATCGTGGCGTTCATGCCGGACCTGCCGATCCTGGCCACGGCTCGGTGAGGATCGGCGGGACCGCGACGCCCCGATCCCGCAGCAGCGCGCCGAACGTGCGGGCGGCCAGCCCCAGGCCTCGTCCACGTACCCAGGCGGGTACCACGGTGGCAAGGCGTTCCGGCCCTTCGGGGAGCAACAGACAGATCGATTCGAGGACGCGGCCCTGATCGCCGCGACGTACCTGGAGCAGCACCTGAAGCGCGGCGACCACCTGGGCGTGCAGCGCGGCGCGGGGCAGTCCGCCGAGCATGCCGAGCGCCTCCAGCCGGGCCGGCACGTCGGACGGGGTGTTGGCGTGCAGCGTGCCGGCACCGCCGTCGTGACCCGTGTTCAACGCGGCCAGCAGGTCGACCACCTCTGCGCCCCGGCATTCCCCGACGACCAGGCGGTCCGGGCGCATCCGCAGCGCCTGCCGGACCAGGTCTCCGAGGCTGACCACGCCCGTCCCCTCGACGTTGGCGGTACGGGCCTGGAGCCCGACCACGTGCGGATGCCCCGGCTGAAGCTCTGCCGCGTCCTCGACCAGGACGATCCGTTCGGTGGCCGGCACCAACCCGAGCAGGGTGTTGAGCAGGGTCGTCTTGCCCGAGCCCGTGCCGCCGGTGACCAGGTACGCCAACCGGGCCGCGACGACGGCGGCGAGCAGCGGTGCCACCGGTCGCGGCACCGTCCCCTGGCTCACCAGTTCGTCGAGCGTGTACGGGCGATGCCGGAACGTCCGCAGAGACAGGTAGGGGCCCTCGGTCGCCACCGGAGGCAGTACGGCGTGCAGGCGGGTGCCGTCGGGCAGGCGGGCGTCCGCGTACGGGGAGCCGTCGTCGAGCCGCCGACCCGCGCTGGCGATGAGCCGCTGCGCCAACCGGCGAACGTCGTCGACCGAGCCCACCGGGATTGCCACCTGGTGCAGCCCCGCGCCCCGGTCGACCCAGACGCGGACGCCGTTGACCAGGACGTCGGTCACCTCTGGATCGGCCAGCAGCGGGGCGAGTGGTCCGGCGCCGACGAGGTCGTCGTGCACCCGGTCGGCGATCCGCAGGACGGCGGTGTCGCCCAGCACGGCGGCGGTGGGTTCGGCGCGTACGGCGGACACGATCGCCGCCGGGGTGACCGGGTCGGTGGCGGCGACGATCCGCTGCCGCACCCGGGCCGCGAAGGAGGTGTCCTCGGGCTGGCCGCTCATGCCACACCGGTCGTGGCGCCGGTGAGGTCCGCGACGATCCGCTGGCACAGCGTGGCGAGCGGACCCTTGCCCGCCGCCGCCGGCGCCTCGCCGCGTTCGAGGCCCCGGCAGAGGCCGGGCTCGGGGCGCAGCGTGCCGGCGAGGGGAAGCCCGAGGGCACGTGCCACGACGCGTGGCACGAAAGCGGGCACCGGTTAATCGAGGCTTAGAAACTCCTGAATTTCGTTCTGAATCCATGGGTTATGGTTGTCCCAACACGCGGTGATCACCGGTACGGCCTGCGGCCTCGGTGCGCGGTGGGACGGTCAGAGGCCCCCACCCCGCGACTCTCGGAACTACTCCCCCTGGAGCCACTGTGTCCAAATTCGGCCCTCAGCCTGTCCACCGAATCCTTAGCTCTCGCGGTTACGGCGCGATCCTCCGTACCGCCGATGAACTCGGCATCCCCCGTATCCACTTCAAGCAGGCACTCAGGGGCGGAGTCCACCCCAGCGACGAAATGCGGGAGAGGCTATCCGCCTACCTCAACAAGCCGGTCGAGGAACTGTTCACCCCGGCAGCCCTGGCCAAGCGCTACAACCCTAACTACAACGTGGGAAAGAAGGTCACCCGATGAGCATCGTGACCGCGTTCGTGCAGGCCCGCGAGGACGACGGCTTCCGTCAGACCCTCCGGTCGATGGCGACCAAGCGCAAGGTGGACTTCAGCTTCAACGCCTCGCTGTCGTGGCCTGTCGAAGAGTGGTACGACCCCGAGACCGGTACGGAAGAGGCCCGTCAGAAGGTCGTCCGCGACCGCCGCAAGCAGGGTCTCAGCGACCGACTGTCCGGCCCCGGTGTGGTCCAGATGATCGCTGCACGGTTCCGGAAATAGACGAAGCCCCCGGCCAGCGGAACCGGGAGCCTCATCCGTGTACGTCATTTTTGAAGGGAATGACGTGCACCATTCTAAGGGGTCATCAAATGAAGAACCAATTTCCTCCAGAGCCATTGCCCATGCCGATGAGCAGTTACCGAGACTGCCCGACCGGCGACGACTTGGCAGTCATCCTGAAGCGGTTGTCACCGTTGATGGGTGGTGCCACACCCCGACCGGGGCGGATGTGGCTTCCAGACGATCTGAGGGGCGATGTAGACGCATTGTCGATCAACGCATCGCATCGGCGCATCGTGTGGATGATGCCGTACCACTTCACCGCCTACATGAGTGAGTTCAACGCATACAGGCGCTACCTCGAATCGCTGTTCGGTGTTACCTGCTCCGCCGACGTGGGGCTGTTGATGTACGACATGATCCGGATCTGCCGGACCATTACCTCAGAACGCCAGGCAATGGGCAGAGCCCGAGCCCGGGAACGCGTAAAGAAGAAGGCCGCCTGATGAGTCTGCACCTCGTTGACGACGACGGACCCTTTCGGGACCTGACGCCGGAAGAGATGGAAGAGTCCGAGCAGGACGAACTGAGGGAGATCATCCGTAAGGAGAAGTTGAAGCTCCGGGCGCAGGCTCAGGCTCGCCGCGAGGTGGCGGAGGAACTGGCAGCGGCAGACTTCCGCGAACCAGACCCCGACACCTACGGCACGCTGGCCGAGATCAACCAGAAGGACCTACCCCCCGTGGAGTACCTGGTGGGTCCAGCCGAGGAAGGTCAAAAGGGTCTGCTGGGCGCGAAGCAGAACGCCGTACTGATCGCCCAGTTCAAGACCGGCAAGACCGCTCTGGCAATGGATCTCGCGCGGTGCCTGGTCGACGGGGAGCCGTTCCTGGACCGGTTCCCGGTCGTCCGGTCACGCGTCGGCTTCTGGTCGCTGGAGGTCGAACTGGACGAACTGCGGCGCGAGTTCATGAACCCCCTTGGCATCGACGGCGAGGGCCGCATGGCTGTCTGGGATGGCGTCGGTCAGCCGGTGAACATCCTCAGCGAACCGGGCAAGGCATGGACCATCCGCTGGCTGAAGCAATACAAGGTCAAGGTGTGGATGATCGACAGCCTGGCCGTCCTGGCGGTGTGGGCAGGCGTGAACATCGACAAGGACAACGACCAGACCCGCCGACTCTTCGCGGCCATCGATGAGATTAAGCGCCAGGCAAGGGTCAAGGTGTCATTCATCCTGGCCCACACACCCCGGTCAGAGATGGAGGAGGGCAAGGAACGGGCACGGGGCGCGTCTGCGATCGATGAGCACGCCGGAGCGCGGTGGATCTACACCATGGAGGGTGAGATCCGCTTCCTGCGGATCAACGGCCGAGGCGTCAAGTTGGATCAGACCTCGCTCATGTGGGACGAAGAAACCCATCGATCGATGGCGGGGATGGCGGGTAGTCGCGGCGAGGTGACCGGTGCCGAAGGCGTCGAGACAATCCGGGCAATCGTCTACAAGAACCCGTGGCAGTTCAACACCAAGGCGCTGCTGAGGGAAGCCGTCGGCGCGCTGCCTGCGGGGATGAAGAACCAGAACGTGGTCAGCACCCTGGTCAAGGAAGCAGTCCTCCTGGGCTTCATCAAGACCAAGCCAGGCAAGGGCAAAGAGCTGCTTTACGGGCCATTGGTCGAGGCGGGTGAAGGCGCAACGATCCGCAACGTGGCGGCTGGGCGCAGGCGCAGGAAACCATGATCAGTAACACCCCGCGTGTCGGGTGTTATCAACCCCTGACCAGGCAAAACGCCATGATCAGTAACGATGCCATCCAAGCCAATGGATGCGTTGACGACGCGAAAACGCCTACCGGTAAGCGTTATTAACGTTATCAAGCGTTATTAATAACACGGTGTTGATGGTGTTACCGCGTATATGGCGGTAACGACACCAACATGACCCACCCGACGAACCAACATCGGTAACACCCACCATGAAGGGGGGTAACGCAATGCCTGAGCTCAAGGGCAATGGGAGTACCACACGATGGAGGAAGCTGCGAGCGTATGTGCTGGAGAGGGATGGTGAACGGTGCATGGTTCAACTGCCCGGGTGCACGGTCTACGCACGGATGGCAGTGAAGGATGAAGCACACGTCGACCACATCATCCCTCGACAGATGGGGGGCACTGATGACGTGGGTAACCTTCGTGCGTCGTGCAGGGCATGCAACCTGGCTCGAAAGAGAATCGTGGTGCGTGACGAGCCGGAGCCGAAGAGGATCAGTCGATGGTGAAATTGTTCGGCGACCCTGGCACCTGGAACACCCGCCGCCCTGTTTTTTTGTGGATGACGAGCTACACCAGCGCGACGACGGGCGGACGCGGACCGGGCATCGTCCGGGCCATGTGGACGGCACCCGCTAAGGCGTATGAGGCGTCGATAGGAGACGCGCCACGCCGCATGAACCACCACGTACCATCCATGGACACTGGGGACTTCTGGGTTGCGCTGACATGGCTGTTGAGCAACGCATCATCCGGGTGCTGGACTTCTCCGTTGATGACGGCCTGGTTCAAGCCCATGCAGACCGCCGGCCTGAGGGCGTCCAGCCCGATCACCTCGCACCTGCGCGGAGGCCACTGGCGGTTGCCGTTCTTGGCCGAGAGCGTCGCCCAGATAGCTGCCGCAGGACCCTTCTCGTACCAGCCGAACTGCCGGGGCTTCAGCTTCGCCACCCAGCCGGGCAGTTCTCGTTCCAACCGCTTCGACCACTGGAAGCCGTAGTACACGTCAACCACCTCGACGTGAGTGATGCCGTCGACCGTTGCCGCAGCCACGAGGGTTGCGTGAGACCCGTCCAGAGCCACGTCAAGGCACAAAGCCAGCCGGTCCCGGTGGTCCGCCAGGTTGATGGGTTGTGTGGTCCCTGCGAGCTTCCAGCACTCTGGGTCGATACCGGGGTTGAGGACCGCGACTCGTTGGCACATTCTCTGGATGCGGAACTTGGTCAAGCGCTCTCCCCCTGAACGCTTTGCCACGATGGCCTTACCGTGCAGGGCATCCACCGACAGTCGATGACCAAGGCTGGGATTGGCATACGCGAGTGCTTCGAGGTCAGTGGGGTCTGAACCGGGCGGGGAACTCCACGAGAACATGCCGAGACGGGGATCTCCGTTCCCGGTATTGATGAAGTCCTCGGCCGCCTCGGTCTGTCCGTGCAGCACTTCTGCGCTCTCATCACCCTCATTGGTGATGGCGACAGCTTGGGCACCCCACTCGGTCGTGGCGGCAGCATCGGTGGTAGGAATGATGGCTTCCCAGGCGTCGCTATTCTTGTGCTCTCGCAACTCATCAATGATGGCCCGGTGGACCGTGTAGCCGAGGGCACATTTGCTGTTCGCCGCGTGGAACTTGTACTTACTACCGTGGACGTTGAAGAACTCTTCTTCGCCGTTCTGCTTGACAATGTGTCGCGTCGGCAGTTCGTCAGCGAGAAGGGGAATGCGCTCCGCCATCTCGATAACTTCTTTCCACGAATCTTTCGCCTTACCCCGGTCAGCATGTGTGCCAAAGACAAGCGGAACGGCTTCGACAAACATCCAGTACAACGTGAGCACGCGCATGAAGTGAGTCTTGCCGTTCTGCCTGGCTACCAGAATCAAGACGATCAGGAAGCGGGGCTTACCGTCCGGCCACAGCTCGCCCATGTGGATAGCAAGCCATTGCTGCCACGGATCGAGAGGCATTCCAATGGCTTCAGCAAAGTCGATGACGTCATACCCGTATGACGTCTCCGGTGTCAGCTCACGAAGAGGCGGCGTCCACAGTCTTGGCTCCACTCTTCCGAGAACGCCGCTCGCGGAGTTCGTCCAGCCGGGACTGGGGCTTAACAGGGTCATTGCCCTTCATTCCCTTCTGGGCAAGCGCACGGGCGCGCGGGGTCATTTGCAGTGCTTCCAAGACGCGGAGGTATGAGTCACCAAGTTTGATGAGAGTCGCGGCGTCCTGCTCAAGGTCCATCTGCTCGGCGAAAGTTCGCCCCAATTCGACCGCTGCCTTATCCCTATCGGCGGCAGGTTCGATACTTGACGCAGCCTTAAACGCCGACTCCATCGGCCCGGTCTCCATTCGCACATGATACCCCCCGGGGGTATGTGGTGTACCATTCCAACCGTGACGCGGAAACGGCATCGACACCCACAGAGGCGCATTAAGAGCGCCCCGACTAACGCCGTCATTTCCGTTGCAGATCCCGCCTTTGCGGCTTTCTTCAACCCCTTTGGTGTGGTCGATCTCGCGGGAGTTGCGGTCACTCAAAACTCGGCAATGGGGCTGTCCGCGATCTTCCGGGCGGTGTCCCTAATCTCCGGAACGCTGGCGTCACTCCCCCTGCGCACGCTGCGCGAGAAGGGCGACGAGACGGAGCGGGTGCCATCGATCTTCGATGAGCCTGACGGGCCGGACGGTCAGACCCAGTTCGAGTGGGAAGAGACCCTGTTCGCCTACCTCGTCATCCACGGCAAGGCTGGCGCACTGAAGATCAAGAACGAGGCTGGCGGACTGGTGCGCCTTCCCCTCGTGCACCCTGCGTCGTTCACCGAGGAAGACCCCACGGACGACGAGAACCCACGCGGGGGTGTGTGGTTCCGTGTCCAGCTCCAGGGCGGGGAATCGGTCCGGCTGGATGCTGACGACTTCTGGTACATCCCGGCGCTGTCCCTTGACGGGGGCAAGACCGGCATGGGCCTGTTGCAGGCGGCCCGGTTCAGCCTGGGTGCGTCCATCAGTGCCGATCAGGCCGCCGGGAAGATGTTCACCACCGGTGCGATGATCTCTGGCCTGGCGTCACCCGAAGATGACCTTGAGACCGAAGAGGTCCGGGAGATCAAGCGGACGCTTGACAGCGCGACCACCGGGCCAGACAACGCAGGCAAGATCGCCATCGTTAACCGGCGGCTGAAGTTCACGCCCTGGACGATGAGCGCTGTCGATGCCCAGTTCTTGCAGCAACGCCAGTTCCAGATCGAGGAAATCTCCCGCTGGACCGGCGTGCCTCCGCACCTGTTGATGCAGACGGAGAAGCAGACGTCCTGGGGTACCGGCGTCGAGGAACAGAACCGCGCGTTGGGCCGGACCGTGCTCGCCCCGTGGGCGTCTCGGCTGGAAGGCCGAGGCTCCCGGTTGCTGGCAAAGCCGCGGTGGCTCGAAGTGGACTTCTCCGGCCTGGAGCGGCCGTCGCCGGACAAGGAAATCGAGCTTCTCCTCAAGCAGACCGGCAAGCCGTTCCTGACGGTGAACGAAGCTCGCAAGATCCGCAATCTTCCGCCCATTGCGGGAGGCGATGTCCTGGACGCCGTGACCACACCAACGGAGGCCGACGATGCGCCAGCCGAATAACCTGTGCGCGCTCCGGGCCGCGTGGCGCAACGCGTCGGATGACATCAAGCCCCGCGAGACTCCGTGCTTCCGCATGGAGGATGGCGAGGTTCCGAAGCTGTACGTCTACGACGTGATCGGCGGGTGGGATAACGACAGCGCGGACTTCGTGAAGGCCGTACACGCCATCAAGAGCCCCGCGATCGACATGCACATCAATTCCCCCGGCGGGTTTGTTTACGACGCTGTGGCGATGTTTGAGGCGGTCAAGAGCCACCCCGCACGCGTCACGACCCACATCGACGGATTGGCCGCGTCTGCTGCGTCGTTCCTGGCGATGGCCGGAGACACGGTGGAGATCGCCAAGGGCGGCCGAATGATGATCCACGACGCACAAGGTGTGGTCATGGGCGGCCCTGCCGAGATGCGGGAGTACGCGGACCTGTTCGACGAGGTCTCCAACGACATCGCTGGTTACTACGCCGATCGCGCAGGCGGCGCCTCCTCGACCTGGCGTAAGGCCATGACGGCAACTACCTGGTACTCCGCACAACAGGCGGTCGACGCCGGCCTTGCGGACAGGGTGACCGACAAGAAGACCAAGAGCGAGCCGGAAAACCGTGCTTCGCAACTGATTCGGGCTCGTGCCCGCGTTGCCCTGGGAGGGGTGAACTAGTGCGTACCATCGAGGAAATCCTCGCGGCGATGACCGCTCTCATGGACGGCGCAGAAGGCCGGTCGCTGACCGCCGAGGAAATCAGCAACTACGAGGCGCTGGAAGCCGAGCTGGCCGACAGGCGCAAGGACGACGAGATCCGGGCGCGGAACGCGGCCTACAACTCGGTCCGTCCGGCCCGTCCGGCGGTGCAGACCCAGGTCCGCGAGCCCCTGCCGTACAACGTGGCGCGGGTCGATGGCCGGTCGGTCTTCAACCGGGGCACCAACGGCCACGACTTCTCGTCCGACGTCTTCTCGCTCATCAACACGAGCGGCCAGGACGGCGACGCGCTCAAGCGGGTCAACGCGCTGATTGGTGCCGCGTTCAACCCGACGAACGACGTGGACCGGGCGGACACCGCCAGCCTCAACCCGAACCGGTACGCCCCGGAGCTGTGGCAGCCGCAGATGGACTACAGCACCCCGCTGTGGGACATGATCGCCTCCGGCCCCACGGACGGAACCTCGTTCGACGTGCCGAAGTTCAACAGCTCGTCGGGCCTGGTCGGTCCGGCCACCGAGGGCACGGAGCCCGCTCCGGGTGCCATGACTGTCACCTCCCAGACCATCGTTCCCACGCAGGTGTGGGGCAAGGTCGAGGTGACCCGGCAGGCGGCTCGTCGCGGTGGTCGCCCGGAGCTGTCCGGCATCCTCTGGGACCAGATGCTCCGGGAGTACTTCGAGGATCGTGAGGCGGCTGTCGCCACGTTCCTGAACACCCTCACGGCTGCTGCGGACATCACCGTCACTGGCTCCCCCGCGACCCCGACGAACGACAACGACCAGGCGTCGGCGCAGTCGCTCGAAGCGGCCATCACCGATCTCCAGTTCGTCCGGGGCGGCAACCGCTTCCGTGCGTTCGCGGTCCACCAGGCGCTGTACCGGCTGCTCGCTCGTGTGACCGACGACAGCGGTCGTCCGCTCTACCCGCAGATCGCGCCGATGAACGCCAACGGCACGGCGGAAAGCCTCTGGGCGACGCTGAACGTCGGTGGCACTCGGGCGGTCCCGGCCTGGGCTCTGGGTGCGGCTGGCGGCAACGGCAGCGTCAATTCCTGGCTGTTCGACCCCTCGAAGGTGCGCGGCTGGGCGTCCGCCCCGGAGCGGCTGGACTGGAACTTCGGCGCGACCGTCCAGACCGCCAACATCCCGCAGCTCTCGCACGTGACCATCGGCATCTACGGAGACATCGCGCTGGCGAACCTGGACATCAACGGCGTCCGCCAGGTGATCTTCGACCAGAACACCGCCGCGTAGTCATGGCGAAGATCTCGGAACAGCGCCAGGCGGCGGCCAAGCTGCCCGCGTACAAGCGCGAAGTGGCCCGGCTCCGTAAGCGGGTCGCCGAGCTGGAAGCACAGCTCGCCGCGAAGACCAAGAAGTAACCGAAGGGAGGCAGTCATGACCTGGGAACCGGACTACGTAACGGTTGCCGAAGCCAAGGCATATCTACGGATCGAGGACGACGCAGACGACGCGCTGGTCGCTACCTGGGTCACGACTGCCTCCCGCGCGGTGGACACGTTCTGTCACCGCCAGTTCGGCCAGGTAGACACCCCGCAAGCACGCACGTTCGGGGGTGTGTGGGACCGGACCGAGCGGAGCTACCTGTTCGAGATCGATGACCTCATGGATATCACTGGCCTGGTCGCTGTTGATTCTGCTGGCGTGGTCGTGGATCTGTCTGCCGTACTCCGACCACACAACGCCCCGCAGAGGGGCAAGCCGTATACGCGGGTGGTCGCGTATTCCCCGGTGCTGACTATCACCGCCCTGTGGGGCTGGTCGGCGGTACCAGCGGCGGTGAAGAACGCAACGCTCATCCAAACTGCTCGGTTCGCTGCCCGGCGTGACAGCCCATTCGGTGTGGCCGGGTCGCCGTCTGAGGGTGGGGAGACTCGGCTGTTGGCCGCGCTCGACCCGGACCTGAAGACCTCGCTGGGCTCTAAGTATCGCCGGGAGTGGTGGGCAGCATGAAGCTCGATGACGTGATGGACGGGATCGCCCGGAGAATCAAAGACCTTGGTGGTTTGCAGGTCCACGCGCAGCCTCCGAAAACCATCATTCCTCCGGCGGCCGTTGTGTCGTACCCAGAGACGATCGAATACGACGCCACGTATGGACGGGGCATGGACCGTATTTCGGGCCTCTCCGTTTGGCTGGTGGTCGGGAAGGTCACTGATCGGTCGGCCCGTGACGCGTTGGCCGCGTACGCGGCGGACACCGGAGCCAAATCGGTAAAGCTCGCCTTGGAAGATGATTCCGACGAGGACCGTCCCTGGGATGACCTGCACGTTGCATCAGCGGAATTCGACATCCTCACGATCGCTGGCATCGACTACATCGCGGCCGGTTTCACTCTTAACCTCGCGTGCCAGGGAGGCACTTCATGACCACCGTTCACGGGCGTAAGACCGTTGTCAAGCTCGCTGCGATCGATCTGACGCAGTACAGCAACAACAGCCAGCTCGAAATCACTTCCGACACCCACGACGTGACCGTCTACGGCAAGGACGCTCACCTGTTCGTCGGCGGTCTTCTCAATGGCACGGCGACCATTTCCGGCTTCTACGACAGCACGGCCGTCAACGGTCCGCGAGCCGCCATCAAGCCGATGGTGGGAACGGTCGTGAAGCTCACGCACCAGCCCGAGGGCACCGGTTCCGGCAAGCCACAGGACATGGTCGACGTGGTCGTCACCAAGTACACCCAGACCCACCCGGTCGCAGACATGATCACGTGGTCTGTGGACCTCCAGTTCAGCGATGTCGTCAACTCGGCTCCCCAGGCGGCTTAACTCCCGAGAGGCACCACTCCAATGAGCACCGAATACGCAAGCCCCGCAGACCTGGCCATCAACGAGGTCGAGGACAGCGCCGAGGACGTGATCCTGCCGAACGGCAAGAAGGTCCGCGTTCGTGGTCTGACTCGATACGAACTGGTTCTCGCCGGGAAGGGCACCGAGGACAACGAGCTGATCGAGCGGCGCAATCTCGCGATGGCCCTGGTTCAGCCCAAGATGACCGAGGCTCAGGTCGAAGCGTTCCAGCGGGCCGCTAAGGGTCCCACCCTGAAGGCCATCACCGACAAGGTCCGCGAGCTGTCCGGCCTCAACGAGGGTGCCGGGAAAAGCGACGTGGATGAGGTTCGAGACTGACGCGGAGTTCCACTTCGACTTCTTCCTGGCGGAACAGTTGAAGAAGACCGTGGCGGAGATCCAGCGCATGTCTTCTCGCGAATACATGCAATGGTCGATTTACTTCGGCCGCAAAGCACAGCAACGACAACTAGCAAATCGTTGAGGGGGAGGTGAACCAATGGATATGAAGGTCGGTATCGAGGGCCTGTCGGAATTCAACCGCGGACTTCGCAAGCTGGACAAAGAAGCACCCAAAGGTTTACGCCTCGCCCTCAACGATGTCGCCGGCCTGTTGGTGACCAAGACCCAGCCGAGAATCCCGAAGCGCACTGGCAACGCGGCAGCGTCCCTCAAGGCCCGATCCACACGAACGTCAGCACGGGTGGCGGTGGGTGGCCGGAAGGCACCGTACTACCCCTGGCTGGACTTCGGCGGCAAGACCGGACGTAAGCGCAGTGTGGACCGCCCCTTCTACAAGGAAGGCCGGTACCTGTACCCCACGCTTCGGGAGATCCGGCCCCAGATCGAAACGGCTCTGCAAGAAGCACTCACCGACGTTGCGCGTAGCGCGGGGCTGGATGTGGACTGATGGCTAACACCGTCAACCTGGAGTTTGCTGGCGATGCGTCCAAGCTCGCCAAGGCGAGTAAGGATGCTGAGCGCTCTGTCCTCGGCGTGGGTGACTCAGCGTCCAATGCCAGCCAGGACATGGCGAAGTGGTCCAAGGAAACCGACGACTACACCACCCGCATTGGGAAGCTGGGATCGGCCGTGGATGGGGCGTCCACCGCCATCGGGGACGCTGCGGGGACCGTTCAAGCCCTCGCTGATTTCCAGCAGGCCGGTGCACGCAAGGCGGCTGCCCTGGCCCAGGCGACGAACGACATGGCGCAGGCTCAGGAAGACGCTAACCAGGCCATGATCGACGGGAAGCAAGCCACCCTCGACATCGGCCAGGCACAGATCGATGCAGAACAGGCCGTCATCGACGCTGCCACCGCGCAGAAGGACTACAACACCGCAGTCCGGGATCACGGCAAGAACAGTGCCGAGGCCAAGCAAGCGGCCGTAGACCTCAAGCAAGCGCAACAGGATCTCAAGCAGGCCAACCTCGACGTGACCCAGGCCCAGGCCGACGCGAACCAGGCGACCATCGACGGCACCCAGGCGACGCTGGACCTGAACGAGGCGTCCAAGGAAGCCCATCCCCCGGACCTCCAGCAGTGGGCGGATCAGATCAACATGCTGACCCCGCTGCTGACCGGCATGGTTGGTGTGGTCGGCCTGGTGACCGCTGCCCAGTGGGCCTGGAACATCGCGCAGTTGGCCTCGCCTACGACCTGGATCGTTCTGGGCATCGTCGCGTTGATCGCCGTGATCGTCCTGATAGCCGCCAAGACGGATTGGTTTCAACGGGCGTGGTCGGCGTCATGGAAGTGGATTAAAAACGCGGCTAGCGACACCTGGGAGTGGTTGAAGAAGATTCCGGGGTGGATCGGTACGGCGTTCGGCAAGGTGGCTGGCTTCATCACCGCCCCCTTCCGTGCCGCCTTCAGCTTCGTCGCGGACGCCTGGAACAACACCGTAGGCCGGATGAGCTGGACCGTGCCCGGCTGGGTTCCGGGGATCGGCGGGAACAGCATCAGCGCTCCACACATCCCTCGTTTCCACGGTGGTGGTGTCGTCCCCGGTCCGGTCGGTCAGGAACAGCTAGCGATCCTCCAGGGTGGCGAACGGGTATCGACAACGCGCTCCGGCAGCGGCGAGGAGTGGATTCGCGTTGACCTCGGCGAGCTGGGTGACGCCCTGTTGGGGCCGATCGCTCGGGCGGTACAACGTCGGGGCGGCAGCGTCACTGCCCTCGGCGTACGGGTGGTGCGGTGATGGTGCACAACGTGGGCTTGCAGGCGTACCTGTCCGGCGTGTGGACGGACGTACCGCTGATGGCTACCAGCGTGAAGGTGACGCGCGGCCTGGACCCATTCGGCACGTGGCCGCGCCCCTCGCGCATTGAGTGCGAGATCGACAACGACACGTTGAACTACGACCCGTCGCGCCCTACCTCGCTGCTGTACGGCATCGCCGGTCGCAACACCCGCGTACGCATCAGGCCCAACAACACGACCTACCTGTGGGCCGAGGCATCGACGTGGACGCCGGAGCGCACCATCGACCACACGCCGGGGGCAAAGCGCGGGCGTTCTACGACCCGGCTGGTCGCTGAGGGCTTGCTGAGGCGCATCGGTACGTGGTCGGACCCGATCCGCTCGCCGATGTACCGCACGATCTCCAGCCGCGCGACGTCCATCGGTCACTGGTCGTTGGAGGATGACCGAGACGCCCTGGCGCTCTCCAACTCCTACCCGGGCGGGGCGCTGGGCACCATCTCTAGCGGCCTAACGATCGGCGATAGCGAGTCAGCACAAGGCGCCGCTCAGTCGGTGCGCGTCGGTGCCGCCACTCAGATGACCGGCCGGTTCGCCGACGCGTCCGCTACTGCTGGTTGGCAGATCGCCTGGTCCTTCAAGCTGCCAGCCGTACCGGCGGCAGTCGGGCAGTTGTTGAGCTGGACGACCTCTAACGGCTACACCTGGACGATTGAGGCTGACGCGACGGGCTACCGGATCACCGTCACCAACGCTGCCGGTGCTTTGCTGCTGTCGGGCAGTGTGCTCCCCGGCGATGCGGGGCCGCCGAACCGATGGACCACGATGAGAGTCAAGGTCAGCGCCTCTGGCGGCACCGTCACCGTGGAGCACGCCTGGTATGCCCAAGGCCAGACCACCACCACCGGCTGGACAACCACCTTCTCGGGCACGGTGGGAGCGCTGCGGTCATGGACACAGAACGGAAACCCTGTCGTTGACGGCGGGTGGTTCTCGCACATCTTCGGCGTAACCGGCGTCTCTGACGTCCTGAACAGCGCTACGGCTTTGCAGGTGTTCAACGGCTACAACGGCGAGGCGGCCGGTACGCGATTCCTGCGGGTGACGGCGGAGCAGGGGCTTACCCGGGCCATGATCGGAGGGTCCACCAACAGCCTGCCGATGGGGCCGCAGAAGCCCGGCACCCTACTGGACATCCTCAAGGAGATCCGCGACACCGACGACTGCCGCATCGATGATGAGCGCTTTGACATCGGGCTGACTATGACGGTGCGCCGTGGCCTCTACAACCAGACACCGGCGCTGGCCCTGACCTACCCGGGCGACATCTACGACTATGAGAAGGAGATCGGCGACCTCAACACCCACAACCGGGTGACCGTCAAGAACGCCTCCGGCGGTGAGGTAACCGTCACCAGGGACTCCGGGCCGATGAGCGTTCAGCCTCCACCGGCTGGTGTGGGACTCAACCCGGCCACGGTAGACGTCAACGTCGCCGACGAGAAGAACCTAGAGCCCATCGCTACCTGGCACCTGGCCAAGGGCACGCTCGACCTGCCGCTCTACCGCAGTGTCTCGGTGAATCTGACCGCGAGTCCGGCCCTGGTGACTGGGGCGCTCGCCGTTCGTGAGGGCAGCTACATCACCATCACCGGCCTGGAGGCCGAGACGATCCACCTGTTGGTGGTCGGCATGGTCCGGCAGACGACGCCCGGCACGGACATCATCACCTACTCGTGTGAGCCGTACGACCCGTACCGGATCGGTGTGTGGGATGACTCGGCTTTCCGGTACGACTCCCGGACCAGCACGTTGAACGCCGGATATACCGCCTCAGCTACGTCGATGGTGGTCACGTTCACTGACCGCGCCGACGCCTGGTCGACCACTGCCGCGCCGTACGAATGGCTGGTAGGCGGGGAGCGCATCAGGGTGACGAGCATGGGAGCCGTGTCCGGGTCCGGCCCATGGACGCAGACCGCGACAGTCGTCCGAGCAGTCAACGGAATCAGCAAGGCACAGACGGCCGGCACTGAGGTGCATTTGGCTGACGCTAAGAGATGGGGTTTGTGAGATGGCTGCTGGGGACAGGGCTTACTGGTCGGACATCGCCACGATAGCCGCGCGGACCGCGCTGAGTGGTCAGCAAGCCGTCAACGCGAACACCCCCCTGACAACCACGATGACGGACATGCCTGGCGCGCTGGTCACCATCACCACCACGCTGCCCAATATGGTCGCGCTGGCTCTGATCGCTGTTGACTTCCAGTGCACAACCGCCAGCGGAGCTACGCCCTATGCGCTGATCTCGGTGGATGGCGTCGACCAGTCCCAGAACGCCACCTTCTACCCAGGCGGCACCGTCGCGGTCGGCGGGCGTGCCACCGTCTCAACGTTCTGCATCGTCAGCCTTGCCACCGTTGGCAACCACACCTTCAAGATGCGGGCGGCGTCATCCAGCTCGTCCGGGGTGTGGCGGGTCAACTCCGGTATCTCGACGCTTGCGGCCCTAGCTCTGCCCGCGTAACCAGTCCATCGCCTCCCGTAAGGGGGGCTTTGGTCAGTCCGCCTTCGTGACGTAGACCCCTCGGCCCGGCTGGCCGTAGACCAGTCCTCGCGCCTTGAGCTGGATCATCACGAACCGGATCACTGTCTCACTCACCTCGTACAGGTCGCATAGCTGCCGGGTGCTGGGCAGCTTGTCGCCCGGCTTCAACACACCTGACTCAATCTGCCGCGAGATGTCGTCGGCGATCTGTTGATACAGCGGCTCAGCCATGCGTCGTCCTCCCTGTGTCCAGAGAACACGCGGGGGGATTCGGCAGGCGATACGGGGTATCGTCGGCGTACCCAGTGTACCCAGTAACGTAGGTTGGAGGTGCACCGTTGCCGAGCTTCGACGAATACCTAGCGGCAGCCGCCCGGACGTTCGCACGCAGGCACAAGCCGGTGTGGTCGTGGATCAAGTGGCGGAACGTCTGCAAGTGCGGGAACGAGCTGCCCTGTCGAGCCAGACACAAAATCCCCATCAACCGGGGTCACTGGCCGGGTGAGAGCTGATGGCCGTGCACGGGCCGGTGCTCCCGCTCTGGTTGTGCGAGGCGTGCGACCGGCCCTGGCCCTGTTCCACACGCCGCCTGGAGTTGTTGGACGAATACGCCGCCTCGCCGGTAGCCCTCCGGATTTACATGGGGTCGCACCTGGTGGCGGCTACGCAGGACATGACCTGGGCTCCCGCCGACGCCGTGTACCGCCGATTCCTCGGGTGGCTGTCGTGAGGCCGGGAGACGTCGTCCTCATCGGGGCGGCCTGCTCGCCGCAGTTCACCGGGGACCGGGCGCTGATGCTGCGCGTGGTGTCCGTTGGCGAGCCCGACCCCTACCACGATTGGATCTGGATCACCGGGTACGTGCTCGACGCACGGGGCGACGCTACGGCCAAGCGCGAGGTGTACGTGATGAGGGCCGGGGTGGTCATCCAACGGCGAACCGCCCCGGCGGGTGTGCAACCGAGGCGGTCCAGTTCGCGCGTACGGGCCTAAGCCGTATTGGCGGGTATCCCCGCATGGGTCATTTGGTGGTGGCGGCCTCAGCGGCCTTCTTCCGCTCCGCGCGGCACGCGGCCCGACCCTTCGGCGTACGCGGGTGGGTGCAGTTCGAGTGATCCAGGCGTCCGGTGTTCTCGGACGGGACCGGGCCCTTAGCCGGAGCGGCCTTCTTCGCCGGGGCCTTCTTGGCGGCAGCCTCGGTGGCCTTCGCGGTGGTGACGGTGGGCTTCGTCGGTTCGGTCATGGTGTCCTCCGCTGTTGTGTGGACCGTTGCCCAGCCAACGTAAGAGGGCCCCTGACCAGTCCTAATACCCTTCCCACCTGGTCTGAAATTTGACCCTACTGATCTTCGCCAGTTGGGACGACCGGCTCCGCGAACTTAAGACCCTGAACCTCCATTGCGAACTTCGCTATGCGGTTATCGGGGACATCGGCTGCCCAGCCAGCTCCGTGGCCGTTGGAGTCGACTAAACGCCGGTAGGTGTTACCGAACATGTCCGTATAGGACACGATCGCGAAGTCGTCTGCGGCGTTCATAAAGGCCAAAAAGTTCTGGGTGTATTGGTCCATGACTTGCGGTGAGAACTCCATGACTCCCGACCCTAGACACCATCAGACCCCCCGGTACGAAACGTTTGTGAGCCAGATCACACCAGCCACGTCACGGTGAGGCGCTGACTGAACACCTTCGCGCGGTGAAGCTCGAAGCGCTTCTTCCAAGCTGCCTCGTCTTCGCCCCTCTTCCTCGGGGGTGCACTGGTGAACGCCCGGCCTGTCTTGGGGTTGATGGGCTGAGGGCCAACCTCGATGCGCTCGATGACCGAGGCGAGGATGGTCCGCTTCCACACGTCGTCGCGGTCAGCCCAGATCGCCTGTAGCTCGGTCCCTGTTGGCAGGTTGATGCGCTTGCGGGCCAGAAGGGCGGCATCACGCGCCTGAGTGTTGGTTTCGATCCGGTCCGTCAGCCGTGCGCGCCTCCGCTGGTAACGCTGCCGGGGGAGGTTCCCATCGTCGTACTCGTCCTCAAGATCCTTTAGCTTTTGCTCGTCATCGAAGATCTTCTTACGCAGCTCGGCCGTGGGGTCGTCGCCGCTCTCCTGGTCTGCGATGGCTTGGCGTACCTCGGGGGTGTCCAGCACATAGAACACCTGGTCAGCGATGTAGTTCTCAAGCGGTCCCATGACGATCCGGGTCCTACCACACCCGCCTCGACCGGGGTTGCACTCGAACGACTCGCCCTTGCCCTTGGACGACATCACTACGTCGCACTCGCAGACGACCAGGCCCGACAGCATGTATTTGCGCTGGTTGAACTCCTTCTTCCCGCGCTCGGGATCACCCAGGATCTCGACCACACGCCGCCAGTCGTCAGCCTCAACGATCGGCTTCCAAGGCGTCGGATATTGCTCGCCGTTGTACTCGCGCAGGCCAGCGATGGCAGGATTGGTCAGGGCGCGCTTCAACGTCCGCCGCTGTATCCCCAGGTCCCTGGCGATCCCGTACAGCGTCTCGCCAGCCAGCACCCGCCGAACGGCATCCTTCGCACGTGGCGCATCGGTGGTGTGGTGCCGGAAGTTGACGTACTTGACCTTGCCTTTGACGATGTCCTGGTCAGCGTCAACGCCGAACGGCAGGTTGCCACCGTGGAACTCCCCGGCCTCCGCCCGGCGCTTGACGTCCCGCTCTACCCGTTCGGAGATGTCCTCGGCCTCACCGGCGTCCTGAGCTGCCAGGGTGCGCGCGATGCGTCGGCCCGCAGAGGTCTTGAGGTCGAACGACGGCGACCGGATGTACTTGAACTCGATCCCGTAGTCCACGGCGAGGTCAATCAGGTCCTCGTGCTCACGGGGTCGACGCGTAAGGCGACCGGTGGTGTACGCCGCGATGACCTCGAACTTGCCAGCCTTGGCATCGGCCAACATGCGCTCATAGTCGTCGCGGCGCTTCTTCGATCGCGTGCTCGCTGACTTGTCGTTGTCGACGTAGCTCGCGACGTACACCAGATTCTCACGCTCGGCGAACTCGTCCAGGTCTTCGTCCTGTCGACCAATGCCCAGCTCATCGCCCTCGCGGTCGTCGCTGATGCGCCGGTACTTTGCTGCCCGTCGGGGTGCCATGCCGGGACCGTAACGGGATACCCCTTGTTGTGCAACGGGTCACCTCGGTGGCGCGAAGGCGGCCCGGGGCGGGCCCGCGCACCACCACCGAGAGCGCGTCGCAGTGTGGTGCCGCCACCGCCACCACCCGGGCGGCGGCCGCGGTGGCACGCAACTCCGCCGGTACGACGACGAACGCCTGGTCGGCCGCCTGCAACGCGACCACGGCGGCGTCGTCGAACTGCCGGGGCAGGTCGATCACCACGAAGTCCCGGCCCCGGTGGGCGGCGTCGACGGTCGCCGCCATGGCCGCGGCGGGCAGCGCCAGCATCTCGCCGCGGTCCCAGGAGAGCACCACCAGGTCGCCTCGACTGGGCAGGGCCTGGACCAGCGCGGGTGCGTCCACCCGCCCGTCCGCGCTGGTGAGCGACGGCCAGCGCAGCCCTTCCAACTGTTCCCAGCCGAGGACGAGATCGAGGCCACCGCCGAGCGGATCAGCGTCGATGAGCAGAGTGCGCAGTCGGGCCCGCGCGGCGGTCACGGCGAGCCCACCGGCGAGCACGCTCGCCCCGGCGCCACCTCGGCCACCGAACAACGCGACGACCCGCGCACCTGGGCCGCCCGGCTGCTCCGGGCCGTGCTCGGCCAGGCGGTCCACGAGCCACGGCTCGGCGGCGGGCAGCGCGGCGACGTGTTCGGCGCCGATCAGCTCGGCGATCTGCCAGCCGGGGTCGATCTGACCGGTCCGGCCGACGAGCACCAACCGGGGCCGCTTCGGTAACCGGGCCCGCAGGCACGCCCGCGACTGGTCGACACCGAGCAGCACCAGCGGCGCGGAGGCCCAGCGGGTGCGTGCCGCGGCCGGGTCGGCGGCGAGTTCCACCTCGGTCCCGCCGGCGGCGGCGAGCCGGAGCAGGTCGTCGAGCAGGTCGCTGTCCCCAGTGACGACCAGTGGGAGCCGTCGGATCGGCGGGACGGAGGTACGGGGTGCCATCGCGGCCTCCAGCGGTCGGGATCGGATGCACCGCCGACCCTGCTCGCGGTGAACCCCGAACGACGCCCCCGACCCGGCCGCCTGTGGACAATTCAGGGGCCTGTGGACAACGCCCGCCGAGACCGTTGATCTGCTACGCGCACCGGCGTTCGCGCAGCTAGCAGCGCTGCCGCAAAAACAGCCCGGGGCCGCTCCCGAGAGAGCGGCCCCAGAAATCGCTGGTCAGCCGACGCGGTCGGTCCAGGCAGTGTCGATGATCATCTGGTACGCGCTGATCCGTACCGGCGTGAGCGTCAGCATCTCGTGGGCGAGCAGGCCGCCCGTGATCGCATCGAAGATCAGGAGGGACTGGGCGTCGTGTTCCCGGTCGTCGTGGGTGACCGCGACACCGGCCCGACCGGCGCGATCGGTCACCTGCCCCCGCCAGCGCAGGCCGGGCAGGTCGGCGAGGACCCGCAGGATCTCCGCCCGGGTGGCGCGCGGTATGACGTACCGCGCGTAGAGCGTGCCGACCGCCTTGCTCGCCGACCCCGGGCCGTACTCAATCTTGAGCACTTCCCGCAGTCGCACCGGATCGGCCGGCGGTGGCGTCAGCTCCATCGGCGGCAGCGGAATCAGCGACGATTGAGAAGGGTCGGCCGGGCCCTGGGGGAGTTTGCGCCGCCAGTACGCCTGGGACTTCTCGTCGGGGTACTGCGGCTCCAGTTGGGTGTTGGCCTGACTGCCGGTCCCGTCCTCGGCCTGCCACACCTTCGTCTCGCCAACGAAGGCGACGTGGTAACGGTCGTCGGGCGAACTCATCACCGGGTCACCCCACACCTTCGTGTGGTGGTACATGTAGCGCCCGCCGCGGTTGTCGTACCCCGCGTCCTTGATCTTGTTCGCCAGCGCGCGCAGCCGCGGGCCGGCAGCCGGTGGGTCGGCGTCGAACTGGTAGGCGACCGGCACGAGCACCAGGCCGGCCGCGTCGCCGGGCCCACCCGGGACGTCCGGGGTGCTCTCGCCGAACGGCCGCAGCGCGGCCGCCGCGCCGGCCGCCACCGCGAGCGTCCCGGCCGTCAGGACGAGCCGGCGAGTCTGGCGTACGCGCCGATGCGCCGCCGCCTCGGCGACGCCGGCACGATCGATCAACTCGTGGGCCGCGACCGAGGGCGGCGCGACGGTCGCGCTCCGAGCCGGATCGGCCGGGCCGATGAGAGTACGGGTGCGTGCCACCGAAAACATCACAGCTCCTCTCGCGTGCTCGCCAACAGTGGGCGGCGGGGACGGACCGGCCGGCTCGACATCGCCACGGCCAGCCGGCGGCGAGCGCGGTGCAGGCGCACCGCCGCGGTCGTACGGGTGCAGCCGAGGACCTGCGCGGCCTCGGACACCGTCAACTCCTCCCAGCCGACGAGCCGCAGGATCTCCTGGTCGAGGTCGTTGAGGGTCGCCAGGGCCGCCCGGATGTCGGCGACCCCCACGGTCGTGTCCGCACCGGACGGATCGGCCACCCGCGTCAGGTCGGCATCCACGATCGGCAGAAGATCCGGTGCAGCCCGCCGGGAGCGCCACTGGTTGGCCAACAGGCGCCGGGCCACCCCGTACAGCCAGGGCAGACTGCGGTCCGGCACCTCCCGACGACGCCGCCACGCGACGACGAACACCTCCTGGGCGAGTTCCGCCGACGCATCGGCGTCGCCGAGGCGGCGCAGGCCGTACCGGACGATGTGCGTGTACTCGGCGGCGTAGAGGCTGGTGAACCAGACCTCGTCGCGCTGTCCCGGTGGACCCACCCGAACCCCCACTGCCTCGGCGACTCTCACCCTGTCTTGTGTCGCGGGAGGCTCGACGATTACCGCGCGGTCCGCATCCGTGACCTCGACAGGTCACCCGATCCGTGCCGGATGCTGTCAGCGTTGCTGTCGACCCCGGTGACAGGCGTCCCCGGCTGACCCGTGGGTTTGCGTATGGTCCGGCCAATGATCGTCGAGGGCACCCGTGGCTGCTGGGCCCTGTCGTTACGTCAGCGTCGGGTTGGCCTCTACGCGCACCGACCGTCGCGGTCGGCTTCTTTGTTCCTCGGCCCGGCGTTCATCAATGCAACGACGATCTACGATCTGACGCATTCGGACCTGGTCTACCGCATGCCTGCCGAAGAAACGGCCAATCAGAACGATGTTGCCGACCTCGGCCTCGAAGTGGCCGACCAGGCGGCCATCGTCGTGTCCGGCCTCTTGGCGATGGCAGGGCCCATGCGGCCGGGCGCGGGCACATGCCACGACCTGCATCCCGACGATTCCGTTCGCTCTCTGTTGCGGCGCACCGTTCACCGGAAAGCGAGGTGACTGCCGTTGCAGTACCGGCGGCGCCGTGGGTAGCTGACACGCATCGAGCAGCTGCCGTGGCTTCGCTGCCGCACTGGCACTACGCGCCTTGCCGTTGGCCCGGTCACCGTCGTCAGACAGGCACCGGAGCCGTCGAAGCGCCTAGTCCACGCCCGCAAACTTCCGCAGACTCCAAATCGCGCTAGGAGACAACATTTACTAGAACTCCGATCGGTATCGATGCACCCAGCAGGAATAAAGTTACTAAACGGCGGGAACCAGATGACTGACTTCCCTCTCCCACCAATTCAAAGCCGGGGAATATCCACTTGTGCAGGCGTTCTATATAAAAAATCGGCCACGTTAGACTAAATGCAAAGGCTCCGACCGAGGTCCGGATTTCCAATCCGCTCGACGTCGGCAACACCAGGCCAACAAAGACGGCGGTAGCCGTCGCCGCCAATATTGCGAGACGGGGCCTGGAGTTCTCCGAACGCAACGATGCCCAACGCGGCACACCCTTCTCTATCTCGTCCGCCAGCCGGGCATAGGCCTGCTTGGCCCACCCCGTCCTCCGCGAGGAAACCTCAACAATAACTGCTTCATTAGCATTTCGAGCAAAAGTAACGCTCAAACGCTCCGACGGCCGAAGGGTGGCCACAAACTTCAGGCCTACGACGCTTCTTCGATCAACCTCGGGGAGAACCTCAAAAATCGGTCCCGAAACCTCGTCCTCGTCTTCAACAATTAATCCCACAAAAGGATATGTCTCGTTGCCATCGCCGACAGAAGCACCACCTGGAACTCCGGCAAGATTAATGACCCCGGTCGCTTCAGCAACCTCTCCCGTCTGCCCCTCCTCGTATTCACGCTCTTTCAGCCAAGTTGAGTACAAATCTTCGACAATTCTCCCTAGACGCTCAAGATCCGCGAACTCACCCGACCACGCGTGCCATTGATGGCGTTTGCGGAAGCTGCGCCTGACAGTACTCATGGTGTAAGTCAGCCCTTCAGCGATCGAAACCTTCACAGGCACGGCACTTCTCATGCCATCCCGATCCTCCTATCGATGTCAAGCTCCGGGGATCTCTCGTTGACAGAGCTCTTTTCGTCCCGAACGCGGGACCGCGGCGTTATCGCCTTCCATCCAGTACCGTCCGGTGTGCCGTCGAGCATGGCTGCCATGCCCGCACCTACCAGTGGTGTCCTCAGGCGTTGGCACTCCTGCTGCCTTCTCGCTGGCCTCAACCTCGCCCACGTCAGGTCCCGCGGACCGCATCCCCCAACCCGAGCCTGGCCACCGGCGTCCACGGCCTACTCGATCCGGTTCGGTCGACTTCGGTTCCGCCACACCGATGTTCCGTCCGCCTTCACACGTTGCGACCACGCCTGCTCAGATTGGCCATCTACCCACCGCGTGGATCTCTCCCGCCGCTTCATTCAATGCGATTAGTGGAACACCAAGTTCTCCTGAGCAATGGCCTCGGCGGCTGGGCGATGGCCGCCGGGAAGGTGGCTTCGGCGGCGAGCATGGCGTACTGGCGGGCGCGTTGTGTGGCCACGGCGAGGAGGTCGTTTCCCCGGGGCCTACGCCGATGGGCTCGACGATGAGCTGTCGGGCCTGCGCAGGGCCCAACTGGGTGCGAGGCCGACGGCGCTGCAACTGACCAGCCCTTCGTCGATCCGCCCTGAGCCGACGGCGGAGCAACTTCGGCCAAGGCGTCACCAGGCCGGGAGCGCTCCCCGCAAAGGGACGACCCCCGTCGGGGGGAGACGGGGGTCGTCAACGGTTCGGCTCCGGGGGGGTCGAGCCGAACCACTCAGCGGTCACGGGGGGTGCAACCGCCGAGGGCCTGTCTGTTGCGGGTATGTGAAAGCACGTCGTGCGGACAAGTCTGCCTGAGCGGGCCCGTCACGTCGAGTGTTGTTCACTCCACTCAGCGCGAAAAGCTCCTCGCCGAATGTGAGCACGGTCACGCTGAGCGGTGGTGGGGGTGCCCGTCCGCAGGTCCGAGGGGTGGCCTGACCCCGGGCACCCGCCGACGATAGACCATCCGGCTAGACTTTCGCGCCGTGGGCCGAAGTGCCGCTTTCTTCGATCTGGACAAGACCGTCATCGCCAAGTCGAGCGCCCTGGCGTTCGGTCGGCCGTTCTACCGGGACGGGCTGATCACTCGGCGTGACGTGGTCAAGTCGGCGTACGCGCAGCTGATGTTCCGGCTGGGCGGCACCGACGAGCAGACCATGGCCCGAACACGGGACTACCTGGCCGCGCTCTGCAAGGGCTGGCAGGTGGAACAGGTCCGCCAGATCGTCGCGGAGACACTCCACGAGCTGATCAACCCCTATGTGTACGCCGAAGCCGCCGCCCTGATCGAGGAACACCAGGCGGCCGGGCGGGACGTGGTGCTGGTGTCGGCGTCCGGCGAGGAGATGGTCCGCCCGATCGGCGAGCTGCTCGGGGTGACCGACGTGATCGCCACCCGGATGACGGTGCGGGACGGCCGTTACAGCGGTGAGGTCGAGTTCTACGCGGCCGGTCCGAGCAAGGTCGAGGCGGTCACCGAGTTGGCCGCCGTCCGGGATTACGACCTGGCCGACTCGTACGCCTACTCCGACTCGTACAGCGATCGTCCCCTGCTGGAGTGCGTGGGGCACCCGAGCGTGGTCAACCCGGACCGGCAGCTCCGCAAGCTGGCCTCGGAGAACGCCTGGCCGGTGCTGGAGTTCCGGCACCCGATTCCGCTGGGCCGCCGTTGGCGGGAGCGGCCGGCCGTCCCGGTCGCGGCGGCCGCGCTGGGGGTCGGTGTGGGAGTGGCGATCGGCATCGCCTGGTACGGCCGGCACCGCCGCACGCGCGCCGCCGCCACGGCCTGACCGAGCCCCGTCGGGGCAACGCACGGCCTCGACACTCGCCGACGACACCACTCTCGGTAGGCATCCGCTCTCTCGGCGCTCAACCTCAGGGTGCCAGCGGCATCGTCGACAGTCGTCTATCCGACACAGTTCATCGTCCCCGGTCCCACGCCGTATTGAGCGGTCGCTCAAAAAGACGTACCCTCCGTTTGAGCGACCGCTCAACACGGGGAGAATCGCATGAACGACGACAGCGCACCGACACCACGCAGAACGAGGGCGCACTGGATCCTGGCTGGGTTGATCACCCTCTTCGGAGCGGTCGTCTTCGTCGTGGTGGTGCGGCAGGGCCGAGCCGACAGCGCGGTGCTCTTCGTGGCGCTCCCGGTGCTCCTCGCCGCCGCCCTCGCGCTCACACCCCGTCGGTCGGCTCAAGGGAGGGTCTTCACGGCCACCACGATGGCCCTGCTCCTGGCGTCGGTGGCCCTGCACGAGGGCGCGATCTGCGTCGTGCTGGCCGCCCCGCTGGTCTACGCGGTGGCGCACGGGACGACCGCGCTGATCCGCGCCCTGCGGGAGGCGAACCGCCCGTACGTCGTCGTGGCCGTACCCCTGCTGCTCCTGCCCGGCCTGGAGGGCACCGGCATCGCTCCCCGGGTGGCTCCGGACCAGACGGTCGAGGTGACCCGGGTCGTCGGGCTCCCGGTGGACCAGGTGGCCGAACGTCTCACTGCCGGTCCCCGCCCGACCGACGTTCGGTCGGTGCCGCTGCGGCTCCTGGGCGTACCGACGCCCGGCCAGGTCACCGGCGACGGGCTCGACGTCGGCGACCGGTGGATGTTCGGTTACCACGGCAGCGCGCACGGACCGGGCGGCCACCTGCTCGCCGAGGTGCAGAGCGCCGCGCCGGGGCAGGTGGGCTTCGACTTCGTCGAGGACAGCTCCATCACCGCGCGCTGGTTCACCTGGCGGCACGCGGAGCTGAGCTGGCGGGCGGTCGACCCCGGGCACACCGAGATCCGGGTCCGGGTCGACTACACGCGGGGCCTCGACCCGTCCTGGTACTTCGGTCCAATCCAGCAGGTGCTGCTCGGCGCCGGGGTGGGGCACCTTCTCGACATGCTGGCGCTCGAATGACCGTCGCCCGCTGGCTGAGCCTCGCCGTGCCGCTGGCCGCCGTGCTGGCCGTCGGCGCTCGGGAGCGGGACCGGTCCGTACGGGCCGCTGGGCTGCTCGCGTTCCTGGCCGCCGGGATCGGCATCGCCGCGCTGCACGAGGTCGCCCGCCGCACCGGCTGGTACGCCTTCGCTCCGGTCGACGGCGCGTACCGGGGAATGCCGGTGGACCTCTGGATCGGCTGGGCGGCCCTCTGGGGCCCGTTGCCGGTGCTGCTCCGGCGGGCGCTGCCGCTGCCGGTCGCGCTGGGTCTGCTCCTCTGGGTCGACGCGGTGGCGATGCCGGCGCTGCACCCGTTGGTCAGCCTCGGCCCGCACTGGCTCGTCGGGGAGGTCGTCGGACTGCTCGCGGTGGCGCTGCCCGCTCAACTGCTCGGTCGCCTCTGCGCCGACCGCCGGTACCTGGGCGCACGGACCCTCCTGCAGGTGGGAGTCTTCGCGGCCCTGCTGCTCTGGTTCGTCCCCACCCTGGCGTTCGAGGTCGGCGACGGGTCATGGGCCGGCCTGATCGCGCTGGACCGCACCGGAATCCTGGTCGTCGCGCAGTTGGCCCTGCTGATGGCCGTGCCGGCGCTGGCCGCCGTCGCGGAGTTCGCCGTCCGGGGCGGCGGTACGCCCTACCCGTGGGATCCGCCGCGTCGGCTGGTCACCACCGGCCCGTACGCGTACCTGGCCAACCCGATGCAGCTCGTCGCCGTGGCGCTGCTGCTGTTCACGGCGGCGGTCACCGGGAGCGTCGCCCTGGCGCTGGGGGCGGTGTCGGCGACGGCCTTCGGCGCGGCGGTGGCCGGGCCACACGAGCAACACGACCTGCGCACGCGGTACGGCGACTCCTGGCGGTCCTACCGGCGGCAGGTACGCGACTGGTGGCCGCGCTGGCGGCCGTACCCCTCGCAAGAGCCGGCCGTGCTCTGGCTGGACGACGACTGCGGACCCTGCGCGGCCACCTGGCGGATGGTGGCCCGGCGGCATCCGGTCGGCCTGCGGATCCGGGCGGCCCGGGAGCACGAGCGCGTGCTGTGGCGGGCGGAGTACGTGGGCGGCGACGGCCACACGGAACGGGGGGTGGCCGCCGTCGCCCGATCGCTCGAACACATCCATCTCGGCTGGGCTCTGGTCGGCTGGACGTTACGGCTGCCCGGGGTCACCTGGCTGGCTCAACTGCTCACCGATGCGATGATCGCACCGCCGCATCCGGCCCGTCCGAGAGGAGAGCCATGTCCGACACCAAGCAGCGTCTCCTCGACGGCGCCATCGCCGCCATCCTGGAGCACGGCATCGCCGGCGTCTCGGCCCGCACCATCGCCGCCGCCGCGGGCGTGAACCAGGCGCTGGTCTTCTACCACTTCGGCACGGTGGACGACCTGCTCGCGGCGGCCTGCCGGGCCAGCACGGCCGAGCGGGTCGAGCACTGGTCGGCACGCCTGGCCTCGACCGGTTCGCTGCGCGAACTGCTCGCCGTCGGGCGGGCGCTGCACGAGGAGGAGCGCCAACTCGGCAACGTCAACTTCCTGGCCCAGATGTTGGCGGGCGCACAGGCGGACCAGCGGATGGCCGCCCCCACCGCTGGAGCGCTCCAACTCTGGGTGGACGAGATCGAGCAGGTCCTGCGCAGGCTGCTCGCCGGGTCACCGTTCGCCGAGGTCGCCGACGTGCCCGGCCTGGCCCGTGCGGTCTCGGCGGCGTTCATCGGGCTGGAACTCTACGACGGGGTGGACCCGGCCGGCGCGGACCGGGCGATGGCCGCGCTCGATCAGCTCGCGCTCCTCATGGAGATCGTCGACGATCTCGGGCCGATCGCCCGCCGCGCGCTACAGGCCAAGGTCAACCGGGCGACGCGGCGGGACTGAGCCGCCCCTCACGCGGCGGCGAGAATGTCGTCACCGATGGTGGTGAGCTGGTCGGCGCCGACCTCGACGGCCGCCATGTAGTGGCGCAGCCAGGACCGCAGCCCATCCGGGGTGCCGGTGGCGAACGCGCCGGCCGCGCCGACGTACTCGGGCTCGCGTTCGGCGTGACCGACGTCCACGGCGAGCAGCCCGCGCGGGTCGAGGCCGCTGGCGAGCAGCACCAGCCGGGCGGCGCCGCGCGCCACCACGCCGGACGGTCCGGCGAACGGACGCAGGTTGAGCAGTTCTCCGTGTACGACGGCGGCGAGCACCAGCGGGGAGACCTTCGTGCCGCCGGCCACCAGACCGGCAAGCCCGTCGAGGCGGGCGGCGACCACCGGATCGGCGACCGGACGACCCAGCTCGGCCTCCGGCACGATGTCCCGGGCGGCGAGGACGTGCAGCCGGGCGAGGGCCTGCCGGGGCGCCTTCGGCCAGAGTTCACTCAGACCGGGCAGGGCACCGGCGACCCGTAGCGCTCCCTGGAGCACCGGCTCGGTGACGGTCCCGGCGCGTACCTCCTCGCGCTCGTGGACGGCCCCTTCGAGCGCGGCGCTGGCCACCGCCGAGCGGAGGCCGACCTCGGCCGCGACCTGGCCGCCGTTGCGGCGCAGCGCGCGGTGCCCGAGCGCCTGGTCGAAGCGTTCGCGGGCCCGGTCGACGGCGGGCGCGATGTCGGCGAGCGCGAGCAGCGGGGCGAGCGGGTCGGTGGTCACCCCGCCACGCTAGCGATCCCACCCGGCTGATCGGCCCACACCCGCCCGCAACGCGACCCGGGCCACCCGGCCGCCGGCCGGCCAGATCGACACCACTGCACCGAAGTGGGGCTATCAAGGCGGCCCGAACACCCCTACTTCGGCGATCTCGTGTCGATCAAGTGACCCGCGCCGGCGCGCGCACCCGCTGCGCCGGGCCGTCGGGCGCGTGGCGGGGGCCGCTCGGCGCGACGGGGTGGGCAGCGGTCGCCGGCCGGGGGACCCGCGACTACCCTCGTGCCCATCGAGACGCAGGTCACCCCGAGGACGAGGAGTCACGGCATGAGCGAGGCATTGGCCAATCTGCTGAACGAGACGCGCCAGTTCCCCCCGCCGGCCGAGCTCGCCGCGCACGCCAACGTCACCGTCGACGCGTACGCCGAGGCGCAGGCCGACCGGCTCGCCTTCTGGGCGAAGCAGGCCGACCGGCTGGCCTGGTCGAAGAAGTGGGACGAGGTGCTCGACTGGTCGAACCCGCCGTTCGCGAAGTGGTTCGTCGGTGGGCAGCTCAACGTGGCGTACAACTGTCTGGACCGGCACGTCGAGGCGGGCCGCGGTGACAAGGTCGCGATCCACTGGGAGGGCGAGCCGGGCGACACGCGGACTCTCACGTACGCCGACCTGCACGAGCTGACCTGCCGCGCGGCGAACGCGCTCACCGACCTGGGCGTGACCGCCGGCGACCGGGTGGCGATCTACCTGCCGATGATCCCGGAGGCGGCGGTGGCCATGCTGGCCTGCGCCCGGATCGGCGCGGCGCACAGCGTGGTGTTCGGCGGCTTCTCGGCCGACTCGTTGAGCAACCGCATCCAGGACGCCAGCGCCAAGGTGGTGATCACCGCCGACGGTGGTTACCGGCGAGGCAAGCCGTCGGCGTTGAAGCCGACCGTGGACGAGGCGGTGGCGAGCTGCCCGTCGGTGGAGCACGTGCTCGTGGTCCGCCGCACCGGCGAGGACGTGGCCTGGACGGAGAAGGACCACTGGTGGCACGAGACGGTCGAGACCGCGTCGGCCGAGCACACCGCGCAACCGTTCGACGCCGAGCACCCGCTGTTCATCCTCTACACCAGCGGCACCACGGCCCGCCCGAAGGGCATCCTGCACACCACCGGCGGCTACCTGACGCAGGCGTCGTACACGACGCACGCGGTGTTCGACCTGAAGCCGGAGACGGACGTCTACTGGTGCACCGCCGACATCGGCTGGGTCACCGGCCACTCCTACATCGTGTACGGCCCGCTCTCGAACGGTGCCACGCAGGTCATGTACGAGGGCACCCCGGACACCCCGCACAAGGGCCGCTTCTGGGAGATCGTCGACAAGTACCAGGTGAGCATCCTGTACACGGCGCCGACGCTGATCCGGACGATGATGAAGTGGGGCGAGGACATCCCCGCCGGGTTCGACCTGTCGTCGCTGCGGCTCCTCGGCAGCGTCGGCGAGCCGATCAACCCCGAGGCGTGGATGTGGTACAGGCAGCACGTCGGCCGGGGTGAGCTGCCCATCGTGGACACCTGGTGGCAGACCGAGACCGGCGCCATCATGATCTCCCCACTGCCGGGGGTGACGGCGACGAAGCCGGGCTCGGCGATGGCCCCGCTGCCGGGAATCGTCGCCGACGTGGTGGACGACCAGGGTCAGTCGGTGCCGAACGGTGGTGGCGGCTACCTGGTGCTGCGTGAGCCGTGGCCGTCGATGCTGCGCACCATCTGGGGTGACGACAACCGGTTCCTTGAGACGTACTGGTCGCGGTTCGAGGGCATGTACTTCGCCGGCGACGGGGCGAAGAAGGACGACGACGGGCACATCTGGCTGCTCGGTCGGGTGGACGACGTGATGCTGGTGTCCGGGCACAACATCTCGACGACCGAGGTCGAGTCGGCGCTGGTGTCGCACCCGTCGGTGGCCGAGGCGGCGGTGGTGGGCGCGACCGACCCGACCACCGGCCAGGCGATCGTGGCGTTCGCCATCCCGCGCGGCAGCACGGACGTCGCCGGCGAGGCGGGTGAGCAGCTCATCTCCGACCTGCGCAACCACGTGGCGAAGACGCTCGGGCCGATCGCCAAGCCGCGGCAGATCATGCTGGTGCCGGAGCTGCCGAAGACCCGCTCCGGCAAGATCATGCGTCGGCTGCTGCGGGACGTGGCCGAGAACCGTTCGCTCGGCGACGTCACCACCCTGCAGGACTCCTCGGTGATGGAGCTGATCTCCTCCGGAATGAGTGGCGCGAAGTCCGACGAGGACTGACGACAGGCGTACCCCGATCGGTGGGTGATGGTCCGCGCGGACCGTCACCCACCGTCGTCTTTTGTGGACTTCGACCGTCCGGCGTGCCGCCGGCCGACGGTCCGACGGATAACGCCTGCATCACGTTCCCGCCGTTCGGCCGGATTCTCATTTAGTTTCACGAAGGCCGGCTGGCCCTCGACGCGACGCTGCGTGCACGGAGTCCGCCGGCTTCCCTCGCCCATGCCCGAGAAACGGAGCGGCATGAACAGAAACTCCCAACCGGGGTCGCGTCGACGACTACTCGTCGCGCTGCCCGTCATCGCCCTCGCGGCCACGTCACTGACCGTGAGTGGCAGTGCGGCGGCACAGCCGTCCACCACCCCCCGGGCGGTGATCGGGGCTGACGAGTACTACATCAACTACGCCGAGCCCGAGGTCCAGCCGGACACTTCCGGCCGTGAGGTCAAGGGCAAGAACGGCGTCTACACCCCCAAGGTCGACGACGCCCGCGCGTTCGACCAGAAGCACGCGCGGGGCAACCCGGTGACGGCCCGCCAGCTCGCGCAGATCGAGGCCAAGTCGATCAAGACGGGCAAGAGCCCGCGCCAGATCAAGCAGGCGCCCAACACGCAGACGGCGAAGCTGCTGACGCTGCTGGTCGAGTTCAACGACAAGGCCAACGACGACTTCACCAACGTGATGGTCCCGAAGACGGTGTTCGAGGACCGGACCTGCGTTCCCGGCACGGTGCAGAACGGGCCGAAGCACAACAAGATCCCGGACCCGTCGCGGCTCGCGCACGAGGACAACAACTCGATGTGGGTGCCGGACTTCTCGCCGTCGCACTACAACAAGATGCTGTACAGCAAGAAGGGCATCACCGACCGGGTCCGCACGGACCTCAAGGGCCCGGACGGCAAGAAGGGCATCGACATCTCCGGTCGCACGATGCACAACATGTACCTGGAGATGTCCAAGAACGCGTACACGGTCGACGGGCAGGCCAGCCCGTGGATCACCGTGCCGCACTCCGAGGGCTGGTACGCGGCCAACCGCTGCACCCAGGACGAGAACGGCAACTGGGTGCCCGGCCGGGAGCAGTCGATGAACGGCCACCCGGACAACCCGGCCGGCGCGAGCCGGCTGGCCGGTGACGCGATCGAGGCGCTCGCCGCCAAGGACCCGACCTTCCCGTGGGCCGACTACGACAAGGAAGACCAGGCCGACCGCGACGGTGACGGCAACCTCTTCGAGCCGGACGGCGTGATCGACCACCTCGTGCTGGTGCACGCCGGCAAGGGCAAGTCGAGCGGCGGCGGCGACCAGGGCGTGTACGCCGTCTGGGCGCACTCCTCCTCGGTGCCGGGTGGCTACACCATCCCGGGCACCAACCTGAAGGTGTCGAACTACATCGTGCAGCCGGAGGACGCCGGCGTCGGCGTCTTCGCCCACGAGTTCGGCCACGACCTCGGTCTGCCGGACCTCTACGACACCTCCGGCAACGCCGACTCCGACGTGGACTTCTGGGACCTGATGGCCTCCGGATCGCACTCGGGTGAGATCTTCCAGGCGCTGCCGACCCACATGGGCATCTGGGACAAGTGGGTGCTCGGCTGGGCCGACCCGCTGACCATCCGTCCGGGCTCCAACCCGCGCGAGGTCAAGCTCGGGCAGACCTCGCGTACGCCGATCGACGCCGAGGACGGCATCAAGGTCGACCTGCCGGACAAGGTGACCGTGCTGGCCACCCCGCACAGCGGCACCAAGATGTGGCACAGCAACAACGACCAGAGCTGGGCCGACGTCAAGCTGAGCCGCTCGGTGGACGTGCCCAACGCCGCGGACTCCAAGTTCTGGATGTGGAACAACTACATCATCGAAGAGGACTGGGACTACGGCTTCCTCGAGCTGTCGACCGACGGTGGCACCACCTGGTCCGAGCAGAAGGTGTACGCAGAGGACGGCACGGTCGTCACGACGCCGGACAACTACGGTGACCCGAACGGCCGGATGAACGACTTCGGTGGCAAGAAGTACGGCCTGACCGGCAGCACCGACGGCTGGCGTCACGACTACGTCGACCTGTCGGCGTACGCGGGCCAGACCGTGCAGGTGCGACTGCGCCTGGCCACCGATGAGGCGTTCGAGGAGCGCAACTGGTTCGTCGACGACTTCTCGGTCACCGGCGGCGGCGCCACCGTATGGAGTGACGACGTCGAGGGCGGCGCCAACGGCTGGACGACCAGTGGCGGCACCTTCGTCGACACCACCGGCGCGGGCTGGAAGGTCTCCGGCGGCACCGAGGTGCACGCGCAGTACTACCTGGCCGAGTGGCGCAACTTCGACGGCTTCGACAAGGGCCTGAAGTACGCCTACGACACCATCTACTCGCGCGACGCGTGGAAGGTCGACCGGATCTCCTACAACGCGCCGGGCATGCTGGTGTGGTACCGGGACAGCGCGCTGGGCGACGTCAACCACGTCACCGGTCAGATGACCTCGCTGCCGAGCTACGGCGCCAAGGGCGGGCTGCTCATCGTCGACTCGCACAACGAGCCGTACCGGCGTACCGGCACGGCGGCCGAGAAGGACCCGTCGGTGACGGACAACCTGCCCAGCCGTCCGCAGTCGTCGAACGCGGCCTTCACGCTCCAGAAGACGTACCCCTTCACGGAGTGCCTGGAGGCGGCGGGCGAGCCGTACAGCGCGTACTGCACGAAGTTCAAGGCCCTGCCGCCGGTGAAGGGCTTCACCGACGCCAAGGGCTGGTACCCGGGCATCGAGATCCGCGACGGTGCCGCGTACGCCCGGGACAACGACGCCTCCGTCGTGATCCCGTCGCGTGGCAACGCGCCGTACACCACCCGGGTGACCAACCCGGACGGTAGCCCGGCGCCGGACTACTACGGCGTGACGCTGGGCGGCGGCGCGATCGTGCTCGGCACGGGCAACCCGGCCGACGCGGGCGTGCAGAACGGCGTCTCGTTGACGATCCGTAAGGCGGCGAAGGACAACTCGTCCGCCACGATCTACGTCACCCCGGCGACGAAGTGACGGTTTAACGGGTTCGGCAACTGATGGTGGGGCCGGTGGCGGGAACGCCACCGGCCCCACTGTCGTTTCATCTGATCTTATTGATCGAAATTCATCGTTGCGGATGTCGCCGTCCGGTCCGCCCTGACTCGATCGCAGATGAGGCACGGGGGTGTGACGGTGAAAAGCATTCCCAACAAAATCTTGCAACAAATCGACGCGTGCGTCTTCCCACCCGTCGCAGCAGTGTCTATGTTCACCAATGGTCCCACTAGTGGGATCGATCTATCACCGGCCCGTACCCCCGTTGGGTCGGTTCCCTCACACCGGAGGTACCACGTGCGCAAAGTCGCAGTGGGTCTGCTCGGGCTTTCACTGACGGCGACGGGGCTGGCGTTCGGACCGTCCGCCAGTGCCGCGCCGCAGCCGAAGTTGCCGACGGCCGCTCCGTCGGTCGCCGAACCCGCCCTTGCCGACCACGACCTGCCGAACCCGCTGGAGGACAAGCGGCGAGCGCTGCGCCAGGAGGGCCTCAGCAAGGTCCTCACCGGCGAGGCCAAGGCACAGAAGGTCAACGGCAGCACGGTCGTCAAGGTCGGCAAGACCCAGGCCGACGGGGCCGCCGCCCGCACCACCGGGGCGGGCACGGCTCAGACCGAGGACCAGTACGTCGAACTCTCGCGCGAGCGGACCGACAAGATCTTCGTGATCCTTGCCGAGTTCGGCAACGAGCGGCACCCGGACTTCCCGGACAAGAGCATCGACCCCGACACCGCGGGGCCGACCAAGTTCGACGGGCCGCTGCACAACCAGATCCCGGCGCCCAACCGGGCCGTGGACAACTCCACCGTCTGGCAGCCGGACTACAACGCCGACCACTACCGGCAGCTCTACTTCGGCACCAACCCCGGTGACGAGTCGCTGAAGCAGTACTACGAGGCCCAGTCCTCGGGTCGCTACAGCGTCGAGGGTGAGGTCACCGACTGGGTCAAGGTTCCGTACAACGAGGCCCGGTACGGCCGCTCGGACGACCCGATCGCCGACGACGACACCACCAACCCGGCCAACGACCCGGCGGTCTGCGACAGCAACGTCTGCGACAACACCTGGGACCTGGTCCGGGACGCGGCCAACCAGTGGGTCACCGACCAGAAGGCCGCCGGCCGCACCGACGCGCAGATCGCCGCCGACGTCAAGTCGATGGACCAGTACGACCGGTACGACTACGACAACGACGCCGACTTCAACGAGCCGGACGGCTACATCGACCACTTCCAGATCGTCCACTCCGGCGGCGACCAGGCCGACGGTGACCCGATCCAGGGTGAGGACGCGATCTGGAGCCACCGCTGGTACGCGTTCGCGTCGGACCAGGGCAACACCGGCCCGGAGACCTTCCCCGGCGGCGGCACCGAGATCGGTGACACCGGCGTCTGGATCGGTGACTACACCATCCAGCCGGAGAACGGTGGCCGGAGCGTCTTCTACCACGAGTACGGCCACGACCTCGGTCTGCCGGACGACTACAACGTGGTCAACGGTGGCGACAACAACAACGAGCACTGGACCCTGATGGCCCAGAGCCGGCTCGGTGGCAAGAACGACGGCGGCATCGGCGAGCGCGGTGGCGACCTCGGCGCGTGGAACAAGTTCCAGCTCGGCTGGCTCGACTACGACACGCTCGGGCTGGGCGAGAAACGCGATGTGGTTCTCGGCCCACAGGAGTACAACTCGCCCCAGGCGCAGGCCGCCGTCGTCGTACTCCCCGACCGTGACTACACCTTCTCGAACGGCGCGCCGTTCGAGGGCAGCAAGCAGTTCTTCACGGGCAACGACGACAACATCAACAGCACGATGACCCGGACCCTGGACTTCACCGGGAAGTCGTCGGCCGCCCTGACCATGAAGGGCCGCTACAACATCGAATCCAACTTCGACTACCTGTTCTTCGAGGCGTCGGCCGACGGTGGCAAGACCTGGGCGACCCTGCCCGGCACCGTCAACGGCAAGGCGTTGAAGGAGATCTCCCCCGGGCGTTTCGCCCTGGACGGCTCCAGCGGCGGCAAGTGGGTCGACGTCAACATCCCGATGAACTCGGTGGCGGGCAAGGTCGTGCAGTTCCGGCTGCGTTACCAGACCGACGGCGGCGTCTCCCGGGGCGGCTTCTACGGTGACGCGATCACCGTGACCGCCGACGGCCAGACCGTGTTCACCGACGGTGCCGAGAACGGTGCCAACGGCTGGACCTTCACCGGGAAGTTCGAGATCGCCGGGGCCACCTACACCAAGGCGTTCGACAACTTCTACATCGCCGGCACCCGGTCGTACACCTCGTACGACAAGTACCTCAAGACCGGCCCGTACTACTTCGGCTACCAGAACACCCGCCCGGACTACGTGGACCACTACGCGTACCAGGAGGGTCTGCTGATCTCGTACTGGAACCTGCGGTGGTCGGACAACGACACGTTCGCGCACCCGGGTGAGGGTCGGAACATGATCATCGACGCGCACCCGCGGCCGCTGTACAACCTGACCGGCGCCCCCTGGCGGGCCCGCGTCCAGGTCTACGACGCGCCGTTCAGCCTGAAGAAGGCGGACTCGTTCACGCTGCACATCAACAGCCAGGCCAACTACGTCCGTGGCCAGGCGGCGCAGCCGCTGTTCGACGACACCCAGCAGTACTGGTTCCCGGAGCTGCCGAACCACGGCGTCAAGCTCCCGGCCACCGGCCGGACGATCCAGGTTCTGTCGCAGGACGGAATCAACACCACCGTCCGCTTCAACTGATCCCTCAATCCGGCACCACCCGTACCACGGCGATGCCCGGGCAGGTCACCTGCCCGGGCATCGCCCGTTCCTGGGAACCCCGACCGGGTGGCGCGCGTCCGATCACCCGTGCGACCGCGAACCCGCACCACCCTGACCGGCGCCGGCCTGACCGTCCTGTTTGCGCTGGCCGGCTGCGCCGGAACGCGGAACGAAGGAGGCACCGTGTCCGCCGAACCGACCCCGTCCGGCACCCCGGCGACCAGCCCACCACCGGCCTCCGCCGCGCCGACCGGAAGCGGGGCCACGCCGTCGGCTCCCGCCGGCCGCCCGGCGCGCTCACGCGTCCCGCTGCCCACCCTGCGCCCGCCGACCGGACCACCGCGCAAGCCGACCGACGCCCGGCGGGCCAACGCCCTGGCCGGCCGGATCAACCGGGGCGGCGACGGCCCCTGCTACGGCCTCGTCACCGACGACGGCCGGCAGTACGCGCTGCACGGCATCGACAAGGGCACCTTCACCGTCGGTACGACGGTCCGGGTGACCATCGGCCCCGCCGACCCGGCCGCCGACTGTGGGCCGGGCATCCCGGCCACCATCGTCGACATCAGCCCGGTCGTCTGATCCCCCGCAGGGTCACAGTCGGGCCGGCGAAACGGCCGTCTCCCGACGGGGTCCTAGGCTGTCAACCATGACCGACCAGCGCGGCGAAGCCGTCGACGAGTCCTGCGTCCTCACCGAGGGCCCGTGGACGCACCGTTTCGTCGGCGCCAACGGCAGCCGTTTTCACGTGGTCGAGGCCGGCACCGGCCCGATGGTGCTCTTCCTGCACGGCTTCCCCGAGCACTGGTGGGCCTGGCACCAGATGCTCCCCGCGGTCGCCGACGCCGGCTTCCGCGCGGTCGCCGTGGACCTGCGCGGCTACGGCGCCAGCGACAAACCACCCCGGGGGTACGACGGCTACACCCTCGCGGCCGACATCGCCGGCCTCATCCGGGCCCTCGGTGAGCGCTCGGCCACACTCGTCGGCAGCGGCGTCGGCGGCATGGTCGCCTGGACGGTGGCGTCGTTCCACGCGTCCCTGGTCCGTCGGCTGGTGGTCCTGGGCGCACCCCACCCGCTACGACTGCGCGCCGCGATCTTCGCCGACCCGCGCGGCCAGTTCGCCGCCTCCACCCCGGCGTTGAAGTTCCAGCTCCCCCGCTACGAACACGTGCTCACCAGGGACGGCGCGGCGGGCGTCGAGGAGATCCTGCGCCGCTGGGCCGGCCCGAGCTGGGCCGCCAGCGCGGACTTCGAGGCGTACGCCGAACGGTGTCGGGAGGCGATGCGCATCCCGCAGGCCGCTTTCTGCGCGCTGGAAGGCTATCGCTGGGCCTTCCGTTCGGTGCTGCGGCTGCACGGCTACCGATTCGTGCGCCTCATGCAGAAGCCGCTGGTCACCCCGACCCTGCAACTGCACGGCGCGGCCGACATCGCCGCCCTGCCACGGACCGCCCTCGGGTCCGGCCGGTATGTCGTCGCCCCGTACGAGTGGCGTCTGCTGGACGGGGTTGGGCACTTCCCGCACCTGGAAGCCCCCGAGGTGGTGCTCGGCGAGATCCTGCGGTGGGCCAAGTCGTAACTGGTCAGACCCGCTGTTCGCGTAGATCGGTGACCTCGGCGGCCGGCGCCCAGCCCTGGTAGACGCCGAAGTCGAAGACCTCCAACCGCATCGCCTCGGCCACCGGCCAACGACCACCCGTGTACTCGACGCGCAGCCACGCGTCGTGCTCGCCGAGCACGATGAACGGCTGGCCCTGCCAGGTGCAGGTGGTCCGCACGTACGCCAGATCCTCGATCTCGCTCGCCGGCAGCACCCGCACGTAGCGGCCGGCGCGGACCTCCTCGAAGCCCTCGCCCGGCTCGGGCTGGTACAGGCGGATGTCGTCGCCGTCCGGGCTGGCCTGGTACTCCCGGCCCTGCCAGCGGGCCACGTAACCGTCGCGCATCACTCCTCCGGAACCCGCCGCCAGGTGACCGCGTCCGTGTCGAGGACCGCGACCACCCGTTCGGTACCGTCGCCACCGATCCGCCAGAGCTGCGCGCCGTGCGGAAGGCGGGCGCTGTCCACCTTGAACTCCGCCACCACGTCACTGCTCTCGCCCGGGGCGAAGCCGTTGCCCCGGAACGGCGGGCGTTCGATGACCCAGCCCTCCATGGCACGCATCGCCGCCTCGTTCTGTCCGCCGTACGGAATTCGGTAGAGGCTGGGCCGGTGCGCCGGCCAACGCAGCACGTAGATTTCCTCGGCGTCCCGCACGAACGGCGAACCGGGGTAGTTCAGGCCCAACGCGTCGTGCAGCTCGGCCGGCGTGGCCAGGTGGGCCAGCTCGCCGGCCCGGTGCACGAAACCGGAGACCCGGTCGTACCCCCGCTCCAGGTAGTACGCGAGCTGGCTGGGCGCGATCGCCTTCTGCATCACCGTCGGGCGGGCCGGGTCCACCGCCGCCGGGGCGTACCGGGGACGCGCGGCGGGTTCCGCCTCGGCCGCCGGTTCCACCGGGTCGACCTCCAGGTCGTCGCCGAGTCCCACCTCGGCGGCCCAGTTGGCCAGCGCGACGATCTGGTCACCGGGCAACTTCGCGCCGACCGGGGTGCCCGGGTTCACGGCGAACGACCAGTCCTCGTCGGGCCAGCGCCGGATCAGCTGGGCGAACTTCACCCGGACCGTGTCGACGGCGCCCTCGACGTGGTCGGCGAGGCGCTCCGGGGACGTGTAGACCACCACGTACGTCTCGCCGTCGAGGCGGGCGGTGCGCCAGACGAACCCCGGGTCGCCGGGACGGCTGCCCCGCTTCGAGTCCGCCGCCGCCGGCAGCAGCACGCGGGCCAGCAGCAGGGTGGACAGGAACGTGTCCGTGCTCCCGGCCCCGGCCGCGCCGAGTAGGTCCTCCTCGACGGTGTTCGCCGGCTGGAACTGCGGCGACGCCTGCTCGTCGACCGTCGGAGGCTCGACGGCGTCCGCGATCGTCGCCTCCGCGTCGGAATCGGGGCGTGCCGGTTCGGGTTCGTAACCCACCGGGGATCGGGACGACCGACCGGTATCGCCGCCGGCGCCGAAGCCAGCGTCACCGGCTGAACGGGCATCGCCAAGGTCGGCGTCGGTGGCCGGGCCGGTACCGCCCAGCCCGGCGTCGGTGGCCGGGGTGACGCTGGATGGCTCGAACAGGCTCGCTCCACCACCAGACGCGGCCCAGGCAGTGGGATCCGGCACGAACGGGCCGGGCACGGACGGGCCGGGCACGGACGGGCCGGACACGGACGGGCCGGACACGGCCGGATCCGGCACGGACGGGCCGGGCGCGGCCGGGTCGGACACGGCCGGGCTGAATCCGGACGGGTCCGGCGCGGCCGGGTCGGGCACGGCCGGGCTGAACGGTGGCGGGGCGGTGGTCGTCGGGCCGGGTCGCCGGGCGGTCTCGAAGAAGGGGCCGACCTCGGGCGGATCGAGGAGATCCCGGGACTCGATGATGGTGCCCTCGATGACGATGGGCGTGAAGCCGCGCCGGGGGGCGGGCGGGCCGGAGACCGGTTCCGCGACCGTCGGCGGCAGATCCTCCACCGGTTCGAAGCGCCGCCGTTCAGCGGGACGGCCACGCGGGATCGCCTGGGTCTCGTCCGGGGCGGGCGCCGGCTCCGAGAGGCGGGCCGGTGGCGGTCCGCCGTTGACCGGACCGGGCACCCGGAACGCGCGGGTGGGCTCCTCGGCCAACGGGTCGGGCCGTCGCGGCGGCAGCGGCTGCGTGGTCTCGTCATCGGTCAGCGGCGCTCGTACCACCCGGGAGGTGCCCAGGTCAGCCGCGGGCGGCCACGGTCCGCGGCCGGCGTCCGGCGCGGGCATCGCGAAGGCCTGGGTCGCGCTGTCGCCGCCGGGCGCGTCGGCGGGGCGGCGGCGCGGAAAGGGCTGACTGCCGCGCCCGAACCGCGACGGCGGCGCGGCCCGGTCGCCCGTCCGACCGTCACCCGAGGGCAGGCCAGACTTACGACCGGACGTCGGTTCGAAGAAGGAACGCCGGCCTTCCTCGTTGACGCCACCACCGACGGCCGGACCGTCACCCTCGCTGGGCGGACGGGTCGCGGACGGCCGGCCGGCACGTGGAGTCGGCTGGTCGACCGGGGCGGTGCGGGTGCGGTCGGCGGCCAACGGCACGTACCGCGAGGCGGCGGTGCGGCTCGCCCCCGGCCCGACACCGGCACCCGGCCGGACCGTGCGGGGCGGTTCGGTGGGCTGCGGTGGCCCGGCGGCGGGCATGTCCTCCACCCCGGAGCGGCGCGGCAGGTCACCCGGGCCGGGCGAGCGGGTGGGATGGCCCGAGGCGGCGGGCGGAGACACCGGAGGCGTCGCGCTCCTCGGTCCGGGTCGTCCGGGCGGCGTCGCCTCGGGGACCATCGGCGAGGGCGGTACGGACCCGGCTGCGGGAGGGGCCTCCCGACCGGTCGTACCCGCCCGGAACCGGGACAGGGTCTCGGCCCGCTCCAGCCGGGCCCGGGCGCCCATGGCGCGGCCCGGCAGCCGGACGTCACCACGGGAGAGCTGCGACACGAACCAGGAAGGCAGGTATCCCTCGACGGGCAGCCCGGGGTTGACCGCGAGCCACCACTCGTGGTTTGGCCAGCCCAGCGCGAGGTCGGCGAACGGGACGCGCCGGTGGGTGCCCGCGTGCTCGCCGAGGCAGGCCCGCAGCGCGGTGGTAGAGGTGAAGGCCAGTACGTGCGTCCGGCCCCCGGTCGTCCAGGTGCCCCAGCCGGCGGCCTGACCGGAGGATGCCGGTGCGGAGACGGGCAACAGCAGATCGGTGCGGGACAGGAGGCGGAAGTAGAGCTCCTGGTCGTTGGCGCGCAGCGCGTCCCGCATCGCCACCTCGGCCTCCGTGGCCGGCTCCCATTCGGTCACGGCCACCTCTCCTCCCGAGAACAGGCCACAGGTATCGCGTACAACCTACAAGGTGGCATCAAGATCACAATGGCTGGCCGGCGGCGGTCCGCCCCGGCGACGGCGAGGCGATAACATCCCGTTCCGGAGCCGACACGATACGGAGGCTGTCGATGTCCCGGTCGATTGCGCGCCCGGTCCTGGCCGGTCTGGCGGTCGCACTGCTGACCGGCGCGACAGGTCCGGCCGTCGCCGCCGGCCCGCGCCGATCGGCTCCGGTCTGCGCGACCCCACTGACGCCCGTTCGACCGGTCGAGGCCACACCGTGGCCCCAGCAGCGGTACGACCCCGCGCGGCTCGCGCCGCTGACCACCGGCGCGGGGGTGACGGTCGCGGTGGTCGACTCCGGCGTCGACCGGGCACACCCCCAACTGGCCGGTCGGGTGCTGCCCGGCGCCGACCTGCTCGAACCGGGTGGGGACGGCGGCCAGGACTGTGCCGGGCACGGCACCGGTGTGGCGAGCATCATCGCGGCGGCGCCGCAGCCCGACGTCGCCTTCCACGGCCTGGCGCCGGCCGCCCGGATCCTGCCGGTACGCGTGAGTGAGCAGCAGGTGGTGCAGGGCCGGGAATCGGGGCGCACGGTCAGCGCCGGCGAGTTCGCCCGCGCCATCCGCTGGGCCGTCGACCACGACGCCGACGTGGTAAACCTCTCCGTGGTCCTGTACGCCGACGACCCGCAGGTCCGTTCCGCCGTCCGGTACGCCGTCGAGCGGGACGTGGTGCTGGTGGCCGCCGTGGGCAATCTGCACGACAACGGTGACCCGCGCCCGTTCCCCGCCGCGTACGACGGGGTGCTCGGGGTGGGCGCGATCGGGGCGGACGGGGCGCGGGCCACCTTCTCGCAGACCGGCGCGTACGTCGATCTGGTCGCCCCCGGCAGCGAGGTGCTCGTCGCCGCGCCCGCTCAGGGCCACCAGCGGGTGGAGGGCACCAGCTACGCCGCGCCCTTCGTGGCCGCCACCGCGGCGCTGCTGCGCGCGTACCGACCCGAGCTGACCGCCACCGAGGTGGTGGAGCGGATCGTCGCCACGGCCGATCCGGCGCCCGGCCCGGGACACGGCGGCGGGTACGGGGCCGGCGTGTTGAACCCCTACCGGGCGGTCACCGAGACCGGCGGCCGGCCGGGCGGACCCCGATCGGCCGCCGCGCTCGCCGATGACCGGGCCGATCAGGCCGCGCTGGCCCGCCAGGCGCGTCGCGCGACCGCCCGGGACCGGGCCCTGGTGGCCGGCGCGGTGATCGGCGTGACAGCGATCGCCGTGGTGGTGCTGGCCCTCGTGCTGCCCCGGGGCGCGCGCCGGCGTTGGCGACCGGCCGAGCCGGCCTGACCCGACCCGGTCGCCGCCGTGGCCCTCGCCCGAGGGCGGCCGGGACGCCGACGCGGTCATGGTCAGCGCTCCCGGCCCACCGAAGTCACTGGAACAGCCCGGTGTTCTTCTTCTCGGTGTCGAGGTAGTCGGCAGCGGAGTCGTCCACCGCCAACTTGATGGCCCGCAGCATCGCCTGCAGGTCCTGAGAGGCGGAGCGCCACCGCGCCTGGCGCTGCTCGTACGCCTCGCGGGCGTCACCGGACCAGGCCGACACCAGCGGCGCAGCGTCACGTTCGAGCTGGCCGAGCTGCGAGTCGAGCGTGTTCAGCGCCCGCTGGATGTCCGCGCCGGCCTGTTGCAGCGCGGCAAAGTTGACGACCAGCACACCGTTGTCCATCGGAATGCCCTCCCGGCAGGTCAGAGCGGCAGCTGGATGCCGCCGCGGTTGGTGCCGGCCACCCGGCTGGCCGCCTCGTCGTCCGAGACGTCGTACTGTCGACCCGCGGTGCGAATGGCACCGGCGGTCTCCCGCAGCGCGCGGTGCAACGCCGCCTGATCGTCTGCCCACTGTCGCTTGACCTGCTCGAACGACCGCCCGCCGGCGCCGCGCCAGGCCTGCTGCAACACCTCCAACTCGGCCAGCAGGCCGGTCAGCATGGACTGCAACGACTGGTCCACCTGCTCGAACCTCGCGGCGGTCTGCTTCATCACCGCTGCTTCTGCCTGGGTCTGGGACACCCGGACGTCACCTCGTCTCCTCGGTCGTGCCTGGCTGTCAATGCGCCCGCGGTGGGAGCGCACCGCTCGCGTGGCCCGCTCGACGAACACGGTCGGACACGGGTCAGCGATGAACTTCGTGGCTGACGGTAGCGGCCTGGTAGCGGTTCTGCTACCCCCCGGCTCTCCCCTGTGGACAACTACGACAGCCATCGGTCGCCTACGATGTGCGGCAGCCCCGTCGCGGCGCGTGACGGGCATCCGGGGGCGGTCGGCCGCCGGGCACGTCCAGACCGGGTCGAGGAGGCGCGGTGCCGCCGATCACCACTTCAGGCGCGCAACCGGCGAGCGACGCCGGGTGGGGCCCGACCGCAGCTTCCCCGACAGCCGGGCCGGACATCCCCGCCCTCTCGTCGGTCGACACCGCACCGGACGTCGGACCGACCACGATCGGCGGCAGCGCGCGGGGCACTCTCGTCGGCACCGCTCCCCGAGGCGGCGTACCCGCTCGACGAACCCCGCGCGGTGGGCCGCCATCGGTCGGCTCGGTGCGGGGATGCGCGCGGGCCAACTGGTCACCGGGCAGGTCGCCGTGGCGGTCGTCCTCGCCGCCTCGGGCCAGGGCGCCCCGGTCATGATCGCCGCGCTGTTGGTGGCGACGCTTCTGGTGACGGCCGCCTGCGTCCGGTTCCGGGGCCGGTGGCTCTTCGAGTGGCTGGGCACCGCCGCCGGGCACGTGACCCGTCGTCGCAAACTGGGCGAGCGGGCCGGTGCGGTCGAACTGCTCGACCTGGTCGCGCCCGGAGCCGTCGTCGGCTCGACCGAGTTGTCCAGCGGGCCGGCGGCGGTGCTGGAGGACACCGGCGGCATGGTGGTGGTGCTGGAACTCGGCGACCCCGGCGACCTCCTCGGCGACGCGTCCCGGGCGATCCCCGCGCCGTCCACGCTGCTGCCGACGCCGGGGCCGGACGTGCCACCGGTACGGATCCAACTGCTGCTCACCGGCACACCGGCGCCCGTACCGACGGCGGGTGGCACGGTCGGGACCTCGTACCGGCAGCTCACCGACGGCCGCCTCGTCGGGCGGGAGCGGGCGGTGCTGGCGGTCCGGGTGCTGCGGGCGGACGGCTGGACGCCGGAGGCGCTGCGCCGGGCGCTCGCCGGCACCACCCGCCGGATCATCCGTCGACTCGGCCCGCTGACCGCCCGGCCGCTCGGCGTACCCGCGGCGCTGCGGGTCCTGGGCGAGCTGGCCCATCACGACGGTGAGCCGATAGTCCAGGGCTGGCCGTCGCTGCGCACCGGCGCTCTGGTCCAGGCGACGTTCCGGCTGGTCCGCTGGCCGCAGGCCGGTGCGGCGGCGGCGCGGCAGCTGGTGCCCCGGCTGCTGACGCTGCCGGTGACCGCGACGACCGTGTCGCTCTGCGTGGGGCCGGCCGCGGGCGCGGACGCGGTGACCGAGCTGACCGTACGCCTGGCTGCCACGTCGACGGCCGAACTGACCGTGGCCGTCGACGCGTTGGGCCGCCTCGTCGACGGCGCGGGCGGGGATCTGCGGCGGCTCGACGGCGCGCACCTGGACGGCCTGGCCGGCACGCTGCCGCTGGCGCTCCTCTCGGCCGGACGGCCCGAGGCGGCGCTTGACGACTGGGAGCTGACCCTCGGCGAGGCGGGGATGATGGTCGGCACCAACCGGCACGGTGGCGCGGTCACCGTGCGGCTGTTCCGGCCGGAGGGCACGCGGGTGCTGTTGCTGGGCGGGGTGCGTACCGCGCAGCTCGTCGCATTGCGTGCGATGGCCCTGGGGGCGCTGGTGGTGGTGCAGACGGCCCGACCCCGCGCGTGGGAGCCGTTCGTACGGGGGGTGGGCGCGCCGGGGGGAACGATTCCGCTCATCCCGCCGGGCCGGCCGGTCGCCGAATCGGCCGGCGGAGCACTGCGGCCGTTGCTGCTGATCGTCGACACCGGACCGGTGCCGGCCGAGACCGAACCCGGTCCGGCGTGGCGGGCCACCCTCGTGGTGCGCGACGAACTGACACCGGCCGACCTGGACACGTTGAGTCGCGCCGACCTGGCGGTGCTCCAGCGGCTGCACCCGGCGGAGGCGACGCTGGCCGGCGCGGCGCTGGGCCTGGGCGCCTCGGCCGACTGGCTGACCCGCATCCGCGACGACATGGTGGCGGTGGTGAACCGCCGCGCGTTGCGCTGGGCGCTGCTCTCCCCGACCCCGATCGAGGCTCAGCTGATCGGCCGGCCGGCACGGGCCTGAGCGCACCCGCGCTCGGGGCTTGAGCGCGGCCACGCTCGGGGCTTGAGCGTGGCCACGCTCGGGGCTTGAGCGTGGCCGCGCGAGGCGGGCCGGTCACCCTCGATGGTCAACTGCCGGGTTACGCCCGTGGATGGTCCGTGGCACGATCCCCGCCATGGGTTTTCTGAAAGGGTTGCTGATTCGGCTGGCCACCACGGCACTGGCCTTCTGGCTGGCCACGCTGCTCATTCCGGGCATCGACCTGGAATCGACCTCCGCCGTCCAGACGGTCACCACGCTGATCCTGGTGGCGGCGATCTTCGGCATCGTCAACGCGGTGCTCCAGCCGGTCATCAAGACCGTTGGCTGCGGCTTCTACCTGCTCACGCTCGGCCTCATCGCGCTGGTGGTGAACGGGCTGCTGTTCCTTCTCACGAGTTGGATCGCCGACCAGGCCGGGCTGCCGTTCTCGGTGGACGGGTTCTGGCCGGCCGCCGTTCTCGGCGCCCTGTTCGTGAGCATCGTGACGTGGATCCTCGGGGCCGTCCTCGACCGCGACTGACCAACCACCGTCCCGGACCGCCCGGCCCCGACGGGCAGGGCGGTCCGGTGACCAGAGTTCGGGAATTGGCCGGCTGACGGCCCCCTCGGGTCGGTTAGCGTCGCCGACGTGTTCACCCTGACCCGGCCCGACGGTCACCTGCTCAGCACCGATCCCGCCCGACTCGACCTGGACCGCGTACACCACTGGCTGTCCACCGACGCGTACTGGGCACTGGGACGCGACCGGGACAGCGTCGTGCGGGCGTTCGCCGGGTCGCTGCCGTTCGGCATCTACCGGACGGACGACGACAGCCAGGTCGCGGTGGCCCGCGTCGTCACCGACCGCGCCACCTTCGCCTGGCTCTGTGACGTGTACGTCGACCGGGCCGCGCGAGGGCTCGGCCTGGGCACCTGGCTGGTGGGCGCGGTCCGTGACCACCTGGACGAGCTGGGCGTACGACGGATCCTGCTGATCACCAACGACGCGCACGAGGTGTACGCGCGGGTGGGCTTCACCCCGTTGGACGTTCCCGGACGGTGGATGAACCTCGACCGGCGACCGCCGGTGACCCCCATCACCGGAAAGGAACAGAGCGGAGGCTGACCCCTTACGGTGAAGGCGTGACGCCACTGCGCCTGGGATACCTCTACGGCATCGGCGCGTACCTGCTCTGGGGTTTCTTCCCGCTCTACTTCAAGGTGCTGCGGCCCACCGGCCCGTTGGAGATCCTGGCCCACCGGATCGTGTGGTCGGTGCTCTTCGTGGCCCTGCTGCTCGGCGCGCTGCGCAACGTCGGCTTCCTGCGGGCGCTGCTGCGCCGACGCGCGGCGCTCGCCGGAATCGTCGCCGCGGCGGCGCTCATCGCCGTCAACTGGGGCATGTACATCTACGGCGTCAGCTCCGACCGGGTGGTGGAGACCGCGCTCGGCTACTTCATCAACCCCCTGGTGGTGGTGCTGCTCGGGGTGACGGTGCTGCGGGAGCGGCTGCGCGCCGCGCAGTGGGTGGCCCTGGGCATCGGCGGCTCGGCCGTCGCGGTGCTCGCGGTCGACTACGGGCGGCTGCCCTGGCTGGCGCTGACCCTGGCGTTCAGCTTCGCCGGTTACGGCCTGATCAAGAAGCGGCTCGGGCTGCCCGCCGCCGAAGGGCTCTTCGTCGAGTCGGCGGTGCTGGCGCTGCCCGCACTGGGTTACCTGGCCTGGTTGTCCCGGCACGACGGACTGACCTTCGGGCACGTCTCGGCCGGGCACACCGCGCTGCTGGTGCTGGCCGGCGCGGCCACCGCGATCCCGCTGCTGCTCTTCGCCGGGGCCGCCAACCGACTGCCGCTGACCGGCCTCGGCATGATCCAATACCTGGCGCCGATCCTCCAGCTCGCCTGCGGTGTGCTGATCTTCCACGAGCCGATGCCACCGGCCCGCCTCGCCGGCTTCGCGCTGGTCTGGCTCGCCCTGGTGGTCTTCACCGCCGACGCCATCCGCGCCGCACACCAGTCCCGCAACACGTCCCGCGTCCCCACCCCGGTCCCAACCCCCTGAACCACCACGCCCGCCTCGGCACACGCTCCGCGACCGCCCGCGCTCGGCGATCTTGCAGTTTCTGTCGTCAATTTGTGGCCCTACACCCCTTATGGGGCCACAGAAAGTGCAAGATCGGCGGGGGCGGGAGCGGGGGCGGCGGGGCGGGGAGCGGGGCAAGGGGGCGGGTTAGGGGACTGCGTAGGTGAGCAGGGGGGTGCCGTCGGCTCTCTGGAGTTCCACGCTGACCAGCTCCGCGTCGGTGAAGCGGGTCATGCCGGTGAACACCAGGTCGTCGCCGGGTGCGGCGAGCCAGGAGCCGATCTGTTCGCTCGCGCCGCTCGGGCCCTTCGCCACCAGCCGGAACGGGTACGCCTTGCCGTAGCTCGTCCGCGCGTCGTACCCACAGTGCATGGTGATCTCGGTGCCCCACTTGCTGCCGGTCAGACCGATGTCCGCGTGCACCGGACCGGCGAGTGCCACCGGCCGCATGGCGACCATCGACACCTGCGGAGCGGGCCGGGAGGTGCCCTGCGCCCCCGGGTCCGGCGGCGGGGCGACCGGTCGGGGCAGCACGGCGGCCGTTCCCACGCCGACCACCAGGGCCAATGCGGCGGCGGCCAGCGTCGTCAGGGCGTACCGGCGACGGGTTCTGGTCCGTTCGCGGCGTCGGCGCGCCCGGGCCTCCTCGAGCAGCGCGGGCGCCCGGGGCGCGGTCGGCGGTGGCAGGAACTGTTCCAGGCCCGCCGGGTCGAGGCGGCCGAGCAGTCCCGGTAGGACGGCGATCTCGGCGACGGCATCCCGGCACGAGGCGCAGCCGGCAAGATGCCGCTCGTAGGCGGCCCGCTCGGCGGGGGCCAGGGCGCCCAGCACGTACGCGCCGTCGTCGTGCGCGAACTCGCACCGGGTCATCCCGTCACCCCCATTTCGGCCAGGACCAACCGTAGTGAGCGCAGCGCATAGTGGGTGCGTGACTTGACGGTGCCGGGCGGCACTCCCAGCCGCGACGCCGCCTCCGCCACCGACCGCCCCTGGTAGAAGCACTCCACCAGGACTTCACGGTGGGTCGGGCTGAGCCGGTTCAACGCCTCGGCGACGGTCCACGCCTCGACGGCGCGCTCGGCCTCGTCGACGACCTCCGGCGGCTCGGGAATCTCGTCGGTGAACACCTCGCCGACCCGCGTCGAGCGTCGACGCCAGGCGTCGATGGCCAGGTTGCGAGCGGTCGTGAACAGCCAGGCCCGCACGGAGCCGCGTCGTGGGTCGAGGGACTCGGGATGCCGCCAGGCCCGCAGCAGCGTCTCCTGCACCAGGTCCTCGGCCCGCTGCCGGTCGCCGTTGACCAGCCGCAGGGCGTGTGCGTACAGCGCCTCCGCGTGCTCGTCGTGCAGCGCCCGCAGCAGTTGGGCGTCATGGTCGCTGATGGCGGTCTCCTCACTTCCGGCGCGGGTCCGGCGGTGCGTCCGCCCGGGAATACGTGTGGTGACGCCGAACGGTTCAGCCCGAGGTCAGACCACTGGCGGCCGGGCAGGTGTTCACGCCTGGTTCACATCGCGGCCGACGACCGCTCACCGCGTCCTCCTAGCGTCCGGCTGGTACGCCGCCTGTCGCGCCACCCACTCACCTGGAGGCCTCCCCCATGAGCGACCGTCCCCGGCTGCTCCCGCTGTTGACCGGCAAGCGCCACGGCACCCGTGACGCCATGACCTGCCTCTACCGCTGCGGCAACGCCTGTGACCACCCCGTACCGAACACGTCCGAGAACGCGTACTTCGGTGACGTGGTGGACGCGGAGGTCTCCCGGCGCGGCGTGGTCCGGGCCGGCGCGGTCGGCGCCCTGGTGCTCGGCTTCGGCGGCGCGGCGGTCGGCGCGCTGGCCGGCGCGGCCCCCGCCAGCGCGGCCCCCACCACCCCGGACGTGCCGGAGAACTTCGGCTTCGGCCGTCCCACCACGGGTGTCGGCAGCGGCGCGCTGACCTTCAAGCCCATTCCGCCGAACAAGCTGGACACCCTGGTGGTGCCGAACGGCTACGACCACGCCGTGGTGATCAAGTGGGGTGACCCGGTGCTGCCGGGCGCGCCGACGTTCGACCTGCACCACCAGAGCGCCGCCGCGCAGTCGAAGCAGTTCGGCTACAACAACGACTTCGTGGGTGTGCTGCCGCTGGACAAGCAGGGCCGGCGGGCGCTGCTCGTGGTCAACCACGAGTACACCAACGAGGACCTCATGTTCCCCGGGTTCCCCGGCCTGGACGGACTCTCCGTGGAGCAGCTGCGCACCGCCATGGCCGCGCACGGCATGTCCGTGGTGGAGCTGGAGCGGGTCGGCGGCACCGGGCAGTGGAAGCCCGTGGGCAACGGCCGCCGGCCGTACAACCGGCGGGTGACCGCGCTGAGCACCAAGTTCGACCTGACCGGCCCGGCCGCCGGCTCGGCCTGGCTGAAGACCGCCGCCGACCCCAAGGGTCGTACGGTCGTCGGCACGCTGAACAACTGCTCCGGTGGCGTCACCCCGTGGGGGACCGTGCTCTCCGGTGAGGAGAACTTCAACCAGTACTTCGTCGGCGCGGACGCCGCCCCGGCCGAGCTGAAGCCGAAACTCGACCGGTACGGCATCAGCACCGCAAGCCGCTATCCCAGCGGGAGCCGCAAGTGGGAACGCGCCGACGAGCGTTTCGACCTGGCCAAGCACCCCAACGAGGCGCACCGGTTCGGGTGGGTCGTCGAGATCGACCCGTTCGACCCGGAGAGCCGTCCGCGCAAGCACACCGCCATGGGTCGCTTCAAGCACGAGGGCGCGAACGTCATCGTCGCCAAGGACGGGCACGTGGTCGCGTACATGGGCGACGACGAGCGGTTCGACTACCTGTACAAGTTCGTCTCGGACAAGAAGTTCCTCAAGGGCAACTCCTGGGCCGCCCGCAAGCACAACCTGACCCTGCTGGAGTCCGGCACGCTCTACGTGGCGAAGCTCGACCAGACCAGCGCCGCCGAGATCGACGGCTCCGGCACGCTCCCCACCGATGGAGCGTTCAACGGTCGGGGCCGCTGGATCAAGCTGGTCAGCGGCAACCGCTCGTTCGTCGACGGGATGACCGCCGCGGACGTGCTCACCTTCACCCGGCTCGCCGGTGACAAGGTCGGCGCGACCAAAATGGACCGTCCCGAGGACGTCGAGCCGAGCCTGCTGACCGGCAAGGTGTACGTGGCGCTGACGAACAACACCGACCGCGGCAAGGCCGGCAAGGCGGCGGCGGACGAGGCCAACCCGCGCAACGCCAACAAGCACGGGCAGATCCTGGAGTTGGTCGAGGACCGCAACGACAACACGTCGGAGACGTTCGCCTGGTCGCTGCCGATCGTCTGCGGCGACCCGACCGACCCGTCGACCTTCTTCTCCGGGTACGACAAGAACCAGGTCTCCCCGATCTCCTGCCCGGACAACGTCGCCTTCGACGCCACCGGCAACCTGTGGATCTCCACCGACGGCAATGCGCTGGGCAGCAACGACGGCCTCTTCGCCACCGCGGTCGAGGGTCCGGAGAAGGGCCACCTCAAGCAGTTCCTGACCGTGCCGATCGGCGCGGAGACCTGCGGCCCGTTCATCACCGGCGACAACCGCTCGGTGTTCGTCGCCGTGCAGCACCCGGGCGAGATCACCGGCGCCTCGGTGGAGAACCCGGCCTCGAACTGGCCCGACGGCGACTACGCCAAGCCGGGCGTGGTGGTCACCTGGCGCCTCGACGGCGGCCCGGTGGGCAGCTGACGTTCCCCTGGCGGTTCGGCGCTGGACCGCCCCGAGAGGCCCTCTCCCAGCCCGGGAGAGGGCCTCTGGCGCATCGCGGGTCAGTGGTCGGCGGCGATCCCGTCGGCGACCGTACGGGCGACGGTGAGCAGCTTCGCGCGTACGACACGGGCCGAGGTCATCATCTCGCTCGCGGGCAGGGCGCAGGCCAGCACGACCCGACGTTCCATGTCCTTGTCGGGTGCCACGAGCACCGCCGCGCACGCCACCCCCTGGCGGAACTGTCCCAACTCCAACTGCATCCCCCGGCGATCACCGGCGGCCAGGTCGGCCTCGAACGTCTCGGTGGCGGTCAGCGTGGCGCTGGTGAAGGGACGCATGCCGTACTCGCGGAGATAGCGGAAACGCTGCTCGGCGGTCAGGGTGGCGAGCAGGGACTTGCCGAGAGCGGTCGCGTGGGCCCCCTCGTCGAAGCCGGGAACGAGATCCTCCAGGTACGGCGAACGGTGCCCCTCGGCCACCGCCGTGATGGCGACCTGACCGCCGACGAAGCGACCCAGAAAGTGGCTGTAACCGGTGTCGACTGCCGCGCGTCGCAACGTCTCGCCGACCACCGGCGGCCCACGGAACGCGGTCACCAACTCGCGGTAACGGTCAGCCACCTCGAGACCCACGATGTACGTGCCGTCCTCGCGACGGATCACGTAACCCTCGTACGCGAGGGTGCGGACGAGGTGGTAGGTGGTGGCCACGGTCAGCTCACACCGTCGGGCGATCTGCTTGACGGTCAGGCCCTTCGGGGCACGACCGACCGACTCGAGCACCCGCAGTGCTCGGGACACGCTGCGGATCAGGTCCGAAGGTTCTGCCAAGGGGTCGCGCACAACCACCTCCGCCGCCGGGGACTTACACCATATGAAAAACAGGCCGCGTGCGAAATGCCTGTTCGGGTCGAGGATGCCAGATCACCATCCACTCCTCGTACACCAGTGGTCACGAGGAGTTGCCTGAGCGCGACTCGCGTAGGTTTGCCGCACGATGACCGACACCGTCCTCACCCCCGCGCGCGTCAGCACCCGCCCCATCCGGGCCAGCGCCGGAGCCGTGGTCACCACCGTGGCCTGCGTACTGCCCGTCTTCCTGCTCGGCGGCCTCGCCGTCCAGATGGGTACGGATCTGAGCTTCTCCCCTGCCGGGCTGGGCCTGGCCGTCTCCGTCTACTTCGGCGTGAGCGCGCTGGCCTCGGTGCCCTCCGGACGCCTCGTCGAGCGGTACGGGCCGGCGCTGGTGGCCCGCTGCGGCATCGTGCTGGCCTCCGGGTCGATGCTGGCCGTGGCAGCGCTCGCCCGCTCGTACGAGGTGCTGCTCGCCCTGCTTGCGCTCAGCGCCGCCGCTAACGCCCTCGGGCAGCTGGCCAGCAACGCGGCGCTCGCCGAGCACGTTCCGCCGAGGAGGCAGGGCCTGTCGTTCGGCGTCAAGCAGGCGGCGATCCCGGTCTCGACGCTGCTGGCCGGCGCGGCGGTGCCCACCATCGCGCTCACCGCCGGCTGGCGTTGGGCGTTCGTGGTGGCGGCAGTCGCGGCGCTGACCACGCTGCCGGCCGTACCCCGGGAGGTGTCCGGTCGTGCGCGTCGGGCCGACGGGACGGGCGGAGGCCGGGCCACGACGGCCCTGGTGGTCGTCGGCGCGGCGGCGACGTTGGCGGCGGGCGCGGCCAACGCGCTCGGCACCTTCCTGGTCGACTCGGCCGCCGCCCGGGGCCTCTCGCCGGGTCTCGCCGGTCTCACCCTGACCCTGGGCAGCGCGGTCTGTGTCGTCGCCCGGGTGGGCACCGGCGGACTGGCCGACCGGCGGGCCAACGGTCACGTCGCGCTCATCGCCGCGATGCTGGTGATCGGGGCGGTCGGGCTGGGCCTGCTCGCGGTGGCCGGCCCGGTGCCGCTGGTGGCGGGCGTGGTGCTCGGGTTCGGCCTGGGCTGGGCGTGGCCCGGCCTCATGACCTTCGCGGTGGTCCGGCTGCACCCGCAGGCTCCGGCCGCCGCCACCTCGATCACACAGACCGGGGTGTACGCGGGCGGCTGCCTCGGCCCATTGAGCCTCGGCCCGCTCGCCGCCCACCTGGGCTACCCGACGATGTGGGCCACGGCCTCGGTGTCGATGCTGCTGGCCGCCGCCCTGATGCTGACGGGCAGCCGCCTCCTGAGAACCCCGCACCCCTGAACTCGTTGATCATGAAGTTGTTGCCCGATCACACGGCGTGTCGGGGCAATAACTTCATGATCACCGGAGCTGGAGGTGGGCCCCAGCCGGGAAGGAGGGAGAGGGTGGGTCAGCTTGTGCGGTCGGCTATGTAGTCGCAGAGCGACTCCAGAGCCTGGCGGGACGAGTTCGCGGGGAGCGGGGCCAGACAGGCGCGGGCTTCCTCGGCGTAGCTGCGCACCGTCTCCCGGGCACGCTTGAGCGCCGGGCTCTCCCGCAGCAGCCCCAGCGCCTCGGCGTGCAGCGCGTCGTCGGTCAACGGACCGGTCGCCAGGATCTCCCGCAGCCGCACCGAGGAGGCGTCGGAGTCGTCGGCCGCACGGGCGTAGAGCACCGGGAGCGTCGGGACTCCCTCGCGCAGGTCCGTGCCGGGCGTCTTGCCCGACTGCACCGACTCGGACGCGATGTCGAGCAGGTCGTCGGAGAGCTGGAAGGCGACACCGATCGTCTCGCCGTACCCGGCGAGCGCCTCGACGTACTCCGCTGGAGCGCCACTGAACATGCCGCCGAAGCGGGCCGACGTGGCGATCAGGGAGCCGGTCTTCTCGGCGATCACGTTCAGGTAGTGCACGACCGGGTCGTCGCCGGCACGCGGCCCCACCGTCTCGGCGATCTGCCCGTGCACGAGCCGGGCGAAGGTGCGCGCCTGCAACCGGACGGCCTCCGGGCCCAGGTCCGCCGCGATGTCCGCGGCGCGGGCGAAGAGGTAGTCGCCGACCAGGATGGCGAGCGAGTTCGTCCAACGCGAGTTGGCGCTCGGCGCGCCCCGCCGCACGTCCGCCTCGTCCATCACGTCGTCGTGGTAGAGGGTGGCCAGGTGCGTGAGCTCCATCACCACGGCCGCCGGGACCACCTGCGCGCCCGTGGGATCGCCGAACTGGGCGCCGAGCGCCACCAGCAGCGGCCGGAACCGCTTGCCCCCGGCGTCGAGAAGGTGCCGGGCCGCCTCGGAGACGAACGGGTCGGCGCTGGCCACACTGGCACTCAGCTCGACCTCGACCGCTTCCAGCAGACCCAGCACGGATGCCTCGACGCGGGGATCGGCGAGATGAAGGCCGAGCGCGCCGAACTGACTCATGCTCGCCCGACCCCGGCGACCGCCGGAACCGGTGGCACCTGAACGCTCGCCAGCCGGAATCACCACACCATCAACCATGCCACACCCGTTCTACCTGCTCCGGCTCGGGGATACGCACCGGGGGCCGGCACGCTGTCGCGCGCCGGCCCCCGGTGGTCGAGCCACGTCTCACCGCACGAATTCGGCGGCTCCGGTAGCCAGGTCGAGCAGCGGCGACGGGGCGACACCCAGCGCCAGGGTGGCCAACACGCCGATCATCAGGGCGGCGGAGGTGAGCCCGCCCGGCACGGTCACGGTCGGGGTGGACTCGCCCGGCTCGGACAGCCACATCATCACCACGACCCGCAGGTACGGGAACGCGAGCACCATGCTGGTCAGCACACCGGCGATCACCAGCCACGCCTGACCGCCCTCCAGGGCCGGCCCGAAGATGGCGAACTTGCTGGTGAATCCGCTGGTCAGCGGGATACCGGCGAAGGCCAGCAGGATGAACGTGAACAGCGCGGCGAAGAACGGCGAGCGCCGGCCCAACCCCGCCCACCGGGACAGGTGGGTGGCCTCGCCGTCCGCGTCCCGGACCAGGGTCACCACGGCGAACGCGGCGAGCACCGAGAAGCCGTACGCGACCAGGTAGAACATCGTGCCGGACAGCCCGTCCTTGCTCGGGGCCAGCACGCCGACCAGCAGGTAGCCGGCGTTCGCGATCGAGGAGTACGCGAGCAGCCGCTTGATGTCCGTCTGGGTGACCGCGAGCACCGCGCCGATCAGCATGGTCAGCACCGCCACCGCGCCGAGAACCGGGGTGAAGTCCCAACCCCCGCCCTCGAACGCGACGTGGAAGACGCGCAGCAGGGCGCCGAACGCGGCGACCTTGGTGCAGGCCGCCATGAAGCCGGTGACCGGGGTCGGCGCGCCCTGGTAGACGTCCGGGGTCCAGACGTGGAACGGGGCCGCGGCGGCCTTGAAGAGCAGACCGATGGCGAGCAGCGCCATACCGGCGAAGAGCAGCACCGGGCTGGCCGGAGACTCACTCACCGCCGCGTTGACGGTCGCGAAGTCGACACCGGCGGAACGGCCCGGAACACCGGCGGTGAAGCCGTAGATCAGGGCCACACCGAACAGGAAGAACGCCGACGCGTACGCGCCGAGCAGGAAGTACTTCATCGCCGCTTCCTGGCTCAGCAGCCGCCGGCGGCGAGCCAGCGCGCAGAGCAGGTACAGCGGGAGGGAGAAGACTTCCAGCGCGATGAACATGGTCAGCAGGTCGTTCGCCGCCACGAAGATCAGCATGCCGCCGATGGCGAACGTGACGAGCGGGTACACCTCGGTGAGGCCGTTGCGGCCCTCAGCCTGCTTCCGGTCGTCGGCCGACTCGGCAGTCACGGCGGCCTGGGCGACGAACGCGCCGCCCCGCTCGACGGAGCGGTCGCCGATCAGGAGCAGCGCCATGGCCGCCAGCACCAGGATCGCGCCCTGGAGGAACAGCGTCGGTCCGTCCACCGCGATGGCCTGACCGGCCGTGATGAGCCGGTCGTCGGCGTTGAGGACCACCATGGTCAGCGCGGCGAGCACGGCCAGCAGTGCCAGCGTCAGCTGCACCAGGTGTCGCGAGCGCCGGGGCACGAAGGCCTCGACCAGCACGCCGAGCAACGCGGTGCCCAGCATGATCAGGATCGGGGCGAGCGCCGCGTAGTCGAGCGACGGCAGTTTCAACTCGGTCACTTTGCCGCCTCCTGGACGGTGCCGCCCACGGACGGCGGGGGGTCGGTCCTGCCGATGTCGTCCATGGTCGCCTGGACGGCCGGGTTGATCACGTCGGTGACCGGCTTGGGGTAGAAGCCGAGCAGCACGATCAGCGCGATCAGCGGGGCGACCACGACCTTCTCCCGCAGGCTGAGGTCCCGGCGCATACCGTCGACCTCGGTCAGCGCCGGGTTGAGCGTGCCCTGCGTGGTGCGTTGCACCATCCACAGCACGTACGCCGCCGCCAGGATGATGCCGAGCGTGGCGATGACCGCCACCGGCTTGTTCACCGTGAACGTGCCGATCAGCACCAGGAACTCGGAGATGAACGGCGCGGTCCCCGGCAGGGCGAGCGAGGCCAGACCGGCGAAGAACAGCACACCGGCGAGCACCGGGACCAGCTTGCCGGCCCCACCGAAGTCACTGATCAACGCCGAGCCACGCCGGGCGACGAGCATGCCCACCACGAGGAAGAGCAGGCCGGTGGCCAGGCCGTGGTTGAGCATGTAGAGCACCGCGCCGGTGCCGGCCTGGGTGGTGAACGCGAAGATGCCCACCCCGATGAACCCGAAGTGCGCGATCGAGGTGTACGACACCAGCCGCTTGAGATCGTTCTGACCGACCGCCAGCAGCGCCGCGTAGATGATGCCGATCACGCCCAACGCCAGCGCCCAGGGCGCGAACCACTTCGACGCCTCGGGGAACAGCGGCAGGCAGTAGCGCAGGATGCCGAACGTGCCGACCTTGTCCAGCACACCGACCAGCAGCGCGGCGGCACCCGCCGGGGCGGCGCCACCGGCGTCCGGCAGCCAGGTGTGGAAGGGGAAGAACGGGGCCTTGATCGCGAACGCGAGGAAGAAGCCGAGGAACAGCCACCGCTCGGTGCCGGTGCTGATGTCGACCTGCGAGAGAGCCTGCCAGTCGAACGTCTTGCCACCGACCACCCACAGGCCGATCACCGCGGCCAGCATGAACAGGCCGCCGACCAGCGAGTAGAGGAAGAACTTCACCGCCGCGTACTGCCGCTGGTGGCCGCCGTAGCTGCCGATCAGGAAGTACATCGGCACGAGCATGACCTCGAAGAACACGTAGAACAGGAAGACGTCGGCGGCCGCGAAGACGCCGATCATCGTGCTCTCGAGGATCAGCAGCAGCGCGAAGTAGACCGGGATGGACCGCTTGGACGACTCGGCGTCGTGCCAGGACGCCAGGATCACCAGCGGCACCAGGACCGCGATCAGCATCAGCATCACCAGCGCGATGCCGTCGGCGGCGAACGTGAAGCTGACACCCCAGTTCGGGATCCAGGTGTACGACTCACGGAACTGGAACCGGTCACCGCCGGCCTTGAAGCTGACCCACATCACCACCGAGAGCACCAGCACCAGCAGCGACCAGGCGAACGCCACCTGCTTGGCCAGCTCGGGCCTGCGGCGCGGCAGGAAGGCCACCACCAGAGCGCCCACCAGTGGCGCCACGGTGAGCACCGAGAGGAACCTGAAGTTGGACATTATGCGGCCTTACCTCCGTCGTGGATGCCTGGTCCGCCGGCGGGGGCGGGCGCATTGAGGTCGATCACGCCAACCACCCCGCCTGCACCGCGAGGAACGCCGCCATCACCAGCAGCGCGCCGGCCAGGATCGAGGTGGCGTACGAGCGGACGAAGCCGGTCTGCATCCGCCGGAGCCGACCCGAACCACCGCCGACGGCGGCGGCCAGCCCGTTGACGAGACCGTCGATGCCCCGGTTGTCGAGGAAGACCAGCGCCCGGGTGAGGAAGATGCCCGGCTTCTCGAAGACCGCCTCGTTGACGGCGTCGGTGTAGAGGTTGCGTCGGGCGGCGGTGACCAGGATCCCGGCCGGCTGCGGCGCGGTGGCCGTGCCGGCCCGGAACAGGAACCAGGCCAGGCCGGCGCCGAGCACGGTGACCAACAGCGACAGCGTGGTGATCACGAGGTGCGAGAGGACCGGCTCGTGCTCCGCGTGCTCGCCGCCCAGACCGGCGGTGGACGTCAGCCAGTCCGGCACGGAGGTGGAGAGCAGGAAGCCGGCGCCGACCGAGCCGATCGCCAGCAGGATCAGCGGGACCGTCATCAGCTTCGGCGACTCGTGCGGGTGCTCGATGTCCTCGGTCCACCGCTTCGGGCCGTGGAAGGTGAGCACGAACAGCCGCGTCATGTAGAACGCGGTCAGGCCCGCACCGAGCAGCGCCGCACCGCCGTAGAGCCAGGCGGTCCAGTCCTCCCGCTCGAAGGCGGCCACGATGATCGGCTCCTTGGAGAAGAAGCCGGAGAACGGGAACATGCCGATGATGGCCAGCCAGCCCATCATGAACGTCAACCAGGTGACCTTCATGTACGACGACAGCCCACCGAAGCGGCGGATGTCCACCTGGTCCTTCATGCCGTGCATGACCGAGCCGGCGCCCAGGAACATGTTGGCCTTGAAGAAGCCGTGCGCCAGCAGGTGCACGATGGCCAGCGCGTACGCCCCACCGCCGAGGCCGACGCCGAGGAACATGTAGCCGATCTGGCTCACCGTCGACCAGGCGAGCACCCGCTTGATGTCGTCCTTGGCCGCGCCGATGATGCAGCCCATCAGCAGGGTGAGCGCGCCGACGCTGACCACCACGAGCTGGAGCGTCGAGTTCGCGGAGAAGATCGGGTTGGAGCGGGCGATCAGGTACACGCCGGCGGTGACCATGGTGGCGGCGTGGATGAGCGCCGACACCGGGGTGGGGCCCTCCATCGCGTCCGGCAGCCACGCCTGCAACGGGAACTGGCCGGACTTACCGGCCGCGCCGAGCAGCAGCAACAGGCCGAGGACCAGCACGGTGGTGCCGGTCAGCGAGCCGACGCCGTTGAAGACCTCGTCGTACTGGGTGGTGCCCAGGGTCGCGAACATGATGAAGATGCCGATGGCGAGGCCGGTGTCACCGACCCGGTTCATCAGGAACGCCTTCTTGCCGGCCGTGGCGGCGCTCGGCCGTCCGTACCAGAAGGAGATCAGCAGGTACGACGCCAGACCGACGCCCTCCCAGCCGAAGTAGAGCATCACGTAGTTGTTGCCGAGCACCAGCAGCAGCATGGCGGCGACGAACAGGTTGAAGTACGCGAAGAACCGGCGGCGACCCGCGTCGTGCGCCATGTACTCGACGGCGTACAGGTGGATCAGGAAGCCGACGCCGGTGATGAGGAGCACGAAGACGGCGGCCAGCGGGTCGAACAGCAGGCCGAAGTCGACCCGCAGGTCACCGACCGCGATGAAGTCCCACAGGCTCAGCTCGACCGACTTGTTCTCCAGGCCCCGCAGCTGGAAGAAGGACGCCAGCCCGAGCACGAACGCGGCGCCGATGGCCGCGACGCCCAACCAGTGCCCCCAGCGGTCGGCCCGCCGACCGAGCAGCAGCAGGATGGCCGCGCTGACCAGCGGGATCGCCACCAGCAGCCAGACGCCCCCGAGCAGCCCCGTGGCCTGGGCGTATTCCACAGTCTCTTCCACCGGTGGACCCCTTTAGTACTTCAGCAGGTTGGCGTCGTCGACGCTCGCCGAGCGTCGCGTCCGGAAGATGGCCATGATGATCGCGAGGCCGACCACGACCTCGGCGGCGGCCACCACCATCACGAAGAACGCCATGATCTGGCCGTTGAGGTCACCGTTGATCCGGCTGAAGGTGACCAGCGTCAGGTTGGCCGCGTTGAGCATCAGCTCGACACACATGAACAGCACGAGCGCGTTGCGCCGGACGAGCACCCCGGCGGCGCCGATGGTGAACAGCACCGCGGCCAGCACCAGGTAGTAATCAGGAGTCACCGGTCGGTCCCCTTCAGAGTGGTCTCCTGCGCGGTCAGCTCACGCACCGGCAGGATGTCCGGCGTGCTCCGCTCGGTGAGCCGGCCGTCCGGCAGTCGCGCCGGGGTGGCCACCGAGGAGGAGGTCGCGAAGACGCCGGGGCCCGGCTTGGGGCCCGGGTAGTTGCCCGGCGCGAAGCGGGCCCGCATGGTCGCCGGCTGGTCCATCTTGTCCTGCTTGCGCCGCTCGACGTGCGCGAGCACCATGGCGCCGACCGCCGCGGTGATCAGCAGCGCCGAGGTCAGCTCGAACGCGAAGACGTACTTCGTGAACAGCAGGCGGGCGATGCCCTGCACGTTCCCCTCCGCGTTGGCCTCGTCCAGGCCGACGGCGGTGGTACCCCCGACGGCCCGGTAGAGGGCGCCGCCGACGAGGCCGGCGAAGCCCAGCCCCAGCACGATCGCCGCGACCCGCTGACCGCGCAGGGTCTCGATCAGCGAGTCGGACGCGTCCCGGCCGACGAGCATCAGCACGAACAGGAAGAGCATCATGATCGCGCCGGTGTAGACGATGATCTGCACCATGCCGATGAAGGGCCCGGCCTGGAGCACGTAGAACACGCCCAGGCAGAGCATGGTCAGCACCAGCCAGAGCGCCGAGTGCACCGCGTTGCGGGCCGCCACCATGCCGATCGCGCCGATCAGCGCGAGCGGCGCGAGGATCCAGAAGGTGACCTGCTCGCCGCCGGACACCCCGCCCGCCGCGGCGAGCACCGTAGACGTGGTCATGCGTTCTCTCCCTTGCCGACCGCCGCACGCTGGGCGGCCTGCTCGGCGCCCGGGAACGTCACGCCGGGGTGCTCCTCGACCTGGTAGCGGCCGGGGCCCATCGGCGACGTCTCGGCACCGGCGGAGGTGCCCGGGTTGTCCAGCGCGCCGACGTAGTAGTCCTTCTCGCTGTCACCCAGCCGCATCGGGTGCGGCGGCTGCTCCATGCCCTCCAACAGCGGGGCGAGCAACTGCTCCTTGGTGAAGATCAGGTCCTGTCGGTTGTCCCGGGCCAGCTCGTACTCGTTGCTCATGGTGAGCGAACGGGTCGGGCAGGCCTCGATGCACAGTCCGCAGAAGATGCACCGCGCGTAGTTGATCTGGTAGGTGCTGGCGTACCGCTCACCCGGCGAGAAGCGCTGCTCGTCGGTGTTGTCGCCGCCCTCGACGTAGATCGCGTCCGCCGGGCAGGCCCAGGCGCACAGCTCGCAGCCGATGCACTTCTCCAGGCCGTCCGGGTGCCGGTTGAGGATGTGCCGCCCGTGGTAGCGCGGCGCCGACACCGGCGGCTTGAACGGGTAGTCGGTGGTGACGACCTTCCTGAACATGTGCGAGAAGGTGACACCGAATCCCTTGAACGTTCCGGTGATCGCGCCCACGTCACACCTCCCTGGAGTCCGAGCCGGCGACGATGTTGGCCGGCTCCCGCTCGGCGACCACGCGCGTGATACGCGGGCTCGGTGGTACCTGTAGATCCATCGGCGGCAGCGGGAAGCTCCCGTACGGCCGGCTGTCGACCTGCTCCTGCGTGGTCGGCTGCGGCTGCGGCTTGCGGCTCGGCCAGAAGAGCGTGGCGAGCAGCAGGATGCCGGCCGGAATGCTGACGGCGATGACCTTGCCGCGCGTGTCCCAGTCCTCGATCGAGCGCAGGCCCGACAGGACCAGGATCCAGACCAGGTTGATCGGCAGCAGCACCTTCCAGCCGAAGCGCATGAACTGGTCGTAGCGCAGTCGGGGCAGCGTGCCGCGCAGCCACACGAAGACGAAGACCAGCGCGATCACCTTGCCGAAGAACCAGAGCATCGGCCACCAACCGGAGTTGGCGCCCTCCCACAGCGTGATCGGCCAGGGTGCCCGCCAGCCGCCGAGGAACAGCGTGGTGGTGACCGCGGACATGGTCACCATCGCGACGTACTCGCTGAGCATGAAGAGCGCGAACTTCAGCGAGCTGTACTCGGTCATGAAGCCGGCGACCAGCTCGGACTCGGCCTCGGGCAGGTCGAACGGCGCCCGGTTGGTCTCACCCACGGTGGCGATGAAGAAGATGACGAAGCTGGGCAGCAGCAGGATCGCGTACCAGCCCGGGGCCGGGATCTCGGTGCCGAAGATGGTCAGCCGGGTGGCGTCACCCTGTGCGGCGACGATCCCGCTGGTGCTCATCGTGCCGGCGGTCATGAAGACCGCCACGATGCTCAGGCCCATCGCGACCTCGTACGAGATCATCTGGGCGCTCGACCGGAGACCGCCGAGTAGCGGGTACGTCGAGCCGGAGGCCCAGCCGCCCAGCACGATGCCGTAGACGCCCATGGAGGAGCAGGCCAGCAGCAGGAGCACGGCCACCGGCACGTCGGTGACCTGCAACGGCGTGTGGTGGCCGAAGATGCTCACCATCGGGCCGAACGGCACCACCGACAGCGCGGTGACCGCGCAGATCACCGAGATCGTCGGTGCGAAGAAGTAGACGACCTTGTCGGCCGCCTTCGGGAGGATGTCCTCCTTGAAGGCCATCTTCAGGCCGTCGGCGAGGGTCTGCAGCAGGCCGAGCGGGCCGACCTGGTTCGGGCCGGGCCGCACCTGCATGTAACCGACCACGCGCCGTTCGAACCAGACACCGAGCAGGGTGGCCAGCAGACCGAACGCGAAGGCGAAGACAATCTTGCCGAGAACCAGCCACCACGGATCCCGACCGAAGTCGGCGAGCGTCGGGTCCTGAGCCAGGACGATCGAGTTCACTGGTTACCCCCAGAACTGAGGATGGTCTCGTCGGCCGCCACGCGTCCGGCCGGGATGGCCGTACCCGATGCGGGGACGGAGATCCGGACGACCGTGCCGGACGTCGCCCCGAGGCTGCGTCGCACGGTCGAACCGGGTGAGTTCGTGGGCAGCCAGACCACGCCGTCCGGCATCTCGGTGATCTCCGCCGGCAGGGTCAGCGCACCCCGGTCGGTGCCGACCGTGACCGCGTCACCGTCGGCGACACCGAGCGCCTCGGCGGTGCCCTTGCCCAGCCGGACCACCGGCGGGCGGGCGGTCCCGGCGAGGTTCTCGTCGCCCTCGGTCAGGGTGCCGTTGTCGACGAGCTGGTGCCAGGTCGCCAGCACGGCCTCCCCGGCGCCCGGGTGCGGCACCGTGCCCGGCGACACCGACGGCGCGGACGGCCGGGTCGTGCGCGTGGCCGGCAGCGAGCCCAGCTCGCGGCGGACACTCGGCACGTCGGCGGTGCCGAGGCTTACGTCGAGGAGCGCGGCCAGCGCGTCGAGCACCCGCCCGTCGGTCATCGCGGCGGTGTTCAGCACCGCCTCGAACGGACGCAGCCGGCCCTCCCAGTCGAGGAAGCTGCCGGCCTTCTCGACCACCGGGGCGACCGGCAGCACCACGTCGGCCCGCCGGGTCACCGCGCTGGCGCGCAGTTCCAGGCTCACCAGGAACGGCACCGCGTCCAGCGCGGCCTCGGCCAGTCGCGGGTCGGCCAGGTCGGCCGGGTCGACGCCGCCGACCAGCAGCGCGCCGAGCTGTCCGTTGGCCGCCGCCGCCAGGATGCCGTCGGTGTCCCGACCGGCCTGGCTGGGGATCACCCCGGCCGGAATGTCCCACGCCTCGCCCAGCTCGGCCCGCGCGGCCGGCTCGGTGACCAGCCGGCCCCGGGGAGCAGGTTGGGCAGGCAGCCCGCGTCGACCGCGCCACGGTCACCCGCGCGCCGCGGCACCCAGGCCAGCTTCGCGCCGGTACGCCGGGCCACGTCCGCCGCCGCGGAGAGCCCGCCCGGCACGGTGGCCAGCCGCTCGCCGACGATGAGGATCGCGCCGGGCGCGCTGAGCGCCTCGGTGACCGTGGCGTGCTCGGCGAGCACGCTCGCCTCCTCGCCCGGCACGACCCGGGCCAGCTTGGTGCCGAGCTTCTCCAGGCCGCGCGTGGCGAACGGCGCCAGCGCGTACACCGTCAGGGTCTTCTTGAGGTACGCCTTGCGCAGCCGCAGGAAGAGGATCGGGCACTCCTCCTCCGGCTCCAGGCCCACCAGCACCACGGCCGGCGCGTTCTCCACGTCGGTGTAGGTGACGTCGGTGACCCCGGCGACCGAGCTGGCCAGGAAGTCGGCCTCCTCACGGGAGACCGGCCGGGCCCGGAAGTCGATGTCGTTGGTGTTCAGCGCGACCCGGGCGAACTTCGCGTACGCGTAGGCGTCCTCGACGGTCAGCCGACCGCCGGTGAGCACCGCCGTGCCCTGGCCGCCCTCGCGGGCCGCGTGCAGCCCCTCGGCGGCCCGGGTCAGCGCCTCACTCCAGGACGCCTCCCGCAGCTCACCGGTGTGCTCGTCGCGGACCAGCGGGGTGGTCAACCGCTCGGTGGACCGGGTGTACTGGAAACCCCAGCGGCCCTTGTCGCAGTTCCACTCCTCGTTCACGGCCGGCTCGTCACCGGCGAGCCGGCGCAGCACCTTGCCGCGCCGCCAGTCGGTGCGCTGCCCGCAGCCGGCCGAGCAGTGCTCGCAGACGCTCGGGCTGGACACCAGGTCGAACGGACGGGCCCGGAACCGGTACTGCGCGCCGGTCAGCGCCCCCACCGGGCAGATCTGCACCGTGTTGCCGGAGAAGTAGGAGTTGAACGGCACATCACCGTCGTCGCCCTGCTCGCCGTACGCGTCGTCCCGGTAGATGTTGATTTCCTCGGCGGACGACCGGCCCATCAGGTCGATGAACTTGTCGCCGGCGATCTCCTCGGAGAACCGGGTGCAGCGCTGGCAGAGCACGCAGCGCTCGCGGTCCAGCAGCACCTGGCTGCTGATCGCCATCGGCTTCTCGTACTCCCGCTTGTGCTCGTGGAAGCGCGAGTCGGTGCGGCCGGTGGACATCGCCTGGTTCTGCAGCGGGCACTCGCCGCCCTTGTCGCACATCGGGCAGTCGAGCGGGTGGTTGAGGAGCAGCAGCTCCATCACCCCCTCCTGCGCCTTCTGGGCCACCGGGGAGGTGAGCTGGGTCCGGACGACCATGCCGTCGGCGACGGTCTGGGTGCAGGAGGCGACCGGCTTGCGCTGCCCCTCCACCTCGACCAGGCACTGCCGGCACGCGCCGGCCGGGGCCAGCAGCGGGTGGTCGCAGAACCGGGGGATCTCGGTGCCCATCTGCTCGGCGACCCGGATCAGCAGCGCCCCCTTCGGGGCGGTGACCTCGACGCCGTCGATGGTGAGGGTGACGGTCTCGGTCTGCTTGGCTACGTCGGTCATCAGAGTCGCCTTTCATTCGCGACTGCGGGACTCGCAAGCTCGTTCCTCGCGCTCATCAGTGCGCACCCACCAAGCTCTTCTCCGACAGCATGGGAGCTTTGCGACCCTCGATGTAGTCGAGGTAGTCCTGCTTGAAGTACTTCAGGGACGAGGTCACCGAGCTGGTCGCGCCGTCACCCAGGCCGCAGAACGAGCGGCCGAGGATGTTGTCGCAGGTGTCCAGGAGGGTGTCCAGGTCCTCGTGGGTGCCCTGGCCGGAGAGGATCCGCCGGTAGACCCGGACCATCCAGTAGTTGCCCTCCCGACACGGGGTGCACTTGCCGCACGACTCGTGGTGGTAGAACTCCAGCCACCGGTACGTCGCGTAGACCGGGCAGTCCTGGTCGGAGAAGATCTGCGTGGCCGTGGTGCCCAGGATCGAGCCGGCCGCCGCCACGCCCTCGAAGTCCAGCGGGACGTCCAGGTGCTCGGCGGCGAGCAGCGGGGTCGACGATCCACCCGGGGTCCAGAACCGCAGGTTGTGACCGGGCTGCATGCCGCCGGCAAGTTCCAGCAGCTCCCGCAGCGTGACGCCCATCGAGCACTCGTACTGGCCCGGGTTGGCGATCCGCCCGGAGAGCGAGTAGATCATCGGTCCGGAGGACTTCTCGGTGCCCATGGACTTCCACCAGTCGGCCCCACCGAGCACGATCGGCGGGACGCTGGCGATGGTGCCGACGTTGTTCACCACCGTCGGGCTGGCGTACAGGCCGTGGGTGGCCGGGAACGGCGGGCGCAGCCGGGGCTGCCCCCGGAACCCCTCCAGCGAGTCGAGCAGCGCCGTCTCCTCGCCGCAGATGTACGCCCCGGCGCCGGAGTGCACGACCAGCTCCAGGTCGAAGCCGCTGCGCAGGATGTTGCGACCCAGGTAGCCCTTGTCGTATGCCTCCTGGACGGCGTTGCGCAGCCGCCGGGCGGCGTGCACGGCCTCGCCCCGGATGTAGATGTAGGCGCGGCTGGCCCGGATCGCGTACGACGCGATGATCACGCCTTCGACCAGCGCGTGCGGATCGTGGGTCATCAGCGGGAGGTCCTTGCAGGTGCCCGGCTCGCCCTCGTCGGCGTTGACCACCAGGTAGTGCGGCTTGCCGTCACCCTGCGGGATGAAGCCCCACTTGAGACCGGTGGGGAAGCCGGCGCCGCCACGACCGCGCAGCCCGGAGTCCTTGATCAGCTGGATCAGGTCGTCCGGGTGGGCCTTGAGGGCCTTGCGCAGCGCGGCGTAGCCGTCGAGCTGCTCGTAGGTGCCGATCCGCCAGGCGTCCGGTGACAACCAGCGCTTGGTCAGCACCGGCGTCAGCTTGGCCAGCGTCTCCGGGCGGGGAGTGGTCACTTGTGGGCCCCCGTTTCGCTCGCGGCGGCGGGGTCCGTGCCATCCGCGTCCGCCGACGCTTCGGTGAGGTTGCGCTCCTGCGCGCCGGTCGAGTCACCGGCGGGCTTACCGTCGCCGGCCGGGGCGTTGGCCGCCGCGCCGGCGGCCTGGGCCGCCTGCGCGTCGCGCGGGGCCGGCGGCGAGGTCTCCGCCGGCGCCTTCGTGCCGGGCGCGTCCGGCACGGCCGTCTCCGCGTCGGGCTGCCGGGTCTCGGCGGTACGCACCTGCGGCGACTTGTCGTCCGGGGCCTTCACGTCCGGTGCGGTGCTGCCGGTGGCCGCCTCCGGCTCGACCCGCTCGGCGTTGCCGGCCGTACCCGTGGGGGTGGCCGCGCCGTCGCCGCTGGTGACTTCAGTGGCAGGGGCCGCGGCCGGGGTGGCCGCGCCGTCGCCGCCCTTGACCGGCGCGGTGGTGGCCTCGACGGGCGCCGGCTTGGCGGCCTCCGCCTTCGCCTTCGCCTCGGCGGCTGCCTTGTCGGCCTCGGCCTTGCTGCGGATCGGGGTGTTCGGGTCGAAGCCCGGCACCGAGACGCCGTGCTCCTGCGCCAACCGCAGACCCCGCAGGGTCGGCTCGCCCGGCCCACCGTCGCCGACCGCGCCGTCGCGCTCGTCGGCGAAACCGGCGAGCTGCACAGCCATCTCCTTCAGCGTGCACAGCCGCGCGCCGCGCGTCGGCATCGGCCGTCCGCCCGCGCGCAGCTCGTCGACCACACCGACCGCCGTGGACGGGTCGACCCCGTCGAAGAAGTCGTAGTTGACGGTCATCACCGGGCCGTAGTCGCAGGCCGCCAGGCACTCGGCGTGCTCCAACGTGATGGTGCCGTCGGCGGTCGTCTCGTCGTGCCCGACACCCAGGTGCTCGGAGAGGGTGTCGTAGACCTCCTGGCCGCCCAGCACGTTGCACATGGTGTTGGTGCAGACGCTGACCAGGAAGTCGCCGGTGGGCTTGCGCTTGTACATGGTGTAGAAGGTGGCGACCGCGCCGACCTGGGCCTTGTTCAGCCCGAGCACCTCGGCGCAGAACGTCACGCCGGCCGGAGAGACGTACCCCTCCTCGGACTGGACCAGGTGCAGCAGCGGCAGCAGGGCCGAGCGGGACCGGTCCGCCGGGTAGCGGGCGATGATCTCGCGTGCCCGCTCCCGCGTCTCGTCAGTGAACGTCGTCGTCATCGGTCACAACCACCCATCACGGGATCCAGCGAGGCGCCGCCGGCGATCACGTCGGCGATCAGGCCACCCTCGGCCATCGCCGGGAGGGCCTGGAGGTTGACGAAGCTCGGCTCCCGGTAGTGCACCCGGTAGGGCCGGGTGCCACCGTCGGAGACGGCGTGCACGCCCAGCTCGCCGCGCGGCGACTCGATGCCGACGTACACCTGGCCGGGCGGGACCCGGAAGCCCTCGGTGACCAGCTTGAAGTGGTGGATCAGCGACTCCATCGACTGACCCATGATCTTCGCGACGTGCTCCAGCGAGTTACCCATGCCGTCGACGCCGATGGCGAGCTGCGCGGGCCACGCGATCTTGCGGTCGGCGACCATCACCGGGCCCGGGCGCAGCCGGTCCAGCGCCTGCTCGACCAGCTTCATCGACTCGCGGATCTCGGCGAGCCGGACCTGGTAGCGGCCCCACACGTCGCCGTCGGGGTGGGTCGGCACGTCGAACTCGTACGTCTCGTAGCCGCAGTACGGCATGGTCTTGCGCAGGTCCCAGGCGAGCCCGGCCGAGCGCAGCACCGGACCGGTGATGCCGAGCGCCACGCAGCCGGTGACGTCCAGCACCGCGACGCCCTTCGTCCGCTCGGTCCAGATGGGCTGGCCGGAGAGCAGGTCCTCGTACTCCTTGAGCTTCTTCGGCATCATCTTGAGGAACTCGCGGATCTTGCGGACCGCGTCGTCCGGCACGTCCTGCGCCACACCGCCCGGCCGGACGTACGCGTGGTTCATCCGCAGGCCGGTGATGGTCTCGAAGATGTCGAGGATGTACTCCCGCTCACGGAAGCCGTACAGCATGATCGAGATGGCGCCCAGCTCCATGCCGGTGGTGGCCAGCCAGACCAGGTGCGACGAGATCCGGTTGAGCTCCATCATCAGCACGCGGATGGTGGTGGCCCGCTCGGTGACGTCGTCGGTGATGCCGAGCAGCTTCTCCACGGCCAGCGCGTACGCCGTCTCGTTGAAGATCGGGGAGAGGTAGTCCATCCGGGTCACGAACGTCGAGCCCTGGACCCAGTTGCGGTACTCGAGGTTCTTCTCGATGCCCGTGTGCAGGTAGCCGACGACCGAGCGGGCCTCGCGGACCGTCTCGCCCTCCAGTTCGAGGATCAGACGGAGCACCCCGTGGGTGGACGGGTGCTGCGGACCCATGTTGACCACGATGCGCTCGTCGTTGATCGGGTCGGTGCCCGAGACGACCGTGTCCCAGTCCCCACCCGTGACGGTGAAGACCCGGCCCTCGGTGGTCTCGCGTTCGGTCGCGTAGTTCGACGTGGTCACAGTGCTGGCCCTCCGTTCGCGACTGCGGGGCTCCGCTTCGCTGCACTCCTCGCGCTCACTGGTAGGACCTCCTCCGGTCCGGCGGCGGAATCTCGGCGCCCTTGTACTCGACGGGCACACCACCGAGCGGGTAGTCCTTGCGCTGCGGGTGGCCCTCCCAGTCGTCCGGCATGAGGATCCGGGTCAGGTTGGGGTGGCCGTCGAAGACGATGCCGAACATGTCGTACGCCTCCCGCTCCTGCCAGTCGGCCGTCGGGTAGACGGCGGTGACGCTGGGAAGGTGCGGCGACTCGGCGGAGACGGCGGCCTCCAGCCGGATCCGACGCCGATAGGTCATCGAGGTGAGCAGGTAGACCACGTGCAGCCGGCGCTCATCCGCGCCGAGGTAGTCCACCCCGGACACCGAGGAGCACAGCTCGAACCGCAGCGCCATGTCGTCGCGCAGCACCTGGCAGACCTCGGCGATCCGCTCGGGGCGGACGTGCAGGGTCAGCTCGCCCCGGTCGACGACCACCTTCTCGATCGCGTCGCCGAAGGCCGGGTACGCCTCCTCCAGCGCGTCGCGGACCTCGTCGAAGTACCCGCCGTACGGCCGGGCGGCCTCCTCGATCGGCTGGCGCGGGCGGACCAGGCCGCCGTAGCCGGACACGTCACCGGTGCCCTGGTTGCCGAACATCCCGCGACCGGCCGGGCTGGCCGGCGGGTACTCGGCCGGGGCGGTCGCGCTGGCGCCGGGCGGCGTCACCGGCACCGGCACACCGCCGTCGTTGGTCTTGTCCGTGGGAGACGTCATTTCGGGCCTGCCTGCGGGTGGAGATGGTTCTGGGCGTTCATCCAGTTCTCGATCCGCAACTGCTCCTCGCGCCCCTCGCGGACCGCCTGGGTCCACTCGGCACGCCGGGCCTTGTCGTTGCGGTAGGAGGACGGCATCGAGCCGTACGGCACCACCGGGACGTCGCCGCGCTCCTGGCGGGCCGCCAGCATCTTGCGACCGTTCGGGCCCAGCGGCTCATACATGATCTTCTCGCGGAGCTTGAGGATCGCGTCGATGAGCATCTCCGGCCGGGGCGGGCAGCCGGGCAGGTACATGTCGACGGGTACGACGTGGTCGACGCCCTGCACGATGGCGTAGTTGTTGAACATGCCGCCGCTGCTGGCGCAGACGCCCATCGAGAGCACCCAGCGGGGCTCGGCCATCTGGTCGTAGATCTGGCGCAGCACCGGCGCCATCTTCTGGCTCACCCGGCCGGCCACGATCATGAGATCGGCCTGCCGGGGCGAGGCCCGGAAGACCTCCATGCCCCAGCGGCCCATGTCGTAGTGCGGACCACCGGCCGCCATCATCTCGATGGCGCAGCAGGCCAGGCCGAAGGTCGCGCCCCACACGGACGACTTCCGGGACCAGTTGACCAGCTTCTCCACCGAGGTGAGCAGGACGCCGGCGGGGAGCTTCTCCTCGATGCCCATCTGACGTTCCTTCCTCAGTCCCAGTCCAGGCCGCCGCGACGCCACACGTAGGCGTACGCGACGAAGACCGCGACGATGAACAGGACCATCTCCACGAAGCCGAAGATCGGCAGAGCGTCGAACGAGACCGCCCAGGGGTAGAGGAAGATGATCTCGATGTCGAAGACGATGAAGAGCATCGCCGTCAGGTAGAACTTGATCGGGAACCGCCCACCGCCGACCGGCTGCGGGCTGGGCTCGATGCCGCACTCGTACGCCTCGAGTTTGGCCTTGTTGTAACGACGGGGACCGGCGAAGCGGGCGGCGCCGACGGAGAACAGCGAGAACGCCGCGGCGAGGGCGAACAGCCCGATGATCGGTGCGTAAGGCGAGAGCGACATCGTTTTCTCCTGCTCGTCCTTCCCTGCCGTCAGTGCTTGACGAAAATCACACTATTCACGTCCCTCGCGGTGGCTGCCGGCGGGGGTCGATCTTTGTCGGCGTCGAGGCTGTGACCAGCACCGATGCCGTCCCAACTAGACGGCTGGCGCCGCCTTCGTCATCGCATTGATGACCCGGTCCATCGCGTCCCCACCCCGGGGGTCGGTCAGGTTGGCCAGCAACTTGAGCACGAAACGCATCAGCGTCGGATGGGGCATGCCGTGTTTGGTGGCGATCCGCATGATCTCCGGACGGCCGATCAGTTTCACGAAGATGCCGCCGAGCCGGTAGTAGCCACCGAGGCGGGCCTTCAGCTCGTTCGGGTACGCCAGCAGCGCCCGCTCCCGCTCCGGTCCGGCCGGACGCGCGAGCGCCTGCACCGCCACCTCCGCGGCCAGTTCGCCGGACTCCATCGCGTACGCGATGCCCTCGCCGTTGAACGGGTTGACCATGCCGCCGGAGTCGCCGACCAGCAGGACGCCGCGGGTGTAGTGCGGCACCCGGTTGAAGCCCATCGGCAGGGCGGCGCCGAGGATCGGGCCGTCCGCGTTGGTCTCGTCGGTCATCCCCCACTCGGCGGGGGTGTTGGCCAGCCAGTCGGTGAGCAGCCGGCGGTAGTTGGTCTTGCCGAACGCGGACGACGAGTTGAGCACGCCGAGGCCGACGTTGACCCGCCCGTCGCCGAGCCCGAAGATCCAGCCGTACCCGGGCAGCAGGTTGTCGCCGCTGTCCTTGCTGCGCAGCTCCAACCACGACTCCAGGTAGTCGTCGTCGTGCTTGGCCGGCGAGTGGTAGTAGCGGCGGACGGCCACGCCGATCGGCCGGTCCTCCCGCTTGGCCAGCCCGAGCGCGAGCGGGAACCGGCCGGAGACACCGTCGGCGGCCACGACCAGCGGGGCGTGGAAGGTGGTGGGTTCCTTGCCGGGGCCCACCTCGGCCTCGACGCCGGTCACCCGACCGTCGTCGTCGAGCACCGGGCCCAGCACGTTGACGTTGGTCCGCAGCTTGGCGCCGGCCGCGACCGCGCGCTGGGCGAGCAGGTCGTCGAAGTCCAGCCGGGTACGGACCAGCCCGTAGTTCGGGAAGCTCGCCAGCTCCGGCCAGTCCAGTTCCAGGCGTACGCCGCCGCCGATGACCCGCAGACCCTTGTTGTGCAGCCAGCCGGCCTCGGGCGAGGTGTCCACGCCCATCCGGATGAGCTGGCGCACCGCACGCGGGGTCAGTCCATCACCGCAGACCTTTTCCCGGGGGAACTCGGTCTTCTCCAACACCAGGACCCGTACGCCGTGCCGGGCCAGGTGGTACGCAGTTGCCGATCCACCGGGACCGGCGCCAACGACGATGACATCGGCGTCGTGTTCCACCGCGGTCATTCGCGCCTCCTCCCGCACGCTCGTGAAATGCTTCACAAGCCAGACGGGACGAGTGTATGACCGGCGTCATACCTGCGCAGGATCAGGGGTACCTAACTCGCCGATGTGACAGCCGACGACCGTCCACAGCAGCCGACTGTCAGGCCGGGCTGGGCGCGTCCAGGCCGGCGTCGACCCGGATCGTCTCCGGCAGATGCTCCCGGAGCGCGCCGCCCGCCGCGCGGTCCAGGGCGGCCAGCACCTCCGCGACCACCTGCCGGACGTCCGCCGGGTCCGCGCCGGCCAGCGCGCGCAACTGCGTGATGAGTTCGGCCGCGTCGTCGTCGGTGGCGGCCACCGGGCTCGCCGGGTCTGCTCCGGTCATGCGGACGAGCGTACGGCGCAAAGTGGACTAAAGTCGGATATTCCTGAAACGCGCAAACGTCTCGCGTGCCACGCGCGGACGTCTCGCCGGGCTACGCGCGGACGGCCCGGTGCAGCGCGACCACGCCGCCGGTCAGGTTGCGCCACGCCACCCGACCCCACCCCGCCGCGGCCACCCGCCCGGCCAGCGCCGCCTGGTCCGGCCACGCCCGGACCGACTCGGCCAGATAGACGTACGCGTCGGGGTTGCTCGACACCGCGCGGGCCACCACCGGCAGCGACCGCATCAGGTACGACAGGTACACCGTCCGGAAGACCGGATTGACCGGGGTGCTGAACTCGCACACCACCAGCCGGCCTCCCGGCCGGGTGACCCGGGCCAGCTCGCGCAGCGCCGCGTCGGTGTCGTTGACGTTCCGCAGGGCGAAGGAGATGGTCACCGCGTCGAAGCTCGCGTCGGCGAACGGCAGCCGCAGCGCGTCGCCGGCCAGCAACGGCACCTCGGGACGCACCCGCTTGCCGACCTGGAGCATGCCCAGCGACAGGTCCGCCCCGACCGCGTACGCCCCGGACTGGGCCAGCTCACGGGTCGACACACCGGTGCCCGCTCCCACGTCCAGCACCCGCTCACCCGGTCGCAGCCCCAGGGCCGCGCGGGTGGCCCGCCGCCAGGAGCGGTCCTGCCCGAAGGCGAGCACGGTGTTGGTCAGGTCGTAGCGCTCGGCCACGCCGTCGAACATCGCGGCGACCTCGTGCGGCTGCTTGTCGAGACTGGCGCGCTGGCCCTGCGGGGTACGGCTCACCCCGTCCACTCTGCCAGCCCCGCGCGAGCCCTCGGCCGCTGGGTCCGCGTACCCCACGATGTTCGGCGCCGCCGACATGCGCGAGGGCGGGGTGGTCGCCCACCCCGCCCTCGTGTCATACCCGTGTCAGTCGGTCGACTTCTCGTCGCCGGGAGCGACCATGACGACCTTGCGGCGGCGGGAGAGCACCAGCAGCGCCCCGCCCGCGAGCAGGATCAGACCACCGATGCCGCCGATCAGGCCGGCCTGCACACCGGTGACCGGCAATCCACCGCCGCCGGAGCCACCGCCCGCGGTCGGCGACGTGCTCGTGCCCGGCGTCGTCGTGCCGCCCGGAGTCGGAGTCGCGGTCGGCGTCGGCGTGACGGTCGGAGTCGGGGTCGGCTGCGCGCTCAGGTCGACGAACACGTCGAACTGCGCGGTGTTGTCCACCTCGTCGGTCTCGGTGAACGCCCGGCGCTGCGCGCCGGAAGCCTCCCGCGGCTCCTCCTCGGGGCTGCCCTGGGTGGCCTCGAGACCAGCGGCCCAGACGAATCCGGGCCGGAGCACCGGCTCGGTCACGTCCTCGCCGATCTTCACCCGGACGTCGCCCGTGTAGAACTGCCCGGGCTTCAGCACGACGCCACTGTCCTCGCAGTAGGCGTTGGCGAACCCGCCCAGCGGCTGCTCGACGCAGCCGTCCGGCAGCTTGGCGAAGGTGACGCCGGCCGGCAGCGTGATCCCGTACGCCACGCCGGTCGCCTTCTTGCTGCCGTCGTTGTAGAGCGCCCAGTCCAGCGGCGCGGTGTCGCCCCGCTTGACCGGCTTGAGGCCGGACTCGCCCGCCTCGTCGCCGTCCACCGTCACGTCGGCGTAGACGTCCTGCACCCAGGTCGTCAGGTCGTAACCCGGCTTGGCGACGGTGATGTCGTGCCGCACCTTGTTGTCCTGCGGGTTCGGGTCGGCGGTGGCCGAGCTGATGCTGACCACCAGCGTGCCGGCGTCGCCACGACCGCCGGTCGAGAAGATCGGAATACCGAAGTCCTCCGTGGTGCCGGCGGCCAGGTCGCCGAGCAGGCAGGTGAACGTCGTGCCCTTGAGGTCGCAGCCGTCCGGCGCGATGACACCGACCTTGCGGTTCTTCAGGCCCTTCGTCTCCACGGTGACCCGGACGTCCTTGGCGTCGACCGTGCTTCGGGTGTTGTCGACCTGGAACTTGAACGGCTTGGCCTTGGCCGCCTTGACGCCCTGAGCCAGCTCGTAGCTGAGCGGCACCAGGGCCAGGTCGGCCTGGTCGGCGGCCTGCGCCGGGGCGGCGACGGTGGCCACGCCACCGGCCGCGAGCAGGGCCACGACGCCGGCACGGACCAGGGCCGAGCGGTGGAACGCTGTCATCAGTCCCCCGGGGGTAGGGAAGAAAATTGGATCGGTTGCGCCGAACGAGCGGACGTTATCGGAGGTCGATCTCCCACGCCAGCGTGGCGGCGGGTTTTCAACCGTCCGGCCTGGACCCGGCACACGGATCGGGCGGGATGGTCACCCATCCCGCCCGTACCGCCGTGCGTTATGTGAACGACCCTCATGGGCCGATGGAGGACGCGCCTCAGCCAGACGGCCGCACGCTATCCGTCGGCGATCATCTCCACCAGACCCACACCGGGCTATGCGCCGGCGAGCCCACCGGGAGGATCCGTACCGCCGAGTGGACGCAAGCGGAAGCAGGATCCCCGGTCAGCCGAACGGCCGGCCGCGACGTACCTCAGTTGACCTCGACGAGCGGCAGCGACCGGCCCGCGCCGCCGCCCGGCAGCGCGATCGAGGAGAAGTGCGAGACCACCCGCTCGTCGGTCGGGTCGTCGGCCGGCGTGTGGTGCACCGCCAGCCGGTTGTAGAGGGTGTCGCGCTGGGCCGGGATCCGGTCGGCAGAGCGGATCATGCCGATCAGCTCGTGCAGGTTGGAGCGGTGCCGGGCACCGGCGGAGGAGATCACGTTCTCCTCCAGCATGATCGAGCCGAGGTCGTCCACGCCCATGTGCAGGGCGAGCTGCCCGACGTCCTTGCCGGTGGTCAGCCAGGACGCCTGGAGGTGCGGCACGGTCTCGAAGAAGAGCCGGGCCACCGCGACCAGCCGCAGGTACTCCAGCGTGGTCGCCTGCGTACGACCCTTGAGATGGTTGTTCTCCGGCTGGTACGTCCACGGGATGAACGACCGGAACCCGCCCGTACGGTCCTGCACGTCGCGGATCATCCGCAGGTGCTCGATCCGCTCGGCGTGCGTCTCGCCGGTGCCCATCATCATGGTCGCGGTCGACTCGACACCCTGCCGGTGGGCCAGCTCCATGACCTCCAGCCAGCGCTCGCCCGACTCCTTGAGGGGGGCGATGGCCCGGCGCGGGCGCTCGGGCAGCATCTCCGCGCCGGCGCCGGCGATCGAGTCGAGGCCGGCGGCCTTGATGCGGGCGATGGCCTCGTCCAGGCTGACGCCGGAGACCTTGGCCATGTGCAGGATCTCGCTCGGCCCGATCGAGTGGATCGCGAGCTGCGGGTACGCCTGCTTGACCGAGGAGAACAGCTCCTCGTAGTACTCGACGCCGTAGTCCGGGTGGTGCCCGCCCTGGAGCATCACCTGGGTCGCGCCCAGCTCGACCGCCTCGCCGCAGCGACGCAGGATCTCCTCCGTCGGGTGCGTCCACCCCTCGGAGTGCTTGGGGGCGCGGTAGAACGCGCAGAACTTGCACGCCGTCACGCAGACGTTGGTGTAGTTGATGTTGCGATCGATCAGGTAGGTGACGACGTTGTCCGGATAGCGCCGCCGGCGCACCGCGTCCGCCGCCTCGCCCAACGCGTGGAAGGGCGCCTCGGTGTAGAGCAGCAGGGCTTCCTCGGGCGTGATCCGCCCGCCGTCCGCGCCACGCTGCAGGATGTCGTCGATCTCCCGGCTCACCGTCACAACCCCGAGCCTACGTCGCCGACGCGCCCCTTCCGGGAGGGGTGTTCATGGTTGTGATTCGCTCCGCAAACCGCCCCTCACCGCGATCTTGCACTTTCTGTCGCAACACACAGGGCATTCCACGCATCTCGACGACCGAAACCGCAAGATCGACGCGGACGGGGGCGGGGGCGGGGCGCGGGGATTATGCGTCGTAGTCGACCGTGAGCTTGTCGGTGGTCGGGCTGGACTGGCAGGTCAGCACGTAGCCGGCGGCCACCTCGTCCGGCTCCAGGGCGTAGTTGCGGGCCATCGTGACCGACCCGTCGACGACCTTCGCCTTGCAGGTCGAGCAGACCCCGCCCTTGCAGGCGTACGGCAGTTCGCCGCGCACCTTCAACGCGGCGTCCAGCACCCGCTGCTCCCGGCCCATCGTGAAGCTCGACGAGCGGCCGTCCAGCACGATGGTGACGTCCGTCCCGACGCCCGACTGCTCGGCGGGACGCGCCACCGGCTCGGGCGGCGCGTCGACGTGGAACAGTTCGGTGTGCACGGCCGACTCCGGCAGACCCCGCGCGGCCAGCACCTCCCGGGCGTCGACCACCATGCCGTACGGCCCGCAGAGGAACCACTCCTCGATCAGTTCGCCCGGGACGATGGTGCCCAGCAGGCGCCCCAACCGTTCGGCGTCGATCCGTCCGGACAGCAACGGCGACTCGCCCTGCTCCCGGGACAGCACGTGCACCAGATGCAGCCGGGCCGGGAACCGGTCCTTCAGGTCGGCCAACTCCTCGGCGAACATCACGGTGTTCGCCGTGCGGTTGCCGTACACCAGGGTGAAGGTGCTGGCCGGCTCGACGGCCAGGGCCGTCGCGACCAGCCCGAGCACCGGCGTGATGCCGGAGCCGGCGACGACCGCGCCGTAGTGGCGGACCCGGTCCGGCGCGAACGCCGTGGTGAAGGCGCCAAGCGGGGGCAGCACCTCGACCGTGTCGCCGCCGCGCAGCGCGCCGCACGCGAAGGCCGAGAAGGCGCCGCCGGGAACCTCCCGCACCCCGATCCGCAGCCGGCCGCGCCGGGCCAGGTCGTCGGGGGTGGAGCAGATGGAGTACGACCGGCGCACGTCCTCGCCGTCGTCGGTCACCCGCCGCACCGTCAGGTGCTGCCCCGCCTGGAAGGCGAAGGTCTCCCGCAACTCCTCGGGTACGGCGAAGGTGACCGCCACGGAGTCGTCGGTGAGCCGGTCGACGGCCGCGACCGGCAGCGGGTGGAAGGCCGGCCGACGACGGACCGGCCGGGTGATGGTGACTGTCACAGCGCCTTCAGGTGGTCGAAGGGTTCGGAGCAGGAGCGGCAGCGCCACAACGCCTTGCAGGCCGTCGAGCCGAACCGGCTGACCTGCTCGGTCTCCGGCGAGCCGCAGAGCGGGCAGCGGACCGCGAGGGTCAGCGCCACCACGCCCGGGGCGGACGCCGGGGCGGGCGGGGCGATCCCGGCGGACGCGAGCTTGGCCCGCCCGGTGTCGGAGATCCAGTCGGTGCTCCACGGTGGGCTGTAGACCGTTCGCACGTCGACGTCCGGGTAACCGGCCTTCGCCAGGGCACGGCGCACGTCGGCCCGGATGACGTCCATGGCGGGGCAGCCGGTGTAGGTCGGGGTGATGGTGACGACGACCCGACCGGTGATCCGATCCTGCTCGACCTCGCGGAGGATCCCCAGCTCGTCGATGGTGATCACCCGGATCTCCGGGTCCACCACGCTCGCCGCCGCCGTCCACGCGTCGGTCCGACTCCGCTGTGCGGTCGCTCCCGCGCTCACCACTGCGCCCCCGGGTGGGCGCGGTGCAGCACCTGCATCTCGGCCAGCAGGTAGGACAGGTGCTCGGTGTGCACACCGGCCCGCCCGCCGGTCGGCGCCCAGCCGCGCTCGGGACGGGTGAGCGTCGCCTCGGCCAACACCGGACCGACGACCTCGTCGAACGCCGGCCGCAGACCCGCCGGATCGACCGGCGCCGCCGGGTCCGCCGCGAACAGCTCGTGGGTGTACGGCCAGACGTGGTCCACGGCCTCCTGCATCCGGCGGTGCGACTCCTCGGTGCCGTCACCGAGCCGCTTCACCCACAGCGCGCCGTGGTCCAGGTGGTACGCGGACTCCTTGCGCGCCTTCGCGCCGATCGCGGCCAGCCGCTCGTCGGCGCAGCCGGCGAGCGCGGTGTAGAGCGGCACCTGGTACGCCGCCAGGAAGAACAGCTTCGCCATGGTCACCGCGAAGTCGCCGTTGGGCAGCTCGACCAGGAGCACGTTGTGGAACTCGCGGTCGTCGCGCAGGTACGCGAGCGCGTCCTCGTCCCGACCCGCGGCTTCCAGCTCACCCGCGTACGACAGCAGCAGCCGGGCCGCGCCGAGCTGGTCGAGGGCGATGTTGGCGAGCGCGACGTCCTCTTCCATCTCCGGCGCGCGGGTCGCCCACTCGGCCAGCCGCTGCGCGGCGACCAGCGCGTCGTCACCCAGGCCGAGAGTGAAGGCGAAGGGCCCGTTCACAGGTGCGCCACCCCGTCCGGTACCTCGTAGAAGGTGGGGTGGCGGTAGACCTTGTCGGCGGCCGGGTCGAAGAAGGCGTCCTTCTCGTCCGGGCTGGACGCGGTGATCGCGCCCGCCGGCACCACCCAGACCGACACGCCCTCCTGGCGGCGGGTGTAGAGGTCACGGGCGTTGCGCAGGGCGAGCTCGGCGTCCGGGGCGTGCAGGCTGCCGACGTGCGTGTGCGACAGGCCCCGCCGCGCCCGGACGAAGACCTCCCACAGAGGCGAGTGTTCGTTGCTCACGCGGCCACCTTCTCCCTCGTGTCGGCTCGCTTGGCGGCGTACGCCGCGGCGGCCTCGCGTACCCATGCGCCGTCGGCGTGGGCGGCCCGGCGGTGCGCCATCCGCTCCCGGTTGCACGGCCCGTTGCCCTTGATGACCTGCATCAGCTCGTCATAGTCGGGCTGCGTGTAGTCGTACGCCTGCCGCTCCTCGTTCCAGCGCAGGTCGTCGTCGGGGATGCGCAGCCCGAGGATCTCCGCCTGCCCGACGCACATGTCGACGAAGCGCTGGCGCAGGTCGTCGTTGGAGAAGCGCTTGATCTTCCAGGCCATCGACTGGGCGGAGTGGGTGGAGTCACCGTCCGGCGGACCGAACATGGCCAGCGACGGGTACCACCAGCGGTCGACCGCGTCCTGGGCCATGGCCTTCTGCGCCGGGGTGCCGTGCGCGAGGGTGTGCAGGATCTCGTACCCCTGGCGCTGGTGGAACGACTCCTCCTTGCAGACCCGGATCATCGCCCGGGCGTACGGCCCGTAGGAGCAGCGGCACAGGGGCACCTGGTTGACGATTGCCGCACCGTCCACCAGCCAACCGATCGCACCCACGTCGGCCCAGGTCAGGGTGGGGTAGTTGAAGATCGAGCTGTACTTCTGCCGGCCGTCGAGCAGCAGCCGGACCAGTTCGTCGCGGCTGATGCCGAGAGTCTCGGCGGCGGCGTAGAGGTAGAGGCCGTGGCCCGCCTCGTCCTGCACCTTGGCCAGCAGGATCGCCTTGCGCTTGAGCGAGGGCGCCCGACTGATCCAGTTGCCCTCGGGCTGCATGCCGATGATCTCGGAGTGGGCGTGCTGCGCGATCTGCCGGATCAGCGTCCGCCGGTACGCCTCGGGCATCCAGTCGCGCGGCTCGATCTTCTGCTCCGCGTCGACCACCTCGGTGAAGTAGGCCGCCAGATCCTCGTCCGGCGCCGGGCCGCCACGCCGTTGACGAGCGGCGGCGGCGCGCAGCTCGGCCTCGGCCGCTTCGACCTCGCCGAGCAGGCCCGCGCCGGGCGCGTCCGGTGCGTCGCCGGGTGCGGAGAAGTCGTTGCCATACATGAGGACAAGTGTTACAGCTTGCGCCCGAATGCACTAGGGGGTGTAACAGGAAACCCGAGTGACGTTCCGTCACCGATGGGCGGGTCTCCGCTACCCACCGCGACGTCGGCGTTTATGACGTGGCTCACGGAAAGGAGGTCAAACCTCTCATAAGCCGCAAAGCATCGGGACTTTCTCCCGATTTCGCACGTTGCCTGGTGTCGACCTCTGGCGATCGGCGCGTCCGGACGTAGACTTCTGCCGGTCACACGATCGGCTGCCCCCACGCCGGCTCCACAGAGGCCATCTCCCCCGGCCTCGGCGCACGCACCGGTCGCCCCGGACAACGAAGCCGGTCCCCCCGGCCCTGACATCTGGAGCTCACCCAACTCATGCGATCTCGCGTGACCATGGTGTTCGCCGTCGTGGCGGTGATTCTCGGTGGCGTCCTACTGGTCCCCACCGCGTACGCCCGACTGTCCAGCGACGCCGGCGAAGGCGGCGGTGGTGGCGGCACCACCAGCAGTGTCGCCGCGCCCGCGCCGGCCCCGCCACCACCTCCGACGCTGGCCGCGAGCCGCGTGTCGGTGGCGTTCAAGGGCGAATTCTTCTCGTGGGCGCTGCTCGACCGGAAGACCGGCAAGGTCTCCGGATCGTCGAACATGAGCGCGACCAGCTCCACCGAATCGATGATCAAGGCGTGGATCGTCTCCGACTACCTGCGCCAGCTCAAGGACCGGGAGCCGCCGGCCGGGCTGAAGCAGGCGGCCAGCCTCGCCATCATCGACAGCAACGACGCCGCGGCCAACAAGGTCTACGCCGCCGCAGGCGGGTCGTACAAGCCGTCGAAGAGCAGCATCCCGGACCCGGTGATCCAGCGGGCGATCAAAATCTGCGGCCTGACCGACACCAAGCGCGGCAACACCGAGCCCTACACCGGCTACTGGAGCTTCACCCGGATGTCCCCGCGCGACGCCGTCCGGCTCGGCGACTGCATCGCCGACGGTAAGGCCGCCGGCCCGAAGTGGACCAAGTGGGTGCTGGACCAGATGGCCAAGGTCCGGGGCACCACCGACGCACAGAAGGCCAGTTCCGGTGGCGGCCGCTGGGGGATCATCGACGGTCTACCCAAGTCGATCACCGCGCAGGGGCCGGTCAGCATGAAGAACGGCTGGACACCGATTGCCTCCGACGGAAACTGGCACGTCAACTGCCTCGCGGTCAACGGAAAGTGGAGTCTCGCGGTGATGCTGCGCTACTCGATCAAGCTAGGGCTGAGCTACGGCGCGAAGGTCTGCGCCAGCGTCGCCACCCAACTGGTCACCCCGCAGCCCGGCGCCGCGCTCAAGGTGCCGCAGCAACCGGTCGGGAAGCTCTGATGGCCGGGAACCGGCGGGCCGATCGACGCGGTGGGGGCGAGACCTCGCCGCTGCGCCTGATCGCCGTCGCGGTCATCCTCATCGGGTTGGTGCTGGTCTCGCTACGCCTGCTGCCCGGGTCGCCGTTCGAGTCGGCCGCCGCCGCCAAGTGGGGTGACTCCGACGCGACGACCAGCGACCGGTCCACCAACGCGGCCACCGACCGCAGCGCCCGCCAGCCGGCCCCGCCGAGCCCCAGCCCCAGCCCTTCGCTGACGCCGCTGCCGTTCCAGGCCAAGAACCTCGACCTCGACATCGAGGGCTGGTACTCCTGGAGCGTCCTCGACCGCCGGACCGGAAAGATCATCGGTTCGAAGAACATGGGCGAGACCAGCACCACCGCCTCGCTGATCAAGTCCTGGATCGTCGCCGACTACCTGCGCCGCACCGCCGAGGCCGGCCAGACACCGAGCGACGCGAAGCTCGCCGACGCCACCCGCATCATCCGGGACAGCGACAACACGCGGGCCGAGCAGTTCTACAACTCGGTCGGCCGGGACGCCTCGATCCGGCGGCTGCTCTCCATGTGCAAGCTGACCGACAGCAGCGTCGCCCCGGACAAGGGTTGGTCCCGTACCGCGCTCTCCCCCCGCGACACCGCGCGACTGGGCAACTGCATCGCCACCGGCACCGCCGCCGGGCCGAAGTGGACCAAGTGGCTGCTCAACGAGATGAAGCTGGTCCGGGGCGCGGGAGACTTCGGCATCCGTAAGGCGTTCCCGCCCGCGCAGCAGAAGCAGATCGCCATCAAGAACGGGTGGATCGACCGGACCGCCGAGCAGGAGATGCACATCAACTGCCTGGCCATCGGCGACACCTGGACGATGGGCGTGATGGTCCGCTACCCGATCAACATGGGCTACGAGTACGGCATGAAGAACTGCCAGAAGATCACCGAGGCGCTGCTGCGCCCCGGCACCTGACGGCGGCTGCCCTTCCGCATCCGAGCGCCGCTCTGTCCTGCAGAGCGGCGCTCCGTCCATTTCGCGGCGCTCAGCGTCCTTCGCGGCACGGCGACTTCGCGGCGCGACGGCTTCGCGGCGCGACGGCTTCGCGGCGCGACGGCTTCGCGGCGCGACGGCTTCGCGGCACGAAGCTTCCACGGCACGGCGGCTTTGCGGCACGGCGACTTCGCGGCACGGCGACTTCGCGGCGCGACGACTTCGCGGCACGGCGGCTTCGCGGCACGGCGGCTTCCTCTCGGACCCGCCGGGTGATCAGCCGGCGAAGAACTCCGGGCCGTCGGCGGGCAGTGCCGGGACCTCGCCGAGCGCGGCGACCCGCCGGGCGAACTCGCGCAGCCCGGCGACCTGCCGTTCGCCGAGCGAGAAGTCCAGGGCCCGGAAGTACGTGGCCAGCGTCGCGGCGTCGAACGCCTCCCAACGCGCCGCCGCCTCGGCGACCTGGTCCAGCTCGGAGAGGCAGAGGTCGCGCGAGCGCAGGAACGCCTCGTGCACCTCCTTGACCAGGCCCGGGTGCGCGGCCGCGAAGTCGCGGCGGACCGCCCAGACGGCGAAGACCATCGGCAGCCCGCTCCAGTCCCGCCAGGCCTGCCCCAGATCGGTCACGGTGAGGCCCCGCAACGGAGCCTCGTAGTACGCCCGCAGCGCCACGTCCCCGATCAGGACCCCGGCGTCGGCCTCCAGCAGCATCTGGGTGAGGTCCGGAGGGCAGCGGAAGTACTCGGGCCGCACCTCGTACCGCTCGGTGAGCAGCAACTGCGCCAGCATCACGCCGGTCCGCGACGTCGAGCCGAGCGCCACGCGGGCGCCGTCCAGCTCGGCGAGGGGCCGCGTGGAGACCATGTTGACCGAGAGCACCGGCCCGTCGCTGCCGACCGCCAGGTCCGGCAGGAGGAGCAGCTCGTCGGTGTGCTTCAGGTACTCCATCAGCGTGATCGGACCGATGTCGAGGTCGCCGGCCACCAGCGCCGCGCTCAGCCGGTCCGGGGAGTCCTTGTGCAGGTCGACGTCGAGCAGGCTGCCCGAGCGCATCAGGCCCCAGTAGATCGGCAGGCAGTTCAGGAACTGGATGTGCCCGACCCGCGGGCGTGCGACGCGCTCAACCATGACCCGACCGTATCCCCGGCCTCGGGATCCAGCCCGGCGGGCCGGCCCGGAGTGGCCAACCCCGCACCCGACCCCACCCGATCGCGGGCGCTCCGACGACGTCACAGCCGGCCACCCACGTTCGGTGGGCTGCGCGTTCACCCGCCCTACGGGCCTCGGCCAGCCACGTCACCGTCGGGCCGGCGGGTCGCCCGCGCGACGACCGAAACGCCGCACCGCCGCGTCCGCCACACAGGGTGAGGCCGTGCCGCCACGCGTCACGGGGCATATGGGGCGTCATGGCCGCGCGGCGCAGGACCGCGCGGCGGAGATGCGGTGCCGCCGAAAAAGGTTGTCCACAGGGCGGCCCTTCGGAACGAAAGTGTCGTACACCTGTTCTAGTGTTGGTCCATGTTGAGGGCGTTGGCGCAGGCGGGTGGCGGTGTCGACGCCTGCGCCGATACCGCGCCGTGGGCCCTTCCCGACGACGAACTGCTCGCGGCGCTGGAGGCGTCGCACGCCCTGGCGCAGCGCCTGGCAACCATCCAGCTCGCTCTCGTGCGCGAGCTCGACGGCCGTGGTCTCGCGGTCGCCCAGGGCGCATCGTCGACCGCCGTCTGGTTACGGGAGCGGCTGCGGTTGTCCGGGCGGTCGGCCCGCCAGTTGGTCCAGCTCGCCGCCACCATCGACGCGGCGCCGCCGACGGTCCGCACCGCCCTGCTCGACGGCAGCCTCACCGTTGAACAGGGCAAGGTCGTGGCGGAGACGATCGCGGATCTCCCCGTCGAGGCCGGCCCGGAGGTGGCGGACAAAGCCACCGAGTTGCTGCTCGCCTGGGCCGACCGCTTCGATCCGACCACCCTGAGTCGCCTCGGCGAACGCGTCCTCGCGCACGTCGCGCCCGACCTGGCCGACGAGGCCGAGCTGGCGGCCCTCGACCGGGCCGCCGAACGGGCCGAGGCTCGCCGGCACGTCACCCTCTCGGAGCCGAAGGACGGGCAGGTACGCCTCACCGGCAACCTCGACACCGAGACCGCGAGCCTGCTGCGGGAGGCCATCGATCCGCTCTGCGCTCCGGCCGGTGAGCACGACGACCGCAGCCCGGGCCAACGCAGAGCCGACGCACTCGGCGAGATCTGCCGGCTGGCACTGCGCACCGGCCACCTGCCCGACAACGGTGGAGACCGGCCGCAACTGGTCGTCACCATGGCACTCGACGCGCTGGTCAACGAGGTCGGCGCGGGCACCCTGGACACCGGGGTGCGTCTCACGCCGGGCGCGGTCCGCCGCCTGGCCTGCGATGCCGCCGTGCTGCCGGCAGTCTTGAACGGCAACAGCCAGATCCTGGACGTCGGGCGTCAGCGCCGACTCTTCACCGGTCCGCTGCGGCGCGCGCTGGTGCTACGCGACGGCGGCTGCGCCTTTCCCGGCTGCGACCGGCCATCCCGTTGGTGCGACGGCCACCATGTGCGCCACTGGGCCGACGGCGGCACCACGACCCTGGGCAACGCGGTCCTGCTCTGCGGGCATCATCACCGGCTTCTGCATCAGGGCGACTGGGCCGTCCGCATCGCGTCGGACGGCCAGCCCGAATTCCTCCCGCCCGCCTGGCTGGACCCGCTGCGCGCCCCACGCCGCAACCTTTACCACCGGCGCTGCTGAGCACAAGCGGTTCATCCCGCCACCCGTCACGGCACCCACAGCACGACGTGCTCGTCCTTCGTGAGCACGTGTTCGGGGAACGCCACGACAAGGCGACGCTCCCGCTCAGAGCTCGACCCCGACACGCGGCCCCGCTGTAGCGCGGGCTCGGGCGTAGCTGTCACTCAAGTCCACGACGCGCCGACTCGTCCGGGTGGTTGGCTCGGTAATTCGGTGGAAGGGGTGGCGAGAAAGGCATAGGGTTGCAGCCCGCTTGACGGCCGAGGTGAGCTGCACCGCAACGGACGTCGTCGCGCCGGGAGGTCGGCCATCCGCCCCCGGAAACGCGAGCGAGCAGCAGATGTGAACGATGGGACGTCAGCATGCCCGCACCTGACCTCGACACGGATCTCGACACGGATCTCGCGGCCGAACGCACTCACCTGGCCACCTCGCGCGCGGCCCTGCGGCGGATGCGGGAGCGGGCCGAAGCCCTCTTCTCCACCGGCGCCCAGGTCGCCGGCGACCCCTACGCGGCGGAGACCCTCGGCCGCACACTCGCCCGCCGGGTCGCCGAACTGGCCGACGACCCCACCACTCCACTGTTCTTCGGCCGCCTCGAATTCGGCGGACAAGCACCAGACGAGGACACCGCAACCGGCCCGACGCAGGCAACCAGCAACAGCCCGACCACCAGCAACCCGGCCAGCGGCAGCAGCGCAAGCAGGAGTGCCGGCAGCCCCGGCGACCGCCGCAGCGACAGCGGCAGCAGCGCCAGGAGCGCCGGCAGCGCCAGCAGCGCCAGCAGCGCCAGCAGCGCCAGCGGCAGCAGCGGCAGCGTTAGCGGCAGCGGCGGCAGCGGCAGCAGCGGCAGCGGCAGCGCCAGCGCCAGCGCCAGCGGCAGCGGCAGCGGGCATGCTGGTCGGCGGTACCACGTGGGGCGACGGCATGTCACCGATGAGCTTGGCGAACCGCTGGTGCTGGACTGGCGGGCGCCGGTCTCCCGCTCGTTCTACCGGGCCAGCGCTCGCGACCCGCAGGGTGTCGCGGTGCGGCGGCGGTTCGGGTTCAGCAACGGGGTGTTGACCAGCTTCGAGGACGAGCGGCTGGATCGGGGCGAGGAGCTGGGTACGGCCAGCCGGATCCTCACGGCCGAGATCGAGCGACCGCGCGTGGGGCCGATGCGCGACATCGTCGCCACCATCCAGCCGGAGCAGGACGAGCTGGTCCGGGCCGACCTGGCCGACTCGATCTGTGTGCAGGGGGCACCGGGCACCGGGAAGACGGCCGTCGGCCTGCACCGGGCCGCGTACCTGCTCTACCTGCACCGGGAACGGTTGCGTCGGGCGGGTGTGCTGATCGTGGGGCCGAACCGGGCGTTCCTGTCGTACATCGCGGCGGTGCTGCCGGCCCTCGGCGAGGTCGAGGTCGAGCAGGCCACCGTGGAGGAGCTGATCTCGCGGGTTGCGGTGCGGGCGGTGGAGACGCCGGCCGCCGCCGCGCTGAAGCACGACGCGCGGATGGCGACCGTGCTGCGCAGGGCGGTGCAGGCCCACATTGGTACGCCGACCGACTCGATCACCGTCTCCGACGGCTCGTTCCGGTGGCGGATCGGGCTGGAGCCGCTGCACCGGATCGTCGAGGAGACCCGACGGGAGGGGCTGCCGTACGGCACCGGTCGGGAGCGGGTCCGGGCGCGGGTCGTGAGTCTGCTGCAACGGCAGGCCGAGGCGCGGCGGGCCGAGTCGCCGGGCGACGCGTGGCTGCGCCGGATGGGCCGGTGTCAGCCGGTGGTGGACTTCCTGGACGCGGTCTGGCCGGCGCTCACCCCGGAAGGTCTGGTGCACGGCCTGCTCGCCGACCCGGTCCGCCTCGCCGCCGCCGCCGACGGGCTGCTCAGCGACGCCGAGCAGGAGCTGCTGGTCTGGGCGAAGCCGGCGCGTACCCCGAAGGCCACCCGCTGGACCGCCGCGGACGCGGTGCTCGTCGACGAGGCCTCGGGGCTGTTGGAGCGGCCTTCCGGGTTCGGGCACGTGGTGGTGGACGAGGCGCAGGACCTGTCCCCCATGCAGTGTCGGGCCATCGCCCGGCGCAGTGAGCACGGGTCGATCACGCTCCTCGGTGACCTCGCGCAGGGCACCGCGCCGTGGGCGGCGACCGACTGGCGGGAGTCCCTGACACACCTGGGCAAACCGAACGCAGTGGTGGTCCCGCTGACGGTCGGCTTCCGGGTGCCCGCCGCGGTCGTGGCCTTCGCCAACCTGCTGTTGCCGGTGCTCGCGGTGGACGTACCCCCGGCGGAGTCGCTGCGTCACGACGGCGGCCTGGACGTGCGTACCGTGGCCGACCTGACCGCCGCCACGGTGGCCGAGGTGCGCGCGGCGCTCGCGCACGACGGGTCGGTCGGCGTGATCGCCGCGGACGACGCGGTCGACGGGCTGCGCGCGGCGCTGGCCGCCGTCGGCGTCGCCAGCGCGACCGCCGACGACGTCACGGCCGCCCAGCGGGTCACCGTGGTGCCCGCGACGCTGGTCAAGGGCCTGGAGTACGACCACGTGGTGGTGGTCGAGCCGGCCGCGATCGTCGCGGCCGAGCCGCGCGGGCTGCACCGGCTGTACGTGGTGCTCACCCGCGCGGTGTCCCGGTTGTCGGTGCTGCACACCGAACCGCTGCCCGCGCCGTTGCTGACCGCGCCGCAGGCCACACCGCTGGCACCCGCACCGCTGTAGACCGTCTCTCGCAGATGCCCGGCGTCGGGCGCGTCCTCAGGCACCGTCGACACCTGCCGCACGCCCCCAAGCACCGAACGCGTCCTCAGGCACCGTCGACACCTGCCGCACGCCCCCAAACACCGAACGCGTCCTCAGGCACGGTCGGCGGGCCAGCGCGCGGCGTCTCTGTCGGCAACCGGGCAGTCGCGCGGGGCACACGGGTTCGACTTTGCATCGTAAAGTAGTTTGCATGGGGCCCGACGACGACGATCTTCCACCCTCCGACGCCGCCACCGCTCTCCGGCTGATCGACGACCAGCGGGCGGCCACCGTTCGCCACCTACAGCCCGACGCCCGGCTGCTCTACTGGCCGTGGGGCGTGGCCTGGTTGGTCGGCTTCGGGCTGTTCTTCCTGCGCTTCTCCCCGGGTGGTCGGGTGCTGGTCGCCCTGCCCGACTGGCTGCCCCTGACCATGCTCTTCGCCCTGCTGATCGTCGCCGGGGTGATCCAGGCGGTGGCGGGCGCGCGAGCGTACGGGCAGGTGTCCGGCGACTCGGCGGTGCGTGGCCGCTGGTACGGGTGCGCCTGGGCGCTGGGCTCGGTGAGCGTCTACGCGGCGGTCGGCCGGGTGTCCGAGCACCTGCCGCACGACCTGGCCGGTCTGCTCTGGTCGGCCGCTGCGGTGGGGCTGACCGGCGCGCTGCACATGGCCGGCGGTGCGATCTGGCTGGACCGGGACCTGTTCCGTCTCGGCGTGTGGATCAGCGTCATCAACGTGGTCGGCGCGATCGCCGGGCCGGGTTGGCACGCGCTGGTCATCTCGGTGGCCGGCGGCGTCGGAATCCTGGTCGCCGGGGCGATCGCCCGACTGCGCCAGCGAGGGCGCTCGTGACCGACCTCGATCCGGTCATCCACGCCCAGGCACGGCTGCGGGTGGTCGCCGCGCTCTCCGCGCTCGGCGACGGCGACCGAATCACGTTCCCCCGGCTCCAGGAACTGCTCGCGATGACCGCCGGCAACCTCTCCGTCCACCTGCGCAAGCTGGAGGACGCCGGCTACGTCGAGATCTGCAAGACCCACCGTGGACGTACGCCGGCCACCCTGATCCGGCTCAGCCGGCGCGGTCGGCTGGCGTTCGAGGAGTACACCGAAGCGATCCGCAGCCTGCTCGATCCCTCCCCTCTGGACTCCACAGCGTCGAAGGAGCAGTCATGACCCTCGCCCGCGCCGACCAGGTCAGCCGCCGGTACGGCGACGTCCTCGCCCTCGACCGCGTCGACCTGGAGGTCCGGGCCGGCGAACTGGTCGGCCTGCTCGGCCCCAACGGAGCCGGCAAGAGCACCCTGATGAACCTGCTGGTCGGTCTGCGCCGACCCACCTCCGGGCGGGTCGAGTTGAACGGTCGCGATCCACGCGATCCGGCGGCCCGACGGCAGATCGGCGTCACCCCGCAGGAGACCGGCCTCCCAGGCACGCTGCGGGTCGGCGAGGTCGTCGACTTCGTCTCCGCCCACTACCCCGACCCGGTGCCCCGAGGCGAACTGCTCGACCGTTTCGGCCTGGGCGACCTCACCCGGCGGCAGACCGGCGGACTGTCCGGCGGCCAGCGTCGCCGGCTGGCCGTGGCGCTGGCCTTCGTCGGCCGGCCCCGACTCGTCCTGCTCGACGAGCCGACCACCGGCCTGGACGTCACCGCCCGGCACACCCTGTGGGACGCGATCCGGGCCTTCCACGACGACGGCGGGACGGTGCTGTTGAGCAGCCACTACCTGGAGGAGGTGGAGGCGCTCGCCCGCCGCGTGGTGGTGATCGGGCAGGGCCGGGTGCTCGCCGACGACACCGTGGACGCCGTACGCGGCATCGTCGGCGTACGGCGGGTCAGCCTGGTCACCGACGAGCTGCCCGACCTGCCCGGCGTCGTCCGCGCCGAGCGGGTCGACGGACGCCTGCACCTGCTCACCACCGACGCCGACGAGCTGGTCCGGGCGCTGGTCCGCTCCCAGGCCGCCTTCACCGACCTGGAGGTCCGGCCCACGTCGCTGGAGGAGGCGTTCCTCGCCCTCACCGGCGGGACGGACACGGCCCTCACCGGCGGGACGGACACGCCGTCGCAGGCTCCACCCGCTGCCGCCACCAGCGGCCAACCCACCGCCGTCTGAGGAGGCGCACCGTGCAGCTCGCCCTGGTCCACGCCCGCTACCAGCTTCTGGAGACCATCCGGATTCCGGTGGCCGTCTTCGGCAGCGCCTTCTTCCCCGCCGCCGCCATGATCTTCTTCGTGGTGCCGTTCACCGGCGACGACGCGGTCGGCGCCACCTTCGCCACCGCGTCGATGATCACCTTCTCGGTGATGAGCGCGAACATCTTCCAGTACGGCGTCGGCGTCGCCGAGGACCGCGACCAGCCGTGGAGTCCGTACACCCGAACCCTGCCGGCCGGGCCCGCACCCCGGTTCGCGGGCCGCGTGCTGGCCGGCCTCGCGTTGACGTACCTGTCGTTGATCCCGGTCGTGGTGATCGGCGCGACGCTCACCCCGGCCCGGATCACCCTGCCGGCGTTCCTGCTGACCGCCGTCACCGTGGCCGTCATCTCGGTGCCGTTCACGCTGATGGGTCTCGCCATCGGATACTCGCTGCCCAGCAAGGCGGCGATCGTGGTGGCGCAGGTCGTCTTCCTGCCGCTCGCGTTCGGCGGCGGGCTGCTCTCCGCACCGGGCGACGCGCCCGGGTTCATCGAGACCATCGCGCCGTTCCTGCCCACTCGGGGCGCGGCCGAACTGATGTGGTCGGCGGTCGGCGACTATCCCGTCCAGCCACTCGCGATGATCATGCTCGCCGTCTGGATCGTGCTCCTCGCCGCGCTCGCCGCGTGGGCGTACCGGCGGGACGAGGGTCGCCGGTTCAGCTGACGATTCGTCTGTTTCCGCCCCGTGCCACGGCGGGACGGTGCCAGGATTCCCGCAGGGGGCCCGCCAGGTGGCCGCCGGCCGAGAGGGGTCTTGACGTGAGCACCGTCCCGCCGGGCACGCCGTGCTGGGCCGACCTGGCCACCCCGGACCTGACCGACGCGCGGCGCTTCTACCCCGAACTGTTCGGCTGGACCGGACGGGTGACACCGGAGCCCGAGGCGGGCGGCTACACGGTCTTCCTGCTCGACGGCAGGCCGGTGGCCGGCGTCGGCCCGCCCGCCATCGAGGACCAGGTGCCGATCTGGTCGACGTACATCGCCACCGATGACGCGGAACTGGCCGCCGGACGGGTCGAACGGGCCGGCGGGCAGGTCGTCGTACCGCCGTTCGAGGTCTTCGACCGGGGCTGGATGGCCGTGTTCTCGGACCCGGCGGGCGCGACGTTCAGCGTCTGGCAGCCGCTGGCGATGCCCGGGGCCGAGGTGTTCAACGTGCCCGGCGCGATGAGCTGGAACGAGCTGGTCACACCCGACCCGGAGGGCGCGAAGGCCTTCTACGAACTGGTGTTCGGCTGGCAGCCGGACGAGCAGCCGGTCGGCGGCATGACGTACACGGGGTGGCGGCTCGGAGCGCGGATCGTCGCCGGGATGATGCCGCCGCTCGGTGACGGCTACCCGGCCGACCTGCCCGCGTACTGGACGGTGTACTTCGCGGTGGCCGACGCGGACGCCGCCGCCGCCCGCGCCGCCGAACTGGGCGGTACCATCCTGGTGCCACCGCGCGACATCCCGACCGGCCGGTTCGCCGCCCTCCGGGACCCCCAGGGCGCCCTCTTCTCGGTCATCGACCTGGGCCCCTGACCCCTCAAGCCGCCACGCCCGAGATCGCGCCGATCTTGCACTTTCGAATGTCGACATGAGCGGGAATGCCCCTTGTGTCACGACAGAAAGTGCAAGATCGCGGGAGGAAGGCGGGTTAGGGGCGGGGGCGGACGGGGACCACCAGGGGGCCGTTGGTGCCGGGGAGCACCCGGACGCTCGCCCGGTAGTGGGTGGCGAGGAGGTGTTCGGTCAGCACCTCGTGCGGCGTACCGGTCGCCACCACCCGACCCTCGGCGAGCATGACCATCCGGTCGGCGTACTCGCCGGCGAGGGAGAGGTCGTGCATGGTGGCGAGCACCGTCAGGCCGTGTGCCCGGCGCAACTGGTCGACCAGTTCCAGGACCTCCTGCTGATGGCCGATGTCCAACGCGCTGGTCGGCTCGTCGAGCAGCAGCAGCGTCGCGCCCTGGGCGAGCGCCCGGGCCAGGAAGACGCGCTGTCGCTCTCCCCCGGACAGGGTGGCCAGCTCGCGGCGGTGGAAGCCGCCGAGGTCCAGGCGGTCCAGCACGTCGTGGACGGCGGTCACGTCGGCGGCCGACTCCCGGCCGAGCGGCGGGATGTACGGGGTGCGCCCGAGCAGCACGTAGTCCAGGACCGACATGCCGGGCGGTACGACCGGGGACTGCGTCACCGTCGCCACCACCCGGGCCCGTTCGCGGCGGTGCAGCGCGCCGCTCGGCGTACCGAAGAGGGAGATGGCGTCCGGCGCGGGCAGCAGGCCGCCGACGGCGCGCAACAGGGTCGACTTGCCGGCGCCGTTCGGACCGATCACGGTGACCCACTCGCCGACGGCGACGGTGAGGTCGACGCCGGTGAGGATCGGCGTGCCGTCCAGGCTGACGTGCAGCGCGCGGACCTCGACGGCAGGTGCCTCCGGAGTCACGTGAGCACCCGGCGGGCGGTCCGCAGCACGAGGACGAAGAACGGGCCGCCGAGCAGGGCGGTGACCACGCCGATGGGCACCTCGGCCGGGGCCGCGGCGGTACGGGCGACCACGTCGGTCAGGGCCAGGAACGCGGCGCCGAACAGCAGCGACAGTGGCAGGATCACCCGGTAGCTCGACCCGGCGAGCAGCCGGACGGTGTGCGGCACGATGATGCCGACGAAGCCGATGAGGCCGGTCGCCGAGACCGCCGCGGCGGTGCCCAGGGACGCGGCGGCGATCAGCAGGTACCGAGAGCGCTGCGGGTGCAGGCCGAGGCTCGTCGCCTCGTCGTCGCCGAGCGCGAGGACGTCCAGCTCGCGGCGGTGCAGCAGCACCACGACCGTGGTCACCGCGGCGTACGGCAGCACGAGCAGCACGTCGTGCCAGCCCGCCGTGGCCAGCCGTCCGAGCAGCCAGGAGTAGACCGGTTGGATGCTGTCGGCGTGGCGCTGGAGCAGGTACGTCTGCCCGGCGGAGAGGAACGCCGAGACCGCGACCCCGGCCAGGATCAGCATCGCCGGTGACCGGCTCCGCCCGCCGGCCGCGCCGAGCAGGTAGGTCATCGTGACGGCGAGCAGCGAGCCGACGAACGCGGCCAGCGGGATGGTCAGCGGCAGCCCCGAGATCGCGCCCTGCCGACCGACGCCGCCGAGGGCGATCACCGCAGTGACCGCGAGACCCGCGCCGGCGGCCACCCCGAGCAGGTACGGGTCGGCCAGCGGGTTGCGGAAGACGCCCTGGTAGCAGCCACCGGCGAGGGCGAGCAGCCCGCCGACGAGCAGGCCCAGCACGACCCGGGGCAGCCGCAGTTCGGTGACGATGGCGATTTCCCGCTCGTTCAGTCCACTGTCGAGGTGCACGCCGGGGATCAGGTTGAGCAGCTCGGCGGCGACGCTGCCCGGTGGCAGGCTGACCGGTCCGAGCGACACCCCGGCGATGAGCGCGACGAGCACCGCGAGGACACCGATGACCAGCCAGCGCGCACGCAGCCCGGCGGGCCGGGACGCCGCCGAGGTTAGTCCACCGGGCTGACGAGCAGCCGGGAAGCGCCCGCCGGGCCGGGGCGCGGATCGCGTCCCGGCCGGCGGGTTCTCAGGTGTCGGGGTGGCCACCGGTGGCGTTCCGATCACCAACGGACGACGGTCACGCGGGCACCTTGGCGACCGCGTCGATGATCGTCCGCAGCAGGTCCACGACGCGCGGGCCCCAGCGGGACGCGATGTCGTCGTCCAACGTGACGACCTGGTTGTTCTTGACGGCGGTGAGCCCGGCCCAGCCGCTGCGGGCCTTGACCGAGTCGCCGTTCTGCTGGCAGCACTTGGAGTCGGCCAGGAAGACGAAGTCCGGGTCGGCCTTGACGATGACCTCCTGCGACAGCTGCGGGTAGCCGCCGTTCTTGCCGTCGGCGTCGGCCGGGTCGGCGATGTTGGTCAGGCCGACGAGGCTGTAGATCGAGCCGATGAACGTCTTGCTGGTCGCGCTGTACAGCTCCGGGCCCAGCTCGTGGTAGTAGGTGAGCTTCTCGGCGCGCTGCGGCAGGTCCTTGACCAGCTTGGCGATGTCGTCCTTCATCCGCTTGGCGACGTCGGCGGCCTGGTCGGCGTGCCCGGTCAGGGAGCCCAGGTCGGTGATCTGCTGGTACGAGTCGTCGAGCGTGGTCGCCGCCGGGGTCAGGTACACCGGGATCTTGAGCTTGCCGAGCTGGTCGACGATCTTGTTGGTGTCGTTGGAGAGCACCACCAGGTCGGGGTTCTTGCCGGCGATCGCCTCGGCGTTCGGCTGGAAGCCGGACAGGTCGCTCTTGGGCGCCTCAGCCGGGTAGTTGGACTGGTCGTCGACGGCGCTCACCTGCGAGCCGGCGCCGATCGCGAAGAGCATCTCGGTGGCGCTGGGCGACAGCGACACGATCTTCTCGGGACGCTTGTCGAGCGTGAGCGAGCCGACCGTCACCGGGTAGTTGGCGGCCGCGGTGCCGGCGGCCGGCTTGTCGTCGGTCTTCTCCGCGCACGCGCCGAGGGCGAGCGCGGCGACCGCGAGGGTCGCGGCGAAGAGCCGAGGGGTACGTCTGAACATGGGGCCTCCTGTCGGTCGAGGAGTGTGGTGCTTCGCCGACAGGACTTCCGTACCCCCGCCCACGAGGCGCCCTTCCTCGAGAGCGCGTGTCGCGACCCCTCCGCAGGCGACCTGGCTCGTCCCCGCCGTCGGGCGGGGCATCACAGTTGCGGGACAGCGCCGGTTTCACACCGGCTTCGCTGCGGAGTGGTCGCTAAGACGGTAGCGCAGGCTCAGCGGCAGGTGGTGGGGCCCCGCAGGGGCGGTACGGGGCCCCACCCGCTCAGGAGGCCGTGATGGTGACGTTGTCCACAGCCGCCTCGACCAGGCTCGCGCCGGAAGCGTCCGCCGCCTCGACGAGGATGCGGACGGACTGCCCGGCGTACGGACTCAGGTTGAGGTTCGCCACCGCCCAGCTCCCGTTCCGGTTGCTGGCCGCGCCGGACTGGGTGAGCAGCGCCGTCGTTCCGCCGTTGTGCACGACGCTCACCCGCAGGTAGTCGGCCGACGAGGCGTTCGAGCCGTGCGCCAGGTACCAGGCCAGCGAGAGGGTCAGCGTGCCGGACGACGGCAGGGTCACCGCCGGCGACCGGGCGCTCGTCACACCGCCGTCGACGTCGTAGTCACCGGCCGCCGACCCGGCGAGCCGCCCGGTGACCAGGTCGTTGGAGCCGGCGTACGGGGTGAGCTGCTTCGCCCCGGACGAGGTGGTCGCCTGGGCGGCACCCCGCTCCCACGCCCCGAGGGTCGCGGTGTCGGTGCCGGACGGGTTGATCGTCCAGCCGGTGGCGGTCTCGAAGGTGTCCGACCAGACCGTGGTGCCCCCACCGCCACCGCAGTACTGCGACTGCTTGCCGATGGCCCGGTACGGGCAGTCGGCGTACTCGCTGAGCATGAGTACGGCCTCGCGGTTACGGGTGGTCTGTGCGGGGATCACCTCGTCGGGCGGGTAGAAGCCGCCACCGCCGGCGGAGCCCGGGTACATCTCGAAGGTGTACGCCCAGATGCCGTGGGTGGCCCACATCCAGTCGATGCTGGTGCCGTCGGCGATGTACAGGTCGCTGGACTGCTCCGGCGTGTAGCTGTTGGTGGCCGCCATCTGCTGACCGATGGTGGCGAAGGTGTTGTACTGGTCCGCGCTCATCCCGGTGGCGGTGTTCGCCGTGGTGTAGCCGTACGGCCAGAGCACCAGTTGCGAGTACGTGTGGAAGTCGATGTTGGCCTTGATCTGCTGGACGCCACCGACGACGCGGCTGTTCACGAAGTTGCGCAGCGCCTGCGTCTCCGGCGCGGAGAACGCCGACGGGCCGCGGTACGTCTCCGACGAGGTGGTGCCGGACGACCCACCGCAGCAGCCCCACTGGTAGGACCAGTTGCGGTTCAGGTCGGTGCCGACGTTCGACGAGCCGCTGTTCGGCTGGCGGTTCTTGCGCCAGGACCGGTACGACCCGGTGGCGATGTCGTACTCGCTGCCGTCCGGGTTGACCGTCGGCACGATCCAGATCTCCCGGCTGTTGACGATGTTCGTGATCCGGGAGTCACTGCCGTAGCTGTCGGTGAAGAGGTTGAGCAGGTAGATCGCCATCTCGACGGTCAGGTGCTCACGGGCGTGCTGCTGGGCGTTGAAGAGGATCTCCGGCTCGTCCTCGTCGGTGCCGACGTTGTCGGAGATCTTCACGGCCATCAGGTCGCGGCCCTCGTACGACGTACCAATGCTGATCTTGCGGGCGATGGCCGGGTGGTCGGCGACGGCCTGGTTCACGACGGCGGTCAGTTCCGCGTAGTCGTGGTAGTTGGAGTCGGCGGGCGGGAACGCCAGCGTGCCCACCTCGCCCGCGCCGCGTTCGGCGCTCGGTGGCGGGGCGAGCGGTTCCAGCCGGAAGCCGAGCTTGCCGATCGCGGCGGCCTCGGCGGCGGTGGCCGAGACGTGCAGGACGCCGTGCTCGGAGTAGTCGATGGCGGCCCCGGTGCGGGCCACCGCGTTGCGGTCGGCGAAGGTCCGGGGCCCGAGCACCCGGTAGCCGGTGGCGGCGGTCGACTCGGTGGTGCGGTCCGGCGCCGGCTTGGCGGCGACCGGTCCGGCGGCGACGGTGACGATTCCCAGTCCGGTGACGACGGCGAGCACCAGGACGCGGCGGAGAGAGTGAGGTGGGCGGAGGGCCATGGACTACCTCCTCGAAGGGCGGAAGATCCCGCTCGGTGATGCACACTTCACCATCAGTCACATGGTCATCTCAATATCGATCGCCACGAAATCCATCCCAGGTTGACCATCGCTGCGGCAATGATTTTCTGCCGCTGAACATCTGGCGAAACTTCCTTCCAAGCGGAAAACTGACCAGCGACGATGCCCCCACTCGACACCGCGGAGCACCCATGGCCCCCTCCCGCCTGCACGCGGCCGCCCTCGCCGGCGTCAGCGCGCTCACCCTGCTCGCCACCGCGGCCCCCGCCGCGGCGGCCCGGCCACCCGCACCCGCCCACGACGAGCAGATCACCTTCCAGGACTGGTCCGGGCCCGCCGACTGGCACCGTGGCAGCCAGGCCGGCACCCGCGTCGTGCCCGGCCCGCGTGCCGGCGTCACCCTGGCCCGCCCGACCGGCACCACGGAGTACGCCGACCCGCACACCGGCGTCACCCGCACCTGGGAGTACGGCACCTGGACCTCGCCCGTGACCCGGATCGGGTTCGACGCCACCGAACTGATCGCCTCCTGGAACGCCCAGACCCCCACCGGCACCTGGATCCAGGTGGAGATGCAGGGCGGCTACACCAACGGCGACCAGACCCCCTGGTACGTCCTGGGCCGCTGGGCCTCCGGCGACACCGACATCAAGCGGACCAGCGTCGACGGGCAGGGCGATCCCTGGTCGACGGTCTGGACCGACACCTTCAGCATCGACGACGCCGACGCCGGGGTGCTGCTGCGGTCGTACCAGCTGCGGCTGACCCTCTACCGGACACCCGGGCAGACCGCCGCCCCGGTGGTACGGATGCTCGGCGCGATGAGCTCCGCCGTGCCGGACCGGTTCACCGTGCCGCCGAGCGCCGGGCACATCGCCTGGGGCGTCGAGCTGCCGGTGCCCCGCTACTCGCAGAACGTCCACAAGGGGCACTACCCCGAGTACGACGGCGGCGGCGAGGCTTGGTGCTCACCCACCTCCACCGAGATGGTCGTCGAGTACTGGGGGCGCAAGCCCTCGGCCGCCGACACGTCCTGGGTGGACCCGACCTACCCCGACCCGACCGTCAACCACGCCGCCCGGATGACCTTCGACTACGCGTACGACGGCGCGGGCAACTGGCCGTTCAACACCGCGTACGCGGCCAGCTTCCCGCACCTGGAGGGGCGGGTCACCCGGCTGCACTCACTGGACGAGCTGGAGCGTTTCATCGCCGCCGGCATCCCCGTGGTGACCAGCCAGTCCTTCCTCGCCAGTGAGCTGGACGGGGCGAACTACGGCACCTCCGGGCACCTCTTCGTGGTGGTCGGCTTCACCGCCGACGGCGACGTGATCGTCAACGACCCGGCCTCGTCCAGCAACGACGTCGTCCGCAACGTCTACAAGCGCACCCAGTTCGAGCAGATCTGGCTTCGTACCAAGCGCACCAACGCCAGCGGCGGAGTCTCCGGCGGCTCCGGCGGCGTCGCCTACCTCATCAAGCCCGAGTCCAAGCCCTGGCCCAACGTCCCCGGCTCCACCAACTGGTAACCCCCCACCCCCACCCGGCCCCACCCGGCCCGGCCGGTCCCCGTTGATCATGAAGTTATTGCCCGGCCGCTCGGCGTGTCGCGGCAATAACTTCATGATCAACGCACTTCTGGGAGGGGGTTAGTGCTGGTCGATCGACTCGGGGAGGGGTTCGTTTTGGGTGCGGTGGCGGCGGATCTTCCAGGCGAGGAAGAGCACCCAGGCTACGGCGGCCACCACTCCGGCGAGGGTCAGCGCGGTTACCAGCAGCCAGGTGGAACCCCCGGCGGCGGCGAAGACGCCCTTGCGCGCGCCGCTGTCCAGTGCCGGGGCGGTCTCGCCCGTCGACAGGGTGTCCGGGGCGTCGTAGAGGATCACGTCCGCCCGCTTGGCACCGTCGTCGGCCACGAAGTCGCCGTGCCAGGTGCAGCTTCGACGGGAGCACTCCTCCGACACGGCCGTGAAGGTGCCCGCGGTGCCACCACCGCCCTTGGCCTGCCAGGCCGGTCCGAGGTCACCAACGCCCAGCAGCAGACCGATGCCGGCGATGACAGGCAGGCCGATCCAGACGAAGAGCTTGGCCCGCCAGTCGTTGATCTTGTTGAAGATTTCCACGGCGGGAGACACTAACGGCAGGCAGCCGCTGCCGCTGCCCCGTTTCGACGGGTCCCGCGCGGCGCGCGTCCGCAGGACCTACGGCTGCCGCCGCTCACCCTCGTCGGACTGCTCGTCCTCGCCGGCCAGGGCGGAGCGGAGGCGCTCCTTCTCCGCCTTGCGACGAGCCGTGGCCTCGGCCATCTCGTGGGCCATCTCGTCGCGCCAGCCGCGCAGCAGAAAGAAGGAGAGCGCGGCGGAGAACGCCAGCGCCAGGATCAGCTTCAGGAAGATGTCCACGTCGACCAGCCAGAGGGCCGCCAGTACGGCGACGAACAGCCCGATCCGGCCCAGCGTGTACTTGAGCGCCGCGCTCACCTCATGTACTCCTTCTCCGCGCCCGGTGGGCGGGTCACTCAGCCCGTCCGGCGGGCCAGCCAACGGACGCCGGGAAACCAGATCGTCGCGTACGCCACGGTGAACGCCGCCGCCGCCAACGCGCCGGACAGCAGTGGTGCCAATCCCGCGCTCAGCCCGGCGACCAACAGCCCCACGAACACCGCGACCGCCGCCGCGACGAGCGCCGCCACCACCCGGGCAGCCCCGAACCCCCAGGCGCGGAAGTCGTCCCAGAACAGCCAGGCCGGCAGGATCACCGCGAGCCAACCGTTGGTGTGCCCGAAGTCGCCGGCACCGAACGAGGCGAACGCCCACTCGAACAGCACGAGCGCCAGCACCCCGATGACCAGGCCGGCCAGGCACACCCCGAGCAGGTCACCAAGCGTACGGACGCGTCCCTCGGCGTCCCGTCGGGGAAAGCCGCCCTGCTGCTCGGCGCTGCGCTGTTCGGTCATCGACTGCGAGGGTACGTGGTGTCTCAGGCCCAGACCTGCTGCGGCTCGGCGCGGCGCTCGGCCAGCGACGGCGCCCTGTCGTACTCCCGGACGACGTTGTAGCGGGTGTCCCGCTCGACCGGCTGGAAGCCGGCGTCCCAGATCAGGTGCAGCAGGTCGTCGCGGTGCATGGTGTTCGGGGTGCCGTACGAGTCGGCGTCGTGGGTGATCTTGTATTCGACCACCGAGCCGTCCAGGTCGTCCACGCCGAAGTTCAACGAGAGCTGGGCCACCGACAGGCCGTGCATCACCCAGAAGTTCTTGACGTGCGGCACGTTGTCGAACAGCAGCCGGGACACGGCGAACGTCTTCAGCGACTCGGCCGGCGAGGCCATCGTCGTCCGCGCCTGGATCCGGTTACGGATCTTGCCGTCCGCCGAGTCGACGAAGTCGTGCTGGTAGCGCAGCGGGATGAAGACCGCGAAACCGCCGGTCTCGTCCTGCAACTCCCGCAGGCGCAGCACGTGGTCGACGCGGTGCCGGGGCTCCTCGATGTGGCCGTACAGCATCGTCGCCGGGGTCTTCATGCCCTTGCTGTGGGCCAGGGCGTGGATGCGCGACCAGTCCTCCCAGTGGCACTCGTGGTCGACGATGTGCTGGCGGACCTCCCAGTCGAAGATCTCCGCGCCGCCGCCGGTCAGCGACTCCAGACCGGCGTCCATCAGCTCGTCGAGGATCTCGTCGGCGCTCAGGCCGCTGATCTTCTCGAACCACTGCACCTCGGTCGCGGTGAAGCACTTGAGCTTGACGTTCGGCAGCGCCGCCTTCAGCTCGCGCAGCACCTTCGGGTAGTAGCGCCACGGCAGCGTCGGGTGCAGGCCGTTGACGATGTGCAGCTCGGTGAGCTGCTCATCCTCCATCTCCTTGGCCTTGCGGACCGCCTCGTCGATGCGCATCGTGTACGCGTCCTTCTCGCCCGGCTTGCGCTGGAACGAGCAGTACGCGCAGGACGCCGAGCAGACGTTCGTCAGGTTGAGGTGCCGGTTGACGTTGAACATCACCCGCTCACCGTTCAGCTCGGTGCGCTTGTGGTGGGCCAGCCGCCCCAACCAGGTCAGGTCGTCGCTCTCGTAGAGGGCGACGCCGTCCTCGCGGGTCAGCCGCTCACCGGCGTACACCTTCGCTTCGAGCTCACGCTTGAGTCCGGCGTCCATGGCACGTCCCTTCCACCTGCGGTCTTTCCCGAGGGTACGTCGGGGTCCGGGTGGGCCGGGCGGCACGGTCGGCCACAGCGATCCGGTTCACCGGACTCTCAGCCTCCCGTAACCTGCCGACGCATCGACATCGTTGCCGCTGTGCGGTAAGACAAGGTGGGGCGGAACTCACACACTGGTACCGTCCCGACGGTCGCGCCCACCGAGCGCGACGACGAGCACCGGACGGGGAGCGGAATGGTCGACAGCGGGCGCGGGCGACGGCAGCGACGACGGAGCCCGGTGATCTCGCCGGTGCTGCGGCCGAAGCTCTGGGCCGCCCTGCTCGGCGCGATCGCCGCCGCCGTGCTGGCCACCCCTGCGTACGCCGATCCCACCGTGCCCTCGACCGTGCCGGACACCGGCTCGCGTCCGCCGGCCATCGGCGCCCCGCAGGTGCCCGGCAGCCCGCCCGTCGGCGGCATCCCGGCTCCCCCGGTCAACCTCGGCAACGGCCCGCTGGCCGCCCAGATCGCCGCCGCCGAGAGTCAGGTCGGCCTGCTCGGCGACCAGCTACTGCTGACCCGGCAGAAACGTACCGACGCGCAGGCACAGCTCGTCGCGGCCGGCAAGGTGCTGGCGACCACGCAGGACGCCGTCCTCCGCGCCCAGCAGGCAGCCGACTCCGCAGCCTCGGACGCGGTCAAGGCGGCCGCCGCCCTGCCGCCGGGTGACTTCGTCGACGACATCCAGGGGCTGAGCCGGCTCCAGCGCATCAACCGCGGCGAGAAGGTCGAGGGCGCCACCACCGCCGTGACCGGCGAGTTGGCGCGGGCCCGGGCCAGCGAACAGACCGCCTACCAGGCACACTCCGCGGCCAAGGCGGCCGTCGACGCCGCCGAGGCGGAGTTCGCCACCGGCGAGAACGCCCTGCGCACCGCCGAGACCAGCCTGCTCAAGCTCCGCAAGGACAACGCCGCCCAGCTGATCCTGCTCGAACGACAGCAGGAGGCCGCCGAGCAGCAGTTCGGATCGGGCTACGTCGCGGGCCAGAGCACCAGCGGCATGTCCGCCCACCCGCGGGCGCTGGCCGCCGTCCGGTACGCGCTCGCCCAGCTCGGTGACCCGTACAAGTGGTCCGAGGAGGGGCCGGACCAGTTCGACTGTTCCGGGCTGATGTGGGCCGCGTACCGGTCCCCGGGCGCCGACTACTTCGATCTGCCCCGGGTCTCCCGCGACCAGTACGCCGCCACCCGGTCCCGCACCGTACGGCCCACCGAGGCGCTCCCCGGCGACCTGATGTTCTTCGCCTCCGGCAGCAGCTACACCACGATCCACCACGTCACCATGTACATCGGCAACGGCAAGATGGTGCAGGCACCCACGACCGGCGACGTGGTCAAGGTCTCGACGGTCAACTGGTCCCGGCTCTACGCCGTCACCCGGGTGATCGGGGCGGTGCCGACCCCGAACGTGCCCCTTCCGCCGGTGCCGCCGCCGGCCACCAGCAAGCCGACGCCGCCCGCGAAGCCGACGCCCACCCCCAAGCCGACCCCCACCGGCAAGCCGACCACGAAGCCGCCGACCCCGCCGACCGGCACGGGTACGCCGAAGCCCACCGGTACGCCGACCGGTACGCCGGAGCCGACCGGCGGCACCTCGCCGACCCCGACGGACAGCCCGACCAACACGCCGACGACGCTGCCGCCCCCCCCACCACGGCGCCGGCCAGCTCATCGGCCTCCGCCGCCAGCACGCCGTCCACCAGCCGGAGCGGGACGACCAGCGACAGCCCGAGCGCGGGACGCTGATCCGCCACCGGGGCTCCGGCTGTCCGCCCGGGACGATCTGTGGCACGGTGACAACCAGGCACACCCGGTCCGATGTCACGGGCCGGGTGCGAGCGTGGCGCGGAGGGCGGAGATGGCCGAGCAGAGAGATCCGGCGGAGAGTGTCGACGTCGGCCGGGCCGCGAGGCTGACGACCGCAGATCCGACGACCGCTGATCCGACGACCGACGCCGACACCGGCTCGCCGGCCGGTGCTCCGAGCGCCACGCTGAGCAGAGCCGACCGGGACGCCGCGCCCACCGACGCCGCGGTGCGGGACGGGAACGCCACGCTCGACGGCGACACCGGCGACGGGGTCGCAGCGCCTGGCGGGAAGGCCGTCGGCACGTACGACGCCACTGCCGGGGACGACGCCACAGGCGACCCGGTCGACGACGCCGTGCACGGCGGCGGGGCGGACGTCGAGCCGTCGGAGAACGCAGCCGCCGATCCGGCCGCCGCCCCGGTGCGGGCGCGGGCCAGCGTCGCGACAACCCACTCCCGCCCCGATGATCTTCCGGTGAGCGCTCCAGCCACCGCGACCACCTACCGAGCGACCGGCTCGGCCAGCCCACTGCCCGCACAGCGGGACAGCTCGCCCGCACCGGCATCGGCCGACGCGTCGACCGCCCCGGCGCGCGCCAGCGCGACGGCGTCGGTGGCCGCCAGCGCCACCGCGCCGACCAGCGCCACCGCCCCGGGCCCGACGCCGCCGCCGGCCACCGCCCCGACGCCAGCGCCCGCCACCGCCACCGGCCGGACGCCGGCACAGGCCACCGGCCCGGCGCCGGCGCGGGCCAGCGTCACGGTCCCCGGCAGCAGCCGGGTCGCGGCCGGCGGCGAGGCCGCGCCGGAGACCCGGGCGAGCACGTCCGCCGTCTACCGGTCGGGACCGGTGAATCCCGAACCGCCCGAGCCGGCGCAATCCCCGGAGCCGGCGCAGCCACCCGCGCGTCCGGTCCCGGAACCGACACCGCCGGGGCCGGGCGAGCCGGAGCCCGCACCGAGCCCGGGGCCATACCCGCCCGGTCCGACGCCGACGCCGGGCCCCTTCCCCACGCCCCGACCGGACCCGGTGCCGCCGGTTCCGGGACCGCCCGTACCGCCACCCTCGCCGGTGCCGCCGGTCCCGGGGCCGCCGACGCCACCCGTCCCCGGGCCGCCGATGCCGCCGCCCGGCCCGCCGGTGCCCGCGCCACCGCCGCAGCCCGGGCCGATGCCGGCGCCACCGTTCCCGCCGCCACCGGCGACGCCCGGCATGCCGGGCGCGCCCGCCACGGGGTCGGTCTCCGCGCCGCCGGCCACCTTCTCCGGATGGACCGCCCCGCCGCCCGCCCCGGGCAGCGCCTGGGCCGGAACACCCGGGTCCGCCCCGCCGGTGGTTCCCGCGCCCGCGCTGCCGACGTGGCCGCCGTCCACCACCACCCCCTGACCGGCGGTACGGACCACCGGGCAACCACCCCGCACGGCGGGCCCGAGCGGCGGAGCACGACGGCCGGTGGTCGTACCGGAGCCCGTGCCGGCGGCGCCGACCAGGCGGGCACCGTCTACGCCAGCGGCGACGGGCCGGGCTTCACCACGATCGCCCTACCGGCGAACGCTGCGGTGGAGAATTCCGGCTCGCTGACCGGGCACATCCTCGCCCAGGGCTGGTCGGACACCCCGGCCGAGCGCTCCCGGAACACCCGCGTGGTGATCGTCCTGATCGCCGCGTTGGGGCTCCTGATCGGGATCAGCGTGCTGGTCGTCCTGCTCGCCAACAACGCCCTGGACGGCCTGATGGGCGGCATGCTGAACGGCTGATCGACACCACGGCTGCGAGGGTGAGTCCGCCCACTACGGTCGGTCAACCGGCTGGCGACTCCGCCGAATCGCCGTACACTGGTCAGGATCACTGACCTGGCGCGCCCGATGTGCGCCCATGGGCGATCTTGCGGGCGATCCGGCGGCACAGCCGCGGCAGGCCATCGCGAAGATGCGCCCCGCTTGAAGGGCATTTGTTGACCACCTCTGCTGACCCCAGCACCGTTCCGTCCGTTTTCGATTCCGCCCCGGCGGCGGTCGACGCCCCTGTGACGTCTGACGCTCCCGAGACGATCGACGCCCCCGAGACGCCCGACGCCGTTCCGGCCGAGACCGCCGAGTCGATCGACTTCGCCGGTCTGGGCCTGCCCGAGCCGCTGGTTCGCGCTCTGGCCCGACAGGGCATCACCGCCCCCTTCCCGATCCAGCAGGCCACCGTCCCCGACGCCCTCGCCGGCCGGGACGTGCTCGGTCGTGGGCAGACCGGGTCGGGCAAGACCCTCGCGTTCGGCCTCCCGCTGCTGGCCCGGGTCGCCGCCGGGCGTCCGGCGCGTCCCCTGCGGCCGCGCGCCCTGGTCCTGGTACCGACCCGCGAGCTGGCCATGCAGGTCAACGACGCGCTCCTGCCGTTGGGCAAGGCGCTCAACGTGTTCCTGAAGACCGCCGTCGGCGGTGTTCCGTACGACCGCCAGATCGACGCGCTCCGCCGCGGTGTGGAGATCATCGTGGCGACCCCGGGGCGGCTCGGCGACCTGATCGAGCGGGGTGTCTGCCAGCTCGACGACGTCGAGGTGACGGTGCTCGACGAGGCCGACCAGATGGCCGACATGGGTTTCCTTCCCGAGGTGACCGAGCTGCTGGCGAAGACGCCGGCCGGTGGTCAGCGCCTGCTCTTCTCCGCAACTCTGGACGGCGACGTCGACGCGCTGGTCAAGCGATTCATGAACGACCCGGTGACCCACTCCACCGCGCCGTCCACCGCCTCGGTGTCCACCATGGACCACCACGTGCTGCTGATCCCGCCGCACGACAAGTTCCCGGTGGCCGCCTCGATCGCGGCGCGGGACGGACGGACCATGGTGTTCGCACGTACGCAGATGGGCGTCGACCGGCTGGTCGAGCAGCTGGCCGCGGTCGGCGTGCGGGCCGGTGGACTGCACGGCGGCAAGACCCAGCGGATGCGGACCAAGACCCTCGCCGAGTTCCGTGAGGGTCGGATGAACGTCCTGGTCGCCACCGACGTGGCGGCCCGGGGCATCCACGTCGACGGGGTCACGCTGGTGCTGCACGTCGACCCGCCGAAGGACCCGAAGGACTACCTGCACCGTGCCGGTCGTACCGCCCGGGCGGGCGAGTCCGGCGCGGTCGCCACGCTGGTGCTGCCCAAGCAGCGCCGTACCACCCTCGCGATGATGGAGAAGGCCGGCGTCGCGCCGGCCGAGACCCGCGTCCGGGTCGGCGACCCGGTGTTGGCGGAGCTGATCGGCGCCCGCCAGCCCAGCGGCGTTCCGGTTCGGGTCGAGGCGGAGCCGCGCGGCTTCGGTGACCGCTCCGGCGGTGGACGACGGTTCGACGACCGCTCCGGCGGCCCGCGCCGGTTCGGCGACCGGCCCACCGGCGAACGCCGGTACGGCGACCGCCCGCAGGGCGAGCGCCGCTACGGCGACCGCCCGACCGGCGAGCGGCGCTTCGGCGACCGCCCGCAGGGCGACCGGCAGTACGGCGACCGTCCCCAGGGCGAGCGCCGCTACAGCGACCGGCCCACCGGCGAGCGCCGCTACGCCGACCGGGACAGTCGCGGTTACGGCGACCGCCCGCAGACCGACCGGGGTGACCGACCGGCCGGCGAGCGCCGCTTCGGCGACCGCCCGCAGGGCGACCGGCAGTACGGCGACCGGCCGCAGGGCGACCGGCAGTACGGCGACCGTCCCCAGGGCGAGCGCCGCTACAGCGACCGGCCCCCGGCGAGCGCCGCTACGCCGACCGGGACAGTCGCGGTTACGGCGACCGCCCGCAGACCGACCGGGGTGACCGACCGGCCGGCGAGCGCCGCTTCGGCGACCGTCCCCAGGGGGACCGGCAGTACGGCGACCGGCCGCAGGGTGAGCGTCGCTTCGGCGACCGGCCGACCGGCGAGCGCCGCTACGGCGACCGGCCGCAGGGCGACCGGCAGTACGGTGACCGGCCGCAGGCTGACCGGGGTGAGCGGCGCTTCGCGGACCGCGACAGCCGGGGCGGCTACCGCTCCGAGGGTCGTGGTCGGGACGACCGGCCGCGCGACGATCGGCAGGGCTTCGGCGGGCGGCCGCCGGCGCGTACCCACTGATCTTCTGATCCACGCCGAACGCCGTCGCGGAGCTTGTGCTCCGCGGCGGCGTTCGCGCATGCGCTGCCGACGGCGTTCGGGTCGCGTAACGTCCGGCTCATGGCGACCATGAGCAAGTCGATCTTCTGGTCCCGGACGGACACCGCCGGCAGCGAACATGCCCTGCTCGACGACGGCGACGCGTTGTCGGCGCGCGGCACCGTGCTCGCCGTCGATCCGATTCCGTTCACCGCCCGCTACCGGCTGACGACCGCGCCCGACGGGAGCACGGCCCGGGTCGAGGTCGAGGCCGAGGGGTCGGGTTGGCTTCGGCGCGTGACCCTGGAGCGGGCCACGTCCCGGTGGCGGGTGACCACCGCCGAGCAGGGCGACCTGGATGCCGCGCTGGTCGGGGCCGGGCACCCGCGGGCCGGACTGCCCGGCACCGACGACCCGGATCGCCTCGCCGACGCGCTCGACGTCGATCTGAGTGGCTCGCCGCTGTTCAACGCCCTTCCGGTACGCCGGCTCGGGCTGACCGGCGGACCGGCGGACATGCCGCGCCGGATCACGGTCGCGTGGGTGCTGCTGCCGGGTCTGGAGGTGGTGGCGGCCGAGCAGATCTACACCGGGCTCGGTCCGGGCCGGGTACGGTTCGCCAGCGGCACCTTCACGGCCGACATCGACCTGGACGCCGACGGGTACGTGGTGCGCTATCCCGGCCTGGCCGAACGGATCGACCCCCGCTGAAGGCGCATCCCGCTCAGGCGGGCCAGTCCCCGCTGCTCAGGAAGCGCTCGACGGTCGCGGCGTGCGGCGTCAGGTCGAGGCCCTGGGCGGCGACCCAGTCGTCGGAGTAGTACGTGTCGGCGTACCGGTCACCGGCGTCGCAGATCAGGCTGACCACCGAGCCGGTCCGCCCCTCGGCCAGCATGCCGGCGATGAGGCTGAACGCGCCCCACAGGTTGGTGCCGGTGGAGCCGCCCACCCGACGACCGAGCACCGTCGAGCCGGCGCGCATGGCGGCCAGCGAGGCCGCGTCCGGGACCTGGACCATCCGGTCCACGACCGAGGGCAGGAAGGACGCCTCGACCGTGGGCCGGCCGATCCCCTCGATGCGGGAGCCCTTGCCGGTGCGTACGGACCAGTCGGCGGCCACCCAGGCGGGGTAGAAGGCGGAGTTCTCCGGGTCCACGACGCAGAGCTTGGTGGCCAGGCGGCGGTAGCGGGCGTACCGGCCGATGGTGGCGCTGGTGCCGCCGGTGCCGGCACCGACCACGATCCAGGCCGGGATGGGGTGTCGTTCCAGCTCCAACTGCGCGTAGATCGACTCGGCGATGTTGTTGTTACCCCGCCAGTCGGTGGCCCGCTCGGCGTACGTGAACTGGTCCATGAAGTGGCCGCCGGAGTCCTCGGCCAGCCAGCGGGCCTCGACCACCACGCCCGCCGGGTCGTCCACCAGGTGGCACCGGCCGCCCTGGAACTCGATCTGCGCGATCTTCTCGGGCGAGGTGGAGGCGGGCATCACGGCGATGAACGGCAGGCCGAGCATGCGGGCGAAGTACGCCTCGGAGACCGCCGTGGAGCCCGAGGACGCCTCGACGATCGTGGTCTGCGGTCCGATCCAGCCGTTGCACAGGCCGTAGAGGAACAGCGAGCGGGCCAGCCGGTGCTTCAGCGAGCCGGTCGGGTGGGACGACTCGTCCTTGAGGTAGAGGTCGATCCCCCACGCCCGGGGCAGCGGGAAGGGCAGCAGGTGGGTGTCGGCCGAGCGGTTCGCGTCGGCCTCGACGGCAGCGATCGCCTCGGTCACCCAGCTACGGCTGGCCTCGTCGCACCGGTCGAGATGAGTCACGCTCGGAAACCTAGCAACCAGGTCAGGTGGGCTGCGGACCGACCGCCTGGGGGCGGTTCTCCCACTTGGTGGAGAGGGCGATGGCGGTGCGCGTGGAGGCGACCCCGGGGGTCCGGTTGAGCCGCACGATGAGCTGCTCCAGCTCGGCGATCGTGCCGACCCGGGCCTTGAGCAGGAACGACTCGACGCCCGCCATGAAGTAGCAGGACTCGATCTCGGGCAGCACCCGCAGCGACTCAAGCATGTCGTCGGAGTCCGCGCCGGAGTCCTCGACGATCCCGATCAGCGCGGTGACGCCCAGCCCGATCGCCTCGGGCGCGACGTCCGCGCGGTAGCCCAGCACCACCCCGCTGCTCTCCAGCTTGCCGACGCGTTCGTGCACGGCCGGGGCGGAGAGGCCCACCTGCCGGGCCAGCTCGGCGTACGACAGGCGGGCGTTGCCGCGCAGCAGGTCGACGAGGCTCAGGTCGATGGCGTCCACGGAGAGTGACCTTAACGCGTTGGGCGTAACGCGAGGCCTTCGGCATCCGTTGGTCAGAACAGTGAGTAACTGTTCATAAACTGACGGTCTAGGTAGGGGTTGCACCAGTACCATTTACTAACTTCCCAGTCAGTGCATTTTTCGCGTTTGGCGGACAGGCCAGTTCCCTGGTGCTGTAATTGCCATACGTCCCTCATGACGGCTCTGGGCTCGCACCAGCCGGGGGCAGTGTGTTCAGCCAGGGGCTTCGTCGACGCGAGGAGGGGGCTGTGGACACTGGAGATCGCCTGCTGACACCGGGTGAGGTCGCCGCGCTGTTTCGGGTAGACCCGAAGACTGTGACGAGATGGGCGGCGGCCGGCCGGATAGGAAGCATCCGGACTCCAGGCGGGCATCGCCGGTTTCGGGAATCCGAGGTGCGAGCCCTGCTTGAGGGGGAGGGCATGCTGGACGAGGTGGACGAGGTCGGAAAGCCACGCAACGTGGGTCCGGCCGCCTCCACCGGGCCGGGTCCGGCCAACGCCGGCATGTACTGAACTGGTGCGGACAATGTCAGGCGGACCGGACACCCGTCCGGTCCGCACACCACTGGAACCCAGTTGACGGTTCAGCTCCGGGCCGCGCCGAGTTGGCCGGACCACCGGCGGAACAGGGTGTGTGGGACGCCGAGCGCGTCCAACACCTTGCCGGCCACGAAGTCGACCAGTTGCTGCGCGCTGGCCGCCGCGCCCGCGCCGTAGAAGCCGGGGCTGGCCGGCAGCACGACCGCGCCGGCGTCGTGCAACGCGATCAGGTGCTCCAGGTGGCTACGGGTCACCGGGGTCTCCCGGGGCACCACCACGACCGGTCGGCGCTCCTTCAGGTTCACCTCTGCGGCACGCTGCAGCAGGTCCTTGGAGAGCCCGATCGCGATGCCGGCGCAGGCCGCGGTGCTGGCGGGTACGACGGCCATTCCGCGTACCCGGTAGGAACCGCTGCTGGGCCCGGCGGCCAGGTCGCCGGCCGGCCAGTGGCGTACGTCCGCTCCGGTCAGGTCCCGCCCCAGCCAGGCCGCGAGGTCTTCGGCCCAGTGCGCGTCGCGGAACGAGCGCCCGGTCTCGTCCAGCAGGGTGAGCCGGGCCGCCCGGGACACGATGAGGTCCACCGGCTCGCCCGCGTCGAGCAGCCCGCCGACGACGGCCGCCGCGTACGGCGTACCGGAGGCCCCGGAGACACCGACCACCCATGGTTCCCGCATGCCCCCAGCCTGCCTGGTCGTCGCCGCGCGCCGCTGGGCACCCCACGATCCGCCGCGCCGCAGCCGTCCGACTTGTCCGGCCGGGTAGGTGGTTGTCCCGCCGACCTGCGATGCTGCCGATGGCGATTCGCACCGGGAGCGGTTCGCACGGGAGGCATCGGTGACGACCGGCGAGGTTCTCTGGGCGCTGCGCGCCGAGTGCCCGATCCCACCCCGACTCTCGCCGCACGCCGACCGGGTCCAGCAGTGGCTCGTCGGCATCCTGCCCGAGCTGGGCATGCCGCTGGACGACGCCGCGCTGCACCGGCTGGCCCGGGGCGGCTTCGCCCGGTACGCGGGGCGGCTCTACCCGGATGCCAGCGAGGCCGACCTGCGGGTGCTGACGGCCCTCTTCACCTGGTTCTTCCTCGTCGACGACGCCTGCGACGGCCCACGCCGGCTCAGCCCGGCGCAGATCCGGGCGCTGCGCGACGGGACGTTGGCGCTGCTGCACGACGGTCCCCGCCTCCGGCACGCCGGGTTGACCGGGCCGCTGCGGCGACTGCTGGTGCTGGCGTGGCGGGAACCGCGCAGACGGATGCCGTTCCGGTGGCGGCTGCGCTTCGCCGACGCGGTGGGCCGGCACCTCGACGGCACCTGGCGGGAGGCGGCCAACAAGGAGGCCACCGTCCGACCCGGCGTGGACGAGTACGTCGAGCTGCGGCGGGCCACCTCGGCGGCCGAGGTGTCGTATCCGCTGGTGGAGTTCGTCGGCGGCCGGCCCCTGCCCGATCCCGTCTACCACCATCCGCTGCTGCGCCAGATCGCCCGCACCGGCAACGACCTGCTCTCCTGGTACAACGACCTGGCCTCGCTGGAGAAGGACCAGGCCACCTCGGGCGGGCACAACCTGGTCCTGGCGACACAGGCCGAGTGGGGCGTGTCGTCGGACGAGGCGGTGCGGCGGGTCGCCGAGCGCTGGCGCGAGTCGATGCGACGGTTCGTGGCGCTCCGCGCCGCCGTGCCGTCGTTCGGGCCGGCGTTGGACGAGGCCGTCACCGACCACCTCGACGGGGTCGCGTACGCCGTGCGCGGCACCATCGACTGGACCCTGGAGAGCGGCCGCTACCCGACGGCCGCCCGACCCTAGGGGCGCAGGTCGAGGCGGATCACCAGGTCGAGCAGGGCGAACACGAACAGCGCGATGCCGACGAACCCGTTGGCGGTGAAGAACGCCCGGTTGACCTTGCTGAGGTCGGTCGGGCTGACCACCAGGTGCTGGTAGGCGAACGCCACGGCGGTCAGCGCCAGGCCGACCCACCACAGCCAGCCGAACCCGATCAAGGCCCCGAACCACACGAACAGCCCGAAGGTCACCACGTGCGCGAGCGTCGAGGCGTGCAGCGCGAAGCGACGCCCGTACCGGGCGGGCACGCTGTGCACGCCGATCTGCTGGTCGATCTCGGAGTCCTGGCAGGCGTAGATCAGGTCGAAGCCGCCGATCCAGAGCCCGACCGCCGCGCCGAGCACCCAGGCCGGCCCGGAGCCGTCCAGGGTGCCGGTGACCGCGAGCCAGGCGCCGACCGGGCCGACCGCCTGGGCGATGGCGAGGATGGCGTGCGGCCAGTTGGTGAACCGCTTGCCGTACGGGTAGACGACCAGCGGCACCACGGCGAGCGGCGCGAGCACCAGGCAGAGCGGGTTGAGCAGCGCGGCGGCGGCGAGGAACACCACGAGCGCGACGGCCGCGCCGGTCCAGGCCGTCCGCACGCTCACCGCCCCGGTGACCAGTTCCCGTCCGGCGGTACGGGGGTTCCGCGCGTCGATCCGCCGGTCGAGGATGCGGTTGGCGGCCATCGCGAACGTCCGCGCCCCGACCATCGCCACGGTGATCAGCAGCAGGTCGAGCCAGCGAACCCCGCCACCGTCGACCTGCATGGCGGTCAGCGCGGACAGGTACGCGAACGGCAGGGCGAACACGGAGTGCTCGATGGTGACGAGCTTGAGGAAGGACTTGACCCGGCCCGGCTTCTCCACCGGTGCGTCGAGAACGGCCATCAGATCCCGTACTCCTTCCAGCGCTTGTCGACCAGGGCGGTGACCTCGGGGGCCATGGTCATCTCCTCCGGCCAGCCGCGGGTGTAGCCCTCTGCCGGCAGCTTGCGGGTCGCGTCCACGCCCACCTTGCCGCCCCAGAACTGCTGGTACGACGAGTGGTCGAGGTGGTCCACCGGGCCCTCGGTGAGCAGCAGGTCCCTCGCGTAATCCACGTTGCCGAAGGCGCGGAAGGCCACCTCGTTGTAGTCGTGCACGTCGCAGTCCTCGTCGACGATCACGATGAGCTTGGTGAGCGACATGAGGTGTGCGCCCCAGATCGCGTTCATGACCTTCTGCGCGTGCTTCGGGTAGCGCTTGCGGATCGACACGATCGCGCAGTTGTGGAACACCCCGGCGGCCGGCAGGTCGTAGTCGACGATGTCCGGGATCAGCAACTTGAGCAGCGGCTGGAAGATCCGCTCAGTGGCCTTGCCGAGGCCGTGGTCCTCCTGCGGCGGCTTCGAGGTGATGATCGAGTGGTAGACCGGGTTCCGCTGCATGGTCATGGCCTCGATGTGCAGCACCGGGAACGGCTCGACCGGCGTGTAGAAGCCGGTGTGGTCGCCGAACGGCCCCTCGGGCAGTCGCTCGCCGGGCTCGAGGTAGCCCTCCAGCACGATCTGGGCGTGCGCCGGCACCTGCAACGGCACGGTGAGGCAGTCGACCATCTCCACCCGCTCGCCGCGCAGGAACCCGGCGAACAGGTACTCGTCGATGTCGCTGGGCAGCGGCGCGCTGGCCGCGTACGAGACGACGGGGTCGCAGCCGATCGCGACCGCGACCGGCAGGCGCTGCCCGAGCCGCTCGGCGACCGCGTGGTGGGCGGTGGAGTCCTTGTGGATCTGCCAGTGCATGCCGAGGGTGTTGCGGCCGTGCTGCTGAAGCCGGTAGAGGCCCAGGTTGCGCTTGCCGGTCTCCGGGTGCTTGGTGTGGGTCAGCCCGTAGTTGTGGAAGATCCCGCCGTCGCCGGGCCACACCTGCAACCCCGGCAGCCGGCCCAGGTCGACGTCGTCGCCCCGGTAGACGACCTCCTGGCAGGGCGCGGTCTTGACCTTGCGCGGGGGCACCGACTTGAGCTGCATGACCTTGCCCAGGCCCTCGCGGATGCCGGACCAGCCGACCGGTAGCTCCGGCTTGATCAACGCGCCGATCCGCGCGCCGACCTCGTCCAGCGAGTCGACGCCGAGGGCCATCGCCATCCGCTTCTCGGTGCCGAAGAGGTTGATCGCCACCGGCATCTCGCCCCGGGTGGGGTGCTCGAACAGCAGCGCCGGACCACCGGCGCGCACCGTGCGGGTGACCACCTCGCTGATCTCCAGGGTCGGGTCGACGGGGACGTCGACGCGACGCAACTCCCCCGCGCGCTCCAGCGCCGCGAGGAAGTCCTTGAGATCGGTGTACGGGAAGCCACGAGCCATGTCGCCCAGTCTCCCGCACGGGGTGCGGCGCGGCCCACGCCGGGTGCTGTGAGACCCGCGACGACCCGCGGCGAGCCCGGCGAGCCCGGCGAGCCCGGCGAGCCCGGCGAGCCCGGCGAGCCCGGCGAGCCCGGCGAGCCCGGCGAGCCCGGCGAGCCCGGCGAGCCCGGCGAGCCCGGCCTGCCCGGCGAGCCCGGCCTGCCCGGCGAGCCCGGCCTGCCCGGCGAGCCCGGCCTTGATCCACTCCTGTTTCCGGAAGTCGGGGTGTCCGGCGGCCTGGGACGGCCCGACTTCCGGAAACCCGAGTCGATCAACGTTCGAGCGCCGCGCCACAGGCATGCGCAGCGCGCGCAGGCATGGCCGTCGGCCGAGCGGGTAGCCGGGCAGCCGGCAGACGGGGGCGGCGGATGGCTGGCGATCGGGTTCCGGCGGGGTTCACCGAGCAACGAGCACGGGTCGGTCGGATGACCATGAACTATGTCCGGGGTGGCAGCGGCCCACCGCTGGTGCTGCTGCACGGGTACCCACAGTGCTGGTACATGTGGCGGCACCTGCTGCCCGAGTTGGGGCGATCCTTCGAGGTGGTCGCGCCCGACCTGCGCGGTTTCGGGGACAGCGACGCTCCGGCCGACGGGTACGACAAGAAGACCGTCGCCGCCGACCTGCACGGCCTGCTCGACCAACTCGGCCTGGTCGGTGACCTGCGAGTGGTCGGGCACGACCTGGGGACGATGGTGGCGTACGCGTACGCCGCCGCCCATCCCGACCGGGTGAGCCGGTTGGCGCTCACCGAGGCGCCGATCCCCGACGAGAGCATCTACACGTTCCCGGCGCTCACCGCGGCCGGGCCGGCGGTGTGGAACTTCGGCTTCTTCACGCTCGACAACGGGCTGCCGGAGGAGCTGGTCCGTGGGCGGGAGTCCCTCTGGGTGGACCGGTTCACCGACGCCCTGATGGTGCACAAGGGCAGCATCGCCGCGCCGGACATCGAGGAGTTCGCCGGCCACCTGCGCGACCCGGCGCACCTGCGGGCGAGCTTCGCCCACTTCCGGGCGTTCGATCGGGACATCGCCGACAACGCGACGTACCGGGCCACGAAGCTCACCATGCCGGTGCTGGCCGTCGGCGCGTCGGCCAGCCTCGGCGGCCAGGTCGCCGAGCAGGTACGCCGGTACGCCGACACCGTTCGCGGCGAGGTGATCGACGACTGCGGGCACTGGCTGTACGAGGAGCGCCCGGACGTGATGCTCGCCCTGCTGCGCGACTTTCTCGGGGCGGCCTGAGCAGGAGCCCCGGGGTAGTTCAGTGGGTGCGGGCCACGCGGCCTGAGCAGGAGCCCCGGGGGTAGGTCAGGGGTGCGGGCCAGGCGGCCTGAGCAGGAGCCCCTGGGGTCAGGGGGTGCGGGCCAGCTCGACGAAGGAGCGCCACGCGGCCGGGCTGAAGGTCAGCACGCCGCCGTCGCGGTCCTTCGAATCGCGGACGTGCACCCGGCCGGGCAGGTTGTCGGCGACCTCGACGCAGGCGCCGCTGTTGTTGCCGCTGCGGGTGGACTTGCGCCACTGAGCTCCGGTCAGATCCATGGCTTCACGATCTCCTCGAGCAGGTCGATGGACTGCTGCCGGGGCAGCGCGTCGCTGCGCAGACTCTCCCACCTTCCGAGCAGGGTCGCCACCTCGTTGTTCTCGTCGACGGCGGTGCCGCCGGTCTGGTTGTCGAGAAAGCCGAGCCAACTGCCGTCGGCGGTGCGGCCCAGGATGAACGGCCCGAACAGGCCGGCGTGCAGCCCGACCTTCTGGGGCAGCACGTGCACCCGGATGTGCGGGCGGCGGGCGCACGCCACCAGGTGCCGGAGCTGGCCGGCCAGCACCCCGGCGTTGCCCTCCGCGAAGCGTTGCAGGGCGGCCTCGTCGATCACGGCGGTGAGCTGCGGCGGGTGCTCCCGGTCGAGGATCGTCTGCCGTTCCAGCCGGGCGGCCACCAACTCCTCCACCCGCTCGGCGGTGAGCCCCAGGTCGAGCCGGAACACCGTGCGGGCGTAGTCGGCGGTCTGCAACAGGCCGGGAACCATCGTCGCTTCGAAGCACCGCAACTGGGTGGCCACCCGCTCGACCTCCAACCAGGGGCGGAACCAGACCGGCTCGGCGTGCCGGCGACCCAGCTCGCGTAGCGAGACCAGCAGGCCGCCGGTGTCGAGCACCTCGTCGGCCCGGGTCAGGTACGCCAGGTTGGGCACCGTCGAGCCCACCTCGACCGAGGACACCATGGACGGTGAGTAGTGCGCCCGTTTGCCGTACTCCTCCTGGCTGAGCCCGGCCGCGAGCCGGGACCGCCGGAGCTGGTCTCTGATCATTTCCGCTGTGGACAGTGTCGTGGTCACCGCGCCTCACCTTCCGCTGCCGAACAGGGCCACACCGGCCCTTCTGGCGCAAGGTAGCGAAACCACGACCCTGAGTCAGCCCTCTACCGGCATGTTGCGGTAACGCGGTTTGGTCAGGCGGCGGGGGTCCAGGCGTGAGCGGCCAGTGGCGGGTCGAGCGGCGCGCGGGTGAGCCGGTTGGCGAAGGTGGACATGGTGTACGCCCCGACGCCGAGCACCACGTCCAGCGCCTGCCGGGGCTGGTAGCCGGCGGTCAGGAAGGCCTCCAGCTCCTCGTCGGGCACCGCGCCCCGGTGCTTGAGCACGGCCAGCGTGAACTGGCGCAGCGCTTCCAGTCGCGGCTCGGGCAACTCCGTGCCGGCGCGCAGCGCGGTGATCAGCGCGGCGCTCGCGCCGATCTCAGTGATCTTGCCGGTGTGCAGGGCCACGCAGAAGTGGCATTCGTGGGAGGTGGAGAGGGCCAGGATGACCACCTCCCGCTCGACGGGCGCGAGGCTGGTCTGTTCGAATCCCGCACTGGCGGCGAGGAAGCCGTTGAGTAGCTGTGGCGACTCGGCCATCAGGGCCACCGGGGTGGGAAGGTAGCCGAAGCGGCCGCGTACTCCCTCGATGGCCCGACGTGCGGCGGCGGGTGCGGTCTCGACGGCGTGGGTGGTGAAGACGGACATGGTTGCCTGCCCTAAGATAGTCAACGTGGTTGACGAAATAGTAAACGTGGTTGTCGAACATGGCAACCCCTGAGCCGTCCCGGCCCGGCTTCCAGCTCCCGCTGCTGCTGCTGGCCGGCTTCCGCACCCTGATCGACGACCTGCACGCCGAACTGGCCCGCGAGGGGCATCCCGACCTGCGCCCGCTCCATGGGTTCGTGCTCCAGGCCGTGGGCATCGACGGCACCACCGCCAGCGAGCTGGGGCAGCGCCTGGGCATCTCCAAGCAGGCCGCCGGCAAGACCGTCGACCGGCTGGTCGCCGTCGGCTATCTGGAACGGGTCGACGACCCCGCCGACGCCCGCCGACGGCTGGTCCGGATGACACCGCGCGGCGTCGACGGGCTCCGTCGCTCGGCCGAGATCTTCGATCGGCTACGGCGACGGTGGGCCGCGACCCTGGGCGAGGAGCGCGTGGCCGCGATCGAGGACGACCTGAGCACGATGGCCGCCACCAACTGGTTCCGCCTCGACATGCCGGGCTGGTTCGGCGGCTGACCGCGACCGAGCCCGCCCCGCAGGCGGGGGCGACGCGGACGGGCGCGGGTGGGCCGGCGATCGTGATCGACACCAGCTCGCCGATGTGGCGGCATCCGACGCCCGGCATTGCCCCCACGTCGGCGATCTGGAGTGGATCAAGGCCATCCGACGGTGTCCGCGCACCGATCGACTGATCGAAAACTGTCATAGGTGATCTCTAGGATCAGGGGTGCCGGTCGGGCTGGAGTAACGCCGACCGGTCCCCCTCACCAAGGAGATCGATGAGATCTGTGCGTGTATCACGGGGCAGGCTCCTGCGCGGCTTCACCGCGCTGGTCGTGGGCGCCGCGACGGTCGGTGTTGCCGCCACCCCGGCCCTGGCGCAGGACGATCCCGGTTGGGTCGAGGCCCAGCTCTACGACGCCACCGTCGGCAGCCCGGGCGCTCCCGCTCGGACGGTTCCGCTGACCCTGACCAGCACCGGCGCGACCCAACCGCGGGTGACCCTCGACCTGGGCGGCCTGGCCGGCGTCGCCACCGCCACCTTCCCCGCCGCCTGTGTCACCGAGGGCACCTCGGTCACCTGCCCGATGCCGGCCGACGCCACCGAGGAGTTCGGCACCGTCACCGGCACCGTGCCAGTCGTGTTCCGGGCCGCGCCCGGGGCGGCCGACGGGGCAGCCGGCACCCTCGCCTACACGGCGCTCGGCGAGCAGACCGAGCCGTCCACCCAGCAGGCGACGATCACCGTGCGGTCCGGGCCCGACCTGCTCGACATGGTCGACGAGCACGTCGACGGCGTCGACGTGGGTGACACGCACGCCGCCCCGGTGGCCGTGGTCAACGCCGGCGACCAACCGGCCGTCGACCTGCGGCTCACCATGCGCTTCCCGGTGGGCCTCGTCCCGGCCAGCTACCGCAACTGCCGCTACGGCACCGACCAGGTGCTCGCCACCGTGGTCGTCTGCACCGTACGGGGCACGTTCGCGCCCGGCCAGCGGCACGAGCTGCGCGGCGGACTCGCCACCACGGTCAGCCCGGCCACCCTCGGCGACAAGCGGATCACCCAGATCGTGGAGCCGCTGGCGACCGCCGGGCCCCTTCCGAGCGGTGTGCGACTCACGCACCGCGAGGGCGATCAGGCACTGCGGCTCCGGCCGGTCGGAAAGCCGCTCGGCGTGATCCCGGTCGAGGTGGACGGCGCTGGCGGGGAGACCTACCTGCGTGCGGTGCACGGCGCCTTCGACGTCGTCGCCCAGGGCGCCGCCGTCACCGGTGCGGTCGGCGACACCGTCCAGGTCACCGTGGGCCTCCGTAACGAGGGGCCGGGCGTGCCGGACGGCACGATCTCTGGCGACACGGTCGGCGCGTTCTACTTCACCCCGCCCGCCGGCGTCACCGTGGTGGGCAGCCCGCGCTGCTGGCAGACCGGCAGTGAGGAGGAGGAGGAGAACGGCGACGACGCCCCGAAGACCTGGTACTGCGACGGAGGGAGGGCCGTGTTCACCGCCGGGACCAGCAACACGGTCACCTTCGACCTGCGCATCGACAGCCTCTCCGGGACGCCGGGCGAGATCCAGCGATACGGCAGCTTCCCGCGGGTGGACGACAACCCGACCAACGACGTCGCCCCGGTCAGCGTGAGCTGATCACACGCACCATGACGACGCGGGCCGGTCACGGACGATTCCGTGGCCGGCCCGCGCTGCGTTGTCAGGTCAGTTCAGCCCGCCGTACGAGTGCAGGCCGGTGAAGAAGATGTTCACGCCGAACAGGTTCATCAGCATGGTGAGGAAGCCGAGCACGGCGATCCAGGTGGCCACGTTGCGCTTCACGCTGGGCGTGGCCCGCGCGTGCAGGTAGCCGGCGTAGACCACCCAGGAGATGAACGCCCAGGTCTCCTTCGGATCCCAGCCCCACGGCCGACCCCAGGCCGCCTCGGCCCAGATCGCGCCGGCGATCACCGCGAACGTGAAGATCGGGAAGGCGAACGCGTGCAGCGCGAACGTCAGCCGCTCCAGGCTCACCGCGGCGGGCAGCCGCTTGGCGAGGGTGTACGGGAAGCTCCGCTTGCCCTGCTCGTACCCGTTGCGCATGAGGAAGCCGACGGCCGGCACCGCGCCGAGCAGGAAGATGCCGGACGCGAAGACGATGGTCGAGACGTGGATGACGAACCAGTACGAGTTCAGCGCCGGCACCAGCGGCACGATCGGCACGTACAGGACCAGCTCGGCGGTGGCCACCAGCAGCACCATGACCAGGGTGAGGAACAGGCCGAGCTTGCGCAGCGACGGCCGCTTCCAGAGCACCACCAGCCAGGCCGCGACCCCGATGAACGTCACGGTGAGCACGAACTCGTACATGTTGCCCCAGGGCATGCGGTCCGCCGCGAGACCACGGGTGACCAGCGCCGCGAGGTGCAGTACGGCGGCCAGCGCGGTGGCAGCCACCGCGACCAGGCCGGCGATCCGGGCACGCGCCGCGCCGTCGGCCGTCGGCGGGACCGGCGCGGGCGGCTCGGGGATGACGCCACCGCCACCGCCGACCCCCGCCCCCACCAGCTCGCGGGCGGGCGACGCCACGACAGCCCGGGTACGCGCGTTGCCCAGCGCGTACTCGACGGCGTGACTGATCATCGCGATCAGGTACGTCAGGATCGCGAAGGTCACCAGATTGTCGGAGAGCGCGGACATCACTCGGTCCCTTCTCGCACACCGGCCCGGTCGCTGGAGTCAGCGTTGGTGTCGGCCTGCTCGGCAGCCCGATCGGCACCGCCCACGGCGGTGACGAGCTGGGCGAACTCGTCGGCGAACCCTGGATAGTCGGTGCGCGGCAACCCACCGGCCTCCATCAAGCTACTACCGCCCGTCGGAGATCCATCCGCCGGGTCGGCCGGTGCCACCCGGAAGAACACCCGGCGACGCCTACCGAACAGCGAGCCCATCAGCCCGACCAGCAGCACACCGCAGCTCACCAGCAGCGGCGTCGAGCCGGGGTCGTGCCGGACGGAGAGCGTCACGTACCGCTCGGTGCCCAGGAACTCGACCGTGGTGCCGTCGTCAAGCGTCCACTTCTCGCCCTTGCGGAGCAGCTTGCTGCCGACTTCCTTGACCTTGCCGTTGCGCACCTGCCGCTGGTCGAGCTGGTAGACCGAGCCGGGGATGCCGGCGTCCAGGCCGAGGTTGCCCCGGTAGGCGACCAGGTTCAGCGCCGGGTTGCGCTCGGTCGGGTACTCGGAGCGGACGAACGGCGGCTGCTGCGGCGCCGTGGGCAGGTAGATGCCGGTGAACGCCATCTGCTCACCCGGCACCCGCTTGCCGGTCGCCGGATCGACGTTCGCGTCCGGGAAGGCGGCCAGCCCTTCGCTGGTCAGGCCCATGTCACCGGTGGTCAGGAACGGTTCGTCACTGACCTGGCTGTTGCCGTACCGGTCGGTGTAGCGGATCACCGGGGCGTACCCGTGGCCGAGCAGGTAGACGCTCGCGTCGGCGAGGCGCAGCGGCGAGTTGACCGAGAAGTCCGCGCTGCGGGTCGGCTCGTCGGGGCCGTCCACGGTCACCCGGGCGTTGAAGAACTCCGGCTGACCGGACGGCAGGAACCGGGCCTGGAAGTCGTCCAGCCGCAGGCAGAAGCGGGGCAGGTCGGCGGTGTCGACGCGAGGGCCGAGCTTGGCCTCGGCGTACTGCTGGCGGGTGTTGCAGAACGCGTTGTCCGCGCCCGCCACCAGCAGGCGGTTGCCGCTCCACCCGTACCAGGAGCCGAGCGCGACGCCGATCAGCACCGCGATGAGCGAGGTGTGGAACAGCAGGTTGCCGGTCTCCTTGAGGTAGCCCTTCTCGGCGGAGACCTCGTTCCCGCGTACCTCGACCCGCCAACGGCGCTTGCGCAGCACCTCGGCGACGGCGTCCACGCCGCCGGCCGGGGCGGGCAGCGTGGTGTGCTGCGGCAGCCGGGCCATCCGCCTGGGCGCGACCGGTGGCCGGGACCGCAGCGCCCGGAAGTGGTCGCGCAGGCGGGGCGTGATGCAGCCGATCAGCGACGTGAACAGCAGCAGGTAGATGGCGGAGAACCAGACCGAACCGAAGACCTCGAACGCGCCGATCCGGTCGAGCCGAGGCGCCCAGTCGGGGTGATCGACGAAGTACTGGTTGACCTTCTCCGGGCTGATCCCGCGCTGCGGCAGCACCGATCCGGGGATCGCGGCGATCGCCAGCAGGAAGAGCAGGATCAGGGCCGTACGCATGCTGGTGAGCTGCCGCCACGAGTTGCGCAGCAGGGCCAGCAGCCGGCTGGGCCGGCGGCGCGGCGCCGGGGCCTCGGCCTCCGGACGCTCGTCGACGACCGTCATATGCTCACCTCGCCCACCCCGACGGTGGTCTGCAACCAGATCACGAAGCTCTGCCATCCACCGGTGACCAGCGCCAGGCCGATCAGGATGAGCAGAGCGCCGCCGACCCGGGTGACCCAGCGGCTGTTGCGCCGGATGGCGCGGAAGACCCCGAGCAGGCGTTCGAAGCCCAGCCCGAAGACGACGAACGGTATCCCCAACCCGAGGCAGTACGCCACGGCGAGCACCACGGCCCGGTCGCTCTGACCGCTGGTGGCCGCCATGCCCATCACCGCGCCGAGCGTCGGGCCGGTGCACGGCACCCAGCTGAGCGCGAACACCGCGCCGAAGACCGGTGCGCCGAGCAGGCCGGCCGACGGCAGCCGGGAGATCCGGAACTCGCGTTGCAGCGCCGGAATCATCCCCAGGTAGCCCAGGCCGAGCACGATGATCAGCACGCCGACGACGATCTCCAACTGCCGCTCGTAGTCGAAGAAGACCCGACCGATGCCGGCGAACAGGATCGCGGTGGCCACGAAGACCACGGTGAAGCCGGCGATGAAGAGCAGCGTCCCGGCGAGCACCCGGCCCTTGACGGCGACCGTCGCGGTCCGCTCCCGGACCGCGACGCCGCCGCCCGTCTCAGCACCGTCGGGCGTCGGGGCCGTCGTCGGCCGCCGGCCTTCGAGGTCGGCGCCGGCCAACCCGGTGACGTACGACAGGTAGCCGGGCACCAGCGGCAACACGCACGGGGACAGGAAGCTCACCAAACCGGCGAGCGCCGCCGCGCCGATGGCGAGCACCAGCGGCCCGCTCTGGGCCAGCTCCTTGAACGTCTCGCCCATCAGTTCGACGCCGGCTTCTCGGCCGCGATCTCGTCCACGATCGGCCGCAGCTCGTCCTGGGTCACCGCACGGCGGATCACCGAGGCGACCCGGCCCTCCCGGTCGAGCACCACCGTCGCGGGGACGGTGTTCGGCGGGATGTCCAGGCCGAGCGCCAACCGGCTGGCCGGGTCGAACAGGCTCGGATAGGTGACCCGGCCCTCTTCGAACGCCTTGGCCTTGTCCCGCGAATCCTGCACGTTGATGCCGAGGAAGGTCACCCCGGAGCCCTTGGTGGCCTGGTAGACGGCTTCCAGGTCGTCCGCCTCGGCCCGGCAGGGCGGGCACCAGGAGCCCCAGAAGTTGACCACCACGACCTGACCCCGGGCCTGGGTGACGTCATAGTTGCCGCCGAGGAGCAGCTCACCGGCGAGCTTCGGCGGAGCCGAGCGCTGGTCCGGCGCACATTCGATGATGCCGTCGGAGGTGGTCGAGCAGGTCTTCTCCTGCCCCTTCGCCGACGTGCAGCCGGCCAGCGCCACCGTGGCGACGGCAGCGAGCAGAGCGGCGGTCCACCTCCGGGCGGTCATCAGGCCCCCTTGGCCGTCCGGGCTGTCGCGGAGAGAGCGACGAGGTGAGCGGCCGGCTCGCTGTAGCCGATGCCCACCACCTTCGCGTCGTCGAAGTGGAACGACGTGAGGCTCGCGAGCCCGCACTGGCGCTTGCGCGGGTCGTGCCAGAGCCGCTTGCGCTCGACGTAACGACGCAGGGTCCAGATCGGGAGCTGGTGCGACACCAGCACGGCCTCGCGCCCCTCGGCGGCGACCCGGGCGGCGTGCACGGCCGCGAACATCCGCTCGGCGATCACCCGGTACGCCTCCCCCCAGGACGGCGTCACCGGGTCGCGCAGCACCCACCAGTTGCGCGGGTCGCGGAAGGACCCGTCGCCCGGGGAGACCTTCTTGCCCTCGAACCAGTTGGCGCTCTCGATCAGCCGCTCGTCCACCCCGACCGGCAGGCCGAACTGGGCGGCGATCGGCTCGGCGGTCTGCTGGGCGCGCTCCAACGGACTGGCCACCACGTGCACGATCTCCCGCTCGGCGAGACCCTGCGCGGCGGCCTTGGCCATCTGCACGCCCAGCTCGGAGAGGCGGAAACCGGGCAGCCGCCCGTACAGGATCTGGTCGGGGTTGTGCACCTCGCCGTGCCGGAGCACGTGGACCACCGTCTTCGCCACTGCTTGTTACCCCCCGTGACCAGCGGCTGCCGCCGCGTTCGCCGCCGTCGGCAGCGCGGCGGCGATGTGCTCCAGAGCGGCGTCGTCGATCGCCGCCGACACGAACCACGACTCGAACGCGCTCGGCGGCAGGTAGACGCCGGAGGCGAGCATCGAGTGGAAGAACGCCTTGAACGCCGGCACCTGCTGGGTGCGCGCGCTGTCGTAGTCGACCACGTCGGCGTCCGTGAAGAAGATCGAGAACATGCTGCCCGCGTACGACAGGCGGTGCGGGACCCCGACGGCGGCCAGCGCGTCGGACGCCAGCTTGCCCACGACGGCGGCCGTGTCGTCGAGCTTGCGGTAGAGCGCGTCGTCGGCGAGCCGCAGGGTCGTCAGACCGGCGGCGCACGCCAGCGGGTTACCGGAGAGCGTCCCGGCCTGGTAGACCGGGCCGGCCGGCGCGAGACGCGCCATGATGTCCGCGCGCCCGCCGAACGCCGCGGCGGGCAGGCCACCACCCATGACCTTGCCGTACGTCCACAGGTCCGCGTCGGAGGCGTCGAGGCCGTGCCACCCGGCGCGGGAGACCCGGAACCCGGTCATCACCTCGTCCACGACGAGCAGTGCGCCGTGCGCGTGGGCGATGCGGGCCAACTGCTGGTTGAAGCCGTCGCGGGGCGCGACCACGCCCATGTTGCCGGCGGCGGCCTCGGTGATCACGGCGGCGATGTGCGGGCCCTCGGCGGCGAACGCCTCCTCGACGGCCCGGATGTCGTTGTACGGCAGCACGATCGTCTCGCTGGCCGCCGCGCCGGTGACGCCCGGCGAGTCGGGCAGGCCGAGGGTCGCCACACCGGAACCGGCGGAGGCGAGCAGCGCGTCGACGTGACCGTGATAGCAACCCGCGAACTTGACGATCTTGGAGCGGCCGGTGAAGCCACGGGCCAGCCGGATCGCCGACATGGTCGCCTCGGTGCCGGAGTTGACCAGGCGGACCTGCTCCACCGGCGTCCGGTCGACGATCTCGGCGGCCAACTCCACCTCGCCCGGCGTGGGCGTGCCGAAGCTGGTGCCCCGGGCGGCAGCCGTCTGCACGGCGTCCACCACCGCCGGGTGGGCGTGCCCGAGGATCAGCGGACCCCACGAGCACACCAGGTCGACGTAACGGCGACCGTCGGCGTCGTACAGCCACGGACCCTCGCCACGGACCATGAAGCGCGGGGTGCCGCCAACGGCCTGGAAGGCGCGCACGGGAGAATTGACCCCGCCGGGCACGATGGCGCGGGCGCGGTCGAACAGGGCCTCGGAGGCCGGCGCGTCGGCCGGGTAGCGGCCAGATCCGGCGGAAACGATGTCGGTCACGATGCCGCCATTGTGTCAGCGCCGGACGGTCAACCAGCAGCCACCCCGGGCGAGGGTTACCGGGCTCACCCAGCTCCGGTGCCCAATGGGCCGGCTCGTCGCCTCGACAGGCCGGGTCGGCTGGATCGCGCTAGGCTGACCGAGTGGATCGTGCCGAACTGTCCATCACGCTACACCGGACGGGTGACGAAGCAGTGCTTCGCCTGGCCGGTGAGATCGACATGCTCACGGCCGCCCAGCTCAGCACCGTGGTCAACGAGGTGTTGACCGATCCGCCCCCGCGGATCGTGCTCGACCTCGGCGGCGTCACCTTCTGCGACTCGCAGGGCCTGGGCACGCTCGTGGTGCTCAGCCGCAAGGCCAGCCACGCGCAGAGCCTGCTGATGCTCACCCACGTCGGTGACTTCCTGATCCGCGTCCTGGACATCACCGGCCTGCGCAGCGCCCTGATGATCAAAAACGACCAACCCACGGGTTAACCCCAACCCCTCCCACCCCGCGCCCGGCCGCCGACTCCCGGCGTCGATCATGAAGTTATTGCCAAATTCTGTCCCATTTGTCGGCAATAACATCATGATCAACCCGCTTCCAGCAGCCCCGTGATCAACGCGTGCGTTAGGGGGTGGGGACGTCTCGGGTGTGGAAGGTCTTCAGGGCCAGGGTTGACAGGGTTGCTGCTGCTGCCGTCAGGGCCACCAGGGGTAGGGCTGTCCAGTTGTCGTTCAGGACCTGGGGGGTGTGGGTGAACGGGGAGATGTCCAGGACCCACTGGCTCAGGTCCAGGATCGCGCCGATCTGACCCAGCAGCAGGCAGCCGGCGAGCACCGCCCAGGCGGCCCAGGAAAAGCGGGGCAGCCAGCCCACCAGCAGCGCCGCCAGCCCCGCGAGGACCCACGCCGCCGGGACCTGGGCCAGCCCCACGCCGAGCAGCCGGGGCACCTCACCGCCGACGTCACCGACACTGATGCCGTACGTCAGTCCCGTCGCCGCCCCCGTCACGGCCAGCACCACCACCGGGCCGAGCAGCGCGAAGACCAGGTGCGCCGCCAGCCAGCGGACCCTGCTCACCGCCGTGGCGAGCAGCGGTTCGGCCCGCCCGGCCGTCTCCTCCGCCCGCGCCCGCAGCGCGGCCTGGATGCCGTAGCCGGCGGCGGCCAGCGCGGTCAGGCTCAACGTGCTGCCGAGGTACGCCTCCGCCAACGTCGACGACCCACCCAGCCGGGCCAGCAGCTCGGCGACCTGCTCGTTGCCCTGCACCGCGTCGCCGGCCGCGTCCGCCGCGCCGCCGAGCACCAGACCGAGCAGCCCGAAGCCGATCGCCCAGCCGAGCAACTGGCCCCGGTGCAGCCGCCAGGCCAGGCCGAACGGTCCGGCCAGGGCGCCGCCCGCGGTCGCCGGACCGAGCCGGGGCGGCAGCACGCCGGCGCCCACGTCCCGGCGTACCGAGACGGGGTACGCGACGAGCGCCACCGCCACACTGAACAGCACCGGCAGCAGCAGCACCCACCAACGCTCGTCGGCGAAGGCCCGCCCCCGGGGCGCCCAGCCGAGCGGGGAGATCCAGCTCAACCATTCGGCACGTCCGCCGCTGCCACCGGAACCTCCGGCGTCGCCGCCGAGGCGCAGCGCGAACGCCAACCCGAGCACGCCGAGCCCGATGCCGCGCGCCCCGCCGGCGCTCTGGGTGAGCTGCGCGGCCAGGCCGCCGACCGTGGCGAACGCGATGCCGGTCAGGGCCACGCCGGCGCCGAAGACCAGCGATCCGGCACCAGGCAGGCCCGCCGCGACCAGGCCGCCGGCGATGAGCAGGCCGAGCAGCAGATTCGCGGCGTACGTGACCAGCAGCGCCGCGGTCAGCCCGGCGTACCGGCCGAGGACCGATGCGCCGAGCAACTCCCGCCGGCCGGCCTCCTCCTCGGTGCGGGTGTGTCGTACCACCGTCAGCACGCTCGCCAGGGCGGCGATCAGGGCGAACAGCCCGGCCCGCTGGACGGTGAGCGCGCCGGTGCTGTCGCCGTACACCGGACCGAGCAGCGCGACGATCGACGGGTTGCTCGCCGTGCTGGCCAGGTAGGCGGCCCGCTCGGCGGCGGTCGGATAGAGGCCGGTGAACGCGCCGGCGTAGCTGGCCGGCAGCACGGCCAGCGGAAGGATCCAGATGGGCAGCACGATCCGGTCCCGCCGCAGGATCAGGCGCACCAGGTGTCGGGTACCGGTGAACGCGGTCGTCGAGCTGCCTTGCGATCGCGACTGCGGGGCTCGCAAACCCGGCTCACTCCTCGCGCTCACGAGCGCACCTGCTCGCCCTGGTAGTGCCGCAGGAACAACTCCTCAAGCGTCGGCGGTTGGCTGACGAGGCTGCGTACGCCGATCTCGGTGAGTCGACGGAGCGCGCTGTCCAGCGCGGCGTCCTCCACGTCGAAGCGCACCCGCTGCCCGTCCACCCGCAGGTCGTGCACGCCGCTGAGCTGACCCAGCCCGTCCACCGGACCGGTCAGCTCGGCCTCGATCGAGGTGCGCCGCAGGTGCCGCAGCTCGCTCAGGGTGCCGGTCTCCACGTCCCGCCCGTTGCGGATGATCGTCACCCGGTCGCAGAGCGCCTCCACCTCGGCCAGGATGTGGCTGGAGAGCAGCACGGTGCGGCCGTCGGCCTTCGCCCGGCGTACCCAGTGCTGGAAGACCTCCTCCATGAGGGGGTCCAGGCCGGACGTCGGCTCGTCCAGGATGAGGAGTTCGGCGTCCGAGGCGAGGGCGGCCACCAGGCCGACCTTCTGCCGGTTGCCCTTGGAGTACGTCCGGCCCTTCTTGCGGGGATCCAGCTCGAAGGAGTCGAGCAGTTCGGCTCGGCGGGCCGGGTCGAGCCCGCCGCGCATCCGGCCGAGCAGGTCGATGACCTCGCCGCCGGAGAGGTTGGGCCAGAGCGTCACGTCGCCCGGCACGTACGCCAGCCGGCGGTGCAGGGCCACCGCGTCGCGCCACGGATCGCCCCCGAGCAGGCGGACGACCCCCGCGTCCGTCCGCAGCAGACCGAGGAGCGCCCGAATGGCCGTCGACTTGCCGGCGCCGTTCGGCCCGAGGAACCCGTGCACCTCGCCGGCGCGGACAGTCAGGTCGAGACCGTCGAGCGCCCGGACGCGGCCGAAGGTCTTGACCAGGCCGGACACTTCAATCGGAGTTTCCATATATCGGAAGCTACACTCGTTTCACAAAGTTGTGAAGCCAGTGTGAGCGGGGCACCATCGGTGCCCACGAACCATGCGGGAGGGGCAGAGATGGCAGCGGCCGACGGCCACGACCCGGTGCACCTCTTCGTCGAACGGATGGCCCTCACGTTCGCCGAGGTCGGCTTCCCGCGGATGGCCGCTCGGGTGCTGTTCACCGTGATGAGCGCGGACGATCCGCTGACGGCCGCCGAGATCGGCGAACGGCTCGGAGTCAGCGCGGCGGCGGTCAGCGGCGCGGTCCGGTACCTCACCCAGTTCGGCATTCTGATCCGCGAGCCGGTCCCCCGCTCCCGCCGCGACCGTTACCGGATGCCGGAGAACCCCTGGTACGAGGGGACCATCACGAAGACCGCGATCTACAAGACGTTCATCGACGTGGCCGAGGGCGGCATCGGGGCGCTCGGCGCGGAGACGCCGGCCGGTGAACGGGTGGCCGAGATGCGCGACTTCTTCATCTTCGTCCAGGAAGAGATCGACTCACTGGGCGAACGCTGGCGCGTCCGCCGAGCCCAGACCGGCCACCTGCGCCCCGGCGAGTCAGGCTGAGCTACCCCAGCGGGCCTGCTCCAACAGCTCCACCGCCCGGTCCCGCGCCTCGGAGTCGTCGGAGCGCAGCAGGGTGGTGGCCTCGTCCACCGCGTCGGTGAGTCGCCGCCACTGCGCGTCACGCTCCCGCACCAGGTCCGACTGGGCGGCCAACTGCCGGGTCTTCACCCACAGCTCGACGAAGACCGACACCTTGGCCCGCAGCACCCACGGATCGAACGGCTTGGTCAGGTAGTCCACGGCGCCCACCTGGTAGCCCCGCAGAGCGAGCTGGGCGTCCCGGTCGGCGGCGGTGAGGAAGATGATCGGCACGTGCCGGGTGCGCTCCCGGCGCTTGATGTGACTGGCCGTCTCGAAGCCGTCCATGTCCGGCATCTGCGCGTCCAACAGGATCACCGCGAAGTCGTCCACCAGCAACTGCTTGAGCGCCGCCTCGCCACTCTCCACGGCCACCGACTGGACCGGCAGGCCCTGGAGGATCGCCTCCAGGGCCATCAGGTTCTCCCGGCGGTCGTCCACGAGCAGCGCCTTGGCCATCTGGGTCACGAAGTCTCCTCGGTACGGCTGCCGCTGATCCAGGACGACATCAGCTCGATCAGGTCGTCGAGGTCGACCGGCTTGGTGATGTAGTCGCTTCCTCCGGCCGCGAGCGCCGACTCGCGGTCGCCCGGCATCGCCTTCGCGGTCAGGAAGACGACGGGGAGGTCGGCGAACCGGTGGTTACGCCGGATCTGACGGGTCGTCTCGTACCCGTCCTGGTCGGGCATCATGGCGTCCATCAGCACGATGTCCACCTCCGGATGCTCGGCCAGCAGGCGGACGCCGTCCGCCCCGTTGTCCGAGTACAACACGGTCATGCCGTGCAGCTCCAACGCGCTGGTCAGAGCGAAGACGTTGCGTACGTCGTCGTCCACGATCAACACCGTGGCCCCGTCCAGCTGCCGGGTGGCCGGCGCCTCCGGCCGCTCCGGCAACAGCTCCAGCGGCGGCATGAGCAGCGACGACGGGAGGCCGGCGCGCTGTGGCGACGGCGGCTGCGGCGCGACGACCGCGTCCGGAGCGAGGACCTGGGGTACGAACAACGTGAACGTCGAGCCCTGCCCGGGCGCCGACGAAACGGTGATCGTGCCGCCGATCAGTCGCGCCAGGTCCCGGCTGATCGACAGACCCAGACCGGTGCCGCCGTAGCGGCGGCTGGTCGTGCCGTCCGCCTGCTGGAACGCCTCGAAGATGATCGACAGCTTGTCGTCGGAGATGCCGATCCCGGTGTCGATGACGGTGAACGCGATCACCTGCTGGGCGTTCGTCAGCGCCGGCACGTCGAACACCGCGTTCGGCGCGGCCGGGGCGATCCGCAACGTCACCGCACCGTTGTCGGTGAACTTCACCGCGTTGGAGAGCAGGTTGCGCAGGATCTGCTGCAACCGCTGCGCGTCGGTCACCAGTGCCGGCGGCAGATCCTTGCTGACGCGTACCTGGAAGTCGAGATTCTTCTCCTCGGCCTGCGGCGCGAACGCCTGCTCGACGAAACCGCGCAGCTCGGTGAAGCGGATCTCGGTGGGCTCGACGTCCATCCGGCCCGCCTCGATCTTGGACAGGTCGAGGATGTCGTCGATCAGCCGCAGGAGGTCGGAGCCGGAGCCGTGGATCGTCCGGGCGAACTCGATCTGCTTCGGGCTGAGGTTCTGCTCCGAGTTCTCCGCGAGCAGGCGGGCCAGCAGCAGCAACGAGTTCAGCGGCGTACGCAGCTCGTGGCTCATGTTGGCCAGGAACTCCGACTTGTACGCCGACGCCCGGGTGAGCTGCTGCGCCTTCTCCTCCAGGCCGAGGCGGGCCAGCTCGATCTCCCGGTTCTTGGTCTCGATGTTGCCCTTCTGCTCGGAGAGTAGGGTGGCCTTCTCCTCCAGCTCGGCGTTGGTGCGCTGCAACTCCGCCGACTGCTCCTGCATCTCGTGCGCCAGCCGCTGCGACTGGGCCAGCAGCTCCTCCGTACGCCGGTTGGCCTGGATGGTGTTGACCGCGATGCCGATGGTGAGCACCAGCCGCTCCAGGAACGACAGGTGCAGCTCGGAGAAGGCGGACACGCTGGCGAACTCGATCACCCCGAGCAGCTCCCCCTCGAACAGCACGGGGAGCACCACCAGGTCGGTCGGGGGTGTCTCGGCCAGACCGGAGCGCAGCGTGAGGCGGCTGTTCGGTGGGGCGCTGACCCGGATCGTCCGGCGCGACAGGGCGGTCTGCCCGACCAGCCCCTCACCCGGGCCGAAGGTCACGTCGTGCCCCCGCGCCACATAGCCGTACGACGAGGTCAACCGCAGCCGCATGCTGCCGTCGGTGTCGTCGGCCAGGAAGAACGCGCCGAGTTGCGCGTCGACCAGCGGCGTCACCTCGGTCATGATCATCCGGCAGACCTCGCCGAGGTCGCGCTGGCCCTGCAACAGGCCGCCGATGCGGGCCAGGTTGGAGTCCAGCCAGCCCTGCTCGGCGTTCTTCTTGGTCGTCTCCCGGAGGGTGACGATCATCTGGTTGATGTTGTCCTTCAGCTCGGCGACCTCGCCCTGCGCCTTGACGGCGATCCGCTGGGTCAGGTCGCCCCGGGTCACCGACGTGGACACCTGGGCGATGGCCCGTAGCTGGGTGGTCAACGTCGAGGCGAGCTGGTTGACGTTCTCGGTGAGGTCGCGCCAGGTGCCGGAGACGCCCTTGACCTGCGCCTGACCACCCAACTTGCCCTCAATGCCGACCTCGCGGGCCACCCGCGTGACCTCGTCGGCGAACGACGAGAGCTGGTCCACCATCGTGTTGACGGTCGACTTCAGCTCCAGGATCTCGCCCTGGGCGTCCACGGTGATCTTCTGCGACAGGTCGCCCTTCGCCACGGCCGTGGTCACCGAGGCGATGTTGCGGACCTGGCTGGTCAGGTTCGACGCCATCGAGTTCACGTTGTCCGTCAGGTCCCGCCACGTACCGGAGACGCCCTTGACCTGCGCCTGACCGCCGAGCTTGCCCTCGGTGCCCACCTCACGGGCCACCCGGGTCACCTCGTCCGCGAACGACGAGAGCTGGTCGACCATCGTGTTGACCGTCGACTTCAGCTCCAGGATCTCGCCCCGCGCGTCCACCGTGATCTTCTGCGACAGGTCGCCCTTCGCCACCGCCGTCGAGACCTGGGCGATGTTGCGGACCTGGGCCGTCAGGTTCGACGCCATCGAGTTCACGTTGTCGGTCAGGTCGCGCCAGGTGCCGGCGACCCCCCGCACCTGGGCCTGACCGCCGAGCTTGCCCTCGGTGCCCACCTCGCGGGCCACCCGCGTGACCTCGTCGGCGAACGACGAGAGCTGGTCCACCATCGTGTTGACCGTCGACTTCAACTCCAGGATCTCGCCCCGCGCGTCCACCGTGATCTTCTGCGACAGGTCGCCCTTCGCCACCGCCGTGGTCACCGAGGCGATGTTGCGGACCTGGCTGGTCAGGTTCGACGCCATCGAGTTCACGTTGTCCGTCAGGTCCCGCCACGTACCGGAGACGCCCTTGACCTGCGCCTGACCGCCCAGGTTGCCCTCGGTGCCCACCTCGCGGGCCACCCGGGTCACCTCGTCCGCGAACGACGAGAGCTGGTCCACCATCGTGTTGACGGTGTTCTTCAGCTCCAGGATCTCGCCCTGCGCGTCGACGGTGATCTTCTGGCTCAGGTCGCCCTTCGCCACGGCCGTGGAGACCTGGGAGATGTTGCGGACCTGGCTGGTCAGGTTGCCGGCCAACTGGTTGACGTTCTCGGTGAGGTCACGCCACGTGCCGGAGACGCCGCGTACCTGCGCCTGACCACCCAACTTGCCCTCGATGCCCACCTCACGGGCCACCCGCGTGACCTCGTCGGCGAACGACGACAGCTGGTCCACCATCGTGTTGACGGTGTCCTTCAGCTCCAGGATCTCGCCCTGCGCCGCCACGGTGATCTTCTGCGACAGGTCACCCCGCGCCACCGCCGTGGAGACCTGCGCGATGTTGCGGACCTGGGCGGTCAGGTTCGACGCCATCGAGTTGACGCTGTCGGTCAGGTCCTTCCAGGTGCCCGCCACGTTCGGCACCTCGGCCTGCCCGCCCAACTTGCCCTCGGTGCCCACCTCGCGGGCCACCCGGGTCACCTGCTCGGCGAAGAGCCGCAGCGTGTCCGTGAGGTAGTTCATGGTGGCGGCCAGCTCGGCCACCTCACCACGAGCGCTGACCGTGATCTTCTGCGACAGGTCGCCCTTGGCCACCGCCGTCGCCACCTGCGAGATCGACCGCACCTGGCCGGTCAGGTTGGACGCCATGGTGTTCACCGAGTCGGTGAGGTCCTTCCACGTGCCGGCGACACCCCGTACGTCGGCCTGGCCGCCCAGCTTGCCCTCGGTGCCCACCTCACGGGCCACCCGGGTCACCTCGTTGGAGAACGACGAGAGCTGGTCGACCATCGTGTTCACGGTGCGCCCGATCCGCAGGTACTCACCGCGCAGCGGCCGACCGTCGATCTCCAACGCCATGTGCTGGGACAGGTCGCCGTCGGCCACCGCCACGATGACGCGGGCGATCTCGGTCGTCGGCCGGCCCAGGTCGTCGATCAGCGAGTTGATCGCCCGCTGCCCCTCCGCCCAGGAGCCGTCCAGCCCTTCGTCATCGAGCCGCTCGGTGAGCCGACCGTCCCGACCGACGATCCGGCTGATCCGCCGCAGGTCCAGGTACTGACGCTCCTGGACCGAGACCACCTCGTTGAAGGCGTCCGCCACCTCGCCCGCCTTGCCGGCGCGACGGGGCAACCGGACCTTCAGATCACCGCGACGAACCCGTCGCAGCGCCTCGGTCAGCTCATCGAGAAGCGCGTCCTGGTCGGGCACGGACGGATCCGCGTACGACTGCTTCGCCGTGGTCATGATGCCTCGCTCACCTGGGGGGGTCCGTGCCCGTACAGACACACCGGCACCCCATATTGTGCCCGCGTCGGCCGTAGTGCCAGGGTGCGCGACCCGCCGATCGAACCCGTCGGCCCCCGGGATCCTCGCGGCCGTACCCAACCGGACACAGAAGTCACCGAGTGGCGCTCGTCACATGAGTGACGCCGCGCTGCCCCCCACCGATCACGGATCGGCTTGGCACCTGGCCGGGGAACGGTAGAGGATACGGGGGTGTCAGCCGAGGCGGGGCCCGCGACGGCCGGGGCCCGGAACGGGGCCGTCCGGCGTGTGCGTCTGCCCGCCGACCGTCGTACGCCCGCCGCCGCCCGCGCGGTCGTCCGCTCCGTCCTCGCCGAGGCGCACCTCGACGACCTGGTCAACGAGGCGCTGCTGCTCACCACCGAGCTGACCACCAACGCCGTCGAGCACGCCGGCACCGAACTGGACATCGAGGTCGTGGCGGACGGTGTCGGGCTCTCCGTGACCGTCTCCGACTTCGCGCCCAGCTCGGGCAACGACGAGCTGACCGTCGGCGTCCGCAACGACACGGCGGAGATCGACGAGGTCTCCGAGCGAGGTCGCGGACTGCTGCTCGTCGACCACTTCGCCAGCCGCTGGGGCACCACGTACCTGCCGACCGGCAAGGGCGTCTGGTTCCGCCTGGACCGGCCCGGCACCGAGCCGGCCGCCGGCGTCAGCGCCGGCGGCACGTCGATGGCCGGCGGCCCCTGGGCCGGCGACGGCTCGGCGCCGAGCGCGGGCGCGATGAGCGAACTCATGCAGACCGCCCCCGACATGTACGCGGACGACCCGCTGCCCGACTTCGCCGCCAGCCTGCTCAGCCGGGTCGCCGAGATGGTCGGCGCGGCCGGTGGGGCCGTCCGCCTGGACCGGGGCGACGGGCAGGGCCGACAGTTGTTGGCACGCTTCGGCCGGCAACCCCGCCCCGACAGCGAACTGCTCCGGGTGCCGCTGACCGTGCACCGCCCGTACGCCGGGGAGTTGGAGCTGGACGCCGCTCCATCGGCGTACGCCCGCCCGTTGGCGGTGCTCACCGCGGAGCGGCTGTCGCTGCACCTGGAGAACGACCGGCTGCGCCGGGCGGACGTCCGCCGGCAGGCGTGGCTGACGTTCCTCGCCGAGGCGAGCGAGCTGCTGGCCCAGTCGCTGGACGTCGAGCTGACCATGGCGTTGATTCCGCAGTTGGTGGTGCCCCGCCTCGGCCAGTGGTGCGCCGTGCACACGACCGACGAGTGGGGCCGGCTGCGGCTGGCCGCGACCAGCCACGCCGACGAGTCGGTGCTGCCACAACTGCACCGGGTGCTGGCGGAGACCGGCCCGGATTCCATCCAGGCCCGGCTGCGCGAGGCGTCCCGCAGTGCGGCGCAGATCCCGCTCGGCGGCCCGATGGAGGGCTTCGCGGTCCCGCTGATCGCCCGCGGCCAGCGACTCGGCACCCTCGCGGTGGGCCGGCACCAACGGCACCGGCACGACCCGGACGAGGTGGCCGTCCTGGAGGACGTGGCCCGGCGGGCCGCGCTGGCGATCGAGAACGCCCGGATCCACGCCGAGCGCCGACGGGTGGCGCAGACGCTCCAGAAGTCCCTGCTACCGCCCGTGCTGCCGGTCGTGGAGGGCATCGGCTTCGCCGCCGAGTACGTGCCCACCGGCGACGACGCCGAGGTGGGGGGCGACTTCTACGACGTGGTGCCGCTGCCCGACGGGCGCTGGCTCGTGGTGATCGGCGACGTGTCGGGCAAGGGCGTCCAGGCGGCGGCGGTCACCGGGCTCGTCCGGGACGTGATCCGGGTGCTGGTGGGTGACGGCAAGCCGTTGCCGGAGGCGCTGGCCCGGCTCAACGAGACGCTCGTCGAGCGGGGCGGCGGCCGGTACTGCACGTTGGCCCTGGCCGCGGTCGGGCCGGGCGACGGCGACCACCTCGACGTGTCGCTGCACCTGGCCGGGCACGACCGGCCGGTGCTGCTGGCCGGCGCGGGTGGCGCCCGGTTCGTCGGTGCCGGGGGCACGGCGCTGGGCCTGCTCGACACCATCACCTCACCGACGACGGAGATCACGCTCACCCCCGGCGACTCGCTGATCTTCTATACCGACGGGGTCACCGAGCGGCGGCACGGTCGGGAGCTGTTCGGCACCGACCGGCTGCGCGACGCGGCCGCGCCGCTGGCCGGCTACTCCGCCGACGTGGTCGCGGCGCGCCTGCGCGCCGCCGCCATCAACTTCTCGGTCGAGCCACCCCGGGACGACATCGCCGTCCTGGTGCTCCGCAACGACGCGGTCTGACCGGCCCAGCCGCCCAGGCCGACACCGCGCAACAAGCCGGTACCGCGCAACAAGCCGGTGCGGCCTCACAGGCCGCCGGGGAGGCGGCCGGGGGCGAGGCGTCGCTCCGGGTCGAGGTGTTCTTTCGCGGCGCGGAGCTGGACCAGGCCGGCCAGCTCGCCCCACAGGTCGACGGCCTGTCGGACGGCGGCCGGGGCGGAGACGACCACGCAGCGACCCTGCCGGGCCAGCAGCACCCCGGACGGCGGCCAGGATGGACGCCACCCGGTCGGGTGGCACCGCGCCGGGCAGGGCCGCGTGCACCACGCCCAGACCGGCCGAGCCCCGCACCGGCACGGGAGCGCCGGCCGCGTCGCGCAGCGCGTACACGGCGGCGTGCAGATCGCTGATCGGCACCTCCAGCCGTAGTGCCGTGTCGCCGGGCGCGAAGGGGTAACGACGCCACCACGGCGGTGCCGAGTGGGTCACGGTCGCCTCGCCGTGCAGCAGGCCGACCAGGCGTTCGGCGCGTTCGTTCACCTCGGCCGGGCCGCCTTCGAGCAGCACGACGAGGCTGCCCGCCCGGGACGGTGCCCCGGACCGGCCGGACATCGACGGGTGGCGCTCGCGGGCGGTGGCGGACGGATGGCCCGGCGGGTACACGCTGCGTGGCCGGGGCAGGCCACCGGGCAGGTCCAGCTCGATGGCCGCCGGGTCGAGGCGGGCGGCGAGGATCGACCGGATCAGCTCGTGGACCTCCAGCGGGGTCCACACCGGCCGGGAGACCCACAGCCGGCTGGCGGGCACCGACTGCACCCGCAGGCTCGCCGAGACCAGCACGCCGAGCGCGCCCTGCGAACCACACAGCAGGCGGGCCAGGTCGAGCCCCGGCGCGCCGCCGCCGGCGCTGACCAGCTCACCGTCGGCGGCCAGATAGCGGACGCCGACGAGCTGGTCGCACGGACTGCCGTGGCGGTGCCGCAGTGGACCGGCCTCCCCGGCGGCGAGCACCCCGCCGAGGGTCGCGCCGGGCGAGGGGGTGTCCATCGCGAGCCGCTGCCCGGTGCGTTCCAGAGTGGCCTGTACCGCCCGCACCGGAGTGCCCGCGCCCACCTCGACCACCGACGCGCCGACCGGCTCGTGGCCGATGCCGGCCAGCCGACCCGTGTCGAGCAGGATGTCGACCTGCGTCGGGGTGGCACCCCAGTCGATCTTCGTGCCGGCGCCCCGGGGAACCACCGCGAGATCGTGGGCGGCGGCCAGCCGCAGCACCTCGGCCGCGGCGTGCGGACCGCCGGGCACCGCCACCCAGCGGGCGGGCCGCCCGGCCACCTCGTCGGCCGGGCCGGCGAGTCGGGCGAACGGGGGACCGCAGATCGCGGTCAATCGCCGGGTGATCTCGAGGGCTCCGGACCGGCCGAGGGAACTCGCTGCTGCCGCCATGCCGGCCATCGTACATGTGTTCGAAAGACCGGGTGGGGATGTTCGGGATGCCGCCGGTCCGGCACGGAGGGTGAGTCGGCCGGTAACGTGGCCGCCGTGACCACCGAGACTGCCCCGCCCGCGGCGAAGCGGGTGCCCACCGAGCGCACCCACCACGGCGACACCGTCGTCGACGAGTACGCCTGGCTCGCCGCCAAGGACGACCCGGAGACGATCGCCTACCTGACCGCCGAGAACGCGTACACCGAGGAGCGCACCGCGCACCTGGCCGCCCTGCGCGCGGAGCTGTTCGAGGAGACCCGCCAGCGCACCCGCGAGACGGACCTGTCGGTGCCCACCCGCAAGGGCGGGTACTGGTACTACACCCGCACGATCGAGGGCCAGCAGTACGGGGTGCACTGCCGCCGCGCGGTCCGCGACGGCGAGTCCGAGCCGCCGGTCAGCGCGGACGGCGCCCCGCTCGACGGCGAGGAGGTGCTGCTCGACGGCAACCTGCTGGCCGAGGGGCACGACTTTTTCTCGCTGGGCGCGTTCGACGTCAGCCCGGACGGGCGCTGGCTGGCGTACTCGACGGACTTCTCCGGCGACGAGCGCTTCACCCTGCGCGTGAAGGACCTGGACACCGGCGAGCTGCTGCCCGACGAGGTGCCCGACACGTTCTACGGCACCGCCTGGTCGGCCGACGCGTCGGCGCTGTTCTACGTGACGGTCGACGACGCCTGGCGGCCGAACCGGGTCTGGCGGCACTCCATCGGCTCCGCCGCGTCCGACGACGTGGTGGTGCACCAGGAGGACGACGAGCGGTTCTGGGTGGGCGTCGAGCTGACCCGCTCGGAGAAGTTCATCCTCATCGACATCCACAGCAAGATCACCAGCGAGGTGCTGGTGATCCCGGCCGGCAACCCCACCGGTGCGCCGGCCGTGATCGCGCCACGCCGGCAGGGCGTCGAGTACGCGGTGGAGCACCACGGCCACCGCTTCCTGATCCTGCACAACGACGGCGCGGAGGACTTCGCGCTGGCGTTCACCTCGGCGGACACCCCGGGCGACTGGGTGCCGCTGATCGAGCACACCCCGGGCACCCGCCTGGAGGCGGTCGACGCGTTCGCGAACCACCTGGTGGTGTCGCTGCGCACCGACGGCCTCACCGGCCTGCGGGTGCTGCCGATCGGCAGCGACGACTCGTACGACATCGACTTCCCCGAGCCGCTCTACAGCGTGGGTCTGGACGCCAACCCGGAGTACCGCACCGGGCAGGTCCGCCTGCGCTACTCCTCGCTCGTCACACCCGACTCGGTGTACGACTACGACCTGGTCACCCGGCAGATGGTGCTGCGCAAGCAGAAGCCGGTGCTGCCCGGGCCGGACGGCCGACCGTACGACCCGGCCGAGTACGAGCAGCACCGCGACTGGGCGCTCGCCGACGACGGCACCCGGGTACCGATCTCGCTGGTCTGCCGGGTCGGCACGCCCCGGGACGGCTCGGCGCCCTGCGAGCTGTACGGCTACGGCTCGTACGAGGCCAGCATGGACCCGTGGTTCTCGGTGGCCCGACTGTCCCTGCTGGACCGGGGCGTGGTCTTCGCCGTGGCGCACACCCGGGGCGGCGGCGAGCTGGGCCGACGCTGGTACGACCAGGGCAAGATGCTGGCCAAGAAGAACACCTTCACCGACTTCGTGGCCTGCGCCCGGCACCTGGTCAAGGCCGGTTGGACGGCCAGCGACCGGCTGGTGGCCCGGGGCGCGTCGGCCGGCGGCCTGCTGATGGGCGCGGTCGCCAACCTCGCTCCGGACGCCTTCACGGGGATCGTGGCGCAGGTGCCGTTCGTGGACGCGCTCACCTCGATCCTCGACCCGTCGCTGCCGCTGACGGTCACGGAGTGGGAGGAGTGGGGCAACCCCCTCGAAGACCCCGAGGTGTACGCGTACATGAAGTCGTACACGCCGTACGAGAACGTCACGGCGGTGGACTACCCGGCGATCCTCGCGGTGACCAGCCTCAACGACACCCGGGTGCTCTACTCCGAGCCGGCGAAGTGGATCGCGCGGCTGCGGGCGACCGCACCGCAGGGCGACTACCTGCTCAAGACCGAGATGGGCGCCGGGCACGGCGGCCCGAGCGGTCGTTACGACGCCTGGCGCGAGGAGGCGTTCATCAACGCCTGGATCCTGGACCTCCTGGGCCGCGCCTGACGCTCGATCCCGGATGTGGTGGCCCGACGCGCCACCACATCCGGGGAGCAGCGGCCTACCGCTGGCCGGCGCCGACCAGCGCGGCGACCTCACCGGTACGCACCATGCGCTGCCAGCGCAGCCGATTGCCGATCAGCGCCGTCACCACCGACTGCACCACCACCAGATACATCAGCTGTCGATAGATCACCTGCTGGAACGGCAGCGCCCACAGTGGTCCGTACCGCTCCCGGTCCAGGCGCAGCGCGTACCCGGCGGTGGCCGCCTGGAGCACGAGCAGACCGGCCCAGGCCAGAGCCAGGGTCGACCACGGCAGGAAGAGCAGGCCGTACACGGCGAACACGTCGACGGCCGGCGCGGTCAGCGGCAACACGACCTGGAAGACCGTGAGGTACGGCAGGCCGCGTCGGCCGAGCTTGCCGCCGCCGCCCGACTCGCGCAGGGCATGCCGGTGCTTCCACATCGCCTGCATGGTGCCGTAGCACCAGCGGTAGCGCTGCCGCCAGAGCTGGCGTAGCGACGAGGGCGCCTCGGTCCAGGCGATCGCGGACTCCTCGTACACCACACGCCAGCCGGCCCGGAGGACCTTCATCGTCAGGTCGGTGTCCTCGGCCAGGGTGTCCGACGGCACGCCGCCCACCCGCAGCAGCACCTCACGCCGGAAAGCGCCGATCGCGCCGGGGATGGTCGGCATGCACTCCAGGACGTCGTACATCCGCCGGTCGAGGTTGAAGCCGATGACGTACTCCAGGTGTTGCCAGCGACCGAGCAGGCGACGGCGGTTGGCGACCTTCGTGTTGCCGCTGATCGCGCCGACCGACGGATCGGCGAACCCCTGCACCAACCGGTACACGGTGTCCGGCTGGAAGACGGTGTCCCCGTCCACCAGCACCAGCAGGTTCGCCCGCGCGGCCCGGATGCCGGTGTTCAGCGCCGCCGGCTTGCCGGCGTTGGCCTGCCGGATCACGCGTACCCCGCGGAGCCGCATCCGCTCGACGATCTCGGCGGTGCCGTCGTCCGACCCGTCGTCGACCACGATCACCTCCAGCGCCGGGTACGCGCTGGCCATCAGCGAGCGGACCGTGGCGGCGATGTTCGCGGCCTCGTTGTACGCCGGCACGATCACCGACACCGGGGCGCGAACCTCGGGGCGGGTGTGCCGCTGGCGGCGTACCCGGCGCACGTGCCGCCGCGCGCAGACCACCTGCACCACCAGGCGGGCCACGCCGAGCACCAGGGCGACGGCCAGCAGCAGGTTCATCACCTGCGCTGACCAGTGTGCGGCGCGCTGGGTCCACCGCAGCGCCGTACCGCTGAGGCGGCTACCGGCGGGGGCCGCGACCATCGACGGCGCGGCGTCGATGCCGGCCGAGACGGTGGTGAACCGGTAGCCCTGATCCGTCAGCGCCGGTAGCAGTCCGTCCAGCGCGGCCACCGTCTGCGCCCGGTCCCCGCCGCCGTCGTGCATCAGCACCACCGCGCCCCGCCCCCGTTTCGGGGTGGCGGCCCGCGCGATCTGGTCGACGCCGGGGCGCTGCCAGTCCCTGGTGTCCTGGTCGGCGAGGACCGCGACGTGTCCGACACCGGCGGCGGCGCGCAACGCGTCGTACTCCGGCCCGGTCAGCGCCGTCGGCAGCGACGAGAACGGCGGACGCAGGAGGGTGACCTCCCGACCGGTGGCGCCGGCGATCGCCTTGCGGGTCAGCGAGAGTTCGAGGTCACGACGCCACGGTGGGACCGCGGCGAGGTCCGCGTGGGTGAAGGTGTGCGACCCGATCTCGTGGCCCTCGGCGAGTATCCGCCGGACCAACTCCGGATGTTCGTTGACCCGGGCCCCGACCACGAAGAACGTGGCGTGCGCGCCGTGGCGGCGCAGCAGGTCGAGCACCTGCGGGGTCCAGCGCGGGTCCGGCCCGTCGTCGAACGTCAGCGCGATGGTCCGATCCGGCAGGGCACGGCTGACCGGCTCGTCCCCGTCCAGCCGCAGCACCGGCCCACCCGTGCTGACCCCGGGAGGCACGCCCGCGCCGGAGCCCTCGGCGGACGCCACGCCGGATCCACCGGCGATTCCGGTCACCAGGCCGTTCACGGTGAGCGCCGCGAGCAGCAGGAGCAGCCCGAGCAGGAGCAGCAGCCAGTGGGCCCGAGGGTCGCGCCGGGCCACGTGTCGCGCCCTCGTCACTGCGGCTTACCCGGCGGCCGGCTCGGCTTCACGGTGTTGCGATGCTCGTCGCCCCGGCCCGGCTGGGCGCTGGCGGACGGTGTCACGGTGACGGCGGAGGGCGGCGAGGACCGTCGCGCGCCGACGGTCGCCGTGGGGCCGGGGACCGGCGGCGACGTACGGGTCACTTCCGAGGGCGCGGCCGGACCGATGGACGCCCGTGGCTGGTCGACCCCGTCCACGCCAGCCTCCACCGGCCGGGGCACCCGGCCGTCGTCGGACCAGCCCGGCAGCGGCACGGACGTGTCCATGAAGAGCCCCGCCGCGATCAGCCCAAGGCTGGTGAGCAGGCCGAGGCCCATCGCGGTACCGGCGACGACGGTCAGCCGACGGCGGCGGCCGGTCCCGTCGACGAACACCGGCGGGGCGGACCCGGGTTGGTTGTGCATCTGGCGTAACTCCCACCGTCACCCGCGTCACGGACCGTCCGGCCCGTCACCGGGAACCCGATGGCCGGGCTCCCGATGCGGACAGCGGCACCGCAGGCGACGGCGTTACATCGCTCAGGCCGTCCGCAACTCCTCCACCGCCGTGCTCACCCGCAGGAAGAGCAGGCCGACACCGACCGTCACCAGCACCGCCGCCAGGGCGCCGGCGCCGAGCCAGGCCAGGTGCTCCAGCGGTACGGCGACAGTCCGCTCCTGCGCAGCGGTCTGCACGAGGTGGGTGTACTGGTCGCGGGTGGCCGGGTCGTCGCAGAGCGCCGCCGTGGCATCGCACACCGTCGTCGACGACGCGCTCGTGGTGATGCTGGGGAAGAGCCCTCTGCCGAGCAACGCTCCGACGGTGAGCGCCAGCAGAATCGCCGGCACCGCGGGGGTGAGCGCCTGCCAGGCCACCGATCCGCTGAGCGTCGCGCGGGGCACGCCGGTGGCGACCAGCGCCGCGTACGCGCGTCGACGGGCCACGATTCCCTCGACCAGCGCGACGATCAGACCGCCCGCCGCGATCACCACCGCGACGGCCACCGCGGCGTCGACCAGGTCCATGGTCGACAGGTAGAACGGGTTGGCACCGCCGTCGTCCACCCCGGCGAGGCGGTTCTGCTCCCGTTCCAGCGCGTCCTGCGCGACGAAATAGGCGCGCTGGGCCGCCGCCCCGGCACCGAAGATCATGGCGGCCAGCAAGGCCGCGAAGGTCCGACTGCCCGCCCACGGGTCGGCCATCAGCCGGCCCGCCGCGAGCAGCGCCGCCGCGCCGCGGGCATGTCGGCGCAGCAGACGTCCGCAGGTGTACGAGATCCAGCCGACGCCGAGGACCACCCCGATCATCGCGGCGAGCCCGCCCGCCAGGAAAAGCAGCGGCACCAGCCAGCCCCGCACCACCTCGTTGCCGTCAACCCACTGGAGCATCGGGCGCGTGGCCGCGAAGCAGGCCAGACCGAGGCCGATCAGCAGCCCGGCCCACGGACGTGGACCCCGCTCGCGGGCGGCTTTGCGACTGACGCCCAGCGGGGTGGTCGTGACCGTACGCAGCATCAGGGCGGTGGACAGTGCCGCGACCACCGGCAGTCCCAGCACCACCGCGACCAGCGCGCCGGTCGACGGCAGCACGTCGGTGGGCAGCGCCAGCCGGCCCTGGTCGTCGGGCCGGTGCAGCAGCTCGCGGCCGAGCAGGTAGACGCCCAGCCCGGCGAGGGTACCGAGGAGGCTGGCCAGGCCGGTCTCCAGCACCGCCAGTCGGGTGACCTGACCGGGGGTCGCGCCGGCCAACCGGAGCGCGGCGAGTCGCCGGTCCCGGGCCGGCGCGCCGAGCCGGGCGCACTGACCGGCAAGTGCCAGCACCGGGACGGCCAGCATCACCAGCGCGAACGCGGTCCCGCCGCGCAGTCCCGGCTCACGCAGCAGCGCGTTGCGGTACTGCTCGGACTGCGCCCAGGCGTCGCCGGCCGGTTTCTGAATCGCGAGCACGGTGAGCGCCGCCAGTCCGGCCAGCGTCGCCAGCAGGGCACTGAGCGCGGTCAGCACGACGCGTGCCGTGTCGGTGCGGTTGCCGGCCAGCGCGAGCCGTACCAGCGTCGCCGGCCTCACCGTGCGCCGCCCGCCAACGGCACGTCCAGCCCCAGGCCGGTGTGGTCCACCAGGCCGTCGCGCAGCACGATCTCCCGATCGGCGTACGCGGCGATCCGCGGCTCGTGGGTGACCAGCACGACGGAGGTGCGTTGCTCACGGGCGAGCCGGACCAGTTGGGTGAGCACCTGCTCGCCGGTGAGCGTGTCGAGCGCGCCGGTCGGCTCGTCGGCGAAGAGCACCCGCGGCTCGGTGACCAGAGCGCGCGCCGTCGCACACCGCTGCTGCTGACCGCCGGACATCTCGCCGGGACGCAGGTCGGCCAGGTCGACCACCCCGAACCGGTCCAGCCAGGTGAGGGCGGCCGTCCGCGCCTCTCGCCGCCCCGTGCCGGCGAGGAGCAGGGGCAGCGCCACGTTCTCGGCCGCCGTCAGCTCGGCCACCAACTGCCCGAACTGGAACAGCACCCCGAACTCGGTACGCCGTAGCCGGGACCGGGCGGCCTCCGACCAGGTGTCGATCCGGTGGCCGCGCCAGGTGACGTCGCCCGCGTCGGGCCGGAGGATCCCGGCCAGGCAGTGCAGCAGGGTCGACTTGCCGCAGCCACTCGGCCCGGTGACCGCGACGATCTCGCCCTCGGCCACGTCGAGCGTCACACCGCGCAGGGCGGGCGTCGGGCCGTACGCCCGAACCACGCCGCGAGCCTGGAGTTGCGTCACGCGTGCACCTCCCGGTGCCAGTCGGCGACCCGGCCCAGCGTGGCGTGCAGCCAGCGCAGGTCGGCGTCGAGATGGGCGATCGCGAAGTCGGCCGCGACCACGTCGTTGAGGGTGGCGGCCGGGTCGGTCTTGACCGCCGTCAGCTCCCGCAGCCGCGCGGTGTGCGCGGCGCGCTGGGCGACCAGGTACGACCGTGCCCGGTCGACGTCGGCGACCAGCAGCGCCACGACGACCTTGGCGAAGAGCGTGCTGGCCACGTACGGCATCGGTGACTCCACGGTGGACAGCCAACGATCCAGGGTGGAGCGCCCCTCGTCGGTCAGCGCGTACGCCGTGCGGTCCGGCCCGGAGGCGCGGTCCTGACCAGCGGTGGCCACGAGCCCGTCCCGTTCGAGGCGACCGAGGGTCGCGTAGACCTGCCCGAAGGCCAGTGGTCGAGCCCGGGGCAGCCGCTGGTCATGCGCACGCTTGAGTTCATACCCGTGCCGACTCCCCCCAGCCAGCAACCCAAGCAGAACATGCGGCGTAGACACCACCCCACTATTCACCCAGCGAATACCCAGGGTCAACACCCCCGCCCACCCCGCCCGCCCCACCCGCCCCGCCCACCTCCACCGCACCCCTTCACCCGCGTGATCAAGAGGTTCGCGTCATCGACAGAGCGAAATTTGACGCAAACCTCTTGATCACCGGAGCAGAGAGGGGGCCGGAGGGCCCGGGGGGCCCTGGGGGGTGGGGGGTGGGGGGTGGGGGGTTTAGCGGCGGCGGAGGACGACCACGGCCACGTCGTCCTGGATCTTGTCGGGGGCGAGTTCGACCAGGAGGCGGGCGCAGAAGTCGTCCAGGTTCTCGTCCACCGTGGCCGACACCGCGGCCAGCGCGGCCAGCCCCTCGTCGATGGTGGCGTCCCGGCGCTCGATCAGCCCGTCGGTGTAGAACACCAGCGTGGCACCGGTCGGCAGGACGAACTCCAGGTCGGCCGGTCGGGGCGCGCGGACGCCGAGCAGGGGCGCCGAGTGCTGCACGAACTCGACCTTGCCGTCGCGGTGCAGCAGCGGCGGCAGATGACCGGCGCTGGCCAACCGGACGTGGCCGCTCGGCGGGTGCAGCAGCAGGACGCAGAGCGTGGCCAGTTCGTCCGGCAGCAGGGTACGCATCAGCTCGTTGACCCGGTGCAGGATCTCGCCGGGTTGGTGCCCCTCGACGGCGTACGCCCGCACCGCGTGCCGTAGCTCGGCCATCACGGTGGCCGCGTGCAGCGAGTGGCCGGCCACGTCCCCGATGGCCAGCAGGAGGTGCCCGTCGAGCATCACCAGCTCGTAGAAGTCGCCGCCCACCTCGGTCTGCGCGCTGGCCGGCTCGTACCGCACCGCGAAGTCCAGTCCGGCGACCGTGGGCAGGCTGCGCGGGAGCAGACTGCGCTGGAGGGTGACGGCGATCCGGTGCTCCTCGTCGAAGGAGCGCTGGGCCTCGACGGCCGCCGCGACGGCCTGGGCGAGCTGCACGAGCACCGGCGTCCGGGCGGTCTGGGTGGCGGTGGGTACGACCACGTAGAGCGGCGCGCGGTCCTCCCGCAGCCGGGCCGCGGCCACGGTCACCGTGTCGTCCGCGGGCCAGGTGATCAGCTCCCAGTTCTCCGGAGGCTCCACCCGCACGGTGGCACCGGTGGGCACTCCGGTGTCGTCGACGACCCACGGCACGACGGCGGCTTCGGCGCCGGGGCCGGCGCAGACACCGGCGATGCAGTCACCGTCGAACGTCTCGGCGATCACCGCGGCGGGGCTCTTGAAGATCTGTGCGGCACCCTCCGCGGCGACCTCGAGCAGCCGCGCGAAGGTCGACGCGGCGTGCACCGCGACGGTGGTGTCGGCGAGGCCGAGCAGTCGCTCGGCGAGCAGTTCGGCACGCTGCCGGGCCTGGTAGTAGCGCAGGACCGCCCGGGAGGTGGCGATCAGCTCCTCCGGCTCGATCGGCTCGGCCAGGTACGCGTCCGCCCCCCGGGTGAGCCCCTGGGCGCGGTCGGCCACGTCCACGGCGTGCGCGGAGACGTGGATCACCGGCATCGCCGGGTGGGCCGCCTTGATCCGCTCGCACACCTCGTAGCCGCTCAGGTCGGGCAACCGGACGTCGAGCACCACGAGGTCGATCCGGTCCGTCTCGACCCGGGCCAGCGCGTCGGCGCCGTTCTCCGCTTCGAGCACGGTGTACCCGGCCCGGGTGAGCCAGCTGACCAGCAGGTAACGCTTGGTACGGCTGTCATCGACCACCAGGACGGTCGTCGGCCCGGCGTCCACCGTCACGCTCCGCCGGCGGGCAGGGAGACGGTGAAGGTGCTGCCCCGGCCGGGCTCGCTGGACAGCTGCAGCGTGCCACCGAGCAGGGTCACCAGCCGCCGGGCGTACGGCAGGCCGAGGCCGGTGCCGCCGACCCGGGTCGCGCCGGGCACCTGGTAGAACTCCTCGAAGATCCGGTCGTGCAGCTCGGGGGCGATGCCCGGGCCGGTGTCGGTGACCTCGAAGCGCCACCAGTCGTCGCGGCGTCGGACGCTCAGCCGCACCTCGCCGCGCTCGGTGAACTTCAGCCCGTTGTGCAGCAGGTTGCGCAGCACCTGGCCGAGCAGCACCTCGTCGGTGCGCAGCACGGCCGGCACGGTCGGCTCCTCCACCGTCAGCTCCACCCCGGGTCGGGTGGCCAGCGCCCGCATGGTGCCGCGCAGTTGACCGAAGACCGGTCGCAGGTCCACGTCCGCCCAGTCCGGCTCGATCCGGCCCGATTCGGCCTTGGCGAGGTCCAGCAGTTCGTTGACGAGCCCGAGCAGGTCCTCCGCCGACGAGCGGATGAGGCCGACCTGACGGACCTGTTCGCTGGTGAGAGGGTCGGACGAGGAGTCCGCGAGCAGGCGACCCAGCCCGATGATCGCGGTCACCGGGGCGCGCAGCTCGTGGCTCACGTTCGCCAGGAACCGGCTCTTCGATTCGCTCGCGGCACGCAGTTGGGCCGACTTCTCGTCCAGTTCGGCGTAGAGGGCGACGACCCCCCGGTTGGTCTCCTCCAGCTCCTCGGTGAGCTGGTTGTAGAGCGCCACCACGCCACGGTTGGTCTCGGCCAGTTCCTCGTTGAGCACGGCCAGTTCGTCGCGCTGGCTGCGCACCTCGTCGAGCGCCGCGATGAGCTGGCCGTTCTGCACGGTCAGCTCATCCAGCGCGCTGCCCGGAGCGGTACGGCCGAGTTCGGCATGGAACTCGGCCAGCCGCTCCGGGGTCGGGATCGGCGCGCTCGCCGGGACTCTGCGGGACATCCTTACGACCGTAACCCCCTCGGCGGTCGTCACGCTCAGGGTGTCGACCAGGCGGGACACCGCGCCGGACTGCGGCTCGTACCGGCCGTCGGGCAGCGGCCCCACCGGTGCCAGGTCTGCGCGCAGGTGGAAGCGGCCGTCGGGCCGCCCCTCGAGGTGGAAGGTGACGTCCGCGCCGCCGGTCATCCGGAGCAGGTCCCGGGCGACCTCGCTGAGGGCAGTGGCGATCCGCACCTGGTCCTGGTGTTCGAGGCCCACCACGGCGGCCACCTCGCGGCCACGCTGGCGGATGACGAAGATGTCCTGTTCGACGCGGAGCGCCATCTGCAGCAGCGGCGTGGTGGTCGGCAGGGTCGGGTCGACGCTCATGCCCAGGACCTCGCCACCAGGACGCAGGCGTCGTCGCGCCGCACACCGGCGTCGCGCAGCAGGGTGGCCGCCATCACCAGTGGGGACCGTTCGACGATGCCCGGGTAGTCGGCCATCCGCCAGCGGTCGACGACGCCGTCGCTGTGCATGACGAGTCGGGCACCCGGCCCGAACGGGTAGTCGTAGCCGCGTACCGTCGGCCGCTGGTGCCCGGCGATGCCGGGCAGCGACACGAGCCCGCGGCGTTGGCCATCATCGTCGACGATCACGCCGGAGATGTTGCCGAGCCCCGCGTAGTGCAGCACGCCGGACGCCAGTTCGGCGACCGCGAGCGCCGCGCCGCGGGTGTGCGACATGCTCCGGTGCAGGTGGCTCACCACCGCCGCCGGGGCGCCGGCCGGAGCGTTGCGGAAGGCGGCGAGCGCGGCCTCGGTGGCGGCGGCGGCCAGCGGGCCGTGCCCCAGACCGTCGCTGACGAGCACCTGGTGCCGGCCGTCGACGAGCCGGACGGCGTACCCGTCACCGCTGACCGTCTCGCCGGGGATCGGCCGGGTGAGACCACCGGCCCAGGACGGTGTCGCCGGTTCGGCCGGCCAGACCTGGACGGCGAAGACGGTCCCCTTGCCGGGCAGGGAGTAGCCGTCGAACCAGCTCGCCTGCCGGACGATGGCGCCGAGACCGATGCCGAGCGTGCCGGTGGTGGAGTGCCCGTCCCGGGAGGAGACGGTGAGGTCGGCCATGCCGGGCCCGGAGTCGATGGCGACCATCTCCACGCCGGCCTGCCCGGCGCGGCGGACCGGGCGCAGCAGCAGGACGCCGTTGTCGGCGTGCTTGACGAGGTTGCTGGTCAGTTCGGCGGCCACGATGGCCAGGTCCGCGATGCGGGCCGCACCCAACTCGATCTGCTCGCCGAGGCGTTCCGCGGCGCGTCGTACGGCGCTGGCGGTACTGCCCGCCTCCACCCGGAACCAGATGCCGCTGTCAGTGACCGGGTCCCCGTTCACCTGGCCCACTTGGTGACCGTGATCCGGGTGCCGGTCTCCGCCGATGTCTCGATCTCGAACTCGTCGACCAGCCGGCGGGACCCGCTGAGGCCGAGGCCGAGGCCGCCGCCGGTGGTATACCCGTCGGTCAGGGCCAGGTCGAGGTCGGCGATGCCGGGGCCGGAGTCGGCGAAGACGATCCGCAGGCCCTTGCGTCGGCCGTTGTCCACGGTCGCCACCTCGACGGTACCGCCGCCGCCGTACACCAGGGTGTTGCGGGCCAGCTCGCTCGCCGCCGTGACCACCTTGGTCTGGTCGACAAGCGACAGCTTGACGGCGACCGCCACCGACCGGACCAGTTGCCGGACGCGGACCACGTCCTCGTCGCTGCGGACCGACTGCGCCTGCGGGTGGCCCAGGTCGATGCCCGTGGTCACGGCGTGGCCGTCTCGGCGTCCGGATCGTCGTCGAGCTGGTGATCGAGCTCGTCGGCGTTGGCCGCCGCGATCAGCTCCATGCCGCGCTCGACGTTCAGCGCGGTACGGATGCCGTTCAGCGACAGCCCCAGTTCGACAAGTGTGATGGCGACGGCGGGGCGCATGCCGACCACCACCGTCTCGGCGTCGAGGACCTTCGAGATCGACGCGATGGTGGAGAGCATCCGGCCGACGAACGAGTCGACGATGTCCAGCGCGGTGATGTCGATGATGACGCCGTGGCAGCCGGTGGCCACGATCCGCTCGGCGAGATCGTCCTGGAGCTGGACCGCCGTCTGGTCGGACATGTCGAGCTGGATGGAGACCAGCAGGATGTCACCGATCTTGAGGATCGGTACGCGTTCCATCAGGCGTCCCTGCGGGACTGGCGACGGGCGGACTCGATCCCGGTGAGCCGCAGCACGTGGCGCAGCGCGTCGGCGAGGCTGGCCTTGGTGGCGATGTCGCCGAACTCGATGCCGAGCGCCACGATGGTCTGCGCGATCTGCGGCCGGATGCCGGAGATGATGCAGTCGGCGCCCATCAGCCGGGCGGCCACCACGGTCTTCAGGATGTGCTGGGCGACCTGGGTGTCCACGGCGGGGACGCCGGTGATGTCGATGATCGCGTACGGGGAGCCGGTGTCGACCAGGGTCTGCAGCAGCCGCTCCATGACCACCTGGGCCCGGGCGGAGTCCAGGGTGCCGACCAGCGGGACGGCGACCACGCCCTCCCACAGCTTCACCACCGGGGTGGAGAGTTCGAGCAACTGCTCGGCCTGGTCGGCGATGAGGCTCTCGCGGGTGCGCACGAAGCTCTCGAAGGTGAACAGGCCCAGCTCGTCGACCAGCTTGGAGTAGGCGACGAAGTCGTGCAGCGCATCGGCGGTGCCGGAATTTTGGAGCAGCTCGGCCAGCACGTCCTTGAGCGCGAATACGCTGATCGTCGTCTCGGTGGCGGAGAAGCCCTGCCGGGCCCGCCCCCGGGACAACTCGGAGAGCGTGGCGCGTAGTTCGCCCGTGCTCTCGGCGGACAGGTCGAAGCTGCCCTGCTGGGCGACGCCGACGATGGCCTGATGCAGGTCCTCGACCTGTCGGCGCAGCTCGGCGTGGCTCAGCCGGCCCCGCAGCGAGCCGGCGACGATGTCGGTCCACCGCTGCGTGATCTGCTCGGCGTGGCCGCCCAGCAGCGCGGCCAGCCGACCACTTTCCTCGGCGTTCAACGCCATCGCGAAAACCCCCCTCGACCTGGACCGGCCGGACTCTATCACCGGGGCCTGCACAACTACTTGCTCCGTAGCAATGGAATGACGGGGACCACCGGATGACGGCTCCCGTTCTGCGTACGACCCCGGTCGTGGGATACCGTTCCCCCGATAACAGGAGGTCTGGCGAATGTCCCTGACGGTGCACACGGAACAACGCGGCGACGTGGTCGTCGTGTCGGTGGCGGGCGAGCTGGACATGGCAACCGCACCGCAGTTGCAGGACCAGATCACCGACCTGCTCGACAAGGGCCGCAACCGGCTGGTGTTCGACCTGGCGGACGTCTCGTTCTGCGACTCGACCGGTCTGTCGGTGTTCGTTCGCGCCAAGAACAGCTGTGACGAGGCCGGCGGTGTGGTGCGGTTGGCCGCTCCGCAGCGTGGCGTGCTGCGCATCCTCGAGGTGAGCGGGCTCGTCGAGGTGCTGCACACCTATCCGACGGTGGACGAGGCCGTCGCCGGCGAACCGACTCCGGCGTCCTCCTGACCGCTGTTTCGACCTACTCGTCCTCGACGTAGCGGGGACGGGCGATTGCCATGCCCGCCGCCGTCTGCACGGCGAGCGCGGCCAGCAGGAATCCGATCGGCGCCGTCCAGCCGCCGGTGATCTCGTAGAGGATGCCGACCGACAGCGGGCCGAGGGCGGCGATCACGTACCCGGTGCTCTGCGCGAAGGCCGAGAGCGCGACGGTCCCGTCGGCGGTACGCGCGCGCAGACCGATCGTCGTGAGGATCAGCGGGAACGCGCCCTGGCCGAGCGCCAGCAGGGTCACCCAGAGCAGCGCGCCGCCGTGCGGTGCCAACGCCAGCCCCAGGTAGGCCAACGCCGACGCGCCGGTCAGGCCGAACACCAGCGGGCGCAGGGTGGCGAGCCGGCCGGCGAGGGTGGGCATCAGCAGCGCGATCGGCACGCCGAGCGCGGTCACCCCGGCGAGCAGCAGCCCGGCCGACTCGGGCCGGTAGCCGGCGTCGCGGAACAGTTGGGCCAACCAACCCATGATGGCGTACCCGCTGAGCGACTGCGCCCCGAAGTAGATCGCCATGGCCCAACCCAGCCGCGTCCGCGCCGGCCGGACCCGCGCGGCGACGGCCGCCGTCGGGGTCGCGCGCCGCGCGCCCCGGCGGGTCCGCAGCGCCAGCGGCACCCACGGGAGTACGGCCACCGCGGCCAGCCCGGCCCAGACGCCCAGCCCGGCCCGCCAGGACCCGAAGGCGTGCGCGATCGGCACGGCGGAGGCCGCGGCCACCGTCGTGCCCAGGGTCAACGCCATGGTGTACGCCCCGGTGACGAGGCCGGTCCGGTGGCCGAAGTGCTGCTTGACGAGCATGGGCAGCAGGATGTTGGCGACCGCGATGCCGGCCAGTGCCAACGCGCTGGTGAGCACGAAGATCCAGGCCGAGTCGGTGGCGGCCCGGAGCACCTGGCCGACGGCCAGGACGATCATGGCGACCACCAGTACCCGCGCCGGGGCGACCCGGCGGACCAACCACGGGGTGAGCGCGCCGAGGCCGGCGAACGCGATGGTCGGCAGGGTGGTGACCAGCCCGGCCATGACGCCGGAGAGCCCCAACCCGGCACGGATCTCGTCGAGCAGGGCACCGAGGCTGGTGACCGCCATGCGCAGGTTCAGCGCGACCAGCAGCATCCCGACCAGCACCAGCGCGCCACCGGTCAACGGGTGCGTCCGCCGGGCCGTGGATTCGCGCGTCGGGTGGGTGTCGACGGCGAGGACGGGTGCGGGCAGGGCCGGAGCGGCGGCGGCTGGCGGGGTCATGACCTCTAACCTACAATCATGGGATGAATTATGGGCCGGTGATGTAACCAGTGCCACCGTCGGTCGATTCCCCCGCCGCGCAGCCAGCCGTGCCTCCCCGGGGGCACCGGGTCCGCCAGACCATCGAGCAGCTCCGGGCCCGGATCCTCGGCGGCGAGTGGCCGGTGGGCGGCCGCATCCCCACCGAGCCACAGTTGGTCGCCGCGCTGGGCGTCGGTCGCAACACGGTCCGCGAGGCCGTCCGCGCCCTCGTGCACGCCGGGGTGCTGGAGTGCCGGCAGGGCTCGGGCACCTACGTGGTGTCCACCGACGAACTGGCCCCGGTGGTGGCCCGTCGACTGGGCGACGACCGGATGACCGAGGTCATCGAGGTACGCCGTGCGTTCGAGGTGGAGGCGGCCCGACTCGCCGCGCTGAGGCGTACACCGCAGGACCTGGCGGCGCTGGACGGCGCGCTCGCCGACCGCGAGGCGGCCTGGCGCGGCGGCCGGGTCGACGCGTTCGTGGAGGCCGACGCGGCGCTGCACGTCGCGGTGGTCGCCGCCGCGCACAACGCGATGCTCGCCGAGCTGTATGCCTCCTTCGGTGCCGCCCTGCGCAGCACCGTCGCCCAGGCGATGGGTGACGCGCTCACGCCCGAGCGCTACGTCGACCACACCCGGCTGGTCGAGGCGATCCGGGCCGGCGACGCGGGCCGGGCGGCGATCGAGGCCGGTGCTTTTCTGGAGCCGGCCGACGGGGCATAGGTTGTCCGCGACGGAAAACCGGACACCTCGGGAGTACGGATGCTCAAGGGCTTCAAAGACTTCATCATGCGCGGCAACGTCGTCGATCTGGCGGTCGGTGTCGTCATCGGCGCCGCGTTCACGGGCGTGGTCACCCAGCTGACCAAGTCGTTCCTCGACCCGCTGATCCGGGTCTTCGTGCTTCTCATCACCGGCAGCGACAAGGGCCTCGCCGGGACGGCCCCGAAGTTCCGTGGCATCGAGTTCGACTGGATCGCCTTCGTCAACGCGGTGATCACCTTCCTGCTGACCGCTGCGGCGCTCTACTTCCTGGTCGTCTACCCGATGAACCGGCTGGCCGAGCGGCGTAAGCGGGGCGAGGAGCCGCCGCCCTCGGCCCCCAGCGAGGAGGTCAAGCTGCTCACCGAGATCCGGGACGCCCTGGTCTCCGCCGGTCACACGACCCCGGGCCAGCAGCGTGGGGCGCTTGACGACGTGCTGGGTCGCCGGACGGAACCGCCGACGCAGCGCTGACCCACACGGATGCACATCGGCCCCTGCGGGATTCCCGCAGGGGCCGCATCTTCTCGTACGTGTGTTCGATAGAGTCCGGCCATGGAGCAGCGGAAGCACTGGTGGAACGGGAAGTGGGGGCGGCTGGCCCGGCGGGACGTCTTCCTCCGGGTGGACGCCGATCGGTGGCACGTCGAGCAGCGGGCCGGCGGCGCCGAGGGCATTTCCCGGTTCTACGAGTACGGCAGCGCGGACGAGGCCGAGGAGACGGTGCGGGCGCTGCTCGACGGCACGGACACCTGGCGGGAGCTGTCTCCCCGCCCACCGGGCGGCTGGACCCTCCCGAACGGCTGAGCGCGCGGCTCCGGAGGCGGCGTTTAGCGGCGGGCCGCCTCGGGAACCGCTGAGAGATGGACCAGCAGGACGCGCAGCAGGCGACCATCTCGCGGATCACCACCGGGATGCCGGTGATCGACGTGGCCGGCACCGAGGTCGGCACCGTGGACCTCGTCCAGCGGGGCGACCCGAACGCGGTGACCGTGCAGACGCCCACCGCCGACCCGGGCAGCAGCCTGGACGAGCTGATCGAGGCGACGGCGGTCGAGGAGCCGGACGTGCCGGCCGACCTGGCGGCGCGTCTGCTGCACACCGGCTACCTGAAGGTCGCCACCGAGTCGGCCGACGGGGCCGTGTACGTCCCGGCCGACCGGATCGGCTCGGTGGCCGACGGCCGGGTCCTCCTCGCCGTGGGCATGGCCGACCTGCCTCGCGAGGAGTGACCCCGTCACCCTGATCGACTCGGCTTCATGCAAACAGCGGCATCACCGCGGCCCGGACACCCCGCCTTTCACGAACGCGAGTGGATCAAGCCGGGAGCCGTGGTGCTGGCTCGGTCGAACTCTCCGACGAGGGCGGGACTGGCGCGGGCGGGACTGGCGCGGGCGGGACGGCCGCGGCCGGGCGGCGGCGGAAGAGCAGCAGCATCAGGCAGCCGGCGATCAGCCCCCAGAACGCGCCTCCCACGCCGACCAGCGTCACTCCGGACGCGGTCACCACGAAGGTGACCACGGCGGCCTCGCGGGTCTGCGGATCGGTCACCGCCGCCGCGAGCGCGGTAGCGAGCGCGCCCAGCAGGGCCAACCCCGCGACGGCCTCGATGAGGATCGGCGGCGCGACCGCGACCAGGGCCGTGGCGACGCCCGCGCCCAGCCCGAGCAGGGCGAGCCCGACGCCGGCGGTGACCGAGGCGACCCACCGACGCTCCCGGTCCGGGTGCGCGTCGGGGCCGGCGGCCAGCGCGGCGGTGATCGCCGCGAGGTTCACGGCGTGTCCGCCGGCGGGGCGGCCAGCAGGCTGGCGAGCCCGGTGGCGCGCAGGGCGGCGCCGAACGGCGGCCGGTAGCCGTAGCCGACCAGCACCGCCATGCCCGGTACGTTCTGCGCCGCCATCGTGACCAGGAACAGCGGAAGGGCCAACCCGACCAGCGCGGACACGTTCCAGGCCGGCACGGTCAGGGTGACCGACGGGATCAGCGCGGTGCTGCCGATCAGCCCGTCCGGCGGCGCGGTCAGCGCGAGCGCCACCACGGCCACCAGCAGCGCCCCGGGCACCGCCCAGCGGCGGGCGAACCGGTGCAGCAGCAGCCAGCCGGCCACCACCGGACCGGCCACCAGGGGCAGCTCGACGAGCGCCCGGACCGGTGCGGTGCACAGTGGCAGCAGCACTCCGGCGAGCATCGCGCCGGCCACCGGCTTGGGGATGGCGGCCACCGCCCGGCTCAGCGGCGGGAAGAGACCGGCCGCGACGATCAGCAGCCCGGAGACGAGGAACGCGCCCACCGCGACCGGCCAGCCTCCGGGCGGCGGCCCGGTCGCCACCAGCAGGGCCGCGCCCGGCGTCGACCAGGCGACGCTCATCGGGATGCGGTGCCGCCAACCCAGCCAGGCGGCGGCGAGCCCGCACGCCACGCAGAGGGCGAGCAGGCCGGAGGCGGCCTGCGCGTCCGACGCGCCGACCGCGCGGAGCCCGGCCAGCACGACGGTGAACGAGCTGGCGAAGCCGACCAGCGCGGTCACCACGCCGGCCAGCACCGGTTGCGCACGCCCGCCCATGCCACCACCCTCCGAGCGTTCCGTTTACGGAACGGCAGCGTGTAGCACGATAGCCGGATGCCGCAGCAACCACCAGTGGGCCGACCGGGCCTCGACGTGGACCCCGCCATCGTCGGTCGGCGCGTACGCGCCCTGCGCGAGGAGCGGGAGATCTCGCTGTCCACACTGGCCCGGCGCGCCGGCATCGGAAAGGCGACCCTGTCCGGCCTGGAGAACGGCACCCGCAACCCGACCCTGGAGACGCTCTGGGCCGTCACCGCGCAGCTCGGCGTACCGTTCACCGCCCTGCTCGCCGATCCGGCCCCCGGGCCCGTCGCGCACGGCACCGCCGTCACCGCCACCCTGCTGGAGGTGTTCACCGACACCGACGCGACCTACGAGCTGTACCGGATGCGCGTCGCACCGGGCGTCGTGCAGACGTCCCCCGCCCACCAGCCGGGCGTCACCGAACACATCACCGTCTTCGGCGGAGTGCTGCGGGCCGGCCCGGCCGACGCGCCACTGACCGCCCCGGCCGGCGGTCACCTCCGCTGGGTCTCCGACGTGCCGCACACATACGCGGCGGTGGGCGACGAGGAGGTCGCCGCGAGCCTGCTGCTGCGCTACCCCCGCCGCTGAGCCTGACTCAGTCCACCGGGGCGGGGACCGGCATCCGCCGGCGTACCGCCCAGAGCGCCACCTCGGTCCGCGACGCCGAGCCGGTCTTGCGCAGCAGGTTCGACACGTGCACGGTGACCGTCCGCACCGAGATGCCGAGCGCCTTCGCGACCTGCTTGTTCGACATACCGCTGACCAGGCAGCCCAGCACCTCGACCTCCCGGGCGGTCAACTCCACGTCGACCGCCTCGACCGGGCCGAGCGGCGTACGCGGTCCGGGCAACCGTCGCAGCAACGCGTCCGGCCCCTCACCGGCGTACGCGGCCAGCAGCTCGGTCAACGCGTACGGATTGCCGCCGGTGTGTCGCCAGACCGAGGTGACCAGCCGGTCCGACGGCCGCGCGCCCTCGTACACCTGGGCCAGCACCTCGGCGACCTCGGCCGGGCGCAGCGGACCCAGATGCTGGCGGACGACGCCGCGTACCCCGCAGAGGCGGGCCAACGCGCGGCGGGTGAGGTCCGGGGCCACCGCGTCGGCGGCCGGCCGGCTGGCGACGATCAGCAGCGCCGGCAGCTCGGCCACGGTGGCCAGCTCACCGACCAGGTTGACGCTGGCCGGGTCGAGTGCGTGCAGGTCGTCCACGACCAGCACCGCCGGGCCGGCGCCGACCAGCAACTGGACGGTACGGACGGCGAGGCGCAGCAGGGTGCCCGGCGCGTACCGCTCGCGCGGCGCGGTGGGCTGCTGGGCGAGCCACGCCAGCGCGTCCGGCGGAAGGGCGAGCGAGCCGGTGTCGCGGCCGGTGAGCACCGCCGCCAACCAGTCGTACGGGGCCGGGCCGTGCACCCGGGCGGCGCCCGAGAGCACCACGGACGGACGCGGCGTGAGGGCGTCCACCGCGGCGGCGACCAGCAGACTCTTGCCCACGCCGGCCGCGCCGGTGAGCACCGCGACGGTCGGCGCGCGCCGCTCGGCGGCTGCCACGGACGACCACGCCCGGTCGAGCTCGGCGAGCTCGCCGGCGCGTCCGACCATGGACACCGGCATCATTTCTCAACCCTACGCAGTAGTGCGTAGAGACGAAGGCGGGGTGTTCTTGGCAAGCTGACACCATGACGCTGATCCTCCGCTCGGCCATCCTCAACGACATCGGCCTGGTCCGCACCAACAACGAGGACTCCGCCCTCGCCGGTGACCGCCTGATCGCCGTCGCCGACGGCATGGGTGGCCTGCCCGCGGGTGAGGTGGCGAGCGAGATCGTGATCCGGATCCTGGACGAGCTGACGCCACCCACCGAACCGGACGCGGCCGCGGACGCCCTGCGTGCCGTGGTCAGCACCGCCAACCAGCGCATCCACGCCGCGATCACCGTGGACCCGGCGCGGGAGGGGATGGGCACCACGCTCACCGCCGCGCTGCTGGCCGGCGAGACGCTGGTGCTGGCCCAGGTCGGTGACTCCCGCTGCTACCTGCTGCGCGACGGGGAGCTGACCCAGCTCACCCGGGACGACACGTTCGTGCAGGCGCTCGTCGACCAGGGCACCCTCTCCCCCGACCAGGCCCGGCACCACCCGCAGCGCTCCCTGGTGACCCGGGCCGTGCAGGGCGCGGACACCCCGCCGGCGGTCGGTGTGCTCACCGTGGTCCCCGGCGACCGGCTGCTTCTGTGCAGCGACGGGCTCTCCGACTACGTCGAGGAGAACGACATCGCGGCGGCGTTGGGCATGTACTCCGATCGCCAGCAGTGCGGCGAGCAGTTGGTGAAGCTGGCCCACCATGCCGGCGCTCCGGACAATGTGACGGTCGTCGTCTCGGACGTCACCACCCGCTGACCGATCCGGCCCGCTCGACGGTTCCACGAGGCCGCCCGATCGGGTCCGGTCGCCTTAACTAGGTGGTTGTGCCATCTAGGTTGCGGCGCTAGTGTCCCGGCTGTGGATTCCGACCGGCGCGGGCAGTGGCTGCGGGGGGTGCTCGACATCTGCGTCCTGGCCCTGTTGGCCGAACGCGAGTCCTACGGCTACCAACTCGCCCAGGCGCTCGATGCGGCGGGCGTCGGGCCGATCCAGGGCGGCACGCTCTACCCCGTCCTGCTGCGCCTCCAGAAGACCGGTCTGGTGACCGCCCAGTGGCGGGAGGGCACCGCCGGGCCGGCCCGCAAGTACTACCGGCTCACCGACGACGGACAGGTGGCGCTGCGCGAAGGCGGCAGCGCCTGGCTCACCTTCGTGCGGCCGGTGAACGACATCGTCACGAAGGGGGTTGCCGGGTGAACGCCAACGACTGGCTCCGGACATTCGCCGCCGAGCTGCACCAGCGCCGGGTCGCGGCGGACGCCGCCCGGCACGTGGTCGCCGAGGCCGCCACACACCTGCGCGACTCCGGCGGTGATCCCTGGGTCGTCTTCGGTCCACCCCAGCAGTACGCGGGCGCGATCGTGGAGAGCATCGGCACCGCGCCCGGGCCACGCCCCGGACCGGTCCGGCTGCACGCGGCGGGCATCACCAAACGGTACGGCCGGCAGACGGTGCTGCGGGACGTCTCGCTGACCGTCCGGGCCGGACAGATCGCGGCGGTGGTCGGCGCGAACGGCTGCGGCAAGAGCACCTTCCTACGGATCTGCGCCGGGCTGATGTCGCCCGACGACGGCGAGGTGACCGTCAGCGGTCGGCTCGGCTTCTGCCCGCAGTCCGGCGGCACCTCCGACTTCCTGCTCGCCGACGAGCACTTCGTGCTGGTCGGCGCCGGCCAGGGCGTCGCCCGTGGACCGGCCCGCCGCGCCGGCCGTGCGGCGGCCCGACAGCTCGGCTGGGAGGCGGGCGGCACCGTGCAGGCCCGGCACCTCTCCGGCGGCACACGGCAGAAGCTCAACCTGACCATCTCCACCCTCAGCGAGCCGGACGTCCTGTTGCTCGACGAGCCGTACCAGGGCTTCGACCAGGGCACCTACGTCAACTTCTGGGATCAGCTCAGCCGGTTGCGGGACGGGGGCGCGGCGATCGTCGTGGTGACCCACCTGCTCAACCAACTCGACCGGGTGGACACCGTGCTCGACCTGACCCCGGCACACCAGTCCGGGCGGGTCGCGCCCGGTGTTCGAGGAGGCCGCCCGTGAACAGGCTCGTCACCGTCGCCGAGATGACGCTACGGGAGCTGCTGCGGCGTCGGGGCGTACTCCTGCTGCTGTTGTTGATGCCGTTGACCTTCTACCTGATCCGACGGGACGCGTACCTCGGTCAGTCGGTCCGGTCGCTGCTGCTCGGCGTCTGCTGGGCGGTGAGCACCGCGGCGCTCTTCGCGACCACCGCGGCGCGGGAGTTGGAGCCGAGGCTCCGACTGGCCGGCTACCGTCCGCACCACCTCTACCTGGGCCGGATGCTCGGCCTGTGGGCGGTGGGGCTCGTCATCTCCGTACCCTTCTTCCTCCTGCCGATGCTCGACGGCGCGGACCTGCGCTACGGCGGCCTGGTCGCGGCGCTGCTGTGCTGCGTCGCGGTGGCCGCGCCGTTCGGGGTGCTGATCGGCACGCTGCTGCCCCGCGAGATGGAGGGCACGCTGCTGCTCCTCACGGTGGTGACCGTGCAGATGCTCATCGACCCGGCCGAGTCGGGGGCGAGGTTGACGCCGTTCTGGTCGAGCCGGGAGATCGCGACCTGGGCGGTGGACCACACCGACGACGGTTACCTGACCCGGGGTGTGCTGCACGGCCTGGCCGTCACCGCCCTGCTGGTCGTGGGCGTGGCCACCGTGGCGAGTGTGCGACTGCGCCGCCGCCGGCACCTGCGCCACCTGCCCGTCGGCTGAGCGGATCTGGTCAATCCGGTTGCTGTCGCAGGCCGTGCGGGTTGAGATGAGCGGATGACCATCCGCCGGGTGACCGCCGACGACCGTCTCACCACCAGCTTCCCGCTGGCCGCGTACGCGTTCGAGTCGTCACCGCTGGGCGCCGCCCGGGTCGAGCAGTTCCGTGACTACCTGCCCTACAACGAGGGCAACACGACGCTCACCGTCGAGGAGGACGGCGTCACGCTCGCCGCCACCTCGGCCATCCCCATGCGGCAGAACCTGCGCGGGGTGGTCCTGCCGATGGCCGGCGTCGCCAGTGTGGCCACCCATCCGCTGGCCCGCCGGCAGGGGCACGTACGGACGCTGCTGCACCAACTGCTCGACGAGATGCGCGACGAGGGGCACCCGCTCAGCGCGCTCTACCCGTTCCGACCCAGCTTCTACGCCCGGTTCGGCTATGTGGGGCTCCCCAAGCCGCGCACGGTCACCTTCACCCCGGCCGACCTCGGGCCGCTGCTGCGCGCCGAACTCCCCGGCGAGGTGGGCTGGGAGCGGATCGGGGCGGGCTACCCGGCGTGGCGCGCGTTCACCGAGCGCTGTCTGCGGGACCGGCACGGCTTCTCGCTCTTCCCGGACTACCGGGCGGTCGGGCTGCGGGACCGCGACGAGCACTGGCTCCTCACCGCCCGGGTGGACGGCGAGGTCACCGGCGCGGTCACCTACCGGATCGACGAGTACGGCGGCACGCTGCACGGCAACGAACTGCTCGCCACCGACCCGCTCGCCCGGATGCTGCTGTTGCAGTTCCTCGCCCGGCACGTCGACCAGGTCGGACGGGTCAGCGTCCAGGTGCCGCCGGACGAGCTGCCCGAGCTGTGGCTCACCGACCTGGACGTGCACGTCGAGGTACGGGCGGGCCGCCCCGGGGCGTCCGCGCCGATGGCCCGGCTCCTGTCGCTGGACGCGCTGCGCGGGCTGCCCGCCGGGCCGGGTCGGGTCCGCGTCGAGCTGACCGGCGACCGGTGGCTGGCCGGCAACCACCTGCTGGACGGCACGACCGGCATCCTGGAGATCGTTGCCGGCGACAGCGGGCCGGCGGCGACGGCGACGCTCACCGCGGCCGGGCTCTCCGCCCTGGCGTACGGGGTGCTGGACCCGTCCGAGCTGCCGTTGCGAGGGCTGGGCGAGGTGCCGGTCGACGCCGCCGCCGAGCTGCGTGGCATCTTCCCGCGCGCGGTGCCGTACCTCTTCGCCGACTTCTGAGCACGGTTTGCCGCCCCCACCACCCGGGGTACGGTCCCGGGAATGCCGGAGTGGTTGCAGGCGGGCGGATGGGGACTGCTGGCCGGGTCGGCGCTGCTGATCGGGGCGGCGGTCGGCTGGTTCGCGCGGGTGCCCCAGCGACTCATCGCGTCGGTCATGGCGTTCGGCGCGGGCGTGCTGCTCTCCGCCGTCTCGTACGAGCTGATCGAGGTCGCGCACGACCAGGGCGGCATGCTGCCCACCGTGATCGGCGCGGCCGGCGGCACGTGCGCGTACACCCTCGCCAACGTGGGCCTCGCCCGGCGCGGCGCGCGGAACCGCAAGCGCTCGGGCGGTCAGCAGCCCTCCGAGGGCGAGCAACCCGGCTCCGGATCGGCCATCGCCGTGGGGGCGCTGCTGGACGGCGTACCCGAATCGGTCGTGATCGGCGCGAGCCTGCTGGCCGGCGGTGCGGTCAGCCTGGTCACGGTCGTGGCGGTGTTCCTCAGCAACATCCCGGAGGGGCTGTCCAGCGCGGCCGGCATGCGCCAGGCCGGCCGGACCCGCCGGTACGTGTTCCTGCTGTGGACCGGGATCGCCCTGATCAGCGGGCTCGCCGCGCTGGTCGGCAACACGCTGCTGGGTGGCGCGCCACCGGAGGTGCTGGCCGCCATCACGGCGTTGGCCGCCGGGGCGATCCTCGCCATGATCACCGACACGATGGTCCCGGAGGCGTTCGAGAACGCCCACCTGCTGGTCGGTCTCATCACGGTCGCCGGCTTCCTGACCGCGTTCGCCCTCTCCCACAGCTGACCACCACACGCCGCGTCGCCCAGCGACCGCCGGCGTTGCTGAGCGGTGTTGGCGTGCGGGGCGTTGCTCAGCGGCGCTGTCCTGCGGGGCGTTGCTTAGCAGCGCATTAAACCGGCACGGCGGATTCGGCGGCGCGGCGTCACGGCTCCTAGAGTCATCGGCGTGCGCATGACGTCGCTTGCCGCCCTGCTCGTCCTCGGTGTCGCCACCGCGACCCTGCCCGCGTGCGCGTCCGGCGAGCCGACGCCGACCGTCACGCCGTCCGCCTCGCCGCAGGCCGTGGCGACCGGCGACCAGGACGTCGTGCCGGCGGGACGCGACGGTCTCGGCGGTCCGGGGGCCAGCGCCAGCCCGAAGCCCGTCGCGAAGGTCGCCCCGGCCGGCAATCCGAACGGCCACGCGAGCGTGCCCACCGAGGCCCGTGCCGTGGACACCTCGAAGCCGACCCGGACCATCGGCACCGGCACCCCCGCGAGCTGCACCTCAGCGGCCGTGGTGAAGGCGGTCGCCGCCGGCGGGGTCATCACCTTCGACTGTGGACCCGCCCCGGTGACGATCAAGATGGCCGCGACCGCGAAGGTCCGCAACGCCAACGGGCCGAAGGTCGTGCTTGACGGCGGCGGGAAGGTCACGCTCAGCGGCCAGGGACAACGCCGCATCCTCTACCTGAACACCTGTGACGAGGCCCAGGGCTGGACCACCTCGCACTGCCAGAACCAGGACCACCCGCAGCTCACCGTGCAGAACCTGACCTTCGCCGACGGCAACTCCACGGGCGACAGGGCCGAAGGTGGCGGCGGGGGCGCGATCTTCGTCCGTGGCGGGCGACTGAAGATCGTCAACTCACGCTTCGTCCGGAACCGCTGCGACCGTACCGGCCCGGACCTGGGCGGCGCGGCCGTGCGGGTGCTGAGCCAGTACGAGAACAAGCCGGTGTACGTCGTGAGCAGTACCTTCGACGGCGGCTCCTGCTCGAACGGAGGGGCGCTGAGCAGCATCGGCGTGTCGTGGACGGTGCTGAACAGCCTGCTGCGGAACAACGAGGCCATCGGCAACGGCGCCAACCCGGCCAAGTCGGGGACGCCCGGCGGTGGCAGCGGCGGCGCGATCTACTGCGACGGCAACGAGTTCGCCGTCCGCATCGCCGGCACGATCATTGAGAACAACAGGGCCAACGAGGGCGGCGGTGCGATCTTCTTCGTCAGCAACAACCGCACCGGCACCATGAAGATCGAGAGTTCGACCCTGCGCCGCAACCCCAGCGGCAAGTTCGAGACCCCCGGCCACCCCGGCATCTTCTTCCTGGGCGCGGCGCTGAGCTGACTCCCGGTCTTTTTGGTGCGGTGATCAAGAGGTTTGCGTCAGATTCCGTCCGTCTGGTGACGCGAACCTCTTGATCACCTCAGTAGGGATTCCCCTGGCCCGGCGGACGGCCCGCCAGGAGGCCGGTGGGGCGGCCGGACTGCTGGGCTGCGGCGGACAGGGGCGGGCTGGGGGTGTGTTCGCCACCGGCCATGCCGGCGAACAGCTCCTTCAGCGCGGTCAACGCGTCGATCTTGGGAGTCCAGCCCAGTTCGGTCTCCGCCCGCTCGCTGGACATCAGCGGCGCGTTCAGCCCCAGCTCGACCCAGCCCGCGTCGACCGGTTGCAGCCGCGCCCGCCACGTCAGGGCCGCCGCCACCCGCAGCACCGGCGCCGCGACCGGCACCGTCCAACCATGGAAGTGCCGAGCCACCAGCTCCGGAGTCAGCACCGGGTCCGCGGCGACATTGAAAGCGCCGCGCGCATCACCCAGAACCGCCCTGGCGTACGCGTCAGCCACATCGTCGGCATGCACCGCCTGCATCCGCAGCCGCCGGTTCGTGGGTACGAGAGGAATTCGGCCGAAGCGCAACAGTCGTACCGGCGCGAACGGGCCGAGAAAGTACCGGGTGATCTCCATGCCGGCGTCCCTCTGGAAGATCAAACCGGGTCGCAGCCGCACCACCCGCAGGGCCGGATGCTCCCGCTCCAACCCGTTCAGCAGTGCCTCGACCTCGGCTTTGTGCTCGCTGTACGACGAGCCGGACACCCCGGTGGCCGGCCACCGCTCGCTGATCGGGTGGTCCTTCGGTCCGGGCGCGTACGTGCCGACCGACGACGCGTACACCAGCGCCGGCACCCCGGCCCGTGCCACCGCGTCGAACACCGCCCGGCTGCCGTCGACGTTCGTCCGCCGCAGGATCCGTTGATCGTGGCTGGGTTGGATCTGCCAGGCCAGGTGCACCACCGCGTCCGCGCCCGCGAAGATCTCGGCCAACTGGGCCGGAGCAGTCGGCGCGCCGATGTCGCAGGAGTGCCACTCCACCTGGTCGTACGGCGTACCGGCATCCGGTCCGGGCAGCCGCCGGGCCACCCCGGCCAGCTCCACACCGCGCTCCCGGCGCAACCGCCGCAGCACCGCCGTACCGACGTTGCCGCTCGCCCCCACCACCACGATCCGCATGTCCGACCCCGTACCCGTCCAGGACCAGCTCAACCACCGAGTGTCCCGGCGCGGGCTGCTTGATCGACTCGGCTTCCGGGAAACCGGGGTGTCCCGGGCGCCCTGATGCCCCGCCTTCCCGGAAGTCGAGTCGATCAAGGGCGAAGTGCTCTGACGAGGCATCGACGGCCGGCCGGAAGCCGAGAGCCGGCATCGCTGACTGTCAGGTAACCTGAGCGCGCGGGCCGCTAGCTCAATGGCAGAGCTGTGGACTTTTAATCCATAGGTTCAGGGTTCGAGTCCCTGGCGGCCCACTCACACGCAGGTCAGCGACACTTAGGGACCGCTGTGGCCGCGCGTCGGGCCGGTACGGCAGATGCCAATCGTGCCGACTTCGATGGCGGTCCTGGCCGCGAGCTGCCGTGTCGCTCATGCCGTCCGCCCAACCGCTCTTTCAACGGCCCGATGCACGCCAGGCCGTCAGGCGCTGAACAACAGCGACCAGGGACGACCCTTGGCGACGACGTTTGTCGAGGTCACGCTTGATCGACAGCCCACGAGGGTCGGTGCCATGATGGGGCCATGCCGAGCGAGGTCTGGGTGTCGTTGACCTCCCTGGGCGGGGTGGCATTGGGCGGGGGCTTGTCGTTCTGGGTCCAACGCATCACCCAGCGGTCGGCCGAGCGAGCAGAGGAACGCCGGCAGGCCATGGCTCTTTCCGAGAGCCGCCGAACGGAACGGCTGGCCCAGTTGCAAAGCTTTATCGAGGTCACGGCCGAGGCTGAGCGATGCGCATTCACGCGTCCATTCAGCTGGCAGGACGGCGATGAGTGGCAAGTCCAAACGCAAGCGATCATGAACCGTGTATGGGTGGCTGAGCGGATGATCCGCCTGACGTTTCCACTTCCGGTTCATACAGCGGCCCGGGCCTACTTCCTTGACCTCAACCGGGTTGTATGGGAAGGGCTACCTGACGGGCAAAGCGTAAGGGACTATTTGGAAGATCATCGGCTGGCCTTCCTCGACGCCGCTCGGACGGCCGTGGACTGAGCGGTCAGGCCACGATGCACCAGCCACGCCCGTAAATGACAGGTGCGGCCGCCCGAATAATGATCGCTACAACTCAATTGGGAAATCAAGCCGCGTCGGCGACGGCCGAATCGCTCGTTGACCGCAGTGCCCGTCGGGACTCCCACCGACCTGCCAGCCACACCAGGTTTCCCCAGTAGCTTTCGACCCGGTACCTGTTCCGCAGTTCGGCGATGAGTGGGCTCGCTATCTCGCGGATCTCCAGGATGGACGCTCCCCAGTTTTCGACGATGAATTTCTCGTCGGCCATGTTGGCACGAACGAACATGCCCGCCACATCGAAGCCGTTACAACGGACCATGACTGCCGTCTTCTGCTCCTCGGTCCACTGGCCGTAAGGCACTTCGAGGACCGACGGCAGCACCCGGGCGGCGGACCGCATTTCGGGCGAGGTGATCAACTTGACCACTTCCATCGTTCCTTGAACCTCTTGTGAACGGTACGCCGCCTCGACCTGCCGCCCAGCGTGCCGGGCCTGGCGAGCTCCGACCAGCAACGCCAGGGCGACGATCAGAGTGGAAACGACCTGGGAGATGGCGATGACAGTGTCCACGCCGCTGATCATTGCCCAAACCCGGCAATAGATCGAGTGCGCTCTACTCGGCAGGCGGACCTTTGTCGACGGCGGCAGTCTGGGCCCTCAGCAGACGCACTCGAACGACAGGCCACTGCTCGCCGGGACCGCGATCCAGGCCGACCGCACCGGTGCGTAGCGATGCGCCTGCGCCCGGGCGTCCGTCAGCGCTGCGGCGCGCAGCGGCCCGACGGGAGGGAACCTGAACCCCGTGTCGTGGGCGTCGATCTGGTCAAGGCCGATCAGATCGGCCTCGTCGTCGAAGACCATCTCCAGGTCGATCTGCCACAGCTCGGGCTGCCAGTGCGGGTCGTCGCGGTCACCGATGTCGGCGATGGCCAACTGGCGGGTGAACGTCAGGCTCGGGCGGCCCTCGTTCCAGGAGTACCGTCCCCACTGGACGATGAATCCATCGGCGTCGGAGTCCGGAGTCGGGTCGACGCCGTCGATCTCCACCTGCATGAACTCGACGAATGCACACCATGCCGCCTCGACATCGGTCACCGATTCCGGCTCGAAGCCGTGACGCCGCAGGATCTGCGCGAACACGTCAGGGCTGGTCCGCCAAGGGTTGTGCATGTGGCCAGCATGCTCGACGACATAAACCCGGCTGACAGCCCACTCCTACTCAGGTCAGCGGCGACGTACCGCAGCCGGTCCGGGACTTTTTCGGATGTCCGGGTACGGCGCACGATGCCATCATGGCGAGATGGCAACCCCAGAGAATGGATCATGAGCCGTAGGCCTCCCAGCCAGCTACGAGTGCCCCGGTATACCAGGCACGCCGACGCCTCCCCACGTGTTCCCGACGGGATCTCGGCCAAGGTGCTGCGGCAGATCACCGATGCCGCACAGGCGGGGCGCTGTCAGGACGTCGAGTCGATGGCCTCAGCGGTTGCCACCTTGAAGCGGTTTCTCCGGCGATCCGGCGCGGTGTTGACGCTCGATCAGGACGCCGACTGCCCCTGCTGTGACCCGCGTCAGGCGATGGACACCCTGCACAGGATCGCCAGGGCGGTCCCTCCGACCGGCAGGCGCGAGATCCAGGCGATCGTGGATCCCCTTGCTGAGCGGTACCGCGCCCGCACGCTGCACGATCCGAGCTGGCCGCAGGACAGCCAGTGGTGGTGGCGACGCATCGCCGACCGCTGAGTGACCGCGAGACCACTACGGCGCAGGTCGGCGCTTCCGTCACTCGCGTCGGGCGGCGCCGCGCATCGCGTACGCCATGACGCCCGTGACCGCCAGGACGGCCGCGACCACGGCCGCCGGCCGACTGTCGTGGGGTTGGCCGGGCCAGGTGGCGAGCGTGCCCCAGGTGCCCGGTTGGGGGAACATGGCGGCGGCGACCGCCCAGCCCACGGGGAGGAACCAGGCGCGGGCCGCGCCCGCGACCGTCGCGCAGAGCGCGGTCAGGCCCAGCAGGCCGGCGGCGTCGCGGACCAGCAGCGCGGTGGGGCCGAAACGGGCGCCGGTGGGTTGGGTGGCGAGCAACACGACGAGTACGAGCGCCAGCGCGGCCAGCAGGTGCCCGGCTCGCCGCCACGGCCAGCGCAGTGCGGCGGTGCGTTCGAGGTCCTCGTCGGGGGCGGCCAGGGTGGTCGACAGGGCCGCCACCATCAGCGTGACCGTCAGGACGACGAGCAGGAGGATGACGTCGCGCTCGGTGGAGAGGGTCAGCCACAGCGCCCAGATCAGGGCGGCGGCGCTGACGGACGCGGCCAGTGCCACGGGTACGCGTCGTGCGCGTAGGTGCAGGATCATCGCGACAGCAGTCCGGTGGGGTCCTGGCAGGTCAGGATGGCGTCGCGTACCGCCGTCACGCGGGAGAGCGCCTCCGGCGCGGGCAGCTTCTGAAGGTCCCGCCACAGGGTGACCGCCTCGGCGTTGAGCTGCGGATCCTCCTCGATCATTTCGGGGATGACGCCGACGTCGGAGACCGGCTCGCGGCCGAGCAGGTGGTATGCGGCGGCTCGTTCGACCGCGCCGTTGCGCTCGCAGTCCGGGCCGCCGTATCCGGTGCCCAGGCCGAACACCATCTCGGGGACCACGGCGTCGGGATGGGCCAGGCCGCCGTGGTCGTCGATCCGGACGTCGATCGTGACGGTGTCGCCGTCGCGGACGGGCACGTCCCCGATGAGATAGGCCCGCGTGTCCTCGTGCGCCTGGGTGGGGGCGTTCGGCATCTTGGCGAGGGCGGCCAGGCCCTGGCGGGCGAGCGGGGTCAGCGTGTCCAGCACGTTGGCGTTGACCCGGGTGACGCAGACCTTCGGGGCGTCGTCGGTGCAGACGAGTTCGCGGGCCACGGGGTCGATCGGCGCGACGAGGGTTGCCTCGTCACGGGGGACGAGCGCCGCCGCGACGCCGAAGCCGAGCAACACCGGCAGCACGGCGGCCACCGACGTACGGGGACCGTGCGCGACCAGCAGGAGTACGCCGGTCAGCGCCAGCCCGCCCAGGAAGATGGCGAGCGCGGCGGTAACCCGGGGGTCGATGGTCTGGAACGGGTAGAACGTGCTGCTGCCGTACGCGGGAGACAGGATCGCGCCCATCCATTCCGGCCGCATGATCGCGGTGAAGAAGACCAGCAGCACACCGGCCACGGCGAGCACGGGCGCGGTCACCAGAGCGGGTAGCAGCCGCCCGACGCCCAGGCCGAGCCAGGCCGCCGCGACCAGGGAGAACGCGCCGACCAGTGTGATGGCGACGACGTCCGGCGGGAAGTACGCGGCGGTGGACGCGATCCGCACGCCGCCCGCGCCGAGCACCAGCAGGAAGGCGAGCCCGAGCGCGGCGCCCATCGCGACGAGGACCGGAATCATCCGGCGGGCGCGGGACCGGGGTGTGGTGGCGAAGAGTTCCCCGACCTTGGCCCGGTGTTCGCGGCGGCCCTGCCACGCTCCGGCGGCGAGGGCGACCGGCCAGAGCAGGAGCAGGTACTCCTTGACGGCGAGTGTGAGGGACATCCACCCCTCCGACCAGCGGCCCGGGGCGAGGTAGAGGGCGGCGACGCCGACCGCCACCGCGAGGAGCGCGGCGCCGGCTGCGGCGGAGCGCCGGAGTTCGATCCCCAGGACGCTCATCGGCTGGCCTCCTCGTGACGGCGGAGCAGCGCCGAGTAGCCGCGTTCGGCGGGGCTGTCGCCCGGGTGGCGCTCGTCGCCCTCGGCGGCCAGACCGGCGGGCGTGCCCTGCCACACCAACCGACCCTCGTTGATCAGCACCACCTCGGTGCAGGCGGCGACCACGTCCTCGACGAGGTGGGTGGAGACCAGCACGCAGGCGTCCGTACCCAGGTCGCGCAGCAGTTCGCGCAGGTCGAGGCGCTGCTCGGGGTCGAGGCCGACGGTCGGCTCGTCCAGCAGCAGCACCCGCGGATCGTTGACGATGGCCTGGGCGACGCCGGCCCGGCGCAGCATCCCGCCGGAGAGGGTGCGGAGCTTGGCGTCGGCCTTGGCGCTGAGCCCGACGCGATCGATCGCGCGCTGTGTGGCCGCCGGGATGTCGGGCTTCGGCATCTCCTTAAGCCAGGCCAGGTACGACACGAACTCGCGCACCGTGAACCGCGGGTAGTAGCCGAAGTGCTGCGGCAGGTAGCCCAGCGAACGCCGGGCCTGGCGCAGGTCGGCGCGACCGTCCACCGAACTGCCGAGCAGGGTGAGCCGGCCGCCGGACGGCTTGAGCACCGTGGCCAGGGCACGCATCAACGTCGTCTTGCCCGCGCCGTTGCGCCCCAGCAGGCCGTGGACGCCGGTGCCGAGGCTCAGGTCGAGCCCGTCGACGGCCAGGTGCCGGCCGGCCCGCACCTTCAGCGCCTCGGCGTGGATGGCCCAGGGGTGGATGGTGGTGGCCGTCTCGGCCAGGCTCACCGCTCGCATGGTTGGTCCCTTCAGAACGAGGTGAGGCGCCGGAAGCTGTTGGCGCGCAGGAGGGTCAGGGCGGCCAGCACGACCGTGACGACGGCCCACCCACCGATGGCCGCCGGTTCCAGGAGCACCGGCAACTCGGCGGCGGCGAGGCTGGGTGCGACCACGGCGGCGGCCCAGGCGGCCATCAGCCCGACCGCGGCGCGGCGGACGCCGACGAGGGAGCCGAGCAGCAGCGTGGCGGCGGTGAAGGCCAGGCACGGCAGCAGCATCAGCGCGGGGTTCACCCGGCTGGCCCCGTAGGCGGCGAGCACGGCGAGCACCGGGATGACGAGGACGAGCACCCCGGCGGTACGGCGCAGGAGCATCGTCAGACCGGCCGAGGGGGTGCCGACGACCAGTTCCCAGGCCGGGTCCCCGCGTCTGCTCCAGGCCGCCGCGACCCCGGGCAGCGGCGCGAGGGGCGCGAGCAGCAGCACGATCGACGGCAGCTCGGACAGGAAGTACGTGAGCAGGGCCGCGGTGCCGAGCACGCCGGCGGTCATGGCCACCCAGGGCAGCAGCGCCGCCACGAACCAGCGCTGCCGCAGCGGCGTACGGAGAAAGGCCCTTGATCGTGGGGCGGGGCCGGCGGCGATCGTGCGGTCGACGACCGCCGCGACCTCGGCGACCAGGGCGCGCGACTCGGCCGTGGTGCTGCCCGCGAGGCGTGCGCGACAGTCGGCGCAGCTCTCCAGGTGCACCTCGATCGTCCAGACGGTCGCCTCGTCGAGGCCGGCATCGCCGTCGGCGTAGCGGTCGATGTCGTTCAGGGTGGGATGCGTGGTCATGACAATGCCTCCCGCAGGACGATCCGGGCGCGGCGGATCCGGGACTTGACGGTGTTCTCGGGTACGCCCAGCAGCACGGACGTCTCGCGGACGGTGAATCCGTCCAGGACGGTGGCGCGCAGCACCGCGCGGACCTCGGGCGGCAGCACGGCGAGGGCCTGTTCGAGTTCCTGCCCGACCCGACCGGCGAGCGCCTCGTCCTCGGCGGCGGGCACGACCGTCTCGACCGGATGCACCTGCGGCACCCGGGCCTGCCGCGAACGACGCCGGAACGCGTCCACCAGGCGGTGCGCGGCGATGGTCCACAGCCAGCCGACCGCGCTGCCGCTGACCTGGTCGCCGGTGAAGCTGCCGGCCGCCCGCCAGACCGCGAGGTAGGTCTCCTGGAGGACGTCGGCGACCACGTCCGGGTCCGCGCACCGGCGACGCAGGCGCACCTCCAACCAGGGCGCGGTACGCCGGTACAGCTCGTCGAAGGCCCGCCGGTCACCGCGGGCCACGCGACGGACGAGTTCCTGCTCGTCCGTCGCGTCCAGGCTTCGTCTCACGTGAGGTAAGACGACCGTCTCCGCGCGATCGGGTGCCTCGCAACTGTGACCGCCGTCACGGGCGGCCGGATCCTTTGGTGCTCTGTTGCATCAGGTTGCGGAAGTCCCCTGTCCCACCCTCACCGTCGTGGATCTGCACATGGTGGTGTGCCGTGCCCTGTGCGCCGTCACCTGTGCGATGTGCTGGGCATGCGATGTGTGGTGGGGAATCGAACCCCTGCGCCTGCCCCCGGCGCGCCAGGAGGTAGCCGGATTGCCCGCCGGCTTGCGGGTTCGTGCACGCCTCCACGTCGGCTACCTGCTCCGCAACTCCTAGTCCAACAGGTCGACCTCCCAGTTCGTACGCTGGATCAGCGTGTCCACCTCACGAAGCTGCCGCGCCAGGTCGTCGGCCTGTCGGCGCAGCTCGGCCACCGGCAGCGCCGGGATCATCTTCAATTCCGACCGCAACTGCCGGTACCCACGCTGGCCTTCACCGGCGGCGGCCGCCGCGGCCGACGTGACGACGTTGTGCCGCAGACGGAGTACGTCGCGCCGGGCGAGCGCGTCGGTGAGCGTGCCGCCGTCCACGACGGTGGCGGCGTTCGTGCGGTTGATCCGCCGGATCAACGACTCCAACTCGTCGAGCGTCTCGCCCACCTCGACGAGCAGAGCCGAGGCGTCCTCGGCGGGATTCTCGCCCTCCTGGAAGCGAGCGCTGGCGGTGATGCGGGCACGGAGTTGTTCGGCGCGGCGCGCCGCGTCCGCGCGCACCGCCAAGGCCTCAGCGAGCTTCATGGGCACCAGTATCGCCAGCGAAGATCATTGCCCGCGCCTCATTTTCCGGCGCGCGAATGCGGCAAGGTCATCGCTTGTCGAGCTGCGCGCGGGCGCGCATCAAGGCGAACCCGAGAAGATTCCGGCCGCGCCACTGGGCCGGATCCTCGGCGCGCGGGTCCGTGGCCGCCAGTCCGATGCCCCACACCCGGTCCATGGGGCTGGCTTCCACCAAGATCCGGTTGGCCGTGCCGGACAGATACCGCCCGAGGTCGGGGTGCTGGCTGAACTTCGCCACGTTGCCGGCGACGACCAGACCGAGGCCGTGCTCGTCCCAGCTGGCCTGATCGAATCCGCGTACCTGCCGGCCCAGGGCCTTGACCGCGCCCGGATGTGAAGCCGTCAAAATCTGTGCGGCGATCGCCTCGTCACCGAACAGGCGGGCCTTGCCGACCATCATGTAATGCTCAGCGGTCAGATAACGCTCGCCGTCCACGGTGAATGGCGCCGGCCACCACTGGCTCAGGCACCCTGGACCGATGCTGCCGTCGGCCTGCGGCCGGTGACCCCAGAAGAACAGGTACTTGGGACGCCCGCCCTCAGCGACATGGGCGCGCAGCTCGGTGAGGTCGCCCGGCAACGGATCGGTCGTGGTCATGTTCGGCAGGGTGCCAGGCCGGTGCGACATCGGGCGCTGGGCGCTCTGCGCCTGGCGCGGACGGCTCACGTGGCTATCCTCTTCAGGTGCTGGTCCGTGTGGAGATCGTTGACGCGGGTCCGGCATTTCGAAGGGACTAGCGACATGGCCCGTGTGGTACCGGCAGTTATCCGCGCACTCGACGTCCTCGAACTGTTCCTGGACTGCCCCCAACTGTCGGCCCGCCAGGTGATGGAGCGGCTCGACCTGCCGCGCACTACCGTCCACGAGCTGCTCGTGACGCTCGAAGCCCGCTCGTACCTGATCTCCGTGCCGGGTCAACCGGTGCAGTATCGGCTCGGGATGCCGCTGTTCCAGCTGGGCGCGGCGTTCGCGGGTCGGCTCGATCTGGTACGCGAGGCGCAGGGTGTCGCGCGGGACGTGGCCGCCGCCTGTGACGAGGCGGTTCACGTGGCGGTGCTGGACGGCGCCGACGTCGTCTACCTCGTCAAGTTCGACAGCATCCACCCCGTTCGGATGGTGTCCGGAGTCGGGTTGCGGCTGCCCGCCCACTGCACGGCGGTCGGCAAGGTGCTGCTGTCGGCCCTCGATCCGGAGGACCTGGACGCGGTCCTGTTGAAGGATCCCCTGCCGGGCATGACGCCGGACAGCATCACCGATCCGGACCTCCTGCGGGAGCATCTCGACCAGGTCCGGGCGGAGGGCGTCGCGGTCGACGTCGGCGAGTCGGACAGCGCGATGCGATGCGTCGCGGCGGCGATCCGGGATCACTCCGGGGCCGTCATCGCCGCGATGAGCCTGTCCGCGCCGATCATCCGGTGGACACCGCAGGTGCAGGTGGAGTGGACCGGGCTGGTTCGCGAGGGCGCGACAGCGCTGTCGGCGCGCATGGGCTACCGGGCCCAGTCCCGGTAGCAAACCTCCCGCTTTTGGTTCGAAACAGCATCGAAACATTGACATCGCTGACCGGGCTGCTCTAGCGTCGCACCACTCGATGCGGTATATCGAACCTAGTTCGAAATCTCGAACGGCGGTGGTCCCGTGACACGACCGAACCGGAACGTCAGCGTCACTGTCTCGGCCCTGTCGCCGACCGCCTCGACCACGTCGCGCCATCCGAGGTGCGGCACCCGACAGATCTCGGGTGGCTCGGACGGAGCATGCGTGAGCGGACGTCCCGCGGCGGCCGGCTGGCCCGCTCGCCGTGACGGCGACCGACGAGCGAACTGATCTCGACCGGCGACCCTCCCCGGTCGCCACCACAGAAGCCCAACTGGAAACACGACGATCGCGGCGTTCGCCGGGTACGCCTTCGGCGTGCAGCCGTGCGCGGCGAGATGAAGGAGGCGGGTGTCCATGGAGGACAAATCGGGTTGGTCTCGACGCGGCGTGCTGGGGATGGGGGTGGGAGTGCTCGGCGCGGCGGGTCTTGCCGCGTGTGGAGGCACTTCCGAATCGCCGACCAAGGTGCAGGCCGAGGTCCCGCAGGAGCTGATCGACGCCGCCGCGTCGATGAAGGGCTCCTCGATGGGAATGTTGTCGCAGAAGCTGTACTCGACGGCGGCGAACGACGCGCTCGACAGCTCGATCAAGAAGTTCGCCGACACCACCGGCACGAAGATCGAGAACAGCCTGGTCCAGGCCGACGCGGGTGACGTGGTCGCCAAGATCGATGCCGAGGTCAAGGGCGGGGTGGCACGTGACCTGGCGTTCATGACCGACTCCCGGTTCGTCGCGCAGTTCCAGGCGCTGGGCGACCTGGAGGACGTCACGGACGTAGTCCAGGCGCTGACCGCCAAGTACGGCGAGCCGTGCGCGGAGGCCAAGAACTACTGCGTCTTCGACGGCAAGTGGTTCGCGATCCCGTACCACTTCATCGGGATCGGGTCGTTCCTGCGCAAGGACTGGATGCAGGACAAGGGCATCACGCCCAAGGACATCTACAGCTGGGAGGAGCTGCGGGACGTCTGCCTGGAGATCTCCGATCCGAGCAAGCGCCGGTTCGGCTGGGGCATGACGATCAACCGGTCCGGTGACGCCAACGGCATGATCGAGGCGCTGATCAACGCGTACGGCGGGTCGATCGCCTCCAACGACGGCCGGAAGGTCACGTTCGAGTCGCCGGAGACGGTGCAGGCGGTGACCTTCCTCGGCGACATCTACACGAACTCGAAGTACAAGCCGATGCTGCCGCCGGGAATCGCGAGCTGGACCGACACCAGCAACAACGAGAACTGGCTCGCCGGCATCCTCGGCTACACCCGCAACCAGTTCAGCGTCTACGCGGACTCGCGGACCAAGAAGAACCCGGTGCACGCCAACACCCACGTGTTCTCCGACTGCATCGGACCGGCCACCAACAACCCCCTGCTGCTCGGCCAGTCACAGGGCTTCGTCGTCTTCAAGGGCGCCAAGAACCCCGCGCTCGCCAAGCTCCTGGCGCAGTACCTGGTCAGCGCGCCCGCGCTGCTCGGAGTGGCCAAGGAGGCACCCGGCCTGGTGATGCCCGCCTGGGAGAAGGTCTGGGACGCGGACCCGTTCTTCACCAGCGGCGACCCGGCGTTCCCCATGCTGCGCAAGATCACCCAGTTGCAGCTGCCGTTGAACACGAAGAACGGCCTGACCTTCCCGCAGAAGGCCAGCGCCGGCCAGCAGGCCGTCGGCTCGGCCTACGTCCTGACCGACATGATGCAGCAGGTCGTGCAGGGCACCGCGCCCGCGCAGGCCGTGAAGGCGGCCCACACGAAGATGGTGCAGATCTTCAACCAGCAGGGGCTGCCGCAGTGAGGACGCTCCGTCCCGCGCGGGTCCCGGCGGCGAGGGCTTCCTCGCCGCCGGGATCCGGCTCCCTCACGCCGACCCAGCGCCGGCTGGGTCGTGACTGGCGAATGGCGGCGCTGTTCCTGACGCCGATGGCCGTGCTGGTCGGCGGCCTTGTGCTCGTACCGATCGCCCGGTCGATCGTCACCAGCACCACCGAACGGCACGGGCAGGAGTCCGTGTTCGTCGGCCTGGACAACTACCTGCACCTCGTCGGCGACGACCAGTTCCACACGGGTGTGGTGAACTCGTTCGTCTTCACCGCGTACGCCGAGATCTTCAAGGTCGTGCTCGGGCTGGCCGCGGCCCTGCTGCTGCACCACCGACGCCGCGGGCGGGCGGTGCTGGCGGGGTTGCTCCTGGTGCCGTGGGTGGTGCCGACCGTGGTGACGGCGTTCAGCTGGCGCGCGCTGCTCGACCCGATCTTCGGCAGCGTCAACAACCTGCTCACCGCCACCGGAATCGGGCCGCTGCTGGTCGACCTGCACCTGGTGGACAGCTGGCCGGCGGGCTGGTTGTCCGACCCGTCGCTGGCGATGCCGTCGGTGATCATGGTGAACGTCTGGAAGGGGGTGCCCTTCTTCACCGTGTGCTTCCTCGCCGGCCTGAAGGCCATCCCGGCCGACCTGTACGAGGCGGCGACCATCGACGGCGCCTCGGCGTGGCAGCGGTTCGCCAACGTGACTTTGCCCGGCCTGCGCCACGTGATCACCGTGACGGTGACCCTGTCGTCGATCTGGACGTTCAACAACTTCGACCTCGTCTGGCTGCTCACCCAGGGTGGCCCGGGCGACGTGACCGCGCCGTACGTGCTCGTCGCGTACTCGAAGGCGATCCTGCAGTTGCAGTACGGCGCGGGCGCGGCGGTCACGCTCGTCATGCTGCCGGTCATCGGCGGGCTGGTGTTCTTCCTGGTCCGGCTGCTGCGCCAGGATTCGGGGGCGAAACTGCCCCGGGCACGACGAACGGCGCTGCGGGTCGGTACGCGGGTGCGCAAGGCCCTGCCGTGGGTGATCACGGCGGTGGTCACCGGGCTGCTGATCTGGGCGTCGCCGCAGATCTTCTGGAAGGCGGCGGTCGTCCTCGGGGTGATCCTGCTCATCGCGGCGGCGGTCGGCCGGGTGGTGTCGACCCTCCAGTCGCGCGGCGGTCGCCGGGCATCCTCGGCGGTGTCGGGCTTCGGCTCCTGGGTCGCGCTCGCCGGGCTGCTCTTCTTCGTGCTCGGTCCGCTGTACTGGATCGGCGTCACGGCCTTCAAGTCCGAGGGCCAGGTCGTCATGCGTACGGACGACCTGTGGCCGACGCCGTGGACCACGGAGCAGTTCACCGGGCTCTTCGCCAACCAGCCGTTCGGTCGCTGGTACCTCAACACCCTGCTGGTGTCCGCGGCGTCCACGGCGGTGGCGCTGGTCTGCGCCGCTCTCGCGGGTTACGCGCTGGCCCGGCTGCGGTTCCGTGGCGCGCAGGGGTTCACCGTCACCGTGCTGCTCACCTACGTGATGCCGGGCGCGCTGCTGTTCATCCCGCTCTACCAGATGCTCATCGGCGTGCGACTCACCGACTCGTTGTGGTCGCTGGTGGTGACGTACCCGACGTTCACGCTGCCGTTCGCCACGTGGCTGCTGGTCGGCTACTTCTCCTCGATCCCGGTGGAGCTGGAGGAGGCCGCGCTCGTCGACGGCTGCACCCGCCTACAGGCGTTCGGCCGGGTGGTGTTGCCGCTGGCCAAGCCCGGACTGCTGGCGGTCGCGCTCTTCACCCTGACCAACGCCTGGAACGAGTTCCTCTTCGCCTTCGTGTTCATCACCAAGGACGAGTACAAGACGTTGCCGGTGGGGATGCAGTCGATGATCGCCGGTGATGTCGTACCGCAGGGACAGCTCGCCGCGGCCTCGCTGCTCGTCAGCATCCCCGTGGTGATCATGTACGCACTCGGCCAGCGCTTCCTGACCGAAGGACTCACCGCCGGGGCGGTGAAGGGCTGACCGGCGGAAATCAGGTGTACGCGAGCAGGAAGTCGATGGTGCCCGTACCGCCGGGCTGGCCCTGCGGGGTCTGGAGTGCGGGCTCGCTGTTGATGACGTAGAACCCGCCGTTGCCGACCAGGCGAGGGGTGACCGCCATCGCCTGGTTCGCCATGTTCGCCCCGGTCGGGCGTACGACGAAGTCGCGCAGCAGCGTGAACAGGTTGTCGTTCAGATTCGACACGTGCAGCACGCGGTAGGAGCGGGGGGCCGGGGCGCCCCCGCTCGTCAGGCCCCAGATCGGGACGATCTGGTTCCGCCAGTTCGCCGGATTGTTGCTGATCACGTTGTCGTACGAGTTGAGCTGAGTCTGAATTCCACTGTGGATGCCGGCCAGGTGGATGTGCAGTTGGTCCTGCTGGCGGGCGTCGGCCGAGTTGATCCCGAGCCCGATGTTCGGGTACACCACGTGCGAGGGCTGCCCGGGCTGCGCGTTGATCCAGGCGTCCAACCAGTAGTTCGGCGCGGCGGCGTTGGCGATGAACGGGCACTCGATGCCCTTCACGCGGCAGGTCGGCACGAGCAGATAGTTGTGGGTGTTCGGCGGCGCGCCGTTGAGCACCACGTAGGTGGACGTGGTGCGCAGGCAGTTGGTCGGCGGTGAGGTCCGCGTACCCAGGCAGACCTGGACCCGGTCCCAGAGATCGAACCGGCCGCCGGTGTCGGTGGGATAGCCGCACAGGGCCGACGGCGTCGGGCAGGCGGTGCCGCCCGGGTCCGGCGGTGGCGGGGGTTGCGGTGTGCCGTAACCACCGTCGGCCATTCCGCCGTCCGCCCCGGCCAGGGTGAGAAGCCCGCCCGCGCTGGCGGCCCCGGACAACTTGACGAACTGACGTCGGGCCATCTGATCGATCCGCCTGCTGCCGCTCATCGCCACTCTCCACCCAGGACGGTCCGAGGACGCTGCCCGACCCGAAGTCCCTGGTCAGGGTTCGGACGAGAAGGTCGGAACGTGCCGAGATTAGGACAAACTTTCACACCTAGAGGGTCGCCGGTGGCGGAGTCCCCTGATCGTGTCCGGACGAGCTCGGCTCACCGCGCGAGCGGCTTCTCGAACCAGTGGTGGGCGTAGCGCTCGGTGTTGTACGGCGGGATCTCCCGGTAACCGGCCGAGCGGTACAGGGCGATCGCCTCGGTGAGGTTGCGGTTGGTGTCCAGCCGCACGGCGGTCGCGCCGCGCTCGGCGGCGTACCGCTCCAGCTCGCCGAGCAGCCGCCGCCCGACGCCCAGCCCGCGCACGGTGTCCGCGACCCAGACGCGCTTGATCTCGGCGGGACCGTCGCCGTGCAGTTTGACCGCGCCGCAGCCGACGGGCTCGGTGTTGAGGGTGGCGAGCAGGAGTACGCCGGCCGGCGGGACGAGCGCCTCGTCGTCGACCGGGTTGCTCAGTGCCGGGTCGAAGCCGTCGTCGAATCGCCGTCCGACCTCCCGGGCGTACGCACGCAGGCAGGCGCGGGCCCGCGGGTCGGCGGGCGGGCACGGTTCGACGACCACCATCGACCCGACGAGCAGCCGTTCGACCTCCGCCATGGCGGTGACGAGTCGGTCCCGGCGGTGCGCGGTGAGCGGTTCGAGGATCGAGGCGGCCAGGTCGTCGGACCGCCGGTCGAGTTCGGCCCACTCCGTACGTCCGGCGTCGGTGAGGGTGGCGGTGCGGACCCGGCCGTCGCCGCCTGCCTGGTCCGCCGGCCCCACGGTGACGAGCCCGTCGTTCTCCAGGGCGCGCAGGAGCCGGCTGAGGTATCCCGAGTCGAGGCCCAGCCGGGCTCGCAGCGCCGCAACCTCGGCACCCGCCGGGCCGATCTCCCACAGCAGGCGCGCCTGCCCGAGCGGGCGCCCCTGGGCCATGTACTCGTCGTCCAGCGCACCCACCCGCTGGGTCACCGTCCGGTTGAACCGCCGCACGGCGGCGATGAGCGCGGAGTCCATACCCCTGACTTTAGTCAGGTTTTCTGCCGACGCCGTCGTACCGCCCGGAGCCGGCCGCCGAAGGCGAAAGCGGGTCAGCGGCGGACGCCGACCCCGGCATACCCGTGCGATTCCACGATCTCGGACTCCCCGTCCGGGCGCCACCGGGTGGTCTCCACCAGACCGGGCTCCACCAGGTCGTACCCGGCGAAGAAGCGCAGCGTCTCGGCGTGCGTGCGGGGCACCAACGGCGCACTGCTGTTGCGGTACACCGCCTGACCGCGCTCGGCCAACTCGGGCGGGATGCCGTCCAGCGTCAGGTGCGACAACGCCAGGTGGCTGCCGGGCACGGTCGCGTCGCGCAGCCGGGCGACGGCCCTCCACGGGTCGTCCCCGTCCGGAACGAAGTGCAGCACCGCGAGCAGCAGGACGGCAACCGGGCGGTCCAGGTCGAGCGTGCCCCGCACGCCCGGGTCGGCCAGCAGGTCGTCGGGCCGTCGCAGGTCACCCTGCACGACGGCGGTGCCGGGCACGTCCGTCAACAACCGCCTGGCGTACGCGACAGCCACCTCGTCGTAGTCCACGTAGACCACCTGGGCGTCCGGCGTCACCGCACGCACCACCTCGTGCACCGTGCCCTGGGTGGGGAGCCCCGCGCCGATGTCCAGGAACTGGTGTACGCCCTGCTCGACGGCGTACCGGACGGCCCGGCGCAGGAACTGCCTGTTCATCTGGGCGGCCGCCCCGGTGTCCGGGAAGATCTCCAGCACCCGCTGGGCGGCGGCCCGGTCGGCGGCGAAGTTGTTGCTGCCACCCAGAAAGTAGTCGTACATCCGGGCGACGTTGGGGCGGGCGGTGACGTCGGTGTTGTCGGGTGCCGGCTGCTCGGTCACGAGGGATCCCTTCGACGCACGGTCGGATCTCGATGTGTAGCAGCTGAGCCGACGACCCGCCGCCCCCTCGTGTCGTTGATCCGGCTGCGCCCCTGGTCAGCGCCGACCACGGTGGGTGCACCCACGCACGAGGAGGGACGCCGATGACCAGTCAACGGGAGACCGTACGGGTCGAGAAAGACCTGTTCCGCGCCGTGTACGACTCGCCCGCGTCACTGCCCGGCCGACACCGGTGGACCACGCCGGAGTCGGACGTGCGCCGTCTGGAGAAGCTGCTCGGCATGCCGACGCGCACCATCGGCGCCCCGCTCTGGGTCAGCGGCGACGAGCCGGACTGCCCGAAGTGCGGCCGGCGGATCACCTGGTACGACATCGTCTCCTCGGCGGTCACCGGGCTGCACGACAAGGGCATGATCGCCGAGGTCATCCTCGGCGACCACAAGTACGTCAACACCGAGGTCCCGGACGCCATCGCGGGGGTGCACTGCGCCGACTGCCACACCGCCATCGAGGGCCTGCGCAGCTTCAAGTGCCACAACTGGGCGTACGCCTTCGAGGCGCTGGAGGCCGTCCGGGAGCGCATGGCCGGCGGCCCCGGCCCGACCCAGCGCGCGGCCGAGGGAGCCGCCTCGACCTGAGCCCCGGCCAGCCCATCGCGTGCTGGACCGACCTGCCCCACGTTCGCGTTTCCAAGACGTCTCCAAGGTGAACGCGGTATGAACGTGTGGAGAGGTGATTCATGGCCGACAACGGCAGTACGGACGTCCCAGAGATCAGCGCCGAGTGGTACCGCGACATCGTCGATGCCGCCGCCGGCACCCCGCACCCGGTGCAGTGGTTCGTCGGGCACGCCACCGAGGGGGTGATCCTGCTCCTCGGCGCGCTCCTGGTGGTTGCCGCGCTGCGCCGCCTGGCCGGTGGCCCACACGACCGGGCCCTCGCCCTCGTCGCGCCGCTGCCGACTCTCCTGGCGTACGCGGGCAGTGAACTGCTCAAGACCGTGGTGGACGAGGACCGGCCGTGCCGGACAGTGGGCCGGGCGATCATCGCCGGCACCTGCCCACCGCCGGGTGACTACTCGTTCCCGAGCAACCACGCGACGCTCGCCGGGGCGCTGGCGGTCACCACCCTGCTGCTCTCCCGGCGGCTCGGGCTACTCGCCCTGCCGCTGGCCCTGCTAGCCGCGTTCTCCCGGGTCTTCGTGGGCGTGCACTACCCGCACGACGTGGCCGCGGGCCTGCTGCTCGGCGCCCTGGTCGCCCTCGTCGCGACTCCGCTGCTGGCCCGCCCGGCCGCCGAGGCGCTACGTCGCCGTACCGACGCCCGCCGGCGGATACCCGATCTGGCCGGCCGACCCCACCCGTAACCCCTCAGGTCGCCAGGAGTGCACCCGCCGTGCCGAGGAGCAGGAACGGGCCGAACGGCAGGTGGGTGGTCCAGCGGACCCGTCGGGCCACCAGCAGTACCAGGCTCACCAGCGCGGACAGCCCGAACGTGAGCAGCAGCCCGAGCACGAGGACGGGCCAGCCGTACCAGCCGAGCAGCGCGCCCACGCCGAGCGCCAGCTTGGCGTCGCCCAGCCCGAAGCCCCGGCGACCGAGCAGCAACGTGCTGGCGGCGAAGAGCAGGGCCAGACCCGTCCCGGCGGCGACGGCCCGCACCCACGGACCAGCCCCGGCACCGGCCAGCGCCGCAACGCCGAGCAGCAGCCAGGTCCCGCCGGCGGCGGGCAGGGTGAGCCGGTCGGGTAGCCGGTGCACGGCCAGGTCGACGAAGACCGCCGGTAGCGTCCAGCCCAGCCACCAGGCCACGGCCGGCAACGCGCCCAGCGGCGGGCCGACGAGCACGAGCAGCGCCACGGCGGCCAGTGCCGCCACCTCGATCGTGCCGGGCGGCGGCCCGACCCGGCCGCCGCACCGGCCGCACCGGGCCGCCGGGCCGAGCGCCGGCCACGGCCTGGTCAGGCTGATCGCGGCCCCGCAGGCGTCGCACCCGGTCCGGCTGGGAGCGTCCGACGGTACGGCGTGACGCACGACGGCCAACCGCAGCGGCGGCACGACGAGCAGGGACGCCAACACCGTGGCGAGCCGGGGTCGGGCAGCACCCGCGACCGGCCCCACCTCGGTGACCGCAGGGCGGTCGGAGGCGGACGGTTGGTCGGTCGGTTCGGTCGTCAGCGCCACGTCGACTCCACCGATCGTCCGGCCGCCGTCGCAAAAGGTGAACACGGATCGTGACTGAACGTTCGCTCGGGTGTAGCGGATGGCGCGGAAAGCGACGCCCCCCACCGACGACGTCCGCCCCGGATCGGCCCGCACGACGTGCGCTCGCCGCCGACCCGCGACACGGGCCGGATGTCGGAATGCGGGCGCGATGCCCCACTCTCGTAAGGGGCGTAGGGGTCGGGACGGATCGGCCCGCGCCAGCGAGGCCGGGCCACCGACGACCCCTGGACCGACAGCCATCCCGAGCGCGGCACGGACACCTGCCACCACCACCCATCATCACTCAGAGTGTTCGCTTGAATTGCCTCTGTTGCATCGGCGATCGTGAGCTTATGCTCGCCCCTTGAGTGTGACGCAAGCCTCACATCGATGACCGGACAGCACAGGACCTTGCATTTGTAGAAGATCCGCAACGGTGAATGCAGAAGCGCAATGAACGGCCGGATGAAGTGATCCGGGCGCGCTTTCGCATGCTCGACACCGGCGCTTCGTCGCCACGTCGGGCTGTCACAAGGAGGGTTCGGCGGTGGTCGAACGGCAGCTCAGGCGAGCGACAACCTGCCTGCTGGCGATCGTGGCGACGGTGGCGCTCACCGCCTGCGGCGGCGGGCCGGAGGCGGTCGAGCGCCCGACGTCGGAGCGTCCCGACGGGGTACGGGCGGATTCGGATGTCGAACGTGGGGCTGCGGAAAAGGCGGCGCTCGGGGCGTACTCCGGATATCTCACGGCCTCGCGCACGGCGAGTCGGCGCGGCGATCCGCACGCGCCGGAACTGTCCAGATATCTCGCTGATCCACTGTTGACCCGGGTGCAATTGTCCATTCGCGACGCTAAGGAGCACGGCGCGATGCGTACCGGGACCTTGAGATCCGATCCCACCGTGATCGCCGTCGACCTCGACTCGGACCCGGCCACCGTGGAGATCCAGGACTGCCTGGACGCGACCGGCTACCGGCTCGTCTACACCAAGGACCAGCGGACGGTGCCGGGCAGCGGTGGCGGCAAGCACCTGGCCACGGCCACCGCCACCCGCTATCCGGACGGCCGCTGGCTGATCAGCTCCGGCGTCGCGCACCAGGACCAGCCGTGCTGACCCGCCGGCTCCTCGCCGGGGTCGGTGTGGCGATGCTGCTGGTGGTCGGCACGACCCTGCCGGCCGCCGCCCGCCGGGCCGGCCCGGGGGTGGAGTGCCCGCCCAGCCAACCGGACTGCAACGTCTGGGACGACGAGCCGGGCCATCCCGGCGACCCGGGGGGCGGCGGGAACAACGGCGGCGGAGACTCCGGCGGCGGTGGGGGTGGCGGCGTCTGCCAGTGGGGCGGCCGGACGATCCCCTGCTACGACGACGTGCTGGGTTGGTTCAACAACGGCGACGGCTGCTACTACAAGCTCGCCGTGCCGCAGAAGCCGGCGGAAGAGGGCCAGCAGTGGTACGTCCAGACCTGCAACGGCGGCGATCTCGGCGCGCAGGACACCGTGCTGCGCAACGGGCCGCCGCCCGGCTTCGGCGCTCCGCCGGACCCGGAGGAACTGGCCCGCCGGGCCCTCGCGTCGATCAAGCTGCTGCCCGCGCGGCTCAAGGTGGCCCCGCGCAAGGACATCGGACCCGGCCTGGTCGGCCTGCCGGTCTGGATGTGGGCGACGCCGAGCGCCGACTACTTCGGGCCGCTGCACGCCTCGGCGGAGGACCGTGGTCTGCGCGTCTCGATCGAGGCGAAGGTCAGCCGGACCGTCTGGAACATGGGCAACGGCGACACGGTCACCTGCACCAAGCCCGGCACCCCGTACGACCCGAAGGGCGCGCGAGCCGGCAGCACCTCGCCGGACTGCGGTTACGACCACGGCTATCCGAAGGCCGGCACGTACCGGGTGGGCGCCACCACGTACTGGACCGTCCGCTGGTGGACCAACAACGGCGTCGAGGGCGACCCGATCGCGCAGACCCGCACCAGCGGCACGGTGCCGGTACGGATCAATGAACTCCAGGTGGTGACCAGGTAATGAGAGCACCCCAGGCGCGAATGGAGATCGAACGGTGAGTGTGGCGACGCGTAACGCGACGGGACCGGTGGACGCGCCGGTCAGCCCGCCCAAGGTGGTCCGGCAGCGCCGCGTCCGTCCAGGCCTGCTGGGTCTCGCCGTCCTCCTGATCGCCCTCGGTGGGCTGGGGGCCGCGTTCGCGGTCACCTCGGTGCGGGCCACCGGCAGCTACCTCGCGGTGGCCCGGCCGGTGGAGGTGGGCCGGGAGGTCACCGCCGCCGACCTGATCACCGTGCAGGTCGCCGGCGGCCAGGGCTACGCCCGTGCCGGCGGGCCGGCTGGACGAGGTGGTCGGCAAGCGGGCCGCCGTGGCGCTGGTGCCGGGCACCCTGCTCACCCTCGGGCAGGTCACCGACGACCCGCTGCTCGGCCCGGGGCAGCAGCAGATCGCGCTCGGCCTGAAGACCGCCCAGGTGCCCGCCCGCGCGCTGCACCCCGGCGACAAGGTGCTGCTGGTCAGCACCCCGGACGACGACGCTACCGGGGCGGCCGCCACGGCCGGCACCCGGTTCACGGCCACCGTCATCGACATGGTCAGCCCGACGGACGACGAGAAGGTGCTGTACCTGGCGCTCCTCATCCGGGACGTACCCGCCGTGGTGGCGCTCGCCGCCCAGGAACGGGTCGCCGTCGTGCTGATCGAGGCGGCCTGACGATGGCGATCATCGCGTTGGTGTCCGCGAAGGGTTCGCCCGGCGTGACCACCTCGGCGTTGGCCTGCGCCCTCACCTGGCATCGCCGGCTGGTCCTCGCCGAGTGCGACCCGGCGGGCGGGTCGATCCTCGCCGGCTATCTGGGCGGCCAGTTGGACGGTCCGCGCGGCATCGGGGAGCTGGCCGTCGGCGAGCTGCGCGACGGCAACCTGGAGACCGCGTTCTGGTCCCAGTTGGTCGACCTGGACGCGCCGCGCCGGGAACGGCTGCTGCTGCCCGGTCTGGTCGACCCGACGCAGGCCGGCAGCGTCACGCCGCTCTGGCAGCGCTTCGCCGACTACTTCAACGCCCTGGACCGGGGCACCCCCGGCTACGACGTGCTCGTCGACTGCGGCCGACTGCACGTGAACGGTCCACCGTGGCCACTGCTGCGGGCCGCCTCGGTGGTGCTGCTGGTGACCCGGGCGAACCTGCCCGACCTGTCCGGGACGCGGGCGGCGGTGACCACGATCGAGCGGGACTTCGCCGAACACCGGGTACCGCCGGGCACCCTGCGGCTGCTGCTGGTCGGCGACGGGCACGGGCGCGCCGAGATCAGTCGCGGGCTGAAGCTGCCGGTGATCGCCCGGCTGCCGCACGACCCGCGTACCGCGGGGGTGCTCGGCCTCGGCGGGACCGTGCGGGCCGGACGGCCGCTGCTGCGCGCGGCGACCGCGCTTGAGGTGCCGGTCGGGGCGTTGCTGGAACGCCGACGGGCACGGCTGGCCTGGCCGGTACAGCAGGGGTGCCGGATGCGGTTTGAACCCGTCTCGGCCGACCCGCGCCAGCAGCCGCCGGGCGCGACGTCCACCGCGCCACCGCTGAACCCCGCGAACGGCCGGCACCACCACGTGACGCCGATGCCGCAGGCGACGCCCACGGCCACGCCGCCGCCCGAGACGGCCCCTCGACCCCGGATGGACTTCCAGGTGGTCCGGGAGCTGCGCCGGGAACTCACCGAACGACTCACCCTGTGGCAGCGCGGCCGGGAGTTCACCGTCGACGAGGAGGACACCGAGCGGGCGCGGCTGGCCGTCCAGGTGGTCGCCGAGTACGCGGACGCGGTCCGCCGGGCCGGCACGCCGATGGCCGCCGGCGAGGAGCGTCTGCTGCTCGACCAGGTGACCGCCGAACTGGTCGGGCTCGGCCGGCTCCAGACGCTGCTGGTCGACGACACCATCGAGGAGGTGCACATCCTCGGCTGCGACCAGGTGCGCATCACCCGACACGGCGGCGGGGTGGACTGGGGCGAGCCGATCGCCGACAGCGACGCCGAACTGGTGGAGATCCTCCAGGCGGCGGCGCGGCGGGCCGGCGCGACCGAGCGGTCGCTGTCCACCGTGAAGCCCACCCTCGACCTGCAACTGCCCGACGGCAGCCGGTTGGCGGCGGTGTTCCTGGTCAGCCACCGCCCGTACGCGGTGATCCGCAAACACAACACCCTGGACGTGAGCCTCGACGACGTCGCCGGTAGCCGGGGCGACCTGGACGAGATGATCGACCCGCTGCTGCGTGACTTCCTGCGCGCCGCCATGCGCGCCGGGTTGAACATCATGGTCGCCGGGCTGGCCGGCGCCGGAAAGACCACAATCATCCGGGCCTTGATGAACGAGATCCCGCCCGACGAGCCGTACGTGCTGCTGGAGGAGAGTCGGGAACTGCTGCCGGCGCGCCGCCGCGAGCGGCACCGGGCGGTGATGAGCTTCGAGGCGCGGGAGGGGCACGGCGAGCGCGGCTTCGACGGCCGACCGGCGGGCGAGGTGACGATCGCCGACCTGATCCCGCTGTCGCTGCGGATGGGCGTCCTGCGGATCATCGTGGGCGAGGTGCGGTCCCGCGAGATCGTGCCGATGCTCCAGGCGATGACCACCAGCCGGGGGTCGATGTGCACGATCCACGCCCGTACGGCCGCCGGTGTCGGCGAGCGGATCGTGGAGCTGGCGTTGGCGCACGGCCGCGAGATGACCGTCGACCAGGCGCGCCGGATGGCCGGCAACGCCCTCGACCTGATCGTCTACGTCACCGTCGAGGACGAGAGCGCGATCGGCGGACGTAAGCACCGGTTCGTCTCGCACGTGGAGGAGGTGATCGGGGCCGGCGAGGCCGGACGGATCACCACCACCACCGTCTTCGGTCCCGGTCCGGACGGCCGCGCGGTCCCCCGGCACCTGCCGGAACGGGTCCGCGACCAGTTGCTCCGCGTGGGGTACGACTCCCGACTGCTGACCCGCTGGATCGAGGCCGGTACGGGCGCGTGGCGGCGGCCCCGACAGACCCGACTGGCCCGGCGGTGACCTGATGGGGAACAGTCTGGAGTTGATCGCGGTGGTCTCCGGAGCCGCGTGCGTGGCGGGGCTCCTGCTGGCGGTGGTCGCGCTGGTCGGCACCCGTCGACCCCCGGGCCCCGGCCCGGGAGAGGGGCCCGGCCTGAGTCGCCTCTGGCGGGGCTCCGGCGCCACGCCCGCCGAGCGGCGGTCCTACCAGGCACTGCTGCTCGCCGCGGTGGTCGCCGGGGCGTTGGCCTTCCTGCTGACCGGGCTACCGGTGGTGGGCCTGCTCGTCGCGGTGGCGGTACCCGGTACACCGTGGCTGTTCGCGGTGGGCAAGGCCGAGCAGCGGGCGATCGCCCGGATCGAGGCCGTCGGCGAGTGGACCCGCCGGCTCAAGGACGTCTCCGGTACGGGCCAGGGCCTCCAACAGGCGATCATCAGCACGATCGGCAGCGTGCCACCCGGCATCGAGGACGAGGTACGACTGCTCGCCGCCCGGTTGCAGGCCGGCTGGCTGGCCCGCTCCGCGCTGCTGGCGTTCGCCGACGAGATCGGCGACCCGGTCTGCGACCAGGTGGTGGCAGCCCTGATCCTGCACCTCACCGACCGGGGCGAGCGGTTGGGCGACGTACTCGGTTCGATCGCCGGCGCGGCGTCCGCCGAGGTGGCGACCCGCCGGGAGATCGAGGCCAAGCGCACCCAGCCCCGGTTCGCGGTCCGCTTCCTGACCGGAATGACGCTGGCGACGCTGGCGTACGGGCTGGTCAACACCGAGTACATCGAGCCGTACGGCACCCCGACGGGTCAGGTGGTGATGGCCGCGCTCGGCATCGCCTTCATCGGCCTGCTGGCCTGGGTCCGCTCGATGAGTCAGCCGCAGCGACCGGCCCGGTTCCTGCCGGCGCCCGACCCACAGGAGGTCGTCGCGTGAGCGCGAGCGCCACGGTGCCGGCAAGAGGCCCGCGATGATCGTCAACTGGCTCCTCGGCGTCGCCGTCACCGGCGGGGCGGCGATCGGGTTGGGCCTGTTCCTGGTGATCCGCGAGCTGGTGCCGGCCACTCCCGCGCTCGGTCCGGCGCTGCGCCGCCTGCACCAGCCGCCGGGTACCGGCCGGGTGGCCACTCCCGCCTCCCGGCGGTTGGACTGGCTGACCGGGCTGTCCCGCTGGCTGCGACCGCCGCACCGGCAACTCGCCCTGATCGGCCAGACCCCTGAGCAGTACGCGCTGTCGGTGCTGCTGTCCGCGCTGATCGGACTGGCCACGCCGACCCTGCTCGGGGTGGCGCTGTTCGTCCTCGGCATCTCGCTGCCGCTGGTCGTACCGGTGCTCGGGGGCCTCGGCATGGCGTTCGTCGCCGGCCTGCTGGCGCACCGGTCGGTCCTGACCAAGGCGGACGCCGCCCGCGACGAGTTCCGCCAGGCCGTGTGCACGTACCTGGATCTGGTGGCCTTGCAGCTCTCCGCCGCGCACGGGCCGGTGCAGTCGTTGGAGCGGGCCGCGGCGGTCTGCGACGGCTGGGTGTTCGACCGCCTTCAGGAGTCGCTGCGGATCGCCCAGATGCAGATGCACGCCCCCTGGGACGAGCTGCGCGACCTCGCCGACAAGATCGGTATCCCGGAGTTGGGCGACGTCGGCGCGATCATGCGTTCCTCCGGCAGTGAGGGCGCGCAGGTGCACGAGACCCTGCGCAGCCGGGCCGACTCGCTGCGCGACCAGATCCGCACCGACAACCTGGCCCGCGCCGAGGGCGTGACCAGCAAGCTCGACATCCCGGGCGCGCTCCTCGTCTTCGTGCTGCTCGGCTTCGTCGTCTACCCGTTCATCGCCCGTGTCTGATCCGACCCCGAGAAGGAGTACGCCATGTCCATCCTCACCTACCTGCACGTCGTGGTGACGACGCGCTTCGCCGAGCTACGCCGGGACGGCGAGCGGGGCGACAGCCCGGTACCGACCGCGGTGATCATCTTCGGCCTGGTCTTCGTGGCCACCATCGTCACCGGCCTGGCCCTCGGCAAGGCCAACGACTGGATGAAGGCCATCCCGGGCCACACGAACCCGAAGTAGCCGGCATGCGCCGAGTCACGTACCCGAGGTGGCGCCGGGCGGTTTCCGCCGCTCGGCGTCGTCTCGTGACCGGCGACCGGGAGCGGGGCGCGAACCCGGTGGAGCTGGCCGTGGTGATGCCGCTGATCCTGGTGCTGCTGTTCGCGTCGCTCCAGGTGGCGGCCGTCTTCCTGGCTCGTGCCACGGCGTTGAACGCCGCCCAGAGCGGGGTCAACGCCGAACGGCGGTACAACGCGTCCGACGGTGCCGGGACAGCCAGCGCCAAGCAGTTCCTGTCCACCAGCGGCAGCTGGCTGCTGGGCTGGGACAAGGCCGGCGGTCCGAGCTGTGTGACCAGCGAGGTGGACGTGACCTGCACGGTGACCGGCCGGTCCCTGTCGGTCGTACCCGGCGTGGACTTCGAGATCGGGCAGACCGCGCACGGGCCGGTGGAGCGGGTGACAGCGCCGTGAGCCGGACCACCGAGCGTGGCTCGGTCTCCATCGAGGTGGCGGTGCTCGCGCCCGCGTTCATCGCGCTGATGGTGCTGGCGGGCGTTGCCGGACGCAGCGCGGTGGCGGCAGAGGCCCTCGACGCCGCCGCGCACGACGCGGCCCGCGCCGCCTCGATCTCCCGCAACCCCACTGACGCCAAGGAACAGGCCCGCAAGGCGGCCCAGGAGCAGTTGGACTGGCACGGACTGGATTGCGGAGCCGCTCCGAAGCTGACGTTCCGCGGCAGGGTCGGCAACAGCGACACCGGATTCGATGACGCCTACCGCAGCGCGCTCGGCCAGAACGCGACGGTCACCGTCACGGTCGAGTGCCGCGTGTCGTTCCGCGACCTACGACTCAACGCCCTACCAGGCATGCCCACCGAGAACAAGATCGAGGCCAGCTTCACCTCGCCACTGGACCGTTACCGGAGCCGACGATGAACCTCCGTACGCTCTCCGGCGACCACGGACGGGTCAGCATCTTCCTGGCCGTGGCGATGATCGGCGTACTGGCCATCGTGGGACTCTCGTTCGACGGCGCGGGCCAGCTCCGCACGCTGCAACGCGCCGACAACCTGGCCGCCGAGGCGGCCCGCGCGGGCGGACAGGCCATCGACCGGGCCACCGCGATCGAGGGTGGGCCGACGCGGATCGACCAGCCGCAGGCCCGCGTGGCGGTCGCCGAATACCTCACCGCCGTCGGCTCCACCAACAGCCACACCGTGAGCTTCCCGCAGATCGCCGGAGAGGTCGTCGTCCGGGTACGCCTCACGATCACGTACCGCCGCTCGATGCTCGGCCTGTTCGGCTTCGCCGACCAGGTCACCATCACCGGCGAGGCGACCGCACGGGCCATCACCACAGCCCCAGCCCCGCCCCCATAGGAAGGAAGGCAGCCATGTCCGCATCGGGTCGGTCCGTCGTACGGCGGACGGGACGTGTCCTCACCGGCCTCGGCGCGCTCGTCGTGCTCTGCGCCCTGGTGGCGGGCGCGCCGGTCGCGCTGCTCGCCTTCGCCGGCAATCCCCTGCCCGACCATCTGCCCACCCTCGCCGAGGTGGGCACCACCCTGACCAGCCGGGACGACGGGCAACTCTTCCTGCGGGCCCTGGCGCTGGCCGGGTGGTTCGGCTGGGCCACGTTCACCTTCTCCGTCCTCGTCGAGTTGGGCGCGCAGACCCTGCGCCGGCCGGCGCCGAAGCTGCCCGGGATGAGCCGCCAGCAGAAGGCCGCCGCCGCACTGGTCGGTTCGGTCGCCCTGATCCTCGCGGCCAGCCCGGCCGCCGCCAGCGCCGCCGCGGTCTACGCCGGCCCGACGTACGCCCAGCCGAGCGCGTCGGCCACCACCACGCGGCTCACCGAGGGCCAGCCGCTGGGCCTGGCCGCGAGCGGGCCCCGGGACGCGCTGGGAAGCGGGCCGCTCGGACTTGTCGCGCCGGGCGGGCCGAGCCCGGGCGACCAGGCTGCGCCGGTGTACCGCGTGGCCCGGGGCGACTACCTCGGCGAGGTGGCCGAGCGATACCTCGACGAGTTCGACGATTACCGGCAACTCGCCAAGCTGAACCGGCTGGACGACCCGGACCGGATTCGTCCCGGGCAACTGCTCCGGCTTCCGGCGGAGGCCACCGACCAGGGCGCACGCTCGCACGCGACCGGCAAACTCGTCGGTCGACCCGCCGCGCCCACACCGCCCGCGCCGCGACCGACGCCGGAGCGGTCGGCCCCGGAGCGCGCGGAGCAGGCACCACCCAGCGGTACGGAGTCGACGGGTCAGGCGCCCACGATGACCGTCGGCGCGGCCCGGGCCGGAACCACCGACCGGGTGAATCGACCGCTGGCGGTGTCCGCCGTCCTGGCCGTGGCGAGCATCGTCGGCGCCCAGATCGGCGCGGTTCTCGGTCTCCGTCGTCGGCCGGCCACGGCCGGCGCCGCACCCCGGCTGACCGCGGCCGCCCGTACCCCGCGACGCCGGTCGACCGGGGTCGGCGGCAGCTCCACCACCGGGAGCCGCGCCTCTCGGAGCGGCGGCTCCGGTCGGAGTGGCAGCCCTGGCCTGAGCGGCAGCTCCGGTCGGAGTGGCGACGCGGGTCGAGCGGGCAGTGGCGCCGCCTGGGCCGCCCGTCGTGCGGCGGCGGCCACCGAGACGCCCGCGCCGCCCACTGGCCCGCCGACCGGCAGGCCGCTGGCCCTGCCCGGTCGTAGTGCCGGAACGGTCGGCGAATGGAACGACGACGACGTCCAGGGCGGTCGGCACCGGCGGGGTTGAGCCGGCACCCGCACGCGTAGGTCGCGGCCCAGTTCGCCGAGTTCCGCACGAACGACGCCCGGGAGCTGCGGCCCACCCGCGGCCGACGCGTGGAAGCCGTGGCCCACGCGGCCGGCGCACGTGAGCGCCGTGGCGCACGCGCGGCCGACGCCCGAGCGCCGTGGCCCCACACACGGCCGATGCCCTAGCGCCATGTTCCCCACACGGCCGATGCCCGAGCGCCGCGGCCCCACACACGGCCAACGCCGAGCGCCGTGGCCCACGCGCGGTCGACGCCCGAGCGCCGTGGCGCACACGGCCGACGCGTGAGCGCCGTGGCCCACGCACGGCCGAGCGCAAACGCCGTGCCACGCACGGCCGACGCGGCCGGGAGCGGGCACCCCACACAGACTGATGCCACATAGTCATCAAGATGACTATGTGGCATCAGCGCGTCGAGGGCGGCCGGTCGTCCTCGTCGGCCCGGCAGCACCCTTGTCAGGGGAGACGGGTCTGGAGCACGCCGTCCTGGATGCGGGTGGGCAGGATCTGCTGGTCGTTGCCGGAGGGTCCCTGCACGACCTCGCCGCCGTTGAGGCGGAATGCGCTGCCGTGCCAGGGGCAGACCACGCACGCGTGGCCGTCGATCTCCTGGACCTCGCCCTCGCCCAGCGGCCCGCTCTGGTGCGGGCACCGCTCCAGCATCACCGTGACCTCGTCGCCGTGGCGGTAGAGGATCACCGAGATGTCGTCGTCCACCTCTCGGGTGATCAGCGTGCGCTGCGGCAGGGTGGCCATGTCGGCCAGCGAGTGCCACCCGTCGCTCATCCGGTGCAGCTCGGACACGCTCTGGTTGACCTGGGCGCCCTGCTTGTACGCCAGGTGCCCACCGATGTACGCGCCGAGGCTGACGGCCGAGAGGCCGAGGAACCCGAGCGCCTTGCCGACGCCGCTCCGCCCGGAGAGCCGCGCCGCCAGTGAGCCGGCGTAGAGGCCGACACCGACGGTGTTCGCGGCGGCGTGCACGAGGCCGACCCGGCGCTGGTCCCGGGAGAGCGCCGCCCAGTCGTTCAAACCGGCGACCGCCGCCGGCAGGGCGCTGACCGTCCCCAGACCGACCAGCACGGTCGCCGGTCGGCGCTGCCCTGGCATCAGGTCCAGCACGGCGGCACTGATCCACGCCCCGACCGGCACCTGCACCATGGCCGGGTGCAGCGGGTGCCCCAGCGTCACGCCGTGCAGCAGGTCCCGCAGTCGCCGCGGTCGCAGCGTCCCCAGGACAGCCTTCTGCAACCGGTCACCCGCGCGGTCCAGCCGGGAGTCCTGCTCAACTTTCGTCAATAGCGCTCGCACGAGTACCGACTTCCCGGCGATCCCCCTCCCAAACCGGTCGCCGACGACAAACCTGCCACGCCGCTCTCCCGCCGATCTTGCAGTTTCTGCTGCGACAAAACAGCCCCTGAGGAGTAAATCGACAACCCAAAGTGCAAGATCGACGAGATTGTGGGGGCGCGGGGCAGGCGGCATGCTGGCGGGATGGGTGTGCGGGTGGAGCGTCGCGGGGTCGTCACTACGGTGATTCTGGATCGGCCGGAGGCTCGGAACGCTGTCGATGGGGCTACCGCTCGGGCGTTGGCGGATGCCTTCCGCGCCTTCGAGGCTGATCCGGGCGCGGCGGTCGCCGTGCTGTGGGGTGCGGGTGGCACGTTCTGCGCCGGGGCCGACCTGAAGGCCGTCGGCACGCCGAGGGGTAACCGGGTGGAGCCGGAGGGGGACGGCCCGATGGGTCCCACCCGGATGGTGCTGAGCAAGCCGGTGATCGCGGCCATCTCGGGGTACGCGGTGGCCGGCGGCCTGGAGCTGGCGCTCTGGTGCGACCTGCGGGTCGCCGAATCCGACGCCACGCTCGGAGTGTTCTGCCGCCGCTGGGGAGTACCGCTGATCGACGGCGGCACGGTTCGGCTGCCCCGGCTGATCGGGGAGAGCCGCGCGATGGACCTGATCCTCACCGGGCGGGCGGTGCCGGCCGACGAGGCGTACGCCATGGGGTTGGTCAACCGGGTGGTGCCGCCGGGTCGGGCGCGGGCGGCGGCCGAGGAACTGGCGGCGGCGATCGCCCGGCATCCGCAGACCTGCCTGCGCAACGATCGGGCGGCCCTGCTGGCCGGCGTCGGGCGGCCCGAGGCGGAGGCGCTGGCGACCGAACTGGCGTACGGGATGGATTCGCTGGCCACCGACGCGCTGGCCGGCGCGGCCCGGTTCGCGGCGGGTGAGGGCCGGCACGGCACGACGCCGCCGGGAGGGTGGGACCTCCCGACGGCGTCGGCTACCGGGTGAATCAGTTGCGGTTGATGGTGAAGGTCGTCGTGGGGTTCTGGATGTCCACCGCGTTGTTGCTCAGGCGCAGGTTGGTGAAGGTGACCGACCCGACGGCGGGACCCTGCCCGGCCTCCGGCATGGGGTTGGCCCAGATGCCGAAGCCGGACTTGGCGTCGTAGGCGTCACCGCTCTTGCGGGCGCCGCTGATGGAGATGTTGGTGAAGACCGTGTCGGTGATCGGGTTCTGCGGCTGCCCACCGACGTAGTTGGTCTGGAACATGATGCCGCTGTAGGTCGGATCGACGATGTCCACGTCGCTGACGCGGATGCCCTGGAACACCTTCGAGGCGGAGAACACCCAGATCGCCGGGAAGGTCTGCCCGCCCCAGAAGTGCCCACCGGCCCGGACGATCGAGATGTTCTCGAACTTCGTGGGCGGGCTCGCGCCGAAGCCGTTCATCGGGTAGCCGAAGTCCAGCGAGCTGATGGTGATGCCGGAGTAGACGAGCGTGTCCGCGATGTAGATGTTGCGGAACGTGTTGCCGTAGCCGCCGTAGACGGCCACACCGGCGGCCCGCCAGGTCAGGGTCGACGTCAGGTTCTCGTAGATGTTGTCCTTCATGTCGGCGCCGCCCGCGTCGATCGCCGAGAACAGCGCGAAGCTGTCGTCACCGGTGGCCCGGGCGTCGTTGTTGCTGACCAGGTTGTTGGTGCTGCCGTTGGTCATGTTGACGCCGTCGGCGAACAGGTTGCGGATCCGCGAGTTCCTGATCGTCATGTAGTCGGTGTTGGCGCCCCAGTAGAGGCAGACCTGGTGTTCGGCCCAGATGTTGTCGATCACGATGTTCGACACGTTGGAGAAGTCGAACACCTTGCCCGGGCCGTCGATCCGCGAGGTGTAGTTGCCGAAGTACGCGAAGTTCTTGAACGACGAACCGGCCGCCGAGTTCTCGGCCCGGAAGCCGATGTCGGTGTTCTCCTGGCCGGACGGCGCGTTGAACCGGGTGTACCAGGGGCCGGCACCGGTCACCTGGACCGCCTTGCCGTACACCTGGAACTTCGACGAGGTGGAGTAGTTGCCGGCCGGCAGGTAGACACCGATCAGGTTGCCGGTGGTGTCCATCCGGACCCGGTCCAGCGCGTTCTGCACGTCCTGGTGGGTGAAGCCGGTCGGCGTGGCGTACCGCGCCGAGTCCGGGTTGGCGATCGGCGAGACCTGCTCGGTGTTGATGAAGTCGATCGCGTAGGTGGTGGTGTTGGCCGCGTCCTTCTGCAGCCGGATCTTGCTGCCGGCCGGCACGGTCGAGTTGAGCATGACGTTGGCTTCGTCGTAGATGTGCCGCGGTCCGCCCGCGCTCGGAGTGTTCCCCGGGCTGGTCTCGTTGCCGTACAGCCAGGCGTAGCGGGACGTCAGGTCGATGGCCTTGTGGAACGTGCCGTTGACGTAGACGTTGAGCGTCGAGTTGATGCCCCCGCCACCCGCCGCGTCCGGAATGGAGAAGCGGGTGACAAGCGTGTTGGTGCTGGCCCGGGTGGTGAACTCGACGTAGGCGCCGGTCGAGTTCAGGGTCACCGCACGGCGGCCGGACGCCTCACCGGCGACGTCTCCGACGGTCCGGTTCGGGCCCACGACGTTCGCGCCGCCGCCGACCACGCCGTCCTCGGCCTCGTACATGTCGTACGGCATGTTGGCGCCGCGCCCGACGAAGAGCGGCCGGTCGCTGGTGTTGTTGGTCTGCTTGACCGGCAGCTCGTTGGCGTCGGCGGCGAGCACGACCCGGACGGTGTACTTGCCGTTCGCGGCCGTCCAGGTGCCCAGGTTGACCGGGCCGACGGTGGCCCCGGCGTTGATGACACCGGAGTACGAGCCGGTCAGGGTACGGACCACGGTGCCGGACTCGTTGAGAACGGTCAGCGTGATGCCGTGCGAACCGGACGCGGACGCCACGCTGCCGGCGTTGCGGATCGACACCGAGAACGTGACGGTGTTACCGGCCGACGGGTTCCCCGGCGACCAGGCGACCGAGGAGGCGACCAGGTCACTGGTGGCGACCGGGCTCACGACCAGCGGGCTGGGGTTGGAGTAGCTGTTGTTGGTGTCGTCCTGCTCGACGACGGTGTTCGACTCGTCGACCTTCGCGCTGAGCGGGTAACTGCCCGCGTCGCGGGTGCCGATGCTGGCGCTGACCGTGGTCGACGCGCCGGCCGCGAGGGCACCGACCGACGCGGTGCCGACCCGGGTGGAGCCCAGGTAGAAGTTGACGTTGGTCGCGGCGGAGGCCGCCGAACCGGCGTTCCGCACGGTCGCCGAGAGCGTGACGGTGCTGGTCTCGACGGGCGCGGACGGGCTGAACGACATGCCGGTGACGGTGAGGTCCGGGTTCGGCGCGGGGGTGCCGAAGACCTGGAACTCGGCCACCTGACCGGCCGGGGCGCCGGTGTTCGAGGCGATCGAGAGGCGTACGTCGGCCGCCGCCCCGGAGACCGGGATGGTCACCGTGTTGCCGCTGCCCGGGTTGAACGTGTAGTTCGTCGCGCCGACCAGCGTGGTGAAGCTCGACGAGTTCTGGTCCCGGCCGAGGACGGTGATGTTCTGGGTACGGGTACCCCACGCCGAGTCCGGGTTGAGCTTCAGCACGATCTGGCTGAGGCTGGCGTTCGCGCCGAGCTGCACGGTCAGCGTGCTCGGGTTGCCGTTGCCCTCCCAGTAGGTGGCCACGTTGTTGTCGTTGGCGTTGGTCGCCACGAACGTGTGCACGTACCCGGAGGCGGTGATCGGCTTGCCGACCGCCAGGTTGCTCCCGGTGGGCGGGTTGCCGGTGCCGGTACGGGTCACCGTGTTGCTGTTCGACGACTGGTTGCCGGCCGCGTCCTTGGCCCGCACGTAGTACGAGACCGTGGCGCTGTCCGCCTGGCTGTCGGTGTACGTCAGCGTCGAGCCGCCGACGCTGCCGCGCAGCGCGCCGTTGGCGTAGACGTCGTACCCGGTCACCCCGACGTTGTCGCTCGACGCCGACCAGGTGAGCCGGATCTGACCGCTGGCCGGCTGGGTGTAGGCCAGGTTGCCGGGGGCGCTGGGGGCCTGAGTGTCGGTGCTGCCGCTGGAGCCGTACACCTCAACCTCGGAGAGCTGCGCGGCCGGCCAGCCGGTGTTGCCGGTGACCTGCACCCGGACGTAGCGGGTGCTGGCGGCGGTGAAGCTGACGGTCGCGGTGTTGCCGCTGCTCGGGTTGAACGTGTAGTCGGCCGACGACTTCAGGGTGCTGAAGGTCGAGCCGTTGGTGGAGCCGAGAACCGACAGGGTCTGCGTACGCGTCTGCCAGTCCGACGACGGCGGCAGCTTCAGCACGACCCGGTCCACGCCGACCGTCGCGCCCAGGTCGGCCTGGATCCACTGCGGGAACGCGTTGTTGGCGCTCTCCCAGTAGGTCGAGGCGTTGCCGTCGTTCGCGTTGCTCGCCACGTAGTTCTGGTTGTAGCTGCTGGCGCTCATGGTGGCCGAGAGCCCCGCGAGCAGAGCCGCGCGGGCGGAGCCCGCCGGTGCGGAGGCGGGCGTCGCCGCCGGTGCCGCGGTCGCCGGGGTGACGGCGGGAGCGGCGGCGAGGAGCAGTCCGGCGAGCGTGCCGGCGAGCAGTCGGCGGCGGGCCGGCGCTCGGTCGGCTCGGACGGTCGAACCGGGCGAGCCGGTTCGCGGGGTGCCTCGGGTGGGGCCGTTTCTGGACATCGGTCGCTACACCTCTTTCGGGGGTGGTGTGGGGTGCGTTGCCCGGTGACGGGCGCAGGGGTACGCCCGTCGTGCCGCGACAGGTGGGGGACGGTGCGGTGGCCCCCGCCCTGGTCGGGGCGGGGGCCGTCGGCCTAGCTGGAGTAGACCTCGAACTCGCTGAGCTGACCGGCGGGCCAACCCGTGTTGCCGGTGACGGTCAGGCGCAGGTATCGCTGGCTGGTCGCCGTGAAGGTCACGGTGACCGTGTTGCCGCTGGACGGGTTGAAGGTGTAGCCGGCGGACGCCTTGAGGGTGTTGAACGACGAACCGTCGGTGGAGCCGAGCACCGCCAGGGTCTGCGTGCGCGTCTGCCAGGCCGACGACGGCGGCAGCTTCAGTACGACCCGGGACACCGTTCGGGCGGCGCCCAGGTCGACGGTCAGCGACTGCGGGAAGGCGTTGTTGGCGCTCTCCCAGTAGGTGTTGGCGTTGCCGTCCACCGCGTTGGGCGCGGCGTACACGTCGGAGTGGCTGGTCTCGGTGATCGACCGTCCCGCCGCCAGGTTGCCGGTGGGGGCGGGCGTGGTCGGGGGCGGGGTGGTCGTCGGGGGCGCGGTGGTGGGCGGGGCCGTGGTCTGCGTGCCGCCGTACACCTCGACCTCGCTGAGCTGCGCGGCCGGCCAGCCGGTGTTGCCGGTCACGGTGACCCGGATGTAGCGGCGGCTACCGGAGGGCAGCCCGATCGACACGGTGTTGCCCGAGCCGGGTGCGAAGACCCGACCGGCGGACGACGCCAGCGTGCCGTACGACGAGCCGTCGGTGGAGCCGAGCACCGACAGCGTCTCGGTGCGCTGCTCCCAGCCGGGGGGCAGTTTGAGCACCACCCGGTCGACCGAGCGGACCGCGCCCAGGTCGACGGTGACCGACTGCGGGAAGGCGTTGTTGGTGCTCTCCCAGTAGGTCGAGGCGTTGCCGTCCACCACGTTGCCCGGTCCGTAGTTCTGGTTCGTGCTGGTCGCGGTCGTCGACCGGTTCAGCGCCAGGTTGCCACCGGTCGGCGGCGGGGTCGTCGGAGGCGCGGTGGTCGGCGGCGCGGTGGTCGGCGGCGCGGTGGTCGGCGGCGCGGTAGTGGGCGGCGCGGTGGTCGGGCCGGTGGTCGGCGGGGTGCTGGGCCCACCACCCCACTGCGGCTCCGGCCACGGGCCGCAGTACGGGGTCGACGTGTACCAGCCCGAGTTGCCCGAGCCCTGGGTGATCTGGAAGCCACCACCCACGCAGTTGTGCATCGGGTTGCTCTGCGCGATGTTGGTGGCCCGCACGTTGGTGAACGACACCTGGCTGGGCGCCTGCACCTGGAGCGCGTACGTGCCGGCGCCGTCGATGCGGACGTTGGTGAGGTTGATGCCGCTGGTCTGGCCCTCGATCCAGTGCAGCGCCGCGTACGAGCTGTCCAGGATGTCGGTGTCGGTGATGTTGATGGTGGCCTGCTGGAACGCCTCGTTGAGGGCGGAGAACCAGATCGCCCCGACGCCGAAGTTCCAGTTGTAGTCCGAGTTGCCGTTGCGGATCAACGTGTTCCGGGCGATCGTCCAGGTGCCCCGGACCGCGGTGTCGCCCTGCACGCCGGGGTAGCGGTTGGCGACGTGGATGCCGCCGCCGTTGGTCAGCGAGTCGGCCGTCACGTTGTCAGTGATCTTGATGTCCCGGCCGCCGTAGCTGACCAGGTGGTTCGCCAGCAGCGTCACGCCGATGGTGTTGTGCGTGAACGAGTTGTTGACGTTCGGCACGCTCTGCGCCCACATGGCGAGGGCGTCGTCGCCGGTGTTGCGGACGAACGTGTTGGTCACCGTCGAATTGGTGACGCCGGTGTGGAAGTTCACCCCGTCCGCGGTCTGGTCCAGGATCCGGCTGTTGCGGATGGTGAAGTTGTCCATCGGACCGTCCATCCACGCGCCGACCTTGGTGTTCTCCAACCAGAGGTTGTCCACCACCGAGTTGGTCATCGCCCCGCCCAGCGCGTTGACCTGGTCGTCGTCCATCCGCTCGCGGATGTCGCCGATGATGGCGAAGTCCCGCAGGGTGACGTTGCGGCTCGGCCCGTTCGCCTCGTGCGACCGGATCTCACCGGTGTAGCCGCCGCCGGGGACGTACTTGCCGTAGATGCCGGCCGCCCGCTTGCGGTCGGTGGGGTGCCGGCCGCCGAGCACCGAGTACCAGGGACCGGCGCCGCGCAGGGTCACCCCGTCGACCACCACGTGGTCCCAGAGGGTGAAGGTGCCGGTCGGGATCCAGACCGCCCGGCCCTGGGCCTTGCCGGCGTCGACCGCCGCCTGGAACTTCGCGGTCGAGTCGGTCGCGCCGGTCGGGTCCGCGCCGAAGTCGGTGACCACGTCGATGACACCGGAGGGCTTGGCGATCGGCGCGACCACCTCGAAGTCGGCCAGGTCGATCGTGAAGGTGGGTGACTGGGCGGTCGAGGAGACCTGCAACCGGATCTTCGTACCGGCCGGCTGGGTGCTGCCGAACAACGCCCGGGTCTCGTCGTAGAAGTGGTGCGGGTTGGTGTCGCCCGGGTTGTTGTTGAACGGGTAGCCGCCGTAGTACCAGCCGTACTTCGACGTGACCGGGACCGACTTCAGCAGGTTGCCGTTGGCCCGCAGGTCGATGGTGGCGTCCCGGCCCGTGCCCGAGGAGTTGTCCGGCAGGCTGTACCGGAAGGTGACCGCGTTGGCCGGAGCGGTGAGCGTGAACTCGACGTACTCACCGACGGCGTCGAGGGTGACCGCCTCCCGGCCGGACGCCTCCGACGGCAGCGTGCCGTAGCGCCGGTCCGGGCCGATCTTCGTGCCGTTGTGCGCGGCCTTCTCCGCCTCCTGCTCGAGGAAGGGGACGGTGGCGCCTCGGCCGGAGATGTCGAAGGGGGACAACCCGGCCGCCGAGGCCGGGGTGGCACTGCCGGTGACCGCGAGGGCGGTCAGGCTGGTGGCCGCGAGCAGGGTGGCGGCGATGGCGGCCAACCCTGCCCGGGCCGGGTGTCGAAGGTGGTGCGGAGTGCCGGTGGTGTGGTCGGCCATGAGCTGCGCTCTCCCTTTCGTCAGGCAGGCCAGTTCCCCCGTGTCGGTGCGGTGTGGCGGTCCCTCGTACTCCCTTCGTGGGCGCGGCGCGCGGGTGGTGTGGTGCCGGCGGTCGGGACGGGACCGCCGGCACCACGGCGGGTCGGGTCAGGTCAGGGCGGCGGCGTCCGCGCGCGGTCCGTCGGCCTCGTCGGGGGTACGCAGCCAGACGGCGGTGTCCGACGGCAGCAGCCCGTCGTCGAGTGGGCCGCTGGCCAGCAGCACCTCCCCGTCGACGGGCATCGGCACGGCCGCGTCGGTGAGGTTGACGAGGCAGTGGAAACCGCCGCCGCGGCTGAAGGCCAGCACGCCGTCCGGGGCGGGCAGCCAGGTCAACTCGCCGTCGCCGAGCGCCGCTTCGGCGCGTCGGACGTGGATGGCCTCCCGGTACAGCTCCAGCATCGAGGCCGCGTCGCCGGTCTGCGCCAGCGCCGTCCGGTCCTTCCAGTCGGCCGGCTGGGGCAACCAGGGCGCCGCCGAGCCTTCCGGGCTGAACTCGAAGGGCGGCTCGTCACCGGCCCAGGGCAGCGGAACCCGGCAGCCGTCCCGCCCGGGGTCGATCCGTCCGGAGCGCTCCCACATCGGGTCCTGCCGCATCGCGTACGGGATGTCCTCGACCTCCCAGAGCCCCAGCTCCTCGCCCTGGTAGACGTAGGCGGCGCCGGGCAGCGACAGCGACAGCAGCGCGGCGGCCCGCGCCCGCCGGGTGCCCAGCTCCAGGTCGGTGGGGATCCCCTCGCGCTTCGCGGCGAAGCTGAAGGTGGTGTCCGCCCGGCCGTAGCGGGTGACGTGCCGGGTCACGTCGTGGTTGGAGAGCACCCAGGTGGCGGGCGCGCCGACCGGCGCGTGCGCGCTCAGCGTGCCGTCGATGCTCTCCCGCAGCGCGGAGGCGTCCCAGGCGCAGCCGAGGAAGTCGAAGTTGAACGCGGCGTGCAGTTCGTCGGGGCGCAGGTAGTTGGCGAACCGCTGCCGGTCCGGCAGCCACACCTCGCCGATCAGCGCGCGGTCGGCGTACGAGTCGGCGACCCGCCGCCAGCCCCGGTAGATGTCGTGCACTCCGTCGAGGTCGTGGAACGGGTGCGGCCGGTCCGGCTCGACCTCGGGCAGCGTCCCGTCCTTCACGAGCAGACCGGCCGAGTCGATCCGGATGCCGTCGACGCCCCGGTCGAACCAGAACCGGAGGATGTCCTCGAACTCGGCCCGTACCCGGGGGTGGTCCCAGTTGAAGTCCGGCTGCTGGGGCGCGAAGAGGTGCAGGTACCAGTCGCCGGGCGTGCCGTCCGGGTTGGTGGTGCGGGTCCACGTCTCGCCGCCGAACTCGCCCACCCAGTCGGTGGGTCGCTGGTCACCGTTCGGGCCCCGCCCGGGACGGAACCAGAACAGGTCCCGCTCGGGCGCCCCCGGGCCCCCGGCCAGCGCGGCCTGGAACCACGGGTGCGCGTCGGAGCAGTGGTTGGGCACCACGTCGACGATCGTGCGGATGCCCAGGTCGTGCGCCTCCGCGATCAGCGCCTCGACCTCGGCGAGCGTGCCGAAGACCGGATCGATGTCGCGGTAGTCGGACACGTCGTACCCGGCGTCGGCCATCGGCGACGGATACCAGGGACTGAACCAGATCGCGTCGATGCCAAGCGCGGACAGGTGGTTCAGGCGGGAGCGGATACCTGCGATGTCACCGATGCCGTCACCGTTGCCGTCGGCGAAGCTGCGTGGGTACACCTGATAGATAACGGCTCCACGCCACCACGGACTGCTGTCTGCTGTGGACACGAGCACCTGCTTTCTGCGTCAGTACGTCGCCGGGTACGCCGGTGGCGATTGTGTGTCGAACGAACGGCCGTTGTTCGCTCCGCTGTCTTCGGTGGTGGCTATCCCTTGATGCTGCCGGCGGTCAGGCCAGACATGATGTTCCGCTGGAAGATCAGGAAGACGATAACGGTCGGGATGGCGGCGATGACCGACGCGGCGATCACGATGTTCATGGGCGTACCGCCCGCGAAGGAGTAGATGCCGACACTGACCGTCCGGGTCTCCGGAGAGGGCATGACCAGCTTCGGCCAGAGGAAGTCCTTCCAGACCGCCGTCATGGCCAGGATCGCGACGACGCCGAGGATCGGGCGGGACATCGGCAGGATGATCGACCAGAGCGTCCGCAACGACGTCGCCCCGTCGACCAGGGCCGCCGCCATCAACTCCTCGGGAATCGAGTCGAAGAATCGCTTCAGCAGAAAGATGTTGAATGCGTTCGCCACCAGCGGCAGCCAGATGGCGAACGGCGAGTCGAGCAGGTTGATGTGCAGGATCGGCAGGTCGATCACGGTCACGTACTGGGGGACGATGAGCACCATCGCCGGGATCATCAGCGTGGCGAGCATCAGCCCGAGAATCACGTTGCCGAAGATCGGTCGCAGTTTCGACAACGAGTACGCGGCGGCCGCGTCGAGGACGAGCTGGAACAGCACCGCGCCGATCGCGTAGTAGAACGTGTTGAACAGCAGCTTGGCGAGTTCCAGATTGTTCCAGGCGTCGATGTAGTTCTGCGGCTGCGGGTCCTTCGGAAACAGCGTGGGTGGGGTCTGCGCGATCTCCTGGCCGGACTTGAGCGCGCCGGTGACCATCCAGTAGAGGGGCCCGAGGAAGACGAGCGTGAACGCCGTCACGACGACCACCAGCAGCGTCCAGTAGATGACCCGCCCGCGTCCCCGACTGATCTGGGCATGGGAGATGAGGGTCCGGGTGCCGGAATCCTGTGCCATTGCGCGCCGTCCTAGTCCTGTTTCGCAGTCAGCCGCACGTACACGGCGGAGAAGCCGGCCAGCACCACGAGCATGAGCACGCCGAGGGCGGCAGCGCCGTTGAGGTCGTTCTGGAAGAACCCGTGCTGGTAGATGAGGTACGCCACGGTGGTCGCGGAATCCTCCGCGCCCGCGCCGTTGGCGAGGATCAGTGGCTCGATGAAGAGCTGCATCGTGGCGACGATCTGGATCATCGCCAGGAGCGCGAGGATGAGCCGGGTCTGCGGGATCGTCACGTGGCGGATCCGCTTGAGGATCCCGGCGCCGTCGAGCTCGGCGGCCTCGTACAGCTCGCCGGGGATGTTCTGTAGCGACGCCAGGTAGATCAGGACGGCGCCACCCATGTTCATCCAGGTGGACGCGATCACCATGGCCGGCATCGTCATCTCCGGCGACTGCATCCACTGCGACGTCGGCAGGTGCAGCGCCTTGAGGATCGCGTTGAAGAGCCCGGCCTCGCTCGGGTCGTACGCGTAGAACTTGAAGAGGTACAGGGCCGAGGCCGGCGGCAGCATCACCGGCAGGTAGACCAGGATCCGCAGGTAGCCCTTGGCGTGCCGGAACTCGTTGAGCAGGATCGCCACGAAGAACGGCACCGCGTACCCGAGCACGAGCGCGAGCAGCGTGAAGTAGAAGGTGTTCTTCCACGCCGGCCAGAAACTGGGGTCGGCGAGGAGACGGGTGTAGTTGTCCCAGCCCACCCAGGTCGTCTCGCCGCGCCTGGTCCGCTGGAAGCTCATGACGACGCCACGGACCATCGGGTACCAGGAGAAGACCAGGAAGCAGAGCACGGCGCCGATCAGGAAGGCGTGCCCGGTGAGGTTGTCCCGTACCTTGCGGCCGAGGCTCGTACGCTGCTTCGGCCCTGCCGCGTACGACGGCATCGGGCGGCCCGGTTTCCCGGGGGCCTGGGGGGCGGCGGTGATCGCCACGGCACACTCCTGCGGAGATCGGTGAGGCGGACGGTACGGCGCCGGGGTGTGGGGGCCGGTGCGACGGCCCCCACACCTGCGGATCAGCTCTCCGCGGCGAGGAGCTGGTTGACCTTGTCTTCGGCCGTCTTGAGCAGCGCGTCGATGTTCGCGTTCGGGTTCGTCAACACCCCGGACATCGCGGCGTCGAGCACCGCGTAGATCGCCTGGGCGTTACGCGGCTCGCCCTTGATCGGCACCGGGGTCGCCTCGAAGAGGGCGAAGTTCGTGGTGTCGACGTTGGCGTTGGCCTTGCGCAGCTCGAGTTCCTGCTTCTGCACCTCACTGCCGTTGGCGAACAGCAGCGGCTGCGGCAGACCCACCGGGTAGTTCTGCGGCTTGGCGCGCACGTAGTCGAACTGGCCCTTGCCCGGGGTCAACTTCTGGTACGCGACCCACTTCAGACCGGCCTTGACCTGCTCGGGAGAGAGGTCCTTCTTGAAGAAGTAGCCCTCACCGCCGCCGAGCGTGCCCTTCGCCGGGCCGTCCTGGCCGGGCAGCGGGCTCATCGCCCAGTCCTGGAACTTGCCCTGGAACTGGCTGACGATCGCCTGGGTGGCGTCCGGCGCGCCGATGAACATGCCGACCTTGCCCGCGCCGGCGTTGGTGAGCAGGTCACCCCACTGGAGCAGCTGACGGGAGCCCATGCTGTTGTCGCCGTACCGCATGTCCTTGATGTTCTGCAGGACCTGCTTGCCCATCGGGTTGTTGAAGTCGGCCTTCTTGCCGTCGGCCGTGAGCACCTGGCCGCCCTGCGAGTAGAGCAGCGAGGTGAAGTGCCAGCCGCCGGTGTTGCCGGCGCTGTACTCCGAGTAGCCGGCGATGCCGTTGCCGAGCGCCGAGATCTTCTTGGCGGCGGCCCGGACCTCGCCCCACGTCTTGGGCGGGTTGTTGACGTCCAACCCCGCCTGCTGGAACAGGACCTTGTTGTAGACCAGGCCCATCGAGTAGTTCTTCACCGGTACGGCGTAGAGCTTGCCGTTGTCGGTGAAGACCTCCTTGAGCGCCGGGTCGACGCTGTCCCAGGTGGAGATCGTGTCCTTGTTGACGTACTGGGAGATGTCCATCGCCTGACCGGAGTCGAGCACCTGCTGAAGATCCGTCATGTATCCGTAGAACACGTCGGTGACGGTGCCGCCGGCCAGGCGGGCGGTGAAGTCCGGCGGGTTGTTGCACTGCTCGCCGACGCTCACGCTCTTGATGACGATGTCCGGGTTCTGCTTCTGGAACTCGGCGACGTCGTCGTTCCAGTTCTTCAACAGCTCTTTCTGCGCGCCGACCGGCTGGCAGTCGACGGTGATGGTGACCTTGCCGCCGGCGGTCGAGTCCTTGTCGTCACTCTTCGTGGAGCATGCCGTGAGGCTGAACCCCAGGCCGGCCACGAGCGCCAGGGTCGCAGCCCTTCGGTATTGCGGTACGGACATCTGTCCATCCCTTCGGGAACGGGTGTCTCCGTGAGGTGCGCTTATCTGCGGTGATGCGACCTGACGCCCTGTAGCTGTGCCGGAGCCAGGTGTGAGTGGAGTCACTGTAACGAGCACGACTCATTTCAGCAAGGTGTCGACGATGTTTTGAAAGGACGCGACATCAGGGCGACAGACGGCGACAGGATGCGGGATTGCGCCCGTTATGCGGCTACTTGGGCACCAAAAAGGCCGTCGACCGCGAGAGCGGTCAACGGCCTTCGGGAAGGGGCGGTCAGTAGGCCAGGAGCGCGATCACCGGCGGGGTGCGGGCGCGGTCGAGCCGCGGACCACCAGCTCCGGCTCGAACAGCAGCTCGTCCTGGAGGACGCCGGCACCCTCGATCTGGGTCACCAGCAGGTCCACCGCCGCCTGCCCCATCGTCTCGATCGGCTGCCGGACGGTGGTCAACGGCGGATCGGTGCACGTCATGAACGCGGAGTCGTCGAAGCCCACCACCGAGATGTCCGTCGGCACCGCACGACCCAGACGCCGGGCGGCCCGGATCGTCCCCAGAGCAAGGACGTCGCTGGCGCAGATGATGCCGGTGACGCCCCGCTCGACCAGTTTCGTGGCGGCGACCCGGGCGCCCTCCATCGAGAAGCTGGAACGCTCGACGCACTCCTGTTCGGCGGCACCCCAGTCGGCGGCCTGCACCATCGCGTCCAGCTTGCGGCGGGACGGTACGTGCCCCTCCGGGCCGAGCACCATGCCGATCCGCTCGTGGCCGAGCGAGCGCAGATGCCCGTACGCCTGCTCCACCGCCACCGCGTCGTCGGTCGAGACCCGGGGAAAGCCCAGCTCGTCCACACCGGCGTTGACCAGCACCACCGGGAGGCCCCGGTCGGTCAGCCGTCGGTAGTGGTCGTGCTTGGCGTCGGCGAGCGCGTACGAGCCGCCGGCGAAGATCACGCCGGACACCTGGTGGTCGAGGAGCATCTCGACGTAGTCCATCTCGGACACGCCGCCGATGGTGCGGGCGCACAGGGCCGGCGTGTAACCGCGCTGGGCGAGCGTCCCGGTCACCACCTCGGCGAGCGCCGGGAAGATCGGGTTCTGCAACTCGGGCAGCACCAGCCCGACCAGCCGGGCACGCTCACCGCGCAGCTTGGTTGGCCGCTCGTAGCCGAGCACGTCGAGCGCGGTCAGCACCGCCGTCCGGGTCGCCTCGGAGACACCGTCCCGACCGTTGAGCACCCGGCTGACGGTGGCCTCGCTGACGCCCGCCTTCTTGGCAACTTCAGTCAACCGCTTGGTCACGGCCGCAATCGTACGTCACAGAAATGAAAGAAATGAACCGCAAGACGGTCGGATTTTGCTAAGCAACTGTCGCAGCTTGCCAGGCTTCAACCGGTTCGTCGTCAGGACAGATCGCGCAGCGCGTCCTCGATGGCACGGTGGAACGTCGGGTACGCGTAGATCATGTGCCGCAGTTGGCTCAGCGGCACGGCCGCGTGCACCGCCACCACGAGCGCCGACAGCACCTCACCACCGGCCGGGCCGACCGACGTCGCGCCGATCAGCACGCCCTGGTCGGCGTCCGCGACGAGCTTGATGAAGCCCTCGTCGCCGACCCGGTGGATCCAACCCCGGGTCGAGCTGCCCAGTTTGGTGAATCCGACCTGCACGTTGATGCCGCGTTCGCGGGCCTGCCGCTCGGTCAGCCCGACGGCGCCGACCTCGGGATCGGTGAAGGTCACCCGGGGCAGCGCGCGGTAGTCGGCGCGCGGGACGGTGCCGGCCGAACCGCTCGATCCGCTGGCGGCCAGCGAACTGGAGGAGCCCATCGCGCCGCCGACGACGCTGGCGGTCCCGCTCGCGTCCGGGCCGGCCGTCGCCTGTCGGTAGTGGGCGAGGACGTCGGACACCACGATGGCCGCCTGGTACATGGCGATGTGCGTGAACGCCCCCTCGCCGGTCAGGTCACCCACCGCCCAGATGCCCTCGGTGACGTGCATCCGGTCGTCCACCGGCAGGTAACGCTGCTCGGCGTCGACACCGACGGTGTCCAGCCCCAACTCCTCCAGGTGCGCCCGACGCCCGGTGACGACGAGCAGGCGCTCGGCGGTGAACTCCGTCCCACCACCGCCGTGCAGCGTGAAACGGTCGCCGTCATGGTCGACCCGTTCGGCGCGTACCCCGGTGTGGATCTCGACGCCGTCGGCGCGCAGCGCGGCGGCGGCCACGTCGGAGGCCTCCGGCTCCTCCACGGCCAGCACCCGGTCCAACGCCTCCACCACGGTGACGCGGACGCCGAAGCGCGCGAAGACCTGGGCCAGTTCCAGCCCGATCGCGCCACCACCGAGCACCAGCATCGACTCCGGCAGTTCCTCGACCTCGATCGCCTGGTGGTTGGTCCAGTACGGCGTGTCGGCCAAGCCGTCGATCGGCGGCACCGAGGGCCGGGTACCGGTGCCCAGGACGATGCCGTGCCGGGCCTGGAACACCTGGTCGCCGACGCGGACGCGCCCCGGGCCGTCGAGCCGGCCACTGCCCCGGACGAACCGGCCACCCTTGCCGGTGAACCGGTCGACCGCGACCTTGTCGTCCCAGGTGTCGGTGGCCTCCTCGCGGATCCGCTTCGCCACCGGCGCCCAGTCCGGCTGGACCTGCGCCGTACCCGCCAGCCCGTCGACCCGACGCGCCTCGGCCAGCGCGTTCGCGGCCCTGATCATCATCTTGCTCGGGATGCAGCCCCAGTACGGGCACTCGCCGCCGACGAGGTCCCGCTCGACACCGACGACACTCAGGCCGGCCTCGGCGAGTCGCTCGGCCACCTCCTCGCCGCCGACTCCGAGGCCCACCACGACAACGTCCACCAGCTCCGGCTCCGCCACCGGAACAGCATCCCCCAGCGGTGCCGTCCGGACCACCGGGGTCCGGAAAGTCGGCGGGCGTACCGCGCCGGAGCGCCTACGGTGATCCGATGCACGCACGCTTCGCCCCCGTCCGGGACTGCTTCCACGACCTGCTGACCGCCGGTCGGGAGACCGGCGCCAGCCTCACCATCTGGTACGACGGCCAGCCGGTGGTCGACCTGGTGGGCGGGTTCCGCGCCGGTGACGGGCCGTCCGGCCAACCGTGGCGGCCGGACACGCTGGTCAACGTCTACTCGGTCGGCAAGCCGGTGGCCGCGCTGTGCCTGCTGCTGCTCGTCGACCGGGGACGGGTCGACCTGGACTCCCCCGTGCAGCGGTACTGGCCGGAGTTCCATACCCCGGCCACCGTGCGGCACGTGTTGTCGCACACCGCCGGTCTGCCGGCGTTCCCCGTGCCCCGACCGGCCAGCGCGATCGCGGACTGGGCGCTGCTCGCCGGCGACCTGGCCGCCGCCGACCCCGAATGGCCGCCCGGGTCGTTGGCCGGCGAGCACGCCTGGACGTACGGCCACCTGGTGGGCGAGCTGGTCCGCCGGGTGGACGGCCGCAGCGTGGGCCGCTTCCTCGCCGACGAGATCGCCGGCCCGTGGCAGCTCGACCTCGGGTTCGGGCTGGCCGAGACGGACCAACGGCGCTGCGCGGACCTGCGCTACGGCGACCCGGAGTGGCCGATCCGCAAACTGGGCGAGCCGGAGACACTCCGGGCGAGGGCGATGGGCAACCCGGCCGGTGGGCTGGACCTCGCCGTGCTGAACAGTCCGCTGTGGCGGGGTGCCGAGATGCCGGCGGTCAACCTGCACGCCACCTCCGTGGGCCTGGGCCGGCTCTACGCGGGCCTGCTGGCCGGCGGCGTCCTGGACGGCGTACGGCTGTTCAGCCCGGCCCTTCTCGACGAGGCGACCCGGGTCCAGTACGACGGCCCGGACCTGGTGCTGGACCGCCGGGCCCGGTGGACGCTGGGCATGCAGTGGGAGCCCGACCTCAGTTGGGGCATGGGCGGGCTCGGGGGCAGCAGCGCCTGGGCCGACCCGGTGCGGGGCTACACGCTCGCATACGTCACGGCACAGCTCGCCGAGCACGACCGGGTCGACGAGTTGGCCGAGGCACTGCACTCCTGCCTCTGATCAGCGCAGCCAGACCGGATCGGCGCCGGGCACGGTGAGCGGCGGCGGATAGTCAAGCGTGCGGCGGAGGTCGTCGGGCAGCTTCCACGGCTGGTGGATGGCCTTACCCGACACCTTCGCCAACTCCGGCACCCACCGGCGTACGTAGTCGCCGGCCGGGTCGTACCGCTCGGCCTGCCGGACCGGGTTGAACCCCCGGTACGGCTTGGTGTCGTTACCGGTGCCGGCGACCCACTGCCAGTTGCCGGAGTTGTTGGCCACGTCGCCGTCGAGGAGCCAGCGGAAGAAGACCTGCACGCCGGCCCGCCAGTCCTGCCCCAGGTGCTTGGTCAGGTAGCCGGCGGTGATCAGCCGGGCCCGGTTGTGCTGCCAACCCTGGGCCCGCATCTGTCGCATCCCGGCGTCCACGATCGGCAGGCCCGTCCGGCCCTCGGTCCAGGCGGCGAGGGCGTCGTCGCCGTAGCGCCACTCTTCGGTGGCGCCCCGCCGGTAGGCGGCCGTCGAGATCGCCGGGAACGCGGCGGTGACCTGGTAGTAGAAGTCGCGCCAGCAGATCTGCCGCACGAACGGCCCGGAGCGGTCGCCGGCCCGGTTCGCCACCGACAGCGGCGACACGCAACCGAAGCGCAGGTACGGGCTGAGGCGGGAGGTGTCGTCGCCGGCCATGTCGTCGTGCTGGTCGTCGTACCGGCCCAGCTCGGGCAGCCAGTCGGTGAGCCGCTGCCGGGCGACGCGTTCGCCGCCGACGGCCGCGTCCGGTGACTCCCCCGCCGGCAGCGCCGGCAACCGGCCCACGCTCACCCCGTCGGGCAGCACGATCCGCCGGGGCGCGGCCAACTCCTCGCGCCAACGCGCGGCGGCCCACGCCCGGTGGTACGGGCTGAACACCCGGTAGTGGTCGCCTCCGCCGCCGGGACGCAGCGCACCCGGCTCGACGACCGTCAGCCCCGGGAAGAGCCGCAGGTGCAGCCGGTGCCGTTCGCACTCGTCGCGCAGCCGGCGCTCCCGGCGGCGCGCGTAGTGACTGACGTCGGCGGAGAGCGCGACGGCGGTGGCACCGACCTTGCCGGCCAGCCCGATCGTCTCGGCCACCGGGTCGCCGCGCCGCACCACCAGGTCGCCGCCGCGCTCGCGCAACGCCTCGCGCAGGTCGGCGAGCGCCTGGTGCAGGAACCGGGTGCGGTTGGCCGACAAGTCGGCCAGGGCCGGGTCGAGCACGTACAACGGCACCACCCGGTCGAACGCCGCACAGGTCGTCGCCAGCGCCGGGTGGTCGTGCACCCGCAGGTCGCGGGTGAAGAGCACGACCGCGGTGCCCCCGCTCACCGGGCCGCCGGCTGGGCCGTCGGGCCCGGGATCGTGACCGGGGTACCCGTCGACGTCAGCAGAGCACGCGCGGCCACCGCCATCCGTCGCCGCCGCGGCACCAGGGCGCGGCGGGCGAAGACGTCGTAGTCCTGCGCGGCCACCTCGTCGAGGATGCCGCCGTAGAGCGCGTACGCCGTGCGCATGCACGCCTGCGAGGCGGGAGCGAGCATGGTGATGCCCGGCGCGGCGGCGGCATAGTGCGCCTGGGCCCGGGTCACCTCGTACTCGATCAACTCGCGGGTGCGGGGCGTGCCCTGCCCCCGGTCGCGGGCCTCGATCAGCTCCTCGCGGGTGACGCCGAACTTCGCCAGATCCTCGTCGGGGAGGTAGGTGCGGCCCCGATCGAGGTCCTCGGCGACGTCCCGGATGAAGTTGGTGAGCTGGAAGGCGAAGCCGAGCTGCCGGGCCGGCTCGCGGGCCGCCGCCGGGTCGGAGCTGCCCAGGATCGGCAACATCATCGTGCCGATCACCGCCGCCGAACCCTCCATGTAGTCGAGCAGGTGGTCGTACGTCGGGTACGAGGTGACCGTCAGGTCCATCGCCATGCTCTTGAGAAACGACGCGAAGTCGTCCCGGTCGAGATCGAAGATGGCGATCGTGTGCAGCACGGCCGGCAGCAGCGGGTCGTCAACCGACGCGCCGTGCAGGCCGGCCACGAACCTGCTGGCCCAGTCGTCGAGCAGGGCGGCCCGCTCGGCAGGTGGGAGAGCCTCGGTGCTGTCGACGATCTCGTCGGCGTACCGCGTGAATCCGTAGAGAGCGTGCACATGTCGTCGTTTCCACGCGGGAAGCAGCCGGGTGGCGAGATAGTAGGTGCGGCCATGGCGTTTGTGCAGCTCACGGCACCGGTCATAGGCAGCGGCGAGATCCGTTTCCACCGGCCCTCCTCAGATATCGACGCACCAATCGACGCAACTCGTACCCTAGGGTACGCTCGCCCACATGGCCAACGACGCAGTTGCGGGCAACGCGGTACGTGTGGCGCCAGCGGAGCCAGGCGAGCGGGACGACCCGGTCCGCGCTGTCCTGGCCGCATACACCCAGGACCTGATCACGGCGGTCGACGAGACCCTGTCGACCTTCCTCACCGCCGAGGTCGACGCACTCACCGAGATCGACGCGGCCATGGGCAGATTCGCGTCCGCCGCACGCGCGGCCGTGCTGTCCGGGGGAAAACGGATCCGGTCCACGTTCGGCTACTGGGGCTGGCGCGGGACCGTCGGTGGCGACGAACGGCTCACCGCGGTCCTACCCGCGCTCGCCGCCCTCGAACTGCTGCACACCTTCGCGCTCGTCCACGACGACGTGATGGACGCCTCCACCACCCGTCGCGGCCGGCCCACCGCGCACGTCGCCCTCGCGGCCCAGCACGTCGCCGCCGGCCACCGGGGCGACCCGGACCGGTTCGGCGAGGCCGCCGCCGTACTGATCGGCGACCTCTGCATGGTCTGGGCCGACAAGCTGCTCGCCCGCGCCACCATCACCCCGGCCCGGCTGTTCGAGGTCCGCCGCTGCTACGACCAGATGCGGGTCGAGACGGTCGCCGGGCAGTACCTGGACGTGCTCGGCGAGAACGACCCGGACAGCTGGTCGGTCGACCGGGCGCTGCGGGTGGCCCGCTACAAGACCGCCAGCTACACGGTGCAGCGACCACTGCTGTTCGGCGCCCGCCTGGCCGCGGTGACGGCCGACGACGCGCTGGTCACCGCGTACACCCGCTACGGGCTGGCCGTCGGCGAGGCGTTCCAGCTCCGCGACGACCTGCTCGGCGTCTACGGCGACCCGGAGTCGACCGGTAAACCGGCCGGCGACGACCTGCGCGTCGGCAAGCCCACCACGCTGCTCATGCTGGCCCGCCAACTGGCCACGCCGAGCCAGCTCCGGGCGCTGGAGCAGACCGACGGCGAACCCGTCGAACGGCTCGCCGACGTGGTCGCCGCGACCGGTGCGGTGGCCCGGGTCGAACGGATGATCGCCGAGCGGGTGGGCGATGCCCTGGCCGCGCTCGACAGCGCGCCCGTGGACCGGACGGCGCGTACCGCGCTGACCGGGTTGGCCACCGCTGCCACCAGTCGGCGGGCCTGATGACCGAGGATCTCGAGGAGGTGGTCACGTGCGGACGGTGACGGGACGGACGGACCGGGTGGTGGTCGTGGGCGCCGGGCTGGGTGGGCTCGCCTGCGCGCTGCACCTCGCCGGCAGCGGCCGGCAGGTGACGGTGCTGGAGCGCGAGTCGGTCCCCGGCGGACGGGCCGGCCGGCTCACGGTCGACGGCTACGAGTTCGACACCGGCCCGACCGTGCTCACCATGCCCGACCTCATCGCCGAGGCGCTCGGGGCCGTCGGCGAGGAGCTGCGCGACTGGCTCGACCTGACCCCGCTGGACCCGGCGTACCGGGCGTACTACCCGGACGGGTCGACCCTCGATGTACGCACCGACACCACCCGGATGGCGGCCGAGATCTCCCGGGTCTGCGGTCCCCGTGAGGCCGACGGCTACCTGCGCTTCGTCGACTACTCGCGCGAGCTGTGGCGGCTGGAGCGGGCCGACTTCATCGAGCGCAACCTGGACGCGCCGACCGACCTGCTCACCGGCAACCTGCTCAAGCTACTCACCGGAGGGGCCTTCCGCCGCCTCCAGACCAAGATCAACCAGTTCTTCCGGGACCCACGTACCCAGCGGATCTTCTCCTTCCAGGCGATGTACGCCGGGCTCGCCCCGCACGACGCGCTGGCCATCTACGCGGTCATCGCGTACCTCGACTCGGTGGCCGGGGTCTACTTCCCCCGGGGCGGCATCCACGCGGTCTCCCGCGCGATGGCCGGCGCGGCCGAGAAGCACGGCGTGCAGATCCGGTACGACACCACGGTGACCCGGGTGGAGACCGCGAACGGCCGGGCCACCGGCGTGCTGACCGCCGACGGCGAGCTGGTGCCGGCGGACGTGGTGGTGCTCAACCCGGACCTGCCGGTCGCCTACCGGGACCTGCTGCCCGCCGCGCCCGCGCGACGCCTCACCTACTCGCCGTCCTGCGTCGTCCTGCACGTCGGCTCGCGGCAGGGCTATGCGAAGATCGCCCACCACAACATCCACTTCGGACGCGCGTGGAAGGGCACCTTCGATGAGGTCATCCGCAGGGGTGAGCTGATGACCGACCCGTCGCTGCTCGTCACGAATCCCAGCCGGACCGACCCGTCGGTGGCACCGGCGGATCGGCACACCTACTACGTGCTCGCGCCCGTGCCGAACCTCGACCGGGCGCAGTTCGAGTGGCGTGGCGACCTGACCCAGCGGTACGGCGACCAGCTCATCGCGACGCTGGAGGAGCGAGGCTACGTCGGGTTCGGTGACGGCGTCGAGGTGCTGCGGGCGGTCACCCCCGCCGAGTGGGCCGAGCAGGGCATGGCCGCCGGCACGCCGTTCGCCGCCGCGCACACCCTCTTCCAGACCGGTCCGTTCCGCCCGTCGAACCTGCACCGACACCTGTCGAACGTCGTCTTCGTCGGCTCCGGCACCCAACCCGGCGTGGGCGTACCGATGGTGCTGATCTCTGGCAAGCTGGCCGCCGGCCGGATCACGGGGGAGGGACGATGAGCAGTCGCGAGGACCATCTCGTCGAGCTGGTCGACGACGCCGGGCGAGCCCACGGCGACACCACCGTCGCCGCCGCACACCAACCGCCGGGGCAACTGCACCGGGCGTTCTCGGTGATGCTCGTCGACCCGGACGGTCAGGTGCTGTTGCAACGACGGGCCGCGGTCAAGACCCGCTTTCCGCTGCGGTGGGCGAACTCCTGCTGCGGCCACCCCCGGCCGGGCGAGTCGCTCACCGAGGCGGCCAACCGGCGGCTGCGTGAGGAGCTGGGCACCGGTCCGGTCGAACTGACCCAGGTGGGCGTCTACGTCTACTACGCCGAGGACCCCACCACCGGTCGGGTCGAGTTCGAGTACGACCACGTGCTGCGCGGCGAGTTCCGGCCCGTCGCACCACTGCGCCCCGACCCGGACGAGGTGGCCGAGCTGCGCTGGGCCGACCCGGCCGCCCTGGAAGCCGACCTCGACCGGGACCCTCGTTCGTACGCGCCCTGGCTGGGCGGGGTGGTGAACCGCCTGTTGCGCCCCTCGGGGTCCTCGTCGGACACCCCCGGCTCCACCAGCACGACCCCGCCCGGATCGCCGGCGGACGACGCGGTGGAGCGGTCGGGTGGCCGATGAGGCGTTGAGCGCGGGCGCCGTCGCGCGCCGGCTGGGGGTCGCGGTCACCACGCTGCGTACCTGGCACCAGCGCTACGGGCTCGGGCCCAGCGAGCACGTGCCCGGCCATCACCGCCGGTACACACCGGCCGACCTGGCCCGTCTCGAAACCATGCGGCGACTGACCGCCGAGGGCGTCAGCCCGGCCGAGGCGGCTCGATGGGCCCGGCAGGCACCGGACCGCGCGCACCTGGACACCGTCGCCCGGGATCGGATCCGTCCGACGAGCCGCGACGGTGGCGGCGCCATCGGGGTGGGCCGCGCCGGACCGGCGGCCCGGGGCCTGGCCCGCGCTGCCATGCGCCTGGACGCGGCGGTGATCAACGAGACGATCGCGCACACGATCGCCGCCAGCGGGGTCGTCGCCACCTGGGAGACCCTGCTGCGACCGGTGCTCGCCGGCATCGGTGACCGGCATGTCGCCACCTCCGGCCTCATCGAGGTGGAGCACTTGGTCTCCCGGTGCGTGTCGGAGGCGTTCGCCGCGGCCAGCCGGGCCAATCCGCCCGCCGGGCCCGCCCGGATCCTGCTCTCCTGCGCCGACGAGGAGCAGCACACCCTGCCCCTGGAAGCACTGGCCGCCGCGCTCGCCGAGGCCGGGGTGGGCTACCGGATGCTGGGCGCCCGGGTGCCGGTGGCCGCCCTCGTCGAAGCGGTCAGCCGGACCGGACCGGCCGCCGTGGTCCTCTGGTCACACACCCGGGCCACCGCCGACCCGGCCCAGCTCAGCGCGCTCCTCGCCGCGCCCCGCCGCCCGCTGCTGATCCTCGCCGCCGGCCCGGGCTGGCGGGCTGACGGGCTGCCCGCCGGAGTGGTCCGGCCGGTCGACCTGGCCGAGGCGGTCTCGCTGGCGGTGGCGGTCCGCGACTCGCTGGACCAGTCGCAAGAGGCCTGACCGACCTGTCGGCTCCCCGGACGCTTCCACTACCGTCGAGTGGTCCGCCCACCCCGACCCTCCGGGAGCGAACAGATGCAAGCCCGCGCCGCCCTGGCGTCCGTCCTCGCCGTGGTGCTGGTCTTGTCCGGTTGCGCCCAGCCAGACACTGCCATCCACGTCGCCGGGCCGCCGCAGCCCGTCGAGTCGACCACCGGCCCCACGCCGAAACCCACCCCCTCGCCGAGCGCCACCCGCACCAAGCCGCCGAAACCGCCGCTGCGACCGCTGCCGGCGAAGCTCCCGGCCGGGCTCCGGCGCAACACCGGCGTACGGCCCGTGGCGCTGACCTTCGACGACGGGCCCAGCCCGGCCTGGACGCCGAAGGTGCTCGACCAGTTGAAGGCGGCCCACGTGACGGCCACCTTCTGCGTGGTGGGCCGTGAAGCCCAGCGGCATCCGGAGCTGATCCGGCGGATCGTCCGGGAGGGTCACCAACTGTGCAACCACAGTTGGCAGCACGACCTCGACCTCGCCCGCCGACCGGTCGCCGACATCAAGGCGGACCTGGCCCGGACCAACAAGGTCATCCAGACGGCCGCCCCGGGCACACCGGTGTCCTTCTACCGCCAGCCCGGCGGTCGGTGGACCTCGGAGGTCCTCGCCGTGGCCAAGGAACTCGGCATGCGCCCCCTGCACTGGGCCGTTGACCCGCAGGACTGGGACAAGCCCACCGCCGCCACGATCGCCAAGCGGGTCCACAACGCGGCACGTCCCGGCTCCATCGTGTTGCTGCACGACGGGGGCGGAAACCGGGCCGCGACGCTCGCCGCCTGCCCGCACCTGATCGCCGACCTGAAGCACCGCTACGGCATCACCCGACTCAAGGTAGATGGACCCTGAACTGCGGTTATGCGCTCACCGACGGCCCCGGCCATACCGGTTTTGTCGACCGGCCAGGCATCACGTATGCTTTCCAAGCCTCCGGCGGGGCCGGATGGGAGCAAGTCCGCTTGAAGTTGCGAATGTGCAATGATGGCGGGGCCGCCCTCATCGTCTAGCGGCCCAGGACGCCGCCCTTTCAAGGCGGTAGCACGGGTTCGAATCCCGTTGGGGGCACGACCGGCGCAAGCCGGAGCAACACAAGCTAGGTCCTGTGGAGCAGTTGGAGTGCTCGCCGCCCTGTCAAGGCGGAGGTCGCGGGTTCAAGTCCCGTCAGGACCGCAGCGCTGACGCCGCGCCTCGCGCGGCGTTCTGCGTATCGGAGCGTGTGATCCTGTCAGCAGCTCGATCTGCTGACGGGTAGCATGAGCCGAGCAACACGGCCAGGTAGCTCAGTTGGTACGAGCGTCCGACTGAAAATCGGAAGGTCGGCGGTTCGACCCCGCCCCTGGCCACATAGCCTTTCGCCGGGCTACAGAGGTCCCCACCAGCGAATACGCAGGTGGGGATCTTGCTTTTTGCCTTCGCTGCGTCAGTCGCCGATGCCCCTGGTTGACCCGTTCTGGCTAGTGATCACCGCCACTTGTCGCACGCAGATCGCACGCCGCTCCGCCTCTGCCGCCATCCCGTCGCCGCTGCCAGCTTCGGGAACTCGGCCGAGTACGCCGGGGCCACGGTGATGTCGCGCGACTGCCCGGCCCATCGCCATGCGGGGCTAGGGCCGGTTTCATAAGGGCGGTCGAGCCGAGGCGGAGTCCGGACGACGACCGGCCAGTTCTTATGAAACCGGCCCTAGCGGCGGAGCAGCGCCACCGATCCCGCCGCAGTCAGCAGAAGCAACAGGAACACCCCGATCAGTGCAACTCCCACTGGATAGGGCATAGGAATGAGGAACGTTGCGCCATACGCGACCAGGCCCGCGCCGCTCATGACCTGGGCGCAGCCCATCCGCACGGGTCGGGCCCGCTGAATCGGCGTCGGGCGTACCAGTCGAATCCAGGCTGCGGGAAACCGTCGTGAGGCGGCCACACGCACGCCCAGCACAGCCCAGGCGAGGCCGAGGACCACGGCCGCAAGGCTCACGGCGATCAGGACCGGGTCACCGTCATCCAGGCTCATACGGCCATCATCGATTGCACGTCAAGGCCGCGATCGCCGACAGATCGCACGGCGGCGTCACGTAACGCTCTGACGTGCGGATGCACGGGATCTTGCTATATCCGGCTACGTCCTTCCACAGCCTGATCGCGGCGGGTACGAGATCTTGGACAGTTTCCGTTCGGGCCGAACGGAAACTGTCCAAGATCTCGATGTGGTGTCACTGGTCCCCGCGGCCCTGTTGGCGGTGCTGGGCGATCCCACCCTGGATCGCCTCCCACACGCTGCGTCCGGCCTGGCGGATGCTTTCGCTCGCCTGCTCGGCGAGCTGCGCCGCGTTCTGGGCCGCTGCCTGCGCCCCGCCCGCGACACCGCCGCCATGCTGCTCACCACCTCGCTGGTGACCACCACCTGGCTGCTGGCCACCGCCCTGCTGACCTCCGCGCCGCTGCTCGCCGCTCGGGCCTCCGTCGGGCCGACCGTCCTCGCCTCGACTCCTCGGGCCGCCACCAGTCGCACCGCCACCAGTCGCACCACCGTCGGCCGGGCTGCCGCCGGTCGGGCCACCAGCCGGACGGCCTGCGCCCGGGCCGCCACCAGTCGCACCGCCGCCGGTCGGACCGCCACCGGCCGGACCGCCACCGGCCGGACCGCCACCACCGTCGGCCGGACCCGCATCAGCCCGACCACCGCCGGTCGGACCGCCGCCGGTCGGACCGCCGCCGGTCGGGCCACCAGCCGGACGGCCTGCGCCCGGACCGCCACCGGTCGCACCGCCGCCGGTCGGGCCGCCACCGCCGCCAGCAGGACCCGCATCAGCCCGACCGCCACCGGTCGCGGGAGGCCCGGGCGGGCCAGGAGCGGAGGTGGGAGCGGGCGGACCGGCCGGACTCTCCGGGCGTGCGGGTCGTGCCGGCGGTTGGTCGCCGACGGGCACACCCCTCCGCCCGACCGGTTCGTCGCCTACCCCGGCATGTTCTGCCCGGGCGGTGATCTCGGCAGCGCGGGCCGCCAACTGCTCGCTACTGCGGTTCACGTCGTCGAGCGCGCCGGTACCCGCGCGGGAGAGAGACTCGATGATCTGAGGGTTGTTGTCGATGGTGTCGAGCGCGCGGCCCAGGAGCGACACCAACTGCTCCAGTCGTACCCGTAGCTGCGCCTCGGCGTGCACCCCGTCGATGTCCAGTTCGACGCCGTGCAGGTGGACCCGTACGCCCGCGTCGAGTTGAAGCAGGTTGGCCAGCCGGGCACGCAGCGAGATGTCGGCGTCCAGCCCGTCCACGGCCAGCCGGATCGAGTCGACCGAGACCTTCGGGATGTCGAGGAGGACGTCCGGGTCTCCGGCGTCGGCGTCCCGCTCCGGCCGTCGCTGCTGCGCGTTCTCGCTCATGCTCTCCCGCTCCGCCCGTGCGCCGGCCCGTGGTCCGGGCCGTCCGGCGCGGTTACCCGCTTTCCGGCGGGCCATCCCGTGCGTGACGACTCGGCAACCCACTGTCTGGAAAAGGGCACTGCGGAAGCTGCACAGCCGGGCATCAGCCGGTATGGTCCGGGCCTATGGGACAGGGGATGGCTGATCCGGCCGACATTCGGCAGGACCTGGAACGCTTCTCCTTACGGTGCAGTCTCCTCGTCCCCGGGTCCGCCGAACGGGCGTTCGCCGTGTTCACCGACGAGCTGACCGAGTGGTGGGTCACCGAGTACACGTGGTCCGGTCCGGAAGCTCTCGCCGAGCTGGGCATGGAGCCCCGGGCGGGCGGAATGCTCTACGAGATCGGCCCGTACGGCTTCCGCGCCGACTGGGGTCGGGTGCTCACCTGGGATCCGCCTCGACGGCTGGTCTTCGCCTGGCAGCTCGGGCCGGACCGGGTGCCGGTGCCGGATCCGGCGAAGGCGAGCGAGGTGGAGGTGCTGTTCCTGCCGGACGGACCCGAACGGACCCGGGTCGAGCTGGAGCACCGGCACTTCGACCGGCACGGTGAGGCGGCCGAGGGCTATCGCAAGGCGCTCACGGCGGGCTGGCACGAGTTGCTCACCCGCTATCTCGCCACGGTGTCGCGCGGCGGCCCGCACACCGCCTGAGCCGAGCTGAGCCGCGCCGGGCCGAGCCGGGCCGGGCCGGGCCGGGCCGAGCCAGGCCGGGCCGAGGCCAGGCCGAGCCAGGCCAAACCGGGGTCAGTGGCCGAGTTGTCGACCGACCCCGCCGGTGTCGAGATTCCGGCCGCCCAGGTGAGCGCGGCTGCCCGCCTCGGCGCCGGAGCCGAAGCCCGTGCCGCCGAGGCGACGAGCCGGGGCGGTACGCAGTCGCGGGTACTCCTCGGTGAGCCGTCGCTGCACCCGGTCGGAGCGGTCGGCCAGCACCAACGCCATCGACGGGGCGCCTGACTCGCTGGCCGCCGCGGACTCGGCCGCCCAGAGCCGTCCCCCGATCACCTCCGCGAAGCCCGCGAGCCAGGAGCGTCGGAAGGCGGCCGGATGGTCGTCCGCCGGCACCGCCGTGGCCGCCAGACCGTGTGCGGCCTGTACGAGCAGCGACGTGAAGAGCAGATCCACGCGTTCGAGGTCGCTGGCGAAGCCGAACAGGTGGGCGACGAAGCCGTTGCCCTGCTTACGCCGGACGCAGCGGCAGCGCAGCGGCTCGGCGACCGCCGCGAGCAGGCCGACCTTGTCCCGCGCGTACGGAGCGACGATGTCGAGCACGCGGTCGCCGACCGGGTCGGTGGTCGGGTCGCGGACCGCGAGCAGCGCCCTGTCGACGCCGTACCGGGCGATCAGCTCGGTCGCCTTGGCGGTGAACGCCGCCGACTCGGCGGGCGTGCAGGCCGGATCCTCGGCCTGGGCGAGCAGCTTGCGCACCTTGCTGAGCATGGCCTCGGACATGCCCCAGAGCTATCACACCGGACCGACGATCCGGGATCACACCACTATTGATCGATCAGTATCATCGTCACGGTCAGCTCGTCCGTCCAATACGGACAGTCAGTTAACTGTTTTCGGAGGCCGCCTGCATGTCATCCCCGACCGCTCGCCTGCTCGCCGTCGCCACGGCCGCCGCGCTGCTCGCCACCGGCGCACCCGCCCAGGCCGCCACGGTCACCCCGGGCGCCGACTCCACCGATTTCACCTCGGGGCCGAACCTCTTCGCGCCGCTCGCCACCTGCTACGGCGGCGCGGTCCGCTCGTTCTTCCAGACCGGCGGATACGGCGGCCAGGCCGGCCCGTACCGCACCACGACCCGGTGCCGCGACATCAACGTCCGCAACACCAGCGCGTACGCCACCGAAGCCTGCGTGATCTTCATCGACAAGACGAGCAACTGCAACTACTGGACCTACCTGCCGGCCAACTCCGGCTGGACCGTCGTCGCGACCAACGTCCGGGACGGGGTCAACTTCCGGGTCCGCTTCGACAACCTGCGCTACGAGTACGAGCCGCTGGTCGCGTACCACGCCTTCTGAACGGCCCGGGGGACGCGGCGCCCGAAGCGGGTGCCGCGTTCACTCGGCGCGGCTGCGCAGGGTGGCGATCGTCGAGCCGGCGAGCGTGAGCAGGCAGTCGGAGAGCAGCCCGTCGGCCGCCGCCGCGCCGAACAGGGCCTCGCCGGTCGATACGTCCCGGTTGGCGTAGGCGCTCACGAAGCGGGCCACCCAACGGGTGTCGTAGTCCGCCTGCTCGATGCCCGGGAACTCCAGCGCGCATCCGGTGCTCGTCGGCGCGTCACCGACCATCGTCGCGGCCAGGCACCAGGCGACCCCGTACGCCCCGGACAGGCCGGCCCGGTCGACGACGGCGTCGAACGTACCTGTCACGGCGTCCCCGTCCCCGGCCAGCGCCGATCGGAGCACGGCGGTCGCGTCGTCGAACGTTTGCTGTGGTAGGTCCGTCACGCAGCGCACAGTAGGACTGGGGGTCAAGCCACGGCGCTTTCGTCACTCTGCGTATTCCCAGTGAGCTACCTACGCATTGCGCCGCCTCCACGGTCCCGCGACCGGCCTCGGCACGCTAATGTGCGCAGCGGACCTTCGCCGGAGGAAGGACGACCATGCTCGTATCACGCCGCTCGCGGGTGGCCACACTGGCTGCCTGCGCGACGATCCTGCTCGCCACAAGCGCTTGCGGGGATGACAAGGCCCAGGAGGGGAGCGCCCAACAGGTGCGCCTCTACGGCACGGACGGCAACATGCTCAACTCCTACCCAGCGGAGTTGAAGGAACGCGCCGACCTCGTCGACGGAATGAAGGGGACCACGCCACTCACCCCACTGCCCGAAGACTTCAAGGGCCGGCTACGGTCCGTCAATCCGGCGCTGACGGACTACCTCTACTCCGCCGAGACGTACGACGCGGTGGTCATCGGTGTGCTCGCGGCCCAACTGGCCGGCAGCACCGACCCGGCGGCCATCGCCAAGCAGATCGTCGGCGTGACCAACAACGGACAGCGCTGCGAGACCCCGGCCAGCTGCCTCACGCTGGCCCGGGCCGGGCAGGACATCGAGTACCGCAGCGTCTCGCTGACCCGCGCCGGCTTCACCGACAAGGGTGAGCCGGCCACCGCGAGCTACGCCACGCTGACCTTCGACGGCCAGCAGCTCAACGACGGCAAGACCGAGTTCGTCGGCGCGGGCTCCGAGTCGGCGGCGAGCACCAAGACGCCGCCGAAGGGCAGGAAGCCGCGCGCCGGTGACGCCGACGACCAGAAGCCGCTGATCGTGGGCGGTCTGCTGCCGAAGACCGGTGACCTGGCGATCGCGTACCCGCCGATGGCGGCCGGCGCGGCGCTGGCCATCCAGGAGATCAACGCCGCCGGTGGCGTGCTGGGCAAGCCGGTGACGTGGAAGGACGGCGACGACGGCACCAACCCGGCGGTGGCGAAGGCGACCGTCGCCAAGCACGTGGCGGACGGGGTCAGCATCATCATCGGCGCGGGTGCCTCGGGAATCTCCCGCGAGGTGCTGCCGGACGTGGTCAGGGCCGGGAAGATCCTCTTCTCGCCGTCGAACACCGACGCGGGCCTGACCGACGTCGAGGACAAGGGCCTCTACTTCCGTACCGCCCCACCGGACAGCCTCCAGGGCCGGGCGCTGGCCGACGTGGTCCTCCGCGACGGGTCGCAGAAGATCGTCATCGTCGCCCGTAAGGACTCCTACGGTGAGGGTCTGCAGGCCACCGTCCGTGACGAGCTGGAGAAGGCCGGCATCCCCGGTGACCGACTCAAGCTGCTCACGTACGACCCGCCGGCCGACGCCAAGGCCGCGCCGGTGGACTTCTCCGGCGGCGCGAAGGAGATCAAGGAATTCGGCGCGGACGCCGTCCTGATCATCGGCTTCGGTGAGTCGGCCCAGGTGATCCGGGCCCTCGCCGACACCGGGGTGCAGATCCGGCACTGAGCAGTACCCGCGGACCGCGACGGCCGCACCGGCTCGACAGCCGGTGCGGCCGTTCCCGTTGCCGGGTCAGCGGGCCCGGCGGCGTTCCAGGAACTCGGTCATGCGGCGGTGCTTCTCCTCGTCCTCGAAGAGCACCGCCTGACTCACCAGGTCGAGCTGCGGGTGTGCGGCGGGGGGCGCGTCGACGGCCAGTTTGGTGAGCCGCAACGCCAGGGGCGAGGCCTGGGCCATCTCGTCCAGCAGCCCGTGTGCCGTCGTCAGCAGCTCACCGGGTTCGTCCACCACCCGGTTCACCAGACCGATCCGCAGGGCCTCCGCCGCGTCCACCCGACGGCCGGTGAACAGCAGTTCCTTGGCCCGACCTTCGCCGACGAGGGCGGGCAGTCGGTGGGTCGCGCCGGCGCCGGCCAGGATGCCCAACCGCACCTCCGGCTGACCGAACACCGCCCGGGCCGTGCACACCCGAAGATCGCAGGCGTACGCCAGTTCCGCGCCGCCGCCCAGCGCCGGCCCGTCCACGGCGGCCACGCTCGGCATGGGCAGTGCCCTGATCCGCGCGAAGGCCGCCGAGTTGATCGCGGCCAGGGCGTCCGTGCGGCCCCGCTCGCGGAGCTGGCCGATGTCGGCGCCACCGGCGAAGATGCCGTCCGCGCCGCCGGTCAGGAGCAGCAGCCGGGGACGGGCCTCCAACTCGGCGCAGACCTCGTGCAGCTCGGCGATCAGGTCGGCGTCGATGGCGTTGCGCTTCTCCGGTCGGGCCAGCGTCACCACGAGCCGGTCCGACCGCTCCTCGATCCGCAGACCACTCATTGCTTGACGCCACCTTCCCAGCGGTAGAAGCCGTGCCCGGACTTCTTGCCCAGCCGTCCGGCGGCCACCATCTCCACCAGCAGCTCCGGCGGCGCGAAGCGGTCCCCGTACGCGGCCTGGAGGGTACGGGCGATGTCGAGGCGCACGTCGAGGCCCACCAGGTCGGTGAGTTCCAGCGGCCCGACGGGGTGCCGGTAGCCGAGCACCATCGCCTTGTCGATGTCGGCGGGGCTGGCCACCTGGTCGGCGACCATCCGGATCGCCTCCAGCCCGAGGGTGACCCCGAGGCGGGAGGTCGCGAAGCCGGGCAGGTCGCGTACCACGACGGGGTCCTTGCCCAACCGGCCGGCGAGCGCGACGGCCGCGGTGGTGGTCTCCTCGGCGGTGGCCGGGCCGACCACGATCTCCAGCAGCGTCATCGCCCAGACGGGGTTGAAGAAGTGCAGGCCGAGGAAGCGCTCGGGCGCGCCCAGACCCGCGGCCAGCTCGCCGATGGCGATGCTGGACGTGTTGCTGCCGAGCAGGGCCGGGTCCAGGGCGGCGGCGTCGCGCAGCACCGCCCGCTTCAGGTCCAGCCGCTCCGGCACCGCCTCCACGACCACTCCCGGGGCGGGGGCGACGTCGGCGAGGCTCGGCCGCAGGATCACCCGTTCCCGGTTCACGGCGGCCTCGTCGGCGGTCAGCTTGCCGCGCTGCACCGCGCGCTCCCACAGGTCGGCGAGCCGGGTCAGCGCCGTCGCGCCCCGGTCCGCGTCCACCTCGACCAGCTCGACGGCGTGGCCGGCGCCGGCCGCCACGTACGCGATACCGAGCCCCATCGTGCCCGCACCGACGACCACGAAACGATCGTTCATCACGCCTCCCTGTCCGTCCCGGTGGCGCGCGGGGTCTCCGCCACGCCGGCCCGGGTGCCCGGCCCGCTGCGCTCGCTCATGGTGCGACCCTAGACAGCCCGGGACCCCGCCGAAGCTTGGGGGAGCGCGGGATCGGGTACGTACGGCCCGTCAACTCAACGGAAGGACCGCATCGAGATGAGCCAGGCACCGGAGAGCGTCACGACCGACTCCGAGACCGTGGAGACCCGGGGCGACGAACGGGTCGACCTGCTGCGCGCCGACACCAACAACGACGGCAAGACCGACGTGTGGGTGGTGGACACCGACGGCGACGGCAAGGCCGACCTGTTCCAGTTCGACACCGACGGTGACGGCAAGGTGGACATCACCATGGTCGACATCGACGAGGACGGCACCCCCGACGAGGTCGTCGACGGCGACGGCGGTCTCCCGCCCGAGCCGCTGCCCCCGACCGTTCAGGTCTGAGCCGTACGACGGCTCCCGCGTCCGAGGCGGCGCGGGAGCCGTCGCTCAGCCGGCGAGGCGCAGGGTGGCCAGGTAGTAGGGGGCGTCACGGTCGTCCACATCGGTCAACTGCCAGCCGCTGCCGTGCACCAGCTCGGCGAACTCGTCCGGCGAGCAGACCAGGTAGTCGAACCATTCGGTGCCGAGTTCCCGGTAGCGCAGCCGGAGCCGGAGCTGGCCTCCGAGCCGCCCCCGGCGTCGGTTGCGCTCGTGGTAGCCGGTGTGCACGGGGTCGCGGGTGCCGTACGGGTTGGTGCCGTGCGCGATGATCTGCGCCCCCGGTCGGGCCAGCGCGGCGAGTGCGGCGAGGAACACCGGGGCCCGCTCGCGCCCCTCGAACAGCCCGAGGTTGTTGCCGAGCAGCAGGAACGTGTCGTAGCGCCGGCCGTCGGCGACGTGGGTGTCCACCGTTCCGTGCACCAGCCGCCGTACGCCGCGACGCCGGCTCACGTCGAGCGCGCCCGCCGACGTGTCGAGGCCGGTGACGGGTACGCCCCGCTCCTGGAGCAGCAGCGCGATCCGGCCGGCGCCGGTGCCGACGTCAAGCGTCTCGCCCCGGGCCCGGTCGACGGCCCGGTGGTCGTACGGCTGCCAGTCGGCCGGCCCGTCGAGGTAGTGCGCCGCCGGAGCGCCGTTGATCAGACCGTCGTCCCGTTCGATGATCTCGATGACCGGCCGGGGCAGTCGGCCGCCGACCATCGGCCGGGGGCCGACCCCGGTAGCCACGGCGAGCGCGTCCCGCAGCAGCTCGCCGACCACGTCACCAATTGCAGGCTCCCCCGTCACGCCGTTCACGCTATCTGGCCGCTCAGTGGCCCGTGGCGGCCTATCCTGGCGGCGTGACCACCCTGGACCGGCTGTCGGCCGAGAAGTACATCCTGCTCACGACCTTCCGCAGGGACGGTCGGGCGGTGCCGACCCCGGTCTGGGCCGTCCGCGACGGGGACGCGTTGGCGGTGTGGACCCGTGCCGACTCGGGGAAGGTCAAGCGGATCCGCCACAACGGCGAGGTGACCGTGGCACCGTGCGACGTGCGGGGCCGACCGCACGGCGCGGAGGTGCCCGCCCACGCGACCCTCTACGGAGGCCGCGACACGGGCCGGGTCCGCGACCTGCTCAAGCACAAGTACCGCCTGATCGGTCGGCTGAGCCTGCTCGGCAGCCGGTTCCGTCACGGCGAGGGCGGCACGGTCGGCATCCGGTTGACGTTGACCGGCCCCGACACGGACTGATGCGCCACCGTGGGAGCCGAGCGGACATGAAAAGGGGCGGTGGATCGAGATCCACCGCCCCTTTGGAAACCTCTATCGGGTCAGTCGCCCTGCCGCTGCTGCGGGATCTGGCCCTGTAGCAGCGCCCTGACCTCCGACTCGCGGTATCGACGGTGGCCACCCAGGGTGCGGATGGCACTGAGCTTGCCCGCCTTCGCCCACCGGGTCACCGTCTTCGGGTCGACACGGAACATCGACGCCACCTCGGCCGGTGTGAGCAGCGGCTCTGGTTCGTGCGTTCGCGATGCCATCGGTCACTCCTCCACATGTATAGACATCGGCCGGGGTCCCGCCGGCCGACGCGTCTCCCATGGTCCGGCTAGTCCCCGATGTCCGACATGGGCCGAACGGATGAAGGTCCCTAGACGGACGGATGAACCATGCCCGATTTTTACGACTTTTACACGGCAGAAAGTACCTTATTCGGACTCATGATCACGGTTCGTGATGCGTCAACTACGAGACACCCTCGCTTTGGGAGCGCTCCTAGGGGCGATTTGCCTTAGTTGCACCGCTCCAGGAGCTGCACCGCGCGCCAGCGGGCCACCAACTTGTCGTACGCGGCCGACGCCTCGTCCGCCTCCCCCCGCGACAGGCCCGCGAGGCCACCGGCGACCAACTCCGGCGAGTCGTCGGCGGCGAGAGTCTCATCGGAGAGAAGGTCGACAAGGCCGCCGTAGTCCAGCTCCACCACCGAGCCCGGGTGGAACTCCTCCAGCCAACGCGCGGCCTCCTGGACCGCCTCGGTGATCGGCGCCTCGCCCACCGACTTACGCAGCACCGACAGCGCCCGGGACGAACGACGACGAGCCTTGGAGATCTCCGTCCGGTAGCGCAGCGCCCGCCGGCCCGGCTGGGTGACGAAGTCCCGCTCCGTCGGGTCGAAGAGCACGAACCACCGCAGGGGTACGCCCCAGGTGGCGATCTGCTCGTGCACCCGGGGCACCCCGTGCTCCAGAACCCGTGCGCCGCTGCGCCAGTCGTCGACGACCGCCCGGGCCTGCCCGGCGAGCACCGGCGGCACGAAGGCGTCGGCAAGCACCGGGGGCACCCCGTCCCGGGCGTTGAGCGCCGCCTCAGCGACCCGGATACGCAGGTTCCAGGGGCAGACCAGCAGGCTGTCGTCCGTCTCCAGGACGTACGCCTCCTCGGGCAGGTCGGGTAGGCGGGTCCAGCCCGCGCCCAGCGCCTCGATCACCGCCGTCCGTTGACGGCCGGGCCCCTCGACGGGAGCGATCGCCCGTCCCTCCGAGACATAGCGACGCCAGTAACTCTGCCGGTCCCGGTCGAAGGCGGTCAGCGGCTCGTACACGCGCAGGTAAGAAGCGAAGAGCGACGGCACCGCGCGATCCTCCCATGAACCCCACCCCCGCAGGGCCAGCGGCCGGACCGCGCGCCCCGCACCGTGGGACGGCGGCGGCGCGTCGGGCGGTCGTACGGCGGCCGATACTAGGCTCGATCACACCGGCAGCATCCCCGCCGGGGTCCACCAGGTCCGCGTCCCACAAGGAACGCACACCATCGTAGGAGCCAGTCATGGGCGTATTCGCGAGCACCGACGACCCGATATCGACCGGTCACGAACAGGTCGTCTTCTGCCAGGACAAGCAGAGCGGCCTCAAGGCGATCATCGGGATCTACTCCACCGCGCTGGGGCCCGCGCTCGGCGGCACCCGCTTCTACCCGTACGCCAGCGAGGACGACGCCCTCGCCGACGTGCTCGACCTGTCCCGCGGGATGGCGTACAAGAACGCGCTCGCCGGCCTGGACCTCGGCGGCGGCAAGGCCGTCATCTGGGGCGACCCGGAGCAGATCAAGAGCGAGGCGCTGCTGCGCGCGTACGGCCGCTTCGTGGAGTCGCTGGCGGGCCGCTACTACACCGCCTGCGACGTCGGCACCTACGTGCCCGACATGGACATCATCGCCCGCGAGACCCGCTACGTGACCGGCCGCAGCGTGGAGCACGGCGGCGCCGGCGACTCGTCGATCCTCACCGCCTGGGGCGTGTTCCAGGGGATGCGGGCGGCCGCCGAGCACGTCTGGGGCACGCCGAGCCTGAACGGCCGCCGGGTCGGCGTGGCGGGCCTGGGCAAGGTCGGCAAGTACCTGACCGGGCACCTGCTGGACGACGGCGCCGAGGTGGTCGCCACGGACGTCAACCCGAAGGCCCTGGCCTGGGTACGCGCCAACCACCCGCAGGTCACTCTGGTGGACGACGCAAGCGCGCTGGTCGCTGCGGACATCGACGTGTACGCCCCCTGCGCGCTGGGCGGCGCGCTGAACGACGACACCGTTCCGGCGCTGCGCGCCAAGGTGGTGGCCGGTGCGGCCAACAATCAGCTCGCGCACCCGGGGATCGAGAAGCTGCTGGCCGATCGGGGCATCCTCTACACGCCGGACTACGTGGTCAACGCCGGCGGTGTGATCCAGGTGGCCGACGAGATCGAGGGCTTCAACTTCGACCGGGCGAAGCTGCGGGCCACCCGGATCTACGACACCACCCGGGAGATCCTGCGCCTGGCGGACGCCGAGGGCGTGCCGCCCGCGGTCGCCGCGGACCGGCTGGCCGAGCGGCGGATGGCCGAGGTCGGTCGGCTGCGCACGATCCACCTTCGCTGACGCATCCCGGAGGCGGATCGACCGGGATCCGCCTCCGGGCCTCCCGTACCGCCCCGACTCGGTAGGCTGAGGCCCGGGTCAAGTTTGGCGTGTTTTGCCCGGTGTCACGGGTGCTCTCCGTTCCGCTCCTTACCAGGTACACTGGGTGACGGCCGGATCGCCGCGACGCGCAGAGCCGGCTGACGGTAACCCGAGGTGCCGAACGATGGCATCCCCATGTACCGTAAGAGCCACGAGAGATGCCTGACGTCATCGGGGCCCGCCTTCGGGCTGCCCCGCATTCTGTGCGAGGGGGTCGAGCCATGGGGCGCGGCCGTGCTAAGGCCAAGCAGACGAAGGTGGCCCGGGAGTTGAAGTACCACTCCCCGAACACCGACCTCACCGCCTTGCAGCGCGAACTGGCGGGTGCTGGTAAGTCTGAGCACCACTTCGACGACGACTCAAAAGAGTTCGTCGACGACGATGATGAGAATCACGCGGACGACGACCCCGATCCCTGGGTCCGTCCGACCCGCTGACCTCTCGACGTAGTTGAGCACGCGGTAACCCCCGCGTGCTCACGCATGTGTCCTTCGGGAGCGAGATCGGTGCCGATCATCAGGGGCCTGCCCTGGCCGGGGACTACCCCGTCTGGCCGACAGGCCCCTGATCACGGCCGCCCTAGCGCGGCCGGTTGTTCCAGTTGTAGAAGGTCGGGATGTTCTCGAAGTGGTTCCAGGCGCAGACCGCGCTGACGCCGTCTCCGCCCGCCACCTCGGCCCGTAGCCGCCGTGCGTCCGCAGCCTCCTGCAACAGCGCGACAAGCCCGGGGGCGGCCTCCCGTACGCGCTCGGTGACGTCGTCGTCCGGGGCATCGTCCGCTTCGCGCTCAGGCCGCCGGTGACTGGTGATCTCGGGCATGCTCCAACACTCCCTCCAATAGGCGGATCTTGCTGTTGCGGCAGTGCTCGGTCTCCGTACCGTCAAAACGCCCCAGCTCGAAGTAACGGTTGGCAGCGTGGCCGCCGCCACAGAAGCCGAAGTACGGGCATGACACCCGACACGCTTCCACCCCGGTCAGGAACTCGCCGACCCACGAGGTCGACGCGGCACCGGCCAGGATCCGGGCCAGCGGAGTGGTCAGCACGTTCCCACTGCTGAAGTCGCCGTAGCGCGGGTCGGTGAAGCCGGCCAGCTCCGGGGAGAGCACCGTCACCGAGCCGTCGTGGCCGATGGTCGGAATCGGATCCAGCCGGCGGGGCAGCACACCGTCCGCCGTGCCGTCGAGGACCGCCGCCGCGTACCGCAGCGACCACTCGACCTCGCGCAGGTGGACCCGGGGCGCCCGCCGCCAGGCCGCCACCAGTTCGGCCCAGAACGTCGTCACCGCCGCCGGGTCGTGGCTGTTGTCGCGGGTGTTGACCCCTTCGGTCTCCTCGATGTTGATACCCAGCACATCGCAGCCCAGATCGAGGAAGTAGTCGTACAGCTCCGCGGCGAGGCCCGGCGTCGGCCGGGACACCACGGCCAGCGCGGAGAAGGGCAGGTCGTGCCGGCGCAGCGCGGCCACACCCCGCAGGATCCGATCGTACGCCGGCTGACCGCCACGGTTGACCCGGTCGCCGTTGCGCTCGCGCGGCCCGTCCACGCTCACGCTCACCCGCATCTCGTGCCGGGCGAAGAACTCGCACCACTCGTCGTCGATCAACGTGGCGTTCGTCTGCACGTGGTGTTCGACCTCGGGCCCGAAGGGCGCGATCAGGGCGGCCAGGTGCTCCCGACCGGCCGCCAACGGCTCGCCGCCGTGCCACACGACGGAGAAGCGCCCGGACGCTGCCCACGGGTTTACCGCCGCCGCCACCGCCTCGGCCACCGGCACCGACATCCGCCGGTCGGCGGCCCGGAACGGCAGGTAGCAGTACGCGCAATCGAGGTTGCACAGCGTGGTGGGCTGCATGACGACGTACGACGGGACGGCGGCCAGCCCGCGCATCCCGCTGAACGTTGGTTCCCCAGCAGCCATCACCCTCCTCCGCCCAGCCCGAGCCTTTCAGGCTAGGCGGCGCCGGCCACTCGGGTGAAGCCCTGATCAGGTGCCCGTACGGTCACCGGAGCGTGATCAGCCGCGAGTGTGCTGACCCACCATCTGCACGTTGCCGGTGCCCTCGATGATCTCGCCCGCCTGCCAGGCCTCGACCCCACGGCCGGTCAGCGTGGCCAGGGCGCGGTCGGCGTCCTCGGCCGAGACGATCGCGAACATGCCGACGCCCATGTTGAACGTCGACTCCATGTCCTGGTCGTCGATCCGACCCTTCGACTGGATCAGGTCGAAGATGGGCTGCGGCTTCCAGGTGGACCGGTTGACCACCGCGTCGACGTGCTCGGGAAGCACCCGCACCAGGTTGCCCGGGATGCCGCCGCCGGTGATGTGCGACAGCGCCCGCACCTCGGCCTCCTCGATCAGCTTGAGGCAGTCCTTGGCGTAGATCTTGGTCGGGGTCAGCAACTCCTCACCGAGGGTCCGCTGCCGGCCGAAGTCGTCGATCACGATGTCCAGCCGCATCCGGGCGGCGCCGAGCAGCACGTGCCGGACCAGCGAGTAGCCGTTGGAGTGCAGGCCGGAGGAGCGCATGGCGATGACGACGTCACCCACCTCGACGCGCTCCGGGCTGAGGATGTCGGCCTCCTCGACCACGCCGACGCCGGTCGCGGAGATGTCGTACTCGTCGGGGCGCAGCACACCGGGGTGCTCGGCGGTCTCCCCGCCCAGCAGCGCGCAGCCCGCGTACCGGCAGCCGTCGGCGATGCCCGCGCCGATCTCGGCCACCTTGTCCGGAACGACCTCGCCGGTGGCGATGTAGTCGAGCAGGAACAGCGGCTCGGCGCCGCACGCCACCAGGTCGTCGACGACCATCGCGACCAGGTCGATGCCGACCGTGTCGTGGATGTCCATCTGCTGGGCGATGACCAGCTTGGTGCCCACACCGTCGGTCGAGGACGCCAGGATCGGGTTCTTGTACTTCTTCGTGTCCAGGCGGAACAGGCCGGCGAAGCCGCCGAGGTCACCCAGCACCTCGGGACGCCGGGTCTCGCGCACCTTCGACTTCAGCAGCTCGACCGCGCGGTCGCCCGCGTCGATGGAGACCCCGGCGTCGGCGTACGAGACGGAGCGCTTGCCCCGCTGGCGGCCGGCACCGCCCGTCCACGGCTGGTGGTCGCTGCCAGCGCCGTTCGGGCTGCTTCCTGCGCCGCTGCGCTCGGACACGTGCGTCACGGTTCTCCCCTTTTGTGGTTCTCGGTGCCGCGCCGGCGGTGGCCGGGCCGCGCCGGTTGGTGCTACGGGCGGTTTGCGGTCACGCCACCCGGAGTGGCGACGAGCGAGCCGAAGCTCTCCGGAGCCTCCGGCGTCGCGTTGGCGCCCCGGCGGCCCATCCCTTCGAGCACATGCTTGCCGATCAGGTTGCCAGCTGGCAGCTCGATCGGGTACTCACCATCGAAACACGCCCGACACAGCCGGGTCTTCGGCTGCTCGGTCGCGGCGATCAGGCCGGGAAGCGATACGTAACCCAGCGTGTCGGCGCCGATGGAACGCCGGATGCCGTCGTTGTCCAACCCGTTGGCCAGCAGCTCCGCCCGGGTGGCGAAGTCGATGCCGTAGAAACACGGCCAACTCACCGGCGGGGACGAGATCCGGACGTGCACCTCGAGCGCCCCCGCCTCGCGCAACATCCGGACGATGGCCCGCTGCGTGTTGCCGCGCACGATCGAGTCGTCCACGACCACCAGCCGCTTGCCACGCACGTTCTGCCGCAGGGGGTTGAGCTTGAGTCGGATGCCGAGCTGACGCAGGGTCTGCGACGGCTGGATGAAGGTCCGCCCCACGTACGGGTTCTTCATGAGGCCCGCGCCGTAGGTGATGCCGGACGCCTCCGCGTACCCGATCGCGGCCGGGGTGCCGGACTCGGGCACCGGGATGACCAGGTCGGCCTCGACCGGGTGCTCCTTGGCCAACTGGCGACCGATCTGCACCCGCGCCGCGTGCACGTTTCGCCCGGCGATGGTCGCGTCGGGACGGGCGATGTAGACGTACTCGAAGAGGCAGCCCTTCGGCTCGGGCGCGGCGAAGCGGGTGGACCGCAGCCCCTCCTCGTCGATCGCGATCAGCTCGCCGGGCTCGATCTCGCGCACCACGCTCGCACCGACGATGTCCAGCGCGGCGGTCTCGCTCGCCACCACCCAGCCACGCTCCAGCCGGCCGAGCACCAGCGGGCGTACGCCGTGCGGGTCGCGGGCCGCGTACAGCGTCGACTCGTCCATGAAGACGAAGCTGAACGCCCCGCGGAGCTGCGGCAGCACCTCGAGCGCGGCAGCCTCGACCGACAGGTCGGGGCGGCTGGCCAGCAGCATGGTGACCAGTGAGGTGTCGTTGGTCGAGCCGTCCGCGACCAGGCCGCGCTCGGCGACCTCCTTCTCCAACTCGGCGGTGTTGACCAGGTTGCCGTTGTGGGCCAGCGCGATGGTCGTGCCGGAATCGGTCGACCGGATGGTCGGCTGGGCGTTCTCCCAGTTGGACGCGCCGGTCGTGGAGTATCGGGCGTGCCCGATCGCCAGGTGGCCGCGCAGGCTGGCCAGGGTGGGCTCGTCGAAGACCTGGGCCACCAGGCCGAGATCCTTGTAGACCACCACGCCCGAGCCGTCGCTGACCGCGATGCCCGCCGCCTCCTGGCCGCGGTGCTGTAGGGCGTAGAGGCCGAAGTAGGTCAGATTCGCGACCTCTTCGCCGGGGGCCCACACGCCGAAGACGCCGCAGGCATCCTGGGGGCCAGGTCGTTGGGGGTCAAGGTCGTGGCTCAGCCGGCCGTCGCCTCGGGGCACTACCGCTCCCTCATGCTGGTCTGGACCGGCCTGGCGGGGATCACGGGTCGGATCCACACTTCTCGGCCGGGACCACTCTCGTCGCCTGACAGTGTACGCGAGTCAACGTCAATACAGATAGTCACGGTTTCCCTGCCGAGAGTCACGATCACTCGGACATCGGCGAAGCTAGAGGGGCAGATAGGCCGAGATGTCCGCCCGAATGCCGCTCACCTGAACACGACCATCGGTGACCGCGTCGGCCCACCCGAGCCGGCCGGTGGCGAGCTCCAACCAGGTCTGCGGCGACATCTCGACCACGTTCGGCGGGTTTCCCCTGGTGTGTCGAGGACCGGGGACGCACTGGATCGCACCGTATGGTGGGACGCGCACCTCCACCGATCGGCCGGGGGCGCGCTCCGTGAGGACGGCCAACAAGGACCGGACCGCCTCCCGGAGTACCGGCCGTTCGGGCGTACGCCCCTCGTCAAGCGCCGACAGAGCCGCCACGACGGCGGCGGACTTACTGTGCGGAGAGGACACGACGGGACGATACGACCCACAGGTGGAGCACCTGACGTTGGCCCTGGGTCGCGCCGATCCAGTGAGACAAGGCATAGTGGCCGACGGCGTATTCGTACCGTGATGATCCCCGGCCCGGCGCCCCGCCGGTCGAGGGACGTCAGCCCGGAAGGCGGTGGACGTGTCAACACACCGACGTGCCTGGAAGCAGCGGGCCGGTGTGGTCGCAGCGCTGGTTGCCGGCGCTCTGCTCGCCGTCCCCGCCACACCAGCAATGGCCGCAGAGGTCGAGGTCTCCCCCGGCTCGGTCACCGTGAACGCCGGCAGCGATGCCACGATCACCGTGCGCATCACTGGCGGTGACGATGACGAATCGGCGAAGGTCAGCCTCTCCGGGCTGCCCTCCGGGGTCAGCTGCGCCAGTGGTTGTGGCGACGTCAAACTCTCCGGCGGCGGCCTGGGCGGCCCGAAGGGGTCGGTGCTGGTCCGGATCGCGGCCAACGACAACGCCGGTGACGCGACCACGAACATCACGGTGGCGGTCGAGGCCGCTTCGGGCCCAGACACCGCCAACGTGTCGCTGACCGTCAAGGGCAAGGCCGCACCGCCGCCTCCGCCGCAGAACCAGACGGTGAAGTCCATCTCCGGCAAGGTGGTCAAGAAGGCTGACGGCGAGCCGGTGCCGAACGCGATCGTGATCCTCCAGGACACCGGCGGCCACCGGTACGACACGATCAGCAACGGCAGCGGCAACTTCAGCTTCACCGGCAGCAGTCAAAACCCGATCACGCCCGGTCGGATCGACGTGGGCGCGTCGGCCAACAGCATCCAGGCGTTCAAGAGCTTCACCGCCAACGCCGGGCAGTCGATCACCGGCCAGCGGATCAGCTTGGAGATCAAGGTCGAGGTGACGCCGAGCGCCACCCCGTCGCCCACCGCCGAGGCCACCCCCAGCGACGAGGCGACCGAGGAGGGTGCCGAGGAGCAGCCCTCCGAGGAGGCCAGCCCAGGCGCCCCGGCGAACGCCAGCAAGGAGGACGACGGCGGCGGCTTCGGCTCGTACCTGATCATCCTGCTCGGCGGCCTGCTCGTCGCGGCCGGCGTCGGCACGATCGTCCTGCTGTGGATGAAGCGCCGCGAGAGCGGCGACGACGATGACGAGCCGGCGGCGGCCGGCGCTGCCGGTGCCGGCGGCGCGGTTCCGGCGGCCCGTGGGGCCTTCCGCGGGGCCGACGACCAGACCCGGGTGGTCAACCGCCCCGGTGGCGCGCCCGACCCGACCATGGTCGGCGGCGCGGCGCTGAGCGAGGCGCCGACCATGATGCACCGCCCGGTCGTCGACGACGTCCCGCCGGACCCGTACGGCGCGCCAGCGCAGCCCTACGGCGCGGCGGGCCAGCAGGGCTGGGGCGGGACCGGCTACGACGACGAGCCCGGCCAGGGCGGCTACGGCGGCTACGGCAACGCCCCCGCCTCGGGTGGCGGCTACGGCACCGGGGCGACGCCGGACGGCGGCTACGGCGGTGGCGCGGACGGCTACGGCGCCGCACCCGGCTCCGGCGCGGGCTACGGCGGCGCTGCGGCCCCCGATGGCGGTTACGGCGGCGCTGCGGCCCCCGATGGCGGTTACGGCGGCGCACCCTCCTCGGGCGGCGGCTACGGCAGCCGTGACTACACCGCGCCGGCCGGCGCGGGCGGCTACCCGCCGGCTCCCACCGGTGGGGCGGCCGGCGGCTACGGCGAGCGCTTCGACGAGCCGACCGGCCGGTACACCGGCGACAGCACCCAGTACCCGGCGCCGGCCGACCCGTACGCCACCGGCGTGTACCAGCCGGAGCAGGGCCAGGGCTACGGCCAGCCCGACCCGACCGCCCCGTACGGCGGCGGTCGTGGGGCGGAGCCGACGGGCGGCTACGGCCAGCAGACCAACGCGTACGACCAGGGTGGCTACGGCCAGACCGGCGGCGGGTACGACCAGGGCGGCTACAGCCAGGAACCCCCGCAGCAACGCGGCGGCTACGACGACCGGGGCTACGACCAGGGCGGCTACGGCCAGACCGGCGGCGGGTACGACCAGGGCGGCTACGGCCAGGAGCCCCCGCAGCAACGCGGCGGCTACGACGACCGGGGCTACGACCAGGGCGGTTACGGCCAGCAGCAGGGTGGCCGGGCCCGTCCGGACAATCCCCCGCCCACCGAGCGAGGCGGCCGCCGCCTCGACTGGCTGGACGACTGACACCGGCACCACCCACAGCACAAGCGGAACGGCCGCCCGGAAACCGGGCGGCCGTTCCGCTGTCCCCACCCCACCCACCGCACCCCGCCCCACCCCACCCCACCCCGCCCCGCCGCACCCCGCCCCGTCGATCATGAAGTTAATGCCCCGACACGCCGCGTGCGTGGGCAATAACTTCATGATCACCGGGGGGCGCGGCGGGTGGCCGGCGAGGTGGGTGCCGCCACGGGGCTGCGGGCGGCGGGTGGGCCGGGTCGGTCAGGCGGCGGAGAAGACGCCCTGGCGGAGGACCGGTACGACGTCGGACACGCCGACCTGGACGGCGACGTCGACGTCGGCTTCGAAGCCGCCCTCGGTCAACTCCCGACCGGAGACGCTGCCGCGTACCGCGGCGGGTACGTCCGGAGTGCTGGCCAGCGCTGCGAGGGCCATGGCCGCCTCCACGGAGAGACCGCCCGGCACCCCGGACAGGGCGTCCAGCACGCTCGCCGCACCGAGTTGGTCTTCGACGCAGGGGCGTAGCGACGCGTCCGGCCAGCGCTCTCCGGAGGCGATGACGCCGATCGGGGCGTCCGTCGTGCCGTACCCCTGGCGGCGCAGCCAACGCCCGACGGCGCGCGCGTTACGCAGGCACGCCGCGACCACCGGCAGTCCGGTGGCGCTGGCGGCGGCGCTGATGGCCGAGCCGTTCGGCGAGGGCAGCACCAGGTCCGCGACGATCGGCGCGGTGCTCAGCGCGGCGGGTGAGAGTGACCACGGATGGTCGGCCGTCACCCGACGGCGGCCGACCGCCGCCACCGCGCCGACCCGCAGCGCGTACTCGGCGGCCTGCTCACCCCAGGGGAAGGGGTGCACCCGCATACCCCGGGCGACCGCCACCTCCACGGCGGTGGTGAACGAGAGCACGTCCACCACCACCAGCGCCGCGCAGACCCGGCCGAGTTCGGCCGCCCCGGTCAGGCCCCAGTCGAACCTGGCGCCTGACCCGGGCTGGCCGTAGACGGCCGCCGTCAACGCCTCAGCGCTCGTCAGGCGACGGCTCGGTGACACCGGAACCAGACTCGGACGGCTGCTCCGACCCGATCGGGTCGACAGCCCCGGTCTGCGGGGACGGGCCGGCCGAGGCGATCGGCTCGGAGAGCACCTCCGACGCGTCCACCGGCTCGGCCGGGGCGGCCGGCAGCGGCACGGCCTCGACCGCGCCCGCCACACCGGCGGCCGGGGCGGGCACCTCGGCAACGGCGGGCTCCACGGTCGCGGCAGCGGCCGGCTCGGACGCCTCGACGGCGGCGGTGCCACCGAAGAGGCGCGGAAGCGTCTCGGTGTGCGCGGCCCGCAGCTCGTCCAGGCCGATCCGGAACTGCCCGTGCACCTCGAGCGCCCCGCCGGACGGGTCGGTGACACCGATCAGCTCGAACGGCACGCCCCGCTCGGCGCAGAGCGCCGCGAACGCCTTGTCGTGGCCACGCGGCACCGACACCAGCGCCCGCGTCGCGGACTCGCTGAACAGGTAGACGAAGGGCATCGAGCCCTCGGCGAACTGCTCCGGCACGGCGATCCGGGCGCCGACGCCACGCCGCAGGCAGGACTCGACCAGGCTCTGGGCGAGACCACCGTCGGACAGGTCGTGCGCCGAGCTGAGGTGGCCCACCCGGGCCGCCTCGGCCAGCAGGTCGGCCAGCGCCTTCTCACGGAGAAGGTCGACCTGCGGCGGGATGCCACCGAGGTGCTCGTGCGTCACCCAGGCCCACTCCGAGCCGGACAGCTCGACGTTGGTCTCACCGAGCAGGTAGAGCTGGTCGTGGTCGCCACCGGGACGCGGGACGAAGCCCATCGGCACCCGGTCGGCCACGTTGTCCAGCACGCCCAGCACCCCGACCACCGGGGTCGGGTGGATGGCCGCCGCGCCGGTCTGGTTGTAGAAACTGACGTTGCCGCCGGTCACCGGGATGCCCAGCTCCAGGCAGCCGTCCGCCAGGCCGCGCACGGCCTCGGCGAACTGCCACATCACGCCCGGGTCCTCCGGCGAGCCGAAGTTGAGGCAGTTGGTGACGGCGATCGGCTTCGCGCCGGTCACCGCCACGTTCCGGTAAGCCTCGGCGAGGGCCAGCTTGGTGCCCTGGTACGGGTCGAGCCGGGCGTACCGGCCATTGCCGTCGACCGACAGCGCCACGCCGAGCCCGGTCTGCTCGTCGATCCGGATCACGCCGCCGTCCTCCGGCTGGGCGAGCACGGTGTTGCCCAGCACGTAACGGTCGTACTGCTCGGTGACCCAGGTCTTGTCGGCCAGGTTCGGCGACGCGATCATGCGCAGCACGGTCTCCCGCAGCGCGTCCGGGTCGGCCGGGCGGGGCAGCGTCTCGGCGCGGTCGGCCTGGAGCAGGATCAGGTCGGCCGGCTCACGCATCGGTCGGGCGTACACCGGGCCGTCGTCCACCAGCGAACCCGGCGGCACGTCGACGACCAGGTGGTCCCGCCAGGTGATCAGCAGGCGACCGGGGCGGCCGTCCGGCTCCGGAGCGGTGACCTCACCGATCGCGGTGCCCAGCACGCCCCACTTCTCGCAGGTCTTGAGCACCGCGTCGAGCTTGTCCGGCTCGACAACCAGCAGCATCCGCTCCTGGGACTCGCTGGCCAGGATCTCGTGCGGGTCCATCGAGGGCTCCCGCAGCGGCACCCGCTCCAGCCAGACCCGCATGCCGGTGCCGGCAGCGGCGGCGGTCTCGGTGAGCGCGCAGGTCAGGCCGGCACCACCGAGGTCCTGGATGCCGACGACGAGCTGGCCGTCGTACAGCTCCAGGCACGCCTCGATCAGCAGCTTCTCGGTGAACGGGTCGCCGACCTGCACGGCCGGGCGCCGGGCCTCGCTGCCCTCGTCGAAGGTGGCGCTGGCCAGCACCGACACGCCGCCGATGCCGTCCCGGCCGGTCTTCGCGCCCATCAGCACGACCACGTTGCCGGGGCCGGCGGCGGCCTTGTTCTGCAGGCGGTCGACCGGCAGTACGCCCAGGCAGAGCGCGTTGAGCAGCGGGTTGCCCTGGTAGGACGGGTCGAAGACCAGCTCGCCGCCGATGTTGGGCAGGCCGAGGCAGTTGCCGTAGCCGCCGACACCGGCGACCACGCCGGTGAGCACCCGGGCGGTGTCCGGGTGATCCGCCGCGCCGAAGCGCAGCGGGTCCATGACCGCGATCGGGCGGGCACCCATGGCGAGGATGTCCCGGACGATGCCGCCGACACCCGTCGCCGCGCCCTGGTACGGCTCGACGAAGCTCGGGTGGTTGTGCGACTCGACCTTGAAGGTCACCGCCAGCTTGTCGGAGACCTGCACGACACCGGCGTTCTCACCGATGCCGGCGAGCAGACGGTCGCTCTGCGGGGCCTTCTCACCGAACTGACGCAGGTGCACCTTGCTCGACTTGTAGGAGCAGTGCTCGCTCCACATGATCGAGTACATCGCCAGCTCGGACTGGGTGGGCCGACGGCCGAGGATCTGCCGGATCCGGTCGTACTCGTCGTCGCGCAGGCCCAGCTCGGTGTACGGCTGAAGCTCGCCCGGGGTGCCACCGGCACGCGGCACGGTGTCCACGCCGTCGGTCCAGTCGGCGCTCGCCGGCTGCGCGGGAGCGGCCGCCGGGGCGGTGGGCTGCGCCAGCGGCTCGGTCGGCTGCGCCGGGGCGGAGTACGCCTCCGGAGTGTCCCGTACCGGGTCCGGATGGGTGGTCATGACCTCTCCTCGCTGCGCTCGTACCCGCCGGGCCGGCGGTTGAGCTGACCGATGCTCACGCTGGGGTCCCCACCAGGTGCTTGAGGACCGAGGTGAAGAACCCGAGACCGTCCAGCGAGGGGCCGGTGAGCGCCTCCACCGCGTGCTCCGGGTGCGGCATGATGCCGACCACGTTGCCGGCGGCGTTGGTGATCGCGGCGATGTCGCGCTGCGACCCGTTCGGGTTACCGCCGACGTAGCGGGCGACGACCCGGCCCTCGGCTTCGAGCTGGTCCAGCGTCGCGGTGTCGGCGACGTAGCAGCCCTCGCCGTTCTTGACCGGGATCAGCACCTCCTGGCCGGCCTGGAACGCGTTGGTCCACGCGGTGCCGGCCGACTCGATGCGCAGCACCTGGTCCCGGTTGCGGAAGTGCAGGTGCTGGTTGCGGGTGAGCGCGCCCGGCAGCAGGTGCGCCTCGCAGAGGATCTGGAAGCCGTTGCAGATGCCGAGCACCGGCAGACCGCCCTGGGCGGCGTCCACGATCGTCTCCATCACCGGGGCGAACCGGGCGATGGCCCCGCAGCGCAGGTAGTCGCCGTAGGAGAACCCGCCGGGCAGGACGACGGCGTCCACCCCGTGCAGGTTCTCGTCGCCGTGCCAGAGCCGGACCGGCTCGGCGCCGGCGATCCGGACGGCGCGGGCCGCGTCCCCGTCATCGAGCGAGCCGGGGAACGTGACCACACCGACCCGGGCGGTCACGAGCGGGCGTCCGCGGTCTCGTCGGTCTCGACCAGGCGGACGGTGAAGTCCTCGATGACCGGGTTGGCGAGCAGCTTGTCGGCGATTTCCCGGGCCCGGTCCAGGTCCGGTTCACCGGTGAAGTCGATCTCGATCCGCCTGCCGATCCGGACTGAGGCGACGTCGCTGACGCCGAGCCGGGGCAGCGCGTTTGCGACGGCCTGGCCCTGCGGATCGAGGATCTCGGGCTTGAGCATGACGTCGACGACGACGCGAGGCACTGGGCACTCCTGACTGTGTACGCAGTTGGGTGCCTACCCACAACGGGCGAGCGCAGCCAGCCTACCTGGCAGATTCCGCTGCGGACGCACCGGCCGGGCGCAGTCCAGGCAGTGATCCACATAACGGGCGGCAAGGGGGCCCGGCAGCGCGGGACAGGCCGCCTCACCAGGGGATATACAGCGCGCGGGGTAGCCGAATCGTTACATTGGACGATCTCGATCGGCTTCTTGAAAACGATGCTCGCCGGCCCTACAGTACATCGACATGGCTCGATGCCAGCGGCGATGGGGACCTCCCGTCGTCGCCCCCGGGCACCCGGCGACCCCGGGCCCCACCCGCCCCAAGGAGTCCACCGATGCGCGTTCGTCCCCTGCTCGCCCTGATCAGCACGGCGCTGGTCGGCGCCCTCGCCGCCGCGTCCGGCGCGTCCGCTGCCCCGGCCGGCCCCCAGCCCATCATCGGCGGCGGCACCGTGTCGTCCGCCCCCTGGGCCGCCGCCGTACTGAGCAACGGCTCGTTCACCTGCTCGGGCAGCGTGATCGCCGCGCAGTGGGTGCTCACCGCCCGGCACTGCATCAGCGGCACGATGTCCGTCCGGGTCGGCAGCGTCTACCGCGCCTCGGGTGGGGTCACCCGCACCGTCAGCGCCACCTACACCCGTAACGACCTGGCCCTCATGCGCCTCTCCAGTACCGTGAGCACCTCGACGGTCTCCCTGGCGAGCAGCAACCCGCCGGTCGGCTCGACCAACTCGATCTACGGGTGGGGCATGACCTGCTACAGCGGCTGCTCCGCGTCCAGCCAGCTCAAGACCGCCACCGTCCAGGTGACCAGCACCAACGTCACCGACGCGTACGGCGGCCAGGCCATCCGCAGCACCCGGATCAACGGCAACGCCTGGCGGGGCGACTCGGGCGGCCCGCAGTTCTACAACGGCCAGCAGGTCGGCGTCGCCTCCACGGCCGACGGCTACAACATCCAGAACTACGGCAGCGTCGCGTACAACCGGGCCTGGATCACCTCGGTGGCCGGTGTCTGACGGTTAGCGCCCGCGGGGCGCGGATGGTCGGCCGCGCGCCGGCCGTCCGCGCCGCGCCGTTTTGCAGCATCCGATCAGGTGAACACGGCACCCGATCGGGTCGCGCAACTCCTGACAGCATCGGAAACGTGCTGGTCGTGACGACAGAGCAACTGCCCGGCTACGAGATCCGCCAGATTCTCGGTGAGGTGGTGTCATCGATGGCCAGGACGCGCAACCCGTACCGCGAGGGGGTCAAGAACCTGCGCGGTGGCGCGTACGACCCGATGGCGCCGGACAATCTGACCCGGTGGCGTACCGACTCGGTGACCCGCCTCGGCGAGGAGGCCCTGCGGCTCGGCGCGAACGCCGTGATCGGCATGCGCTTCGACAGCCGGGACTGCGGCGAGATGTGGATGGAGATCTGCGCGTACGGCACGGCAGTCGTCGCCGTACCGACGATGCCCGAGGTCATGCCGCCGGACCAGCCGGCGGTGGCGGCGGACACCGCCACCGACCCCGCCTTCGCCGAGTCCCTCGGCGGCATCGCCGAACCAGCAAGCGCCCCAACCCTGCGAACAGCCGCCGAAACCCCCACCGGCGACTGACCGCCCGAAACCCTCCACCTCCACCTCCACCTCCACCTCCACCTCCACCTCGGGTGATCAAGAGGTTTGCGTCACCAGGGAGATCAAAGTTGACGCAAACCTCTTGATCACCGGGCCAGAAGGGGGCACGGGGAGAGGGGTCGGGAGGGGTCCCGGGGGGGGGTTAGAGGATGGGGGGTGGGGTGTAGGTGGCGGCGTTGGGGTGGGTTTCCACCACCTTGGTGATTCTGCGGGTTACCGACTCCACCTGGGACTTTGCCGCTCCTACGAAGGCGGTGCGGTCGGCTACCAGGGTGTCGATGTCGGCTCGGGACAGGCCGAGGCGGCCGTCGGCGGCCAGGCGGTCGAAGAGGTCGTTCTCCGGGGCGCCCTTCTCGCGCATGGCCAGCGCCACCGCGACCGCGTGCTCCTTGATCACCTCGTGGGCGACCTCCCGGCCGACGCCCCGCCGGACCGCCGCCACCAGGATCTTGGTGGTGGCCAGGAACGGCAGGAAGCGCTCCAGCTCCCGGTTGATCACCGCCGGGTACGCGCCGAACTCGTCCAGCACGGTGAGGAACGTCTGGAACAGCCCGTCGGCGGCGAAGAACGCGTCCGGCAACGCCACCCGACGGACCACCGAGCAGGACACGTCCCCCTCGTTCCACTGGTCGCCGGCCAGCTCGCCGACCATCGACAGGTAACCCCGGATGATGACCGCGAAGCCGTTCACGCGCTCCGACGAACGGGTGTTCATCTTGTGCGGCATCGCGCTGGAACCGACCTGACCCGGCTTGAAGCCCTCGGTGACCAGCTCCTGGCCGACCATCAGCCGGATCGTGGTGGCCAGCGACGACGGCGCGGCGGCGGTCTGCGCCAACGCGGCCAGCACGTCGAAGTCCAACGAGCGCGGGTAGACCTGCCCGACGCTGTCCAGCACCCGCGAGAAGCCCAGGTGCTCGGCGACCCGTCGCTCCAGCTCGGCCACCTTGTCGGCGTCGCCGTCGAAGAGGTCGAGCTGGTCGGCGGCCGTGCCCACCGGGCCCTTGATGCCGCGCAGCGGGTAGCGGGCGATCAGCTCCTCCAGCCGGTCGTACGCGATGAGCAACTCCTCCGCCGCCGACGCGAAGCGCTTGCCCAGCGTGGTGGCCTGCGCCGCCACATTGTGCGAGCGGCCGGTCATGACCAGCTCGGAGTGCTCGTACGCGAGCCACGCCAGCCGGGCCAGGGTCGCCACCACCCGGTCCCGGATCAGCTCCAGCGAGGCACGCACCTGAAGCTGCTCGACGTTCTCGGTGAGGTCCCGCGAGGTCATCCCCTTGTGCACGTGCTCGTGCCCGGCCAGCGCGCTGAACTCCTCGATGCGGGCCTTCACGTCGTGCCGGGTGACCCGCTCCCGCTCGGCGATCGACGCGAGGTCGACCTGGTCGAGCACCCGCTCGTACGCCTCGACCACGCCGTCCGGGACCGCCACGCCCAGGTCACGCTGTGCGCGGAGCACGGCGAGCCACAGCCGCCGTTCCATCCGGACCTTCTCCTCGGGCGACCAGAGGGCGACCAACTCGGGCGAGGCGTACCGGTTGGCGAGCACGTTCGGGATCGTCGTCACGTACCTCATTGTCCGTCACCCGCCCGAGCCGGCCGGGACCGGGCCGGCTCGGGCGGGAGTCCGCCCGCCCCAGGTCAGGGCAGCTCGTAGATGATCACCGGGCCGGAGACCAGGCGGATCGGGGCCAGCTCGGCCAGGGCCGGCGACACGCGGGCCGCCCGGGTGTCGGCGAACAGCCACCGGACGCCGTACTCCCGGCGCAGCCGGTCCAGATCCTCCGCCACGGGCGCGCTGAACACCCGCTCGTTGAGCGCGAACAGTGCCGCGTCGGGTGGGTCCTGCCGGGCGTACCCCAGTCCGTAGCGACCGTGCGTGGCGAGCGCCGCGTCGGTGTAACCCCAGCTCTCCACCACGGCCCGGTGCCCGCCCAGCCCGGTCACCCAGAACGCGCGGGCGTCGCAGTGCCGCGTCGTCCGCACCGGTCGGCAGTGCACGTTGGTGGCGACGACGTCGGCGGCGGCGGCGTGCGCGTCGAGCCAGAGGGCGGCCCGCGCCTCCGCTCGGGTGAGCACGTAGCGCGTGTCGCTCGGCGTGGGCGGCACGCCGGCCACCGTGGACCGGGTGTCGCGCAGCCGCAGCGCCGCCGACACCGTCCCCTGGACGCCGACCGCGATGCTGGCCGCGAGGATCGCCGCGGTGGCCGCCGCCACCGCCGCCGCCCACCACCGACCGCCGTCCCGGTGACGCAGCAGGACAAGGACCAGGACACCGAGTACGCCCGCGAGCAGCACCAGCGCCGCGAACCGTCCCGCCGACGCCGCCAACGCCCCCACCAGCCGCGCAGCGACGCGGCCGGGTTGCCGGCCTTCGGAACGGCCAGGGCGACCGCGACGCCGGCCAGCGCTCCGACGGCCAGCACCGGCCAGCGGGGGCGCGTGGCCGCGAGCAGGTGACCGGAGAGCAGCACTCCGATCGGCAGCACCGCCAGCCAGAAGTAGACCTGACTGGCCGACGGGTGGTGGAACACCCAGGTGGCGCCCACTCCGGCGAGAACGGTGCCGCTGAGCAGCCAGGTCGCCGGGTCGGCGCGGTGCCGCCGGGAGAACAGCAGCAGCGTGCCGGCCAGCCGGGGCGCCTGCATCAGCAGCCACCAGCCGAGGATGCCGCCGGCGAAGAGCCCGGCCGGCCAGCCACCGGCGGCCAGCCCGGGTGGCGCGAGACCGCCCGCCCGGGTGCCGTCGCTGCCGCCGAAGGTCTGCCCGTACGGCAGCATGAAGCGCAGCAGCCCGAACACCTGCACCCGCAGCGTTCCCGCGCCACCACCGGCGAAGAGCCGGTAGCCCACGGCCGTCGCCACCAGCAGGAGGGCCAGCGCCACGACGGTGGGCCACGGCACCCGACGCCGCCGCCACCCGGTCACCGCGGCGGTGATCAGCAGGCCGGCGAGCAGCGCCGGCAGCGCGCTGGACTTCGACCCGGCGCACGCCAGGCCGAACGCCGGCACCAGCGCCCAGCCGGGCCCGAGCGCCCGGCCGCGCACGGCGTCCAGGCAGAGCCCCACGAGCACGACGAAGAGCGCCAGCACGTACGTCTGCGACGGGCTGGCCACGGACAGGACGCCGGCCGCGTCGGTCAACGCCGAGCCGAGCGCCACCGGGAGCCCGAGGTACGTCACGGCGGCGACGACCGGCCCGGTCCACCAGACCCGGCTCAGGTCCCGGGCCACCCCGGCGCTGACCAGCACGGCCGTGGCCGCCACCGGCACCAGCCACAGGCGCAGGAGCACCAGCGCGGGCGAACTGCCGGTGATCATGCTGGCGCTGGCCATGTGCGCGTCGGAGAGGTAGTGGTAGCGCAGCGGCTCCCCGGCCACGTGCGGCAGCACGAACGGCATGTCGCGGGTGAGTTCCTGCACCAGCGACAGGTGGTAGAAGAGGTCCGGATAGTAGGTGTGGTCGGCAGACGGTGGCACCGGGTTGCCCGGCCACTGCACGGCGGCCCAGGCCAGCACCAGCAGCAGCACCGCCGCCATCGCCACGTGCCAGGCCAGCGGCAGAGGGCTTCGCCGCTCGATCCGCCAGTGCCGACGCAGGCGCGGCACGGCGAGGAAGAGCAGCACCACGGGTGCCGCCCACCAGCGCAGCAGGTGCTGCTGGCCGGTGGCCGCCGCCAGGGCCCAGGCGGCGAGTTCCAGCACGAGACCGGTGGCGGCGCCGAACCCGAGGTCCTCGGGCAGGTTGCCCCGGCTGCCGCGCAACGCCCGGTGTACCAGCGTGCCGGGCAGCACGAGAGCGCCCGCCCAGTACGCGACGTAGCCGGCGATGTCGTGGACCCCGACGCCGACCCGCCACCACGCGACGGGCAGCAGGGCCAGGACGACCAGCCAGGGCAGCGCCGCCAGGGCACGGCCGGCGATCTGGCGGGACGGTCTGGCGGGAGCGTCCGGTGCCGGGGACGTCTCCCGGTCAGCCACGACGACGGGCTCAGTCACGGCGACCGGCTCAGTCACGGCGGCGCGCTCAGTCACGGCGGGTAGCGACGGTGGGCAGGTTGGTCAGGGCCTCCGCCGCGGTCTGCGCCGAGTCGAACCCGACGTGGAACGCGGGACGGTTCTGCACGGTGGCGTAGATGCGCCCCACGTACTCGCCGAGCAGGCCGAGGCAGACCAACTGCACCCCGCTGAGCAGCAGCACCGCGACGAACATCGACGTCCAGCCGGGAATGGTGGTGCCGGACACGTGCGCGACCATTCCGAACGCGATCAGCGCGAGGCACAGCAGGAAGCTCGACATCCCCAGCCAGGTGGCCAGGCGCAGCGGGGCGGCGGAGAAGTTCGCCGTGCTCTCCCAGGCCAGGGCGACCATCCGGCGCAGCGGGTACTTCGTCTCCCCGGCGGCCCGCGCCGCGCGGGTGTAGCGCACCTCGGCGCTCGGGAAGCCCAGCGACGGCACCAGCAGGCGGTAGACCGGCGCACGTTCCGGCAGCCGCCGCAGCACCTCGACGACGTCCCGGCTGAGCAGCCGGAAGTCACCGGCCTGGGCCGGCAGGTCGGCGCCCACGATCCGCCGCATCACCCAGTAATAGGCGCGGGCGGTGTTGCGCTTGAAGATGGTGTCGGTGCTGCGATCTGCCCGGACGCCGTAGACCACGTCCACACCGTCCGTCCGGGCCACCCGCAGCATCTCGGCGATGGCCTCGGGCGGGTCCTGGAGGTCGGCGTCGAGACTCACGATCCACCGGCCGACGGCCCGGTGCAGGCCCGCCGTCAACGCCGCCTGGTGACCGCTGTTGCGCCGCAGCCGGAGCACCCGCAACTGCGGCCAGTCCCGGCCGTGGTCGAAGAGCACCGACACGGTGTCATCGGCGCTGCCGTCGTCGACGGCGACCACCTCGTAGTCGACGCCGAGCGCGTCGAGCACCGGCCGCAGTCGGGCCACCAGGGCCGGAATGACAGCGGTCTCGTTGAACATCGGGATGACCACCGACAGGGTGGTCGTCCCGGGGACGACGGACTCCATGGAGATACGGCCCCGTTCCGCACGCAGGAGTGATCAGCGCCGCGTCGAGGACGCGGCAGCGATCACCGTCGCGTGGTAAACCCACCGCCTGCGGACGGCCTGCTGAACAGTCCGTTAACGCCTGCTGGCGGTCACCCCGGTAAGGGACGATCGAGCGCCCCACGCTCCAAAATGGCGGGCCACGCCCCCGCCGCTCGCCCCCGCCCGCCCCCGCGTGTCGATCATGGAGTTGTGGTGCCTCACAAAAGGTGCACTCAGGAACCATCTACCCACCACGACTCCATGATCGGCCCGGGCTGCGGCTGGACCCCCGCGATCTTGCACTTGCTGTCGCGGCACACGGGGGCATTCCTCGTATTTCGGCAACAGGAAGTGCAAGATCGGCGCGGATGGGCGCGGGTGGGGCGCAGGTGGCGACAGGTGCACCCGGCGGGACAGCTCGCTGAAGGAGAGCCGGGCGTCGGCCTGCAACTCGCGCAGCAGCGCCCAGTGACCGAGCACGGACGGGGCGCATGTCCCAATGCCTCTTGACAAGAGACATTGGGACATCGCGGCGGGGCTGGCTCAGCGCTCCAGGATCGCCGTCACGCCCTGGCCGCCGGCCGCGCAGATGGAGATCAGCCCGCGTCCGCTGCCCTTCTCCGCGAGCAGCTTGGCCAGCGTGGCGACGATCCGCCCTCCGGTGGCGGCGAACGGGTGCCCGGCGGCCAGCGACGATCCGTTGACGTTGAGCCGGTCGGTGTCGATCGCGCCCAGCGGGGCGTCCAGGCCGAGCCGGTCCTTGCAGAACTCCGGCGACTCCCAGGCGGCGAGGGTGGCCAGCACCTGCGAGGCGAACGCCTCGTGGATCTCGTAGTAGTCGAAATCCTGCAACGTGAGCCCGGCGCGGGCCAGCATCCGGGGCACCGCGTACGCGGGGGCCATCAGCAGCCCCTCGTCGCCGTGTACGAAGTCGACGGCCGCCGTCTCGGACCAGCTGAACCAGGCCAGCACCGGCAGGTTGTGCGCGGCAGCCCACTCCTCGCTGGCCAGCAGCACGGTGGACGCGCCGTCGGTGAGCGGCGACGAGTTACCGGCGGTCATGGTGGCCTGCTCGGCGTCCGGGCCGCGGGTGCCGAAGACCGGCTTGAGCGCGCCGAGCTTCTCCACGCTCGTGTCCGGGCGGAGGTTCTGATCGCGGGTCAGGCCCAGGTACGGCGTCATCAGGTCGTCGAAGAAGCCCTTGTCGTACGCGGCGGCGAGCCGCTGGTGCGAGCGCAGTGCCAGCTCGTCCTGGGAGCGCCGGTCGATCTGCCAGCGCAGCGCGGTCTGGGCGGCGTGGTCCCCCATGGACAGGCCGGTACGCGGTTCGGCGTTGCGGGGGATGTCCGGCTTGAACGGCTGGAGCGGGCGCAGCTTCGCGGCGATCTTCAGCCGCTGGCCGACCGTGCGGGCGGAGTTGAGTTTGAGCAGCGTACGGCGCATGTCCTCGTTGACCGCGAGGGGCGCGTCGGAGGTGGTGTCGACGCCGCCCGCGATGCCCACGTCGAGCTGACCGAGGGCGATCTTGTTGGCGACGAGGATCGCGGCCTCCAGGCCGGTGCCGCACGCCTGCTGGATGTCGTACGCCGGGGTGTGCGGGTCGAGCCGGGACCCGAGGACCACCTCGCGGGTGAGGTTGAAGTCGCGGGAGTGCTTGAGCACCGCTCCGGTGACCACCTCGCCGACCCGCTGCCCGGCCAGCCCGTACCGGGCGATCAGACCGTCCAGCGCCGCGCCGAGCAGGTCGGCGTTGGACGCGTCGGCGTAGCGGGAGTTGGAACGGGCGAAGGGGATGCGGTTGCCCCCGATGACCGCGACCCTCCGGATGCTCTGCACGATCCGCCTCCTCGCCAAGTGTTGCTCGAACCTTACTCGCCAGTAGGCTACGCCCATGACCGACAGGTACGCGAGCTTCGTCCAATCGGCCGCCGGCCGCACGCTGGTGAAGCGTCTCGGGCTGCCCGATCCGCCGCGACTGCGCCGGCACCAGACCGGCGACCCGCTGCTGACCGGCCCGGCGCTGCTCGGCGCGGCCGACGGCGGCCGACTCGCCGAGCCGGTCCGGACGATCCTGACCGCCGCCGGGGTCGAGCTGCGCGACACCGGCACGGCCGCTGCCGAGGACCGCTTCGGCGCTCTCGTGTACGACGCGACCGGCATCACCGACTCGACGCAACTGCGCCAGCTCTACGACTTCTTCCACCCGCACGCCCGCACCCTGCTGCCCAGCGGCCGGGTGATCGTGCTCGGCACCCCGCCCGGTGAGTGCCCGACCCCGCGCGAGGCGACCGCCCAGCGGGCCCTGGAAGGGCTGGTCCGCAGCATCGGCAAGGAGTTCGGCCGGGGCAGCACGGCCCAGCTCGTCCAGGTGGCTCGCGACGGTGACGCCACCAGCCTCGAAGCGACCCTCCGGTTCCTGCTGTCCGGCCGGTCCGCGTACGTCTCGGGGCAGGTCGTCCGGGTCGGCACCGGCACGGCGACCGCCCCGGCCGACTGGAACCGCCCGCTGGACGGGCAGGTCGTGCTGGTCACCGGGGCCGCCCGGGGAATCGGCGCGGCCCTGGCCCGGGTCCTCGCCCGCGACGGCGCCCAGGTGGTCGCGTTGGACGTACCGGCGGCCGGCGACGCCCTCGCCGCCGTGGCGAACGACATCGGCGGTACGGCGCTCCAACTCGACCTGACCGCCCCGGACGCGCCGACCCGGCTCGCCGACTACCTGGCCAGCCGGCACGGGCGCGTCGACGCGGTGGTGCACAACGCCGGCATCACCCGCGACAAGACGCTCGGCCGGATGGACGCCGACCGGTGGGACCAGGTCATCGACGTCAACCTGTCCAGTCAGGAGCGGATCAACGACGTACTGCTGGAACGGGAGTTGATCCCGGCCGGCGGGCGGATCATCGGGGTGTCCTCGATCGCCGGGATCGCCGGCAACCGGGGTCAGACCAACTACGCCACCAGCAAGGCCGGCGTGATCGGCCTGGTCGACTCTCTCGCCCCGGCCCTGCGCGACCGGGGGATCAGCGTCAACGCCGTGGCGCCCGGCTTCATCGAGACCCGGCTGACCGCCCGCATCCCGCTGGTCGTCCGCGAGGCGGGCCGACGGATGAACAGCCTGGCCCAGGGCGGGCTGCCGGTGGACGTGGCCGAGACGATTGGCTGGTTGGCCTGGCCGGCCAGCGGCGCGATCAGCGGCAACGTGGTCCGGGTCTGCGGCCAGAGCCTGCTGGGGGCGTGATGGGCCGCAAGAGAGAGCCGGACGACCTGTCGGTCCACGAGCTGATCGAGGGCCCGACCGAGATCCTGTCGCGGGAGACCCTGGACGCGATCCGCCGGCCGGAGTCCACCGACGCCGACCCGAGCGTCGAGCAGACACACGACCTGAGCGCGTCGGCAACCGAGGTGACCACCGACCTGAGCGGCCACGGGCCGGCCGGCACGGGTGGCCGCGAGCTCGTCGAGCTGGCCCGGATGCCGGCCGCCGGGGCGCTCTACCGGCGGGCTGCGCTCGGCGCGCTGCCGGGCCTGGGCCGGGGGCGGAAGAGCAACGACCTGCCGGCGGTCGAGCTCGCCGTTCGCGGCGTGCGGGTCGACCGGGCCCACCTGGCCGACTACGACCGGGTGTGCGGGTTCCGGCTCACCGACCGGCTGCCCGGGACGTACCCGCACATCCTGGGCTTTCCGCTGGCCCTGCGGCTGATGACCACGCCCGGCTTCCCCATCGCGCTGACCGGCGTGGTGCACGTCGGCAACCGGATCACCATCCATCGCCCGATCACCGCCGACGAGACCCTCGACTTCACCACGTACGCCCAGGACCTGCGCCCGCACGACCGGGGGCGGCAGGTGGACGTGGTGCTGGTCGGCTCGGTCGACGGGGAGGAGGTCTGGCGCGGCGTCTCGACGTACCTGGGCCGCGAGCGCACACCCGGCGGCCGCGAGCGGGGCGAACGTCCGACACCGCCCACGGCCACCGCCCGGTGGCGGGTCGAGCCCCGGGTGGGCACCGAGTACGCGCGCGTCTCCGGGGACCACAACCCGATCCACACCTCCCGGCTCGGCGCGCGACTGTTCGGCTTCCGCCAACCGATCGCGCACGGCATGTGGAGCAAGGCGCGATGCCTGGCCGCGCTCGAGACGCGGCTGCCGGACGAATACACCGTCGAGGTGGCCTTCAAGCTGCCCGTACCGCTGCCGAGCACGGTGAACTTCGCCCTCCTGCCGGACGACGGGTTCGCCCTGCACGACTCGGGCGGCCGGCCGCACCTGGTGGGTCTCGTGCGCTGACGCGCCCCTGCCGATCCAAGGGGTTGGCAGGGGCACACGTCTGCGCTAAGTTGTTCTCACAGCGAGATGTTCTCAGATTGAGAGAGACATGGTTGACGAGCAGCAATTCCTGGCCGCGTACGACCCCCGGGACTACCCGGCGGTCGCCGTGACCGTCGACGTGGTGGCACTGACCATTCGCGACGGCCAACTGCACCTGCTGCTCATCCGGCGTGGCCAGGCACCCTTCGCGGGGCACTGGGCGCTGCCCGGCGGGTTCGTCCGCCCCGAGGAGGACCTGACCGCCGGCGCGCGACGGGAGCTGGCCGAGGAGACCGGGCTCGGCGGCGAGGAGCTGCGCCGCGTACACCTGGAGCAGTTGGGCAGTTACGGCGCTCCCGACCGCGACCCGCGGATGCGCGTCGTCTCGATCGCCCACCTCGCGTTCGCCCCCGACCTGCCGGACGCCGCCGCCGGCTCGGACGCCGACGAGGCGATCTGGCTGCCGGTCACGGCGCTGACCAGCCGGCAGCTCGCCTTCGACCACGGCCGGATCATCGACGACGCGCTGGAGCGGGCCCGGTCCAAGCTGGAGTACACCCCGCTCGCCACGCGCTTCCTCGCCGCCGAGTTCACCATCAGCGAGCTGCGGGCCGTCTACGAGACGGTCTGGGGTCACCCGCTGCACGCCGGCAACTTCCACCGCAAGGTGCTCTCCGTGCCGGGCTTCGTGGAGAGCACCGGCGCGAGCACCGAGCGCGGCGGTGCCCGGGGCGGCCCCCGCGCCCGGCTCTACCGGGCCGGCGACGCCCGGCTGCTGCACCCGGCGCTGCTGCGACCGGCCCGCGAGGAGACGGTGCGATGAGGACCGCCGAGGCCATCGACCTGGTCACGGCCGCCCGCACCGACGCCGAGCTGTTCGGCGCCGACCAGCCGGCCCGCCGCTACCGCGAGCTGGTCGCGGCCCTGCACCCCGACCGGCTGCCGACAGACCCGGGGGTACGCGCCGACGCCCTCGACGCGTTCGTCCACGTCACGACCCGGTGGCAGGCCCGGCGGACGACCGTCCTCGGCGACTACCGGCTCGGCACGCCGGCGCACTCGGGCGACCTGGCCGACCTGTACGACGTCGGCGACAACCGGCTGCTCAAGCTCCCCCGGCGGCCCACCGACAACGACCTGATGGCGCGTGAGGCACACGCCCTGCACACCATCGCCGAGCGCGGCGACCCGCGCTACCTGCCGTACGTGCCCCGGCTCGTCGACGAATTCGCGCACCGCGACACCGCGACCGGCGCGGAACGCCGGATCAACGTGCTCGCCACCGCGCCCGGCCTGCACGACCTCGACGCGGTGCGGCGCGCGTACCCCGACGGGTTGGACGCCCGGGACGCGGCCTGGATGTGGCGGCGGCTGCTGGTGGCGCTCGGCCTGGCCCACCGCGCGGGCATCGTGCACGGAGCGGTGCTGCCGCGACACGTGCTGATCGAACCGGACGCCCACGGCGTGGTGCTCGTCGACTGGTGCTTCTCGGCCCCGGCCGGCAGCAGGGTCCCGGCGCTGGTGCCGGACCACGAGGACTGGTACCCGCAGGAGGTCCTGCGCAGGCGGCCCTGCGGTCCGGGCACCGACCTCGCGATGGCCAGCGGATGCATGAGCTGGCTGATGGGACCGCGCGTGCCTCGTGAGCTGGACGCCTTCGCGCAGGGCTGCCGGCAGACCTCCCTGCGCGGCCGGCCCGACGACGCCTGGGTCCTGCTGCGCGAACTCGACCAGGTGCTGGACCGGCTCTACGGCCCACGCACCTTCCGACCCTTCACCCTCTAGAGGAGCTGTCATGGGCAGTGGAACCTGGTCCACCGACGTGTACGACGCCGCCGACCGCTACCGGCGCTCCACCGGCCGCAGCGCGTTCTCCTACAGCGACAGCGGGGCACGGACCGTGCACCCCGCGCTCGACCCCCGCGACGCGACCCGGGAGAGCCGCGACTCCGCCGAACACCCCCACTCGACGCCCGTCGCGGTGCTCTTCGACGTGACCGGCTCGATGCGCATGGTGCCGCGTGTCCTGCAGACCAAGCTGCCGCAACTGCTCGGGCTGCTGCAACGGCAGGGCTACGCCAGCGACCCGCAGATCATGTTCGGCGCGATCGGCGACGCCACCTGCGACCGGGTGCCGTTGCAGGTGGGCCAGTTCGAGTCGGACAACCGGATGGACGACGACCTCGGCCGGATCGTCCTCGAAGGTGGTGGCGGCGGGCAGATGAGCGAGTCGTACGAGTTGGCCCTGTACTTCATGGCCCGGCACACCGTCACCGACAACTGGGAGAAGCGCGGCCGGCGCGGCTACCTGTTCGTCATCGGCGACGAACTGGCGTACCAGCGGGTCAAGGCGCGGGAGGTGGCCGGGCTGATCGGTGACGACCTCGGCGAGGACGTGGCGCTGCGCCAGATCGTCGACGAGGTGACCCGGCGGTGGGACACCTACTACCTGCTCCCCGCCGGCAGCAGCTACGCCGGCAACACGAAGGTGCTCGACTTCTGGCGGGACCTGCTCGGGCAGAACGCCGTCGTGCTCGACGACCTGGACGCGGTCTGCGAGACCATCGCGGTCACCATCGGCCTCGGTGAGCAGGCCATCGACCTGGACGAGGGCCTGCGCCACCTGGACCGCGCCGGCTCCGGTGCCACCGGGACGGTCTCCAAGGCGCTGGCCCGCCTCGGCCGGGGTCGGCGGGCCGAGGTGTCGACGCTGCCGGCGTTCCGCGACACCACCACCGGGGTGAGGAGGCTGTGAGACACGTGGCGGTGGTCGACCTCGGGTACGGCGACGCGGGCAAGGGCACCGTCGTGGACTGGCTCTGCGCCACCCGCCCGGTGCACACGGTGGTCCGCTTCAACGGGGGCGCGCAGGCGGCACACAACGTCGTCCTGCGCGATGGGCGGCACCACACGTTCGCCCAGTTCGGGGCCGGTACGTTCCACCCCGGCGTCGGGACGCACCTCTCCCGGCACGTGGTGGTGGACCCGCTGGCCCTGGCCGCCGAGGCCGACCATCTCGCCACGGTCGGGGTGCCCGACGCGCTGGACCGGCTGACCGTCGACTCCGAGGCGCTGCTCGCCACCCCGTACCACCGGGCCGCCAACCGGGCCCGCGAGATCGCCCGGGGCGCCGACCGGCACGGCTCCTGCGGGCTGGGGGTGGGCGAGACCGTCGCGTACGGCCTCGCCCACCCGGACGACGCGCCCCGGGTCGGCGACTGCCGGCATCCCGCCCTGCTGCGCCGCCGGTTGACGATTCTGCGGGACCGGCTGACCGCCGAACTCGGCCCGCTGGACGCGCCGCCGGTCGACGACTGCCTGCCCGCGTACACCGGGTTCGCGGAGCGGGTCGCCATCGTCGACCGGACCTGGCTCGCCGGGGCGCTGCGCTCGGGGACCTGCGTCTTCGAGGGCGCGCAGGGCGCGCTGCTCGACGAGTGGCACGGCTTCCACCCGTACACGACGTGGAGCACCACCACGTTCACCAACGCCGACCGTCTGCTCGCCGAGGCGGGACAGGCGGGCGAGCTGACCCGGATCGGCGTGCTGCGGACCGTCACCACCCGGCACGGTCCCGGCCCGCTGGTGACCGAGGACCCGGCACTGCCCTTCGTCGACCGGCACAACCCGACGAACCCGTGGCAGGGTCGGTTCCGGTTCGGCCACTTCGACGCCGTCGCCCACCGGTACGCCCTCGCGGCGGCCGGCGGGGTCGACGGCCTCGCGCTGACCCACCTCGACCTCGCCGGCCCCGACCTGCGGATCTGCCGCCGCTACGACACCGGCGACCGGCTCACCCCGGCCCGCCCGGCGACCTGGACCGGCAGGCCGCGCTCACCGACCGGCTGCTGCGGTCCCGCCCGGTGTACGACGAGGCTCCGGCCGACTGGGCCGGGGCGGTGGGCGCGGAGTTGGCCACGCCGGTGGTGCTGACCTCGCACGGGCCCACCGCCGACGACAAGATCCCGTGCGGTCCGCTGCTCAACCGCCCGGCACTGATCGGCACGCGCTGAGGGCGTCTTCCGGCGACTCGGCCACCGGGCCGGTCGTACCCGGCGAGCATGGGGGGATGGACGCCCTGCTCGACCTCCTCCGTGGGACGGTCACCTCGCCATGGGTGTACCTGGTGATCTTCGGCCTCACCGCGGTCGACGCGTTCTTTCCGGCGGTGCCCGGCGAGGCCGCCGTGATCACCGCCGGGGTGCTGTCCGCCAGCGGCGGTCACCCCAGCCTGACCCTCGTGATCGTCAGCGCCGGCGTGGGCGCGCTGGTCGGCGACCACATCTCGTACGCCATCGGGCGCGGCGGCGGTGCGAGCCGGCTGGCCCGGCTGCCCGACGGCAGCCGTCGGCGGGCCAGCTCCGACTGGGCCCGCCGCGCGGTGGACCGCCGGGGCGGAATGATCCTGACCACCAGCCGGTACGTCCCGGGCGGCCGGACCGCCGTCACCCTCACCATGGGCGCGGTGGGCTACTCCCGCCGCGCGTTCCTGCTCTACGACAGCATCGGGGCGTTCACCTGGGCCGTGTACTGCGGCCTGCTCGGATACTTCGGCGGGCTGGCCTTCGAGCGGGATCCGGTGAAGGGCGTACTGGTCGGGGTGGGGGTCTCCCTCGTCATCACCTTCGGCCTGGAGGGGATCCGGTGGCTGCGCCGCCAGGCACACCGGCGCGCGGCCTCCCGCCGGTGATCGCCGCCCGTCCTCCGGACGTCACAGCAGGTCGGCGTCGTGCACCAGGATCGCCAACCGCACTCGATTGCCCACGTGCAGTTTCGCCAGCGCCCGGCTGACATGCGCCTTCACGGTGGCCTCGCTCATCGTCAGCCGCCTGGCGATCTCCGCGTTGCCGTGCCCGCGTGCCACCTCCCGCACGATCTCCAGCTCCCGTCCGGTGAGCGCGGCGAGCCGTTCGCGAGCCGCGTCCCGACGGGCCGGCCCTCGCTCGGCGAACGAGCTGATCAGCCGCCGGGTCACCGTCGGGGCCAGCATCGCGTGCCCGGCGGCCACCGTACGGACGGCGGCGGCCAACTCGTGGGGCGGAGTGTCCTTGAGCAGGAAGCCGACCGCACCGGCACGCAGCGCCCCGTGCACGTACTCGTCGAGGTCGAAGGTGGTCAGCATGATCACCTTCGGGCCGGCGGCGACCATCTCCGGCGCGACGGTCAGCCCGTCCACGCCCGGCATCCGCACGTCGAGCAGCACCACGTCGGGGCGTAACCGGTGGGCCTGCTCCAGCGCGCCGGCCCCGTTCGCCGCCTCGCCGACCACGGTGATGTCCTTCGCCGCCTCGAGGATCAGCCGCAGCCCGGTGCGGACGAGCTGCTCGTCGTCGACGACCAGCACCCGGATCACGCCACACCCACCAGCGGGAGCAGGGCCCGGACCAGGAAACCGCCGTCGACGGGCGTCGCGTCCAGCCGCCCGCCGAGCAGTTCCACCCGCTCCCGCAGCCCGAGCAGGCCCTGCCCGGCACCGGGCAGCTCCGGCCCGCCCGCCGACGGACCGTTGCGCACGACGACCTCCAGCCCGTCGGGGAGGAAGCGCAGGCGAACGACCGTTTCCGCGTCGGCCGCGTGCTTGCGCACGTTCGTCAACGCCTCGCGGACGACCCGGTACGCGGTGCGCCCCAACGTCGCGGGTAGTGCGGTCGGCGCGCCCTCGTCCTCCCGGGACACCCGCAGACCGGCGGCACGGGACTCCCCGATCAGCTCGTCCAGCGCGTCGAGCCCTCGCTCCGGCAACACCGCTGCCTCGGCCTGTCGGAGGACACCCAGCACCTCACGCAGGTCGGTGAGCGCCGCCCGGCCGGTCGTCCTGATGAGCGCGGCGGTCTCGACGGTCGCCGGGTTCGCGGCGGTCACCTCCAGGGCCCCGGCGTGCACGACCATGAGCGAGACCCGGTGCGCCACCACGTCGTGCATCTCCCGCGCGATCCGGGTCCGCTCCTCGGCGCGGACCCGGTCGGCGTGGGCCTCCCGCTCGCGCTCCAGCCGTTCGGCCCGGTCCCGCAGAGCGGCGAGAGTGTCCCGACGCGCACGGATCCAGAGGCCGAAGAGCAACGGGAGCCCGACCAGGCAGACGGCGAGCAGAAGCACGTTGCCGGTGGTGGCGGTGGTGATCCGGCGTACGCCGCCCACCTGCTGCCCGACGACGACCCCACCGCCGAGCACCACGGCGACGCCGACGAGGTAGCCGGCGAGTCGGCGGCCCCGCAGCCGCACCCCCGCCTGGTACGAGGCGACCACCCCGGCCGCCGCGGCCGCGAGCACCAGCCAACCGACCGCCGCGACCAGGAACAACGGCCAGCGACGGGTACGGACGGCGCCGCTGGCCCAGCCGGAGGCGACGGCGAGGACCAGCGTGACGACGCCCGGCAGGGGCGAGCGGACCCCGAGGTCACCCGCGGCGCTGGCCCACACCGCTCCCCCGACCACGACCGCGAGCAGCAGCGAGGCGTACCGCCGGACGGCGAGCCGCACCGGGGCGTACCGCTGGAGGGCCCGCCGGACGGTGACGGTGGTGGATGCCACGCAGCGAGCGTAGGGCTTGGTGGACGGGCCGGCCCGCCTCACGGCACAGGACGGGGGTGCGGTGGGGGAACACCCTGAGTCGTCGTCCGGGCCGACAGCTACCTAAGTAGTGTCGCCCGCCTGACCACTGGCCGATGGCGGGGGCCGCCCCGGACAGCAGCATCAGGATCATGGATCTGCTCGACCTGCTGCACGACACGATGTCCTCGCCCTGGGTGTACCTGGCGCTCTTCGCGATCGCGGTGCTCGACGGCTTCTTTCCGGTGGTGCCGAGCGAGACGGCGGTGATCACGGCCGGGGTGTTCGCCGCCTCGGGAACGCCGTACCTGCCCGCGGTCATCCTGGTGGCCGCCGCCGGGGCGCTCGTCGGCGACCACGTCTCGTACGCCATCGGGCGGGGCGGCGGAGCGCGACTGCTCGGCCGGCTGCCGCCCGACGGCCGACGCGCAAGGGCCATCGACCGGGCCCGTCGGGGCATCGCGACGCGCGGTGGTCTGATCCTCACCGTGGCCCGCTACGTACCGGGCGGCCGGACCGCAGTCACCCTCACCATGGGTGCGGTGCGGTTCCCCCGGCGACGTTTCCTGGCCTTCGACGCGCTCGCCGCCGGCTCGTGGGGGCTCTACTCGGCGCTCGTCGGCTACGTCGGCGGGCTGGCGTTCGAGCAGGACCCTCTCCGGGGTCTCCTGCTCGGTCTGGGCCTGGCCCTGACGGTGACGGTGGTGGTCGAGGTGGCCCGCTGGCTGCGCAACCGCCGCCGTGCGACGCCGGACACCGAGGCTTTCTCCGCCGAGGCCGTCAGTCGACCGGCGGACGCCAGGTGACGCCGTGCAGAAGCTGGGCGGCGCCGAGCCAGGCCACGTTCATCATCCGGGTGGCCGTCTTCTCCGGGTCGGCCTCCGGGTGGTCGGCGAGCCAGTCGGCCAGCGACTCGGTCGCGCCGACCAGGGCGTACGCGACGACCTCCAGGTCGGTGGGCGCGATCTCGCGACCCTCCTCGCGCAGCGCGTGGTCGAGCATCCCGGCGACCACCTCGACCAGCCGGGCGCGCATGGTGGCCAGTTCACCGGCGAACGGCTGTTCGCCGCGGGCCTGCCGGTAGAGCACCGCCCAGCCGTCGCGGTGTGCGCCCACGAAGCCGAAGAACGCCTTCAGCCCACGCCACAGCCGCTCGTCGGCCGGCAGGTCGGGGGCGGCGGCACCGGCGATGGCCTGCATCATCCGGGTCCCCTCCCGGTGCAGGCAGGCGACGAAGAGCTCCTCCTTGGTGCCGAGGTACGCGTACACCATGGGTTTGGAGATGCCGGCGTCCTCCGCGATCTCGTCCATGCTGGCGGCGTGGAAGCCGCGCCGGGAGAAGACCTTCACGGCCGCGTCGAGCATCTGTTGCTCGCGTACGGCGCGCGGCAGGCGCTTGAACGCGGGAGGCGTGGACACCTTGCGAGCATACCTACTCGTGCGTAGGGTTACGCACGAGTAGCCAAATCTTCCGGAAGGCGCGTCTCATGACTGACTTCGACCCGGCCAACTTCGCCAACGTCGGGCCCAAGGAGTTCGCCCAGCTGGTCAAGTCCACCCCGGACGACAAGATCGCCCAGGTGATGGCCGGCGAGCTGCGCGGCAAGGTCCTCGGTGAGGTGTTCGGCCGGATGCCGTCGCTGTTCCGCGCGGACCGGGCCGGCTCCACCAACGCGGTCATCCACTGGATCATCACCGGTCGCCCGGACGGCGGCAGCGACACCTACGAGGTGGCCATCGCCGACGGCAAGTGCGAGGTGAACGAGACCCCGCAGCACGACCCGAAGCTCAGCCTCACCATGGGCCCGGTCGAGTTCCTGAAGATCGTCTCCGGCGGCGCCAACCCGGTCATGATGTTCATGACCGGCAAGCTGAAGGCGAAGGGCGACCTCGGCCTCGCCGCCAACATCGCCAACCTGTTCGACATCCCCAAGGCCTGACATGGCCGAGTTCTCGCTCGACCTGAACGAGGAACAGCGGGATCTACGCGACTGGGTGCACGGCTTCGCCGCCGAGGTCGTGCGCCCGGCCGCCGCCGAGTGGGACGAACGCGAGGAAACCCCGTGGCCGGTGATCCAGGAGGCCGCCAAGGTCGGCCTCTACGGCTTCGAGTTCCTCGCCACCTGCTGGGCCGACCCGACCGGACTGTCCCTGCCCATCGCCAGCGAGGAACTCTTCTGGGGTGACGCCGGCATCGGCCTGAGCATCTTCGGCACCTCGCTCGCCGTCGCCGCCATCTACGGCACCGGCACCCCGGACCAGCTGGTCGAGTGGGTGCCGCAGTGCTTCGGCGACGTCGACTCGCCCGCCGTCGCCGCGTTCTGCAGCAGCGAACCCGAGGCCGGTTCCGACGTCAGCGCGATGCGCACCCGGGCCGTCCACGACGAGGCCACCGACGAGTGGGTGCTCACCGGCCAGAAGGCGTACGCCACCAACGGCGGCATCGCCGGAGTGCACGTGGTCACCGCCTCCGTGGATCCCACGCTCGGCTCGCGCGGTCAGGCGGCGTTCGTCGTACCGCCGGGCACGCCCGGCCTGGCCGCGACCCGCAAGCTGCGCAAGCTCGGCCTGCGCGCGTCACACACCGCCGACGTCTTCCTCGACGAGGTACGCGTGCCCGGCCGCTGCCTGCTCGGCGGCAAGGACGCCCTGGACGAACGCCTGGCCCGGGCCCGCTCCGGGCAACGCGCCACCGGGCAGGCCGCGATGCGTACCTTCGAGCTGACCCGACCCACCGTTGGCGCGCAGGCACTCGGCGTGGCGCGCGCCGCCTACGAGTACGCCCTCGACTACGCCAAGGACCGGGTCCAGTTCGGACGGCCGATCATCGAGAACCAGGCCGTCGCGTTCGCGCTGGCCGACATGCGGATGGAGATCGACGCCGCGCGACTGCTGGTCTGGCGGGCCTCCTGGATGGGCCGCAACAACCGCCCGTTCACCGCGGGCGAGGGCTCGATGTCGAAGCTCAAGGCCGGCGAGGTCGCGGTGTCCGTCACCGAGAAGGCCGTACAACTGCTCGGCGGCGCCGGGTTCCTGCGCGACCACCCGGTCGAGCGCTGGTACCGCGACGCCAAGATCTACACCATTTTCGAGGGTACGTCCGAGATCCAGCGACTGGTCATCTCCCGAGCGATCTCCGGCATGCAGATCCGCTGACCCTCCGCTCCTCGCGCCCCGACCAGCGTCGGGTCGGCGGCCGCTCCGGCCGGCGGCCCGACCGGTCGGCGCGTGCCCAGGTCGGTGCCGCCAGACCCGTACCCGGCGATCTTGCTCCTGCCTAACCGTGCCGACTACGTCACCCCACGCCGACGTCGGCTGGGCCGCCCGGCGCGTCGGGTGCATGATCAAGGAAGACGCCCCGCCGGATGGGGCTGTCCGCGTACCACCCCCAAGGAGGTCTGCGGCATGGACCTGCCGTTCGTCGTCACCACGCTGACCCGTCGCGGTCTGCTCACCCCGGGCCGCCCGGTCCGGATCGCCTCGCAGCTCAACGCGTTGCGTACCTGGGGATGGAGCCTCGCCGGCGAACTACGCCAGGCGGCCGCCCGCGACCCCGGACGACCGGCGATCATCGACGAGGACGGCGGCGAGCTGACCTACCAGGCACTCCTCGACCGGGCTGAGCGGATGGCCCGGTCGATGCGGGCCGGGCTCGGCGTACAACCCGGCGACCGGATCGGCGTCCTCTGCCGCAACCACCACGGACTCATCGAGACGATCGTCGCGGCGACGCTGCTCGGCGTCGACGCGGTGCTCGTCAACACGGGCCTCTCCGCCGCCCAACTGGCGACCGTCGCCGAGGAACAACGGCTGCGGCTGTTGGTGCACGACGACGAGTTCGCCGAACGGGTCCTCGGCCTGCCCGCCGAACTGCCCCGCCTCGACGAGCGTGCCCGTGAGGAACTGGTGGCCGGGGCGCTACCGGGCGAGCTGCACCCGCCGGAACGCGACGGCCGGATCATCGTGCTGACCTCGGGCACCACCGGCGCTCCCAAGGGCGCCCGCCGTCCCACACCCAGCGGCTTCGGGCCGCTCGTGTCCATCATCGACCGCATACCCCTGCACACGAAGGACCGGGTGCTGATCGCCGCCCCGATCTTCCACACCTGGGGATTCGCCGCGCTCCAGGTGTGCTTCGCGCTGCGGGCCACCATCGTGCTACACCGCCGCTTCGACCCGGCCGCCACGCTCGCCGCCCTGGTCACCCACCGCTGCGACGCCCTCTTCGCCGTACCCGTGATGCTCCAGCGGCTGCTGGAGGTGCCCCCGCCGGACCCGCGCCCCACGCTCAAGGTCGTCGCGGTCAGCGGATCGGCCCTGCCCGGCGGGCTCGCACCGAAGTTCATGGACGCGTACGGGGACGTCCTCTACAACCTGTACGGATCCACCGAGGTCTCCTGGGCGTCCATCGCGAACCCGGCGGACCTGCGCCAGGCACCCACCACGGCCGGCCGGCCACCGCACGGCACCCGACTGGAACTGCTCGACAACGCCGGCCAACCGGTGCCGCAGGGGCAGGTCGGGCGCATCTTCGTCGGCAACGAGATGCTCTTCGAGGGTTACACCTCGGGTGCCACCCGGGAGACCCGCGACGGGTTGCTCGACACCGGCGACCTCGGCCGGCTCAACCCCGACGGGCTGCTCTTCGTGGACGGCCGGGCCGACGACATGATCGTCTCCGGGGGCGAGAACGTGTTCCCGTCCGAGGTGGAGGACCTGCTCGCCCAGCTACCGCAGGTACGCGAGGCCGCCGTGATCGGCGTACCCGACCCCGAGTACGGCCAGCGACTGGCCGCGTTCCTCGCCCTGCACCCCGGCGAGACGCTCGACCCCGAGGCGGTCCGCGAGTACGTCCGGCACTACCTGGCCCGCTACTCCGTACCCCGGGACGTGGTCTACGTGAAGTACCTGCCCCGCAACGCCACCGGCAAGGTCCTCGCGCGCGAGCTGCGCCGCTACTACGGCTGATCAGCCGGGTGCGCCGACGGCCTCACCGACGTGGGCCCAGACCCGCCTCCTGCGCCAGCAGCGCCGCCTGGGTCCGGTTGGCGCAACCGAGCTTGACCAGGAGCCGGGAGACGTAGCCCTTGACGGTGGCCTCGGACAGGTGCAGGCGGCGGGCGATCTGCTGGTTCGATCGGCCGGCCCCGAGGCTCTCCAGCACTTCCACCTCGCGCTCGGTGAGCGACAGAAGCAGGTCACGGGCACGCTGGCTCCGCGCCGTCTGCGCGACGAGGCGGTCAGCCGCCACCGCGGAGAGCACCGTGTGCCCGGCCGCCGCCACCCGTACCAGGGCGAGCAGATCGTCGGGCGACGTCGACTTGAGCAGGAAGCCGACCGCGCCGGCCCGGAGCGCGCCGGTCACGTAGTCGTCCAGGTCGAACGTGGTGAGGGCCAGAACCCGTGGCGGCGACGGCAGCGTCATGATCCGCTCGGTGGCGCTGATCCCGTCGACGCCCGGCATCCGCAGGTCCATCAGCACCACGTCGGGGCGTAGTCGGACCGAGGCCTCCACCGCGTCCGCCCCGTCGTACGCCTCGCCGACGACCGTCAGGTCCGGCGCGGACCCGAGGATCGTGCGCAGGTGGGCACAGACCATCCGCTCGTCGTCGACGACGAGTACCCGGATCACGACCGCACCGCCGTCGACACCCGCACCGGCAGCGTCGCGTGAACGGCGAAGCCACCCGACCCCGTCGGTCCGGCCGCGAAGGTCCCGCCGAGCACCTCGACGCGGTGCCGCAAGCCGGCCAGGCCGGTGCCACCACCGGCGGCAGCCAGGGCACCGTCGGGTGACCGACCCGCCGGGGTGTTCGACACCGTGACGAGCACCGTCTGCCCGCCGTACTCGATCGACACGGTGGCGGTGGCACCCGGCGCGTGCTTGTGCACGTTCGTCAGCGACTCCTGGACCAGCCGGAACAGCGTTCTGCGTACCGTCGCCGAGAGTCCCTCCGGGTCGCCGACTTCGGCGAGCCGCACCGGTAGACCGACCGCACGGGAGTCGTCGACCAACCGGACCAACTCGGGGGTGTCGTCCGGGACCGGATCGACCCGTGGGTGTCCGTCCTCGCCCCGCAGCACCCCAACCAGGTCGCGCAGCTCGGTCAAGGCCTGGCAGCCGGTCGCCCGCAGTTCCTCGGCCGCCGCCCGGGCCGTCGGATCGGTGGTGGTGACCCGAAGCGCGCCCGCCTGCAACACCATGAGGTTGATCCGGTGGGTCACCACGTCGTGCATCTCGGCGGCGAGCCGCACCCGTTCCTCGGCGCGCGCCTGATCGGCCAGGAGCAGGCGCTCCCGCTCGGCCCGCTCCGCCCGGTCGGTCAACTCCGCCAGCAGGCTCCGCCGGGCCCGGACGTACATGCCCAGAACCGCTGCGGCGAGGATGACGGTCGGCGCGGTGAACGGGTCGTCGATCGACCACGCGCTCGCCCCCGCCAGGAACGCCACCGTCAGCAGCCCGAGCACCGTCCACTGTCGCCACCGTCGACCCCGGCCGTACGCCGTGACGGCATACGGAACGAGGACGGCCGCCCAGGCCGGCGCGAAGAGGCTGATCCCGGCGATGGTCAGCGCGGCGGTGTACGGGCGTTGCCGACGCATCAGCAGCATGAGCGCGGCGGCCACCTGAGCGGCCACGTAGGCCCAGGTGGGTGCGGCGATCAGCTTGGTGTCGACGTCCCGATCCGCCAGTTCCAGCCCACCGCCGGCCGCTGTCGCCAGAAGCGCCAACAGCACGTCCACGGCGACCCGGAACACCCGGTCTCGGCCCATGGCAGCAGGGTAACGGGGCGCCCGGAAAACGGCCCGCCACGCGTGCGGGGACCCGACGAACCACGACCGGCATACGACGAAAGGAGGTAGCGGTCACGACTTTCTCCGCTGACGACGCTCGGCGGCCCCACGGTGGGATCGACCCATGACCGAATCGGTACGGACGACTGACCGGCCACCGGAATCGACCGACGTCTCCACCGTCGGGCCACGGATCGGCGCGCTGGACGCGCTGCGCGGCTTCGCGCTCTGCGGCATCCTGATCATCAACATCTACCAGCAGGTCGTCTTCCGCGGCGAGGCGGCCGGCACCTCGTCGCAGCTACCCGAGGCGGTGCAACTGCTCTTCTACGAGCGGTTCTATCCGATCTTCTCGATCCTGTTCGGTGTCGGCTTCGGCATCTTCCTCCGACGCGCCGCGACCCGGACCACCCGGCCCCGCGTGGTGCTCGCCCGCCGACTGGTCGTCCTCCTGCTGATCGGTCTCGCGCACTTCGTCGTCCACCCCGGCGAGGCACTGACCGCGTACGCGTTGGCCGGTCTTCTCGTACTGCTGCCGCTGAGTTACCTCGGCGGGCGCGCGGCCCTCGTCGTCGCGGTACTGCTGCTGCTCGTCGGCGCGCAACTCGTCGTCGGTTACGGGCCCATCCCGGGCCTGCTCGCCCTCGGCTACGCGCTGGCAGAGCTGGGCGTGCCGGCCGCGCTCGATCGTCGCGTCGCCCGGGTGGCGACCGCGTTCGTCGTCCTCGCCGCGCTCGCGGTGACCTGGATCGTGCTGACCCTCCGCGAGGTGGACCTGCCGTTCGTCAACGTCCTCGGCGGGCCAGGCGGCGGCGTGAGCCTGCTACCCCCGCTCGCCGGCATCGCCACCGGCCTCGCGTACTGCTGCGGTCTGGTGCTGCTGCTACACACGCGGGTCGGACCGGCGCTGTCCGCGGTGTTGTCGCCGATGGGCCGGATGGCCCTGACGAACTACCTGAGCGCCACCGCGTTGTTCCTGCTCGCCGGTCCACCGCTGGGCATCGACAGCACCCGCGACCTGCCCCGAATCGTGGGACTGACCGTCGCCATCATCATCGTCCAGGCGGTGTGGAGCGTGCTCTGGCTGCGGTCGTTCCGGTACGGCCCGGTCGAGTGGGCGTGGCGGTGCCTGACGTGGTGGCGACGCGCCCCGATCCGGCGTCGGGGCGTGGATTCGACGACCCCGGCCTGACCCACGCCGAGAAGCGGCTTCAGCTCGTCGACCTCGACGCTGGCCGCGCTGGGCCGGCCAATGCCGGAGCGGCCAACGGCTTCAGCCGGGAATCGTGATCCGGCCGTCGATCGCGGCGGCGGCGATGTCGGTGCGGTGCTGCGAGCCCGCCAACTCCACCCCGTCCACCAGCGCGTACGCCGCGTCCCGGGCAGCCGCGAGGTCGCGCCCGGTGGCCGTACCACAGAGAACCCGGCCGCCGGCGGACAGCAACGCGCCGTCGCCGGCCCGACGGGCGGTGCCCGCGTGGATGATGCCCGGCCGGTCCGCGCCGGTGATCACATCGCCGGTGCGCGGCGCGGCCGGGTAGCCCTGCGCGGCGAGCACCACGGTGACGGCGGCGCCGTCCCGCCAGCGCAGCGGCGGGTGCTCGGCCAACGTGCCGGTGGCCGCCGCGTGCAACAACCCACCCAGGGGAGTCTCCAGCAGCGCGAGCACCACCTGGGTCTCCGGGTCACCGAAGCGCGCGTTGAACTCGATCACCCGGGGGCCGGCGGCGGTCATCGCCAGGCCGACGTAGAGCAGGCCCGCGAACGGCGTGCCCCGGCGGCGCAACTCCGCCAGCGTCGGGTGGACCACGTCGCGCATCACGTCGTCGACCAGGCCCGGCGGTGCCCACGGCAGCGGCGCGTACGCGCCCATGCCACCCGTGTTTGGGCCGGTGTCGCCGTCGCCGATCCGCTTGAAGTCCTGCGCGGGCAGCAGCGGCAGGGCCGCCTCGCCGTCGGTGACCACGAACAGGCTGACCTCCGGACCGTCGAGGAACTCCTCGACCACGACCCGGCCACACTCGGCGGCGTGCGCCAGCGCGGCGGACCGGTCGTCGGTCACCACCACGCCCTTGCCGGCGGCGAGACCGTCGTCCTTCACCACGTACGGCGCGCCGAACTCGTCGAGCGCACGCGCGGTGCTCTCCTCGTCCGTGCAGACGTACGCCCGGGCGGTCGGCACGCCGGCGGCGGTCATCACGTCCTTGGCGAACGCCTTCGAACCCTCCAACTGGGCGGCCTCGGCCGACGGGCCGAAAACGGCGATGCCCTTGGCGCGTACGGCATCGGCGACACCGGCGACCAGCGGCGCCTCCGGCCCGATCACCACCAGGTCGGCTGCGGTCTCCACCGCCAGCGCCGCCACGGCGGCCGGATCGGTCGCGGCAACGGTCTTCACCTCGGCGACCTCGGCGATCCCCGGATTACCTGGAGCGGCGATCAGCGCGTCGACAGCCGAATCGCGAACCAACCCGAGGGCAAGCGCATGCTCACGCCCTCCACCACCCACCAAGAGAACCCGCACAACGCGCCATCCTACCGCCCACCCCTCCCCACCCCCGATCCCCGCCGCCACCCCGCCCACCCCACCCCCACCCCCGCTGCCTCCCGGTGATCAAGAGGTTTGCGTCAGGAAGAGGCGCGAATCTGACGCGAACCTCTTGATCGACGCGGTTGGTCCTGGTTCCTCATGATCGCCTTGCGGACGGTCCAGGGGATGTAGTCGGGGCGCAGGGTGTCCTGCCAGGTGAAACGGAGGATCGTCCAGCCCGCGTTGACCAGGCGATTCTGACGGCGGCGGTCAGCGAAGGCCGCCTCCGGGGTGTCATGGGCGGTGCGACCATCGGCCTCCGCTATCACCCTCGGCGCGCGCCAACCGAGGTCGCCGATACCGAGCAGGTATCCGTCATCGTCGCGCACTTCCAACTGCAAGGCGTCCGGCGGCACCCCACCGTCGACGCAGCGGAGTCGGGAACGCGTCTCCAGGGGCGACTGGGCTCGCCCGTCCGCCTCCGCCAGCCATGGTCGCGCCGCGACCGCGCCCCGTCGCCCCCGAACCAGACGCGGGATCACGTTGAGGTCGGCCGGCGTGACGAGACCCTGGTGGAGCGCCGAGTCGACAACGGAGACCGCCGAGTACCGGTCAGCACGCAGAATGACGTCCGAGATCGTGCGGAGCGGGGAGGTCGCCCGGACACCAGCGACCGTGACGATGTCGCCGGTACCGACGGTCAACTGGTGTACGACCAGCCAGGGCGCCGGCGCGCGCTGAGGCCGAGGCCCGTCGACGGGCACCGATACGTGAACCTGCGTCGTCCGGCGCAGACCGGCGATGCCGTGCACCTCGAGCGCGGTGTCGAGAACCGCGAAGGCGGTCGGCCCGAGGCTCTCGGTCGCCGCCCGGATGCGGGCGCGCCGCAGCGTCGAGTCGGACGACTCTGCCTCCGGGACGTAGCACCCGCGCAGGATCCCCTGCCACCTGCCGGACCGACACAACTGTCGAACCTGTCTCTCGTCAGCCCGGCGCGCAGGGCCTGCGTCAGGGTGACGATCCCGTCCTGCCCGGCCGCTACATCACGAAGCACCTGGTGTGGTCCCACCCCCACACCCTGCCCACCGCGGCACCCATACCAAAGCCCCTGTGGATAACCCCCGGCGCCCTGTGGATAACCCGCACGCCCGATCTCCGTTGATCAAGAGGTTTGCGTCAGAAATCGGCTCGGAATTGACGCAAACCTCTTGATCAACGGGGCAGGACACGGGGGCCGGACCCGGGGGCGGGCGGCGGGGGGTTAGGGGAGGAGGGGGTGTTGGACTACGTTTTCGTCTCGGCCTGGGCCTACGCCGATGACGCTCACCCTCGTGTTGCAGAGTTCTTCGACCCTCGCGATGTAGCGGCGGGCGTTCTCGGGCAGGTCTTCGGGGGTGCGGGCCTTGGTGATGTCCTCCCACCACCCGTCGAGCTCCTCGTACACCGGGGTGGCGTGGTGGAAGTCCGTCTGGCTCATCGGCATGTCGTCGACCCGCTTGCCGTTGATCTCGTAACCGACGCAGATCGGCACCTTCGGCAGCCCGGTGAGCACGTCAAGCTTGGTGATGACCAGGTCGGTGACACCGTTGAGGCGGCAGGCGTACCGGGCCACCACGGCGTCGAACCACCCGCACCGGCGTTCCCGGCCGGTGGTGGTGCCGTACTCCGCGCCGATCTTGCGCAGGTGCGCGCCGTTGGCGTCGAACAGTTCAGTCGGGAACGGCCCGGAGCCGACCCGCGTGGTGTACGCCTTGCTCACCGCGATCACCTGGTTGATCGCGGTCGGCGGGATGCCGGCGCCCACGCAGGCGCCACCGGCGGTCGGGTTGGACGAGGTCACGAAGGGGTACGTGCCGTGGTCCATGTCCAGCATGGTGGCCTGCGCGCCCTCCAACAGCACCGTCTCGTCCCGGTCCAGGGCGTCCCAGAGCATGGCCCGGGTCTCGGCGATGTACGGCTTGAGCCGCTCCGCGTACTCCAGGTACTCCTCGACGGTGGCCTCGAGGTCGATCGCCTTGCGGTTGTAGACCTTGAACAGCATCTGGTTCTTCTCGCGCAGCGCGAGTTCCAGCTTCTTGCGCAGGATGCCCGGGTCGAGCAGGTCCTGGAGTCGGATGCCCATCCGGGCGACCTTGTCGCCGTACGCGGGGCCGATGCCCCGACCGGTGGTACCGATCCGGGACGAGCCGAGGTACCGCTCGACGACCCGGTCCAGTGCCCGGTGGTGCGGCATGATGAGGTGCGCGTCACCGGAGATCCGCAGCCGGGACACGTCCACGCCACGCTCGGCGAGACCGTCGATCTCGGCGAGGAGCACCTTCGGGTCGACGACCACGCCGTTGCCGATGACGATCATCGCGCTCGGCGAGAGCGCCCCGGAGGGCATCAGGTGGAGCGCGTACTTCTGGCCGTCCGGGGTGATCACCGTGTGCCCGGCGTTGTTGCCGCCGGAGTAGCGCACGACGTAGTCGACCCGCTCACCCAGCAGGTCGGTAACCTTGCCCTTGCCCTCGTCGCCCCACTGAGCGCCGATGAGCACGATCGCTGGCATCTCTTCCGCCTCCAGAAGGCTCGGGTGCCAGATGGCGACCGGTTGGCGAGCCCGGGGTGTCAGGTTAACAAGTAGTGACGGCGCGACCGGCAGGGGTCGCGTCGAGAGGCGGGAGGCTCCTTCGGTGTACGACGTGGTGCTGCTCACCCTTTCGTCGGAGCGGGACGCTTCCGGCGGGTGCGGCAGCGGCGAGGCCTGCTGCGGCGGCGCGGACGCGACCGGCGCGGGCGTCGACGGAACCGGACCGACGCCGGCTGACGCCGACAGTTGCGCCACCGACCGGCCCCGGGTGCCGGTGCTGGCCTGCGCCGACGCGCTGACCGCCCGGGGTGCCCGGGTGCAGATGGTCACCGCCCGCTCGGACGCGGAGATCGACGCCGTACTCGCGCAGCTCGACGGCCCGGCCCGTCCGGACGGCCTCACCTGGCCGGACACGGACGGCAAGACCCGGCTGGTCGTCGCCACGGCCAGCGACGGTCAGTTGCGCGCCGTGCTGCGCCGGCTCGTTCGGCGGTACGCGCCAGCGCCGAGCCGTCGCCCGGCTGACCTGCGCGACGATCGGACCCTGCCCGACCTGCCGCCGGTCGCCGTACTCCCGCTCGACCCGGCGCGCGGCGGCGCCCAGCGGGACCTGGCCGCGCAGCTCGGGTTGCCCCGCGACCCGGCGGCCGTGGCGGCCGCGGTGCTCGACGGCACGCCGCGTCGGCTGGATCTGCTGCGCAACGACGGCGGCTCGGTGACCCTGGACGGCGCCCTGTTCGGGGCCGCCGACGACGCGGGTCGGCCGCTGCAATGGCGGGCCCGGGTGGAGGTCGACGACACCGTCCTCACGAACGGTGACGAACCGTTGCTGGCCTGCGCGGTCGGCAACGCCGGCGGGTACGCGTCGCTCGACGAGGTGACGTTGCTGGCCGCGCCGGACCCGGCGGACGGCCGGGTCGAGGTCGCGGTGGCCGTTCCGGTGGTCGTCAGGTCGGCGTGGGGTCGCAAGCGGGTACGCCTCGAAGTGCGGCGGGCTCGCGGACGGGCAGTGTCGGTGCTGCCCCGCGAGGGAAAGGTGCCCTACCTCGACGACGGCGTCGAGGGTGAGCTGACCCGCAAGCGTTCGTGGTGGGTCGAACCGGGTGCGTGGGCGGTCTGGGTGGTCTGACCCCCGTTGCGCCGACCGGCCCCGGTCGGCCGGTGGGCCTATCCTCGCAGGAGGACTGGGGAGGAACCGTAATGGACAAGAACGCCGACCGGGCGCAGGTGCCCGGCCAGCAGCCGGTGCCGGAGCGGGACATCGAACCACTGTGGCCGCCGGATCCGGCCGAGCAGGGCGCAGAGGTGGTACCGCCGTGGGCGGCGGTCGCCGAGCAGCGGGTCGCCCCGTCGCAGTCCGCGCCGGCGGCCGTGTCGCCGCCGGTCGCCGCACCACCGATCACGGCGCCGTCGGTCGGCCGTCCGGGCGTCCCCGGGCAGCCGGGCGCGGCGGCCCTGCCGCCGCCGTCTCCGTCGGACTATCCGTCGCTGACCGGGGCGGTGCCACCGCCGACCGGCTGGGGCGCGAACGGGCCGGGCGGGCCGGGCACGGGCTGGGCGCCGGCGCAACCGAGCTGGCCTCCGGCCGACCCGCCGGCCGCGTCACCCGCGTCGACGACGTCGCCCGCTCCTTCGGCGCCGCCCGCACCGCCGACGCCACCGCTACCGCCCGCGGTGGGCGGGCTCATCGGGCCCGGCACTGCGCCCACCGGCAGCGCCACGCCGAACCCGGCGGCCACCGCCGCGTCGCCCGGCGGCGCGAACGGCGCAACCGGCACCGGGGCGGCCGGTGCCGCACCGGAAGCGGCAGGCACCGTCGCCGGACCGACTGCCGCCTCGACTGAAGCAGCCGGCAGCCCGCCCGAGGCGGGGCCACCGGACGGCTCCGGCACCGGCCCGGTCCCCGGGCCGTCCGGCGGCGTGGACCTGGACCTGCCGTTCTCCCTGGACCGCCCGCCGGTCCTAGCCGCCGAGGTAGGGGCCACCGCAAGCCCTGGCACGGCTGCCGGTCCAGCCGCAATGGACGCGGGCAAGGCCGGCCCGACCGCAGCAGGGCCGGCCGCGGAACCGGTGTCGCAGGGTGGCGGGGAGACCGCGCCTGCCGTCGGGGCCGCTCGGCCCGCGACCGAATCACCCTGGGCGTATCCACCGCAGCGACCGGCCAGCCCGACCCCGTCGGCACCGGAGCAGGTCGACATCCCGCCGCCACCGATCCCCACCCCGCCGGTTCCGCCAGCGCCGACACCCGCCGTCGACAGCGGCGGCGCGGCGGGGCAGACGTACGCGGGGCAGGTCTACGGCGGTCAGGCGGCGATCCCCGGCCAGGCCGGCCCGGCGGAACCACCGCAGCAGGACGCCGTGCCGACCCCGCCGCCGGGGCCGTTCCCCCGTCGCCGGGCTGGTATCCGCCGCCCTGGCAGCAGGGCGCGGCGGGCACTCCACCGGGCCCGCCGCAGCAGTACCAGGAGACCGACCCGGTGGCGCGGGTGCCGGCCACGGGCTACCCGGACGCCACATGGACGCCGGAGACCACGGCCGCGCCGACGGCGGAGGACTTCGCCCGCCGTCGGCAGGTCCGGCCCGCCGACCCGGTGGCCACCATGGGCGTACGGGCGGTGGTCAACAAGATGGGCCTGCTCCGGCTCTCTCCGGGGCGGCACGAGCAGGAGCTCAAGCGGGACATCGAGATGGTGCGCCGCAACTTCGGCGGGCTGCGGCAGGTGACCGTGGTCAACCCGAAGGGCGGCGCGGGTAAGACGGTGGCCATCCTGCTGCTCGCCATGACGTTCGGTCAGAAGCGCGGCGGCTACGTGCTGGCCTGGGACAACAACGAGACCCAGGGCACCCTCGGGATGCGCGCCCAGCAGGACTTCCACGCCCGCACGGTGCGCGACATGTTGCGCGACCTCGGGCAGTTCCAGGGCGCGCACGGGCGGGTCGGCGACCTGTCGCAGTACGTGCGGTCACAGGGCGAGGGCATGTTCGACGTACTCGCCTCGGACGAGTCGGCCACCGGCGGCGAGATGTTGACCGCAGCCGCGTTCGCCGAGATCCGCGAGGTGGTCAGCCGGTTCTACAAGCTGATCTTCGTGGACACCGGGAACAACGTACGGGCGCAGAACTGGCAGGCGTCGATGGACGCCACCGACCAGCTCGTGGTCACCATGTCCGCCCGTAACGACTCGGCGGAGACCGCCGCCCGGATGCTGGACCACCTGGAGCAGAGCGGCCGGCAGCGGCTGGTCCGGCAGGCGGTGACGGTGGTGTCGATGCCGCCGTCCCGCAAGGAGATCGACCTGCCGGCCATCCAGGAGCACTTCGCGGCTCGCACCAGGGCGGTGTTGCTCGCGCCGTACGAGCGGCTCATCGACAGCGGCGAGCCGATCCGGTACGGCGGTCTTTCCGCGGCCACCCGGGACGCCTGGCTGAAGATCGCCGCAGCGGTCGCCGAAGGGCTCTGAGCAGCCGACGGCCGGCCCGGTGCCGGGCCGGCCGTCGGAACGGGGTCAGTTGCTGGCGAGCGCGTCCGCCGCTGCCGGGTCGCAGTCGCGCAGGAACTGGGCGCAGCGGGCCGCCTCGTCGGCCTCGCCGATCTCGTCGGCGGCCCGGGAGAGCACGTACAGGCAGCGCAGGAAGCCCCGATTGGGCTCGTGGGACCACGGCACGGGTCCGTGGCCCTTCCAGCCGTTGCGGCGGAGCTGGTCCAGGCCACGGTGGTAGCCGGTGCGCGCGTACGCGTAGCCCGTCACCACCGCGCCGGCCGCGAACGCCCGGGCCGCGAGCGCGCCCCACGCCGCGCTGAAGGTCGGGAAGCGGGCCGCGACCTCGGCGTACGCCTCGTCGGTGCCGGCCTCCTGGGCAGCGGCCAGGGCGGCGTCGGCCTCGTCGTTCGCGGGCAGGAGGGTGGCCGGTGGCTCCGGCAAAAGGTTCTGCATCGCCCCATTCAACCCGCTGGACAGGGCGACATGCGAGCGGGTCGGCGGACGCGTCCCGCTGAACGGCTGAGGAGTTCATCACGCCTGCGGCCTATGCCGCCGCCAGGTGTTTTCCACTACAACTAATGGTCCGGAGCCTCCCCAGGACCCGGTTACGCAGGAGCCCGGTGGCCACGACCGCCGGGCTCCTGTCGCGTCCCGGGCCGTCCGGGGTTTGGCCGACCCCGCCGAAGGGGCAGGATGGCCCGGTGCCGACCCCACCACCCACCGACGTCATCGAACCGCACCTGCACGCCGACGAGATCCAGACCCGGGACGAATTCGACCGGCAACTGGTCACCGGCCGGCTGACCGGGCTGACCGTGCAGGGGCTACGCCTCGACCTCGCCCCGGTGCCCGACCTGACCGGAGTCGAGGTCACCGGCGCTCTCTTCGTCGGCTGCCGGTTCGCCTCCCGGGAGGTCGGCGCCGACCTGGTCCGGCGCGGCGCGAACGTGGTGCCGCCGTTCTCCGGGCTGCCGTACCCGACCCAGCCGGCGCACCTCTACACCCCGGACGACCTCGCCGCCGGGTTCGTCGAGGGCGGGTTCTCCGGCATGTACGACACCCGGGTGTACGAGCACTACCGGGCGCACGGCGGCGCGCTGCCGGACGTGAAGGAGGCGCTCGGCCAGCGGCTGCACGACCACGGCGTGGACAACGCGCTGGGTGACGCCACCCGGGCCTGGCTGACCGCCCACGGGTCGCAGTCGGTGGTGGGCATCATGGGCGGGCACGCGGTGCGGCGCGGCAGCCCCCGTACCGGATGGCGGCAGTGCTGGGGTGGGAGCTGGCGCGGGCCGACCGGCTGGTGGTGACCGGCGGCGGTCCCGGGGTGATGGAGGCCGCGAACCTCGGCGCCTACCTGGCGGACCGACCGGCGGCGGACCTGACCGCGGCGATCGACCTGCTGGCCACCGCGCCCGACTTCACCGACCACCACCGGTACACGGCGGTGGCGTTGACGGTCCGGCAGCGGTACGCGGGCGTACCCCGCCAGCGGGGCGACGACCTCGGTTGGGCGCGGGCCGGTGGGCTGGCCATCCCGACCTGGCTGTACGGGCACGAGCCGGCGAACCTGTTCGCGGGACGGATCGCGAAGTACTTCTCGAACGCGATCCGGGAGGACACGATCCTGCGCCTCGCCCGGGGTGGCATCGTGTTCGCGCCGGGGCGGGCGGGCACGGTGCAGGAGGTGTTCCAGGCGGCCACCAAGACCTACTACGGCACCGACGGGGCCAGTGGCGCGTACATCTTCCTGGACCGCTCCTACTGGACGCGCGAGCTGCCGGTGGAGGCGTTGCTGCGTCCGCTGCTGGCCGCCTCGCCGTTCGGTGACCTGTCGTCGACGATCCACCTCACCGACGACGTCCGCGAAGCCGTCCGCCTGCTGACCGCGTGAAAGGAAGGGCCCCCTGTCAACAGACGTCTGTTGACAGGGGGCCCTTCCTTTCAAGCAACTACTTGGTCATCGTGGTGCCGGTGGAGCGCAGGTGCTCGCACGCCTCGACGACCCGGGCGGCCAGGCCGGCCTCGGCGGCCTTGCCCCAGGCGCGCGGGTCGTACTGCTTCTTGTTGCCGACCTCGCCGTCGATCTTCAGCACGCCGTCGTAGTTGCGCAGCATGTGGTCGGCGACGGGCCGGGTGAAGGCGTACTGGGTGTCGGTGTCGATGTTCATCTTCACCACGCCGTAGTCGAGCGCCTCACGGATCTCGCTGAGCAGGGAGCCCGAGCCGCCGTGGAACACCAGGCTCAGCGGCTTGTCCTTGCCGTACTTGGCACCGACCGCCTCCTGGATCTGGTTGAGGATCTCGGGGCGGAGCTTGACGTTGCCCGGCTTGTAGACGCCGTGCACGTTGCCGAAGGTCAGCGCCGCCATGTAGCGGCCCTTCTCGCCGAGGCCGAGCGCCTCGACCATGGCCAGGCCGTCCTCGGTGGTGGTGTAGAGCTTGTCGTTGATGGCGTTCTCGACGCCATCCTCCTCACCACCGACGACGCCCACCTCGATCTCCAGGACGATCTTGGCCTTGGCGGCCTCGTCGAGGAGCTGGGAAGCGATCTGCAGGTTCTCGGCGACCGGCACGGCCGAGCCGTCCCACATGTGCGACTGGTACAGCGGCTCCTCGCCGCGCTTCACGCGCTCCTGCGAGATGCCCATCAGCGGACGTACGAACTTGTCCAGCTTGTCCTTCGGGCAGTGGTCGGTGTGCAGGGCGATGTTCACCGAGTACTTCTTGGCCACCTCGTGCGCGTACGCGGCGAACGCGACCGCGCCGGTGACCATGTCCTTGATCGAGGGACCGGACAGGTACTCCGCGCCACCGGTGGAGACCTGGATGATGCCGTCGCTCTCCGCGTCGGCGAAGCCCTTGAGCGCCGCGTTCAGCGTCTGGGAGGAGGTCACGTTGATCGCGGGGTACGCGTACCGGCCAGCCTTGGCGCGGTCCAGCATCTCCGCGTAGGCCTCGGGGGAAGCGATGGGCATGTGATGTGCTCCTTACTTACCACTCTCGGCCGTGCTGGCCGCTGTTGTTCGTCTGTGCGCCGGACCGCGCTGTCCTCCGCCCGGCAGTATCCCGCAGGTGAGGTGCGCAGGACCAACCGAGGGGGTGTCAGCCCCTCACCGGGTGTCCAGACGGTCCGGCACGATCACGCTGATCAGCCAGGTGACCACGGTCATCACGATCGCTCCCCAGAACGCCGCCCAGAAACCGTCCACCTGGAACGGCAGGTCGAGCCCGCGCGCGATCCGGTCGGTGAGCAGGAAGAGCAGCGCGTTCACCACCAGGGCGAACAGGCCGAGGGTGAGCAGGTAGAACACACAGCCGACCACCCTGATCACCGGCTTGAGCACGGCGTTGATCACACCGAAGATGAGCGCCACCACGATCAGCGTGAGCACGGTGTTGCCACCCGAGCGGCCGTGCACGTCCACCCCGGGCACGATCAGCGTGGTCACCCACAACGCGACCGCGGTGATCGCCAGTCGGATGAGGAAGCCCACGGCACCATCCTGGCACCGGCTCCCGCCGTCCCGGGGTGATTCGGCCGACTCGGCTTGCCGGCGCGGAGCGGACGCAGCCCGTACGGTGGTGGGAGCCGTGCCCCGAGACCCCGGGAGGGACGATGGGTCAGCCCGACGAGGACTTCACCCCCGGCGACCACCTCGCCGCAGACGAACGCGATCCGGAGGCGGAGCCGGCCGACGCGGTCGAACAGGCCACCTCGGTCGACCCCGCCGACGTCGACGGCGAGCCACACCGCGGCATGGAGGTCGACGACTGGGACGCCATGGAGCAGGCCCGGGTGGTCACCGGGGACGAGGACGACTACCGCTGACCTGCTCCAGGACCGTTGTCCGTTGGGGCAGAGGTCCCCGGCCGTTCGGTTCGTTCGACAAATATCGATAGCACCGGGTCATCGAAAGTGTCGGGGTCTCCCTAGGTTGTACGAGCGCGCCACCTCGGTCTCATCGGGAGGACCCCCATGCTCAAGCATTCGATCCGATGGCTCGCGGGGCTGGGTGCCGCCGGAGCGTTGATCGCTGCCTCGGCAACCCCCGCCGTCGCCGCGGCAACGATCGAGCCGTACTTCCAGGACTCCACCCTGGCCGTCGGCTCGGAGAAGGTCAGAAGCCTGTTTCTGTACGCCGACGAGCCGACGAGCCTCAGCGACGTCTCCGTGCGGTACGACTACCGCTCACTAGCCGGCAAGATCACCATTGCCCCCTTTGACCAGCAGGAGTGCGCCACACCGGAGCCGGGCGTTCTCGTCTGCCCGGAGTCCTTCGGCGTCACCCTGAACGAGTTGCCGCCGCTCGGCAGCGGGATCTACCGAGGCGTTACCAAACGGGTGGCCCTGACCGCTACCCAGGACGCGCAGCTCGGCGACTCCGGCGACGTGGTGATCAGCTTCGAGGCTGCGGGCGGGCGGCAGGGCAGCTACACCTCGCGGGTCCGCATCGGCGAGGGCGTCGACCTGGCCGGCGGGCCGTTCACCGACCATTCCTCGAAGCCGGGCGGGAAGGTTTCGGTACCGCTGGCCGTGTCCAACGTCGGCGACAAGACCATCACCGGATTCGTCGCGGTCTTCGACCTTCCGTACGCGATCCGGACCAAGGATCGGTTCAGCAACTGCGTCTACTCCGACGACCACCTGGTCTCCTGCCAGTTCGACGAGGAGATCCCGGTGGGCGAAGGGCTCACCGGCACGCTGAACCTCGAACTCGCCCGGGACGCCTACGCCCCGGCCAACCTTTCCGGCTATGCCCAGTTCATGACCGTTGCCGACTTCGAGGACCTGACCCGGGTTCGCGAAGCCGTTGGTGTCCGAGAGGGCGCGCGTGGCAATGGTCCCAAGTTGAGCCTGACCGCGGCAGCCAGCGGGATGCGGCAGGCCGACCAGACCGACGTCGGCCCGGGCTACGACTACACCGGCTGGATCATCAAGGTCACCGGCAGGAACGGCACCGACCTCGCGGCGATCGGCGCCACGCTCAAGGGCCGGGCCGGCACCGTCGTCACGGCGACCGTCGGTTTCCGGAACAACGGCCCGGCGACGCTCGACAACGTGAGCGAGGAATGGGAGGCCGCCACCCACACGCTCGTCGAGCTGCCGCCCGGCACCACGGCCGTCGAGGTTCCCGTCGGCTGCCAACTGCGACCGGGCACCCGGACGTACCAGTGCGCCTCGGAGATGCTGCTGGTGGCCGGCGAAACCTACACCGTGGACTTCCGGCTGCGTATCGACAGGGTCGTCCCCAACGCCAACGGCACGGTGTGGGTCAACGCGCCGTGTGAGTGTCCCGCCGGCGGGGGCTTCAGGGGCGACATCAAGCCGGCCAACGACCGGGCCGTGATCCTGGTCAACCCGGGCCAGGGCGGCGGCAGCGGTGACGGTGACGGTGACGGAGGCAGCGGTGGCGGTGGTTCGCTGCCGATCACCGGCTCCCCCACGAGCCTGCTCGCCGGCATCGGTGGCCTGCTGCTCGCCGCCGGTCTGGGCGGCTACCTGCTCACCCGACGTCGGAGCACCCGCTTCGTCGCCTGACCCGCACCGCCTGATCGGCACCCCGCCGTCCCTTCCCTGGGCGGCGGGGTGCCGTCGCTCTCCACGGAGTCACCGGGTGCGGTCGACCAGCCTTGGATGGCGGGCCGCCCAGTCGCCGAGCCGGTCCTCCCGCAGCGCGGTCAGGAACTCCGGCGCGAGCTTCGGATCAGTACGCAGGAAGCGGTCGTTCCCGGTCGGCCAGACGACCGGCAGGCCGAGCCCGACCGGCTCGACCGACCGGAGCGTGGGCACGAGCCGCAGCAGGTCCAGGATGGCCGCCCGGTCGGGTGACACCACGAGGTCCGGGCCGGCGGCCGCCAGCAGTCTGGCGAGGCGTACCGGATCGGTGAGTATGCCCTGGCCGGTGGCCTGGCGGACCAGGCCGGCGGCGAAGAGACGGGCGTTGCGGTCCCGGTCCTGGCTCCCCCAGGGCAGACCGTAGCGCTGACGGAGCAGGTCGACCGACGCGGCGCCGTCGAGGCGTTGGCACCCGGCCGGGAAGACCCGCCGGGTGTGGACGGAACGCACCCGGTCGCTCAGGCAGACCGGCACACCGCCGACGGCGTCGGTCAGCGCGCTCACGGCGCGGTACGTCAGCACCACGCCGGCATCCACCCGTACCCCGGTCAGCTCGGCCACCGTACGCCGGGTCAGCTCGTACCCCTTGGTCATCTCCGGCCGGGTCGACCCGACGCCGGCCGGGAAAGCGGCGCTCAGCTTGTCGGTGCCGTGGCCCGGGATCGACACGCCCAGGTCGCGGGGCAGTGACACCAGGTAGGGGCGACTGCGGTCGGCCGGGATGTGCACCAACAGCACCGCGTCGGACCGCGTCGCCGCCGGCCCGTCGCCGTCGAGGCCGAGCAGCAGGATGTTCAGAGCGCCGGTTGGCGCCGGTCGAGCGGACTCACCGAGCAGTTCGGCGGCCGGCGGCGGACCCCCGCGCTCGGGAGTCAGCAGCGGCACCCCGATCCCCAGCACCCCGAGCAGGGCCAACGCGACACCACCAGCCTGCCAGCGGCGACGCCGACGGCGACGGCGGATGGTCAGGCGGTCGATCGCCGCGCGCAGCGGGCCGGTCGGCGGGGTCAGCGGCTCGTGCCGGGCGAAGGCGGCACGCAGGTCATCCTCGATCATGAGGGAACCTCCACGTACTCGGCCCGGAGCGTCGCGAGGGCCCGGGAGATGGACGAACGGACGGTCCCAACGGCACAGCCGAGGATGTCGGCGATCTCGGCGTCGGGCAGATCCTCGTAGTAGCGCAGCACGAGGGTGGCGCGCTGCCGGCGCGGCAGCCGGGACAGCCAGGTCCAGATCTGGTCCCGGTCCACGGCGGACTGGGCGTGGTCGGCGGCCGCCGGCAGGGACTCGTCGGGCTCCCCGCGCAGCAGCACCCGACGCATCCACGAGCCGCGCTTCCAGTCGACGTACTGGTTGGTGAGCATGCGGCGCACGTACCGCTCGGGCGAGTCCGCGCGGGCGACCCGCCGCCAGTTCAGCTGGACCCGGACCATCGTCTCCTGCACCAGATCCTGCGCCTGGTGCGGATCACCGGTGAGCATCACCGCGTACCGCAGCAGCGGGGCAAGTCGCGTGTCCGCGAACTCCTCGTACGTCACTGCACCTCCCGGGGTCCTGCTTCAGATGACGGGAGCGGACGCGCCGAACATTGCGGTGGCGGTGATCAGCCTTTCGGTTCGTCCTGCTCACCAGGCGGTGATCAGGGGCGACGCCGAACCTTAGCGGTTCCTTAAGATCCACGGGCTGCACCTGAATCCCCCAACTGGAGGAATCCCCCCTCATGCTCACGCACTCCACCCGGCGTTGGCTCGCCGGACTGGGCGTCGCAGGCGCGTTCGTCGCCGCCTCCGCCAGCCCGGCCGCCGCCGAGGAGCCCTCGAACGAGGTCTTCCTGTACGCGAACAACGCTCTCCTCGCCGCCGGTGGCGAGGCCAAGTCCGTCATCCTTCAGGCGTTCGCCGAGGCGCTGCCGGATTACTTCACCGTCACGGTTGACCGCGCCGCGGTGTCCGACTTCGCCACCGTCACGCTGAGCAACCCGGTGCCGGGCTGCTCGGAGAGCGGAACGCTCATCACCTGCAATCTCCGGGGTGCCACCACCATCGATTACGTCCTCGACCTCACGGTCAAGGCCAAGGACACCGCGGCGGTCGGCAAGAAGGGTGACCTCACCCTGACGATGGCCACCAAGGGCAAGGCGAACGTCACCGCCACGTCCACCCTCGAGGTGGGCGAGGGCGTGGATCTCAAGGCGGACGACGCCCTCGAGATCTCGGGAGCGCCAGGAGCGACGGTGAAGGCGCCGCTGCGGGTCGCGAACGTCGGTGACAAGACCACCAACGGCGCGGTCCTGCTGCTGATCGGCAGCGGTCTGAGCGCGGCCCAGCACTCGAACTGCTCCTACCTCTACGCGTTCGGTACCAACTTCGCGCAGTGCACGTTGGACCAGAAGATCGAGCCGGGGGCCGTCGTCCAGCTGGACCCGACGTCCACCCTCAAGATCGCTTCGGACACCTGGGCGCCGAGCGAGCTGAACGGATCGGCCGAGTGGTTCGCCGATGGCGACTGGGCCGCGTTCCTCGCGGAGTCCCCGTTCCCGGACGGCGCGTGGCAGAAGGGCGCCGGGCCGGCGCTGACCCTGGTTCCGGCGCCGACGGCGCAGGCTCGCCAGCTAAAGCAGACCGACAAGGACCCGTACAACAACATCACGTGGATCACGGCGACCGTGACCGGCAACCAGCGGGCCGACGTGGTCGCGAACGGGGCCGTAGTTGCCGGTGCCGTCGGCAAGACGGTCAACACCAAGGTCGGCTTCGTCAACAACGGGCCAGCGGCGATCAACACGTACTCGCCGGGCCAGCTGACCACCGCCGCCGAGATCACCATTCCGGCCGGCGCGACCGTCGTGACGGCGCCGCAGGAGTGCTCGCCGTTCAAGGACGGTGAAGTGGTCGGCTGGTACGGCGATCCGGGCGCTCGCGCCTACCTCTGCGAGTGGTACGAGACCCTGCACAAGGGCGACACCGCCGTGTTCGAGTTCGGGCTGCGGATCGACAAGCTGGCCGGCGCGCCGGGCTCTGTGCACCTGCTGCACTTCAACCTCGATGGCGAGGGGTCGACCATCACCGACCTCGACCCGAAGAACGACACCGCCGCGTTCACCATCAAGGGTGCGACCGACGGCAATGGTGGCGGCGAGGGTGGCGGCGACGGCGGCTCGCTGCCGATCACCGGTCAGTCGACCGGCCTGCTCGCCGGCCTGGGCGCGCTGCTGCTCGCCGCGGGCGTCGGCGGCTACCTGGTGGCCAAGCGCCGCCGGACCCGCTTCGTCGCCTGATCCATCCCGGCAGTACCGGTGCCCCGTCGACCACGCTGGTCGGCGGGGCACCGTCGTATCCGGCGACCGGGTGGTGAGCACCGGTCCGGCGCGGCCCGGACTGCGGGCTTCGGTACCCTTTGTGGCCGTGGACACAGCTGAGAAGACCCGCGCTCTCACGGAGAGCGTCGCCCTGAACCCGCTCGATCCCAAGGACCTGTTGCAGACCTTCGGGCTGGTCGGCGTCTGGGTGATCCTCTTCGCCGAGACCGGCCTGCTGGTGGGCTTCTTCTTCCCCGGCGACTCGCTGCTGTTCCTCGCCGGTGTGGCCGCCTCGCCGGTGGCGGACGCCATCTTCGGCGACGGCACCCGGCTCTCGCTGGCCGGTCTGCTGATCGGGGGGCCGATCTGCGCGATCCTCGGCGCGCAGCTGGGGCACTGGCTCGGCGCGCGGTACGGCCGACGGATGTTCGAGCGGCCCAACTCCCGGCTCTTCAAGAAGGAGTACGTGGAGAAGGCCGAGTACTACTTCCAGAAGTTCGGCCCGGCCAAGGCCGTGGTGCTGGCGCGTTTCATCCCGATCGTGCGGACGTTCCTCAACCCGGTCGCCGGGGCGCTGGGGATGCCGGCTCGGCAGTTCCTGCTGTGGAACATCGTCGGCGGGGTGCTCTGGGTCGACGGCATCCTGCTGATCGGCTACCTGCTGGCCGACCGGATCTACAAGGCGATCGGCGACAAGATCGACCACTACATCCTGCCGGTGGTCGCACTGATCATCCTGATCTCGGTGCTGCCGATCTTCTTCGAGTTCCTCCGCGACCGGCGGGCGCGCAAGCGGGGCGAGGCGGTCGCGGTCGTCGCGGCGGCCAGCGCCGCGGGCGCAGTCGACGCGGTGCGCGAGAAGTTCGACCACGACGAGAACCCGCACGACCGTCGCGGGCACGAGCGCTGACCTGAGATACGACGACGGCCGGCCCCCTGGTGCGGGGGTCGGCCGTCGGCATGTCGGACCCGGCCTCCGGCGGTGCGGCCGGGGACGAGCAGGTATCAGCTACCGGTGGCGCCACCCCTGGTTCGCCACCGGACACCGCCCCGGGTACGAGACGGTGCGCAGCGCCTTACGTCAGCGGGCCTTCTTGGTGGCCCGCTTACGCGGCGGGGTCAGCAGGTCGGCGATCGTCGCGATCGCGCTCGGGACCAGCCGGTAGTACGCCCAGACACCGCGCTTCTCCCGCTCCAGCAAGCCGGCCTCGGTGAGGATACGCAGGTGGTGACTGACCGTCGGCTGGGAGAGGCCGAGCGGCGCGGTCAAGTCACAGACGCACGCCTCGCCCTCGGGGGCCGACTGGATCAGGCTGAGCAGCCGGAGCCGGGCGGGATCCGCAAGGGCCTTGAGGACCCCCGCGAGACGCTCGGCATCGGCACGTTCGATCGGCTCACCGGCAAGCGGCGAGATCTGAGGCATAGTCATTTCGGCCAACGCAGTTCCCACGTATTCCATCCTTCCACCAGCAGCATCGATCCGCCTGCATATCAGCAGATACGAATCGGCAGACTTTTACGCCACAAGGCCGAGGTCAGCCAACGTATAGGCCGCCCGGTACGGCAATCCGGCGGCTCGCACCGCGTCGCCGGCGCCTCGATCAACAATAACCGCCACGCCCACGACTTCGGCTCCGGCCTCGCGAAGAGCCTCCACGGCAGTCAACACACTTCCGCCCGTTGTGGACGTGTCCTCCACCGCCAACACCCGGCGGCCGGCCACCTCCGGTCCCTCGATCCGTCGCTGCAGACCGTGGGCCTTGCCCGCCTTTCGCACCACAAAGGCGTCCAGGGCACGGCCGGTTCCAGCGGCGGCGTGCAGCATCGAGAGCGCGACAGGGTCCGCGCCCAGGGTGAGGCCACCGACCGCGTCGTACTCCCAGTCGGCGGTGAGGTCGAGCAGCGCCTTACCGACCAACGGAGCGGCCTGGTGATGGAGCGTGACGCGTCGCAGATCGACGTACCAGTCGGCCTCACGCCCCGATGACAACGTGACCCGTCCGTGGACCACAGCCAGGTCGGTAATGAATTTGCGCAGGTCGTCGTGGTCCCCCATGGCGATAGAGGTTACTGCGCAACTCTGAACGCCGTGTGGACGGGCCTGCCGAATCGGGGCGGTGAGACACCGATGAATGGCGATGTCCGACTACGCTCAGCGACCGGTCCGGTCGCGGTGCGCCAACCACCCACGGCGGCGTCTCCGGCGCGACGACGCGCCGGGGGCTCAGCGTTCCTCGCGACCGATCCGGCCGCGGGTGTCGCGCGAGACCACCTCCAGCAGCCGGCGCGGCGCGTGCCGCAGACCGGCGACGGCCACCTTGTACTTCCACGCCGGAACACTCACCAACTTGCCTTTGCGCAGGTCACGAAGGGCCTCTCCGACGACGTCCTCGGCTCGCAGCCACATCCAGTTCGGCGTCTTGGACATGTTGATGCCGGCCCGCTCGTGGAATTCGGTACGGGTGTAGCCGGGGCACAGAGCCATCACCCGGACGCCGAAAGGGCGGGCCGACTGACCCACGGACTCGCTGAAATTGGTGACCCACGCCTTGCTGGCCGAGTAGGTCGACCCGGGCATCACCGCGCCGAACCCAGCAACCGAAGAGACATTTATCACTGCCCCGTCGCGCCGTTCGGTCATCGGACGTAGCGCCGCCAGTGTCAATCGCATGACGGCGTGCACATTGAGTCGGAGCAGCCGCGCCTCGTCCTCCGCTGTGGAGCGCAGGAACGGCTTGTTCAGGCTGATGCCGGCGTTGTTGACCAGGAGGTGAACGGGGTTGTCGGACGCCAGCCGCTGTTCGACGGTGGCACAGCCGTCATCGGTGGACAGGTCCGCCGGCAGCGTCTCGACGTCGTGCCCGTGTCGGGCGCCCAACTCCGTGGCCATCGCGGCCAGTCGATCCGCGTCCCGGGCGACCAGCACCAGGTGCCAGCCGTCGGCCGCCAGGCGCCGGGCGAACGCCGCGCCGATGCCGGCGGTGGCACCGGTGATCAGAGCCCGTCGCTCGGCGGTCGTGGATTCGAGCGTCACGGGCGGTCCTCACCTGGGCGGGTACGGGGGCGTGGCCGGCGCCTGCGGGGGTTGGTGCGACGCGGGCGGGAACGCGGACGGCGCGGTCGGTGCCGTGCGGCGGTGTCGACCGAACCAGGCGTTCGCCGCCGGCAGGGCCAGCAGCGCGGCTACCACAAGGTAACCGAGGGCCTGCCCGACCGAAAGCCCGGCATTGAGCGGAATCCACCAGGACGGGTACGCGTCCGAGAGCAGACCCAACAGCTCGGCGGTGGCCCGCTCGTCCGCCCCCAGCCGCAGCGGCGCGGCGCGTTCACCGACGAGCACCGCCACGCTGCAACAGCCCGCGAGCAGGCCGAGCCCGCAGACCACCCAGGTGGCCACCCGTACGCCCCGTCGACCCGTCAACAGTCCGAGGGCCAGGCCGGCGAGCACGAGCGCGGACAGCGCGGCCACCACCGCGGTCAGCGCCGCCGACGCGCGCAGCAGGGTCACCACGTCGTCGATCTGCTGCGGGCTGGCCGAGGTGTCCCGCGCCGCGGCGCGGAACTCGTCCACCGTCCGGCCCAGCACCGCCAGGTCGACGGCGGTGTACGCGAGCGCGCCGACCGCCATCAGCAACAGCACGGCCGTGGCCACCGGGACCACGGCGGGCCGGCGGGGCGGTGCCGGTTCGGGGTACGACACGACGGATCCCTCCGATAGGCGTCGGGTTGCAACCTACTCGGAGGGATCGTCGGCGTCGTGCCTATCCGTGGATCAACTCGTCGACGGCGGGGTCGTGCCGGGGCGGTCCGTCGGCGGGGTGTCGTCGGGACGGTCCGAGCTGGACGGGTCGGCCGGCGGGGCGGTCGGCTGCTCCGGGGCGGACGCCGGGCCGGGCGTCGACGGGTAGGCCGGCTCCCCGCTCGACGGCTGGCCGGGAGTCGACGGGTAGCCGGGCTGACCGGGCGCCTGCGGGTAGCCGGGCTGACCGGACGCCTGCGGGTAGCCGGGCTGGCCGGACGCCTGCGGGTAGGCCGGGTAGCTGGCGCCCGGGGTCGGCGGCTCCCACGCGGCGGCGGGCTTGCGGAAGAACTCGTTGGACTTCGGCAGGGCCAGCAGGATCAGTGCCGCCAGCAGAGCGAGCAGGCTGACCACGCCGAGCAGCAGGCTGACCGGGGTGACCCAGCCGGGCAGCGCCTCGTCGAGACGGCGCCGGATCTCCTCGGCGCTCGGCATGTCACCGCCGGTGTTTCCACCGGTGTTGAAGCCGCCGGCCGCGCCGCTGAGCAGGCTGCCACCCGTGCAGCAGACCATGATGCCGCCGACGATCCAGGTGGTGATCCGGGCGCCGTTCTTGCCCTGGTTGTTGAACATCGCCAGCACGCCCAGCACGACCGCCAGCAGGAGCACGATGATGGCGCTGCCCAGGCCGAACGCGTAGAAGAAGTTCGCGACCTGGTCGGCACCGTCGGCGGAACTGCCCGCGTACGCGTCGCGGAGCACGTCCCGGGTCTTGCCGATGGTGGAAAGGGTGATGATGAGACTGATCACCTGGCACGCCAGGAACAGGTAGAGCAGGTAGCTGGAAATCGTCACGGTGGAGGGCCGTTGGCGGGTCGGCGTGCTCGGGGAGTCGACCACGATTCTCCTTTCCTAGATTGGGCCCACACCGTATCGGCAACCGGCCACTCCGGCATGCCGTGACGAAAGCGGCGCGCCCGGCGAGGTCGCTCAGCGCGCGTCGTCGACGGGTCGGATCGCCAGGTCGGCCGGATCGAGCAGGTCACCGCGCGCGACCCGCCAGCCCTCTTCGCCGTACGCCTCGAAGGAGAGTCGGGCACGCCCGCCCGACTCGTAGTCGTGGTAACGCATCGTCCCCGCCGCCGGCAGGCCGGTCTCCCCGATGGCGGTGTAGCGCGCCTGCCCGGTCTCGGCCCAGGTGTACCGCTGCCCGCCGAGGTCGATTTCCGGGGCACCGGGGGTGACTGTCGCGCCGGGCTCGGCGGTCCAGAGCACCAGCTCCAGTTCGGGACCACCGTCACCCTCGACGGAGAGCCGGTGCGGCGTGCCGGAGGCGTCGTCGAGGAGGTGCTGCACCCAGGTCCAGCCCCCCTCGACAAGTCGGATGGTGCCGCTCACGACGTACTCCCGCTGGCGGATCCGCACGCGATCACCCGGGGCCAGCCGGCGGGTCGGCGGGAGGCCGGTGGGCCGGGCCGCGGCCCGCCGCCGGGCGCGCACGACGACCACGAGCACGACCGTCATGAGTACGACAACGGCCCCCACCAGGGACGCCAGCGACCCGTCCACCCGACCACCTCCCCAGGTACGTCGGCGCAGACGGTAACAACCTGGCGCACCGAAATGAGTCGCGTCGTGACCGAAAGCTCAGCCACCCACGACGGACCGCCGAACGCGTGGGGGTGTGCGGCGATTGTCAGGCCGCCGCGAGTCGCTGCGTGGCGTAGTCGCCGAGGGTGGAGCGGCCCATGACGCAGCCGACGAAGGTGGTGAACTCGGTGGAGTCGTCGCGCAGCGACGTCCAGGTCGCCTGGGCGGCCGACGGGTCGAGGCGTTCCAGCAGCGTCGCCGCGTACGCGCGGCCGGCGGGCGAGCCCTCCGCCAGGAGGTGGTCGAGTTGCCGGCGTACCTCCTCGGGGTGGTCGTCGAGTGCTGCCTCGACGCGGTGGTACGCCTCGGTCACCGGCATAACCTCACCGGCGAACCCGACACCGCCGAAGGCCAGCGTGTCGGCGGTCATCAACTCGTCGACCGCCGCCCGAAGGTCCCGCTCCCACCTACTCATCCCGAACATGCCCCACTCCTTTCCCCGCCGGCCCGCCTCTCACCCTGTTGATCAAGAGGTTTGCGTCATGGGAAGACGTCCCGATGACGCAAACCTCTTGATCACGGGGCTCAGGCGGGGGTGACCGTCAGGGCACCTCCGGCAGGGCTCAGGTCGACCTTGACCGTGTTGCCGTCCCTGATCGTTCCGCTCAGCAGGGCCTTGGCCAACTGGTCGCCGATGGCGGTCTGCACCAGTCGGCGCAGCGGGCGGGCACCGTAGATCGGGTCGTAGCCGTGCTCGGCCAGCCAGCCCCGCGCCGCCTCGGTGATCTCCAGGCCGAGTCGTCGATCGGCCAGACGGCGTCGCATCCGGTCGAGCTGGATGTCCACGATGGAGCGCAGATCGTCCCCGCGCAACGCCGCGAACACCACGATGTCGTCGAGCCGGTTGAGGAACTCGGGCTTGAAGTGCGACCGGACCACGGCGAGGACGCCCTCGCGGCGCTGCTCCTCGGCCAGCGTCAGGTCGCTGATCACCGACGACCCCAGGTTGGAGGTGAGGATCAGGATGGCGTTGCGGAAGTCGACCGTCCGGCCCTGGCCATCGGTGAGCCGACCGTCGTCCAGCACCTGGAGCAGCACGTCGAAGACGTCCGGGTGCGCCTTCTCCACCTCGTCCAACAGGATCACCGAGTACGGCCGGCGGCGTACGGCCTCGGTGAGCTGGCCGCCCTCCTCGTAGCCGACGTAGCCGGGCGGGGCGCCGACGAGGCGGGCGACGGTGTGCTTCTCGCCGTACTCGCTCATGTCGATGCGGACCATGGCCCGCTCGTCGTCGAAGAGGAACCCGGCGAGCGCCTTGGCCAGCTCGGTCTTGCCGACACCGGTTGGGCCGAGGAACAGGAAGCTACCGGTCGGACGGTCCGGGTCGGCGACACCGGCCCGGGCCCGGCGTACGGCGTCGGAGACCGCGCCCACGGCCTCGGCCTGGCCGACCACCCGGCTGCCGAGCGACTCCTCCATCCGCAGGAGCTTCGCCGTCTCGCCCTCCAGCAGCCGGCCCGCCGGGATGCCCGTCCAGGAGGCGACGACCGCGGCGATGTCGTCCGAGCCGACCTCCTCCTTGAGCATCGCGCCGTCGGCCTGGAGCCGGGCCAGCTCCTCCTCGGCCTGCGTCAACTCGACCTTCAGGGCCGGGATGCGGCCGTAGCGCAGCTCGGCGGCGCGCTCCAACTCGCCGTCGCGCTCGGCCCGCTCGGCCTCGCCGCCCAGGCGCTCCAACTCCTCCTTGGCGGTGGAGAGCTTGGTGATGTGGCTCTTCTCGGTCTGCCAGCGCTCGGAGAGCACGGTGAGCTGCTCGCGCTTGTCGGCCAACTCCTGGCGCAGCCGCGCCAACCGCTCGGCGGAGGCGGCGTCGGGCTCCTTGGCCAGCGCCATCTCCTCGATCTCCAGCCGGCGCACGGCCCGCTCGATCTCGTCCACCTCGACCGGCCGGGAGTCGATCTCCATTCGGAGCCGGGACGCGGACTCGTCGACCAGGTCGATCGCCTTGTCCGGCAGGAACCGGTCGGTGATGTACCGGTCGGAGAGCGTGGCGGCGGCGACCAGCGCGGCGTCGGTGATCCGTACGCCGTGGTGCACCTCGTAGCGCTCCTTGAGCCCGCGCAGGATGCCGATCGTGTCCTCGATCGTCGGCTCGCCGACCAGCACCGGCTGGAAGCGGCGCTCCAACGCCGGGTCCTTCTCGATGTGCTCGCGGTACTCGTCCAGCGTGGTGGCGCCGACCATCCGCAGCTCACCACGGGCCAGCATCGGCTTGAGCATGTTGCCGGCGTCCATCGAGCCCTCGCCCTTGCCGGCGCCGACGACGGTGTGCAGCTCGTCGAGGAACGTGATGACCTGCCCGTTGGAGTTCTTGATCTCCTCCAGGACGGACTTCAGCCGCTCCTCGAACTGGCCCCGGTACTGCGCGCCGGCGACCATCGCGCCGAGATCCAGCGAGACCAGCTTCTTGTCGCGCAGCGACTCGGGCACGTCACCGGCCACGATCCGTTGGGCGAGACCCTCGACGATGGCCGTCTTGCCGACGCCGGGCTCGCCGATCAGCACGGGGTTGTTCTTCGTACGCCGGGAGAGCACCTGGATGACCCGGCGGATCTCGGAGTCCCGGCCGATGACCGGGTCGATCTTGCCGTCGCGGGCGCTGGCGGTGAGGTCGACGCCGTACTTGCTGAGCGCCTGGTAGGTCTGCTCGGGGTCGGCGGTGGTGACCCGCCGGTCCCCACCCCGGACGGTCGGGAAGGCCGCGATCAGCGCCTCCTCGGTGGCGCCGGCCGACTTGAGCGCCGCCGACACGGCACCGCCCACGCGGGAAAGGCCGGCGAGCAGGTGCTCGGTGGAGGTGTACTCGTCACCCAGCGGGCGGGCGATCTGCTCGGCGGCCCCGATGGCGTTGACGAACTCGCGGGCCAGGGTGGGCTCGGCGATGCTGGAGCCCCGCGCGGCCGGCAGGGCGTCGACCGCACGCTCGGTGGCCCGGCGCAGCTCGGCGGGGTCGGCCCCGACGGCGCGCAGCAGACCGGCGGCGGTCGAGCCTTCGGTGTCGAGCAGGGACAGCAGCAGGTGCCAGGGCTCCACGGTCGCGTGGCCACGCTGGTTGGCCAGGGACACGGCGCCGGTGATGGTCTCGCGGCTCTTGGTGGTGAGTTTCTCGGTGTTCATGGGCTCCCCCGGATCGGCGTTGTCCACTGTCTTGGACGCAACCAGAGTTGAGCGTATTCCACTCAACCTTACCGTGTGACGCCCGTCACTCGCGGCGTCGCCACCGCCAGTCGAACTCCCCGGCAGCCGGCGCCGGGCCGGGCAGCTCGCCCGCCTCCGACACCGTCGACAGACCGCCCAGCAGCACCGCGAGCTGCCGGCGGCGCAGCTCACGGGTGCGCTCCCCGTCGGGTACGCGCACGGCCGCGCACCCTCCAACACCAGACCCAGATCCTGTACGACCACGTCGGCGCGCAGCCGCCCACTGGCGTGCGCCCGCTCGACGAGCGCCGAGGCCAGCTCGCCCGCGCGCACCGCGTCCCGACCCATCTCCTCGGTCGGCGTGAAGGTGCCGGCCAGGTGGACCGTGAGCGAGTGCACGTCGGCGTCGACCACCCGGGCCAGGAAACCGGCGAACGCGGCCCAGTCGTCCGGCTCGGCGAGCGCCTCCTCGGCCACCGCGATGTAGCGGCGCAGCCCGTCGTGGCAGAGCTGGCGCAGCAGGGCCTCCTTGCCCGCGTACCGCCGGTAGAGCGCGCTGATCCCCACGCCGGCGCGGTCCGCGACGGCGGCGATGGGTGCCTTCGGGTCGTCGAGGAAGACGGCGCGGGCGGCTTCGAGGATCACCTCGTCGTTACGGGCGGCCTGGGCGCGGCGGCCGGCCAAGGGCTTCGTCGACATGGCTCGAGGCTACCACTGGAACGGATCGTTCCGGTCTGCTACCGTGATTGCAGAACGAAACATTCCGTTCCGAAGGAGCCCGAGATGACCGGCACCGCGATCCGCCCGTTCCGCGCCGAGATCCCGCAGACCGCCCTCGACGACCTGGCCGCCCGCCTGGACCGCACGATCTGGCCCGCCGAGCTGCCCGGCGTCGGCGACGCGTACGGGATGAGCGGCGACCGGGTCCGCGCGCTCGCCGACCGCTGGCGCGACGGATTCGACTGGCGAACCGTCGAGGCTCAGCTCAACGCCCACCCGCAGTTCGTGACCGAGATCGACGGCGAGCAGATCCACTTCCTGCACGTCCGGTCGTCCCGGCCGGACGCCACCGCCCTGGTGCTCACCCACGGCTGGCCGGGCTCGGTGCTCGAATACCTGGACGTCATCGGCCCGCTCACCGAACCGAGCGACCCGGCCGCGCCGGCCTTCCACGTGGTCATCCCGTCGCTGCCGGGCTTCGGGTTCTCCGGCCCCACCCACAGCGCCGGCTGGAACCGGCACCGCACGGCCCGCGCCTGGGCCGAGCTGATGAACCGCCTGGGGTACGACAGCTACGGCGCGGTCGGCAACGACGCCGGCTCGATGATCTCGCCCGAGCTGGGCCGGATCGACCGTAAGCACGTGCTCGGCGTGCACGTCACCCAGCTCTTCTCGTTCCCCTCCGGCGACCCGGCCGAGTTCGCCGACCTCTCCGAGGCGGACCAGGCGGCGCTGGGGCACCTCCAGTGGTTCTACGAGAACAAGTTCTCCTTCAACCAGGTGCACAGCCAGCAGCCGCAGACCCTGGCGTACGCGCTGGCCGACTCGCCCGTCGGGCTGCTGGCCTGGAACGCGCAACTCTTCGACGAGAGCCTGGACGCCGATTTCATCCTGGCCAACGTGGCCCTCTACTGGTTCACCGGCACGGCCGCCTCGGCGATCCGTTTCTACTGGGAGGACGCGCACGCCGACGAGCAGCCGACCGAGCCGACCACGGCGCCCACCGCGCTGGCCATGTTCCCCGGCGACTTCCAGTCCATCCGCCGCTTCGCCGATCGGGACCACGCGAACATCGTCCGCTGGACGGCCTACGGGACGGATGTCGAGGGACGCGGTGACGTCGGCGGCCACTACGCCGCCCACCAGGCGACCGACGTCCTGGTCGAAGACCTCCGCGACTTCTTCGCGCAGCTCTGACCTCGCTCGGCCTTGATCGACTCGGTTTCCCGGAAGTTGGGGTGTCCTGGAGGTCCAGACACCCCGACTTGCGTGACGTCGAGTCGATCAGGCGAGACGTCAGGCGTTGTCGAGGGTGATCTTCGTCCAGCGACGCTCGGCCACCCAGCCGACGCCGAGCAGGATCCCACCGTCCCCGCCGACGGCCACGATCGTGCCGTCGGTCAGCACGGACAGGCTGCGGTCGGGGCCGATCGGCCAGGGCAACTCGGTGTAGCGGCCGTCGCCCCCGACAGCCCCTGCGCCCGCCGGGCCGGTCACCGCGAGCAGCCCGCCGCCGATCGGTGCGACGGATTGGATTTGTGGCGGAGCGCCGTCGACGCGGATCGGATCCCACCCTCGGCGCAGTCGCCAGAGCGCCGGGAAGGATCTGCGGTCCGGCCGCGTCCCGACCAGCCAGGCCGTCCCGTCCCCCTCCACGTGGGCGTTCAGAGCGGCGATTTGCCCGTCGGGTGCCGGCACCGGGGTCTGCTGCCAGCTCCGCCCCCGGTCGAATGAGACAGCCGCGTACAGCTTCCCGTCCTTCTCCCCGGTCGCGACCACCAGCGGGCCGTCGCCCGCGTCGACCGCGTTCAATCCGGGTACGCGGGGCTGCGCGGCCAACGGGCGCAGCCGTTGGCCGTCCCACTCGCCGATCTGAGCACCGGCCTCGATCACCTGAAATCGATGCTGGGCACCGACCCACTGCGGCGGCGGCCCGTCCAGCGCGTGCGTGAACGAGGTGCCACCGTCGGTCGAGGTCCACCAGCCGTGCGGCTCACTCCACAGCGTCAGAACCCCCGGCGCGGCGTAGAGCTGGTGGTTCTCCGCCGCCGGGTGGGGATGTCGCAACTCCCGCCAGGACCGTCCGCCGTCAAGGGTGGTGAACAGTCGCGCCGGGCAGTCGTCGCCGGGCGGCGGCTCGCCGCAGCTGGCGAAGAGGGCGTAGCCGTGCTCGGCGTCGACGAACTCGACGTACGGCGGGTCGTACCGCTGGGGAACGGCGACCCGGACGCGGCGCTCCTGCGCGACGGCGGCCGTTGGAGACGGCGCGGTGACGGTTGCCCCGGACGACGCGGTCGGCGGTTTACGGCGGACATCGCCGATCGAACACCCAGCCAACAGAGGTACGAGCAGCAGCACCGCTGCCCGCCCAGACATCCATCCGATCATCGGCGTCTCCGAAGCGGTAGCCTTGCCCGGGTGCGAGTACGCGTGGAACAGACTGCCTTACCGGGCATCGGAGTGCGTCACGATCTGGTGACCGAATCCGGCCGCCGCCTGGGCGTGGTTTCCCACCGCAACGGCCGGCGTGATCTTGTCCTCTACGACCCCGACGATCCCGACGCCTGCCAGGCGGACATCCCGCTGACGGACGACGAGGCGGAGGCGCTGGCCGACATCCTCGGCGCGTCGCTCATGCTCGGTCAGCTCTCCGGGCTGCGCGAGCAGGCCGCCGGGCTGCTCACCGAGCAGATCGCCATCCCGGCGGGGTCGCGGTACGTCAACCGTCCGCTCGCGGACACCAAGGCGCGTACCCGCACCAGCGCCTCCATCGTGGCGGTGCTGCGTGACGGCGAGGTCATCGTCTCGCCGCTCCCCTCGTTCCGCTTCGCCGCCGGTGACGTGGTGGTCGTCGTGGGGACCCGCAGAGGTCTCGACGGTGTGTCCGCCATCCTCGCCGACAGTGACCCGGACGGCTGAGGCGGATGCACGATTTCACCACACTGCTCATCGAAGTCGGTGCGCTTCTGCTGCTGCTCGGGCTCCTGAGCCGGCTCAGTCGTCGCTTCGGTCTCTCTCCCATCCCCCTCTACCTGCTCGCCGGGCTCGCGTTCGGGCACGGCGGGCTGCTGCCGCTGGACGCCAGCGAGGAGTTCTTCGCGGTCGGCGCCGAGATCGGCGTGATCCTCCTGCTGGTGATGCTCGGCCTGGAGTACTCGGCCAACGAGCTCGTCGGCAACCTGCGCTCGGCGGCACCCGCCGGTCTGATCGACGGAGTGCTCAACGCGCTGCCCGGAGCGGGGTTCGCTCTGCTGCTCGGCTGGGACTGGGTGGCCGCCCTCGTACTCGGCGGCATCACCTGGGTCTCCTCGTCCGGCGTGATCGCCAAGGTCCTCGCCGACCTGGGTCGGCTCGGTAACCGCGAGACTCCCGTGATCCTCTCGGTGCTCGTCATCGAGGACCTGGCGATGGCGCTCTACCTGCCGCTGGTCACCGCCGTACTGGCCGGCACCGGCCTGCTCGGCGGCGGGATCGCGCTCACCGTCGCGGTGGGCACGGTGCTGATCGTGCTGGTGGTCGCCATCCGGTACGGCCATCTGATCTCGTCCGCCCTGTCGGCGAAGGACCCGGAGGCGCTGCTGCTCGGCGTACTCGGCCTGACGTTGCTGATCGCGGGCATCGCGGCGTCGCTCCAGGTGTCGGCGGCCGTCGGCGCGTTCCTGGTCGGCATCGCCCTCTCCGGCCCGGTGGCCCACCACGCCACCGAGCTGCTCTCCCCACTGCGGGACCTGTTCGCGGCCGTGTTCTTCGTGTTCTTCGGCCTGACCACCAGCCCGCAGGACATCCCGCCGGTGCTGCTGCCGGCGCTCGCGCTGGCCGTGGTCACCATGGGCACGAAGACGCTCACCGGCTACCTGGCCGCCCGCCGGGTCGGCATCGCCGAACCCGGTCGCTGGCGGGCCGGTCTGGCGCTCGTACCCCGGGGTGAGTTCTCCATCGTCATCGCCGGCCTCGCGGTCGCGGCCGGCAGCGTCGAGCCACGGTTGGCCGCGCTCGCCGCGACGTACGTCCTCATCACCGTGGTGACCGGACCGATCCTGGCCCGGCTGCCCGACTTCCCGTGGTTCAAGCGGTGGTTGCGCAACCGAGCCCTGGCCCAGCGGCAACAACCGGTTCCCGTCCACGACTGACGTCGGCCGCCGCTGTCGTACCTCACGAGGTACGACAGCGGCGCTGGCCAGGGCACCCGAACGGCCGTTCGGGCCGGGCCGGCCAACGGTTGCCGAATTGCGCCTTACGGGTACTACCGCAGTAACCGACGGCGGGTTACCGTTTCGCCCCAGCAGCCAGGGTCCGCAGGCAGCGTTGCCACCCGCGGGCGAGAGCGGAAGGTTGGCCGGTGAGCGTGCAGGAGTCGACGTTCCACGGCTTCGCGAACCCCGTCGATCCGAGCCCGGCGGAGTTGCGAGCTTGGGCGTACCAACCGGATTCGGTGCCGTTGGCGTCCATGCCACCCGACTGGGACCTTCTGGTCTCGGGTGACCGGTTGGTGTTGACGCTCTTCGAGCTGGCCATGGATCCGACGTGCCCGGCCCGGCGCTTCGCGCTGCACTGCCTCTACATCTACGCCGCCGACGGCATCCGGACGAACTTCCGGGCCCATCCCAAGCGCCGTTTCCGCAAACTCGTGGAGCAGGCCGAGCGCGACGGCGACGAGCTGATGAGGATCTGGGCGCACAACGGCCGCGTACTGCTGGCGAGGCCGGATCTCTTCGTGTACCGCGACTGGTGCGAGGGCGGCCTGGTCCGCGAGAACCGCCGCCTCGGCTGACCGCCCCGCGCGCGTCTCCCCGCCCGTGTTCGCGCCGATCTTGCACTTTCTGTGCCGACTTACTACGCAAAGCGGAACCTTTCACCGACCGAAAGTGCAAGATCGGCGGGGCAGGGCGGCGTGGGCCGGCCCGCACGGCACGACGAACGGGCCGGGACCCCCCGTGGGTCCCGGCCCGTACGTTGGTCGCCGGTCAGTCGCGCTTGCGGTCCGGTTCTGGTCGGGTCGGCTCGCCCTGCTCGGCGAATCGCCCCTCCTTGATCCGGTCGCGGAACGTTCCCTCGGTGACCTTGTCGAACTTCTCGCGGACGGTGTCGGCCAGGCCCTCCAACCGCTCCTCCGTCTGCTGAGCGACCTTCTTCGCCGGCTCCGCCATCGCTCCCCCTCGCCATGCCGGTAGGCCCGAATTAAGCCGTTTGGACCCCGTATCGACAGGTTAACGGAAGCGGCCCGGTCCGCGCCGGGAAATCGGAGCGCGGGCCGGGCCGAGGAAGCGGTAGGTGGGGTCAGCGGTCGGTGTTGCGGCGGGGACGCCAGACCACCAACGCGGTGGACGTGCGGTTGGTCGGCACCAGGTCCCGACCCGGGAAGCGCGCCAGTGACTCCAGCTCGGCCACCCGGCGGTAGGCGGCGTCCAACTCTGCCTCCAACCGCGCTACCCGCTGCTGCGCCTGCTCTAGCAGCCGTTCCAAGCCGATGATCCGCTTGACGCCGGCGAGGTTGATCCCGTCGTCCTGACTGAGCCGCTGCACCTCGCGCAGCAGCACCACGTCCCGGACGCTGTAGCGACGACCACCGCCAGCCGCCCGGCCAGGCTGCACCAGCCCCAGCCGGTCGTACTGGCGCAGGGTCTGCGGGTGCATCCCCGCCATCCGCGCCGCCACCGAGATCATGAGCACCTTGGCCTCGTAGGCAGGGTCACCCGAACCGAGGAACTCGCCCGACATCCCGCTCACCTCCGCGTCCATCCCACCGGACTATCCGACCCGACGCACTCGCGCGTCGAGATGTTCCCGCGCCGCCGGAGGACTCTGCTCGGCGAACGCCTCCAGCGCGGCCCGCGCCTCGTCCGTCAGTCGGGCGGGCACCACCACGTCCAGGGTGACCAGCAGATCGCCGGCCTGCCCGTCGCGGCGGACCACGCCCTTGCCCCGGGCCCGCAGCACGCGCCCGCTGGGCGTGCCCGGCGGTACCCGCAGCGTCACCGCGCCGTCGAGCGTGGGCACCCGCAGGTCCGTGCCGAGCACGGCCTCCGGGAAGGTCACCGGCACCGTCAACGTCAGGTCGTCTCCGGTACGCCCGAACAACTCGTCCGGTCGAACCTTCACGTGCACGAACAGGTCGCCGGCCGGGCCGCCACGCTCGCCCGGCTCACCGCGCCCGGCCAGCCGGATGCGTTGGCCGTCGGCTACCCCGGCCGGAAAGCGCACGTTCATCGTGCGGGTCTTGGTGACCCCGCCGCTGCCGTGGCACTCCGGGCACTTCTCCTCCACCACGGTCCCGACGCCCTGGCAGTTGCCGCACGGCTCGGAGAAGCTGAACGACCCCTGGTTGCGGGTCGTCACCCCGGCCCCGTGGCAGACCGGGCAGGTACGCGGTTGGGTGCCGGGCTTGGCGCCGTTGCCGTGACAGGTATCGCAGACACCGGGAGCGCGCAACGTCAGCGGCAGGGTCACCCCGCGCACCGCGTCGCCGAAGTCGAGCGCCACCTCGGTCTCGACGTCCCGGCCCCGGGCCGGACCACGCGCCGCGGCCTGCCCACCGGCCTGCCCGCCCGAAAAGATCGAGCTGAACAGATCCTGGAAACCGGCACCACCACCGAAACGGCGATCGGCGCCGCCCGCTCCGCCGCCGAACAGGTCGGAGACGTCGAACGGCATCCCGCCCGGCTGGCCGCCGGCGCGGGCGTTGCGCCGGAACGCACCCGAACCGAACAGCGATCGCATCTCGTCGTACTCCCGGCGACGGCCGGCGTCCGACAGCACGTTGTACGCCTCGGAGACGGCCTTGAACCGCTCCTCGGCCTTCGGGTCGCCCGGATTGTGATCCGGGTGCGATTCCCGGGCCAGCTTGCGGTACGTCTTCTTGATGTCATCCGCGGAGGCGGCCTTGTCCACGCCGAGCACGGCGTAGAAGTCCTTCTCGAGCCAGTCCTTCGAACTCACCGGTCCACCCCCTTCCGACCGTCGTGGCCCGGCCGCCCCGTCCACCGCAGCGCGGGGGACGGGACGGCCCGGTCACCGTCTCGCACTATTCCGGATCCGCGACCGCGACCAGCGCGGGGCGCAGCAGCCGCTCACCGAGCTGGTAGCCGCGCCGCATGACCTGCACGCAGGTCGGCTCGCCGACCTCGGCCGAGGTCTGGTGCGCGACGGCCTCGTGCCGGGTCGGGTCGAACGGGTCGCCCTGCTCGCCGAAGGCGGTCAGGCCGAACTTGCCCAGCGCGGCGGTGAGCTGGTCCGCCACCGTTCCGAACGGCCCGACCAGGTCGCCGTGTTCCCGTGCCCGGTCCAGGTCGTCGAGGATCGGCAGCAGCGCGGCCAGCACCGAGCCGGTCGCCTGCTCCTGCACCAGGGCACGGTCGCGGTCGACCCGCTTGCGGTAGTTGGCGTACTCCGCCGACACCCGCTGCAGGTCCCTGGTCCGCTCGTCGAGGTCGGCGCGGAGCGCCTCCAGCTCGGCGCCGAGCGTGGTCCCCGTGCCGCCGCCGTCCACCGGCTGCGCCGGGGCGTCCACCACCGGCGGACCGGAGGGTTCCGGCCCGTCGGTGGCGTTGACCTCGACCTCGATCTCGTCGACCACGACCTCGGCGTCCTCGACCAGACCCTCGGCCGGCACGCCGGTCTCCGCGTCGGCGGCGGTGCCCTCCGGCTCCGTCGCGTCACTGAGCTTGCGGTTGTTGCGGATGACGACCCGCTCCTCGGCGCCGGTGGTCGACTCCGTGGGCGCGGAGCCACCCGGCGTCGACCCGGTGTCGTCCGAGTCGGCGGCTCGTGGCTTCTGCGTCATGGGGCTACCTCATCCCTTCGCCGTGGATACGTGTCGGAGGTGGGCAGTCACTTCTTGCCGTCCTCGTCCACGATCTCCGCGTCGACCACGTCGTCCGCACCGCCGGTCTGGGCGCCACCCGTGGCACCGGTCGCGCCGGTCGCACCCGGGCCGGCCTCGCCACCGGGCTGGCCCTGCTCGGCCTGCTGGGCGTAGAGCAGCGAACCCGCCTGCTGGGAGACCTGCGCCAGCTTCTCGTGCGCCGACTTGATCTTCTCGATGTCCTGGCCGCCCAGGGCGCCCCGCAACTCGCCGAGCGCCTCGTTGAGCTGCTCCCGGTTCTCGCCGGGCAGCTTGTCGCCGCTCTCGGCGAGGAACTTCTCGGTCTGCCACTGCAGCGCCTCGGCCACGTTGCGGGTCTCGGCGTCGTCGCGGCGACGCTTGTCCTCCTCCGCGTGCTCCTCGGCGTCCCGGCGCATGCGCTCGATGTCGTCCTTCGGCAGCGAGGAGCCGCCGGTGATCGTCATCTTCTGTTCCTTGCCGGTGCCCAGGTCCTTGGCGTGCACGTTGACGATGCCGTTGGCGTCGATGTCGAAGGCGACCTCGATCTGCGGCACGCCGCGCGGCGCCGGCGGGAGGCCGGTCAGCTCGAAGGTGCCGAGCTTCTTGTTGTAGGCCGCGATCTCCCGCTCGCCCTGGAACACCTGGATCAGCACCGACGGCTGGTTGTCGTCGGCCGTGGTGAACACCTCGGAGCGCTTGGTCGGGATGGTGGTGTTGCGCTCGATGAGCTTGGTGAAGATGCCGCCCTTGGTCTCGATGCCCAGGCTCAGCGGGGTCACGTCGAGCAGCAGGACGTCCTTGACCTCACCCTTGAGCACACCGGCCTGCAGGGCGGCGCCGACGGCGACGACCTCGTCCGGGTTGACGCCCTTGTTGGGGTCGCGGCCGGTGAGCTGCTTGACCAGGTCGGTCACGGCGGGCATCCGGGTCGAACCACCGACGAGGATGACGTGCTCGACGTCCGAGATCTTGATCCCGGCGTCCTTCACGGCCTGCTCGAACGGGCCCTTGCAGCGGTCCAGCAGGTCCTGCGTCATCCGCTGGAACTCGGCGCGGCTGAGCGTCACGTCGAGGTGCAGCGGGCCGGCGGAGCCGGCGGTGATGTACGGCAGGTTGATGTTGGTGGTGGTGGCGGCGGACAGCTCGATCTTGGCCTTCTCGGCGGCCTCACGGAGGCGCTGGAGGGCCATCTTGTCCTGACCGAGGTCGATGCCGTGCTCACCACGGAACGTCTTGACCAGGTGGTCGATGATCCGCTGGTCCCAGTCGTCGCCACCGAGGTGGTTGTCACCGCTCGTCGACTTGACCTCGATGACGCCCTCGGCCAGCTCCAGCAGCGACACGTCGAAGGTGCCGCCACCGAGGTCGAAGACCAGGACGGTCTGCTCCTTGGAGCCCTTGTCCAGCCCGTACGCCAGGGCGGCCGCGGTCGGCTCGTTGACGATCCGCAGCACGTTGAAGCCGGCGATCTCACCGGCCTCCTTGGTGGCCTGGCGCTGGCTGTCGTTGAAGTAGGCCGGGACGGTGATCACCGCGTCGGTGATCTGCTCGCCCAGGTACGCCTCGGCGTCCCGCTTGAGCTTCATCAGGGTCCGGGCCGAGATCTCCTGCGGGGTGTACTTCTTGCCGTCGATGTCGACGGACCAGTTCGTGCCGACCTCACGCTTGACCGAACGGATCGTCCGGTCCGGGTTGGTCACCGCCTGGCGCTTCGCGACCTCACCGACGAGCACCTCGCCGTTGCGGGCGAACGCGACGATCGACGGGGTCGTCCGCGAGCCCTCAGCGTTGGCGATGACGGTGGGCTCACCGCCCTCGAGAACGCTGACGCAGGAGTTCGTCGTGCCGAGGTCGATACCGACCGCACGTGCCATCTTCGCTTCCTCGCTTCGTAAGGTTGTGCAGGTGACGGGCACCGCCCGTGACTGCTCGGCGGGCGCCGCCCGCAGCGGGCCCCACCACAAGTTGAGTGAACTTGACTCAATAGTGCCACGCGCCCGCGAATCGTCAAGTCGAGTTGAGCCGACCCGACGCAACCCAGACGTTATTACCGTCCGGTTGTCTTCCCTTGCATCGGTCGGGCACGCTTTAGCGGTGACGACGCACGGCGACTCCGCCACCCGTTCCGGCGCGCCCGCCGTCGCCGCCCGCACCGTCCCTCCGGACGCCGCGGAGGAGCCGTCCGTCACGACCGGGGACGACAGCCTCCCCGGCGCGCTGTCGGGCCTGAGGGCCGCGATCGGCGCCACCCGCTATCCGCTCGCCCTGCCCTCCGCCAGCTCCGCCCGGCAGGCCGCCCACGCCCTCACCGACCAGCTCGACGACTACCTGCTGCCCCGCCTGGCCCGGCTGGACGCCCCGCTGCTCGTGGTCGTCGGCGGCTCCACCGGCGCGGGCAAGTCGACCCTGGTCAACAGCCTGGTCAAGGCCCGGGTCAGCGCCGCCGGCGTGCTGCGGCCCACCACCCGGTCCCCGGTGCTGGTGTGCAACCCGGCCGACGCGACCTGGTTCCGGCAGGGCGACCTGCTGCCCGGGTTGACGCGTACGACCGAGCCGAGCGACGACCCGCGCTCCCTGCACCTGGTGACCGCTCCGGCCCTCCCCCCGGGCCTCGCGTTCCTCGACGCGCCGGACATCGACTCGGTGGTCGACGCCAACCGCGCGCTCGCGAGCCAACTGCTCGCCGCCGCCGACCTCTGGCTCTTCGTCACCACCGCCGCCCGGTACGCCGACGCGGTCCCCTGGGAGCTGCTCCGCAGCGCACGCGCCCGGGGCGCCGTGATCGCCATGGTGCTCGACCGCGTACCCGCCGAGGCCAGCGACGAGATCGCCGCGCACCTCACCGAGATGCTCGCCGCCCAGAGCCTGGAGCGCGCCCCCCTGTTCGTGCTGCCGGAGACCTGGGTCGACGGTCAGGGGCTGCTGCCCGAGGGGGTCACCGCGCCGCTGGCCGAGTGGTTCGCCCGACTGGCCGCCGACGCCGACGCCCGCGCCGCGGTGGTCCGGCAGACGCTGGACGGCGCGCTGGCCGCCCTGCACCCCGCCGTCGAGGAGCTGGCCGACGCCGCCGACGAGCAGGTCACCGCCGCCGACGCGCTGGACGAGAGGGTACGGGCGGCGTACCGCGCCGCCGAGCGGACCGTCGAGCAGGGCCTGCGGGACGGTCGGCTGCTCCGCGGCGAGGTGCTGGCCCGCTGGCAGGAGTTCGTCGGCACGGGCGAGTTCTTCCGCACGCTGGAGGCCCGCATCGGGCGTCTCCGGGACCGGCTGGTGGCCGCCGTCACCGGCCGCCCCGCGCCCGCCGCCGAGCTGCGCAACGCCATCGAGTCGCAGCTCGTCACCCTGCTGCGCGGGGTGGCGTCCGAGGCCGCCGAATCCGCGTACACCGGGTGGAAGGCGCACCCGGCCGGCGCGGATCTGCTCGACCCGGCGCTCGCCCACCCCAGCGGCGACCTGCCCGAACGCGCCGAGCGGATGGTCCGGGACTGGCAGCGCGGGGTGCTGGAGCTGGTCCGCGTCGAGGGCGGCGACAAGCGCTTCGTGGCCCGGACGGCCGCGTACGCGGTGAACGCCACCGGGTTGGCCGTGATGATCGCCGTGTTCGCCTCGACCGCGTTCATCCCCACCGGGTTGGAGGTGGCGACGGGGGCCGGCACGACGGTCGCCGCGCAGGCCGTACTCCAGGCGATCTTCGGCGACCAGGCGGTGCGTACCCTCGCCGCCAAGGCCCGGGTCGACCTCCTGGCGCGGGTGCGGACGCTGCTGGACGCGGAGGCCGACCGCTTCCTCACCCGCACCGCCGACGCCCGGCCCGCCGAGGCGGCCGGCGAGACGCTGCGCCAGGCTGCCGGGCGGGTCGAGCTGGCCCGGCACCGCAGCGGCCTCGCCGACCACGACGGCACCGTGCCGGCCGGCGACGAGGAGGGTTCGCGATGAGCAACATCGCCGGCCGGGTACGCGAAGCCTTCCGCGGCGACCAGCGGATCGACCCGGACGGGCTGATCGCCCGTTTGGACGCCGTACGCCGCCTCCTGACCGCCGTCGACGGTCTGCTGCCCGACGCCGAACTGGTGCCCGCGCACACCCTGGTCGAACGGGCCGGCACCCGACTCGCGCTGTCCCGCGACCACACCGTCGTCGCCCTCGCCGGCGCGACCGGGAGCGGCAAGTCCAGCCTGTTCAACGCGCTGGCCCAACTCGAACTCTCGCCGGTCGGCGTCCGCCGACCCACCACCGGCGTGACGCACGCGTGCGTGTGGGGGCCACTGGAGGACGCCAACCGGCTGCTCGACTGGATCGGGGTGCTGCCCCGGCACCGCTTCGTCCGCGAGAGCGCGCTCGACGGCGACGACGAGACGCCCCTGCACGGCCTGATCCTGCTCGACCTGCCCGACTTCGACTCGGTCCAGCGGTCCCACCGCCTCGAGGTGGACCGGTTGCTCGGCCTCGTCGACCAGGTGGTCTGGGTGGTCGACCCGCAGAAGTACGCCGACCGGGTCATCCACGACAGCTACCTGCGCGAGTTCCACCGGCACCGGGACGTCACCCTGGTCGTGCTCAACCAGGCCGACCGGCTGCCGGCGGCCGAACTGCCCCGCGTCCTGGACGACCTGCGCCGACTGCTCGACTCCGACGGGCTGACCGGCGTACCCCTGCTCGCCACCACCGCCATCGACCCGGCCGGGATGGTCGGGCTGCGCAGCGCGCTGGAGCGTACGGTCGCCGAGCGGCAGGCCGCCCTGCGTCGACTGGCCGGCGACGTCGACACCGTGGTCGCCGGGCTGGACGAGATGATCGGCTCGGCCCGGCCGCGGGGCGGCCCGGACGACGCGACCGTCGCCGGGTTGAACCGGGCACTGGCCGGCGCCGCCGGAGTACCGGCGGTCAGCGAGGCGGTGGAGCGGGCGTACCGACATCGGGCCGGCGCGACCACCGGCTGGCCGGTGGTCCGGGGCTGGCGGCGGCTGCGGCCCGACCCGCTGCGCCGGCTGCACCTGCCCGGCCCGGCCGGCGCGGACGCCGACCCCGCCGAAAGCCTGGTGGCGGCCACCTCGGTGCCCGATCCGACGGCCGCCCAGCGGTCGGCACTCGGCCTGGCGATCCGTGCGGTGGCCGACCGGGCCGGCGGCGACCTGCCCGCCGCCTGGCCGACGGCGGTCACCTCCGCGGCCCGGTCCCGCCTCGACGACCTGCCGGACGCGCTGGACCGCGCGATCGCCGGCACGGACCTCGGCCTCGACCACCAGCCGGTGTGGTGGCGGGTCGTCGGCGGCGTGCAGTGGCTGGTCACCCTGGCCGCCGTGGTCGGCCTGGGCTGGCTGGCGCTCGGCTACGCGCTGCGGGCGCTCGGCCTTCCCGCGCTGGACAACCCCATGGTCGGGCAGGTGCCGATGCCGACCGTGCTGCTGCTCGGTGGCCTGCTGGCCGGGCTGCTGACGGCGGCGCTGACCCGACCGGTCGTGCGCTGGGCGGCCCGACGTGCGCGGGCCCGCGCACGGCAGCGGCTGACGGTCCGGGTCGCCGAGGTCGGCGAGGAGTACGTGCTCGCCCCGGTACGGATCGTGCTCACCTCGTACGCGCAGGCGCGCGACGCGCTCGGTGAGGCTGCCCGCCGCTGACGCCTCTGCGTACGCCCCGAGCGGCGTAGGGTCGAAGCATGGCCACGCCTCAGACCCCTTACGACGCGGTGCTGCACGCCGCACGCGACGTGACCAAGCTGGAGTCCGCCCTCGACGCCGAGATGCTCGGCAGCGCGCTGCTGGGCAGTGTCTACGCAATCGCGGAGACCGACCGCGACACCGCCATGCGGGAGTTCGTCACCGGTTTCCTCGCCGCCACCGCCCGCCGCCGGATCGCGGCGGCGACCACCATCCGCCAGGTCTTCGCCGCGCTCGTCCCGACCGCCCAGGGCGTCGAGCGGGTACGCCCCGGCAGCCAGGCCCCCGCCTGGTCCAGCCAGCTCGGTCGGGTGCACCTCACCGGCAGTTGGGCGTACGGCGACGTCTACGGCGACCAGACCTCCTACCTCGCCACGTTCGCGTACGACGACGCGGCCGGAGGCCCGGAGCACGCGCTGGTGGCCCTCGTCGACCACAACATCGGGATCACCAAGGACATCTTCGTCGGCGGGCCCGCCGAACGGATCTTGGACCAGGTCCGGCAGATGTGCGCGGACGACGAGCTGACCTGGTTCCGCACCGAGGACCCGTCCCGGCTGCGCGGCGAGGTGGCCCGTCACCTCTCGGTCACCGACGACCTGGGCGAGCTGCCTGGCGAGGGCTCGCTCGCCACCGACCGCGCGCTCGTGGGCGCCCGGCTCGCGGTGCTGCCCATGGCCGCCGTGCCGACCGGCCCGGCCGAGGTCGAACCGCTGTCCGCCGCCGAACGCACCGACCTCGTCCGGCGGTTCCTGGCGTCGCCGGAGGCCGCCCGGTTCGGGCTCGACAGCGTCGACGGTCCCGAGCTCGCGTCGCTGCACTTCTGCCTGAGCCTGCTGCTGGACCACTCGGCGTCCTTCCCCGACTCCGACCCGATGCGGTGGAGTCCGGCCGTGTCCGGGCTCTTCCTGCTCGACTGGGTGCACCGCCGTGCCGTGCTCGACATGGACGACGCGGCGATGCTGCCCCGGGTGCTGCGCGCCTGGGCCCGGTACGCGTCACAGCAGCGCGGGCTGCCCGAGGCCGCCGCCGAGCGGACCGACGAGGCGATCGAGGAGATGGTGCCGGAGTTCGCGCGGCTCTACTCGACCGGCGAACGGCGTAGCCCGGCCACGGCGGCCGTCGCGCAACTCATGGCCGACGGCGTGGACCCGGACGACCCGGCCGCGCTGGACGCCTGGATCGAGGCGAACCGGCACCGACTCGCCGACGACGGCGCCTGACGGCACCCGGGCGGGTGGCAGCACCAGGCCGCCCGCCCGATGGGTCACGGCGGGTCCCGGCCGGCCTCTCCGCGTCGCCCGCTCGACTTCGCCTGCTCTGTGGGCGCTCAGCGCAGGGCCTCTGTGGGGTGTGCGCTCAGCGCAGGGCACCGAAGACGACCGCGGCGATCAGCGCGCCGAGCACCCCGCCGGCGAGCACCTGCGCGACGGTGTGGTCCCGCAGGCGTACCCGGGCCCAGCCGACCACGCCCAACAGCGGCGCGGCGACCAGGAGCCCGCGTCCGAAGGTCAGCGCCAGGATGACCAGGGTGCCGGCGGAGACCGCCGAGTGGATCGACATCTTCCACCAGTGGCTCACCGACACGGCGACCACCAGTCCGACCAGCCCCGCCACCGCCAGCGCCAGCAGGGGCCGTGGTGCGCCGAGGACGACGAGCAGGGCGAGCCCGGCGGTGACCGAGCCGAGTCCGACCAGCAGGGGCACCCGGCGCTGCTCCCGACGGCCGATGTGGTGGTCGGTGAGTCGCCCCCGGCGGACCCCACCGACGATGTAGGCGAACGGGATGCCGGTGACGAAGACCGTCGCGAGCAGGCCCCACACCAGCCCTCGAACGCTGTCCCGACTGCTGTGCCAGCTCACGGTGATGATCAGCAGCGACACCAGCACTGCCGGCGCGGTCAGCTCGGTGACGAGCCGGGCGACCCGCAGCCCCGGACCGGGACGAGGGGCGACCGGGCGGGGTTCCGCACCGCCGCCCACGCCACCCCCCTGATACGCGCCACCGCTGACCAGCGCCGTCCTGGCGACACCTGCCCGTCACCGTACCGCCGAGAAGGCCTCCGAATGCACGGGTCCGGCCGCCGACGGACGGACCCGCCACCACCAGCCCGACCCACCCAATGGCCCCCACCCCCACCCCCGCGGCCGCTCGCGGTGATCAAGAAGTTTGCGTCACCGCGACCACGATCCTTGACGCAAAGCTCTTGATCACCGGAGTTCCGCGGGTGATGGGCTGCGCTGGGTCGCCGGAGCCCTTGACGTCGTCGGTCCGGGCGAGGGCCCGCACGATCGCGCCGATCTTGCGGTTTGTGTTGTCGATATGGGCCGTATCGAAGTCTTATGTCGGGACAGAAAGTGCAAGATCGTGGGGGTCCCCGGGTGCGGCGGTGGGACTGGGCGCGAGCGTCGGTGACGGCGCGGTGGTGGGCTCGGGTGGGGTGGGGGACGGGCGTGGGGTGGCGGTTGGGCGTGGGTCGGGGGACGGGCGTGGGGTGGCGGTTGGGCGTGGGGCGGGGGACGGGCGTGGGGTGGCGGTTGGGCGTGGGGCGGGGGACGGGCGTGGGGTGGGCGACGGCGGGGCTGTGGTCGCCGGGGCGGAGAAGGTGCTGGTGGGGACGGCGGTGGGGGTTCCCGGTTCGGTCGTGGTGGGGGTCGCCGGGTCAGTCGTGGCGGGCGTCCCCGGGTCGGTGGCGGTGGGGGTCGTCGGATCGGTCGGCGACGGACTCGGGGTGGACGTCTCGGTCGGGTCCGGATCCGGTGGCGCGGTCGGCGACGGCACCGGCGACGGGCTGGCCGGTGGCCCGGCCGGCGGGGCGCTGCGAGTGGGCCGGGGCGCCGGCGGCGCGGACACCACCCGGCGGGTGGGCAGCCGGTCGTCGACGTGCGGGCCGTACCACGAGTCGTCCGGGACACGCCGGGGCGCGCCGGGCAGCCAGCCGGTGGTCGCGGTCGGGCCGGCGCTGGGGTTGCCGGGGGACGGGAGCACGGGCGGCGGCGGCGGACTGGTCACCGGCATCGGGATGACCACCGGTCCGACCGACGGGGTCGGGATGAACGGTGTACCGGCGTCCGGCAGCGCGGAGGTGCCGGGAGTGGCCGAGCCCGCGCTGATCGCCGCGAGCACGGGCATCGACGCGGTGCCGGCCAGAAGTGCGACGGTGAGCAGGTATCCCCGGGAGGGGCCACCCGCGCCGGGTGCCCGGTGCGCTCCGATCACCCGGCGGTAGCCGCCCGGCGAACGGTGGCGGCCGAGCACGGGTGTGCCGGGCCCGTCACCTGACTCGTCCACCGCACACCCCTCGTCGTCGGACCCTGCGGTCGCTGTCGGCACCGCGCGACGGTGTTAATCCGGCTAATCACCCGATCGGCGCGATCCTGCGGAATCAGCCTCGCCCAGTTACGGTCCGTCAGCCAACACCCACCGCGTGTCGACACGCGGCACTGACCGAACGGTGACGAATCAGCACCGGATCACCCGGTGGACGCGCAGCGGCATGATGGCGACAAAGGGTGGCAAACCGTAGACGGTCGGAATGCGACCTGGGCGTACTGTGGGCACGCTCACCTGCTCTGCGAATATGGAACACGACGGCAACGCAGCCGCGACCTCCGCGCACCCCCGCGGCAGGCGCGGCCCGGCGCCGGCGCTCCCGATCCGGGTTCGGCCAGAACCCGGCTCACGCCGCGCGGCAACCCCCACCCGGGCTAGGCGCGGCCGCCAGGAACCGGTCCGGCAGCAGCCGGACAGGCGCACGAGTTGCGTGGCCGGGTGACCCCCCGGTGCCGACGCAGACACGACAGGGAGAGACCGATGGCAAAGGGCGACCCCGGGGGCACCACCCGCAGCAGGCGGGCAGCTCCCCGCTCCAGAAAGGGCGCGGCCGGCAACCCCGAGCTGGTGCAGCTGCTCACCCCCGAAGGCGAGCGGATCGACAGCGCCACCGGACCGGACGGCACCGAGTACCGCGTCGACTTCACCGACGAGGAGTACCGCGGGCTCTACCGCGACCTGGTGCTGGTCCGCAAGCTGGACGCCGAGGCGACCGCGTTGCAGCGGCAGGGCGAACTGGGCCTCTGGGCCAGCCTGCTCGGCCAGGAGGCGGCGCAGGTCGGCTCGGGGCGCGCCCTGCGTACCCAGGACATGGCCTTCCCGACCTACCGGGAGCACGGCGTCCTCTACTGCCGGGGCATCGACCCGATCATGCCGCTCGGCCTGTTCCGCGGCGTCGACCAGGGCGGCTGGGACCCGAACGAGTTCAAGTTCAACATGTACACGATCGTCATCGGGGCGCAGACCCTGCACGCGACCGGGTACGCCATGGGCATCACCATGGACGGCAAGGTCGGCACCGACGACGGCGAGGCCGCGATCGCCTACTTCGGTGACGGGGCCACCAGCCAGGGCGACGTCAACGAGGCATTCGTCTGGGCCAGCGTGTTCAACGCGCCCCTGGTCTTCTTCTGCCAGAACAACCAGTACGCGATCTCCGAGCCGCTGGAGCGGCAGACCCGTGTCCCGCTCTACCAGCGGGCCGCCGGCTTCGGTTTCCCCGGCGTACGGGTGGACGGCAACGACGTGCTGGCGTCGTACGCGGTCACCCGCACGGCGCTGGACAACGCGCGGCACGGGCAGGGCCCGAGCCTGATCGAGGCGTACACCTACCGGATGGGCGCGCACACCACCTCCGACGATCCGACCCGCTACCGGATCGCCAGCGAGGTGGAGTCGTGGCAGGCGAAGGACCCGATCCTGCGGGTCAAGACCTTCCTGGAGAAGCAGCAGATCGCCGACGCGGCCTTCTTCGCCGAGGTCGACGAGCAGGCCCGCCTTGAGTCGGTGCACCTGCGCGAGCGGGTGCTCAGCATGCCCAACCCGGAGCCGGTGACGATGTTCGACCACGTCTACCCCAACGGCTCCCCGCTGCTTGACGAGCAGCGTGCGCAGTTCAACCGCTACATGGAGTCGTTCGAGGGGAGCGCCCACTGATGGCCACGGAGACGCTCACCCTCGGCAAGGCCCTCAACACCGGTCTGCGCCGCGCCCTGGAGAACGACAGCAAGGTCGTCATCATGGGCGAGGACGTCGGCAAGCTCGGCGGCGTCTTCCGGATCACCGACGGGCTCCAGAAGGACTTCGGCGACCAACGGGTGATCGACACCCCGCTCGCCGAGTCCGGCATCATCGGCACCGCCGTCGGCCTGGCCATCCGTGGCTACCGGCCGGTCTGCGAGATCCAGTTCGACGGCTTCGTCTACCCGGCGTACGACCAGATCGTGTCGCAGGTGGCGAAGATGCACTACCGCTCGGGCGGCAAGCTCCGCATCCCGATGGTCATCCGGATTCCGTTCGGCGGTGGCATCGGCGCGGTCGAGCACCACTCCGAGTCGCCGGAGGCGTACTTCGCGCACACCGCCGGCCTGAAGGTGGTGACCTGCGCCAACCCGCAGGACGCGTACGTGATGATCCAGCAGGCCATCGCCTCGGACGACCCGATCGTCTTCCTGGAGCCCAAGCGGCGCTACTGGGAGAAGGGCCAGGTGGACCTGGACGCGCCGCTGTCCGACGCGTACCCGCTGCACTCGGCCCGGGTGGTGCGGCCCGGCACGGACGCGACCGTGCTGGCGTACGGCCCGATGGTGCGCACCTGCCTGGAGGCCGCGACGGCCGCCGCCGAGGACGGCCGGGAGCTGGAGATCATCGACCTCCGCACGCTGTCCCCGCTGGACCTGGGCGCGGTCTACGAGTCGGTGAAGCGCACCGGCCGCGCGGTCGTGGTGCACGAGGCGCCGTCCAACATCGGGCTGGGCGCCGAACTGGCCGCCCGGATCACCGAGGAGTGCTTCTACTCCCTGGAGTCGCCCGTGCTGCGGGTCACCGGCTTCGACACCCCCTACCCGGCGGCCCGGGTGGAGGAGGAGTACCTGCCCGACCTCGACCGGGTGCTCGACGCCGTCGACCGCACCTTCGGCTGGTGAGCGACATGTCCCGGATCAAGACGTTCAACCTGCCCGACCTGGGCGAAGGGCTGACCGAGGGCGAGATCCTGGCCTGGCTGGTCAAGGTCGGCGACACCATCGAGCTGAACCAGCCGATCGTCGAGGTCGAGACGGCCAAGGCGGCGGTGGAGATCCCGGCGAAGTGGGCCGGACAGGTGCAGGCGATCCACCACCCGGAGGGCACCACGGTCGAGGTCGGTACGCCGATCATCGCGATCGACACCGACCCGGGCGCCGGCCCGCTGGACGTCCCGTCCACCACGGCCACGCCCGCCGGTGACCTGCCCACTCCGTCGGCGGCATCGCTGGCGGCAGTGGAGGTGGCCCCGGCCGAGGGCATGGTCGAGCCCGGTCTCATCGGCGGTCCCGCCCCGGGCGGCCGCACGGCGGTCCTGGTCGGCTACGGCCCCCGTACGACAACGGCAAAGCGCCGCCCCCGCAAGGGTGCCGTCCCGGCACAGACCGCGACCACCGCGACCACCGCTGGGGTCGATCATGGAATTGTGGTGGGTGACAAAAACATCCCAACTCCCGCAAGTACGACACCACGAGTCCATGATCGACGCGACGGGGCGGGGTTCGGCGGGGCAGGCGTTCTGGCTAAGCCGCCGGTTCGGAAGCTTGCCAAGGATCTTGGGGTTGATCTGCGGGCGGTGATCGGGTCGGGGCCGCTGGGCTCGATCACGCGGGAGGACGTACAGCAGGCGTCCCGCGGGGCCGTGGCGGCCGAGCCGGTCGCGACCACCTCGACCGCGACGAGCGCCGCGAGCTTCGGCGCGGACCGTGAGCAGCGCATCCCGGTCAAGGGGGTCCGTAAGCTCACCGCCGAGAACATGTCGCGCTCGGCGTTCACCGCCCCGCACGTGACGGAGTTCCTGACCGTCGACGTGACGCGGGCGATGAGGGCGTTGGAGCGCCTACGTGGCCGGCGCGAGTGGCGCGACGTACGGGTCTCGCCCCTGCTGCTGGTGGCGAAGGCCGTGCTGCTGGCCGTCAAGCGTCACCCCATGGTCAACTCGACCTGGGCGGGTGACGAGATCGTGGTCAAGGAGTACGTCAACCTCGGTATCGCGGCGGCGACCGAACGCGGCCTGATCGTGCCCAACGTCAAGGACGCCGGCCGGCTCTCGCTGCGCGAGTTGGCCGACGCGCTCAACGGTCTGGTGCAGACGGCGAAGTCCGGCCGCACCTCGCCCGCCGACATGTCCGGCGGCACCCTGACCATCACCAACGTCGGGGTGTTCGGCGTGGACACCGGAACGCCGATCCTGCCGCCGGGTGAGTCGGCGATCCTCGCCTTCGGCGCGGTGCGGGAGATGCCCTGGGTGCACAAGGGCAAGGTCAAGGTCCGCCAGGTGACCACCCTGGGGTTGAGCTTCGACCACCGAATCATCGACGGTGAGCTGGGCTCGAAGTTCCTGCGCGACATCGGCGACTTCCTCGCGGACCCCGAGGCGGCGCTGCTCGCCTGGACCTGACGGTTCGAGACGCCAGCCACGGCCGATGTGCCACGGGTTAACGCCCGGCACACCGGCCGTGTCCGTTGGGCGAAGGAACCGTCGGCGTCGAGCCCTGTTGACCTTTGATTGTTAGGCAGGTGTCTCAGCTCACCTAATAATCGATGGAAGTTGGCCGGCTTCTGCGGTTGAATAGACACATCAGGGGCCGACAACCGAATAGCCAGGGGGACCCAGCAATGAGCAGCATGATCGAGCGAATCCGCAACCACCGCGACGCCAACCGCCGCGCCCGTGCCATCGAGCACGCGTTGCGCTCGGCGAACTCGCCGGCCGTGCGCGAGGAGCTTCTCGTCATCGCCCAGCGTCACATGAGCTGACGCTCCACAACTTTCCTCACCTCCTCCAGATCGATGGCCCACCCGGCCCACCGGGTGGGCCATCGGCGTTCCGCCCGTGCGTCACACCGGGACGCCGGCACGTGACACCGGGATTCCGCACCGCCGCAGCGCCCGGTACGGTGGGCTTCGGTCGCCGTCCGCCGGCCCGGCCGACGCCGAGCCGATAGAAGCTACTCGACACCACCCGGCGACGGGCAGTGACGACCGGTGCTCCTTTGGACGCCCCAAGGGGCCACCGGATACGGTGCGGGGAGCCGGCACGGCGGTACGCCGGTGACGCCGGCAGCCATGCCGAGGAGACCGATCGGCACCGGCGGCCGACATGTGATGGAGGAGGCGCACCCATGACGTCCGAGGGCCCGCACCGTCCCGGCCAGGAGCCGGACGAGGTGTCACCGGGCGCCGGCGGACCGGCGCCGTACGGCGACCGCCCGGCGCAGCCGGACAACGGCAACAACGCCGCCGGCCCCGACCTGGGCTGGGCACCACCCCCGCCGCCCGCGCGGCCGAACCCGTCCTGGGCGACCCAGGTGGAGCAGCAACCGAACCCCGCATGGGGCGCTGCCGCCGCGCCGCAGCCCAGCGATCCGGCGCAGCCCGCCTGGGCCGCCGGAGGCCCTCCGGAGCCGGCCCCGACCGCCCAGTGGACTCCCGCGCAGCAGGCCTGGACGCCACCCGAGCAGCCGGCCCCCGCCTGGCCCGCCGCCTCCGAGCAGCAGCCCGACTGGGCGCAGGCCCAACCGGCCGCGCGTGGCGCCGCCCAGGTGCCCCCGGCTACCGCCGCCTGGCCCGCCCAGGACGACCCGTCCCGCTCCGGCGGATGGGCCGCCGGCGCTGCCCCGGTCAGCCCGTCAGCCCCCCAGTGGCACGCCGAGCCGGCGCAGCACGCCGGCCGCGCTGGCGTACCCGCGCAGCAGGACGACCCGTCGGGATCGGGCGGATGGCCCGTCGGTGCCGCCGCCGCCCGGGAGGACCAGCCCGTGTGGACGCCGGCCGAGCAGCCGCCCCAGACCTGGGGCCAACCGGCCGAGCAGGCCGAACAGGCATCCCCGGCTGGGCGCCGGCCGAAGCGCGCGGCGCGGCCCAGGTCCCGGCCGGTGCGTGGCCCGCGCAGGACGAGGCCCCGCAGCCGACGGCCTGGGGTGGCGCAGAGAGTCGTCCGCAGCAGCCGGACTGGGTGCTTCCGTCCCAGGACCAGCCCGTCGAGCGTCCGGAACCGACCGCATGGCCCCAAGCCGAGCAGGCCGGCCCCGCGACCGCCCGGGCCAGCGTCAGCGTGCCCGGCACCGACGTGACGCCCGGCTGGGCGGCCGCCGGCCCGGACAACCAGGCGCCGGCCTCTCCCGGCGTCGCCCACACCGAGCCGTGGGCAGCGGGCGAGGTGTGGGGCCGCGCCGAGGCGGAGGCATCCGCACAGGCCCGCGGCGGTTGGGACGCCGACCGGGGTGACGAGCCGCCGGTGTACCAGCCCGCGCCCGCGCCCGGCATCTCACCCGCCAACGCCGTGCCGCTGCCACCGCAGGAGCAGCGCGTGCCGGGTGCGAGCCTCGCCGCCGCCCCACCGGCCGACTACGTGCCCCCGACGCCGTTCGCCGCGCTCCCCGAGCAGCCGGCGTTCCCCGAGCGGGACACCCCGGACGTGCAGCACGACGCCGAGCCGGTCGGCTGGGGCCGGGGCGAGGAGGCCTCCGCGGGTGCCGCCGTGGTGCCCGCTCCGCGTACCTCGCCGGAGTCCGGGGCGGGCCGCGCGGTCGTACCGGCGGCGGACGCCGACTCGTCCGCCGGCCCGGCGGGCCGCGCCTCGGCGAGCGCTTCGGTGCCCCTGGCCAGCCGCGTGATGCCCCCGGCCGACCAGGCGATGCGGCCGGCCAGCGCGGCCGCACCCCAACCCCGGGTGTACGGCCGTCCGTCCCGGCCCGACGAGGACGAGCCGGAGCAGGCGGGTCCGGCGGCGTTCCAGGCCAGCCCGAGCCCCGAACACCCGGGTGCGCCCGACTGGCAGCAGGCGCCCGACCGCCCGGCCGTACCGGACTGGCAGCAGGACGCCGGTCGTCCCGGCGTGCCCGACTGGCAGCAGGCACCCGAGCGCCCGAGCCCGCCGGACTGGCAGAACGGGCCGGAACGGCAGGGCTTCCCGGGTGGGGCGAGGAAGCGCCGTCCGCACCGAACGGTTTCGGTGAGCCGCCCGCAGCGGCCGCCGCCGCGCCGCCGGCCTTCCCGCCCGGTGTGCCGTCCTTCGTCGACGCGCCGGGCAACAACCGGCCGATGAACGGGGTTCGGCCGCAGTCCGGCGGTGAGCGTCCGGACGACCGCTTCGGACCGGGCGCGCCGGCCGCCGGCACCGCCACGCCGAACGGCGCTGCGGGCTTCGGACCAGCCGTCGAGCAGCCGCCGGGGGCGCAGTTCCCGGCCTTCCCACCGCCGCAGCCCACGCCGTCCTGGGGCCAGGAGGCCAGCCAATCTGACCAGGGCCGGTTCGACTCGTTCAAGCCGGACGCCGACGAGCCCAAGGTGGAACCGCCCACGCCGAAGGTGCGCAACGGGCGGGTGCTGGCCGCGGTGCTGATCGCCGCCGTGCTCATCCTGGCGGTGCCGCTCGGTCTGCTCATGTTGCTCGGCAAGTTCGGTGGCGGGAACGACACGCCGGCCTTCGACCCGGCGGTCGGCACCTGCGTCAAGCAGGTCGGCCAGGGCGCCTCGGAGGTGCCCTGCACCGACGCGGGCGCGTTCACGATCGTCTCCAAGGTGGATGCCAAGGACAAGTGCGCCGACCCGGCGCAGCCCCACGTGGTGCTGCCCGGCGAGGGCACCAACCGGGTGCTCTGCCTGAAGCCGGCCACCAAGTAGGACCGACGACGGCGGGGTCACGGGCGACCGTGACCCCGCCGCTTCGCGTCCGGGTGGTCCCGGCGCGTGATGTCGTCCGGGTCACGACGGCCGCACCGATGCCGCGTGGCAGGCTGGCAGGCATGGGAACGACAGCGCGCGTACGGGCACCCGAGCTTCGGGGCCGGCAGTGGCTCAACACCGGCGGCAAGGATCTGACTCTCCAGGATCTGCGTGGCAAGATCGTTCTTGCCGACTTCTGGACCTTCTGCTGCATCAACTGCCTGCACGTGCTGGACGAGCTTCGGCCGCTGGAGGAGAAGTACGGCGACGTGCTCGTCGTGATCGGCGTGCACTCGCCGAAGTTCGAGCATGAGAAGGACGCCGACGCGCTGGTCGCCGCCGTCGAACGGTACGGGGTGCACCACCCCGTACTCGATGATCCTGAGCTGGACATGTGGCAGCAGTACGCGGCCCGTGCCTGGCCGACCCTGTCGGTGATCGACCCCGAGGGGTACGTGGTGGCCACCATGGCCGGCGAGGGTCACGCCGAAGGGCTGGCCCGGCTGATCGACGAGCTGATCGCCACCCACGAGGCGAAGGGCACCCTGCACCGGGGCGACGGGCCGTACGTTCCTCCGCCGGCGCCGGAGACGGCGCTGCGGTTCCCGGGCAAGGCGGTGCTGCTCCCGGACGGCAACCTGCTGGTCTCCGACTCGGCGCGGCACTCGCTGGTCGAGGTGGCCCCGGACGGCGAAACGCCGGTACGCCGGATCGGCTCGGGCGAGCGGGGTCGAGCCGACGGGCCGGTCGGCTCGGCGACCTTCTCCGAGCCGCAGGGCCTGTGCCTGCTGCCCACGCACGTCGCCGAGGTGGCCGGTTACGACCTGGTGGTCGCCGACACCGTCAACCACCTGCTGCGGGGCGTACGGCTGGAGTCCGGCGAGGTGGTCACCGTCGCCGGCAGCGGCCGGCAGTGGCGTGCCTCGGTCGACGACCACGCCCACGACGCGCTCGCCGTGGACCTCTCCTCCCCGTGGGACCTGGCCTGGTACGACGACAAGCTGATCATCGCTATGGCGGGTATCCACCAGCTCTGGTGGTTCGACCCGATCAAGCGGACCGCCGGCATGTACGCGGGCACCACCGTGGAGGCGCTGCGGGACGGGCCGCTGCCCGAGGCGTGGATGGCGCAGCCGTCGGGGCTGTCCGTCTCGGCGGACGGCGTCCGGCTCTGGGTGGCCGACAGCGAGACCAGCGCCGTCCGGTACGTCGAGAACGGGGTGCTGGGCACCGCCGTCGGCCAGGGTCTGTTCGACTTCGGGCACGTGGACGGGCCGGCCGAGTCGGCGCTGCTGCAACACCCGCTGGGCGTGTGCGCGTTGCCGGACGGCTCGGTGCTGATCGCGGACACCTACAACGGCGCGGTGCGCCGCTTCGACCCGGCCAGCAACCAGGTCTCGACAGTGGCGGACGGGTTGGCCGAGCCGAGCGACCTGGTGCTCACCCCGTCCGGTGAGGTGCTGGTGGTGGAGTCCGCCGCGCACCGGCTGACCCGGCTCGCTCCGGGCGCCCTGTCGGCGGCGGGCGCGAGCACGGTGGACGGCCCTCGGCACCGCACCGAGCGCAAGCCGACCGACGTGGCGGCCGGCGAGGTCACCCTGGACATCGTCTTCACCCCCGCCCCGGGCCAGAAGCTGGACGAGACGTACGGGCCGTCCACCCGTCTGGTCGTCTCGGCGTCCCCGCCGGAGCTGCTGCTCGACGGCGGCGGTACGGGCACCGAACTGTCCCGCCGGCTGGTGCTCAACGGCGAGGTCACCGGCGGGGTGCTCCAGGTGACCGCGCAGGCGGCGACCTGCGACGCGGACGTCGAGCACGCGGCCTGCCACCTGACCCGGCAGGACTGGGGGGTCCCGGTACGCCTGGTCGACGGCGCCACAACCCGGCTGCCCCTGGTGCTGCGCGGCCTCGACGCGTAACGCGGCGGGCCCGTAGCGCTGCGGCCCCGGTGCGTGGCGCTCAGGCGAACGGGGCCACCGTGACTCCGGCGTCGATCAGGCTGGCGCGAACCAGCTCGGTGGCGGACACCGCGCCCGGGGTGTCGCCGTGGACGCAGATCGACTCGACCGGGCAGGGGATCACGGTGCCGTCCACCGCCACGACGGTCCGTTCGGTGGCCATCCGTACCGCCCGGGTGGCCACCTCCTCCGGGTCGCTGATCAGCGCGCCGGGCGTACCGCGCGGCACCAGCGCCCCGTTGGGCAGGTAGCCGCGGTCGGCGAAGGCTTCGGCGACCACCGGTAGGCCCGCGCCGACGGCGAGTTGGGCGAGCGTGGAGCCGGGCAGACAGAGCACGGGCAGGTCGGGGTTGTGGTCGCTGACTGCGGCGACCACGGCCGCTGCCTGGGACTCGTCGGTGGCGGCGGCGTGGTACAGCGCGCCGTGCGGCTTGAGGTAGCGCACCCGGGTCCGAAAGATCCGGCAGAACGCGTCCAGGGCCCCCAACTGGTAGGTGATCTCGTCGCGCAGCTCGGTGAAGTCGTACGCGATCCGCCGCCGCCCGAAGCCGGCCAGGTCCCGGTAGCCGACCTGCGCGCCCACCGCCACCCCGTGCCGCACCGCGCCCTCGCAGACCCGTCGCATCGTCGACGGGTCGCCGCCGTGGAAGCCGCAGGCCACGTTGGCGCTGGTCACCAGGGCCAGCAGGGCGTCGTCGTCGCCGAGCCGCCAGATGCCGAATCCTTCGCCCAGGTCAGCGTTGAGGTCCATGAAACCTGACGGTAGTACCTGGGCGGGCCTGCGCGAGCGGGGTCACGTCGGTGACCACCCCGATGACCGGGTAACCGCCGGTGGTCGGATGGTCCGCGAGGAAGATCAGGGGTTGGCCGTCCGCCGGCACCTGCACCGCGCCGAGCACGATGCCCTCGCTGGGCAGTTCGCCGGCCACCGCGCGGGGCAGCGGCGCGCCGGCGAGCCGCGCGCCGACCCGGTTGCTGACCGGGCTCACGGTGTACGCGCTGCCGAACAGCCGGTCGAGAGCGGTGGGGGTGAACCAGTCGTCACGGGGGCCGAGGCGTACGCCCAAACGCAGTTCCGGCGCGGGGGTTGCACCGATTGTCACGTCCACCGGTGGGGGTTCGCCGGTCGGTACGCCGAGCGGCAGCCGGTCACCGTCGCGCAGTGGGGCCGGGCCGAGACCTGCGAGGGTGTCGGTGGAGCGGCTGCCCAGCACCGTCGGCACGTCGATGCCCCCGGCCACGGCCAGCCAGCTCCGTACGCCCTGACGGGCCGGGCCGACGCGCAGCACCGTACCGGCGGGCAGGCTGAGCGGGCGTCCGGTGTCGCCCGCCCGGTCCCCGGCCCGGACGGTCACCGGCGCGCCGGTGATGGCCACGGTGGTGGCGCGGGTCAGCCGCAGCGCGCAGCCGGTCAGGGTGATCTCCAGGCCGGCGGCCTCCTCGGCGTTGCCGACCAGCCGGTTGGCGAAGCGCAGGGCGGCCGGGTCGAGCGCGCCGGAGCGGGGTACGCCGAGGTGCGCCCAGCCGGGCCGGCCGAGGTCCTGCACGGTGGTGAGCGCCCCGGCGCGCAGCACCTCGATCTCGGCGGGACCTGTCACGCCGTCACCATCCGTACGCGGGTGCCGGGGCCGAGCCGGGCGGGCGGGTCGCTGTCGACGTCGAAGAGGGGCAGGTCGGTCCGGCCGACCAGCAGCCATCCGCCGGGGGACGCGCTGGGATAGATCCCGGCGTACGGGCCGGCCAGGGCGACCGAGCCGGCCGGTACCCGTGGGCGTGGGGTGGGCAGCCGGGGCAACGCCAGCTCGGCGGGGAGCCCGGTCAGGTAGGGAAAGCCAGGGGCGAAGCCGCAGAACGCGACCCGAAACGGCGTGTCGGTCAGACGACGCCGCACCGCCGGCACGTCGACGCCCCAGTGCTCGGCGACGACCGGCAGGTCCGGCCCGTCGAACAAAACCGGAACGACGACGTCCGCGCCATGGGCCTCGTGCGTCGATCTTGCAGTTTCTGTTGTCGATATGACCTGATCAGGCTGTTTCGTCGGCGCAGAAAGTGCAAGATCGGCGGGAGGGGAGGGGGCGCTCGCGGCGGCGGTGACTTCGGGTGCCCAGCGGGACAGCAGGGCGGCGGTTGCGGTGGGGTTTGGTAGCCCGTCCAGTAGGACCGTGGTGGCTGCGGGGACGATCTCCACTGCGGCCAGGTCCCCGTGTTCGCGGCGCTGCCACAACTCGGCCCGCCACGCCTCCACGAGTTCAGACGCGGTCAGGCCGGTGGCGCTGAACTCGATCAAAAGGGCGTGCGCCCCAACGGGCCGAATCCGCATCGCCCCATCTTCACCGACGGGTGTCGTTTCCATCCCTCACGATCTTGCACTTTCTGTGGCGACAAAAGGAGCTGCCCACTCATTTCAACCACCGAAACCGCAAGATCGGCGCGTGCCACGTGTCACCGGTCGGACTACTTGAAAGTAACCTACGGTGCCGTAACCTGAGGGCGTGAGCACCTCCGCCCCGCTTCGCCTGAAGCCGGTCGACATCGGCAAGCCCCGGATGCGCGGCTGGCTACACACGTACGCCTTCTTCGTCGCGCTGGTCGCCGGCATCGTGCTCTGCTCGATCGCCGCCAGCCGCCCGGGGTGGGCGCCCCTCGTGAGCTGCGCCATCTATAGCCTGACGGTCTGCGGGCTGTTCGGCACCAGCGCCCTCTACCACCGTCGAGTGTGGTCGGAGCGCGGCTACCAGGTGATGCGCCGGATGGACCACTGCATGATCTTCGTGTTCATCGCCGGCACGTACACCCCGCTCTGCACCATGCTGCTCTCCACCCGGCAGGCCACCATCATGCTGGCCCTGGTCTGGGGTGGGGCTCTCGGCGGCGTGGCGCTGAAGCTCGTCTGGCCGCACGCGCCGCGCTGGGTCTCGGCGCCGCTCTACCTGGCGCTCGGCTGGGTCGCGGTCGCCATGCTGCCGGACATCCTGCACGGCGGCGGTGTCACGGCCTTGGTGCTGCTGATCGTCGGCGGTGCCATCTACAGCGTCGGCGCGGTGTTCTACGCCCTGCGCCGGCCCAACCCGTGGCCGACGGTCTTCGGCCACCACGAGTTCTTCCACGCGTGCACGCTGGTGGCCGCGCTGTGCCACCACGTCGCGATCTACTTCGCGTTGTTCGCCTGAGTGGCTCCGGCTGGCGAGCCGCTGACGGAACGGCTGGTGGCGACCGCTTGCGGGCGGGAGCCAGGGGTGGTCGGGCGTCCTTTGCTCTGCTTCAGTGCAGGAAACACCTGACGTCCGATAAGCGGACACCGTGTGTTTCCTCCGCTGAAGCAGAGCAAAGGGGGTTGCGGCAGTGGCCTCCGCCGCCCGGCGACCGGGCCGCTACCGATGCCCCGGCACCTCCGGGCTCCGCACATACGTGAGCCGGGGCCCCGCCACGCTGCGGGACCCCGGCTCACGCGGTCAGGGGTCAGGGGTCAGGGGTCAGACCGGACGGCCCGGCCGACGCACCTCGCGGTACTCCCGCATGACCTGGTCGTCCTGGACCGGCACCACCCGGTCGACCACCACGTCCTCGCGGACCGGCGCGGCGACCACGGTACGACGGCGGCTGTTCCAGAAGTAGAGGGTGACGAGCAGGCCGGCGACGCCGGCGAGCATCAGCACCCAGCCGACCACGGACAGGTTCAGCCAGCCCAGGTCGGCCTCCACGGCGAATGCGAAGATCGCGCCCAGCGCGATCAGGAAGATGCTGCCACCAATGCCCATGTCTCGCTCCTCGGCTCTAACCTGGCGTACGACCCGCCGCGGCCGTTGGTAGGGGGTGCGGCATCCCTGGACTTACCCCGGCAGGATGATCGCCAATCGGGCAAGCTGTGGGCATGACGGACAGCCCCGCCGAGGCGCGGACACTGGTGTTGCTCCGGCACGCGAAGGCCGAGCCGGGCAGCGAGGGTACGGACGACGCCCAGCGCCCGCTGAGCGCCCGTGGGGAGGCCGACGCGGCGGCGGCCGGGGCATGGTTGGCCCACCACGACCTGCTGCCCGACGTGGTGATCTGCTCGACCGCCCTGCGGACCCGGCAGACCTGGCACGGCGTGGCGATGGGAATGACGGGTTCGCCCCCGGAGGGCGGGCCGGCCGGTCCCCGCCCGAGCGTGCGTTACGAGCCCGGCGCGTACGACGCCCACCCCGAGGAGTTGTTGTCGCTGACCCGCACGGCCGATCCGGCGGCTCGGGTGGTGCTGTTGATCGCCCACAATCCGGGTGTCTCGCTGCTCTCCGCGTTTCTCGACCCGGAGACGGCGGACGAGGAGGGACTGCGGACCGCCGAACTGGCGGTGCACCGCAGCGCGGCCACCTGGACCCAGTGGGACCGGGGCGGAGCGCCGATCGCCCAGCGGCACACGGCACGCGGCTGAGCCACCCGCCGTTCGGCGGGTGGCTCAGGCGTACGCGCTCAGGGGGTCAGGACGGTGGCGCGGTCGGCGGCGGCGGGTCCGGCGGCGGAGGCATCATCGCCGTGGGATGGGACAGCCGGTTCTCCTCCACGATGAGGGTCCGGGCCCGCTTGCGCCGGTCCTGCCAGAACCAGAGGGTGGTCAGGAGCACGGCGAGCCCGGCCAGGATGAACACCCAGCCGACCGCGCGCAGGTCGATCCACCAGACGTTGGCCCGGATCGCGAAGGTCATGATCGCGCCGAGCGCGATGAGAAAGATGCCGCTTCCTACACCCATGTGCGCTGCACTCCCCCGTGCGGTGGCTCTGGGCGTTCCCGTGGTCGAGGCGGGTTACCCGCCACGGCAGCGGCATACCCGACCGCGCCCGGCCAACACGCGCCGCACGTCGTACCGCTCGGCTGGTGGCCCCGGGGACGGCGACGGCCGGCGGGGCGCGAGGCCCCACCGGCCGTCGGGAGGGTGCCGGGTGGTGCGACCCGGAACCGCTCAAGCGTGCCGTGGCACGGTCAGAAGGCCTCCTCCGGGAGGTCCATGACGTCGAGGTCGGCACCCTCGATGATGCGCCGGTCGGCGCCGATTCGCGGCAGCACCTCACGGGCGAAGAACCGGGCGGCGGCCACCTTGCCGGTGTAGAACGCCTTGTCGGTGGCGGACACCTCGCCGGCGAGGGCCTTGAGCGCGACGTCGGCCTGCTTCTGCAGCAGCCAACCGACGACCAGGTCACCGATCGCCAGCAGGAACCGCCGGCTGCTCAGGCCGACCTTGTAGAGCGCGCGGGGGTCGCCGGCCTGCGCCTCACCCAGCCAGCCGGTCAGCACACCGAGGATGTTCTGAATCTCGGCCAGCGCCTTGCCGAGCGCCTGCCGCTCCTCCTTGAGCTGACCGTTGCCCGCCTCGCTGGAGATGAACTCCTGGATCTCGCCGGACACCGCCAGCAGCGCCTTGCCGTTGTCCCGGACGATCTTGCGGAAGATCAGGTCGAGGCTCTGGATGGCGGTGGTGCCCTCGTACAGGGTGTCGATCTTGGCGTCCCGGACGTACTGCTCCAGTGGGTAGTCCGCAAGGAAGCCGGAGCCACCGAAGGTCTGCAGTGACTCGTGGCCGAGCAGCTCGTACGCCCGCTCCGAACCGACGCCCTTCACCAGCGGCAGCAGCAGGTCGTTGACCCGCTTGGCCAGCTTGGTGGCCTTCTCGTCGCCGGCCGCCTCGGCGAGCGCGACCTTGTCCTGCCAGGTGGCGGTGTAGAGGACCAGGGCCCGCAGACCCTCGGCGTACGACTTCTGCAGCAGCAGCGAGCGCCGCACGTCCGGGTGGTGGGTGATGGTGACCCGAGGGGCGGTCTTGTCGGCCTGCTGGACCAGGTCGGCGCCCTGCACGCGGTTCTTCGCGTACTCCAGGGCGTTCAGGTAGCCGGTGGAAAGCGTGGCGATCGCCTTGGTGCCGACCATCATCCGGGCGTACTCGATGATCATGAACATCTGCCGGATGCCGTCGTGCTTGTCGCCCAGCAGCCAGCCCTTGGCCGGTACGCCGTGCTCGCCGAAGGTCATCTCGCAGGTGTTGGAGACCTTCAGGCCCATCTTGTGCTCGACGTTCGTGGCGTAGACGCCGTTGCGCTCGCCCAGCTCGCCGGTGGTCTCGTCGAAGTGGAACTTGGGCACGACGAACAGCGACAGGCCCTTGGTGCCGGGGCCGCCGACGCCCTCCACGCCGACCGGGCGGGCCAGCACGTAGTGCACGATGTTGTCGCTCAGGTCGTGCTCGCCCGAGGTGATGAAGCGCTTCACGCCCTCGATGTGCCAGCTGCCGTCGGGCTGCTGGATCGCCCGCGTACGACCCGCTCCCACGTCCGAACCGGCGTCCGGCTCGGTGAGCACCATGGTGGAGCCCCACTGCTTGTCGATGAAGAGCTTGGCCCAGCCCTTCTGCCGCTCGGTCCCCTCGACGTGCAGCACGTGCGCGAAGGAGGGGCCGGAGGAGTACATCCAGACCGGCGCGTTAGCTCCGAGCACCAACTCGGCGAGGGCCCACCAGAGGGCACGCGGGGCGTTGGTGCCACCCAGGGCCGGCGGCAGGTCCAGCCGCCAGAACTCCGAGTCCATGAACGCCTGGTACGACTTCTTGAACGAGTCCGGCAGCGGCGCGGTGTGCGTGGCCGGGTCGAAGACCGGTGGGTTGCGGTCGCTGTCCGTGTAGCTGGCGGCCAGGTCCTCGCGGGCCAGGCGGTCCACCTCGGCGAGGAAGCTCCGGGCGGTGTCGGTGTCCAGTTCCGAGTACGGCTCCTGGCCGAACGCCCGGTCCGCCCCGAAGACCTCGAACAGGTTGAACTCGAGGTCCCGAAGGTTGCTCTTGTAGTGGGTCATGCTCACTGGCCCCGCTTCCGGACAGGTGTTACCGATCAGTAACCCCGACTGTATTACTCGCGGGTAGGCAGCGACAAGCCGATCAGTGGAGTGACGGCGATTACACAGTTTCCGAGCGGTGGACCCGTTCAGCTCTCGGCGGCGCCGACTTCCCAGCTCGGCACGGCCGACGTGGCCCCGGTACGGGAACCGACGTACTCCATGAGGACCAGCGCGATGTCGTCGTCCAGGCGGCCGTGCACCCACTCGACGAGGGCGGTCTCCAGCGACGCGAGCCCGTCGGCGACCGTGCCGTGCCCGAGCAGCCGCCACGCGCGGTCGGCGGTGGGGAAGAACTCGCCGTCCCGCCGGGCCTCCCCGAGACCGTCGGTGAACAACAACAGGCGGTCGCCCGGCTCCAGGCGTTCCACCCGGGGCCGGACCGCCGGCATGAACCCGAGCGGCGGCGCGGGCGCCGGCGGCTCCAGCGGGATCACCGCGCCCCGGCGCAGCAACAGCGGAGAGGGGTGGCCGCAGTTGACGATCGTCAGCGTCCCGCCCCGCTCCTCGACCAGCGCGGCCGTCACGAAGTCTTCGTCGCCGACGTTGCGGGCCACCGCGCGATCCAGGTCGGCGACCACGGCACGCAGGTCGGCCCGCTCGTAGGCCACGTGCCGGTACGAACCCAGGACGATGCTGGCCAGGCGGACCGCGTCGAGACCCTTGCCACGTACGTCACCGATGATCATGCGGACGCCGTACGGGGTGTCGATCGCCTCGTACAGGTCCCCGCCGATCTCGGCGGTGGCGGTGGAGGAGATGTAGCGGCCGGCCACCGAGAGCATGCCGATCTGCGGTCCGAGCGGACGCAGCACGGCCTGCTGGGCCACCGACGCGAGCTTGGTCAGCTCGGCGATCTGCTCCGCCTGCCGCTGTCGTACCCAGGCCACCGCCACGGCCAGCCCGCTCGCGAGCCCGACCGCCACCATGTTGACCGAGGTCACCAACATCATCCGCGGGTCGGTCGCCGCGAAGGCGATCCCGATCAGGGTCGCCACGGCGCCCACGCCCAGCACCACCCGCCAGGCCGCCAGCGCGGCGGCCAGGATCGGGGCGGCGGCCAGGAGCGCGACGTAGTGCACCCGGCGGCCGTCGGCCAGTTCCAGCACCGAGACGATCGCGAGCAGGACGACGGCCGCGCCGATGCCGGCGCGGGATCCGGGGCTCAGCGGGCTACGGCCCGACTGGAGGAGTCGCGTGCGTACGAGGGACAGCATGCCTGATCGACGTGAACCGGTGAATGAACCTGGCCCGTCGTCCGAGGATGTTCTGTCCACCCGGCCCACGCTCGTGGCCGTATCGGCGTTCTCGAATACGCTCAGCCGAGAACCTCGTAGCGAACGGTGAGCGCGCCGACGTCGACCGAGGCGATGGTCGCGAAGGCGGCCCGGGACAGGTCGAGGCAGCGACCGTCGATGAACGGCCCGCGGTCGTTGATCCGCACGACGACCGACTTGCCGTTGCTCGGGTTGGTCACCCGGACCTTGGTGTTGAACGGCAGGGTCTTGTGCGCCGCGGTCAACTCGTTCGGGTTGAACGACTCACCGTTGGCCGTGAGCTGCCCGTCGGAGTAGAAGGACGCGCCACACGATCCGCTCTCCAGGACCTTCGCCGCCGCCGTGGTCTTCTTGGCCTTGGTGGGGCTCGGCTTCGGCGACGCGGTGCGGGCCTCGCCCCGGGAGGCGGCCTGCGGCGAGCGGCTGGCGGACGGGCTGGCCGTCACGCTGGGTGTCGCGGTGGCACTGGCGCTCGGCGAGACGCTCGGGGAGCCGGGGGTGAGGCTGGCGGCGGTGGTGGGGGTGAAGTCCAACGCCGCCTGGCCCGACTGGCCGGAGCCCGACGTGAGCTGGACGGCGCCGACCGTGCCGCCGACGGCCAGGGCGACGCCGACCGCCGCGGTGGCCGCGATGCCCGCCGGGGAGGAGAAGATGCGGGTACGGGAGTGCCTACCTGCCACCGGCCCGATCCTTTCGTCGATTGAACAAACCGGGTCGGACCGTAACGAGAGAAGCACTTCCGAAGTCAACGTGATCATGGTGGTATGCCAGTATTTGCCCCAGTAGCTCTAGCCGATCATCCGAGGCGGGGTGGGTCGAGCGGCCCAGGTGCGGACGCGCCGAGCGCCCGTGCCGCACGATGAGCGGATGCCCACCGAACTGACCGGACGCCTGGCCGCCCTGTTCCGCTGGATCGACCCCGGCCCGGACGTCAGCCACCTGGTCAGCGACATCTCCGGCTGGTGGCGCGACCCGACGGTGCTGGCCGAGCTGGGCCCCGCCCTGGTCGCCCCGCACCGGGAGGCCCGACCGACGGTGGTGCTCGCCCCGGCGGTCACCGGACTGCTGCTCGGACCGCTGGCCGCGACCGCCCTCGGGGTCGGCTTCGTGGCCGCGCACAAAACCGGCGACGGCAGGTTGCCGGCTGGCCCGCTCACCTGGGCACAGAGCCCGCCCGACTACCGGGGACGGCGGGTCGACCTGGCCGTCCGGGAGCGACTCCTCGGCCCCGACGACCGGGTGCTGGTGGTGGACGACTGGGTACGCACCGGCGCCCAGATCCGCGCCCTCTACGACATCTGCGCCACACGCGGCGCGCAGGTCCTCGGGGCGGCCGTGGTGGCCGTCGACTGCCCGCCGGAGACCGTCGCCGCGCTTCGGATCACCGGCCTGATCACCGGCGAGGAGTTGCCGGGTTGACCTGAAGCGCACTTCACCTTCGACCATCGACGCATGAGCGACGGAATCCTCGACGAGGCGTACGAACGGCTGCACCACACCGGTCCCGAATTCGAGGGCTGGCTCTCCAACCACGGCCCGATGGCCGTCGAGGCGCTGGCCCGGCACGGACACGAGCGAGAGGTGCACCGCTGGCTGGACGACTACGTCACCCGGCTGGACGAACTGCCGCGCGGACTGCGTCCGATCGACGACTGGCGGGCGGCGCTGGGCGACGCGAAGCGGACCGGCGACTGGCTGGAGTACTTCGACCGACAGCTGCGCGAGGCGCCGTGGCGGGACGTGCTCGGCACCTGGTGGCCCCGACTGCTGCCCGGCATCGCCGCGGGCGCCACCCACGGGGTGATCCGGGTCGGGCACGCGGTACGCGCCCTGCACCTGCACGGGGCGAACCCGCCCCGGCTCACCGAACTGGGCCAGGCCCTCGGCTACTGGGCGGCCCGTTGGCAGCCGGTGCCCGGCGCCGACCGGCTGCTCAGCTCGGTCTCGTCGGGCAACCCGGGCACCGCCGAGCCGGACGTGGCCGCCGTGCTGGCCGGGCTGCCCCGCATCGACGACCGGACCGGGGGCATCCGCGAGCGGTTGGGGCGGCTGGTGAGCGTACCCCGGTGGGAATCGGCGCTCACGGCGCTGCGCCCCGCGCGGACGCCGGCTGAGGCGGAGCGAGGGCTCGGCACGCTCGTGTACCGCGCCGGTCTCGACTACCTGCGCTTCGGGCACGCCGAGCCGGTCATGCTGGTGCACGCCGTGACGGCGCCGACCGCCGTGCTGCGTACCCTGCCGGCACTCGACCGGGCGCTCTGGGCGCCAAGCTTCGCCGCGGCCTGGGCCGCGACGGCGGCCGTGACCTCGGTGTACGCCTCGAGTGACGCGGTGACGCCGCCGTCGGTCGCCGCCGGGACCCCGGCGGAGATCTTCGCCCGGGCGGTCCGGCACGGCGACGAACACGTGGTCAAGCTGGCCGACGCGGTCCTCGACGCCCACGCGGCCACCGGTGACCAGCGGCTGCTCGACGCCGCCGGCTACGCCGTGCAGTTGATCTGAGCCGCGCGGGACGGATTACGGCGGCGCATCCGGCCGCGCTGGCCTAGCCTCGGCAGGATGTGGCCTCGGATCGGTGACCTGCGCACGCTCGCCCTCGGCACGCCGGGCGAGCTGCGGACGACCCTGAACACGCTGGTGCTGGCCGGTGTGAAGACCGCGACCGCCGGACGGCTGGCCGAGTACGCCGAAGAGAACGAGGAGCTGGAGCAGGTCGGCGAACGGCTGGCGCTCGTCGACGACGACGACGCGTTGGCCGGCGTCGTCGAGATCACCGGTGTCGAGGTGGTCCGCTTCGGCGACGTGCCCTGGGAGTTCGCCCGCGCCGAGGGCGAGGGCGACCGCTCGATCGAGGAGTGGCGGGCGGGGCACGCCGCCTACTGGGGGCGGCTCGGCACACCCGTCGACGACGACACCCCGATCGTCTGCCTGCGCCTGCGGCTGGTCTCCGGCGGCGAGGGCGGCGTGGCCACCGGAGACCTGGGCACCTGAGCCGGCGCTATCCGCGCAGCTCGGGCAGCAGTCGGGTCGCCACGTCGACCAGGACGGCCTCGTCGCCGGCGTACCAACTGCTGGCGCGCGGCCAGTGCGTCACCACGTCGGTGAAGCCCAACTCCGTGGCCCGGCCGACCTGGTCGGCGAAGAACTGCGCGCTGGTCAGCGAGAACACCGGCGCGGAGTCCAGCAGGAGGTAACGGTCCAGCGTCGCCGGGTCGCGGCCGGCCTCGGTGAGCGTCCGGTCCATCCGCGCGGCCAGCGTCGAGACGCTGGTCCACCAGCTCGCCAGGTCGTTGTCGTCGCCGGTGCCGGTGGTCACCCACCCCTGCCCGAAGCGGGCCACCAGCCGCATCGAGCGCGGCCCGTTGGCGGCCACCACGAACGGCACCCGGGGCTGCTGCACGCAGCCGGGGTTGTTGCGGGCGTCCACCGCGGCGAACCAGTCACCCCGCCAGGTCGTGCCGTCCTGGCGCAGGATCAGATCCAGCAACTCGGTGAACTCGGCGAACCGGTCGACCCGCTGGCGCGGCGGCAGCGTCTCGCCCCCCAGCACCGCCGAGTCGAACCCGATGCCGCCCGCACCGAGACCGAGCAGCAGTCGACCGTCCGACACGTCGTCCACCGTGGTGATCTGGCGGACGAACGCGGCTGGATGGCGGAAGTTCGGCGACGCCACGAGCGTGCCCAGTCGAATCCGGGACGTCACGGTGGCGGCGGCGGTCAGCGTGCTCATCGAGTCGAACCACGGGCCGTCGACCAGGTCCCGCCAGCCCAGGTGGTCGTACGTCCACGCGTGGTCGAAGCCCCACTCGTCGGCCTGCCGCCAGCGGTGCTGCGCCTGGCTCCAGCGCTGGTCCGGCAGGATCACGATGCCAATCCGCATGATCGCCAGCCTACCGGGACTCCTCTGTGATCCAGCTCACACGATCTTCCGGTAGGGGTGTCCCGATCGACTCCGACCTCGTTGCGAGCAGGCACCCGACGGGTGCCGCCCGAGCAGAGGGATCAAGCGAGATGACGAAGGTGACCGCGCAGCTGTCGGTGTCCCTGGACGGGTTCTACGCCGGCCCGCAGTTCGACGGCGACGGCAACTGGATCGACTCGGCCGAGGCTGCCGGCTTCTTCCGGGTCACCCGCTGGGCCACCGAGGCGGCGGCCTGGCGCGAACGGCTGGGCTTCGCCGGTGGCGAGCGGGACGCCAACTCCGACGTGCTGGCCGAGACGTTCGAGGCGGCCGGCGCGTACGTCATGGGTCGGCGGATGGCCGACGGCGGCGAGGTGCCGTGGGGCGAGGAGCCTCCGTTCCGCGCACCGGTCTTCGTCGTCACCCACCGACCCCGCGAAACCCTGCTGCGCGGCGGTGGCACGAGCTTCACCTACGTGACCGACGGAGTGGCCAGCGCGGTCGAGCAGGCGCGCGCCGTGGCCGGCGGCAAGAACGTGGCCGTGGCCGGCGGCGGCGGCCTCGTCCGACAGGTGCTCAAGGCCGGCCTGCTCGACGAATTGGAGCTGCACGTCGTACCGGTCGTGCTCGGCACCGGCCTGCGACTCCTCGACGCCGACCTCGACCTCGACGCCAAGGAGGCGATCGAGCTGACGCCGACCCGGGTCATCCACACACCGCAGGTCACCCACATCCGGTACGTCGTGGACGGCCGCGCCCCACTCGTGCTCGACGATCGGGGTCGGGGCGGCGGACCGACGACGACCACCAACTGACATCGGGGATTTCTCATGCCACAGCTACTGCGGGTGCAGTGCTTCAATGTCTCGCGTGACGGGTTCGGCACCGGGGAGGGGCAGAGTCTGGAACGGCCCTTCGGTCACGCCGACCCCACCGCATTTTTCTCCTGGCGTTCCGCCACCGCCAGTTTCATCTACCGCACCGAGCCTGGCGGGTCCCGCGGCCTGGACGACTACCTGACCCGCGACGCCGAGCACAACATCGGCGCCGAGATCATGGGCCGCAACAAATTCGGCCCCCAGCGTGGACCGTGGGAGAACCACGAGTGGCAGGGTTGGTGGGGAGACAACCCGCCGTTCCACACGCCGGTCTTCGTGCTCACCCATCACGTACGGCCGTCGTTCACCCTCGCCGACACCACGTTCCACTTCCTCGACGCCAGCCCGGCCGAGGCGCTGGCCCGGGCGAGAGAGGCAGCCGACGGACGGGACGTACGCCTCGGCGGCGGGGTCGCGACCATCCGCGAGTTCCTCGACGCCGACCTGGTCGACACCCTGCACATCGCCGTCGCCCCCGTCGACCTGCACCGGGGCGAGCGACTGTGGGACAGCCACACCGACCTGCTCGACCGCTTCCACCTGGATACGGTGCCCAGTTCCAGCGGCGTAACCCACCTGCTGTTCTGGAGGCGGTAGCCGCCCCGGCGCACACATGCCCGCGCGTCCGCAGATCTTGGACAGTTTCCGTTAGCGTGGAACGGAAACTGTCCAAGATCTGCAATCTGCGGCTGCGGGTAGACGAGCACCGGCCTTGATCGGGAAACTTCCGGGATGGAACCGACCCAGACGGCGCTCATCGTGCCGATACCCGAGGCCGAGGAAGCGGTAGGCCGGTTTCGGGACTCTCTCGACCCAGCGGCCTCATGGGGCGTGCCGGCACACGTCACCGTTCTCTACCCGTTTCTAGCGCCACAGCAGATCGACGATCAGGCCCTGACCGTGCTGAGCGGGACCACTGCCGGCATACCGCGGTTCGACGTCGCGCTGACGCACATCGGCTGGTTCGGCGACACGGTCGTATGGCTCGCACCGCAGCCGGACCGTCCGTTCGTGAACCTCACCACGGCGGTGTGGCAGCGGTTTCCCGGGACCGCGCCCTACGCGGGAGAGCACACCGATGTGGTGCCGCATCTGACCTTCGGCCAGGATGCCCCCAAGCCCACCTTGAGCCAGGCTGCGGAGACCGTCTCGGCACAGCTGCCGATCGGCGCGGCCGTCGACAGGGTTCGCCTCATCGCCGGCACACCGGGGCTGAGACCTTGGCGCACCGTCTGCGAGTTCCCCTTGGGTCCGCAAGAAGCTACCGAGGAGCCGCGGGGACGGGCTGAGAGGACAGGCTTGTGACCCCTCTGCCCCCAGCCGACGACCTGACGTCGCTGGTCCTGCGTGTTGACTTCACCGCGGCGTGGCCAGTGGCAACGTGATGACGACAAGACGAGGCGAACGGGATCAGGCCAGTCTTCAGCGGCGGCTGGAGGTATTGAAGCTGCCGGTGGTGCCACTGGAACGCCACGGATTTCTGACACCCGCAGACCGCGCGGACATGGAACGCGAGCCTGAGGCCGTCGGAATTGGGCCCGATGGGACGGCGTTCGCCGTCTGGTCACACCGGACGGCCTCCCGGCGCAAGCAGGTGACGTGGCATGCCGGTGGCAACGGGGTCCGGATTGTCGGCGCCATCGATGTGGAGACGGACCTCCCTGTGTCGTTCGTGCAACCGCTGCCGGAGGGGCGGGTCCTGCTGGTGGCGGCCCGCGCCGGGTCTGGCGTGATCAACGGTGAGGTATGGACATACGACGGCGATCTGGAGCACCGGGGCTACCTCGGTGATGCCATCGAGGAACTCCAGACGACGCCGTCCGGCAAGGTATGGGCCGGATATTTCGATGAGGGAGCGTTGGGCGGAAGCGGGCCGGAGGGACACGGCCTGGCCCGGTTCAACCAGGACCTGACCGTCGACTGGCTCTACCCGCACGATGCGGGGCTGCCGTACATCTCTGACTGCTACACGCTCAATCTGCACGGCGAAACTGCCCACTTCTGCCCGTACACGGATTTCCATATCCAGTCGGCGTCGGGTGAGAAGGTTACGGACTGGGGGGCGTCTCCCCATCGGTCCGCGCAGAGCATGCTGGTCAGTGGCGCGGACCGAGGTCTTCTCGGGGGTCCGGGCCCCGAGTACGACGTCGTGACGCTGCTGCGCATTGGTCGAGACGGTGTGCGCCGCATCGGCGGGCAGTGCCGCCTCGTGCTGCCCGATGGCATCGAAGCGTACGGTCTGCGCTACACCTGCCGGGGCGGCGACCTGCACGCCTTCACCCGAGGCACCTGGTACGGCACCGCCATGGACGAGCTACAGGCTGTTGCGCTGAGCTCATAGCGGACGTGGCCCTGAAAGGCCGGAGTGCGGGACCTACGGCAGGTCGACACACCGCGGTTGCTGTCGAGGGACTCCATCGTCGTGTGGCACTTCAGGTCGTTCAAGCGCAAGCAGCAGCGCATGCGCGGGTGGCAAGCCGATTCGGAGAAACCGTCCACATTACTGATCCGTATGTTCTGAGTCCCTCCGAATCCCCTCGTTGAACGGCTTCGTACGGCGCTGTCGTCTATTTGACCGCTGTTGTCATCGTGGTGACACGTAGCGTGGACCTTGACCGGGGAGGGTTTGGGATGGCGCGGCTGGTGGTGGCGGTAGATCCGGCATTGGGTGTGGAGCCGGTGACGTTGGCGAAGGCGTGGGACTCCGATGAGGAGTCTGCTGCCCTGGGAGCGGCGTCGGTACAGCGGGCGGCTCCGGAAACACTCTTGCCAGGATTGGCGGAGTTGGTGTTGGTGCCGTTGGCGGTCAATCTGGCCAGCGGCCTGCTGTACGACCTGGTCCGGCGGCTTGTGGTTCAGCAGCGGCCGGCGGTGGACGTGACGGAGCTGGAGCTGACCGAGACCCGTTCGGGTGATGATCGTGTGGTGGTGGTCCGGGTTCGCCGGAGCGCTTCGTGAGCGTCAGCGGCGAGCCCCGGCCGGTGATGGTGATCAAAATTTCGGAGCGGTCACGCGCCGCTGACGGTTCGTTCATCGCCTGGGTGTCCTTTGGCGACGGCGCGGAGTACGAGGTGACGATCACCGACCCGGCCGGCGATGGTGACGAGAACCGGCTGGGGTGGTATTTCGAGGAGCACCTGAGATTTCCGTTCCTGGATAAGGATTTGGCGCGGGAGGCTGTGGAGCAACTGCGGGCCTATGGTGAGCGGTTGTTCCGCCAGGTGTTCGCCGGGGATGCGTTGGTGGACTACCGGGTGGTGGCGCGGCGCGGGTTCGACGGCTACCGGGTGCAGGTGCGGGGTTCGGCGGCGTTTCACCGCCTGCATTGGGAGGCTCTGTACGACCCGGGGCTGCCGGTGCCGATGGCGATTCGGTTGCCGATCGTCCGCTGCGTGTACCTGACCCCGTCGGGATTCGACCTGCCGCCGCGGCGGCCGACGTTGAACATTCTTGTGGTGACGGCCCGCCCCGGCGGCCGCTCCGATGTCGGCTACCGCACGATTTCCCGACCCTTGTTGAAAGGCTTGCGTCGTGCGGACCGGCCGGTAGTGGTGGATCTGGTGCGCCCGGGGACGTGGCAGGCACTGGAGCAGCATCTGCGCGCGGCGACGACGCTTCACGGCAGCGGCTACTACCAGGTGATTCATTTTGATGTGCATGGTGCGGTGGCGGGGTTCGCGGAGTTGGAGCGGGGTCGGGCCGCCGACCGGTATCTGTTCGGGACGCGGCGGCCGACGCTCTTCGCGGGTGAGCGGGCGTTCCTCTTCCTCGAGACGGCGGTCGAGGGCAAGGCGGAACCGGTGGCTGCTGAGGACATCGCGAATCTGTTGGCGGAGCATCGGGTTCCGGTGGCCGTTCTCAACGCGTGTCAGTCGGCGAAGGAACCGGCAAGCGAGGCCAGCCTTGCCCAACGCCTGGTGGAGGCCGGTGTCCCAGTGACAGTGGGGATGGCGTACTCGGTGACGGTGTCAGCCGCCAAGCAAGCGATGCCACTGGTCTACTCGGGCCTGGCCGCAGGCGACGACCCGGTCTCGGCGATGCAGACCGCGCGGCGGTCACTGTTCGACGACAAGACCCGGCAAGCGTACTTCGATCAGGACCTGGAATTGGAGGACTGGGTCCTGCCGGTGGTGTTCAGCCAGCAGGACGTGAGGCTCTCGTTGTCGGAGATGTCGGCCGAGCAGCAGGCACGGTTTCTTCAACGTGAGGCGCTGGTCGGCGACGAACCGGACACGGAATACGGGTTCGTCGGCCGGGACCTGGACATCCAAGCAATCGAGCGGCGGCTGCTGATCCGAGACGAACGGAACATGCTGCTGGTCAAAGGCATGGCTGGCGCCGGGAAGTCGACACTGCTGGAACATCTGGCTTGGTGGTGGCAACGCACCGGCCTCGTGGAGATGGTGTTCCGGTTCAGCTACGAACACCGAGCTTGGACCCTTGACCAGATCATCCGCGAGATCGCCGCCACTCTGCTGGATTCGGTGGAGCAGGCGAAGCTGGAACTGCTGCCCGAGAAGGCACAGTCCGAGCACATTGCCCGGTTGCTGCGGTCACGCAGGTATCTGCTGGTCTTGGACAACACCGAGTCAATCACCGCCACCCCGGCGGCGATCCCCCACGCCCTCAACGACACAGAGCGTGAACGACTCAGCGGGTTTCTAGCTCGCCTGCGCGCCGGAAAAACTCTCGTGCTGTTCGGGTCACGCGAACACGAGCAATGGATCGGCCCACGTACTTTCGGCGACAACACCTACTCCCTGGGCGGCCTGGACGACCAGGCCGCATCGGTGCTCATCGACGCCATCCTCACCCGCCACGGTGGAACCCATCACCTGCACGACAAGCAGCAGCGCGATGCACTGGAGCGGCTGACGACCCTGCTCGGTGGGTATCCGCTGCCGCTGACGGTGGTCCTGCCCACCCTCGCCACGCAAACCCCGGCGCAGGTCCTCGCCGACCTGCAACAAGGCAACAGCGCCACGGATCTCGAGCGCATCAACCAGGTCATCGAGTACAGCCACGGCAAACTCAACCCCACGATCCAGCATTCACTGCTGCTGCTGGCACCATTCACCGCCAGCATCCCCGCACCGTTCCTCGACGCCTACCAGCAGTTGCTTGCCGACCACGAGGCGGTCGAAGCCCTCGGCCCGATCGACCTCACGGCGGCGGTCGCCGAAACCGTCCGGGTCGGACTAGCCACCTCCCACCCCCACCTGACCGGCTGGGTGCAGATCCTGCCGGTGCTGCCCTACTTCCTACGTACCCGCATCAACGACCACCCCGAACTCCACAATGCCGCCCAGGATGCGCATTACCAGCTCTACGGCGGCATCGGGAATCTGATTTACCGGATGCTCACCTCACCGGAGCCGCGACAGCGCGAGACCGGACACGCGACGGCGCGCACCGAGTACGCCAACCTCATCGCCGCCCTCGATCACGGACTTCACACTGGCCAAGTTGTCCTCCCCATCGTTCAGGCGGTAGAGGAGTACCTCGACCAGACCAAACAACAGGACACCCGCCGGCACGTGCTCGACAGCGCTATCGCCGCCCCCCGCGACCCCGACCGCGAAGACCTACGCCGCGAATCCGCCGCCCTGCATCACCTGGCTGGCATCGTCGCCCAGGATCAGCGGCGCTTCGACAAAGCCGAAGCCCACTACAAGCAGGCCCTGACCATCTTCCTGGAGTTCGCTGACAGGTCCAGCGCCGCCCTCACCTACGGCCAGCTCGGCAGAGTCGCGCAGGATCAGCGGCGCTTCGACGAAGCCGCAGCCCACTACAACCAGGCCCTGACCATTTTCCTGGAGTTCAACGACCGGCACCACACCGCCGGCACCTACCACAATCTGGGCAGGGTCGCGCAGGACCAGCGGCGCTTCGACGAAGCCGAAGCCCGCTACAAGCAGGCCCTGACCATCAAGCTGGCGTCCGGTGATCGGCCCAGCGCTGCCCTCACCTACCACCAACTCGGCGTTGTCGCGCACAATCAGCGGCGCTTCGACGAAGCGGCAGCCCACTACAACCAGGCCCTGACCATCAAGCTGGAGTTCAACGACCGGCACAGCGCAGCCAGCACCTACCACCAGCTCGGCGTCGTCGCCCAGGATCAGCGGCGCTTCGACGAAGCCGAAGCCCACTACAAGCAGGCCCTGACCATCTACCTGGAGTTCAACGACCGGCACAGCACCGCCGGGATCTACCACAATCTCGGCGTTGTCGCCCGGGATCAGGGGCGCTTCGACAAAGCCGAAGCCCACTACAACCGGGCCCTGACCATCTACCTGGAGTTCAACGACCGGCACAGCGCGGCCGGCATCTACCACAATCTGGGCAGGGTCGCGCAGGACCAGCGGCGGTTCGACGAAGCCGAAGCCCACTACAACCAGGCCCTGACCATCTACCTGGAGTTCAACGACCGGCACAACGCGGCCGGCATCTACCACCAGCTCGGCGTTGTCGCGCAAATTCAGCGGCGCTTCGACGAAGCCGAGGCCCACTACAACCAGGCCCTGACCATCTACCTGGAGCTCGACGACCGGAACAACGCGGCCGGCACCTATCACAATCTCGGCAGGGTCGCGCAGGATCAGCGGCGCCTCGACGAAGCCGAAGCCCACTTCAACCAGGCCCTGACCATCTACCTAGGGCTCAACGACCGGCACAACACCGCCAGCACCTACCACCGGCTCGGCCTGGTCGCTCAGGATCAGCGGCTCTTCGACAATGCAGCCCGCGCGTTGTTCAGAGCGGCTGCCAACTGGCGATCGCTGTACGGCCAGTGGCCCAGAGAGACGGTGACCGAGCTGAAGCAGCTGCGGCAACAGATGAGTCCAAACGACTTTCGTCGGATACTCCAAGACAACCTGTCTCCCGACCTCGTCGATGCGCTTAACGGGGCTGTCGACGATGTCACCGAATGAGATAGCCGCTGCCATCCCGCATGCCCTCGAGCCGCCCTCGCTGAAAGCGGGCCGCCGTCCGGCCCGCCACCTCAAGCGGACCTTGCGCCGCTCTTACTCCCAGAACGCCCTGAGGTAGCGCGACTCAGTGGCTTCGACCGGCCTGCCCGGTTCCGTTTCCACGACCTGCAGCACAGCGGAACATCGTCGCCTCCCGCGCCGGAGCCAGCCCCGCTGACCTGTTGGCCCGGATGGTTCACGCCTACACCCGCGCCGCGCTACACGACACAAGCCGTCCATGGCACGCCGCGTCGTCAGTGCTGTCGACGCGATCGAGCGGTCAAGGCCGCCCGGCGCAAGCCGAGCAAGCGCAAGGTCGAGCGGGTTGCCGAGGGCGACGGACCGGCGCCGAGGTGAGCTAATGGCCCGTCCCTGTTTCAGCATGACCTGGAACCACGGAAGCCCTGGCGGGACGTCTGTCCTGACCAGGGCTTCCGTGCGTGGAGCGGGTGACGGGAATCGAACCCGCACTGTCAGCTTGGGAAGCTGATGTTCTGCCATTGAACTACACCCGCAGGCGGCACCACTGTACCCGAGTCGTCGCAGCCGTGCACCCAGCCACCCCCACGCGCCGACCGCCCCCGCTCGCCCCCAAAGAAGTTTCCAGACGGCAACATATGGCCGTTCTCAAATGCGTCGATGAGTTGTAACGTCTGCCACACGTTCCCAGCCACGGCGTGACACACCCCCTGCCGCGCCGCCAGAAAGAGGTGGGCTCATGGGACTCCGTCCCAAACTGCTGACCCGGCGTGTCGCCGGCGTCGCGTCGACGACCCTCGCGCTCCTGCTCAGCACCGCTGCGGTGGGCGTCGTTCCGGCCGCTTCGGCCTTCTCCCCGGCACCGGGCGGCGCCTGCGCGGAGCCGGCCGACAGCCACGCCAACGCCCGGGCGAAGCCCGGCGCGGGGGCCCTGCACGAACCGAACGAGCTGACCGCCAAGCAGGTCCGCGAGCGGGACGCCGACCTCGCGGCGGCGCTGCGCGAGCGGGCCAACTACCGGGCCGGCGCCGGCGCCACGACGCTGGCAGCCACGGTCACCATCCCGGTGGTGGTGCACGTGATCCAGGAGAACAGCACCCGGGCCGGCGGCAACATCCCCGACTCGATGATCACCTCGCAGATCAGCGTCCTGAACCAGGCCTACGCGGGCGGGACCGGCGGCGCGGCCACCGCCTTCGCCTTCCGACTCGACTCGATCAACCGGGTGACGAACCCGTCCTGGTACCCGATCGTCGAAGGCTCGTCGGCGGAGCGGTCGATGAAGTCGTCGCTGCGGGTCGGCGGCAAGAACACGCTCAACATCTACCTCGGCGAGTTGAGCGACGACCTCTTGGGCTGGGCGACCTTCCCGCAGCGCAGGCTCAGCAGCATGGATGGCGTGGTCGCGCTGAGCGAGTCGCTGCCGGGCGGCACCGCCACCAACTACAACCAGGGCGACACCGGCACCCACGAGGTCGGCCACTGGCTGAACCTCTACCACACCTTCCAGGGTGGCTGCGGCGGCTCGGGTGACGGCGTCAGCGACACCCCGGCCGAGGCGTCGCCTGCGTACGAGTGCCCGACCGGCCGGAACACCTGCTCGGCGGCCGGCCTGGACCCGATCACCAACTTCATGGACTACACCTACGACTCGTGCATGTACCAGTTCACCGCGGGTCAGGCGAGCCGCATGCTGACCGCGTGGAACGCGTACCGCGCGGCCTAGCTCCTCGCGTACACCAGGTGCCGGCTCCGTCACGACGGAGCCGGCACCGGCGTATCTGCCCCCAGGGCCGTGGTCAGGCGGCCGTGCACTGGACGTCGCGGCTGCGACGGGTCGGGCGCGTCTGCGGTACGGGGGAAGGCGCGGCCGCCGCGGGCGGGGTCTGCGGATCGAGCCAGACCTGGACGGCCGGGCGCCCCACGGCGATGCCCAGGCCGTGCTGGTCGCGACGGGTCAGCATCGCCACGTCGACGGTGAACTCGAACAGCCGCCAGTCGGCCCGCGGCTCGGCCCGGGCGCTCTGCGCCAGCCGGGCCACCCGGACCGGATCGTTGACCGGCCAGGCGTGGCCCGCCACGTACGCCTCGTCGTCGCTCTCCTCGGGAGGGAACGAGTGCAGCGCGTATCGGCCATCCCGTTCGAGGTCCCGGCGCTTCGGCGAGTCGATGATGAAGCAGAACAGACCCTCGTCGGTGATGACCGGGGAGACCGGATGGACCCGGGGCCCACCGTCGGCACGGACCGTGGCCAGATAGCCGAAGCCCGGCCCGTACTGCTGCAGGAGAACGCGAATGCCGTCGGCGAGGCGGGGCTCGTCGGCGGCGAAATCGGACCAGGAAGCCATGCGAGCATTCTATCGAACAAATGTACGAGGAGCGACCTCGACACGCTGGTCACCGCCCACCTCGCTATGGTGGTCCGATGCTGCTCTCCGACCGTGACCTGGTCTCCGAGATCAAGGCCGGCACGCTGGGCCTGGAGCCGTTCGAGCCCACCTTGGTCCAACCATCCAGCATCGACGTACGACTCGACCGGCTGTTCCGGGTCTTCAACAACCATCTCTACACCCACATCGACCCGGCCATGCAGCAGGACGACCTGACCTCGGTGGTCGAGGTGCCCGACGGCGAGCCGTTCGTGCTGCACCCGGGAGAGTTCGTGCTCGCCTCGACGCTGGAGGTGATCTCGCTCGGCGACCAGCTCGCCGGCCGACTGGAGGGCAAGAGCTCACTGGGCCGCCTCGGCCTGCTCACCCACTCCACCGCCGGGTTCATCGACCCGGGCTTCTCCGGGCACGTGACGCTGGAGCTGTCCAACGTGGCGAACCTGCCGATCACCCTCTGGCCGGGCATGAAGATCGGTCAGCTCTGCATCTTCCGGCTCTCGTCGCCGGCCGAGCACCCGTACGGCTCGGTGGTCTACGGGTCGCGTTACCAGGGTCAGCGAGGCCCGACGCCCAGCCGCTCCTGGCAGAACTGGCGCGCCTGGCCGACCCGTTAGGAGACGACTCAGGCCCGCCGCGAGCGGATCGCGACGGGCCTGACTGCGTCCCGCTTCGGTCAGCCGGGGCGGCCGTAGCTGTGGATGGGCCCGTCGTCGACCTTCTTCATCTTGACGGGCACACCGGCCTGGGAGGCGTGCACCACCCAGCCGTTGCCGACGTACATCCCGACGTGGTGGATGTCGCTGTAGTAGAAGACCAGGTCACCGGGGCGCAGGTCGCCCTTGCTGACGTTCTTGGTCACCCGGCTCTGCGCGGCGGCGTTGTGCGGCAGCGACACACCGGCCTTCGCCCAGGCGGCCAGCATCAGCCCGGAGCAGTCGTACGAGTTCGGCCCCTCGGCGCCCCACACGTACGGCTTGCCGATCTGGGCGCAGGCGAACTTGACCGCGATACCGGCACCGCCACCCGGGTAGCTGGCCGGGCAGGGCGCGGGACGCAGCGGACCGCCGCCGCCGCTGCCGTACACCTTGAGGCGCAGCTTCTGCAGCCGGTCGATCTCCTCGTTGATCTGCTTCTTCTTTGCCGCCAACTGGGCCTCGGTGCGGGTCAGCTGGACCACCATCTCGTCCAGCGGCGCCTTCTGCCGGGCCAGTTCGTTGCGCAGGTCGGCGACCTGGCGGACGTCCTCCTGCTGGTTGTGGGCGAAGCGGTCGAGCATTTCGAGCTGACCGACCATCTCGCTGGGCGACCGGCTGCCGAGCATCGTGTTGACGGTCGACAGGTTCTCACCCATGTACGCGCGGACGGCCAGCGCGCTGACCTTGTCCATCGCGGCGTCGACCTGGCGCTCCAGCGGCGCGATGCGGGCGGCGAGCGCGTCGGCCTGCTTGCGCTTGAGGGCCAGGTCGGCACGGGTGGCGTTGTGCCGCTCGATGATCGGTTCGAGCTTGTTCCAGTCGTCGTCGATCTGGCGTTCGATCTCGGCGACGGACGGATCGGCGTGGGCCACCGTGGCGCTGCCGGTCAGGACGACGGCGACGCCGACCAGGGCGGCGAGAACGGTGGTGAAGCGGGACCAGCGTGGACGCGGCACGGTCGACGGCGGGTCGGCCGGAGCCGACCGTCCGAACGACGGCCGCGGGGCTTGGAGGGCCACCGGGTTCCGTACTCCTTCTTCCTGACCGCCTACCGGGTTAGCTGACGGGTTCGGGCGGGAAGTGGGCGCCCTACCGCAGGAACTGCGGATTCACCCCGAGGAACCTGGGTCCCCGGCTCGCTCGCGAGCGACTCGGCGGTGTCGGTCCGTTACCGCCCGGGGTGGGCAGACCTGCTACCGGGCCGACGAATGACCAGAGTAGAGACGGCCGTTACCGATCCGCAACCCGTGCGGCCGTGACACTCCGTACTGATTGCAGCGGGCCATCGAACCGATGTGAAGATTTCTTACCGCACGTTTCGAAACATGGAAAGGTATTGACGCGGACTCCCGGGCAGGGCGAAGGTGACCGCAACCGACACCAGTTCACATGTAGGGGGTTCGATGAAACGTCCGACCCTGCTCGCCGTCGCGCTCGTCACCGCCACGGCGGCCGTACCGTTGCCCGCCGGCCCGGCCACCGCGGCCCCCGCCGCCGACCGCCAGCAGCAGTACGCCGCCGCAGCGACCGAGTACGGCGTGCCCATCGACGTACTGCTCGGCGTCTCCTACCTGGAGTCCCGCTGGGACAGCAACGCCGGCACGCCGAGCACCAGCGGCGGCTACGGCCCGATGCACCTGACCGATGCCCGGCACGTGGCCGCCCTACCCGGGCGCGGTCACCACGACGCCCCGGGAGAGGATCCGCGCGGCGACGAGTCCCGTCGTGCTCTCGCACCGGCGCCCGCCGCCGGGGACGCGCCGCCCAGCGCCGCGCTGCAGACCGTGGACGCCGCCGCCGCGCTCACCGGCGCCACCACCGAGGCGCTGCGTACCGACCCGACGACGAACCTCCGGGGTGGGGCGGCGCTGCTGGCCGCGTACCAACGGGAGGTCGGCGCCCCGGTCGGAGTCGGCACCGACCCGGCCACCTGGTACGGCGCGGTGGCCCGCTATGCCGGCGCGGACAGCGCCGATGCCGCGGCAGCCTTCGCCGACGAGGTCTTCACCACGATCGGCGCCGGCGAGACGCGGGTGACCGACGACGGCCAGCGGGTCACGCTGCCGGCCCGGGCGGTACGACCCGAGCGGGCCTGGCTGGACCGACTGGGACTGCGCCGGCTCGCCCGCCCGGACGGGTTGGAGTGCCCGAGCACCGTGTCCTGTGAGTGGATCCCGGCGCCCTACGCGGCGTTCGGCGACGGCGACTACGGCAACCACGACCTGTCCGACCGGCCCGCCCGGCAGAAGATCGAGTACATCGTCATCCACGACACCGAGGCGAGTTGGGCGACCACCCTGCAACTCGTCCAGGACCCGACCTACGTGAGCTGGCACTACTCGCTGCGCTCGGTGGACGGACAGATCGCCCAGCACGTCAAGACCAAGGACGTCGCCTGGCACGCCGGCAACTGGTACGTCAACGCCAAGTCGATCGGGTTGGAACACGAGGGCTTCGCCGCGCAGGGCACCTGGTACACGGAGGCGATGTACCGGACCTCGGCGAAGCTCGTGCGGCACCTCGCGCTGCGGCTGGGCATCCCGCTGGACCGCCAGCACATCATCGGGCACGACAACGTGCCCGGCACGACCGCGTCGACAGTCCGCGGGATGCACTGGGACCCGGGACCCTACTGGGACTGGACGCACTACCTCGACCTGCTGCACGCCCCACGGCTGGACACCGGCACCCCGGCCACCGGGCTGGTCCGGATCGACCCCGACTACGCGACCAACCAGCCGGCGTTCACCGGATGCGTCACCCCCGGGACGCCGTGCGCGCCCCGCGGGTCCTCGTCGGTGGTGCTACGCACCGCACCGGCTCCGGACGCGCCGCTGGTCAACGACATCGCGCTGCGCCCCGACGGCACCCCGAACACGATGGACGTGTCGGACCACGGGGCCCGCGCGTCCGCCGGCCAGACGTACGCGCTGGCCGGTCGACAGGGCGACTGGACGGCCATCTGGTACCTCGGGCAGCGGGCGTGGTTCCACAACCCGGCGTCAAAGCCGACGGCCACCTGGACGGTCGGCATGGTGGTCACCCCGAAGCCCGGCCGGGCCACGATCCCCGTCTACGGGCGGGCGTACCCGGAGCAGGCGGCCTACCCGGCCGGCGTGCCCTACCAGGCAATCTCACCGTTGCAGTACACCCTCTCCGCCGGACAGCGGTACGCCGTCGGCGCGGTGCTGCCCGGCGAGTACTACCGGGCCAGCACGTTCGACGGCTCCTCGCCCGGCGACTGGACGGTGATCCGGGGCCAGAACCGGTACGCGCAGATCCAGTTCGGCCACCGCGTCATGTACGTCGACCTCGCCGACGTGCAGCTCCTGCCGTCCCCGGTGGGCGCACCCCGCTGAGGAACCACGACGGCCCCCGGTCGAGGTGACCGGGGGCCGTCGTCGTGCGTCGTGGGGATCAGCCAGGTCGGCGGAACCCGGCGACCGGCATGGTGTTGATGCTGGACACCTGCACCGGTTTACCGGCGCGTGGCGCGTGCACCATCTGGTTGTTACCCAGATAGAGCCCGACATGACTCAGGCCGGAGTAGAAGAAGACCAGGTCACCGGCACGGGCGTCGGCGCGCGAGACGGCCTTGCCCTCGTTCCACTGGTCACCCGTGTGGTGGGTGAGGTAGATCCCGGCCGACTTGTAGGCGTACTGGGTCAGGCCCGAGCAGTCGAACGAGTTCGGGCCGGTGGCGCCCCAGACGTACGGGTCACCGACCTGCTGGCAGGCGGTCTTGATCGCCTTCTGCGCCGCAACAGAGACCACGCCGTTGATGGTCGGGCAACCGGCCGTCTTGACCGTGGTCTTGGGCATCGACGCTTCGAGCTTCTTGATCTCGGCGTCGATCTGCTTCTTCTTGGCCGCCAGCTCGCTCTGCTGCTTGGTCTGGGTGGCGATCAGCGCGTCCAGCTTCTGCTTCTCGCCGTCGTACTTGGCCCGGACGGCGAGCACACCCTCGACCTGCTTGCGCTCCTGGGAGGCGAGCCGGTCGAGGAGGGTGAGCTGCTCGGTGAGCGTGTCCGGCTTGGCGCTGACCAGCAGCGCGCCGATCTCCTGCGAGGGGCCCGACATGTAGTAACGGGAAGCGAGGTCGCCGACCCGGTTGAGTGCCAGCTCGCTCTGCAGGGCCAGCGGCTCGATCTTCTTCTGAAGTTCGGACGACTTCTTGCGGTTGACGGCGAGTTGCGCCCGCACCTTGTTGTACTTCTCGATCGTGGGCTCCAACTCCTCCCACTTCTTGTCGATCTGCGCCTCGATCTCGTCGACCGTCGGCTCGGCCTGCGCCGGCACGGCGATCATGCCGGCACCGACCGCAGCGGCGGCGACCAGCACGATCAGGCGACGTGCGACCCTGCGCAGACCACGCGGTCGAACGGGCGACCCTGGTGCGTGACGATGAGGGGGCATGGTTGCCACCGGCACCGACTCCTTTGCAACCGACCGCCGGGCGCCTCGCGTGAGGGAAGGGCCGAGGCAGACGACCCACAGCGGTCGGTGCACCACATTAGGGAAGCGCCGGACCGAATTCAAGGCGAGCCGAGCCACCGTCACTGTCGCGCAACCACTTGCACACCAAGGGTGTTGGTCAATTAACCAACGATTGCGGTCAATACATCATCGAGCGTCACCACACCGAGAGGTCGGCGTCCGTCGCTGACCAGCACCATGTGCCGCCGTTCCCGGCGCATGGCCAGCAGCAGATCGGCGAGCGTACGGTCCGGCGGGACCACCGCCAACGGCCGGTAAACCGCCTCCGGCACGGGAGCGCGGCGGCCCTGCCCGGCGTACCCGAGCACGTCCTTCACGTGCACGAAGCCCAGCACCCGCCGGGTGGACCGCTGCACCACCGGAAACCGGGACCGGCCGGTACGGGTCGCCAACACCTCAAGCGACGCCGGGGAGACGTCCTCGGCGACCGTCGTCACCGTCGACCACGGTTGCAGGGCGTCCGCCGCCGTACGGGTGTGCAGGGCCAGAGCGCCGGTGATGCGGGCGTGCTCCTCGGCGTCGAGCAGCCCCTCCGTACGCGCCTGCGACACCAGGCCGGCCAACTCCTCGGCCGTGAACACCGTCTTCACGGCCTCCGTCGCCTCGATCCGCCACAGGGCCAGCACCCGGCGGGCCGCCCACTTCATCGCCAGCAGCAGCGGCTTGGTGGCCACGCAGAACGCCAGCATGGCCGGGCCCAGCCAGAGCGCGGAGACCTCCGGACCGGCCAGCGTGATGTTCTTGGGCACCATCTCGCCGACCACCGTGTGCAGGAAGACGACGACCCCGAGCGCGAGCACGAACGCCACCGGGTGCACCGCGCGCTCGGGCAGACCGACGGCGTGGAACGGCGACTCGAGCAGATGGGCCAACGCCGGCTCGGCGATCGCTCCGAGGCCCAGCGAACAGACCGTGATGCCGAGCTGCGCGCCGGCGATCATCAGCGGGATCTGATTCATCGCCGACAACGCCCAGCGGGCCCGCTTCGAGCCGGCCGCCAACGGCTCGATCACCGTCCGACGGGACGCGATCAGCGCGAACTCGCTACCCACGAAGAAGCCGTTGCCGAGCAGGAGCAGCACGGCCACCAGCAGCTCAGTCATCGGCGTCCGGCTCCGCCGGTCGCAGCACCCGGACCTGCTCGATCCGGTGCCGCTCCACCTCCACCACGGTGAACTCCCAGCCGTCGGCGTCGACCGTCTCGCCGGGCAGCGGAATGTGCCCGAGCCGCGCCAGCAGGAACCCGGCCAGCGTCTCGTACGGCCCCTCGGGCAGCCGGAAGCCCGTCTGCTCGACCAACTCGTCGAAGCGCAGCACCCCGTCGACCAACACCGTGCGCTCGCCGCCCGGAACGGTCAGCTCGAACGGCTCGACGTCGTCCACGCTGGCCGGGTCGAACTCGTCGGCGATCTCGCCCACCAACTCCTCGACCAGGTCCTCGATCGTCACCACGCCATCGGTGCCGCCGTACTCGTCGACGACGATGGCCAGGTCCGCGCCGGCCGCCTTCAACGCCGCCAGCACGCCGTCCAGGTCCAGGCTCTCCGGCACGTACACCGGCTCCCGGGCCACCGCTGCCACCACCGTCGACGCCCGCGCGGCCAGCGGCACGCCCAGCGCGTCCGGCACGCCCGCCACGCCGGTGACGAGGTCGAGGGTCTCCTCGTACACGGGGAAGCGGGTCCGTCCCGTCCGCCGGGACTCCTCCAGCAGCTCGGCCACGGTGGCGGTGGCGCGCAGCGCGACCACGTCGACCCGCGGGGTCATCGCCTCGGCCGCCCGCTTGTCGCCGAACCGGATGGTGCGACGCAGCAGCATCGCCGTGTCCGGCGGCAGCGCGCCCGCACGGGCCGAGATGGCGGCCAGCAGACCCAGTTCCTCCGGCGAGCGGGCGCTGGCCAACTCCTCCTGCGGCTCCACGCCGAGCGCACGGACCAGCCGGTTCGCCGAACCGTTCAAGCCCCGGATCAACCAGCCGAACGTCCGGGAGAAGGTGTGCATCGGCCCGGCGGTGGCCAGCGCGGCGGGCATCGGCCGGGCCAGCGCCGCGTTCTTGGGCACCAACTCACCGAAGAGCATGGACAGGAGCGTCGCCAGGGCCAGCGCCAGGAACGGGGTGAAGCGCTCGGTGTTCTCCCCGGCCACGGGACGCAGCAGCGGGGTGAAGATCCGGGCCAGCGCCGGTTCGGCCAGGTAGCCGGTGAGCAGAGCGGTGATGGTGATCCCGAGCTGCGCCCCGGAGAGCTGGAAGGACAGCTCACGCAGCGCGGCGCGTACCGTCCGGGCGGCCTCGTCGCCGGCGGCGGCCCGCCGGTCAATCTCCGCGCGGTCGACCGTGACCAGGGCGAACTCGGCCGCGACGAAGAACGCGTTGCCGGCGGTCAGCGCAACGAACCCGACCAGCGGCAGCAGCGTCATCAAGAGCAGGCCGTCGATGTCCCCTCACCTCGGCGAGATTCTTGCACGGCGGCGACGGCCCCTGCGGGCCGCCGCCACCGATGTTCGGAACCGAGGTGTACGCCTCAGCCGGCGACCGACGTCGACTCCTTGTCGCCGCGCGGCTGCTCGGGCTTGACCGAGCGCAGCAGGACGCTCGCCACGTCGATGACCTCGACCTGCTCGCCGGCGCCCTTGCCGTTGACGCCGTCGTTGAGCATGGTCGAGCAGAACGGGCAACCGACGGCCACCGTCTTCGCCCCGGTGGCCATGGCCTCCTCGACCCGGTCCACGTTGATCCGCTTGCCGATCTTCTCTTCCATCCACATCCGGGCGCCGCCGGCGCCGCAGCAGAAGGAGCGCTCGCTGTTGCGCGGCATCTCGGTCAGCTCGCCCTGAATCGAGTCGCCCAGCACCTCGCGGGGGGCGGCGAAGACCCGGTTGTGCCGGCCCAGGTAGCAGGGGTCGTGGTAGGTGACACCGCCGTCGACCGGCTGCACCGGGGTCAGCTTGCCGGTGGAGACCAGGTGGGCCAGCAGTTGGGTGTGGTGTACCACCTCGAACTCGCCGCCGAGCTGGCCGTACTCGTTGCCGAGCGTGTTGAAGCAGTGCGGGCAGGTGGCGACGATCTTGCGCTTGGTCTTCTCCCGGCCCTCGAACGCCTCGTTGAGCGTCTCGACGTTCTGCTGGGCGAGCATCTGGAAGACGAACTCGTTGCCGATCCGGCGGGCCGGGTCGCCGGAGCACGTCTCGCCCTCGCCGAGGATCGCGAAGCTCACGCCGGCCTCGTTGAGCAGGGTGGCGACCGCGCGGGTGGTCTTCTTGGCCCGGTCCTCGAACGCGCCGGCGCAGCCGACCCAGAACAGGTACTCGAAGTCGTCCACCTCGCCGACCCGGGGCACCTCGAAGTCGAGGCCCTTGGTCCAGTCCTCACGGGTGTTCTGCGGCGCACCCCACGGGTTGCCCTTGTTCTCCAGGTTGCGCAGCATCACGCCGGCCTCGGAGGGGAAGCTCGACTCGATGAGCACCTGGTAGCGCCGCATGTCGACGATGTGGTCCACGTGCTCGATGTCCACCGGGCACTGCTCGACGCAGGCGCCGCAGGTGGTGCAGGACCAGAGGACGTCCGGGTCGATGACCCCGCCCTCCTCGGCCGTGCCGATCAGCGGCTTGTCACCCTCGGCGAGCGACAGCACGTCCAGGTGCGCGAGCTGCGCCTGGGTGGCCTTCTCCTCGCCGGTGAGGTCCTTGCCGCCGCCGGCCAGCAGGTAAGGCGCCTTCGCGTACGCGTGGTCGCGCAGGCTGAGCACGAGCAGCTTCGGCGACAGCGGCTTGCCGGTGTTCCAGGCGGGGCACTGCGACTGGCAGCGACCGCACTCCGTGCAGGTGCTGAAGTCGAGCAGGCCCTTCCAGGTGAACTGCTCGACCTGGGCGACGCCGAACTGGTCCTTCTCCGGGTCGGCCTCCTCGAAGTCGAGCGGCTTGCCCTGGCTGGTCATCGGACGCAACGGGCCCAGCCCGGAGCCGGCCGGCTTCTCCGGGTCGCGCTTGAAGAAGATGTTGGGGAACGCCAGGAAGCGGTGCCAGGCGACGCCCATGGTGACGTTGAGCGAGATGACGATCAGCCAGGTCATCGAGATGACGATCTTGATGAGCGCGGCGACGCTCGCGCCGTCCGACCAGTCCGGGAGGATCGCGCCGACCGCGTGGCTGACCGGGGTCGCCCAGACCGGGTACTCGAAGTGGTCGGTGGCGACCTTGAAGCCCCGGATCACCAGGCCGAAGACCAGGACCAGCAGCACGATCCACTCGACGAAGTACCCCTGCCACATGGTCGAGCCGGTGAAGCGGGAGCGACCGCCGGGCCGGCTCGGCCGGTTCCGCAGTCGGATCGCCATCAACACCAGGATGCCGACCAGCCCGAGCACCGTGATGATCTCGGTGGCCAGCCCGAAGACGGTCCAGTGCCCGATGACCGGCAGTCCGCCGGTCGGCGTGACCACCTCGAAGTACGCCTCGAGCACCAGCAGCGACAGCACGATGAAGCCGACCATCACGAACCAGTGGGCGGCGCCCACCACACCCCACTTGAGCATCCGGGTGTGGCCGGCGGTCTCCACCAGCATCTTCCTGGTGCGGGCGCCCTTGTCGGCGAACCGCTCCGGAGCGGGTTGCCCCAGCCGGATCACGGCCGTCATCTTCATGACCGCGCGCACCGCCAGCCACACCGCCACGGCGGTGATGCCAGCCGCGAGGATCGTGGTGACGATCTGGACGCTGCCCATCGAGTTGGCCTCCCCGGTCTGCTGCTCGTCGAGCGGTTCAGCAACCGGGGCCGGGACAGGCGTAGGACAGCGGCGCGCCGCCGCACCTGCGACCGGACCGGTCGATGACCTCGCTCCGCTCGGTCATGCAGTGCAGCCTACGCGAAGGTTACCCAGCAGTAACGTGAGTCATCTCGCAGTAGGCCACGCCGCCTGCGGACACCATAGGGTGCCCGGCCCGGTCCTGCCGGGCAGGGGCTCGGCGGGTGACGGAGATCCTGCGGTCCGGTGGTGGATGGCGCGGTGCGGCGGCGGCCCGAGCGGGCTCAGCGCCAGCGGGAGAGCAGCACCAGCGACGCGACCATCGCGCCGAAGCCGACCGCCAGGTTCCAGTACTGCCACGAGGCGACCGGGTACTCCTGCTCGGAGAGGTAGTAGACGACAAGCCAGCCGATGCCCGCGACGATCAGAGCGACCGCGGTGATCGGCAGCCACACCGGGCTAGGCTTGCGCGACGCCGCCGTCGTCGTCGGACGGACGTCCGTCGGCGGGGTGTACACCTTCTTCTTGCGGACCTGAGACTTGGGCACGGCGCTCTCCAGAGGGGGTGACAACCTCGTCCGGCCTGACAACCGGACGCGGAGGCGACGGTTCATGGCCAATAATGTTCGACAGCTAGCGTAGTCCCGAACGGCCGCCTGGACCACGAATGGGGTCAGGCAGGTACATGGAGTGACCGAAAAGGGCGGGACTGTTCGCATCGCGGCCCAGTCGTCACGAACCGGTCCCCGACACTCGGAAGGAACGCTCGGTGGAGTACACATCCGGCGCCGCCTCCTGGCAGAAGGTCCTCCGACGGGCCGTCGCCGGGCTGCTGCCCCGGCGGCCACGCCAACGGCGACCGGGCTGGTCGATCGGGGTGCCCCTGATCGCCGCCGCGGCGGGACTGCTCTTCACCACCACCGCGACCACCGCCGGCGGTACCGCCCTCCGGGAGGACCGGCGGCCCCAGCTCAACCAGCTCATCGAGGAGCGGCAGCAGCAGGTCACGGCGAGCGAGCGCCGGGCCGCCACCCTGCGCGGCGAGGTCGAGCAACGCACCAACACGCTTGCCGACTCGGACGCCCCGATCAAGGCCCAGCAGAACCGAGCCCAACGCAGCCTCGCGGCGGCCGGATTCACTCCCGTCACCGGCACGGCCGTCACGGTCGAGCTGAACGACGCGCCCCAGCACAACGACGAGGCTCACTCCGACGCCACCAACGACGACCTGGTCGTGCACCAGGGGGACGTGCAGGCGGTGGTCAACGCGCTCTGGGCGGGTGGTGCGGAGGCCATGTCAATCATGAACGTCCGCGTGCTCGCAACCAGCGCGGTACGCTGCGTCGGTAACACCCTGCTGCTTCATGGCCGGGTGTACTCCCCACCGTTCAAGATCGTAGCAATCGGCGATCCCGCTGCCCTCCAGCAGGCCCTCGCCAGCTCTGAGGGAGTCCGGTTGTTCAAGGACGCAGTCGACGACTACCAACTCGGCTACAAGGAGTCCGTCTCCACGGTGACCGTCCCGGCCTTCGAGGATTCGACGGCCCTGCGCTCGGCGACGGTGCCCAAGTGAGCGGCCCCGACGAGCGCCGCGACGGCCGACACCGGGACCAGGCCGACGATCCGACGGCCTTCCTGCCCAAGGTCGACCGACCCGAGCCGGGTCGCGCCGAGCCGCCTGCGGGCCGGGTGGAGTCCTCGCCGGGCCAGGTCGAGTCCACCGTAGGCCGACCCGGGTCGTCGCCGTCCCGGCCCGCCCCGACCCCGGGGCGGACGCCGACCGGCAACTGGCCGGATCCCGTGCTGCCCAGCCGGTCACGGCCGACGGGCCCGCCCGCCGCCTTCGAGGCACCGAGCCCCGGATGGTCCGACCCGCAGGGCTCCCCCGACCACGCGACCCCGACCGCGCCGCCTCGCTGGCCGGGTACCGCAGCGCCCCGCGCCGAGTCGACTGCTCCCCCGCCGCCGCCACGCCCCCGAGCACGCCCACACCGCCGAGCGCCGTCACGCCACCGAGCCCGCCCACACCATCGAGCGCGCCCACACCACCGAGCGCGTCCCCGCCCCCGGTGTCCCCGCGTCGCCGGGCGGCGACGCGCCGACCGCGTTCATTCCGAAGATCACCCCGGGTCCACGCGCCCGACCGGCGGCTCGGGCGCACCCGTCTCCCGGCCGCACCCGGCCGCACCGCCGACCCGAACGCCACCGCGCTCATCCCCACCGTGACCAGCAGGCCGACACCCCGGCCTCCGTCCATCGACACGACGGCGCTGATGGGTGCGGTTCCCCGTACGCCGGCACCGGAGGGGCCGACCGGCGAGGGTGACGGCGCCGCCGAGCCGCCGCGGCCGCGTCGGGGGGAGCGGGTCGTCCAACTCCGGCCGCACCAGACCGGCGAGGGCTACAAGAGCGTCTACTCGGAGCTGACCCGTCCGTCCATCGCCTCCCGACTCCGGACCGGCATCCGGGCCACCGGCGAAGTCCTGATCACCTTCGGCCTGGTGGTGCTCCTCTTCGCCGGCTACGAGGTGTGGGGCAAGTCCGCCGTCGTGGACGCCCACCAGAACGACCTCAGCAGCCAACTCGCCCGAGAGTGGGGCCCCACCGACGACCCGACGGTCGTCCCGTCGAAGGCCCCGAGCGCCAAGCCGTCCCCGCCGGTGCGGGGCAAGCCGATCGCCGGCCTCTACATCCCCAAGCTCGACAAGAACTGGGTGGTGGTCGAGGGCGTCACCCAGGACGACATCCGCTACGCGCCGGGCCACTACCCGACCAGCGCGCTGCCCGGCCAGGTCGGCAACTTCTCCGTCGCCGGCCACCGGAACCGGGCCACCTTCTGGCGGCTGGACGAGTTGCACGACGGCGACGCGATCGTGGTCGAGGGCAAGACCGACTGGTACGTCTACCGGGTGGCACAGACCCGCATCGTCAAGCCGACGCAGGTCGAGGTCGTGGCGCCCGTGCCCGGCGAACCCAACAAGAAGCCGACCAAGCGGATGCTCACCCTGACCACCTGCAACCCCAAGTGGGACAACTACCAGCGCCTGATCATCCACGCGGAGTTGGACCGGACCCAGCCCAAGTCGGCGGGTCGCCCGACCGAGCTGGGAGGCTGACCCGGTGTACGCGTTCATCTGGCGCAAGCTCCCGTTCGGACTGGCCGGCAAGCTCGTCGGGTCGGTGCTGCTCGCGGCCGCCACGGTCGCCCTGCTCTGGTACGTGGCCTTTCCGTGGGCCGAGCCCCTGCTGCCCTTCGACGACGTCCAGGTCACCCAGGAGGACTCCGGCGTTCCCGGCGAGCCGGGCGGCGGCGATGCGGTGACCGACGACACGCCGACCGGCGACGAGCACGAGCTGCCGTACGACACGGAACGGAACAACCCCGAGCCGACCCCTTCGAGCAGGTGACGATGCGCGTCCTGGTGATCGACAACTACGACTCGTTCGTCTTCAACCTGGTGCAGTACCTGGGCCAGCTCGGCGTGGACTGCGACGTGCGCCGCAACGACGAGATCGACGTCGCCGAGGTCGGCCGGCTGGGCGCGGCGGGCGTCCTGCTCTCACCCGGTCCGGGCAGCCCGGACCGTGCGGGCATCTGCCTGGACGTCATCCGGGAGTACGCGGACCAGCTGCCGATCTTCGGTGTCTGCCTCGGTCACCAGGCCATCGGGGAGGCGTTCGGGGCGACCGTCACCCGGGCCCCCGAGCTGCTGCACGGCAAGACCTCCGAGGTACGCCACCACTCCGTCGGCGTGCTCGCCGGCCTGCCCGACCCGTTCACCGCCACCCGCTACCACTCGCTGGCCGTCCTGCCCGAGACACTGCCAGACGAGCTGGAGGTCACCGGCTGGACCGGGTCCGGAGTGGTGATGGCGATGCGGCACCGGACGCTGCCCATCGAGGGTGTGCAGTTCCACCCGGAGTCGGTGCTCACCGAGGGCGGCCACCTGATGCTCGCCAACTGGCTCGCGAGCTGCGGTCACACCGAGGCGCTGGAACGCGCGCCGGCGCTGGCCGCCGAGGTGGACGCCCGGCGGCTCGCCGCCTTCGCCACCTACTGAACACCCGGTCAGCTTCTGAGGGCGTCCCGCACGGCCGGGTTCGCGGGTGACCGGACCGCGGGTGGCCGCTCCCGGAACGCGTCCCAGGCCGCCTTGCCGCTGGCCAGGTAGTCCCGGACCGCCTTACCGGCGAGCATGACGGAACCGCACCCGTCGCAGCGGGCGGCCACCCCGTCGACGTCGAGGCCGAGGTGCCGGCAGAGCGTCACCGCCCGGGACAGGTGGTAGGACTGCGTCACGATCAGCGCGCGCTCGACGCCGTACACGTCCCGGGCTCGGACGCAGCTGTCGTACGTGTCCAGGCCGAACGGGTCCGCCACCACCCGTCCCGGGTCGACGCCGAGCCGCTCGGTCAGGTACGCGGTCATCACCGTCGGCTCGTCGCCGGAGGTGCCACCGCCGTCCCCAAACACCAACACCGCCCGCGCCCGCCCGGTACGCACCAGCTCGGCGGCGGTCTCCAGACGGCCGGCGAGCCGGTCACCCGGTTGCCGGCCGTCCGCTGCCGCCGCCGTACCGAGGACGATCACGACGTCGGCGACGGGCGCCCCCGCCTCGTCGTGGGTGTGCCCGCGCGCGCCGAGTGTCGTCCACATCCACGGGACGCTGCTCAGTGCCAGCACGACCACGCCCAGGACCGCCACGCGTCGCAGCCGCCGTCGCCAGCGACGCACCGCCGGTGGGCGGTCGTCGACGGGTGCCCGCAGGCCCCGCACCCGGATGCGGACGGCTACTCCCCGCCCACCCGGAACGGCGGGATGATCGGCTGGCCCGTGCCGCCACCGCCGCCGGGCGTCGGCGTGCCGCTCGGCGTCGGCGTCGGCGACCCCGGTGGAGTGGGCGTCTCCTCGACCGGCTCCGGGATGCCGACCTCGATGGTCACCGTCTTGCCCTGGGCCAGCTCGGTGCCGCCCTTCGGGTTCTGCCTCTGGACCCGGCCGGCCTCGGCGGCCGGCACCTCGTCGCCCTCGCGGAAGCTGACCACGTAACCCGCCGCGCGGAGCTCGGCGGCGGCGTCGTCCTTCGTGGAGTTGACGACGTTGGGCACCTTGCTGACGTTGCCGCGCGAGACCTCGAGGGTGACCTTGCTGTCCTGGGCAACGGTGGACCCCGAGGGCGGGCTGACCTTGACGACGATGCCCTTCTGCGCGGGGTTGTCGACCGGCTTCTGTTCCACGGTCAGCCCCAACGCTTCGAGCTGGGGCGCGACGTTGTCGAACTGCGAGTTGACCAGACCCGGAGGGATCTTGACGTCGGGCTTGCCGTCGCAGATCTGGACGGTCACCGTGCTCTCCGACTTCAGCCGCGCACCCGCCGCGGGATCCTGCTTGGCGACGGTGCCCTTCGTGCAGTCGTTGGCCAGGACAGGATCGCCGACCACCGGGTTGAAGCCCGCGTTGCGGATCTCGGTGACCGCCGCGTCGCGCGTCTTGCCGGCGAGCGTCGGCACCGCCTTCAGGTCCTTGTCCTGCTGCTCACTCCACAGCAGCGCGGCGACCAGGGCGATCACCGCCAGCACGCCGACCGCGCTGAACAGGGCGATCAGCCAGGAGGACGCCTTGCGCTGGCGCGGGTCGCCGACCCGGGCCGGGATCTGCCGGGTCTGCTGCCCGGTGGCGGCCGGCGGGTAGCCGGCGGCACCGCCGCCGGCCGGGGCCATCGCCACCGTCTCCGCCTCGCGCAGCACCGGAGTGGCCAGCACCGGGCGGCCAGCGGCGGCACGCAGCAGGTCGGCGCGCATCTCACCGGCACTCTGGTAGCGGTTCAGCGGGTTCTTCGACAGCGCCTTGAGCACGATCGCGTCGACCGCCGGAGTGACGTCCGGGTTGATGTCGCTCGGGGTCGGCGGGGTCTCCCGTACGTGCTGGTACGCGACGCTGACGGGGCTGTCACCCACGAACGGCGGGTGACCACAGACCAGCTCGAAGAGGACGCAGCCCGCCGCGTACACGTCGGAGCGGGCGTCCACGGCCTCACCGCGCGCCTGCTCCGGCGACAGGTACTGGGCCGTGCCGATGACCGCGCTGGTCTGCGTCATGGTCGTCGCGCCGCTGGCCAGCGCCCGGGCGATGCCGAAGTCCATCACCTTGACCTGACCGGTCTGGGTGAGCATGACGTTGCCCGGCTTGATGTCCCGGTGGATGATCCCGTGCCGGTGGCTGAACTCCAACGCCGCGCACATGTCGGCGCAGATCTCCAACGCACGGCGGGGCTGCAACCGGCCCTCGACGCCGAGGACCTCCTTCAACGTCCGTCCGTTGACGAACTCCATGACGATGAAGGGCAGCGTCTCGCCGGTCGGGGCGGTCTCCTCGCCGGTGTCGTAGACCGCCACGATCGCCGGGTGGTTGAGCGACGCCGCGTTCTGCGCCTCCCGGCGGAAGCGCATCTGGAACGTCGCGTCCCGGGCGAGGTCGGTACGGAGCATCTTGATCGCGACGTCCCGACCGAGCCGGAGGTCGCGACCGCGGTGCACCTCGGCCATGCCGCCGTAGCCGAGCAGCTCGCCGACCTGGTACCTGCCACCGAGCAGGCGGGCCTGCGCTGTCATCGCGTCTGTCGTCCTTCGCTCGTCGTCGTCCCGCCGTAACCCGGCCGGAGTCGTACCTCACGACGGTACGACGTCCGGGTCGCATCGTCGCGTCCGTCGAGCCGCAGCGCGCCGGACGTCACGGTCTGTGAAGTCGTCGCCCCGGACGTACCCGTCTGCGACGCCTTCCGCAGTTTGTAGGAAATCACGCCGGAGCAGAGCAGGACCAGTAAGGCCAGCAGGATGGCGACGAGCACCATCCCGGGCCGGGACCGGCTCGGCTCGGACGCCGGACCGGCCTGCCGGGCGTACGCCGGTGGGTGTTCCTGCCGGGTCTGTGCCGGCGGCACCGCCGCGGCGCCGCGCGGATAGCCGGCCTGGGCGACCGGCGGCCGGGCGTGCGGTACGGCCGGCGCGACCGCGGTGGGGCGGGGTTGTTGGGCGGGCGCGATCGCGGTCGGGCGCTGCCCGACGGGCGGCTGCCGGTGTGGCGCACCCGGCGGGCGGAACTGCTGCGCCTGCGGCACCTGGGCCCGGCCCGGCGCGGCGGGCGAGGACGGTGCCCCGGAGATCGGCGCGGAGTGACCGCCGGCCCGGGCCTGCTGGGACAGTGCGGCCTTGAGCTGCCGGGCGACCGAGGCGAGGGCGGCGGCGCTCGGCCAGCGGGCGGCCGGGTCCTTGGCCAACGCCCGCTCGACGACCGCCCGGACCTGCGGCGGGATGTCGTTGGGCAGCGGGCGCGGCGTCTCGCGGACGTGCCGCATGGCGATGTCGAGCGGGTTGTCCCCTTCGAACGGTCGCCGGCCGGCGAGGCACTGGTAGGCGACCACGCCGAGCGCGTACACGTCGGACGCCGGGGTGGCCACCTGCCCGGTGGCCTGCTCGGGCGAGATGTACGAGGCGGTGCCGAGCACCGAGCCGGCGGCGGTGAGTTGGCCGACGATGTCCGAGCGGGCGATGCCGAAGTCGGTCAGCACGAGCGTGCCGTTCGGCCGGACCAGCAGGTTGCCCGGCTTCACGTCGCGGTGCACGATGCCCTTCTCGTGCGCGGCGTGCAGCGCGTCCGCGGCCTGCGCGACGAGCGCCATGGTGCGGGCCGGGGTGAGCCGGCCGACCCGGCTGAGCGTGGAGGACAGGGCGTCGCCCTCGACGTACTCCATGACCAGGAACGCGATCTGCTGATCGTTGCCGAAGTCGTAGACGTCGACGACCCCGGGGTGGTTGATCGTGGCCATCGTCCGGGCCTCGCCCCGGAACCGCTCCGCGAAGTCCGGGTCGTCGAGCAACGCCGGGAGCAGGCTCTTCACCGCGACCGTCCGGCCGAGCACCTGGTCGGTGCCGCGCCAGACGTCACCCATGCCGCCGCTGGCGATCCGCTCGTCGAGACGGTAGCGGTTGCCGAGCTGCACGCCAGGGCTGAGCATGTCAGCGGCCCCCGGGGTCGGCGATGGCGGCCCGCATGATCTGGCCACCGATCCGGGCCGCCTCGGCGCTGCCGCCGCTGCCGGCCTGCTCCAGTACGACACACACGGCCGAGACCGGGTTGCCGTTCTTGTCCAGCGCGAAGCCGATGAACCAGCCGTGGTCGGGGCGGTCCGGCGCGGACTGCGCCGTACCCGTCTTGCCGCCCACCGTGTAACCGCTGATCGCCGCCTTCTGGCCGGTGCCCTTCTGCACGACGCTGACCATCATGTCGCGCAGGTCGGAGGCGACCTGCGGCTCGACGGGCTGGCGCAGCTCCCGTGCCTTCGCGGTGTAGTAGCTGGTGGTCCGGTCCGGGGCGAGGAGCTGCCGGACCAGGTACGGCCGCATCTGGCTGCCGCCGTTGGCGACCGCCCCGGCGATCATCGCGCCCTGCAACGGGGTCATCCGGACGTTGTTCTGGCCGATCGAGGACTGGGCGAGCGCGGCCGGGTCGGTGCTGCCGTCCGGGTTCTGCATGTCGCCGGTCCGGCTGGCCGCCGTCCGCAGGCCGCCCTCGCCGAGCTGGCCGACGGTGAGGTCCTCCTGCTCGAAGCCGAACTGGCGGGCCTTCTCCTTGACCTTGTCCGCGCCGAGCCGCACACCGAGCTGCGCGAAGCCCGTGTTGCAGGATTCGGTGACCGCCTCCTGGAGGGTGACCTGCGGCTCGGGGCAGATCGACGCTGCGGCGTTACGGATCGGGCTGCCCGAGGTGGGCGGCGTGTAGCTGGACCCGGCCGGGATCGGGGTCGACTTGGTGACGCCGTTCTCCAACGCCGCCGCGGCAACCACGATCTTGAAGGTGGAGCCCGGGGGCAGCGTCTCGGAGAGGGCGCGGTTCTTCAGCGGACCGTCCGGGTTCTGCTCCAGCTTGTTGATCTCCGCAGCCGCCGCGGTGGTGTCGTGGCTGACGAGCGGGTTCGGGTCGAAGCTGGGCATCGACACCAGGGCCTGCACCGCACCGGTACGCGGGTCGATGGCGATCGCCGCGCCCCTCTTCGCATCCACCTGGTTGTTGCGCATCTGGTCGTACGCCACGTCCTGCGCCCGCTTCGAGAGCGTGAGCAGCACGTTGCCGCCGGCGGTCTCGTCGCCGGTGAACATGTCCTTGAACCGGTCGCCGATCAACTGGTCGCTGGTGCCGGCCAGGAAGTCGTTCTCCAACTGCTCGATGCCGGTGTCGGCCAGGTTGACCGGCTTGTAGCCGAGCACATGGGCGTACTTGGCGCCGCCCGGGTAGGTGCGCTGGAACTTCAGCTTGCCGGTGGTCTCCTTGCTGGTGGCCAACGCGGTGCCGCCGGCCTCGATGTTGCCGCGCTTGCGCTTGTAGTCGGCGACCTGGACCCGACCGTTGTAGTCACTGGTGCGGTACTCATCGGCCTTGTACGCCTGGATCCAGTTCAGGTTCGCGAAGAGCAGACCGAACAGGACCATGACGACGACACCGACACGACGCAGGGGTGCGTTCACGGCTTGATCACCTCCGTGGGAGCACCGTGCAACTGCTCGGGCGGACCGCCCGCCGGTCGGGCCGCCTTGCCGGCGCCACCGGTCACCGGCCGCCGAGCCCCGTCGGAGACCCGCAGCAGAACCGCGATGAGCAGCCAGTTCGCCATCAGCGACGAGCCACCGGCGGACAGGAACGGCGTGGTCTGGCCGGTCAGCGGGATCAGCTTGCTGATGCCGCCGACGATCACGAAGACCTGGAGGCCCAGGGTGAAGGCGAGGCCGCCGGCGAGCAGCTTGCCGAACGAGTCACGGACCGCCAGCGCGGCGCGCAGACCCCGCTCCACGATCAGCAGGTAGACCACCAGCAGCGCGGAGAGACCGAAGAGGCCGATCTCCTCGCCGATGCCGGCGAAGATGAAGTCGTTCTGCACCTCGGGCAGGATGTCCGGCTGACCGCCGCCCGGTCCGGCGCCGAAGAGCCCGCCCGTGCCGAGGGCGAGCAGACCCTGGACGAGCTGATAGCCCTTGTCGGTCGGGTCGGCGAACGGGTCCAGCCAGATCTCGGCGCGCACGTAGAAGTTGGCGAACGGCCCGCCGACCGTCGAACCGAGGACGTACGCGAGGTAGGCGCCACCGAAGAAGAGAAGCAGACCGATCAGCAGCCAACTGACCCGTTCGGTGGCGATGTAGAGGGTCACCACGAACATGCCGAAGTACAGCAGAGAGGTACCGAGGTCCTTCTCGAAGACCAGCACCAGGAGGCTGATCAACCAGACCACGACCACCGGTCCGAGGTCCCGGCCGCGGGGGAAGTCGATACCGAGGAACCGCCGGCTCGCCAGTGAGAGCACCTCGCGCTTACGCACCAGGTAGTACGCGAAGAAGACCAGCAGCGCCAGCTTGGCGAACTCACCCGGCTGGATCGAGAACCCGCCGAGACGGATCCACAGCTTGGCGCCGTTGATCTCGGACATGCTGCGCGGCAGCACCGCCGGGAGCATCACCAGCACGATGCCGGCGAGTCCCAGGGTGTACGCGTACCGGGACACCGAACGGTGGTCGCGCATGATCGCGAGCAGGCCCGCGGCGAGGATCACCGAGGCGAGCGTCCAGGCGAGCTGCCGGCCACCGATGCCGGCGAACGTGGCCAGGTCCTCCCGGTCCACCGGCGCGGCCTCACCCAGGTCGATCCGGCGCAGGAAGCCCACGCCGAGACCGTTGAGCAGCGCCACCGCCGGCAGGAGAGCCGGATCGGCGAACGGGGCGAGGAACCGGATGACCAGGTGCAGGCCGAGGAAGACCGCCCCGAGCGCGGCGGCGGGCATCCAGAAGTCCGGCGTGACCGTGTCCAGGAGGTTCGCCTCGACGGTCGCCATGTACGCGGCCACCAGCACCATGGCCAACAGCAGCAGGGACAGCTCGGCGTTGCGTCGGGACCGGGCCAGGCGTACGCCGGACTCCCCGCCCGTGGTGGCGGGCGAGGATGCCGGTGTGGCCGCTACGGTCACGGGTGGAGTCCTTGTGATCTCAGTCGACGCTCACTCAGGAGACCGGCAGCCGGCCGGGTCGAGCGCCGGCGGTGCCGAGTCGGAGGGCGTGGCGTCGGGTGCGGTGGTCGGATCGGTCCCGCCGGCGGTGACCGCCGTGGTCGGGCTCGCGCTGAGGACCCCGTTCACCGACGCGCTGGGGCTGGTGGCCGGCGTCGGGGACGTCACGGGCGGGGTCGGGGAAGGAGTGGGCGTGGGCGAGCCGGTCAACGCGCCCGGGTCGGGCGCGCAGAGCGGCTTCAGGTTCGGGTTGGTCGGCGTGTCGCTGGTCAGCTCCGCGAGCTGCCGTTCGGCGTCCGGCTCGCTCTTGGCGCGGATGCCCACCTTGACCGTGTCCTGGGCGGCGACGGTGAGGTCGTCCAACCGGGTGCCGCTGGTGCGGTGCACGGTGGACAGGTCCATCCCGGCGATCTGCCCCTGGATGCCGCGGAAGACGGCGACCTGGCCCTCGTCGGTGGCACCCACGTAGTACTGGCGCTGGGTGTACGTCCAGCCGGCGAAGAGTCCTCCGCCGAGGATCACCAGAAGGGCCACGGCCATGGCGGTGGCGCGTACCGGCCGGCGCTTGCGCGGTTCCGGCTCGTCGTCCGCGGCGGCGGGCTCCTCCGGCGCGGCGGGGCGCGGCGCGGAGAGCGCCGAGGCCCGGGCGGCCGGGGTCGAGTCGTCGGCGGAGGTGGCCATGCCCCGGTCCCGGGCGGCGGCACCGCCGACGATCGGGGTCGCCTCGACGATGTCGTGGTCGGTGGCATCGGCGATGATCACCGTGATGTTGTCCGGGCCGCCGCCGCGCAGCGCGAGCTGCACCAGCCGCTCGACGCACTGCTGCGGATCGGTGTACTCGCGCAGGGTCTCGCCGATGGTCTCGGCGCTCACCACACCCGAGAGGCCGTCGCTGCAGATCAGGTAGCGGTCACCGGGGAGCACCTGGCGCACCGAGTACTCCGGGTCGATGTCCCGGCCGTCCAGCGCGCGGGTCAGCAGCGACCGCTGTGGGTGGCTGCTGGCCTCCTCGGCGCTGATCCGGCCCTCGTCGACGAGCATCTGGACGTACGTGTCGTCCTTGGTGATCTGTGCGAACTCACCGTTGCGCAGCAGATAGGCCCGCGAGTCACCGATGTGGACCATCCCCAGCTTGCTGCCGGAGAAGAGGGTCGCCGTCAGTGTGGTGCCCATCCCCTCCAACTGCGGGTTGGCGTCCACCGTGTCGCGGAGCTGTTGGTTGGCGGTGCCCACGGCCGAACGCAGCGCGTCGACGAGGGCGTCCCCAGGGACATCCTCGTCGAGCGGCGCCATGGCACCGATGACGATGTTGCTGGCGACGTCACCGGCGGCCATGCCGCCCATGCCGTCGGCAACGGCGAGTAGCCGCGGCCCGGCGTAGACGGAGTCTTGATTGCCGTCACGGATCAGACCGCGGTCGCTGTGGGCCGCATAGCGCAGGGTCAGAGTCATGGCCGTAATTCGAGGGAAGTGCGGCCGATCCGGATCGGCACGCCGAGGGGTACGGGGGTTGGTCCGGTGACCTTAGCGCGATCCAGGTACGTGCCGTTAGTCGAGCCGAGATCCTCGACGAACCACTGACCCTCGCGCGGTAGGAGTCTCGCGTGCCGCGCGGAGGCGTAGTCGTCGGTGATGACCAGGGTGGAGTCCTCGGCCCGACCGATGGTGATCTGCGCTTCACCGAGGGTGATGCGGGTGCCGGCCAACTGACCGGCGGTGACCACCAGCTGGTGGGCCGCCCTACCCCGCTTCGCCTTCGCCGGTTTGGCCGCCTGCCCCGTCGAGGCGCCAACCGCGCGCGGTGCCGCCACCAGGCGACCGGATCGGGCTCCCGCGAAGAGATCTCGGCGGATCACGCCGACCACCGTGAACACGAAGATCCACAGCAGGATCAGGAACCCGAACCGGGCAACGGTGATGACCAGTGCCGGCAAGGCGGCTCAGCCGTCCACGCGGAAGGTCAGCGTCGTGGTGCCGAGCTGGACCATGTCACCGGGGTTCAGCGCGACGGCGGAGACCCGCTGCCCGTTGACCATGGTGCCGTTGGTGGAACCCAGATCGGTCAGCACAACCTGGCCGCCGTCGAAATCCAGTCGGGCGTGTCGCCGGGAGATACCGACGTCGGGCAGGCGCAGGTTCGCCTGGTCGCCGCGACCGATCACCGTCGACCCCATCTGGAGGGGGTAGGTGCGTCCGTCACCGGAGACCAGCCGCACGTTGCGACCGCCACCGTGCCCGGGCGGCGGGCCGTAGCCGCCACCCTGGTCGTACGCGGGGTAGGCGGGCGGACCGGCGTCGTAGCCGGGCGCCGACACCGGGGCGACCTCGCCACCGGTGTAGACCTCGGCGGTGACGCGGAACATTCCCGTGTCCAGGCCCTCGCCCCGCTCGATCTCCACGATCACGTCGCCGTAGACCGTCCAGGCCTGCTCGCCGATGAACTCCGCCTGCGACTGGGCCAGCTCCTGGGCCAGTGCGGCGGCGTACGGCGCCAGACGACTGTGGTCGAACGGCGAGAGATCGATCACGTAGCGGTTGGGCACCAACGTGCGCCCACCGGCCAGGATCGCCTTGTGCGCCTCGGCCTCCCGCTGCATGGCGTTGAGGATCTCCACGGGGTGGACCACCCCTTTGAAGACCTTGGCGAAAGCCCCTTCGACCAGGCCTTCCAGACGCTTCTCGAAGCGTTGCAGCACGCTCACCGGCTCCTCCTCGGGTCCCGAGGACATGATGGTATCCGGCCGGCGCGCGCGCAGCTCACACGCCGCTCGGCCGCCTGCTCCCGGCCCGTTCGGAAGGACCGGGACCGCCGTGCTAATCTTTCGTCCGCCACGAACGGTAACCGCTCGTGGCGAGCGTCTGGGACAGCGTAGTATTCCCGGGGCCTGTTGGAGACAGCGGGTTCGGGGCGGCTAGTGTGTCCCGGGTCGTGCCACGGGGATGTGGCGGAATGGCAGACGCGCACGGTTCAGGTCCGTGTGCCCGAAAGGGCGTGGGGGTTCAACTCCCCCCATCCCCACCAAAAGGCGAGGGCTCCGCTTGATGCGGGGCCCTTCCGTCATATCGGGGCGTGCCGGACGTCACGCTATGCTCCGATGGTTTCTGCCTCCGATGGACCAGGAGTGGCGTGTGAGTGTCGCGTTGGTGACCGGGTCGGGCGGTCTGATCGGCTCCGAGGCCGTCCGGCACTTCGCCGGCCTCGGTCTGGACGTCGTCGGCATCGACAACGACATGCGCCGGTACTTCTTCGGAGAGGACGGCTCCACCTCGTGGAGCCTGGAGCGGCTCGGCCGCGACCTCGGTAGTGCCTACACCCACTACGCCGTGGACATCCGGGACCGGGACGGCCTGGAGCAGGTGTTCAAGAAGTACGGCTCGGACATCGCCGTGGTGATCCACAGCGCTGCCCAGCCCAGCCACGACTGGGCGGCCAAGGAGCCGTACACGGACTTCGACGTGAACGCCGGTGGCACGCTCAACATGCTGGAGAACACCCGCCAGCACGCGATCGACGCGGCGTTCATCCACTGCTCGACCAACAAGGTGTACGGCGACCGGCCCAACAGCCTGCCGCTGCTCGAACTGGAGACCCGGTACGAGCTGCCCGAGGACCACCGCTGGTACGAGGGCATCACCGAGGAGATGTCGATCGACCACTCGCTGCACTCGGTCTTCGGCGCCTCGAAGGTGGCCGCGGACGTGATGGTGCAGGAGTACGGCCGCTACTTCGACATGAAGACCGCCTGTTTCCGGGGCGGCACCCTGACCGGCCCGGCCCACTCGGCCGCCGAGCTGCACGGATTCCTGGCGTACCTGATGCGCTGCGTCATGGAGGGTCGGACGTACAACCTGTTCGGCTACAAGGGCAAGATGGTCCGCGACGCGATCCACTCGCACGACGTGCTGACCGCGTTCGAGGCGTTCTTCCGGGCGCCCCGCTCGGCCGAGGTCTACAACCTCGGTGGCGGCCGGCACTCCAACACCTCCCACATCGAGGCGTTCGCGATCGCCCAGGAGATCACCGGCCGTGAGGCGCGGATCAACTACGTCGAGCAGAACCGCACCGGCGACCACCAGTGGTACGTGAGCAGCATGGCCCGGTTCGAGGCGCAGTACCCGGACTGGAAGATCACGTACGACGTGCCGATGATCCTGCGGGAGATCTACGAGGCGAACGTGGACAAGTGGGTGCCGCAGCCATGACTCCCCAGACCAAGCGCAACGTGCTCGGCGTCCTCGTCGACGCCACCGACTACGCCTCGGCGACCGACGCGGTGGTGACCGCGGCGCACGAGCGGCGGCCTCTCGCGCTGACGGCGCTGGCCGTGCACGGCGTGATGACCGGGGTTCTCGATCCGGCGCACAACGCCCGGTTGAACTCCTTCGACGTGGTCACCCCGGACGGGCAGCCGGTGCGCTGGGCGCTCAACCTGCTGCACGGCGCTGGGCTCACCGACCGGGTCTACGGGCCGACGCTGACGCTGCACGTGCTCTCCCGGTTCGCCGACGAGGGGCTGCCCGTCTACCTGTACGGCTCGACCGAGGAGACGCTGGCGAAGCTCATCCCGGCGTTGGAGCGGATGTTCCCGGCCCTGAAGATCGCCGGGGTGGAGCCGTCGAAGTTCCGCGCGGTCCAGCCGGGCGAGGACGCCGAGATCGCCGACCGGATCCGGTCCAGCGGTGCCCGGCTGGTCCTGGTCGGGCTCGGCTGCCCGCGCCAGGAGGTCTTCACGTACGCCATGCGCCCGCTGCTGGACATGCCGATGATGGCGGTCGGCGCCGCGTTCGACTACCACGCCGGCCTGCTGCGCCAGCCTCCGCCGTGGATGCAGCGCGCCGGCCTGGAGTGGTTCTGGCGGCTCGGGCTGGAGCCGAAGCGGCTGTGGCGTCGCTACGTGATCCTCAACCCCGCGTATCTGGCTCGGCTCGCCGGCCAGAAGACCGGCCTGTGGAAGGCGCGCCCGCCGGCCCCGGCGACCGAGCGGCCGGCGACCTTCGCGGTCTAGGACGACACGAGGCCCCACCGGGATCCTCCGGATGGGGCCTCGTCCCTGGGGAACAGGTCAGACGGTCAGGGTCCAGCTGTTGATGTAGCCGGTGTCCGCCGAGTAGGTGTCGCGCACCTGGAGCCGCCAGGTGCCGTCCGCCGCCTCGCCGGACAGGTTGACCGAGTACGTGGCGTTCACGTTGTCGGCGCTGTCCGAGGTGCTGCTGTTCTTCAGCCGGTACGAGCTGCCGTCCGGGGCGAGCAGGTCGATGACCAGGTCACCGCGGAAGGTATGCACGATGTTCACCGCCACCGTGGAGGCCGAGGAGGCGTTGCGCCCACAGCCGGAGATGGTGACCGAGCTGGTCACCGCCGCGCCGGCGTCCGGGATCGAGACGTCGGTGCCGTTGGTGCCGGTGCAGCCGGTGGGCGGCGGCGTGGTGCCGCCGCTGCCCACGTAGAGCAGCAGGTTCGGTGAGCCCGAGCCGACATTGCTGATCACGTTCGGGGTGGCGTTGGACACCAGCTGGTTGCGTACCTGAGCCGGGGTCCAGCTCGGGTTGGCGCTCGCCACCAGGGCCGCCGCTCCGACGACGTGCGGCGTGGCCATCGAGGTGCCGCTGATCGTGTTGGTCGCGGTGTTACTGGTGTACCAGGCCGAGGTGATCGACGAGCCGGGCGCGAAGATGTCCAGGCAGGTGCCGATGTTGGAGAACGACGAGCGGGCGTCCGAGCTGGTCGTCGACCCGACCGTGATCGCCTCCGTGGTACGCGCCGGCGAGGTGTTGCAGGCGTTCGCGCCGTTGTCGTTGCCGGCCGCGAGGCCGTACGTCACACCGGAGGCGATCGAGTTGCGGACGGCGGTGTCCAGCGAGCTGTTCGCCCCGCCGCCGAGGCTCATGTTCGCCACGGCCGGCTTGATCGCGTTCTGGGTGACCCAGTCGACGCCGGCGATCACCCCGGCGTTGGTGCCGCTGCCGGAGCAGTTCAGCACGCGTACGCCGACGAGCTGGACGCCCTTCGCGACCCCGTACGTCGAGCCGCCCACAGTGCCGGCGACGTGCGTGCCGTGCCCGTTGCAGTCGTCGGCCGACCCTCCGTCCACGGCGTCGTAGCCGGAGGTGGCCCGGCCGCCGAAGTCGTTGTGGGAGAAGCGGATGCCGGTGTCGATGATGTAGGCGTGCACGTTGCTCGCCGTGTTCGGGTACGTGTAGGAGCTGTCCAGCGGCAGGTTGCGCTGGTCGATGCGGTCGAGGCCCCAGGAGGGCGGGTTGGCCTGCGTTCCGGAGATGGACACGGTGTGGTTCTGCTCGACGTACGCGACAGCCGGGTCGGCGGCGATCCGTGCCGCTGCCGTCGCGCTGACGGTGACCTCGAAGCCCCGCAGCGCGGTGCCGTAGGTGCGGGCGACCTTTCCGCCGTGCCGGCCGGTCAGCCGTTGCGCGGTGTCGCCGACCTGGTTGGGCGCCACCGTGCCGTCCTTGAGGACGACGATGTAGCTGTCCGGCACGGCGGTGGCTCCGCCCGCCTCCCGTACGACGCCCACCGGCTCGGCGGCCAGAGCCGGGGCACCGACGGCCAGCACGGTCGCGGTGGCCACCCCGACCAGTGCGGACCTGCGTGGAAGACCCATCTCCCTACCTCCCTCCAACCGGCGGTGAAGCGCGACCACCGGCACTTTCAATCGACGCTTGCCGATTTCGCTGAGAGTAGGTCCGCCGGACCGACAGATACACATGTCGAAATGTCCATCACCTGGATGGGATGCCCCTACGGGCCCGACCTCCGGGGCCAACGGGGGTCCGGCCCGGATTCGCCGCGCCGATGAACGGGAAAGACTCTCCGACATGGAGAGTCAGCTCACCATCCTGTTGCCGGTCGCCGCCGTCTGGCTGGCCGCCGGGGTCCTGGCCGACCGACTGCCCCGGCTGCGCGATGCGCGTGCGCTTCGTCGGCGTACCGGATGGTTGCTGGCGCTCGCGCTGGTCGGCCTCGCGCTGATCGCGGCGGTGGCCGTCGGCGGCCTGTTGAGCGCCGGCGCCGCGCCGATCGATCGTGCCGCCGCCGGGCTCGCCCTCGCCACCGGCCCGGCGCTCGTGGTGGCCGTCTGCTCCATACGCCGAATCCGCCGGCTGCGGGCCGGGGCCGGCGCGTTCGACAGCGCACCCGGCACACCCGCCCCGCACGGGCTGCGGGCCGCCGCAGCCCACCCGCTCGTCGGCATTCCGTTGCAGGTCACCGCCCTGGCGACACTTCCGGCGCTGATCGCGGCAGCCGGCACGGACCTCGGCGCCGAGCCCGGGATCACCGGCCCGGCGATCACCGTCGGCGCACTGGCGGTGGCGGCCATCGGGGTCCGGCACGCGCTTCGGCACAGCCGGCTCATCGAGCGGGCGCAGCCCACCGCCGCCGCCACACGGTCAGCGCGAGCGGCCGGCCCCCTGCACGTATAGGAGCTCCAGGATCGCCCGGGTCGCCTCGAACCAGCGGTCCAGCCAGCCGGGCGGCGGCACGCTGCCCTTCGGCGGCAGTTCCAGCAGCAGGCCCCGCAGCAGCGGATGGTCGGCCAGCGAACCGGTGGGCTCCATCGGCCAGCCGGTCGGCGGGAACGACGGTTCGACCAGCGGGTTCGGGTCCAGCGACGGCAGTGAGAGCGGCGCGTCCCCGGCGTCCGGGGCCGACGCGTCCCGCCCGTTCAACTCCTGGTCGGTCGAGACCACCTCGGTCAGTACGGTGTCCCGACGCGCCCCGCGGTACTTGCCACCGAACCGCTCCGGCTTACCCGGACCGTTGGTGAGGTTCTCTGAACCGATCGTCATCCGTCTCGCCTACCTCGCTCGGTTGCGGTCGGTACGGCGGGGCCATCGACCAACGCCGTACCGACGGGTTCAACGAGGCGGGCCCGCTGTGGCGACGGGAATCCCGGCGGAACCTCGCCGTGCCGGCCGCGAGGAGCGCGGACACGGAACGTCCCCGCCCGGTCGAGGACCGGACGGGGACGTTCATCGACCACTCGGTCAGGCCGAGCCCAACACACCACCCCTGGCTCCGGCAACGAAGGCACGCCAGTCGCCGGGAGCGAAGACCAGGGCCGGACCGGCCTTGTCCTTCGAATCCCGGACGCCGACCGCACCGGTCACGTACGCCACTTCCACGCAGTTGTCGCAGTTGGGCCCGCTCTTCGAGCTCTTGAACCACGTCGCCTGCGTCAGGTCCACGGGGAACCTCTTGGTCGCCATTTCGGCTCCTCTGCCAGTTTTGCGATGTGTGCGACGGACTCCTCCGGACGAATGGCCGCAGCGCGGATGTGATCGAAGATGAAGCTGTACTTCTGCAGTTCGTCGCTCTTCTCGAGGAAAAGCCCACCCGTGGCGTTCTCCGCGTACACAACATCCGGATCACCGGGCTCAGGGAAGCTGAGGATCGTGAAGGTGCCGTCCATGCCGGCGTGCGCACCCACCTCGAAGGGGAGGATCTGGAGCGTCACGTTCGGCAACTCGGCCACCTCGACCAACCGCCTGAGTTGGCCGCGCATCACCTCGTCCCCGCCCACCGGCCGACTTACCACCGCCTCATCGAGCACCACCCACAGATCGACCGGATCGTCCTGGGTCAACAACGACTGACGGCCCAGACGGACACGCACCCTTTGATGTACCTGATCGGCGGTGAAGTCCGGACGGGCGGCGCGGATCATCGCCCCGGCGTACTCCTCGGTCTCCAACAGGCCGGGGACGACCTGCTGTTCGTACGCCCGGATGGAGCTGGCCGCCGCCTCCAGGCCGACGTACGCCCCGACCAGCACCGTGCTGTACGGGTGCCACCAGCCCTTCTGCCGGGCCTCCCGGGCAATCTGCACGAGTTCGTCGCTCTCGGCCCCCACGACGCCGTAGATCCGCAGCATGTCCCGCACGTCGCGCGGGGTGGCCGTGGTGTGGCCCGTCTCGATCCGGGAGACCTTGGACGCCGAGCACTCCAACTGCTCGGCCACCACCTCGATGGTGATCCCCGCCGACTCCCGCTGCCGGCGCAGCTCGGCACCGAGCCGTCGCCGTCTGATCGTCGGGCTGCGCCGTTCACTCATCGCGCGGCCTCGGCACTTCTGGCCCTCGCCACTGGTTGCTCGACCCCACTCTCGGGCTACCTCCGGTCGACGCGCCCACTGGTTGCCGCTCGCCGGGGGCGCGACCGTCGGCCGGCGAGCGTTCGCGACGAGGGGTGGTGCCGGTCATCGGCCGGCCGCGACGGGCGAAACCGGCCCTCAGTGTGCCGCCCACACGCGGATCGCTTCAAGCGCCGCTTTGCGTGGCGAACTCACGTATCGGCAAAAGTCGACGTGCAACTTGCATGAAGCACGTCGCTGATGCACTCTGTCCGTATGGCTCGGATCACTCAGCGTTTCGGTCCGCTCTCCGGGAGTGGTGAACCCACCGACTCCGGGCAGCCGAACGGAGCGCGGGCCCGGCCAGCGACACCCGGACCTGCACCGGGGTAATGACCCCACCGCTGCAAGCCAGCTGACTGCGGCGGTGGGCGCGGTTCCCGGCAGCAGTCAGGTGATGGTCGGGTGGCGGCACGCCACCAGCGGGTACGGCCCGACCACCACCAGCACCAGACGGTCCACGAGGCGCGATCCCGCAACCGGGCCGAGACATCCCAGACCAGTCACCGCCGGCATGCCCGCCGGCTTACCCTCCCCAGGAGCCCATGTGCTTCCCCGCTCCGGTGACGTTCTGCACGTGACTCGCGCGGCGAGTGTCCAGTTCCTCAGGCCGATCATGTTCCGGGTGATCCGGGTGCTCGACTGGCCGACCTACGACGGTTGGCTCTGGCTCGACGGCTACGAGCTCAACGCCGCCGGCGACGCCGTCAACCGCCGGTCGATCTTCGTACAGCGGGAAGGGCTGCAACAGGTGCAGGCCGCGCCAGTGCCCCGCCCGCACACCGTACGGACCCGGCGACCGGTCACCCGTACGCCGGTCAGAGTCGGCTGACCAGCGCGATCCGCCGCGGGTAGGCGTGCCGTCGCCATAGAATCGGTACGCCCACCCCGGCACCGTTCCACCCGCACGTCCAGGACCCTGAGCCTGGGATGGTCATGGTCAATCAGCCCGCCGTGCGGCGGCACCACCGCTGGAGTATCACCTACGCTCTCGGACTGCTCGCCCTCCTCGGGGCCCTGACCATGGTCGTGGTCCTGGTCCACGATCCGGCGTCGTCGTCCACCCGGCTGGCCGTTCCGGTACCGGCGCCGGAGATCACCGTGGCCGGCTCCGATCCACCCGTCGACGAGTACGGCTGGATCGGCGCCGACACCTCCGACGGGTACGCCGGGGCGGACGACGCGACCGGCCCGGCCACCGGTTCCGGCGCTGGCGGTCAGGCCGACGGCCAGCAGGGACTCGCCGAGCCGACGTCGGGCGGTCACCACAGCACGGACGTACGCCGGTCGCTCTTCTGGTCCGGCGTATTCGGCCTCACCATCTCGCTCGCCGGCCTCGGCCTCGTCGGAACCCGTCGACGCAGGTGGTGAGGACCGGTCACGGCGTGGCCGTCGCCGTCGGACTCGGGCTGGTCGAGCTGCCGCTCGGCGACGGCCGGTCCTGGGAGATCACCACCAGCACCTCCCGGTCGGTCGGCACCAGGGTGCCGGCCTCCGGATCGGTCCGCACCACCGTGCCCGGTGGCAGCTCGGACGGGCGGTACACCACGCGGTAGCTCACGCCCAGTCGCTCCAGCAGTCCTTCGGCGGTGGACTGCGGGAGACCGGTCAGCGGCGGCACCGGTATCTGCGCCTCCTCAGTGGTGGCCGCCGGGCTGCTCGGCGTCGCGCTGGTGGGCGCCGCGGAGGTCGGCGCGCTGCTGCTCGGCGCGGCGGTGACGCTGGTCGGGGGGACGGACGGCGTGGCCGGGTCGTCGGGGTCGTCCTCCCGCGCGCTCAACACCACCCACAGGGCCGCACCGAGCAGGGCGGCGAACAACAACGCGAGTACGCCCCAGAGGATCGGCAGCCACCACCGACGGCCGCCCTGCTCCTCCGAGTACCAGTCCGCGGACGGCTCGGCCGGTCGAGGTGCCCGCACCTCGGCCCGCCCCGACCACGACGGTGGCGTCGAGCGCTCCGCCGGCATCCGCGCCGTCCGGTCAGACGCAGACGCAGACGCGGTCCGGTCGATGGGCATCGTCTCGTCCGGCGACGCGCCACCGCCGGAGGCGACCCGGTCGATGGGCATCGTCTCGTCCGCCGAAGCGCCACCGCCGGAGGCGACCCGGTCGATAGGCATCGTCTCGTCGGGCGACGCGGTCGGTTGTGGGCGGTCGCCGCCGGTGGGCGGCAGAGGGCGCGTGCGGTCGTCGTCCGGTGTCCCGGCGGGCGGCTCCTGGCGGTCGTCGCTCATCGCACGTCCCTTCCCGAACCGGGCGGGCGCGCCCTGGCCCTCAACGTCAACCTAACCGCCCGGGTCGACATCGGCCGGTATCGGTGGCACGAACCGCGTGCCGCCGGCGGGTCGGAGCCGCTCGGCAGGCAGGTCGGGTCAGGGAGTGGGCTTCGCGGTCGGCTGGCTCGGTGGGGCCGCTGCGCCGCACCAGATGCTGACCTCGTCGTTCCAGCGGGCCGGACCGTCCTCGGCCGGTTCCTGCCGACTGACCTTTCCGCTGCGCCCGCTGCGGTAACTCGGGTAGAGCCCCTCTTCGACCAACTCGTCCGCTGCCTTGGCGCAGTCGTCGCCGACCACGTCCGGCACTTCGGCGGCGGGCGCTGGCCCGGCGATCTGCAGTTGAACCGTGGTGCCCCGGGTCACCGGGGTGCCCACCGCCGGCGAGGCGCTGTCCACCGTGCGTCCGGTGCCGCTGCCGAAGACCAGCCGCCAACCCAACCGCTGTTTGCGCAGCATCTCGCGCGCCTGGAGGAAGTCGCTCCCGACCACCGGGGGTACGGTCAGCCCGGTCCCCTTCGTCGCGGAGGCGGTCGTGCGGGGAGCGGACGGGGTGGTCCGACCGGTGGTCGGCCGAGACGAGGTGGCCTCCCCGGTCGGTGTACCCGCCGTGGTGGCGACCGCCTGCGGGGTCGCCGGTGACTCGTCGTCCTCGCCGGCCAGCAGCCAACCGCCGGTCGCGCCGACCACGGCGAGGAGCACCGCGACCAGTCCGCCACCGAGCAGCACGCCAGCTCGGCGGCCGTCACCGCCGTCCCGGCCGCCGGAGGATTCCTGCCGACCCGTGTTCGCGTCCGTCATACCGTCCACCGCCTCATCACCGGCGACCGTACCGTTCGCCGCCCACCACGTTTCGCCGACGGTCCGTACCGGCGGGTCGCTGCGACTCGCCGCGCCGACGACGGGACGTTACGCTGCCCGGCATGGCCAGACGGGGCTGGGGAGTATCGATCGCGACGGCGGTCGGGGTCGCTGCCGGCGCGGGCGCCGCGCAACTGGGCTTCGGCTATGGGCTCGGCGTCATCACCTGGACGCCCACCGAGGCCGGCGCCAACGGCACGGCCTGGGCCGACGGCCTCGCCTGGGCCACCTGGCTCGCCGCCAGCTCCACCGTGCTGGGAGCCGTCTGCGCGCAGCGACTGCACCAGCGCGCGGCACCCACGCCGACGACCGGCGCCCCACGGGCGGACGAGGCTGACCGGCCGCAGTCGCCGGCGCTCACACCGGGCCAACCGGACCGGGCCGAGGGCGCCGACGTAGCGCAGGATCGGCCGGTCGTCGATCCGCAGGATCGGCCGGTCGTCGATCCGCAGGATCGGCCGGTCGTCGATCGGGCCGAACCGGTGCCCGTCGAGCATCCCGGTCTGCTCCGCCGGCTGTCCCTGGCGCTCGGTGCCGGGCTCGGTGGACTGGTCACCGTACTGCTGGTCGCCGTACCGGCCCGGGTCGCCGCGGGCGCCGACACCGGCACACCGCAGCGGGTCGCGGCCCTGCACGCGGCGCTGGGAATCCTGATCGGCGTCCTCGTCGCGCTCTGGGCGCTGCGCTCCCGCACGGTCGCGGTGAACATCACCGCGACGGCCGCCTGGCTGTGGCTGCTCGCCGTGGTCTCGGTCATCGACGGTGTACGCGTCGGACGCGGGCTGACCGGCGCCCAACTCGGCACCTGGCAGCTCGACCCGGACCACGGGCGGTACTGGATCGGAGGCCAGATCTACTGGCCCGGGGCGCTGCTGGCGCTCGTACCCGCGCTTCTGATCGGCGCCCTCGCCGCCCGCGGCGCCGCGCGTCCGGGCGGACACCGGGTGGGCGCGGCGGCCTCCGGTGCGGCCGGCCCGCTGCTCGTCGCGCTCGCCTACCTGACCACCGTGCCGAGGTGGGCGGCCCCGGCCCGGCACAGTTCTCGACCCAGCTCATCGCCCCGTACGCGGTGATCGCCGGTGTCGGCGGCTCGATACTTGTCGCCCGACTCGCCGAGAGGGCCGGTCACCAACGCGCCGCCGACCGCCGACCGACCGTCCCGGCCGCCGGTCCGGGCGCGGCATCGGCGGGTGCGTCGGCGAACCCCGAGTCGGGTGACGTGTCCGACCCGACGTCGACCGCTTCGACCGGCCCCCGCGAACCGGCGTCGGCCCCTCCAGCCGGCTCACCCAGCTCGACGTCGACCTCTCCGGCGGACTTCACCCGGGCCGGAGGGCTCCCGACCGATCGGACGACGCCCACGAGAGAGGGCGTGGCGGACGCCGGGCGACCCGGACGCCGCGCCCGCTCGGTAACCGACGCCGCAGCCGGCACAGCAACCCGACGCGGCAGGACTCCGTCGGCACCGACAAGTCCGCGCGAGGACCAGCCAACCGAGGCGACCACGACCTCACCCCGCGTCCCGGTCCCCCGCCCCAACCCCGACGCCACGCTCCCAACCGACGCCGCCGCACCCTCAACCGACGCCCCAACCGCGTCCCGAGCCCGCCCACCCCGCCGCCCCACCACCTGACCCCACCGCTACCCACCTGTTGATCAAGAGGTTTGCGTCATCAGCGGCGCGATTCCTGACGCGAACTTCTTGATCAACGAGGCAGGGTGCGAGGCCCTTAGGGGGGTGGGGTGGGGTGGTTAGTGGACGGGCCAGGTGTGGACTGGTTCGTTGGTGCGTTGGAGCTCCGCGTAGCGCTTGACCATGTGGTGCAGGGCTGCCGGCCGGTCCATGCCGTGGTGGTGCTCCGCCGCCCAGACCGCCTCGGTCTGCCAGACGGAGCCGTTGCGACCGGTACGGCAGCGCTGCTCGATGATGCCGAGCAGCCGGTCCCGTTGCGCCGGCGCGACGCCGAAGCCGTCCAGTCCTGTTGCGGCGACGGGCAACAACTGATCGAGTACGAGCTTGGTGACCGGCACGTCACCGACCCCGGGCCAGTGCAGCACGGCGTCCAGACCACGGCGGGCCGCCGAGTGGAAGTTCTCCTCGGCCGAGGAGAAGGTGAGCTGACTCCAGATCGGTCGGTCGGCCTCGGCCAGACCACGCACCAGTCCGAAGTAGAAGGCCGCGTTGGCCAGCATGTCCACCACGGTGGGACCAGCGGGCAGCACCCGGTTCTCCACCCGCAGGTGCGGACGGCCGTTCATGATGTCGTAGACCGGGCGGTTCCAGCGGTAGACCGTGCCATTGTGCAGCCGCAGCTCGCTCAGTTGGGGCACCCCGCCGGCGTGCAGCACCTCCACTGGGTCCTCGTCCTCGCAGATCGGCAGCAGTGGTGGGAAGTACCGGACGTTCTCCTCGAACAAGTCGAAGATCGAGGTGATCCACCGCTCGCCGAACCAGACCCGGGGGCGTACGCCCTGGGCCTTGAGTTCTTCCGGACGAGTGTCGGTGGCCTGCTTGAACAGGGCGATCCGGGTCTCGGCCCAGAGTTGACGGCCGTAGAGGAAGGGCGAGTTCGCCCCCACCGCCACCTGCACTCCGGCGATGGCCTGGGACGCGTTCCAGTAGTCGGCGAAGCTGTCCGGCGCGACCTGGAGGTGGAACTGGAGACTCGTGCAGGCCGCCTCGGGGGCGATCGAGTCGGTGTGCGTCCGCAACTGCTCGACGCCACGGATGTCGAGTTCGATGGCCTCGCCCCGGGCGCCGACGATCTGGTCGTTGAGGACCCGGTAGCGCTCGTTGGTGGAGAGGTTGTCCTCGACCAGGTGCCCCTCGGTGAGCGTGGGCAGGATGCCGACCAGGACGATCTTCGCGTCGGACCTGGCGGCGCGCTCGTCGGCCCGGGAGAGGGCGCTGCGTAGGTCGTGCTCGTAGTCGGCGAAACCGGCGCCCTCGATCAGCCGGGGCTCGGCGTTCAATTCCAGGTTGAACTGCCCCAGCTCGGTCTGGAAGAGCGGATCGGCGATCTCGGCGAGGATCTCCTCGTTGCGCATCGCCGGCTCGGCCGCCGAGTCGACCAGGTTCAGCTCGATCTCGAGGCCGGTCATCGGCCGGTCGGCGTCGAACCCGAAGTCGTCGAGCATCAGCGCGAAGACGTCGAGGCACCGCCGGACCTTCTGCCGGTAGCGGACGCGGTCCTCCCGGGTGAAGGCGCCCTGCGAGACGTCCCTGCCCATGTGTCCTCCCGACAACCGGCGCGGTCGGGATTCTGCCGTCCCGGAAGCGCATTGTGAACCATCAACGGTAAGAGCGCTCGCCTGGCCGGGGCCAGAGGCCGACGACGGGTGATCCGACGCCGGCCGGATGGATTCGCTCGTGGCGCCATCTCTACCCCGTCGCTGGCACGTCGGACCCCACGGAGGCAAGACCAAGTCGTGACAATTCACACGCGCTCGGCACGGACGACACCGGGCCCGCGCCGACGTGCGGCGCGGGCCCGGTGTACGGGTGATCCGTGGGATCAGGCCTGGCGGACGGCCTCGCCCTCGATCTCGATCTTGATCTTCTTGCCGACCAGCACGCCGCCGGTCTCCAGGGCGACGTTCCAGGTCAGACCGAACTCTTCGCGGTCGATCTCGGTGCTCGCGGAGAAGCCGAAGATGTCCTGGCCGAACGGGCTGCGACCCACGCCCTCGAACTCGACCTCCAGCTCGACCGGACGGGTGACGCCCTTGACGGTCAGCTCACCGTCCAGCACGAACTCGTTGCCCTTGCGGGACTTGACGCCGGTACTGCGGAACTCCAGGGTCGGGAACTGCTCCGCGTCGAGGAACTCGGGGCTGCGCAGGTGCGCGTCCCGGTCGTCCTGGGTGGTGTCGATGCTGGCGGCCTGGATGGTCGCGACGACCGAGGACTGCAGCGGGTCCTCGGCGACGGTGATGGTGGCGGTCGCCTCGTTGAACTCACCGCGGACCTTGCTCACCATCATGTGCCGGGCGACGAAGCCGACCCGCTTGTGCGCCGCGTCCAGCACGTAGGTGCCGGCCGCCGGGATGGTGAGACCGTCCCAGTCGCGGGTAACCGCGTCGATGCTGCTGGTCATGGCTGGTGTCCTCCAGAGGATCGTTTAGTAGTCCAACGACTGCTTCAGCAAATATAACCGCAACAACATTCCCCGTGTCAAGGACTGGTAGGGTTAACGAGTGACCAACGTGTTCGACGACCCCCGGATCACCGCGGTTGGCCTCCTGTACGAGGCCCACGCCGGGCTCTCCGCCCGGTTCGCCGCCCAACTCGAGGAGCACGGCCTCTCCCAGGTCGAGTTCGAGGTGATCACCCGACTGGCCCGCTCGCCCGGCAACCAGCTACGGATGACCGACCTCGCCGCACAGACCTCACTGTCCACCAGCGGGGTGACCCGGGTGGTGGACCGGATGGAACGCGACGGACTGCTCACCCGTCGAGCATGCCCGAACGACCGCCGCAGCTCGTACGCGGTGGTCACCGCGTCCGGAATGCAACGGCTCGACGAGACGCTGCCCGGGCACCTGCGGATCATCGAACAGTGGTTCACCGGCCAGCTCGAACCCGAGGCCCTGGCGGCACTGCTCGACGGCCTGCGGCGGGTGCGGGACGCGGTCCATCCTGGCGCGACCGCCGGTAGTACCGAGCAGGAGACGGCCGACGACTGCGACCCGACCTGACCGTCGACCCGCAAGAGGGGCGTCCGGGCGGTACCGGCAGAAAGACCGGCAGAACTGGCCCCAGAGTCCGGACAAACCTCTTGAAAAATACCTTCTTCCCCGGCAACGGTGGCAGGCTTTCGCCCACCGGGGAATCACCGGGGGGTGACGGCGCGGGCGAACAGCGAGGGGTAGCACCAAGGGGGCTCTTCGCCCGCGCCACTCTCCATCCGGCGGTCCGCCGACCGGCCGCCGCTCACCGTTCGGTGGCTCCGCCCCGCGCTGCGATCAGCGCGTAGAGCAGCCCGGACTCCTGCGGCAGCAGTCGGATCCCGGTGTCCTCGCAGACCTGGTCCAGGCGATCGAGGACCGTCGGATCTCCGGTGCTCGCGGCGAGGCCCACCAGCGCCTCCACCACGTCCCGGCGATCGTGACCGGCCTCGGCGGCGGCCGCGAACCACTCGGCCGCCAACTCCCGATCACCCCGGTGCAGCGCCAGGTTCCCCTCGATCAGCGCGCAGATCCCCGCCTCCGGTCCGCTCCACGACAACACGGTGTCGTCCGACCGTGGTCGCGGAAGTCCGACCCGCTCCATCCACTGCCGCCCCGGCACGGCGACGGTCGCCTCGGCGCCGCCGGCGCGCAGCTCGGTGAGCAGCTCGGTCGCCTCGGCGGCACGGCCGTCCTGAGCGAGCGCCAGACCGACCGTGCCGAGCACCCGACGGCGATGTCCCGGATCGCCCAGCTCGAACAGCGCCGCCACCGCACGCCGCCCCTGGTCGACGGCATCGGCGTACCGGCCCTCCAGGCGGGACACCTCGGCCCGGTTGGCCCAGGCCAGTACGCGCAACCGCTGCTCACCCCCCTCGGCCGCGAGCCGGTCCACGGCGGCCAGCCGCCGGCGTGCCGCCGCCAGGTCGCCGACGCGGATCTCGTGCCACGCCAGGCTGTTCTGCGCGACCGCCAGATCACGCGTACGACCGTTGCGGGCGGCGAGCCGGAGCACCGCCTCGGCCTGTTCCCGCGCCTCGTCGTGTCCGCCGACGGTGGTCAGCAGAGCACCAAGCACCCCGCGCGCCTCCAACTCGCCGGTCACGTCGCCGGACTGTCGGAAGATCTCCAACGCGGCGCGTGCCGTGGGCAACTCCTCTGCCTCGGCACCGTGTTCGGCCGCGAGCCGGGCCATCCCGAGGCTGGCCCAGCCGCGCAGGATCGGATCCGCGTCGGCGGTTCGCGGGTCGGCCAGCAGACGTCGCAGCCACTGCCGCCCGGCGACGTCCCGGCCCCGGAAGCGCCACCAGCGGGGGAGGCAGGCGGCGAGCCGGAGCGCGGTCAGGGGGTCATCGGTGGCCGCGTGGGCGAGCGCGGAGCTGATATCGCTGCTCAGCTGGTCGAGCCGGTGCACCGCGTCGAGCATCCGTGGGCCGGCCAGGTCGGCGGCGGTCCGCGCCACGAGGCGGGCGGTCACCTCCGCGTGCCGACGCCGTACGCAGGTCAGCTCACCGCCGCCGACCGCCTGCTCCACGGCGAAGTCACGGACCGCGTCGAGCAGGCGGAACCGGAACGGCCCGGTGCCGCGAACGCTCAGCAGGCCCAGCTCGATCAGGCGGTCCAGCACCGGGACCGGATCGATGGCGACGGTCCCGTCCCGGTCGGCCTCGTCGGCGAGCATCTCCTCGGCCATCTCCACCGACCACCGGTTGCCGAACATGGCGAGTCGCCGCAGCGCGTCGCGCTCGTGCGGCGCGAGCAGGCGGTAGCTGGTCGCCACCGCGTCCCGCAGGGTCACCGCCACCGACGCCCGGGTGGCATCGGTGGCGTACGGACGGCGGGCGGCGGACTCCGGCCCGTCCCACCGGGCACGGGTCTCCTCGGTCGAGGTGGTCAGGTCGAGCACGCGGTCGCCGTACCGGTCGAGCAGTTCGGTGAGGTCGAGCAGCCGGCCACGGGCGGCCATCAGCTCGATGGCCAGCGGCAGGCCACCCAGCCGGCGGACCAGGGCGGCCAGTGCCGGTAGCTCGTCGGGGCCGGGCGGTTCCCGACGGACCTGGGCGAGCCGTGCGATGAACAGCGCGACCGCTGGCCACGAGACGAGCGTGGCGGGACCGGATTGTTCGCCGTCCGGCGGCGGCACCTCGAGCGGGGCGACCGGCCAGACCCGTTCGCCGGGTAGCCCGACCGGATGCCGGCCGGTGACCAGCACCCGCAGCGACGGCAGTACGGTGCCCAACCGGTGCAGTGTCTCGGCCACCGGGCCGGGGGCGCGCTCGACGGCGTCCATGACCAGCAGCGCCCGCCGGCCGGCGAGGCGGGCGACCAGTTCCGGTAACCGGGCGGCGCCGAGGACGCTCATCGAGGCCGCGAGGACGTCCGGCCCGTCCGAGCCCTCGCCGACCAGCACGCCGGCCACACCGCCCGGATGCGCCCGTGCCGCCGCGTGGGCCACGGCGAGCGCGAGCGCGGTCTTGCCGACACCGGCCAGGCCGACGAGGCTGATCAGCCGTGGTCCGTGTTCTGCGGTCAGCATCGCGGCCAACTCGGTGACATCGCGATCGCGTCCGATCAGGGCGACCGGCGGCGGGAGGGCGACCGGCGCGTCGGCTCGGGTGGCTTCCGCCGACGCGACGCCGACCGTGCCCGGGCCGACATCCGACGGCGGCTCTCCGCCGACGGGGCCGCGGGCCGTGGCCAGGAATGCCGCCCGGACGGCACCGGTCAACCCCAACGCCGTGGCGAGCAGATCGACGGTCGTGCGCTGTGGCCGGACCGACCGGCCACGCTCCAGATCCCGCACCGTCCGCACACCGACTCGGGCACGGGACGCCAGTTCCGCCTGGGTCAGACCGGCGGCGCGCCGGTGCGCACGGAGCAGCTCCGGCAGCCCGGTACGACCGGCCGGGCTCCGCGACCACCCATGATCCGGAGTCATGGGCACGAAGAGTACGGTTCGCCTCCGACCATCGGCAGTCGAACGTCGTCCTGCCGACGTCCGGTCGCCGATAATCCGACAGCCCGACCGGTTGATCGACGGTGATCGGTAGCCGGCGCCCTACGGCGGGGTCAGAGACCCAGATCGCGGGCGATGATCATGCGTTGCACCTCGCTGGTGCCCTCGCCGATCTCCAGGATCTTGGAGTCCCGCCAGAACCGGGCGACCGGGTACTCGTTCATGAATCCGTAGCCGCCGTGGATCTGGGTGGCCTCCCGGGCGTTGTCCACCGCGATCGTGCTCGCGTGCAGCTTCGCGATGGCGGCCTGCCGCTTGAACGGCTCGCCGGCCAGCATCCGGGCGGCGGCGTCGTAGTAGGCCAGGCGGGCGGTGTGCGCCTTCAGCTCCATGTCCGCGATCTTGAACTGGACGGCCTGGTTGTCGCCGATCGGCCGGCCGAAGGCGTGCCGCTCCTTGGCGTACCTGATGGACTCGTCGACGCAGCCCTGGGCGAGGCCGACAGCCAACGCGGCGATGGCGATCCGGCCCTCGTCGAGGATCCGCAGAAACTGCGCGAAGCCCCGGCCGCGCGCACCGAGCAGGTTGGCCGCCGGCACCCGGCAGTCGTCGAAGGTCAGCTCGTGGGTGTCCGAGGCGGTCCAACCGACCTTGGAGTAACCCGGAGCCACCGTGAATCCGGGCGTGCCGGTGGGCACGATGATCGTCGACAACTCCTTGGAGCCGTCCGGGTTGGTGCCGGTCACCGCCGTGACGGTCACCATGGCCGTGATGTCGGTGCCCGAGTTGGTGATGAACGCCTTCGCGCCGTTGATCACCCACTCGTCGCCGTCCAGCACGGCCCGCGTCTGGGTGCCGCCGGCGTCGGAACCCGTGCCCGGCTCGGTGAGGCCGAAGCCGGCCAGGGCCTCCCCGCTGAGCAGCCGGGGCAGCCAGGTGGCCTTCTGCTCCTCGGTGCCGAAGCGGTAGATCGGCATCGCGCCGAGCGAGACGGCCGCCTCCAACGTGATGGCCACGCTGGAGTCGACCCGGGCCAACTCCTCCAGGGCCAGGCACAGCGCGAAGTAGTCGCCGCCCATCCCGCCGTGCTCCTCGTCGAAGGGCAGGCCGAACAGGCCCATCTTGCCCATCTGCCGGATCACCTCGTACGGGAAGGTGTGCCGCTCGTAGTGCTCGGCGATCACCGGGGCGACCACCTCGCGGGCGAAGTCCCGCACGCTCTCCCGCAGCGCCGCTTGTTCGTCGGTGAGCCGGAAGTCCATCTCGATCCTCCTACTGGGGCGGGCCGCCCGGCGCTCGTGACGCGGAAGCGGCTGAAGCGTTGGGAAGGGCTCCCTCCTATACGTCAGGCGTTAAGTAGGGGCCCTTCCTTGCGGGTCAGACGGGGGTGACGCCGTGCCGTCGCCGGGAGAAGGTGCGGTCCTTGGTGCGGGCCGCCGCGAACCGGCGGACCAACTCGTCGCGCAGGTCGTGCGGTTCGACGATGGCGTCCACCACCAGCTCGCTGGCGAGCCGGACGACGTCGATGTCCTGCTCGTACTCGGCTCGCTTGGCGGCCACGAAGGCGGCCCGCTCGTCCGCGTCCTCGATCGCCGCGATCTTGTTGGCGTAGACGGCGTTCACGGCGGCCTCGGCGCCCATCACCGCGATCTTGGCGGTGGGCAGCGCGATCGTCGCGTCCGGCTCGAAGCCGGGACCGGCCATCGCGTACAGGCCCGCGCCGTACGCCTTGCGGACGACCACGCAGATCTTCGGCACGGTCGCCTCGGAGATCGCGGTGATCATCTTGGCGCCGTGCCGGATGATGCCCTGCTTCTCCACCGCGCTGCCGACCATGAATCCGGGAACGTCGCTGAGGAAGAGCAGGGGCACGTTGAACGCGTCGCAGAGCTGCACGAACCGGGTGGCCTTGTCGGCCGAGTCGACGAAGAGCACCCCGCCCTTGAACATCGAGTTGTTGCCGACCACGCCGACGACCTGGCCGTCGAGGCGACCGAAGCCGATGGTCAGCTCCCTGGCCCACAGTGCCTGGATCTCGAAGAAGGAACCCTCGTCGAGCAGGCCCTTGACGTACCGTCGCATGTCGAACGCCTGCCGCTCGCTGGCCGGCACCAGCGCGGCCAGGTCGGCCTTCGCGGGCGCGGCGACCGCCGGCGCGGTCGGCGGCGCCTGGGTCCAGTTCGCCGGCAGGTACGACAGGTAGGTCTTCACCACGTCGAGCGCGTCGGCCTCGGTCTTGCAGAGGAAGTGCCCGACGCCGGACTCGGCGGTGTGCACCTTGGCCCCGCCCATCGCCTCCAGGGTGGTCTTCTCCCCGGTGACCATCTCGACCATCCGGTCGGAGCCGAGATACATGCTGGCGTTGCCGTCGACCATCGCCACCACGTCGCAGAACGCCGGGATGTACGCCCCTCCGGCGGCGCTCGGGCCGAACAGCGCGCAGACCTGCGGGATCGAGCCGGAGGCGCGGACCTGGTTCCAGAAGATCTTGCCGGCCCCACGGCGACCGGGGAAGAGGTCGACCTGGTCCGTGATCCGGGCGCCGGCCGAGTCGACCAGGTAGACCATCGGGACGCCGGCCCCGTAGGCCCGCTCGATGATCCGGATGATCTTCTCGACGGTACGGGCGCCCCAACTGCCGGCCTTCACGGTGGAGTCGTTGGCCATCAGGCAGACCTGTCGGCCGTCGATCGTGGCGGTGCCGGTGACCACGCCGTCGGCCGGCAGGCCGTCGGCGAGCGCGTTGGCGTAGAGGCCGTCCTCGACGAAGGAGCCCTCGTCGACGAGGAGCGTGACGCGTTCGCGGGCGAAGAGCTTGCCCTTGGCCTCGTTGGCCGCGTGGTACTTGTCCGCGCCGCCGGACCGGGCCCGCTTGCGCAGTTGTTCCAGCGCCTCACCGTCGAGCGTCACGCCGACTCCCTCGCCCGTGCTGACCTGAACGATCGTTAGGCTATCGCATCCACGCACCCTCCGGCGACCCATGCCGCACCGACGCTCCTTCGAACGAAACATTGAAATCTATTAATCTCTGTGGATAGGCTCCTGTCACCCCCTCTCGGATAGGAGTCAGCGATGACCTCACGACTCAGTCGGCTCGCCGTCGCGTTGGTCGCGACGGCAGGTGCCACGCTCGGCGTCACGGTCGCCAACCCCGCGCCCGCGTCCGCCGCGATGACCATCTGCTACAACACCAGCCAGGCAGGCGCCTACGCGGGCACCGCCAACCAGGCCGCCTCGATCTGGAACAACGCCACCGTCAACCTGACGCTCTCCGCGAACTGCGGCTCCAACCTGCGGATCTACCAGATCACCGGCGGCGGTTCGTACGCCGTGCGGACCAGCCTCGGCAACGGCCGGGTCTACATCGACACGCAGCAGGCGGCGCAGTACAGCCCGCTGCGGATCATGACCCACGAGATCGGGCACATCCTCGGCCTGCCGGACAACTACAACGGCAACTGCTCGATCCTGATGTCCGGCGGCAGCGCCGGCACGAGCTGCACCAACCCGTACCCGAGCAGCGCCGAGGCGAACCGGGTCAGCAACCTCTTCGCCGGCACCCGCATCGCCACCGAGAGCAGCACCGACCGCAGCGCGGACATCTTCCGCGACAGCTGGCCGTCGGCGCTCACCACGGTGGGCTGACCGAACCCGCGTACCACGAAGGGGCCGGCAGCTCGCCGGCCCCTTCCGCGTGTCCTCAGCTCGGCATCGGCGTCAGTCGCGTACGTGGACCGGCCCGCAGCACCCCGGACGGCAGCGTCTTGCCGAGGAGTTCCTCGGCCAACTCGGCCACCTCGATCAGGGCATCCAGGTCGATGCCGGTGTCGATGCCCATGTCGTGCAGCATGTGCACCGCCTCCTCCGTCGCCAGATTGCCACTCGCACCCGGCGCGTAGGGGCAGCCACCCAGACCGCCGACGCTCGCGTCAAACTCGGTCACGCCCAGCTCCAGCGCGGTCAGCAGGTTGGCCAGCGCCGTACCCCGGGTGTTGTGGAAGTGCAGCAGCACCGGCACGTGCGCGTTGCGGTCGCGTACCGCGGTCAGCAGCTCACGGACCCGACGCGGCGTGCCCATGCCGGTCGTGTCGCCGAAAGCCACCCGGTCCGCGCCGTCGCGGACGACCCGGTCGACGATGCCGGCGACACGGCGCGGGTCGACGTCCCCCTCGTACGGGCACCCGAAGCTGGTCGCCACGATCACCTCGACCCGCGCGGACGCGCCGTGCAGGAGGTCGATCAGCTCGGCGATGTCGTCAAGCGACTCGTCGGTCGAGCGGTTGACGTTGCGGCGGTTGTGCGTGTCGCTGGCCGACACCACCACCTCGATCTCGGTGAAGCCGGCCGCCAGGGCCCGCTGGGCGCCCCTTGTGTTCGGCACCAGCGCCGAATACCGCACCCCGTCGACCTTCGCCGCCCGCCGCCACACCTCGTCGGCGTCGGCCATCTGCGGAATCGCCCTGGGGTGCACGAACGACACCGCCTCGATCCGGCGTACGCCGGTGGCGGAGAGCGCGTCGAGCAGCCGCACCTTGGCGTCGGCGGGGATGGGCTCCTCGTTCTGCAAACCGTCCCGCGGCCCGACTTCACGGATCGACACGGAGTTTGGCAGTTCCGCCATGGGGTCACCTCACTGTCTGCCCTGGTGGGGCAACGGTAGCGACATCGGCCCGAATAACCGCCAGCGTCGAGGACGGTACGGACACGTTGTGCGATGGCTCTCCGCCGAGGTGGGCCGTCCAGCCACCACCGGACCACCCTTCGGCGGATGAATCAGGCCAGAAGGATGCCATCACCGGCGGCGGCATGGAACTGCGGGCGGTCGGGTGGCTACGTTGGTGCCGGCGGGACGGCGGGGCCAGCCATCGGCTCGACCCCACCGTCTGGACGCCTCCGGTGGTCAGCGCTGCGACGGTCCTTCCAAGAGCTCCGCAGCGCATCGGAGTGCGGTCGAGAGGGCGCCGGCGCACGCGGCGGCGTCCTCCCGACCCACGCACAGGGTCAGCACCGCAACACCATCGGCGCCGAGCGACATCTTCCGCAGAGTTCGGACGATACGTCCTCCCGTGTTCGGCGGTCGAACCGAATTACCGTTCATCTGCCTTCCTCTCCAGCGTCAGTTGACAATTGTCGCGGGATTGTCATTCCGTGGAACTTCCACGACTGATCCCGCGATCAACAAACAATGGGGTTGCCTCCCATCGACTACGACAACGACGCGATCCGACGGACCGAACGATCTTCTGACCGGGTTCTCGACCGGCCACCCCGGCCAAACCGACGGAGCAGCGGAAGTCCACCAAGGACCAAGCCGGAACGCCTCCGACACAAGGGCTCCGCCCCGGCCAGCGACCCGGCCAAAATCTGACTGGCGACACAGCCCGCAAGACCCGCGCTGTTGATCGGAGGCGGTACAAATACTGGTCCGAGTCATGTGAGCTCTTGGAAGGACCTACATGACCAGCCCATTGCACGGACCGAGACCACCGGCGTGAAAGGAACGAGATGACAAACGAAGCAGAGGAACGTACCCGCAGACGCCGACTCGTCTCACGATCGAAGCTCGAAGCGCAATACGCGCAGCGCTATCACAACCCCGACGTCGCGGCGTACACGCTGGCGGTCCGCGAAGCCGTGGAGGCCGAGATCGGGCAGGTCGACACCTGGCAGAGGCTGGCGGACCGGATCCACCCGCCGACGTCCGATCCCGACCGGGCCAGCCGAGCCAGAAAGCAGTCCCGCATGCTGCGCAAGAAGCTGTCGCGGCACTTCACCGCCGAGAGCAAGGGACCGCCCTGGCAGACGGTGATGCTGGTGGTGAAGCACGCGGTACCGGAGGAGCTCCAACAGCAGCGGCTGGCGCACTTCGCCGAGCTGTACGAGCTGGCCCGCGGCGAGAAGCCGCCGACCGGAGACCGCCCGGAGGTCGCGGTGGGCACCGGGACGCTCGACGATCCGACTACCGCACGGGCGCTGCGCCAGGAGATCGACGAGTTGAATGAGCGGCTGAAGGCCTGCATGGTGGAGGTCACCGAGCTGCGGACCGCCATCACGGCTCGACACCTCGGTCCCGGCCCGACGTCGGAGAACCTACCGAGACAACGCGATCCGTCCACCGGGGCACCCAACGCCCGGCACTTCCGGGCCGGCGGCCCGGTACCGGGCAACCATCGTGCACCGAGGCTGGACACCGGCGGTCCCGGCCTGCCCGGGCAGAGCCGAGGAGAGCTACCCCGCCTGACTGACCAGCCCTGGCACGGGACCGACAGCCCCGACAACCTACCGAGGTACCGCTGACAAGCCCTCGCCAGCGGCGTCGATCAAGAGGTTTGCGTCAAAATTCCGGCCCCGGACGACGCAAACCTCTTGATCAACTACAGGCAGGGGTGGGGTCAGCGCATCCGGGAGACGATGCCCGTGTCGTAGGCGCCGGAGCGGAACTCCTCGTTGCCCAACAGCTCGGCGAAGAACGGGACGTTGTTCTTCGGGCCCTCGATCTGGAAGGCGGCGACCGCTTCCTGCGCGCGTTCCAGGACCTCGTCGCGGGTCGTGCCGGTGACGATCAGCTTGGCCAGCAGGCTGTCGTAGAACGGCGTGACCGTGTTGCCGCCGGTGTAGCCGGAATCCACCCGGACCCCCTCGCCGGTCGGCTCCACCCAGGTCCGGATCACACCGGGGCCGGGCAGGAAGCGCTTCGGGTCCTCGGCGTTGATCCGCATCTCGATGGCGTGCCCGCTCGGCGCGAGCGCGTCCGGATCGAACGTCGGCGCCAGCCCGGACGCCACCCGCAACTGCTCCTCGACCAGGTCGATCCCGTAGACGTACTCGGTCACCGGGTGCTCCACCTGCAACCGCGTGTTCATCTCAAGGAAGAAGAACTCACCGGAGGTGGGGTCCAGCAGGCATTCCACCGTGCCAGCGTTGCGATAGCCGACGGCCTCGCCCGCCCGCACCGCCGCCGCCAGGAGGCGCGCCCGCAGTTCCGGCGAGACCGCCGGCGACGGGGATTCCTCGACGAGCTTCTGGTTGCGTCGCTGCACCGAGCACTCCCGCTCGCCGAGCGCCACCACCCGACCGTCGGCCAGGCCGAGGATCTGCACCTCGACGTGCCGCACCCGGGGGAAATACCGCTCGATCAGCACCGAGCCGTCACCGAACATCCGCTCGGCGAAGGCGCGCACCTTGTCGTACTCGGTGCGCAACGCGGCCTCGTCGGCGGCCACGCCCATGCCCATGCCGCCGCCACCGGCGGCAGCCTTGACCATCACCGGGTAGCCGATCTCGGCGGCGGCCGTCACGGCCGCGTCCAGGTCGGCGGCCGGATCGGTGGTGCCGGGCGCGACCGGCACGCCGGCCGCCGTCATCAGGTTCCGAGCATTGATCTTGTCGCCCATCGCGCTGATCGCGTCCGCGCCGGGTCCGACCCAGATCAGCCCGCTGGCCTCGACGGTACGAGCGAACTCCGCGTTCTCCGACAGGAAGCCGTAGCCGGGGTGGATGGCCTGCGCGCCGGTCGACTTGGCGGCGGCGAGGATCGCCTCGACGTTGCGGTAGCTCTGCGCCGGGTTCGGCGGGCCGATGAGGACCGCCTCGTCCGCCTCGGTGACGAACGGCAGGTCGGCGTCCGCCTCCGAGTACACCGCGATCGCGCGGATGCCGAGCCGCTTGGCGGTCCGGATGACCCGGCGGGCGATCTCGCCCCGATTGGCGACCAGCAGTGACTCGATCATGTTTCCTCCCGGCGTCCGGATGTTGGGACGATGTCAGGGAATCATGACCGGCGTACTTCTGACGAGTCGGGCTCAGGCGAGCAGCGCGGCCAGCGTCGCTCCGCGCAACAGCTCGGCCCGACGTCGCCGGTCCACCTCGCCGCCGAGGAACGGAGTCGAGTTCATCAGGCCGAACGCGGCGTGCGCGAGCACCCGAGCCTCGCCGTCGGGCATGCCCGGGTGCAACGCCGTGAGCACCGTCACCCACTCCTCGACGTACATCCGTTGCAGCCGGCGGATCCGTCGTCGCGGCTCCTCCGGCAGGCGGTCCAGCTCGTGCAGGTGCAGCGCGATCACGGCCGGGTTGGCCAGCGCGAACTCGACGTGGAAGTCGATCAGGGACTCCAGCACGCCGCGCGGGTCGTCCGGGTGCCCGGCGGCGCGTTCCCGCCCGCCGGCCAGCAGCCCCTCGCTGACCGGGATCAGCGCCGCGGCCAGCATCGCCTCCTTGCCGGCGAAGTGGTGATAGAGCGCCGGACCGGTCACCCCGGCTGCCGCGCCGATGTCGTCCATCGACACGCCGTGGTAGCCGCGGGCGGCGAACAGACCGACCGCGATCTCCAGGATCTCGTCCTTGCGGGACCGGCGCCGGCCCGTACCCGCCGCCCCCCGTGCCTGCTGCTCCACCGTCACCGGGCAAGCGTAGACCGCGAGCTGGACACGGTGGGGCGACGGATACCGGTCGGTTCGCCGCAGCGGTCAGTCGTCCGGGTCGAGGTCGTGCTCCTGTCGCAGGGCGGCCGCCTCGGCGGGCCGGTCGAGCAGGTCCAACGCACGGGCCAGCAACCACGCGGTCTGGCGGACCGGCCGCGATCCGGCCGGCAACCCACCGAGCACGCGACGCAACAGCGGCTCCGCCTCGACCGGCCGGTCCAGTCGGAGCAGCAGCTCACCGACGAGGATCTCCACCTGGGCGGCCTCACCGAAGGCCTCGATCGACCGCAGCCGGTCGGGCACCCCGGCGAGCCGTTCCAGCGCCTCGTCCGCCCGGCCCTCCCCGGTCAGCACCCGCGCGCCGGTCTCGGCCGTCATCGCCAGCTCGTACGTCACCGGTGGCGGCGGCTCCGGCTGCCCGGCCAACACCGCCGCCAGCCCGTCCGCCAGTTCGACGACCCGGACCGCCTCCGGCAGGTTGTCGGACCAGAACCAGGCGTACGCCTCCCGGCGGCGGGCCCGCAGCTCGTCCAGCGGCAGATCGGCGAGCCGGTACGCCGTAGCGGCGGCGGCGAACCGCTCGGCGGCCGCAGCGTCGCGGTCGGCGTCGTACAGGATCCCGCCGGCCTCCTCCAGCACCTGGGCCCGGATGGGCAGGTTGTCCGGGCCGTCCAGGTTGACGGACAACTGCTCCAGCAGAGCCAACGCGGGGTCGATCTCGCCGAGCCCGCCGTACACGCCGGCCAGCAGGTGCCGGCAGCGGTCGGCCTCCGCCTGGGCGCCCAGGCGGTCCAGGCCGAGCACGGCCTCCTCGGCGACCTCGGCCGCCTCGGCGAGTCGACCCACCACCCGGTACGCGTTCGCCAACTCCCAGCGCAGGAACGCGTCCCCCTCGGCGCCCCGCTCCACGCAGAGCGTCACCGCCTCGACGAAGTCGTCCACCGCGTCGGCGGCCCGCCCGGCGGAGAGCAGTGCCCGCGCGCGGGCGACCCGGACGGGCAGCTCCGCGTCCGCCGGTGCCACCCGCAGCGCCTCGTCGCAGGCGGCCACCGCCTCCGCCGGATCGTCGACCGTCCGCGCGCAGGCCAGGCAGGCGGCCGTGACCAGCTCGTCGACGCCCAGCTCACGGGCCATCCGGCGGGCCTGGACGGCGGCGGCACGGGCCTCGTCGACGCGGTCGGACTGCTCCAGCAGATGTGCCCGGTGCAGCGCGACCCGGGCCGCCAGGTGCTCGTCGCCACCGGCGTCGGCCGGTACCCGGTCCAGGGCCGCGAGGGCGTCCGCCCACCGGTGCCGGTGCAGCAGCGCCAACGCCAGCCGGTCGTACCCGGCGGCGCGTTGCCGGGGTCGCCGAGCCGATCCAGGGTCTCGGCGGCCTCCCGGACCAGCGTCAGCCCCTCCTCGGCGTGCTCGTCGGCGCGGGTCAGCAGCACACCCAGCCGCCCCGCGACCACCTGGGCGGGCAGCTCCTCGCCCGCGGAGCGGTACAGGTCCAACGCCGCCCGGTTCAGCTCGACCGCACCCTCGACGTCGTCCTCGTCGCCCCGCTCGGCCGCCCGCAGCGACAGTCGGTGCGCGACCGTACGCGGCGGCAGGTCGGCGGAGTCGAACCGGTCGTCGTACGCGGCCAGCGCCGCCTGGAAGGTGGCCCGGTCGTGCTGGCCCCAGCTCTCCTCGGCGACGGTCAGCAGCTCGTCGGCATCGGCGGGTAGAGCCACGGCGGACACCTCGACCGGTGCCCGGCCAGGCCGCTCGGACGCGGGCGCCGCCCCGCCGACCGGCGCGTCCCCACCGGTTCGGGCCGGACGGCGACGGACGCTCGCGGACAGCGGCACGTGCTCGCCACTCGGTCGTACGGCGAGCCGACGGGCGATCCACTGCGACTGGTGGGTGGTGCCGTTGCGGGCGTCGAAACGGGCGGCCAGCTCGGTCGCCCGGTCGGCCAACTCGTCGGCCAGCGCCGACGCCGGAACCTCGGCCGCCGGCCGGCCCTCGGCGGCCCGGCGGTACACGGTGGCCACGCCGGCCTGGCGCAGCGCGGCGGCGGCGGTCGCCGCGAAGTGCATGGCGGCGGCCGGCGACGGCGGTCGGTCCAGCCAGTCCAGGTGCCGTTCGACCAGCTCGACCGCCCGCGCCTCGTTGCCGGTGAGCGTGCAGAACTCGATGTGGTCGCCGATGTCCCACAGGTCGGCAAGGCTGCCGCGCAGTTTGCGGTACGCCTCCCGGTGCGCGTCGCGCGCCGACTCACCCCGGCCGGTACGCAGATACGGCAGCAGAAGCGCCGTGAGGATCGCCTGCGGCTGCTCGGTGCACGTGAGCCGACCGGCGAGCACCGGCTCGGCGAGGGCCACCGCCTCGGCGTCCCGACCGGTGTCGGCGAGGTAGCCCACCTGGCTCGTCGGGTCACAACCCGCACAGTCGGACAGTTCGTCACGGGGCGTCGTCTGCCACAGCCGGTACCAGTGCGCGGCAGCCTCGGCGTCGCCCACGTGGTCGGCGACCCGGAACCGGTGCTTGTGGACGGTCTGCAGACTGTGCCCGCCGGCCCGGTAGCGCCGCTCCATGTCGTCCAGCACGCCGTACGTGCGGTCCAGTGGCACCTCGGGGAACTTCAGCAGACCCGACACCATGTACTTGAAGTGCCACAGCAACTGGTGCAGGTGCTGCTGGTGGTAGGGCTGCGGGTCACGGTCGAACTCGGACAGGCACCAGGAGAACGTGACGAAGGACTTCGCCGGCTCGCCCCCGTAGACGTACCCGGTCGTCGCCTGCATGCGGGTGACGAAGGCGAGGTGCCGGTCGTCGGCGGCGTCCACCCGGCGCAGCAACTGCTCCAGCGCGGCGATCTGCCCCGCCCCGTACGGCATGTCGGCGATGCCACGCAGCACCCGCCACAGGTCCTCGTCGCTCATTCCTGCTCCCGTCCCGGCACGGCCCGGCCGAGCAGGCCGAGGAAGGAATCGTTCAGCAGCGCGGCGTCGGCCGCGCGGATCGGATGGTGCCCGAGCAGCAGCGCCTGCCCGTACAGCGCCTCGACGGCGAGCCCGACCAGCTCCGGGTCGCCCAGCATCGTGACCCGCCGCACCAGCGGGTTGCGATGGTTGAGCACCAGTTGCGGGCGGTCCGGTGGGGCGGTGGCGGCGAGCGCGTCGAGCACCCCACCCCACAGCTCGTCGGCCCGGTCGCGGCTGGCGGCGAGCTGGTCGTTGAACGCCGCCGACCGGCTGACCAGGTAGAGCGCGGGCAGCGATACCGGGTCGTACGCCCGGATGACCACCTCGCAACCGGAACGCTCGACGGCCCGCTGCGCGGCGGTGAGGAACGGCCGCAGCGCCAGTTCCACGGACGGGTCGAGGGCCTCGAACCGGGTGGTGAGGTCACTCGGCTCGAGCCGTTCGATCAGCACCGAACGGTCCACCGCCGGCAGTCGCTCGATCAGCTCGGTGTCGTAGGTGTAACCGGCGTTGACGACGGCCAGGTCCTGCGCGGCGGCCACCGCGGCGAGCTGGCGGAACTCGTCGAGGCTGGCCGCGTAGCGGACCACCCCGTGGCGTTCCCGGAACTCGGCGAGGGTGAGCGTGCCGACGTTGGTGTCCATCGGCCACCACCTGTCGACCAGCCGGAGCATGTCGTCGTCGTGCAGGGCCAGCGCCTTCACGCCGAGGTGGTGCACCTGGAGGAACTGGGCCAACCGGTGCGGGTCGTGTCGCGCCAGCCGGACCAGCCAGCCGCGTACCTGGTCGCCGAGCGCCTCCCGGGTCGCGGTCAGCAGGGTGTCCTCGTACAGGGCCTCGCGGCTGGCCGTCGGACGCAACTCGCTCGCGTCGACGACGCAGTGCGCGAAGAACGCCCAGTCCGGCAGCAGGCCGTCGGCGTTCTCGGTGAGCAGCATCCGCTTGAGGTAGACGCGGTGCCCGGCACGGGCCGCCGGGTTCACCGGGGTGGGCAGGATGACGGCGACACCGGTCAGCCCGGCCTCGGGGACACTCAGCGGCAGCACGTCGAACGGGTCCACCCCGAGCGTCTCGCGGGCGTACGCGATCAGCGCCGCCCGATCGACCGGCGTGCCCGGCGTCGTCGGCCAGGGCGGCTCACCGACGGTGGTGACCACGTCGCCGACCCGGACGGTGACCGGCAGCAACGCGCCGAAGAGCCGCGCCAGGTCGACGACGGTCGGGGTGCTGAACCACTGATCGGCAGCACGGCGGGGCACCAGCGTCACGGTGGTGCCCACTTCGGCGCGGGCCTGCTCCGGCGGCGCGACGGTAACCGCGTACCGGCCGTCGGCGTACCCGGTCCACCGGACGGTGGGATCGTCGCCGTGGCGGGTGAGCACCTGGATCTCGTCGGCCACCAGGAAGCAGGAGAGCAGGCCGATGCCGAACTGGCCGAGGAACTCGTGCCGGGAGAAGCCCAACTCGTCACGCTTGGAGCTGCGGCCGATGGTCGCCAGCAGCTCGTGTACCTGCGCCTCGGTCAGGCCCACGCCGGTGTCGTGCACCCGGAGGGTGCCATCCCCGGTGATCTCCGGCGGTTCGATCCGGACCAGCGCCGGCGCGTCCGGCTCGGTGGTACGCCGGGCGGTGATCGCGTCCACGGCGTTCTGGAGCAGCTCCCGGACGTAGACCCGAGGGCTGCCGTAGAGGTGATGGCTGAGCAGGTCGACCACGCCACGCAGGTCGACCTGGAAGGTGTGGTCCACGCCTGTGCTCTCCCCGGTCCCGATGCCGGCGCTCACCGTACCCAAGATCACCGGCGGCCCGCGTCCCCCTTTCGCCCGGCGGCTTGACCCTCGACCCGGTCGAACCGGCACGGTCGGCGGCATGACCTCCTCCGTTCTGGGCCGGGACTTCCGGCTGCTCTGGTCCGCCGCCGTGGCGTCCCGCTTCGGGGACGCGTTGCGGATGCCGGCGCTGGCGCTGCTGGCGGCCACGCTGACCCGCGACCCCCGGGTCATCGCCGCGGTCACCGTGGCCGCGCAGGTGCCGCCGCTGCTCTTCGGCCTGCTCGGCGGGGTGTACGCGGACCGCTGGGACCGCCGCCGGACGATGGCCGGCATCGACGGGGTACGCGCCGCAGTGGTGGCGGCGGTGGCCGTGGCGGTGGCCGTCGACCGGGCCGGCATCGGGCTACTGCTGGTGGCGGCGTTCCTGCTCGCCGTGCTGGGAACGCTCTTCGACGCCGCCTCTTTCGCGATGCTCCCGGCCCTGCTGCCGCCGGACGCGCTGCCCCGGGCGAACGGCCGCCTCCAGGCGGGTTCGGCGGTGGCCGGGGTTTCCTCGGCGCTCCCGCCGCCGGTGTCCTGTTCGCCGCCGCTCCCGCCCTCCCGTTCGCTCTCGACGCCGTCACCTTCGCGGTGGCCGCCCTGCTCGTGCTCGCCCTCACCGCTCCGGCCGCCGTACCCGCCACGCCGACGACCGGGCGCGCGTCCGTCTGGGGCGACGTCGTCGAGGGAGTGCGGTGGCTGCGCGCGCACCGGACCATGTTGCGGGTCACCCTGCTCGCCGCGGCGAGCAACCTGGCGATCTCCGGCATCATGGCGGTGCTGGTGCTCTACGCGCTGGACGTGCTGCGGATACCGCCGGCCGGGTACGGGCTGTTCGCCGCGTCGGTGATCCTCGGCGGGGTGGCCGGGGCGCTGGGATCGAACCGGCTCGCCGCCCGGCTCGGCACCGTACCGGCGCTGGGTGCGGTTCTCGCCATGCAGACCGTGGCGCTGACCGGCTTCGCGCTGGCCCGGCATCCGGTGCCGGGCGCGTTCGCGCTTGCCGTCTTCGCGGCCGGGACGGTGGTGTGGAACAGCCTGTGGGCGTCGTACGGTCAGCGGGAGGTGCCGTCGAGACTGCTGGGCCGGGTCGGCGCCGCCCAGCGGATGGTCGGTCTGCTCACCGCGCCGGTCGGCGCGGGACTCGCCGGGCTGGTCGCCGCCGCCCACGGGACGGTCCCGGTGGTGGGCGCGGCGGCGGGCGTCTTCGCGCTGGTGACGGTGGTGGCGTGGCGGATCCTGCGACCGGCCGGAAAATCGGTCCAACCTTTTCCGCCCTCCCGTGCGTCTGTCGGGTGACGCGCACCGCGGGCGGCCGGAAGGGGTGCGGATGGGATCGACGGCGGACGACGGCCGCGACGGCTACCTCGCCTTCGTGGAGAGCAACCAGCACCGGCTCCTGCGCGCGGCCTTCCTGATCTGTGGCAACCGGCACCAGGCCGAGGACCTTCTCCAGGACGCCCTGCTGAAGCTGGCGCTGCGCTGGACCTCGGTCCGCGACGGCGATCCCGCCGCGTACGTACGGGCCATCCTCTACCGGGACGCGGTGTCCTGGTGGCGACGTCGCCGCCGGGAGTGGCTCAGCGCCACGCCGCCGGAGCGGGCCGCGCCGGACCGGGACGGCGCGCTGCGGCTGACCCTGCACGACGCGCTGGGGATGCTGCCGCCGCGGCAGCGGGCCGTGCTGGTGCTGCGTTACTACGAGGACCTGACCGAGGTCGCCACGGCCGAGGCGCTCGGGGTGACCGTGGGCACGGTGAAGAGCCAGTGCCACCTGGCGCTGCGGCGGCTCCGCGAGGTTGCTCCCGCCCTCACCGGGGACGACCGACCGGGTCGGGGCGCCAACGGTGTGGAGGTGAACCAGTGAACGAGCAGAACCTGCGCGACCTGTTCACCGTCACCGTGCAGGACGTGCTGCCCAGTGCACCGGCGTCGACTGGCTGGGACCGGGCGCGACGTACCCGACGTACCCGACGGGCGGTCGGCGCGGTCGTCGTGGCCGTGGCGTTGGCCGGTGGCGCGGCGGTCGCCCTGCGGCCGTCCCCCGATCCACGCCTGACCCATCCGGTGGCGCCGACCGTCGCGCCCACCCACGCCAGCCCCGTGCAGCGCCCGCCCGCCAAGCTGACGTACCCACCCGATCCGCTGAGCCGGATCAGCGGGCCGCCGACCGTGGCGCTGTCCGCGCGACCGGTCCAGCGGGCGCTGGCGCTGTTCCAGCCACTGAGCGAGGAGGGTCAACCGGACGGCCCGATCCGAATCCTCGGCGACGACGGCGTGGTCCGCAGTCTGGACGTGGTGACGCCGGCACCCACCTGGGATGAGAGCGGCAACGAGGCGACCGCGGTCAAGCCGGGTGTCCTGTCGCCGGACGGCCGGTGGGCGGCGTTCGCGCAGACCAACGAGCTGATCATGGTCGACCTCACCACGGCGGGCGTACGTCGCATCCCACTCGACGGCTACCTGGAGTTGGTGGTGTGGGCGTACGACCGGGTGCTGGTCGGCGGCGACAACCGGACGTACGTGGTGCAGCGGGACACCGAGGCGGCCAGCACCACCGACGTGTCGGCCTGGAACGTGGTCACGCCCGATCCGGAGGCCGGCCGTGGGGCGGCTCTGCTCGAGATGGTCGGCGAGCGCGGTGACCTGAAGCTGCAGAGCCGGACCGCCTTCGACGGCCCGGTCCGCTCCGAATCGCGGATCACCTTTGACGGGCTGCCGCCGCCCTATCAGGTCAACGAGTTCTACGGCCGGGGTTGGCTGCACGGGGGCCGGCTGGCCAGCGCCGCGTGGATCGTCAACAACCAGATCAGCGGCGCGGAGGGGGTGGCCGTGCTGGACTCCCGTACCGGCTCGGTGACCCACCTGCTCGACCTCGGGCGGGACCGCGGCAAGGGCTGCTGCCCGGTGTTGGGCTGGGACAACAAGGGCGCAGTGCTGCTGCGCCTGGAACCGGCCGCCCTGGCGCGCTGGGACCCGGAGACCGGCGAGATCACTGGGATCATCGCCGACCTGCGCGGCGTGCTGGCGCTGGCCGGCTGAAGCGGGATGTGCTGGTGCCGCCCGGCTGAGGCGCGGTGCGCTGGAGCTGGCCGGCTGGGCCTCGGGGGGCCCAGCCGGTCGATCCCGCGTCTCAGGCGGCGATGCCGCCGGGCTGGTCGCCCTTCACCACCGGCGCCCGGACCAGGTTGCCCCACTCTGTCCACGAGCCGTCGTAGTTGCGCACCTGCGGGTAGCCGAGCAGGTGCCGCAGCACGAACCAGGTGTGGCTGGACCGCTCGCCGATCCGGCAGTACGCGATCACGTCGTCGTCCGGGCTGAGCCCGAGCTGGTCAGCGTAGATCGCCTTCAGCTCGTCGGCGGACTTGAACGTCCCGTCCTCGTTCGCGGCGGACTTCCACGGCTTGTTGACCGCGCCCGGGATGTGCCCGCCCCGCAACGCGCCCTCCTGCGGGTAGTCCGGCATGTGCAGCATCTCGCCGGTGTACTCGCCCGGGGACCGGACGTCGACCAGCGGCCGACCCACCGCGATGTGGGCCATCACCTGCTCGCGGAACGCGCGCAGCGGCGCGTCGTCCCGCAGCGGCACCGGGTAGTCGGCGCGGGGCCGGGCCGGCTTGTCGCGGGTCAGCTCGCGCCCCTCGGCGACCCACTTCTGCCGGCCGCCGTCGAGCAGCCGCACGTCGACGTGGCCGAAGAGCGAGAAGACCCAGAGGGCGTACGCGGCCCACCAGTTGAAGTTGTCGCCGTAGAAGACGACGGTGTCGCCCCGACCGATACCCTTCGCGGCGCACATCTCGGCGAAGCTGGTCGCGTCGAGGTAGTCCCGGGTGACCTGGTCGTTCAGGTCGAGGTGCCAGTCGACCTTGACGGCGCCGGGGATGTGACCGGATTCGTAGAGCAGGACGTCCTCGTCGGACTCGATCACGACGAGGCCCTCGTCGCCCAGGTGCTCGGCCAGCCAGTCGGTGGTGACCAGCCGCCGTGGGTCGGCGTACGACTGGAGGCGGGGATCAGGATCGTTCGGCACAGACATGAGCCCCAAGGTACGCCGCGACACCGCCGGGCGGCCCGCCATCGGGGATCGGGGGGGTCACGGGTGTCGCAGCTAACGCTGCCGCGTTCAGGCGCGTCGGTGCACGATCCGGCCGGCGACCACGGTCGCGAGGCAGGTTCCGTCGACGTCGTGCACCGACAGGTCCGCCCGACCACCGATCACCAGGGTCGGTGCCACCGGCCCGGCCAGCACCAGCAGGTCACTGCGGTCGACGGCGCCCCGTAGGGCCGGATCGACGAGCTGGTCGACCAGCACCGCCGTCACTCCGGTACGCAGCAGCGCGTGCACCCGCTCACGCGGGGTGGGTGCGGCCGGCAGCGGGCCGTCGTGCAGCAGGCCCGGACCGAGGACTCCGGCCCAGCGGCGGATCCGCACCTCCGGGTACGCCTCGGTCAGCTCGGCCAGCGGGCCGACCGCCTCGACGCGGTCGCCGACGACCAGCACTGCGTGCTCCGGCACCGGCTCGCCGTCCCGTTCGCGGCGCAGCAGCGGCGCGGTGTGCAACGTGCGCACGGTTCAGTCGACGATCGGCCCGAGTAGCGGGCGCTTCGCGGTCACCGTGTCACCGGATGACCGGCCGGTGAGCCGCCGCTTGATCCACGGGGCCAGGTACTGCCCGGCCCAGCGCAGGTCGGACGCACGCGCGGCGAGCCACGGCGACGGCGCCGGGTGCGGCGGGACCAGCAGCCACTCCTCGTCACAGCCCACGCCGAGCGCGTTCAACACCTGTCCGGCGACCCGCCGGTGACCGGCCGGGGAGAGGTGCAGCCGGTCGGTGCTCCACAGCATCGGGTTGAGGAACGTGTCGTCGGCGTACAGGTCGACCAGGATCGCTCCGTGCCGCTCGGCGGTCTCGCCGACCGCCTGGTTGAGCAGTTGCACCCGGGGAGCGACGAGACGCTGGCCGGGCAGGCGTGCCATCACGTCCGCGAATCGGAAGAGCAGCACGTCCGCGCCGCCGGAGCGGAGTTGCCGAACGACATCGTCGAAGCGGGAGACCAGCGTCTCCGGGTCGAAGGTGCGGCGCAGCACGTCGTTGCCGCCGGCCGCGAAGCTGATCAGGTCGGGCTTCATCGCCACCGCCGAGGGCACCTGCTCGGCGACCACGCTCGGGAAGAGCCGGCCCCGGATGGCCAGGTTCGCGTACCGGAAGTCGGGGCCCGCCTCGGCGGCGAGCCGGGTCGCCACCAGGTCGGCCCACCCCCGGAAGGTGCCATCCGGGTACGCGTCGTCCATACCCTCGGTGAAGCTGTCCCCGACCGCGACAAAACTGCGCCAGCGCACCCGCGCCCCCCTCACGCCACCGTTGCCTGCGGCGACCAGTCTTTCACCGCAGGCGCGTCGGCCGGTGCCCCGATCGGCCGACGTGGCGGAGGTCATGCGCCCGCCTTGATCGAGGGCCGTGCGCGGGCCCAGCGCCGGGCTCGACCGCCTTGATCGACACGAGGTCGCTGATATGGGGGTATCGAAGTCGAGTTGATACCCCGACTTCGGCGAACTCGTGTCGATCAACCGCAGCGTCGACGATCATCCGGCCAGCTAGGCCGCCCGGACGGTGTCGCCAATCCGCCGGATGTCGGGGTGCCCTCACTCGCACCCAGACCCCACAATGGAGGGCCGGTCACCGGGCCGGGTAGCGGGGAGGGCCTAGTTGAGTCAGGCAAGCGAGCCGAGCCCCGCCGGGCCGGCCCCGGCGGCGGCGGACACATCGTCGCGTACCACACGGACCCGTCAGATCCGACTCGTGGGGCTCGTCGTCGCGCTGGCCGTCCTGGCCGCCGCCCTGGTCCCGATCGTCCTCGCCATGGGTCCGCCGACCCGGGACGAGCTGCTGGAGGACGCTCAACTCAAGGGCAAGCAGCAGCTCATCATCGGGGTGAAGGACGACCAGCCCGGCATCTCACAGCGCCTTCCGAACAACGTCTGGAAGGGCTTCGACGTCGACATCGCGTACATGATCGCGAGCTATCTCGGGTTCGACCACTCGCAGGTGCGTTTCGTGCCGATCGAGAGTGAGGACCGGGCCCGTCGGCAGGCCCAGGACGGCGAGGGTTTCGTGACCGTCGACCTGGTCATCGCCTCGTACAGCATCAACGACAAGCGCCGAGAGGAGGGCGCGGTCTTCTCGGCCGCGTACCTGCACACCGAACAGTCGGTGGTGACGTTGAAGGACTTCAAGGGCCAGGTGAGCAGCCTGGAGGATCTGCGTGGGCTGACCGTCTGCTCGCTGACCACCTCGACGTCCATCCAGCGCCTCGCCGAGGCCGGTGCCACGCCGGTGGGCCGGAACCGGATCAGCGAGTGCATCCAGGAGATGTACGACGGCAAGGTGCAGGCGGTCACCACCGACGCGGCGATCCTCGCCGGCTTCGTCACCGGCGACCAGCCGGGCGACGACGGTCAGCGGTTCACCGTGACCCTCAAGAACGTCAAACCGCTGCGGCACTGGGACATCGGCTCGTCGCCGCAGGAGCGGTGGGGCGTCAACACCGGCCCCAACAAGGCCCTGCTCGACCTGGTCGACCTGGCTCTCTACGAGTCGGCCAAGGACGAGGACAACTCGGCCTGGGAGAACGCGTTCAACGCCAACCTCCGATGGCAGCAGGGGTACAACCTCCCGCAGCCGGTCGCGGAACAGCAGCAACCCGATCCGAGGAAGGTGGAGGTGCGACAGTGGCCGTGGGAGAGGATCGCACTGCCGCCCCCGGCGCACCCCGGGTCGTCACCGGTTCACACTGGGCCGTTCGCCCGCGTCGGATGGCGGGGGCGCGGCAGGCGCAACAGTGGCTGCTGACCCTCCTACCCGCCTTCCCCGTCCTCCTACTGGTGCTGCGGCTCTGGCAGCTCAGCCAGCAGGACATGTCCACGATGCTGCTGCTGGTCCAGTACGTCAGCCCGCTCGGCCTGCTCAGTGCCCTGTTGATCGCTCTGGTGTGGGCGTTCCCCGTCGTCGTGCTCACCTTCGGCGTCCTCGGTCGACTGCTCCGGCTCAGCGCCCCTGACCGGTTCGACCCGGAACGCTCGCTACTGGCCTCGGGAACGGCACGTACCCCGGGATGGGTGATCAGCGCGGCGGTCGCGCTGGCGGCGCTCACCTGGCAGCTCCGCTTCCTGCCGTCGCTGCTGATGCTCGGCCTCTGGCTGCTGGCGCTGCGCACCCGCTACCTGCACCCGGATCAGCCGACCCGCATCCTGTTCGTCAGCGTGGCCCTGCCACTGGCGGCGGCGGTCCTGGCGTACAGCGTGCTCGGACCGGCGATCTGGACGGCGTACCGGGAGGGCGAGCTGTCCACCGCCGCCCTGCTGGCGGTGCCGCCCGCCGCCACCCTGCTGCTCACCGGCCCGATTCCCGGATGGATCGCCCCCACGCTGACGCACGGCCTGGCGTTCACGGTCGCCGCCGTGCTCCCCGTGGTGATGGGCGCGGTCTTCCTTCGGGTGCCGCTGCTGCCCACCGCCGCGGTCGAGGTGCTCCCGAAGCACACCACTGAGACGGCGACCCCGAGCGCGAGCCCGACGTCCGCGACCCCGGCCTCGACGTCTCCGGCGGCGAGCGACGGCACGGCGGCCCGCGACGGTACGGCCGAGGGCGGCCGGGAGGTGGTGCTCGGGGCGCTCATCACGGTCACCGACACGTCGACGATCGTGCTGGACCGCACGGCCGCCGTGCGGTTCCTGCCCAACGACTGGGTCGAGTCGCAGGTCCTGTGCCCCCAGGCGGCGGCGGTGCCGTACAGCCTCGTGTCGGTGGGCGGTTGGCCGGTGGAGGAGACCGCACTGGACTGGATGATGCCGCGCCGGCCCGTGGCCGACCCGGACATCCGATGCGAGGGCCGCCTTCCCGGCGCGGAATGACAGCGCGGAGAGGCAGTTCACCAGCCGTGATCAACGCCGTGGCGACGACCGTCACGCAGACCTCGAAGGGGCGGGCCACCCGAAGATGACCCGCCCCCTTCCCGCGCCCGTCGTCAGTTCACGACGGCGAGGATCCGAATGTCCTTCAGGCTGGCCGGTTCGGCGGTCTCGGCAATCTTCTTGCCGCTCTCGTCCACCAACAGCACGGCGTACCCGCTGCCGGACTGGACCCGCACGACCATCGAACCGTCAGTCCGGAAATACACCTGCCGCGACTTGCGGCCCTCGAGTGGCAGTCGGATCTCCTCGCCCGTTCGGGTATCGCGCACCACGCCGACGTTCCCGTACTCGCTGCTGGGGTCGGGTTGGTACAGGGCGACGCGATCGCCATTCGGAGAGAGGCTGGTGACGTCCCCATTCCGCCAGGTGCCCGTCGGGCCCAGCCCCGGCATGTCCCGCTTCCGGTTGCCGCTGCTGTCGAAGAGCGTCACACCACCATCGGTGTTGATCATCGCGATGACCTCGCCGTCGGGCGACCAACGAGCACCACATCCCGTGTCCTTGTTGGCCCACCAGCGCACGGTCTTCTCGGGTGACTGCGTGTCCAGCACCCCGACCCGGCCAGGCCCAACCGTCGGATCCCACTCGCGGAACAGCAGGTACCGCCCATCCGGCGACCAGACCGGGTTGACGCAGGTCTGCTCGACCTCCTTGCGCATCTGCTGCCTGTCTGAGCCGTCGACGTTGGCCGTGTAGAGGTTGGTACTGCCGTCGGCGTCGAGCTGCACCCAGGCAACCCGGTGCCCGTTCGGCGAGATGCTCGCGCGGATCAACGCCGCCGGGTCCGGCAGAGCCGCCAGCCGCACCACACTGTCCCCGGGGCGCCAGGACCGTAGATTCGCGTTCCTGGCGTCGACCCCCGAGGGACGGCCGTAGAAGATCTTCCCGAACTGGACGGCCGGGGCGTTCGTGCCGGAACCGTTGCTGGGCGGCGGGCTGCCGGGGGCCTCGACACTGACTGACGGGGTCGGGGAGGGCGACCGCGTCGGCGCTGCGGTGACCGACGGGGCGTCCGCGGGCAGCGGGTTCGGGGACTGGTCCGGCCGGATGGCGAACGCGGTGCCGGCCGCCGCCGCGATCAGCACCAGAGCAGCGGCCGAGGTGACCACCGCGCGCTGGATGCCGAGCCGGCGGGACGTGCGCAGCGTACGGTCCCGCAGGTCGACCGAGGTGACCTCGTCGGCCAGGGCGGCCAGGTCGAGCCGGAGGCGCTCGTCGTTCATCGGTTGCTTCCTTCCAGGACGTACTGCTCGGCGAGCTCGGGTGCCACGGCGCGCAACCTGGCCAGGGACTTGGCGGTCTGGCTCTTCACGGTGCCGACCGTGACACCGAGCAGGTCGGCGGCCTCCGCCTCGGTGCGGTCCTCGAAGAACCGCAGCACCAGCACGGCACGTTGTTTCGGGGAGAGCCTCGCCAGCGCCGCCCGCAGGGTGAGTCGCAGGCTGGTCTGGTGTGCGTGGTCGGAGGTCGAGCCGCCTCCGCGTGGCTCGGGCAGGTCGCCCGGCATCGACTCGGGTATCCGACGGCGGCGCCACCAGGACACCTGCAGGTGGTACATGGTCTTGCGGGTGTACGCCTCAGCGTTGCCACTGTGGTGCAGGCGGCTCCAGGAGCGGTGGGTGCGGGCCAGCGCCGACTGGACGAGATCCTCGGCCAGGTGCTGGTCGCCGGTGAGCAGGTAGGCCGAGCGCAACAGCGCCGGGGTACGGGTACGGACGAACGAGTCGAACTCACTCAGCAGAGGGTCCACACGTGCCGATCCTTGGGGTAGTGGTGCGGGAGAGACATGATGCTTCTCCAGACGTCGCCGTGGGCAACGGTGGTTGCCGCCCGGACGGGTCAGTTTCGACGACCGCGACGAGACTGCCCGGCCGGCGACGCGCTGGGCGAATTGGGTCGCCTGGGCGATCAGCCCGGCCCTAGGCTGCGCGAATGCTGCTACGCATGTCGACCCTGTTGCTGCGGACCCTGCGCGAGGATCCGGCCGACGCGGAGGTGCCGAGCCATCGGCTGCTGCTGCGCGCCGGGTACATCCGCCGCGCCGCGCCGGGCGGCTACACGTGGCTGCCGCTGGGCAAGCTGGTGCTGGACCGGATCACCGAGGTGGTGCGCGCCGAGTTGAACGCGATCGGCGATCAGGAGGTGCACTTCCCGGCATTGCTGCCCGCCGAGCCTTACCGCACCAGCGGCCGGTGGACGGAGTACGGCGACCTCCTCTTCACCCTCGCCGACCGGCGCGGCGCCGCACACCTGTTGGCGCCCACCCACGAGGAGATGGCGGCGCTGCTGGTGAAGGACGTGTTCACCTCGTACCGGGATTTCCCGGTGACGCTCTACCAGGTGCAGACGAAGTTCCGCGACGAGGCGCGGCCCCGGGCCGGTGTGCTGCGTGGCCGGGAGTTCCTGATGAAGGACGCGTACTCCTTCGACCTGGACGAGGCGGGCCTGCGGGACGCGTACGCCCGGCACCGGGCGGCGTACCAGCGGATCTTCGATCGGCTGGGCCTGGACCACACGGTGGTGCACGCGATGTCCGGCGCGATGGGCGGCTCGGCATCGGAGGAGTTCCTGGCCTCGACGCCGGTCGGCGAGGACACCTTCGTCGGCTGCACCGCCTGCGACTACGCGGCGAACACCGAGGCCGTCGTCACCCGCGTGCCCGCTGCGGGCGATCCCGACACCCAGCCGGCGGCGCGGGTGCACGACACCCCCGAGACCGCGACGATCGCCAGCCTGGTCGAGTTGGCGAACAGCCGGCGGCTGGGCGACCGCGACGACTGGACCGCCGCCGACACCCTGAAGAACGTCGTCCTGACCGTCCGCCAGCCCGGGGCGGACCACGCCGAACCCCTGGTGGTCGGGCTGCCCGGCGACCGGGAGGTCGACCTGAAGCGGCTCGCCGCCGCGCTGGAGCCGGCGCAGGTGACGATCTTTGAGGAGTGGGCCGACCATCCGGAGCTGGTGCGCGGCTACCTCGGCCCGCAGGTGCTCGCCAAGCTGGGCATCCGCTACCTGGTCGATCCCCGGGTGGTGACCGGCTCCGCCTGGCTGACGGGCGCGAACGAGCCGGGTCGGCACGCCACCGACGTGGTCTGCGGCCGGGACTTCACGCCCGACGGCACGATCGAGGCGGCCGAGGTGCGTGCCGGCGACCCCTGCCCCGACTGCGCCGACGGCGAGCTGACCATCCGGCGGGGCATCGAGATCGGGCACATCTTCCAGCTTGGTCGCCGCTACACCGACGCGTTCGCCGTCGACGTGCTCGGGCCGGCCGGCAAGCCGGTCCGACCCACCATGGGCTGCTACGGCATCGGGATCTCCCGGGCGGTCGCGGCCATCGCCGAGCAGCACCACGACGAGCGGGGACTGCGCTGGCCGGCAGCGGTCGCGCCGTGCGACGTACACCTGGTGGTGGCGGGCAAGGGCCCGCAGCTCGACGCGGCGCTGGACCTCGGCGGGCGGCTGGCCGCCGCCGGCCTGCGCGTGCTGGTCGACGACCGCACGCACGTCTCGGCCGGGGTGAAGTTCACCGACGCCGAGCTGATCGGCATCCCGCGCGCCGTCGTGGTCGGCCGCCGTCTGACCGAGGGGTACGTCGAGCTGCGCGAGCGGGCCGGCGATGGGCGGGCGGAACTGCCGGTGGACGCCGCGGTGGAGCGGATCGTCGACGAGGTCGGCCGCGAACGTGCGAACCTGGTGTAGCCACCGCGTCACGGGGTAGTGCAGTCGGATCGGGTAAAGCGTCTTCGGAGGATCTCATGACCGGTTACCGGGTCAGCGACGTGATGACCAAGCAGGTCGTGTACCTGTCGGCGGAGACCACCCTGGACGAGGCGGCCAGGGTGATGAAGGAGGCGGACATCGGCGACGTGGTGGTCACCGACGGCGCCACTCTCGCCGGCATGCTCACCGACCGGGACATCGTCGTCCGGGCGGTCGCCGAGAACGCGTCACCGGCGTCGACCACCATCGGCTCGATCGTCACCCGCGAGGTGGTCATGATCGAGCAGCACTGCACGGCCGGGGAGGCCGCGGCGCTCATGCGGGACCGGGGCATCCGGCGGGTGCTGGTCTGTGACACCGACCGCAAGCTGGTGGGCATCGTCTCGCTCGGTGACCTGGCCATGCAGCTCGACCCGACCAGCGCGTTGAGTGAGATCAGCGAACAGTCGCCGACCACGTGATCCGTCGGCGCCGGCGGTAGCCTCGACTCATGGCTGACATGCCGGCCCGACTGGCCGAGATCGTCGACGAGTTCGCCGCCGCGCCGCGCGACCTGGTGTTGGAGATGCTGCTGGAGTACGCGGACGTCATTCCCGTGCTGCCGGACGACGACACCGCGCGCGAGGGCATGGAGCAGGTGCCCGAGTGCCAGACCGCGTTCTTCCTGCGCGCAACCGTGACGCCGGACGGGGTGGTCGAGACGCTCTTCGACTGCCCGCCGGAGGCGCCGACCACCCGGGCGTTCGCCGGGATCCTCGCCGAGGGGCTGGCCGGCGCGAGCGCCGAGGAGGTGCTGGCGGTTCCGGACGATCTCTACCAGCGGATGGGCCTGGCCCAGGCGATCAGTCCGCTGCGGGTACGCGGGGGCACCGCGATCCTGGGCCGGCTCAAGCGGCAGGTCCGGGAACAACTCGGCTGAACGGGCAGTTGCCACCGATCATGGAGATCGAGATCTACGCGGACGTCGTCTGCCCGTGGTGCTACCTGGGCAAGCGTCGCCTGGACGAGGCACTCGCCCGCTACGACGGCGAGGTGACCGTCCGCTACCGGCCGTTCCAGCTCGACCCGTCGCCGGTGCCCGAACCGCTCCCGGTGGTCGACGCGCTGGCCAACAAGTTCGGTGGCCCCGAGCGGGCGCGACAGATGGTCGAGCGGGTGGTCCAGGTCGCGGCGGGCGACGGACTCCGGCTGGACTACGACCACGCGGTGGCCGCGAACACCTTCGACGCGCACCGGCTGGTCGGCTACGCCGCCGAGCGCGACCGGGCCGCCGAGATGGTCGAGGCCCTGTACCAGGCGCACTTCACGAAGGGTCTCGACATCGGCTCCCGGGAGGTGCTGGCGACGATCGCCGGCTCGATCGGCCTCGACGCCGCCGACGCCCGCCGGTTCCTCGACTCCGACGAGCGGACCGCCGAACTCGCCGCCGACCTGGCCGCCGCGCACGAGCTGGGCATCACGAGCGTGCCGATGTTCGTGCTGGCGGGGAAGTACGCGGTCAGCGGCGCCCAGGAGACGTCCACGCTCCTCGCCGCGCTGGCCGAGGTCGAGCAGCGGGAGGCCGCAGCCGGTCAGGCGTGATGTTTCACGTGCAACGGTATCGACGCTGATGCCTGGTCAGGCCGGCCTGGCCAGGCCTTCCACCACCTGCGCGCCGGGCAGCGCGCCCAACGCCGGCCCGGGCAGCGCGATCTTGCTGTGCCGTACGCCGGACCCGATGATCACGTGCGGGGTGGCGATCACCCGCGCGTCCACCAGGATCGGCCACTGCGCCGGCAGCCCGATCGGGGTGATCCCGCCGTACTCCATGCCGGTCAACTCGACCGCGTCGGTCATCGGGGCGAAGCTCGCCTTGCGGACGTCCAGCGCCCTGCGGGCCACCCCGTTCACGTCGGCCCGCGTGGTCGCCAGCACGATGCAGGCCGCGTAGCGGACCACGCCCTCGCGCTTGCCGGCCACCACGACGCAGTTGGCCGACACGTCCAACCCCACCTCGTACGCGGCACAGAACTCCGCCGTGTCGGCGAGATCGGCGTCGATCGGCGCGACCAGCACGTCGTCGACGTCGACCGGCGCTTCGGCGGGCCACTGGGCGATGGCCTCCGCGACCGGCGGGGCGAGCAGATCCAGGCGGGCGCGGGCCGGTTCGGTCTTCAACGTTCCCATCACGGATGCGATCCTCGCACCCGTGCCGCCGGATCGCCCGTCGACACCGGGCACGTCCCGCGACGCCACCCCCACGTCGCGGCTCAACTGCCCGCGAGGAACGCGTTGTCGCGCATGAACGAGCGGTCGCGGTCGGCCGCCAGTTCCGCTTCACGTCGGGCCCGGGCCCGCTGAAGCTCCAGGTCCTCCAGCGCGTGCCGGACGCCCAGCCGGATCACGCCGTAGAGGAACACGAAACCGAAGACGTAGAGGATCACCGTGGTGACGACAACGAACATGGCGTCACCGTAAGACGAACGTGAACCGGCGCATCTCTCATCTCCGCGCGGTTCCCCCGTACGTGTCCGGGGCACGGCGACCTCACCCCGACTTGAGCAGGTCCAACACCGTGAGCAGCGCGAAGAACGCGATCACGATCTCGTTGACGATCCAGGCGTGCCCCTCGGCCCAGCTCCGCATCCGGGCGAGCACCCGCGCAGCCTTCGACCCGAGCAGCACCAGGGCCAGTAGCGGCACGGCGAGCAGCAGCACGGTGAGCAGCACGAACGGCACCAGGTGCCACCACGGAAGATCGTGCCGGGCCACCGTCGCGCCCACCGTCGCCATGGTGAGGTCGTCGGTCGGCGTCACCACGAAGAGCAGCGCGCCCGTACGCGCCGCCCAGCGCGGATCGGCGTGGCTGACGCTGCCCAGCCATCGTGGCGGCCCGGAGCGGTCGCGGCGTACCCAGATCACCACGGCCATGACCACCAGCAGCGCGAGGACCACCAGGTCGATGGCCGGACCACTGTCGACCTTGCGGGCGGCCGTGCTGGCGTCGTTCGCCAGCCCGCCCAGCACCCGGGCCAGCAACCAGCTCACCGTCACGCCGGCGACCACCACCAGTCCGGCGCCGGCGAGGAAGCCGGACGACGCGGCCCGGGGCCGGTCGGACGAGGCGAGGAAGATCGCCACAACCAGTTGGGTCCCGGCGACCATCACCACGGCCAGCGGCAGGACGGTCAGGAAGCTCATCGCTGCCATCCTGACGCCCGACCGGGACCGATGCGCCGAATCGTCGGTGGATCACCCGCCCGGCCGGGTGCTCCCCGGCACCACCACCCGGCCGGCCAGTAACGCGCCGAGCAACGCCAGACCGGCCGCCACCACGAGCGTCACCAGATAGCTCGACGGGCCGGGCGCGCTCCTCGCAGCCAGGACGGCGCCGGTGAGCGCCAGTACGGTCGCCGCGAAGAGAGAGTCGCCCAGTTGCAGCGACGAGCTGTTGCGGCCCTGTTCACCGGGTGCGGACAGCTCCAACGTGAGCACCGACAACGACGGGTAGAGCAGTCCCATGCCGAGCCCGGCGACCGCCCAGCCCAGCACGGCGACGGCCACCGGCACCTCGGGTCGCACGGCCAGCGCCACCGTCGCCGTACCGGCCGTGATCGCGCACAGGCCGACGCGCGGCAGGCTGGCCCGGGAGGCCGGCACCGGAATTCGGCCCTGTATCCAGGAGCCCACCGACCAGGCCAACGCGCCCACGGTGAGGACCAGCCCGGCGGCGGTCGGCGACAGTCCCCGCTCCCGGGACAGCATCAACGGGATGACCACCTCGGCGCCGACGAACGCTGCCGACGCCAGACCCCGCAGACCGACGACGGTGGGCAGCCCCCGGCCCGCCCGGAGGAACCCGGGTGGCAGCAGGCGCGGAGCGCAGATCACCAGACCGGCCAGGGCGAGCGCGATCACCGTCAGGGCCGCCACGCCACGCTGCTGCCCCCCGATGTGCAACAGTGCGGCGCTCGCGCCCGCCCCGCAGGCCCAACCGATGCGGGCGACCGCGCCGACCGGCGGCCGCGTCCGCACGGTCGCGTCGAGCGACCGCAGGCCCGGCTGGATCAGCAGCACCGCCGGGACGGCCACCGCCGGGACCACGAGAAAGACCCACCGCCAGCCCAGGTACTCGACGATCAGCCCGGCCAGCGCCGGCCCGACCAGCGAGGGTACGACCCACGCCGCCGCGAACGCGGCGAAGATCCGCCGGTGCAGTTCCTCCGGGTACGCCTGCCCGACGATGACGTAGAGCGCGACCGAGAGCAGCCCGGAGCCGAAGCCCTGCACCACCCGGCCGACCACCAGTGCCGTCATCGCCTTCGCCGTACCGGCGATCAGCAGTCCCACCACGAACCAGGCGACGCCATGCCACATCGGTCCCCGCGGTCCCCGCGCGTCGCACCAGATGCCGGAGACGACCATGGCCAGCACACCGGCGGCGAACGGACCGCCGAACGCGATGCCGTACAACGCCAGGCCGTCCAGACTGCGCGCCACGGTCGGCATGGCCGTGCCCACCGCCAGCGCCTCGAAGGCGAGCAGCGACACCAACGCCACGCTGCCGACCGTCATCGCCCGCAGCCGAGACGCGAACAGTCCGGTGGACGTTGGGGCGAGGGTGGTGGTTCGGCTCGACATGCACCGAGCCTGCGACCTCAACCCGGATTCATGTCAACCGGGGCGTGACCCGGCTCTCGTCAGGCTTCCTGGATCGCCTCCCCGAGGCCGCGTACCAGTCCCGAGAAGTGCTGGTCCGCTAGGAGATGCCCGGCGGTGATCACCAGGGCGAGCGGCCACTCGATCACCTGCAACGCGGCCAGGACCCCGAGCCCGGCGTAGTAGGCGACCTTGTCCGGTGGCGGTACGGCCACCTCGCCCAGCAGGGGCAACTCGACCCGCCGGCTGTACATCTGGACGTTCTCGCGTGAACCGTTGAGGTGTCGCGTCAGCGTGCTCATTCCGGCCTCCCCGTGTCCGGTGCTGGTCGTCGAATTCCACCGGCCACCCCGTCCATGCCCAGCCCGCCCCGCAAAGTTCCGGCCCTCAGAGGGGCATAACGGACGCCAGGTCGGGAAGCCAGGCCGCCGGACGCGAGGGCGGCGGGAGGACGAGATGACCGACGGCACATCAATCGGCAACGGGGAGTCGGGTCGGCGTCCGTCCGGCCGTACGCCTCGATGACGGCGGCGGGTCGTGCCGCCGGCCGCCTCCTGCCGTCCATCGGCGTGCCGCACCTGGTCGGTGAGGCGTCCCGGACCGTCGGGTCGGCCGCGACCCGGTTGGCCCGGACCGCCGGCCTGAGCCGACGCCGGGTCTGGTCGCGCCCGGGCCGCCACCACATCGAGGTGCACGGCGTCTGTCAGGACGGCGGCGACCGGTTGGCCCGACAGGTCGAGGCGGCGCTGGAACGGCTGCCCGGAGTCGCCTGGGCCCGGGTGAACGCACCCTCGGGTCGGGTCGTGGTGGCCGTGCAGGCTCCCGAGCCGAGGCTGCGCGACCTCATCGCCGCGATCAGCCGGGTCGAGCGGACCTGTGACCACGAACCGGACCCGGAAATCCCGCCCCCACACCCGCCGGAAGAGGGGCCGCGTACGCCGCGCACCCTCGGCGCGCTCGCCTCGGACGCGCTGGGTCTGACCATCTCGGCGGCCACCCGCATCCTGCCGTTCACACCACTGCCCGGTGAGGTCGCCGGCCTGCTGGCCGCCGCCGACCTGCAACCGAGACTGCACGCCTTCGTCGGCCGACGACTGCGCTCCGATCCCCGCGCCGACGTCATCTTCCCGCTGGCCGAAGCCGTCGTGCAGGGCCTGACCGGCAGGTGGACGGGGATAGTCCTCGACGGCGCCCAACGGATGGTGCAGTGGGGCGAGGCGCGGGCCCAGCTCGCCGCCTGGGAGGAGGCCGAGCCACGGCTGACCGGCGACCCGGAACGCGCCACCGCCCGGTGGCCGGCGGTCGAGCGCCCCTGCCCGAAGCCGGACGGCCCGGTCGAGCGCTACATCAACCGGGTGCTCGCGGCGGGCGCCGCGGCGGCAGCGGCCGCGACGCCCCTCGCCGGACCCAAGCGGGCCGCCGCGCTGGGACTCTCCGCGCTACCGAAGGCCCCCGGCAGCGGACGGGAGGGGTACGCGGCGCAGCTCGGCCGGATCCTCGCCCGGCGCGGGGTGATCGCGATGGACCGCAGTGTGCTGCGGCAGTTGGACCGGATCGACACGCTGGTGCTGGACGCGGCGGTGCTCGGTTCGGAGCGGGGCGTACTCGCCGATCTGGCCCCGGCGGCCGACGCGGACGTCGACGAGGTGGCGGAGCGGGCGTTCGAGCTGTTCGACCCCGCCGACCCGACCACCTCGCGGGAGTCCGACGGTTGGCGGCTGGCGCCTCTGCACCAACTGCCCGAGGACGCCCGTGGCGACGTACCCGACGGCGACCGGCTGCATACGGCGGGCGGGCAGTTGCTCGGGCTGACCAACGCGGGACGACTGGCCGCGCTGCTGCGGGTCGAACCGGAGCCCGCGCCCGGAGTCGACGGTCTACCCGCCGCCGCGCGTCACGCCGGACTGAGGCTGGTCGTGGCCGGGGGCGACGAGCAGCGGTACGACTTCGCCGACACGCTGCTGCCCGGTGGAGACCAACTGGCCGACTCCGTACGCGCGCTCCAGCGCGACGGCGCGGTGGTCATGCTGGTCTCCGGGGACCGCGCGGCGCTCGGCGCGTCCGACTGCGGGCTCGGCATGTCGGCCGCCGAGGAGTTGCCCCCGTGGGGAGCGCACCTGCTGGTCGGCGCCGACCTTCGGGTGGTGGCACTGTTGGTCGAGGCGACCGGGGCAGCCCGCCGGATGACCCAGCAGAACATCCGGCTCGCCATGGCGGGCACCGGGCTGGGTGCGCTGGGCGCGTTCACCGCGCCGCCGGCCCAACTGCCACATCGGGCCCTCGTGGCGGTCAACGGCGCGGCCGCACTGGCATTCGCGAACGGGGTCTGGCGGGCCCGCCGGCTACCCGACCGGTCGGACGCACCGGCGCCGGTGGCGACGGCCTGGCACCTGATGCCGGTACGGACCGTCCTGGATCGCCTGGCCACCACCCCCGACGGGTTGACCAGCGCGGAGGCACACCGCCGGCAGGACGACGACGGCACGGGCGGCGGCACGCCCAGCGGTGGTGGGCTGCTGCGGGCGTTCCTGGACGAGCTGTCCAACCCACTCACACCCGTGCTGGCAGCCGGGGCGGTGTTGTCCGCGTCGTTCGGCTCGCTCGTCGACGCCGCGCTGGTCGGCAGCGTCGTCGGCGGGTCGGCGCTAATTGGCGCCGTGCACGAGCGCAACACGGAACGTTCGCTGGCGGAGCTGCTGTCGCGTTCGGCGGTGACGGCCCGGGTCCGCCGGGACGGCACCGAGCAGGTCGTCGCGGCCGAGGATCTGGTGCTCGGCGACGTCATCTCCCTCGAACCGGGTGACTCGGTGCCGGCCGACTGCCGGGTGCTCGAATCGGTGGGGTTGGAGGCGGACGAGTCGTCGCTGACCGGCGAGTCGCTGCCGGTCGCCAAGAGCAACCGGGCGGTCGTCGCCGCGGCCATCGCCGACCGCCACTCGATGCTGTACGAGGGCACCACCGTCGCCGCCGGCCACGGCACCGCCGTCGTGGTGGCGACCGGGGCCGACACCGAGGCCGGCCGCAGTCTGGCGCTGGTCCGCCAGGCGCCCCCGACCAGCGGGGTGGAGGCCCGACTCGGCTCGTTGACCAGCGCCGCCATCCCGTTGGCCGCCGGTTCGGCGATCGCCGTCGCCGGGGCGGGACTGCTCCGGGGCGTACCCCTGGCCGAAACGGCCGCGACCGCCGCGAACCTGGCCGTGGCGTCGGTGCCGGAGGGGCTGCCGTTCCTGGTCAGCGCCGCGCAACTGGCGGCGGCCCGGCGCCTCGCCGAGCACGGCGCGTTGGTCCGCAATCCGCGCACCATCGAGGCGTTGGGCCGGGTGGATGTGCTCTGCTTCGACAAGACCGGCACCCTCACCGAGGGCAAGTTGCTCCTCGCGGGGGTCGGCGACGGTGTCGGCGACCGGTACGCGGCGGTGGACCGGCTCGACGACCGCCTGCGGTCGACCCTCGCCACCGCGTTGCGGGCCACCCCGGCGGCGGCCGATCCGGAGGAGTTGGCGTTGCAGACCGACCGGGCGGTCCGGCGGGGCGCCGCCACGGCTCAGGTTGTCGAGCAGACCGGGGCGACCGGCTGGCGCGCGGTCGGCGGGCTGCCGTTCGAGCCGTCCCGGGGCTACCACGCAACCGTCGGCGAGACCGACGGGCACCTGCTGTTGAGCGTCAAGGGCGCCCCCGAGACGGTGCTGCCACGCTGCGCGAACCGCCGTACCGACGGCCGACGGGAGCCGCTGGACGACGCCGGCCGCGCGGAACTCCAGCGCGTGCTGGCCGACCGGGCGGGCGCCGGGCACCGGATCCTCGCCGTCGCCGAGTGCCAGGTGGACGCCGCGCAGGTCACCGACTCCGAGGTCCGGGGGCTGACCTTCGTGGGGTTCCTGGCGCTCGCGGACGGGGTGCGGGAGAGCGCCGCGCCGGCGGTACGCCGCATCCGGCAGGCGGGCGTGCACACCATCATGATCACCGGTGACCACCCGGCCACCGCCGAGGCCATCGCGGCCACCATCAGCGAGCACGACGAGCAGCGGGTGGTCACCGCCACCGAACTCGACCAACTGGACGACGAGGCGCTCGCCGAGCGGCTCGCCACCACCGACGTGGTGGCCCGCTGCACCCCGACGCACAAGGTACGGATCATCCAGGCGTTGCAGAAGTGCGGGCGGACCGTGGCGATGACCGGCGACGGCGCCAACGACGCCCCGGCGATCCGGCTGGCCGACGTCGGCATCGCCCTCGGCCAACGTGGCACACCGGCGGCCCGCGCGGCCGCCGACCTGGTGGTCACCGACGACCGCTTGGAGACCATCATCGCCACCCTGGTCGAAGGGCGTGCCATGTGGTCGTCGGTCCGGCACGCGCTGAGCATCCTCGTCGGCGGCAACCTCGGCGAGATCGCGTTCAGCGTGCTCAGCGCCGCGGCGACCGGCCGCTCGGCCCTCACCGGCCGGCAACTGCTGCTGGTCAACCTGCTCACCGACCTGGCGCCGGCGCTGGCCATCGCGGTCCGGCCGCCCGCCGCGGACCGCACCGACGGACTGCTCACCGAGGGCCCGGACGCGTCCCTCGGTGAGACCCTCAGCAGGGAGATCGGCCTGCGCGCGGCGTCCACCACGCTGGGCGCGACGGTCGGCTGGACGTTGGCCCGGTACACCGGACGGCAGCGCCGGGCCGGCACCGTCGCTCTCGTCTCGCTGGTCGGCACCCAACTCGGGCAGACCGTCCTGGCCGGAGGCACCAGCCCGGCGGTGCTGGCGTCCACGGCGGCGTCGCTGGGAGTGCTCGTCGTGGTGGTGCAGACGCCGGGTGTGAGTCAGTTCTTCGGCTGCACGCCGCTCGGCCCGGTCGGTTGGACCATCGGCGCCGGATCGGCGCTCGGCGCCACCCTCGCCAACGGCGCGCTCACCAGGCTGGTCGCGCATCTCCCGTCGGCCCGACCCGACCTCGCCCAGCCCGTCGACGGCGACTGACGGCAGCGCTGACCGGTGGCTCGGGCATCATTGATCTCGCTGACTAGCCTGGCGGCATGCCGTCGTTCCTGGCCAACGGAACTCGTCCGAAAGCCTGGCCAAGTCTTCCGCTGGCGCTGCTGCTGCCCTGCGGCCTGCTGATACTGCTGGGTGTCACCGACGACCGCGAGCCGCCCCCACCCGATGGCGTGCTGACGCCGGCGACGGTGATCGCGGTGGAACCGGCCCGGACCGCCGACGGCCCCTACGTGTTGCTGCGGGTAGAGGCCGTAGACGGGCCCACCACCTGCGGCATCTACGAACGGTCGTTTCCCGACCGGCGGCTACCGCGGCTGCACCAGCAGCTCACCATCGACTACACCCCGTCCCGGTGCATGCCGGAACCGGTCAACACCGAACTGCCCCGAGGGGTCGTCGTCGCCATGGGAGCCATCGGACTGGCGATGTCGCTCCTGTGGCTCCGGGCAGGTCCGCGCTTCCAACGGCTGACGCGCGCGCGACGCTCCCGCTCCTGACAAGGACCCACGAGCCGACACGCCATTACCGAAGCGGCCCGGGGAGCGGCACCTCCCCCCGCATCGCCTTCTCGGCCAACTCGATGCGTTCCGGATGAAGTCTGTCGTCGCCAAGGGGGTGACCGGGCGAATTGATGCAGCGCTGCCCCGACGCGGCGCTGCACACCGGACACGCGAGAAAGAATCCGGAGGATGGCACGAGTTCGACGCCCTGGGCCAACGCGGCTCTGCCAATCTTGACGACCGCTTCGAGCAGGTCGTCGTCCTGGTGCCGGGTAGCGGCAGCGGCCACCTCCCGCATCCCTTCCCAGAAATTCTCGGCCGAGTTCGGATCGTTCACGTCGATGCGCACGAGCGCGGATCCCCGCCTCCCGTCCCGGTAAACGCGGGGCCATGCGCTACGCCCGTCGGCGGTAGGATCCGCAGGCTTTGATCTACAACGGGGAGGACGATCCACATGCGAGGCAAGATCCCGGCCGGCATCGCGATAGCCCTGGCCTTCATGGTTCCGGCGGCGCCGGCGATGGCACAGAGCGCGTCGCCCGGGCTCGACCAGAACTGCCAGACGGTCGAGCGCAAGACATTCAAGGACATCCGTGAGCTGTTCATCATCGACCTGGACACCGCCACCACCACCCAGCTCCGGGTGCTGACCGCCCAGATCCTGCACTACGCGAACACCGAGGCCCTGCCCACCCTGCCCGACGTCATCCAGGAGCGGCTGGGCGGCACCTCGGATGACCTGCGCGCCTGGCTCAAGAAGGACGCGCAGGCCGTCTGGGCGATCGATCTGCGGATCAAGGTGGGGCAGACGATGACCGGCGCCGGCCCGAAGGTGAAGGAGGCCGCGCAGAAGACGCTCGACGCCGAGGGCGTCGATCCTTACCTGGCCTACCTGAACGAGGGCCTCTACGCCGCGCGGGCACTCGACTGCGCGGCGCAGCCCACGCCGACGACGTCGCCGACGACGCAGCCCACTCCTACGGCGAGCGCGACGTCGACCGTCGCGCCGACTGCGGCCACCTCCACGAGCCCGGTCGCTGCCGGCGGTGATGGTGGCGGACTGCCCGTGACCGGCGCCGACACCGCGACCGTGGCCGGCATCGGCGGCGCGCTCCTGCTCGTCGGCGGCGCGAGCTTCGTGATCGCCCGCCGTCGTCGTTCCCGCTTCGTCGCGTAGCTCGATCCGGACGCGCCCGGCCCGACACATCGTCGGGCCGGGCGCTTCTTTTCGCAGGTGGACGGCCACCAACTTGCTTGCGCGGGCCTGATGTAGGCGCTAGCTGACATTCCCGAAGCAGGCTTACCCTGAGGCTCCCGGCTGAAGAGGAAGACCCGGACCATGACCGCCACGGATCCCGCGCTGACCGCCCTCGCCAGCGGATGGGCAGCCCTCTCGCTCCTGTACGGCAGGATCGAGGCGCACCTCGAGCGCGCTCTGCAGTCCGCGCACGACCTCAGCGTGCGGGAGTACTCCTTGCTCGACGTGCTCAGCCGCCAGCACGACCGCGAAGGCGGCCATCTACAGATGAAGCAGGTCGCCGACGCCGTGGTGCTGAGCCAGAGCGCCACTACCCGCCTGGTCGCCCGCCTGGAGGACCGTGGCCTGCTCTCCCGCTACCTGTGCCCGACCGACCGCCGCGGCATCTACACCGACGTCACCGACGCCGGCCTGAAACTCCTGCGAGAGGCCCGGCCGACCAACGACACCGCCCTGCGAAAGGCGCTGGACGACGCCGCCGAGAACCCCGAGTTGGCGCCACTGGTAACGGCAGTCGAGGCGATGGACCTCACACGTCGACCATGACCACCCACCGTGCGGCGTCGAAGGATTCGACTGCCTGAGGAGGCGCGTCCCCCGTCGGTCTGGTCCGAGGAAGGGGCTAGGCCGTATCCCAGTCGGAGGAAGCCGAGACCTCGTACGGGATCGTCGCCAACAACTCGGCAGGCCCTTCCAACTTCCAGGCTCGGACGCAGCAGCCGCAGCCGCCATCCTCTTCGGCGTAGGTGAGAGCGTCTCGGTTGGCGTTCAACCAGGCCTCAGCCGCCTCGACCTCGCCCGGCTTGTCGACGGAGGCCATCATGGTTTGCCGGATCACAGCGAGCACCCTAGCGAACCCCTTGACCTGCTTTCGCCCGCTGGGCGAGGAGGGAACGGCGTAACCGCCTGGCTGTGCCGAGGGCCGAGATCGGCCGAAGAAAGCGCGCCCGTCTTGTCAGTTTGCGCCGCCGGTCATCCGTGTCCGTCCGCAGGCTTGGCTGTACGGATGGCTGTACTTGCTTGACCGCGATAATGCATCGATGACAGACCCGAGCCGCTACCCGTTCGTACCGAGATCCAACCGGAATCTCCGAGCAGGGCAGTACTGGGCTCTACCGCTGCGCAACCGGCGCTTCGCTTGTGGGCGAGTCATGGCCGTGCCGGCCTTCGGGCCGAGAGACCGGGTTGGTGTAGTCGTCGGGCTGATGGATTGGCTGGGTCAGGAGCCTCCTACCTCGGAACAGATCGCCGGTCGTCCGGTCCTTGAGCAAGCCAAGTCGCGGTTCGAGGCGATCACCAACGCCGGCGGCGAGGTGCTGGGTATTCGCCCCCTCGACCTGGACGGCCTGGTCGCTGATGACCCCGATACATTGCACATCGGAGCGGTCCACCGAGTGTGGGGATGGCGCACGATCACCAATCTGGCTGAGGAGTACTTCGCCTAGCAGCGAGCGTCAGTTTGGAAGGACGAAGATCACGACTGACAAGGACCTGGTGGGCCAAGTCAGGGCAGGATGTGCGGGACCGCTCGTGCCCTCTGGTGACCGTTCCGGGTACCGGCTACTGGCACGGGGACTGAGGGGCCGGCCGTGGCGGAGGACGCGCCGGGTCGCACGGGCATCCTAGACTCGGGCGGCAGCAGGTTTGGGTAGGGATGTAAATCCGTCGCGGAAGCTCCAGAGGTTCGAATCCTCTACCCGCCACCAGGCGCGGACCCGACCACTGACCTGCGAAGACGCAAATCGGGAGCCATTGTCATACCCAGCGGCTGCTGACCGCTCCTGTCCATGGCCGACCCTTCGACCGGGCACGTAGGGGGCACGACATGACTGACCACTCCACTCCTTCAGGAGGCGCGTCTGCGGCGGATACCCCGTCCAAGGACTGCTTCGTGATCGCCCCCATAGGCCCGGCGGGTTCAGAGATCCGCCGGCGAAGCAATCAGATCATGAAGTACCTCATCCGTCCCGTACTGAGCAAACAGGGCTACGTGGCCGTCCGGGGCGACGAGATGGATCAAGGCGGGCTGATTACCAGCCACATCTTGACTCGTATCGCGAGCGATCCGCTGGTGATCGCTGACCTCACTGACGCAAACCCCAACGTCTACTACGAACTGGCTGTCCGTCACGTCCTCCAGAAGCCCTTCATCCAGCTCATTGACGCCTCTCAGCGGCTGCCCTTCGACGTTGCAGGCCTCCGGACCATCCAGGTGGATCATCGGGACTTGGACAGCGTCGAGGAGGCGAAGGCGGCGCTCGGCCGTGCCATCGACAGCATTCATAAGGGCGAGCCGATCGAGACGCCAATGTCGTTCGCCATCGAACTCCAAGACTTGAGAACGTCGAACAACCCGGAAGAACAGGGCCTTGCGCAGCTGCTGGACGCGGTGAAGCAGATTCAGCGAGATGTTCGCGGGGGCCGGTCGCGGGGGGCGCCACTTGAGGACTACATGGCGCTCCGAGCCTTCGTGATGCAGCTCGGGCAACAGGGCCGTCTGACCGGGGACGATATTGACTTGCTGATCAACGCCACGACGAGCGACGCATACGACCATTGGGCGAGGAGCCTGCCCTACACATCAAGTGCGTTTGACGATGAGCCACCGTTCTGACCGGGTAGCGGCAGAGGATCTCCTCGTCGGGCAGTTGTAGACCTTCCGGCCTGGTAGCCCTTGTGGTGCCCGGCGAGGTGATGCGCGGAGGCATCTCTGAGGAGGGCCGGGGTTCGGGGCGGAGCCCGAGGTCTCAGGGTGGCCGGTCGGGCCCGGCCGATGCCGGCCGAAGGTCGCCAGCGGGCCGGGGCCGGGCCGGCGCGGCCCGCTTGCGGGCTGCCTTGACCAGGGCGAGGAGCTGCGGACGGTGATGGAGCTGGTTGGGCACTCCATCATCCGGATGACGGCCGACACCTACGGCCACGTTTGCCGGCGCGAACTCGTCAGGCTGCCTCGGCCATTGACCGGCTTCTCGGCCAGGAGGGGACGGCGTGGCCGGCTTGGCTGTACTCGGACCGAGATCATCCGGTGAAAGCGCTGGGTGGAGCCCAGGGGACTCGAACCCCTAACCCCTGCCTTGCAAAGGCAGTGCTCTGCCAGTTGAGCTAGGGCCCCGCAAATGACGGCGACCGACTCGCCGCCGCTACGAAGTCAGCGCAGGTCGGGCGCGGTGGTCGCCTCGTGCCAGAGGGCGCGCTCGTCGTTGGCGGCCTTGACCTTGTTGAAGACGACGGCAGCCACGCCGACGACGCCGGCCAGGATCAGCAGCTTCTTGAACATGGGGCAACCCCTTGCGCTCGACTACCGTCGGACGATGTGCGGTGGGGCTAGATGGAATCGAACCATCGACCTCAGAGTTATCAGCTCTGCGCTCTAACCGACTGAGCTATAGCCCCGCGTAGCGACGAGCAAGATTAACCCATCCGCCGCGCCGGCCCCAAATCGGGGTCCGACTGCGCGCGAGCCGGGTCGTCGACGCCCGCAAAACCTACCTGAGTACGGGGCGTCGGAGCGACCGCATTCCGCGGAGGCCCCGACGCCCCGGTCACACTCAGTCCCGCTCGGCGAGCGTCAGCTCGATCCCGCCGACCAGGTCGGCGCAGACGTTGTAGACGAACGCGCCCAGCGTGGCCAGCGCGGTGAACAGCACCACGTTGACCAGGCCGATCAGCGCCGAGCTGAGGATCACGCCCTTGGCGGTGATCTGGAACCCGCTGGTGCTCTGCCCACCACCCGCGTTGACCAGGTCGCTGAGGCTGTCGTTGACGCTCTGGAACACACCCATCGCGTCCAGCGCCAGGTAGAGCACCGACGTGGCGACCACCACGACGATGAACAGCACCACCGAGACGGCGAACGCGAACTTCATCACGGACCAGGGGTCGATCCGCTTGAGGTTCAGCCGGGCCCGGCGCGGCCCACGGGACGCCGCCGAACTGACCGAGCTCCGCGCGGCGCGGACGGCCTCGCCGACCCGGGCAGCCCCGACGGCCGACGCGTTGCCGATCCCCGGCGGCAGGCCGCCACCACTGGCGGGGCGACCACCGGGGGACGTACGCCCCGGATCCGGCGGCGTCATACCCGGTGTGATCCGGGGCTGCGTGCCAGTCGCCCCGGTCGATGTCGCCTGACCGGGTCGGGTGCTGATCGGCTGCGTGGTCGTCGGACGCGCCGGGTTCGGGGCGGCCGCCGTGGGGGCCGCCCCGGTGGACGTCGCTGCCTCGCCGGCCGACTTCTCGGCCTTGGCGTCACCCGATCCCGCGTCCTCGCCGGGCTGCTCCGGCGGGGGTGTCATGCCGGGAGCCCGGGTGAATTTCGGGGCAGGCGCGTCGGCGGGAACCGTGGCCCGGCCCACGGCCGCGCGGCCGGTCGCTGGTGTGCCGCCCTTGGCGGCCTCCTCGTCGACCGGGTTGGCCGAGGTCCCCGTGTTCCCCGACTTCGCCTGTGTCTCCGTCATTCAACTAGTCCTGTTCGTCAGGCTCGTCGGCATTGCGAGCAATCGCCACGATAGTCACGCCGTCCGGGAGGTCCATCAGCTTGACCCCCATTGTGTTCCGGTCACGCGTACGGCGTACAGGCTTCACCGGAGTCCGGATGACACCACCGTTGCTGGTGATCGCGAACAACTCGTCGTCCGGGTCGATCACCACCGCACCGACCAGACCACCGCGCCGTTCGGTGATCTTCGCAGTCAGCACGCCCTTACCTCCCCGGCCCTGCACCGGGTATTCCTCGATCGGGGTACGTTTCGCGTAACCCCCGTTCGTGGCCACCAGGACGTCCAGACCCTCCCGGACGACCTCCATGGCGAGTAGGACATCGTCGTCCGTGAAGCGCATGCCGATCACGCCCGAGGTGGCCCGACCCATCGGCCGCAGCGCCTCGTCCGAGGCGTTGAACCGGATCGCCTGCGCCTTCTTCGAGACCAGCAGCAGGTCGTTCTCCGGCGCCACGAGAGCAGCACCGACCAGCTCGTCCTCATCGCGCAGGTTGATCGCGATGATGCCGCCGGAACGGTTGGAGTCGAACTCCTCGAGCCGCGTCTTCTTCACCAGGCCGTTCTTCGTGGCCAGTACCAGATAGGGGGCTACCTGGTAGTCCGGGATTTCGATGATCTGCGCGATCTGCTCATCCGGTAGGAAGGCGAGCAGATTGGCCACGTGTTGGCCCTTGGCTACCCTACTGGCTTCCGGCAACTCGTACGCCTTGGCCCGGTACACGCGGCCCTTGTTCGTGAAGAACAGGATCCAGTCGTGGGTCGAGCACACGAAGAAGTGGCTGACGATGTCGTCCTGCCGCAGCGTGGCGCCACTGACGCCCTTGCCGCCCCGCCGCTGCGAGCGGTACAGGTCGACCTTCGTCCGCTTGGCGTACCCCGTCCGGGTGATCGTGACGACCACGTCCTCCCGGGCGATGAGGTCCTCCATCGAGACCTCGCCGTCGAACGGAATGATCTGCGTACGCCGATCGTCGCCCCACTTCGCGACGATCTCGCCCAGCTCCTCCGAGACGATCCGCCGCTGCCGCTCCGGCTTCGCGAGGATGTCCTTCAGGTCGGCGATCTCGATCTCGAGCTTGGCCAGGTCGTCGAGGATCCGCTGCCGCTCCAGGGCGGCGAGGCGACGAAGCTGCATGTCCAGGATCGCGGTCGCCTGGATCTCGTCGATCTCCAGCAGCCGGATCAGGCCCTGCCGGGCGTCGTCCACCGTCGGCGACCGCCGGATCAGCGCGATCACCTCGTCCAGGGCGTCCAGCGCCTTGGACAGACCGCGCAGGATGTGCGCCCGCTCCTCGGCCTTGCGCAGCCGGAACGCCGTCCGCCGGCGGATCACGTCGATCTGGTGCTCGACGTAGTACCGGATGAACTGCGCCAGGTTGAGCGTGCGCGGCACCCCGTCGACGAGCGCCAGCATGTTGGCGCCGAACGTCTCCTGAAGCTGCGTGTGCTTGTAGAGGTTGTTCAACACCACCTTGGCGACCGCGTCGCGCTTGAGCACCAGCACGATCCGCATACCGGTACGACCGGAGGACTCGTCGCGGATGTCGGCGATCCCCGCGAGCTTGCCCTCCTTGATCAGCTCGGCGATCCGCTCGGCGAGATTGTCCGGGTTGACCTGGTAGGGCAGCTCGCTGACGACCAGGCAGGGACGACCCCGCTTGTCCTCCTCGACCTCCACCACGGCCCGCATCCGGATCGAGCCACGACCGGTGCGGTACGCGTCCTGGATCGCCGTCGTGCCGACGATCAGACCGTGGGTCGGGAAGTCCGGGCCCTTGACGATGCCGAGCAGCGCCTCGAGGGTGGTCTCCTCGTCCTCCTCCGGGTGCTCCAGGCACCACTGCACCGCCGCGCCGATCTCGCGCAGGTTGTGCGGCGGGATCTTGGTGGCCATGCCGACCGCGATGCCCTCGGAGCCGTTCACCAACAGGTTGGGGATCCGCGACGGCAGGATGGTGGGCTCCTTGGCCCGACCGTCGTAGTTGTCCTGCAGGTCGACGGTGTCCTCGTCGATGTCCCGCAACATCTCCATGGCCAGCGGGTCGAGCTTGCATTCGGTATATCTCATGGCCGCAGCCGGATCGTTACCCGGCGAGCCGAAGTTGCCGTTGCCGTCGACCAGCGGGTAGCGCAGTGACCAGGGCTGCGCCATCCGGACCAGCGCGTCGTAGATCGCCGAGTCACCGTGCGGATGGAACTGGCCCATCACGTCGCCGACGACGCGCGAGCACTTGACGTAGCCACGGTCCGGGCGGTAGCCGGAGTCGAACATGGCGTAGAGGATCTTGCGGTGGACCGGCTTGAGCCCGTCCCGGACGTCCGGCAGCGCGCGCCCGACGATGACGCTCATCGCGTAGTCGAGGTAGGAGCGCTGCATCTCCACCTCGAGCCCGACCGGTTCGATCCGGTCGTGCGCGACCACCGCGGCGATGGCCTCGGTGGGGACCTCGGGCTCGTTCGGTGTGGACTCGGGGGAATCGGTCACTGTATACCCTTATCAGACTCAGAGTCGTTTTTGTGCTGTGGATAACGGCTGTGGATAGCCGTCAAGCTGTGGATAACTCTGTGGACCGGCGGGCCAGCCGGATCCTGCCCGGCTGGCCCGCCGACGTCCGTCAGATGTCCAGGAACCGCACATCCTTGGCGTTGCGCTGGATGAACGACCGGCGGGCTTCGACATCCTCACCCATCAAGACGCTGAACAACTCGTCTGCGGTTGCAGCGTCGTCGAGCGTGACCTGACGCAGGGTGCGGGTCGCCGGGTTCATCGTGGTCTCCCACAGCTCGGGATAGTTCATCTCGCCGAGGCCCTTGAACCGCTGGATGTCGTCCGGCTTGGCGTTCGGCTTCTTCTGCTGGCGCAGCGCGATGAGCCCGTCCCGCTCCCGGTCGGAGTAGGCGTACTGCGCGTCGTCGCCCTTCTTGTTCCACTTGATCTTGTAGAGCGGCGGGGCGGCCAGGTAGACGTGGCCCAGCTCGACCAGCGGACGCATGAAGCGGAACAGCAGGGTGAGCAGCAGCGTCTGGATGTGCTGGCCGTCGACGTCCGCGTCGGCCATCAGCACCACCTTGTGGTACCGCAGCTTCTCCATGTCGAAGTCGTCGTGGATGCCGGTGCCGAGCGCGGTGATCAGCGCCTGGACCTCGTTGTTCTTGAGGACCCGGTCGATCCGCGCCTTCTCGACGTTGAGGATCTTGCCGCGGATCGGCAGGATCGCCTGGGTGCGCGGGTCGCGACCCTGCTTGGCCGAGCCACCGGCCGAGTCGCCCTCGACGATGAAAACCTCGGACTCACGCGGGTCGGTGGACTGGCAGTCGGCCAGCTTGCCCGGCATCGAGCCGGACTCCAGCAGCGACTTGCGTCGGGCCAGCTTGCGCGCCTGCTGCGCGGCGATGCGGGCGCGGGCCGCCTGGGACGCCTTCTGGATGATCGTCTTGGCCTCGGCCGGGTTGCGGTCGAACCAGTCGACCAGCCGGTCGTTGCAGACCCGCTGCACGAAGCTCTTCACCGGGGTGTTGCCCAGCTTGGTCTTGGTCTGGCCCTCGAACTGCGGGTTGGTCAGCTTGACCGAGATGATCGCGGCCAAGCCCTCTCGGATGTCCTCGCCGGAGAGCTTTTCGTCGCCCTTGAGCAGCTTCTTGTCGGTGCCGTACCGGTTGACCACGCTGGTCAGCGCGGAGCGGAAGCCCTCCTCGTGGGTGCCGCCCTCATGCGTGTTGATGTTGTTGGCGAAGGTGTAGACCGACTCGCCGTACGACTCGTTCCACTGCATGGCGATCTCGAGGGACATGCCCTCCTCCTCGGCCTCGAACTCGACCACCGTCTTGTGCATCGGGTTCTTCGAGGCGTTGAGGTGTCGGACGAAGTCGGCGATACCGCCGTCGTAGCGGAAGGTGACCTCGCGGGTCTTGCCGTCCTCGTTCTCGGGGACCCGCTCGTCGAGCAGGTGAATGGTGATGCCCCGGTTGAGGAAGGCCATCTCCTGCAGGCGTCGGTAGATGGTCTGGAAGTCGAAGTCGATCGTCTCGAAGACGTCCGCGTCGGGCCAGAAGGAGACCGCAGAGCCGGTGCGGTCGGTGGTCTCGCCCTTCTCCAGCGTGGATGGCTTGGAGTGGGTGTACTGCTGCCGCCAGACGAAGCCGGACTTGTGGATCACCACTGCCATCTTCGTCGACAGCGCGTTCACCACGGAGACGCCGACGCCGTGCAGGCCGCCGGAGACCGCGTACGCCTTGCCGTCGAACTTGCCACCCGCGTGCAGCACGGTCAGTGCGACCTCGACGCCCGGCTTCTTGAGCTTCGGGTGCAGGTCGACCGGGAAGCCACGGCCGTTGTCGGTGACCTGGACCCCACCGTCGGCGAGCAGCACCACATCGATGGTGTCGCAGTAGCCGGCCATCGCCTCGTCGACCGCGTTGTCGACGACCTCCCAGACGAGGTGGTGCAGACCGCGCTCGCCGGTGGACCCGATGTACATACCGGGCCGCTTGCGAACCGCCTCCAGACCTTCGAGAACGGTGATCGACTCTGCGCCGTACTCCTGCTTGTCCTGCGCTGCCACCCTCGGCCACTTTCTCGCGTCGTCGGCGCCGGTGGGGCGCGTCGGGCGCGGGTTCGGCGGGACAGGACGCGACGTCGGCGCGCGGACCGGTGCCGGAGACCTCCGGACAGCGGGAACGCGCCGGTCGCCGCGGTCGCCCGCGGATCGCGATCGGCTCGACTCGGAGTGGAGAATGACCTGGGGCCACCGGCCCCGTCGCTCGCCCGCACCGGGTCTTCGTCTCGCTGTCAATCCTACTGTGCGCGGGAGACAGAACCACCACTCGGCACCCTCAACGAGGCGGCTGAGATGTCCGTAGCCGGCAGAACCCCGTTACCCTCGACTCCCCCCACACGCCACGCCCTGTTCGGACGCGCCGCCCCCAGACAGGTTGACCCGCGCTCGGGCGGGTCGGGGGTCGCGGTCGGATCGTCCGTGCCGTACGTTTGCGGCGCCCCGGAAGCGGCCTTGATCTTTAGCGGTCGGAACCGGGACGATCGACCCGATCGACCCGACACGTGCTCTCTAAGAGGTGACAGATGGGGCTGGACAACGTCGCGGTGCAGTGGCCGCGGACCGGCCGCTTCTATGATCCGGTGGCGCCGGCCGAGTTCGTCGACTTCGGCGAGATCGTCGACCTGCCACGGATCTCCGCGCCGACTGCGGCGCTGGCCGAGCTGATCGCGAAGACCGGCACCGTCCGGGCGACCGCCTACACCGAGCTGGTGGATCTCCTGCTCGGCCTTGAAGGTGTGTTGTACGCCACAGACGCCGCGGCCGAGGACGAGGACCCGGTGATCGATCCGGACGGCTGCGCCTGGATCGCCGGGGGCATCGAACGGTTCGTGGCCGGGCACCGGGAGTATGGCGAGACGGTGACCTTCGACTCGGTGAGTACGGTGCTGCGGGCGCTGCTGGGCGACGGTCGGCTGGCGGAGCAGCAGCTGCGCTGGCTGGACACCCGGCTCGACGCGTTGCGCGACGAGAGCGGTGATCCGCCGCAGTGGAACTTCACCTGCGCGGAGCTGGGCGTGCTGGCGGCGTTCTACCGGCGGTGCGCCGAGCGCGGCTTCGCCGTCTACGCCGACGCCTGAGCCTCCGGGCCGGCGGGGCGGTTGGCGGCGGCGATCACCTGGGTGAGCGCCGCGTGCAGGTGTTGCAGGTCCTCGACGGGCAGTCCGAGGCGCTGGACGATCGCGGCCGGGATCCGCTCGGCCTGGGCGCGCAGGGCCACGCCGCTGGCGGTGAGGGTGACGGCGAGGCTGCGCTCGTCGGCGGTGTCCCGTTCCCGGCGCAGGTAGCCGGCCGCTTCGAGCCGCTTGAGCAGGGGTGACAGGGTGCCCGGGTCGAGCTGCAACAGGCGGCTGAGGACACGGCCGGACAGCGGGGCGTGTTGCCAGAGCGCCAGCATCACCAGGTACTGCGGGTGGGTCAGGCCCATCGGCTCCAACAGGGGCCGGTAGACGGCCACCACGCTGCGTGCCGCGACCGACAGGGCGAAGCAGACCTGCTGCTCCAGCGCCAGCGGATCGGTGCCCTGCGGTTGGTCACTCATCGGTTGCTCTCCTCGCGCACGGCAACTATCGTACCGATCGTTGGTACACCAACCATTGGTGCGGCAACCTTGGAGCGACGGCACGTGGGAGGGGCGGCAGATGAGCGAGGACGGCGCGACCACCAGGGCACCGGGCGAGGGCGGTCGACTCCTGAGCTGGGCCTTCCGACACTTCGCCGGGCCGGCCGACGGCGTGCAGGGCGCGGTGCAGGGCGGTTCGACGGCCGCCCGCGAGGCGTGGAAACGTGACCTGGCCGAGCGCAAGCGCTACACGCAGGAACAACGCGAGCGAAAGCGGGCGGCCCGGGAGGCGCAGCGGCGGCGCTGAGTAGGCCGGCTCAGCCGTACGTGTCGCGCGGTCCCCGCCCGCGCACCCGCCGTGGACCCTTCTGCCAGGACGGCGCGGCCGGGCCGTGGATGTGCAGCTTGCGCACCACGTTGTGGCCGACCTCCTGGGCGATCTGCTTGAGCAGCGAGCCGGCCAGCAGCCGCAACTGGGTGGCCCAGGCCGTCGAGCGCGCCTCCACGGTCAACTCGCCGTTTTCCAGCTTGACCGGCCGGCTGTGCTGGGCGACCTCCGCACCGACCACCCGCTCCCACGCGCCGAACACGGTGGCCTCCGCCGCGGGCTGCTGCCAGCCCCGCGCCTTCACCAGCCGGTTCAGCACCGCGCCCAGGGGCTGTGGGTCGCGCGGGTCGGGCCCGGGGCCCGAGTAGCCACGCAGCCGCCGTCCCGAGCCGCCAGCGCCGTCGGCGCCACCACCGGGGTACGCCGGGTGCGCGCTGCCGCCTGGCGGCGGGACAGCGCGGCGTCGAGCACCGCCCGCGCCAACTCCGGGCCGCTGGGCCCCTCCGGCTGCCCCTCGGTCGCCCCGGCCGGTGGAGTACGCCCGCCGGCGGCATCCCCGGCCTGCCGGCCGCTGCCGGTGGACGTGGCGCGCGCCGGCCGGGTCTCTGGCTCATCCGACATGCCGTACCGTCCCCTCGCCGACCTGGTAACGGGTGCCCCGCAACGCGGCCGGAACGTCGTCGTCCACGGCACAGGTGACCAGCAGTTGACTCGCCCCGCCGACCAGTTCCGCCAGCCGTTCCCGACGACCGGCGTCCAACTCGGCGAAGACGTCGTCGAGCACCAGGACGGGTTCGATGCCGTCCGCGCGCAGCAGGTCGTACCCGGCGAGTCGCAGCGCGAGCGCGAACGACCAGGATTCGCCGTGGCTCGCGTACCCCTTGGCCGGCAGCGGGCCGAGCGACAGGGCCAGCTCGTCCCGGTGTGGCCCGACGAGCGTGGTGCCCCGTTCGATCTCGGCGGACCGCGAGGCGGCGAGCGCGGCGGTCAGCGCCTCGGCCAGCGTGGCCCGGTCGGTGGTCGGTTCGGCCAGTTCGACCGTCGGCCGGTAGGCGATGCCGGCCGCGCCCTGGCCGGCGGCGACCGCGTCGTACGCCTTGGCGACGTGCGGGGTGAGCGCGGCGACCAGTTCCAGCCGGCCGGCGAGCAGCTCCGCGCCGTGCTGGGCCAGGTGGGTGTCCCACACCGCGAGGGTGCCCAGGTCGCCTCCCCGGGAGCCGCCGGTCTTGCGGGCGAGGTACGCGGTGCGCAGCAGGGCGTTGCGCTGCTTGACCACCCGGTCGTAGTCGGCGCGTACGCCCGCGTAGCGGGGTTGCCGGTTGACCAGGAGATCGTCGAGGTAGCGGCGACGCTCGGCCGGGTCGCCCCGGACCAGCTCCAGGTCCTCCGGGGCGAACAGCACCAGCCGCAGCGCCCCGAGCACGTCTCTCGCCCGCCGGGCGGGAGATCGGCCCAGTCGGGCGCGGTTGGCCCGCCCCGGCACGATCTCCAGCTCGACCAGCAGTTCCCGCCCGTCGTGTACGACCGCGCAGCGGATCACCGCCGAGGAGGCGCCCATCCGGACCAACGGCGCGTCCGTGGCGACCCGGTGCGAGTCCAGGGTCGCCACGTAACCGAGCGCCTCGACGAGGTTGGTCTTGCCGACACCGTTGGCGCCGATCAGGACGTTCGCCCCCGGCTGGAGGTCGACGGCGACCCGCTCGTACGAGCGGAAGTCGACCAGTTCCAGCCGGCGGACGTACACAGGTTGTGGATACCGCTCAGCGCTTGTGGACGGCGTGGCCGCCGAACTGCTGGCGCAGCGCGGCGACGGCCTTCATGGCGGGTGAGTCGTCCTGTCGCGACTGGAACCGGGCGAACAGGGAGGCGGTGATGACGTTCAGCGGTACGGCGAGCCGGACCGCCTCGTCGACCGTCCAGCGCCCCTCGCCTGTGTCCTCGGTGTAGCCGCTCAGGTCGGCCAGCTCCGGGTCCTCGTCGAGAGCCCGGTCCAGCAGGTCGAGCAGCCAGGAGCGGACGACGGTGCCCTCGCGCCACGACTTGAACACGCCGGGGACGTTGGTCACCAGCTCGGAGGCGGTCAGCAGCTCGTAGCCCTCGGCGTAGGCGTGCATCAGGCCGTACTCGATGCCGTTGTGCACCATCTTCGAGTAGTGGCCGGCGCCCACGGGGCCGGCGTGCACGAAGCCGAACTCGCCCTCGGGCTTGAGCGCCTGGAAGATCGGCATGAGCCGGTCGACGTGCTCCTGGGCGCCGCCGACCATCAGGCCGTAGCCGTTCTGCCGGCCCCACACGCCGCCGGAGACGCCGACGTCCACGTAGCCGATACCGCGCGCGTTCAGCCGCTCGGCACGGGGAGCGTCGTCGCTGAAGCGGGAGTTCCCGCCGTCGATGATGATGTCGCCGTCCCCGAGCACCTCGGCGAGTTCGTCGATCGTGGCATCGGTGACGCCGGCCGGCACCATGACCCAGACGGCACGCGGCGATTCGAGCTTCTGTGCCAGCTCGGCGAGGTTAGCCGCGTCGCTCAGCTGCGGGTTGTGATCGAATCCGACCACTTCGTGGCCGGCAGCCCGCAACCGCTCGCGCATGTTGCCGCCCATCCGGCCGAGTCCTACCAGGCCGAGCTGCATTTGTTCCTACCTCCGTGGATCTGGTGTTGCTGGGCCGATCAGCGAGAGACGCGGATCGGCATGATGAGGTACCGATACCCCGGAATGACCTCACCATCCTCGCCAGCGGGTGAGATCACCGCCGGCTTGAAAGCGTCGACGAACGAGAGCATGGCGGTCTGCGCCCCCAGGTTTGCCAGGCCGTCGATGAGGTACTGGGGGTTGAAGCCGATGGTGAGCGGGTCACCGGTGAAGGTGGCCTCCATCGCCTCGCTGGCCCGTGCCTCCTCGGAGCCGCCGGCCTCGACCACCAGGCCGTCGGCGCTGAAGCTGAGCAGCACCGGCGTGGTCCGCTCGGCCACCAGGGCGACCCGCTTGACCACCTCGATCAGCGTGCTCACCGACACCCGCGCCTCGGCATTGTGGGTGGCCGGGAAGAGCGAGCGCACCGGCGGGTAGTTGGCGCCGTCGAGCAACCGGCTCGTGGTGCGACGGGTGCCACCGGCGAGGCCGACCATGCCCTCACCCGCCGCGCCCTGGGCGAGGGCGAGGGTGACCTCGCCGCCCAGCGGACCGAGCGCCTTGGCGGTGTCGTTCAGGGTGCGGGCCGGGACCAGCGCGTTGATGCTGACCTCGGGGTCGTCGGGGCGCCACTGGATCTCGCGCAGCGCCAGCCGGTACCGGTCGGTGGCGAGCATCGACAGCGTGCTGCCGGAGAGCTCGACGCGGACGCCGGTCATCATCGGCAGCGTCTCGTCGCGGCCGGCCGCGATGGCCACCTGGGCGACCGCCGTGGCGAAGGCCGCGGCGTCGACGGTGCCGGCGCTCTGCGGCATCTCGGGCAGGGCGGGGTAGTCCTCCACCGGCATGGTGGGCAGGGTGAACCGCGCGCTGCCGCAGACCAGCTCGAGGTGGGCGCCGACCGCGGCGATGTCGACCGGCTTGGCCGGCAGCGCCTTGGTGATCTCGGCGAGCAGGCGGCCGGAGACCAGCGCGGCGCCATCGGCGTCACCCTGCACCTCGACGGTCACCTGGCTGGAGACCTCGTAGTCGAAACCGGAGACCCGCAGGTTGCCGTCGGTGACCCGGAGCATCACCCCGGCGAGCACCGGTACGGACGGCCGGTTGGGCAGGCTCTTCGCGGTCCACGCCACGGCCTCGGCGAGCGCGTCGCGCTCCACTCGGAACTTCATCAATGCCTCCGCGTCGACGTCAGCGACAACTCTCTCATGCCGACCGCTGCCTACCGTCCCGCCCGACCGTGCGGGTGTCCATCGCACCTTAGGGCGCGGGGACATCGGCTGTGCGCCCGACCCCATGGATCGTGTCGATGCTGACCGGCCTGTCCGGCAGCGTTCGGCCCGATCCACAGAAAGCCCAACGGTGATGATTGGTTTTTGTTCTCTTAGAAGAGATAACCCATCGTCTTCATCGCACCTGTGCAAACTGTGGAGAACTCGGGTCTGCGCAGCTCAGACAGGTTATCCACCGGTGAGTTGGCTGTGGAGAACCGGGTGTGAAACCGCGTCACCTGTCCACAGCCCGGCGGCGCGGGCCGGTTGTCCACCGTTGTCCACCGGTTGTCCACCGGTAATCCACCGACTTTCTCCCCAAGGTTGTGGACGGCCGAGAAGATCACCATTGGCGTTGTCCCCAGAACCTTCAACAGCTCGTACACACCTCGACGATCTTCGGTGGATAACTTCGGCGTTGTCCCCAGGCGTCCACAGCGTCGTACACAGGGTTTCTCCACAGCCTGTGGGTAACCGAGGCGGGACCGACCGTAGTTATCCACCGACGGTGGATAACGAGTTGTGGATAACGAGTTGTGGACAACGAGTGAGGTTCGAGGTGGACACGGCACCGATCCTGTGGCCTACACCATGTCGAGGGTCAAGCCGAGGCCCTCGTCTGGCGGCGAAATCCGTGCCGCCGACCCCGAAGCGAACACCGTCCGGAGTCGGGTCGCGGCGTTGCGGCGTCCAAAGAAGAACGCCCGGCCGGAGATCCGGCCGGGCGTGTCCTGCGGAGTCGTGCGGCGTCGTACCCCTCAGGTGTTCTGCTTGATCCGGTTGGTCAGCTCGGCGATCTGGTTGTAGAGCGAGCGCCGCTCGGCCATCTGCTGGCGGATCTTGCGGTCCGCGTGCATGACAGTGGTGTGGTCCCGGCCACCGAAGGCCTGCCCGATCCTCGGCAACGACAACTCGGTCAGCTCCCGGCACAGGTACATGGCGACCTGGCGGGCGTTGACCAGGACGCGCGAGCGGGACTGGCCGCGCAGATCCTCCAGGCTCACGCCGAAGTAGTCGGCCGTGGAGACCATGATCTGGTCCGCCGTGATCTCCGGGCCGGCGCCGTCCGGGATGAAGTCCCGCAGCACCTCCTCGGCGAGCGACAACTCCACGGTCGAGCGGGTGAGACTGGCGAACGCGGTCACCCGGATCAGCGCGCCCTCCAACTCCCGGATCGAGTTCGACACCCGGGAGGCGATGAACTCCAGCACGTCCGGCGGGGCGTAGAGGCGCTCCTGTGCCGCCTTCTTCTGCAGGATCGCGATCCGCGTCTCCAGGTCCGGCGGCTGGATGTCGGCCAGCAGCCCCCACTCGAAGCGCGTCCGCAGCCGGTCCTCCAACGTGGCCAACTGCTTCGGCGACCGGTCGGACGTGATCACGATCTGCTTGTTGGCGTTGTGCAGGGTGTTGAAGGTGTGGAAGAACTCCTCCTGCGTGCGCTCGCGGTTCTCCAGGAACTGGATGTCGTCGATCAGCAGGATGTCGACGTCGCGGTAGCGCCGCTGGAACGCGCTGGTCTTGTCGTCCCGGAGCGAGTTGATGAAGTCGTTGGTGAACTCCTCGGTCGAGACGTACCGCACCGACCGGGCGTTGCCGAGTGTCGT